>NZ_JAPELY010000001.1 GCF_026343295.1 Streptomyces sp. NBC_00083
CCGCCTAAATGCTTATTGTGACGTTTATGGCCGTATGTTTTGGGATCGCCCTGCTCCCACGATCAAACGTGAGTGCTCACACGTCGGCAATGGGCGTTACGCCCATCCCGAACAAGACCGGCAGTGCACAGTTCGCGAGTTGGCGATTCTGAATGGGTTTCCTGAGGGTTATAGGTTCATCGGTCAAAGTCGCAAGAATCTGTACCGTCAGATCGGTGATGCGGTCCCGCCGCTAATCTCTTTCCAGTTGGCCCACACGGCTTCCTGGATTCTTGGAGGAGAGGCGCCGGAACTCAAAGCGGCAATTCTTCCTGGCTCGACTCTTCGTGCTGATGACCTCGTTGTGGAGGAAGCTCAGCTTTTTCTGGCTTGATCAGTTCCGCAACATTCGGCGGTGTAGAGGCTGGCAGAGTCCAGTAGCCGTGATGGCGGCACTCCTTCAGGGCGTGCCAAATGCGAACCTTTTCGACGCTTGTGTCGAGCAGCATGCGGAATAGTCTATTTTGAGTTCCGGCGAGTGGATAGTCGGCTCCGAAGCTCTTTGCTTCCTTTCCCCCGCGAATTCCCTTCGAGAAAATCTCCGCATGAGTTTCATTCTGCAAGGCCAAATATAGAGTATTATGTGGAATCTCTTCAATGCTATAGGTGATCATGCTGCCTGTCCTTACGGCGCGCAGTACGACGATTCTGTCGTAGTCCAACAGACGCGGTGTCACCCTCTCGCGAATGTTTCGGGCGCAGTCCTCTGCCGTAAGGCTGTCCCGGATCCAAAGAGCTTCGGTTAGCTTCTCAACCTTGACCATGTTCCGGCTCATGGATTCACCCGACTCGGTCTTGAGTGACCATCGCTGGCCGGCGCCTTCGACATCGTATTTTGCTTGTTTTTGGTTAGGGTTCAATCGAGCTTCCGGATCGCCGGATGCGATCAAACATTGCTTGAATACGTACTCGAAATTCTCCTTATTCAAGGCTCGCTCATGCAAGGCGTGATGGACTACAAGAAAGAGGGACATTTCGTCACGAAAGGCTTCACTGACGAGGTCTGTGGCATCTCCAGAGCGAAATTCAATCTTTCGATGCATATTGCGCACAACGGACTCGATGGCCGCAAGCTGGCGAGTCTCCAGACCGTCCAAACCTGTAACGATTTGGTCTTTGATGCTCTTGGGGTCAACGTCCATGAAGTGATCGTAGTGGCCGACGAGCAAAGGCTCGGCAGGATATGACCCACCACTCGCCCGGCTTCCATCCCCTCCGCCTTCGACCCACACTCCGTGGAGCGGTCGTGGTTCAGGGCGTCAAGGTGGAGCGCGCCACTGTACGAACGGCCTTGACGCCCAGGGCCGCGTCTGCTCGGCTCTGTGTGGGTCGGAGGTGGTCGGGATGGGAGCCCCCACGACGCTCGCCACGCTCCGGCGGGCACTCGCGAACGGCGCCCCTGCCATCCCGGAGTCTGAGCGCCCCCGCCGGAGGCATCCCCTTGAAGCCGCGGGCTTGGTTCTCTTCTCATGTCTGCAGAGCCTGCACTCCTGCCTCAACCGCTCAGTCAAGCGGGCCATGGCGCGAGACAAGGTGAAGCGCAACGTCGTCGAGCTGTGCGCCGTTCCGGCCGGCCGTCCGGGGCGCCCGTCCAAGGCGCTCACCTTGGTTCAGGCGGAAGCCGTGCTCAAGGCGGCTGAGGGGTCCTCGATGTACGCGTACATCGTCGTCGCCCTGCTGACCGGGGCCCGTACCGAGGAGCTGCGCGCGCTGACCTGGGACCACGTCTTCCTCAAGGGCAGGCCGGAAGCCAATCCGCCGCAGCCCCCGCACATCGCCGTGTGGCGGTCGGTCCGGCGTGGCGGGGACACCAAGACGCGGAAGTCGCGGCGGACACTCGCTCTGCCCTCGCGCTGCGTCGAGGTTCTGTGGGCTCAGTTCGAGGATCAGGGCTGGGATCGTCTCGCCGCCGGCGACGACTGGGAAGAGAACGGGCTGGTCTTCGCCTCGGCCGTCGGTAAGCCGCTGGACGCGACCAACGTTCGCCGTGCCTTCCGTGTGGCCCTCAAGGACGCTGAAGAGATCAACGCCGAGGAGTGGACGCCCCGGGAGCTCCGGCACAGCTTCGTCTCGCTGCTCTCCGACAGTGGCGTACCTCTGGAGGAGATCTCGCGTCTCGTCGGCCACTCCGGGACTGCCGTGACCGAGGAGGTCTATCGGAAGCAGATCCGGCCCGTGATCCAGACCGGCGCGGTGGTCATGGACGGCATCTTCAAGCGGGATCTGAAGCCGTAGTCACGCACGCAGAAACAGGTGAGGCGCCAACCGAATCCGGTTGGCGCCTCACCTGCTGTTTTGGCTGTCGGGGTGGCGGGATTTGAACCCACGACCTCTTCGTCCCGAACGAAGCGCGCTGCCAAGCTGCGCTACACCCCGATTGTCTCCGCTTGTCGCGGCGACGTCGTTTACTTTAGCCCACTGGCGGCTGGAGACGAAATCCGGTTTTCGGCGGTGCTGCCCGGCCCACCAGCGGTCCGCTCAGCCCCGTCGTCCCACCAGTGTCAGCAGGGTCGCCTCCGGGGGGCAGGCGAAGCGGATGGGGGTGTAGCGGTTGGTGCCGCAGCCGGCCGAGACGTGGAGGTAGGCGTGGTTGCCGGCGGCCTCGTGGGTGGAGAGGCCCTTCACCCGGTCCGTGTCCAGGTCGCAGTTGGTGACCAGGGCGCCGTAGAAGGGGATGCACAGCTGGCCGCCGTGGGTGTGGCCCGCCAGGATCAGCGGGTAGCCGTCCGTGGTGAACGCGTCGAGGGAGCGCAGGTACGGCGCGTGGACCACGCCGATCGACAGGTCCGCGTCCTTCTCGGGGCCGCCCGCCACCCGCTCGTACCGGTCGCGCTTGATGTGCGGGTCGTCCAGGCCGGTGAAGGCCAGCTCCATGCCGTCGAGCTTCAGGTGGCCCCGGGTGTTGGACAGGTTCACCCAGCCCGCCGCGTCGAACGCGTCCCGCAGGTCCTCCCACGGGTTGTGCACCACGCCCACCGCCGGCGCGTTGCCGTTCAGGCCGTGCCGGCCCTGCGCCTTCTCGAACAGGTACCGCGCGGGGTTGCGCAGCTTCGGTCCGTAGTAGTCGTTCGAGCCGAAGACGTACACCCCGGGGAACTCCATGAGGGGGCCCAGCGCGTCGAGGGCCTCCGGGACGCCCTCCGGGTCGGAGAGGTTGTCCCCGGTGTTCACCACGAAGTCGGGGCGCAGGCCCGCCAGCGACTGCAGCCACGCCCGCTTCTTGCGCTGCCCGGAGACCATGTGGATGTCCGACACCTGGAGTACGCGCAGGGGGCGCGCCCCGGGCGGCAGCACCGGCACCGTCACCCGGCGCAGCCGGAACGACCTCACCTCGACCCCGGCCGCATAGGCGAGACCCGCGGCCCCGATCGCCGTGACACCCAAGGGAATTCCGTATCGCGCGCGCATGTCCCCATCGTCGCAGACCCGGTGCCGGCGGCATTAATCGGCGGGCGAGGGGTGTCCCGCACCTGACACACTGGACACATGACCACGCTCAAGGCCCGACTCAAGGACGACCTCACCACCGCCATGAAGGCGCGCGACGAACTGCGCTCGTCCACGCTCCGGCTGACCCTCACCGCCGTCGCCAAGGAAGAGGTCGCCGGTACGTCCGCGCGCGAGCTCTCCGACGACGAGGTCCTCAAGGTGATCGCCAAAGAGGCGAAGAAGCGCCGCGAGGCCGCCGAGGCCTTCGACAAGGGCGGCCGCGCCGAGTCCGCCGCGCGCGAGCTGGCCGAGGGCGAGCTCCTCGACGCGTACCTGCCCAAGCAGCTCTCCGACGACGAACTCGCGACGATCGTCGCGAGCGCCGTGACGGAGGCGAAGGCCGCGGGGGCCGAGGGGCCGCGCGCGATGGGCGCCGTCATGAAGATCGTCAACCCGAAGGTGGCGGGTCTCGCCGACGGGGGCCGCGTCGCCGCCGCGGTGAAGAAGCAGCTCGCGAGCTGAGCCCGGCCCCGCGCAGGCCGTGCGGCTGAGAGCGGGCCGAGCCTCGCGGCCATGGTGGTGCGGCTCAAGGCGGCGAGGGCCGAGCCCCGCGCAGGCCGTGCGGCTCTGGCACGGGTGGGGGCCGAGTCCCGCGCACGCGGCCATGCCGCTTCGGGCCACATAAGCCACGCGGGCACATAAGCCACGCGGCCACGTAAGCCACGCGGCCACGCGGGCTGCGTCGCGCCCACGGCCGCGCGCCACGCAGAAGGGCGCCCCGGGAGAGTGATCCCGGGGCGCCCTTCGTCATGCCTGGCCGGCGAGGCTCACTGCGGCCAGTTGCCCGTGTCGCCGCCGATCATCCCCGGCGGGAACGAGATGCCCCCGGGGTTCGCCGGGCCACCCTGGGTGGGGGGCTTGTTGTCGCCGCCCGGCTTCGGCTTGTGCTTGCCCTTGTTCTTGTTCTTGCCCTTGCCGGGGTTGCCGGCGCCGTTGTCATTGCCGTTGTTGGCGGGCGCACCGGCCGTCGAGTCGTCCGACTTCTGGCCGTTGTCGGGGATGTTGACACTGGTGAACGGCACCGATGTCTGCCCCTGGAGCGCGCCGGTCATGGCATCGCGCCAGATGGGCCCGGGAACCTGACCGCCGTACACCTGCTCGTACGACTGCCCGCCGATCGTGATGTTGTTCATCTCGACACGCTGGGACGGGCTGCCGACCCAGACCGCGGCCGACAGGTTCGAGGTGTAGCCGACGAACCAGGCGTTCTTGCGGGCGTCGGTGGTACCCGTCTTGCCCGCGTTGTCCCGGTCCTTGAGCCCGGCCTCCTGGCCGGTACCGGAGTCGATCACACCGCGCAGCAGCGAGCTGATGGTGTTCGCGGTGTTCTCCGACATCGCCCTGCTGCACGACGACTTGGGCACCGGCAGCGACTTGCCGTCCGCCCGCTTGATGGACTCCAGGGCGATCGGCGTGCAGTACGTGCCGTGGTTGGCGAAGGCCGCGTACGCCGTCGCCATCGTCAGGGGCGAGATGCCCCGGGCGCCGAGGGCGATGGCGGGCGACTCGGGGAGCTTGGTGCCGCTGCCCTCCACCACACCGAGCTTGTCGGCCATCTTCATCACCGGGCACAGGCCGATGTCCTGCACCATCTGGATGAAGTACGTGTTGACCGACTTGGCCATCGCCTCCTTGAGCGCGTACGGACCGACCTCGTCCTCGCTCTCGTTCGGCACCCGGTCCTTGTGCTCGTTGATCCACGGCTTGCTGCCGCACGTCGCCACCGACGGGTAGTCCATCTCGTTCGGGGACGAGTAGACCTGCGTCGGCGGCCGGCCCTGCTCTATGGCGGCGGCCGCGACGAACGGCTTGAACGTCGAACCCGTCGGGAATCCGTAGTTGGAGCCGGCCATCTGCCGGTTCACCGAGAAGTTGATCTGCGTCTCGTTGTCCCCGAAGCCGTACGGCTTCGACTGGCCCATCGCCATGATCTTGCCGCTGCCCGGCTGGACCATGGTCACCGCGGTGGCGACCGAGTCCTTCTGGTAGACGTGCTCCTTGATCGAGGCCTGCGCGGCCTTCTGGCTCTGCGGGTCGAGCGTCGTCTGGACCGTGAGCCCGCCCTGGTTCCAGAGCTTGGCCCGCTCCTCCTTGGTCTTGCCGAAGACCGGGTCGGAGAGGAACACCTCGCGCACGTAGTCGCAGAAGAACCCGGCGCCGTCGACGGCCGTGATGCAGCCGTTCTTCGGCTTGCTCACGTGCAGCGTGATCGGGGCTTCCTTGGCCTTGTCGGCCTCGCCCTGCGAGACGTCCTTCATGTCGACCATCCGCTGAAGCACCGTGTTGCGGCGCTTCTTCGCCTCCTGCGCGTCATTGACGGGGTCGTACCGCGTCGGCGACTGCACGATGCCGGCGAGCATCGCCGACTCGTCGAGGGTCAGGTCCTTGGCCGGCTTGGAGAAGTACCGCTTGGCCGCGGCCTCGATGCCGTACGCCTGCTGCCCGAAGAACGTGATGTTGAGGTAGTTCTCCAGGATCTTCTTCTTGCCGAGCTCCTCCTCGACCTGGATCGCGTACTTGAGCTCCTTGACCTTGCGGCCGATCGTCTGCTGGGTGGCCTCGGCGACCTTGTCGGGGTCGTCACCGGCCTCCTCGACGAAGACGTTCTTCACGTACTGCTGGGTGAGCGTGGACGCGCCCTGGGCGACACCGCCGCTCGTCGCGTTCTTGTTCATCGCGCGCAGCACGCCCTTGAGGTCGATCGCACCGTGCTCGTAGAAGCGCGAGTCCTCGATGGCGACGATCGCCTTCTGCATGTACGGGGAGATGTCGGAGAGCGGCACCACGGTGCGGTCGCGCGAGTAGACCTGGGCGATCGTGCCGCCCTTGCTGTCCAGGATCGTGGTGCGCTGGCTCAGCGGCGGGGTCTTCAGGTTGGCCGGGATCTCGTCGAACCCCTCGACCGTCCCCTTGGCCGCGAGCCCCAGCGCACCGGCCGCGGGGAGGGCGATTCCCGCGAGCACCGCGCCCGCCAACACACTCACGCCCAGGAACTTGGCCGCCTGCTGGGACCCGGTCAGGCCTCCGCCTGATCGCTTCATTGCCATGGGGGGCAGCCTACGTTCTCAATCGCCGGACACGGGTGAAGGCTCTGGCCTAAGCTGCTCTCAACTGTCACAGCAGTCCGGTCGCGCCGTGTGGTCCCGATCGTTCGTGGAAGTGCTGGTAAGCGCCCCGAAGTATTCCGCCGTCCCCCGAATCCGGCGGGAATCAGGTCAGTTGACGTCCGTCATCGATGTCCGGTTACACCTCTTGCGTCACTCGCCGTCCGTTGTGACCCAGGTGATACGTCCTGTTATTTCGGATTCATCACGCATGTCTCCCGCTCACTCCGTTGGGTGATCTGCCGCGTACGCATAGTCCGTTCGGACCATTCAAGATTGGGCCCGACGGGGGTGTTGCGCTGCGCCTACCTTCCGTAACGTCCTCAACTGGCAGCGGTGAATATGCCGCTACCGCCGTGGGGGAGCCTCGATTCGGGAGAGGACGGCGCCGGCATGGGCTGGGTAACCGACTGGAGTGCGCAGGCAGCCTGCCGCACTACCGATCCGGACGAACTGTTTGTACAGGGTGCAGCGCAGAACAGGGCCAAGGCGGTGTGCACCGGTTGCCCGGTGCGGACCGAGTGCCTGGCCGACGCGCTCGACAACCGCGTCGAGTTCGGCGTGTGGGGCGGCATGACGGAACGGGAGCGGCGCGCCCTTCTGCGCAGGCGCCCCACCGTCACCTCGTGGCACCGCCTCCTGGAGACCGCGCGTACCGAGTACGAGCGCAGCACCGGGATACTGCCCGGGTGCGCGGAGGAGGAGGCGGCGTACGACGACTACCGGCACTCCTTCGGAGACGACGAGGCGTACGCGGCGGCGGGCTGAGGGCGTACGCGTGCGCACGGTACGGGTGCACGCGGATACGACTGCGCACGGTATGAGGGCGCACGGTACGGCTGCGCGCGATATGGCTACGCGCGATATGGGTGCGGGCGTCTGGCTGGGCTCGGGCGTACGGCTCGGCTCCGCTCGGCATGCTGCTCGACTCGTGCGTACGGGTGCGGGCGATACGGCTGGGCGCCTGGGCTTGAGGTCGGCGGTCTGGCGGTCGGCTCCGGTGCGGTCAGGCAGCTCCGGTCGGGGACGCGCCGGCCGCGAGCCGGTCACCGATGGCCCTCAGCCCGGCGAGGTCGTGCACATCGCCGGGCAGGGCGGCCACTTCGGTCACCGCGACTTCGGGGTGGAGCGCGGTGAAGCGCTCGCGCGTCCGCCGTTCGCGCGCGATCACCTGCATCCGCTCGGCATGGAGCCTCAACAGGGCGGCGGTGAGCCGGTCCACGGAGTCGACGCCCTGGGATTGGTTCGGTGAGCCGTCGGCGTCGGGAGAGGAATCGCCGGGGCCACGATCCCCAGCCTTCCCGGCCTCCTGATCCACAATGCGACGTCCGTCAAGATTTTCTCCGGCGGAATCCTCTACGGAGCGGTCCGCAGCGGCCCCCGCATCCCTCTCCGGACCCTCCTCCGCGAGGTGCTCCGCCGCGGCGAGAGCGCGCTCGGCGGAGAGCCGGGCGGCCGCGCTGTCGTGTACGCGGTTGAGGACCAGCCCCGCCAGCGGCATGGAATCGGCGGCCAGACGCTCCACGAAGTACGCCGCCTCGCGCAGCGCGTCCCGCTCGGGCGCGGCGACGACCAGGAACGCGGTGCCCGGCGCCTGGAGCAGCCGGTAGGTGGCGTCCGCCCGGGTCCTGAACCCGCCGAACATCGTGTCCATGGCGGCCACGAAGGTCTGTACGTCGTTCAGGAAGGGCCCGCCGAGCAGCTTGCCGAGCGTGCCCGTCATCATCGACATGCCGACGTTGAGGAACTTCATCCCGGCCCGGCCGCCCATCTTGGCGGGCGCCATGAGCAGCTTGATGAACTTGCCGTCGAGGAAGGACCCGAGCCGCTTCGGCGCGTCCAGGAAGTCGAGCGCGGAGCGGGAGGGCGGGGTGTCGACCACGATGAGGTCCCACTCGTCCTGCGCCCGCAGCTGACCCAGCTTCTCCATCGCCATGTACTCCTGCGTGCCCGCGAAGCCGGCCGACAGCGACTGGTAGAACGGGTTCGTCAGGATCGCCTTGGCGCGTGCCGGGTCCGCGTGCGCCTCCACGATCTCGTCGAAGGTCCGCTTCATGTCGAGCATCATGGCGTGCAGCTCGCCGTCGCCCTGGACGTCCTTGACCCGGCGCGGGGTGTTGTCGAGCGAGTCGATACCCATGGACTGGGCGAGCCTGCGGGCCGGGTCGATGGTGAGCACCACGACCTTGCGCCCCCGCTCGGCAGCCCGAACGCCCAATGCGGCGGCGGTGGTTGTCTTCCCCACCCCGCCCGATCCGCAGCACACGATGATGCGGGTGCCCGGATCGTCCAGCAGAGGATCGACCGCCAGCGGCTCGACCGCGTCCAAAGTCACTCACCCACCCCGAGCTCGCGCAGTTCCGCGGCCAGGCGGTAGAGCCCGGCCAGATCCATACCCCCGCCGATCAGGGGCAGTTCATACGTCGGAAGGCCCAACTGGCCCAGCACCGCCCGCTGTTCACGCTCCAGCTCCACCCGCTCCGCGTGCTCGGCGGCCTGGTCGAGGAGGGGTGACACCAGCTTCGCCGAACCGGTCACCCCGGCCCGCGTCAGCGCCTTGGCCACCTCCTTGCGCCGGTCTCCGGTGACCCCGCGCACCGCGGCCTCGTCCAGGATGTGCGGCCGCACCATGTTCACGATGACGTTGCCCGTCGGCAGCTCGGCGCCGCGCAGCTCACCGATCCCGTCGACGGTCTCCTGCACCGGCATCTCCTCGAGCAGCGTCACCAAGTGCACCGCCGTCTCCGGCGACTTGAGCACCCGCATGACCGCCTGCGCCTGGTTGTGTATCGGGCCGATCTTCGCGAGCCCGGCCACCTCGTCGTTCACGTTGAGGAAACGCGTGATGCGGCCGGTGGGCGGCGCGTCCATGACGACATAGTCGTACGCGTACCCGCCCTGCTTGTTCTTACGACGCACCGCCTCGCAGGCCTTGCCCGTCAGGAGCACGTCCCGCACCCCGGGCGCGATGGTGGTGGCGAAGTCGATCGCGCCGAGCTTCTTCAGGGCCCGGCCCGCGCCGCCCAGTTTGTAGAACATCTGGAGGTAGTCGAGGAGCGCCCGCTCCGCGTCGATGGCCAGGGCGTACACCTCCCCGCCCCCCGGCGCGACGGCGATCTTGCGTTCCTCGTACGGAAAGGCCTCCGTCTCGAAGAGCTGCGCGATGCCTTGCCTGCCCTCGACCTCGACGAGGAGCGTGCGCCTGCCCTCCGTCGCGAGGGCGAGCGCGAGTGCTGCGGCGACCGTGGTCTTGCCGGTACCGCCCTTGCCGCTGACGACCTGGAGCCTGCTCACACCATCGAGCCTAACCAGTCCGCCCGCGGTGTACGCATGTGGTCCGCGTAACGAGGCCCACGCGGTGTCCGCATGTGGCCCGTGCGGTGAGGCCCCAGGGTGCGGCCGGCTCCTGCCCGGGGCGGGGCGGGGCGGGGTGGGCGAAGGGGTCCGGTGTGGCGCTGCCTCCTGACCGGGGCGGGGCGGGGTGGGGGTTGGGGTGGGCGAGGGGGTGCACCGCGTGTGGCTCCTCCTGTTCTGGGACGGTCGGGCGGGGCGGTCGCGAACGAGGCCCGCGCGAGTGGGTGGTGGTCAGCGGCTACAGTCGGGCCCATGACCAAGTGGGAATACGCGACCGTGCCCCTTCTCGTGCACGCGACCAAGCAGATTCTGGACACCTGGGGCGAGGACGGCTGGGAGCTGGTCCAGGTCGTCCCCGGGCCGAACAACCCCGAGCAGCTCGTGGCCTACCTGAAGCGGGAGAGGCAGGCATGAGCGCCGTCGAAGCCAAGCTGGCCGAACTCGGCCTGACCCTTCCGTCGGTCGTCCCGCCGCTCGCCGCGTACCAGCCCGCCGTGCGGTCCGGTGCCTACGTGTACACCGCCGGCCAGCTCCCCATGGTGGAGGGCAAGCTGCCCGTCACCGGCAAGGTCGGCGGCGAGGTCACCGCGGAGGAGGCCAAGGAACTGGCCGCCACCTGCGCCCTCAACGCGCTCGCCGCGGTCAAGTCCGTCGTGGGCGACCTGGACCGCATCGCGCGCGTCGTGAAGGTCGTCGGCTTCGTGGCCTCCGCCCCCGACTTCACCGGCCAGCCCGGTGTCATCAACGGCGCCAGCGAACTCCTCGGCGCCGTCCTCGGCGACAAGGGCATCCACGCCCGCAGCGCGGTGGGCGTAGCGGTCCTGCCCCTGGACGCCCCGGTCGAGGTCGAGATCCAGGTGGAACTCGTCGAGGGCGCGTAAGCACCCCCTTTCGTCAGCACCTCCTTTTTCGTCAGCATCTCCTTTCGTCGTGGGCCGGCCTCAAGAGGCCGGCCTTCGTCGGTTCACGGCGGGGCGAGCCGGGACCGCCATCTCCCCGCACCCCCTCGAACATCCGCACGCCACCCCGTAGCATCCGCCCATGCCCAATGGTCAGTGGTACCCGCCGGAGTGGCCGGACCGCATCCGTGCCCTAGCCGCAGGCGAGCTCACCGCGGTCGAACCGCGCCGGGCCGCGACCGTAATGCTGCTCCGGGACGGCGCCGCCGGTGTGGACGCCGGTACTCGGGACGGCGCCGCCGGTGTGGACGCCAGGCCTGACGGCAGCTCCGGTGCAGCCGCCGGTATGGACGCCGGGCCTGACGGCAGCTCCGGCGCCGCCGCCGCTGGTACAGGCACCGCTGCCACCGGCACGGGCCCCCGCACCCCTGCCACCGGCACAGGCACCGGCCCTGGCCTCTCCGTGCACATGCTGCGCCGACGCACCTCCATGGCCTTTGCCGGCGGCGCCTATGCCTACCCCGGCGGTGGGGTGGACCCGCGTGACGCCGAGGACGCGCAACTGGGCTGGGCCGGCCCGTCCCGTGACGCCTGGGCCGCACGGCTCGGCACGGACCCCGCGGCCGCCCAGGCCATCGTCTGCGCCGCGGTCCGCGAGACCTACGAGGAGGCGGGCGTCCTCCTCGCGGGCCCCGACGCCACCACCGTCGTCGGCGACACCACCGGCGACGACTGGGAGGCCGACCGCCAGGCGCTGGTCACGCGCGACCTCAGCTTCGCCGAGTTCCTGGACCGGCGCGGACTGGTGCTCCGCTCCGACCTGCTGGGTGCCTGGGCACGCTGGATCACCCCCGAGTTCGAACCCCGCCGGTATGACACCTGGTTCTTCGTGGCGATGCTGCCCGAGGGCCAGGTCACCCGGAACGCCTCCACCGAGGCCGACCGGACCGTCTGGATCCGCCCCGCCGAAGCCGCCGCCGGCTACGACAAGGGCGAACTCCTGATGATGCCGCCGACCATCTCCACCCTGCGTGACCTCCTTCCGTACGACAGCGCCGCCGAAGCCCTCGTGGCCGCGGCCGAACGCGATCTCGATCCCGTGCTCGCCCAGGCCCGCCTGAGCGCTTCCGGTGAACTCGTCCTCAGCTGGCCGGGCCACGACGAGTTCACCAAACACATCCCGGCAGGAGGGCGGGCATGATGCGGGATGTCCACATGCGGGCCGCCCTGACACCGGATGCCCCTACGCCGGACCCTGGGCCGGATGCCCCTACGCGGGCCGTCCGCATACTGGGCGAAAACGTGAGACACGTTCGCCGTTCCCTCACCGCCTCGGCGAGGCTTGCCCAGGTAGCCATCGATCCACTGACCGCGCCGCTCCTCGGAGGTGCCGTATGAGTGACGCTGCCGCCCTTCCCGGGCAGCCGCGCGGCGGGGTCCTTTCGGGCCCTGCCACCGACCGGGCGATCAACGTCCTGGCACCCAACGCCTCCGCGATGACCCTGGACGGCACCAACACCTGGATCGTCGCCGAGCCCGATTCCGAGCTGGCCGTCGTCATCGACCCCGGGCCCCTCGACGACGGCCACCTCAGCCACGTCATCGCCATGGCCGAGAAGGCCGGCAAGCGTGTGGCGCTCACCCTGCTCACCCACGGCCACCCCGACCACGCCGAGGGCGCGGCCCGCTTCGCGGAGCTGACCCGTACCCCTGTGCGTGCCCTGGACCCTGCCCTGCGCCTGGGTGACGAGGGCCTCGCTGCGGGCGATGTCATCACCACCGGCGGCCTGGAGCTGAGGGTGGTGCCCACCCCGGGCCACACGGCTGACTCGCTCTGCTTCCATCTGCCCGCCGACCGGGCCGTTCTGACGGGCGACACGGTCCTGGGGCGCGGCACGACCGTCGTTGCCCATCCCGACGGGCGCCTGGGCGACTATCTGGACTCCCTTCGCAGGTTGCGTTCGCTGACTGTCGACGACGGTGTGCACACAGTGTTGCCGGGGCACGGTCCGGTGCTCGACGACGCTCAGGGCGCCGTCGAGTTCTATCTGGCCCACCGCGCCCACCGGCTGGCCCAGGTGGAGACGGCAGTGGAGAACGGGCACCTCACGGCGGCCGATGTGGTGGCCCTGGTCTACGCGGACGTCGACCGCTCGCTGTGGCCGGCTGCCGAGCTTTCGGTGCTCGCGCAGCTCGAGTATCTGCGCGAGCACGGCCTTATCTGAGCGGCCCTATCTGAGCGGCGGGATCCGGGCCGCAGGATCTGAGCGGGGGAATCCGGGCCGCAGGATCTGAGCGGGGGGATCCGGGCAGCGGGATCCGAGCCGCGGGGTTCGGCCGGCCCGACGCGGCGTCGTGGGTCCGGTCTGCGAGATTCCGCCGGGTCGACCGGGCCCTTTCCGGGGCTCCGCGCGGCGGTAATGGGCGTCCGGCAGAGGAGAGTTGGGCGGGGAGGCTCTCAACTCTCGTACCGACGCGGCGCCTTGGCGCCAGAGACCGTGAGGTGTCGGTGGTGCGGCGGCAGTTCACGGTCTGATCTTTTTTCGGTGTACGTCGTGAGAACGGACCGGCCCGCGAGCGGGTTCCCGGCGGCGCGAGATTTTTTCTTCCCCTGCCTCCCGGCCGTCTCCGGGGCCGCCTGACGCGCGCATGCGAGAGGGGCCGGTCCCGAAACGGAACCGGCCCCTCAGCGTGTGTACCGGAGCCGGCGCGAAGCCGACGCAGGCCCACCCAGTCAGCGGGAGCGCTTCGCCAGACGCTCCACGTCCAGCAGGATGACCGCGCGGGCCTCCAGGCGCAGCCAGCCGCGCTGTGCGAAGTCGGCGAGGGCCTTGTTGACCGTCTCGCGGGAGGCGCCGACCAGCTGGGCCAGCTCTTCCTGCGTCAGGTCGTGCACGACGTGGATGCCCTCCTCAGACTGCACACCGAACCGGCGCGACAGGTCGAGGAGTGCGCGGGCGACACGGCCCGGCACGTCGGAGAAGACCAGGTCGGACATCTGGTCGTTGGTCTTGCGCAGGCGGCGGGCCACAGCGCGCAGCAGGGCCGTGGCAACCTCCGGGCGGGCGTTCAGCCAGGGCTGAAGGTCGCCGTGGCCCAGGCCGAGCAGCTTGACCTCGGTGAGCGCGGTCGCGGTGGCGGTGCGCGGGCCCGGGTCGAAGAGGGAGAGCTCACCGATGAGCTCGCCCGGACCGAGGACCGCCAGCATGTTCTCGCGGCCGTCGGGCGAGGTGCGGTGCAGCTTCACCTTGCCCTCGGTGACCACGTACAGGCGGTCACCCGGGTCGCCCTCGTGGAAGAGCGCGTCGCCGCGGGCGAGCGTCACCTCACTCATCGAGGCGCGCAGCTCCGCGGCCTGCTCGTCATCGAGCGCCGCGAAGAGCGGGGCGCGCCGCAGAACGTCGTCCACGAATCTCTCCTTGTGACCGGTTTCAGGGGATCCAGCTCCCCATTTTGCCGGACGGTATAAACAGTGCGATCAATCACAGGATGACGTACCGGAGTGCCGGACCGTGAGTCAGGGGGCCGATTGGGGCGCGGATTCGCTGTGCTCGGGGCGGATGTCGGTGCCGGGCTTTAGGCTGGCCGGGTGTCCAATTCGCCGGTGAGAGCGCAGGCCAGGGGGGCTGAAGGAGTGTCCGCGGAGAACGATTCAGCTGTGGGCGAACACCCCGCGTCCAGGGCGAAAGGTGCCGCGAAGAGGGCCCCGGAGGCGCGTGCGGCGGGCCCGCGAGGGTGCCTGCGGCGACCCGCGCGAGGGTGCCTGCGGCGGGGCCCGTGAGGACGCATGAGGTGAAGCCCGCGAGGGTGCCTGCGACAGAGCCCGCTACGACTGGGCGAGGACCCGCCCGCGACGACGTACCCACGGTCGGCGAAGGAAGCAAGGACAACACTGTGCCCAAGTCTCAGCGCACGCCCGAGGGCGTCGACGCCCTCGAACCCGACACCGCGGCGCCGGGCAGCTCCGGTACCGCCGACGCCCCGCAGGCGCCGCCCAAGCGGCGGGCCGCCTCCAAGGGCGCGGCCTCCGCCAAGAAGGCGCCCGCGTCCAAGCCTTCGGCGGCCACCACGGCAGCGGCCGCCTCCGAGATGGTGCCCGCATCCGCATCCGCATCCGCATCCGCGTCCAAGGGCGCTGCCTCAGCGAAGAAGGCTTCAGCGGAGAAGGCCAGTGCCAAGAAGGCCACTGCCAAGAAGGCGTCCTCGGCCAAGCGCCCAGTTGCGGCCAAGGCTCCTGCCGCCAAGCGCGCGACCGGTTCCACCAAGGCCGAAGCCGCCACGGGCGCGGCCGCCACCAAGGGCGCCGCGGCCGGCAAGACCGGCGCCGCCGTCAAGACCGGCGCCGTCAAGACCGCCGCCGTCAAGGCTGCCGCCGTCAAGGCTGCCGCCTCTAAGACTGCGGCTTCCAAGGGCTCGGCCGCGGCCAAGGCCAAGCCGGGTGCGAAGCCGTTCGCCGGAGTCAAGGCCGAGTCGCACACCGCGATGGTGCGGCGGGCCCGGCGGATCAATCGGGAGCTCGCGGAGGTCTATCCGTACGCCCACCCCGAGCTCGACTTCCGCAACCCGTACGAGCTGCTCCTCGCGACCGTTCTGTCCGCGCAGACCACCGATCTCCGCGTCAACCAGACGACGCCGGGGCTGTTCGCCGCGTACCCGACGCCCGAGGACCTTGCCGAGGCCAACCCCGAGGAGGTCGAGGCGCTCATCCGCCCGACCGGGTTCTTCCGGGCCAAGGCCAAGTCGATCATGGGGATCGCGGTCGCCCTCAGGGACGAGTTCGGCGGTGAGGTGCCGGGGCGGCTCGAAGATCTGGTCAAGCTCCCCGGGGTCGGGCGCAAGACCGCGAATGTCGTTCTCGGCAACGCCTTCGGGGTGCCGGGAATCACCGTCGACACCCACTTCGGCCGGCTCGTACGCCGCTTCAAGTGGACCGAGCAGGAAGACCCGGTGAAGGTCGAGGCGGAGATCTGCGCGATCTTCCCCAAGAGTGACTGGACGATGCTCTCGCACCGCGTCGTGTTCCACGGCCGCCGCATCTGCCACTCCCGCAAGCCCGCCTGCGGCGCCTGCCCGATCGCGCCGCTCTGCCCGTCCTACGGGGAGGGCGAGACCGATCCCGAGAAGGCGAGCAAGCTCCTGAAGTACGAGAAGGGCGGCTTCCCCGGCCAGCGGCTCAGCCCGCCGCCGGACTACCCGGGTCTCCCCGCGCCGCCGCTGGGAGGCGCCTGACGTCACCCGGAAGACGGACGCTGCGGCCGGGCGGAACGAATGCGACCGGCACAGGCGTTGTGGACGATGAACGACGGGGGTGCAGATGACGCACACGAGCGAGACGTACGACGGTGATCTGAGCGGCATCGACGGGCGGGGCCGCACCGGCGGCCCGGTCGGAAGCGCGGACACCGGCCACGGTGGCCCGAGCACCGGCCATGGCGGCGCCGACACCGGCCATGGCGGTGCCGGCGGCCGTGCGGCTGCCGACGGCCGTGCGGACGGCCAGGCCGACCGCCTCAGCGACCGGGTCTGCCACCCGGGGCACGCCCGGCCCGAGAGCCGCCCCGGCAGCCGTCCCTACGACCGAGCCGGTGACCGAGCCGGTGATCGAGCCGGTGATCGGGACGGCGAACGCGTGGCCGACCGCGACAGCCACCCTGCCGGCGGCACAGGAGGCGCCTCCGGCGGCCCCCTCGGCACAGTGCCCCCCGCCTCGGACGCCGACCGGACACCGCCCGCCGCCCGCGCCCGCCCCGCCGCCGGGCACACCGGCCGTGACGGCGACACCGGTCCCGGTGATGCGGATGACGGTGCCAGGCAGCACACCACCCCCGCATCGCACACGGGCCCCGCATCGCACACCACCCCCGCACCACACGGCACACCCACCTCCGCACAGCATGGAGCCACCCCCCTGCACGGCACACCCGCGCCTCACCGCCCACCCGCCCCGCACGACACGCCCGCCCTTCATGGCACCCCCGCCCCGCACACCGCCCCCGCCCTCTCCGTGTCCACCGACGGTCTCCCCGGCTGGCTGGAGCCCGTCGCGCGGGCGGCCGAAGGGGTGCGGCCCGAGCAGATGAGCCGGTTCCTGCCGCCGGAGAGCGGCGACGGGCGGCAGTCCGCCGTGCTCGTGCTCTTCGGCGAGGGGCCGCGCGGGCCGGAGCTGCTCCTCATGGAGCGGGCGACCCAGCTCCGTTCGCACGGCGGCCAGCCGTCCTTCCCGGGCGGCGCCCTCGACCCCGAGGACGGCGACCCGGCCACCACCGGGCCGCTGCGGGCCGCGCTCCGTGAGGCCGAGGAGGAGACCGGGCTCGACCCGGCCGGCGTTCAGCTCTTCGGCGTGCTGCCGCGGCTCTACATCCCGGTGAGCGGTTTCGTCGTGACGCCCGTGCTCGGCTGGTGGCGCGAGCCCACGCCGGTGCGGGCCGTCGACAGCGGCGAGACGGCCCGAGTCTTCACGGTGCCCGTGGCGGATCTCACGGACCCGGCCAATCGCGCCACCGCCGTGCATCCGCGAGGACACGCAGGCCCGGCATTCCTGGTCGAATCGGCACTGGTGTGGGGGTTCACGGCAGGGGTGATCGACCGGATCATGCACTTCGCGGGCTGGGAGCGCCCGTGGGACCGAGCCAAGCGGGTGCCGCTCGACTGGCACGCGTGACAGGCTGGGGCCCGTGAACGTGCTGGACATCCTGTTGCTGGTCGCCGCCGTATGGTTCGCGATCGTCGGCTACCGCCAGGGCTTCGTCGTCGGCATCCTGTCGGTGATCGGGTTCCTCGGCGGTGGTCTCATCGCCGTGTACCTGCTCCCGCTCATCTGGGATCAGCTGACCGACGAGTCCCAGGTCTCGACGACGGTTGCCGTCGTCGCGGTCGTCGTCGTGATCGTCTGCGCCTCCGTCGGCCAGGCCTTCACCACCCACCTCGGCAACAAGCTGCGCCGGTACATCACTTGGTCGCCGGCCCGCGCCCTGGACGCGACCGGCGGCGCCCTCGTCAATGTCGTGGCCATGCTGCTCGTGGCCTGGCTGCTCGGTTCGGCGCTCGCGGGCACCGCCCTGCCCACGCTGGGCAAGGAGGTCCGCAACTCCAAGATCCTGCTGGGCGTCTCCCAGGTGATGCCGCAGCAGGCGTGGTTCAGCGACTTCACGTCGGTCCTGGCGCAGAACGGCTTCCCGCAGGTCTTCACGCCGTTCTCGAACGAGTCGATCACCGAGGTGCAGGCGCCCGATCCGAAGCTCGCGGGCAGCCCCGTCGCGGCCGCCGCCAAGAAGTCGATCGTCAAGGTCGTCGGCATGGCGCCGAGTTGCGGCAAGCGCCTGGAAGGCACCGGCTTCGTCTTCGCCGACCGCCGCGTCATGACCAACGCACACGTGGTGGGCGGCGTGGACGAGCCGACCATCCAGGTGGGCGGCCAGGGGCGTACGTACGACGCGAAGGTGGTGCTCTACGACTGGCGTCGCGACATCGCCGTCCTCGACGTGCCGGACCTGAAGGCGCCCGCGCTGCAGTTCACCTCCACCGACGCCCACACCGGCAACGGCGCGATCGTCGCGGGCTTCCCCGAGGACCACCCCTACGACGTCCGCTCCGCCCGGATCCGTGGCCGCATCAGCGCCAAGGGGCCGGACATCTACCGGCGCGGCACGGTGCGCCGCGACGTGTACTCGCTGTTCACGACGGTGCGGCCGGGCAACTCCGGCGGCCCGCTGCTGACTCCCGACGGCAAGGTGTACGGCGTGGTCTTCGCCAAGTCGCTCGACGACCCGGACACTGGATACGCGCTGACCGCCGACGAGGTGCAGGACGACATCCGGCAGGGCCGTACGGCCAACCAGCAGGTGGACAGCGAACAGTGC
The DNA here is from genome assembly GCF_026343295.1 of Streptomyces sp. NBC_00083. Lineage (GTDB taxonomy): Bacteria > Actinomycetota > Actinomycetes > Streptomycetales > Streptomycetaceae > Streptomyces. The sequence goes on from NZ_JAPELY010000001.1 coordinate 18,745, forward strand.
GCCCTGTGACCCCCTGACGAGAAGGCTGCGATGCGACTGACGATCCTCGGCGGCGGCGGCTTCCGGGTCCCGCTCGTGTACGGCGCCCTGCTGCGCGACCACGCGCCCGGCCGGGTGACCGAGGTGGTCCTCCACGACCTCGACGCGGCGCGGCTGCACGCCATCGGCCGCGTGCTCGCCGACCGGGCGTACGGGATCGAGGACGCCCCCGCTGTCCGTACGACCACCGATCTCGACGAGGCACTGCGCGGCGCGGACTTCGTGTTCTCCGCGATCCGCGTCGGCGGCCTCGAAGGACGGGCCGCCGACGAGCGGATCGCCCTCGCCGAAGGCGTACTCGGGCAGGAGACGGTGGGCGCCGGCGGCATCGCCTACGGGCTGCGCACCGTGCCGGTCGCCGTCGAGATCGCCCGCCGGGTCAAGGCGGTCGCCCCCGACGCCTGGGTCATCAATTTCACCAATCCGGCGGGCCTGGTCACCGAGGCGATGGCCGAGCACCTCGGCGACCGCGTCATCGGTATCTGCGACTCCCCGGTGGGCCTGGCCCGCAGGGTCGCCGTCGCGGTGGGCGCCGACCCCGGCGCGGTACGCCTGGACTACGCGGGCCTCAACCACCTGGGCTGGCTGCACGGCCTGTACGAGGGCGAGAAGAACGTCCTGCCGCGCCTGTTCGACCGGGGCGACGAGCTGCTCACCTCCTTCGAGGAGGGCAAGCTGTTCGGCGCCGACTGGCTGCGCTCGCTCGGGTCGGTGCCCAACGAGTATCTGCACTACTACTACTTCAACCGGGAGGCCGTGGCCGCCTACCGGCAGGCCAAGCAGACTCGCGGCGCCTTCCTCAAGGACCAGCAGGCACGTTTCTACGCAGGCGCGGACACGGTGCCGGACGCTTCGGTGTGGGCGGCCTGGGACCGCACGCGCGCCGAGCGCGAGGCCACGTACATGGCCGCGAACCGCGACGTGTCGGGGGCGGGCGAGCGCCATGCCGACGACATGGAGTCCGGAGGGTACGAGAAGGTGGCGCTCGCCCTGATGCGGGCGATCGCTCGCGACGAGGCGGCCACGCTCGTCCTGAACGTACGCAACGGCGATGCGCTGCGCGTCCTCGACGAGCGGGCCGTCATCGAGATCCCGTGCCTGGTCGACGCGGAAGGCCCGCACCCGTTGCCCGTCTCCCAGTTGACGGGCCATGAGGCAGGCCTGGTCAGCTCGGTGAAGGCGGTCGAGCGCTGTGTTCTGGAGGCGGCCGCGAGCGGGTCGGCGCGGGCGGCGGTCAAGGCGTTCGCCCTGCATCCGCTGGTCGACTCCGTCCAGGTGGCGCGAAAGCTCCTGGACGGATACCGGAGCGTCCACCCCGGGCTCGGCTATCTCCGGGTCGGCTAGGCCTCCGGCTCCGCTGCGGCCCGGCGCCCTTCCGGCCTAGGTCCGCGCATGTCGTAGCCGGGCCGAGACCCAGCGGGCCCGGCGGCGCAGGATGCGCGGAATGCCCACCTCCCGGGAGTCGGGGGAGGGGAGTTGCAGCCCCCGCCCCTGCGGGCCGCCCCTCTCGTACGAGACCGGCCCTGCGGCCGTTCGGCGGTTGCGTGCTGCGTCACCGTAGTCGTGCGTCCAGCCCATACCCCGACGTGTGCCCGGGGCCCATGGTCGGTAACCGCCTCGGAGGCGGCCAATTGGCCTATGCGCCAGGCATTTGGCTGTTCGTAGGACAAGCGTTCCCCCGGTGGCCGGAACTGGTCGGCCGGGCAGCGGAGTTCAGCGGTCCGGTTCGGGATCCTTGAGCCAGTTGACGAGCTCGGTGGAGAACGCCACCGGGTCCTCCTCGTGCGGGAAGTGGCCCAGACCGTCGAAGAGCCGCCAGCGGTAGGGCGCTTCGACGTACTCGCCCGAGCCGGCCGCGCTGCGGGTGCGCATCACGGGGTCGAGCGAGCCGTGCAGATGCAGCGTCGGCACCCGGACAGGACGCTTCATCCGCCGGTTGAACTGGATGCCGTCGGGCCGTGCCATCGAGCGCACCATCCACCGGTACGGCTCGATCGAGCAGTGGGCCGTGGAAGGGATGCACATGGCGCGCCGGTACGTCTCCACCGCGTCGTCCTCGGGCTGGCGCGGGCCCGACCAGTCCCGTACGAGGCGCCCGACCAACGCGGCGTCGTCCGCGACCAGTTGACGCTCCGGCAGCCAGGGCCGCTGGAAGCCCCAGACGTAGGAGCCCGCCGAGGTCTGCTTGTAGTCGGCGAGCATCGCCGAACGCCAGCGGCGCGGGTGCGGCATCGACGACACCACGAGCCGGCGCACCACCTTCGGGCGCATCACCGCCGCCGTCCACGCCAGATAGCCGCCCAGGTCGTGCCCGACGAGCGCCGCGTCGGGCTCGCCCAGGGACCGTACGACGCCCGTGATGTCGAGGGCGAGGTTGGCGGGGTCGTAACCGCGCGGGGTGCGGTCGCTGCCGCCCACGCCCCGCAGGTCCATCGCGACCGCGCGGTAGCCGGCGTCGGCCAGCGCCGTCAGCTGATGACGCCAGGTCCACCAGAACTGCGGGAAGCCATGGAGCAGCAACACCAGGGGCCCGTCGCCGAGTTCGGCGATGTGGAAGCGCGCCCCATTGGCAGCCACGTCCCTATGGGTCCAGGGACCATCGATGCGGACAGGGCTGCCGGTGCCGCCGGGGCTTCCGGTGCCGGGATCGGGTGCGGTCATGCAGACGAGCGTGCCACAGTGGCGCCGGTGTCCGTGACCGTCACCTCGACGGTGGCCGGGCGCGGGTGGGGCTTCACGCCCTGGAGCGCGGCGGCGGTCGCCTTGGCCGACGCGATGGACTTCTCCGGCGGGCTGACCTTCTTGAACTTGGTGATGGCGAGCAGCCCGAGCAACGCCGCGAGCAGCAGGAACGCGCCGCCGACGATGAGGAACGACCAGGCGAGCCCGAGCCCCAGGTTGTGGATGCCGTACGCCGCCGCGAAACTCAGCACCGGCAGCGAGAACAGGGCGAGCACACCGGCCGTACTGATGGCGATGCCACCGATCGCCCCGCGCTTGACGTCCTGCCGCAGCTCCGCCTTGGCCAGCGCGATCTCGTCGTGCACCAGGGCGGACATCTCGGCGGTCGCGGAGGCGACCAGCTGGCCGAGGCTGCGCTCGGCGCTGCCGGCGTTGTGGCTGGGGTCGCTCATCGCTGACTCCCTCATCTCTTCTCGGTTACCGACGGGTCCAATGGGTCCAACGGGTCCAACAGGTCCGTTGTCAGATCATGCCGGACGGTCGGCGTCATCGCGCTCCGCCCCCGCCAGTTGAGCCAGTCTGCGGTGTTCGGCCGCCTTGTTCTCGTAGATCGCGGCCATCCGCAGGTGATACTCCGGCTTGTCCGCTTCGTACACGTCGGGGATGCCGTCCTGGTCGTCGTCGCGCTCCTCGTCGTCGACGAGCTGCTTGTACTTGCGCACCCGCAGCTTGAGCAGGACCGAGGAGAGTACGGCGGCGGTCAGCGAGCCCACCAGGACGGCGGCCTTGATCTCGTCGGTCAGCTGGTCCTGGCCGTCGAAGGCGAGTTCGCCGATGAGCAGCGAGACCGTGAAGCCGATGCCGGCGAGCGAGGCGACGGCGAAGACGTCGGGCCAGGCCAGGTCGTCGTTGAGTTCGGCCTTGGTGAAGCGGGCGGCGAGCCAGGTGCCGCCGAAGATGCCGACCGCCTTGCCGACGATCAGGCCGAGGACGACGCCGAGGGTCTCGGGCCGGGTGAAGACATCGGCCAGGGTGGAGCCGCTGATGACGACACCGGCCGAGAAGAGCGCGAAGAGCGGCACCGCGAGCCCGGCCGAGATCGGCCGCACCAGGTGTTCGATGTGCTCGCCCGGGGAGTGGTCCTCGCCCTCGGTGCGGTGGCAGCGGAGCATCAGGCCCATCGCGACGCCGGCGATGGTGGCGTGGACGCCGCTGTTGTACATCAGCCCCCAGATGACGAGCGCGAGCGGGATGTAGATGTACCAGCCCCGCACGCCCTTCCTGAGCAGCCACCAGAAGAGGACGAGCCCGACCACGGCGCCGCCGAGGGCCGCGAAGTTGATGCTGCTGGTGAAGAAGACGGCGATGATAAGGATCGCGAAGAGGTCGTCGACGACGGCGAGCGTCAGGAGGAAGGCGCGGAGCGCCGAGGGCAGCGAGGTGCCGATGACCGCGAGCACGGCAAGGGCGAACGCGATGTCTGTAGCGGTCGGTACGGCCCAGCCGTCAAGAGAGCCGTTGCCGACGACGTTCACCAGCGCGTAGACGAGCGCGGGGACGGCCATGCCGCAGAGGGCCGCGATCACGGGCAGGGCGGCGGCCTTCGGGTCGCGCAGCTCACCGGCGACGAGTTCACGTTTGAGTTCGATACCGGCGACAAAGAAGAAGATCGCCAGCAGCCCGTCGGCCGCCCAGTGCTGGATGGAGAGGTCGAGCCCGAGGGCGCTGATGCCCACATGGAAGCCGCGGACCGACTCGTAGCTCGAACCCAGGGTGTTCGCCCAGATCAGGGCAGCGATCGCGGCTACGAGCAGCAGGACTCCGCCGACGGTCTCGGCGCGCAGGGCCTCGGCGATGTAGGTGCGCTCGGGGAGCGAGAGCCGGCCGAGGAACTTCTGCTTGCTGGGGGTGGGCGTGGCCACGAGGGCGACCTCCGGTCGGGTTCGGCGGGCATGACTGAGCACGTTGCCGACCAGACTTCCCGGCGCACCTGACTTTCTTGTCGCGTCGTTGACGCTTTCCTTACTTTACCTAACTTTACGGTGCGGCGCATACGCCGGGGTGGATCCGGTGATCATCACTTTAGGTGCGCGGTCGCCATACGGCGCGTGAAGCGGGACCGACCGGGCGGGTCCGGCGGCGGAACTCGCGCGGTCACGCGCAGGGGCCCGGCCGCGCGTGCGACCGGGCCCCTCTCTTACGCGACTGCCGCCGCTTTCCTTACGCGGCGGCTTCCGCGCTCAGTCCTCGCTCGCCGCGCTCGGCAGCTTCGTCTGGATGAGCGCCATGACCGACGAGTCGGTCAGCGTGGTGACATCGCCCAGCTCGCGGTTTTCGGCGACATCGCGCAGGAGGCGGCGCATGATCTTGCCCGAACGGGTCTTGGGCAGCTCCGCCACCGGCAGGACGCGCTTGGGCTTGGCGATCGGGCCGAGCGCCGAACCGACGTGCGCCCGCAGCTCCTCGACAAGGGTCTCGGTCTCGGTCGCGCTGCCGCGCAGGATCACGAAGGCCACGATGGCCTGCCCGGTCGTCTCGTCGGCCGCGCCCACCACGGCGGCCTCGGCGACCGAGGGGTGCGAGACGAGGGCGGACTCGACCTCGGTCGTGGAGATGTTGTGCCCGGAGACGAGCATGACGTCGTCGACGCGGCCAAGGAGCCAGATGTCGCCGTCGTCGTCCTTCTTGGCGCCGTCACCCGCGAAGTACTTGCCCTCGAAGCGGGACCAGTAGGTGTCGATGAAGCGCTGGTCGTCGCCCCAGATGGTGCGCAGCATGGAGGGCCACGGCTCGGTCAGGACGAGGTAGCCGCCCCCGCCGTTCGGGACCTCGTGCGCCTCGTCGTCGACGACGGTCGCGGCGATGCCGGGCAGTGCGCGCTGGGCCGAGCCCGGCTTGGTCGCGGTGACGCCCGGCAGCGGCGAGATCATCATGGCGCCGGTCTCGGTCTGCCACCAGGTGTCCACGATGGGGCACTTGTCGGCGCCGATGTGCTTGCGGTACCACATCCACGCCTCGGGGTTGATCGGCTCACCGACCGAGCCCAGGACCCGCAGACTGCTCAGGTCGAACTTGGCGGGGATGTCGTCGCCCCACTTCATGAACGTGCGGATCGCGGTGGGCGCGGTGTAGAGGATGGTCACGCCGTACTTCTGCACGATCTCCCAGAACCGCCCCTGATGCGGGGAGTCGGGGGTGCCCTCGTACATGACCTGGGTCGCGCCGTTGGCGAGCGGTCCGTAGACGATGTACGAGTGCCCGGTGACCCAGCCGATGTCGGCGGTGCACCAGTAGACGTCGCTCTCCGGCTTCAGGTCGAATACTGCGTGGTGGGTGTACGCGGCCTGGGTGAGGTAGCCGCCGGAGGTGTGCAGGATGCCCTTGGGCTTCCCTGTCGTACCAGACGTGTAGAGGATGAACAGCGGGTGCTCGGCGTCGAACGCGGTGGGCGTGTGCTCCACGGACTGGCGGGCGACGATGTCGTCCCACCACACATCGCGGCCCTCGGTGAAGGCGGTGTCCTGGCCGGTGCGACGGACCACGAGGACGTGCTCGACCTGCGGGCAGCGGGCGACGGCGTCGTCGATGGCGGGCTTCAGGGCCGACGGCTTGCCGCGGCGGTAGCCGCCGTCGGCGGTGATGACGAGCTTGGCGTCGGCGTCCTGGATGCGGGAGGCGACGGCGTCGGCCGAGAAGCCGCCGAAGACCACGGAGTGCGCGGCGCCGATGCGGGCGCAGGCGAGCATCGCGACGGCCGCCTCGGGGATCATCGGCAGATACACCGCGACCCGGTCGCCGGCCCGGACACCCAGCTCCGTCAGGGCGTTGGCGGCCCTTGACACCTCGTCCTTGAGCTCGGCATAGGTGATCGCGCGGCTGTCGCCCGGCTCGCCCTCGAAGTGGATGGCGACCCGGTCGCCGTTCCCGGCCTCGACATGGCGGTCGACGCAGTTGTACGCGACGTTCAGCTGGCCGTCGGCGAACCACTTCGCGAAGGGCGGGTTCGACCAGTCAAGCGTCTCGGTCGGCTCGGTGGCCCAGGTCAGGCGCCGGGCCTGCTCGGCCCAGAAACCCAGCCTGTCCGCCTCGGCCCGCTCGTACGCCTCCGCGGTCACGTTGGCGTTCGCGGCCAGCTCGGAGGGCGGCGCGAACCGCCGTTCCTCCTTGAGCAGGTTGGCCAGGCTTTCGTTGCTCACGACATCTCCCTTTCCCAGGGCGTCCTCAGTGCGTATGTGTCCCGGGCCATAGCTCATCAGGCCAAGCGCCGGGGCACAAGGGTCTCCAAGAAATTGGTTTAGACCTGTAAAGATTTCCTGGTCATCGGCGTGGCGTACGAACGGCCTCCCCCTTGGTGGGGGAGGCCGTCGGGTGCCGGGGCGAGCGCGGGGAGTTCAGGCGGGCGTGTCCTCCAGGAGGTTGACGCCGACGCCCTCGAAGACCTCCTCGTGATCGTTCGCGGAGAGCAGATAGGCCTGCGCCTCGCCTACGTGGAAGTACATCCCGTGCAGCGCGAGCGTGCCCGCGGCGAGCGCACGCGCCACCGACTCGTGCCGGCGCAGATGCTCCAACTGCTGGACCACATTGGTCAGACAGAGCTGCTCCACGGCGTCGGCGGGCAGCCGGCCCGCGATCCGGGCCCAGGCGTGGCTCCGGCTCGCCATCCGCTCCAGGCTCGGCCCGCCGTGCCGCAGCCAGCGGCGCAGCGGCGTCATCGGCGCGCCCGGCTTGCCGTTGAGCAGCGCCGTCATCGCGCCGCAGCCGGAGTGACCGCAGACCGTGATCGACTGGACCTGGAGGATGTCGACGGCGTACTCGATGGCCGCCGCGACCGACTCGTCGCCGCCCTCCTCGCCCGGCGGCGGCACCAGGTTGCCGATGTTGCGCACGGTGAACAGATCACCCGGACCGCTCGACGTGATCATGCTGGTGACCAGGCGGGAGTCGGCGCAGGTGATGAAGAGCTGCTGTGGACGCTGGCCCTCGCGGGCGAGCCGGGCCAGCTCGTCGCGGACCAGGGGCGCCGTGTTGCGCTGGAACGAGCTGAGCCCGCTGGCCAGTTGGTGCCCGTGGGTGCGCTGCGGCGGCTGGTCGTGGCAGTGGTGGTTGCGCCACGGGGTCCAGGGGCGGCAGCAGGTGTGCGCCGCACCGGCCGGCTCGGCGATCCTCCCGCCGGCCCGGGTCGTGATCCGTACGGCGCCGCCCCGCGCCTGGTGCGCGGTCTGCCAGCCGTGCAGTGCTTCGAAGGCCGCGTGATCCATGAACGATCCGTCCAACTCCACGATGGTCTCTGCTCCTTGGGGGACGTGGCCGAGCGTCCGGGTCAGCCGGGGCACGGCGAGAAACGTCAACTGACCGCGGGCGCGCACCCAGTAGGTGCCGTCCGCTTCCTGCTGGGCCGTGATGCGCGTGCGCGAAAGCCGGTGCAGCGCGACCGCGACGGCGACGGCGATTCCCAGGACGACTCCTTGCAAGACGCCCAGGACGAGCACTCCGCCTACGGACGCCACATAAACCAGGAACTCGCGGTGTTTGTGGACGTTGCGGATGTGCGCGAAGTTGACCATCTGGATGCCGACCATCATGACCAGCGCGGCGAGCGCGGCCAGCGGGATCCACTCCAGGACGGAGACGAGCAGTCCGGCCGCGAGCAGCACCCACACGCCGTGCATCACCGTCGACGCGCGGCCGGTCGCGCCCGCACGGACGTTGGCGCTGCCGCGCACCGCGCCGCCCGAGATGGGCATGCCGCCCAGCACGCCGGAGACGGCGTTGGCGATGCCCTGGCCGCGCAGTTCGCGGTCGAGGTCGGCGCGCGGCACGGTGCTGCCGGGCCGCTCGGCCCCCAGCCGGTCGACGGCGACCGCGGAGAGCAGCGACTCCAGGCTCGCGACCAGGGTCACCGTCAGCACGGCGGTGATGAGCCCGAGCAGCGGGCCGTGCGGCAGCTCGGGCAGCACGTGGGCGTCCCAGGAAGGCAGGTCGACCCGGGCGATGCCCGGGGCGGCGAACGCGGCGACGCCGGTGGCGACCACCACGCAGACGAGTGCGGCGGGGATGCGGCGCAGGACCTTTCCGACGCGGCCGGGGATGCGGGGCCACAGCAGGAGGACGGCGAGGGTCAGCGCGCCGATGAGCGGCTCGGCGGGCCCCACCTGGGCGAACTGCCCCGGCAGCGCGAGGGCGTTGGCCACGGCGGAGCTCTGCGGGGAGCCGCCGAGGACGATGTGGAGCTGGGCCAGCGCGATCGCCGCTCCGATGCCGGCGAGGGTGCCGTGCACGATGGCGGGGCTGACCGCGAGGGCGGAGCGCGCTGTCTTCAGCGAGCCCAGGGCGATCTGGACCAGCCCCGCGCAGACGGTGATGGCGCAGCTGGTGCGCCAGCCGTATGTCTGGATCAACTCGGCGGACACGACGGTCAGTCCGGCGGAGGGGCCGCTGACCAGCAGGGGCGAGCCGCCGAGCAGTCCGGCGACGATGCCGCCGATGCCCGCGGCGATGAGGCTGGCCTCCAGCGGTGCGTCGATGGCGACGGCGAGGCCGAGCGACATCGGGACGGCGAGCAGGAAGACGGTGATGGACGCCGACAGATCGGCGCCCCGGATCCGGAAGCGGCGGCGGTGGGGGCCGCCCTCGGCGGGCGGCTCGTGCGGCGGTCGGCCGCCGGGCGGCCGGGCTGGGGTGGTGGCGCGAGTGGGTACGCAAGCAGGCATGGTTCCCGTCTCCTCCGGGGCAGCGCGGTCGCGGAACGAGGGGTCGCGGCCGTGGGTCACGGCAGTGCAGCGGCGGGATTCTCAACTCTCGGTAAACGAATCGTAATGCAGAGTAAAGCCGCTTACTTCTCATTTAGGGCAAATAGGGCAACGGTTCACTCGCGAGGGTGAATAGGCAGCTTTTCGTTCGGCTTGTCGTGCCGGTGTGTCCCACTCTGCGTGCGACTTTTGCGGCGCCGTGACGGCATTCAACGCACAGAACCGCAAGGAAGAGGTGGGCGGATGATCGCCGCCACGCACGCCAAGAGGATCGCTGTCGGCGTCATCGCCGCCGCGCTGGCCGTCGGAGCCGCGGGCTGCTCCTCGAACCCCGGACCGGCCAAGCCGGCCCCCGGCCACCAGGGCGCCGCCGCCCCCAACATGGCCCCGCACGTCATCGGGGACGGCTCGACCGCGTACACCGGGCTCCAGCCGCACCTGCTCAAGCCCACGAAGCTGCAGCCGGGACAGCGGCCGCCGCAGTTCGTGGTGTTCTCCTGGGACGGCGCGGGCGAGGACAGCCAGAAGCTCTTCTCGCACTTCCGTGAGGTCGCCAAGGAGTCCAACGCGACCATGACGTACTTCCTGAGCGGCGTGTACATGCTGCCGGAGGCGAAGGCCAACCTCTACACCGCGCCCAAGCACTCACCGGGCCACTCGGACATCGGCTTCAACGACCTCAAGGGAATCAAGGACACCGTCACCCAGGTCCGCGCGGCGTGGAAGGAGGGCAACGAGATCGGCACCCACTTCAACGGCCACTACTGCGGGCCCGACGGCGGCGTCGGCACCTGGTCGGTCGCCGAGTGGAAGAGCGAGATCGCCCAGGCCAAGTCCTTCGTGAAGAACTGGAAGACCAACTCGGGCCTGAAGGCCGAGGCGCCGCTTCCGTTCGACTACGACAAGGAACTCATCGGCGGACGCACGCCCTGTCTCGAAGGCCAGAAGAACTTCGTCAAGACCGCGGGCGAACTGGGCTGGCGCTACGACACCAGCGGCGTCAACGACCAGGTGTGGCCGAAGAAGAACCCCAACGGCGTCTGGGACCTGTCGATGCAGCTGGTGCCGGTCCCGGGCCGGGAGTTCCAGACCCTGTCCATGGACTACAACTTCTACATGAACCAGTCCAACGCGATGACCGGCGACGCCGATCAGCACGAGTACTGGGGCAACCAGATGCGCGACGGACTCTTCCAGGCCTTCGACCGCTCCTACGAAGGCAACCGCGCCCCGCTGATCATCGGCAACCACTTCGAGTCGTGGAACGGCGGCGCCTACATGAAGGCCGTCGAGGAGACGGTCAGGACGGAGTGCGTCAAGCGCGACGTCCACTGCGTCTCGTTCCGTCAGCTCGCCGACTGGCTGGACGCCCAGGACCCGGCCGTACTCGCCAAGTTCCACTCGCTGAAGGTGGGCGAGGCCCCGAAGGGCGGCTGGGCGGCGCTCGAGGCCACCCAGCCCGCGGCCCCGGCGAAGCCCGTCGCCCCGCTGCGGCCCGCCGCGCCCCAGCCCGCCGTCAAGCAGGCTGCGGCTCGCTGACCTCGGCGATCAGCCGCTCGCTCAACACGAAACCGGGGTCCACCTGCGCTGCCAGGTCGGCCCCGGTCTTCGCGTTGCCCCAGCTCTCCGCGTTCTTCAGATGGAAGTGCACCATCTGCTGCGTGTAGCGCTCCCAGTCCCGGTTTCCGTACGAGTCGTCCGCCGCGTCCTGCAGCGTCTGCAGAGCGACCCGGTTGTCGGCCTCCAGGAGCTCGAATCGCGCCGGGCGGCCCTTCTCCATGGCGCGCACCCAGTCGGAGTGCCCCACCGTGACCAGGAGGTCGTCGCCGACCTCGGCGCGCAGGAAGTCCACGTCGTCCTGGCTCTGCACCTTGTTGCCGACCACCTTGAGCGCGACCCCGTAGTCCCGGGCGTACTCCTTGTACTGGCGGTAGACGGAGACGCCCTTGCGGGTCGGCTCGGCCACCAGGAACGTCATGTCGAAGCGCGTGAACATGCCGGAGGCGAACGAGTCGGAGCCGGCCGTCATGTCGACGACGACGTACTCGTCCACGCCGTCCACCAAGTGGTTCAGGCACAGCTCGACCGCGCCGACCTTCGAGTGGTAGCAGGCCACCCCGAGGTCGGACTCGGTGAACGGGCCCGTCGCCATCAGACGGATGTCCCCGTCGTCGAGCCCCACCCGGCGCGCGCACGCCTCGTACACCGGGTTCGCCTCGCGCACGCGCAGCAGCCGGGAGCCGTGACCGGGCGGGGTCGTCTTGATCATGGTCTCGGTGGAGGCGATCCGCGGGTTGGTGCCCCGCAGGTACTCCTTGATGAGGGGGAGGTGGGCACCCATCGCGGGCAGCGCGGCGGCCTCCTCGTCGTCGAGCCCGAGCGCGGCCCCGAGATGCTGGTTGATGTCGGCGTCGACCGCGACGACGGCGGCCTCGTTGGCGGTGAGGTGGCGGATGAAGAGCGAGGACAGCGTGGTCTTGCCGCTGCCGCCCTTCCCCACGAAAGCGATCTTCATGTTCACCAAAGGTAATCGCTTAGTGACGCGAAGTATGCGAGCCGAGTGAAGAAGACCACTCGAAGGTGGGGTGCGGCTTGCCAACGCGTAGCCTCCTTACCTATGAGTACGAACGCCGCTGACCCCCTTGTCGCCCTCGGTGGACTGCCGGGCGTCCCGGACGCCGTGGACCGTGTGCGCAAGGCCGTGGACCGGGTGTACGGGCACCGTGTGATGCGGCGCCGCAGCAACGAGATCACCTCGGAGGCGGCGCTGCGCGGGGCTCGCGGCAGCGCGGCCCTGTCCGGTGCGGACTGGGCGCTGGAGGAGGTGCGGCGCCGCACGGACTTCGGCTCCGAGTCCGAGGCCCGTACCGTCGGGGCCGCGCTGCGACTGACCGCGGAGGCGGGCCAACTCCTGTCCATCTGGCGGCAGTCGCCCCTGCGGGTGCTCGCCCGGCTGCACCTGGTGGCGGCCGCGGACGCGGGCGACGCGGTGGGCCGGCCGCGGCAGGGCGGCGAGAGCGTCGACGAGCCGCTGATCGAACTTCCGCTGCCGGACGCCGAGGAGGTCGCCGGCCGCCTCGAAGGGCTCTCCCGGCTGATCATCGCGGGCGGCTCCGCGCCCGCCCTGGTGACCGCCGCGATCGTGCACGGCGAACTGCTCGCGCTGCGGCCCTTCGCCTCCTGCAACGGCCTTGTCGCGCGTACCGCCGAGCGGATCGTGCTGATCGGCAGCGGCCTCGACCCGAAGGCGATCTGCCCGGCCGAGGTCGGCCACGCGGAGCTGGGGCGCGCGGCGTACGCGGCGGCGCTCGACGGCTATGTGTCCGGCACCCCGCAGGGGATGGCGGCGTGGATCGCCCACTGCGGCAAGGCGGTCGAGCTGGGCGTGCGCGAGTCGACGGCCGTGTGCGAGGCGCTTCAGCGCGGCGCGGCGTAGGCGCGAGCGGGCGCCGCGGAACGCCGTACGGCGTTCGGGCGCCGGTGCGCCGGCGGGAAAAGGGTTGCGGCGGTATCGGAGACCGATACCGCCGCTGGCATGTTCACCGTGTTACCAAGCGTCCTCGAAAATTGCCCATCAGGCCGGGATTCTCTGCCCGTTCACCTGGTGCGGCTGGCCCGTAATCGACGGGTCGACGTCGCGTGGGTGCTCGATGTCCATGCGCGGTCCGTGGGGCCGTGATGCGTAGAAGGTGATCCTCTCGGATGTCCCAGGTCTCGCGGGCCGTTGAGTCCTTTCTACTCCCGTACGACGAGAAGCGAAACCCCTCACCCCAGTTCTTTACTTTTATGTTCAAACAGGGGTAAATCGGACGGTTGTTTTCAGAAGGCGTCCATAGACGCGCTGTTCGGGCTTCGCCGGATCGTCTCTGTCTCTCCGCGGCGAAGGCCGTCGCTCAGGCCGGGACGGATCCGCGCCTGCGGGCGGCGTACCAGACGATGCCCGCGGTGGCCGCGGCCGCGCCGACCGCCGCGGCGGCGAGGAGAGCGGACCGTGGCGGCATGGAAAGGGCGGGCAGCCGTTGCTTGAGGCTGACCGGCCGGTTGAAGACGAGAATCGGCCATTCCCTGGCAGTGGCTTCACGGCGCAGGGCTCGGTCGGGGTTGACGGCATAGGGGTGGCCGACCGACTCCAGCATCGGGACATCGGTCGCGGAGTCGCTGTAGGCATAGCAGCGCGCCAGGTCGTACCCCTCGGACGCGGCCAGGTCCTTGACGGCCTCGGCCTTCGTCGGCCCATAGGCGTAGTACTCGACGTCGCCCGTGAAGCAGCCGTCGTCGCCGACCACCATGCGGGTGGCCACCACCCGGTCCGCGCCGAGCAGTTCGCCGATCGGCTCGACGACCTCGGCCCCCGAGGTCGACACGATGACCACGTCGCGGCCGGCCGCGTGGTGCTCCTCGATGAGGGAGGCGGCCTCGTCGTAGATGATCGGGTCGATCAGGTCGTGCAGGGTCTCGGCGACGATCTCCTTGACCTGCTGGACGTTCCAGCCCTTGCAGAGGGCGGACAGATACTCACGCATCCCCTCCATCTGATCGTGGTCGGCGCCACCGGCGAGGAATACGAACTGCGCGTACGCAGTGCGCAGTACGGCGCGACGGTTGATCAGTCCTCCTTGATAGAAGGACTTGCTGAAGGTCAGCGTCGACGACTTGGCAATGACTGTCTTGTCCAAGTCGAAGAAGGCGGCGGTGCGCGGCAGCGAGTGGTTTTCCACGAGTCCGAGCATAGGCGCCCACCATTCGGCGTAAGCTGGGGCGCGTGGGTTTGCCTGAGAAGGCTCTCGGGTACACCATGGAAGTCACGGATCGTTCGCGACCGTGCTAACCCGGTCCGACTCCTCCCCCCCCGAGTCGACCGTGGGGACGACCCCCGCTCTCCCCCCCGGCGGGGGTCGTCGCATGTCCAGATGCTTTTTCGAGCCTGGGTCGTCACCGCACCGCATCTCCGCTCCTTCTTCGCGCGAGTGCTTCATGATCACTAATCGTGACTGTGCGTAGTGGTTGCGCTGCACTCCGGAAAGTCACCGGTATAGGTGAACGGGATATTCACAACGCGCATAGTTGTCCACAGATTTCGACCAAGATCCACATTATTTCGGGTCTCCCTCCACCGTGATTCCAGTTCGCGAAGTGCGCGGACGCAGGAATCGCAGGGAGAGGGGGCGGAAATCATGGACGGAGCCATGGCTTCCGATCGGCCGCAGGGCGTGGAGGGCCGCCGCGGCGGACCGCTGATCGTGACCGAGGACGAGGATCTGCTCGACGATCTGCTGAGGCTGTGCGCCGCGGCCGGCACCGAGCCCGAGGTGTGTCACGGGGTGCCCGACCGCAGGGGCGGATGGGAGAGCGCACCGCTGGTCCTGGTGGGCGACGACGCCGCGCCCCGGCTGCGCGGGGCGGCCCGCAGGCGCGGAGTGCTCCTGGTGGGCCGGGACCAGGACGACCCGGGTGTCTGGCAGACGGCGGTCGAGCTCGGCGCGGACCATGTGCTGCGGCTGCCCGACGCCGAGCCCTGGCTCGTCGACCGGATCGCGGATGCGGTGGAAGGCGTGGGGCGCCCCGCCCTGACCGTCGGGGTGATCGGCGGGCGCGGCGGCGCGGGCGCGTCGACACTGGCGTGTGCCCTCGCGGTCACCGCAGCCCGCACCGGGAAACGGACCATGCTGATCGACGCCGATCCGCTCGGCGGCGGCCTCGATGTGCTGCTCGGAGGCGAGCAGACCGACGGCCGGCGGTGGCCGGATTTCGCCGCTTCGCGAGGGCGCGTGGCCAGCGGAGCCCTGGAGGAATCGCTGCCCCGTCTGCACCGGTTGAGGGTGCTCAGCTGGGACCGGGGGGACTTGGTGGTCATCCCGGCGGAGGCGATGCGCGCGGTCCTCGCGGCGGCCCGCCGACGCGGTGGCGTGGTCGTCGTCGACCTGCCGCGCCGGATCGACGACGCGGTGGTCGAGGCGCTCGCGCAACTGGACCTCGGGCTGCTGGTGGTCCCCGCCGAACTGCGCGCCGTCGCCGCGGCCAACCGGGTCGCCTCATCGGTCGGCATGGTGCTGCGCGATCTGCGCGCGGTGGTGCGCGGCCCCTATGCGCCGGGGCTCGACGAGCAGTGGGTGGCGGGTGCGCTGGGGCTGCCGCTCGCCGGTGAACTCCCGGTCGAAGCAGGCCTGTTGGAAGCCCAGGAGGGCGGGGCGCCACCGGGGAGTGCGGCCCGCGGCCCGCTGGCCAGATTCTGCGCCGCCTTCTGGGACCAGACTCTGACCGGCGGCCTCACCGGAGGGGCGCTCTCATGAACGACCGGCGCGATGAAGGCATCCCCTCCGCCGGCGCGCCCGGCCCTGCCGACGGCGGGGCGTGGTCCCGGGGCGCGCCGTCGTGGAGCGCGGGACCGCCGCTGCTCGACGCGGTGCGGCAGCGGCTGGCGCAGAGCGGGGCCGAACCCACCCCGGCCAGGGTCGCGGCGGCGCTGCGCGCCCAGGGCCGGCTGCTCGGCGACGCGGAAGTGCTGGGCGGAGCCGAGGAGTTGCGGTCCGAGCTGGTGGGCACCGGCCCCCTGGAGCCGCTGCTCGCCGACCCCGATGTGACGGACGTCCTGGTCTCGGCACCCGACCGGGTGTGGGTGGACCGGGGCGGCGGGCTTGAACCGACCGGCATCCGCTTCGCCGACGCGGCGGCCGTACGCAGGCTGGCGCAGCGCCTCGCCGCGGTGGCGGGCCGCCGGCTCGACGACGCGAGGCCCTGGGTGGACGCCCGACTGCCCGACGGAACCCGGATGCACGCCGTCCTGGAACCCATCGCCGTCGGCTCGACCTGCCTGTCCCTGCGGGTGGTCCGCCCCAGGGCGTTCTCGCTGGCCGAACTGACGGCGGCGGGCACGGTCCCGCCCGGGGGCGAGAAGCTGCTGCGCGCGCTGATCCGGGCCCGGGTGTCGTTCCTGGTGAGCGGCGGCACCGGCACCGGCAAGACCACGCTCCTGTCGACCCTGCTCGGCCTGGTCGGCGCGGGCGAGCGCATCGTCCTCGCCGAGGACTCCGCCGAGTTGAGGCCCGACCACCCCCATGTCGTACGCCTCGAATCGCGGCCCGCCAACCAGGAGGGCGCGGGCCTCGTGACCCTGCGGGACCTGGTGCGCCAGGCCCTGCGGATGCGCCCCGACCGGCTGGTCGTGGGCGAGGTGCGCGGAGCCGAAGTGACCGACCTGCTCGGCGCCTTGAACACCGGGCACGAAGGAGGCTGCGGGACGGTCCACGCCAACTCGGCCTCGGATGTGCCGGCCCGCCTGGAGGCACTCGGCACCGCCGCCGGGCTCGACCGGGCCGCGCTGCACAGCCAGGTGGCGGCCGCGCTGTCGGTGGTGCTCCATCTCGCCCGCGACCGGGAGGGCCGACGCCGGATCGCCGAGGTGCGTGTCCTCGAACGGGACCCGGCCGGCCTGGTCAGGACGGTGCCCGCACTGCGGTGGGGCGCTCAGGGGTTCCTGCGCGACGCGGGCTGGGAGCGGCTCCGGGCGCTGATCGGGGGTGCGCTGTGACCGATCCTCGGACGGGGCTGCCCGCGTGGGCGGCGATGTGCGCGGGCCTTGCCGTGTGGCTGTGGGCCGGTCAGGACCAGGGGATGCGGCGGGCCCGGCTGATGTTCGCGGGGGCCGGGACGGGAGCGGAAACGGGGAGCGGCACGGGAGCCGGCGCCGGGCTCGGCGGATTCCAGGCGGCCGTTGCCGGCGGCGGGTTCAGGGCGTCCCCGCTGGGGCGTTGGCTCGCCGCGGTGCGGCACCGGGAGCGGTGGCGGGCGGAGTGGCTGTGTCTGCCGCTGGGGCTCGCCCTCGCCGTCCTGGGTGGCTCGGTGCTGCCGCTGGTCGCAGGGGCGCTGGCGGTGCCGTTGCTGGGGAGGCGGCTGCGGCTCGAGCAACGCGAGCGGGCCAGGGCCCGGCGGGCCGACCAGGTGATCGCCTGGTGTGCCGCGGTGGCCGGTGAGCTCCGGGCGGGCCGCCAGCCCGGACCGGCGCTCGTGACGGCCGCGCGGGAGACGGGCGCCCTCGGCGCCGGGGCGGCCCCGGTGGTGGCGGCGGCCACGTTCGGCGGCGATGTGCCGGCCGCGCTGCGGTCGGCGGCCAGCGAGCCGGGCGCCGAAGGGCTCGCCGGGATCGCCGCCTGCTGGCAGGTCGCGGTGGACGGCGGGGCAGGGCTCGCCTCCGGCCTGGAGAGGCTGGAGAACGCGCTGCGGGCGGAGCGGGAACAACAGGACGCGTTGCGCTCCGAGTTGGCGGGGCCCCGCACCACGGTGCTGCTCCTCGCGCTGCTGCCGGCGCTCGGCCTGGTGCTCGGCACCGCGATGGGCGCGAGCCCGCTGCGGGTGCTGCTGCACAGCCCGGCGGGGTTCGGATGCCTGCTGGTGGCCGCGGTCCTGGAGACGGCCGGCGTGGTGTGGGCGGCCCGGATCGTACGGGCGGGGGAGGGCCGATGAGCCCGCCGGGGCCGGAGGTTGTCCACAGGCTGGGGGCAGTGGTGGGGGCTGCCACCCTCGCCCTGTGGACGGTGGCGGCGGTGGCCCGGCGCCGGGAGGAGCGCCGGATCCGCCGCCGGATGGCCGCGCTGCTGGCCCTGGAGGCGACGTTGACACCGACCGGACCGAGGCTCTGGAACCCGGCCTGGACGGAGCGGGCGAAACAGTGGGGAGCGCCACTGGCGGCGTGGGCGGCCTGCTACGTACTGCTCGGCGGGGCCGCGGGGGCCCTGGGCGGCCTGGCGGCGGCGTACGGAGCCCGGGTGTGGACGCGCAGGCGACGGGCGCGGGGGACGGGCGCCGACGTACGGGAGGTGGGGCGCGAACTGCCGCTCGCCGCCGACCTGCTGGCCGCGTGCCTGGCCGCCGGAGCCGGGCCGCGCGAGGCGGCGGGGGCGGTCGGAGCCTGTCTGGAGGGGCCGGTCGGGGCCCGCCTGGGCCAGGTCGCAGCCGAGCTGCGGATGGGCTGCGAACCAGGCGACGCGTGGGGGAGGTTGGGTGCGATACCGGGCGCGGCCGAACTGGCCCGCTGCCTGGAGCGGGCGGCTTCCTCGGGAGCGCCCGCGGCCGGCGCCGTCGCCCGGGTCGCCGCGCGATGCAGGGCCGAGCGGAGCCGGGACGCCTCGGCGCGGGCCAGACGCGCGGGCGTCCTGATCACCGGGCCGCTGGGCCTCTGCTTCCTGCCGGCGTTCCTCGCGGCGGGCGTCGCGCCGGTCGTGATCGGTCTGGCGGGAGGACTGCTCAAGCGGTGACGGGACCCGCCCGGTGCTCGGCCCGGCGAGGGGCTGCCCAGGTGGTGCGGGGCGCCGCCGTCACTCGCGCCGCAGGTGCGTCTCCGGCCATCCACATCTGCGACCAGGCACAAGGACCTGGTGAACAAGTCAATGAACACGAATGTCGGACAAGGGAGTTGGAACCATGAACGCGATCACCGACGGGCAGACGCATTCCACGGAGAGCCGAGCGAGCGGCCGCGCGAGGAGCCGGCTGCGGCACTGGGGTTCGGCGCTGCGGCGCCGGGCGCGGCGCGACGACGGGATGTCTACCTCCGAGTACGCCGTGGGCACGCTCGCGGCCTGCGCCTTCGCGGCGATCCTGTACAAGGTCGTCACCAGCGAGGGCGTGGTGTCGGCGCTGAACCAGCTGATCACCAAGGCGCTCGATGTCCAGGTCTGAGCACGGCCGGCGCCTGCGGGGCGACCGGGGGTTCGTGACGGCCGAGACGGCCGTCGCGATCCCGGCCCTCGTCGGGTTCGCGCTGGCCCTGCTGTGGGCCCTGATGGCGGCCTCGGCCGAGATCAGATGTGTGGACGCGGCCAGGGCGGGGGCTCGCGCGGCGGCCCGGTCCGAGCCGGAGGCCGTCGCGGTGGCGGCGGCGCGGTCGGCCGCGCCGGAGGGCGCCACGGTCACGGTGCGGCGCAGCGGGGAGCTGTGGCGGGTCCGGGTGGAGGCCGCCACGCCGGGCCCCACCCATCTGGCCCTGACGCTCCACGCGGAGGCGGCGGCCCTGGCCGAGGACACGGCGGGGGAGGGGTCGTGAGCGGATGGGGGCGACGGTCCGCGCGGTGGGCGCGGTGGGCGCGGTGGGCCGCGAGGCGGTTTCGCGAGCGAGGCGACCGGGGCTCCGCCACCGTATGGGTGGCGCTGACGGCCGCCACGATGTGCTCGGTGTTCGCGGCCGTGCTCTGTCTCGGCCAGGTGGTGGCCGCGCGGCACCGGGCGGCCGGCGCCGCGGATCTGGCGGCCCTCGCGGCGGCCGACCGGGCCCTGTGGGGCTCGCCGGACGCCTGCGCCAAGGCGGTCGAGGTGGCTCGGGCCCAGGGCGCCGAGATGGTGCGCTGCACGGTCGTGGGCGAGATCGCCGACGTACGGGTGAGGGCGGGGTTCGGACCGTACGCACCCAGCGTCAGGGCGCGGGCGGGGCCGGCTCCGGCTCCTGCGGAGCCCCCCGCAGCAGCTCCGTGAGGAGGCGGACCGCGCCGCGCTTGTGCAGCGGGTCGTTGCCGTTGCCGCACTTGGGGGACTGGATGCAGGACGGGCAGCCGGCCTCGCACTCGCAGGACGCGATTGCCTCGCGGGTCGCGGTCAGCCAGCGTGCGGCCGTGTGGAAGGCCCGTTCGGCGAATCCGGCTCCGCCCGGGTTGCCGTCGTACACGAAGACCGTCGGCAGCAGGGTGTCCGGGTGCAGCGGGATGGAGACGCCGCCGATGTCCCAGCGGTCGCAGGTGGCGAAGAGCGGCAGCATGCCGATGGAGGCGTGTTCGGCGGCGTGCAGGGCGCCGCCGAGGATCTCCGGGTTGATCCGGGCGGCATCGAGCTGGTCCTCGGTGACGGTCCACCACACGGCCCGGGTGCGCAGGGTGCGCGGTGGCAGGTCGAGCTTGGTCTCGCCGAGCACCTCGCCGGTGATGAGTCTGCGGCGCAGAAAGGAGACGACCTGGTTGGTGACCTCGACGGAGCCGTAGCAGAGGCGGCCGGACCCCCAGGGGATCTCGGTGTCGGTGGTGAGGACGGAGATGGAGGTGGTGTCCCTGGCGACGGTCGAATAGGGCGGACTTGCCTCCTCGACGAGGGCGGCGGAGTCCTCCAGGTCCAGATGCTTCACCAGGTACGTACGGCCCTGGTGGAGGTGGACGGCGCCGTCGTGGACGGCGGTGTGGGCGGCGGCCGCGTCGACCGTGCCGAGCAGCCGTCCCGTCGAGGCCTCGACGATCTGGACCGGGCGGCCGCCCCCGCCGCGGATGTCGGTGAGGTCGGCGGCCCGTTCGCGACGGGTCCAGAACCAGCCGTTGCTGCGGCGCCGCAGCAGCCCCGCCTGCTCGAGCTGCGGCATGAGCTCCGGGCTCGCCGGTCCGAAGAGCTTCAGGTCGCTCTCGGTGAGCGGCATCTCGGCGGCTGCCGCGCACAGGTGCGGGGCCAGCACGTACGGGTTGTCCGGGTCGAGCACGGTGGACTCGACGGGCTGCTGGAACAGCGCCTCGGGGTGGTGGACGAGGTAGGTGTCCAGCGGGTCGTCGCGGGCGATCAGGACGGCCAGGGCGCCCTGGCCCGAGCGTCCGGCCCGGCCGGCCTGCTGCCACAGGGAGGCCCGGGTGCCCGGGTAGCCGGCGATCAGGACGGCGTCGAGGCCCGAGACGTCGATGCCGAGTTCCAGGGCGGTGGTGGCGGCCAGGCCGAGCAGTTCGCCGGAGTGCAGGGCCTGCTCCAGGGCGCGGCGTTCCTCGGGCAGGTAGCCGCCCCGGTAGGCGGCGACGCGCCGGGCGAGGGTGCGGTCGACCTCGTACAGGCGTTCCTGGGCGATCACCGAGATGAGTTCGGCGCCGCGCCGGGAGCGGACGAAGGCGACCGTGCGGACGCCCTGCACGGCGAGGTCGGTGAGGAGGTCGGCGGTCTCGGCGATGGCGGTGCGGCGCACCGGGGCGCCCTTCTCGCCGGGCAGCTCGGTGAGCGGCGGCTCCCACAGGGCGAAGACCAGCTCGCCGCGCGGGGAGGCGTCGTCGGCGACCTCGACGACGGGCAGACCGGTCAGGCGGCCCGCTGCGACGGCGGGGTCGGCGGCGGTGGCCGATGCGAGCAGGAAGACCGGGTCGGAGCCGTAGCGGGCACACAGGCGGCGCAGACGGCGCACGACCTGGGCGACGTGCGAGCCGAAGACACCGCGGTAGGTGTGGCACTCGTCGATGACGACATAGCGCAGGGCGCGCAGGAAGGAGGCCCATCGGGGGTGGGAGGGCAGGATGCCCAGGTGCAGCATGTCCGGATTGGTGAGGACGTAGTTCGCGTACTGGCGCACCCATTCGCGTTCCTCGACCGGGGTGTCGCCGTCGTACACGGCGGGCCGGATCGCGTTGCCCAGAGGCGCTGCCAGGGCCTTCACCGAGCGGCGCTGATCGGCCGCCAGGGCCTTGGTGGGGGCGAGGTAGAGGGTGGTCGCACCCCGCCCGTTCGGGGCCTCCGAGCCGTCCAGGAGGGCGCTGAGGACGGGCGCGAGGTAGGCCAGCGACTTGCCGGACGCGGTGCCGGTGGCGATCACCACCGACTCGCCGTCGAGGGCGTGCCCGGCGGCGGCTGCCTGGTGGGCCCAGGGGTGCTCGATGCCGGCGGCCTGGATGGCGTTGATCACTTCCGGGCGGATCAGGTGCGGCCATACTGCATGACGTCCCCCTCGCGGGGGCAAGTGCTCCGTATGAGTGATGCGCGCAGCCCGGCCTGCCCCGGTGCTGAGCCGGTCGAGGACCGTGCCGGGGTCGGGTCGTTCACCCGTGCTGTCGGCGGGTGTTCTGGGTCGGTGATTCCTGGCCATCGGCACCGAGTGTGTCACTGGCGTAGCGGACAATGGTCCCAAGGCGTCGTGCATGGCTGCTGGTAAGTGATTGAATGCCATCGCGGCTGGCGATCCGTTCTCTGGCTCCGCCGGGGAGACTCAGGGGGCGGCCGCTCGATAGCAAGGTGCTGGAGGATCCGTGGACCTGTCCCTGTCGACTCGCAATGTGTCCGGCCCTGGTGGCGACCGTACGGTCGTCGAGGTCGGTGGCGAGATTGATGTGTATACCGCGCCCAAGCTGCGCGAGCAGTTGGTCGAGTTGGTGAACGACGGCAGCTACCACCTGGTTGTCGACATGGAGGGCGTGGACTTCCTCGACTCCACGGGCCTGGGTGTCCTGGTGGGTGGGCTCAAGCGCGTGCGCGCGCACGAGGGCTCGCTGCGCCTGGTCTGCAACCAGGAGCGCATTTTGAAGATCTTCCGGATCACGGGGCTCACCAAGGTGTTCCCGATCCACGGCTCGGTCGACGAGGCCGTCAACGCGACCGACTGACGGCGGCCGTCCTCGGACGGCTCCGGAGGAAGGACAGGGGCGCCGGGCGGCACAGTGGCCCGGGGCCTCTGAGATGTACGCCCGTACGTTCGAGGGGGATCACCATGGCCACCGTTGAACTCCGTTTCAGTGCCCAGCCCGAACACGTCAGGACGGCCCGTCTGGTGGCGGCCGCCGTGGCGCGCCGGGCCGGGGTCGACGAGGCAGTGCTCGACGAGGTCAGACTCGCCGTCGGCGAGGCGTGCAGCCGTGCCGTCGGGCTGCACCGTGCGCATGGCATCGAGTCCCCCGTCCACGTCGTCCTGACCGAGGAGGAGAAGCTGTTCTCCATCGAGGTCGGTGACGGAGTGCCGGGGTCGGGCGGCGGTGCGGCGGCGGTGCCGGGCGTGCGCGGCTCGGCGCCCGCGGACGACCTGGACGACGGCGCGGAGGACGAAATGGGCCTCGCCGTCATCAGCGGTCTTGTGGACGACGTGGAGGTCACGTCCGGCGATTCCGGGGGCGTCATCCGGATGAGCTGGCCCACCACGCCGTCCGAGGTGCTCCCCTGATCCACATTTGTTGGATATGAAGACTGGCCCTGCTGAGCAGGGCCTTTTTTCATTTCTTGATCCACCATTCGGCCCAGTTCCCGGGTGTTTCCTAGATCGACGATCAAGCGTCAATGCTTTTGCCCCATTACCGCTTTCGGGGGCAGTTTCGTGACCGGATCTCTCTCTGATGAGCCGATGAAGGTCAATTCCATTTGCGGCGCCCTGTTTTGATCGTGTTCCGCTACCTACAATCCGTCCACATCTTGAGCTCTGAGCGTCAAGGAGGACGAATGGCGGGGCTCTTCAACCCAACGGAACTCGACCACCCCACATCTCTGGCCGCCGCGGTACTGACCGACGGCAACCGGACGATCGTGATCGTCATCGCGGCTGTCGCGCTGGCGGCCCTGATCGTCGCCCAATTGCTGGTGCGCCAGGTCCTCGCGGCAGGCGAGGGCACCGAATCGATGAAGAAGATCGCGGCGGCCGTACAGGAAGGCGCGAATGCCTATCTGACCCGGCAGTTGCGCACCCTCGGCGTCTTCGCCGTCGTGGTGTTCTTCCTGCTGTTCCTGCTGCCGTCCGACAACTGGTCGCAGCGCGTAGGCCGTTCCGTGTTCTTCCTGATCGGCGCCGTCTTCTCGGCGACGACGGGATACATCGGGATGCGTCTCGCCGTACGCGCCAATGTGCGCGTCGCGGCGGCCGCCCGAGAGGCGACCCCCGCCGAAGGCGAACCCGAAAGGGATCTCACCTCGGTTTCCCACAAGGCCATGAAGATCGCTTTCCGTACGGGCGGCGTCGTCGGCATGTTCACGGTGGGCCTCGGCCTGCTCGGTGCCTCCGTCGTCGTGCTCGTGTACGCGGCCGACGCGCCCAAGGTCCTGGAGGGCTTCGGGCTCGGCGCCGCGCTGATCGCGATGTTCATGCGTGTCGGCGGCGGCATCTTCACCAAGGCCGCCGACGTCGGCGCCGACCTGGTCGGCAAGGTCGAGCAGGGCATCCCCGAGGACGACCCGCGCAACGCCGCCACCATCGCGGACAACGTGGGCGACAACGTCGGCGACTGCGCCGGCATGGCCGCCGACCTGTTCGAGTCGTACGCCGTGACCCTGGTCGCGGCGCTGATCCTCGGCAAGGCGGCGTTCGGCGACTCGGGTCTCGCCTTCCCGCTGATCGTCCCGGCGATCGGCGTGGTCACCGCGATGATCGGCATCTTCGCGGTCGCCCCGCGGCGCGCCGACCGCAGCGGAATGTCGGCCATCAACCGCGGCTTCTTCATCTCGGCGGTGATCTCGCTCGCCCTGGTGGCCGTCGCGGTCTTCGCCTACCTGCCGTCCTCGTACGCCAAGTTGAGCGGCGTCACGGACCAGGTGATCAAGGGCCATGACGGTGACCCGCGGATCCTCGCGCTCGTCGCGGTCGCCATCGGCATCGTCCTGGCGGCGCTGATCCAGCAGCTGACGGGGTACTTCACCGAGACCACCCGGCGTCCCGTCAAGGACATCGGCAAGTCCTCGCTCACCGGCCCCGCCACCGTCGTCCTGGCCGGCATCTCCATCGGCCTCGAATCGGCCGTCTACACCGCCCTGTTGATCGGCCTCGGCGTGTACGGGGCCTTCCTGCTCGGCGGCACCTCGGTCATGCTCGCGCTGTTCGCCGTGGCGCTGGCCGGCACCGGCCTGCTCACCACGGTCGGCGTCATCGTCGCCATGGACACCTTCGGCCCGGTCTCCGACAACGCCCAGGGCATCGCGGAGATGTCCGGCGACGTCCAGGGCGCGGGCGCCCAGGTGCTCACCGACCTGGACGCCGTGGGCAACACCACCAAGGCCATCACCAAGGGCATCGCCATCGCCACGGCCGTCCTGGCCGCGGCGGCGCTCTACGGCTCGTTCAAGGACGCCATCGCCACGGCCGTGGGCGACGTCCACGCCAAGGCGAACGAACTGACCTTGAGCATGGACATCTCACAGCCCAACAACCTCGTCGGGCTGATGCTGGGCGCGGCGGTCGTCTTCCTCTTCTCGGGGCTCGCGATCAACGCCGTGTCCCGGTCGGCCGGAGCCGTGGTCTTCGAGGTGCGGCGGCAGTTCCGCGAGCACCCCGGGATCATGGACTACACCGAGCAGCCGGAGTACGGGCGCGTCGTCGACATCTGCACGAAGGACGCGCTGCGCGAGCTGGCCACCCCCGGCCTGCTCGCGGTGCTCGCCCCGATCGCGGTCGGCTTCACCCTCGGCGTCGGCGCGCTCGGCTCGTACCTGGCGGGAGCGATCGGCACCGGCACCCTGATGGCGGTCTTCCTCGCCAACTCGGGCGGCGCCTGGGACAACGCCAAGAAGCTGGTCGAGGACGGCCACTTCGGCGGCAAGGGCAGCGATGCCCACGCCGCGACCGTCATCGGCGACACCGTCGGCGACCCCTTCAAGGACACCGCGGGCCCCGCGATCAACCCGCTGCTGAAGGTGATGAACCTGGTGGCGCTCCTGATCGCGCCGGCCATCGTCAAGTTCAGCTACGGCGACGACGCGAACCCGCTGGTGCGGGGGATCGTGGCGGCGCTCGCCATCCTCGTCATCATCGGCGCGGTGTACGTGTCGAAGCGGCGCAGCGTGGCCGTGGGTGACGACGGCACCAACGAGCGGGTCGCTAAGTCGGCGGACCCGGCGGTGGTTTCGTAACCACAGGTGCGGCAAAGGGCGGGCGGACGGTGGGGTTTGACACACCGTCCGCCCGTTCTGCTTGGTGCAAATGGCTTCAAATAGCTGAAATAGGGGACACATCACACGGACGGCAAGCGATTGTCGCCCACTTGGCGTGTATGTTCCGGGGCCGAGAGCCTTGGAAGGGACCAAACCGGTGAACAAGAAGCTTGCGGCCGCACTGTCCGGCGGTGCGGTACTGATGCTGGCGCTGTCGGGCTGCAGCGACGACTCCAGCAAGAAGGTCGACGACTGGGCGAAGACCTTCTGCAACACGGCCCAGCCCCAGTTCAAGAAGATCACTGACGCCAACGCCGCCATCCAGGCGCAGACGCGTGACGACAGCAAGCCCGCCGATGTGCAGAAGACGGACTCCAACGCCTTCCAGCAGATTTCGGACGCCTACAAGGCGCTTGCCGGAGCCGTCGACAAGGCCGGCGCTCCGCCGGTCAAGGACGGCGCCACCACGCAGCAGGAAGCCGTCAAGGGCCTGAACGCCTCGTCCGTGGCGTACGCGAACCTGAAGAAGAAGGTCGACGCGCTCGACGCCGGCGACCAGGCCGCGTTCGCCAAGGGACTTGAAGACATCGCCACCGAGCTGGGCAAGACCAGCTCGACGGGCGACGCCTCCCTGAAGAACCTGGAGTCCGGCGACGTCGGCAAGGCGATGCAGAAGCAGCCCGGCTGCCAGAAGCAGACGCCGTCCTCCCCGGCGCCCGCGGGCTCGGGCGCACCGGCCGACAAGGCGGCCGCCCCGTCCCAGTCGGCCTCGCCGTCGGGCTCCGCGTCGCCGTCGGGCTCGGCGTCTCCGTCCGGCTCCGCCGCTCCGTCGCAGAGCGCCAAGTCGTAGCCCGTACGCGCCCCTGACCGTGGCCCGGCCCCTTCGCGGGGGCCGGGCCACGGCCGTGAGGCGGTGATTGTCAGAGGCAGCGGCGACAATGGCCGGGTGAGTACGACCAGCCTTCCCGCGCCCGGTCACGCAGCCCGCCTGCGCGACGCCCTGCTCGCCGCCGCGTTCACCGCCGACGGCCTGCTCGACCTGCTCGGTGCCCCCGCGTATGCCGCGCTGGCCCGCAGCGAGACCGTCCCCGCCCTGCGCGCCACCCGGGGGCAGGCGCCGCTCGACACCCTGGTGCGGCTCTTCCTGCTCCAGCAGCCCGTTCCCCACGCGAGCGCCCGCGCGGCCCTGCCGCTCGACGAGGCGCTCGCCGACGGCTGGGTGGTCCGCGAGGGCGAAGAGGTGCGCGCCACGGTCGACGTGCGGCCCTACGGCGGCCCCGAGGAGCAGGACTGGTTCATCGTCTCCGACCTCGGCTGCGCGGTCGGCGGCGCGGGCGGTGCGAGCGGGCGCGACGAGGCCATGGTGCTCGGCGTCGGCGGCGCCTCCACGACACTGGCCGGCATCACCGTGCGGATGCCCGTGGGCTCCGCCCTCGACCTCGGCACCGGCTCCGGCATCCAGGCGCTGCACGCCGCACAGCACGCCACCCGCGTCACCGCCACCGACCTCAACCCCCGCGCCCTCGGCTTCACCCGTCTGACGCTGGCTCTGTCGGGCGCCGCCGAGGCCGAGTTGCGGACGGGGTCGCTGTACGAACCGGCGGGCGAGGAGACGTACGACCTGATCGTCTCCAACCCGCCGTTCGTGATCTCGCCCGGCGCCCGGCTGACCTACCGGGACGGCGGCATGGGCGGGGACGATCTGTGCCGCACGCTCGTTCAGCAGGCGGGGGAGCGCCTCAACCCCGGCGGCTACGCCCAGTTCCTGGCCAACTGGCAGCACGTCGAGGGCGAGGAGTGGCAGGACCGGCTGCGCTCCTGGGTCCCGCGCGGCTGCGACGCCTGGATCGTGCAGCGCGAGGTCCAGGACATCACCCAGTACGCCGAGCTGTGGCTGCGCGACGCCGGGGACCACCACAGCGACCCCGCGCGCTACGCGGAGCGCTACGGGGCGTGGCTCGACGAGTTCGAGGCGCGCAAGACCAAGGCCGTCGGCTTCGGCTGGATCACCCTGCGCCGCACCGACAGCGACCGGCCGTCCATCGTGACCGAGGAATGGCCCCACCCCGTCGAGCAGCCCCTCGGCGACACCGTGCGGGCCCACTTCGAGCGCCACGACTACCTGCGCCGGCAGGACGACGCGGCGCTGCTCGCCGACCGGTTCCGCCTCGCCGACGAGGTGGTGCAGGAGCAGGTGGGTCCCCCGGGCGCCGAGGACCCGGAGCACGTGGTGCTGCGGCAGAACCGCGGCATGCGCCGGGCCACCAAGGTCGACACGGTGGGCGCCGGCTTCGCGGGCGTCTGCGACGGTCAGCTGCCCGCCGGCCGGATCCTGGACGCGATCGCCCAGCTGATCGAGGAGGACCCGGTGCTGCTGCGCGACCGCACCCCGGAGTCCATCCGGCTCCTGGTGGAGCAGGGCTTCCTGGAGCCGGTGGCGGAGTGAACCGGACCGGGGGGACCGGCCGGGCGGCGCCCGGCCGGGAGAGGGAAGGCCGTTGCGGACGGCGAAGAGCCTGGCGAAGAGCCTGAGGGAGGGGGAGCTGTGATCCGGATCGAGCTGGACGAGGCGGCACTGGGGTCGACCCGCATAGCCGTCAGCCCGCTCTGGGACGCCTTCTGCAGCCTGCACCTGCTCGCCGAGCACCGGCGGCCGTCCTGGCCCTACCAGGAGTGGGCGGCGCGGGCCCGGCAGGTCCTGACCGGGGACGAGCGGGTCGAGCCGCTGCGCCGCCTCCTCCACGGCCCCCTGCACTTCCCGGACTTCGTCCTTCCGCGCCCCATCGGGACGACCTCGGTGGAGGAGGAGCTGGCCGCTCTGCGCGCGACCCCGCCCGAGGTCGTGCGCCGGCAGCTCGCCGAGCACTATCCCGGCAGGGAGGACGACCCCCTGGTCCGGCCCTACCGCCAGGATCCGGAGGCCGCCTGCGCTGCCCTCGCGGACGCCTACCAGGCGTACTGGGACGGCGCGTTGGCCGAGCTGTGGCCCACCATGCGACGGCTCGTCGAGGACGAAGTCCTGGTCCGGGCGCGGACGTTCGCGACCGAGGGCATCGACGCGCTGTTCGCCGGGCTCGAATCACGCGCCCGGTGGACCCCGCCGGTCCTGGAACTGACCAAGCACATCGACGCCGAGTACGCGGCGGGCGAGCGCCGGCTGCTGCTGATCCCGCTGGTCTTCGCCGAAGGCTGCCGGCTGTACTCGACGGACGACCCCGAGGTGCTGGCCGTCTCCTTCCAGGCGAGGGGCGCGGGCGCGCTGCGCGAACGGCCCGGCCTGCCGGACGACGACCGGCTCGGCCTGCTCCTGGGGCGTGGACGCGCCGCCGTGCTGCGGCAGTTGGGCGGCCCGCTCACCACGGCCGGTCTCGCCGACCGGCTCTCGCTGGCCCCCAGCACCGTCTCGGAACACCTCTCGGCGCTCGCGCAGGCCGGAGTCGTCACCCGGCACCGGGTGGGCCGCAGCGTCTACTACCAGCTCACCGACACCGGCCGCTCCCTCCTCGCACTGCTGTCGGGGCAGAACGTGCTCCGGGCGGTGGGCTGAGCGGACGACGCGGCACCCGAGGAATGTCCAGGCGCCCCGAGCGCGCGGGGCTCCCAGGATTCGGGGCCTCCCGAATCGATGGCTCCGGCCCCGGGCGGACTCCTAGCGTCCGGGGCATGACAGCGATCGAAGTACGGGACCTGCGCCGCACCTACACCTCGCGCAGCGGCTGGCTGCGGCCTCGGCGGGTGACGACCGAGGCGGTGCGCGGCGTCACCTTCGACGTCGGGCGGGGCGAGCTCTTCGGGCTGCTCGGGCCCAACGGCGCGGGCAAGACCACCACCATCAAAATGCTCAACACCCTGCTCCTGCCGACCTCCGGCACGGCCCGCGTGCTCGGTCACGACGTGGCACGCGATCCGGTCCGCGTACGCCGCAGCATCGGGTACGTCTTCGGTGGCGACCGGGGCCTGTACGAGCGGCTCTCCGCGCTCGACAACCTGCGCTACTTCGCCGAGCTGTACGGGGTCGAGCCCCGCGAGCAGAAGGCGCGGATCGCCGAACTCCTCGACCTGGTCGGGCTGCGCGGACGCGAGCGGGAACGCGTCGAGGGGTACTCCCGCGGCATGCGGCAGCGGCTGCACATCGCGCGCGGGCTGCTGCACCGGCCCGACGTCCTCTTCCTCGACGAGCCCTCCATCGGCGTCGACCCGGTCGCCGCGCGGGACCTGCGGCGGACCGTCGCCGACCTGCGGGCCGGCGGCACCACCGTGCTCCTGACCACCCACTACATGGCCGAGGCCGACGAGCTGTGCGACCGCATCGCGGTCATCGCGGGCGGCACGATCCGGGCGCTCGGCACCCCCGGCGAACTCAAGGCCCGCGTCCAGGAACGCGACGTCCTCGAAATAGAGGCGTTCGGGGCCGACGAGACCGCCCTCGAACGGCTGCGCGGCCTGCCCGGGGTGCGCGGGGTCGCCGCCGAGGAGCGCGGCGCCGCGCAGAGCGTCACCGTGCAGACCGATCGCGGCGCCGACCTGCACGGACAGGTACTCGCGGCGCTGGACGGCATCCGCGTCGGACGCGTCGGCACCCGCGAACCGACCCTGGAGGACGCCTATATCGCGATCGTGGAGGGCGCCGCCGCCACCTCCCCCGCGCCGGCCGCGGCCGGGGTGACCGCGTGAGGCGCGCACTGCGGCTGATCCGGGTCGGCGTGCGCACCCACGTCACGTACATGTCCCGTTCGCCCCTCGAAATCACCTTCGCGGTGCTGGTCCCGCTCGTCTACGCCACGCTCGCCGTCTACCTCTTCCGGGCGGCGGGCGACCCCGACCGGCTGCTCACCGC
This sequence comes from Streptomyces sp. NBC_00083, assembly GCF_026343295.1. Taxonomy (GTDB): domain Bacteria; phylum Actinomycetota; class Actinomycetes; order Streptomycetales; family Streptomycetaceae; genus Streptomyces. Next base: position 49,606 of record NZ_JAPELY010000001.1, read on the forward strand.
GTCCGTCGGCGCCGGCCTCATGGGCATCTGGTCGTCGGTCCTGTTCGGCTCGGGCGGCGCGGTGCAGAACCAGCGCTGGCTCGGCACCCTGGAGATGCTGGTCGTCTCCCCCACCCGGCTGCCCCTCGTCCTGCTGCCGATCACCCTGGCCACCGCCGTCGTCGGCACCTATTCGATGGTGGCGACCGTGCTGTGGGGCCGGCTCCTGTTCGGGGTGCCGCTGAGCTTCGCGCACCCGGTGCTCTTCCTGGTCGCGGTGCCGGTCTGTGTGCTGGCGCTCGGCATGATGGGGCTGCTCCTCGCGGCCACCTTCGTACTGCTGCGCAACGCCAACGCCCTCGCCAACCCGCTGGACGCGCCGGTCTGGCTGCTCTCCGGAATGCTCCTGCCGATCACCGTCCTGCCGGCGTGGACCCGGCCCATCTCCTGGGCCCTGCCCACCACTTGGGGCTCCCGGGCGGTGCACGCCGCCACCTCCGGCGGAGACGTGGTGACCCCGATGGGCGTCGCGCTCGCCCTCGGCGTGCTCTACGCGCTGCTCGCGGTCGCCGTCCTCGGCCGGGTCGAACACCGCGCCCGCGCCGCCGCCTCGCTCGCCCTCGCCTAGGAGACCACCGACATGCGTCAACTCATCCGTACCGGGCGGCTGGTCGTCGTCGGCGGGACGATCTCGTACCGGGCCCTGTTCAACTGGACCACGCCGCCCATGTTCATCGGGACCCTGCTGGTGGGGCCGGTCCTGCAACTCCTCTTCTTCGTCTTCCTCGGACGGGAACTCGGCGTCGCCGACGACCGTTTCTATCTTGTGGGAAACGCCGTCCTCGCATCCTCCACCGCATGCGTGTACGGCGGCACGATGGCCGTCGCGAACGAACGGCGGTACGGCACTCTGGGGGCCGTGCTGCTCTCGCCGCGGCGCCGCGCGCCCCTCTGGTTCGGCCGCGCCCTGCCGTATGTGGTGAACGGCCTGGTCGTCAGCGCCGTCACGCTCGCCGCCGCGTGCCTGGTGCTCGGTCTGAGCCTGCCCGCCACCGCCCTGCCGGGGCTCGCCCTGGTGCTGGTCGCGGCCGCCGTCGCCTGCTCGGCGTTCGGTCTCGCGCTCGGCGCCCTCGGCCTGCGCTTCAGGGACGTGTTCCTCGTGTCCAACGTGGCCAGTTCCGCCCTGCTGCTGCTCACCGGGGCCAACGTGCCCCGCTCGTCCCTGCCCGGATGGATGCGTACGGCAGGCGACGTACTGCCGCTGACCCACGCGGCGGACGCGGCCCGGCTGCTCGCGGGCGGCGGGGGGATCGCCTGGGGCACGGTCGGCGCGGAGTGCGCGGTCGGCGCGGGCTACGCGCTGCTCGCGGTGGGGCTGCTCGCGCTGTTCGAGCGGGGCAGCAGACGGCGGGCGACGCTCGACGTGATGTGAGGCCGGTGCGAGGCGACGCCGGTGCCGGGTGACGCTCAGTGCCGGTGTGACGCTCGACGCCTTTTGCCGGTGCCGCCCGACGCCCTGCCGGGGAGGCGCGACCCGGCTGTCGGGGCCCGGATCTGGCTGGAATGCGCATGATCGGGTGACCGTTCACCCGGTGTTCGCCCCGATGCGGCCCCCGCTCTGCCCGGGGGCGTCGCACCGTGACGAGGATCGCGCCCATGAACGCACTGGAAGGGACCGAGGCGGGGCCGGCCGTCTTCGCGGGGACGGTGTTCGTGCTGTTCGGGGGCGCCCTGCTGCTGTGGACCGCGTCCTGTGCGCGCCGCCGCACGCCGGTCGCGCACGGGGCGTCGCCGGTCGCCTCCGCCATGGTCGCGGCCGCCTTCGGTGTCGGATTCCTCCTGCTTGGCGTCTGGTGCTTCACCCGCATCGGGGGAACGTTCTAGACCGAAAGGGGATGAAACGCTTTTCAGAAGGCTTCGGGACGGTCCGGGCGGCAGGATCTCGGTAAGTCGGGTTACCGTTCGAGTGGCCGCTGCGGGCTTTTGCTGTTTGACACGGGGGCGGGTTGTACCGTCACACTCCGCAGCGTCACGTACCGACAACCCGAGTGCCGACCGGAGAGAAGAGCGAAGTTGTCCCCGACCAGCGAGACCGCAAAGGGCGGCCGCCGACTCGTCATCGTCGAGTCTCCTGCCAAGGCGAAGACGATCAAGGGCTACCTCGGCCCCGGTTATGTCGTCGAGGCGAGCGTCGGGCACATCCGCGACCTGCCGAACGGCGCCGCCGAGGTGCCCGAGAAGTACACCGGCGAGGTGCGCCGGCTCGGCGTGGACGTCGAACACGACTTCCAGCCGATCTACGTCGTCAACGCCGACAAGAAGGCCCAGGTCAGGAAGCTCAAGGAGCTCCTCGCCGAGTCCGACGAACTGTTCCTCGCCACCGATGAGGACCGCGAGGGCGAAGCCATCGCGTGGCACCTCCAGGAAGTCCTGAAGCCCAAGGTCCCGGTCCACCGGATGGTCTTCCACGAGATCACCAAGGACGCCATCAGGGACGCCGTCGCCAACCCGCGCGAGCTCAACCAGCGCATGGTCGACGCCCAGGAGACCCGCCGCATCCTCGACCGTCTCTACGGCTACGAGGTCTCGCCGGTCCTGTGGAAGAAGGTCATGCCGCGGCTGTCCGCCGGGCGCGTCCAGTCGGTGGCCACCCGGCTCGTGGTGGAGCGGGAACGCGAGCGCATCGCGTTTCGTTCAGCCGAGTACTGGGACCTGACCGGCACGTTCTCCACCGGACGCACGGGCGACGCCTCCGACCCGTCCACGCTGGTGGCACGGCTCAACGCGGTCGACGGCCGGCGCATCGCGCAGGGCCGCGACTTCGGCCCCGACGGACAGCTCAAGAGCGACGTCCTGCACCTGGACGAGGCCGGCGCGCGGACCCTGGCCGCGGCGCTCGCCGACTCCTCCTTCGCCGTGCGCTCGGTGGAGTCCAAGCCCTACCGCCGCTCGCCGTACGCCCCGTTCCGCACGACCACGCTCCAGCAGGAGGCCTCGCGCAAGCTGGGCTTCGGCGCGAAGGCGACCATGCAGGTCGCCCAGAAGCTGTACGAGAACGGCTTCATCACCTATATGCGTACGGACTCCACGACGCTGTCCGACACGGCGATCAACGCCGCTCGGGCCCAGGTGACGCAGCTCTACGGCGCCGACTACCTGCCGGACAAGCCGCGCACGTACGCCGGGAAGGTCAAGAACGCGCAGGAGGCGCACGAGGCGATCCGCCCTTCGGGTGATCGTTTCCGCACCCCGGCCGAGACCGGCCTGACCGGCGACCAGTTCCGGCTCTACGAGCTGATCTGGAAGCGCACCGTCGCCTCCCAGATGAAGGACGCGGTCGGCAACTCGGTGACCGTGAAGATCGCCGGACGGGCGAGCGACGGCCGGCAGGCCGAGTTCTCCGCCTCCGGCAAGACGATCACCTTCCACGGCTTCATGAAGGCGTACGTCGAAGGCGCCGACGACCCCAACGCCGAGCTCGACGACCGTGAGCGCCGGCTGCCGCAGGTGGCCGAGGGCGACGCCCTGTCGTCCGAGGAGATCTCGGTCGACGGCCACGCCACCAAGCCGCCGGCCCGCTACACCGAGGCCTCGCTGGTCAAGGAGCTGGAAGAGCGCGAGATCGGGCGCCCGTCCACGTACGCCTCGATCATCGGCACGATCCTGGACCGCGGCTACGTCTTCAAGAAGGGCACGGCGCTCGTGCCGTCCTTCCTGAGCTTCGCCGTCGTCAACCTCCTGGAGAAGCACTTCGGGCGGCTCGTCGACTACGACTTCACCGCCAAGATGGAGGACGACCTCGACCGCATCGCGCGGGGCGAGGCCCAGGCGGTGCCGTGGCTGAGGCGGTTCTACTTCGGTGAGGGCGACGCGGCGACGGCCGGCGCGGCCTCCTCCGCCGGCAACGGCGACGGCGACCACCTCGGCGGGCTCAAGGAGCTCGTCACCGACCTCGGTGCCATCGACGCCCGCGAGATCTCCTCGTTCCCCGTCGGCGAGGGCATCGTGCTCCGCGTCGGGCGCTACGGCCCCTACGTCGAGCGCGGCGAGAAGGACTCCGAGGGCCACCAGCGCGCCGACGTTCCCGAGGACCTCGCGCCCGACGAGCTGACCGTCGAGTACGCGGAGGAACTGCTCGCCAAGCCGAGCGGCGACTTCGAGCTGGGCACGGACCCCGTGAGCGGCAACCAGATCGTCGCCAAGGACGGCCGCTACGGCCCGTACGTCACCGAGATCCTGCCCGAGGGCACCCCGAAGACCGGCAAGAACGCGGTCAAGCCGCGCACCGCCTCGCTCTTCAAGTCGATGACCCTCGACACGGTCACCCTCGACGACGCCCTCAAGCTGATGTCGCTGCCCCGCGTCGTCGGCAACGACGCGGAAGGCGTCGAGATCACCGCGCAGAACGGGCGCTACGGCCCGTACCTGAAGAAGGGCACCGACTCGCGCTCCCTGGAGACCGAGGACCAGCTCTTCTCCATCACGCTCGAAGAGTCCCTCGCGATCTACGCCCAGCCCAAGCAGCGTGGCCGCGCCGCCGCCAAGCCCCCGCTCAAGGAGCTCGGCGTCGACCCGGTCAGCGAGAAGCCGGTCGTGGTGAAGGACGGCCGCTTCGGACCGTACGTCACCGACGGCGAGACCAACGCGACGCTGCGGACCGCCGACAGCGTCGAGGAGATCACGCCCGAGCGCGGCTTCGAGCTGCTCGCCGAGAAGCGGGCCAAGGGCCCCGCCAAGAAGACGGCGAAGAAGGCCCCCGCCAAGAAGGCCGCCACCGCCAAGAAGGCGCCCGCCAAGAAGACGGCGGCCGCGAAGAAGACGACCGCGTCCAAGACGACCGCGGCGAAGAAGGCCCCCGCCAAGAAGGCCCCCGCCAAGAAGGCCGCCGCCAAGAAGGCCGCGACTTCCGAGTAGGCCAGGGATGGTGACGGGGGGTCGGGGCACACGCCCCGGCCCCCCGTCGTTCGTCCGCCCATATGTTCGGGCACCCCCGCCGGGACGGCGACGCTCCGGATAGGCTGGGCGGATGACGCGAGGAGCCGAGCATCACCCAAGCTCTGAAGGATCAGGGGGGACCCCCACGGTTGTGAGCCCCATCTCCGAAGCCCTGGCAGCGGATTCACGCGAACGTGCGGTACGCGCCCTGTTGCGCATCCCCACGTTGCGGCGACTGTGGAGCGCGCAGCTCGTCGGGGGGATCGGCGACGTACTCGCCGTCCTTGTCACGCTGCTGCTGGCGCTCCAGGCCGCGCTGGCCCAGCAGTCCTTCGGGGGTGGTTACCGGGGGGCGGCGTTCGCCGTCGCTGCCGTGCTCGGCGCACGGGCGCTCGCGACGGTGCTCTTCGGCGCCGTGCTGCTCGGGCCGGTCTCCGCGCTCACCGCGCCCAGCGGGCCGCTCGACCGGCGCTGGACCATGGTCGGCGCCGACGGCATCCGGGCCGCGCTTCTGATCGTGGCCCCGCTGTGGATCGACTGGACCCCCTCCCACGCCCTGCTCCTCGTCCTCATCACCGCCTTCCTCGCAGGCGTCGCCGAACGGTTCTGGACGGTGGCCAAGGAGAGCGCGGCCCCCGCGCTGCTGCCGGCGCCGCCCCTGGAGGGCGCCGCCGTCCGGCCGCTCCCCGACCACCTGGGCGCCCTGCGCCGCCTGTCGCTGCGTACGACGTTCGTGGCGATCCCCCTCGGCGCCGCCGCCCTGCTCGTCGCGGCCCTCGTCAGCAATCTGCTCGGCACCGGCATCGACTGGTTCAAGCTGCACCAGGCCGCCCTCGGCTCCTACCTGGCCGCCGGGCTGTTCGCCGCGTCGATCTCCGTGGTCGCCCTGCTCGAACTCCCGGACACCCAGACACCGCGCGCCCGTTCACCCCTGGAGGGGCTGCGCAGGCCCAGCACCGGCAACGGCCCCGACAAGGGCCGCACCGGCGCCGTCCCGCTCCTGGTCCTCGCCTGCGCCTCGGTCGCGGGCGCCATCGCCGCCGCCGCGTCCGTCGCCGTGCTGCACGCCGTCGACCTGGGCGGCGGCCCGGCCGCGTTCGCGCTCCTCGTCCTCGCCCTGACCGGCGGCACGGTGCTCGGCATCCGCGGCGCCGCCAAGATCCTCCCGGTGCTCTCGCGGCGCCGGCTGCTGTCGTTCGCCATCACTGTCACCGGCGTCGCCCTGCTCGCCATAGGCCTCGTGCCCGACCTCGCGACGGTCCTCTTCATCGCGCTGGTCGCGGGCGTCGCCGCCGGCGTCGCGGCCAACACCGGCCACGTGCTGATCGACCAGGAGACCGAGGAGTACCGCAGGACCCGCACCGGCGAACACCTCCAGGCGGTCGTACGGGTCGCCATCGGGCTCGGCGCCATCGTCGCGCCGCTGCTCGCCGCGGCCATCGGCAGCCACCGCGTCGAGTCGGGCTCGTTCGTCTTCGCGCACGGCGGCGCCGGCTTCACGCTGATGCTCGTCGGCGCCCTCCTGCTGCCGCTCGCCGCGGTGGTCCTCGCCAAGGCCGACGACCGCCAGGGCGTCCCGCTCCGGCGCGACCTGGCCGACGCGGTACGCGGCGCGGACCCCGCGCAACTGCCGGCCACGTCCGGATTCTTCATCGCCCTCGAAGGCGGCGACGGCGCCGGCAAGTCCACCCAGGCCGAGGCGCTCGCCGAGTGGATCCGCGCCAAGGGCCACGAGGTCGTCGTCACCCGCGAGCCCGGCGCGACGCCGGTGGGCAAGCGGCTGCGGTCGATCCTGCTCGACGTGTCGTCGGCCGGCCTCTCCAACCGGGCCGAGGCCCTCCTGTACGCGGCCGACCGCGCGGAGCACGTCGACTCGCTGGTGCGGCCCGCCCTGGAGCGCGGCGCGATCGTCATCTCGGACCGCTACATCGACTCGTCCGTCGCCTACCAGGGCGCCGGCCGTGATCTGTCTCCGACCGAAATCGCCCGGATCAACCGGTGGGCAACTGGCGGACTCGTACCGCATCTGACCGTTCTGCTCGATGTTTCGCCCGAAACGGCCCGTGAGCGCTTCACGGAGGCGCCCGACCGCCTCGAGTCGGAACCGCCGGAGTTCCACGGCCGGGTCAGGTCCGGCTTCCTCACCCTCGCCGCCGCCGACCCCTCCCGCTACCTGGTGGTCGACGCGGGTCAGGAGCCCGAGGCCGTCACCACGGTCGTACGCCACCGGCTCGACCAGATGCTGCCGCTCTCCGAGGCCGAGATCAGGGCCCAGGAGGAAGCACGCAAGAAGGCCGAGGAAGAGGCCCGCAAGCGCGCCGAGGAAGAAGCCGCGCGCAAGGCCGAGGAAGAGCGCCTGGAGCGCGAGCGCCAGGAACAGCTCGCCAAGCTGCGCGCGGAGGAAGAGGAACGCAAGCGGCGCGAGCTGGAGGAGGCGCGCCGCCGCGAGGAGGAGCGCAGGGCGGAGGAGGCCCGGCAGCGGGCCGAGGAGGCCAGGCGCCTCGCCGAGGAGGAGCGCGTACGGCGCGAGGCCGAGGAGAAGGCGCGCGCCGTCGAGCAGGAGCGGCTGCGCAAGCAGGCGGAGGAGGAGGCCCGGCTGCGCGCCGAGGCGGAGGCCCGCCGCCTGGAGAAGCAGCGCAAGGCCGAGGAGGCGCTGCTGCGCGCCGAGGAGGCCCGCCGGCTCGCGGAGTCGGCGGCGGCAGCCGCCGCGGCGACCGCGGCTTCGGCCGCGCAGAGCGGGACCGGTACGGCTTCGACGCCGCGTCCTTCGGGCGCGTCCGGCCCGGCCCGTCCGGCGTCGGGCTCCTCGAAGCCGGGCGGTGCCGCCGGCGCGCCGGGTTCTGCCAAGTCGTCCCGCGGCTCGGCCGACGAGTCGGAGTCGGAGGTCACCGTGACGACCCCGGTCGTCAGCCCCAACGAGGTGACGCAGCCGGTGCCGGTCGCCGAGCCCGACGAAGTCACCCAGAACGTGCCGGTCGCCCAACCGGAGAAGCGGGACACGAAGGGGACCAGGGGCGCCCAGGGGTCCAAGGACGCCAAGGGCGCCGCGGCCGGTCGGGGCGGCGACGCCGACGAGACGACGGTCCTGCCGGCGGTGTCGGACGCCGAGACGACCGTGCTGCCCGCCGTGTCCGCGGCGTCCGCCGAGGAGACGGCGGTGCTGCCGCCGGTGCGCGGCGCCGATCCGGCGGACCGGGTGCCGCGCGGCCTCTTCCGCGACGAGCACGACGCGGACCACCGGGGCGCCGGGGGAGACGGCGGCAACGAGCGCACGCGCGAGCTGCCGCAGATCGACCCGGCGACCGGCCAGGAGCGTCCGCGCCGCCGTTCGGACTGGGCGGAGGAGACCCCGCTCGACGACCTGCCGACCCTCGCGGACGAACTGCTCGGCCCGCACGACGGTGACGAGGACGGCGAAGGGCGACGCGGGCGGCGCCGCTGAGGGAGCCCGCTCCCTGGACGGTCGGGTTCCGGTGGGGCAGGCCACACCCCGAACACTCGTGCCGGTACGCAGAGCGATCTGCGTGCCGGCACGATCGCGTGGGGCGCCGGGATTTTCTACCGTGGTCAGTGCCACGCAGCGCAGGGCTCCGACCGGCGACCCCCACGGGGCCATGCCGCTTCACCTCCCTGACCTGCGGGGTTGTGCGCTCTGGCGTCCGCTGTCAGTGGGGTGCCGCACAATGGGCGCAGCAGCGACCGGAGGTAGGGAGGGGCAGTAGATGACCGTGTGGGACGACCTGGTGGGCCAGGAGCGCATGCAGGAGCAGCTGGCCGCCGCCGCCCGGGACGCCGACGCGCTCGTCACCGCCGAGCGGTCCGGTCAGCCGCGCCCCGAGGCGTCCAAGATGACCCACGCCTGGCTGTTCACCGGCCCGCCCGGCTCCGGCGGCCCCACCGCCGCCCGTGCCTTCGCGGCCGCCCTGCAGTGCGTCAGCCCGGACCGCGCGCTGGGCGGCATCCCGGGCTGCGGCTTCTGCGACGGGTGCCACACGGCGCTGATCGCCACCCACGCCGATGTCACGGTCGTCACCACCGAGGGCCTCACCATCGGCGTCAAGCAGACCCGTGAACTGGTGCGGGGCGCCCAGATGTCGCCGTCCGGCGGCCGCTGGCAGGTGATCATCGTCGAGGATGCCGACCGGTTCACCGAACAGGCGGCCAACGCGGTCCTCAAGGCCGTCGAGGAGCCCGCGCCGCGCACGGTGTGGCTGCTCTGCGCGCCTTCCTTGGAGGACGTGCTGCCCACCATCAAATCCCGCTGCCGCCACCTCACCCTGCGTACGCCACCGGTCGAGGCGGTGGCCGACGTCCTGATCCGGCGCGACGGAATCGAGCCCGAGGCCGCGTACGCGGCGGCGCGCGCCACCCAGGGCCACATCGGCCGGGCCCGCCGCCTCGCCACCGACGCGTCGGCGCGGGCCCGGCGGGCCGCGGTCCTGAAGGTGCCGCTGCGCGTCGACGACGTGGGCGGCTGCCTCAAGGCGGCGCAGGAGCTGGTGGACACCGCCGCCGAGGACGCCAAGCAGGTGGCGGAGGAGGTCGACGTCAAGGAGACCGAAGAGCTCAAGGCGGCGATGGGCCAGGTCGCGGGCGGACGCATGCCGCGCGGCACGGCCGGGGTGATGAAGGAGCTGGAGGACAAGCAGAAGCGCCGCAAGACCCGCACGCAGCGCGACAGCCTGGACCTCGCGCTCACCGAGCTGACCGGGTTCTACCGCGACGTCCTCGCGCTGCAGCTCGGCACGAGGGTGGCCATCGCCAACGAGGACGTACGCGACGCGGTGGACCGGATCGCCCGCGCCTCCGGCCCCGAGGGCACCCTGCGCCGCATCGAATCGATCCTGGCCTGCCGCGACGCCCTGGACCGCAATGTGGCCCCGCTGCTGGCAGTAGAGGCGATGACGCTCTCGCTGAGAGCGGGCTGAGCCCCGGGGGCCGCCTCCCGCCACCCCTTCCCGCTCCCCGACCGGTCGGGCTCCCGCTCGCGGGCCGGCCGGGTCCGACGGAGTCACCCGTACGAGCCGCGCCGTCGCGCACCCGCATGCATCGCGTTACAAGGCGGCTACGCTCCGGAGATGGACTCCAGGCGCCTGCTCCGTACCTCAGCCATCGCCGTAGCCACCACCGGCCTGCTCATCTCCGGCTGCTCGTCGGGCAGTTCGTCCACCTCCGCGACCGCGTCAGCGCACACCGCGACGGACGGGGACCCGGGCGGCGCCCCGAGCGCCGAGGAACTCGCCCCGTACTCCTCGCAGAAGCTGAGCTGGCGGGCGTGCGGAGTCGCGAAGTTCGAGTGCGCCACGATGAAGGCGCCGCTCGACTACGCGAAGCCCGCCGGCCCCTCCATCAACCTGGCGGTGGCCCGGGTGAAGGCCACGGGCCCCGGCAAGCGGATCGGATCGCTCCTGGTCAACCCGGGCGGCCCGGGGGGCTCGGCGGTCGGCTACCTCCAGTCGTACGCGGGCATCGGCTACCCCGCGCCGGTGCGGGCCCGCTACGACATGGTGGCCGTGGACCCGCGCGGGGTGGCCCGCAGCGAGCCCGTCGAATGCCTGACGGGCCAGCAGATGGACGCGTACACGGAGGTCGACCAGACCCCCGACGACCCGGCCCAACAGACCGCTCTGACCAAGGCGTTCAAGGAGTTCGCCGCCGGCTGCGAAGCCAAGTCGGGCAAGGTCCTGCCCCATGTGTCCACGGTCGAGGCGGCCCGAGACATGGACCTCCTGCGCCAAGTGCTCGGCGACGAGAAGCTGCACTACGTCGGCGCCTCGTACGGCACGTTCCTCGGCGCGACCTACGCCGAGCTCTACCCCTCCCGCACCGGCCGGCTCGTCCTCGACGGCGCCATGGACCCGTCCCTCTCCTCCCTCGACATGAACCGCGACCAGACGGCGGGCTTCGAGACGGCCTTCAAGTCCTTCGCGACGGACTGCGCCAAGCAGAAGGACTGCCCGCTGGGCCGCGGCTCGGTCGAGGACGCCTCGGACCGCCTCCGCGCGTTCTTCAAGGCCGCCGACGCCAAACCGATCCCCACCGGCCAGAGCCGCAAGCTCGGCGAGGCCCTCGCCACGACCGGGGTGATCGCCGCGATGTACGACGAGGCGGCCTGGCCGGAGCTGCGCACGGCCCTGGCCCGCGCCATGAAGGGCGACGGCGCGGGACTGCTCACGCTGGCGGACTCGTACTACGAGCGGGACGCGAGCGGGAAGTACGCGAACCTGATGTTCGCCAACGCCGCCGTGAACTGCCTGGACGCCCCGCCGTCCTTCACCGGCCCCACCGAGGTGACCGCGGCCCTGCCCTCCTTCGAGCAGGCCTCCCCGGTCTTCGGCGAGGGCTTCGCCTGGTCCGCCCTGAACTGCGCGTACTGGCCCGTCAAAGCCACCGGCACCCCGCACCGCATCGAGGCGAAGGGCGCCGCCCCCATCCTGGTCGTCGGCACCACCCGCGACCCCGCGACCCCGTACAAGTGGGCCCAGTCCCTCGCCGACCAGCTCTCCTCCGGCACCCTCCTCACCTACGAGGGCGACGGCCACACGGCGTACGGCCGAGGGAGCGACTGCATCGACACCGCGATCAACACCTACCTCCTCGACGGCACCCCGCCGGCCAAGGGAAAGCGCTGCTCATAGCCCCACCACCCCGCGCACCCGGGTGACCCCGGACCTGGTCAGAAGCACTCCAGAAACTGTGTAGACTTGGCGACGCTGCTGCTCGCACCATGGTGCGCAGAGCGGTGCCGCCTTAGCTCAGCTGGCCAGAGCAACGCACTCGTAATGCGTAGGTCTCGGGTTCGAATCCCGAAGGCGGCTCTGTGGAAGCCCCAGGACTCACTCGCCGTGACCTGGGGCTTTTGCTTGTCCGCGGCGCTCCTCACCGCACCGACCGGATCCGCCCCACCAGCACCGACCCGCCCACCCCGATCGCCCCCGCCAGCGCGTACAGCACGCCGTACCCGCCCAGGTGTGTCACGACCGGCGCCGCGATCGCCGGGGCCAGTACCTGCGGGAGGGCGTTGGCGATGTTGATGACGCCCAGGTCCCGGCCCCGATCGGCGGCGCTCGGCAGGACGTCGGTGAGCAGGGCGAAGTCGACCGACGTGTACACCCCGTAGCCGACCCCCAGCACCAGCGAAGCCACCACCGCGCCGGTCCACGTCTGCCACACCGCCAGCAGCAGCGTCGCCGCCGAGATGACCAGACCCGACCACACCACGAACACCTTCCGCCGGCCCGTACGGTCCGACCAGATGCCGCCGATCACCACCGTGGCCAGCAGCGTCACCGCGTCGAGCGCGGTCAGGACGAGCACCCCGGTGTCCGCGTCACCCTCGTACCGCACCGCGTCGGTCAGGTAGTACAGCAGATACATCGTGCTGATCGAGTACGACAGGTTCATCAGGAAGCGGGTCAGCCACGCCCACCCGAAGTCCGGATGGCGCCGCGGGTCGATCCAGAAGCCCGACACGAACTCCCGCCAACGGAACGGGGGCCGGGCGGACGCAGGCAGGCGCGCGTCCCGGCGCATCGCCACGTACGGGACGACCGCGAGGAGCGAGAAGACCGCGCACGCCACATACCCCGCCGCGATGCCGCCCGCCGCCGTCGCCAGCGCCGTCCCGACCAGGATGCCCCCGACCTGTGACACCCCGAGCCACCCGCCCACCAACCCCCGCCGCCGGTACGGCACTTGATCCGGAACCGCGGCGGTCAGCGCGGCGAACGACGCGTTCAGCGCGAGCTGCACCAGGCACCAGCCCGCCGTCATCGCCGCCACATCCGGCGCCCACGCCAGGACGGCCAGCCCCGCCGCCCCACCCGCGCCGCCCGCCACCACCCACGGGATCCGGCGCCCCACCCGCGCCGTCGTCCGGTCGGACAGCGCACCGAACACCGGGTTCGCCACCATCGAGACCGCGGCCCCCACACCCGTCACCAGAGCCAGCGTCGACGCCTTGTGACCGGGCGTGAAGTGCTCCGCCTGCCGCGCCAGGAGCAGCTGCAGCGGACCGAACCAGCCCACCCACACCCCGAGGTTGGCCAGCGACAACGCCCCCACCCATCGCCCGCCCGGCTCCCCGCCGCCCTCCCCGTCCGCCCCCTCCACCGGCACGCCCGGGGCCTCGGCCCCGGGCTCCGCCGTCACCGGGCTTCCCCGGCGGACCGCGGACGGCTGCGCGCGATCACGTCCCGGTACCAGGCGTACGAGTCCTTCGGGGTGCGCGCCAGCGTCTCGAAGTCGACGTGGACGAGACCGAAACGCTGCCGGTACCCCTCCGCCCACTCGAAGTTGTCCAGGAGCGACCAGACGAAGTAGCCGCGCACGTCGACACCGTCGGCCATCGCCCGGTGCAGGGCGCGCAGATGACCGTCGTGGTAGGCGATCCTCCGGGCGTCGGCCACCCGGCCGCCGGCCGCCGGATCGGGCCCGTCCCCGTACGAGCAGCCGTTCTCGGTGATGATCACGGGCGGAAGCGCGCCCCCGTAACGGGAGCCGAAGGCCACGAGCAGCTCGTGCAGCCCGTCGGGCACCACCGGCCAGCCGAAGTCGGTCCGTTCGGGACCCCCCATGCCGGGACCCTCCATCTCGAACAGGCCGAACGGCAGGTCCGGCGGGAGCGCGATCCCCGCGAGGCTGGTGGCGGCGTCCGGCGCCGGGGCGCCGACGAGCGCCGGGTTGTAGTAGTTGATCCCGTACCAGTCCAGCGGCGCGGAGATCGTCCTCAGGTCCTCGGCGACCGGACCCGGCATCAGCTCGGCCCAGCCCTCGGGGTAGGCGCCGGTGAGGACCGGGTCGGCGAACAGGCGGTTCATGAGCGTGTCGTACAGCTCGGCCGCGCCCCGGTCCTCGTCCGTGCCGCCGGCCGTACGCACCGGGCTGTGCGAGACCGCGATCCCGATCTCCCGCGCCCCGGCGGCGCGCAGCGCCTCAACTGCCCTTCCGTGGGCGAGCAGTTGGTGGTGGGCCGCGGGGAGCGCGTCGAAGACTAGGTCCTTGCCGGGGGCGTGCTCGCCGATCCCGTAGCCGAGCAGGGTGACCTCGGCCGGCTCGTTGATGGTGATCCAGCGCGGCACGCGGTCGGCGAGCCGCTCCGCCACGACCGAGGCGTACGCGGCGAACCGTTCGGCGGTGTCCCGCTCCAGCCAGCCGCCGCGCTCCTCGAGGGCGAGCGGGGTGTCCCAGTGGAACAGGGTGGGTACGGGGGCGATCCCGGCGGCGCACACCTCGTCGACGAGCCGGTCGTAGAAGTCGAGCCCGCGCTGGTTGGCGGGGCCCGTCCCCGTCGGCTGCACGCGCGGCCAGGAGACGGAGAACCGGTAGGCGCCGACGCCGAGTCCGGCCATCAGCGCGACGTCGTCGCGGTAGCGGTGATAGTGGTCGACGGCGACGTTCGCGTGCGTACCGTCCTTGATGCGGCCGGGCTCCTTGGTGAACGCGTCCCACACCGAGGGCCCCCGGCCGTCGGCGTCCACGGCCCCCTCGATCTGGAACGCCGAGGTGGACACACCCCACAGGAAACCGGGCGGGAAGGCGGGCAGGGGCGGCTGATCGGGCGGCGTCATGGGGGAACTTTTGGGGTGGGGGGCGGGTGCTGTCAATGGAAAGTGAACAACTTTCATGTTCCTGGTTCCGGTCGGACCCAGGCGACACGGGATCCGCTTCGGTCCGGCCGGCCCCACGCGGCCCGGAAACCGCGCGGAGGCCGACTGACGTCTATGGAACGCCGGATGACAGATCCTGTCCGCCCGTCCCGCCCACCCCGCCCCCTCCGCCGCCCGAGGAGCACCCCCGTGCAGACCCCCGCCGCCACCCGCTACCTCTACCTCGCCCGGCACGGTGACGCCGGGCACGAAGGGCCCGTGCTGACCGACGCGGGGCGGCGTCAGGCGGCGCTGCTCGGGCGGCGGCTCGCCGGGGTGCCGCTGGCCGCCGTGCACCACGGTCCGCTGGGCCGGGCCGCCGAGACCGCGCGGCTGGTCGCCGCCGAGCTGGACGGGGTGGCCCCGACGGAGGCCGCCTGGGCGGGGGACTACGTGCCGTACTGGCCGCGGCGCGACGAACTCCCGCCGGCCCACGCCGAGGGCATCCTCGGCTTCCTCGGCGATCCCGGGCCGGGGGAGCGGGAGGCGGGGGAGGCGCTGCTCGCGGAGGCGGTGGCCCGATGCACCGGGCCCGTGGAGGGGAGCGGGCCGCGCCACGAGCTGGTCGTCACCCACACCTTCCTCATCGGCTGGCTGGTGCGGGCCGCCCTCGACGCCCCCGACTGGCGCTGGGCGGGGCTCAACCACGGCAACGCGGCGCTCACCGTCATCCGGTACGCCCCCGGCAGGCCCGCCTCCGTCCTCCTCTTCAACGACCTGGCCCATCTGCCCGCCGAGCTGAAGTGGACCGGGTTTCCCGAGCGGTTCGCCACCGAGTTCGGGCAGTACGCGGTGTGAGCCGCCGTGGCCGGACGGCGCCCGCCGGGGCTACTTCGCGTCCGAGTAGCGCTCCACGATCGCCGTCGTGAACGGGAAGCGCACCGGTGTGTCGCCGAACGTGATCCGCCCGGCCAGCTCGCCGGCCTCGCGGATCGCCTTCGCCACCACGTCGGCCTCGTCGGCGGGGCAGTGCACGATCACCTCGTCGTGCTGGAAGAAGACCAGCTCGGCCCGGAGCCCGGCCGCGGTGATCGCCCGGCGCAGCGCGGCGAGCAGCAGCAGCGCCCAGTCGGCGGCGCTGCCCTGCACCACGAAGTTGCGGGTGAAGCGGCCTCGTGCGCGGGCGTCCCGCGAGGCGTAGCCGTAGGTGAACTCCCCTCCTGAGGAGCCGGGTTGGGGCTCGGCCTCCTGGGGGATGCCGGCCTCGTCGGATTCGCCCGCGCCGAGCGCCGGGGGGCTGGTGCGGCCGAGCCAGGTGCGGACCAGGCGGCCCTCCTCGCCGGCCTTCGCCGCGTCGTCCACGTACGCCACCGCGAGGGGGAAGCGCCGGCGCAGGGCCGCCAGGTTCTTCAGGCCGTCGCCCGAGGTCTGGCCGTAGATGGCGCCGAGCAGGGCCAGCTTGGCGTGGTTGCGGTCGCCGGAGAACGCCCGGTCGGACAGCGAGGTGTACAGGTCGCCGTCGTGGCCGGCGACCTCCATCAGGCCGGGGTCGCGGGAGATCGCGGCGAGCACCCTGGGCTCCATCTGGTCGGCGTCGGCGACGACCAGGCGCCAGCCCGCGTCGGCGACGACCGCCTGCCGTATCACCTTGGGGATCTGCAGGGCGCCGCCCCCGTTGGTGGTCCAGCGGCCGCTGACGGTGCCGCCCGGGGTGAACTCGGGGCGGAAGCGGCCCTCGCGCACCCAGTCGTGCAGCCAGCTCCAGCCGTGCGCGGTCCAGATCCGGTACAGCTTCTTGTACGCGATGAGGGGCTCGACCGCCGGGTGGTCGAGCTCGGCCAGCTCCCAGCGGCGGGTCGACTTGATGCGCATCCCGGCCTCGCCGAACGCCTTCACCACGTCGGCCGGCAGGTCCGGTCTGACCCGGCGGCCGAAGGCCGCCGACACCTGGTCGGTGAGCTCGGCGAGCCGGCGCGGCTCACCGCCGCCCCCGGTGCGCGGCGAACCGCTCGCGTAGCGCTCGCCCAGCAGCCCGTCCAGGAGCTCGCGGTGCACATCGGCGCGCCAGGGCAGCCCCGAGCGGTGCATCTCGGCGGCGACCAGCATGCCGGCCGACTCGGACGCGGTGAGCAGCCGCATCCTGGCGGGGTGTTCGGCGCGGTCGTGGCGGCGCTGCTGCTCGGCGTACACCTCCAGGAGCGCCTCGAAGGGGAGGCCCGCGGTGGAGCGCGGCTCGAACTCGAAGAGGGAGGACTGCGAGCCCGGTTCGGCGGCCCTGGGCGGCGGGTCGGGCGGCACGGGCCGGTTGCGGAGCCGGGCCCAGGAGGCCGCCGCCGAGCGGGGTTCGCCGTAGCGGCCCTCGTGGCCGAGGAGGAGCAGCTCGGCGTCCTCGATGTCGTAGCACCGCTCGATGCGGGCGCCCGCGGCGAGCAGCCGGGGGTAGATCTCGGCGGTGGAGCGCCACACCCAGCGGCCGACGTGCGGGCGCGCGAGGACGGCGGCCGTCAGGTCGGGCTCCTCAAGGATCCCGCCCAGCGGCAGCCCGTCGTCGCCGAGGGGCGCGAGCCGTGCTCCGCCGCCCTCGGTCGCCTCGATGGCCCACCGGTCCCACCGTTCGTTCACGCGATCGAGTCTGGCATCCGGCACTGACAACGGCCCGCCACCACGACAGCGACCCGCGCCGCGAGCACCACCGCGGTCACCACCGCGGTCACCCCCACGACCGCGGGCGCCTACGCCACCGTGTGCAGCAGTGCCGCCGCCTCGCCCCGGGAGCTGACGCCCAGCTTGGCCAGGATGTTGGCGACGTGGAACTTCACCGTCGACTCGCTGATGTGCAGCGCCTCGGCGATCGCGCGGTTGCGGTGGCCCCGGGCGAGATGGCCGAGCACCTCCGTCTCGCGCGGGTGCAGTTCGGACAGCGGGTCGAGGCGGGGGCCCGGCGCGGTGCCGAGCGGCAGGGCCGCGGTGACGGTGGTGCCCCAGCCGGGCAGCGCGTCCACGGTGAGGGTGCCGCCGAGCGCGGCGAGGCGCTGGGCGATCCGGTGGGTGTCGAGTGCGGCGCACGCCGGTTCGCCGGGCCCGTCGTCGCGTACGGACGCGATCAGCCGGCACTCCGCGATGCGCCAGCGGACGTGGACGCGGCGCACACCGTCCTGTCCGGCCTGGGCGAGGACGAGGGTGCGGACGGCGGCGCGGGCCAGGTGGGCGATCTCGGCCGGGACGGGCTTCTCGGCGGTCTCCGCCTCGGGCGGCGCGACCTCCAGGCGCACCTCGCAGTGGCGCAGCAGCGGTCTGAGGGAGTCGGCGAGCCGGGTGAAGGCCTCGCCGGCGGGTTCCTCGGTGAGCTGGTGGTCGCGGTCGGCGGTGGCGCGCAGCGCGACCAGCGCGGACGCCGCGAGGTCGACGGCGCGGGCGCGGGCGTCGCGGTCGTCCAGGCTCCGGGCGCGCAGCACGCCGAGCAGGGCGGTGAGCGCGGCTTCGTGGGCCTCGCCCAACTCGGCGATGACACGGGCGCGTTCGGCGGCTGTGGAGCGTGACTGGGCGAGCGCGCCGGGCACCGCCTCGATGGAGATGCGGGCGCGGTGGCCGCTCGCCAGGTCCCACAGGTGCTGCACGGTCGTCGCGTCCTGGGCCGTCAACTCGGGGCCCGTGCCGGTGCGTACGAGGACGAGCAGGGGCGGCTGCGCGGCCATCGGCGCGGCCTCGCTCGCGGCGGCGACCACGGCCCGCTCCACGCCGCCGATGACGGCCGTGCCCTGCCACACCTGGCCGGGGGTGACGAGCGGGGCGAGCGCCTGGAGCTCGGCGGCGGTGATCCGCCCGGCCGTGGCGGTCTCGCCGCGCGGGCCGGCGGGTGTGTGGGCGCCGGTCTCGCCGTGCGGGGCGCCGTGTGTCTTGAACGGCGAGTGGGCGCACTGCCCGGACAGTTCGGCGGCGACGGTGTGCGGGACGAGCGGGGCGGTGGCCGCGGAGAGGATCGGCAGGATCCGGTCCAGCGGGGCGCGCACCAGCTCAGCGGCGTGGGCGAGCGCGGCGGCGGTGTGCGCCGGGTCGGCGGCGCGGGGTGCGGTGCGGCTCGTGCGGGGCTCCATCGCCTCAGCGTACGGTCGCCGCGGCCGCCGGCGCCCCGCCTTGTGGCCAGGTCGAACCGGCCGGAAGGCGGGCCGGTCCGGGGCGGGCCGGCACGGACGCTTGAGCCAGGGCGCCGAGGCCAGCGCGGTGACGATGCGAGGAGTGCTGTGATGGAAGCGATCGTGTACGAGCGGTTCGGCGGGCCGGACGTACTGTCCTTCACCGAGGCCGACAGGCCGGAGCCGGGCCCCGGCCAGGTGCGGGTGAAGGTGGCGGCGGCGGGCGTCAACCCCGTCGACTTCCGTATCCGCAACGGCTGGATGCGGGCCAAGTTCCCGGTGACCTTCCCGATGATTCCGGGGCTCGAAGTGGCGGGTGTCGTGGACGCGCTCGGCGAAGGTGTCACCGCGTTCGCGGTCGGCGACGAGGTGTTCGGTCACTCCGACACCGGCGCCTACGCCGAGTACGCCCTCGCCACTCATGTCGTGGCCAAGCCGGCCGCCCTCGCCTGGGAGCAGGCGGTCGCCCTTCCGGTGGCGGGCGAGACCTCGGAGCGGGTGCTGCGGCGGCTCGAACTGGCCGCAGGGGAGACCTTGTTGGTCCACGGCGCGGCCGGCGTGGTCGGCTCGGTGGGGGTGCAGCTCGCGGTGGCCCGCGGTGCCACGGTCATCGGTACCGCGTCCCTGGACAACCACGCCTTCGTGCGTGAGCTGGGGGCGGTCCCGGTGGCGTACGGGCCCGGTCTGGTCGAGCGGGTGCGTGCGCTCGCCCCGCAGGGCATCGACGCCGTGTACGACGCGGCCGGCAAGGACACGCTGCCCGACTCGGTCGAGCTGCGCGGCGGCACCGCGTCGCGCGTCGTCACCATCGCCGCGCTGGACGCCGCCGAGCACGGCGTCGAGTTCAGCGGCGCCGCCCTGGCCGACCCGGAGCCGGTCTACGAGGCCCAGGCCCGCCTGGTCGCCGAGGGCCGGCTGCGCATCCGGCACGCAGAGACGTTCCCGCTCTCCGAGGCGGTCAAGGCCCTGGAGCTGAGCGAGGGCGGCCACGCGAAGGGCAAGCTGGTCCTCATCCCCTGAGGCCCGGCGGGCGCGCGCTCACCCGGTGCGGGCCGCCGCGCGGTAGCGGCCCGGCGTCGTGCCGTACTGCCGGCTGAAGGCGTGCGAGAGGGCGTAGGGGGTGCTGTAGCCCACGCGCCGGGCGATGGCGTCGAGCGCGTCGGGGGTGGTGCGCAGCAGCGCCGCCGCGCGGGTCAGGCGCCACCAGGTGAGGTACGCCATCGGGGCGCGCCCCACCAGGGTGGTGAAGCGGCGGGCGAGGGTGGCCCGTGACACGCCGACGTGGGCGGCGAGCCCGTCGTTGCTCCAGGGCCGCGCGGGGTCGTCGTGCAGGGCGTGCAGGGCGGCGGCCACCGCCGGGTCGTGGAGCGCGGCCGGCCAGCGTGAGGTGGTGCTGTCGGCCATCCAGGCCCGTACGAGGTAGACGAGGAGCAGGTCGAGCAGGCTGGGCAGGGCGATCGCCGCGCCGGGCCGGGCGGAGCCGACTTCGCGGCCCAACAGGTCGATGGCGGCGCGCAGTTCGTGGTGGTGGCCGACCCGGTTGGGGATGTGCACGACGTCGGGCAGGTCGGCGAGGAGCGGGTGGGTGTGGTGCCGGTCGAGCCGGTACTTGCCGCACAGCAGTTCCGTGTCGCCCTCGCCGTCGGGGGAGTTGGCCGCTCGGTGCGACCACTGGGCGAAGTCGACGGCCCGTGCGAGCGCCGCCGGACCGGCGGGGTGGTCGGCGATGACGTGTCCGCTGCCGTGCGGAAGGAGCACCGCGTCGCCGGTGTTCAGGGCGAGCGCCGTTCCGCCTTCGGTCCGCATCCAGCAGCCGCCCTCCAGGACGACGTGGAAGCCGGCGCCCTCGTACGGGTCGAGCCGGGCGCACCACTGGCCGCCCACCCGCAGCCGGGTGGAGGAGGGCTGCCCCACCCGTACCGCGGAGATCGCGTCGCTCACCAGATCCATGCGGCCAGCCTACCGCCGGGTCGCCCGTGGGTGAGGTGTTCGCGTATCCAGATGAGCCGGGAGAGCATTGGGTGTCTCATGGCGAACTGTCTAGAGTCGTGGCGACGGACAGTGAGCGGAAGGCGGCAGGGCATGCGGAGCATCACGCTGGGCGAGGTCGAGGTCATCCGGGTCGTGGAGTGGGAGGGCACCTTCGGGCCGGCCCGCGCGATCGTGCCCGAGGCGGGGATCGCGACGTGGGAGGAGCAGGAGGAGATGCTCGCGCCGCACTTCTGGGAGCGCGGGAGCGACCGGTGGATCGGCGCCCTGCAGACGTGGGTGCTGCGCAGCGGCGGGCGGACCGTGCTGGTGGACACCGGTGTCGGCAACGGCCGCGAACGGCCCGGCATGCCGATGTTCCACCACCGCGACACCGATTTCCTGGGGCAGTTGGCGGCGGCCGGGGTGCGGCCCGAGGACGTCGACGTCGTCGTCAACACCCATCTGCACGCCGACCACGTCGGCTGGAACACGGTGGCGGCGGGGCCCGGCGCCTGGGTGCCGGCCTTCCCCCGCGCCACCTACCTCATGCCGGCCGCCGACCACTTCCACTTCGACCCGGCGAACGGCCGCGACCTGCGCGTGGACGACGTCGAACTCTTCGAGGACAGCGTGGCGCCCGTGGTGCGGGCCGGGCAGGCCGTGCTGTGGGAGGGCGAGTACCGCATCGACGAGAACCTCGTCCTGGAGTCCGCGCCCGGCCACACCCCGGGCTCCTCCGTGCTGCGGCTCGCCTCCCGCGGCGAGCGGGCCGTGTTCGTGGGCGACCTGCTGCACAGCCCCGTACAGATCGCCCACCCGGCGCACAACAGCTGCTTCTGCGAGGACGAGGCAGGGGCCGCCGCCACCCGCCACCGCGTCCTGGGCCGCGCCGCCGACGAGCGCGAACTCGTTGTGCCGGCCCACTTCGGCGGCCCCGGCGCCTTCGAAGTGCGGCGCGAGGGCGGCCGGTTCGCGGTCCAGGCGTGGGCCTCCTACAGCGCGTAACGCGCGCCGCTCTCCCAGGCGCCGTGCAGCGCGGCGGCGAACGCGGCCGCCAGCTTGTGCTCGCCGCTGGGGCCCGGATGCGTTCCGTCGTAGGTGTCCGTGCGGATGTCGTAACTGTCGGGGACCGCGGCGAGTATCAGCGGCGATGCCGCCGTGTCGAGGTCGGCGACGGCCTTGGCGAGCAGCACGTTGAACAGGTCGACCTCGGCGGCGAACGCGGCGTCGTCGCGGGCCCGGATGTTCGGGATGACGGGCAGCGCCACCATGCGTACGCGCGGGTTGGCGGCGCGGGCGCCCGCGACGAACGCGCGCACGTTCGCGGCGGTCTGCTCCGCGTCCGTGTAGAACCCGAGGTCTATCAGGCCGAGCGAGACCAGCAGCACGTCCGCCCGGCTCTCCGCGACGGCCGGCCCGATCAGCGGCGCCATGTGCAGCCAGCCCTCGCCCCAGCCCGCGAGGTGGCGGCGGGCCGCGGCCGGGAAGTCGGGGGCGGCGTAGTCGTGCGAGACGGGCGCCCCGGCCGCCGGGTCGTACAGCGCGGTGCGCGGCCCGACGATCTCGTACGGGCCGTCGAAGGACGTTTCGAGGTGGCGCCACATGCGGTAGCGCCAGGTGAAGTCGCCGGGGCACCCGATGGTCATGGAGTCACCGACGAAGAGAAAACGCATGGGGGTCATCATTACCGATCGGTACGCCGGCGGCGACGTGACGGTCGACACCCCGACGGGCGGGGCGGGCCAGGGAGACTGGGTCCATGCGTTCGCTTCTGAGAGTGTGCGGGACGGCCGGCCTCGTCCTGCTGTGTGCGGCGGGTCCGGCCCTGGCCGACGACGGCGGCTTCACCATCAAGGATCCCCGGATCAAGGAGTCCAGCGGGCTCGCCGCGAGCCGCGCCCACCCGGGCATCTACTGGACGCACAACGACAGCGGCGACGGGCCGTACGTCTACGCCGTCGACGCGAAGACCGGGCAGACCGTCGCGCGGATCACCATGGCGGGCGTGGGCAGGCCGCGTGATGTGGAGGCGATCTCGATCGGGCCCGACGGCGACCTCTATGTCGGCGACATCGGCGACAACCTGGACGGCTCCTGGAACCACGTCTGGATCTACCGCTTCCCCGAACCCGCCGAACTGCGGGACCAGACGGTCAAGGCGACGCAGTACGACGTCCGGTACGCCGACGGGCCGCGCAACGCGGAGGCGCTGATGGTCCACCCCAGGACGGGACGGGTCTACATCGCCTCCAAACGCGAGAGCGGCGGCGGCCTCTACGAGGGCCCCGCCACCCTGTCGTCCTCCGGTACCAACGTCTTCCACCGGGTCGGCGAGGTGCCGTGGGTGACCGACGGCGCGTTCTCGCCGGACGGTACGAAACTGGCGCTGCGGGGCTACTTCGCGCTGGCCGAATACGCCTGGAAGGGCGGTGCGGGCGACCCGCTCGGCGACTGGCACGCGGTGCCCGGCACGCCGGTGCAGGGGCAGTCGGAATCGGTGACCTACACCCCGGACGGCTCGGCCCTGATGGTCGGCTCCGAGGGCGCGGAGAGCGGCGTGGTCCGCGTCCCCCTCAAGGAGGACGGCGCCAAGTCGGGCGCGGGGGGCGGGAGTTCCACCGGATCGGGTGATGGCGCGCAGAAGGGGAACTTCATGGTCGGCGCGATGGTTCTGGCGCTCGCCACCGCGCTGGCGCTGGGTGCGAAGCGCGTGCTGCGGCGGCCGAGGAACGGCTGAGGGGCGCCGGGGCGGGGGCGGGGGCCCGCGGTGTGCGCCGCGGGCCCCCGGTCGTGCGGCGGCGCCGGCCCGCTCGTGCGGCGGGCGCCGGCCGGGTCGGGCGGTCAGCGTTGGCCGCCCGGACACTCCTTCCACGCCAGGTGGTAGATGGTCTGGATGTCGCCGTCGGTGGAGTCCATGGCGATGAAGCTGTTGGCGTGCGGGTCCGAGGTGCCCGCGCTGGCGCGCAGCTCGGTGTTGATGTTGAAGTTGCGCTGGACGCCGCAGGGGGCCCACACCAACTGGCCCCAGTCGGTGGTGTCGTTGGCCTGCCAGTCGTCGTCGTAGGGGCCGGAGAAGGGGTGCGTTCTGCTCGCCGTGTCCGACGAGCCCTGGAAGTAGTACGAGGCCTTCTGGGTGGCGCTCGCCCCGCTCTCCAGGTGGGCGTAGCCGCGGTAGTCGGCGCTCGCCACGGCGTAGGTGAAGCCGGAGGGGACGTGCACGATCAGGTTGAGCTGGCAGTTCTTGCGGAAGTCGGTCGGCTTGGCGCCGGCGCCGACCTGGGCCAGGTACTGGCTGTAGGTGACGGTGAAGGCGGTGTTGTCGGGCGACACGGCGACCGCGGCGGTGCCGATGGGGCAGCCGGAGCCGTTGACGGTCGCGATCTCGATGACGATCTTGTCGGGCGGGGCGGTGATGCCGGTCGCGGCGGGCGCGGCCTGTGTGAAGAGCGACGAGGCGAGGAACGCCGCGGTGGCGGCGCCTGCGAGAAGTGCACCGGGCATGGGGTGATGCTCCGATCGGTTGTCGGTGGCCTTGCGGAACGTGGGGAGTCCAGCCGTACGTCCATGCCGTCGCGGGCGCCGGTGCGGTGGCGCCGCGCGACTAGTTGAGACATGGACATGTCAAACGTTCGGATCGGTCCGGCCGTGCTGCGAAGCGCCGGGCCGCCTTGGATGCTAGGGACCAACTCCCTTGCGGAATAGGGCGGTTATCGGCCGCTGTGGCACGCACGAGGGCCCGGCACCAGAGCGGTGCCGGGCCCTCACAAGGCGGGTGTGCCCCGGGTCAGAGCTGCTCGATGACGTAGTCGACGCAGGCCGTCAGGGCCTGGACGTCCGCCGGGTCGATCGCCGGGAACATCGCGATGCGCAGCTGGTTGCGGCCCAGCTTGCGGTACGGCTCGGTGTCGACGATGCCGTTGGCGCGCAGCGCCTTGGCGATCGCGGCGGCGTCGATGCCCTCCGCGAAGTCGATCGTGCCGATGACCTGCGAGCGCTTCGCCGCGTCCGTGACGAACGGGGTGGCGTGCTTGGAGTCCTCGGCCCAGCCGTACAGGGCGCTCGACGACGCCGCGGTGCGCGCCGTCGACCACGCGAGACCGCCCTGGCCGTTGATCCACTTCAGCTGCTCGTTGAGCAGGAACAGGGTGGACAGGGCGGGGGTGTTGTACGTCTGGTTCTTCAGCGAGTTGTCGATCGCGGTCGGCAGCGAGAAGAACTCCGGAACGTGCCGGCCGCTCGCGTGGATGCGCTGGGCGCGCTCCAGGGCGGCCGGCGAGAACACCGCGAGCCACAGGCCGCCGTCCGAGGCGAACGACTTCTGCGGGGCGAAGTAGTAGACGTCCGTCTCGGTGATGTCGACGGGCAGACCGCCGGCGCCGGAGGTCGCGTCCACGAGGACCAGGGCGCCCTCGTCGGCGCCGGCCACGCGCTTGATCGGGGCGGCGACACCGGTCGAGGTCTCGTTGTGCGTGAACGCGTACACGTCCACGCCGGCCTCGGCCTTCGGGTCCGGGTGGGTGCCCGGGTCGCTGCTGATGACGGTCGGCTCGTCCAGCCAGGGCGCGAGCTTGGCGGCCTTGGCGAACTTGGAGGAGAACTCGCCGAAGTTCAGGTGCTGGGACTTGGTGTCGATCAGGCCGTGCGTCGCCACGTCCCAGAACGCGGTGGAGCCACCGTTGCCCAGGATCACCTCGTAACCCTCGGGCAGGGAGAACAGGTCGGCGACGCCCTGGCGCACCTCGCCGACCAGGTTCTTGACCGGGGCCTGGCGGTGGGAGGTGCCGAGCAGGGAGGTGCCGGTGGCGGCCAGGGCGTCCAGCGCCTCGGTACGCACCTTGGAGGGGCCCGCGCCGAAACGGCCGTCGGCGGGCTTCATGTCAGCGGGAATCTGGATCTCAGCCACGGTCGCGAGCGTAGCCGGTTCCGGTGTGTCCGGGGTGCCGGGTCCGCCCGGTGAGACGGTCCCCACAACCCGCGGGGCTCCGCCCCACTGAACGCGACCGGTCGGCTCCGGGTGCCCTACGTCTTTAGGGGCGCGGGGAACTGCGCGGGTGCCCCAGCACGGTCCGCACCCGAGGTCCGGGGGTCGGGAGGATGCCCCACCCCGCCCCTTCCCTAAACCCTCCGGGGGCGGGAAAGGGGGCTGGGGTTCAGGAACTGGGGCTCTGCCCCAGACCCCGTTCGCGCCCGAAAGGCGCTCGTCCTCAAACGCCGGACGGGCTAAAGGGCGCTCGTCCTCAACGCCGGCCGGGCTGGACCGCGCTCGTCCTCAAACGCCGCCCGGCGCCGAGCAGTCGGACCGGCTGAGGAGGTCCGGAGGGGCACCCTGCCAAGGACAAGCCCTCAGCGGGCCGGGGGTCGGTCAGGTCAGGCGGACCGGGAGGTCGTGGAGGTCGTTCTGGGTGACTATCGGCTTGTTGCGGAGCGACGTCGCCGGGACCGCCAGGGCCAGGGAGGGGAAGCGGGCGTACAGGGCCGGGAGGGCCACCCCCGCCTCCAGGCGGGACAGCGCCGCCCCGGGGCAGACGTGCGGCCCGTGCCCGAAGGAGATGTGCCGGTTCGGGGTCCGGGTGACATCGAAGTCGCCCGCCGTCGGCCCGTGCTGCCCAGCGTCCCGGCCGATCGCCCCGAACGACACGATCAGCGCCTCGCCCGCCGGCAGCACCCGCTCACCCACCGCCACATCCTCCGTCGCGAAGCGGAACAGGACGTGCGAGGTCGGCGTCGACCAGCGCAGCGTCTCCTCGATCACGTTCTCCCACGGCACCGCCCCGTCGAGGACCAGCTTGCGCTGCTCGGGATGGGTCTCCAGCGCCACCACCGCGTTCACGATGAGACTGATCGTCGTCTCGTGACCCGCCGCGATCATCAGCTGGAGCGTGTTGGTGATCTCCTCCGTCGTGAGGTGGTCGCCGCCCTCCGACGCCGCGAGCAGCGCGCTCGTCAGGTCGTCGCCCGGCGCCCGCCGCTTCGACTCGACGATCCGCGCGAACAGCTCGCCCAGGTCCGCCATCATCTGCGGCACCTCCTGCGGCGGCGTCTGCGTCGAGAAGAACTTCTCGAACAGGGCCTTCAGACGCGGATGGTCGGCCGCGTCCACCCCCATCAGTTCGCTGACCACGTTCATGGGCAGGGGATAGGCGAACTCCGCCTTGAGGTCCACCACTTCACCCGCCGGCAGCCCCGCCAGCCGGTCCAGCATCGACGTCGTCAGCGTCTCGATGCCCGCCCGCAGCCGCTCCACCCGCCGCACCGTCAGCGCCTGCGCGACCAGCGTGCGCAGCCGGCGGTGCTCCTCGCCGTCGACGGTCAGCATCGACCGCCCCGGGTTGGCGAGACCGATCAGCGGCCAGTCCATCGGTATCTCGCCGCGCTGCCAGGCGCCCCAGCTGTTGATGTCCTTCACCAGGCGGGGGTCGGTCAGCAGCGCCCGTGCCTCCGCGTGGTGCGTCACCGCGTAGCAGCCCACCCCGCCGGGAAGCACGACCCGTACCAGCGGGCCCGCCGCGCGCAGCGCCGCGCTCTCCGCGTCGAGGTCGGCGACGAACGGGTCGAGAGTGAGGGCACCGCTGTGGTCCACGGGGCACTGCGACGGACTGCTCATCTGGCTGCTCCAAGGGCGGGAGTGGGAGTGAACATGACGGGAAGCTCGGTCAGGCCGCGCAGCCACGGCGACGGCCGCCGGGCCAACTCCCCGGCGGACACCGCGAGATCGACGTCCGGCAGCCGGTCGAGGAGCACCTCGATCCCGGTCCGGGCGATGACCTCGGCGACCTCCTGTGCGGGGAAGGGACAGCGGTGCTCGCCGTGCCCGAACGAGAAGAACGCGCTGTTGCCGCCGGTCAGCGCGCCCGCGTCGGTGCGCACCTGCGGGTCGCCGTTGGCCGCCGCGAGCCCCAGCAGCAGCAGATCGCCGGCGCGGATGTGCTGGCCGCCGAGCCGGGTGTCGCGGGCGGCCCAGCGGCCCGCCACGTTCTGCGTGGGGGTGTCCTCCCACAGCACCTCGTTCATCGCCTCACCGACGCTGTGCCGCCCGCCCGCGAGCGAGGCCGCGAACCGGTCGTCGGTGAGCATCAGCCGCAGCGAGTTGCCGATCCAGTCGGCGGTGGGCTGGTGCCCGGCGGCCATCATCACCATCAGGTCCTGGCCGACCTCCTCGACGCTGAACCCGTACGGGTTGGCGAGCATCCGCGACGCCACGTCCTCGCCCGGCTCGACCTGCTTGGCGGTGAGCAGCGCGTACATCGACTCGGC
The DNA here is from genome assembly GCF_026343295.1 of Streptomyces sp. NBC_00083. Classification (GTDB taxonomy): domain Bacteria; phylum Actinomycetota; class Actinomycetes; order Streptomycetales; family Streptomycetaceae; genus Streptomyces. The sequence continues at coordinate 77,465 of NZ_JAPELY010000001.1, forward strand.
GAGGTGGCGCTGGCCCTCCAGGGCGCCCTCCCGGCCGTTGATCATGTCGTTCATCGCGGTGACCAGGCCGGGCCCCTGCTCGTCGGCGAACCCGTAGAGCCGGGCCAGGACGCGGACCGGCAGGAGCATCGCGTACTGGCCGACGATGTCGCAGCTCCCGGCGCCGCACAGCGCGTCGATGAGCTCGTCCGCGAACCGCTCGGCGTGGCTGCGCAGTTCGAACGGGTCGACCGCCTCCAGCGCCTCGGAGACCATCGCCGCCCGCTCGCGGTGGCGCTCGCCGACGGTGTAGAGGATCGACGGCTGCTTGCGCCCGATCATCGGGAGCAGCGGCCAGTCGGCGGGGATGCGGTCCCACTGGTTCCACAGGTCGGAGTCGCGCGAGAACAGCATCGGGTCGCTGGTGACCTGGTGCAGCTCGCGGTAGCCGAGCACCAGCCAGGCCGGCACGTCGCCGTCGAGGACGACGGGCGCCACGGCGCCGTGGTCGCGCCGCATGTCGCGGTAGAGCGCGTTCGGCTCGGTCTGGAAGCGGGGGCCGCTCAGCGGGACGGGGGCGGGGATCGGGCACGTCACGGTATGAGCTCCGGTGCTTGTCGCAGGCGTGCGAGATGTTCTACGAGAGTGATCAGTACGGTCTTGCTCGACTCGCGGGCGCGGGCGTCGCAGCGCAGCAGCGGCACCTCGGGCGGCAGGTCGAGCGCCTCACGGACCTGCGCCTCGGTGTGCGCGGGCCCGCCGAAGTCGTTGCACGCCACGACGAACGGCGTGCCGTGGTGCTCCAGACGGTCGATGGCGTACCAGGAGTCCGCCAGGCGCCGGGTGTCGACGAGGACGACCGCGCCGAGCGTCCCCGCGAACAGCCGGTCCCACAGGAACCAGAACCGCTCCTGGCCGGGAGCCCCGAACAGGTACAGGACGTTGCGCGCGTCCAGGGTGATGCGGCCGAAGTCGAAGGCGACGGTGGTGGCGGACTTCGCGCCGACCCCCTTGAGGTCGTCGACCGCCTCGCCCGCCTTCGTCATGGTCTCCTCGGTGTTCAGCGGACGGATCTCGCTGACCGAGCGCACCATGGTCGTCTTTCCGACGCCGAAACCTCCGACGACGACGATTTTGAGGCCATTGTCCGCGGTCCCCGCCAGGGCGGGCCGTTCAGAGATTTCGGAGGCCAACGAGCACCTGCTCCAGGATGTCGGGGTCGGGAAGGCGGTGGGCGGAGAGCGGATGGCGGGCGCTGATGCGGCCGGTGTCGTGCAGATCGGCGAGCAGGATGCGGACCACCGTCACGGGCAGGCCGAGCTCGGCGGCGATCTCCACGACCGCGGTCGGGAAGCGGCACATGCGCAGGATCGCCGCGTGCTCGGACTGCATGCCCGGTGCCGGTTCCGACTCGGTGACCACCAGGGTGACCAGGTCGAAGGCGTCCGAGCCGGAGCGGCTGCGGCCGCCGGTGAGCGTGTAGAGCCGGTCCGGCGAGTCGTCCCGGCCCGGCCGGCTCATGCCCGCGGCTCGGCGCTGAGGTAGTCGCCGAGCTGCTCCACCAGCTCGGACATGTTGTGTCCGACGAGCCCCGCGTCGGCGTCCTCGGCGGCGACCACCGCGAGGTGCGCGCCCTCGCCGGCCTCGACGATGAACAGGATGCCGCCGTAGAACTCGGCCATCGCGGAGCGCACCCCGCCGGAGCCGTCGCCGAACTCCATGGACGCCCCGTGCGACAGGCTCTGGATGCCCGCGGCGATCGCGGCGAGCTGGTCGGCCTGGTCGACGGAGAGCTCCGGAGTACGGCACAGCTTGAGGCCGTCACGGGAGAGCACCAGGCCGTGGCGGGCCCCCGGGGTGCGCTGGAGCAGGTTCTCCAGAAGCCAGTTGAGCTTCTCGTCGGTCGTGGTGCCGGTCATTCTGTGGTGCCTTCCGGGGTGGGGGACTTCGCGCGTACGGCCTGGCGGAAGCTGCTGAAACGGGCCGCGGCGTCCGATGCGGCGGCGGTGGCGCGGGCCGGGGCCGCCGGGGCGCCGGGACCCTCGGGGTGCGCCGCGGCCAGCGCACGGCCGCGCTTGCGTTTGGGCAGCCCGCTCTCGCCGAACTGCGGGAACTCGCCGCTGGTCTCACTGTCCGCGCCGGCTCCGCCGGGGGATCCGGGCGCCGTGGCGGCCGTCCGGGCGGCGGGGGCGGGACGGACGCCGGCCCGGTCGTCGGCCGGCTCGTGGACGGCCTCCGGCTCACCGGCCGGGGCCGGCGCCGGCGGTTCCGGTACCGGTTCCGGTACGGCGGGCTCCCGCGCGGCGGCGTCCCGCGCCCCGGGCTCCGGCGGCTTCAGGTCCTGCGGTACGTCGACGACGGGCGCGGCCGGGGCCTGGCCCGGTACCGCGGTGACATGGGAGATCAGCTCGTGCGGCAGCAGCATCAGGGCGCCCGTGCCGCCGCGCGCGGAGGGCCGGAACGACACCGTCAGACCGTGCTTGCGGGCGAGGCGCCCGACGACCGCGAGGCCGAGCCGGGTGCCGGAGAGCCCCGCGAGGTCCGACGACTGCCCGGACACGGCGAGTTCGGCGCGGCGCTGCTGCACCTCGCTCATGACGAGACCGCTGTCCTCGACGGTGATGATCACCCCGGCCGGCACCTCCTCCACGTACACATGGACCTCGGCGGTGGGCGGCGAGAAGTTGGCCGCGTTGTCGAGGAGTTCGGCGAGCGCGTGCATGACGCCCTCGGCGGCGTGCCCGGCGACGGCCGCGTCGCTGGTGGAGTGGAGCCGCACGCGCTGGTAGCCGCCGATGCGGCCCATGGCGCCGCGCAGGATCGACTCCATGACGATCGGCCGCGACCAGCGGCGGCCCGAACGCGCCCCGGTCAGGACGGCGATGGAGTCCGCGAGACGGCCGGCCTGCGCGGTGCGGTGGTCGAGGTGCAGGAGGTCGCCGAGCACCTCCTCGTCCGCGTGCCGGTGCTCCATGTCGCGCAGGTCGGCGAGCATGCCGGTGGCCAGCGCCTGCATGCGGCCTGCCGCGTTGGCGGTGGCGGCGAGCGCCGCGGCACGGGCCGACTCGGCGCGGCGCAGCTGGGCGGTGTGGGCCGCGATCAGGGCCTTGCGCTCGGCGGACTGCGCGGCGTCCAGGCGTACCGCGTCGGCGCTGCGCCGGGCGGCGTTGGCCTCCTGGGCGCTGATCTGCGCGTTGAGCGCGGTGAGCCGCTCGCGCAGCACACGGTTGCGCAGCACGGAGTACGTCGTGGTGTACGCACCGGCGCTGAGCAGGGCCGCCGCGGCTCCGAGGCTCCAGCCGACCAGATCGCGGGAGGCGGGCGCGGCCGAGACCACCGCCGCCGTGCAGAACGCGCCGGTGACCACCGCGGTGATCAGCAGGGCCAGCGCGGAGGGGCGAATGGGAGAGGGCGACGCCGTCATTGATCAATGCCTTACAGCGCTTATGGCGGGCGGGCGAGGGGGTGGTGGAGGGGCGGGCGAGGGGGACGGGTGGGGAAGGCGGTGTGTCTGTTCCACAGGGAACGAGGGGCAACTATAGGAGAGTTGGTGATCGATTTGGATAGTTCTTGGTGAACATTCCCGCTCATTGGGACCGTTGACCAGCCGCATTCAGGTCATCCGGGTAGTTTCAGGACACTCCATTCGTGACGCTGCGTCAAGTCCGCTGTGGTGAACGCTCGGGGCATCCTGGGTCCATGGCAGATGGCGCGAAGGGCCCGGGAGCGGAACGAGAACTGGCGCGGGAGCTGTCCCGGGTGGTCCGGGGCCGGGTGGACCTCGGGGTCACCGCCCGCGCCCTCACCACGATGGACGCCTCCAACTACCGCCGGGTCCCGCTGGGCGTGGTCGCCCCGCGCGACGCCGACGACGTGGCGGCCACCCTCGCGGTGTGCCGGACGTACGGGGTGCCGGTCGTGCCGCGCGGCGGCGGCACCTCGATCGCCGGCCAGGCCACCGGCACCGGGATCGTGCTCGACTTCACCCGCTTCATGCGCTCCCTCGTCTCCCTCGACGCCGAGGCCCGAACCGCCGTGGTGCGGCCGGGACTTGTCCTCGAAGTCCTCCGGGACGCCGCCGCGCCCCACGGCCTCACCTTCGGACCCGACCCGTCCACGCACAGCCGGTGCACGCTCGGCGGGATGATCGGCAACAACGCGTGCGGCGCGCATTCGGTGGCGTGGGGGACCACGGCCGACAACGTCCTTGATCTGACCGTCGTCGGCGCACGGGGCGACCGGTACCACCTGGCACGGGGGTGGGAGAGTTCGACAGCGCCCGATGGACTGCGCGATGTCGTCAGCCGTCATCTGTCACTCCTGCGCACCGGCTACCCCCAGGACCTGCCGCGCCGCATCTCCGGCTACGCCCTGGACGCCCTGCTCCCCGAACGCGGCGCCGACCTCGCGCGGGCGTTCTGCGGCAGCGAGGGAACGCTCGGCGTGGTCACCGAGGCCACCGTGCGTCTCGTGGAGTCGCCGCGCGCCCGCGCCCTCGCGGTGCTCGGCTACCCCGACGAGAGCGCCGCCGCCGAAGCGGCGCCCGGCCTGCTGCCGTACCGGCCGCTGACCGTCGAGGGCATGGCCGCCGATCTCGTACCCGCACGCGACGGCGCCGGACTGCCGCGCGGCGGGGCCTGGCTCTTCGTCGAGACGGGCGGGACGAGCGAGGCCCAGGCCCGCGCCCGCGCACAGGAGTTGGCCGAGGCGGGCGACGCGCTCGACACCGCCGTGGTGAGCGACCCGGCGGCGATGCGCGCGCTGTGGCGGATCCGCGAGGACGCCGCCGGCACCGCGACCCGCATGCCCGACGGCACCGAGGCGTGGCCGGGATGGGAGGACTGCGCGGTGCCGCCGGCCCGGCTCGGCGCGTACCTGCGCGCATTCCGCTCCCTGCTGGCCTCGTACGGGCTGCGCGGGGCGCCGTACGGACACTTCGGCGACGGCTGCGTCCACGTCCGCATCGACTTCGACCTGGTGAGCCCCGGCGGCATCGGACGCTTCCGCGCGTTCTCCGAGGAGCTCGCCGCACTCGTCGTGGCGCACGGCGGATCGCTCAGCGGCGAACACGGCGACGGGCAGGCCCGCGCGGAACTCCTCCCGACGATGTACGGGCCCGAACTGGTCGGCGTGTTCGGGGAGTTCAAGGACGCGTGGGACCCGGACGGGCTGCTCAACCCGGGCATCCTCGCGCGGCCCGCCCGCCTCGACGAGAACCTGCGCTTCGCGGTGCTGCCGAAGCGCGGGGCGGTGGACGTCGCGTTCGGCTACCCGCACGACGGCGGCGACTTCTCGGCGGCGGTGAGCCGCTGTGTGGGTGTCGCCAAATGCCGTACGGAGCAGGCGGGTTCGGCGTCGGTGATGTGCCCGTCGTTCCGGGCGACCGGCGAGGAGGAGCACTCCACGCGGGGCCGGGCGCGGCTGCTGCACGAGATGCTGGCCGGCGAGGTGGTCACCGACGGTTGGCGCTCGCGGGAGGTGCGCGACGCGCTCGACCTGTGCCTGTCCTGCAAGGGCTGCCGCAGCGACTGCCCGGTGGGCGTGGACATGGCCACGTACAAGGCGGAATTCCTGCACCACCACTACGCGGGCCGCCGCCGCCCGGCCGCCCACTACGCGCTGGGCCGGCTGCCCGAGTGGCTGCGGCTCGCGGCGCCGGCGGCGCGCGTGCTCAACGCGGCGGCCCGGGTCCGCCCGCTCGCGGCGCTCGCGAAACGGTTCGCGGGGATCGCGCCGGAGCGGACGATCCCGCGGCTGGCGGCGCGGACGTTCCTTGCGGAGCTGGGGGAGGGGGCGGAAGTACCGGAAGGGGGCGGGGTCGTGCTGTGGCCGGACACGTTCACCGATCACCTCTCCCCGGAGGTGGGCCGGGCGGCGCTGCGGGTGCTCGCGGACGCGGGAGTCGAAGTGGGGGTGCCTGCCGGGCGGGTCTGCTGTGGCCTCACCTATGTGTCCACCGGACAGCTCGACCGCGCGAAGGTGGTGCTGCGCCATACGCTCGACGTGATGGAGCCGTATCTGTCCGAGACGGGCCGGCCGGTCGTCGTACTCGAACCGAGCTGCGCGGCCGCCCTGCGCTCGGATCTGCCGGAGCTGCTCCCCGACGACCCGCGCGCGGCCCGCCTCGCCGCGTCGGTACGCACCTTCGCCGAAGCGGTCGAGGAGTGCGCGCCCCACTGGGTGCCGCCGCGGCTCGACCGTCCGGTGGCCGGGCAGACCCACTGCCACCAGCACGCGGTCCTCGGTGACGCCGCCGACCGCCGCCTGCGCGAGAAGGCCGGCCTCACCGGTGAACTCAGCGGGGGGTGCTGCGGTCTCGCCGGGAACTTCGGGTTCGAGCGCGGGCACTGGGAGGTCTCGCTGGCCTGCGCCGAGGACCAGCTGCTCCCCGCGGTACGGGCCGCCGCACCCGGCACGGAGGTCCTGGCCGACGGCTACTCCTGCCGTACGCAACTCGCGCAGCTGGCGGGCCGCCGGGCCAGACACCTGGCGGAGGTGCTCGCGGAGGGGCTCGGCGAGGGGGCCGGGGGGTGAGGGTCCGTTGCCCTCGGTGCCGCTTACATTGGATGGACGGAGTCATTCCGCTTGGCGTGGCCGCGACGACGCGAAAACGGTTGCGGCGGATGCGGGCGGTGCAGAATACTGAATCCGCTAGTTCAATGTGGTGAACCAGGAGTGGGGTGAGCGCCGGTGAATCCGGTCAAGGGCGCGGGTGCGGCCGAGCCGGTCGCGGCGGCCTCCGTCGCCGTACCCGAGGCCGCCGGTGTGGCGGCGGGCGGGGGTGCGGGTGCGCCCGGCGACGGCTCGCGGGGCCCGGCCGGCGGCGGACGCCGGGCGGCGCTCGGGTCGGTGGCGCTCGTGGTGTCCGGCGGCATCTCGGTGCAGTTCGGTGCGGCCGTCGCGGTGACGCTGATGCCCCGGGCGGGCGCGGCCGGCGTCGTGACGCTGCGGCTCGTCGCGGCGGCGCTCGTCCTGATGCTGGTGTGCCGGCCCAAGCTGCGCGGGCACGCGCGGGCGGACTGGGGCACGGTCGTCGTCTTCGGCGTCGCCATGGCCGGCATGAACGGGCTGTTCTACCAGGCCGTCGACCGCATCCCGCTCGGTGTCGCCGTCACCCTGGAGGTGCTCGGCCCGCTGGCCCTGTCGGTCTTCGCGTCCCGGCGCCTGGTCAACGTCCTGTGGGCGGGGCTCGCCCTGGCCGGCGTCGTCCTGCTCGGCGGGGGCGGCTTCGGCAGCCTGGACCTGGTCGGAGTGGCGTACGCGCTGGGGGCGGGCGTGTGCTGGGCGCTGTACATCCTGTTCAGCGCTCGTACGGGGCGGAGGTTCCCGCAGGCCGACGGGCTCGCGCTCGCGATGGCGGTCGGGGCGGTCGTGTTCCTGCCGATCGGCATCGCGCAGGCCGGGGGCGCGCTGATCGTGCCCTCCACGATGGCGCTGGGCGCGGTGGTGGCGGTGCTCTCCTCGGTGCTGCCCTACACCCTGGAACTCCTCGCCCTGCGGCGCCTGCCCGCGTCCACCTTCGCGATCCTGATGAGCCTGGAGCCGGCGATCGCCGCGGCGGCGGGATTCCTGATCCTGAACCAGGCGCTGTCCTGGCCGCAGGCGCTGGCGATCGCGCTGGTGATCGGGGCGAGTATGGGGGCGGTGCGGACGCAGATTCGGGGGGTTTCGGGGTAGCTCCGGGTGGTTCCCTTGCCGGGGCGGGTTGGGTTCTGCGGCTGGGCGGGGGTGCGGCTCCCCGGGGCTCTGCCCCGGACCCCGGCGCGTTTTCCCACCCACCCGCCCGTGCGGCTACGTGAGAGTGCGGCCCCCGGGCCCCGGGTGGGTTGGTTCGTGCGGCTGCGCGAGGGTGCACCCTCGGGGCTTCGCCCCTATCCGCGGTGGGCCGTTCGTGCGGCTACGTGAGGGTGCGGCCCCCGGGCCCCGGCCGGCCCGTTCGTGCAGCGGCGCCCGGGTGCGGCTCCCCGAGGGTTGCGACTGGCCCCGGCCCGTTCGTGCGGCCGGCGCCGCCGTCCAGGCGGGTGCAGCGCCGCCTCCCCCGCAGGGTGGAGTGGGACCGCGCCGTGCCGCCTCCCCCCGCGGAGCGGGGCGCGCTCAGTGGCCCTCCCCCGTATCCCCGGCGGGGCTCCGCGTTCAGCCGCCCTGGCCCGCGCTGCCCATGGGGCCGACCTTGACCTGGGCGCCGCCGGACTCCGTGACGGGGAGGGACGCGGCGCCGGGCCACGGCAGGGTGGCCGACTTGGTCTCTCCGGGCGGGGTCACCACGAGGCCCGTGATGCGGGCACCCGAGCCGCCCGAGTCGTTGGCCGGGTAGGTGATGCCGAAGAAGACCGACTTGCCGTGCTTGAGGGTGTAGGGCGTGGCCGCGGCCCCCGTGCGCTTGGCCGACACCGTGCCCGCGTTGGTCTTCAGGTCGACGCCCGCGAAGCCGGACACCATGCAGTCGTGGCCGCTGGAGTTCATGAACTCCACGGCCACGGTGCGCTCCGCGTCACCGCCCACCGTGGCGTCCGCCGCCGTGATGTTCAGGTCGAGGGTGCGGCACTTGGCGACCCCCTTGGCGCTCCCGGCCCCGCCGGACCCGCTGGAGCCCGTCCCGGCCGTCGTGGCCTTGCCGCCGCTGCCACCCGTGCTCTTGTCGCTGCCCTGGTCCGACCCCGTACCCGAGCCGGAAGCCGAACCGCCGCCCGTGGAGGGCGCGTTGGAGGCGGCGGGCGGGTCGCTCTGCGTGGAGCCGTCGTCGCTCTGGCAGGCCGTGAGCGAGAGACCCGCGGCAACGGCCAGGGCGGCGAAGGTGAGCTTGCGAACGCGCATCGGTTCTTCCTCAGTATCGGTTGGCTGGGTGGGCCGCTCGGTACGGTCGGTACCAGCGAGCGCTTGTGCTCAACATGACCACACGGAAGGGCGAATCGTTCCGCCCGCCCACCGCCTAAGACACTCCTGTTACACGCACAGATGTCGCACAGGCGGCGGCCTCTTCGCTGGTCGGCGACCCGGATGCCCGTCAACCGGCGTTCCTGGCACGTGTTTCCGTGCCGCTCGCGCACCCCTCCGCGGCAACTCCCTTTCCCGGCCCGCTGGGACAGAGCCGTGACTCGGCGGATCTTGACGGTCGCGGGGCGCGTCCCGTCGCGCGGCCGAAAATACATGCAAGCACGCTTGCTTGTTTCTGTGGGGGCTGCCATGCTCCGGGGCACACCCGCTGTCCGCTGTCCCGGAGGGGAGCGCACCGTGTCCGAACCGGCCGGTCCGACCGACGCCGCACTCGACGTTCTTGACGACCTGCGTGCCGAGGGCGGTGAACTCGACGTCCTGATCGGCGAGTTGAGTCCCGTCCAGTGGGGCACCGCCACCGCCGCGCCCGGGTGGACCATCGCCCATCAGGTCGCCCACCTCGCGTGGACCGACACCGCCGCGCTGCTCGCCGTCACCGACCCCGACGCCTTCGCCGCCGAGGTCGACAAGGCGGCTGCCGCGCCGGACACCTTCGTGGACGACGGCGCCGAGGCAGGGGCCCTGCTGCCGCCCGCCGAGCTGCTCTCCTGGTGGCGGGACAGCCGCGTACAGCTCCAGGACGCGCTGCGGGCGGCGCCGCCCGGGGCGCGGTTCCCCTGGTACGGGCCGCCCATGTCCACCGCGTCGGTGGCCACCGGCCGCCTGATGGAGACCTGGGCGCACGGACAGGACGTCTTCGACGCCCTGGGTCGCACCCGCAAGCCCACCGCCCGGCTCCGCCACGTCGCCCGCATCGGGATCCGCGCCCGTGACTACGCTTTCGCCGTACGGGGGTTGGAGCCGCCGGGCGAGGAGTTCCGGGTCGAGCTGACCGCGCCGGACGGCGCCGGCGTGTGGGCGTACGGACCCGAGGGCGCCCAACAGCGGGTCACCGGGCCCGCGTTGGACTTCTGCCTCCTCGTCACCCAGCGCCTGCACCGCGACGACACCGCTGTGACGGCCGAGGGCGCCGACGCCGAGCGCTGGCTCGGCATCGCGCAGGCCTTCGCCGGCCCCGCGGGCCCCGGCCGCCCGCCCCGCGCCGCCGAGGACGCCTCGTGAGCCGGGACGGGCACATGGGCGCGGGCTTCGGCGCGGGCCGCGTCCTGCGGATCGGCAACGCCTCCGGGTTCTACGGCGACCGCTTCGACGCCCTGCGCGAGATGCTCACCGGCGGCCCGCTCGACGTCCTCACCGGCGACTACCTCGCCGAACTCACCCTGCTCATCCTCGGCCGCGACCGGCTGCGCGACCCGCGGCTCGGCTATGCCAAGACGTTCCTGCGGCAGCTGGAGGAGTGCCTCGGGCTCGCACGGGAGCGCGGGGTGCGCATCGTCGCCAACGCCGGTGGTCTCAACCCGGCCGGACTCGCCGCCGCCGTACGGGAGTTGAGCGAGCGGGTCGGCGTTCCCGTACGGGTCGGCCATGTCGAGGGGGACGCCCTGCCGCTGCCCGAGGGTGCGCTTACCGCCAACGCCTACCTCGGCGGCGGCGGCATCGCGGCCTGCCTGCGGGGCGGCGCGGACATCGTCGTCACCGGCCGCGTCACCGACGCCGCCCTCGTCACCGGGCCCGCCGCCTGGTGGTTCGGCTGGGGGCCCGGGGACCACGACGCGCTCGCGGGCGCGGTGGTCGCCGGGCACGTCCTGGAATGCGGCACCCAGGCCACCGGCGGCAACTACTCCTTCTTCACGGAGTTCGCGCCCGGCGCGCTCGCCCGCCCCGGCTTTCCCCTCGCCGAGATCCACGCCGACGGGTCCAGCGTCATCACCAAACACCCCGGCACGGGGGGCGTCGTCGACGTCGGCACGGTCACCGCGCAGCTCCTGTACGAGACGTCCGGCGCGCGGTACGCGGGGCCCGACGTCACGGCGCGGCTCGACACGGTACGGCTCGACCAGGAAGGGCCCGACCGGGTACGCGTCACCGGCGTGCGGGGCGAGGCGCCGCCGCCCACCCTCAAGGCGGGGATCACCCGCATCGGAGGCTGGCGCAACGAGGTCGTGTTCGTGCTGACGGGACTCGACGTCGAGGCGAAGGCCGCCCTGGTGCGGGAGCAGATCGAGGACGCGTTCCGGCGCGCCAAGTCCCGCCCGGAACAGGTGCGTTGGGAGCTGTCCCGGACGGACCGGGCCGACGCGGCGAGCGAGGAGGCCGCGAGCGCGCTGCTGCGCCTCGTGGTGCGGGACCCCGACCCGGCGGCGGTGGGCCGGGTGGTGAGCGGCGCCGCCATCGAGCTGGCGCTCGGCAGCTACCCCGGCTTCCACGTCACGGCGCCGCCGGGGAAGGGGGCGCCGTACGGGGTGTTCTCGGCGGAGTACGTCGATGCGGGGGCGGTCGAGCAGGTGGCCGTACTCCCGGACGGCGTACGGGAGTTGATAGATCCGCCCGTCCGTACCGCCGCTTTGTCGCCGGTCCCGGAGCCTCCGCTGCCGGCGTCCGCCGTCGACCTCTCGGGCGGTACCCGGCGGGTGCCGCTGGGGGCCGTGGCGGGGGCCCGGAGCGGGGACAAGGGCGGGGACGTGAATGTGGGGGTGTGGGTGCGGTCGCAGGCGGCGTGGGAGTGGCTGGTGGGGGAGGTTTCGGTGGACCGCTTTCGTGAACTCCTGCCGGAGACGGGCGAGTTGAAGGTGGTGCGCCATGTTCTGCCGAACCTGTGGGCGCTGAACTTCGTGGTGGAGGGGCTGCTGGGGGAGGGGGTCGCCTCGCAGGCGCGGTTCGATCCGCAGGGGAAAGGGGTGGGGGAATGGCTGCGGGGGAGGGTGGTGGAGGTGCCGGCGGGGTTGGTGTGAGCTTCTCCTTCCCCACCCCGCCCCTTCCCGAGACCCTCCGGGGGATCGGCCGCGCGGGCCGGAATCGGGCCGGGGAGGGCCGCCCGCGCAGTTCCCCGCGCGCCTGGCGGCACGCATGCCCCTCGGGGTCCGCTGCTCGCGCCCATCGTCGTGGGGCCGTGCCCGTGTCGCCGCCCGGCGTCTCTGGCGGCACGCATGTCCTCCGGGGTCCGCTGCCCGCGCCCGCCGTGGGGGGGAGCCGCGCTCGCGTCACCGCCCCGTGTCCCCGGCCACGCGGTGTCGGCGGCACGTACACCGCCCCGCGCCCCCGGCCACGCGGTGCCGGGCGGCACGTACACCGCTGCTCCCGCCCCCCCATCAACCCCACCCACCAAGGAGCCCCATGCCCACCCTCCCCACCTCCCTCGATCCCGCCTCCGCCGAGTTCCGGCAGGCCGCCGACGCCATGCGGAGCAGGCTCGACGAGCTGGGCCGGGAGCACGGCAAAGCGCTCGCCGGCGGGGGCGAGAAGTACACCGAGCGCCACCGGCGGCGCGGCAAGCTCCTGCCCCGGGAGCGCATCGAGCTGCTGCTCGACGCGGACACGCCGTTCCTCGAACTGTCGCCGCTCGCCGCGTGGGGCAGCGACTACCCCGTCGGCGCCTCGATGGTCACCGGCATCGGCACCGTCGAGGGCGTCGAGTGCCTGATCACCGCCAACGACCCCACCGTCCGCGGCGGCGCCTCCAACCCGTGGACACTGAAGAAGGCCCTGCGCGCCAACGAGATCGCGTACGTCAACCGCCTGCCCTGCATCAGCCTCGTCGAGTCCGGCGGCGCCGATCTCCCCTCGCAGAAGGAGATCTTCATCCCGGGCGGCGCGATCTTCCGGGACATCACGCGGCTCTCCGCCGCCGGCATCCCGACCGTCGCCGTCGTGTTCGGCAACTCCACGGCGGGCGGGGCCTACGTCCCCGGGATGTCCGACCACACCGTGATGATCAAGGAGCGGTCCAAGGTGTTCCTCGGGGGGCCGCCGCTCGTGAAGATGGCGACGGGCGAGGAGAGCGACGACGAGTCGCTGGGCGGCGCCGAGATGCACGCCCGGACCTCCGGGCTCGCCGACCACTTCGCCGTCGACGAGCACGACGCGATCCGCCAGGCCCGCCGCATCGTCGCCCGCCTCAACCACCGCAAGGCGCACCCGGATCCGGCCGGTCCCGCCGAACCGCCGAAGTACGACGAGGAGGAGCTGCTCGGCATCGTCCCCGAGGACCTGAAGACGCCGTTCGATCCGCGCGAGGTCATCGCCCGCATCGTCGACGCCTCCGACTTCGACGAGTTCAAGCCGCTGTACGGGACCAGCCTGGTCACCGGCTGGGCCGAGCTGCACGGCTACCCCGTCGGCATCCTCGCCAACGCGCAGGGCGTGCTGTTCTCCGCCGAGTCGCAGAAGGCCGCCCAGTTCATCCAGCTCGCCAACCAGCGCGACATCCCGCTGCTCTTCCTGCACAACACCACCGGCTACATGGTGGGCAGGGAGTACGAGCAGGGCGGCATCATCAAACACGGCGCGATGATGATCAACGCGGTGTCCAATTCGCGCGTGCCGCACCTGTCCGTCCTGGTCGGGGCGTCGTACGGGGCCGGGCACTACGGGATGTGCGGGCGGGCCTACGATCCCCGCTTCCTGTTCGCCTGGCCGAGCGCCAAGTCGGCCGTGATGGGCCCGCAGCAGCTCGCCGGCGTCCTGTCGATCGTGGCCCGCGCCTCCGCGCAGGCCAAGGGGCAGCCGTACGACGACGAGGCGGACGCGGGGCTGCGCGCGATGGTCGAGCAGCAGATCGAGGCCGAGTCGCTGCCCCTGTTCCTGTCGGGGCGGCTGTACGACGACGGCGTCATCGATCCCCGTGACACCCGGACCGTCCTCGGGCTGTGCCTGTCGGCGATCCACACCGCTCCCGTCGAAGGCGCCCGCGGCGGCTTCGGCATCTTCCGGATGTGAGGGCCATGACCGAGCCGAAGGCCATGATCGAGTCCGTACTCGTCGCCAACCGCGGCGAGATAGCCTGCCGGGTCTTCCGTACCTGCCGCGAGCTGGGCATCGCCACCGTCGCCGTGTTCTCGGACGCCGACGCGGGCGCCCTGCACGTGCGCGAGGCCGACACCGCGGTGCGGCTGCCGGGGGCCACGCCCGGCGAGACGTATCTGCGCGGCGACCTCGTCGTCGCGGCGGCCCTCGCCGCGGGCGCCGACGCCGTGCACCCGGGGTACGGGTTCCTCTCCGAGAACGCCGGCTTCGCGCGGGCCGTGATCGCCGCCGGGCTCACCTGGATCGGGCCGCCCCCCGAAGCCATCGAGGCCATGGCCTCCAAGACCCGCGCCAAGGAGCTGATGGGCCTGCCGCCGTTGCGTCTCGACGATGTCGGGGAGAGCGATCTGCCGCTGCTCGTCAAGGCGTCCGCCGGGGGCGGCGGACGGGGAATGCGGATCGTTCGTCAACTGACGGATATCGACAGTCAGTTGTCGTCCGCCCGCGCCGAGGCGCTCAACGCGTTCGGTGACGGCGATGTCTTCGTCGAGCCCTACATCGAGGGCGGGCGCCACGTCGAGGTGCAGATCCTCGCCGACGCCCACGGCACGGTCTGGGTGCTCGGCACCCGTGACTGTTCGCTCCAGCGGCGCCACCAGAAGGTCATCGAGGAGGCCCCGGCGCCCGGCCTCGCCCCGGAGACCGCCGCCGAACTGCACGCCCTCGCCGCGCGGGCCGCGAAGGCCACCGACTACCGGGGCGCGGGCACGGTGGAGTTCCTGGTCGCCGACGGTACCGTCCACTTCCTGGAGATGAACACCCGCCTCCAGGTCGAACACCCCGTCACGGAGGCCGTGTTCGGAGTCGACCTCGTCGCGCTCCAGCTCCGGGTCGCCGAGGGCGGGGCGCTCGCGCCGGCCCCGCCCGAGCCGCACGGCCACGCCATCGAGGCCCGCCTGTACGCCGAGGACCCGGCCGACGGCTGGGCCCCGGGCACCGGCACCGTCCACCGGCTGGCCGTCGACGGTGTGCGGCTCGACCGGGGGTACGCCGACGGCGACACCGTCTCCGTGCACTACGACTCGCTGCTCGCCAAGGCCGTCGCCCACGCCCCGACTCGCGCCGAGGCCGCCCGCGTGCTGGCCCGCGCCCTGGAGCGCGCCCGCGTCCACGGCCCGGCCACCAATCGTGACCTGCTCGTCCGCTCGCTGCGCCACCCGGAGTTCACCGAAGGGGCCGCCGGGGGCGGTCTCGACACCGGGTTCTACGACCGTAACCTCGCCGAGCTGACCGTGCCTCCGCCCGGCGCGCACCACGCGGCGCTCGCCGCGGCCCTCGCCGACGCGAGCGCCCGGACCGGCCGGTTCGGCGGCGGCTGGCGCAACGTCCCCTCGGGACCCCAGGTCAAGCGGTACGGCGACCACGAGGTCCGCTACCGGCTCACCCGGCTCGGCCTCGAAGCGGACGGCCATCCCGGGGTCCGTCTCGACTCCGCGGAGCCCGGCCGCGTACGGCTCGAAATCGACGGGGTGGTAAGGGAGTTCGGCGTCCGCCGCTACGACGGCACCGTGTACGTCGACTCCGCTTCGGGGTGCCACGCCCTCGCCGTCCGTCCCCGCTTCACCGACCCCAGCGACCTCGTCGCGCCGGGCTCGCTGCTCGCCCCCATGCCGGGGGTCGTGGTGCGGGTCGCCGACGGGGTCGAGGAGGGCTGCCGCGTCGTCGCGGGGCAGCCGCTGCTCTGGCTGGAGGCCATGAAGATGGAGCACCGCGTCATCGCTCCGGCCTCCGGCACGCTCACCGCGCTCCACGCCGTCCCCGGCCGCCAGGTCGAGGTCGGTGCCCTGCTCGCCGTAGTCGCATCGGAGGACGAAGACGTATGACCGGTGTCATCGAAAGCCAGGAGAACAAGGATCTGCGGGCCGCGGTCGCCGCGCTCGGCGCCCGGCACGGCCGTGGTTTCGACCGCGCCGCCCTGTGGTCGGAGGCGGCCAAGCTCGGCTACCTCGGCGTCAACCTGCCGGCCGAGCACGGCGGCGGGGGCTGCGGCATGGCCGAACTGTCCATCGTCCTGGAGGAGTTGGGTGCGGCGGGCTGCCCGCTGTTGATGATGGTGGTGTCGCCGGCCATCTGCGGCACGGTCATCGCGCGCTTCGGCACCGAGGAGCAGAAGCGCACCTGGCTGCCGGGGCTCGCCGACGGCACCCTCACCATGGCGTTCGGCATCACCGAGCCCGACGCCGGCTCCAACTCGCACCGCATCACCACCACCGCGCGGCGCGACGGCGACGGCTGGATCCTGACCGGCCGCAAGGTCTTCATCTCCGGTGTGGACATAGCGGACGCGACGCTGATCGTCGGCCGCACCGAGGCTGTGTCTGATGGAAACAGGGGCCGCACGGGTGGCCTCAAGCCGTGCCTGTTCATCGTTCCGCGCGACACCCCCGGCTTCGGGCGCTCCCAGATCGACATGGAACTCCAGGCGGCGGAGAAGCAGTTCGAGCTGGTCCTCGACGACGTACGGCTGCCCGCGTCGTCGCTGGTCGGCGACGAGGACGCGGGGCTGCTCCAGCTCTTCGCCGGACTCAACCCGGAGCGGATCATGACGGCCGCGTTCGCGATCGGCATGGGCCGCTACGCGCTCGCCACCGCCGTCGACTACGCCACGACCCGCCAGGTGTGGAAGCAGCCCATCGGCGGCCACCAGGCCATCGCCCATCCGCTGGCCCAGGCCCACATCGAGCTCGAACTGGCCCGTCTGATGATGCAGAAGGCGGCCGCCCTGTACGACGCGGGTGACGACATCGGGGCGGGCGAGGCGGCCAACATGGCGAAGTACGCGGCGGCCGAGGCCTGTGTGAAGGCCGTCGACCAGGCCGTCCACACCCTGGGCGGCAACGGGCTGACCCGCGAGTACGGCCTGGCCTCGCTGATCACGGCGGCCCGGGTCGCGAGGATCGCGCCGGTCAGCCGGGAGATGATCCTCAACTACGTCTCGCACCAGTCCCTGGGTCTTCCCAAGTCGTACTAGGCGTACTAGGAGATCCCCCTATGGACTCCCCTGGCTCCACTCCCTCCACTCCCTCCACTCCCTCCGTTCCCTCCCGTGCCGTGGCGGACTCCGGCGCTCGTCGCGTCTTCCGCAGCGAGTACGCCGATGTGCCCGTCCTCGACGAACCCATCCACGAGGCGGTCCTCGCCCGCTCGACCGCCTCGTTCCCCGATGCCGTCGCGCTCGTCGACGGCGCCGACCCGACCGGCACGACCACCCTCACCTACGGCCAACTCGACGTCCGGCACCGCCTGTTGGCGTCCGAACTGGTCCGCTCCGGGCTGCGCAAGGGCGATGTGCTGGCGCTGCACAGCCCCAACACAGTGCTCTACCCGGTCATTTTCTACGGGGCGACGCGCGCCGGGGCGGCCGTCACCACCGTCCATCCGCTCTGTACGGCGGAGGAGTTCGCCAAGCAGCTCAACGATGCGGGCGCCCGGTGGATCGTCACCGTATCGCCGCTCCTCGCGACGGCCCGCCGGGCCGCGGAACTCGTCGGCGGAATCGAGGAGATCTTCGTCTGCGACCGCGCCGACGGCCACCGCTCGATCGTCCACGACCTCCTGTCCGCGGCGCCCCCGCGGACGGCCGGGGCGGACATTGCGATCGACCCCGCCGAGGACATCGCCGTCCTGCCGTACTCCTCGGGCACCACCGGCGTCCCCAAGGGCGTCATGCTCACCCACCGCAGCATCGCCACCAACCTGGCGCAGCTGCACCCGCTGGTGCCGATGGTGCCCGGCGACCGCATCCTCGCGGTGCTGCCGTTCTTCCACATCTACGGCATGACCGCGCTCCTGAACGCACCCCTGCGGGCCGGCGCCACCGTCGTCGTGCTGCCGCGCTTCGACCTCGACCAGTTCCTCGGCGCGATCGAGAAGCACCGCATCACCGGCCTGTACGTCGCCCCGCCGATCGTGCTCGCCCTGGCCAAGCACCCGGCGGTCGCCCGGTACGACCTCACCAGCCTCGAATACGTGGTGAGCGCGGCGGCCCCGCTCGACTCCCTGCTGGCGCAGGCCTGTTCGGACCGGCTCGGCCTGCCGCCGGTGCGCCAGGCGTACGGCATGACCGAGCTGTCGCCCGGCACCCATGTCGTCCCGCTGGCCACGGTGGACCCGCCGGCCGGCGCGGTCGGCAAGCTGCTGCCCTCCACCGAGATGCGGATCCTGCGCCTGGACGACCCGGCCCGCGACGCCGGGCCCGGCGAGGAGGGCGAGATCGCGATCCGGGGCCCGCAGGTGATGAAGGGCTACCTCGGCCGGCCCGAGGCCACCGCCGAACTGATCGACGCGGACGGCTGGGTGCACACCGGTGACGTGGGCCGCGTCGACGAGGACGGCTGGCTGTTCGTCGTCGACCGGGTCAAGGAGCTCATCAAGTACAAGGGGTTCCAGGTCGCGCCCGCCGACCTGGAGGCGCTGCTGCTCACCCACCCCGGCGTGGCGGACGCCGCCGTCATCGGTGTTCTCGACGCGGACGGCAACGAGGTGCCCAAGGCCTTCGTGGTGCGCGGGCCGGACGCGCCGGGCCTCGGCGCGGACGAGGTGATGGCGTACGTCGCCGAACGCGTCGCCCCGTACAAGAAGGTCCGCCGGGTCGCGTTCGTGGCGGCCGTGCCCCGGGCCGCGTCCGGCAAGATCCTCCGGCGTGAGCTGCGGCAACGAGAGAAGGACGACGCGTGACACTGATCAGGTCCGCCCATGAACGGGGCATCACCACCCTCGCCCTGGACTCGCCCGCCAACCGCAACGCGCTGTCCGCGGCGCTCGTCGCCGAGCTGGGCGCGGCGCTCGCGCGGTGCGCGGGTGACCCGGGCGTACGGGCCGTGGTGCTGACCCACACCGGCGGCACGTTCTGCGCGGGCGCCGATCTGAAGGCGCCGCCGGACCCGGAGGCGTTCGTCGCCCTGATGCGGGCCGTGGTCGGGCTGCGCAAGCCGGTCGTGGCGCGGGTGACCGGGCATGTGCGGGCGGGCGGCCTCGGGCTGCTCGCGGCGTGCGACATCGCGGTGGCGGGGCCCGGGTCGTCGTACGCGTTCACCGAGGTGCGGCTGGGTCTGGCGCCTGCGGTGATCTCCATGCCGGTGCTGCCGCGCATGGATCCGCGGGCGGCGAGCCGCTACTACCTCACGGGGGAGCGGTTCGACGCGGCGGAGGCGGCCCGCACGGGCCTGGTCACGATCGCCGCCGACGACGTGGACGCGGCGCTCGGGCCGGTCCTCGACGGGCTGCGCAGGTCCTCGCCCGAGGGGCTGGCCGCGTCGAAGGCTCTGGTCACGGCTACCGTGTCGGAGACCTTCGACCGCTGGTCGAAGGAGCTGACCGCCCGCTCGGCGTCCCTCTTCGCCTCCGCCGAGGCGCGGGAGGGAGTGACGGCCTTCCTCGAACGACGGGACCCCGCATGGGTGTTGTGACACCGCCGAACACCCCGCCGGACACGCCGTCCGGCGCGCCGCCGAAGGCCGTGCCGAAGACCGTGCCGAAGGCTCCGAAGCAGGACCGCAGCCGGGCCACCCGGCAGCGGCTGCTCGAAGCCGCCGTGTCCTGCCTGGCCGAGCACGGCTGGGCGGGTTCCACGGTGTCGGTGGTGGCCGAGCGCGCCGGGGTGTCGCGGGGCGCCGCCCAGCACCACTTCCCGACCCGCGAGGACCTGTTCACGGCGGCGGTCGAGTACGTCGCCGAGGAGCGGTCGTTCGCGCTGCGCGCCCTGGACCGCAGGGACCGCGGGGAGGTGGTGGCGGCCCTCGTCGGGCTGTACACCGGCCCGCTGTTCCGGGCCGCGCTCCATCTGTGGGTCGCCGCGTCCAACGAGCCCCAGCTGCATGCGCGGGTGACGGAGCTGGAGGCGAGGGTGGGCCGCGAATCGCACCGGATCGCGGTGGAGCTGCTCGCGGCCGACGAGTCCGTACCGGGTGTACGGGAGACGGTGCAGGGCTTCCTCGACATGGCGCGCGGGCTGGGCCTGGCCAATGTGCTCACCGATGACGCGGCGCGCAGGGAGCGGGTCGTGGCGCAGTGGGCGGTGCTGCTGGACGAGGCGCTGCGGTAGGAACGCCGGCTAGGGCGTGGGGGGTGTGTCGGGGCGGCCCAGGAGGCGCCCGACGAGGAGTTCGGGGTAGCCGGCGGCCGGTGGGTCGATGCCGAAGATCGCGCGGAGGTAGAGCGGCGCGATGAGCTGGTCCAGGATCTGGTCGAGCGGCGGCGGGTCCTCGCCGCGCGCCGCGGCCCGCTCCCGGATGGCTTCGATGGCGTGGGTACGGCGCTGGAAGTGCCGGCCGCGTTCGCCGTGTGCCTCGGCGCTGCCGGGCATGGACAGGGCGACGGCCCGGACGAGGATCCGGCCTTCGGGCTTGAGGATGCTCGCGACCCCGGCGGCGGCCCAGGCGGTGAGGTCGCCGCGCAGGGTGCCGGTGTCGGGCAGCGGCCAGTCCCGTTCGAGGCGGGTCACGACAACGTCGGCGAGGAGCGCCTCGCGGCTGCCCCAGCGGCGGTAGACGCTCGTGTGGTTGACGCCGGCGCGCTGGGCGATCGCGGGGATGGTGAGGTCGCCGCCGTCGGTGTCGGACAGCAGGTCGACGACGGCCTGGTGGACGGCGGAACGTACTTGTTCGGGGCTTTTGCGGGTGCGGGGTGTCGGCTGGTTCGGGCTCACCCCACCATCGTAAGCACATTTATTTGCTTCGCGTCGGCGGATGGGTCTACAGTCATCGGCGTACGCACAGATCTGTGCTTAAGGAGAGAAGCCATGAAGCAGCTGCTGTTCCCGGGCAACACCCAGTTCTGGTACGAGACCCTGCGCTCGATGAGCCACATCGCCTACGGCGGCGCCGACTTCGGCGAGGTCGTCTCCACCGCCGAGCGCATCACCGAGGGCGACTACGGCAGCTGGCACACCGAGTGGCTCGCCACCGCCGACCGCGTGGCCGCCGAGGCGCACAAGGCGCTCGACGCCGGTCACTCGATCAGCGCCCGGGACGGCTTCCTGCGGGCCTCCAACTACTACCGCTCGGCCGAGTTCTTCCTGCACGGCAACCCGTGCGACCCGCGCCACGACCACGCCTACGACCGGAGCGTTGCCTGCTTCCGGGCGGCCGCGAAGCTCTTCACCCCGCGCATCGAGCCGGTCGCCATCCCGTACGAGGGCACCACGCTGCCGGGCTACCTCTACCGGGCCGGCGCCCCCGGTGAGCCGCGCCCGACCCTGATCATGCACAGCGGGTTCGACGGCACCGCGGAGGAGCTCCACTTCAGCGGCGCCCTCGCGGCCGTCGAGCGCGGCTACACCGTGCTCGCCTTCGACGGGCCCGGGATGCCTGGGCCGCGCCACCACCAGGGCCTGGTCTTCCGTCCCGACTGGGAGAACGTCATCACCCCCGTGATCGACTTCGCCGAGAGCCTGCCCGAGGTCGACAACAGCCGTATCGCACTGTTCGGTTCGAGCATGGGCGGCCTGCTCGCACCGCGGGCCGCCGCCTTCGAGCACCGCCTGGCCGCGGTGATAGCCGTCGACGGCGTCTTCGACCTGGGCGAGGTGTCCGTACGGAACATCCCCGGCGGCCGCGAGGAGGCCGAGCGGCTGCTGCGCGCGGACAGCGCCCCCGAACTCGACGCGGCCCTCGCGGAGTTGATGGAGCGCGACGCCACCTCGCGCTGGGCGATGAACCACGGCATGTACGTCATGGGCGTGGACACCCCGCGCGCCTTCTGCGCCGCCTACCTCGACTACACCCTGCGGGACGGCACGGCCGAGCTGATCCAGTGCCCGACCCTGGTGTGCGACGCCGTCGAGGACGAGTTCTTCCGGGGCCAGCCCGAGGAGCTCTACGCCCGCCTGACCTGCCCCAAGGAGCTGATGGTCTTCACCGCGGAGGAAGGGGCCGGCGCACACTGCCACCCCGGCGCCATGCGGCTCGCCCTGGCCCGCGTCTACGACTGGCTGGACGGAGTCCTGGCGCGGCCCGCCGCCTGAAGCGGGCGCGTCCTTGCGGCCGTACGGTCCGGCCGGGACCGTGCGTACGGTGTCCGGACATGCAACAGCCGGCCCCGGGTGACCCGGGACCGGCCGTTGTTCAGGCTGCGCGGACGGCTCAGTTGTTGCCGGCGCCGTTGCCCGAGAGGACCGGGATCTGGTCCAGGATGTGCGACAGGGGCTCGTCGCCCTTGGCCTGCGTCGAGTTCTCGGTGCACTGCTGGTTCTGCGGCGCGGAGAGGATCGGCACGTCCTGGAGGACGGTGACCGGCACGAGACCGACGAGCGAGGCCAGGTTGGCCTTGACCGGAACGCCGGCGCAGACCTTGTTCAGCGAGCCCTGGACCAGGGTCATCTGCGGGCTCATGTCGCCCTCGGTCTTCGAGTTGCCGAAGGCCTGCTCGGCACCGTTGCCGCTGAGCGACGTCGTACCGCCGTCGTTGCCGATCGCCATCGCCTGCGGCGCGGCCATCATCGCGACACCGGAAACGGCTGCGGCGACGGCTGCGGCCGACCACAACTTCTGCATGTCTACTCCTGTTGGTCTGATTCCACTGACGGGGATCTGTGAAGAGAAACGGTAAGAATCTCTTTTGGTTGCGCCCTGTCCCCCGGACAGAGCATTGCGGAATCGACTCCGCCCGATTCGTGGTAATAGGCAGTGACCACGAACCGATGGTGAGGAAACATGACTGAGACGCAGGGTGCATGGCGCCGGCAGACTTTCATCCCGATCACCCGTCGACGATTCGAGAGCGAGGCGGCGGCCGAGCCCGTCTATGCGGACCTGGTGCGTTCCTGGGCCGCGGAAGGGCGTACGATTCCGGGCCGCCCGGACTGGGAATGGAACCAGCTCGTCAACGGTTCCTGCTGGCCCTCGTGACACCTGCTCCCGTGCGCGCGGAGGCCGCCGCCATGGCCGCCCGGCCCCGGACACCGCGAAGGACCGGACCGCCCCTGTGCACCGGCGGCCCGGCCGTGAACATCAGGGTGCCGGACCGCCGAAGGGATTGACAGCGGTCCGGCCGTCCTGCGGAGCCCCGGCTCAGTGGTTCGCGGCACCGTTCCCGGAGAGGACCGGGATCTGGTCCAGGATGTGCGACAGGGGCTCGTCGCCCTTGGCCTGCGTCGAGTTCTCGGTGCACTGCTGGGTCTGCGGCGCGGACAGGATCGGCACGTCCTGCAGCACGGTGACCGGCACGAGACCAACGAGGGACGCCAGGTTCGCCTTGGCCGGCAGGGCGATGCAGGGCTTGTTGAACGAACCCTGGATCAGGCCGATCTGCGGGCTCATGTTGCCGTACGTGGAGGAGTTCCCGTACGCCTGCATCGCGTTGTTGCCGCTGACCGAGGTCGTGCCGTGGTCGTTGCCGACCGCCATCGCCTGCGGCGCCATCGCCGCGGACGCGCCGACGACGGACACGCCGACGGCTGCTGCCGCCATAGCCTTCTTGATCACGCTGGTCCCTTTCTGGTGGATGCCCCATACGGAGCCACCTGACCAACTGGCCGCACCGAGGATTGGTTTCTGCCCTTCACTCTTTCGGCCGTACGAAAATGGGGCCGAACAGGTTCTGTCCGGCGATACGGGCTGGGATTATATGGAGATCCGATACGGCGTTCCCGGGCGTTGTGTTCGGTATCCCTCGCGCCTCCTGGGGAACCGTTCGGGTGAAGCGCCGGAACCAAACCAGGGCAGCGAAGTTGACCAGGCAGTAGTACGGCGCAGTGGATATGAGCGCGGTACTGCACGTGCTCTCCACCAAGAAAAGGGAAGACCATGCTCAAGAAGGTTATGGCCGCGTCCGCTGCCACCGTTTCGCTCGTCGGCGCGTCCGCCATGCTGGCCCCCCAGGCCATGGCCATCGGTGACAACCACGGCACGACCTCGCTCAGCGGCAACGGTGCGAAGAGCGCCTTCGGCAACTCGAAGACCGACGGTGACATGAGCCCCCAGCTCTCGCTGGTCCAGGGCACGCTGAACAAGCCCTGCCTCGGCGTTCCGGTCAAGGCCAACCTGGCCTCGCTCGTCGGTCTCGTGCCGGTCACCGTCCTCCAGGACGTGCCGATCCTCTCCGCGCCGCAGAACCAGCAGTGCACCGAGAACTCGACGCAGGCCAAGGGCGACGAGCCCCTGTCGCACATCCTGGACCAGATCCCGGTCCTCTCGGGCAACGGCGTCGGCAACAACTGAGTCGTCTGCGCACCCGCGCGGGCTGCCGCGGTCCTCTTCGGACCGCGGCAGCCCGCGTTCTTTATCCACCCAATTGCCGTGCGGCTAAAGGGCCGAGGAGCGGCGGGCCGCCCCCTTCCTGCCATTTGGGTGAGGAACGCGGCAGCACTGTTCCCGTTCGGTTTCCTTTGCCTGGATCGATCGTTATCAGGTGGTCAGCGGCACCTTGGGCGAAAGCTCTGGCAACGCGCCGTGAGCAACGACTGGTTGCGCGACTTTTTGACTGAGGGAAGGAAATCCACGTGAAGTACATGAAGACTGCGACCGTTCTGGCCGGTCTGGTCATCGCCGCGGGTGGTGCCGCTCCGGCGTTCGCCGACGCCGGTGCCGAGGGTGCCGCTGTCGGCAGCCCGGGTGTCCTGTCCGGCAACCTGCTCCAGGTTCCGGTCCACATTCCGGTCAACATCTGCGGCAACACCGTCAACGTCATCGGTCTCCTGAACCCGGCGTTCGGCAACACCTGCATCAACAAGTGATGTAGCGCCAGGACTCTCCACTCTGATTTTGGGGCGTGCTCACCGCACGCCCCAAAGTCGGTTTCCACCACTTTTCCCCGCGACGGAAGACAGCCCATTGCGCCAGGTCATCAGTAAGACCCTGTTCACTGCCGTGGCAGCCACGAGCGTCCTTTCGATGAGCGCGAATTATGCTCAGGCCGCCGGTACCGATGCCGAGAACACGGGCTCGCCGGGTCTGTTGTCGGGGAACACGATCTCCGCTCCGGTGGAAGTGCCGGTCCAGGCGTGCGGAAACTCCGTGAATCCGGTCGGCGGGCTCAACCCGTCCTTCGGGAACAACTGCGCTACGGTCTCGCCCTCGGCGGCCGAGGAAGCGGCCGACTCCATGGCCGACCGCGCGGGCACGGAGGGCGGCGACGGCGCGGGCGGTCACCGCGGCGCGCCCTCCTCCGCCGACGCGGACGAGTACGGCGCGTCGTTCGAGCGGGAGTACGCCGCGGCGTACGGCCTCGACCACCACGAGCCTGCCGCGAGCCAGGCGACGAGCGTCACCAGCGGCTCCCCGGGTGTCCTTTCGGGCAACTCCGCGGCGGCGCCGGCCGATGTGCCGGTGCAGGCGTGCGGGAACACGGTGAGCGTGGTGGGTCTGCTCAACCCGGCGATGGGCAGCCACTGCACGACGGGCCCGACCACCCCCGCCCACGCGGCCCCCCACCCCGCGCCCCACCACAACCCCCCAATGCGCCACACCCCACAGCCCCACGAGGCTCCGCCGGTGCATGAGGCTCCGCCGGTCCACCAGGCTCCGCCGGTCCACCAGGCCCCGCCGATGCATGAGGCTCCGCCGGTGCACCACGCGCCGCCGGTGCATGAGGCTCCGCCGGTGCACCACGCGCCGCCGGTGCATGAGGCTCCGCCGGTGCACCACGCGCCGCCGGTGCATGAGGCTCCGCCGGTGCACCACGCGCCACCGGTGCATGAGGCTCCGCCGGTGCACCACGCGCCACCGGTGCATGAGGCTCCGCCGGTGCACCACGCGCCACCGGTGCATGAGGCTCCGCCGGTGCACCACGCGCCGCCGGTGCATGAGGCTCCGCCGGTGCACCACGCACCTCCGGCGCACCAGGCTCCGCCTGTCCACCACGCACCTCCGGTGCATCACGCACCTCCGGCGCACGAGGCTCCGCCCGCGCATCACGTGCCGCCGCACCACTGCCCGCCGGGTCACGAGGCGCACCACGCCCCGCCGGTCCACCACGCCCCGCCGGTGCACGAGGCTCCGCCCGTGCACCACGCACCTCCGGCGCACCAGGCCCCGCCCGTGCATCACGCGCCGCCCGTCCATCACGCACCCCCGGCCCACGAGGCTCCCCCGGTGCACCACGCCCCGCCCGTGCACCACGCACCCCCGGTCCACGAGGCCCCGCCCGTCCACCACGCACCCCCGGTGGACCACGCACCCCCCGTGCACCACGCACCCCCGGTCCACGAGGTGCCGCCCGCGCATCACGTGCCCCCGCATCACTGCCCGCCGGGTCACGAGGCGCACCACGCGCCCGAGCGGCACCTTCCCCCGGTGCACGTCCCGCCGGTTCACGAGGCTCCGCCCGTGCACCACGCACCTCCGGTGCATGAGGTCTCGCGCGGGCGGCACGCCGCGCCCGTTCTCGCGTACCCCGGTGCTCGGGTCGTCGCGCCCGTGGCGGCCGCGCACCTCGCCGACACGGGGGCCGACCCGGCGCTTCTGGCGGCTGCCGCCGCCGGTGCCGCAGGGCTCGTGCTCGGCGGTGGTGTCCTCTACCGGCGCGGCAGGGCGATGGCCAAGGTCTGAGCCCGGTGTCCGCCGGCCCCCACCCGCGGCAAGTGACGGCCGAGGGTTCGGTGTGGGGGTCTGGCGGCACCCCGAGGAGGCCTCAACAGGTCATCGGTAGAAGGTAGTTGACCCAGTACCAGCAGGCGCGCTTCACCGTTCGTCGTAGGGCCCGTCCCCTTGGGGGGCGGGCCCTCCGACGTCTTAGGCGCCCACGGCCGAGAACCCGCCGTCCACATGCAGCACCTGACCCGTCATGGCGCGGGCCGCGTCGCTCAGCAGGAACGCGACCGTGTCGGCCACGGGGGTGGCGTCCGAGGAGTCCCAGCCGAGCGGGGCCCGCTCGGGCCACACCTTCGCCAGTTGGTCGAAGCCCGGGATGGACTTGCCGGCCATCGTGGTGATCGGGCCGGAGTCGACCGCGTTCACGCGGATGCGCCTGGGGCCCAGCTCCCTGGCGAGGTAGCGGTTGACCGATTCCAGCGCCGCCTTCGTCGGGCCCATCCAGTCGTACACCGGCCAGGCCACGGCGGCGTTGAAGGTGAGGCTGACGACAGAGGCGCCGTTCTCCGCCTTCTCCAGCAGCGGCAGCATGCTGCGGACGAGGCCCTTGAGGGAGAACGCCGAGACCTTCATCGCCGTGGCGACGGACTCGAACGGGGTGGTGAGGAAGTTGCCGCCCAGCGCGTCCTGCGGGGCGAATGCCACGGCGTGCACGACACCGTCGAGCCCGTCCCAGTGCCGGCCCACTTCCGCGGCCAGGGCCCGGAGGTCCTCCTGCTCGGTGATGTCCGCCGACAGGCAGGCGACGGGCTCCTTCGGCAGCCGCTTGGCGATGCGGCGCATGATGTCGCTCGGCTTGCCCGGAGCGTTGACCAGGATGACGTCCGCGCCCTGGTTCAGTGCCGCCTCGGCGACCTTGTAGCCCATCGAGGTCTCGATGAGGACCCCGAAGACCAGGATTCGCTTGCCGGTCAGATTCATGTGTTCGCCTCTTGTTTCCGTTCTCGTGTTTCCGTTCGCCACAGTGACCGCGGGCCCCGCCCCGACGAGTCTGCTCGGCCGGCGCGGCGATGAGAGTGGCGTCCCGCGCCAGAACGTCGGCCTCATCGCTGTGGGATGTCGCTACGGACAAGTCGCGCTGTCGCCGGGGGAGCGCGGGGGCTCTGAGGGGGCATCAGATGGCCCAGTTCGCGGCGTACGGCCGTTCGGGGGGCTTCCGGCGTGGGCTGCTTAGGTTCCCTATCGGCGCAATAAGAATATTTTCAACCCGGAACCCGGGAGGTCCTCCGAATCAAGGGAGCGCACATGCGTCGACGACGTCATCGAGCGGCCACCTTCACGACGAGCGTTCTGGTGGCGGGTGCTCTCTTCAGCCTCGCTCTCGCGCCCGGACCCGACGCCACCCACCCGGCGGGGGGAGCGGAACCCGTCCACCCGTCGGGCGGATCCGGCGTCACGCGCCCCGTCCCCGCACCCGGAGCCACCCCACCGGCCGGCGGCGCCCAGGCCACCCCGCCGGCGGGCGGGCCGCAGGCCACCCGGCCGGGGAGCGGGGCCGATCCGCCCGGCGGGCATCCCGTCGCGAACTTCGGGGCGTTCCTGGACTCCGGGCTCCTCGGCGTCAAGCGGATCCCGGCGCTGGAGAAGTGGCTCGGCGGCGCGGACATCAAGGTCGGGCACACCTATCTGCCCGGCAACACCTGGTCCGACATCGAGGGCCGGGCCGGGTTCCTCGACGACTGGGCCTCCTGGCGCAGGGCGCGCGCCGACCGCACCCTCGTCCTCAACGTGCCGATGCAGGCGCTCAACGAGGCCGGCATCCCCGACAGCCGGGTGCGGCAGCTCCTCGCCAAGGGCGCCGCGGGGGAGTTCGACGAGCACTTCACGCGGCTGGCGGAGCGGCTGGTCGAGCTCAAGATCCCGGAGACGGTGATCGTGCTCGGCTGGGAGATGAACGGCACCACGTACACCCACCGCTGCGGCCCGGACCCGGCGGCGTGGAAGACGTACTGGAAGCGGGCGGTCGCCGCGATGCGGGCGGTCCCGGGGCAGAAGTTCCGCTTCGACTTCACGCCGAGCCGCGGCCGGGACGCGGTGCCGTGGACCGAGTGCTACCCCGGTGACGACGTCGTCGACATCATCGGCATGGACTCCTACGACCAGCCGCGCGGCATGGACTTCGACAAGCAGGTCAAGGAGCCGTACGGGCTCCAGCAGCACGTGGACTTCGCCGCCGCGCACCACAAGCCCGTCTCCTATCCGGAGTGGGGGCTCTTCCACAACGGCGACAACCCCGAGTACATGCGGCGCATGCTGGCCTGGATGGACGTGCACAAGCCCGTCTACAACACCATCACCGACTACTGCCCGCACGGCGTGTGGGGGTGCGCCGACAACCCGCAGTCCTCGGAGGTCTACCGCGCGCTCCTGTTCGGCCGCACCGACGCGACCCCCCAGCCCTCGGCCCCGGTCAGCCCGCTGCCGTCGGCCCCGGTGAGTCCGCTGCCCTCCGCCCCCGTCAGCCCGCTGCCCTCGACCCCCGCCAGCCCGCAGCCGGCCGCGCCCGCGCCGGTCGCGCAGACGCCGAAGCCGCCGGAGAAGTGCGCGCCGGTCGATCTCGGTTCGTGGGTGGAGTACTGGATCGGGGGCAAGCTCTGCCTCCGCTTCGACTGGTTCTCACGCCGGTCCTGAGGACGCCGGTCCTGAGGACGCCGGTCCTGAGGACGCCGGCTCCGCGGCGGGGCGGCTCCGCTCGTCCCGCCGCCGGCGCAGTTCGCGCAGCGCGGCGCCCGCGCGGCGGCGGAGCCGGGCGTGCAGCGCACTGGCCCACAGCAGCGGCAGCGTGCGCCGCCGCGCGAGCAGGAAGCGCTGGTTGACGAGGACCTCGGGCCGCCAGTGCTGTTTGTACGGTTCGTTGCCGCGCAGCATGCTCAGGGAGGCCCGGCCGCTGCCGTCGATCCGCTGGGCGCAGGCCCGCAGCAGCATCGTGGCCACGTCCACCTTGCGGCCGCGCAGGCCCGGGTGGGCGCCGTACAGGTAGCCGCCCGCGAGCGCCGGGGAGAGCAGCGTCAGATCGGCCGCCACGACCTCCCCGTCGAGGCGGAACTCGGTGACCACCGCGTCGCCGTGGCGGCTCATCTCGCCCACCGCGCGCGCCAGATGCTCCTCGAAGCGCGGGCGGGTGTGCTCGCGGGTCACCCCACGGCCCTGCCACTGGAGGCCGTGCAGTTCGAGCAGGGTGCGCAGGGCGCCGGGCACCTCGTCGGGCGGCACGTCGCGCTGCTCGATGCCCAGCGCGTCGATCTTGCGGAGCTTGGCGCGGGCGCGCTGGGCCCGGTTGGCGGGCAGGCGCCCGAGGAGTACGTCCATGCCGGCGGCGGGCAGTTCGAGGCAGCCCGAGTCCGTCAGCCGGTGCCGACGGCCGGGCCAGGCGGCGTGGATGCGTTCCGCCGCCGCGCCGGGCCGTACCTCGCCCAGGTCGATCAGGGCGCCACGCGCCGAGGCCATCAGGGCGCCGGTGAGGGCGGCCGCGGCCTCCTCGGCGCGGTCGTCGTCCAGGAGGACATCGGTGAAGTCGGAGATGGGGCCGCCGAGCGGCACCAGGGCGGGCAGCGGGCGCAGCACCCGCATCAGGGGGGCCGCGCCGATCAACTCGTCGTCCCGGTACACCAGATGGACGCGCAGCCGGCCCGGCGTCCCGTACGAGAGCCACCACGAGTGCAGCCACGCGTGGCTCTGGAACGGAGTCGCCGTCGAGCAACGGCCGTGCAGGCGACGCCAGTTCGGGGCGAGGTCGGCGAAGGGGAGCTCCTCGGCGCACACCTCCACGCGGAGCCGGGACACTAGCCGACCTCCTGCGGTACGGAGGCCGCGCCGGCCGGTCCCGGGACCGCCGCCACGAACTCGTTCTCGGTGCCGGCGCGGCGGCGCGGCCGGGTCAGGAGGGCGAGCCCGCCGAGCAGTCCGCCCGCGCAGCCGCCGACCAGCGCGGTGAGCGCGGCCGAGGGGGACGAGGGGGTCAGGGGCTTGGCGGCGCGCGAGAACTGCACCACGCGCACCCCGGTGTCCTTCTGGCTGTGGGCGCCGTTGACGGTGAGCGCGCGGGCCACCGCGTTGGCCATGGCGGCGGCGTCCGCGGCCCGCGACGAGCTGGCGGTGATCGCGATCATCGGGGCGTCGGGCGAGGTCGCCGTCTGCACGCCGGCGCGCAGTGTGGCCGCGCTGACCCCCGCCCACACCTGGGCGTCGCCGATCACGGCGACCTCGGTCGCGACCCGGCCGTAGGCCTGTGCGAAGCCGAGGGCGACCGACGGGTCGGCCTTCTCGGCGGGGGTGACCACGACATAGCTGGTCGCGCTGTACTCGGGCGTCTGCACCACGCCGTAGGCACCGCCGGCCGCCGCGCCGAGCAGCGCGCACACGGGCAGCGGCCACCAGCGCGGCAGCGACCGGGCGCGCAGCGGACCGCGGGTGCCGTGCTGTTGGCGCGGGCCGGAGACTCTGCTCATCTGGACTCTTCTTTCTCCGAGGTGTTCGTCGTGAGGTGCGCGGCGCCGGGAGCGGTCCCGGGCGCCGCGTCGTAGGCCGGGCGGGGCAGCGGCACACGGGCCGCCGCCGCCTCGTACACCCGGACCAGCTGGGCGGAGGTCGTGGTGACGCGGTAGCGGTGCACCGCGCCCGGCACGGGCAGCCGGGTGCGGCCCGCCTCCTGGAGCGTGCGCAGGGCGCCGGTGAACGCGGCGGCCGTGCGGCCGGTGCGCAGGGCGCCGGGCACGGAGCCCGCCGGCAGGTCGTCGATGGCCGGGCAGGTCACGTACGCCACCGGGAGCCCGGCCGCGAGCCCCTCCACGACGGCGAGGCCGAACGCCTCCTCGCCGGAGGGTGAGGCCAGGCAGTCCACCGCGGAGAGCACCCCGGGCAGCGTGAGCCGCGCGCCGCCCGGCGCGGGAGTGTCCCCGGGCGCGTCCTGCGGGCATTCGCCCGCGAAGACCACCCGGCCGGCCACGCCGAGCCGTTCGGCGCGCTCCCGCAGCGGCTGCTCCTGTTCGCCGCCGCCCGCGAACACCAGCCAGGCATCGGTGAGTTGGGCGAGCGCGTCGAGCAGGACGTGGAACCGTTTGCCCGCCGCGAGCCTGCCGACCGCGCCGATCGTGAACGCGCCGTCGGGCAGGCCGAGCCGACGGCGTACGGTCGCGCGCGCGTCGGGGTCGAACGCGAACCGCGCGGCGTCGATGCCGTTCGGCACGACCTGGATGCGGCGCTGCGGCACGCCCCAGCGCGCGAGGCGCCGGGCGATGGTGGGGGAGACCGCGACGGTCGCCGTGCCGAGCCGCTCGCTCGCCAGGTAGAGGCCGCGTACGCCGGGGCCGAGGGGGCGGCCCTCCATGCGGGCCTCGCCGAGCGAGTGCTCGGTGGCGACGACGGTCCGCACCCCGGCGAGCCGGGCCGCGAGGCGCCCGTACAGGCAGGCCCGGTAGAGATGGGTGTGGACGAGGTCGTAGGAGCCGTCCGCGATGAGCCGGGTGAGCCGGGGCAGCGCCGCGAGGTCGCGGTTGCCCGCCATGGCGAGGTCGCGGACCCGGCCGCCGTCGGCGGTGATGGCGCGGGCCACGGCGCCCGGGTTGGTCAGGGTGATCACGTCGGCCTCGTACGGCAAGTGGCGCAGCAGCAGGCGCAGTTGCTGCTCGGCGCCGCCGACGCCGAGGCCGGTGATGACGTGCAGGACCTTCACGGGCCCTCCGCGAGGTCGGCGGGGTCGTCGCGGCGCCAGCGGTGCAGGCTGCGCTTGAGCTGGAGGCGCCAGGCGGTGTCGCGCTCCCCGACGTGGACGCGGGGCAGGGCGAAGCGGCCGGTGAGCGGGCCCGGATCGATGGCGCAGGCGTACTGGTAGCCGGCCGCGCGGACCGCGTCGGCAGCGCGCACGTCGACGGCGCCGTACGGGTAGCAGAAGCCCGTCACGTCGTGGCCGGTGAGCTCCTTGAGCAGCTGCCGGCTGTCGCGGACCTCGCGGCGCAGGGTGTCCTCGTCGGCGTCGACCAGGTCCACGTGGCGCAGGCCGTGCGAGGCGACCTCCATGCCCCAGGTGACGGCCTGCTGGATGCCGCGCTCGTCGAGGAGGGGCCGGCGCGGGCCGAGCGGGTCCCACTCGTTGGTGGCGCCCAGCAGGCCCGGCAGCACGAACACGGTCGCGGTGCACTCGTAGCGGCGCAGCAGCGGCAGCACCTCGCTCGTGAAGTCGGCGTACCCGTCGTCGAAGGTGAGGCCGACCAGACCGCGGGCGGTGCCGGCGGCACGGGCCCGCAGGAGTTCGGCCATCCCGACGCCCGTGAGGCCGTGCCGGCGCAGCCAGCGCAGCTGGCGTTCGAAGCGGGGCGGCGAGACGGTGATGCGGTAGGGATCGTCCGTGGTGTGGGACACCGAGTGGTACATGGCCACCCACAGCGGTGCGGCGGGGCGCGGTCTCGAACCAGTCAGTGGACCTCGTGGGTCGCCGACTGCCGTGTCAACGGGCATGCCTGAGCTTTCGTGTGACGGGACGGAACAGCAGACAGAACTCCCTGACCCGCAGCAGACGGGCCACGACGGCGAAGGTGACGGCCGCGGCGAGGGCGCCGAAGGCCGTGGCGAACAAGGGACTTGACGGCGCGGACGCCCCCCACCAGGCGGCGGCGGTGGCGCCGCACGCGGCGACGACGAGACGGGCGAGCTGGCCGCCCACCCAGCGCACGGACAGCGCGGTGCGGCGCCGTCCGCTGCCCCACAGCAGGAGCAGCGCGGTCAGCGTGATGCCGAGCGCGTTGGCGGCGGCGATGCCGGGCGCGCCCCACACGGGGACGGCGAGCGTGCCGGCGACGGCGGTCACGGTGAGCCCGGCGAGCATGGCGCAGGCCGGGAACCACAGGGGGCGGGCCTCGGAGAAGTACGAGCGGGCCAGCACCCCGACGAGGGTCTGGCCGAGCAGTCCGAGCGCGTACACCCGCATCACGGCGGCGGTGGCCGCGGTGTCGTGGGCGGTGAACGCGCCGCGCTGGAACAGGAGATGGATGATCTGCGGGGCGCACGCCACCACCACCGAGGCGCCGAGCAGCACGATGGTGCCCGCCACGATCAGGTCGCTCTCCACGCGCCGCCTGGCGCGTTCGGTGTCGCCGGCGGCGAGGGCGCGCGCGATGAGAGGGAAGGTGACGGTGCACAGCATCAGGGAGAGCACCATCGGCATCTGCGCCACCTTCTGGGCGTAGTTGAGGTGCGAGATGGCCCCGGCGGGCAGCGGCGCGGCGAGGAAGCGTTCGATGAGGACCTGTGTCTGGCGGCTCAGGGCGAACACCACGATGGGGGCGACCAGCGCGAGGCGCAGGGCGCCCGCGTTGCTGTCGCCGGGCTCGCGCCGCGCGGCGGGCACGGTGGCCGGCCGCTCCCGGTGGTGCCAGCTGCGCCACAGCGCGGGGAGCTGGATGAGCACCATGAGGACGCCGCCGAGCGCGACCCCGGCCGCCGCGGCCCGTACCCCCCAGGCCCCGCCGAGCAGCAGGAGCAGGGCGATGATGCCCACGTTGTACGCGACGTAGATGGAGGCGGGCGCGAGGAAGCGGCCGTGTCCGCGCAGCGCGGCGCTGCAGTAGCCGGTGAGCCCGAAGGTGAAGACGCAGGTCGCGGTGAGCCGGGTGCAGTCGACGGCGAGGTCGGCGCGGGGCAGCCCGGGGGCGAGGACGGCGACCACGGCGGGCGCGGCGGCGATGACGACGGCGGCGCCCGCGGTGAGGGCGAGGGTGAGCCGGGGCAGGGTGGCGGCGACCAGGGCGCGGACCGGGTCGGGTCCGGGGCGGCCGCGTTTGACGAGGGCGAGGCTGAACGCCGGTACGAGGACGAAGGCGAGCCCGTCCTCGATCAGCAGGGTCGCGGCGACCTCGGGGACGGTCCAGGCGACGAGGAACGCGTCGGTGTCGGTGTCGGCGCCGAAGACGTGCGCGAAGGCCTGGTCGCGGAGGAGCCCGAGGACGGCTCCGGCGACGGTGAGGACGGCGGTCAGGAACGCGGCCCGCGCCAACAGCCGCCCCGATGAGCCGGGTTCGGGGGGCGCGGCGGGCGCCGGCAGCAGGGGGCGGGCGGTCTCCGTCACGTCGTGGCCGTCCCTCGCGTCGCGAGGGCCCACCACGCGGCGAGGCCGAGGACGAGCGCGGTCAGGGCGGTGGAGGGGCCGCCGATGTCACCGTAGAAGAAGTCGACGAGGAGCCAGGTCAGGAGGCCGGTGGCGACGAGCGCGCAGTCCAGCGGCGCGCCAAGGCGGCGCGCCCGGTGCAGTCTGCGCGCCCCGGCGACCAGGAGCGCCGCCCAGCCGCCGACGAGGGTGACCACGCCGATGAGGCCCTGCTCGCTCAGGACGAGGAGGTACATGTTGTGTGGGGAGAGCAGGGGCTGGCGCTTGAAGGCGGCGCCGGCGCCCGCGGTGTCGCTGCCGGAGGACAGGGCGAGCGAGGAGTTCGCGTCGCGGTGGTCGGGGAAGCCCTTCAACCCCACGCCGGTGAGCGGGGATTGACGCCACATCAGTTCCGCCGCCGCCCACATCGTGTATCGGTCGGTGACGGACTGGTCGGGGGCGCTCTCGACCTGGGTGATGCTGGAGAGGCGTTCCTGGAGCATCTGGCTGCCGGAGCCGCTGGCGCCGACGAGGACGACGGTCGCGGCGGCCAGCGCCGCCAGGACGACGAGGGCGCGCCGCACCCCGGAGAGCACGAGCACCGTGCAGGCCGCGACGGCCGTGGCGATCCAGGCGCCGCGGCTGAACGACACGGCGAGCGGGACGAGGAGCAGCGCGGCGCAGCCGAGCGCGGCCCGGCGCCGGCCGCGGCTCGCGCCCGGCGTCGGGTCGAGGGCGAGGCCGATCGCGCAGAGCAGTCCGCAGGAGACCACGGTGGACATGCCCATGATGTCGGAGGCGCCGAAGGTGCCGACCGCGCGGATGTCCTCGCCCATGTAGGAGGCGCCGGTCGACGTCAGGTACTGCTGGACGCCGACGCCGCCCTCGAACAGGGCGAGCCCGATCACGGCGCACGCCGCGAGCCGGAAGTCGTCGCGGTCGCGCAGCAGGAGCAGCACGGCGAGCGGGACAAGGACGAAGATCTGGAGGTAGCGGCCGAGCCCGGCGATCGCGGTGGACGGGTCGGCGGCGCCCATCGCGGCCACGCAGATCCCCGTCACCGGCAGGCCCATGACGATCGCGGCCCGCCGGCTCAGCGGCCGCTCGCCCGAGCGCACCACCGCCAGCAGCGCCCACAGGACGAGCACGGCGCACGCGGCGTCGGCGGCGGTCGCCGAACCGTCGCCGCCCAGCGGGGGAGTGGCGAGCAGGGCGATCACCGCGAGCAGCGGCAGCAGGTGCGGGGCCCGGCGCGCGGGGGCGGAGAGCGGCAGCGGCGGCGCGGCCGCGACGGCGTGCACGGTCAGCTCCCCGTGGGCCGGACGAGGCAGGCGGCGGTGCGCAGCAGGATGCACAGGTCCCGCCAGAGCGACCAGTGGTCGATGTAGTAGTTGTCGTAGCGCGCCCGGTCCTCGATCGAGGTGTCGCCGCGCAGCCCCTCGACCTGGGCGAGCCCGGTGAGCCCGACCGGCATCCGGTGGCGGGCCGCGTAGCCGGGGTGCGCGCTGCTGAACTGGGCGACGAAGTAGGGGCGTTCGGGGCGCGGGCCGACGAGGCTCATGTCGCCGCGGATCACGTTCCACAGCTGGGGCAGCTCGTCGAGGGAGGTGCGCCGCATGAAGTGCCCGGCGCGGCTCATGCGGTGGTCGTCGGCGATGTTCCAGCGGGTGGCGGCCTCGTGGACGGTGTCGGGGCGCAGCGTACGGAACTTCAGGAGCGTGAACGGGGTGCCGCGCACTCCGACGCGTTCCTGCCGGAACAGCACCCCGGGCCCGTCGCTGCGGCGCAGCAGGACGGCGCACACCAGCAGCACGGGCGACGCGGCGATCAGCGCGGGCACGGTGAGTGCCAGGTCGAGGAGGCGCTTGAGGAAGAGGCCGACGGCGCCGGCGGGGGTGCTGGTCAGCGGGGAGCAGGGGAAGGCGGCGACCTCGTCGGCCTGCCCGCCGGGCACGGTGTGGCCGGGGGCGCGGGTGTCGAGCTGCCACAGCGCGCAGCCCATGGCTTCGAGGAGCGCCGGGGAGGCGGGGGTGGGGCCGGCCGCCTCGACGGCGTACGTGAACAGGCAGTCCCGTACGCCGTTCTGGATGACGGCGCGCTGGACCTCCTCCAGGCTGCGCAGGACCGGCACCGGGCCGGCCTCGACGGGGGTCTCGGACGGCGGCACGACGACCCCGACCGGGCGGACCCCGCCGCCGGACTGGCGCACCAGCGCCGCCGTGACGCGGACGGCGGTCGCGGCGGGGCCCACCACCAGGGCCGGGCGGGGCCTGCGGGCGGCCTTGCGGCGGCGCAGCCACAGCGCGGCGCCGCGCCCGGCGCAGCTCGCCACCGTCTGGACCGCGCATCCCGCGGCGACCGCGGAGACCGCGAGCGGCACGTCGCCCGCCTCACGGGCGAGGGCGTTCTGGTGGGTCAGGACGGCGGCCAGCACGCACCAGCCGGTCAGGGCGCGCACGAAGAGGGCGGGCACGTCGCCGAGCACCCCGCCCGCCATCACCGGCCGGTAGAGCCCGGCCTGGGCGTTGAGCAGGAGGACGGTGGCGACGAGCAGCCCGGCGGGGCCCGGCGGCAGCCCGGAGTACGGCAGGGCGAGCATGCCGAGCAGGCCCGCCGCGCAGTCGACGGCGAGCAGCACCGACACGAAGGTGCCGCCGGTGCGCGGCCGTCCGGCCGGGTGGACGAAGTGGTCCGGCGCCTCGCGGGGCGTGACCACCGAGACGGTTCCCGTTGACATCCCGGCGCCGTGGGGTCCCCCGGCGGACGGGACGATGCTTTCCGCGGTCACTGGCTGATGGGTTCCCTGTGCTCGGAGCGCTGCAGGGCGGCCACGTCGCGGTAGACCCGCGCGATGCTCCGGGCCGTCTGCCGCACGTCATGGGTGGTGGTCACGTGGTCGTGGCCCTGGCGGGCGAGGGAGGCGCGCAGCGGTGCGTCGGTGAGCAGCCGCGTCATGGCGTCGGCGAGCGCGCCGGGATCCTCCGGCGGTACGAGACAGAGCGGGGCGTGCCCCGGCGCGAGGCTCTCGGCGGAGCCCCCGACGTCGGTGACCACGACGGGGGTGCCGCAGGCCATCGCCTCCAGCGGGGCGAGCGCCATCCCCTCCCACCGCGAGGGCAGTACGACCAGGTCGGCCGCGCGGTACCAGGCGGCGGTGTCGGAGACCGCGCCGACGAGGGAGACCGACGCCGGGGCCGCCGCGCGCAGCGCCGCCAGGTCGGGGCCGTCGCCGACCAGGACGAGATGGGCGCCGGGCACCGCGCGGCGCACGTCCTGCCAGGCGCGGAGCAGGACGTCCTGGCCCTTCTGCCGGCAGAGCCGTCCGACGCACACCACGAGCGGCGCGTCCGTGGCGGCCGGCTTCTCGTCGGGTGCGCGGTACTGGTCGAGGTCGACGCCGTTGGGGATCACCGCGAACGACGCGAGGACCCCGGCGCGTTCCCCGGTGGCCCGCTCGCCCTCGCTGACGCACACGACGCGCGAGGTCCAGCGCACCGCGGCCCGTTCCCAACTCCGCGACAGCCGGGCGGTGATCCCGCCGACCGCCTCGAACGACCAGGCGTGCGGCTGGAAGACGGTGGGTACGGTGCCGCGTGCGGCGAGGCGTGCGGCGACCCCGGCCTTGGCGCTGTGCGCGTGGATCACGTCGGGGCGCACCTGCCGGATCAGCCGGGCCGCGCGCAAGGTCTCGCCGAGGAGGGCGGGGCCGGGGGAGCGGGTGGCGGGCCAGGGGCACATCCGGGCGCCCAGGCGCGACAGTTCGGTGCTCAACGGGCCTCCCTCGGGGCATGCCACGGTGACGCGGAATCCGCTGCGCAGCTGGTCCCGTACCAAGTCCGTGACGACTCGGGCTACGCCCCCCTCAACGGGCTGAACCAGGTGCAGGACACTCAAGTCGTCCTCGGGACCGGTCCCATCGGGTCCGCCGGGGGCGTTGGCTCTCGTGGGCATGCGCGGTCACTCCGGTCCTGGCGCTCGAAATGAAAGCTGGACAAAGATGGTGCGGGGCCGGCCCCGATGTGCGGCCCGCTCGTGAATTCCGCTTTACCGGTCGTGCGGTTGCTGTGCAGATACCGGGGTCCCCACGCGTCGAACGGCCCCGGGGCGAGGAGCACTGTAACCGT
Organism: Streptomyces sp. NBC_00083; assembly: GCF_026343295.1. Taxonomy (GTDB): domain Bacteria; phylum Actinomycetota; class Actinomycetes; order Streptomycetales; family Streptomycetaceae; genus Streptomyces. Next base: position 116,029 of record NZ_JAPELY010000001.1, read on the forward strand.
ATTTACGACCCGGTCCCGTCATGAATGCGGGGGCCGGAGTGTCCCTTCGGGCGATTCGGCGTATCCCGTTGACGGTTGGCTCGTTATACCGACGGCTCTGTGGTCAGCCGAATGGAAAAACGATGCACCGCGAGGTCAGCCCGGTCGTGACGGCGTGCGCGGGTCGATCCGGGACGCGTCAACATGGGTGTCGAAAGTTAACTCGCCGGGGTGATGTTCTCCGGCCGTGAACGCCGCTCGTGGTCATGGTCCGGACCGGTCCCCTGGCCACGATTCCGGCTCCGGAAACCCGGGTTCACCCGTTAGGGGCAAAACCGGGCGGCCGGGTCCGCGTTGAGGTGTAGGTCGAGTGACAACACCCGGTCAATGCCTTTCTCAAGGTCAATGACTTTCTCAATCTAGGAGTGCTTCTCCATGTCGCGTACCGCGAAGGCCCTGGTCCTGTCCACCGCTGCCGTTGCCGCCATCGCAGGTGGGGCCGGCGTCGCCGCCGCCGACGCCGACGCGCACGGCGCGGCCACCCACTCCCCCGGCGTCCTGTCCGGCAACATGGCGCAGGTTCCCGTGCACGTGCCGGTCAACGTCTGTGGCAACACGGTCAACGTGATCGCCCTGCTGAACCCGGCCTTCGGCAACACCTGCGTCAACAAGTAGTCCCCCCGCGAAGCCCCGGCCGCCCCCACCCAGGGGGCTGCCGGGGCTTCGTGCTGCCCGGATGGCGCAAGGCCGGTGAGGCGTCCGCGTGCGGGGTTGTGCCAGCTCGGCCCGGCGCGTCGCGCACGGCGGCGGCACGCGGGGCGAGCACGCGGTTGCGGGGGGTACGGGGCCCGCGCACGGTGAGGGAAATTCGCATGTCCCAGCGAAGGAGAACCGTTTCATGCGTGCACGAACACCGCGGCGACTTGTCGCCGTGGCCCTCACGACCGCGATCGTCGCCGGATCCGCCGGAACCGCGCTGGCCGCCGATGCCCCACCCGCGCGCACGGTCCGCGCGGAGGCCCCCGTCCCGGGCGCCGACGCCGTGCTGAAGCAGGTCAAGACCCTGGCCGACCTGGGCGGAGTGCTCAAGCCCGTCACCGATGTGCTGACCGGCGCGCTGAACGGCGGGTCGCCCGCCGATGTCACCGCCCTCGCCGGCAAGGCGACGTCCGCCCTGGACGCGGTGAAGGCGGCGGCTCCGGCGGCCCCGGCCGTCCCCGCGCCCGCCGTCGCCGCCCCCGCCCTGCCCGCCACCCCGCCCGCCGCGCTGCCGGCGCTTCCGCTGGGCGGCCCGCAGTTCGCCGCCGGGCCGGCGGACATCAAGGCCGACGCCGTCGCGGCGCTCAAGAAGTCGCTCGACAGCCTCGTCAAGGCGGTCACCAGCGCCAACGTCGCGGGCATCGTGCCGGCGGCGACCGAGGTGGTCACCGGGCTCGTCGGGCTCGTCGTCGCCACGGTCCTCGGCGGCGGCCTGCCCGTGCCCAACCTGCCGGGCCTGCCCGCGCTGCCCAAGCTGCCCACGGACGCGCTGCCCGTGGCGCCGCCGAAGCTGCCCGCCTGAGCCGTCCCCCCCGAAAGCGCCGGCACCCGCGGAGGGAGCCGGCGCTTTCGGCTGTCCGGACCCGGGTGCGGTCCGAAGCCTGCCGCCAACTGCGCGTTGTCGGGCCGGAATTCATGAAATCGCATACGAATATCTGCGGGCATCCATAAATGGGGCGGGAGCCCATGAATCCGAGTCCGAAGGGTTTCCCAACCGTCCGGGAGTCGTTACCCAGGACGAAGCAGCGCACAGCATTGTCAGAAACGCGTACCGCACTGCCGTTGTGCGGTACGTGCAGATGATTCGGCGATCGAACTCGCCGCGGAAGGATTGATGATGAAGTCGATGAAGGTGGCCGCGGCGGTCGCCGGTTCTCTCGCGGTCATGGGTGCGGCGGCTCCGGCCTTCGCCACCGGCGCGATGCCGCCCATGAGCCTCAACGGCGGGCTCGACGCGCTCACCAGCCAGATGGCCTCGGCCCCCATGGTCGACGCGGCGCCCGTCCACACCACCCTGCTCGACCCGAAGTCGGACGACTCGCTGCTCCACACGGCGGCGGCCACCGCCAAGGACCTGAACAAGACGAACGGCCGGCCCGGCCAGGGCACCATGCTCGGCGGTCTTCCGATCGGCTGATCATCGGCTGATCGACGGCCGGGAATGCGGCCGGCGCACCCGCTGGACAATGCGCTGATCGTTCCGGCCCGATCCCGAACACATCTTTCACGGCAGCGAATTGACGGGCCTCCGGACCCCTCCGTGCGCTGTACGAGGGAAAGACAATAAACCCGGCGTGTTCGCTTCCGGCGGCTCCCGGACCCCTGCCTACGCTGAGGCAACCCCCGAATGGAAGGTTTTTCACCATGAACACTGCCAAGAAGACCGCGCTCGTCATCGCCGCCGCCGGGCTCGCCGCCGGTGCCGCCGCCGGTTCCGCTTTCGCCGACGCGGGCGCCGAGGGTGTCGCCGCCAACTCGCCCGGCGTCCTGTCCGGCAACATGGCGCAGGTCCCCGTGCACGTGCCGGTCAACGTCTGCGGCAACTCGGTCAACGTCATCGGCCTGCTGAACCCGGCCTTCGGCAACACCTGCGTCAACGACGACTGACGCGGCGCCGGTTCGCCACCGGTGCCCGAGCGGTACACGATGAGCGGCTCCGTGGAGTTGGGGATCCCGGGGCCGCTCCGCCATGTCCGCGCACGGCCCCTCGCCGCGTCCGGTGCGCCCCGCGAAGGACGGTTCATCCGGATGGGTGATGGCTGCGCGGGGCTCGGCCCGGAATGTCCTAGAGTCCCGGCATGACTTCAGCCACCAGCGCCGTACAGCCGTCCAGGGCAGCCCTGTTGGGCTCGCTCATCGTCATCGCGTGGAGCGGCGAACACCCCGACGCATCCGGCGACGTGCCGTTCCTCATGGCGTACTCCCTCGGCGACGGCGTCGAGGGTCCCGAGGGTGCGGAGGCCGCCGCGCGGGCGCTCCTCGACGAGATCGGCATGCCGGCCGGCAGCGTGATCGACCAGACGCAGGGCGGCTCGTTCCCGGTGACCCTCATCGTGCAGGGCGGCCAGGCCGTCCTGACCATGCCGACGCTGACCGCGCAGTGCCCGGTGCCGCCCGAGTGGCTCGCGGCCGCCGAGGAGCGCGGCGCCGTCCAGTTCATGTTCGCCACCCGCTCCTGGCCCGAGGCGGTGCCCGGCGTCGCCGTCGGGGACGAGCAGTTGAAGGCGTTCGCGGGTGACGAGGACACGATCTCCACGGCCGGCCACTGCGTGCTCCCCGTCCGCCGCCTGCGCGGCTGACCCCCGCCGGACGAGAACGGAACGGAGACGACAGCGATGCCCCTCAACGGGACGCTCCAGGAGCCGGCGCCGGTCACCGACTCGTCCGGACCCCCACCCCGGGCCGGCGCCGCCTTCGGCGCCGGCCGCGGCTTCGCCTGGCTGGTCGTGCTGACCGGCGCGGCCGGCCTGCTGGCCTCCTGGGTCATCACCCTCGACGAGTTCGAACTCCTGCGGAACCCCGACTTCGTCCCCGGGTGCAGCCTCAACCCGGTGATCTCCTGCGGCAACATCATGAAGAGCGCGCAGGCCTCCGTCTTCGGCTTCCCCAACCCGATGCTCGGTCTGGTCGCGTACGGGATCGTCTGCTGCGCCGGGATGAGCCTGCTCGGCGGCGGCCGGTTCGGGCGCTGGTACTGGCTGACCCTGAACACCGGGGCGCTGTTCGGCGTCGGGTTCGTCAGCTGGCTCCAGTTCGAGTCGCTGTACCGCATCGACGCGCTGTGCCTGTGGTGCTGTCTGGCGTGGGTCGCCACCATCGTGCTGTTCTGGCGCGTCACCGCGCTCAACCTGGTCAAGGGGGCTCTGCCCGCGCCCGGTTGGGCCCGCGGGCTCTTCGCCGAGTTCGGCTGGGCGGTGCCGGTGCTGCACATCGGGGTCGTCGCGATGCTGATCCTCACGCGCTGGTGGGACTTCTGGACCGGGTGACGGACACCCGCCCGGCCGGGGCGGTGACGCCCAGCAGGAACGTTGGGCCAACCGCGTGAATCGCCCCCGCACCCCGACACGGCTGCCCCGCGCGGGCGTTGAGCCCACCGACCAGTCGCATGGTTGAAGCCTCCCCGGGCCGTGCAACCAGTACCGGCCCGGGGAGCGCCCGGCGGGCGGACGCGGTGCGGAGACCGCAGCCGTTTCCTGGGCCCGGGGCGGTCGTTGAACCCGGCATCGGACGAGAAGAGCGGACGCTTGGAGGGGCCCCGGAACCAGGACGGTTTCCGGGGCCCACGCATGTGCCGGACCGGTCCGCGCGAGCGAGCACGAGGGAGACGCCGATGAACCACGCGACACACTTCTGGCACGCACGACGGGCGGGCCGCACCCGCCCCGAGGGCCGCGTCCCCGAGCCGACGAGACCCGGCACTCCGCCGCCCCGCACCGCGTGGCGTCCGACCCGCCGCGGTCTGCTGCGGACCCTGTTCGCCTCGGCGAGCGTCGCCTTCACCGGCGCGGCGCTCTCCCGCATCATCGCCGCCCCGCGCCAGGGCGGCGCGGCCGGGCCGGGCTCCGCAGCGCCGGCCGTGAGCGGCCTCGGGCTCGCCGAGGGGGCCGTCTTCGACGAGATGCACGCGGGCCACCGCGTCCAGGGCCGCGTCCTCGGAGCGGACGCCGCCGACGTCGCCGTGTTCGTGGACGGCAGGCAGCTGATGCTGATGCGCCGCGCCGACGGCAGCTATCTCAGCGCCGTCGACCACTACGACTCGTACGCCACCGCGCGCGAGGCCGCCCGCGCCGCCGCGGCCGAACTGGGCCGCGCCCGGCTCGCCGCGGTGCCGGTGCACGCGGGTCGCGAAGGGGGAGCGGCCCGTGGTGTACACGCGTAAGAACCAGCGCGACCTGACGAGCGCGGAGCGCAAGGCGTTCGTGAACGCCGTGCTCGAACTCAAACGGCGCGGAGAGTACGACGCGTTCGTGCGCACCCACATCGACTTCTACGTCTCGGACGGCGACCGTGGGCTGCGGGTCGCGCACATGGCGCCCTCGTTCCTGCCCTGGCACCGCCAGTTCCTGCTGGAGTTCGAGCGCGCCCTCCAGAGGGTCAACCCCCATGTGACGGTGCCCTATTGGGACTGGACGCGGGACAATTCGCCGGCCTCGTCGGTGTGGGCGGACGACTTCATGGGCGGCAACGGTCGCCGCGGCGACCTCCAGGTCATGACCGGGCCCTTCGCCTACGCGCACGGCAACTGGGAGGTGACGGTCAACGTCACCGAGGAGCGCTTCCTGACCCGCGACATGGGCCGCCCCAAGGACCCCATCAAGCTGCCCACCGCGGCCGACGTCGCCCATGCCCTCGCCGACCCGGTGTACGACGTGTCGCCCTGGAACTCGACCAGCGCATCCGGCTTCCGCAACAAGATCGAGGGCTGGACCACCGCCCGGGGCAACGCCCGCTTCCGTACGCACAACCAGGTGCACCGGTGGATCAGCGGGCTCATGCTGGGCGGCGCCGCCGTCAACGACCCCGTGTTCTGGCTGCACCACGCCTACGTCGACAGCCTCTGGTCGCGCTGGCAGGCCGCGCACCGCACGTCGAAGCAGTACCTGCCCGACGTGCCGCCGCCGTTGGGCGACCTCCAGCACGGCCGGGTGGCCGCGCTCGATACGCCGATGCCGCCGTCGGACGTGACGCCATCGGCGCTCCTGGACCACAGCCGCATCTACCGGTACGCCTGACACGGCGACGGCCTCCCGGGGGGAGAAATCCGGGAGGCCGCAGGCACGGATCACACACCCGGCCGGGCCGTCACAAGGACCGGCCGGCCGGGACCGGGGGTGTCAGCCCCCGTAGCCGCCACCGTCGTGGTGGTGGGAGTCGGCGTTGACGCAGGTGGTGCCGAACACCGGGTTCAGCAGACCGATGACGTTGACCGAGTTGCCGCAGAGGTTCACCGGGACGTGCACCGGCACCTGCAGCAGGTTGCCGGAGAGGACTCCGGGGGAGTTGGTCGCGACGGCCTCGGCGCCAGCGTCGGCAGCGGCAATACCCGCACCGGCGAGCGCCATGGCGCCCGCTCCGGCGACGACGGCGGCCGTCTTCGCGATACGAGACATCAAAGTTCTCCTTGAATGGACACGCGACCGCAGACTCGCAGTCGTCATTTCACTTCAACGTGTCGATCGGCCATAAGTAACGGACACTCGCGCCCAAATCGGTTCTGCAATCCATCCGGTGATGCGGAGCCGGCCGCCTACTCGCCGTCCGTCCCGCGCGAGGAGCGCCGGGACAGGGCGACCGCCGCGGCCCCCGTGACGACCGCGGTGGCGCTCACCGCGCCGAGCAGGGAGGCAGGGGCGTCGGCGCCGGTGTCGGCGAGCCGCGGCGGCGGTGCCGCGGGCGGGCGGGCGGCGATGGCGTGGCCGGTGGCGGTGTGGCCCGCGACGGGGTGGCCGAGGACGGGGTGGTCCGCGGCGTGTGCCGCGTACCCCGTGCTCAGCGCGGAGACCAGCCCCGCGACGAGGGCGGCCCGCGCCGCGGGACCCGAGAACTTGTCCATGCCTGCGACCCTTCAACAAGAAATCCGGAGGGGGGATCAGATGCTGATACGCATAATTGGGACCCGTGTCGTGGCGGCCCCCCGCCGACGCGGGCCGCCCCCGCCCAACCACCCGTCCGGCGCACCCCGCGTCCCCGCACGGCGCAGCGGGCCCGCCCCGCGCGCGGGCACCCCGGTCAGTGCGCGCGGTACGCCCGCGCCGCGTCGGGGTGGCCCGCGCACTCCCACACGCCGTGCGGGCAGTAGTCGGTGAGCGTCTGGTAGACGGGCCGGTACCTGCGGAACCAGGCGGTCATCCCGCGCACGTACGCGGCGTCGTCCCCGTTGCGGAAGAGCCCCCACTCCGGGTACGACACCGGTTTGCCGTGCCGGGCGGCGAAGTCGACCTGGGCCCGCAGTCCGTACGCCTCCTCGACCTGGTCGGGGAAGGACATCCCGGCCGGCTGGTCGTAGGAGTCCATGCCGAGGATGTCGACGAAGGCGTCGCCGGGGTAGCACGTGGTCCACGGCACGGCGTCGCGCCCCCGGTTCGGCGCGAAGTCGAAGCGGAAGCGCTGCCCCGCGACGGACCGCATCGCGGTGACCGCGCGACGCCAGTACGCCCGCCACGCGGCGGGGTCGGGTCCGCACCGGTGGGTATAGGTGGTGCCGTTCATCTCCCACCCCAGCACCACGACGGTGTCGGTGAGCCGGAGGGAGACGAGCCGTTCGGCGAGCGTCCTGAAGTGGCCGTCGAAGGCGCCCCGCGCGCCCTGTCCGAGCAGGTCGCGCACCGCGCCGTCGGGCAGACCGTCCTCGTTGCGGGCCAGCATCGGCACGTTGAGGACGAAGAGCCGGTCGGCGCGCCCGTGGCGCCAGCGGGCCCAGGGCGCCAGCAGGGCGGGCGGCCCCTCGATGCCGCTCCAGGTGTCGCCCGGCAGATAGGTGTGGCCGGCGCGCAGCACCCCGCGCCCGCGCCACTTCTCGACCGCGGCGAGCTTGTCGATGCCGGCCGCGCCGGACCCGGTGAAGACGCCCGCCGCGGTCCTCGACGCCGTCGGCAGCGGGCCCTGCGGCCGGTCGCCGGGCAGCTGGACCAGGGCCGAGACCAGCAGGACGAGCGCGCACAGCGCGGTCTGCCAGGAGGGCGGGGCGTGGCGGGACGCCGGGCGCGGCCCGCCCGGCCTGCGGCCTGCCGCGCCCTCCCGGCGGGGCCGGGCCGTCAGTTGCCCCCGGACGCGCCGCCGCGCTGGAGGGTGCCGCCGAGCGTGGCGACGCCCGTGGTGAGCGTCTCGGCGATCTTGCCCTGCCCGCCGAGCACCTTGGGCTGCCCGTACTCGGTGACGCTGCCGTGTCCGGCGCCCGAGTCGGCGGCCGCGACACCGGGCGCGGCGAGGAGCAGGAGCGAGGCGGCGGCGGTGACGGCCCTCAGGCGGCGCGGTGCGTGCGTGCTGTTCATGCCCGGTACAACGCCGTGCGTGCGGGGAGGGTACGCGCGAACGGGGTGCGGGCCGGGGCTCAGGGCTTGGTCACATCAAATGCGAAGTGCTGCTTGCGTACCCGGTGGTCGAAGTTGGAGGTGCCGAGCTCGGGCTCGCCGAGCGCGCGCACGGCGAGCGGCCGGGTCAGGAGCTCCCGGAGCACGGCCTTGATCTCCAGACGGGCCAGATGGGCGCCGAGGCAGAAGTGCGGGCCGCCGCCCCCGTACCCGAGGTGCGGGTTGGGGTCGCGGGTGATGGAGAAGGCGTCCGGGTCCTCGAAGACCGTCGCGTCGCGGTTGGCGGACGCGTACAGGAGCATCACCTTGTCGCCGGGCAGGAAGGTGTGTCCCGCCATCGTGTAGCGCGCGACGACCGTCCTGCGGAACTGGATGATGGGCGTGGAGTGCCGCACGATCTCGTCGACCGCGCCGTCGGCGTACCTCTCGAAGTCCGAGAGCAGCAGCGCCAGTTGATCGGGGTTGTCGGTCAGGAGCGCCAGGGCGTGGGCGATCGCGTTGCGGGTCGTCTCGACGCCGGCGACCAGCAACAGCGAGAAGAACGAACCCAGTTGACGGTACGTCAGGCGCTGGCCCTCGACGTCGGCACTGACCAGCGCCGAGATGAGGTCGCCGGTCGGGCGCCTGCGCCGTTCGCGGCCGAGCCGGGCCACCGTGAGCTCCATCCGGGCCAGGGCGCGCAGCCCCTTGCCGGGGCTCTTGAGGCGCGCCACGAGTCCGCGCCGTACACCGGCGTGCTCGGAGGCCCGGTCGATCTGGCGGGCGATGCGGTGGCGGTAGGCGTCGGGCACGCCCAGCATCGCGCAGATGACCTCGAACGACATCCGCCCGGCCACCGCGGAGACGAACTCGTCGGGCCGCTCGGCGACCATGTCGTCGACGATGCGGACCGCCAGCTCCTGGATGCTCGCCTCGGTCGCGGCGAGCAGCCGCGGGGTGAAGGCCTGCTGCACGATGCGGCGCAGCCGGGTGTGGTCGGCGCCGTCGAGGTTGACCATCGAGTCGCCGAACAACACCCGTACCCAGCCGGCCGGTTCGGGTGAGGTGGCGCCGGGCGCGCTGGCGAAGACCCGCGGCAGCCGGCTCGCCTTGAGGACGTCGGCGTGCCGGACCAGGGCGTAGAAGCCCTGCTCGGGGCGGCGCCGGCCGGCCCGGCGTTCGGTGAAGAACACCGGGCGCGGCTCCTGCCTCAACTCCGCGAAACGCGCCAGGCGTTGGGCGGGCGGCAGCTTCCAGAACGCCGGGTCGGCCAGATCGGCGGCGGGGCCGCGGCTGGTGGACACCGTCCGGGGGTGGGTCACGCTCGCACCGTCCTGCAGAGGGGGCCGGAGTGGGGGAGGGGGCTCAGCCCACCAGGTCGTGTCCGGCCTTGACCGCGTCGTTGGCGGCCTTGACCGCTTCGGCGCCGGCCTTGACCCCGCCCTTCACGGCGCCGACCTTCTGGCCCAGCTTGTCCCCGACGACGCTCTCGGCGGCGGGCTTGATCTGGGCGCCTGCGGCGCTCGTCGTGGTGGCGGCGCCGCTCAGGGTGGAGCCGAGGTCGAGGGCGTGCGCGGACGGGGACAGGGCGGCGGCGAGCGCGGTTCCGGCTGCGGCGGCGGCGAGGTATCGGCGTACGTTCATGTCGGCTACAACGCACGAGCCGCGCGGAGGGCACGCCCCGTCGCCGTGCGCCCCGCTGATGGCCTGCGCATTGCTGCAAGCAGGCGAACTTTGCAGTGATACCGCCGTCGGGATCGTTCTTTCAGAACGACACGGCCGAATAGGCCAGGGAAGGAAGAGAACACCCATGGGAATCACTTCACGCGCGGGCCTTGCGAGCATCCTGACCTGCATCGCGACGGCGGCGGCAGTGGCGCCGGCCGCGGCCGCCCCGGCCGTCCCCGTCGATCTGCCCCTCGGCGGCCTGAACACGGTCCTGCCGTTCGATGCCCCCACCGTGCACACCGGCATGCCGCTGCCCGTCCCCGGGGCTCCGGACGGCCCGCGCTACGTGAAGGGCAACCTGCTGCCCCACAACATGGTCCCGGCGCTGCCCATCGAGTCGGCGCTGCCCGACACCCACATCGGCACGCCGCTGCCCGACCCGATGAGCTCCCGCAACCTCGGCACCCCCGACCTGGTGAGCCCCGGCACCGCGCTGCACACCGTCACGCCGGGCGTGGACCTCGGTGCCCCGCTGAGCGAGCCGCGCGCCGCGCTGTTCGGGCTGCCCGCCGTCACCCTGCCGCAGGCCGGACTCACCGCGCCCGCGGTCCAGAGCGACCCCGCCGCCACCGCGACCTTCTGAGCCTGCGGCACCCCGGACGCCGGGGCCGCTGCCGTCCGTCCCGCCTGCCCCTGCCCAGGAGTTGACGCATGTCCCGTCCGTCCACGAGCGCCCGGACCGAGGCGCCGCCGCGGCATGTCCCGGCCGGCGCGCCGCCCCGGACCGTCCTCGCCGAGGCCCCGCTCGGCCGGGCCGTCGCCGCGCTGCTCGCCGTCGCCGCCGTCACCGCGCTGGCGGCCGGGGGCGCCTCGGCGGCGCCGGGCCGTCCCGACCCGCACGGCGTGGGGGCGGGGCAGGGCGCCCCGCCGTGGCCCGCGCCCGCCGACCCCTCCGCGGCGGCCAGGGCGGCGGGTCTGGAGATGATGTCCGCCGAGGGCATGGTGCAGCACACCCACACGCACCTGGACGTCCTCGTCGACGGCCGGCCGGTCACCGTCCCCGCCGCGATCGGCATCGACCTGCCGCGCCGTCTCATCAGTCCCCTGCACACCCACGACACCAGCGGTGTGATCCACGTCGAGTCGCCGAAGCGGGCCGACTTCACCCTCGGCCAGTTCATGGCCGAATGGCGCGTGCCGCTCGCCGAGGACCGCATCGGCGGCCTCCACGCGGGCCCCGGGCGCCGGTTGAGGGCGTACGTCAACGGGCGCGCGGTCGCCGGGAACCCCGCCGCGATCGTGCTGCGCGAGCACGACGAGATCGCCCTCGTCCTCACCAAGGACACCGACACCCGCCCGGTGCCGGCGAGCTACACCTGGTCGCGCGGGCTCTAGGAGCGAACGGGTTCCGCGAACAGCCACGGAGCGGCCCGTTCCCCAGCGGCCCGTTCCGGAGCCGGGCCGGGCCGGCCGGCAGGTACGCCTGTCGGGTGAGAGCGGGGGGCGGCCGTGTCCGGGGCCGCCGCTCCCCTGTTGTGCAGGCGTGATCTCAACTCGACGCATCGCCACTGTCCTCGCTGTCGCCGCCGGCGTCTCCGGTCTCGCCGTCACCGGCGCGAACGCCGCGGGCCCCCTCGACCACCTGGTCAAGCCGGTGAACCCGCTCAGCGAGCTGGACAACATCGCCACCAGCGGCATCCCCGCCCCGTACGCGGCCCAGCTCCCCAGCGTCAAGAACCAGCTGGCCGGGCTCAGTCACCTCAACGACCTGAGCCAGCTCCACCAGCTCACCGACCCGGTGACGCCGTTGATGGGTCTCGTGCCCTCGGTGGAGTGATCCGACGCCGCCGGAGATCCCACGCGACACGGGCGCGCGCCCGGAACCCAAGAGGTTCCGGGCGCGCGCCCGTGGCGGTGCTCCCCGGTCAGAGGAGGATGTAGAGCAGGCCGCTCAGCAGGCCGTAGTGGCGGTGCTGGTTGCCGTAGTTGTGGTTGTCGTTGTAGCCGTGGTTGTCGTGGGCGGCGACGCTCGGCGCGGTCAGCGGGGCGGCCTGGGCGACCGCGGCGGCGGGAACGGTCACGGCGACGGAGAGAACGGCCGCAACGGCGGCGCGTCGGATGAGGCTCACAGGGAACTCCACATTCGGGGTGGACGAATGGTACGAATCCGACGCTAGCCCGCACCTGACGCAGTGTCGCGTTCTGTCATCGGTCGGCTACGCCATGTGAGACCGCCGAGTTGTCCGCGCCCGCCCGCGGCTCCCGCCCGCGCGCCCGCCGCCCGCCCTCAGCCCGCGAAGTCGGCGACGCCCAGCGTGTCCGAGTACCCCTCGATCGACTGCGGCTCGCGCGAGCCGGGACCCACGTAGCGGGCCGAGGGACGCACCAGACGGCCCGTGCGCTTCTGCTCCAGGATGTGCGCCGACCAGCCGGCGGTGCGCGCGCAGGTGAACATCGACGTGAACATGTGCGCCGGGACCTCGGCGAAGTCCAGCACGATCGCCGCCCAGAACTCCACGTTGGTCGCCAGCACCCGGTCGGGCCGGCGCGCGTGCAGCTCTTCGAGCGCCGCCTTCTCCAGCGCCTGCGCCACCTCGAAGCGCGGCGCGGCCAGCTCCTGCGCGGTGCGCCGCAGCACGCGGGCGCGCGGGTCCTCGGCGCGGTAGACGCGGTGGCCGAAGCCCATCAGGCGCTCGCCGTTGTCGAGGGCGCGCTTCACGTACGCCGTCGCGTCCCCGGTCCGCTCGATCTCCTCGATCATGCCGAGCACGCGCGAGGGCGCTCCGCCGTGCAGCGGGCCCGACATCGCGCCGACCGCGCCGGACAGCGCGGCCGCGACGTCCGCGCCGGTCGAGGCGATCACGCGGGCGGTGAACGTCGAGGCGTTCATGCCGTGCTCGGCCGCGCTCGTCCAGTACGCGTCGACCGCCTTGACGTGCTTGGGGTCCGGCTCGCCGCGCCAGCGGATCATGAACCGTTCGACGACGGACTCGGCCTTGTCGATCTCGCGCTGCGGCACCATCGGCAGGCCCTGCCCGCGCGCCGACTGGGCCACGTAGGAGAGCGCCATGACGGCGGCGCGGGCCAGGTTGTCGCGGGCGGTCCGCTCGTCGATGTCGAGCAGGGGCTTGAGCCCCCACACCGGCGCCAGCATGGCCAGCGCGGACTGCACGTCCACCCGGATGTCGCCGGAGTGGACGGGGATGGGGAACGGCTCGGCCGGCGGAAGGCCGGGGTTGAACGCCCCGTCCACCAGCAGGCCCCACACGTTCCCGAACGAGACGTGTCCGACCAGGTCCTCGATGTCGACGCCCCGGTAGCGAAGGGCGCCGCCCTCCTTGTCCGGCTCGGCGATCTCCGTCTCGAACGCGACGACTCCCTCAAGTCCGGGTACGAAGTCGGACATCAGGCGGCTCCTCAGGGTGTGTGCGACGGGCTGCGGGCGGGCCGTGCCGCCCCGGGTCCCTCGGTCATGCCCCGTACGGCGGTCAGGAATCCCGCCGCGGGCTGAACGTGTGTATGGAGGCCACAGTGGCCCAGCCGAGAGTTTGGCGGGTCCCGACGACGCGGGGAAGCGTGACATCCGGCACACTGCCGCAATTCGGCGGTACAGGGTTAATGCCCCGCCGCCGCGGGCAGAATGGGCCACCGCCGGGCGCGGCGCGGCGGTGCGGCAGGATGGGCCGGGTGACCGACCTGGACCCCGCAGCGATGCGCGAGCAGTACCGCACCACCCTCCTCGTCGAGGAGGACCTCGCCCCCACGCCCATGGGGCAGTTCGCCCGCTGGTTCAAGGAGGCCGTCGCCGGCGGCCTGCACGAGCCCAACGCGATGGTCGTCGCCACCGCCACCCCCGACGGCCGCCCCTCGACCCGCACGGTGCTCCTGAAGTCGTACGACGAGCACGGCTTCGTCTTCTTCACCAACTACACCTCGCGCAAGGCGGCCGAGCTCACCGCGAACCCGTACGTCTCGCTGCTCTTCCCCTGGCACCAACTGGCCCGCCAGGTCATCGTGACCGGCACCGCGGCCCGCGTCCCGCGCGCCGAGACCGAGCGCTACTTCCGCAGTAGGCCGCACGGGTCCCGGCTCGGCGCCTGGGCCAGCGACCAGTCCACGGTGATCGCCTCGCGGGCCGAACTGACCGAGCGGTACGAGGAGTTGACGGCCCGTTACCCGGAGGGGAGCGAGGTCCCCGCGCCCGAGCACTGGGGCGGGTTCCGGGTCGCGCCGGGGAGCGTCGAGTTCTGGCAGGGCCACGAGAACCGGCTGCACGACCGGCTGCGGTACGCCGCCGAGGGCGACACCTGGCACGTGGAGCGCCTGGCGCCCTGAGGCACACCCGGGCCCGGACACGCAGAGACCCGCGGGCTCGGGTCCTCCGGAGAGGAGCCGGCCGGACGTACCGGCGAGCCCGCGGGTCGGTGACTGCTGGGAATTTCGGCCGACGTGACGCCGGCACCGCACTAAGAGTGCGACTGGCGGGCAGTCAGCCCGCAGTCACCTCACGCGTCCGGTTTGCATACATCTGTCAAACCACCTCCCTTCTCGTGTGCACCACACATTAGGCACCGCCCCGACGCCCCTCAACCCATTTATTCGCAGCGCTCCCGAGCCGGTCCCGAGTCGGTCCCGAGCTACTCCCGAGCCGCTCGCGGGCCCCCTCCGCCACCCCGACGTGGCCGGTACCGGCCGTTGGCCGAAAAGATTTCCGCGAAGCCGGTGTGGGCTGCGTCACGTTCCAGTTGAATGATCCCGCGCGGGTGACTCCGCGCGTCAGCCGTGCGACGCGGCGGCCACGTCCTGCAGGGGGTGCCAGGATGAGTGTTTCCCGGAGCGAGACCACCCGGGTCACGGACCCGGAGGGATCCGGTACGGAGCCCGCGGGCCCGCCCGCGCAGGAACCCGGCGGGGACCTCCTCGCCGCGCTCCTCGACGGGATGGACGCCGCGCTCTGCGCCTTCGACGCGGACGGCGTGGTCACCCACTGGAACCGCGAGGCCGAGCGGATCCTCGGCTGGCCGGCCGCCGAGGCCGTCGGCCGCAGGGGATTCGCGGGCTGGGCGGTGCGGGCCGCCGACGCAGAGGAGATCCACCGGCGCCTCATGGCGGTGATGGGCGCGCCGGGCCGCCAGGTCCACGAGTTCGCCCTGCTGCGCAAGGACGGCAGCCGCGTCCTGGTCCGTACGCAGTCGGCGGGCGTGCGGGGTGCGGACGGCGCCGCGGCCGGGGTGTACTGCGCGTTCAGCGAGGTGCACGCGCAGATCGACCTGGAGCGGTCGATCGCGCTGAGCGAGGCGCTCTTCGAGGACGGGTCCTGGGGTGTCGTCCTCGTCGACGTGGACCTGCGCCCCACCGTCGTCAGCGCCTACGCCGCGCGGGCGCTCGGCACCGCCCGCGCGACCCTGCTCGGGCGCCCGCTGGGCGAGCTGATCGTCCAGGGCGTCGAGGAGCTGGAGGGCGCGCTCCAGCACGTCCTGGCCGAGGGCCCGCCGGCCAGCCCCGCCGAGGTGTGGGTGGTGCTGCGTACCGCCGAGGGCGAGCGGCGGCGCTGCCTGCGCAGCGGGTTCCTGCGGCTGTCCTCACCGCTCGCGGAGGAGCCGGTTCCGCTGGGGGTCGGCTGGCTCTTCCAGGACGTGACCGACCAGAAGCTGGCGGAGCAGGAGGCGGACCGGCTCCGCTTCCGCTCCAACCAGCTGCACCGGGCCGCGCGCAACGCCGCGGAGTGCGAGGACCCGATGGAGGCGATCACCACGCACCTGGACTTCGCGGTGGCCGGTTTCGCCGACCACGCCCTGGTCGACCTGGTGGTGGGGGAGCGGCTGGTACGGACCGTCGCCACCCCGGCCGGCACGCCGGGCCCCGCGGCGCCGGTGGCGGGCGGCGGCATCCCGGTCCGCTACCCACCGGGCCACCCGGCCCTCCAGGCGGTGGACCGCACGGGCTCGGTACGGGCCTGCGCGGGCGGTTCGGGGGCCGAGGCGTGTGCGGCGGCCGAGGCGTGGGCGGCGGAACGCCAGTGGCCGCGGGACGCCGCGCACGCGCTGTGCGTGGTGCTGCGCAGCCGGGGCCGTACGCTGGGCGTCCTGACCTTCCTGCGCGGTCCGTCCCGCCCGGCCTTCGAGCGCCCCGACGCGGCGTACGCGGAGAGCGTGGCCTCCCACGTAGCCCTCGCGGCCGCCCTGACCGCCCCCGCCCACCCCCGCTGAGCCGCCCCGGGGGCGGGCGGCCCTTGCCAGAGTGCCTGGCATAGGCATCCCCTTCCCTCGGCAGGCCGCCCGACCGCGGCCTCTCCAGCCCGTCCGGCTGCTCAACCCCGGCCCATGCGGCCACCTCAGCCGGTCCGGCGTGCGAGGACGAGCGCGCTTCAGCCGGTCCGGCGTTTGAGGACGAGCGCGCCCTTTCAGCCGGTCCGGCGTTTGAGGACGAGCGCCTTTCGGGCGCGAACGGGGTCTGGGGCGGAGCCCCAGGGGTCTGTACCTCAGCCCGTTCATAACCCCCGGAGGGTTTCGGGAAGGGGCGGGGTGGGGTGACTCCCGGGGTCTGGGGCGGAGCCCCAGCAACCCAGCCTTCGTCTGCAGACCGTGCCCGCGTCTCGCGCAGTTCCCCGCGCCCCTGTAGGGCACCCGGAGTCGCAGCCACGACCCGCGCCCACCGCGGCGGAGCCGCGCAAAGTGCACAGCCCCGCGCCCCTGTAGGGCACCCGGTACCGAGCCACGCGGCCGCGCCCACCGCCGCGGAGCCGCGCAGAACACGCAGCCCCGCGCCCGACAGGGCACCCGGCGCCGAGCCCGCGCCCCCGCTCACCTCCGGCGGAGCCTCAGTGGCGGAAGAAGATCCGGTCCCCGTACTCCGCCATGACCCGCCCGTTCCACTCGTGGCCCCCATCGACGTTCCCCGAACGAAGAAGCGGAGGCTCCACCCCCCGGGCAACCAGCGCCTCCGCCGCCGCAGCCATCGTCGCCTGCATCAGCGCACTGGTGACCACGGTCGACGCGGGAGCGAAGGGCGCCGACACGCCCTCGTACGTCAGCTCCGCGTCCCCCACCGCGATCTTGCTGTCGAGCACGACGTCGCAGTGATCGCGCAGGAACGTCCCCGAGACGTGCCGGGACCGCGTGTTCTCCGCGTACGCCACCGACGTGACCCCGATGACCTTGAGCCCGAGCGCCCGCGCGTTCATCGCCATCTCCACGGGCAGCGCGTTGCGCCCGGACAGCGAGATGATCACGAGGACGTCGCCCGGCTTGGCGGGGCTGGAGTCGAGCACCGCGCCGGCCAGGCCGTCGACGCGTTCGAGGGCCGAGCCGAGGGTCGCCGGCATGACGTCGACGCCCACCACGCCCGGCACGGCGAGCAGGTTCATCAGGGCGAACCCGCCGGCCCGGTAGACCACGTCCTGCGCGGCGAGCGAGGAGTGTCCGGCGCCGAAGGCGAAGAGCCGCCCGCCCGCCTCCACGGTGTCGGCGATCACGGCGCCGGCGGCGGCGATGTTCAGCGACTCCTCGTCCCGCACCCGCCCCAGGAGCCCGATCGCGGCGTCGAAGAACTGACCGGCCAGCTTGCTCTCGTTCATCGCCGAGGACCCTTTCAGGGGTGGGTAAACGACCGTGCGCCGATCACGGTGCGGTCTGGACCTTTCCCCTGTCAATACGGTGTCCACGGCCAGTGGGTCAAGATGGGGAACGGTCGCGATGGCACGGTTGTCAGTGCGATGCGTCAGAATTGGTCCAGGGCCAGCGGCACGACGTTTTTATGTCACAGCATCGAGGGGCACGTATGTCCGGACTGATCGACACCACGGAGATGTATCTCCGCACCATCCTCGAACTTGAGGAGGAGGGTGTGGTCCCCATGCGCGCCCGCATCGCCGAGCGCCTGGACCAGAGCGGCCCGACCGTGAGCCAGACGGTGGCGCGCATGGAGCGCGACGGCCTGGTCCAGGTGGCGGGCGACCGTCATCTGGAGCTGACCGACGAGGGCCGCCGCCTGGCCACGCGCGTCATGCGCAAGCACCGGCTCGCCGAGTGCCTGCTCGTCGACGTGATCGGCCTGGAGTGGGAGCAGGTCCACGCGGAGGCCTGCCGCTGGGAGCACGTCATGAGCGAGGCGGTGGAGCGCCGCGTCCTGGAGCTCCTGCGCCACCCGACCGAGTCTCCGTACGGCAACCCGATCCCGGGCCTCGAGGAGCTGGGCGAGAAGACCGAGGCGGACGCCTTCCTGGAGGACGGCATCATCAGCCTGGGCGAGCTCGACCCGGGCCCGGAGGGCAAGACGGTGGTCGTGCGCCGGATCGGCGAGCCGATCCAGACCGACGCCCAGCTGATGTACACGCTGCGACGGGCGGGCGTGCAGCCCGGCTCCGTGGTGAGCGTGACGCAGTCGCCGGGCGGGGTCCTGGTCGGCAGCAGCGGCGAGGCCGCGGAGCTGGCGGCCGACGTCGCGTCGCACGTGTTCGTCGCCAAGCGCTGAGGCGGGCGCGGTACTGCCGCTCCCCCGCCCGTTGGCCCTCACGTGACGGAACGTCACCGGCCGTTCCCCGCAAGGGAGTTGACCGCACCTGTCGAAGGGTGCGGGAAGCCTGCGGGGAAGGCCGGTTTCCGGGCGGAACGGCAGCGGCCGGGCGGATCGCGTGCGAGGCTGTGGCGTGAGCCATTCGACCGCGAAGGCGGGCGGCAGGGGAGGGGGCGGCCATGATGACGCCGCATCCGCCCGTGTCGCGGGAGACTCCGCTTCGGGAAGACCAGGGCCCCGGCGCCTCGCGGCGCCGGGGCCTGTCCTCCCCGGTGTCGACCCGGAGCCCCGAGCTCCCAGGGTCGACCCCCGCGGACCGTCTTCCCCGAGCGGCCCGCCTCCCGGAGAAGATCTCCCCTCGGCACGTGACGTCAATCCTTGAGCGTGGTCACTCGAACGAGGGGTGTTGCGCGAGATGTGCGAGTTTTCGAATAGGGGTTCGATACTCTGCCGTGAACTGACCACGCGGGAGCTGTGCGGGGACTGAAGGGGGTGCCAGGGCACATGGTGCGGCGCATCGATGTGACGGGGACCGGCGGGGTTCGCCTCGCCGCCTGGGAGTTCGCGGAGCCCAAGGACCGCCCGGAGGCCGACGGCGCCCCCGGGGTCCTCCTGCTGCACGGCCTGATGGGCCGGGCCTCGCACTGGGCGTCCACGGCGCGCTGGCTCGCCGAGAAGCACCGGGCGGTCGCCCTCGACCAGCGGGGCCACGGCCGCAGCGACAAGCCGGCCGAGGGGCCCTTCACGCGCGAGGTCTACGTGGCCGACGCGGAGGCCGCCATCGAGCAGCTGGGCCTCGCGCCGGTGACGCTGATCGGCCACTCGATGGGCGCCCTCACGGCGTGGCAGCTCGCGGCGAAGCGGCCCGACCTGGTGCGCGCCCTGATCATCTGCGACATGCGGGCCTCGGCGCTCGGGGCGGCGTCGCAGCGCGAATGGGAGGACTGGTTCAAGGCGTGGCCGGTGCCGTTCGCGACGCTCGCCGACGTACGGAAGTGGTTCGGCGAGGACGACCCGTGGGTGGAGCGGCCCACTCCCTCGCGGGGCGAGTTCTTCGCGGAGGTGATGGCGGAGCGGGCGGACGGCTGGCGCCCGGTCTTCTCGCGCCGCCAGATGCTGACGTCCCGCGAGACGTGGGTGTACGACGCGCACTGGGAGGAGCTGGCCCAGGTCGAGTGCCCCGCCCTGGTCGTACGGGGCCTCGACGGCGAGCTGGGCCGCGCGGAGGCCCAGGAGATGGTGCGGGTGCTGCCGCGCGGGCAGTACGCGGAGGTGGCGGACGCGGGGCACCTCGTCCACTACGACCAGCCGGAGGGGTGGCGCGACGCGGTCCAGCCCTTCCTGACCACCGCGCTCACGCCGTAGCGCCGCCTACGCTATGCCGGGCAGCACGCACATCCCCAGCCCGTCCGGCGTTTGAGGACGAGCGCGCCCTTTCAGCCGGTCCGGCGTTTGAGGACGAGCGCCTTTCGGGCGCGAACGGGGTCTGGGGTGGAGCCCCAGGGGTTTGGACCTCAGCCCCTTCTCCCGCCCCCGGAGGGTTTCGGGAAGGGGCGGGGTGGGGCATCCCCCGGGGTCTGGGGCAGAGCCCCAGCAACCCCGCCCCGGCCTTCGTCTGCACACCGTGCTGGGGCGCCCGCGCAGTTCCCCGCGCCCCCAGGTGGGCCGGCCTCGGCGGGATGCCGAGCCGGGGCAACCCCGGCCCCCGCCCGGCGGGTTGGAGCCGGGCGGCGTGGACACCCTCAGCCCACCCCGGCCCCGTGGGGTCAGCCGGTGCTGACCGCGGAGAGGATTTCCGGGAGGCGGTCGGCCGTGCGCGGCGCCGCCACCTTCAGCCCCGCCCAGCACACGAGCCCCCCGTACACCGCCCCCAGCGGCAACAGCAGCCACAGCCCTGCATGGTTGCCCGACACGTGCAGCCAGATCGCGAGGGCGATCATCGGCGCACACAGCACCGCGCTCACCACCATCCCGCCGAAGATCGACAGCGCCGCGATCCCGCCCTGCCCCGGCGCCACGTTCTTCCGGCTGTCCTGCGGGATGGAGTACGCCAGCGTCGCCGACGCCACCGAACCCGTCGCCAGCATCGCGCCGAGCAGCGACAGCGCGAGCCCGATGACCTCGGGCAGCTTCGCCCAGTCGTCGAGCATGCCCGCCGTGACCGCCGCCACGAGCACCGTGTACGGAAGCGTCACCATGAGCAGCGCCAACGCCCGCGCCCGCAGCTCCAGATAGGCGTCCCGGGTCGAGGAGATGCTCAGGAGCACCATCCAGAACGCCGAGGTGTCCTGCCCGAACTGGTTGTACATCTGCATGCCGAGCATGCCCGTCGCGAAGCACGCGAAGTAGACCGTGCCGGCGCCCTGGAGCGCGTTGAAGACCGGCACGATCAGGCCGATCGCCAGCGAGGTGATCCACGCCGCCTTCGTCTTGGGGTCCCGCCAGGCGTAGCGCAGCGTACGCAGGATCGCGGTGCCGGTGCGGCCGTCGGGGAGCAGCGAGGTGAGGCCCCGGCCCGTGGACTCCTTGCGGGAGGCGTCGGACGCGGCGAGCGTCGAACCGTCCGGCGTCGTCATCAGCTTCACGAGGGAGCGCTTCCACGCGTACAGGAGCAGCCCCAACGCGCCCATAGACAGCAGGAGTTGAGCGGCAGCGCGCACGTACGCGCCCTCGCTCACCGAGTCGACCGCGCCGATCGCCGAGGCCGGCGGCAGCCAGCGGACGACATCCGCGACCGGGTCGAGCGCGGTGATCCCGCCGGACCTGCCGAGCCGCTGCATGCCGAAGTTCACGAACTGGATGCCGACCGCGATGATCAGGCCGCTCAGAACCGCGAGGTCGCGGCCCTTGCGGGAGGTGAGCAGCCGGGTGTTGGCGGCGGCCACCGCGCGGGCCAGCGCCAGGCACACGAGCAGCGCGAGCGGCACCGCCACGACGGCGAGCAGGGCCGCGCCCAGGCCGTGGGTGACGGCGATCGCCGAGCCGAGCACCAGGCAGAGCGTGAACAGCGGCCCGATCCCCACCAGGGAGGCCACGAGCAGCGCGCCGACGAGCGGGCCTGGCCGCAGCGGCAGCATGACGAGCCGGGTCGGGTCCAGGGTCTCGTCGCCGCTCGGGAAGAACAGCGGCACGACGGTCCAGCCCACCGCCAGCACCGTCACGCCGAGCACCGCCACGGTGGCGGCGTGCGCGTTGCCGTGCAGCGCGATCAGGCCGACGAGTTGCAGCGCGGCGAAGAGCAGGGCGAGCACGGCGGAGGTGATGTACGCGGCCCGGCGCCCGCCGGAACGCCGCAGCCCGTTCTTCAGGAGCGACAGCTTGAGGCGTACGAAGACGGGCATCAGGGCGGCGGTGCCCATCGTGGGCGGGGCCGAAGGCGCGGCCACGGAGGTCGGGGGCCGGCTCATCGCGCACCGCCGCCGAGCCAGTCGAGCGAGTCCCCCGTGGTGCGGCCGCCCGCGCCGACGAGTTCGAGGAACGCGTTCTGGAGCGAACCGGCGTCGCCGCGGACCTCGGCCAGGGTGCCCTGCGCCCGGATGCGGCCCGCGGCCATCACGGCGACCCAGTCGCACAGCGACTCGACGAGCTCCATGACGTGGCTGGAGAAGACGACGGTGGCTCCGGAGCCGGTGTAGCGCTCCAGGACGCCCCGGATGGTCTGTGCGGAGACCGGGTCGACGCCCTCGAACGGCTCGTCGAGGAAGAGGACTTCGGGGTTGTGGAGGAGGGCCGCGGCGAGCCCGATCTTCTTGCGCATGCCCGTCGAGTAGTCGACGACCAGCTTGTGCTGGGAGCCGGCGAGGTCGAGCACGTCGAGGAGTTGCGCGGCCCGCTTGTCGACCTCGGCGCCGGGCAGCCCGCGCAGCCGGCCCGAGTAGCCGAGCAGTTCGCGTCCCGAGAGCCGCTCGAACAGGCGCAGCCCCTCCGGCAGTACGCCGATGCGGGACTTGACCGCGACCGGGTCGCCCCACACGTCGTGCCCCGCGACCTCGACCTTCCCCTGGTCCGGCCTGAGCAGCCCGGTCACCATCGACAGGGTGGTGGTCTTGCCCGCGCCGTTCGGTCCGACCAGACCGATGAACTTGCCCGCGGGCAGCTCCAGATCGATCCCCGCCACCGCGATCTGCTCGCCGAAGCGCTTCCACAGCCCCTGTACGCGGACGGCGGGCGGTGCGCTCCGCGCTCCGCCCGCCGTGTCCGACGATCCTTCGAATGCCTGGTCCGGCATGGTGGTGCCTCTCATCCCCGTGGTGATGCCTACCCGCACACCATAGGAGCCGAGGCCGCAGGGACCCTAGGGGCGTCGCGCCCTCGCGTCGGCGGCCTCGCGTCCGCAGGCGTAGGCGAGCGGGCTGATCAGCTCCTCCGCGTCCGGCAGCCAGCGGTTGGCGGGGGTGGGGCGGCGCGCCCACTGCACGGCGCCGGAACCGCCGACCCGGGTCGGCGGCGCCGCCACGTAGTCGCCCTCGCCGCGGGTGACCAGGTCGACCGCGGCCGGCGACCACCCCAACTTCCGTACCAGGTCGGGGACCTTGGCGCCCGCGCCCGGCAGCACGAAGAACAGCATCCGGCGGTCGGGGGTGCAGGTGACCGGGCCGAGCGTGAGTTCCATCCGCTCCATGCGGGCCAGCGCGAGGAACCCGGCCGACTCCGGCACGTCGATGGCGTCGAAGGTGCGCCCGGTGGGAAGCAGGATCGAGGCGCGGGGGCTCTTGGACCACAGCCGGCGGGCCGCGACGGCGCTGCCCGTCGCCTGGGTCGCCCAGTCGGGCCGCGCGGGGTGCGCACCCGGCTTCGGGCACGCCGTGTCACCGCACGAGCAGCGCTCGACCCCCTCGTCGGCTTCGAGGAACGTACCGGGGAAGACGTCCCAGTGCCGCTCCTCCGCGTACCGTACGGCGCTGTCCAGGAGCTGTTCGCCGCGCTGCTTGGGGATCTGTGCGGATTCCGTATCCGTGCCCGTGCCTGTGATGGTTTCTTCCACGACGGACTCAACGGGGGCCACCACCCAGGGTTACGGGCTCGGTGACGGCGGGATCAGGGGTATCGGTCCTGCATATGGGGCGCATGGGTGCATGGGCGGGGGCGCGCGTGCGGCTGTGCGTCGGCGGCAGGGTAGCCCTATGCGGGGGAAGCAGCCGGGAATTTGGGCAATGACGCCATATTCCCGATTCTCCTCGTTTCTCTGCATATTCGCAGGGCAATGATCAGGGTGCTGATCACTGCCGCTCCAGGGGGTTTTCATGGCAGCCAGGCCTCTCGTCGCCCGCCAGCCCAACGAACGTCTGCAGGCGCTCATCCAGGAAGCCGGATGTTCCAACGCCGGCCTCGCCCGCCGCGTGAACATGGTCGGAGCGGAGCGGGGCCTCGACCTCCGCTACGACAAGACGTCCGTGGCGCGGTGGTTGCGCGGACAGCAGCCGAGGGGAAGGGCGCCCGGCATCATCGCGGAGGCCCTCGGCCGCAAACTGGGCCGTACGGTCACGATCGACGAGATCGGCATGGCCAACGGCAAGAACCTCGCGTCGGGCGTCGGGCTCCAGTTCTCGCCCACCGTGCTCGGCGCGATCGAGCAGGTCTGCGAGCTGTGGCGCAGCGACGTGGGCCGGCGCGACTTCCTGTCCGGCTCCACCGTCGCGGCCTCCGCGCTCGTCGAGCCCAGCCGGGACTGGCTGATCACCGGCGCCGA
This sequence comes from Streptomyces sp. NBC_00083, assembly GCF_026343295.1. GTDB lineage: Bacteria > Actinomycetota > Actinomycetes > Streptomycetales > Streptomycetaceae > Streptomyces. The sequence goes on from NZ_JAPELY010000001.1 coordinate 139,927, forward strand.
CTCCCAGGTCGCGCGCAGCGCGGGCCAGCGCGTCGGGGCCGCCGACGTCGAAGCGGTCAAGGCGATGACCGACGCCCTCATCCGGCTCGACCACCGCTTCGGCGCCGGTCATGTGCGGCCGGTCGTCGTCCACTACCTCAACAGCGTGGTGTCCGGGCTGCTCGCCGGGTCCTACCGGGAGTCCGTGGGGCGGCAGTTGTTCGCCGCGGTGGCCCGGCTCACCGAACTCGCCGGATACATGGCCGTCGACACCGGCCAGCCGGGCCTCGCCCAGCGCTACTACATCCAGGCGCTGCGCCTGGCCCAGGCCGCCGACGACCGGGGCTACGGCGGCTACGTCCTGGCCGCGTCCATGAGCCATCTCGCGGCCCAGCTCGGCAATCCGCGCGAGATCGCCCAACTGGCGCGCGCCGCACAGGAAGGCGCCCGCGGCCGGGTCACCCCGCGCGCCGAGGCGATGTTCTACGCGGCCGAGGCGCGCGGGCACGCCCTGCTCGGCGACGCGCGCACCTGCCAGCTCGTCTCGGGCCGCGCCCTGACCGCGCTGGACGCCGCGGACCCGGACTCGGGCGACGACCCGCCGTGGATCGCCCACTTCGACCACGCCTACCTCGCCGACGAACTCGCCCACTGCCACCGGGATCTGGGCCAGTCGGAGGCGGCCGCCCGGTGCGCCGAGGAGTCGCTCGCCGGGCACCCCGAGTCGCGGGCGCGACGCCGCGCCATCGGTCTCGTCCTGCTGGCCACCGCCCAGGTGCAGCAGCGCGAGGTGGAGCAGGCGTGCGCGACGGGCACCCGCGCCGTGGAGCTCCTGTCCACGCTGCGCTCCCACCGGGGCGCGGACTATCTGGAGGACCTGCAACAGCGCCTGGAGCCGTACGCGGACGAGCCCGCGGTGCGGGAGTTCGGGGAGCGCGTGGAGGTGCAAGCAGCCTGAGCGTCTGCCGTCAAGGGCGCCTGAGCAGGGGGTCTGGGGAGGGCTTGGCAAGGGCGTGGGGGGACCCGGTAGCGTGAACCGACGATTCCTAGGTCCACGTACAGGAGTTCCGGTGACGCAGCAGAGCCGACAGGGTGACGAGCCGCAGCTTCCGGCTGTGCGGCCCGCGCACGAGGGCGTCGTGCTGCCCGCCGACGGGAGCGGCCCGCTCCCCGGCCCCGGGCGGCCCGCCCCGCCCGGCGCCCAGCCGTGGGGGCAGCCGTGGGGCCCGCAGGGCCACGGCGCGCAGCCCGGCCAGGGTCCGGCCACCTTCGGGCAGCCGCTGCCGCCCGAGAACGGCGGCCGCGACGCGGACGCGACGCAGTACATCGCCCCCGTCCCGGGCGGCCACGGCGGTCCCGAGGGATACGGCGGCAACGGCGGCAACGGTGCCCACGGCGGCCTGGGCACCTCGGGCAGCGAGGCCACGCAGTACCTCGCGCCGGTGCCGCCCGGGAGCGGCGACTCCGAGGCGACCCAGTACATCGCGCCCGTGCCCGGCGGCACCGGAACCTTCGGCGGCGAGGCCACGCAGTACCTGGCCCCGGTCCCGGGGGCCCCGGGCAACCCCGGCATTCCGGGCGCTCCCGGCACCTCGGGCAGTGAGGCCACGCAGTACCTCGCCCCCGTGCCCGGCGCGATGCCGCCCGAGGGCGCCGGCCATCAGGGCTTCCCGGGCGCCCAGGGGCACGCCCAGGGCTCCGGCGCCGACCCGACGCAGTTCCTGCCGCCGGTGCCGCCGGCCCCGCAGGACGCCCCGTACGGCATACGGCCGGGCGCGCCGGGCGACCGGCAGCCCCCCGCCGAGTTCGACAGCCTCTTCCGGGCGAACGGCGCGAACGGTGCGCCCCAACAGGCCACCGAGGGCGCGCAGTTGCCGCGCTTCCAGCCGTCCGTCCCGCTCAACCGGCAGCAGCCGGCGCCCTATCCGGCCGCGGGAACCCAGGGCGGCCAGTTCCAGCCGCAGTTCGCCGCGCAGCCCCCGCACCAGGACCCGCCGGGGCAGCAGTCGGCGTACGAACCGGAGCCGCGGCGGCGCAGGTCGCCGGTCGCGCTCATCGCCGCCGTGGTCGTCGGGTGCGCGGCCATCGGGCTCGGCGCGGGCGCCCTGCTCAGCGGCGGTGACGACGGCGCCTCGAAGGACGACAAGCAGCCCGCGGGCGTCAGCTCGCCCGTCGCCAAGGGCTCCGGCGACGCCAAGGACGACGCCGCCGACCCGGCGAAGGCGCAGGCACAGGCGCTCGACAAGGTGCTCGCCGACAGCGGCAGCAGCCGGGACGCGGTGATCGGCGCGGTCGCCGAGATCCGCGCCTGCGACAAGCTCGACCAGGCGTCCACGTCGCTGCGCTCCGCCGCCAAGCAGCGCGGCGACCTGGTGACCCGGCTCGGCGCGCTCTCCCTGGACAAGCTGCCCAACCACGACCGGCTCTCCGCCGCGCTCACCAAGGCCTGGCAGTCCTCGGCCTCCGCCGACAACCACTACGCGGCGTGGTCCGACGCGGTCGCCGCCGACAAGGGCAAGAACTGCAAGGACGGCCACGCCAAGCGCACCAAGGACGCCGGCCAGGGCGACAAGGCGAGCGGCGAGGCGACGAAGTCCAAGCAGGAGGCTTCGGGCCTGTGGAACGCGATCGCCGCCAAGTACCAGCTGACCAAGCGCGGAGCCACCCAGCTGTAGGCCGGGACGGCGACCGCCCCGGCGGCCCCGCGCGCCGGGGTCAGCCGTTGGCGGCGGACGCCTCCATGGTCGAACTCACGTCGGTGAAGCCCTTCTTGAGGGCGACGAGCCGCCCGTCGCGCACCACCTGGAAGGTGACCTGACGGTTGACGATGCGCGGGAAGTCCGCCGCGGCGAGCATGTCCTCGAAGCGCCAGCGCAGGACGGGCGTGAGCCCGCCGGTGTCCACGGTGACGCCCTTGTTGAGCGCGCGCACCAGGTCGAGGGCGCGGACCGAGTCCTGGTGGAGGGATTCGACGAGCTTCTTCAGGGCGGTGTACGCGATCCAGGTGGTCTGCACCCCGGAGTCGGCGGCGTCGATCGCGTCGTCCCCGAAGGCGTGCTCGCGGATGACCCGCTTCATCGGCTCCCACCGCGGATCGTCGGACTCCGGGTACCAGCCGGTGACGTACGCGCCCTCGAAGGGGCCGTCCGCGCCGCCGGTGCGGTCGAGGAGCGGCTGGTTGATCGAGCCGATGACGGAGGCGACCCGTACCTTCCCCGGGTCGTCCGCCACGCGCCGGAAGGAGTCGAAGAACGTCTCCGTGCGGTCGCCGAGCACCGCCGTCACACAGCCCTTGCCGCCCTTCTGCCCGGCCCCCTTGCGGCCGCCCCCGCTCCCGGCGGGGTCCGCCCCGGCCTGTTCGAGCGCGCGCTTCGCCTCGTCGGTGTAGTCGCCGGCGTCCTCGGCGGTACGGATGTCCGCGGCCGGGCGGTGCCGTGCGGCGGTCAGTCCGGCGTCGAGCAGTGTCGGCAGCACATCCCCCGCGAGGGTGTCGGGGCGGACCAGGGACACCTGGTCGCAGGCGGCGGCGAGCTCCTGCCCGCTGCCCGCGATGAGCGCGGCCTGGCCGCCGTTGACGGGGTAGGAGAGCGCGCTGGTGAACTCCCGGTCGGATATGCCGTACCCGCCGAGGTAGGGGATGCCGGCCACTTCGAGCGGCGGGATGAACGCGCTGTCGTACTGGCTGTACGAGCCGACGACGGCCGCCGCCTTCTCCTTCACCGCGCGCCGCGCGCAGTCGGATGCGCCGGTCGCGGTGTTGTGCTCGTTGCAGGTGAGGACCCGCAGTTCGTGGCCGTCGATGCCGCCGTCCGCGTTGACCCAGCGCGCGAACGCCTTGGCCATGGCCGGCATGCCGGGGGCGTTGGTGGCGGCGCTGCCCTCGGGCGCCCAGGTCATGACCGTGATGGGCTCCCTGGAACCCCCCGAGACCCCGGGGAGCCCACCACAGCCGGACAGGAGGGTGGCGCCGACCGCCGACCACACGGCGACCACGGTGGCCGTGGTGCCGAACGAGCGCGACGGGCCGTGCGAACGCCGCCATCCGTAACCGGTCATGAACCCGCACACTTCCGCCTCACGGGTAACGGAGATGCGAACACACCTCAACACAGGGTGAGATGCGGGTGAATTGCGGGGGCCGGGCGGGCGGCGGCCGCGGGGAACGTACGATCGCAAACGTGCAGCAAGGTTCAGCAGGCTCTTCCCGTCGCGGCCGTCGCTCCTCCACCATGGGCGGCATGCCATCGAATGACATGCCGTGGTGGCGCTGGCGTACGAACGTACGGTCCGCGCTGCACATGCTCTCCGACCCGGTCTTCCACGAGGAGACCTGGCTGGCCGGACGTGAAGGGTTCGGGGACGTCACCGACGCCGTGTACCGGCTCGTCGAGGACACCTGGCTGGACAACTGGTCCGCCGAGAAGTACGTCGGCACCATCTTCCGCGACTCCGGTGAGGCGGCCCTCGTGGACGCCGCCGTGCTGCGGGTGCTGCGGATCATGCACCAGGTCGGCGCGGACGCCCCCGTCTCCGCCTACCTCGCCCACGAGGCGTGGCCCGAGGCCGTGCAGGCGGCGCGCGAGGCGCACGTACGGCTCGCGCAGAGCGACGGCGAGGACCCCGACGCCCCGCCGCGCTCGCTCGACGTGCTGAGGATCCTGACCCGCTCGGCCTAGGGTCTGTCCGGCGGACGGGCCCTGCGTCCGGACCCTGGGCGGCGGGCCGCCGGAGCGCCCGTCTGTGGCATCCTTCCTGGATGACTGACCAGTACGTCCTCACGCTCTCCTGTCCGGACAAGCAGGGCATCGTGCATGCCGTGTCGAGCTATCTGTTCATCACGGGCTGCAACATCGAGGACAGTCAGCAGTTCGGGGACCGCGACACCGGTCTCTTCTTCATGCGCGTCCACTTCTCGGCCGAGTCCCCGGTGACCGTCGACAAGCTGCGCGCCAGCTTCGCGGCCGTCGGCGACTCCTTCCAGATGGACTGGCAGATCCACCGCCCCGAGGAGCGGATGCGGATCGTCCTGATGGTGTCGAAGTTCGGACACTGCCTGAACGACCTGCTGTTCCGCTCGCGGTCGGGCGCGCTGCCCGTCGAGATCGCGGCGGTCGTCTCCAACCACACCGACTTCGCCGAGCTCGTCGCCTCCTACAACGTGCCCTTCCACCACATTCCGGTCACCCGGGAGACCAAGGCCGCCGCCGAGGCGCGCCTGGTGGAGCTGGTGCGCGAGGAGCGCGTCGAACTGGTGGTGCTCGCCCGGTACATGCAGGTGCTCTCGGACGATCTCTGCAAGCAGCTCAGCGGCAAGATCATCAACATTCACCACTCGTTCCTGCCGAGCTTCAAGGGCGCCAAGCCCTACCACCAGGCGCACGCGCGCGGGGTGAAGCTGATCGGCGCGACCGCGCACTACGTGACGGCCGACCTCGACGAGGGGCCGATCATCGAGCAGGAGGTGGAGCGCGTCGGACACGAGGTCACCCCGGCGCAGCTCGTCGCGATCGGCCGGGACGTCGAGTGCCAGGCGCTCGCGCGGGCGGTCAAGTGGCACGCCGAGCACCGCATCCTGCTCAACGGGCGGCGCACGGTCGTCTTCGCGTAGCCCGCGCGCTCCGCGTCACAGCCGGCTCAGCGAGGCCGCCGCGAACAGCACGTCGCTGATGGCCTCGCGGTCGCCGAGCTGGCCGACCGCCGCCTCCTGCGGCGAGACGTGCCCGGCGGCCAGCTTGCAGAACTCCACGCCGTCCAGGGCCACATGGGCCACCTCGTGCGCGGGTGAGGCGAGGGCGGCGGGCGAGTCGAGCGCGATGTACCAGTCGCCGCCGCCCACGCCCTCGATCTCCAGGCGCAGCGAGCGGCCGGGGGAGCCCGCCGTGACGAGCCCGCGCGGCGGCGAGGCGAGCCCGGCCCGGCGCCGCCCGGCCAGCGTGGCGGGCAGGATCCGCGCCGCCAGGTCGATCATGCCGTGCAGATGCGCGCCGGACGGCGGGTCGTACGGGTAGTCCACCGCGTCCGCGATGTCACCCGCGTGGATCCAGCACTCGAAGGCCCGGTCGAGCATCGCGTCCTGCAGCGGCAGCGCGAACTCCCCGTACGGCACGTCCAGTTCGGCCACGCCGCCGCCCGCGAAGGACACCGTGCGGATCAGCGCGTGGGACTGCTCGCGCCACGGCTCGCGGACCGTACGGGTCAGCGGGTACTGGGCGGCGCGCCACAGGGCCTCGGTGCGCGCGGTGGGCCCGGCCGCCGCGGCCCCCGCGTCGAGCGGCACCGGCTCGTCGAGCCCGAGGGCGGTCGCCACCATCGCGTCCACCGTCATCAGATGGCCGATGACGCCGGCCACCGTCGTCCTGCGGCCGGCCCGCCGGTCGTCCTCGAACCAGGTGAGGCGGACCGGCGCATGCCATTCGGCGTCGCCGAAGTCGTTGAGCAGCGCGTCGAGCCGGGCGGCCTCCGCGTCGTAGGGCGCCGCCCAGACGGGCACCGGGATGCGGGCCGGGCGCCGGCCCAGGCAGTTCTCCAGGACCCGGGCGCGCAGCAGCGGATCGAGGTCGAGGGTGCGCTCCGCCTGGAGCAGGCCCACCGCGTCGCGCAGCCGCAGCGCCTCGTCCGCGCAGGGCGCGCACTCGGTGAGGTGCGCCTCGACGGCGTCGGTCTCCTCGGTGGAGCAGGCGGCCAGCGCCCAGGCGCCGAGCAGCGACTTCAGGACGGTGTGCGAGGGCGGGACGTGCGAGGGCGGGACGGCGGGGGAGCCGAGCCCGGCGGGGGCGTCCGCGCGCACGGTCCCGGTGCGCTCCGGCGGAACGTCACGCCCGGTCTCGCGCGGGCCGGGCACGAACGGGAGGGAGCCGCCGCGCTCGCCCTGCGCGGGGTCGCCGGGCGCACGGTCGCCGTCCGGCAGGTCGTCGCCCGCCGCGCGCGGCGCCGGTATGCGCGGGGTGTTCTCGTCGTCGGGCACGGGCTCGCCGCGCTCCACGGGCCCCGTCACAGCGCCCGTCCGTATCCGGGCGGCGCGGCCCCGTCGGGCGGCCGGACGGTCGCCGAGGAGAGCAGTTGCAGACCGAGCCGCAGGCGCCGGCGGGCCTCGTCCTCGGTGATGCTGAGGTCGGCGGCGGCCTGCCGGTAGTCGCGGCGCTGGAAGTAGGCGAGCTCCAGCGCGGCGCGCAGCGGGGCCGGCATCGACGTGACGATGTAGTCGGCGCGGGCCGCCGCGGAGGCGCGCCGCACCATCAGTTCGAGCTCCTCGGTCGAGCATCCGCCGTTCGCGGCGCGTGAGGCCGCCTCGGAGGACTGGCGCAGCCGCTGCACGGCCTGGCGCTGGGTGAGCTTGGCGACCCAGGAGCGCATCGAGCCCTGCTTGGGGTCGTAGGCGTCCGGGTTCTCCCACACGTATCCGAAGACGTCGCGGGTGATCCGGTCCGCCTCGTCCTCGTCGCTGAGGACCCGGTGGGCCAGGCTGTGCACCAGGGAGGCGAACCGGTCGTACAGCTCGCCGAGGGCCGCGGCCTCGCCGCGCGCGAGTCGCTGCTGCATCCGGCGGTCCCACCGAGGTGGTGCGTCCTTCGGCATAGGCTCCCCAACCCTGTCGTTCCCCGCGTGTGCCCCTGTGCGCCCGTCTCTGCGTATCTACGAATGTAATGCGACGGGCTGACAATGCACGCAGGTTTGCCTCAAGTGCGCCCCCTCGGGGCCGACCGGTGGTAATGGCGGTGTTTCGCGTGGGCCGGCATGGGCAGCCGCGCCCCAGGGGGCAGGGCAGCACAGAGAGGGACCGGTGGCGTGACGCTGAGAGTGGACGAGTCCGAACAGGGCACCTGGACGGTGCTGCGGGTCAGCGGTGAGCTGGATCTGGTCACCTCGCCGAGACTGCGGCGCCAGGTGCACGAGGCGGTGGCCGAGGGCCGCCGGGATCTGGTCCTGGACCTGTCGGGGGTGCAGTTCTGCGATTCGAGCGGGGTGGGCGTGCTGATCGCGGCGCGCCGCCTGATGCGCTCCTGTCAGGGGCGGCTGCGGCTGATCCTGCCGGCCCGCGGCGCCCTCGACGGCAGCCATGTGAACAAGGTGCTCGCCGCGCTCGGCGTGCGCCGTCTCTTCGAGGTGTACGGGGATGTCGGTTCGGCCTCCGACGACCTGGCCGAACCGCTCTCCGCGTAGCCGGGGCCCCGCCCGCCACGGCCGGGGCACGCGTCCGCGTATCGCCCGCGCGCGGGCCCCATCGGTCGTACGCTCTGGCCATGGCCAGTATGGACAGCATGGAAAGTCCCGACAGCGACGCGTACGAGCGGAGGGTCGCGGCCCGGTTCGCCTCCTTCGACCAGGACGGCAACGGCTGGATCGACCGGGCGGACTTCTCGACCGCGGCGGCGGCCCTGCTCGCCGCGTTCGGCACGACCGCCCGCTGCGACAAGGGTCAGGCCCTGTACGGCGGCGCGGAGGCGCTGTGGCAGGGGCTCGCCGGGATCGCGGACGTGGACGGCGACCAGCGGGTGACGCGCAAGGAGTTCGTGGGCGGCGCGATGAAGCGGCTGCGCGACCGCACCAGCGGGTTCACCGAGATCGCGCGGCCGTTCCTGCACGCCGCGTTCGCGGTGGCCGACACGGCCGGCGCCGGCACGGTCTCCGTGCGCGACGCCGAGCGTGCGCTGTGTGCGTTCGGCGTGGCGCCCGGCGTCGCGGCCGACGTGGCCGCGGCCCTCGACAAGGACGCGGACGGCCGCATCACGGAGCCGGACGCGGTGAGCGCCTTCGCCGCCTACTTCACGACGCTGCCGTAGCCGCCGGGCCGCACCGGTGCGGTGCGGCTCAGTGCCAGTTCCAGTCGATCAGGGTGCGCAGCGTGTCCGCGTGGAAGTCGGGGAAGTCCATCGGGACGACGCCCAGATGGGTCCGCTCGCCGAGCCGCGCCGTCAGATAGCTCTGTACGCCCGGCATGATCGCGTCCGCGTTGACCTTGGGCCAGCCGCCGCCCGCGTAGCTGGTGAAGTTGATGTAGAGCTGCGCGGAGTCCTGGTCGTAGAAGGCGTTGTCGAACTGCTGGGTGACCTTGGCGGTCTTCTTCGACGGCCAGGACAGGCCCTGGTAGACGTCCTGGAGCTTGATGTACTGGTTGGAGAGGAAGTCGTTGTCGCCGCCGGGCCACTGGAGCACCGGCCAGTCGTTGTCGAACTGGGCGATGAGGACGATCTTCCCGCGTGCCTCGCCGAGCGTGGGCACCCGGTCGGTGAGCAGGAACCGGGAGCGCCAGCCCTTCTGGTCGAGGTAGACGTTGAGCACGTTCTTGAAGTTGGCGCCGACCTCGTTCTTGGTGCCGCCCTCCTTCTTGAGCCGCATCAGGAGGACTTCGCCGGGGTGGCTGTCGAGGAAGGCCGCGCTCTGCGTGAGCACGTCGCCGAAGGTCATGCCCTGGTAGTACGCGGCGTGGTAGATGCCGAACGCGTCGTTCAGATGGTCCTGGAGCCCGTTGGCGCGGATGTCGAAGAAGCGGACGCCTTCCTGCAACTGCTGGGTGAGGCCCCAGTTCTGGGTGTGCGACCACTCGGTGCCGTTGTTCGGGTTGGTGCAGCAGGAGTCGTGGGTGCCCGGGATCGTCATGCGCAGCAGGGAGAGGCCGTCGGGGAGCCCGGCCATCCAGTTGGCCGGGTCGGCGCTGCCGAGGGACCGTACGGCGGTGCGTGCGGGCCGCACCGCGGCGCGTGCGGTGCCCGGCAGGAGCGCGGTGGCGGAGACCGCGGCGGCGCCCAGTATGAGGTGTCTGCGGGTGAGTTCCATGGGTCCGTCCTTGGGGGAGAGCGGCGGGACCACCCTCGGGGGGTGGCGGACCCCAGGGCCGTGCCCCGGGGGCGAACCCCAGGGTCATGCCCCGCCGAACCGCTCCCGCAACGTGTATTTCAGCACCTTCCGCAGCGTCTCGTTCCTCGGCAGCGCCGCCACCACTTCGAGCCGCTCGGGCAACTTGTGCACCGACAGGCCCTGTTCGCGCAGGTACGCGGTGACACCCGGCAGCGTCAACTCCGCGGCCCCCGGCGGCTGTTCGACCACCGCGCACACCAACTCGCCGCGCTCGGCGTCGGGGAGGCCGATCACGGCGGCGTCGCCCACGTCCGGGTGGGTGTGCAGCAGGTCCTCGATCTCCTTCGCGGAGATGTTCTCGCCCTTGCGGATGATGATGTCCTTGATCCGCCCGGTGAGGACGAGGTGCCCGGACTCCCGTACGTGCCCCACGTCCCCGGTGATCAGAAACCCGTCGGCGTCGAAGACGGACCTCGACTGTGCCGGGTCGAGATAGCCCCGGCACACCGCCTCGCCGCGCAGCCGCACCTCGCCGTCCACCCCGTACGGCAGGAGCGCGCCCGAGGGGTCGGTGATGCGGATCTCCATGCCGGGCGGGGGGCAGCCCTCGGTGGTGGCGAGGTGCTCCGCGGTGTCGTCCGGGGCGCCCATCGTGATCATCGGGACTTCCGTCATGCCGTACCCGTGGGTGAGCTGGACGCCCATCTCGCGGACGACCGCGTGGTAGACCTCGGGCGGTTTGGGCGCGCCGCCGCCGGCGAGCAGCCGCAGGGTGGGGACGACCTTCTCGCCGGGCCGTTTGCGCTGCTCGGCCAGGAACATGGAGTAGAACGCGGTCGAGCCGCCGGCCACCGTCACGCCGTGGCGCCGGTACTCGGCCAGCGCCTCCGGCAGTGCGAAGTGCTCGAACATCACGGCGGGGAATCCGTAGAGCAGCAGCATCACCGTGTAGTCGGGGCCCGCTATGTGGGCGAAGGGGAACGCCATGGAGCCCACGTCGGCCTCGGACAGGTGTAGGGCGTGCGCGAGGCAGGAGCCGCCCGCGATCAGTGAACGGTCCGTGTGCAGCACGCCCTTGGGGTCGGAGGTGGTCCCGGAGGTCCAGTAGATCCAGCGCACGGAGGTGCCGTCGGCCGGCGCGGGCGGCAGCGACTCCGGCTCCGCGTCCGGCAGTTCGTCGTACGCCTCGAAGACGCCGCGCGCGCCGAGCCGGTGCGCCATCGCGGTGTGGTCGAAACCGCGCCATACGCCGGGCACCGCGAAGAACTCCGCCTTGGACTCGCGCAGCGCGAAGCCGACCTCGCGGTCCCGGTAGAACGGGATCACCGGGGACTGGACGGCGCCGAGCCGGGCGAGGGCGAAGGAGAGGACCGCCGTCTCGATGCGGGTCGGCAGCTGCCAGGCGACCACCGTGCCGGCCCGCACGCCCATGCCGTACAGGCCCGCCGCCACCCGCTCGCACCGGTCGCGCAGGGCGCCGAAGGTGAGCGTGCGCTCTCCCTGGAGCAGCACCGGGCGGTCCGGGGTGAGCCGGGCGCGGCGTTCGATCAGCTCCCAGAGCGTGCGCGAGGAGCCCAGTGCGTGTGCGGTGCCGGTCATGCCGAACCCCCAACTGACGGCCCATCAGATACGGCGGAGAGCGTAGGCCCCCGCTCCTTGCTGGTCCAGAGGCGCGGGGCTAGCCTGAAATCTGACGCTGCATCAGATACGTATCGGATACATGGAGGCCCCCTCGTGACCGGACTGCCGCGGATCTCCGGCGTCGACGACCACAGCCCAGAGCCCACCCGCTGATGGACCTCACCTGCACCGAGGAGGAAGAGGCCTTCCGGGCCCGGCTGCGCGCCTGGCTCGGCGTCGCCCTGCCGAAACTCCCGCCCAGGCCGGACCCGTTGGACTGGCCGGCGCGACGCGCGTACGACACTGCCTGGCAGCGGATGCTGTACGACGCCGGGTACGCGGGGCTGCACTGGCCCGAGGCGGCAGGCGGCCGGGGCGCCACGCCGACCCAGCACCTCATCTACCTGGAGGAGACCGAGAAGGCGGGCGCGCCCTACGTCGGCGCCAACTTCGTCGGCCTGCTGCACGCCGGACCCACCATCGCCGCCGAGGGCACCCCCGCCCAGCGGGCCCGCTGGCTGCCGCCGGTCCTGCGCGGCGACGAGATCTGGTGCCAGGGCTTCAGCGAACCGGACGCGGGATCCGACCTCGCGGCGCTGCGCACCCGCGCGGTCCGCGACGGCGACGACTACGTCGTGACGGGCTCCAAGATCTGGACCTCGCACGCCGAAGTGGCCGACTGGTGCGAGCTGTTGGTGCGGACCGCGCGCATCGGCGAGGACGTGCCCAAGCACCGGGGCATCACCTGGCTCGCGATGCCGATGGACGCGCCCGGCATCACGGTCCGCCCGCTGCGCACCCTCGCCGGCTCGGCGGAGTTCGCCGAGATGTTCCTCGACGAGGTGCGCGTGCCCGCCGCCAACCGGGTCGGCGCCGAGAACGACGGCTGGCGGGTCACCATGGTGACGCTCTCCTTCGAACGCGGCACCGCCTTCGTCGGCGAAGTGGTCGCCTGCCGGCGGACCCTCGCCGAACTCGCCGCAGCCGCGCGCCGCAACGGCAGCTGGGACGACAGCGCGCTCCGGCGCCAACTCGGGCGCCTGAACGCAGAGTTCACGGCGCTGTGGCGGCTCACGCAGTGGAACGTCGGCGCGTCCCAGCGCGGCGGGGGAGTGCCCGGCGTCGGCGGCTCCGTCTTCAAGCTCCGCTATTCGCACGCACGTCAGGAGCTGTACGACACCGCCGCCAAGGTCCTCGGGCCCGACGCGTTCGACCTCGGCCACGACTGGACCCTCGACCGGCTCTCCTCCCTCTCGTACACCATCGCCGCCGGCACCTCGCAGATCCAGCGGAACATCGTCGCCGAGCGCATCCTCGGCCTCCCCAAGGGGCGCTGATGGACTTCCAACTCACCGCTGACCAGAGCGCGTTGAAGGCCGGGATGCGTGAACTCCTCGAAGCGCGCTTCGGCCGGGAGGCGCTGCGGGCGGCCGTGGACCGGTCGGCGCTCGACCGGTCGCTGTGGCGGGCGCTCGGGGACGCCGGGTTCTTCGCGCTGCGGCTGCCCGAGCGCGAGGGCGGCGTGGGGCTCGGGCTCCCCGAGGCGGTCCTCGTGTTCGAGGAGGCGGGGCGGGCGCTCCTTCCGGGCCCGCTCGTCGCCACCCACCTCGCGGCCGGCACGGTGGCGGGCGCGGCCGGCGGCGAGACGGTGGTGACCCGGGTGGACGGGCCGCTCACCGGCTGGCTGGACGAGGCCGACCACGTCCAGGGTGACACCGAAGGCGCCGTCCCGCTGCGCTCCGTCGACCCGCTGACCCCGCTGCACCGTACGCGCGGAACCCGTACGTACGTGCCTGAAGCGGCCCTGCTCGCCGCGGCGGAACAGCTCGGCAGCGCGTCCCGCACCATCGAACTCGCCGTCCAACACGCCAAGGGGCGCGAGCAGTTCGGGCAGCCGATCGGCGCGTTCCAGGCGGTCAAACACCTCTGTGCCGACATGCTCGTACGGACCGAGGTGGCGCGCGCCGCGGTGTACGCGGCGGCCGTCACGGCGGACCCCGACGAGATCGCCGGAGCCAAACTCCTCGCCGACGAGGCGGCCGTGCGCGGCGCGCGCGACTGCCTCCAGATCCACGGCGGCATGGGCTTCACCTGGGAGGCCGATGTGCATCTGCACCTCAAACGGGCCTGGGTGCGCGCCGGGCAGTGGCAGTCCGCCGACGAGGCGGCGGAGGTCCTGGCGGGGGCGCTGGGGGCCGCCGCGCGGCGCTGAGGGGCGTGGCGGGCGGCACCCGGACGGAGCGCGCTCCCCGCAGCCGGGCGGTCACGATGCGTGGACAAGGGCGGCCCGGCGCACCCGTCGCGAGCCGGAGTCGGGGGCGCTCTCCGGTACTCTCCGTGGGATGCGAGTGGTGGTGTGGCGCGGTCCTCCCGGTGTTGCCAGTGCGGCGGCTCCGGGCCGGGGAACGCACGCCGCCCGCCCCGCACGGGGGCGTCGTACGCGCTCCCGTTCGGTTTCCCGCAAAGTGAGCCGCACAGTATGCACCACGCATACTCCTTCGCGCTGGAATATGCCCGAAGCGCTTGTTGCGGTGACTGTACGTCAACCATGCTGTCTCTCACGGGAATCACGTTCCGTGACCCCGATGGTGGTCCCTGTGAGGCGCGAGGCGATGTGTCCGCCGGTTCGGATGGTGTGAACGGTGCAGGTGCTTCAGGTTCAGTTGGAGGTCGGTCCCGATCCCGCCGAGGTGGGCCGGGCCCGCAGGTGGGCCCGCTCGCGGCTGGCGGGTTCCGGAATAGGGCTCGATGAGCCGGTCGCCGAGACGTTGATCCTGCTGATCTCGGAGCTCGTCACCAACGCCGTGGTGCACACGGGCTGTCCGGCGGTCCTGCGGATGCTGCTCGGGCCCGCCGAGGGCGGCACCGTCCGCGTCGAGGTGGCCGACGCCAGCTGCCGGCCGCCCGAGCCGCGCCACGCGCAGGGCGACGACACCAACGGCCGCGGCCTCGAACTCGTCGACGGCCTCGCCGACCGCTGGGGCTGGCGGGCCGAGGCCGGCGGCAAGGCCATCTGGTGCGAGGTGGACCGCGGCGCGCCCGGTCTGCCCCAGGGGCCGGAGCTTCTGGGTCACTCGGGGCTCAAGGAGCATGCGGGGCGCATCGACGGGGCGTGCGAAAGTACGACATACGTGCCCCCGCGCGCTGTCACCAATAGGGCATAACTCCCAAAACCCCTAGTGGGTGTTGACGGGTGGTGGCCTCCTGATCACCCTGGGATGAGCGATTCGTCGCGAGGGGACGCCGAGACACTGCACTGCCTCGGCGAGTGCGGGTCGTGGCGCGGCGTCGGCTTCACCAGGGCGCCGCTCCCCCCGGGGTCGGGGGAGCGGAGCGGGGCGCGCCGCTGCCGGGGTGGCGGCGACGGTGCCGTGCTCGGGGCGCGCAGGCGCCGCCGCCACCCGTGAAGCACCCCGTTCCGGCCCCTACAGGACGGCCACCGGGGCGACGGGGGTGCCCACGCCCCCGACGAACGGTTCCGGCATCGCGCTCAGCCAGAACGCGTACCGCCCCTCCTCGGCGCACGCCGTGGACAGCTCCTCCAGGTTCCAGTTCTGGCCCTGGAGCATCCCCATCTCGACCAGGTCCAGCGCGTGCACCGGCAGCCACAGGTCCTCGATCTCCGGCGGGAAGACCTCGAAGGTGAGGGTGTCGTTGGCGACCGCCGCGACGTCCCGCGCGTGGAACCACTCGGGCGTCCGCACGGAGAGCCCCGGCGAGGGGTACGCGTAGCCGTGCCTGTCCCCGGCCAGATACGCCTGGATCTGCCCGGTCCGTACGAGGACGACGTCCCCGGCGCGCACGGTGACCCCCGCGAACTCCTCCGCCTCCGACAGGTCCTCCGGGGTCACCGCGTGACCGCCCGCCAGACGGTCCAGGCCCTTGGCGCGGGCCACGTCGAGCAGCACCCCGCGCGAGACCACGTGGCGCGGCTTGTCGATGCCGCTGAACTCGGCGCCGCCGTGCGCGGTGATGGTGGTGGCCGGCCGGCCGTTGTAGATCTTCCCCGAGTGCGACACATGGGTCAGCGCGTCCCAGTGGGTGGCCGACTGGAGCCCGAAGGTGACCGCGTCGTCGCTGCACGCGATGGTGCCGGGGCCGAAGAGTTCCTGGTTGATCTGGACCATGGTGTGCAGCGGGTTGACCCGGCCGGGGATGACGCCGGTCTGCACGCCGTCCTGCCGGAGCGGCAGCGCGAGCGGGATGCGGCGGCCCCTGCGGATGTGCCCGGCGGCCTCCCTGACGACCTCGTCGGTGATGAGGTTGAGCGTGCCCCGCTCGTCGTCGGACCCCCAACGGCCCCAGTTGTTCACGCGTTTGGCGATTTCGTGGAACTCGGGCGGCAGTGACATACCCGTCCCTCCCGGGGGCTTGTGGTGAAGCATCTGACGGGTCATAGAATCTAACGGTCCGTCAGAAACCGCGGGAAGGGGCCGGACGTGGGGAACTTCTTGGCAGGCAGGGTCGTCGCCGTGACGGGGGCCGGCCGGGGCATCGGCCGCGCCGTCGCGCTCGCCGCCGCCGCCGAAGGGGCCAAGGTCGTCGTCAACGACTACGGGGTCTCGATCGAGGGTGGCGAGCCGAGCAGCGAGGTCGCCGAGGCGGTGGTCAAGGAGATCGTGGCCGCGGGCGGTGAGGCGGTGGCCGTCGCCGACGACATCTCGACGATGGCCGGCGGCCAGCGCATCGTGGACACCGCGCTCGCCCGGTTCGGGCGGATCGACGGGGTGGTGTGCGTCGCGGGCATCCTGCGCGAGCGGATGCTGTTCAACATGGGCGAGGACGAGTGGGACCCGGTGGTCGCCACCCACCTCAAGGGCACGTTCACCGTGTTCCGGGCGGCCTCCGCGGTCATGCGCAAGCAAGGTTCGGGCACGCTGATCGGCTTCACCAGCGGCAACCACCAGGGCAGTGTGGCGCAGGCCAACTACAGCGCGGCGAAGGGCGGGATCATCTCCCTGGTGCGCAGCGCGGCGCTCGGCCTGCACAAGTACGGCGTGACGGCCAACGCGGTCGCCCCGGTCGCCCGCACCCGGATGTCCGCGAACGTGCCGATGGAGCTGAAGGAGATCGGGTCGCCGGAGGACGTGGCGGCGCTGGTGGTGTACCTGCTGTCCTCGCGGGCCCGGGACGAGGGGATCACCGGGCAGGTGTACACGATCGCCGGACCCAAGATCGCGGTGTGGGCCCAGCCGCGGGAGCTCCGTGCGGGGTACGCGGAGGGGGCGTGGACCCCGGAGCGGATCGCGGACTTCCTCCCCGGGACGGTGGGGGTGGACCCCATGCCGCTCCTGACCCAACTCGAAGCGATGGCCCAAGCGGCAGCCACCCAGTCCCGCCCCAACAAGTAGCACTCCTCTCACTTCCTGGGGCTCCGCCCCAGACCCCGTTCGCGCCTGAAGGGCGCTCGTCCTCAATCGCCGGACGGGCTGAGGTGGCCGATGCTGGGCATGCCGCCAAGGCCAACCCCGCCAGGGGCGCGGGGAACTGCGCGAGACGCGGGCACGGTCGGCAGACGTAAGCGGGGTTTCCTGGGGCTCCGCCCCAGACCCCGTTCGCGCCTGAAGGGCGCTCGTCCTCAATCGCCGGACGGGCTGAGGTGGCCCGGGATGGGCATGCCGCGAAGGCAAACCCACCTGGGGGCGCGGGGAACTGCGCGAGACGCGGGCACGGTCCGCAGGTGAAGGCGGGTCAAGACGCGCGGCAACGAGCACGCCGCAAGCACGAGCGGGTCAAGGGGCGCGGGGAACTGCGCAGAGAGGAGACCGGCGTGGAGTTCGGGTTCGGCGCCGACGACACCGCCTTCCGGCAGGAGGCACGGGCCTGGCTCACCCAGCACACCCAGCACACGCGGCACACGCGGCACACGCAGAGCCAACCACCCGACTGGGAAGCCGAGTTGGGCAGGGCCGGATGGATCGGCCTGGGGTGGCCCGAGGCCGCGTACGGCAACCGCACAGCCACCCTCACCCAACAGGTCATCTGGGCGGAGGAGTACGCCCGAGCAACCGCACCCCCCAGAACCGGCCACATAGGCGAAAACCTCCTCGCCCCCACCCTGATCACCCACGGCACCCCCGCCCAGAAGCACCGCTTCCTGCCCCCCATCGCCCGCGGCGAGGAGCTGTGGTGCCAGGGCTACAGCGAACCCGGCGCGGGCTCCGATCTCGCCGGCATCCGCACGGCCGCCCGCCGCGACGGCGGCACCTACCGCGTCACCGGCCAGAAGATCTGGACCTCCCTGGCCCACGAGGCCGACTGGTGCTTCGTGCTGGCCCGCACCGAGGAGGGCTCGCGGCGCCACCGCGGCCTCTCCTTCCTGCTCGTGCCGATGGACCAGCCGGGCAGGATCGAGGTCCGGCCGATCCGGCAGATGACCGGGACCAGCGAGTTCAACGAGGTGTTCTTCGACGGCGCCGAGGCCCGCGCCGAGCACCTCGTGGGCGGCGAGGGCAACGGCTGGCGGGTCGCCATGAGTCTGCTCGCCCTGGAACGAGGGGTGTCCACACTGGCCCAACAGATCGGCTTCGCGGCGGAGTTGGAGCGGGTCGTGGCCCAGGCGCTCACGGGCCCCTTGGACCCCGCCCTGCGCGCCCGCCTCACCGACCAGTGGGCCGAGCTGAAGGTCATGCGCTGGAACGCCCTGCGCACCCTCGGCGGCGCGGACGACCCGGGCGCGCCCAGCGTGGCCAAGCTGCTGTGGGGCGGCTGGCACCGCAGGCTCGGGGAGCTGGCGATGGCGGTGCGCGGCGCCGCGGCCACCGTGGCGCCCGGCGACTGGGACGCGTCGGCACCGTACGCACTCGACCCCTTCCAGCACCTGTTCCTGTTCACCAGGGCCGACACGATCTACGGCGGCTCGGACGAGATCCAGCGCACCATCATCGCCGAGCGGGTGCTCGGCCTGCCCAGGGAGGTCCGTGTTCCGTGAGAGGTGTCCTGTTCGACGGTAAGCAGAGCCAGGTCGTCGACGACCTGGAGGTCAGGGACCCGGGGCCGGGGGAGGTGCTGGTGGCGGTCGCGGCCGCGGGCCTGTGCCACTCGGACCTGTCGGTCGTCGACGGCACGATCCCCTTCCCGGTGCCGGTGGTCCTCGGCCACGAGGGCGCGGGCGTGGTGGAGGCGGTCGGCTCCGGCGTCACCCATGTCGCGCCGGGCGACCACGTCGCGCTGTCCACGCTCGCCAACTGCGGCGCGTGCGCGGAGTGCGACCGGGGCCGCCCCACGATGTGCCGCAAGGCGATCGGCATGCCGGGCCGCCCCTTCTCGCGCGCGGGCGAACCGCTCTACCAGTTCGCCTCCAACTCCGCCTTCGCGGAGCGCACGGTGGTGAAGGCCGTGCAGGCGGTGAAGATCCCCGAGGACGTGCCGCTCACCTCGGCCGCGCTCATCGGCTGCGGAGTCCTGACCGGCGTCGGCGCGGTCCTCAACCGGGCCCGCGTGGACATCGGCGAGAGCGTCGTCGTCATCGGTACGGGCGGGATCGGCCTCAACGTCATCCAGGGCGCGCGCATCGCCGGAGCCTCGGTGATCGTCGCCGTGGACAACAACCCGGCGAAGGAGCCGCTGGCCCGCCAGTTCGGCGCGACGCACTTCCTGCCCTCGGTGGAGGGCGTACGCGACCTCCTCCCGGGCGGCGCCGACCACGCCTTCGAATGCGTGGGCCACCCCGCCCTGGTGCGCGCCGCGATCGACCTCCTGGACCGGCACGGCCAGGCGGTCCTGCTCGGCATGACCGCCCCCACCGTGGAGGCGTCCTTCCTGCCCGCCGCACTCTTCCTCGACAAGTCCATCCTGGGCTGCCGGTACGGGAGTTCACGCCCACAACGCGACATCCCGCGCTACTGCGCCCTGTACCGCAAGGGCGCCCTGCTCCTCGACGAACTCGTCACGAGGACCTACCCCGTGGAGGACTTCGCGAAGGCGGCGGAGGACCTGCACGAGGGGCGGGTGGCGCGGGGGGTGCTCACCTTCTAGCCGCGGGCGGCCCGGCGGCGTACGGGACTGCCCGGCGTGCGCAGGGGCGGCACCCCCCGTCGGCCTGCGGAATCCGGCCGGCCGCCCTGCGTCAGGCGGCCGGCCGGACCGTGTCAGGCGGCGGGGACCACGCCGGTGACCGTCGGATACGCCGTGCCGGACGCCGGGTCGGGCGCGGTGCCGGTGCCCTTCCACACGACGAGCCGCTGCTGTGCGTCGACCGCCCACAGGTCGGGAACGCCGTCGCCGGTGAGGTCTCCGTCGGAGCCCACGCGCGGGTAGGCCGCCGGGTCGACGGTGCCGGAGAGCAGCCCCTGGGAGGGGTCGGCGAAGGCGCTGAATTCCGGGTTGTCCGGGGTGCCGCCGATGCCGAACGCGTGCAGGGAGCCGTCGTGCTTGGACCGCGCCCACAGGGTGGGGAAGTCCGTGCCCCGTGCGCGGCCGGGGGCGATCAGGTCGTAGTCGTCCCACCGCGTGCTGTCGGACAGGAGGATCGCGGGGTCGTCGACCTGGTTCGTGGCGCCGGCCAAAGCCAGCCAGAGCCGGCCGTTCTCCACGAACACGAGCGACGTCCTGGGCAGGGCGTAGTAGCCGGTGCCGGTGACCTGTCCGCTGTCGCCGATCGGGGAGCCGAAGGCGACGACCTGGGTGACGGCGGACCAGTCGCTGCCGTACCCGGCGTCCGCGCACGGCAGCGAGGACCAGTCGGCCCGGACGCAGGCGGACGGCTTCTGCACGAGGCTCGGCCCCTGGCCGTCGAAGACGCCGCCGTCGTTCCTCAGAAGGAAGAGGCCGGAGCCGCCGGGTGCGTGGGCGATCAGCTCGTCGACGTTCGCGTAGCCGAGGCTTCCCCGGTGGGTGAACTGGACCTCGCCCCAGCCCTTGCCGCCGGGTGCGGAGGGGAACCGCGCGTTCGCCGGCGCGGCCGGGTCGGCGCCGGGCCCGGCGCGGCGGAGGTCGCCCGCGCTGTCCGGCAGCAGGACGTCGGGCGTGCCGTCCCCGTCGACGTCACCGAAGACGGGCGTGGGGGCGGCCGGTGCGGCGGCAGCCCCGGGGGCGGCGAGGAGGCCGGCGCCGAGCGCGAGGGCCACGGCGGACAGGACGGCGGCGGGCCGCCGGAAAGCGTGGAGCGCGGGTCGAAAGTGCCTCAACTGGTCTTCCCCCTGATGCTGTTCGGCCTCGCGAGGGGCGGGCCGACCGGAACCTTGTGTCGGAGATCTTTCCAGATCCGACCGTCAGGCGTCGAACATTTGGGCTATTCGACGGGTCGGTTCGGCGGGCCCGCGCCCCCGCTGCGGGGCCCGCGCCCCGCTGCCCTGCCGGGGCCGGCGCTACCCCGTGTTCCCCGCGCGGAACGTGCGCCGGTAGGCGGTCGGGGGGACGCCGAGGGCGGTCTGGAGGTGTTGGCGCAGGGAGGTCGCCGTGCCGAAGCCTGCCGCGCGGGCTATCGCGTCCACCGACAGGTCGGTCGATTCCAGGAGCTGGCGGGCGTGTTCCACGCGCTGCTGGGTGAGCCACTGGCCGGGGCTCAGGCCCACCTCCTCGCGGAAGCGACGGGTGAAGGTGCGGACCGACATCGCCTCCTGCTCGGCCATGTCGCGCAGCTGGATCGGCTCGTGCAGCCGTCCGAGCGCCCATGCCCGCGCGGCGGTCGTCGTCGCCAACTGGGGCTCCGGAACCGGGCGTTCGATGAACTGCGACTGGCCCCCGGCCCGATGCGGGGGGACCACCGTGCGCCGGGCCACGTCGTTGGCGACGGCCGAGCCGTGGTCGCGCCGCACGATGTGCAGGCACAGGTCGATCCCGGCGGCCACGCCCGCCGAGGTCAGCACGTCGCCGTCGTCGATGAACAGCACCTCCGGGTCGACGTCCACCGCCGGGAAGACCCGCTGGAAGTGGTCGGCGCTGGCCCAGTGCGTGGCGGCGGGCCGCCCGTCGAGCAGCCCGGCCGCCGCGAGGACGTAACCCCCGGTGCAGATCGCCACCATGCGGGTGCCGGGGCGTACGAGGGCGAGCGCGGCCTCCAGTTCCGGGGTGAGGACGCCCTCGTCGAAGACGGGGCCGAGTTCGTACGAGGCGGGGACCACGACCGTGTCGGCGGTGGCCAGCGCCTCGGGGCCGTTCTCGACGAGGATCGAGAAGTCCGCGTCGGTGAGCACGGGGCCGGGGGGCCGCACCGAGCAGGTGACCACCTCGTACAGCGGACCGCGCTCCGGGTCCTTCGCGCGCCCGAAGATCCGTTGCGGTATGCCCAGTTCGAAGGGGAGCAGCCCGTCGAGCGCGAGCACGACGACGCGGTGCGGGCGGTCGCCCGGGGGCCCGCCGTCACCGCCACGGCCCGTATCCATCGCCACGCCCTCCCGATATGCGGTGGTGGTATAGACCAGCACCTGGTACACCTGCCGTCTTGTGACAGACAAGTCCGCATGCGCGCAGGACATTCCCGAAGCGACAGCCCCGGCGCGGCACGAGCCGCCCCCGCCCGGCCCGTCTCCGGCGCCGCCCGCCGGGCAGCCCCTGTGGAACCACCGGTTCAAGCTCTTCTTCACGGCCCGCACGGTCGCCCTCTTCGGCGACGGCATGGTCCCCGTCGCGCTCGCCGCGGGCCTGCTCGGCGCGGGCCGCCCCGCCTCCTCCGTCGGTTACGCGCTCGGCGCGTGGATGGGGCCGTTCGCCGCGCTCGTCCTGTTCGGCGGGGTGCTCGCCGACCGGTTCACGCCGCGCCGCATGATGGTGATCGCGGACGCCCTGCGGCTCGTCGGCGCGAGTGTGCTCGCCGTCTCCTTCATGGTGCTCGACGGCGGCCCGCCGCTGGGGGAGGTGTACGCCCTGAGTGCGCTCTCCGGCGTCGGCGCGGCCCTCTTCCAGCCCGGCGTCGCCTCCACGGTGCCGCGCATCGCCTCCGACGTGCAGCGCGCCAACGCCGTCCTCGGCGTCTCCGAGGCCCTCATGGCCATGGCGGGCCCCGCCTTCGCGGGCACGGTCGCCGGCCTGTGGGGCGCGGGCGCGGTCTTCGCCGTCAACGCTTCGACCTTCGCCGTCAGCGGGGTGTGCCTCTTCCTGCTCCGGCTCGGCGCGAGCGGTCCCGCCGGAGCGCCGCGCGGGGGTTTCTTCGCCGAACTCGCGGGCGGCTGGCGGGAGTTCACGGCGCGCGGCTGGCTGTGGGGTGTCATCACCGTCTGGACGGTGTACGGCCTGACCGTGCTCGGGCCCGCCACCCCGCTCACCGCGATCCTCGTCACCGAGGGCCACGGCGCGGGAACGTACGGCGCGCTCATGGCCGTCAACGGTGCGGGCAGCGTTCTCGGCGGCCTGCTGGCGCTGCGGCTGCGCCCCGCCCGGCCGCTCGCAGCCGGGGCGCTCGCCCTCCTCGGAGTCTCGGTCGCGCTCCTCTCGCTCGGGCTCGACCTGCCCGTGGCGGCCCTGGGCGTCGGCCAGTTCACGGTCGGCGCGGCCTTCGCGTTCTGGCTCGTGATGTGGTCCACGACCGTCCAGACGCATGTGCCGCCAGAGGCCCTTAACCGGCTGCACGCCTACGACGTCGCCGGATCCCTGCTGATGCTGGCGGCGGGCCGCGCGCTCGCGGGCCCGGTCGCCGAAACGGTGGGGGCGGAGAAGGTGCTGCTCGTGGGCGCCGGCCTCAACGTGGTGGCGGTCGCGGTCCTCCTCGCCGTGCCGGCGATCAGCGGGCTGCGGCGCGTCTGAAACCGGGCCCCGCGGACCGCCGCCGTGCTCCGGTGGCGCCGGTCATGCGCGGGGGTGCAGGTCGACTTCGGCCCAGACGGTCTTTCGGGGGACGGGGCCGAGCTCCACGCCCCAGCGGTCGGCGAACGCCTCCACGAGGACCAGCCCGCGTCCCGAGACGGAGTCCGGGGCCGGTGACCGGCGCCGGGGCAGGTCGCCGCCGCGGGTGTCCGTCACTTCCATGCGGAGCACGTCGGTGGTGGCGTGGAGGGCGAGCCGGATGTCCCGGCCGGGAAGCCGCCCGTGGGTGGCCGCGTTGGCGGCGAGTTCCGCGACGAGGTGTGCGGCGGTGTCGATGGCGCCGGGAGGCAGGCCCCAGGTGCGCAGCCACTCCGTGGCGAGGAAGCGGGCCAGCCGGGCGCCGCGTGGCGTGGAGGACAGCAGCACACCGAAGTGCCGTTCCCCGGAGCCGACTTGGGTGGAGTTTTCCTGGTTCACGTCGCTGAGCGTGGCGGTGCGCGCCTACCGTGAACAGTGACTCGCCCGGTCCGTACGGTGACTGTCCGGAGTTTGTCCGGCGCTGTCGTGGCTGTCGGCACGGGCTCCACGGGTACGGGCCGGTGCGGCGTGGACGTACGAAGGAGGGGTTCGGGATGCGGCAGGCGGACGGTGACACGGGCCGGCTCAAAAGCGAGGCGGACGAGCCGGGCTGGGAGGTGGACCCGGACGACGACTGGGGTATCGCGGTCATCGCCACGGTCGGACGGCAGCTGAGGCTGCGGCGCGAGGCGAAAGGGATGAGGGCCGCGGAGTTCGGGGTGGCCGTGGGGTACGGCGAGGACATGGTCTACAAGATCGAGGGAGGCAAGCGGATCCCCAAGCCCGAGTACCTGGACAGGGCGGACGAGGTTCTGGGGGCGGGTGGGTTGATCTCGGCGATGAAGGCGGACGTCGCGAAGGTTCGGTACCCGAAGAAGGTGCGGGAGCTGAAGAAGCTGGAGGCCAAGGCGATTGAGATCGGCGTCTACGAGTGCAACATCATCGCGGGGTTGTTGCAGACGCCGGAGCATGCTCGGACCGTGATCGGGGCAGCGCAGCCGCCGTACTCGCCGGACGATGTGGAGCGCATGGTGGCCGCCCGATTGTCCCGGCAGGCGGTCTTCGAGCGCGACCCGGCTCCCTCGATTCACTTTGTGCTGGAAGAGGCCCCGCTGCGGCGACAGGTTGGGGGCACAATGGTCTGGGGGCAGCAGCTCGAACGGCTTTTGGAGGTGGGGCGGTTGCGCAACGTCACGCTTCAGGTCATGCCGACGAACACCGAGGCGCATCCAGGCTTGGACGGCAGGATCGAGTTGCTGAAGTTCCCCGACGGAACGGCGGTGGGGCGTGCCGACGGCGAATTCAACGGGCGACCGACCACTGACCCGAAACAGCTTCGCATCATCGAGCTGCAATATGGCACCATCCGGGCGCAAGCCCTCCCGCCACGGGAGTCGCTGGCCTTCATTGAACGACTGCTGGGAGAGACATGATCCGTAGTACGCCCACCAGGAACCCCTCCGGTCTGGCGTGGTTCAAGAGCAGCTACAGCGGCGGCACCAACGGCGAGTCCTGCGTCGAGGTGGCTACAGCCCCCGGCACGGTCCGCGTCCGCGACTCCAAGGCCACCAATGGTCCCCAGCTTGCGCTCACTCCGGCTGCCTGGGCGGACTTCGTGTCGTACGCGTCGAAGGGCTGACCCTTCCCCTGGTCGCACCGCGAGAGTCAAGTGCCGCTATCAACCGGACGCTTGGAGAAGCATGATCCGCACCTCTGCCACTCGGGACGCCTCCGCATGCGTGTGGTTCAAGTCCAGCTACAGCAGCAGCAGCGAGGGCGACTCCTGCGTCGAGGTCGCCCTCGCACCCGGCACCGTCCGCGTCCGCGACTCCAAGACCGTCGGTGGCCCACAGCTCGCGCTCACCCCAGCTGCCTGGGCGGACTTCGTGTCGTACGCGTCGTACCGCGAGAGTCAAGTGCCGCTATCGACCGGACGCTTGGAGAAACATGATCGGCATCCCCACCACTCGGGACGCCTCCGCGTTCGAGTGGTTCAAGAGCAGCTACAGCGACAGCAGCAACAGCAACGAGTGCGTTGAGGTCGCGACCGCGTTGGGCGCTGTGCACGTCCGCGACTCCAAGAACGTGGGCGGTCCCCAGCTCGCGCTCGCCCCGGCCGCCTGGGCGGACTTCGTGGCGTACGCGTCGGGCAGCTGACCCACCCCGCTCGCGCCCCGCACCTGATCGCCCGGAACCGGGGCGCGGCAGCCGTCCGGGGCCGAGCGGGGGGCGTGGCCCGATCCCTGCGAAGGGTGACCTCCGGGCCACTCGTACGGAACCGCCCGTACCGCGACGCTGAATGACGTGACCCAGACAACCGACAGCCCCCACGTCGCCCCCGCGCCGCCCCAGAAGGCCCCACCCCGCATCCACCGCGCGTGGTCCGTCGCGGCCGTCGCGTTCGTCACGATCATCGGCGCCGCGGCCTTCCGCTCGCTGCCCGGACTGCTCATCGACCCCCTGCACCAGGAGTTCCACTGGTCGCGCGGCACGATCGGCGCCGCGGTCTCCGTGAACCTCGCCCTCTACGGCCTGACCGCGCCCTTCGCCGCCGCCCTGATGGACCGCTTCGGCATCCGCAGGGTCGTCGCGGTCGCCCTCACCGTGATCGCGGTGGGCTCCGGGCTCACCGTCTTCATGCACGCCGCCTGGCAACTGATGCTGTACTGGGGCCTGTTGGTGGGTCTCGGCAGCGGATCGATGGCGCTCGCGTTCGCCGCGACCGTCACCAACCGCTGGTTCACCGCACGCCGGGGCCTGGTCACCGGCATCCTCACCGCGGCCTCCGCCTCCGGCCAGCTGATCTTCCTGCCGCTGCTCTCCTGGATGGTCGAGGCCCACGGCTGGCGCCCGGCCGCCATCACGGTCGCCCTGGCCGCGCTCGCCGTCGTCCCGTTCGTGTGGCTGCTGCTGCGCGACCACCCCGCCGACGTGGGCATCGCGCCGTACGGGGCGAGCGCGCCCGTCCCCAAGCCCGCACCCGTCACGGGCGCCGCGCGCCGCACCCTGACCGTCCTCGCCAAGGCCGCCCGCACCGGGCCGTTCTGGCTGCTCGCCGGCACCTTCGCGATCTGCGGCGCCTCCACCAACGGCCTGGTGCAGACCCACTTCGTGCCGGCCGCGCACGACCACGGCATGCCGGTCACCGCGGCCGCCGGGCTCCTCGCCGTCATCGGCGTCTTCGACGTGGCCGGCACGATCTTCTCCGGCTGGCTCACCGACCGCTTCGAATCCCGCCGCCTCCTCGCCACGTACTACGCCCTGCGCGGCATCTCGCTCCTCTTCCTGCCGATGCTGCTCGCGCCCACCGTGCACCCGCCGATGGTGTTCTTCATCGTCTTCTACGGGCTCGACTGGGTCGCCACCGTGCCGCCGACCATCGCGCTGTGCCGCAAGCACTACGGCGAGGACAGCGCCATCGTCTTCGGCTGGGTGCTCGCCTCCCACCAGGTCGGCGCGGCCGTCGTCGCCTTCCTCGGCGGGGTGGCCCGGGACGTCTTCGGCAGCTACGACGTCGTCTGGTACGCCTCGGGCGCGCTGTGCGCGGCGGCCGCCCTGATGGCCCTCGTCATCCGGCACCGCGGCCCCGGCGGGGAACCACTCGCGGCGTGAGCCCCTCTTCCTCCCCGGGAGCCGGATGCCTCCCCGCGGGGGAGCGGACGTTCCCCCGCGCCGGACCGAGGGGAGTGTGCCGTGAAAGCGAGCAACAAGCGGGGCGCCGCGGTGATCGCCGCCCTGCTGTGCGCGACCGTGGCCGCCTGCGGGACGGCCCGCCCCGGCGACTCCCCGGCCGCGGACGCGGCGAAGCCGGCCACCGCCACGTCCACGACCCCGGGCGCGAAGTGCGGCGGCGACCGCACGGACGGTACGGACGGTACGGCCCCCGACATGGGCACCGACGTGGACACGGACGCCGGCGACCCCGGCCCGCCCACCGACGTGGACACGGACGCCGGCAACCCGGGCCCGCCCACCGACGCCGATGCCGGTGACCCCGGCCCGCCCACCGACGGGGACGGCGGCGCGGGCGGCCCGGGGGCCGCCACGGACACCGGCGCCGACGCGGGCTCGCCCGGCCCCGCGACCGACGGTCCCGCGCGCCCCTGCCTTCCGGCGGGCTGGTTCGACATGACGCAGGGCTTCGTCGACTACTACGGCCAGCACCTCACCAAGGCCGACGACGGGATGTGGCCGTCGGTCGTCGCGGTACGGATCCGCAAGCAGGGCGGCGCCGAGAAGGCCGTCGTCACGGTCAACTTCGTCCCGCTGGGCGAAAGCGACTGGCAGGGCCGCAGGGTGGCCGAGGTGTTCGGCGACTGGCGTCTCAACGAGTACGGCGACCGGGGCGCGCTCCGGGTGGAGACGCGCAGCGGCGGCCTCATCACCGAGCAGTCCTGGTGAACCGGGCCGCGGCGGCGGCGTGACCGGGTCAGTCGCTGAAGCGCCCGAACCGTCCCCGGTGGAAGAGCAGCGGACCGCTGTCCTCCGCTTCTCCTTCACCGCCCCCGCCCCCGCCCCCGCTACGGTCCCCGTCCCCGCTCTCGCCGAGCGCCTCGACGCGTCCGACCACGATGAGGTGGTCCCCGCCGGTGTGCACGGCGTGGATGCGGCAGTCGATCCACGCGGGTACGCCGTCGAGCCGGGGTGAGCCCGTCGCGGGCGCGGCGTCGTGGGTGACGCCCGCGAACTTGTCGGCGCCGCTGACCGCGAACCCCCGGCACAGCGGGCCCTGTTCGGCCCCCAGGATGTTCACGCAGAACACCCCGGCCCGCGCGATGCGCGGCCAGGTGGTCGAGGTGCGGGCCACCATGAAGGCGACCAGGGGCGGGTCGAGGGAGAGCGAGGCGAAGGACTGGCAGGCGAACCCGGTGGGCCCGGCCGCGTCCTCGGCGGTGATGACGGTGACCCCGCTGGCGAACCGGCCCAGCACGCGCCGGAACTGCCCGGGGTCGACGGGTGCCCGTTCGTCGTCCCGTACGGCCCGCAGGTCCGGCCGCGGCAGGAACTCGACGGGCTCGGCGGCCGTGGCGGCGCCGACGGACCTGAGGTATCGGACGACGGTGGCCGCCATCCCTGCGTGTCCCATCACACCACTCATTGAACCTGACGATGCGTCAGATGAGAAGCCTCGCGGCGGTCCCGCCGAAACCGGCGGCGTCCGCACCAAAGGGCTTACAGGCCGCGGTACTTGGGGGTGCGGCGCTCGACGAATCCGGCGACGCCTTCGTTGGCGTCCCGGGTGGTCATGTTGATCTCCTGGGCCCAGGCCTCAGCGGCGAACGCGGTGGCGCGGTCGGAGTCCAGGGAGGCGTTCACGAGGTGTTTGGTGAGGGCGATGGCGCGGGTCGGCCCGGTGGCGAGCCGCTCGGCCCACTCCTTCGCCGTCGCGGCGAGCGCGGTGTCCGCGACCACCCGGTTGACCAGCCCCATGCGCTCGGCGTCGGCGGCGCCGAGCGCGTCACCGAAGAACATCAGCTCCTTGGCGCGCTGCGGTCCGACGAGGCGCGGCAGCAGATAGGCGCCGCCGCCGTCCGGCACCAGGCCCCGGCGGACGAACACCTCGATGAAGCGGGCCGATTCGGCGGCCAGGACGAGGTCGCAGGCGAACGCGA
Source organism: Streptomyces sp. NBC_00083 (assembly GCF_026343295.1). Lineage (GTDB taxonomy): Bacteria > Actinomycetota > Actinomycetes > Streptomycetales > Streptomycetaceae > Streptomyces. The sequence goes on from NZ_JAPELY010000001.1 coordinate 168,693, forward strand.
GATGGGCGCCGAGGCCCGCGGCGGTGCCGTTGACCGCCGCGATCACCGGCTTCTCGCAGTCGAGCACGGCGCCGATCAGGCGTTGCGCGCCCTGCCGGATGGTGCGCGCGACGTCGCCCGCCACCCGCTCGCCGCCGGTCGCGGGCGCGCCGCGCAGATCGGCGCCCGCGCAGAACCCCTTGCCGCTCGCGGTGATCACGACGGCGCGTACCTCGGGGTCGGCGGAGGCGGTCCCGAGCAGCGAGATGACCCGTTCGCGCTGGTCCCAGGTGACGGCGTTCATGGCATCGGGACGGTTCAGGGTGATCCACGAGACGCCGTTGTCAGTGGCGTGCAGTACCAATGAGTGCAGGGGGTCCATGGCGGGGCTCCAGGCGAGGCGTCCGGGTGCGGGGGTCCAGGTGTACGGGGGCACGGGGGTGCGGGATGGGCGGCACGGGGGTCGGCGGCGACGGGGCGTGGGGCGCGGGGGCGCCCGGCTCAGCGGCAGACGGCGAGGGCGTCGAGCGCCACGGCGCCCTGGCCGCGCGGGAGCACCACGAGCGGGTTGATGTCCAGCTCGGCCAGCTCGTCGCCGAGTTCGAGGGCCATGCGCTGCACGCGCAGGACCACCTCGACGAGGGCGTCCACATCCAGTGGGGGCCCGCCGCGTACGCCGTCGAGGAGCGTCCGCCCCCGCAGCTCGCCGAGCATGTCCCGCGCCTGAGCCTCGCCGAACGGGGGCACGCGCACCGCCGCGTCGCCGAGCACCTCCACGAGGACACCGCCGAGCCCCACGGTCACGGTGGGTCCGAACAGCGCGTCGTGGGTGACGCCGACGACCATCTCGACGCCGCGCTCGACCATCTGGCAGACCAGGATGCCGTCGAGCTCGACGCCCTCGTACCGGGCGATGTCGGTGAGTTCGCGGTAGGCGTCGCGGATCTGGCTGGCCGAGGTCAACCCGACCTTGACCAGGCCGAGTTCCGTCTTGTGGGCGAGTCGGGCGCCGGAGGCCTTCATGACGACGGGGTAGCCGACCAGCCCCGCCGCGCGCACGGCGGCCGCCGCGCTGGTCACGAGCTGCTCGCGCGGCACCCGGATCCCGTACGCCCGCAGCAGCTGCTTCGCCGCGTGCTCGCTGAGCTGCTGGCCCGGCCGCATCAGGGCCTGCGCCTTGCGGAACGAGGGCGAGGGCACGCGGGGCGCCTCGTCGAAGGGGGAGCGGTAGCCGGTGGTGAACCGGTGGTGCGCGAGGTAGGCCCGCACGGCGCCGATGCAGTTGGCGAACGTACGGAAGGTGGCGACCCGGTCCGAGCCGAGCAGCGTCTCGCGGTAGGCGGCCTCGGTGCCGAGCGGCGAGCCCCACACCACGCACACCAGCTTGTCCGTCTGTTCCGCCGCGTCCACCAGGTCCTGCGCGAGCTTGTCGCTCATGGGAGGGAAGGGCCCGGTGATCGGACAGATGAGGACACCGACGGACGGGTCGGCGAGGATGGCATCGATGATCTTCCGGCCGCGCCAGTCGCCGACGGGGTGGCCGCCGTTGTCGACGGGGTTGGCGACGTTGAGGTAGGGCGGTATCCACTCGTGGAGTTCGGCCTGCTTGGCGGCGGAGAGGACCGGCAGGTGGAGCCCGGCGGCGGTGGCGAGGTCGGAGAAGTGCGCTCCGGTGCCACCGGAGATCGAATAGACGACGACGCCGTCCGCCTGCGGCCTGCGGGCTCGCGCCAACAGGGCCGCGGTGTCCTGGAGTTGGTCGAGTCCGTCGACGCGGATGACGCCGTACTGGCGCATGGCCGCGTCCACGACGTCGTCGGCGCCGGTCAGCTTGCCGGTGTGTGAGGCGGCCATGCGCGCGCCGGCCTCGGTGCGGCCGACCTTGACGGCCACCACGGGCACGCCGGCGCGCGCCGCGCGGTCGGCGGCGAGCAGGAAGGCGCGGCCGTCCTTGAGCCCCTCCACGTAGCAGGCGATGGCGCCGACCTCGGGGCGCTCGGCGAAGTACGAGATGAAGTCGGAGGTTTCGAGGTCGGCCTCGTTGCCGGTCGGCGCCCAGTGCGAGAGCCGCACGCCGAGCTCCTGGAGGGTGAACACGGGCCGGCCCTGGTGCCCGGACTGGGTGATGAGGGCGATGGCCGGGCCGTCGAGGTCGTCCCGGAACCGTTCGAAGGCGTTGAGGTTGGTGTTGGGGCCGAGCAGCCTCAGCCCGGACCGCTTGACGGCGGCGGCGAGCCGCTCCTGCGCGGCGGCGCCCTGGGCTCCGGTCTCGGCGAACCCGGAGGCGAAGGCGACGGCGAACTTCACCTTGGCCTCGGCGAGTTGCTCGATGACGGGGAGCGGGTCGCCGACCAGGAGCACGGCGAGGTCGACCTGTTCCGGCAGCTCCGCCACGGAGGCGACACAGGGCAGCCCGAAGACGGTGGTACGCGTCGGATGGACCGGGTGGATGCGGGCGCCGACCCGGCTGGCCCAGTCGACGAGCTGGCGGGTGATGCCGGTGTTGGGGCGGCCCTCGGCGTCGGACGCGCCGATGACGGCGACGGACTCGGGCCGGAAGAACCGGTCCAGGTCCGGTACGTCGGCGTAGAGCGGGCGGCCGCTGACGTCCAGATCGCCCTCGCCCGCGGCTCTGCCGTGGACGGCGCCGGGGGCGGGCTGCTCGCCGCAGGCGACGACGCGTGCGCGGAAGTCGGTCGTGAGGGTGCCGTGAGTCGATCCAAGCATCGTTCCGCCCGCCCTGGGTCGATGTGGGTAACTGACGCGTAGTCAGATTACAGACCTGACGGTCAGTCAGGAACCGGTGTGCGGGCAAAGCCTGGGCCCTGCGGGGCGGGGCGGGTGTGCGCGCGCCCTCCCCCGCGTCCAGCCCTGCCCGCCCAGCGCCCACCCCCAAACCCCCTTTCCAGCCCCGCCCGCCCCGGACCGGGGCGGCCCATGTTGGGCATGCCGCCCAGGCCGACCCCGCTGGGGGGTGTGATACGTGCGAGGCTCCGCCGCGCTGGGCGCGAGCTGCGGGCTCGGTGCCGGGTGCCCTACAGGGGCGCGGGGAACTGCGCGACCAGCCACGCACGGTCCGCACCCGAAGGCGGGTTGCCTGGGGCTCCGCCCCAGACCCCGCTCGCGCCTTGAGGGCGCTCGTCCTCAATCGCCGGACGGGCTGAGGTGGCCTGCCCTGGGCACCCTGCCAAGGGCAACGCACCCAGGGGCGCGGGGAACTGCGCGAGAAGCGAGCACGGTCCGCACCCGAAAGCGGGGTTCCCGAGACGTCGGGCACGGTCCGCAGCCGAATGCGGGGTTCCCGAGACGCCGGGCACGGCCCGCACCCGAGAGCGGGGTTCCCGGGACGTCGGGCATGGTCCGCACCCGAATGCGGGGTTGGAGGGCGCGGGGTGCGCAGGGGTCCCGGGTCAGTGGGAGAGGGCTTTCGCGATGCGGGTCGCGTCCAGGCGGAGTTCGCGGAGCATCCCGCTGATCGGGTTCGTGAAACCCGTGAAGTACAGCCCCGCCGCCCCCGGCACGGTACGCGCCCCCCGCACCCGGGGCCGCCCCCGAGCGTCGAGGACACCGAGGTGCCCCGCCAGGGGTTCGAGCCCCCGCCGGTACCCCGTCGCACAGATCACCGCGTCCGGCGACACCCGTACCCCGTCCGCGAGGACCACCTTGTCGCCCTCGAAGGACTCGACCGCCGCGACCGGCTCGACCCGCCCGGCGCGGACCGCGTCGATCAGGCCCACGTCCTGCACGGGGATCGCCCCCTCGCGCACCCGCGAGTACAGACCCCGGGCCGGCCGCGGCAGCCCGTACGAAGAGAGGTCCGGCACGGAGCACCGTTCGATCAGCGATGCCGCCCGGTCCACCAGGCGTACCGGAAGCCGCCGTACCAGGATGCCGGTGGCCTGGCTCGGCCACCCCGCCGTGGAGCGGCGCACGATGTGCGGCGGGGTCCGCACCGCGAGCCGTACCCGCGCCGCGCCGCCCTCGGCGAGGTCCGCGGCGATCTCGGCCCCGGTGTTGCCGGCCCCCACGACGAGGACGTCCCGGCCCACGTACGACCCGGGGTTGCGGTACAGGCCCGCGTGGACCAGCTCACCCGTGAACGTCCGCGCGCCCGGCCAGTCGGGCACGTACGGCGTGTGGTTGAACCCGGTGGCCACCACCACCGCCGGTGTGACCAGGCGCCGCCCGCCGGTCGCGTGCAGCACCCACCCCTCGCCGCCCGCCCCGCGCTCGATGCGCTCGACCTCGACGCCCGTGACGATCTCCAGCTCATGGACGGCCGCGTACTTCTCCAGGTACCGCACCACGTCGTCGCGGGCCACCCACCGTCCGAACCGGCGCGGCATGCGCAGGCCGGGCAGCGAGGAGAGCCGGCGCGTGGTGTGCAGGTGCAGCCGGTCGTAGTGGCGCCGCCAGGACGCCGCCACGGCGTCGGACTTCTCCAGCACGACGGCCCGCACGCCCCGCGCTCGCAGCGAGGCGGCGACGGCGAGACCGCCGGGCCCGGCGCCGATCACGTAGACGGGGCTCTCGGGGTGGGTGGTGTCGACCATGAACGCTGAGCGTAACGGTGTGAATACTTGATGGGTCTCGGTCAAGCCGGGAATGGATTGCGATCTGATCACGCACCGGCCCCTTGCGCACGGCTCCCGCATCCGCTGAACTGACGTACCGTCAGAAATGCGGGGGCGCGCACCCGCCGACAGACCTACGCGGAAGGGGCCCGGCGTGGACTCGATCTGGCTCGACGGCGCCGAGTGGTCGGCCGTCCTGCGCATCGGCCTCGGCCTGTGGTGGCTGGAGAGCTGGCGCCACAAGGACAGGAAGGCCTGGTTCGAGCGCGGCGCCGGCATCGCGTGGGCGTCCGACATCGCCGCCAAGCACCGGTGGAGCGCGGTCCGCAGCGGCTTCGACACCGTGGTGCGGCCCCGCCCGAGGACGATGGCGTACGTCGTCGTCTACGCCGAACTCGCCCTGGGTCTCGGCCTCGTGGCCGGATTCCTCACCCCTGTCGCCCTCGTCTGCGGACTCCTGCTCAACCTCCTCTATCTGATCCTGATGATCCACGACTGGGCCGAGCAGGGGCAGAACGCGATGATGGCGCTCATCTCGCTCGTCGCGTTCGGCGCCATGGCGTGGCAGACCTGGTCGCTCGACGACGCGATGGGACTCTTCCGATGAGCGCCACCCCCGACATCGACGCCTTCACCCGGACGTACTGGGACGCCGCCGCGGAGGGCCGCCTCCTCATCCGGCAGTGCGCCGCCTGCGGCCGGCCGCACCACTACCCGCGCGAGTTCTGCCCGTACTGCTGGAGCGAGGACGTGAGCTGGCGCCCGGCGGACGGGCGCGCCACCCTCTACACCTGGTCCGTCGTGCACCGCAACGACCTGCCGCCCTTCGGCGACCGCGTCCCGTACGTCGCCGCCGTCGTCGATCTGCTGGAGGGCCCCCGGATGATGACCGAGGTCGTCGGCTGCGACCCGCGGGAGCTGCGGATCGGGATGGAGCTGCACGTCGGCTTCCGCACCGGCTCCGAGGACGGCGCGGCCGTCACCGTGCCCGTGTTCGGGCCGGCCCCGGACGGGGTATAGCCCCCGGGACTACCGGCCCCTGTGGGGGTTGTACATCCCCTTCGGGAGGTACGTCGACGTGGGAACGTTCTGCGTCTCGCAGAACTGGCGGAGCGTCTGGCGGGGCCGGGCGCCCTTGCCCTCCTTGGCGGGCGGGGCCTCGTCCGTGAGGTACGGGATGTAGACCCATTCGCCCCGGGCCTGCGCCCCGGCCAGCGGCTTCCCGTAGTACTCGTACCCGCCGCCGATCTCCGCGGGCTTCAGGTCGTGGTAGCGGCCCGCCCTGATCGCGGCGGCCGGGATCTTGAAGAAGGTGTAGCCGGTGATGTGCGCGCGGTTGACCTTCAGGTCGGCGGCGAGCTCGTCCACCGTCTGCCCGTTGTCGACCTCGGTCCACTTCGCGGGGTCGAAGTCGGCGACGGAACGGTCCTTGGTGAGGCGCAGGATGCCCGTCAGGGTCTTGACGATGTCGTCGTTGCCCAGGGCGGGGTTCTTGAGCTTGTCGCCGAGGCCGGTCAGTTGACCGAATTCCTTCGGGTCCATGCCGTTGAAGTACTTGCCGTCGGTGTCGATGTCGTCGCCGTTGGCCGACGGCTCGGCCCGGATCGAGGTGTTGGGTCCGACGAACTGGTTGCCGGCCTGCCACTCGAAGAACGAGTGGCGGATGTCCCCGAAGGAGATCCCGCGCTCGGACTCGCTGTCCGCGTTGGCGGGGTCGGCCAGCCGCTTCTGGAGCGCCCTGCGGTATGCGGCGGTGTTCTCGTTCTCCGGCACGAGGACCCTGAGATTGGTCAGCGTCGCCGCGGTGATCACCTTGGGCACCGCGGCGGTGAGGACCTTCATGCGCTCCTCGTCGGTGAGCTTGCCGAGGGCGCCGGTCAGGGTGGAGTGGGCCACGATGTGGTGCGCGGTCGTCGTCCAGCCGTCCTGGTCAACGGGCTTGGCGTACGGGTTGCCCCCGCGCCGCTGCACGGCGGGCGCCGACGACGGTGTCGCCAGGGCCCGCTGGGCGGTCACCGGGCCGTCCGCGACGGAGCGCTGCGCGGCCACCTGGCTCTCCGGCGCGGGGCCCGACATGACGCGGCTGGCGTTGGCCTCCGCCTCGCGTTCGAACCGGTCGGAGGGGTCGGAGACCTTGAGCCCCGAGCCGTTGTCGGTGCCCGCGACGGGGCCCTGGCGCTGCTGGATGACGTGGGTCAGCTCGTGGGCGAGGGTGTGCTTGTCGGCGCCGCCGTCACCGATGACGACATGGCTGCCCGAGGTGTACGCGCGGGCGCCGACCTCCGCCGCGGAGGCCTTGGCGGCGCTGTCGTTGTGGATGCGTACGTCGGAGAAGTCCGCGCCGAGCCGGGACTCCATGTCGCTGCGGGTCGAGTCGTCCAGCGGACGCCCGCCGCTGCGCAGCACGTCGTGCACGGCGGAACGCTGCACCTGCGGCCCGGCCGCACGCTGCACCGCGGGCCGCTCCGCCTGCTGGTGGCCGCAGCCCGCGCCGTGCTGGTGCCGCTCCTGCTCGGCCGCCTGGGCGCCGGGGTGACCCGCGTGGCGGAGCATCTGCACCACGGCGGCGTTGCCCGCGCTCCCCTGGAGGGCGAGCAGCCCCGGGGGCTGTGCTCCGGGCGCGTCTGCCGGTACGGTCGCCGGAGCGCGGCCGGGTGTACGGCCGGTCCTCTCGGACCCCGGTCGTCCGGCCTTGCCTTCAGCGCGCATGGTGCCTCTTCCCGCGGAGTGAACACAGCTGTGTTCCTGCCTACCGGATCCGGCCAGGTCCGCAGAAGGTCCGCGAGGGCAGCGTCGGGGGTCCGCTTGGGCAGGCGGTCAGGGCCAGAGGAGTTCACGGGTCCAGGCGGCGCCTTCGCGGCGGTAGCGCAGCCGTACGTGGCGCCGGCGCGCGTCGCCCTGGAAGAACTCGACCTCCGTCGGGTCGAGAACGTACCGGGTCCAGGTGGGCACGGGGAGGGCCGGGTCCGCCTCGGCGCGCTCCCAGGCGGCAGCCGAAGCCGCCTCCAACTCGCTCCGACTGCCGAGGACTTCGCTCATCCGGCCGACGAGCGCGGCGGCCAGGGCGCCGGTCGAGCGGGCGTGCAGATCGGCCTGCGCCGCCGCCGGGCTGCCCTGCGTGACGGGTCCGCGCACCCGCACCTGGCGCCCGACCACCGGCCAGTAAAAGGAGAGCGCGGCGGTGGGGTGCGCGGCGAGCTGCTGCCCCTTCGCGCTGGTGGAGTGCGAACCGAAGTGCCAGCCGTCGTCGTCGGCGTCGTGGAGCGTGAGGGTACGGATGTCCGGGTCGCCGTGCGGGTCGACGGTGGCGAGCGCCATGGTGTGCGGCTCGACCTGGCCCGCCTGCGCGGCGTGCGTCAGCCATTCCTGGAACAGGGGGAGGGGTGTTCGGGGGGTGTCGGCCGGGTCGAAGTGGGGGAGGTCTGTGTCCCAGACGCGGAGGGTGTGGAGCAGCTGCCGGAATTCCATACCCCCATTCTCCAGGGAGCCCCACGTCTCCCTTGGCAGGGCGCCTGGCCTCGGCATCTTCAGCCCGTCCGGCGTTTGAGGACGAGCGCGCCCTTTCAGCCGGTCCGGCGTTTGAGGACGAGCGCCTTTCGGGCGCGAACGGGGTCTGGGGCGGAGCCCCAGGGGTCTGTACCTCAGCCCGTTCCATGACCCCCGGAGGGTTTCGGGAAGGGGTGGGGTGGGGCATCCCCCGGGGTCTGGGGCGGAGCCCCAGCAACCCCGGCTTTCGTCTGCGGACCGTGCCCGCGTCTCGCGCAGTTCCCCGCGCCCCTAAAGACGTAGGGCACCCGGAGTCGCATCCACGGCCCGCGCCCACCGCGCCGGAGCCGCGCAAACGGCACAGCCCCGTGCCCCCGGTAGGGCACCCGGAGTCGCAGCCCGCACCCGCGCCCACCGCGGCGGAGCCGCGCAAACGGCACAGCCCCGCGCCCCTGAAGACGTAGGGCACCCGGAGCCGCAGCCCCCGGCCCGCGCCCACCGCGGCGGAGCCGCGCAAACGGCACAGCCCCGTGCCCCCGGTAGGGCACCCGGCACCGAGCCCGCCACCCGCGTCCACCCCCGCAGAGCTAGGTGCGGCTCAGGATGAGGGTTCCTGCGGAGCAGAACCAGCCACCCGTGCCCGACGCCACGGCCAGCTCCGGCAAGCTCCCGTCGGCACGACGAACCTGCCCACCCCCACCCTCCCCCCGAAGCTGCCGCACCGCCTCGACCACGAGGAACAACCCCCGCATCCCGGGATGGCACGCGGACAGCCCACCTCCGTCCGTGTTGACCGGAAGCGCGCCGTCCCGCAACAGCCGCCCCTTCTCGACGAACGCCCCGCCCTCCCCCTTCGCGCAGAACCCCAGGTCCTCCAGGGTCACCAGCGTCATATAGGTGAACGCGTCGTACACCTCGGCGAGGTCGATGTCCCCGGGGCGCACCCCGGCCCGCTCGAAGGCCAGCCGGCCCGACTCCGCCGCCGGGGACACCGTGAAGTCCTCCCACTCCGACATCGCCGTGTGCGAGACCGACGTGCCCGAACCCAGCACCCACACCGGTGACTTGACGGTGTCGGGCACGTACTCCTCGGCCACGAGCAGCACCGCGCACCCCCCGTCGGAGCGGATGCAGCAGTGCAGCTTCGTGAAGGGGTCCGCGATCATCGGCCCCGACAGGACCTCGTCGACGGTGATCGGATCGCGGAACATCGCGTCCGGGTTGGTCGCCGCGTTGGCCCGCGCCTGCACCGCGACCTCCGCCAACTGCTCGACGGTCGTGCCGAATTGGTGCATGTGGCGCCGCGCCGCCATCGCGTACTTGGCGATGAGCGTATGCCCGTACGCCACCTCGAACTGGAGCGGGCCCCGGCTGCCGAACGACAGGTTCGAGGTGCGTCGCCCCGCCTTGATGTCGGCGCGCGCGGTCGACCCGTATACGAGGAGGACGGCCCGTGCGTGCCCCGCGGCGATCGCCTCGGCGGCGTGCGCGGCCATGACCTCCCAGGTGGCGCCGCCCACGGAGGTGGAGTCGACCCAGGTGGGCCGGAGCCCGAGGTACTCGGCGACCTCCACCGGCGCGAGCGTGCCGAGCCCCGCCGAGGCGAACCCGTCGACGACGGAGCGGTCGAGCCCGGAGTCGGCGAGGGCGCGCCGTGCGGCCTGCGCGTGCAGGGCGTAGGGGGTGAGGTCGTCCACGCGTCCGGTGTCGGACAGGGCGACGCCGACGACAGCGACCTTGCGGGGGCGTCCCGTTGAGGATGACGTCATATATCTGACGGTACATCAGATGTTCGGCCGGGCCGAGGGCTCCGCGGAACCTCGCACCCGCCGAAGAACTGCGCGCGCGGCCTGTGCATCTGCGGGCCCCGCGCCTAACATGACGCCCCGTCAGTTCAGAGGCCAGGCCTCTGGGGGAGGAGCCCGCCGATGGACGCCACCTTCACCGCGGAACAGGACGAGATCCGCCGCACCCTGCACGAACTGCTCACCAAGCACTGCGGCCCACAGGAGGTGAAGAGCGCCGTACGGACCCCGCTCGGGTACGACGGCGCCCTGTGGGCCCGGCTCTCCGCCGAGCTAGGGCTCGCGGGGCTCGCGCTGCCCGAGGAGTACGCCGGAGTCGGCTGCACCACGGCCGAACTCGCCCTGGCCTGCGAGGAGATCGGCCGCGTCCTGCTGCCGTCACCGCTGCTCGCCACCGCCGTGCTCGCCGCGCCGCTCGTCGCGGCCCTCGGCACCGGCGCCCAGAAGGCCGCGCTGCTCCCGCCCCTCGCCCGGGGCGAGCGCGGCGCCACCCTCGTCGTGCCCGGCACCGGTCTCGCCCTCGCGCTCGGCCTCACCGGCGAGAGCACGGACGGCGGGTGGGCCGGGGGCGGCCGGGCCGGCGGCGTGCAGGCGCGGCGGACACCGGACGGCGCCTGGCGGCTGTACGGGGAGGCCGGGCAGGTGCTCGACGGGCACAGTGCCGGACTGCTCCTGGTCGCCGCGCACACCGGCGGCTTCGCCCGCAGCCGCACCCTGCTCTTCGCCGTGGACGGCGAGGCGGCCGGCCTGCACCGCAGCCGGCAGACCACCCTCGACGAGACCCGCACCCAGGCGAGGGTGCAACTGAGGCATGTGGAAGGGGAGTTGCTCGGCAACGACGAGGACGTCGATGTGCACGGGGCGCTCGCCGACGTCGGCCGCACCGCCGCCGCCTGCCTCGCCGCCGAGGCGGTCGGCGCGGCGAGCGAGGCGCTGGAGCGGACCGTGGCCTACGTCAAGGAGCGTGAGCAGTTCGGGCGGGCCATCGGCTCCTTCCAGGCGGTCAAGCACCGGCTCGCCGACCTGTACGTACAGGTGCAGGCGGCCAGGTCGGCGGCGTACTACGCGGCCTGGGACCCCGGCGCCGGCGCCCTCGCGCTCGCCCAGGGACTCGACGCGCTGCGGTCCGCCGCGTCCGAGGCCGTCCAGCTGCACGGCGGCATCGGCTTCACCTGGGAGCACGAGGCGCACCTCTACTTCAAGCGGGCCGCCGCCGACGAGCTGCTCTTCGGGCCGGTGCACCGGCTGCGCGGTCACGCCGCCGAGCGGGCCGGCCTCTTCGGCCCCGCCGCACACGGGGCGACCGCGTGAAGCCGGGCGGCACCAAGGCCGCACCCGGGGTGCGGCTCATGCAGAAGGTGTCCTCCACGCGGGCGTTCGCCAAGGTCGCCCCGCACCTCGTGCCCGCCATGGACCGGGCCGTGCACCGCCTCACCCGGGGCAGGGTCATCCTCAGCGCGCAGATGCTGCCCGGGGCCATCCTGACGGCGCGCGGCGCCAAGTCCGGTCTGCCGCGCACCACTCCGCTGGCCTGCATGCCGGAGGGCGCGAGCGGGACGTGGGTGCTCATCGGGTCCAACTTCGGGCGCCCGGGGCATCCGGCGTGGACCGGGAACCTGCTCGCCCACCCGGACGCCGAGATCAGCTGGAAGGGCCGGACCATCGCGGTGCGGGCCCGGCTGCTGCAAGGGGAGGAGCGCGCCGCTGCCTGGCGGGCGGCGCTCGACTTCTGGCCGCCGTACGCCACTTACCAGTCCCGGATCGAGCGCGAGATCCGGCTCTTCCGTCTGGAGCCCAGGCCCGACGGGCCGAGCGGGGGACCGGCGTCCGGGACCTGAGGGGCGGGCGCGCGTACCGGAACGCCGGGCGCGCAGACGGGAACGCCGACGGCGGTCATCCCCGTGCGGGGGTGAACCGCCGTCGGCGCGACAGGACTTGCTCGGCGGACGGGGTACTCGCGTACCCCGGTTACTTCGTCGGCTTCTTGCCCGTGATGCCCAGGTGGACCAAGAGCGCCAGGTTCGGGCGGAGTTCGGCCTGTTTGACGCCCCAGGTCTGGAAGCCCTTCTGGTGCGAGGCCACCGACGCGAGCATCGCGACGAGGGAGCCCGCCATCGCCGCGGGGCTGACGTCCTTGTCGACCTTGCCCTTGGTCTGGAGCTCGGTGACCGCGTCCGTAAGGGAGTTGGTGACCGAGTTCAGGATCTTCATGCGGATCTTGTAGAAGCGTTTGTCGCCCTCGGCGGCGCCCAGATCGACGACCCGCAGGATCGCGTCGTTCTTCCGCCAGAAGTCGAGGAAGCCCTCGACGAGCTCCTCGGCCGTCTGCCAGCCCGCCCGGCCGACCCAGGAGCGGCCCTCGACCAGAGCGGTCAACCCGGCGCCCTCCTTGGCCATTTCCTCCGCGATCTCCAGGACGGCGCCCTCGACGTCGGGGAAGTACTGGTAGAAGGTCGCGGGTGAAGTGCCCGCCTTCCGGGCCACATCGATGACTTTTACGTCCCGGTACGGCGACGAGCTGAGCATCTCACTGAGGCAGTCGAGCAGCTTCTGCCGTGTCGCCTGGCCGCGTCGGCCGGCCACGCGGCCGTCGACGGTGCGTACTTGTCCTGTCATGCCGTCAGCTTACCGAGGGGTGATCGGAGCGCTATTCGGCCGAGTGCAAATGGGGGCCCGGGTGCGATGCGCGCCCCCGAGCGCGCGGAACCGGCCCGTCGGGCGCTGCCGCCGGGCGGTCCCGGGGTGGCCGGATCCCGTCCACCACTCGAATGGTGTTATCAACAGCCTGTGGACAACTTTGGTGGACAAGTCGTGCGGCGCCTGGGCCGAGCGCACCGCCGGTGCCCGAAAAGCGGCCATATGTTCGATTGATGCGCCCGCGTCGGACGTGAGGCCTCATTAGCTTGGCCCCGACGGCACCGCACGAGTCGGCACCTCAGGAAGGAAACAGGCGCATGGGCGGATATCCGGAAGGCGCGCCGTGCTGGGCCGACGTCTCGCTCTCCGACGTCGCGGCCGGCCGGCGGTTCTACGGCGAGCTCCTCGGCTGGACCTTCGACGAGGAGAGCGACGACCAGCGGTACGGGCAGTACACCAACGCCTACCGGGAGGGGCGGCGCGTCGCCGCACTCCAGTCCAAGCGGGACGGCCGCATGCCGACCACGTGGACCGTCTACTTCGCCGCGCCCGACGTCCGCGCCCTGACCGCCCGGGTCCGTGCGGCAGGCGGCCAGGTCATCACCGACCCGATGCCGGTGCCGCCGCACGGCACGATGGCGGTCGCCGCCGACCCGGGCGGCGCCGTCTTCGGCCTCTGGCAGGGCGAGGCGCACGCCGGCTTCGAGCGCACCCGCGAGCCCGGCTCGTTCTGCTGGACCGAGGTCTACACCCGCGACAAGGACCAGGCCGACGCGTTCTACGAGTCCGTCTTCGGCTACCTCGGCGCGAGCCCCGGCAGCGCCGACGAGCTGGGCGCCGACATGCGGACCTGGTCGCTGCCCGGCACCGAACCGGGGCCCGGCACGGCCGTCGCCGCCCGCGCCCTGATGTCGCCGGCCTTCCCCGCCGCCCTGCCCGACCACTTCCTCGTCTACTTCCTCGTCGGGGACTGCGACGCGACGGCCGACGCCTGCACCCGGCTCGGCGGCCGGGTCACCGCCGCGCCGTTCGACATCCAGTACGGGCGGATGGCGGTCCTCAACGACAACCAGGGCGCCACCTTCGCCGTCCTCCAGGGCGCGGACACGTAACCGCGCGGGGGTCCGGGATGCCCCCGATCGCGGGAGAACGTCCAGGTCTCGACCCGGGTTGGCCACCGACCACCTCCGGCAGGGAGAATCGGGGTGCCGCGTGAGACGCTGCACGGGGCCGCATTCATGCACGGCCCGTACGGGGAGGTGGCAGGCAAGTGGAGCAGCTGACGCAGCACGACCCGAGGCGGATCGGCCCCTTCGAGGTGCTGGGACGGCTCGGTGCCGGCGGCATGGGGCTCGTCTACCTGGCGCGCTCGGCGTCCGGCCGCCGCGTCGCCATCAAGACGGTGCGCACCGAACTCGCCGAGGACCAGCTCTTCCGGGTCCGCTTCACCCGCGAGGTGGAGGCGGCCCGCGCGGTCAGCGGCTTCTACACCGCCGCCGTCGTCGACGCCGACCCGCGCGCTCCCGTCCCGTGGCTGGCCACCGCCTACGTACCGGCGCCGTCGCTCGAAGAGATCGTGAACGAGTGCGGGCCGCTCCCCGCCCAGGCGGTGCGCTGGCTCGCCGCCGGCATCGCCGAGGCCCTCCAGTCCATCCACGGCGCCGGCCTGGTCCACCGCGACCTGAAGCCGTCCAACGTCCTCGTCGTCGAGGACGGACCGCGCGTGATCGACTTCGGTATCGCGTCCGGGGTCTCCAACACCCGCCTGACCATGACCAACGTCGCGGTCGGCACCCCCGCGTACATGTCACCGGAGCAGGCCAAGGACTCGCGGAGCGTCACCGGCGCCTCCGATGTCTTCTCGCTGGGCTCCACCCTCGTCTTCGCGGCGACCGGGCACGCGCCCTTCCACGGCGCCAACCCCGTCGAGACCGTGTTCATGCTGCTGCGCGAGGGCCCGGACATCACGGGCCTGCCGGACGAGCTGCGTCCGCTCATCGAGTCCTGCATGCAGATGGAGTACCCCAACCGGCCCTCGCCCGAGGACCTCCAGGCGCAGCTCGCCCCCCACCTCTTCGCCTCCGGCTCGGACGACAGCGGCACCGCGTCGGCCTGGCTGCCGCCGCGCTCCGTCGCCATGATCGAGCAGCGCAGGGGCGGCGGCCGCATGCAGCTGCTCGCTCCGCCCGCCGACCCGGCGCCCAGCTCGGCCCCGCGCTCCGCGCGGCCGGCCCCGCAGGCACCGCCCCGGCCCGCGGACCCTCCGTACGCGGCCCGGCACGGCGGCGGCTCCGCCGTCACCTATCCGCCCGTCCACGCCGACGACCCGGTGCGGCTGCCCGGCGCACAGGTGCCCATCGGGCCCGGCCCCCGTGTCGCCGACGCCTCCCGGGCCGCCGTCGACGCCGGCCCGACCACCGGCTGGGTCCGCAGGCCCGGCGCGGCTCCCGCGCAGGCCGTCCAGGCCGCGCCCGTGCCGCCCCCGGCCCATCCGCCGGAAGCGCCGGGCCGCTGGCGACCGTGGCGTTTTCGCATGTCGAACGATGTGTGGGGGACCCCCGCCGTCGCCGGTGACCTGCTGTACGTGACCTCCTTCGAAGTGCACGCCCTGGACGTGGGCACCGGCCGCCGCCAGTTCAAGACGCGCGACGTCGCCTGGGCGATGGCCGTCGAGGCCGGCCGCATCCACGCGTCCGACGGACCCACCCTGTACGCCCTGGACGCGAGCGACGGCGGCGAGCTGTGGCGGCTCCAGGCCGACGCCTGGGTGTACGCCCTCAAGGCCGACCGCGGCACCGTCGTCACCGGCACCCGCGGCGGCGGAGTGCAGGCCTGGGAGGCCGCCAACGGCGAGCAGCTGTGGGCGGTGTCCGGCGCCCAGAGCGACTTCGAGACCCCCGAGGCCGGGCCCGTCATCCACGACGGCACGGTCTACGTCTGGCAGGACGCCCGGCTGCGCGCCCTGGACGCCCGCACCGGCACCGAGCGCTGGTCCTACCCCGTGGGCGACGCGGCCTCCTGCGGCGGCGTCCCCGTCCGCGTCGCCCCCGCCGAGGACGGCTACGTCTACATCGCGGCCGGCACCCGCGTCCTCGCCGTCGACATCGCGTCGGGCCACGTCCGCTGGCACTTCGAGGCCCCGGCGGTCTTCCTGAGCCCGCCCGCGTTCGCGCCCGGCCCCGCCGTGGCGGGCGGCGGGGTGTACCTCGCCGACTACCTCGGCACGGTGTACGCGCTCGACGCCTCCACCGGCAAGGACCGCTGGCGCATCGCCACCGAGGCCCGCAACTCCGTCGAGCCGGTCCTGGTGGCCGACGGCAACGTCCACGTGGGCAGCGGCAACGCGCTCTACACCCTCGACGCGATCACCTCGACCCCCAAGTGGCGCTTCGCGGCGGGCGGCCCGGTCGTGGGCACCCCCGTCGTCGCCGACGGCCGCATCCACTTCGGCTCCGCGGACCACTGCCTCTACACCCTGGACGCGGCGGGCGGCCAGCTCCGCTGGAAGCTCGCCACCGGCGGCGAGATCAGCGGATCTCCCGTGGTGCGCAACGGAGTTGTGTACGCGTGCAGCAAGGACCGCTGCGTCTACGCCCTGGACGCGGTGAAGGGAACGGCCACGTCGGGCTCCCGGTGAGCCCCGCGCATGACGCACCGCCCCGCGCATGACGTACTGTGGCGCTCTCCCATGGCAGACACATCGCTTTCCCCCGCCTCCGTCGTGACCCGGCTGCGCGCCGCCGGCTGCGTGTTCGCCGAGGACGAGACGGAGTTGCTCCTCGCCACGGCCCGCGATCCCGCCGAACTCGCCGGCATGGTGGCGCGCAGAGTCTCCGGCCTGCCCCTCGAACACGTGCTGGGCTGGGCCGAGTTCCACGGCCTGAAGGTCGCGGTCGGCCCCGGGGTGTTCGTGCCGCGCCGCCGGACCGAGTTCCTCGTCCAGCAGGCGCTGGCCGCGGCGGACCCGTCCCGCCCGGCCGTCGTCGTGGACCTGTGCTGCGGCTCGGGGGCGCTCGGCGCGGCCCTGGCGTCGGCGCTCCCGCACGCCGAACTGCACGCCGCCGACATCGACCCCGCCGCCGTGGCGTTCGCCCGCCGCAACCTGGCCGCGCTCGGCGGGCACGTCCACGAGGGCGACCTGTTCGAGCCGCTCCCCGCGGAGCTGCGCGGCCGCGTCTCCCTCCTCACGGCGAACGTCCCCTACGTCCCCTCCGACGAGGTGAGCCTGCTGCCGCCCGAGGCCCGCGACCACGAACCGCTGGTCGCCCTGGACGGCGGCGCGGACGGACTCGACATCATGCGCCGCGTCGCCCTCGCCGCACCAAAGTGGCTCGCCCCCGGCGGCACCCTCCTCATGGAGACCAGCGAACGCCAGGTCCCGGGCGCCCTCGCCGCGATGTCGGCCGGCGGCCTGCGCGCCCGCATCATCACCTCGGACGAGCTGTACGCCACGGTGGTGACGGGCGTACGCGAGTAAGGGCGTACGGGATGTGCGTGCGCGGAGTTGCGGGGGCGTGGGTGCCGGAGACCGGCGGCGCGGAGCCGGGCGGCTACTTGAGTCGGGGCTCGTCCGCGGGCGGCTCCTCCGTCGGCTCCTCGGCGCCCGGGGGTTCCGTCGCGCGGGGCTCGTAGGGCGCGCCGACGGGGTGCCCGTGCGTGTATGGCGAATCCGAGGCGTGCCGGTAGGTCTCGCCGGGGCGCTGTTGGGCGTGCGGGGCGCCTCCCGGACCACCGGTGTCTCCCGGACCACCGGGGTCTCCCGGACCACCGGGGCCTCCCGGACCACCGGTGTCTCCCGGGCCTTCCGGGCCTTCCGGGTCCGCCGGGTGCGGGCCGGGGTGTTGAAGGGGAGCCCCGGTCTGCTGGGTCCGGCCCTGCTGCTCCGCGCGGGGCCGCTCCTGCTCGTAGGCGGCCCCGCCCGCGGGCTCGTCGTGCCGGGCCTCCCCCGCCTCGTACGGGGACTGCTCGCCGCGCCGGGCCTCCTCGGTCGGCACGCCGTAGCGGCTGCGCGCCGGCGTGGCGCGGCGTCCCGACATCAGGGCCGCGCCGATCAGCATCACCACGCCACCGCCCAGCGCGAGCGCCACGCCCTGCCCGAGGCCCTTGCCGGACGAGTCAATGGTCATGCTGCCCGCGGCCTGGCCCTGGCGCACCATCCACAGCACGGTGAAGCCGAGCACCACGATCGCCGCGACGACGACGAGGAGACGGGAGCGCAGCACCAGCGCGATCAAGGTGACCAGGGCGGCGAAGGCGAACGGCAGCAGCATCGAGCCCGCCACCTCGGCCTTGTCGGCGGAGATGCCGGTGAACAGATCGTCGATGCGGTAGGCGCTGCCGTGACGGCCGTCGTACCAGGCACGGAAGGGGCTCCAGACGGCGGCCGCCGCTCCGACGAGAGCGAGGACCGAGCCGATCACATTGCGGACCATCTCCGGCCCTCCTTACAGACGGCTCTCGTTGCCGACGCTACGCCCGCTGCGGGCCCGCCGCTACCCGACCGGCCCCGCGCCGGTGGCGGCCCGAGGCCGGTAGGGGTACGGAGGGGACGGCGCGGAGATCATGTGCCCGGCGGTGCGGGTGCCATGAAACCCCGCCGCATGTCCGTGCCGACCACTGTTACGGTGTCGGCCGGTCTTCGGAGGGGGGCGGCGTGTTCCGTCGCGGAATGAAAGTCGCGGCCGTGCTGGCAGGGACGGTGCTCGCACTGACGGGGTTCTCGGGCCACGGCCACGGGCACGGCAGCCACGGGTCGAGCTCGGGTGGGGGTTGCTCCAACTCGCACAAGAGCAACGGTGGTTCGGGCACGAGTAGCAGCGGCAGCGGCTCCACCGGCAGTACGGATGCCCCCTACGGCGGCGGCACGAGCGGCTACAACGGAAACCGCTACAGCACGAGCGGCACCACCTCCGGCTCCAGCGGGCGTTCCACGCCCGGAAGTTCGACCTCCGTCTCCTCGTCCGTCACCGAGTGTGCCTCGTCGGCCACGGGGGTGGCGAGGTCCACGGTGCGGGTGGTGACGTACGGCTCCGGGTCCGGCAGCAGCCGCTACCAGGTGCGGGTGGCTTTCCTTGACGCGGGTGGTGCGACGGTCGACGAGGGGGCCACCACGGTGAGCATGACGCCGGGTGCGTCCCGCTACATCACGGTGCCGATGCCCCACCCCGCCCTCCTCCCCAAGGTGTCCCGCTGCACCACCACGGTGACCTCTTCCTGACTGCGCCGGGTGCCCTACGTCTTGAGGGGCGCGGGACTGTGCCGATTGCGCGGCTCCGCCGCGGTGGGCGCGGCTGGGGGGCTGCGGCTCCGGGTGCCCCACAGGGGCGCGGGGAACTGCGCGGGTGCCCCGCCACGGCCCGCAGGCGAAAGCGGGGCCCCTGGGGCTCCGCCCCAGACCCCGTTCGCGCCTGAAGGGCGCTCGTCCTCAATCGCCGGACAGGCTGAGGATGCCCAGCCTGGGCACCCTGCCAAGGCCGACCCACCCAGGGGCGCGGGGAACTGCGCGAGACGCGGGCGAGGGCCGCAGGCGAAAGCGGGGTCGCTCGTACAGGCACCCTGCCAAGGCCGACCCACCCAGGGGTGCGGGGAACTGCGCGAGACGCGGGCGCGGGCCGCAGGCGAAAAGGGTGGGCTCCCTGCGCAATAGGGGCGCTCAGCGCAGGCGGTAGCCCGATCGTCGTGCGGCGAACAGCTCGGTCTGGCGGTCCGGCGGCAGGTTGCCGAGCGCCACGAACGCCGGGGCCCGGGAGTGCGCCTGCCCCAGCACCCCCTCCCGCGCGGCCCACAGCGACCGCACCGTCCCCTGCACGGCCGCCGTCGGAAACGACGCGATCGTCTCGGCACACCGCACCGCCGCCCCCACCTCACCCCCCGGCGCCGCCAGTTCGCTGACGAAGCCGATCTCGTACGCCCGCCGCGCGGACATCCGCTCGGCCGTCCCCATGAGGGCGAGCCGCGCCGCCTCGCCGTGCGGCATCCGCAGCGCCAGGTACATCGACTCGTAGGCGCTGACCATTCCGTACGTCGTGTGCGGGTCGAAGAACGCCGCGTCCTCCGCCGCGATCACGAAGTCGGCCTCGCCGAGCAGGTAGAACGCCCCGCCGCAGGCCATCCCGCGCACGGCCGCGATCACCGGCTTCCACAGGTCGTTGGCCTTCGGGCCGATCGAGACTAGGGGATCATCGGTGGAGTAGGGGGACGAGGGCTGCGCGACCTCGGCCGAGCGGTCGATCCCGGTGCAGAACGCCCGCTCCCCGGCGCCGGTCAGAACGACCGCGCGTACGGTGTCGTCGAACCTCAACTCCCGCCACAGCGCCGCGAGTTCCGCCGCCGTCGGCAGGTCGATCGCGTTGAGGCGTTCGGGGCGGTCCAGGGTGACGACCGCGACGCCGGTCTCCTTCTCGCGGGCCACCCGGACGCTCATGCGCGCTCCAGGAGCCAGCGCGGCACGCTCACCCCGTCGACCTCGGTGAACGCGACCTGGACGCGCGCGCCGATCCGCAGGCGCGCCGGGTCGACCGAGTCGAGCGCCGCGTCCGGCTCGGCGACCACGTTGCCGACCAGGCGGATCAGCGGGTCCTCGGCGAGCTCGACCACGACCGCGTTGTAGGGGGCCACCGCCGCGTAGTCGGGGAGCAGCGGGGGATGCGGGAAGACGTACGACCAGACGCGGCCGCGGCCCGAGACCCGGCGCCACTCGCTCTCGAAGGACTGGCAGTGCGGGCAGCAGGGGCGGGGCGGGAAGCGGAGCCGGCCGCAGTCGGGCGCGGCGCAGGCCTGGACGCGGAGTTCGCCGCGGGCCGCGTACTCCCAGAAGGGGGCGCCGTCGTCGTCCACAACGGGTGACAGCATCTCTCAACTCCTCAGCAGAAGGGCGGAGGTGGGGACTCCCTCGCCCGCGGTGACCAGGCAGGTGGCGGCGTTCGGGACCTGGGCGGTGCCGACGCCGCGCAGCTGTTTCACGCCCTCGTTGATGAGGTTGAAGCCGTGCACATAGGCCTCGCTCAGACCGCCGCCGCCGGTGTTGATGGGCAGCCGTCCGCCGATCTCCAGGGCGCCGCCCTCGGTGAACGCGGCGCCCTCGCCGCGTCCGCAGAAGCCGTAGCCTTCGAGGGAGAGCGGGATGAGCGGGGTGAACGCGTCGTAGATCTGCGCCACGTCGACGTCGTCGGGTCCGAAGTCGGCCTGTTTCCACAGGTGTCGGGCGGCGGTCCAGGCGGGGCCGGTCAGCGGGTCGTCGTTCCAGTAGTTGACCATGCCGTGGTGCTGGGCGGGCAGGCCCTGGGCGGCGGAGTGCACGTACACCGGCTTCTGCCGGCAGTCGCGGGCCCGTTCGGCGGAGACGACGACGCAGGCCAGCGCGCCGTCGGTCTCCAGGCAGTTGTCGAAGAGGCACAGGGGGTCGCTGATCCAGCGGGAGGTCATGTACATCTCGCGGGTCAGCGGCCGTTCGTACATCATCGCGGCCGGGTTCTGGTTGGCGCGGTTGCGGCAGGCGAGGGCCACGTTGAAGAGGTGGTCGCGGGTGGCGCCGTACTCGTGGAAGTAGCGGCGGGCCAGCATGCCGATCTCGTCGGCGGGCCGCAGCAGGCCGAAGGGGCGGGTCCACTGGCCCGGGGTGGGCAGCTGGACCGCGGTGTTCTTCCAGGGCCTCGGGCCGCTGCCGCGCTTGCGGGAGCGCCAGGCGATGCCCACGTTCGCCTGTCCGGTGGCGATCGCGGCGGCGAGGTGGCCGACGGTCGCGCAGGAACCGCCGCCGCCGTAGCCGATCTTGCTGAAGAAGGTCACGTCCCCCGCGCCGATGGACTTGGCGATCTCGACCTCGTCGGTCTCCTCCATCGTGTACGAGGCGAACGCGTCGACCTCGGACGGGCTGATCCCCGCGTCGTCGAGCGCGGCGACGATCGCCCGGCACGCCAACGTCTTCTCGGATGCGGGCAGTTGCTTGGCGAACGGCGTCTGCCCGATGCCGACTATGGCTGTCGCGTCCTTCAGAGTGGCCATGGCCCCACCTCCACGAGCGTCACCAGTGCTGACAGCGGAGGAGGCTACAGCTAATCTGACGGTTAGTCAGCTAGCGTGGGGAGGGCTTTCGATGGGGCTTTCGGTGCGTGGGGACCTGGAGTGGGGCACGATCGCGAAGCTGGTACGCGGCGCCGCCGAGCGCTACGGCGACCGGGAGGCGGTCGTCGAGGGCCGCGGCCGCATCTCGTACGCGGAGCTGGGCGAGCGGATCGAGCGGGCCGCCGCCGCGTGCATCGCGGCCGGGGTCGAGCCGGGGGACCGGGTCGCCGTCTGGGCCCCCAACACCGCGGAGTGGATCGTCTCGGCGCTCGGCGCGGTGTGCGCGGGCGCGGTGCTCGTGCCGCTGAACACCCGGTTCAAGGGCGCGGAAGCGGCGTACGTCCTCGAAAGCAGCCGCGCCAGGCTCCTCTTCGTCACCGGCACCTTCCTCGGCACCTCCTACGTCGCCTCGCTGCGCCGCGCGACGGCCGAGGGGCCGGGCCCCGGCCCGCTGCCCTCCCTGCCGCACCTGGAGCAGGTGGTGGTCCTCTCGGACGACGCCCCGGACGCCTTCCGCACCTGGAAGGACTTCCTGGCCGGCGGGGAGGCGGTGTCGGGCGCGGAGGTCGGGGCCCGCGCGGACGCCATCGCCCCGGACTCCCCGTCCGACATCGTCTACACCTCGGGCACCACCGGCCGCCCCAAGGGCGCGGTGATCACCCACGCGCAGACGCTGCGCGGCTATGCGATCTGGTCGGAGCTGGCGGGGCTGCGCGAGGGCGACCGCTATCTGATCGTGAACCCGTTCTTCCACACCTTCGGCTACAAGGCGGGCATCATCGCCTGCCTCATGCGGGGCGCGACGATGGTGCCGCAGCCGGTGTTCAACGTCGACACCGCCCTCGCCAACATCGCCGCCGAACGCATCTCGGTGCTGCCGGGCCCGCCCACCCTGCACCAGGCGCTCCTCGACCACCCCGCGCGCGACCAGCACGACCTGAGCGCGCTGCGGCTCGTGGTGACCGGCGCGGCGGTGGTGCCGCTGCGGCTGGTGGAACGGCTGCGCACGGAGCTGGGCGTCGGCACCGTCCTGACCGCGTACGGGCTCTCCGAGGCGAGCGGCATCGTCACGATGTGCCGCCGCGGCGACCCGCCGGAGGTCATCGCCTCGACCTCGGGCCGCGCGATCCCCGGCACGGAGCTGCGGGTCCTGGCCGACCCGGGCGAGCCCGGCGAGATCCTGGTCCGCGGCTTCACCGTGATGCGGGGCTACTTCGAGGACGCGGCGGAGACGGCCGGCGCCATCGACGAGGACGGCTGGCTGCACACCGGCGACATCGGCGTCCTCGACCCCGCGGGCAACCTCCGCGTCACCGACCGGATCAAGGACATGTTCATCGTCGGCGGCTTCAACGCCTACCCGGCGGAGATAGAGCAACTCCTGGGCCTGCACCCGGCGGTGGCCGACGTCGCCGTCATCGGCATCCCGGACCCCCGCCTCGGCGAGGTGTGCCGCGCGTACGTGGTCCGCCGGCCCGGCTCCCGGGTGACGGCGGACGACCTGATCGCGTGGTCCCGCCGGGAAATGGCGAACTACAAGGTGCCCAGAGAGGTCGAGTTCGTCACCGGCCTCCCGCGCAACGCGAGCGGCAAGGTGATGAAGGGAGAGCTGCGGGGGAGGTAGGGCGTCGGCGGGGCGACCCGCGCCGGAGCGACGCGGCCCCCCACGCAGCGGCCGGCCGCGGTGCGGGACCCTCCCCCGAGGTGGTCCCGTACCGCGGCCGGCCGTGGTGCCGGCTGCGGCGGCTCCCCTCCCGCGCCGCCGCGGCCGTCCCCCGCTCGGTTGGTCTGCCGTGCCTACGACCGCCGGGGCTCGGTCGTGGCGTGCTGGTCGAGCGTGATGACCGGCGGCTCGTCCGTGGCGTGCTGATCAAGCGTGACGACGGGGCTGCCGGTGGCGTGCTGGTCGAGCGTGGTGATGGCGGGCTGGTCCGTGGCGTGCTGGTCCTGCGGCGTGACGATCGGCGGCTCGTTCTTCTTCACGTCGCTCATGATTCTCATCTCCCGTTGAAGACGCTGCCTTCTTCCTCGGCGAAACCGTCCGGCCACTCCCCCGAGGGTGGCCGGACGGGCTTGCCAGGGCCGGTCGACCTGGCGGCCGGCTTCCCCGCCGGCCCCCGTGCCCCCCGACACGTTGGGCCGACATCCATGAGAATGGCGGGTGCCGATAAACGTTCAATGAACGTGCCGGCCCGGTGCCGTCAAGCGGCCGCGATCGGGGCGAGCAGCGCCCGGACCTGGACGGCCTCCGGCGAGCCCAGCTCCTCGAAGATGGCCAGCGCGTCCCGCCAGCAGACCTGCGCACGGCCCGCGTGCCCGATGCCGGCGAGCGCCCGCCCGAGCACCGTCAGCACATTGCCGCGCCGCCACTCGCCGCCGATGCCGCGCAGCACCGTGAGCGCCATCTCGGCGTTGACCGCGGCCCGTGCGGGCCGCCTGCCCGCGAGGTCGACCTCCGCGAGCCGGAACAGCGTCATGCCCTCCCACAGCCGCTGACGGCTGTCCCGGAACACCGCGAGCGCCTCGTTGAGCCGGTCCGTCGCCGCGCGCAGCCGGCCGCTCTGCGTCAGCGCCAGCCCCAGCGCGTACCGGGCGTTGGCGCCGCGCAGTTCGTGCCCCATCGCGTCGTAGATGGCGAGGCCCTCCTCGGCGAGGGCCACCGCGCTCTCGGTGCGGCCCATGGCCAGGTGGATCCGGGACAGGTTGCACAGCGCGCTCGCCTCGCCGGGCCGGTTGTCGTCCGCGCGGAACGCGTCGATGGCGCGGGTCAGATGCGTCTCGCCGTCGGTGTGCCGGTTCTGGTAGAGCGCGATGATCCCGCGCGCGTTGGAGGCCCAGCACAGCGGCAGCGGGTCCCGGGTCGGCGCGGCGAGCCGCATCGCCTCCTGCGCCTCGCGGTCGGCCGGCTCGAAGCGGCCCGCCAGTTGGTGCACATTGGCGAGCGTCATCACCGCGCGTCCCTCGGCCCGGGTGTCGGCCACCGTGCGGGCCGCCTCGCGGACGGCCTCCGCGGTCGCCTCGTACTGCTTGGAGTTGGCGCCGGACTCGCCCAGGTCGAGCGCCGCGTACAGCAGGTCGACGGCGCGGCGCAGGGTGCGCGGCCCCGACTGCTGGCGCACGCAGGCGAGCAGTGGGTCGGCCTCGGCGTACAGCCAGTCCTGCGCCGAGCGCCGGTCGTCGAAGGAGAGCCCCCGGTGCGCGGTCGGCTCCAGGTGGTCCACGAGCCGGTCGCCCGGCCGTTCCAGCGCGTACACCCCGGCCGCCGTCGCCAGGTAGAAGTCGAGCAGCCGCGACATCGCCGACTCCCGCTCCGCCGCCGGCAGGTCCGCGCGCTCGGCGCAGGACCGCGCGTAGAGGCGTACGAGATCGTGGTAGCGGTAGCGGCCGGGCGCCGCGGACTCCACCAGGCTGGTGTCGACCAGCGACTCCAGGAGGTCCTCGGTCTCCTGCTCGGGCAGGTCGAGGGCGGCGGCCGCCGCGGCGAGCGAGATGTCGGGCCCGTCGGGCAGCCCGAGGAGGCGGAACGCGCGGGACTGCGCGGGCTCCAGATGGCCGTAGCCGAGCTCGAAGGTGGCCTTCACCGCGAGGTCGCCGGCCTGGAGCTCGTCCAGGCGGCGCCGCTCGTCCGCGAGCTTCGCCGCGAGCACCGACACCGTCCAGGTGCGGCGCGAGGCGAGCCGGGAGGCCGCGATGCGGATGGCGAGCGGCAGGAACCCGCAGGCGGCCACCACGTCGAGGGCCGCCTCCCGCTCGGCGGACACCCGCTCCGCCCCGACGATCTTCGTGAAGAGCTGGAGCGCCTCTTCGGGCGACATCACATCCAGGTCGACGAGGTGCGCGCCGGCCAGGTCGACCATCCGGATCCGGCTGGTGACGAGCGCCGCGCACCCCGCGGTGCCGGGCAGCAGCGGCCGGATCTGCGCCGCGTCCCGGGCGTTGTCGAGCAGGACGAGCACGCGGCGCCCGTCGAGGGTGGAGCGGAACAGGGCGGCCCGCTCCTCCGTCGAGTCGGGGATCGCCGAGTCCGGGGTGCCGAGTGCGCGCAGGAACGCCCCGAGTACGGTCTCCGGCTCGGCGTAGGACGCTCCGGCGCCCTGGAGGTCGACGTACAGCTGTCCGTCGGGGAAGCAGGGGCGCGCGGCGTGGGCGACGTGCACGGCGAGGGTGGTCTTGCCGACGCCTCCGATGCCGGCGAGCGCGGAGACCGCCATGACCGTGGTCTCGGCGTCGGCGAGCCGTGCGGTGAGCTCGCGCACGAACGAGGAGCGCCCGGTGAAGTCCGGTACGGAGGCGGGCAGTTGGGCCGGGCGCACCGGAGCGGGCGCGCCCGTCGCGTCCGCGGGCGCCGTGGGGTTGCGGGCCAGCTGCTCGTCGGCGCGCAGGATGCGCTCCTGGAGGCGGGAGAGTTCGGGGCGCGGGTCCACGCCGAGTTCGTCGGCGAGCAGCCGCCGGGTGTCCGCGTACACGGCGAGCGCCTCGGCCTGCCGGCCGCTGCGGTACAGCGCCAGCATGAGCAGTTCGCGCAGGCGCTCGCGCAGCGGATGGGCGGCGGTCAGCGCGGTCAGCTCCGAGACGGCCTCGGCGTGCGCTCCGGCTTCCAGGTCCATGTCAAGACGCGCCTCGACGAGCTGGAGGCGCCACTCGGCGAGCCGGGTGCGCTGGTTCTCGGCGTAGGGGCCCGGCACGTTGGCCAGCGGCTCGCCGTCCCAGTGGGCGAGCGCGGCGTTCAGCAGGTGGCGGGCCCGCGCCCGGTCGCCGTCGGCCCGCGCCTTGTCCGCGGCGGCGGCCAGCTCCTGGGCGCGGGCGAGGTCGAGCGCGCCCGCACCCGCCCGGATCGCGTACCCCCCGGACTCGCTGACCAGGACCCCGGGGTCGAGGACCTTGCGCAGCCTGGAGGCGTACGTACGGATCGTGGCGAGCGCCTGCGAGGGCGGCTCCTCGCCCCAGATGGCGTCGATGAGTTCGGACGCGGTCGCGGTGCGGCCGTCACGCAGCAGCAGGGCGGCGAGCAGGGCGCGCTGCTGCGGAGAACCGGACGGCAGGAGCTCCTCGCCCCGCCAGGCCCGCACGGGTCCGAGTACGCCGAAGCGGAACCCGGCTCCGGTCGTCTCCGGAGCGCGCTGCTGCGGTACGCGCGGCCCGCCGTCACGGTCCATTGCTGCCCCCTGTACCCCCGAACTCCTGGCCTTGCCCCCGTCAGTCTGCCCTGTCCGGAGGCGTCGCGTCAGCAAGGGGTGACGCTCTGCACAAGGCCTCGACACATGCCCTTCACACGCATCGGGGGGCCGACGGTTCCCGGAACCGGATCCAACTTACTGACGGATCGTCAGATCCGGTCTACCGTAAGAGACATGGAGACCGAGCGCATGGAGACCTTCCCGAAGATCATCTCGGTGGACGACCACACGGTGGAACCCCCCACCGTCTGGCAGGACCGCCTCCCGTCCAGGTACCGGGACACCGGGCCCCGCATCGTGCGGGCGCCCCTGAAGGAAATGACCTTCCTGGGCGGCAAGTTCGCCCCGGTCATGGGCGCCAAGGGCGACGACGGGCCGATCGGCGACTGGTGGGTGTACGAGGACCTGCACCGCCCGCTCACCCGCCTCGACACGGCGGTCGGCTACGACCGGGACGAGATCCGGCTCGAAGTCATCACCTACGAGCAGATGCGCAAGGGCTCGTACGACGTGACGGCGCGCCTCGCCGACATGGACGTCAACCACGTCCAGTCCGCGCTCTGCTTCCCCACCTTCCCGCGCTTCTGCGGCCAGACCTTCACCGAGGCCCCCGACCGCGAACTCGGTCTGCTCAGTGTGCGGGCGTACAACGACTGGATGGTGGAGGAGTGGTGCGGCCCCGACGCCCACGGCCGCCTCATCCCGCTCACCCTGATCCCGCTGTGGGACGCCGAACTCGCCGCCGCCGAGGTCCGCCGCAACGCCGCGCGCGGGGTGCGCGCGGTGGCCTTCTCCGAGATACCCCCGCACCTCGGCCTGCCGTCCATCCACACCGACGCGTGGGACCCCTTCCTCGCCGCGTGCGACGAGACCGGCACGGTCATCGCCATGCACATCGGCTCGTCCAGCAAGATGCCCTCCACCTCGCCGGACGCGCCCCCGGCGGTCGGCTCGACCATCACCTTCGCCAACTGCTGCTTCTCGATGGTCGACTGGCTGATGAGCGGCAAGTTCGAACGCTTCCCCAACCTGAAGATCATGTACGCGGAGGGCCAGATCGGCTGGATCCCGTACATCCTGGAACGCGCGAACGTGGTGTGGGAGGAGAACCGGGGCTGGGGCGGAGTGGCGGACAAGGTCCACCGCCCCCCGTCCGAACTCTTCGCCGAGCACGTCTACGGCTGCTTCTTCGACGATGCGTTCGGCCTGCGCAACCTCGACGCGATCGGCGTGTCCAACGTCCTGTACGAGACGGACTACCCCCACTCGGACTCGACGTGGCCCAAGTCGAAGGAGGTCGGCGAGGCACAGATGGGCCACCTGTCACCGGAGGTGGTGGAACGCATCGTGCGGGGCAACGCGATTGCCCTGCTGGGGCTTACGGGGGAGGGGCTGTGGGCGGGGGCGTAGCCCCGTAACCCCGCCGGCGGGCCGGCCCGCACACCCGGGCCGGCCCGCCCCGGCCCGGACCGGGTTTCGGCGTCAGTGCTCGGCCGCGTACGCGACGAAGGAGGTCCAGGTGGCGGAGGTGACGCCGAGGCGGGCGCCTTCGGGGTTCTTGGAGTCGCGGATGTGGATGGTGCAGGGGGTGGCGGCGACTTCGACGCAGTCGTTGCCGTCGCTGCTGCTGCTGTAGCTGCTCTTGAACCACGTCAGCTCGGTGCCTTCGACGGAGGCGTACTCGCGGATCATGTCTCTCCCAGCACTCGCTCGATGAAGGCTCGTGACTCGTCCGGAGTGAGAGCCCGAGCCCGGATGGCGCCATAGCGCAGTTCCAGGATACGGAGGTGACGCGGTTCTGAGATCGGTCGACCGCTGAATTCGCCATCCGCGCGACCAGCGGCCGAGCCGTTGCTGAACTTCAGCACCTGGATCAAGCCAGCCGTCCCTGGGTGGTCTGCCCGCGACGTAGGCATCACCTGAAGATCTACGTGTGGTAAATCGGCCACCTCCAGCAGTCGTTCAAGCTGCTGACGCAGCACGTCAGTCCCGCCTATCGGCCTTCGCAGCGTCACTTCCTCCTGCACAAAACTTAGTTCCGGGGCAGGTGTCCGGTCGAAGATGGAGCGCCGAGCTGCCCTCGCCGCGACCATCCGCTCCAGTTCGTCCTGCGAATACGCGGGCCGCAGTGTCCGCAGCAGTGCGCGCGCGTACTCCTCCGTCTGCAACAACCCATGGATGTTGTGCGTGGTGTACATGCACAGTTCCACTGCCTGTGCCTCCAGCTTGGCCAACTCGCGGACCATCTTGGGATATCGCGCGACGGCCACGTCCTCCTTCATGGCCGACAGTCTGCCGCCGGCCATGAGCACCTGATCCGCCTTGTCCAGATACTCCGGGCGCGGGACCCTGCGCCCGCCCTCCACCTTGTAGACCAGATCCTCGCCGTAACCGATCGCCGCGCCGAACTCTGCTGCCGTCAACCCGGCTTTCTCGCGCCAGAGTTTGAGCTGACGTCCGACCGTAGCCGCCACTGCGCAGGCTTCGTCGTCCGCATCCGTCCTCCAGTTGTCACTCACCTGCAACCACCTCCGAGCGAAGCCGTACCCCTGCACAGCGGGACGCCACCGGACAGAGCCGGGACAGAAACGCTGCGTACGCACGCGATCACTGGTCAGCGTAGGCGGACGTGGCCACGCTGAGTGATGTGAAAGAGGAAACGGCCCAAGGGGTACGTGAGTTCAGCGTCCAGCTCTCCTGTACGCGGCGCGGCGCCCGGATCGCCAGGATGTTGACGATCGAGCAACTGAAGCGTTGGGAAAGGGAGTTCGAGGATGCGCAGAGCATCGTCGGGGAGCTGGCGGCCAATGCCGCGCTGCACGGGCGGGTGCTCGGGCGGGACATGCGGCTGGTGCTGAGGGACGACGGGGTGACCCTGCGGATCGAGGTGGTGGACGCGCGGGGTGACCGGGCGCCCGTCGTGCGGACGGAGCCGTGGGGGGAGTCGGGCCGGGGGATGCTGCTCGTGGCGGCGCTCGCCGAACGCTGGGGTGTTCTCGCGGGGCCGGGCCCCTGCAAGACGGTGTGGGCGGAGCTCGCGACGCCGCGCGGGACGGGCCGCGGCGGGCCGGGTTCAGGCGGCCGGGGTGGTGCTGAGCCGCCGTGCGGGGAGGGCGGCGAGGGCGCATCCCAGGGCGCAGCCCGTCAGCAGGCCGACGCCGTGGTTGTTGCGCAGGAAGCACAGGACGAGGCCCGCGGCGGGGATCAGGAGGGGGAGGAGGCGGGCCGGCAGCGGGCCGGGGCGTAGGGCCGCGGTGACGGCGAGGGCGCCCACCAGGCCGCAGAGGGCCACCGAGTCGCCGCCGCGGGTCGGGCTCCACCCCGCCATACTGACCGCCTGCGCGGCGACCCCGCTCACGAGGAACACCAACGGCATTACGAGCGGCCCGAGCGCGCGCTGGGCGGCGGGGGCCAGGGCGATCAACGCCGCCAGGTTGAAGGTGAGTTGGAGCCAGCCGGAGGTCTGCACCAGCAGCGCGCTCGCCGCCCGCCACCAGGGCGCGCCGGGTGCGCGCTGGAGGTGCGCCATGACGGCCGGAGCCGTGCTCTGCACGCCGGCCATGACCACCATGCACGCGACCATCCCGGCCGCCACCAACGGAACGGGCCGGCCCCACAGGACGCGCAGCGACTCGACCGGGCTGCTGCGCCGCCCACCGCCGGAGAGACCCTTGACGACCTCGACCCCGCTCAGGACGACGGCCGCCGCGCAGACGTAGAGAAGCACCACGGGGAAGGACATGCCTTCATGGTGCCGGGCGCGCCCGAAGCGGCGGCAGAGTGATCCGTCACGGGACCCCGGTGACATTTGTCCGGCCGGGCGTCACCATGAACGCCATGGCGCTGACACCTGCCGAGGCAGAGAAGATCCTGGCCGACAACTTCGCCCCCTGGGTGCTCGACCTGGGGCTGTGCGTGGAGGAGACCGGCGCGCGGCACGCGGTGCTGCGGCTGCCCTGGTCGGACCGGCTGGCCCGGGACGGCGGCGGGCTCAGCGGGCAGGCCCTGATGGCCGCCGCCGACACCGCCACGGTCATCGCGGTGGCGTCCGCGCGCGGGGCGTACGGGCCGATGACGACCGTGCAGCAGTCCACGACCTTCCAGCGCCCGGTGACCGGCGCCGACGTGCTGCTCGACGCCCGCGTCACCAAGCTCGGCCGCCGCATGGCCTTCGCCGAGATCACCATGACGGCCGAGGGCACGGACGAGCCGGCCGCCCGAGCCTCCACGGTCTACGCCCTCCTCGGCTGAGCCCGTGCTGTCCGGTCGTCCATGGCGCGGCGGCGCGGGCCCAAGGCGTCGCCGTCGCGGGCAACTCCGTGACTCAAGGGACCAGTTGCTCTTGACCAACACATTGCCCGTGCTATATCGACCGTAGACCCTGGGTGGTTGGAAATCAGGTCACCGGCATCGGTGGCCAAGTGATCGTTTCGCGTGTTACGTTCAGTCGTGCCTGGCACCGAAAGGCCGGGCGCCCGGTGGCCGTACTCCTCCCGACCAAGAGGACGCGGCAGCCGGGTAATCGGGGGAATGAAGTCCGGGGGGACCTTTCGGTTTCCACGCCTGTTCGGGGTGCCCTTCTGGGCTTCCTCCCCCTTGCGACGACGCAAGGGATGAAAAGAATGAACCGCAACTCTCTGCGCATGGCTGCCGTTTCCGCCATCGCTGCCGTCACCCTCGGCGGGGCCGCCGGTCTGGCTCAGGCCTCCGAAGCCCGGGTGGCCGCGCCGCAGTCCGTTTCCGTGACGCAGCAGGCCGAGGCCCAGCAGGCCGCGCACGCCCTTCTCGCGAGCCCGTTCGCGGCCCAGCTCTCTCCGGCCGAGCAGGCCGAGATGAAGCAGATCGCCAACGGCGACTTCACGGCCGCCAGCAAGTGGAGCGCCATCAAGGCCGCGTTCAGCAAGGTCGGCGGCTTCGCCAAGGCCATCGCGGGCAAGTACAGCGACTTCAAGAAGTGGTACGACGGCCTGTCCTGGTGGGTGAAGGCCCCGCTCGCGGCCGTCAGCCCCGGCCTGACCATTCTCGACATCTACAACGCCCTGCACTAACGCCGTACGCGGTGTCGGCCGGGTCCGTCCGGACGCACCCGGCCGACGCCCGCCCCCAGCCGAGACGGAGCGTCCTGGATGAACGACACCGAATCCTCCCGCGCCACCGCCCAGGGCGCGTGGGCCCTGCCCCTGCTGGCCCTTGCGCCGCTGGCGGCCATCGGAATCCTCGGGGACCGGGCCTCCACCCTGTGGAGTTCCGTTTCCTGGGTGCTGTGGGCCGTGGCCGTCATTCTGGTGGCGGTCGAGTGGACGCTGGTACGCCGCCGGGGAATGCATCGGTCCACGCGATGGGGCATGTGCATTCTCGTCCACGCCATACTGGCCTGGCAGTTGGCAGCCCTTTTGATGCGGGTCTGAATGAATCTGTTCTGTTCCGTATCGCCGCGCGGCCCCGAATTCGTGGTCGCGGGCCCGGTGATGCGGAGAAAGAAAGTAATCGGGGGAAGAAGTCGCGGGCGGCCTTTCGGTTTCCACGCCTGTTCGGGCTGCCCGTGAAGACTTCTTCCCCCATGCGATAACGCACTGGAACCCTACCCGAGCCCCGGCGTCACGTGCGGCGGCTGTCCACGCTCTCGCGGCGCTTCGGCCGGGCCGGCCACAAAGGGCGGCACCTGCCGGAACGGGCGGCACCTGCCGGAACGGGCGACATATGAAGGAATGGCGCAGTGAAGAAGGGCGACCTGCTCGTAGAGGCGCACGGCCTCGGCCGCTCGTTCGGCTCCAAACGGATCCTGGACGGCGTCTCGCTCGCCCTGCGTGCCGGTGAGGTCACCGGCTTCGTCGGGGCCAACGGCGCGGGCAAGACCACGGCGATCTCCCTGATGCTCGGCCTCTTGCGGGGCGAGGGGCAGACCCGTTTCCTCGGCCGCCCGCTGCACGCCTTCGGCGCCCCCGGCACCGTGGTCGGCGCGGTCCTCGGCGGTGTCGCCGGGCATCCCCGGCATCGGCTGCGGGCCCATCTGCGCATGGTGGCCGCCGGGTCCGCGGTGCCGGACCGGCGCGTCGACGAGCTCCTGGAGGTCGTCGGACTGACCGGTGCGGCCCAACTGCGGCTGTCCGAACTGTCGTTGGGCATGGCCCAACGGGCCGGCATCGCACAGGCGCTCCTCGGTGACCCGCCCGTGCTGATCCTCGACGAGCCCGCGAACGGGCTCGACCCCCATGCCCTGCGCTGGCTGCGCGAGTTCCTGCGCGCCCAGGCGGGGCTCGGCCGCGCCGTCCTCGTCTCCAGTCATCTTCTGGGCGAGATGCAGCAGTTGGCCGACCGGGTGGTGGTGCTGACCCGTGGGCGAGTGGTGGCGCAGGCGCCGATGGCGGAGATCGTCGAGCGGGTGGCCGGGCGCCGGGCCGTGAACCTTGAGTGTCCCGAACTACAGCTGTTGGCAAAGGTGTTGGAGGAGCAGGGCGGTCAGCTGACGCCCACCGGTGAGCACACCGGCCTCGTCACCGGCCTCGACCGCGTACGGATCGGCACGCTCGCCCTCGATGCCGGGCTCCCCCTGTACTGGCTGCACGAGGAGCGCCCCTCGCTGGAGGACTTCTACCTGGCCATCGCCGAAGAGGAATTCACGATCTCATGACAGTCCCCGCGACCCTCCCGGCCCCCGCCCCCATCGGCCGTGCCGAGTCCTTCCGCCGTGCCTGCCGGTACGAGTGGCGGCACCTGGGCGCGCTGCGGTCGACCTGGATCCTGCTCGGTGCCGTCGCCGTCCTGAGCATGGCCACGGGCGCCACGGTCCTGCTCGACGCGGACGACGACGCCTCGCGCCCGCTCCCCGCCGTCGCCGTCGCGGACGCCATCGCGTGGTCGCCGCTGGCCACCCAGATCCCCACCCTCTGCTTTTTCGTGCTCGTCCTGGCCACCGGGCCGGTCTCCACCGACCTCGTGCGGGGCGTCGCGCGCACCACCTGGCTCGCCGTCAACGGCCGGGGCACCGCCTACGCCGCGAAGTGCGCGGTCGGCTGCATCACCGGGCTCGCCGTGGCCGCCGCGAGCGCCCTCCTCGGCGCGCTCGCCTGCGCGGTGACCCTCGCGGTGGCCGGGGCCCAGCAGCCCGCATGGAGCGCCGTACTGGCGCCGGCCCTCCGGTTCACCGCGTGGATGGGGTGCTGGGCGGTGCTCTGCATGGCCGTCGCCGTACTGCTGCGGAACCGTACCGTCGCGGTCCTCCTCCTCGTCCTGTGGCCGCTGCTCGGCGAGCGCCTCGCCGGCATGGCGCTGCGGTACGTGCCGGGGCTCGACGGCGTGGGCGACTGGCTGCCGTTCGCGGCCGGCCGGGCCATGCTGACCGACGTCTCGGCCTTCCCGCCCGACGACCGGCCCTTCGCGCAGGCGCTGGTCGGCTCCCACCTGGCCACGCCGGTCGCGGCGGGCGTGTTCTGCCTGTGCACCGCGGCCGTCGCGGCGGCCGGCCTGTGGGCGTACCGCCGCCGGGACGTCACCTCCGTCTGACCTCGGGTCAGGGAAGCCGGGGTGCGCGCACGGGCACCCGCGCGCACGGGCACCTCATCGATCAAGGAGATACCCCTGTCATGCCATGGGCACGCACCATCACCGTGGGGCTGACCGCTCTCGGTGCACTCACCACGGGCCTGTCGTCGGCCTCCGCCGCAGCGACCCCTTCCGACGCGGCGACCCCCACGGCCACCGGAGCCCCGGCGGAAGCGATCCGCGCGGCCGGCCCCGAGCCCGCCACCGCCATACCCGGCAGCTACATCGTCACCCTCAAGGACACCGCCCCGCGCGCCGACTCCGCCGCGGGCAGGGCGCTCGCCGCGCGGTACGGCGCCACCGTGAAGCGCACCTACCAGCAGGCCCTCAACGGCTACTCGGTGCGCGCCTCGGCCGCGCAGGCCCAGCGGATGGCCGCCGACCCCGCGGTCGCCTCCGTCACCGCCAACCGCGCCTTCCGCGTCACCGGCACCCAGTCCCGCCCGCCGTCCTGGGGCCTCGACCGGATCGACCAGCGGAAGCTCCCGCTGGACCGGAGCTACACCTACCCGGCGGGCGCCGGGGCCGGCGTGACCGCGTACATCCTCGACAGCGGGGTCCGCGTCACCCACCAGGACTTCGGGGGCCGTGCCTCCCACGGTTACGACGCCGTCGACGACGACGCCATCGCCCAGGACGGCAACGGTCACGGCACCCACGTCGCCGCCATCGCCGCGGGCAGCCGCTACGGCGTGGCCAAGAAGGCGAAGATCGTCGCGGTACGGGTGCTCGACGACGCGGGCTCCGGCACCACCGAACAGATCGTCGCGGGCATCGACTGGGTGACCCGGCACGCCGCCAAGCCCGCCGTCGCCAACATGTCGCTCAGCGGCGGGGCGGACCCGGTGGTCGACCAGGCCGTACGGAAGTCCATCGCCTCCGGTGTGACGTACACCGTCGCGGCAGGCAACGACGCCGGGGACGCCTCCGCGCACTCCCCGGCCCGGGTCCGCGAGGCCATCACCGTGGGCGCCACCACCGAACGCGACTCCCGCGACAGCCTCTCCAACTACGGTGCCGCGCTCGACCTGTTCGCCCCGGGGGAGTTCATCGCGTCGGCCTGGAACGCGAGCGACACCTCCACCGTCACCGACTCCGGTACGTCCATGGCGGCCCCGCACGTGGCCGGCGCCGCCGCGCTCCACCTGGCCGCCCACCCCACCGCGCGGCCGGACCAGGTCGCCGCCGCCCTCACCGCCGCGGCCACCACCGGGCTCGTCACCAGGCCCGGCGCCGGCTCGCCGAACCGTCTCCTCACCCTCAAGCCGGCCCGCTGACAAGCACCTTGGGGCCCGCGGGAACCCCGGAGGCAGGGCGTCGGGTGCGGTCTAGGTGCCGCGCTGGTCGTGGGTGTCCCGGCGCAGTTGTTCGGTGCGGCGGGTGAGGTCGTCGACGCGGTCGGCGAGGTCGGCGGCCTCGGGCTGCAGATGGGGGCGGGTGGCGGCCAGGGGGCCCACGAGCCGGGCCGGGTCGCTGTGGGCGAGGGCCAGGTTCAGCTCGCCGACCGCGTCCTCGGATCCTGCGGGCAGGTCGGTGAGGGCGGTGATCTGTCCGGCGAGGCGGCGGAGGTCTGCCGCGTTGTCGCGGGCCCAGGCGGTGACGGTGCGATCGGCGGCACGGTTGTCGCGGGTGGCCTGGACCCGCTCTTCGCCGGTGCTCCCGGGCGTTCCCGGCCGCAGGCGCAGGTAGCGGCGTTCGGCGGCCTGGCGGCTGGCGACGCCGAGAGGGCCGGCGAGGTCGGCCCAGCTCGCGCCCTGCCGTCGGGCGGTCTCGATCAGCCCGCTCTCCCAGCCGGCCAGCTGTTCACGGACCTCGCGCAGCATCAGCAGCGCGGCCAGGGCCGGTTGCGGGCCCGCGTCGGCGCCGGGCGGCGCCGCGGCCGGCGCCGTGGCGGATTCCCGAGCGTCCCGCACGGACTGGTTGATGGCTTCCAGTGCCGCCGCGGCGGCGGAGAAGGGGACCCCGGCGTCGGGTGAGGTGGCTTCGTTCATGGGGCTTCTCTCTTCGCTCGGCCCTGTCATCCTCCAGATGACACCCTGCTTGTCATCGTTTCGATGACATGCTACAACGGATGCACGTTGAAGCGCATTGGCAGTTTCTGCCTGAACCAACTGGAGGTGTTTCGCGATGTTGATGCGCACTGACCCGTTCCGCGAGATGGACCGGATCGTCCAGCAGCTGTCGGGTACGTCGGGCACCTGGTCGAAGCCGTCCGTCATGCCGATGGACGCCTACCGCGAGGGCGACGCCTACGTGATCGCCTTCGACCTCCCGGGCGTCAGCACCGAGGCGATCGACATCGACGTCGAGCGGAACATGCTGACCGTGAAGGCGGAGCGCCGGCCGGCCGCGAAGGCCGACTCGGTGAAGGTGGAGCTCTCCGAGCGGCCGCTGGGTGTCTTCTCCCGCCAGCTCGTCCTGGCCGACACCCTGGACACCGAGCGGATCCAGGCGGACTACGACGCGGGTGTCCTGACCCTGCGCATCCCGATCGCCGAGCGCGCCAAGCCCCGAAAGATCAGCATCGGCGGGGAATCCGGCCGCAAGCAGATCGCCGGCTGAACCCTCCGGCGTCAGCCGGCGGCGGAGGGCGGGAAAGATCCGACTCCCCCCCCGGGCGCCCCGCCCTCCGCACCCCCTTCGAGCCCTTCACCACCCCGTTCCCGGAGGTGACGTGATGTCGATGCGCAGGGAATCCTTCCTGGCCCACGTCCAGGAACACGGCGAGTACGAAACCCCCGAAGAGGCCGACCGCGTCGCCCGCGTCGTCCTGGCCCTGCTCGGCGCCCACCTGGTCGGCACCGTGCGCGCCGAGCTCGCCGCCCGTCTGCCCGAGACGTACGCCCTGATCCTCCTCAACCCGTTGCAGGCGGCGGAGCCGCTCCCGCCCGAGCGTTTCGTCCGTGCGACCGCGGCCTGGATCGAGGGCGCCACCGAGACGACCGCCCTGTGGGACATCGGCGCCGTCCTCTCCACGGTCGCCGCCGCCGCGGGCGACGCCCTCACCCATGAGGTCCTCCTCCAACTCCCGCCCGGCTACGACCTCCTGTTCGGCCACCCCCGGCCGACCTGACCGCCCCGACCGGCCCGACCATCACCGGCGGACCGGGCCGACAGCCATCGCGCAGAAAGGCAACCGCAGCCATGTACGACCAGCCCCGGCCCCGAGCGCACCCGTCCCGGACCGCCATGACGCTCGACCAGATGCTGGAACGCGTGCGCTACGAAGGCGCCTACCCCACCCGCGAACGCGCCGCGGAAGCCGTCCACCACGTCCTCTCCGCCCTCGGCCGCCAGCTCACCGGAGACGAACGCGTCGACCTCGCCCAGTGCCTGCCCGTCGAGGCCGCCCTCACCCTGACCGCCCAGATCCCCGACGCCGAACCCCTCACCGGCTGGGGCTTCGTCAAGGGCCTGGCCACCCGCACCGGCGCCACCCCGGCAACCGTCCGCTGGGACACCGGCGCCGTATTCGCCATCGTCGCCCGCCTCGCCGGCCCCGACCTCCTCGCCCGCATCCTCCACCGCCTCCCCGACGGCTACGCCCTCCTCTTCGGGCAGCCGGAACTGCGCCGCCCCCAGCCGACCGCCGCCTGATCGAGCCGGCCCGCGCAGCCCGCCCGCGCAGCCCGCCCACAGCCCGAAGTACGCCGCACTGGAACAGGCGGCAGTTCCCGCGCCGGCGCCACCGCCGCCCGCACACCCCTTGCCTGACGATGCGTCAGCAATGACGATGGGGCCCGTACGCATTTGACGGAGCGTCAGATACGGGTGGAGGCGGGCGCGCGGTGCCGATACTGCCGAACGGGCGTCTGGTGTACGGGATGCAGCTTCCCGTCCAGTCGCAGAGCACCATGTACGCGGAGGGCTGGGAGGCCGACGCGGGCCCCCGCGAACTCGTGGAGGTCGCGCGGGCCGCCGACCGGGCGGGCTTCGCCTACGTCGCGAGCTGCGACCACGTGGCCATCCCGCGCCGGCTCGCGGGGCCGATGAGCACCATCTGGTACGACCCGGTCGCCACCCTCTCCCACCTGGCGGCCGTCACCGAGCGGGTCCTGCTGATGAGCCATGTCGCCGTCGTCGGACTGCGCCATCCCCTCATCACCGCCAAGCAGTACGCGACCCTGGACCACCTCAGCGGCGGGCGGCTGATCCTCGGCGTCGGCGCCGGCCACGTGCGGGAGGAGTTCGACGCGGTCGGGGCGGACTTCGCCCGCCGGGGGCCCGTGCTCGACGAGACCATCGACGCCCTCCGGGTGGCGCTGGGGCCGGAGGAGTACCCCGCGTTCCACGGCGAGCACTTCTCCTTCGACGGGCTCGGGCAGCGCCCCCGGCCCGCGCAGCGGCGCGTGCCGGTCTGGGTCGGCGGATCGTCCCCGGCGGCGGTCCGGCGCGCCGCCCTGCGCGGCGACGGATGGCTCCCGCAAGGAGACCCGCGCGACCGGCTCCCCGCCCAGATCGGCCGGTTGAGGGAGCTGCGCGAACAGGCCGGGGTCGACGAGCCCATCACCGTGGGCGCGATCACCGAGGCGCTGTACGTGGGTGAGCCCGGCTGGGAGACCGGCCGGCGCACCCTCACCGGGAAGCCGGAGGCCCTCGCGGAGTCGCTGCGCGCGTACCGCGCGATGGGCGTGGACCAGATCCAGGTGCGGTTCCGCTCCCGCGGATGCGACGAACTCCTCGACCAGATGGCCGCGTTCGGGGCCGAGGTCGCCCCGCACCTCAATGACTAGGAGTCCAGCATGGGCAAGCTCGACGGACGGGTCGTGTTCATCACCGGTGGCGCGCGGGGGCAGGGGGAGCAGGAGGCGCGGCTGTTCGTGGCCGAGGGCGCCCAGGTCGTCGTCGCCGACGTGCTGGACGAGCAGGGGGAGGCGCTCGTCAAGGAGCTGGGGCAGGACCGCGCCCGGTTCGTCCATCTCGATGTGAGCCGCGAGGAGGAGTGGGCGGACGCGGTCGCCGCCGCCAAGGACGCCTTCGGGAAGATCGACGGGCTGGTCAACAACGCGGGGATCCTGCGGTTCAACTCGCTCGTCGACACCCCGCTGGACGAGTTCATGCAGGTCGTGCAGGTCAACCAGGTGGGCTGCTTCCTCGGGATCAGGACCGTCGCGCCCGAGATCGGGGCCGCGGGCGGCGGCACCATCGTCAACACCGCGTCGTACACGGCGATGACCGGGATGGCGGCGGTGGGTACGTACGCGGCGACCAAGCACGCCATCCTCGGGCTCACCCGGGTGGCCTCGCTGGAGCTCGCGCACCTCGGGATCCGGGTCAACGCGGTGTGTCCCGGGGCCATCGACACGGCGATGTCCAACCCCGCGCAGCTCGACCCGACGGCGGACGCGTCGGCGACCTCGGCCGCCCTCGACGAGCTCTACCGCAAGCTGGTGCCGCTCGGCCGGGTGGGCCGCCCCGAGGAGGTGGCCGCCCTCGCGCTCTTCCTCTCCGCCGAGGACTCCTCGTACATCACGGGCCAGCCCTTCGTCATCGACGGCGGCTGGCTCGCGGGCGTGTCCCTGTTCTGAGACCGGGTGTCCCGAGACCTGGTCTGACTGTACGTCAGGTATTGACGGTCCTCGCGGCCGGTGGAACAGTCGAGCTCGTCACAATCTGACGATGCGTCAGAAACTAGTGATACCTCATGAAGGAGAAGTCCCTTGGAATTCGGACTCTTTGTGCAGGGATACGTGCCGGCAGCACGGTCCGCGGTCGACCCCATGGCGGAGCACAAGGCGCTGATGGAGGAGACGAAGTACGTCATCCAGGCCGACAAGTCCGGCTTCAAGTACGCCTGGGCCTCCGAGCACCACTTCCTGGAGGAGTACTCGCACCTCTCGGCCAACGAGGTCTTCCTCGGCTACCTCGCCCACGCCACCGAGCGCATCCACCTCGGCTCGGGCATCTTCAACCCGCTCGCCCAGGTCAACCACCCGGTCAAGGTCGCCGAGAAGGTGGCCATGCTCGACCACCTCTCCGAAGGGCGCTTCGAGTTCGGCAGCGGGCGCGGCGCGGGCTCCCACGAGATCCTCGGGTTCATACCCGGCGTCACCGACATGAACTACACCAAGGAGATCTGGGAAGAGACCATCGCGGAGTTCCCCAAGATGTGGCTCCAGGAGGAGTACCCGGGGTTCCAGGGCAAGCACTGGCAGCTTCCGCCGCGCAAGATCTTCCCCAAGCCGTACGGGAAGTCGCACCCGGCCATGTGGTACGCGGCCGGGTCGCCCTCCTCGTACGCGATGGCGGCGCGCAAGGGGCTCGGGGTCCTCGGGTTCTCCGTGCAGAAGGTCTCCGACATGGAGTGGGTCCTGGAGCAGTACAAGACGGCGATCCGGGACGCCGAGCCGATCGGTGACTTCGTCAACGACAACGTGATGGTGACGTCGACGGCGATCTGTGCGCCGACGCACGACGAGGCGGTGCGGATCGCCGTCGAGGGCGGACTCAACCGGCTCCAGTCGCTGGTGTTCCGCTACCACGACACGTTCCCCCGGCCCGAGGGGATTCCGGAGTGGCCGGAGCTGCTGCCGGAGTACAACGCGGAGATCATCGAGCTGCTCATCGCGGAGGAGCTGATGATCTGCGGGGATCCGGACGAGGTGACGGCGCAGTGCAAGCGGTGGGAGCAGGCGGGGGCGGATCAGTTGTCCTTCGGACTGCCGATCGGGATTTCGTACGAGGACACGCTCCAGACGATTCGGCTCATCGGGGAGCATGTGATTCCGCGCATCGACACGGACCCGGTCCACCGCACGTCCCGCTTCCGCGCGGCCTGACCCCCACGTGCGCGGCTCCGCCGCGGCGGGCGCGGGTCGCGGGCGTCGACGCCGGGTGCCCTACGGGGGCGCGGGGCTGTGCCGTTTGCGCGGCTCCGCCGCGGTGGGCGCGGGTCGCGGGCGTCGACGCCGGGTGCCCTACTAGGGGCGCGGGGAACTGCGCGGGTGCCCCAGCACGGTCCGTAGACGAAAGCGGGGTTGCTGGGGCTCCGCCCCAGGCCCCGGGATGCCCCACCCCGCCCCTTCCCGAAACCCTCCGGGGGTTGTGGACGGCTGAGGTTCAGGAGCCTGGGGCTCTGCCCCAGACCCCGTTCGCGCCTGAAGGGCGCTCGTCCTCAAACGCCGGACGGGCTGAAGCGCGCTCGTCCTCAAACGCCGGACGGGCTGAAAGGGCGCGCGCGGAGGTGGGTGGGCAAACCCCCCAGGCGCGGGCCGGCGTCTTCCCGGATCGCCGGCCCGTCACCCGCCCCGGCCGGAGGCCCCCGCGGCACCCCCGGCCGGGGCGGGACCAGCACATTTGCGCCGGGCACCACGCAACGCCCGTACAAGAAAGGGACCCCATGCTC
Organism: Streptomyces sp. NBC_00083; assembly: GCF_026343295.1. Lineage (GTDB taxonomy): Bacteria > Actinomycetota > Actinomycetes > Streptomycetales > Streptomycetaceae > Streptomyces. The sequence goes on from NZ_JAPELY010000001.1 coordinate 210,301, forward strand.
GACCATCTGATCAAGGGCGCCACCCTCGTGGACGGCACCGGCGCCCCCGCGCGACGCGCCGACGTCGGGATCCGGGACGGGCGGATCGCCGTCGTCGCCGGGCCGGGCGGGGTGACGGAGGCCGCCGCCACCAGCGAGGACGCCACCGGTCTCGTGCTCGCGCCCGGGTTCGTCGACCCGCACACCCACTACGACGCCCAGCTCTTCTGGGACCCGTACGCCACGCCGTCCATGAACCACGGCGTCACCACCGTCGCCGGCGGCAACTGCGGATTCACCCTCGCCCCGCTCCACCCCGACCGCCCCGAGGACGCCGACTACACCCGGCGCATGATGTCCAAGGTGGAGGGGATGTCCCTCAAGGCCCTTGAGGAGGGCGTCAGTTGGGGGTGGAGCAGCTTCAGGGAGTACCTCGACGCGCTCGACGGGCGCATCGCCGTCAACGCCGGGTTCATGGTCGGCCACTGCGCCCTGCGGCGGCATGTGATGGGCCCCGACGCGGTCGGCGGGCAGCCCACCCCCGCGCAGCTGGACACCATGGTCGCGCTGCTGCGCGACGCGATGGACGCCGGCGCGTGGGGGCTCTCCACCACCCAGTCCTCGACCCACTCCGACGGCGACGGCAAGCCCGTCGCCTCCCGGCACGCGCGCCCCGCCGAACTGCTCGCGCTGTGCGAGGCCGTCGGCCGGCACGAGGGCACGCAGCTCGAAGCGATCGTCGCCGGGTGCCTCGACCAGTTCGCGGACGACGAGATCGACCTGCTCGTCGAGATGAGCGCCGCCGCGGGACGCCCGCTCAACTGGAACGTCCTGACCATCGACGCCGCCGTACCCGAACGCGTACCGCGCCAGCTGATCCCCAGCGAGCGCGCACGCGAGGCCGGCGGCCGCATCGTCGCCCTCACCATGCCGATCCTCACGCCCATGAACATGTCGCTCGGCACGTTCTGCGCCCTCAACCTGATCCCCGGGTGGGGCGACATCCTCGGCCTGCCCGTCCCCGAGCGCATCGACCGGCTGCGCGACGCGGACGTACGCGCCGAGATGCTGCGCCGCGCCGACAGCAAGGAAGCCGGCATCTTCCGGCGCCTCGCCGACTTCGGCCGGTACGTCATCGGCGACACCTACAGCCCCGAGAACGAGGGCCTGTCGGGGCGGGTGGTCAAGGACATCGCAGCCGAGCGCGGACTCGACCCGTTCCACTGCCTCGTCGAGATCTGCGCCAACGACCGCCTGCGTACGGTCCTTTGGCCCATGCCGACCGACAACGACCCCGCCACCTGGGAGCTGCGCCGCGAGACCTGGGAGCACGAGGACGTGCTGCTCGGCGGGTCCGACGCCGGGGCGCACCTCGACCGGATGTGCGGGGCCCCGTACACCACCCGCTTCCTCGGGGACTGTCTGCGCGGGCGCCGGCTCGTCCCGCTGGAGCGGGCCGTGAAGATGCTCACCGACGATCCCGCCCGGCTGTTCGGACTGCGCGAGCGGGGGCGGATCGAGGAGGGGTTCCATGCCGACCTCGTCCTGTTCGACCCGGAGCGCATCGAGGCCGGGCCCGCCACTCTCGTGCACGACCTGCCGGGCGACAGCCCCCGGCTCGACTCCAAGGCGATCGGCATCGTCTCGGTCCGGGTCAACGGCATCGAGACGCTCCGCGACGACCGGGTGACGGGCGCCGTGCCCGGCACGGTGCTCCGTTCGGGGCGCGACACCAGGACGGTGAGCACCAAGTGAGCGCTGAAGTAGGGGAGTTGGGGCATTCGTTGTTCATCGGCGGGGAGTGGGTGGAGCCCGACGGCGGGCACTATCCCGTGCTCGACCCCGCCACCGAGGACGTGGTCGGGCTGGCGCCCGAGGCCAGTCGCGACCAGGTGTACCGGGCGGCGGCCGCGGCGCGGGAGGCCTTCGGCGCCTGGTCGCGTACGCGGCCCGAGGAACGCGCCGCGATCCTGGACCGGGCCGCCGATCTCATGCAGCGCGACTTCGCGTCCAACGCCGAGCTGGCCCGCGCCGAGACCGGCGCCACCACCGCCACCGCGCGCGGCATGCAGGTCGGGGTGGGCGTCTCGCGGTTCCGGCGGTACGCGAAGGGCGCCCTCGAACCGGTGGAGCAGGCGCTCGTGCCGCAGGTGAACGAGGCCGGGCCGATGGGGCGCGCGGGGGTGTTCGGCGCGCTCGCGGTGCGGCAGCCGGTCGGGGTCGTCACCTGCGTCACCTCGTACAACAACCCGTGGGCCAACCCGGCGGGCAAGGTGGCGCCGGCGCTCGCGATGGGCAACACGGTCGTGGTGAAGCCCGCGCCACAGGACCCGCTGTCGGTGTTCCGGATGGCGCGGGCACTGGAGGAGGCGGGGGTGCCGCGCGGGGTGGTGAACGTGGTCACCGGGTCCGCGCCCGCGGTCGGCGAGGCGGCCGTGGACTCGCCCGACGTCGACATGGTCTCCTTCACCGGCTCGACCGCCGTGGGGCAGCGGATCGCCGAGGTGTGCGGGCGCCACATGAAGCGGCAGCTGATGGAGCTGGGCGGCAAGGGCGCCGCGGTCGTCTTCGACGACGCCGACCTCGACGCGGCGGTCTCGGGCATCGGCACCACCTTCTCGTTCTACAGCGGGCAGATCTGCACCGCGCCCACCCGCGTCCTGGTGCAGCGCGGCGTCCACGACCGGCTGGTCGAGAAGCTCGCGGCGTACGCGGGGTTCCTGAAGGTGGGCGATCCGGCGGCCCGGGACACCGTGGTCGGGCCGGTGATCTCGGCCGCGCACCGGGACCGGGTGGAGTCCTATGTGGAGCTGGGCCGCAAGGAGGGGGCGACGGTCGTGGCGGGCGGGGAGCGCCCACCACTGGACCGCGGTTTCTATGTGGCCCCGACCCTCCTCGCGGAGTGCACCAACGCCATGCGGGTGGCCCGCGAGGAGATCTTCGGCCCGGTCGTGGTGGTCATCCCCTTCGACGACGAGGAGGAGGGCGTCGCGCTGGCCAACGACAGCGACTACGGCCTGCTCGACTACGTGTGGTCCGGTGACGTGGCCCGCGCCTTCCGCGTCGCGCGCCGGCTGCGGGCCGGCGGGGTCGGTGTGAACACGATCGGCCGCAACATGGAGGCGCCGTTCGGCGGCTTCAAGAAGAGCGGGGTGGGTCGGGACGTCGGCTCGTACGCACTGCACGCGTACAGCGAGCTCCAGTCGATCGTCTGGCCCGGCTAGCCGCCCGGCTCTTCCTCCTGGGGCTACTTGGGCTGGAGCTCGGCCATCTTGTTCCAGCCCTGGCCGGGTACCTCGACGTTGATGATGTCCGGGGTGGCGGCGATGTATCCGGCCATCGTCTCCATCCCGGCGCGGAAGTGGTCGGAGTCGACGTGGGCCGCGCCGGCGGCGGAGTCGGCGAAGGCTTCGAGCAGCGTGTACTGGGTGGGGTCGTCCACGCTGCGCGACCAGTCGTAGAACAGGTTGCCCGGCTCGGCGCGGGTGGCGGTCGTGAAGTCGTCGACGACGGTGAGCCAGTTGTCGGCGTGCTCGGGGCGGACGGTGAACCTGACGGCGATGAAGATCATGCCCTTCACTGTGCCATTCCGGCCCGCCCCGAGCGAAACCGGCCATACCGGGCGGGAGGGTCACTGCGGCTCCGGGTGCCCTACTTCTTGGGGGCGCGGGGAAGTGCATGCCGCCCGGCATCGAGTAGTCAGGGGTGTGCGGGACGCGGGCACGGTCCGCACCCGAAGGCGGGGTTGGCGGGGTTCACGGAGCCGGGGTCAGGAAGATCGGGTTGGTGAGGGCCGCCATGGGGCCGGGGAACGTCGGCGTCGTGGGCGCGTGGCGGACCTCCGCCCGGATGTAGGCCGCCCTGGCCGCCGTGGTCTGCCACGAGGCCGTGCCGGTGCCCGAGGCAGGGAGCGCGACGGAGTACACCGTGCCCTGGTCCGTGACGAAGGCCACCGTGCAGCCGGGCGCGCCGGTCACCTCCAGACGGGCGGTGACCAGCTCGTCGGGCGCGGCCCGCAACCGCTCGCCGATGCCCGCGTGCGCGCCCCGGGCGCCCGAGACGCCGAAGCTCAGCGAGAGCGCCGCCGACTCCGCCACGTAGGAGCGCCCCGCTTTGAGGCCCGCCTGGATCGCCCGCGTGGACAGGTCGTCGGCCAGGACCACCGTCTGGGGGCCGCCGACCCGGTCCGGGTCGCGGTGGGCGTCACTGTTGCCCATCGCCGGCAGCCATGGCCTGCCCGAACGGGCGGACACGACAAGGGAGTTGTCCCATTCGAGGAGGGTGACCTCGTCGTCCGGGGTGTAGGGGCCGTTCCACACCTCCACCGCGTCCGCGTCGCCGAAGCCGAACTTCCAGCCGCAGCCCACGCAGGTCGCGTGCGGGTGGGCCGGGACCACGAGGCCGCCCGCCGCGCGGACCTCGCGCGCGAAGTGGCCGAAACGGTTGTCCCGGGCCCGGTAGCGCCAGTCGACGAACCGGCCGGGCTCGGTGCCGAGGGCGACCACATGGCCGTTGCGGGTGGTGATCTCCTCGCCGGTCATGATCAGCAGATCGTCGCCCCACAGGCCCTGCCAGGCCCGGTGGCCCGACGTCGTGTTGTGCTCCGAGGTGTTGATGAAGTCGAGCCCCGCCGCGCGGGCGAGCGCCGCGATCTCGGCCGGGGTGCGGCCGCCGTCGGAGTGCACCGAGTGCAGGTGGCAGTCGCCCCGGTACCAGGCCCGGCCCCGCCCCTTCGCGCGCGGCGGCGGATAGACCGGCGCGGGCGTCGTGCCCGCCGCGCCGTACTTCAGGGTGACCGTCACCGTGTACGGCAGGCCCTGCGGTGCGACCGTGTACGGGCCGAGCGCGATGTGCCAGGTCCCGGCGCGCACGGGCCCGCGCAGATAGCCCGGGGTCGCGTCGTCGGCGCGCAGGAAGAACTCCGTGCGCGCCCCGCCCGACCAGCCTCTGAACCCGGCGCCGCCGAGCGCCGTGCCGCGCTCGTCGAAGATGCCGATGTCGAGCGCGTTGTTCTGCGTTCCGGCCGGCACGCTCGCCTTCTCGTACGCGTACGAGACCGCCAACTCCCTTACGCCGTGCGGAACTTCGACGGGCAGGTAGACGAAGTCGGGGGCGCCGGGCGGCAGCGTGCCGCGCACCACCCTGGTCTCGTCGGGGCGGCCGCCGCCGGCCGTGCCGCCCGGTGCCGCGTTCGCGAAGCTCACGGTTCCCAACGTAAGCGCGGTGGCCGCGCCCGTCGCGATGAGGCTCCGCCGGGCGATGGCGCCGGATGCGGTCGGGCCCTGCGGGGCTTGGGGGGCATGCGGGCCGTGCGGGGCGTGGGGGGCATGCGGGCCGTGCTGCTCGTGGTGCTCGTGCTGTCCGTTCTCGGTCATGAGCTGGGCTCCCGCTGAGTCGAGAGGGGCGGGAGGGCGCTGCTGCTCCCTCCCGGACGCGCCTGCTCACTGTCGTACCCACGTGTGAACGCGGGGAGTCGGGGAGTTGAGCGTCTCTTGCGGTTGCGCGGCGCCGAGGATAGGAAGTGACCCGGACTCCAGACCGACCGGAAGGTATGCCGATGCGCATCGCCGCCACCATCTTCCTCACCGACCAGACGATCACCCCCGTACGCCTGGCGCGCGAGCTGGAGGAGCGCGGGTTCTCCGGGCTCTACCTGCCCGAGCACACCCACATCCCGGTCGAGCGGGCCACCCCGTACCCGGCGGGCGGCGAGCTGCCGCCGGAGTACGGGCGCACCCTCGACCCGTTCGTGGCGCTCGGCCAGGCCGCGGCGGTCACCGAGCGGCTCCACCTCGGCACCGGGATCACGCTGGTGGCCCAGCACGACCCGATCGCCCTCGCGAAGCAGATCGCGACCCTGGACCACCTCTCCGGCGGGCGCTTCACGCTGGGGCTCGGCTTCGGCTGGAACAAGGAGGAAGCGGCGGATCACGGTGTCGCGTGGGCGGAGCGGCGCGAGCTGGTGCGGGAGCGGATGGGGCTCATGCGGGCGCTCTGGGCGGCCGAACCCACCGCCTACGACGGGAAGTCCGGGTCGGTACGGGCCTCGTACGTCTACCCCAAGCCGGTACGGGGCGGGGCGCCGCGGATCCTGGTCGGCGGGGCGGCGGGGCCGAAGCTGTTCGCGCACATCGCGGAGTACGCGGACGGGTGGATGCCGATCGGGGGGCGCGGGCTGGCGGAGTCCCTGCCGGTGCTGCGGAGGGTGTGGGAGGAGGCGGGGCGGGCGCCGGGTGACCTCCAGGTGGTGCCGTACGCGGTGTTGCCGGGGGCGGGGAAGCTGGGGCGGTATGCGGAGTTGGGGGTCGAGGAGGTTGTCGTGCAGTTGCCTTCGGCGGGGGAGGGCGGGGTGGGGGCGGTCCTGGACGAATACACCCAGTTCCTCTAGCACCCCCTGGGCCTCCGCCCCAGCCCCGGTTCGCGCCTTCTGGGGCGCGGGGTTGTGCCTTTTGCGCGGCTCCGCCGCGGTGGGTGGGGGTGCGGGCTGCGACTCCGGGTGCCCTACTAGGGGCGCGGGGAACTGCGCGAGACGCGGGCACGGTCCGCAGACGAAAGCCGGGGTTGCTGGGGCTCCGCCCCAGACCCGGGGAGGCCCCACCCCACCCCTTCCCGAAACCCTCCGGGGGCTATGAAGCGGCTGAGGTACAGACCCCTGGGGCTCCGCCCCAGACCCCGTTCGCGCCCGAAAGGCGCTCGTCCTCAAACGCCGGACGGGCTGAAGATGCCGATGCCAGGCACCCTGCCAAGGGCCAACCCCGATAGGGGCGCGGGGAACTGCGCGAGAAGCGAGCAGGGTCCGCAGACGAAAGCGGGATCAGGGGCGCGGGGAACTGCGCGGGACGGGGTCGCAAGGGAGGCGGGGTCGGAGGCCGCGGGACGGGTCGCATGGGGAGGCGGGGTCCGGTCGTGCGGGGTTGGGGCGTAGGGGCGGGCGCAGCTGGGGGCGCTCGTATGCTCGAAGGATGACTTCCAGCGCACAGCCCGCCGCACCGACCCCCAACTCGATGCGCCGCGCGCTCAAACGTGCCAGGGACGGCGTCGCCCTCGACGTCACCGAGGCCGCCGTGCTGCTGCAAGCACGCGGCGCGGACCTCGACGACCTCACCGCCTCCGCCGCCCGGGTCCGCGACGCGGGCCTCGCGGCGGCCGGCCGCCCCGGCGTCATCACGTACTCCAAGAGCGTCTTCATCCCGCTCACCCGGCTGTGCCGGGACAAGTGCCACTACTGCACCTTCGTCACCGTCCCCGGCAAGCTCCGCCGCGACGGACACAGCATGTTCATGTCGCCGGACGAAGTCCTCGACATCGCCCGCCGCGGTGCCGAACTGGGGTGCAAGGAAGCCCTGATCACCCTCGGCGACAAGCCCGAGGACCGCTGGCCCGAGGCCCGCGAATGGCTCGACGCGCACGGCTACGACGACACCATCGCCTACGTCCGCGCCATGTCCATCCGCATCCTGGAGGAGACGGGCCTGCTCCCGCACCTCAACCCCGGCGTGCTCTCCTGGACCGACTTCCAGCGGCTCAAGCCCGTCGCGCCCTCCATGGGCATGATGCTGGAGACCACCGCGACCCGCCTGTGGTCCGAGCCCGGCGGCCCCCACTTCGGTTCCCCCGACAAGGAGCCCGCCGTGCGGCTGCGGGTCCTGGAGGACGCGGGCCGCTCCTCCGTCCCCTTCACCAGCGGGCTGCTCATCGGCATCGGCGAGACGTACGAGGAGCGCGCCGACTCGCTGTTCGCGCTCCGCCGGATCTCCCGCGCCTACCACGGCGTCCAGGAGCTGATCATCCAGAACTTCCGCGCCAAGCCGGACACGGCGATGCGCGGCATGCCCGACGCCGAGCTCGACGACCTGGTCGCTACGGTCGCCGTCGCCCGGCACATCATGGGCCCGGCCGCCTGCCTCCAGGCGCCGCCGAACCTGGTGGCGGGGGAGTACGGGCGGCTGATCGGCGCCGGGATCGACGACTGGGGCGGCGTCTCGCCGGTCACCATCGACCACGTCAACCCCGAGCGCCCCTGGCCGCAGATCGAGGAGCTCGCCGAGAAGTCCGGCGCGGCCGGCTTCGTGCTGCGTGAACGGCTGTGCATCTACCCGGAGTTCGTGCAGCGCGGCGAGCCGTGGCTCGACCCCCGGCTGCTGCCGCACGTGCGGGCGCTCGCGGACGGCGCGACGGGCCTGGCGAACGAATCGGCCGAGGTGCGCGGGCTGCCCTGGCAGGAGCCCGACGAGGCCTTCACCGCGAGCGGCCGGACCGATCTGCACCACACCATCGACACCGAAGGCCGCACCGGCGACCGCCGCGACGACTTCGACTCCGTGTACGGGGACTGGGCCGAGCTGCGCGAGGCCGCCGCCCCCGGCATGGTGCCGTCCCGCATCGACGCGGACGTACGGCAGGCGCTGGCGACGGCCGCCGACGATCCGACGAAGCTCACCGACGACGAGGCGCTCGCGCTGCTGCACGCGGACGGCGACGCGCTCGACGCGCTGTGCCGGGTCGCGGACGACGTCCGTAAATCGATGGTGGGCGACGAGGTGACGTACATCGTCACGCGCAACATCAACTTCACCAACGTCTGCTACACCGGCTGCCGCTTCTGCGCCTTCGCGCAGCGCCGCACGGACGCGGACGCCTACACGCTGTCCCTCTCCCAGGTCGCGGACCGGGCCGAACAGGCCTGGGAGGTGGGCGCGGTGGAGGTCTGCATGCAGGGCGGCATCCACCCCGACCTGCCCGGTACGGCCTACTTCGACATCGCGCGCGCCGTGAAGGAGCGGGTGCCGGGGATGCACGTCCACGCGTTCTCGCCGATGGAGGTGGTGAACGGCGCGACGCGCACCGGCATGTCGATCCGCGAGTGGCTGACCGAGGCGAAGGCGGCGGGGCTCGACTCGATCCCGGGCACGGCGGCGGAGATCCTCGACGACGAGGTCCGCTGGATCCTCACCAAGGGCAAGCTGCCGACGGCGACATGGATCGAGGTGATCCGGACCGCCCACGAGCTGGGCATCCGCTCCTCGTCCACGATGATGTACGGGCATGTCGACCAGCCCCGCCACTGGCTGGGCCACCTTCGTACGCTGGCGGGGATCCAGCGGGAGACGGGCGGGTTCACGGAGTTCGTGACGTTGCCCTTCATCCACACGAACGCGCCCGTGTACCTGGCGGGGATCGCGCGGCCGGGGCCCACGGCCCGCGACAACCGGGCGGTCACGGCGATGGCCCGGCTCCTGCTGCACCCCCACATTCCCAACATCCAGACCAGCTGGGTGAAGCTGGGGCAGGACGGGGCGGCGGAGATGCTGCGGTCGGGCGCGAACGATCTGGGCGGGACGCTGATGGAGGAGACCATCTCCCGTATGGCGGGCTCCAGTTACGGCTCGTACCGCTCGGTCAAGGACCTGGTGGCGATCGCGGAGACGGCGGGCCGGCCGTCGCGCGCGCGGACGACGCTGTACGGGGAGGTGGCGGCGGAGCGGGTTGCGGCGGCCCGCGCGTCGGACGGCCACCTGCCTGCGCTGCTCCCGGTCCTCGAATAACCCCTTCCCGCGCAGTTCCCCGCGCCCCTGGGTGGGTTGCCCTTGGCAGGGTGCCTGGCATCGGGATCCCTCCCTTTGGCAGGGTGCCAAGGCTCGGCCTCCTCAGCCCGTCCGGCGTTTGAGGACGAGCGCCCTTAAGGCGCGAACGGGGTCTGGGGCAGAGCCCCAGGCTCCTGAACCTCAGCCGTCCACAACCCCCGGAGGGTTTCGGGAAGGGGCGGGGTGGGGCATCCCCCGGGGCCTGGGGCGGAGCCCCAGCAACCCCGCCTTCCGTCTGCGGACCGTGCTGGGGCACCCGCGCAGTTCCCCGCGCCCCTAGTAGGGCACCCGGCGTCGACGCCCGCGACCCGCGCCCACCGCGGCGGAGCCGCGCAATCGGCACAGCCCCGCGCCCCGGTAGGGCACCCGGCACCGAGCGACCGCCCGCGCCCACCGCGGCGGAGCCGCGCGAAAGGCACAGCCCCGCGCCCCGGTAGGGCACCCCGCACCGACCAGCCGCGCACGCGAGTTGGCTGGGAACGGTCGTAAGGGGGGCTTAAGTGGGCGCATTCGTTCAGGTACCGTGCTGCCGCATGAGCGCAGCCGCATCCGCACCCATATGGGGTCGGGCCGAACAGCAGGACTTCCGTAGTCGCGTACGGGGCTGCCTGCTGGGCGGGGCGATCGGGGACACCCTGGGTGCCGGTGTCGCCGGGCTCGCGCTGAGCGAGATCCGCGAGCGCCACGGCCAGGACGCCCTCGACGACCTCGTACCGGTGCACGGCCGCGCGGGCGCCGTGTCCGCGGCCACCCAGCTCACCCTGTTCACCGTGGACGGGCTCATACGCGCCCAGGTCCGCCGCGACACCGGCGCCTGGCACCCGCCCACCGATGTGCACCGGGCCCATCTGCGCTGGGCCGCCACCCAGCGCGACTGGGGCCCCGACGAGCGCCGCGAGGACAACGGCTGGCTCGCCCGCCAGGAGTGGCTCTACGCCCGCCGCGACCCCGCCAAGCCCTGCCTCGTGGGGCTCGGCGACGAGCACATGGGCACCCTGGAACAGCCCAAGAATCCGGCCGCCGACGACCCCGCCGCGCTCACCCGCTCCGCGCCGTTCGGCCTCCTCGTGGGCTGGGAGCCGCAGCTGGTGCTCCAGCTCGCCGTGGAGTGCGCGACGCAGACCCACGGCGACCCGGCCGGGTACCTCTCGGCCGGCGCGCTCGCCGTCATCGTGCACGGCCTCGCCCGGGGCGAGTCGATGGACGGCGCCGTCCAGCGGGCCCTCGCGCAGCTTGCCGTACGCCCCGGGCACCAGCGGGTCACCGAGGCCCTCCAGCACGCGCTCGGCGCCGTACGCCAGGGCATGCCGAGCCCCGCCCTCGTCGCGACCCTCGGCACCGGCCGCACCGCCCCCGAGGCGCTCGCGATCGCCGTGTACTGCGCGCTGGTCGGCGAGGACATCCGGCACGGCCTGCTGCTCTCCGTCAACCACGACGGCCCCTCCGACGCCACCGGCACCGTCTGCGGCAGCCTGCTCGGCGCGATGCACGGCGAGACCGCCCTGCCACCTGCCTGGCTCGCCCAACTGGAAGGCCGGGCAACGGTACTTGAGCTCGCCGACGACTTCGCGATGGAGATGACCCAGGGGCCCGCCCTGCACGGCCCGGCCGTCAACATGGCGGGCTGGCTGCTCCGCTACCCGAGGGGCTGAAACCACTCGTGCGGGCGAAGGATCGGCTCCGGCGCCGCGTGTCACTCGCGCGCACGCGCGGGCGTTCGTCAGGGTCGTCGTCATGACCCCCCTTCCCACGGCCCGTACCGCGCACGGTCGCCGTACCCCGTCGGCCCGCTGGTTCACGGCACCGCTGGTCGCCCTCGCGCTGCTCGGTTCCGGCGCCGGCACCTCCTCCGCGGCCGTCCCGGCCGACGACGCCGATCACCAGAGTTACGTACAGAGCGAGAACGAGCCCGCCTTCACCGACCCCTCGGCCCGTGAGGACGAACTCCCGCCGTACGACGCCGGGGAGGCCCAGCAGGCCGTCGACGACATGGTGATGGACGAGGAGGCGGACGAGGAGGCCGACGGGTCGGACGACAAGGGGCGGCACTGCCCGCCGTCCCACGACGACGGGAAGGACGGCTCCGAGCGGCAGGGCCGCTACGAGCGCTGGGGCCCCCACCGCGACGAGGCGTACCCGTCCGAGGGCGGAGAGGGCAGCGGAGGGGGCGGTGGCGGCGACGGCCAGGACGTCCCCGCGCCACCCGGGTACGACGACCCGAACCCGGAGATCGTCGGCTGACGACCGCCTCAGTCGCCCGTCGTCACCCTCGTCTCCCCTCCCTCGGGCTGCGCCGGCACCGCCGCCGCGCCGGCCGAACCCGGGCCGTCCCCATCGGAGTTGATGCGTGCGAGCAGCGCGTCCCGCTCGGGGGTGTCCTCCGGCTTGAGCAGCCCGATCACGACGTACAGGACGAGTGAGATCGCCAGCGGCACCGACACCTGCCACTGCAGGGCCACGCCCGCCTTCTGCGAACCGTCCAGGTCGTAGTTGACGAAGAAGAACGCGAGCAGCCCCGCCGCCCAGCTGGTGAGCGCCGCCGTCGGGCCCGACCTGCGGAACGGCTTGAGCATGCCCAGCATGAACGGGATCGCGATCGGCCCCATGAGCCCCGCCACCCACTTGATCACCACGGTGATGATGTCCTTGAAGGCGGGCGAGCTGACCTGCGTGGCGATCGCCATCGACAGGCCGAGGAAGACCAGCGTCGACAGGCGCGCCGCGACGAGCCCCGCGCGCGAGTCCCAGGCGCGGGCCGACCTCGACAGGACCGGCATGATGTCCCGGGTGAAGACGGCCGAGATCGCGTTGGCGTCCGAGGAGCACATGGCCATGGTGTGGGAGAAGAAGCCGACGACGACCAGGCCGAGCATCCCGTGCGGCAGCAGCGTCTCGGTCATCAGGGCGTAACTGTCCGATCCGTCCGGCTTCTTGGCGTGGACGAGCAGCGGCGCGCACCACATGGGGAAGAAGAGCACGGTGGGCCAGACCGCCCACAGGATCGCGGACAGCCAGGCCGAACGGGTCGCCGAGCGCGCGGAGTCGGTGGCCATGTAGCGCTGGGCCTGGTTCCACATGCCGCCGTTGTACTCGAAGGTCTTGATGAAGAGGAACGCCATCAGGAACGTGACGGTGTACGGGCCCGCGGTGGGGTCGGCGTGGCCGCTGGGCAGTTCGTCCCAGACCGTCCACAGCGTGGAGAGACCGTCCAGCTTGCCCATGACGGCGATCAGCATGGCCAGCCCGGCGAACAACTGGATGATGAACTGGCCGAGTTCGGTGAGCGCGTCCGCCCACAACCCGCCGACCGTGCAGTAGGCCGCGGTGATGCACCCCGTGATGAAGATGCCCTGGGTGATGGTGATGCCCGTGAAGACGGACAGCAGGGTGGCGATCGCCGCCCACTTGGCGCCCACGTCGACGATCTTCAGGAGCAGCCCCGACCAGGCGAGGGCCTGCTGCGTGGAGACGTTGTAGCGGTTCTTGAGGTATTCGAGCGGCGAGGCGACGTGGAGCCGGGAGCGCAGCCGATTGAGCCGCGGCGCGAAGAGTCTGGCTCCGATGCCGATGCCGACCGCGATGGGGAAGGACCACGTCACGAAGGACGTGACGCCGTACTGGTAGGCGATGCCGGCGTAGCCGGTGAACATGACCGCGCTGTAGCCGGACATGTGGTGGGAGATGCCGGAGAGCCACCACGGCATGCGGCCGCCGGCGGTGAAGAAGTCGGAGACGTTGTCGACCCGCTTGTGGGACCAGATGCCGATCGCGACCATCACGCCGAAGTAGCCGATGAGCACGGCCCAGTCGAGACTGTTCATGTGCCCCCTCCCAGGGGTCCGCCTTGTGAACGTCGCTGTGCGACGCCTGTGAACTCGGATGCCCTTCGTCAGCACGTCCGGTTCCGCGGTACCCGTGCGGGAGCGGGGACTTCGGGGATTGAACCCTTTGATGGAGGAGGTGGTCAAGACATCTGATGGTCATGGATATGAACAGCGATCAGAAAGTAGAACGAATTTACTTCGCCTTTGCCTTGAAGGGTGTTGTCGTGCGCGTGACGGGGGCCACACGATGAGCGGGCACTTCGTCAGGCTCGCGCCCCTCGGGGAGCGAGCGCGCGTACAGAAACGAACGACCGCACGGGATGCGGGTCCCGTGCGGTCGGATGGGTCGGTGTCAGGGCAGGTTCAACTGCCATATAAAGGAAGGTGGTTGGGCGTCACCTCATCAGTTCGCCCGCGTTCACCAGGAGCGACTGGCCGGTGATGGCGCGGGCCCGGTCGGAGGCCAGGAAGACCGCGGCGTCGGCCACGTCGCCGTCCGTGGCCAGCTCCGGCAGCGCCATCCGCTCGGTGAGCCGCCCGAGCACCTCCTCCTCGGGCACGCCCTCCGTGTGCGCGGTGAACTGGACGTACGCCTGCACCGGCGGCCCCCACATCCACCCCGGCAGCACCGTGTTGACCCGGATCCGGTCGGGCCCCAGCTCCCTCGCCATCGAGTACATCGCCGACGTCAGGGCCCCCTTGGAGGCCGCGTACGCCGCCTGCCACACCTGGGAGGGCGCCGCCACCGACGACTGCGTACCGATGACGACGACCGAGCCGCCGCGCGCCTTGAGCGCGGGCAGGCAGGCCCGGGTCATGCGCAGGGTGCCGAGCAGGTTCACGTCGATCACCTGCTGCCAGGTGGCGAAGTCCGCGTCCTGGAGGCCGCCGAAGTAGCTGTCCCAGGCCGCCACGTGCACCACCGCGTCGATGCCGCCGAACCGTTCCACCGCCAGCGCGGCCAGCGCCTCGCACTGGGTCTCGTCGGTGATGTCGGTCGGCAGATGGGCGGTGCGGGCGCCCTCCGGGTCGATCTCGGCCGCGGACTTCGCGAGGTTGGCCGCGGTGCGCGCGCCGAGCACCGCGTTGCCGCCGTCGCGCACGACGGCCGCCGCGACCTGGTGGCCGAGCCCGGCCCCGACCCCGGAGACGATGACGGTCTTCCCACTCAGCAACATCCGGTCGCCTCCCGGCTCTGGCACATTTTCTGACGGAGCGTCAGAGTAAGGCGCGTCCGGTGGCGGAGGGAAGGGATGTGGCATGAGCGAGGACACACGGCCCGAGGCGTACGCGGAGCTGGCGTCGGTGGGGCCCTACGGGGTGCGGCCGGGGCACGCGCTGATCACCATGGTGGAGCCGCACCCGGGCCATGAGTACGCCTACAACCGCTGGTACGAGGACGACCACTACTACGCCGGCGCGATGGCCATGCCCTGGATGTTCTCCGGGCGCCGCTGGGTGGCGACGCGGGGGCTCCAGGAGCTGCGCTACCCGGAGAAGTCCGCGATCGCCCAGCCGGTCGGCGCCGGGTGCTACCTCTCCACGTACTGGATCACCGACGGGCGCTACGACGAGCACATGAAGTGGACCGTCGGCATCAACAGGCGCCTCAACCGCGACGGGCGCGTCTACCAGGACCGCACCCACGTCTTCACCTCGTTCCAGGACCACGAGGCGACCGTCTACCGCGACGGAGCGGCGGGCCCCCGCGACTACCACGCGCTCGACCACCCGTACGCGGGCCTGGTCCTGGAGGTCGTGGACGCCGAAAGCCCGGCAGCGTGCGGGGAGTTGCTGGAATGGCTGCGTTCACGCCGGCTGCCCCGGCGGCTCGCCGGGGGTCCGGCCGCGATGGTGACGGTCTTCGCGCCGACGCCGCTGCCGGGCGACCGCATGTCGTACGTGAAGCAGGTCGAGGGCGTCGGCACCCGGCTCACGCTGCTCTGGTTCCTGGAGCGGGACCCGAGGGAGGTGTGGGCCGACCACTTCGCCGGGCTCGACACGGAGATCGCCGGAACCGGCCTGGGGAGGCTGGAGTTGGCGGCGCCGTTCATCCCCACCGTGCCGGGCACCGACCGCTACGTGGACGAGCTGCGGTAGCCGGCCGGAGGGGGCGGGCGCGGCCGGCCCGTGCGAGGGGGCGCGGGCATGGCCGAGCCCCCTCGGCCGGGACGGCGGGCCAGTCGAGAGGGCTCTTGTCGGTACTGCGGGTATCACGATGACGGGTGGCGTGGTCAGCTGAGGGAATCCCGGGTCACCTCGGCCACGAACGCGTTCCACGCGCCGGGGGCGAAGCAGATCGAGGGGCCCTCGGAGACCTTGGAGTCCCGCACAGCGATGGCTTCCATCACGGGGGACTTGACCTCAACGCATGCGCCGTTTCCGGTGGAGTACGAGGACTTGGTCCAGGTGTCCGTGGCGCCCTGAAGAATTGCCATGTTCGCTCCGGTTCTTGCGAGTTGGTCGTTCTCGGCCAGCGGTCTTCGTTGGCGTGATCGACGCTACTCGCAGCCTCCCGGGTGCGGGGCGGCCATTCACTCGACCGGATGGCATATTCCGGTTGGGCCTTCCACCGCGGTACGCGTGGGGTGTACCGTGCCGCGCTTCAGCCCTCAGCCGGCCGTTTCATCGGCGTACTCCTTGGCGATCGCGGTGATGAATTCCCGGGTCTGGTCCACATTCAGGGCCTGCGCCCGCAGATGCTCGTACATCACGCTGTATTTCTGGACATCATTGGCCTTCTCCAGATACAGATCGCTGGTGATGCCTTCGATGTAGACGACGCTGGAGTCCGACGCGTCGGGGAATTCCAGGATCGCGTACTGGCCGTTGATTCCGGGATGCGCGCCCATGCTGAACGGCAGCACCTGCACGGTCACATGGGGCAGCTGGGACTGCTCGATGAGGGATTCCAGCTGGTCGATCATCAGCTGCTTGCCACCGACCCTGCGGCGCAGCGCCGCCTCGTCGATGACCACCCACAGGCGCAGCGGGTTCTCCGCCGCCTTCACGCGCTCCTGTCGGCGCAGCCGGACGTTCACGCGCTTCTCGACGTCGGTCGGCGCCGTCTCCGGGAGCGCGCCGGCGATCAGTGCCTCCGCGTACTGCCGGGTCTGCAGCAGGCCGGGCACGACCTGCGGATCGTAGACGCGCAGGCTCGCCGCGTCCGTCTCCAGGCCGATGTAGACGCTGTACGGGATGTCGCCGAACGCGTGCCACCAGCCCTGCTGGCGGGAGTCCTTGGCCATCTGCATCAGCGAATCGACGATGCGGTGGTCCTCGACCTCGTACACCCCGCACAGATCGCGCACGTCGCGCTGGCTGATGGAGCGGCGGCCGTTCTCCAGGCGGCTGATCTTCGACTGGGACACCAGCAGGCGCTCGGCGACCTCTTCGGCCGTCATGCCCTTCAGCTCGCGGAGTCTGCGCAGCTCCTGGCCCAGTCGGCGCCGCCTGACGGTGGGATTGACGTTGGACGCCACGGGTAACGCACCTCCGGCTCACGGCTTTTCTGTTCTTCTGCTCAGCTGTTCTGCTCAGCAGACTGCCACCAACATCCGGGCGCGCGCTGGAAAACGGCCACACACAGCTACGACGCGAACGCGCGGGGCTGTTGGGACAGCCCCGCGCGTTCTGGTGCGGCTCCCGAACCGGGTCATGGGGACGACGGTGCGGCGGTGGTGCGGTGCGACTGGGTGGTGCGGGTCCTGCTGGGCGCGGGTCCCGCCGAAGCGGGTCCCGCTAGTGGTGAACCACGGCCCTGGCCATCGCCCCGTGATGCGGCTGCATCGGGACGCCGGCCGCCGCGGCGTGGCGGCTTCCGTTGTCCGGCGTGGTGGTGCTGCGGCGCGGCTGAGCGGCCACACCGTTCTGGACGTCCATCACCGCGTGCGCGACGAGGCCGCCCATCGGGTCGTGCCTGATCAGATCCCTGAGACGGGAGCGCGATGACCGCCCCTCGTTGCCGGGATACAAGTGCTTGCCGAGCCCGACTGCGTGGGCCAGCGCGGCAAGCGCCGCGGTCCGCGGGTCCGGCGGTACGCCGGTGCGGATCGCGCTGTCCAGCCGGGCCCTGATGTCCCGGCTGATCGCCGTGTCCGTCGCTTGGTAGCGAGTCGTCGGCAGCACCCCGCACATCTGGCCCGACACGGCATGGACCATGCCGCACCGCTCCAGGTGCGCGAGGTAGATCTGACGGAGCCCGAGACGGGGCCCGCCGATCCAGTGGACCGCCCGAACCGGACTGCCGCGCCTGCGCAGCAGTTCCAGTGCGGAGTCCAGTGTCGGATCTCCTGTCGGCCGTGCCATCACCACGGCGATACGATCCCCGTCTGGGGCTATCCGTCCTGCCAGAGCCAGCTCCACTAGCTGGGCTCCGGCGAGGCCGAGGTCGAGCGACTGCGGCTGCGCTGTGGTACCCGTGGCCGGGTCCAGAGCGAGCAGCAACAGCTCTTCCGGAATAGTTCTGCGGCTCCTGCCCATCCATGCCTCCCCGCGTGGATGAATGACAGGGTGACCCCTCTCACATTCATCTGTCGAGAGCGCCTGGGTGGTTCGTACGGGAACCAACAGGTATGTCGTTCTCGTCTAGCCGGGGGGTCCTACCCGGCACACAGGACACTGGTACATGGTTCGGACAGTTTCGGATGACGCCACCCGGCGTCTGGAGGAGGCATCGGTGGCGGGCGAGTCCCCCGACAAGTCGGAGCAGAAGCAGTCGTCGGGGGAGACGACTACGAGCGAACGCGATCCGCGTCTCGCGCTCTCCCACTCCCCGGCCCCTTCCGGGTCCCCTTCCGGCGAGGAGAAGGACGGCGGGGAGGCGGTGAACGGTTCCGGGGTGGCTGCGGGTTCCGACTCCGGTACGCGTGCCGGAACTCCCGGCGGCTCCGGCGACCGCGCGACCGCGGTCTTCCGGGCCCCGCGCCAGGAGGACGGCGACAACCGGCTCCGGGCGGCGGTCGCCGCGTGGGTCGACCATGAGGGCGAGGCGCCGGGCGCCGGTGCGGACGCCGACGAGCGCGACCCCGCGGGCTCCGGTGCCGGTGGGTCCGGCGCGGAGGGCGACGCCGACGGCGGCTCCGACAGCGATGTCATCGCACGCGCCGCGTCCAGCTCCGCCGCCGAGCCGGGCACCCCGGGCGGCGGGGCGGCGCCGGCGAGCGCCGAGAAGCGTGCCGCAGCGGGCCCGGGTGCCGACGGGGCGAGTTCGGGTGCCGACGGGGCTGGTTCGGCCTCTGGCAAGGCGACCCCGGGTGCCGATGCGGCGACCCCGGGTGCGGGCAAGGCGAGCGGCGCTGACGCCGGGGCGAGCCCCGCAGCGAACGCGACGAGCTCGGCCGCCGCCGAGGCGACCCAGGCCGAGGGCAAAGCGAGCCCGGCCGTCCCCAACAAGAGCGCCTCCGCCGACACGGCGGCTGACGCCGACGAGACGGCTCCCGCGAAGGCCGCCGAGATCGCCCAGGCCGCCCAGGTCGCCAAGGCCGAAGACACCACGGATTCGGACGCGGGCTCGCAGACGGGCCCGGACACGAAGGCGGGCGCGAAGTCCGGCCCGGACACGGAGGCCGGCGCGAAGCCCGCCCCGGACGCGAAGGCGGGCGCGAAGCCCGTCTCGGACGCGAAGGCCGGTCCGGGCGCCGGCTCGGTGTCGGAGCGGGCCGGGATCGACCAGCCCACCGCCGTCTTCAAGGCGCCCGCCGCGCCCGCCGTCGACCAGCCGACGGCCATGCTGAAGCTGCCCGCGCCCCAGCGGGAGCCGGCCGCCGAGCGCACCTCGGAACGGACCCCCGAGCGCGCCCCCGAGCGCGCCAGCCAGTTCGTGCCGCTGCGCTCCGACGACGCGGGGGCCGGCGCTCCCGCGAGGAAGCCCGAGCCCGCCGCGCCCGCCAAGCGTCCCGAGGCGCCGAAGGTGACCCCGCCGCCGCCTCCGCCCGTCGGTGCCGGCACCACCGCCCCCGGCGCGGGCCCGGCCGTCCCCGAGCGCGCCGAGCGGACCAGACAGCAGCCGCTGCCGCCCAAGCCCCCGCTCGACCTGCTCGCCGAGCTGACCAACACCCCGCCCCCGGCGCAGACCGCGGTCCGCTCCACGGTGCGGCGGTTCAAGATCTGGACCCCGCTGGCCCTGCTCCTGCTGGTCGTCTTTGCGGTCGTACAGATCATGCGCCCGCTTCCCGAGCCCAAGCTCGACCTCACCTCCGCGGCCTCGTACACCTTCGACGGCGGCGCGCTGAACCTGCCGTGGCCGTCCGACGGCCAGTCGGCGATCACGGTGGACGGCGTGGGCAGCCTCGGCACGCACGGGGAGCAGAAGCCCGCGCCGCTGGCGAGCGTCGCCAAGACGATGACGGCGTACGTGATCCTCAAGGGCCACCCGATCTCCGGGAAGCAGGAGGGCGACAAGATCACGGTCGACCAGCAGGCCGAGGACGACGCGAAGAAGCCCGACGAGTCGACGGCGCCGATCCGCAAGGACCAGCAGTTCACCGAGAAGCAGATGCTCGAACTGCTGATGATCCCGTCCGGGAACAACGCCGCGCGCCTGCTGGCCCGTTGGGACGCCGGGAACGAGGAGGCGTTCATCGCGAAGATGAACGCCACCGCCAAGGAACTCGGCATGACCAGCACCACGTACACCGACCCGAGCGGTCTGAAGGAGACCACGGTCTCCACCCCGACCGACCAGCTCAAGCTGGCTCAGGCCGTCATGCAGAACGATCTGTTCCGCGGGATCGTCAACACGCCCCAGATCAAGATCCCGGGCATCCCCACGATGATCTACAACAACAACAAGATCCTGCTCAAGCCGGGCGTGAGCGGCATCAAGACCGGCTCGTCCACGCCGGCCGGCGGCAACCTGCTGTGGGCGGCCGACACGGTCGTCGACGGCAAGAACCAGCGGATCTACGGCATCGTCATGGGCCAGCGCACCGGCACCACGCTCGACGCCAAGCTGACCTCCGCGATCAACAACAGCTACAAGCTGATCCAGGCGGTGCAGAAGGCCGTCACCTCCGCGACCGTCGTCAAGAAGGGCGACCTCGTCGGGTACGCGGACGACGGGCTCGGCGGCCGTACGCCGCTGGTCGCGGCCAAGGACCTCAAGGCGGTCGGCTGGCCGGGCCTGAAGGTCGATGTCCAGCTGGGCGCGGGCGGCAAGCCGGTCCCGCACTCGGCCAAGGCGGGTGACGTGGTGGGCGAGCTGTCCATCGGCTCCGGCAACGGCAGGCTCACCGCGCCGGTCGAGCTGAAGAGCGCGCTCACCGAGCCGGGCCTGGGCGCCAAGCTCACCCGACTGGGCTGACCACCCCGAAGCCGTCGAGGGCGCCCCCGACCAGGGGGGCGCCCCCGTGCTAGCTTCGGGCAACTGGGCGCGCGGGGACGGCGTCCTTGTATTCGGGGGAGAATCGAGTCCTTCCCGTGCACAGCAGTACGGCCGGACCGGGCGGCCCCGCGCCCACCGTGTGCATCTGCACACGGTGGCGCACATTCCAGGTGAGACAGCGTGAGGCGGGAGAGCCGCAGTGACCACCGCTGAGCCGACGCCGACCCGCGCCGACAGCAGCACGAGTACGAGCACGACCACGGGGACGACCACGGGGACGAGCGCGGACGCGGAGCCGGGCCCCAAGGGGCCGGCCCCTTCGGGCTCCGGCCCGGCGTCGAGCCCTTCGGGCTCGGGCTCCGGCCCGGCGTCGAGCCCTTCGGGCTCGGGCTCCGGCCCCACGGCGCGAATAAAGGGCCTTCTGGGCCGCCTGCGCCCGGCCCCGGACTCGTGGCCGATGCGCCACCCCGTCGCGTTCATGACGATCGCCGGGGCCGTCACCCACGTCCTGTGGTTCTTCCTCTTCGCCAACAGCGGCGGCGACCTCGCGGCGCAGGACGCCTGGACGGAGTTCGTCGGCCGCAACCCGGAGTCCGCGTACAACCTGGCCTGGTACGGCGGGATGCACCCGGTCTCCTACAGCGTCGTCTCGCCGTACCTGATGGCGCTGCTCGGCGTCCGTACGACGATGATGATCGCCGGGACGGTCTCCGCGGGGCTGACCACGCTGATCCTGGTGCGCGTCAAAGCGGTCCGCAACCCGCTGGCCTGCTCCTTCGCGGCGCTCTTCGCCTTCCTGTGCAACGCCATGTCGGGCCGGGTCACCTTCGGGCTCGGCACGATGTTCGCGCTGGGCGCGGTGGCCGCGGTGTTCTGCTGGCCGCACAACAAGCGCGAGAACCGCTGGCCGAAGGCGGCCGTGGCCGCGCCCTGTGCGGCGCTCGCCACCGCCAGCAGCCCGGTCGCGGGCCTGTTCCTCGGGCTCGTCGCGGCCGCCCTCTTCCTGAACAAGCGCCGCCCCGGCGCGTACGCGATCGGCCTGCCGCCGGTCGTGGTGGTCGCCCTGTCGGCGTGGCTGTTCCCGTTCTCGGGCACGCAGCCGATGTCGCTGGCGACCACGTCGGGCCCGTTCCTCTTCGCGGTCCTCATCCTCTTCCTCGTGCCGAAGGACTGGCGCACGGTCCGCACGGCCGCGGTGGTGTACGGCGTCGCGGTGCTGCTGTGCTTCGCGATCCAGTCGCAGATCGGCTCGAACATCACCCGGCTCTCGATGCTCTTCGCGGGGGTGGTGCTGCTCGCGGCGCTCCCGTACACCGTGCCGAAGACCTTGAAGTGGTACGCGGTGGTGCTGGCGTTCGTCGGCCTCAACGGGTGGATCGGCTTCAAGTCGGTCGACGACATCGTGCACACCGCCCCCGCCGCGACCTGGGCCCGCGATCTGGCGCCGCTGGTCGACCAGTTGCAGGGGCGCGACGCCTCGACCGGCCGCGTCGAGGTGGTCCCGGCCTCCAGCCACCGCGAGGCGTCGGCGTTCACCCCGTACGTGAACCTGGCCCGCGGCTGGAACCGGCAGGCGGACATGGAGCGCAACCCGCTCTTCTACGACGACACCCTGAACGCGGACAACTACCACGCCTGGCTGGACCGCTGGGCGGTGCGGTACGTGGTGCTGCCGCTCGGCCCGGCGGACCGCAACGGCGCCGTCCAGGAGGGCAAGCTCATCGAGCAGGGCCTGCCGTATCTGAAGCAGGTCTGGTCGAACGAGCACTGGCGGCTGTTCGCGGTCGACGACCCGACCCCGCTGGCGGACCCGCCGGCCACCGTCAAGCACGCCGGCGAGGGCGAACTCACCGTGGACGTCCGCTCGGCCGGCACGGTCCTGATCCGCATCCCGTACTCGCCCTGGCTGAAACTGGTCGACGAACACGGCAAGGGCGTCGAGGCGCCGCAGGAGACCCCGGAGTCCAAACTCCGCGGCCACGGCACGAAGACGTACACCAACCTGAACGGCTGCCTCCGCAAGTCCCCGGCGACGGCGTCGGGCGACGAGTGGACGGAACTGGTCGCCCCGAAACCGGGCACGTACCGGGTCGCGGCCCCGTACAGCATCCCCCGCGGATCGGGGTGCCCGGAGGGCGACCTCGTCGATCCGTGACCGGCTGACGGCGATCACGCCGGTGTGGCCGGCCGGAGGTTGTGCCGACCACGGGGCCCTCCGTACGTTGGGGCCATGGGACTGTTCGACAAACTCACCGGCACCCGGCGCCCGCCCGCGGAGGTACAGCCGGTCCCCGCTGACGAGCTCCGGGCCGCCCTGCTCGGCCTCAGCCGTCCCGAGGTCGCGTACGTGGTCCGTTACGGCGGCGGCGCGGGGTGCGACGTGCTGGCGGAGTGGCGCCTGACGGAACCCGCTTGGCGCCGGACCTTCGAGGAATCGCGGATCAGTCACGCCGTACGCATCCGCATGCGGCTCGACACCGCGAAGCACGAAGTGCGAGCCCTGGAGGAACAGTGGGAGCTGAACCGGACCGGCTCTCCCACGTCGCTGGGGATGTCGCGGCAGTACACGCGGGGTGCGAGCCGGACGGTCAGCCGCCAGTGGACCATCGGCGGCTCGGCCGGCCGCCCGGAACTCCAGGAATCCTTCCGCTTCGACAGCGCCCAACTGCGCGAGCCGCTGAGGGACATGGTGCTCCGGTCGGGCTGGACATGGCGCGGAGTCTGGCTCGGCCGGTCTCTCTGACCCGGGCCTGGTCCAAGGCCCACGGCTCGTACCTGGTTCCTTCACTTCCAGGTTCTGCCTGTGGTCCAGGGCGGGTGCAGGGCGTCTCAAGCCGCTTCGGCAGGTCGCTGAATCCGTCACTGAATCGATCACAACTGGTCGTCTAGGGTTCCGTCATGACGACTACGGAGCCCCGCCCGGACCTTCGGCCGCCCGGCCTGAACGCCGACGAGCGGACCACCCTGCTGGCCTTCCTGGACTACCTGCGCGAGTCCGTCCTGGTGAAGGCTGCCGGGGTTCCGGAGCCGGCGGTCCGCACGGCCGGTGTCCCTTCCGGGACCAGCCTGCTGCACCTGCTCAAGCACCTGACGGCGGTCGAACTCAACTGGTTCGTCTGGGCCTACGCCGGCGTCGACGGCGAGCCGTGGGAGGACGAGGCCGCGGTGACCGCCGACGACACCGCCTCGGACTTGGCCCACGCCTATCGCGAAGCGGTCGCCCGCGCCAACGAGGTCGCCCTCGCCTGCACCGACCTGGACCGCCCCGGCGCCCGCTCGCTGCGCGAGACCCCGCCGCCGTCCATGCGCTGGGTGCTGGTCCACATGATCGAGGAGACCGCCCGGCACGCCGGTCACGCAGACATCCTGCGCGAGCAGATCGACGGCTCGACCGGGCGGTGACGCACGGGCGGGCGATGCACGGGCGGCGATGCACGGGCGGTGACGCGGGTGAACCAGGCTGCGATCGCGCCCCGGGTGGGTCCGACAGCCGACGAACAGCACGCTCGGGTGCACCCTGCGCGCTCAGCTCCTCCGCTCACCCAGGACACAGAATTCGTTGCCCTCCGGGCCGAGGAGGATCACCCAAGGCTGCTCGCCCTGCGCGATGCCGGCGGGCCGGGCACCGGGGGAGAGCAGCCGGGCGACCTCGGCCTCCTGGTCGTCGGGGCGGAAGTCGGGGTGGAGCCGGTCCTTCGATGTCTTGCCCTCGGGGACAGGCACGAAGAGCAGCCCTGGCATCCGGTCCGGCTCGGCCGGATTCTCGATGATCTCCCCGGTCTCGTCGACTACCGGGACACCAGAACCCGGTCGCGGCCCACGCCGTGGCCACAAAGACCGGCGCGCCCACCCCGGAGAGGATGAGCGCGCTGGTCGGACCGTGTGCCCCCGGCAGGATCCGAACCTGCGACACCCGCTTTAGGAGTTCGATCGCAGCCCAGTGCGGCCTGCCGGAACGGGGCCTGCTGGTCGCCCATGGATCCGGCCGCAGCCACCGCCGTATGTCATCGTCCGCCATCGTTGATGTCATCTGGTGATGTCAGATCGGTAGACGGTCTACGCGCTGACGTCCAACTCTCGTGCGCGCTGCCGAGCTCGCTTAACTCGCCGCGGGATGAGACTCGTTCGCCGGGCCGGAGACGCCCAGCAGCCTCGCCGAGTGCAGTATGCCGTCCAGGGAGAGCAGCAGGCCCGTGCCGCCCTGCGACCGCAGCATGTGAGGGCGCGGCAGCTCCTCGTCCAGGGCGCGGAAGACGGCCGCGACCCGGGCCGTGTCGCCCCCGGCCGCAGGTATGCGCCACAAGGCGAGCTGCATCAGCAGGGCCGCCCCGGAGCGCAGCCACCGGCAGTCCTGAAGGAAGAACAGCGTCAACGAAACGATGGACTCGGGGCGTTGCAGGGATAGCTGTGGGCCGTGGCGCAGCAGCAGCCGGAACACCGTCCGCGAGCAGAGAGCCATCGCGGCCTGCGGGACGGGATCGTCCGGTGAGGCGAGCGCGGCATCGCGAAGGGCGGTCACCATGGAGCAGACCGAGCCGCCGACGGCCCGCGCCTGGTCGAGCCGGCAGAAGCAGACCGCGTCGAGGATGTCATGCCGGCCGGCGCACGACGTCGGCATGCGGGTTGTCAGGGAGCGGCAGTCGCAGGTGTCGCGCGCTGCGGTGAAGATGCCCGCGTCCAACGGGCGCCCCGCGTCGGCCGGGAACGGTGGGACGGCGCTCTCCCCCCGGGCATGTTGCCACTCCGGGGCGACCAGTTCGGCTGCGGCGAGCAAGGACTGCTCCTCCTCCCGGAGCATCTGCTCACGGGTGCGCGCGGTGAGCCCGCCCCACGCCGAGGCCGCCCGGTCCAGCCGGACGCGGCGTCTGGTGACGTGTTGTGCGGCAGCCGATTCCGCCGCGGCGAAGGCCCGGTCGAGGCCGGCCTCCGTAGCCTCTTCGGGAGCAGGCCCGTCGGGAAGAGGGCTTTCCGGAAGGGCGCCTTCGGTGAGGGCGGCGATGTGGTTGACGTCGGAGTCCGCCCTACCGATCTCGGTTCGGAACGCCCGGCGCAGCGCCTTCTCGTAGGTGGCATATGGTTCGTCGGCGCTCCCGCAGGAAGAGGGCCGCACCGCGCCGGCCAGGAACATGCCGAGGACCGCACGGTGCGCCGAACGTCCCTGCCCCGTCAGCGGGGCCAGCGCTTCCAGATAATTGACCAGATCCGCGGCAGGCTCGGAACGCGAGCCGTGTCCGCGGCCGAGCCCGTGCCGCGTGTTGCGTGGCAGGAGACCGGCGGTGCGCAGCCTTTCGAGCCGGGGGTAGGTCAGCGCGACACCGCGGTCGGCCACGGCGGCGAGAAGTGCCCGGTCTGTACTGCTCGGTGGGGTCCTCGGCATACGTGCCAGGTTAGAACCCCGCGAAATGAAAGGAGTTGGGCGTGTACCGACCGAGGACCGTGAAGGGCATGAGCGATGTGCATGTGATCAGAGCCCTTCTCGTCCTGGTCGCCCTGCTCCTCGGGGCCCTCGTCGGCGCGGTCGCCGGATTCCTCGCCCGGCTCGGCGGCGCCCCGCCTGCGGCAGCCGTCCGCCAGGCCGGCGTGGGTTTCGCCGCGACGGTGACCCTGGCCGTCGTCGTCGGCACCGCGCTGGGGTGCTTCTAGGGCCTGTCCGGCGGATCAGGTCGGCGTGCCAGACCCCGCGTCCGCGACAAGATCCGTCGGACAGGCCCTAGCCGCCTACCGAACGCCGCCGCTTTGTAAGGGCGGACGTGGTTGACGGCGTGTTCACCAAGTTCACTAAGGCTGTGGCGGCAGCCCCAGCGAACGGTGCATCTCGGCTGCGGTGGCTGTCGTTGACCGTGGTTGATCGCCCGAAATGGCACGACCCGACGACGGGCTCCCTGTACACGGGATCAGCGAACGTCTCTTCGGAAGCCCATCACTCCAGGTGCCGAGAGCTAGTTCCTAGAAACGGGCGAAAGTATGAGACCGGGAGGGATATCATCCGTCTCAAAGTCCCACTTGAGGGAGATAGTGTGATTCTGCGCGAATTCCTGTATGTAGATACCGACAAGGTGAGAGCTATGCTGGCTCAACTCGCCGGGGGAGTTGCGGAAGAAGAGCACGAAACGAGTCGACATGAGAAACGGAATACAGTCGGCCCAAGAAGTGTTGCGCAACACCTCCAGGTGACTGGAGGGGAGAGATACACGCAGAAGTCGCTAGGTGACGCAATTTTCCCCACCCTCGAAGATGAACTGGAAGCACAGGGTCTGTTGCGAGATATTTCGGAAGAAGTTTCCGAAGGCCTGGAATGGACTTCTGGGAACTTGAAGAAAATCGCTCCCCCCGGTTCCCTGGTTCGCGTCACGGCGATGGGGTCACTCACCGACGCCCGCTACACGGCAAGCGTCTTCGCTGGCTTTGCCTCAGTGGCTCTGGGCCTACAAGGGCTAGGGGTCGACTTCGGACCAGCAGCCCCTCCTATCCCTCCCGGGAAGGGAAAGTCTAAGGGTTCTAGTCCGCGACCTGGTAAGCAGGATCCGACATACCATGAACGCCAACTAGAGGACTCGATCCCGGATTTTGAGGGGCCTAGCGGCGCCGACGGGAAGTCGCTTCGCGCTATCACTCGCGTAGCAAGAGGCGTATTTACTCCTGGTCTCCACCTCAACCTTTTCCCGGTGGATTCCGGAGAGGCTCTGATTAGCGCCCGCCTGCAAGAAGGCCGACAGTACCTAGACACTGAGGCCGACGTCCTATTCGCTCGCTACGGAATGGAGCGACAGGAGTGGACGATGGTCGGCAGCATTGGAAGTTACGGCCCAGAAGACACATCAATGCCGGACATGGATTTCGTGCGGCCAGGTGGCGCCGTGGATCGTGGCAGTTTGGCCGAAGGGATCAATGCACTCATGAAGCATTTGGGAGGTCTTGGCTTTGTGGATCTCCCTCAGTACCCTGGATTTTCTATCATTCCGTTTGCCGTTTATCGGGGTATCCCGCGTAGCCCGGCCTTGTTGGCGCTCCGTGAGTGATAGGTCTTCGAAGTCTCAACGGTCGAGTCTGGTCGCAGACGGTCTTGAAAACCGCCGTGGCGCGAGTCACCGTGGGTTCAAATCCCACACCCACTGCCCCACTGCAGTGGTTGAAGGCCCCTGACCAAGAACATCGGTCGGGGGCCTTCGTCGTGCGTGGTCCCGCTCGTGACCGTGATTCCCCGTGAGTTCCCGGTCTATCGGGCACGCCGGGGGCACGGTCAGTCTTCGGCGGGGCTGGGTGCGGTGAGGTCGACCCATATCCACGGCTTGCTGTGCCAATCGCGTACCTCGCCTATGACTAGGTCGACAGTCGTCCCCACTGGCGGCAGCTCCTGTACGAGTCGCTTCATCCCCGGCCTTCGTGCTCGCCATCGCCATGAGACTGCGTCGTGGTGAGATCGTGGGCCTTCGCTGGTCCGACGCCGACCTCGACAACCGGGTGCTGTACGTCCGCAACCAGACGCAGCGCCGCCGGGGCGTGCTGTACGACGACGACCCCAAGAGCCGCCGGCGGCGGGCTGTACCGCTTCCTGGGCTGTGCATCGCTCCCTTGCGGTGGCATCGGATGCGGCAGGCAGCTGCTCGGACCAAAGCGGGGGAGAGGTGGCAGGAGTCCGGTTATGTCTTCACGACCCGCAACGGTCGGCAGGTCGAGCCGAGGAACGTCTACCGGTCCTTCACCCGCGTCGCCCAGGACGCCGGTCTCCGCGTGGTGCGTCTGCACGATGCTCGCCACGGCACGGCGACGCTTTTTACCGCAGCCGGCGTCGCGCCCCGCGTTGTGATGGAGATCCTCGGGCACAGCCAGATCAGCATCACCATGGACGTGTACACGCACGTCGTGAGGGACACACAGCGCGAGGCCATGAGCCACATGGACCGGCTGCTCAGGAAGCGACCCGGCCGTCGGTGACCGCCCTCGTTGATGTCATCCGTGGATGTAAAAGACCACACCTGAACGTTCAGGTGTGGTCTTTTTGCTGGTGCCCCCGGCAGGATTCGAACCTGCGACACCCGCTTTAGGAGAGCGGTGCTCTATCCCCTGAGCTACGGAGGCGTGCTGCCGATGGCAGACCTGGACAGGGTAGCGGATCAGGGTGTGGGCTCGCTGGCGGGGAGGGAGGGGGGAAGGAATTCGGGGTGTGGGGGCGTGCGGGATCAGGGCCGGCCCCGCTGTCGGACGGCGCCGGGCTCGGCCCGAAGGCCTAGGCCGGGCTCCCTCGGTGCCCGCTAGGCGACCGCGCTCCCCGCAGTCCACTGCGCCCACGGCAAATTCCAGCCGCTGAGGCCGTTGTCCGGGGCGACCGTGCCGCCGCCCGTGGAGTTCTGGACGATCACCACGTCGCCGAGCAGGGAGTTGGCGTAGAACCAGGCCGCGGGCGCGTCCGGGTCGGCGCCGCCCTGGGTGTCCTGGATGCCGATGCAGCCGTGGCTCGACGCGCGGGCGCCGAACGTCGTGGGCGCGGCCCAGTAGTTGCCGTGGATGAAGGTGCCGGAGTTGGTGAGCCGCTGGGCGTGCGGCACGTCGGGGATGTCGTACTCGTCGCCCAGACCCACCGTCGTGCTGTTCATCTTGGTCTGCCGGTCCTGCTCGCTGATGACCATCGTGCCGTTGTACGTGGCGTACTGCGGCGAACCGGTGGAGACCGGCACCGTCCTGATCGTGGCGCCGTTCTGCTGGACGGTCATCTCCTCGGTGGCCGCGTCCACGGTGGAGATCTGCTCGCGGCCCACCGTGAAGGAGAAGGACTTGTCCTGAACTCCGTAGATTCCCTTGGCCAGTTCGAGCCCGTCGAAGTCGAAGGCGACGTCCACCTTGGAGCCGGGTGTCCAGTAGGTCTCGGGGCGGAAGTCGAGGCGGCGGTCGCCGAACCAGTGGCCGACGGCCCGTTGGCCGCCGCTGGACGAGATCTTCACCGCGGACTCGGCTGCCCTGCGGTCGCTCACCGCCTTGTCGAACCGGAACGAGACCTCCATGCCGACGCCGACGGTCGAGGCGTCCTCCGGGGTGTAGAAGGCGATCGCCGAGTTGCTCGCGGAGACCGTCGTGAAGTGGGTCGTCACGGTCGCCGTCCGTCCGTCCTGGTCCTTCGCCTCCGCGGTCAGCGTGTACGCCGTGCCGCGGGTCAGCGGCGCCGAGGGGTGCCAGGAGGTGCCGGTCGCCGACGTGGCCCCGGGCAGCGCCGGGCCGCCTTGGGCCATCAGGGTGACGGAGGTGAAGGTGCCGCCCGCGACGCTCGCGCCGACGTCCTTGACGGTGATGCCCACATGGCCCGCGCCGTCCTTGGGGGTCGTGGTGATGCGGGCCTTGGAGACGGTGGGGCTCGGACTCGGGGACGCGTGGTCGCCGCCGCCCGACGAGCAGGCGCTCAAGGCCAGTGCCGCCGCCGCGAACAGGGCGGGCGCGGCGCCGCGCCGGGGCGGCCGGGGCCGCGCCGCCGCCCGGCCCGGCGTCAGGGTGGATATCAGCCGGGCCCGCGCCGTGGCCAGCGCTCTTGCCGTCGCGGTGAAGATCACTGTGGACGTCTCCCCTCGGCAGCCCGAGCTGCCCGTTATGCGGGGTAATGCACCTTTCTTGTAGTGTGCGGTAACGCCCTGTGCGTACGCATGCCGAGTTCTGAGGTCTGGGGCTCGCGGAGCTCCGGGGGAGTTCTCGGGGTTGCTCGGGTCGCCGACGGACGGAGTCGAGGGATGGCACACGGACCTCGCTGGGGCCGGATACCCCGGTTCGGCCGCAGCGCCCGCACCACCGGCGCCGGCCGGACCTTCCCGCCACCCGGATCCGGCCTGACCCCCCGGACCCGCCGGCCTCCCCGGGCCCACCGGTTCAGCCGCACCACGCGCATCGTGGTCTGCTCCCTCCTCGGGCTCCTGCTGATGGCGGGCGGCGCGGCCGCGTACACCTGGCACCGGCTGAACCAGAACATCACCGGTGTCGAGCTGGGCTCGCTGCTCACCCCGGCCGCCTCGGCCACCTCCGACCTCAACATCCTTGTCGTGGGCTCCGATTCGCGGGCCGGCAAGAACGGCACCCGCGCGGGCGGCGGCGACGACACCGGCCGTTCCGACACCACGCTCCTGCTCCACGTGTACGGCGGCCGCAAGAAGGCGGCGCTCGTCAGCATCCCGCGCGACACCATCGTCGACCGCCCCGCCTGCACCACCGCGTCCGGCCGCAGGCTGGAGGCGCGCGAAGGCGTCATGTTCAACTCCGTGTACGAGACGGGCGGCGCCCCCTGCACGGTCGCGGCGGTGGAGTCGCTGACCGGAGGGCTGCGCGTCAACCACTACGTCGAGGTGGGCTTCAACGGCTTCGCGGAGCTCATGGATGCGCTGGGCGGCACCGACGTCACCCTGGTCAAGCCCATCGACGACAAGGAGAGCGGGCTCCATCTCGCGGCCGGAAAGCACCACTTGAACGGCCAGCAGGCGCTCGACCTGGTCCGCACCCGGCACGGCGTCGGCAACGGCAGCGACCTCGGCCGGATCCAGCTTCAGCACCAGTTCCTGACGGCGCTGATCGGGCGGATCACCGGGGGGAACCTCCTGACCGACCCGGCCAGGCTCTTCGACGCCGCCGACGCCGCGACGAAGTCCCTGACCACCGACACCTCCCTCGCCCACGTCGGCAACCTCGCGTCGCTGGCGTACTCGATGCGGGGACTCGGCGCGCGGGACGTCCAGATGGTCACGCTGCCGGCCCAGCTGGAACAGGGCGACGAGGACCGTCTGGTGCCGGACGCGGCCAGGGTCGCGAAGGTCTGGGCGGCCCTGAAGGCCGACCGCCCGGTCCCGGAGGACGCCCTGACCGGCACGGCGTCGGTACCGAACGGAATCGGCCAGGTCGTGATGCCGGGGTGAGGGCGGGCGTCGGGTTCCCGTCGGCCGTCGGGGTGCCCGCCGTCGTCGGGCCGCGCGCCGTGGTCGTCCGGCTTCCCCTCGGCCGTCGGGCTTCCCGCCCGGCGTCAGGCTTCCAGTCCGCCGAGTCCGCCGAAGCCCTCGTGGCGGCCCTCCTCGACGACGGGCATGGGGGCGGGCGGGACCGCATCCCCGTGCCACTTCTCCAGGAAGGCCGCCTGCCGGGTCACGTCCACCAACTCGACGCGCGCGCCGATGCTGTCCAAGTGGTGGTAGGCGAACGGCCGGCCGTAGGGGCAGCCGGAGAAGTCCGCGGGGAAGCCGGCGCCCTCCAGCCGGCGCGTCCCCTGCTCGACGGAGCTGGTCCAGTAGCCCAGATGGTCGAACCGGGCTCCCTCCGAGGCGTCCCAGGGGCTGCCGGCGGGCCCCTCGATCAGCTCGATGAACGGCGGGCCGCCGCGGGTGAAGGCGATGCGGAAGTCCCACGCGCCGATCCGGTCGGCCGCCGGGTCGCTCCACTCCGCGCCCACGGACCGGCCGAGGTCCGCCATGGCGCGCTCGATGTCCGGTACGGCGAAGCACACGTGGTAGAAGGCAGTCATCGGCTCATGATCGCGCAGGGCGCGGTCCGGCGTCCCGGTCCGCCCCCTACCCCATTCGGTTGTGTTCTACACCGACCTTGACCGGCGCGGGGGAGCGGCATAGCGTCGGGGACCACTGGGACTGAGCAGGCGCTTAGGAGGACTTCCCGTGGTGACGACAGGGGCGACCGGGGCGGCAGGGGCACGGGACGGTGATGCGCGGCCGGACGGCGCGGAGCCGCGGTCGGGAGGCCCGGAGCCGCGGCCGGACGGGGCGCGGCCGGGTGCGGCGCACATCGAGCCCCGCCGTGCCGAGGAGCTGCTCACCGCGCCGGGTGCGCCCTTCGCCGTCGTGCGGGGTGAGTCGGGCGCCCTCGAATACGCCACCGGGCCGCGCACCCTGCGGGAGTTCGCCGAGACGGTGTGGGCGTTCGGGGACCGGCCGTTCCTGATCGCCGAGGGCCGTACGTACTCCTACGCCGAGTTCTTCGCCGCGTCCTGCGCGCTGGCCCGCCGCCTCGCCGACGTCTACGGGCTGCGCCCGGGTGACCGTGCCGCCATCGCCCTGCGCAACCATCCCGAATGGCAAGTCGCCTTCTGGGCAGCGCAGTTGGCGGGTCTTGTCGCGGTGCCGCTGAACGCGTGGTGGACCGCCGACGAGATCGCGTACGCCCTCGACGACTGCGCGCCGCGGGTGGTGCTCGTCGACGGCGAGCGCCTGGAGCGGGTGGCCGGGTGGGCCCGTGCGCGGAAGGTGCGCGGCATGGTCTTCCACCATGCGGGCGGCGCGCTGCCGGACGGGTTCGAGCGGTGGGACGACGTCGACGAGCTGACCTCGCCCGACGCGGGTGCCGGGCCGCCCGACGTCGATGTCTCGCCGGACGCGGACGCCACCGTCATCTACACCTCCGGCACCACGGGCCGCCCCAAGGGCGCCGTCGCCACGCAGCTCGCGCAGGCCGGTGCGGTGATGAACCCCCGCTTCCAGGCGGCCATGTCGATGCTCGGACGCGGCGTCGTGCCGGGGCAGGGGCCCGCCCCCGTCACCCTCATGACGTTCCCGTTCTTCCACGTGGCGGCGTTCACCGCGGTGTACGCGGCGATGTCGGCGGGCGGGGCGCTCGTCCTGATGCACAAGTGGGACGCGGGGCGCGCGCTCGCCCTGATCCGTGCACACAGGGTTACGCACTACGCGGGGGTGCCGACGACGGCGCTCCAACTCCTGGCCGCTGCCGAGGAGTCGGGGGACGGGCTCGACAGTCTGGCCGCGCTCAACACGGGGGGCGCGGCGGCCCCGCCGGGGTTGGTGAGCGGTCTCTCCGCGCGGTACGGCTCCCGCATCGAGCCGCGCAACGGATACGGGCTGACCGAGACGAGCGGCGGCGTGCTGGCCAACTACGGTGCGGAGTACCGCAGTTGGCCCGACAGTGCGGGGCGTCCGACGCCGGCGACGGAGGTGCGGATCGCCGGGGCGGACGGTTCGGCGCTGCCCGAGGGCGAGATCGGCGAGCTGTGGCTGCGCGGACAGTCGTTGGTGCGCGGGTACTGGAACGACCCGGAGGCCACGCGACTCGCCTTCCAGGACGGGTGGTTCAGGACGGGGGACCTCGCGGTGGTCCGGGACGGCCGGGTCGGGATCGTCGACCGAATCAAGGACATGGTGATCCGGGGCGGCGAGAACGTGTACTGCGTGGAGGTGGAGGGGGTGCTCCACGACCACCCCGCGGTCCTGGACGCGGCGGTGCTCGGGGTGCCCCATCCGACGCTCGGCGAGGAGGTGGCGGCGGTGGTGCAGGTCCGGCCGGGCACCCCGGTGTCCCCGGACGAGCTCCGGGCCCATGTGGCCGGGGTGCTGGCGGGGTTCAAGGTGCCGGCGCGGGTGGTGGTGCGCGAGGACCTGCTGCCGCGCAACGCGACGGGGAAGGTCCTGAAGAGGGAGCTGAGGGCCGAGTTGGGCGAGGCATAGCCCTCGCGCGGAGCCCGCGCCCCGCTTACGACCCGCGCGGAGCCCGCGCCGGGCTGCGCCCGGCCCTCAGGAGCGGGTCACCTTGACGTGGTAGTTGCCCATCCCGTCCACGCCCGTCACCGCGATCCGGATGCCGCTCGCCCGGTCCGTGAAGGTCTCGCCGGTGGCGTACGGGGCGTCGGAGAGTTCGGCGTTGACGTTGGGGCGGCGGGTGCAACCGCCCGTGGTGGGCTCGCTGTCCGAGACGTTGACCGGGCCACGGCCGGTGTCGATGGTGCCGTCGACGCGGTAGATCAGGACGCCGGGTTTGCAGACCCCCTCGTCGTTGCCGGCCTGGGTGCGGACCTCGACCGCGTACCCGCTGTCCTTCGTGACCGGCACGAAGAGCAGTTTGGGGCCGCCCTCGGTGGCGAGCGGGGTCAGCGCGTACTGGCCCTCTCCGGTGCCGGTCACACAGGACACCTGGCTGTTGTCGAGCCAGCCGAGCTTCCACTTGTGCCAGCCCAGCATGTCGTTGTTGGCGCCCCAGTCCTCGGACATGATGTCCCAGTGCCCGACGGCCCCGCCGCCCTGCGCGGTGTAGAGGTCGGGCAGCCCGAAGACATGGCCGTTCTCGTGCGGCAGCACCCGGTAGCCGGTCTGGGAGTACGAGCCGGAGCCGTCGTCCTGGCGGCTGTAGACGAAGGACGTGTTCGACAGGGGGACCCCGTCGGCGTACGGGGCGTCCTCGTTGCCGGAGAAGGTCACCGACAGGACCGTGTCCAGCGCGGAAGGGCCCGCGTTCGGTGTGACCAGGACGTTCACCAGGTCGTACTTGGAGAAGTTCACCCGTGAGCCGGCCGCCGCGATCATGTCCTGCACCAGCCGGTGGTAGCCCGGCTCGTAGGGGGAGCCGCGGTCGATCCCGTACGCCGAGAACGCCTTGGGCATCCGCAGCCACTGGGGGATCGGCGCCTCGGGGCGGTAGTCGAGCCGGCCGTAGGAGGCGTTGCGGAACCAGTTGCTGGTCTGCGGGAAGAACTCCTTGTACCGGCTGAGCGCCGTCCCGCTGCCCGGCGCGTCCGGGAAGTCGATCATCAGCGTGAGGGCGCGGACGATGCCGGTGGAGTGGGCGTACCCGGGCGGCGTCGGCATTCCCTCCGACATCTGCACGCCGAGCGTGGCCGGGATGCGGCAGGGGTCGAGCGGAGACTCGCCGGGGGCGGCGACCGGCCCTGCGGAGGCGCGGGTCGCGATGGTCAGCGTGGTGGAACCGGTGGTCAGCGCGGCGAGCGCGACCGAGGCGAGAGCGGCGCCGAAGAAGGTGGTCCGGCGCCTGGGGCGTATCCGGCGTCGAGGCGCCCGGACGGGGCGGGACTGGCTGACGTCCTGCATGCGCACGCCCTCGCCTTCGGGTACGCGACAGCAGGCCGGTTCCTGGCTGCGCTCGTCTGATCACCCTGTGTCGGGCGGGTCGGAGGCGCGCGCTGGGTAGCCCGAATGTGGGTATCCAGGGACGTATCCCCCCAGAGTGAGCGCGTGGCGCAGGTCACATCCGGGCCGGGAAATAAACGGGGAGGCTTTCCCCGTTTGAACACGTGTCCCCGCTAAACGGGGAGTGCTTCCCCGCTTGGGCCCCGGTCGGGCCCGGGACCGTTCCCTACGAGTCGCTCCGTGTGAGTCGATCCGTACGAGTCGATCCGTACGGGCCGTTCCCAGCAGGACGAACCGTTTTACGAAGAAGGAGCAGAGCCGTGCAGACTGCCGCCGCACCCGTCGCCGCGGAACCGCGCCGCGCCCCGCGTCCGCGGGCCGACGCCCTGCGCAACCGGGAGCGGATCATCGCCGCCGCACGGGAGATGTTCGTCGAGTTCGGTGCCGAGGTGCCGCTGGACGAGATCGCCCGCAGGGCCGGCGTCGGCAACGCCACGATCTACCGCCACTTCGCCGACCGCACCGAGCTCGTCACCAGCGTCGTGCTCTCCGTCATGGACCGCGTCTCGGCGCGGGCCGAGGCGGCGGCGGCCGAGGAGGCCGACCCCTTCGACGCGCTGCGCCGCTTCGTGCACGCCGCCGCCGACGAGCGGATCGGGGCGCTCTGCCCGATGCTCTCCGACACCTTCGACCAGGACCGCGCCGAGCTCAACGCGGCCCGCGCGCGCCTGGAGCGCGACGTCGAGGGGCTCATGGAGCGGGCCCGCGCCGCGGGCCGGCTCCGCACCGACGTCGCCGTGGGCGACCTCATGGTCGCCCTCTCCCAGCTGACCCGGCCGCTGCCGGGCACGCCCTGTCCGAACATCGACCAGTTCGTCCACCGTCATCTGCAGCTGTTCCTCGACGGGCTTCAGGCCCCGGCGCGGTCCGAGCTGCCGGGCAGTGCGGCGACCTTCGCAGACCTCCGGAAGGGTTGACCGTCCTTCGGGGCTGATCGCCTTTCCCTCTCAACTCCCTGTTAACCCAACGTAGTTGAACCAGCTGAACCGTAGTTACAACACTTTTCTCGGTACTCCGCGTCCCAAGGTGGCTACCCCCATGTCCAAAACAGTCGGTCTGGACAAGCCGGACCAGTTCTCCCTCGCCCCGGATCCCAGTCGCTGGAAGGCGCTCGCCTTCATAGCCCTGGCCCAGCTGATGGTCGTGCTCGACGCGACGATCGTGAACATCGCGCTGCCCTCGGCGCAGCACGCGCTGCACATCAGTGACGCCAACAAGCAGTGGGTCATCACGGCCTACGCCCTCGCGTTCGGCGGCCTGCTCCTGTTCGGCGGGCGCATCGCCGACCTGTGGGGCCGCAAGCGCACCTTCGTCGTCGGCCTGCTCGGCTTCGCCGCCGCCTCCGCGCTCGGTGGCGCCGCCACCGGCGAGGCGATGCTGCTCGGCTCCCGCGCACTCCAGGGCGCCTTCGGCGCACTGCTCGCGCCGGCCGCGCTCTCGCTGCTCGCGGTGATGTTCACCGACGCCAAGGAGCGCGCCAAGGCGTTCGGCATCTACGGTGCGATCGCCGGTGGCGGCGGCGCCGTGGGCCTGATCCTCGGCGGCTTCCTCACCGAGTACCTGAACTGGCGCTGGACCTTCTTCGTCAACATCCCGTTCGCGATCGTCGCGGCCGTCGGCGCCTACCTCGTCATCCGCGAGCCGGCCGGCACCCGCAACCGCTCGCCGCTCGACGTGCCCGGCGTGCTGCTGTCCACCACCGGACTGGTCGCCCTCGTCTACGGCTTCACCCGCGCCGAGTCGGCCGGCTGGTCGGACACGCTGACCATCTCGATGTTCATCGCGTCCGCCGTGCTGCTCGCCGCGTTCGTCACCCTTGAGGCCAAGGTGCGGCACCCGCTGCTGCCCCTGCGCGTCATCACCAACCGCAACCGTGGCGGCGTCTACCTCTCGCTGGGCCTCGCGATCATCGCGATGTTCGGCCTGTTCCTCTTCCTCACCTACTACCTCCAGGTCGTGCAGGGCTTCTCGCCGGTCAAGACGGGCTTCGCGTTCCTGCCCATGATCGCGGGCATGATCACCGGCTCCACCCAGATCGGCGCCCGCCTGATGACCCGGGTCCCGCCGCGCCTGCTGATGGGCCCCGGCTTCCTGACCGCCGCCGTCGGCATGCTGCTGCTGACCCAGCTCTCCGTCGACACCTCGTACGCCGGTGTCATCCTGCCCGCGCAGATCCTGCTCGGCCTCGGCATGGGCACCGCCTTCATGCCGGCCATGTCGCTCGCCACGATCGGTGTCGAGCCGCGTGACGCGGGTGTCGCCTCCGCGATGGTCAACACCTCGCAGCAGGTGGGCGGCGCGATCGGCACGGCCCTGCTCAACACCATCGCCGCCTCGGCGACGACGGCGTACGTCACCGGTCACATGGCGCTCGGCGCCACCAACCCCGAGCTCCTGAAGCTCCAGGCCATGGTGCACGGCTTCACCGCCGCCATCTGGTGGGCCGTCGGCATCCTGGCGGCGGCCTCCGTCATCGCCGTGACCCTCATCAACACCGGGCGCCCCGGCGCGAGTCCGGTCGCCGGATCGGGCTCGGGCGAGGACGCCGAGGACGAGGTGCGCATCCCGGTGGTCGCGCACTGACCCCCCGGCAGCACCCCGGAGGACTCCGGTAGCACCCCGGACGCACGACCTGCCCTGGCCCCGCCGATCTCAGCGGAGCCAGGGCAGGTCCGCTTTCGCGTCGGTGGGCTGGAGGCCCTGCGCCATCACCCGCATGATCTCGCCGAGCTGGTCCACCTGCTCGGGCGAGAGCCGGTCGAACATCGCCTGCCGTACGGCGGCGACATGGCCGGGCGCGGTCCGCTCCAGGACCTCGTATCCGGCGTCGGTCAGCGCGGCGAGCTGGCCCCGCTTGTCGGAGGGGCAGTCCTCGCGCAGGACCCAGCCGTTGCTCTCCAGGCGCGCGACGGCGTGCGAGAGCCGGGAGCGGGTGATCTTCGCGTTCTTCGCCAGCTCCGTCATCCGCAGCCGCCGCCGCGGCGCCTGGGAGAGCTGCACGAGCAGCCCGTAGTAGACGTGCGGCATCCCGGCGTCGCGCTGGAGCTGCCGGTCGAGGTGGTCTTCGAAGAGCCGGGTGGCGTGGAGGTAGGCGCGCCAGGTGCGCTGCTCCTCGTCGCTGAGCCAGTTAGGTGCCGAGGTCATACATCTACTGTACGGACACTTCTTGAATGTTGAACTAGATCGCGTCCGGGGTTACGCTGGCTCCATAAGCTTGAGAGTTCAAGCAAGAGCTCTGGCCGCCGGAGCGCCGGCCGGTCAGCGAGTGAGCCGGAGATCGCCATGACCGTCGCCCGACCCGAGCGCATGCCCGCCCTGTACCTCTCCCACGGCGCCCCGCCGCTCGCGGACGACCCGCTGTGGCCCGCGCAGCTTGCCGCGTGGTCCGCCGGCCTGCCCCGCCCCACGTCGATCCTCATGGTCTCCGCCCACTGGGAAGAGGCCCCGCTCGCGCTCGGCGCCACCGAGGCCGTGCCGCTCGTCTACGACTTCTGGGGCTTCCCCGAGCACTACTACCAGGTGCGGTACGCGGCCCCCGGCGCACCCGAACTCGCGGACTCCGTCCGCAAGTTGCTGCGCGCCCCGGGCACTCCGGTGCAGGACATCCCCGACCGGGGGCTCGACCACGGCGCGTACGTCCCGCTGGTGGAGATGTTCCCCGAGGCCGACATCCCGGTCCTCCAGATCTCCCTGCCGACCCTCGACCCCCGCGGGCTCTACGACATCGGCCGCAAGCTGGCGCCGCTGCGCGACGAGGGCGTACTGATCGTGGGCAGCGGGTTCTTCACCCACAACCTGGCCGCGCTGCGGCACCCCGGCGGCCAAGTGCCGGGCTGGTCCGCCGAGTTCGACGACTGGGGCGCACGGGCGCTCGCCGCGGCCGACGTCGACGCCCTGCTCGACTTCGAGCACAAGGCCCCCGCCGGGCGCCTCGCCCATCCGCGCACCGAGCACTTCGCCCCGCTGTTCGTGACGATGGGCGCGAGCGAGGGCGAGGCGGGTGGCGTGCGCAGCGTCATCGACGGCTTCTGGATGGGGCTCGCCAAGCGGTCGGTGCAGTACGGCTGAGCGGGCGGGAGCCCGGCGGGGGAGCCCGGCTGACAAATCGGGCATCGCGAGCAACCGGAACGCGGGGTGAGCCGTCTTCAGGGGTGGCAGTACGACGGCGGCCGGCTTCGGCCGCCGGTGAGGGCGGCCGGGGCGCATGTGATGGCGGTCTCACGGGTGAGGAGCTTGTAAAGGCCGAGGGCGGGCACCAGAACGGCCTCCGTACCGGCTCTGACCTGCGCCTCTGTACGGCCCTGCGGCACCTGTCCCCCTCTCGCGGCGCGACAGGGTACTGCATGATCACGAAAATGGATGGGCGGGTCGGGAATTCTGTCCGGATTCCAGCCGTTGTTTCCATCGGATGCAGGGCACCCGGGAGGGTGTCGCGACCACTCAGTAAGGGAGCACGCATGGCAACCCGCGCCGTCGCCCGCCGACAGTCCGCCTCTGGCGGTTCGGAGTCGGGAAGCAGGGTCCGCGCAGTCAGCGGTGAGATCGCCGACCGAGACCTGGTCGGTATGTACCTCGACGAAATCGCGCGTACGCCGCTGCTCGATGCCGCCAAGGAGGTCGAGCTCTCCCAGACCATCGAGGCCGGTGTGTACGCACGCCAGATCCTCGACGAAGGCGTGGAGAGCAAGGCGGCAGGAGCCTCGCGCGAGGAGCTGGAGGCGCTCTACGCCGCCGGTGAGCGCGCCAAGGACCTGTTCATCCGATCCAACCTCCGCCTCGTCGTAGCCGTCGCCCGCCGCTACCCGAGGGCCGGTCTGCCGCTGCTCGACCTCATCCAGGAGGGCAACGCGGGCCTGGTGCGCGCGGTCGAGAAGTTCGACTACGCCAAGGGATTCAAGTTCTCCACGTACGCGACCTGGTGGATCCGCCAGGCCATCACCCGCTCCATCGCCGACCAGTCCCGCACCATCCGCCTCCCCGTCCACCTCGTGGAGGAGCTGGGCCGCATCCGCCGGATCCAGCGCGAGTTCAACCGGGAGAACGGCCGGGACCCGGAGCACACGGAGATCGCCGCCGAGCTGGGCTCCACTCCCGAGCGCGTCGGTGACGTGCTCGACTGGGCGCGCGACCCGGTCTCCCTCAACATGCCGGTCGACGACCAGGGCGAGACCCAGTTCGGCGATCTGCTCGAAGACACCTCCGCGATCTCGCCCGAGCAGTCGGTGCTCACGCTGCTGCGCAGCGAGGAGCTGGACGACCTGATCGGCAAGCTCGACCAGCGAACCGCCTCGATCATCAAGATGCGTTACGGCATTGATGACGGTCGGGAGCGTACGCTGACAGAAGTCGGTAAGGAACACGGGCTGACCCGTGAACGGATCCGGCAGATCGAGAAGCATGCCCTGCTCGAACTGAAGAAGATGGCACGAGACACGGGCTTCGACGCGGCGGCCTAGGCCCCGCACCCCCAAGACGAGCTCCGGCACCCTCCCCCCCCTGGTGCTGGGGCTCCCGGCCCCGGCACCTTCCCCCCCTGGTGTCGGGGCCCCTCCCTTTTCCTCCCCCTCCCGGGGCGCGGTTCCGGGGCGCGCTCACTCGTCCGGCGCAACCGGCGTCGCCCGGATCAGACGCTCGCCCAGATCGTGCAGGTACGCGCTCATCGCGGGCGGCCCCTCGACGGTGAAGGCGCAGTCCACCAGGGCGAGCCGCAGCCCCACCCACTCCAGGGAGTCGGTGCACGAGGTGCGCAGCCGGCAGCGGTCCGCGCCCAGGGGCTCGGGCGCGCCCAGCGAGGCGGGCAGGCGGGCGGTCACGAAGTCGGCCGGGGCCTCGAAGGTGACGTCGATCTCCAGGACGGGAAGAACGGGCCGGAGCCGGTTCATCGAGGCCCGCACGAACTCCGCCGCGTTGGCCTCGGGCAGCTCGCGCGGCGCGAACCGGGCCCCGGTCGCGAACGGCTCGGTGATCCGGTCGACCCGGAACGTACGCCAGTCGCCCCGCTCCACGTCGTACGCCACCAGATACCACCGGCGGCCCGTGGAGACCAGGCGGTACGGCTCGGCGAGGCGCTTGGTGGCGGTGCCGTCGCCGGAGACGTAGCCGAACCGCAGCCGCTCCTCGCCGGTGACGGCGGAGGCCAGCGTGGTCAGGGTGCGGGGATCGACGGTGGCGCCGTCGCCGCGCCAGGCGCCGGACAGCGGCATCGTGGCCGCCTGGAGGTTCGCGACACGGCGGCGAAGACGCGAGGGCAGCACCTGCTCCAGCTTGGCCAGGGCCCGCACCGAGGCCTCCTCCACACCGTCCACCGCGTGGCCCGCGCCCGCCCGCAGGCCCACCGCGATGGCCACCGCCTCCTCGTCGTCCAGGACCAGCGGGGGCATCGCCTTGCCCGCCACGAGCCGGTAACCGCCGTCGGCGCCGCGCGCCGCCTGCACGGGATAGCCGAGCTCGCGCAGCCGGTCGATGTCGCGCCGCACCGTGCGCCGGGACACCCCGAGCCGCCCGGCGAGCTCGCCGCCGGGCCACTCGCGCGGGGTCTGGAGCAGGGAGAGCAGTTGCAGCAGCCGTGCCGGGGTGTCCGTCATACCGTCCAGGATGCCCGGTCAATGAGGACACGGTCTGACCTATAGGCGGTCTAGTTTCCTTCCATGACTTCCACCACGACCAGCAGTACCCCAGAGGCCGCGGCGAGCGCCGCAGCCGACCGCCGCCGGTGGTTCGCCCTGGCCATCGTGATGACCGCGGCCTTCATGGACCTGGTCGACGTCACGATCGTCAACATCGCCATACCGTCCATCACGAAGGACACCGGGGCGAGCTTCTCCTCGATCCAGTGGATAACCGCCGGTTACGCGCTCGCGTTCGCCGCCGGCCTGATCACCGGCGGCCGGCTCGGCGACATCCACGGCCGCAAGAAGCTCTTCCTGCTCGGCATCGGCGGCTTCACCCTCGCCTCCGCGCTGTGCGGCTTCGCCGCCAACCCGGAGATGCTGGTCGCCTCCCGCATCCTCCAGGGCGCGATGGCCGCCATGATGGTGCCGCAGGTCCTCTCGATCGTCCACGCCACCTTCCCGGCGCACGAGCGCGGCAAGGTGTTCGGCCTGTTCGGCGCGGTCGTGGGGCTCGGCGCCGTCGCGGGTCCGCTGCTCGGCGCGCTGCTCACCGAGTGGAACCTGTTCGGTCTCGAATGGCGCCCGATCTTCCTGATCAACCTGCCGGTCGGCATCGCGGGCCTGATCCTCGGCACCAAGTTCATCCGCGAGTCCAAGGCGCCCCGGGCCCTCAAGCTCGACCTAGTCGGCGTCGTCCTGGTGACGCTCGGCCTGCTCATGCTGCTCTACCCGCTGACCCGCGGCCGCGAGCTCGGCTGGCCGCTGTGGGGCTACCTCTCCATGGCCGGCAGCGTCGTGGTCTTCGGCGGTCTGATCGCGTACGAGCGGATGAAGGCGGCCCGTGACGGCTCCCCGCTGATCGAGCTGTCGCTGTTCAAGGTGAAGAGCTTCGCCGCGGGCATCGCCGTGCAGGCCACGTTCGGCGTAGCGCTCGGCATCTTCTTCCTGGTGTGGACGCTCTACATGCAGATGGGCCTCGGCTGGAGCGCCCTGCGCGCCGGCCTGACCGGGGTGCCGTTCTCCATCGCCGTCTCCGTCGCGGCCGGCCTGTCCGTGCAGAAGCTCGTCCCGCGCTTCGGCCGCAAGGTCCTCCAGGCGGGCGCCCTCACGATGGCGGCCGGGCTGCTGATCTACATCTGGGAGGCCGGCCACTACGGCCTGGCCATCGCTCCCTGGCAGATGGCGCTCCCGCTGGTCGTGATGGGGCTCGGCATGGGTCTCATCGTCGCCCCGATCACCGACGCGGTGCTCTCCGAGGTCCCCAAGGAGCACTCGGGGTCTGCGTCCGGGCTCATCAACACCGTGCAGCAGATGGGCAACGCGCTCGGCCTCGGCCTGGTCTCCGTCGTCTTCTTCGGCTCGATCGGCGACGGTCTCACGCCGCCGCGGCTGAACCAGGCGTTCGTCGACGGCTTCCAGCACTCGCTCTGGTACGTCGCCGG
This sequence comes from Streptomyces sp. NBC_00083, assembly GCF_026343295.1. GTDB lineage: Bacteria > Actinomycetota > Actinomycetes > Streptomycetales > Streptomycetaceae > Streptomyces. The sequence goes on from NZ_JAPELY010000001.1 coordinate 253,965, forward strand.
GGTCCTCGCGGTGATCTTCCTCGTGATGTTCGCGCTGCCGGCCCGCCCCAAGCAGCACGTCGAGGGCGCGATCGACGAGAGTGAACTGCTCGACCTGACCAAGGACGCGCAGCCGGTCGGCTGAGGCCGAGGCCGAGCCGGAACCGAAGCCGGGCGAGCCGCCCCCGCTCCAGCGGGGGCGGCTCCCGCGCGTCCGCGCCGTGGGCAAGATCACCAGAGGCCGAAGCCCGTTTGTGCCCGCAGGGTCCTCCGATCGACGTACGGGGCGACCGCACGGTCGTAACCTGGCTGAGCAACCACAAGTTCGGGCAGGGAACGGACGTAATCAAACGTGTACGCACCGGAGCGGCAGCAGGAGATCCTACGGATCGCGCGGGAGAGCGGGCGTGTGGACGTGCTCTCGCTGGCCGAGACCTTCCAGGTCACCGCCGAGACCGTACGGCGTGATCTGAAGGCACTCGACCGGGCCGGGCTGGTCCGCCGGGTGCACGGGGGCGCCATCCCGGCCGGGCGGCTCGACTTCGAGCCCGACCTCGCCGAACGCGAGTCCACCGCCGCCGACGAGAAGAACCGCATCGCCCGCGCCGCCCTCGCCGAACTCCCCACCGAGGGCAGCGTCATCCTCGACGCCGGCTCGACCATCGCCCGGTTCGCCGCCGAGCTGCCCCTGGAGAGTGGGCTGACCCTCGTCACCCACGCCCTGCCCGTCGCCGCCCGGCTCGCCGACCACCCCGCCATCGACCTGCACCTCGTCGGCGGCCGCATCCGCCACCGCACCCGGGCCGCCGTGGACGCCTGGGCGCTGCGCGCCTACGGCGAGATCCGCGCCGACGTCCTCTTCCTCGGCGCCAACGGCTTCTGCGCCGCCCACGGCCTCACCACCCCCGACCTCGCCGAGTCCGCCGTCAAGCGCGCCGCGATCGGCGCCGCCCGCCGGGTCGTGCTGCTCGCCGACTCCACCAAGCACGGCCAGGAACACTTCGCCCGCTTCGCCGACATGGCCGACGTGGACGTCCTGATCACCGACACCGGGCTCGCCCCCGAGGACGCCGCCGTCATCGAGGCGGCCGGCACGTCCGTGGTCACCGTATGAACATCCTGACCGTCACGCCCAACCCCAGCCTCGACCGCACCTACGAGGTGCCCGGTCTGCGCCGCGGCGCGGTGCTGCGCGCCACCGGCGAGCGCGTCGACCCGGGCGGCAAGGGCGTCAACGTCTCGCGGGCCGTCGCCGCCGCCGGGCACCGCACCCTCGCCGTGCTGCCGCTCGGCGGTGCCCCCGGCGCGCTCGTCGCCGAACTGCTCGCCGCCGAGGGCATCGAGGTCGCCGTCGTCCCCGTCGCCGGGCGCACCCGCTCCAACATCGCGGTCGTCGAACCCGACGGATCCCTGACGAAGATCAACGCACCGGGGCCCGAACTGAGCGCGGCGGAGAGCGAGTTGCTCCTCGCCGCGGTGCGCGAGCACTCCGTGGGCGCCGACTGGATCGCCTGCTGCGGCAGCCTGCCGCCCGGCCTCGCACCCCGGTGGTACGCCGACCTCGTCGTCCGCGCCCACGAGGCCGGAGCCCGCGTCGCCCTCGACACCTCGGGGCCCGCCCTGATGGCCGCGCTGCGTGAACGCCCCGACGTGGTCAAGCCCAACGCCGAGGAGCTGGCCCGCGCCGTAGGCCGCCCCCTCGCCACCGTCGGAGACGCGGTCGAAGCCGCCGAGGAGATGCGGCAGTCGGGGGCGGGCGCCGTCCTCGCGAGCCTGGGCGCGGACGGCCAGCTCCTGGTCTGCGCGGCGGGCACCTACTTCGCCTGCGCGCCCGTCGACGCCGTACGCAGCAGTGTCGGGGCCGGTGACGCCTCGCTCGCCGGGTTCCTCACGGCGGGCGGCGAAGGCCCCCGGGCGCTCGCCGCGGCCGTCGCGCACGGCGCCGCCGCCGTCCGTCTCCCCGGCAGTGTGCTGCCGGTCCCCGCCGACCTCGCCCCGTCGAGGGTCACGGTCACCGAAGCGGTGCCGCTGGAGCGGCCGTTGCGGGAACCGGCGTCCTGACCGCGGTGCCCCGCCGCGGGGAGTCCGCCCGCGCGGGGCTCAGCGCGTCAGGCGGTTGCCCGGCCCGTCCGGCCCCGGGTAGTCGGGGTCGTCCTCGCCGCTCGGCAGCGGACGGTGCCCCTCCGACCAGTCGTTGGTCCAGCCGCACACCCCGCACGCGTACCGGCCGTCGAGCCCCGCCACACGGGTGCCGCACTTACGGCAGTCCGCCTCGGTGATCTCCGGTGTGAACACGGGCTCGGGCTCGGGCAGCGGTTCCAGTTCCGGCGGCCATGGACTCATGCCAGGGAGCGTACCGGGAGGGCGGCGGGGCGTTCCCGGGCCGTCGCCACCGCCCTCTTACGCCGGGCGTCTTCGGCCGTCATGACGTGACATGTACCACTTGGGGACCAAAGTCCCTGCACCCCCTGCCGTACGGCCCGGCGGTGTTGTCTACTGGGTCGCGTGGCTCAGAACATCACGATCATTCAGCAGATAGGCCTCTCCGTCCTCGCTGCGGCGAGTGTCGCCTGGGTCGTCGGACTGGTTCGCGTGCTGCGCCGGGAGCGCGCCGACCGGGCGGAGTGGCACGCCATGCGCTCGCTGCGGGCGGTGGGCCGGCAGGCCGGGCCGCCCGCGCAGGAGGCGGTGACCCTCACCGAGGCCGAGCACGCCGCCTTCGCGGGCCTGATGCGCCAGCTGGACCCCCGCCGCCCCTGACCGTGCGTACGGTCCGCGGACGAGGTGGCCCGGCGGGGTCGTGAGCGACCCGCGCCAGGGCCTCAACTCACGCGCGCGCGGCGCTCCATGGCGGTTCTGGCCGCCTGCTCGCTGCCGTACACCTCGCACATGTGGCGGCCGTCCGGCGTCGCCGTGTGCTCGACCTCCCACAGGCTCAGCTCGCTGCCGTCGAGCAGCAGGAACGCGTGCTCGTACAGCGTGAACGCGGCGTCCTGGCCGGCCGGACGGCAGTGGCTGCCGAACGCCTGGCTGATCCAGTGCGCGTGGGCCGCCCGCAGCCGCAGCGCGGTGCGATGGCCCGGCCGGTCCCGGTTCTCGGCCCGGCGCAGCAGCCGCCGCGCGTGGTCCGCGGAGTCGTCGGGCGCGTACGGGTGGAGGAGCCCGCCGCGCGGGGTGCCGCGCCGGGGCTCCACGAGGGCGTCGGGGCCGAGCCCCGCCTCCCAGCAGTCCTCGAAGTGGCCGAGGGCGTCGAGGCTCTCGACCTCCCTCGGCGCGGTCCGTTCGTCGTCGGCGCCGGCCGGTCCGTCCGGCGGGAGGTGCCTGCGGCGCAGCCGTGCGGCGGCGATGCGGGCCTCCTCCTCGGCCGGGTACACCTCGTGCGCGTACTCGCGCCCGTCGTGGTGGGCGACCTCCCACAGGGTGACGGTGGTGCCGTCCAGGAGCAGATAGCAGTGCCGGTAGGTCTCGCGGCTCAGGCGGTGCCCGGCGGCCGAGGTGTGCAGGGACGAGTGGAGCGAAGTGGTGTGCGCCATCGCGGAGTCGAGGCGCTCGACGAGCTCGTCCGGCAGGTCGAAGGAGTTCAGGGCCCGCCCGAGCAGTGCGGCCAGTTGGTCCTGGGCCGATTCTTCACCGGGGCCGCGCTCGCCGTCGAGCGGGTGGGGCACATGGAGCACCAAGGCTTCTCCTGGCCGTCGCTGTTGGTCACGTAGAAGGTGCTCAACGTAGCCCCTGAGGGCCGATCGCGCAGCGGGCATGGCCGAAACTTTTCCGGCCGGCAACCCACATTCGGGTTACCGGCCGGTGAAGTTCGTTCTGTGGAACGGGAGTTGGTCAGCCGACGCTGTCCGCCGTCCACTGCGCCCACGACAGGTTCCAGCCGTTGAGGCCGTTGTCCGGGGAGATGGTCTTGTCGGGCGAGCCCTTCACGACGACGACGTCACCGATGAGGCTGTGGTCGAACATCCACTTGGCCGAGGTGTCGCCCGCGGCACCCTTCACGTCCCGCATGCCGACACAGCCGTGGCTGGTGCCCTCGTTGCCGAACACCGAGGGGTCGCCCCAGTAGTTGCCGTGGATGAAGGTGCCGGAGGTGGACAGGCGCATCGCGTGCGGCACGTCCTTGATGTCGTACTCGCCGCCGAAGCCCACGCTGTCGCCGTTCATCCGGGTCTGCGTGAACTTCTCCGAGATCACCATCTGCCCGTTGTACGTGGGGTGCGCGGCGCTGCCGGTCGAGACGGGGATCGTCTTGATGGTCCTGCCGTCCTGCTGGACGGTCATCTCCTGCGTCTTCACGTCCACCGTCGAGACCTGGTTGCGGCCGATGGTGAAGGAGACGTCCTTCTTCTGTACGCCGTAGATGCCCTTGGAGCCCTCGACCTTGTCCAGGTCGATCTTCATCGTCACCTTGGACCCGGCCTTCCAGTACTCCTCGGGACGGAAGTCCAGGCGGGTCGAGTTGAACCAGTGCCCGACGACCTGCTGGCCGCTGCTGCTGGTGACCGTGATGTGGGAGAGGACGTCCTTCTTGTTGGTGATCGCCTTGTTGAAGGTGAAGGACACCGGCATGCCGACGCCGACCGTGGAGCCGTCGTCGGGGGTGTAGGTGCCGATGAAGCTGTCCTTCGCCGAGACGGTCGTGAACTGCGAGTTCTCCGTCGCCGGGCGGCCCTTGTCGTCCTTGCCGTTCGCGGTGATCTTGTACTGGGTGCCGCGCTCGACCTTGCCGGTCGGCTTCCAGGAGAGCCCGTCGGCGGCGAGCTGGCCGGCCACGGCCTTGCCGCCCTGCGCCTCGGTCATCGTCACGTCGGAGAGCTTGCCGCCGTCCGCCTTGACGGTGACGTCGTTGATGGAGGCGTTGGTGGACCCGTCCTTGGCCGAGATGGTGATCTTCAGCGTGGAGGCGTCCTTGGCGGCCGCGGCGTCCGAGCCCTTGCCGGTCTTGCCGTCGTCGCTGGCCTTGGCGTCGCCGCCGCAGGCGGTCAGCGCGAGCGCGCCGACCAGCAGGCCGGCCGCGCCCGCGACCAGCCGGACACGACGCCGGGCGTGCGGACGCGCGGTGCGCGGGGTGCTGAACTGCTGAGGCTGCGCTGCGTTGTCCGACGCGGGCGGTGTCACGGGCTGCTCCATGTCTGCGTGATGGACTGCGAATTGAATCCAGTACGGGCATAGAGCACCCAAATGGGCGTAGTGGTTGCGAGAGCGGAATGTGACGGCGGTCACAGTCGACGCTGTGTGCGTCTCAACTCCCGTACAGATCCCTATAAGAGGGGAATGTCCCCCCTGATGAGCCGTGCCCGTCGATGGTTTCGGCCGTGCGCACGCCCCGCACGATCGCCCGCGCCACGACGTCCGCCCCGGCGGCCAGGACGTGGTTCAGCTCCTCGGGTCCGAGCGGGCCGGGCCCGGCGCCACCGTCCGGCCGGTGCGTGCCCGTTGCCAGGGCGAACACCGTGTCCCCGTCGTGCATCAGATGGACGGGGCGGATCGCGCGGGCCAGCCCGTCGTGCGCGGTCCCGGCGAGCTTCTGCGCCTGCGGCCGGCTGAGCGGCGCGTCGGTGGCGACGACGGCGAGCGTGGTGTTGAGCGGCGGAAGGCCCATGCGCTCGCGGGAGCGCGCGATCCGCTCCTGCGCCGCCGCGTGGACGCCGGGGTCGGGGATGCGCAACGGGCCCGCCCCGTACTCCCCGTACAGCACTCCGGTGTACGGGTCGACCGGTGAGCCCACGGCGTTGACGACGGCGAGCGCCGCCACGGTGACCCCCGAGGCGAGCCGGATGCTCGCGGTGCCGACACCGCCCTTGATCCCGCCGACAACGGCGCCGGTCCCGGCCCCGACATTGCCCTCGCCGACCTCGGGACCTGCGGCCCCGGCGGCCTCGGCGGCGGCCCGCCCCACCGAGGCGTCGGGCCGGGCCCGCCAGTCACCGCCCCGTCCCAGGTCGAACACGCAGGCCGCGGGCACGACCGGCACCACCTGATGCGGCTCGGGGCCCACCCGCACCCCGCGCCCCTGCTCCTCAAGCCAGGCCATGACCCCGGCCGCCGCGTCGAGCCCGTACGCGCTGCCGCCGGTCAGGACCACGGCGTCGATGCGCTCGACGACGTTCCTCGGATCGAGCGCGTCGGTCTCCCGCGTGCCGGGCCCGCCCCCGCGCACCTCGACCGCGGCGACGGCCCCGCCGGACGGCGCGAGCACCACGGTGACCCCGCTCAGCGCACCCGCCCCGGCCACTTGGGCATGCCCCACTCGGACGCCGGGGACATCGGTGAGGGAGTCGGTGGTCATGGGGGCATGCCTACCACGGGGTGGGGCGCCTGTGTGCCGCACCGGAACCGCGCCGGCCTTACGGGACGTTCCACGCGGCGAGGACCGGCTGGTCGGCCTCCGTGGTGAGGACGCTCAGGGTGCCCGGGTGGGGGTGGCCCAGAAGGCGGCTCTCGGACGGGGGGAGGCCCAGCCAGCGGACGGTGAGGACGCGGGCCAGGTGGCCGTGGGCCACTACGGCCACGTCGCCCTCGGTCAGGAGCGGGCGGATGCGGGCCAGGGCGGCGTCGGTGCGGGCGGCGACCCGGGCGAGCTGCTCGCCGGGGTGGTCTGCGTCGCCCGGGATCACTCCGTCGCGCCACAGGTCCCAGCCCGGCCGCGTCGCGCGGATCTGCTCGGCGGACCGGCCCTCGTAGCCGCCGTAGTCCCACTCCAGCAGGTCGGGGTCGGGCTGGGCGCCGGTCAGCCCGGCCAGCTCCGCCGTCCGCAGGGCGCGGCTCAACGGGCTGCTGAACACGGCCACCAGCCGGCGCCCCGCCAGCCTCGGAGCGAGCGCACGGGCCGCGGCCTCGCCCGCCGCGGTCAGCGGCACATCGGTCCGGCCCGCGTGCTGCCCCGTCAGGCTCCACTCGGTCTGGCCGTGTCTGATCACCATGAGTTCACCCATGGCGGGGGACGTTGGTGAGCGTTGAGCCGGCTCCTCAAGGGCGGATGTGCGCAGGCGAGTTGGGACGGGCGGTCGATGTCAGTGGCGGATGCCAGTCTGGTTCCGGCGTCACCCCGAGCGGGGGAGACGGCTGAGCCTGGGCCGACGCTGCGTGTCGTCGACCACTGTCCTACCGGAAGGCCGCCATGAGCTGGGACGTGCTGCTGCTCCACCTGCCCGAGGGCTTCACCTCCGTCCAAGAGCTGCCCGACAGCTTCACCCCGCCCGCACTCGGCACACGGCACGACGTCCTCGCGGCGCTGGGCGAGGCTGTTCCCGAGGCCGACCTGTCCGATCCGGCCTGGGGTGAAATCGAGGGCCCCACCTGGTCCATGGACCTCAACATCGGCGAGGGCGAACCCGTGGACACGGCCATGCTGCACATCTACGGTTCCGGCGACGACGTGCTCGTCCTGGTCCTCCGGATCGCTCGGGCCCTTCGCTGCAAGGCCCTGGACATCTCCACGGGACGCCTGCTCAGCGGCCCCGACGTGGCGGGGTGGCACACGTTCCAGGCGTATCGCGACCGGGTGGCCGGCGGTGCCGGCTGAGCCGGCGGGTGCGGCGCGCCGGTCAGGGCGCCGGTGCCGGCTCGGGGTGGTGGCGGTTCAGGGTCCAGCCGATCGCCACCGTTGCCGCTGCCACCGCGCCGGCCAGGGGGACCGCCGTGTGGCCCGCGAACGTGCAGGCGAGGATGGCCAACGTCGCGACCGGCAGCACCAGTTGCTGTGCCTTGCCGCGTTTGAAGTGGCGGGAGTGCAGGAGCCAGACCGTCAGGAGGAACAGGGCCGCCGGGACCGTCACGGCGGAAGCCGCCGCGTTCGCCGAGATGTGGGCCTTGCCCACGGTCTGCTCGATCGCCACCTCCATGCCCGCGCCGATCGCCGCCGCCGCGGCCAGGACCACGTAGTGGCCGTAACCCCACACGAACGCCTGGCGGTTGGAGGTCAGGTGGTCGTGGATCGGGGCCGCGAAATAGATCCACCAGGCGGCGAACACGATGAGCAGGCCGCCCGCCGCGAGGGGCAGGAGGTCACCCAGCTCGTCGTGCTCGTCCAGGGCCTCCTGTACGGCGATGGTCGCCGCCGACACCGTCTCGCCGAGCACGATCAGCGTGAACAGGCCGTACCGCTCGGCGATGTGGTGCGGGTGCCAGGTGGTGGTGTGGACGCGTTCGGCGACCATCGGTACGGACAGCTCGGCGAGGGCGAGCAGCGGGAAGAGCCAGGACCGGGCCGCGCCGGGCACGAACAGCATGACCACCCAGCCGATCTGGCACACCACGAGCCCGGCCGCGTACCGCAGGCACATCGTGCGTTCGGCCCGGTCCTCGCAGGACATCCCGGCCCGCAGCCATTGGCTGGTCAGCGCGAGCCGCATCACGATGTAGCCGATGACGGCGAGCGTGAAGTCGTTGTCGAACGCGCGCGGTACGCCTGCCGCGAGGATCAGTACGCCGGTGATCTGGACCAGGGTCACCACGCGGTACAGGGCGTCGTCGGTGTCGTACGCCGAGGCGAACCACGTGAAGTTCATCCACGCCCACCAGATGGCGAAGAAGACGACCGCGTATCCGGCGAGGCCCGAGCCCACGTGGCCCTCCGCGAGGGAGTGGACGAGCCGGGCGCCGCCCTGGGCGACGGCGACGACGAAGCACAGGTCGAAGAAGAGCTCCAGCGGGGTGGAGGCGCGGTGGCCCTCGTGGCGGCTGCGTGCGGTCATGCGTGGCATGCGCACAGCACACCAGACGGGGCGGGGCGCTAGGCGGCCAACACCTCGGGCCGCACCGATTCGTACCGGTTCAGCACAAGGCGTGCGATGAGGGGGTGATCGGCGATCGGTGCCGATACGGCGTGCACGCCCGGGGTCGCTTCGAGTGCGCGGGTGAAGCGGCCCGGGGCCAGGAGGTGCGTGGCGATCGTGATCCGCCGGAAGCCGGCGCGGCGGAGCGCTTCGACGCGGTCGGGGACGGTGGGGCGTGCGGCGGAGCAGTAGGCGTCGACGACGGGGAGGTCGGGGTGGGTCCGGCTCAACTCCCTCGCCACGGCGCGGGTTCCGTCGATGCCGCCGGGACGGGTGGAGCCGGCGCCCGCCACGACGATCGCGTCGCCGGGGCCGCCGGCCGCCACGAGCCGCTCGTGCACGGCACGCGCCACGTCCGGCTCGCCGGCCAGCCCTTCGGTGAGGGTGCAGTGGTGGCGCCGGGTGAGCGCGGGGATGTCCACGGTGCGGTGGTAGCCGTTGCCGAGGAGGAGGGGGACGACGGTGGCGCCGGGGTGCCTCGCGAGGACGTCCGCGAGGGAGGGGCACTGGGCGTCGAGGTGCCCGACCAGGGCGGGGCGGTCCAGCCGCTGCACGAGGCGGGCGATCGTCCGGCCCGTGCCGGGGGCGGGGCTGCCGTGTACGGCGAGCACGAGCATGTGGGGCCTTCCGGTGCGGGGCCGTTCCCTGGCCGGGTGGGTGCCGGGGTGGTGTCGTGGCACCCCGGCGTCTTCACGCTAGCGCGGGGGGTGGTGTGCGGGGCTCGGCGAAAGCCCCCTGGTGGGGGGACGTTGGGCTCCCCTGTCCGGTGGGGGCGCGGTGGGGGCCGGCCCCGGGGGGTTTGCCCCGCCCCGCCCCTTCCCGAAACCCTCCGGGGGCGGGAGTTGGGCTGAGGTCCAGGCTCCTGGGGCTCCGCCCCAGACCCCGTTCGCGCCTGAAGGGCGCTCGTCCTCAAACTCCCCCAAGGCCTTAAGGGCCAGGGGGGACCCCCATGACGGGCTGAAGATGCTCATGCTGGCCGGCACCGATCCCGCCAGGGGCGCGGGGGAGTGCATGCCGCCCGGCATCGAGTAGTCAGGGGCGCGGGGCTGTGCCGTTTGCGCGGCTCCGCCGCGGTGGGCGCGCGGGGTTGGCGCCGGGTGCGCTACCAGGGGCGCGGGGAACTGCGCGAGGAGCGAGCACGGTCCGCAGGCGGCCGACGTTTCAGGGGCGCGGGGCTGTGCCGTTTGCGCGGCTCCGCCGCGGTGGGCGCGAGGGGTTGGCGCCGGGTGCCCTACCAGGGGCGCGGGGAACTGCGCGAGGAGCGAGCACGGTCCGCAGGTGACCGACGTTTCAGGGGCGCGGGGAACTGCGCGAGATCCGGGTACGGTTCGCGGACGACCGGCGCCGCCGGGGGCGTGGGGTTTCGCCCTCCCGGGGCGGCGCGCAGAGTAAGGGGATGACCGCGCACCCTTACTCGCTCCGCGACCTCGCCCGCACCCGCGCCTCCCTCGACGGCGACGAGGTGACCTACTGGTGGTCCGGCGACGTCTACTCCTGGGCCCCCGACGAGCCCTACCAGCGCCTCTTCGGCTTCGAGGGCGTCAACGTCGCCCGCCTCGTCCCCGACGAGGACGCCGGTCCGGACGCGTACCAGCTCCTCACCCGCGAGGCCGCCTTCTACCTCGACCCCGTCACCCGCCGCATCCTCGACAGCTGGCAGGACCTGCCCGTCGTGCACATCTGGAACGACCCGGCCAACCAGCGCTGGCGCCCCTTCCCCGTGCCCACCACCGAACTCGGCGGCCAGGTCTGCTTCAGCCTGGAGATCCCGCTCGCCTACCCCTCGCCCCTGCCGGTCGCCCAGTACCCGCTGCACTCCGCCGGCGACACGTACAAGGCCCTCGAACTGTTCCAGTTCTTCGCCGACCGCGTCGACCTCGCGGGCCCCGCGCCCAGCGTGCCGGCCACCATGTCGTGGACCCGGATGGCGCCCTGGCTGCCCTGGATGGCGCGCGGCCAGCGCCCCGGCGGGCTCACCTACCACTGCCGGGGCCGCAAGCTCGCCGCGCACGCCGAGGTCCCCGAGCGCACCCGCGCCCACATCGCCGACCACCACCCCGAGTTCGCGCACGCGCCCGAGAAGTGGAGCGAGCCCAACGAGACCAGCTGGACCTACTTCCGCAAGCTCAACCCGCCCGCGTAACCGGTACCGCACGGGACGGACTGCCCGGCCCCCGAGGGCCGCACGACCCTGGTGAGCAGGGCTTTTTCGGGAGCCGTGGCGTACGCGCCCGGTCTAGCTTCGAAGGAGAGACCCCTCCCGAGTTCCGGAGCGAAGCCATGGTGCAGCCCCAGCCCGCGCAGAACCTCGTGCTGATCGGTCACGGCATGGTCGGCCACCGGCTCCTCGAAGCCCTCGCCGAGCGGGGCGCCCTGGACGCGCCGGGCACCTCCGGTGCGCCCCGCTGGCGCGTCACCGTGATCGCCGAAGAGGACATCCCCGCCTACGACCGCGTCCACCTCTCCTCCGCCTTCACGGGCGCCACGCAGCAGCAACTGTCGCTCTGTGATGCCGAGTTCATCGACAGGTACGGCATCGATCTGCGGCTCGGCGACCCCGCCGAGGCCATCGACCCCGCCGGCCGCACGGTCACCACCACCTCCGGCGCCGTCGTCCCCTACGACGCGCTCGTGCTCGCCACCGGCTCGTACCCCTTCGTGCCGCCCATCCCCGGCGCCGACGCCACCGGCTGCTTCACCTACCGCACCCTGTACGACGTCGAGCAGCTCACCCGGTACGCCGGTGAGGGTGCCCGCCGGGGTGTCGTCATCGGCGGCGGGCTGCTGGGCCTTGAGGCCGCGGGGGCGCTGCGCACGCTCGGCCTCACCACGCATGTCGTCGAGTTCGCGCCGCGCCTCATGCCCCTCCAGGTCGACGACGGCGGCGCCGCCGCCCTGCGGGCCACCATCGAGTCCATGGGCGTCACCGTGCACACCGGCGTCGGCGCCCACGAGGTCGAGCTCGACGAGGCCGGCCGGGTGCGCGAGCTGCGGCTCAGCGACGGGCGCCGCATCGAGACCGACGTCGTGGTGTTCTCCGCCGGGGTGCGCCCCCGCGACCGGCTCGCCCGTGAGTGCGGGCTCGCCGTGGGTGACCGGGGCGGCGTGGCCGTCGACGCGTACTGCCGCACCACCGACCCGTACGTCTACGCCGTCGGCGAGTGCGCCCAGACCGTCGACGGCCGGGTGTACGGCCTGGTCGCGCCCGGCTATCAGATGGCCGAGACGGTCGCCGAGCGCCTCACGGGCGGCTCCGGCCCCACCTTCACCGGCGCCGACACCTCCACCAGGCTGAAGCTGATGGGCGCCGACGTCGCCTCGTTCGGCGACCCCTTCGCCGCCTCCGACACCGGCGCCGTCGAGGTGCTCTTCTCCGATGCGCGCGAGGGCGTCTACAAGAAGCTGCTGCTCGGCCCCGACGGGCGGCTCCTCGGCGGCATCCTGGTCGGCGACGCCGGAGCGTACGGCTCGCTGAAGCCCCACACCGGGCGCCAACTGCCGGGCCCCGCCGAGGTGTTCGTCGCCCCGTCGGGCGGCGAGGCGCCCGGCGCCGACGCGCTGCCCGACGAGGCCGTCGTCTGCTCCTGCCACAACGTCACCAAGGCCCAGGTCCGCGACGCCGTCGCCGAGCACGGGCTGACCGACGTCGCCGGCGTCAAGCGGTGCACCAAGGCCGGCACCGGATGCGGCGGATGCGTCGGCTCGCTGCAAGCGGTGCTCGACGTCGAACTCGCGTCCTCGGGTGTCACCAAGCCGCGCGGGCTCTGTGAACACTTCGCCCTGTCCCGCGCCGAGATCTATGCCGTCGTCAAGGCTCAACACATCGTCAGCTTCGCCGAGTTGATTGAGCGTCACGGTCTCGGCGGGGACGGCTGCGCCGTCTGCAAGCCCGTCGTCGGCAATGTGCTGGCCACGCTCGCCCCCGAGCTGGGCATCGGACACGTCCTCGACGGCGAGCAGGCCACCCTCCAGGACTCCAACGACCTCTTCCTCGCCAACCTCCAGAAGGACGGCACGTACTCCGTCGTCCCGCGCGTGCCCGGCGGTGAGGTCACCCCCGAGCAGGTCATCGCGGTCGGCGAGGTCGCCCGCGACTACGGCCTCTACACCAAGATCACCGGCGCCCAGCGCATCGGCCTGTTCGGCGCCCGCGCCGATCAGCTCCCCGACATCTGGCGCCGCCTCGGCGCGGCAGGCTTCGAGTCGGGGCAGGCGTACGGAAAGTCTCTGCGCGCCGTCAAGTCCTGTGTGGGCGCCCGGTTCTGCCGCTTCGGGCAGGGCGACTCGATCCGGCTCGCCATCGACCTGGAGCTGCGCTACCGGGGGCTGCGCACCCCGCACAAGTTCAAGGGCGGCGTCTCCGGCTGTCTGCGCGAGTGCGCCGAGGCGCGCGGCAAGGACATCGGCGTCATCGCCACGGCCGGCGGCTGGAACCTGTACGTCTGCGGCAACGGCGGAGCCCGCCCCCGCCACGCCGACCTGCTCGCCTCCGACCTCTCCACCGCCGAGCTGTTCAGGACCGTCGACCGGTTCCTCATGTACTACGTGCGCACCGCCGAACGCCTGGAGCGCACCGCCGCCTGGATCGAGCGCATCGACGGCGGCCTCGGCCACCTCAAGGACGTCCTCCTGGAGGACTCCCTCGGCATCTGCGCCGAGCTCGAAGCGCAGATGGAGCGGCATGTGGCCGCCTACCGCGACGAGTGGGGCGCCGTCCTCGCCGACCCCGCCGCCCTCGACCGCTTCGGCCACGTCGACTTCGGCGCCCACGACGCCCTGGAACCCGGCCGGGGCCGCCCCGCCAGACTCCCCGACGGCGGCGAGGCCGCGCTCTTCAAGTCCCGTACGGGGGAGGTGTACGCGGTGTCCAACCGCGATCCGTTCTCCGGCGCCGACGTCATCGCGGGCGGCATCATGGGCAGTCGCGACGGGGTGCCCGTCGTCGCCTCGCCCCTGCACAAGCAGGAGTTCGACCTGCGCACCGGGCAGTGCCTCGACGACCCGGACGTCAGCCTCCCCGTCCTCGACCTCGCCGACCTCCCCGCGACCCGGTTCTAGACCCCGGCCTCGCTTCTCCCGGCCCCCTCCGCCCTCCGCCCCCTGCGGGCCGGGGGCGGAGGGGGCCGTACGGCAGGCAGGGGCGGGTCCTAGGGCCGCCCGCACTCATGGCGTTCGCCTCTCACCGCCACCCCCGCCCCAGGCGCACCGTGGATATGTCAGGACTCGTCTCAACCCCCTGGGAAGCACCATGAGTTCCGCGCTCCAGCCGTCCGCCCGGCACGACACCGGCCCCGTCGCCGCCGACGTCTCCTACGATCCGGAGAACTACCGCCCCGGCCGCACCATCACCGCGTGGGAGCCGGAGAACGAGGTGTTCTGGCGCTCGGTCGGCCGGAAGGTCGCCACCCGGAACCTGTGGATCGCCGTCCCCGCCCTGCTCGTCGCCTTCGTGGTGTGGCAGGTCTGGTCGGTCACCGCGACCAACCTCAAGGACGTCGGATTCTCCTTCTCCACCTCGCAGCTGTTCTGGCTCACCGCGATCCCGGGCCTCACCGGCGGCACGGCCCGCATCCTCTACACCTTCCTCGGCCCGATGATCGGCCAGCGCCGCTTCACCGCGCTCTCCACGGTGATCCTGATCGTGCCGCTGATCTGGCTCGGCATCGCCATCCAGAACACCTCGACCCCGTACGGCGTCATGGTGATCATCGCCGCGCTGTGCGGCATCGGCGGCGCCAACTTCGCGTCCTCGCTCGCCAACATCGGCTTCTTCTTCCCGAAGAAGGAGAAGGGCAACGCGACCGGCATCAACGGCGGCCTCGGCAACCTCGGCGTCTCCGTGGTCCAGCTCCTGACCCCGATCGTCATCACCTTCTCGACCATCGCGATCGGCACCGCCCAGCACAAGAAGGACGGCACCCCGGTCTACCTGCAGAACGCCGCGTTCCTGTGGGTCCCGGTGCTCATCGTGCTCGCCCTGATCGCCTGGTTCGGCCAGAACGACCTGAAGGTCGCCTCCACTCCGTTCAGCCGCCAGAAGGTGATCTTCCAGCGCAAGCACAACTGGCTGATGACCTGGCTGTACGTCGGCACCTTCGGCTCCTTCATCGGCTTCGCCGCCGCCCTGCCGCTGCTGATCAAGACGACGTTCCCGGCCTACTCCGTCGCCACCTACGCCTGGATGGGTCCGGCGCTCGGCGCGCTGGCCCGCTGGGCCGGCGGCTGGATCGCCGACAAGCTCGGCGGCGCGAGGGTCACGATCATCTCGTTCGTCGGCATGGCGGTCTCGATCATCGGTGTCATCAACTTCCTTCCCACGGGCGGGGGTTCGGGCAACTTCTTCGGCTTCTTCGGCTGCTTCCTCGCCGCGTTCTTCTTCTCCGGAGTGGGCAACGGCTCGACCTTCCGGCAGATCCCGGTGATCTTCCGCAACCAGCACCTCAAGGGGCTGGAGGAGGGAACCCCGGAGTACGCGAAGGCGCTGAAGCAGGCCGAGATGGAGGCGGGCGCCGTCACCGGCTTCACCTCCGCGATCGCCGCGTACGGCTTCTTCTTCATCCCGGCGATGTTCGCCAACTTCGCCGTCACCAGCGCCATGTGGGGCTTCGTGGCCTTCTACGTCAGCTGCATCGTGGTCGCCTGGTGGTACTACGCCCGCAAGGGCGCGGAGGCGCCCAGCTAGGCCGCGCACGTTCCGGAACAAGGGCCCGCACAGAGACTGTGCGGGCCTTCGTCGTAGGCCGCCTTCCGGGGGCCCTTTCCGGGAGTTCCCGTCCGGGCATGGTGAGCTCCGCTCGGAAATTCTTGTGAATGCATTCACAAGCGAACCAGGGGCCAAGGTCCCGAATGAAAGCGCAGGTCAGGATGGCTGTCA
Organism: Streptomyces sp. NBC_00083; assembly: GCF_026343295.1. GTDB lineage: Bacteria > Actinomycetota > Actinomycetes > Streptomycetales > Streptomycetaceae > Streptomyces. The sequence goes on from NZ_JAPELY010000001.1 coordinate 269,595, forward strand.
AGGAATTCCCCGACCCGAGAAGGGGGCCTTGGTCCCGGATCTGGTGACCTATGCCGCCGCAATCGATCGATCAAAAGGAGTGCAATGGAGGCAGCCGGAGGGCGACCGCGAAAACTCGTGAAGAAGCCCCGCCCGCCGGTGCAGGACGTACCAGTCGAAGGCGATTCGGAAGGGTGCCCGCCATGACCGCGACCCCCGCAGAGGCGACGAAGAACCGCGAGGCCTGGGACGGCTTCAAGGGCGGAATGTGGCGCGACGCCATCGACGTCCGCGACTTCGTCCAGCAGAACTACACCCCCTACGAGGGCGACGCCGGCTTCCTCGCCGGGCCCACCCCGCGCACCACCGCCCTGTGGGACAAGCTCCTGTCGATGTTCCCCCAGGAGATCGAGCAGGGCATCTACGACGTGGACGTGACGACCCCGTCCCGCATCGACGCCTTCAAGCCCGGCTACATCGACGGCACCCCCGCCGGCCACAGCGACCTCATCGTCGGCCTCCAGACCGACGCCCCGCTGAAGCGGTCGATCATGCCCAACGGCGGCTGGCGCATGGTCGAGAACGCCCTCAACGCCTACGGCTACGAGGCCGACCCCGGCGTCCGCGACGTCTACACCCACCTCCGCAAGACCCACAACGAGGGCGTCTTCGACGCGTACACCCCCGAGATCCGGGCCTGCCGCTCCTCCGGCATCATCACCGGCCTCCCCGACGCCTACGGGCGCGGCCGCATCATCGGCGACTACCGCCGCGTCGCCCTCTACGGCGTCGACCGGCTCATCGCCGCCAAGGAGGCCGACAAGGCCCGCCTCGGCGAGGACTGGGCCACCGAGACGGTCATCCGTGGCCGCGAGGAAGTCTCCGAGCAGATCAAGGCCCTCAACGAGCTCAAGGCCATGGCCCTCTCGTACGGCTACGACATCTCCGGCCCCGCCACCACGGGCCGCGAGGCCGTCCAGTGGCTGTACTTCGCCTACCTCGCCGCCGTGAAGGAGCAGAACGGCGCCGCGATGTCGATCGGCCGCATCGACAACTTCCTCGACATCTACCTCCAGCGCGACATCGAGGCCGGCCTCATCACCGAGGAGCGGGCGCAGGAGTTCATCGACGACTTCGTCATCAAGCTCCGCATCGTCCGCTTCCTGCGCACCCCCGAATACAACACGCTGTACTCCGGCGACCCCACCTGGGTCACCTGGTCCATGGCCGGCATCGGCGAGGACGGCCGCCCCCTGGTCTCGCGCACCACGTTCCGCGCCCTTCAGACCCTGTACAACCTCGGCCCCGCACCCGAGCCCAACCTCACCGTCTTCTGGGACGCCCAACTCCCCTCTGGCTTCCGGGACTTCGCGTCGAAGGTCGCCATCGACAGTTCGGCGATCCAGTTCGAGTCGGACGCCCTGATGCGCCCCAAGTACGGCGACGACACCGCCATCGCGTGCTGTGTCTCGGCGATGGCCGTCGGCAAGCAGATGCAGTTCTTCGGCGCCCGCGTCAACGTCGCCAAGGCGCTGCTGTACGCGATCAACGGCGGCCGCGACGAGAAGAGCGGCAAGCTCGTCGTCGAGGGGTTCACGCCCATCGAGGGCGAGTACCTCGACTACGAGACGGTGTCGCGGCAGTACGACGCGATGCTGGACTGGCTGGCCAGGACGTATGTCCACGCGCTCAACGTCATCCACTACATGCACGACAAGTACGCCTACGAGCGCATCGAGATGGCCCTGCACGACCAGGACATCCTGCGCACCATGGCGTTCGGCATCGCGGGGCTCTCGGTCGCCGCCGACTCGCTGTCCGCGATCAAGCACGCCAAGGTCAAGGTCGTACGCGACGAGACCGGCCTCGCCGTCGACTACGAGATCGAGGGCGACTACCCGGCCTACGGCAACAACGACGACCGCGCCGACGCGCTCGCCACCCGGATCGTGCACGACTTCATGGAGAAGGTCCGCAAGAACCCCACCTACCGGGGCGCCGTCCACACCCAGTCGGTGCTGACCATCACGTCGAACGTCGTCTACGGCCAGAAGACCGGCAACACCCCCGACGGCCGCCGCGCCGGCCTGCCGTTCGCGCCGGGCGCCAACCCCATGAACGGCCGCGACGAGCACGGCTACATCGCCTCCGCGCTCTCCGTCGCCAAGCTGCCCTACGACGACGCCGAGGACGGCATCTCGCTCACCAACACCATCACCCCCGACGCGCTCGGCCGCACCCCGCAGGAACGCGTCGACAACCTGTCCGGTGTGCTCGACGGGTTCATGGCGAACAACGGCTTCCACATGAACGTGAACGTCCTGGACAAGGCGACCCTGGAAGACGCCATGCGGCACCCGGAGAACTACCCCCAGCTGACCATCCGGGTCTCGGGCTACGCGGTGAACTTCGTCCGCCTCAGCCGCGAGCAGCAGCTGGATGTGATCAACCGGACGTTCCACGAGGGGCTCTGAGATGGCCGTCCTGCTCAGCCCCGAGATCCCCGTCGGCCGGCCCGCCCGCGCCGACGGGGGCGAGGGTGCCGCCCTGCCCGCCAGCACGCCGGCCGGCGCCGCCACCCGGCGGCCGATCGCCGGTTCGGTGCACTCCTGGGACCTGTCGACCGGGGTCGACGGGCCGGGCACGCGCTTCGTCACGTTCCTCTCTGGCTGCCCCCTGACCTGCCTGTACTGCCACAACCCCGACACCTGGCGGATGCGCGACGGCAGGCGCACCACCGCGGACGAGGTGGTGGCCGAGGCCGCGAAGTACACGGCGTTCATCCGGGCGGCGGGCGGCGGCGCCACCGTCAGCGGCGGCGAACCCCTGCTCCAGCCCGTCTTCGCCGGTGAACTCCTCCACCGCTACAAGCACGAACTCGGGCTGCACACCGCCCTGGACACCTCCGGGTTCCTCGGCGCGCGGGCCACCGACGCGCTGCTGCGCGACGTCGACCTGGTGCTGCTCGACATCAAGTCGTGGGACCGCGACACGTACCAGGAGGTCACGGGCCGGCCGCTGCGGCCGACCCTGGACTTCGCGCACCGCCTCGCGGACCTGGGCAAGGAGGTCCACGTCCGCTTCGTCCTGGTGCCGGGCCTGACCGACGACCCCGCGAACGTCGAGGGCGTGGCCTCCTTCGCCGCGTCCCTCGGCAACGTGTCCCGGGTGGACGTCCTGCCCTTCCACAAGCTGGGCGAGGCCAAGTGGGAGTCGCTGGGCAGGACCTTCACCCTGCACGACACCCCGTCACCGGGGGCCGGGCAACTGGCCGCGGCACGAGAGGTGTTCGCGGCGTACGGCCTGAACGCGGTCTGACCGACGGCGGACACCCCGAAGTGCCGGGCCCGCGCCGGGCCCGACCGCCAGCAGGAGGTTCACCGGGGGACGGGCCCGGGATGCGGTGGCGCCCGATCGTGCGGCGGGATGCCGAGCCTCCGGTCGATGCGCGTCGCTGTACTCGTGTCCCGCTCCACGCCGCACCCGGGCGCCACGCCGGACCCCGGCACCACGCCGGCCGGGCCCGCGTTCTGCGGGGGCCGCTCGGCGCGCTCCCGCACGGAGGGAATGCGTCGGGGTACATCGGGCGACTCACCCTGTTGATCCCTAAAACGAGTGGTTCGGACCGGAACATCCCTAACGTGAGGGGGTGACCGAGCCACCCGCACCCCCCGCAGCCGCGCCGGACGCCGCCTCGACGGCCGTGGTGCCACCGACGGCGCCGGTTCCCGCGCCCGCCCGAGGCTCCGTGGCGCTGCGCGCGACGCTGGCCGGGGTGGTCGTCTCCGTGCTGCTCGTCCTGGCCATCGTCTTCGGCAGCCGGCTGCTCCGGGACTTCGACTCCGCGCTCCTTCCGTACGCGGTCGCCACCGTCTTCCTGGCCTTCGGTGTCGCCTACCGCTACACCGTGTGGATCTCCTCTCCCGGTGCGCGCCGCCTCTTCAAGCAGGGCTGGCGCAGCCTGTTCTCGGCCGCCAACTTCCGCAAGGCACCCACCGCCCTGCCGAAGATGATCGCCACCTACCTCGGATTCCAGAAGTTCCTCGGCGCCCGCTCGCACGCCCGCTGGGCCGCCCACCAGCTGATCTTCTGGGGCTGCATCCTGGCCGCAGCGATCACGTTCCCGTTGACCTGGGGCTGGTTCACCTTCACCTCGGCGTCCGGCTCGGGCCCCGGGTACGAGATGCGGATCTGGGGGTTCAAGATCCTCGGCTTCGACGCCCTGAGCGTGGTCGGCTGGCTGATGTTCCACGGCCTGGACATCGCCGCCGTCCTGGTCATCCCCGGCGCCTCGTACTTCCTGTGGCGCCGCATGAAGGACCGCGGGGCCATCACGGGCCAGCGCTTCGGCTACGACCTCGTCCCGCTGATCGCGCTGATCGTCATCTCCGTGACCGGGCTCCTCCTGACCTTCTCGTCGATCTTCCTGCACGGCGGCGGCTACGAGTTCCTCGCCGTGCTGCACATGGTCTCGGTGGTGTTCACGCTCATCTACATCCCGTTCGGGAAGTTCTTCCACATCGTGCAGCGGCCGGCCGCCGTCGGCATGCAGCTCTTCAAGTACACCTCCCGCCAGGACGAGCAGGTCTTCCCGTGCAAGCGCTGCGGCGAGCCGGTCGACACGGCCCCGTACGTCGAGAACCTGCGCGGCACCATGCGCGACCTGAAGCTCGACTTCGACGCCTGGGCCGAGTACTGCCCGCGCTGCAAGCGGGTGCTGCGCGGCACCGCCTACCTCAGCCACGTCAAGAAGGGCTTCAAGTGAGCAGTCCGCACATTCCGCTCGACCCTTCGATCGCGCCGCCCGGCACCCGCAACTTCCGCGACGCGGGCGGCATCCCGGCCGACCAGTGGCACGCCGACCAGAACGGCGAGACCCTCGTGCCCACCCACTGCTGCTTCTGCGGGGTGCAGTGCGGCATGTATCTGCGGGTCGACCGCGCGGGCAAGGTGTTCGGCGTCGAGCCCCGCAACCACGACATCAACCGGATGCGCCTGTGCCCCAAGGGCATCAACGCCTATCAGCAGGTCAACCACCCCGACCGGCTGACCGCGCCGCTGATGCGCCGCTCCCGCGACGAGCCGTTCCGCGAGGTGTCCTGGGACGAGGCGCTCGACTTCACCGTCTCCGAGGTGCGCCGCATCCAGGGCGCCCACGGCAATGACGCCTTCGGTCTGCTCGGCGGGGCGAGCCTGTTCTCCGAGAAGACGTACCTGGTCGGCAAGTTCGGCCGGGTCGCACTCAGGACGCGGCACGTCGACTACAACGGCCGGCTCTGCATGGTCTCCGCCGCCGGCGCCAACAAGCTGGCCTTCGGCATCGACCGGGCGGGCAACCCGTTCTCCGACATCCTGCTCACCGACTGCCTCCTGATCGCCGGGTCCAACGTGGGGGAGTGCTTCCCCGTGATGACCCAGTACCTGTGGGGCGCCCGGGACCGGGGCGCGACGCTCATCGTGATCGACCCGCGCGAGACGGCCATCGCGCGCACCGCCGACATCCACGTCGCCCTCAAGCCCGGCACGGACGCTGCCTTCTTCAACGCTGTACTGCACGTCGTCATCCGGGAGAACCTCGTCGACAAGGAGTTCGTCGCCGAGCACACCACCGGCTGGGACGAGGTGCGCGACGCCGTCGCCGAGTGCACGCCCGAGTGGGCGGGCGACATCTGCGGGGTCCCGGCCTCGCAGATCGTCCAGGTCGCGCGGGCCTTCGCGGGCGCGGGCCGGGCGATGGCCTGGCACGCGCGGGGCATCGAGCACCATTCGCAGGGCGTCGAGAACTGCCTGACCGTCATCAACCTGTGCACGGCCACCGGCAACCTCGGCAAGCCCGGCGCCGGCTACGGCACCATCACCGGCCAGGGCAACGGACAGGGCGGCCGCGAGCACGGACAGAAGTCCGACCTGCTGCCCGGCGGGCGCTCCATCTCCAACCCGGAACACCGCCGGCAGATCTGCGAGATCTGGGGCATCGAGGAGAGCGAACTCCCGCCCGCGGGAACCTCGATGATGGAAATGGTCTGGCAGATGCAGCGCCAGGAGATCCGCGGCCTCATCGGCATCTGCAACAACCCGTTCGTCTCCCTCCCCAACTACGCGACGGTGAAGTCGGGTTACGACTCGCTGGAATTCCACGCCCAATTCGACTTCTTCCTCTCCGAGACCGCGACCAACGCGCACGTGGTCTTCCCCGTGACCACCTGGGCCGAGGACGAGGGCGTGATGGCCAACGCCGAGGCGCGGGTGGTCAAGCACAACAAGGCGCAGGAGCCGCCGCCGGGCGTCCGCACCGACACCTGGGTGATGTGTGAACTCGCCAAGCGCCTGGGTGTGGGCGACAAGTTCAGCTATCCGGGCTCGCGCGAGGTGTTCGAGGAGCTGCGGATCGCGTCGGCCGGAACCGTCAACGACTACTACGGCATCACCTACGAACGCCTGGAGGAGACCGGCGGCATCGCGTGGCCCTGCCCCTCCACCGACCACCCGGGCACGCCCCGCCTGTTCGAGGGCGGCACGACCGCGCACCCGGACGGCAAGGTCCACATGCAGGTCGTCGAGTGGCATCCGCCGATGGACCCGTACGACGAGGACCATCCGATGTCGCTGACCACGGGCCGTACCGTGGCGCACTTCCTGTCCGGCAACCAGACCCGCCGGCTCGGCGCGCTCGTCGAGCAGACGCCGCGCCCGTGGGTGGAGGTCCACCCCTCGCACGGCTTCCGCAACGGCGACCCGGTGCGGGTGGTGACCCGGCGCGGCAGCGAGGTCTTCCCCGCCCTGGTCACCGAGGCCATCCGCCCGGACACGGTGTTCATCCCGTACCACTGGCCGGTCCCCACGGCCGCCAACGCGCTCACCATCGACGCCCTCGACCCCCGTTCGAAGATCCCCGAGTACAAGGTGTGCGCCTGCCGGATCGAGGCCGCCGACCGGATCGACGAGGTGCCGGCGCCGCCGACCGCCCCGGGCCACACGGCGTATCCGGCCACGCAGGTCTCGCGCACCGACCCCCTGCCCCCCACGTCCCCGCAGGGCCGTGGCACCGCGGAGAGGAGCTGACGCCCCATGATGGGCAGAACGATCTTCATCGACCCGGGGCGCTGCATCGGCTGCCAGGCCTGTGTCTCCGCCTGCCGCGAGTGCGACTCGCACCGCGGCAAGTCCATGATCCATCTCGACTATCCCGACGAAGGTCACTCCGTCGCCTCCCTTCCCACCGTCTGCATGCACTGCGAGGACCCGGTCGCACCCTGCGCCGAGGTGTGTCCCGCCGACGCGATCCTGGTGACCGCGGACGGCGTGGTGCAGCAGGCCGACACGACCCGCTGCATCGGCTGCGCGAACTGCGTCAACGCCTGCCCCTTCGGCGTACCGAAGATCGACCTCCAGGCGAAGCTGCAGATGAAGTGCAACCTCTGCTACGACCGCACCGCCTACGGTCTCGCCCCCATGTGCGCCACGGTCTGCCCGACCGGCGCGCTGTTCTACGGGACCGTCGAGGAGCTGCGCGCCGAACGCCCCGGTGTCCAGGTCGCCGACTCCTTCACGTTCGGCGATGTCGTCGTCTCCACCGGTGTCGCGATGGTCGTGCCCGCCGACAAGGTCCAGTGGCCGGTGCCCGGCGGGCTCCCGATCGTCGAGGTCAACGGGAAGGACGTCACCCGATGAGCGTCACCGACCAGTCGCCGGCCGCCCCCGACCCCGCCGCGGACCCCGCCGCGGACCCCGCCCAGGCCGCCCTCCACGACCGCATCGCCGCCGACTCCCTCACCACCCGCCGCGACTACCTCCGCATCGTCGCCACCGTCTCGGGCGGTCTCGCGGTGGGCGGCCTCGCGGTCGCCGGGGGAGTGCTGCACCGCCACGGCGACAGCGACGGCCCGCCCGACCCCAAGCGCGTCGCCCCCGTGCTCGCTCCCGGAGAGTCCGTCGCTTTCCGCTTCCCCGACGAGGACGACCGGGCCGTAGCCGTCCGCCTCAAGGACGGCACCCTCGTCGGCTACTCCGCGGTCTGTACGCATCTGGCCTGCGGGGTGCTGTGGCGCGCGGACCGCGGCGCCGAGGGCGAGCTGTACTGCCCCTGCCACGAGGGTGTCTTCGACGCCCGCACCGGCGAGGTCACCGCGGGACCGCCGCCGCGACCGCTGCCCAAGGTGCTCCTCGTGGAGGAGGCCGACGGCAGTGTCTGGGCGGTGGCCACGGCGCGCTCCGGCGAGAGCACCAAGGACGCCATGTGCCGCGAGTTCGCCGGCAAGCGACCCGAGCTGGCCGGCCGCCTGGGCTGCCCCGCAGCCGACGCCAGGGCGGCGGCCGATGCGGCGGCCGATGCGAGGGGCGCTGCCGGTGCCGGTGCTGGTGCCGGGGTCGCCGGTGCCGGGGCGGCCGAGAGGAGCGAGCGGACATGAGCGCCGAAGACCGTGGCCACTCCGGGCCCGACGACCACGCGTACCCGGCCCGCGACGGCCTCCCCGACCCCCACGGCTCCGGCCCCGGTGGGATCCGGGGCTCCGGCGGACCCCAGGGTCACGGCGACCCGGGCGGCTCCGGGGGGCCCGACGGCCGCGGCCACGGCGGGTTCGGCGGCACGTCCGGTCCCGGTGGGCTGCCGGGGCCCGGCGGGCACACCGGGCACGAGGCCGCGGAGCCACCCGGCGGGTACACCGCCGGTGCCGCCGGTGCCGCTAGGCACACCGGGCCGGGTGAAGCCCCCTCCGTTCCCGCGCGGCCGGCGTACACCCCCGGCTCCGCTCAGCCCCGGCTGAACCGGCCGGTGCGCGAGCGCTATCCGCAGATCCGCCCGACCAGCGGTTACGGCGACCCCCGTGTCCGGCACACCGGGCCGGGACCGGGTGCGGGCAGTGAGCAGGAGCCGGAGCGCTCATCGAAGCTGACGGCCCGCCTCACGCTGGCGATCACCGTGGTCATCGGCCAGCTGTGGGGGCTCAGCGTGGTGGTCAACGAGTGGATGCGGGGCAACACCGGCACCGCCTGGTGGGGCGCGGGGTTCCTGTGCCTGTCGTTCCTGGCGGTCCTCGGCCTGTGGGCGCTCGACCCCAAGGACCGCTGAGCGGGGCGCCGCCCGACGCGGTGGCGGCCGGGGCGATGGAAACCGGGGCCGTGGTGGCGGCAGCCGGGGCCGTGGTGATGGCAGCCGGGGTCGCCGTGGTGGCGGGCGGGCGGCGGGCAGGACGGCCGGCCGGGGCGCGGGTGGCACGGCCGCCCGTACCCTGGAGGCATGAGCACCGCCCCCGCCCCCGGCCCGCGCGACCGGGATGCAGCGCCCCAGGAGCCGTCCGAGCCGAAGCCGAAGCCGAGGCTGGTCTTCGACGACCCCCTCGACCAGCAGTCCGCCGACGACACGGACCGCGGGTGGGGCGAGCGTCCGGCGTCCGCGGGCAGCGCCGCCGACCTGGCACGCTTCCTCGACGAGAAGCCGCCCCACCACATCTGAGGCCTGCGCGGGAGCGCTAGAGCGCGGGGCCCGAACCCGGACTGGTGAAGGGCCCGGGGCCGTCGCCGGGGGAGCCGGTGCCGATACCCGAACCGCCGCCGGGGCCGCGCTGGGAGATCAGGGCGTCGCGGATCTCCTTCAGCACCTCCAGCTCGCTGACCTCCATCGTCTCGCGCACCCCTTCCTTGGCCGCGTCGTGCCGGGCCCTCTTGGCGAGGATCCTGGCCATCGGCAGCACCATCAGGAAGTACACGACGGCGGCGGTGATGACGAAGTTCAGGATCGCGCTGAGCACCCCGCCCCAGAGGATCTGGATGCCCGAATCGGCGGTGCAGGGGCCCTTCAGGCAGGAGGTGTAGCCCTCCAGGTCCTTCGTGCCGAACGCGCCGACCAGCGGGTTGATCACGCCCTTCACCACGGAGTTCACGATGGTGGTGAACGCGGCGCCGATGACCACGGCGACAGCCAGGTCGATCACGTTTCCGCGCATCAAAAAGGCCTTGAAGCCGGCCAGCACGCTTGTCTTGTCCTCGCTCACCAATGAGCCCTTCTTCGCATGTCCAGGGGGCAGAGCAAACCTCTGCGCCACCTTGGACAGGGCGGACGGGCGCTGTCCAATCCGTGCACGCGAACTGGTGACTTGACCGTTCAGCCGTACGAATCAGCACAGCGTCACCGCCAGCCTCGACGTGGTCCCCGCCCCTGCCAGCACCCGCGCCGTCTCGCGCGGCACGGCGAGGACGACGAGCGCCCCCGCGTCCGGCGCGACTCCGCGCGCCGCCGGAACTGCCGTGACCCGGACGCCCGTTGCGACCACACGGGCCTCGTCGGCGCCCGGCGAGGGCGAGTTGGCGGACGCGATCACATCGACGCGGTCGCCCGGCCGCAGCAGACGTACGGTCTCCGCGTCCGCGATCCGCACCGGGGCGGAGACCAGCGGAGCCGGGGCCGCGGCCTTCCGCGCCGGCCCGCGTTCGCCGGGCGCCGGTGTCGCGGCCGTCGCCGCGGTGCGAGCCGCCGGCGGATGCGTACGCTCGGCCGCCTGCGTGCTGGAGACGGCGAGGGCCGCGGCCGTCACGGCGAGCCCGGCGGCCACCGCACGCCGTCGCCTGCGCATCGCGCGGCGCAGCCCGTGCCGACCGCCGCGCACCCGCAGCGGCGGGAAGAACGGCACCGTGCCGGGCTCGGGCGCCGGCATGGGCAGCGGGAAGGGGAAGCGGAACGGCGCGGACGCGGGTGCTGTGCGGTCTGCGGACATGGTGACCCTGCCGATCGTGGAGTGCCTGTGCTGCTCGGACACCCCACGATCCCCCGCCCCGCGCGATCTCGCCGGAGCCTGTGGACCGCCGCTCGCTTGTGGACAACTCCCTCACTCAGGAGGGTGGTTGCTCACGGCAGTTCGATGCCCAGGTCCCAGCCGTCGTGCGCGTGCGTGCACAGGCAGGCGCGGTTCTCGGTCGCGGGCAGGGCCGCGACCGCGTCGAAGAGCACCTCGCGCAGCCGCGCCACGTTCTCGCCGAACACCCGCAGGACCTCGGTGTGCGAGACGCCCTCGCCGGTCTCCGCGCCCGCGTCCAGGTCGGTGACGAGGGTCATCGAGGTGTAGCAGAGCCCCAGTTCGCGGGCGAGTACGGCCTCGGGGTGTCCGGTCATGCCCACGACCGACCAGCCCATCGCCGCGTGCCACTGCGATTCGGCGCGGGTGGAGAAGCGGGGGCCCTCGATGACGACCATGGTGCCGCCGTCCACGGCCTCCCAGCCGCGTCCCTGGGCCGCGGTGAGGGCGGCCTTGCGGCCGTCGGGGCAGTACGGGTCGGCGAACGTGGTGTGCACGACGTTGGGGACCGTGCCGTCCGGCAGGGGCAGCCCGTCGAAGAAGGTCTGGGTGCGCGCCTTCGTACGGTCGACCAGCTGGTCCGGCACGAGCAGGGTGCCCGGCCCGTACTCGCGGCGCAGGCCGCCGACCGCGCACGGGCCGAGGACCTGGCGCACCCCGACGGAGCGCAGCGCCCACAGATTGGCGCGGTAGTTGATGCGGTGCGGCGGCAGATGGTGGCCGCGGCCGTGGCGGGGCAGGAACGCCACGCGGCGGCCGGCGATCTCGCCGAGGAAGAGTGAGTCGCTGGGGGAGCCGTAGGGAGTGTCCACCTGGACCTCGGTGACGTCCTCCAGGAACGAGTAGAACCCCGAGCCGCCGATGACGCCGATCTCTGCGTTGGTCATGCCGGTCACACTAACGGTGGGCCGGAAACACGAAACCCCCGCCGGGGGACGGCGGGGGTGGTGCGCGGCTGGGGGTCAGGCGGCCGGGCTCGCGCTCGACGTGCTCGACGAGGACGAGCCGGAGCTCGATGCCGCGGCCGGCTTGGAGTCCGAGCCCGACGACGACTTGGCCGTCGACGAGGACGACGACGCGGGCGAGCTGCTCGACGACGAGCCGCGGCTGTCGTTGCGGTAGAAGCCCGAGCCCTTGAAAACGATGCCGACCGCCGAGAACACCTTCTTCAGGCGTCCGTCGCAGTTCGGGCACACGGTCAGGGCGTCATCGGTGAACTTCTGCACCGCCTCGAGGCCCTCGCCGCACTCGGTGCACTGGTACTGGTAGGTCGGCACTTGTCTTCCTCCTGGCACTCTCACTCGATGAGTGCTAACGACGGTCCATAGTGACGTATTCCTCGGGATCAGTCCACCGTGACGGGAACACGGTGACCGACGCCACGCGCCACGGTACGGGTCGGAGCGGACGGAGCGAGCCGCGAGCGCAGGGCGACCAGGGTCACCAGGGCGAGCGCGGTGCCGCCCAGCGGCACCAGGAATCCGGCGGTCGAACCGTGGGCGTCGGTGAGGCGTCCCGCCACGGTGACGGCGGCGGCCTGGCCCAGGGCGACCGCGCCGGTCAGCCACGTGAAGGCCTCGGTGCGGGAGGTGGCCGGCACCAGGGACTCGACCAGCGTGTAGCCGGTGATGAGGGCCGGGGCGATGCACAGGCCGACGATCAGGCCGAGGCCGCCGAGCAGCAGGGCGGAGTGGGCCGCCCACAGTCCGGAGGCCGCCAGGGTCAGCGCCGCGTAGCCGGCGATCAGCCGGACGCGGGGCGAGGACTTCCACGCGATGGCGCCGCAGGCGATGCCCGCCAGCATGTTTCCGGCGGCGAAGACGCCGTAGAGGATGCCGTTGATGCCGGGGTTGCCGATCTCCTCCGCGAACGCGGTCAGGGAGACCTGCATGCCGCCGAAGACCGCGCCGATGCCGAGGAAGGCCATCGCCAGGACGCGTACGCCCGGGATGGACAGCGCGGAGGTGTGCTCGGTCTGCTCGCGCTCGGCGGCGCTGCGTACCGGCGGCTGGGTGGCGCGCCGGGCCGCGAACAGGAGGCCGCCGACGAGGGTCAGGGACGCCTCGGCGATCAGTCCGGCCGCGGGGTGCACGCCGGTGCACAGGGCGGTCGCGAGGACGGGCCCGATGACGAAGGTGAACTCGTCGGTGACGGACTCGAAGGCCGCGGCCGTCGCCATCAGGGGCGAGCCGTCGAGCTTGTTCGCCCAGCGGGCCCGCACCATGGGGCCGACCTGCGGCACGGAGGCGCCGGTGGGGACGGCCGCGATGAACAGGGCCCACAGGGGGGCGCCGGCCAGGGCCAGGGCGGTCAGCACGGACACGGAGGCCGCGTGGATCAGGACGCCGGGCACCAGGACCGCGCCTTGTCCGTAACGGTCCGCGAGCTTGCCGCTCTGCGGGGCGAACAGGGCCATGGACACGCCGGTGAAGGCGGCCACGGCGCCGGCGCCGCCGTACGAGCCGGTGGTGTGCTGGACGAGCAGGAGGATGCCGATGGTCAGCATCGCGAAGGGCTGCCGGGCCGCGAAGCCGGGCAGGAGGAACGACAGTGCGCCGGGTGTGCGCAGAAGCTGGCCGTATCCGGGCCGCTTGTCAGAAGTGACCGTGGATGCCACGGCCCCTTGCCTTTCTGCCGCCTGGTAGCGCGCCCCGTGCACGTGAGTGGGTGCGGGCGTTGCCGAGAGCTGTCCTCTTGCGCGGAACTGCGGTAGATGCCGAGGGCTGCTGCGGGGAGCTCCCGACCGCCATACGGTCGCGCCAGCTCTGCGTCAGGCAGAGTTGGTCGATCAGTGGTGTGCCTTGATGATACAGATCTTTGGCACTCCGTGCCTACGAATCCGCACGGAGTGCCAACATTCAGCCTGTGTTTATTCGGCCGACATGTGGCTCAACCACAGCGTCACGCCGCTTGACAGCCGGTTACGCGTCCTGACGTCCCGTACGTCTGGGTTTGGCCTTCTGCGGGGGCTCCTGCGGGCCGCCCGCGCCCAGCCAGCCCGCGAGCTTGCCGCCCTGGCCGACCGCGCGCAGCCGGGACTCGGCGGCGTCGCGCACCGGGTCGGTCGCGACCACCAGGAGTTCGTCTCCGTGGCGCAGCATGGTCGTGGGCCCCGGCACGAAGCTCGTGCCGTCGCGCACGACGAGGGTGACGGCGGCGCCGGGCGGCAGCCTCAGCTCGTGCACCTCGACGCCGTGCATCCGCGACTTCGCCGGGATCGCGACGGACAGCAGGTGGCCGCGCAGCCGCTCCAGGGGGGCGGATTCCACGCCCAGGTCCGCGGCCTCGTCGGAGTCCGAGAGCTGGAGCTTGCGCGCCAGCCAGGGCAGCGTCGGCCCCTGGATGAGGGTGTAGACGATGACCAGGATGAAGACGATGTTGAAGATCTTCTCGCTGCCCTCGATCCCGGCGACCATCGGAATGGTGGCGAGGATGATGGGCACCGCGCCGCGCAGGCCCGCCCAGGACATCAGGGCCTTCTCCTGCCAGGGCACCCGGAAGGGCACCAGGCTGAGCAGGACCTCCAGCGGCCGGGCCACCATCGTCAGGACGAGGCCGATGATCACGGCGGGCCAGAAGTCGGCGGCCAGGTTGTGCGGGGTGACCAGCAGGCCCAGCAGGACGAACATGCCGATCTGGGCGAGCCAGCCGAGCCCGTCGGCGAAGCCGCGGGTGGCCGGCCAGTGGGGGAGCTTGGCGTTGCCGAGCACCATGGAGGCGAGGTACACGGCGAGGAAGCCGGAGCCGTGGGCGATGGCGCCCGCCGCGTAGGCGCTCACCGCGATCGCCATCACGGCGATCGGGTAGAGGCCGGAGGCGGGCAGCGCCACGTGACGCAGTCCATACGATCCGAGCCAGCCCACCGCGAGCCCGATCGAGGCGCCGATGGCCAGCTCCAGGGCTATCTTCCCGACCAGGAGGTACCAGGAGTCGACCGGGCCGGGCGTCGAGAAGGCGACGACCAGGATGACGACAGGGGCGTCGTTGAAGCCGGACTCGGCCTCCAGGACACCGGTGACGCGGGAGGGGAGCGGCACCTTGCGCAGCACGGAGAAGACGGCCGCCGCGTCCGTGGACGACACCACCGCGCCGATGATCAGCGCCTGCCGCCACTCCAGGCCCACCAGGTAGTGCGCCCCCGCCGCCGTCACGCCCACGCTCACCGCGACGCCGACGAGCGACAGCACCACGGCCGCCGGCAACGCCGGTTTGATCTCCTTCCACTTGGTGCCCAGGCCGCCCTCGGCCAGGATCACCACCAGTGCGGCATAGCCGATCACCTGCGTCAGTTCGGCGTCGTCGAACCGGACGTTGAAGATGCCGTCCTGCCCTATCGCGATCCCTATGCCGAGATACAGGAGCAGGCTGGGAAGCCCGCTGCGCGAGGAGATCCGCACCGCCGCCACGGCGATGAGCAGAACGAGCGAGCAGATGAGCAGGAGTTCGTTGAGCTGGTGGACAGTCAGTGGCCGATCCTTCCCCTCAGGCGCCGCAGGCACCCCATGAAAATCGTGCATCCCCAGGCACGTGGTGCGCATCCGGGGGCTCCCTCGGACGCACCTGGTGAAACGTTCCGTCGCCCAAGGTACTTCGTTACCTTACCTAATCTTTGACGCTTTCTTTACGCGCGGGATCCCCTGTTTGCCGTCCCGGTATGTGAACGCCGACACCGCGTCAGGGGCTCTCGGCGGCTGCGCCTATGGTTGCTCCCAGTACTCCTGGACCACCCTGCCCCTCGAAGGACAGCGATGCCCGCCACCACAACCGCCCCTTCCGCCGGTACGACGGCCGGCAAGACGAGCAGGAAGAGGGGACGCCGCCTGAGGCTGTTCGTCCTCGTCCTGGTGCTGGCTCTGGTCGCGGGCGTCGCCTACGGCGCGTACTGGGGAGTGAGCACCGTGCGTGCCTCCTTCCCGCAGACGACGGGCACCCTCAAGGTCCCGGGCCTCGCCGGCCAGGTCGAGGTCAAGCGAGACGACTACGGCGTTCCGCAGATCTACGCGGACAGCGACGCGGACCTCTTCATGGCCCAGGGCTACGTCCAGGCGCAGGACCGCTTCTACGAGATGGACGTCCGCCGGCACATGACCTCGGGCCGCCTCTCCGAGATGTTCGGCAGCGGCCAGGTCGACACGGACGCCTTCCTGCGCACACTGGGCTGGCGCAAGGTCGCGCAGCAGGAGTACGACACCAAGCTGACGCCCGCCACGAAGAAGTACCTCCAGGCGTACTCGGCGGGGGTGAACGCGTACCTCAAGGGCAAGGACGGCAAGGACATCTCCGTCGAGTACGCGGCGCTCAACCTCACCAACGACTACACGCCCGAGGCCTGGACGCCGGTCGACTCGGTGGCCTGGCTCAAGGCGATGGCCTGGGACCTGCGCGGCAACATGCAGGACGAGATCGACCGCTCCCTGATGACGAGCCGGCTCAGCCCGCAGCAGATCAAGGACCTGTACCCGGCCTACCCGGCGGCCACCCACCGACCCATCGTGGACCAGGGTTCGTACAACAAGGCGACCGGCAAGTTCGACCCGCAGCGTGCCTCCACCGCGTCCGACGGCACCTCGGGGACCGCGCAGGGCGCCCTCCAGGGCATGCAGAGCCAGCTCTCCTCGCTCTCCGACACCCTCGACAAGATCCCGGCGCTGCTCGGCCCCAACGGCAGCGGCATCGGCTCCAACTCCTGGGTGGTGTCGGGCAAGTACACGACGACCGGCATGCCGCTGCTCGCCAACGACCCGCACCTCGCGCCGATGATGCCCTCGCTCTGGTACCAGATGGGCCTGCACTGCCGGACGCTCTCCAGCACGTGCTCCTACGACGTGGCGGGCTACACCTTCTCCGGCATGCCCGGCGTGATCATCGGGCACAACCAGGACGTGTCGTGGGGCTTCACCAACCTCGGCGCCGACGTGACCGACCTGTACCTGGAGAAGATCTCCGGCAACAACTACCTCTACGACAGCCAGGAGAAGCCCCTCGCCACCCGCGAGGAGGTCATCAAGGTGGCCGGAGGGTCCAGCAAGACCATCACCATCCGCGAGACCAACAACGGCCCCCTGATCTCCGACCGCGACGACGAGCTGGAGAAGGTCGGCCAGAAGGCGCCGGTCAACTCGGCGGCCCCCGACCGGGGCACCGGATACGCGGTCGCCCTGAGATGGACGGCGCTCGAACCCGGCAAGTCCATGGACGCCGTGTTCGCGCTCGACAAGGCCGACGACTTCAAGTCCTTCCGGGCCGCCGCCAAGGACTTCGAGGTGCCCTCGCAGAACCTGATCTACGCCGACACCAAGGGCAACATCGGCTACCAGGCGCCCGGCAAGATCCCGGTGCGCGCCGATGGCGTCGACGGCACCATGCCGGCGCCCGGCTGGGACTCCAAGTACACGTGGAAGAAGGGCTACGTCCCCTTCGACGCGCTGCCGTACGAGTACAACCCCAAGCGGGGCTTCATCGTCACCGCCAACCAGGCCGTGATCGACGAGAAGAAGTACCCGTACCTGCTCACCAAGGACTGGGGCTACGGCACCCGCAGCCAGCGGATCAACGACCTCATCGAGTCGAAGATCAAGGGTGGCGGGAAGATCTCCACCGAGGACATGCAGAAGATGCAGATGGACAACAGCAGCGAGATCGCCGCGCTCCTGACGCCCGCCCTGCTGAAGATCGACGTGTCCGACCCCTCGGTGCGCGAGGCGCAGAAGCTGCTCGAAGGCTGGGACTACACCCAGGAGAACGACTCGGCGGCAGCCGCCTACTTCAACTCGGTGTGGCGCAACGTCCTGAAGCTGGCGTTCGGCAACAAGCTGCCCAAGGAGCTGCGTCCCAAGGGCGAGTGCCTGTACGTGACGCCGCCGATCGGCACCGGGCCCGTCGACGACCCCGACAAGAAGGTCCAGGAGTGCGGCGAGCGCGACGGCGACTCGGCGCAGCCCGACGGCGGTGACCGGTGGTTCGAGGTCGTGCGCAAGATCTTCAACGACCAGAACAACAGCTGGTGGAAGTCGCCCGCGACCCGTCTGGACAAGGCCACCACCACCCGCGACCAGCTGCTGGCGCGAGCCATGAAGGACGCACGCTGGGAGCTGACGGCCAAGCTCGGCAAGGACACCACGACCTGGACCTGGGGCCGGCTGCACCAGCTCATGCTGAAGAACCAGACCCTCGGCAAGGAGGGTCCGGGCGTCCTTCAGTACATGCTCAACCGGGGCCCGTGGAACCTGGGCGGCGGCGAGGCCGCGGTCGACGCCACCGGCTGGAACGCCGCGAGCGGCGACTACGGCGTCACCTGGGTGCCCTCGATGCGCATGGTCGTCAACCTCAAGGACCTCGACAAGTCCCAGTGGATCAACCTGACCGGCGCATCGGGCCACGCCTACAGCGCGCACTACTCGGACCAGACCGAGAAGTGGGCCAAGGGCGAACTCCTGGACTGGTCGTTCAGCGGCAAGGCGGTCGACGCGTCAACCGTCGACACGCTGAAGCTCACGCCGTAGTACGGCCGCTCACGCGGTAAAGCGCGTTACCCCGGCCGGGGTGACGACAGCCTGCACGGGGTGGTCGTGCGGTTCCTCCGGGACCCGCGCGACCACCTCGTTCGCGTACAGGAGCACCACCAGGGCCGGCGCGCTGCCGGACGTCTCGATGCGGGCGAGGACCCGGTCGTAGGAGCCGCCGCCGCGGCCGAGCCGCATGCCGCGCGCGTCCACGGCGAGGCCGGGCAGCAGCACGGCGTCCGCGGCCGTCACGGCGGACCGGCCGAGCCGTTCGCCGTCGGGTTCCAGGAGGCCGCGCCCGGCCGGCAGCAGGTGCTCGGGCCCGGCGTAGACGGCCCAGTCCAGGTCGTTGTCGGGCAGCAGCACCGGAAGCAGCACCCGTACACCCCGGGCGTACAGCGTGTCGACGAGGGCGCGGGTGCCGGGCTCGCGGCCGACCGAGATGTACGCGGCCACCGTGCTCGCCCCGGCGAGTTCGGGCAGCGCCAGAGCCTGGTCGGCGAGGCGCGGGGACGCGGTGCGCAGCTCGTCGTCGCTCAGCTGCTTCCTGGCGTCCAGAAGGGCGCGCCGCAAGAGGGCCTTTTCGGACATGTGATCACACACCGTGCTTCTGTAATCCCCTCAAATGCGTGGATAAGAGAGCGAATTCACCCGAGAATAATCTTCCGCACATACGCAACGGATAGGGTGCCCGCATGACTCAGTCGCCCCCACGGATCACCAAGGCTGTCATCCCCGCCGCCGGGCTCGGCACCCGGTTCCTTCCGGCCACCAAGGCCACACCGAAGGAAATGCTGCCGGTGGTGGACAAGCCCGCCATTCAGTACGTGGTGGAGGAGGCGGTCGCGGCGGGTCTGTCCGACGTCCTGATGGTCACCGGCCGCAACAAGCGTCCCCTGGAGGACCACTTCGACCGCAACTACGAGCTGGAGTCGGCGCTGACCCGCAAGGGCGACGCGGACCGGCTCGCCAAGGTGCAGGAGTCCAGCGACCTGGCGGCCATCCACTACGTACGCCAGGGCGACCCGCGCGGCCTCGGCCACGCGGTGCTGTGCGCGGCGCCGCACGTGGGCGAGCAGCCCTTCGCGGTCCTCCTCGGCGACGACCTCATCGACGAGCGCGACCAGCTCCTCTCGCGGATGGTGGAGATCCAGGAGCACGAGGGCGGCAGCGTGATCGCTCTCATGGAGGTCGACCCCGAGCAGATCCACCTCTATGGCTGCGCGGCCGTCGAAACCACCGCCGAGAGCGACGTCGTGCGGGTCACCGGTCTCGTCGAGAAGCCGGAGCCCGCCGAGGCGCCCTCCAACCTCGCCGTCATCGGGCGCTACGTCCTCGACCCCGCCGTCTTCGGCGTGCTGCGCACCACCGAGCCCGGCCGGGGCGGCGAGATCCAGCTCACCGACGCCCTCCAGCACATGGCGGCGGACGAGTCGATCGGCGGCCCGGTGCACGGAGTCGTCTTCAAGGGCCGTCGCTATGACACCGGTGATCGCGGAGACTATCTGCGAGCCATTGTCAGACTGGCGTGCGAACGTGAAGACCTGGGCCCGGACTTCAAGGCCTGGCTTCGCCGGTACGTCACCGAGGAGATGTAGGCACCCGTGAGCAACACGACCTGGTCGGTGGACGAGCACCTCGACGACATCCTCGCCGCGGTCCGCCCGCTCGAACCCATCGAGCTGCAACTGCCCGACGCCCAGGGCTGCGTCCTGGTCGAGGACGTCATGGTGCCGGTCGCCCTGCCTCCCTTCGACAACAGCTCCATGGACGGCTACGCGGTACGGGTCGCCGATGTCGCGGGCGCCAGCGAGGAGTACCCGGCCGTGCTCACCGTCATCGGTGACGTCGCGGCGGGCAGCGGCGACCTGCCGACGGTCGGCCCCGGCCAGGCCGCCCGGATCATGACCGGCGCCCCGCTGCCGCCCGGCGCCGAGGCCGTCGTCCCCGTCGAGTGGACCGACGGCGGCAGCGGCCGGGGCGCCGCCACCTCCATGCGCCCGGCGGGCTCCGCCCCCGAAGGGGCGAGCGGCGAGGTGCGGGTGCACCGCGCCGCCGAGGAGCGTGCCCACGTCCGTGCCCGGGGCAGCGACGTCCAGGCCGGCGACCTCGCCCTCGCGGCGGGCACCGTGCTCGGCCCGCCCCAGATCGGGCTGCTCGCCGCGATCGGCCGCGGCACCGTCACCGTACGGCCGCGCCCGCGCGTGGTGGTGCTCTCCACCGGCAGTGAACTGGTGCAGCCCGGCGAGCAGTTGGGCGAGGGCCAGATCTACGACTCCAACAGCTTCGCGCTGGCCGCCGCCGCCAGGGACGCGGGCGCCATCTCCTACCGGGTCGGCGCCGTCACCGACGACGCGGCGGTGCTCCGCGACACCATCGAGGACCAGCTGATCCGCGCCGACCTGCTCGTCACCACCGGCGGGGTCAGCGTCGGCGCGTACGACGTCGTCAAGGAGGCGCTGTCCTCCGTGGGAGACGAGGACGAGCCGGGCAGCGGCATCGACTTCCGCAAGCTGAAGATGCAGCCCGGCAAGCCCCAGGGCTTCGGCTCGATCGGCCCCGACCACACTCCGCTGCTCGCGCTGCCGGGCAATCCGGTCTCCTCGTACGTCTCCTTCGAGCTGTTCGTGCGCCCCGCGATCCGCACCCTGATGGGCATGGCCGACGTGCACCGGCCCGTCGTCCGCGCCGTCCTGAAGACCGGCAAGGCCCTCTCCTCGCCCGCCGACCGGCGCCAGTTCCTGCGCGGCACCTACGACCAGGAGGCGGGCACCGTCGCCCCCGTGGGCGGCTCCGGATCGCATCTGATCGCGGCGCTCGCGCTCGCCGACTGCCTCATCGTCATCCCCGAGGACACCACGTCGGCGGAGCCCGACAGCGAGGTGGATGTGGTCCTGCTCGGCTGAGTGTCAGTCGATGGGGGTACGGTGTCTGCCCACAGAAGCCGTACCGGGAGCGCCACCGAATGAGTACGACGCAAGGCAGGCTCACGCACATCGACGAGGCGGGGGCGGCCCGCATGGTCGACGTCTCGGAGAAGGACGTCACCGCCCGCACCGCCCGCGCCAGCGGCCGCGTGCTCGTCTCGCCCCGCGTGGTGGAGCTGCTGCGCGGCGAGGGCGTGCCCAAGGGCGATGCCCTCGCCACCGCCCGCATCGCCGGGATCATGGGTGCCAAGCGCACCCCCGACCTCATCCCGCTCTGCCACCCCCTCGCGGTCTCCGGCGTGAAGCTCGACCTCGCGGTCGCCGACGACGCGGTGGAGATCCTGGCGACGGTGAAGACCACCGACCGCACGGGCGTCGAGATGGAGGCGCTGACGGCGGTGTCGGTGGCCGCGCTCACCGTCGTCGACATGGTCAAGGCCGTCGACAAGGCCGCCGTCATCACCGACATCCGCGTCGAGGAGAAGACCGGCGGCAAGTCCGGCGACTGGAACCGGCCCGGGGCGGACGCGTCATGACGCCCCCTCAGGCCGCCGGCGCCCACCGGCCCCCCGAGCCGCCCCGGCCCGACGCCGCCCCGGCCCGGCCGGGACCGCAGGCCGAGGTGCCCTTCCCGCAGGGCGGCGAAGGCCTCGGCGAGGCGCTGCGCGCGCCCTACGCCGCGCTCGTCGTCACCGCGTCCAACCGCGCGTCCGCCGGGGTGTACGCGGACCGGGGCGGGCCGCTGCTCGCCGAGGGCCTGGCCTCGATCGGCTTCGCCGTGGACGGCCCGCTGGTCGTGCCCGACGGCGACCCCGTCGAGCAGGCGCTGCGCGCGGGGACGGCCGCCGGGTACGACGTGATCGTCACGACTGGCGGCACCGGCCTCTCGCCCACCGACCGCACCCCCGAGGTCACCCGCGCCGTCATCGAGTACGACGTGCCCGGCATCCCCGAGGCCATCCGCGCCGAGGGCCTGGCCAAGGTCCCCACCGCCGCCCTCTCCCGAGGCCTGGCCGGGGTGGCGGGCGGCCGCACTCTGATCATCAACCTGCCGGGCTCCACCGGCGGAGTACGCGACGGGATCGCCGTCCTGGAGCGGATCCTGCGGCACGCCGTGGACCAGATCCGCGGCGGCGACCACCCCAGACCGGGGAGTTCGAGCTGAACGTTCCTTCGTGGCCGGTCGTGCTGGCGGAGGGCGACGTGGTCCTTCGCCCCATAAAGGTGCGCGACCAACGGGCCTGGCGCGAGGTCAACCGGCGCAACCGCGACTGGCTGCGGCCCTGGGAGGCGACGATCCCGCCGCCCGCCCCCGGCGCGCCCTTCCCGCAGCGCCCCACGTACCGCCAGATGGTCCGCCACCTGCGCACCGAGGCGAGCGCCGGCCGGATGCTGCCCTTCGTCATCGAGTACCAGGGGCATCTGGTGGGCCAGTTGACGGTCGCCGGAATCACCTGGGGCTCCATGTGCTCGGGCCACGTCGGGTACTGGGTGGACCGTGAGGTGGCGGGCCGGGGCGTGATGCCGACGGCCGTCGCGCTCGCCGTCGACCACTGTTTCCGCGCGGTCGGACTGCACCGCATGGAGGTGTGCATTCGACCCGAGAACGGGCCGAGCCGCCGGGTGGTGGACAAGCTGGGATTCCGCGAGGAGGGCCTGCGCCCGCGCTATCTGCACATCGACGGCGCCTGGCGCGACCATCTCGTGTACGCCCTCACCGCGGAGGAAGTCCCCGAAGGGCTCCTCGCCAGGTGGCGGCGGGGGCGGCAGTCCCACCCCGGTAAATAAAATAAATGTTCGAATTCTATCGGGTTCCGGTCCCTTCGTCTCGTCCAACGATCTGAGAAATCACAAAAAAAGCCGGTGATATCAGCCAGATCGTGCGACACACCGGCTCAATTGGCGTATCCCCGCGCGCCGGTCCCTCTACGGTGTGATGTGTGAGCAGCAGCGGCCTCATTTACGCAGTCATCGTCGGGGCCTGGGCCGCCTACTTGGTGCCGATGTGGCTCCGCAGGCAGGACGAGCTCAACGAGGCACGCCCGACGGAACGCTTCAGCACCGCCATCCGGCTTCTTTCCGGACGGTCGGCCATGGAGCGTCGCTACGCCAAGGAGCTGCGCCAGCGGGCCACCGGGGAGGCGGCACCGGGGGCGGAGCCTTCCGCGGACGCCCTGACGGAACCCCTCGCCGCGGCGGGGGAGTCCACGGGCGGCCGCGAGTTCTCGGTACCCCAGGCCCGCGGCAGGCGCCCGGCATCCCCGGAGCGCGCGGACCACCGGGACCACGGGGACCATCACCGGGACCACGCGGACCACCGGGACCCCAGGGATCATCAGGCGCACCCGGACTCTCAGGGACACCAGGGGCATCCGGGGCAGCACTTGGGGCACCCGGCGCACCACGGTCACCAGGGCGCGCGCCCCGACCGGCGTGACGACCGGCGCGAGCACCCGGCGGGGGAGGCCCCTCGCCGCGAGCCCGGCGCGCGCCCCGCATCCGGCGCCTCGGCCGAACGAGCCCGGCGCGCCCAGCGCAGTGCGGTGCTCGCGCGCCGCCGGCGCACCACCGTCGTCCTCTTCCTCGCCTTCACGCTGGGCGCGATCGTCGCGGCCGTCGGCGGCTTCGGCTTCCTGTGGGCGCCGGCGGTCCCGGCCGCCCTGCTGAGCGCGTACATCGTTCATCTGCGCATCCAGGAGCGGCGGCGCTTCGCCTTCACGATGGACCGCCGCCGGGCGGAGGTGGCCGCGCAACGGCTGCGCGAAAGCCGGCCGCGGGCGAGGGCGACGGCGCCGGGCGTCGAGGCCGACGACGAAGCGGAGTCCCACCAGCCGGCCCCCGTGCCCGAGCCGGCGCCCGCGCCCGCGCTCTCCCCGCAGGAGGCCGGACGGCGCGCGCTGGTCGAGCAGACCGACCACGCCGAGTGGGTCGACCAGCAGCGCGAGCGCGGTCCGGAACGCGGCGCGAGCTGGGACCCGGTCCCGGTCCCGCTGCCCACCTACGTCACCGCGCCGGTCGCCCCGCGCGCCACCGGCAGCATCGATCTGGGCGCCCCGGACACATGGTCGTCGGCCCGCTCCTCGACGGCGGACCCGACGCCGCCCGCGGAGCCGGCCCCCGCGGCCGAGGAGCCTCCGCGGCGCCGCGGAGGCTCAAGTCGCCGCCGTACACCGCTCTTCGACCAGTACGAGGGCGAGGACCGGCCCCGCGCCGCCAACGAATGAGCCCCCCGCGCGTCCCCTCTCGCTGACCAGCGAGGACCGGATTTCCAACCACTCCCATCCGGGTGCTAAAGTTTCACTCGTTGCAAGGGCCTGTGGCGCAGTCCGGTAGCGCACCTCGTTCGCATCGAGGGGGTCAGGGGTTCGAATCCCCTCAGGTCCACAACAGGTCAGAGCCCCTGTCGGAGAAATCCGGCAGGGGCTCTTTCCGTGCGCGTACAACGGCGGGCTCCCCCTCGGACGAGGGGTTGTCCCGGCCGCTCATCCTCCGGCTCGCCGGTGTCGTATAGCGATGGCCGTCCCTCGTCGCCGAGTTGGGGCACCACGGGCACCGCGAACGGTCAGGGGTTTCCCAGCGCCTTCGCGAAGCAGCGGCTCGACTCGTACGTGCGGTAGTGGCCGAACTTCTCGCAGGGCTCGTATCCCGTCGAGGTGTACAGGGCTATGGCCTCCGGCTGCTTGATGCCGGTCTCCAGGACCATGCGGGTGCGGCCGGCCGCGCGGGCGTCGGCCTCCAGGGCGGCCAGGATGCGGCGGGCCAGGCCGAGGCCCCGGGCCTCGGGGACGACGTACATCCGCTTCAGCTCCGCGTCGCCGTCGCGGTAGTTCTCCTCGTTGGCCTCCTGGCCGCGCCAGCCGCCCGTGGCCACCGGGCGGCCCGCGCCGTCGTACGCGATCAGGTACAGGCCGCGCGGGGGCAGGAACATCGCGGGTTCCAGGTAGGTGACGTCGCCGCCGTCCCCGTACCGCTCGACGTATTCGAGCTGCACCTGGTCGTTGAGCTTCCGGGCGTCGGGGTGGTCGTACGAGAGCTGGCGGATAATCATGCGTTGCATCGTACTTCTATGCGTAGGGTGGGTGGCGCCGGGTCGGTAGGGTTCCGGGATGCTCACTGTTACCTCTGTGAATGTAAACGGGCTGCGCGCCGCCGCCAAGAAGGGCTTCGTGGAGTGGCTCGGGGGCAGCGAGGCCGACGCCGTCTGCCTGCAGGAAGTGCGGGCCGAGCCCCACCAGCTGCCCGCCGAGGCCGGCGCCCCCGAAGGCTGGTTCGCCGTGCACGCCCCGGCCGCCGCCAAGGGCCGGGCGGGTGTGTCCCTCCTCACGCGGCGCGAGCCCGACCGGGTGCGGACCGGGTTCGGGAGCGCGGAGTTCGACGGCAGTGGGCGGTACGTCGAGGCGGACCTGCCCGGGGTGACCGTCGCCTCCCTCTACCTGCCCTCCGGCGAGGTCGGCACCGAGCGGCAGGACGAGAAGATCCGCTTCATGGCCGAGTTCCTCGAATACCTCAGGGAGCTGAAGGTGCGGGCCGCCGCCGACGGCCGCGAGGTCGTCGTGTGCGGCGACTGGAACATCGCCCACCAGGAGGCCGACCTCAAGAACTGGAAGGGCAACAAGAAGAACTCCGGCTTCCTGCCCGAGGAGCGGGAGTGGATGACCCGGGTCTTCGACGCCGCCGACGGCGGATACGTCGACGTCATGCGCGCCCTGCACCCCGGCGTCGAGGGGCCCTACTCCTGGTGGTCCTACCGGGGTCGCGCCTTCGACAACGACACGGGCTGGCGCATCGACTACCAGGTCGCCACCCCCGGCCTCGCCGGGCGCGCCGTCAAGGGCTTCGTCGAGCGCGCCGCGACGCACGGCGAGCGGTGGAGCGACCACGCGCCGGTGACGGTCGTGTACGAGCTCTAGGGGCCCGTTACGTGCTCCACGGCCCCGGGGCCCCAGGGCGCCGTCCCGCCCGCCGGGGCCGCGCCCGCTAGTGCTCCTCGGACAGCCTTCGGTCCAGTGCCAGCGACAGCTCGGCGTCCACCACCGCCTTGGCCAGCGGGCGCAGGCGGTGGGTGTCCTCCGGGGCCGCGTGGGTGGCCAGCAGATCCGTGAACAGGGCCGCCAGCGCCTCCGCGTGCTCGCGCACCTCCCGGCCGGCCGCGAGCACCGCCGCCAGCGGGACGCCCTCGCGCACCAGGGACGCCGAGACGTCCAGGAGGCGGCGGCTGATGTGCACGATCTCCTCGCCCGACACCGCGAGGTAGCCGAGGTCGAGCGCCGCCGCCAGGTTCTCCGGCGTGACCTGCCCCGCGAAGTGGTCGGCGAGCGCCTCCGGGGTGAGGCGGACCGGGGTCTCCTCGGTGGGCTCGACGAGGCCGAGCGCCTCGCCCGCGTCGCGGCCCGACTCGAAGGCCGAGGTCAGGTCGGCGATGCCGGACAGGGTGTGGCCGCGTTCGAGGAGTGCGGAGATCGTCCGCAGCCGGGCCAGGTGGTGGCCGTCGTACCAGGCGATCCGGCCCTCGCGGCGCGGTGGCGGGATCAGGCCGCGCTCGCGGTAGAAGCGCAGGGTGCGTTCGGTGATGCCGGCCTCGCGGGCCAGCTCCGACATGCGGTACTCACGGACACCCGGGTCGTCGTTGTCTGCCTGCTCTTCTGCCACGGGCCTCAGCCTATGCGGTGCCCGCCGGGTTGTACCGGCGGTAACTTCCCCGCCCGTACCCCTACCGCTCGGTATGTGACTGCTCTACTCTCCCAACAGTGCCAGTGATTGCTGGCAACGTTGTGGGACCGATCGTGGAGGCAGTGGCATGGCCCAGCACGAGGACGAACGCGAGCATGTACGGGTGGGCGAGCGCGAGCACGTACGTGTGGCGGTGATCGGGTCGGGGTTCGGCGGGCTCGGGGCCGCGGTCCGGCTGCGCCGTGAGGGGATCACCGACTTCGTCGTCCTGGAGCGGGCCGGCTCCGTCGGCGGCACCTGGCGCGACAACAGCTACCCCGGGTGCGCCTGCGACGTGCCTTCGCACCTCTACTCCTTCTCCTTCGCGCCCAACCCCGACTGGCCCCGCACCTTCTCCGGCCAGGAGCACATCCGGGCCTACCTGGAACACGTCGCCGACACCTTCCGGCTGCGCCCGCACATCCGCCTCGACCACGAGGTGACGATGATGCGCTGGGACGCCGAGCGGCTCTGGTGGGAGATCGAGGTCGCCAACGGCACCTCGCTCACCGCCGACGTCGTCGTCTCCGCCACCGGGCCGCTCTCCGACCCCAAGATGCCGGAGATCCCCGGGCTCGACACCTTCCCCGGCAAGGTGTTCCACTCGGCGCGCTGGGACCACGACTACGACCTGCGCGGCAAGCGCGTCGCCATGGTCGGCACCGGCGCCTCGGCCATCCAGATCGTGCCCGCGATCCAGCCCGACGTCGCCCGGCTCACCCTCTTCCAGCGCACCCCGCCCTGGGTCATGCCGCGCATGGACCGCGCGATCAGCGGTGCCGAGCGCTGGCTCCACCGCCGGCTGCCCTTCACCGGCGCCGCCCGGCGCGGACTCCTGTGGGGCATCAGGGAGTTGCAGGTCAGCGCGTTCACCAAGCGTCCCAACGAGCTCGGGCTCGTCGAGTCGATCGCCAAGTCCAACATGGCGCGCGCCATCAAGGACCCGGCCCTGCGCGCCAAGCTGACGCCGGACTACCGCATCGGCTGCAAGCGGATCCTGCTCTCCAGCGCGTACTACCCGGCGCTCGCCCAGGACAACGTGGACGTCGTCGCCGCCGGGCTCACCGAGGTGCGCGGCTCCACCGTGGTGGCGGCCGACGGCACCGAGAGCGAGGTCGACGCAATCGTCTTCGGTACGGGCTTCCACGTCACCGACATGCCGATCGCCGACCGCGTCGTCGGCGCCGAGGGGCACACCCTCGCCGAGTCGTGGAAGGACGGCATGCAGTCGCTGCGCGGCGCGACCGCGGCCGGGTTCCCCAACTGGATGACCATCATCGGGCCCAACACCGGCCTCGGGAACTCCTCCATGATCCTGATGATCGAGTCCCAACTCTCCTACATGGCCGACTACTTGAGGCAGCTGAACGTGCTGGGCGGGCGCGCCGCGCTCACCCCCAGGAGCTCCGCCGTCGGCGCCTGGAACCGGCGGGTGCAGGAACGCATGAAGCGCACCGTGTGGAACACCGGCGGCTGCACCAGCTGGTACCTCGACGCCAACGGCCGCAACACCACCGTCTGGCCGGGCACCACCGGCGAGTTCCGCCGCGCGACGCGCGAGGTCGACCTCGGTGAGTACGAGGTCGTACGGGCCCGCGCCGCCCACGCGGGGGCCCAGGCCGAGCCCGTGGCCGGCATCGCCGGCGAGGCCGCGGCGGTGTCCGCGTGAGCCGGGCCGGGGCGGGAGCCGGGTCCGGGCGGCGCGGGACGGGCGCCGTGCGGGGCGGGGTGTACGCGCCGCCCGAGCCCGACCGCGTCCTGACCGCGCACTCCGCCGACGGCGCCCCGCTCCACGTGGAGGTGCACGGGCCCGCCGACGCGCCCGCCGTCGTCCTCGCGCACGGCTGGACCTGCTCCACCGCGTTCTGGGCGGCGCAGATCCGGGAGCTGGCCGGCGAGTGCCGGGTCATCGCCTACGACCAGCGCGGCCACGGGCGTACCGCGCCCGCCGCGGTCTGCTCCACCGAGGCGCTCGCCGACGACCTCGAAGCGGTGCTCGACGCGACGCTCGCGCCGGGGGAGCGGGCGGTGCTGGCCGGGCACTCCATGGGCGGCATGACGCTCATGGCCGCCGCGGGCCGGCCGGGCCTGCGCGAACACGCCGCCGCCCTCCTGCTGTGCAGCACCGGAGCCTCGCGCCTGGTGGCCGAGTCGCGGGTGGTGCCGCTGCGGGCCGGGCGCCTGCGCACCGGGCTGACCGGGCGGGTGCTCGCGTCCAGCGCGCCGCTCGGGCCGGTCACGCCGCTCGCCAAGAAGGTCCTGCGGTACGCCACGATGGGGCCCGGGGCCTCCCCGGACAAGGTCGAGGCGTGTGCGCGGATCGTGCACGCCTGCCCGCGCCGGGTGCGCCAGGCCTGGTCGCATGTGCTGGCCGGGCTCGAAGTGGACTCGTCCGTAAGGGAGTTGACGATGCCGACCGTCGTGGTCGCCGGCAGCGCGGACCGGCTCACGCCGCCCGTGCACGCGCGACGGCTCGCGGCGGCGCTGCCCGACTGCCGCTCGCTCGACGTGCTCGCCGGCGTCGGGCACATGACGCCCGTCGAGGCGCCCGAATTCATCACCGGGAAGATCCGCGCGCTGGTGGCCGCGCATCTGGCCGCCCCGGCCACCGGCGCCACCGTCGACTCCGAGGAGAGTGCCGTATGAGCAGGTTCGGACTTGAAGGACAGGTCGCGGTCGTCACGGGCGCGGCTCGCGGTGTCGGCGAGCTCCTCGCGCGCAAGCTGTCCGCGCGCGGGGCGAAGGTCGCGCTCGTCGGGCTGGAACCGGACGAGCTGAAGCGGGTCGCCGCGCGGCTGCACACCGAGGCGGAGTCCTGGTACGCGGACGTCACCGACCACGAGGCGATGGCGCGGGTCGCCGCCGAGGTCAAGGAGCGGTTCGGCAAGGTCGACCTCGTCGTCGCCAACGCGGGGGTCGCCTCCGGCGGGCCATTCGTCGATTCCGACCCCGACGCGTGGCGCCGGGTCATCGAGGTCAACCTCATCGGCGGCGCGGTCACCGCGCGGGCCTTCCTGCCCGTCCTGATGGAGTCGCGCGGGTACTTCCTCCAGATCGCCTCGCTCGCGGCGATCACCCCGGCGCCGATGATGACGGCGTACTGCGCCTCCAAGTCCGGGGTCGAGGCGTTCGCGCACAGCCTGCGGGCCGAGGTCGGCTACAAGGGGGTGCGGGTCGGGGTCGGGTACCTGTCGTGGACCGACACGGACATGGTGCGCGGGGCGGACCAGGACGACGTGATGCGGGAGCTGCGCTCGCGGCTGCCGTGGCCGTCGAACCGGACGTATCCGCTCGGGCCCGCGGTCGACCGGATCGTCGCGGGGATCGAGCGGCGGTCCTCGCATGTGTACGCGCAGTGGTGGTTGCGGGGGATGCAGTCCGTGCGGGGGTATTTGCCGGGGGTCATCGGGGCGGTGGGGGCGCGGGAGATGCGGCGGTTCGAGCCGCGGCTGGGCTCCGTCTCGCGGGGGCTCGTCGGGGCGGGCGGCGCCGCCGACACCGAGTCCCGGACCACCCGCCCCACCCGCCCCTGAGCGAGCGGCCGGGCGCGGCCGCGTGGCTCGGTGCCGGGTGCCCTACGGGCTCCGCCGCGGTGGGTGCGGGCGGTGGGCGCGACGCCGGGTGCCCTACTAGGGGCGCGGGGAACTGCGCGAGACGCGGGCACGGTCCGCAGACGAAGGCCGGGGTTGCTGGGGCTCCGCCCCAGGCCCCGGGAGGCCCCACCCCACCCCTTCCCGAAACCCTCCGGGGGTTATGAACGGCTGAGGTTCAGGACCTGGGGCTCCGCCCCAGACCCCGTTCGCGCCTGAAGGGCGCTCGTCCTCAAACGCCGGACGGGCTGAAAGCGCGCTCGCCCTCACGCGCCGGACGGGCTGAGGGGGCGCTCGTCCTCAAACGCCGGACGGGCTGAAAGGGCGCGCTCGTCCTCAAGCGGCGGACGGGCTGAAAGGGCGCGCTCGTCCTCCGGCGGCGGACGGGCTGAAAGGGCACGCTCGTCCTCAAGCGGCGGACGGGCTGAAGCGTGGCGCCCGGCGCCGGGATGGGACCCCGGCATCGTTACGACGCGCCCTCCCTCGGGGGGAGTGGGGGGCGTTGGCGGTTGGGGGTCGTCGTGTAGCCCGGTGGGGTGGACGCGGGGCGGGTGGTCAGGAGGTCCAGGGCCAGCTGGACCGCGTCGTCCAGCTGGGCATGGCGCCCCTCCGCCCAGTCCAGCGGCGTGCGCAGGATCTCCAGATCCGGCTCGACCCCGTGGTTCTCCACGGACCACCCGTACGCGTCGAACCACGCCGCGTTCATCGGCACGGTGATGACACTGCCGTCGCCCAGCGTGTGACGGCCCGTCATCCCCACCACCCCGCCCCACGTGCGCTGCCCCACCACCGGCCCCAGCTTGAGCAGCCGGAACGCCGCCGTGATCATGTCGCCGTCCGACGACGTCGCCTCGTCCGCGAGGGCGACCACCGGGCCCCGGGGGGAGTTGGAGGCGTACGACACCGCCTGGGCGTCCCGCGTCAGGTCCCAGCCCAGGATGCGCCGGGTCAGCTTCTCCACCACCAGCTCGCTGATGTGGCCGCCCGCGTTGCCGCGTACGTCGACGATGAGTGCGGGACGGCTCACCTCCAGGCGCAGGTCGCGGTTGAACTGGGCCCAGCCCGAGCCGCCCATGTCGGGGATGTGCAGATAGCCGCACTTGCCGCCGCTCAACTGCCGTACCACCTCCCGCCGTTTGGCCACCCAGTCCTGGTAGCGCAGGGGGCGTTCGTCGACCAGCGGCACCACCGCGACCCGCCGCGAGCGGCCCTCGCCCTCGCTGGGGCGGAACGTCAGCTCCACCGTCGTGCCGCCGGCGCCCGCGAGCAGGGGATAGGGGCCCGCGACCGGGTCGACGGGGCGGCCGTCGACATGGGTCAGGGCGGCGCCCTCACGGATGCCCGCGCCCGCGAGCGGCGAACGCGCCTTGGAGTCCGAGGAGTCGCCGGGCAGAATGCGCCGGATCACCCAACTGCCGTCCCGGCAGACCAGGTTGGCGCCGAGCAGGCCCTGCGCACGCTGGTAGTGCGGAGGGCCTTCGTTGCGCCGGGCCGCGGTGACGTACGCGTGCGACGTGCCCAGTTCGCCCAGCACCTCGCGCAGCAGATCCGCGAACTCGTCGGGCGACGCCACCCGTTCGACGAGCGGCCGGTACTGGTCGAGGACGCCCGACCAGTCGATGCCGCACATCTTCGGGTCCCAGAAGTAGGAGCGGATGATGCGGCCCGCCTCGTCGTAGGCCTGGCGCCACTCCGACCCCGGGTCGACGTCGTGCAGGATGCGGCGCAGGTCGAGGTAGACCGTGGAGTCGTTGTCGCCCGGCTCGGTGGAGGGGACCGCGCGCAGTTCGCCCTCGTCGACCACGACGAGTCGGCTGGCGTCGCCGCTCAGCGCGAAGTGGTCGAGGTGGTCGACCAGTTCGGTCCTGCGCGCCTTGGAGATGTTGAAGTGTTCGAGGGTGGGGCGGCCCGAGGTGTCGGCCGGGTTGGCGAAGGTCTCGCCGAGCGCGCCGGAGATGGGCCAGCGCAGCCAGACCAGGCCGCCGCCGGCGACCGGGCGCAGGGCCGAGTACTTCGACGCGGAGACCGGGAACGGCGTCACCCGGTTCTCCAGGCCCTCCACCTCCACGGTCACCGTGCCGTCGCCCGAACCGTCCAGCGGATCGAGACCGCCCGCCGCGGGCCGGCCGTCCGGCGAGAGCGCGAACGGGGACGGCGTCGCCGAGTTCAGCGGTACGAGGTAGGGGCGGCAGCCCAGCGGGAAGGACAGGTCGCCGGTGTGCACGTCGTACACCGGGTCGAAGCCGCGCCAGGACAGGAAGGCGAGGTAGCGGCCGTCGCTGGTGAACGCCGGGTTCTCGTCCTCGAAGCGGCCGTTGGTGACGTCGACGACGGTGCGCGCTCCCGGGCCCGCGATCCGCGCCATCTTGATCTGGCGCAGCGAGCGGCCGATGCCGGGGTGCGACCAGGTCAGCCACGCCCCGTCGGGGGAGAAGGCGAGGTCGCGCACGGGTCCGTTGAGGGAGCGGATCAGCTCGGTCACCTCGCCCTCCCCGGACACGGTGACGGAGGCGGGCGGCACCGCCGCCGCAGCCGGACCGGGGAAGGGGTCCGTCGTCCCGGCGCCGGACCCCGCACCGGGCCCCGCGCCGTCCGGGGCGGAGCTCGCGCCCCTGCCGTCCGGCCCCTCGCCGGAGCCGGCGTCCCGGTGCGTCCCCCCGTCGGGGTCCCGCTCCGTGTCGAGGCGCAGCCGGGTCGCGCCGGTGGGGGCCGCGACGGCCGCCGCTTCCTCCGTCACGTCGATGAGCAGGAGCCGGCCGTCGTTGGAGGCGATCGCCAGGCGTTCGCCCGCCGGGTCGGAGACCATTTCCTGCACGCGCCCGAGCCGGCCCGCCGCGAGGCGGCGCGGGCGGCGCTCGCCGCTCGCGCGGGGCAGGAAGGCGATCTCGACCGCGTCCTCGCCGTCCGCGTCCGTGATGTAGGCGACCTGGCCGCCGCTGCCCAGCATCTCGGGCAGCCGCACCCGTACGCCTGGGGTGTCGGCGATGGTGCGGGCCGGGCCGTCGCGGTGGGTGAGCCAGTACAGGCTGCCGCGCACCACGACGGCGCTGGCCCGGCCGGTGGTGTCCACGGACAGCGCGTCGACATGGTTGGCGGCCGGCACCTGGTAGCTGCGCCGCCCGGCGCGCGGCCCGCCGAGGCGTACGTCGAGTTTGCGCGGCACCGAGCCGGGGGTGAGCGTGTCCACGATCCACAGGTCGCCGGCGCACTGGTACACCACGCGGCGGCCGTCGCTGGAGGCGTGCCGGGCGTAGAACGCGTCGTGGTCGGTGTGGCGGGTCAGTCCTGAGCCGTCCGGCAGACAGGAGTACAGGTTGCCGACGCCCTCGTGGTCGGAGAGGAAGGCGATGCGGCCGTCGACGAACATCGGCGCGTCCAGGTGGCCGCCGATGTCGGCGAGGAGCCGCTCGCCGTGCAGCCACAGACGGCCGGTCGCGCCGCCGCGGTAGCGCTTCCACGCGGCCGGCTCGTGCGGCGGCTTGCCGGTGAGCAGCAGGGTGCGGCGCTCACCGTCCACGTCGGCGACGGCGATGTCGGAGACCGGGCCCCACGGGAGCTTGCCGCCGGGGGAGCCGTCGGCGGGCACGCTGTAGGCCCAGGAGAAGTACGAGAACGGCTGGCCGTGCGAGGACACCGCGAGGATGTGGCCGTCCGGCGCCCAGCCGCACACCCGCGCGTCGGACGAGCCCCAGTAGGTGAGGCGCCGGGTCGGTCCGCCGGTCACCGGGGCGAGATGGATCTCCGGGTCGAGGCTGCGCCACGTCGTGTACGCGATCATGCTGCCGTCGGGCGAGAAGCGGGGGTGGCCGACCTTCGTGCGGTCGACGGTCACCCGCCACGCCCGCGAGGGGCTGTGCCCGGCCGGCACCAGCGGGGCGACCCACAGGTCGTCCTCGGCGGCGAAGCACAGCAGGTCGTCGTGGAGGTGCGGAAACCTGAGGTACGCGGCGTCGTCACTCACCCCCCAATGCTTTCCGCGGGGAGGGGGTGCGGCAACTTGTGGGAGGGGTTTATTCCGTTCCGACTTATCCCGTTCCGACACTTGTGGTCGAGAACACAAGCGAAACGGTTCCGTTTCGCTTCGGGCCGAGGTTACCTTCGTACGGTACGCAAAAGGAGAGGAGGTCGACATGGCCGGCAGGCTCACCCCGGAACGCGAGGCAGAGCTCTACGCAGCCGTGCTCGACCTGCTGCGCGAGGTCGGTTACGACGCCCTGACCATGGACGCCGTCGCCACCCGCACCCGCTCCAGCAAGGCCACCCTCTACCGCCAGTGGGGGAACAAGCCCGAGCTGGTCGCGCGGGCGCTGCGGCACAACAAGCCGGTCAGTCTCGCCGAGATCGACACCGGCTCGCTGCGCGGCGACTTCCAGGCGATGGTCGCCCGTGAGGACGACTGTCAGATGGAGAAGGACTCCGCGCTGATGCGGGGTCTGATGCGGGCCGTCCACGACCACCCCGAGCTGCACCAGGCGCTGCGCGAGGTACTGATCGAACCGGAGATCACCGGTCTCGACACGGTGCTGCGGCGTGCGGTGGAGCGCGGCGAGGTCAGCGCGGACAACCGCGCGCTCCCCTACGTCGTACACATGATGGTCGGCGCCTTCGCGGCCCGGCAGTTCATCGAGGACCGGCCGGTCGACCAGGCCTTCCTCGCCGACTACTTCGACGCCGTGGTCCTCCCCGCCCTCGGCGACCCGCGCTAGGCACCCCAGCAGCACCCCCGCCCGGCGCTCCCCACGCAGTACCCGCCCCACCTGACGTACGCCGCTCTCGTCGTCGGGCTGGTTCCCCATGCCCTGCTGTTCCCACGACTCGACCGGGAGTACGCCCTCGTGGCCACGTTCCTCTACCGCCTCGGCAGGTTCGCCTTCCGGCGCCGCCGCTATGTCGCCCTGGTGTGGGTGGCGCTGCTCGCCCTCGCGGGCTTCGGCGCGGCGTCCGCCACCACCGCCACCTCCTCCTCGTTCTCGATCCCGGGCACGGAGGCGCAGCGCGCCTTCGACCTGCTCAAGGAGCGGTTCCCGAACGCCACGGCCGACGGGGCCACCGCCCGCATCGTCTTCAAGGCGCCCGACGGCCAGAAGATGGCCGACCAGGCCAACAAGGACGCGGTGGAGAAGACCGTCGCCGGCCTGAAGGCGGGTTCGGACCAGGTCGCCTCGGTCACCGACCCCTACACCGCGGGCGGCGTCTCCAAGAACGGCCAGGGCCCGGTCGCGTACGTCCAGGTGTCGTACAAGGCCAACGCGATGCAGCTGACCGACTCCACCCGCGACGCGCTCAAGAAGAGCGGCGACGAGGCGAAGAAGTCGGGGCTCACCGTGGAGATCGGCGGTGACGCGCTCCAGGCCATGCCGGAGACGGGCTCCGGCGAGATCGTCGGTGTGGTCATCGCGGGACTCGTCCTGGTGATCACCTTCGGCTCGCTGGTGGCGGCGGGGCTGCCACTGCTCACCGCGATCATCGGCGTAGGCATCGGCGTCTCCACCATCACCGCGCTGGCCAACGTGCTCGACCTCGGCTCGACCACGTCCACGCTGGCGATGATGATCGGGCTCGCGGTCGGCATCGACTACGCGCTGTTCATCGTCTCGCGCTACCGTGCCGAACTCGCCGAGGGCAGGGAGCGCGAGGAAGCCGCGGGACGGGCCGTGGGCACGGCCGGATCCGCGGTGGTGTTCGCCGGTCTGACCGTGGTCATCGCGCTCGTCGGCCTCGCCGTCGTCAACATCCCGATGCTCACCAAGATGGGCGCGGCCGCGGCCGGCACGGTCGTCATCGCCGTCCTCATCGCGCTCACCCTGATACCCGCGCTGCTCGGCTTCGCCGGCCGGCGGGTGCTCGGCCGCAAGGCCCGCAAGGCGTACGACAAGGGCGAGCAGGCCGCCGAGTCCAAGCCCAACATGGGCACCCGCTGGGCGAGCTTCGTGCTGCGCAAGCCGGTGTGGGTGCTGCTCGTCGGCGTCATCGGCCTCGGCGCGATCGCGCTCCCCGCGAGCTCGCTCCAGATGGGTCTGCCGGACGACGGCTCGCAGCCGACCTCCACCACCCAGCGCCGCGCCTACGACACCCTCTCCGAGGGCTTCGGGCCCGGCTTCAACGGGCCGCTCATGGTCGTCGTCGACGGCAAGGGCAGCAAGGACCCCAAGGCCGCGGCCGACCGTACGGTGGCCGAGATCAAGAAGCTGCCGGACGCCGGTCCGGTGATGCCCCCGATGTTCAACAAGGACACCGACAACGACACGGCGACCATCACGGTCATCCCGAAGTCCAAGCCGTCCTCCACCGAGACCGAGGACCTCGTCCACTCGATCCGGGACACCAGCTCCGCACTGAAGGCCGACACCGGCGCGAAGCTCCTGGTCACCGGCTCGACCGCGATGAACATCGACTTCTCGCAGAAGATGAACGACGCGCTGCTGCCCTATCTGGCGCTCGTGGTCGGCCTCGCCTTCCTGCTCCTGATGGTGGTCTTCCGCTCGGTCCTGGTCCCGCTGAAGGCGGCCCTCGGCTTCCTGCTCTCCGTGGTCGCCGCCCTCGGCGCGGTCGTCGCGGTCTTCCAGTGGGGCTGGCTCGGCTCGCTCTTCGGCGTCCAGCAGACCGGCCCGATCATGTCGATGATGCCGATCTTCATGGTGGGCGTGGTCTTCGGTCTCGCGATGGACTACGAGGTCTTCCTCGTGACGCGGATGCGCGAGGCGTACGTCCACGGCGAGCGGCCGGGGCAGGCGATCGTCACCGGGTTCAAGCACGGCGCCCGGGTGGTCACCGCCGCCGCGGTGATCATGATCGCGGTCTTCTCCGGCTTCATCGGCTCCAGTGAGCAGATGATCAAGATGATCGGCTTCGGTCTCGCGATCGCCGTCTTCTTCGACGCGTTCGTCGTCCGCATGGCGATCGTGCCCGCGGTGCTCGCACTGCTCGGCGCGAAGGCCTGGTGGCTGCCGCGCTGGCTGGACCGGGTGCTGCCCAACGTCGACGTCGAGGGCGAGGGCCTGCGCAAGCAGGAGCAGGCCGGCGACGCCGACGGCGACCGCGAACTGGCGCGGGTCTGACCCCGCCCCCCTGAACGCCGGGGCCCCTCGAACCGAGCGGCCGAGGGTCCCGGCCGACGCCAACGGCCTGTGGGGACGGGACCGCTGGCGCCACTCGGCCCCCCGTGCGCACC
The DNA here is from genome assembly GCF_026343295.1 of Streptomyces sp. NBC_00083. Classification (GTDB taxonomy): domain Bacteria; phylum Actinomycetota; class Actinomycetes; order Streptomycetales; family Streptomycetaceae; genus Streptomyces. Next base: position 307,263 of record NZ_JAPELY010000001.1, read on the forward strand.
GCGCGCGGGGGGCCTTCGCGTGGTCGTTGGGACGTGCTGCCGGGCTCCGCCCTCAGGGGCGGCCGGCGGCCGGTGACGGGGCGGCGCGCGCGTCGGTCGCGTAGGTGTGGCGCAGGAAACGCACCAGGGGCGAGCTGTCGAACTGGACGACGGCCACTCCGTCGGGCGAGTGGAATTCGAGCACCGTCTGGGCCCGGCCGCACGGCCAGACGCTGACATCGCCCCGGCTGGCCGGGGCGCGCAGCCCCGATTCGAGCAGCGAGCGCGGGAAGATCCACTCGTTGCCGCCGGGGAAGGCGAAGCAGACGGCGCCCGAGGTGTCGGCGGGGTCGTAGCGCATGGCGACAGGGACGGGGTTGGAGAGCGGGGCGTCCGTGACGACGCGGGCTCGTGCGTGGTCCTCGACGGAGCGGCGGCCGGCGGTGTGGTCCTCGGCGTGGTCCTCGACTGCGGGGGACATCGATCGCTCCTCACCCTTGATGCTGTCGGATACCGGAATACCGGTTCGCGCTATTTGTTCTCCAATGTCCCATATTTCCTGAGGGAACCCCCAGTGAGTCGCCTTGGCACCTGGCGTCCGGACGCTTTTGCAACCGGTTCGCAACAGGGCACTATCATCAAACGGTTCTGCGCACGCCCGCGCAGGGAAGAGGGCGCCCACGGGAAATCGGAGTCCACCCATGCACGTACCCGATGGATTCATCAACGCACCTGTATCGGCGGTCACAGGTGTGGTCGCCGCCGCTGCCGTCGCCGTCAGCCTGCGGGGCGCGCGCCGGGAACTCGACGAGAAGACGGCGCCGCTCGCCGGCCTCGTCGCCGCGTTCATCTTCGCCGTGCAGATGCTGAACTTCCCCGTCGCGGCCGGCACCAGCGGACACCTCCTGGGCGGCGCGCTCGCGGCGATACTCGTCGGCCCCTATACGGGCGTGCTGTGCGTGTCCGTGGTCCTGCTCATGCAGGGCATCCTCTTCGCCGACGGCGGCCTCACCGCGCTCGGCGTCAACATCACCGACATGGCGATCACGACCACCGTCGTCGCGTACGTCCTGTTCCGCGCCCTGGTCAAGGTGCTGCCCCGCACCCGCCGCTCGGTGACCGTCGCCTCCTTCGTGGCCGCGCTGCTCTCCGTGCCGGCCGCCGCCCTCGTCTTCACCGCGATCTACGCGCTCGGCGGCACCACCGACGTACCGATCAGCAAGGTGCTCACCGCGATGGTCGGCGTGCACATCCTCATCGGCATCGGCGAAGCCGTCATCACCGCGCTCACCGTGGGCGCCGTCATCGCCGTACGCCCCGACCTCGTGCACGGCGCCCGCGGCCTGACCGCGCCGCTCAAGCTGCGCGTGGGCGGCGCACTCATCGACGCCCCGGCCGCCCCGGCCCCGGTCCCGGCGGCGGCCCGCACCCGCTCCACGCGCAAGGTCTGGGGCTTCGGCATCGTCACCGCCCTGCTGCTCGCCGGATTCGTCTCGTTCTACGCCTCCGCCAGCCCCGACGGCCTGGAGAAGGTCGCCCACGACAAGGGCATCGACGCCAAGACCACCCAGCACGCCAGCTCCGACTCGCCGCTCGCCGACTACTCCGTCAAGGACATCGGCGACGCCCGCCTCGCCGGTGGCCTCGCCGGAGTGATCGGCGTCGGCGTCACCGTCGCCGTCGGCAGCGGCGTGTTCTGGGCGGTCCGCAGGCGCCGGGCCGAGCCGGCCGCCGACGAGCGCGCCCCCGAAAGGGTCTGACATGGGAGCGGGCCACTCCCATCGGCTGTACCGGCACGGCCACTCGCCGGTCCACGCGCTGCCCCCGCACTGCAAACTCGCGGCGGTGTTCCTGTTCGTGGTCGTCGTGGTGTCCACACCGCGCGAGGCGATGTGGGCCTTCGCGCTGTACGCCGTGCTGCTCGCCCTCGTGGCGCGGGCGGCCCGCATCCCGGCCGGCTACCTCCTCAAGCGGCTGCTCATCGAGATCCCCTTCGTGGCGTTCGCGGTGCTCATGCCGTTCGTCGTGCCCGGCGAGCAGGTGCACGTCCTCGGCCTCTCGCTCAGCGAGAGCGGGCTGTGGGGCGCCTGGAACGTCCTGGCCAAGGGCACGCTGGGCGTCGCGGCGTCCGTGATCCTCGCCTCCACCACCGAACTGCGCGCCCTGCTGCTCGGCCTCCAGCGCCTGCGGCTGCCGCCGCTCCTCGTGCAGATCGCCTCCTTCATGATCCGGTACGGGGACGTCATCACCGACGAGATGCGGCGGATGTCCATCGCCCGCCGCTCGCGGGGCTTCGAGGCGCGGGGCGTGCGCTCCTGGGGCGTCCTCGCGAAGTCGGCCGGCGCGCTGTTCATCCGCTCCTACGAGCGGGGCGAACGCGTCCACCTCGCGATGGTCAGCCGCGGCTACGCCGGGACGATGCCGGTGATCGACGAGGTGACGGCGACGCGCGGCCAGTGGACGAGGGCGGTCGCCCTGCCGGGGGTGGCGCTGGTGGTGTGTGTGCTTGGCTGGGCGGTGTGAGCGGCGGGGCGCGTTCGGCGACGGCACGGGTTGCGCGTGCGACGCCTTCACCGACTCCGACTCCGACTCCGACTCCGACCATGACGACTACGACCGCTGAGGCTCCTGTGAACGTCCCGTCCCTCGAAGTGTCCGGGCTGGCCTTCGCCTACCCCGACGGCCATCAGGCGCTGTTCGGCGTCGACCTGACCGTGGGGCGCGGCGAGCGGGTCGCGCTGCTCGGCCCCAACGGCGCGGGCAAGACGACCTTCGTCCTCCACCTCAACGGCATCCTCGAAGGCGGCGCGGGCTCGGTGACGGTGGCGGGGCTGCCCGTCGCCAAGAAGAACCTCGCGGAGATCAGGCGCCGGGTCGGGATCGTCTTCCAGGACCCCGACGACCAGCTCTTCATGCCGACGGTGCGCGAGGACGTCGCGTTCGGTCCGGCGGCGTCCGGGGTGCGCGGGGCGGAGCTGGAGGAGCGGGTGATGGGGGCGCTCGCGCGGGTCGGGATGGCGGAGTACGCGGACCGGCCTCCGCACCATCTGTCCTTCGGGCAGCGGCGCAGGGTCGCTGTCGCGACGGTGCTCGCGATGTCCCCGGAGATCCTGGTCCTGGACGAGCCGTCGTCAAACCTCGACCCGGCGTCGCGGCGTGAACTGGCGGACATTCTGCGGGAGTTGGATGTGACGGTGCTCATGGTGACCCATGACCTGCCGTATGCGCTGGAGCTCTGCGAGCGGGCGGTGATTCTGAGTGAGGGGGTCATTGCGGCGGACGGGGCGACGGGGGATGTCCTGTCGGACGCGGCGCTGATGCGGGCGCATCGCCTGGAGCTCCCCTTCGGCTTCGACCCGACCCGAGCCGCGCGCTGACCCAGCGCCCTTGGGTTGCCCTCGGCAGGGTGCCCAGCACTGGCATCCCTCCTCCCCCTTGGCAGGGTGCCTGGCATCTTCAGCCCGTCCGGCGTTTGAGGACGAGCGCGCCCTTTCAGCCGGTCCGGCGTTTGAGGACGAGCGCCTTTCGGGCGCGAACGGCGTCTGGGGCGGAGCCCCAGGCTCCTGAACCTCAGCCGTCCACAACCCCCGGAGGGTTTCGGGAAGGGGTGGGGTGGGGCCTCCCGGGGTCTGGGGCGGAGCCCCAGCAACCCCGGCTTTCGTCTGCGGACCGTGCCCGCGTCTCGCGCAGTTCCCCGCGCCCCTAGTAGGGCACCCGGAGCCGCAGCCCGCAGCCCGCAGCCCGCGCCCACCGCGGCGGAGCCGCGCGAAAGGCACAGCCCCGCGCCCCTGAAGACGTAGGGCACCCGGAGTCGCAGCCACGGCCCGCGCCCACCGCGGCGGAGCCGCGCAAACGGCACAGCCCCGCGCCCCTGAAGACGTAGGGCACCCGGCGTCGCAGCCCGCAGCCCGCGCCCACCGCGGCGGAGCCGCGCAATGGGTGCAGACCGCCCCTGGTGGGGCACCCGGCATCGGGCACCATGGTGGGGGTGCCGGATGGCGCCGCGCAGCGAGGGAGCGGATCGTGGTCGACGTACAGGGCGCCGTAGCACCGGGCTACGAACCGATCCGGGACGCCTTCGTGCGCAACTTCACGCAGCGAGGCGAGCGCGGCGCAGCCGTGGCCGCGTACCGCGACGGCCGGAAGGTCGTGGACCTCTGGGCCGGCACGAAGGACGTGGACGGCACGGCCAACTGGGCGCTCGACACCGCCCAGATCGTCCGCTCGGCCACCAAGGGCGTGGCCGCGGCCGTCCCCCTCCTCCTCCACCAGCGCGGCCGCCTCGACCTGGACGCCCCGGTCTCCACGTACTGGCCCGAGTTCAAGGCCGCCGGCAAGGACCGCACCCTCGTACGCCACCTCCTGGCCCACCGCGCGGGCGTCCCCGCACTCGACCGCCCGCTGACCCCCGCGCAGGCGGCCGACGGTGAGTCGGGCCCGGCCGCGGTCGCCGCGCAGGCCCCGTTCTGGGAGCCCGGCACCGCGCACGGCTACCACGCGCAGACGTACAGCTGGCTCCTGGCCGAACTGGTCCGGCGGGTCACCGGCCGCACCACCGGCCGCTGGGCCGCCGAGGAGATAGCCGGGCCGCTCGGCCTGGACTTCTGGATGGGCGTGCCCGCCACCGAGGCGCACCGGGTGGGCCGGGTCGGCCCCGTCGAGCCCCCCGAGGACGGCGCGGGCGCGCTCCGGCTGCGCCCCAAGCGGAACGTCGCCGAGGCATACGCCGACCCGGACTCGCTGACCCGGCGCGCGTTCGGCGCGATCGACCCGCTGCCCGACGAGAACGACCCCGCCTACCGCGCCGCCGAACTCCCCGCGTCCGCCGGGATCTCCACCGCCCGCGCCCTGGCCCGTTTCTACGCCGCCACGATCGGCGAAGTGGACGGCGGGGAGCGCCTGTTCGCGCCCGCCACGCTCACCCTGGCCCGCACCGAGGAGAGCGCGGGGCCGGACCGGGTCCTGGTCGTGAACACCCGCTTCGGCCTCGGCTACATGCTGCACGGCCCGGCGTCCCCGCTGCTCGCCCCCGGCTCGTTCGGACACCCCGGCCGCGGCGGCTCGCTCGGCTTCGCCGACCCCGAGTCGGGCATCGCGTTCGGCTATGTGACCAACGGGCTGCAGAGGGGCGTCACCGCCGATCCCCGTGCCCAGGCCCTGGTGCGGGCGCTACGTTCGACCCTATGACGCATCCTCAGACGGCCCCGGGCATCGCACGCTTCCACGGACACACCGCGCTCGTCACGGGCGCGGGGCGCGGCATCGGCGCCGCCATCGCCCGCAGACTGACCGACGAGGGCGCGCGCGTCCTCGTCGCGGACATCGACGTGGCGGGCGCGGAGGCCGTCGCGGCGGAGCTGAAGGGGGCCGTCGCCCGGCACTGCGACGTCGCGTCCCGCGCCTCGGTGGAGGCCGCGGTGGCCTTCGCGGCGGAGGAGTTCGGGCGGCTCGACGTCCTCGTCAACAACGCGTACTCCTGCACTCCGGACGCCGCGCGCTTCGAGGACGAGGACGACGGGGAGTGGGCGCGCGACCTGGATGTCACCCTCACCGGTGCCTTCCGGTGCGCACGTGCCGCGCTGCCGCTCCTGGCGGCGTCCGGGCGGGGCGCGATCGTGAACATCGGCTCGGTCAACGGGGAGCAGGACTTCGGCAACCACGCCTACAGCGCGGCCAAGGCGGGCCTCGCCTCCCTGACCCGTACGCTCGCCGGGGACGCGGCGCCGCGCGGGGTGCGCGTCAATCTCGTGCACCCCGGCACGATCCGGACGCCTGCCTGGGCCGACCGCGCGGACCAGCTGGACCGGCTGTCCGTGGCCTACCCGCTCGGCCGGGTGGGCGAGCCCGAGGACATCGCGGCGGCGGTCGCCTTCCTCGCCTCGGCCGACGCGGCGTGGGTGACGGGGACGACCCTGCGCGTCGACGGCGGTCTGCTCGCCGTCAACACGGGCTTCCGGGCTGTCGCGGAGGAGGGTTAACTCCTCCGGCGCCGGGCGGCATGCGCACCCTCAGCCTGTCCGGCGTTTGAGGACGAGCGCCTTTCGGGCGCGAACGGGGTCTGGGGCGGAGCCCCGGCCGCCCCGCTTTCGTCTGCGGATCGTGCCCGCGTCTCGCGCAGTTCCCCGCGCCCCTGAGGTACTTGGTGCCGGGCGGCACGGGAAAGCTGGGCGGGGTTATTCCCCCGTGTCGCGGAAGACCGCGTCCCGCAGCCACCCGCTGTGCGCCGCGGTCCGCAGGACCCCGCGGAACAGCGTCCGGGCCAGCCGGTTGTCGGAGGCCGCGGAGCGCGTCGTGCGCAGCGACCTCATGACCGCTTCGGCACCGTACGCGCGCATCTCGCTCTCGTACGCCGCGATCGCCCGCACCGGATCGCGGCGCCGGGCGAGGAGCCGGCTCAGGAGGCGCGCGTCGCGCAGGGCGGTGGTCGCGCCGCTGCCGCCGAGCGCGGGCATGCCGTGGATCGCGTCACCGAGCAGCGTGACGGGTCCCGGCGTCCAGGCGTCGACCGGCGCCAGGGCGAGCATCCGTACCGGCACCACCGTCTCCGGGTCCGCCTCGGCGACCAGGCGGACCAGTGCCGGATGCCAGTCGGCGATCCGCTCGGCGACCACCGCGCGCAGCGCCTTGCCGTCGAGGTGCGCCACCTCCCTGGGGAAGGTGGCGGCCTTGGCGACGTACGTCCACACCAGGTGGGAGCGGGTGCGGGCGAGCAGCGGTCCGCCCGCGTAGAGGCCGAGGTCCGCGGCGGCGCCCGCGCTCCGCGCGAAGCCCCCGCGCCACCCGGCCGCCGTGACGTGCCGGGCGGTGCAGAACATCGCGTCGGAGCGCGGCGTGAGGACGGAGGTCGACGCGGCGGTCAGGGGCTCGGGCAGTTCGTCGGCGCGCGCGCCGGTCAGTTCGAGGCTGCCGGTGACGGCGAGCACCAGGGTGTCGGCGCGCACCGCGTGCGGCAGGAGCTGGCCGCGGACCCGGGAGTCGGCTCCGTCCGCGCCGGCGAGGAGGTCGCCGTAGGCGGTCGACCCGTCGGCGAAGTGCGCGCGGATGCCGCCGCCCATGCCGCCCGCGCCGTCGCCCTCGGTGTGCTCGTACCGCGTGAACTCCCGGTCGTAGTGGACCAGATGACCGTCGAGGCCCGTCAGCAGGATCCGGCGCAGGGCGCGGGCGCTCGTCGAGTGCGTGGAGTGCTGGGGCGCGGCGCCCGCGGCCGGCTGGGGCAGGACGAGCAGCTCCCGCAGCCGCTCGGTGACGAACGCGGAGCGCCCGCCGCCCTCCGCGCCCGCGGTGAACTCCTCCCACGCCTCCGGCGGCAGGCACGCGTACAGTGCCCGCGCGCCCTGCGGGCCGATGCGGACGCGGTGGTCGTCGCCGTCGGCGTCGTCGCGGTCGTCGAGGCGGGCCGGGCCGCGCTCGTACACCGCGAATCCGAGGCCGGCCTTGCGCAGTCCCTGAGCCAGACAGAGCCCCCCGATGCCGCCGCCGATGATCAGGACGTGCGGTGTGCCGGTCATGGCGCCCCCTTCGTCGAGGCGCAACCTAGCGTGGGGCGGCCGGGTGTCAACCCGCCCGCAGCATCAGGCCGATGCCCACCACGAGCAGGGCCGCCGCGGCGATCCGCGGGGCGCCGAAGCGTTCCTTGAAGAAGACCGCGCCGATCGCCGCGCCCACGATGATCGACGATTCGCGCAGCGCGGCGACCGGGGCGAGCGGCGCCCTGGTCTGCGCCCACAGGACGAGCCCGTAGGCGATGACGGAGAGGGTCGCGCCGAGCAGGCCGCGCGCCGCGAACGGACGCAGCTGCGCGCCCAGTTGACGGCCGCGCGCGTACAGGGCGTAGGCGGGGATCGCGAGCCCCTGGAGGATCATCAGCCAGGCGATGTAGCCGAACGAGGAGCCCGAGGCGCGCACCCCGACGCCGTCGACGACGGTGTATCCGGCGATGGCGAGCCCGGTGGCGAGGGCCGCGAGGATGGCGGCCCAGGGCGGCCGCGTGCCGCGCAGACCCCACAGCGCGACCCCGACGAGCCCGGCGCACGAGACCGCCACGCCCGCCGTCTGCCAGGGGCTCGGCATCTCGTGCACGAACACCGCGGCGAGCACGGTCACCACCAGCGGCGCGGTGCCGCGCGCGATCGGGTACATCTGCCCGAAGTCGCCCAGCGAGAACGAGCGCATCAGCAGCAGCATGTACGTGACGTGCAGCACCGCGGAGACCAGCAGGTACGGCCGGGCGCCGGCGGCGGGCAGCGACACGAACGGCAGCGCGAGCAGGCCGATCAGCGCGCCGCCGCCCCCTATCAGGGTGAACGAGAGGAGCTGGTCCTTGAGGTGGTGGGCGAGCGCGTTCCAGCCCGCGTGCGTGACGGCGGCGAGCAGCACCGCGCAGGTGACGGTCACGGTCATGGGCGCCGCCCGCCTTCGCCGGCGGGGTGTTCCGATGCGTTCATGGCCCGCACGCTAGTTGTCCGTGTACGGGCCATACGATCCGGGGTTCGACGCCGCCCACCGGGCCGGGATCAGCCCGCCCGGAGCACCTGCGCCACGATGGGCCCCGCCGCGTCGCCGCCGTGCCCGCCGGACTGGACCAGGCCCGCGGCCGCGAGGTCGTCGCTGTACGCGGCGAACCAGCTGTCCGACTTGTTCTGCCCGTCCTTCTCGGCGGAGCCGGTCTTGGCGCCCTTGTCGCCGTGCACCCCGCTCATAGCCTGGGTGGCGGTGCCGTACGACGCGGTCGCGGTGAGGTGCATCATCTTGCGCAGCTGGGCGTCGATGCCCGCGGGCAGCGGGGAGGCCTGGGCCAGGGCGCGGCCGTCGAGCGACTGCGGCACGATCACCGGCTGGCGGAAGCGGCCCGACTGCGCGGTGGCGGCGATGGACGCCATGTCGAGCGGGCTCATCTGCACCTTGCCCTGTCCGATGTACGCGGCCGCCGTCTCGGCGCCCTCGGACGCGGGCACGCTGCCGTCGAAGGACGGCACGCCGACCTTCCAGTCCTGGCCGATGCCGAAGTAGCTGGACGCGACCCGGCCGAGCGCGCCGTTGTCCTTCACGTCGTCGACCTTCTTGATGAAGGCGGTGTTGCAGGACTTGGCGAAGCTCTTCGAGAACGGCTGGTCGGTGAGGGAGAAGTTGTCCAGGTTGTGGAAGGTGACGCCCTGCCACACCACGCTGGAGGGGCACTCGGCCGGCTGGTCCGCGGAGACCTGGCCCTTCTCGATCAGCATCGCCGCCGTGACGATCTTCATCGTCGAGCCGGGGGCGACCCGGCCCTGGAGCGAGGCGGGGAACGCGTCGGTCCGGTTGTCCGCCACCGCCCGTATCTCCCCGGTGCTCGGCTTCACGGCGACCACCGACGACTCGCCGAAGCGCTTCACCGCGTTCTCCGCCGCGGCCTGCACATCCGCGTCGAGGGTCGTCTTCAGCTTGCCGGGGGAGCCCTTCTGGAGGGTGATCAGGGTGCGCGCAGGGGTGTTGGCGCCCTTGATCTGGAGCTCGATGCCGGCCGTGCCGTTCACCTTCGCGCCGTACTTCTCGCGCAGACCGTCCAGGATCGCCCCGAGCGAGGGGTACTTCTCCTTGGTCAGCGGGCGGTCCTTGTAGTCGACGGCCTCGATCTCGGGGTTGGCCGCCCCGCCCGTCACCAGGTGCTCGCCCGCCTTCAGCTGCGGGTGCAGTACCGCGGGCTGCCAGTCGACCAGCGGCTTGAACGTGGACTGGCCGCGCACGACGGTCAGTTGGGAGGCGTACGACAGCGGAGCCGTCTTGCCCTCGAAGGAGACCTGGGCCTTCACCGTGTACGGCACGACCGCCCCGCTGGGCGTGCCCGGCGTGACCACGACGTCGGTGATGTGCGCGTCGTCGCGGTACCCGGTCAGGGCCGTCGCGGCCACCGACTGGTTGTTGGTCAGCGCGCCGGCGGCGGCCGTGTCCCCCTTCGCCCACGCCTGAAGGAAGGCGGTGGACGTCTCCTTGATCTCGTCCGCGCTCAGCGGGCCGGTGCGGGCCGGCGCGTTCTGGGTGCGGCTCTGCGTGGAGCCGGAGCCCCCGTCGCCGCCCACCAGCGTGTAGCCCCCGTACGCCACGCCGCCGGCGACCACCACGAACACTCCGCCTGCGATGGCGACCTTCGCTCCACTGCGCATCCCGCAGTTCCCCTCCCCAGGAGTCCCCCGAACCCCTTGAACGCGTTCAAGGGGTTACTTGCGGGTGACTCTACGGGACGACACCGACAGCGGGACCGGCAGTTGTCCCAACGGTTACCGGAACGCGACCGGTGTCACACCCAGCTGTCCAGCCACATCCGGCTGCGCCAGGCGTCCACGGGGATCGCCGCGCCGGTGTAGATCGGCCAGAAGTAGATGAAGTTCCACACGATCAGGAGCACCAGCACCCCCGCGCCGATCGCCCCCACCGCGCGCCTGCGCTCCCCGGCGCCGAACCCCGGCTCCGCCGGAGCGGCCGCGCCGCCCGTCCCCGGGGACGGCCCGATGATCGCGCCGATCATCATCGCCACCGCCAGACACAGGAACGGCACGAAGACGACCGCGTAGAAGAAGAAGATCGTCCGCTCCTGGTACAGGAACCAGGGCAGGTATCCGGCGCCGATGCCGCACGCGATCGCGCCGGCCCGCCAGTCCCGCCGGAAGATCCAGCGCCACAGGACGTACAGGAGCGCGAAGCAGCCGGCCCACCACAGCAGCGGGGTGCCGAGCGCGAGGACCTCGGAGGCGCACTTGCCGGCCGCGTCCGAGGGGCAGCCGCCGGTGCCGGGGCTCGGGCTCTCGTAGTAGTACGAGACGGGCCGGCCGTCGACCAGCCAGCTCCACGGGTTCGACTGGTAGGTGTGGCCCTCGGTGAGGCCGACGTGGAAGCTGTAGACCTCGGTCTCGTAGTGCCAGAAGCTGCGCAGCGACGCGGGCACCCAACTCATGTCGAACTGCGGCAGGTTGTTGATGGTGCCGATGACGGGGAGCTTGATGTGGTCGGGGGAGAGGCCCGCGCGGCCGTCCGCCCAGTGCCGCCCGTACCCCTTGTCGGTGACGAACCAGCCCGTCCACGACACCATGTACGTGACGATCGCGACCGGCACGGTGGAGAGGAACGCCCAGAACGCGTCCCGGCGCAGGACCGCCCGGTAGGGGCTGACCGCGCCCGCCGTGCGCCGCGCGCCCACGTCCCACAGGACGGCCATCACGCAGAAGAAGACCAGGATGTAGATGCCGTTCCACTTGGTGCCGCAGGCCAGGCCCAGCATCAGGCCGGCCGCGATCCGCCAGGGCCGCCACCCGAACCGCAGGCCCGCCGCGATCTCCGCGTCGGGGCGCAGCTGCCCGTCCTCGTCCTCGGGCAGCGCCGCCGCGAGTCTGGCTCTCGTACGGTCGCGGTCGACCAGGAGGCAGCCGAAGGCGGCCACGACGAAGAACATCAGGACGGTGTCGAGCAGCGCGGTGCGGCTCATCACGAAGTGCAGTCCGTCGACCGCGAGCAGGGTTCCCGCGAGGCAGCCGAGGAACGTCGAGCGGAACAGGCGCCGCCCGATCCGGCAGATCAGCAGCACCGACAGGGTGCCGAGCACGGCCACCATGAAGCGCCAGCCGAACGGGGTGAAGCCGAAGTGGAACAGCTTCTCGCCGATGCCGATCACGTACTTGCCGACCGGCGGGTGCACCACATAGCCGGGTGCGGTCGGCACCGGGACCTGGTCCGGATGGTCGAGGATCGCCTTGTCGACGTCCTTCGGCCAGTCGCCCTCGTAGCCGTGGTTGATGAGCGCCCAGGCGTCCTTGGCGTAGTACGTCTCGTCGAATATCACCGCGTGCGGGGAGCCGAGGCCCCAGAACCGCATGATCCCGGCGACCAGCGTGACCAGGAGCGGTCCTCCCCACGCCGACCAGCGCACGATGCGCGCCCCCCACAGCGGGGGGACGCCGAGCACCGTCCACAGCTGTCCCGGGGGCCGCGTGAACGGCGGCACCAGACGCTCCCGCAGTCCGGTTCTCGGCCGCACGACATGGCCGAACCGGCGCATGCGGTGCTGCCAGGAGGGCGGGTCTTCCCCGGCGTCGTGGCCCGGCAGGGTCGGTGGCGCAGTACTGGTCACCGCGCCATCGTAGGGAACTCACCTATGGGAGTCCCGTGGCCGGGCCCGGCGACCTCGGCCCCGGCGGGCTGCGAGGATGGTCGGTGTGACAGGAACACTCGTACTCGCAGGCACTCCCATCGGTGACACCGCGGACGCCCCGCCGCGGCTCGCCGCCGAGCTGGAGCGGGCCGATGTCGTCGCCGCCGAGGACACCCGGCGGCTTCGCCGGCTCACCCAGGCGCTCGGGGTGCACACCCAGGGGCGGGTGGTGTCGTACTTCGAGGGCAACGAGTCGGCGCGCACGCCGGAGCTGGTCGAGGCGCTCGAAGGGGGCGCGCGGGTGCTGCTCGTCACCGACGCCGGCATGCCCTCGGTCTCCGACCCCGGCTACCGCCTGGTCGCGGCCTGCGTCGAGAAGGACATCAAGGTCACGGCGGTGCCGGGCCCCTCGGCGGTGCTGACCGCGCTCGCCCTGTCCGGGCTCCCGGTGGACCGCTTCTGCTTCGAGGGGTTCCTGCCGCGCAAGGCCGGCGAGCGCCTCGGGCGGCTGCGCGAGGTCGCCGACGAGCGCCGCACCCTCGTCTACTTCGAGGCCCCGCACCGCCTCGACGACACCCTCGCCGCGATGGCCGAGGTGTTCGGCGCCGAGCGGCGCGCGGCCGTGTGCCGGGAGCTGACCAAGACGTACGAGGAGGTCAAGCGCGGCCCCCTCAAGGACCTCGCGGCGTGGGCGGCCGAGGGGGTGCGCGGCGAGATCACCGTGGTGGTCGAGGGCGCCCCCGACACCGGGCCCGCCGACCTGGACGCGGCCGAGCTGGTGCGGCGGGTGCAGGTGCGCGAGGAGGCGGGGGAGCGGCGCAAGGAGGCCATCGCGGCCGTCGCCGTCGAGACCGGTCTACCCAAGCGGGAGGTCTTCGACGCGGTGGTGGCGGCAAAGAACGCGGCACGTCAGAGCCCTGCGGACGGTAAAGGACTATCGTAAAAAGTAAAACGCAGGCCGTGCGCCAGGGCGGGTAAAAGGACGCAGCTCTAGGAAAGGCCAAGTCCACGCCAACTCTCGACAGCACCTGATGCGTTTTGGCAGCGAAAGGCGTCTCCTGGATCGGGGAACCTTTCGCCCCCGCTCGCAAGAGCGCTCGCAAGAGCTTGTCCAGCGGACAAGAGGAGCCGGCACATGAGTGAGATCGCTGAGACCACGGCACACGAGGCGTATGCCTTCGCGTGCATGAGGTGTGGATACGGCTGGGAACAGGCGTACGAGATAGAGCACCACGTAGACGCCACGGGCCAGGCGTTCGTCATATACAAGGCCAATGGCGACCGGGTGCCCTCCCCGCTGTCCTCCCCCACCTGCCTCAACTGCGGCGGACACGTGGTGCGCATCATGCGCTCCGGACGGGTGTCCTCGGCCCAGCAGGGGATGATCCAGCACCGCGCGCCCGCTCCCGCACAGCCCGCACCCGCCCCCCAGGACGGGGCCGCGCCGCACGACGGGACCGATGCCGCCGTGAAGCCGGAGCACCACTGGCACCTGTCGGACCTCCTCCACCCCTTCCACCGGAAGTAGCCCGGACGCCTACGAGGGGCGCGCGCGAGCGGCACGGCGCGCCCCTTTCGTAGGATCGGCCGTATGAGTGCCGCAAAAGATGCCCCGCCACCGCTGCCCGAGCCCCTCGGCGTGACGGTGGCCGATTCGCACACCCACCTGGACATGCAGGACGGGACGGTCGAACAGGCCCTGGATAAGGCCGCGGCCGTCGGCGTCACCACCGTGGTCCAGGTGGGCTGCGATGTGAAGGGCTCCCAGTGGGCCGCGGAGACCGCCGAGGCGTACGCGGCCGTCCACGCCGCCGTGGCCCTGCACCCCAACGAGGCGCCCCGCATCGTCCATGGCGACCCGGACGGCTGGTCCCGGCAGGGCGCGCGCGGCCCCGGCGGTGACGGCGCCCTCGACGAGGCGCTCGCCGAGATCGAGCGGCTCGCGGCGCTCCCCTGGGTCAAGGGCGTCGGCGAGACCGGCCTCGACTACTTCCGTACGGGTCCCGAGGGCAAGGACGCCCAGGAGCGGTCCTTCCGGGCGCACATCGAGATCGCCAAGCGCCGGAACAAGGCGCTCGTCATCCACGATCGCGACGCGCACGCCGATGTGCTCCGCATTCTGCGCGAAGAAGGCGCACCCGAACGCACCGTCTTCCACTGTTATTCCGGCGACGCGGAAATGGCCGAACTCTGCGCGAAATCCGGGTACTTCATGTCCTTCGCGGGAAACGTGACCTTCAAAAACGCCCAGCCGCTGCGCGACGCGCTCGCGGTCGCGCCGCTGGAGCTCGTTCTGGTGGAGACGGATGCGCCGTTCCTCACGCCGGCGCCGTACCGCGGACGGCCCAATGCGCCGTATCTCATTCCGGTCACAGTGCGCGCCATGGCGGCGGTGCGGGGCATCGGCGAAGACGCGCTGGCTGCGGCGATCGCGGACAACACCGCGCGCGCGTTTGATTACTGAGAGATAACGAATTCCGGCCGCCGCGGGGCGGCCGGAGGCGTCGCACAGGGTAGTGCCACGACACTGCGTAGTCGAGTTGCTTTGGAGAGTGACCGCCGCTCCGCTAGTGTCCCGGCCCGCACCATCGGACCGGACCCTGGAGCGTCGTGAGCAATCCGCAGGGCAGTCACCGCGCCGCACGCGGCGGTCAGGACGGTTACGCGCGTGCGTACGCCGACCTCGACACCCAGATCGCCCCTCTCCCCCTCGCCCCCCTGCCCGGCGCCTCCTTCCCCGGCGCCCCGCTGCCCGTGCCCGAGCCGCGCGCACCCGAGGGGCCGCGCCGGGGCGCGGACGGCGCCGGGCGGGCCGGGGCGCGGCGCGCCGCGCGGCGCCGCAGGTCATCGGGGGCGCCCGGACTGCGCCGGCTCATCCCGCAGGCCCTGGTCGTGGCGTTCCTCGCGGGCGGCACCTCCGCGTTCCTGGTCAGCGACAAGGCGGTGAAGCTCACCGTCGACGGCGTGCCCCGCACCATGCACACCTTCGCCGACAGCGTCGAGGAGCTCCTCGACGACGAGCACGTACCGGTCGGCGCGCACGACATCGTGGCGCCGGGCCGGGACGCCGAACTCGCCGCCGGGGACGAGGTCGTGGTCCGGTACGGCCGCCCCGTGCAGCTCACCCTCGACGGGCAGCGCCGCCAGGTGTGGACGACGGCCGACACCGTGGAGGGCGCCCTGCGCCAGCTCGGCGTGCGCGCCGAGGGCGCCTACCTGTCGGCGTCCCGCTCCTCGGCGATCGGCCGCGCGGGCCTCGCCCTCGACGTCCGCACCGAACGCTCGCTGACCTTCCTCGCGGACGGCCGCGAACACACCCTGCGCACCAACGCGGCCACCGTCGCCGAGGCGCTGGACGAGGCGGGCATCGCGCTCCAGGGCCAGGACACCACCTCCGTCGCGCCCTCGTCGTTCCCGCGCGACGGACAGACCGTCACGGTCATGCGGATCAGCGGCACCAAGGAGGTGCGCGAGGAGCCCATCCCGTTCCGGGTCGAGAAGACCAAGGACGCGACGCTCTTCGCGGGCACCCAGGTCGTGGCCCGTCAGGGCAGGCCCGGCGCGCGCCGCGTCACGTACGCGCTGCGGACCGTCAACGGCGTCCGGCAGAAGCCGAAGAAGATCGCCGAGGAGATCGTCCGGGCGCCCGTCACGCAGCAGGTCAAGGTCGGCACCAAGGCGCTGCCGGCGTCGGTGGGCGGCGCCGACCACCTCAACTGGAGCGGCCTCGCGCACTGCGAGTCCGGCGGCCGGCCGCGCGCCCTCGACCCGTCGGGGACGTACGGCGGCCTCTACCAGTTCGACCCGGGTACCTGGCACGCGCTCGGCGGCAGCGGCCGGGCGGAGCAGGCACCGGCCGGGGAGCAGACGTTCCGGGCGAAGAAGCTCTTCGTGAGCCGGGGGTCGAGTCCGTGGCCGCACTGCGGCCGTAGGCTGTATCGGTGAGCACCACTGAGCCCGACGCGCTTCTTACCCCCGCCGACGTCCGCGAACTGGCCGCAGCGCTTGGCGTACGCCCCACCAAGCAGCGCGGCCAGAACTTCGTCATCGACGCCAACACGGTCCGCCGGATCGTCCGGACCGCCGGGGTCCGCCCCGACGACGTGGCGGTGGAGGTGGGGCCGGGTCTCGGCTCGCTGACCCTGGCGCTCCTGGAGGCGGCGGACCGGGTCGTGGCGGTGGAGATCGACGACGTACTGGCGGCGGCGCTCCCCGCGACGATCGCGGCCCGCATGCCGACCCGGGCCGACCGCTTCTCGCTCGTCCACTGCGACGCGATGCAGGTCCAGGAGCTCCCGGGCCCGCCGCCCACCGCCCTGGTGGCCAACCTCCCCTACAACGTGGCGGTCCCGGTCCTCCTGCACATGCTGGGCCGTTTCCCGAGCATCGAGCGCACCCTGGTCATGGTCCAGGCGGAGGTCGCGGACCGCCTCGCGGCGAAGCCGGGCAACAAGGTGTACGGGGTGCCGTCGGTGAAGGCGAACTGGTACGCGGACGTGAAGCGGGCGGGGTCGATCGGGCGGAACGTGTTCTGGCCCGCGCCGAACGTCGACTCGGGGTTGGTCTCCCTGGTGCGCCGGTCCGCCCCGGTCGCGACGACCGCGTCGAAGGCGGAGGTCTTCGCGGTCGTCGACGCGGCGTTCGCGCAACGCCGCAAGACCCTGCGGGCGGCGCTGTCCGGCTGGGCGGGGTCGCCTGCGGCGGCGGAGGCGGCGCTGGTGGGAGCGGGGGTCTCTCCGCAGGCGCGGGGTGAATCCCTCACGGTGGAGGAATTCGCCGCCATCGCCGAAAACAACCCCGCGCGCGGTTAGCCCCGCCCCCGAACTTCTCGCTGCCGGGCGGCATGGGCATTTTCAGCCTGTCCGGCGTTTGAGGACGAGCGCCTTTCGGGCGCGAACGGGGTCTGGGGCGGAGCCCCAGGCAACCCCGCCTTCGGCTGCGGACCGTGCTCGCGTCTCGCGCAGTTCCCCGCGCCCCTGGGTGGGCTGCTCTTGGCGGGATGCCCAGCTTCGGCATCTTCAGCCCGTCCGGCGATTGAGGACGAGCGCCCTTTAGGCGCGTTCGGGGTCTGGGGCGGAGCCCCGGGCACGCCGTTTTCGCCTGCGGTCCGTGGGTGGCTGGTCGCGCAGTTCCCCGCGCCCCTGGGTGGGCTGCTCTTGGCGGGATGCCCAGCTTCGGCATCTTCAGCCCGTCCGGCGTTTGAGGACGAGCGCCGTTCAGGCGCGTTCGGGGTCTGGGGCGGAGCCCCGGGGGCTGGGTGGGGGAAGATGGGCGGGTCCGCACCTGAAGGAGTTCGCCCCGTGAAGCCCCGTACCGTCACCACCCGCACCCCCGCCAAGGTCAACGCCCAGCTCGGCGTGGGTCCCGCGCGGTCGGACGGGTTTCACGACCTCGCCAACGTCTTCCTCGCGGTCGGCCTCTACGACACCGTCACCGTGACCCCCGCCGAGACGCTCCGCGTGACCTGCACCGGACCGGACGCCGACCAGGTCCCGCTCGACCGGACCAACCTCGCCGCCCGCGCCGCCGAGCTCCTCGCCGCCCGCCACGGCATCGAGCCCCACGTGCACATCCACATCGACAAGGACATCCCCGTCGCGGGCGGCATGGCCGGCGGCAGCGCGGACGGCGCCGGCGCACTCCTCGCCTGCGACGCCCTGTGGGGTACGAACGCCTCCCGCGTCGAACTCCTCGACATCTGCGCCGAGTTGGGCAGCGACGTCCCGTTCGGTCTCGTCGGCGGCGCAGCCCTCGGCACCGGGCGCGGCGAGAAGCTGGCCCCCCTGGAGGTCGGCGGCACCTTCCACTGGGTCTTCGCCGTGGCCGACGGCGGGCTCTCCACCCCCGCCGTCTACCGCGAGTTCGACCGGCTCACCCCCGCCGCCCCCGACCCCGCCGCCTCGCCCGACCTCCTCGACGCGCTGCGCACCGGCGACGCCAAGGCGCTCGCGGCCACGCTCAGCAACGACCTCCAGGCCGCCGCACTCTCCCTGCGCCCCGCCCTCGCCGACACCCTCGCGGCGGGCACCGCGGCCGGCGCGCTCGCCGCCCTGGTCTCGGGTTCGGGCCCCACCACTGCGTTCCTGTGCGCCGACGCGGAAACCGCCGACACCGTCGCCGCCGCCCTCACGACGTCCGGCACGTGCCGCACGGCGCGGACCGCCACGTCACCGGCCCCCGGCGCCACGGTAGTCCCCGCGTAACCGAACCCCCTCTCACACGCCGAGCCCCCTCACCGCCCCAGCGCCACCAGCCCCTTCGTCGTCGTGCCGTAGACCCGGCCGCCGCCGGCCCAGATCGGGGTTCGGGTGGCGAGCACGCCGCCGCTCAGTTCGTACTTCCAGCGCGCCTTGCCGTCCTGCGCGTCAAGTGCCCACAGGATGGCGCCCGTTGTGACGTACACCGTGTCGTCGGCGTACTCGACGGCCACGTCGACGCCCGTCGTCATGGGCAGCGAACCCGCCCACCGCACCGCGCCGCTGCCCGCGTCGAAGGCATACACGAACGCGTGGAGCTTGTAGTCGGGGGCGACGCCGTAGACCGTGCGGCCGTCCGGCGCGGCCACCACGGACTGGAAGGGGACCGCGGGGGACTTCCACGCGATCTGGCCGGTGTCCGGGTCCAGGACGTACAGCCGGTCCGACAGGTAGAGGAACCGGCCCCCCGCCGAGCTGTGCCGGCCGTCGCGCCACGGGGCGAGGCCCCCCTCGATCATGACGGAGGCCTTCGCGTCCCCGTCGCCGGGCGAGGGCTGGTCCCACACCGCCTTCCCTCGCGCGGTGGTGTCGAGGCCGGCCATGGTCCGCGCGCTGCCGTCCGTGTTGCTGCTCGCCCACAGCAGTCGCTTGCCGGATGAGGGCACGTACAGCTTGCCCTGGCCGTACGAGGTGTCCGTGATCAGCGTGCGCCAGCGGATCGACCGGGTCGCCGGGTCCACGGCCCACAGGGCCATGCCCGACTTGATGGTGACGGGCGACTTGGGGTCGTTCGGCGTCGCGACCGTCGCCGACGTCTGGCCGGTGACGTACAGCAGGCCGTCGAGGACGCCGACCACCGCCATCGAGTACATCAGCTTGTCCGGTGACGGCAGGGTCCACGCGATCTTGCCGGTGTCGAGGGACACGGCCCGCAGCTCGTGCTGGAGCGCGCCCGCACCGGTCGCGGCGGCCGTGAACAGCAGCCCGTTCGCGATCGCGGCCGGGGCGCCGGTGAGGTTGGGGCCCGGCTGGGCCGACGCGTTGTCCAGCGGGCCCCATGCGGGTCGGCCCGTGGCGTCGAAGGCGGCCAGGTGTTTGCCGCCCACCGCGACCACCGTCCCCGCGCCGCCCGTTCCGCCCGCGCCCGTTCCGCCCGCCCCCGCGGCCCCGCCCCCGCCGACGATCTGCGTGAGCGGCTCCGCGACGGCCGCCGACCACAGCTCCTTCGCCACCACAGTCGTGTCCAGCGGGCGCAGCGGGTCGGTCAGGGCGGGGGCCGAGGAGGACGGCTTCGCGTCGCCCGCCGCCTTCGACGTGCCGCCGCCCAGCCACAGCCCGAGCCCCACCCCGCCGCCCGCGAGCGCCGCCGCACCCCCGGCGAGGCCGAGCACCAGCCTGCGGCGGCCGAGGAGGGAGGCGCCCGAGGGGGCGGTGGAGGGTGGAGCGTCGTCAGGAACCGGCGGCGGCAGCGGGGGAGTCGCGGGCAGGCGTACGGTCCCCGCCTCCTGGTGCGGGGTCAGCACCGCCGCCGCCCGCTCGATCGCCGCGGTCACCGCGGGCGGCAGCCACGCCCCGGCCGTCGGCACGGCCCCCTCCCGCTCCACGAACGCGACCAGTTGGCGCGGGGTGGGCCGGTCGGCCGGGTCCTTCGCGAGGCAGGCCGCCACCATCAGGCGCAGATCCTCCGGCACCGCCGACAGGTCCGGCTCGTCGCGCACCACCCGCCGCAGCACGTCCGACACATCGCCGCCACCGAAGAGCCCCGAGCCGCGCGCGGCGAACGCCAGGGTCGCGCCCAGCGAGAACACGTCGCTCGCCGGGGTCAGCGGGCGCGCCATGGCCTGCTCGGGCGACATGTACTCCGGCGTGCCGAGCACCATGCCCGTCGCGGTGAGCGCCGTGCCGTCGGCGGCCCGAGCGATGCCGAAGTCGATGACGTACGGACCGTCGAGGGCGAGCAGCACGTTGCCCGGTTTGAGGTCGCGGTGGGTGAGGCCCGCCGCGTGGATCGCGGCCAGCGACTCGGCGATCCCGGCGGTCAGCGCCCGCAGCGTGCCCGGCGGCAGCGGACCACCGGCCGCCACGGCCTCGCCCAGCGAGACGCCCGGCACGAACGCCGTTGCCAGCCAAGGGAGTTGACCGTCCGGGTCGGCGTCGACCACCGGCGCCGTGAAGGCCCCCGACACCGAACGCGCCGCCGCCACCTCCACCCGGAAGCGGTCCCGGAACCCGGCGTCACCGGCCAGCTCGGGGCGGATCACCTTCACCGCGACGGTGCGTCCGCCCGCCGACCGGCCCAGGTACACCGCGCCCATGCCGCCCGCGCCGAGCCGCCCCAGCAGTACGTACGGGCCGATCCTGGGCGGGTCGGAAGGGTCCAACTGCTCCATGGTCAGGCTCCGTTCGCGTGCAGGGCGGCGACCGTCGTGGCGGCCGTGTCGGAGATGCACAGGCGGCCGTCGCCGGCGGCCCAGGCGAGGTTCGCGGGGTCCGTTCCCCGCAGGCCCGTGTACTTCCACAGCGGTCTGCCGTCGGCCGGGTCGCAGGCCCACACCACCGCCGTGGAGTCCATCCGGTACAGGGTCTTATCGGCGTACAGGAGCCGGGCGCGCACGGTGGAGCTCTTGGTGCCGTCGAGCGGCAGCGGCGCCGTCCAGCGCTTGGTGCCGTTCGCGGTGTCCAGGGCGGCCAGGGTGAGCCCGCCGTCGCCGTCGGCGAGCAGGGCGTACAGCACGCTGCCGTCGGGGTTGGCGGCCACGACACCGCCGCGCAGGGCCGCGCCCTCCACCCCCGGCATGCTCCACACCTTCTTGCCGGTCGCCGGGTCGAGGACGGTCAGCGTGCCGGAGGTGTCCACCACGACGCCGTACCGGCCCACCGCGCCGACCGCCGCGCTCGTCACGCTCTGCGTCCAGGCCTCGGCGCCCTTCGCGTCCAGCCCCTTCAGGTGTCCGGTGTCGCCGATCAGCATCCGGTCGCCGGCCGGCGGCAGCGCGAAGTGCGCCAGGAGCGGCTCACCGCCGTGGAACCACGCGGTCTTGCGCGAGGCGAGGTCCAGCGCCCAGATGCCGTAGCCGGTGGGGGTGGCGGCGCTGCCCGCGGTACGCAGCATGACGGCCACGTACGCCTTGCCGTCCCGGATGCCGGGCAGGAACATGGCGCCCATGGTCGGCGGTGTGTCGAGCCCGGCCGTCCACACGTCCTTGCCGTCGCTCAGGCCGAGCCCGAGCACCGTGCTGCGGAAGCTCAGGTCCGCCGCCGTCGGCGCCGCCAGCGCGGCGACGTACAGCCGGCCGCCGTCGACCGCCGCGATGGCCTTGGGCGTGGGGCCCTGCACGGAGAACTGCACGCCGTGGTCGGGGCCCTTGACGCTCCACCGCGTACGGCCCTGGTCGTCGAGCCCCCAGATCTCGTTGAGGGACACGCACGCCACCACCCCGCCCGCGGAGACCACCTGCGGGCACGTCGCGGGCTGCTTCACCTGCCAGGCGACCTTGGCCTCGGTGACGTCGTTCCCCGACGGGCGGCTGCGGGCCCCCGCCGGGCGGCCCGACACCCCGGAGGACGCGCCGCCGTCCGACCCCGATCCGTCTCCGTTCAACGCGACCGCCGTGCCGACCCCGGCCGCCGCGAGCGCCCCGGCGGCCAGGCCCAGGATCAGGTTCCGCCGACCGGGCCCCCGGCCGGACGACCCGCCGCGAAGGTCCTGGGTCGGCGGGTCGAGGACCCGGGTCGGCTCGGGTGCGGGCAGCGCGGTCATGACGGCCCGCACCGCGAGGACGTCCGCCGCGACCGCCCCGGGGAGCCAGCCCTCGTGCGGGGACGTGCGGTCGCCCCGCTCCACGAAGTCGATCACCTCGCGCGGCGTGGGCCGCTCCCGGGGCTCCTTCGCCAGACACCGCGCGATCAGCGGACGCAGCTCCGGCGGCAGCGCGTCCAGGTCCGGCTCGGTGTGGACGACCCGGAACAGCACCCCGGCCGCCGCGCCGCCGTCCCCGAACGGGCTGCGCCCGCCCGCCGCGAACGCCACCGTCGAGCCCAGCGCGAACAGATCGCTCGCCGCCGTCAGCGGCTGTCCCGTCGCCTGCTCGGGCGACATGTACGGCGCCGAGCCGATGACCGCGCCGGTCGAGGTGAGCGCCGTGCCGTCGGTGGCCCGCGCGATGCCGAAGTCGATGACGCGCGGCCCGTCGAGCGCGAGCAGGACGTTGCCCGGCTTGAGGTCGCGGTGGATCACCCGGGCGCCGTGCACGGCGGTCAGCGCCTCCGCGAGCCCCGCCGTCAGCATCAGCAGCGCGTCCTTCGGCAGCGGGCCGTGCGCCGCGACCGCCTCGTGCAGCGAGACCCCGACCACGAACGCGGTCGCCATCCACGGCACGTCGGCGTCCGTGTCGGCGTCCAGGACCGGCGCGGTGAACGCGCCCGACACTCGCCGCGCCGCCGCGACCTCCCGCCGGAACCGGTCCCGGAACCCGGCGTCGTTCGCCAGCTCCGGCCGCACCACCTTCACCGCGACCGTCCGTCCCCCGGCCGACCGGCCCAGGTACACCGCGCCCATCCCGCCCGCGCCGAGCCGCCCCACCAGCGCGTACGGTCCGGCCGTGCGCGGATCGGCATCGCCAAGACGCTGCATCGAAAGCCCCACCCTCCCCCGGATCATCACAGGCTAGGGGAGACGCACCGGCCGGGGCCATCGTTCCCCGCACAGCGTCAATTCAGCTCTGCGGGGCGGGAGTTGCCGGGGAGGTCAGCCCCGGTGCGCCGCGACGAACGCGGTCCACGCCTCACTGGAGAGGGCGAGGTGGGGGCGGGCCTTGTCCTTCGAGTCCCGCACATGAACCGTGGCGGGACAGACGGCCACCTCGACGCAGCTGTCGCCTTCGGTGCCGCTGTAACTCGACTTGTGCCAGCCGAGGGCGACCTCGACGCAGTCGTCGCCTTGGGTGCCGCTGTAGCTCGACTTGTGCCATTCGAGGGCGACTTCGACGCAGCTGTCGCCCTGCGTGCCGCTGAAGCTGCTCTTGAACCAGGTGAGTTCGGGGGTGCTCATAGGGCTCCTCGGATCTGCTCCAACAGGCCCCGCGACTTGGTTGAGTTGAGAGCCTGCGATCGCAGTGTGTCATAAGCCTGCTGGAGTGGGACTACCTCTTTTCGATCGCTGATCAACCTGCCGTTGCGCTGCCCTTCCGAGTACGCATAGCGCTTTCCGTCAGGCCCCTCCAGCAGTTGCAAGGGTCCGTCCAAACATGCGTGCAGCTCGCAGCCGAGGGGCATGACCTGGAGCGTCACATTGCGAGGCTTCGTGCTCTCCAGCACGTGGTCCAGCATGCTGACCGTGATGTCCCGGCCACCCAGGCGCTCGCGGAACACGGCCTCGGACACGATGAAGCTGAACGGCACGTTCGGCCGTTCCCGGAGCAACCGCTGGCGCTCCATCCGCGCGTCGAGCTGCCTCGCGACCTGCCCGTCCGTGAGGGGCGGCACCGCGTTCTCGAACAGCGTGCGCGCATACGCCTCCGACTGCAAAAGCCCCGGCACCATCCGGCACTCGTAGGTGCAGAGGCTCACCGCCGTACGCTCGCGCCGCGCCCACTCCCTGAACCACGCCGCAAGCCCCGGCTGCCGCGTCAGATGCCCGTACGCCCGCCGAAGCGCCCCCGTATTGCCAAGGGCAACCTCCGCGCGCTCCACGAACTCCTCGTCCGGCATGCGGCGGCCCTGCTCGACCGATTCCACCGTGTGTTTGGAGAAGCGGACCAGCGTCGCGAAGGCGTCGCGCGTGAGGCCGGCGTGTTCGCGCAGGCCCTGCACGAACGCCCCGAACGTCTTGAGGCTGTCGGACGGCACGGGTTCGCCCGCACCCGCGCCGCCCCCGCCCCGTTCACAGTCGTCGGTCATGTGCCGCCGCCTTCCGGTGAGTTGATCTCCCCGCTCAACTCACCCAGGGTGACGGTTCGTGACCGTACCGTCCACCCTCCGTGTCCGTACGCTCGCTCAGCGTACGGACCGCTGCTGTCGGTAGCTGCGACTACTCTGGATGACGATCCATCCCCGCGCTCAGGAGTGAAATGGCCGTCAACCTGGTCAATGTCGAGGCAGTCAGCAAGGTGTACGGGACCCGTGCCCTGCTCGACGGCGTTTCCCTCGGCGTCTCCGAGGGGGACCGGATCGGGGTCGTCGGGCGCAACGGCGACGGCAAGACCACCCTCATCCGGATGCTCGCGCAGCTGGAGGAGCCGGACACGGGCCGGGTCACGCACGTGGGCGGGCTCCAGCTCGGCGTGCTCACCCAGCACGACTCGCTCGACCCGAAGGCCACGATCCGGCACGAGGTCATCGGCGACCTCGCCGACCACGAGTGGGCCGGCAACGCCAAGATCCGCGACGTGCTGACGGGCCTGTTCGGCGGGCTCGACCTGCCGGGGTTCGCGCAGGGGCTCGACACGGTGATCGCGCCGCTGTCCGGTGGCGAGCGGCGCCGCATCGCGCTCGCGAAGCTGCTGATCGGCGAGCCCGACCTGATCATCCTCGACGAGCCCACCAACCATCTCGACGTCGAGGGCATCAGCTGGCTGGCCCGCCACCTCCAGGCGCGGCGCTCGGCCCTCGTGTGCGTCACCCACGACCGGTGGTTCCTCGACCAGGTCTGCACCCGCATGTGGGACGTGCAGCGCGGCTCGGTCTTCGAGTACGAGGGCGGCTACTCCGACTACGTCTTCGCGCGCGCCGAGCGCGACCGCATCGCCGCCACCGAAGAGGTCAAGCGGCAGAACCTGATGCGCAAGGAGCTGGCCTGGCTGCGCCGCGGCGCCCCGGCCCGCACCTCCAAGCCGCGCTACCGCATCGAGGCCGCCAACGAGCTGATCGCCGACGTGCCGCCGCCGCGCGACACCAGCGAGCTGATGAAGTTCGCCAATGCGCGGCTCGGCAAGACCGTCTTCGAGCTGGAGGACGTGACCGTACAGGCCGGCGAGAAGCTGCTGCTCAAGCACTTGACCTGGCAGCTCGGCCCCGGCGACCGCATCGGCCTGGTCGGCGTGAACGGCGCGGGCAAGACGTCGCTGCTCCGCGCCCTGACCGAGGCCTGGAACACCGGCGGCGAGGCGCAGCCCGCCGCGGGCAAGGTCGTCGTCGGCAAGACCGTACGGCTCGCCTACCTCTCGCAGGACGTGGCCGAACTGCCGCCCGCCCTGCGGGTGTTGGAAGCGGTGCAGCAGATCCGCGACCGGGTCGACCTGGGCAAGGGCCGCGAGATGACCGCGGGCCAGCTGTGCGAGCAGTTCGGCTTCGCGAAGGAGAAGCAGTGGACGCCGGTCGGTGACCTCTCCGGTGGTGAGCGCCGCCGCCTCCAGCTGCTGCGCCTGCTGATGGACGAGCCGAACGTGCTCTTCCTCGACGAGCCCACCAACGACCTCGACATCGAGACGCTGACCCAGCTCGAAGACCTCCTCGACGGCTGGCCCGGCTCCATGGTCGTCATCTCCCACGACCGGTTCTTCATCGAGCGCACCACCGACCACGTGTGGGCGCTGCTCGGCGACGCCACGCTGCGGATGCTGCCGCGCGGCATCGACGAGTACCTGGAGCGCAGGCAGCGGATGATCGAGTCCGCGCCGGCCCCGGTGGCGTCCTTCGCCGCCAAGGCCGCGCCCGCTGTCTCCGCGCAGGACGCGCGGGCCGCGAAGAAGGAGCTCCAGAAGGTCGAGCGGCAGCTCAACAAGATCTCCGACCGCGAGACCAGTCTGCATGCGCAAATCGCTGATAACGCCACGGACTTCGGGAAGGTGGCCAAGCTCGACGCCGAGCTGCGCGAACTGATCGTCGAGCGGGACGAGTTGGAGATGCGCTGGCTCGAACTGGCCGAGGAGGCCTGACACACATACCCGTACGTACGTCTTGCGGCGCTTGCGTAGAGACGGCGTACAGAGTCCATAACGGCAGCATCACGGGCCGGTTCTCCCTTGGGAACAGGGGTGGACCGGCCCGTGGTGCGCGCTGCTCCGAGTGATAGAAAGTAGCTCCGTTCGACTGACGTAAAGACGCAAAGACGCAAATTCGGGGGTATCTCGCTGTGACCCAGCCGCCCAGTTCTCAGCCACCGCAGGGGGGCTTCGGGGCACCGCAGGACAAGCCCCAGGGCCCCCCTGCCCAGCCGCAGGGACCGCCGCCGCAGCCGCCGCAGATGCCGGCCGCGCCGCCCACGCCGCCCGCGCAGCCGCCGCAGATGCCGCCGGCCGCGCCGCAGCCCGGCTACGGAACCCCGCAGCCCGCGCCGGGTTACGGCTATCCGCAGACGGCCCCGGGCCAGCCGGGTTACGGCTACCCCCAGACGGCGCCGGGCCAGCCCGGTTACGGCTATCCGCAGGCGGGCGCGCAGGGCGGACCGTACGCCCAGACCCAGCAGGGCGGCTACGGCTACCCGGGCCAGCCGCCGTACCCGGGCGGGCCGGTGCCTCCGCAGGGTGACGGCGGCAAGAACCCCTTCAAGGGCAAGCCCGCGGTGATCGTGGCCGCGGCGGTCGCGGCCCTCCTCGTCATCGGCGGCGGCGTGTACTTCGCGACGAGCGGCAGCGACGGCGGCAAGAAGCCCGTCGCCGACACGAGCCACAGCGCCGTACCGAGCGGTTCCGCCTCGGTCGACCAGGGCGACGGCAAGGGCAACGGGCGCGGCGACGGCAGCGACGACCTCAACTCCGGGGCCAAGGCCGGCGACGCGAAGGTCTGGCTGCACGAGAACGACACCCCGCTGCCGCAGGGCGGCGCCGACCAGTACGGCCCGTGGGCGCTCGGCGACACCGTCGTCAAGGCCATGTACAAGGAGATCGTCGGCTACGCGGTGGCCGACGGCAAGCAGAAGTGGTCGGTGCCGTTGGACACCCCGATCTGCGGGGCGGCGCCGAAGCCCACCGCGGACGGCAAGGTCGTGCTCGGCGTCCAGGAGAACAACACCAAGGACGCCAAGTGCAACCAGCTCCAGCTGGTCGACCTGGCCACGGGCAAGCTCGGCTGGAAGGTGCAGGTCCAGGCCGAGGGCCTCTTCGACTCCATGGTCAGCCTCGACCTGGCCATCAGCGGCAACACCGTGGCGGTGTCCCGCATGGGCGGCGCGAGCGGCTACTCGATGACGGACGGCAAGAAGGTCTTCGGCAACCCGAAGACCGGCAACTGCCACCCCGAGGCGTACGCGGGCGGCACCAAGCTCATCGCCGTGAGCAGCTGCACCGACCCCAACAACAACGACCTGGACGCCCCGTCGTCGGAGGTCCTCCAGGAGGTGGACCCGGCCACCGGCAAGGCCAAGTGGAGCTTCCAGTACGACAAGGGCTGGACCGTCGCCCGCGTCTACTCCATGGACCCGCTGGTCGTGTACGCCACCAACAGGGACAAGAAGGCGTCGAACATCTCCGCCTTCGGCCCGGACGGCAAGCTCCGCTCGTCGGTCAAGACCAAGTCGTCGCTCACCGCCAACTGCGTGGGCCTGGGCATCGTCGAGCGTTCGCTCGGCGGCTGCTGGGGCGTGACGGCCGACGCCAACACCCTCTACATGGCGACCGAGGGCAAGGACAGCGGCGAGCTGGGTGTCGGCCGCAGCAACGAGGTCGTCGCCTTCGACCTCAACTCCGGTGCGGAGAAGTGGCACGCGGCGGCGCCCAAGGGCCGCACGATGGAGCCGCTCGCCCTGGAGAACGGCAAGCTCACGCTCTACGTGGAGCCCGGCGTCGAGGAAGCGGCCTCCATCGCGTCGCTCCCGCTGACCGGCGGCACCCCGCAGATCACGATGCAGAGCCCGACATCGGCCGGCTCGACCGAACGCAACTTCTACGACCCCGCGGCCGCGTGGGTCGGCGGACGGTTCTTCCTCATGAACACCATGGTGAAGGGCCCCAAGGGCGACAACAAGGACAACTCCATCCTGTCCTTCGGCAAGTGACGCCCCAACTCCCCGTCTCCGCGCCCTTCTTGAAGCCAGAGGTCACCACAGCATGAGCCAGCCACCCCAACCGCCCCAGCCCCCGCAGCAGCCCAATGACGCGCCCAAGGGGTTCGGCGCCCCGCAGGAGCCCCCGGCGTCCGGCTTCGGCGCGCCCCAGCAGCCCCCGGCCGGCGGCTACGGCACGCCTGCTCCGCCGCCGCCCGCCGGGCCGCCGAGCACCCCGCCGCCCGCGGGGCCCCCGGCCTACGGCTACCCGCAGACGCCCCCGCAGCAGCCGGGCTACGGCTACCCCAACACCCCGCCGCAGCAGCCGGGTTACGGCTATCCGAACGCCGCGCCGCAGCAGCCGGGTTACGGCTACCCGGGCCAGCCCGGCCAGCCGCCCACCCAGCCGATGCAGCCGGGACAGCCCGGCTACGGCTACCCGGGCCAGCCGCCGACCCAGCCCATGCAGCCGCAGTACGGAACGCCGGGCGCGCCCGGCCCCGGCGGCCCCGGAGGCGGCAAGAAGCCCAACACCCAGCTCATGATCATCATCGCGGCGGTCGTCGCGGTGGCCCTGATCGTCGGCGGCGGCATCTGGTACGCCACCGGCAAGGACGACGGCAAGAGCGAGGCCAAGACGGGCGACACCGGCGGCGCCAAGGGCGACGGCGGCAGCGCGACCGGAGGCGGCGGCAAGGAGAAGGCGCCCGCCAACACCTCCGCCAAGGTGCTCTTCCAGACCCCCCAGCCCAAGGTCACCGACCTCACCTCGGTGCACGGCTCCTGGCTCACCGACAAGGTGTACGTCAAGGCCGGCGTCAAGCAGATCGTCGGCTACGACCCCGCCAAGGGCACCCCGCTCTGGACGCTCCCGCTGACCGGCAACGTCTGCGAGGCCAGCTCGCACGCCTCCGCCGACGGCAAGACCGCGTTCGCCTTCGAGAGCACGGAGAGCGGCTCCAAGTACCCCTCCTGCACCGAGGTCGCGGCCCTCGACCTGAACACCGGCAAACTGCTGTGGCAGGCCGACGTCAAGGGCGCCAGCGGCGACCGCAAGTCCCGCTTCGACGAGATCACCGTGGGCGCCGGAACCGTCGCCGCGGGCGGACTCGACGGCGGTGCGGCCTGGGACCTGACCACCGGCAAGGAGCTGTGGAAGCCCACCACCACGGCCGACCAGTGCAAGGACGTCGGCTACGGCGGCGGTGACGCGCTCGTGGCGGTCCGCAAGTGCGGCGACTACGACAAGCCCACCATCAACGTGCAGACCCTCGACCCGAAGACCGGTCAGCCCACCTCCACGTACAAGATGATGCCGGGCATCGACTACGCCCACATCGTCTCCAGCAAGCCCCTGGTGCTCGCCGCCGACGTCGGCGACAGCGCGGGCGACGGCAGCGGGATCTCCGACTTCTTCTCCGTCGACGACAAGACGGGCAAGCTGCTCGCCCGCATCCCGGCGCCCGGCGACAAGTACTCCGCCAGCTGCGACAGCACCTCCGTCGAGAAGTGCACGATGGTCGTCGCCGGCAACGGCAAGCTGTACGTGCCGACCGAGGAGCACGACAACGCCGGCGGCACCGGCTCCATCGGCCGCACCAACGAGATCATCGCCTTCGACCTCACCACGGGCCAGCCCGTGCCCGGCAAGGCCGACGCCGGTGACGGCTACACGGCGTACCCGCTGCGCATGGACGGCAACAACGTCATCGCGTACAAGGAGGGCCCGTACGACAAGGGCAGCCAGGTCGTCAGCATCGACGGGGGCAGCCTCAAGTCGACGCTGCTCCTGGAGAACCCGGCCGAGCGGTCCGTACGCGACGCGATCCAGTCCTTCTCCGGGAAGTACGCCGACATCCTGTACGGCAACGGGCGGCTGTACCTGGGCGCCCAGCTCCTGAGCAAGCCGTACTCCGACAGCGACTCCGAGAAGAAGTTCCTGTTCATGGCGACCGGCACGAGCTGATCCGGGACCGGCGCGAGCCGCGGTCCGCACGGGGCGGGAAGAGGGCGTGCGCCCCCTTCCCGCCCCGCGCACTTCCTCAACCGGTCCCGCATGCCGGAGAATTCGGCCTTCCGGGGGCATCTCTCCGGTAAGCGGAGCGTGACGTCGAACAAGCGTGTAGCTTGCCGGGGCAAGAGGGGCGGGCCGGGGATGGGGGTAGCTCGATGGGCGTGCGGCTCATGGTGGTCGACGACCACCGGCTGCTCGCCGAGGCACTCGCCTCGGCGCTGAAACTACGAGGCCACCGGGTGCTCGCCGCGACGGCTCCGGTCGCCGGCGCGGCCGAGCTGGTGGTGAGCCGGGCGCCGGAGGTCTGCCTCCTCGGCACGGCCTCGCCCGCCGAGCCGGGGGTGTTCGACCCGATCGTGCGGATCAAGCGGGAACGGCCTCAGGTCGCGGTGGTGGTGCTGGGTCCGGTGCCGAACCCGCGGGGGATCGCGGCGGCGTTCGCGGCGGGGGCCTCCGGGTACGTGCGGCACGACGAGCGCATCGAGGGCGTCGAGCGGGCGATGGCCAAGGCTCGGGCGGGGGAGGCGGCGGTCGCGCCGCAGCTCCTCCAGGGCGCGTTCGCCGAACTCCTCAACCCCGCGGCCCAGCCGGACGACGAGGGGCAGCGGCTCCTGTCGTTGCTCACGCCTCGGGAGGTGGAGGTGCTGGTGCGGGTGGCCGACGGGGAGGATACGCGGGTGATCGCGGCGGGGATGGGGATCGCGCCCTCCACGGCGCGCACGCATGTCCAGCGGGTGCTGATGAAGCTGGGCGTCGGCTCCCGCCTGGAGGCGGCCGCCCTGGCCGCCAGAACCGGCCTCCTGGACCGAGCCACACCCTGACCCCTGACGCGGGGTGCCCTACAGGGGCGCGGGGCTGCACCTTCTGCGCGGCTCCGCCGCGGTGGGCGTGGGTCGCGGGTGCGATGCCGGGTCACCTACTAGGGGCGCGGGGAACTGCGCGGGTGCCCCAGCACGGTCCGCACCCGAAGTGCGGCGGGGTCACTGGGGCTCCGCCCCAGGCCCCGGGATGCCCCACCCCGCCCCTTCCCGAAACCCTCCGGGGGTGGTGAACGGGCTGGGGTCCAGACTCCTGGGGCTCTGCCCCAGACCCCGTTCGCGCCCGAAAGGCGCTCGTCCTCAATCGCCGGACGGGCTGGGGAGGTGCATGCCGCCCGGCACCGATCCCGCCAGGGGCGCGGGGAACTGCGCGAGACGGGGAGGGCCTTTCGGCTGGGCCGGGGTCAGGGGGTCTCGGGGTCCGGCGGAGCCAGGGGGCGGAGTTTCAGCCACGTCAGGAAGAAGACGCCGAGCGCCAGCATCCCCAGGCCCGTCCACAGGTTGATGTTGATCCCCTGCGCTTTCTTGAGGTCCGCGTCGGACGCCATCACCCCGGCCACCGTCACGATCACCCCGTACAGGGTGAACAACCCCCCGATGATCCGACGGATGTCGAACAGCCGCGCCGCAGACGCCGACTTCCGCTCCAACTCCGTTACCTCGTCGTGCAGTTCGGACATTGCGTTGACTCCAGTCAGTCAGTCAGTCAGTCAGGCGGTCAGCAGGGGGCTTCAGAACGAGTACGGGACATAGCACAGCGCGGCCAGCGCAATCGCGCCCCAGCCCAGCAGCGCCGGCCGCCGGTACCACGCGCTGTCGCCCTCGGCGGGCGGCTCCTCGATGCCGGGGGACTTCGTCCCGTACACCAGGCCCGCCAGCTCCGCCGCCGGCTTCGGCGCGGTGAAGAGCGTGACCGCCACCATCACCACCGCGCCGGCCACGAACCCGACGATCGCGGAGACGAAGTTCGCGCCCTGGTCGGTCGGGATCGAGATCACGCCCTGCTTGTAGATCCAGAAGTAGTTGACCATCGCGGCCGACGTCCCCGCGAAGAGCCCCCACACCCCGGACTTCACCGACGCCCGCTTCCAGAACATGCCGATCACGAAGACCACGAACATCGGCACGTTGAAGAAGGAGAACAGCGTCTGGAGGTAGCCCATGATGTTGGAGAAGGACGACGCGATGAAGGCCGTGCCGATCGAGGCGAGGACACCGATCGCCGTGATCAGGCGGCCGAACCGCAGGTAGTAAGCGTCCGGCCGGTCCTTCTTCACGTACTTGGCCCAGATGTCGTACGTGAACACGGTGTTGAAGGACGACACGTTCGCCGCCATGCCCGCCATGAACGCCGCGAGCAGACCGGTCACCGCGATGCCGAGCACACCGTTGGGCAGCAGGTCCTGCATCAGGAGCGGGATCGCGTCGTTGTACGTGAGCGACGAGCCCGGGGTGCCGATCTTCGGGACGAGGACGGCCGCGACCAGACCCGGGATCATCACCAGGAACACGATGAACATCTTGGGGAAGGCGGCGATCAGCGGGGTCCGCCGGGCCGCGCTGAGGTTCTTGGCGGAGAGCGCGCGCTGCACCTCGGCGAAGTTGGTGGTCCAGTAGCCGAAGGAGAGCACGAAGCCGAGGCCGAGCACGATCGTCAGCCAGTTCGCACCGAGCGGGTTGGACTCGCCGATGCCGGTGCCGCCCCACGCGGAGAGGAAGTTGTGGCCGTGGCTGGCCTTGAGCGAGCCGGTCA
Source organism: Streptomyces sp. NBC_00083 (assembly GCF_026343295.1). Lineage (GTDB taxonomy): Bacteria > Actinomycetota > Actinomycetes > Streptomycetales > Streptomycetaceae > Streptomyces. The sequence goes on from NZ_JAPELY010000001.1 coordinate 340,061, forward strand.
GGCCGTCCCAGCCGCCGACGCGCTTGAGGCCGAGGATGGTCAGGGGTATCAGCGCGGCCAGGATCACGAAGAACTGGAGCACCTCGTTGTAGATCGCCGAGGAGAGCCCGCCGATGGTGATGTAGGCGAGCACGAAGAGCCCGGCGACCACGATCGCCACCCACTGCGGCCAGCCGAGCAGCGCCTCCACGACGATCGACAGGGCGTACAGGTTGACGCCCGCGATCAGCACCGCGGCGAACGCGAAGAGCGCCGACGCCAGCAGGTGCGCCGACTTGTCGAAGCGCTGGAGCAGGAACTCCGGCACCGAGCGCACCTTCGAGCCGTAGTAGAACGGCATCATCACGAGCCCGAGGAAGACCATCGCCGGGATCGCGCCGATCCAGTACCAGTGCACGACCGCCACGCCGTACTGGGCGCTGGTCGCGGACATGCCCAGGATCTCGGTCGCGCCGAGGTTGGCGGCCACGAACGCGAGCCCGGTCACCCAGGCCGGCAGCGAACGGCCCGAGAGGAAGAAGTCGAGGCTGGTCTTCACGCTGGCGCGGGCGGCGAAGCCGATGCCCAGGACGACGATGAAGTAGATCGCCAAAATCGTGTAGTCGAGCCCATTGGTGGGGAGCCGGAGCCCCGCGGCCAGAGATTGCATGCGTACCCGCTTCGTCGCGCTTACCGATCCGGTCGTGCTGATCCGGACGTACCGATCCGGGACGGGAACCTACGCCTCGATGTTCAGAAACTGAACACTTTTGATGAGATTGTTTGTTTGATTGTGATCGGGCGTGGGTCCGCAGGTCGGCCTGCCGCCGTTCGCGTGGTCTCGTGCAGGGCCATTGACGGTGACTGTTGGCTTGTGGTTTGTTGTGTGCGATTCTGTTGGATGGTGGAGGTTCAGGTGAAGAAGACGTCGACCCGGCTCGCCGACGGTCGTGAGCTGCTCTACTACGACGCGCGGGACGACCTGGTGCGGGACGAGAGCGACCGCCGCCCGCTCGACCCGGTGTCCACCGCGTCCGAGCTGCGCCGCGACCCGCTGCTCGGCGACACCGTGGTCGTCGCCTCGCACCGCCAGGGCCGCACCTATCTGCCGCCCGCCGACGCCTGCCCCCTGTGCCCCTCGCGCGAGGGCCTCGACAGCGAGATCCCGGCCGCCGACTACGACGTCGTCGTCTTCGAGAACCGCTTCCCCTCCCTCGCCGGCGACTCCGGACGCTGCGAGGTCGTCTGCTTCACCCCCGACCACGACGCCTCCTTCGCCGACCTCACCGAGGAGCAGGCCGCCCTCGTCCTGGAGGCCTGGACCGACCGCACCGCCGACCTCGCCGAACTCCCGCAGGTGGAGCAGGTGTTCTGCTTCGAGAACCGCGGCGCCGAGATCGGCGTCACCCTCGGCCACCCGCACGGCCAGATCTACGGCTACCCCTTCACCACCCCCCGCACCGCCCTCATGCTCCGCTCGCTCGCCGAACACCGCGAGCGCACCGGCGGCAACCTCTTCGACGACGTGGTCCGGCGCGAGCTCGCCGACGGCGAACGGGTGGTTCTGGAGGGCGAACACTGGGTCGCGTTCGTGCCGTACGCCGCGCACTGGCCCTACGAGGTCCATCTGCACCCCAAGCGGCGCGTCCCCGACCTGCGCGCCCTCGACGACGGCGCGCGCACAGAGTTCCCACAGATCTACCTGGAACTCTTGAGGCGCTTCGACCGGATCTTCGGCCCCGGCGAGCCGCCCACCCCCTACATCTCCGCCTGGCACCAGGCGCCGTTCCGGGGCGAGGGAGCCGTCGACCGCGAGGAGTTCGGGCTCCATCTGGAGCTTTTCACCATCCGACGTACTTCCGGCAAGCTGAAGTACCTCGCCGGTTCCGAATCCGGCATGAACGTGTTCATCAACGACGTGCCGCCGGAGACCGCGGCCGAGCGACTGCGAGAGGTGGCAAGCACGTGAGCAAGTACCTGGTGACGGGCGGCGCGGGGTATGTGGGCAGCGTGGTGGCGGCCCACCTCGTCGAGGCCGGCCACGACGTGAGCGTCCTCGACGACCTCTCCACGGGCTTCCGCGCAGCCGTCCCGGCCGGCGCCGCCTTCATCGAGGGCCGCGTCCAGGACGCCGCGCGGTGGCTCGACCCCTCCTTCGACGCGGTCCTCCACTTCGCGGCGTTCTCGCAGGTCGGCGAGTCGGTCGCGGTGCCCGAGAAGTACTGGGCCAACAACGTCGGCGGCACCATGGCGCTGCTCGCCGCGATGCGGGAGGCGGGCGTGCGCCGCCTCGTCTTCTCCTCCACGGCGGCCACCTACGGCGAACCCGCCTCGGTCCCCGTCACCGAGACCGCGCCCACCGCGCCGACCAGCCCCTACGGCGCGTCCAAGCTCGCCGTCGACCACATGATCGCGGGGGAGTGCGCCGCGCACGGCCTCGCCGCGGTGTCGCTGCGCTACTTCAACGTGGCGGGCGCGTACGGCACGTGCGGCGAACGCCACGCGCCGGAATCCCACCTGATCCCGCTCGTCCTCCAAGTGGCCCTGGGGGAAAGGGAGTTCATCTCCGTATACGGTGACGACTACCCGACCCCCGACGGCACCTGCGTGCGCGACTACATCCACGTGGCGGACCTCGCCGAGGCGCACCTCCTCGCCCTCGACGCGGCGACCCCCGGCGACCACCTCGTCTGCAACCTGGGCAACGGCAACGGGTTCTCCGTGCGCGAGGTCATCGAGACCGTCCGCAAGGTCACCGGCCATGAGATCCCCGAGGTCGTCGCGGGCCGCCGCGGCGGCGACCCGGCGGTCCTCGTCGCCTCCGCGCTGCGCGCCCACGACCGGCTCGGCTGGCGGCCCACCCGCGCGGACCTCGCCGGGATCATCGCGGACGCCTGGGCGTTCGCACGCACCGTGCGGGGGGCCCGCGATGAGTGAGGTGGCGCTCGCCTTCCGGGAGTTGTACGGGTACGAGCCGGACGGGGTGTGGGCGGCGCCCGGCCGGGTCAACCTCATCGGCGAATACACCGACTTCAACGAGGGCTTCGTCATGCCGCTCGCGCTGCCGCACACCGCGGTGGCGGCGGTCGCCCTGCGCAGCGACGGGGTGCTGCGGCTCCACTCGGCCGACATCGAAGGCCCGGTCGTGGAGTTGCGCACCGACGAGCTGGAGCCGCGGTCGGGGGCGGGCTGGGCGGCGTACCCGGCGGGCGTGGTGTGGGCGCTGCGCGAGGCGGGCCACGACGTGAAGGGCGCGGACGTCCACCTCACGTCCACGGTGCCGACGGGGGCGGGGCTCTCGTCGTCGGCGGCGCTGGAGGTGGTGACGGCGCTGGCCCTGCGCGACCTGCTGGAACTCCCGCTCTCCATGGCGGAGTTGGCGTCGCTCGCGCAACGGGCGGAGAACGCCTTCGTCGGCGTGCCCTGCGGAATCATGGACCAGACGGCGTCGGCGTGCTGCGCCGAGGGCCACGTCCTGCACCTGGACGCTCGTGATCTGACCCGGCGTCAGATCCCCTTCGACCTGCCCGCGCACGGGCTGCGGCTCCTCGTCGTCGACACGCGGGTGCAGCACGCCCTCGGTGACGGCGCGTACGCCGAGCGGCGCGCCGGCTGTGAGCGGGGCGCGCGGGAGCTGGGTGTACGGACCCTGCGCGAACTGTCCTCCGCGCGACTGCCCGACGCGCTGCGCGAGCTGTCCTCGCCGACGGTGCGGGGCTATGTGCGGCACGTGGTGAGCGACAACGAGCGGGTCGCGCGGGTCGCGGGGCTGCTCGCCGCGGGCGACGTCCGGGGGGTGGGCCCGGTCCTCACCGAGGGCCACGCCTCCCTGCGGGACGATCTGCGGGTGTCCTGCGCTGAGCTGGATCTGGTGGTGGGGACGGCGGTCGGTGCGGGGGCGTTGGGGGCGCGGATGACGGGTGGGGGGTTCGGGGGGTCGGCGATCGTGCTCGTGGAGACGGCGGGGGTCCAGCGGGTCTCGGCCGCGCTGAACTCCGCGTTCGCCTCGGCGTCCCTGACCCCGCCCCGCCTCTTCGAAGCGACCCCGTCCCGGGGAGCCCACCAACTTCTGTGAGGGCGCTGCCCCCGGCCCCGTTTTCGTCTGCGGACCGTGCTGGCGTCTCGCGCAGTTCCCCGCGCCCCTGGGTGGGTGGGCCTTGGCAGGGTGCCGATCTCGAGCATCTTCAGCCCGTCCGGCGATTGAGGACGAGCGCCCTTAAGGCGCGACACGGGGTCTGGGGCGGAGCCCCGGGCAACCCCGCTTTCGGGTGCGGATCGTGCTCGCGTCTGGCGCAGTTCCCCGCGCCCCTAGTAGGGCACCCGGAGTCGAGCTCCCTGCTCGCGCCCACCGCGGCGGAGCCGCGCGAGAGACACAGCCCCGCGCCCCTGGGTGGGTGGGCCTTGGCGGCATGCCCAGCATCGGCAACCTCAGCTCGTCCGGCTCTTCGGCCCCGGCCTGTGGAGGCCACCTCAGCCCGTCCGGCGATTGAGGACGAGCGCCCTTAAGGCGCGACACGGGGGCTGGGGCGGAGCCCCGGGGGTTAGGGGAGGGGCTTGGTCAGGGTGTATTCGGTTACGCCCGGGGGGTAGTCGGGGATCGCCGCCACGACCTCGTACCCCCGTCTGCGGTAAAACTCCGGCGCCTGGAAGTCCCACGTCTCCACCCGGGAGAACACACAGCCCCGCTCGGAGCGCGCCAACTCCTCCGCAGAAGAGAGGAGTTGGCTGCCCAGCCCCGCCGCCCGCAACCCCGCGTCGACCCACAGCAGGTCCACATGGAGCCAACCCGCCCAGGTGCGCCCCACCAGACCCCCCGCCACAAGCCCCGCCTCGTTCAACCCCCAGACCTGAAGCGGCACTTCCCGCTCCGCCGGAGTCCCCCGCATCGCCCGCAGCACCGGCGAGCGCTCGGTGTTGGTGTCGCGCAGCCGCCGTTGCAGCTCCACCTGACGGTCCTTGTCCACTTCTGTCTCGATACGAAACATGGAACTCACCTTAAACATCTGCGTACGCCACGTAGCCGTCCGGGTTCAAACAGTTCTGCAAAGTGCCTTCCCCGCACCGCCGACGGCCCTACGCTGATGCACAACACCGGTGGGGGCCGGTGTTGATCAGGGGGCGAGACAGTCGGGTACGTCGCCCGGGGTGGGGTACTACTCAGTGCATGGCGGCGGCCGTGCGTCTGTGGTGATCCCGGCTCCGGGCGCCGTACCCGTACCGGTCCGTCCTCCGACCCTGGGGGTGTCACTTGGTACGGATCCGAGTTCTCGTGGTGGACGACCATCGCATCTTCGCCGAGTCGCTCGCCGCGGCCCTGGCGGCGGAGCCCGACGTGGACGTGGCCGCGGCCGGCAGCGGCCCCGCCGCGCTGCGCTGCCTGGAGCGGGGCGCGGCCGAGGGCCGCAGGTTCGACGTGATGCTCGTCGACGCCGACCTGGGCGCGTCCGCCACGGTCCCGGTGGCCCGCGCGGTCCCCGACGGCGGCGGCGCGGACGGGCTCGTGGACGGCATCTCGCTGGTCGCGGGCGTCCGCGCGGGCCAGCCCGCGGTGCGTACCGTCGTCCTCGCCGAGAAGGACGACCCGCGCCGCGCGGCGCTCGCGCTCCAGGCCGGCGCGTGCGGCTGGGTCGCCAAGGACTGCTCCCTGCAACGGCTGCTCGCCGTGATCCGGGGCGTCCTGCGCGACGAGACGCATCTGCCGCCCGCGCTGCTCACCGGCGTCCTGCGGGAGCTGACGGCCGCGCGCAAGCACCGTACGGAATCGGAGCGGCTCGTCGAGTCGCTCACCCCGCGCGAGCGCGAGGTGCTGCGCTGCATGGTGGCCGGGCTCGGCCGGAAGGCGGTCGCCGAGCGGCTGTTCCTGTCCCCGCACACCGTACGGACCCATATGCAGAACGTGCTCGGCAAGCTGGGCGTGCACTCCACCCTGGCCGCCGTCGCCCTGGCCCGCCGGGCGGGTGTGGGCCCCGCCGACCTAGCCGGGGATGTTGTCGAACGGGGCGGTCAACTGGCGTAGCAGCGCCGCCAGTTCACCCCGCTGCTGGCGGCTGAGCTCGCCGAGGATGGCCCGCTCCTGTTCGAGGAGGCCGGCGAGCGCCTGGTCGGCGCGGTCGCGGCCCTCGGGGGTGAGCCGCACGAGCACCCCGCGGCGGTCACTGGGGTCGGGCAGCCGCTCGACCAGGCCCTTCTTGGCGAGCCTGTCGATCCGGTTGGTCATGGTGCCCGAGGTGACCAGGGTCTGGGTCAGGAGCTGACCCGGCGAGAGCTGGTAGGGCGCGCCCGCGCGCCGCAGCGACGTCAGGACGTCGAACTCCCAGGGCTCCAGGCTGTGCTCGGAGAAGGCGAGCCTGCGGGCCCGGTCGAGATGCCGGGCCAGCCTGCTGACCCGGCTGAGGACCTCAAGCGGTTCCACGTCGAGGTCCGGGCGCTCTCGGCGCCATGCTGCGACCAGTCGGTCGACCTCGTCCTCCATGTCGATCAGTGTAGAGGGTCCCTCGACGTGAAGTCTCTTGACGTCAAGATATATATCGAGCCACCATTGGGCATGGAGGGGCCGGGACCCTGTTCCGCTTCGCTCAGCCGTACCTGCAAGGGGGCTCGAACATGTATTCCGATTCATCGTCGACCGCACCATCAGGGCCGCCGGTCTGGGACCCGCAGCAGTATCTGCGCCACGCCGGCCACCGCACCCGCCCGTTCCTCGACCTGCTCGCCCGCATACCCGACCTGCCGTCGGCCGACGGGCTCTCACCCCGGATAGCCGACCTCGGCTGCGGCCCCGGCAATGTCACCGTCCGCCTCGCCGACCGCTGGCCCGACGCCCGCATCACCGGCTTCGACCTCTCCCCGCAGATGCTCGCGCAGGCCGACAAGGACTACGCCGGCACCACCGCGGGCGGCGGCTGGCTCGACTTCCAGGTCGCCGACGCCGCGCACTGGGTGCCCGGCGAACCGTACGACCTGATCGTCTCCAACGCGGCCCTGCAATGGGTGCCCAACCACCCCGATTCCTTCCCCGCCTGGATCGACGGGCTCGCCCCCGGCGGCACCTTCGCCTTCCAGGTGCCGGGCAATTTCACCTCGCCCAGCCACGCCATCCTCGCCGAACTCTGCGACTCCCCGCGCTGGCGCAGCCGCCTCGACGACCACGGCCGGCGCTACGTCCATATCCTCGAACCCGCCGACTACCTCACCAAGCTCGCCGATCTCGGCTGCGAGACCGATGCCTGGGAAACCGTCTACTGCCAGCTGCTCACCGGCCAGGACCCCGTCCTCGACTGGGTGAAGGGCACCGCCCTGCGCCCCGTGCTCACCGCCCTCGACGGGGACCAGGAGGCCATTGACGCCTTGCTCACCGAATATCGCGACCGGCTCCGCGAGGCCTACCCGCCGGGCCCGCACGGCACGGTCTTCCCCTTCCGCCGCATCTTCGCCGTCGCCAGGAAGAAGTAGGCCGGGACGCGGGGGAGAAGGAGAGGCCCGGCGATGCTCGCCGCTGTCGACCACGTTCAACTCGCCGCCCCGCCGGGCAGCGAGCCACTGCTGAGGGCGTACTACGAGGACGTGCTCGGCATGACGGAGATCCCCAAGCCGCCGCCGCTCGCGGCCCGCGGCGGCTGCTGGTTCCAGTACGGGAGCGTCCAGCTCCACCTGGGCGTTGAGGAGGAGTTCCGGCCCGCTAAGAAGGCCCACCCCGGGCTCCGCGTCACCGCGATCGAGGCGTACGCCCGCCGTCTGGAAGGGCACGGCGCCCCGGTCGTGTGGGACGAGAACCTCCCGGGCCACCGGCGGTTCTACTCCGAGGACCCGGTCGGCAACCGCCTGGAGTTCCTGGAGCCGCTGCCGCCGTCGGCGCGGGCCTGAAACGGGGAGCGCCCCGCCCCCTCACGACGAGGGGGCGGGGCGCCCGGTACCGCTGGGGTCGGCCTAGTAGATGCCGTACTTGTAGGTGTTCCAGCCGAAGCCGATCTTCACCCGGCTGTTGAAGCCGCCGGAACCGTTGGAGTCGTAACGCCACAGGTTGCCGGAGGAGTCCACCGCGACGATGTCGGAACGGCCGTCGCCGGTCAGGTCGCCGGGAGCGGCGATCATCTTCGCGCCGTACATGTTCCAGCCCGTGCCGATCTTGACCCGGCCCTTGAACGGGGCCTTGGCGTTGCCGGTGCCCGCGTACAGGTAGAGGGTGCCGTCGGGGGTACGGGCCAGCAGGTCCGCCAGGCCGTCGCCGTTGACGTCACCGGCGCCGAAGAGCTTGTCGTACGCGTTCCAGCCGGCGCCGATGTCGATGCGCGAGTACACGCCGGTGGCCTGGCCGTTGCCCGGGTACAGGTACAGGTGGCCGTTGCCGCCCTGGCGGGCGATCAGGTCGCCGTTGCCCTCACCGGTGAGGTCGCCCACACCGATCACGGTGTTGTAGATGTTCCAGCCGCCGCCGAGCTGGTTGCCGTTGACGTAGAGCTCGCCGGCACCATCGAGGAAGAGCAGGCTGGCCCAGCGGTCGCTGACATCGAGCGAGGAGGGGGCGGCGAGGTAGGGGACGCCGTCCCAGTCACCGGCGGTGCCGGGGGAGACCGCCGACAGGTAGCCGTCGCCCTGGCCCCAGTAGTAGTTGAGGGCTCCGGCGCCGGTGAGGCCGTACAGCTCCTGCTTGCCGTAGGCCGGGTTGCCGCCCGACCCGGTGAGCTGGGCGGACTGCCATCCCTTGCCCATGGCCAGGCGGGAGTTGAGCTGGCCGTCGGAGTTCGAGCCGTAGAACCAGAGCTGCCCCGACAGGTCGCGGCCGACCAGGTCGCCCTTGCCGTCTCCGTTCAGGTCGTCGACGCCGAGGATCTGGTTGTACGTGTTCCAGCCCCAGCCGACCTTCACGCCCGCCTTCAGCGGGTCCGCGGCGTTGCCGGTGCCCGCGTAGAAGTACAGGTCGCCGCTGGGCGTACGGCCGTAGACGTCGCCGATGCCGTCGCCGTTCACGTCGTTGGCGCCGACGATCTGGTCGAACATGTTCCAGCTGCTGCCGACCTTCTTGCCGGCCGAGAACGGGGCGTTCAGGTCGCCCGTGCCCGCGTACAGGTAGAGGTCACCGCCGGGGGTGCGGGCCAGCAGGTCGTTGTGGCCGTCACCGGTGAGGTCGGCGGCCGAGACGACCTTGTTGAACATGTTCCAGCCGGAGCCGGACCAGCCGCTGGAGTAGATGCCGGAGCTGGTGACGTCCGCGTGCAGCGTCAGGACGCCGGTCGGGGACAGGTCGAGCACCTCGGGGGAGGTGCCGCCGCCCAGGTCACCGGGGAGGATCAGGTCCTTGTAGGAGCCGAGGGTGTTGTAGAACTCGGGGTTCTGGGCGCTCCGCCAGTCCTCCCAGTACAGCTTGTTGTTGGGCTCACGGGCGAGCATGTCGGACTCCCCGTCGCCGCCCAGGTCGAAGCGGGGCTTCGCCACGCCGGTGACGGCCGCGCCGGCCGCGAGGGACCGCTGCTTCGCCTTGAGCGGGGCCTTGGTGTGGGGCAGCGTCGCCGACGGGTTGATCGTGGGCTTCGGCGTCGAAACGGGGCCGTGCGGTCCCGCCGGAGCGGTGTCGGCCGAGGCCGGACCGGCGAGCAGCATGCCCGCCGACAGGACGATGGCGGTGCAGGCCGCGAGGCGGCTCGCGCGCTTGGTGCGCACAGAGGACAAAATTCCCCCCATGGGAATAAGCGGGTAGACCCGGGGGGAACCAAGTCGCTGCGTATGCGTCGTCGCGTGGGCGCGCTGAAAGGAGCGCGGCACATGCACCCCGACGGCCTGTACGGCGTTCCGTACGGCAGTCATGGGTGAGGGCACGCGAGGAAAGGCGAAAATCCCCCCCGGGATTGTGCGTGAAGACTACCGCTGATTCTTGTGCAGTTGAAGTGAAAATTGTGGCCCGAGTTGAACGATCTCGGCCGAGGAGGCATCAAAGAAGAAACGGCGGGGTAACGAATCAGCTTTTACGGTGCCCTATGAGACGCGGTTTCGGTTCAAGACCGTCCAAACCGTGCCAGGCCAGATTGACCAGGTGAGCGGCGACTTCCGCTTTCTTCGGCTTCCGCACGTCCAGCCACCACTGGCCGGTGAGCGCGACCATGCCGACCAGCGCCTGCGCGTACAGCGGCGCCAGTTTCGCGTCGAATCCACGGGCCTTGAACTCCAGGCCCAGAATGTCCTCGACCTGGGTGGCGATGTCGGAGATCAGGGAAGCGAACGTTCCGGTCGACTGGGCCACCGGGGAGTCGCGCACCAGAATGCGGAATCCGTCCGTATACGTCTCGATGTAGTCGAGCAGCGCGAATGCCGCCTGCTCCAGGAGCTCCCGCGGATGGCCCGCGGTCAGCGCGCCCGTCACGCCGTCGAGCAGTGAGCGCATCTCCCGGTCCACGACCACCGCGTACAGGCCCTCCTTGCCGCCGAAGTGCTCGTACACCACCGGCTTGGAGACCCCGGCCTTCGCCGCGATCTCCTCCACCGAGGTGCCCTCGAAGCCCTTCTCGGCGAAGAGTGTGCGACCGATGTCCAGCAATTGCTCGCGGCGCTCGGCCCCGGTCATCCGGGTCCTGCGGGTGCGCCGTGGCTTCTCGGCCGAGCCGGAGGCCCCGGCCGAGCCGCGGCCGGCGGCCCTTGCCGAGCCGCCGGTGGAACCAGTGGTGCTGGTGGTACGGGTGGTGCTGGAGTCGGTCGCCACGTCGTCCATCATGCCGCCTCGGCGGCCTTCTCCTTGCGCCGGGACCGGCCGCCCTCATTCCGCTTGGAGTCGATCCGGGCCGCGCTCGGCCAGCGCACGTCGTACGCCAGACCCAGCTGCTCGCACCAGCGGATGATCCGCGCGCTGGAGTCGAGCTGCCCCCGCATCACCCCGTGCCGGGCCGATGTCGGGTCCGCGTGGTGCAGGTTGTGCCACGACTCGCCGCACGACAGGACCGCGAGCCACCACACGTTGCCGCTGCGGTCGCGCGACTTGAAGGGACGCTTGCCCACCGCGTGACAGATCGAGTTGATCGACCACGTCACATGGTGCAGCAACGCCACCCGCACCAGGGAGCCCCAGAAGAACCCCGTGAACGCCCCCCACCACGACATCGTCGCCAGGCCTCCCACCAGCGGCGGGATCGCGAGCGACAGGATCGTCCACCACACGAAGTCACGCGAGATGCGGCGGATCGCAGGGTCGGCCAGAAGATCCGGCGCGTACTTCTCCTGCGACGTCTGCTCCTCGTCGAACATCCATGCGATGTGCGCCCACCACAGGCCCTTCATCAGGGCCGGCAGCGTCTCGCCGAAACGCCACGGCGAATGCGGGTCGCCCTCGGCGTCCGAGAACTTGTGGTGCCTGCGGTGATCGGCGACCCAGCGCACCAGCGGCCCCTCGACCGCCATGGACCCCGCGACCGCCATCGCGATCCGCAGCGGCCGCTTCGCCTTGAACGAACCGTGCGTGAAATAGCGGTGGAAGCCGATCGTGATGCCGTGGCAGCCCAGGTAGTACATGAAGACGAGGAGGCCGATGTCGAGCCAGCTGACGCCCCAGCCCCAGGCGAGCGGCACCGCCGCGACCAGGGCCACGAACGGCACCGTGATGAAGAACAGCAGGGCGATCTGTTCGATGGAGCGTTTGCTCTCGCCGCCCAGCGTCGCGGACGGAGGGGGAGATCCGTCCGGAGACTTGAGCAGATCGGGACTGGTGGTCATGGGGAGTACCCCCGGCAGGGTGAGGAAAACGAGCGGATTCGCCCGGCTACGGGTGCGTAACCTACGGCAACGTAAGTATGGCAGTGCCGTGGCCGGGGACAAGAGCCCGTGACGGCGGGGCGGAATGGGACACCTATCCTGGGTGTCGTCGGACAGCGCGGTCCGCAAGCCTCCAGAACCCTCCAGACGTGCTCAAACACTGCAAGGAGCCGCACCTGTGAGCAGTGCCGACCAGACCCCCGCCGCCAGCAACGAGCTGCGCGCCGACATCCGCCGACTGGGTGACCTCCTGGGCGAGACCCTCGTCCGACAGGAGGGCCCCGAGCTCCTGGAGCTCGTCGAGCGGGTCCGCGCGCTGACGCGGAGCGACGGCGAAGCCGCCGCCGACCTCCTCGGCGGCACCGAAGTGGAGACCGCCGCCAAGCTGGTGCGCGCCTTCTCCACCTACTTCCACCTCGCCAACGTGGCCGAACAGGTCCACCGCGGCCGCGAACTGCGCGCCCACCGCGCCGCCGAGGGCAGCCTCCTCGCCCGCACCGCGGACATGCTCAAGGACGGCGACCCCGAGCACGTCCGCCAGAGCGTCAAGAACCTCAACGTGCGGCCGGTCTTCACCGCCCACCCCACCGAGGCCGCCCGCCGCTCCGTCCTGAACAAGCTGCGCCGCATCGCCGAACTCCTGGAGACCCCGGTCGTCGAATCCGACCGGCGCCGCCACGACCTGCGCCTGGCCGAGAACATCGACCTGGTCTGGCAGACCGACGAGCTCCGCGTCGTACGCCCCGAACCCGCCGACGAGGCCCGCAACGCCATCTACTACCTCGACGAGCTGCACGCCGGCGCCGTCGGGGACGTACTGGAGGACCTCGCCGCCGAACTGGAACGCGTCGGCGTCGAACTGCCGCCCGGCACCCGCCCGCTGACCTTCGGCACCTGGATCGGCGGCGACCGCGACGGCAACCCCAACGTGACGCCCAAGGTCACCTGGGACGTGCTGATCCTCCAGCACGAGCACGGCATCAACGACGCGCTCGAAATGATCGACTTCCTGCGCGGGCTGCTCTCCAACTCCATCCGCTACGCCGGCGCGAACGAGGAACTCCTCACCTCGCTCCAGGCCGACCTCGAGGCGCTCCCCGAGATCAGCCCCCGCTACAAGCGGCTCAACGCCGAAGAGCCCTACCGGCTCAAGGCCACCGCCATCCGGCAGAAGCTCGTCCACACCAAGGACCGGCTCGCCAAGGGCACCCCGCACCAGCCCGGCCGCGACTACCTCGGCACCGCCGAGCTGCTCGCCGACCTCACCCTCATCCAGACGTCCCTGCGCGACCACCGCGGCGCTCTGTTCGCCGACGGCCGCATGGACCGCACCATCCGCACCCTCGCGGCGTTCGGCCTCCAGCTCGCCACCATGGACGTACGCGAACACGCCGACGCCCACCACCACGCGCTCGGCCAGCTCTTCGACCGGCTCGGCGAGGAGTCCTGGCGCTACGCCGACATGCCGCGCGACTACCGGCAGAAGCTCCTCGCCAAGGAGCTCCGCTCGCGCCGCCCGCTCGCCCCGGTCCCGGCCCCGCTCGACGCGGCGGGACACAAGACCCTCGGCGTCTTCGGCACCATCAAGGAAGCCTTCGAGCGGTTCGGCCCCGAGGTCATCGAGTCGTACATCATCTCGATGTGCCAGGGCGCCGACGACGTGTTCGCCGCGGCCGTCCTCGCCCGCGAGGCAGGCCTCATCGACCTGCACGGCGGCTGGGCCAAGATCGGCATCGTGCCGCTCCTGGAGACCACCGACGAGCTGCGCGCCGCCGACGTCATCCTCGACGAGATGCTCGCCGACCCCTCCTACCGGCGGCTCGTCTCGCTGCGCGGCGACGTCCAGGAGGTCATGCTCGGCTACTCCGACTCCTCCAAGTTCGGCGGCATCACCACCTCCCAGTGGGAGATCCACCGCGCCCAGCGCCGGCTGCGTGACGTCGCGCACCGGTACGGGGTGCGGCTGCGGCTCTTCCACGGCCGCGGCGGCACCGTCGGCCGCGGCGGCGGCCCCTCGCACGACGCGATCCTCGCCCAGCCGTGGGGCACCCTCGAAGGCGAGATCAAGGTCACCGAGCAGGGCGAGGTCATCTCCGACAAGTACCTCATCCCCTCCCTGGCCAGGGAGAACCTGGAGCTGACCGTCGCGGCCACGCTCCAGGCCTCCGCCCTGCACACCGCGCCCCGCCAGTCCGACGAGTCGCTCGCGCGCTGGGACGCGGCGATGGACACCGTGTCCGACGCCGCGCACTCCGCCTACCGGCGGCTGGTCGAGGACCCGGACCTGCCGGCGTACTTCTTCGCCTCCACGCCCGTCGACCAGCTCGCCGAGCTGCACCTGGGCTCGCGGCCCTCGCGCCGACCCGACTCCGGGGCCGGACTCGACGGGCTGCGCGCCATTCCGTGGGTGTTCGGCTGGACCCAGTCCCGGCAGATCGTGCCCGGCTGGTTCGGCGTCGGCTCCGGGCTCAAGGCGCTGCGCGAGGCGGGTCTTGAGGAGGTGCTCGGCGAGATGAGCGAGCGCTGGCACTTCTTCCGCAACTTCCTCTCCAACGTGGAGATGACGCTCGCGAAGACGGACCTCAGGATCGCCCGGCACTACGTCGACACGCTCGTGCCGGACGAGCTGAAGCACGTGTTCGCGACGATCGAGGCGGAGCACGAGCTGACGGTGCGGGAGGTTCTGCGGATCACGGGGCGGGATGAACTGCTCGGCGCCAGCCCGGTGTTGCAGCAGACCTTCGCGATCCGGGACGCGTATCTGGACCCGATCTCCTACCTCCAGGTCGCGCTGCTCGCGCGCCAGCGGGCGGCGGCCGACCGGGGCGAGGCTCCGGACCCGCTGCTGTCCCGTGCGCTTCTCCTCACGGTGAACGGCGTGGCGGCGGGCCTCCGCAACACAGGCTGACCCACCAGGGCGGAGCCCCCCGGGGCTCCGCCCCCCACCCCGCTCGGCGCCGTGCCGGGTGCCCCGCAGGGGCGCGGGGCTACAGGGCGATGAAGGTCCAGGCCATGGTCGCCGCGCCCAGCAGGCCCACCGCCCACGCCGTCCGCGGCATCCGCAGACCCCCGGCCACCAGCAGGGAGGCCAGCAGGAGCGCCCCCGCCAGGGGGAGCCAGGCGTACAGGAAGCCCGCCGTGCCGCTGCGTACCGCCTGGGTCGTGCCGGGCTTCAGGACCACCGGCAGGTGATCGCCCCGCTCCGCCGCCACCGACTCGGGAATCGTCACCCGCGCGTGCGGCGCCGAGTCGCCGACGGGCGCGAAGGGCCCGGCGCAGACGTCGTCCGCGCAGCCCGTCACCGTCAGCGTCCCGTGGTCGCGGCCCTTCGCGAGGACCACGTGCTGGGCCGTGCCCCACGACGACCAGAACCCGGCGACCACGAGCACCGCGACGACCAGGGCCGACGCTGCCCGCCGCACAAACATCAGGAAGGTACGGCTCCGCTTCACCATGGGGCGCGATCCTGACGCCCCTGACCGCGAACGGTCAAACCGGGGGCGCCGGTTCACCCCCCAAAAGGAGCCTTGTCAGGAGTTGTACGTCGTCTGGGCCCGCTCCAGGCCCTCGATCACCAGCGCCTCGGCCGCGTCCGCCGCCCGGTCCACGAAGTAACCCAGCTCCTTGCGCTCCGTCGAGGAGAAGTCCTTCAGGACGAAGTCCGCCACCTGCATCCGCCCCGGCGGACGCCCGATCCCGAACCGCACCCGGTGATAGTCCGGACCCAGCGACTTCGTGATCGACTTCAGACCGTTGTGCCCGTTGTCCCCGCCGCCCAGCTTCAGCCGCAGCACCCCGTAATCGATGTCCAACTCGTCATGGACCGCGACGATGTTGGCGACCGGCACCTTGTAGAAATCGCGCAGCGCCGTCACCGGACCGCCCGACAGGTTCATGTACGACAGCGGCTTCGCCAGCACCACCCGGCGGTTCAGCGGCCCCGGCGGACCGATCCGCCCCTCCACGACCTGCGCCCGCGCCTTGTGCGCCTTGAACCGGCCGCCCATGCGCTCCGCCAGCAGGTCCACGGCCATGAACCCGACGTTGTGCCGGTTCGCCGCGTACTCGGGCCCCGGATTGCCCAGGCCCACGATGAGCCAGGGCGCGTTCGCGTGGTCGGTCGTCGTCATGGGGGCTGCGTCTCCTCGGTCACGTACAGCGGGAACAACACGTACAGCAAACACGTGCACAGAAAAACGGGGCGGCGGGCCACGTGTGGCCCGCCGCCCCGTTCAAGACCCGTGCCCGGCACGGAATCTCAGGCAGAGCGTGCGGCTCAGGCCTCGGCGCCCTCGGCGGCCTCGGTCTCGGCAGCCGGCTCCTCGGCCTGAGCCGACAGGATCTGGATGACGACGGCCTCGGGGTCGGTGGCCAGGGTGGTGCCCGACGGCAGCTTGATGTCCTTGGCGTGGATCGCCGCGCCGGCCTCAAGGCCCTCGATGGAGACGGTGACCGAGGTCGGGATGTGGGTGGCCTCGGCCTCGACGGAGAGCGTGTTCAGCACGTTCTCGACGAGGAAGCTGCCCGGAGCCAGGTCGCCCTCGGTCTCCACGGCAACCTCGACCGTGACCTTCTCGCCCTTCTTGACGAGCAGCAGGTCGACGTGGACCAGGTAACCCTTGATGGCGTCACGCTGGACGGCCTTCGGGATCGCGAGCTCGGTCTTGCCGTCGATGTCCAGGGAGAGCAGGACGTTCGCCGTACGCAGCGCGAGCAGCAGCTCGTGGCCCGGCAGGGTCACGTGGACCGGCTCGGTGCCGTGACCGTAGATGACGCCGGGAACCTTGTTCTCGCGGCGGATGGTGCGCGCAGCACCCTTGCCGAAGCTCGAACGGACGTCGGCGGCAATCTTGACCTCGGACATGTGCACTCCTCGTAGAAGGTGAAACCAAAAAAAAGGGGGTCACCCGGCCACGACTGGCCTGCTACGAAGAGCGCGTCGATAACGGACCGCCGTACCTCAGGTACGGCCTCCCTCGCCGAGCAACTGCCCCAGACTACCCGGCGACCCCCCGACGACCCAATTGGATCAATCCCGGGCCGGGGGCAGGCAGCCGCCTATCGGGTCGGTACGGATAGGCATTCCCCTATCCTTGCTGCTCATGGACCTGCTGCTGCACCTCAGGTACTTCCGCACCGTCGCCGAAGAACAGCACTTCGGCCGCGCCGCCGAACGCCTGCGCGTCGCCCAGCCCTCCCTCTCGCAGCGCATCCAGCGCCTCGAACGCGAACTCGGCGTCCGCCTCCTCGACCGCGGCCGCACCGGCGCCACCCTCACCCCCGCCGGCCGCCTCGTCCTCGCCGAAACCCACACCCTGCTCGACGCCGCCGACCGGCTGCGCACCCTCGTCGGCCGCGTCCAGGGCGGCGCCGCCGGCACCCTGCGCGCCGCCGTACCGCCCCAGCTCGGCGGCGCCACCGTCGCCGCCCTCCTCACCGCCTACCGCGACCGCAGCCCCGGCGGCACCCTCGACCTGCGCGAACTCACCACCGCCGAGCAGACCGCCGAACTCACCGCGGGCACCCTCGACGCCGGCATCGTCCGCCACCCCTGCCCCGCCACCGGCCTCGGCTTCGGCCCCCAGCTCCACCAGCCGCTCGGCGCGCTCCTCGCCGCCGACGACCCCCTCGCCCAGCACCCCGAGATCGACGTACGCGACCTCGACGGCCGCGAGCTCCTCCTCTTCCCCCGCCCCACCGCCCCCGCCCTCCACGACGAAACCCTCACCGCCTGCGCCCGCCACGGCTGCACCCCCGGCGCCGTACGCGAGGTCACCGGCAGCGAGTTCACCCACGCCCTCATCCTGTCCGGCACCCACGTCGTCGCCCTCGTGCCCCGGCCCGCCCCCGAACCCGGCACCACCTGGCGCCCGTTGCGCGGCACCCCCCTCACCTGGCGCACCTCCACCGCGTGGCCCGCAGGACGCGACGGACCCGCCGTCCGCCTGTTCACCGAAGCGGCCCACGACGTCCTGCGCGACCACGCCGGGCTCGTCCCCACCGCCCCCCAACGGCGCCTGTTCCCCCGCCCCGCATCGGAGTTCCCGCTGTGACCGTGAACATCCCCGGCCCCGGCCCCGGCCCCGTACGCGGCCGCATCACCGCCGCCTTCACCGACGCCGGGACCACCGGAGCGCTCTGCGCCACCGACATCGACACCGGCGACACCGTCGCGCTGGGCGCCGACACCCCCGTCTCCACCGCCAGCGTCCACAAGCTGTGCCTCGTCGCCACCCTCTACCGCGAAGCAGCCGCCGGCCGCCTCGACCCCGCCGCGCCCCTCGACATCCCCGCCGAAGGCCGCGCCCCCGGACCCACCGGGCTCGCCGTCATGCGCGACGCCGCCCGGCTCTCCGCACGCGACCTCGCCTCGCTCGCCATCGCCGTCAGCGACAACGCGGCGGCGGACGTCCTCTGGGCGTACGTCGGCCTCGACACCGTCAACGCGACCATGCGCGCCCTCGGCCTGACCCGCACCGTCGCCGTCCACGACCAGGCGGCCCTCTACGCGACGATGCTCACCGACGCCGGCTCCGGCGGACCCGCCGCCCTCGTCGACCCCGCCGCCGTAGCCCGCCTCACCGTCCTCGACCCCGCCCGCACCAACCGCTCCACCCCGCGCGAAATGGCCGCCCTGCTCCGCGCGGTCTGGCGCGACGAGGTGTGCGGCGGGGTGTGGGGCGACGAACTCCGCGCCGTCCTCGGCGTCCAGGCCTGGAGCCACCGGCTCGCCTCCGGCTTCCCCTTCGACGACGTACGCGTCAGCGGCAAGACGGGATCGCTGCCGACGCAGCGGCACGAGGCGGGGGTCGTGGAGTACCCCGACGGCGGGCGGTACGCCGTCGCCGTCTTCACCCGGGCTGCGTCCACGGCGGCGACGTTGCCGGCGGCGGATGCGGCGGTGGGCCGTGCGGCGCGCATCGCGGTAGACGCCCTACGAGCCCGCCCCTCGCACTAGCCCAACCCCGCGGGGGCCCGCGCCCCAACCCGCTTTCGTCTGCGGGGGCGCGCCCCCAACCCCGCCTTACGTCTGCAGACCGTGCTGGGGCACCCGCGCAGTTCCCCGCGCCCCTAGTAGGGCACCCGGCACCGAGCCCATCGCCCGCGCCCACCGCGGCGGAGCCGCGCAGAGGGGGGGCAGTCCCGCGGCGCTGATAGGGCGCCCGGCATGGGGAAGGGCCGCGTCCACCTGCTCGGCGCGGCCCTTCACTCCGTACAGCTACGTGCTAGTTCTCCTCGAAGAGGCTCGTGACCGAACCGTCCTCGAACACCTCACGCACCGCCCGAGCGATCGACGGCGCGATGGACAGCACCGTGATCTTGTCGAGCTCCAGGTCCGACGGGTCGGGCAGCGTGTTCGTGAAGACGAACTCGCTCACCTTCGAGTTCTTCAGACGGTCCGCCGCCGGCCCCGACAGGATCCCGTGCGTCGCCGTCACGATGACATCCTCCGCACCGTGCGCGAACAACGCGTCCGCCGCGGCGCAGATCGTGCCACCCGTGTCGATCATGTCGTCGACCAGGACGCAGACGCGGCCCTTCACGTCACCGACGACCTCGTGCACCGTCACCGTGTTCGCGATGTCCTTGTCACGGCGCTTGTGCACGATCGCCAGCGGCGCGTCCAGACGGTCGCACCAGCGGTCGGCGACCCGGACACGACCGGCGTCCGGAGACACGATCGTCAGCTTCGAGCGGTCGACCTTCGCACCCACGTAGTCCGCGAGGACCGGAAGGGCGGTGAGGTGGTCCACCGGGCCGTCGAAGAAGCCCTGGATCTGGTCCGTGTGCAGATCGACCGTGAGGATGCGGTCCGCACCCGCGGTCTTCAGGAGGTCCGCGACCAGACGCGCCGAGATCGGCTCGCGGCCCTTGTGCTTCTTGTCCTGACGGGCATAGCCGTAGGACGGGATGATCACGGTGATGGACCGCGCCGACGCCCGCTTCAGGGCGTCGATCATGATCAGCTGTTCCATGATCCACTTATTGATCGGAGCCGTGTGGCTCTGGATCAGGAAGCAGTCCGCACCACGCGCCGACTCCTGGAAACGAACGTAGATCTCACCGTTCGCGAAGTCGAAGGCCTTCGTCGGCACGAGGCCCACACCCAACTGGTGTGCAACCTCCTCGGCCAGCTCGGGGTGGGCGCGGCCGGAGAAGAGCATCAGCTTCTTCTCGCCGGTCGTCTTGATCCCGGTCACAGCACAGTCTCCTCAGACAAGTTCGATGCTGCTGCACCCGCGCGGTCCCTCTCGCCGCGAGCCAGCCGAATATGTGCACCTATCACGGTAGCCCGTGAAAGACGCGCCCGAATCCGGTCAGTTCTCGCCAACCGGCTGCTCGGCCGCAGCCTGAGCGGCCTGCGCGGCGGCACTTCCCGGACGCTTGCGCTCCACCCAACCCTCGATATTCCGCTGCTGGCCCCGGGCCACGGCCAGCGAACCCGCCGGCACGTCCTTCGTGATCACCGAACCGGCGGCGGTGTAAGCACCGTCCCCGACTGTGACGGGCGCAACAAACATGTTGTCCGAACCCGTCTTGCAATGTGAGCCGATCGTCGTGTGGTGCTTCGACTCACCGTCGTAGTTCACGAACACACTGGCCGCGCCGATATTCGTGTACTCGCCGATCGTCGCGTCCCCGACGTACGACAGGTGCGGAACCTTGGTCCCCTCACCGATCGTCGCGTTCTTCGTCTCGACGTACGTACCGATCTTGGCCTTCACGCCGAGCCGCGTACCCGGACGCAAATAGGCGAACGGACCGACCGTCGCGCCCTCGCCCACCTCCGAGTCGTACGACACCGCGTTGTCCATCCGCGCGTCCCGGCCCACCACCGTGTTGGTCAGCCGCGAGTTCGGACCGACCTCCGCGCCGGAAGCCAGATGCGTCGTACCGAGGAGCTGCGTCCCCGGGTGCACCACCGCGTCCTGCTCGAACGTCACCTGCACGTCCACGAACGTCGTCGCCGGGTCCACCACCGTCACGCCCGCGAGCATCGCCCGCTCCAGGAGACGGTCGTTCAGCAGCCGGCGCGCCTCCGCCAGCTGCACCCGGTTGTTGATCCCGAGGATCTCCCGGAAGTCCCCCGCCAGCGACGCGCCCACCCGGTGCCCCGCCTCCCGCAGGATCCCGAGAACGTCCGTCAGGTACTCCTCGCCCTGGCTGTTGTCCGTACGCACCTTGCCCAGCGCGTCCGCGAGGAGCGCGCCGTCGAACGCGAACACACCGGAGTTGATCTCACGGATCGCGCGCTGCGCGTCGGTCGCGTCCTTGTGCTCGACGATCGCGGTGACCGCGCCCGACGCGTCGTCCCGCACGATGCGGCCGTAGCCGGTCGAGTCGGCGACCTCGGCGGTCAGCACGGTGACGGCGTTGCGCTCCGACTCGTGCGTACGGGCCAGCTCGGCCAGCGTGGCGCCGGTCAGGAGCGGGGTGTCGCCGCACACCACGACGACCGTGCCCTCGATGGACTGGCCCAGCTCCTCCAGCGCCATCCGCACCGCGTGCCCGGTGCCGTTCTGCTCGTACTGGACGGCGGTGCGCACACCGGCGTCGACGGCACCCAGGTGCGCGGTGACCTGCTCACGGGCGTGGCCGACGACCACGACGAGGTGCTCGGGGTCGAGCTCACGGGAGGCTGCCACGACGTGGCCGACGAGCGAGCGCCCGCAGATCTCGTGCAGAACCTTGGGAGTGGCCGACTTCATGCGGGTGCCCTCACCCGCGGCGAGGACGACGACGGCGGCCGGGCGGGTTGCGCTCACGGAGGTGCCCTTCGGCTTCGGGGGGTGGACAACCGAAGGATACCGGGGGGTTTCGCGGATGAAATCGGGGTGGGGGGCGGTGAAATGCGGCGGGTCCTGACGAGAATCGCCAGGACCCGAAACCACGAAGCTCCCCCGCCAGGACTCGAACCCGGACATAGGGCACCAAAAGCCCCAGTGCTGCCAATTACACCACAGGGGATGGAAACCGGCTAAACCGGACATTAGGTCAGGTCGCTGGATTGGCACTCAACACTATGCCGTACCAAGCGCCTTCCACGCGACGATAGAGGTCGGCACTCTTGGTCACATAGATCACCAAGCAGCCCTGATACGCCTCGGCGGTGTTCTTCCGCGAGGTGCGCGGGTTGTGCCTCTTGAGGGTGGCCCGCTGGAAGGCCGACGGGTCGACTCCGGCCAGACCGGCCCAGAACCGCTCGGCCCCGGCGACGTCCGCGGACTCGTGAATGCTGACCCGGAAGCGCATCCGCTCGCGCGGGACCCCCAGGAGGCCGAGCCAGTCGAGGTAGACCTTGACCATGTTCGGGTCGCTGTTGACGAACTGCAGCATCTCGCTGCGTCGGTACGTCTTGTCCTTGGCACCCTCGGCCCAGTAGAGCCCCACTCCGACGAGGAACAGCTCTCGATCCGAGAGCTCCCCTATCTCGTCCCGCGCGGCCGCCTTGATCCGCCTGCGCTCCTCCTCCTGGGACGCGCGCAGCCGCGCGAGCCCCTCGTTCATCAGGGCGCGCCGTTCCTCCTCGGAGTAGCGGGGCCGGGGCTTGGGGAGGTCGCGTACCCACAGGGATATGGAGCTCTTGGAGCAGCCGAGCTCGACCTGGATCTGGTCGTACGTCATGCCCTGGGCGCGTAATTCGCGCGCGCGGGCCCGGAGGTCGTCCCTCGCGTTCGGGCGCTTGGTCCACTCCGGCGGTGGCTCGCCCTTCACCAGCCGGTGGAGGAGGTCGTTGTTGTCGACGTGCAGCCGGTCGCGGATCTGGCGCAGGCTGAGCCCCTCGCGGCGCAGGGCGACGGCCTGGCGGCGGAGGCCCTCGAAGTCGGCGTATTTGCCGGGTGTGGTCGATGTCATACGGACACCGTTGTCCGCAATGCGGACGTCCGCTCGAAGAATCGGTGGATTCATTCCATCGTGGGATGGACGGCGATTCCCGGCGTGTTCGAGGTGATTTCGTGCTGCCTGACCTGAGGAAAAGCCGAAGGAAAAACGTTCGCGCCCGCCCGTAGGCTGGGAGCCATGACCGCAACGGGGGCTTACCAGGAAGCCACGGGGTTGACCTCCCGTGGCTGGTGGTGGTGGGAGCGCAGGCGCAGCGCGGTGCTGGACGTCTCGCTCGGGGTGTTCTCCGCGCTGGAGTGCGCGCTGGAGGGGGTGAACTTCGCCGGGGACTCGGGGCTGCCGGTGCCGGCCGGGGTGCTGCTCGGGCTCGTGGCGGGGGCGTCGCTGGTGCTGCGGCGCCGGTGGCCGATCGCCGTGGTGCTGGTGTCGATCGCGGTGACCCCGGCCAGCATGGGTTTCATGCTGAGCGTGGTGGGGCTCTACACGCTGGCCGCGTCGGAGGTGCCGCGCCGGATCACGGCGGCGCTGGCGGGGATGTCGGTGGCGGGGACGTTCATCGTCACGTTCGTACGGATGCAGCAGAGCGTGGCGGGGGGCGATTACGACCCGGGGCGCTGGTACGTGCCGCTGGTGTCGGTGGTGATGTCGGTCGGCATCTCGGGTCCGCCGTTGTTGTACGGGCTCTATATAGGGGCGCGCCGGCGGCTGATGGAGTCGTTGCGGGAGCGCGCGGATTCGCTGGAGCGGGAGTTGTCGCTGCTCGCGGACCGGGCGGAGGAGCGGGCGGAGTGGGCGCGTACGGAGGAGCGGACGCGGATCGCCCGCGAGATGCATGACGTGGTGGCGCACCGGGTGTCGTTGATGGTGGTGCACGCGGCGGCGCTGCAGGCGGTGGCGCGCAAGGATCCGGAGAAGGCCGTGAAGAACGCGGCGCTCGTGGGCGACATGGGGCGTCAGGCGCTGACGGAGCTGCGGGAGATGCTCGGGGTGCTGCGGGCGGCCGATCAGCAGCCGGCGGCGCGGGTGGACGCGGTTCCGCTGGCGGCGGTGGGGGCGGCGGCCGCGGTGGCCGCGGCAGCCGCGGAGGAGGGGCCGTGTCTGGCGGACATCGAGGCGCTGGTGGAGCAGTCCCGGGAGGCCGGGATGGTGGTGGAGCTGGCGGTGCAGGGGGAGGCGCGGGGGTGTGAGGCGCTGGTGGAGCAGACCGCGTACCGGGTGGTGCAGGAGGCGCTGACCAACGTGCACAAGCATGCGGCGGGCGCGAAGGTGAGGGTGCGGCTCGCCTACCGGGAGGCGGAGGTGGCGATGCAGGTGGAGAACGGGCCTGCGGACGGGGGGACGGCGGATGCGGGGTTGCCGAGTGGGGGGAATGGGCTGGTGGGGATGAGGGAGCGGGTGCTGGGGCTTGGCGGGGTGTTCGTGTCGGGTCCGACGGACGAGGGTGGCTTCCGCGTCTCGGCGATCCTCCCCGACCGTCGCCCCGACTAGCCCTTTCCCGCGGTTCCGCCGCGGTGGGGGCGGGTGATCCGTTCGGTCCCGGGTGCCCTACAGGGGCGCGGGGCTGTGCCGTTTGCGCGGCTCCGCCGCGGTGGGCGCGGGCGGTGGGCTGCGGTGCCGGGTGCCCTACGTCTTTAGGGGCGCGGGGAACTGCGCGAGACGCGGGCACGGTCTGCAGACGAAAGCGGGGTTGCTGGGGCTCCGCCCCAGACCCCGGGGGATGCCCCACCCCACCCCTTCCCGAAACCCTCCGGGGGCGGGAAGAGGGGGCTGAGGTCCAGGCTCCTGGGGCTCCGCCCCAGACCCCGTTCGCGCCCGAAAGGCGCTCGTCCTCAAACGCCGGACGGGCTGAAAGGGCGCGCTCGTCCTCAAACGCCGGACAGGCTGAAGCGCGCTCGTCCTCCGCCGGGCGGGCTAAAGAGGACAGGGTTCAGCCCGCTGTCAGGCGTACCGGCTGCGTGCCCGTGATCAGCGTGGACAGCGCGTGATCGATGTCCGCCCCGAGGTACCAGTCGCCCGTGTGATCGAGCGAGTACACCCGCCCCTCCGAGTCGATCGCGAGCACCGCCTGCTGATCGCCCTCCTCGCCGAGCGGAGCGATGTCCGTGTCGAGGGCCCGTCCGAGGTCGGCCAGGGTGCGGGCGAGGTGGAGGCCGGCGAGGGGGTCGAAGCGCAGGGCGGCCGGGGCGTTGCGGCGGCCGGGGCCCGGTGCGGTGAGGCGGAGGCCGCCGAATTCGGCCCAGGCCTCGACGGCCGCGGGGAAGACGGTGTGGCGGTGGCCCGCGGGCGAGGCGTGGCCGCGCAGCACGTCGGCCCAGGCCTCGGCCTGGCGGATGTCCCAGCGGCCGGGCTGCCAGCCGGCGGAGCGCAGGGCGGCGTCGACGGGGACGGGGAAGCGGGTGGTGGAGATGTCCGGCATCGGCCGCGGCCTTTCGGTGGGAGGGGGCGGGAGCGCCGGGTCTACGGTTCGACGCTGCGGACGCCGAAGTGGGCCAGGAGCGCGGTGCAGGAGCGGCAGGGCGGTGCGTAGCTGCCGTGGAGGGGGTCGCCGTCCTCGCGTATGCGGCGCGCGGTCAGCTTGGCGTGTTTGAGGGCGCGGCGGGCTTCGCCGTGGGTGAGGGGTTTGCGCTGGGCGCGTTTGGAGCGTCCCGTCTCGACGGCGGTCAAGTGCCGGGAGAGCAGGATCGCTTCGGGGCAGCGGCCGGTGAAGCGTTCGCGCTGGCCGCTGGTGAGGGTGTCGAGGTAGTCCTGGACGAGGGTGTGCAGGACGGGTGGCTGTTCGCCTTTGCCCGCGGTGCAGGTGAGGGTTTCGCCGCGTACGGAGAGCGCGGCGGCGATGGCGGGGAGGATGCCGTCGCGGCGGTGGCGGAGTAAGGGCGCGGCGGTGCCGGCCGTCGCGCTCCAGGTGAGGCGAGGATCACCGGCGGAGGCCGGGCCTCCGCGTGCCGTGCCCAGCGCCGTGCCTGACGCCGGTCCCGGTGCGGTGCCCAGCGCCGTCCCCGGCACCGGTCCTGTGCCAAGTGCCGACGCCTGCCCCGTACCCCGTGCCGTACCCGGCACCGGTCCTGTGCCAAGTGCCGACGCCTGCCCCGTACCCCGTGCCGTACCCGGCACCGGTCCCGTGCCCCGTGCCTGCCCCGGGGCCGTCCCTGGTGCCGGTCCCGGCGGGCTCGGGGTTCCCGGGGTGCCCCCCGGCGCCCCCGGCGCCCCCCGTGTCGCGGATGTTTCGTCTGCTGCGGTCTGCATGGTGCTGGTGTTCCTCCCACTGGCGGCGGCTTCAGCCGCACGTGTCAGCGCCCCCGAGTTGCGGGGACAGCCTGCCAAATGTGGGTGGTGGTACGGAAGCTGGGGCGCGATAAGCGACGTATCACCGGCGCAGGGTGATATGTGCGTGACGGTTGGTGACCGGATCGCGGGGCCGGTTCCCGGTATTGCACCACCGCATAGGCTGGTCCTCACCAGCCGGACGCAGGAGTACGCAGCAGGGGGCAACCGCCATGACGACAGGTCGGCTCGGGCAGCATGCCGCGCCACCGAACGCGGCCTACGCCGGGCAGGTCGTGCACTTCCCGGACCCGGTAAGGGCCGCCCGGCATCCCAGAGGGGTGCGGGTGGACGAGAACGGCTTCCCGGTCTTCTCCGCGTACGCCCGCGCGGCGGTGGAGATCGCCGAGCCGCCCGAGGGGTTCGGGGTGGACGAGCTACGCCTGACCGACTACGTGTCGGCGAACGCGGCGCTGGCCGCGTCGGGGCACGAGCTGTGGGACACGATCGCCGCGGTGGCGACGCCGCACGGCTGGACGTGGCACCACGTGGCGGGCGGCCGCCGGCTGGAGCTGGTGCCGGTCGAGGTGAAGGCGCTGTTGCGGCACTTCGGCGGTCTGGCGACGGCGCAGGTCGAGCACGGCAAGCGGGGCACGCGTCCGTTGCAGGAGACGCGGCCCGCGCACTTCGGTCTGCCGAAGGGTTCGGTGGCGGTGTCGGAGTCCCAACTCCTCGGTGTCGAGGAGGACTTGGGGTACCGGCTGCCGGGTGCCTACCGTTCGTTCCTGAAGGCGGCGGGCGGCTGCGCCCCGGTCGGCGCGGCGCTCGACGCGGAGCTGGGGCTCCTGGTGGACCAGCCGTTCTTCACGGTGCGCGACGAGGCGGCCGTCAATGACCTCGTCTACATCAACAAGTGTCTGCGTGATCACCTCACCAAGGACTATCTCGGCGTCGCCTTCGTGCAGGGCGGGATCCTCGCCGTGAAGGTGCGCGGGGCCGCGACCGGTTCGGTGTGGTTCTGCGCGTACGACGACGCCCGGGACCAGGACGGGCTGAGTGTGAACGAGCGGGTGGAGCGGCTGCTGCTGCCCTGCGGTGACGACTTCGACGCGTTCCTGGCGCGACTCGCGGGCAATCCGCCGGAGCTGGAGACCGTGGCGAACCTGATGGTGGACGGCGGCTTCGCGCGCGTCGTCGAGACGACCTCGGTAGGGGAGTGAGCCGGCCGATGGTGACTTTCGCTCAGGCGCAGGAGCGCGCGGAAGAGTGGATCAACGGCGATGTGCCCGCGTATCAGCACCGTGAGGTGCGGGTGCGGGAGTTCGAGCTGGGTTTCGTGGTGTGGGCCGAGGACCGGGAGAACGGGCCCTCGGTCGACGGTGGCGCGCAGCGCCTGGTGATCGCCCGGGACAGCGGGGACGCCTCGCTGTGGCCGGCGCTGCCGGTGGGTGAGGTGATCCGCCGGTACGAGGAGGAGTACGGGGTGCCCGAGAACGCGCCGGCGGCGCCGGAGCCTCCGGCACGCATCGATCTGAACCAGACGTCGTTCCTGCTGAGCCCGCCGGAGTGGTTGCAGGAGGCGGCCGACCGGCTGGGCATCCCGGACCGGCGGGGCGAGGGCGCCGCCGCCTCCGGTGCGGCCGGCAGCCCCGCGGGGCCCGTGGGCGCCGCGCCGTCGGCGCCCGCCGAGCCCGCGTGGCCGGCCGCCGCCGCTTCCCCGTCCGGTTCCGCTTCCGGTTTGGGTGCGAGTGCGGGTGTGGGTGTGGGTGCGCCGCAGGGTCCGGGTTCCGGTGCGGACGTTTCCGCCGGGGCCACTCCTTGGGCCGGCACGGACACCAACGCCGGGTCGGACGACGGCTCGGTGCCGTTGCCCGCCACGGTGTACGCGCCCGCCCTGTCCGGTTCGGACGGTGCCGACGCGGCCCCGCCCAGGGTGCTGCCCGAGGCGAAGACGGCGCTGATGTCGGGCGGCAGCCAGCTGCCCCCGACCGCGGTCGCGCCCGCCTACGACCCGCAGCAGGGCGCGCAGGGCATGCCGGGTGCTCCGGCGCAGGGTGCGACCCCGCCGCCCGCGGCGCCGTCCGCGTACGACCCGCAGCCGGGCGCGACCCCGTCGCCCGTCGGGCCCGCGGCCCCGCCCGTCGCGCACCCCGCGCCCTCGGCCGCCGTGCCGCCGGGCGCCGGGGACATCGCGGACGCCGCGACCAGCAAGGCGGTCGGTCCGCCGCCGGGTGCGCGGGCCTCGCGCGGCGGGGGTTCGACGACTCCGCCGCCGCCCGGCGCGCCGGGAACTCCGGGTGCCCGTCCGGGCGTTCCCACGGCGGGCCCGGTGCCGGGTTCGACGCCGCCGCCGGGTGCGTCGAGCGGCGGCTATCTGCCCACGCAGCTCGTGTCGCAGCTCGGGCCGGAGGGGCAGGGGGCGCAGCCGCCCCGGCCGCCCGGCTCGCCGACCCCGCCGCCCGCGCGGGGCGACGTGCACCATGCCGCGACGATGTTCGCGGACCCGAGCCTCGGCGGTCAGTCGGGCCTCGCGGCGCCGGTGCCGCCGGGTCCGCCCGGTGCCCCTGTGCCGCCCGGCCCTCCGGGGGCCCCGGGCCGGCCGGGTGCTCCGGTGCCGCCCGCGCCTCCCGGTGTGCCGCAGACGCCGCCCGGCGGTGTGCACCATGCCGCGACGATGTTCGCCGACCCCGGCCACCTGGGCCCCGCGGGTCCCGGCGGGCCGGGCGTGCCGATGCCCCCGGGTCAGCCGGGAGCCCCGGGCGCGCCGCTGCCGCCCGGTCAGCCCGGTGCCCCGGGTGGGCCCGGTGCTCCGCTGCCGCCCGCCGCTCCCGGCGCGCCGGGTGCTCCCGGCGGCGGTGTGCACCACGCGGCCACGATGCTGGCGGGCCCCACGCCGATGGGTCCCGGGCAGATGGGTCCCGGTGGCGGGGTGCCGCAGCCTCCCGGGCCGCCCGGCATGCCGCCCGGTGGCGCGGTGCCGCAGCCGCCGCCCGCGTACGGCTATCCCCAGCAGCCCCCGGCGGGGCTGCCCACGGTGGGCCCCGGCTACCAGGCGGTGCTGCGCTACCGTGCGCCCGACGGCTCCGAGCAGCAGCTCATCCGCCGTTCGGCGCCGGGCATTCCGCACCCGGAGTGGCAGATCTTCCATGAGCTGCGGTCGATGAACGTGCCCGCGGACCACGTCCTCGAACTCCACACCGAGCTGGAGTCGTGCGAGCTGCCGGGCGGCTACTGCGCGCGGATGATCCGTGAGCAGTGGCCGCAGGTGCGGATCACGCATGTCGCCCCGTACGGCAAGGACCACGGCTCGCGCCGTCAGGGCGTGCAGCATCTGCTCACCCACCAGGGCGAGTTGGCGCAGGTCGCGGACGGGCCCGCCCGGCCGCAGCCGGTGCGGGCGCCGATTCCGGCGGTGCAGCCGGTGCCACCCCTGCCGCCGGAGGGAGTGGCGCACGAGCTGGCGGGCGCGTTCGGTGCGCAGGGCGTGTTCCGTTTCGACCAGCGCGCGGTGTCGCGTCAGGGCGTGCCGGAGGTCGTCGCGGTCACGCTGGTGTGGGCGGGGCTTCCGGTGGACCTGGGCCCGTTCTTCTGGGCGCAGGCCGTGCCGGGCCAGCCGGTGCCGACGCTGGCGGAGCTCGCGCAGCAGCGCGGGGTGCAGCCGGCCGCGGACGCGGGTTCGTACCTGGTGATGGGCTCCGACTTCGGGCGGGCGATCTGTGTCCAGTACGGGACCGCGAACATCGTGGCGGTGCCGGTGGAGGCGGGGCCCGGCGGTCAGTCGGTGCCGCCGCAGTTCGTGAACTCGGGGCTGCCCGAGTTCGTACGGTCCCTCGCGCTGCTCGGCCGGATGTGGCGGCTGCGGTTCGGACTCAACCCGGAGCAGGCGGGCCGCTGGACGGTCGACTTCCAGGCGCAGCTCGCGGCGCTCGACCCGGCGGCGCTGGCGTCGCCGGAGAGCTGGTGGTCGGTGCTGCTCGAGCAGATGTGGGACGGGCTGCTCTGACCGCTGCCGCGGCCGTCGCTGCTGCCGTGGTCGTGGTCGTGTCGAGGCGCTCACCGCGCGGGTCGTGGTGGGCGCCTCGGCCGTTCCGGCGGCCGGTGCGGTGGTCGTTTCGGTGGTCGCTCCCCTCGTCCGTCGTCCCGCTTTCACGCGATGTCCCTTTCTGACGCCGATTGACGCATCCTTGACCGTGTCATGTGGGCGGAGTGTCGCCATATCGGCCCCTTCGTTTCGATCGGCCGGGGTGCGGGAGAGAGGGCTTTCGGGATGAGCGCAGCATCGGTGCCGTCGTCGGCGCGGCCGTTCGGGACCGGCCGGGGTCGTGGCTACCGTCCCGACCAGGTCGACCCCGCGGTGGCCCGGCTCGTACGGGAGGCGGAGGCGGCGCGGGAGCGGGAGGCGCGGCTCGCCGTGCTCGCCGACGAGCTGACCGAGCGTGCGGCGCGGCTGCGCGAGCAGGTCGCCGGGCTCGCGCCGCAGACGTACGAGGCGCTCGGCGGACAGGCCCGTGAGCTGTACGCGCTCTGCGCCGAGGAGGCCGACGAGCTGCGGGCCGCGGCGGAGGAGGCGGCGGCCGACGAGGTACGTGCCGCGGAGGATGCGGGCCGGGCGGCGCGGGACGCGGCGCGGGCGCACAGCGAGGCGGTGCTCGCCGACGCGCAGGAGTGGGCCGAGCGGCGGCTGCTCGCGGCCGGTACGGAGGCGGACGAGGTACGGGGCTCCGCGCGCGGCGAGGCGGAGCAGATGCGTACGGAGGCGGCCGGAGAGCTGGCCGCCGCGGTCCGCCGCTGCGAGGCGCAGCTGGCCGAGCTGGAGCGGGACCATGCGGAGGCGCTGGTCGCGGAGGAACGCGAACGGGCGGCGCGCGAGGGGCAGTTGGAGGCGCGGGTCGCGGAGCTGACGCGTGCGGCGGAGGCGGCGCTCGACGGCGCGCGGCGTGGTTTCGCCGAGGCGGAGGAGGGTGCGCGGCGCGCGGAGGAGGCGGCGCAGGCGCGCGCGGACGAGCTGCTGGCGGAGGCGGGTGCGAGTGCGGGGCGGGTTGTGGGGGAGGCGGAGGGGGTGGTGGCTGAGCATGAGGTTGAGCGGGTGGCGATGCGGGCGCACATGGCGCACGTACGCGACGCCCTGTCCTCCCTGACGGGCCGCCGCCCTTCGCCCTGACGGGCCGCCCCCCTTTGCCCTGACGGGCCGCCCCCGAACCGCTCCAGTCCCTTCGGCCCCATGCCCCCTTGCCCCCCTGCCCCTGGTCGGCACCGGCCGCAGACAGCCGACCGAGGGTGCCGGCCCGGCCCCTGAAGCTGCCTCCGCCTGCGGACCGTGCCCACGTCTCGCGCAGTTCCCCGCGCCCCTGAGGCCTCGTTTGTCTGCAGTCCGTGCGTGGTTGCTCGCGCAGTTCCCCGCGCCCCTGGCTACGCCGTGCGAACCGGCATGCACAGTGCCCGCGCCCTTGGCACGTCGTGCGAACCGGCACGCACAGTGCCCGCGCCCCTGGCACGTCTTGCGCACCCGGCGTGCACAGCGCCCGGTCCCCTCACCCCGTCGACCACCGCCAGAGCTAAGGGGCGCGGGGAACTGCGCGAGCACCCCCCACCGGCTCGCGGTCGAAGTCGGGTTTTAGGGGCGCGGGGAACTGCGCGAATGCCGGGCACGGTTCGTAGGCGTACCTGCGGCGCACCCGCACCCCCCGGACGGGAGCCCCTAGGGGGTGGGCCCTACTCCGGGGCAGGGGGCGGTCGTCCCGGCGGAGGAGGTGACGCGCCCCGCCCTCTCCTTACCTTGGTTTTAGGGGGAGCGAGCCCACCGGGCGGGGTGGGGAAAACCCCACCTCAAGACTGCGCTGGGCACCAGGGCGCAAGGCCCCGCGTTGCCCGAGACTCAAGACGTACGTCAGCGACTGGCTGAAAATGACCTAGGAGAATCACCGTGACAACGGCTGTGACCATTCCCCGGCACGGGGGCACCGGCGGCACCGGAGGACGTACGGCGGTCGCGGCTCGGGCGCGCCAGGTCGTGAAGGCGTACGGGGCGGGGGAGACCCGGGTCGTGGCGCTCGATCACGTCGATGTCGACATAGCCCGGGGGCAGTTCACCGCGATCATGGGCCCGTCGGGCTCCGGCAAGTCCACGCTCATGCACTGCCTCGCCGGCCTCGACACCGTGACGAGCGGTCAGATCTACCTGGACGAGACCGAGATCACCGGCCTCAAGGACAAGAAGCTGACCCAGCTGCGCCGGGACCGGATCGGGTTCATCTTCCAGGCGTTCAACCTGCTGCCGACGCTGAACGCGCTGGAGAACATCACGCTGCCGATGGACATCGCGGGCCGCAAGCCCGACGCGCAGTGGCTGGACCGGGTGGTGGAGACGGTGGGCCTCGCGGGGCGGCTCAAGCACCGGCCCACCCAGCTCTCCGGCGGCCAACAGCAACGCGTCGCCGTGGCACGGGCGTTGGCGGCGCGGCCGGAGATCATCTTCGGTGACGAGCCGACCGGAAACCTCGACTCGCGGGCCGGCGCCGAGGTGCTCGGCTTCCTGCGCCAGTCCGTCGACGAGCTGGGTCAGACCATCGTGATGGTCACCCACGACCCGGTGGCCGCCTCCTACGCGGACCGGGTGCTCTACCTCGCCGACGGCCGCATCGTCGACGAGATGCTCCGCCCCACCGCCGAGGCCGTCCTCGACCGGATGAAGGACTTCGACGCGCGGGGGCGTACGTCATGAGCGTGCTCAAGACCTCGCTGCGCAACTTCCTCGCGCACAAGGGGCGGATGGCGCTGTCGGGCGTCGCGGTCCTGCTGTCCGTGGCGTTCGTCTGCGGCACGCTCGTCTTCACCGACACCATGAACACCACCTTCGACAAGCTGTTCGCGGCGACCTCGGCCGACGTGACCGTCAGCCCCAAGTCGGCCACCGCGGACGGCGCCCCGTCGCAGACGGGCAAGCCCGACGCACTGCCCGGCTCGCTCGTCGCCAAGGTCGCCAAGGTGCCCGGCGTGCGCACGGCGCAGGGCGCGGTCGGCAGCACCGGCGTCACCGTCGTCGACGCCAAGAACGAGAACGTGGGCTCCACCAACGGCGCCCCGACCATCGCCGGCAACTGGACCGACAACGACCTCAAGGCGATGGAGATCACCTCGGGCCGTGCCCCGCGCGGGCCGACCGAGATGATGGTCGACGCCGACACCGCCGACAAGCACCACCTCAAGATCGGCGACGAGCTGCGCACCATCGCCGTCACCGGCGACTTCACCGCGAAGATCACCGGCATCGCCACCTTCAAGGTGACCAACCCCGGCGCGGCCGTCGTCTACTTCGACACCGCGACCGCGCAGCGTGAACTCCTCGGCGGCACCGGTCAGTTCACCCAGATCAACGTCACCGCGGCGGACGGCGTCAGCGACCCCCAGCTCAAGCGGGACGTGGCGGCGGCGCTCGGCTCGGGCCCGTACAAGCTCCAGACGGCGAAGGAGGCGGCGGACGACAGCCGCGCCAGTGTCGGCTCGTTCCTCGACGTCATGAAGTGGGCGATGCTCGGCTTCGCCCTGATCGCCTTCCTCGTCGGCATCTTCCTCATCGTCAACACGTTCTCGATGCTGGTCACCCAGCGCACCCGCGAGATCGGCCTGATGCGCGCCGTCGGCTCCAGCCGCAAGCAGGTCAACCGGTCCGTGCTGGTGGAGGCGCTGCTGCTCGGCGTGGTCGGCTCGCTCCTCGGGGTCGGCGCGGGCGTCGGTCTCGCGGTCGGTCTGATGAAGCTGATGGGCTCCATCGGCATGGAGCTGTCGACCGGCGACCTCACCGTGCGGTGGACGACGCCCGTCATCGGGCTGGTCCTCGGCGTCGTGGTGACCGTCGTCGCCGCCTACGTCCCGGCCCGACGCGCGGGAAAGATCTCGCCGATGGCCGCGCTGCGGGACGCCGGCACCCCGGCCGACGGCAAGGCGGGCGCGATCCGTGCCGCCATCGGGCTCGTCCTGACCGGCGCGGGCACCGCCGCCCTGTTCGCCTCCGCCAACTCCTCGAAGGCGGCGGCCGGTTCGGGCCTGCTCGGGCTCGGCGTGGTGCTCACCCTGATCGGCTTCGTCGTCGTCGGACCGCTGCTCGCGGGCGGTGTGGTGCGGGTGATCAGCGCCCTCGTCCTGCGGATGTTCGGCCCCGTCGGGCGGATGGCCGAGCGCAACGCGCTGCGCAACCCGCGGCGTACCGGAGCGACGGGTGCGGCCCTGATGATCGGGCTCGCCCTGGTGGCCTGCCTGTCGGTGGTCGGCTCCTCGATGGTCGCCTCGGCCACCGACGAGCTCGACAAGTCGGTCGGCGCGGACTTCATCGTCTCCTCCGGCGCCGACCAGCCGATCGTGCCGCAGGCCGCGGACGCCGTGCGCAGGACGCCGGGCCTCGCCCACGTCACCAACTACAAGTCGGTGGACGCGAAGCTGACCGCCCCCGACGGCAAGGCCGCCGACGACCAGGTCACCGCCGCCGACCCCACCTACCAGCAGGACCTGCGGCGCACGACCGTCGCCGGTGACCTGGCGGCGGCGTACGGCAACGGCGCCATGTCGGTGGGCGACGCCTACGCCAAGGAACACGGCGTCAAGGTCGGCGACACGATGACCGTCGCCTTCAAGGGCGGCAGCACCGCGAAGCTGAAGGTCGCGGCGATCACCTCGGACGACACCAACGTCGACAAGGGCGCGATGTACACCAGCATCACGACCGTCGCGCGGTACCTGCCGGCCGACCGGATGCCCAAGAACGCGATCATGTTCGCCAAGGCCGAGGACGGCGGGGCGAAGCAGGCCTACGCCGCGCTCAAGGAGTCGCTCAAGGCCTATCCGCAGTACAAGGTGCAGGACCAGACCGACTTCAAGAAGGGCCTGAAGGACCAGATCGGCCAGCTCCTGAACATCGTGTACGGGCTGCTCGCCCTCGCCATCGTCGTGGCGGTGCTCGGTGTGGTGAACACCCTCGCGCTGTCGGTGGTCGAGCGGACCAGGGAGATCGGCCTGATGCGGGCGATCGGCCTCTCGCGCCGGCAGCTGCGCCGCATGATCCGCCTGGAGTCGGTGGTGATCGCCCTGTTCGGCGCGCTGCTCGGACTGGGGCTCGGCATGGGCTGGGGCACCACCGCGCAGAAGCTGCTCGCCCTGGAGGGCATGGGGGTCCTGGAGATCCCCTGGCCCACCATCGTCACCGTCTTCGTGGCCTCCGCGTTCGTGGGTCTGTTCGCCGCGCTGGTCCCGGCGTTCCGGGCGGGCCGCATGAACGTCCTGAACGCCATCGCGACGGACTGACGCACCGCACCACCGCGGCGCCCGTCACGACTGGAGCTTCATCAGCACATAGCCCCCTGCCACCCCGGCGACCGTGTAACGGGCGCCGGGGTGCAGCGTCGTGGCGTACTCGACGGGGTCGCCCGCCCACCCGTCGGAGTTGTCGATCGCGATGTACCGCGGGGTGACCGGGCGGGCGGAGCCCACCCAGAAGACCCGGCAGCGCGAGGTGAGACGGGCGATCGGGCCGATGTCCGCCTCCACGGTCGCCCCGTCCGGGATCCGCGCCAACAGGGCTTCCGCCGCGGCCACTTGGGGCTTCTTCTGGTACGTACCCGGCTCGGTGAGCGCTTCGAGGGGCAGCGACGGGGTGAGCGCGAGGGCCGCGACGGCCGCGCACAGCGGCAGCTTCGGGGCGTGGGTGCGCAGCCAGGCGCGCGGGCTGTGGCGCGCGGTGGCCACCGCATCGGTGAGCGCGAGCGCGACGACCGGCATCAGGACGGCGCTGTAGTGCCAGGCCGTCGACCAGTAGTGGTCGTCCGACGACAGGAAGCGCCAGCCCAGGGTGGGCAGCGCGGCGAGCAGCAGCGGGGAGCGCAGGGCGAGCAGGCCGGTGGTGGGGAGCAGGATCCAGGTCAGGGTGCGCAGCTTGAGGTGCCAGGCGGCGAAGGGGCCCGCCGCGTCGCCCCCGTCCACCTTGCTCCAGTAGTCGTAGCCGCCCGTGGTGTTGAAGGAGGGGATGACGACGGTGAGGGTGACCAGCGTCGCCACCACCCCGAGGACGGCCACGGCGAGCGCCCAGCGGGCGGCACGGGGCGAGACGCGGCGGGCCCGCACCGCGACGACGACGGCGAGCGCGGCCGTCGTCATGCCCAGGTCCTCCTTCACGAGGACCAGGGGCACCGCGTACAGGAGCGCCGCGCGCCACCGGCCGCGCAGCACCGCCTCCAGGCTGAAGGCGATCAGCGGGACGGCGAAGCAGATCTCGTGGAAGTCGAAGTCGGCGGCGCGCTGGATCCCCCAGGACAGTCCGTACGCGACCCCGACCGCGAGGCCGGGGCCGCGCCCCAGCAGCCGGGCCGAGACGCGGGTCACCGGGACGGCGGCCAGCGCGAACAGGGCGGCCTGCGCGACGAGCAGGGTGACCGGGGTGGGGAAGAGCCGGTAGGCGGGCGCGAGCAGCGCGGTCACCGGGCTGAAGTGGTCCCCGAGGATGTTGGTGCCGGGCCCCTTCAGATCGGCGACCGGCGCCTGGAGGTGGGCGTAGGCGCGCACGGCCTGCTCGAAGATGCCGAGGTCCCAGGAGAGGGTCTCCATCCGTCGGTAGCGCTCGACCCCGAGCACGGTGTACGCGGCGAACAGTGCGGCGGCGAGCAGATAGGGGTCGGCTGCCCGCCGCGGGAGTATTCGCCCCCGCAGGCGGCCTTGTCGCCGGTGTTCACCCGCTCCGGAGGAGCCGTCGGCGGTCCCTTGGTCGGGCAGCGTGAGCAGGACTCCGGACATGGTGGGCTCCTCGGATCAGCGGGCGGGGAAGGTCGGGGTGGCGGTGCCGGTCGGGGTGACGGGCGGGGTGGACGCCGAGGGGGAGCCGGCGGGCGGCACGGGCCGTGAGGCGTGCACGGTGTCCGGCAGTGCGGACGACGACGGGGAGCCGCCGTCGGTTCCGGACGACGACGGGGAGCCGCCGTCGGTTCCGGGCGACGACGAGGGCAGGCCGTTCGTCCCGGGCGTGGGCGACGACGCCCCCGGGTCCGGCGACGCGGACGGCGACCCCTGCCCCGGCGCGGGCGAGGCCGACGCGGAACCCGCGCCGCTGGGTGTGGCGTCGGCCGGGACGGTGGCGGGCGGCACCGGCGCGCTCTCCTGGAGCCGTACGCCGAGCGCGGCGCCGGACCCGGCGAGCAGGCACACCGTGCAGGCGGCGAGCGCGGCGAGGTTGCGCCGGCGGCGGCGCAGCCCGCGGGCCGCGACGTGTCCGGCGGGCTCGGCCACGGCGTGCCGGGCCCCCGTCTCGGCCGCCCGCTTCAGGGCGCGGGCCAGGAACTCCTCGTCCCGGTGGACGTCAGACACCGTGTTCCTCCTCCAGGAGACGGGGCGCGAGGGCGGCCCTGGCGCGTGACAGGTGGGTCTTGACGGTGCCGGCGGAGATGCCGGTCTCGTGGGCGACCTGGTCCACGCTCAGGTCGCACACGTAGTGCAGGACGGCGACGCGGCGCTGCCGGTCGGAGAGGGTGCGCAGGGCGTCGACGAGGGCGACGGTGCCGGGGTCCGGTTCGGGGGCGGGGTCCGGGTGCGCGCGGTCGTGGCGGCGCCAGGCCTCGGCGGCCCTGCGGGTGCGGCGCCAGCGGCTTATGGCCAGGCGCCAGGCCACGGTCCGCACCCATGCGTCGGGGCCGGCGCCCGTGTCCAGGGCGGCTCTGCGGCCCCAGGCCCGCACGAATGCCTCCTGGACGACGTCCTGGGCCTCGTGGAGGTCGCCCGTCATCAGGTACACCTGGCCCACCAGCGGTTTCACGGCATGCGCGTAGAACTCCTCGAACTCCTCGTCGGTCAATGCGGCTCCCGTGGCGCTGGACAGGTCTCACGGGGTATACGCCCACCACCCCCTCCCCGGTTGACACCCCACCCCAACTTTCCCCCACCCCCCTCGGCCCCCCTCGGCCCCCCTGCGCCCGACCGGTCGACTCCGGGTGCCCTACTGGGCGTGTCCGGCCGGCTCCGGGTGCCCTACAGGGGCGCGGCAGGTCGACGCCGGGTGCCCTACCAAGGGCGCGGGCCTGTGCCGTTTGCGCGGCTCCGCCGCGGTGGGCGCGGGCGATCCGCTCGGTGCCGGGTGCCCTACCGGGCGCGACCGGTCGGCGCCGGGTGCCCTACGTCTTTAGGGGCGCGGGGAACTGCGCGAGACGCGGGCACGGTCCGCAGACGAAAGCCGGGGTTGCTGGGGCTCTGCCCCAGGCCCCGGGGGATGCCCCACCCCACCCCTTCCCGAAACCCTCCGGGGGTTATGGAACGGGCTGAGGTCCAAGCTCCTGGGGCTCTGCCCCAGACCCCGTTCGCGCCCGAAAGGCGGTCGTCCTCAAACGCCGGACCGGCTGAAGATGCCGATGCCAGGCACCCTGCTAAGGGGGAGGGATGCCGATGCCGGCCACCCTGCCAAGGGCAGCCCACCCAGGGGCGCGGGGAACTGCGCGACCGGGGCGAGGGGCAGGGGCCCAGGGGGGCCCGGGGCGCAGGGGGCCCGGGGATGCCCGGGGCGCAGGGGCCCCAGGGGTGGCCCGGGGCGCAGGGGGCCCCGGGGCGTCGTACGCTGGGAGACCCGGCCCGTACGACGTGTCGGGCAGTTCGCGTTGCCCACTCCCCGGGACGGATGCCCTCCATGAGCCTGCACGGTCTGCTGGACGCAGTTGTACGAGACCCCGCGCTCGCCGACGCGGTGAAGGCCGCCACCGACGGCCACCGGATGCACATCGACCTGGTCGGACCCCCCGCCGCCCGCCCCTTCGCCATCGCGGGCCTCGCGCGCGACGCGGGGCGCACGGTGCTCGCCGTGACCGCCACCGGCCGCGAGGCCGAGGACCTGGCGGCGGCGCTGCGCGCGATGCTGCCCGCCGACGAGGTCGTCGAGTACCCCTCCTGGGAGACGCTGCCGCACGAACGCCTCTCGCCGCGCAGCGACACCGTGGGCCGCCGCCTCGCCGTGCTGCGCCGCCTGGTGCACCCCAGCAAGGACGACCCCGCGGCGGGCCCGGTCTCCGTCGTCGTCGCACCCATCCGCTCCGTACTGCAGCCGCAGGTCAAGGGGCTCGGCGACCTCGTCCCCGTCTCCCTGCGCACCGGGCAGAGCGCCGACCTCGGCGAGATCGTCGAGGGGCTCGCCGCCGCCGCGTACGCACGGGTCGAACTCGTGGAGAAGCGAGGGGAGTTCGCGGTCCGCGGCGGCATCCTCGATGTGTTCCCGCCCACCGAGGAGCATCCGCTGCGCGTCGAGTTCTGGGGCGACGACGTCGAGGAGATCCGCTACTTCAAGGTCGCCGACCAGCGCTCCCTGGAGGTCGCCGAGCACGGCCTGTGGGCGCCGCCCTGCCGCGAGCTGCTGCTCACCGACGACGTGCGCACCCGCGCCGCCGCCCTCGCCGAGGCGCACCCCGAGCTCGGCGAGCTGCTCGGGAAGATCGCCGAGGGGATCGCGGTGGAGGGCATGGAGTCCCTCGCGCCGGTCCTCGTCGACGAGATGGAGCTGCTCATCGACGTGCTGCCCAAGGGCGCGATGGCCGTGGTCTGCGACCCCGAGCGGGTGCGGACCCGGGCCGCGGACCTCGTCGCGACCAGCCAGGAGTTCCTCCAGGCGTCCTGGGCGGCCAGCGCCGGCGGCGGCGAGGCGCCCATCGACGTGGACGCCGCGTCGCTGTGGGGCATCGCCGACGTACGGGAGCGGGCCCGAGAGCTCGGCATGATGTGGTGGTCGGTCTCCCCGTTCGCCGCCGACGCCGCGGACCTGGACGACGAAACCCTCAAGCTCGGCATGCACGCCCCCGAGACGTACCGCGGAGACACCCAGCGCGCCCTCGCCGACACCAAGCAGTGGCTCGCCGACGGCTGGCGCACGGTGTACGTGACGGCGGGCCACGGCCCGGCGTCGCGCACCGTGGAGGTCCTCGGCGGCGAGGGCATCGCGGCCCGCCTCGACCCCGAACTCGACGCGTTGACGCCCTCCGTCGTCCAGGTGACGTGCGGCGCCATCGACTACGGGTTCATCGACCCGGCGCTCAAGCTCGCCGTCCTCACCGAGACCGACCTCACCGGCCAGCGCTCCGTCACCAAGGACCTCGGCCGCATGCCGGCCCGGCGCCGCAAGACCATCGACCCGCTCACCCTGGAGGTGGGCGACTACATCGTGCACGAGCAGCACGGTGTGGGCCGCTACATCGAGATGGTGCAGCGCACGGTGCAGAACGCGACCCGCGAGTACCTGCTCGTCGAGTACGCGCCCGCCAAGCGCGGCCAGCCCGGTGACCGGCTCTACATCCCCACCGACCAGCTGGAGCAGGTCACCAAGTACGTCGGCGGCGAGGCCCCGACGCTGCACCGGCTCGGCGGCGCCGACTGGACCAAGACCAAGGCGCGCGCGAAGAAGGCCGTCAAGGAGATCGCCGCCGATCTGATCCGCCTGTACAGCGCGCGCATGGCGGCGCCCGGTCACGCCTTCGGCTCGGACACGCCGTGGCAGCGCGAGCTGGAGGACGCCTTCCCGTACGCGGAGACCCCCGACCAGCTCTCGACGATCGCCGAGGTCAAGGAGGACATGGAGAAGACGGTCCCGATGGACCGTCTGATCTGCGGCGATGTCGGCTACGGAAAGACGGAGATCGCGGTGCGCGCCGCGTTCAAGGCCGTGCAGGACGGCAAGCAGGTCGCCGTCCTCGTGCCGACCACCCTCCTCGTGCAGCAGCACTTCGGCACGTTCACCGAGCGGTACGCCCAATTCCCCGTCAACGTAAGGGCGTTGAGCCGGTTCCAGACCGACACCGAGGCCAAGGCGACGCTCGAGGGGCTCAAGGACGGCTCGGTCGACCTCGTCATCGGCACGCACCGCCTGTTCTCCTCGGAGACCAAGTTCAAGGACCTGGGCCTGGTCATCGTCGACGAGGAGCAGCGCTTCGGCGTCGAGCACAAGGAGCAGCTGAAGAAGCTCCGCGCCAACGTGGACGTCCTGACCATGTCCGCGACCCCCATTCCCCGTACGCTCGAAATGGCCGTCACCGGCATCCGCGAGATGTCGACGATCACCACGCCGCCCGAGGAGCGCCACCCCGTCCTCACCTTCGTGGGCCCGTACGAGGAGAAGCAGATCGGCGCGGCGGTGCGGCGCGAGCTGCTGCGCGAGGGCCAGGTCTTCTACATCCACAACCGGGTCGAGTCCATCGACCGGGCCGCGGCGCGGCTGCGCGAGATCGTGCCGGAGGCGCGCATCCAGACCGCGCACGGGCAGATGGGCGAGACTCAGCTGGAGCAGGTCGTCGTCGACTTCTGGGAGAAGAAGTTCGACGTGCTGGTCTCGACGACGATCGTCGAGTCCGGCATCGACATCTCCAACGCCAACACCCTCATCGTCGAGCGCGGCGACAACTTCGGCCTCTCCCAGCTGCACCAGCTGCGCGGCCGGGTGGGCCGCGGCCGGGACCGGGGCTACGCCTACTTCCTGTACCCGCCGGAGAAGCCGCTGACGGAGACCGCGCACGAGCGGCTCGCCACCATCGCCCAGCACACCGAGATGGGCGCGGGCATGTACGTGGCGATGAAGGACCTGGAGATCCGTGGCGCGGGCAACCTGCTCGGCGGCGAGCAGTCCGGGCACATCGCGGGGGTCGGCTTCGACCTGTACGTGCGGATGGTCGGCGAGGCCGTCGCCGACTACCGGGCGCAGATGGAGGGCGGCGAGCTGGAGGAGGCGCCGCTCGAAGTCAAGATCGAGCTGCCGGTCGACGCGCACGTACCGCACGACTACGCGCCGGGCGAGCGGCTGCGCCTCCAGGCCTACCGGGCGATCGCGTCGGCCAACTCCGAGCAGGACGTCAAGGCGGTGCGCGAGGAGCTCACCGACCGGTACGGCAAGCTGCCGGAGCCGGTCGAGAACCTGCTC
This sequence comes from Streptomyces sp. NBC_00083, assembly GCF_026343295.1. Classification (GTDB taxonomy): domain Bacteria; phylum Actinomycetota; class Actinomycetes; order Streptomycetales; family Streptomycetaceae; genus Streptomyces. The sequence continues at coordinate 381,792 of NZ_JAPELY010000001.1, forward strand.
CTGGTGGCGGGCCTGCGCATGCTGGCGCGGGCCTGCGGGGTCGGCGAGATCGTGCTCCAGGGCCCCAACATCCGCTTCGCGCCGGTGGAGTTGAGGGAGTCGCAGGAGCTGCGCCTCAAGCGGCTCCACCCGCGCACGATCATCAAGGCGCCGACCCGGCAGATCCTGGTGCCGCGCCCGACCGCGGGCAAGATCGGCGGCAAGCCGGTGGTGGGCCGGGAACTGCTCGCGTGGACCGGCGAGTTCCTCACCACGATCCTGGGGTCGTGAGACAGCTGGGGTGAACGGGTTACGAGGGGCGGTCCGCGCGGTGCGGGCCGTCCCTCGTCCGTGTCCGGGGCCGTTGACCGGCGTCCGTCCGGGTAGGAGTACCTAGGATTGCGAGGTTCCGCCAACTGCTGCCAGGATGGCCTGCTTTGATGCGTATCTACCGAATTGCCCTGCCCGCGACCGCCCTCGCGGCCTCCCTCGTCGTCACCGGCTGCGGGCCCGGCACCACCGCGAAGAGCGGCGCCCCCGGTGCCAAGGGCGCCGCCGGATCCGCGCTCGCCGCGGTCGACTCGCTCACCGTGAAGGGGCGGGCGCCCAAGACCGGGTACAGCCGGGACCAGTTCGGCAAGGGCTGGAGCGACACCGACCACAACGGCTGCGAGACCCGCGAGGACATACTGAAGCGGGACCTGACGGACGTGAAGTTCAAGGACAAGTGCGACGTCTCGTCCGGCACGCTCGCGCACGACCCGTACACGGGGGAGTCCATCACCTTCAAGCGCGGCGCCAGCAAGATCGACATCGACCATGTGGTGGCCCTGTCGGACGCCTGGCAGAAGGGCGCCCAGCAGTGGGACAAGCAGAAGCGGACGGAGTTCGCCAACGATCCGCTCAATCTGATCGCCGTCGACGCGAGCGCCAACCGCCGCAAGAGCGACGGTGACGCGGCGACCTGGCTGCCGCCGTACAAGGCGTACCGCTGTACGTACGTGGCGGACCAGGTGGCGGTGAAGAAGAAGTACGGGGTGTGGCTGACCGACGCCGAGAAGACCGCGATGAAGTCGGTCCTCGACGGGTGCCCCGACCAGAAGCTTCCGGCGGGCTGAGCGTCGTCAGCCCGCGGCGATCTGGGACTTCGGCGGGGCGACCGCGTGGACCGGCCGGCCGAAGTCCGAGAATTCGAGGGTTCCGGGCTCGTCGCCGCCCACCGTGACCATCTTCAGGAGGTAGTGCGTGCCGGTGGTCGCCACGTCGAGCGTGTAGACCGAGCCGCTGTCCTTCTCCGTGAGCACCATCGCGGGGACCCCGCCCACCGTGATGATCGGCCCCTTCTCGGCCGCGTTGTCCTCGCCCTGGTCCGCGAGGAAGGTCTTCACGTCGCACATGGGGGCCAGGTCCTTGCCCTGACCGGTCGTGGTGTCGCTCTTGATCCACTTGTGTGTGCCCGTGGGCCGCAGATAGGCGGTCTTTCCGACCTTGATCATGGCGACGGCGTCCTTGCCCGCCCCGATGGTTCCGGTGCAGTCGCCCTTGGAGTTCATGGTCAGGTCGACCTTGGTGGGGCCGTCCTTGGCGTCGGTGACGTTCGCCTTGAGGCGCAGCGAGGGGGCCATGCGGTCCGCCTTCATCGCGTCGGTGAATATCTGGCCCCCGCTGCGGCCCCCGAAGGGGTCCTTCTTCGCGGCCGGGGTCGCCGCGGCCGGCGTCTTCGCGGCGGGCGAGTCCTTCGCGGTGCTGGAGCCGGAGCTCGAACAGGCCGTCAGGGCCGTGGTGGCACAGACGAAGAGCGCGGTGGTGGTGACGATCGTGCGGCGGCGCATGGTGTGAACTCCCCCTGGGGGCGTGGTGGTGCGAGGTGGTGGTGGGGCCGGGCGGGACGGCAGGTGCGGTGGCCCGCGGCACATCAGAGCAGAGAGTTGTGAACCGGGTCAACACCAGTACATTGATCGTTATGGTTCACGGCGTGTATGGAGTGCTTCCGCGGTATTCGGTAGGCTCTGCGCACAACGCCACGAGGGGAGCGGCCAAGTGCCGGAGCACGCAGCAGAGGTGACCGCGGCCACCATCGCCCGGCTCGCGGGGGTCGGCCGGGCGGCGGTCAGTAACTGGCGGCGCCGGCACGCCGACTTCCCCAAGCCGGTCGGCGGCACCGACACCAGCCCCTCCTTCGCGCTCCACGAGGTCGAGCAATGGCTGCGTGAGCAGGGAAAACTCGTCGAAGTCCCGCTGCGTGAACGGATCTGGCAACAGCTGTCGGGCCACCCCGCGGGCGCCGTCACCGCGCTCGTGCACAGCGGCTGCGTGCTGCTTCTGCTGCGTCACCGGCCCGGCTGCTGGGTCGAGTTGGGGCCGCTGTCCGACGCGCGCCTCGCCCGTCGGCTGCCGCACCTCCTCGACGAGGTGCTGGACGAGCGGTTCGGCCGGGACGGCGCACGACGCCGCGTCCCCGGTGTTCACGGCCGCACTGTGAACACCCCCGGCGCCGCCGACCTCACCCCCTCGGTGCCGCTGCTGCGCGGGGTCGCCGAACTCGCCGCCGAGACCGGCCATCAGGACGCCTTCGAGTTCCTCCTCGGCCGCCACCTCGACGCCAACCCCCGCCAGTACACGCTCACCCCGCAGGGCCCCGCCGAGCTGATGGCCGCGCTCGCCGGCCCCGCCGCGACCGTCCTCGACCCGGCCTGCGGCACCGGCACCCTGCTCGGCGCGCTGCCCGGGGCCGACGCCCTGCACGGCCAGGACGCCGACCCCGACCTCGCCGCCCTCACCGGACTCCGGCTCGCCCTCACCGGCCCCGCCGGCATCCGTACCGCGGCCGCCGACTCGCTGCGCGCGGACGCCTTCCCCGAGCTGACCGCCGACGCCGTGCTGTGCCACCCGCCGTTCAACGAGCGGGCCTGGGGCCACGACGAACTCGCCTACGACCCGCGCTGGGAGTACGGCCTCCCGGCCCGCACCGAGTCCGAACTCGCCTGGGTGCAGCACGCGTTGGCCCGACTGCGCGAAGGCGGCACCGCCGTCCTCCTCATGCCGCCCGCCGCCGCCTCACGCCGGTCGGGCCGCCGCATCCGCGCCGACCTGCTGCGGCGCGGCGCCCTGCGCGCCGTCGTCGCGCTGCCGCCCGGGGCCGCGCCCCCGTACGGCATCCCGCTGCACCTGTGGGTGCTGCGCAGGCCCGGCGCCACCACCCGGCCCGCCGCCGAACTCCTCCTCGTCGACACCGCGGGCGTCGAGGGCGCCGCCGTCGACGGCGGCCGCGACCGGCTGCCCTGGCCCGCCCTGCGCTCCGCGGTGCTCGACGCGTGGACCGCGTTCGACCGCGCCGGCACCGTCACCGAGCAGCCCGGCGTCAGCCGGTCCGTGCCGGTCATCGAACTCCTCGACGAGGACGTGGACCTGGCCCCCGCCCGCCATCTGCCACCGCCCGCGGCCGAAGGCGGCACCGCCGCGCTCGACGCCGTACGCGAACGGCTCGACGCCACCCTGAGCCGCGCCGCGGACCTGACCCCGGCACCCGCGGCCCCCGCCCCCGGCGCCCGCTGGCCCCTCACCACCGTCGGCGAACTCGCCCGCGCGGGCGCGCTGCTGCTGCGGCCGGGCGGCGCCGGAACCGCGGGGGACGGCGCCCCGCTCCCCGTCCTCACCGAGCACGACGTGCTGGCCGGCACCGCCCCCTCGGGCGTCCTGCCCGAAGGACCCGCCGAGGAGCCGGTGCTCACCCGGGCCGGCGACGTCGTGGTGCCGGTGCTGGGCGGCGGCGCGATCGCCCGGGTCGTGGACGCCGCCCACGCGGGCGCCGCGCTCGGCCGCAACCTCCAGCTCCTGCGGCCCGAACCCGCCGCCCTCGACCCGTGGTTCCTCGCCGGGTTCCTGCGCGGCACCGCCAACAACCGCCAGGCCAGCAGCCACGCCACCACCGCCACCCGGCTCGACGTACGCCGGCTCCAGCTGCCCCGGCTGCCCCTGGCCGAGCAGCGGTGCTACGGCGAGCGGTTCCGCGCGCTCGCCGCGTTCGAGGACGCGCTGCGGCTCGCGGGGCGGCTCGGCGACCAGCTCGTGCGCGGGCTGCACGACGGGCTGACGGACGGCACGTTCGACCCGGCGGCCGAACCGGCGCGGAAGGCGCGGCCCGCCCGCTCCTGATGACGGTTGGATACCGGCCCGGGGATCGCCGGGGCCGGTGTCAGTGACGGTGTATACGCTCATGACACCGGTCGCGGCACGGCACGGCCCGCCACCCGTCCCGACCCGGTCCGAACCGATCCGTCCCAGTGTCAGGAGCAGCGATGCACGGCCCCGGCTATGGACCGCCGCAGCCCCGCCCCACGGGGGCGGTGCCGATGGCGCTCCGCGTGCTGTTCGCGGTGGTACCGCTGGCCAGTTGCGGACTGCTGTCGTGGACGGCGCTGCTGCGGCTCGCGATCGTGACGCGGCGCCGGGCGCACTGGGCGCTGTTCTGGAGCCAACTGACGCTGTACGTCGTCTTCTTCGCCTTCGTCGTGGCATCGGGCGACGACGAGAACGACTGGAAGTCGAACTTCGGCATGATCGGCCTGCTCTCGCTCGCCACCGTCACCACGGCCTACTTCCTGTACGCGGACATCCGGCACGGCGCGCGTCCGGCGCCCGCGACCGGCACCTACGGCCCGCCCGTCGGATACGCGCCGCCGCACATACCCCGCGCCACGGCCCCGCAGTTCGGTCCCTACGCCAACCCCTACGCCGAGACCCCCGTGCCGGGCGCGTCCCCGGCGCCCGCTCCGATGCCCGCCGCCCCGGCACCGGGCGCCCCCGTGCCGCCACAGCTACGCACGCCTGCCGCGCCCAGGATCGACCAGGTCAGGGCCGAGCTCGACGAACTGTCGCAGTACCTGCGCAAGGGGACCGAGGGCGAGGCCCGGTGACCGTGGGGCGGGTCGTCGCCGGACGGTACGAGCTGGCGGCGCTGCTCGGCCAGGGCGGCATGGGCCAGGTGTGGACGGCGTACGACCGCCGCCTCGACCGCCGGGTCGCGGTGAAGCTGCTGCGCCCCGACCGGGTAGCCGGATCGGGCCGGGCCGACGAGGCGGAGGAGCTGCGGCGCCGCTTCGTGCGCGAATGCCGGGTGACCGCGCAGGTCGACCACCCCGGGCTCGTCACCGTGCACGACGCGGGCAGCGACGGCGACGACCTGTACCTCGTCATGCAGCACGTCGCGGGCTCCGACCTCGCCGACCACCTCGCCGAGCACGGGCCCTACCCCTGGCCGTGGGCGGTGGCCGTCGCGGCCCAGCTGTGCGCGGTGCTCTCCGCCGTGCACGCGGTGCCGATCGTCCACCGGGACCTCAAGCCGCGCAACGTGATGGTGAAACCGGACGGCACCCTGACCGTCCTCGACCTGGGCGTCGCCTCCGTCCTCGACTCCGACACCACGCGCCTGACGCATACCGGCTCACCCATCGGCTCGCCCGCCTACATGGCGCCCGAGCAGGCGATGGGCGGCGCGGTCGGCCCGTACACCGACCTGTACGCGCTCGGGGTGCTCCTGCACGAACTGCTCAGCGGCGACGTCCCGTTCGCGGGGTCCACCGTCCTCGGCGTGCTGCACCGCCATCTGTACGAGGCGCCCGTCGCGGTCCGCGGGCTGCGGCCCGAGGTGCCCGAGCCCCTCGAAGCGCTCGTCCTGCGGCTGCTCGCCAAGGACCCGCAGGGCAGGCCGAGTTGTGCGCAGGAGGTGTACGAGGCGCTGGCGCCGCTCCTGCCGCTGCGGGGCGGGCCGGGCCCGACGGCCTCCCGCCCGCCGGGGCCGCTCGACCCGACCCGCCCCTTCCTGCGCCCGCACGCGCCCTGGCCGGACCGCGTCGCCACCCCCGCGCCCGGCCCGCTCCCCGTGGCGCCGCCCGTGCCGACGGCGCCGCCGAGGCCCGATGTGGCGGGCGCGGTCGACGAGGTCAAGCGGCTGCTCGGCGAGGGACGCATCACCCAGGCCGTCGACATCCTCGGCTCGATCCTGCCCGCCGCGGCGGCCGAACACGGCGAACGGTCGCCGGTGGTACGGATCCTGCGCAAGCAGTACGCGGCGACGCTGATGGACGACGGGCAGTACCGGCGCGCCCTGCCCGAGCTGCGCCGGCTCGCCGCGGACCGCGCGGCGGAGGCGGGCCCCGCCGACCCGCAGGCCCTCGACTTCCGCCACGACGTGGCGCAGTGCCTCGAACAACTCGGGGAGACGGCGGGGGCACTGGCGGAGTACCGGGCGGTGCTGCCCGGCTTCGAGGCGCTGTACGCGGCGTCCGACCCGTCCCGCCCGTTCGCCGTGCGGCACCGGATCGGAGACCTGCTCCTCGCGGTGGGGGAGCATGCGGCGGGGCATCAGCAGCTCCAGGGGCTGCTGTGGGACGTGGAGCGGGTGTACGGGGCCCAGCACCCCTATCCGGCGGAGCTCCGCCGCGCCCTGAGCCGCCAACGCGAGGTCCGCGGGGCGTAGCGCCGCCTGCGTGTACCCGCGCCCTCATCTCGCGCAGTTCCCCGCGCCCCCGACTACTCGATGCCAGCCCGCATGAGCCTCTTCAGCCTGTCCGGCGTTTGAGGACGAGCGCCTTTCGGGCGCGAACGGGGTCTGGGGCGGAGCCCCAGGGTTTTGGACCTCAGCCCGTTTCCCAGCCCCCGGAGGGTTTCGGGAAGGGGTGGGGTGGGGCATCCCCGGGGTCTGGGGCGGAGCCCCGGCAACCCTGCTTTCGGGTGCGGACCGTGCCCGCGTCTCGCGCAGTTCCCCGCGCCCCTGGCGGGGCTGAGCCTGGCGGCATGGGCAGTTGGGGCTACCGACCCCGGTGGCGGCGTAGGCGGGGCCAGAGGTGCAGGGTCAGGAGGGTCAGCGCGGCCAGGGCGGACACCGCCGCGCCCGAGCGCAACCCCGGCGGCCGGAAACCGCACTCCACCACCTGAGCCCCAGCAGGGAGCGAAACCGACGTCAGGCCCAGGTAATCGCCCGCGGGCGCGAATCCGCCGCCGTCCACGCGGCACGTCCACCCCGCGATCCGCGGCATCGCGAACACCGCCGTACCCCCCGCCCCGTCACCCCGCAGCTCCGCACGGATGGAGCTGTCCGAGACCGACACCCGCGCCGCCCCCGCCGCCCTCAGCCGGTCGACCGCGCGGGCCAGCGCCGCCCGGTCCAGGCATCCCAGCTCCGCCGCGCGGTCCGCGGGGGAGAGCGTCACGTGCGAGGCGCGCCCGGGGCCCGCGGACGTACCGAACGGGATCAGCGGCGCCCGCCGGCTCGGCGCACCGCCGCGCATCTCCACGGCAGGACCGCCGCCGAGCCGCGCCGTGCCGAAGTGGTCCGGAGCCCACAGGAAGATGTCGGTCCCGGCCGGGCACCCCTGCGCGAGGGTGCGGGTCGTGTACACCCGGGCGCCGAGCAGGAGTTCCTGGTTGCGGAACGGGTTGGTGCCGTACGCCGGGGGCGGCCCGGCGGCCCGGAGCGTCACCAGGGGCGGAGTCGCGGCGGCCCGCACCAGGCCCGGCGCGCCGTCCTTGCCCTCGACCCGCACCCGCGCCCCCACGGCGAAGATCGCGTCGGTCACCGGGTTGTCGAGGCTCTGGAGCGCCCGCCCCCGCGAGGTCCAGCCCCCGCCGAGCGCCGTCATCGTACGGTTCAGGACCTCCGGGGTGAGGCTGGAGTAGTAGGCGCCGCCCTCGCCGCCGAGCAGCAGGGGGTCGTTGTTGGTGATCTGGCGCTGCCCGGGGTCGGTGCGGGAGGCCGGCCAGTCGGCGGCCTCCGATGCGAGCGCGGCCCGCTCGGTGTGCGCGGAGCCCCAGGCGGGGTAGCCGTCCATGCGGGCGGCCCGCTCCCGGTCCCCGTACGCCTGCGTGACACCGGCCTGCGCGATCTGCGCCCCGGCGAGCAGGGCGAGCGCGGCGATCGTGAGCCCGCGCCGGCCCCGGCGGGCCAGCAACAGCCCGCCGACCACCGCGGCGACGCCGAGCGCGAGCAGCGGATACGTCCACGCGGAGATCAGCTCGCTGAAGGCCGCGCCCGCCGCGATCAGTGCGACGACACCGCCCCCGCCGAGCAGCGCGCGGCGCCCGGGAACCCCGTACGACAGACAGATCCAGGCGGCGATGACGAGGATGCCGCACAGGACGAACGTCTGCCGGTAGGGACTGCCGTTGGGGGTGACGAAGGCGTGCCAGGCCAGATGGGTCGGCTTCCACTGGAAGGAGAGCGCGACGGCGAGCGCGAGCCCGGACCAGGCATACCGCTCGCGGCGCGGCACCGCGCGGTGGAAGGCGAGGGCGCCCGCCAACAGCAGCGCGCCGGTGCCGAGGAAGACGGCGGGGGAGGAGAAGGAGTACGTGCCGGGCAGGGTGCGGGCCAGGTAGTCGGGCCAGGACACTGGCGCGAACTCCCGCACCCACCCCGGGTGGGCGTGCTGGGTGCCGAGGTAGACGGTGAACAGGACGGGCGCCGAGAGCCCGATGCCGATGGCCACCGACCGGCCGGCCACCAGCACCGCCCGCACTCGCGCCCGCCCGTCCAGGGCCGGGTCCACGTACAGGAGCAGGAGCAGCACGAGTCCGGCCCCGATGGTCGCCATGTACGCGGTGTAGAAGTTGGCGGTCCAGGCGAGCGCCACGACCAGCGGGCCGAGCACCGGCCGCCGCCGGCCCCTGGCCCAGTGCCCGACCAGGCACAGCAGCGGGAAGGCGATGAGCCCGTCGAGCCACATCGGGTTGTACGTGGCCTCCAGGACCGACCAGCCGCACAGCGCGTACGAGGCGCCGAGCACCCCCGCCGCCCAGCGGTGGCGGACGGCGGGGCGCAGCGCGAGCAGCAGCACCGTCATCGCGACGGCCGCCGCGGCCGTCTTCAGGACGGTGATGACGTACACCGCGAGGTCGATCCGGTCGCGCGGGAAGACGCCGACGAGGAGCGCGAACGGGCTGCTGAGGTAGGTGCCGAGGTCGGGCAGGAACGAAGTGCCGTACCCGGACTGCCAGTTGAGGAGCAGCCCGCCTTCGGCGCGGCCGTGCAGCAGGTCCCACAGGTGGGCGTGGAAGGGGATGAACTGGTTGCCCAGGTCGTTGATGCTGCGCGTGTGCCGTTGCAGCGGGCCCAGCGGGATCACCCCGGCGACGGCGTCCGCGCCGCACACCGCGATCAGGGTGATCAGCGCGGACAGGGCGGCGGCACGGGTGCGGGGGCGGCGGGCGGCCGGCGTCCGTGCGGGGGCCACCGGCGGGGCGGGGGCGGCTGCGAGGGTCGGCATGGTCGGCATCGGGGTCCTTTGCTGTGCGCTGCCGACGAATATGCCGGACCGCGGGGCGCAACACGGCGGGCCCGGACGTCAGTTCACGCGATGGACGGCACGGCTTCATCCGGCGTCACCCCCGCGACCGATGGGGGTTGCGAATCGTTGGGCGAATCAGTGGCCCCGGCCACGCCGACTGCCTACCATCGATCATCGCAAGGTCTTAGCAAGGTTCGTCGCCATGCCGCACGTATCTGCTCCGCCGGGAGGCTCCTTTGCACCGCCGTCGTCGTACCGCGCTCTCCGTCTCCGTCGTCCTGCTCGCCGCGGGTCCTTTCCTGGCCGCGTGCGGCGGTACGGCCCATCCGGGGGCCGCGGCCGTCGTCGGGGGCGAGCGGATCGAGGTCTCCGCGCTCCAGGCCGAGGTGAAGGACGTACGGACGGCGCAGCAGGGCTCCCCGCAGTCCGCCCAGCTGATCAAGGACTCGGGTCAGCTCGGCAAGGTGAAGCTCAGCAACATGATCTTCGACCGGGTGCTGGCGCGCGCCGCCGAGCAGTCCGGGGTGAGCGTCAGCCGCAAGGAGACGCAGGACGCGCGGGCCGCGATGGTGCAGCAGGCCGGCGGCGAGGACCAGTTGCGCGAGCAGGCCCTCACCAACGGCGGGCTCGCCCCGGACCAGATCGACACGTACGTCCGGCGCCAGGTCCTCGAACAGAAGCTGGCCGCGAAGATCGGCGCGCGTACGCAGCAGGATCTGCTGCCCGTCCTGGTCAAGGCGTCCAAGGACCTCCACGTGGACGTGAACCCGCGCTACGGCAGCTGGAACGCGAGCCAGATCCAGCTCGCCGACTACCAGGCGCCGTGGATCGCCAAGGCGAAGCAGCCGGCCGCGCCGCAGGCCGGCACCGACCAGCAGGGTGCCCCGCAGGACCAGCAGGGTGCGCCGCAGGACCAGCAGGACGACCCGGGGGACTCCGCCGCGACCGGCTGAGCGGGCGGGGCGGCTCTTCGGGTGGAGGTAGGTTCGACAGGTGACTGCTGTCGAAGAAACCGGCCGAATCGTTTTGCTCACGGCGAGCCACCGGGTCGCGCCGGGGCTCCTGTCGTGGCCCGCGTGGGAGACCCTGCGCACCGCCGACCTCGTCCTGTGCCCCGACCCCGCGCATCCGCAGCTGCCGTACCTGCGGGAGGCGGGGGTCTCGGTGGAGCTGTCGGAGCCGGACGCGCAGGGGCTGGTCGAGACGTGTACCGGGGGCCGCACCGTGGTGGTGCTCCCCTCCGGCGAGGGTGACCGGCGCCTGACCGACGGGCTCGCCCGGCTTGCCGGTTCGGGCCGTGTGAGCATGCCCGACCTGGAGCTGCTGCCCGGCTCCTACGACCTGCCGGGCGCGCGCCTGCTCGACCTCGTCCAGGTCATGGACCGCATCCGGCGCGCATGCCCCTGGTCCTCGCAGCAGACCCACAAGGGGCTCGCCAAGTACGCCTTGGAGGAGGCGTACGAACTCGTCGAGGCGGTGGAGGACGGCGACCGGGACGAGTTGCGCGAGGAGCTGGGCGATGTGCTGCTCCAGGTCGTCTTCCACGCGCGGATCGCCGAGGAGGACGGCGAGGAGCCGTTCTCCATCGACGACGTCGCGGGCGGCATCGTGGACAAGCTGATCCACCGGCACCCGCACGTGTTCGGCTCGGAGCGGGCGGACACGCCGGAGGAGGTCAAGGAGCACTGGCTGCGGATGAAGGCGGTCGAGAAGCAGCGGGCGTCCGTGACGGACGGGGTGCCGGTGGGGCAGCCGGCGCTCGCCCTCGCGGCCAAGCTGTCCGCCCGTGCGCGGACGGCGGGCCTCGATGTGCGGCTTCCCTCCGGGGAGGGGGTGGGCTATCGGCTGCTCGCGCTCGCGGTGGAGGCGGAGGCGTCCGGGGTCGACCCCGAGGCCGCCCTGCGGGCTGCGGCCCGCGCGTACCGCGAGGCAATCCGCGCGGCCGAGTGACCCTGGGCGGGCGGGGTCTCGCCCGCGAGTTCCCCGCGCCCCTGGGTGGGTTGCCCTTGGCAGGGTGCAGAGTCTCGGCCACCTCAGCCTGTCCGGCGTTTGAGGACGAGCGCCCTTCAGGCGCGAACGGGGTCTGGGGCGGAGCCCCAGGGGTCTGAACCTCACCCTTTACGGCCCTGGGGTGCCCCACCCCAGCCCTTTTCCCCTTCTCCCACCCCCGGAGGGTTTCGGGAAGGGGTGGGGTGGGGCATCCCCCGGGGTCTGGGGCGGAGCCCCAGTGACCCCGCTTTCGGGTGCGGACCGTGCCCGCGTCTCGCGCAGTTCCCCGCGCCCCTAGTAGGGCACCCGGCGCCGACCCCGCGGCTCGCGCCCACCGCGGCGGAGCCGCGCAGAGGGTGCAGCCCCGCGCCCCGGGGAGGGCACCCGGAGTCGCGGCGTCCGGCAATGGGGGCCGGGCGAAACCCCTCGTACCCCAGCGATCACCTGTGCCACACTGCCCACGACCGCAGGGGAGCGGTCACTACCCCCGCCGAGCCGAACCCGCCGCGCGGGTCGACGCCGCGGCCCCGAGGGGCCGTCGGCCAGGGGAGGGGACAACAGGAATGGCGCAGAGGAACCGCTCGCTCAGACGGGCCGCGCAGATCGCGACGGCCGGCACGGCGAGTCTCGCCCTGATGACCGCGTTCGCGGGCGCGGCGCAGGCCGACCCGTCCGGAACGACGTCCACGCCGCACCACGTCTCGACGCCGGCCTGGGCGCTGGCACAGGGCGGCGACACACTCGACCAGTCGCTCACCTCGGTGTCCTCGGTGGACGCCGACCACGCGTGGGCGGGCGGCTGGAAGACCGGGGACAAGGGCATGGACGGCCGCATCGCCCGGTGGGACGGCACGACCTGGTCCACCGTCACCGATCCCGCGCTGCCGCACGTCATGCAGTGGTCGGCGGTCAGCGCGGTGTCGGCCACCGACGTGTGGGCGTACGGCCTGACCGAGACCGATCAGTACCTCGTCCACTACGACGGGGAGAAGTGGACGGTCGTGCCCACCGCGGGCGCCTACGACCGGGCCTGGCCCGAGGTGCCCCTCAAGGCCGTCCCGGGCCGCCTCTTCAAGGGCGGCAACGCCCTCTATACGTACAGCGACGGCACCTGGCAGACGTTCGCCGTGCCGGAGGGAGTGGACATCCAGGGCATCGACGCCCTGTCCGCGAACGACGCGTACGCGACCGGCACGCAGTTCCAGGGAGAGGGCGGCCACCCCGTCACGTACCACTGGGACGGCACGACGTGGACGCTCATGCCACAGATCCCCGCGCCCAGCGGCGTCACCGTGTCGCACATCGCGGCCCAGTCCCCGAAGAGCGTGTACGCGGCCGGGTGGGGCCAGTCGTCGGCGCTCCCGCCGCGGCCGCACGTCGAGCACTGGGACGGGACCGCGTGGCACGACATCACCGGTGATCTCGCCGCGTTCGTCGTCCAGGCCATCCGTCCGGACGGGCACGGCGGCCTGTGGGCGGTCGGCGGTGACGACGCGACGCAGAACGCCGCGCCGGCCTTCTGGCACTACGACGGCACCTCGTGGACGAAGCAGGCCGGCGAGTCCGCGACGGAACCGACGTCGCGGAGCTACGAGTTCACCGACATCACCCCCGTCAACGGCACGGCCGGCGGCGGCCTCATCGCGGTCGGCCGGTACGTGGTGCCGGCCGTGAACCCGTCGGACCTCGACACCTCGCGGGCCCTGATCGAGCAGACCCGGACCTCCCTCGACGTCACCACCACCGACCTCACCGTCTCCTCGACGGCCACGCACACCGTGCGCGTCCACGCCGAGGGCGCGGGCCGGCTCACCGTCGGGTTCCGGCCCGAGGAGGGGCAGCCCGCGTGGGACCGGAGCGCGGTCGACCTGAAGGTGACCGCGGTGGACGGCGGGCCGCAGACGGTCTGCGACCACGCGGCCGGGCCCGTCAACGCCGCGGCCGAGGCCGTGTCGTGCACCCTCCCGGCGGGCGACCACACCCTCACCTACACGCTCGCGTCGGGCGCGTACACCGACGCCTGGCAGGTGGAGACGGACGTCCGGTTCACCGCGGCCGACGAGAACGCCGCCAGCCCGAAGGCGACCGCGGGCTTCGTCGTGAACAGCCTCTACCCCGTGCCGACCGGCAGCCGCTTCCTCGGCCGTGACGCGCAGGGGACGCTGTGGCGCTACGACGGCACGGGCGACGCCTCGGCTCCGTACCGCGGCCGCGTGGCCGTGAGCGACGGGTGGCAGGGCTACACCGCCATCACGGCGCTGTCCGGCCTGACCGTGCACGGCGCGGGTGACGTGGTCGCCCGGGACGCGAGCGGTGTCCTCTGGTACTACCGCGGCGGCGGCGACACCGTCCCGTTCGCGGCGCGCACCAAGGTCGGGGCCGGCTGGAACATGTACGACGCGCTGACCGGCGCCGGCGATCTGACCGGCGACGGCCGGGCCGACCTGGTGGCCCGTGACACGGCGGGCGTGCTGTGGCTGTACCAGGGCACGGCGAGCGCCTCCGCGCCGTTCGCGCCGCGCGTGAGGATCGGCGCCGGGTGGGACGCGTACACCGTGCTCACCGGCAAGGGCGACCTGACGGGCGACGGCCGCGCCGACCTGCTGGCGCGTGACGCGTCCGGCGTGCTGTGGCTGTACCAGGGGACGGGCAACGCGGCGGCGCCCTACGCCCCGCGCGCCAAGGTCGGCACCGACTGGAACCTCTACAACGCGCTCCTGGTCCCCGGCGACCTGACGGGCGACGGCCGGGCCGACATCCTCGGCCGTGACGCGTCCGGTGTGCTGTGGCTGTACAAGGGGACGGGCAACGCGGCGGCGCCCTACGCCCCGCGCGCCAAGGTCGGCACCAATTGGTCCCTCTACAACGGCCTGATCTGATCTGATCTGATCCGCTCCGGTCCGCTCCGCTCCGGTCGGCTCCGGTCCGCTTCGGTCCGGTCCGGTCCACCGTCCCGCCCGCCCCGCCCCGCCCCGCCCCGCACCGTGCGCGGGGCGGGGCGGGCGGGTGCGTGCGGCCCCGGCACCGGCGCCGTCGAAGGGGGAGCGCCGCCCGGGATACGGTCGGGGCGTGCAGGACGACTCCCCTCCTTCCCCCGCCCCCGAACTCTTCACCTGGGAGTTCGCCACCGACCCCTACCCCGCGTACGCCTGGCTCCGCGAGCACGCCCCCGTGCACCGCACCCGGTTGCCGAGCGGCGTGGAGGCCTGGCTCGTGACGCGGTACGGGGACGCCAAGCAGGCCCTCGCCGACCAGCGGCTCTCCAAGAACCCCGCCCATCACGCCGAGCCGGCCCACGCCAAGGGCAAGACGGGCATCCCGGGGGAGCGCAAGGCCGAGCTGATGACGCATCTGCTCAACATCGACCCGCCGGACCACACCCGGCTGCGCCGCCTGGTGTCGAAGGCGTTCACTCCCCGTACCGTCGCCCAATTCGCGCCCCGGGTGCAGGAGTTGACGGACCGGCTCATCGACGCGTTCGCGGCGAAGGGCGAGGCCGACCTCATCCACGACTTCGCCTTCCCGCTCCCCATCTACGCCATCTGCGATCTGCTGGGCGTCCCGCGCGAGGACCAGGACGACTTCCGCGACTGGGCGGGCATGATGATCCGGCACGGCGGCGGCCCGCGCGGCGGCGTCGCGCGCTCGGTGAAGAAGATGCGCAACTACCTCGCCGAGCTCATCCACAAGAAGCGCGAGAACCCCGGCGACGACCTCATCTCGCGGCTCATCGAGGCCAGCGACCACGGCGAGCACCTGACGGAGAACGAGGCCGCCGCCATGGCCTTCATCCTCCTGTTCGCCGGATTCGAGACGACCGTCAACCTCATCGGGAACGGGGTGTACGCCCTGCTGCGCAACCCCGGCCAGCGCGAGCGGCTCCAGTCCTCGCTCGCCGCGGGCGAGAGCGGCCTGCTCGAAACCGGCATCGAGGAACTGCTGCGTTACGACGGCCCCGTCGAGCTGGCGACCTGGCGGTTCGCCACCGAGGCGCTCTCCCTGGGCGGCCAGGACATCGCGGTGGGCGACCCGGTCCTGGTGGTGCTCGCCGCCGCCGACCGCGATCCGGAGCGCTTCGACGATCCGGACACGCTCGACCTCGGCCGGCGCGACAACCAGCACCTCGGATACGGGCACGGCATCCACTACTGCCTCGGTGCGCCGCTCGCGCGGCTGGAGGGCCAGGCCGCGCTCGCGACCCTGTTGCGGCGCCTTCCTGACCTGCGCCTCGCGGTGGAACCTGATGATTTGCGCTGGCGCGGCGGGCTCATCATGCGTGGACTGCGCACCCTGCCGGTCGAGTTCACCCCGCCCGCGGGCACATCCCATGACAAACGGAATCCCGGCGTCATCTGACGTTCCGTCAAGACTGTGACTTTTACGTGATCGCGGTGCCATCGACTTGTGACAGGCGTTCGAGTACGGCTACGTTCACCGTTCATTCGGCTCAGCAGTCACACGGAAGGCTTTTCGCATGCGCTCCGGGAATGGACGGCACCGTCGCCCCCGCCAGGCACCCGCTCTCGTCGTAGCGGCGGGAGTGACCGGGTCCGCGATCGCGCTTCCCCTGCTCGCCGCGACCGGCGCGAGCGCCGCGGACGCCGGCACCTGGAACCAGGTCGCCTCCTGCGAGTCCGGCGGGATGTGGAGCGCCGACTTCGGCAACGGCCTGTACGGCGGCCTCCAGCTCTCGCAGGCCACCTGGGAGGCGTACGGCGGCAACGAGTACGCGCAGCGCGCCGACCTCGCCAGCCGGGCCCAGCAGATAGCCGTCGCCGAGAAGGTGCTCGCGGCCAAGGGCCCGGACGCCTTCGCCGGCTGCGGCGCCGGCGCGGGTCTCGCCAAGGGCGGCGGCTCGGCGGACGTCGACCCGGGCGTGCCCGACACCTCCGACGGCACGCCGTCGTCCGCGCCGTCGGCCCCGGCCGACCCCGCCGCCAAGTCGCCCGACGCCACCGCGACCCCGGGGGGCGCGACCCCCGGCACCCCGGCCCCGGACGCCACGAAGCCGGGCGAGCCGGCCAAGTCGCCCACTCCCTCCGCCTCCACCCCGGCGAGCCCCGGCAAGCACCGCGGGACGCCCGCGCCGGAGGGGAGCACCGGCGCCACGCCGGGAACCGGCACGCCGTCGGCCCCGGCCGGCCAGTCCGGTGCGGGCACCCCGGGCTCCACCGGCACCTCGTCCGACTCCCGCGACGCGGGACGGCACGCCTCGCGGGGTGACGGTGCCTCACGCGAGACCGGCAACGGCCCTGCCGCGAGCGGCTCCTACACCGTCCGCCCCGGCGACAACCTCTCGGTCATCGCCGACGCGAACAAGGTCGAGGGCGGCTGGCCCGCGCTCTACCACGCCAACGAGCAGCTCATCGGCACCGACCCGAACCTCATCCTTCCTGGCCAGAGCCTGGACCTGAAGGACGCGACGGCAGCCAAGGCGGCTCCGGGAACCACCGCGGCGACCCCGGGATCCGGGTCGGCCGCCACCCCGAACTCCGTGCCGACGCAGGGTTAGTTCGCGGGTTTATGTCCGTTGTGTGCAAGTGAGACATGGGTCTCTTCGCTCCAACTGGCGTGTCCCGTCTGCCCGGTCCGTCCGTCCCGCCCCTCACCTGCGGAAACGTCCGTTCTGTGGCCGCAAGCAGGGGGGATTTCTCCCCGATGTGCGTCTTTGAACATTGGCGGGGCGTGTGTTTTCGTCGGACTCGCTCGTCACCACGAGCCCCGTCGACCGAGCACGCCGAATCCTGCCGTCGGCCGATGGGAACAGTCGACGCTTATGCGCCGTAGGCAGGAGCGGGGGACCCAAGGTAAGTGCCGGGCCCGGCAGTTCACGTGAACCGCCGAACCGGCTTGGGGTGAAGACGAGCGCATCGACGCTCGGCCGGGCAGCTCACGCCCGAACCCGACAGCTCACCTCGCAGGCGTCGGTGAGGAGAACTCCATGCTGCTTTCCGGCAAGGGCAAGCACCGCCGCCCGTCCAAGGCCGTCCGTGTCGCCACGCTGGCCGGTGTCACCGGTGCCGCCGTCGCCGCCCCGCTGATGGCGGCCGGCAACGCCTCCGCCGCCTCCGTCCAGACCTGGGACGCCGTCGCCCAGTGCGAGTCCGGCGGCAACTGGTCCATCAACACCGGCAACGGTTACTACGGTGGCCTCCAGTTCTCGAACTCTTCCTGGGCCGCCGCCGGCGGTACCCAGTACGCCTCGCGCGCCGACCTGGCCACCAAGGGCCAGCAGATAGCCGCCGCCGAGAAGCTGCTCGCGATCCAGGGCCCGGGTGCCTGGTCCTGCGCCGGCGCCGGCAACCTGACCTCGGGCGGCGCCAAGGCCGACGTCGACACCTCCGGTTCGTCCTCCTCGTCCTCGAAGTCCGCCAAGCCTTCGAAGCCGAAGAAGCAGGCCCAGCCGCAGCAGAAGTCCGAGCGCACCGAGTCCGCGCCGGCCAGCCGCAGCGAGCAGCGCAGCCAGCCGGTCAAGCAGGGCGACGGCGAGTACACCGTCAAGTCCGGCGACACCCTCGGCTCCATCGCGACGGCCAACCACACCGCGGGCGGCTGGCAGAAGGTGTTCGACCTGAACAAGGACATCGTGAAGGACGCGAACCTGATCTTCCCCGGCCAGAAGCTCCACCTGAGCTGAGACCGGGCCACCCCCAGGCCGCCCCGGCCCGGCGCGCATTCCCCCGTACGCGCCGGGCCGGGGTTTTCGCTGTTACCGGGCAGTAGTGTTGTGGTCCTTTGCCCGGGAATCGAGGTCCTTGGGCCCTTTTTCGTCCCAGGACGCGGGCACTCGGCTGGCCGGACCTCCAGAGCCGGTTAGGCTCTTGTCGCAAGGCCAACGCGACCCCGCATGTCCCTGCACCGCTTGCGTCACATCTAGCTTCACATCCCAGAAGGAGATGCTCGTGCCGTCCATCGACGTCGTCGTAGCCCGGGAAATCCTGGACTCCCGAGGCAACCCCACGGTCGAGGTCGAGGTCGGCCTCGACGACGGCAGCACCGGCCGTGCTGCAGTTCCGTCCGGCGCCTCCACCGGTGCCTTCGAGGCCATCGAGCTCCGTGACGGCGACCCCAACCGCTACGGCGGCAAGGGTGTAGAGAAGGCCGTCCTCGCCGTCATCGAGCAGATCGGCCCGGAGCTCGTCGGCTACGACGCCACCGAGCAGCGCCTGATCGACCAGGCCATGTTCGACCTGGACGCCACGGACAACAAGGGCTCGCTCGGCGCCAACGCCATCCTCGGCGTCTCGCTCGCCGTCGCGCACGCCGCCTCCGAGGCCAGCGACCTGCCGCTGTTCCGCTACCTCGGCGGCCCGAACGCGCACCTGCTGCCCGTCCCGATGATGAACATCCTCAACGGTGGGTCGCACGCCGACTCCAACGTCGACATCCAGGAGTTCATGATCGCCCCGATCGGCGCGGAGTCCTTCTCCGAGGCCCTTCGCTGGGGTGCCGAGGTCTACCACACGCTCAAGGGCGTCCTGAAGCGCAAGGGCCTGTCGACCGGCCTCGGCGACGAGGGCGGCTTCGCGCCGAACCTGGAGTCCAACCGCGCCGCCCTCGACCTCATCGTCGAGGCCATCAAGGAAGCCGGCTACGCCCCGGGCAAGGACATCGCGCTCGCGCTCGACGTCGCCGCGTCCGAGTTCTACAAGGACGGCAAGTACGAGTTCGAGGGCAAGTCCCGCTCGGCCGCCGAGATGACCGAGTACTACGAGGAGCTCGTCTCCGCGTACCCGCTGGTCTCCATCGAGGACCCGCTGTTCGAGGACGACTGGGCCGGCTGGAACACCATCACCTCGCGTCTGGGCTCCAAGGTCCAGATCGTCGGTGACGACCTGTTCGTGACCAACCCCGAGCGCCTCGCCCGCGGCATCGAGGAGGGCTCGGCCAACGCCCTGCTCGTCAAGGTCAACCAGATCGGCTCGCTGACCGAGACGCTGGACGCCGTCGAGATGGCCCAGCGCAACGGCTTCAAGTGCATGATGTCCCACCGCTCCGGCGAGACCGAGGACGTCACCATCGCCGACCTCGCCGTCGCGGTGAACTGCGGGCAGATCAAGACCGGCGCCCCGGCCCGCTCGGACCGCGTCGCCAAGTACAACCAGCTGCTGCGCATCGAGGAGATCCTCGACGACGCCGCGGTGTACGCCGGCCGCAGCGCCTTCCCGCGCTTCAAGGGCTGAGGCCATCCGGCTGAGCAGCATCAACGGCTGACGCCCTCGCCAGTCGTCCGTACGTCCCCGGCCGCGGTCCCGTACCGTGTCCGGGGACGTACGTGTGTGACGGGGAGGCGGGAGAGCGATGGGCAACGACGCCAAGGTCAAGGACCGCGACCGGTTCTCCACCGCGGCCCGGCTCAAGGTGCTCGGCGAGCAGACCGCGGCCCGCGTCTACCGCTCGCAGAACAAGCGCCAGGCCCGCCGCTCCCGGCTCACCGGCCGCGCGGCGCTGCTCGCCCTCGTCCTCTGCTCGCTGATCGTCGCGCTCGCCTATCCCATGCGGCAGTACGTGTCGCAGCGCGCCGACATCTCCGACCAGCAGCGCAAGGCCGCCGACGCCCGGACCGCGGTCGAGCAGCTGCGGGACGAGAAGGCGCGGCTCCAGGACGACGCGTACATCGAGAAGCTGGCCCGCGAGCACCTGCACATGCAGTTCCCGGGGGAGACCGGCTTCACCGTGGTCGACCCGGACGCGGCGGCCAAGCACCGCGAGGACAAGGGCGCCACCGGCCGCGCCTGGCACTCCAACCTCTGGGACGGCGTCGACAAGGCCGACCGTTCCGCCAACTGACCACCGCTAGCGATAGAGACTGACCCAGGCATGGAAACGCCCCCGCCCCAGACCGACCGCACCGAGCCCACCGACGCGGACATCGCCGCCTTCAAGCAGCAGTTGGGCCGCCCGCCGCGCGGCCTGCGCGCGATCGCGCACCGCTGCCCCTGCGGCAACCCGGACGTCGTCGAGACGGCGCCGCGCCTGGAGGACGGCACGCCGTTCCCGACGACGTACTACCTGACGTGCCCGCGCGCCGCGTCCGCGATCGGCACCCTTGAGGCCAACGGTGTCATGAAGGAGATGACGGAGCGTCTGGCGAGCGATGCCGACCTCGCCGCCGCCTACCGCGCCGCGCACGAGGACTACATCGCGCGCCGCGACGCCATCGAGGTCCTCGACGGCTTCCCGAGCGCCGGCGGCATGCCCGACCGGGTCAAGTGCCTGCACGTGCTCGTCGGCCACTCGCTGGCCGCGGGACCGGGCGTCAACCCGCTGGGCGACGAGGCGATCGCCCTGCTCCCCCAGTGGTGGGCGAAGGGCCCGTGCGTGACGCCGTGCGCCGAGGGTGAGGCGCCGTGCGCCGAGGGGGAGACCGCGTGACGCGCGTCGCCGCCATCGACTGCGGTACGAACTCGATCCGTCTACTCGTCGCCGACGCGGACCCGGCCACCGGTGAGATCACCGACCTGGACCGGCGCATGACCATCGTGCGGCTCGGCCAGGGCGTGGACCGCACCGGCCGGCTCGCCCCCGAGGCCCTGGAGCGGACGTTCGCGGCGTGCCGCGAGTACGCCGCGGTCATCAAGGAACTGGGCGCCGAACGCGTCCGGTTCGTGGCGACCTCCGCGTCGCGCGACGCCGAGAACCGGGACGACTTCGTCCGCGGGGTCCTCTCCATCCTGGGCGTCGAGCCCGAGGTGATCACCGGCGACCAGGAGGCCGCGTTCTCCTTCACCGGCGCCACCAAGGAACTCGACGGCGACGACGAGTACCTGGTCGTCGACATCGGCGGCGGCTCCACGGAGTTCGTCGTCGGCTCCAGGAGCGTCGAGGCCGCCCGCTCGGTGGACATCGGCTGCGTCCGGATGACGGAGCGTCACCACCCCGGCGATCCGGCGACGCCGGATCAGATCGACGCGATCCGCGCCGACATCGAGGCGGCCCTGGACCTCGCGGGGCAGAGCGTGCCACTGACCGAGCCGCGCACCCTGGTCGGCCTCGCGGGCTCGGTCACCACCGTCGCGGCGATCGCGCTCGGCCTGCCCGCGTACGACTCGGCCGCCATCCATCATTCACGGATCCCTTACGAGGACGTCGCCGCGGTCACCGGGCGGCTGCTCGCCTCGACGCACGAGGAGCGCACCCGCATCCCCGTGCTCCACCCCGGGCGCATCGACGTGATCGCCGCCGGAGCGCTGGTCCTGCTCGCCGTGATGGAGCGCGCGGGGGCCCGCGAGGTCGTGGTCAGCGAGCACGACATTCTGGACGGAATCGCCTGGTCGATCGCGTGATCGCGCTCCGCTGACGGCCTTCGGAGCACGTCTCCGAAGAAAGTTCGTGAAGTTCTTCACAAGGAAAAGGGGCCCTCGGGCCGAGGAATGTGGTTCCAGGACCGCTTTCTGAGGCCCGAGGGCCCCTCGCGTACACATTCCAGACGGTCCCGTCCGTGCTGTGCCTGCGTTTCCAACGGCGGTGGTCCACCATGCGCGAGGCGGGGGAGGCCAGTTCAGGAGGGGTGAACAACGTGTGCACCCCCGCCGTGGTTCCCTCGCGGCACCATGACCTCGCTCACGTGGGCCGCGCAGTGTAGCAGAGCCCCCTGCGATCCTTGTGAAGGGGCGCACGAGCAGGGGTCCACGGGCAGGGGGATACTCGATGGCATGAGCACCACGGAGCGTCCCAGGATCCTCGTAGTAGGTGGCGGGTACGTAGGCTTGTACGCAGCGCGACGCATTCTCAAGAAGATGCGTTACGCGGAAGCGACCGTCACGGTCGTCGACCCGCGCTCGTACATGACGTACCAGCCCTTCCTCCCCGAAGCCGCCGCAGGCAGCATCTCGCCGCGCCACGTCGTCGTCCCGCTGCGACGCGTCGTGCGTGGAGCCGAGGTGCTCACCGGCCGAGTCACCAGCATCGACCAGGACCGCAAGGTCGCCACGGTCGCGCCGCTCGTCGGCGAGGCCTACGAGCTGCCCTTCGACTACCTGGTCATCGCGATGGGCGCGGTCTCCCGCACCTTCCCGATCCCCGGCCTCGCCGAGCAGGGCATCGGCATGAAGGGTGTGGAAGAGGCCATCGGCCTGCGCAACCACGTCCTGGAGCAGCTCGACAAGGCCGACTCCACCACGGACGAGGACGTCCGCCGCAAGGCGCTCACCTTCGTCTTCGTGGGCGGTGGCTTCGCCGGTGCCGAGACCATAGGCGAGGTGGAGGACATGGCGCGTGACGCGGCCAAGTACTACACCAACGTCAAGCGCGAGGACATGCGCTTCGTCCTGGTCGACGCCGCCGACAAGATCCTTCCCGAGGTCGGCCCGGAGCTCGGCCGCTGGGGCAAGGAGCACCTGGAGGGCCGCGGCGTCGAGATCTACCTCTCGACCTCCATGGACTCCTGCGTCGACGGTCACGTCGTGCTGAAGAACGGCCTTGAGGTCGACTCCAACACCATCGTGTGGACCGCGGGCGTCAAGCCCAACCCGGCGCTCTCCCGCTTCGGTCTTCCGCTCGGCCCGCGCGGCCACGTGGACGCCCAGCCGACGCTCCAGGTCACCGGCACCGACTACATCTGGGCCGCCGGCGACAACGCCCAGGTTCCCGACCTCGCCTCGCGCAAGGCCGGTGTGGAGAACGCCTGGTGCCCGCCGAACGCCCAGCACGCGCTGCGTCAGGCGAAGGTCCTCGGCGACAACGTGGTCTCCGGCATGCGGGGCTTCCCGCAGAAGGAGTACTCGCACGCCAACAAGGGTGCGGTGGCCGGTCTCGGCCTCCACAAGGGCGTCGCGATGATCGTCATGGGCAAGATGAAGATCAAGCTCAAGGGCCGTCTCGCCTGGTACATGCACCGTGGCTACCACGGTCTCGCCGTGCCGACCTGGAACCGCAAGATCCGCGTCATCGCCGACTGGACGCTCGCGATGTTCCTCAAGCGCGAGGTCGTCTCCCTGGGCGCCATGGAGACCCCGCGCGAGGAGTTCTACGAGGCGGCCAAGCCCGCCCCGGCTCCCGCGGCCAAGTCCGCGGACAGCACGGACAAGGCCGAGGCGAAGGCCAAGGCCTCCTAGCACCACCCGTTTCCTCCCCGAAGGGGCCGTCCGCCATCCGTGGTGCGGGCGGCCCCTTCGGCGTACCCGGGGCGCGGCCCGCGCGCGGGGCGCACGGCCGGGAAGGGCTGCCGGAGGGCGGCCGGAAACCTCTGCCGAAAGGGCGGTTTCCGGCCAGGAAGATGGTGTATACAGACATCGTGGCGCTCCGGTGCGCGGTAGCGGGATTGCCCAGGGGGCGGGCACTGTTGTGCGGGGTGTTGGGACATTTCTGCGAAGCACGGAGGTGTGCACCATGGCCGACGCGGCGCTGCGGCTGACCGCTCTAGCCGAGGAATTGCTGGGAGAGCCTCTCCCGGTACGCATCCGCGCCTGGGACGGCAGCGAGGCGGGACCGCCCGGCGGACCGGTGCTCGTCGTACGCCACCGCCGCGCCCTGCGCCGCCTGTTGTGGAAGCCGGGCGAACTGGGGCTCGCCCGCGCCTGGGTGGCCGGGGAGATCGACGTCGAGGGAGACCTGTACACGGTCCTCGACCGGCTGGCGGGGCTCATCTGGGAGCGCGGCGGCGACCCCAAGGACGCCGTCCACCCCGTGCGCGATCCGAGGCTGCGCGCCGCGGCCAGGGCCCTGGTGAAGCTGGGCGGCGCGCTGCCCCCGCCGGCCCCGCCCGCCGAGGAGATGCGCCGCCGCACCGGACGGTTGCACACCAAGCGCCGCGACAAGGACGCGATCAGCCACCACTACGACGTCGGCAACGACTTCTACGAGCTGGTGCTCGGGCCGTCGATGGTCTACTCGTGCGCCTACTGGGAGCATCCCGGCTCGACCCTGGCCGAGGCCCAGCGCGACAAACTCGACCTGGTCTGCCGCAAGCTGGCCCTCAAGGAGGGCGACCGGCTGCTCGACGTCGGCTGCGGCTGGGGCTCGATGGCCATCCACGCCGCCCGCGAGTACGGCGCCCGCGTCGTCGGCATCACGCTCTCGCGCGAACAGGCCGCGTACGCCCGCAAGCGGATCGCCGAGGAGGGGCTCACCGACCGCATAGAGATCCGCGTCCAGGACTACCGGGACGTCAAGGACGGCCCGTTCGACGCGATCTCCTCGATCGGCATGGCCGAGCACGTCGGCTCCGTACGGTACGCGGAGTACGCGGACATCCTGTACGGACTGCTCAGAGAAGGCGGCCGGCTGCTCAACCACCAGATCGCGCGGCGGCCCGAACGCGACGAATCTGCTTACCACGTCGACGAGTTCATCGACGCGTACGTCTTCCCCGACGGCGAACTCGCGCCGCTGGGCCGCACCCTGGCCACCCTGGAGGAGGCCGGCTTCGAGGCCCGCGACGTCGAACCCATCAGGGAGCACTACGCCCTGACGCTGCGTCAGTGGGTGGCGAACCTGGAATCCGACTGGCCCCGCGCGGTGCGCCACACCAGCCCCGGCCGGGCCCGGATCTGGCGCCTCTACATGGCGGCCTCGGCGCTCTCCTTCGAGCGCAACCGGATCGGCGTCAACCAGATCCTCGCGGTGAAGACGCCGGAGAGCGGGGCCTCGGGCATGCCGCTGCGGGCCCGTACCTGGAACTGAGCGCGCGAAGGGCCCCGGAGCACTCCTCCGGGGCCCTTCGACTGCCGTGCCGGATCAGCCGGTTGCCGCCTATTCCGTCTTGATGGCGGTCAGCATGTTGAGCTTCGCGGCGCTGCGGGCCGGCCACATCGCGGCGAGCACGCCGACCAGGCCGGCGAGGACCAGGAAGATGCCGATCCGGCCCCACGGCAGCACCAGGGCGTAGTGCGGGATCGAGGTCTTGATGGTCTGGCCGATGGCCCAGGCGAGGAAGGTGCCGAGGCCCACACCGATCACCGCGCCGAACAGCGAGATGACGACGGCCTCCAGGCGGATCATGGTCTTGACCCGGCTGCGGTCCAGGCCGATCGCCCGCAGCATGCCGATCTCCTGCTGACGCTCGAACACCGACATCGCGAGGGTGTTGATGACTCCGAGGATGGCGATGATCAGGGCCATGCCGAGGAGCCCGTACATGATGTAGAGCATCGTGTTGATCATGCCGCCGAGCTCGTTGCGGATGTCCTGCCGGTCCATGATGCTGATCGCCGGGTTGTCACCGAGCGCCGCGACCAGGGCCTTCTCGTTGGCGCTCGTGGCCCCGCCGTCCATCTTGATGTAGATGTTCGGGATGTAGGGCTTGGCGTCGTGCGGAGCGAGCAGGGCCGACGGCACGAGGAAGGAGTCCAGCGCCTCGTTCTCCTTGAACGTCGCGCCGATCGTCACCCGGCCCTTCTTCTTGTCGGTGAACTCGACGGGGAGCTGGGTGCCGGGCTTCCAGCCGTGCTTGGCGGCGGTCTTCTCGTCGACGGCTATCCGCCCCTGGCCGAGCGTGGCGAGGGAGCCGGCCACCGGCTCGACGTTGATGACCTTCTCGATGTCGCCGGGCGTGACCCCGGCCACCGACTGACCGGTGCCGTCGATCTGGAGGTACGCGCTCTCGTTGGGAGAGACGGCCGAGACACCCGGAGCCTTGCGCAGCGCGGGCAGCACGTCCTTGTCGAGGCCGGAGCCGTTCGCCGCGTTCTGGACCATGTAGTCGGCCTTGATGTTGGCCGTGGTCGACTTGTCCATCGCCGTGCCGAGCGTGACACCCAGTACCGAGAGGCCGGTGACGAGGGTGAGGCCGATGGCGAGCGCGGAGGCGGTGGCGCCGGTGCGGCGCGGGTTGCGCACCGCGTTCTGGCTGGCGAGCTTGCCGGAGACGCCGAACACCTTGCTCAGGCTCGGGCGTACGAGGGCGATGACCGGCCGGGAGAGCAGCGGGATCAGGATGATGATGCCGATCAGGGCGAAGAAGGCGCCGGCACCGATGATGTACTTGCCGTCCTTGCCCGCTGCCGCGCCGGCCACGATGGCGGCGGCGCCGGCGAGGGTGATCACGCCGCCGATGGAGTTCCGTACGACCAGGGACTTGGTGGTGGCCACGCCGTGCACGCTGTTCATCGCGGCGACCGGCGGGATCTTCGCGGCGCGCCAGGCGGGCAGCAGCGCAGCGATCACGGTCACGAGGATGCCGACCGCCAGCGAGGCGATGACCGGTGTGGACGAGACGATCAGTGGGCCTGCGGGGATCTTGGCGCCGAACAGGCCGATCGCGGAGCGCAGCGCGGTGGCGAGGCCGATGCCGAGCGCGAATCCGATGGCGGAGGCGACGGTGCCGACGACGAGCGCCTCGGCCAGCACCGAGCGGCGGACCTGGCCGCGGGAGGCGCCGACGGCGCGCATCAGGGCGAGCTCGCGGGTGCGCTGGGCGACCAGCATGGTGAAGGTGTTGGAGATCAGGAAGATGCCGACGAAGAGCGCGATGCCGGCGAAGACGAGCAGCATCTGGTTGAGGCCGCTCAGCCCCCGCTCGATGTCCTTGGCCTCCTCGGCGGCGAGCGCCTTGCCGGTCTTGGCGCTCGCGTTCTCGGAGAGCAGCGGCTTGACCTCGTCGAGGATCTTCTGGGCGTCGGCGCCGGGGGTGGCCGTCACGCTGGCGTTCTGGAACCAGCCGGGCTTGAGGTAGAGCTTCTGGGCGACAGCGGTGTCGAACAGGACGAGGCTGCCGCCCGCGTTGACCGCGCCGTCCTCGGTGGTGAAGACGCCGGTGAGCTTGTAGGTCTTGACCGGCCCGTTGGTGGCGACCCGCACGGTGTCGCCGACGTGGTACTCGCCCTTGGCGGCGGTGTCCTTGTCGAGGGCGATCTGGTCGTCCTTCACCGGGCCCGTGCCCTGGGCGAAGGTGTACGAGGGGTCCTTGCCGTCCTGGCCGGGCGCGAAGTTGCCGCCCTTGTTGGCCCAGCCCTGCCCGATCAGCTTGCCGTCGGTGCCGGCGACTCCGGCGAACCCGTCGACCCGGCCGGTGACGGAGGCGACCCCGTCGAGCTTCTCCACCTTCTGGAGCGTCTGCTTGCTGACGCCGGGGTCGCGCTCGGTGTCGTCGGCGCTGCCGTACGAGGTGACGGCGACGGCCACCTTGTCGTAGCTCTTGGCCGACTGGTTGCGGAAGGCGTTGCCGAGGGTGTCGGTGAAGACGAGCGTGCCGGACACGAAGGCGACGCCGAGCATGACGGCGAGCACCGTCATCAACAGCCGGGCCTTGTGCGCGAGCACGTTGCGCAGGGCGGTCTTGAACATGGGGTTTCTCAGTCCTGGGGTGAAGGTCGCGATGGGCCTGGTGTCAGCGGGCCGGGTCCGGGGCGGAGCCGCGGCGGCTCGGGGTCAGCTGGTGCGGCCCTTCGCCTCGAACGCCTTCATCCGGTCCAGCACCCCGTCCGCGCTGGGCCGCAGCATCTCGTCCACGATCCGCCCGTCGGCGAGGAATATGACCCGGTCCGCGTAGGACGCCGCGACCGGGTCGTGGGTCACCATGACCACGGTCTGCCCCAGCTCCCGCACCGAGTTCCGCAGGAAGCCCAGGACCTCCGCGCCGGAGCGCGAGTCCAGGTTTCCGGTCGGCTCGTCACCGAAGATGATCTCCGGCTGGGAGGCGAGCGCGCGGGCCACGGCGACGCGCTGCTGCTGGCCGCCGGAGAGCTGGGTGGGCCGGTGACCGAGCCGGTCGGAGAGGCCCACCATGGAGATGACCTGGTCGAGCCACTCCTTGTTGGGCTTGCGGCCCGCGATGTCCATGGGGAGCGTGATGTTCTCCAGGGCGGTCAGCGTGGGCAGCAGGTTGAACGCCTGGAAGATGAAGCCGATCTTGTCCCGGCGCAACTGCGTGAGCTGCTTGTCCTTGAGCGAGCCCAGCTCGGTGTCGCCGATGCGGACCGCGCCGGAGCTGAACGAGTCGAGACCCGCCACGCAGTGCATCAGCGTGGACTTGCCGGAACCCGAAGGGCCCATGATCGCGGTGAACTCGCCCTGCCGGAAGTCGACCGTGACCTGGTCGAGGGCGACCACCTGGGTCTCGCCCGTGCCGTAGACCTTCGACAGCTCGATGGCGCGGGCGGCCACCGCGGTCGCGCGGTGTGCGGTGGGGATGGTGGTCACGGAGGTACTCCTGTCGAGCGGCTTTCGGGGACGTCTCCATCCTTCCGGCCGCCGGCCGCCACATCGTCAGCCCCTGTGCCCGTTCACCGGCCCTCTCGAGTCGGACGGCACGGGGCCCTCCGTCCTCCTGAGGTATGACGGCGCCCCTGAGACGCCGCCCGGAGCCGAGCCGGGGTCCAGCCGGAGCCGAGCGCCGCTCCGGCCGGGCTCCGCCGAGCCGTGCCAGCGTCTCTCACTGGGCGGAACGGGGCATCGACTTTCCGTCATTCCATAGCCGCATATCGGGGTACCCCGGACGCCCTGCCAACCGCCTCCGGCATGTGCCAACACCGCTCCGAGCTGTGCTGACACACCCTCAGGCGTCAATAAAATAAGACAACATCGGATGGTTGTTCCGCTGTTCGGGGGATGCGTCGGGCTAGGCTCGTCCCGCGAAACGCGGAGCCGCGCGCCCTGGCCCGGATGGTGGAACGCAGACACGGCGAGCTTAAACCTCGCTGGCCTTCGGGCCGTGCCGGTTCAAGTCCGGCTCCGGGCACTCCCAGCAGGATCCGGCTTCCCGCGCGTCGGGGTGCCGGACCCTTGCACCACCCTCCTCCCCGCGTGAAGATCCTCCCTAGGCAGTACGTGGTTTCTTTGCATGCCCATTACCCTTGACGGCAAGGCCGCGCAGGGCGGCCATGGAGGAGTGAGATGAGGAGCAGCAACCCGGTCTTCTCGCGACGGGGCTTCAGCCGCGACAACGGCTACGCCGGTTTCAACACCGCGCAGCAGCCGCAGGCCGGGGGCAACCCGTACGCGCAGGCGCCCAGCAACCCGTACGCGACGAATCCGTACGCCCAGCAGGACACGCAGCTCGGCGCCCCGCAGGCGCCGGCCCGTTCCGGTGTGATGACGATCGACGACGTGGTGACGCGCACCGCGCTCACGCTCGGCACCGTCGTCGCCGGTGCGGTCGTCGCCTGGCTGGCGCTGCCGGTCGACGCGGCGAACATCGGCAAGTCGTACGGCATCGCCATCGGCGCCGCGCTGATCGCGTTCGTCCTCGCGATGGTCCAGTCGTTCAAGCGCAAGCCGGTCCCGGCGCTGATCATCGGGTACGCCGCCTTCGAGGGCGTCTTCCTCGGCGTGATCAGCTCGGCCGTCACCACCCATGTGTCGGCGGGCGCGGTGCCCCAGGCGGTGCTCGGCACGATGGCGGTCTTCGCCGGTGTGCTGATCGCCTACAAGACCCGGCTGATCCGGGTCAACCGCCGCTTCACCGGCTTCGTCATGGCCGCGGCCATCGGCTTCATGCTGCTGATGCTGGTCAACCTGCTGTTCTCGGCGATCGGCGGCGGTGACGGCCTCGGCTTCCGCAGCGGCGGCCTCGGCATCGCCTTCGGCATCATCGGCATCGTCCTCGGCGCCTGCTTCCTCGCGATGGACTTCAAGCAGGTCGAGGACGGCATCACCTACGGCGCTCCGCGCGAGGAGTCCTGGCTGGCCGCCTTCGGCCTCACCATGACGCTGGTGTGGATCTACCTGGAGGCGCTGCGGCTGATCTCCATCCTGCAGGGCAACGACTGACGCCGACCCCGGCGCACGTCACGAGGGGCCCCGCCCGGCACTGCTGCCGGGCGGGGCCCCTCGCCGTGTGCGGGCCGGAGCCCTACCAGCCGATCGAGAGCGTCAGATCCGTCGGCGGGTTCGCGTTGCCCAGGATCTGCACCGACGACTGGTCATTGATGTCGTCGTACGGGAAGCCGTACGCGCGCCCCGCGAGGCCCACCGTGTGGAAGAAGGCCGCGTAGTCGTTCTTCGGGGTCGCGCCCTGGTAGTAGGCGGACGGGGTGTGCCACAGGGAGGTGTTCTGCGCCACGCCCCGGTTGAACGCGGCGCAGAACTCCGCGCCGAGCCGCTTCTCCACGTCGCCGCCCGAGGCGAGCGCCCCCGAGCAGGCCATGACCTCGCGCGAGGTCGGCTTGTTCAGGGTGTAGGGCCCCGCGCCGTTCCTGGTGAAGGTCAGGGCGGACCCCGTGACGTGCCCGGAGAACGTCTCGCCCGGTGCGCTCAGGGTGAAGGGGTGCGCGGCGTAGTAGCTCCAGGTCTGGTCGATGGCGGCGGTCAGGTAGTCGCCGGGGAAGCCGGCCGCCGAGCGCGGGGCCACGATCCGGTAGGCCGACTGGAGCGGCTTGAAGGCCGCCCCGACGCTCGACGCGTACGCCGCCATGACGTCGGCGCGCGACCGGCTGATGCCCCGGGTCGTGTCGTAGCCGCTGGAGCTCTGGCGGAGCCGGGCGGTCATCGGGAAGCCGAACTGGTCGACCTGGGTGGTGTTCCCGCCGTACGCCGCCTGCCCGTTGACGAAGGTGTACTCGTACCAGTCGTAGTAGACGTCGTTGTTGGGGTCGGTCGGGTTGTTCGGGTCGGGGCCGCCCCAGCCCTGGTCGTCGGGCGAGACCGGGATGTACAGCGGCGAACCGAGCGAGAGGTAGATCCGGCCGCCGCGGATCGAGGACGGCGACGGCACCCGGCCGCCCACCTGGGCCAGCGTGAACGACATGTTCGGGTAGTTCACGCCGTGCTTGGAGAGGTGGCCCGGCGCGGTCGCGTCGAGGTGGCTGATGTGGGCCGTGCTGCCGTCCGGCTTGAGGTACGACCACTGGCCGGGAGTGATCTGGCCGAGCACGGTGACGTAGATCCGCGCGTCGGCGTACGCGCCATGGGTGTTGTTCTGGAAGACGATCGGGAAGCCGGCCGCGTCGGCGCGCGGGGCGGTCGTGGCCGGCGGGGTGCCGGCGGCCGTCGCCGTGCCGCCGCCCGCGCCGAGGAACAGGAGCGCGCTCGCGGTCGCGGCCGCCAGGAGGAGCCGTACGGTCTTCATGTCTGTCCGCCCTCCTGTCAGTGGCCGAAGCCGAACCAGTTGACGTTCACGAAGTCGGCGCCCTGGCCGCTGGTGAAGGTCAGATAGACGTCGTGGGTGCCGGTGACGCCACTGATGTTGGCCGGGACGGTCCGCCAGCTCTGCCAGCCGCCCGTGTTGGCCACGGCGAAGCTGCCGATCGGCGCGCTGCTCCGGCTGTCCAGGCGGACCTCCACCAGACCGCTGACCCCGCCGGCCGCGCCGCTCGCCACCCTGGCGGAGAACTGCCTGGCCGCGTTCGTACCGAAGTTCACGCCCTTGTAGAGCGCCCAGTC
This sequence comes from Streptomyces sp. NBC_00083, assembly GCF_026343295.1. GTDB lineage: Bacteria > Actinomycetota > Actinomycetes > Streptomycetales > Streptomycetaceae > Streptomyces. The sequence continues at coordinate 413,303 of NZ_JAPELY010000001.1, forward strand.
ACCGTTGGCGACCGAGCCGATGTCCTGGCCGCCGCCGCTGTCCGTGGTGGCCTCCGCGGACACGCCGGACTGCTGGTCGTACGACTCGGCCTGGACGGTGCCGTACGCGTCACGGCTGCCCGACGGCGGGGGTGTGGTGGGCGGGGTGGTGCCCGAGCCGCCGGCCTGCCGCACGGTGACGTAGTCGACGACCAGCGGGTGGCCCGGCTGGGTGCCGGCGTCGGGGCCGCCGCCGAACGCGTCGGGGAAGCCGCCGCCCATCGCGACGTTCAGGATGACGAAGTAGCCGTGGTTGGTGGCGTTGGTCCAGGTCGCCGCGTCCACCTGGTTCTGGCTCACCGTATGGAAGTTGACGCCGTCCAGGTAGAAGCGCATCTGCTCGGTGGCGCCCGAGCGGTCCCACTCGACGGCGTACGTGTGGAAGCCGCCCTGGCAGGTGGCGCCGGAGCAGGCCTGCTGGCCGCCGATGCCGGTGGTCTCGTTGCAGGGGCCGCCGGGGCTGGTGCCGCAGTGCATCGTGGACCAGTTGTTGTTCAGGCCCTGCACGTTCTCCATGATGTCGAGCTCGCCGATGCCGGGCCAGTTCCAGTAGTTGCCGCGGAACGGCGCGCCCAGCGCCCAGAACGCCGGCCAGTACCCCTTGGCGGCGGCGCCCGTCACGTCGGGCATCTGGAGCCGCGCCTCGATGCGCAGCTTGCCGCCGGCCGGGGGCTGGAAATCGGTGCGCTTCGTCTCGATGCGGCCCGAGGTCCAGTGGCCGGAGGCGTCGCGCTGCGGGGTGATGCGCAGGTTGCCGGCGCCGTCGAGGGCGACGTTGCTGGTGGCGGAGGTCATCGTCTCGACCTCGCCGGTCCCGAAGCCCGCCGGGCCGCCGGGGTAGCTGGTGCCGGTCGTGTACTGCCAGTTGGCGGTGTTGACGCCCGAGCCGGCCGGGCCGTCGAAGTCGTCGGTGAAGACGGTGGTCCAGCCGGCGGGGGGCGGCGGGGCGGAGGCGCTGGCGGGCAGCGCGACGACGGCGGCGCTCGCGGCAGCGAGGCCGAGGGTGGCGAGCACGGCGGTCAGGGCTCGCCTGGCGGGGTTTCGTCTGTGGGGTGACGGGCGCATGTGGGGGTGCCTCTCTCGGAAAGAGAGCGCTCTGAGAGCGCTCTCAACGACGGGCTGCGCGGTCACTGTGCTCCCCGGCGTCCGGAGCGTCAAGAGGTAAAACAGTGAAAGGCCTTGCGGGGAAGGGGAGTTCACGTTGTGAAGGCGGTACGGTCCGGGCCGGGCGCGGCGGGTTCCCGCATGCCGTGCTCCGCAGCCGACCGGCCCAGGCAGCACGACGCCCCGCCGACCGGGGGTCGGCGGGGCGAAGGGGCGGTGCGCTTCCCACGGGGGTGCGGGGAAGCCGTGCTATTCCTCCCGGAACTAGAGCAGGCGGCGCGCGGCGCGCCTCATGTCGTACTCATGGATGATCGCCTTGGCGTGCCCATAGGCGAGATCGTGCTCGCTCCGGAGCCAGCTGACCTTCTCCTCGAAACGGAAGAGGGAGGGGCCTTCCTCGACGGTGCGGAGCCAGTCGGACACTTCACGACCGGTGCAGTGGGGGATGCGGGAGAGCAGGTTGCGGTGGGTCTCTTCGGAGAAGACTTGGGACATCGGCGCCTCCGGAGGCGTTGCGCTGCGTGGTCCTTCACTGCACCGTGCCTCAGCGTTCGCGTATTGGCAACAGTGCGGGACGGGCGCGTAGGGTCGCGGCGTGCTCGATGTGAACCCCTTGATCTTGGCCGTGGACCGCTTCGCCGACCGGCTGCGCGCCGCCCCCGAAAGCCGCCTGCGGCGCGGCGCGGCGGCCGAAGGGCTCGCCCTCGCGCGCGAGTTGGCCCTGCGGGCGCAGCGCGTGGAGAGCCCGGAGCGCGAGCCCCTGCTCATGCCGGACGCGGGGATGTTCTCGGTGGCCGACCAAGTCAAGGTCGCGGGGCGGGACTTGGCCCAGGCCCTCCACGCGACGAAGGCTCCGCCGGCGGGGGAGCCGGAGGGGGCGGTGCGGGTGGTTGAGGCGGCGGAGGGTCGAGCGTTCGGGTAGCCCCGGGCGGCTCGGGGTGTTCCGGCCCCTCCCGGGGCCAGGCGCCACCTCAGCCCGTCCGGCTGCCCGCCGCGGGGCCGTGCGGCCACCTCCGCAGCCCCGCTTTCGGGTGCGGACCGTGCTCGCGTCTCGCGCAGTTCCCCGCGCCCCCTGGCGGGGTTGGGCCTTGGCAGGGTGTTCAGCAGAGGTCACCTCAGCCTGTCCGGCGTTTGAGGACGAGCGCCCTTCAGGCGCGACACGGGGTCTGGGGCGGAGCCCCGGGCAACCCCGCTTTCGTCTGCGGACCGTGCTCGCGTCTCGCGCAGTTCCCCGCGCCCCTGGTAGGGCACCCGGAGCCGGGCCCGCCGCTCGCGCCCACCGCGGCGGAGCCGCGCGAAAGGCACAGCCCCGCGCCCCTGTAAGGCACCCGGAGCCGAGGTCACCTCAGCCTGTCCGGCGTTTGAGGACGAGTGCCGTCAAGGCGCGACACGGGGGCTGGGGCGGAGCCCCAGGGGGGCGGGGTCAGAGGGAGGCGATTACTCGGTCCGCGAGGATGTACACGCTTTCCTCGCCGCACAGGAACGTCAGCGCATACGCACCCGACACACCCGACCCGCCGAGCAGAACCGGCGTCAGGCCGTCGCGCAGGGCGCTCGCGAGGCGCTCCGAGGTCTCGCGGTGGCCCGGGGTCATGCAGAGCGTGGTGCCGTCGGCGAAGACGTACACGTCGAGCGTGCCGAGCGGGCCGGGCCGCACGTCCGCGAGGGCGGTGCGGGACTCGGCGAGCTCCTCGAGGCGCGACACCGTGGCCTCGTGGTCGGCGACGACGGGCGTCTGGACCGGCACGAAGTCCGGGTGCGAGGGGTGGCGGCGGCGGGCCGCGGCCAGCTCGGGGGAGTCCTCGGGGAACTCCTCCACCATCTCCAGCGCTTCGGCCTCCAGGCCCACGAAGTCCGCCTGGCGGGGCAGGAAGAGCGCGGCGTCGTCGCCGAGGCCCGCGAGCCCGCCCAGCATCGGGGAGGGCGCGTCGGCGGCGTCCCTGGCCTCCTGGGCGGCCCAGAAGGCACGCGCCTCGGCCAGCTCGCGCTCGCGCTCCTCGGCGAGCGCCTCCGCGACGGCGGCCCGTATGTCGGCGGCCGGTGTCGCGGAGGAGCGGGCCTGGTGCGGCAGGCTCACGCCGTGGTCGGCGCGGTGGTCGGAACGGGCGGCTGCCAGGTCTTCGCGCAGAGCCACGACCTGCTTGCGCAGCCCGTGGGCGGCGTGCAGGGCAGCGGCGCCCACGGCCGTGGCAGCGGCCGTGGTCAGCAGCAGGGCAAGAGGCATGGCGCTCACTGACGTACTCCCGGATTCAAACGATTCCCCGACTTCCTACATCAGCTTGTCGTGAGCCCGCCCTCGGTGTCAGTGCATTACGTCACGAAATGGACAGGTCTTTGGGCCTCGGGTTTACCGGCACACCGGCCCTGACCTGGGAAAAGGGTCTCCGGGCAGGAGATACGTCACATCCTGGGGGAGATTCGGTCACGGTTAGGACGCGGAACGATTGGCTGTGAGCGCCCTGTGGGACGCGAGAGCCCAGGTCAGGGCAGCAGGGGGCGCTTTCCCCGGCCGACCGGTGGCGGCCGGGGCGTCAACGCTGCGTCGACGAAGGGTCAACGCAGCGCTCCCGGCCGCCCGGTGGGGTTTCAGCTGAGGCGCTCGATGACCATCGCCATGCCCTGGCCGCCGCCGACGCACATGGTCTCCAGGCCGAACTGCTTGTCGTGGAACTGGAGGCTGTTGATCAGGGTGCCGGTGATGCGGGCGCCGGTCATGCCGAAGGGGTGGCCGACCGCGATGGCGCCGCCGTTGACGTTCAGCTTGTCCAGCGGGATGCCGAGGTCCTGGTAGGACGGGATCACCTGGGCGGCGAACGCCTCGTTGATCTCGAAGAGGTCGATGTCGTCCACGGTCAGGCCGGCGCGCTTGAGCGCCTGGCGGGACGCCTCGACCGGGCCGAGGCCCATGATCTCGGGCGAGAGGCCCGTGACGCCGGTGGAGACGATGCGGGCCAGCGGGGTCAGGCCCAGCTCGCGCGCCTTGGTGTCGCTCATGATCACCAGCGCGGCGGCGCCGTCGTTCAGCGGACAGCAGTTGCCGGCCGTGACGAGTCCGTCGGGGCGGAAGACGGGCTTGAGGCCCTGCACACCCTCGACCGTGACGCCCGCGCGGGGGCCGTCGTCCTTGCTGACGACCGTGCCGTCGGGGGTCGTGACCGGGGTGATCTCGCGCTCCCAGAAGCCGTTCTTGATGGCTTCCTCGGCGAGGTTCTGCGAGCGGACGCCGAACTCGTCCATCTCCTGGCGCGAGATGCCCTTGAGGCGGGCCAGGTTCTCGGCGGTCTGGCCCATCGCGATGTACGCGTCCGGGATCAGACCGTCCTCGCGCGGGTCGCGCCAGCTCGCGCCCTCGGACTGCGCGACGGCGGCGGTGCGCGCCTCGGCGTCGGCGAAGAGCGGGTTGTGGGTGCCGGGCATGCCGTCGCTGCTGCCGTTGACGGAGCGGGAGACCATCTCGACACCGGCCGAGATGAACACGTCGCCCTCGCCGGCCTTGATGGCGTGCAGCGCCATGCGGGAGGTCTGCAGCGAGGAGGAGCAGTACCGGGTGATGGTGCAGCCCGGCAGGTGGTCCATGCCCATCTGCACGGCCACGATGCGGCCCAGGTTGTGGCCCTGCTCGCCGCCGGGAAGGCCGCAGCCGAGCATCAGGTCGTCGATGTCGCGCGGGTCGAGGCCGGGGACCTTGGCGAGCGCGGCCTGGATGATCGTGGCGGTCAGGTCGTCCGGGCGCAGGTCCTTGAGGGAACCCTTGAAGGCGCGGCCGATGGGGGAACGGGCGGCAGAGACGATCACGGCTTCGGGCATCACGGCTCCAAGGGATGGGAAGGCAGGACTCCTTGGGAAGTTACCCGTACGTAGTGGATTGGTCATCCGGGGTGGCGTGTGATGCGGGACTCTTTTCTAAGCGGTTGCTCAGCGGCCCCGGCGCACCCCGGGTGCCGCTGCGCGTCAGGGCCGTGTGTGCGAGCCGTTGGGGGTCGGCTCCACCGGACTGGGCAGGCGCCGCCTGCGGCGGTACTTGAGCAGCGCCCACGGCGCCCGCGCGCCCGTGACCTCCGTGCCCGCCTGCGCCGCCGCGGCCGAGGCCGCCTTCGCCACCGGCAGGATGTCCTCGTTGCGCGAGGCGTCGGGGTGGTCGGACTCGGGCCACAGGGCGAGCGAGGCGCACAGCGTGGGCAGCACGGCCATCGCCGCCGTCGCGTACCCCTCGGCCGACGGGTGGTAGTTGTCGGGTCCGAACAGTTCACGCGGATTGGCCTCGAACTCCGGGCCGAGCAGATGGCCCAGCGACACCGTGCGGCCGCCCTGCTCCACCACGACGATCGTCTGCGCCGCCGCGAGCTGGCGCGACACGCGGCGGGCCAGCCAGCGCAGCGGCTGGTAGACGGGCTCGATGGTGCCGAGGTCGGGGCAGGTGCCGACCACCACTTCGGCGCCCGCGGTACGCAGCCGGCGCACCGCTGTCGACAAGTAGCGCACCGACGTGGTGGGCGCCATGCGGGTCGTGACGTCGTTGGCCCCGATCATGATCACGCAGACGTCGGGGATCCGGTCGGGGTCGGCGAGCAGCAGGGACACCTGGCGTTCCAGATCGTCCGAGCGGGCCCCGGGCAGTGCCACGTTGCGCAGCGTGACCATGCGCTCGGCGACCGCCGCGAGCCCGGAGGCGAGCAGCGCGGCCGGGGTCTGGCCCGCCCGGCGCACGCCCTGGCCCGCGGCCGTGGAGTCGCCCAGCATGCCGAGCCTGAGCGGCGGCGTACCGTCGGCGAAGGCCGTCCCGTACAGTCCGTCCGCGTTCGGCACCTGGGGGGAGCCGCCGCCCACCGTGCGTTTAGCGAGGGCCAGCTCGGCCAGCACGACACCGACCGCGGCCCCGGCCAGCAGCCCGATGCCGCCGCCGCCGAACGCCGCGCCCGTCGCGATCCGCCGTGCCACCCTCGCCCTCGACAGAGTGCCCGCCACCGCCACCTCCCAGGAGCTTGCAGTCGTACACCAGCTAACTGCCCGGTAGCGGGTGTCGCTCAATCCAGCGCAAAGGTGAACACCCCCTCGCGGTCCGCATACGCTGGCCGTACCTAATCGGAGACCCGGAGACAACGGTGCGATTCCACGACTCGATGATCAGCCTCGTAGGCAACACCCCGCTGGTGAGGCTCAACAGTGTGACCCAGGGCATTCAGGCGACAGTCCTGGCCAAGGTCGAGTACTTCAACCCGGGCGGCTCGGTGAAGGACCGGATCGCCGTCCGCATGATCGAGGCGGCCGAGCAGTCCGGCGCGCTCAAGCCCGGTGGCACCATCGTGGAGCCGACCAGCGGCAACACGGGTGTCGGCCTGGCCATCGTGGCCCAGCAGAAGGGCTACAAGTGCATCTTCGTCTGCCCTGACAAGGTCTCCACGGACAAGATCAACGTGCTGCGCGCGTACGGCGCCGAGGTCGTGGTCTGCCCGACCGCCGTCGACCCCGAGCACCCGGACTCGTACTACAACGTCTCCGACCGCCTGGTGCGCGAGACGCCCGGCGCCTGGAAGCCGGACCAGTACAGCAACCCGAACAACCCCCGTTCGCACTACGAGACCACCGGTCCCGAACTGTGGGACCAGACGGAGGGGAAGATCACCCACTTCGTCGCGGGCGTCGGCACCGGCGGCACCATCACCGGCACCGGGCGCTACCTCAAGGAGGCCAGCGACGGGAAGGTGCGCGTCGTCGGCGCGGACCCGGAGGGCTCCGTCTACAGCGGCGGCTCCGGCCGTCCGTACCTGGTCGAGGGCGTCGGCGAGGACTTCTGGCCGACCGCCTACGACCGTACGGTCACCGACGAGATCGTCGCCGTGTCCGACAAGGACTCCTTCCAGATGACCCGTCGCCTCGCCAAGGAGGAGGGACTCCTGGTCGGCGGCTCCTGCGGCATGGCCGTCGTGGCCGCGCTCAAGGTCGCCGAGGGCCTCGGCCCCGACGACGTGGTGGTCGTCCTGCTTCCGGACTCCGGCCGCGGCTACCTCTCGAAGATCTTCAACGACGAGTGGATGGCCGACTACGGCTTCCTGGAGGAGGGCACCCACTCGGCGCGCGTCTCCGACGTGCTCGGCTTCAAGGAGGCCGGCCACCTGCCGTCGCTGGTGCACATGCACCCCGAGGAGACGGTCGGGCAGGCCATCGAGGTGCTGCGGGAGTACGGGGTCTCGCAGATGCCCATCGTGAAGCCGGGCGCGGGGCACCCCGACGTGATGGCGGCGGAGGTCATCGGCTCGGTCGTCGAACGCGAGCTGCTCGACGCGCTGTTCGCCCAGCGGGCGCTGCTCGACGACCCGCTGGAGAAGCACATGAGCGCGCCGCTGCCGCAGGTCGGCTCGGGTGAGCCGGTGGGTGACCTGATGTCGGTGCTGGGGAAGGCGGATGCGGCGATCGTGCTGGTGGAGGGCAAGCCGACGGGTGTGGTGAGCCGCCAGGACCTCCTGGCCTTCCTGGCCCGCACCCCCCAGTAGCCTCCGCCCGGCCCCGCCGACACCCGGCGGGGCCCTGGGGGCTCGCCGCTTTCGCGCAACCGGTACGCGGACGACATGTTCGCGCAGCACCGGCTTAACACGGGACGTGCACAGTGGTGGCTGTCGGCGGCCCCGGGCAGGGGACCGGCCGACGCCACCAGTGGCGCCAGGGTCTTCCGGAGCGGCTCCCGGACCTCCCCGGGCGCCCGGGACGCTCCAGTCCGGCCCACGCCGGGGGCGGCGTCCCACGCGGGGACCGTCGCACGTCCCGGCCCCCGGGCGACCGGGGGTGAGCGACGGTCCCCGCAGCCACGTCCTGCCCCGGACGCAGCGGCCCGAACAGCGAGGTCCGCACAGCCGGCGGCCGCGACCGACCGACGTTGTCCCCCGCCCGTGTGCTCAGAGCCAGCCCTTCTGGGCGGCCTTGATCCCCGCTTCGAAGCGGCTGGAGGCGCCCAGGCGCTCCATGATGGAGGCGACCTGGCGCCGGATCGTGCGGTCGGTGAGGCCGAGGCGCTGGCCGACCGCTTCGTCGGTGAGGCCGGTGCCGAGGAGCCGCAGCAGTTCGCGTTCGTGGTCGGTGAGGCCCGTGGACGGGTCGTCCGGGTGCGCCGCCCCGAGCGGCACAGCAGTGGTCCAGGCCTGCTCGAACAGCTCGATCAGCGCGGTGACGATGCCGGGCTCCCTGACGTGGAGTGCGCCCACCCGGTTGTCGGCGGGGTCGGTGGGGACGAGGGCGTGGGCGCGATCCACGATGACCATCCGCTGGGGGATGGCCGGGGCCGTGCGGACCTCGCCGCCCTGACTCAGCAGGGCGTGGCTGTAGGCGGCGATGTGGCCGTGACCACGGGCGTGGTCCTGGTAAAGGGTGCGCATCGCGATGCCGCGTCCGAGGGCGGCGAGGTCGTGCTCGCGTGCCGCGTCGAGGTCGTCGGGCCGCTGGATGCCGGGCTGCACGCTCATGATCTCGGCACGGGCGTCACGGCCCAGACGTTCGAGCCGGCTGTGGATGGCGTCCATGCCGTGCAGGCGCTCGCCATGCGTGGAGCGTTGCTGTGCGCGGTCCGCGACGATCCGGCTGACTGCGGCGCGGGATGCGGCCAACTGCACCTGACGCTCGGCCAGTTCGGCCTCCTGACGGGCCACGATGTCGGCCAGGCCGATGTCGGGGTCGACGGCCCGCAACTGCCCCGGGTACTCGCTGGAGGCGCGGATCAGCATGAGCTGACCGAGCTCGTCGAGCCCCTCATGGACCTGTGTGGGCGTCAGGCCGCACAGGCGCGCGATCTGCTCGACGCCGTGGCTGGGATGGTCGAGCATGGCCCGGTAGACAGCGGCGGCGTCGGTACTGACGCCGAGTGCTTGCAGCATGGTGGTGAAACCCCCTCCGGCACACCGCCCCCCCGGCGGTGCTTCGCGCTCATGATCGCACTCGGCCACGCCGTCCTTCAAGCGTTCGACGTGCCATCGATGCAGGCCAGGGCGTAAGTGCAGCCGATTTTGCGGGGTGTCGCGGGGTGCTGCAGGGTGCTGCCCGGTCGTGTCCGCAGGGGGACCGCGCGTGGCCCGACCGGCACCGGAGACCGCGCGCGGCGCCACCGGTTCCGGACACGCGGGCCGGCCGGTGCCCTGTCCTGATCCGGATAAGCCCTGTTCAGGACCGTCGGAAACCCTTCCACGGGCCTTGATCTGCGGCGAAGCTGTTCATCGCCGCCAGGGAACAGCCCGAACGGCAACCGGACGAAGCGTCACCCGCGGGACGTCAGACCGGAGCAGAGCCACCGCCACCTCGATCCGTAAGGGACGATCACCATGATCCGCATCCACCTCCCCCAGGCAACCGCGGCCGTCGCACTCGTGCTGGGCGCCGCGCTCCTTCCGCTGGCGGCCACGGCGCCGGCCGCCCCCCACGTGGCCGCCGGGGCGTCCACAGCGCCCTCCGCCCCGGTCGCCTCCACGGACAGCCTGAGCTGGGGTGGCTGAGGTCGCATGGACATCGTCTACGCCCACCTGGACCGCCGTGCCGGGCTCGGCGCACAGCCGTCCGGCGAGGCGTCCGAAGTTCTGGGAGCCCTGTGGGCCCACGCGATGCCGGAGGACGGCCTGGAGCACGCCTCCGTCCGTAGCCAGGGAGACCGTGTCGACCTGCTGATGTACCTGCTCACCCTCGACTCGGCGGCCCCGGACTTCCGACCCGGGACACACCGCGCGGACACCCTGCTCCGCCGCTGCTACTCCACCTCGCCGCTGCTCCGGCGCCGCTACCTGCCGCCGTCGCCGCTGGGCTAGCCGGACCGGAACCGCCACCGAGGCGCACCGGCGCCGATGGCCACCGCGATCCGTGTTGCGCGACCGCTGTACCCGCAGGGCAGCCGTCCGTATACGTCACCCAAGTCCCTTGCGTGCCACCTCCGTTGACGGCGCAGCCGAACCGAGCCGTACCGCCCACCTGGCGACAGCGCCGGCAATTCGCCGTGCCGAAGCCGCGCCACCGACACCGAATCGCCGCGCGTCATGCGTCACCGCGCCATGCGTCACCGCGCCATGCGGCACCGCGCCGCGACGCCGCCGTACCGAAGCCGCTCCAGGGCTCGCCGAGTTCCTGGCGATGGCTGTTCCTGCAGGGCAGCCACGAGCGTACGACCTCCTTGTCCTCCACCCTCCGCCCCGGGAAAGGGCCGATCCTCCATGCCTGCCATCCGCCGCCGCACCCTCGCCGTCACCGCCGTGCCGGCCGTCGCCGCCGTCGTCTTCGCCGCCCTTCAGTACGACTCCGTCTCGGCAGCCGCACCCGCCCCGGCGCCGCGTTCCGCCGCCGCAGTGGTCGGAGCACCGGCCCCCACCACCGCACCCACCCCCTCCCAAGAGGCGGCGAGACCGCACGCCGCGCCCTCCCCGACGGCTTCCTCCGCCGCGTCGGCCCCGGCCTCTGCCCGGGTCCCGGCCGGCGCCTCGGCGGCCGGGCACTCGGCACCCGCTCCTCCGCTCGCCGCCCAGCAGCTGCCCAACGCCGCCAACGCCGCCTGGAAGCCAATGGGTTCACCCGTCGGGCGTCCTGCCGTCCAGCACATCGGGCTCAACGAATGCGTCGGCGTGGACGGCGCCACGGCCTGGCTCCAGCAGGGGTGGGTCAGTGCCGCGAAGACGCCGGCGATCCAGGACGCCTTCACCTTTGCCACGTCCGGCGCGGCCGAGGAAGCGTTCGAGCAGGCCGGTGCCGGCATGAAGAACTGCGCGGCTCCGCTGATCGCCCTGCAGAAGAAGAACGGCGGCGCCGCCGACGCCTCGGTGGCCTCCACGGCCACCGCCACCGACGCCACCGCCTGGCGCTACCGCTGGAACGCGGCGCCCGGCATGTCGGCCCCCGGGCCCCAGACCCACCACGTCTACCTCGCGGTCTCCGGCAACGAGCTGACGGTTCTGCAGTACACGGACCTGGCATCGGCCCAGCAGGCCGACACCGCGACCCCGGCCTCGGACCAGCAGTTCCTGGCCGTCCTCTCGGGGCAGCTCCGCGCGGCCCGCTGACGTCGCGCCGCCCGGCACGACGTCAGCGCCCGGTCGCCGAGCGCCACGTACGCCGCGCATCACACACAACAAACCTCGTACGCAACGCACTTGACACATCAGCAGTACGCACACCACGCACCACGCACATACACACCACGCACGCGCACACCACGCATGCCCCGCAGACCACTCGCATCGTCACAGAAGGAGCCGTCATGGCCCGCACTCAACGCACTTTCCTCGTTTCACTCGCCGCCGTCACCGCGCTGACCGCTACCGGCACACTGGTCGGCCTCGCCGCCGGTCCCGCTGCCTACGCCGCGTCCTCGGCCGGTGGCACGATCAGCCGCAGTGAGGTCCTGGCCCGCGCCCAGTCCTGGGTCGACGAGGGCGTCCCGTACAACAAGGGCGGCTACAAGACCGACGCGAACGGCACGTACAGAGAGGACTGCTCCGGGTACGTCTCCATGGCCTGGCACCTGACCAGCAGCCTGGTCACCCAGACGCTGCCCGATGTGTCCAGCCAGGTCGCCTTCTCCGCCCTCAAGCCCGGGGACGCCCTCGACTACACCGCGGAGCACACCTTCCTCTTCGCGGGCTGGACGAACCAGAGCAAGGGCGACTTCACGTACTACGCGGAGTCCAACCCCAACAACCCGACTCACGGCCCCACTTCGGCGAACATCAACAGCTCCAGCCTGGAGGGCTGGCCCACCAGCTACTACCAGGGGCTGCGCTACGACAACATCGTCGACGACCAGCAGACGCACGACCTGACGGGGGACGGGAAGGCGGATCTGATCGGGCTGGAGACGGATGGTTCGTTGACGCTTGCGGTGGGCACTGGTGACGGGTTCTCCAATTACCACACGATTGCGACGGGGTTCGGTCTGCACACGAAGGCGGATCGTTTGAGTTATGTGGATGCGGATGGTGATGGGAAGGCGGATCTGATCGGTCTGGAGACGGACGGGTCGTTGACGTTGGCGACGGGTTCGGGGAATGGGTTTTCCAACTACCACACGATTTCGAGTGGTTATGGGAAGTTCGTGAACAACAGTCGTTTGAAGTTCGCTGATGTGACGGGTGACGGTAAGGCGGACATTCTCGCGGTGGAGGATGACGGGACGATCACGATGGGTGTGGGTACGGGGAACGGTTTCAAGGACTTCCACACGATTGCGTCGGGCTTTGGTGGTTACCTGACGGGGAGTCGGCTCAAGTTCGCGGATGTGACGGGTGATGGTAAGGCGGATCTGGTCGCTCTGGAGACGAATGGTTCGCTGACGCTTGCGGCAAGCAATGGTGATGGGTTCTCCAACTACCACACGATTTCGAGTGGTTATGGCTCTTACGTCAATGACGACCGGCTGCGGCTGGGTGATGTGACGGGTGACGGGAAGGCTGATCTTCTCGCGGTGGAGAGCGATGGCACGCTGACGCTCGGGGTGGGTACGGGCAACGGTTTCAAGGACTTCCACAAGGTGGCCTCGGGCTTCGGCGGCTATGTGAACGACCACCGCCTCCAGCTCGCCGGCTGAACCGATACGGCAGGGCGATCGAGCCCAGCTCCGCGTCCCCGGCCGCACCGCCGGGGGCCTGTCCCTTCCGTCCCCGGGCCACCCGGCCCGGGGCCCTCTTCCCTCCCCGACTCCGTAAAGGTGCCCTTCCGTGTCGCTTTTTCCCCGCTCCTCTCGCCACGTCTCGCTCGCTGCCGCCGCGGGCGCCGCGCTGGTCTGCACGCTGACCCTCTCCGCCACACCGGCCGCCGCCGCGTCCGTCGAGACCTGGGACAAGGTCGCCCACTGCGAATCGACCGACAACTGGCAGGCCAACACCGGCAACGGGTACTACGGCGGTCTGCAAATCTCCGCATCCACGTGGAACGCGTTCGGTGGTCAGGCGTATGCCGCCTATCCCCACCAGGCCACAAAAAAGCAGCAGATCCTCATAGCCGAGAAGATCCTGGCGGGACAGGGTGCCGGGGCATGGGCGTGCGCTCCCGGAACGGGGCTCGCCACCGACACCGCGGTGCCCTACCCGCAGGGCTACGACCTGACGGGGGACGGGAAGGCGGATCTGATCGGGCTGGAGACGGATGGTTCGTTGACGCTTGCGGTGGGCACTGGTGACGGGTTCTCCAATTACCACACGATTGCGACGGGGTTCGGTCTGCACACGAAGGCGGATCGTTTGAGTTATGTGGATGCGGATGGTGATGGGAAGGCGGATCTGATCGGTCTGGAGACGGACGGGTCGTTGACGTTGGCGACGGGTTCGGGGAATGGGTTTTCCAACTACCACACGATTTCGAGTGGTTATGGGAAGTTCGTGAACAACAGTCGTTTGAAGTTCGCGGATGTGACGGGTGATGGTAAGGCGGACATTCTCGCGGTGGAGGATGACGGGACTATCACGATGGGTGTGGGTACGGGGAATGGTTTCAAGGACTTCCACACGATTGCGTCGGGCTTCGGTGGTTACCTGACGGGGAGTCGGCTCAAGTTCGCGGATGTGACGGGGGACGGGAAGGCGGATCTGGTCGCTCTGGAGACGAATGGTTCGCTGACGCTTGCGGCAAGCAATGGTGACGGGTTCTCCAACTACCACACGATTTCGAGTGGTTATGGCTCTTACGTCAATGACGACCGGCTGCGGCTGGGTGATGTGACGGGTGACGGGAAGGCCGATCTTCTCGCGGTGGAGAGCGATGGCACGCTGACGCTCGGGGTGGGTACGGGCAACGGTTTCAAGGACTTCCACAAGGTGGCCTCGGGCTTCGGCGGCTATGTGAACGACCACCGCCTCCAGCTCGCCGGCTGAACCGCGGGCAGCGACAGCGAAGAGGCCGGCGCCCCGTCAGGGCGTCGGCCTCGGGCACGTCCGCCATCCGGTACGCCGCGACCGTGCGGCGACCATGTGCGGAAGGCGGGCTCAGTCCGTCTCGTTCGACCGCCGGTCCTTGAACCGCGGCCACCGGTGCGCCGCGTGCACCGCGTTGACCGCGACGATGCCGCACCACGTCACGACCAGGCCCTTGAGCCCGCCTTGGACCCCGCCGATCGCGGAGAGCGGCACCGCCAGGATCAGGGAGATCATGGCGAAGCCGAAGCGTTCGCCGAAGTGGCTGTCGCCGTCGCGGGCCGGCCGGCCGCCGCGGGCCACGACCATCTGCTGCTCGGCCAGTTGGCGCCGCACCCGGCGGTCCACCGAGCCGTCGACCCGCTGCTCGACCTTCTCCAGGAAGGAGTCGACCAGCGCCGACTCGTAGTCGGGGCCGAGCTCCCTGCGGGCGTGGAGGGTGGCGTCCAGTTCCTTCTTGAGCTCGGGGTCCTTCAGCAGACTGGACCGGGGCTCGGTGTCACGGGCATCCATGCCGTTCACGGTACGGAGCGCCGGCCTCCTCCACAGTGGGGGTACCCCCCGTATTGCGGCCCCGCCGCCCCACCGCGAAGTACAACCCCGCCGGCACTGCGAGGCCCACCAGCCAGGAGATGTCCGCGCCGCCGAGCGGGTCGACCAGGGGGCCGGTGTAGAAGCTCGTTGCCAGGAACGGGAGTTGGGCCAGGACGCCGATGACGTACACCGCGAGCGCGTCCCAGCGCCACGCGCCGTAGCGGCCCCGCGCGTCGAACAGGGCGGGGACGTCGTAGCGCTCGCGGGAGATCAGGTAGTAGTCGACCAGGTTGACCGCCGACCACGGTGTGAAGAAGGTCAGCAGGAACAGCAGGAAGTCCTTGAACGAGGTCAGGAACGAGTCCTTGCCCGCGAGCGCCACCGCCGTGCCGGCCAGCATGATGCCGCCGATGTAGAGCGCGCGGGCGCGCGGGCCGACCGTCCGGTGGCCCCGGAACCCGCCGATGCCGGTCACCATCGACATGAACCCGCCGTAGGTGTTCAGGACGTTGATGGTGAGCTTGCCGAGCGCGATCGTGAAGTACAGGAACGAGGCGATCAGGCCCGCGCCGCCGAGCCCGACGACGTACCCCACCTGGTCGTCCAGGAACGCGTCGCCCGCCGTCGCGGCCACCAGGACGCCGAAGGTCATCGACCACTGCGAGCCGAGCGCCGAGCCCGCGAGGGTCCACCAGAACGTGGCGCGGGTGCTGGTCGTGCGGGGCAGATAGCGCGAGTAGTCCGCGACGTACGGGCCGAACGCGAGCTGCCACGACGCGGAGAGCGACATCGCGAGCAGGAACATCGGCAGGTGGAAGGCGCGGTCGTGCAGGACCGCCGTCAGGTCGATCCGGTCGAGCAGGCGGATGCCGAGGTAGACGAAGGCCAGCGCGCAGACCGCGCTCGCCACCCGGCCCAGCGCGTGGATGACCCGGTAGCCGATCGTCGCCGTCACCGCGGTGATCACGGCGAAGATCACGATGCCCGGGGTCTCGCCGAGATGGGTCAGCTCACCGACCGCCTGGCCCGCGAGCACCGTGCCGCTGGCGAAGAACCCGACGTACATCACGATCACCAGGAGCAGCGGCACCACCGCGCCCTTCACGCCGAACTGGGCCCGCGAGGAGATCATCTGCGGCAGTCCGAGCCGCGGGCCCTGCGCCGAGTGCAGCGCCATCACGGCGCCGCCGACGAGGTTGCCGGCGACCAGGCCGATCAGCGACCAGAACGCGCCGCCGCCGAAGACCACCGCGAGGGCGCCCGTCACCACGGCGGTGATCTGGAGGTTGGCGCCGAGCCACAGTGTGAACTGGCTGAAGGCGGTGCCGTGGCGCTCGGCGTCCGGGACGAAGTCGATGGAGCGGCGCTCGACGAACAGCCCGTTCGGCCGTCCGTCGCGGTCGCCGGCTCCGGTGGGCTCGGGTGATGCGGCCATGGTGAGGATGTGCTCCTTCGAGACGAGGAGGCGTCCGGGCTTGCCCGGCTGTATATCGTCATGCAGAGTTCTGGGTGGCTGAATAATTTGTCAATGGTTCGCGCCGGAGCCATGCGTTCCGCGTCCCGAAATGGTGGTGTTCGCGCATGTTGTCGTCCCACGACGTGGACGCCTTGACGGAGAAGTCCAGGGAGAAGTCCGAAGAGAAGTCCGAGGCGAGGTCCAGGGCGTCCCGGCCTTCGCCGGGGCCGGGAGCCCAAGGTGTCGTGCTCGACGGTGTGACCCTGGCCGTCGCCGACGTCGTGCGCCTCGCGGACGGCGCCGCACGGCCCGAGGCCGCCGCCGACGCGCTGCGGCGGGTCGAGCGCGCCTGGCACACCGCGCGCGAACTCGCCGCGTCCGGGCGGGTGTACGGCCGCTCCACCGGCGTCGGCGCCAACCGCAACGAGGCCGTGCCGACCGAGGCCGCCGCCGGGCACGGCCTGCGCCTGCTGCGCAGCCACGCCGGGGCCATCGGCGATCCGCTGCCCGACCGCGAGGTCCGCGCCATGCTCGCGGTACGCGCCAACCAGCTGCTCGCGGGCGGCGCCGGACTGCGCCCCACCGTCGTCACCGCGCTGTGCGAGGCGCTCGGGGCCGGGGCGCAGCCCGTGGTCAACGAGTTCGGCTCGGTCGGCACCGGCGACATCGCCGCCCTCGCCCAGGTCGGCCTCGCGCTCGCCGGCGAACACCCCTGGCGTGGCGGGCCCGCGCCCGAGCCGCAGCCCCTCGACAACAACGACGCGCTCGCGCTCATCAGCTCCAACGCGCTCACCCTCGGCCAGGCCGCGCTCGCCCTCGACGAACTGCGCCGCCTGATCTCGGCCGCCGAGACCGTCGGCGCTCTCTCGCTGCTCGCCGTGGACGGGTCCTACGAGGCGTACGCGGAGCCCGTGCACGCCGCGCGCCCGCACCCCGGGTCCCGTGCCACCGCCGCCCGGATGCGCGCGCTGCTCGGCGCCCCCGCGCGCCCCACCCCGCCGCTCGGCCGCATCCAGGACCCGTACGGCTTCCGCTGCCTGCCGCAGATCCACGGGCCCGCGCACGACGCCGCCGACGCCCTCGAAGCCGTCCTCGCGATCGAGGTCAACGCCGCCGCCGAAAACCCGCTGATCTCCCCGGACGACCTCGCCGCCTACCACCACGGCGGCTTCTACCTCGCCCAACTCGCCCTCGCGCTCGACCACTTCAGGCTGTCGGTCACCCAGGTCGCGCGGCTCTCCACCTCGCGCCTCTCCGCGCTCAACGAGCCCGCGTACACCCGCCTCAAGCCCTTCCTCGCCGACGCCGAGGCCGCCTCGTCGGGCGTGATGATCCTGGAGTACGCGGCCGGCGCCGCCCTCGGTGATCTGCGGGCCTTCGCCGCCCCGGCCTCGCTCGGCCACGCTGTACTCTCTCGGGGCGTCGAGGAGCAGGCCAGCTTCGCCTCGCTCGCGGCCCGCCAGACCCTGCGGATCGGCGGGGCGCTGCGGCTGGTGGTGGGGTGCGAACTCGTTGCTGCGATAAGGGCGTTGCGCCAGCGCGGGCTGCGTCCGGACCCGGAGCTTCCGGTGGGACGGGCGTACGCGCTCGCCGACGCGGTGCTCGACGAGGATGTCACCGACCGGCCGCTGACCGACGACGTCGACCGGGCGGCCGCACTGCTCGACCGGTTCAAGGACGTGGACGTATGAAGGGGGACGGCATGAGCGAAGGCCCTGCCGCACGGCTGCAACAGCTCTTCGAGGGGCGCCGGCTGACCCCGACCCAGCGGCGCATCGCCCACTGCATGGTGCGCCAGGCCTCCGACGTGCCGTTCCTGTCCAGCGTCGAGCTCGCCGAACTCGCCGGCGTCAGCCAGCCCTCGGTGACCCGGTTCGCCGTCGCGCTCGGCTTCGACGGCTATCCGGCGCTCCGCCGTCATCTGCGCGAGGTGGCTCCGGCGCCGGCCGACACGGTGGCCGAGGCCTCGTACAACGAGTACCAGCAGGCGGTGCGGGCCGAGATCGAGAACCTCCAGCACCTCGCGGCGCTGCTCGCCGACCCGGGGCCGGTCGAGGACGCGGGGCGCCTCCTCGCGGCGTCCCGGCCGCTGCCCGTGCTCGGGCTGCGCGCCGCCTCCTCGCAGGCGCGCGGGTTCGCCTACTTCGCGGCGAAGGTGCATCCCGATGTACGCCTCCTCGACGAGGGCGGCACGATGCTGGCCGACCGGATCGACGCGGCGCTGCGGGCGGGGGCGTCGGCGCTGCTGTGCTTCGCGCTGCCGCGCCATCCGAGGGAGGTCGTGGAGGCGCTCGCGTACGCGCAGTCGGTGGGGCTGACGGTGGTGACCGTCGCCGACTCCGCGTTCGCGCCGGTGGCCAAGTACAGCGATCTGCTGATTCCGGCGGCGGTCGGGACGGGGCTGGCCTTCGACACCGCGTGTGCGCCGATGCTGTTGGGGCGGGTGTTGCTGGAGGCCATGTGTGACGGGTTGCCCTACGCGCAGGCCCGCCTGGAGGAATTCGACGCGAAAGCCGCGTCCCGCGGCCTGTTCGTGGAGTAGCCCCGGCCCCGCCCGCCGGGGGTGACTGCCCGATGCCGGGTGCCCTACGTCTTTAGGGGCGCGGGGCTGTGCCGTTTGCGCGGCTCCGCCGCGGTGGGCGCGGGCCGTGGGCCCGACCCCGGGTGCCCTACGTCTTTAGGGGCGCGGGGAACTGCGCGAGACGCGGGCACGGTCCGCAGACGAAAGCGGGGTTGCTGGGGCTCCGCCCCAGGCCCCGGGATGGCCCCACCCCACCCCTTCCCGAAACCCTCCGGGGGTTATGAACGGCTGAGGTTCAGGACCTGGGGCTCTGCCCCAGACCCCGTTCGCGCCCGAAAGGCGCTCGTCCTCAAGCGCCGGACGGGCTGAGGGGGCGCTCGTCCTCAAACGCCGGACGGGCTGGAGACGCCGGATGGGCTGGAGACGCCGGACGGGCTGGCTATGCCGGACGGGCTGGAGATGCCGGGAACGGGCGCCCTGCCAAAAGGCGTGAGGACGCCGAGACCAGGCACCCTGCCCAAGGGCAGCCCACCAGGGGCGCGGGGAACTGCGCAGGGCGGGCTGAGGGGTGCGTGCCGGCCGGCATCGAGGGGTGGGCCCGCTCTCACCAAGCGCTCAGATTGGGTCGTTAACCTCCGCCCGGAGACGAACAAGCGCAGGGAGGTGCGACGTGGGTCGCGGAGGGCAGGCGCTGGCGCGCGTGGCGGTGGTCGTACGGGCCGGAGCGGCCCCACTCTGGTGGCTGGGGCTGACCGCCGCCGCCCTGGGGGCCGCGCTCCCCGTGAGCCTCACCGGCCGCCGGATCGGGCTGCTCGCGGGCGCCGCCGCGTTCGTCGTCGCCGCGGCCGTCGTCCCGCTGGCCCGGCGCCGCCGCTACGCGCACTTCGCCGAGGCCGCCTCGCGCGCCGCCAAGGCCGACTTCCTCCAGGACCGCGCCGTCACCGTCCGCACCTGGCGGCGCGCCCGGCGCTGGTGGCTGCTGCTCGCCTTCCTCGCCGCTGCCGCGTCCTGCCTCGCGCTGCCCGGCGCGGCCGGCCTCCTGATGGCGGGTGCGGGCGCCGGACTCTGGCTCAAGGCCACGTGGCTCGGCCGTCTGGAGCGTACGGCCGACGCGCTGCTCTGGGTCCGTACGGACTGGGTGCCCCGGGGCGCACCGGTGGGCGGGGCGGTGCGCGGCTTCCGGGCGACCGGCCTCGGCGCCGGGGACGCGGCGCCCGGCGGATCCCGCCGCCGCTGAGCCACCCGCCCCCGCATCCCGCACGGGCCCGCGCTCAGAGCAGCGCGTCCGTGTGGTCGCCGCCCGCCTCCGCCACCAGCTCCGCCACCGGCTGCGGGCTGCGTACCGTCGCGAAGCGCACGCCGTCGGGTTCCGCCGTGAAGCCGTAAACGCCGGGCCGGACAAGGGAGTTGTACGAGTAGTGGTGGGCGAAGTAGTACGCCCCGGTGTCGAGCACCGCCGTGTGGTCGCCCTGTTCGAGCAGCGGCAGCGGCCGGTTCTCGGCGAGCAGGTCACCGGCGAAGCAGGCCGGCCCCGCGACGTCCTGTGCGACGGCGGGCCCCGGCTTGGGGCGGCCCTTCGCGTCGTACGCCTCGATCCTGAGCGGCCAGGACGCGGGCGCGTACACGGTGCGGGCGGCGATCTGCACGCCGGCGTGGGTGACCGCGATGGGCCGGCCGCCCGAACGCTTGGCGTACTCGACCCGCGCGAGCACCGTGCCGTGCTTGGCCAGCGATGAGCGGCCGAACTCCGTCACCAGCGCGTACCGCCCGTCGAACAGGCCGGGCACCGTCTCCTTGAGGACGCGCGCGTACGTGGCGTACGTGGGGGTCTCCTCGTCCGAGCCGAAGTTGACCGGGAGCCCGCCGCCGATGTCGAGGGTGTCGACCTGGCGCCGGCCCACCGCCGCGTTGATCTCCTCGGCGAGTTCGTAGGCGGCCAGGACCCCTTGCGCCATGAGGGGGAGCGCCACGCCCTGCGAGCCGGTGTGGGTGTGCAGCCGGGTCAGCCAGGGGCGCGCCGCGTACGCCTTGACGACCCAGTCGCGGGCGCCGTCGTCGAGGAGCGCGACCCCGAACTTCGACGTCGCGGTCGCCGTGGACAGCGCGTCGATCGACCCCGCGCCCACCTGCGGGTTGACGCGGAGCCCGAGCGGCGAGGAGGTGTCCGCCGACGCCACGAGCGCGTCCAGGCGGGCCAGCTCCTGCGGGTTGTCCGCGTTGACGGCGATCCCCAGCGCGAGCGCCTCGCGCAGCTCGGCCGGGGTCTTGGCGGGGGAGTCGAGCACCGTGGCGGTGGGGTCGACCCCGGCGGCCCGCGCGAGCGCCAGTTCGCCGGGGCTCGCGACCTCGGCGCCCAGGCCCTCGGCGCGCAGCAGGCGCAGCACCGGGACGAGCGGGCAGGCCTTCACGGCGAAGGCGTGCAGCACCGGCGCGTCGGTGACCTCGGCGAACGCGGCGCGCAGGGCGGCGGCGCCGGCGCGGATGCCGGTGATGTCGAGGAGGGCGACGATGGGGTCGTCGGGCCCGGTGAGGCCCTGCTCCACCGCGGCCCGCACGGCCTGTGCGCGACGCTCGGCCGCGGCGGCCCCGGCCGTGGGGGACGTTGCCTGGGAACTCATGCGATCAAGCCAATCACCGGGAGGGCCGGAGCGCAGGGGCGCGTTACGTATTGACTAGTTCTATTCAGTGACCCAGGATGTGAATATCTGGATCAGGTCACGAGGAGGCATCGCCATGTCAGGACCCCGCCCCGTACGGGCACCGCGCGGTACGGAACTGAGCGCCCTGGGATGGCAGCAGGAAGCCGCGCTGCGCATGCTCCAGAACAACCTCGACCCCGAGGTCGCCGAACACCCCGACCAGCTCGTCGTCTACGGCGGCACCGGCAAGGCCGCTCGTGACTGGCGCTCCTTCGACGCGATGGTGCGGACGCTGCGCACCCTCAAGCAGGACGAGACGATGCTGGTCCAGTCCGGCCGTCCGGTCGGCGTCATGCAGACGCACGAGTGGGCGCCGCGCGTGCTGATCGCCAACTCCAACCTCGTCGGCGACTGGGCCAACTGGGAGGAGTTCCGCCGCCTGGAGGCGCTCGGCCTCACCATGTACGGCCAGATGACGGCCGGCTCGTGGATCTACATCGGCACGCAGGGCATCCTCCAGGGAACGTACGAGACGTTCGCCGCGGTCGCCGCGAAGAAGTTCAACGGCACGCTCGCGGGCACGATCACGCTCACCGCGGGGCTCGGCGGCATGGGCGGCGCCCAGCCGCTCGCCGTCACGATGAACGACGGCGTCGCGATCTGTATCGACGTCGACCCGCGCGCCATCGAGCGCCGCATCGAGCACCGCTACCTCGACGTGAAGGCCGACTCCCTGGAGCACGCGCTCCAGCTGGCCGTCGAGGCGCGCGACGCCCGCCGCCCGCTCTCCATCGGCCTCCTCGGCAACGCGGCGGAGCTGCTGCCGCGGATGCTCGCCGAGGGCGCCCCCGTCGACATCGTGACCGACCAGACCTCGGCCCACGACCCGCTGGCCTACCTCCCCGTCGGCGTCGACTTCGACGACATGGCGACGTACGCGGCGAAGGACCCGGCGGGCTTCACCACCCGCGCGCGTGAGTCCATGGCCAAGCACGTCGAGGCGATGGTCGGCTTCATGGACGCCGGCGCCGAGGTCTTCGACTACGGCAACTCCATCCGCGGCGAGGCCCAACTTGCGGGCTACGAGCGGGCGTTCGCCTTCCCCGGCTTCGTGCCGGCCTACATCCGTCCGCTCTTCTGCGAGGGCAAGGGCCCGTTCCGCTGGGCGGCCCTGTCGGGCGAGGCGTCCGACATCCACAAGACCGACAAGGCGCTGCTCGACCTCTTCCCGGAGAACGAGTCGCTGCACCGCTGGATCAAGATGGCCGGCGAGCGGGTCCACTTCCAGGGGCTGCCCGCGCGTATCTGCTGGCTCGGCCAGGGCGAGCGGGACAAGGCGGGCGACATGTTCAACGACATGGTCGGCAACGGCACGCTCGCGGCGCCGCTCGCGATCGGCCGCGACCACCTCGACTGCGGGTCGGTGGCGTCTCCGTACCGCGAGACCGAGGCGATGCTCGACGGCTCGGACGCGATTGCCGACTGGCCGCTCCTGAACGCCATGGTGAACGTCGCCTCCGGCGCGTCCTGGGTCTCCATCCACCACGGCGGCGGGGTCGGCATGGGCCGGTCCATCCACGCGGGGCAGGTGTCCGTGGCGGACGGCACCAAGCTGGCGGGCGAGAAGATCCGCCGGGTGCTCACCAACGACCCCGGGATGGGCGTCATCCGGCACGTCGACGCCGGGTACGACATCGCGGAGCGGGTCGCCTCGGAGAAGGGCGTACGCGTCCCGATGCGAGAGGGCGCCCCCGAGTGACCCCGGACGCGACCAGCCGCCCACGGTCCGCAGCCGGGCACGTTCCCCCGGAGGGTCTCGGGAAGGGGCGGGCCGGGGAAGGACCCTCCTTCCAGGAGATGTGGCGCGAGCTCGCCCCCATCGGGCGCGACAGCGAAACCCGCGGGTACCGCCGCCACGCCTGGACCGCCGCCGACGCCGACTGCCGCGCCTGGTTCCGGGCGCAGGCCGAGTCCCGCGGGCTCACCTACGAGCTCGACCGCAACGGCAACCAGTGGGCCTGGGCCGGCGACCCGGAGGCGGGTGACGCCGTCGTCACCGGCTCGCACCTCGACTCCGTCCCCGACGGCGGCGCCTTCGACGGCCCCCTCGGCGTCGTCTCGTCCTTCGCCGCGCTCGACGAACTCCGGCGCAGGGGCGCGGAGTTGAACCGCCCCCTCGCCATCACCAACTTCGGCGACGAAGAGGGCGCACGGTTCGGTCTCGCCTGCGTCGGCTCCCGGCTCGCCGCCGGACAGCTCACCGTCGAGGCCGCGCACCGCCTGCGCGACCAGGACGGGATCAGCCTCCCGCGGGCGATGGAGCGGGCCGGGTACGACCCGGACACCATCGGCCCCGACCCCGAACGCCTCGCCCGTATCGGCGCGTTCGTCGAGCTCCACGTCGAACAGGGCCGCGCGCTCGACCTCAGCGGCGACGCCGTCGGCATCGCCTCCGCGATCTGGCCGCACGGCCGCTGGCGGTTCGACTTCGCGGGCGAGGCCAACCACGCGGGCACCACCCGCCTGGTCGACCGGCGCGACCCGATGCTGACGTACGCCGAGACGGTCCTGGCCGCCCGCCGCGAGGCCGAACTCGCGGGCGCGGTCGCCACGTTCGGCAAGATCTCCTGCGAGCCCAACGGCGTCAACGCGATCCCGTCGATGGTGCGCGGCTGGCTCGACTCGCGCGCCGCCGACCAGTCCACCCTGGACACCGTCGTCACCGCGATCGAGCGGGCCGCCAAGGAGCGCGCCGAGCGCGACGGCGTGGACCTCGCCGTCGTACGCGAGTCGTTCACGCCCGTAGTGGAGTTCGAGCACGCGCTGCGCGACGAGATCGCCAAGATCCTCGGCGGCGGCGCACCGGTCCTGGGGACGGGCGCGGGACACGACGCCGGAATCCTCTCCGGTTCGATCCCGACCGCCATGCTGTTCGTACGCAACCCGACCGGCGTCTCGCACTCGCCGGCCGAGTACGCCGGCGAGGACGACTGCGTCGCCGGCGTGCTCGCACTCGCCGATGTACTGGAGGGCCTGGCGTGCAGGTGACGTACTGGCTGGAACACGCCTGGCTCGACCCCACGGTCGAGCCGGGCGTGGTCGTGGAGGTGTCCGACGACGGCCGGATCTCCGCCGTCCGCACGGGCGTCGAGGCGCCGCCGCCCGACGCCGTGGTGCTGCGCGGATTCACCGTCCCCGGCCTCGCCAACACCCACTCGCACGCCTTCCACCGCGCCCTGCGCTCCACCGTGCAGGTCGGCTCGGGCACGTTCTGGACCTGGCGCGAGATCATGTACCAGGTCGCGTCCCGGCTCACCCCGGACTCGTACTACGCGCTCGCCCGCGCGGTGTACGCGGAGATGGCGCTCGCCGGGATCACCGCGGTCGGCGAGTTCCACTACGTGCACCACGCGCCGGGCGGCACCCCCTACGACGACCCCAACGCGATGGGCGAGGCGCTGATCGCCGCGGCCGCCGACGCGGGCATCCGGATCACGCTGCTCGACACGGCGTACCTCTCCTCCGGCTTCGGGGCCGCCCCGGACCGCCACCAGCTGCGCTTCAGCGACGGCACGGCCGAGGCGTGGGCGGAACGCTGCTCCTCGCTCAAGGAGCGGACGCACGCCCGGATCGGCGCGGCCGTCCACTCCGTACGGGCCGTCCCCGCACGGGAGTTGGCCACGGTCGCCCAGTGGGCCGAGGCGCGCCGCGCCCCGCTCCACGTCCATCTCTCCGAGCAGACCGCGGAGAACGCCGCCTGCCTCGACGCGTACGGGATGACGCCCACCCAGCTGCTCGCCGAGCACGGGGTGCTCGGCGCGCGGACCACGGGCGTGCACAACACGCACCTCACCGACGGGGACATCGCGCTCCTCGGCTCCACCTCCACCGGCACCTGCATGTGCCCCACCACCGAACGCGACCTCGCCGACGGCATCGGGCCCGCGCCCGCCCTCCAGCGGGCCGGCTCCCCGCTCTCGCTCGGCAGCGACAGCCACGCCGTGATCGACCTCCTCGAAGAGGCGCGGGCGATGGAGCTCGACGAGCGGCTGCGGACGCGGACGCGGGGGCACTGGACCGCGGCGGCGCTGCTGCGCGCGGCGACGCTGGACGGGCACGCGGCGCTGGGGTGGGGGGAGGCCGGGCGGATCGAGCCCGGTGCGCTCGCCGACCTCGCCACGATCGCCCTGGACTCCGTGCGGACGGCGGGGGCCGTGGCTCGGCTCGCCGCGGAGACGGCGGTGTTCGCGGCTACCGCCGCGGATGTGCGGCACGTCGTGGTGGGGGGCCGCCAGGTCGTCCGCGACGGCGCCCACACCCTCGTCCCCGACGTCCCGTCGGCCCTCTCCAAGGCCATGACCACCCTACGAACCTGACCCCCGGGGCCGGATGGTGCCGCCCGGCACCGAGCAGCCAGGGGCGCGGGGAACTGCGCGACCAGCCACGCACGGCCCGCAGCCCGGATCCATCCCCCGGAGGGTCTCGGGAAGGGGCGGGGCGGGGAGCGGAAAGGAATCCATGAGCACCACCCTCGTACGCAACATCGCCACCCTCGTCACCAACGACCCGGAGCGGGAGGACGGCCCCCTCGGTCTCATCCGGGACGCCGCCCTCGTCGTCGAGGGCGACCGCATCGCCTGGGCGGGCCGCACCGCCGACGCCCCCGCCGCCGACACCGCCGTCGACGCCCGGGGCCGAGCCGTCGTCCCCGGCTTCGTCGACTCCCACTCCCACCTCGTCTTCGCGGGCGACAGGACCCAGGAGTTCAACGCCCGCATGAGCGGCCAGGCCTACGCCGCCGGCGGCATCCGCACCACCGTCGCCGCGACCCGCGCCGCGAGCGACGAGGAGCTGGGGGCCAACGTCGCCCGCTACCTCGCCGAGGCGCTGCGCCAGGGCACCACCACCCTGGAGACCAAGTCCGGGTACGGCCTCACCGTCGAGGACGAGGCCCGCGCGCTGCGCATCGCCGCCGAGCACACCGACGAGGTCACCTACCTGGGCGCGCACATCGTCGCCCCCGAGTACGCCGACGACCCCGCCGGGTACGTCGCCCTGGTCACCGGCGAGATGCTGGACGCCTGCGCCCCGTACGCCCGGTGGATCGACGTGTTCTGCGAGAAGGGCGCCTTCGACGGCGACCAGGCGCGGGCGATCCTCACCGCCGGCCAGGCCAAGGGGCTGCTCGCGCGGGTCCACGCCAATCAGCTCACCTACGGGCCCGGCGTGCAGCTCGCCGTGGAGCTGGGCGCGGCTTCCGCCGACCACTGCACCCACCTCACCGACGCGGACGTCGACGCCCTCGCCAACGGCAGCACCGTCGCGACCCTGCTGCCCGGTGCCGAGTTCTCCACCCGGGCCCAGTGGCCGGACGCCCGGCGGCTGTTGGACGCGGGCGCCACCGTCGCGCTGTCCACCGACTGCAACCCGGGCTCGTCGTTCACGTCCTCGATGCCGTTCTGCATCGCCCTCGCCGTACGCGACATGAAGATGACCCCGGACGAGGCGCTCTGGTCGGCGACCGCCGGTGGCGCCGCCGCGCTGCGCCGCACCGACATCGGCCGGCTCTCCCCGGGCGCCCGCGCCGACCTGGCGTTCCTCGACGCGCCCTCGCACGTCCACCTCGCCTACCGGCCCGGTGTCCCGCTGGTGAGCGAGGTCTGGCGGGCCGGCCGCACGGTCTGAACGTGCCCGGCGTCCGTCCCGGCTTCGAGGGGGCCCGGCCTGATGGCGTGGAAGGACCGGGCCCCGGCGTGGCCGAAGGGGACGCGGGGCGGCCGTGGCGGCGGTGGCGGCCGTCGCCACTGAACGCGGTGCGGTGGCCGTCGCCACCGTGACCGCCGTGCGGTGGGCGCCGCCGGATCCGGCAAACCCGGGCGGGGTCCGGCCCGTACCGGCGCCGCACACCGCCCCGCACACACCCCGCGGGCACGGCCGCTTCTCCCACGGCTGTGCCCCCTTCGTCCGCGCGGCCCTCCCCGGACCGCTGCGCCTCCGGTTACGTGTCCAGGGACGCCGGGAACCCCCGTCGCCGGTTGCGCGGGGCGGACGGCGCTCGGGAGTGCGCCGGCCGCGCGGACCCGCGCCGCACGCCCCTGTGCCTCCCGTCGACCGCGCCCGCCCGTGCGGCCGTCAGGAGCCGGCCAGACGCTCGATCTCCGCGGTGTCACCCGTCGCGAGCACCGTGAACAGGCGCACCACCTCGTCCTTGGAGACACCGGCGATCTGGCGCGGGGACGCGTCCGGGTCGTCCAGGTTCTCCCACAGGAGCCAGAGCAGCTCGCCGCTGGGGAAGGCGCTCAGCGACCAGCCGTTCTCGTGGGTGAGGGAGACATCGGGGTGCTCGTCGTCGGCGTCGGCGAGGCCGTCGAGGATCGTACGCATCGTCGCTTCGTCGGGTGCCTCGACGGAGGTGCCCGACAGGTCGGTCATGAAGTAGCTCATACCGTGCATTAGCTCACGCACGCGCCTCCCGCGTGCCCCCGGCCCCGTCCGCCCCACCGGTCCCGTGGTCCCGGAAGGGGGCGAAGCGACATCGGTGGGGCGCCCTTCGCCGTAGGGTCACAAACTGCGGGTGGGTACCTACCGGCGGGTGAAATCGACCGGTACCGTCCTGGGGCATCGGGGGCGCGGCAGGAGACCGGGGGGTCGAGCGGTGAGCGGTCTGCGCGGGACCGGCGGCGGTGCGGACGCGCCGCGCCGGATACGAGTGGTGCGGCCCGGCGATCTGAGCGCCGGCGAGCTCCAGGTCTGGCGCGATGTGCGGTCCGCCTCGCCGACGCCGCGCAACCCCTTCATGGAGCCGGAGTTCACCCTTGCCGTCGGCCGTGTACGGGCTTCCGCGCGGGTGGCCGTGGTGCACGGGGAGAAGGAGGGGGGCGCGCCCTCGGGCTTCTTCCCCTTCCACAAGGGCGCGTTGGGGCAGGGGCGGGCCATCGGGTTCGGGGTGTCGGACTGCCAGGGCATCGTCGGACACCCCCAACCGGCGCTCACCGAGGGCGAGTTGCTGCGTGCCTGCGGAGTGTCGTCGTGGGCGTTCGACAACCTGGAGGCCGGCCAGTCGCTGTTCGTGCCGACCGCCTCCGCCGCGTACGCCTCCTTCGTGATCGACGTGGGGGACGGCTACGCGGCGTACGAAACGATCCTGCGCCGGCAGTCGCCGAAGTTCTTCAGGACCACCACCGCCAAGGAGCGCAGGCTCGGACGGCAGGCCGGGGAGGTCCGGTTCGTCTTCGACGAGCGGGACCCGGCGGCGCTCGCCCGGCTCATGGAGTGGAAGTCCGCGCAGTACCGCCGCACCGGGCGGCGCGACCGGTTCGCACGGCCGTGGATCAGCGCCCTGGTACGGCAGCTCGCGCACACCCGCGCGCCCGGCTGCTCGGGGGTGCTCTCCGTCCTGTACGCGGGGGACCGGCCGGTCGCCGCACACTTCGGACTGCGCTCGCGCACGGTGCTGGCCTGCTGGTTTCCCGCGTACGACCCGGAGTTCGCCAAGTACTCGCCCGGTCTCGTGCTGCACCTGCGGATGGCCGAGGCCGCCGCGGCGGCGGGCATCACGGTGCTGGACCTCGGGCGGGGCGCGGCCGAGTACAAGGACGCCCTGAAGACCGGCGAGGTACCGGTGTACGAGGGCGCCGCGACACGGCTCGGCGCGGGCGCGGCGCTGCACTGGATCGCCCGCGAGCCCTCGCGCCGGGCCCACGGTTTCGTACGGAACAGGCCGCGGCTCGCGGAGTTCGCGCAGCGCGGCCTCAAGCGGGCCGGGCGGTTGCGCGGCGCCGGACAGTAGCCCCGGTGGGGCGCAGCCGTCGCAAGGCCCGGAGCACGGGGGGAACGCAGTGTCGGACAGAGCAGCACACACGCCGCGTCGCACGTCGCGTACGGCGGACGGTTCGCGGGCCCGGGGGCCGGTGGGGGCGCAGGTGCGGGACGGCGCGGGGCCCGGCATCGGCGTGGGCGAACTGGATCTCGACGGGCTCGACGGGGACGTCCTGTCCCTGACCCCCGCGCCGGGCGCGCCACCGCTCGGCCCCGGCGAGGTGTACGTCCTGGTGAGGCTGCGGGGCCGACCGGTCGGCACGGTCCTCGCCCACGTCGGCGAGGGCGAGGACGCCGCGCGGACCCTCGCGGCGGCGGCCCGCGAGCAACTCGCCGGATTCGTGTCCCGGCGGGGGGAGGCCCCGGGCCCGTCCGGGCCGGGCTCCGGACCGCGGACGGAGGGCCCGGCCGCGGGGGAGGCGGAGAGGGTGGTGCGGCCCGCCCGGGGCGGCAGGGGCGCGGGGGAGCCCGGAGTGAGCATCGTGGTCGCCACGCGGGAGCGGGACGCTCAACTCGCCCGCGCGCTCGACTCGTTGCTCGGGCAGGACCACCCCGACCACGAGATCCTCGTCGTCGACAACAACCCCGCCACCGACCGGACCCGCGTCCTCGTGGAGCGGCACTACGCCGCGCGCGGCGTGCGCTACGTCGTGGAACCCGTCCCCGGGCTCGCCGCCGCCCACAACCGGGGCGTCGCCGCCGCGCGCGGCGCCGTCCTCGCGTTCACCGACGACGACGTGGTCGCCGACCCCCGCTGGCTCTCCGCGCTGGTCGCGCCCTTCGCCGACGACCCCCGGCTCGGCTGCGTCACCGGCCTGATCCTGCCCGCCCGCCTCACCACCCCCGCGCAGATCCTCCTGGAGAGCCACGGCGGCTTCACCAAGGGCTTCGCGCCCCGCCACTTCGACCCGCGCAGACCCCCGCCCGACGAGCCGCTCTTCCCGTTCACCGCGGGCCGCTTCGGCTCCGGCGCCAACATGGCCTTCCGGGCGGACGCGCTGCGCGCCGTCGGCGGGTTCGACCCGGCGACCGGCACCGGCACCCCCGCGCGGGGCGGCGACGACCTGTACGCCTTCGCCCGCATCGTCGTCGCGGGCCACCGCCTGAGCTACACGCCCGACGCGCTGGTCTGGCACCACCACCGCGAGACCTGGCAGGACCTGGAGAACCAGGCGTACGGGTACGGCGCCGGGCTCACCGCCTACCTCACCGCGATCATCGCCCGCCGCCCCGCGCTGCTGCCCGCGCTGCTCGCCCGGGTGCCGCGGGGCCTCGCGCACGCGCTCGCCATCAGCGCCCACCGCGACGCGGGCGACCAGTCCGTGCCGGGCGGGCACGGCGCCCGGAGCCACCCCTGGCCGCGCTCGCTCTCCCGCCTGGAGCGCCGGGGCATGCTGTACGGGCCGCTCGGCTACCTCCGCGCCCGGCGCCGGGTGCGCGGCCACCGGCTGCCGTGGGAGGTGGCCCGATGAGCGCCGGCGCCGCCCGCGTCCCGGTGCTGCTCTACCACGCGGTGATGGACGACCCGCCCGCCTGGATCGCCGAATTCACCGTCACACCACGGCAGTTCGCGGCGCAGCTCGACGCGATCCGCGACAGCGGACGTACGCCCGTGACCGTCGGCGCCCTCGCCGCCCACTTCGCCGGGCGGGGTCCGCTGCCGCCGAGGCCCGTCGCGCTCACCTTCGACGACGGCTTCGCCGACCTGCCGGGCCGCACCGCCGAAGCCCTCGCGGCCCGCGCGCTGCCCGCCACCGCCTACCTCACCACCGGCGCGCTCGCACCCGGCGGCACGAGCCTGCTGCCGCCCGCCCCGATGATGCGCCTCGACCAGGCGGAGCTCCTGGAGGAGTACGGGATGGAGATCGGCGGGCACACCGTCTCGCACGCCCAGCTCGACACCCTCACCCGGCGCGCCCTGCGCCATGAACTCACCACGTCCAAAGCCGTGTTGGAGGACGTGCTCGGCCACCGGATCGCCCACCTCGCCTACCCGCACGGCTACAACAGCCGCGCCGTGCGCCGGGCCGCGCGCGCCGCCGGGTACGAGACGGCCGTCGCGGTGCGGCACGCGCTCAGCTCCGAGCGCGACGAGGCCTACCGCATCGCCCGGCTCATCGTGCGCCGCGGCCACACCGTCGCCGACGTCGAGGCGTGGATGCGCGGCGAGGGGGCGCGAATCGCGCCGTACAACGACGGTTTCCGCACGGTGGGTTGGCGGCTCTACCGCCGGACCAGGGCCGCGGTGAAGGGGCCCGTCTTCGCCGGGTGACGGAAGCCGGGGGCGCCCGCGTGGTAGCCACACGGACGCGAAGAGTGTTCCTATACTTCTAATTCGCTCAACGGGACAGCCTCGGACAACAGCCAGGGGACGGCGGCGTGACGGCCGCGACCACATCTGTGGGGGGAGTCGTACTGTGCGGCAACGCGGGCCCACGCCGGTCCAGGGGAGTGAGCAGTACCCCGAGGACGCGGTGGACCGACGGTCGGCGGAAGAGCGGGGTGCGGCCGGGGCCCCGGTGAAGGGCAAGCGACGATGGCGGCCCGCGTCCTCTCCGCCCTCGGCGGCGTCGGCGCCGGACCTGATGTCCCCTCAAATCCTGTTCACCTGGCTGCCGTTGGCCGTCGCCATCGCCCTGTGGGTGTACGCCCTGCCGGGCATCGACTACCTCCACATGGGCGACTGGGGGCTGATCGACAAGCTTCCGGCCGCGTTCTACCTCTCCCTCGCCGTCCTCACCGGCGGCTTCGTGGTCAGCCTGCGGCGGGCCGGCACCGCGCCCTGGTGGCCGGGGCTCTACAGCGTCGCCCTGCTCTTCGCGCTCAAGGCGCCCACCGCGATCCTCTACAACGCGGTGCGCTACCCCTGGGCGTCCAAGCACGACGCGGTCGTCAACCACCTGCTCGCCAACCAGGAGCTGCGGCCCGGCGTCCCGCTGTCCGGCAACATGGCGGCGTACGACCAGTGGCCCGGCTTCTTCACGCTCAACGCCGGGCTCGTGCGGGCCTTCGGCGTGGACACCGCGGCCTCGTACCTCAACTGGGCGCCGCTGTTCTACGGCGTGGTCCTCATCCCCGTACTGGTCCTGATCTACCGCACCTTCGCCGAGGACTGGCGGCTCGTGTGGACCGGCGTGTGGATCTTCGAGGTCGCCAACTGGGTCGGGCAGGACTACTTCTCGCCCCAGGGCATGGCGCTGATCCTGCACCTGGCCGTGCTCGCCGTGGTCTTCCGGCACTTCGTACGCCCCGGGGCGGCGGGCGGGCTGCGCTCGCGGGCCAACCTCGACCCGGCGGCGGCCAGTGTTCCGCCGCCGACCACCGGGCGGCAGCGGGCCGTCTGCGTCGCGATCCTGGCCCCGATGATCGCCGCCATCAACTTCACCCACCAGCTGACCCCGGTGATGCTGTGCGTCGCCCTCGTCGCGCTCAACCTGACCCGGCGCTACCGCAACCCCGGGCTCCTCGTCGTGACCGCCCTGATCATGCTGATCTGGGACCTCACCATGGGCCGGCCGCTCTTCGTGGAGACGCTCGCGTCCCTCAAGGAGTCCGTGGGCAACCTCCTCAACAACTCGCGCGCCGGGTACGCCGGTGAACTCACCGGCCCCGGGCCGGTGTTGCAGGGCCGCGCCGACATCGTCATGGTCCTGGTGGTCGCGGGGCTCGCGGCGGTCGCCGTCGTACTGCGGCGCAAACTGGTCAGGAGCGCGCTGCCGCTGCTCCTGGTGTCCGTGGCGCCGGTGCCGCTCTTCGCCGTCAACGACTACGGCGGCGAAATGCTCTTCCGCGTCTACCTGTTCGGGCTGCCCGGCGCGGCGTTCTTCGCTGCGGCGGCGCTGGTGCCGGCGGCGGGGCGGGGGCGGGTGCGGGTGCGGATGGGGGTGCGTGTGCGGTGGAGGGTGCCGGCCGCCGTGCGCCGGCGGGGCGCGGCCGTCGCGCTGCCGGTGGTGCTCGTGCTGCTCGTCGCCGGGTTCGTCCCGGCGTACTACGGCAAGGAGCGGATGTACTACACGCCGCCCGCGGAGACGGCGATGGTGACCCGGGTGCTCGACAACGCGCCCAAGGGCTCGATGATCCTCGCCGTCACCGGGTCCTTCCCGCAGGCACTGCACCGCTACGACCAGCTGGAGCACTGGTACGTGGCCGAGCAGGAGGAGCCGCAGAACGCGATCATGCTGCGGGATCCGGTGGGGTATCTGGAGCCGCAGCTGCCGAAGGACGGGCGGCCGGTGTACTTCATCCTCACGCGCACGCAGGACATCTACTCGGCGGGGGAGGGGTTGCTTCCGGCCGGGGGCTTCCAGAGGCTGAAGCGGGAGCTTGAGGGGTCGGGGAGGTTTCGCGTGATCGACGCGAACGAATACGGCACGATCCTCCAATACGCCCCACCTACTCCACGGTGACCCCGACCCCCCTGGGGCTCCGCCCCGGGCCCCGCCCGCGCGTTCTCCCACCCACCTCCGTGCGGCGACACCAATGAGGCCCGGCCCCCTGGGGCTCCGCCCCGGGCCCCGCCCGCGCGTTCTCCCACCCGCCTCCCGTGCGGCGACACCGATGAGGCCCGGCCCCCTGGGGCTCCGCCCCAGACCCCGTTCGCGCCTGAACGGCGCTCGTCCTCAATCGCCGGACGGGCTGAGGTGGCCTGAACCGGGCATCCTGCCAGGGCCCAACCCACCTGGGGGCGCGGGGAACTGCGCGAGTCGCGGGCACGGTCCGCGGACGAAGGCGGGGTTGCCGGGGGTGCCGATGCTGGGCATCCTGCCAAGGGTCAGCCCACCTGGGGGCGCGGGGAACTGCGCGAGTCGCGAGCACGGTCCGCACCCGAGGGCGGGGTTGCCGGGGCTCCGCCCCAGACCCCGTTCGCGCCTGAACGGCGCTCGTCCTCAATCGCCGGACGGGCTGAGGTGGCCTGAACCGGGCATCCTGCCAGGGCCCAACCCACCTGGGGGCGCGCGAGGGGGGCCCGGGGTCGGGAAGATGGTCCGCGTCCGAGAGGAACAGCCGTGATGCTCACCCAGCCGCACACCCGCCTCACCACCGCCGCATCCGGCTGGCTGGCCCTCGCCGCCACCCAGCTCCCCGCAGGGGTCCCGCTGCGATGGATCCCGGTCCTCCTCTTCGTCTCGCTCGGCCCCGGCTTCGCGTTGCTCTATCCGCAGGCCGCCTCCCTGCGCCCCGGCGCCCGACTGGAGGCGCTCGCGCTCGTCGCGCCGCTCAGCCTGTCGTTCGGGGCGCTCGTCTCCACCTGCCTCTTCCTCGTGCACGGGTTCTCGGCGACCGCGTTCCTCGTCTCCCTGGCCGGCTTCTCCACCCTCGCCAGTGCCTTCCCGGGGCTGCCGCTGCCGGCCGCCACCCGGGGCGCAGCCGAGCGGGACAAACGGATCAAAGCCCCGTGACGGCGCGGCTACCGCCCCCGCGCCGCCCGGTACACCAGAGCCGCCCCCGTCGCCACGAACAGTCCCGCGAAGACCGGCAGCGCCACCGTCGCGAAGGTGTGCTGGGCCGCCCAGCCCGTGACCGCGAGGAGCCACACCACCACCGCGGTCACCCTCCAGTGCGCGCCCAGGGCACGCAGCAGCACCGTAGCGAGGGCCAGGCACAGCAGGTGGAGGGCCGGGGGCAGCCAGCGTCCGACGCCGCCCGGGGCGGCGAGTCCCGCGGTCTCGGAGAGGAAGCGGGTGAGCTGGGTGTGCCAGGGGCCCGACAGCGGGTCCGGCAGGACGCCCAGGATGACCGGGGCGGTGTGCAGGGCCGCCACCGTCACCCACAGCCCGGCCACCAGGAGGCCGGGGCGCGGCCGGTACAGCGACACCGCCGCGCTGCACACCACGATGAGCAGCACCCCGGCGGTCAGGCTCACCGGCGGCAGCGCGTGCAGCAGTCCCGCGCCGTTGAGGTCCGGGCCGCCGCCCACCGGGTCGGCGGCGCGCGACAGGGGTACCCAGAACAGCCCAGCCGCCAGGCCGAGCAGGAGCCACAGGGCGGTGACCAGGAGCGATTCGTCGCTCTCGGGGGCCGAGGGGTCCGGCGGCAGGCGCAGGTGCAGGGTGGTCGCCGAGCCCTGGTCGGGGTCGACCGGCCGCGCATCGCGTGCGCCCGGCGCGTACACGGGGATGCCGAGCGCGGG
Organism: Streptomyces sp. NBC_00083; assembly: GCF_026343295.1. Classification (GTDB taxonomy): domain Bacteria; phylum Actinomycetota; class Actinomycetes; order Streptomycetales; family Streptomycetaceae; genus Streptomyces. Next base: position 448,407 of record NZ_JAPELY010000001.1, read on the forward strand.
CGTCGCCGTGTCCATGCCGCCGCGCAGATACGCGGTCTGCGTCGCCCAGCGCGTCCCGTACTCCCGCGCCTCCTCCGTCCGTGCCGCCTGCGCCCGCATCGCCCAACTCGTGCCGAAATCAGGGGGCTTGACGGCGCTCGGCGTACGGACGGTGGCGCGGGCCGCGAGGGCGCCGCGCAGTCCCGGCACGCAGCACAGCGCCATCACCGTCATCGCGCACAGCTGCGCCCAGCCCGCGCCGGAGATGCCGAGCGGGCCGAGCAGCACCGCGGCGCTGCCGAGGACCAGCGTGCACATCGCGCCCTGGAGGAGGGCGAGCACGCCGGTGCGGCCCTGGACGCGGAGCACCCCGATGTACAGCTCGACGGCGACCCGCGGGATCGCGGCGGCGGCCAGCAACTGGAGTACCAGCGTGCCGTGTTCGGCGTAGTCGTCGCCGAACGGGCGGAGGATCTGGCGGGCGAGGACGAGCAGGAAGAGCACCACCGGGATCAGCAGCAGCGCCATCCGGCGCAGCGCGCCGCGCACCCCGTCGGCGAGCCGGTCGGGGCTGTGCGAGGAGTGCGCGGTGAGCGAGGAGGCCATGTTGATGGCCATGAACTCCATCGTCCCGCCGACGGTGTACGCGATGAAGAAGAAGCCGTTCTGGGCGGCGGGGAAGCGCACCGCGACCATCACCGGGAGCAGGTTGATCATGGCGAGGGAGAACAGCGCGCCGACCGAGTCCCCGGCCAGGAAGCGGCCGATCTCGCGCAGTTCGGGGACGGGACGGTCGCGGTCGGCGGCGGCCTGCGCGGGGATCAGCCGGCGGAAGACGAGCCAGCCGAGCGGCAGGATGGACAGCGCGGTCGCGGCGGCCCAGGAGACGAAGACGCCGAGGGCGAGCGCGGAGAAGACGGCGAGCAGGAGCAGCTTGCCGAGGGAGAAGACGGCGTTGCCGAGCGGCACCCAGATTGCCTTGCGCAGGCCGGTCAGGACGCCGTCCTGGAGGGTCAGGACCGCCCAGGCCACCGACGACGCGGTGAAGACCGCCCCGGCGGTGAGCCCGGAGAGCGGTGCGTACGAGGGGCCCCACAGCGGCAGCGTGAACAGGAAGCCGACGCAGGCCACCGTCACCACGACGGTGCTGGCCACGTAGGCGCGGCGCACCAGGAGCCCGGTGGAGCGGCCGGCCCGCGGCACGTAGCGGACCACCGCGCCGATCATGGTGGTGGCGGTGATCGAGGCGAGCAGCTTCATCGCGGCGATGGCGGCCGAGCCCTGACCGACCGCCTCCTCGCTGTAGTAGCGGGCCGCGACCAGCCAGAAGCCGAGGCCGAGCGCGGCCGACACCGCTGTCGACAGCATCAGGGCGTAGGCGTTGCGGAACATCGAGTCGCCGCCGCCCGTGGGCGGGGCGCTGTCCGTGACGGCCTGCTCGGACGGCACCGCGGCGCGGTCCTCGATCCCGGATCCGGCCGTGTCAGCCACCGGTGGGGCCGCCCCTCGCGGGCCGTACGCCCGCCGCGCGCAGCACGGCGATGGTGCGTTCGGCCTTCAACGGGTCGACGGGCAGGGCGTGCCGGGCGAACCAGCGGGCGGGCTCGGGCGCGGGGGAGGGGTCGGTGAAGGCGGCGCCCGCGTAGTCGTCGAGCGGCGGGTCGTACAGGTAGCCCACCGTGATCCGCTCGCGGGCGAGCGCCGCGCGGGCCGCGTCGCGGTCCTCGACGAGCAGCGGCACCCGGAACAGCGGCTGCACCGGCCCCGGTCCGGGCCGCGCCCACTCGGTGGCGAGCAGGGTGCGCGTGCCCGCGCGGTGCGCGTCGAGGACGGCGTCGAGCCTGCCCACCTTCCGGGCGATGCGGGCGAGCCGGCCCCGGCCGGGAGTCGCCCGGTAGTCGTGCATGTCGACGCGGGCCCAGGAGTGGAAGGCGCCGAGGTTCGGCGCGACGGAGAGGGCGCGGGTCAGGTCGGCGGGGCGCAGCGGCATGCGGATGTCGTCGCGTTCCTGCTGTCCGAGCAGGCGCAGGGCGGCCCAGGCCGCCGGGGCCAGGCGCAGCCCGCGTACGGTCGCCTCGGCGTACGGGCGGGCCCAGTAGGCGAGTTCGGCGCCGGCGCCGCGGGGTTCCAGGAGTTCGTCCCGGGCCTTGGTGAGCGCGTCGCGCAGCCCCGGGTCGGCGATGGTGAGGAAGCCGCCGGCCTTGGCCGCGGTGTGTTTGGAGAGGCTGAAGACGGAGGCCTGCCCGAAGGTGCCGACCGGGCGCCCGGCGCTCTCGCTGCCGATGGCGTGGGCCGCGTCCTCGATGAGGGGGATGTTCAACCCGGCACAGCGGGCGGCCAGTTCGGGTGCCGGGTCGGGATTGCCGTACAGGTTGGTGGTGAGGACGGCGGAGAGCCGGGGCCAGAGCTCCTCGGGCACGGCGGCCGGGTCGAGGGAGCCGTCGCGCGGGTCGAGCGGCGCCTGCACCGGGCGCAGTCCCGCCGCGAGGACCACGAAGAAGATGACGTCGTCGTTGACGGGGGACATCAGGACCAGGCCCCCGGGCGGGCACCAGTGTCTGAGCGCCACGTACAGGCCGAGCCGGCAGGACGGCACGTAGAGGCACTCGCGCCCCAGCCGTCGGCGCATCGCTGCTTCGAGCTCTTCGTACGCCATGAAGTCCCCCCGGGCGCCCCCGCGTCCCCCGCCCAATGTGGCCCAGTGCGCCCCGCCGCGTCAACAACGCGGAAGGGCCCGTTCCTTGACGGAACGGGCCCTTCGGACGGGTGTACGTCACTCTTCGACGGTCAGCCCCTTGCGGAGCTTGCGCAGGGTGCGCGAGAGCAGCCGGGAGACGTGCATCTGGGAGATGCCGAGCTCCTCGCCGATCTCGGACTGCGTCATGTTGGCGACGAAGCGCAGCGAAAGGATCTTCCGGTCCCGCGCGGGCAGCCCGGCGATCAACGGCTTCAGCGACTCGACGTACTCGACGCCTTCGAGGTCGTGGTCCTCGTAGCCGATGCGGTCGCTCAGGGCGCCCTCGGAGTCGTCCTCCTCGGGCTGTGCGTCCAGCGAGCTCGCGGTGTACGCGTTGCTCGCCGCCATGCCTTCGACGACTTCTTCCTTGGTGATGCCCAGGCGTTCGGCGAGCTCGCCCACCGTGGCCGAGCGGTCAAGCTGCTGGGCGAGTTCGTCGCCCGCCTTGGCGAGGTCCAGACGGAGCTCCTGGAGCCGGCGCGGAACCCGCACGGACCAGGAGGTGTCGCGGAAGAAGCGCTTGATCTCACCGACGATGGTCGGCATGGCGAAGGTGGGGAACTCGACGCCGCGGTCGAACTCGAAGCGGTCGATCGCCTTGATCAGGCCGATGGTGCCGACCTGGATGATGTCTTCCATCGGTTCGCTGCGGGAGCGGAAGCGCGATGCGGCGAACTTCACCAGGGCCAGGTTCAGTTCGACCAGGGTGTTGCGCACGTACGCGTGCTCGTGCGTGCCCTCTTCGAGCGAGTCGAGGCGGGCGAAGAGCGTCTTCGACAGGGCCCGCGCGTCGACGGGGCCGACTTCGGCGAAGGGCGGGATCTCGGGGAGGCCCTCAAGTCCCTCTCGTGCGTACTGTCGTGCCTGTGGGGGGCGGATGTCCTGCGGTTCCTGCTTGATCGACGTATCCGCTTGCGATTCGTCGAGCCGGGGTGACATGGGTCTCCTCCATCGTTCTCGGCATATGGCTGCCGATGCCCATACGTGTTGTCCGCGGTGTGCGGCGCCTCCGTGGCCGGTCGTGTTGAAATAACTGTCGCTACTACCCCTACCCGCTTTGAGTGGGCTCTTGCAAGGCTTCTTTGTCCCCATATGTCCGCTTTGCAGGGTTGTTTGGCTTTCAGATGTCGCAGGGAAGGCGTAGTGTTCTTGAGAAGTTACGACGAATCGGCGAAGAGGGACGGCATGGACCGCGGCACGGTCGGCAGCACGAATCGGGGCCGGCTCCGGGTCGGAGTCCGTACCGAGGGCGCCAGTGAGGTCCTGACTCCGGCGGGTGAGCTCGATCACCACACGGCGGATCTGCTCAGGGAACCTCTGGAGGCGGCCATCGCCCAGGGGCGCACCAGGCTGGTCGTCGACTGCTCGCAACTGGAGTTCTGCGACTCCACCGGACTGAACGTGCTGCTCGGCGCCCGCCTCAAGGCGGAGGAGCTGGGGGGCGGGGTGCACCTGGTGGCGATGCAGCCGGTCGTTGCGAGAGTTTTCGAGATCACAGGGGCGGAGGCAGTCTTCACCGTGCATGATTCGCTCGATACCGCTCTGCGTGACTGACCCCGATTCGTCCGGGCAGGAGAGCAGACTCAAGACATTGGCGAATCGGTGAGGTGAAGCGCTGATGAGCACCACCCGGGAGCAAGCTCCGGGCGACCGTGGGCCAGAGCCCCATGGGGCCCGGCCCGGCGCCGTGCCGTCGAAATCCGACGACACGGGCTCTGTCACGTCCGCGCGCGTACTCGCGCTCAACGGGGCGAGCGGCATCGTCCCCATGGCACGGGACTTCACCAGGCAGGCCCTCTACGACTGGGGCTGGCTCCCGGCGGCGACGGCCGAGGGCCGCGCCGCCGCCGAGGACGTCCTGCTCGTCGTCTCCGAGCTGGTGACCAACGCGTGTCTGCACGCCGAGGGGCCCGAAGGGCTGAGGGTGTCGCGCACCGCGAAGGTCCTGCGTCTGGAGGTCAGTGACCTCGGCTCGGGCCAGCCGGCGCCCCGCACCCCGCACCGCGCGGGCCGGCCGGGAGGGCACGGCATGTTCATCGTGCAGCGCCTCTGCCTCGACTGGGGCGTGGTGCGCACGCCGGGCGTGACCGGCAAGACGGTCTGGGCGGAACTCGCGGCACCCGCGTAACTCCCGTTCACGGTTACCGGCGGTTCGGACCCGCCGGTGCACTGGCATGTCCGCACCTCGATCCGCCCTGTTCTTTGTCTTCCCTCGACAAGGCCCCCGGCGTACCTTGACGCCCTATCTGATGAGCCGTCAGGAACGTGGCGGCCTCCGGCAGAACCGGCATAAGGGGAATTCGAGGTGTCGTACCCGAAGCGGACAGCTCTCGCGCTGGCGACGGCGGTGGCGGGCTCGGTGGTGCTGATCACCGCCCCGACGGCCCAGGCCTCCGTCGTCGACGTCAACTACAACTGCAAGACGCCGATCGGTGCCAAGAGCGCCGTGTCGCCCATCGACATCAAAGCGGTGCCGAGCGGCAGTTCCTACAAAGTCACCATGTCCTTCCAGAAGGGCGTCTCCTCCAGCCCGGTCGCCCTGGGCGCCGGCGCGATGAACCCGAGCGCCACCATCGTCCTCGGCGGCGCCGACAAGGGCACGGTCGCCGTGAGCGGCCCGGCCAACTCCGCGGAGATCCCCGCCAACTCCCCCATCAAGATCAGCGACTTGTCGGGCACCTACGTGCCGAAGGCCAACGGCAAGGTCACGCTCACCGCGGGCGTCCTCACCATCAAGGCGCTCGGCACCGTCACGACCTGCACCGCGAGCAACAGCCCCGGCCCCTCCCTGGAGCTCCAGGTCACCGGGGCGAGCGGCTCGACCGGCGGCGGCTCGACCGGTGGCGCGGCCCCCGCGGCGCTGCCCAAGACCGGCCCCCTCGACTCGGCCGTCGCGCTCGGCACCCTCGGCGGCACGGTCGTCCTGGTCGGCGCGGGCGGAGTGCTCTGGCTGACCCGGCGCAACCAGCGGGCCTGACCCGCCCTTTGCGTACGCCCCCGAAGGGAGCCCCTCGCGCTCCCGTACGCCCCGCAAGGGGACCCCCTCGCACCCGAGGAGCCGCCGATGCGTCCGATCCGCCCGGCCCTGCCGGTCCTGGCCCTGCTGCTGTGCGCGCTCTCGGCGCCCGCCGCGCAGGCCGCACCGCCGGCGAGCGGGGAGTGGACCGCCGCGCCCGCATCCGGCGGCGGGACCCGCCCCAGCGCCGACGGGAGGCCCTACTTCTACCTGGAGGGCGCGCCCGGCGCGGTGCTCCAGGACACGCTCTCGCTGAGCAACCCCTCCGGCACCCCCCTCACCCTGCGACTGCGCGGCGCCGCCGCCCACAACACCCCCGACGGCTCCTTCGCCGTACGCGCCGACCCCGACCCGTGGATCACGCTCGCCGCACCCGAGGTGAACATCCCGGCGCGCACCCGGGCCGACGTGCCGTTCTCGGTCACCGTCCCGGCCGGCGCGCAGCCCGGCGACCACCCCGCGGCGCTCGTCGCCACCACGGGCGGACGCGCTGTGGGCGTCCGCCTCCAAGTCCGCGTGGCGGGGCCGACGTTGAGCGCCCTGACCGTGGAGTCCGTACGCGTCGACCGGGGCCGCCACGTCATCCGCTACGCCCTGGTCAACCGGGGCAACACCACCCTCGCCCCGCGGCTCGCGGTGCACGCGGACGGCGTGTTCGGGCGCGCCGTCGAGCGCGCCGCCCGGCCGCTGCCGGTCGAACTCCTGCCGGGGCAGCGCGTCGAACTGAGCGAACCCTGGCCCCATCCGCCCGCCCTCGACCGGGTCGACGTCCGCCTCGACGTCACCGCCGAGGGCGGCGCCCGCGCGAGCGGCTCGGCCGAGGTGTCGTTCGTGCCGTGGGGCCCCGTCGCCGGGGTGGGCCTCGTGCTGCTCGGCGGCGCCGCCGCCGCATGGACCGGCACGCGCCGGCGTCGCGCACGCCGTGCCGAACCGGATGAACCGCTGCTGGAGGAACGCGAGTTGGCGCAGACAGGAGCTCTTCAGTGAAGCCACGCCTGAGGGGCGCGCCCCCGGCCCTGCCGCCGGCTCTGCTCGCCCTCATCGCCCTGCCGCCGGCCCTCCTGGCGCTGCTCGCCCTTCTCGTCCTGCCGACGGCCGGACCCTCGTACGCCGACGACGCCGGGCCCGCGGTCACCCTCTCCACGGCCGAGGCCGCCAAGGGCGCCGACGTCACCGTCACCGGCAGCGGCTGGCGGCCCGGCGCGCTGCTCATGCTCCTCGTCTGCGGGCAGTCCGACCCCACCCGGGGCGTGATCGGCGGCACCAACTCCTGCTCCAACGCCGACGGTCAGGCCGTCACCACCGACGCCAAGGGCGCCTTCACCAAGGCGCTCCCGGCGGCCCCGCCGCCCAAGCCCTGCCCCTGCGTCGTCCACGTCGCCACCGTGCAGGGCGAACCGGCTCTGGTGGACGCCGAGTTGAAGATCACCGGCCACCCGGTGGCGCCGCTGCCCGACCAGAGCGGCGACGGCAGACTCGCCGTGCTCGCCGAGCCCCGTCTGGACGGCAGCAGCTCCCTGCTGACCTGGTTCGGCGCGCCACCCGCGCGCACCCTGGTCTTCACCGTCGGCAACCTGGGCTCGGCCCCGGTCAAGGACCCCGTCTTCCAACTCGGCACCGCCCACGGCGTGTTCGCGCCGCAGTGGGAGGACCGCCAGTGGAAGGGCACCATCGGGCCGGGCCAGAAGGCCGAGATCAAGCTCGACTTCGAGCTGTCGGCGGGCGCCCACGGCGACTACCAGGTCTCGCTCCAGTACGCGAAGAAGCTGCTCGCCACCGAGCCCTGGGGCGTGGACCGGCCCTGGGGCGTCACCGTCTTCTGGATCCTGCTCTGCCTGGTGGTGCCCGCCGCGGTCTTCCGCATCGGCATGGCCGTCGTCGACCGGCTCCGCCCGCGCGAGGCGCAGCGGGCGCGCACGCCCCGCCACCGCGGCGGGGGCCTGGCCGGCCTGACCGTGCGCCTGCCGCGGCCCGGCCGCGAACGTGCCGGGCCCGTGGCGCCCGCCGCGGCCCCGGAGCACGGGCCGGGCCCGGAGGGCACCCCGCAGACCACCACGGCGCCGCTGCCGTGGTTCACCCCCGACTCCGCACCGTCAGAGAACCACCCCAACCGTCCGTACGGCCCCACGACGAAGGGAAATTCGTGACCACGCAACGGAGGATGAGCGCGGCCGGTATCGCGCTGATGCTCGGCGGCGCGGGGATCGTGCTCGCCGCAGGCCCCGCACAAGCAGCCGAAGTCTCGTACTCCACCGAGTGCATACCGCCGTCCATCTCCGGCCTGCCGCCGGTCGAGGGAACGACGAAGGTGCAGATCACGGCGCCCGCCACGGCCAAGGTGGGCGACGAGGTGGATGTCGTCTGGAAGTTCACCCAGGCCGCGTCGAACAACCCCAACGTGCTCGACCTCAACAAGGACGTCGTCCAGCCGACCGGCACCCTCAAGGCGGCGGGCGCGCAGAGCGCCGACATCGCCATGAAGGGTCCGCGGACCAATCCGCCGATCCCCAAGAACAGCCCGATGGTGCTCTCGGACATGACGGCCAAGCTGAAGCTCACCAAGGCCGGCGACGTCACCCTGACGCCCGACGCGTACAACATCAACGTCAACCAGATCATGTCGACGGACACCAAGTGCACCCCCAAGGTGGCGGTCGGCGTCGGCGCGACGATCAAGGTGACGGACGCGGGCGGCACCACCGGGGGCTCGACCACCGGCGGCACCACCGGCTCCACCACCTCCGGCGGCACCACCGGCTCGACCACGACGGGCGGCACGACCTCGGGCGGCACCACCGGCTCGACCACGTCGGGCGGCACCACCACGGCCGGCACCACCGGCGGCTCGACGTCCGGCGGGTCCACCTCGGGCGCCACCACCGGCGGCAGCGGCGGCCAGAGCGACTTCCCCGGCAAGGAGGTTCCCGTCACCTTCGCCTGCACCGCGCCGGGGCCGGCCGGCATCCAGGGCAAGGCCACCATCAACGCCAAGAAGAGCGGCGGGAGTTACGCCCTCACCGTCACCATGGGCAAGGGCGTCATGAACAGCCCGGCCGACCTGCCGGCGGGCGCGCTCAAACCGTCCATGCAGGTCGTCGTCGGCGGCGCCGACAAGGGCGCGGTGTCCGTCACCGGCCCGGCCAACCCCGACCCGATCAAGTCGGGGGCGCCGGTCAACCTGACCGACATGACCGGCACCTACAAGCCGGGAGCCTCCGGCAAGTCGACGCTGAGCCCCGGCGACCTGTCCATCGACGTCACCCTGGGCGGCGCCCCGATCCACATCCCGTGCAAGGTCTCCGGCACCGCGCCGGTCTCCCTCGAACTGGACACGGCGGCCCAGCCGGGCGGCGCGGCCGGCGGCACCGGCTCGTCCGGCGCGGCCACCACCGCGGGCTCGGCGGGCGCCGCGTCCTCCTCCGGCGGCCTCGCCCAGACCGGCGCGAGCGACACCGGCGCCCTGCGCGCGCTCGGCCTGGTCGCGGGCACGGTCGTCCTGCTCGGCGGCGCGATCTTCACCTTCACCCCGTGGCGGCGGCTGCGCGGCACGCGCTGACTCCCCGAGAACGGCGAAAGGGCCGCCGCACCGGGAGGTGCGGCGGCCCTTGACGTGCCGGGGCGGTGCTAGTGCACGCCGCCCATGAGCGGCTGGACCTTCCTGCGGTACATGAAGATCGCCACACCGGCGAGGACGGCGAGGCCGCCCTGGCTGGCGAACCAGTACGAGGAGTCGGTCGGCGCGCCGATCAGCTGGAGCAGCGCGATGACGGAGTCGCCGGCCGTGACGGCCAGGAACCAGACGCCCATCATCTGCGAGGCGTACTTCTCCGGCGCCAGCTTGGTGGTGAGCGAGAGCCCGACCGGGGAGAGCGTCAGCTCACCGACGGTCTGGATCAGGTAGACCATGCACAGCCACAGCGGGGTGACCTTGACGCCGCCCGAGGAAGCGGCCTGGGCCAGCATCATCACGAAGAACGACAGGCCGATGAGCGTGAGGCCGAAGGCGAACTTCGACAGCGTGGTCGGCTCCTGGCGGCGCTTGTTCAGGTAGACCCAGAGCCAGGCGAAGACCGGGGCGAGGGCCATCACGTACAGCGGGTTCAGGGACTGGAACCAGCTGGACGGGAAGTTCAGGCCGAACAGGCTGTTCGCGGTGTTGTCCTGCGCGAACACGCTGAGCGTCGAACCGGTCTGGTCGTAGATGCCCCAGAAGACGGCCGCGGCGACGAAGAACCACACGTACGCCGACATCCGCGACTGCGAGACCTCGTCGAGGTCCTTGTCCCGCTTGATGCGCAGCAGGTACCAGGCCGGGATGACGAGGCCGGCGATGGTCAGCGGCCAGATGGCCCAGTCGACCGTGAAGTGGCCCGACACCGCGAGGGCGCCGTAGGCGACGACCGCGACGCCCAGCCACATGACGATCTTCTTGATGATCGAGGCGCGCTCGGTCTCGGACATCGGCGTCGGGACGACGTCGCTGTCGGCCGACATGTGGCGCGAACCGAGGAAGAAGAACAGCAGACCCAGGGCCATGCCGACACCGGCGAGGGCGAAGCCGAAGTGCCAGTTGACCTTCTGGCCGACCGTGCCGATGGTCAGCGGGGCGGCGAAGGCACCGAGGTTGATGCCCATGTAGAAGACCGTGAAGCCACCGTCGCGGCGCGGGTCGTTCTTGTCCGGGTACAGGTGGCCGACCATCGTGGAGATGTTGGCCTTGAGGAGACCCGAACCGAGGGCGATGGCCGCGAGACCGATGAAGAACGAGATCTCGACCGGCACGGCCAGGAGGAAGTGACCGATCATGATGATCGTGCCGCCGACGGCCACGGTCTTGCGGGCACCCCAGGCGCGGTCGGCGAGCCAGCCGCCCGGCAGGGCGAGCAGGTACACCATCGCGTTGTAGACCGAGTAGATCGCGGTGGCCGTGGCCATGTTGAACCCGAGCCCGCCCTGGGACGCCGGGGCGACCAGGTAGAGCACGAGCAGGGCCCGCATGCCGTAGAAGCTGTAGCGCTCCCACATCTCCGTCATGAAGAGGTTGGCCAGGCCGCGGGGGTGGCCGAGGAAGGTCTTCTCGACGCCAGTGGTACTGGCCGAGTCCTTCGTCAGGCTGGACGCCATGGTCGATCCTTGCTTGCTCGGGACGCGCGCTTCGTGAGCGTTGAATCGCGCCCGGTGGGGGAAGGCCGGCACCGGCATGGCGGCTGTCCCCCCAACGCCTTTGGGGTCCGGCTCCGTGGGGGAGACCGGGAAGGACAGACCACACCGGGATCCACACCCCGTGCGCAGGTGTGCGCTGGGGCCCGGCCCGTAGGTCATTCACTGAATCTCAAGACTGGCAAAGCCGGCCCTGTGCAGAAAAGAGACCCTTGGCGCGCCAGGCAGGCCAAAGGTCCACGAGTAGTGCTATAGGCGTTGAGACACCATACGTCACGAGGACGCAGCATATGGAAGGACTTGAGAGATGGATCACAGGCTTCCATGGAACCACTCACCCTGATTCGAAGGTGTTAAACAAGATCGCGTCATAGACCCGCAGGGTGGGTGGATCACCTGACGGATTGCCTCCGCCGCGGACTACCATCACCCCCATGACCCGTGTACTGCTCGCCGAGGACGACGCGTCCATCTCGGAGCCGCTGGCCCGCGCCCTGCGCAGGGAGGGTTACGAGGTCGAAGTCCGCGAGGACGGCCCGACCGCCCTCGACGCCGGACTGCAGGGGGGCGCCGACCTGGTCGTGCTCGACCTGGGGCTTCCCGGCATGGACGGCCTCGAAGTCGCCCGGAGGCTGCGCTCCGAAGGCCACACCGTCCCCATCCTGGTGCTCACCGCCCGCGCCGACGAGGTGGACACCGTGGTCGGCCTCGACGCCGGCGCCGACGACTACGTGACCAAGCCCTTCCGCCTCGCCGAACTGCTCGCACGGGTCCGGGCGCTGCTGCGGCGCGGCGCCACCGAGCCGGCGCCCCAGCCCGCCACCCACGGCGTGCGGATCGACGTCGAGTCGCACCGGGCCTGGATGGGCGACGAGGAGCTCCAGCTCACCGCCAAGGAGTTCGACCTGCTCCGGGTCCTGGTCCGGGACGCCGGCCGGGTCGTCACCCGCGACCAGCTGATGCGCGAGGTCTGGGACACCACGTGGTGGTCCTCGACCAAGACGCTCGACATGCACATCTCGTGGCTGCGCAAGAAGCTCGGCGACGACGCGGCCAACCCGCGCTACATCGCCACCGTCCGCGGAGTGGGCTTCCGCTTCGAGAAGAGCTAGAGCACCAGGGCACATGCGCCGTCGACTGATCAACTCCACACTCGCGGTCGTTCTCGTGGTGATCGCGGTCTTCGGCGTCTCGCTCGTCATCGTCGAGACACGGACCATCAGCAGCAGCGCCCAGGAGAGCGTCGACTCCGAGGCGGTGCGGCTGGTCTCCGTCGTCGACAGCCGCACCCTGGCCAACGAGACCGTCAACGCGCAGGTCCTGGCCGAACAGATCGACCCCAAGCGGTACGCGCGCATCGCGATCCCGGGCCGGCCGGTGATCGAGCTGGGCAAGAAGCCCGAGGGCACCGTCATCAAGGGCACCGCCACCGGTGAGCGCGGCGAGTCCGTCCTGGTCCAGGAGCCCCGCTCCACGGTCACCAAGGAGGTCGGGCGCACCCTGCTGATCATCGGCGCGGTCGCCCTGCTCGCCATCGTCTCCGCGGTGCTCCTCGCCGTACGCCAGGCCAATAAGCTGGCCTCCCCGCTCACCGACCTCGCCGAGACCGCCGAACGGCTCGGCTCGGGCGACCCGCGCCCGCGGCACAAGCGGTACGGGGTGCCCGAGCTCGACCGGGTCGCCGATGTGCTCGACTCCTCGGCCGACCGGATCGGCCGGATGCTCACGGCCGAGCGCCGGCTCGCCGCGGACGCCTCGCACCAGCTGCGGACACCGCTGACCGCGCTCTCCATGCGCCTGGAGGAGATCGCCCTCACCGACGACCTCGACACGGTCAAGGAAGAAGCGATGATCGCGCTCACCCAGGTCGAGCGGCTCACCGACGTGGTGGAGCGCCTGCTCACCAACAGCCGTGATCCGCGCACCGGTTCGGCCGTGGTCTTCTCGCTCGACGAGGTCGTCAAGCAGCAGCTGGAGGAGTGGCGCTCGGCCTACCGCAGCGCGGGCCGCGCGATCGTGCGCTCCGGCAAGACCGGCCTCAAGGCGGTCGGCACGCCGGGCGCGGTGGCCCAGGTGCTCGCCGCGCTGATCGAGAACTCGCTGATGCACGGTGGCGGCACGGTCGCGGTGCGCACCCGCGTCACCGGCAACCAGGCCGTCGTCGAGGTCACCGACGAGGGCCCCGGGGTGCCGCCGGACCTCGGCGCGCGGATCTTCGAGCGGACCATCAGCGGCCGCAACTCCACCGGGATCGGCCTCGCGGTCGCCCGGGACCTCGCGGAGGCCGACGGCGGGCGTCTGGAGATGCTCCAGCAGCAGCCGGCGGTGTTCGCGCTCTTCCTCAGCAGGGAGGCGCGGGGGCGCCGCGAGCCGCAGAGCACGACGACGATCCGCTGACGCCCGAGAGGGCGCTCGGCGGACGCGGGCCGGAGCCGGAGTCAGCGCTCGGCGGGGTCGGCGCTCTGTCCGGTGCGGTCAGCGCTCGGCGGGGACGGCGGGGACGGCGGGCCGGGGGTCGCCGAGAAACGATTCGGCCGTCTGTACTGCCTCCCGGGCCGGGAGGGCGCGGAACACCCAGGTGCGGTAGGACCAGAACCGGAACAGCGTGCCGATTCCGATGCCGAGGAACTTGAAGAAGTTGTTCTGCCACGGGCTGTTCCAGCCGAAGCCGTACGTCGCCGCGTACAGGATGCCGTTCTCGATCACCGCGCCGACCGCGCTGAACAGCAGGAACAGCGTGAGCTCACGGGCCCGGCCGCTCTTCTCGCGGTCGCGGTAGGTGAAGTAGCGGAACCCCACGTAGTTGAACGCGATCGCGATGGCGGTGGCGAGCAGGCTGGCCCGCACCACCTGGAGCTCGGTCGCGTGCCGCAGCAGGTTGAAGGCGCCCATGTTCACGAGCACCCCGAGCCCGCCGACCGCGCCGAACTTGGCGACCTCGCGTACGAGCAGTCGCAGCCGCGATGGCGATGCGCCCTGTGCACTCATGGTGATCGCCCAGCCCCGTCCGAGTAGGTGTGCTTTTCGTGCCAGTCAACCCGCCCATGCTAACCACCCCCTCGCCGCGACGCCCCGTGCGAGCCCCCGAAGGCCGCCGGAACCCGGCCCCTACGGGCGGCGCGGAAGCGGCGGATACCCTGGAGGCGTGACGTTCCCGGTAGTCGGCATGGTCGGCGGCGGTCAGCTCGCCCGCATGACCCACGAGGCGGGCATCCCCCTCGGCATCAGATTCAAGCTCCTCAGTGACACCCCGCAGGACTCGGCGGCCCAGGTGGTGAGCGAGGTCGTCGTCGGCGACTATCGCGACCTGGACACGCTGCGTGACTTCGCGCGCGGCTGTGACGTGATCACCTTCGATCACGAACATGTGCCGACCGAGCATCTGCGGGCCCTGGAAGCGGACGGCATCGTCGTCCGGCCGGGGCCCGACGCGTTGGTGCACGCCCACGACAAGGGGGTGATGCGCGCCCGGCTCACCGCGATCGGCGCGCCCTGCCCCCGGCACCGCATCGTGGCCGACCCGGCCGACGTGACGCGGTTCGCCGACGAGGGCGACGGCTATCCCGTCATCCTCAAGACGGTGGTGGGCGGGTACGACGGCAAGGGCGTGTGGTTCGTGCGCTCCGAGGCGGACGCGCACGACGCCTTCAAGGCGGGCGTCGACGTCCTCGCCGAGGAGAAGGTGGACTTCGTGCGGGAGCTGGCGGCCAACGTCGTCCGCTCGCCGCACGGCCAGGCGGTGGCCTACCCCGTCGTCGAGTCCGTCCAGGTCGACGGCGTGTGCGACACGGTGATCGCCCCCGCGCCCGACCTCGACGACGAACTCGCGGGCGGGGCCCAGCAGCTCGCCCTGCGCATCGCGTCCGAACTCGGCGTCGTCGGCCACCTCGCCGTCGAGCTCTTCGAGACGCGCGACGGACGGGTCCTCGTCAACGAGCTGGCCATGCGCCCGCACAACTCCGGCCACTGGACCCAGGACGGCGCGATCACCTCGCAGTTCGCCAACCACGTCCGCGCCGTCCTCGACCTCCCCCTGGGCGACCCGCGCCCTCGGTCGAAGTGGACCGTGATGTGCAACGTGCTCGGCGGCGACTACCCGGACATGTACTACGCGTACCTGCACTGCATGGCCCGCGACCCGCAGCTCAAGATCCACATGTACGGCAAGGAAGTGAAGCCCGGCCGCAAGGTGGGCCACGTCAACACCTACGGCGACGACCTCGCCGACGTCCGTGAGCGGGCCCGCCACGCGGCCGACTACCTCAGAGGAACGATCACCGAATGAGCACCACCACTGGTCCCGTCATCGGCATCGTCATGGGCTCGGACTCCGACTGGCCCGTCATGGAGGCCGCCGCCAAGGCGCTCGACGAGTTCGAGATCCGCTACGAGGTCGACGTCGTCTCGGCGCACCGGATGCCGCGCGAGATGATCGCGTACGGCGAGCACGCCGCCGAGCGCGGCCTCAAGGCGATCATCGCGGGCGCGGGCGGCGCCGCCCACCTGCCCGGCATGCTCGCCTCCGTGACCCCGCTCCCGGTGATCGGCGTGCCCGTGCCGCTGAAGTACCTGGACGGCATGGACTCGCTGCTGTCCATCGTGCAGATGCCGGCCGGCGTGCCCGTCGCCACCGTCTCCGTGGGCGGGGCGCGCAACGCGGGCCTCCTCGCGGCGCGCATCCTCGCCACCCAGGACGCCGAACTCCTCGCCCGCATGCGGGAGTTCCAGCAGGAGCTGAACGACCAGGCCACCGAGAAGGGCAAGCGGCTGCGGACGAAGGTCGAGGGTTCGGGCGCCTTCGGTTTCGGAAAGTGAGTGCCATGAGCCACCTCGACGAAGCCCGCGACCTGCTCGCCCGCCACCCCGTGGTCGACGGCCACAACGACCTGCCCTGGGCGCTGCGCGAGAAGGTCCGCTACGACCTGGACCGCTGCGACCTCACGACCGACCTGACCGGCCGCACCCACACCGACATCCCCCGGCTGCGGGCCGGCGGGGTCGGCGCGCAGTTCTGGTCCGTGTACGTACGCACCGACCTGGCCGGCGACCAGGCGGTCAGCGCGACCCTGGAGCAGATCGACTGCGTCGACCAGATGCTCGCGCGCTACCCCTGCGACCTGGCGCCCGCGCTCACCGCGGACGACATGGAGGCGGCCCGCGCGGAGGGCCGCATCGCCTCCCTCAAGGGCGCCGAGGGCGGCCACTCGATCAACGAGTCCCTCGCCACGCTGCGCGCCCTGTACGCGCTCGGCGTGCGCTACATGACGCTCACGCACAACTCCAACCTGGCGTGGGCCGACTCGGCGACGGACGTGCCGAACGTGGGCGGGCTCTCGCCGTTCGGCCACGCCGTCGTCCGCGAGATGAACCGCATCGGCATGCTGGTCGACCTGTCGCACGTGGCGGCGACGACGATGCGGGACGCGCTGTCCACGTCGGTGGCGCCGGTGATCTTCTCGCACTCCTCCGCGCGGGCGATCTGCGACCACCCGCGCAACGTGCCGGACGACGTGCTGGCCCAGCTCCCCGCCAACGGGGGCGTGGCCATGGCCACGTTCGTGCCGAAGTTCATCCTGCCGGCGGCGGTGGCGTGGACGCAGGCCGCGGACGAGAACCTGCGGGCGCACGGGCTGCACCACCTGGACACCTCGCCGGAGGCGATGAAGCTCCACGAGGCGTTCGAGGCGACGAATCCGCGGCCCGTCGCGACGGCGTCCACGGTCGCGGACCACCTGGACCACATGCGGGAGGTCGCCGGGGTCGACCACGTGGGCATCGGCGGCGACTTCGACGGCACCGCCTTCACCCCGTCCGGCCTGGACGACGTCTCGGGCTACCCCACCCTGGTGGCCGAGCTGCTCTCCCGGGGCTGGTCCTCGGCGGACCTGGCGAAGCTGACGTGGTCGAACGCGGTACGGGTGCTGCGGGACGCGGAGTCGGTCTCGCGCGAGCTCCGCCCGCTGCGGGGCCCGTCCAACGCGACCCGCCAGACCTTGGACTCCTGAGCCCCGCGGGACGCTGCGCTTGGCAGCCCGGTTTCGTCGGGTGCGGACCGTGGTGGGGCGCCCGCGCAGTTCCCCGCGCCCCTGGCGGGATCGGTGCCGGGCAGCATGCGCATCCTCAGCCCGTGCGGCGTTGGACCCCGGTTTCGTCTGCGGGCCGTGTGGGGTTGGGCGCGCAGTTCCCCGCGCCCCTGGCGGGATCGGTGCCGGGCAGCGTGCCGGGCTGGGCGCGCAGTTCTCCGCGCTCCTGGCGGGATCGGTGCCGGGCAGCGTGTGCATCCTCAGCCTGTCCGGCGTTTGAGGACGAGGGCCGTTCAGGCGCGAACCGGGGTCTGGGGCGGAGCCCCAGGATCTTGTCCCCCCGGGAGGGTTTCGGGAAGGGGTGGGGTGGGGCGCGTGTTCCTGGAGTCCCCCGAACGGCTCGTTCGTCGCGACCCCGCCGACACCCCGTGAAACGGTGACCGTACTGCCGTCCACCGCCGATCCCGGGAGCCCGTCATGGCAGATCTGCAGGACGACCCCCAGAACACCTCGGCGATCGGGGAGCTCGATCAGCCGAGCCCCCCTCCGGCCCCCGAGCCCCCGCAGCCGCTCGACGACGACGGCCTGGACCGCGCCCGCGCGCTCCTCGCCGCACACCCCGTCGCCGACGGGCACAACACCCTGGCGAAGGCGCTCGCCGCGACCCCCTGGCACGATCTGGAGGTCGGCGAGAGCGCCCTCGACACCGACATCCCGCGGCTGCGGGCCGGCGGCGTCGGCGCGCAGTTCTGGGCGCTGACCGCCGAGCCCGACGGCACCGACCCGGCCGGCACCACCCTGGAGCGCCTCGACCGGATCCGCTCGCTGATCGCGTCGTGTCCCCAGTGGCTGCGACTCGCGCTCACCGCGGGCGACCTCGCCGACGCCCGCAACTGCGGCCGGATCGCCTCGTTCCTGGGGCCGGTCACCGCGCAGGCGCTGGGCGATTCGCTCGGCACCCTGCGGGCGTACCACGTCCTCGGGGTGCGGGCCCTCGCGCTCGGCCCGGGTACCCGCTGGACCGAGCCCGGCCTGACCCGCTTCGGCCTGGAAGTGGTGCGCGAGGCGAACAGGATGGGGATACTGCTCGACCTGTCCGGCTCCACCGAGGGCACCTGGCGCCGCACGCTCGACGCGTCCACGGCACCGTCGCTGCTCTCGCGTTCGGCGGCGGCCTCGCTCACCCGGCACCCGCTGAACGCCAGTGACGAGCTGCTCGCGGAACTCGGCGCGCACGGCGGGGTGTGCCTGGTGAGCTTCGCCCCCGAGCAGATCGAACGGAGCGGCTCCGCAGTCTCCGTACGGGACGTCGCCGATCACATCGAGCGGGTGCGGGACGTGGCGGGCCCGAGCCACGTGGGCCTCTCGGGAACGTACGGCCTGACCACCGGCGCCCCGCGCACCACCGGCCTCGAAGACGCCTCGTGCTATCCCAACCTGATCGCGGAACTCCTCGACCGTGGCTGGACCGAGACCGAGATCGCGGCGCTGACCTGGGACAACCTGGTACGGGTGGTGCGGGACGCGGAGTTCACGGCACGGGCGACGGCGACCCGCAGGGCCCCGTCGAGCGCCACCATCGAGGAGCTCGACGGGCCCTGAGCGGGCGGGGCGTCAGGCGCGCGGGCGGCCCATCGCGCGGTACGTCCAGCCGGCGTCACGCCACGTGGCCGGGTCGAGCGCGTTGCGCCCGTCCAGGATGATGCGGGACGCGGCGGCCCCGGCCAGCACGGCGGGGTCGAGGTCGCGGAACTCGCGCCACTCGGTGAGGTGCAGGACGACGTCGGCGCCGCGTACCGCGTCGAGCGCGGTGGGTGCGTAGCCGAGCGTGGGGAAGACGCGGCGGGCGTTGTCCATGCCCTTCGGGTCGTACACCGTGACCTGGCCGCCCTGGAGGTGGATCTGCCCGGCGACGTTGAGGGCGGGGGAGTCGCGCACGTCGTCGGAGTCCGGCTTGAAGGTGGCGCCCAGCACCGCGACCCGCTTGCCGAGGAAGGTCTCGCCGCCCACCGCCTCGCGGGCCAGCTCCACCATGTGGCCGCGGCGGCGCATGTTGACCGAGTCGACCTCGCGCAGGAAGGTCAGCGCCTGGTCGGCACCGAGCTCGCCGGCGCGCGCCATGAACGCGCGGATGTCCTTGGGCAGACAGCCGCCGCCGAAGCCGATGCCGGCCCGCAGGAACTTCTTGCCGATCCGCTCGTCGTGGCCGAGCGCCTCGGCGAGCTTCACCACGTCGCCGTCGGCGGCCTCGCACACCTCGGCCATGGCGTTGATGAAGGAGATCTTGGTGGCGAGGAAGGAGTTGGCGGCGGTCTTGACCAGCTCGGCGGTGGGGAAGTCGGTCACCACGAACGGCGAGCCCTCGCCGATGGGCCCCGCGTACACCTCGCGGAGCAGCTTCTCCGCGCGCTCGCTCTCGACGCCGACCACGAGCCGGTCCGGGTGCAGGGTGTCGTCGACGGCGAAGCCCTCGCGCAGGAACTCCGGGTTCCACGCCAGCTCCACGCCGTCGGGCAGCACGGCCGCGAGCCGGGCCGCCGAGCCGACCGGCACCGTGGACTTGCCCACGACGAGCGCGCCGTCGCGCAGATGTGGGGCGAGCGAGCCGA
Source organism: Streptomyces sp. NBC_00083 (assembly GCF_026343295.1). Lineage (GTDB taxonomy): Bacteria > Actinomycetota > Actinomycetes > Streptomycetales > Streptomycetaceae > Streptomyces. The sequence continues at coordinate 467,931 of NZ_JAPELY010000001.1, forward strand.
AGGCGGCGTCGACGTAGCTCATGTCACAGGCGTACTCGCCGTGCTTCTGCGGGGTGTTCACGCAGACGAAGTGCACATCGCCGAACGCGCCGACCTCCTCCCAGGAGGTGGTGAAGCGCAGCCGGCCCGTGGCGCCCTCGATGCCGGCGACGTGCTTGCCGAGCAGCTCTTCGAGACCGGGCTCGTACATGGGGACGCGGCCCTGGCTCAGCATCTCGATCTTCTCGGGCACCACGTCGAGCCCGAGCACCTCGAACCCCAGCTCGGCCATGGCCGCGGCATGGGTGGCCCCGAGATATCCGGTGCCGATCACGGTGATCTTGAGGGCCATGCGTGCTCCTGGAGGTGCGGGCTCGGAGAGGGGCGGCAAACGCGCTGCCCGAGCATAGTCGGCACCGGGCGTGGCCTCTTTTCCGGGCTGTTCCCGCGCTGTTCCCAGGTTCTTCCCGGGCTGTCGCCAAGCTCACGTATGCCTGAGGCGCCCCGGCCCCCTAAAATTAGGTTACTTAACGGTAGTTAGCGTCCCTTGGGGAGTGAGAGACCTTGGCCGGAACGGCTGGCAACTCGGATTTCGACCTGTACCGCCCGTCCGAGGAGCACGACATGCTCCGCGACGCCATCCGCTCGCTCGCCGAGGCGAAGATCGGCCCGTTCGCGGCCGAGGTCGACGAGCAGGCGCGCTTCCCCCGGGAGGCGCACGACGCGCTGGTCGCCAACGACCTGCACGCCGTGCACGTGCCGGAGGAGTACGGCGGCGCGGGCGCCGACGCGCTGGCGACCGTCATCGTGATCGAGGAGGTCGCGCGGGTCTGCGCCTCCTCCTCCCTCATCCCGGCCGTCAACAAGCTCGGCTCGCTCCCGGTGATCCTCTCCGGCTCCGAGGAGCTGAAGAAGAAGTACCTCGGCCCGCTCGCCAAGGGCGAGGGCATGTTCTCGTACTGCCTCTCCGAGCCGGACGCCGGCTCCGACGCGGCCGGCATGAAGACCAAGGCCGTGCGCGACGGCGACTTCTGGGTCCTCAACGGCGTGAAGCGCTGGATCACCAACGCCGGTGAGAGCGAGTACTACACGGTCATGGCCGTGACCGACCCGGAGAAGCGCTCGAAGGGCATCAGCGCCTTCGTCGTGGAGAAGTCGGACGAGGGCGTCTCCTTCGGCGCCCCCGAGAAGAAGCTCGGCATCAAGGGCTCGCCGACCCGCGAGGTCTACCTCGACAACGTCCGCATCCCGCTCGACCGCATGATCGGCGAGGAGGGCACGGGCTTCGCGACCGCGATGAAGACCCTGGACCACACCCGCATCACCATCGCGGCCCAGGCCCTCGGCATCGCGCAGGGCGCCCTCGACTACGCCAAGGGCTACGTCCAGGAGCGCAAGCAGTTCGGCAAGCCGATCGCCGACTTCCAGGGCATCCAGTTCATGCTCGCCGACATGGCCATGAAGCTGGAGGCGGCCCGCCAGCTCACGTACGCGGCCGCCGCGAAGTCCGAGCGCCTCGACGGCGACCTGACGTTCTTCGGCGCGGCAGCCAAGTGCTTCGCGTCCGACGTCGCGATGGAGGTCACCACGGACGCCGTGCAGCTCCTCGGCGGCTACGGCTACACCCGCGACTACCCGGTCGAGCGCATGATGCGCGACGCGAAGATCACGCAGATTTACGAGGGCACGAACCAGGTCCAGCGCATCGTGATGTCGAGGAACCTGCCGTAGCAGGGTTTTCGCAGGTCAGCTGCCTTATCGGGTAATCGGGGAGTGGCTGTCGGCTTCCGCTCCGTTCGGGTTCGTTGCCGGCTGTTCCTAGGCGTCATGCTGGGGTAATCCTGGTCGGCGACTGGGTGCGAAACGCGCGCTGACCTGCAAAACAAAGAGGCCCCCGGCATGACGCCGGGGGCCTCTTTCGTGTAGCTGTCTCAGGCAACTTCGTCTCGCTCGGTGGGGTCGTCCGCGCCGGGGGTCGGCATGCTTGCGATGGCTGCCCGTCCGCGCTGCTCGGCTCCTTCGAAGATGTAGTGGTAGTGCTCGCGAATACTGGGTGAGGTTCGCGCGGAGTACAGCGAAGGTATTGGAACTCCCAAAGAACCACGGCGTGTGGGGGCCGGAGAGCCTGTTGTTCCCGAACGTCACCCGGACCGGATGCGTGTACGCCTCGTACTTCTACCGGCAGATCTGGCTGCCAGCGACAGACCGTTCTGCGTCCCTAGTGCTCTGACCGCAAAGGTCCACCTGGTTTGCTGCACTCCTGGTGGGGTCTTTTCCTGGGCTCGTTCTCGATCTCGGCAGAGAGCACGACCATGTTGTGCAGATGCGTGTAGTACCTGGCCGCGTACTCGTCTTCGATCGATGGAATGACCTTTGCGAACGCCGACGTCAGCCTTGTCAGGCGCACGCGGGCCTGTTCGCTGCTGAACAAGCCTTCGTGGACGCAGGCGGCGTAGTCATAGGCGTCCGAGTCGAGCATCACCATGTCCCAGCCCTCGACGTCCAAGCCGCGGAAGCCGGGTGGGAACGGCCTGACCATGTGCTCTGCCATCATCTGTGCAAGAACGTCGAGCTTCTCATCAAGCATGGGGAGATCCTGCCAGGCAACTCGGCGAACCTTTGCGGGCACAGCACTAGAGAGGCCCCGCCACCCTGAGAAGAGGAAGGGTGACGGGGCCGGCCCCTCACCGCCGCAGGCAGGTACCAGCCGCCTGCGGCGGCACCCTATTGGGGCGGACCGGGCCGGGAGCTTGAGCGCGTCTTCTCAGTGAGGGGACACGACCTGTCCCTACTCCGGGTTGTCCGGTCGGGGGAATGAGGCCCGCTCCTGCCACATCGCGCCGCCGCGACCATGGAAAGAGCGGGTGTATCAGGCGCCGATCAGGTCGGCGCAGAAGTGGAGGACCCACATCACGAGGGCCCAGCAACACACCGCCAAGAGGAGTACGACACCGAGGCTGATGTGCACAACGGGGCCCGGGACGTGCTCGGCGGCTTCCTTTGCGGCCTTCTCCTCCTCCTGCTTCTCCCAACAGGAATGGCAATGGCCGGGCTTGCCAGCCTTGGGTATCTCACCGTCCATATCCACCGTCCCGATAGGCGTCCGGGATGCACAGGCACGTCCAGTAGTCCCATGCGCCCCCGTTCACCATGTCGATGAACACGCAGTTGCGGACGCCGTGGCACTTGGGGCAGTGGAGCGAGCCGCCTATGTACGCCTTCTTGAAGAACTCCACGACGTCCGCGTAGCGCGGATCAATCCATTCGGTCACGGCGCCTGGCGGTCGAGGAAGCGGACCACCACACCCCGGCGCCGAACCTCCGCCATGAACGCATACGGGCCGAGGCCACGGGCCCCGGTCGTCACCGTCGCCCCGTTCTCCTGGGCCACCTTCAACGCCAGCCGATACAACTCGGCCATCGTCTCGTCAGGACTCAACTCCTCGGGCGTGTAGGGCGCCTGCTGACTCATTAGGGCCCGATGTTGTCGAGGCTCCCGACCCTGATCACATCCGCCAGCTTCGCGGCCAGATCGGCGGGCAACTGCCCCACATCCACCCACGCCGTCCCTCGGCGGTTCACCATCGGCCGCAGATGCGTGACCTGGGTCTCTCCGGCCCCCATGTCGCTCAGGGCCGTTCTGAGCGTGTCCGTGGCGTCCTGGGCGCGATCCCACGCCGCACGCCACTCCTGCATGTCCATCATCGACGGCCCCGCTTCGCGTGCGGGTGATTGCGCACCTCCGCCGCAGCGTTGTAGGCACCGCTCCACATGTTGGCCTTCTTTGCCTCTTCCAGCTCCCTCACGAGTGCCGCGCAGACCCCGCAGCCGTCAGCCGGAGCGCAGTCGTACAGAAAGGCCTCCACCGCCCCAGGCAACTCCACTGGCGGCTGTGGGTACTTGAATGGAGTAGTCATGGCTTCCCCTCGCGCTTCGTTGCGGTGAGTCCCAGTCTGGGAGGGCCGGTCGAGCCGGAGAAGCGGTGTTGCGGGATGTTGCACGAGTCCCTTCGTTTGCGTGACCATGGCTGTCCTGCTCCGGCAGAGTGAGTGCCGTGCAACAGCACACAACGACTCTCTCCAGGGAGGCGCACTGTGGGTTACACCTTCATCGGCAAAGATCCCGAGTCGGGCGAAGAGGGCTGTCCGGCCGTGTGGGTTGGCGACGATGGGCAGTTGCTTGTCCAGGGCCGCCTTGCGGACGCTGAGGCCCAGTCGCGGACCGTATCGGACTCGCCCCGAGCTGAGGATGAGTCGCTGATCGTTCTGGAACCGAGGATGATCCCGCTTCTCAAGGAGGCTATTCGTGCCGCAGAGTCCATCGAGGTTCGCTGAACTCCTCGGCCAGACTCGCCGATATGCGCTCCATCTCGAAACCCGAGATTCCTACGCGGTGCCCGGCGAGTCGCCCCGGTTCGATGCCTGGCTGTCTGGTGAGCGCACTGATTGGGAGGACCGCGCGTCGTGGTGGGGCAACTGGCACACCATGGTCAAGGACGCGACAGAACGTGGCGTCGTTGTACGTCGCGCCAGGGTGGTCGGTGAGCCCGTATCGGACTACATCCGGTGGGAACACTTCATCACGTACGGGAACGTCGCATGTGGTGAGGAAGTCCGTTGGCTCCCGCGCCGACGGGCGTCGGACCTGTCCCTGCCGGGAAACGACGTGTGGATCTTCGACGACAAGGTCGTCCAGTTCAATGTGTTCGACGGCAATAGCCGGTGGGTGCACACGGACTTCGCCGAGGACGTGGACCTGATCACGCGGTGCACGGACATGTTCGAAGCCGTCTGGGAGCGTGCTATCCCGCACGACGAGTACAAGATCGTCTAACAGAACAGCGGCCAGTCGATGACCTCTCCACTGTCTACGTCCCAAGCGGCGCACAAGGCAGTTGCCGAACGCCTCAATCGCATGATGCAGGAGGCTGAGCTATCAGGGGCTCAACTGGCCGCTCTCTGCGGATGGCACAGGGCCAAGACGCATCGCATCATCCAGTTGAAAGTCCTGCCCAAGCCTGCCGACATCCGTGCGTGGTGCGCCGCTTGCGGGCGCCTTGGGGAGGCCGATGCGATCATCGAGACCTCACGGAACGCCAGGAACCTGTACGCCGAGTGGAAACAGGTCTACAAGGCGCGTGGCGGCATGGCTCAGACGCAACGGACCACCAATCTCTACCGCGACACTCAGATGTTCCGCGTCTACAGCGGAAACGTCTATCCGGGCACGCTCCAGACACCCGAGTACAGCCGTTCAGTCCTCCGCAAGCTTCAACGCTTCTTCCTCCTGCCCGATGAGGTGGAGGAGGCCGTCCAGGCCCGCCAGGAGCGTTCCCGCGTTGTCTTGTGCGAAGGTCGTCACGTGCTCTCTGTCGTGATGGAGGAAGCGACCCTCTACGTGTCGATCCTTCCTGGCAATCTGCACGCCGAACAACTTCGATACATGCTCTCTGTCATGGGGCGTCCGAACGTATCGATCGGGATCATTCCCTCGGGTGCGTCGCGCGAGATCTGGCCCCTGGAGACCTTCTATGCCTTCGACTCGACCGAGGTCCGTATCGAGACACTGACGGCGCAGGTGAAGGTGACCAGCGGCCACGAGGTGCAGGAATACCTTCGGGCCTTTGCCTCGCTGTCACGGAGCGCCGTCTACGGCGACGCGGCACGGGAGCTGATCCACAAGGCTGCTCAAACCGCTGAGGGAACGGTGTAGGCGTGCAAGCCAGAGCCCTAGAAGCTTGGTGGTGATCATGGGGAAATGCTGGAGGGAGCCGCGCTAGACCGAGTCGAAGAAGGGCCCGCACCCGGTATGTGCCACGGATGCGCGCCCTTCGGCCCGGGGTGGGGGCGTCAGCCCCGGTCGGCGGAGCTGCGGCGGCGGGTGGCGACGACCGCTCCCGCGCCGAGCACCACGGCCGCCGCGCCCGCGAGGGCGAGCTGCGGGGTCGCCGAGGACGAGCCCGTCGCGGCCAGGGCGCCGGTGGGCGGGGTGCCCGTGGTGGTCAGCGGGGTCGAGCCGCCCTGCGCGGTGGGCGTCGAGCCGCCGGACGCGGGCTGCGCGGGCGGCGTCGGCCGGTCCTTGTCCTCGGTCGGCTGCGGCTTCGCGGCGTCCCCGGCCGGCTTGCTCCCGGCGGGCAGCACCTTGAACTTGTAGCCCTTCATCGGGCCCAGGATGCAGGGGCTGTACGCGTCGGACGCGTCGCCCGCGATCACCGCGTCGCCGTGGTCCGCCGTGGACGCGGAGTCCACGGTCAGACGGGCCTTCACCTCGATCGAGGAACCGGGCTTGACGCCGGTCGCGGACGCGACGTGGTTCTCCATCGGCTCCAGGACCTTCCAGACCGTGCCGTCGAGCCACTGCGTCTTGGCGCCCTTCCCCGCGTGGACCTCGAACAGCGGGCGCACGTCGAGAGTGCGGTCGGTGCCGTTGGACACCTGGAACGAGAAGTCGACCGAGGAGCCGGCGACGACCTCCGCGGGCAGGCCCTTGATCTGCGAGGTCAGCCCCGTCAGGCGCACGCACTCGCCGGCCGCCCTGAGCGCCGCGTCGGCGTCCTTCTTCGCCTTCTCGGCCTTGTCCTTGGCCTCGCTCGCGGCGTTGCCCTTGCGCAGGGCGGCCATCCGCAGTTCGGTGAGGGCGTCTCCCTCGGTCTTCTTCCTGGCGTCGGCCGCCGTCAGGGCCGTGGCGGCCTCCTCGGCGGTGGCCTCGGCGTCGGTGACCGCGTTCTGCGCGGCCGCCTTCTCCTCGGCGCTCGCGCTCTCGGGGAGCGCGTCGAGCTTCGCCTTCGCCTCGGTGACCGCCTTGTCGGCGGTCGCCTTCGCCGCCTTGGCCTCCTCGGCGGCGGCGAGCGCGTCCCGGAAGGGCTTGGCCTCCGGGGCGTCGATCTTCATGAGTTGGTCGAGGACGGCCTGCTGGTCCTCGTGGGCCTTGAGGGCCGCGTCGTACGCCTTCGCCGCGTCGGCCGCGGCTTTCTCCAGCTCTGCGTACGTGGGCTTCTGCGCCTGCGCCGCGGGCTTCGCCTCGGCGGCGGACGCGGGGGACACGGAAAGCAGCACGGCCGGGGAGGTCACGGCGGCGGCGACGGTGGTGGCGAGAATGCGACGGATATTCAAGTGAGCCCTTTTCTGGGTCCGAAAAGCTGTGCCGTCAGCGCCGCGGATGAGGTCACGCCGCGCGACGGCAGTGATCGTATGGCCGCAATTGAGCGAGAGAAAAGGCAGTTGATCCGGGGGTGAAAGTGGTACCTAGCACTCCGGGGGAGTCAATAGGGACATAGGTGGACAGTTGTGCAGGGTTCCTGTGGTTCTGCTGTGAGCCATGTCATGCGCCCGGGTCCGTCGGATGCCCGGCGTACGGAAAAGGCCCGGCCCGCCGCGTGCAATGCGGCGGGCCGGGCCCGAATACCCTGCGGGGCGGCCTACTTGACCGTCACCGCGTCGTCGTTCTTCAGCTCCTTGACCAACTGCGCCACCTTGGTCTTGTCCCAGAGCAGCGAGGTCTGCGGGCCGTCGCCCGCCACCGGCATGTTCATCGAGATGCCGTCGCCGCTCGTGATGCCCTTCATCGCCCAGAACATCGACCCCAGATCGAACAGGCTCATGTCCTTGTCGACGATCAGGGTGTCGAGGCCCGCGCCCATCACCGGATACAGCTTGAAAGGATTGAGCAGGGTGGTCGGCGTCGCCGTCTGGCTGGCGAGCGCGGAGAGGAACTTCTGCTGGTTCTTCGTGCGCTCCAGGTCACCGGCGGCATATCCGTGCCGGTTGCGGACGAACGCGAGGGCCTGCTGGCCGTCGAGGGTCTGCTTGCCCTTCTTGAAGTCCGCGCCGGAGTCCTTGTCCTTGATGTCCTGCGGAATGTCGATGTCCACTCCGCCGACCGCGTCCACGATGTTCGCGAATCCCGCGAAGCCGATTTCCGCGTAGTGGTCGATGTGCAGCCCGGTGTTCGCCTCGATGGTGCGGACGAGGAGTTCGGGGCCGTCGATGGAGAACGCCGCGTTCAGCTTGTTCTTGCCCTTGGCCGGGATCATGTGACCGCTCTCGGATCCCTTGAAGTTCGGGATCGTCACCCATGAGTCGCGCGGCAGCGAAACCATGGTGTTCCCGTTGTCGCCGGTGTGCAGCAGGATCATCGAGTCCGTGCGCTTGCCGTCGGCCGAGCCGGTGTGCAGCTTCTTCTTCTCGTCGGCGGACATGCCGTCGCGGGAGTCGGAGCCGACGATCAGGTAATTGGTGCCCTTGCCCGCGTCGGGCCGGTCTATGACCTTGGACAGGTCGACCTCGCGGCGCACCTTGCCGTCCGCCCAGAAGTACGTGGCGACCGACGTGACCAGGAGCACGACCACCAGGGACAGCACGCCGACCGTGATGCGCTTGCGCCAGTTCGGCGGCGCCCCCGGCCTGCGCCCGCCCCCGCCGCCGGGGCGGCCGGGGCCGCCGGGTCCCGCAGGACCCCGGCCCGCGGGGCTGCCGTAGACGTGGCCCTCGCTGTAGCCGTTGTCGTACGAGCCCTGGGCGGGCACGCCGCTCTGGCCGTACGGGGGCTGTCCGTACCCGTCGTCGTAGCCGGGCTGCTGCTGGGGGACGGGGCGCTGGACGTGCCGCATCCGGCGCGCGCCCTCGGGCTGCGCGGCGGAGCTGCCGCGGCCGTAGGCGTCGCGGTCACCGGTTCCGCGGGCATTGCTGCCGGCGTCGGGCCAATCGTTCATACGGTCCAGCATGCACGGCGGCCCCCCGCCCCTGACAGAGCGGGGGTGATTTCGGGGCAGGGCTGTTGCAAGGCTGATGCAATGAGCCCGAAAGCGTCCGGCGCCTAAAGTAGTACGCATGACTGATCTTCCGGGCAAGCCGACCTCGGCCTCCCGAACCACCCTGAGCCACATCATGACCACCCACGACACCAACCTCCTCGGCACGGTGCACGGCGGCGTGATCATGAAACTGGTGGACGACGCCGCGGGCGCGGTCGCCGGACGCCACTCGGGCGGGCCCGCCGTCACCGCCTCCATGGACGAGATGGCGTTCCTCATGCCGGTCAGGGTCGGCGACCTGGTGCATGTGAAGGCCCAGGTCAACTGGACGGGCCGGTCCTCCATGGAGGTCGGCGTACGCGTCCTCGCCGAGCGCTGGAACGAGTCGACCCCGGCCCAGCAGGTGGGCTCCGCCTACCTCGTCTTCGCGGCCGTCGACGCCGACGGCAAGCCCCGTCGGGTGCCGCCCGTGCTCCCCGAGACCGAGCGGGACGAGCGCCGCTACCAGGAGGCCCAGATCCGCCGCACGCACCGGCTCGCCCGGCGCCGCGCGATCATGGACCTGCGCGAGAAGCGCGCCGCCGAGGGCCTGGACGACTAGTCGCCCGATCCGGTCCGAAGGCCTGCGACGTCGCAGGTCAGGGGCAGACCACCCGGTCTCCGGTCACCGTGCCGAAGTCACCCTGCGGCTGCTCCTCGGCCCGTACCGGCACGACGTCCTTGAAGTCGGCGCCCGCCGTCACCTTCATCGTGGCGCCGAGCCCCTTGACCGCACGCAGCTCGCTGCCCGGCAGGGCCAGCGCCAGGGACTTCGCCGAGCGGTCCCAGCGCGGGTCGTACTCGATGAGGGTGCGGTGCATGTCGAGGTTGGCGCTGGCCAGCGGGGCGCGGCTGGTCCGGAACCCGGTGGCGTGCAGTGCGTCGTCGACGCGGCGCCCGAGCCCGTCGGTACGGGTCCCGTTGTAGACCTGCACCCTGATCTGCTCGGGGGCGACCTCGACCACCGCGCCGGGCTCCTTGTGCGGCGGCTTGGCGTCCTTCGCGGCCGGCGGCGCCGCGGGCTTCGCCGGGGCCGGCTTCGGCGGGGCGTGCGGGGCGAGCGGCTTGTCGTCGCGCAGCAGCTGGAAGAGCTTCTTCGCCTTCGCGTCGTCCCACTTCACGGTCGACCCGACGCCCTTGACCTGGAAGCCGAGCTGGCCGAGCGGCACCGTCGTGAAATCCGACGACGAGGGCGAGAACCCCTTCATCGCGGCGGTGAAGCTCAGCATCTCCTCCACCCCGAAGCCCTCGTCGGTCCGTACGGAGGAGAGCAGGGACGAGGCGACCTCGCGGAACTTCACCGGGTTCAGGAGCACCCCGTTGCTCGTCGCCTTCTCGACGAGCGCGGCGAGGAAGCGCTGCTGGCGCTGCATCCGGCCGAGGTCGGCGGAACCGTCGGTGTGCCGGGAGCGCACGTACTGGAGCGCCTCGCCGCCGCCCAGCTGATGGGTGCCGGCCGCGAGGTCGAGGCCGGTGTAGGAGTCCTTCATGGGGCGGGCCGTGCAGATCTGCACGCCGCCGACCACGTCGACCGTCTTCATGAAGCTGGTGAAGTCGACCTCCATGTAGTGGTCGATCTTCAGGCCCGTCATGCCCTCGACGGTGCGCACGGTGAGCGAGGGGCCGCCCTCGGCGTACGCCGCGTTCAGCTTCACCGGGTGCCGGGCGTGCTTCTCGCCGGTCGCCCCGTCGGTGTGCTCGGGGACCTCGGCGTAGGAGTCGCGCGGCAGGCTCACCACGCTGACCCGGTCCCGCTCCGCCGACACGTGCACCATCATGATCGTGTCCGTGCAGTGGCAGGGCGCTCCACCGAGCCGGTACTTCTGCTTCTCCTCCGGGGTGATCTTGTCCCGCCCGTCGGTGCCCACCAGCAGGATGTTGGTGCCCCGGCTGCCCTGCGGCCGGTTCTTCATGTCGCGGAACGGATCCACCCGGCCGATGCCGCCGTCCAGGCTGGTCACCACCGCGTGCCCGACCCCGCCCGCGCCGAGCACCAGGACGGACAGCGTGGTGGCGAGCCGCATGCCCCAGCGGGGCCGCTCGTCCTGCTGTCTGCTGCGGGGCTGACCGGGTCGTACGGCTCGCTGGCGGGGCGGCGTGGGCACGGGGACCTCCGCGGGTGACAGGGGGATCTTGAGCACCGTAGGCCCATACGATCAGCTGGCCCGTGCACCGCCCCGGCCGCCGCGCGACCTTGTCCCCCGTTCGCGGTAACGTGACCACCGATGAACGCCATGCCTGCTGTCTCCGTGATCATGCCGGTCCTCAATGAGGAGCGGCATCTGCGCAACTCGGTCCGTCACATCCTGGAACAGGAGTACGCGGGCGAGATGGAGGTGGTGATCGCGCTCGGCCCGTCCACGGACCGCACCGACGAGATCGCCGCCGAACTGGTGCGGGAGACCGCATCCGATGAACGGGCCCGGGTGCACACCGTGCCCAACCCCACCGGCCGCACGCCCGCCGCCCTGAACGCAGCCATCAAGGCCTCGCGCCACCCGATCGTGGTACGCGTCGACGGCCACGGCATGCTCTCGCCGAACTACATCGCCACCGCCGTACGTCTCCTGGAGGAGACCGGCGCGCAGAACGTCGGCGGCATCATGCACGCCGAGGGCGAGAACGCCTGGGAGGACGCGGTCGCCGCCGCGATGACGTCGAAGATCGGCGTCGGCAACGCGGCCTTCCACACCGGAGGCGCGGCCGGCCCGGCCGAAACCGTGTATCTGGGTGTCTTCCGCCGCGAGGCCCTGGAGCAACAGGGCGGCTACAACGAGGAGTTCATCCGCGCCCAGGACTGGGAGCTGAACTTCCGGATCAGGGAGGCCGGCGGCCTCATCTGGTTCTCGCCCGAGCTCAAGGTCCAGTACCGGCCGCGCCCTTCGGTCAAGGCGCTCGCCAAGCAGTACAAGGACTACGGGCGTTGGCGCCATGTGGTGGCCCGCTACCACGAGGGCTCCATCAACCTGCGCTATCTCGCGCCGCCGACCGCCGTCTGCGCGATCGCGGCCGGCGTCGTGGTGGGCGCCCTCGTCACACCGTGGGGCTTCGTGATCCCGGCCGGCTACCTGGCCGCGATCGCCGCGGGCTCCCTCCCGGCCGGCAAGGGGCTCTCGCTCAAGGCCCGCGCGCAGATCCCGGTGGCGCTCGCCACCATGCACATGTCGTGGGGCTTCGGCTTCCTCACCAGCCCGAAAGCGCTGGCCCGCAAGGTCATCGCGAGCCGCCGCCCGGCCGTGCGGACCACATCCGTCTGACCCGTACGCGACGCCCGTACGCGACGCCCGTACGTGAGGCCCGTGGGTGACGAACGCGAGGGGGCGCCCGGTGCTTCCGGCACCCGGCGCCCCCTCGTCCGTACGCCCGCCGGCTAGAAGCGGTACGGCGCGTACACCTCCATGCAGGCGCCCTTGTCCGCTCCGTTGACCGTCTCGGTGTCCTTGAGCGGGTCGGAGGCCTTGGCGTTGGACTTCGGGTAGCTGTCGCCAGTGCGCCAGTCGCCGCCGACCACCAGGGTCAGGGCCTTCACGTCGGTCGCCTTGACGGCGCTCGTCGGCAGGCCGAGGGCGGTGGCGACCGACTCGGCGTCCGCCTTGCCCTGGGCGCCCGCGCCCTTGGGGTAGTCGACCTCGCTGGCGGCGGCCGGGTCGCTGGAGCCCGTCGCGGACTTGGCGAAGCCCTTGGCCTTGAGGGCGGTGACCACCTCGGTGGCGCGGCCCTTGACGGCGACCCGGCCGTTGGTGCCGGTGCCGTTGACCACGGTCACCGCGAGCGAACCGGGGGCCGCCGCGGCCGGTCCCTTGGCGGGGGTCGCCGAGGGCTTGGCGCCGCTCTTGCCGTCGTCCTTGCCGTCCAGCGGCTTGTCGTCGCGCAGCAGCGCCCACAGGGCGTCCGCCTTGATGGTGTCCGGCACCACGTGCGCGTCCGGGTCCTTGGGGTCGGGCAGCCGCGGCATGGTCAGCATGTTGATGCGGTCCATGGGGATGTCCTTGAGCTCCATGCCCAGGTCGAACAGCTTCTTGACGGTGCCGAGTTCCGAGGAGACCTGGAGCGACTTGGTCGCCGTCTCCGCGATGTCCATGAGGCGGCCCGTGTCGGTGAACGCGTTCTGGTCCTTGAGGTTGCGGATCACCGAGTTCATGTACATGTGCTGGGCCTCGGAGCGGCCGATGTCGCTGCCGAAGGCGTGCCGGGTGCGCAGCCACTGGAGGGCCTGCTCGCCCTTGACGGTGTGGTTGCCCGCCGTCAGGTGGAGGTGCGAGCCGCCGGGCTGGGCCTTGGTGGGGTGGTCGTCGATGTTCTGCTTCACACAGACGTCGGCGCCGCCCACGGCGTCCGATATCGCGACCACACCCGCGAAGTCGACCATCATCCAGTGGTCGATGTAGATACCGGTGAGCTTCTCCCAGGTGTCCAGGACACAGCCCGCGCCGCCGCGCCCGAGCGCCTCGTTGATCACGTTGTCGGTGGGCGCGTTGACCTTGTTCGTGTCGGGGTCCTTGCACTCGGGGATGTTCACCCGGGTGTCGCGCGGGATGCTCACGACCGAGGCGTTCTTGCGGTCGGCGGAGACGTGCAGCAGCATCTGTACGTCCGCGTGGGGCGCGCTGCCCCGGTTGTCCTTGGCGCCGCCGAGCGCGACGTTGGCGTCGGTGTTGCGGCTGTCGGAGCCGATCAGGAGGATGTTCAGCGGGGTCTGGCCCTGGGCGTTCGGCGCGGCCTTCTTGGCGTCGCTGCCGCCCGCACTGCGGTCGCCCTTGCGGATGTTGCCGTTGAGGTGCTGGTAGTACAGATAACCGGCGCCGGCCGTCCCGAGTATGAGCAGCGCCAGCGCGATCGCGGTCCACTTCACTATCCGGTGCTTGCGTTTGCTCCGTCTGCGGCGGCCGCCCTTGCCGGAGCGCCCGCCGTCGGACGCCGAGCCCGGTTCCGGCTCGGGCTTCGATGCCGGTTCCCTAGCGGATCGCGCCCCGGCCGCCGGCGGAGCGTCGTGGCCCCCGGCCGCGCCGGAGCCTTCCGGCCCGCCTGCCCGGCCGGGCACGCCGGGTCTGTCCGTCGCGGTCCCGCCGGACGTGTCGTCCCCGTACAGGCTCTCGTCCCAGCCGAGTTCGCCCGCGTGCTCGACACGGCCGTGCGTCCCCTCCCCGCGCACGCTGTTCTTCCCCACCCCGATACCCCCCTGTTGTTCAGACTCCCCCTGAGGCCCGGACGGGCCGTGAGTCTGCTGTGTGGCGCACGCCGGTTATTTGGCGCACACCGACTTGTCGGCTTCGACCTTCTGAATGCCCTCCGGTGCCTTGGCCGGAGGGGCGATGGGTGTTCCCGCCTGGCTGAAGTCGGGGCCGAGGGTCAGCACCATGGGCTGCTTGCCCACGGCGTCCTTCGTGCCCGGCTTCAGCGCCGACGCGGACAGACCCAGCAGGTCCGCGAGCTTGCGGGCCTGGTCGGCCTGGTTGGGCGCGTAGGCGAGCTCGGTGGCCGGCACCTTCTGCGGTGCGTTGGAGCCGTTGCTCGACTTGAGTACGCCCTGCTGGTTCTGGAGCCAGGTCAGCATGAATCCCGCCGCGCCCGCCTTCGCGCCGCCGTTGAGCACGGTGACCCGTACGTCGGAGGCCTTGGCGCGGGGGCCGTTCAGCCGGGCCGCCGTCTCGGCCTCGGCCGCGCTCTTGGACGCCGCCTCCTTCTGCTTCACCTCGGTGAGCGAGGTGTCGGCGCGCATCATCGCGAACAGCGGGTCGGCCTTCGACGGGTCCGGCACCACCGTGATGTGGTTCTTGCCCTCGGCCGGGTTGTCCATGACCGGCAGCGTGGTGAAGGTGATGTTCTTGGCGTCGATCTTGCCGAGGACCTGGGCGAGGTCGGTCAGCTTCTTGATACTGCCTATCCCCGAGTCGACCGTGAGCGCCTTGGTCGCCGCGTCCGCGAGTCCGTACAGCTTGGTCGGGCTGCCCAGGGTGTCGTCCGACTTCATCTGCCGGATCATCGAGCCGATGAACTGCTGCTGCTGCTTGATCCGGTCGAGGTCGCTCTCGTTGCCGAAGCTGTGCCGGGTGCGGACGAACGCGAGGGCCTGCTCGCCCTTGACGGTGCTCTGACCGGCGGGCAGCTTCAGATGCGACTTGGGGTCGTTGACCGCCTTGGCGAGGCAGATCTTGACACCGCCGACGGCCGTGGACAGCTGCTTGACGGCGTTGAAGTCGGCCATCATGAAGTGGTCGACGGTGAGCCCGGTGATCGCCTTGACCGTACGCATGGTGCAGCCCGGGTCGCGGCCCTCCTGGCCGAGGCTCGTGTTGAACCGTACGTTCTTCTCGCCCGCCACCGTCTTGGTGGAGCCGTCCTTCTGCTTGGTCGGGCAGGCCGGGATGTCGGTGATCATGTCGCGCGGGATGGAGAGCGCCGTCGCGTTGGTCCGGTCCGCCGAGACGTGGAAGAGGATGTTGGTGTCGGCGTGGCCCTCGCTGCCGGCGTCGCCGTACCCCTCGTTGCCCTTGCCGGTCCGCTTGTCGGTGCCGATGACGAGGATGTTGAACGCCCCGTCGGGCACCGAGCTCTTGCTGCCCGCGTCGCCCACGTCGACGGTGCTGATGTTGCCGTTGAAGTGCTGGTAGAGCCAGTAGGCGCCGCCCGAGCCGACGACGAGGACGAACCCCATCACGCCGCCCGTCCACAGCAGGACCTTCTTCTTGCGGGTCGCCCTTGGCTTGCGCTTGCGGCGGCCCTGCGCGTCGGGGGACTCCCCGGAGGGGGCCTTGCCGGAAGGGGCCTTGCCGGCCCGGCGGTTGCGCTGGCCCGGCACCTCACGGCGCCCGGAACGCCCGGACTGCCCCGGTTCCGACTCCGGTGCCCGGCGCGACGAGGGACGGCGGGGGCCGGGGGGCGACTGCGGTCCGGAGGGGTTCAGTCGCAGTTCGTAAGTGCCGGTCTCCGGGTTGAGGACCCACTGGTCTGCGGGGTCGACGTCATCGGCCCGGCCACGGCTCTGCGCATCCACGGTTGCTTCTGTCCTCCGTCGGTGCGAGTCGCTTCCCCCAAAGCGCGCTCAATCATTCGCTCCTGCAGTGCGCGGCCCGCCGGCCGGTCGCACCGGATCGCGTCACACTATCTGGCCAGTTCGTCCCGGAGCGACGGCCGTGACACATTCCACGCCCTTTATAACCGGGCATTTGACGCCAATCCGCCGCCGGTCACGCGGAATTCACAGGTCGCTCACGCCCCGGTGGCGCCTAGGCGCACGGGGATGAGGCCGCGTTCGTGCCCGGGTAGACGGGGGTCGCCGAGGCGCTGGGCGAAGGGTCCGGATCGTCGGGCTTGTCATCCCCGCCGGAGCCG
Organism: Streptomyces sp. NBC_00083; assembly: GCF_026343295.1. Taxonomy (GTDB): domain Bacteria; phylum Actinomycetota; class Actinomycetes; order Streptomycetales; family Streptomycetaceae; genus Streptomyces. The sequence continues at coordinate 484,033 of NZ_JAPELY010000001.1, forward strand.
GTCCCGTCCGTGCCGCCCTCCTTGGATCTGGCCACGTCCGCGGCGGGCGCCACCTTGATGGGCTGGTCCTGTCGCAGCTGGGTGAAGAGCCGGTCCGCCTCCGGTTGGACCAGTTCGTCCCGATTGCGGTCGTATACGTACGGCTGGCGCGGAACCGTGAGGAAACGGATGTTCTCGGTGGGAACGTCGCGCATCGAACTCACCAGGTCGTAGAGGTCCTTGAGGCTGTTCAGACCGGCGTCCGTCGTGATCGACCGGGTCGCCGCGTCCAGGACCGGGACGAGCCGGGCCGGGTTGAGCAGCACCCCGTTGCTCTGCACCTTCTTCATCAGCGAGCCGAGGAACTGCTGCTGGCGGTCCATGCGCTGGGTGTCGCTGCCGTCCCCGAAGCCGTGCCGGGACCGTACGAAGCCCAGCGCCTGCTCGCCGCGCAGGAGTTGGCGCCCCGCGGGGAGCTTGAGGTGCGCCTGCCGGTCCTCGACCGGCTCCTTGAGGCAGACCTCGACGCCGTCCACCGCGTCGACCATGTCCTTGAACCCGCTGAAGTCGACGACCATGTGGTGGTCGATCCGCACCCCGGTCATCTTCTCGACCGTACGGATCGTGCAGGCCGCGCCGCCGATCTCGAACGCCGAGTTGAACTGGGCGAACTGTGCCTTGGACGTGGTGCCGTCCGGCTCGCCGCAGGCCGGGAGGTCGGCCATCAGGTCGCGCGGCAGCGAGACGGCGGTGGCGCTCTGCCGGTCGGCGGCCAGGTGCAGCAGGATCGTCGTGTCGGAGCGCTGGCTGCCGCCGTCGTCCCTGCCGTACGAGGAGTTGCTGCCGGCGCGCGAGTCCGAGCCGATGAGCAGCAGGTTCTCGGCGCCGCGCACGACCGGGTCCGGCCGGTCCCGCTCGTACTTGTCGAGCTCGCGGGCGGTGGAGGTGTCGGTGTGGATGTTGCCGTTCAGCTTGCGGTAGAACCACCAGCCGGTACCGGCCGCCGCGAGCACGACGACGGAGACCCCGAGCGCGGTCCAACGCAGCCAGTGGCGACGGCGGTTGGGGGTGGCGGCGCCCTCTTCGGCGGCCGCGGCTCCGTCGGGTGCCGGGCGGCCGTCCTCGGCGCGGGTGTCGCCGGTGTCGCTGGTGTCGCTGGTGTCGCGGTTGTCTTCCCCGCCATCGGGGCCGGGGTCCGGCTCGGGGCCGGTGGGCGCGGTGGACTCGGACGTGGTGCCGCCGGTCTCGCCGGTGTCGTGTCCGGCCGGGCGCTCCGGGTCGGAAGGCGTGCCAGCACTGTCGGTCACGTCGGCGTCCATCCTCACGGGCCCTCGCGGGCCATCACGGGGTCGGCGGCACGCTGCGCCGCCGGGGCACCCCGGTAGACGGCCGAATCGCGCGCATGGTTGTGCGTACGGTCGATCATGTACCGAGGGCGCCGCGGTAGCCCGGGAGCCGGGCCCCGTGTGGGCCACAAGGGTGGAGATCAGTGCCGGGCCGGGGGACGGACGGTCACAGCGCGCGGTGCGTGACCCGCTCGCTCTCGGCGCGCTTGTCGAGCCCGCCGTCGGCGAGTTGGCCGAGATTGCGGCACAGGACGACCGAACCGCCCGCGGCGAGCGGCGCGTAGAGACCGCTCGCGAGGCCCTCCCAGCTGTCGTACGCGAGCCCCGACAGCAGCCGGGACCCGGGCGCGAGGCCGAGCGCCGCCGCCTCCTCGCGGGCGCGGGCGACGAGTTCGGCCGCGCTCAGATCCGTCTCCCCGACGGCGAGCGCCGGCCCCTCGGGGTCGACGGGTGCGAACGGCGCGAACCGGTCGCCCTGGCTCGGCACCTCGACCGCGTAGTCCGCGAAGCCGGCCGGGGGCTGCGGGAAGCGGCCGCCGAGCGGGCGCAGCGCGAGCGCGACCCGCTCGCCGGTGCAGGCGAGGGCCGCGTCGAGGGTGTCGGGACCGCTGACCACGAGGTCGGCGGCGGCCGGGTCGCCCCCGATCTCCACGGCCACGCCCACCGAGTGGCAGGCCATCAGCCACACGGCGCTCTGCCAGTGCGCGGGGAGCAGCAGCGCGAGCCGGTCGCCGGGCTCGGCGTTCAGGTCGCCCTGGAGCAGATTGGCGGTCTTGGCCACCCAATTGGCGAAGGTGGCGACGGACAGTTCGACGCGTTCGCCGGTGGCGTCGTCGTAGAAGGTGATGAGGGGGCGGCCCGGGTCCGCGGCGAGCGCGGATCGCAGCAGGTCGGCAGGGGTGCGGTCGCTGGCGTTCACGCGGCCAAGGCTACGTGGCGCACCCGGGCGGCACCGGTACCGGTGGGCCCGGTGCGTACACCGGTTTGGCCGACGGACCGTCAGTTCCGCATTGGACAGATTTGAACCAGTATGTCCACGATCGTCACCATGCGTAGCTTCCTTGCGTCTTCCATCGGCGTCGCCGCGATCGCGGCCCTCGCACTGCCCCTCGCGGCCACCGCGCCCGTCGTGGTCCCGGCCGCCGCCGCGGAACCCGCCGGCTCCACCCAGTCGCTGCCGCTCGCGCCGCTGCCCGGCGCGAACCGGTCGGCGGGCGGTGCCTCCCAAGAAGGCCTCGCGGTACGGGAGGTACGGCCGTTCTCCCTGGTCGGCGTCGTCTGGGACAACGCCGACGACGAACTGCACGGCAGCGTCCAAGTCCGCACCCGGGCCCGTGCCGGCGGCGCCTGGTCCGCCTGGCAGGACCTGGAAACCCACAACCACGACCACGGAGCCGACCCGGGAACCGCCGAAGCGGCGCGCCCCCTGCACGGATCCACCGCGCCCCTGTGGGTCGGCGACTCCGACGCCGTGGAGGCACGGGTGGACGCCGAACCGGCCGAGGAAGGGCAGGAGGCCGCGCCGCTCCCCGGCGGGCTGCGCCTGGATCTCGTCGACCCCGGCGCGGACCCCGCCGAGCAGGACGCCGGCGGGAGCACCCGCGCCGCGGGCACCCCCGACGTGCTGCCCGCCCTCGACGAGGCCGCCACCCAGGCGGAGGCGGCCGAGGCGGCCGGCTCCGACGAGGCCGGCCTGGCCCGGCCGTACGTCGGACCGCGGCCGCGCATCATCACCCGCAAGGGGTGGGGCGCCGACGAGCGGCTGCGCGAGCGCGGCTTCGTCTACACCAGGAGCGTCAAGGTCGCCTTCGTCCACCACACCGCGTCCGGCAACGGATACAGCTGCGCCCAGTCGGCCTCCGTCCTGCGCAGCATCTACCGCTTCCACGTCAAGAGCAGCGGCTGGCGGGACATCGGCTACAACTTCGCGGTCGACAAGTGCGGAAACATCTTCGAGGGCCGGGCCGGCGGAGTGACCAAGGCGGTGCTCGGGGCGCACACGCTCGGCTTCAACACCGACAGCACGGGCATCGCGGTCCTCGGCACGTACAACAGGGTCAACCCGTCGGCCGCCGCCCTCAAGGCCGTGGAGCAGCTCGCCGCGTGGAAGCTCGGACTGTACGGAGTGAACCCGAGGGGCAAGAGCACCCTCGTCTCCGGCGGCGGCAACCGCTACAGGAAGGGACGCAGCGTGAAGTTCAACGCCATCGCCGGTCACCGCGACGGGTTCGCCACCGATTGCCCGGGGGCCCGCCTGTACAGCAGGCTCGGCACGGCCCGGGTCACCGCGGCCCACTACCAGGGCCGGCGCTGACCGGGTAGCGGACGCGTCCGGGGGGTCTGCATAAACTGGCCGGCCGGGAGATCCGCCGAACACGCGACGGAATCCGAAGGCCGGCCCCAGCAGGAAGCAGAGACGACAGGTGACTGAAGCGATCCTCCTGGTCGGCGGCAAGGGCACCAGGCTGCGCCCGCTCACGGTGAACACGCCCAAGCCGATGGTTCCGGCGGCGGGCGTCCCCTTCCTCACCCACCAGCTGGCTCGGGCCCGTGCGGCCGGGGTGGACCACATCGTGCTCGCCACGTCGTATCTGGCCGAGGTCTTCGAGCCGCACTTCGGGGACGGCTCCGCGCTCGGCCTCAGCATCGAGTACGTCACCGAGGACGAGCCGCTCGGCACGGGCGGGGCGATCCGCAACGTGGCGTCGCGGCTCCGCTCGGGACCCGACGAGCCGGTCCTGATCTTCAACGGCGACATCCTGACGGGCCTGGACATCCGGGCCCTCGTGGACACCCACCGCACCTCGGGCGCGGACGTCTCCCTGCATCTGACCCGGGTCGACGACCCGAGGGCGTTCGGTCTCGTGCCGACCGACGCGACGGGCCGGGTCACGGCGTTCCTCGAGAAGCCCCAGACGCCCGCGGAGATCGTCACCGACCAGATCAACGCGGGCGCGTACGTGTTCCGGCGGTCGCTCATCGACACCATCCCGGCGGGCCGGCCGGTGTCGGTGGAACGCGAGACCTTCCCCGGCCTGCTGGCGCGCGGCGCCCACCTCCAGGGCATGGTCGACTCGACGTACTGGCTCGACCTCGGCACCCCGGCGGCCTTCGTCCGCGGCTCGGCCGACCTGGTGCTCGGCCGCGCCCCGTCCCCCGCGGTCCCCGGCCGCTGCGGCGACCGCCTCGTCCTGCCGACCGCGACGGTCGCCCCCGACGCGAAGCTGACGGGCGGCACGGTGGTGGGGGAGGGCGCGGTGGTGGGCGCGGGCGCACGCGTCACCGGCAGCACGGTGCTCGCCGGGGCGGTCGTGGAGGCGGGGGCGGTGATCACGGATTCGCTGGTGGGGGCGGGTGCGCGGATCGGCGCGCGGACGATCCTGGACGGCGCGGTGGTGGGCGACGGCGCGCACGTCGGCCCCGACAACGAGCTTCGCTCGGGGGTGCGGGTCTGGTGCGACGCCGCCCTGCCGGCGGGGGCGGTCCGCTTCTCCTCGGACCAGTAGGAGTTTTCGACCCCGGGTCGGGTGGGGGTGCGTCTTTGGCCTCGGGCCGGGTGGGGTGTGCTTTGACCTCGGGTCGGGTGGGTGTGCTTTGACTCCGGGTCGGGTGGGAGTGCGTCTTTGGCCTCGGGTCGGGTGGGGTGTGCTTTGACCTCGGGCCGGGTGGGGAGCTTTCGACCTCGGGTCGGGTGGGGTGTGATTTTGGGTGCGGGTCGGGTGGGGTTGCTCGCGCAGTTCCCCGCGCCCCTGGGTGGGCCGCCCTTTGGCAGGGTGCTTGGCATCGGCATCCCTCCCCCTTGGCAGGGTGCCCGGCATCTCCAGCCCGTCCGGCGTTTGAGGACGAGCGCCCTTCAGGCGCGAACGGGGTCTGGGGCGGAGCCCCAGGGGTTTGGACCTCAGCCCGTTTCCTAACCCCCGGAGGGTTTCGGGAAGGGGTGGGGTGGGGCCTCCCGGGGTCTGGGGCGGAGCCCCAGCAACCCCGGCTTTCGTCAGCAGACCGTGCCCGCGTCTCGCGCAGTTCCCCGCGCCCCTAAAAGTAGGGCACCCGGCGCCGCGCCCACGGCCCGCGCCCGCCGCGGCGGAGCCGCGTAGAAGGTGCAGCCCTGTGCCCCTGAGTAGGGCACCCGGCACCGAGCGGGTGGCTCGGTTAGGCTCGGGGGGCAGCCCACTCTTCGAGGACCCACCCCGTGGCAGGACGATTCAGCCCCCGCACCCCCACCCGACCCGCCCGCGCCCCCCACCCCGCCGGAGGCAGGACGCGGGTGTGGGCCGCCCGCAGGGGCCCGCTCGACCTGCCGCTCGTCCTCGGCCCCCTCAGGCGCGGCCCCGGCGACCCCACCTACCGCACCACCCCCGACGGCGCCGTGTGGCGCACCTCCCGTACCCCCGCCGGCCCCGCCACCCTGCGCGTGACCGCCGCCAAGGACACCGCGCACGCCGAGGCGTGGGGCGAGGGAGCGGAGTGGATGCTCGACCAACTCCCGGCGATGCTGGGCGAGTTGGACGACCCGGACGTCTTCGAGCCCCGCCACCGTCTCGTCGCGGAGACCCACCGCAGCCGCCCCGGCCTGCGCCTGACCCGTACCGGCCTGGTCCTGGAGTCCCTGATCCCGTCCGTCCTGGAGCAGAAGGTCACCGCGACCGAGGCCTACCGCGCCTGGCGGCTCCTGGTGCGCGGCTTCGGAGAGCCCGCGCCGGGCGGAGCGGCCCCCGAAGGCATGTACGTCATGCCGGACGCCCGGCAGTGGGCGATGATCCCGTCCTGGGAGTGGCACCGCGCCGGCGTCGACTCGAAGCGTTCGGACACCGTGATGCGCGCGGTGCGGGTGGCCCGCCGCATGGAGGAGGCCGCCGCGATGGAGCAGACGCAGGCCGCCGAACGGCTCCGGCTCATCCCCGGCATCGGCCCCTGGACGGCCGCGGAAACCCTCCAACGGGCCATCGGCGCGCCCGACTTGGTGACGGTGGGCGACCTCCACCTGCCCGGAATCATCGGCCACGCCCTGGCCGGCAACCGCAACGCCGACGACGCCGAGATGCTCTCCCTGCTTGCGCCGTACGCGGGCCAGCGCCACCGGGCCGCCCGCCTGATCCTGCTCAGCGGACGTACCCCGCCCCGCCGCGCCCCGCGCTTCCAGCCGAACAACATCGGCGTGCTGTAAGGGAGTCGGGGCAAGGACTGACGATATCTGTCAGCTGTCCGTCAGCTATCTGTCAGCCGTCCGTCAGCGCACCTCGATGAACGCCGATGTCTCGCGCGCCGGGCGTTCCCTGGGCGGCTCGGCCGCATGCCCCACCGCCACCGCACCCATCGGGTCCCAGTCGTCGGGCAGGCCGAGGACGTCGCGGACGACATCGCGGCAGAACATCGTCGAGGACACCCACGCCGAGCCGAGCCGCTCGCCCGCGAGGGCCACCAGGAGGTTCTGCACCCCGGCGCCCATGGCGACCACGAACATCTCGCGTTCCGCGCCGTCCCGGCGGGCGTCGCCGTAGTGGTGCGAGCCGTCCGTCACCAGGCACGGCACCACCAGGTACGGCGCCGCGCGCAGGACGTCGCCCCGGGCGACCCGCTTGGCGACCGACTCCTCGGACTTGCCGTCGCGGCGCAGGTCGGCGATCCACGCGTCCCGCATCGCGTCGAGCAGCCGGGTGCGCGACTCCGCCGATTCGAGCAGCACGAATCGCCAGGGCGTCGTGTGGTGCGGGGCCGGCGCGGTCACCGCCGCCGCCACCGCGCGCCGCACCGCGCCGGGGTCGACCGGCTCGTCCGTGAAGGCCCGTACGGTACGGCGCTGGGTCACCGCTTCCCGTACCGCCTCCGAGGTGCCGAGCCGGAACATGTCGTCGGCGGCGCTGCGCACCATCTCACGGGCCGAACCGTCGCCCGCGAGGTGGGCGAGGCCGCGGACCACCGCGACCGGAAGGCCGCCCGCCTTGCCCTTCACCAGGTCGCCGGCGGCGGCCAGCTCGTCGGCGAGCGAGATCACGGTGGCGCTCAGCGGGTTGCCGTGCGCGTCCGTACCGCCGCGCAGGTCGTCCAGGACGCGTACGCCGCTGGCGCCGATCGCGACGTCGGTGAGGCCGTTGCGCCAGGGCCGGCCGAAGGTGTCGGTGACGACGACGCCGACCTCGACGCCGAGGGTGTCCCGCAGCCCGGCGCGGATCGCGGCCGCCGAGGCGTCCGGGTCCTCGGGCAGCAACAGGACCGTTCCGGCGGGGGTGTTGGAGGCGTCGACCCCGGCCGCGGCCATGACCAGGCCCTGCCGGTTCTCGACGATGCGCAGGGTGCCGCGCCGCGCCACCACCCGTACCGTCTCGGCGTCGATGGCCGCCTCGCGGTCGGCGGCCTCGGTGATGCGGCCCTCCGCCTTCGAGACGATCTTCGAGGTGACGAGCAGGATGTCGCCGTCGACGAGGCCCGGCTCGGTCGCGGCGATCAGCTTCGCCAGGTCGTCGCCGGCCCGCACCTCGGGCAGGCCGGGCAACGCCCACACCCGGAAGGAAGGGGCACTCACGCGCGGACCTCCTCCGCGAGCGTGAGGGCCTCGCGGGCCATCGCGGCGGTGGCGTCGAGGTCCGTCATCATCAGCGGCACCGCGCGGCAGCGGATGCCCGCCTCCTCGACGCGGGCCGTCGTGCCCGCGTCGACCGTGTCGACGAGCCATCCGTCGAGCAGCCCCGAACCGTAGTGCTCGGCGACCGCCGCCGCCGTGGACTCCACGCCGACCGCCGCGAGCACCTTGTCGGCCATGCCGCGCACCGGGGCGTCGCCCACGATGGGGGAGAGGCCGACCACCGGCACGCCCGCCTCGGCGATCGCCTCACGGATCCCCGGCACCGCCAGGATGGTGCCGACGGACACGACCGGGTTGGACGGCGGGAAGAGGATGACGTCGGCCGCGGCGATGGCTTCGAGGACACCCGGCGCGGGCTTGGCCTGCTCGGCGCCGACCGGGACGACGGCCTGCGCGTCGACGGAGGCGCGCAGCTTCACCCAGTACTCCTGGAAGTGGATCGCCTTGCGCTCGCCGTCCACGTCCACGGCGACATGGGTCTCGACGCGGTCGTCGGACATCGGGAGGAGGCGGACGCCGGGCTGCCAGCGGGCGCACAGCGCCTCGGTGACGGCGCTCAGCGGGTAGCCCGCGCCGAGCATCTGCGTACGGACGATGTGCGTCGCGAAGTCACGGTCGCCGAGCCCGAACCACTCGGGCCCCACCCTGTACGCCGCGAGCTCCTCCTTGACCTTGAAGGTCTCGTCGGTACGCCCCCAGCCCTGCTCCTCGTTGATGCCGCCGCCCAGGGTGTACATCACGGTGTCGAGGTCGGGGCAGACCTTCAGGCCGAACAGATGGATGTCGTCACCGGTGTTGCCGATGACGGTGATGTCCGCGTCGGGGGCGGCGGACTTGAGACCTCGTAGGAAGCGGGCACCACCGATGCCGCCTGCCAGAACCACAATGCGCATGCACAGAGTTTGTCAGGCGGGTACGACATCCTGGCTCGCCGGGGCGGACTGGCTCGGGTGCATGGGCATGTCGGTCAGGCCCGGGTAGTAGATGTGCAGGCTGACGGCCGGTTCGAGGGAGTCGTTGGCGACCTCGTGGACATAGCCCGGAGCGAAGATCCGCTGGGAGCCGGCGGCCAGCCGCCGCACGCCCCGGTCCGTGCGCTCGGTCAACTCGCCCTCCAGGACGGTGAGCGCGCCCGAGGACGTGCCGTGGTCGTGGGCGCCGCTGCCCTGTCCGGGGACCCAGGACAGCAGCCAGACCTCGTAGCCGGGCCCGGTGCGGAGCCGGTGGTACCAGCGGGAGGCCGCGTCGTACTGGACGAGGTGGGCCCACTGGGAGCGGTCGGCGGCGATGGAGCGGGCGAGGCCGGCGAATTCGGCGACGGTGACCGGGTGCTCGCGGGCGGGCTGGAGGAGGTGCTGGACCTCCAGGATGTCGCCGGCGATCTGGAGGTCGCTGTGGCTGCTGTTCATGGTGCGGGGGTTCCTCGGCAGGAGTGCTGGGGTGTCGCAGATGAGGTGTTCCGCGCGGGTCGAGCCGATGCGGAGACGGCGGCCGCCCGGACGCGTGGCGCCTCGGGGCAGGCGAGGGAGAAGCTGGATCGCACGGGAAGGAAGAAGTGCGGGATCAACAGCTGGAACAGCAACAGCGAGCCTGGACAGCGCTGCGGAACCCACGGACGTGGGTCGCTCGGTGCGCTGCGGTCACTGACATGGGGTCCAGGAGACCGGGCCGATGGGTGTGTTGTCAACCCAATGACCGATTTGGCGGCAATGTTTCACCTTATCCGGTTACTGCGGCCGGAGAAAGGTTTGTGCACTGGCGGGGCGGGAGATGTGGCGCAGCAGGTGTGCAATCAAACACCGTCGCCTTCTCGTGATCTGAATGTGATCCGGGCCGCTTTCTGGGTACGGGCGCAACAAGATCAATGTTCGCCTCGTCCTCCTCTGTGATCGGACCGTGATCACAGTCGAGCGGGAGTCGAGTGGATCCGTGCGGAGAGGCGATGGCGTGAGCCAGTGGCATGTGTCAGCTTTTTGGCGATTTGAACACTTTCCGCATAGCCTTGGTTCCGCAGAGTGAATACGGGGCCCAATAGCAGATCTCGGCTTGACTGGCCCGGATCCACGCACTTGTAATTTCACTCGTGTCGTTCGGCCGGATTCGGTAACGGCAACATCACGGGGCAGCAAAGACAGACGAGGGGCGCACATGACCGAGCTGTTTCAGGAACTGCTGGTCGACGAGGCCGAAGAGGAGCTCGGCTGGCAGGAACGGGCCCTCTGCGCCCAGACCGACCCCGAATCCTTCTTCCCCGAGAAGGGCGGCTCCACGAGAGAGGCCAAGAAGGTCTGTCTCGCCTGCGAAGTCCGTTCGGAATGCCTTGAGTACGCACTCGCCAACGACGAGCGGTTCGGCATCTGGGGCGGCCTCTCCGAGCGGGAGCGTCGCCGCCTGAAGAAGGCGGCCATCTAGCGGGACGCGGCACGCCGCGTTCGGAGCGACCGCCTTCGCCGGGACGGCACCGCGCAGTTCCCCGCGCCCCTGACTACTCGGTGCCGGGCGGCACGTCAGCCTGTCCGGCGTTTGAGGACGAGCGCCCTTCAGGCGCGAACAGGGGTCTGGGGCAGAGCCCCAGGGGTTTGGACCTCAGCCCGTCTCTCACCCCCGGAGGGTTTCGGGAAGGGGTGGGGTGGGGCCTCCCGGGGTCTGGGGCGGAGCCCCAGCAACCCCGCTTTCGTCTGCGGACCGTGCCCGCGTCTCGCGCAGTTCCCCGCGCCCCTGTAGGGCACCCGGAGTCGAGCAGCCGCACCCCTGGCGGCACGGGTGCCGGGCGGCACGCACACCGGCCGGGCGGCATCCGGGAGCGCCCAAACCGCCCAACTCCGTACACAATCAACGGTCCGTCGCCCGCGCCCCGTCCGCGAGCGGCGGACCGTCTGTGTGGCAGCCGTTAGTGTGGGGCGCTGTCCACGGCACTCCGGTCACGTCAGAGCCCGTCTCGCACCGCCGGCCGCGCCGACCGCAGTCCGCACAGCAGCCTTCCGGGGCGGAGGGGCCCGTACCTCGATGTCCGTGCACAGCCAGTCGACGGCCCCGTACGAGGCGGCCGCGACACCCGAGTTCCCCCGACATGTCGTCACCGCCGTCGTCGTCGCGCACGACGGCGCGCGCTGGCTCCCCGACGTCCTGTCCGGACTCCTGGGCCAGGAACGCCCCGTCCAGAACGCGTACGCCGCCGACACCGGCAGCGCCGACGACTCCGCCCGCCTGGTCACCGAGGCGCTCGGCGCCGACCACGTGCTGCACCTCGCGCGCCGCACCGGCTTCGGCGCCGCCGTCGAGGAGGCCGCCCGCACCGCTCCCGTGCTCGGCCCCGAGGACCTGCCCTACCTCAAGCGCCCCAGCGGCTGGGACCCCGTCTCGCGCAGCTGGCGCGACGACAGCTACGACCTGCCCGAACTCCCGCACGGCGAGCCCGTGCAGTGGCTCTGGCTGCTCCACGACGACAGCGCGCCCGACCCCGGCGCGCTCGCCGAACTGCTCCGCGTCGCCGACTCCAACGCGCACGCCGCGATCGTCGGACCCAAGCTCCGCGGCTGGTACGACCGCAAGCAGCTCCTCGAAGTGGGCGTCTCCATCGCCCACAGCGGACGCCGCTGGACCGGCCTGGACCGGCGCGAACAGGACCAGGGCCAGCACGACCAGGTCAGGCCCGTCCTCTCGGTGTCGTCGGCGGGCATGCTGATCCGCCGCGACGTGTGGGACGAACTCGGCGGCTTCGACCGCAGACTGCCCCTGATGCGCGACGACGTCGACCTGTGCTGGCGCGCCCACGCCGCCGGACACACCGTGCTCGTCGCCCCCGACGCCACCGTCCGCCACGCCGAGGCCGCCGCCCGCGAACGCCGCACCGTCGACTGCGCGGGACGCTCCGTCGTCAACCCCCACCGGGTCGACAAGGCCGGCGCCGTCTACACCATGCTCGTCAACTCGCGTCCCGCGCTGCTCCCTTACGTGGTGCTCCGGATCGTGATCGGCACCCTGCTGCGCACCGTCGCCTACCTCGTGGGCAAGGTGCCCGGCCAGGCCGTCGACGAGGTCATGGGCCTCTTCGGCACCCTGCTGAGGCCCGGCCGGATCCTCGCGGGCCGCAAGCGGCGCGGCAAGAGCGGCATCGAGGCGAGCGAACTGCGCCCGCTCTTCCCGCCGCCCGGCGCCACCATCCGCGCCACCGTCGAATCGGTCGCCTCCAGCCTCGGCGCGGGCACCGAGGACACCGGCGGCTCCCGGCACGGCGCCGTCGAATCGGGACCCGGCGGCGACGACGCCGACTTCCTGGAGATCGAGCAGTTCGCGCGCCTCAAGAAGATCGCCGGCAAACCCGCGCCGGTCCTCTTCGCACTGCTCCTCATCGTTTCCCTCGTCGCCTGCCGCAACCTGCTCGGCGGCGGCTCCCTCATGGGCGGCGCCCTGCTCCCCGCGCCCGACCACGCCGGCGCCCTGTGGGACCGCTACGCGGACGCCTGGCACCCCATCGGCGTCGGCGGCACCCAGACCGCGCCGCCCTACCTCGCGATCATCGCCACCCTGTCCGCGCTCTGCTTCGGCTCCACCGGCTTCGCGCTGACCCTGATCCTCGTCTGCTCGGTCCCGCTGGCCGGGCTCACCGCCTACTTCGCGGCCCGACCCCTCATCGCCTCGCGCCAGCTGCGCTCCTGGGCGGCCATCGCCTACGCCTTCCTGCCCGCCGCCACCGGCGCCCTCGCCGCCGGCCGGGTCGGCACCGCCGTCCTCGCCTTCCTGCTGCCGCTCATCGCGCGGGCCGGCGCCTCCGCCGCCGGGTTCCGCGGCGACGGCGCCCGCGGCAGCTGGCGCGCCACCTGGACGTACGCGCTGCTCCTGACCGTCGCCATGGCGTTCACCCCGATCGTGTGGCCCCTCGCGGTGCTGCTCGGCCTCGGGGTGCTCGCGCTGCGCCGCACCGACCTCACGGCGTACGGAGTGCGCTTCCTGGCCGCCGTCGGCACTCCGCTGCTGATGCTCGCGCCCTGGTCGCTGAGCCTGCTCACCGGCCCGTCCGGCTTCTTCAAGGAGGCCGGCCTCGCCTACGGCAACGGCTCGGCCGGGGCCCTCGACCTGCTCGGGGCCAGTCCCGGCGGGCCGAAGACGGTCGGCGGTCTTGTGCTCATCGGGCTCGTCGGCGGTGCGCTCGCCGCCCTGCTGCGCTCGGAGCGCACCTTCGCGATCCGCGCCGCCTGGGTGGTCGCGCTCACCGGGTTCCTCTTCGCGGCCCTGTCCAACCGCAGCGGCTGGGCGGGCCCCGCGACCCTCGTGTACGGGCTCGCGCTGCTCGCCGCCGCCGGGCTCGGCGCCGAGTACGGCCGCACCCGCGTCGCCGGCCACGGCTTCGGCTGGCGCCAGCCGGTCGCCGCCCTGATCGCCCTCGTCGCCGTGCTCGGCCCCGTCTACTCCGCCGCGCACTGGATGATCGGCGGCGCCGACGGCCCGCTGGAGCGGCGCGACCCGGCGCAGGTCCCGGCGTTCGTCGCCGAGGAGAGCGGCACCCGCGACCAGGCCCGCACCCTCGTCCTCGGCGGCACCTCGCCCGCCAAGGTCGCGTACACACTGGTACGGGGCTCGGGCGGACAGCTAGGCGACGCCGAACTCGCCGCGTCCGGCGGCGACGACACCCGGCTCGGCAAGGTCGTCTCCAACCTCGTCGCGGGCTCCGGCGCCGACCAGTCGAGCCAGCTCAGCGGGTTCGCCGTGCGCTACGTGCTGGTGCGCGACGGCGCCCCCCGCTCCTTCGCCCGCACCCTGGACTCGACGCCCGGCCTCAGCCGGCTCAGCCAGCTCGACGGCAGCGCGCTGTGGCGGGTGGACCGCCAGGTCGCCCGCGCCGTGATCGTGCCGGCGAAGGGCGGCGAGAGCCTGCCGGTCGCCGCCGACCCCGTAGAGCTCCACACCAAGATCCCGGCCGGCGACGCGGGCCGTGTCCTGCGCATCGCCGACAAGGCCGCCCCCGGCTGGACCGCGACGCTCGACGGCAAGGCGCTCAAGCGGACCACCGTCGACGGCTGGGCCCAGGGCTTCGAACTCCCCGCCGACGCGGGCCGGCTCGACGTCACCTACGACGCCCCGATCCTCCACACCCTGTGGATCTGGGTCCAGGCCGCGCTCGCCGTCGTCCTCCTGGTGCTCGCCCTGCCGGGCCGGCGCCGCCGCGTCGACGACGACCTGCCCGAGGCGGAGGCGGCGGCGGCCCCCGTGCCCGCGCAGCCCGTCGCGGGCGAGGGCCGCCGGGCCCGCAGGCTCCGCGCGCAGGCCGACGCCGACCCCGAGACCCCGGCCGACGAGCCGCCCGGCCAGGCGGACGTGCCGCAGCAGCCGGCGTACGGGGAGTGGGACGCGGCGCAGTACGCCACCACCGCCCCGGCCGACGCCGCCCACCACGACGAGCAGGCGCAACAGCAGTACGACCCGTACCAGCAGCAGTACGGCGGCTACCAGCCGTACCCCGAATACCCCGAAGGCCAGCCCGCGCAGAACCAGTACCCGGACGGGCAGCCCGCGCAGGGCCAGTACCCGGACGGGCAGTACGTCCAGGACGCCTATCCCGGCCAGGGCTACCCGGAGCAGCAGCCCTACCCCGGCCGGCCCTACCAGGACGGCTCGGACCCCCAAGTGCCGGGTGCGGACGGCTCGTTCGACCAGGGCCGGTACGCCGACGGCGGGACCGGCGAGGGGCAGTACCCCGAGGGGCAGTACCCCGAAGGGCCCTACGGCGACGGGCAGTTCGGCGAAGGCTCCTTCGGCGACGGGCAGTTCGGTGCGGGGGCGGGGCAGCCGCCCTACGACCCCTACCAGCAGCCGCCCGCGCCCCACCGGCCGCAGGACGGCCCGTACGACCCGTACGGCTACGGATATCCGCCCGAGCAGCCCGAGCAGCAGCCGCACCGCCCCGACGGGAGCCAGCAGTGAAGCGCACCACCCTCTCCCTCGCCGCGGGGGCGGTCGCCCTCGCCGCGCTGACCGGCTTCGCGTCGCTCACCGCGCCCGCCGGCTCGGCGGACACCGGCGCCAAGGCCGCGGCGCGGCTGCCCGTCGAGCGCTCCAGCCTGCTCTGCCCCGCGCCCAGCAACTCCGATCTCGCCCAAACGACATACACCGCGATCACCCCCAAGGGCGCCGCGCAGGGCGGAGCCCAGGGCAAGCCGGGCACGGCGGTGCTGACCCCCGCGGTGCCGGCGCCCGCCGACGGCGGTGACACCTCGTCCCCCGACCCGGGCAAGGACGGCAAGGGCAAGAAGACGTCCGGCAAGCCGGCGTCCGACAAGCCCGTCCTCACCCTGAAGGAGCCGGGCAAGCCGGTCGCCGCCACCGCGTCCGGCGCCGACGCTCCCGCGCTCACCGGCTCCGCCGACGGGCTCCTCGCCCCCGGCTGGGCCGCCCAGCAGACCACGCAGATCACCGGCGGTGTCGGACGCGCCCTGCTCGGCACCAACTGCACCGCGCCGGACGCCGACTTCTGGTTCCCCGGCGCCTCCACGGCCAAGGACCGCCAGGACTACGTCCACCTGACCAACCCGGACGACACCGCGGCCGTCGCCGACATCGACCTCTTCGGCAAGGACGGCCCCGTCAAGGCCGACATCGGCGAGGGCATCACGATCCCCGCCAGGTCGAGCGTTCCCGTACTCCTCTCCACGTTGACCGGCACGGTGGCCGACGATCTGACGGTGCACGTCACCACCCGGGCGGGGCGGGTCGGCGCGGTGGTCCAGGCCACGGACGCGAAGGCGGGCGCGGACTGGCTGCCCGCCTCGGCGGACCCGGCCGTCTCCCAGGTGTTCCCGGGCATCCCGGGTGACGCCACCGACGTGCGCCTGATCGTGCACGCCAAGGGCGCCGACGACGCGGACCTCAAGGTCAAGCTGGCGAGCAAAGGGGGCAGCTTCGCTCCTGCGGAACTCGACACCGTGCACGTGAAGTCGGGGATGACGGCGTCCTTTGATCTGAAGAACGTCACGAGGGGCGAGGCGGGTTCCCTGGTTCTCACCCCAGATGCGGACGGTGGCACTCCGGTCGTCGCGGCGCTCCGGGTGGTCCGCGGCACCGGCGACAAGCAGGAGATCGCCTTCATCCCGGCCGCGGGGCCGGTCGGCACCCGCGCCACGGTCACCGACAACCGGGACAAGGCGTCCACCCTCGCCCTGACGGCGCCGGGCACCAAGGACGCCACGGTGAAGGTCACCTCCTCCGCGGGCACCGAGGGCGGCGAGCCGCAGACGAAGACGTACACCGTGAAGGCGGGCACCACGCTCGCCGTCGACCCGCCGGTCCCGGCCGGCCTCAAGGGTTCGTACGCGCTGACGGTGGAGCCCGATCCGAACGGCGGCCCGGTCTACGCCTCGCGCACGCTCGCCGTCACCCAGGACGGCGTGCCGATGTTCACGGTGCAGACGCTGACCGACGACAAGGGCACGGTCGCCGTGCCGGCCGCGTCCCAGGACCTCACGGTCCTCGGGAAGTAGCGCCGCGGGGGCCGGAACCGGCCGGTCATTCCTGCCCGTACCGGGGATCGACCGACTCCGGGGCGAGGCCCAGGAGTTCGGCGACCTGCTCGACCACGACCTCGTGGACCAGCATGGCCCGCTCGTCCCGGTTCTTGGTGCGGATCTCGACCGGCCTGCGATAGACCAGGATCCGGGCCGGCCGGTCCTTGCCCGCGGCCACGGCGCGGCCCAGCGGCACCGCCTCGTCGCTCCAGGCCGCCGAGTCCCCGTCGTCGCTCGCCGCGCCGGGGGATTCCTTGAACGGTACGTCGGTGACCAGGAACTCCACCTCCTGGAGCTGCGGCCAGCGGCGCTCAAGGCGCTCCACCGAGTCGAGCACGAGATCGCGGAAGGTCTCCGCCCTGCTGACCGAGAGCGGCACCTGGGGCGGCGCCACGGGTCCGCGCATGCCACGGCCGTGCCGGTCGCGGCGCCGAGGACCCGAGCGGGTGCCCGTACCCTCGCCGGTCCCTTCGGCGGTGCCTTCGCCCGTACCTTCGGCTGAGTGGGAGCTGTCCATCACTGACGCAGCGTAGCCCTCCGGGGCGGGTTGCGATCGCGGCGACGGCCCGGGATGCGCCATGTCGCGGGATGACCGTTCCGGTCGCGCGTGAGAGCGGTTGCCGGCGCGCCCGAGGCTAGGGATTTCACCTACTTTGACCGAATCGTTCCCAAGTGGCGCCCGCCAGAAGGCCGGTCACCGCCCGCGACCCCCTGTTCCTTTGCAGGTCAGCGCAGTTGCTCCAGAGCTCCTGTGCCCGAGCTCACAGCGCGACACGGTGGAGTGAGCTGGTGGAGAGTCGTCGCGGCCCGGTCAAGAGTGCGGTACCGTCCAACGTCGTGAGCCCTGTACGTCGCTGTTCGCGCACCGCGTGCGGTCGCCCTGCCGTCGCGACGCTGACGTACGTCTACGCGGACTCGACCGCAGTCCTCGGTCCGCTCGCCACCTACGCCGAACCCCACTGCTACGACCTGTGCGCCGAGCACAGCGAGCGCCTGACCGCGCCCCGCGGCTGGGAGGTCGTCCGCCTGACCGACGGCTCCGCTCCGGCCCGCCCCAGCGGCGACGATCTGGAAGCGCTTGCCAACGCGGTACGGGAAGCGGCCCGTCCGCAGGAGCGCGCCGCGGGAGCCGGCGGCACGCGCTCGGCGGACCCGGTCGAGGTGGGCCGCCGAGGCCACCTGCGCGTCCTGCGCTCGCCCGAATCCTGAATCCCACCGGCCGTGCGGCCGAGTTGGCGAAGTTGAGTCTCCCGACCCCTGAAGTCCACCGAAGCTGTGTTCGGCAGCGAGGTGGTGGCGGGTAGTTTGGGAGCCCGGCCGGTGCCCCGCGGAGGGCATCGGCGACGACATCAGGGAAGGTTGGGCCGTGGCTGCTGATCTGTCGCAGATCGTGAAGGCGTACGACGTCCGCGGAGTGGTGCCGGATCAGTGGGACGAGTCGCTCGCCGAGCTGTTCGGCGCCGCGTTCGTCACCGTGACGCAGGCCGACGCCATCGTCGTGGGCCACGACATGCGGCCCTCGTCGCCCGGCCTCTCGGGGGCCTTCGCGCGCGGCGCGGCCGCCCTGGGTGCCGATGTCACGCTCATCGGCCTGTGCTCCACCGACCAGCTGTACTACGCGTCCGGCGCCCTCGACCTGCCCGGCGCGATGTTCACCGCCTCGCACAACCCGGCCCAGTACAACGGCATCAAGATGTGCCGCAAGGGCGCCGCCCCGGTCGGCCAGGACACCGGCCTCGCCGAGATCCGCGCCTTGGTCGAGCAGTGGTCCGAGCAGGGCGCCCCGGCCGTCGCGCCGAAGGCGGGCACGATCACCGAGCGCGACACGTTGACGGATTACGCGGCCCACCTCAAGGCCCTCGTCGACCTCAGCGCCATCCGCCCCCTGAAGGTCGTGGTCGACGCGGGCAACGGCATGGGCGGGCACACCGTGCCCACCGTGTTCGACGGGCTGCCGCTCGACCTGGTCCCGATGTACTTCGAGCTCGACGGGACCTTCCCCAACCACGAGGCCAACCCGCTCGACCCGGCCAACATCGTGGACCTCCAGGCCCGCGTCATCGCCGAGGGCGCCGACCTCGGCCTCGCCTTCGACGGCGACGCCGACCGCTGCTTCGTCGTCGACGAGCGCGGCGAGCCCGTGGCGCCCTCCGCGATCACCGCCCTGGTCGCGGCCCGCGAGCTCGCCCGCCACCCCGGCGGCACCGTGATCCACAACCTCATCACCTCGTGGTCCGTCCCCGAGGTCGTCCGCGAGAACGGCGGCACCCCCGTCCGCACCCGGGTCGGCCACTCCTTCATCAAGCAGGAGATGGCGGCCACGGGAGCGATCTTCGGCGGCGAGCACTCCGCGCACTACTACTTCGCCGACTTCTGGAACGCGGACACCGGCATGCTCGCCGCGCTCCACGTCCTGGCGGCGCTCGGCGGCCAGGAGGGCACGCTCTCCGCGCTCGTCGCCCAGTACGACCGCTACGCCGCATCCGGCGAGATCAACTCCACGGTCGACGACCAGACGGCCCGCGCGGCAGCGGTCCGCGCCGCGTACGAAGGCCAGGCGGGCCTCGACCTGGACGAGCTCGACGGCCTGACCGTCACGGCCGAGGACTGGTGGTTCAACCTGCGCGCCTCCAACACCGAGCCGCTGCTCCGCCTGAACGTCGAGGCGCGCGACGCCGCGACGATGGCGAAGGTACGCGACGAGGTCCTGTCCCTCGTCCGCGCGTAGCGCCTCCGGCGCGGGGAGGTTGCTTTTCGGGTGCGGCGGGGCTCGGTGGCGCGGGGGAGGCTGCCGTTCGGGTGCGGCGGGGCTCCGGGGGAGGTTGCTGCTCGGGTGCGGCGGGGCTCGGTGGCCCGGGGGCGAGTCGTCGAGGCGGCTGCTCCCGGCGCCGCGGGGCTCGGCGGCACGGGGCTCGGCGGTACGGGGCGGCCCAGTACGGTGCCTGCTCCGGTGCCGCGGGTGAGGGCGGATTGCTGAGACGCCCGCTCTCGACACCCCCGAGCACGAGGGCGCGGCGGCTGCCCCGCGGCCAGGAGGCGGCCCCGGCCCGCACGGAGCACGCCCGCCCCGGCCCGCTCCTTCTGCACAAGGCCGGTCCACCCCGGCAGCTCCTCCCTGGACAGGGCTGGCCCGGCCCCGGCCCACGCGGCGGCGGGTACGCCCCTCCCGGCCCGCACGGAGCACGCCCGCCCCGGCCCGCTCCTCGCGCACAAGGCCGGTCCACCCCGGCCCGCTCCTTCCGCACAAGGCCGGTCCACCCCGGCAGCTCCTCCCTGGACAGGCCCGACCCGGCCCGCTCCTCCCGCACAAGGCCGGCCCACCCCGCCCGCTCCTCCCTGGACAGGGCTGGCCCGCCCCCGGCCCGCACGGCGGCGGGTACGCCCCGCCCCGGCCCGCACGGCGGCGGGTACATCCCTCCCCGGCCCGCGCTCCGCCGGGTACGCGCGGTCCCCCGGCCAGCCCGCGCTCAGGCCGTATGGCGCCCGGCTCGCACGAGGCCGCCCGGCTCCCGGCCGGCCCGCAACGCCCGGACGCCTGGCTCGCCCGGCACCCGGCCCCGCACAGGGCCGCCTCGCGCCCGACCCGCCCTCGGCGCCCGCTCGCACGAGGCCGCCCCGGCCCCCACCCCGCTCGGCCCCCCGGACGTCAGCCCACTCCCGGCTCACCCCCCCCGCCCCGCCCCGCGCAGGCACCGCCCCCACCCCCCTCGCCGAAAGGCGTCACGGGAGCCCCCTCCGCAGGCACGCACCCCGTCCACCCCGGCGGTAGGCTGACCAGGCCCCACCCGTGCGCGCCCGTGTGCGGCCGCACGGAACCGCACGCGAAGCACAGCACGTACGCCGAAGGGAATCTCATGCCGCTCGAAGCCGGCCTCCTCCAGATCCTCGCCTGCCCGGCGTGCCACGCCCCGCTCACCGACGCCACTTCGGCGGACGAGCCCGAGCTGATCTGCACCGGCAAGGACTGCGCTCTCGCCTACCCCGTGCGCGACGGCATCCCGGTCCTCCTCGTGGACGAGGCCCGCCGCCCCGCGTAACCGGGACGCGAGCATCCAGCGCCCCAAGTCCCGGTAACCCGTCCCAGTAGAGCCGGAGGCCGACCCCATGCTCGACGAGTCGCTGCTCGACGCACCGGAAGCCCTCGCCAGGGCGGACCGCCGCGGACTCCTGCGCGGCGCCGCGGAGGCGGGCGCCCGCGTCCGTACCGCGGCCCGGCACGCGCAGGAGGCCGGCATCGCCGAGCTGAAACCGGAGGGCCGCCCCCGCTCCGTGCTGATCGCGGGCCCCGGCACCGCAGCCGCCGGTGTCGCCGACCTGATCACGGCGCTCGCGGGCGCCTCCGCGCCGGTCACCCGCCTGGAGTCGAGCGGCGTCGCACCCGCCGCGGGCGCCCTACGCTGGACCCTGCCCGGCTGGGCCGGCTCCGTCGACCTGCTGCTCATCACCACCACCGACGGTTCCGAGCCCGGCCTCGCCCTCCTCGCCGAGCAGGCGTACCGCAGGGGCTGCAACGTCGTCGCGGTCGCCCCCCAGCGCTCCCCGCTCGCGGAGGCCGTCGACGGCGTGCACGGCCTCGTCGTCCCGATGGCCGCGGGCCCCTTCGAGCCCGACGAGGCGGAGATGTCCGCCGCGAGCCCCGGCGCCCTGTGGTCCCTGTTCACCCCGCTGCTCGCGCTGCTCGACCGGGTCGGCCTGCTCAGCGCGCCTCCCGAGATCATCGAGAAGGTCGCCGCCCGCCTCGACCGCACCGCCGAGCGCTGCGGCCCCGCCATCGCGACCTACAGCAACCCCGCCAAGACCCTCGCATCCGAGCTCGCGGAATCCCTCCCGCTCATCTGGACCGAGGGCGTGGCCGCGGCCCCCGCCGGGCGCCGGTTCGCCGCCGTACTCAGCGAGCTGTCGGGCCACCCCGCGCTCGCCGCCGCGCTCCCCGAGGCGCTGCCCGCCCACGGCGTCCTGCTCGCCGGCTCGCTCGCGGCCGGCGCCGACCCCGACGACTTCTTCCGCGACCGCGTCGACGAGCCCGAGCGGCTGCACGCCCGGGTCGTCCTCCTGCGCGACCGGCCGACCGGCGGGCTCTCCGCCGCCCCCGCCGCCCGCGAACTCGCCCTGAGCCACGACGCCCCGATCAGCGAACTCGAACCCGAGGAGGGCAGCGAGCTCGAATGCCTCGCCGAACTCCTCGCCATCGCCGACTTCGCGACCGTCTACCTGACGATCGCGTCCACCTGACCCCTGAGCCCGCTCCGTCACCACTGACCCGTACACCTCACCGGTACGCCCGATCACGTACCGGTCCCGTACGCCCGACCCTCCCCGTACGCCCGACCCTCCCCGTACGCCCGACCCTCCCCGCACGCCCGGCCGGAGTCCGCACCCGGCGGCCGACAGAGAACACAGGACCCATGGACCGTCTCACCAACACCATCCGTCCCTACGCCTGGGGCTCCACCACCCTCATCCCGGCGCTCCTCGGTACCGAGCCCACCGGCGAACCGCAGGCCGAGATGTGGATGGGCGCCCACCCCATGGCGCCTTCCCGGCTCGACCGGGGCGCAGGAGCGACATCGTTGTCAGACGTGATCGCGGGGGACCCGGCGGGTGAACTGGGCCGCGCGTCGGTGGCCCGGTTCGGCCCCCGCCTGCCCTTCCTCCTCAAGCTGCTCGCCGCCGACGCCCCCCTCTCGCTCCAGGTCCACCCCGACCTGACCCGCGCGAAGGAGGGGTACGACGCCGAGGAGCGGGCCGGCATCCCCCTCGACGCACCGCACCGCAACTACAAGGACAGCAACCACAAGCCCGAACTGCTCTGCGCGCTCACGCCGTTCGAGGGCCTGTGCGGCTTCCGCACCCCCGAGGACGCCGCACGGATCCTGGCCGCCCTGGAGGTCGACTCCCTCAAGCCGTACGTCGACCTGCTCGGCGCCCACCCCGTCGAGGCCGCCCTCCGCGAGGTCCTCACCGCCGTCCTGACCGCCGACCGCGCGGAGATGGCGGCCACGGTCGCCGAGACGGCCGCCGCCTGCGCACGGCTCGGGGGAGCGCACTACGCCGCGTACGCCTCGCTCGCCCACCACTACCCCGGCGACCCCGGCGTCATCGCGGCGATGCTCCTCAACCACGTCCAACTCCAGCCCGGCGAAGCCCTCTTCCTCGGCGCCGGAGTGCCGCACGCCTACCTCGGCGGCCTGGGCGTGGAGATCATGGCCAACTCCGACAACGTGCTGCGCTGCGGTCTGACCCCCAAGCACGTCGACGTCCCCGAACTGCTCGAAGTCGTACGGTTCGAGCCGACCGACCCCGGGGTGCTGCGCCCCGAGGCGTCGGTGACGGGGGAGGAGCTGTACGAGACCCCGGCCGACGAGTTCCGCCTCTCCCGTTTCGTACGGGCCGACGGCGCGGCCCCCACCCGGCTGACTGCCCCGACCCCGCAGATCGTCCTCTGCACGGCGGGCAGCCCCTCGCTGGGGGAGCTGACGCTCGCCCCGGGTGCGGCCGTCTTCGTTCCCGCGGAAGAAAAGTCCGAACTGTCCGGTACGGGAACGGTGTTCCGTGCCACCGTCGTCGCCTGATGTAACAATGTGCCGCTTGCGGGGTCCTGCCATCGGCCGGCCCCCGCCGATGGCAACCGACGAAGGGAAGACGGCACCTCCATGAGCGCGTCAGGCGGAACCAAGGCCATCGTGGCGGCACTGAGCGCCAACCTCGCCATCGCGGTGGCGAAGTTCGTGGCGTTCCTGTTCAGCGGTTCGTCGTCGATGCTCGCGGAGAGCGTCCACTCGCTCGCCGACTCGGGCAACCAGGGCCTGCTGCTGCTCGGCGGCAAGAAGGCCAAGCGCGAGGCGACACCCCAACACCCCTTCGGCTACGGGCGCGAGCGCTACATCTACGCGTTCCTCGTCTCGATCGTGCTGTTCTCGGTGGGCGGCATGTTCGCGGTCTACGAGGGCTACGAGAAGATCAAGCACCCGCACGCCATCGAGGCCTGGTACTGGCCCGTCGGCGTCCTGGTCTTCGCGATCATCGCGGAGGGCTACTCGTTCCGTACGGCGATCAAGGAGTCCAACGTCACCAGGGGCCGGCTCTCCTGGAAGGAGTTCATCCGCCGCGCCAAGGCACCCGAACTCCCCGTCGTCCTCCTGGAGGACTTCGGCGCCCTGATCGGCCTGGTCCTCGCCCTCTTCGGCGTCGGCCTCGCCCTGCTCACGGACAACGGCGTCTGGGACGGCATCGGCACGCTGTGCATCGGCATCCTGCTCATCCTGATCGCCCTCATCCTCGCCGCGGAGACCAAGTCGCTGCTGCTCGGGGAGTCGGCGGGCACGGAAGAGGTGGAGAAGATCCAGGCCGCGATCGTGGCCGGCTCCGAGGTGACCTCCGTCATCCACATGCGCACGCTCCATCTCGGCCCCGAGGAACTCCTGGTCGCCGCCAAGATCGCCGTGCAGCACGACGACACCGCCCAGGAGATCGCCACGGCCATCAACGCGGCCGAGGCCCGCATCCGCGCGGCCGTCCCGATCGCCCGCGTCATCTACCTCGAACCGGACATCTACAACGCCGAGGAAGCCGCAGCCGGCCCCGACCCGGCCGCCACCCCGGGCGGCCGCTGAGACCCGCCGCTCCGGCGCGGCCGGGGGCCCGGCCGCGCCGGACGTCGCCACGGCCGGCTCCGGCTCCGGCTTCGGACCTGGCCGCCACTGGCGACGTGCCCGGCGTTCAGGATGTGGCTGACCAACCGTCCGCCGAACTCGACGGCGACCCTCGCGGGCGGTGCGGCGAACCCGGCAGCGACGCCTTCGTCGAGCAGATCCGAGCACTGGCCGCTGACAGCGACGAGGGCGTGCGCGAGGAAGCCCGCCGGATGATGGCAGCGCACCCCCCCGCACGACCGCTGAATCCCCAGCCGCCTCGCCCCGCCTCCGGAGCCGGGACCCGTCGCGGCACGCCACGCCCATCGGGAAGCCGGGGCGAGCCGAGCCGGGGCGTGCCGCGGCACCGAACAGGTCAAGCCTTTCACCGGGGACGCTGGGGCCCACTGGGCCGATCGGTGTAGATTCGTGACCAGAGCCAGACGTCGCTGCTGATGGCGGTCGGTCGGTAACCCCTGCGGGTCCGGCCGAGGGAGAGAGGGCCTCCGACGGACTGCGCTGCGAGCGCGTTCGGGCACCTTCATGCCTGCCGCCGCCCGCAGACCAGCCGTACCCACCCTCGACACCCCATCAACGAGGAGCAGCTCACCATGACGACTGACGCCACCGGCGCCGGCCAGGACTTCAAGGTCGCCGACCTCTCCCTCGCCGCCTTCGGCCGCAAGGAGATCACCCTCGCCGAGCACGAGATGCCCGGCCTGATGTCGATCCGCAAGGAGTACGCCGCCACGCAGCCGCTGGCCGGCGCCCGCATCACCGGCTCCCTGCACATGACCGTGCAGACCGCCGTCCTGATCGAGACTCTGGTCGCCCTCGGCGCCGACGTCCGCTGGGCCTCCTGCAACATCTTCTCCACCCAGGACCACGCCGCCGCGGCCATCGCCGTGGGCCCGAACGGCACCCCGGACGCCCCCGCCGGCGTCCCGGTCTACGCCTGGAAGGGCGAGACGCTCGAAGAGTACTGGTGGTGCACGGAGCAGGCGCTGACCTGGCCGAACACCCCCACCGGCGGCCCGAACATGATCCTGGACGACGGCGGCGACGCCACCCTCCTGGTACACAAGGGCGTCGAGTTCGAGAAGGCCGGCGCGGCCCCGGACCCCTCGACGGCGGACTCCGAGGAGTACGCCCACATCCTCACCCTGCTGAACCGCACCCTGGGTGAGAACCCCCAGAAGTGGACCCAGCTCGCCTCGGAGATCCGCGGCGTGACGGAGGAGACCACCACCGGCGTCCACCGTCTCTACGAGATGATGCGCGACGGCGACCTCCTCTTCCCGGCGATCAACGTGAACGACGCCGTGACGAAGTCGAAGTTCGACAACAAGTACGGCTGCCGCCACTCCCTCATCGACGGCATCAACCGCGCCACCGACGTCCTCATCGGCGGCAAGACCGCGGTCGTCTGCGGCTACGGCGACGTCGGCAAGGGCTGCGCCGAGTCCCTGCGCGGCCAGGGTGCGCGGGTGATCATCACCGAGATCGACCCGATCTGCGCGCTTCAGGCGGCGATGGACGGCTACCAGGTCACGACCCTGGACGAGGTCGTCGACAAGGCCGACATCTTCATCACCACGACCGGCAACAAGGACATCATCATGGCCGCCGACATGGCCAAGATGAAGCACCAGGCGATCGTCGGGAACATCGGCCACTTCGACAACGAGATCGACATGGCCGGCCTGGCCAAGATCCCGGGCATCGTCAAGGACGAGGTCAAGCCCCAGGTGCACACCTGGACGCACGCCGACGGCAAGGTCCTGATCGTCCTGTCCGAGGGCCGTCTGCTGAACCTCGGCAACGCGACGGGTCACCCCTCCTTCGTCATGTCGAACTCCTTCGCGGACCAGACCCTGGCCCAGATCGAGCTGTTCACCAAGCCGTCCGAGTACCCCACCGACGTGTACGTGCTGCCCAAGCACCTCGACGAGAAGGTCGCCCGCCTCCACCTGGCGTCGCTCGGCGTGAAGCTGACCGAGCTCCGCCCGGAGCAGGCGGCGTACATCGGCGTCGAGGTCGAAGGCCCGTACAAGCCGGACCACTACCGCTACTGACCGACCCCAGGCCATCCAGGCCTTCCGGGCAGACCGCAGCCACCCTCCCCTCCACCCCGCCCGGGTGGGGGCGGAGCCGGTGCCCGCAGTCCCCGGTGCTTGCAGGCCTGTCCGGTAGAGCTCCGGCCGGGCCTGCAGTCCCATCCGGACAGGGCGCTCTGCAGTGACTGTGGTCCCGGTCGGGTCAGGGATTCGAGCGGGTTCCTGTGGCCCAGGGCCAGGCGAGGACTCGGGCCGGTGTCTGCAGCCCAGATCCGATGCAGGATCCGAGCCGGTACTCGCAGTCCCGGCCCGGGTGCGGATCCGGGGTGGTGTTTGCAGTCCCAGCCTGGGTACGGGTTCTGGCCGATGCCTGCAGGCACCGCCTGGACGGGGACCCGGTGGCGATGGGTCGCTCGGCCAGCACAGGGTGTCGGACGCTTCGAGGCCACCCGTTGTCCGGATGCTTAGCGGCAGCGGCAGCGGCATCTGCACCGGCCATCGGGCTACGACCCACTGGGCCGGGGCGCGGGGAGACGAGCCATCAGGCCATCGGGTCCCGCAACGCCCGCAGGAGGCGAGCAGCCCGCCGGCATAGGAGCAGGCCCCCGCACCCCCGTGCCGGGGGCCTGCTCGTACCGACCGCTCCTGCTACTGCCACCAACACCACCACCAGCGCCACCGACCCACCGAGTCAGCGCCCGACTCCCGAGGACCTCAAGACCCCATGCCCCGCGGCCGTTATTCGCTTCACGATCCCCACGACCACACCCCTCTCGGCGAAGAACACTTCCACTGCGCGCCCGGCCCCTCCGGCTGGCGCTACGTCTCCCAGCTCATCACTCCCTCCGGAGACCAGACGGGCTCCGTAGATCTCGCACTCGACGAACTCGGCCGCCCCATCCGCCTCGAACTCCATGCCGGCGGCTGGCAGGTGCGAGGCGCCGCGCTCGACGGCGTCACCTGGGTCCGTACGGACCCGTCCGGGGTTCACGCCACCGAAGGCAATGTCGGCGCTCATGCCTTCGCGGCCGGCTCCCCCTCGTTCCTCGTCGCCACCTCCCGTCTGTTGCGGCTCACCCCCCAGTCCCCGACGACGCGCGTCCGCCTCGTCCTCTTCACGGACCCGGTCCTCGCCCCCCGGACGATCGACCAGTCCTGGGCCCTGATGAAAAGTGAAGCGCACGCCACTGACAATGGCCCCCTGATCGTGGACGAATACCAGGTCAACGCCCTGGACACGGGCGAACAGCACACCGTCCACATCGCCGGAGACGTCGTGCTCGCGGCGCCCGGGATCGAGTTGGAAGCCCTGGAATCCCCGCCCTCGACGTTCCCCACGCCCTGACCCCGCGACGGCGTGGCGGACGCCGTACAACCGCTCGACATAGGGCAGTTGAGGCGCGCCACCCACCCGAGGTCGC
Source organism: Streptomyces sp. NBC_00083 (assembly GCF_026343295.1). Taxonomy (GTDB): domain Bacteria; phylum Actinomycetota; class Actinomycetes; order Streptomycetales; family Streptomycetaceae; genus Streptomyces. The sequence goes on from NZ_JAPELY010000001.1 coordinate 511,545, forward strand.
TCGACGCACGAGACACACCGGCCCGGCGGCGCGCGAAAGCTGCTCCAGCTCGACAGAGCGCCGCGTCAGCGCAACCCGACTCCCCTCGATCGCACCACGAGCCGATCTGCGCACGCGGCCCGCACCCACGTCCGGGTCGAGCAGCACCAACGCCCTTCACTGGAACCCGACTTCGGGGCCGGTCTCGGGGTGGCCGGAACAATGACATCCGCCGCCCCACCCTGCCGACGGCAAACCTCCCAGCCTGCGATGGTCCCCTGAGCCACGCCAGCCCCCGCTCCATCGCATCCACGCGCGAGCCAACCCGCGACCGCTAAGCAGGCGGCGCGAACCCCGTCGAACGGGTCGGCTCCCCAGCCCGGCCCGCTCCCTCGACACCCGGCGCCTGCGCACCCGCCGCCCCAGCAAGCGGAGTTGAGGCGGACGCAGCAACCGCCCCCTCGACGGAAGCGTCAGCCGGAGAGCCGCCCGGAGCGGGAGCGGGAGCCGTTGCCGGAGCCGAAACGCCGCCCGGGGTGTGAGCCGGAGCCCAACCCGGCGCAGGGGCAGGCCCTGAGAGGCCAGGCGCCGGCGTCCAGCCCGGCGCCGCACCCGAAGCCACGTACCCGGAGGGAACCCCCGGGCCACCCGTCGGCGCGCTCACCCCAAAACCCGAAGCCGGGGCCGAAGCCGAAGCCGAAGCGGGACCGTAGACCGAAACGGGAACTCCCGCCCTCCCGCCACCGGCGACAACCCCCCGCCCGGCGAACGCCCGGCGCGCATCCCGAGCCTGCCGCTCGCTCACCACGGCGGCCAGGTACGCGGCCGGCTGCACCCCGTCGGGGCGCGGCGCCCCGGTACGGGCCGACAAGTCCTCGGCGAGCCGCGTCGCCATCGTCCAGCCGACCTGCGGATCGAGCTGTCGCATACGCATCAGGTACTGCCGCACCGCAAGCCACAGCTCGTCGGGCACCCGCGAGAGGTCCAATGAGGCGAAACGTCCCACCAGCCACGGAGGCGGAGGCGGAACAGCCCCGGCCGACCCCGACGAGACCCGCTCGCGCACGACCAGCGTCCCCGCGAACACGTCACCGATCCGCCGCCCCCGCTCGGAAACGAGCGAAGCGACGCACGCCACGACACCGAAGGTCATCAGGATCTCGACGACCGCCATGGCCCCACGCATCAGCGCGTGCCGGAACCGGATCGGCCCGCCGTCGTCCCGCACGACCCGGAGCCCGCAGGCGAGCTTGCCCAGGGACCGCCCGTGGCTCAGCGTCTCGACCGCGATCGGCGCCCCCACCAGCACCAACAGGAACAAGGCCACAGCGATCGCGGCCCGCGCGGCGGAATCCATGGAGGCGGTGGCGAACAACATCACCAGCGAGATCGCTATATACGCCGCCCACACCACCGCCAGGTCGATCACCAACGCCATCGCCCGACTCGGCAACCGCGCGGGCCGCAGCCCCAGTACGACCGCATCTCCCGTGACCAGCGCGCTCACCGATACCCCACCCTCCGCAGACGACGACCTTCCACACCCCTTAGAGCCCCCAGTCTGCCAAGCTGACCCGCAGCGCGCCGCAGTAGTACGGACCGTCCGCACCCAGTGCCTGGAGCAGCAGCAGAACATGGACCTCGACGTCTTCGTGACCGCCCACCACGCGGAGTGGGACCGCCTCGAACACCTCCTGCACCGAAGCCGCCGCCTCACGGGCGCCGAAGTGGACGAACTCGTCACGCTCTACCAGCGCACCTCCACCCACCTCTCCCTCATCCAGTCCACCGCCCCGGACCCCCTCCTCACGACCCGCCTGACGCAGCTGGTCGCCCGCGCGCGCTCCACCGTCACCGGCACCCGCCGCGCGACCTGGCGCGATGCCGCACGCTTCTTTACGGAGGGCTTCCCCGCGGCGGTCTACCGCTCGCGACGGTGGTGGATACCCGCAGCCCTGATATCGGTCGCGGTCGCTGTGGTCATCGGCTGGTGGATCGGCGCGCACCCCGAGGTGCAGTCCTCCATCGCCGCCCCCGACGCGCTGCGTCAGATGACCAGACCGGGCGGCGAGTACGAGACGTACTACTCGAGCCACCCGGCCGGCTCCTTTGCCGCACAGGTATGGACGAACAACGCCCAGGCGGCAGCCATGTGCCTCGTCCTGGGCGCGTTCCTCGGCATCCCGGTCCTGTGGATCCTCTTCCTCAACATGCTCAACCTGGGCGTGGGCATCGGCCTCATGTCCTCGGCCGGCCGCCTCGACACCTTCCTCGGCCTGATTCTTCCGCACGGCCTCCTGGAGCTGACCGCGGTGTTCGTCGCCGCCGGTACGGGCATGCGCCTCGGGTGGACCGTCATCGACCCGGGCCCGCGCACCCGCCGTGCGGCGCTCGCCGAGCGGGGCCGCGCGGCCGTGGGCATGGCCATCGGCCTGGCCCTGGTCCTGTTCGTCTCCGGCCTCATCGAAGGCTTCGTCACCCCCTCCGGCCTGCCGACCTGGGCCCGCATCACTTTGGGCGTCGCCGCCGAGGCGGCCTTCCTCGTGTACGTATACGTCCTCGGAGGCCGAGCCGTCCGTGCGGGCGAGCTCGGCGACGTCGAGGAGGCCGCCCGCAGCGCCGAACTCCCCACGGCCGCGTGATGTGCGGGCGCGCCCTCTGACCTGCTACTGTCCTCTTCGCCCACAAAAATCGTTGACACGGTTCGCGTGGGGAGGTAGATTCAAACGGTTGCCTGAACTGGACAAGTTCGGGGACGCTGACTAACATCTCTCTCGCTCTCACCGGAAATAACCTTTCCCGTGATGAGCCATTTCGATTGATTATTCGAAGCCAGTGAAGCCGATTCGGTCGGCGGAAATGCTTCTGATAGAGTCGGAATCGCCGAAAAGAAAAACGCGAAAGCGAAGAACTCAAGGCGAACCCCAATTCGACGGGGAATCGGACACGAAAGAGTCTGATAGAGTCGGAAACACGAAATACCGAAGGGAAGCGCCCGGAGGAAAGCCCGAGAGGGTGAGTACAAAGGAAGCGTCCGTTCCTTGAGAACTCAACAGCGTGCCAAAAGTCAACGCCAGATTGACAACCCCGTCTCCACTTCGGTGGGACGAGGTTCCTTTGAAAAGTCCTGCACGCCCTTGTGGTGGGCAGGCAATTACACAGCGAGGACGCTGTGGACGGGCCGCCTTATTCCGGTGGTTCCGTCCCGCTCTTACGTGATGTGTGCACCCGATTACGGGTAAACATTCATGGAGAGTTTGATCCTGGCTCAGGACGAACGCTGGCGGCGTGCTTAACACATGCAAGTCGAACGATGAAGCCCTTCGGGGTGGATTAGTGGCGAACGGGTGAGTAACACGTGGGCAATCTGCCCTTCACTCTGGGACAAGCCCTGGAAACGGGGTCTAATACCGGATAACACTCCTCAGGGCATCTTGAGGGGTTAAAAGCTCCGGCGGTGAAGGATGAGCCCGCGGCCTATCAGCTTGTTGGTGGGGTAATGGCCTACCAAGGCGACGACGGGTAGCCGGCCTGAGAGGGCGACCGGCCACACTGGGACTGAGACACGGCCCAGACTCCTACGGGAGGCAGCAGTGGGGAATATTGCACAATGGGCGAAAGCCTGATGCAGCGACGCCGCGTGAGGGATGACGGCCTTCGGGTTGTAAACCTCTTTCAGCAGGGAAGAAGCGAAAGTGACGGTACCTGCAGAAGAAGCGCCGGCTAACTACGTGCCAGCAGCCGCGGTAATACGTAGGGCGCAAGCGTTGTCCGGAATTATTGGGCGTAAAGAGCTCGTAGGCGGCTTGTCACGTCGGATGTGAAAGCCCGGGGCTTAACCCCGGGTCTGCATTCGATACGGGCTAGCTAGAGTGTGGTAGGGGAGATCGGAATTCCTGGTGTAGCGGTGAAATGCGCAGATATCAGGAGGAACACCGGTGGCGAAGGCGGATCTCTGGGCCATTACTGACGCTGAGGAGCGAAAGCGTGGGGAGCGAACAGGATTAGATACCCTGGTAGTCCACGCCGTAAACGTTGGGAACTAGGTGTTGGCGACATTCCACGTCGTCGGTGCCGCAGCTAACGCATTAAGTTCCCCGCCTGGGGAGTACGGCCGCAAGGCTAAAACTCAAAGGAATTGACGGGGGCCCGCACAAGCAGCGGAGCATGTGGCTTAATTCGACGCAACGCGAAGAACCTTACCAAGGCTTGACATATACCGGAAACGGCTAGAGATAGTCGCCCCCTTGTGGTCGGTATACAGGTGGTGCATGGCTGTCGTCAGCTCGTGTCGTGAGATGTTGGGTTAAGTCCCGCAACGAGCGCAACCCTTGTTCTGTGTTGCCAGCATGCCCTTCGGGGTGATGGGGACTCACAGGAGACTGCCGGGGTCAACTCGGAGGAAGGTGGGGACGACGTCAAGTCATCATGCCCCTTATGTCTTGGGCTGCACACGTGCTACAATGGCCGGTACAAAGAGCTGCGATGCCGCGAGGCGGAGCGAATCTCAAAAAGCCGGTCTCAGTTCGGATTGGGGTCTGCAACTCGACCCCATGAAGTCGGAGTTGCTAGTAATCGCAGATCAGCATTGCTGCGGTGAATACGTTCCCGGGCCTTGTACACACCGCCCGTCACGTCACGAAAGTCGGTAACACCCGAAGCCGGTGGCCCAACCCCTTGTGGGAGGGAGCTGTCGAAGGTGGGACTGGCGATTGGGACGAAGTCGTAACAAGGTAGCCGTACCGGAAGGTGCGGCTGGATCACCTCCTTTCTAAGGAGCACAGCACCGTCTGCAGACAAATGTTCTGCACGGTCAGCTCATGGGTGGAACGTTGACTATTCGGCACGATTCTTCAAGGTCACTAGTACTGCTTCGGCGTGGAACGTGAACCAGGGAGGATCGGGCCGGGCACGCTGTTGGGTATCTGAAGGTACGGGCTTAACCGCCTGGTCTTCGGTCGCCGGCCCCAGTGAACTCCACTGAATGGTGGGGGTGATGGGTGGTTGGTCGTTGTTTGAGAACTGCACAGTGGACGCGAGCATCTGTGGCCAAGTTTTTAAGGGCGCACGGTGGATGCCTTGGCACCAGGAACCGATGAAGGACGTGGGAGGCCACGATAGTCCCCGGGGAGCCGTCAACCAGGCTTTGATCCGGGGGTTTCCGAATGGGGAAACCCGGCAGTCGTCATGGGCTGTCACCCATACCTGAACACATAGGGTATGTGGAGGGAACGAGGGGAAGTGAAACATCTCAGTACCCTCAGGAAGAGAAAACAACCGTGATTCCGGGAGTAGTGGCGAGCGAAACCGGATGAGGCCAAACCGTATGCGTGTGATACCCGGCAGGGGTTGCGCATGCGGGGTTGTGGGATCTCTCTTTCACAGTCTGCCGGCTGTGAGGCGAGTCAGAAACCGTTGATGTAGGCGAAGGACATGCGAAAGGTCCGGCGTAGAGGGTAAGACCCCCGTAGCTGAAACATCAACGGCTCGTTTGAGAGACACCCAAGTAGCACGGGGCCCGAGAAATCCCGTGTGAATCTGGCGGGACCACCCGCTAAGCCTAAATATTCCCTGGTGACCGATAGCGGATAGTACCGTGAGGGAATGGTGAAAAGTACCGCGGGAGCGGAGTGAAATAGTACCTGAAACCGTGTGCCTACAAGCCGTGGGAGCGTCGCTGTGTGTGCTTGCACATACAGTCGTGACTGCGTGCCTTTTGAAGAATGAGCCTGCGAGTTAGCGGTGTGTAGCGAGGTTAACCCGTGTGGGGAAGCCGTAGCGAAAGCGAGTCCGAATAGGGCGATTGAGTTGCACGCTCTAGACCCGAAGCGGAGTGATCTAGCCATGGGCAGGTTGAAGCGGCTGTAAGAGGTCGTGGAGGACCGAACCCACCAGGGTTGAAAACCTGGGGGATGACCTGTGGTTAGGGGTGAAAGGCCAATCAAACTCCGTGATAGCTGGTTCTCCCCGAAATGCATTTAGGTGCAGCGTCGTGTGTTTCTTGCCGGAGGTAGAGCACTGGATAGGCGATGGGCCCTACCGGGTTACTGACCTTAGCCAAACTCCGAATGCCGGTAAGTGAGAGCACGGCAGTGAGACTGTGGGGGATAAGCTCCATGGTCGAGAGGGAAACAGCCCAGAGCATCGACTAAGGCCCCTAAGCGTACGCTAAGTGGGAAAGGATGTGGAGTCGCAGAGACAACCAGGAGGTTGGCTTAGAAGCAGCCACCCTTGAAAGAGTGCGTAATAGCTCACTGGTCAAGTGATTCCGCGCCGACAATGTAGCGGGGCTCAAGCGTACCGCCGAAGTCGTGTCATTCCAGCACATACCCCCAACGGGGGCTGGGATGGGTAGGGGAGCGTCGTGTGCCGGGTGAAGCTGCAGCGGAAGCTAGTGGTGGACGGTTCACGAGTGAGAATGCAGGCATGAGTAGCGATACACACGTGAGAAACGTGTGCGCCGATTGACTAAGGGTTCCTGGGTCAAGCTGATCTGCCCAGGGTAAGTCGGGACCTAAGGCGAGGCCGACAGGCGTAGTCGATGGACAACCGGTTGATATTCCGGTACCCGCTTTGAAACGCCCAATACCGAGCCCATTAATGCTAAGGCCGTGAAGCCGCCCTGATCTCTTCGGAGTTGAGGGGAGTGGTGGAGCCGCCGACCCAAGGTGGTAGTAGGTAAGCGATGGGGTGACGCAGGAAGGTAGTCCAACCCGGGCGGTGGTTGTCCCGGGGTAAGGGTGTAGCCCGTCATCTAGGCAAATCCGGATGACATATAAGGGTGAGACCTGATGCCGAGCCGATTGTGGTGAAGTGGATGATCCTATGCTGTCGAGAAAAGCCTCTAGCGAGTTTCATGGCGGCCCGTACCCTAAACCGACTCAGGTGGTCAGGTAGAGAATACCGAGGCGTTCGGGTGAACTATGGTTAAGGAACTCGGCAAAATGCCCCCGTAACTTCGGGAGAAGGGGGGCCATCACCGGTGATGAGATTTACTCTCTGAGCTGGGGGTGGCCGCAGAGACCAGCGAGAAGCGACTGTTTACTAAAAACACAGGTCCGTGCGAAGCCGTAAGGCGATGTATACGGACTGACGCCTGCCCGGTGCTGGAACGTTAAGGGGACCGGTTAGTGACCTTTCGGGGTTGCGAAGCTGAGAACTTAAGCGCCAGTAAACGGCGGTGGTAACTATAACCATCCTAAGGTAGCGAAATTCCTTGTCGGGTAAGTTCCGACCTGCACGAATGGCGTAACGACTTCTCGACTGTCTCAACCATAGGCCCGGTGAAATTGCACTACGAGTAAAGATGCTCGTTTCGCGCAGCAGGACGGAAAGACCCCGGGACCTTTACTACAGTTTGATATTGGTGTTCGGTTCGGCTTGTGTAGGATAGGTGGGAGACTTTGAAGCGGCCACGCCAGTGGTTGTGGAGTCGTCGTTGAAATACCACTCTGGTCGTGCTGGATGTCTAACCTCGGTCCGTGATCCGGATCAGGGACAGTGTCTGATGGGTAGTTTAACTGGGGCGGTTGCCTCCTAAAGAGTAACGGAGGCGCCCAAAGGTTCCCTCAGCCTGGTTGGCAATCAGGTGTTGAGTGTAAGTGCACAAGGGAGCTTGACTGTGAGACCGACGGGTCGAGCAGGGACGAAAGTCGGGACTAGTGATCCGGCGGTGGCTTGTGGAAGCGCCGTCGCTCAACGGATAAAAGGTACCCCGGGGATAACAGGCTGATCTTCCCCAAGAGTCCATATCGACGGGATGGTTTGGCACCTCGATGTCGGCTCGTCGCATCCTGGGGCTGGAGTCGGTCCCAAGGGTTGGGCTGTTCGCCCATTAAAGCGGTACGCGAGCTGGGTTTAGAACGTCGTGAGACAGTTCGGTCCCTATCCGCTGCGCGCGCAGGAACATTGAGAAGGGCTGTCCCTAGTACGAGAGGACCGGGACGGACGAACCTCTGGTGTGCCAGTTGTCCTGCCAAGGGCATGGCTGGTTGGCTACGTTCGGAAAGGATAACCGCTGAAAGCATCTAAGCGGGAAGCCTGCTTCGAGATGAGTGTTCCCACCTCCTTGAGAGGGTAAGGCTCCCAGCAGACGACTGGGTTGATAGGCCAGATGTGGAAGCCCGGTAACGGGTGGAGCTGACTGGTACTAATAGGCCGAGGGCTTGTCCTCAGTTGCTCGCGTCCACTGTGTTTGTTCTGAAGCAATGAACTCCCGCATGCCCTCTGGGTGTGTGCCGGTCGAGTTCAACTTCATAGTGTTTCGGTGGTCATAGCGTTAGGGAAACGCCCGGTTACATTCCGAACCCGGAAGCTAAGCCTTTCAGCGCCGATGGTACTGCAGGGGGGACCCTGTGGGAGAGTAGGACGCCGCCGAACAAATTTTAGGGGAAAGCCCCGCACCAGATCCGTTTAGACGGGTCACGGTGCGGGGCTTTTTCGCGTTCGCCTGCTGCGGATGCTCATGAAGGACCTATATACAAAAGGGGGCTGCCGACTCTTCCGAGTCGGCGGCCCCCTTTTGTATGGATCCTCTCCGTCCCGGCTACAGCCGGCCCGCCGCCTTCAGTTCGAGATAGGCGTCGGCCAGGGCGGGGGCCAGTTGCTCCGGGGTGGCGTCAACGACGGTGACGCCGTGGCGCATCAGTTTCTCTGCAGTGCGACGGCGCTGTTCCTGGGTCTGACCGGCCGCTGCGGATTCGTAGACGGCGTCCACATTGCCGCGGCCCGCCGCCATCCGCTCGATGTGGGGATCGGCCACCGACGCGACCAGGACGGTGTGGCGCCGGGTCAGCTGTGGCAGAACCGGGAGCAGGCCCTCTTCGGTCGCCGCGGTGTCCAGGCTGGTCAGCAGGACGATCAACGACCTGCGAGGGGCGTGGGTCAGGGCTGCCGCGCTAAGACCACGCGCGTCCGTCTCGATCAGCGAGGGTTCGAGCGTGGCCATGGCGTTGACGAGGGCCGGCAGGAGCTCGCCCGTGGCTCGGCCCTGCACCTGGGCGCGAACCCGGCGGTCGTAGGCGAGCAGGTCGACGCGGTCGCCGGCTCGGGACGCGAGGGCGGCGAGGAGCAGACCGGCGTCCATGGAGGCGTCGAGCCGAGGGACGTCGCCGACGCGGCCCGCCGCCGTGCGGCCGGTGTCGAGGACGATCAGGACGTGGCGGTCGCGCTCCGGACGCCAGGTGCGTACGGCGACATTGCCCTGGCGGGCGGTGGCACGCCAGTCGATGGAGCGGGTGTCGTCGCCCGGAACGTACTCGCGGAGGCTGTCGAACTCGGTGCCTTCACCACGGGTCAGCACACTGGTGCGGCCGTCGAGTTCACGGAGCCGGGCCAGCCGGGACGGCAGGTGTTTGCGGCTGGTGAACGGCGGCAGAACGCGGACGGACCAGGGCACCTCGTGGCTGCCCTGGCGGGCGGCCAGGCCGAGGGGGCCGTACGAGCGGACCGTGACGCGGTCCGCGTGGCGGTCGCCGCGACGGGTCGGCTGCAACACCGTGGATATGCGCCTGCGTTCACCGGCCGGGACTGTCAACTCGCGGCGAGACACGACTTCTTCCGCACCCGCGGGCCAACTGCTGGGCGGCCAGGCGTCTCTGAGCTGGGCGCGGAGCCGGCGCGGCGACGGGTTGGTGACGGTGAGGGCCACTTCGGCCGCGTCACCGAGTCGAACTGACGTATCACCAGTTCGAGTGAACTGGAGCTTTCGCACTGGCGCGGCGCAGGCGTAGTCGCACAGAATTGCGAGTGCAAGGGGGGCGTTGACCGCCAGCATTCCGGTCCAGCCCGGGGCGAAGGCGCCGATCGGGACGGACCCGAGGGCGGCCAGGAGTGCTGAGCGTCCGGTGAGGGCCATGGCGTCGCCTCAGCGGGGCACGGGGACGTGGGCGAGGACCGAGGTGATGACGGAGTCGGCGGTGACACCCTCCATCTCCGCCTCGGGGCGCAGGTGGATGCGGTGGCGAAGGGTGGGCAGGGCCAGGGCCTTCACATCGTCGGGGATGACGTAGTCCCGGCCGGTGAGCCAGGCCCAGGCGCGGGCGGTGGAGAGCAGGGCAGTGGCGCCTCGGGGGGAGACTCCGAGGCTGAGCGAGGGGGATTCACGCGTGGCACGACAGATATCGACGACGTAGCCGGTGATCTCTGCCGAGACCGAGGTCTTGGCCACGGCGGCACGGGCGGCTTCGAGGTCGGCGGGGCCGGCGACGGGGCGTATGCCTGCTGCCGCGAGGTCGCGGGGGTTGAAGCCGTCCGCGTGGCGAGAGAGCACGTTTATCTCGTCCTGGCGTGAGGGCAGCGGAACCGTCAACTTCAGCAGGAAGCGGTCCAGTTGGGCTTCGGGCAGGGGATACGTGCCCTCGTACTCGACCGGGTTCTGGGTGGCGGCCACCAGGAACGGGTCGGGCAGCAGGCGGGGGGTTCCGTCGACCGTGACCTGACGCTCCTCCATCGCTTCGAGGAGGGACGACTGGGTCTTGGGCGGGGTGCGGTTGATCTCGTCCGCGAGCAGCAGATTGGTGAAGACCGGACCGGGCTGGAAGGAGAACTCCGAAGAGCGGGCGTCATAGATCAGGGAGCCGGTGACGTCGCTCGGCATCAGGTCGGGGGTGAACTGGACGCGCTTGGTGTCGAGTTCGAGGGACGCGGCCAGGGCGCGCACCAAGAGGGTCTTGGCGACGCCGGGCACACCTTCGAGCAGCACGTGGCCGCGGCAGAGGAGGGCGACGACGAGGCCGGTGACGGCGGAGTCCTGGCCGACCACGGCCTTGGAGATCTCGGCGCGCAGGGCTTCGAGGGAAGCGCGGGCGCTGTCCGGGTTCGCTGCGGTCTCCGGGGTGCGGTCGCTCATGAAGTGCGTACCTCTCTTTCGAGGGCGTCAAGTTCGTCCGCGAGGCGGACAAGTGCGGTGTCGTCGGCCGGTGTCGGGCCGAAGAGCAGGGAAAGGGGGTCGCGGCCGGCTGCGGGGAGCCGGGCGGAGACGGCCGGCACGAGTACCTCGGGGGAGTGCGCCGCCGAAGAGGACACGCCCAGGAGGGGCGCCAGCCGGGCGCGGGTGGTCGCGCGGAGGGTGTCGGCGGCGCGGTCGCGTGCGTTCGCCTTGCGGTAGAGCCGGGCGCGGCCCTCCGTCGCCTCGGAAGCGCGGATGGCGACCGGGAGGTGTTCGGTGACGAGGGGGCCGAGGCGGCGGGCTCGCCAGAGGGCGGCGAGCACGGCGGCGAGGGCGAGTTGGAGGGTGGCCCAGCGCCATCCGGACGGGATCAGATCGAAGAACGAGCGGTGGCCGCCGTCGGTGGCCGACGTGTCACCCAGTGAGGGGAGGTACCAGACCAGATGCTGACGAGTGCCGAGCAGTTGGAGGGCGAGCGAGGCGTTGCCCTCTTCGTCGAGACGGTGGTTGAAGAGAACGTCGGGGGCGCCGAGCAGGACGGTGTCGCCCCGGCCCGGGGCGGGGACGGTCAGCAAGGTGGGAAGACCGTCGACCGGGTAGCAGCCGGGGTTGTCGTCGTCCGGGGTGGAGTAGCGGATTCCGCCGGCATCGGCGCGGCCCGCTCGGTCGGCGACGGGCTCGGAGCAGCCGGGGTCACGCGGCTTGACGGGGGCGGAGCCCTCGGAGCGTACGCCGGGGGCGAGGGTGCCGAGGGACGGCGATTCGGGGGCTACGAGGACGGTGCGGCCTCCGGAGCCGGCGGTGGCCGCGCGGAGCCGGTGCTGCTGGCTCTCGGTGAGGAGGTCGGGGACAGTGATCAGGAGGGTGGTGTCGGGCCCGGCTGCGGCGGTCGCCTCGTCGAGCGTGCTGACCACGCGGGTGGAGACGCCCTGGCCCTTGAGGAGTTGGGCGACGGCACGGCTGCCGTACTCGTCGGGGGAGCGCGGGTCGAGGCTGCCGTGCCGGCTGTCGGAGTGCATCGCGGCGAGAGTGATGCCTCCGGCGATCAGGACGGCGAGGGCGAGCAGGAGTCCGCGGGTGCGGGTCCACAGGTGCCGGGGTGTGGCCGCCATCGAGGTGGTGGCGGGGGCGGCCGTGGTGGCGGTCATCCGGCGGCTCCCCGGGCGGCGTCGCTCAGTGCGGGCTTGGTGCGTTCGAGATCGTGGTCGAGGTCGCGCAGCGCCAGGTACGCGGTCTCGTCGGCGGTGCGGCCGCCGTATGTGACGTCGTCGAACGTGCGGGCCGCCGCGCGCAGGCGGTCCGCGTGGGCGGGGAGCGGGCGGCCGGCTTCCGCGGCTGCCTCATCGGCGGTGCGACCGGGGCGCGGGTCGAGCAGGGCGCGTTCCTCGAGGGAGCGGACGATGGCGCGCATCCGTTCCTGGACCGCGTCGTTCCAGCGGCGGGCGGCGGCATGCGTGTCGGCGGCGGCGCGGTGTTCGGCGGCGCTGCGCGGGCGGTCGTCGAAGATGGTGCCGCCGGTGGTGAAGGCGCGTTGCGGTGTGCCGAGCCGCCACCACAGCGCGCCGATCAGCGCCAGGACGGCGACGACGATGACGACCAGGCCGAGCGGACCGCCGGGGGTGGCGCCGGATGCCGAGTCGAAGAGCGAGCCGATCCAGTCCCAGAACTTGTTCATGGCTCGCTGGAGGAGGCTCGGGTCGTGCTGGTGGTATGCCGGATCGGACAGTTCGCGGTGCGCGGCCTCGCGGGCCGCGTCGCGCGGAACGTCCACCGGCGGGCCGTCGGATGCTGCGCCGAGCAGTCGTGCCGTTATGAAGCCCCCCGCTTCTGACACTGCATCAGCTCCCGGGGTTGGCGTGACCGGGAACGCCTGCGGCGCGGGCCAGTTCGAGGTCGAGGGCCTCGCGGCGGATGCGCTGGTCGATGTAGAGCAGCGCGGTCACGCCGCCGACGAGGGGATAGGTGACCGCCGACGCGATCACGCCCCCGATGCCGGAGACGATCAGGTAGGACCAGCCGAAATCAGGGGTGCTGCCGTTGAGGATGGAGTCGAAGGAGCTGCTGTCCAGCGCCATCGCGATCGCGGTGAAGGGCAGCGCGATGATCATGGCGACGATCATCGACAGGAGCCACGCCAGCATGCTGATGCCGAAGATGCGCCACCAGGAGCCGTTGGTCAGCTTGGCGGAGCGGCGCAGGGACTGTCCGATGCCCTGACGTTCCAGCATCAGGGCTGGCCCCGCGAAGATGAAGCGGATGTACAGCCAGAGGGTGACGGCACAGGCGGCGAGGCCGCCGAGCGCGGCGAGTGCGGCACCGCCGCCCCCGCCCAGGAGCACCCCGGGAAGGACACCGACGGCGGTGATCGCGCCGAACATGACGATCAGCAGGCCGAGCAGACCGCACAGGCTCAGCAGACGCGGGCGCGCCTCGGCCCAGGTGTCACCCAGGGTCGTCGGCCGGCCCAGTACGGAGCGGCTGGCCACCAGGGCCAGGACGGCCGTCGTCAGCAGCGTGGCGAGCTGACCGATGATCAGGGGCGGCGTCAGGCTGAGCAGGCTCGACTGCATCGAGTCCAGGGCCTGGTTGACGGCCTCGGTGCCGGTGGCGTGGGGGTCGATCGTGGTGGGCTCCGGCAGCAGGAACCGGGTGGCGGCGAGCTGCGCGACCTCGGCGACCACGGCCACCGCCAGCGTCAGGCCGAGCACGGTGCGCCAATGGGCCCGCGCGGTGGAGACGGCGCCGTCGAGGATCTCGCCGACCCCCAGCGGGCGCAGCGGGATGACTCCGGGCTTGGCGGCGGGGAGGCCGCCGTAGTTCTGGTTCCAGTTGGTGCCCGGAGGCCGCCCCTGTCCGGGGACCGGGCCCCAGCCGCCGGGCCCCTGCTGGGGGCCGGGCCGGCCGGGAGGCCCCGGCGTGGGCGTCGGGCCCTGCCCGGGGGAGGACCACTGGGCGGCCGGGGGCTGGTTCTGGGACCACTTCGAGGAGGCGTGGGCCCGCTCCGGCGGCTCGGAGACCGGGGGCTTGCCGGAGTTCTCGCCGTCGGAAGGGGCAGATCCGGGCGAGGCCCAGCCCGGAGAGTCGTTCACGGTCGTCCACCTCGTGGATTTGGTCGCGGAACCGGCTCTGCGAGCCGATTCCTTCGGGTTGGCTGCCATCGTGCCATGTGGATCCCGGCCATGGACGGGCCCCTGTATCTCGTTCGCACCTTCATTTGTCGGTGGCTCACGGGGCAGACTGGGCGAATGGCTGATCAGGACGTGCGAACGACCATGGGGCCCGGACCTTCGGGGATACCTTCGCTGCGCTGGGACGAGCCGCCGGAGGGCCCCGTGCTGGTCCTCCTGGACCAGACCCGGCTGCCCGCCGAGGAGGTGGAGCTGGTCTGCACCGACGTGCCGGGCCTGGTGCGGGCCATCCAGACCCTGGCGGTACGCGGGGCGCCGCTGCTCGGTCTCGCGGGGGCGTACGGGGTGGCGCTGGCCGCGGCGCGCGGCTATGACGTGGACGAGGCCGCGGAGCACCTCGCCGGGGCGCGGCCCACCGCCGTCAACCTCGGCTACGGGGTGCGGCTGGCGGCCGGGGCGTACCGGACCGCGATCGAGAAGGGCGCCGGGACGGCCGAGGCCGGGGCGGCGGCGCTCGCCGCGGCCAAGGAGCTGCACCGGACGGACGCCGAGGGCAGCGTGCGGATGGCCCGGCACGGGCTAGCGCTGCTCGACGAGCTGCTGCCGGGCGGAAGTCACCGCGTCCTCACCCACTGCAACACCGGCAGGCTGGTCTCCGGCGGCGAGGGCACGGCGTTCGCGGTCGCCCTGGCCGCGCACCGGGCGGGCCGTCTGCGGCGGCTGTGGGTCGACGAGACACGGCCGCTGCTGCAGGGCGCGCGGCTGACGGCGTACGAAGCCGCGGGGAGCGGAATGGCGTACAGCCTGCTGAGCGACAATGCGGCCGGGTCGCTGTTCGCGGCGGGTGAGGTGGATGCTGTCCTCATCGGAGCCGATCGAATAGCCGCCGATGGCTCGGTGGCGAACAAGGTGGGAAGCTATCCGCTCGCCGTGCTCGCCAAGTACCACCACGTGCCGTTCATCGTGGTCGCACCGGTCACCACGGTGGACCTCCACACCCCTGACGGCGCCTCGATCGAGGTCGAGCAGCGTCCCGGCCAGGAGGTGACGGAGTTCACTGCCCCGCAGATCCCGGGGGGTGTCTGGGGGTCCGGTTCAGGACTCCCGGTGGCACCGCTGGGGACGCAGGCGTACAACCCCGCCTTCGATGTGACACCGCCGGAACTGGTCACGGCGATCGTCACTGAGGAGGGTGTCCTGTCCCCCGTGACAGGCGGCGGGCTGAGGGAGCTGTGTGCCAGGTCACGCCAGGTAACGATTAGCTAATGGGATGATGACGTTTATGAAGGGACGCGTCCTTGTCGTCGACGACGACACCGCACTGGCCGAGATGCTCGGCATTGTGTTGCGTGGAGAAGGTTTTGAGCCGTCGTTCGTAGCGGATGGCGACAAGGCACTGGCGGCATTCCGTGACGCCAAGCCCGACCTGGTGCTGCTCGATCTCATGCTGCCCGGACGGGACGGCATCGAGGTCTGCAGGCTGATCAGGGCCGAGTCGGGTGTGCCGATCGTCATGCTCACCGCGAAGAGCGACACCGTGGACGTGGTGGTCGGCCTGGAGTCCGGGGCCGACGACTACATCGTGAAGCCGTTCAAGCCGAAGGAGCTGGTAGCCCGGATCCGGGCCCGGCTGCGCAGGTCCGAGGAGCCGGCGCCCGAGCAGCTCGCCATCGGCGATCTGGTGATCGACGTGGCCGGCCACTCGGTGAAGCGGGACGGGCAGTCGATCGCGCTGACCCCGCTCGAGTTCGACCTGCTGGTCGCACTCGCCCGCAAGCCGTGGCAGGTGTTCACTCGAGAGGTGCTCCTCGAGCAGGTCTGGGGCTACCGCCACGCGGCCGACACCCGCCTGGTCAACGTGCATGTCCAGCGGCTCCGCTCGAAGGTCGAGAAGGACCCCGAGCGGCCGGAGATCGTAGTGACCGTCCGTGGAGTCGGTTACAAGGCAGGACCGAGCTGAGATGACCCACATGGCTGGGCGCAAGACGTCCTGGGGCGGCCGGTTGCTCCAGGACGGAGCGCCCGGCGGTCCGGTGCTGCGGCTCGTCGTGCGCTGGCTGCGGCGTCCGCTGCTGCCCGCCGCGCGGCTGTGGCGGCGCAACATCCAACTGCGGGTGGTCGCCACCACCCTGCTCATGTCGCTCGGCGTGGTCGTGCTGCTCGGCTTCGTCGTCATCGGCGCGGTCCGCAACGGCCTCCTCGAAACCAAGGAGAAGGCGGCGGAGAGCCAGTCCGCGGGCGGGTTCGCGGTGGCGAAGGACAAGGTGGGCACCCCCGTCTCGTCCGGTTCCGACGACCCCGCGTCGGGCGGGCGCGGCTCCGGCTCCTCGGTGAGCTGGCGCAACGACCTGGTGACCCAGCTCGCCAGCAGCGGCCAGGGCGCCTTCTACGTCGTCGCCCTCGGCTCGGCCTCGTCCGACTCGGCGTCCAGCAACCGCGGGCCGCGCGCCTCCGGGTACGTCGATCCCCGGGCGAGCGTTCCGCAGAGCCTGCGGGACGACGTCGACGCGGGTACCGGCGCGTTCAAGACGTACACCTCGATCAAGTTCACCGACGGCCAGGAGGCCGAGCCCGGCCTCGTGGTGGGCACCCGGCTCAAGGACGTCGACGGGCAGTCCTACCAGCTGTACTACCTCTTCCCGCTGGCCCAGGAGGAGAAGTCGCTCACCCTCGTCAAGACGACCCTGGCCACCGCCGGTCTCTTCGTCGTGGTGCTGCTCGGAGCGATCGCCTGGCTCGTGGTGCGCCAGGTGGTGACGCCGGTGCGGATGGCGGCCGGAGTGGCCGAGCGGCTCTCCACGGGCGTCCTCAGAGAGCGCATGAAGGTCACCGGCGAGGACGACATCGCCCGGCTCGGCGAGGCCTTCAACAAGATGGCGCAGAACCTCCAGGTCAAGATCAACCAGCTGGAGGAGCTGTCGCGGATGCAGCGGCGGTTCGTCTCCGACGTGTCGCACGAGCTGCGCACCCCCCTGACGACCGTGCGGATGGCCGCCGACGTCATCCATGAGGCACGGGTCGACTTCGACCCGGTCACGGCGCGCTCGGCCGAGCTGCTCGCCGGGCAGCTCGACCGGTTCGAGTCGCTGCTCGCCGACCTCCTGGAGATCAGCCGGTTCGACGCGGGCGCGGCGGCCCTGGAGGCCGAGCCGATAGACCTGCGCCAGGTCGTACGCCGCGTCATCGAGGGCGCCGAGCCGCTCGCCGAGCGCAAGGGCACCCGGATACGCGTCTCCGGCGACGAACAGCCCGTGGTCGCCGAGGCCGACGCCCGCCGGGTCGAGCGCGTGCTGCGCAACCTGGTGGTCAACGCGGTCGAGCACGGCGAGGGCCAGGACGTCGTGGTGCGGCTCGCGGCGGCCGGCGGCGCCGTCGCCGTCGCCGTGCGGGACTACGGCGTGGGGCTCAAGCCCGGCGAGGCCACCCGGGTCTTCAACCGCTTCTGGCGGGCCGATCCGGCCCGCGCCCGCACCACCGGCGGCACCGGCCTCGGCCTGTCGATCGCCGTCGAGGACGCCCGGCTGCACGGCGGCTGGCTCCAGGCCTGGGGCGAGCCGGGCGGCGGCTCCCAGTTCCGTCTGACGCTGCCGCGCACCGCCGACGAGCCCCTGCGCGGGTCACCGATACCCCTGGAGCCCGAGGACTCGCGGGCCGCCCGCGAACGAGCCAGGACCGAGGCCACCGCCGGGCAGACGCAGGGCAACCGGCTCTCCACCGTGCCGACGCCGCGCCTGGACCGTTCCACGCTGCCGGTGCCGCCCAGCGCCCCCGCGCGCCCGCGCACCACGGGGCCCGCGGCGAGCCCGGCCGGGCTCCCCGGCGGCGGCGGGGCCCGGGTGGTGGGCCACTTCGGCGAGCCGGAACCGGGCGCGCGTCCCGGCGCCGAACGCCCGGACGACACGGCGCGCGAGATGCTCGCCGAGACCAGTGAGCACGAGACCAGCGAGCAGGAGGGATCGGCCCGTGGGCGCTGACCGGGGGAGGGCCCGCGGCAAGCTGCTGGGGCCCGTGGTGGTGCTGGGCTGCGGCTCGCTGCTGGTCTCGGGCTGTGCGTCCATGCCGAGCAGCGGCGACGTGCACTCCGTCTCCGCGTCGCAGCGGGCCGACTCGCAGGTGCAGGTGTACGCCGTGCCGCCGCGCCCCGGCGCCGAGCCCAACGAGATCGTCGCCGGCTTCCTCGAAGCGATGACCAGCGACGACCCGCAGTTCGCGATGGCCCGCCAGTATCTGACCGTGAAGGCGGCGAAGGACTGGCAGGCCGACCAGGTCACCGTCCTGGCCGAAGGCCCCGACCCGCAGCCCAACCGGACCGGTGACCGGGGCGCCGACTCGACCGGATTCACGTTCACGCTCTCCGGCAAGACCATCGCGACCGTCGACAAGCAGCGCGCCTACCAGCCGGCAAAGCCGCAGGAGCCCTACAGCCAGACCATTCACCTGGTGCGGCAGAGCGGCCCGGACGGCACCGGCAAGGAGTGGCGCATCGACGCGCTGCCGGAGGGTCTGCTCCTTGGCCAGTCCGACTTCCAGCGCATCTACCGTTCCGTCAACAAGTACTACTTCGCGGCGGGGCAGGACCGTCTCGTCGCGGACCCGGTGTACGTGCGTCAGCGCACCGACCCCGAGACGCAGATGAACCTCATCACGCAGACGGTCCAGTCGGTCCTCGACGGCCCCACCCGATGGCTCGAACCCGTCGTCACCTCGAAGTTTCCTTCGGGAACGGCGTTGAAGGGCGACACCAAGTCCCTTGCCTTCGACGACCGCAACGCGCTGAAGATCCCGCTGAACGAGCGGGCCTCCAACGCCGGTGAGGCGCTGTGCAAGCGGATGGCCGCGCAGCTGCTGTTCACCTTGCGGGATCTGACGACGACCCGGGTCGGCTCGGTGGAGCTCGACCGGGCCAACGGGTCCCAGCTGTGCGTGCTCAGCGGCGACCAGGCCGAGACGTACGCGCCCGACCGCATGTCGACCAGCCCCGGCCAGTACTTCGTGGACGCCGGCGGCCATGTCGAGCGCATGCGCGCCGACGCGGGTTCGGACGGTTCGGGCGGTCCCGCGCACGGGGCGAGCGGCCCCGACGACGGTGACGGCTCCGACGACTCGGTGGTGACGGAGCCGGTGCAGGGCCCGTTCGGCAAGGGCACGCAGCAGGTCCGTACGGTCGCGGTCTCGCGGGACGAGAAGCGCGCGGCCGGGGTGTCGACGGACGGCAAGTCGCTGTTCGTGGCTCCGCTCGCGGCGGGCGGCGAACTGGTCCGTACGTCGGTGACCAGCGCCGACAAGGACGCCAACGGGGGCCTTTCGGCGCCGAGTTGGGACGGCCGCGGCGATCTGTGGGTGGCGGACCGCGATCCGGCCAAGCCGCGGCTGCTGCGTCTCGCGCAGGGCGCGGGGCAGCCCCAGGTGGTCGATGTCGCCGGGCTCGGCGAGGGCCGCATCCAGCAGGTGCGCATGTCGGCCGACGGGGTGCGGGCGGCCCTGCTCGTCCTTCAGGGCGGGCGTACGACGCTGCAGATAGGCCGCGTCGAGCGCAGTGACGACGGCGCCAACAGTGTGCTCTCGGTCGTCGGACTGCGGCCCGCCGCACCGCAGATGGAGGACGTGGCCGCGGTGTCCTGGGCCGGGCGCAGCCGTCTCGTCGTCGTCGGCAAGGAGGTCGGCGGGGTCTCGCAGCAGTTGCGCTATGTGCAGACGGACGGCTCCACCTCCGCGGCGGGCACCCTGCCGAGCGTCAACAAGGTGACGGACGTGGCCGCCACGGACGACGACCGCATGCCTCTGGTGGCGCACTCGCAGGAGGACGGCATCGTCCGGCTGCCGCCGGGAGCGAACTGGAAGACCGCCGTCAAGAAGGGCTCCGCGCCGGCCTATCCCGGCTGAGCCGGCCAAAGCGCGCCGGACGCACGCCGGTTGACCCGGGCGCGTCCGGTCACTTCGGTCACTCCGGGTGCGGATGGACTGTCTGCCGCCGACAGGGCGACCCGGCCTGCCCTCCCTGCCCTCCCTGGCGTCCAGACACGGCTCGGTCCGGCCCGCCCCCGGGTTGTCCACAGGCGCGGCTCGGCCCGCCCTCCCCGTTGTCCACAGGGGTGGCCGGGTGCGGCACCCGTTGGCACAGTGGAGGCATGCGGGGGTGGTGGCGGGAGTTCTCCGGCCTTGTGCTGCCGGCCGCCTGCGGCGGCTGCGGCGAGGAGCGTACGGCGCTGTGCGAGCGGTGCCGGGCGGCGCTGCTCGGCGCGCCGGCACGCCGGGTGCGCCCGGCGCCCGAGCCCGCCGGGCTGCCTGTGGTGTACGCCTCGGCGGGCTACGAGGACGCCGTGCGCGCGATGCTGCTCGGCCACAAGGAGCGGGGCGCCCTGGGCCTCGCCGGGGTGCTCGGCCAGGCCCTCGCCGCCGCGGTGCGGGCCGCCGCGGGGCACCCGTGGCCGGGAGACCAGCGGCCCGGCGGGTGGCTCCCGCGCGTCCGGGGCTTCGGCGCACAGGACCCCGGCACGCGGGGCCTCCGCCCACGGGACCCAGGCGTCCGGGATCCGCGCGCGGGGGTCGTCCGCGTACAGAATCCCCGCGTGCTCGGCTCCCGCGGGAGCCTCGTGCTGGTCCCCGTCCCGTCGTCGCGGCGGGCCGTACGGGCCCGCGGGCATGACGCGACCCGCCGGGTGGCGTTCGCGGCCGCCGCGGAGCTGAGGCGTACCGGGACGGACGCGCGGGTGGCCTCCGTGCTGCGCCAGCGCCGCGCGGTGGCCGACCAGGCGGGGCTGAGCGCCCCGCAGAGGCTCGCGAACCTCTCCGGAGCCCTGACGGTGGCGGGCGGCGGCGCGCGGCTGCTGACGGGCGGCCAGGTGGTCCTGGTGGACGACCTGATGACCACGGGAGCCTCGCTCGTGGAGGCGGCGCGGGTGGTCCGTGGCGCGGGGAGCGGATCGGGGATACGGGAACCCCGTACGGGTTTACCCGACGGAGATGGATGCCTCAGGCAGGGAATTCCGGGATTTTCACTGCCGGGACCCGCGCATCATCGGCGGAGAACAGGGGAGGCGCAGAGCGATGCAGGCCAACCGCCGCTCGTGGCAGCGGTTGTCGCGGTCACTCCGGAATCGTTCGCAATAAACCGGAACTGACCGAGAATCTGCATCGTTGCAGGTAGTGAGAGGAGAGAAACACCTGACTGGAGGTACGTGCCAGTAGCGGGTGCCGACATCGCGTCGGGCGAGCTATGTTCGGTTGTGAGGAATGGCGAAAGCCCGTTCACTTAATGCATGGCTGAGCTCCGGCGCGTTTTCACTTACCCCCGACGGGGTGGGGTGGGGATCTTCTCGACGGGGGAGGAGGAGGTGATACGTCACCGAGTCCGAGGCTCCGGCACTCACCGGGGCCTGGTGCAAAAGGGAGCAGCTCCGCGTTGAGGCGGAGCGATCCGGGAACGGAGTTCTGCGTGGACATCGTCGTCAAGGGCCGCAAGACCGAGGTGCCCGAGCGGTTCCGCAAGCACGTGGCCGAGAAGCTGAAGCTGGAGAAGATCCAGAAGCTCGACGGCAAGGTAATCAGCCTCGACGTCGAGGTGTCCAAGGAACACAACCCGCGGCAGGCGGACCGTTCGGACCGGGTGGAGATCACGCTCCACTCGCGGGGCCCGGTCATCCGCGCGGAGGCGGCGGCGGCGGACCCGTACGCGGCGCTGGACCTGGCGACCGGCAAGCTGGAGGCGCGGCTGCGCAAGCAGCACGACAAGCGCTACACGCGCCGCGGCAACGGCCGGCTCTCGGCCGCCGAGGTCGTCGACGCCGTGCCGGGTGTCGCGGAGTTGAACGGAAACGGTGAGCTGGTGGCCACCGTGAAGGACGAGGCCGTACCCACCACCAGGATCGGCTCGCTCGAAGTGCAGGGCGAAGGACCGCTGGTGGTGCGCGAGAAGACGCACAGGGCGGCGCCCGTCACGCTCGACCAGGCGCTCTACGAGATGGAGCTGGTCGGGCACGACTTCTATCTGTTCGTCGACTCGGAGACGAAGCAGCCCAGTGTCGTCTACCGGCGACACGCCTACGACTACGGCGTCATCCACCTGGAGACCGACCCGCTGGCCGGAGACGACGTGGGCGGCGCGGGCGGTGCGCTGGGCGGCTGACCCCGCCCGGTGGAACCCACGGCCGGAACCGGCCGACCGGCGCGCTGAACGCTCGCGGACGGCGTGCCGTACCAACGAGTGGTGGTGCCCCTGGAGCGCTTGTGCGCCCCCAGGGGCACCATCGTGCGACCACTGGATCACCTTTCTGTCGGCCGGGCATGAAATCATGGCGTCGCACGCCAACCGCAGCTCCCTGGAGCGTGGTTGGTGCAGCACACCAACTCGGGCCACGGCCTTCAGGGGGAGGAACGATGGCGGACAGCTTCGGGCCGGTGCATGACGGTTCCCGTGCCGACAGCCCGAACAGTGGGGAGTGCGAGAGCGGCATGGGCACCGGGGGTTCCCGCAAGGAGCCGATCCGGGTCCTGGTGGTGGACGACCACGCCCTCTTCCGCCGGGGTCTCGAGATCGTGCTCGCCGCCGAGGAGGACATCCAGGTCGTCGGCGAGGCGGGGGACGGCGCGGAGGCGGTGGACAAGGCGGCCGACCTGCTGCCCGACATCGTCCTCATGGATGTGCGGATGCCCCGGCGCGGCGGCATCGAGGCGTGTACCTCCATCAAGGAGGTGGCTCCCAGCGCGAAGATCATCATGCTGACGATCAGCGACGAGGAGGCCGACCTCTACGACGCGATCAAGGCCGGCGCGACCGGCTACCTCCTCAAGGAGATCTCCACCGACGAGGTGGCCACCGCGATCCGGGCGGTCGCCGACGGCCAGTCGCAGATCAGCCCCTCGATGGCCTCCAAGCTGCTCACCGAGTTCAAATCGATGATCCAGCGCACCGACGAGCGCCGCCTGGTGCCCGCGCCCCGGCTCACCGACCGTGAGCTGGAGGTCCTCAAGCTCGTCGCGACGGGAATGAACAACCGGGACATCGCCAAGCAGTTGTTCATCTCCGAGAACACCGTGAAGAACCATGTGCGCAACATCCTGGAGAAGCTCCAGCTGCACTCCAGGATGGAAGCGGTGGTCTACGCGATGCGCGAGAAGATCCTGGAGATCAGGTAGCGAGTGCGGCGGTCAGTGCGGCCGCCTCCTGGGGTGTCCCGGCCCGCTCGATCCGTACGGCGTCGCACCGCACCCACTGGGCCGCCTCCACCAAGGCCTGGGCCATGGGGCCGACGGCCTTCGGCGAGGCCAGCGAGACCTGACGCGCGACCAGGGTGCGCCCCTCGCGCGCCGGGTCGACCCGGCCGATCAGCCTGCCGCCGGAGAGCAGCGGCATCGCGAAGTACCCGTGGATCCGCTTGGGTTTGGGGACGTACGCCTCCAGGCGGTGGGTGAAGCCGAAGATCCGCTCGGTGCGGGCGCGCTCCCAGACCAGTGAGTCGAACGGCGACAGCAAGGTGGTGCGGTGGCGGCCGCGCGGCGCGGTGGCCAGCGCCTCGGGATCGGCCCAGGCCGGCTTGGACCAGCCTTCCACGGCGACCGGCACCAGACCCGAATCGGCGACCACCGCGTCGAACTGCTCGCCCTTGAGGCGGTGGTAGTCGGCGATGTCCGCCCGGGTGCCGACCCCGAGCGACTGCCCGGCGAGCCGCACCAGGCGGCGTACGCACTCCGTGTCGTCCAGGTCGTCGTGGAGCAGCGCGCCCGGAATGGCACGCTCCGCCAGGTCGTACACCCGCTTCCAGCCGCGCCGTTCGGTGCAGACCACCTCGCCGTACATCAGCGCCCGCTCGACGGCGACCTTCGAGGCCGACCAGTCCCACCATTCGCCCTTGTTCTTGGCGCCGCCCAAGTCCGTTGCCGTGAGCGGCCCCTCGGCGCGCAGCTGCTTGATCACCTGCTCGTAGGCGCCGTCCGGCAGGTCGTGGCCCCAGTGCGGCCGGGCGCGGTAGGCGCGGCGGCGGAAGGCGAAGTGCGGCCACTCCTCGACGGGCAGGATGCACGCCGCGTGCGACCAGTACTCGAAGGCATGGCTGCCGCTCCAGTACGCCTCCTCGACGGGTTTGCGGCCGACCGCGCCGAGGCGGGCGTAGGCGACGAGCTCGTGCGAGCGGGCGAGCACGGAGATGGTGTCGAGCTGGACCGCGCCGAGATGGCGCAGCACCCCGCGCACCCCGCCCTTGCGGTCGGCCGCGCCCAGGAGGCCCTGCGCGCGCAGGGCGATCCGGCGGGCCTCGTCGGCGGACAGTTCCACGGCGGGGGACGGCAGGCTGGTCATGCTCCGCACGATAGTGGCCGCCACTGACAGCGCTCCAGGGTCCGCCGACCGGGTTCAGTCCCGCGCGGGCAGATGCGGAAGCACGCTCGGCAGGCCCAGGTCGGAGGGGAGCAGGGCGCCGATCCAGGTGTCGCGGCGGGTGCCCTTGTTGACGCTGCCCGCGCGCAGGGTGCCCTCCAGGGTGAACCCGGCCCGTTCGGCGACGGCCCGCGAGCCGGTGTTGCCGACCTCGGCCCGCCATTCGAGACGGTCGATCCCGGCCTCCGTGAACGCCCAGCGGGCGAGCCGCACCACGGCCTCCGTCACATAGCCGCGTCCCCTGTGCTCGGCCACCGCCCAGAAGCCGATCTCGGCGGTGCCCGAGCCGCGCGCCATGACGCCCGTGACGGCGAGCAGCGGACCGCCGTCCCTGGGGAGGACCGCGAAGGAGTACTCGGTGCCGGACTTCCAGGCCTGCGGCGCGATCTCCCCGGCGAAGGTCTCGGCGTCGGAGCGCGCGTAGGGGGACGGGATGGTCGTCCAGCGCTGGACCGCCGGGTCCTGCGCGCCCTCGTGGACGGCGTCGATGTCCTGCGGGCCGAGCGGACGCAGCAGCAGCCGCTCGGAGGTGAGCGTGACGGGTTCCATCGCCCGATTCTGCGCGGGTCCAGGGCCGCCGGGCCACCCCATTTCCGCCTCAGCCCGGCACCTTCGGGGAGTCCTGTCCGTTGTCGTAACAGCAGACTCCCGGCGCGGCCGGGTCCTCGCATACGATGACCGTTGCTGTATCCACACCCATAGCCACTCGACCGCGCCAGGCCCGACCGGCAAGGAGACCAACCCCCGTGTCCGTCCTCTCAAAGATCATGCGTGCAGGCGAAGGCAAGATCCTGCGCAAGCTGCACCGCATCGCGGACCAGGTCAACTCCATCGAAGAGGACTTCGTCAACCTCTCCGACGCCGAGCTGCGAGCCCTCACCGACGAGTACAAGGAGCGGTACGCGGGCGGCGAGAGCCTGGACGACCTGCTCCCCGAAGCCTTCGCGACCGTGCGTGAGGCCGCCAAGCGCGTCCTCGGCCAGCGCCACTACGACGTCCAGATGATGGGCGGCGCCGCGCTGCACCTCGGCTACGTCGCCGAGATGAAGACCGGTGAGGGCAAGACCCTCGTCGGTACGCTGCCGGCCTACCTCAACGCGCTGTCCGGCAAGGGCGTGCACCTGATCACGGTCAACGACTACCTGGCCGAGCGCGACTCCGAGATGATGGGCCGGGTGCACAAGTTCCTCGGTCTCGAGGTCGGCTGCATCCTCGCCAACATGTCGCCCGCCGAGCGTCGCGCCATGTACGCGTGTGACATCACGTACGGCACGAACAACGAGTTCGGCTTCGACTACCTCCGCGACAACATGGCGTGGTCCCAGGACGAGCTCGTCCAGCGCGGCCACAACTTCGCGATCGTCGACGAGGTCGACTCGATCCTCGTCGACGAGGCGCGTACGCCGCTGATCATCTCCGGCCCGGCCGACCAGGCCACCAAGTGGTACGGCGACTTCGCCAAGCTGGTGACGCGCCTGACCAAGGGCGAGGCGGGCAACCCGCTGAAGGGCATCGAGGAGACCGGCGACTACGAGGTCGACGAGAAGAAGCGCACCGTCGCCATCCACGAGCCGGGCGTCGCCAAGGTCGAGGACTGGCTGGGCATCGACAACCTCTACGAGTCGGTGAACACCCCGCTCGTCGGTTACCTGAACAACGCCATCAAGGCGAAGGAACTGTTCAAGAAGGACAAGGACTACGTCGTCATGGACGGCGAAGTCATGATCGTCGACGAGCACACCGGCCGTATCCTCGCCGGCCGCCGCTACAACGAGGGCATGCACCAGGCGATCGAGGCGAAGGAAGGGGTGGACATCAAGGACGAGAACCAGACGCTCGCCACGATCACCCTGCAGAACTTCTTCCGCCTCTACAAGCGCCACGACCAGGAGGGCAAGGAAGGGCCCGGCCTGTCCGGCATGACCGGTACGGCGATGACCGAGGCCGCCGAGTTCCACCAGATCTACAAGCTGGGCGTCGTCCCGATCCCGACCAACCGGCCCATGGTCCGCAAGGACCAGTCGGACCTGATCTACCGCACCGAGGTCGCCAAGTTCGAGGCGGTCGTCGACGACATCGCCGAGAAGCACGAGAAGGGCCAGCCGATCCTGGTCGGCACCACCTCGGTCGAGAAGTCCGAGTACCTCTCGCAGCAGCTCTCCAAGCGCGGCATCCAGCACGAGGTGCTCAACGCCAAGCAGCACGACCGTGAGGCCACCATCGTGGCCCAGGCCGGCCGCAAGGGCGCCGTCACCGTCGCCACCAACATGGCCGGACGAGGCACCGACATCAAGCTCGGCGGCAACCCGGACGACCTCGCCGAGGCCGAGCTGCGCCAGGCGGGCCTCGACCCGGTCGAGCACGTCGAGGAGTGGGCCGCCGCGCTGCCCGCCGCCCTGGAGAAGGCCGAGCAGGCCGTCAAGGCCGAGTTCGAAGAGGTCAAGGACCTCGGCGGTCTGTACGTGCTGGGCACCGAGCGCCACGAGTCCCGCCGCATCGACAACCAGCTGCGCGGCCGCTCCGGCCGTCAGGGCGACCCGGGCGAGTCCCGCTTCTACCTGTCGCTCGGCGACGACCTGATGCGCCTGTTCAAGGCCCAGATGGTCGAGCGCGTCATGGCGATGGCCAACGTGCCGGACGACGTGCCGATCGAGAACAAGATGGTGACGCGCGCGATCGCGTCCGCCCAGTCGCAGGTCGAGCAGCAGAACTTCGAGACCCGCAAGAACGTCCTGAAGTACGACGAGGTGCTCAACCGCCAGCGCGAGGTCATCTACGGCGAGCGCCGCCGCGTCCTGGAGGGCGAGGACCTGCACGACCAGGTGCGCCACTTCATGGACGACACGATCGACGCCTACATCCAGGCCGAGACCGTCGAGGGCTTCGCCGAGGAGTGGGACCTGGACCGGCTGTGGGGCGCCTTCAAGCAGCTCTACCCGGTGAAGGTCACCGTGGAGGAGCTGGAGGACGCGGCGGGCGACCGTGCGGGCATCACGGCCGAGTTCATCGCCGAGTCCGTCAAGGACGACATCTACGAGCAGTACGCCTCCCGTGAGGAGCAGCTCGGCTCCGACATCATGCGTGAGCTGGAGCGCCGCGTGGTGCTCTCGGTCCTCGACCGCAAGTGGCGCGAGCACCTCTACGAGATGGATTACCTCCAGGAGGGCATCGGCCTGCGGGCCATGGCGCAGAAGGACCCGCTGGTCGAGTACCAGCGCGAGGGCTTCGACATGTTCAACGCCATGATGGAGGGCATCAAGGAGGAGTCGGTCGGCTACCTGTTCAACCTGGAGGTCCAGGTCGAGCAGCAGGTCGAGGAGGTCCCGGTCGTGGACGCCGCGCTCACCGACGCCCCCTCGCTCACCAAGGAGGACACCATCCCGGCCGCGCGTCCGGAGATCCGGGCCAAGGGCCTGGACGCCCCGCAGCGCCCGGACCGGCTGCACTTCTCGGCGCCGACGGTGGACGGCGAGGGCGGCATCGTCGAGGGCGACTTCGACAACGGTGACGACGAGCAGGCCCGCTCCGAGGGCGACGGCCTGACGCGCGCCGAGCGCCGCAAGGCGCAGAAGACGACGGGCGGCCGCCGCCGCAAGAAGTAGCGGCGCGGTACGCGATCGAGGGGCCCGGCACCGGACAGGTGCCGGGCCCCTCGCCGTACCCCGCTACGCCGGTACGCGTTCACCGCCCAGCTCCACGGCGGCGCAGCGCCAGCGCAGGTCGGCGCCCTGCTCCAGCCGGAAGGCCATGGCACGCACCTGCTCGCCCGCGGCGATGCAGGCGGCCGCCTCGACGATCCCGCGGGCCGGCGGGGCCGCGCGGCAGGACCGTACGACGGGACGGGCGCCGCGGGTGCGGAAGGGGGTGCCCGGGGCGAGCCGCACCAGCTGCTCGTACGCCTCGCCCACGGTGAGGCCGAGCATCCAGTGCACCGGACGCTCGCCGCTGAGCACCGCGAGCAGTTTCTGCGCGAACAGCTCGTGCGGGGTCAGCCGCTCGGGCCGCCGGCTTCCGGCACCGCCGGGCCCGCGCTGATCGTCGCGTCCCGCCGGCCCGGTCGTGGTCCTGCTCATGGCTGCCGCCCCCTTCGATACCAGTGGGTCAATACCAGTCGGTAACCTCTGTTGGGGATCTTGTACGGGGACGGCGGGAGCCGCCGCAAGGACCGTGCCCGGGGTGCGGGGCACCCACCCCGGTTCACCTATCCGGATGAGCGCGCCCGGTGTCTTCCCAGGTGGGACCCGCTCGGAACGGCCCGGCGGGGGAGCGGAGCCAAGGGGGCACCGGCAGCTCGAAGGGGGACTCCCGCGCGTATCCTGAAGCCGTCTCCCGACCCGATGAGACGACGAGAAGAGAGCGGTCTGTCATGCGCGTCTACGTACCCCTGACCATCTCCGGTCTCGCGACGGCGCACCGCGCCGGAGAGCTCGGCCCCGCGCCGCTCACCGCCTACGCCGTCACGCCGGGCCTGCGCGAGTGGTACGTCTCGGACGACATCGAGGAGCTGGAGTACGCGGCGCTCAGCCGGGCCGCGGCCGCCTCGCTGCGCCTGCTCGCCGGGGAGCCCGGCACCGTCAGGCGCCGCGTCGTGATCGCCGCCGACGTGCCCGACGACACCGCGAGCGCCGACCCGGACAGCGCCCTGGACGCGAGTTCGCTCGGCGAGGTCAGGATCGCCTCCGCGATCGCGCTGGCCAAGGCGGCCGCCGTCCACGTGGACGCCGAGGACGCGGTGACCGACGTGACGGCCGCGGCGGAGGCGCTCGGCGCCGCCGATCACGGCGACGACGACGCCCAGTTCACGGTGGACGGGGCCGACGACCACGAGCTGCTGTGGTTCGGGGTGCAGGAGATCCCCAACCTGATCGCCTGATCCTCCCCCCCCCCGGGGCCCCGACCGACCCTCCCCGGCCTCCTGACCGGCCGGAACACCGGCGCACGGTCGATTGTCAGTGGGGATGGGTACCTTTTGTGCATGGGGAACGGCATGGGGAACGGCATGGGGACCAGCAGGCGGGAAACGGGCGGGCGCCCGGCTCATCTGGTCTGGGACTGGAACGGCACACTGCTCGACGACATCGCGGCGGTCATCGAGGCGACCAACGCCGCCTTCGCGCAGCTGGGCATCGAACCGATCACGCTGGAGCGCTACCGCGACCTGTACTGCGTGCCGATCCCCCGGTTCTACCAGCGCCTGATGGGACGCCTGCCCACCGACGCCGAGTGGCTGGTCATGGACGCCGCCTTCCACGAGCAGTACTGGGCGCGCGCGGACGGCTGCGGGCTCACCGAGGGCGCGGCGGAGCTCCTCGCCGCGCGGTACGCGGCCGGTCTCGGCCAGTCTCTGCTCTCCATGGCGCCCCATGAACACCTGGTGCCGATCGTGCGCCGGCACGGCATCACGGAGCACTTCCTGCGCGTCGACGGACGCACCGGCCCCTCGCACGGCAGCAAGGCCGAGCACATGGTGCGCCATCTCACCGCGCTGCGCGCCGCCGACCCGGAGATATCCGGCGAGCGGATCGTGGTGATCGGGGACGCGGTGGACGACGCGGTGGCGGCGGACGCCGTGGGCGCGCGGGCCGTGCTGTTCACCGGCGGCTCGCACAGCCGGACCAGCCTCGCGGCCGCCGGTGTTCCCGTCGTCGACACCCTCGCGGAGGCGGTGGCGGTGGCCGAGGAGCTCGTGGGCCGACGGCGCGCGTGACCGCGGTCGGGCGCGTGTTCGGTCGCGCGGCCGGTTCGCGTCGGTGCCGCCTGTCCAGAGTGTCCAACTACGGGCCCGTCTTTTGTACACAAGAGGCTCATGACGAGCCGGGGTGCAGGAGCGATAGCCTTGTCCCGTGATCAGCGCGATATGTCGCGGAGGCACTGCCGCCTCTGCCCTGCGCCCGGAGCGCCACGGCGTCCGGGCAGTCGCTGGTCCCCTCCACCCGGAATCAAGGCCCGAAGCCACAAAATTGGCCGGTATGCGCCCGGGTAACTCTCATCGCGGCATAGCGTCGACACCGACCGGACACCCCGCGTCGTGGCGTTGCGTCGCTTCTTTCCCCTACGTCACGCAACGGCGCGCGACAGGAGCCAGAGGACATGCAGACCAAGCTGGACGAAGCCAAGGCCGAGCTGCTCGCACGGGCGGCCCGGGTAGCTGAGAACAGCCCGGCCGGGGGGCCCGGAGCCCTGGGGGACACCCCCAGGAGCGACCGGGCGGCCACGACCGAGGCCACGAGCGAGGAAGGTCCCGACCAGGGCGTCCTCCTCGGATACCTCCAGCGCTACTACCTGCACACCGCGCCCGAGGACCTCGCCGACCGCGACCCGGTCGACGTCTTCGGCGCCGCGCTCTCCCACTACCGCCTCGCGGAGAACCGGCCGCAGGGCACCGCCAACGTTCGGGTGCACACCCCGACCGTCGAGGAGAACGGCTGGACCTGCAGCCACTCCGTGGTGGAGGTCGTCACCGACGACATGCCCTTCCTGGTCGACTCGGTCACCAACGAGCTGTCCCGGCAGAACCGCGGCATCCACGTGGTGATCCACCCGCAGGTCGTCGTGCGCCGCGACGTCACCGGCAAGCTCATCGAGGTGCTCGACACCGCCGACCAGACCACCGAGCTTCCGCACGACGCGCTCACCGAGTCCTGGATCCACGTCGAGATCGACCGCGAGACCGACCGGGCCGACCTGAAGCAGATCACCGCCGATCTGCTGCGCGTCCTGTCCGACGTGCGGGAAGCCGTCGAGGACTGGGAGAAGATGCGCGACGCCGCGCTGCGCATCGCCGACGAGCTGCCCAAGGAGCCGAAGGCCGGCGACCTCCTCGACGAGGACGTCGACGAGGCCCGCGAGCTGCTGCGCTGGCTCTCCACCGACCACTTCACCTTCCTCGGCTACCGCGAGTACCAGCTCACCGACGACGACTCGCTGTCCGCCGTCCCCGGCACCGGCCTCGGCATCCTGCGCTCCGACCCCAAGCACGGCGAGGACGACGCCCACCCCGTCTCGCCGTCCTTCAGCAGGCTGCCCGCCGACGCCCGCGCCAAGGCCCGCGAGCACAAGCTGCTCGTGCTGACCAAGGCGAACAGCCGCTCCACCGTGCACCGCCCGTCCTACCTCGACTACGTCGGCGTGAAGAAGTTCGACGAGCAGGGCAACGTGATCGGCGAGCGCCGCTTCCTCGGCCTGTTCTCCTCGGCCGCGTACACAGAGTCGGTGCGCCGGGTGCCCGTCGTGCGCCGCAAGGTCCAGGAAGTCCTCAAGGGCGCCGGCTTCTCGCCCAACAGCCACGACGGCCGCGACCTGCTCCAGATCATGGAGACCTACCCGCGCGACGAACTGTTCCAGACCCCCGCCGACCAGCTGCGCTCCATCGTGACCTCCGTCCTGTACCTCCAGGAGCGCCGCCGGCTGCGGCTCTACCTGCGCCAGGACGAGTACGGCCGCTACTACTCGGCGCTGATCTACCTGCCCCGCGACCGCTACACCACGGGCGTCCGGCTGCGGCTCATCGACATCCTCAAGGAGGAGCTCGGCGGCACCAGCGTCGACTTCACCGCGTGGAACACCGAGTCGATCCTGTCCCGGCTCCACTTCGTGGTCCGCGTCCCGGCCGGCACCGAGCTCGCCGCGCTGACCGACGCCGACTCCGAGCGCATCGAGGGCCGCCTGGTCGACGCCGCCCGCTCCTGGGCCGACGGCTTCTCCGACGCGCTGAACGCCGAGTGCGGCGAGGAGCGCGCCGCCGAGCTGCTGCGCCGCTACGGACACGCCTTCCCCGAGGGCTACAAGGCCGACCACTCGCCGCGCGCGGCCGTCGCCGACCTCGTCCACCTGGAGCAACTCACCCACGGGCGGCGGGACTTCGCGCTCTCCCTGTACGAGCCGGTCGGCGCCGCCCCCGGTGAGCGCCGCTTCAAGATCTACCGGATCGGCGAGCAGGTCTCGCTCTCCGCGGTGCTCCCGGTGCTCCAGCGCCTGGGCGTCGAGGTCACCGACGAGCGCCCCTACGAGCTGCGCTGCGCGGACCGTACGCACGCCTGGATCTACGACTTCGGCCTGCGCATGCCGAAGAAGGCCAACGGCACGGGCGACTACCTGGCCGACGACGCCCGCGAGCGCTTCCAGGAAGCCTTCGCCGCGACGTGGACCGGCGCCGCCGAGAACGACGGCTTCAACTCCCTGGTGCTGCGCGCCGGCCTCAACTGGCGCCAGGCGATGGTGCTCCGCGCCTACGCCAAGTACCTGCGCCAGGCCGGCTCCACCTTCAGCCAGGACTACATGGAGGACACCCTCCGCGACAACGTCCACACCACCCGGCTGCTGGTCTCGCTCTTCGAGGCGCGCCTCTCGCCGGAGCGCCAGAAGGCCGGCACCGAGCTCATCGACGGCCTGCTCGAAGAGCTCGACGGCGCCCTCGACCAGGTCGCGAGCCTGGACGAGGACCGCATCCTGCGCTCCTTCCTCACCGTCATCAAGGCGACGCTGCGGACGAACTACTGGCAGAAGAACGCCGAGGGCAACCCCCACGCGTACATCTCGATGAAGTTCGACCCGCAGGCGATCCCCGATCTCCCGGCGCCCCGCCCGCAGTTCGAGATCTGGGTCTACTCGCCGCGCGTCGAGGGCGTCCACCTGCGCTTCGGCAAGGTCGCCCGGGGCGGTCTGCGCTGGTCCGACCGGCGCGAGGACTTCCGCACCGAGATCCTCGGCCTGGTCAAGGCGCAGATGGTGAAGAACACCGTCATCGTGCCGGTCGGCGCCAAGGGCGGCTTCGTCGCCAAGCAGCTCCCCGACCCGTCGGTGGACCGCGACGCGTGGCTCGCCGAGGGCATCGCCAGCTACAAGACGTTCATCTCGGCGCTGCTCGACATCACCGACAACCTGGTCGCGGGCGAGGTCGTCCCGCCGGCCGACGTGGTCCGCCACGACGAGGACGACACCTATCTGGTGGTCGCCGCCGACAAGGGCACCGCGACGTTCTCGGACATCGCCAACAACGTGGCGATCAGCTACGACTTCTGGCTCGGCGACGCGTTCGCGTCCGGCGGCTCCGCCGGCTACGACCACAAGGGCATGGGCATCACCGCCCGCGGCGCCTGGGAGTCCGTCAAGCGGCACTTCCGCGAGCTGGGCCACGACAGCCAGAGCGAGGACTTCACGGTCGTCGGCGTCGGCGACATGTCGGGCGACGTGTTCGGCAACGGCATGCTGCTCTCGGAGCACATCCGCCTGGTGGCCGCCTTCGACCACCGGCACATCTTCATCGACCCGCAGCCCGACGCGGCGGTCTCCTACGCCGAGCGCCGCCGCCTGTTCGACCTGCCGCGCTCCAGTTGGGCCGACTACAACACCGAGCTGCTCTCGGCCGGCGGCGGCATCCACCCCCGCACCGCCAAGTCGATCCCG
The DNA here is from genome assembly GCF_026343295.1 of Streptomyces sp. NBC_00083. Lineage (GTDB taxonomy): Bacteria > Actinomycetota > Actinomycetes > Streptomycetales > Streptomycetaceae > Streptomyces. Next base: position 545,317 of record NZ_JAPELY010000001.1, read on the forward strand.
GTGAACGCGCACATCCGCGAGGCCCTCGGCATCCCGGCCGGCGTCACCAAGCTGACCCCCGCCGACCTGATGCAGGCGATCCTCAAGGCCCCGGTCGACCTGCTGTGGAACGGCGGCATCGGCACGTACGTGAAGTCGTCGGCGGAGTCCAACGCCGATGTCGGCGACAAGGCCAATGACGCGATCCGCGTCAACGGCGAGGACCTGCGGGTCAAGGTCGTCGGCGAGGGCGGCAACCTCGGTCTCACCCAGCTCGGCCGCATCGAGTTCGACCGCAAGGGCGGGCCCGAGGGCGAGGGCGGCAAGATCAACACCGACGCCATCGACAACAGCGCCGGTGTGGACACCTCCGACCACGAGGTGAACATCAAGATCCTGCTCAACGGGCTCGTCACCGACGGCGACATGACCGTCAAGCAGCGCAACAAGATCCTCGCGGCGATGACCGACGAGGTCGGCCACCTGGTGCTGCGCAACAACTACGCGCAGAACGTGGCGCTGGCCAACGCGGTCGCGCAGTCGCCCTCGCTGCTCCACGCCCACCAGCGCTTCATGCGCCGCCTGGGCCGCGACGGCCACCTGGACCGGGCCATCGAGTTCCTGCCCAACGACCGTCAGATCCGCGAGCTGCTCAACGGCGGCAAGGGGCTCAGCCAGCCCGAGCTCGCCGTGCTACTCGCCTACACCAAGATCACGGTGGCCGACGAGCTCATCCACACGGTGCTCCCGGACGACCCGTACCTGGCCGGCCTGCTGCACGCCTACTTCCCCGAGCAGCTCCGCGAGAAGTTCACCGAGGCGGTCGACGGGCACGCGCTGCGCCGCGAGATCATCACCACGGTCCTGGTCAACGACACCGTCAACATCGGTGGTTCGACCTTCCTGCACCGGCTGCGCGAGGAGACCGGGGCCTCCCTCGAAGAGATCGTGCGGGCGCACGCCGCGGCCCGCGAGATCTTCGGCGTCAACGGGGTGTGGGACGCGGTCGAGGCGCTCGACAACAAGGTCGCCGCCGAGGTCCAGACCCGGATCCGGCTGCACTCGCGCCGCCTGGTGGAGCGCGGCACCCGCTGGCTGCTCAACAACCGGCCGCAGCCGCTCCAGATCGCCGAGACGATCGAGGACTTCTCGGCCGGCGTGGCCCAGGTCTGGGACGCGCTCGCGGGTCTGCTCAAGGGCGCCGACCTGGAGTGGCACCAGAACATCCTGGACGAGCTGACCGGCGTGGGCGTGCCCGAGGAGCTCGCGCGGCGGGTCGCCGGGTTCTCCTCGGCCTTCCCTGCGCTCGACATCGTCGCCATCGCGGCCCGTACCGGCAAGGAGCCGCTCCAGGTCGCCGAGGTCTACTACGACCTGGCCGACCGGCTGCGGATCACCCAGCTGCTCGACCGGATCATCGAGCTGCCGCGGGCCGACCGCTGGCAGTCGATGGCCCGCGCCGCCATCCGCGAGGACCTGTTCGCGGCCCACGCCGGGCTGACGCAGGACGTCCTGTCGGCCGGCAACGGCGAGGGCTCGCCGGAGGAGCGCTTCAAGGCGTGGGAGGAGAAGAACGCGGCGATCCTGGGGCGTGCGCGCTCGACCCTGGAGGAGATCCAGTCCTCCGACGCGTTCGACCTGGCCAACCTGTCGGTCGCGATGCGGACCATGCGGACGCTGCTGCGCACGCACACCTGAGCGCCGTAGGGATCTGAGCGCCGTACGCGTCCGAAAGGGGCGCCCACCGTTCGTGGTGGGCGCCCCTTTCGCGTGCCGGGCGCTCGGCCGCGCCGCAGGCGGGCTCCCGGGAACACCGGGTACGTGGCCTCGTGGCCTCAGGCGTCGGAGGCGCTCGCGTCGCGTCGGCCGGACGGTGCGGTGCCGGTGACGGTGGTCGTGGACGCCGTGGCCGTCGCGGTCCACAGTCTGCGGCAGGAGATCAGGGCGGCTGCCAGGAGCAAGGTGTTGCGGGCGGCCATGACCGCCGTGCCCAGGGCGCTGCCCGCGATGACCTCGTCGTACAGGCAGGGAAAGGCGAGGGCGCTCAACGCCGCCGCGGGGAGCAGGAGGTGGGCCACCGGGCGCTGGGTGGTGCGGCCCGAGGTGAGGCAGACCGCGGCGAGCCCGAGGAGCCACACGAGGTACTGGGGGCTGATCACCCGGCTCGTCACGGTGAACAGGAGCACCGCGCACAGCGCGGCGTCCAGCGGCACCGCCACCGTCCACCGCCGGGCGCGCACCCGCCAGAACACCAGCCAGCAGACGGCGAGTCCGGTCAGGACCAGGCTCACGGTGGCGAGCGCGGAGGCGTACGACCCGGTGAACTCCATGGCGCCGTAGCGGTAGACCACCTGTCCGGGGCGGCCCGTCGCCAGGTGGGCGAGTTGGAGGGCGGTGCCGCCGAGGGACTCGATCTGGAGCCCCCGGCCGCCCTGCTGGCGCGCGAAGTCCAGGGCGTGGTCGAAGGCGAGGGCCAGCACGGTGAGCAGGGCGGCCGCCGCACCGAGCGCGCCGAGCAGGGCGCGCCGGGTGCTGCGGCCGGGCGGGGCGCCGACCAGGGCGAGCAGCGGCCACACCTTGACCAGGGCGCCGAGACCCGCGAGCGCCCCGCCGAGGCCCGGCCTGCGGCGCAGCGCGAGCAGGGCGCCCACGGCGAGGGCGGTGACCTGTACGTCGTAGCGGGCGTACGGGACGTGGAGCAGGAGCGGGAGGCCGCCGACCCACAGCCAGGCCCCGGCCGCGCTGCCGCCGGGGCGGGCGCCGGCCCGCACCAGGGCGAGGGCGATCAGCGCGTCGCAGCCGAGGGTGACGGCGGTGAAGGCCTGGAAGAAGGTGAGGAAGGGGAAGAGCGAGGGGGTCAGCAGCACCGCGCCCGCGCCCGGCGGGTACTGCCAGGTGGGGTCGCCGAAGGGGAACGTGCCGGTGGTGAGCTGGTCGTACCAGCGGCGGTAGAGGACGTACACCTCGCCGCTCACGCCGCCGACGCCGAGCCGGTCGGTGACCAGGAGGTGCAGCATCAGCGCGCGGGTGGCGACCCAGCCGGCGGCGAGCGCCGCGTACCGGGTCCGGCGGCCGAGGGCGCCCGGGTCGGGCGCGGTCGCGGGGGCCGGGATGCGGACCCGGGCGGGCGGCGGGGGCATCTGAGAGGGCGTCATCGCGCGAAGTTTATGCGCGCTATGTCGCGATTGACGGGGCGCCGCGACGGAGGATGCGCGCAGCGCCGTACGCCCTTGTGGTGCGGGACACCACAAGGGCGCGCCGCACCCTGTGGGGTGGGGAGGCCGCCTACTTCTTCTTCGTGTACTGCTCGTACGCCGCGAGCACCTCGGCCGTGGGGCCGTCCATCCGCAGGGTGCCCGACTCCAGCCACAGGGTGCGCTCGCAGGTCTCCCTGATCGAGGCGTTGCTGTGGCTGACCAGGAAGACCGTGCCGGCCTCCTCGCGCAGCTCGGTGATGCGCTCCTGGCTGCGGCGCTGGAACCGGGCGTCACCGGTGGCCAGGGCCTCGTCGATGAGCAGCACGTCGTGGTTCTTGGCGGCGGCGATGGAGAACCGGAGGCGGGCGCCCATGCCGGAGGAGTACGTACGCATGGGGAGCGAGATGAAGTCGTCCTTCTCGTTGATCCCGGAGAAGTCGACGATGTCGTCGTAGCGTTCGCGCACCTCCTCGCGGGACATGCCCATGGCGAGGCCGCCGAGGGTGACGTTGCGCTCGCCGGTCAGGTCGTTCATCATCGCCGCGTTCACGCCGAGCAGCGAGGGCTGGCCCTGCGTGTAGATCTTGCCCCGGGCCGTCGGGAGGAGGCCCGCGACCGCCTTGAGCAGGGTCGACTTGCCCGAGCCGTTGGAGCCGATGAGGCCGATCGCCTCGCCGCGCCGGGCCACGAAGCTCACGCCCTTGACGGCGTGCACCTCGCGCATGCCGGGGCGCTCCTTGCGGGAGACGATCCGGTTGAGCGCGGCGGTGGCGCCGCCCCTGCCCTTGGATCCGGCCCCGTTGACCTTGTAGACGATGTGGACGTCGTCGGCGATCACGGTCGGTGTGCCGAGCGCGTCGCCCGTGCCGGGTGCGTCCGGCGCGGTGTCCCGGCTCAGGATGGCGGGGTCCGCCGTCTTCGTATCAGCCACGGCCGTACTGCTCCTCTGCCTTCCAGAAGTAGATGAAGCCCGCCGCCAGCGCGATGACGGCCCAGCCGCCGGCCACCGCCCACACGTGCGGGGGCAGCTGCTTGGCGTGGAAGCTCTTGATCATCGCGAAGCGGACCAGGTCGATGTAGACCGCGACCGGGTTGAGGCCGAGCAGCCGGCCCACGATGTGCGGCAGCTTGTGGAGCTGCGGGGCGAGGTTCCACATCACGCCGGACATGTACATCCAGGTGCGCAGGATGAACGGCATCACCTGGGCGATGTCCGGGGTCTTCGCGGTGATCCGGGCCATCACCAGGGCGAGGCCCGTGTTGAACATCGACTGCAGGACCAGGGCCGGGACCAGCAGCAGCCAGGAGACGCTGGGCAGCTGGCCGAAGCTCATGATGATGATCGCCAGCGCGGCCAGCGAGAAGAGCAGCTGCTGGAGCTGCTGGAGGGCGAGCGAGACCGGCAGCGAGGCGCGAGGGAAGTGCAGCGCGCGCACGAGGCCGATGTTGCCGGTGATCGCGCGGGTGCCCGACATGATCGAGTTGGCCGTGAAGGTCCAGATGAACACGCCCGTGACCAGCCACGGGATGTAGTCCGGGGTGCTGGACTTGTTGCCCATCAGGATGCCGAAGATGAAGTAGTACACGGCCGCGTTCAGGAGCGGCGTCATCAGCTGCCAGATCTGGCCCAGCTTCGCCTCGCTGTACTGCGCGGTCAGCTTGGCCGTGGCGAAGGCGGTGATGAAGTGGCGCCGGGCCCACAGCTGACGCGTGTAGTCGGGCAGCGTCGGGCGGGCGCCGCTCACCTTCAGGCCGTACTTGGCGGCCAGTTCGGCCGGGGTCAGGGCCTGGTCGCCGGTGCGGCGGCCGGACTGCATCGGGATGGAGGCCGATGCTGCCGATGGTGCTGCGGTCGGGCGCGCAGCTGCGGTCTGGCTCACTACGGTCGCTTTCGCCGGGACCCGGGAGGCTTCCCGGGGCGGAGGATCACCCGCGGCGGGAGGATTCCCGGAGCGGGGGACGGGCGCGACGGGACGGAACCGTATCGTCGCTTCGGCGAGAGTAGGACGCGATGGCGTCGCAACGCAACCGTCTCGTCGCAACGCTATGCTCAAGCCATGACCAAGACGGACCCGGAGACCGCCGCCACCAGCCGCCCGCCGTCACGTCGCGCACCCGCCGGGGCCGCCGTGCTGCGCGAGGACGTGACGGACGCCATTCGGGGGGCCGTCTTCCAGGAACTCGCCGCGGTCGGCTTCGCCCGGATGTCCATCGAGGGCATCGCGCGGCGCGCGGGCGTCGGCAAGACGGCGGTCTACCGGCGCTGGAAGTCGAAGCTCGCCATGGTGCTCGACCTGGTGTCGGTCTTCGCCGAGCAGGGACTCCCGGTGCCGCACACGGGGTCGCTGTACGGGGACATCCGCGCGCTGCTCGCCGTGGCCTCCATGGCCCTGCGCCACCCCATCGCCTCGCAGGTCATTCCCGACCTGCTCGTCGAGTCGGTGCGGCACCCCGAGATCGCCGACGCGATCAAGGCGGCGCTGCTCGACGGGCAGCAGGGGGTTGCGGTGGTGGTGGTACGGGAGGCCGTCGAGCGGGGCGAGCTGCCGCCCGGGGCGGATCCCGACCGGGCGCTCGATCTGATCGTGGGGCCGCTGTACTGGCGGCTCGTGGTGGTGAAGGGCGGGCTGCCCAAGGGCTACCTCGACGACCTGGCGAAGTCGGCGGTGGCCGCGCTGACGGCTGCCGCCTAGCCGGTACGGTGCCGGGGGCCCTACCGGGGGCGGGGGGCTGTGCCGTTTGCGCGGCTCCGCCGCGGTGGGTGTGGGTGGTGGGCTGCGGCTCCGGGTGCCCTACAGGGCGTGGCCTGTCGACTCCGGGTGCCCTACGTCTTTAGGGGCGCGGGGAACTGCGCGGGTGCCCCAGCACGGTCTGCTGACGAAGGCCGGGGTTGCTGGGGCTCCGCCCCAGGCCCGGGATGCCCCACCCCACCCCTTCCCGAAACCCTCCGGGGGTTAGGAACGGGCTGAGGTACAGACCCCTGGGGCTCCGCCCCAGACCCCGTTCGCGCCTGAAGGGCGCTCGTCCTCAAATGCCGGACGGGCTGAAGATGCCGGGCCCAAGCACCCTGCCACGGGGGGGGAAGGGTGCCGGGACGGAGCTCCCTGCCAAAGGGGGAGGGTGCCGAGGCCGAGCTCCCTGCCAAGGGGGGAGGCCGGGCCCAAGCGCCCTGCCGAGGGCGGGCCGCTACTTCACCGCCCCGGCCATCACCCCCGACACGAACTGCCGCTGGAAGGCGAAGAACACGGCGAGCGGGATGACCATCGAGACGAAGGCGCCCGGCGCGAGGACGTCGATGTTGTTGCCGAACTGACGGACCTGCTGTTGCAGGGCCACCGTGATCGGCGGGTGCTTGGAGTCGGCGAAGATCAGCGCGACGAGCATGTCGTTCCAGACCCACAGGAACTGGAAGATGCCGAGCGACGCGATCGCCGGGCCGCCGAGCGGCATCACCACCCGCGTGAACAGGCGGATCTCGCCCGCCCCGTCGAGCCGGGCCGCTTCGAGGAGCTCCCTCGGGATCTCCGCGAAGAAGTTGCGGAGCAGGAAGATCGCGAAGGGCAGACCGAAGGCGACATGGAAGATGATCACGCCGATCGTCGTCTCGAAGATCCCGATCTGCCCGAAGAGCTTGGCGACCGGCACGAGGGCGACCTGCACCGGCACGACGAGCAGGCTCACGACGACCATGAACCACCAGTCGCGCCCGGGGAAGTCCATCCACGCGAACGCGTAGCCGGCGAGCGAGCCGATGACGACGACCAGCACGGTGGCCGGGACGGTGATCGCGACCGTGGAGAGGAGCGAGTTGGTGATCGTGCTGTTGTCGAGCAGGTTCGCGTAGTTGTGGAAGGTCAACTGGGACGGGTCGGCGAACGTCTTCCACCAGCCGGTCGAGGCGATGTCGGCGGGGCTGCGGACCGAGGAGAGCAGCAGCCCCACGGTCGGCATCAGCCAGAACAGGCCCACGAGGATGAGGAACACGCGCAGGACGCCGCCGCCCGCCCGCGAGGCGATGCGCGCGGGCAGCGACTGCCGCGCCTTGACGATCCCTTCGACTGTGGTCATCGCAGGGCCTTTCTGTGCGCGCGGAGGTGAGTCATCGCTTGCCCTCCCTGCGCATGCGCCGGATGGTGCTGTGCTGTCCCGGGGGGCGACCCCCGGACCCCCGGCCGGAGGCGGCTGTCGTGCGGGCGGTCATCGCTTGCCCTCCCTGCGCATGCGCCGGATGTTGAAGAGCATCACCGGGATCACGAGGAGCAGCAGCAGGACCGCGATCGCGCTGCCGATGCCGAGGTCCGCCTCGGTGCCGAAGGAGGAGCGGTAGAGCTGGAGGGCGAGGACGTTCGCGTCGGCCTGGCTGGAGCCGGGCGCGATGATGAAGACCAGGTCGAAGATCTTCAGGACGTTGATCATCAGCGTGACGAGGACGACCGCGAGCACCGGCGCGAGCAGCGGGACCGTCACGCGCCGGAACACCTGCCACTCGTTCGCGCCGTCCACCCGGGCCGCTTCGAGGAGTTCGCGCGGCAGACCCGCGAGGCCCGCCGCGATGAGCACCATCGCGAACCCGGCCCACATCCAGATGTACGAGCCGATGATGGCCGGGGTGACCAGGGCCGGGCCCAGCCACTCGACGCCGTTGTACGGGGCGTGGAAGTTGCTCTCGGGGAGCCGGAGTTGGGCCCCGTCGGCCGCGGCGGGCAGCGTGAACGTACCGTCGGCCGCGGCGGTGGCGGATGCGACCACCTTGCCGCCGCGCACCGCCTCCACCTTCATGCCCTTGAGGCCGAGCTCCTTGGGGTCGATGACGGAGGGATGGCCGCCGCCGCCCTTGGTGAAGTCGAGCCAGACCGTGCCGGTGACCTTGCCCGGGGTCCTGGGGGCGGCCTTCGCGGGCGCGGCCGACGACGGCATCGTGTCGGCGGCGACCCCGACCAGGGGCAGCAGCGCCGGGGTACCCGCGCTCACCGGGCCCCGGGTGACGAACGTGCCGCCACCGCCGTCCTTCAGGGGTGCGGTCGGCAGCGGATGTGCCTTGGGATAGCCGGCCGCGTCGGTGAACGTGTCGTGCACGCCCACCACCACGGCATTGGCGACGCCGCGCGCCGGGTCCTGCTCGTACACCAGCCGGAAGATGATGCCCGCGGCGAGCATGGAGATCGCCATCGGCATGAAGACGACGAGCTTGAACGCCGTTCCCCAGCGCACCCGTTCGGTCAGCACCGCGAAGATCAGACCGAGCGCGGTGGCGATCGTCGGGGCGCAGACGACCCAGATCGCGTTGTTCTTCACCGCGGTGCGGATGGTGGGGTCGGTGAACAGCGTCTTGTAGTTGTCGAATCCGGCGAACGAGTTCCCCGACTGGTCGAAGAACGACCGGTAGACGGAGAAGCCGATCGGATAGACGACGAGCGCACCGAGCAGTACGAGCGCGGGCAGCAGGAACACGGCCGCGATCCACTTGCGCGTGGCGGTGACGCTCTTGCGGGTCCTGGGCGCGGGGGGCGTGGCGGGAGGCGGGGCGCCTCCCGCCGTGGCGGTGGTCATCGCCGGGTCAGTTCTTGAACGCCGCGGCCGCGTCGGCCTCCAGCCTGGACTGGGTGCCCGCGATGTCGGACGGGTTCTTCAGGAAGTCCTGGAGGTCCTTCCACTCGCCCTTGCCCGGGGTGCCGCCGAAGGACTGCGGGGCCTGGTCCGACATGTCGAAGCGCACGTTGTCACCGGCGCCGATCAGCGCCTTCGCGATGCCGCGCTGCACGTCGTTGGGGTACGCGCCGAAGTCCAGTGCCTTGTTCGGCGAGATGAAGCCGCCCGAGCCGGCCGCGATCTTCGCGGCGTCCGTCGAGCCCAGCCAGGTGAGCAGCGCCTGCGCTCCCTTGGTGTCCTTCAGGGCGACCGCCGCGTCGCCGCCGGTGACGACCGGCGCCTTGTCGCCGACCGCGGGGAACGGGAACGCCTTGGCGTCGGTGCCGAGCTTGGCGGAGGTCTCCGCGATGTTGACCGCCGCGAAGTCGCCCTCGAAGACCATGCCCGCCTTGGGCTGGTCGCCGCCGGTGAACGTCTGGGTGACGGAGGCGGGGAACTCGGTCTGGAGCGCGCCGTTGGCGCCGCCCGCGATCAGGTTCGGCTTGCCGAAGAGCTGGGCGAGCGTGGTGAGGGCGTCCTTGACCGACGGGTCGGTCCACTTGATCGCGTGCTTGGCCAGCTGGTCGTACTTGTCGGGCCCGGCCTGCGAGAGGTAGACGTTCTCGAACCAGTCGGTGAGGGTCCAGCCGTCCGCGCCGCCGACCGACACCGGGGTCACGCCGGACGCGGAGATGGTGTCGGCCGTGGTGAGGAAGTTCTTCCACGTCGCGGGCGGGGTGGCGCCCGCGTTGTCGAAGACCTTGGTGTTGTACCAGACCAGGGACTTGTTGGCGGCCTTGAAGTACACCCCGTACTGGGTGCCGTCGACCGAGCCCAGGTCCTGCCACACCTTCGAGTAGTTCGCGGTGAGCTGCGCCTTCGCCTCGGCGCCGGCCGGCTTGGCCCACTTCTTCGCCACGGCCTGCTGGATCGCGCCGACCTGGGGGAGCATCGCCACATCGGGCGGGCTGCCGCCGGCGATCTTCGTACCGAGGAAGTTGACGATCGGGTCCTGGGCGGGGACGAAGGTGACGGTGGCGCCGGTCCGCTTCTCGAACTCCTTGAGCACCTTCACGAAGTTGGCCTGCTCGGCCCCCGTCCACACCGCGGCGACCTCGATCTTCTCCCCGTCGAGCTTGGGGAGTTGGACACCGCCCGCCGAGGTCGTGGCGCCGCCGCTCGCGGACGGAGTGCTCTTGCTGTCGCCGCTGCCGCACGCGGCGGCGCTCAGCGCCAGTGAGCCGACGGCCAGCGCGGCCAGCAGGGTGCGCCCCGTCGTGCTGCGTGTGCCGGTGCGTGTCGTGGTGCGGCCTGTGCGAGTGGTGCGCATGCGTGCCCCGTCTCTCCCGTGCGCGTACGAACCGCCGCGCCCGGTGACGCAGGCGCCGCCGCTCTCGTCCCGTGCGACAGTCCTACGCCGGGTGCGGGGGCGCCGCAATACCGCCTTCGCCGTCACCCTGATGATCGTGATGGGCTTGTGACGTTGGGTGATGCGGGATGTCCCAACTACGCTCCTTTACTGACGTGTTGATCACCGCGGCGCGCCGCGGTGGAGCGCTCGCCCTCAGGTCAGCGGCGCCACGGGCAGCGCGTTGACCAAGGACGCCGCACGGTCGAGGGCGCTCGCGAGGAGGGCGAGATCGGTCGGGCCGTTGCCGAGCTCGCGGACCGGACGGCGAGCCGGCGGGTCGCCCATCCGCTCCCACTCCAGGACCACGACCGTCGGCCGCTGTGTCGCGGTGCGCGGTATCCGCCCGGTGACCCGGCCGCCCTGGAACGGAACGGACACTCCGTCCGCCTGGTGGAGCCGGCCGCGCCCGGGGGAGGGCTCGTCGGGCGAGGGGGTGGCGGGCGGCGCGTCGAGCACCACCCGGTGCCGGGCGCCGCGCGCGAGCTCCGTCTCCGCGGTGCGGTCGGGCCGGGCCGAGGCCGCCACGAGGTGCACCCCGAGCCGCTCGCCGTCCCTGGCCACCGCTTCGAGGGCGCGCACCACCGACCCCGCGGCCGGCCGGCCGGGGCTGCCGAGGGCGGGCGCGACGAGCGCGTCGAGATCGTCGACCAGGACCACCAGGCGGGGCAGCGTGGGGCCTTCGTCGGTGCGGCTGCGCGCGACCGGGCGCAGCCGGAGGGTGCTGCTGCCCGGCGGGTCGAGATCGCCGCGGCTCTCCGCGGGCGGCGCCTGCCGCTGCCCCACGAGGCGCCCCGCGACCTCGCGCCGGCTCTGCCACTCGGCGAAACCGAGCCCGCCGAGCAGCTCGGCCCGGCTCTTCAGCTCGGCCCCGAGGGCCTGGGCGAACTCCCGCATCCTGACCGGATCGGAGGCGACCAAGTGGGTGGACACGTGCGGGAGTTCGGTACAGGGGCGCAGCCCCTCGCCGCGGTCGCCGCCCGCGCCGTCGACCAGGATCATGCCGAGCCGGTCGGGCCGCGCGCCGGCCGCGAGCGAGGCGGCGACGGCCCGCAGCAGCTCCGTACGCCCGCTGCCGGGCGGCCCTTCGATCAGGAGGTGGGGGCCGTCGGACGCGAGGTCCACGCCGACCGGGCCGCGCGGCCCGGTGCCGAGCACGACCGCCCCGTCGGGCGCCGACTCCCAACGGGCCATCAGGGAGGCGGGGGTGGCCCGCGCGAGCCCCAGCTCGTCGAGGAGGCGCGAGGTCGCGGGCAGTGAGGAGGCGATGCGGCCGGCCGACGACGCCGAGCCGTCGACGGTACGCAGCGGGGCCAGCGCCCGCGCGAACCGCTCGGCCCAGGGCCGCGACACCGCGTCGACCGTCGCCACCGTGCCGTGCCCCGCGGGGCGGCCGCCGGCGATGCGGACCAGCCGCAGGGCGGTGGCGACATCGCCGCTCAGCAGGGCGACCGCCCCGCACTCCCGGAAGGCGAGCGAGGCCGCGCACGCCGTCTCGTACGTGGCGTCGACGGGGGACGCGGGGGACGCGGCCGGGGTGTCGGCCAGGCACAGCAGGTGGATGCCGGCGGCTGCGCCGGCCGAGGCGAGCCGCGCGGTGGTCTCGCGCAGCGGCGCCGAGCCGGGGTCGCCGTCCACCACGACCACCGTGAACGGGCCGGTGTGGCGCGCGGCCGCGTCGGCCACCGCCGCCCGGTCCGCCGAGGCCCAGCCCGGCCCGAGCGGTCCCGCGTCGAGCCGTCTGACCAGCTCGGCGGTGCGGGCCGTCGCCTGGTCGCGGTCGTAGGCGAGGAGCAGCCGGCAGTCCTGGCCGTGGGCGGGGCGCACCTGGGGGAGCCGGCCGAGCCACTCCCACTCGGCGGTACGCGCCTGGAGGCCGCGCGCCCGGTCGGTGCTGATGAGGACGATCTCCAGGGTGGCCGGCGCGTGCAGCGCGGCGAGCTGGGCGATCACCGAGCGGGCCAGGCCGGCCAGGCGCTCGCGGGGCCCCGCGAGGCCCAGTGAGCCCGCCTCGCGCAGCCCCACGGTGACCGGCACGGCCGCCAGCTCGCCCCGGTCGGCGGTGCCGACCCGGACGGCGAGGGCCTCCGGATGGCCGGGCTCGCGCTCCCACAGGCGGGGGCCGGGGCCGAGCGCGGTGAGGAGCAGCGCGGCCGGGTCGGGCCAGCTCTCCGGCGCGGGCTCGGGGGCGCGGCGCGGTGGCTCCTCGGGCGCCGGCTCGGGCAGGGGCTCGCCGCGGCCGCCGGTCAGCCGCCGCGCCCAGGCCCCTATCCCGCCCCGCCTGCGGCCCGCGTCGCTCTGCTCGGCGCTGGTGTCCTCTGCCTCGGGTGCCCGCGGCGGAACGCCCTCGGGCAGGCGGGTGCCGCGCATCGGGGTGCCCTGGCGCCGGCCGGCCCGCGCCTCGCTCCCCTCGTCCTCGCCGTCGTACCCGTGTCCCCGGGGCGCCCCGGGTGCGTGGCCGCGGTCGCCGTAGGCGCTCTCGTACGGCTCCTCGTACCGGTCCTCGTGCGGGCCGGTACCCCAGGAAGCGGCGCGGGCGGCGGGCGCGGGGCGCGGGTCCGTACCGGAAGAAGGGCGCGAATCCGTGCCCGAAGGGAGAAGGGCGCCGTGGGTGGACGAAGCGCCGTGGGGTGGGGTCGTGCCGAACGCGTACGAGGCGTCGCCCGGCGCACGGGCGCCCGACTGGGCTGCCGCGCCCGCCTGTTGGGCGCCCAGGTGCGGGGCCGCCGGGGCCGGGGTGATCCGCAGATGGCCCTCGCCGTCCGGCGTGGTCGCCAGCGACGGCTCCGTGTCGGGGCCGCCCGGTGCCAGGCGCAGAGCGGACTCGCCGATCCGCAGCAGCGCCCCGGGGGCGAGCCGCACCGGCCGTGCGCCGATCTCCCTGCCGTCGACCCGGGTGCCGTTGGTCGAGTCGAGGTCGGCCACGCTCACGCCGCCGTCCTCGCCGACCGTCACCGTGCAGTGCCGGCGCGACACGTCGGGATCGTCGAGCGCGACATCGGACTCGGTGGAGCGGCCGATCGTGATCCGGCCGCCGTGCAGGAGGTGGACGCCGCCCGCGTCGGGCCCCGCCACCACATGGAGCCGGGCCGGGGCCGGCCCGTCGTGGGCCGGCTCGTCCTGTGCGGGGGCCCCGAGCGACAGCACCGCGCCGTCGACCAGCGGCGGCTCGCCCAGCACGCGGCGCTGGGCGTCGAGCCGCTCGCCGCCCGCGTACAGCACCACGGAGGCGCCCGAGACCTCGGCGCCGGAGGCGGCCGAGGCCAGGCCGGAGGCGACGGCCGCGAGTGCCGTCCCCGCCGGGGCGGTGACGAGCACGTCGCAGGCGCGCGCCACAGCGTGGCCGCTGCGCGGCGCGAGGACGGTCAGCCGGATCTGCATCGCCTCGGCGGTCCCTTCTGCGCGGGGGTGCCAAGAAGGGGGAGCAGCCCTGTGATTCCCCCCACCCGGCACACAATTCGTGCTGGGGGCATCCTCGCACCTGCCACTGACAACACGCCCGTCGCCCACCTCGAATTGATCTTGATTGGTCGGCTCGCGACGCAAATGTGGACGGAAAAGTGGCTGGTTGCGACCGAGTGGGGCATTCGCAAGGGATGCCGGGCACGACCGTTCGGCAACCTTCTGTGCGAATGCCGCGTCTTCCCGGAGAAGCATGAGAAGACGGTGAACAACCTGGTGGCGCCGGAGCCACGACCCGTCGCCGCCCTCGGGAGCGGCACTAGAGTGGGCCGGAAACCCACAGCAATCGACGCGAGCAGCAGGGAGCGCATGACGTGCGGCCGGTAGGCAGTAAATACCTGCTTGAGGAGCCGCTCGGACGCGGCGCCACGGGCACCGTCTGGCGGGCCCGCCAGCGAGAGACCGCCGGCTCCGAGGCATCCGTCGCGGGCGAGCCGGGCGAGACCGTGGCGATCAAGGTCCTCAAGGAGGAGCTCGCCAACGACGCGGATGTGGTGATGCGCTTCCTGCGGGAGCGCTCCGTGCTGCTGCGGCTGCGCCACGACAACATCGTGCGCACCCGCGACCTGGTGGTCGAGGGCGATCTGCTCGCTCTGGTCATGGACCTGATCGACGGCCCGGACCTGCACCGCTACCTCCGGGAGAACGGCCCGCTCACCCCGGTCGCCGCCTCGCTGCTCACCGCGCAGATCGCCGACGCGCTCGCCGCGAGCCACGCCGACGGCGTGGTCCACCGCGACCTGAAGCCCGCCAACGTCCTGCTCGACGAGCGCGACGGCGTGATGCGCCCGATGCTCACCGACTTCGGCATCGCCCGCCTCGCCGACTCCCCGGGCCTGACCCGCACGCACGAGTTCGTGGGCACCCCCGCCTATGTGGCACCCGAGTCCGCCGAGGGCCGCCCGCAGACCTCCGCCGTCGACATCTACGGCGCCGGAATCCTGCTGTACGAGCTGGTCACGGGCCGTCCGCCGTTCGCCGGCGGCACCGCGCTCGAAGTGCTGCACCGGCACCTCAGCGAGGAGCCCCGCAGGCCCACCACCGTGCCGGCGCCGCTGTGGACGGTCATCGAGCGCTGCCTCAGCAAGGACCCGGACCGGCGCCCGAGCGCCGAGAACCTGGCGCGCGGGCTGCGCGTCGTCGCCTCCGGCATCGGGGTGCACTCCACCCCGGCCCAGGTCGAGGCCGCCGACGGCGTGGGCGCGCTCCTCGCGCCCGACCCGGCGCCCGCCCCCGTCCCGGACGCGCCGGGCGCCGCCGACCCGACCCAGGTCCTCCCGACCAACGCGGGCTCCTACGACCCGGCCGCGCGCACCTCGGTGCTGCCCCAGACCGGCCAGGGCCCCCACGCCGACCCGACGGCCGTGCTGCCGCCGGTGCCGCCGGGGCAGCCCTCCCCGCAGGACCCGCACCCCTGGCAGTCCCAGCTCCAGGCGGCGCGCGACCGCAACGAGCAGACCCAGGTCGGCTACCTCTCGCCCGACCAGGACCCGCTGCGCCGCCGCCCGCACCGCCAGCAGCAGCCCCCGCAGGGCTACGACCAGCAGGGCCAGCAGGGCTACGGTCAGCAGGGCCAGCAGGGCTACAACCAGCAGGGCCGGCAGCAGGGCTACGGTCAGCAGCGCCCGCCGCAGGGCCGGCAGCGCCCGCCCCAGCACCAGCAGTACGCCCCGCCGCCGCAGCCCTACCAGCAGCCGCAGCAGCCCGCGCCGCAGCGGCAGCAGTACGCGCCTCCCCAGCAGCCCCAGCAGCCGCAGGCCCCGGCGCGCGAGCCGAGGGAGCCGCGCCGGCGCAGCCCCAACCGGATGCGCATCCCCGGCCTCGGCTGCCTCAAGGGCTGTCTGTTCACGTTCGTGCTGCTCTTCGTGGCCGGCTGGCTGATCTGGGAGCTGACGCCGCTCCAGGACTGGGTCGCCCAGGGCAAGAGCTACTGGCAGGCGATCGGTGACGGGATTTCGACGGTATCCGGCTGGATCAAGAGCATCGGCGACTCGACAGGCCAGTGATCACCGGCCCGTGCCCGGCCGGAGAACACCCCGGCCGGGACACGACTTCATGGATTTGTCGACTTCCAGAGGGTGATTTCGGCGCCGGAAGTGAAGGTTGGCGTCCCGGCCGCGTAGCCTCAGCGTGCACAGCCAGCCGCTGAGGGAGCAGTCTTGGCACGGAATATCGGCAGCCGGTACACCGCCCACCAGATCCTGGGCCGGGGGAGCGCCGGCACGGTGTGGCTCGGCGAGGGGCCCGAGGGCCCCGTCGCCATCAAGCTGCTGCGCGAAGACCTCGCGGCCGATCAGGAGCTGGTCGGACGCTTCGTCCAGGAGCGCACCGCCCTGCTCGGCCTCGACCACCCGCACGTCGTGGGCGTCCGCGACCTGGTGGTGGACGGCAACGACCTCGCCCTCGTCATGGACCTGATCCGGGGCACCGACGTCCGCACCCGCCTCGACCGCGAGCGCAGGCTCGCCCCCGAAGCGGCCGTGGCCATCGCGGCCGACGTGGCCGACGGGCTGGCCGCCGCCCACGCGGCGGGCATCGTGCACCGCGACGTCAAACCCGAGAACATCCTCCTGGACATGCAGGGCCCGCTCGGCCCCGGCGGCGCCCACCCCGCGCTGCTCACCGACTTCGGCGTCGCCAAGCTCATCGACACCCCGCGCCGCACCAAGGCGACCCGGATCATCGGCACCCCGGACTACCTGGCCCCCGAGATCGTCGAGGGCCTCCCGCCGCGCGCCGCCGTCGACATCTACGCCCTCGCGACCGTCCTGTACGAACTGCTCGCCGGCTTCACGCCGTTCGGCGGCGGCCACCCCGGCGCCGTCCTGCGCCGCCACGTGACCGAGACCGTGGTTCCGCTGCCCGGTATCCCCGACGAGCTGTGGCAGCTGATCGTCCAGTGCCTCGCCAAGGCCCCGGCCTCCCGCCTGCGCGCCTCCGAGCTGTCGGTCCGGCTGCGCGAACTGCTCCCCCTGATCGCGGGCATGCCCCCGCTCGACGTGGACGAGCCGGACGCGGAGGGCGCCGAGGACGAGGAGCCGTACGAGGACCCGTACCCGACCGCCCCCACCACCCCCCGTCGCGGCGCGGTCCCGCTGGTGCCCGGGGCGCCGCACGACTCCGCGAACCGCGACACCCACACCAGCATGCGGGTGCCCGCCCCCGACGAGCTGGCCGGCGGCCCCCTCGGCACCGCCCGCGCGCCGCGCTCCGCGGGCGCCCCCCGGCCCGGTTCCGCCCGGCACCGGGCCGAGCAGGTGCGCAAGCGCAGGCTGGTCCTGACGACGGCCGCGGTCGTGCTCGCCGCGGCGGTCGGCGTCGGCGGCTGGCTGGCCCTGAGCGACGACTCCGGCACCCAGTCCCCGCCGCAGGACACCGAGAACTCGGCGCCCGTCGTCCCCTAGCGGGCCCCGTCGGCCAGTGGGCCGGGGAACGCCGGAGCGCGCAGCCGTTACGCTGGACCCGTGGCAGTCGTCGATGTATCCGAAGAGCTGAAGTCCCTCTCCTCGACCATGGGGTCGATCGAGGCCGTCCTGGACCTCGACACGATGAGGGCAGATATTGCTGCGCTCGAAGAGCAGGCGGCCGCCCCGTCCCTCTGGGACGACCCCGAGGCGGCGCAGAAGATCACCAGCAAGCTCTCGCACCTCCAGGCGGAGCTGCGCAAGACCGAGGCCCTGCGCTCCCGGATCGACGACCTCGCGGTGCTCTTCGAGCTCGCCGAGGAGATGGACGACCCGGACACCCGCACCGAGGCCGAGACCGAGCTGCAGTCCGTGCGCAAGGCGCTGGACGAGATGGAGGTCCGCACCCTCCTCTCCGGCGAGTACGACTCCCGCGAGGCACTGGTCAACATCCGCGCCGAGGCCGGCGGCGTCGACGCCTCCGACTTCGCCGAGCGCCTCCAGCGCATGTACCTGCGCTGGGCCGAGCGCCACGGCTACAAGACCGAGGTGTACGAGACCTCGTACGCGGAAGAGGCCGGCATCAAGTCGACCACCTTCGTGGTCAGCGCGCCCTACGCCTACGGCACGCTCTCCGTGGAGCAGGGCACCCACCGCCTGGTGCGCATCTCGCCCTTCGACAACCAGGGCCGCCGCCAGACGTCCTTCGCGGGCGTCGAGGTACTGCCGGTCGTCGAGCAGTCCGACCACGTCGACATCGACGAGACCGAGCTGCGCATCGACGTGTACCGCGCCTCCGGCCCCGGCGGCCAGGGCGTCAACACCACCGACTCCGCGGTCCGCATCACGCACATCCCGACCGGCATCGTGGTGTCCTGCCAGAACGAGCGCTCCCAGATCCAGAACAAGGCGAGCGCCATGAACGTCCTCCAGGCCAAGCTCCTCGAGCGCCGCCGCCAGGAGGAGCAGGCGCTGATGGACTCGCTCAAGGGTGACGGCGGCAACTCCTGGGGCAACCAGATGCGTTCGTACGTCCTGCACCCGTACCAGATGGTGAAGGACCTGCGCACCGAGTTCGAGGTCGGCAACCCGCAGGCCGTGCTCGACGGCGAGATCGACGGCTTCCTGGAAGCGGGCATCCGCTGGCGCAAGCAGCAGGAGAAGTAGCCCGTTCGACCGCGTCCCTTACGCATCCGAAGGCGTCGGCCCCCTGTCGGGGACCGGCGCCTTCGCCGTGTGGGGGTCGTGTGCGCCTTCCGTGGCGGTTGTGCGGAGGGGGCCGGGTGAACGGGGGCGCCACCACCGGATTCGCTGGCGCAAGCGGCAATTGACCTGTTCGGCGCTTTGTCGACATCGCAACTCGCCCGTGGGGGGCGCCAGTTCGGGGTTTCTGTCACAGTCGTATTCCCGTACGCCCGGCAAGTGAGTTGATTTCGGACATTGCGTGCGCAACGACCTTGACGCCCTCTTTAAAACTGGCAAAGCTAACGCGCGGCATGCGTAACTCTGGGGCGCGTGTGACGCGGGAGGGCCTCATGGTCCGCCCGGTGTTGCCGCCCCGGGCGCTGCTCCATGACGAGATCGGCTACTGGGGGTAGCAAGCAGATGACCACGAACACGCGGGTCCGCTTCGCGCGGATCGCTGCCGGTGCGGTGATAGCCGCCGGCGCGTCCTTGACCGCGGCGGGGGCGGCCCAGGCCGTCGGCTCCGACGACAGCACCCCGCCCGCGATCAGCCTCGACGGCACGTGTGCCCCGACCGACCCCCTGTGCAGCACCACGGGCGGCTCGAACTCGGGCTCCACCACCGAGGGCTCCACGGGCTCGACGACGGACGGCTCGACGGGCTCCACCACGGCCGGCTCGACCGGTTCGACGACCGACGGCTCCACGGGCTCGACCACGGACGGCTCCACCGGCTCGACCACGGCCGGCTCGACCGGTTCCACCACGGACGGCTCCACGGGCTCGACCACGGCCGGCTCGACCGGTTCGACGACCGACGGTTCCACGGGTTCCACGACGGCGGGCTCCACCGGCTCGACCACCGCGGGCTCGACGGGTTCGACCACCGCCGGTTCGACGGGTTCGACCACCGCGGGTACCAGCGGCTCCACGACGGCCGGCTCCACCGGTTCGACGACCGGCGGCTCGACCGGCTCGACCTCGCAGGGCACCTCGGGCTCCGGCGGCTCGACCGGCACCTCGGGCTCCACCGGCTCGACCTCGCAGGGCACCTCGGGCTCGACCGGGTCCACCGGCACCACGGGCACGACCGGCACCACGGGGTCCACCACCGGCACCACCGGTGAGACGGGCACCGGCACCAACCCCGACACCGTCGGGTCGCAGCCCGTCGAGCAGGGGCAGCAGAAGGAGGAGCTGGCCGCCACCGGTGCGGGCGGGACCACCTTCCTGATCATCGGCGCCGCGACCATGATCGCGGGCGGCATCGGCTTCCGCTTCATGCCGCGCCTGGTCAACAGCCGCAACGTCGCGTAACCCTCGGCAGCCGTAGGCAGCGCCACGCAAGAGGGCCCCGGATGCGATCACGCACCCGGGGCCCTCTTCGCGTACGGCTACGACGTGAGGACCGCCGCTCAGACGGTCTGGTGGGCCAGCAGGGCCAGCGCTCCCACCAGCACGATCAGCAGCATCACCAGCATGGCCGGGCTCAGCGCCCCCCACTGGCTCTCCTGCTGGAGGCGCTCCCGGTTCGCCCGGCAGACGCGACAGCGGCCCTCACTCACGGGCGCCGCGCAGTTGGCGCACACCAATCGGTCATAGGTCATGCGCTCTCCTCCTCCCGCGCGGCGGAGCCGGCGCATACAGCAGTCAAACCGCTATCTCTCCGCTCAACGCTCAGGGAAACGCAACCGTTCCCCCTACCACTGTGCCAGCTCCCGCGCGTTTCGGCGCGCCCGTCCGGATTCACCCCGCGCCCCGGGCCCGGCACCGGACCCGGCACCGGGCCGGGGCTTCGGGGACATAAGGGGCATCCCCGGACGGGGCCTGCGCGGGCTCGTCCCGTTCGCGTAAGGTCACGCACACCTATACTCCCGGCCGACCCGTGGTGCACCCGTGATCCGATTCGACAACGTCTCCAAGACCTATCCCAAGCAGAACCGACCAGCCCTGCGGGATGTCTCCCTCGACATCGAGAAGGGCGAGTTCGTCTTCCTCGTCGGCTCGTCCGGTTCCGGGAAGTCGACCTTCCTGCGGCTCGTCCTGCGTGAAGAGCGTGCCAGCCAGGGGCAGGTGCACGTGCTCGGCAAGGACCTGGCCCGGCTCTCCAACTGGAAGGTGCCGCACATGCGGCGCCAACTGGGCACCGTATTCCAGGACTTCCGGCTGCTCCCCAACAAGACCGTCGCGGAGAACGTCGCGTTCGCCCAGGAGGTCATCGGCAAGCCGCGCGGCGAGATCCGCAAGGCCGTGCCGCAGGTCCTCGACCTGGTCGGGCTCGGCGGCAAGGAGGACCGCAGGCCCGGCGAGCTCTCCGGCGGTGAACAGCAGCGCGTGGCCATCGCCCGCGCCTTCGTCAACCGGCCCATGCTGCTGATCGCGGACGAGCCGACCGGCAACCTCGACCCGCAGACCTCCGTCGGCATCATGAAGCTGCTCGACCGGATTAACCGGACCGGCACGACCGTAATCATGGCGACCCACGACCAGAACATCGTCGACCAGATGCGCAAGCGCGTCATCGAGCTGGAGTCCGGCCGTCTCGTACGCGACCAGGCGCGCGGCGTCTACGGCTACCAGCACTGAGCGCCGTAGAGCACTCGTCGAGCACTGAAAGGCTGAAATCGTCGCCATGCGCGCCCAGTTCGTACTCTCGGAGATCGGGGTCGGTCTCCGCCGCAACCTGACCATGACGATCGCCGTCGTCGTGTCCGTGGCCCTCTCGCTCGCCCTGTTCGGCGGCACGCTGCTGATGCGGGACCAGGTCAACAGCATGAAGGACTACTGGTACGACAAGGTCAACGTCTCCCTCTTCCTCTGCAACAAGGCGGACGCCGAGACCGTCTCGCAGTGCGCCAAGGGCGCGGTGACGGCGCAGCAGAAGAAGGACATAGAGGCCGACCTCAAGAAGCTCGACATCGTGCAGAGCGTCCTCTACGAGTCGCAGGACGAGGCGTACAAGCACTACAAGGACCAGTACGGCTCCACGCCGATGGCCAGCTCCATCACCCCCGACCAGATGCCGGAGTCCTTCCGGGTCAAGCTCAAGGACCCGCAGAAGTACAAGGTGGTGGCGACCGCCTTCGCCGGCCGGGACGGCATCGAGTCGGTGCAGGACCAGCGCGGCACCCTGGACACCCTGTTCAAGATCCTCAACAGCATGAACGCGGCGGCCATCGTCGTCATGATCATCATGCTGACCGTGGCCGTGATGCTGATCGTGAACACCGTGCGGGTCTCGGCGTTCAGCCGCCGCCGCGAGACCGGCATCATGCGCCTGGTGGGAGCGTCCAGCTTCTACATCCAGGCCCCGTTCATCATGGAGGCCGCGTTCGCCGGGCTGCTCGGCGGCATCGGAGCGGCCGGACTCCTGGTCCTGGCGCGCTACTTCATAATCGATCACGGCATGTCGCTGGCGCAGAACCTGAGCCTCATCAAGTTCATCGGGTGGAACGAGGTGCTCGCCAAGATCCCCCTGGTGCTCGCCTCCAGCATCCTGCTGCCCGCAGCGGCCGCCTTCCTGGCCCTGCGCAAATACCTCAAGGTCTGACCCACGTGTGACGAACACCCCGGGCGCCGTAGGAGCAACACCCCCTACGGCGCCCGACCCGTGTCCTAGACTCGGCGCCATGCTCGGCCCGGACCTTTGTCCCAGGCCCCGCGGCGTGCGCCGCGGGGCTGCTCTGGCATTGGTCTTCGTGACCGTCCTCGCGACCGCCGCCGCCACCAACTGCCTGCCGAGCGCCGAGCGCAGGCCCACCGCGTTACCGGCCGGGACCGCCGCCCACGACCCGGACGCGCGGCAGGGGCACACCACCCGGGGCGGCGACCGCACCGCGGAGGACGTGACGCGCGCGGCGGCCGAGGCCGAGGCCGACGGGAAGTCCGGCACCCGGGCCGCCGAGGACGCGGTGGGGCGCAGCGGTGACCGCTGGGGCGCGGTGTACGACAAGGCGGAGTACGAGCAGTACGCGGACGCCCTCGAAGGCCGCTACACGGGTGTCGGCCTCTGGCTCGCCGTCACCGGTGACGGCAGGACCGAGGTGACCCGCGTCCAGGCCGGCGGCCCCGCCGCCCGCGCCGGCATCGAGCCGGGCGACGTCCTGCACAGCGTCGACCACTGGTCCGCGGACGGCCAGCCCGTCACGGAGGCCGTCGCCCGGCTGCGCGGGGACGCGGCCGGCAGCAAGGTCGTCGTCGGCCTGAGCCGGGGCTCGCGCAGCTGGACCCGGGCCCTGGACCGGGCGGTCCTCGGCACCCACGACGTGTCCGTCACCGCCCTCTCCGCCAAGGTCGTGATGATCAAGGTGGCCGCCTTCAGCAAGGGCTCCGGCGAGCAGGTGCGCACCGCGGTGCGCCGGGCCCCGAAGGGCGCCGGGGTCCTGCTCGACCTGCGGGGCAACAGCGGCGGCCTGGTCACCGAGGCCACCACGGCCGCCTCCGCCTTCCTCGACGGCGGTCTGGTCGCCACGTACGACGTGCACGGCCGCCAGCGCGCGCTGTACGCGCAGGGCGGCGGCGACGGCGCGCGGCCCCTGGTGGTGCTGATCGACGGCGGCACCATGAGCGCGGCCGAGCTGCTGACCGGCGCGCTCCAGGACCGCGGCCGCGCGGTCACCGTGGGCTCGCGCACCTTCGGCAAGGGCTCGGTCCAGATGCCGACCGGGCTCGCGGGCGGTTCGGTGGCCGAGCTGACCGTGGGCCACTACCGCACCCCGGCCGGCCACGGCCTCGACGGGTCGGGCATCACCCCGGACCTGCCCGTCACCGAGCACGCCCTCGAACACGCCGAGACGGTCCTGAGCGGCCTCGGCGGCGCGACGTAAACCGCTTGCGCCGGGGTGAGAAAATGGCCGCACTATGGCTAAGAACACGGGCAAGGACAAAGAGAAGGACAGCAAGCGCAAGATCGTCGCGCAGAACAAGAAGGCACGGCACGACTACCTCATCATCGACACCTACGAGTGCGGTCTCGTGCTCACGGGCACCGAGGTGAAGTCGCTGCGGCAGGGCCGGGCGTCGCTGGTCGACGGGTTCGTGCAGATCGACGGCGGCGAGGCGTGGCTGCACAACGTGCACGTGCCGGAGTACGCGCAGGGCGCGTGGACCAACCACAGCGCGCGGCGCAAGCGGAAGCTGCTGCTGCACCGGGTCGAGATCGACAAGCTGGAGTCGAAGTCGGGGGAGTCGGGTCACACGATCGTGCCCCTCGCGCTCTACTTCAAGGACGGCCGCGCCAAGATCGAGATCGCGCTCGCCAAGGGCAAGAAGGAGTACGACAAGCGGCAGACCCTGCGCGAGAAGCAGGACCGGCGCGAGACGGACCGGGTCATCTCGGCGGCCAAGCGCAAGGAGCGGGCCAGCCTGCGGTAGGACCCGTATCCGGCCCGTATCCGGCCCGCGTACCCGGACCGTGTCCGGCCCGCGCGGAATAGGCTGGCACCGTCGGGCGTTGGTCACGTACGATGGCACTGCACCTCAGCGAAGGTGTGGCACCACCTTGAAAACACCACATGGGGATGATCGGTTTCGACAGCGGATGTCGAAGCAGGGGAAGCGTGTCGAGGAAGCGGCAATGATCTCGTAAACCATATGTCGCAAACAATAATCGCCAACACCAAGCGCGATTCCTTCGCCCTCGCTGCCTAAGTAGCGACTTGCGAAGTGTCAGCCCGGGGCTGTTCCCGACCCGGATCCTGGCATCAGCTAGGGAACTAAACTTCTAGACCCGGTCACGGGGTCTGGAAGGAAATCAAACAGTGACTGGGCCCGTCGGCGACTTGTTCGCGTGATTGCCGGGGCCGAGAAAATCGCAGCGAACTGCACACGGAGAAGCCCTGTTTTTGCACCGTTGGACGCGGGTTCGATTCCCGCCATCTCCACCGTCGAGGAGAACCGGATTCATCCGGATCCCCTCGCCCCATGTAGGCAGAGGCCCGGTCGCTTTCGAGCGGCCGGGCCTTTGTCGTGTCCGCGGCCGGATCCCGGGCCGAGCCGCGGCGGGGCCGGACGGCCGGGTCGGACGGCCGGGTCAGACGGTCGGCTGTCCGGTCAGCATGCCGAGGAGCTGGTCCATCTCGTTGCGCCAGATGCGGTGCACGTTCATGCGGATCGGCTTCGGCTGGCCGGGCAGCTGGCAGCGGAACGAGCTCCACAGCGTGTTGCGCCGGACATCGCTGATCATCTGCAGCGCCTCGTTCGGCGGGATCGCCGTCACGAGCTCCTGCGGGCGGTTGCTCATCCGGCTCGCCCGGTGCAGCAGCACGGCCTGCTGGGTCACGGTGATGAAGTAATACGTCAGGAACGCCTGGCCTATGACGCCGATGAGGCTCATCAGCCACACGCTCGGGCCGGCTATCGCCTGGATCGTGACGATCGGGCGGTCCTGCGGATTGGCCTGCGCGATCGCCTCGGCGACCTGGCGCTGAATCGTCGACTTCTTCATGGCCATGGGGATCGGCCTTTCCTGACACAGGGTCATACTCAAGCGGAGGGGGACGCCCGCTCATCTGCGGGGCGGTGCAGCGTACCGCCCGCGTCCGACGGCGCCGACCACCAGGGCGAGGGACGCCGCGCAGAGCGGGACCAAGTAGCCCGTCCCCGCGCCGGCCCGCTCGACGACCTGCCCGCCGAGGGCCGATCCCGCGGCGATTCCGCCGAGGATCGCGGTGACGGCGAGGGTCATGCCCTCGTTCAACTGGCCCGGCGGGGTGAGCCGCTGGACCAGCGTCATGCCGGTGACCATGGTGGGCGCGGTGGCCGCGCCCGCGCAGAGCAGGGCCGCCGCGAGCAGGGGCAGCGAGCCGCCCGCCCGCGCCGCGAGCAGGGGCAGGCACATCAGGACGCTCATCGCCCCGACGCACAGGACGAGCCGCCCCGGCACGCTCCGCGCGGGGCGCACCGTGCCGTAGACGAGCCCGGCGGCGCAGGACCCGGCCGCCTGGAGTGCGAGCACCGCGCCCGCGGCGGAGCGGTGGCCGAGCCCGTCGGCGTACGCGATCGTCGCGATCTCCAGGGCGCCGAACACCGCGCCGGTGGCGAGGAAGACGGCGAGCAGGGCCGTGAACCCCCGTGTTCGTACAGGAGAGTTGGAGGCGCTCGTACGCGGCGAGGCGGGCGGCTCGGTCGAGCGCTGGGCGGCGAAGAGCAGCACGCCCGTCATCAGCAGGACGGCGCCGACGAGGGTGCCGGCCTCGGGGAACAGGGCCGAGCACAGGAACGCGGCGACGACCGGGCCGATCATGAAGCACAGCTCGTCGGCGGCCTGCTCGAAGGAGTTGGCGGTGTGCAGTGCGGCCGCGTCCCGCGGTGAGGGGCCCCGGTGCAGATGGGCCCAGCGGGCGCGGGACATGCCGCCGGTGTTGGGGGTGGTGGCGGTCGCGGCGTAGGCGACGAACAGGGTCCAGTCGGGGGCGTCGAAGCGGACGCACAGGAGCAGGGCGAGCGAGCCGAGCACCGCGATCGCCGTGGCCGGCACGGCGACCCGGGCCTGGCCGTGCCGGTCGACGAGCCGGGCCGTCCAGGGGGCGACGAGCGCGGTGGCGGCGAGCCCGGTCGCGGTGACCGCGCCGGCCAGTGCGTACGAGCCGCGCGCCCCCGCGATCATGAGCACGGCGCTGACGCCGAACATGCCCATGGGGAGCCGGGCGATGAGGTTGGCCAGGGTGAAGGCGCGGGCGCCGGGGGTGCGGAAGAGACGTATGTAGGGGTTGGAGCGGCGGGAGAGCGGGGGTGTTCGCGGCATGCGCCGATCCTTGCCGGGGCTGCGCGCGGCGGTCCAACACCTGATCGGAGCCGATTCACGCACTCTTGTTGTCAACGCGTCCGATGCGGTTGACTGCGCCGGTGCCCCGCGATGCCGACCCCCGCCTGCTGCGCTCCTTCGTCGCCGTCGCCGAGGAGCTGCACTTCACCCGCGCCGCGGCCCGGCTCTTCGTGGCCCAGCAGGCCCTGAGCCGCGATGTGCGGCGCCTGGAACGGGAGTTGGGCGCCGAGCTCCTCGTCCGCACCACCCGCGCCGTGGCGCTCACCCCGGACGGGGAGCGGCTGCTGCCGTACGCCCGCCGGGTGCTCGCCGCCCACGACGAGCTGCGCGACGCGTGGCCGGCCCAGGGCAGCGAGCGGCCGCTCCTGGTCGACGTGTCGGCGCCCGTCGGCACCGGCGCGCGGGTCCTCGCGGCGGCCCGCGCCGAGGCCCCCGGGGCCGAGTTCGTGGCCCGCTACATCAGCGGGCTCACCGGCGCCGCCGCCGAGATCCTCGCCGGGCGGCTCGACGTCTCCTTCGGCCGGGTGGCCGGGCTCGACCCCGCCGTCCGCGCCGCGCTGTGCCACCAGCCGGTGCGCTTCGAGCGGATGGCGGTGCTGCTCGACGCGGAGCACCGGCTCGCGTCCCTGGCCGAGGTGCCCCTGGCGGCGCTGGCCGGCGAGACGCTGTACGTGGCGGCGGGCAATCCGGCCACCCTCGAATGGACCGACCTGGCGGAGCGGCTCTTCGCGGGGCGCGGCATCGCGGCGGCCGCGCCGTTCCCGGAGATCGCGGGCGAGGAGGAGTTCGTCCGGGTGGTGCGCAAGCGGGGCTGGTCGGTCCTCGCCAGCACCGAGTTCATGGAGGTGCCCGGCATGGTGGTGCGTCCGCTGACCTCGCCCGTGCCGCTCGCGCCGGTCTCGATGGTGTGGCGCAAGGGGCTCGCGCACCCCGGAGTCCGCGTCCTGCGGCGGGTCGCGGAGCGCTGCGCGGCCACGCACGGATGGCTGACGAGGCCGCCCGGCAGCTGGCTTCCCGAGCCCGACTTGTCCCTGATGGCGGCTGATGCCCCGGATGCGGGTCGGCCAAGTCGAACATCACGCGATACGTGGACACATGTCCACAGCAGCGTGCGCTACATTCAACGCCCGGGTGCGGCGGGATAGTGGGGGCGCGAGGAACGGGTGGGGTTTTCCCCGTTCCGGATGTGGCGTCCGGGAGTCGTGCGCGCAACCCGCGGAACACATCAGGGAGTGCGTACGAACATGGACAGTCGGATACAGAGCGGGCCGGGCGGTCAGGCCCGCACCGGCCGCGCGGCCAAGGAACACCCTCAGCACGACGCAACGATGCAACTGGGCGTCTTCGCCGAGCAGTTGATCAAGCCCGGTACCACGGAGCGGGCGACGGACCGGCCGACGACCGGGCGTGAGCCGGCGGACCGGACCGTGAGGACCGAGACCCTGGACCGGATGGTCGCGTCCGAGCGGACCGAGCGGACCGAGCCCGCGCCCGAGCCGGTGGAGCGCTCCGCGACGCAGAAGATCCCCATCTTCCGGCCGCTCGCCGCCATCCCGAGCCAGCGGGGCCACGACCGCCCCGTGTTCGTCGACGCGAGCGGACGCCGCGGCAAGAAGGTGCGCTGGCTCGGCTGGGCCTTCGGGCTCGCCGCCATCGCCTTCGCCGTGGCGCTCGTCGGCTCGCTGCTCGGCGGCAGCGCCAGCGCCCCCGGCCTGACCATCCCCGACGACAAGACCGACGCCGTGACGGCCCCGCCGAAGGCGACCGCCTCGCAGGCCGCCGAGGCCCCGCAGCCCAAGGCGTCCGCGAAGAAGATCGTGGCCCCCACGCACAGCGTCCCCAAGGCGCCGTCGTCCAAGGCCTCCAAGGCCTCGGCGCCCGCCAGGGCCCCGCACGGCGCGACCCCCGTCACCGGGCACAGCCCCGTGAACACCAAGGCCTCCCCGCCCGTCGGCTCCTCCACCAAGCCGACCGGCCACACCGTCTCCCCCTCCGGCGGCAAGACCGGCGCCTGAGCCCCGCCGCCCCGGCCCGCCCGCGGCGGCCGGAACCGCACGCGCCGCCGGCCCCTCCCGGCGCACCCCGCCCACGCCGGCCCCTCCCGCGCGTGAACACCACCGGCACCGCCGGCTCCCGAGCAACGCCGGCCCGACCGGCGACTGACACCGTCCCGAAGGCCCGCCCGCAGCGGTCCGGACCGGCGGCCCTCTGCACCAACCCCGTACGGCCCCCACGGCGTACCGGCCCGAAGGCGTAACGACACCTGCCATGAGAACCACCCAGGCCAAGCCGCGGCCGACGCGGCGCAAGCGGCTGCCCATGCGGTACCTGCTGCCGCTCCTGCTCCTCGTCGCGCTCGTCGCGATGCTCATGCTGCGCGGCTATGTGCACAGCGAGATCTCCGCGGACCACCGCGTGCGCGACCCCGCGCCCACCGACAAGGTGCCGGACAAGATCATCGACGGTGGCCCGGTCATCGACGCGCGCGACCCCGGCAAGCCGGTCAGCCTGCAGATCCCGGACCACAAGATCGTCATCACCTTCGACGACGGCCCGGACCCGACCTGGACGCCGAAGGTCCTGGACGAGCTGAAGAAGTACCACGCGCACGCCGTCTTCTTCGTCACCGGCACCAACGCCTCGCGCTACCCGGACCTCATCAAGCGGATGGTCGCCGAGGGCCACGAGGTGGGGCTGCACACCTTCAACCACCCCGACCTGTCCTACCAGTCGAAGTCACGCATCGACCGCGAGCTCTCCGAGAACCAGCTCGCCCTCGCGGGCGCCGCAGGCGTGCACAGCTCGCTCTTCCGGCCGCCGTACTCCTCCTTCGCCGACGCCATGGACAACGACACCTGGCCGGTCGTCCAGTACGTCGGGAGCAAGGGCTACGTCGTGGCGCTCGACTCCACCGACAGTGAGGACTGGCAGCGGCCCGGCGTCAAGAAGATCATCCACAACGCGACCCCGGAGGACGACAAGGGCGCCATCGTGCTGATGCACGACTTCGGCGGCGACCGCTCGCAGACCGTGGCCGCGCTCGACAAGTTCCTGCCGGACATGCAGGAGTCGGGGTACACCTTCGTCAACCTCACCACCGCGCTCGGCGCGCCCAGCGCGCTGACCCCGGTCACCGGCATGGACCTGTGGAAGGGCCAGGCGTTCGTCGGCGCCGTACAGGTCGCCGAGCACACCACCGACTTCCTCGTCGTGGGCCTCGCCATCGTCGGCGTGCTGGTCTTCGCCCGCTTCGGCCTGATGCTGGTGCTCTCCTTCGTACACGCCCGCAAGGTGCGCAAGAAGGACTTCCGGTGGGGGGCGCCGGTCACCGAACCGGTGTCGGTGCTCGTGCCCGCGTACAACGAACGCGAATGCATCGCCAACACCGTCCGCTCGCTCATGGCCAGCGACCATCCGATCGAAGTGATCGTGATCGACGACGGGTCGAGCGACGGCACCGCCGACATCGTCGAGGCGCTCGGCTACCCCAATGTGCGCGTGGTGCGCCAGGAGAACGCCGGCAAGCCCGCCGCCCTCAACAACGGCATCGCGCACGCCCGGTACGAACTCGTCGTGATGATGGACGGCGACACCGTCTTCGAGCCGTCGACCGTACGCGAACTCGTGCAGCCCTTCGGCAACCTGCGCGTCGGCGCCGTGGCCGGCAACGCCAAGGTCGGCAACCGCAACTCGCTCATCGGCGCCTGGCAGCACATCGAGTACGTGATGGGCTTCAACCTCGACCGCCGCATGTACGACCTGCTGGGCATCATGCCCACCATCCCCGGCGCGGTCGGCGCCTTCCGCCGCCAAGCCCTTGAGCGGGTCGGCGGCATGAGCGAGGACACCCTCGCCGAGGACACCGACATCACCATGGCCATCCACCGCGACGGCTGGCGCGTCGTCTACTCCGAGAACGCGCGCGCCTGGACCGAGGCCCCCGAGTCCGTCCAGCAGCTGTGGTCGCAGCGCTACCGGTGGTCGTACGGCACCATGCAGGCGATCTGGAAGCACCGCGGTGCCATCAAGGACCGCGGCGCATCCGGCCGCTTCGGCCGCGTCGGCCTCCCGCTCGTCGCCCTGTTCATGGTCGTGGCGCCGCTGCTCGCACCGCTCATCGACATCTTCCTGCTCTACGGGATCGTCTTCGGCAAGACCGAGCAGACCATCGTGGCCTGGCTCGTCGTCCTCGCGATCCAGGGGGTGTGCGCGGCGTACGCCTTCCGGCTCGACAAGGAACGCCTCACCCACCTGCTCTCCCTGCCGCTCCAGCAGGTCCTGTACCGGCAGTTGATGTACGTCGTGCTGCTCCAGTCCTGGATCACCGCGGTCACCGGCGGCCGGCTGCGCTGGCAGAAGCTGCGCCGCACCGGCGTCGTCGAGGCCCCCGGCAACCCGGCCGAGCGGAAGGCCGCCCGATGAGCTCGTACGTGGAGGTGCCGGACACGGTGGCGACGCCGCCCGCCCCGGCACCCCGGGCGCCCGTGCGCGATAGGTACTTCGACTTCCTGCGCGCCCTCGCCCTGTTCCGGGTGGTGCTCTACCACCTGATGGGCTGGGCCTGGCTGCCGATCGCCTTCCCGTCCATGGGCGTGATGTTCGCGCTCGCCGGCAACCTGATGGCCCGCTCCCTCAAGAGGCCCGCCGTCCAGGTCGTCCGCGGCCGGATGCGCCGCCTGCTGCCGCCGATGTGGCTGCTCGGCGCGGTCGGCGTCACCGGCATGCTCGCCCAGGGCTGGGGCCCCGACTCCGAGGGGCACCCCGCCTGGTGGTGGGGGCACCTGCTGTTCTGGGTGGTCCCGCTCAGCGATCCGCCGTACGCGGCCGGCCTGCCCGGCATCCACCACGTCCTCGGCGACGACTGGGGCGCCAACCTTGCCGAACCGCTCTGGTACCTGCGCGCGTACCTGTGGTTCGTGCTGCTCTCGCCGCTCTTCAGGGCGATGCTCCGCCGCGCCGCATGGCCGACCGTCCTCGCGCCGGTCGCGCTCTCCGCGCTCCTGGAATTCGTCGACCTCGGCCTGCCCGAACGCATCGACTCCGCGGTCACCGACTTAGCCACCTTCGGCGCCTGCTGGATCCTCGGCATGGCCCACCAGGCGGGCGTGCTGCGGAAGGTGCCGAACTACCTGGTGCCCTCGCTCGCCCCCATCGTCATGGCCGTCGGCTACTGGTGGGCGGTGCACGGCGGATACTCCCTGTTCGGCTCCACCGAGCTCGACTCGATCCCGCTCGCGCAGACCCTGTGGTCGCTCGGCGCGGTGCTCCTGCTGCTCCACATCAGCCCCTCGTGGGCCCAGTGGCCGGCCCCGCTGCGCCGCTGGGACCGGCTGATCACCCTGCTCAACTCCCGTGCCGTCACGGTCTACCTGTGGCACAACCTGTGCATCCTGGTCGCCGCCACCGTCTGGGACGACCTCTGGAGCATCGACGCGCTCGCGGGCTGGGGGAAGTTCCTCAACAGCTCGTGGCCGGTGCTCCTGGTGACCTGGCTCCTCGTCGGCCTGTGCGTGCTGTGCTTCGGCTGGGTCGAGGACGTGGCGGCCAAGCGCCGCCCCCGGCTCTGGCCCGTCTGACCCGGGGCGCGGGCGGCGGTCTCACCGCCGCCGCCCGCACCGCGTGAAGACACGGTTGCACCCCGGTCACCGGGCGGCACGCGGCCGAAACCCGCCCTCCCTACGGTCGCTCCCACCAGTGGCGGACCGACCGTGGAGGCATGATGACCGGCCGTTGGATCGAACGGTGGGAGCCGGAGGACGACACCTTCTGGCGCGAGGGCGGCGCCCGCGTCGCCCGGCGCAACCTGTACCTCTCCGTGTTCTGCGAACACATCGGCTTCTCCGTCTGGAGCCTGTGGTCGGTCATGGTCCTGTTCATGGGCCCGGCCTACGGAGTGGACCCCGCCGGCAAGTTCTTCCTGATCTCGCTGGCGACCCTCGTGGGCGCCCTCGCCCGCATCCCCTACACCTTCGCCGTCGCCCGCTTCGGCGGCCGCAACTGGAGCGTCTTCAGCTCCCTGCTGCTCCTGGTCCCGGCCGGCGCCGCCTGGCTCGCGATGGAGCCCGGCACCTCGTACGGCACCTTCCTGCTCGTCGCGGCTCTCGCCGGTGTCGGCGGCGGCAACTTCGCCTCCTCGATGACCAACATCAACGCCTTCTTCCCGCTGCGCGAGAAGGGCTGGGCGCTCGGCCTCAACGCGGGCGGCGGCAACATCGGCGTACCCGTCGTGCAACTCGTCGGGCTGCTCGTCATCGCGACCGCCGGCGCCGCCCACCCGCGCGTCGTGCTCGCCGTCTACCTGCCGCTCATCGTGGCCGCGGGCCTCGCCGCCGCCCTCGGGATGGACAACCTCGCCCCGGTGCGCAACGACACCGGCGCCGTCACCGCGGCGCTGCGCGAGCCGCACACCTGGCTCATGGCCTTCCTCTACCTCGGCACGTTCGGGTCGTTCATCGGCTACAGCTTCGCCTTCGGCCTGGTGCTCCAGACCCAGTTCGGCCGCACCCCGCTCCAGGCCGCCTCGCTCACCTTCATCGGGCCGCTGCTCGGCTCCCTGATCCGGCCCCTCGGCGGCCGTCTCGCCGACCAGTACGGCGGCGCCCGCATCACGCTCGGCGCCTTCGCCGCGATGGCCGCCGCGACCGGCGTCGTCCTGTACGCCTCCGTCCACACCTCGCTGCCCGTCTTCCTCACCGGGTTCATCGCCCTGTTCGCGCTCAGCGGGCTCGGCAACGGCTCCACGTACAAGATGATCCCCGCCATCTTCCAGGCGCAGGCGCACGCCCGCGGGCTCGCCGGGGAGGCCGCGGCGGCCCACGGGCGGCGCCTGTCGGGGGCGGCCATGGGTCTGGTCGGAGCGGTCGGCGGGCTCGGTGGGCTCGCCGTCAACCTCGCCTTCCGCCAGTCCTTCCAGAGCTCCGGCACCGGCACCGCCGCCTTCACCGCCTTCCTCGGCTGCTACGCCGTGTGCTCCGCGGTGACCTGGGCGGTATACGTCCGCAGGCCCGCACACACCCCCGCCCGCGCCGAATCAGCGCCCGCCGGAGCGAACGTGTGATCCTGGTCGGCGGGGCCGGACGTAACAGCGGGGAAACCGGGGCGAACCCCGCACGTCACGCCCCGTTGGCAGGCTCGGCCGTCACCGCACCACCGGGAGAGTCATGACCGCAGCACCCCAAGCGGCCGCACCCCACGGGCCGCTCGCCGGGTTCACCGTCGGGGTCACCGCCGCCCGCCGCGCCGACGAACTCACGGCGCTGCTCACGCGCCGCGGCGCCTCCGTGCTGCACGCACCCGCGCTGCGCATCGTGCCGCTCGCCGACGACAGCGAACTCCTCGCCACCACACGGGAGTTGATCGCCCGCGCGCCCGACACGGTGGTGGCGACCACCGCCATCGGGTTCCGCGGCTGGATCGAGGCCGCCGACGGCTGGGGGATGGGCGACGCCCTCCTCGGCACCCTCAAGGGCGTCGAACTCCTCGCCCGCGGGCCCAAGGTCAAGGGCGCGGTGCGCGCGGCGGGGCTCACCGAACGCTGGTCGCCCTCCTCCGAGTCGATGGCTGAGGTCCTCGACCGGCTGCTCGCCGAGGGCGTCGCGGGCCGGCGCATCGCGCTCCAGCTGCACGGGGAACCGCTGCCCGGCTTCGTGGAGTCGCTGCGCGCCGGCGGCGCGGAGGTCGTCGGGGTGCCGGTGTACCGGTGGATGCCGCCGCAGGACATGGCCCCCCTCGATCGGCTCCTGGACGCGGCCGTGACGCGCGGCCTCGACGCCGTGACCTTCACCAGCGCCCCCGCCGCGCTCTCCCTCCTGAACCGGGCCGGGGAACGCGGCCTGCTCGACGCGCTGCTGCTCGCCCTGCGCGACGACGTGCTGCCCGCCTGTGTCGGCCCCGTCACCGCCCTCCCGCTCCAGTCCCGCGGCGTGCCCACGTACGCCCCCGAACGCTTCCGCCTCGGCCCTCTCGTCCAGCTCCTGTGCACCGAACTGCCCTCCCGTGCAGCGGTGTTGGCCATCGCGGGGCACCGCGTCGAGATCCGCGGCCACGCCGTCGTCGTCGACGGGGAACCCCGCCCGGTCCCGCCGGCCGGCATGGCGCTGCTGCGCGCCCTGGCCCGCCGCCCCGGCTGGGTGGTGTCCCGCGCCGACCTGCTGCGCGCCCTGCCGGGCTCGGGCACCGACGAACACGCCGTCGAGACGGCAATGGCGCGATTGCGCACGGCACTTGGCGCGCCGCGCGTCGTCCAGACCGTCGTCAAACGCGGCTACCGGCTGGCGCTCGACCCGGGGGGTTCCGAGGGCGGTGCCCGAGGGGCACTCTAGGGGGAGCACTCACCGGTAACCCCTAGGCGGTGACAGGCGCATGGTGCGGTTCGAATCGGGGCGGCTCTGTCTTGATCTGCTGGCGACCGGCGCGTACGAGGGCGAACAGCTCTGCGGTGCGGCCCAGTTGGACCAGTGGCTGCTCGACGCCGGACTCCTGCCGTGCGCCGCACCGCGCGCTGCGGCACGCGACGACTGGCCCGGCCGCTTCGTCGAACTGCGCCGCTGCGTAGGCGCGTTGGTCCACGCCGAGCTGGGCGCGCGGGTCGACGGCGCCCCGGCCGCGCTCGACCGGGTCAACGCCCTGGCGGCCGTCCCGCCCCCCGGCGTACGCGCCGTCAGGGGCCCCGACGGCAGGCTCGCCCGCGCCCCGGAGGGCGCCCCCGAGTGCGGCGCGCTGCTCGCCGCCATCGCCCGGGACGCCCTCGACCTGCTGACCGACCCCACGGCCCGGACCCTGCTGCGCCAGTGCGAGGGCGACTCCTGCCGGCTGCTCTACCTCGACACCTCGCGCGGGCGCCGGCGCCGCTGGTGTTCGAGCGAGGCGTGCGGCAACCGCGAGCGGGTGGCCCGGCACCGGCGGCGCGTCGCCGCGCTCTGACGGGACCGCGGGGCGGCCCGCCGAGAAAATCGCCGCTGTTTTGAATGGTTCCGGACAACCGTCCGTATGGAGAGACGTACCGGCTCGCGGTCGCGCGCCGGATGGTCTCGACCTGGAGGTGCCGGTTGCGCAAGGATGCCGCCGTGGCCGATGACCGTCCGCGCGGCGCCCGACACCGCTCCGTGCCCGACGAGGAGCTGATGCGGGCGCTGTACCGCGAGCACGCGGGGCCGCTGCTCGGGTACGTCATGCGTCTCGTGGCCGGCGACCGCCAGCGGGCCGAGGACGTCGTGCAGGAGACGCTCATCCGTGCCTGGAAGAACGCCGGTCAGCTCAACAGGGCCACCGGTTCGGTCCGCCCCTGGCTGGTGACGGTCGCGCGTCGCATCGTCATCGACGGCCACCGCAGCCGGCAGGCCCGGCCGCAGGAGGTCGATCCGTCGCCGCTGGAGGTCATGCCCGCGGAGGACGAGATCGACAAGGCGTTGTGGCTGATGACCCTCTCCGATGCGCTCGACGACCTCACCCCGGCCCACCGGGAGGCCCTCGTCGAGACGTACTTCAAGGGACGTACGGTCAATGAGGCGGCCCAGGTGCTCGGCGTGCCCAGCGGGACCGTGCGGTCCCGGGTGTTCTACGCCCTGCGCTCGATGAAGCTCGCACTGGAGGAACGGGGGGTGACGGCATGACCGGGGAGTACGCCGAGGGCTCGGTGCACGAGGCGGTCGGGGCGTACGCGCTCGGCATCCTCGACGACGCCGAGGCCACCGCCTTCGAGGCCCACCTCGCGGGGTGCGACTGGTGCGCCGCCGAACTGGACGCCCTGGCCGGCATGGAGCCGATGCTGGCCGCCCTCAAGGAGTTCCCGGGCCCCGCCGCCCAGCCGCTGCGGCCGGTGCCGCCCGGGGTGACCGAGACACTGATCAACGAGGTCGCCGCCCAGCGCGCCCGGCGCAGGCGCCGCACCACGTATCTGGTGGCGGCCGCGGCCGCGCTGATCATCGGCGGCCCGGCGGTCGCGGTGGTGGCGACGTCGTCGGGGAGCGGCACCCACCAGAGCGCCGAGGCCAACCCGACGAGCCCCGCCGAGGACGCCTTCGACCACATGGCGCGGAAGGTCTCCGCGACCGACCCCACGACGGGGACCACCGCCACCGTCGGCACCGAGGCCAAGGCGTGGGGCACCAACACCGTCCTGGAACTCAAGAACGCCAAGGGCCCGTTGAAGTGCAGCCTGATCGCCGTCGGCAAGAACGGCGACAAGGAGACCGTGACGTCCTGGGCGGTGCCGGCCTGGGGGTACGGCATCGCGGACAGCCCGCACGTGTCGGCGCGCCATCCGCTCTACGTGTACGGCGGCACCGCGATGAACCGCGACCAGATCGACCACTTCGAGGTCCGTACGTTCGACGGGAAGGCCCTGGTGGACGTGCCGGCGTAGGCCACCTGCCGGGACGGCCGTCCCGACATGCGGTGCCGCGCCGGATTGTGGCCTGACAAGGGGTCCCCCTTCGCGTACGGTTGACGGCTGCCCAATGCACGTCAGAAGGGGGCCTCGGTGGCCGCGCAGGATGCCGCTGTCGATTCCGCTTCCGGTACCTCCGAATCCGCGGTGGATTCGGTCCGGGAACGCGAAATCGCTGGTGAACAGGTACATCTGGACCAGGTGTACCGCCGCCTGGAGGAGAAGATCCATGAGGCGGAGTTCCTGATGAACGACGCCGCCAAGCGCGGTCAGGTCGGCACGCCAGGCGCGCTCGCCGAACGGGACGCCCAGGTCTTCCGGGCGGGGGTCCATCTCAACCGTCTCAACAACGAGTTCGAGGACTTCCTCTTCGGCCGGATCGACCTGCTGCTCGGCGAGGACGGCAAGAAGGGACCGGACGGCGCGTACACCTCGGTCGAGCCCGCCGAGGACGCCGTGCGTCCCGACGGCACGGCCGACATCGCCGAGACGCTGCACATCGGCCGGATCGGCGTCCTGGACTCCGACTACTCGCCGCTCGTCATCGACTGGCGGGCGCCGGCCGCGGCGCCGTTCTACCGCTCGACCCCGGTCGACCCCGGCCGTGTCGTACGCCGTCGCGTCATCCGCTCCAAGGGCCGCAAGGTGCTCGGCGTCGAGGACGACCTGATGCGCCCCGAGCTCACGGCGACCCTGAACGGCGCCGGGCTGCCCGTCATCGGCGACGGCGCCCTGATGGCGGCGCTCGGCCAGGCCCGCAGCCACACCATGCGGGACATCGTCGCCTCCATCCAGGCCGAGCAGGACATGGTGATCCGGGCGCCCGCCGCCTCCGTCACCTACGTCGAGGGCGGCCCCGGCACCGGCAAGACCGCCGTCGCGCTGCACCGCGCGGCCTACCTGCTCTACCAGGACCGGCGCCGCTACGCGGGCGGCATCCTGATCGTCTCGCCGACGCCGCTGCTCGTCTCGTACACCGAGGGCGTGCTGCCCTCGCTCGGCGAGGAGGGCCAGGTCGCGATCCGCGCGGTCGGCAACCTGGTGGACGGCGCGGAGGCCACCGCGTACGACGAACCCGCGGTCGCCCGCGTCAAGGGCTCGTCCCGCATGCTCCACGTGCTGCGCAAGGCCGCCAGGGGTGCCCTCGAAGGGCCTGGGGAGCGCCCCGCACGGTCCAGACGGCGCGGCGGCGAACAGCTCGCCCTCGGCGAGCAGGAGCCCGCGCAGCGGCTGCGGGTCGTCGCGTTCGGCGCCCGCGTCGAGCTGGAGGCCGACGAGCTGCGGCGCATCCGCCAGACCGTGCTCAGCGGCACCGCGCCCGTCAACCTGCTGCGCCCGCGCGCCCGCAGGCTCCTGCTCGACGCGCTGTGGTCCAGGTCCGGCGCCAACGGCCGCCACACCGACCCGGAGCTCGCCGCCGAACTGCGCTCCTCCTTCGACGACGACATCGCCTCCGAGGACGCCTTCATCGCCTTCCTCGACGCCTGGTGGCCGGAGCTGACCCCGCGCGGGGTGCTCGCCGCGATGGCCGACGAGCGGCGCCTCGCGCGCTGGTCCCGCCGGGTCCTCAACCAGGGCGAGGTGCGCCGCCTGGCCCGCTCGCTGGCCCGCGCCGCCGAGGGCGCATACTCGGTGCACGACGTGGCCCTGCTCGACGAGCTGGAGACGCTGCTCGGCGCCCCGGCCCGGCCCCGGCGCAAGCGCGAGTACGACCCGCTGGACGCGCTCACCGGCCTCGAAGAGCTGATGCCGCACCGCGAGGAGACCCAGCGCGAGCGCGCCGAGCGGCTGGCGCTCGAACGCACCGAGTACGCGCACGTCATCGTCGACGAGGCGCAGGACCTCACGCCGATGCAGTGGCGCATGGTCGGCCGGCGCGGGCGTACCGCCACCTGGACGATCGTGGGCGACCCCGCGCAGTCGTCCTGGTCCGACCCGGACGAGGCGGCCGCGGCCCGCGACGAGGCGCTCGGCAGCCGCCCGCGCCGCCGCTTCGAGCTGACCGTCAACTACCGCAACCCCGCCGAGATCGCCGAACTGGCCGCCAAGGTGCTGGAGTTGGCGATGCCGGGCATGAAGTCGCCGGCCGCCGTCCGCTCCACGGGCGTCGAGCCCCGGTTCGCGGTCGTGCGCGACGGTGACCTCGCCCGCTCGGTGCGCGAGGAGGCGGCGCGCCTGCTCGACCAGGTGGACGGCACGGTCGGCGTGGTCGTCGCGATGCGGCGCCGCGAACAGGCCGCGCGCTGGCTCGCGGCGCTCGGCGACCGCGTGGTGGCGCTCGGCAGCCTGGAGGCCAAGGGGCTGGAGTACGACGCCACGGTGGTCGTGTCGCCGGCCGAGATCGCGGACGAGTCCCCGGCCGGACTGCGGGTGCTGTACGTGGCGTTGACCCGGGCGACGCAGCAGCTCACGGTCGTCTCCGGGGACCGGGACGAGCCCGACGTGGACGGGGTGCCGGACCTGCTCCGCGATTAAATTCCGGGTCAACTCGCGATGCGGGGATCACTTCCCGGGGTGGTTTGTTAGCCTGGTTGTGGCACCGGCTCGATCCAAGCCCCCGGGCCCAACCTTAGTCGCTCAGAGCGACCACTTGCCGCGAGGCGAGCATGGCGGGCCGGTGTCATCAACGTGAGCGACAGGCCCACGTCATCTTCGGATGGCGTGGGCCTGTTGTCGTTGACGGGGGCCTCCGGCGGGGCCTCCTGCGGGGGTCTTCCGGTTGGGGCTTCCGCCGGACCACCACTTTCTCGTATGGTGGAAACAACTTTCCGAAAAGGGTTGCCCATTATCGGCTACCAGCCAGTAGGTGCGACCATCGGATGGCACCGCCGCGCCACAGCCGGGGCGGTGCTAGCAACGAAGCTAGGGAAAGCAGAGGAACACGGTCATGGCAACGGCGCCCAGCGTCTCGTACTCGATGACGGTCCGCCTTGAGGTGCCCGCCAGCGGCACGGCGGTATCCCAGCTCACCACGGTGGTCGAGTCCTCGGGCGGTTCGGTGACCGGCCTCGACGTGACCGCCTCCGGCCACGAGAAGCTGCGCATCGACGTCACCATCGCGGCCACCTCCACCTCGCACGCCGACGAGATCGTCGAGGAGCTGCGCCGCATCGAGGGCGTCACCCTCGGCAAGGTCTCCGACCGTACGTTCCTGATGCACCTCGGCGGCAAGATCGAGATGCAGTCGAAGCACCCCATCCGCAACCGTGACGACCTCTCGATGATCTACACCCCGGGTGTCGCCCGGGTGTGCATGGCGATCGCCGAGAACCCCGAGGACGCCCGGCGCCTGACCATCAAGCGGAACACCGTCGCAGTCGTGACGGACGGCTCCGCGGTGCTCGGCCTCGGCAACATCGGCCCGATGGCCGCCATGCCGGTCATGGAGGGCAAGGCGGCCCTCTTCAAGCGCTTCGCCGACATCGATGCCTGGCCGATCTGCCTGGACACCCAGGACACCGACGCCATCGTCGAGATCGTCAAGGCGATCGCCCCCGGCTTCGCGGGCATCAACCTGGAGGACATCTCCGCGCCGCGCTGCTTCGAGATCGAGGCCCGGCTGCGCGAGGCCCTCGACATCCCCGTCTTCCACGACGACCAGCACGGCACCGCGATCGTGGTGCTCGCCTCGCTGACCAACGCCCTGCGCGTGGTGGGCAAGGGAATGGGTGACGTACGGGTCGTCATGTCCGGCGCCGGCGCGGCCGGTACGGCCATCCTCAAGCTGCTGCTCGCCGCCGGTGTCAAGAACGCGGTCGTCGCCGACATCCACGGCGTGGTGCACGCGGGCCGCGCCGACCTCGTCGACGCGGACCCCGAGTCGCCGCTGCGCTGGATCGCCGACAACACCAACCCCGAGGGCCTCACCGGCACCCTGAAGGAGGCTGTGGTCGGCGCCGACGTCTTCATCGGCGTCTCCGCCCCCAACGTCCTGAACGGCGACGACGTCGCCGCGATGGCCGACGGAGCGATCGTGTTCGCGCTCGCGAACCCGGACCCCGAGGTCGACCCGGCGATCGCCCGCGAGACCGCGGCCGTTGTCGCCACCGGCCGTTCGGACTTCCCCAACCAGATCAACAACGTGCTGGTCTTCCCGGGTGTCTTCCGCGGCCTGCTGGACGCGCAGTCCCGCACCGTCAACACCGAGATGATGCTGGCCGCGGCCGGAGCCCTCGCCGACGTCGTCGCCGAGGACGAGCTGAACGCGAACTACATCATCCCGTCGGTCTTCAACGACAAGGTGGCCGGAGCGGTCGCCGGAGCGGTCCGCAACGCCGCCAAGGCCGCGGGTGCCGCTGTGACGGGCCCCACGTCGGCCTGAGCTACGGCGCGTCGCGGGATGCGGGCCCAGTAACGCCCCCTTAGGGTGGCGGACCATGACCCGCATCCGCACCGGCCCCGGCCCGGGAGTCCTCACCCTGTCGACGGAGCGTCACCTTGATGAGGCAGTGGCGCTTTTCGTGTGACTGAGGGTGACCCGGGAGAGTGCCGGATTGGCTTTCCCGCCGTAGGTGGGGGCAGGATGCTTCCCCAAGGACTTCGTCCAGGGGGGACCCCCAGGACGCGAGGGTCGTGACCCGGGTGCGGGGACTGTCCGAGGGCCCTGGCAGCATCGGCTTCGCTGTACCCAACATGCGGCTTCCGCCGCGTGGCACGCCTCACAGGCAAGAAGAACACGGGAGTAAGAACATGAACCGCAGTGAGCTGGTGGCCGCGCTGGCCGACCGCGCCGAGGTGACCCGCAAGGACGCCGACGCCGTGCTGGCCGCTCTCGCCGAGACCGTCGGCGAGATCGTCGCCAAGGGCGACGAGAAGGTCACCATCCCCGGCTTCCTGACCTTCGAGCGCACCCACCGTGCCGCTCGTACCGCTCGTAACCCGCAGACCGGCGACCCGATCAACATCCCGGCCGGCTACAGCGTGAAGGTCTCGGCGGGCTCGAAGCTCAAGGAAGCCGCCAAGGGCAAGTAAGCGGTCCTTGCTCTGCAAGGTCGCTCAGCAGCAAACGCTGAGGGCGGCCACCCTGTTCACAGGGTGGCCGCCCTTTCGCGTGCCGCGTGCTCTCTTCGCCTGCGGACCGTGCGCGGCCGGTCGCGCAGTTCCCCGCGCCCCTGACGCCCCGGCCCGGCAGAGTGCCTCGCTGAGGCATCCTCAGCCCGTCGGGCGTTGATCCGGCGCCCTGCTGAGGCATCCTCAGCCCGTCGGGCGTTGATCCAGCGCCCTGCTGAGGCATCCTCAGCCCGTCCGGCGTTTGAGGACGAGCGCCCTTCAGGCGCGAACGGGGTCTGGGGCGGAGCCCCAGGAGCCCCGCTTTCGTCTGCGGGCCGTGCTGGGGCACCCGCGCAGTTCCCCGTGCCCCGGGCGGCGTCGGC
Organism: Streptomyces sp. NBC_00083; assembly: GCF_026343295.1. Lineage (GTDB taxonomy): Bacteria > Actinomycetota > Actinomycetes > Streptomycetales > Streptomycetaceae > Streptomyces. The sequence goes on from NZ_JAPELY010000001.1 coordinate 587,104, forward strand.
CCCGGCGGGGTGTCCTGCTGGAGCTAGACCAGGGAGCCGTTGGGGAGTTCCACCTTCGCGCCGAGGCTCTCCAGCTTCTCCATGAAGTTCTCGTACCCCCGGTTGATGAGGTCGATCCCGTGCACCCGGGACGTCCCCTGCGCCGCCAACGCGGCGATGAGGTAGGAGAACCCGCCCCGCAGGTCCGGGATGACCAGATCGGCGCCCTGGAGCTTCGTGGGCCCGCTCACGACCGCCGAGTGGAGGAAGTTGCGCTGACCGAAGCGGCAGTCCGAGCCGCCCAGGCACTCCCGGTACAGCTGGATGTGCGCCCCCATCTGGTTGAGCGCCGAGGTGAAGCCGAGCCGCGACTCGTACACCGTCTCGTGGACGATCGAGAGCCCGGTGGCCTGCGTGAGGGCGACGACCAGCGGCTGCTGCCAGTCCGTCTGGAAGCCCGGGTGGACGTCCGTTTCGAGGGCGATGGACTTGAGCGAGCCCCCGGGGTGCCAGAAGCGGATGCCCTCGTCGTCGATCTCGAAGGCGCCCCCCACCTTCCGGTAGGTGTTCAGGAACGTCATCATCGAGCGCTGCTGAGCGCCGCGGACGTAGATGTTGCCCTCGGTCGCCAGCGCGGCGGACGCCCACGAGGCGGCCTCCAGGCGGTCCGAGAGGGCGCGGTGGGTGTAGCCGCCGAGGGTGTCGACACCGGTGACCCGGATGGTCCGGTCGGTGTCCATGGCGATGATCGCGCCCATCTTCTGCAGCACGCAGATGAGGTCCTCGATCTCCGGCTCGACCGCCGCGTTGGACAGCTCGGTCACGCCCTCCGCGAGCACGGCCGTCAGGAGCACCTGCTCGGTCGCGCCGACCGAGGGGTACGGCAGCGTGATCTTGCAACCGCGAAGCCGCTGCGGGGCCTCCAGGTACTGGCCGTCCGCCCGCTTCTCGATGGTCGCGCCGAACTGGCGCAGCACCTCGAAGTGGAAGTCGATGGGCCGGCCGCCGATGTCGCAGCCGCCGAGGCCCGGGATGAAGGCGTGACCCAGACGGTGCAGCAGCGGGCCGCACAGCAGGATCGGGATCCGGGAGGAACCCGCGTGCGCGTCGATGTCGGCCACGTTGGCGGACTCGACGTGGGAGGGGTCGAGGATCAGCTCGCCCGGCTCGTCGCCGGGGCGGACCGTGACGCCGTGCAGCTGCAGCAGGCCCCGTACGACGCGCACGTCGCGGATGTCGGGCACGTTGCGCAGTCTGCTCGGGCCGCTGCCGAGGAGGGCGGCGACCATCGCCTTCGGCACGAGGTTCTTCGCGCCGCGGACGCGGATCTCGCCCTCAAGCGGGGTTCCGCCGTGGACAAGCAGTACATCGTCAGTGCCGGTCATGAATCTCGCGTTCCGGAGTCGTCGGGCAGGGGGCAGGGATAAAGGGTAAGGGGCTTTTACCCCTGCCCCGTAAGGCCAGGGACGGTTCACGTACGTAATGAATTCGCTACAGCACGCTCCGCGCAGGTCAGCTCTGCGGAGGGTCACGACCGTGCGCGCTTTCCGGCCCGCGTGGCGGACGCCCCGTCTCCCGCGCGGGCCGGTTATGCGGGATCATGTCGGCATGACCGAGGTGTCCTCGCTCACAGGGCGGCTGCTCGTCGCGACTCCCGCCCTGGCGGATCCGAACTTCGACCGCGCGGTGGTGCTGCTCCTCGACCACGACGAGGAGGGCACGCTCGGCGTGGTCCTGAACCGTCCGACGCCGGTCGGCGTCGGCGACATCCTGGAATCCTGGGCGGAGCTCACGGGCGAGCCGGGGGTGGTGTTCCAGGGCGGCCCTGTCTCGCTCGACTCGGCGCTGGGCGTCGCGGTGATCCCCGGCGACGACGGCCCTTCCCCAGGCTCCCGGCACCGGTCGGGCAGGGGAGACCCCATTGGCTGGCGCCGGGTGTACGGGGCGATCGGCCTGATCGACCTGGAGACGCCGCCGGAGCTGCTCGCGGCGGCGCTCGGCTCGCTGCGGATCTTCGCCGGGTACGCCGGCTGGGGGCCGGGCCAGCTGGAGGACGAGCTCTCCGAGGGGGCCTGGTACGTGGTCGAGTCGGAGCCCGGCGACGTGTCGTGCCCGGAGCCGGAGGGCCTGTGGCGGGCGGTGCTCCGCCGCCAGCGCAGCGAGCTCGCGATGGTGGCCACCTATCCGGACGATCCCTCGCTCAACTGACCCCCGGCAGGGCCTCGCGGCCGCCACCGGGACGGACAGGCGGCGACGCCCCTCCACTCAATCCGGTCGCCTTCAGTACCCTTGGTGGTTATGAGCACTCTTGAGCCCGAGCGCGGGGCAGGTACGGGGACCCTCGTAGAGCCGACACCCCAGGTGTCGAACGGCGACGGCGACCACGAGCGCTTCGCCCACTACGTCCAGAAGGACAAGATCATGGCGAGCGCGCTCGACGGCACGCCCGTCGTCGCGCTCTGCGGCAAGGTCTGGGTGCCGGGGCGCGACCCGAAGAAGTACCCGGTCTGCCCGATGTGCAAGGAGATCTACGAGTCCATGAGCGCCGGCGGCGACAAGGACAAGGGCGGCAAGGATAAGAAGTAGCGCGCGAGCGGTAGCGCGCCCAGCAGCGCTTCCTGCTGGAACAACGGCCCCCGGGGTGTGCGTCACGCACACCCCGGGGGCCGTTTTGTGTCGGTCGGTGCCCCTGGGTTGTCCAGACCTCTTGCCGTGGCCTTTGCCTCCGCCATAACCTCCTCCCTGTTGTGCAGTATGCGAAACGCTTGTTGCGTATGTTGCAACGCCTGGGGAGGATTTCTGTCGTGAAGCTGCCCGAGATGTCTCAGCTCTCTGCCCGAACCGCCGCGCCGCTGGCGGCACTTGCCCTCGTCGCTCTCGCCGCGTGCGCCCCGCAGACATCGGGACCCGGGGCGAAGGGCGACGACAAGAGCGGCACCCTGCGGGTCTGGCTCTTCCAGGAGGTGAGCAACGGGCCCAAACAGAAGGTGGTGGACAAGGCCGTGGCCGCCTTCGAGCAGGCCCACCAGGGCGCCGACGTGAAGGTCGAGTACATACCCGTCGACACCCGCGCCCAGCGGATCAAGGCCGCCTTCAACGACCCCGGCTCCGCTCCCGACCTCATCGAGTACGGCAACACCGACACCGCCGGTTACGTGAAGGACGGCGGACTCGCCGACGTCAGCGCCGAGTTCGCGGCCTGGGACGAGGCGAAGGACACCGACCCGACCGCCAGGCAGTCCGTCACCGTCGGCGGAAAGGTCTACGGCGCCCCGCTGTTCGTCGGCGTACGCGCCCTCTACTACCGCACCGACATCCTCAAGGACCTCGGCGTCGCCGTGCCGAAGACCCAGGACGAGCTGATCGCGACCGCCAAGAAGATCCACCGGGCCGACCCCGGCCTGTACGGGCTCGCGGTGGGCGGCGCCTACACCTACGGCGCGCTCCCGTTCCTCTGGGCCAACGGCGGCGAACTGGCCACCGAGAACGGCGGGAAGTACACCTCGGCCGTCGACGCAGAGGCCGCCCGCAAGGGCATCACCGCCTACACCTCGCTCTTCGGCGACGACAACTGCCCCGCCGCCAAGTGCGCCCAGATGGGCGGCAACGCCACCGTCACCGCGTTCGCGAACGGCAAGGCGGCCATGGCGATCGGCGGCGACTTCAACCACGCCGCCGTCGAGGCGGGCACGATCAAGGGCAAGTACGCCGTCGTGCCGCTGCCGGGCCTGACCCCCGGCTCGGTGGCCCCGGCCTTCGCCGGCGGCAACAACATCGGCGTACTGAAGAGCAGTTCGCACCGCACGCTCGCCGTCGGCCTCATGGAGCAGCTCACCGGCAAGGCGACCCAGCGCGAGATGTTCGACGCGATGGGCTTCCTGCCGACCTACACCGACGTACGGGCCGACGTCGCGAAGAAGCAGCCCTTCGTCGAGCCCTTCGTCCGCACCCTGGCCGCGGGCGCCAAGTTCGTACCCGCGTCGCCCGGTTGGGGCCAGATCGACTCCTCGCTCGTGCTGCCCACGATGTTCCAGGAGGTCGTCAGCGGCAAGAAGGACGTGGCGGCGGCCTCGTCGGACGCGGCGAAGAAGATGAACGAGGCGTTCGGAGCGGCGGGTTGAGCTCATCCACGGGCCTCGGCCGGATCGAACCGTCGGCCGCCGAGCGGGGCGCGGCCCGGACGGCACCGGCCCCGAAGGCACCGCGCCGACGCCCGCGCGGCCACCCGCTCGGCGGGTCCCGCTGGACCCCGTGGCTCTACCTGGCCCCCGCCCTCGCCGTCCTCGCCGCGCTGCTCGTCTACCCGGTCTACCAACTCGGCCTGATCTCCTTCCTCCAGTACACCCAGGCCCAGGTCAGCGGCGGCGAACCGACCAGCTTCCAGGGCCTGGACAACTACGCCACGCTGTTCTCCGACAGCCAGTTCTGGTCGGTCCTGCTCGCCACGCTCGTCTTCGCGGCGGCCTGCGTCATCGGCACCCTCGCGGTCGGCTGCACGCTGGCCGTGCTCCTGACGCGCGTACGCGCACTGCCGCGGCTCGCGCTGATGCTGGCCGCGCTCGGCGCCTGGGCGACCCCCGCGATCACCGGCTCCACGGTGTGGATGTTCCTCTTCGACCCCGACTTCGGCCCGGTCGACCGCCTCCTCGGCCTCGGCGACCACTCCTGGACGTACGGGCGCTACAGCGCGTTCCTGCTCGTCCTGCTCGAAGTCGTGTGGTGCTCGTTCCCGTTCGTGATGATCACCGTGTACGCCGGGATCCGCGCCATCCCCGGCGAGGTCCTTGAGGCGGCCGCCCTCGACGGCGCCTCGCAGTGGCGCATCTGGCGCTCCGTCACGGCGCCGATGCTCCGCCCGATCCTCACGGTCGTCACGATCCAGTCCGTCATCTGGGACTTCAAGGTGTTCACACAGATCTACGTCATGACCAACGGCGGCGGCATCGCGGGACAGAACCTGGTCCTCAACGTGTACGCCTACCAGAAGGCGTTCGCGTCCTCGCAGTACAGCCTCGGCTCGGCGATCGGCGTGGTCATGCTGCTGATCCTGCTGGCGGCGACGCTGGTCTACCTGCGGGTGCTGCGCCGGGGCGGTGAGGAGCTGTGAGGGCCGGACGCCGTACGGGCGCCTGGGCCGGGGTGCTCCGCATCCGCCGGCCGGGGCGGCTCGCCGCGGAGGCGGGCGCGCTGCTCGTGGCCGTGGTGGTCGCCTTCCCCCTGTACTGGATGGTCCTGTCCGCCTTCAAGCCGGCGGGGGAGGTGCAGTCGGCCCACCCGCGGCCCTGGACGCTCTCCCCCTCCCTCGACTCCTTCCGGCGGGTCTTCACCCAGGAGGACTTCGGGCGGTACTTCCTCAACAGCCTCCTCGTCGCGGGCAGCGTGGTCGTCCTCTCCGCGCTGATCGCCTTCCTCGCGGCGACGGCGGTGGCCCGCTTCCGCTTCAGGTTCCGCACCACGCTGCTGATCATGTTCCTGGTGGCGCAGATGGTGCCGGTCGAGGCGCTGACGATCCCGCTGTTCTTCCTCATGCGGGACCTGGGGCAGCTCAACACCCTGGGGTCGCTGATCCTGCCGCACCTCGCGTTCTCGCTGCCCTTCGCGATCTGGATGCTGCGGGGGTTCGTGAAGGGGGTGCCGGTCGCCCTGGAGGAAGCGGCGGCCCTCGACGGCGCGAGCCGCACGCGGTTCCTGTGGCAGATCCTGTTCCCGCTGGTCTTCCCCGGGCTCGTGGCGACGAGCGTCTTCTCCTTCATCTCCGCGTGGAACGACTTCCTGTTCGCGAAGTCCTTCATCATCAGCGACACGTCGCAGTCGACGCTGCCGATGGCCCTGCTGGTCTTCTTCAAGCCGGACGAGAACGACTGGGGCGGAATCATGGCGGGGTCCACGGTGATGACGCTGCCGGTGCTCGTGCTCTTCGTACTGGTGCAGCGGAGGCTGGTCCTGGGGGTGGGCGGTGCGGTCAAGTGAGCCGGGGGGTTTGCCCACCCACCGGCCCGTGCGGCTACGTGTGGGTGCCGCTCCCCGGGGCTCCGCCCCGGACCCCGACGCGCTTCCCCACCCGCCCGCCTGTGCGGCGGCGTTGGACGGCGCGGCCACCTGGGGCTCCGCCCCGGACCCCGTTCGCGCCTTGAGGGCGCTCGTCCTCAAACGCCGGACGGGCTGATTGTGCCGCCCGGCGCCCAGTAGTCCAGGGGCGCGGGGAACTGCGCGAGCGGCCCCCCACGGTCCGCGCCCGAACGTGAACCTCCCGCCCCCGGAGGGTCTCGGGAAGGGGCGGGGTGGGGGAATCTCCCGCCCCGCCCGACCCACCCGCACCATCGAAAGGAACCACCCCGTGGACGACCACACCCTCATCCCCGCCCCGCGCACCATCCACCCCGCGCCCGCCCGCAGCGCCCCCTCCGCCCTCACCCCCGCCACCACCCTCCACACCACCCCCGACACCGAACCCCTCGCCGCCCTCCTGCGCGCCACGGTTGGTGCCGCGACCGGGCTCGGGCTGTCCGCGGGGGACGCGGGAGCCGACCGCGTCGTGCTGCGGGTCGACCCCGGCATCGCGCGGCGACACGGTCCCGAGGGCTACCGGCTCTCCACGGACCGCTCCCTCGAAGACGTCGCCGTACTCATCGAGGGCGGCACCCCCGCCGGCGTGTTCCGCGGCATGCAGACGCTCCGTCAGCTCCTCGGCTCCGACGCCTTCCGCCGCGCCCCGCTGCACCCGCCCCGCGACGCGCGGTGGGAGCTGCCCGGCGTCACCGTCGAGGACGCGCCCCGGTTCGGCTGGCGCGGGCTCATGCTCGACGTGGCCCGGCACTTCATGCCGAAGGACGGCGTCCTGCGCTACCTCGACCTCATCGCCGCCCACAAGCTCAACGTCTTCCACTTCCACCTCACCGACGACCAGGGGTGGCGGATCGAGATCAAGCGCTACCCCAGGCTCACCGAGGTCGGCGCGTGGCGCGGGCGCACCAAGTGGGGGCACCGGGCCTCGCCCTTGTGGGACGAGAAGCCGCACGGGGGTTACTACACGCAGGACGACATCCGCGAGATCGTCGCGTACGCCGCCGAGCGGCACATCCGCGTCGTCCCCGAGATCGACCTCCCCGGCCACTCGCAGGCCGCCATCGCCGCGTACCCGGAACTCGGCAACACCGACGTCGTCGACACCGCCGCGCTCTCCGTCTGGGACACCTGGGGCGTCAACCCGAACGTCCTCGCCCCCACCGACACCACCCTCCGCTTCTACGAAGGGGTGTTGGAGGAGGTGCTCGACCTCTTCCCCGAGGACGTGTCGCCGTTCATCCACATCGGCGGCGACGAGTGCCCGAAGGAGCAGTGGCAGAAGTCGGACGTCGCGCAGGACCGCATCCGTGAACTCGGGCTCGCCGGCGAGAACGAGCTCCAGTCCTGGATCATCCGGCACTTCGACACCTGGCTCGCTGCCCGGGGGCGCCGGCTCATCGGGTGGGACGAGATCCTGGAGGGCGGCCTCGCCCCCGGCGCCGCCGTCTCGTCCTGGCGCGGCTTCGGCGCCGGGGTCGCCGCCGCCGAGGCCGGGCACGACGTGGTGATGTGCCCCGAGCAGTACGTGTACTTGGACCACCGGCAGGCCGCGGGGGAGGACGAGCCCGTGCCCATCGGCTTCGTCCGCACCCTGGAGGACGTCTACCGCTTCGAGCCCGTTCCGCCGCAGCTCGGCCCGGAGGCCGCCGCCCACATCCTGGGCACCCAGGCCAATGTGTGGACCGAGGTGATGGAGAACCAGTCCCGCGTGGACTACCAGACCTTCCCCCGTCTCGCCGCCTTCGCCGAGGTCGCCTGGAGTGCGCTGCCCGCCCCCGCCGACCGCGACTTCGCCGGCTTCGAACGCCGAATGACCGCCCACTACCGGCGCCTTGACGCGCTCGGCGTCGACTACCGGCCGCCGGCCGGCCCGTTGCCGTGGCAGCAGCGTCCCGGTGTGCTCGGACGCCCGATCGAGGGGGCGCCCCCAAACAGGTGAGCCCCGGCCCAAGGTGGCGGCCGGGCGGCCCGCGCCCTGGGACCGTGGCCCCGGGGTCCGGCCGCCCGGCCGCGACCGGCTGCGAGGAAGACCGCTGTGACCCATACCCGGCGTGCGGAACAAGGCGTACCGCATAAGTCGTACAAGGCTTGCGAAACCGGAACATTCCCCAGGTCGGGGACGGAAACGCGCTTCGTGGACCCTCCCGTCGGCCGGTACGGAAGATGTGCCAGAGTTGCCACGTCCGGGCTGTGAGCACGTACGGTACGGCCATCAGCAGGTGGCCACAGACGGCACAGTCGTACGGCCGGGACACCGGGAAGGGGCAGCTGGGTTGACCACGCACGCACCGCAGGCGGCGCAGTCGGTGACGCTGCCTGCCTCACTGGACGAGGCCGTGGCGGCGCTCGCGGCCATGCCTGCCGCCGTGCCCGTCGCGGGCGGCACCGACCTGATGGCGGCCGTCAACCGGGGCCTGCTGCGCCCCGCCGGCCTCGTGGGACTCGGCCGCATCAACGAGATCCGCGGCTGGCAGTACCAGGACGGCCACGCCCTGCTGGGCGCCGGGCTCACGCACGCGCGGATGGGGCGCCCCGACTTCGCGGCGCTCATCCCGGCGCTCGCCGCCGCCGCGCGCGCCGCGGGCCCCCCGCAGATCCGCAACGCCGGCACCCTCGGCGGCAACATCGCATCGGCCGCCCCGACCGGCGACGCGCTGCCCGTGCTCGCCGCACTCGAAGCCACCCTCGTCATCGCGGGCCCCGACGGCGCCCGCCGCGAGATCCCCGTGTCGCATCTGCTCGCCGGCCGCGACATGCTCGCCCCGGCCGAGTTGATCGGATATGTCCGGGTGCCTCTGCTGCACGCTCCCCAAGTTTTCCTCAAGGCGACGGGCCGCACCGGCCCCGGCCGCGCCACCGCGTCGGTCGCCGTCGTCCTCGACCCGGCCCGGCGCGGCGTGCGCTGCGCGGTCGGCGCCATCGCGCCGATGCCGCTGCGCCCCCTCGAAGCCGAGCACTGGATCGCCTCGCTCATCGACTGGGACGGCGAACGCGCCGCGCTCGCGCCGGAGGCGCTCGGCGCGTTCGGTGAGTACGTGGCTGCCGCCTGCATCCCGGACCCGGCGCCACCCGCGGACGGCTCACCGCCCCCGCCCCTCTCGCCCGCCGTACTGCATCTGCGGCGTACCGTCGCCGCGTTGGCCCGACGAGCACTGGGGAGGGCGCTGTCGTGACCGACCGCAACAATGAGCACGAGCCCGAGCGCGCGCCCGACCACGGGCACGAGCAGGGCCGTGCGCCCGACCACGGGCACGAGCAGGGCCGTGCGCCCGACCAGGGGCACGATCAGGGGTACGACCAGGGCTACGGCTACGGCCAGGCGCCCCGGCACGGTGCCTGGGAGCCGGTTCCGCACGGCGGCGAGTACGAACCCGACGCGACGGCGTTCGTCCAGTTGCCCCCGGACATGGACATGATGGGCGCCCCGCTGGCGGCGCCCGGCCACGGCTACGTACCGCCGATGATCGTGCCGCTCACCCCGGCCGCCGCCACGGACCCCGGCGCGACCGGTGTCTGGCGCATCCCGACGGAGCTGACCGGTCAGGGTGCGCCCGGCGCGCCCGGCACCGACCCCGCGCCCGGCGCGCAGACCGTGGTGTGGCCGGAGCCCCCCGCGCCCACGCCGCAGCCCGCCACTCCGACACAGCCGGCGCACGACCCGTCCGCGACGGCCCAGTGGAACTTCGCCGACGATCCCTCCCTCGCGGGCACCGGCCAGTGGACGATCCCGGTCGCGCAGGACGAACTCCCGGAAGAATCGGGCGAGTTCACCACGTCGTCGCTGATCGAACAGTGGGGCTCCACGCCGCCCGCCACGCTCCCGGGCGGCGCCCCCGCCCCCTGGGCCGACCAGTTCCCCGAGGCCACGCCCGAGCCCGCGCCCGCGTCTGCGGCCGATGAGTTCCCGCCCGCGCCGCAGGAGTTCACGCCGGAGCACGCGCCGGGCACGGCCGACCCCGTGGGTCCCGCGGACCCCGCCGGCCTCCCGGCTGTGCACGGCGTGCGCGATGACGCACGGCACGACCTACCCGAGCAGCACGAGACGGCTCCGCTCGCCCCTGAGGTTCCGCGGGCCCCGGCGCCCGAGCCGGCCCGGGACGAGCCCGGCGCCGAGGAGGCGGCAGGGGAGAGCCCCGTCGAGCCCGTCGCCGAGGAGGCCGCCCCGGAGCCGTCCGCCCCGGCCGGCGACCCCGGCGTACGGGAAGCCCCCGACGGCCGCACGCCGCCGGAGCTCCCGCAGGCCGCCGCCCCCGAGCCGGAACCGGAGCCGGAGGCCTCGCCGGAAGCGACACCGCCACCGGCGCCCGCGCCGGAGCCCGAGGCGGCCGTCCCGGACACCGAACCGGCCCCCGCCCACGACCTCGAACACCCCCGCGCCTCCTACGTGCTGCGCGTGAACGGCGCCGACCGGCCCGTCACCGAGGCCTGGGTCGGCGAGTCGCTGCTGTACGTGCTGCGCGAGCGGCTCGGGCTCGCCGGAGCCAAGGACGGCTGCTCGCAGGGCGAGTGCGGCGCCTGCAACGTCCAGGTGGACGGGCGGCTCGTCGCCTCCTGCCTGGTGCCCGCCGCGACCACCGCCGGGAGCGAGGTCCGTACCGTCGAGGGGCTCGCCACCGACGGCGAACCCTCCGACGTGCAGCGCGCGCTCGCCGAGAGCGGCGCCGTGCAGTGCGGCTTCTGCATCCCCGGCATGGCGATGACCGTGCACGACCTGCTCGAAGGCAACCACGCGCCCACCGAGCTCGAAACGCGCCAGGCGCTCTGCGGCAACCTGTGCCGCTGCTCCGGCTACCGCGGCGTGCTCGACGCGGTGAAGGACGTCGTGGCGGGCCGCGAGGCGGCCGGAGCCGTGGCCGACGAGGCCCGCATTCCGCACCAGGCACCCCCAGGGGCCGGCAGCGCCAAGCCCCCGCACACGCACGACGGAGGCATGGCGTGAGCAACGACGCAGCCACCGCGACGGCCGAAGGCGCCACCTCGGTGGCGGGGCCGGAGCAGCAGCCGCCCGCGCACGGGATCGGCGCGTCGCTCGCGCCCGTCGACGCGCGGTCCAAGACCGAGGGGACCTTCCCCTACGCGGCCGACCTGTGGGCCGAGGGCCTGCTGTGGGCGGCCGTGCTGCGCGCCCCGCACGCGTACGCCCGCATCGTCTCCATCGACACCGCCGCTGCCGCCGCCATGCCGGGCGTGCGGGCCGTGGTGACCCACGCCGACGTGCCGGGCGACCCGGCGTTCGGCCGCCGCATCGCCGACCGGCCCGTCTTCGCGGCCGAGTTCGTACGCCACCACGGCGAGCCCATCGCGGCCGTGGCCGCCGACCACCCCGACACCGCGCGCCTCGCGGCCGCGGCCATCGCCGTCGAGTACGAGGTGCTGGAGCCGGTCACCGACCCGGAGAAGGCGTTCGCGGCCGAACCGCTGCACCCCGACGGCAACCTGATCCGGCACATCCCGCTCCAGTACGGCGACCCCGAGGCGACCGGGGAGGTCGTCGTCGAGGGCCTGTACCGGATCGGCCGCCAGGACCCGGCCCCGATCGGCGCCGAAGCCGGCCTCGCGGTGCCGCGGCCCGACGGCGGCGTCGAGCTGTACACCGCCTCCACCGACCCGCACAGCGACCGCGACCTGGCCGCCGCCTGCTTCGGCCTGGAGCCGGACCGCGTCAAGGTCGTCGTCACCGGAGTGCCCGGCGCGACCGGCGACCGCGAGGATCTGGGCTTCCAACTCCCGCTCGGACTGCTGGCGTTGAAGACGGGCTGCCCGGTCAAGCTGACCGCGACCCGCGAGGAGTCCTTCCTCGGCCACGCCCACCGCCACCCCACCCTGCTGCGCTACCGCCACCACGCGGACGCCGAGGGCCGCCTCGTCAAGGTCGAGGCGCAGATCCTCCTCGACGCCGGCGCCTACGCCGAGGCGTCGTCGGAGTCGCTCGCCGCCGCCGTCGCGTTCGCCTGCGGCCCGTACGTCGTGCCGCACGCCTTCGTCGAGGGCTGGGCGGTGCGCACCAACAACCCGCCGTCCGGGCACGTCCGGGGCGAGGGCGCGATGCAGGTGTGCGCGGCGTACGAAGGCCAGATGGACAAGCTGGCCGCGAAGCTGGGCATCGAACCGGCCGAGCTGCGGATGCGCAACGTCCTCGCCACGGGCGACCTGCTGCCCACCGGCCAGACCGTGACCTGTCCGGCCCCGGTGGCCGAACTCCTGGGCGCGGTACGGGACTTCCCGCTGCCGACGCTGCCCAAGGACGCCCCCGAGGACGACTGGCTCCTGCCGGGCGGCCCCGAGGGCGCGGGCGAGCCCGATGCGGTGCGCCGCGGGGTCGGCTACGCGCTCGGCATGGTCCACATGCTCGGCGCCGAGGGCACCGACGAGGTCTCCACCGCCACGGTCAAGGTGCACGACGGCGTCGCCACCGTCATCTGCGCGGCCGTCGAGACCGGCCAGGGCTTCACCACGCTCGCCCGCCAGATCGTCCAGGAGACCCTGGGCATCGAGGAGGTGCACGTCGCGCCGGTCGACACCGACCAGCCTCCGGCGGGCCCCGCCACGCACGGCCGCCACACCTGGGTGTCCGGCGGCGCGGTCGAACGCGCGGCCAAGATGGTCCGCACCCAGCTGCTCCAGCCCCTGGCGCACAAGTTCGGCATGTCCACGGAGCTGCTCCAGATCGCCGACGGCAAGATCACCTCGTACGACGGTGTCCTGTCGACCACGGTCACCGAGGCCATGGACGGCAAGGAACTGTGGGCCACCGCCCAGTGCCGCCCGCACCCCACCGAGCCGCTCGACGAGACCGGGCAGGGCGACGCGTTCGTGGGGCTCGCGTTCTGCGCGATCCGCGCGGTCGTCGACGTCGACATCGAGCTCGGCTCGGTCCGCGTCGTCGAACTCGCCGTGGCCCAGGACGTCGGCCGTGTCCTGAACCCCCGCCAGCTCGCGGCGCGCATCGAGGCCGGCGTGACCCAGGGCGTGGGCGCCGCCCTCACCGAGAACCTGCGGACGTCCCGCGGCCGGATCCGCCACCCCGACCTCACCGGGTACGCCCTGCCGACCTCCCTCGACGCGCCCGACATCCGCATCGTGAAGCTGGTCGAGGAGCGCGACGTGGTCGCCCCGTTCGGCGCGAAGGCCGCGAGCGCCGTCCCGGTCGTCACCTCCCCGGCGGCGATCGCCGCCGCGGTCCGCGCGGCGACCGGCCGCCCCGTCAACCGCCTCCCGATCCGGCCGCAGGCGGCGGTGGTGCAGTAGCCTCCGGCGGGCGGGTGTGTGCGTACCGGCGGGGTTGCCCGGGGCTCCGCCCCAGACCCCGTTTCGGCCCTGGACGACCCTCGTCCTCAATCGCCGGACGGGCTGGCTGTGTGCATGCCGGGCGGCACCTATTCCGCTGGGGGCGCGGGGAACTGCGCGGGACGCGGGCACGGTCCGCAGCCGTAGGCGGGTTGCCCGGGGCTCCGCCCCAGACCCCGTTCGCGCCTTGAGGGCGCTCGTCCTCAATCGCCGGACGGGCTGGGGATGTTCGCGCTGCCCGGCATGGATCCCGCTGGGGGCGCGGGGAACTGCGCGAGACGCGGGCACGGTCCGCAGCCGTAAGCGGGTTGCCCGGGGCTCCGCCCCAGACCCCGGTCGCGCCTCAACGGCGCTCGTCCTCAATCGCCGGACGGGCTGGGTATGCCGACGTTGCCCGGCATGGATCCCGCTGGGGGCGCGGGGAACTGCGCGAGAAGCGGGCACGGTCCGCACCCGAAAGCGGGTTGCCTGGGGCTCCGCCCCAGACCCCGGTCGCGCCTCAACGGCGCTCGTCCTCAATCGCCGGACGGGCTGGGTATGCCGACGTTGCCCGGCATGGATCCCGCTGGGGGCGCGGGGAACTGCGCGGGACGCGGGCACGGTCCGCAGATGGCAGCCGGGGTTGCCGGGGCTCTGCCCCAGCCCCCCCTACGGGGTATCTGTCCGGATACCCATGGCGCCCACCGCACAAGCTCCGTAGGGTATGCGATCGGTAAAGATCTGGCCCGCACGGGGAGTTGGCATGGGTTTCGAGGACGAATGGCGCCGGTCGCACACCAACGTCGCCATGAGACTGAACCAGGTGCCGGGGGACCCGGGCAGCACCGCCGGTACGGCCGGTACGGGCGGTACGCCCGACACGGCCAGCACCCGCGGCGCCGACCTCGTGGCGCACGCCGACGACCTCGGAGTGGTGGGCGGTGACGCCTACAAGCTGTACGACGCCCTGCGGGTCGACGGCGACCACGCCCGCCAGTCCACCTTCGAGGCGGCGCGTGCCCTCAGCGCGGACAACTTCACCAGCGGCGACGCCCTGATGAAGGTCCACGACCTGTGGCAAAGCCAGTTCTCCACGCTGAAGGACGCCTGCGCGCAGATCTCCAACCACCTCGACTACTCGGTCGCCCAGCACACCAAGGACGACGCCGAGGTGCTCGGCGCACTCGCCCAGGTCTCCGTCATCAGCGGATACCTCAAGTAGCGCCGAGGGGAAACACGTTCATGCTGACGTACGCGGATGTCCTCAACGCGCCGGTGGACAAGGTGAAGACGGCCGTCGACGACTGGTCGGAGATGGCGACCCGGCTCAGAAGGCTCGCCGGCGAGGCGCACGACGGAATGCGGGCCCACGCGGAGCGGGCCTCGTGGGCCGGGGTGAACGCGGGCGTCACGCGCGACTTCATCACCCGTACGGCCAAGGAGTTCGACGACGCCGCCAAGGAGGCGGCCGGCGTCCACCAGGTGCTCCTCGACGGCTACGGCGCCTTCAAGAAGGCCAAGGACGAGCTCCAGTCGATCGTGGACGAGGCCGGCAGGAGCGGCATCGCGATCGACGCGTCCGGCACCGTCACCGCCCGCCACCCCCTTCAGGACGACGTCGCGGCCCGGCACGACCCCGACTACCCGCAGGCGCTGGAAAAGCAGACCAGCGCCATCGAGGCGTGGCAGAAGCGGGTCACCGCGGCCGTCGAGACGTGCGCCGACGCGGACGAGTCGCTGCGGCTCGCGCTGAGCGGCAACGTCACCGACGCCCACGACTTCTCCGCGCCCAAGTACGCGAGCCTCGCCGACGAGGAGGCCGCGCGCGCCGCCGACCTCGCGAAGAAGGTCACGGGGCCGGGCGGCACCGCCCGCAACGTGGAGGCGCTCAAGCAGCTCCAGGAGCTGATGGACGACCATCGCGGCGAGCCGGGGTTCGCCACGTCCTTCTACCGGCGCATGGGCGCCGAGGGCACCCTGGAGTTCTACTCCCGGCTCTCCCTCGACGCGACGGGCCTCGGCCCGGCCGGCGCGGACCGAGCCGCGTCCGTCCTGCGCATCCAGGACGACATGGGCCCGATGCTCGGCCTCGCCACCAACCCCCGCACCCCGGGCCACCTCGACGCGAACTGGACCCTCGACCTGATGCGGGCCGGCCGCAAGCCGATGGACGTCAGCCGCTTCGCCGGCGTGACCACCAAGGTGTACGGCTACCAGGCGCTCGGCGCGCTGCTGCGGCACGGCACGTACGACAGGGAGTTCCTGCTGCCCGTCGCCCGCGACATGGTGGGCTTCGAGCACCAGAACCCCAAGGCGTTCCAGCAGGCCATGCCGTACAACAACGCGATGGCCTTCAACCTGGACAAGGACGGCGGCCGCGGCTTCGACCCCCTCACCGGCCTGATGACGGCGATGAGCAACAACCCGCAGGTGGCATCGGAGTTCTTCAACGAGCCGGTGCGGCAGGACTCCGACGGCAACGGCATCATCACCAAGGACGACAAGCCGGTCACGGTCAAGGACGACAAGGGCGTGTCGTCATCGCTCGGCATGGTCGACTACCTGCTGGACAAGGACCCGGCCGACGACTGGTACGACACCCCCCGAGGCACCGGCGCCGCCTCGACCCCCTTCCAGTCCGCCATGGGCAACGCCCTGGAAGCCGCGGTAACGGGCCGCACCCCGGGCGACACGGACGCGAAGCCGGTGCAGCACACGGCGGCGATGTCCCATGTGATGGAGAAGGTAGTCGAGAAAATCGGCTCGGACCCCGGCCTGGTCAAGGAAGGCGACGACGGAACCCCGGGAAAGCTTTCGGGACTTGTGGGGCACTTTGGGGACATGGCGGCGGAGTACATGCCGGATCTCCAGGCCATCTCGGAGAACGGCGCCCAGCAGGCGAAGCCGTTCGGGGTGCTTGCCGAATTCAAAATGGGCAACGTCGGCCGCTTCCTGGCCGCAGTGGCTCAGGATCCAGGGGCGTACGGCGCGATCACCAATGCACAACAGGCTTATACGACACTCCTGGTACGAGATGTCTTCGCGCACCCCGAGCTCCACGGCCACGATGTGGGCGAGGCAGTGCGAAACGCTGTTCACCCGGGCGGGCTGATCGCCGGAATGATGGCCGAGGCGCGGGTGGAGGCCGTCTGGGAGAAGCACGCCGCCGAGGACGAGGAATTCAACAAGGCGATCGAGGACAAGTCCAAGTGGACGAACCGGATCATCGACTCGTTCGGCGGCAAGTACATCGAACTGCTGCCGGCCGGCGACGCGGTCGAGTGGCTGAAGGAGGACATCTCCGAACGCCTGGTGGACGAGGCTCAACAGGACTCGTCGGATAAGGCGGGCAAGGAGGCCACGGACGGCTACTTGAACGCGGAGTCGGGCGCCAAGAAAGCTGCCGCGAACGCGGTGCACAGCGCCGGACGCAGCGCGGGCCTGGGGCAGCGCGACATCGCCGAATACGCAGGGACCGCGTCCACCAGCATTGCCAATGCCTACGCGGACGGGCATGCCGCCGCCACGACCGCTGCGCCCCGAGGGGGCAAGAAGTGATGCGGGTCGGGGGCCGGGTGAGGGCTGCCGCAACAGTTGGACTATTGCTGATGGCTCTGAGCGGTTGTTCGCAGGAACCGGCTGTGCCGAATATTCCGCAGAGCCTGTGTTGGGGGGCGTTCCGTGGCGAACAGGTCGTGCCGCTCCTACCCACAGGAGATGAGGCTCAACTGTCCACGTCCGGACCTGACTTCGACTTGGTCTCTGTCCACAGCAGCAGGGCCTGCCGGGTCTTCGTGGATCAGAAGGAGGGCTTTCTGGCCTGGGCGGAGGTGAGGAGTACCGGCAAGGGGACAGCCTGGGACCACTGGAGCGGCACGGATCCGACGACTCCCATTGATGTAGGCGACGAAGGGTTTCTTTTCCGCGACGGAGCCGACGCCGTCATGCTGTGCGAGCGCCCCGGCCTGCCACGAAGCTCCACGCTGAGCGCGGCAATGAAGTACGTCTCCATGGCGATTGTCGTGGAGCACGCCCCTAACGACGAGATCGTCAGGACCACCGCGCCTGCGCTCCTGCGGCAATACGTCCAGTTCGTGAAGCAGAAGCTGCAGTGCAGCACTGCGTAGCGCATAAAACTGTTGGAGGCCGTGGCGGGAATTGAACCCGCGTACCTCGCTTTGCAGGCGAGTCCCTGGGCCACTCGGGCACACGGCCAGGTGTTGGTGCGTTGTGATGACCGTAGGGGCGGGGGTGCCGGGCGGGGAAGGGGTCGGCGGGGGGTGCAATGTGACTGCCATGTGGCGTTCACAGGGGTTCATGAAGGGACCCGCGGCCTACGTCCATCGGACCAGGGCGGGATCCGTCTTTCGACAGGGGCCAGGGGCGCGCATGCCCCTTACTGTGTGCGGATGAGCACGCTTGAACCGTCCGATGCCGGACTCGTCGACCTTTCCCCTCAGGGCACCGGGGACGTCGACGAGGGCGGGATTCTCGGGCGGGAGCGGCGGGCGCTGAGCTTCGGGATCATCACCGTCGTCCTGCTCATCGCGTTCGAGGCGACCGCCGTAGGGACGGCGATGCCCGTCGCGGCGCGGGAGCTCGACGGGGTGTCGCTGTACGCGTTCGCCTTCTCCGCCTACTTCACGACGAGCCTGTTCGGGATGGTCGTCGCGGGGCAGTGGGCCGACCGGCGCGGACCGCTCGGGGCGCTCGGCCTCGGCATCAGCGGGTTCGCGGCGGGGCTGCTGCTGTCCGGGACCGCGGTGAACATGTGGACGTTCATCGCCGGCCGCGCGGTACAGGGGCTCGGCGGCGGGCTGGTGATCGTCGCGCTGTACGTCGTCATGGGGCGGGCCTACCCCGCCCGGCTCCAGCCGACGATCATGGCGGCGTTCGCGGCGGGCTGGGTCGTGCCGTCGGTGGTCGGGCCGCTCGTCGCGGGGACGGTCACCGAACAGCTGGGCTGGCGCTGGGTGTTCATCGGCATCCCGGTGCTTGTGGTCTTCCCGCTGGCGCTCGCGCTGCCCGCGACGCGGCGGATGGCGTCCGGCCCCGCCGACCCCTCCGCACCCGTCGAGCCCTTCGACCGGCGCCGGATCAAGCTGGCGTTGAGCATCTCGGTCGGCGCGGGGCTGCTCCAGTACGCGGGTCAGGACCTGAGGTGGCTGTCCGTGCTGCCGCTCGTGGCGGGCGTCGCGCTGCTCGGGCCGGCCGTCACCGGACGGCGGGCCCTGCTGCCGCACGGCACGTGGCGGGCGGCGCGGGGGCTGCCGTCGGTGGTGCTGCTGCGCGGGATCGCGGCGGGGTCGTTCATCGCGGCGGAGTCCTTCGTGCCGCTGATGCTCGTCACGCAGCGCGGCCTGACGCCGACGATGGCCGGGCTCTCGCTCGCCGTCGGCGGGGCGACGTGGGCGCTGGGTTCGTACGTCCAGGCGCGGCCCCGGATGGAGGCGCACCGGGAGCGGCTCATGGTGGCCGGGATGGTCCAGGTCGCCCTCGCGATCGTGGCGGCGCCGAGCGTGCTGGTCGCGGCGGTGCCGGTGTGGGTGGTGGCCGTCGCGTGGGGCGTGGGGTGCTTCGGCATGGGCATGGTCATCACCTCGACGAGCGTGCTGCTCCTCAAGCTCTCGGCGCCGCACGAGGCGGGGGCGAACTCCGCGGCGCTCCAGATATCGGACGGGCTGTCCAACGTGCTGCTCCTCGCGGCGGGCGGCGCGGGGTTCGCGGCGCTCGGGGGCGGGGCGGTCGCGGGGGTCACCGGGTCGCACCCGGGGGCGTTCCTGATGGTGTTCCTGCCGATGGCGGTCGTGGCGGCCGGCGGGGCGTGGGTGGCGACCCGGGTCAGGTAGCCCGGCCCCGTCCCGCGTGGGCGTGTCCCGCGCAGTTCCCCGCGCCCCTGACTGCTCGATGCCGGGCAGCATGCGCATCCTCAGCCCGTCCGGCGTTTGAGGACGAGCGCCGTTCAGGCGCGTTCGGGGTCTGGGGCGGAGCCCCGGGCGACCCCGCTTTCGTCTGCGGACCGTGCCCGCGTCTCGCGCAGTTCCCCGCGCCCCCAGGTGGGCTGAACTCGGCGGCATGCCCAGCATGGGCGTACCCAGCCCGTCCGGCGTTTGAGGACGAGCGCCCTCAAGGCGCGAACCGGGGTCTGGGGCAGAGCACCAGGCAACCCCGCCTACGGCTGCGGACCCTGCCCGCGCCCCGCGCAGACCCCTCCCCACCCCCCTGTGAGCCAGGTCTCAACCCCGCCCCGCCACCCCGCCGCACCCCGGCCCCGCCGCCCCGCGCCGGTAAGGTGGCCCGGTTGTCGTACGTAAGCGCCCGAGATCCCGTACACCGAGAGCCCCGAACCCGTACACCGAGAGCCCCGAACCGGAGACCGTGACTACTACCGCCTCCCACCACCTCTCACCCGCCTTCCCCGGCCGTGCCCCCTGGGGTACCGCCAACAAGCTGCGTGCCTGGCAGCAGGGCGCCCTGGAGAGGTATGTCCAGGAGCAGCCGCGCGACTTCCTCGCCGTCGCGACGCCCGGCGCCGGCAAGACGACGTTCGCGCTGACGCTCGCGTCGTGGCTGCTCCACCACCACGTGGTGCAGCAGATCACCGTCGTCGCGCCCACCGAGCACCTGAAGAAGCAGTGGGCCGACGCGGCCGCCCGCGTCGGCATCAAGCTCGACCCGGACTACAGCGCGGGTCCGCTGAACCGCGAGTACCACGGCGTGGCCGTCACGTACGCCGGTGTGGGCGTCCGCCCGATGCTGCACCGCAACCGGTGCGAGCAGCGCAAGACGCTGGTGATCCTGGACGAGATCCACCACGCCGGAGACTCCAAGTCGTGGGGCGAGGCGTGCCTGGAGGCGTTCGATCCCGCCACCCGGCGGCTCGCGCTCACCGGCACCCCGTTCCGCTCGGACACCAACCCGATCCCGTTCGTGACGTACGAGGAGGGCAACGACGGGATCCGGCGTTCCTCCGCCGACTACACCTACGGCTACGGCAACGCGCTCGCCGACGGTGTCGTGCGGCCGGTCATATTCATGAGCTACAGCGGCAACATGCGCTGGCGCACCAAGGCGGGCGACGAGATCGCGGCCCGGCTCGGCGAGCCCATGACCAAGGACGCCATCTCGCAGGCCTGGCGCACCGCGCTCGACGCGCGCGGCGACTGGATGCCCAATGTGCTGCGCGCCGCCGACCGGCGGCTGACCGAGGTCCGCAAGGCCATCCCGGACGCCGGCGCGCTCGTCATCGCCTCCGACCAGGACTCCGCCCGCGCCTACGCCAAGCTGATCCGCGAGATCACCGGCACGAAGGCGACCGTCGTGCTTTCCGACGACACCGGCGCCTCGAAACGGATCGACGAATTCAGCGAAAGCGACGACCGGTGGATGGTCGCCGTCCGCATGGTGTCGGAGGGCGTCGACGTGCCGCGCCTCGCCGTCGGCGTGTACGCGACCACCATTTCGACTCCCCTCTTCTTCGCCCAGGCCGTCGGCCGTTTCGTGCGGTCCCGCCGGCGCGGTGAGACCGCTTCCGTTTTCCTTCCGACCATTCCGATGCTCCTCGGCTTCGCCAATGAGATGGAGGTCGAGCGCGACCACGTGCTCGACAAGCCGAAGAAGGAGGGCGAGGAAGACCCCTACGCCGAGTCCGAGCAGGAAATGGACGACGCGAACAAGCAGGAGGACGAGGACACCGGGGAGCAGGACATGCTGCCCTTCGAAGCCCTCGAATCCGACGCCGTCTTCGACCGCGTCATGTACAACGGCGCCGAATTCGGCATGCAGGCCCACCCGGGGAGCGAGGAGGAGCAGGACTATCTCGGCATTCCGGGACTGCTCGAACCCGACCAGGTGCAGATGCTGCTCCAGAAGCGGCAGGCCCGGCAGATCGCGCACAGCCGCCAGAAGCCGGCCGACGAGGCCGACCTGCTCGAAATGCCCGCCGAGCGGCGGCCCGTGGTTTCGCACAAGGAGCTCCTCGAACTCCGTAAGTCGCTCAACACGATGGTCGGCGCGTACGTCCACCAGAGCGGCAAGCCGCACGGCGTCATCCACACCGAGCTGCGCCGGGTGTGCGGTGGGCCGCCGAGCGCCGAGGCCTCGGCCGGGCAGCTCCGTGAGCGGATCAAGAAGGTCCAGGAGTGGGCCACCCGCATGAAGTAGCGGGCGGCGGCGGGGAGAAGTGAGCGGGGCCCGGCACGTGCGTTGCCGGGCCCCGCTCGACCCCGCGGGTGCAAGGCCCGCGGGGTCGGGATGTGCACGAGGACCGGCCCCCACGGACGCCCCTCGAACGTCTGCCACGGTAATGTCCCGGCAAATCTGTGGTGCTCGCCCAAGGTCCCCGGTGATACGGACTTAGGTCCCGAAGGTGATCGAACGGGGATCAAACGGGGGCCAATTTCATCGTTTCCGGTGTTTGTTTGTCCATCCGCCGGGGCCCTTCCGTCCATTCCGTACGGATCGGAATTCTGCTCGCGCCCGGATTCTGGACGAGGTCTTCCGCTGAGCGGTGTCCGCTCGCTACTGTCCCCGCCATGCAAACGCCCCGTGGCAGTGTCGCCGCGGAGCGCAGCCGGTGCCTTGGCCTCGCCGGCGGGCTCTGCGCGCGATGCCGATGGGACCGGCATGGCGAACCACGTGAGAGTGCCGCCGCGACTCGCCACTTAAGGAGTGGGTCGTGACCGCGGAGACCTCCCAGACGCTCGACCGGGGACTACGGGTCCTCAAACTGCTCGCCGACACCGACCACGGTCTGACGGTCACCGAGTTGTCCAACAAACTCGGCGTCAACCGCACGGTCGTCTATCGCCTGCTCGCGACCCTGGAGCAGCACACGCTGGTCCGCCGTGACCTGGGCGGCCGCGCCCGGGTCGGGCTCGGGGTGCTGCGGCTCGGCCGCCAGGTGCATCCGCTGGTCCGTGAGGCGGCGCTGCCCGCGCTGCGCTCGCTCGCCGAGGACATCGGCGCCACCGCCCACCTCACCCTGGTCGACGGTTCGGACGCGCTCGCCGTGGCCGTCGTCGAGCCGACCTGGACGGACTACCACGTCGCCTACCGGGCCGGGTTCCGCCACCCCCTGGACAAGGGCGCCGCGGGCCGGGCGATCCTCTCGGCCCGGAAGAACGGCGGCCTCGGCGAGCCCGGCTTCACCCTCACCCACGGCGAGCTCGAAGCCGGCGCGAGCGGAGCCGCCGCCCCGCTGGTCGGGGTGACCGGGATAGAGGGCAGCGTGGGCGTGGTGATGCTCGCCGACGCGGTGCCGGAACGGGTCGGCCCGCGCGTGGTGGACGCCGCGAAGGAAGTCGCCGACGCGCTGCGCTGAGCACGGGGCTCCCCGGGGGAGGCCGAGGGGCGTGCGGCCGGGGGCCGGGGGCGTACGGCTAGATTGGAGCCGTGCTCTCTCGTCACCCCCGCCTCCGCAACCTCGCCATTGGCGCCGCGCCGGTCGTCGCGCTGCTCGCCGTCGCCTGCTTCGCGCCGCTGCCGTTCGCGGTGGCGCAGCCGGGGCCGACCGCGAACGTGCTGGGGAACGACGAGGGCAAGCCGGTGATCACCATCACCGGCGCGCCGACCCGCCCCACCAGCGGCCAGCTGCGGATGACCACCATCCTGGCGACGGGACCCGACGCGGACGTCGGCATCTCCGACGTCGTCGACGGCTGGTTCCGCACCGACCGGGCCGTGATGCCCCACGACTCGGTCTATCCCGGCGGCGGCAGCGAGAAGGACATCTCCGAGCACAACCAGGCCGAGATGAAGCAGTCGCAGGACGCCGCGTCGGTCGCCGCCCTCGGCTATCTCGGCCTCAGCCCCGACAAGGTCAAGATCGACCTGCACCTCGCCGACGTCGGCGGCCCGAGCGCGGGCCTGCTCTTCACGCTCGGCATCATCGACAAGCTGAACGGCGACGGTTCGGGCGGCGACCTCACCGGTGGCCGCACCATCGCCGGCACCGGCACGATCGCGGACGACGGCGGTGTCGGAGCGGTCGGCGGCGTGGCGCTCAAGACCCAGGCCGCCGCGCGGGACGGCGCGACCGTGTTCCTCGTCCCGAAGGGCGAGTGCTCGGACGCCAAGTCGGAGCTGCCCAAGGGGCTGCGTCTGATTCCGGTGACGACGCTGAAGGGCGCGGTCTCCGCCCTCCAGTCCCTGCAGAAGGGCGCCCCGGTCCCGTCCTGCTGACGCCGTCCCTCACACCAGCCGCACCGACCGCCGGGGCGGCTGCTGGCGCGCCATCCGCGTTCCCAACTCGACGAGGAACAGGCCGACTTGAGTGCGCAGTCGGTGTTCGCCGGGGAGCGCGGAGCGTGCCTCGGCGATCAGGTCGGCGGAGCGCAGGTGGTGCAGCAGGTGGTGGACGTCGCTGTGCATGACGCAGGTCCCTTCTACGGGGCTGGATTCGGCGGCGGTGGCGCGGGACGGGGCCGGGCGCGGGTTCAGCGGGGCGGGGCCGACCGGGGGAAGGCGTGCAGGTGCACGCGGACCTGGGCGGTCTCGGCCTCCGCCGCGACGGCCCGGTAGGGCTCGACCACGGCGTGCAGCTTGTCGTTGAGCTCCTGCAGCTGGGCCGGGGTCAGGTTCAGGGTGAAGTCGCTCAGGTCGCTGCTGGCGGCCCACGCCTGCGGCCAGTCCTGCTTGGTCCCGAGCCACGTCGAGAGCTCCTGGGTGTGGATGGTGGCGACCTCGTGCAGGAAGAGGTCGGCGGCGCCCCGCACCTCCGGGTCCCTGCTGGTGTGCAGGTCCTCCGCGAAGGTCGTGCCGTTGTGCACCGGCTTCCACCAGCGCTCGCGGCCCTTGCCGCGCCCCGGGTCGTCCTCCACGAAGCCGTGCGCGGCCAGCTGGCGCAGGTGGTAGCTGGTGGCGCCGCTCGACTCGCCCAGCCGCTCGGCGAGCTGGGAGGCGGTCGCCGAGCCGTCGTGCCGCAGCGACTTCAGGATGCGCATCCGCAGCGGGTGGGCGAGGCCGCGCAGGGAGCGGGCGTCGAGGATGCGCTCCCCGCTCGCGTTCTCCAGGGGCGGGACGTCGGACCGCTTGTTCTCGGGCATGGTCCAAAGATAGCTATGCAAAGAGAACGTTGCAACGCTTTCTTTGCAACGAGTTCTTTGTGCGGGTCCTCAGCCCTTCTTGATGAACCCCTCCCGCACCAGCCACGCGAGGGCGACGTCGTGCGGGTCCTCGCCGTCCACGTCGACCTTCGCGTTCAGCTCCCGGGCCACCTGCGTCGTCAGTTTCGCGCTCAACGGGTCCAACAGCCCTGCGATCGCCGGGTACTTGGCGTACGTCTTGCTGTGCAGCACCGGCGCCGCGTTGTAGTTGGGGAAGAAGTGCCGGTCGTCCTGGACCGTCGCCAGGTGCATCGCCTGGATGCGGCCGTCGGTGGTGAACACCTCGCCGAGGAGACACGAGTCGGACTTGGAGACCTGGGTGTAGATGATCCCGGCGTCCATCTTCTGGATATTGCCCGCGGGGATCGACATGCCGTACGCCTTCTCCATGCCGGGCAGCCCGTCCTCGCGCGAGGCGAACTCGTTCTCCACGCAGATCGTCACCGCGGAGGGGTCCTTCTTCGCGAGCGCGGCCACGTCGGAGAGCGTCTTGAGGTGGTACTTGGCGTTGTTGGCCTGGCTGATGCCGAGCGAGTAGGTGTTGTCGAGGGTCGACTGGGGCAGCCAGGTCACGCCGTGCGCCAGGTCGGCGTCGCGTACCGCCCGCCACTGCGCCTGCGGGTCGACGATGGGCTTGCTGTGCCCCAGATAGGTGATCCACGCCGTGCCCGTGTAGTCGTACATCGCGTCGGCGTCGCCCTTCACGATCGCCTCGCGGGCGCTGATCGACCCGGGCAGGTTCGTGCGGTCGAGGACCTCCGCGCCCGCCGCCTTGAAGACCAGGCCGACCATCTGGCCGAGGATGATGTTCTCGCTGAAGTTCTTCGACGTCACCGTCAGGGAGGCACCCTTCAGCGGCAGGCCCGTGCCGATCGAGCCGGGCACCACGTCGTCCACCATCGGCGAACCGGACTTGAGCCCGCAGCCCGACGCCACGGCCAGCAGCGCCAGGGCGCCGCCGGCGGCTGCCAGTGCCGTACGCAGACGCCGGGCCGCCCCGCCTTCCGTCCGGGCCGCCCCGGCTCCCGTGCGCATCACGGCTCCTCCAGTCCGCGCGGCGTCAGCGCCAGTTCGGCCAGTGAGGCGAGCCAGTCCACGAAGAGCGCGAGCGCCACCGTCAGGATCGAGCCGAGGATCAGGACCGGCATGCGCTGGGTCTGGATGCCGGAGGTGATGAGGTCGCCGAGCCCGCCACCGCCGCCGAACGTGGCGAGCGTGGCCGTGCCGACGTTCAGGACGAGCGCCGTACGCACCCCCGCGAGGATCAGCGGCACCGCGAGCGGCAGCTCGACCTTGCCCAGGGTGCCGAACCCCGACATGCCGATGCCCCGGGCCGCCTCGACGAGCTGCGGGTCGATCGCCTTGAGACCCGCCACGGTGTTGGAGAGCACCGGCAGGACCGCGTAGATCACCATGCCCACGATCGCCGTGCCGGGCCCGATGCCGAGCCAGATCACCAACAGCGCCAGCAGACCGATGGCCGGGGTGGCCTGCCCGATGTTGGCGAGCGCCGTGACCGGCGCGGCCGCCCTGCTCACCCCGCGCCGGGTCAGCGCGATGCCCAGCGGAATCGCGATGATCAGCACCCAGAACGTCGAAATCGCCGTCAGCTTGACGTGCTGCCACAGACGCAACTGGACGTTGCCGTTGTCGAGGGAGTTCCGCGCGATGGCGTCCAGATGGACATGGGTGATCCAGATGTACGTGATCACGAGGGCCACCACCAGCACGGCCGGCAGGAGGACCAGCTTCTGCCAGGTGATCCGCCGGACCGGCCTGCCCGGGACCGGGCCCGCCTGCTCCTCGGGCTCCATCAGCGGATCGGGCAGCTCGTCGCGGAAGGCGTGGCCCTTGACGTCGTGCTCACCCGGCGGGCGTCCGGCGGGCACGGGGTTCTGAGGCGTCATGACGGCTCCGCACCGCCCTCCAGCTCCTGTTCGGTCTGGTGGTGGCGGAGCTCCGCGAGGTCGTGCTGGTGCTCGATGGCGGCGAGCCGGTCGGCCTCCAGGAGCTCGTGCACCGAGGTCATCAGCGTCTCCATGTCGACGACGCCGATGTACTCGCCGCGCCGCCCGGTCACCGCGACCCGCCCGCCGGAGTCGGTGAGCACCGCCTCCAGGGCGTCGTGCAGCGTCGCGTCCCGCGTCACCGTGTCGTGCACCAGCTGCCCGGCCCGCGCGAGGGAGCCCTTGGCGCGCATCAGGTCGCCGCGCCGGAGCCACTTGTAGGGGCGGTTGTGGCGGTCCAGCATGAGCAGTTCGTTGTGCGGGCCGCTGCGCAGCTTGTTGAAGATCGACTGGAGCGGGTCGTCGACGGTGACCGTGGGAAATCCGGCCATCTCCACGTCCCGTACGCGCGTGAGGTTGAGCCGCTTGAGGGCGGCGCCCGCGCCCACGAACCCGGAGACGAAGTCGTCGGCGGGGTTGGTGAGGATCGCCTCCGGGGTGTCGAACTGGGCGATGTGCGAGTGCTCGCGCAGCACCGCGATCCGGTCGCCCAGTTTGATCGCCTCGTCGAAGTCGTGGGTGACGAAGACGATCGTCTTGTGCAGCTCGTGCTGGAGACGGATCAGCTCGTCCTGGAGGTGGTCGCGGGTGATCGGGTCGACCGCGCCGAACGGCTCGTCCATCAGGAGCACCGGCGGATCGGCCGCCAACGCCCGTGCCACGCCCACGCGTTGCTGCTGTCCGCCGGAGAGCTGGCGCGGGTAGCGGTCGTGGAACTCGCGCGGGTCGAGCCCCACCAGGTCGAGCATCTCCTCGACCCGGTCCCGCACCTTCGCCTTGGACCAGCCGATCATCCTGGGTACGAGCGCGATGTTCTCGGCGACCGTCATGTGCGGGAAGAGACCGGACGACTGGATCGCGTACCCGACCTTGCGGCGCAGCTTCACCGGGTCGATGTCGGTGACGTCCTCGTCGTTGATCCGGATGCGGCCCGAGGTCGGCTCGATCAGCCGGTTGATCATCTTGAGGGTGGTCGACTTCCCGCACCCCGAGGGGCCGACGAAGATGACCGTCTCGCCCGCCTTGATCTCCATGGTGACGCCGTCCACGGCCGGGGTGGCGTTGCCCGGATAGCGCTTGGTCAGGTTCTCCAGGTGGATGGAGGCCCCGGAGGTGGGGCCGCCCGGCCCGGACGAGGGCGCGCCGGACGTCGGCGTACCGGGCAGGGAGGCGCCGGACGCGGACGGCCCGGACACGGGGCGCTCAGACACGGATCCCCCTCGGGATGGTGAGACGGCCGATCAGCACGTACGCCGCGTCGAAGAGCAGGGCGAGCACCACGATGCCGAGGGTGCCCGCGAGCACCTGGTTGAGGGCGTTGGCGCTGCCGAGCGAGGCGATGCCGCGGAAGATCTCGTTGCCGAGCCCGGGGCCCGACGCGTACGCGGCGATCGCCGCGATGCCCATCAGCATCTGCGTGGAGACCCGGATCCCGGTCAGGATCGGCGGCCAGGCCAGCGGGAGCTCGACCCGCAGGAGCCTGGCGGCGCGGGACATCCCGATGCCCTTCGCGGCGTCCACGAGGGAGGGGTCGACACCGCGCAGGCCCACGATGGAGTTGCGGACGATCGGCAGCAGCCCGTAGAGGGTCAGGGTGAGGACGGTGGGCGCCACGCCGAGGCCGACCAGCGGGATCAGCAGACCGATCATGGCGAGCGAGGGGATCGTGAGGATCGTCGAGGTGGAGGTGATGGCGAGCCCCGCCGCCCAGCCGCTGCGGTAGGTCGCCACGCCGATCACGACACCGATCACCGTCGCGATCACCATGCACTGGAACACCGCGCTCGCGTGCTGGTAGGCGTCGGTGAGCAGCTGCTGGTGCCTGCTGGACAGATAGCTCCAGAAGCCCACGCGCTCACCCCTGTCGGTCTCCGGTCAGCCACCGCCGGGCACGGGGTCCTGACCCGCCTGCTCCACCAGCGGGATGATCCGCAGCGGGACCGGGTTCTCCATGACGATCGCCGTCGCGGCCCGGACGATGCCATCAAAACCGACAACCCGGTCGATCACCCGCTGGAGATCGGCGTTGGAACGGGCCACGAGCCGGCACAGCATGTCGCCCTGGCCGGTGGTGGTGTGCAGCTCCAGGACCTCGGGCACGGACGCCAAGTGCGCCCGCACGTCGGCCCCCTGGCCCTGTTTGATCTCCAGGGTGGCGAAGGCGGTGACCGGATAGCCGAGCGCGGCCGGATCGACGTCGGGGCCGAAGCCGCGGATGACTCCATTCGACTGAAGCCGGTCGAGCCGCGCCTGGACCGTGCCCCGGGCCACCCCGAGCCGCCGGGACGCCTCCAGGACACCGATGCGGGGCTCGCGGGCGAGCAGCACGATCAGCCGCCCGTCCAGATGATCGATCGCCATGGCCGCCCTCCGGATGGTCATCGTGTACAGAACGCCCCCCTATCGTGACCGTCCACTGTGCAGATTGACCAGTGAATGTGCGAACTATTGCGCAGCTTGCGGGACGGAGGGACTCTCCTCGCATGACTGAGACCCTGGATCAGACCCCCGGAACCGCGCGGCAGGCCGACCCCTTCCCGGTGAAGGGCATGGACGCGGTCGTCTTCGCCGTGGGCAACGCCAAGCAGGCCGCGCACTACTACTCGACGGCCTTCGGCATGAAGCTGGTCGCCTACTCCGGACCGGAGAACGGCAGCCGCGAGACCGCCAGTTACGTGCTGACCAGCGGCGGCGCCCGCTTCGTCCTCACCTCCGTCATCAAGCCGGCCACCGACCACGGCCGCTTCCTCGCCGATCACGTCGCCGAGCACGGCGACGGCGTGGTGGACCTCGCCATCGAGGTGCCGGACGCGCGGGCCGCGTACGCGTACGCCACCGAGCACGGCGCCACCGGCATCGAGGAGCCGCACGAGGTCACCGACGAGCGCGGCACCGTCGTCCTCGCCGCGATCGCCACGTACGGCAAGACCCGGCACACCCTGGTCGAGCGCGCCGGCTACACCGGCCCCTACCTGCCGGGCTTCGTCGAGGCCGCCCCGATGGTGGAGACCCCGAAGCGCTTCTTCCAGGCGATCGACCACTGCGTCGGCAACGTCGAACTCGGCAAGATGAACGAGTGGGTGGCGTTCTACAACAACGTCATGGGCTTCACCAACATGAAGGAGTTCGTGGGCGACGACATCGCCACCGAGTACTCCGCGCTCATGTCGAAGGTCGTCGCCGACGGCACCCTCAAGGTGAAGTTCCCGCTCAACGAGCCGGCCATCGCCAAGAAGAAGTCGCAGATCGACGAGTACCTGGAGTTCTACGGCGGCCCCGGCGTCCAGCACATCGCGCTCGCCACCAACGACATCGTCGCCTCGGTACGCGCCATGCGCGCCGCCGGTGTGCAGTTCCTCGACACGCCCGACTCGTACTACGACACCCTCGGCGAGTGGGCCGGCGAGACCCGGGTGCCGGTCGAGACGCTGCGCGAGCTGAAGATCCTGGTCGACCGCGACGAGGACGGCTACCTGCTCCAGATCTTCACCAAGCCGGTCCAGGACCGCCCCACCGTCTTCTTCGAGATGATCGAGCGACACGGTTCGATGGGGTTCGGCAAGGGCAACTTCAAGGCCCTGTTCGAGGCCATCGAGCGCGAGCAGGAGCGGCGGGGCAACCTCTGAGCAGTCGCCGACCGGCGGCCGACCGGCCGCCGACCTGCAACTGGTCACGCCCGTACGGTAATTGAGTTACCGTCATGAGTCCCACGGCCCCACGGACCTGACCCGTGGGGCCGCGGCCTGTGCGCCCGCCGTCGTGGCCGGCGCGCCGCCGTCGGGAAGGCCGCGCCTCAGTGCCGCTGCGACGGCTTCGCCGGCCTGGCGGGCCGTGGCCGCACGGGGTGCTTGGTGCCCTGGTTGGACGACATGCCGGACGACGCGGAACCCCCGCCGCCCGAACCCGAACCGCCGCCCGAACCGCCGCCCGACCCCGAGCCGGAATCCGCGCCCGAGCCGGCACCGCCCTGCGCCGCGGCCGCCACATGGCCGTACACGTCCCGCGGCCCGCCCCCCGGCGGATCGCCGAGCGCCGCGAGCGCCTCCTTCGCCTTCGGCCCCCACACCGGCGAGAAGGACGGGTTGGTGCGCAGCGCGTCCTGCAAGTGGCGCCGCGCCGCGCCCGGCTGGCCCAAGTCCCGCTCGATCATGGCCTGGTGGTAGGAGAACAGCGCGCTGCGCACCCCGGAGTCGGTCGCCTTGCGCACATGCGCCATCGCCTCCTCCGTCTCGCCCGCCCGGTACATCGCCCAGCCCAGCGCGTCCTCCGCGGCCGGACTCGGATGCGCCTTCCACTCCGCTTCGAGCCGGTCCACCGCCGAGTGCACCGCACCGTGGTCGGCCTCGAACCGGCCGAGCACCAAGGCGTCGTCCACCCCGTTGGAACCGTCCCGCGCGGCCAGCTCGCGCAGCTTGTCGAACCAGGTCCGCGCGTCGCCGTCCAGACCCTGCGCCTCGTACAACTCGCCGAGTTCCAGGGCGTATTCGGGCCGGGGGAGCCGCAGAATCGCCGCCTGGTAGTCGCGCTGCGCGTCCGCCGTGCGGCCGAGCGCCGCCTTGGCCCTGGCCCGGCCCGCGAGCGCCTCGGCGGCGCCGGGGTCGGCGTGCAGCGCCGCCTCGTACCGCGCGAGGGCGCCCTCCGGCTCGCCCCGCTCCCAGGCGAGGTCCCCGGCCGCCACCAGTGCCGCGGCCTTCTGCACGGGCGACGTGGCGTGCGCGACGGCCTCGTCGGCGGCGACCGACGCGTCCTCGCGCCAGCCGTGCGCCCGGTAGACCTCGGCCGCCTGCGTCAACGAGGCCGCCCCGTCGCGGAGTTCGAGCAGCCGCTCCACCGCCTTGGCCGCGCCCTTCGCGTCGCCGAGCCCGTTGTACGCCTCGATCAGCGGCGGGTACAGCGTCCAGCGGTTGCCCGCGCGGGCCCGTACCCCTTCGGCGAGGGTGCGGGCCGCCGCGTAGTCGTGGCGGGCGTTGGCGAGGGCCGCGAGCCCGATCTCCGCGTCCTGGTTGTCCTGCGGGCGCACTTCGAGGGAGCGCTTGAGCGCCCACTCCGCCCGCGGATAGAACGACGGGTCCGCGGCCCGCTCGCCGCGCTCCACATACGCCGAGCCGAGCACCGCCCAGGACGCCTCGTCCTTCGGGTGCGTGCGCACCCAGGCCGCCCGGTCGGTGATGAGCGCCGTCAGATCGCCCACCGCGGCCGGCGCGCCCGCGGTCACGGCGGTCAGGGCGCGCGCCGCCGGCCCCGGGGCCGGCGGCGGCGCCTTCGGCCCCCGGTGCTCCGGCATGATCAGCAGGACGCCCCCGACCAGCACCCCCGCCGCGAGCGCCACCACGACGGCCCGCCGCAGGACCGGCCGCGGCCCCGTCCGCCGCACGGTCCGCCGCTGCGCCGCGGCCGACGCCGAGAGCCAGGCCGCCCGCCGGGCCGCGTCCGGATCCTGTTCGGTCTTAGCGATCTCCATGGCGTTCACTGTGCGTCAATACGAAGAGCCCACCCCGCCCCGCCCGACCGACCGGGGAAAGGGTTCACACCGATGGCCCCGGGTGCCAGGCTGAGACCATGGACGATCTTCTCGAACGGCTGCGTGAGGGCCTCCCGACTGACGCCGTCGTCACCGACCCCGACATCACCGGCTCCTACGCCCACGACATGGCGAGCTTCTGCACGGCGGGGAGCCCGGCGGTGGTGGTGCTGCCCCGCACCGTCGAGCAGGTCCAGCACGTGATGCGCACGGCCACCGCGCTGCGGGTGCCCGTCGTGCCGCAGGGCGCGCGCACCGGACTCTCCGGCGCGGCCAACGCCAGCGACGGCTGCATCGTCCTGTCGCTGGTCAAGATGGACCGCATCCTGGAGATCAGCCCGGTCGACCGGGTCGCGGTCGTCGAACCCGGCGTCGTCAACGCCGCACTGTCGCGCGCCGTCCACGAACACGGGCTCTACTACCCGCCGGACCCGTCCAGCTGGGAGATGTGCACCATCGGCGGGAACATCGGCACCGCCTCCGGCGGCCTGTGCTGTGTGAAGTACGGGGTGACCGCCGAGTACGTACTCGGCCTCGAGGTCGTCCTCGCGGACGGGCGCCTCATGAGCACCGGGCGGCGCACCGCCAAGGGCGTCGCGGGATACGACCTGACCCGGCTCTTCGTCGGCTCCGAAGGAAGCCTCGGCATCGTTGTCAAGGCGGTCCTCGCGCTGCGGCCCGCGCCGCCGCCGCAGCTCGCGCTCGCCGCCGAGTTCGGCTCGGCCGCGGCCGCCTGCGACGCCGTCGTCGCGATCATGGAGCGCGGCCACACCCCGTCCCTGCTCGAACTCATGGACCGCACCACCATCCAGGCCGTCAACCGCATGGCGAACATGGGCCTGCCCGAGACCACCGAGGCGCTGCTGCTCGCCGCGTTCGACACGCCCCACGCGGCCGCCGACCTCGCCGCCGTCGGCGCCCTGTGCACCGCCGCGGGCGCCACCGACGTCGTGCCCGCCGAGGACGTCGCCGAGTCCGAACTCCTGCTCCAGGCGAGGCGGTTGTCGCTCACGGCCCTGGAGACCATCAAGTCGGCCACGATGATCGACGACGTGTGCGTGCCGCGCTCCCGGCTCGCCGCGATGCTGGACGGCACCTCGGCGATCGCCGCCAAGTACGGCCTCACCATCGGGGTCTGCGCCCACGCGGGCGACGGCAACACCCATCCCGTCGTCTGCTTCGACGCCGCCGACGAGGACGAGTCGCGGCGCGCCCGCGAATCGTTCGACGAGATCATGGCGCTCGGCCTGGCGCTCGGCGGCACCATCACCGGCGAACACGGCGTCG
This sequence comes from Streptomyces sp. NBC_00083, assembly GCF_026343295.1. Taxonomy (GTDB): domain Bacteria; phylum Actinomycetota; class Actinomycetes; order Streptomycetales; family Streptomycetaceae; genus Streptomyces. The sequence continues at coordinate 620,334 of NZ_JAPELY010000001.1, forward strand.
GCGTCCTGAAGAAGGAGTGGCTGGCCCGCGAACTCGGTCCGGTCGGCGTCGAGATGCAGCGCGCCGTCAAGCACGCCTTCGACCCGCTGGGTCTGCTCAACCCCGGCAAGCTGTTCTGACCGCGCCCCCGCACCGCTCCCCTCGCCCGCCCCCTCACACCCCCTCCTCCGGGCGGGACTCGTCGCGGGGCCAGGGGTCGCGCAGCCACAGCTCGTCGGCGCGGCCCCGGCCGGAGGTGGCCGAAAGCAGCTCGGCGAGGCCGTCGTCGATGCCGAGCTGCTCGGTCTCCGAGCCCGGCACCACCACCCGCAGCGTGCGTTCGAGCCACGCCGAGACCGGCACGGCGGGCGCCTCCAGGAGGGCGTCGCCGTCCGGCGAACTGAGCGCCATCAGGACCACGCTGCGGCCCTCGACCTTCGTCGGCCAGATCCGCACATCGCCGTGGCCGCACGGCCGGAACACCCCCTCGACCAGCAGCTCCCGCGCGAAGGTCCAGTTCACGGGGGTGTCGGAGCCGATGTGGAAGGCGATGTGCACGGCGTACGGATCGTCCGCACGGTAGGTGAGCCGGGCCGGCACGGGGATGCTGCGCTCCGGCGACAGCACCAGCTTGAGCTCCAGTTCGCGCTCCACCACGGTGTGCATGGGGTTCCTCGTCTCTTCTCGGTACGGGGCCCACGAGCGGGCCGTACCGGATGAGAGCGCGTCCGGCGGCGGTCATGACGCGACTTCGGGAAAGTTTTTTCGCGGGCCGGGGGAGCGCCGGGCGCGGGGCGGGCGAGGGGGCCGCCGGCTACGGCGGGCCCGAGCCGCTCAGCCAGGTCGCCCCGTACACCGCGGAGCCGAGCGCGAGCGCGGCCACCACCGACGCCGCACGCGCCGCCCGCACCCGCGACAGCGCGAGCGCCACCGGCAGCAGCAGCGGGAACGCCGGAAGCAGCAGCCGGGGCTTCGAGCCGAAGTAGCCCGAGGAGCACAGCGCGAGCGCCACCACGATGCCGGTGTAGACGAGCAGCGGCAGCGGCTGGCGCTGCCGCACGCAGACTCCGTACGCCCACAGCGCGAGCGCCGTGCCCACGATCAGGCCGAGACCGGCCAGCACGACGGGCCAGCCGCCCAGGTGCGCCACGATGAACTTCGCGTACGCCAGCCCCCCGTCGAAGCCGTTTCCCCACTCGGCCTGCACCTCCAGATAGGCGAGCGGACCGCCGCGCCGCAGCCCCACCCACAGGATGAAACCGGCCGCGCCGAGCGGCGCGAGCACCACCCCGGCGAGCATCCGCGTCCCGATGTGCCGGGTGCGGCGCGCCTCCACCGCGGCGCCCGCCCACAGCGCCGCCGCGACCGCGAGTCCCACCGGCCGGGTGAGCCCCGCGAGCGACGCCAGGAGTCCGGCCTCGATCCAGCGCCGCCGGGCCACCGCGTACAGGGCCCACGCGGCGAGCGCCACGAACAGGGCCTCGCTGTACGCCATCGACTGGACGATCCCGACCGGCACCGCGGCCCACAGCGCCACCAGGAGGAGCCCCGCCCGGTGCCCGTGGAGGTGATGGCCGATCAGGTACATGCCCCATGCGGCGAGCGGCCCCGCGACCCCGCTCACCAGGAGCCCCGCATCGCCGGGGCCGAGCGGGCTCACCGCGCCGACGGCCCGCTCCAGCCAGGGGAGCAACGGGAAGAACGCCTGGTCGGACAGGACCCGGCCGTCCGGCGCGGTCAGCGTGAAGTCGTAGCCCGACTCGGCGACCCGTACGTACCAGAGCGAGTCCCAGCGCGCCGAGAGCAGTTCGTGGGCGCCGGCGCCGTTGGCACGCGGCCACACCGCGAGGACCAGCACGCCGAGCGCGCGGACCGCCGCGAAGGCCGCGACCGCCGTCCACGCCCGCCGGAGCACGGGAGCCGAGGCCTCGGGGGCGTTCACCGGGGTGTCGTGGCCGGTCAGGACGGACCCCACGTGCATCGCTCACCCACTTTCCTCACCGGCAGGGCCGGGCGCATCAGTTCGACGCCCGACGACTGTACGCACTGCCGCGCACCGCCCGTGCGGCGAGGACCCCGGTGCCGTGCGGCGCCCCCGCGTCGCTCGTACGCGGGCTTCCTGCCCGGCTTCCTCCTACCGGCCGCGCGTTCTTGGTTAGGGTCTCTCCCACGGGCCCGGCAGGGGCGGGCGGAAGCGCGCGGCGGGTGCCCGGTCCGGCGGGGTGCCGCGGCGGAGATCAAGTGTGCTGGATCGAAACGGAGTTGGGGACATGGCGACGGTTCCTCCTGACAGCGACGGGAGCGCGGCGCGCGAAGGGTATTACCCGGACCCCTCCATTCCCGGATATGTCCGGTACTGGAACGGGGTCTCCTGGGTGCCCGGCACGAGCCGGCCCGCCCCCGCCGCCGACGAGGCCCCGCCCACCCCGCCGCCGGGCGCAGCTCCCGCCCCGGCCCCCTCGCTCGCCGCCGTGCCCCCGGTCCGCAGCGCGCCGGCCGAGGAGACGGGCCCGGTCTTCCTCGACGAGCCCGAGGCCACGTCCGCTCCGGCCGCACCCGGACAGGGCGCCCAGCCGCAGCCCGCCTGGCACGCGGACGCCGCCCACCAGTCCGGCTTCGGCGGCGACCAGGACCGGCGCGTCTCCTGGGGCCGGCCGGTCGACCCGCGCGGGCTGCCCGAGGCGGACCCCCGCCTCCCCGACCCCCGCCGCCCGGAACCGGCCGGAACCCCCCACCCGGTGCCGAACCAGCAGCAGCATCAGAACCAGCAGCAGCAGTCGAGTCGGCAACACCAGCCGAACCAGCAACAGCCTCAGCACCAGCCGAATCCGCAACAGCCGCAGCCGCAGCCGCAGCCCCAGCCCCAGCGCGGACGGCTCGCCGGGACGCTTCCGCCCGCCGCCGTCGAGCCCTCCCCCGTCAGGGACCAACTGGCCGCAACGGCCGACCCGTTGGTCCCGGCGTCCACCGGCCGCGCGGACGGCTCGTACACCGCGCAGGCCCGGCCGTCCGCGCCCGCCGCGGCCCGGCCGTCCCCGCAGCAGGCCGACGCACAGGCCGACCCCGTGCCCGGTTCGCCGATGACGGCGGGGCCCGGGGGAGGGGCCGCGTCCTGGGCGCAGCAGGTGCACCGGCTCGCGCAGCCCGATCCGCAGGGGCCGGCGCAGGGGCAGCCGCAGGAACCCGTCGTGCCGTGGAAGCCCCCGGTCGCCGATCCGTTCTTCGCCGCCGCGCAGGCGCAGGCAGCGGCACGGCCCGCGGGGCTCGGCAGACGGCTCATCGCCAGGCTCGTCGACACCGTGCTGCTCGGCGCCCTCGTCGGGGGCCTCGCGGTGCCGCTGCTCACCCAGGTCGGCGACCACATCCAGGAGAAGATCGACGCGGCGAAGCTGTCGGGCCGTACGGTCACCGTCTATCTGCTCGACGGCACCACCGCGGGCTTCCTCGGGATGGTGCTCGGCGGCTTCCTCGTCCTCGGCCTGCTGTACGAGGCGGTGCCCACCGCGAAGTGGGGGCGCACCCTCGGCAAGCGGCTGTGCGGGGTGCAGGTGCGCGGCATCGAGTCGTACGAGCCGCCGACGTTCGGCCAGGCCGCGCGGCGCTGGCTGGTCTACGGGGTGCTCGGGCTGCTCGCGGTGGGCGTGGTCAATGCGGCGTGGTGCCTCTTCGACCGCCCGTGGCGCCAGTGCTGGCACGACAAGGCGGCCCGTACGTTCGTGGCGCAGGGCTAGCCGCAGAGCCGGGCGGGCACATGGCCCCGCGAACGGCGCCCCCCGAACGGCGTCCCTCCGCTCGCGGAGGGCTCGCGCGCGCGGTGCACTACCGGCATGAGTACCGATCAGCCGCCGCCCGGTCAGCCGCCCGAGGACGACCCGTTCCTCAAGAAGCCGTCAGAGCCTCCGCAGAGCGGTTCTCCGTACGGCGGCGCGCAGCCGCCGCCCGGCGGAGGCGGCCCGTACGGCGGCGGGGGTGGTCCGTACGGCGGGCCGCCTCCCCCCGGTGGCGGCTCGCCGTACGACAGCGCGCCGCCGCCCTCCGACCCGTACGGGGGTCAGTACGGCGGTGTCGACCCGCTGGCCGGGATGCCACCGCTCGCCGACTTCGGCAAGCGGTTCCTCGCCCGCTTCATCGACTTCCTGATCATCGCGATCCCGCTCGGCCTGATCGAGTGGGCGACGACCAACCGGGTCGTGATCTCGACCACGGACAACGGCGACTCCGGCACCGAGGTGATCAGCAAGGCGTACTCCGGCAGCGGTCTGCTGTGGCTGCTGATCACGCTCGTGGTCTACATCGGCTACGACACCCTGATGGTGTCGAAGTCGGGCCAGACACTCGGCAAGAAGTGGCTGGGGCTGCGGGTCGCGATGCTCAATGACGGCGCGGTGCCGACGACCAACGCGTCGCTCGCGCGGGCCGCCGTGCTGTGGGCGCCGTTCGTGCTCTGCTGCTACTGCCTGTGGGACATCGTCCTGATCATCACGATCGTGGCGGACAAGCCGTACCGGCAGGGCTGGCACGACAAGGCCGGCAAGACGGTGGTGGTGGTCTCAACCCCGCAGTGAGTGCTCGCGCGTGACGGCCCGCCGGGTGCGGGGGGCCGGAACACGCGCCGCGGCGGAACTCTCGACGGCCGCACGGTTCACCGGTGCCGCATCAGCGGCCGGTGCCGTGCGGCCGCCCGCGTCCGCCCGCGAGCGGCGGGGCAGCGGCATGGGGACCGTCACGGCGACGAGCAGGCCGAGCAGGAGCGCGGCGAGCACGATGACCGCGACTCCGACGCCGGACTCGGTGCGGGAGAGCAGCAGCATGGCGACGGTCGAGAAGACGACGGTGGCCGAACCGTAGGAGAGCTGTGCGGCAGTGGGACGCGGCATGGCGTTATCCGTCCTCAAGGTTCGGATAGGGGATGAGCTGCTCGACCGATCTCAACCGGCGGGCGCTGCCACCGGATCGCACTGCCAAGCGACTCTACGTCGGTCCATGCCCGAGCGGAACTGTTGGTAAGCGTGACCTAACCCACGGTGCCGGTGCACAGGGGGCGCACGGAGTCATTCCGGGATGCGCCCCGGTCCGGATGGCGAGACGTGTGCACCTGTTGTCCCGGTCTGTTAGCACACCTGTCACGTTCGGATAGCGGAACTCGCCTTCTGCATAATGTACTTGGCACGAACAAGTCAAGATCTGTCTTTTCTTTGGTAACTCCGGTCCAATGTCGTCACTTGAGACGCGTGTCGTGACCGGAACCAGCCCCTCACCCCCCGGTTCCTGCCGGCCGCGGGGGAGGAAAACATCAAGTGACCAGCAGCAGGAGGGCGGCAAGAGCCGCCGCCGTGCTCGTGGCTCTCGCCACGGCCGGCGCCACGGGCTCGGCATACGCCACGGCCCAGGCGGACACGAAGGCCCCGGCGGCCGTCCAACGTCAGGACCCGTCGAGGGCCAGCGGCCAGGAGCACAACCTCAAGGGCCCGTTCAGCGACCAGCAGGCCCAGCAGCGCCAGGCGGCGCTGGAGCAGGTCATCTCCGGCAAGAAGCAGGTGGAGAAGCGCGGCGGCTCCGACGTCGTCAAGCTCAGCGACAAGAAGTACGTCGAGCTCGGCCGCGAGAAGACCGACAAGATCTTCACGATCCTGGTGGAGTTCGGCGACCAGGTCGACAACACCACCATGTACGACCCGGACGGCCCGGACGGCCCCAAGCCGCCGCAGCCCAAGTACGGGGGCACCCCCGGCCCGGCGCACAACCAGATAGCCAAGCCGGACCGGTCGAAGGACAACTCGACCGCCTGGCAGGCCGATTACAACCAGAAGCACTACCAGGACCTGTACTTCGGTACCGGCAAGAACGTCAACTCGCTCAAGACGTACTACGAGAAGACGTCCTCGGGCCGCTACTCGGTCGACGGTCAGGTCACCGACTGGGTCAAGATCCCGTACAACGAGGCCCGTTACGGCTCCAACTACTGCGGCCAGACCAACTGCGCCAACGTGTGGGACACCGTCCGCGACGGCGTCAACGCCTGGGTCGCCGACCAGAAGGCCAAGGGCCAGACGGACGCGCAGATCAAGGCGACCCTCGGTCAGTACGACCAGTGGGACCGCAACGACTACAACAACAACGGCAACTTCAACGAGCCCGACGGCTACATCGATCACTTCCAGATCGTGCACGCCGGCGAGGACGAGTCGGCGGGCGGCGGCGCCCAGGCCACCAACGCCCTGTGGGCGCACCGCTGGTACGCCTACGGCACCGACGCGGGCAAGACCGGCCCCGCCAACAACAAGGCCGGCGGCACCCAGATCGGTGACACCGGGATGTGGGTCGGCGACTACACGATGCAGCCGGAGAACGGCGGCCTCGGTGTCTTCGCGCACGAGTACGGCCACGACCTCGGTCTGCCGGACCTCTACGACACCACGAACACCGCCGAGAACTCGGTCGGTTTCTGGTCCCTGATGTCGGCCGGCTCCTGGCTCGGCACCGGCAAGGACTCCATCGGAAACCTGCCCGGCGACATGACCGCCTGGGACAAGCTCCAGCTGGGCTGGCTCGACTACGCCTCGGTGAAGGCGGGTTCGAAGATCACCGCCAAGCTGGGCGTCTCGGAGTACAACACCAAGAACAACCAGGCGCTCGTCGTCGAGCTGCCCAAGAAGGAAGTCACCACCACCGTCGTGAAGCCCGCCGAGGGCTCCAAGCAGTGGTGGAGCGGGATGGGTGACAACCTCAACAACACCCTGACCCGCTCGGTCGACCTCACCGGCAAGTCCAAGGCGTCCCTGGACCTTTCGGGCTGGTGGGACATCGAGAAGGACTACGACTTCCTCTACACCGAGGTCTCCACGGACAACGGCGCCAGCTGGAACGCGATCGACGGCACCGCCAACGGCAAGGCCATCACCCGCGACTCCAGCGACAAGCCGGCCCTGACCGACGCCTCGGGCGCGTACCAGAAGCTGTCGTACCCGCTGGACCAGTTCGCGGGCAAGCAGATCCAGCTCCGCTTCCGCTACCAGACGGACGGCGGCGCGGGCGGCAAGGGCTTCACCGCCGACGCGATCACCGTCACCGCCGACGGCACCGCCGTCGTCACCGACGGCGCCGAGGGCGGCGACAACGGCTGGGCGGCGAAGAACTTCACCCGCATCGGGGAGTCCTCCACCAACGACTACCCGCAGTACTACCTCGCGGAGAACCGCCAGTACGTCTCGTACGACACGACCCTCAAGGTCGGCCCGTACAACTTCGGCTTCTCCAAGACCCGTCCGAGCTGGGTCGAGCACTACCCGTACCAGAAGGGTCTGCTCATCTGGCTCTGGGACACCTCCCAGAAGGACAACAACGTCTCGGCCCACCCGGGCCAGGGCCTGATCCTGCCGATCGACGCGCACGCCAAGCCGCTCAAGTGGGCCGACGGCACGTTGCTCCGCAACAAGATCCAGCCTTTCGACGCGCCGTTCAGCCAGTACCGGACGGACGCCTTCACGCTGCACAAGGCGGACGTGGCGACGAAGATCAAGTCGCAGGCCGGCGTCCCGGTCTTCGACGACCACCAGGGCACGTACTGGTACGCCGAGAACCCGACGGGCAGCGTCAAGGTTCCTGACACCAAGACGCGGATCTCGATCGTCGACCAGCCGTCCAACGGCCAGACGATCACGGTGAAGGTCGGCACCTCCACCAAGTAATTGTCAAAACCGCAGGTCAAACCATGATCGGCCGTCGCCCTCTAGCGGGCGGCGGCCGATCGTGTTTAGGTGCGTCCTACGAGTCCTTATTGACAGCGGGTCCAATGCGTCGTCTTGCAGGGGGAGTGGTCCGGCATGCCCGGCGGAGGTTATTGCAAGTTGCCAGGAGGCAGCGTGGTCGTCGCGCTGACCCTGCCGAACCCGGCGGCACCGGGTACCGACGTGCGCGTCCTGGTGCACGCCGTCAACCGGGCGCGGGCCCTGACCAGGCTCCGCAACCTCGGCCTGAGGGCGGTCTATCTGCGGGGCCAGACCGCGCCGCCCACCCTGGACGAGATCACGGCCGTCCTGCACCATCCCGACGGCCTGCTGTGGCGCACGGCCCCGGAGACCACCGAGGAGCTCTGGCATCCGATACGGGCGCTCCTGAGATAGCCGCGCCGACAGCCGCGCCCGCTCCGGGGCCCGGCTACACCACGGGCTTGCCGGACAGCTCGATGCCCGCGGCCCGCATCTCCTCGATCGCCGCGGACGTCGTGTGCTGCGCCACCCCGGCCGTCAGGTCGAGCAGGACGGTGGTGGCGAACCCGGCCCGCACCGCGTCGAGGGCGGTGGCCCGCACGCAGTGGTCGGTGGCGATACCGACCACGTCGACCTCGGACACCTGCCGCTCCCGCAGCCAGTCCGCCAGCGAGAGCCCGTTCTCGTCGAGCCCCTCGAAGCCGCTGTACGCCGCCGCGTACGCGCCCTTGTCGAAGACCGCGTCGATCGCCCCGCAGGCGACGGCCGGCGCGAAGTTGGGGTGGAAGCCCACGCCCTCGGTGCCGGCCACGCAGTGCACCGGCCACGAGTGCTCGAAGTCGGGCGTGTCGGAGAAGTGCGCGCCCGGGTCGATGTGGGCGTCGCGCGTGGCCACCACGTGGCGGTAGGCGGATCCGGCCGCCTGGCCCACCAGGTCGGTGATGGCGGCGGCGACATCGGCGCCGCCCGCGACCGCGAGGGAGCCGCCCTCACAGAAGTCGTTCTGGACGTCCACGACGATCAAGGCGCGGTGCATGTCGGCTGTCCTTAGGTCTGCGGGCCCGGGGCCGGCGGGGGCTGTTCCTTGAGCGTAGAGACTTCGCGCGGCGCACGGCAGGGGGCAAACGGGGGCGGAAGACCCCGCCGCCCCCGGGACGCCCGTACGGCGCCGTGGCTCACACGTACTCGGTCGGGATGACCGGCTCGCCGCGCGAGAGCTGGCTCGCGGACATCGGCAGCGCCGCCAGCGCGTCGATGTGCCGCTCGCGGGCGGTGTCCAGCGGCTCGCGGGCCACCACCGTGCCGCCCTTGACCAGCTCGACCAGGAGCTGGCGCTCGACGAGTTCGGTGGGGACCGCGCCGGTGCCGATGACCTCCGCCTCGGCGATCCCGTACGCGTCCGAGCGGCGCGCGGCCCACTTGCGGCCGCCCATCGACGACTTCGCGCCGAGCGACTTCTTGGCGACGGGGAGCAGCGGGGCCTTCGGGTCCGCGGACTGGGCGCGGGCGACCAGCTTGTAGACCATCGAGCAGGTCGGGTGCCCGGAGCCGGTGACCAGCTGGGTGCCGACCCCGTACGCGTCGACGGGCGCGGCGGCCAGCGAGGCGATGGCGTACTCGTCGAGGTCGGAGGTGACCACGATCTTGGTGGCGGTGGCGCCCAGCTCGTCGAGCTGCTGGCGCACCCGGTGCGCGACCAGGAGCAGATCGCCCGAGTCGATGCGGACCGCGCCGAGCTCCGGTCCGGCGATCTCCACGGCGGTGCGCACGGCCTCGGCGACGTCGTAGGTGTCGACGAGCAGGGTCGTGCCGCGGCCGAGCGAGTCGACCTGGGCGCGGAAGGCGTCCCGCTCGCTGTCGTGGAGCAGGGTGAAGGCGTGGGCGCTGGTGCCGACGGTGGGGATGCCGTAGCGGAAGCCGGCCGCGAGGTCGGAGGTGGTGCTGAAGCCGCCGACGTAGGCGGCGCGCGCGGAGGCGACCGCGGACAGCTCGTGGGTGCGCCGGGCGCCCATCTCGATCAGCGGGCGCCCGCCGGCCGCCGCGGACATCCGGGAGGCGGCGGCCGCGATCGCGGAGTCGTGGTTGAGGATGGAGAGGATCACCGTCTCCAGGAGCACGCACTCGGCGAAGGAGCCCTCGACGCGCAGGATCGGCGAACCCGGGAAGTAGACCTCGCCCTCGGGGTAGCCCCAGATGTCGCCGCTGAAGCGGTAGGAGGAGAGCCAGCGCAGGGTGGGCTCGTCCACGATGCGGTTCTCGCGCAGGAAGCCGAGCACGCCCGCGTCGAAGCGGAAGTTCTCCACGGCGTCCAGGACGCGTCCGGTGCCGCCGACCACGCCGTAGCGGCGGCCCTCGGGCAGCCGGCGGGTGAAGACCTCGAAGACCGAGCGCCGGTCGGCCGTGCCGGCCTTCAGGGCGGCCTGGAGCATCGTGAACTCGTACTGGTCGGTGAAGAGCGCGGTCGACGGCACGTCCACCGGCAGACCGAGGTCCGGGGCATTCACAGCGAGCTACCTCGCACTTTCGTCCGGGCCGGGCACACGCCGGCCGGGGGTCCGCGGGATGGCCCCCGGGAGGGGGCATGCGGGGATGCTACCCCGAATACTCGTCACTCTGACGATTTCTAGGGGCCCGTTTGTGCGATGACCGGTCCCTGGTGGCAGCATGGAGGCCGTGGCTGTGATTTTCGGGGGCCGACCCCGCACCCCCGGCAGGCCGCCTTTCCGGGGGACCGATCCCCGGTCCACCGGCAGAAGAGACGAAGGTCGCCCAGAGTCGTGAGCGTTGCCCCCGTAGAGATCGAACGCCCCGAGTCGGCGGAGTCGAGCCTTCCCGTCGCCGAGCCCGACGTGCCCTGGGTGACGCTCGTCCACAACGACCCCGTCAACCTGATGAGCTACGTGCAGTACGTCTTCCAGTCCTACTTCGGCTATTCGAAGGACAAGGCCCACAAGCTGATGCTCGACGTGCACCACAAGGGGCGGGCCGTGGTCTCCAGCGGCAGCCGCGAGGAGATGGAACGCGACGTGCAGGCGATGCACGGCTTCGGCCTGTGGGCCACGCTCACCCAGGACCGCGGCTGATGGCCGGGACCGTCAGCGGCTTCGAGCCGCTGCCCCGCGGCGGCGCGGCGGCCGCGTTCGACGAGGTCGAGATCGCCATCCTGCGCTCGCTCGCCGTCCAGCTGCTCGAACTGATCGGGCCCGGCGACGAGCCCGATCAGGACGCGGACCCGCTGGCCGCCCTGTTCGCCGAGGGGCCGAGCGCGCCGCCCACCGACCCCGCGCTCGCCCGGCTCTTCCCGGAGGCGTACGCGAGCGGGGAGAGCGACGAACTGCGCGCCAAATCCGCCGAGTTCAGGCGCTTCACCGAGAACGACCTGCGCGCGCGCAAGCGCGCGGACGCCCTCGCGGTGGTGCACGGACTGGACGCCCTGACGCCCAAGGGCGACGGTGGGGCCGTCCTCGAGCTGACCGCCGAGGACGCGCGGCACTGGCTCGGCGCCCTCAACGACCTGCGCCTGACCATCGCGACCCGTCTGGAGATCACGGACGAGGACGAGAGCGGCGAGCTGTACCGGCTGCCGGACGACGACCCGCGCAAGCCGATGGTGATGGCCTATCTGTGGCTGGGTGTGTTGCAGGAAACACTCATCGAAACGCTCATGGCCTGAGCGATCGACCGATAAAAGGCCGTTCGCTCAGCGGACGCTCAAATCCGTATAACGATCCCGTTACCACATCGACCTGCTTTGTCATATTGACGGCCCTTTGTCCGCTTCTTCCTGTGGTCTGCGCCACAAAGCCAGCTGGGGATCACCCATAAGGCCGTGATAAATCTTCACGACCACCCGGGGACGCCACCCATGTTCCCGGGGGCGCTTCGACCGGCAGACCGCCGGTGGCACTCCATCCACATCCGGGGGGATCAGGACCTGATCCGACGCTTCGTGACCGAGGCGGGCGGGTCAGCATGGAGAAAGGCGCACCACCATGACCTCAGCGCAGGTCGACCAGCACGGAGACCGTCCTGCCGGCAATGAGGCCGCGGGGACCGCCCAGGCTCCGGGCGAAGGCTCGGGCGAGGGATACCAGCGGGGCCTCGGGGCCCGGCAGATCCAGATGATCGCGATCGGCGGTGCCATCGGCACCGGCCTCTTCCTCGGCGCGGGCAAGGCCATCTCGAAGGCCGGCCCCAGCCTCATCCTGGCCTACGCCATCGCGGGCCTGGTCATCTTCTTCATCATGCGCGCCCTCGGCGAGCTGCTCATGTACCGCCCGGTGTCGGGCTCCTTCTCGGAGTACGCCCGCGAGTTCGTCGGCCCGTTCTGGGGCTTCGTGACCGGCTGGACGTACTGGCTCTTCTGGGTCGTCACCGGCATCACCGAAGTCACGGCGGCCGCCCAGTACATGTCCTTCTGGACCCACGGCAGCATCCCGCAATGGGCCTACGCGCTGATCTTCACCCTCATCCTGTACGCCGTGAACCTCATCTCCGTGAAGCTCTTCGGTGAGCTGGAGTTCTGGTTCTCGATGGTCAAGGTGACGGCCATCGTCGGCATGATCCTGATCTGCGCCGGCATCCTGACCGTCGGTTTCTCGGACGCCGCGGACACCGCCACCGTCGCCAACCTCTGGAACGACGGCGGGTTCTTCCCCAAGGGCATCGGCGGCACGCTGATGACGCTCCAGATCGTGATGTTCGCCTTCCTCGCCGTCGAGCTGGTCGGTGTCACCGCGGGCGAGTCCAAGGACCCCGAGAAGACCCTGCCCAAGGCCATCAACACCGTGCCGTGGCGCATCGCCGTCTTCTACATCGGCGCCCTGATCATGATCCTCTCGGTCGTCCCGTGGCACGAGTTCCAGCCCGGCGTCAGCCCCTTCGTCGCCGCCTTCCAGAAGATGGGCCTCGGCATCGGCGCGGGCATCGTCAACTTCGTCGTGCTGACCGCCGCGCTGTCCTCCTGCAACTCGGGCATGTACTCCACCGGCCGCATGCTGCGCGACCTCGCGCTCAACGGCCAGGGCCCGAAGGCCTTCACCAAGCTCACCAAGAGCGGCACCCCGCTGATCGGCACCTCGGTCTCCGCGGCGCTCATGCTGGTCGGCGTGTGGATCAACTACGTGGCGCCCGGCAAGGCCTTCGACTACGTGGTCTCCTTCGCCACCATCTCCGGCATGTGGGCCTGGATCATGATCCTGGTCTGCCAGATCCGCTACCGCCGCCTGTCCGACTCCGGCGCCCTGCCCCGGTCCAGCTTCCGCGCCCCCGGCGCCCCGTGGACCAGCTGGTTCGCGCTGGTCTTCATCGGCATGGTCATCGTGATGATGGGCATCGACAAGGACTCCCGCGTCTCGCTGTACTGCGCGCCGCTGTGGGCCCTGATCCTCGGCGTCTCCTTCCTGGTCCTCAAGGCCAAGAACCCCGAGAACAAGGCGTTCGCCAAGCAGAGCTGAGCCTCCGACGCCTCGCTGACCAGCAGGTTCTCACCATGCGGGCCGTTCCGTATCGCACCTCGATACGGGATGGCCCGTCTGCTTATCCTTGCCGACATGCTGACCATCACCCAGGCCCTGTACGACCAGCTCGTGGCGCACGCCCGCGCCGACCACCCCGACGAGGCGTGCGGAATGGTCGCGGGCCCGGCCGGCACCGGCCGCCCCGAGCGCTTCATCCCGATGCTCAACGCGGCCCGCTCGCCCACGTTCTACGAGTTCGACTCGCAGGACCTCCTCAAGCTCTACCGCGACCTCGACGACCGCGACGAGGAGCCGGTGATCGTCTACCACTCCCACACCGCGACCGAGGCCTACCCCTCCCGCACCGACGTGACCTACGCCAACGAGCCCGGCGCGCACTACGTCCTGGTCTCGACGGCGGACACGGACGGGGCGGGCGAGTTCCAGTTCCGCTCGTACCGCATCGTGGACGGCGTGATCACCGAGGAAGATGTAAGGGTCGTAGAGGCCTACTGACGAATACGCGTACGGGCGGATCTCGCGCATACTGTCCGTACGCAATTTCGATCACTGGGCGGCAGGACCCAGGAAGCCGGTGCGAATCCGGCACGGTCCCGCCACTGTGACCGGCACCGGGGGAAACCCTCCGGTGCCGGAAGCCAGGAACTGGCCTGCCGCCTTCTCCCATCGACAGGGGACGTGGAAATCCCCTTGGAGGAGCTAGGTCATGCTCTGGCGCCGCGCGGCACTCGCCGCCGCCCTGCTGTTCCCGCTCGCCGCGTGCACCACGCCGGCGCAGCCCGATGCCGCGGGCCCCGCCGCCCCCGGCTTCCCGTACACCGTCACCAACTGCGGCGTGACGACGACGTACACCGCGCCACCGAAGCGGGCGGTGACGATGAACCAGCACACCACGGAAGTGATGCTGGAGCTCGGCCTCGCCCAATCCCTCGCCGGGACCGCCTACTTGGACGACGCGGTCCTGCCGAAGTACGCGGCGGACTACCGCTCGGTCCCGGTCCTGGCCGCCGAATACCCCTCGTACGAGAAGCTCCTGGCGGCCAACCCCGACTTCGTCTACGGCGGCTACGCCTCGGCGTTCGCCGCCAACGAGGGCCGCGGACGCGAAGCCCTCGCCAAGAGCGGCATCAAGACCCGCCTCAACGTGGAGAACTGCCCCAGGGCCGCGGCCACCACCATGGACGACGTGTACGCGGAGGTCCGCGAGGTCGGCCGCACCTTCGGGGTGCCCGACCGGGCCGAGGCCTGGGTGAAGTCGGCCGAGGCCACCAACGCGAAGGCGGCCCCCGCGGGCGCGGCGCCCGTCCCGGTCTTCGTCTACGACAGCGGCGACGCCAAGGCGTTCACGGTCGGCGGCAAGGGCATCGGCAACGACATCGTGACGCGGGCGGGCGGACGCAACATCTTCGCGGACGACCTGAAGACGACGTCCTTCGGCGACGCGAGCTGGGAGAACGTGGTGGCCCGCGCCCCCGAGACCATCCTCGTCCTGGACTACGGCGGCACGAGCGTGGAAGCGAAGAAGAAGCGCCTGCGCGACGACCCGGCCCTCGCGTCCGTCCCCGCCGTCAAGAACAACAGCTTCGCCGTCCTGGCCCTGTCCGACATGGTCACGGGCGTCCGCGCCCCGGACGCCGTGGCCAGGCTGGCCGCGCAACTGCGGGCGGGCCGGTGAGGGGCGCCCGCGCGCCCCGCACCCCGGGCGCCACCGGCACCGAAGGGCACCTCCCATGACCGCGCGCGGACGCTACCCCCTGCTGCTCGCCGCGCTCATCCTCGTGCTGCTGGCCGCGGCCACCGCGGGGCTCGCGCTCGGCTCCGTACGGATACCGGCCCGCGACGTGCTGGCCATCGTCACGGGCGCCGCCGAACCCGGCCCGTACCGCACGATCGTCCTGGAGGTCAGGGCGCCCCGCGTGGTGCTCGGCGCGGTCACCGGCGCCGGCCTCGCCGTCATCGGCACCACGCTCCAGGCCCTCGTCCGCAACCCGCTGGCCGACCCGTTCCTGCTCGGCGTCTCCAGCGGCGCGTCCGCCGGAGCCGTCGCCGTCATCGTGCTCGGAGCCGGAGCGGGCGTCGCCACCACCGTCGCCCTGCCCGCCGCCGCCTTCGCCGGCGCCCTCGGCGCCCTCGTCCTCGTGTACGCCCTGGCCCGACGCGCCGGCTCGATGACGGGCGGCCGGCTCGTCCTCGCCGGCGTCGCCGTCTCCTACGTCCTGTCCGCGCTGACCAGCCTCATCCTGGTCACCTCCGCCCGCGCCGAACACGCCCAGGAAGTCCTGCACTGGACGCTCGGCGGACTCGGCGGCGCCCGCTGGGACATGCTCGCCCTGCCCGCCGCCGCCCTCACCATCGGCACCCTCGTCCTGATCACCCTGGCCCGCCCCCTGGACCTGCTGCTCGTCGGCGAGGAGGGCGCCACCGTCCTCGGCCTCGACGCCGGCCGCTTCCGCGCCGCCGCGTTCGTGCTCACCTCCCTGCTCACCGGCGTCCTCGTCGCGTACACCGGGGCGATCGGCTTCGTCGGCCTGATGGTTCCGCACGCCGCCCGCATGGCCGTCGGCGCCGCCCACCGCACCCTGCTCCCCGTCGCGGCGCTCGGCGGCGCCGCCTTCCTCGTCGCCGCCGACCTCGCCGCGCGCACCGTCGCCGCCCCGCAGGACATCCCCGTCGGCGTGCTCACCGCGCTCACCGGCGGCCCGTTCTTCCTGTGGATGCTGCGCGGCCGCGGCGCCCGCGCGGAAGGCGGCCCCGCATGACGGCCCTGCGCGCCGAATCGCTCTCGTACACCACACCCCAGGGCCGCACCCTGCTGCACGACATCACCCTGGACGCCGCCGACGGCGAGACCGTCGGCCTCGTCGGCCCCAACGGCAGCGGCAAGACCACCCTGCTCCGCTGCGTCTACGCCACCCTGCGCCCCACCACGGGACGCGTCCTGCTCGACGGCGCCGACCTGCACGCGCTGCCGGCCAAGGCCCGCGCCCGCCGCATCGCGACCGTCCCGCAGGACGCCGACGCGGGCGGCATCGAGCTGAGCGTGCGCGAGATCGTCGCCATGGGCCGCTCCCCGCACCACCGCTTCTGGGAGTCCGACACCGCCGCCGACGACACCCTCGTGCGCGAGGCGCTCGCCCGGGTCGGCATCGCCGGCCTCGCCGAGCGTCCCTTCCCGTCCCTGTCCGGCGGCGAACGCCAGCGCGCCCTGGTCGCACGGGCCCTCGTCCAGCAGCCGGACATCGTCGTCCTGGACGAGCCGACCAACCACCTCGACATCCGCTACCAGCTCGAAGTCCTCTCCCTCATCAGGGAGTTGGGGACGGTCAACCTCCTCGCCCTGCACGACCTGAACCTCGCCGCGTACTACTGCGACCGCCTCTGCGTCCTCGCCGCGGGCCGGATCGTCGCGGCCGGCCCGCCCGCGGAGGTCCTCACTCCCGAGCTGCTGCGCGAGGTGTACGGGGTCGATGCCGAGGTGCGCGACCACCCGGCCACCGGCGCCCCCACCGTGGTCTATCTGCCGCCGACCGGGGCCACGACCACATACTGAGCAGGATCTATCCAGTATGCGAGATCACATTCCGGGAAGCGGACCGGGAATCTATACGATGACCCCATGGTTTCGAACGACGTGAGCGACAAGACGCCGAGCAGCGGCCCCGCCCTGCTGCTCGTGGCGCGGCTGCACGTCGACCTGTGCCGCCTCGCCAGCGCGATCTGTACGGCCCGCGCCGCCGCCCTCTGACGCCGCGGCGCCCCGCACCAACGCACCATCCGCACGCACCGGCGCGTGCGGCGCGCGGACCCGAGCCGCGCCCCCTGCCTCTCCCTTCCGATCAGGAGCCCACGCCATGGCCATCGAGGTCCGCATCCCGACCATCCTCCGCACCTACACCGACGGCGCCAAGGCGGTCCAGGGCGACGGCGCCACCCTCGCCGAGCTGCTCCACGACCTCGACGCCCGGCACACCGGCATCCGCGAGCGCATCGTGGACGGCGACAACCTGCGCCGCTTCGTGAACGTGTACCTCAACGACGAGGACGTCCGCTTCCTGGACGGTATCGACACCAAGCTGGCCGACGGCGACAACGTCACGATCCTGCCCGCCGTCGCGGGTGGCTCCGTCTGACATGCGCTACGACTCCGCTCTCGCCGCGGTCGGCAACACCCCGCTGGTCCGCCTGCCGCGGCTGTCCCCCTCGGACGACGTACGGATCTGGGCCAAGCTGGAGGACCGCAACCCGACCGGCTCCATCAAGGACCGGCCGGCGCTCCACATGGTGGAACAGGCCGAGAAGGACGGCCGGTTGACGCCCGGCTGCACCATTCTCGAACCGACCAGCGGCAACACCGGCATCTCGCTCGCGATGGCGGCGAAGCTCAAGGGCTACCGCATCGTGTGCGTGATGCCGGAGAACACCTCGCAGGAGCGTCGCGACCTGCTCGCGATGTGGGGCGCCGACATCGTGTCGTCCCCGGCGGCGGGCGGCTCCAACACGGCCGTACGGGTCGCGAAGGAGCTGGCCGGGCAGAACCCGGACTGGGTGATGCTCTACCAGTACGGAAACCCGGACAACGCGGGCGCCCACTACGCCACGACCGGCCCGGAGATCCTCACCGACCTGCCCTCCATCACCCACTTCGTGGCGGGCCTCGGCACCACCGGAACGCTGATGGGCGTCGGCCGCTACCTGCGCGAGAACGTCCCCGGCATCCAGATCGTCGCCGCCGAACCCCGCTACGACGACCTGGTCTACGGCCTGCGCAACCTCGACGAGGGCTTCGTGCCCGAGCTGTACGACGCCTCCGTCCTCACCACCCGCTTCTCGGTGGGCTCGGCCGACGCGGTGACCCGCACCCGTGAACTCCTCCAGGAGGAGGGCATCTTCGCGGGCGTCTCCACCGGCGCGGCCCTGCACGCGGCGATCGGCGTGGGCAAGAAGGCCGTCAAGGCGGGCACCCCCGCCGACATCGTCTTCGTCGTGGCCGACGGCGGCTGGAAGTACCTGTCGACGGGCGTCTACACCGCGCCCACGACCGAGGCCGCGATCGAAACCCTGCACGGCCAGCTCTGGGCCTGATCCCGCGCCCCGCCCCACGCGGGCGGGACCGGAAGCAGGCCACCGGCTCCCAGCGTCCCGGGGGCGGCGGCCGGCCCCGGGTGCGTCAGCCCGCCAAGTGGCGGACCTGGTCCCACAGGGCCGGGTCCACCACCCCCACCCGGCGCCGGAACGCCCACACCCCGACCTCGCGCAGCTCGTCCGTCTCCAGGAAGCTGGGCCGGCCCTGCGCGTCGGCCACCGTGCCGGGCGGCAGCGGAATGACCCCGGCCCGCTCGTCGTGGTACTTGCTGGTGATCTTCGCGACGGTCACCGCGTCACCCCGTACCCGCAGCACCAGACACGGGCGGTCCTTCCCGCCCGGAACATCCTCGTAGGGCACCTCGGCCCACCAGATCTCCGCCGCCCTCGGCGCCTTCGCCGCCCGGCCCCCCGGCCGCGCCGGCCCGGCCGGACGTGCCGGCGGCGCCGTCCGCCCGCCCGGCCGGCGCCGCGAACGCCCCCGCCCGTCGGCGAGCACGGCCACCAGCGCGAGCGCCACCACGGCGCCGAGCGCCAGCCACCACGACGTGTCCATACCGCAGACGGTACCGGCGCACCACCCGCGCCGCCCTCTCCTCACCTCGAACCCCTGTACTGACTTTGGTCCGGCCCCGCCCCACGCCCGTACACCTGCACCCTTGGCGCTACGGGGGAAGAGTGGTCTTGGCGGTGACTTCCCCCACAACGGCACGCTCCGAAGGAGCGAGGGGCCTTGACGCGCCTTACGCTCGACGCACCGCAAGCCCTTACCCGCGGTCTCCCCCCGCCCCGTCCGCCCCGCAGCGACAGGCTTCGCCTGGCCCCTCTGTTCCGGAGGTTCACGCTCCATGAAGCTCACCGTCGTCGGCTGCTCCGGGTCGTTCCCGTCCGCGGAATCGGCCTGCTCCAGCTACCTCCTTGAGGCAGACGGCTTCCGGCTGCTCCTCGACATGGGCAACGGGGCCCTCGGTGAGCTGCAGCGCCACATCGGTCTGTACGACCTCGACGCGATCTTCCTGTCGCATCTGCACGCCGACCACTGCATCGACATGTGCGGCTACTTCGTCGCCCGCTACTACCGCCACGAGGGCGGCCGCTGCGCCCCGATGCCGGTGTACGCGCCGGAGGGCGCCGAGCAGCGCCTGACCACCGCGTACGCGGACACGCCCTCCGCGTCCTCGATGAGCGAGGTCTTCGACTTCCACACCCTGAAGCCGGGCTCCTTCGACATCGGCCCCTTCTCGGTGCGTACGGAACGCGTCTGCCACCCCGTCGAGGCGTACGCCATCCGCGTCGAGCACGCCGGGCGCTCCCTCACGTACTCCGGCGACACCGGCCCGTGCGCCGCCCTCGACGAACTGGCCGGGGGCGCCGACCTGTTCCTGTGCGAGGCCTCCTTCACGTACGGCAAGGAGGACATCCCGGCGCTCCACCTCAACGGCCGCGAGGCCGGCGAACACGCGGCCCGCGCCGGCGCCGGGCGCCTGGTCCTCACGCACATCCCGCCGTGGACGGACGGCGAGGTCAATCTGGCGGACGCCCGCGCGGTCTACGCCGGCCCCACCGAGCTGGCCGCGCCGGGCGCCGTGTACGAGATCTGACCCCGCCCGGACCCCGCCCACGGGAAAGGCCCCCGGAACCGTTCGGTTCCGGGGGCCTTCGCCGTGCGCCGCGCGCGAGGCCTACGCCTTGGTGAGGTCCTCGACCTCTTCCTCGGGCTCACGGCCCGGGGTGGTGAGGTTGAACTTCGTGATGGCGAAGCGGAACAGCACGTAGTAGATGGCTCCGAAGACGAGACCGACCGGAATGATCAGCCAGGGCTTGGTGGCGAGGTTCCAGTTCAGCAGGTAGTCGATCGCGCCCGCCGAGAAGGTGAAGCCGGCGTGCACGCCCAGCGCCCAGGTGACGAGCATGGAGAGCGCCGTGAGAACCGCGTGGATCACGTAGAGCAGCGGCGCGATGAACATGAACGAGAACTCGATCGGCTCGGTCACACCGGTGACGAAGGACGTCAGGGCGAGCGAGATCATCATGCCGAGCACGGCCTTGCGGCGCTCGGGACGAGCGGCGTGCGCGATGGCGAGCGCGGCGGCCGGGAGACCGAACATCATGATCGGGAAGAAGCCCGACATGAACTGTCCGGCGGACGGGTCACCGGCGAAGAAGCGGGTCAGGTCACCGTGGACGACGGAGCCGTCGGGCTTCGTGAAGTCGCCGATCTGGAACCAGGACACGGTGTTGACGAACTGGTGCATGCCGATGGGCAGCAGACCGCGGTTGATCAGACCGAAGAGACCCGCACCCACCGCGCCGAGGCCGGTGATCCACTTGCCGAAGCTGGTGATGACGTCGCCGATCGGCTCCCAGCCGATGACGACGAGGATGCCGAGGGCGGTGCCCACAAAGGCCATGATGATCGGGACGAGGCGGCGGCCGTTGAAGAAGCCGAGCCAGTCGACCAGCTTGGTGCGGTGGAACCGCTGCCACAGCACGGCGCTCAGCAGGCCGAGGATGATGCCGCCGAGGACACCCGGGTTCTGGAAGGAGGCCGCGGTGACCGCGCCGTCCTTCAGGTATGCGCCGCCGAAGAGGCCGGTGCTGGTGTACTTGGCGCCCGCGACATCGATCGGGAACTGGTGGATCACGGCGTAGTACGTCATGAATCCGACCACCGCCGCGAGCGCGGTGGATCCGTCGGCCTTCTTGGCGAAGCCGATCGCCACGCCTATGCAGAAGAGCAGGGGCAGGCCGAACGAGGCGTCGAGCAGGGCGCCGCCGGCCCCGCCGAAGACCTTGGCGACGTTGTCCCAGCCGAGACCGTCGGCACCGAACACATCGGGCTGGCCGAGACGGAGCAGAATGCCCGCCGCGGGCAGCACGGCGATCGGCAGCTGCAAGCTGCGGCCGACCTTCTGCAGACCCTGGAACAGGCCGGAGCCCCGCTTCTTCGCGGGCGCCGCCGTAGCGGTGGCCGTACTCATCAACATCCTCCAGTAGGGCAAGGCGCCGCCCGGGGGCATGGGAAAATACGGGGGGACGGCGGCGTCTCAGGGGAACGCGGTCAAGCCCGCGTGGTCTACACCAATGAGTGGTGTAGACCAGTTGTAGCACGGTGAGGGTTAGATAAGGAACCTTCGTTTTTTGTGGCCTGAGCCATAACCGGCAAACGGCACGGGACCGACTCCGCGCCGTGACCGATTCGTTGTCCGGAGAGGCCCTCGGGACATGCCGAAGGCCCCCGGGCCGCGAGGTCCGAGGGCCTGGTCGAAGCCGGCCGAAAGGGCGGAGCTACGCCTTGGTGTTCTCCTGCTCCAGCTCCTCCGCGTCCGGCTCCCGCCCCGGCGTCGGCAGGTTGAACTTGGTGATCGCGAAGCGGAACACCGCGTAATAGACGACGCCGAAGCACAGCCCGATCGGAATGATCATCCAGGGCTTCGTCGCCAGGCTCCAGTTGATGACGTAGTCGATCAGGCCGGCCGAGAAGCTGAAGCCGTCCTTGACGCCGAGCCCCCAGCTCACCGCCATCGACACACCCGTGAGCACCGCGTGGATCGCGTACAGGAGCGGCGCGATGAAGACGAAGGAGTACTCGATCGGCTCGGTGATGCCGGTGACGAACGAGGTCAGGCCGACCGAGAGCATCATGCCGCCGACCTCCTTGCGGCGGTGCGGCTTGGCGCAGTGCGCGATCGCGAGGGCGGCGGCGGGCAGCGCGAACATCATGATCGGGAAGAACCCGGTCTGGAACTGGCCGGCCGTCGGGTCGCCCGCGAGGAAGCGCGGGATGTCGCCGTGCACGACCGTGCCGTCCGGCTTGGTGAAGTCGCCGAACTGGAACCAGACGAAGGTGTTCAGGAACTGGTGCAGGCCGATCACGAGCAGCGCACGGTTGGCGACACCGAAGATGCCGGAACCCAGCGCGCCCAGATCCACCAGCCACTTGCTGAAGCTGGTCAGCGCGTCACCGACCGGCGGCCACACGAACAGGCACAGCACGGCGAACACGATCGCGACGCCGGACATGATGATCGGCACGAGCCGGCGCCCGTTGAAGAAGCCCAGCCAGTCGACCAGCTTCGTACGGTGGAACCGCTGCCAGAAGTACGCGGTGAGCAGGCCCATCACGATGCCGCCGAACACACCCGGGTTCTGGTACGTGGCGAGGACCGCCGAGCCGTCCTTCGCGATGCACGCACCAGCGGTGAGCTTCGCTCCGGCGGCGCAGTCCTTCGGGAACTGCAGGAGCACCCCGTTGTAGACGAGGAATCCCGCCACCGCCGCGAGCGCGGTCGAGCCGTCCGCCTTCTTCGCCATGCCGATGGCGACACCCACGCAGAACAGCAGGGGCAGCCCCACCGAACCGTCCAGCAGCGCGCCGCCCGCACCCTTGAACACCTTGGCGACGTCGTCCCAGCCGAGCCCGGTCTTGCCGAACATGTCGTCCTGGCCGAACCGGTTGAGGATGCCCGCCGCGGGCAGCACCGCGATCGGCAGCTGGAGGCTGCGGCCCATCTTCTGCAGCCCCTGGAACAGCCCGTTCCACCATTGGGGCTGGGGCGGCGCGGCCGCGCTGCTGGTGCTCATCGGCAACCTCCAGGCTTGCGGAACAAGCCGGCTCGGACGGTCGTTGCAGGGTGGTGTAGACCAGTTGCGGTATCGTCCGGAGAGGCCCCTCGCGGAACATGGCTCCGGTGATCGCCATCCTTGGCCAGGCAGAATGCGCCCGCGCGCATAGCTGGGCCAAACGTGGGTTACCGTGACAAAGCGGACCTACCGTGGGCCGACACAGCGTTCTTCAGAACCAGGAGAGACACATGGCCAGCAAGGCTGAGAAGATCGTCGCCGGCCTCGGCGGTATCGAGAACATCGAAGAGGTCGAGGGCTGCATCACGCGCCTGCGCACCGAGGTCATCGACCCGAGCAAGGTCGACGAGGCCGCCCTGAAGGCCGCCGGCGCCCACGGCGTCGTCAAGATGGGCACGGCGATCCAGGTCGTCATCGGCACCGACGCGGACCCCATCGCCGCGGACATCGAAGACATGATGTGAGTCGCTGACCCCTCACACCGTAAGGCCGGCCCCCACCCAGGGAGCCGGCCTTACGCATACCCGGGCCCACGGACGGACGCGCGCGGAGGCCCCGGGCAGGTGAGGGGCGCGGGGAACTGCGCGGGAAGCGGGCACGGTCCGCAGACGAAGGCGGGGCCGCCCAGGGCTCCGCCCCGGACCCCGTACGCGTCCGAAAGGCACTCGTCCGCAAACGCCGGACAGGCCGAGACTGCCCGCAGGGGCCCGGCGCCGACCAACCGACCCGACCGAGGTGCCCCGCAGGGCCTCGCGCCGGACAGGGGCGCAAGCGCCCCACCCGAATCGCCTAGGCTCATCCCCATGTCTCGAATCGACGGCCGCACCCCCGAACAGCTCCGCCCCGTCACCATCGAACGCGGATGGAGCAAGCACGCCGAGGGCTCCGTCCTCGTCTCCTTCGGCGACACCAAAGTCTTCTGCACCGCCTCCTTCACCGAGGGCGTACCCCGCTGGCGCAAGGGCAGTGGCGAAGGCTGGGTCACCGCTGAATACTCGATGCTGCCCCGCTCCACCAACACCCGCGGCGACCGCGAATCCGTCCGCGGCAAGATCGGCGGCCGCACCCACGAGATCTCCCGCCTGATCGGCCGCTCCCTGCGCGCCGTCATCGACTACAAGGCCCTCGGCGAGAACACCATCGTCCTGGACTGCGACGTCCTCCAGGCCGACGGCGGCACCCGCACCGCCGCCATCACCGGCGCCTACGTCGCCCTCGCCGACGCCATCACCTGGGCCCAGGGCAAGAAGCTCGTCAAGCACGGCCGCCGGCCGCTCACCGGCACCGTCGCCGCCGTCTCCGTCGGCATCGTCGACGGCGCCCCCCTCCTCGACCTCTGCTACGAGGAAGACGTACGCGCCGAGACCGACATGAACGTCGTCTGCACCGGCGACGGCCGCTTCGTCGAGGTCCAGGGCACCGCCGAAGCCGAGCCCTTCGACCGCAAGGAGCTCAACGCACTGCTCGACCTCGCCACCGGAGGCTGCGCCGACCTCGCCGCCCTCCAACTCCGCGCGCTGGCCGCGGTGTCCGGCGAGTAAAGAGGCAACCAAGCGGGGCGCTCCCCGCGTCACCACGAGTACGGGCGTACGGGCCTACCGTGCGCCCGTCCGTATCTTCCGGACGACTCCCGCGTCGCCCGGAACCCCTGGGGGAGGACCCGACCGATGCGCCGAACCGTGCTCGCCCTCGCCACCGCGGCCCTGGCCGTCACCGCCACCGCGGGCTGCGGAGCCATCGACAAGGCCATCGACTGCGTCAACACCGCCCAGGCCATCGGGACCAGCGTCGACAACCTCGGCAAGGCGGTCGGCAACGCCACCGACAACCCCACCCAGGCCGACCAGGCGCTCAACGACATCGACCGGCAGCTGTCGACCCTGAAGAACACGACCGGCAACGCGGACCTCTCCAAGGCGGTGGACGACCTCAACAAGGCCGTGGACAACGTGCGTTCAGCCATCAAGAACGGCGACAACACCCCCGACATCAGCGGCGTCACGGACGCGGCCAAGGAAATCGGCAAGGTCTGCACCCCCTGAGCCACGGCCGGGCCGCGCCGCCCCCCGATACTGGTGGACATGACCCGCCTGATCCTCGCCACCCGCAACGCCGGCAAAGTCACCGAACTCCACGCCATCCTCGCCGCGGCCGGCCTGCCCCACGAACTCGTCGGCGCCGACGCCTACCCCGAGATCCCCGACGTCAAGGAAACCGGCGTCACCTTCGCCGAGAACGCCCTCCTCAAGGCCCACGCCCTCGCCCGAGCGACCGGCCTGCCCGCCGTCGCCGACGACTCCGGCCTCTGCGTCGACGTCCTGAACGGCGCCCCCGGCATCTTCTCGGCCCGCTGGTCCGGCACCCACGGCAACGACCGGGCCAACCTGGACCTCCTCCTGGCCCAGCTCTCCGACATCGCCGACGAACACCGCGCGGCCCACTTCGCCTGCGCCGCCGCCCTCGCCCTGCCCGACGGCACGGAACGCGTCGTGGAAGGCCGCCTCCTGGGCACCCTGCGCCACACCCCGGCCGGCACGGGCGGCTTCGGCTACGACCCGATCCTCCAGCCGAACGGCGAGACACGCACGTGCGCCGAGCTGTCCCCCGCGGAAAAGAACGCGATCAGCCACCGCGGCCAGGCCTTCCGAGCGTTGGTGCCGGTGGTACGTGAGCTGGTGGGCTGACCACGCGATGAAGGGCCTGACGCCGTTGTTCCGAAGGCGTCAGGCCCTTTTTCCCGTGGGCCCGGTGGGACTTGAACCCACGACGCACCGGATCTAAACCGGCGTCCTCTTGCCAGCTGGGATACGGGCCCCTGCGCCGCCTACTCTACTGGGCGTTGTCCCGGCGCTCCGAGAAGGTGCCGGTCTGGCTGTGGCAGGAAGGACAGAGATACCGCAGGTTCTCCCTGCGGTTGTCGAGACGGTCACCGCTGACGTGGTCGATCTCCAGAACGAGCCGCCCGCCCTGCCAGAGGTCCCCCACTCCGCAGGCGCCGCAGACGTGCGCGACCTTCAGGTCGTCGAGCGCCCGTCGAAGCTGCGCCGTCTTCGTGCGGGCGGATCCCGGCGGCAGAAGCACCAGGATCTCGTCCGCCGACTTGCGTCGGGTGGACGGCACTCCACGCTTATGGCCTTGGCCGACGAAATGGCCGGTGCTGATGCCGTACATGCGCAGGTCCCGGTTGATACGGGCCCGGCCCGCGCCGTTGTCGACGATATCGAGTTGCCTCAGCACCCCGGCGAGAGTCCGGGAAGAGGCCACGGCGGATTCGAGCAGGTCGCGGCGCACGTTTTTGGGCCCGTGGCTGCGGCCCGACAGGAAGTGCGACGTGTCGATGCCGAAACGGTCGAGCCTCTTGCGGATGTACCCGGCCGGGCAGTCGCGCGGGGAGAAGCCCAAGTACTCGATCACTTCGCGGATGCTGTGCGAACGAGCCGCCGCCTGCGCCAGCAACTCCTTCGGATAGGAGCGGGGGGCTCGCTCGGGCAGCGGTTCCTCCTCGAAGTGGGAGGTGTCTGTCCCGTAGTGCTCGACCCGGCCGCGGAGGTAGCGGAGGGGGCGGCTGCCCATCGGAGCGCCGAGCCTTCTCAGCATGTCGACCAGACTGGTGGACGCCCGCGCCGTGCGCGTGAGCAGGTCAGGTGTGTACACCGGCGAGGTCACGATTCCGCTCGGCTCCGCCTGCGGCCCCGGTAAGTGTCGGTCACCGCATGGCAGTTGGGGCAGAGGAGCCGTAGGTTCTCCGTGCGGTTGTCCCACCATCGGCCATTGACGTGGTCGACTTCGAGGCGAAGCGGGCTGCCGTTCCATTCCGGGCCGGTGCCACACATCGTGCAGCGCTCATCGACCCCCTTGCCCAGAAGGCCGCGACGAAGGCGCTCGCCGGGAACCCTGCCATCCCCGGGGTCACGCAGGCCGAACAGGTCCCCCAGGGAGCCTTTCGGACGGCCTTGGCGCGTACGGACGAAGTGGCTGGTGTCGATTTCGAGGGCGGTTATCCGTCGCCGGATGTGGGTCTGATTCCCGCCGACCTGACTGATGCCCAGGTGGCGCACGACGTCCTTGATGTTGGACGACACCATCACCGCCGCCCGCAGGCGCTCCTCGGTGTGCCGGACCTGGTTCGTGGTGAGGTGAGAGATGTCGATCCCGGCCTCCGCCATCCGCTGCCGCAGATAGCGCCTGCTGCCGGGCGTCGGTATGCCCCCGCACCAGCGGACCGCGTCGTCCATGTGCTGTGTTTCCCGTGCCGCCTCCGCGAGCAACTCCGGGGTGTACCTGGGTGCCATGCCCTGCTCCGTCCCGGCCACGCGTTCGCGGCCTCGTACGGAGTAACGAACCGTATAGCGGACAGTCACACCCGATATGCGGAACGGCCCGTGCCGCTTGCGGGGCCGGGCCGTCTGTGGGGTGGGTGGGGCGGGGTCAGATGGCGAGGTCCTTGATGATTTTGGCTACGTGGCCCGTCGCCTTCACGTTGTACAGGGCGCGCTCCACCTTGCCGTCCTCGTCCACCACGACCGTCGAGCGGATGACCCCGGTCACCGTCTTGCCGTACAGCTTCTTCTCGCCGTACGCCCCGTACGCCTCCAGGACCTCCTTCGACGGGTCGCCCACCAGCGTGACCTTCAGGGACTCCTTCTCGCGGAACTTCGCGAGCTTCTCCGGCTTGTCGGGGGAGACGCCGATGACGTCGTAGCCGGCGCCGGCGAGCAGCTCCAGGTTGTCCGTGAAGTCGCACGCCTGCTTGGTGCAGCCGGGGGTGAGGGCGGCCGGGTAGAAGTACACGATGACCTTGCGGCCCTTGTGGGCGGCGAGCGAGACCTCGTTGCCGTCGGCGTCGGGCAGGGTGAAGGCGGGCGCGGTGTCGCCGGGCTGAAGTCGCTCGCTCATGGGGTTTCCTCCGGAATGGCCGAGGGCGGGGTGTACACCGACAGAGCCTAATGGGGGCCTGTGACAGTGCATCGGCCACAGAGCTGACAGACTGTGGAGGACGGATGACCCCATACGACCACCGGAGGCGGCGCAGTGTCGGAAGCCAGGACCCCTGCGCAGATCGAGGCGGACATCAGGAGCCGGCGGGACCAGCTCGCGGTGACCCTTGACGAGATCGGGGTGCGGCTGCACCCGTCCACGATCGTCGGCGACGCGAAGGCGCGGTTCGTCTCGACGGTGGACCACACCGCGGGGCGCGCGTACATCGCGGTGAACCGTGCGGTGAGCGATGTGAAGGCGCAGTTCGTGTCCGAGGACGGGGCGCCCCGGGTGGGGCGCATCGTGCCGGTCGCGCTCGTCGCGGTCGGCGTGGTGGGGCTGTTCGCCCTGTCGTCGAAGAAGCGGCGTGCCTGACCCTTCGGCGTACGCGTGGCGCCGGTGCGGGTAGGTTCGACCTCGTGAGCGAGAACACCCACGACAAGCTGCCCATCCGGATGTTGCACGACCGTGTGCTCGTCAGGTCAGACACCCCCGAGGGCGAGCGGCGTTCGGGCGGCGGCATCCTCATTCCGGCGACCGCCGCCGTCGGCAAGCGGCTGGCCTGGGCCGAGGTGGTCGCGGTCGGCCAGAACGTACGCACGGTGGAGCCGGGCGACCGGGTCCTGTACGACCCCGAGGACCGTGCGGAGGTCGAGGTGCGGGGCGTGGCGTACGTGCTGATGCGGGAGCGCGATCTGCACGCGGTGGCGTCCGAACGGGTGTCGGTGGACGCGACGGGGCTGTATCTGTAGCGCCGCGCCGCCCGCTCGGCCGAGCCTTCGAAAAGGGCTGGTGACCACGGTCACCAGCCCTTTCGCATGCCTTTTGTTACGGTGGTGGGACCCCGACGAGACGCGTCGTACCGGGTCAGGACAAGACGACGCACCCGCTCACGTTCCGTACGCGTCTCGGAGGTGCCGTCATGGCATGGGTCCTGCTTGTTGTCGCCGGTCTGCTCGAAGTCGGCTGGTCGATCGGGATGAAGTACACCGACGGCTTCACGCGTCCGCTGCCCAGTGTGCTGACCGGCCTCGGGATCGTCGCGTCCATGATGCTGCTCTCGCAGGCGGCCAAGACGCTGCCGATCGGCACCGCGTACGGCGTGTGGGTGGGCATCGGCGCCGCCGGTGCGGCGGTCCTCGGCATGGTGGTGCTGGGCGAGCCGGCCACCGCCGCCCGGATCTTCTTCGTCTGTCTTCTCCTCGTCGCGGTAGTGGGACTCAAGGCGACCAGCGGCCACTGATCACGGGCCCGCCGCGCTTCGTCACGGGCGGGTGGGGCTCCACGGGATCCGGGGGCTCTGGGGGCGGTCGGCGGCGCCGGCCGTGGTGCCGCCGACTCCTTCGGTGGTGCCGCCCTGGGTGCCGCCGTTGTCGGTGCCCGCGGTGGCGCCGCCGTCCGTGGTGCCGCCCTGGGTCTGGCCTTGGGTCTGGCCCTGGTTCTGCCCCTGGGCGGCGCCTTGGTTCTGCCCTTGGGTGGCGCCCTCGTTGTCGGCGCCGCCCTGCGTCCCCTGGTTCTGGCCCTGCGTCTGGCCCTGGTTCTGTCCTTGGCTCTGGCCCTGGGTGCGGCCTTGGTTCTGGCCTTGGGTCTGTCCCTGGTCGCGGCCCCCGGTGCCGCCCTGGTTCTGCCCCTGTGTCTGTCCCTGGTCCTGTCCCTGGCCCTGGGTCTGTCCCTGGTTGACGCCGGGGGTCGGGGTCTGGAACGGGTTCGGCGGCGACGGCGGCTCGACCGGGATGTTCGCGCCGTCCTGGAGCTCCAGATCGAAGTCCTTGACCTCGGTGCCCTGGAGGGCGCCCTTGGTGTACTGGGCCCAGATCTGCGCGGGCGGCCCGCCGCCGTTCATGCGGGGCAGGCCGAGCGCCCCGTACAGCGGCTGCTGCACCGCCGTGTCGGGGTCGGCGCCCATCACGGCGACGACGGTGGCCAGGTCGGGGGTGTAGCCCGCGAACCAGGCGGCCTTGTCCTGCTCGGCGGTGCCGGTCTTGCCGGCGGAGGGGCGTCCGGAGGCCTGCGCCGCGGTGCCGGTGCCGCCGTCGACGACGCTCTGCAGCATCGACGTCGTGGTGTCGGCGGCCTCGCGGCTGACGGCCTGCTCGGTGTCCTGGGAGGGCAGGTCGGTCTTCTCGCCGTCCTTGGTGACCGAGGCGACCATCGTGTACGTGCCGTGTCGGCCGTGGCCGGCGAGCGTCGCGTACGCCTGGGTCATGTCGAGCACGCTCGCCGTGGCCGGGCCGAGCGCGATGGAGGGGGTGGCGACGAGGTCGGGCGTGGTGGCCGGGATGCCGAGGTCGATGGCGCTCTGCTTGACCTTGGCGGGGCCCACGTCGACGGCCATCTGCGCGTACACCGCGTTGACGGACTTGTCGGTGGCGGTGCGCACGGTGATCTGTCCGTAGGAGATGTCGTCCTCGTTGGCGGGGGCGTAGTAGCCGCCCTTCCAGCCCTGCACGGGGCGCTTGTTGGTGCCGTCGTAGAGGGTGTTGGGGGTGATGACCCGCCCCTCCTGCGTGGTGGAGCCGTTGGCGACCGCCGAGGTGAAGACGAACGGCTTGAAGGTGGAGCCGACTTGGAAGTCGCGCCGGGTCGCGTTGTTGACGTACTGCTTGGTGTAGTCGATGCCGCCGTACATCGCGACGACGTTGCCGGTCGACGGGTCGATGGAGGCGCCGCCCACGCGTACGGTGCGGTCGGCCTTGCGGACGCTGCTGAGCTTGGAGTTGACCTTGTCGTCGACGGCCTTGACGAAGGCGTCCTGCTTGTCCTTCTCGATGGTGGTGGTGATGCGGTAGCCGCCGGTCGCGAGGGTGTTCTCGTCGATGATCTTGTTGCTGGTGAGGTAGTCCTTGACCGCCTCGACGAGGTAGCCGCGCTGACCCGCGAGGCCCGCGCGGGGCTTGACCTTTCCGGGGACGGGGAACGTGGTCGCGGCCCGTTCGGCGGGGCTGAGCCACTTCTTCTTGACCATGCCGTCGAGCACGTAGTTCCAGCGGGCCAGCGCCCGGGGCTTGTTCTCGGGGTGGGAGATCACGTCGTAGGCGCTGGGGGAGTTGAGCAGCGAGGCGAGGTAGGCGCCCTCGCCGGTGGTGAGCTGTTCGACGTTCTTGCTGTAGTACGCCTGGGAGGCGGCCTGGATGCCGTACGCGTTGCGGCCGAAGTAGCTGGTGTTGAGGTACCCGGCGAGGATGTCCTCCTTGGTCTCCTCGCGGTTGAGCTTGATCGCGATGAAGAACTCCTTCACCTTGCGGGTGACGGTCTGTTCCTGGCCGAGGTAGTAGTTCTTCACGTACTGCTGGGTGATGGTGGAGCCGCCCTGGGTGCCCTTGCCGGTGAGCGTGTTCCAGGCGGCGCGGACCATGGCCTTGGGGTCGACGGCGCGCTCGGAGTAGAAGTCGCGGTCCTCGGCGGCGAGCACGGCGTGCTGCACGGTGAGGGGGATCTGGGCGAGCTGGACGTTCTCGCGGTTGACCTCGCCGTCCGAGGCGAGCTGGGTGCCGTCGGCGTACAGGAAGACGTTGGACTGCGCGGTGGCGACGGCGTTGGCGGGCGGGATCGACACGAGGGTGTAGCCGGCGATGAACGCGCCGATGAGCAGCAGCGCGCAGACCAGGAAGACGCCGAGCACCACGCGCCAGCGCGGGACGAAGCGGCGCCATCCGGTGCGGCGGGGGCGCCTGCCGCCGGCGCCGGCGCCGTTCTGAGCGGGCCCGCTCCCGTCGGCCCCGTCCCCGGCGGGTCCGTCGTCCGGCGCGCCGGGCTCCGTCCCGGTCCCGCTGCCGGCCGCGCCCGCCGCTCCGGCTCCGGCTCCTGCTTCGGCTCCGGCGGGTCCGAGATCCCGGGGCGTCCAGGTTCGCGGCGGCTGGGGTCCGGGGTGCGGTGACTCCGGCTGCTCGTCGTCGCTCATGTCTCTCCGGCCAGTGCGTCTCGATCACGTGCGGGTGCGGGTGCGGGTGCGGGTGCGGTGCGGCCGCGGGCGGGGGCCCGGGGCGCGGCTGCGGTGCGGTCGTGCCGATGCGAGGGGTCTCGTGCAAACGATTCAGTTGATGGAAAGCGATTCGTCTTATTAAAGCGTTTCGTTCCCGTTTTCGACCGATTCACCGACCGCGACATGGCCGGCATGCCGGGCGGCGAAATTCCGTCGCGCAGGCCCGGAGCGCTGGGCTAGGCTCCTGCGCTTCGGTGCCGACGGCGTCGACGGAGACGAGGGGGCGTGCGTGCGGCTGTACGGAGTCGTGGCCCTGGGCGGGTTCCGGCGCTATACGACCTACCGGGTCGCGACCGCGGCAGGGGTCTTCACCAACACTGTTTTCGGCGTCATCGTGGCGTACACCTATATAGCCCTGTGGGAGCAGCGCCCCCACCTCGGCGGCTACGACCAGTCCCAGGCCCTGACCTATGTGTGGGTCAGCCAGGCCCTGCTGATGACGGTCAATCTGTTCGGCGGCGGCTTCGCGGACGAGCTCGTGGAACGCATCCGTACGGGTGACATCGCGATCGACCTCTACCGCCCGGCCGACCTCCAGCTGTGGTGGCTCTCGGCCGATCTGGGCCGGGCGCTCTTCCACTTCCTGGGGCGCGGCGTGATCCCGCTCGCCTTCGGCGCGCTGGTCTTCGACCTCGCCCTGCCCGCCGACCCGGCGACCTGGCTCGCGTTCATCGCGGCGGTCCTGTTCGGCGTGGTGGTGAGCTTCGCGCTCCGCTTCCTGGTGGCGCTCTCGGCGTTCTGGCTGCTCGACGGCGCGGGCGTCGCCTCGCTCGTCTCCATCGCCGGCCTGTTCTTCTCCGGGATGCTGCTGCCGCTCAACGCCTTCCCCGGCCTGCTCGGCGAGGTGGCCCGCGCGTTGCCCTGGTCCTCGCTGCTCCAGATCCCGGCCGACGTCCTGATGGGCCGCCACCGGGGCTGGGGCCTGCTCGGCGCGTACGCCTTCCAGCTCGGCTGGGCGGCGGTCCTGCTCGGCGCGGGCCGGCTCCTTCAGTCCGCGGCGGTCCGCAGGGTGGTGGTGCAGGGTGGGTGAGGTGCGCGAGGCCGGGCCGGGCGCGTGGAGCGCGTACCGCATGATCGCCGGGATGTGGATCCGCTCCACCCTCGCCTACCGGGCGTCCTTCGCGATGATGCTGCTCGGGAACTTCCTGGTGACGGCCTTCGACTTCGTCGTGATCGTCCTGATGTTCTCGCAGGTCCGCTCGCTCGGCGGCTACTCGTTCGCCGAAGTGGCGTTCCTGTACGGGACGTCGACGACCGCGTTCGGGCTGACCAACGCCCTCCTCGGCTCCATCGACAAGCTGGGGGCGCGCATCCGGGACGGCACGCTCGACACGCTCCTCGTGCGCCCGGTCCCGGTCCTCGCCCAGGTGGCGGCCGACCGGTTCGGCCTCCAGCGCCTGGGCCGGCTCCTCCAGGGCGTGCTGGTCCTGGCCGGCTCGCTGGTCGCCCTCGATGTGCACTGGACCGTACTGAAGGCGGCCCTGGTGCCGGTGATGCTGCTCAGCGGTACGGCGCTGTTCTGCGCGGTGTTCGTGGCGGGCGCGGCGTTCCAGTTCTGGGCGCAGGACGCGGCGGAGGTGCAGAGCGCGTTCACGTACGGCGGCCAGACCCTGCTCCAGTACCCGCCGACGGTGTTCGCCAAGGACATGGTGCGGGGCGTCACCTTCGTCCTGCCGCTGGCCTTCGTCAACTGGCTGCCCGGCCTGTACGTCCTGGGCCGCCCCTACCCGCTGGGCGTGCCGCAGTGGCTGGCGTTCGCGCCTCCGCTGGTCGCGGCCGGCTGCCTGGGCCTCGCGGGCCTGGCCTGGCGGGCCGGTGTGCGGGCGTACCGCAGCACGGGGAGCTGAGCCGTGGCCGGTCCCCACTCCGCCCGCGGCCCCGGATCCGCCGGGCCCCACCTCATCGCACCGCGTATCAAAGGAGGTTGACCAGTGGAAGAAGTGGACCTCATCGAACTCGACGACGTCGAGAAGGTCTTCGACGTGCGACGCAGAACGGGCCGGCTCCGCCGGGAGAAGCGGCAGGTCAGGGCGGTCGACGGGATCAGTTTCCGGGTGCCGCGCGGCGAGATGGTCGGCTACATCGGCCCCAACGGCGCCGGAAAGTCGACCACCGTGAAAATGCTGACGGGCATCTTGACGCCGAGCGCGGGACGGCTGCGTGTGGCGGGCTTCGACCCGTCCCGCGAACGCACCAGGCTGGCGCAGCACATCGGTGTCGTCTTCGGTCAACGCACCACCCTGTGGTGGGACTTGCCGCTGTACGACTCCTACCGCCTGGCCCACCGCATGTACCGCATCCCCGACGCCCGCTTCCGCGACAACCTCGACCGTTGCGTCGAACTGCTCGATCTGGCAAGCCTGTTGGATGTTCCCGTACGTCAGCTCTCGCTCGGCCAGCGCATGCGCGGCGACATCGCGGCGGCGCTCCTGCACGACCCGGACGTCCTCTACCTGGACGAGCCGACGATCGGCCTGGACGTCATCAGCAAGGCGAAGGTGCGGCAGTTCCTCCGCGACCTGAACGCCGAGCGGGCCACCACCATCCTGCTCACCACCCACGACCTGACCGACATCGAGCAGCTCTGCAAGCGGGTGATGGTCATCGACCACGGACGCCTGATGTACGACGGGGCGCTCGCCGGGCTCCACGAGGCGGGCGAGAGCGAACGCACCCTGGTGGTCGACCTGGAGCGCGAACTGCCGCCGGTGGAGGTGGCGGGCGCCCGCGTGGTGAAGATCGAGGGCCCGCGGCAGTGGCTGGCGTTCCCCGCGTCGGCGTCGGCGGCACCGCTGGTGGCGCACATCGCGGCGGCGTACCCGCTGGTGGACCTCTCGGTGCGGGAGCCGGACATCGAGGCCGTGATCGCCCGCATGTACGAGGGCGAGGGCGTTCACTAGTCTTCACGGCATGACGAGTGAACCAACGGGCGGACTGCCGGAGATGCGTGCTTCGGACGCGGAACGCGAGCGCGTGGCGGAGTCGCTGAGGGAGGCCGTGGCCGAGGGGCGCCTCGACATGGAGGAGTTCGAGCAGCGCCTCGACGCGGCCTACAAGGCGCGTACGCACGGGGAGTTGGCGCCCCTGGTCCGCGACCTGCCGGCGCCGGGCACCGCGGGGCCGGCCGCGGCGGCTCCCCGCCGTACGCAGGACGACATCGAGGTCCACTGGCCGTCCCGGATCGGCCACCCGCCCACCTCCAGGGGAGGCTTCGCCTTCTGGGGCGGGTTCGCCCGCAAGGGCAACTGGACGGTGGCCAGGAAGTTCACCGCGTTCGCGATGTGGGGCGGCGGCGACATCGACCTGCGCGAGGCCCGCTTCGAGGACCGCCACACGGTGCTGCGCCTCTTCACGATCATGGGCGGCATCGGCGTGACCGTACCGCCGGAGCTGAACGTCCAGGTCAAGGGCTTCGGCCTGATGGGCGGGGTGGGCGGCAGCAAGGCCAACGGCGAGGGCACGCCGGGCTCGCCCGAGGTCACCATCGTGGCGTTCGCGCTGATGGGCGGCATCGGCGTGGACCGGAAGCTGAGAAGGGCGCAGAAGGAGCGGCTGCGGCTGGAGAAGCGCGGCGAGGAGAGGGGCCGCAAGGAGCTGGGCTGAGGCGGGGCCGGGGCGGGGCGGTAGGGAGTCGGCCCGGGGCGGGGTCGGGGGCGCCCGCCGCCGGCGCCGCCCGTGGCCCCCCTCCACCCGAACGAGTGGACGTACGCACGTACGGCCACATACGGGAACTGAACGCGTGCCTCGTCAGTACTTCATGGGGAAGGCGTCACTCCACGGGGAGGACGTCAGGCGGACCGCCCACGGGAAGGCCGCTTCCGGCAAGAACGGTGGAGTCAATGGAACGCAGGGGATCGGGGCCCGAGCTGGAGCGGCCGACAGGGGTGGACGCGGGGGCCGGGGCGCCCCGGCCTTCGGCGTCCCCCTTCGCGTACACGGCGGCGGACGAGGAGAAACGCCGGGGCGTGCGCCGCATGAAGGCCACGGCGACGGGCCTGCTGATCCTGGTCGCGGTGGTCTTCGCCCTGGCGACCTGGGCGGACCGCAGGGGAGCGGGCGCGTGGGCCGGATATGTCGCGGCGGCGGCCGAGGCGGGCATGGTGGGCGCGCTGGCCGACTGGTTCGCCGTGACGGCCCTGTTCCGCCGCCCCCTCGGGCTTCCCATCCCGCACACGGCGATCATCCAGAACAAGAAGGACCAGTTCGGGGCGTCGCTCGGCACCTTCGTGGGCGAGAACTTCCTGTCCGCGGCGGTGGTGCGCACCCGGCTGCACGCGCTCGGTATCGGGCAGCGCCTGGGCACGTGGCTCGCGGAGCCCGAGCACGCGGACCGGGTCACGTCGGAGCTGGCCACGGCATTGCGCGGGGCGTTGACGGTGCTGCGGGACGCCGACGTCCAGGCGGTGGTGGGCGAGGCCATCACCCGCCGGGCGGACGCGGCGGAGATCGCGCCGGGCCTCGGCAAGACGCTGGAGCGGATCGTCGCCGACGGCAGCCACCGCAAGGCGGTGGACCTGGTGTGCGTACGGGCCCACGACTGGCTGGTGCTGCACGGGGACTCGGTGATGGACGCGGTGCAGGGCGGCGCCCCCGGCTGGACCCCGCGGTTCGTGGACCGCAAGGTGGGCGAGCGCGTCTACAAGGAGCTGCTGCGCTTCGTGACGGAGATGCGCGACATGCCGGCCCATCCGGCACGCGGCGCCCTCGACCGCTTCCTGGCGGACTTCGCGACGGACCTCCAGTCCGACACGGAGACACGGAGCCGGGTGGAGCGGTACAAGTCGGAGGTGCTGGCCCGGCCCGAGGTGCAGGACATCATCGCGTCGGCATGGTCCTCGGTCCGCTCGATGATCATCGCGGCGGCGGAGGACGACCACAGCGAACTGCGCCTGCGCGCCCGGGAGTCCCTGCTGTCGCTCGGCACCCGCCTGACCACGGACCCGCGCCTGCAGTCCAAGCTGGACGGCTGGCTGGAGGACGCGGCGGCGTACGTGGTGTCGACGTACCGAGCGGAGATCACCTCGCTGATCACGGACACGGTCGCCTCGTGGGACGCGAACGACACGTCCCGCAAGATCGAGGCGAACATCGGCCGCGACCTGCAGTTCATCCGCATCAACGGGACGGTGGTGGGGGCGTTGGCGGGGTTGGTCATCTACACGGTGTCGCATGTGGCGGGCGGGTAGGGCTGCGCCGGGGAGGGAGGGGGTGGGGTGCCGTTGCTGTGGCGGCCTCGGGTGGTTGGGGTTCCTCGAGTCCTGACTCCGCCGGGGCGCACGGCCGGACTTGCCTGTCCCTGCCGTACGGCCGTGCGCCCGACCACTGCGGGGAGTTGCCCGTGAATACGGGGCGGGGCGGGGCCGCGTTCAACGCCGCGAAACGTTTTCTCCGTCCCGGGGCCCGGGGCCTACTTGGCGGAGCTGCGGGTGACGGCCCAGGAGGCCACGGCGACGGCCCCGGCGACGCCGAAGACGGAGGGCCAGGCGCCGACCTTCTTGGCGAGCGGATGCGAGCCGGCGAAGGCGGCGACGTAGGCGGTGGTCAGCCCGACGGCCGCCTTGGTCCCGGCCGCCTGCTGCCACTGCCGCGCCGCGAGCGCCCCGGCCCCGGCCAGCGCCACCCCGCCGAGCGGCCGCCTCTTGGTCCACCGGGCCACCCCATACCCCCCGATGAGCCCGCCGGCCGCGATCGCAGTTGCGGGAACCTTTGCCATGGTTTGCCTCCTGAAGTGCGGTTTCTTTGAGGCTAGCGCGGGGGTTTCGGGAGCCGTCCAGGGGGTCGAGGCGTGGGGGCCGGCCCGGCTCACCACCGCCTCACGGCGTAGCGGGCTCCGGCATCGCCGCCTCGATTTCGTGCACGGTGATGGCGACCGGGGAGGTGCCCGAGGGGTGGACGACGATGACGGTCCGTGCCGCGCCCTGCTGGACGTTGACGGAGGTTGCGGCGTTCTTGTCGAACTCGATGGTGCACTCGATGCGCGGCGTGCCAGACATGAGGGGCAGCCCTTCTGAGAGGTCCTGGGGTCCGATGGAGCTGAGTGACGCGAGGAAACCGTAGCATCGCGTTCGAGGCTCCCGTCAACTCCTATTTGACTGACCTTCGCTGTCAAATGTAGTCTACTTGGTAGTGCTGGGACGGCTGACGTGCGGAGAGATGCGATGGGTGAGGGCACCACTTTCGGTGAGTGGCTCGAACGTCAACTGGCGCGCAGGCGGGTGCAGCAGGTGGACCTGGCCACGGAGCTCGGGGTCAGTCGGGCGGCCGTTTCGGCCTGGGTCAATGGGCGGGCCATGCCACGAGCCGACAAGTTGAGGGCGATCGAGGAGTATCTGCAGCTGGAGCTGGGGGCGAGTACCGCGCTCGACGAGGGGCCCAGGGACGGGGTCCGTCTCGAGTGGTACCACCGCTCGGCCCACAGGGACGGCGGGCGGGAGTTCGGCAACGCCGCGGCTTTCGCGTTCGATGCCGACGTTGCGGTCCTTGCGCGCGAGGCGACACAGAACAGTCTCGACGAGCAGCAGGACAGGGACCGACCGGTTCGCGTGCGCTACACCCTGCACGAGTTGTCGGGCGAGCACCTGCGATCGTTCCGGAGCGCCGTGCAGTGGGAGGAGATCGAACCGCACTACGAGGCAGTCGCCTCCGACGGCCACAAGCAGAAGGTCGGGCGGGTGATCGCGGAGGGGCTGCGCGAGATGCGCGACTCCGACACGCTTCTCCTGCTGAGGGTGGACGACTACAACACCACCGGCCTGACCGGTCCGGACTACGGGGACGACAGCAAATTTGCCGCTGTCCTGCGCGACCAGCTCAACAGTCAGAAGTCCGGCCGCGGCGCCGGAGGCTCGTACGGTCTGGGAAAGGCGACGCTGTGGGCGACGAGCCGCCTCGGTCTCGTTCTCGTCAACAGCACGCTGTCCCGTCCGCACGAGGGCCGTACGGAGCGCCGGCTTTTCGGTCGGCTCGAACTGCCGTGGCACGAGATCGACGGGCGACCGTTTGCCGGGCTTGCCGGCTTCGGAGAGCTGGACACCGAGCGGGGGCGCGAAGGTGTGGCCCGGTCGTGGTGGGCGGACGAAGAGACGACGAGGGCGCTGCACCTGGAGCGCGAGAGCCGTGACCCGGGTACCTCGTTCCTGATCGTGGGCGCACACGATGCCGCGGGCGACGCGGAGAGCCTTCAGGAGATGCACGAGAAGCTCGTGAAGGCCCTCGCGGACAACTTCTGGGCGGCGATGATCTCCGGGCGGGATGCACATCCCGTCCTGGAGGCGTCCGTCACCACGTTGCGCAACGGGCAGGTCCTCATCTCGGAGCAGCGGGTCGATCCGGTACGCCATCAGCCCGCTCGCGCAAGGGCGTTGAAGGCCTACTTGGACGGCGACACGGTGGAGCAACGAACCGAGAGCAGCCACGTGGCAGTGACGTCCGTGCCGTTGCTCGTGCCGCCGGAGAAAGGGGCGAAGGGGCGTGGTGCCGGCGTGGAACACTCCGCCGTCCTGCTGGTCACGGCAGCGGACGACAATGATCCCGAGCCGAACCGGCTGGTCTGCATGCGTGGTAACCGGATGACGGTCATGACGCGCCGAGTGACGGACCTGCCCCTCGGCACGGACGCCTTCCAGGCGGTGCTGCTGGCGGGGTTGGCGACGGGTGTGTCGGGTTCGGACGCGGACATGGCCGAGAGGTTCCTCCGGGCCTCGGAGCCGCCGGAGCACAACGACTGGACCAAGACCGAGGATCTCGTCACCTCCTACGCGCGCGGTGCGCGGAGCCGGCTCGACGATTTTCGCCGGGACATGACAGCGGGAGTGCGCAGGCTGGTCGGCCGCCGAGCGTCCAGGAGCGAAGGCGGGCCGGCGGCCCTGCGAGAACTTCTGCAGATCGACGCGTACAAGAAGGGCGCCCGTAGGCCGGAGAGCCATCCGACCGTGCGCCACGTCGAGGGTGCGGTCGACGCACGAGGTGCCTGGACCGTCACGGTGGAGGTCAAGTTGCCGCAGCGTGACGACGCATGGGTCCTCGCCCCGGTGGCCAAGTTCGACGTGCGGTCGGGCAGCAGGCCCACCGTCGGCTGGGCCGAGCTCATCGCGGGGGAGAGCTGTCGCGTGCTCGACGGGGTTCTGCACTTCGAACCGGGGGCCCGCAGCGCGTCCTTCAGCGGTGTCACCGACGTGGCCAGTCACCCGGTGACGGCACACCTTGCACGCCTGATCGTGGACCTGCAGAAGTCGAAGGGAACTGTCGCGTGAACATCGTGTTTCCCTATCCCACGCTGGGCGGCGAGGTCACCTTCGAGGTCACCGGAGCCAGGCTCGACGGACGGCCCCTGCCGCTGGGCATGTTGTCCCGGGAGCAACGCGTTGTCGCGCTGCACGAGGCCGAACTCTCCGATTGGGGCGAGGCCCGACTGTCGGTGGAGGCGAAGCTTCCGGAGAGGGATCTGGCGGAGGGCCCCTGGACCGATGTCGTCTGTGTGGCGATCCTCTCGGAGGCGGCGACCAACGCCCGTACGGTGGGCCGACTCGACCCCGTCGGGGAGGGGGTGTGGCGGGGGAGCGTCACTCTGATCAAGGACGAGCACCACACGCGCGCCGCGCTGTCGGTGTCCGTCGTCGCGACCGTCGACGGTGAAGCGGGCAGGCTCATCGGAACGGCCGAGGACCCGTGGTCCGTCGAGCTCAACGAGCGGGAGCCCACGCGCAAGCAGGAACTCAACATTCAGGAAGTCGACTTCAGGGAGGGGCCCCACGAGTGGCTCCGACCGTTCAAGGACGCCCCCTGGTTGGTGGAGACCACCGGCGACATGCCGACCGTTCACCTCAACACCGGCTTCGAGGGGCTGTCGGAGTTCCTCAACGGCGGGGGCGGCGCTCTGGACAGGGCGATGAGGGGCATGCTTGCCGCTCAGATCGCCACGGAGGCGTGGATCGCCATGTTCCATGCGGCGGTCGGTGACGTCGAGCCGGGAGACGACGGCGTACCGCAATGGCCCACGGGTTGGAAGGACGGGGTACTTCGGTCGATGCTCCCCGACGTTCTGCCCGAACTGTCGCCCGCGGACGCCTTGTTGGAGATTCACCTTCGGCGTTCCGAAGGCGGCTGGCAGGATCTTCAACCTCGAATTCAGTACGCGGCCGGTCGGCGGTCGCGAGTGGCGAGGAACGTGGGCACCGGCATCAGAGCCCTGAGCCGGACGG
Source organism: Streptomyces sp. NBC_00083 (assembly GCF_026343295.1). GTDB lineage: Bacteria > Actinomycetota > Actinomycetes > Streptomycetales > Streptomycetaceae > Streptomyces. The sequence goes on from NZ_JAPELY010000001.1 coordinate 661,327, forward strand.
GTGAGGGGACGCAGGGATGAAGTACGGATTGCTGGATCAGCCGGAGCACATCGCCCTCCTCCCCGACATCGTGGCCGCCAAGTACCTGACGCACAGCGTGCTTTCCGGAAAAGAGCTGCCTCCCAGGCTCGCCCTCCTGAAGGCGAGCGCACCCGTGAAGTCTGCCGGCGCGCGATGGGACGCGAAGGCCGTGCGCGTGCTCTTCGACGAGGCCAAGCGTCGCCACGAGCACGAGCGGACAGCTGCCGATGCCTGGCTGGCGCCGCGGCTGCATGCCACGCTGCGGATGACTCGGCGTGAGGCCGCCGAATCCGGCCTCTGGAATTTCCTCGCCATGGTGGTGGCGCCGGACTACGTCCTGTGGCGCCACAAGGGTGCGACGCAGGAGGGCGAGCGCGCCACCGCCGACCGCTTCGTCGGCATTCACTACAAGCAAACGTTCGCCCGGCTGTGGTGGGCCGCGGAGCTGTTCCGGGACGGTGACGACTACCGGCCCGCAGTCAGCGCCTGCAAGAATCAGGACGTCCTGAACACCGTGCTGCGCTTCGACATCATCGACCACCGCCCTGCAGCGCGCGCCCTGGTGACCCTGCTGGACCAGCGGCTGGTCCGGACAGGTCGTGATGTGAACGGCCTGGGGCAGGCGGTGAACGCCGCCGGCAGCACCCTGATGTACGACGTGCTCGCCCCGGACACCGGCCCCGATTTCGAGGCTCGGCGCTTCTGGATCGAGGAAGCGGAGAACATGGGCCCCATGCCGTTGGAGGGGCTGCCGGACGGGCCGAATGACGGGCCTGTCCCAGCCGATTCGGTCGACTGTCTGGTGCGTCTTTTCGAGAAGCTCTTCTCCGAGGCTCCGGTTCGGGGAAGGAAAGCCGCCGAGGCGAAAGCTCCCTCGGCGGCTGCGGGAGGGGTCAGCCTCGAAAAGACGTATTCAGTGGGCTAGCCGACGATGAATGGCCTCGGCAAGCGCGCGCCCCAGGCCGATCGGCACGGCGTTGCCGATCTGGCGGGCGATCTGAATCTTGCTGCCGAACCACTTGAAGTCGTCGGGGAAGCCCTGGATGAGAGCGGCCTCGTAGTGCGTGATCGGCCGGGGCTCGACGGGGTGCAGATAGCGGCCCTTCTCGGGCTTGTAGAACTCCGTGCGGATGGTCACGGACGGCCGGTGTGCGTGCATGCGGCCCATGACGTCGCCGGACCCGTTGTTGTGCCCGTCCCAGCTCTCGGTCGAGAGGTAGGTCTTCTCGCCGTTGACCATGGCCCACTTGTTGCGCAGGTCGTGACGGTTTCCGCCCTCGGAGATCGCTGCGTACCGGGCCTTCGAAAGGTCGGTCGGCGTACGCCCGATGTGGAGCTCCCTGGTGCGGAAGGGGCCCGGGAGCTTCACGCCCAGAGGCTCGTCGACGCGACCCTCGGGCAGATCCTTGACGGGCGCGTCCTTCGGCGTCAGATCGAAGACCGCCTTCCCGACCGGCTCCCACGGAAGCAGCTGATCGGCGGCTTCCGCCTCGTCGAAGGTCGGCTGCTGCGCTTGCGCAGTGCGGGAGTGCGTGGGGCGCGGGTGTTCCAGAGCGGCGCCGAGGTCCTTGCGGGTCGCGATGACGATGGCACGCCGCCGAGCCTGCGGAACGCCGTAGTCCGCGGCGTTCAGGACCTTCCACCGCAGTTCGTAGTTCTCCAGCCTGCCCCCGTCGGCCGTCGACTTGAGGAGGTCCTCGAACTGCTGGGACTTCAGGAAACGATCGACGTTCTCCAGGACGAAGATCTTGGGCTGGATCGTCGTGACCACACGCATGTACTCCGTCCAGAGCAGGTTGCGCGGGTCGTCGGGGTCCTCCTTGCCCAGTCCGGAGAAGCCCTGGCAGGGCGGTCCGCCCATGATCACGTCAACCTGCCCCGCGTACGGGGCGGCGTCCCAGTCGACGATGTCCTTGGCGTAGACGTTGGTCTCCGGGAAGTTGGCCGCGTACGAGGCAGCCGCCGCCTGATCGAATTCGACAGCGGCGAGGGTCCGGAACGGCGAGCCGTCCGACCCCTCGGGCTTGTAGGTGTGGAAGCCGGCGGAGAAGCCGCCGGCGCCCGAGAAAAGATCTACCACCGTGATGGTCGAGTCGGCCGGGGAAGCTCCGGCAACGGCGTCGTGCGAGGTGGTGGTCATGGTGCCAGATTCTAGTAGAGCGTCGTCGGTGGAGAGACGTGTCGAGTGGTGTCCGCCCGACATGCGTGTCTCCTTACTGAACGTGTGCGTGGGGGAACCGAGCGTCGGGTCGCGCCGGGTCATGGTGACGACCGGGGGACGGATCCGCCGAGTGTCAGCGCGGTGGCGATGGATCGTCCGAGCGCGGCGGCGACCTGGGGAGGCGTCGTCTGGCTGATCTGTCGATACGCGGACGTCTTGCGGCCGCAGATCTGCCAGGATGAGGAGAACCCTTGGAGCAGAGCCACCTGTGCCACGGTCAGTTTCGGCAGCCCCTCCCGCGACTCGCCGTCCGGGTCGGGAGCCAGGACGAAATCGGGACCGGGTACTTCGTTGCCGATGCTGTTGCCGTTGACCCACCACTGGGCCCATTGGCGCTTGGCCCGGGTCGCCCCGAGGTCCGCGCCGCCGCGCCCCGTGGCACCGCCCATGATCAGAGGGGCGGGTTCCACCGCGTGTGCGGCCCACGCCTCGGCGGCCGGCCATCCTCCCGAGGCCATCGACTCCTTGAGCGTCGCGCCCATCGAAGGGCAGCCGGAAGCAGCGGAGGAAGGTGTGGGCCACACGAAGTGGGCCATGTCGTCGGCCGCCATGGCGACGAAGAAGGCGTGCAGGCGAAGCTGCGGTACTCCGAAGTCGGTGGCCGACAGCACGGAGCCCTGCAGTTCGTAGCCGAGATCCTTGGCGGCCTCCTCGACACGTGCTCGCTGGGCCTCGAACTTCGCCGCCTTCAGGAAGGTCGGAATGTTCTCCAGGAGGAGCACTCGGGGCCTGATGTAGGAAGCCATGTCCAGAGCTGCCTGAAGGGCATCGCGTTCGTCATCAGTGGCACGTTGCTTACCGGCGACCGTGTACGGCGATCGCGGGAGCCCGCAACTCAAGACGTCCGCATAGTCCATCGCAGGGTGTTCGGCCGGATCGATGAGTTTGATGTCGCCGTGGATGGGTGACCACTGGGGCCGGTTGGCGGCCAGGGTGGCGCAGGTGTCCCTGTCGATGTCCACGGCGGCGGTGATCTCGAACCCGGCCTCCTCCAGGCCGAGCGCCTGGCCGCCGACCCCTGCGCATAACTCGATGGCTGTGAAAGCCTGTTCTTTCATTTCCGTGTCCCCCGCTGCCTTGTGTGGTGTCGTCGGGCTTCGTGTCGGTCGATGCCCGGGTGTTCGACACCGGGTGGCCCTGGTGGACCACCCGGCGCATTCCTGGTCAGCCTGCCGTCCGGTCGATGATCGCTGCGTCCTCCTGCGACGAGTCGATCGTGACGAAACGAACGACCTGTCCGTCGCTGCCTTCGGCGGAAGCGGGAGCGACGAACGCGAATGCCATGACGACGTCGCCCGCATCGAGTGCTCGGGCGGCGACCGCGGTGTCCCGATGGGGACCTTCGACGAGCGGATAGAGGACCACTACACCTCTGCGCTCCGCCGCGAATTGCTCCGTTGCCGGATCTCCGCAGGAGGGCACTGCCCCGGCCACCCGGTGCGCCGCGGGGCGATGCTTAGGTTCGCTGATCGCACCGAACAGCGGGCCGCGGCGGCGGTCACGTGCGAACCAGGAAAGCTCCCGATTCATGTCACCGATACGAATGCGCTTGCCCGGTGTTGCGTGCTGGGGAGCCAGGACGAGCCAGTCGTCGACCTGACCACTCTTGGAGATGCTCTCCAAGTAGGTGAGGTGGGGCGCGAAGACCTGCTCGGAACTCCACTTCAGGGATCGCAACAGGGCGAGGAGATCCTGGGTCCCCAGGTGCCCGGTCAGCGCATCGAAGCGATAGGCCTTCTCGACGCCGTCGGGCGTCGTGAAGCAGTGCCTGAACGCCGTGGTGTCGGGGGACAGTCCGTTCAGGACCGGAGTCCAGAGCCCGACATTGTGCCGGAGCTGTGCGGGACTGCTCGGATACGCGGTCGGCTCCTCCCACTTACCCGGTGAACGGACCTCTTCGAGACGCGCGTTGTACATCTTGTTCGGGCTCGTGGGCTTCAACCAGGGGAGGTGCTGCGAGACCAGGGGCGGCACCTGGGCCGGCGTGACCTGCGGGTGACCGTCGATGAGGACGGAATACTGCTTCAGCTGCTCGCGGAATTTCTCCTCGTCACGGCAAATGGCTTCGAAGGCTTCATACAGATCGATCTCCTTCGGTCCCATGGTCTCGCTCCGGCCGAGATACAACCGGACCAGATCCTGATATCCGCGCCGGAAACCGAACCAGCGACCCATCTGCATCAGCGTGGACGCATTGTTGGTGCGCCGTCGGTAGTACGTGACGGTGAGACCTTCGACCGTGAATCCGCGTGCAAGCTTCTGGCCACCGATGAGGATCTTCCAGATGCCGCGCCGGTCGAAATCCGCCACTCCCTGTTCGATCTCCTTGTCCCCGTTCACGACGATGACGGGGCTTTCGCTGCCGCCGATGCGCATGTACGCGGCCCCGATGTACGGGGCGAGGTCGTCGTCGAACGAGGAGGGAACCGCGAAGCCGTCGGACCGGACACGGGAAACGGGGGCGACGTCCTTCTCGAACAGGATACGGAGCCGTTCGCGGCCCGCGGGGCCGGCATAACCGCCGTTGTGCCAGAGCTGGAGGAGCTTGCCGGCCATGTCACGGTGGTCCGCCGTGAGTCGGGATTCGTGGACCAACATGGTGTGGTGCCGGAAATGACCGATGCCCAGCGGGGCGGGGCCCGCCGTCTCGCGGTAGATCTTCATGGCGGCGGTGAGTACGAACATGTCCATGGCCTCGCGCAGGCACGTGTCGTCGTCCTCGTCGGTGAGGACCACGTCGCGAACGTGGGCCTTCTCCTGCGAATTGCCGACGTTCCGGTCCTCCGGCGCGATGTCGGAATCGATGTCGTGGAAGTCCTGGACCCCCATGTAACCGTCGGGGCGGTCGAGCGAGATGATGAAGTCGCGAGGAAAAATGTCCTGCGTGTCGCTGGGATCGACGAATACGTTCGCGAACGGGGTGGCCGTGTAGCCCACGTACTGGGCGCGGGGAAGCACCTGCAACAGCTCGGAGATCTTCTCGTTGATCGCCGTCCGATTGGCGTCGGGCTTTCCCGTATTGACGGACGCCTCGTCCGACTCGTCGTCGATGATCAGCACCGGAATTTCCGCCCTCAGGTCACCGATCTTGGCGAGATCCTTGAGGAGCTTGCCGAGCACCGTCTTGTTCTTCTTGACCACCATGAGGCGGGCGGCGCTGCGGTGGAGATTGGCCGGCGCGAAGAGGGGGGCAGACGGGTCCTGCTTCTCGATCTCCAGCGCCTGGATGCCCTGGGCGAGCGACTTGTAGTCGTTCTCCCGCGTCGTGAGACGAATGATGTCGAATGAGCCGAGCAGCGAGGGTCGGTCGCCGTGCGCCAGGAACTTCCCCTGGGCCCAGGCCTCGTCGTCGGCATAGTCCGACTCGGCCTCGCTCGTGTTGCGCAGGATGTTCTCGCGTCCCACCAGTTCCATGTCGAGGCGTCGCTGCGTCTGCGCCCGGAGCAGGTTCAGCGTGCCTCCGAGGACGATGACGAGGCGATAGCCCGCGTCGACGGCCTTTGCGATGACCCCGGTGAAATTGGCAGTCTTGCCTGATTGGACGTAGCCGACGACGAGGCCGCGCGACTGGTAGGGCTCGACGTCTATGGGATTGGCGAGGCGCTGTACCACCTGCTCGGCGGCGTCCTCCAGATCGGCGACCGCGTCCGCCCGCCAGCCCTTCTCGGCCAGGAGGCCCGCGTACTTGGGCCAGTAATGGTCCTCCGGTGTGGTCGCCGCCGAGCGCCATGGTTTGAAGATTCGACTGATGACCACCGGGCCCGCCAGCTTCGTCACCGGTACGAGTTCCGTCAGCAACTTCCGGGTGGGCTGTTCCAGCTCCAGACGGTCGTATATGGCCGCCCGCCGCTCGTCGGTCCGCGGTGGTGTCTGCGTCCAGGCCAGATCGGTCCCGAAGTCCCACTGGGTGAGGTCCTTGCGCCAGCGCCAGAGCAAGGGGTCGTCGCTGTGAGCGGCGAGCAGCGCTTCCCGAAAGGCCGCTTCCGAGATGTCCGACGCGAGCGACCGGCTTTCGGCATGGAAGGCGACGTGTCTGGCGAGTCGCTGAGGACCGGACTCCTGCATACCGGCCAGGGCGGACTTGTGGAGCGAGGTCAGAGCGGAAAGGTCGAGAGCCGGGCTGTTCATGAAGTTCCTCGGGGCGGCGGAGTCAAGGGATGCGGAAGGCTTGGAGGGCCTCCGGTGGGTCGTCGGCCGGGGGCAGATCCGTCACGTCGATCCGGTAGCTGTCGATGGCGACCAGCCCCCTGACCTCGGGCGGGAGTGAATCGAGGAGGGAGCGGTCCAGGCGTGGCAGGTGACTGTCGGACGTGAGCACCAAGGGGGCGCTGCGCAGCGCCCACCGTTCGTCGTCGAGCGCGGCGGGAGACCAGCCGAAGGCGGTGATCCGATGCTCGAACAGCCCCAGGGCCGACGGTGCCGCATCGGCGATCCGAGTGCGTACGGCGCGAACGGCCTCGGAGAGGGTGTGGCCTGCTGCCCCGCCCCGGGTGAACTGCACGGAAGTCAGCCACAGCGGCCTGCCCGGAGTCGGAGTGAGCTGATCCAGTCCGTGCACGACGTGCGTGCGCCGCTCCGAGACCGTGCTCTTCACCTCGATGTCGAAACCCGGCAGGCCGAAGTCGTGTTCCTCATGATCGGTTCCGCGCCACGCGGTGGCAGCGACTTCCCAACCATGAGTACTCGCAAGCGAGTTCATGACGACCAGCTCTCCGAGCAGGCCGATCCGCTTGTCCGCGTGGAGGGCCCGGGGACTTTCGAGCAGGGCGCTCCACGCCCGTACCGTTTCGTTGAATGCCTGATCGGGTGTGCGGTCGTGGGCGACCACGCGGTCGGCCACGGCGTTCAGCAGATCGTGGAAGTCGCGCTGAAGGTGGCGTTGGGTCAGGCGTAGCCGGGCCATTCTGATGCCGTCCTGGGCGATCTCCTCGATCCGGACCAAGGGCAGGGGCGAGCGCGGGACCCGCTGGCGGGGACCGAGCTGCAGGTGCAGGGCGATGTCCCCGGTCTCCCACACGACATAGTCGACCCGAGGCGTACGGGAGCCGTTGAGCCGCAGGGTGGTGGCCCGCTGCGACGCGAGGAAGGCTTCGACGTGCGACCACGAGGCGTAGGGGTGCGACGGGCCTGCCGCCCCTCCGGAACTACTGCTCATCGTCGTTCATCCTGCCCAGTTCGGATCGTGCCGCGGCGACCAGGACGGACTGCCACAACTGAAGATTGTCCTTCTCGCGCGGCCCCGCGTACTCGGACTCGAAGACCTTGTGGAGCAGGAGATACATCAATGTCTTCACCATCGGGGCATCGTTGAGGCCGCCGGATCGGCCTCCGAGGACGGCGGAGCGGTAGCGCTGGTTGAGCACGATCGTGCGGCTCTCCCGCTCGACGTCGAAGAAGACCTCGTTGTCCAGGCGCTGCCAGCGCACAGAGATCGGGGTTTCGAGGGGGAGGGGAGGCAGCTCTTCCTCGATCACCTCACGAACGGATGGTGCGATCCCCTTGCCCGGCGGTAGCACGGGCTTGCGCGTCGTCCCGGAACGCTTGCGGGCCTCGCGGTAGACCGAGTCGGCATCGGCCAGATAGGCGAGGAACGTGTGCCCGTCCCGAGCCGTTGCGGCTTCCAGGGCGGACGTGTAGTCCGGCGACGCCTCCACACCTGATTTCTTGACCGTGAGACGAAAGACGTCGCCGGTGTCGTCGGGCAGGTCGACGGCGACGCGTGCGAGTGAGAGGTGCTGCTCCGGCTGCCGGAAGTTGTTCCAGCCGCCGGCCTGTACGAGACGATCGTGTCGATAGAAGTAGAAGCCCTGCCGATCGATCACGGAGCCGAGCGCTTTGTACTCGTCCCGATTCGACTTGGGGGTCCAAATGTGGGCGTCGAGCTGCACCTCTCCGACACCGTCGACGCTCGCGCTGAAACGACGAGGGTAGGAAGGGCTGCCGGAGACGGGGTAGTCGAAGGGGTCCAGGGGGTCGACTCCGAAGTCGAGGAAGACCGTGCCCGACCGCACGTCCTCGACTGCGATGGTGATGTTGAAGTCGTCGCGGGCGAGGAAGCGGTGCAGGTAGAGCCCGAGATGCAATCCGAGCTTGTTCAGCGTGCGCTGGAGGTAGCGATCGGTCTGGCCACCGCCCCCGTGCTTGGGGAAGTCCTTGACGCCGTCCCAACGCACCACAGTGCCCTGCCACATGATCGGCCTGTCCGCGTATCGATCGATCAACGTCTGGGCGTAGTCGGGATCGACGATGTCGCACTGGAAGCCGGACACCGCGCGTTCCATCAACCACCGGCGCCCCACGGTGCGGGTCCGCTTGGTGGTGCTCACGACGGTGACCGAGGAAGCGTGGCTCAACGAGGCGGACTTGAGGCCCGTGCCGAACATGCCGAGGGAGTCGGGTGCGTAGTCCCGCCGTCCGCCGACCGTCATCGCGATGTCCAGCGTCGCGTCGTCCATACCGCGCCCGTCGTCCACCACGAGGAGGCTGACGAGTTGATCGCCGTCCCGCAGGAAGTGGATGACGACGTCCTTGGCTCCTGCGTCGATGGAGTTGTCGACCAGGTCGGCGATGGCGACCTCGAAGCCGTACCCCTGGTTGCTCAGCGCTTCCATGTACCGGGCGTCCGGGGGAAGGAGCTTGCTCCCCGTGGTGGGAACCTCGAACTGCCAGGCCTGGGTCATTTCCGCCTCGATGATCACTGCATGTCGACACGATCACTGGTGACCGTAGCGGAAGGGTCTGACAAGGACGCACCCTTCACGGACGAGATGGCCGAATCTGCTCGAACTCGGTTTCGCTCCGTGTTCGTCAGGGCTTCTGAGCTGCAGCTTGTCGGGCTACGGCGATCTCTTGGGCCACGATTTCCGGACTCTCGTGTTCCCAGAACCGGAGCACCGTCCACCCGGCCGCGATCAGGTGCTCGGACGTCTCCCGGTCACGGGCCATGTTCTTGTCGAGCTTTGTGCGCCACCACTCGGCGTTCGCCTTCGGGTGGGTGGCGTGCTGGGGACAGCCGTGCCAGAAGCAGCCGTCCATGAAGACCGCGATCTTGGCTCGGCCGAAGGCGATGTCGATCGTGCGGCGGGGCATGCCGGGGACCGGGACGTTCACGCGGTAGCGCAGGCCCGCGGCGTGGAGCAGTTTGCGTACGGCCACCTCCGGCACGGTGTCGCGGGAGCCCTGGCGGCTCATGCGGGCCGAGACGGAGGCGGAGGACGGGACGGCGTCGGGCATGGCGGCATTCTGTCAAAGGACGGGCGGATCAAGCCGCCCCGTGGCAGTCCCCATAGTTGACCCCCGAGCCGCACCAGCAGTCCGCGCCTCGGCCCGGGGGCCAGGAGGTGGCTCGGCCTCGGGCTGCGAGGGTGGTGGCGTATTGGGGGAGGAGGTCGGCGTTGGCGGGGGAGGAGGACTCCGAGGCGGCGAAGGCCTCGTAGGAGGGGACCGTGGCCGTGACGATGCCCAGGTTCGGGGTGCCGGCCGCGGCCAGTTCGCGCAGGGACGCCTCGATGTCCAGCAAGTGGGCCGTGTGCGTGGGGTATTCGGACTGGAGCTCCGGGTACGCCGTGAGGAGTTCGTCCAGTTCCGGCTCCGGCCAGTGCAGGACCGCGACCGGGAACGGGCGGGACAGGGCGAGCCGGTAGTTGCCCAACTCGGCGCGCAAGCGGGCCAGTTCGGCCTGGAGTTCGGCCGGGTCCTCCGAGCCCAGGGACCACAGGCGCTTCGGGTCGTGCAGCTCGTCCAGGGAGATCGGCGCGGTGTGCAGCTCGTCGGCGAGGCTGTCCCACGTGTCGTGCGGCAGCGCCAGCAGGCGGCGCACCCGGTGGCGCGTGGTCAGCAGGGACTGGGTGCTGTAGGGGAGGGCCGCGGCCTGGTCGATGGTCGCCTCGGCCACGCCCAGCAGCGTCAGGGCCGTGGTCAGGGACGCGTGGGCCAGGTCAAGCTCGTCATGGGACTCCAGCGTCTCCGCGACGATCCCCCACGCCGCCGGGTCGAGCGGGGCCGCCGCGCGGATGCCGTCGATGATGGCGCGCGCCTCCGGCTCGTGGCCGTACTCCCACAGGTTCGCCGCCTTGAACGCCTTCACCAGGTGGGGGTGGTCCATCTTGGTGGACGAGGACAGCAGGCGGTCGTAGAGCGTGGTGGCCCTGGGGCGGTCGCCGGCGAGTTCCAGATGGGCCGCGGCCTGCAGGAGCAGGGGCTCGTGGTCCTCCGGGTACTGCGCAGCGGTGCGCAGCAGACGCTCGGCTTCGGCAGTGTGATCGGCAGGCGTGTCAGGGCGCATGAGGGACACCGTACTGCTGTACGGGGGCGTGGCGGAGGGCGCTTTTGACCCTGGGGAGTCGACTCCGTCACGTTGCGGGCCTGGTGAGTTGCGGGTGCGGGGCCTACCCTGCGCGCGTGCGCACACGGATGCCGGTGGTGGTACGGGGCGGGCGGGGGCGGCGGGCCTGGGCGGCCCGGGGGCTGTGGGCCGGGGCCGAGCTCGCCGTGACCTGCGGCCTCGTCGTCCTGCTGCTCGTCGTGCACCAGCTGTGGTGGACCAACCGCGAGGCCCGCGCCGAGGCCGGGCACACCGTCCATTCCCTTGAGGAGACCTGGGGCGCTCCGGGGAGGGCCGGGGGCGAGCCGAGCCCCGAGACCCCGGGCGCCGGGGACGAGCAGGTGTCGGTGAGCCAGGGCGGGGATGCCGGTGCACCGCTTGGCCGGAGGGCGGGCGGCGGCAGCGGGAAGAGTGTGCCGCGCGGGGATCAGGCGTACGCCGTCATCCGGATCCCGCGGATCGGGGTCACCGCGCCCATCGCGCAGGGGATCAGCAAGGCCGGGGTCCTCGACAAGGGGTACGTCGGGCACTACGTGCAGAGCGCCCAGCCCGGTCAGGCCGGCAACTTCGCGCTCGCCGGGCACCGCAACACCCACGGGGAGCCGTTCCGCTACATCAACCGACTGCGGGCGGGCGACGAGGTGGTGGTGGAGACGCGGGACACCCTCTATACGTACGTCGTCGACTCGGTGCTGCCGCAGACCTCCGCCCGCGACGGCGGGACCATAGCCGCCGTTCCCCGGAGTGATGTCAAGCCCTCGTACGGGTACAGCGAGCCGGGCCACTACATCACGCTCACCACCTGCACGCCCGAGTTCACCTCCACCTACCGCCTCGTCGTGTGGGGCAAGTTGCGGTCGAGCCGGCCGCGCTAGCGTTCGGGTATGCGTCGTCGTCGATCTCATGTGCTCTGGCTGGGGGTGCCCTATCTGCTCTACCTGGGGGCGCTGCCCTTCGTGAACAAGGTGCGGCCCCTGGTGTTCGGGGTGCCGTTCCTCTTCTTCTGGCTGTTCGCCGCGACGCTGCTGACGCCCCTCGCCATCTGGTTCACCTGGCGGGGCGATCACCGGGCCGGCAGGGGGAGTGGCGCGGGAGGCGACAAGGGGAGCGCCACCGGGAGCGGTACGGGGGGCGGACGATGAGCAGCGCCGCCGTCGCCACCACCATCTTCGGCGTCTTCATGGTGGGCGCCGTCGCGCTCGGCCTCTTCGCCGTACGCGGCCGGGGCGGCGGAGGCGGGCTCGCCGAATGGTCCGTAGGCGGGCGCAGCCTCGGCACCGTGTTCATCTGGGTGCTGATGGCGGGCGAGAGCTACACCAGTTTCAGCTATCTCGGTGCCGCGGGCTGGGGATACAACTACGGCGCCCCGGTGCTGTATGTGGTCGCCTACATGTCGTGCGGATACGCCGTCGGATATGTGGTCGGGCCCATGTTGTGGGCCTACGCCAAGAAGCACGGCCTCGTGGGCATCACCGACATGGTGGCCCACCGTTACGGGCGGCCCTGGCTGGGCGCGCTGGTCGCGGTGCTCGCCACCGTCTTCCTGCTGCCGTACATCCAGTTGCAGATCACCGGCATGGGCGTGGTCGTCTCGACCATCTCCTACGGTGCGATCTCGCTCAACTGGGCCTATTTCATCGCCTTCGCGGTCACCACCGGGTTCGTGGTCGTCAGCGGGCTGCGCGGCAGCGCCTGGGTGTCGGTGCTCAAGGACGTCCTCGTCATCGCCACCCTGGCCTTCCTCGCGATCTATGTGCCGCTGCACTACTTCGCCGGGTACGGAGACTTCTTCCACCGGGTCGTGAGCGAGAAGAGCGACTGGCTCACGCTGCCCGGACACGGCGGCGCCTTCGGGGAGGCGTGGTTCGCCACCACATCCGTACTCAACTCCCTCACGGTCGTCATCTTCCCGACCACCGTGGCGGGCTACCTCGGAGCGCGCAGCGCCGACGCCCTGCGGCGCAACGCCATGCTGCTGCCCGCCTACAACGTGCTGCTCTTCGTGCCGATGCTGCTCGGCATGGCCGCGATCTTCGTCGTGCCGGGGCTCGTCGGCGCCGACTCCAACCTCGCGCTCTTCAAGCTGGTCGTGGACTCGCTGCCCGCCTGGACCGTCGGGCTCATCGGGGTGGCCGCGGCGCTGTCGTCGATCGTGCCGATGGCCGTGTTCATGCTGGTCATCGGCACGATGTGGGGGCGCAGTGTGCTCTCGCTCGTGCCCCGGCTGCGGGAGCGGCAGAAGGGCGCGTCGCAGATCGTGGTGGTCGTCGCGGGCGCGCTCGCGCTGCTCATGACGTACACCGTGCCCAACACCCTCGTGCGGCTCTCGCTCATCTCCTACGAGGGGATGGCGCAGCTTCTGCCGATGCTGCTTCTGGGCCTGGTGTGGCGGAAGCTGACGTTGCTGGGCGGGCTCTCCGGGCTCGCGGTGGGGGTGGGGACGGTCTGCGGGTTCGTGTTCACCGACCACGACCCGGTGTGGGGAGTGAACGCCGGGATCGTCGCGCTCGGGCTCAACCTCCTTGTGGCGCTCGCCCTTTCGCTCCTCGGACCGAAGGGGGCGCCCGTCTCGGACGACGTACTGGCGCGGGATCCCATCCATGAGGAAGATGAGGACGAGGGCGATGAGGAGGGCGAGCACGCCCGGCGTTCTACGCGCGGGAACGCAGCACCATCGTGAGGGCGGCCGCCGCCACCGCGAGGGCCGCCGACACCACGATCACCGTGTCCGGGCCCGCCGGGGCGAGCGCGACCGTCAGGGCGACGCCCGCCGACGAACCGATGTAGCGAGCCGTGTTGTTGGCGCCCGAACCCATCGCCGCGCGCTCGGCCAGCACCGATTCGACGGCGAGGCGGGGGAGCGCGGCGTTCAGGAGGCCGCTGCCGATGCCCGCGAGCAGCAGGCCGGGCAGCAGCCGGACCAGCGGGCCCGAGGCGAGCGCGCCCAGCATCGTGAGGACGCCGGCCGCGTGCAGGACGAAGCCGGCGGCGAGCTGGTGGCGGGCGGCGACCCGGCCCGTCAGGCGCCTGGCCTGGAGCGCCACCACGAACGCGGAGCCCGACCACAGCACGAACAGCCACGCCGCGTCCATCGGCGAGGTGCCCAGGGACTGGCTGAGCAGGGCGGGCAGGAAGCTGAAGAAGCCGATCACCGAGAGGCCGGTGAACAGGGCGCCCGATGACGCGGCCAGGAAGGGCGCGCGGCGGAAGAGCGTCAGGTCGATCATGGGGGCGGCGGCGCGGCGCTCCACGTACACGAAGGCCGTGGTCAGGGCCGCGGAGGCCAGCAGCAGGGCGAGCACCCAGGGGTGCAGCCAGCCGTCGCGGCCCAGGGTGAGCGCGCCGATCAGCGCCGTGAACGCGAGGCCCAGGGTGACGGCGGCCGGTACGTCGGGACGCCCGCCGCGCGGGGCCCGTGACTCGGTGAGGGCGCGCGGCGCGATCGCCGCGGTGACCAGGGCGGGGACGGCCAGCACCCCGTACACCAGGCGCCAGTCGACGGTGGCGAGGGCGCCCGCGAGGAGCGGTCCGACGGCGATGCCGCCGCTCACGAAGGCGCCCCACACTCCGGTGGCCCGGATACGTGCGGCGCCCACGGGGAACGCGGCGACCAGGAGGCCGAGGCTGCTCGCGAGTATGGCGGCGGACGCCATGCCCTGGGCGACCCGGGCGAGGGTGAAGGCCAGTGTGGTGGGGGCGAGGGCGCCGAGCGCCATGGTGACGCCGAGGGCGACGGTGCCGGCCAGGAACACCCGGCGGCGCCCGTGGTCGTCGGCGAGGCTGCCCGCGATCAGGAGCAGCGCGGCGAGGCCGAGCGGAGCGCCGTTGAGCAGCCAGGCCTGGGCGGAGAGCGCGGTGTGGAAGGACGCGGTCATGCCGGGCAGGGTCAGCATCGGGGCCGTGTAGTTCATCAGCGCGACGGCGGTGGCGGCGCTGGTGACGGCGAGCGTGGGTCCGGGACGTATGCCGGTGGTGCCGGTAGTGCCGGTGGGGGATGTGGTGCCGGTGGGGGCTGTGGGGAGGGCGGTGCGGGTGGTGTCCGGGGCGGTCGCGGTGTCGGGGGCGGTGGTCGCGGCGGTGGGTATCGCGGCTGCCGGGGTCGGGGTGCGTGCTGCCTGCGTCATGGCTTCCCTCGCGGAGGCGTGGATCCGAGTCGGACGCGCATCGAGTTCAGTGAATGAACCTTGGTGATTCCGACCCTAGCACCGAAGGTTCGTTCAGTGAACCCAGGCGGTAGAATCGGGGGCATGGCTCTGGGCAAGGACTACGACTACGCCGCGCAGGAGTGCTCCATCGCCCGCGCGCTGGAGATCATCGGCGAGCGCTGGACGCTGCTCGTCGTACGGGACGCGCTCTACGGGGTGCGCCGCTACAACGACTTCCTCGTCCACCTGAAGATCCCGCGCGCCGTGCTCGCCGCCCGCCTCCAGGCGCTCACCGACGCCGGGGTGCTGGAGAAGCGCCGCTACCAGGAGTCGCCGCCGCGCGAGGAGTACGTGATCACCGAGCTGGGCCGGGGGCTGTGGCCGGCGCTGCGCGCGCTCGGGCTCTGGGGGAGGGCCTTCAATCCGGACGCGCGGCCGATGCGGACCTTCCACCACGCCGAGTGCGGGACCGAGCTCGGGCCGTACGGGGAGTGCCGGGCCTGCGGGCGCGTCGTCGACCCCGAGGACGTCGAGATGCGGCCCGGCGCCGGGCTCGGGCCGGCCGAGGACGCGGTGAGCCGCGCCCTGCGCGAACCCAGGCGGCTGCTGCAACCGCTCCAACTCCAGGCGAGCTGAGGGCCCGCGGCGGCGCCGGGTCCGGGTGGGACGGGTTTTGCGGCGGCGCCGGTTCCGCCCGTGGTCTTCCTCGCACCACCGGTCACCCCCGCCGAAGCGTCGTGTATAACGGCTGGAGGTGTCATCGCGGACCTGCGCGGCTGACGAGGGAGCGAGGGGAGGGCAGTGACATGAGCGGCGTCGTCGCACGGTGCGCACGTCTGACCCGGCCCCTGCTCGGCCCCTTCCTCTTCCTGCTCGCCCAGGTCGTCCTCGTCGAGGGCGGCATGCTCTCCGCCGCCGTCGCGCTCGCCGCGACCGCCGCCGCGGGCTCCGCGCTCGCCGTCTGCGCCACCCTCGCCTCGCGCGCGGTGCCGCACGTGGCGCGCACCCGGGTGCGTACCGCGATCCGCGACCGGGAGCGGCGCACCGCCTTCCTTCCGCAGCGCGATCCCGACGCGTCCGGACGGCCCCGGCCCCGAGCGCCCGGCCGTCTCGTCCCGACGGCCGCGTAGGGCACCCGTACCCCCGCGTACCACCGCCCCACCGGCTCGTCACCTCACGCAGAACCGCACGCCACGCGCGTGCGCTCACGTGTACCTCCCTGACGAGACGCCCCGGAGGGCCTCCCCATGTTCAGCTCCCTTTTCAGCGCCTTCGCGAGCCTCACCGAACACCTCGCGGCCCTGCTCGAACCGGTCTTCCACGGGGCTTCCACGGCCGCCGCGATCGTGCTCTTCACCGCACTCGTACGCCTCGCCGTGCACCCCCTGTCGCGGCAGGCGGCGCGGGGCCAGAAGGCGCAGGCCCGGCTGAGGCCGCAGATGACCGCGCTGCGCGCGAAGCACGGCAAGGACAGCAAGGCGCTCCAGAAGGCGGTCATGGAGCTGCACGCCGCCGAGAAGGTGTCGCCGCTGTCCGGCTGCCTGCCCGGCCTGCTCCAGATGCCCGCCTTCTTCCTGCTCTACCACGTGTTCTCCAGCACCAGCATCGGCGGAAAGGAGAACGGTCTGCTCGACCACGCCCTCTTCCAGGCGCCGCTCGGCGGGAACTGGACGGCCGCGCTCGCGCACGGCGGGGTGTTCGGGGCGCGGGGGCTGGTGTACGTCGTGCTGTTCGCGATCGTCGCGGCCGTGGCCACCTTCAACTACCGGCGGATGAAGCGGCAGATGGCGGCCACGCCCGTCGTGGCGCCCGGCGGGCAGGACGCGGTGCCGGGCATGGCGGCGATGAGCAAGTTCATGCCGCTGCTCTCCTTCGGCACGCTGATCTCCGTCGGCGTGGTGCCGCTCGCCGCCGCGCTCTACCTCGTGACCAGTACGACATGGACCGCCGTCGAGCGGGCGTTCCTCTACAAGGACATGGTGCCCGCGCCGGCCGCGCTCGCGACGGCGGCGTAGGGCCCTCCGGGCGTCGGCGCACGCTCGGAGGTCGCCCTCTCCGGGCGCGGTACGCGTCCGCCCGGGGTGTGCGCAATAGCATCCCGCGACCCGGTTACGGTCCAGTTTGTGAACGGGGTCTTGCGGAGTGGACGTCTTCCTTGGAGGATCGGACGATCCTCCGATGGCCGCTACCCATCGGCCGGGCCCCGCTCGACCAAAGGGAGACTGACCATGAAGCTGCTGCGCGTAGGCGACGCCGGTGTAGAGCGTCCGGCGCTGCTCGACGCCGACGGGACCCTGCGGGACCTGTCCGGCCTTGTGAACGACATCGACGGTGAGCTGCTCGCCGACGAGTTCGCCCTGGACCGGATACGGGCCGCGGCCGCCACCGGCGTGCTGCCCGCGCTCGACGACACCGGGGCGCGCATCGGGCCGCCGGTCGCGCGGATCGGGAAGGTCGTGTGCATCGGGCTGAACTACCACGACCACGCCGAGGAGACGGGCGCGGCCACCCCCGCCGAGCCGGTCATCTTCTTCAAGGCGGCGGACACGGTGGTCGGGCCCGAGGACACGGTGCTGGTGCCGCGCAAGTCGGTCAAGACCGACTGGGAGGTCGAGCTCGCCATCGTCATCGGGCGCACCGCGCGGTACGTGAGCGACGACGAGGACCCGCTGGCGTACGTCGCCGGGTACGCGGTGTCGCACGACGTGTCGGAGCGGGAGTTCCAGATCGAGCGCGGCGGCACGTGGGACAAGGGCAAGAACTGCGAGACGTTCAACCCGCTCGGGCCGTGGCTGGTCACCCGGGACGAGGTGCCCGACCCGCAGGCGCTGTCCCTGAAGCTCTGGGTCAACGGGGAGCTCAAGCAGGACGGCACCACCGCGCAGCAGATCTTCTCCGTCGCGGAGGTCGTGCGGTACGTCAGCCAGTTCATGACGCTGTACCCGGGTGACGTCATCAACACGGGTACGCCGGCGGGCGTGGCCATGGGGCAGCCGGAGCCCAAGCCGTATCTGCGGGCGGGGGATGTCGTGGAGCTCGAGGTCGCGGGGTTGGGGCGGCAGCGGCAGGTGCTCAAGGACGCGTAGCGCTTCCAGCGGGGTGGGGGGTGGGGGGGGCGTTGGGCCTGCGGCCCTCGCCCCCTTTTCCCACCCGCCCGCCCGTGCGGCGGGGCCGGAGGGCTCGGCCCCACCCGCGGGTGGCCGGCGTCTCGTCGTCGGCCCGCCCCCGGTGGGTCGTGACGCCCGCCTTCGGCGGGCCCCTTCCCGCCCGCCCGTTCGGCGACGTCGCAAGGTCCGGCCACCCGCGAGCGATGCCGCCTCGTCGGCGGCTGCCGACCGGTGGTCGTGACGCCCGCCCACCGGCGGGCCCCCTTCGCGGCACCGGATGCCCCGGCCCCGCCCCCCGCCGCGGAGCCCCCCTCATGCGCCCCGTCTGCGCCGGATGGGGCGCCCCTGTGCGTGTCTCAAGAAAAGCGTGCGGCAAATTTCGCATATTGCGTAAATGCGAAATACGCCAGGTATGCGGAGAAGGGCGGCCACCGCCTCGGCCGTTGTCGTGGGGGCCGCCGTCGTCGTCGGGGCCCTGGCCTCCCTCGGGGTGGCCGACCCGTTGCCGGACGGGCTCGGGCCCTGCAAGGGCAGCAACTGTCCGGTGGTGCCCTACCCGAACCCCAACAACGGGTCGCTCGCCGGGCGGGACAACAACATCAACATCTTCGTCGGCGGGGACTTCCTCGTGCGACAGTCCGCCGCCGAGGCGGAGGGCAAGATCGTCGTGCTCGGCGCGTTCGACCAGCACAAGGCCACCGGCGTCTCCCAGGTCTACAACGTGGGCGTCGCCGGCGTCGGCTCCCGCGTGCCGCCGGACAACGGCACCGACTTCCTGACCACCGGGAAGAGCGTCACCGTCGCCCCAGGCCAGCGCCTCCTCGCCGAAGAGGGCTCCGTCTTCGGTGTCGTACGCCACGGCGGCGCACTCAGCGGCACCGTCCGGCCCCAGGCCATCCACGACCCCGACGCGGCCGCCCCCTACGCCCGGCTCCGGCCGAACCTCGCCGCCGCGAGCCACTGTTACGCCTACGTCGACGGCAAGCCGAGGACTGCCACCGGCACCGCACGGAACAACGGCAACGAGACCGTGTTCACCGGGGACGGCAAGTCCGCGATCCAGGTCTTCAACGTCGACTTCGACCTCGCCGGTTCGAGCGGCGGCGCCCAGGGCTTCCTGTTCGACGGGATTCCCGCCGGGGCCACCGTGCTGGTCAACCTCACCGGTGAGGCGCGCGAGATCAACACGTACATGGGGATGCTCCCGGCCGCCCTCCGCGACCGGCTGCTCTGGAACTTCCCCGACGCCGAGACCGTACGGCTGCGCGGCAGCGGACAGTTCTCCGGCAGCGTCCTGGTGGGCAACAACGACAGCACGACCACCGTGACCCTGCCCGGCATCAACGGGCGCTTCTTCACGGTCGGTTCGCTCGTCCACACCTCCGTGGTGGGAGGCGGGGGCGGCCAGGAGTTCCACGCCTACCCCTTCAACGGGGACCTCCCCACCTGCCGGGGCGAGGAGCCGACCCCGACCCCGGAACCGCCCACACCCACCCCGGAACCGCCCACTCCGACACCCGAGCCGCCCACTCCGACACCCGAGCCGCCGACCCCGACCCCCGAGCCCCCGACCCCGACCCCCGAGCCGCCCACTCCCACCCCCGAGCCGCCCACTCCCAGCCCCACGGACTCCGAGGGCATGACCAACGGCGGCACCTCGGGCGGGAACGACGGCGGCAGCGACTCCGGCGGGTACGGCACGGACGGCGGAGGGAGCGACGGCGGCGGCGAACTGCCCGACACCGGCACGCCCTCCGACACGATGGTCCTGGTCGGCGGGCTCGCGGTGGTCCTCGTCGCGGCCGGCGGCATCACCTTCGTGGTGACCCGCAAGCCGAAGGGGCTCGGCTAGCGCCCGGCTCCCGGTGGCCGGGCGCCGGCGGCGAGTTCGCCGAGTGCCCCGGCCACCAGGGCGTGGTCCTGCGCCTGCGGCAGGCCGGAGACCGTCACCGTGCCCACGACCCCGACGCCCTCGACCGTCACCGGGTACGAACCCCCGTGTGCGGCATAGGAGTCGGGATCGAGGCGGGACGCCTCCTCGAACGTGGTGCCCTTGGCCCTGAACCGTGCGCCGACCAGGAAGGACGGCGCCGCATAGCGTTCGGCCACCCGGCGCTTGCGGTCGATCCAGGCGTCGTTGTCGCCGCTCGACCCGGGCAGCGCGCACCGGAACACCGTGCGGGCGCCGTGCCGTACGTCGATGACGACCGGCGCACCGCGCTCGACGGCGCGCGTACGCAGCAGCATGCCGAGCTCCCACGCGTCCTCGTAGGTGAACCGGCGCAGAACCAGGCGCTGTTGCTCCGCTTCGAGGGCGGCCACGTCGTCCGGGGCCGGGCCGCCGGAGGAGGCGCCCGCACCGCCCTCCGCCGGCTCCGGTCGCGCCGTCGTGTCCCGCGCCCTCACAGCGCGACCTCCACCGTCACGCCCTCGCGGGCCGAGCGGCGCGCCGCCTCCAGGACGTCGAGCGCGGCCGCCGCCTCGTGCGCGGTGACCGGCGGCTCACCGCCCCCGCGCAGCGCCTCGCCGATCGCCGCGTAGTACGCGGGATAGTCGCCCGGCACCGTACGCACCGGGCAGCCGCCGCCGGTCAGCGGGGAGTCGCCGCTGCCGACCCGGCCCCACAGGGACTCGGGCTCCTCGCCCCACGGTTCGCCCGCCGCGGGGCGCCGGCCCTCGCGCAGCGCCGCCTCCTGCGGGTCGAGACCGTACTTCACGTAACCGGCCGACGATCCCAATACCCGCATGCGCGGCCCGAGTTGAGCGGTGGTCGCGCTGACGTACAGGTGCGAGCGGACGCCGCTCGCGTGGGTGATCGCGATGAACGTGTCGTCGTCGGCCTGCGCGCCGGGACGGCGCACGTCGGCCTCGGCGTAGACGCGCAGCGCCGGGCCGAACAGGACGAGCGCCTGGTCGACGACGTGGCTGCCCAGGTCGTAGAGGAGGCCGCCGATCTCCGCCGGGTCGCCGGACTCGCGCCAGCCGCCCTTGGGCTGCGGGCGCCACCGCTCGAAGCGCGACTCGAAGCGCTGGACCTCGCCGAGTTCGCCGTCCGCGAGGAGCCGCTGGAGGGTGAGGAAGTCGTTGTCCCAGCGGCGGTTCTGGAAGACCGAGAGCAGCAGGCCGCGTTCCTCGGCGAGGGCGGCCAGCTCGCGCGCCTCGGCGGCCGTGCCGGCCAGCGGCTTGTCGACCACGACCGGGAGGCCCGCCTTGAGCGCGCCGGTCGCGATCGGCACGTGCGTCTTGTTCGGCGACGCGACCACGATCAGGTCGAGCCCCGCGTCGTACAGCTCCTCCGGGGAGCCCGCGAAGCGCAGCGCGCCGCCGTGCTCGGCGCGGGCCTGCGCCTGGCGCTCGGGGTTCGAGGTGACGACCGTGTCGAGGGTGAGGCCCTCGGTCGCGGCGATCAGCGGGGCGTGGAAGACGGAGCCCGCGAGGCCGTAGCCCACGAGTCCCACGCGGAGGTCGGCGGTCGGGCGCCCGCTCCCGCCGTTACCGGCGTGCGGGGCGTTCCTGACGGTCGCGGGGGGCGCGGGGGTCACGGCGTCCACGGGGGGCTTGGCGTTCATGGGGTCCTTCATGCGATCCACTTAAGCAACGCTGTTGCCAAAGTGCAAGCAAGAGGGACAATGGGTCGGTGAACAGGAGCAATACGGGTGTGAACCTGCCGACGCTGCGCCACCACAATGCCGCGCTCGTCCTCGACCTGCTGCGGGGCGCGGGCGAGGCGGGCATCAGCAGGCTCGAACTGGCCGAGCGCACCGGGCTCACCCCGCAGGCGGTCAGCAAGATCACCGGGCGGCTGCGGGACGAGGGCACGGCCACCGAGGCGGGCCGCCGCGCCTCCACCGGGGGCAAGCCGCGCACCGTGCTCAAGCTGGTGCCCGCCGCCGCGCACGCCATCGGGCTCCACCTGGACCGCGACGAGCTGACCGCGGTCGTCGTCGACCTCGCGGGCACCCTGGTCGGCGCGCGGACCGTACCGCTCGACCTCGGCGCGGAGCCCTCGTGCGTGGTGGAGGCCGCGGCCGCCGAGGCCGAGGCGCTGACCGGCAGCCGCCGCGTGCTCGGCGTCGGCGTCGCCATGCCGGGGCCGCTCGACCACGACAGCGGGGTGCTCCACCGCGTCACGGGGTTCGCGCACTGGAACGGCTTCCCGCTGCGCGACGCGCTCGCCGAACGGCTCGGCCAGAAGGTCTTCCTCGACAAGGACACCAACGCCGCCGCCCTCGGTCTAGCCCTGCGCGACGGCACCGGGACCGGCTCCTTCGCCTACCTCCACCTGGGCAGCGGGCTGGGCGCTGGCCTCGTGCTCGGCGGCGCCCTGCACCGCGGGGCGCGGACCGGCGCGGGCGAGTTCGGCCACCAGACGATCCTGCTCGGCGGCCCCGCGTGCGGCTGCGGCGGGCGCGGCTGCATCGAGGCGCTGTGCCTGGCGGCGGTGGCCCGCGGCGACATCGCGGCCGCGGCCCGCTTCCTCGGGGTGGGCGCGGCCAACCTGGTGGGGCTGCTCGACATCGACGAGATCCTGCTCGGCGGCCGTACGGTCACCGCCGACCAGTCCACGTTCGTGCGGGGTGTGGGCTCGGTCGTCGAGGAGCGCGCTCGGCGCGGCGGCGCCCCCGCGATCCCGGTCCGCCCGGCGGCCGGCGGCCCCCACGCGGTGGCCGAGGGCGCGGCCCAGCTGGTCCTCGTCCCCGTCTTCGGCCGCGCGAACGTGGCGTATCCGTAGGCGTGACCGGGCGGCGAGGGTCCGGGCCGCCCGGCGGTGACCGGCGCCCGGCCGGGCCGATATTGGGCTGATAGGGCGGTCTTACCGGCGGCGGCGGGCGTGCCGGGCCGCGCCGTGCCGGGAGCGGGGCCGGTGCGTGGCAGGCTCGCGGGCCACGGCCGCGGCCGGCCGGAGGGTGCCGAGCGGCTCCGGACGGGCGGCGGCCACCGAGCCACCGCCGCGAGCAGCAAAGGTCCCGCATGCGACTGCGCACTGCCCCCGTCGCCCTGGCCACCCTCGTCACCGCCGTGGCCGCCGCCACGGTCGCCCCGCTCGCGGGGGTCGCCGCGGCCGGCGACGGCGGGCTCCCGCACGGGCGCCACGATGTCGCGCCGCGCAAGCCGGTCGTCGCCATGGGGCCCGTGGCCCGGCCGCTCGCCGAGAAGCCGGCCACGTGCGAGCTGCGGACCGGCTCGGCGTTCCCGCTGGACACGAAGGTCCAGGGCGGGCCGGAGGAGTACGTGCCCGGGGGCGGCAGCGAGGAGTGGTCGCTCGACCTCACCAATACCTCGGACCGGACGTGCGACGGCATCCATCCGGTCCTCGTCCTGGTCGACCGGGACCGCACCCTGAACAACGCGCAGCTGCGGATGGAGTTCGACGACCCGGTCACCGGGCGCAGCCACCCGGTGCCGTTCATCAAGACCGACGAGGACGAGCACATCGGCGTCTTCGACGACGGCTTCCCCGGGTTCGTGATCGGCGCGGGCCGCACCGTCACCGTGCGGGTGCGGCTCGGCTTCACCGCGGACACCGTGCCGGGCCCGGTCACCGCGACCGCCGCGATCGTGCAGCGCCGGGGCGGCGACGGGCAGTGGGTGGGGGAGTCCGGCGAGTACCGTTTCGACGTCGTGGACGAGGGCGACCTGCTGCACGAGCTGGACACCGAACTCGCCGCGACGGGCGCCGGCGGCGCGCTCACCGGGCTCGGGGCCGGCGCGGCCGTCCTGCTCGTCGCGGGCGGGGCGCTCCTGATGGGGGCGCGGCGGCTGAGGGCGCGCTGAGGCGGGGCGCCGGGTGCGGGGGCCGGGTGCGGGGGCCGGGTGTTCACCCGGCCGTGCGAGCATCGACCCGTGGCTCACCCGAACGACGCGCCGACCGGCCCCCTCGCCGGCCCCCTCACCGGCTCCTTCACCGGCCCCCTCTCCGGCCCCCCGAACGACCCGCCGTCCGGCTATCCGGAGAACCAGGCGCCCGGCGCCCCCGTACGCTCCGGCATCCCGGACCATGGGCGCATCCCCAAGTACTACGCCGTCAAGGCCCAAGTGACGCTGCTGGTCGACGAGTTGGGGGAGGGTGGACTGCTGCCGACCGAACGCGACCTGGCGCTACGGTACGAGGTCGCGCGGGAGACGGTGCGCCAGGCGCTGCGCGAGCTGATCCTCGAAGGGAGGCTGCGCCGCCAGGGCCGGGGCACGGTGGTGGCGGGGCCCAAACTGGAACAGCCCCTCTCGCTGGCCAGCTACACCGAGGGGGTGCGCCGCCAGGGCCGCACGCCGGGGCGCCACCTCATCACCCTCGAACGCTTCCCCTGCCCGCCCGCGCTCGCCGACGAGACGGGGCTGCGGAGGGGTGAGCCGGTCTGGCACATGGAGCGGGTGCTGCTGGCGGACGAGGAGCGGGTGGGGCTGGAGTCCACGTACGCCCCGGTGGCCCGAATGCCGGGGCTCGACCGGGAGTTCGCCCCGGACTCCTCCTTCTACGCGTATCTGCGGGACCGGCTGGGGGTGACGCTCGGCGGGGTCGACGAGCGGATCGAGACGGTGCTGGCGACTCCGCGGGAGGCGTTGCTCGTCGGTACGCCGCCGGGGTTGCCGATGCTGCTGATCCATCGGGTGTCGCGGGACGCGGAGGGGGCTCCGCTGGAGCGGGTCCGGACGCTGTACCGGGGCGACCGCTTCTCCTTCACCACCCACCTCGGCGGCCCCGGGGCCCCCGCCCCCACCCAGGCCTGCGGCCCGCACCCCTGAGTGGCTCGCCCTTGGCAGGGTGCCCAGTCTCGGCCTCCTCGCGTCCCCTTGGCAGGGTGCCTGGCATCGGCATCTCTCCCCCTTGGCGGGGTGCCTGGCGTCGGTATCCCTCCCCCTTGGCAGGGCGCCTGGTCTCGGCCGCCTCAGCCCGTCCGGCGTTTGAGGACGAGCGCCCTTCAGGCGCGAACGGGGTCTGGGGCAGAGCCCCAGGTCCTGAACCCCAGCCCCCCTTTCCCGCCCCCGGAGGGTTTAGGGAAGGGGCGGGGTGGGGGCATCCTCCCGGCCCCCGGCCGTCGGGTGCGGACCGTGCTGGGTCACCCGCGCAGTTCCCCGCGCCCCTAGTAGGGCACCCGGAGCCGAGCCTGCCACCCGCGCCCACCGCGGCGGCGCCGCGCAAAAGACACAGCCCCGCGCCCCTGTAGGGCACCCGGCACCGAGCGGATCACCCGCGCCCACCGCGGCGGCGCCGCGCAAAAGACACAGCCCCGCGCCCCTGTAGGGCACCCGGCACCGAGCGGATCACCCGCGCCCACCGCGGCGGAGCCGCGCAAAGTGCACAGCCCCGCGCCCTCGTAGGGCACCCGGCACCGCGCCCACCGCTCCGGCAGGGGGTTCCGGGACCCCCGGGAGTAACGGAAGCATAACGGGTCTAGGCCAAGTTTGGGGGTGCGTTCACCCCGGGGTCGCCGGGTGGACCGGCGTGCGACACCCGCTCCTACGACCGTTGCCGCCGTGAGAGTCATCGTCGTTGGAGCCGGCGTGGTGGGAACCATGCACGCCTGGCACGCAGTGAACCGCGGCCACGAGGTCGTCCACATCGAGCGCGAGAGCGAGGCAAGAGGGGCCTCCCTCCGAAACTTCGGCCAGATATGGGTCAGTGGCCGCGCGGGCGGCGCGGAACTGGACACCGCCCTGCGCGCCCGCGAGCTGTGGGAGGGCATCGGCAGGCGCGTCCCCGGCGTCGGCTTCCGCGCCAACGGCTCGCTCACCCCCCTGCGCACCCCGCTCGAACGCGCCGTGGCCGAGGCCGCGTTGGCCCGCGAGGACGCCGCCGCCCGCGGCTACAAACTGCTCACCGCCGACGAGGCCCGCGCCCTCAACCCCGCCCTGCGCGGCGACTTCACCGCCGCCCTGTGGTGCGAGCGGGACGCCGCCGTCGAGCCTCGTACCGCTCAACTCGCCTTGAAGGAAGCCCTGTTGGAATCCGGGCGATACACCTTCCTCGGGGGGCGCGAGGTCCGTGACGTCGTCGAGCGGGCACACGGCGCCGCGGTCCGTGACGACCACGGCGCCGTGCACACCGGCGACGCCGTGGTCCTGTGCACGGGCGCCTGGCTCGGCGGGCTCGTCCGCGAGCTCGCCCCCGACCTGCCCGTGCGCCGCGTACGCCTCCAGATGATGCAGACCGCGCCCCTCGGTGAGCCGCTGACCACCTCCGTCGCGGACCCCGACAGCTTCCGCTACTACCCGGCGTACGCCGGCGAGGCGCTCGACGCGCTCAACGCCGGGCAGGCCCAGGACGCGACCGCCGCCGCGCACAAGATGCAGCTCCTCATGGTGCAGCGCGCGGACGGCGGCCTGACCATCGGCGACACCCACGAGTACGAGCACCCCTTCGCCTTCGACGTCGTCGAGGAGCCGTACGACCACCTCGTCCGGGTCGTCGAGTCCTACCTCGGCCGGCCGCTGCCGAAGATCCGGCACCGCTGGGCCGGGGTCTACGCCCAGTGCACCGACACCACGCAGGTCGTCCACCGCCGGCAGGTGCGGGACGGGGTGTGGCTGGTGACCGGGCCGGGCGGACGCGGCATGACCTGCTCGCCCGCCATCGCCGAGCAGACCGCCGACGAGCTGAACTGGTAAGGGAGTTGACCACCGTGAACACGTACAACCTGGTCGTGCTCGACATGGCGGGCACCACCGTCGCCGACGGCGGGCTCGTGGAGCGGGCCTTCGCCGCCGCCGCCGACCGCCTCGGCGTCGAGCCCGGCTCCGCCGAACACGCCACCATGCTCGACTACGTCCGCGCCACCATGGGCGAGTCCAAGATCTCCGTCTTCCGGCACCTCTTCGGCGACGAGACCCGGGCCCAGACCGCCAACACCGCCTTCGAGGAGGCGTACGGCACCCTCGTCGACGGCGGGCTCATCGCGCCCGTGCCGGGCGCCCGCGAGGCCGTCGAGCGGCTCACCGCCGAGGGCCGCACCGTGGTCCTGTCCACCGGCTTCGCCCGCGTCACCCAGGACGCGATCCTCGCCGCGCTCGGCTGGCAGGACCTCGTCCCGCTCACCCTGTGCCCGGCCGACGCGGGCGGCCGCGGACGTCCCTACCCCGACATGGTGCTCAGCGCCTTCCTGCGCACCGGCGCCGTCGACTCGGTGCGCTCCGTCGCGGTCGCCGGCGACACCTCGTACGACATGCTGAGCGGCGTCCGCTCCGGGGCCGGCCTCGTCGCCGGTGTGCTGACCGGCGCCCACGGGCGCGAGGACCTCGCGGCCGCGGGGGCCACCCATGTGCTCGGCTCCATCGCCGAACTCCCCGCTGCCATAGCCGAGTCGGAGGCCGCCGAGTGAGCGGCGGCCCCGCGCGGGACGCGTCCCGCGGCGGCATCCGCTTCGACGGCGTCACCGTCGCCTACCACGGCACCGTCGTCCTCGACTCGCTCGACCTGACCGTCGAACCCGGCGAGGTCATGGCCCTGCTCGGCCCCTCCGGATCGGGCAAGACCACCGCGCTGCGGGCGGTCGCCGGGTTCGTGCGGCCGGCCGCGGGGCGGGTGTTCCTCGGCGACCGCGACGTGACGCGGCTGCCGCCGCACCGGCGTGGCATCGGCATGGTCGTCCAGCAGTACGCGCTCTTCCCGCACCTGCGGGTCGAGGACAACGTGGCGTTCGGGCTGCGCGCGCAGAAGGTCCCCCGGGGCGAGATCCCCGCCCGGGTCGCCGAGGCGCTCGCCATGACCGGCATGGACGCCTACGCCCAGCGGTATCCGCGCGAGCTCTCCGGCGGCCAGCAGCAGCGCGTCGCCATCGCCCGCGCGCTCGCCATCCGCCCCGGCGTCCTCCTCCTCGACGAGCCGCTGTCCGCCCTCGACGCACAGCTGCGCTCCGGCATGCTGGCCGAACTGGCGCGCCTGCACCGCGAGTTGCCGGACGTGTCGATCCTGTACGTCACCCATGACCAGATCGAGGCGCTCACCCTCGCCGACCGCATCGCCGTCATGGACCGGGCCCGGCTCCAGGACTGCGGCACCCCGCAGGACCTGTACCGCAGGCCGCGCACGGAGTTCACGGCGTCGTTCGTCGGCAACGCGAACCTCCTGCCGGTGCGGGTGGGCGCGGGGTCCGTCCTGTTCGGGCAGACCGAGCTGTCCGTCGCCACCGGCCGGGCCGCCCGCGGGGCGATGGCCACGCTGTGCGTGCGCCCGCACCTCGTCGGGCTCGGCGCGGGCCCCAACGCGCTGCGCGGCAGGATCGCCGAGGTGCAGTGGCGGGGGGCCACGCATCGGCTGTACGTGGATGTGGGCGGCCACCAGGTGAAGGCGGACGTACGGGAGCTTCGCACCACCCCGGCGCTGGGCGACGAGGTCACCC
Organism: Streptomyces sp. NBC_00083; assembly: GCF_026343295.1. Classification (GTDB taxonomy): domain Bacteria; phylum Actinomycetota; class Actinomycetes; order Streptomycetales; family Streptomycetaceae; genus Streptomyces. Next base: position 689,478 of record NZ_JAPELY010000001.1, read on the forward strand.
TGCACTTCGCCCGCGAGGACGCGGTGCTGCTCGGCGCGGGGGTGAGCGGTGGATAGCGCGGTGAGCACGCCGGCACCGCGGGCCGCGCCGGCCCGCCCCGGCCCGAACGGCGGCCCCCGACGGAGCGAGGACGCCCGACGACGTCAAGTACCCCCCTTCATCTGGGCGTTGGCGCCGGTGATCCTCCTCTCCGCCGTCTTCCTCTACCCCCTCGCCCTCGTCGTCCAGCAGTCCTTCTCGCCGGACTCGGGCGGCACCTCCCTCCAGCCGTACGCCGACGTCTTCGGCTCGGCCGCGTTCCGGGACGCACTCGGTACGACCGTCTGGCTCGCGGTCGGGGCGACGGCCGGATGTCTCGTGCTCGGGTTCACGCTGGCGCTGGTCATCGCCTTCGTGCCGTTCCCCGGCGGGAAGGCCGTCGCGAAGTTCATCGACGTGTTCCTGTCCTTCCCGTCCTTCCTGATCACGCTGGCCCTGCTCTTCGTCTACGGCACGGTCGGCATGGCCAACGGGCTGTGGACGGACGTCACCGGCGCGCACAGCGGGCCCTTCCAGTTCCTGACCACGCCCTGGGGCGTGCTGCTCGCGGAGATCACGTACTTCACGCCGTTCGTGATGCGGCCCCTGCTCGCCGCCCTCTCCCAACTGGACACCGCACAGCTGGAAGTGGCGTCCTCGCTCGGCGCCCGGCCGGCCAGGATCGTACGGCAGGTGATCCTGCCCGAGGCGCTGCCCGCGCTCGCGGCCGGCGGCGCGCTGGTCCTGGTGATGTGCCTCAACGAGTTCGGGATCGTGCTGTTCACCGGCGCGAAGGGCGTCACCACGCTGCCGATGCTCGTCTACAGCAAGGCGATCCTGGAGTCGGACTACCCGGCCGCCTGCGTCGTCGCCGTCGTCAACATCGTGATCTCCGTGGGCCTCTACGGCCTCTACCGGGTGGTGAGCCGTCGTGTTGGTGCATAGCCGGGGCGGCCGCTGGGCCACCTGGACCGTCTTCTTCCTCCTGTTCCTGCCGGTGTTCGCGCTGCCGCTGCTCGTCATCGTGGCCGCGTCGTTCGCCACGAACTGGTCGGGCGCCTTCCCCTCCGGGTTCACCGCGTCCCACTACGCGGCGGCGACCACCGGAGACTCCCTCCAGGCGCTCACCACCAGCCTGGTCACCGCGCTCGCGGCGAGCGCCATCGCGCTGACGGCCGGCGCGTGGGCCGCGCTCGCCGCGGCCGCCCTGAAGAAGGGCGGACGGCGGTTCATGGACGCCCTGTTCGTGCTGCCGGTCGCCGTGCCGTCGGTGGTCGTCGGGCTCGGCGTCCTCGTCGCGTTCTCCCGGCCGCCGGTGCTGCTCAACGGGACGCGCTGGATCGTGATCCTGGCGCACACCGTTCTTGTCATGGCGTTCGCCTACCAGTCGGTCTCCGCTGCCATCCTGCGGCTCGACCCGATGTACGAACAGGCCGCCGCCAGTCTGGGCGCCCGCCCGCTGGTGGTCCTGTGGCGGGTGCGGCTGCCCCTGCTGCTGCCGTCCCTGACCGCGGCCGCCGGGCTCTGCTTCGCCCTGTCCATGGGCGAGTTGAGCGCCACGATGATGCTCTACCCGCCGGACTGGACGCCGCTGCCGGTGCAGATCTTCGCGGCGACCGACCGCGGCTCGCTGTTCACCGGAGCCGCCGTCGCCGTGGTCCTCATGGGCACGACGCTGCTCGTCCTGCTCGCCGTCTCCCGCATCCGCACCAGAGCCTCCTTCCGCTGACCCGCCCGTCGCCCCTTTCGCCCTTTCTCCCCGCTCTGTCCGCCGACCCCCGCGACAACCTCAGGAGCCCCGAACGTCATGCACAGAAACACCCGCGTCACCGCCGCCCGCACCGCGGTCAAGCCGGCCGCCGCCGTCACCGGCGCCCTCGTGCTCGCCGCCACGCTCTCCGCCTGCGGCGGCGACTCCTCGGCCGACTCCGGCGCGAAGACCGTCACCGTGTACAGCGCCGACGGCCTCAAGGGCGAGAAGGGCGACGGCTGGTACGACCAGGTCTTCAAGGACTTCGAGGCGAAGACCGGCATCAAGGTCAAGTACGTCGAGGGCGGCTCCGGCGAGATGGTGCAGCGCGCGGTCCGCGAGAAGTCCAACACCCAGGCCGACGTGCTCGTCACGCTGCCGCCCTTCATCCAGCAGGCCGAGGACAAGGGGCTGCTCCAGAAGTACGTGCCGGCCGGCGCCGACAAGGTCGACGGGGGCGCCAAGTCGCCCGACGGCACCTGGACCGCGGTCGTCAACAACTACTTCGGGTTCATCTACAACAAGAAGGAACTGAAGGAGGCCCCCAAGAACTGGGAGGACCTCCTGGACGCCAAGTACAAGAACAAGATCCAGTACTCCACGCCGGGCGTCGCGGGCGACGGCACCGCCCTCGTCATCAAGGCCATGCACGACTTCGGCGGCAAGGAGGCCGCGATGGAGTACCTGCGCAAGCTCCAGGCCAACAACGTCGGCCCGTCCGCCTCCACCGGCAAGCTCGCGCCCAAGGTCGACAAGGGCGAGCTGCTCGCGGCCAACGGCGATGTGCAGATGAACTATGCCCAGGCCGCGACCATGCCCAACCTCGGCATCTGGTTCCCCGGCACCACGAGCGGCACCAAGCCCTCCTCCTTCGCCCTGCCCTACGCGGCCGGCCTGGTCAGCAAGGCCCCGCACAGCGCCAACGGCAAGAAGCTCCTCGACTTCATGCTGAGCGAGCGGGCGCAGCAGCAGGTCAGCGAGATCGGCGGCGGTTTCGCGGCCCGCACCGACATCAAGGCCACCGACGCCAACGCGGTCGCGCTCGGCAAACTGATGCAGGGCGTCGACGTCTTCCAGCCCGACTGGATGGACATTTCGAAGAACCTGCCGAAGTACGTCGAGGCGTGGAAGACGGCCACCGGCAGCTGAACCGTGAGCGGCCGGGCCGCGGGGGACGGGGGCTGGCTAGGCTAAGGGCGCCGGCAACGCACAGTGCGGTGCGCCGGCGCCCCCAGCTGATCGCTCATCAGCGCGAGAAGACCGCGCAGAACGCAGGAGTCCGCACCCATGGCAGAGCGCAAGCCGATCGAATCCTGGCTCACCGACATGGACGGTGTCCTCATCCACGAGGGCACCCCCATCCCCGGTGCGGACGCCTTCCTCAAGACGCTCAGGGAGTCGGGCCGCCCCTTCCTCGTCCTCACCAACAACTCGATCTACACCCCGCGCGACCTGCACGCCCGCCTGATGCGCATGGGGCTCGACGTGCCGGTCGAGAACATCTGGACCTCCGCGCTCGCCACCGCGAAGTTCCTCGACGACCAGCGGCCCGGCGGCACCGCCTACGTCATCGGCGAGGCCGGGCTCACCACCGCGCTGCACGACATCGGGTACGTCCTGACCGACCACGAGCCGGACTACGTGGTGCTCGGCGAGACGCGCACGTACAGCTTCGAGGCGCTCACCAAGGCGATCCGGCTGATCAACGGCGGTGCCCGGTTCATCTGCACCAACCCGGACGAGACCGGGCCGAGCCAGGAGGGCCCGCTGCCCGCCACCGGCGCGGTGGCCGCGCTGATCACCAAGGCGACCGGCAAGAAGCCCTACTTCGCGGGCAAGCCCAACCCGCTCATGATGCGCACCGGCCTCAACGCGATCGGCGCGCACTCCGAGACCAGCGCCATGATCGGTGACCGGATGGACACCGATGTGCTCGCGGGCCTGGAGGCGGGCATGCAGACCTTCCTCGTCCTGACGGGTCTGACCCGGCCCGAGGACGTGGAGTCGTACCCCTTCCGGCCGTCGAAGATCGTCGACTCGATCGCCGATCTGGTGAAGCTGATCTGACCTTCGTCGCTCCCCCTGGGCGGGCGTGTCGTGCGCCCGTCCGGCGGAACGGGCCGACCTCCCGGGATGCGGAACCGGGCGTCACACGTGACGCTCGGTTGCAGGAGGTTCACGATGCGCATCCGTCCCATGACACTCTGTGCGGCCGTGGCGGCCGCCGCCCTGACCGTGCTGCCCGCGTCCCCCGCGGTGGCCGAGTCCGAGCCGCACGGATCGGTGCGGGTGACCCCTGGCACCACGGCCCCCGGCGGGGAGGTGGATCTGAGGGTCAGCGTGTGCAGCGGGCGCGAGGCGGTCGGCTCGTCGGACGCCTTCGTCTCGGAGGCCCGCTTCACGCCCGCCGCCGACGGCGGGCTGTACGCCCAGGCCCGTATCCGCTCGGACGCCCAGGACCGTGACTACGACATCTGGGTCACCTGCAAGGACAGTCACGGCAAGGCGAGCGGCCGGCTCACCGTGGTGCACGGCGACCGCCGCGACGACCACGACCGTGACCACGACCACGGCAGGCCCACCCCGTACCACCCGGTGCACGCGGGCGGCGGTGGCGCGGCGACGCTCGCCGCCGACGGGGCCAAGGAGGAGGGGCCCGGCACCCGGCACGCGGTGATCGGGCTCGCGCTCGCGGCGGTCGCGGCGGTCGCCGTGGCGTCGCGCAGCGTACGCCGTCGGCGCGGCGGCGACTGACATGTCGTCGGCGCGCGGCAGCGGACGGTTCGTCACCGGCCTCGCCTGGGCGGTGCTGTTGCTCGGCCTGTGGCTGTGGGGCCGGGACGTACCCGACGGCACCGGCAGCACGTCGGCGCCGACCACCGGTGACATCGCGGCGGTCGGCCGCCCGCCCGGTGTGCCGCTGCCGCCGGCGCACGACCCGCTCAAGGGCGCTCCGCCGCAGCGGGTGGAGATACCGTCCATAGGCATAGCGGCGCCGGTCGTGCCGCGCGGCCTCGACGCCGACGGCGCGGTCGATCCGCCGCCCTTCGCACAGTCCGGCACGGTCGGCTGGTTCGACAGCGGGGCCCAGCCGGGCCAGGCGGGAGCCGCCCTGCTCGTCGGACACGTGGACACCCAGAGCAAACCGGCCGTCTTCTACGGTCTGAGCGCGGCCCGTGCCGGTGAGCGGGTCAAGGTGACCGGCGCCGACGGCACGGTCGCCGAGTTCACCATCGACGACGTCCAGGTCTTCCCGCGCAAGCACTTCGACGCGGCCAAGGTGTACGGGCCCCGAAGGACCGGGCGCGCCGAGTTGCGCCTCATCACCTGCGGCGGAACGTACGACCGCACGACGAAGGCCTACACCGCCAACGTGGTCGTCTCGGCCTACCTCACCGACGCGAGGGACCCGGCCCCTTCAACGCCGCGAGCGTCCTGACCGCCCGCCCCGGCTTCGACGTCGGTCCTCGACCGCCGGTGCGCGGGCTGCGGGAGAGGTCCGGCACCGCCGCGGGAGGTTCAGTGCGGCCGGGTGGCCGTGGGGCGGCCGGCGCGGAGACCGGCCACACCACTCCAGAACCGCCGCGCGTCACGGGCCCAGGCCCGGATGACGCCAAGTCGACCGGTGGACGTACCGGTCAGGGAGGGCCCCACGGTGGCCGGGACGGCTCGGCCGCGCGGGCACGAAACGGGGCCAAGAGGCAGCTTATGTACGGGAGTCGGGCAGGTTCAGGGGTACGGATCCGGGTGCCGGCCGTCGCGCTGGCTCTTCTCGCGGCGGGGTGCGGCGGCGGTGACGGGGGCGGTGGCGCGGAGGCCGGTGAGAGCGCGGCGCCGTCCGGGCTCGCCCAGCCGACGTCGTCCACCAGCCCGTTCTGGGTCGACCCCGACACCAACGCCGCGCGTCAGCTCGCCGCGTACACCCGGGCGGGAGACAGCGAGAAGGCCGCGCTCATCAGGAAGATCGCCGAGCAGCCGGCGGGAGAGTGGATCGCGGGGGAGAACCCCGAAGGGAGGGTCCGCGGCTACACGCAGGCCGCGACCAGGGCGGGCCGGACGGCGCTGCTGGTCCTCTACAACATCCCGCACCGCGACTGCGGCCAGTTCTCCCGGGGCGGCGCACCCGACGACGACGCCTACCGCGACTGGGTCGACCAGGTGGCCCGGGGTATCGGAGAGCGCCCCGCCGCGATCGTCCTGGAACCGGACGCGCTGCTGCACGTCGTCGACGGCTGCACCCCCGCCGAGTTCCGCGAGGCGCGGTACGCGCTCCTGAAGGGCGCCGTCGACCGGCTCAAGCGGCAGCCCGGGACGCGGGTGTACGTGGACGCGGGGAACGCCGGGTGGCGTTCGCCGGACGCGCTGGACGAGCCGCTGCGCCGGGCGGGCATCGCGGGCGCCGACGGGTTCGCGGTCAACGTGTCCAACTTCCAGACCACGCGGGCGAGCCGGGAGTTCGGCGAGCACCTCTCGGCGAAGGTCGGCGGCAAGCACTTCGTGATCGACACCAGCCGCAACGGCAACGGCCCGTACGCCGAGGGCGACCCGGCGGAGCGCTGGTGCAACCCGCCCGGCCGCGCGCTCGGCGAACGGCCGACGGCGGACACGGGGGGCGGCCCGGTCGACGCCTATGTGTGGGCGAAACGCCCGGGGGAGTCGGACGGCCCCTGCAAGGGCGGCCCCCCGGCGGGCAAGTGGTGGCCGGAATACGCCCTGTCGCTCGCGGGCAACACCCGCTGACGCCTTCCGGCCGGCTCCGCACGGGAACGACCGAGGCCCCCTCGCGCTGGGCGAGGGGGCCTCGGTGGTGCGTGCGCCGCCAGGGACTCGAACCCCGGACCCGCTGATTAAGAGTCAGCTGCTCTAACCAACTGAGCTAGCGGCGCCTGCTGACACGGAAAACTTTACCGGACTCCTGAGGGTGGTTTTGACCAGCGCCACGCTGTCAGATGTTCGTTTTATCGGTACTAATCGGTCAAAATGTGACGTGTTTGGGCAGTGTGGACGCTGTCCTGGGCGTGACGGCGCGGAAGCGATCGCCGAAGTCTCCGATTGCGGAACGAACGAGGGGCAGCGGATGGAAGCCAGTACACCCGGACCGGTGTTCGAGGACTACGAGCCCACGGCCGAGTGCGGCTGCGCCGGCTGCGCCGACGGGCGGCGGCTCCGGCTGCTCCCGGTGCGCGACGGCGGCCACCCCGCCGCCAACGGCGGCGCGCGGCGCGCGCTGGTCGCGGCGACGGCCGCCTCCATGGTGCTCGGCGCGGGCACGGTCGCCGCGGCCGCCCCCGTCCCGGCGAGCGACGGCCCCGGTGCGAACAGGGCCGCCGACCCGGGGCCGCCCACGGAGCAGGGCAGCACGAGCGGACTGCACGGCGCGCCCGGCCATGCGGCGCACGGCCCCGAGAAGCCCCGGCCCACCACCCGGGCCGAGATCATCAACCGGGCCAAGACCTGGGTGGCCGCGACCGTGCCGTACGACATGGAGACGTACTGGACGGACGGGTACCGCCAGGACTGCTCCGGCTACGTCTCGATGGCGTGGGACCTCGGCACCAACGAATGGACGGGCAGCCTCGCGGAGTACGGGGTGCGGGTGACCAAGGACGAACTCCAGCCCGGCGACATGCTCCTCTTCCACAACCCGGGCAACCCCACCAAGGGCTCGCACGTGGTGATCTTCGGCGGCTGGACCGACTACACGCACAGCTACTACACCGCCTACGAGCAGACTCCGCCCGGCACCCGCAAGCAGGCCACCCCGTACGCGTACTGGAAGAACTCCGCGAACTACCTGCCCTACCGCTACAAGGGGCTCACCGCGGGCAGCTCCGGAGCGGTGCCCGCCGTCGACCACACCGCCGACACCGGGGCGGGCAGCGGCAGTACGGCGTTCCCCGGGGCCGACAAGTTCGGGCCCGGCGCCGACAACAGCTACGTCACCCGGCTCGGCCAGATGCTGGTGGCGCGCGGCGCCGGCCGCTTCTACACACAGGGCCCGGGGCCGCGCTGGGGCACGGCCGACCTGAACGCGACCCGCGCCTTCCAGCAGGCCCAGGGCTGGACCGGCGCCGACGCCGACGGCATCCCCGGGGCCCGCACCTGGGCGCTGCTCGTGCAGGGCACCGGCAAGAACATCCCGCCCGCCGCGCCCGCCCCCGCGGGTGCGGTGCCCGCGGTCGCTCCCACCGGCGGCGCACAGGCGGCACGCCCCGCCTACCCCGGCCCGAGCCTCTTCCGTACGGGACAGAGCGGTCCGTACGTCACCCGGCTGGGGCGGCAGCTCGTCCTCAAGGGCTTCGGCTCGTACTACACCTCGGGTCCCGGACCGCGCTGGGGCGAGGCCGACCGGCGCAACGTCGAGGCGTTCCAGCGCGCCCAGGGCTGGCGGGGCGCCGAGGCCGACGGATACCCCGGCCCCGAGACATGGCGGCGGCTCTTCGCATGATGGAGGGACAGACGAGCATGCAGACCCCGACTCCCGCCCCGATCCAGGGCGATCCGGCCGGCCCCGGTGGCGGCGCCGAGCCGCCGTCCCGCGTCCCGGCCGCCGACCCCGCCGTCGTCGCGCCCTCCGCCCCGGACGGCGGGCGCAGGGTCGCGGTCATCCGCAACGAGCACACCGCGGAGATCCCGGTCCACCTGCTGTTCCGCGACGACACCGGGCCCGGCCCGGTGGTGCGCGCGGCCGATCCGCCGGCCCCGCGTCCCGTCGCCCGGCCGCCCAAGCAGGCCGGCGCGCGGACCCCGGTCGCCGTGCCGGTGAGGCCGGCCACGCCGGTCGACCCGCGGATCTCGGAACGGCCGGGACCCGCCGTGCCGGGCGGCACTGCGGTGGCCGTCGGGATCCTCGCGCTCGCCGGCTGCGGCGCGGTGGCCTGGTGGGCCGGGGTCCTGCCGCGCGCCGTCACCTCCCTGCTGCGGCTGCCCGCGCTCCCGTACCACGGGGTGCGGCCCGAACAGTGGGGGCTGCTCGGGGTCGGGGTGGCCCTGGTGGTCCTCGCGTTCGGCGGGCTCGGCCGGGGACACGTCGGCCACGCCTGGGTCCTCTCGCTCTTCGGCGACTACCGGGGGAGCGTGCGGCGCACCGGCCTGGTGTGGACGAGCCCGCTGCTGCTGCGGCGCCGGGTCGACCTGCGGCTGCGGCACTGGCGCAGCGAGCCGATGGGCGCGGTCGACGCGCGCGGCACCGCGCTCCGGGTGGTGGTGCTCGTGGTGTGGCGGGTCAAGGACACCGCGCGGGCCACCCTCGCCGTCGCCGACCACGAGACGTATCTGCGCGAGCAGGTGGAGGCGGCGACGGCGCGTGTGCTCTCGCAGCTCCCGGCCGACGCCTTCCACGACGACGCGCCCACGCTCAGGAACGCGGAGGCCGTCGGTGACGCGTTGACGCGACTGCTGAAGGCGGAGGCGGAGCCGGTCGGCATCGAGCTGTACTCGGCGCAGCCGACCCGCATCGAGTACGCGCCCGAGGTGGCCGCGGCGATGCGCCGCCGTCGGGTCGCGGCGATCGACGCCCAGCACCGCGACGCGGTGCTGACCTCGGTGGTGGACGCGGTGGACGACACCGTGCACCGGCTGACCTCGCGGGGCCTGGTGGAGCTCGACGCGTACGAGCGCAAGGCGCTGGTGAAGGACCTGACGGTGGCCTTCTACACGGGGCGGGGGTCGGGGGAGGGCGGCTGAGGGGGCCCGAGCTCCTCCCGATTGGCCTGGACCAACACCTGGACACGCTCAACTCCCTTCCATAGGCTGGTAGTTGGTCTAGACCGGAACATGACATACCGCACGCGTGCAGCTCCACCCCAAGGAACTCCCCCACGGTCTCCAGGAGTGTCAGCATGCGAAAGAAGCAACGGCTCGGTGCCGTCGTGGTGGGGCTCGCCGTCGCCGGCGCGTCCCTGCTCGCGACCGGCAGCGCGAGCAGCCACGGCTACACCGACCAGCCGATCAGCAGGCAGAAGCTCTGCGCCAACGGCACGGTCAAGAACTGCGGCGACATCCAGTGGGAGCCGCAGTCCGTCGAGGGCCCCAAGGGCTTCCCGGCGGCAGGCCCGGCGGACGGCACCATCTGCGCCGGCGGCAACAGCAGGTTCGCCGAACTGGACGACCCGCGCGGCGGCACCGGCTGGCCCACCACCCAGCTGACGGGTGGTCAGACCTACACCTTCCGCTGGCAGTTCACCGCGCGCCATGCCACGACGGACTTCCGCTACTACCTCACCAAGCAGGGCTGGAACCCGGCGCAGAAGCTGACCCGCGCCGCGCTCGACACCCAGCCGTTCCTCACCGTGCCCTACGGCGGGAAGCAGCCGCCGGCCACGGTGTCCCACCAGGGCACCATCCCCACCGGCCGGACCGGACGCCAGATGATCGTCGCCGTGTGGACGATCGCGGACACCGGCAACGCCTTCTACGCCTGCTCGGACGTTCAGTTCTGACGCTCCATCAACTACGGTGCGGCGCCATGACGAAGAGGGCGTCCAACGGATCCACGGCGCACCGGACCGGTGCGGACCGGGCCGCGCCGACCGTCGCCGCGTACGTGCGGCGGCAGTGGGGCGACGCGCGGACCGCGCTGCGCTGCGGCGACCTGGAGCTCACCCACCACCAGGTCGCCGCGGGCGCCGCCGCCCGCGCGGCGCTCCTCGCCGAGCTGCTGCCCCGGGGTGCCGAGCCGCACCTCGGGGTGCTGCTCGACAACACCCCCGAATTCCCGCTCTGGCTCAGCGCGGCGGCCCTCGCCGGGGCAGCCGTGGCGGGCATCAACCCGACCCGGCGCGGCCCCGAACTGGCCCGCGACATCCTGCACACCGCATGCGGCGTCCTGATCACGGGCCGCGCCCACCTCCCCCTGCTCGACGGGCTCGACCTGCCGGGCGTACGCGTCCTGGTGACCGGCACGGAGGCGTACGAGCAGCTCCTCGCCCCGTACGAGGGCGCGGTGCCGGGCGAATCGACGGTGGGGCCGGTCGGGCCGCGCAGCCGGCTCCTGCTGTACTTCACCTCCGGCTCGACCGGCGCCCCCAAGGCCGCGATCTGCACCCAGGGCCGGCTCGCCGCGGCGGGCGAGTCGCTCGCCGCCCACTTCGCGCTCGGCCGCGACGACGTGCACTACATCTGCATGCCGATGTTCCACGGCAACGCGGTGATCGCCAACTGGGCCCCGGCGCTGACAAGCGGCGCGACCGTGGCGCTCCGCGACCGCTTCTCGGCGTCGGGGTTCCTGGACGACGTACGGGCGTACGGCGTCACGTACTTCACCTACGTGGGCCGGGCGATCCAGTACCTGCTGGCCACCCCCGAGCGGCCGGACGACCGCGAGCACGCGCTGCGGACCGGGTTCGGCACGGAGGCGGGGGCGGCCGACGCGGACCGGTTCGCCGAGCGGTTCGGCGTGCGGCTCGTCGAGGGGTACGGATCCTCCGAGGGCGGCGCGGCGATCCAGCGCACCCCGGGCACGCCGCCGGGCGCGATCGGCAGGGCCGCGCCGGGCGGCGACCTCGCGGTGGTCGACCCGGAGACCGGCCGCGTCTGCGCACCGGCGCGGTTCGACGGGGCCGGCCGGCTCCTCAACGGGGCCGAGGCGATAGGGGAGTTGGTGAACCGGGCGCCGAACCCCTTCGAGGGGTACTGGCGCAATCCGCAGGCGGAGGCGGAGCGGCGCAGGGGCGGCTGGTACTGGACCGGTGACCTGTTCTTCCGCGACGCGGACGGCTTCCTCTACTTCGCGGCGCGCACCGACGACCGGCTGCGGGTGGACAGCGAGAACCTGGCGGCGGCGATGATCGAGAACATCCTCGCGCGGTGGGAGCCGGTGCGGGGCGTGGCGGTCTACGCGGTGCCCGACCCGGTGACGGGCGACCAGGTGATGGCGGCGCTCGCCCTGCCGGACCCGGCCGCCTTCGACCCCGCCGCCTTCACCGCGTTCCTCGCCTCCCAGCCCGACCTGGGTACGAAGATGGCGCCGCGGTTCGTGCGGGTGATGGCGGGGTTGCCGGTGACGGCGACGAACAAGGTGGCGCGGGCGGGGCTGCGGCGGGAGGGGTTCTGGTCGGGCGGCCCCGTGTGGTGGCGCCCCCCGGGCACCACCACGTACCACCCCCTTCCCCCGGCCATGTGCGTGCCGCCCGGCACCGAGTAGTCAGGGGCGCGGCCCACGGACGCCAGCCGGGTGCCCTGGGGCTCCGCCCCAGACCCCGTTCGGGCCTGAAGGGCCCTCGTCCTCAATCGCCGGACGGGCTGGGTATGCGCATGCCGGGCGGGATCGAGCAGCCAAGGGGCGCGGGGAACTGCGCGACCAGCCACGCACGGTCCGCACACGAAGGCGGGGTTGCCTGGGGCTCCGTCCCAGACCCCGAACGCGCCGGAACGGCCCTCGTCCTCAATCGCCGGACGGGCTGAGGTTGCCTCGACCGGGCACCCTGCCAAGGCCGGCCCCGCCAGGGGCGCGGGGAACTGCGCGGGACGCGGGCACGGTCCGCAGACGTAGGCCGGGTCGCTGGGGCTCCGCCCCGGCTACTCGGGTGGGTGAATTGTCGGCCAGCGTCCCCCCGCACCCCACCCACCAATGGCTGGATGGGCCCGTGAACCCCCGCCTCCTTCTCCACACCCTCGCCGCCGCCCTGCTCACCCTCGCCCTCCCTGCCACCGCCACCGCCACCGCAGCGGAACGCCCCCACTTCCACGAGTACGTCGCCCTCGGCGACTCCTGGTCCGCCGACGTCACCGTGCTCGGCATCGATTCCACCTACGCCCCCAGCGGCTGCGCCCAGAGCAGCTGGAACTACCCCAAGCAGGTCGCCGCCCGGCTGCACGTCGAGACGTTCCGGGACGCCACGTGCGGCGGCGCCACCACCGCCGAGATGACCGCGCCGCAGAACGTCGGGCGCGTACCGCTGCTCGCACAGGGCGTGAACCCGGCCCAGTTCGACCGGCTCACCCCCACCACCGACCTCGTCACCGTCGGGATCGGCGGCAACGACATCGGGCTCGCCACCGCCGTCATGGGCTGCGTCAACCCGCTGCCCGCACCCCTCGGCACCCCGTGCCGCGACCGGTTCGCGCGCGCCGACGGCACGGACGTCATGTCCCGGCGGATCGCCGACACCAGGTCCCGGATCGCCGGAGTCCTGGCCGGCATCAGGCACCGCTCGCCCCACGCCACCGTCCTGGTCGTCGACTACCTCGCCGGTGTCGCCGCCGACCACGGCTGCTACCCCCTGGTGCCGATCCTCGATGAGGACATGACCTGGTTCGGCGCGCGGCTGCGGGAGTTGAACGGCATGCTCGCCTCCACCGCCGCCGAGAACGGGGCGTCCTTCGTCGACACCTACGACGGGAGCCGGGGTCACGACGTCTGCGCGCCGGCCGGTACCCGCTGGGTGGAGGGCCTGGTGCCGCTGAGCACCGACCCGCCCGGACTCGCCGTGCCGTTCCACCCCAACCGCCTCGGCGCCGACCACCAGGCCTCAACTGTGCTCTCCGTACTGGGCAGTTGAGCGGTCCTCCATGCCGAAGGGGCCGGCCATCGTCATGATGGCCGGCCCCTTCGGCTGCACCCCCCTCGGCGCCGTACGCGTCGCTCACACCGCGGGTTGTGTGACCCGGCCCGGCGCCGCCTCCCGAACCCCGGCTTCCTCGACTCCGGCGTCCTGAGCCTGCGCCCCCGCCGCTCCCACGCCCCGCAGCAGCGCCGCCGCCAGTACCGCCGCGGCCACCAGGACCACCGTGCCGCCGAGCGCCGCGTACTGCATGCCGTGCACGAACGCCTCCCTGGCCAGGACCGCCAGGCCGTGGTCGGCGCCCGCGACCGCCGTGCCGAGGGTCTGCCGGGCGGCGGCCGGCGCGGTGGCCGGCATGTCGGCGCGGTAGACCGCCGTGCCGATCGAGCCGAGCACCGCCATGCCGAGCGCCCCGCCGAACTCCTGCCCCGTCTCCAGGAGCGAGGCCGCCGAGCCGGCCTTCTCGACGGGCGCCGAGGCCAGCGCCATGTCGGAGACCAGCGCCATCACCGTCACGATGCCGCATCCGATGACCGCCGCCCCGGCGAGGACCATCGCCAGGGAGTCCGTGCCGGACAGGGCGAGCAGGGCGTATCCGGCGGCAGCCACGGCGAAGCCCGTGGCGATGACGTACGCCCGGTTCACCTTGCGGGCCACGGCGGAGGCGGTGGGGGCGGCGATGCCGACGGCGAGCGAGGGGGCGACGCTCCACAGCGCGGCCCGCATCGTGCTCATGCCGAGCACCGACTGGAGGTACTGCGTGGTGAAGTAGGCCGAGCCCATCATCGCGAACGCCGCGATGGTGTTGAGCGAGATCGCCGCACCGAACCGGCGTCCGGGACGGAACAGTTCCCGGCTGATCAGCGCGGAGCGCCGGGTGCGCTGACGCTGGACGAAGACCGTGCCGACGACCAGGCCCACCGCGATCCAGACCACGTACGACCAGGCGAAGCCGTCCGCCGCGAACTCCTTGAGCCCGTACACCACCGGCAGCACCGATCCCATCGACAGCGGCACGCTCAGCATGTCGAACTTCCCCGGCGCCGGGTCCTTGAACTCCGGGACCAGCACCGGCGTCAGGACCAGGAGCAGCACCATCGCGGGCACGTTGATCAGGAAGACCGAGCCCCACCACAGATGCTCCAGCATGACGCCGCTGAGCACCGAGCCGAGCGCGATCCCGCCGGCCATGGCCCCGGACCAGATGCCGACCGCCTGACCGCGCTGCTTGTCGTCGTGGAACATGTTGCGGACCAGGCCCATGGTCGAGGGCATGAGGGTGGCCCCGCCGATGCCGAGGAGCGCGCGGGCCGCGATGAGCATCTCGGCGCTGGTGGCGTACGCGGCGGTGACCGAGGCGACGCCGAAGGCCGCCGCACCGAACAGCAGCAGCTTGCGCCGCCCGATCCGGTCGCCGAGCGAGCCCATCGTGATCAGCAGCCCGGCGAGCGCGAAGGCGTACACATCGATGATCCACAGCTGCTGCGTGGCGGTGGGGTGGAGCTCGCTGCTGATCGAGGGGAGCGCGAAGTAGAGGACGGAGACGTCCATCGAGACGAGGAGGAGAGGCAGCAGGAGGACCGTGAAGGCGGTCCACTCCTTGCGCCCGGCGCGGCGGGAGACGCCGCCGGTGGTGCTCGCTGTGGTGCTCGTCGTGTTCGTCATGGCAGTAATGTACGAGCGTCTTAAACGCTTGTCTAGTACTTACGTTTAAGACGTACGTATGGATCTGTGGGCGTGGCTCGGCGCCTCGTGGGTGACGGGTGTGTGGAGCGCCCCGCTCCGGGCGGGTTCCGGCCCGGCGGGCCCTGGGCCGGAACACGAAGAAGCCCCCCGCTTGCGCGAGGGGCTTCTTCTGTCTGTGCGCCGCCAGGGACTCGAACCCCGGACCCGCTGATTAAGAGTCAGCTGCTCTAACCAACTGAGCTAGCGGCGCGTGCTGACAGAGAAAATACTACCTGGTCCCGTGGGGTGCTGATGACCACCCCGGGGCGGGGTGCGCGGGGTGCTCAGATGGCCAGGGAGAGCACCACCGGGGCGGCCCCGCGGTTGAGGGTGTCGGCCGCGGCGCGCAGCCGGTGGGCGTGCTCGATCGGCATCGACAGGGCCAGGCAGCCCACGGCCGAGCCCGCGGTGAGCGGCACCGCCGCGCAGACCGTGCCGACCGCGTACTCCTGGAGGTCGAGCACCGGCACGGTGGCCGGCTGGCTGTCGAGCTTGGAGAACAGGACCTTCTCGCTGGTGATCGTGCGCGAGGTGAGCCGGGCGATCTTGTGGCGCGAGAGGTGGTCGCGGCGGCCGTTCTGGTCGAGCTGGGTCAGCAGGCACTTGCCGACCGCGCTCGCGTGCGCCGCCGACTTGAAGTCGACCCACTCGTTGACCTTCGGGGCGCGCGGCCCGTCCGCGTACTGGGTGATCTTGACCTCGCCGTCGATGTAGCGGCTGATGTAGACCGCCGCGCCCACCGTGTCGCGGAGCGACATGAGGGTGTTCTGGAGCTTGGTCTCCAGCGCCTGCTGGCGAGCGGCGCCCGAGCCGAGCAGGACCATCGAGTCGCCGATCACATAGGCCCCGTCGGCCACCTGCTCCACATAGCCCTCGCGCCGCAGCATGAGCAGCATGGAGGCCAGATGGGCGGTGGGCAGACCCGTCTCGCGCGCGACCTGGACATCGGTGACGCCCCCGCCGTGCCTGGAGATCGCCTCCAGGACCCGCAGGACGTAGTGCACCGAGTGGAACGGCGCGGTCGGCTCCGGCTTCAGCGCCACGGTTTCCCCCTAGCAGGTCGAGCTGCGAAGGTGGCAGGTCTGCACCTCCACGATAGCCGCCAAGACCCGTCTGCGGTGGGGGTGTTGACAACATTGGTGGCGCGCTCCAGGGCCCTGTCCTGGGACGCGCCACCCTGGCATATGCCAGAGTCAAGGTCCGTCACCGCGCGGGCGACCGGAACCTCAGGTCAGCGCCGTGCACACCGCGTGGTCACGCGATCGCTCCGAGAAACTCCCGCGTGCGCTCGTGCTCGGGTGCGCCGAAGATCTGCTCCGGCGGACCCGACTCGATGACCTTGCCGGCGTCGAACATCATCACCTCGTCGGAGATGTCCCGCGCGAAGCTCATCTCATGGGTGACACAGAGCATGGTGATGTCCGTGGTGCGGGCGATGTCGCGCAGCAGGTCGAGCACCCCGGCCACCAGCTCCGGGTCGAGAGCGGAGGTCACCTCGTCCAGGAGCAGCACCTCGGGACGCATCGCGAGGGCACGCGCGATCGCGACCCGCTGCTGCTGCCCGCCGGAGAGCTGCGAGGGCTTCGCGTCGCGCTTCTCGTCGAGGCCCACCAGGTCGAGCAGTTCGCGCGCCCGCTGCTCGGCCTCGTCGCAGGAGAGCCCGAGCACCCGCACCGGCGCCTCGGTGATGTTGCGCAGCACGCTCATGTTGGGGAACAGGTTGAACTGCTGGAAGACCATCCCGATCTTCTTGCGGGCCTCTCTGCGTTCCTTCTCGTCCGCCGGGAACAAGCGGTTCCCGTTGACCTGGATGGTGCCGGAGTCCGGGGTCTCCAGCGTCATGAGCAGCCGCAGGATCGTGGTCTTGCCGGAGCCCGACGGGCCGATCAGGGTGACGTGTTTGCCCTTGCGGGCGGTGAAGCACAGGTCGTCGAGGACGGTGTTGTCACCGAAGCTCTTGGTGACGTTCTCGAAGCGGATCAGTTCGGTGCCGCTCTGCTTCTTCACGGGCATCTCGATCTGGGTGTCAGCGGACAAGGCGGCGCTCCAGGGCTCGTACGAACAGCGAAGCCGGATAGGCGATGAGGATGAAGGCGACGCCGACGACGGTCAGCGGCTCGGTGTACTGGAAGGTGCTCGCCCCCGCGAGACGGGACTGCTGGAGCATCTCCAGGACGCTGATGCCGGCGAGCAGCGGCGTGTCCTTCAGCATGGAGATGACGTAGTTGCCGAGCGCCGGGGCGATGCGACGCACGGCCTGCGGCAGGATCACCGCGAACCAGGTGCGGTGCGCGGGCAGGCTCAGCGCCGTCGCCGCCTCCCACTGGCCCGGGGGCACGGCGTCGATGCCGGCCCGGTAGACCTGCGCGGTGTACGTCGAGTAGTGCAGGCCGATGGCGATGATGCCGGTGGTCAGCGCGGAGAACTTCACGCCCCACTCGGGCAGCACGAAGAACAGGAAGAACAGCTGCACCAGCAGCGGGGTGGTGCGGATGAACTCGGTGATCAGGTTGACCGGCCAGCGTACGAAGCGGGTCGGCGCCCGGAAGGCGAACGCCCACACCAGGCCGAGGGTGAAGGAGATGAGGGAGCCGAGCGCGAGGATCTCCAGCGTGGTGACCACGCCGTCCCAGAAGCGCGGCATGAAGTCCCAGACGGCGGACCAGTCCCAGTTCACTTGACCGTCACCCCCAGATTGGCCTTGGTGCGGCGTTCCAGCGCCTTCATCCCGCGGGTGAGGCCGAAGGCGAGCACGAAGTAGATGACGAGCGTGACGGTGTAGATCTGCGCGCTGTCCTGCGTCGCGAGCCGCACCAGGTACGCCGCGAACGACACGTCGCCCACGCCGAGCAGGGAGACCAGCGCGGTCCCCTTGAGCAGCTCGACGAGCAGGTTGCAGAACGGCGGGATCATCTCCGGCACCGCCTGCGGCAGCAGCACGAGCCGCATCCGCTGCCAGGGCGTGAAGCTCAGCGCGACGCCCGCCTCACGCTGGGCGGGCGCCACCGCGTTCAGGGCGCCGCGGACGATCTCCGCGCCGTACGCCCCGTAGGACAGGCCGAGCGCGAGCACCGCCGCCCACATCGGGACCAGCTGCCAGCCGGCCAGCGGCGGCAGCACGAAGAACAGCCAGAACATCAGGACCAGGGCGGAGGTGCCCCGGAAGATCTCCGTGTACGCCGCCGCGAGGAAGCGCACCAGGCGCGAGCGGTGGGTGCGCGCCATGCCCACGCCGAAGGCGACCGCGGCCGCGAGCGCGGCGCTGTAGACGGTCAGCTGGACCGTGATCCATATGCCAGGCAGCACCCAGTGCTGCCACAGTCCCGCCGTCATCGGCACAGCTCCTTGGCGGTCAGGGTGGTCATCTCGGCCTGCGTGAACCCGAAGGGCTGCAGGATCCGGAAGAGTTCGCCGCTCTGCTTCATGCGGTGGATCTCGGCGTTGAAGGCGTCGCGCAGCGCGCCGTCGGTGGGGCGGAAGGCGAAACCGCCGCCGTCGATCTTCTTCTTGCCGTCGACGACCGCGGCGAACGGCTGCGTGGCCTCGGCCTTCGCGCTCTTCTTCGCCACTTCGCGCACGGTGAGCGCGGTGCCCGCGAACACGTCGACGCGGCCGGACTCCACGGCGTTCAGGCCCGCCACCTGGTCCTGGAGGATGACGATGTTCTTCTCGGGGTAACCGGCGGCGGTCGCGTACGCGATCTCCGCGTACCCGGTGCCGGTCGCGAACCGGGCCTTGCTGCGGACGACGTCCTCGTAGGTGTGCAGGTTCTTCGGGTTGCCCTTGCGGACGATGAAGGCGTCCAGCATCTGGTACTCGGGGTCCGCGAACAACACCTGGGCGCAGCGGTCCTTGTTGATGTACATACCGGCCGAAACGACGTCGAACTGCTGCGAGTTGAGGCCGGGGATCAGGGAGGAGAAGTCGGTGGCGACGGGCTGGACGCGGCCGATTCCGAGCCGTTTGAAAATCACCTTGGCGAGTTCGGGAGCCTCGCCGGTGAACTCGCCCTGCTCGTTCACATACCCGTAGGGGACTTCACCGGCGATGCCGAGGCGGACCGTGCCCTGCGACGTGAGCCGGGCGAGCGCGTCGCCGTCGGGGACTCGGGAGCAGGCGGCGGCGCCGGTGAGGGCGACGGCGGCGGCGCCGGTGAGCAGGGTCCGCCTGGGTATGGAGGGTCTGGGGCGTGAGGTAGCTCGGGCCATGGCGGCGCGGCTACCCCTCTTCATCCGGCCCATGCCTCTTATTTTTTCGGACACCGGCCGGGTCCGCGCCCCGGACTCACCCCATCGGGGAGCCGGGGAAGGCCGCGGCGGCCCGCAGCACCACCGCGTCGCGGTGGCGCGCGGCGATCAGCTGGAGGCCGATCGGGAGCCCGTCCGCGTCGAGGCCGACGGGGACGGTCGCCGCCGGCTGCTGGGTCAGATTGAACGGATACGTGAACGGCGTCCACCCCGTCCAGCGGTGCGGCGCCGAACCCTCCGGCACCTCCCGGCCCGCCCCGAACGCGGTGAGCGGCAGGGTCGGCGTCACCAGCAGGTCGTAGCGCCGGTGGAAGCGGGCCGTCCGGCGGCCGAGCTCCAGACGGGCGTCCCGCGCTGCGAGCAGGTCGCGGGCGGAGAGCCGCGCGCCGCGCGCCGCGATCATCCGCAGCCCCGGGTCGACCAACTGCCTCTTCTCCGGCGCCATGTGGTCGAGCAGGCGGGCCGCCCCCGCGTTCCACAGGGTGTGGAAGACGTCGACGGGGTCGGCGAAGTCGGGGTCGGCCTCCTCGACGTACGCGCCGAGCCCGGCGAGCCGGGTCACCGCCGCCCGTACCGCCGCGGCCACCGCGGGGTGCACCGCGACCTGGCCGCCGAAGGAGGGGGAGTAGCCGATGCGCAGCCCCTTGACGCCGGCCGCCGCGTCCTCGGCGAGGGTGGCGGCGTAGGAGTGGGCGGGGGGCTCCAGGGCGGTGGGGTCCCGGTCGTCCGCACCGCTGATCACGTCGAGGAGCAGCGCCGCGTCCGCCGCGTCCCGGGCGATCGGGCCCACGTGCCCCAGGGTGCCGAAGGGGCTGGCGGGGTGGAGCGGGACCCGGCCGTACGTGGGCTTGAACCCGACGACCCCGCAGAACGACGCCGGAATGCGGACCGAGCCTCCGCCGTCCGTGCCGAGCGAGAGCGGCCCCGCGCCGGCCGCGACCGCCGCCGCGCTGCCGCCGCTGGAGCCGCCCGCGGTGCGCGCGGGGTCGTACGGGTTGCGGGTGACGCCGGTACGGGGTGAATCGGTGACGCCCTTCCAGCCGAACTCGGGGGTCGTCGTCTTGCCGACCAGGACCGCGCCGTGCTCGCGCAGCCGCGCCACGGCCGGTGCGTCCTCGTCCCAACGTCCTTGTTCCGAGGTGGTGTTGGAGCCTCGCAGGGTCGGGCCGCCGGCCTGGAGGAGCAGATCCTTGACCGATACGGGCACGCCGTCGAGGAGCCCCCTCGGCTCTCCCGCGTGCCAGCGCTCCGTGGCGGCGCGGGCCTGGGCGAGGGCGCTCGCGGTGTCGACGCGCACGAAGGCGTTGAGGCGGGGCTGGACGGCCTCGATCCGGGCCAGGACGGCGCGGGTCGCTTCGGTGGGGGAGAAGGTGCCCGCCCGGTATCCGGCGAGGAGTTGACGTGCCGTCAGGTCCGTGAGTTCGCTCGGCTCAGTCATGGGGGGTGTCGTACCCATGTTTCTCCCGGCCCACGTGGCGGTACGGCCGCCGCGGCCGGACGGGAATAAACGGAGAGTGCCTCCTGTTGGTGGCGGTGTACGTGAACGATGACGACCCGGAGGCGTGGAGCGGTGGACGTGGATGCGATTCGAGGAACGGCGCTCGGGACCGCGCCCGTGCCCCTGTCGGTGCTCGACCTGGTGACGGTGGGCTCCGGCTACACCGCGCACCGGGCGCTGCGCACCAGCGTGGAGATCGCGCAGCTCGCGGAGCGGCGCGGCTTCCACCGGCACTGGGTGGCCGAGCACCACTCCATGCCCGGGGTCGCCTCGTCGGCGCCGGCCGTGATCCTCGCCCACCTCGCCGCGCACACCTCCCGCATCCGGCTCGGCTCCGGCGGTGTGATGCTGCCCAACCACGCGCCGCTGGTGATCGCCGAGCAGTTCGGCACGCTGGAGGCGATGGCGCCGGGCCGCGTCGACCTGGGGCTCGGGCGGGCGCCCGGCACGGACGGCGCGACGGCCGCGGCGCTGCGCCGCGGGCTCCACGAGGGTGCCGACGACTTCCCTCAGCTGCTGGCCGAGCTGACGCGCTTCCTCGACGACGACTTCCCCGACGGGCACCCCTACGCCCGCATCCACGCGGTGCCGGGTCCCGTGCAGGGTCCCGCGGGCCGCCCGCCGATCTGGCTGCTCGGCTCGTCCGGCTTCAGCGCGCGGCTCGCCGGCACGCTGGGGCTGCCCTTCGCGTTCGCGCACCACTTCTCGGCGGCGAACACGGTGCCGGCGCTCGACCTGTACCGGGACTCCTTCCGGCCCTCGGCGGTGCTGGACGCGCCCTACGCCCTGATCGGCGTCTCGGCGCTGGCGGCGGACGACGAGCGCGAGGCCCGGCGCCAGACGCTCACCAACGCGCTGTCGATGGTCCGGCTGCGCACCGGGCGCCCCGGCCTCGTCCCGACTCCTGAGGAGGCCGAGGCCCACCAATTCAGCGCGCTGGAGCGGGAGTTCGTGGACAGCTGGCTGGCCAATGTGATCTCCGGTACGGCGGAGGAGGTGCGGGCGGGGCTCGACGACCTCCAGAAGCGGACGGGGGCGGATGAGCTGATGCTCACGGCGAATGCGCACGGTCCGTCGGTGCGGGTCCGCTCCTACGACCTCATCGCCGACGCCTACGCCCTCCCCACCGAGGCCTGACCCACACCCCCTGCGAGCGAGGCTCACGCCAGGGGGTTGGGGCGCAGGGCACCCATGCGAATGAGGCCCACCCCAGGGCGCTAGGGGCGCAGGGCACCCATGCGGATGAGGCCCACCCCAGGGGGTTGGGGCGCAGGGCACCCATGCGGATGAGGCTCCCCCCGACCCGCTAGGGGCGCGGGGAACTGCGCGAGCAACCCCGCACGGTCTGCGGGCAAAGACGGTCCGGGTTCCGCCCGTTCGCCTTCGGGTGCGGACCGTGGGTGTCTGGGTGCGCAGTTCCCCGCGCCCCTAGCGGGCTGGGGGTGCCCTGGCCCCACAGATGGGCTCCCCGCGCCCCTGGCGGGGTTGGGGGTGGCCCGGATTTCGACGCTGGTGGGGTTGGGGGTGGCCCCGGGTTTTTCGCGTTGGTCGAGGGAGTGGTACAGGACGGATCGGGGGCGGGCGGCGGGTCCCGGGGGCCCGGGGTGGCTGGATCCGGCGGGGCCGAAACGTACAACTCGGCCTCTGACAAGCGGGTTCGGCGCCAAATTGGTCTAGTCCTCAATTTGGTTCAGACCATTGACGTGGCCGGGATGAGATCGCTATCACTTCCTCAACCGCCCTTCCCCGCACCCCCTCGTGCCCCACCGCCCCGGAGGCCCGCCTTGCAACGCCGCAGACCCCTCGTCGCCGCCCTGAGCACCGCCGTGCTCGCCGCCGGCGCCCTGGCCGCCTTCGCGGGCCTCGGTACCGCGTCCGCCGCCGACTCCGCCCAGAACTCCGCACAGAGCGCCGCCGCCCCCTCCACCGGCGGCGTGAAGATCGCGTACTACGACCAGTGGAGCGTGTACGGGAACGCCTTTTACCCCAAGCACCTCGACACCCGCGGCATCGCCGGCAAACTCGACGTCCTGAACTACTCGTTCGGCAACATCGACCCCACCAACCTCACCTGTTTCGAGGCGAACAAGGCCGCGGGCGACGACAGCAACCCCAACGCCGGTGACGGCGCGGGCGATTCGTTCGCCGACTACCAGAAGTCGTTCTCGGCCGCCGACAGCGTCAGCGGCGTCGCCGACACCTGGAACCAGCCGATCGTGGGCGTCTTCAACCAGTTCAAGGAATTGAAGGCGAAGTACCCCAAGCTGAAGATCAACATCTCGATCGGCGGCTGGACGTACTCCAAGTACTTCCACGACGCCGCGCTCACCGACGCCAGCCGCAAGAAGTTCGTGTCGTCCTGCATCGACCAGTACATCGCCGGCAACCTGCCCGTCGACGCCGGCTACGGCGGCGCGGGCTCGGCGGCCGGGATCTTCGACGGCGTCGACATCGACTGGGAGTACCCGGGCTCGCCCGACGGCCACCTCGGCAACCACTACGGCGCCGAGGACAAGGCCAACTACACCGCCCTGCTCGCCGAGTTCCGCAAGCAGCTCGACGCGTACGGCAGTGCGCACGGCGGCAAGCACTACCTCCTGACGGCGGCGCTCCCGGCCGGCCAGGACAAGATCAAGAACATCGAGACGGACAAGATCGGCGCGTCCCTCGACTACGCCAACATCATGACGTACGACATGCACGGCGCCTGGAACGCGACGGGACCGGCCTACCACCAGTCCCCGCTGGTCTCGCCCGCCAACGACCCGACCGACGTGATCAAGCCCGGCACCCAGAAGTACTCGATCTCCAACGCGATCGACTCCTGGATCGACGGCAACCCGGCCTACGGCATAGCCGGCGGCTTCCCCGCCAACAAGATCACGCTCGGGTACGAGTTCTACTACCGCGGCTGGAAGGGCGTCCCCGCCACCAACAACGGCCTCGGCCAGAGCGCGACCGGCCCCTCCAACGCCCGGCCCACCAGCCAGGTCGCGGGCACCGCGCTCTACAAGGAACTCGGCGGCATCGTCGACAACCCGGCGACCACCTTCTGGGACGCCGACGCCAAGGCCTCGTACTTCTACAAGGACGGCGAGTTCTTCACCGGCCTCGACAAGCAGTCCATCCAGGCCCGCGCCGACTACGCCCACCAGCGCGGTCTCGCCGGCGCCATGATGTACAGCCTGCTCGGTCTCGACGACAAGACCACCCTGCTCAACCAGATCGTGGACGCGGTCGGCTCCTCGCCGTCCTCGACTCCGGACCCGACGCCGACGGCCACCAACTCCCCGTCGCCGTCGCCGACACCGACCGCCCCCACCAGCCCGTCCCCGACGCCCGGCGGCTGCACCGCCGCCGCTTGGGACAGCGCCGCCACCTACACCGGCGGCAACCAGGTCTCGTACGGCGGTCACACCTGGAAGGCCCAGTGGTGGACCAAGGGCGAGCAGCCCGGCACCACCGGACAGTGGGGCGTCTGGGTGGACCTCGGCGCCTGCTGACCACCTCACCGCCCCGCACACGCGGCCGCCCCGCTCCTCGCGACAGAGGAGCGGGGCGGCCGTCATGGCGCACCGTGCCGGCTCAGACCTGCTGAGGGCTGAGCGCGATCATCTTGGCGATCCGGTCCGGGGTGACCGCGCGCGAGTACAGCCAGCCCTGGCCCGTGTCACAGCCGATCCGGGCCAGCCGGGACGCCTGCTCGGTGGTCTCCACGCACTCCGCGGTGACGGTGAGGCCGAGCCGGTGCGCGAGCTGGACCATGGCCTCGACGATGGTCTCGTCGGCCGGGCTGGGATGGGCGCCGCCCTCGTCGTACTGGAATCCGCGCACGAACGACCCGTCCAGCTTGAGCACCGAGACGGGCAGCCGGCTCAGATAGGCGAGGTTGGAGTAGCCCGTTCCGAAGTCGTCGATCGCGATGTGCACGCCCATGTCGGACAGGTCCTGAAGCGCCTGGAGCGGCCGGCCGGCCGAGCCCATCACCGCGGACTCCGTGAGTTCCAACTGGAGCAGTTGTGGGGCGAGTTGGGTCT
Organism: Streptomyces sp. NBC_00083; assembly: GCF_026343295.1. Lineage (GTDB taxonomy): Bacteria > Actinomycetota > Actinomycetes > Streptomycetales > Streptomycetaceae > Streptomyces. Next base: position 714,257 of record NZ_JAPELY010000001.1, read on the forward strand.
CTTCGAGGATCTCCGCCACATCGGCCACCAGGTCGGAGTCCCACACCTGGCGCACCGCCACATTGACGCTGACGAAGACCGGCGGCACCCCGGGGTGGTCGACCTGCCAGCGCTTGGCCTGCCGGCACGCGGTGCGCAGCACCCAGCGGCCGAGCTGCACCACCGAGCCGTCCTCCTCGGCGATCCCGATGAACCGATTCGGCGGAAGCATCCCGAATTGGGGGTGGTTCCAGCGCACCAGCGCCTCGACGCCGTGCACGACGCCGTCGGCCATCCCGACCAGCGGCTGGTACTCAAGGGTGAACTCGCCGCGCTCCACGGCCGGGCGGAGCGTGGAGGAGAGCGCCTGGCGGGTCATGCGGTGGGCGTTGCGCTCGGGGTCGAAGAGCGTCCAGCGGGCCTTGCCGTCGGCCTTGGCCCAGTACAGCGTGGTGTCGGCGGCCTGCATCAGACCGGTCGCCGAGGTGCCGGCGCCGGCCCGCTCCACCACGCCGATCGAGGCCGACACCGACAGGCGCTGACCCGCCAGGTCGAAGGGCTGCTGGAGCGCGGTGAGTACGGAATTGGCCAGCTCGGCCAGTTGCTCCGTACCCGTGGAGTCCTCGACCAGGACGGCGAACTCGTCGCCGCCGAGCCGCGCCACCAGATGCCCGCCGTTGCGCGCGTACCCGGACTGGTCGGCGCATTCGGTGAGGCGGGCCGCGACGGCGCTCAGCAGCCGGTCGCCGACGCGGTGGCCCAGCGTGTCGTTGACGGCCTTGAACCCGTCGAGGTCGAGGTAGCAGATCCCGATGCGGCCGGTGCCGCCGTTGTCGTACGCGGACGCCTCGAGCGCGGAGGTGAGCCGCTCGAAGAAGAGGGTTCGGTTGGGCAGGCGCGTGACCGGGTCGTGCATCTGGAGGTGGCGCAGGCGCGCCTGGAGTTCGCGCCGGTCGCTGATGTCCGCGATGGAGAGCAGCACGCTGGAGCTGTCCGGTACGGGCGCGACGGTGACCTCGGCCCAGAGCGAGTGCCCGTCGGGGTGCTTGAGGCGACGGGTGCAGCGGAACCGGTTGCGGGCGCCGCGCAGCACCTCGCGGTAGGCGTGCCAGGTGCGGTGGTCGGCGGCCAGGTCGACGAGGTCGGCCGCTTCCTGGTGCCGCAGCGCGGCCGGGTCGGTGCCGAGGAGTTCGGCGAGCGCGTCGTTGGCCGCGACGACGCTGCCCTCGCGGTCGACGACCGCCATCGCGAGGTGGGCGGCGTTGAACGCGGCCCGGAAGTCGCGTACTTCGGAGGGGGTGCGTCCCGCCGCGTAGCGCTCGGACCGTGCGGCGCGCTCGGTCTGCGCGGCGCGCTCGGTCTGCGCGGCGCGTTCGGTCCGCGGGCCGGGATTTTCGGCGTGTTCCGGGGGGCGTTCCGCCAGGACGCCCGCGATCCGGTCCGTATGACGCTCCGTGACGGGCGGCCGGATGGTCCCGGGTGCTCGACCCGGTCCTTCGGAGGTTCCGCTCACCGCTGGCTCCCGCAGTGCATTCGAGTCGTGCAGAGGTAGTACGGAGGTGGCCGGGGTCTTCGGCCGGGATGGACGCCGGCCCAGGAGGCCGGATCCACGCTGGAAAGTGTGCCGATCATAGAGGTTGGCGCACGGCGCGATCCAGCTTCACCGTCGTGATCAAGAGCACCCGGAGTTCCGTGTCGATCGCTGACCGATCGTTTCTGCGCGGGTGTGGCCGGGCTCGGGCCCTCGGTGATCGGTCGTGACTTTGCGTAAGTCATCGGGGTGTCGCCGTCCTCACCCTTCTGGGGCATCGAAACAGGGCATATCCATATAAACCTGCACAAAGTGGGTGGGACGTTCCGCATCCCGCTCCCGGAGGTTGCCGTGCAGGGTCCGCTGACACCCGGGGGAGTGGAGCGTGTCCGGCTGCGGAGCGCGGCCGCGGCCCTCACCTCGTTCGCGGCGCTCGCCGCCATCTCGCTGGTGTCGGGACCCGCGGTCGCGGCCAACTCCGAGGTGCCCTGCGCCCTGCCGAGGACCGACGCCCACCACTCGCTCGGCGTCGACACCTGGAACTCCGCCTATCCGCGCCCGGTCCGCGCCCTCAAGGCGGTGATGGTCTTCCTGTCCTTCCCGGACTCCCGGCCCGCCACCACCCCCCAGGACCTGGCCGCCGACTACTTCCCCGCGACCAGCCGCTTCTTCGAGCAGGCCTCGTACGGCAAGTTCCGGCTCGACGCCGAACCGCAGCGGGCCTGGGTGCGCATGCCGGCCGCGTCGACCTCGTACCGCATAGAGCGTGACTGGGACCCGCGCCAGCGCACCCGCTACCTCATGGACGCCATCCACGCGGCCGACCCCACCACCGACTTCTCGCGGTACGACATCGTCTATCTCGTCGCCGATCCGGACGCGCCCGGCGTCGACTCGGACGCCACCAAGGTGGTCAACTTCGACCGGCCGGTGCGCGCCGACGGGCGGGACATCAACCGCGCCGTGACGGTCTTCGAGCACCACCCGCCGGACCGCAACGTGCTGGCCCACGAGACCGGGCACGTCTTCGACCTGCCGGACCTCTACCACCGGCCGCAGGACGGCAAGAGCGGCGACTGGGACACGTACGTCGGCGACTGGGATGTGATGGGCAGTCAGTTCGGCACGGCGCCCGACCTGTTCGCCTGGCAGAAGTGGAAGCTCGGCTGGATCGACCGGCGCGAGGTCGGCTGCGTGACGGGGGACGGCACGACCAGGATCACCCTGGAGCCGCTGTCCGCGTCCCCCGCGAAGGCGGGCGCCGCCGGCAAGCGGCTCGCGGTGGTCCGCACCGGCGAGGACCGCGCCATCGCCATCGAGGTCCGCGAACCGGCGGGCCTCGACCGGGCGAGCTGCGCCTCCGGACTCCTGGTCTACCGGGTCCGCAGCGGCTCCGGGTCCGGCGGCGGACCGGTCGAGGTGCTCGACGCGCATCCGGACACGGAGGGGTGCTGGGAGAAGTCGGTCTACCCGGCACTCGCCGACGCGCCGATCGGCGTGGGCGAGACGTTCACCGTGCCCGACGAGGGCATCAGGATCGAGGCGGAGGGCCGGACGAAGTCGGGCGCGTGGACGGTCAAGATCTCCCACTGACCGGGACGAGCCGCGACGGGGCGGGTCGTGTGTGCGGGGGGCTCGCAGGGAGGGCGGCGTCGCGCGGCTGGCGTCGGGTCGCCCCGGTCGGGGCTCACGCCGGCCCGTCGGTCCCGCGTTCGCGGTTTCTCCGCCCCGGGCAGGGCAGCAAAGAAGCCCCCCGCTTGCGCGAGGGGCTTCTTCCGTCTGTGCGCCGCCAGGGACTCGAACCCCGGACCCGCTGATTAAGAGTCAGCTGCTCTAACCAACTGAGCTAGCGGCGCCTGCTGACGTCGTAGACATTAGCATCCTGATCGGCGCGAGGAAAAATCGAAATCCGGGGAGCGTCCGAGGGCCCGCTCGCCGTCTCGTTCCGGGCGGCCCGGACGCAGGCCCACAGCAGGACATCGGGTCCGGGCAGCCACGGGCGGCGGGTGTCGGGGGCGACCAGCCAGCGGGCCGCACCCGAGTTCTCCCGCCCCGGGGTCACCAGCGCCGGAACGGTGACGGCGTCACCGGCGCCGTGGCACAGCAGCGGCGGCACCGGAGCTTCGGGGCGGTGCCACTCCTCCCACTCCAGGAGTGAGGGCAGGCGCTGCGCGGTGCCGGGGGCGGCGAACAGGAGCATGCGCCCGCGGTGGATCGCCACCGGGCCCGAGCCGGGGCCTTCGGCCCATAACCGGTCGAGCATGCGGCGCCCGAACATCGAGGGCACGTTGACCACGTCGAAGACCGAGCCGCAGGGCAGCACCCCGGGCGCGGTGGGCCGGGCCTCCCACAGCGCGAGGGTGCTGCGCGGGTGGCCGGACGCGGACGACAGCCAGGCCGCGCCCGCCGCGGTCACGTCGCCGGCCTGATGGCCTCCCTCGTCCCGCAGGACGGAGAAGATGTCCAGGGCCTCGTCCGTCCCGGCCTGCCCGCTGCGCTCGCCCACCGCCGTGAGGGCGCCACCACCCGTCTCCGTCCGCCGCACGCCACCGATCCCGCCGTTGCCATCGCCGCTGCTCATGCTCTACGTCTACCGGCCGGGCGGACCCCGCCCGTGCGGCTTGGCGGAAACCGGGACAGGGCGGGGCGGTAGGGCGTATCTTGCGCCCCGGCATATGCCCCGGGCGCGCTCGCCCGCGGGGACCGGGGCGTGTCAGCCGTGGGAGCCGGAGCGTGTCAGGGGACGTCGGCGTTGCGCAGCAGGTCGCGGCCGAACTCGATCATCTTCTTCGCGTAGTCCTCGGTCCACTGCGCCCGCTGCGCCACATCGGCGGGGGTCAGCCGGTCGAAGCGGCGCGGATCGGCGAGCTGGGCCGCCGCGATCGCCTGGAACTCGACGGCGCGGTCGGCCGCGGCCCGGAAGGCCAGGGCCAGCTCGGTCGAACGGCTCAGGAGCGCCCGGGGATCCTCCATGGACTCCAGGTCGAAGAAGTGCTCCGGGTCGGCGGTGGCCTCGGACGGCTCGAAGAGCAACGGCGCCGGCCTCAGCCGCTGCCGCTCCTCGTTCCGCTCGTGCTCCGGCATCTCTGTCCTCCCAGGGCAGGTCGACACTCAGGCTCCGGGCGCCCCGGGCCACCGTCCATTCTCCCGCCTCCGCGCAAGAGGGCCCTGCGGGGGAACGCCGGGGGCGCCCCCGGTCACGGCCGCCAGGTGACCCGGTGTTCCGAGAGGTGGGACAGGACCGCGTGGTTCGCCTCCCAGCCGTCCGGGAACTTCACCGTCACGCCGAGCTGGACCGGCTCCGTCGAGGGGTGGTCGTCCAGGAGGTCGCTCACGCCCGCGCGGCACACCACGATGCAGGCGTGCCGGTGGCGCGAGGCCAGGACGCACAGGCGGCCCGTCTCCAGGTGGAACGCCGTCGCGTCCGGGCGGCCCGACAGGGGGTGCAGCACGACCGTCACGTCGAACTCCCTGCCCTGGAGCCGGTTGGCCGTGTCGACCGCGACCCCGCTCACGCCGAGCTCCGCGAGCGCGGCACGGACCGAGGCGGCCTGGTCGCGGTGGGCGGTGCCGACCGCGATCCGGTCCGCGGTCAGCGGCACCGGGTCCGGCGAGCGCTCGCTGGTCGCCGCGCCGCCCCGGTCGAGGAGGCGGCGTACGACGAGTGCGACGGCGTGCACCGCCTCCGGGTCGGTGCGCGGGGTGTGCCGGGCCGGCAGTTCCAGGAGGGCCCAGCCCGACACGGCGGCCTCGTCGACCGCGCGGTCCGCCGCCGAGCCGTCGGACGCGACACCGAACGCGAGCCGCCGGTCGCCGTGGCCGGTGCCGCTGCGGAACGGCGTGAACGGATAGAACGCGTCCGACACCAGCGGCGCCGCCGATGCCGGGAGCCGCCACGAGACGGGCAGCCGGTGCTGCGGCAGCTCGGGGTTGTGCGCGAGGAGCGTCGAGACCGCGCTGGCCGACGGGTCGTAGGACAGGCCCGCCCACTGCTCGGCGTCGGCGATCGCGAACGGGTCGAGCTGGCCCGGATCGCCCACGAACAGCGCCCGCTCGAAGAGCCCGGCCACCGCGAGGAGCGCGTCCGAGCGCATCTGGTACGCCTCGTCCACGATCGCGTGGCCCCACGGCTCGACGTCCTTCACGTGCGCCCACTTCGCGGACGTCGAGATCACCACGTCGAGCCCCGCGAGGTCGCCAGCCTTCGACGACTTCCGTACGTTCTCCAGGTCGTCGAGGGCCTTGTCGTACGGGTCGCTCTCGCTGCTGTGCAGCCGGCCGACCGGCAGCTCGGGGGCCTTCTCGGCGAGGCGCACCACGAGGTCGTCGACCTGGGAGTTGGTCTGCGCGACCACCATCAACGGGCGCCCCGCGGCGGCCAGTTCGAGCGCGGCGCGCACCACGAGCGTCGACTTTCCGGCGCCGGGCGGCGAATCGACGACGATGCCGCGGGCCGAGCCGTGCAGCGTGTCCGCGAGGATCGCGTCCGTGGCCTCGGCGGCGGCCGTGCCCGGATCGAAGACGGTCACAGGAGGTCCTCGGGGGTGAGCGGGTCGGGCTGTTCGGCAGGGGAGCCGGGGGGACCGCCGTGGGTCCACGGCGTGGCCTCCGGGTCCGGCAGCTTGGGGGCGCCGCGCTGGTCGTGCTCGAACAGCGTCCAGCACAGCCGGTCGCCCTTCTCGGGCACGGAGCCCGGCGCCGGGTCCTTGCCGCGCCCCATCTTGTCCAGGACACGCAGCACCAGGGTGCTCTCGCCGCCGGACGCGTCCGCCGCACTCTCGTACGCCACCAGCTCGGCCTTCTGCGGCTTGCCGTCCAGGGTGCGGTAGACCTTCGCGCCCTCCGCGAGGTGCGGGGCGTCGTCCGTGCGCAGGGTGAGCAGGGGGCGCGGGCTCGGTCGCTTCGACTCCGACCACGCCGGGGTCACCTCGACCACCTCGCCCGCGAACGCCTCGCCCGCGAGCCTGCGGCCCGCCATCACCAGCGGATCGTCGAGCGCCTCGCCCGCCTCCAGCTCGGCCTGGGCGCGCTCGCGGCGCAGCAGCTTGGTGGCCGCGGTCACCGCGTCGTCACGGCGTGGCTGGGGCGGCTCGCCCGCGGCGATCCGGTCCCGATGACCGGTGAACGACCAGCGGTCGCTCGTCCAGCGCGCGGCCGCCCGCTCGCCCTCGGGCAGGTCCCGCAGCAGGTCCAGGGCGTGCCACACCGCGGACCAGGTGGGCATGAGCTGGGCCGAGAGCAGTCGGCGGATCTCCCGCTCCGCCGCGGCCAGTTGACCCAGGTGGTCGTCGGCGGCCAGGCCGTCCTCCGCCCTCTGGAGGGCTTGGCGCGCCCGGTCGTGGCGCTCCACGGCCGGGGCGAGCAGCCGGTTGTCGAACGCCGGGTCGGTGGCGGGGCCGGCCGGCGGGCACAGGAGCTGGCCGTCGGCGCCCCGCGCGAGCTCCGCGCGCAGCGCCGCGTCGGCGCCCGACTCGCCGTCGGGCGGGTCGATCCAGGCGAGCAGGGCGCCCAGGTGCTGGTCCTCAAGGCTGGACTGGCCGGTCGCCCAGTGCCGGTTCAGAAGGTCGGTGGCGGCGAGCAGCAGCGCGGAGCCGGGGGTGCGGGCGCGCTCGGCGTAGTGCGTGAACCAGCGGCCCAGCAGCGGGACCCGGGGCGGCGCCGGATGGGGCGCGTCGGGATCCTGCTCGGCCGTCCGGCGGAATCGCATCGAGCGGCCGAGGAGCCGCACGAAGTCGATGCCGGCCCGGCCGGGGACGATCAACTGCGGCGCGTCGGCGCACAGTTCGACCTCGACCTTGGTCTTCTTTCCCGTCTCCGGATCGGTCTCGGAGCGCTCGGTGAGCTCGATGACGCCCGCGTACGCGTCGAGGTACGGCAGGACGGCCTCGGCGAGGTCGGCGAGGAAGGCGAAACGCAGGTCGCGGTCGCGGGGCTGGGGGACCACGAGCAGTGTCGGCGCGTCGCGGTCGGTGCCGACCAGGGCGCCGAGCGGCGCGCCCGCCTCGCCCGCCGTGGTGAGCGGCACGAACACGAGCGGCCGCTCGGACAGGTGGCGGTGGCGGACGGTGGTCAGCGGCTGGGCGCGGCCGCACTCGACCGCCTCCAGCCGGGCCAGGGTGGAGATCAGCGACACGGGGTTCCCTCCGGGGCGGACGCGTCGGGGGAGGCGGGGCCCGGGGCGCGGGACGCGGCGGGGGTGGCCGTGGCCGGGGCTTCGCCGGGGGAGCTGCCCGGGGTGGTTTCCGTGGTCGTACGCGGGGCGGACACCGCGGGGTGCGTGCTCGCTCCGGTCTCCGCGGGGCGCGTGCCTGCGCCGGTCTCCGTGGGATTGGTCTTCGCGCCGGTCTCCGCGGGGCGCCTGCTCGTGGCCGCCGCGGTGGCCTCCGCGCGCAGGGCGGCCGCGCGGCGCACCGCCGCCACCGTCGGATCGGCGGGGTCGCCCGCCTCGCCGCGCGCCGCGGCCAGGACCTCGCCGACGGTCGTCAGGCCGCCCAGCTCACCGCGCAGCGGGCGGCCGAGCGCGGTCACCAGGTCCTGCTCGCGGGCCCGGCCACGGCAGTGGAAGGCCAGCTCGCACGCGGAGAGGCACTCCGGCGCGTACACCGCGGGCACCGCCTCGACCGCCGAGGTCAGGGCCGCGCCCGACTGGGCGTCGAGGTCGAAGGTGGTGCCGGGCGGCAGGGCGTCCGCGATGGACTCGACGTGGGTGAGCCGGGTCAGCTGGCGGCGGGTGACCGACAGCTGTTTGCGTACGTCGACCACCGACGCGGTCGGCAGGTTGGAGAAGTCCTTGGGGCAGACGAGCAGCACCGAGTGGTCCACCGACGCGCCCTCGGTCAGCTCGGCGACCCGCTCCAGGGCGAGGACGTACACCGCGGACTGGCGGGCGGCCGCGCCGACCTTCGACGGGTCGGCCGCCGCGTCGATCATGGGGAAGGACTTGATCTCCACGACCGTCCAGCGGCCGTCGGGGTGCACCACCACCGCGTCCGGCTCCAGGTAGGCGGGGGAGCCGGCCACTTCGAGGGCGAGCATCGGGTGGTCGAGCAACGCCCAGGCGCCGGCCGCCGTCGCCTCGCGCAGGGCGAGCGCGGTGCGGGCCGCGCGGCCTTCGGGGCCGGCCGCCGCGAGATCGGGCGAGGCAGCGGGGCCGGGCGGCTCGGCGCCGCCGCTGCCCATCCGCTCGTACAGCAGGCGGAGCAGCTCGGTGCCGCCGTCGCCCTTGACCTTCGCCTCGAAGGCGTTGCCCCGCATGAACGCGAACTGGGACTGGCCGAACGCGGCCGACGGTGAGCCGATCGCCTCCGCGAGGGCGCCCTTGTCGACCCCCGCGCCGTCGAGCAGGGCGCGTCTGCGGCACCCCGGGTTGGCGGCGAGCGCCGCGAGGGCGCGGGCGTCGAGCGGCCTGGCCGGGACCGCCGGGCCGCGTAGCTCAGCGAGCCTTCGACGGAGCGCCGTCGACGGCTTCTGCGGGGATGCGGGAGGAGGTCCGCTGCCCAGGGATTGGCTCACCCGGGGAAGTCTGGCATCCGGGACTGACAATCGGGGCGCGGGTGGTGGAAGGGGCGGGCGCGAATCGGGCGCGCACGCGCTCCGCGAGCCGGAGCAGGGGCTTGGAGACCAGCAGGCCGATCCCCATCACGGCGACGCCCGCGACCGCGTCGAGGAGGTAGTGGTTGGCGGTGCCCATCACCACGAACGTGATGGTCAGCGGGTACGCGACGGCGGCGATTTTGGTGATCCGGCTGCCGCCGAACCGCCACAGCATCACCCCGGACCACAGCGCCCACCCGACGTGCAGGCTGGGCATCGCGGCGAACTGGTTGGTCATCCCGCCCATGCCGCGCGGAGCGCTCGCCTCGCCGCCCCACCAGCCGTACGAGGCGTACTGCGCCATCGTGTCGGTGAAGCCGTGCACCGCGGGGAGCAGCCGGGGCGGGCACGTCGGCAGGAACGTGAAGCCGATGAGACCGAGCAGGGTGGACGTCATCAGCCAGCTGCGGGCCGCCCGGTACTGCGTCGGGCGTCGGCGGAACAGCCAGATCAGCACGGCCGGGGTTATCAGGTAGTGCAGCGAGGCGTAGATGAAGTCGGCGGGTATGCCCAGGGCCGGGGTGTGCGTGAACAGCCGGTTCAGGGGGTGCTCGGCGTTGAGGTGGAGCGCCTTCTCCAGACGCAGGAGGGACAGGCCGTGCTCGGTGGCCCGTGCCTCGTCGCCGCGTACGATCAGCCGTCCCAGGGAGTACGCCCCGTACATGATCGCGATCAGGGGGAGTTCGGTCCACCAGCGCGGTCGCGTGGCATGGTGCGGCGGCTGCATCCGGAAGGGTCCCCCCACTTGGTCATCGGGCTGCCCTCTGGGGGCCAACGGGTTTTCGACGTGCGTTCAACCGTACGGTGTAATCGGTCGCGTTCGCACAGCACCCCGGTGCGAGGGGTGCTCGGGGTCAGACGTCGGGGCCGGGCCCCGGGTTGCCTCGGCGGTGCGGGATGATGGAAGCGGAGCATTTGGCGGGATTCGCCCGACCTGGGCGTGGTTTCCCGGCATCTCGGACCACCCCGCTTCACCTGGCTTCACCCCGCTTCACCTTGTTACATCTCGTACGGCATCGGGAGAGAACACCCATGGCAGCCGCCGCACCGCGCATCCTGCTGGCCCGGCACGGGCAGACCGAGTGGTCGCTCGCGGGCAAGCACACCGGCCGGACCGACATCCCCCTCCTCGACGAGGGCCGGCGCGGCGCGAAGCTGCTCGGCGAGCGGCTGCACCGGTCGCCGTGGGACGGGCTGCCCGGTGTCGAGGTCCGCACGAGCCCGCTGGTCCGGGCCGCGGAGACCTGCGAACTCGCCGGGTTCGGCGAGCGGGCCGAGCCGTGGGACGCGCTCATGGAGTACGACTACGGGGCGTACGAGGGCATGGCGCCGCCCGAGATCCAGGCGGTGCGGCCGGGCTGGTTCATCTGGCGCGACGGGGTGCCGGACGGGGAGGCCCTGGCGCAGGTCTCCGCTCGGGCGGACGAGGTGGTGGCGTGGGCGCGGTCTGCCGGGCGGGACGTGCTGGTCTTCGCCCACGGGCACATTCTGCGGTCCATCGCGGCGCGGTGGATGGGCGAGCCCATCTCCTTCGCGGCCCGGATCCGGCTCGATCCGACGTCGCTGTCGGTGCTGGGGTGGGCGTACGGGGCGCCGGCGCTTGAGCGGTGGAACGACACGGGGCACCTTGAGCGGTGAGCTGCGCGGCGGCGGGTTTTCCCACCCACCCGTGCAACGAATTCGAGCGTCCCAGCCCCCTGGGGCTCCGCCCCAGACCCCGTTCGGGCCTTAAGGGCCCTCGTCCTCAAACGCCGGACGGGCTGGGGATGCCGATGCTGGGCATGCCGCCAAGTTCCGCCTACCTAGGGGCGCGGGGAACTGCGCGGGACGAGGGCACGGTCCGCAGACGAAAGCGGGGTTCCTGGGGCTCCGCCCCAGACCCCCGTATCGCGCCCGAAAGGCGCTCGTCCTCAATCGCCGGACGGGCTGGGGATGCCGATGCTTGCATGCTGCCAAGGCCAACCCCGATAGGGGCGCGGGGAACTGCGCGGGACGAGGGCACGGTCCGCAGGCGGAGACGGAGGCGGCGGCGGGGTTGCCGGGGCTTCGCCCCGGGCCTCTTTCTGCGGCGGGCTACACCGCCACCGCCGCCCTCCGTTCCAGGAACGCCGCCACCTCCGGCGCGGCCCGGTGCGGGGTCAGGAGGCGGGACGTGTCCGCCAGCATGGCCTGGATGCGGGTGGACCGGACCTGGGTCAGGAGGTCCAGGACCTGCTGCCCCGCCGCCGCGGACTCACCCGGCGCCCCCGCACGCGCGAGATCGTCGGCGAGCTCCGCCCGGTACAGCGCCAAGTTCCGCGTGAAGTACGGGTCCTGCAGCGCCGCGGCCCGGCGCGCGTGACGGGCCGCCCGCGCCCAGTCGCCCAGCGCCGAGAAGCACTGCGCCTGGAGCATCTCCAGCTCCGCCTCGACGAAGAAGCTCATCCACTCGGGGTCGGCGCCCGAGGCGCCCCGCGCGAACATGCCGTGTGCCCGCCCGAGCGCCTCCTCGCACGCGGAGCGGTCGCCGAGCCCGGCCCAGCCGCCCGCCTCGCGCAGCGCGAGCAGGGAGAGCAGCCGGGCCGAGCCGAGCGACTGCGCCGCGCGCTCGCCCGCCTGGGCCGCCCGCATCGCCTCGCGCGGCCGGCCCATGTCCCGCGCCAGGAACGACATGTTGCAGAACGCGTGCGCCTCAAGGGCCGGGTCCCCGGCGAGCCGCGCCGTGGCGAGCGCCTCCGCGTAGTGCGAGCGGGCCTCGCCGAAGCGGCCCGAGTCGTGCGCCAACCAGCCGACGGAGATGGCCAGTTCGCCGGCTCCCGCGTGCAGCCGCTCCTGGGTGGAGCGCCGGGAGGCACTCGCGTCGAGCAGCGCGTACGCGGTGCGCAGCGGCTGCGCGGCACGCTGGTAGAGCGTGTCCGCGCCGTGCCGGTCGTCCAGGAGTCTGATCCGGCGCACCGCCTCCTCGACGGCGCTCACCTCGGCCTCGCCGACGCGCTGGACGGAGTGGGCGGGTACCGGGCCGAGGCCCAGTGAGACGGCCGCCACCGCGGCGGTGGAGCCCGTCATGAATGCGCGACGCAGCACGTCGCTCTCCTCGTGGTTCTGGTGGTGCCGGTGGTCGTCGGGGTCGTTCGGTGGCTCGGGGCGGGGTGCCAGACGGATGAGGGGAGTCGTGGGGGGAGGGGAGTCGGCGAGGGGGCGGGCCCCTCGGCCTCGTACCGTCTCCCGTGCCGAGAACCCCAAGTCCGCCAGGGTCAAACCCGGGAACATGTGCCGGAAGACCCTTTCGTACGCATAGTTGGGGCAGCGGATCTCGCCGTTCTCCACCCGCCCGATGTAGCGCGCGTCGCAGGCGACCTGCTCGCCGATCTCGCGGGCGGCGCGCCGGACCGCAGCCGCGAACTCGCCCGGGGAGCGGGCACCCCGCACCTGCCGGAAGGCCGCGTTGGGCTCCCGGGGTTCCCGGGCCTCCCGCGTGAGCCGGCGCGGCGGCCGCGGGTTCCGCGTATTCACCCGGGGGTCTGCCTGGGGATCTGGTGACGGCGCCATGGCTCGACAGCTCTCTCTGGCGGGGTGGTGCGGAGCAAGAACGTACCTTCTGTGACGGCCTGTTCACACAGCGTTTGCCTACAAAACGGATATCTCACCCGCGATCCGCCATGAACTGCCATCCTTTGCGGCGGCGTGCCGCCGTTCCCCTTGACGCGCAGGGGCGTTGAACCATGTGGAGAGCGCCAGACACCGCGCAGACGCGGAGGGCTTGCCTTGTTGGAGGACTGCGTGAACACCGACACCCCCACCGACTTCACCGTCTCCGGTACGCAGACGACGGCCGTCCACCCGCCGAACGCACCGCATCCGAACGCACCGCATCCGAACGCACCGCGACCGAACGCGTGCGCTGAGGAGCCCTGCGACCTGGTGACCGTGCCCGCGCGCCAGGGGCTCGAAGCGGTCGACATCATCCGCCGCGGCGCCGCCCCCGCCGCCGTCGGCCCGGTCCTGCACGACGGGGCCTGCGACACCCTCGGCTTCCTGGTGCCGCCCGGCACCGCCGCCGCCTGGGACGTGCCGGGCAGTGCCTGTACGGAGACCAACGGGCGCGGTCTGCGCATGGCGGGGCTCCCCGTGGAGCCGCCCGTCACCGGCTCGGGCTGGCTGCTCCCGCCGGACACCACCGAGGTCACCGACCCCGGCCTGCTGCGGGCCGCGCTGGGTGAGGCGGCCCGGATGATCGAGGCGGCCGACGGCATCTGCGAGGCGGGCGTCCGCATCGCGCCGGTGCGGGAAGGCGGCCCCCGCGCGGCCGGTCGATAATGGCCGGATGGCGAAGAGCAGCAGGCGGCGGGGGTCGGGCCCGGAACCCGTCGTGGAGGCGGTGGACGGCGGGCTCGCGGAGCTCATACCCGACCGGGACCGGTCCGGCGGATGGACACTGCTGCTCGACGGGGCGCCCCAGTCGCACGTGGACCTCGACGCGCCGGACCGGCTGACCTTCGAGTACCAGCGCCGCCTCGGCCACGTCATCGACCTCGTCGCCGCACCCGGCCGGCCCCTGAACGTCGTGCACCTCGGCGGCGGCGCCTTCACGCTGGCCCGCTACATCGCGGCCACCCGGCCACGCTCCAGCCAGCAGATCGTCGAGCTCGACGCCGCCCTCGTCCAACTGGTGCGCCGCGAGCTGCCGCTCGACCCCGGGGCCCGGATCCGGGTGCGCGGCGGTGACGCGCGGGCCGGGCTCGCCAAGCTCCCCGACGCCTGGGCCGACCTCGTCATCGCGGACGTGTTCAGCGGCGCCCGCACCCCGGCGCATCTGACCAGCGCCGAGTTCCTCGACGACGTACGCCGTGTGCTCAAGCCGGACGGCACGTACGCCGCGAACCTCGCCGACGGGCCGCCGCTCGCGCATCTGCGGGGCCAGATCGCCACCGCCGCCGGTGTCTTCCCCGAGCTGGCGCTCGCCGCCGATCCGACGGTGCTGCGCGGCAAGCGGTTCGGCAACGCGGTGCTCGTCGGCTCCGCCGTGCCGCTGCCCGTCGCCGAGCTGACCCGGCGGATCGCGGGCGACCCGCACCCCGGGCGCGTCCAGCACGGCCGGGAGCTCGCCGACTTCACGGGCGGGGCTGCGGCGGTGCGCGACGCGAGCGCCAAGCCCTCGCCCGCGCCGCCCGCCTCGGCCTTCCGGTAGGCGGCGGGGCCCGTCCCCGCCGGGTCAGGTGTTGTTGATCTCCACCATGGGCGGATGGCCGTTCCACGTGCAGAACACCGAGACGGTCTCGCCGCCCCGCGTGAACGTGACCCGTATCCACTGCGCCTGGATCCAGCGCTCCATCTGCCAGCCGGACGCGGGCGTCGCCGAGACCAGCTGGGCCGAGCTGGCGCCGAGGTCGAAGACGACCCGGCCGCCCGACACGTTGTAGCCCTGCACCGCGCCCGAGTTGGCGGAATTGTCCGAACTGCCGGACGGCGGCGCGGACTTGGCGGAACCGGACGCCGTGTGGCCGCCCGGCGGCTTCCCGCTCCCGGCCCCCTTCGACGCCTTCGGCGAGGCCGAGACCGACGGCGCGGGCGGGCTCTCCTCGGCCCGACGGGTCGAGGAGGCCTCCGGCTCGGAGCCCTGAGTGATGCGCGCCTCGCCGCTGATCGGCAGGGCGCGCGGCGGGTCGTACGCCGTGCCGGCCATCACCGTGTGGACACCCCACCAGGAGAGCGTCACCGCGGCTCCCGTGGCGAGCGACCACGCCAAACCGTGTACGAGTCCTCTGTGCATCCGGGCCATACTGCACCACGCGCCCCACCGGTGTCCCGCCACCTCCGAGTCCACTCCCGCGGGGGACTCCGCTCCTCCGGATGGCGTACGGTGCGGCCCATGGCAAGTGTGCTCGTGGTCGAGGACGACCAGTTTGTCCGCTCCGCCCTCATCCGCCACCTCACCGAGGCCTCCCACACCGTACGGAGCGTCGGCACGGCACTCGAGGCGCTGCGCGAAGTCGCCCATTTCCGTTTCGACGTGGTCATCCTGGACCTCGGACTCCCCGACCTGGACGGGTCCGAGGCGCTCAAGATGCTGCGCGGCATCACCGACGTACCCGTGATCATCGCGACCGCGCGGGACGACGAGACGGAGATCGTGCGCCTCCTCAACGACGGCGCCGACGACTACCTCACCAAGCCGTTCTCCGTGGAGCACCTCTCCGCGCGGATGGCCGCCGTGCTGCGCCGGGCGCGCGGAGCCGCCGGGGCCGAGCCGCCGTCCACGGTGCTCCAGGTCGGCGGGCTCCGCGTGGACCCGCTGCGCCGCCAGGCCGAACTCGACGGCGCGGGGCTCGATCTGACCCGGCGCGAGTTCGACCTGCTGGCCTTCCTCGCGGGCCGGCCCGGCGTGGTCGTACCGCGCAAGGAACTCCTCGCCGAGGTGTGGCAGCAGTCGTACGGCGACGACCAGACCATCGACGTCCACCTGTCGTGGCTTCGCCGGAAGTTGGGCGAGACGGCGGCCCGGCCCCGCTATCTGCACACCCTGCGCGGTGTCGGGGTGAAACTGGAGCCGCCGCGATGAGGTGGGCGCTGGTCAAGGTCTGTCTCGCCGTGACCGTGATGGTCGTCGTCGCCTTCGCGGTGCCGCTCGGCATGGTCATCAAGGAGATGGCCCGCGACCGGGCGTTCTCCAACGCCGAACGCCAGGCCGCGGCGATCGGGCCCACGCTGTCCATCACCACCGACCGCGACGCCCTGGAGCGGGCCGTCGCCTCCACGCAGTCCGGGGCCGAGGACCGGATGGCCGTGCACGTACCTGCCGACCCGGCGGTGCCGGGCAGCGCGCCCGTCGAGATCGGCCGGCAGCGGGCCGCGGACAAGGACCTCGACGCCACCCGCAAGGTCATCAAGGCCTCGATCTCCGACGTGTCGGGCGGCTCCACCCTGCTCCAGCCGACCGCCCTGAGCTCCGGACAGATCGCGATCGTCGAGGTCTTCGTGCCGGAGGCCGAGGTCAGCAACGGCGTCGCGACGGCCTGGCTGGTCCTCGCCGGGGTCGGCATCGCGCTGATCATCGGCTCGGTCGCGGTCGCCGACCGGCTCGGGGTGCGCATGGTCCGCCCGGCCCAGCGGCTCGCGGGCGCGGCGCAGGACCTCGGCGAGGGGAAGCTCGGGGCGCGGGTGCCGGAGGAGGGCCCCACCGAGCTGCGCTCCGCGGCCGTCGCGTTCAATTCCATGGCCGACCAGGTGGTCCAACTCCTCGCCAACGAAAGGGAGTTGGCGGCCGATCTCTCCCATCGGCTGCGTACGCCGCTCACCGTGCTGCGGCTCAACGCGGCCTCCCTCGGGGACGGGCCGGCGGCGGACCAGACGCGGGCGGCGGTCGAGCAGCTGGAGCGGGAGGTCGACACGATCATCCGTACGGCGCGGGACGCCAAGCCGAAGACGCAGCCGGCGGGGCCGGGGGCGGGGTGCGACGCCTGCGAGGTGATCCTCGACCGGATGGCGTTCTGGTCGGCGCTCGCCGAGGACGAGGGCCGCGAGGTGCGGCTCGCCGGCGTGGACCGGCCCGTCCGCATCCCGGTGGCCCGCGCCGACCTCGTCGCGGTGCTCGACGCGCTGCTCGGCAACGTGTTCCGGCACACGCCGGAGGGGACGGCGTTCTCGGTGGACGTCCACAACGGGGAGGAGGCGGTGATCGTGCTGGTCTCCGACGCGGGGCCGGGCATCGCCGATCCCCGGGCGGCGCTGGCCCGGGGCAACAGCGGGGGCCGTCCCGGCTCGACGGGGCTCGGGCTCGACATCGTGCGGCGGGTCGCGGAGTCGACGGGCGGGGACGTCCGTATCGGCCACTCCGTCCTCGGTGGCACGGAGGTACGCCTCTGGATCGGCCTGGGCCGCCCCACCCCACCCCGCCGAGGCCACCGCCTCCGCCGCCGCCCCCACGCCTGACGGGGTTGCCGGGGCTCCGCCCCAGACCCCGAACGCGCCTGAACGGCGCTCGTCCTCAAGCGCCGGACGGGCTGAGGATGCGCATGCCGGCTGGCGTCGAGTAGTTCAGGGGCGCGGGGAACTGCGCGGGACGCGGGCACGGTCCGCAGATGGCAGCCGGGGTTGCCGGGGCTCCGCCCCAGACCCCGAACGCGCCTGAACGGCGCTCGTCCTCAAGCGCCGGACGGGCTGGCTATGTGCGTGCTGCCCGGCATGGAGTAGCTGGGGGCGCGGGGAACTGCGCGGGACGCGGGCACGGTCCGCAGATGGCAGCCGGGGTTGCCGGGGCTCCGCCCCAGACCCCGAACGCGCCTGAACGGCGCTCGTCCTCAAGCGCCGGACGGGCTGAGGATGCGCATGCCGGCCGGCATCGAGTAGTCAGGGGCGCGGGGAACTGCGCGACCAGCCACGCACGGTCCGCAGACGTGAGCCTGGGCGCCGGGGCTCCGGCAGAGCGCTCCGGGCGATCCGGGGGCGCACCCGGAGGCACCGGGGGGGGGGCGGGGCTTAACCTCCCCCCATCGCACCCTTAAGGCGACCCTAAGATCCCCAACCCCCGCCCCGAACCGGGCATTTGTCCGATTCCCCAGAGCTAGCGTGCTGCCCGCACCCCAGAACACCCCGCAAACGCAGAGGCAGGCACGGCATGGGCACCAGGACGCACCGGCGCAGGGCGAGCGGCAAGACCAAGGTGATCGGCGGCATCGTCGCCGCCTCGGTCGTCGGCGGCACCGCGTTCGCTCTCACCGGCACCGCACAGGCCGCCTCGGTCGGCGCCGCGTACACGAAGACCAGCAGCTGGACCGGTGGTTACACCGGGCAGTACGTCATCACCAACGACACCGGCAAGACCCTCGCCGACTGGACCCTGGAGTTCGACCTGCCGGCCGGCACCACGCTCTCCTCCCTCTGGAACGGCGACCAGAGCGTCAAGGGACAGCACGTCACCGTGAAGCCCCCGAGCTGGGACAAGGGCGGCCTCGCCGCCGGCAAGTCCGTGACCGTCGGATTCGTCACCTCCGCGAGCGGCACCGCGGGTGACCCCACCGGCTGTCTCATAGACCAGGAGAAGTGCTCCGTCGACACCGGCGCCACCCCGCAGCCGAGCGGACGCCCCACCGGGCAGCCCACCCCCGCGCCCTCGCAGTCGGCGGGCACCGGGTCCACCGCCAAGCCCACCACCAAGCCGACCGCCACCCCGTCCAAGACGGCCACCGCCACCCCGAGCACCCCGCCCGGCACCGGCACCGGCACCGCGGGCGGCGCCGCCGGGTTCTCCCCGTACGTCGACACCTCGCTCTACCCGGCGTACGACCTGCCCGGCACCGCCGACAAGACCGGCGTCAAGCAGTTCACCCTCGCCTTCGTCACCTCCGGCGGCGGCTGCACCCCGCTGTGGGGCGGCGTCACCGACCTGCCGGGCGACAAGGTCGCCTCGCAGATCGGCGCGCTGCGCGCCAAGGGCGGCGATGTCCGCGTCTCCTTCGGCGGTGCCTCCGGCTCCGAGCTGGGCCTGGTCTGCAAGAGCGCCGACGACCTCGCCGCCGCGTACGGCAAGGTCATCGACGCCTACAAGCTCACCAAGGTCGACTTCGACATCGAGGGCGCCGCGCTGCCCGACACCGCCGCCAACGCCCGCCGCGCGCAGGCCATCGCGAAGCTCCAGAAGTCCCACCCCGGGCTCGACGTCTCGTTCACGCTGCCCGTGATGCCGGAAGGCCTCACCCAGCCCGGCGTCGACCTCGTCGCCGACGCCAAGAAGAACGGCGTCAAGGTGTCCGCCGTCAACATCATGGCGATGGACTACGGGCCCTCGTACAGCGGCGACATGGGCGGCTACGCGGTGCAGGCCGCCACGGCGACCCAGGCGCAGATCAAGGGAGTCCTCGGCCTGTCCGACGCCGCCGCCTGGAAGGCCGTCGTCGTCACGCCGATGATCGGCGTCAACGACGTCAACGTCGAGAAGTTCACCGTCGCCGACGCCACCCAGCTCGTGGAGTTCGCGAAGTCCAAGGGCCTCGGCGGGCTCGCCATGTGGTCCGCCGCCCGCGACCAGCAGTGCCCGGGAGGCGCGAAGAACTCCGCCGACCCCACCTGCTCCTCGATCGCCCAGGAGCCGCTCGCCTTCACCAAGGCCTTCGCGGCCTTCAAGTAGCGCCCCGCACAACCCCGTTGACCAGCGTCCCGGCCGGTGCGCACCTTCCCCCACGTCGGCCGGGGCGCTTCAGCGCGTGAGCACCCCGACCACCAGGGCGAGGACGGCGACCGCCACCACCACCGCGGCCACCACACCCCATCCGAGCACCCCGCACGCCGCGAGCACGCACATCAGCGGCGCCACGACCAGCAGGAACGGCAGGGGTGAGAACCGGTTGAATCCCCTCGTGCTCATCGTGCCGCCGCCAGGTACTCCGTCAGCGAATCCCACCGGCCCGGCCGCGCCGAGGCGTCGCCGGAGAGGGCCGCCGGGTCCTCGCGCCACGCGGCCCGCACACCCGCCGAGAGCGTGCGGTCGCCGCCGCTGAACAGGGCGCTCAGCTCGTCCATCCGGGCCGCGATCCTGCGTACGCGGGGATCGGTCGGCGGGGTGCCCGACACCCTCGACTCCTCGGCCCGCCGGTACAGTTCGGGCCATTCGACTTCGAGCAGGTAGTGCGCGGCCGGGCCCACCGCCGCGGCGTGCCGGCCGAGGGCGGTCATCTGCTCGTCGTCCAGATGGCGGCGTACCGCCCCCTCCGCGGCGCCCGTGGCGCGCAGCGCGTCGAGGACCGCCGCGGTCGTGCGCGGCCTGCCGTCCGCCACCTCCTCCTCGATGTGCAGGAGCCGGTCCCGCAGCGTGGTGAGCGCGGCGAGATGCGCCTCGACGCTCTCGCGGTGGTCGCGCAGCACCCGCGTCGGGTCGACCCCCGCCTCCAGGCAGACGGCGATGGTGTCGAGCCCGAGCCCGAGGCCACGCAGCGCGAGCACTTGGTAGAGGCGCTCGACGTCGTCCTCGGTGTACTCGCGGTGCCCGCCCGCCGTGCGGCGCGACGGCGTGAGCAGCCCGATGGTGTCCCAGTGGTGCAGGGTGCGCACGGTGAGCCCACAGGCCTCGGCCAGTGGGCCCACCTTCCAGGTGGATTCGCTCATACGGCCACTGTGCATCCTCACGCCACGTGAGGTTCAAGCCCCGCGCGCCCGGCGTCAGACGCGGGCGGCCCGCCACTCCTCCGCGTAGTCGTTGAAGATCGCCCGCAGATGGTGGCCGATCTTCAGGTAGTCCAGGTCGTCGAGGTTGGCCAGCGAGACCCGCACCGACCACTGGGGCCCCTCGAAGCCGCCGCCGTTGAGCAGCACCACACTGGTCTGCTCGGCGAGCCGGAACAGCGGGTCGACGGGCTCGTAGTTCTTCTCCAGGAAGTCCGCGAAGTCCTTGCCGTGGACGCGTTCGGCCTCGGCGAGCAGATCGAGCTCGATGTAGTACCCGGCGCGCTTCGGATCGTCCGCGATCTTCATCTGGGCTCCTTCCAGGAGGAGTTCGAGCCGCTGGTTGACGATCGCGCGGATGCGGTGCTTGTACGCCTGGCCCTCCTCCAGGAGGTCGAAGAGCGAGAACAGCGTCATCATCACCTGCTGCGGCAGCGAGAGCCCCGCGGTGTGGTTGAGCGCCACCTGACGCGAATCGGCGACGAGCCGGTCGATGAACCGGATCTTCGCCGGCTCCAGGGTCAGCGTCCCGTACCGCTTGGCCAGGCGCTCCTGCTCCTGCGGCGGCAGCGCGGCGATCAGCTCGTCGATGACGTTGTCGTCGTGCAGCCCGATCACGCCGAGCCGGTGGCCGGTGCAGCCGTAGTGCTTGGAGTACGAGTAGACGAGCAGGGTGTTGCGGGGCGCCTCGGCGGCGATCGAACGGAAGCTCTCCACGAAGGTGCCGTACACGTCGTCGGTGACGATCAGCAGGTTCGGGTTGGGCCCGGCCACGATCTCCTTGATCTGCTGGGTGACCCGGTCGCTCAGCGCCAGCGAGGGCGGGTTGGACGGGTTCACCATGCAGACCAGCTTCACCGACGGGTCGGCCAGCTTGGCGACCTCCTCGGCGGGATAGCGCCACTCGCGCACCCCGGTCTCGGTGAACAGGCTCGCCTCGACGCGCACCACGTCGAACTCGTACGTGTCGAGCTCGGGGATCTCCACGTACGGCGTGAACACCGGCACCATCAGCGCGATCCGGTCGCCCTTCCTGAGGACCCCGTTCTTCATGAGGGAGTCGAAGATGTAGCACATGGCGGCGGTGCCGCCCTCGGTCGCGAAGAGCGACAGAGTGCCCTCCGGCGGACGCTTGTCGAACATCTCGTCGGCGAGGTAGCCGCGGACCACCTTCTCGGCGTGGACCAGCATCCGGTCCGGCACCGGGTAGTTGTCGCCGATCGAGCTGTCGGTGAGCTCGTGCACGAACTCGTCCCGGTCGAAGCCGAACCGCTCCACGGCGTACGCGACGCACCGCTCCAAGAGCTCGATGCCGGGCAGGTCCGGGTGCTGGCGCACATACGCGTCGAAGCGGGCGGCCGCGCCCTGCTTCTCGGGCATGCCGCCCAGGTTGTCGGCGGTCCACACCCGGCGGGACTCCGACAGGGCGAAGTAGCCGAGCGCGTAGAACGCCTCGCGGGGGCCGGTGGCCACCCAGTTCGGGTTGCCGCGGCCCGCGTTGAGCATCTGCCGCGCCGACTTCTCCTTCTGGCCCGGCTCGTCCGCCTGTACCGCCTGCGCGATCTGGATGAACTTGTCCTTCAGCTCGAACGGCGAGAGCTGGGCGAAGGACTGGATTTCCTCACGGGTGAAGGTCGTCTTCGGCACGGAACTTCCTTACGTACGTCGGTGATGGAACCTGTTCAGTGGTTGAGGAGGATGATCACGGCGCCCCAGATGGTGAGCAGCACGTTGCTCATCGCGTAGGGGATGGTGTAGCCGAGGGTGGGGATCTGGGACCGGGACGCCTCGTTGACCGCGCCGAACGCGGCGGTGGTGGTCTCGCCGCCCGCCAGGACGCCCAGCAGGATCGGGAAGCGGATCTTCTGGATGTAGTGGCCCACCAGGAAGCCGACGAGCAGCGGGACGACGGTGACGACCACGCCCCACAGCAGCAGCGACCAGCCCGCCGTGGCGAGCCCGCTGGTGAAGCCGGGCCCGGCGTTGAGGCCGACCACCGCGATGAACAGGCAGAGCCCGAGCGTGTCCATGAACCACTGGGCGCCGGGCGGGACGTTGCCGTACGTCGGGTACTTGGAGCGGATCCAGCCGAAGACCAAGCCCATGATCAGCGCGCCGCCCGAGGTGGAGAGCGAGATCGGGACGCCGCCCGCCTTCAGGGCCGGGATGCCGATGAGGGCGCCGAGGAAGATGCCGAGGCACACCCACACCATGTCGGTGGCGAAGCTGGTCGGCACCGGCTTGCCGATCGCCTTGCCGGCCGGGCCCACCAGGCGCCTGGGCCCGGTCAGGATGAGCGTGTCACCACGCTCCACCGGGGTGGAGAGCCGGTAGGGGAACTCGGCGCCCGAGCGGTACAGCTTGTCCACGTACACCCCGACCATGAACGGCTCCTGCCGCAACTCCCCGATGGTCTTGCCCAGTTGGGTCTTCTCGGAGGCCACCACGTGCAGGGTCTCCGTCTGGTAGCCGAGCAGCTCCACGTCGTCCGCCTCGCCGCCGACGTGGGTGCGGGCGTCGTAGCCGACCAGGTCGCCGCGGATCGCGCTGATCGCGACGGTGTCGCCGAGACGCAGGACCGTCTGCTGGTCGTGCGGGAGCACGGCGCCGTCCCGCCGCACCGCGGTGATGTAGACGCGGCGGCCCAGCTGCTTCTGCTGCTGTTCGAAGTCGTCGATGGTGCGGCCGACGATGTCGGGGCGCTCCACCGTGTAGGCGCGCAGCACCACCTCGTAGTAGCCCGCGCCGAGGTCGGGGTCGTCGCCGGGCGCGTCCAGCTCCCTGGCCAGCTGGGCGCTCTCCGCGGCGAGGTCCCTGCGGTAGAGGCGGGGCAGCACCGACGCCAGGAGCAGCGCCGCGCACACGGTGCCCAGCGGGTAGCAGACGGCGTACCCGATGGCGACGAGGTTCTCCTCGCGCCGGAGCTCCGCCGGGCCGAGCCCCGGCAGGTTGCCGATGGCGTCCTGCGCGACACCGATCACCGCCGACTGGGTGAGGCCGCCGCCGAGCAGCCCGGCCGAGAGGCCGGGACCGTAGCCGAGCGCCGAGGCCAGGCCCCAGGAGACCAGCAGGCCCGTGACGCAGACGACCAGCGCGTTGGCGACCTGCGGCAGGCCGTCCTTCTTCAGGCCGCGGAAGAACTGCGGCCCGACCCGGTAGCCGAGCGCGAACAGGAACATCGTGAAGAAGAGGTTCTTGACCGTCGCGTCGATCGGCACCTTGAACTGGGCGCCCAGGAACAGGCCCACGATGAGGCAGCCGGTGACCGCGCCGAGCCCGATCGCCCGGTAGCGGACCTTCCCGAGCAGGAAGCCGAGCGCGATGGTGACGAAGATCAGGAGCTCGGGGTGGGGCTGGAAGATGTTCCGGTCGAGGAAATCGATCATGTTCAGGCTCCGAGGACGCCGACGAGGACCGGGCCGGTCAGGGGCAGCAGGAAGTTGGAGAGCGTGTACGTGATCGTGTAGCCGAGCATCGGTACGGAGCTCTGGGCGACCTGGGTGATGGAGGTGATCGCGGGCGTCGAGCACTGCTGCCCGGCGATCGCGCCGATCAGGAGCGGCTTCTCGATCTTCAGCAGGGTCCGCCCGACCACCAGCGACAGGGTGGCGGGGATCAGCACCATCGCGATCCCGGCGAACGGGAGCAGCGCACCGTACTGCTTGAGCAGCGGCCAGGCCTGCGGCCCCGACACCAGGCCGGTGCAGGCGATGAACACTGCGAGGCCCATGTCCTTCAGGGTGGTCGCGGCCTGCGGCGGGAACGCGCCGAAGGTCTGCTTGCGGGAGCGGAACCAGCCGAAGACGAGACCGGAGATCAGACAGCCGCCGCCGGTGCCGAGGGAGAGCGGGATGTCACCGGCGCGGACCACGATCTGCCCGAGCAGCGAGCCGCACACGATGCCCAGGCCCAGGTAGATGAAGTCGGTGGAGTCGTTCTTGACCACCGCGCCGATCTTCGCCACGAGCTTGTCGAGCCCGGAGCGGGCACCGGCCAGGGTGAGCACGTCGCCCCGCCGCACCACGGTGTCCGGCGTCGCGGGCAGATGCTGGTCGTTGCGCAGGACGTCGGTGACGTACACGCCCTGGCGCAGGAACTCCGGGTGGTCCTGCTGGAGCTGGTCGAGGCTCTTGCCGTCGGCGGACTTCTCGGTCATCGCGACCTGGGCGGTGGCCAGCGGCGAGTCGAGGCCCGGGATCCCGGGCGTCTCGGGGCCGATCTCCCGGCCCGCCTCGATGGTGTTGGCCCGTCGGCCGACCACGAGCACGAGGTCGGACAGGGTCAGCTCGGTCTCCGGCTGCGGGGTGAGGGTGCGGCTGCCGCGGCGCAGCGCCTCGATGGTGATCCGCCCGCCGAGCGAGGACTCCAGGTCGCCGATGGTGCGGCCGTCGGCCGTCGTCACCAGATAGGTGCGGCCCACCAGACCCGGCAGCGCCTCGCGTTCGTCGGCCTCCAGGCCGCGCTCGCCCCCGCCGCCGCGCATCTTCTCCCACAGCTGCCGGGACGCGTCCCGCAGGTTGATGCGCAGCAGCATCGGCATGATCTGGCTGGTGTAGATGACGATGGTGATGAGGCCGAAGAGGTAGCAGACGGTGTACGCGGTGGCCACATGGCCCTGGTAGTCGGTGATCTGGGCGGCGCTGAGGCCGCCGAGTTTGCCGATGGCCTCGGTGGCGGTGCCGACGACCGCGGACTCGGTGGCGGCGCCGGCCAGGATGCCGGACGCGGTGCCGACATCGAGCCCGAACGCCTTCGCCATGCCGTAGGCGATGCCGAGCACACAGACCAGCTCGATCAGGCAGAGCGTGAAGAAGCGCAGGCTGCCGCGGTTGAGGTTGGCGAAGAACTGCGGCCCGGCGAGATAGCCGAGCGAGAAGATGAAGAGGGCGAAGAAGACCGTCTTGACGTCGTCGGAGACCTGCACCTTGGCCCAGGCGCCCATCAGGAGCGAGACGATGAGGGTGCCGCAGATCCCGCCGAGCGTGATGGGCCCGGCCCGCAGCTTGCCGACGAGGTAGCCGAGCGCGAGGCAGAGGAAGAGGGCGAGCTCCGGGTGGTCCTTGAGGATGCCCATCGCGGCTCAGCCGAGCCGGAGGACGTGTCGTGCGTACCGGGCATATATGGGCATAAGGCGCATGAACGTGAAACTAACAGCGGGCGGGGGCGGCGGCATCCCGGTCCGCCGCCCCCCGCCGCCCCTTCCGCCGCCCCTCCCGCCGGTCCTCCCGGGGTGTCAGGCCCCGGGCGCCGGGGGCAGTTCCCCCGTTCGGATCAGCTCCGCGTACCAGCGGGCGCTCGCCTTCGGGGTGCGGGCCAGCGTCGCGTAGTCCACGTACACCGCGCCGAACCGCTTGCCGAACCCGTACGACCACTCGAAGTTGTCCATCAGGGACCACAGGTAGTAGCCCCGCACGTCGGCGCCCGCCTCGATCGCCCGGCGCACCGACGCGAGGTGGCCGTGCAGATAGCGGATGCGGTCCGGGTCGTGCACGGCGCCGTCGGGGCCCGGCGCGTCATCGCAGGCCGCGCCGTTCTCGGTGACCAGGAGCGGCAGCCCCGGGGCCTCCTTGGCGTAGCGCAGCAGCAGGTCGTACAGGCCGGACGGGTCGATGGTCCAGCCCATCGCGGTGCGCTCGCCGGGCGGCTGGTGGAAGGCGACCGCCCCGGCGCCGGGCCACGGCGAGTGCGGGCTCGCGCCGTGGCCGTCGGCGCGGGCGTCCGCGCCGTGCGGGTCGGCCGCCGAGACGAGGGAGGTCGTGTAGTAGTTGAGGCCGAGCGCGTCGAGCGGCTGGTGGATCGCGCGGGGATCGCCGTCGTGCACGAAGGACCAGTCCGTCACGGACGCGGTGTCCGCGAACAGCCGCTCCGGGTACGCGCCGTGCAGCATCGGGCCGTGGAAGATCCCGTTGGCCAGGTCGTCGATCCGGCGCACCGCGTCCAGATCCGCCGCGTCCTGCGAACGCGGCCTGACAACGGCCGAGTTGAGGCTGACCGCGATCTGGTTGCGGGCCGGCATCGCGGCCCGCAGCGCCGACGTCGCCTCACCGTGCGCGAGGTTGAGATGGTGCGCGGCACGCAGCGAGGCCGCCGGGTCGGTGCGGCCCGGCGCGTGCACCCCCGAGGCGTACCCCAGGAAGGCGCTGCACCAGGGCTCGTTGAGGGTGGTCCACCGCTCGACCCGGTCGCCGAGCGCGGCCCCGACGAGCGCCCCGTACTCGGCGAAGCGGTACGCGGTCTCGCGGGCGGGCCAGCCGCCCGCGTCTTCCAGCTCCTGCGGCAGGTCCCAGTGGTAGAGGGTGAGCGCGGGCGCGATGCCGTGGTGGAGCAGCTCGTCGACGAGCCGCCGGTAGAAGTCGAGGCCCCGCTGGACGGCCGGCCCGCGCCCGGTGGGCTGCACCCGGGACCAGGAGACGGAGAAGCGGTACGAGGTGAGGCCGAGCTCCGCCATCAGCGCGACGTCCTCGCGCATCCGGTGGTAGTGGTCCACGGCCACATCGCCGGTGTCGCCCCCGGCGGTCCGGCCCGGGGTGTGGCTGAACGTGTCCCAGATGGAGGGGGTGCGGCCGTCCTGGGCCGCCGCCCCCTCGATCTGGTAGGCGGAGGTGGCGGCACCCCAGAGGAACCCGGGCGGAAAGCGGTCGGACATGCGGCACTCCCAACGAGCTGAGGAATAAGGAGAATTGAGGAGCGGCAACCGGACGCGTACCGGCTAGCCCTTGACCGCGCCCTGCATGATCCCGCCCACGATCTGCCGCCCGAACAGGACGAACGCGAGCAGCAGCGGCAGGGTGCCGAGCAGGGCGCCGGCCATGATGACCGACTGGTCGGGGATGTAGCCGCGGCCGAGCCCGGTGAGGGCGACCTGGACGGTGGGGCTGCCGTTCTGGGTGAGCGCGATGATCGGCCAGAAGAAGTCGTTCCACGCCATGACGAAGGTCAGCATCCCGAGCACCGCCATCGCGGGCCGGGCGACGGGGAACACGATGTGCCACACCACCCGCCAGCTGCTCGCCCCGTCCACCCGGGCCGCCTCGACCAGCTCGGTGGGGAGCGCCTCCACGAGGTACTGCCGCATGAAGAACACCCCGAACGCGCTGACCAGGGTGGGCAGGATGACCGCCTGGAGCTGGTCGGTCCAGGAGAGCTTGGCGACCATCATGTACAGCGGTACGACGCTGAGCTGCGGCGGCACCATCATCGTGCCGATCACCAGGAGCATCAGCAGGTTCTTGAAGCGGAACCGCAGCTTGGCGAAGGCGAAACCGGCGAGGGTGGAGAAGAACACCGTGCCGGCCGCGACGCAGCCCGCCACGATCACCGTGTTGAGCAGGGCGGTGCCCATGTTGGCGTCGGTCCAGGCGATCCGCAGGTTCCGGAACAGGTTGCCGCCGAACCAGAACGGCGGCGGTGTCTGGGCGAGCCGGGTGTTGGTGCGGGAGGCGGCCACCGCCGTCCAGATCAGCGGGAAGAGCGATCCGGCGGTGAACACGATCAGTACGGCGTAGGTGAGACGGCCGCCGTGCAGCTGGCGGCCGGCGCGCTGGGCCTTCAACTCGTCATCCCCTTACGCAAGGTACGGGAGACGAGCCAGTTCACCGCGCCGATGAGGAGCAGGATCAGGAACATCGCCCAGGCGATCGCCGAGGCCCGGCCCAGGTGCAGATTGACCCAGCCCTGCTCGTACAGGTAGAGGCCGAGCGTCTGGTACTGGTGGTCCGAGCCGCCGGTGGCGCCGGCGGCGCCGTTGAACAGGAGCGGCTCACCGAAGAGCTGGGTCGCGCCGATGGTGGAGACGACCGTGGTGAACAGGATGGTGGGGCGCAGCGCGGGGACCGTCACATGGCGGAACTGCTGCCACCGCGAGGCCCCGTCGAGCGCCGCCGACTCGTACAGGTCGGCGGGGACCGCCTGCATCGCGGCGAGGTAGATCAGCGCGTTGTAGCCGGTCCAGCGCCATATGACGATGGTGGAGACGGCGAGCTGCGAGGTCCAGGTGCCGTTCTGCCAGTCGACGGGCCCGAATCCGACGAGCCCGAGCGCCCAGTTGATCATTCCGTAGTCGCGCCCGAAGAGCAGCACGAACACCAGGGTCGCGGCCGCCACGCTGGTGGCGTACGGGGTGAGCACGGCGACGCGGAAGAACATCGAGCCGCGCAGCTTGTAGTTGAGCAGGTGCGCGATGCCGAGCGCGACGAGC
The DNA here is from genome assembly GCF_026343295.1 of Streptomyces sp. NBC_00083. Lineage (GTDB taxonomy): Bacteria > Actinomycetota > Actinomycetes > Streptomycetales > Streptomycetaceae > Streptomyces. The sequence continues at coordinate 742,690 of NZ_JAPELY010000001.1, forward strand.
AGTTGCGGCACGGTGGACAGGACGCCGATGGTGAAGGTGTTGCGCAGCGCGTTCCAGAAGAAGTCGTCGGAGAGCAGCCGCGAGAAGTTGCGCAGCCCCACCCAGGTCATGTCGTTCGGCGCGGTCAGCTCGACCTGGTGCAGCGAGGCCCAGCCCGTGTAGAGGAGCGGGAAGAGGCCGAACGCCGCGAAGAACAGGAAGAAGGGCGCGACGAAGGCGTACGGGCTCCAGCGCGTGTCCCGCCGGTAGCGGCGGCTGCGGCGCGCCTCGGCGCGCTCCCGGGCGGGGGCCGTGCCCTCCTGCCCGGGAGCGGGGGAGGGCACGGCGGCCGTGGTGTCGCTCGCCATCGTCACTGGTCCAGGGCGTTGTCGATCGCCTTCACCGCTGCGTCCCAGCCCTGCTGCGGCGTCTTGCCCTTCTGTTCGACCTGGAGCATGCCGATGTCGGACAGGTTCTGCTGGATGATCTGGTCCTTCGGGCCGAGGATCTGCACCGGGGTGCCCTCGGCGGCCTTCGCGAAGATCTGTCCGATGGGCGCGCCCCCGAAGTAGGCGTGCTTGGCGTCGGCGACGGCGGGCAGCCCGTACGCCGCCTTGGCGCTGGGGAAACTGCCGCGCTTCTCGAACAGGACGGCCTGCTGCGCGGGGGCGGTCAGCCATGCCGCGAGCTTGGCGGCCTCCGCGGTGTGCTTGCCGGCGGAGGGCACGGTCAGGAATGAGCCGCCCCAGTTGGAGGGCTTGGGGGCGGCGGCCACGTCCCACTTGTCCTTGCCGGCGGCGCCCGCCTTGTCCTGGATGTAGCCGAGCATCCAGGCCGGGCAGGAGACGGTGGCGAAGGTGGCGTTGGCGAAGCCCTGGTCCCAGGTCGGCTGGAACTGCTGGAGCTTGGCGCTGAGACCGCCGGTCGCGAACGCGCTCGCCGTGTCCCAGGCCTGCTTGATCGCCGGGTTGTCCTTGTAGACGACCTTGCCGTCGGCGTCGTAGTAGCGCACCGCGCTGGACCCGGTGATCGAGTTGAGCACGCCGGAGGCGGAGTCGACGAACGCGGCGCCCGAGGGGACCTTCGCCTTGAACTGCCGCCCCACCTCCAGGTACTTGTTCCAGTCGCCCGCCCACAGCTTGCCCACGGCGTCCCGGTCGGTGGGCAGACCGGCCTTGGCGAACAGGTCCTTGCGGTAGCAGATGCCGGTCGGGCCGGTGTCGGTGCCGAGGCCCACCGTCTTGCTGTCCTTGGTGGTGGCCTCGGCCCACTTCCACGGAAGGAAGTCGTCCTTGCGCACGCCGGACGCCTTCGACAGGTCCACCAGCTTGCCGCTCTGCGTCGCGGTGACCTCGGCGATGTTGCTGACCTCGACGGCCTGGATGTCGGCGAGCCCGCTGCCGGAGCCGAGGTGGGTGAGGAGCTGCGGGTAGTAGTTCTCGTTCCGCTCGATCGAGGTTTGCTTGATCTCGATGTCGGGGTGGAGCTTCATGTACGCGTCGTAGAGCCCGGCCTCCTTCAGCCCGAAGGCGCCGAAGACGCCGACGGTCAGGGTGGTCTTCGCGCCACCGCCTCCGCCCCCGCCGGAGGAGCCGCCGGCCGCCGTGTCCTTGCCGTCGTCGGCACAGCCGGCGAGCAGGGCGGTGCCGAGCGCGGCCATGGCGGCGAGGGCCGTGAGGCGTCTGGACATACGTGTACGCGTGCGCATGTGCTTCCTCCAACTGTCGTCCGGGCCAGGCCGGTTGAGGCGGTCGGCGCGGGCGGAAGGGATGCGAAAGGTGTAGGGACCTACTACTGTGGGAGCGCTCCCAGCCGTGATGTGTTGAAGGTTCGCGGCTGTCTGTTGGACTGTCAAGGGACCGCGCAATGACAGGGGATGCCGTTCTCCGTCCGGCCGGGGCTGTTACTTTCACCGTCAGTTGCGCGAGTTGGGGAGGCAGACGTGACAACAGCTCGCACGGCCAGGGGCCGGAGCGCGGGGCGGCCCACCCTGGAAGAAGTGGCCGCGCGGGCCGGGGTCGGCCGGGGCACGGTGTCCCGGGTGATCAACGGCTCGCCCCGGGTCAGCGAGGAGACCCGCGCCGCCGTCGAGGCCGCCGTCGCCGAACTCGGCTACGTACCGAACCGGGCGGCCCGCGCGCTCGCCGCCAACCGCACCGACGCGATCGCCCTGGTCGTGCCGGAACCCGAGGCCCGCTTCTTCGCCGAGCCGTACTTCTCCGACATCGTGCGCGGGGTGGGGGCGGCCCTGGCCGACACCGACATGCAGCTCCTGCTCACGCTGGTCGGCGGCGACCGCGAACGCCGCAGGCTCGCCCAGTACCTCGCCTCGCACCGGGTCGACGGCGTGCTGCTGGTCTCGGTCCACGCCGACGACCCACTCCCCGACCTCCTGGAACAGCTCGGCATCCCCGTCGTCATCAGCGGCCGGCGCAGCGAGGACGAGCCGCTCGCCTCGGTCGACTCCGACAACTTCGAGGGCGCCCGCACCGCCGTCGCCCACCTCGTCGCCCGGGGCCGGCGCACCATAGCCACGATCGCCGGGCCCCTCGACGTGTACGGCGCCCGCCGCCGCCTGGACGGCTACCGGGCCGCCCTCGCGGAGGCACACCTGGCCGAACTCACCGCGCACGGCGACTTCACCGAGGAGGGCGGCCGCCGCGCGATGACCGAACTCCTGGCCCGCGCCCCGCACCTCGACGCGGTCTTCGCCGCATCCGACCTGATGGCCTCGGGCGCCCGCCAGGTCCTGCGCGAACACGGCCACCGCATCCCCGAGGACACGGCCCTGATCGGCTTCGACGACTCGTCGATAGCCCGCCACATGGACCCGCCCCTGACGAGCGTGCGCCAGCCGATAGAGGAGATGGGCCGCGCGATGGCCGAACTCCTCCTCGCCGAGATCACCGCCACCGAACCGTCCCGCCCGAGCCTGATCCTGCCGACGGAACTGGTGGTGCGGGCGTCGTCGTAGGAGATCCCACTCCGCGCGGAACGCTCTTCGCGGAGTGGGAAGCGCGCACGCGAAAGAGGGCCCGCTCCGTTTTCACGGAGCGGGCCCTCTTCGTTCAGGGTGAGTAACGGGACTCGAACCCGCGACATCCTGGACCACAACCAGGTGCTCTACCATCTGAGCTATACCCACCATGCATGACCGGACTGTTGTGGTCTTGGGAAGTCCCTGGGGGCTTCCCTACCGGCCGAGAAAAAGTGTACAGGGTCCGAGAGGGTGCTCGCGCACATGTTTCGCGGCACTCTCCCGGAGCCCCTGTTCGGGGCGCCGCACGGCGCACCGCGGAGGGTTACTCCGCAGGCAGGACGTGCTTTGCCGCGATGGACTTCGCCGTGTCCGAGTCCGGGCCCGGCTGCGGTACGAAGACCGCCTCGCGGTAGTAGCGGAGCTCCGCGATGGATTCGCGGATGTCCGCCAGCGCGCGGTGGTTGCCGTTCTTGTCCGGGCTGTTGAAGTAGGCCCGCGGATACCAGCGGCGGGCGAGCTCCTTCACGGAGGACACGTCCACGATCCGGTAGTGGAGGTGGGACTCCAGGCTCGGCATGTCCCGCAGCAGGAAGCCGCGGTCGGTGCCGACCGAGTTCCCGCACAGCGGCGCCTTGCCCGGCTCCTTGACGTGTTCCCGTACGTACGCGAGGACCTGCTCCTCGGCGTCGGCCAGCGTGGTGCCGCCGGCCAGCTCGTCGAGGAGCCCGGAGGCGGTGTGCATGGCGCGCACCACCTCCGGCATGGTCTCCAGCGCGGCGTCCGGGGGACGGATCACGATGTCCACCCCTTCGCCGAGTACGTTCAGCTCCGAGTCGGTGACCAGTGCGGCCACCTCGATGAGTGCGTCGTCCGCCAACGAGAGCCCGGTCATCTCGCAGTCGATCCACACCATGCGGTCGTTCATGCGTCTCACCCTACGGGGCGCTCCGCTGGCCGGGCAGACTCGGACGGCCACCGGTGTACCCGGAGGCGTACAGATCGGAGCCGGGCTTCCCCGGCTCCGGCACCGTGTGCGACGCGGAGGGACCCATCACCGCACTGGCCGCCGCCGTCCGCCTGACCTGGGGGAGCGCCTGGGACGGCACGGTCTCCGGCACCGGAGCGGGCATCGGCACCGCGACGGGACCCGCACTGGGTTCCGGCTGCGGACGCCGCGCCCGGTAGGCCGCCCGGTAGGAGGCCGGGGACGAGCCGAGCTGACGGCGGAAGTGCCCGCGCAGCGCGACGGGGGAGCGGAAGCCGCAGCGGCCCGCCACCTCGTCCACCGAGTAGTCGGACGTCTCCAGCAGGCGCTGGGCCTGCAGGACCCGCTGGGTGATCAGCCACTGGAGGGGGGCCGACCCGGTCAGCGAGCGGAAACGACGGTCGAAGGTGCGGCGGCTCATGTACGCCCGCGCGGCCAGGGTCTCCACGTCGAACTGCTCGTGGAGGTGCTCCAGCGCCCAGGCGACGACCTCGGCCAGCGGGTCGGAGCCGATCTCCTCAGGTAAAGACCTGTCGAGATAGCGCTCCTGTCCGCCGCTCCGGCGGGGCGGCACGACGAGTCTGCGGGCCAGCGCGCCGGCCGCCTCACTGCCGTGGTCCGTCCGCACGATGTGGAGACAGAGATCGATTCCGGCCGCGGTCCCGGCCGAGGTGAGGACGTCCCCGTCGTCGACGAAGAGCTCCCTCGGGTCCACATGGACCGATGGGTACCGCTTGGCCAGTGTCGGCGCGTACATCCAGTGCGTCGTCGCCGGGCGGCCGTCGAGCAGACCGGCCGCGGCGAGCACGAACGCGCCGGTGCACAGCCCGACGATCCTTGCCCCTTCCTCGTGTGCCCGGCGCAGCGCTTCGAGCGCGGCGGCGGGGGGCGGCGAGGTGATGGAACGCCACGCGGGCACCACCACTGTTCCCGCCCTGCTGATCGCCTCCAGGCCGTAGGGCGCGGTGAGTTCGAGTCCCCCTGTGGTCCGCAGGGGTCCTTCCTCACCGGCGCACACCAGCAGGCGGTAACGCGGTACTCCCGCGTCCTGACGGTCGATGCCGAACACGGAGAGCGGAATGGAACTTTCGAAGATGGGGCCGCCACTGAACAGCAGCACGGCGACGACTTCCCGGCGTCGGCGGCCGGCCAGCTTCCTTGCGGTCTCCGGTGATGCGGCAGCGGAGTCCTGGCTCATGGCGCTAAGCCCCCCTCGGTGTTCGCGGCTCCCCGTTCTTGTCGGGCTTGTCGCTCCTGCACTTTTCCCCTCGGTTTTGCACGAGTCCCCAGCCTTCGATACGCAAGATCGAATCTACTGCGTCCCGCGGTGCCGGCGTGACAAATCCGGCACCCAGCGCTATGTCGACAAGGCAACTTGGCGCGAAGCTTTCGATCACGAGCGTTTCACTCGTGAGCCCCGTAGGGGAAGTGCGCCTGCTGGGGATGGCCCGTACCCGTAGGGTGCCGGAGCCCGCATGAACCCTTTCTTCCCTGGTGGCAAGGGGGTTGGCAGGCCATTCGGCCAAGCGATCCGACACCCGGGGAAGTTGGCCGAAAACAGATGGGTCCAGTTGTGCGATCGGCTCACCCTTCGGGTGTACAGCTCCCTCCGTGACGCCCTCCGCGCTGCCCCGCGGGGGCCGCTCGGCCCCGTCGACTCCGCGCCACAACCGACCGCAGTGCCCGTTCTTCGGCGGCCGCCCGCTCGGAGTGCCGCAAGAGCAGGCGGCACACGGCCGTCACGGCCGTGAGGCCCGCCGCGGAACCGGCCGCGCCGGCGAACGAGGACCCGTAGACGACGAGCACCACGGGCACGAGCAGACAGCTGAACACCGCCCAGCGCACGACGTCCCCCGCCGGATCGCCGGAGGGACCTGTGGAGGCGGACCATACTTGTTCTGCGTTCACGGACCGGTTGGTACGTACGGTTTCAGCCGCGAGCGGCGGTCCCGGCGCCCGGTGGCGGGAGCCGGCCGGAGCGGCGGGGGCGGACGGGTGGGCGACCGGGGGAGGGGGCACGAGGGGGTGCTTCCTTGATCGGGATCGGGGTGATCGCGTGGCTAACGCGGAAGCGCCCGCTCCGGTCACTGGAAGATCATCAATATGGAGGCTTCGTCAGGCCGTGGTCAGGCCGTCCGCCAGGCCGTCGTCAGGCCGTCACCAGGGCGCCGGAGGGGGTGCCGGCGGGCGGCGCGGAACCGGCCGGGGCCGGGGTCCCGGGCGGCCCGGGGGGCCGTGCGGGGGACGGCTGTACAGGGCACCGAGCATTGCCATCCGGGGCCGCCTCGTGCATGCTCCCGGGGAACACCGAGTCGGTTCGGCGGCTCTGGGCAGGAGAGGAGTGTCGCCGTACCCTTGGGGGTATGGGGTTGGGAAGATGATTCCCGGACACGGCTCCCCCCGGACACAGCTACGCCGCCGACTCGTTGTTGCTCACCAGTCCCCGCTGTCCCTCGACTGAGGACCTCTTTCGCCGAGACACCCATGGCCGGTCACGAATTCTCCGAACCCGCGGACCGCAAGCAGGTAGCCGACCCCACGTCGGACCTCCAAGCGGCGACAGAACCACGTCATTCCTGCGATCCCGCGTTCCGTCACGGCGTCGTCGTCGGCTTCGACGGCTCGACCTCCAGTGAGCGGGCCCTCGCCTACGCCATCGGCATGGCCAAGCGCTCCGGCTCCGGGCTGATCATCGTGCACGTGGCCAACCGGCTGCCCACCACGGTGTGGGCCGGCTGCGAGCCGCCGGTCTTCGTGGATGTACCGGACCACCGCACCGAGGTCCTCGGCCTCGAACTCGCCTGTGCCGACTACCTCGCCGAGGTCCCCTGGATCCTGGTCGAGCGCGGTGGCGACATCTGCCACGAACTGGAAGAAGTCGGGCGCGAGTACGCGGCGGACGCGATCGTCGTCGGCTCCACGCACGGCCTCGTCGGGCGGATCTTCGGCTCCGTGGCGGGCCGCCTCGCGCGCCGGGCGCAGCGCCCCGTCGTCGTCATCCCGTAATCACACGGTGTCCCGGTCGAGACCGGCGCCGGGTTAGGCTGACGCGACGTCAACTCCCTTGCTCCGTGGCCGAATCTACCCATGCGTAGGGGTGGATTGTGTGCTTGTGAAGGGTAAATAAGGGTCGCTGGGAAGCAGCACAAGCGCACCTGAAGGGAGCCCGCCGTGGACAATGAAGTTCCCGCGGGAAGCATCACTTCCACCCTCGGCCACCTCGCACTCGGCCTCACCCTGCTGGCCTTCGGCATAGGCAACACGCGCGTCGTCCACGGCGTGACGGTGGCCGACTCGGTCTCCGTCGCCACCTACGTCGGCGGCATCGGCCTGTTCGTCCTCGGCGTCCTCGCCTTCCGCGACCAGGACGCGTTCACCGGCACCGCCTTCGCCGGCCTCGGTGCCTTCTGGTTCACCTGGGCGGCCGGGGCCGACACCAAGTTCTCGGCCAACGCGGCCGGCCTCTTCCTCGTCCTGTTCGCGCTGCTCGCGCTGAGCCTCGCCGCGGGCTCGACGGGCGCCGGGATCTTCCGGCAGGGCACGTACGGACTGCTCTTCCTGGCCCTGGTGCTCCTGGCGATCGGCCAGTTCGCGGGGAGTTCGTCGCTCGGCAAGGTGGCCGGCTGGGTCGCCGCGGTCGCGGGCGCCGTGGCCTGGTACGGAGCGACGGCCGCGCTCGCCAAGTGGCCGACCGCCATGCCGCGACGTGCCGCCGGCCGGGGGGTGACGGCCACCGGCTGACCGGCCGCTGCGTGCCGGTGCCGTGGGCAGCACGGGCACGCACGAGGGCGACCCCCGCCGAGGGGCAGGGGTCGCCCTTTTCCGTGCGTACGGCGCGTGCGGCGGCTCATCGGGCCGCGCGCGCCGCGTACGGGCTACTCGACCGTGACCGACTTCGCCAGGTTGCGCGGCTTGTCGATGTCGCGGCCCATCGCCAACGCCGTGTGGTACGCGAAGAGTTGGAGCGGGATGCCCATGAGGATCGGGTCGAGCTCGTCCTCGTTCTTCGGCACGACGATGGTGTGGTCGGCCTTCTCCTGGTTCTGGTGCGCGACCGCGAGGATCCGGCCGCTGCGGGCCTTGATCTCCTCCAGGGCGGCGCGGTTCTTCTCCAGGAGGTCGTCGTCGGGGACGATCGCGACCGTGGGGAGCGCCGGCTCGATCAGGGCGAGCGGGCCGTGCTTCAGCTCGGAGGCCGGGTAGGCCTCGGCGTGGATGTAGGAGATCTCCTTGAGCTTCAAGGAGGCCTCCAGGGCGACCGGGTAGCCGCGAACGCGCCCGATGAACATCATCGACTGGGCGCCCGCGTACTCCTGGGCCAGCTTCTCGATCTCCGGCTCCATGGCCAGGATCTCCTCGATCTGGCCGGGCAGCTTGCGCAGGCCCTCGATGATCCGCTTGCCGTCGGCGACCGACAGATCACGGATGCGGCCGAGGTGCAGGGCGAGCAGCGCGAAGGCGACGACCGTGTTGGTGAAGCACTTGGTGGAGACGACGCAGACCTCGGGGCCGGCGTGCACGTAGGTGCCGCCGTCCGCCTCGCGGGCGATCGCCGAGCCGACCACGTTCACGACGCCGAGGACGCGGGCGCCCTTGCGCTTGAGCTCCTGCACCGCCGCGAGCACGTCGTACGTCTCACCGGACTGCGAGACCGCGATGTACAGGGTGTCGGGGTCCACGACCGGGTTGCGGTAGCGGAACTCGGACGCCGGCTCGGCGTCCGCGGGGATGCGGGCCAGCTCCTCGATGAGGCCGGCGCCGATCATGCCCGCGTGGTACGAGGTGCCGCAGCCGAGGATCTTGATGCGGCGCACACCGCGGGCCTCGCGGGCGTCCAGGTTCAGGCCACCGAGGTGCACGGTGGAGAAGCGGTCGTCGATGCGGCCGCGCAGGACACGGTCGACGGCCTCGGCCTGCTCGCTCATCTCCTTGTGCATGTACGTGTCGTGGCCGCCCATGTCGAAGGAGGCGGCCTCCCACTCGACGGTCTCGGGGGTGGCGTTGGTGACCGTGCCCGACGTCGTGTACGTCCGGAAGTCGTCGGCCTTCAGGGTCGCCATCTCGCCGTCGTTGAGGGTGACGACCTGGCGGGTGTGGGCGATCAGGGCGGCCACGTCGGAGGCGACGAGCATCTCCTTCTCGCCGATGCCGAGGATGACCGGGGAACCGTTGCGGGCGACCACGATGCGGTCGGCGAAGTCGGCGTGCATCACGGCGATGCCGTAGGTGCCCTCGATGACCTTGAGCGCCTCGCGGACCTTCTCCTCCAGGGAGTCGGCCTGGGAGCGGGCGATCAGGTGGGTGATGACCTCGGTGTCGGTCTCGGAGGCGAAGACGACGCCCTCGGCCTCCAGCTTGCCGCGCAGGTCGGCGGCGTTGTCCACGATGCCGTTGTGGACGACGGCGACCTTGTTCTCGGGGTCGAGGTGCGGGTGCGAGTTCACGTCGGACGGGGCGCCGTGGGTGGCCCACCGGGTGTGGGCGATGCCCGTGGTGCCGGCGAAGCGCTTGGGGACGCGGGCCTCCAGGTCGCGGACACGGCCCTTGGCCTTGACCATCTTCAGCGCCCCGGACTTGGGGGTGTTGACGACCATGCCCGCGGAGTCGTAACCCCGGTACTCCAGCCGCGCCAGGCCTTCCAGCAGCAGCGGAGCGACATCACGCTTACCGATATAACCGACGATTCCGCACATAGAGTCTCTGCCCCTCCATCGACGTACAAAGTTCCGGTGTGCCCGGCCGTGCCTCAGCCGTAGACGATGCGGCGCAGCTGCCGGAGCGAGAGCTCCGGTGGCGCCACGGCGCGGTGCGGCAGCTCGGCCGCGATCCGTTCGAAGATCTCCGTGTTCACCGCGCCACCGGACTGCAGTTCACGGTGGCGCCGGCGGACGAACTCCTCGCACGTTTCGTCGAAGTACGCCAGCACATCGAGAACCACCCGGGCCGCTTCACCGCGCGGAAGCGCGGTGCTGCGCACCAGATGATCTACGAGGTCGTCGTGGGACGACGGGCTGCGGCGTTCGAGCACCCGTCGATATTGCGGGCTATCGGGGTCGTACGCAAGAATCCTGCCCGATTTCGGGCAGGATTCACATGATCACGCTCATGGTCTGGACCAGATGGGCCGCCTGGCGGGGCCATCCCGGTGGGGGACCGGCGTCCTACAGCCGCTTCAGGACGGCCTGCTTGGCCAGCGCGAACTCCTCCTCCGTCAGGATCCCGCTCTGCCGCAGCTCGCCGAGTTCCCGCAGCCGGCGCAGCAGGACGTCGTGGTCCTCGGCGGGCGCGGCGGCCGGTGCTTCGAGCGCCTTGGCCGGGGCCGCGGGCTCCAACTGCCGCCGCGGCGCGTGCGGATGGGGCATCCGCGCCACCACGGCCGAGGCGAGCAGCGCCATCAGCGGGTCCTTCTTGAAGCCGTTGAGCTCGACCGCCAGCGGGTCGTTGCCGGGGGCGAGCCGCGGCGCGTTCGGCGTGGTCACGAAGCGCAGATGGCCGTCGACCAGGCCCCGCGCGGGCTGCCAGTGGACCGCTCTGAGGTCGTCCAGATCCAGACTGACCGGCCCGGCCGCGGTCTTCTTGTCATCGGTGTGCCAGGTCCACTCCAGCCGTACCGTGCGCCCGTCGAAGCTGACCGTGGCGTCGCCCGCGCCCACCGTCATCGGCAGCGCGGGACCCGGCAGGAGATAGCGGTCGACCGGGCCCTCCGGCACCTCGTCGAGCAGCAGCGCGGTGCGCACCTCGTCCACCATGTACTCGGCCACCGCCGCCGTCCGCGTCTCCACCGTCAGGACGTACGGGTCCGAGCCGTCCGGCAGCTTGCCCGCGGTGACCTGTATGAGCGGGCACGCGCCGTCCCGCAGCCGCAGTCTGAGCCGCCCGCTCCTGCGCCCCGGCTCGTAGGCGATGCCCGCGAGTGCCTCCAGCGGCACCGCCGTCTCCCCGAGCGTCCTGCGCAGCAGACCGACCGACTTGTCGCTGCCCGGCACGATCCGCAGCGTCGAACCGTCGAACGCCCACGTGCCGTCCTTCTGGATGATTTCCGCCATGGCAGGATTCTTTCACCGCGCGATATGGCGATGATCGACTTACGGACGTCTGCCGTGCGAACCCGCCGCTGCCCACCGGCCGGTCCGCACCTTGACCCCGGACGGGGTAGCCGGGTCCCATGGGAAGTGTTCGGTTGCTCGGCCCCCACAGCTGCGTGCGCCCTTGGAAGGGAACCGCTTGTGAGACAGAGACAGCGCAGGACGTTCGCCCGGCTCTTCGGCTCCCTGGTCCTGGTGGCGGCCGCCGGGCTCACCAGTATCGGAACGTCGGCGGGCCCCGCCGCGGCCGCGGGCCCGCGCCCGCTCGGCCAGATCGTGCCCGCCCCCGCGGAGGTCGCCCCCGGCGGCTCCCCCTACACCATCGGCTCCGCCACCCGGATCAGGATCACCCCGGGCGAGCCCGAGGTCCAGCGGATCGGCGCCTACCTGGCGGGCGTCCTGCGCCCCTCCACCGGGTACGCCCTGCCGGTCACCGGCGCCGCGGGCGGCGACGGGATCCGGCTGCTGCTCGGCGCCGACGACGAGGGCCTCGGCGACGAGGGGTACCGGCTCACCTCGGGCAAGGGCTCCGTCACCGTCGCCGCCAACACCCCGGCGGGCCTCTTCCACGGCGTGCAGACCCTGCGGCAGCTGCTCCCCGCCGACATCGAGAAGAAGTCGAAGCAGGCGGGCCCCTGGAAGATCGCCGGCGGCACCATCACCGACGCGCCGCGCTACGCCTACCGGGGCGCGATGATCGACGTGTCGCGCCACTTCTTCACCGTCGCTCAGGTCGAGCGGTACATCGACCAGCTCGCCCTCTACAAGATCAACGAGCTGCATCTGCACCTCAGCGACGACCAGGGCTGGCGCATCGCCGTCGACTCCTGGCCCCGGCTCGCCACCTACGGCGGCCAGACCCAGGTCGGCGGGGGCAAGGGCGGCTACTACACCAAGGCCGATTACCGGGCGATCCTCGACCACGCCGCCTCCCGCTACATGGAGGTCGTGCCCGAGATCGACACCCCCGGACACATCAACGCGGCGCTCGCCTCCTACGCCGAGCTCAACTGCAACGGCGTCGCGCCCCCGCTCTACACCGGCACCCACGTCGGCTTCAGCTCGCTGTGCGTGCCCAAGGAGGTGACGTACGGCTTCTTCGACGACGTGGTGCGCGAGGTCGCCGCCATGACGCCGGGGCGCTACCTCCACATCGGCGGCGACGAGGCGCAGTCCACCTCGAAGGAGGACTACGACACCTTCATGACCCGGGCGCAACCCGTCGTCCACAAGTACGGCAAGACCGTGATGGCCTGGCACCAGATCGTCGACGCCACCCCGATCCCGGGCGCCGTCGCCCAGTACTGGGGCACCACGGGTGACGAGGCGAACGTGGCCGCCGCGGCGCAGGCCGGCACCAAGCTGGTCATGTCGCCGGCCAACCGCGCCTACCTCGACATGAAGTACGACGCGAACACCAAGCTCGGCACCAACTGGGCCGGCTACGTCGACGTCGACAAGTCCTACGCGTGGGATCCGGACACCTTCGTGAAGGGGGTGCCCGCCGGTGCGGTGCTCGGCGTGGAGGCGCCGATCTGGTCGGAGACGCTCAGCACCAGCGCGCAGATCGAGTACATGGCGTTCCCGAGGCTCCAGGGGGTCGCCGAGCTGGGCTGGTCTCCCGCGTCCACGCACGACTGGACGGCGTACAAGGCGCGGCTCGCGCAGCAGGGTCCCAGGATGACGGCGCTCGGCATCGGCTTCTACCGCTCACCGCTGGTGCCCTGGGTGTGATCGTCCCGCTCGACCAAGGTGCCGGGGCCCGCGAAAAGGGCCCCGGCACCGTCATGTCACCTCGGGACGAGCCGGCTCAGGCGGCCTTCTTGGCCTTCTCGATGGCCTGAGCGAGCGCGTCGACGATGGGCGCGACGCGCTCGTAGGAGTAGATCGGCTCGGTCAGGCGCGGCAGGACCTGCTGGGCCTTGACGGCGGGCAGCTGCGCCCAGGTCGGCTTGGAGCCGAGGTCGGCGGGCTGCAGGGTGCCGGTGCGGTTGTCCATGAGGATCAGGTCGGCCGGGTACTTGCCGACGTTCTCCCAGCTGAGCGACTCGAAGAAGCCCTGCGAGTCGACCTTCGGGGTGACGAACCGGACGCCCAGCTCCTGGAAGTAGCGGGTGTCGCAGCTGCGCTTGGCCTCGGAGACGTAGAAGAGGTCGGGGCTCGCGGAGCCGAGCAGCACGGTGATGCCGGGGTTGGCCTTGGTGGCGGCGCGCAGCCGCGCGGAGGCCTTCTCGAAGGCGGCCTTGGCGTCGGTGGTCCGCTTCGCGCCCAGGTCCGCGCCGAGGGACCCGGCGAGGTCCGCGCGGCGCTGGAGGGCTTGGGGCATGCTCTCGTCGGCGGCCCACAGGGCGACGCTCGGCGCCAGCTTGAGGATCTTGTCCTTGCTGTTGTCCGGCACGTACCAGAGGACGTCCTTCTGCCACATGTCCGTGATCAGCACGTCGGGCTGGAGGGCCGCGTACTTCTCGATGCTGAACTCGCCGTACACGTTGCCGATGATCTCGACCTTGCCGATGTCGAGGCCGCCGGCCTGCACATCGGGCTTGCCGTCCTTGGTCCTGGTCGGCCCGAAGACGCCCTTGACCTCGATGCCGTAGTCATGGAGGGCGGCGGCGGTGCCGGTGAAGGCGACGATGTTCTCCGGCCGCGCCTTGGTCTTCGCGGTCTGCCCGCGGTCATCGGTGAACGACCAGGCCCCGGACGCACCGGCCTTGGTGCCGCCCGCGGCCCCGCTCTCCTTGCCGCCTCCGCCACAAGCGGTCAGCGCGGCGCCTATACCGATCGCGCCGCCCATGGCCAGGAGACCGCGACGGGTGGGCAGGGACGCTCGGGCGTGGGGCATGACGTGTCCGCTTTCATACGTACGTGCCGGGGACCGGCCACCGGCTGAATGAAAGGTAAGCCTACCCTTACTCGCTCCGTGCCTCGGGGTCGGACTCGGCAGCGTGTCCAGGCGAGGCGGGGGCTCAGCCCGGCCGGGATGCGGGCTACCTCAGCAGTGGGACCTGCGGGCGCAGCGGGGCGTACGTGAAGCGGACCTTGTGCGAGGCGCTCGGCTCGTAGGTGCGCAGGCACCCGCCGCAGTGCCAGTGCCAGCGGTCCGCGGCGCCCGGCGCCGTGGTCGAGGTGTCCTTCCACAGGGGTGGACGGCTCGCACAACTGGGGCAGGTCGGGGGATTCACCCTGACAGGGTGCGGCCCCGGGCCCCCACCGCGGCGCCGACGCGAGCGGCACCACTCCATCGGGGGACCCGGGGCCCAAGGAGCGCAAACGTCAGGCGGGCAGCCCCAGTTCGCGGGCGATCAGCATGCGCTGCACCTCGCTCGTGCCCTCGCCGATCTCCAGGATCTTGGAGTCGCGCCACATGCGGGCCACCGGATACTCGTTCATGAAGCCGTAGCCGCCGAAGATCTGGGTGCCCTCACGCGCGTTGTCGACCGCGACCGTCGAGGAGTACAGCTTCGCGAGCGCCGCCTCCTTCTTGAACGGCTCGCCGTGCACCAGCCGGGACGCCGCGTCGCGCCAGCCGACCCGCGCCATGTGCGCCCGCAGTTCCATGTCGGCGATCTTGAACTGGATCGCCTGGTTCTCGCCGATCGGCCGCCCGAACGCGTGGCGCTCCTTGGCGTACTTCAGCGACTCGTCGACACAGCCCTGCGCGAGCCCCGTCGCGAGCGCCGAGATCGCGATGCGGCCCTCGTCCAGGATGCGCAGGAACTGCGCGTAGCCGCGGCCCTCCTCGCCCAGCAGGTTCGCCACCGGCACGCGGACGTCGGAGAAGGACAGCTCCCGCGTGTCCGACGCGTTCCAGCCGACCTTCGAGTACGGCGCCGCCACCGTGAAGCCCGGCGTGCCGGACGGCACGATGATCGAGGAGATCAGCGGGCGGCCGTCGTCCTTGCGGCCGGTGACCGCGGTGACGGTGACCAGGCCCGTGATGTCCGTACCGGAGTTGGTGATGAAGCACTTGGAGCCGTTGATGACCCACTCGTCGCCGTCGCGCACCGCCGTGGTGCGCGTGCCGCCCGCGTCCGAACCGCAGTCGGGCTCGGTCAGGCCGAACGCGCCGAGCATCTCGCCCGAGCACAGCTTCGGCAGCCACTGCCGCTTCTGCTCCTGCGTACCGAACCGGAACACCGGCATCGCGCCGAGCGAGACACCCGCCTCCAGGGTGATGGCCACCGAGGAGTCGACGCGCGCCAGCTCCTCCAGGGCGATGCCGAGCGCGAGGTAGTCGCCGCCCATGCCGCCGTACTCCTCGGGGAAGGGCAGCCCGAACAGGCCCATGCGGCCCATCTCGCGGACGATCTCGTACGGGAACTCGTGGCGCTCGTAGAAGTCGCCGATCTTCGGGGCGACGACGTCGTGGGCGAACTCCTCGACGGTACGGCGGAGTTCCTCGTGCTCGGAGGTGAGACGGTGGTCGAGGGGCATGGCTACGACTCCTGGTGGGAGAGGGCACGTACGGTGCGGGAGGGGCTGGGGCGGCCCAGCTGTCCGGCCATCCACACGCTGGTGGCGGTGAGCAGGCCGAGGTCGACCCCGGTGTCGATACCGAGGCCCTTGAGCATCCACACGAGGTCTTCGGTGGCGAGGTTTCCGGTCGCGGACTTCGCGTAGGGGCAGCCGCCGAGGCCGCCCGCCGACGCGTCCACGGTGCTCACTCCGTGCTGGAGCGCGGCGAGGGTGTTGGCGAGCGCCTGGCCGTAGGTGTCGTGGAAGTGCACCCCGATGGCGCCGGTCGGCACGCCCTCCTCGTTGAGCAGCGCGAGCAGGGCCTTGACCTGGCCGGGCGTGGCGACGCCGATGGTGTCGCCGAGGCTCAGCTCGTCGCAGCCCAGGTCCATGAGGGCCTTGGCGACGCGCGCCACCTGCGGCAGCGGCACCGCGCCTTCCCACGGGTCGCCGAAGCACATCGACAGATAGCCCCGCACGTGCGCCCCCTCGGCCTTCGCGCGGGTCACGACCGGCTCGAACATCGCGAGCGACTCGTCGACCGTGCGGTTCAGATTGGCCTTGGCGAACGACTCGGTGGCGCTGGCGAACACCGCGATGCGGTCGGCGCCGAGCGCGAGCGCCCGGTCGAGACCCCGCTCGTTCGGTACGAGGACGGGCAGCGCCACGCCGTCGAGGTCGCCAAGGAGCGGGAACAGGGCCTCGGCGTCGGCGAGTTGGGGCACCCACTTGGGGTGTACGAAGCTCGTCGCCTCGACGGTGGTCAGGCCGGCCGCGGCGAGCCGGTGCACGAACGCGGCCTTGACCTCGGTCGGCACGACCGACTTCTCGTTCTGCAGTCCGTCGCGCGCGCCCACCTCGTGGATGCGGACGCGGGCCGGCAGGCCGGGCGCAGGGACGGCCATCGGCAGCTCGGTCATGAGGTCTCCTCGGTGGCCGCGGCCTCGGCCGGGGTGACGACGGCCAGGACCTGGTCCATGGCCACGGTCGAGCCGGGCACGACGTCGAGCTCGGTGACCGTGCCCGCGTGCGGCGCGGAGATCACGTGCTCCATCTTCATCGCCTCGACCACCAACAGGCTCTGGCCCGCGTCCACTTCGTCGCCGACCGCGACCTTCACGACGGTGACCGTGCCCGGCATGGGCGCGGCCAGGGTGTCGGCGCCGCCGTGGCTGCGGCCGGACAGAGCGGCCTCCACGGCGTCGTGGTCGGCGACGTGCCAGCTGTCGCCGTCGCGGCCGAGCCAGGCGCCGGCGCGGTGGAAGGTGTGGGTGACGCCGTCGAGCTCCACGGTGACCCGGTCGGCGGTGACCGCCGCCCCGGCGGGCGCGGCCCGCGTGACGGGTTCGAGTCCCGTGACGCGCAGCGGGAAGGCCGGGGGCTTCGGCTCGCCGCCCATGCGCCAGCCGCTCGGCACCGAGAACGGATCGGTCCAGCCGGCGGCCGGTGCGGGCCGCAGCGCGTCCAGCCGGACGGCCGCCGCCGCCGCGTACACCTCGTCGGGCACGCCGTCGGGCACGAGCCCGTCGGCCTCCCGCTCGACCAGGCCGGTGTCCAACTCGCCCGCCACCACGGCCGGGTGGGCCAGGAGGCGGCGCAGGAACCCGGCGTTGGTGGGCACGCCGAGCGTCACCGTGCCGGCGAGCGCGGCCCGCAGCTTGCGCAGCGCGGTCGCCCGGTCCGGCCCGTACGCGATGACCTTCGACAGCATCGGGTCGTAGAGGCTGCCGACCTCGGTGCCCTCGCTCAGCCCCGAGTCGGTGCGCACTCCCTCGCCCTGCGGCTCGCGCAGCGCCAGGACCGTACCGCCGGACGGCAGGAAGCCGCGCGAGGGGTCTTCGGCGCACAGGCGGGCCTCGATGGCGTGGCCGGTGAGGGTGATGTCCTTCTGCTCGTACGGCAGGTGCTCGCCGGACGCGACCCGCAGCTGCCACTCCACCAGGTCGACGCCGGTGATCAGCTCGGTCACCGGGTGCTCGACCTGGAGGCGGGTGTTCATCTCCATGAAGTAGTACGAGGAGGGGTCGCTGCCCGGCACGATGAACTCGACCGTGCCCGCGCCCGAGTAGCCGCACGAGCGGGCCGCCTGGACGGCCGCCTCGCCCATCGCGGCGCGCGTCGCCTCGTCGAGCAGGACGCTGGGCGCCTCCTCGATGATCTTCTGGTGGCGGCGCTGGAGCGAGCACTCGCGCTCGCCGAGGTGGATCACGTTGCCGTGGTTGTCGGCGAGGACCTGGATCTCGATGTGCCGGGGCCGGTCGATCCAGCGTTCGACGAGCAGGGTGTCGTCGCCGAACGAGGCGCGGGCCTCCCGGCGGGCCGCCGCGATCTCGTCGCCGAGCAGCGCCTCGTCGCGGACCAGGCGCATGCCCTTGCCGCCGCCGCCCGCGCTCGGCTTGAGAAGCACCGGCATGCCGATCTCCCGTGCCGCGTCGGCCAGTTGGGCATCGCTCAGGCCGCTGCCCGAGGAGCCGGGCACGACCGGGACGCCGGCCCTCTGCACGGTCTCCTTGGCGCGGATCTTGTCGCCCATCAGGGAGATCGCGCCGGCGGGCGGCCCGATGAAGACCAGGCCCGCGTCGGCGCAGGCCTGGGCGAAGCCCGCGTTCTCCGCGAGGAAGCCGTAGCCCGGGTGGACGGCCTGGGCGCCGGTGCGCAGCGCCGCCTCGATGAGCCGCTCGGGGCGCAGATAGCTCTCGGAGGCGGCCGCCGGGCCGATGCGCACCGCCGTGTCCGCCTCCCGGACGTGGCGCGCGTCGGCGTCCGCGTCGCTGAAGACGGCGACCGAGCGGATGCCGAGCTGCCGCAGGGTGCGGATGACGCGGACCGCGATCTCGCCCCGGTTGGCGACGAGCACTGTCGTGAACATGGGAGCCCTCACCAGGGAAGTCGAGGTGGAAGTCGACGCGGGTGCCGTCGCAGATGTCTCAGCCGTCACGTCGGTCACATCCGGAAGACGCCGAAGGCGGGGTCGGGGAGCGGGGCGTTGGCGCAGGCCGTCAGGGCGAGGCCGAGCACCTGACGGGTGTCGACCGGGTCGATCACGCCGTCGTCCCAGAGCCGGGCCGTCGCGTAGTAGGCGTTGCCCTGCGTCTCGTACTGCTCGCGGACGGGAGCCTTGAAGGCCTCCTCGTCCTCGGCGCTCCAGTCGTCGCCCAGCTGGTCGCGCTTGACGGTCGCGAGGACGGACGCGGCCTGCTCGCCGCCCATCACCGAGATCTTCGCGTTGGGCCACATCCACAGGAAGCGGGGGCTGTAGGCCCGGCCGCACATCGAGTAGTTGCCCGCGCCGTACGAACCGCCGACGACGACCGTCAGTTTCGGCACGCGCGTGCACGCCACCGCCGTCACCATCTTCGCGCCGTGCTTGGCGATGCCGCCCGCCTCGTAGTCCCGGCCCACCATGAAGCCCGAGATGTTCTGGAGGAACACCAGCGGGATGCCGCGCTGGTCGCACAGCTCGATGAAGTGGGCGCCCTTCTGGGCGGATTCGGAGAACAGGATGCCGTTGTTGGCGACGATCCCCACCGGGTGGCCGTGGATCCGCGCGAAGCCGGTGACCAGGGTCTGGCCGAACTCCGCCTTGAACTCCTGGAAGCGCGAACCGTCGACGACCCGGGCGATCACTTCCCGCACGTCGTACGGCGTGCGCGAGTCGACCGGCACCGCGCCGTACAGACCGAACGGGTCGGCCTTCGGCTCCTCGGCCGGCTCGACCGACCACGGGAGCGCGGCCCGGCCGGGCAGGGTGGCCACGATGTTGCGGACGATCCTGAGCGCGTGCGCGTCGTCCTCGGCCAGGTGGTCGGTGACGCCGGAGACCCGCGAGTGGACCTCGCCGCCGCCGAGCTCCTCGGCCGTGACGACCTCGCCCGTCGCCGCCTTCACCAGCGGGGGACCGCCCAGGAAGATCGTGCCCTGGTTGCGGACGATCACGGCCTCGTCGCTCATCGCTGGCACGTACGCCCCGCCCGCCGTGCACGAGCCGAGCACGGCCGCGATCTGCGGGATGCCGGCGCCGGACATCCGGGCCTGGTTGTAGAAGATCCGGCCGAAGTGCTCCCGGTCGGGGAAGACCTCGTCCTGCATCGGCAGGAACGCGCCGCCCGAGTCGACCAGGTAGAGGCAGGGGAGGCGGTTCTCCAGCGCCACTTCCTGGGCGCGCAGGTGCTTCTTCACCGTCATCGGGTAGTACGTGCCGCCCTTGACCGTGGCGTCGTTGGCGACGATCACGCACTCGCGGCCGCTCACCCGGCCGATCCCGGCGATCACGCCCGCGGCCGGCGCCTGCCCGCCGTACATCCCCTCGGCGGCCAGCGGGGCCAGTTCGAGGAAGGGCGAGCCGGGGTCGAGGAGCGTGTCCACCCGGTCCCTCGGCAGCAGCTTGCCGCGCGCCACATGCCGGGCGCGGGACCGCTCACCCCCGCCGAGCCGGGCCGCGGCGAGCCTCGCCCGCAGCTCCTCGCCGAGCGCGTGGTGTGCCGCCTCGTTGGCCCGCCAGGCCTCGGAGGCGGGATCTTCCGCACTCTCCAGGACCGGTGCCTGCTGCATCGTGTCGAGCCCCCTTGCCCGTACGCGGCGATGTCAACGGATGTTAATGGCCGTTAACTCGTTTCGTTCAGGTTAACGAGCGCTAACCCCATTGTCTAGAATGACTTCTCATGAGCACCCGTACCGACGCACCGACCCGCCGCGAGCAGATCCTGCGCGAGGCCGCCCGGCTCTTCGCCGAGCGCGGCTTCCACGGCGTCGGTGTCGACGAGATAGGGGCCGCCGTCGGCATCAGCGGACCCGGCCTGTACCGCCACTTCGCGGGCAAGGACGCGATGCTGGCCGAGCTGCTCGTCGGCATCAGCGGCCGGCTCTACGACGGCGGGCGCAAGCGGGTCGCCGAGGCCGACGGCGACCCCGAGCGGCTGCTCGGCTCGCTCATCGACGGGCACATCGACTTCGCCCTCGACGACCGGGCGCTGATCACCCTGCACGACCGCGAGCTCGACCGGCTGCGCGACAGCGACCGCAAGCTGGTGCGCCAGCTCCAGCGGCAGTACGTCGAGCTGTGGGTCGCCGTGGTGAGCGAGCTGTACCCGCCGGTGCCGCAGGCGGAGGTACGGGGGGCGGTGCACGCGGTGTTCGGCCTGCTCAACTCCACCCCGCACCTCGGGTCGTACGGCACGGGGCTGCCCGGACGCGCCGGCACCGAGGCGCTCCTGCGCCGTCTGGCCCACGGCGCCTTCGCCTCCCTGGACGCGCGCTGAGCCGGTTCCGCCGCCCCGGGCGGCCCGTCCGCGGCTCGGGACGGACCGGCCGTGCGCGGCGCGGGCGGGGCAGAATGGGCGGCATGCCGATACCCAGCCGTGCCGCCCTCGTCGACCACCTAGTCCGCACCCGTATCGCCGGTGACGTCGCCACGCCCCGCGACAACAACCTCGCGCACTACCGCAGGCTCGCCAACGGCGACCGCCACTACTGGCTGGGCCTGGAGCTGGGGGAGCGCTGGACCGACGAGCAGGACGTGCTGGCGGTGATGGCCGAGCGCTGCGGCGTCGTGGACGACCCCGGGCACCGGGTGGGGCAGGACACCATCGACCCCGAGCTCACGGTGGACGGCCTCGACCGGATGGCGGCGCGGCTGCGCAAGGCCGCGGCGGGGCGGGAGCGGGTGCTGTTCGCGACCGGTCACCCGGGCGCGCTCCTGGACGTCCACAGCCGGACCGCGGCGGCGCTGCGGGCGGCGGGGTGCGACATCGTACGCATCCCGGGCGGGCTCACCGCCGACGAGGGGTATGTCGTGCAGTTCGCGGACGTGGCTGTGTTCGAGCGGGGCGCGTCGCTGTGGCACACCCACTCGCCGGAGCCGATGCGGGCGATCCTCGCGGCGCTCGACACCCCGCCGGACCTGGTCGTGGCCGACCACGGGTGGGCGGGGTGCGCGGGGCAGCACGGGGTGGATGCGATGGGGTACGCGGACTCCAACGACCCCGCGCTGTTCCTCGCGGAGGCGGAGGGGTCGCTCCAGGTGACCGTTCCCCTGGACGACCACGTCCTGGACCCCCGCTTCTACGAGCCCATGACGGCCTACCTCCTGGACGCGGCAGGCCTGACCCCCTGACCCCAGGGGCTCCGCCCCAGCCCCCCGTCCGCGCCTTGAGGCCGCTCGTCCTCAATCGCCGGACGGGCTGAGGGGGTGCGTCCGTCCGGCACCGATCCCGCTAGGGGCGCGGGGCTGTGACACGTGCGCGGCTCCGCCGCGGTGGGCGTGACACCGGGTGCCCTACTAGGGGCGCGGGGAACTGCGCGAGACGCGGGCACGGTCCGCAGACGGAGGCGGGGTGTCCTGGGGCTCCGCCCCAGACCCCGGTTCGCGCCTTGAGGGCGCTCGTCCTCAAACGCCGGACGGGCTGAGGGTGTGCGTGCCGCCCGGCATGGGATAGCTAGGGGCGCGGGGAACTGCGCGACCAGCCACGCACGGTCCGCAGACGGAGGCGGGGTTGCTGGGGCTCCGCCCCGGACCCCGTTCGCGCCCGGAAGGCGCTCGTCCTCAAACGCCGGGCGGGCTGAGGGGGGTGCGTGCCGCCCGGTATCGAGTGGCTCAGGGGCGCAGACCTACGCGCGGGGGATGCGGACCACGCCCTCCTGGATCACCGTGATCGCCAGGCGGCCGTCCTGCGTGTAGATGCGGGCCTGGCCAAGACCCCGGCCCCCCGACGCCGACGGGGACTCCTGGTCGTACAGGAGCCACTCGTCCGCCCGGAAGGGCCGGTGGAACCACATCGCGTGGTCCAGTGAGGCACCCACCACGTCCCCCACCGTCCACCCGCCCCGCCCGTGCGCGAGCAGCACCGAGTCGAGCAGCGTCATGTCGGAGACGTACGTCGCGAGGCAGACGTGCAGCAGCGGATCGTCCGCCAGCTTGCCGTTGGTGCGGAACCACACCTGCGAGCGCGGCTCACGCGGGGTGCCGACCGTGCCCCAGGGCGGCGCGTCCACGTACCGGAGGTCGACCGCCGCGCGCGCTTCGAGGAGGCGGTCCACGACACCCGGGTCGTGGAAGACGTGCGCGTGGCGCGGCAGCATCTCCGCCGCCGTCGGCAGCGACTCCGGGTCCGGCGCGGCCGGCATGTCCGCCTGGTGCTCCATGCCGTCCTCGTACCGCTGGAACGACGCCGAGAGGTGGAAGATCGGCTGGCCGTGCTGGATCGCGACGACGCGACGGGTCGTGAAGGACGCGCCGTCGCGGATGCGGTCCACCGTGTAGACGATCGGCGCACCCGGATCGCCCGCCCGCAGGAAGTACGCGTGGAGCGAGTGCGCGAGCCGCTCGGCGGGGACGGTACGCCCCGCCGCGACCAGCGCCTGCGCCGCCACCTGCCCGCCGAAGACGCGGGGGACCACCGCCGAGCGGGAGTGCCCCCGGAAGATGTCCTCCTCGATCCGCTCCAGGTCGAGCAGATCGAGGAGGCTCTCAAGTGCCTGATGCATGAAGGTAGTTGTACCCGACCGCTGTTACAGGCCCATGTTCTTGGCGATGATCGACTTCATGATCTCGCTGGTCCCGCCGTAGATCCGGTTCACGCGGTTGTCCGCGTACAGCCGGGCGATCGGGTACTCGTTCATGAAGCCGTAGCCGCCGTGCAGCTGGAGGCAGCGGTCGATGACGCGGTGCGCGACCTCGGTGCAGAACAGCTTCGCGGACGCGGCCTCGGCCGGCGTCAGCTCGCCCGCGTCCAGCGCCTCCAGGGCGCGGTCGGCGACCGCCTCGGCGGCGTCCACCTCGGCCTGGCAGGCGGCCAGCTCGAACTTGGTGTTCTGGAAGGACGCCACCGTCTTGCCGAAGACCGTGCGGTCCTGCACGTACTCCTTGGCGAACCGCACCGCCGCCTTGGCCTGGGCGTACGCGCCGAACGCGATGCCCCAGCGCTCGGAGGCGAGGTTGTGGCCGAGGTAGTAGAAGCCCTTGTTCTCCTCGCCGAGCAGGTCCTCGACGGGCACCTTGACGTCGACGAACGCCAGCTCGGCGGTGTCGGAGGTCTTCAGGCCCAGCTTGTCGAGCTTGCGGCCGACCGAGTAGCCCTCGGACTTGGTGTCCACCGCGAAGAGCGAGATGCCGTGGCGGCGGTCCTCGGCGGTGGGCGCGTCGGTGCGGGCGCAGACGATCACGCGGTCGGCGTGGACGCCACCGGTGATGAACGTCTTCGCACCGTTGAGGACGTAGTGCGAGCCGTCCTCGGAGAGCTTGGCCGTGGTCTTCATGCCCGCGAGGTCGGAGCCGGTGCCGGGCTCGGTCATCGCGAGCGCCCACATCTCCTCGCCGGTGACGAACTTCGGCAGGAAGCGCTTCTTCTGCTCGTCGGTGGCGAGCATCTTGATGTAGGGCAGGCCGAGCAGCACGTGCACGCCCGAGCCGCCGAACTGGACGCCCGCGCGGGCCGTCTCCTCGTACATCACGGCCTCGAACTTGTACGAGTCGATGCCGGCGCCGCCGAACTCCTCGTCCACGCGGATGCCGAAGATGCCGAGGTCGGCCAGCTTGGAGTAGAACTCGCGCGGCACGATGCCCGCGGCGAACCACTCGTCGTAGGCGGGCACGACCTCGGCCTCGATGAAGGCGCGCAGGGTGTCCCGGAACGCCTCGTGGTCCTCGTCGAAAACGGTACGGCGCACGGACGCCCTCCTCGGGTGGCAGTTTGGCTAAGCGCTTGCTCAGGTTGAATAACGAAGTTACCCGGCAGTCACCGGCACTGTCCAGAGTGAGCCTCGGCACTTCTGAGCGCCAGCCACAGCTCGGTGCGGACGTCCATGTCGTCGAGGTCGGCGCCGAGCAGCGCGGCGCAGCGGCCGATCCGCTGGCGCACGGTGTTGCGGTGCACCCCGAGGGCGACGGCTGTCCGGTCCCAACTGCCGTGCAGAGCGAGCCAGTTGTAGAGGGTGGTGCGCAGGGGCCGGCCGAGCGGGGCGAGCAGCTCCCGGGCGTACGCGGCCGCCTCGGCCGGGTCGACCAGCGCGGCGAACCCGGCGGGGCGGTGCCGGGCGAGCGGGACGCGGGTCGCCTCCGCGCGCTCCAGGGCGCGAGCGGCCTGGATGCCGGCGACCGCGAGCCCCTCCAGCGCGGCGGGGGCGCTGACGCCGAGGGTCCAGCCGGGGTGCGGGGCGACCTCGCGGTCGGCGGGGACGAGGGCGCGCAGGGCCGGTCCCGCCCGGTCGACGAGCGCCCCGAGACCCGGCGGGGAGCCCTCGCCCCGCCCGTGCACGACCACCCAGGGCCCCGCGCCGAGCAGCGCCCCCGCCTCCTGCGGCGCGCCCCCGAGGAGCAGCCGTACGAGCGCGGCGGAGCGCGCCGCGTCCTCGGCGGTGGGCCGTCCGGCGGTGAGCAGCGAGAGCAGCACGGCCGCGACGCCGGCGATGGTGTGGTCGCCGGGGGTGCGGTGGGGGGTCGCCACGGCGAGGGCCGTTCCTCCGGCCTCGGCCGGGGCGTAGGCGGCGAGGTGGGTGCCGTCGGCCGTGTCGGTGGCGGTCAGGGGGTGCGCCTTCGGCGCGGTGTCCCCGCCCCGCCCCTTCCCGAAAGCCTCCGGCGGACGACCGGTCGCCTCTGCCGGAGGCTTCCGGGAAGGGGTGGGGCGGGGCGGATCCGCCGCAGGCGACACCACCCGCACCAGATCCCGTACCCCCGCCAGGGGCCCCGGCTCCGCCCCCGCCGACTCCAGAACAACCCCCTCCGGGGTCAGGAGCCCGGCCCACCCCCCGAGCCGCCCCGCCAGCACCCGCAGGACCGCCCCCACCGGGTCGGGGCGGGACGCCGCGGTCGCGAGGGCGCGCTGGGCCTCGTTCACCCGGCGCAGCTCGTCCTCGCGGGCGCGGGCCATCAGGAGCCACACCGCCCGCGCGACCGCGGAGAACGTCGTCCGCGGCGGCACCTCGATCAGCGCGAGCCCGTGCCGCGCGCACGCCTCGACGAGGGCCGGCGGCACCTCCTCGTGCACCGGCGCCACCCCGAACCCCAGCGCCGCCGCCCCCGCCGCGACGACCCGGGACACGTACACCTCGGGGTCGGCGAGCTGTACCCCCGCCGTCATCAACAGCTCGCCGCCCAGCAGATACGGGTACGGGTCGGCCATCTCGGAGGTGTGCACCCAGCGGATGGAGGCGTGCGAGGGCCCTGCCAGCTGTCGGAGCCCGAGGTCGGCGCGGGCCAGCAGCGCGGCGAGGGCGATCGGCGGCGTGGGCGGTGTGGCGGGCGGCGGCACGGGCGGCGCGGTCGGTTCCGGCATGGTGGACGATCCATCCATCGGCGGCGTGAGAAGTGGAGGAAACGTACACTTCAGTGTGGCTGCCCGGCCACCTAGGGTCGTGCCGACCGGCGCACGCGGGAGAGCGGACAGGCTCCGCGCGCCGCCGGGCCCGCCGGCCCACCGGACCGGGGTGGCCACAACACGCTGAGAACGAAGGGCACTTCACATGAGCAGCAACGAAACGCCGCGCGGTCCGATCGACTCGTCCCGCATCCCGCGGTACGCCGGTCCCGCGACCTTCGCCCGGCTGCCCCGCCTCGACGAGGTCGGCGCCGCCGACGTCGCCGTGGTCGGCGTGCCCTTCGACTCCGGCGTCTCCTACCGGCCCGGCGCCCGCTTCGGCGGCAACGCCATCCGCGAGGCCTCCCGCCTGCTGCGCCCGTACAACCCGGCGCAGGACGCCTCGCCGTTCGCGCTGGCCCAGGTCGCCGACGCCGGTGACATCGCGGCCAACCCGTTCAACATCAACGAGGCCGTCGAGACGATCGAGTGCGCGGCCGACGAGCTGCTCTCCACCGGCGCCCGCCTCATGACGCTCGGCGGCGACCACACCATCGCGCTGCCGCTGCTGCGCTCGGTCGCCAAGAAGCACGGCCCGGTCGCGCTGCTCCACTTCGACGCGCACCTCGACACCTGGGACACCTACTTCGGCGCCGAGTACACCCACGGCACCCCGTTCCGCCGGGCCGTCGAGGAGGGCATCCTCGACACCGAGGCCCTCTCCCACGTCGGCACCCGCGGCCCGCTCTACGGCAAGCAGGACCTGACCGACGACGAGAAGATGGGCTTCGGCATCGTCACCTCCGCCGACGTCTACCGGCGCGGCGCCGACGAGGTCGCCGACCAGCTCCGCCAGCGCATCGGCGACCGCCCGCTCTACATCTCCATCGACATCGACTGCCTCGACCCGGCCCACGCGCCCGGCACCGGCACCCCCGAGGCCGGCGGCATGACCTCGCGCGAGCTCCTGGAGATCCTGCGCGGCCTCGCCTCCTGCAACCTGGTCTCCGCCGACGTCGTCGAGGTCGCCCCCGCCTACGACCACGCCGAGATCACCAGCGTGGCCGCCTCGCACACCGCGTACGAGCTGACCACGATCATGTCCCGCCAGATCGCCGCCTCCCGGACCGTGTGATGACCCACGACCACGACATCGTCCTGCGCCCCACCGCGGCGCAGACCGCGGCCGCGCTCGACCCGCCGAGCGGCCGCACCGGCGGTGACCTGGTCGTGGAGACGCTGGCCGGGCTCGGCGCGACCACCGTGTTCGGGCTGCCCGGCCAGCACGCGCTCGCCCTGTTCGACGCGGTGCGCCGCTCGGACCTCGCCTACGTCGGGCTCCGGGTCGAGAACAACGCGGGCTTCGCGGCCGACGCGTACGGCCGGATCACCGGCGAGGCGGCCCCGCTGCTGCTCTCGACCGGCCCCGGCGCGCTCACCTCGCTCGCCGCCCTCCAGGAGGCGGCCGCGGCCTCGTCCCCGGTCGTCGCGATCTCCAGCCAGGTCCCGCGCAAGGGGCTCGGCGGCGGGCGCCACGGCCATCTGCACGAGCTGCGCGACCAGCAGGCCTCCTTCCGCGACATCGTGAAGTCGGTCCACTGCGTGCGCGGCCAGTCGCAGATCCCCTCCGCGGTCGCGGCCGCCTGGGAGTCGGCGCTCACCGCGCCGCACGGCCCGGTCTGGGTCGAGATCCCCGAGGACGTGCTCCTCGCCGAGACCGCGCTGCCCGTCGTCACCGCGCTGGACGCCTTCCCCGAGGAACTTCCCCCGCGCCCCGAACTGACCGCCGTGGCAGCCGAGTTGCTGGCCAACGCCGAGCGCCCGGCGATCATCGCGGGCGGCGGAGTCGTCCGGGCCGACGCCGCGGGCAAGCTCCGCGCCCTCGCCGAACGCCTCGACGCGCCCGTCGTGACGACCTTCGGAGGCAAGGGCGCCTTCCCCTGGGAGCACCCGCTCTCGCTCCAGTCCTGGCTGGAGGACCGCCACACCACGGACTTCCTCGAAGACGCCGACGTCCTGCTCGTGGTGGGTTCCGGGCTCGGCGAGCTGTCGTCGAACTACCACACCTTCGCGCCGCGCGGCCGGATCATCCAGATCGAGGCCGACCTCGGCAAGCTGGAGGCCAACCACCCCGCGCTCGGCATCCACGCGGACGCCCGCATCGCGCTCCAGGCCCTGCTCGAAACCGTCGGCGAGCGTACGGATCCGGGCGCGCCCGAGCGCGTACGGGCCGTCCTGGACCGGGTGCGGGCCCGTATCGACGCCCAGGGCCTCGACGAGGAGCGGCGGATCCTCGCCGCCGTGCGCGCGGCGCTGCCCGCGGCGGCGCCCAGCTTCTGGGACATGACGATCCTCACCTACTGGGCGTGGTCGGCGTGGCCCGGAGCGATGCACTCCGCACAGGGCGCCGGCGGCCTCGGCTATGCCTTCCCCTCCGCGCTGGGCGCGGCCGTCGCCGACCCCGGCACTCCGGTCCTCGCGGTCTCCGGCGACGGCGGCGCCATGTACTCCCTCGCGGAACTCGCCGCCGCCCGGCAGTACGACCTGCCGGTCACCTGGCTCATCGTCGACGACGGCGGCTACGGCATCCTGCGCGCCTACCTGACGGACACGTTCGGTGAGCCCACGTCCGCCGCCACCGAACTGGCCCGCCCCGACTTCGTCGCCCTCGCCGAATCCTTCGGCGTCCCCGCCGTCCGCACGAGCGCGGACACCCTGACCGCCGACCTCTCCGCGGCACTGGCCGCCCCCGGCCCCTCGGTGGTCGTGCTGCCCGCCGTCCTGAAGATGTTCGCCCCGACCCACCTGTAGACGGACCCGTCCTCACGGCCCGCATTCATTGCGGCGGGATGAAATCCGCAGGCCCCCGTGTTGGGGCTTGCGGCAGGACACGTACCAACGGGAGGAATGTCGTGACGGAGGGTGCGCAACAGGGGTGGGCGCGCAGGCTGACCGGGTACGCCTGGCGGTACCGGCGCAATGTCGTGCTGGCGCTCGGCTCGTCGCTCGGCGGCATGGCCGTCATGGCGCTCGTGCCGCTGATCACCAAGGTCGTCATCGACGACGTCATCGGCGACCACACCCGCTCCCTCAGCGTCTGGACCGGGCTCCTCATAGCCTGCGCCGTCGTCGTGTACGGAATGACGTACATACGGCGGTACTACGGCGGGCGCCTCGCCCTCGACGTCCAGCACGACCTGCGCACCGAGATGTACGCGACGATCACCCGGCTCGACGGGCGGCGCCAGGACGAGCTGTCCACCGGGCAGGTCGTCGGCCGCGCCACCAGCGACCTCCAGCTGATCCAGGGCCTGCTCTTCATGCTGCCGATGACGATCGGCAACATCCTGCTCTTCGTCATCTCCATCGTGATCATGGCGTGGCTCTCGCCGCTCCTGACCCTCGTCGCCCTCGCCGTGGCGCCCGCTCTCTGGCTCATCGCCAAGCGCAGCCGCACCCGGCTCTTCCCCGCCACCTGGTACGCCCAGGGCCAGGCCGCGGCCGTCGCCGGGGTCGTCGACGGCGCCGTCTCCGGGGTCCGTGTCGTCAAGGGCTTCGGCCAGGAGGACCAGGAGACCGGCAAGCTCCGCGAGGTCGGCCGCAAGCTGTTCGCCGGCCGCCTGCGCACCATCAAGCTGAACTCCCGCTACACCCCGGCCCTCCAGGCCGTCCCCGCGCTCGGCCAGGTCGCCATGCTGGCGCTCGGCGGCTGGCTCGCCACCCGCGGCCAGATCACCCTCGGCACGTTCGTCGCGTTCTCCACCTACCTCGCCCAGCTCGTCGGGCCCGTCCGCATGCTCGCCATGGTGCTCACCGTGGGCCAGCAGGCCCGCGCCGGCGTCGAGCGCGTCCTGGAGCTGATCGACACCGAACCGTCGATGCAGGACGGCACCAAGGAGCTGGCGCCGGACGCCCCCGCCACCGTCGAATTCGACGACGTGCGCTTCGGCTACGACGACGAGCGGCCCGTCCTCGACGGGTTCTCCCTCTCGATCATGCCCGGCGAGACCGTCGCCGTGGTCGGCTCCTCCGGCTCCGGCAAGTCGACCGTCTCGCTCCTGCTGCCCCGCTTCTACGACGTCGAGCACGGCGCCGTCCTCATCGGCGGCCACGACGTGCGCGAGCTGACGCTGTCCTCGCTGCGCGCCGCCATCGGCCTCGTCCCCGAGGACTCCTTCCTCTTCTCCGACACCGTCCGCGCCAACATCGCGTACGGGAAACCGGACGCCACCCAGGACGAGATCGAGCAGGCGGCCCGCGCCGCCCAGGCCGACGGCTTCATCGCCGAACTGCCCAAGGGGTACGACACCACCGTCGGCGAACACGGCCTGACCCTCTCCGGCGGCCAGCGCCAGCGCATGGCGCTCGCCCGCGCCATCCTCACCGACCCCCGCCTGCTCGTCCTCGACGACGCGACCTCCGCCGTCGACGCCCGCGTCGAGCACGAGATCCACGAAGCCCTGAAGTCCGTCATGGCGGGCCGCACCACCCTGCTCATCGCGCACCGCCGCTCCACCCTCGCCCTCGCCGACCGCATCGCCGTCCTCGACGGCGGACGGCTCGCCGCGATCGGCACCCACGAGGAGCTCCAGCGCGACAGCGCCCTCTACCGCCGGCTGCTCACCGACCCCGACGAACTCGGCGCGGTCTCCCCGGGCCACACCCCGCCCGCCCTCCGCCCGGAGGAGGACGAGGACCACTCCGTACGCGACGAACTGGACGCGGAGTACGACGTGGAGCGCGGCATCACCCCGCCGCTCTGGGTCCGGCCGGAGAAGGCCGAATCCGCCGCGCCCGGCGGGATGCCGGCCACCCCCGAACTGCTCGCCCAGGTCGAGGCGCTGCCGCCCGCCACCGATGTGCCCGCCATCGACGAGGCGAAGGCGGTCCAGCCGGAGGAGTCGTACGGCCTGCGCCGGCTGCTGCACGGCTTCGGACTGCCCCTGCTCGTCTCGCTGCTCCTGGTCGCGATCGACGCCGGCGGCTCCCTGATCCTGCCGGTCCTCATCCGGCACGGCATCGACCAGGGCGTCACCAAGCTCGCGCTCGGCGCGGTGTGGGCGGCGTCCGGGCTCGCCCTGCTCACCGTCGCCGTGCAGTGGTTCGCCCAGACCGGCGAGACCCGCATGACCGGACGCACCGGCGAACGCGTCCTCTACACCCTGCGCCTGAAGATCTTCGCCCAGCTCCAGCGGCTCGGACTCGACTACTACGAGCGGGAGTTGACCGGGCGGATCATGACCCGCATGACGACGGACGTGGACGCGCTGTCCACGTTCCTCCAGACGGGTCTGGTCACCGCGTTCGTCTCCGTCGTCACCTTCTTCGGCATCATGGTCGCGCTGCTCGTCATCGACCTCCAGCTCGCCCTCGTCGTCTTCGCGACGCTCCCGCTGCTCGTCGTCGGCACGTACGTCTTCCGCAAGAAGAGCGTGAAGGCGTACGAACTCGCCCGCGAGCGGATCAGCGTCGTCAACGCCGACCTCCAGGAGTCGGTGTCGGGTCTGCGCATCGTGCAGGCGTTCCGGCGCGAGCACGACGGCGCCGCCCGGTTCGCCGAACGCAGCGACCACTACCGCCAGGCGCGGGTGCGCGGCCAGTGGCTGATCTCCGTGTACTTCCCGTTCGTGCAGCTCCTTTCGTCGGTGGCGGCGGCGGCCGTCCTGATCGTCGGCGCGCACCGGGTCGACGCCGGCACCCTCACCACGGGCGCGCTCGTCGCCTACCTCCTCTACATCGACCTGTTCTTCGCGCCCGTGCAGCAGCTGTCGCAGGTCTTCGACGGCTACCAGCAGGCGGCGGTCTCGCTCAAGCGCATCCAGGAACTGCTGCGCGAGGAGCCCTCCACGGCCGACGCCCGCGAGCCTCTCGACGTGCTGTCCCTGCGCGGCGAGATCGCCTTCGAGGACGTCGACTTCGCGTACGGGGCCGCCGACGACGCCGACGAACCCGAGGCGGCGCTCCGCGGGGTCGACCTGCGGATACCGGCGGGGCAGACCGTCGCCTTCGTCGGCGAGACCGGCGCGGGCAAGTCCACCCTCGTGAAGCTGGTGGCGCGCTTCTACGATCCGACGGGCGGGCGGGTCACCGCCGACGGGACGGACCTGCGCGACCTGGACATCACCGCCTACCGGCACCGGCTCGGCGTGGTCCCGCAGGAGGCGTACCTCTTCGCGGGCACGGTCCGCGACGCCATCGCGTACGGGCGCCCCGACGCGAGCGACGCGGAGGTGGAGGCGGCGGCGCGGGCGGTCGGCGCGCACGACATGATCGCGACGCTCGACGACGGGTACCTCCACGAGGTCGCCGAGCGGGGCCGCAACCTCTCCGCGGGGCAGCGGCAGCTGATCGCGCTGGCCCGCGCGGAACTCGTCGACCCCGACGTCCTCCTGCTCGACGAGGCGACGGCGGCGCTCGACCTCGCGACCGAGGCGCAGGTCAACCAGGCCACGGACCGCCTCACGGGGCGCCGCACCACGCTGGTCGTCGCCCACCGCCTGACCACCGCGGCGCGGGCGGACCGGGTCATCGTGATGGACGGGGGCCGGGTCGCGGAGGACGGCACCCACGACGAACTCCTCGCGGCGAACGGCAAGTACGCCCGCCTGTGGCACACGTTCACCGGCACGCAGCAGCAGGACGCGACCCCCCTCCCGACCCACTGACCACCGCGGTGGGCGACCGCTCGGCACGGGGTGCCCCACCAGGGGCCCAGACCCCGCGTCGCGCTCATGCTGGGCATGCCGCCGAGTTCAGCCCACCTGGGGGCGCGGGGCTGTGACACGTGCGCGGCTCCGCCGCGGCGGGCGCGACGCAGGGTGCCCTACAGGGGCGCGGGGAACTGCGCGACCAGCCCCGCACGGTCCGCAGACGTAGGCCGGGGCTGCCCGGGGCTCCGCCCCAGACCCCGTTCGCGCCTGAAGGGCGCTCGTCCTCAAACGCCGGACGGGCTGGGTGTGCCCATGCCGGGCACCCTGCCATGGGCACGCGCCGGACGGGCTGATGATGCCGATGCTGGGCGTGCCGCCAAGGTCAGCCCACCTAGGGGCGCGGGGAACTGCGCGAGACGCGGGCACGGTCCGCGGACGAAAGCCGGGGTTGCTGGGGCTTCGCCCCAGACCCCGTTTCGCGCCTTGAGGGCGCTCGTCCTCACACGCCGGACGGGCTGGGGTGGCCTGTGCTGGGCACGCTGCCCAGGCCGACCCGCCTAGGGGCGCGGGGAACTGCGCGGGTGGGGTGGGCCTCCCTGAGAACCGTCGGGCGACTTCCCGCGTCCCTCCCCACGTACGCGCACGTGGCGGAAGGATGCAAGCGTGTTCGATGGAACGCCCGGTGAGACATCCGGCGGCCGAGGCAGGCCGAACAGAAGGGCCCTGCTGGGCCCCGCCGCGGCGATCACCGCGATGGCCGCCGCCCTCACCGTGTTCGGCCCCACGGGCGGCACCGCGGACGCCGCCGCCGCATGCGCGGGCCGCCCTGTGAAGGCGGTCGGCCTCAGGGGCGGAGAGCTGCACCTGTTCAAGGGCAACGGCTACGCGTGCGCCGTGACCGTCGCCGACAGCGCCGGCGCCCGGCGCCAGATGTCCGTGACGATCCAGGCCCGCGGCGGCGCCCCGGCCGGCGACAGCGGCGTCTACACCCAGCGCGCGGGCCCGATCACGGTGTACTCCGGCACCCGCTGCGTACGCGCGACCGGAGCGATATCGGGGAGTTCGGCCCAGACGGGCTGGGTCTGCTGAGCCATTCGCGTAGACGCACACCCCGAGATCAACAGGGGCTGGCGGTCCCGGCGTTGCCCCGGCTAGGTTCGCGGGGCCACGTTCCGAGCCCACAGGGGCCCCACAGGGGAGTGTGAATGCGCAAGGCGCTCAGATGGCTGCTGTCGCTCGTCGTGCTGATAGGCACGATGACCGCGACCGCCGCCACGGCAGGGGCGGCCACCGCCGCCGAGCCGGACATCAAGGACCGCATCCTGGCGATACCCGGGATGAGTCTCATCGAAGAGAAGCCGTACGCCGGCTACCGCTACTTCGTGCTGAACTACACGCAGCCCGTCGACCACCACAACCCGTACAGCCGGGCCACCTTCAAGCAGCGGATCACCCTGCTGCACAAGGACACCGACCGGCCGACGGTGATGTACACCAGCGGCTACGACGTCTCGACGACCCCCAGCCGCAGCGAGCCGACGCAGATCGTCGACGGCAACCAGGTCTCCGTCGAGTACCGCTTCTTCCCCGAGTCCCGTCCCACGCCCACCAATTGGGCCAAGGACGACATCTGGCAGGCGGCCAGCGACCAGCACGCCATCTACCGGGCCCTGAAGCCCGTCTACGCGAAGAACTGGCTGACCACCGGCGGCTCGAAGGGCGGCATGACCGCCACGTACTACAAGCGGTTCTACCCGCGCGACATGAACGGCGTCGTCGCGTACGTGGCCCCCAACGACGTGGTGAACAACGAGGATTCGGCGTACGACCGGTTCCTGGCGAACGTCGGCACCAAGGAGTGCCGCGACAAGCTGGCGGGCGTGCAGCGCGAGGCGCTCGTGCGGCGCGGAACCCTGGAGAAGAAGTACCAGCAGTACGCGACCGAGAACGGCTACACCTTCACGACGGTGGGCTCGCTCGACAAGGCGTACGAGGCGGTCGTGCTCGACTACGTGTGGGGCTTCTGGCAGTACCACCTGCTCGCCGAGTGCGCCACGATCCCGGCGGACGCGGCGCACGCGAGCGACCAGGCGATCTGGGACTCCGTGGACAACATCTCCGGCTTCTCCTTCTACACCGACCAGGGCCTCGCGCCCTACACGGCGTACTACTACCAGGCCGGTACGCAGCTGGGCTCGCCCACCATCAAGCAGCCGTGGCTCGGCAAGCTGAGCCGCTACGGCTACCAGCCGCCGCGCAACTTCGTGCCGCGGAGCATCCCGATGCGGTTCCAGCCGGACGCGATGCGCGACGTCGACTCGTGGGTCAAGCACCACGCGGACCACATGCTGTACGTGTACGGGCAGAACGACCCGTGGGGCGCCGAGCGCTTCTCGCTGGGCTCGGGTGCGCGTGACTCCTACGTCTACACCGTCCCGGGCGGCAACCACGGCTCGAAGGTGTCCCTGCTGCCGTCGGAGCAGAAGGCGTCCGCAACGGCGTCGATCCTCCGCTGGGCAGGCCTCGACCCGGCCCCCGCGAAGCCGCAGTCGGCCTTCGACGCACGGCTGGACGCACCCCGACTGGCAAGGGAGCCGTCCCTGCGCCCGTGACCCGGGGCGCACCCTGCCGCGGCGGCCTCCCGACCGGTGGGCGCCCCATCGGCCGGGCACCGGGCCGAGGGCTCCTCAGGCCGCCGTGAGCGCCGCCAGGGCGCGGTCCATCGCGGCGTTGAAATCCTCCGGCGCCAGTGGCAGCCGGGACTTGACGTCCCGGCTCCACTGGTCGGCGAGGACCTCGGCGGAGCCCGCCTCGACGCCGTCGAGTGCCGCGTCGGCCAGCTCCGACGGCGCGATCTTGGCCACGGGCCACCCCGCGGCCATGTCGGTGTCGGCCAGGCCGAGGTGCACCGCCGTCACGAGCGTGCCCTGTTCGGCGAGCTCCAGGCGGACGCCGTTGGTCATGGCCCAGGCGGCAGCCTTGGTCAGGTGGTAGGCATTGGCGCCCGCGCCCCCGAACCACGACATGGCGGAGAGGACGTTCACGATCGCGCCTCCGCCGTTCCCGGCGAGCGTCGGCGCGAACTCCCGGATCATTCCCAGGTGGCCGAACACATTGGTCTCCAGCTCCTGCCGCACCGCGTCCAGCGCACCGGTCACCAGGTCGGTCCCCGTCTGGATCCCCGCGTTGTTGACGAGCAGCGAGACGTCCGGAGCGGCCTCGGCGGCGGCCCTGACGGATGCGGGATCGGTGATGTCGAGGGTCAGCACCTCGACCCCGGGCAGGTCCACGGACTCCGGCCGGCGGGCCGCCGCGTAGACCTTGCGGGCGCCCCGTTCGAGCAGGCGCTGGGCGAAGGCGCGGCCCAGGCCGCGGTTGGCTCCGGTGACAAGGGCAACTGAGTTGTTGATGTCCATGCCCGGTACGCTAGAACCTGACGTTGGCGTCAGAGGCAAGTGCCGGTCGTCGGGACCGCGGTGAGGGGAGTCGTCATGACCGTCACGGAGGCCGCGACCGAACGGCTGGTCCGCATCGGCGAGGTGGCGCGGGGCGCCGGCGTCTCGGTACGCGCCGTGCGCTACTACGAGCAGCAGGGACTCCTCGTCGCGGAGCGCAGCCCATCCGGCCAGCGCCTCTACCGGCAGGACGCCGTGCCCCTGGTGCGCTTCTTCCAGCAGATGTTCGCCGCCGGCCTGTCCAGCCGAAGGATCACCGAACTCCTTCCGTGCTGGGACGCCGGGCACACCGACGCCGAACAACGGGCCATGCTGCGCGCCGAGCGCGACCGCATCCAGGCCAAGGCCGACGACCTGCAGGCCGCCCTGAAACGCCTCGACGAGGTCATCGCGATCACGGACACCCACCCGTAGACGCGGCCGATTCGGACGGCGCACCAGCGATCCACGTCGGGGGTACCGGCTGGAGCGCTGGCTGGAGTGCTAGTACGACAGGCCGTGGCCGATCGGGTAGAGGTCGCGGGTCGGGTCGTCGGCTCGGGGCACGGCTACCGGGAGGCGGCCTCGGGGATGGGACCGGCCCGTCAACACCCGTGCCGCTGCGCGGAGTTCGACGTCCGTCCAGGAGTGCGTCGCGAGGGATGCTCCGAATCCGCTCAGGTACGCGATGTCGTACGGGTTGCGCAGCGCGAGGTGTACCACCGGCACACCTGTCGCGCCCAGGGCCGTCACGAGTCGGCTCTGGGCGCCACCCGGCCCCGCGTCGTACGTGCCGACGATCACCGCGTCGTGTCCCGCGCACGCCGCGACCGCCGCGTCGATCCGGGCGGGGGAGGGCGTGGTCCCCGTCGGCAACGCCGTTGTGCTGAAGCCGAGTTCGGAGAGCGCGGCCGCGAGGACGGACGTCGGCGGGCCCGTCGTGCCGGACGGCGAGTCCGGGTCCGCGCCCACGACGAGCAGCCGCTCGTGCCGCCGCCGCGACAGCGGCAGCAGACCGCCCGCGTTGGCGAGCAGCGTCGTCGTGCGCTCCGCGATCCCGTCCGCCGCGCGCAGGTGCGCCCGCGTGCCCACGATCCGGTCCACGCCCCGCGCGGACACGTACGGCCGGGCGAAGAGGCCCCGGCGCTCCTTGAGCCGCAGGATCCGCAGTACCGACGCGTCGAGCCGCGCCTCGCTCAGCTCCCCGCTCGCCACCGCCGCCCGCACCCCGCCGAACGCCACGTCCAGCTTGGGCGGATCGAGCAGCTGGTCGACGCCCGCCCCGAGTGCCAGCACCGGCACCCGGTCGTCCCCGTACTTGTCGCGTACGCCCTTCATGCCGAGCGAGTCCGTGATGACGACCCCGTCGTAGCCGAGCTGTTCGCGCAGGATGCCGGTGAGGATGGGGTGGGAGAGCGTCGCCGGGTCGTTGCTCGGGTCGAGCGCCGGGAACTGGATGTGCGCCGTCATGATCGCGTCGATCCCGGCCGCGATCGCGGCCCTGAACGGCGGCGCGTCGAGCCGCTCCCACTCCTCGCGGCTGTGCGTGATCACCGGAATTCCGGTGTGGCTGTCCACGCTCGTGTCGCCGTGCCCCGGAAAGTGCTTCGCGGTCGCGGCGACGGACGACTCCTGGTAGCCGCGCACCTCCGCCGCGACCATCCGCGCCACGGCGGACGGGTCCGCGCCGAAGGACCGTACGCCGATGACCGGGTTGGCGGGGTTGATGTTCACGTCGGCGTCGGGCGAGTAGTCCTGGCGAATGCCGATCGCGGCGAGCTCCGCGCCCGAGATCCGGCCCAGCGTGCGGGCGTCCTCCGGCGAACCGCCCGCGCCCATCGCCATCGCGCCCGGGAAGAGCGTGGCGGGCTTCCCGACCCGGCACACGGCGCCGTGCTCCTGGTCGGTGGCGATGAGCAGGGGCAGGGGTACGCGCTGGGCGAGCCCCGCGGCCTGGATGCCGTTGGAGAGGTCCGCGATCTGGTGCGGGTCACGGGTGTTGTGCGCCCAGCTGAAGTAGATGATGCCGCCCACGTGGTACGTGGCGATCAGCTCGGCGGCGTCGCGCACGCCGATCTCGCGGAGGTTGGCGTCGATGTCCGCCTGGTCGGGCGCGGTCGCGGAGGCCCCGTAGATCCGCATGACGAAGAGCTGGCCGATCTTCTCCTCGACCGACATGCGGGCGACGATCGCGCGCAACCGCCGGTCGGTGTCGCGCCGCGCTGCGATCGGGGCGGCGGCCGAAGCGGGGAGCCGGGACCCGAGGGCGGTCGCGGCGGCCAGGGCGGCGGTGGTGGTCAGGAGGCTGCGTCTTGAGGTGCGGTGCTGCACGTGCGGCTCCTTCCGGCGAAGCGGTGTTGCCGGGCGTGGAAGAAACTTCCACGCCCGAACCGTCATCCGAAAGTAAGTGCCGGTCAAGGCT
Source organism: Streptomyces sp. NBC_00083 (assembly GCF_026343295.1). Lineage (GTDB taxonomy): Bacteria > Actinomycetota > Actinomycetes > Streptomycetales > Streptomycetaceae > Streptomyces. The sequence continues at coordinate 780,969 of NZ_JAPELY010000001.1, forward strand.
TTGCGCACGACCCCCCGCCCCGGCGCGCCGCGCCCGCCCCGCATCGGGGTGTCGCTGTTGCGCGTGTCGCTGTCGCGCGGAGAACCTCACCGACCGGTGAGCCGGGACAGGTGGTCGTGGCTTGCCTGGAGGAGGCCGGGGAGGGGGGCGGCCCTGGGGTACCAGCGCTTTTCGTACTCCCAGCACAGCCAGCCGTCCGGCGGGAGCGGGGCGACGCAGGCGGGGAGGGGGAGTACGCCCGCGCCGAGGGGGAGCGGGGTGGTGTCCTCGGCGGAGGCGATGTCCTTCACCTGGGTGTAGCCGAGGTGGGGGGAGAGGTGGGTGAACGACTCCGCCGGGGTCTCGCCGCCGAGCCAGGTGTGCATGACGTCCCAGAGCGCGCCCGCGCCGACGTGGTCCACGCGGTCCAGGACGCGGGCGGCGGCTCTGCCGGTGCGGTGCGAGTCGTGGGTTTCGAGGAGGATGCGGATGCCGTGGCGGTGGGCGAGGGGGGCGGCCTCCGCGAGGCGGCGTACGGCGGTGTCGTCGGCGGTGGAGGTGCCGGTCCCGGTGTCGGTCGCGGTGTCGGGTTCGGCGCCACCGGGGAAGACGCGGATGTACTTGGCGCCCAAGTCGCTTGCCAGGTGGATGAGTTCGGGGAGGTCGGTGGTGTCGGCGGGGTCCGCTACGCGGGCGTACGCGGCGAGGGTGAGGATCTCGACGCCGGCGGCCTCGAAGAGGCGGGCGACGGCCCTGCGCTGCGCGGCGTCGAGGGCGGGGTGGACGGGTTCTTCGGGGTGGGTGCGGAGTTCCACGCCGTGGTAGCCGGAGCGTGCGGCGAGGTCGGCGACGCGGGGGAGGGGGGTGTGGGGGAGGCCGAGGGTGGAGAGGGCGAGCTGCATGGGGGCGCCTTTCCGGTGCGGGGTGCTTCCAGGGTGCGGGGTGGAGGACCGCCCGCGCAGTTCCCCGCGCCCCTGGGTGGGTTGCCCTTGGCAGGGTGCCGGGCATCGGCTCCGCCCTTGGCAGGGTGTGGCATCGGCTCCGCCCTTGCCTGGGTGCCTGGCATGGGTATCCCGCCCCTGGCAGGGTGCCTGGCATGGGTATCCCGCCCTTGGCAGGGTGCTTGGCATGGGCATCCCGCCCTTGGCAGGGTGCCTGGTCTCGGCATCTTCAGCCTGTCCGGCGTTTGAGGACGAGCGCCCTTCAGGCGCGAACGGGGTCTGGGGCGGAGCCCCAGGGGTTTGGACCTCAGCCCGTTCATAACCCCCGGAGGGTTTCGGGAAGGGGCGGGGTGGGGTGACTTCCCGGGGCGGAGCCCCAGAGGCCCGGCTTTCGTCCGCAGACCGTGCTGGGGCACCCGCGCAGTTCCCCGCGCCCCTAAAAGTAGGGCACCGGTGCCGCAGCCCCCAGCCCGCGCCCACCGCGGCGGAGCCGGGCAAAAGGCACAGCCCTGCGCCCCTAGCAGGGCACCCGGCACCGAGCCCACAGCCCCGCGCCCGCGTAGGGCACCCGGCACCGAGCCCGTCGCCCGCGCCCACCGCGGCGGTGCGTGTTTCACGGGGGCAGGATGCTCGTCGCGCGGGCCACCGTGTCGGTGAGCAGGGCCGTGCCGTCCCCCGCCCACAGGTCCTCGTTGAACAGTTCCACCTCCACCGGCCCCGCGTAGCCGACCGCGTCGAGCAGCCCGCACCACTCCGCGAAGTCGACGCACCCCTCGCCCAACTGGCCCCGCCCCGTCAGCACCCCCGCGGGCAGCGGCGTGACCCAGTCCGCCAGTTGGAACGCGTGGACGCGGCCGGACGCCGCCGCCCGCCGCACCGCCGCGGGCGCCGCGTCGTCCCACCACACGTGGTACGTGTCGACCACCACGCCCACCTGCGACGACGGGAACCGTTCCGCGAGAGCCAGGGCCTGGTCGAGCGTGGACACCACACAGCGGTCCGACGCGAACATCGGGTGCAGCGGCTCGATGGCGAGCCGCACGCCCCGCTCCCCGGCGTACGGGGCGAGCGAGGCCAGCGCGTCGGCGACCCGCTCCCTCGCGCCGGCGAGGTCCTTGGAGCCGGCCGGGAGCCCGCCCGACACGAGCACCAGCGTGTCCGTGCCGAGCGCCGCCGCCTCGTCGATAGCCGCGCGGTTGTCGGCGAGCGCCGCGGCCCGCTCGGCGGGGTCGATCGCCGTGAGGAACCCGCCCCGGCAGAGCGAGGACACCTCAAGTCCCGTGTCGCGCACGAGCTTTGCCGCCGCCTCCAGGCCGTACGCCGCCACCGGCTCGCGCCACAGGCCGACCCCGCGCACCCCGAGCCGTCCGCACGCCTGCGCCAGCTCCGGCAGGGAGAGCTGCTTCACCGTCATCTGGTTGATGCTGAAGCGGGCCGGGGGGACGGTCATGGCCGTGGTCATTGCGGGACTCCGTACACCGTCAGGAGGGACCTCATGCGGGACTCCGCCCGCCCGGGATCGGGGAACAGGCCGAGCCCGTCCGCCAGTTCGTACGCCCGCGCGAAGTGCCGCAGCGAGCGTGCCGACTGGAGGCCGCCGACCATCGTGAAGTGCGACTGGTGCCCCGCCAGCCACGCCAGGAACACCACGCCCGTCTTGTAGAAGCGGGTCGGAGGCTCGAAGAGGTGCCGGGACAGCTCGACCGTCGGGTCGAGGGCGGCACGGAACGCTTCGGTGTCGCCCTTGTCGAGCAGGCGCACCGCCTCCGCCGCCAGCGGCCCCAACGGGTCGAAGATGCCCAACAGGGCGTGACTGAAGCCCTGTTGGTCGCCCGCGATCAGCTCGGGATAGTGGAAGTCGTCGCCCGTGTAGCACCGGACGCCGGCGGGCAGGCGGCGCCGCAGCTCCACCTCGCGGCGGGCGTCGAGGAGGGACACCTTGATGCCGTCGACCTTGTCGGGGTGCGCGGCGATGACGTCGAGGAAGGTCTCCGTGGCCGCGTCCAGGCCGGGCGAGCCCCAGTAGCCGTCGAGCGCCGGGTCGAACATCGGGCCCAGCCAGTGCAGGATCACCGGCCCGGACGCCTGGCGCAGCAGCTCCCCGTACACCGCGAGGTAGTCCTCGGCGCCGCGGGCCGCCGCCGCGAGGGCGCGCGACGCCATCAGGATCGGCTGCGCCCCCGCCTCCTCGACCAGCGCGAGCTGCTCCTCGTACGCCGCCCGCACCTCGGCGAGCCCGCCCGAGGCGAGCTGGTCCGTTCCGACACCGCAGGCGATCCGTCCGTCAACCGCCTTGGCCTCGGCGGCACTTCGGCGGATCAGCTCGGCGGCGGCGGGCCAGTCGAGGCCCATGCCGCGCTGTGCCGTGTCCATCGCCTCCGCGACGCCGAGCCCGTGCGACCACAGGTGGCGGCGGAAGGCGAGCGTGGCGTCCCAGTCGACGGCGGCGGGTCCGTCGGGCGGGGCATCGGCATACGGGTCCGCGACCACGTGCGCGGCCGAGAAGACCGTACGGGAGTGGGGCGGCGGGCCCGGCGGCAGCGCGAGCGGGACCGCGCGGGGCTCGTACCGCCGGGTCGTGCCGTCGGGGCCGGGAAGGAGGAGGCTCACAGGGCGATCTCCGGCACGTCGAGACGGCGGCCCTCCGCGCAGGAGCGCAGGCCGAGTTCGGCGAGCTGCACGCCGCGCGCGCCCGCGAACAGGTCCCAGTGGTAGGGCTCGTCGAGTACGACGTGCCGCAGGAACAGCTCCCACTGCGCCTTGAACCCGTTGTCGAACGTGTCGTTGTCCGGCACCTCCTGCCACTGCGCGCGGAACGGCTCGGTGGCGGGAAGGTCGGGGTTCCACACCGGCTTCGGCGTCGAACCGCGGTGCTGGACACGGCAGGTGCGCAGGCCCGCGACGGCCGAGCCCTCCGTGCCGTCCACCTGGAACTCGACGAGCTCGTCGCGGTGGACGCGCACCGCCCACGAGGAGTTGATCTGGGCGATCGCGCCGCCCTCCAGCTGGAAGATCCCGTACGCGGCGTCGTCGGCGGTCGCCGCGTACGGCTTGCCCTGCTCGTCCCAGCGCTGCGGGATGTGGGTGGCGGTCTGCGCGGTCACGGCGGTGACCCGGCCGAACAGCTCGTGCAGGACGTACTCCCAGTGCGGGAACATGTCCACGACGATGCCGCCGCCGTCCTCGCGCCGGTAGTTCCAGGACGGGCGCTGCGCGCCCTGCCAGTCGCCCTCGAAGACCCAGTAGCCGAACTCGCCCCGCACGGACAGGATCCGGCCGAAGAATCCGCCGTCGACCAGGCGCTTCAGCTTCAGCAGACCCGGCAGGAAGAGCTTGTCCTGGACGACGCCGTGCTTGACGCCGGCCGCGCGGGCGCGCCGGGCCAGGTCGAGCGCGCCGGCGAGGCCCGTCGCGGTCGGCTTCTCGGTGTAGATGTGCTTGCCGGCCGCTATGGCCTTGCCGAGCGCCTCCTCGCGGGCGGACGTCACCTGGGCGTCGAAGTAGATGTCGACGCCCGGGTCGGCGAGCACCGCGTCCAGGTCCGTCGACCACTCGGTGAGGCCGTGCCGGTCGGCCATCGCCTTGAGCGCGTGGTCGCGCCGGCCGACCAGGACGGGCTCCGGCCACAGCGTGGTTCCGTCGCCGAGGTCGAGGCCGCCCTGTTCGCGCAGGGCGAGGAGGGAGCGTACGAGGTGCTGGCGGTAACCCATGCGTCCGGTGACGCCGTTCATGGCGATCCGCACGGTCCTGCGTGACGACGTCGTCATCCGATCCCTCCGAGTCATGCGATCACTCCGGGCTGTTTCCGGGGATAGTAAGCGCTTTCTACAGGGCAGGACGCTAGCCTGCGCACAGCGCCTCCGACAAGAGGCCGAATGCTTGAACGGCCGGGCAGTGGTTCGACCGTGGCCCCGGGACGGTTCCGGGACGCGGCGGCACGGTGCGACCTGGCCGGCCGCGGTTCCACCACCACGGCCCGAACGGTGCGGAGGCAGAGATGACAGCGACCCTGGCGGACGTGGCGGCACGGGCCCAGGTGTCCCCGGCGACCGTCTCACGCGTGCTCAACGGCAACTATCCGGTGGCGGCGGCCACGCGGGAGCGGGTGCTGCGCGCGGTCGACGAGCTCGACTACGTCCTGAACGGGCCCGCGAGTTCGCTCGCCGCGGCCACGTCCGATCTGGTCGGCATCCTGGTCAACGACATCGCCGACCCGTTCTTCGGCATCATCGCGGGGGCGGCGCAGGCCGCGATCGGCGAGGAGGGCGGGGTGCGCGGGGGGCGCGAGAAGCTCTCCGTCATCTGCAACACCGGGGGCTCGCCGGAGCGCGAACTCACCTATCTGACGCTGCTCCAGCGCCAGCGCGCGGCGGCGGTCATCGTGACGGGCGGCGCGCTGGAGGACCCCGAGCACGCGGCGGCGGTCGGCGCGAAGCTGGCGCGGCTGGCCGACGCGGGTACGCGGATCGTGCTGTGCGGGCGGCCCCCGCTGTCCGGCGACAGCGTCACGGCGACGCTCGCCTTCGACAACCGGGGCGGCGGCCGGCGCCTCGCGGAACACCTCATCGGCCTCGGCCACCGCCGGATCGGGTACGTGGCCGGGCCCACCGAGCGCACCACGACCCGGCACCGGCTCGAAGGCCACCAGGCCGCGCTCGCTGAGGCCGGGCTCCTGCTCGACCACCTGGTGGTGCACGGGTCGTACGACCGGCGTTCCGGGTACGACGCGACGCTCGAACTCCTGCGCAGGGACGGGGAGTTGACTGCCGTGGTCGCGGCGAACGACACGGTGGCGCTGGGGGCGTGTGCGGCGCTGCGGGACCGGGGGATCTCCGTGCCGGGGGACGTGTCGGTGGCGGGGTTCGGGGATCTGCCGTTCAGCGCGGACGCGGTGCCGGGGCTGACGACGGTGCGGTTGCCGTTGGCGGAGGCGGGGGCTCGGGCGGGCCGTCTCGCCCTCGCTCTCGATCCGGCTCCGCCGGGGGGGATCGCGACGGTCCACGGCGAACTGATGGTGCGGGCGTCGACCGCGGCGGTGCGGCGGGCGGGGTAGGGCTCCGGGGCGCGGCTTCGGGGGCCGTGCGGGCTTGCCCGCGCAGTTCCCCGCGCCCCTGGGTGGGCCGGCTTTGGGCAGGGTGCCCAGTCTCGGCACCCTCAGCCTGTCCGGCGTTTGAGGACGAGCGCCCTTAAGGCGCGAACGGGGTCTGGGGCGGAGCCCCAGCGACCCCCCGGACTTCGGGTGCGGACCGTGCTGGGGCGCCCGCGCAGTTCCCCGCGCCCCTGGGTGGGTTGGCCCTTGGGCGGGGTGCCTGGTGTCGGCGCCCTCGGGGCCACGGCCCAGGCGGGGGTGGCCTGGGCGGCATGCCCAGTGCGGGCCGGCTACTGGGGGGCCGGGGTCAGGGAGGTGCAGGGGCGGAGGGAGGTGAGGCGGGAGGTCACGGACTGGGCCGCCGCCCCGGACTGCGGCATGGGCACACCCCGCCCATCCACCACCGCCGGCGCGAAGCCCTGCTTCACCACCCGGCCCCGAGCGATCGTCAACGTGGCGATCCCGCTGTCGTTGGAGTGCGGATACGGCGACGTCCCGTACCAAAGCAGGTTCCCCAGGCCGTAGTTGACGTACGTCCTGCCCAGCATCCCCGACCCCAGCATCACGTGCGCGTGCGTACCGACCACCGCCGTCGCCCCCGCCGCGGACAGCTTCGCGGCGATGGACTTCTGCTCGGGCCCCGGGCAGCTCTGCCCCTCCGTACCCCAGTGCAGGTACACCACGACCACATCGGCCCGCGCCTTCGCCCGCTTCACCGCCGCGACGAGCTTCGTCGTGTCGAGCGCGGAGGCTATGCCGGGCTTCTTGGGGCCGGCCCGGAACTTGTCGTTGGTCAGGTCCATCACCTGGCTCGCCGCGACGACGGCCAGCTTCACCCCGCGGATGTCCTTGACGTACGGCTTGTACGCCTCGGCCTCGTTCGCCCCGATCCCGAGGACCGGTATCGGCGCGTGGTGCACGGCGTCGAGCGTGTCGGCGAGGCCCGCCGGGCCGTAGTCGACGGCGTGGTTGTTGGCCATCGACACCGCGTCCACCCCCGACTTCTGGAGCGCGGTCAGCGCGCTCGGCGGCGTACGGAAGTGGTACAGCTTCGGCTCGGCGGAGCCGCGCGTGGTGATCGCCGTCTCCAGGTTGACCATCGCGAAGTCGGCGCTCGCGACGGTCCTGGATATCGGGCCGAGCGCCGGGTCGGCGGGGGTCGCGTTCAGGCGGGACGCGGTCCGCTCGGTGAAGTGGACGTCGCCGCCGAACGCGAGCGTGATCGTGCCCGGCGGAAGGGACGGGGTGGGCCCGGCCGTTATGTCGACCTGCGCCTCGGGGCTCGCGGCGGACTGGGCCGCGCCCGACTGCACGGCGGCCGGAGCGCCGGACGGCGCGCCCGAGCACGCCGTGACCGCCAGCAGGACACCGAGGGCCAGCGCGGAAGCCTGAGCGGCGACGGTGTGGCGCGAGTGGGCCCTGGGGCGGGCGGGGGCGGGCATGCGCGTCAGAGTATTCGTATGGGCGTACGAGACGGCGCCGGGGGTGGGCGCGGCGGTGCAGCGGGCGCGCGGACGGGGTGTGACGCGGGCGCCCGGGTGAGGGAGGCGTACTAAGGAGGCAGGATGGGGGAAGTGATGCCAGGACGGGGCCACGATCACGATCGGAGACAGTCATGGCGGGTTTTCTCGACCGGGCCAAGGAGCAGGCGCAGAGCGCCATGCAACAGGGCAAGCAGAAGGTGGACGAGGTCCAGCAGCAGCGGGCCGGCAACGACCTCCTGAAGAAGCTCGGCGCGGCGTACTACGCGGAGCGGCACGGCGGCGGGTCGGAGGCCACGACCCAGCTGGCGCTGGCCGCCCTTGAGGCGCACATCGCGGCCCACGGCGACGCGTTCCTGCGCAGCGGCGGCGCCTGACCCAGCCGACCCCGCCCCCGCCCCGGCCCAGGCCGGCGCGGGGGCGATGCCGTCGCGGACGCGGCCGGTCTGCTGCCCGGTGGGGGTACGACCTCGGTACCCGGCCTGGGCCGGGGCGGGCACCGGCGCCCCCGGCGGCGGCGCCGATTCCCGGAGCGGGGGCCGGCCACGATCCCGCGGGCCGCCGACTCCCGGTGGGGCCGCCCCGGTGCGCGTGCGGGCTACCTCTTCGTTCCGCCGCCCAGGATCTGGCCCAGGATGTCCCCGAGGCCGCCGCCCCCGGAGGCGCCGCCCGCGCCGGGTGCCGTGCCCTGTGCGCCGGACTTCGTGGCCGCCCGCTTGGTCAGCACCGCGAGTGCCACCGGCAGGACGACCTCCAGGGCCTTCGTCACCGTGGCCGGGGGCAGTCCGGTCTTCTTGGCCACCGCGTTCGCGACCGGCCGGGCCACCTTCGCGAGCATCCCGGCCGCGAGACCGCCGCTCAGCATCCCGCCGAGGCCGCCACCGAGGGTGGCCACGCCCTGCAGGGGGGTGTCCCCGGGGGCCGGCTCGGGTTCGGCGGCTGCCGCCTCCGTGACGGCCTGGCGGACCTCGTCCTGGCCGTCCTGCGGCAGATCGCCCGAGAGTGTGGACATCGTCGTCCCCACCATGTCCCGCGCGCCCGCCGCGTCCGTGTCGAGGAGCCCGGCGATCCGCTGGAGCCCGTCGTCGCCGAGCTCGTCCAGGACGTCCTGCTGCAGGGGCCGGTCGGAAGGAGATGCGTCGTGAGTCATGGGTCGAACGCTACTTTTGCCCCGCTTCGTCGGCATGTCGAGCGTGCGGCGGGCGGGGGCCGGGCGGCCGGGAAAATTACTGCCCGCAATCGTGCAACCCTTCCGGCGTGACGGATGTCTTTAGGTAGGTCAGCGCTTCAGGGGAGGGATCCGGGGGGATTTCGAGGAGCGTTGACGGGGAGGGAAAATCAAGGGGCCCGGTCGACGGGCCGGGCCCCCTTGAACCCCTGTGGCCCCACCGTTCCCATCGACCCCGGTGCTCCCATCGCGTCCCATCGGTCCCGGTGAACCCCGCAGCCCCCTTGCGCACCCCGACTCCCTTGGTACGAAGCCGTGTTGTCCGCATTGTCAGTGCGGGGCGGTAGCGTCGGGGCATGGCGAGTCTCACGGGTACGGCGGTGGTGGAGGGCGTCCTCGAACGGATCACGTACGCCAATGAGGAGAGCGGATACACCGTCGCACGGGTCGATACCGGCCGGGGCGGCAACGACCTCCTCACGGTGGTCGGCGCGCTGCTCGGCGCGCAGCCGGGGGAGTCGCTGCGCATGGAGGGCCGCTGGGGCTCGCACCCCCAGTACGGCAAGCAGTTCACCGTCGACAACTACACGACGGTGCTGCCCGCCACCATCCAGGGCATCCGCCGCTATCTCGGCTCCGGCCTGATCAAAGGCATCGGCCCGGTCTTCGCCGACCGCATCACCCAGCACTTCGGCGCCGACACGCTCGACATCATCGAGCAGGAGCCGAAGCGCCTGATCGAGGTGCCGGGGCTCGGACCCAAGCGGACCAAGAAGATCGCGGCCGCCTGGGAGGAGCAGAAGGCGATCAAGGAGGTCATGGTCTTCCTGCAGGGCGTCGGCGTCTCCACCTCCATCGCGGTGCGCATCTACAAGAAGTACGAGGACGCCTCGATCTCCGTCGTGAAGAACCAGCCCTACCGGCTCGCCGCCGATGTCTGGGGCATCGGGTTCCTCACCGCCGACACGATCGCCCAGGCCGTCGGCATCCCGCACGACAGCCCGGAGCGCGTGAAGGCGGGCCTTCAGTACGCGCTGTCGCAATCCACCGACCAGGGGCACTGCTTCCTGCCCGAGGAGCGGCTGATCGCGGACGCGGTGAAGCTCCTCCAGGTCGACACCGGGCTCGTCATCGAGTGCCTCGCGGAGCTGATCGCCGAGGAGGGCGCCGTGCGCGAGAAGGTGCCGGGGCCCGACGGGGGCGAGCCCGTCGTCGCCGTCTACCTCGTGCCGTTCCACCGCGCTGAGCTGTCGCTAGCCGCCCAGGTGGGCCGGCTCCTGCGGACCGGCGAGGACCGGATGCCGGGCTTCGTCGGGGTGGACTGGGACAGGGCGCTCGGCTGGCTGGCCACCCGCACCGGCGCCGAGCTCGCCCCCGAGCAGCAGGAGGCCGTCAAGCTCGCCCTCACCAGCAAGGTGGCCGTGCTCACCGGAGGGCCCGGCTGCGGCAAGTCGTTCACGGTCCGCTCGGTGGTGGAGCTGGCCCGCGCCAAGAAGGCCAAGGTGGTGCTCGCCGCGCCGACCGGGCGGGCCGCCAAGCGCCTGGCCGAGCTGACCGGCGCCGAGGCCTCCACCGTGCACCGCCTGCTGGAACTGAAACCGGGCGGGGACGCGGCGTACGACAAGGACCGGCCGCTCGACGCGGACCTGGTCGTCGTCGACGAGGCCTCCATGCTCGACCTGCTCCTCGCCAACAAGCTGGTCAAGGCGGTGGCCCCCGGCGCCCATCTGCTGATGGTGGGCGACGTCGACCAGCTGCCCTCGGTCGGCGCCGGAGAGGTGCTGCGCGATCTGCTCGCCGAGGGCGGGCCCGTGCCCCGCGTGCGGCTGACGCGCATCTTCCGCCAGGCTCAGCAGTCCGGCGTCGTCACCAACGCGCACCGCATCAACTCCGGTGCTCCGCCCCTCACTTCGGGCCTCGACGACTTCTTCCTGTTCGTGGAGGACGAGACGGAGGACGCGGGCCGCCTCACCGTCGACGTGGCGGCCCGGCGCATCCCCGCGAAGTTCGGGCTCGACCCGCGCCGCGACATCCAGGTGCTGGCGCCGATGCACCGCGGCCCGGCCGGCGCGGGCGCCCTCAACGGCCTGCTCCAGCAGGCGATCACCCCGGCCCGGCCCGACCTTCCGGAGAAGAGGTTCGGCGGGCGGGTGTTCCGCGTCGGCGACAAGGTCACCCAGATCCGCAACAACTACGACAAAGGCAAGAACGGCGTCTTCAACGGCACCGTCGGCGTGGTCACCGCGCTCAACCTCGACGACCAGTGCCTGACGGTCCTGACCGACGAGGACGAGGAGGTGCCGTACGACTTCGACGAGCTGGACGAGCTGTCCCACGCCTACGCCGTGACGATCCACCGCTCCCAGGGCAGCGAGTACCCGGCCGTCGTCATCCCGGTCACCACGAGTGCGTGGATGATGCTTCAGCGCAATCTGCTCTACACGGCGGTGACCCGGGCCAGGAAGCTCGTCGTCCTGGTGGGGTCCCGCAAGGCGATCGGCCAGGCGGTCCGCACGGTTTCCGCAGGCAGGCGCTTCACCGCACTGGCCCACCGGCTGGCAGGGGGCACTTTGGTGTGAAACTCCACCCCGGACTTTCCTAACCGGGGCGAAGGGGGCAGGATGAGCAGGTTGACGGCACTGAGTGCCGTGAATAAGCCCAATGGGCGACCCCGAGTGCACTCTGCTGAGCCAAATGGGGGATGGTAGAGACAGTCAGGGCACCTCGAAGAAGAGGCACTACGTCGGTGAGGGATGACGTGAGCGAGAACGCGAACAACGCTGTAGTACTGCGGTTCGGCGATGGCGAGTACACCTACCCGGTGATCGACAGCACCGTCGGCGACAAGGGCTTCGACATCGGGAAGCTCCGAGCCCAGACCGGGCTGGTCACCCTCGACAGCGGATATGGCAACACCGCCGCCTATAAATCCGCCATTACCTACCTGGACGGTGAGCAGGGCATCCTGCGCTACCGCGGGTACCCGATCGAGCAGCTCGCGGAGCGCTCGACCTTCGTCGAGGTCGCGTACCTGCTGATCAACGGCGAGCTTCCGACCGTCGACGAGCTCTCCAGCTTCAAGGACGAGATCACCGGTCACACGCTGCTCCACGAGGACGTGAAGCGGTTCTTCGACGGCTTCCCGCGTGACGCCCACCCGATGGCGATGCTGTCGTCCGTGGTGTCCGCGCTGTCCACGTTCTACCAGGACAGCCACAACCCGTTCGACGAGAAGCAGCGCCACCTGTCCACGATCCGGCTGCTCGCCAAGCTGCCGACGATCGCGGCGTACGCGTACAAGAAGTCGATCGGCCACCCCTTCGTCTACCCGCGCAACGACCTCGGCTACGTCGAGAACTTCCTGCGCATGACGTTCTCGGTGCCGGCCCAGGAGTACGAGCTGGACCCGGTCGTCGTCTCGGCGCTGGACAAGCTGCTCATCCTGCACGCGGACCACGAGCAGAACTGTTCGACCTCCACCGTGCGTCTGGTCGGCTCCTCGCAGGCCAACATGTTCGCGTCGATCTCGGCCGGCATCAGCGCGCTGTGGGGCCCCCTGCACGGCGGCGCCAACCAGTCCGTCCTGGAGATGCTGGAAGGCATCCAGGCCAACGGCGGCGATGTCGACTCCTTCATCCGCAAGGTGAAGAACAAGGAGGACGGCGTCCGCCTGATGGGCTTCGGCCACCGGGTGTACAAGTCCTTCGACCCGCGCGCCAAGATCATCAAGGCCGCCGCGCACGACGTCCTCTCGGCCCTCGGCAAGTCCGACGAGCTGCTCGACATCGCGCTGAAGCTGGAAGAGCACGCGCTGAGCGACGACTACTTCGTCTCGCGCAACCTGTACCCGAACGTGGACTTCTACACGGGTCTGATCTACCGCGCCATGGGCTTCCCGACCGAGATGTTCACGGTCCTCTTCGCCCTCGGCCGCCTCCCGGGCTGGATCGCCCAGTGGCACGAGATGATCAAGGAGCCCGGCTCCCGCATCGGCCGCCCCCGCCAGATCTACACCGGCGAGGTGCTCCGGGACTTCGTTCCGGTTGAGGGCCGCTGAGCTGAGTTGCTGGGGGTCCGGGGGTCGTCCCCCGGGCTGACACAGCACCGGCGAGGTTCTCCGGGACTTCGTTCCGGTTGAGGGCCGCTGAGCTGAGTTGCTGGGGGTCCGGGGGTCGTCCCCCGGGCTGACGCAGCACCGGTGAGGTTCTCCGGGACTTCGTTCCGGTCGAGGGCCGCTGAGTCCAGCTGCCGGTCGACGGCGGCCGAGCCGCCCCCGGACATACGGAAAGCGCCCCGCTGCCGATCCCCCCACGGGTCGGCAGTCGGGGCGCTTCCCTGTTTCCCGGTGCGGATTCCCCCCACGGGATCCGAGCCGGGGGTCTAGGCGGTCTGCCGGGGTACGTACCTGTCGGTGGGCCGCTCAAAGCTCCCGACGTACGTGCCCCGGCCAACGCGTTGCCTGGAACGTCCCCCAAGACATTCCATGGACGTCCCCCAAGACATCCGTGGCATCGCCCACTTAGACTCCCGACCCCTCCCGATGGTTACCTCAAAACCTCTGTGATCTAGATCTCTTTGTGGAGGTCAGGTGAAGGAACGCAACCGTAGGGTGTTGGGTACCACGAACATCGGGGGGAGCGCCAGAGCCGCGCCCGCGATCACCGGATTCATCCGGTTCAACTTCTTCCCGGCGCGGGTCGCGCACGGCGGAACTACGCAAAACGGCCGGGCCGCACCCGGCCGGCGCGGAGCCGGCCGGGTGCGGCCCGACGGAGGAGCGGAGGGGGTGGAGGGGAGCCGTGCCGTCAGGCGCGGCCGACCAGTTCGTACCCGGCCTCGTCGACGGCGGCCCGTACGGCCTCCTCGTCGAGCGGGGCCGCCGAGATCACGGTGACCTCGCCGGTGGCGGCGACCGCCTTCACCGAGCCGACCCCCTCGATCTCGGAGATCTCGCCGGACACCGCGCCCTCGCAGTGGCCGCAGCTCATGCCGGAGACCCGGTAGACGGTGGTGACGGCGCCCACCTGGACGTCGGCCGCCCCGTCGCCGTGGCAGGAACCGGCGGGCGAGCAGCAGGAACCGGTCGCGGCGGCGGAGATCTCGGTCTCGGCGGTCATGGCGTTCTCCTCTTCACGGGCGTACTGATCCATGGTGCGTCGGGCGTCGACGGGTCGCGGGGGACCGTGGATGCCCTCACCCACGCAACGTTATACCCCTAGGGGGTATTAAGCGAGCCGCCACGTGGGTGGCGTCGCCCGGCTCAGCCGTCACGGCGGCCGCGGTTGCCGGGGCGTCGCGCGACCCAGGTGCGGATGGTGTCGGCGAACCAGTAGGGCTTGCCGTTCTCCACGAGGTCCGGCGCCGGAAGGAGCCCGTGTTTGCGGTAGGAGCGCACGGTGTCCGGCTGCACCCGGATGTGCGCGGCGATCTCCTTGTAGGACCAGAGTCTGCGGTCGGTCATGTGCGGCACCTCCCTGCGTACGCCGCAGCGGCGGCCGGAAGGCCGTCGGGGGAGCTGCGACGCGAACGCTTGGCGATCACTCAGCCTGTGCCCGTTGAACGACGCAGAGTGAGGCCGAGGGCGTGCCTGTCGACTGCCTGTGACGCAAGACCCGCGTAATCGAGACATGTGTGACGGGAAGGAGATCCTTGTGACGAATGCGATGAAGAGCGGTGAAGCGTAGGGAAGAGCGGCGAAGCCCAACAAAAAGATCGCCAGTGGTCATGGGTGATCACCGCCGGTCAAGAGTGTGCCGAGGCGGGCGGTCCGGCCCGCTACTTGTAGAGCGCGGGGCGCGCGGTCTGTTCCACGCGGACCCGTTCGCCCGACCGCTGGGCGCGTACCCCCGCCTCGCAGACCGTCGCCGCCGCGTACCCGTCCCAGACGCTCGCTCCCTCGGCGCGGCCCCGCCGGGTCGCGTCCACCCACGCCTGCACCTCGCGGTCGTACGCGTCGGCGAACCGGACCGTGAAGTCCTGCGGGATCGCGCCGGCCGCGCGCCCCTCGGTCCGCGTCACGAGGCCGCCGCCCTCGCCGATCGAGGCCGTGCCCCGCTCGCAGACCGCCTCGCAGCGCACCTCGTACCCGAAGCCGCAGTTGACGAAGATCTCGACGTCGACCACGGCGCCGCCGTCCGTCTCGAACAGGACGAGCTGGGGATCGCCGAGCCCCGCGGGCGCGTACGAGGAGGGGCGCGGGCGCAGCACCTGTACGGAGGTGATCTCCTGGCCGAGCAGCCAGCGGGTGGCGTCCGCCTCGTGCACCACGGAGTCGCGGATCAGCATCTCGGTGGTGAAGAAGGACGGCGACGCCGCGTTGCGGTGGCGGCAGTGCAGCATCAGGGGGCGGCCCAACTCGCCCCGCTCAAGGATCTGTTGGAGCTCCTGGTACTCGCGGTCGTACCGGCGCATGAAGCCCACCGTGGCAAGGCGGTGCCCGAGGCGCTGTTCCGCCGCCATGACGCGCAGGGCGCCGGCCGGGTCGGGGGTGAGCGGCTTCTCGCACAGGACCGGCAGGCCGCGCGCGAAGGCGTCGAGCAGGGCCGCCTCGTGGGCCGGGCCCGAGGAGGCGACGAGGACGGCGTCCACGCCGGGCGCGCTCATCGCCGCGGCCGGGTCGGTGTGCACCGAGCACCCCTCGATGCCCGCGGCGACGGCGCCCGCGCGTTCCGCGTCCAGGTCGGCGACGGCGGCCACGCGGGCGCCGCCGATCACCGAGTCGATGCGGCGCACGTGGTCGGCGCCCATGCGCCCGGTGCCGATGACGGCGATGCCGAGCGTCATGTCAGGCTCCGCAGGAACGCAGGAAGGCGCGGGTGCGCTCGGCGATCGGGCGCGGCTTGTCGGGATCGCACGGGTACATGTCCTGCTCCACGATGGCGAAGAGGTCGACGCCGAGGGCCTGGGCCGCGGCCAGGACCGGTTCGAGCGCGGGCACGCCGTGCGGCGGCTCGCACATCACGCCCCGCGCGACGGCCGGCCCGAACGGCGTTCCCTCGGCGCGGACTCGGGCCAGCACCGCCGGGTCCACCTGCTTGAGGTGGAGGTAGCCGATCCGCTCCCCGTACGTCTCGATCAGCTTGACGCTGTCGCCGCCGCAGTACGCGTAGTGCCCGGTGTCAAGACAGAGCGAGACCAGGTCGGAGTCGGTGGCGTGCAGGAACCGGGCCACGTTCTCCTCGCTGTCGATGTGGGTGTCGGCGTGCGGGTGCACCACGACGCGCAGGCCGTAGCGGTCCCGCACCTCGCGGGCCAGGCGCTCGGTCTGACCGGCGAGATCGCGCCACTGCGCGGCCGTCAGGGTGCTGTCCTCCAGGACCTCGCCGCTCTTGTCGTCGCGCCAGAACGAGGGGATCACGACGAGGTGCCGGGCGCCGGACGCCTGCGCGAGCGCGGCCACGTCCGCCACGTGCGCCCATGTCTTCTCCCACACCGCCGGGCCGTGGTGCAGCCCCGTGAAGACCGTTCCGGCCGACACCCGCAGATCGCGCAGGGCCGTCTCCTCGGCGAGGCGCGCCGGATCGGTGGGGAGATAGCCGTACGGTCCGAGTTCGATCCACCGGTAGCCGGCGCCCGCGACCTCGTCGAGGAAGCGCCGCCAGGGGACTTGGCGGGGATCGTCGGGAAACCACACGCCCCAGGAGTCGGGGGCCGAACCGATCCGGATGCGGGTCTTCGCCGTCGTCATGGGACCAGCCTTCCGAAGGCCCGGGAGAGGTGTCAAGGTCACGTCCGAATGTAAGGACAAAGATTGACAGGGTGGGAGCGGGCGGCTAGACCTGGGGCATCGGCGACCGGGCGATCCGAGGGGATGTGCATGGACGAGGCTTCGTACGGCACCGGGCGGACGGTGGCCGGATCCGAGCCCCCGTACGACGTGATCGCCATGGGGCGGATCGGCGTCGACCTCTACCCGCTGCAGACCGGCGTGTCGCTCGCGGAGGTCAGCTCCTTCGGGAAGTTCCTCGGCGGCTCGCCCTCCAATGTGGCCGTCGCCGCGGCCCGGCTCGGGCGGCGCGTCGCCCTCGTCACACGGACCGGGCGCGATCCGTTCGGCGAGTATCTCCGCACGGAGCTGGGCGAGTTCGGGGTCGATGCGCGCTGGGTCACGCCCGTCGCCGGGCTGCCCACGCCGGTCACCTTCTGCGAGGTGTTCCCGCCGGACGACTTCCCGCTCTACTTCTACCGGCTGCCCAAGGCGCCCGATCTGGAGGTGCGGGAGGAGGAGCTGGACCTCGGGGCGATCCGGGCGGCGCGGATCTTCTGGGTGACCGGGACGGGGCTGTGCGCCGAGCCCAGCCGCGCGGCGACGCTGGGCGCGCTCGGGGAGCGCGCGCACGCCGCCGGGACCGACGCCGCTCGCGGCGCCGCCGCCGGGACCGGCCCGGCTGCACCGCCCCGCCGGGCCACCGTCTTCGACCTGGACTGGCGGCCCATGTTCTGGGCGGACCCCGCCGAAGCCCGGCCCCACTACCGCGCGGCCCTCGCCCGCGCCACCGTAGCCGTCGGCAACCTCGACGAGTGCGAGGTGGCCACCGGGGAGCGGGAGCCGCTCGCCGCGGCCGAGGCGCTGCTCGCCGCCGGTGTCGAACTCGCCGTCGTCAAGCAGGGCCCCAAGGGGGTGCTCGCCCTGCACCGGGACGGGACGGTCGCGGAGGTGGCGCCGGTGCCCGTCGACGTGGTCAACGGGCTCGGCGCGGGCGACGCGTTCGGCGGTGCGCTCTGCCACGGGCTGCTCGCCGGGTGGGAGCTGGAACAGGTCATGCGGTACGCCAACGCCGCCGGCGCCATCGTCGCGTCCCGGCTCGCCTGTTCCGCCGCCATGCCCTTCCCCGCCGAGGTCGAACGCGTCCTGGAAGGCGGCCGGGTGTGAGCGCCGGCCGCGGACCGGCCGATCCCGGACCCGCCGATCCCACCCCGGCCGGCCTCGGACCCGCCGGGCTCGCGCGGATTCGGGCCCGCCACCCCGAAGCCGTCGCCGAGGCCGCCGCCCGCCGCAGGCGCAGACCGCTGCTGCGCGGCGACGGCGGGCGGCTCATGGTGATCGCCGCCGATCACCCGGCCCGCGGCGCGCTCGGTGTCGGCGGCGACGCGCTCGCCATGGCCGACCGGGGCGACCTGCTCGACCGGCTGCGCCTCGCCCTGTCGCGGCCCGGCGTCGACGGGGTGCTGGCCGGCGCCGACGTCCTGGAGGACCTGCTGCTGCTCGGCGCCCTCGACGGCAAGGTCGTCATCGGCTCCATGAACCGCGGCGGCCTCGCCGGGGCCTCCTTCGAGATGGACGACCGGTTCACCGGGCACCGACCCCAGGACCTGGCCCGGCTCGGCTTCGACGCGGGCAAACTGCTGCTCAGGATCGACTACCAGGACCCGGGCTCCCTCGACACCCTGCACGCCGCCGCCCGCGCCGTCGACTCCATGGCCGAGCGCCAACTCCCCGTGTTCGTCGAGCCGTTCATCTGCCGGCGCAGCCACGGCAAGGTGCGCAGCGATCTCTCGGCCGGCGCCGTCACCCGTTCCATCGCCATCGCCTCCGGCCTGGGCGGCACCTCCGCGTACACCTGGCTGAAGGTGCCCGTCACCGAGAACCCCGACGACATGGCGCAGGTCATGGCCACCAGCACCCTGCCCGCGGTGCTGCTCGGCGGCGACATAGGGGACGACCAGGACGCCGCGTTCGAGAAGTGGCGCGGCGCGCTCCAGCTGCCCACCGTGCAGGGGCTCGTCGCCGGGCGCTCGCTCCTCTACCCGGCCGACGGCGACGTCGCGGCGGCCGTCGACACCGCCGTCGGACTGCTGTAGCCGCAACCGCCGCCGAAGGGTAGGGATCGGGCATGGATCACCAGGAACTGTTGGTACGGGCGGGGACCTCGGCCCACGGCGCGTACACCCTCGACATCGACCCGGCGCGGGCCGGGTGGGCCTACTCCTCGCTGCGCGTGCTCGACCTGCCGCCCGGCGGCTCGCACGGCTTCGACGCCGGCGGCAGCGAGTGGCTCGTGGTGCCGCTCGCCGGCGGCTGCACGGTGCGTGTCGACGGGCTCGACCTCGAACTGGCCGGACGCGAGGGCGTGTTCGCGGGGCCCACCGACTTCGCCTATGTGCCGCGTGACGCGCACGCCCGGATCTCCTCCGGCGCGGGAGGCCGGTTCGCGCTGACAGGAGCGCGCTGCGAGCGACGGCTCCCCGCTCGCCGCGCCCCCGCGCCGGAGGTGCCCGTCGAGGCGCGCGGGTCGGGCACCACCGCCCGTGCCGTACGCAACTTCGCCGCCGCCGGCGCGTTCGCCTGCGACCGGCTCATCGCCGTCGAGGTCATCACGCCGGGCGGCAACTGGTCCTCGTACCCGCCGCACAAGCACGACGAGCACCGGCCCGGCCACGAGAGCGAGCTGGAGGAGATCTACTACTTCGCGTTCGAGCGGCCGGACGGCTACGGCTACCAGCGGATCTCGCCGTCCCGCCCCGGCGGCGCGGAGCTCCTCGCCGAGGTGCGCTCCGGCGACGCCGTCCTCGTGCCGGACGGCTGGCACGGGCCGTCGATCGCCCAGCCCGGCAACGCCATGTACTACCTGAACGTGATGGCGGGACCGGGGCCGGACCGGGAGTGGAAGATCTCCTTCCACCCCGATCACACGGAGGGATACCAGTGACCGAGGGACCAGTGACGGAGGGACACCAGTGACCGGTGCCACGCGCCGCCTCACCACCGCCCAGGCGCTGATCGCGTTCCTGGCCCGCCAGTACACCGCGTGCGACGGCGTCAACCACCGTCTGATCGCGGCGACTTGGGGGATCTTCGGGCACGGCAACGTCGCCGGGATCGGGCAGGCGCTGCTCGAAACCGGGCCGGAGGCCATGCCCTTCCACCAGGGCCGCAACGAGCAGGCCATGGTGCACGCCGCCGTCGGCTACGCCCGCCAGTCGGGCCGGCTCTCCGCGCACGCGGTGACCACCTCGATCGGGCCCGGCGCCACCAACCTGGTCACGGGCGCGGCCCTGGCCACCGTCAACCACCTGCCGGTGCTCCTGCTGCCCGGCGACACCTTCGCCACCCGCCCCGCCGACCCGGTCCTGCAACAGCTCGAAGTCCCGTACGCGGGCGACGTGTCGGTCAACGACTGCCTGCGGCCCGTCTCGCGCTACTTCGACCGCGTCGCCCGCCCCGAGGCGCTGATCCCGGCCGCCCTGAACGCGATGGGCGTCCTGGCCGACCCCGCGAATACCGGCGCCGTCACCCTCGCGCTCCCGCAGGACGTCCAGGCCGAGGCGTACGACTGGCCCGAGGAGTTCTTCCGCGAGCGGGTGTGGCCGGTGCGGTCGACCGCAGTGGACGCTTGCGAACTGAGCCTGGCGGCAAGGGAGTTGGCTGCCGCCAGGCGGCCGTTGATCGTCGTCGGCGGCGGGGTGCGGCACGCCCGCGCCCAGGGCGAGCTCGACGCCCTCGCCCGGTCCACCGGCATCCCGGTCGCGAGCACCCAGGCCGGCAAGGGCGCCCTCGACCACGACCACCCCCAGGACGTGGGGGGCATCGGCCACACCGGTACGGCCGCCGCCGACGAGCTGGCCCGCACCGCCGACGTGGTGCTCGGCGTCGGCACCCGCTGGACCGACTTCACCACCGCCTCCGCCACCCTCTTCGCCGGCCCGGACGTCCGCTTCGTCAACCTCAACATCCGGCCCGCCGACGCGCACAAGATGGGCGGCAGGCAGCTCGTCGGCGACGCCCGCGCCGGGCTGGCCGCGCTGCACGAGGCGCTGAAGGGGCACCGCGTACCGGCGGAGTACGAGGCCGAGTGCGCGCGCCTGAAGGGGGCGTGGGAGCGCCGGGTCGACGCCGCGTACACCCCGGCGTCCGACGCGGCGCGCCCCACCCAGGCCCAAGTCCTCGGCGCACTCGACACGTTGGTCACCGGGGACGACATCCTGATCAACGCGGCGGGCTCGCTCCCCGGCGACCTCCACCAGCTGTGGCGGACCCGTTCGCGCGACCAGTACCACGTCGAATACGGCTACTCCTGTATGGGCTACGAGATCCCCGCGGCCGTCGGCGTCGCCCTCGCGGCGCCCGGCCGGCCCGTCTGGGCGCTGGTCGGCGACGGTACGTATCTGATGAATCCGACCGAAATCGTCACCGCCGTGCAGGAGAACATCCCCATCAAGGTGGTGATCCTCCAGAACCATGGGTACGCCTCGATCGGCGGGCTCTCGGACGCGGTGGGGGGTGAGCGGTTCGGCACGGCGTACCGGTACCGCGGGTCGGCGGGCGCCTACGACGGCGCGCCCCTGCCGGTCGACCTCGCGGCCAACGCGGCCTCGCTCGGCATGCGGGTGCGGCGCGCCGAAACCGTGCGTGACCTGCGAGAAGCCCTCGCGTGGGCGCGCTCGGCGGACGTTCCCACATGTGTCTACGTGGAGACCGAAACGCCCGACACAGTGTCGGGCCCGCCCCCGTCCCAGGCGTGGTGGGATGTGCCCGTGGCCGAGACCGCGACCCGTCGGTCGGCGGTCACGGCCCGCGAGGAGTACGAACGGCACGTCACCGCCCGACGCCGCCATCTGTGAAGGAGCACTTGGACATGACGAAGACCGTCCACCACTGGATCGGTGGCAAGACCGTCGAAGGCACGTCGGGCAACTTCGGCCCGGTGACCGACCCGGCGACCGGCGAGGTGACCACGCGGGTCGCCTTCGCCTCGACCGAAGAGGTCGACCAGGCGGTGGCCACCGCCAAGGCGGCGTACGCGACCTGGGGCACGTCCTCGCTCGCGCAGCGCACCACCGTCCTGTTCGCGTTCCGGGCGCTGCTCGACGCGAACCGGGACGCCATCGCGGAACTGATCACCGCCGAGCACGGCAAGGTGCACTCGGACGCGCTCGGCGAGGTCGCCCGCGGTCTGGAGATCGTCGACCTGGCCTGCGGCATCACCACCCAGCTCAAGGGCGAGCTGTCCACGCAGGTCTCCAGCCGGGTGGACGTGGCCTCCATCCGCCAGCCGCTGGGCGTCGTCGCGGGCATCACGCCGTTCAACTTCCCGGCGATGGTGCCGATGTGGATGTTCCCGCTCGCCATCGCGTGCGGTAACGCCTTCATCCTGAAGCCGTCCGAGAAGGACCCGTCGGCGTCGATGAAGATCGCCGAGCTGCTCGCGGAGGCGGGGCTTCCCGACGGCGTCTTCACCGTGCTGCACGGCGACAAGGTCGCGGTCGACGCGCTCCTCGCCCACCCGGACGTGGCCGCGGTCTCCTTCGTCGGCTCGACCCCGATCGCCCGCCACATCCACACCACGGCCTCCGCCAACGGCAAGCGGGTGCAGGCGCTCGGCGGCGCGAAGAACCACATGCTGGTGCTGCCGGACGCCGACCTCGACGCCGCCGCCGACGCCGCGGTCTCGGCCGCGTACGGCTCCGCGGGCGAGCGCTGCATGGCGATCTCCGCGGTCGTCGCGGTGGGCGCGATCGGCGACGAGCTGGTGGAGAAGATCCGCGAGCGTGCCGAGAAGATCAAGATCGGCCCCGGCAACGACCCGGCCTCCGAGATGGGCCCGCTGATCACCGCGGCCCACCGCGACAAGGTGGCGTCGTACGTGAAGGGCGCGGCGGCCCAGGGCTCCACGGTCGTCCTCGACGGATCCGACCACACCGTCGACGGCTTCGAGAACGGCCACTGGATCGGCCTGTCCCTCCTCGACCACGTGCCGACCACGTCGGACGCCTACCGCGACGAGATCTTCGGCCCGGTCCTGTGCGTGCTGCGCGCCGAGACGTACGAGGAGGGCCTGGCGCTGATCAACGCGTCGCCCTTCGGCAACGGCACCGCGATCTTCACCCGCGACGGCGGCGCGGCCCGCCGCTTCCAGCTGGAGGTCGAGGCCGGCATGGTCGGCGTCAACGTGCCGATCCCGGTGCCGGTGGGCTACCACTCCTTCGGCGGCTGGAAGGACTCGCTCTTCGGCGACCACCACATCTACGGCAACGACGGCACGCACTTCTACACCCGCGGCAAGGTCGTCACCACCCGCTGGCCCGACCCGGCGGACGCCCCCACGGGCGTAGACCTGGGCTTCCCCCGCAACCACTGACCCACCCCGGCCGGCGCCCCGACCCCGCCTGCCCCTCGGACCCCCGCCGGTGTCGGCCGCCGGGGGTCTCGGCGTGCCCCATAGGTGGAAGGTACTGGTTTCTGTACAGATTTTGGTACAGCCGGAGTACGCTGGTCGCATGGCGAAAATCCCCGAGGTGGTCACGGTCAGCGATGCCCGCGTGGGTCTGTCCCGGATGCTCGCGGAGTTGGAGCACGATGGCGCAGGGGCAGAGCCAGTGCTTATCGGGGCGCACCGCAAGCCCCAAGGGGTCCTTCTCTCCGTGGAGGCGTACGAGGCCCTGACCGGCCGTGCGGCGCGGCGGACGGCCGTCGATTCGGCCACCGGGTCGCTGGCGGCCGAGGGGCTGACGACGACGGACGAGTCGGTCCACGACACGGAGGCATACGTCGCGGGGCGTATGTCCGCCGATGATCTCGTAGCGAGAGCGGTGTCCCGCCATGCCACCGCAGCCGCGAGGCGCGCCGGGTGACCGACCCCTACGTCACTCCGAGCGGTGTCCTGCGCAACCGGCTCGGAATCGACGACGCCGACTTGCTCGCTCGCGCCGAGGCGGACATCAGCCACGCCGAGCTGGTGCGACTGTCGGAGCGCCCCTTGGAGGGGGCGTACGACATGAAGCACCTGCAGGCCTTCCACGTCGCGATCTTCGGAGCGATCTACCCCTGGGCAGGTGAGCTGCGCGTGGTGGAGATCTCGAAGTACACCCCGTTCTGCCCGTCCAGGAATCTGGTCCCCTTCGGCGACGAGGTCTTCGGCAGGCTCGCATCAGGCGGCTACCTGCGCGGCCTGGGGCGGACGGAGTTCGTCGACGCTCTGGCTGACCTCTACGGCGATCTCAACGCGCTCCACCCTTTCCGTGAGGGCAACGGCCGCACCCAACGAGCCTTTCTGGCCCAGTTGGCTGCGGACGCGGGATACGAGCTGAGGTGGGCCGGTCTGGACCCGGCGGAGAACGAGCGGGCGAGCATCAAGAGCTACCTCGGCGACAACGGCCCGCTCCTGCGCATGCTGGATGCCCTGCTCGTCACCTGAAGCCAGGGACCGTACCGAACGGCTCGGGCGATCGCGCCGCGCCTCGTGTGCCGGACCCGGGCCGTCCAGGCGTCCGCGGCGTAGGACTGACATGGCCGAGCGGTGACCGCGGCAGGTGTCAGGGGGCCCGCCATCCGCGGCCGAGCGTCCCGCGCGGGGGCCGTACTCGTCCGTACCGCGGAAAGTTGTCGACGAACTTCGATGCGGACGCTACGGTTCCCGTACCGGTCGATCCTCGTGTCTTGACGCGCTCTTAACGCCGAAAAGCGGCGTCCCTCGCGGCCGGATCTTCGGATTCCGCAGGTAACCCCCTATTGACCTGCGGATCTGCGAAGGATTGCATAACGGCACCCCGGGAGCCCCGAACGACTTCACCATCCGCCCTTGGAGGCGATACCGCTCCCGCGGACCGGACACCGCACCAGTCGATCGGAACCGCACGATGACGGAAACGCTCAGCGCCCCCCATGCGCTCGCCCCCGCGACCGGACCCGCCCCCAAAGAAGCACAGAAGCTCAAGCGGTCCATCGGCGTCGTGGGCGGCACCCTGCTCACGCTGTCCTGTGTGACCCCCGCCTCCACGCTGTTCGTCGTCGTGCCGGACCTCTTCGCCACTCTGGGTACGTACACCGCCCTCACCATCGCCATCGGCTCGCTGCTCTGTATCGCCGTGGCGTTCTGCTACTCGGAGCTGGGCACCCTCATCCCCAGTGCGGGCGGCGAGTACGCCATGGTGTCGACGATGGCCGGACGGCTCGCGGGCTGGCTCGTGTTCGTGCTCTCGCTGCTCGTCGTGATGATCGTGCCGCCCGTCATCGCGATGGGCACCGCCGACTACCTCGCGCCCATCGTGCACATACCGGCGCCGGTCGCCGGCGGCGCGGTCATGCTGCTCGCCACCCTCGCCGGCCTGCTCGACCTGCGCGCCAACGCCTGGATCACCGGCATCTTCCTGGTGCTCGAAGTCATCGCGGCCGGCGTCGTCGCCGTCCTCGGCTTCGCCCACAGCCAGCGCGGCGCCTCCGCCCTCGTACACGGCACGGTCGCGGGCGACGGGCACACCACCTCGACGGTCACCGCGATGATGGTGGTCTCCGGGCTCGCCATCGCCCTCTTCATCACCCAGGGCTTCTCGACCGCCGTCTACCTCTCCGAGGAGCTGGAGCACCCCCGGCGCAACGTCGCCCGCACCGTGCTCGCCACCCTCGCCATCTCCACCGCCGTGATCCTGGTGCCCGTCATCGCCATCACGCTCGGCGCCCCCGACCTCGCGGCCCTCACCAGCGGCAACCTGAGCGACATGGTCAACGCCTGGTCGAACTCGGCGGTCGGCACCTTCGTCAGCCTCTGCGTCGCCCTCGCCATCATCAACGCGGGCATCGTCATGGTCATCCAGAACTCCCGCGTCCTGTTCGCCTCCGCCCGCGACAAGGCATGGCCCGAGCCCGTCAACCGGGGCCTGTCCCGGCTCGGCCGGTTCGGCTCCCCGTGGGTGGCGACCCTCCTCGTCGGCGTCCCCGGCGCAGCCCTGTGCTTCGTCAACCTCGACACCCTCTACGGCGTCACCGGCGTCTCCGTCACCGCCATGTACCTGCTGGTCGCCGTCGCCGCCCTGCTCTGCCGGCGCGGCGCCCACAAGCACGTCGCCGCCTGGCGGATGCCGCTGTGGCCCGCGGTGCCGGTGCTGCTCATCGCCGTACTCGCCTACATCCTCACCCAGCAGGAGACCCGGTACCTGGTGTGGACGGGCGGCATCGTCGCGGTCGCCACGCTGTACTGGGCGCTGTACCTGCGGCCCCGCCGCGACACCCGCTGGCTGGTCAGTATTCCCGAGGACGCGCAGAGCTGAGGCCCCTAGGGTGTCGTCCATGACACTTGATCATGCGACGTACTGCGACCAAATCCTGCGCCAGAGCGAAGAGTTGAGGTCCCACCTCGCGGGCGCCGACCTGACCGCGGCCGTACCGACCTGTCCCGACTGGACCCTGCGCCAGCTCGCCGTGCACGTGGGCGGCGCCCAGCGGTGGGCCACCGAGATCGTCCGTACCGAGGCGGTCGCCCCCTTCTCGCCGGACAAGGTGCCCGGCGCGGGCGGCCCCGAGGGCGACGACCCGGCCGCCCTGGACGCCTGGCTGGCCGAGGGCGCCGAGAACTGCGCCGCCCTCCTGCGCGAGGTCGGGCCCGACCGTCCGGTGTGGTCCTGGACGGGCCCGGCGACCAGCGCGTTCTGGGCGCGCCGGATGACCCACGAGACGCTGGTGCACCGCGCGGACGCGGCCGGGGCGGTCGGCGCCGCCTACACCGTGCCCGCGGAGGTGGGCGCCGACACCCTCGACGAGTGGCTCGACGTCCTCACCTTCCCCCGTGTGTTCAGGTCCGACGACACCAAGCTCGGTGCGCCCGGCCACTCCCTGCACCTGCACGCCAAGGACACCGGGGCCCAGTGGTTCATCGAGCTCGACGACACGGCGTTCACCTGGCGCCGGGCCGAAGCCGGGACCCATGAGAAGGCGACCGTCGCACTCCACGGCCCCCTCGCCGACGTGCTGCGCGTCTTCTACCGCAGGCTGCCCCTCGACACCCCGACGGTCGAGATCCTCGGCGACGGCGCCGTCCTGGACACCTGGCTGACCGCCACCTCGTTCTGACCCGGCCCCGTTCATCGGCGGGCGCCTACTCCCGACGCGGTACGGGAGCGGGCGTCCGTACTCCCCGGGTACAGCGGCCACCTCCACCCAGCGGCAGCTTCGCTTGTCCGTGCGGGCGCATACGGTTGGGGGATGGAGATCAGCATGCGCAGACGCCGGTGGCGGGTGGCCGCGGGGGCGGCCGCCCTCGCCGCGCTGGCCGGCGCCGGGGTCTGGAGCGCCGGCGGCGCTTCGGGGGCCCCCGCCGTGCACCGTGAGGACCGGGTCCTCGACATGTCCGGAGCGAAGATCGACACGTCGTTCTTCACCGCGGGCAGCCCCGACGGCAAACGGCCCGCCGTGCTGATCGGGCACGGCTTCGGCGGCAGCAAGGACGAGGTGAAGGGCCAGGCCGAACAGCTCGCGCGCGACGGGTACGCGGTCATGACCTGGTCCGCGCGCGGCTTCGGCAAGTCCACCGGCCGGATCGGGCTCAACGACCCGGAGTTCGAGGTCAAGGACGTCTCGCGGCTCATCGACTGGCTCGCGAAGCGGCCCGAGGTACGGCTCGACAAGGCGGGCGACCCGCGCGTCGGTGTGACCGGCGTGTCCTACGGCGGGGCGATCTCGCTGCTGGCCGCCGGATACGACCCGAGGGTCGACGCGATCGCCCCGGAGATGACGTACTGGAACCTGTCGGACGTCTTCTTCCCCGACGGCGTCTACAAGAAGCTCTGGGCCGGGATCTTCGTCTCCACGGCGGGCGGCTGCGAGAAGTTCCAGCCGGAGCTGTGCGCGATGTACAACCGGGTCGCGACGGCCGGGCAGCCCGATGCCGCGGCCGAGAAGCTCCTGGAGTCCAAGAGCCCCTCCGCCGTGGGCGACCGGATCAAGGTGCCCGCCCTGATCATGCAGGGCCAGACCGACTCGCTCTTCCCGCTCGACCAGGCCGACGCCATGGCCGGGCGCATCGCCGCCAACGGCGCCCCGGTCTCCGTCGACTGGATCGCGGGCGGACACGACGGCGGCGACCGCGAGAGCGGACGCACCCAGGCCCGCGTCACCCAGTGGTTCGACCGCTACCTCAGGGGCGACAAGAGCGCCGCCACCGGCCCCGCCTTCCGCGTCACCCGCACCGGAGGCATCAACTCCACTGATGGATCGGCCCAGTTGAGGGGCGCCTCCACCGGCGGCTACCCGGGCCTGGAGAGCGGACGCCGGACGATCGCGCTGACCGGCCGCGAGCAGGGCTTCGACAATCCGCCCGGCGGCGCGCCGCCCGCGATCTCCGCGGTCCCCGGCCTCGGCGCGGGCCTCACGGGCCTCTCCTCGCTCGGCGTCGGCCTCTCCCTCGACTTCCCCGGCCAGTACGCCAAGTTCGACTCGGCGCCGCTGACCACCGGCCTCCATGTCACCGGCGCACCGACCGTCAAGCTCAAGGTGGCGTCGAGCACCGACACCGCGGTCCTGTTCGGGAAGGTGTACGACGTCGGCCCCGACGGCAAGCAGCAGGTGCTGCCGTCCCAACTCGTCGCGCCCGTACGGGTCGACGGCGCGAAGGGCGGCAGGAGCGTCGAGCTGACCCTGCCCGCCGTCGACCACAACGTCGAGGCCGGCCACCGGCTGCGCCTGGTCGTCGCCGCCACCGACCTCGGCTTCGCCTCCCCGGCCGCGCCCGCCGCGTACACCGTCTCCCTGGACGGCGGCGCCCTGAGCGTGCCCACCGTGCCGGCCCTGCGCACCGCGTCGGCGGGGCTCGCCTGGTGGGTGTGGGGGCTGCCGCTGATCGGGTTCCTCGTGGGCGGCGCCCTGCTCGTGACCCGGCGCACGCACACCCCCGCCCCCGATCCCGAGCTCGCCCAAGTGCCGCTCCACATCACTGACTTGACCAAGAAATACGCCAGGTCCAGCGACCGGTACGCCGTACGGGAGCTCTCCTTCCGGGTGGAGAAGGGCCAGGTGCTCGGGCTGCTCGGGCCCAACGGCGCCGGCAAGACCACCACCCTGCGCATGCTCATGGGCCTCATCCGGCCCGACGGCGGCGAGATCCGCGTGTTCGGGCACGCCATCCGGCCGGGCTCGCCGGTGCTGTCCCGGGTCGGCGCGTTCGTCGAGGGCGCCGGCTTCCTGCCGCACCTGTCGGGCCGCGAGAACCTGGAGCTGTACTGGGCGGCGACCGGCCGCCCCGCCGGGGACTCCCGCATCGAGGAGGCCCTGGAGATCGCGGGCCTGGGCGACGCCCTCCAGCGCGCGGTACGGACGTACTCGCAGGGCATGCGCCAGCGCCTCGCCATCGCCCAGGCCATGCTCGGCATGCCGGACCTGCTGATCCTCGACGAGCCGACCAACGGGCTCGACCCGCCGCAGATCCGCGAGATGCGGGACGTGATGATCCGGTACGCCGAGGGCGGCCGCACCGTGATCGTCTCCAGCCACCTCCTGTCCGAGGTCGAGCAGTCCTGCACGCATCTGGTCGTCATGGACCGCGGCCGTCTCGTCCAGGCCGGCCCGGTCGCCGAGATCACCGGCGCGAGCGACACCCTGCTCGTCACCACCGCCGAAGCGGTCCCCGCGGCCGTCGTCGACAAGGTGGGCGCCCTGTCCGGCATCGGCTCGGCGCTCCGCACCGACGAGGGGCTCCTGGTCCGCCTCGACGGGGCGACCACCACCGAGCTGATCGCCGAACTCCTGCGTCTGGACGTGCAGGTGACCGGAGTCGGCCCGCACCGCCGCCTGGAGGACGCCTTCCTCACCCTGATCGGAGGGTCCGCGTGAGCACCCTGACAGAGCCCCCGGCCACCGGATCCCCGGCCGCCGAGACCGCACCCGGCTACCGGCCTGGCCGCACGCTGCCGTTGCGCGTCGAGGCGCTGCGGCAGCTCAAGCGCCGGCGCACCCTGGTGATGGGGGCGGTGCTCGCCGCGCTGCCCTTCGTGCTGATCGTGGCGTTCGCCATCGGCGGCACCCCGAGCAGCCGCAACGGCCGGGTCACCCTGATGGACACGGCGACCGCGTCCGGCGCCAACTTCGCCGCGACCTGCCTGTTCGTCTCGGCGGGCTTCCTGCTGGTGGTGCCGGTCGCCCTCTTCTGCGGTGACACCGTCGCTTCGGAGGCAGGCTGGTCCTCACTGCGCTATCTGCTCGCGGCGCCCGTGCCCCGGGCCAGGCTGCTGTGGTCGAAGCTGGTGGTGGCGCTCGGGTTCAGCGCGGCGGCGATCGTGCTGCTGCCCCTGGTGGCGCTCGCGGCGGGGACCGCGTTCTACGGCTGGGGGCCGCTGGAGATCCCCACCGGCGGCTCGCTCGGCGCGGGCCAGGCGCTGCCCCGTCTCGCCGCGGCGGTCGCCTTCGTCTTCGTGTCCCAGCTGGTCACCGCGGCGCTCGCGTTCTGGCTCTCCACCCGCACCGACGCGCCGCTCGGCGCGGTCGGCGGGGCGGTCGGCCTGACCATCGTCGGCAACGTCCTCGACGCGGTGACGGCGCTCGGCGACTGGCGGGACTTCCTGCCCGCGCACTGGCAGTTCGCCTGGGCCGACGCGCTCCAGCCGCACCTGGAGTGGGGCGGCATGGTGCGGGGCTCGGCGGTCTCCGTCGCGTACGCGCTCGTCCTGTTCGCGCTGGCCTTCCGGGGGTTCGCCCGCAAGGACATCGTGTCGTAGGACCCGGGTCCCGGGGAACACCGGCCGCCTTCGCACCACCCGGAGTACGGGGGTGCGGAGGCGGCCGAGGTCTTACGGGGCGAGGCGCTGATCAGGCCGCGAGGAGCTTCTCGTACCCGACGAGCCGCACGCACGCGGTCAGGCCGAGGATCGCCTGCTCCAGCTCTGCCAGGCCCGGGTAGCTGGGCGCGATGCGGATCGTGGCGTCCCGCGGGTCGTCGCCGTACGGGTGCGTCGCACCGGCCGGGGTCAGCACGACGCCCGCCGCGCCGGCCCGCGCCACGACCTCCTTGGCGCAGCCCTCGGGCACTTCGAGGGTGACGAAGTAACCGCCCTTGGGGACGGTCCAGGTCGCGAGGCCGGTGCCGCCCAGCTCGCTCTCCAGGATGCGCTGCACGGTCTCGAACTTCGGCTGGAGCAGTGCGCGCTGGCGCTCCATGTGGGCGCGCACACCGTCCGCGTCGCGCAGGAAGAGCACGTGGCGCAGCTGGTTGACCTTGTCGGGGCCGATCGAGCGCTTGGAGTTGTTGGCGAGCAGCCACTGCACGTTGGCGGGCGAGGAGCCGAAGAAGGCGACGCCCGCGCCCGCGGCCGTGATCTTCGAGGTGGAGCCGAAGACGAAGGCCCGGTCGGCGTGGCCGGCCTCGGCGCAGGCGCCGAGCAGGTCGGCGATCTCGGTGGGCTCGTCGGTGAGGTGGTGGGCGACGTAGGCGTTGTCCCAGAAGATCCGGAAGTCGGGCGCCGCGGTCTCCATCCGGGCGAGCCGGGCCACCGTCTCGTCGCTGTAGCTGACACCGCTGGGGTTGCTGTACTTCGGCACGCACCAGATGCCCTTGATGCCCGCGTCCTCGGCGACCAGGCGCTCGACGACGTCCATGTCCGGACCGGCGTCGGTCATCGGGACCGGGATCATCTCGATGCCGAACCGCTCGCAGAGCGCGAAGTGCCGGTCGTAGCCGGGGACCGGGCACAGGAACGCGAGGCGCTCCTGGTCGACCCAGTGGGACTCGGCGCCGGGCACGACGCTGAGCATCGCGTGCACCAGACAGTCGTGCATCAGCTCCAGGCTGGAGTTGCCCGCGGCGAGCAGCTGCCCCGCCGGCACCTGGAGCACCTCGGCGAAGATCTCGCGGAGCTCCATGAGGCCCTGGAGGCCGCCGTAATTGCGCACGTCGGTGCCGTCGGCGGAGGTGAAGCGGCCGCCGGGCAGGCTGAGCAGGTCCTCGGAGAGGTCGAGCTGCTCGGGCGCGGGCTTGCCCCGGGTGAGGTCGAGCTTGAGACCACGGGCGGCCAGGGCCTCGTAGTCCTTCCGGGCCTGGTCGAGCAGCCCGGCCAGGGCGTCGGAGCTCAGCTCGGTGGTCATGGTGTTTCCTCTCGCGGGGCCGCACACGCGCGGAACGGCCAGGGGGTGGGTGCGCCGTGTCGAGCTTACAAACCCTCCCCTGAGCACCGGACGACCGGGCCCTTTAAGTGGGGAGTGTTCCCCGGTTATGGTGGGGGAGACGGCGGTGGAGCGGGGCTCCGCTGTCGGTTCGGCATGGGCGCCCGCTGCGGAGGCGCCCTGGGACCAGGGGGGCGCGGTGGCAGGGCGTGGCGAGCGGATGGCCGACTGGGCGGACGGGCGGGTGGGGCTGCACCGGGCCGCCAGGGGCACCATGCGCAAGATCTTTCCGGACCACTGGTCGTTCATGCTCGGCGAGATCTGCCTCTACAGCTTCGTCGTCATCATCCTGACCGGTGTCTGGCTCACCCTGTTCTTCAAGCCGAGCATGACGGAGGTCGTCTACGACGGCGCGTACGTACCGCTCCACGGGCAGCGCGTGTCCGAGGCGTTCGACTCCACGATGCACATCAGCTTCGAGGTGCGCGGCGGGCTGCTGATCCGGCAGATCCACCACTGGGCGGCGCTCGTCTTCATCGCGGGGATGTTCACGCACATGATGCGGGTGTTCTTCACCGGCGCCTTCCGCAAGCCCCGCGAGGTCAACTGGCTCTTCGGGTTCGGCCTGCTGTTCCTCGGCATGCTGGACGGCTTCTTCGGCTACTCGCTCCCCGACGACCTGCTCTCCGGCACCGGCATCCGCTTCATCGAGGGCGTCATCCTGGCGGTGCCGGTGGTCGGGACGTACCTCCAGATGTTCCTGTTCGGCGGCGAGTTCCCCGGCACCGACATCGTGCCGCGCTTCTACAGCCTGCACGTGCTGCTCATCCCGGGGATCATGCTGGGGCTGCTGGTGGCCCATCTGATCCTGGTCTTCTTCCACAAGCACACCCAGTTCGCGGGTCCCGGGCGCACCAACGAGAACGTCGTCGGGATGCCGCTCATGCCGGTGTACCTGGCGAAGGCCGGCGGCTTCTTCTTCCTCGTCTTCGGCGTCATCGCGGCCGTCGCGGCGATCGCCTCGATCAACCCGATCTGGGCGTTCGGCCCGTACCGCCCCGACCAGGTCTCCACGGGCGCCCAGCCCGACTGGTACATGGGGTTCGCGGAGGGGCTGATCCGGGTGATGCCCGGCTGGGAGGTCACCGTGGGCGGCCACACCCTCGTCCTCGGCGTCCTCGTCCCCTTCCTCCTCTTCCCGGCCGTCCTCGGCCTGATCGCGGTCTACCCCTTCGTGGAGGCGTGGATCACCCGGGACACGCGCGAGCGCCACCTCCTGGACCGGCCGCGCAACGCGCCCGTACGCACCGCGCTCGGCGCGGCCTGGATCAGCCTGTACCTCGTCACGCTGGTCGGCGGCGGCAACGACCTGTTCGCCACGCACCTCCACCTCTCGCTCAACGTGATGACGTGGACGGTGCGGATCGGGTTCTTCGTGGTGCCGGTGCTGGTCTTCGAGGTCGCGCGCCGCTGGTGCCTGGGCCTCCAGCGGCGCGACCGCGACCTGGTCCTGCACGGCAGGGAGACCGGCCTCGTGAAGAAGCTGCCGCACGGGGAGTACGTCGAGCTGCACGAGCCCCTGTCGGCGGCGCGGCTGCACACGCTCACCGCGCACGAGCAGCCCCGGCCGGCCGCCGCCGGGCGCGGCTCGCTGCGGGCCAGGCTCTCGCGCGCGTACTTCGGCGAGGGCGGACAGGTCGCGAAGGCGACGCCGGGGGAGCGCGAGGGGCTGGCGGGTGCGCACGGCGGGGGCGGCGAACAGGCCGGGGGCGAGCGTGCCGGGCGTGGAGGCTCGGGGCGGTGAGCGGGGTGGGGAGGTCCTCGCTCCCTCGCGCTTCCGCGCGCGGGGCGTCCCGCAGCGCTGTCGAGGTCGGTCAACTTGCCTCCGCCAAGCGGCTGTTGGTGACCACGCGTGACGGGGGTGCGGCCGGTGCGGCGAGGACCGATGCCGTGTGGGTGATCCGGGACGGCCCGGCCCTCGGCATCCTCGTACCGACGTCCTCCCCGCTGGCGGGCCGGCTGCGCGCGGGGTCGCGGGTCTTGGTCGGCGCCGGTGCCGGGACGCTGTGGGTGCGTCCGGTGTTCCTGGACGCCGAGGGGAGCGTGCGCTACCGGGTCGCGCTCATCGACAAGTACGGTCTGGCCGCCGTGGTACGTCTCGCCCACAGCCGACTGCGCCACGGCCTCGCGGGCACGGTGGGCGTACGCCTGCCGGCCGGCGCGGACGGGCGCCGCCTGATCGGCCCCGACTGGCGGCCGAGCGGGACGTACAGCCTGAACTGAACGACACGAACCACCGCCCCGGCAGCACGGGGGACTGCCGGGGCGGTCCGGGGCGGGGCAGATGCGGCGGGCCGCCGGGGCCGTGCCTGGCGCGGGAGGCAGGCCCCCCGGGAGGCGCCGCACCCGCCGGGGGCCGGGGCATTCGCTCGGGGAAAGGGGGATCGGCCTGCTGGGATAGGGTCGGGGGCCATGGTTTCGCAGGAGAGCAAGAAGAACCCGCCGCTGCGGCGCGACGCCCGGCGCAATCGGGACCTCCTGGTCGCGGCGGCCAGGGAACTCTTCGCGGAGCAGGGGATCAACGTCCCGCTCGACGAGATCGCCAAGCGTGCGGGCGTGGGCAACGCCACCCTCTACCGGCGCTTCCCGACCCGCGGCGACCTGGTCGAAGCGGTCTTCCACGACGACCTGACCGCGGTGATGGCCGCCGGCGAACGCGCCCGCGCGGCCGACGGCGCGTGGGGCGCGCTGACCGCGTATCTGGAGGGCGTCTGCGCGCTGCTCGCCCGCGACCGGGGTGTCGGCGACCTGATGACCACCGGCATCGAGGGCGCGCCGACCCTGGACGCGATCCACCTCCACAACCACACGACGGTGAGCGGGCTGATGCGCCGCGCCGCCGAGGACGGCGAACTGCGCACGGACGTCGTGACGGAGGACCTCCTGTTCGCCCTCAGCGCCCTCGGCAGCTCCCTCCCCGCGATCGAAGCGGTCCGCCCCGGCTCCTGGCGCCGCCACCTGGCCCTCCTCCTGGACGGCTTCCGCGCCACGGCCCAGCGCCCCCTGCCCGAACCGGCCCTGACCGCCGAGGAGACGCAGGACGTCTACCGCCACCTGGGCGGCGAACCACCCACGCCGTGAGGCGGACGCCGCCCCCCGGATCGCGGATGGTCCCGGCCGGGCGGGGCAGGGGTCCGGTATGGGTGAGGACGTGGTGGTGCAGGGCCGGGGGGCGGGGTATCGGTGTGCGTTCGTGCTGGGGGGTGGCGGGGCGCTGGGGGCCTATGAGGTGGGGATGCTCAGGGCGCTGGTCGCGGCCGGCGTGCGGCCGGATCTCGTGGTGGGGACGTCGGTGGGGGCGATCAACGGCGCGGCGTTCGCGGCCGAGCCGACCGCCGGGTCCGTCGAGCGGCTGGGGGAACTGTGGGGCAGCCTCGGGCGTTCCGGGGTGTTCTCGGGGTCGGTGCTGCGGCGGCTGCGGCTCGCCGCGCGCAACCGCACGCACCTCTACGCGTCCGAGCCGCTGAGCGAGCTCCTGGAGACCCGGCTGCCGGCGAAGAACTTCGAGGACCTCGCCGTGCCCTTCGAGTGCGTCGCGGCCGGGATCGAGAGCGCGTCCGAGCACTGGTTCACGCGGGGGCCGCTGGTCCCGGCGGTGCTCGCGTCCTGCGCGGTGCCGGGGCTGCTGCCGCCCGTGGAGATCGACGGGGAGCACTTCCTCGACGGCGGCCTCATCAACAGCATCCCCGTGGGCCGGGCCGTCGCGGCGGGGGCCCGCACCGTGTACGTCCTGCAAGTCGGGCGCGTGGAGCGGCCGTTGAAGGCACCGCGGGCGCCGTGGGAGGTGGCCTCGGTGGCCTTCGAGATAGCCCGGCGCCATCGTTTCACCCGCGACATGGCGGACCTGCCGCCCGGGGTCGAGGTGCACGTGCTGCCCACGGGCGCCTCGTCCGACCGGGGCGAGGACATCGCCGGGCGCAGGTTCCGCCACCGCGACTTCGGGCGCTCCTGGCAGCGGATGGAGTGCGCGTACGAAGCGTCGGCCGCCTATCTGGAGGCGGCGGGCAAGCCCGCGCCCCGCACGGACGACGGCGCTCCATGAGCCGCGCGGCCGGCGTGCGCGATGTCGCCAGACGGTGCGTCACCGTGCCCGCGTTCGTCGCCCTGGTCCCGCTCGCCCTCGCGCTGCTGCTCGTGACGGTGGCGCTCGCCCCGCTGTCGCTGCTCGCCGGCCGGCGCGGACGCGCCTGGCAGCCGCAGCGCCTGGCCCTCTACGCCGTCGTGTACCTCCTCGCCGACCTCACCGGGGTGGGCGCCGCGCTCGTCGTGCGGCTGCGCTGCCTGGGCGGCGGCGCGGCACGGCGGGAGCGTCTGGTGACGCTCAACTACCGGCTCCTCGCCCGGCTCCTCGGCTTCCTCGTGGGCTGCTCCCGGCGGATCTTCGCGCTGAGCGTGGAGGTCGACCCGCCGCTCCCGCGGCCCGGCGCCCGGCCGCCGGACGGCATGGTCGTCCTCGCCCGCCACGCGGGGCCCGGGGACTCCATCCTGCTGGTCCACGGCCTCCTGTGCGGGGCGGGCCTGCGCCCCCAGGTCGTCCTCAAGGAGTTCCTGCGCTGGGACCCCTGCATGGACCTGGTGCTCAGCTGCCTGCCGCACTGCTTCGTCCCGCGGCATGCCGACACCGACGGGCGTACGCCGGACGCCATCGGCGCCCTCGCGGCCGGGCTGCGCCCGGGTGACGCGCTCGTGCTGTTCCCCGAGGGCGGCAATTTCACCGAGCGGCGCCGAAGCCGGTCCATCCGCTGGCTCGTCCGCACCGGCCAGCTGCGGAGGGCGGCCCGCGCGCGGCGCCAGCACCACGTCCTGCCGCCGCGGACGGCGGGCCCGCTGGCCGCGCTGAGCGGGGCGCGCGACGCCGGGGCGGCCGTCGTGTTCGTCGCGCACACCGGGCTCGACCACATCGACTCGCCGTCGCGCCTGTGGAGTTCGATCCCGCTGCGCCGCCCGGTGCGCGCCACGTGGTGGAGCGTGCCCGGCCGGGCGATACCGACCGGGCCGGAGGCCCGCGAGCCGTGGCTGACCGGCCAGTGGGCGCGCGTGGACGCGTGGATCGGCCGGCAGGGGAGCGAGAGCGCGCCGCCCCGCACCGCGCCGCCCCGCACCGCTCCCTCCTGACAGGACACCCGGGTCGTACGTCACTGACCTGGCCCGAAATCGACGCGCGAGCCCCACGCCGCCGCGCGCACCGGCCCCCGCACCGGCCGCGCACCGCCTCCCGCCCGGCCCCCGTCCGGCGAATGGTCCGGAGAGCGGCAGGGAGAGTGGTCTGGAGCGCGACCTGACCCGTTCGCAGACTTGGGGCACAGCCGTTCGGAGTCCGCGCGCAGTCGTGTGCGGACCCAGCGAAAGCCGAGACGGGGGTCACTGTGGCGGCGTTGCCCACCACCATGCCCGGCGGACCAGAACGTCCGCCTTCCGTGATCGTGGGCTACGGTCACGCGGGCAGAGATCTGCACCATGCGGCGCTGCGCACCCTGCACGGGGCGGACCGCACGGTCTTCGTGGTCGACCCCGCGCTGCGGGAGGCGCCCCCGGGAGTCCGCCTGCTCCCGTCGCTGCGGGCCGTGGCCGAATGCGGTCCGGTGGCGCAGACGGTCTTCCACGTCACCACCCCGCCCGGCGCCCACGTCGCCTGCGTCGAGCGGCTCGTGGCGCTCGGGGCCCGGCGCGTCATCCTGGAGAAGCCGATCGCCCCGACCGCCGAGGAGAGCGCGCGGCTGCGCGGACCGGCCGGACTCGCCACGATCCTGCCGGTCAGCGTCTGGCCGAACAGCCGGGTGACCCGCGAGGTGCGGAGCATCATCGCCTCGGGCGAGATCGGCGAGCCCGTGGCCCTGTTCATGGAGCAGAGCAAGCCCCGGTTCGGCCGCACCTCCTCGTCCGACGCGCACCACACCGCGTTCGAGGTGGAGCTGCCCCACCAGGTGCTCCTCGCCCTCCACCTGGCCGGGCCGCGCGCGCGGATGCTGTCCTCGACGACCTGGGCCATGCCGCTGCCGGACCGGGTGATTCCCGGGATGGGCGGCGCCGTGCTGCGCCTGGAACACGAGAACGGCACCGTCAGCACCCTGCTGAGCGACCTCACCTCCCCGGCCCGGCGCCGGCATCTGCGCGTGACCGGCACCCGGGGGGAGATCGCCGCCGACTTCCCGGTCGGCGCCGACGACCCGTTCGGGCAGATACGGATCTCCGGCAGGCCCGGCCGCACCGTGGTCGAGGACGCGCCGCTGACCCGGTTCGTCGAGGCCGCGTACGCCTGCTTCACCGGCGAAGGGCCGCCGCCCCCGGCCGGGCTCGACCTGCACCAGCGGGCCATCGGCCTGCTGGAGCAGGCCCGCGAAAGGGCCGTGCCGGCGGCCTTCGAAGAGGCGGTGGCGGGATGAGGATCGCGATCGTCGAACCGCGCTCGGCCGGCCATCAACTCGTCGACCGGTCAGCCGAGTTGGGGTACGACACCATCGTCCTGACCGCGGGCCACGGGGAGCGCCGGGTGCCGGACGCGCAGCTGGCCCGTGCGAGCCAGGTGGAGTCCGTCGACACCAACGACGAGGCGGCCACGCTCGCGCGGCTGCGCAAGCTGCACGAGCAGCGGCCCCTCGACGCCGTCGTGCCGGGCTTCGAGCACTACGTGCCGCTCGCCGCGACCGCCGCCGCCGGCCTGGGGCTGCGGGGTCTCTCCGCCGCCACCGCCCTCGCGCTGCGGCACAAGCACGTGATGCGGGACGTCCTCGCGGCCCACGGAATCGACCAGCCCGGCCATGTGCTCGTCACGGACGAGGCGGAGCTCGCCGCGGCGACCGCCGCCGTGGGCCTGCCCTGCGTGATCAAGCCCGTCGACCAGTCCGGCAGCCTCAACGTCCGCAAGGTCGCGACCCCGGCCGAGGCGCGCGAGGCGTTCCGCAGGATCCACGGGTACGGCGTCGGCTATCTCGACCGGGCGGGGCTGCCCCTGGTGCTGGTCGAGGAGTACGTGCCCGGCGCCGAGTTCAGTGTCGAGGGGTACGTCGACGACGGCGCCGTGGTGGTGCTCGGCATCACCGAGAAGCAACTCGGCCCGGAGCCCTGGTTCGTGGAGGTCGGCCACCTCCTCCCGGCCCGGCTCGACCCCGGCACCGCCCGTACCGTCGAGCGGTACACCGTCGACGTGGTCCGCGCGCTCGGCCTCGAACTCGGTCCGTTCCACGCCGAACTGAGGCTCTCCGACCGGGGACCGCTCCTGATGGAGGTCGCGGCCCGGCTGCCCGGCGACCGCATCCCCGACCTGCTCAGGCTGGCCACCGGGGCCGACCTCTACGCGATCACCCTGGCCTCGTACCTGGGCCTGCCCGGCCCGCCCGAGCCGTCCGGGCCCGGCACCGGGCACGCGGGCATCCGCTTCTTCCTGCGGCCCGGACTCGACAGCTACCGGCGGATGGAGATCGCCCCCGAGCTGCACGCCGACCCCCGGCTGCGGGAGATCGGCGCGCTCGTCGCGCCGGGACGGGCGGTGCCCGCGCAGGGCAGCTCGGCCAGCCGCCTCGGCTACGCCCTCGCCGCCACGACGAGCTACCGGGCCACCACCGAAGCGCTCGACGCGGCGGAACTCGGAACGCGCTTCGCGTAGCCGCGTCCCTCGTTGTCCCTCACTTGTCCCCCACGGAATCGGAGCACGCCATGGGACGCCACGTCCTGATCCTGAACCGCTGGAACAACCGGTTCGCCGAGTACCACCGCTACCTCGACCACCGCGTGGACCGGGTGAGCTACGTGACCACGGCGGCCGGCGCCGGCCCCCTCGACGCGGCGCTCGCCGAGGAGATCACGGTGGTGGCCGATCTCGGCGACCGGGCCGCGGTCGCCGCGGCGGCCGCCGAACTCGCCGACCGGCACGGCCCGTTCACGCACGTCCTGGCGCTCTCGGAGTTCGACCTCGAACTCGGCGCCGAACTGCGCGAGCGCCTCGGAGTCCCCGGCAAGCGCCCGGAGGAGGTGCGCCTCGTGCGGGACAAGGTCGTCATGAAGGCCGCGGTCGCCGCCGCGGGACTGCGCGTGCCGGCCAACCGCGCCGTCGAGAACGCCGACGACGTACGGGCGTTCGCCGCCGGGGCCGGCTTCCCCTTCGTCCTGAAGCCGCGCGGTGGCGCGGACAGCCAGGGCGTGCACGTGCTCCAGACCGTCGAGGCGATGGAACGCGCCCTGGCGGAGGAGGAGTTGACCGGGTTCCAGTGCGAGGAGTTCATCGACGGAAACCTCTACCAGGTGGACGGCGTGGTCTCCGGCGGCGTCCTGCGGACCCTCCGCAGCTGGCGGTGCATCGGCTCCTGCCTCGACTTCGCCGAAGGCTCGCCGTTCGGGTCCGTCGCCAACGACGACGCCGCGTTCGAGTCCCGCGTCGTCGAGTTCACCGAAGGTGTACTCGCGGCCCTCGACCTGACCGACGAGGTGTTCCACCTGGAGGTCTTCCGTAGCGCCGGCACGGACGAACTGGTCTTCCTGGAGATCGGCGCGCGGGCCGGCGGCGGGCAGGTCAGGTTCGTCTGGGAGGAGGTGTACGGGCTCGACCTGATCGAGGCGTCCGTCCACGTCCAGCTGGGCATCGAGCGGACGTACCCGAAGGCGGAGATCGGCGGCGAGGTCGCCGGATACCTGATGATGCCCGAACCGCCGGTCCGCCCCGCCGTGGTGCACCGCGTGGCCCCGCTCACCGGCGCCGTCCCCGAGCTCTACGCCGAGACGCTGCCCCCGGCCGGCACGGTCCTCGACGGCAACGGCGGCGCCGTGCACACCGCCGGCACCTTCCGCTTCCGGGCGGCGACGGCCGAGCAGGTGCGGGCCGCCATCGAGACCGCCGTGAAGCTGTACGAGATGGACTGGTCGCCCGCGGAGGGCACCGATGGCTGAGCCCGCCCGCGCCCCCCGGACGCTCTGGGGGCACGCCGACTTCCTGCGGCTGTGGGGCGGCCAGACCGTCGCCCTGTTCGGCACCCAGATCACCCTGCTCGCACTGCCGTTGACGGCGATGCAGCTCCTCGACGCCTCCGCGGGACAGCTCGGACTGCTGAACGCCCTCGAATACCTGCCGGTCGCCTGCGTCACCCTCCTCGCGGGCGTGCTCGCCGACCGGGTGCGCCGCCGCCCGCTGCTGATCGCGGCCAACCTGGGGCGGGCCCTGGTGCTCGCCCTCGTCCCTGTGGTCGCCTGGACGGGCCATCTGTCGATGGTCCTGCTCTACGTGGTGGCCTTCACGACGGGCCTGTTCACGGCGCAGTTCGACGTGGCGTACCAGGCGTTCCTGCCCACTCTGATCGAGAAGCGGCTGCTGGTCGAGGGCAACAGCAAGCTCCAGTCGAGCCAGTCCATCGCCCAGACCGCAGGGCAGGGAATGAGCGGCGTGCTGATCCAGCTGCTCACCGCTCCCGTGGCGGTGGTGGTCAACTCGGTCGGCTATCTGGTCTCGGTCGCCTCGCTGCTGACCATCCGCACCCCCGAGCCGGTGCGGACCGGCCCGCGGCGCAGCATCCGGGCCGAGCTCATGGAGGGGCTGCGCGTCACGCTCGCCCACCCGGTCCTGCGGGTCGTGATGGTCGAGTCGGCCTGGTTCAACCTGATGTGGGACGTGGTGCTCGTGGTGATGCCGATCTACGGCATCCGCTCGCTGCACCTCGGCGCGGCCGGCCTCGGCCTGGTGATAGCGGCGGGCAGCGTCGGCGCCTTCGCCGGCTCACTGGTCGCCGGACGGCTCGGCCTGCGCCTCGGGACCGGGCGGGCGATGGCGGTCGGCATGATGATCGCCAGCGTGGCGCTGCTCCTGCTGCCCGCGGCGGCCGGCTCGAAGCCGCTGGTGGTGACGCTCCTGACGGCGGGATACGTGATCAACGGCTTCGGCATCACCGTCTTCAACGTGCACTCGGTGGCGCTGCGCCAGGCGCTGGTGCCGATCGAGCTGACCGGCCGGGTCAGCGCCACCTACCGCTTCGCGGCGTTCGCGGTGATCCCGGTCGGCGGCTTCACGGGCGGTCTGCTCGCCGAATGGCTGGGCCCGCGCGCCGCGTTGGCGGTCACGGTGGCGGGTCTGGTGATCGGCGCGGTGGCCTTCCTCGGCTCCCGCGTGGTGCGGCAGGCCGACGCGCACACCGTCGAGCCGATGGAGGAGCGGGCGCTGGTCACCGCGGGCGACCCGGCTCAGGCGCGCTGACCCCGTACAGGACGGCCGCCCCGATCACCAGCGCCCCGATCACCGAGGTCGGGGCCAGGTGGCTGGTGCCGAGCAGCGGTCCCAGCAGGACGGCGGTGAGCGGGACGACCCCGGCGAACAGGCCGGCCCGGTCGACACCGAGCAGTCCGATGCCCGCGTACCAGAGGAAGAAGGCGAGCGCGGTGACGACCAGGGTGAGGTAGCCGAGGGCCAGCCATTCGGCGGCCGTGGGCTGTTGCAGGGCGCCCGCGCCCTCCGTCACCGCGGCGGCCACCGCGAGCATCGGCGCGGCGGCCAGGCAGGCGAAGGCCGAGAGGCGCCGGGGGCCGAGCGCCGGCAGCAGGCCGACGGCCAGCAGGGAGAAGCAGCATTCGCAGGCGAGCGCGCCCAGCGCGTACAGCAGGCCGGTGAGCGAGCCGTGGCCGAAGGCCTGGATCACGCAGACCCCGGCGGTGGTGACGAGCGCGGAGAACGCGATCCGGGCCGAGGGCCGCTGCGCGGAGCCGAGCGGCCCGGCGACGGCGAGGACGACCGGGGCCGCGCCGACCACCGCCCCCACCGTCGACGGGTCGGCCCGCTGGACCGCTTCGAGGAGGCAGACGTTGAAGCCGGCCATGCCGGTGGCGGCCAGTAACGCGATCCTGGCCCACTGGCGCGGAGTGAGCCGGACACCGGGGGCCGAAGCGCCGCGGCGGGCGAGCAGCAGAAGGAGCCCGGCGACCACATAGCGCCATGCCTGGCCGGAAAGCAGCGGATATTCGGTGAGCACCGGACTCACGGCCGCCGAACTGCCGACCGCCACCATGGCGGTGGCGGCGCAGATACTTCCGCGTGCCGTGCTTGCGTCAAGGGACATGGAAGAAAGTTAACGGCGGGTTGCCGAGTTGACGCGCAGTCCAATCCGGGTCCGGATCACCGGACCAATTCAATCCAATGGAATGTTGGAATTCAGAGAGCGGGACAGATGTTCGTCAAGATCTGTGGTTTGAGTACGGCGCCCGATATCGCGGCCGCCGTCGACGCCGGTGCCGACG
Organism: Streptomyces sp. NBC_00083; assembly: GCF_026343295.1. Taxonomy (GTDB): domain Bacteria; phylum Actinomycetota; class Actinomycetes; order Streptomycetales; family Streptomycetaceae; genus Streptomyces. Next base: position 823,693 of record NZ_JAPELY010000001.1, read on the forward strand.
CGATCGGCTTCGTATTCACGGAAAGTCCACGCCAGGTCGGTGCCGACGTGGTCCGGCGGCTGGTCGACGAGGTGCCGGACGGCGTGCTGACGGTGGGCGTGTTCCGGGACGAGCCGCTCGCACACGTCCGCGAGACGGTGCGCGCCGCCGGGATCGGGGCGGTGCAGCTGCACGGCACGCACCCGCCGGCGGCCTTCGCCGCGCTGCGGGAGCTGGGTCTCACGCTGGTGCGTGCCACCGCGGCGGCCTCGGCCGCGGGCGCCGCCTGCGGGGAGTTCGGCGAGGACCTCCTGATCCTGGACTCGCCGAGCCCGGGTTCGGGGGAGCCGTGGGACTGGTCCGCGCTGGGCGCCGCCCCGCCCGCCGGCCGGTGGATGCTGGCCGGCGGCCTCGGCCCCGGCAATGTGCGCGAGGCGATCGGGGCGGCACGCCCGTGGGGCGTGGACGTGTCGAGCGGGGTCGAGGCGCGCAGAGGCGTCAAGGACCCCGCTCTCATCGAGGAGTTCGTCCGCCGCGCCAAGGCGTGACGGAGGTCAGCCGGCGGCGTAGGCGGCGCTCCACCGGGGGTCGAGGGAGCGGTTGCGCGAGGAGCGCTGTTCTTCGATGGCGTCCCTGATGACGTACATCGACTCGGCGATGCCGGCCAGCGGCAGGGTGGAGTAGCCGATGACCAGGGCGGGCGGGCGGCTGCCGGGGCCGAACTGGTAGCGCGAGCCGCCGTGGACCAGGACCGAGCGCTCCAGGGCGGCCGCGGTCACCGCCGACTCGTCGATGCCGTCCGGGAGCCGGAGATAGGCGTGGAGTCCGGCGGACGAGCCGATCACGCGGGCCAGCGGCAGATGGAGTTCGACGGCCTGCGTGAACGCCTCGCGCCGTGAGCGGTACCGGGACCGCACCCGGCGCAGATGCCGGTCGAGCATGCCGCTGGTGATGAGCTCGGCGAAGGCGCACTGCGTGATGCCGTCGGAGCCGAGGTCGTGCTGGGACCTGACCCGGGTGAGCAGGGTGGCGAAGTGCTCGGGGATGACCAGCCAGCCGAGCCTGAGGCCCGGCACCAGGATCTTGCTGGCGGTGCCGGCGTAGACGACCCGGCTCGGGGCGAGCCCCTGGAGTGCGGACGGCCGGTCCCGGGGGTCGAACCAGAACTCGCCGTCGTAGTCGTCCTCGATGATCACGCCGTCGACCTCCTCCGCCCAGCGGACGAGGGCCGCCCGGCGCGCCGGGCTCATCGAGATGCCGGTCGGGAACTGGTGGGCGGGCGTCACGAGCACCGCGCGGGCGCCGCTCGCGGCCAGCTCCGCGACGTCGATGCCCTCCTCGTCGACACGGACCGGCACGGTGCGCATGCCGCTCTCCTCGATGTACCTGCGCTGGCCGTTGTGCCCGGGGTCCTCGACCGCGAGCCGGTGGATGCCCAGCTTGGGCAGCGACTTGCAGAGCAGGGAGAGCCCCTGGGCGAAGCCGGCGGTCACCATCACCGTCTCCGTGCCGGCCCGCACGCCCCGCATCCGGCCGAGGTATCCGGCGAGGGATTCACGCAGCGCGGGCAGCCCGGCCACCGCGGGATAGTCCAGTTCTTCCGGGCCCGCCACGGCAAGGACGGTCTTGTAACAGGCCAGCCATTCCACGCGGGGAAAATTGGTCACGTTGGCCCGGCCGGTCCTGAGGTCCCAGGTGACGGGGGACACCGGTTCGGGTTCGCGCAGGGCCTCGCCCAGCATCGGATCGGTCATGACCGTCCTGTCGGCGACCCGCGTCCCCGATCCCTGAAGACACGTCAGGAATCCCTCGGCGGTGAGCTGCTCGTACGCCTCGACCGCCACGCTCCGCGAGACGCCGAGGTCACTGGCGAGCTGCCGGGTGGAAGGAAGTCGGGTCCCGGGGTGCAGGACGCGCTCCGTGATGCAGCCTTTTATCGCGGATTTGATCTGCTTCGTCAAAGACTCGTTTGAATCACGGTCTACCTCGATAGAGATGTGCCAGGTCACGCGTCCAAAACCCCCCCGGATAGAGACGCATCGGCGACTGTCGCCGTCGGCACATTAAACACACAATTTGGGATCGAATCCAGTTATGTGAGACCGGAACAAACCGCCCCGTGCGGAGTATTCACCTCAATTCGGCATGCTGATCTTCGCCGGCCGGCCCTCCGCGCCGGCCCGGCTCCCTCTGGTCTGCTCCGCGACGCCACAAATGGTCTGGGTGCGCTTCGTAGCCAGCTGGTCGACTGGAGTCACCGCACACCGATCCGCTAGCTGGACTGAGGGAACGAAGACATGACGAGTTTGTCTGCCCCCGCTCTCGCCGTCGCAAGGACGGGCACGGCCCAGGACGCCGAAGCCCTGGCGTTCGCGTCGAGGGTCGAGGACCGCACCATCAAGGTCGGGATCGTGGGTCTCGGCTACACCGGTCTCCCCCTGGCACTGGGCTTCGCCGACGCCGGGTTCCACGTGGTCGGCGTCGACATCGACCCCGTCAAGGTGGAGTCCGTCAACCGCTCCGAGTCCTACCTGCCCGACCTCACGGACATCGAACTGCAGGACGTGGCCGACCGGTTGACGGCCGTGCCCGACCCGTCGGCGCTGCACGACGCCGATGTGGTGATGATCTGCGTACCGACGCCCGTCACCCCCGAGCAGACCGCCGACCTGGCGTACGTGTCGACCGCGGTGGACAGCGTGCTGCCGTACCTGCGGGCCGGGAGCCTCGTGGTGCTCCAGTCCACCGTGCCGGCCGGCACCACCGCCGAGATCGGCCGGAAGATCACCGAACGCACCGGGCTGATACCCGGCGAGGACCTCTACCTGGCCATGGCCCCCGAGCGGGTGGACCCGGCCAACACCAACGGCTGGACGCTCCTGAACACCCCGAAACTGGTCGGCGGCGTGGGCGCCGAGTCCACCCGGCGGGCCCAGCTGCTCCTGGAGCAGGTGTGCCGCACGGTGGTGCCGGTCTCCAGCCCCGATGTCGCGGAGCTGTCGAAGGTGTACGAGAACACCTTCCGGCTCATCAACATCGCCCTCTCCCTCGAACTCTCGGACCTCTGCCACAAGTTGGGGCTCCCGGTGCGCGAGGTCATCGACGCCGCCGCGACCAAGCCGTTCGGATTCCTCGCGCACTACCCGGGCCCCGGCGTCGGCGGCGAGTGCATCCCCGTCGACCCGCTGTTCCTCAGCGAGCGGGCCCGGCGCGAGGGGCTCACCCTCGGCCTCGTGGAGACCGCACACCGAAGGATCTCCGACCGGCCCGGTCAAGTCGTCGCCCGAGTAGGTGAGTTGCTCGCCGCACGGGGGCGGGAACTGAAGGGCGCGCGGGTCCTGCTCGTCGGCGTGAGCTACAAGGCGGGTGTCTCCGACCTCCGCAACGCCCCGGCCGTGGACATCGTGCGCGGACTGCGCGCGCGGGGCGCCGAGGTCTCGTACGTCGACCCCATGGTCCCCGGCCTCGAAGTGGACGGCCTGCCCGTGGCCGCCGCCACCTGGGGGCGCGAGCAGCTCGCCGCCCAGGACTGCGTGGTCCTGGTCACCCCGCACGGCCGGCTCGCCTCCGAACCCGCCTGGTCCGCCGCTCCGCTGGTCCTCGACACCCGGGGCGAGCTGGCGCCCGCCGCCAACGTCGAGGTGCTCTGATGGGCCACGGCTCCCGGACGGTCCTCACGTCCGCGACCAAACAGCTGGTGCTCGGCCGCGACCTGGACGCCGAGGCCGCCGGTGCCGCCGTGTCCGTCCTGCTCGCCGGGGACACCGACCCGCTGGACGCCGCCGCCTTCCTGACCGCGATGGCCGCCAAGCACCCGTCGGCGACCGAGGTCGCCGCCACCGTGCGCGTCATCCTGGCGGCGGCCCGGCCGGTGCAGTGGCCGGGGCCCGCCGTCGACGTGGTCGGCAGCGGGGGCGACGGCAGCGACTCGGTGAACATCTCCACCATCGCGGCCCTGATCGCCGCCGCGGCCGGCGCGACCGTCGCCAAGGCGGGCAACCGCGCCGCCACCAGCAGGTGCGGCAGCGCCGACGTACTGGAGGCGCTCGGCATCCCGATCGAGCCCCTCGACCAGGTGCCGGCGCTGCTGGCCCGGCACCGGTTCGCCTTCCTGTTCTCGCAGGCCGTCCACCCGGTGGTCGGCCGACTCGCCCCCGTACGGCGCCGGTTGGGGTTCCGTACGCTCTTCAACCTGGTCGGCCCGCTCGCCAACCCGGTCCCGCTCGGCGGCCGTCTGATCGGCGCCGCCGACCACCGGGACCAGGAGATCCTGGCGCAGGCCGCCGCCGAACTCGGCATGCGGCGGACCTGGATCGTGCACGGCCACGGCGGCCTGGACGAGCTGTCCACCTCCGGCCCCAACCGGGTCCTGACGGTGGACGGCGACACGGCCGCCGAGACCAAGCTCGACCCGGCCGACCTCGGGCTGCGCCCCGCCTCGCGCGAGGACCTCAAGGGCGGCGACACCGCGGCCAACGCGGCGGCGGCGCTGCGGATCCTGGCCGGCGACGCGCCCGCACCCCTCCTCGACACCTGCCTGTACAACGCGGCCGTCGTGCTGCACCTGGCGGAGCTCGCCCCCGGCCTCGACGCCGGCCTCGGCCTCGCCCGCTTGGCGACCTCCGACGGCTCGGCCCTTGCGCTGGTCCGCGCGCTCGCCGCCACCCCCGCCGCCTGAACCCGTACACACCCCGTATGCGAACCGTATGCAGAGCCATACGGAAGAAGGAGCAGCTCCCGTGCACCTCGATGAGATCGTCGCTCGCAAGCGCGAGGACTGGAGCCGGACCGTCGGCACCCCCGTGCCGGGCGAACGCCCGACGCCCGCCGTGCCGGGCACCTTCGCCGACGCGCTGCGCGGCCCGGACGTCTCGGTGATCGCGGAGGTCAAGCCCAAGTCGCCGTCCAAGGGCGAACTGCTGCCGCTGGACCGCGCCCTCGACACCGCCCGCACCTACGCCGCCGCCGGCGCGTCCGCCGTCTCCGTCCTCGCCGACACCGCGTTCTTCGGCGGCTCGCCGGAGCTCGTCGCCTCCATCGCGGCCGACCCGAGGGTCACCGTCCCCGTGCTCTACAAGGACTTCCTCGTCGACACGCGGCAGGTCGAACTCGCCCACCGGACGGGCGCGGACGCCGTCCTGCTGATCGTCCGCGCGGTGGACGACGCCCTCCTGAAGGACCTCCTCCAGACCGCCGCCGGGCTCGGCCTCGACGCCCTGGTGGAGACCTTCACCGCACCCGAGATCGAGCGGGCCCTCGCGGCCGGCGCACACCTGGTCGGCATCAACAACCGTGACCTGCAGACCTTCTCGGTCGATCTGGAGAACTCCGCGAAGCTGCGCACCCTGATCCCGGCGGGTGTCCTCACCGTCAGCGAGAGCGGCATCGGCGGCCGGGGCGACATGGAGCGGATCGCCGGGCACGGCTTCGACGGCGTACTCGTCGGCGAGAACCTGCTCAGCGCCGCCGACACCGGCGCGGCCGTGGGCGAACTGCTCGGCGTCCGCACCGGAGAGGTGACCCGATGACCGGCCGATTCGGCGACTACGGCGGCCAGTTCGTGGCGGAGACCCTCGTCGGCCCGCTGGAAGAGCTGTGGAACACCTACCTGGAAGCACGCCAGGACTCCGCCTTCGAAGCGGAGCTGAACGGCCTGCTCGCCACCTTCGTGGGCCGCCCCACGCCCATCACCAGGCTGCGCCGCCTCGGCATCGAGCCGCACGGCGTGACGATCTGGCTCAAGCGCGAGGACCTCACCCACACCGGCGCCCACAAGATCAACAACGCCATCGGCCAGGCCCTGCTCGCCTCCCGCCTCGGCAAGCGCCGCATCATCGCCGAGACCGGCGCCGGACAGCACGGCGTCGCCGTCGCCGCCGCCTGCGCCTACCTCGGCCTGGACGCCACCATCTACATGGGTCGCGTCGACGCCGAGCGCCAGCTCCCCAACCTCCAGCGCATGCGTCTGCTCGGCGCGGAGGTCCGCCTCGTCGACCAGGGGACCGCCACCCTCAAGGACGCGGTGAACGAGGCGATCCGCGAGTGGATCACCCACCCCGACACCACGCACTACCTGCTCGGCTCGGTCGTGGGCCCGCACCCCTTCCCCAGCATCGTCCGCGACTTCCAGTCGGTGATCGGCCGCGAGGCCCGCGAGCAGTTCCTCGCCGCGTCGGGCCGGCTGCCCGACGCCGTCATCGCCTGCGTCGGCGGCGGCTCCAACTCCATCGGCGTGTTCAGCGGGTTCCTCGACGACCCCGTACGCCTCATCGGCGTCCAGGCGGCAGGCGACGGCAGCGGCTCGCTCGGACACCACGCCGCGCCGCTGATCTACGGCGAGCCCGGCGTGCTCCAGGGCATGCGCACCTATCTGCTCCAGGACGACGACGGACAGGTGCTGCTCACCCACAGCATCGCCCCCGGCCTCGACTACCCGGGCGCGGGTCCGGAGCACAGCCACCTCAAGGACAGCGGACGGGTCGAGTACCTGACCGCGTCCGACGACGAAGCCCTCGACGCCTTCCAGGAGCTGGCGCGTTCCGAGGGGATCGTGCCGGCCCTGGAGTCCTCGCACGCGGTCGCCGCGGCGCTGCGCGTGGCCCCCACCTTCGCCCGCGGCAGCCAGCTGCTCGTCAACCTGTCGGGGCGCGGCGACAAGGACCTCACCTCCGCCATGGCGGCGATCGGACAGCGAAAGGAGCAGACCGGTGGAGCGGCTTGAGAAGACCTTCGCCCGTGCGTCGGAGCGGGGCGAGACCGTGCTGGTCGCGTACCTCACGGCCGGTTATCCGGCCCTGGCCGAGACGGGGCCGCTGATCGAGGCGGTCTGTTCGGCGGGCGCCGACATCATCGAACTCGGGGTGCCCTTCTCCGACCCGCTCGGCGACGGCCCGCTGATCCAGCAGACCACCCACGCCGCCCTCGAACGCGGCGTCACCGCCGCCGCCGTCCTGGAGATCGTGGCCGGCGCCCGCGAGAACGGCGTCGACGTGCCCATCATGCTGATGGGGTACTGCAACCCGTTCCTGCGCTACGGCCTGGAGCAGCTCTACGCCGACGCCGCGGCGGCCGGCGCGGACGGCTTCATCGTCCCCGACCTGCCCGCCCACGAGGCGGACGACTGGCTCAGCGCCGCCCGGACCCACGACCTCGGCCAGGTCTTCTTCTCCGCCCCCGGAAGCAGCCCCGAGCGGCTGCGGGCCACCGCCGAGCGCTCGCGCGGCTTCCTGTACGCCCTCGCCGCCAACGGCGTCACGGGCATCCGCGAGGAGCTTGACCCGGGCATCGACGCCTATCTGAGCCGGGTCGGCGAGGCGACGGGCAGCACCCTGCCGGTCTGCGTCGGCTTCGGGATCTCCCGGCCCCGGCACATCACCGCCCTGCGCGGCCGGGCCGCGGGCGTCATCGTGGGCAGCGCGCTGCTGCGGGCGATCGGCGACGAGGCGACCCCCGCCCGGCGCATCCTCGCGGCCAGCGAGCTGATCGGCGAACTCAAGGCGGCCTGCCGATGAGCACCTCGACGCAGGGCGCGCGCCCGGCGGAGCGGCCGTCCACCGAAGCGCCGTCCGCCGCGGCACCGATCCCCTTCTTCACCGGCGCCGAGTCGATCCGCCGCGGCTGGGCGGGGCTGGAGGCCCGGCTGCGCGAGGTCGCCGCCGCAGGCCGCTTCACCTTCGGGGCGCTCGGCCGGGAGCTGGAGGAGCGGATCGCGGCCCTGACCGGGGCCAAGCACGCCATCGCGGTCGGCAACGGCACCGACGCGCTGATCATCCTGCTGCGCGCCGCCGGCGTCGGCCCGGGGGACGAGGTGATCGTCCCGGCGTACACCTTCTTCGCCTCCGCGTCGGCCGTCCTGCACGTCGGCGCCGAGCCGGTCCTCGTGGACGTGCTGCCCGGCTCGTACGCCATGGACCCGGCGGCGGCCCGCGCGGCGGTCACCGAGCGCACCAAGGCGATCATGCCGGTGCACCTGTTCTCGCAGATGGCGGACATGCGCACGCTCCGCGACCTGGCCGACGAGCACGGTCTGCTGCTCCTCGAAGACAGCGCCGAGGGCATCGGCATGGTCATGGGCGGCCGGCACGCGGGCCTCTGGGGCAGCGGCGGGGTGCTCTCCTTCTTCCCCACCAAGACCCTCGGCGCGCTCGGCGACGCCGGCATGGTCCTCACCGACGACGACGCCGTCGCCGAACGCGCCCGGCGGCTGCGCAGCCACGGCCAGCAGGTGGACGGCAGTTACGAGTACCTGGAACTCGGCTACAACAGCCGGCTCGACGAGATCCAGTCGGCGGTCCTGCTCACCCGCCTGGAGACCCTGTCCGCCGACATCGAGCGCCGGGCCGAACTCGCGGCCCGCTACGACGAGGGCCTCGCCCCGCTGGCCCCGGCCGTCCGGATCCCCTTCATGGCCGAGACGGCCGAGCCCGGCAACGCCGTCTGGTACGTCTACCTCATCGAGAGCGACCACCGCGACGAGCTGGTCGACCACCTGGCCGCGCACGGGGTGGGCACCGAGGTCTACTACCCGCGCCCGCTGACCGAGCAGCCCGCGCTCGCCCATCTGCCCGGCGCCCAGCACCCGGTGCCGGTCGCCACGGCCGCCGCCCGGCGCGCGGTGGGCCTGCCGCTCTACCCGGACCTGACCGACGACCAGGTCGACCGCGTGTGCGAGCTCGTGCACCGGTTCCACAAGGAGCACGCGTGACGACGACCCTTCCCCCCGCCCCCGGCGTGCCGTACTTCGACTGGTCGAGCCGCTACGAGGGCTGGACCGACCACGTACTCACCGCCGTCCGCGAGGCCGCGGAATCCGACGAGTTCATCCTCAAGTCCCGGGTGGCCGCGCTCGAAGCGCGGGTCGCCGAGCGGACCGGCGCCGCCCACGCCGTCGCGGTGGCGAGCGGCACCGGCGCGCTCACCGTGATCCTCGCCGCCCTCGGCCTCGGCCCCGGCGACGAGGTCGTGACCCCCGCCTTCTCGTTCATCTCGACCGCCAGCACCGTCGCCCTGCGCGGCGCCCGCCCGGTCTTCGCGGACGTCGACTACGACACCGCCTGCCTCGACCTCGGCGCCGCCGAGGCCGCCGTCACCGGCAACACCCGCGCCCTGCTGCCCGCCTACCTCTTCACCACCCACCCCGACATGGCGGGCCTCGCCGAACTCGCCGGGCGCCGCTCGCTCGCCCTGGTGGAGGACAGCGCGGTCGGCCTGGGCGCCACGGTCGACGGCCTTCCGGCGGGGCGGCACGGCACGGCCGGGGTCTTCTCCTTCTTCCCCGCCAAGCCGATCGGCGGCGCGGGCGACGCGGGCATGGTCGTCACCGACGACGACGCCCTGGCCCGTGACGTACGGATGCTGCGCAACCACGGCCAGGACCTGAACGTGCGCTTCCTGCACCACAAGGTCGGCTTCAACGCGCGCATGGACGAGATCACCGCCGCGTTCCTGCTGCGACGGCTGCCGCGCCTCGACGAGTTCCTCACCGTTCGCAGGGAACTCGCCCAGGAGTACAACGACCGCCTCGCGCCGCTCGCGCCGGACCTGCTGACCCCGCCGGGCGGCTACGGCGACCGCGCCGTCTACACCTACGTGGTGCGCGCCCGGCGCCGCGAGGAGCTCAAGGAGTTCCTCGCGGGGGAGGGCATCGAGACCGTGGTCTATTACCCGAAGCCCCTGCACCTCCAGCCCGCCTTCGCCCATCTCGGCCACCAGGAGGGCGACTTCCCGGTCGCCGAGCGGCTCGCCCGCGAATGCCTGGCCCTGCCGCTCCACCCCGGCATGCGGCCCGGGGCCGTGGCCCAGGTCGCCGACGCGATCGAGCGCTTCTACCGGGGTGCCAGGTGAGCTGGACCGACCGGGCCTGCGGCATCGGCGACGAGGCCGCCCCCGGCCTCACCGAACAGCTGGCCATCCACCGCGAACTGGGCCTCGGCGCCATCGAGTTGCGTACGGTAGACGGCCGCGGGCTGCACGAGCTGACCGCCGACGCGCTCGCCGAGGTCGCCGAGCGGGTCCGGGCGGCCGGGCTCGTGGTGCCGGTGGTGGACACCCCGATCGGGAACTGGTCCACCACGGTCGCCACCGGCCTCGACGCGGAGCTGTCGGTCCTCGCCGGCTCCGCCGCGGCCGCCCACGCCCTGGGCAGCCGGTGGCTGCGGGTGATGTCCTACCCGAACGACGGGCGCCCCGAAGCGGAATGGGCCGCCGAGTCGCTCCGCCGCATGGCCGTCCTGACGCGCGAGGCCGAGCGGCTCGACGTGCGGCTGCTGCACGAGAACTGCCAGGGCTGGGCCGGCCGGGGCCCCGACGAGACGCTGCGCCTGCTCGACCACGTGGCCAGCCCGGCGCTGCGGCTCGTCTTCGACATCGGCAACGGGCTCGCCTACGGGTACGAGGCGACCGAGTTCCTCGGCAAGGTGCTGCCCTGGGTCGACCACGTCCACATCAAGGACGGGCACCGCACGCCGGACGGCGCGGTCTTCACCCTGCCGGGCCGTGGCGAGGTCGAAGTAGCCGACTGCGTACGCCAGTTGGAGCAGGCCGGATACCGGGGCCGCTACAGCCTGGAGCCGCACGTCGCGCACATTCCGCACCTGGCGGCCACCGCGGGCGCCGCCGAACTCGCCGCGGGGTACCGGGCCTGCGCGCTCGCCTTCCGCGAGATCTGGGAGACGATCCCCCATGACTGACCCGACCGGAGGGCCGTTCGGGCCGTCCGAGACGGAGTGGCTCCTCGACCTGATGGCCGTCCCCTCGGTGTCGCCCTTCGAGGGCGGCAAGGCCGAACTGACCCGTGACGCCCAGCGGGTGTTCCTGGACGGCGCGCTCGCCCGGGGCTTCACCGAGGTCCTGCACGCCGGGCCGCCGGCCGCCTTCCTCACCGGGGCCGACGTTCCCGCGCCGGTCCGCGCGGCCGTCCTGGCCGACCCGGAGGGCTTCCTCGCCGCCCAGCCGAGCGCCGTGGTGCGGATGGGGCGGCCCGCCGCGCCGGAACACCGGCTGATCGTCAACTTCCACGTCGACACCGTCGGCCCGCACATCGACCCGCGGATCGCCGACGGCGTCCTGTACGGGCGCGGCGCGGTCGACGACAAGGGGCCCGGCATCGCGGCCGCCGCCGGGATCGCGGCCGCGTTCGCCGCCGAACCCTGGCTCGCCGGCACGATCGAGGCCCAGCTCGCCTCCGTACCCGGCGAAGAGGGCGGCGCGATGGGCACGTACGGCACCCGCTGGCTGGTCGACAGCGGGCTGACCGGGCGCCTGATGCTGTTCGCCGAACCCACCGGCGGCCGGGTGATGGACGCCTGCACGGCGGCGATGACCCCCCGCATCCGGGTGGCGGGCTCCGACAGCACCGACGACCACCCGGCCGGCGGCCACAACGCCACCGTCGCGCTGGGCTTCCTCGCCGACTTCCTGGTACGCCGACTCGGGCCGCGCGCACAGGAGTTGGGCGCGAAGCTCTGTGTGGCGGGGCTGCGCACCGGCGACGCGCACAACCGGGTCTACGGCACCGGCGAGCTCCTGATGAACATCGCCTACCAGGACAGGCGCCAAGCGGTGCTGCTGGAGCGGGAGTTGGAGGACCTGCTCCGGCAGGCGCGCGCGGAGTTCGCGGCGGCCCACGCGGGCAGCGCGCTCACCGAGCGGCTCGTCGCCGACTGGGACGAGGTGATCCGCTTCGACTGGCTCAAGCGCGGCCTGCCCGTCCTGGACAACCGCGACCAGAAGATGGAGGCGCTGCTCGGCGCGGCCGGCTTCCCCCGGCACGACGGCCTCGCCGACGGATCGGCCTTCACCTGCGACGCCATCTGGGCCGGCGGACCCGGCCGCTACGTCGCGGTCTGCGGCCCCGGCGGCCTCGACACCCACGGCGCGCACACCCCCGGCGAGTTCCTTGAACTCGCCGAACTCGCCCGCTACGCACGGCAGATCAAGGACCTCGTCGTCCGCTTCGGCACCCATATCGCTACTCAGGAGGCAGAGAGATGACCGTCAGGATTCCGCTGGAGACCCTGCGAGGCTTCGCGCGGGAGGCGCTGCGGCGCTCCGGACTCGACGAGAAGGCGGCGGCGGCCGCCGCGGAGGTCGTGGTCTACGCCGACGAGCACGGCTTCACCACGCACGGCAGCAACGCCCTCGCCGGCATCTACGCGCCCCGCCTGCTGGACGGCCGGATCAACGCGAACGCCGTCCCCCGTACCGTCACCGAGACCGCGTCGAGCGCCGTGATCGACGGCGACCGGGGCCTCGGCCTCGTCACCACCACGCTCGCCACCGACCTGGCGGTCGACAAGGCGCGCGGGACCGGCATAGCCATGGTCGCGGTCCGCAACAGCAGCCACTTCGGCAGCGCCGGGTACTACGCCCACCGCGCCACCCAGGCCGGCCTCATCGCCATCGCGATGACCAACTGCGGCGCCCAGGGCGTCGCCCCGCCGCTCGGCGGCCTGACCCGGATGCTCGGCACCAACCCCCTCGCGGTGGCCGCCCCCGCGCCCGGCGGAGCGCCCTTCGTGCTCGACATGAGCGCCACCACGGTCGCCACCGGCAAGATCCGGGCCGCCCAGCGCGAGGGCCGGTCGGTCCCCGAGGGCTGGCTGACGGCCCCCGACGGCACCGCCGTCACCGACCCCGACGCGTTCTTCGACGGCAAGGCCGACGTCACCTGGCTGGGCGGCTCTGCGGCCACCGGCGGAGCCAAGGGCTACGGCCTCGCGCTCCTGGTCGACCTGCTGTGCGGCCCGCTGGCGGGCGCGAGCCACGGTCCGACGCCGGACCTGCTCGTCGACGGCGACGAGCGGCCCGACACCGACATCGGCCACACCGTGATCGCCATCGACCCGGCCGCCTTCGGCGCGGCCGAGTCGTTCGGCCGGGGTGCCCGTGAGCTGCTCGACACCGTGAGCGCCTGCCCGCCGGCCGTGCCCGGCGGATCCGTCACCTACCCCGGCGCCCCCGAGGCCGCAAGGGCCGAGGAGTCCCGGCGCGACGGCGTCGCCCTGCCGGACCACGTGGCCGCGGGCCTCGTCGCCCTCGCCGAGCGGCTCGACCTCGCCACCCCGGCGGAGCTGCGCCCGGAGGTGGCGACCGGATGAGGATCGGCATCATCGGCCTGGGCGTCATCTCCCCGTACTTCCTGCGCGCCGTCGACGAGGACGACCAGCTCGAACTCACCGCGGCGTGCGACCTCGACCGGGCGAAGCTGGACCGACTCCCGGCCGGCGTGGCCACGTTCACCGACCACCGCGAGCTGATCGCGTCCGGTCTGGTCGACGGCGTGGTCGTGACCCTCCCCAACGACCTGCACGCCCCGGTGGTGGCCGCCGCGCTCACCGCTGGGATCCACGTCGCCTGCGAGAAGCCGCTGACCGTGGCCGCCGCGGACGCCCGCGAGCTGGCCGCGATCGCCGAGCGCACGGGCAGCACCCTGTTCACGGCGTTCCACCGCCGCTACAACAGCCATGTCCTCGCTCTGGCCGCGCGGTTGCCGGACCGTACGCGGATCGAGCGGGTCGTCGGCCGCTACCACGAGCGGATCGAGGAGCACACCGGAAACGACCGCTGGTACCTCGACCGGGACCGCTGCGGCGGCGGCTGTGTGATCGACAACGGGCCCAACGCGCTCGACGCGCTGCGCCAGGTGGTCGGGGAGCTGACGCTCACCGACGCGACCATCGGCGACGTCCGCGGCGGCGTCGAGTTCTGCGCCGAGCTGGAACTGCGCACCGGGGACGGCATCCCCGTCACCGTCGAGCTGGACTGGGCGCTGCCCACCGGCGAGGTCAAGGACATCACCGTCCACCTCAAGGACGGCAGCACGGTCCACGCCGACATGCTGGCGGGCTACGAGGGGTTCAAGTCCTCGCTGGACCACGAGTACCGGGGCATCATGGCCGACTTCCGCTCGGCGGTCGCCGCGGGCCCCGCCCGGATCGACGACGGGCCCGTCGTGGTGGAGCTGGTCGAGCAGGCGTACCGGACGGCGCGGAGCAAGGAGCGCCGGCTGCGGATGCCCGCCAAGGAACCGGTCGGCGCGCACCTCGTCAAGCTGCTGTTCCACCGCCGCGACGACCGGGGGATGAGCCTGTCGCCCTGGGGCTCGCGCTGTGTGCGCGCGGGCGACGTCCACGAACTGGTGACCACCACCGACCACCCGTCGGCGCCCGGGGACCGGATCGACGCGGTGGGATTCCTCGGCTTCGCGGAATTCACCCGCGCCACCGTGCTGGAGCGGGGCGATCAACTCTGGCTCGGTGAAAGGCTGATAGGCGTCGTCGTCGGCTTCGACGAGTGCCATGCTCCCAATCACTACAACGTCCTGATCCACAGCGACCGGCTGCTCACCGCCGAGGACCTCGACCTCTCGGCCGGCGACCTGGTCGTCTTCAAGGAGTCCACATGACGGACAGCACCACGTCCCTCGCGCCCCCGCACCCCATCGCCGTCGACGACGAGGCCGCCGCCGCGTTCCCGGGCGTCGAGGTGCTCGCCACCATCGCGGAGGTGACGGCCGACGGCCTCGACGAAGCGGCCGACGCGCTCTGGCTCGCCCAGCACGGCGCATGGCACGAGCAGTCCCGTGGCGCCATCCGCAACCACCCGCGCGTGGCGGCCTACCGGCAGCTGTCGAAGCTGATCGGCCAGGACCCGGACCGTCAGCCGCCGTCCATCCAGGCCCTGATCGACCGGGGCCTGCGCGCCAAGCCGGCCGGCGCGTGGCCCCGGATCAACCCGGTGGTCGACGCGGTGAACGCGGTGGCCGTCACCGACCTGGCGGCGCTCGGCGTCTTCGACGCGGACCGGGTGACCGGAGCGGTACGGTTGGCCGTCAGCCGGGGCGGCGAGGACTTCCTCGCCCTCGGTGCGGACGACTCCGTCGCACTGGAGCCGGGCCGCCTGATCCTGGCCGACGAGGCCCGCGTCCTCTCCCTGTTCGCCCACCGCGACGGCGTCCACCAGTCGGTGACGGCGGCGACCCGCCGGGTGATCCTGCTGGGCTGCGTCGTCCCCGGCATCGACGCGGAGTCGGTGTCGGCCGCGCTGACGCGGGCGGCGAGGCTGATCACGGGCTGAACGCACCGCCCGAATCCGGCCGTCTCCGTACCCGCCCCCGGTACCCACCGGGGGCGGGTACGGCGTTTACGCGGGTGCTACCACCGGCTCGCTACGGTGCTCCGACCAGCAAAAAGGCCCTCCCGAAGGAGGGCCGTGACGCTGTGGCGCGGTTGCGCCCCCGGCAGGACTCGAACCTGCGGCCAAGCGCTTAGAAGGCGCCTGCTCTATCCACTGAGCTACGGGGGCCGGGTGGGGCCTCGGCGGCCTGGAGCCCCGGGCGGGCAGGGGTGCTGGTCCGGGACTGGTCCCGGGCCGGTGACCTTGCCGGGGACAAGGATAGGGCTCCTGTCACCTCGTCCCGGTTGCTTCACCTGCGTGGCACGATGTGGAGGTTCGGTGAAGCGAACCGATAATCGCAGGCGGGTGCGAATCATGCAGCGCTTTTGACGCTCGCGGCGCAGGGTGTTGTGCACTCGTTATGCCTGCGTCCCACTCATCCCATGTGTCCCCTGTGTCCGTTCGGCGCGTCCCGGTGGCGTACGGACGCGCGCGGAAAGTAGCCATACGCTTCAAAAAGCCGCCAAAATTGGGCATTCTTCGCATGTGGTGACCTTGGACGTACGGCCTCAGCTCATCGACGCACTCTCCGCCCTGCGCGACAGTGTCGCCGCCGTGCGCCTCCCGCTGCCCCTGCCGGGGGCGCCACGCGCCCGGCAGACCCGCAGCGAGCTGCTCGCACAGCTCGACGACTATCTGCTGCCACGGCTCCGCGATCCCGAAGCCCCGCTGCTCGCCGTCATCGGCGGCTCCACCGGCGCCGGAAAGTCCACCCTCGTCAACTCCCTTGTGGGCAGGCGGGTCAGCCAGGCGGGTGTGCTGCGCCCCACCACCCGTACGCCCGTGCTCGTCTGCCACCCCGACGACAAGGAGTGGTTCTCCGGGGTGCGGGTGCTGCCCGGCCTCACCCGCGTATGGCTGCCGCAGCAGCACGAGGACGCCGAGGTCGACGACCTGCCCTGCGGGGACGACGACGGATCGGTACGCGTGGAGACCGCCGCCACCCTGCCGCGCGGGCTCGCCCTGCTCGACGCCCCCGACATCGACTCGCTCGTCGTGGGCAACCGCATCCTGGCCGCCGAACTCATCTGCGCCGCCGACGTCTGGGTCATGGTCACCACCGCCTCCCGCTACGCCGACGCCGTCCCCTGGCATCTGCTGCGTACCGCGAAGGAGTACGACGCCACCCTCGTCACCGTGCTCGACCGGGTGCCCCACCAGGTGCTCGCCGAAGTCTCCCGCCAGTACGGCGCCTTGCTCACCCGCGCCGGGCTCGGCGATGTGCCGCGGTTCACCGTGCCCGAACTCCCCGAATCCGCGGGCGCCTCGCACGGACTCCTGCCCTCCACCGCCGTCGCCGCGCTGCGCACCTGGCTCACCCACCGCAGCCAGGACCCCGCCGCCCGTCAGCAGGCCGTCGCCCGCACCGCGTCCGGCGCGATCGAGTCGCTCAACGCCCGCATGCCGGAGCTGGCTTCGGCCGTCGCCGCCCAGTACGCCGCCGCCGTACGCCTCACCGGCGCGGTCGAGGACGCGTACGGCAAGGAAGGCGCCCGGGTGCGGCGCCGGCTCCAGGCGGGCGAGGTGCTCGCGGGGGACGCCCTCACCCGCTGGCGCGCCCACCCCGGCGGCGCGTCCTCCGCCGAACTGCTCGACGCCCTCGTGGACAGCCTCGCCGAACTGCTGCGCTGCGCGGCGGCCGCCGCCGACGAACGGGTCAGGGAGGCGTGGGCGCGCGAACCGGCGGCGGCCCGCCTCGCCGACGGCGTACGCCACGAGGACCCCGAGGACCGCATCGGGCTCGCCGTGCGGCGCTGGCGGCGGGTGCTCGAGGAGCTGGCCGAGGACGAAGTGCGGGAAATGGAACGCTCGGTGGCGCCCGACCCCGAGTCCGTCGCGGCGCTGCTCGCCGCCGCCCTGCTCGGTGGCCGCCGGGCGCGCCGGGCCGGTGAGCGGCTCGCCGAGCGGATCGGCGCGCAGGGCGCGCTGCGCCTGCGCGACAAGGGCAGTGAACTCGTCGCCACCTACATCGACCAGGTGCTCGGCGCCGAGCGGGAGCGGCGGCTCGCGCCGCTCGACGCCCTCGAGGTGACGCCCGAGCCGCAGGCCGGCCTGATCGCCGCCCTGTCCGTAGTGCAGAAGGAGAGGAAGGCCGCATGACGCAGGAGGCCGAGGACCGCTGGGCCGACGGGCTGATCGCGCGGCGCGCCGCCGAGCCCGGCGAGATGACGCCCGCCGTCGAGGAGGGCGAGCAGGGCGAGGAGGCGCAGGACGCCGCGTTCGAACCCATCGGCGGCCCCTACGTCGGAGCCGTGCGCGGACGCCTGGACGCGCTGCGCGAACTGGTCGGCCTCTCCCGTACGCGGCTCGACGCGCAGGCGCTCGCGGAGGCCGGGCGGGTGCTCGACGAGGCGTCCGCGCGCCAGCGACTGTCCGCGCGGCACACCGTCGTCGCCATCGCGGGCGCCACCGGGAGCGGCAAGTCGACCCTCTTCAACGCCCTTGCCAGAAGCCAGATCTCGGACACCGGACTGCGCCGCCCGACCACCGGGGCGCCCATCGCGTGCAGCTGGACCGACGGCGCCGCCGGCCTGCTCGACCGGCTCGGCATCCCCGGCAGGCTGCGCCGCCGGCCGCTCGACGGCGCGGGCGGCGCCCTGGAGGGCCTCGTCCTGGTCGACCTCCCCGACCTGGACTCGGCGGTCGTCTCGCACCGCCAGGCGGCCGATCGCGTCCTCGCCCTGGTCGACGCGGTCGTATGGGTCGTGGACCCCGAGAAGTACGCCGACGCCGTCCTGCACGAGCGGTACCTGCGCCCCCTGGCCGGACACGCGGAGGTCAGCTTCGTCGTCCTCAACCAGGTGGACCGGCTGCCCGGCGACGCCGCCGACCTGGTCCTCGACGATCTGCGCCGGCTGCTCGACGAGGACGGCATGGCGCTCGGCGAACACGGCGAGCCCGGCGCCTCGGTGCTCGCGCTCTCCGCGCTGACCGGCCAGGGCGTCGGCGAACTGCGCGAACAGCTCGGCCGTTTCGTGCAGGAGCGCGGCGCCGCCGCCCGCAGGCTCGCCGCCGACGTGGACGCCGCCGCCGCCGAACTGCGTCCGCTGTACGTCGCGGACGGCAGGCCGGGGCTGGGCGAGCGGGCCCGCGACGAGTTCGCGGACCGCCTCGCGGCGGCGGTGGGCGCCACCGCCGCGGGCGAGGCCGCCGAACGCGAGTGGCGCCGCAACGCCCAGCGCGCGTGCGGCACGCCCTGGCTGCGGCTGTGGCGCTGGTACGACCAGATCCGGGTCCCGGCCATCCAGCGGCCGCGCTCGGACGCCCAGATCGAGGAGCAGGTCACCGCACGCCAGCGCGTCGAACAGGCCGTCCGTACCGTCGCCGACCACGCCACGGCGGGGCTTCCCGCCCCGTGGGCGCAGGCGGTGCGCGAGGCGGCGGTCCGGGGCGCCGACGGGCTGCCGGAGGCGCTCGACGAACTCGCGGTGCGGGAGGAACTGGAGCGCGGGACCTCGCCGCGTCCGCCCTGGTGGCCGGCGGCCGTGCTGGCCCAGATGGCCATGACGGCCATTCAGATCGTGGGCGGGCTCTGGCTGCTGGGCCAGATCGTCGGGATCCTTCAGCCCGGCCTCATCGTGCCCGCGCTGATCATGCTGGGCGGCGTCGTCGGCGGCCCGCTGGTGGAGTGGGCGTGCGCGGTGGCGGCGCGCGGGCCGGGCCGGCGCTACGGGCAGGACGCCGAGCGCAGGCTCCGGGAGGCCGCGGCGGCCTGCGGCCGGGCCAAGGTCCTCGACCCGCTCGCCGCGGAACTGCTCCGCTACCGCGAGGTGCGGGAGCAGTACGCGGCGGTGGTGGGGGCGGGGGCGCGGCGGTGAGCGGCCCGCCGGGGTGAGCGGGCTTCACGGGGTGAGCGGCCCGCCGGGGTGAGCGGGTTTTCCACAATCCGGCGGTCGTCCACAGGCCGCAGCACGGACTCCCCGTCCGGTCCAGCATGGAGATCGACAGCGCAAGGGTTCGATCGACGGCCGGACCGGGCGGGGTTCTTCTCTGTCGTGCCGGCGTCGGGGATACGGGGGCAGGGGCAGTGAACGAGACGATGGTGACGCTGGTCGGCAACGCGGCCACACAGGTGGAGTGGCGGGACTCGGCGACGGGCGGCGCGGCGAGGTTCCGCCTCGCGGTGACCGCGCGCCGCTTCGACCGGGAGAAGCAGGCGTGGGTCGACGGGGCCACCAGCTTCTACACGGTGTGGGCGGCGCGCACCCTCGGGAAGAACCTGACGGGTTCGGTCGCGATCGGCGAACCGTTGCTGGTGCACGGCCGGTTGAAGGTCCGCGCCGAAGAGCGGCAGGACGGTACGCGCTGGTTCTCGGCGGACGTCGACGCGGTGGCGATCGGGCACGACATGACGCGGGGGACGACGGCGTTCCGGCGGGTGTTCAAGGGGGAGGCGGTCGCGGTCGGGCGCGACGAACGAGCCGGTTTCCAGGGGGAGGTGGGCGGCTCGGCACCGGCGGATTCGGCCGGGGGCGGCCCCGGTCCCGGCGCTGCGGGGCCGGTCGACGGGGGTGCGGGGCCGGTCAGTGGGGGTGCGCCGGTGGTATGGGAGTCGGTTTCGGCCACTGTTTCGGACGCGGCCCCGATGGGCGTCTAGACGGCGGGACTTGGGGGATCGGGGGTGCGGAGGAGGGCCGCCGGGGAGAGACGCCGAAGCGCCGGTGGAGCGGTGCCTGCGGCCCGGTGGAGCGGGGCGTTGCCCCGAAACTCCCCATCTGTGCCGGGGATTTGTCGACACGATGAGCTGGCACACGTGTTCCGCGATAACGATTGCGAATCGGAATGGTTATCTGATGTCATCACCGCGAAACGTCGGCTTCCGGATCCCTAGGATTCCCGCGTACTCACGGGGCACTTGAGTCTGCCGGCGAGGCACTTCCCCCACGCGCACCCCTCGTGCACGCGCACCACATGCGAAAGCGCCTCGCCCGAAGGGGAATTCTGTGTTTTCAGCCGTTCACGGGCCTTCTGCCCGCAAGCGGGGTGCACTGCGCCTCGCCACCGTCACTGCTGTGTCGGGCCTCGTCGCGGTCGGTGCGATAGCCGGTGCGGGCACGTCCTTCGCGGACACGCCGGACCAGCAGGGTCAGGGCGGTGCCTCCGCCACCATCCAGGGCCTGGAGCCCGGCTCGTTCGCCGACGCGTTCATCATCGGTGACCACGGCAAGAGGCAGAAGGTCTCGGCCGGCCTGTTCCGGATGAACGTGGACGGCGGCGGTACGTTGCGCACGTACTGCATCGACATCCACAACCCGACGCAGCACGAGGCCAAGTACCGCGAGACGCCGTGGAGCGGCACCTCGCTGGCGAACAACAAGGATGCCGGCAAGATCCGCTGGATCCTCGAGAACTCCTACCCGCAGAAGAACGACCTCGGCCAGCTGGCCGCGGCCGCGGGCATCAAGGGGAAGCTGAACAACGCCGAGGCCGCGGCGGCCACCCAGGCAGCCATTTGGCACTACTCGGACGGCGCCACCGTCGAGGTCAAGAACAAGGTCGGTGAGCAGCTCGCCGAGTGGCTGGTCAGCAGCGCACAGGTCGTTGAGGAGCCCAAGGCCTCCCTGACCCTCGACAACGCGTCGGTCGCGGGCAAGGCCGGTTCGAAGCTCGGCCCGATCATCGTCCACACCAACGCCGGCAAGGTGACGGTCACCCCGTCCGAGGAGCTCAAGGGCGCGGGCGTCAAGGTGATCGACAAGGCAGGGAAGAGCCTCTCCGCCGCCACCAACAGCAGCGAGCTGTACTTCGACGTCCCGGCGGGCGCCCAGCCCGGTGCCGGTACCGTGCGCCTCTCGGCCACCACGCAGGTGCCGGTCGGCCGCGCGTTCGCCAGTGACTCCAAGAGCCAGACGCAGATCCTGGCCGGCTCCAGCGACTCGACGGTCAACGCCGAAGCCAAGGTGACCTGGGCCGAGCAGGGTGCGATGCCCGCCGTGACGGTCAAGAAGGACTGCGCCAAGGGCGGCGTGGACATCACCGTCACCAACAAGGGCGACAAGGCCTACCCGGTGACCGTCGGCGGCAAGACCCTCGGATCCGTCAAGCCCGGTGAGTCCAAGACCCTCCTGTTCCCCGTCGCCGAGGATCAGAAGTACGACTTCACCCTTGCCGGCCAGCACTTCTCCGGCGTCCTCGACTGCAAGACGGCCGGCACCGGCACCCCGTCGCCCGCCCCGTCCACCCCGTCCTCCAAGCCCAGCCCGGCCTCGGCCGGCGGCAGCTCCACCGGCACCACCGGCGGCACCAACCTCGCCGAGACCGGCAGCTCCAGCTCCACCCCGATGATCGCCGGCGCGGCTGTCGCGCTGGTCCTGGTCGGCGGCGGCGCGGTGTTCTTCCTCCGCAAGAAGAAGACGGCCGGTCAGTAGGCACCAGCCCGCCCCGTCAGCAGGCAGAAGCCGGCGGCCCACGCAAGTGAGCCCGCGGTGACCACCCGCCGACGACCGACGGCCCCGGTACGCAGCTGCGTACCGGGGCCGTCGCGGTTGCTCCGGCACGCGGCGGGGACGCTCACCGACCGGCGACCACAGCGCGTCACCACCCGGCTACCCCGGGGGCCGCTGCGCGGCCGGATAGCGGGGCCGGGGTGGAACCCGTTTCCTCCGAAGGGTGGACCCCTGGCAAGATGGGGTGTATCTGCCCACAGCCCGATTCACACTGCCGGACGGTTTCTCTTGGCTGAGTACATCTACACCATGCGCAAGACGCGCAAGGCGCACGGCGACAAGGTGATCCTTGACGACGTCACGCTGAGCTTCCTGCCCGGCGCGAAGATCGGTGTGGTCGGTCCTAACGGTGCCGGTAAGTCCACCGTTCTCAAGATCATGGCGGGCCTTGAGCAGCCCTCCAACGGTGACGCCTTCCTGTCGCCCGGTTACAGCGTCGGCATCCTCATGCAGGAGCCCCAGCTCGACGAGGCGAAGACGGTCCTGGAGAACGTGCAGGACGGCGCCGCCGAGATCATGGGCAAGCTCAAGCGCTTCAACGAGGTCGCCGAGCTCATGGCGACGGACTACTCGGACGCGCTGCTGGACGAGATGGGCAAGCTCCAGGAGGACCTTGACCACGCCAACGCCTGGGACCTCGACGCCCAGCTGGAGCAGGCCATGGACGCGCTGGGCTGCCCGCCCGGCGACTGGCCCGTCGTCAACCTCTCCGGCGGCGAGAAGCGCCGCGTGGCGCTCTGCAAGCTGCTCATCGAGGCCCCGGACCTGCTCCTCCTCGACGAGCCCACCAACCACCTCGACGCCGAGTCGGTGAACTGGCTGGAGCAGCACCTCTCGAAGTACGCGGGCGCCGTGGTCGCCGTCACCCACGACCGGTACTTCCTGAACAACGTCGCCGAGTGGATCCTCGAACTCGACCGCGGCCGCGCGATCCCCTACGAGGGCAACTACTCCACGTACCTCGACAAGAAGTCGGCCCGCCTCAAGGTCGAGGGCCGCAAGGACGAGAAGCGCCAGAAGCGGCTCAAGGAAGAGCTGGAGTGGGTGCGGTCCAACGCCAAGGGGCGTCAGACCAAGTCCAAGGCGCGCCTCGCCCGTTACGAGGAGATGGCCGCCGAGGCCGACAAGATGCGGAAGCTGGACTTCGAGGAGATCCAGATCCCGCCGGGCCCGCGCCTCGGGTCCATCGTCGTCGAGGTCGAGAACCTCTCCAAGGCGTTCGGCGACAAGGTCCTCATCGACGACCTGAGCTTCACGCTCCCGCGCAACGGCATCGTCGGCATCATCGGCCCCAACGGCGCCGGCAAGACCACGCTGTTCAAGATGCTCCAGGGTCTTGAGACGCCGGACAACGGCTCCATCAAGATCGGCGAGACCGTCAAGATCTCGTACGTCGACCAGAGCCGCGCCAACATCGACCCGAAGAAGACGCTGTGGGCCGTCGTCTCCGACGAGCTCGACTACATCAACGTCGGCCAGGTCGAGATGCCGTCGCGCGCCTACGTCAGCGCGTTCGGATTCAAGGGCCCGGACCAGCAGAAGCCCGCCGGTGTGCTCTCCGGTGGTGAGCGCAACCGCCTCAACCTGGCGCTCACGCTCAAGGAGGGCGGCAACCTGCTGCTCCTCGACGAGCCCACCAACGACCTCGACGTCGAGACGCTGTCCTCGCTGGAGAACGCGCTCCTGGAGTTCCCCGGTGCCGCCGTCGTGATCTCCCACGACCGCTGGTTCCTGGACCGGGTGGCCACCCACATCCTCGCCTACGAGGGCGAGTCCAAGTGGTACTGGTTCGAGGGCAACTTCGAGTCGTACGAGAAGAACAAGGTCGAGCGCCTCGGTGCGGACGCGGCCCGGCCGCACCGCGCCACGTACAAGAAGCTCACGCGAGGCTGAGTCCAGTGAGCCGTCATATCTACCGCTGCCCGATGCGCTGGTCGGACATGGATGCCTTCGGGCACGTCAACAATGTGGTCTTCCTCCGCTACTTGGAGGAAGCCCGCATCGACTTCATGTTCCGGCTGGCGCCGGGTGACGGGTCGCCGTCGTTCCAGGGCGGGTCCGTCGTGGCCCGGCATGAGATCGACTACAAGCGGCCCCTGGTGCACCGGCACGAGCCGGTGACCATCGAGTCGTGGGTGACGAAGATCGGGGCGGCGTCCCTGACCATCGCGTACGAGATCAAGGACCCGGAGGAGGGTGGGCAGGTGTACGTCACCGCGTCGACCGTCGTCGTGCCCTTCGATCTCGCGGCGGGCCGGCCGCGGCGGATCACCGCCGAGGAGAAGGCCTTCCTGAAGGGGTACCTCGACGACGGCGCGTCCGCCGGCGGCGCGTCCGAGGGTGCGTCCTCCGTCGACGGCGCGTCCACCGGCGGGCAGGAGCGGGCCGCGGCATGAGCGCGGTGCTCCGGTTCGACGACGCGAGGGAGGTGGCGGATCTCGCCGCCTTCCTGGGACGGCTGATCCACTACGACCGTGCCGCCGCGGTCCGCCTCCAGGCGGGCGGCGGGGCGCTGGCCGTCTTCGGCCGGCCGCCCTCCTTCGAGGTGCTGGCGATCCGCACGGCCCGCCTCTGCGACGACGCGGTCGCGCTGGACGTGACCGTCTCCGCGGGTGAACTCCTGGAATCCCTGGACGAGCCGGCGTGCGCGGCGGGTGTTCCCTCGGCCGTCACCGGGCCCCCGTGGGCCGGGGTGCTGCCGCCGCGCGGTGGCTGGCAGCCGGTGCCGGGGCTGCCGGAGCCGGAACGGATGCGGGGCGCGGTCGCGGCCGCGGTCGCCGAATTCCGGGCCAGGGACGCGGCGTTGCCCGAGGAGAGGCGTACCAGCGCCGAGCGTGAGCTGATCGGGCGCGAGATCTGGTCCCGCACGCTCGGCTCGACCGACCTGCCGCTGCGGGCCGTCCACGCGGCGCAGTCCCTCGGCTTCCTGCGCCCGGTCCGCGCGCTCGCCTCGGCGGGCGCCCCGTCCGCCCCCGAGCCGGCCGCCCTCTTCGCCTCCGGCCCCTGGCTCCGCCTGCGCACCCCGTACGGCTCCATCGCCCTGCGCCGCGCGGGCGTCGTCGGCCTCTCCGTAACCCCGGCGTAGCCGGCAGCCAGGGCCGGGGCTCCGTGCCGCCCCTGAAGGCCCAACGGTGTTGAGCTGGCCCGGCATCGATCCCGCCGCCAATCGCCGGACGGGCTGAGGATGTGCATGCCGCCCGGCGTGGAGTAGCTTCCTCAAACGCCGGACGGGCTGGGGATGCGCGTGCCGCCCGGCATGGAGTAGTCGGGGGCGCGGGGAACTGCGCGACCAGCCAGGCACGGTCCGCACCCGAAGGCGGGGTTGCCTGGGGCTCCGCCCCAGACCCCGTTTCGGGCCTGAACGGCCCTCGTCCTCAATCGCCGGACGGGCTGGGGATGTGCGTGCCGCCCGGCATGGAGTAGTCGGGGGCGCGGGGAACTGCGCGACCAGCCAGGCACGGTCCGCACTCGGAGGCGGGGTTGCTGGGGCTCCGCCCCAGGCCCCGTTCGCGCCTTGAGGGCGCTCGTCCTCAATCGCCGGACGGGCTGAGGTGGTTGCACTGGGCATGCTGCCAAGGCCGGCCCACCTGGGGGCGCGACGCCCCCGCCCAGCGCGCCTCACCGCTCGCCCCCGGAGGGCCACCGCTCGTCCGCCCACACCTGGATGTGGTCCGTCTCCAGTTCCAGGGCCACCCGGTGTTCCATGTTCAGTGCGCGGGTGTACTCCGCCGGGAGTTGCAGGCGGCCCGCTCGGTCGAGCATCGCGTATTCGCGGGCCACCAGGGACTCCTCGCCCGTCGCCGCGTCGATCTGGGTGCGGCGCAGCACCTCCGTCGAGGTGCGGCCGTCGCGGATGGCCACCGTGCGGCGGACCTCGCCCGCCACCGCCTGGTCGTGGGTGACGATCACGATCGTCGTGCCCAGCTCCTCGTTGGCCTTGCGGAACGCCCCGAAGATCTGCTCGCCGGTCGCCGAGTCGAGTTCGCCCGTCGGCTCGTCGGCGAGGAGCACCGAGGGGCTGTTGGCGAGGGCCACCGCGATCGCGACGCGCTGCTGCTCGCCGCCCGACATCTGGTGGGGCCTGCGGTCGCGGCAGTGCGCGACCTCCAGCATGGTCAGGAGCGCGTCGGCCCGTTCGGCCTTCTTCCGTTTGGCGAGCCCGCCGTGCAACTGCATGGGCAGGGCCACGTTCTGTACCGCCGTGAGGTACGGCAGCAGGTTGCGGGCGGTCTGCTGCCAGACGAAGCCCACCACGTCGCGGCGGTAGCCGAGGCGGGCCCCCGCGTCCATGGCGAGCAGGTCGCGCCCCGCCACCCGGGCCGCTCCGGCCGTCGGCACGTCGAGGCCCGCCAGGATGTTCATCAGCGTCGACTTGCCGCTGCCCGACGCCCCGACCAGTGCCATCAACTCGCCCTCGGCGACGAGGAGATCGAGCCCCTGCAGGGCCTGGACCTCCACGCCGTCGGTGGTGAAGACGCGGACCAGCCGGTCGCAGGCGATCAGCGCGTCGTGGCCGTAGGCCGGCCGGTCGCGGTGGGCGGTCGCCCGGCGCTCCAGGTCGTCGAGCGATGGGGGCGATGTCGTCATCGAGCGTCTCCTGCCCTGAGTTCGGTGATGGATCCACGGCGGCCGCTCCACCACGCCTGCGCCGCCGCCACGCCCGTCGCGAGGAGCAGCACGCACCCGGCGGGCAGTGCGAGCGACACCGGGTCGGCGCGCAGCCGGGCGCCGACCGGTGCCAGGCCGCTGGTGGTGGCCAGTGCCAGGCCCGTGAGGTCGATGCCGGGCGCGAGCAGGGCGATCGACGCCCAGCCGGTGAGGGCGCCGCCCGCCGCCGCGAGGAACGCCGACGGCAGCGATTCGAGGACGAGGAGCGTACGGCCCTGGCGCCGGGTGAGGCCCATGGTGCGCAGCCGTGCGAGCAGCGCGGACCGTTCGGGGGCGCCGCGCAGCAGCGCGAGGAGCAGGGCGAGCGCGGCATAGCCGGCGCCCGCCGCGACGGCCGCGCCGTAGACGCGCCCCGCGCCGGTCTGGAGCGGGGAGTCGGTGAACTCCTGCCGCGCCTCGGAGCGCAGCCGCACCCCGGCTTGGCTGCCCCGGACGGTCTCGCGCAGCGCCTTCGCGTCGATGGAGCCACCGCCGACCAGCAGCGATGTGGGGTCCTGGGCGGGGAGGGCGGCCGCGTCGACCAAGAGGTAGTCGACGCCGGGTGCGGCCGCCGAGCCGTCCTGGGCGGCGCTCACGCGGACGGTCACGTCACGGCCGGCGACCCGCAGTCTGACCGGCTCCTTGCCGAGGTGCCGGGCGACGGCCGGCGAGGCGAGGGCGGGCAGGACCGTCGAGCCCGGTACCGCCGTGAGCCGGGCGGCGTCGACACCGAGCGCGGTGCCGGCGGTCAGCCGGGCGTACGAGTCGGGCTCCACCCCGGCGACGGCCACCTTGGTGCCCCCGGGCAGGGCGACCTCGTACTCCGTGTGCACCGGCGACACGCCCCGCACGCCCGGCACCCGCGCCACCCGCCCCGCCAGGTCCTTCGGCAGGGACACGGCGTCGACGCGGGCGTCGGTGCCCGTCCGGTAGAGCGCGGCCAGGTCGCGGGCGTCGGCGGTGCCGGCGAGGACCGATCCGCCGAACGCGGCCGTCGACAGCGCCGTGAGCAGCGCCAGCAGTGGCAGCGCGCCGCCGCCGGAGGCGCGTCCGGCGCGGGCCAGCGACAGGAAGCCGACGACGCCGCGCAGCCGGGCCGCGGGACGGGCCGCCCAGCGCAGCGGCAGCGGATGGAGCCGGATGAGGACCAGCGCGGCGATCACCCCGACGAGCACCGGCGCCGCGCTGATCAGCCCGTCGGCGGCGTCGCCCGCTGTGCCGCGGCGGCGCAGCGCGAACACCGCGCCCACCGCGAGCACGAGCAGCGTCAGCTCGGCGACGGTGCGCCGCGCGGAGGGCTTCTCCCGTACGAGGTCGGTGCGTTCGGCGGCGGAGCG
Source organism: Streptomyces sp. NBC_00083 (assembly GCF_026343295.1). Taxonomy (GTDB): domain Bacteria; phylum Actinomycetota; class Actinomycetes; order Streptomycetales; family Streptomycetaceae; genus Streptomyces. The sequence continues at coordinate 851,276 of NZ_JAPELY010000001.1, forward strand.
GACCGTGCGGTGGGCCGCCACGGCGCGCAGCGGCAGGGCGAGACAGCCGAGCAGCGCGACCGCGCCCGCCGCGGCGAGCGCGGGGCCGAGCCGGCCGTTGGGTACGACGAGGACGGCGAGGAGCAGACCGAGGCCGGCGGCGGGGATCACCACGACCGCGTTCTCCGTGAGGAGCCGCCCGGCGATCTGGCGCAGTGAGCCGCCCCGGGCGCGCAGCAGGGCGAGTTCGGCGGCGCGGCGGGCCGAGGCGAGGCCGCCCGCCATCAGCAGTACCACCGCCGCGACGGTCGCGGTGCCGAACCCGGCGACCGCGACGACCGGGCTGATCGAGTCGCGCATCGCGCCGTAGGAGGTGAGCACGGGGGCGAGCTCGGTGTAGAGGTTGAGGGGAAGGCCGCTCCGGGTCCGGATCGACGACAGGGCGGGCCCGGCCTGCAGGCTCGCGACGGCCGCCTTCAGGCCGTCGAGGCTCCGGGCGCTCAACGCGCCCGAAAGCGGGCCGAGTTGGGCGTAGATCTCGGGCTTGCTGTTGGTGGCGAGCAGGGCCGGCGCGGCGTCCGGCGCGAGCAGCAGGCCGCCGTGCCAGAACTGCGGGGGGTCGCCGCCGGACGACGGCACGGACTCCAGTTGGGGGGTGCGCAGGAACGGCTGCACGGACCAGTAGCCGGCGTCCGGCCGCAGCGGTTCCACGATGCCGGTCACCGTCAGGCCGAGGCGCGGCCCGCTGATCCGGTCCACGTGCAGCACCGAACCCGTCGTGATGTGCAGGGTTTTGGCGGTAGCCGCGGTGACGGCGACCTCGGCCGTGGCCGACCGCTGGTCGGCGCGCCCGGTCGGCAGCCGGCCCGCCACGAGCCGTGCGTGGGCGGCCAGACCGGACTGGGCGGCCACGGTGAACCGCGGCGCGAGCCCGCTGGGCCGCGGCAGATACGGCTCGTCGGACTCCAGGTTCTGCCCGGTCCGCAGCCCGTACGCCGCCTGCGCCAGATCGGCCGTGAGCGGGGCCGGCACGTTCGTGGCCGCCGTGTCGAAGTGCTCCTTCAGCCGGGCGGGCGCGACCATCGCGGCCCGCTGCTCGTCGCTCTCGCCGAGCCCCGGCGCACCCGCAGTGAACTGCAGGGCGGTGCGGGCGGGCGAAGCCGTCGCCACGGTCCTGCGCAGCCCGTCGTCCTCGTACGTGTCGACGCCGCGCGGGTAGGCGGCGGCCGGCCACGCCGTCATCAGGACCAGCAGGGCGAGCGCGGCCGCGGCGCCCGGAGCGGTCCGCAGGCGGGTGCGCACCCAGGGTGTGACTGCCGTGCCGGTCATGTCAGTTGCCCCCTTGGACGCGGAGTGTGACGGCCGGGTCGGTGCGCCGCAGGGCGATCGCCGCCACGATGAGCAGCGGCACCGCGGCGACCCCGGCGAGCAGCAGCGCCACCCGGCCCGCGGGCAGCTCGACGACGACACCCGGCACCGGCTGGGCGGCCTGGTCGGTCAGGACGATCAGCGGCACCACCGCCCGGGTGAGGACTTCGCCCAGGACGAGCCCGGCGGTCAGCGCGACCGCGACGAGGACGCCCTGCTCGGCGGCGATCAGCCGGGCGAGCTGGCGGCGCGGGGTGCCGAGCGCGCGCAGCACCCCGAACTCCTGGCCGCGTTCGCGCAGCGACCCGGCCGCGCTCACCGAGAAGCCGACCGCGGCGAGCGCGGCGGCGACGAGCGACACGGCGGCGAGCGCCGACTGGGGCCCCGCGCCCAGCGGGTCGTCGCTGAGCCGGCGCGCGATGTCCGCGCGGGCCACGATCTGCGCCGGGTCGGTGTCCGGACGGGCCCCGAGCGCCGCCGCGGCCTCCCCGGCCCGGCCCGGCGCGGTGGTCAGCCACCACTCGGTGGCGGACAGGCCGGAGGCCGGGTCGGTGTGCTGGAGGACCCGGCCGGCGGCCCGCAGGTCGAGCAGGAGGCCACCGCCGTCGACGGCGGGGGAGGCCTGCGCCGCGCCGGCCGCGCCGCTTCCGGTGGTCGGGAGCTGTCCGACGCGGGCCACGAGCTTCACCTTCACGTCCCGGCCCGCCAGCGACACGTCGACGGTCTGGCCCACCTTGCTGCCGCTGGACGCGAGGAACCGGTCGTCGGCGACGGCCGCCGGCACGGGCGGCGCGGCCTGCGTCGCGGTGAGACGGAGGGTGCGGACGGTGGGCTGCGGGGTCTGTGTCACCCACGACGGCGCGGTGTCCTGGTCCTCCTTGCCCCCGGTCCACCGGGCGGCGGGCGGCACGGCGACCGTACGGTCGATGCCGTCGGGGCCGGCGGCGTGCAGCCCGTCCAGGGCGATCCCGCCGGGGCCGACCGCGCCGGGCGGCACCTGGACGACCACGTCGAGCCCGGTCAGGAGCAGGGGGCCCGCGGGGTGTCCGGAGGGCCGTCCCGCGGCGGCGGACACGTCGAGGTCGAGGCCGTGCGCCCGGCCGTCGGCGGGCAGCGGGCCGAGGCCGAACTGGTAGCGCATCCCGTAGCGGTCCTCCAGGGTCGCCGTCACGGTGCCGGGCGGCGTGGCCGACGACGTGTCGCCGGTCAGCCGCGCGTCGAGGCGGATCCGTCCGGTGTTCTCGGGGAAGGCGGCGCCGGCCGGGGTCTCCCGCGCCGGGGCGAGCAGGGCGAGCAGATCGTGGGCCGAGCGGCCCGCGAGGTCCTCGCGCAGCAGGAAGCCGTGGGCGTCCCGGGTGTCGAGGGCGAGCACGGTCGCCGACCGGCCGCCGCTCAGCGGCACCGACTCGCGTGCCGCGGGGGCCACGGCGGTGACGCCGGGGACCGTGTCGTACGAACCGGCCTGGCCGAAGGGGGTGATGGCCGAGCCGAACACCCGGATGTCGGTACCCGCGCGGAAGTCGGCCTGGTCGCTCTGCGAGCGGTTCCAGGTGGCGGACTGCCCGAGGGTGAGCAGGCCCATCGCGACCGCGAGGATCAGGAGCAGTACGGGGCCCGCGCCGCGCAGCGGGCGGCGGCTGAACTGCCAGCCCGCGAGCGCCATCGGCAGCCCGCGCCCGCCCGCGGCCCGCCGTTCGGCGAGCCGGGCGGCCGGCGGCAGCAGCCGCAGGACCAGGACGGTCCCGGCGAGCAGGGCGAGCGCGGGCGCCGCCACCAGGAGCGGATCGATGCCGAGGCTGCCCGACGCGTCGGTGTTGAGCGCGCCGGAACCCGATGCGGAGGTCTGCCGGTCGAGTTGCCAGTAGGCGACGCCCGCGATCACCAGGAGCCCGATGTCGGCGCCCGCGCGGACCGGAGCGGGCAGCGCGCCGGCCCGGCCGCCGCGGCGCAGCGGGCCCGCCGGGAGCGCGGGGGCCACCACCGCGACGGCGCAGCCGAGCGCCACGAGCACGGCGACCAGCCACACCGTGCCGGTGAGCGAGGTGTCCAGCGGGAGGCCGGCCCGCGCGAGCGCGCCCCGAGCGGCGAGCAGCCGGGTCAGCGGGCCCGCGAGGAGCGGGGCGATCAGCGCGGCCGGCACCGCGAGCATGAGGGCCTCGGCGGCGGCGAGCCCGATGATCTGGCGCCGCGATCCGCCGCGGGCGCGCAGGAGTTCGGTCTCACCCGCCCGCTCGCTGCTCAGCAGCCGGGCCACCAGGAGCAGCGCGTACCCGGCGAGCAGGACGAGCTGGAGCGCCACGATCAGCAGGGTGGAGCGGGAGACCAGCAGGGAGCGCTCGGCCTGGTCGAGCAGCGCGGGCAGCGACGTCTCCGCGGTGGCGCCGCCCGCGAACACGGGTTGCTTCACCAGGGACTTGGGGCCCTCGGTGGCGGCCGTGCGGAGCTGCGCGATCCGGCCGACGGTGATCCGCGAGAAGTCGGCCGAGGCCAGCCAGGCGCTGGTCCCCGCGCTGACCCGCCCGCCGTCGAGCACCGAGGTGTCGGCGAGCAGCGGGCCGTACGTGGTGAAGTCGAGCTTGCGCACACCGCGACCGCCCAGCTCGTCGAGGCGCCAGTACGCGTCCGAGACGTCCTGCGCCCGGTAGACGCCGGTGATCCGCACGGTGACGCCGGGGCCGCCGAGCCGGTCGGTGAGGGCGAGCGTGGCGCCGGGGCGCAGGCCGAGCCGGCCCGCCGCGGACTCGGGCAGCGCCACCGGGAGTTCGGCGCCGCGTCCCGCGGCGGGCGCGGTGGGCCAGCTGCCCGCGGTGAGCCGGACCCGCGAGCGGTCGATCGCGGCGAACAGCGTGAGGTCGGGGTTGCCCGCGCGGGCGTACGCGGACTGCACGGAGCGCGGCAGGGCGTAGGGCCCGGACTGGGTGAACTCCCGTGTGGTGACGGGCAGTCGGTCGAAGACGGCGCCGGCGCCGGTGCGTACCGCCTCGGCGGCCGCCGGGCGCTGCTCCGGCCGCACATCGGACCGGACGGCGAGCGCGGCCGGTGCGGCGGAGCGGGTGGCGAGGGTGTGGCGCAGCGCCGCGTCCGACACCGACCCGGAGAACGAGGTCAGCGCCGCCAGGACCGAGGTCGTGAGCAGCACGGCGAGCAGCGCCGCCATGAGCAGCAGACGATGTGCGCGGACGCGCAGAAAGACAAACCCCGGCACACGGCCCCCCTCGGGCTTTTCGGCCATCCCCCCGACATAGGTCGGGATGCTGTCAGGGGGCGCGGGGTCGGGGAAACCGCTTACGGAGCGATCTTGCCCTTTCGTGATCGGAATGCGACCACAGATGACCGAGTTCCGGTCGGGAGGGCACGCTTCGCGGGTGTATTCGGGCAACCGGGCAGCGGGGGACCCCGATTGGCGTGCCCGGCCCCGGCCGGGCTCCGGCCGAGGCCCGCGTTCGGCCGCGGTGGGCTCAGCCCTCGGAGTTGACCATCGACGCGGCTGCGTACGTCAGGTAGTTCCAGAGGGTCTGCTCGTGCTCGGGGGAGAGGCCCAGCTCGTCGACGGCCGTACGCATGTGACGCAGCCAGGCGTCGTGCGCGGCCCGGTCCACCGTGAACGGAGCGTGCCGCATCCGCAGGCGCGGGTGGCCCCGGCCGTCGCTGTAGGTGCGGGGGCCGCCCCAGTACTGCATCAGGAACAGGGCGAGCCGCTCCTCGGCGGGGCCCAGGTCCTCCTCCGGGTACATCGGGCGCAGCAGCGGGTCGTCGGCGACGCCCCGGTAGAAGAGGTGGACGAGCCGGCGGAAGGTCGCCTCGCCGCCGACCTGCTCGTAGAACGTCTGCTCCTGGAGCGTGCCGCGCGGAATCTCGGTCACGTTGAACACCCTCGCAATGTCATTCGGGCCTGCCCCGGGACGCGACCCGGGGTCCAGGGGCCGTCCCCCGGTGAATGCAGCACCCTTCCATGGTCTCAGACCCGGTGGCCGAGGACCGGGGACGTAGGCACAGTGGAGCCATGAGCACGGACCTGGCGTTGCGGCGGGCCCTGGTGCGGGAGATCGCGGCCGGCGGCGCACTCGGCGACCCGGCGCTGCGGGCCGCCTTCGAGGACGTGCCGCGCCATCTGTTCGTGCCGTACTACTACGAGGGCGCGCCCGGCGGCCACGTACGGCTGTGGGGCGAGGACCCCGACCCCGGGCGGCGGGCCCGCTGGCTGACCGGGGCCTACGCGGACGCACCGCTGGGCACCCGGATGCGCGACGGCGACCTCGTCTCCTCCAGCAGCCAGCCCTCCCTGATGGCCCGCATGCTTCAGGCCCTGGAGCTCGACGACGGCGACCGGGTCCTGGAGATCGGCGCGGGCACCGGGTACAACGCCGCGCTCCTGTGCCACCGGCTCGGCGAGGACCGGGTGACCACCGTCGACCTGGAGCCCGAGATCACCGAGGCCGCGCGCGCCCATCTGGCGACCGCCGGATACCGGCCGGCCGTGATCACCGGGGACGGGGCGCGCGGCGCCCCCGCGCGGGCGCCCTTCGACAAGATCGTGGCGACCTGCACGGTGGGCTCGGTGCCCCACGACTGGCTCGCGCAGTGCCGGCCCGCCGCGCTGGTCCTGACCCCGCTCGCCACCGGCCTCATCCGGCTGCGGGTGACACGGCCGGGCCGCGCCGAGGGTCGCTTCCTGCACACCCCGGCCTACTTCGTGCCGCTGCGCGGGTCCGCCCCGGGCGCCCTGCCGGGACCGCCCGTGGAGGGTCCGGCCCGCGACGCCGCCTCGAACGAGCTGTTCCGCTTCCTGCTGCAGCTCACGGCGGGCAGCCTCGACCCGTACGCGGCGTACGAGCTGTGGCGCCGCGAGGAGCGTCCGCGGCGGGAGCGGTTCGGGGTGACGGTCGAGGACGGCGCGCAGTGGGCGTGGCTCGACGATCCGCAGGGGCCGCACACCTGGCCCCTGCGGGGTGCGCCGTTCAGCCCCGGCGCACGGTGATCGTCGTCCAGGCGCCCACGTGCACCCGGTCGCCGTCCTGGAGCGGCACCGGCACATAGGGCTGGATCGGCTCGCTCGCGCCGTTGACCGTGGTGCCGTTGGTCGAGTTCTGGTCGACCACCGCCCACGTGCCGTCCGGCTGCTGCACGAGCACCGCGTGCTGGTGCGAGACGCCCGGGTCCTCCGGCGGCACCGACAGATCGATGTCGGGCGCCTCACCGGTGGAGTGCCGGCGACGGCCGATGGTGATCTGGTTGCCGGACAGCGGACGCTGCTGCTCGGGCGAGTACGCGGGCAGATTGAGCCCGGACGCCTCGGGGCCGCTGCGCTGCATCATCGCCAGGAAGTACTCCCGGTCCGGGCCGATCGTGATCGACCAGCCGGCCGGTGCGGGCGGCGGCACGGCCTGCGGCCAGTCGTCCCCTGCCCGCTCGGGAGCACCTCGCTCGGGAGCACCCTGCGGGGCCCCCTGGGGCGCGGCCTGCGGCCAGTCGTCGCCCGCCCGCTCGGCACCCCGTTCGGGGGCACTCTGCGGCGCGGCCTGCGGAGCCGCCTGCTGTGCGGCGTGCGGCCAGTCGTCGGCGCCCCGTTCGGGCGCGGCGGGCGGCGTGGCCCGGGGCCAGTCGTCGGCGCCGCGCTCGGGCGTGGGCTGCGGCCAGTCGTCGCCGCGGTCGGAGCCGGGCTGCTGACGCGATCCCGGCACGGCCGACGACGGGGGAGGCAGCATCCAGTCGTCGTCGCCCTGCGGCTGCTGCGCCTGCGGCGGCGCGGGCGGCCCCTGCTGCTGGAAGGACGGCGGCGGCGGAGGCCCGCCCTGCGGACCGCCGAAGGGCTGCTGCTGGGGCCCGCCCTGCGGGCCGCCGAACGGCTGCGGCGGCGCGGGCGGTCCCTGCTGGAACGCGTTGGGCGGCAGCTGCTGCCCGGGGTGCTGCGGGGGCTCGGCGGCCAGCGGCTCGGCCGGCCGGTTCACCTGCGAGGGCCGCGAGCGCTGGTACTCGTACGGGTCGCGCGGCGCGGGCGGCGGACCCTGCTGGAAGGCGGGCGGCAGGTTCAGACCCGGGCCGGGGCCGGGCGCCGCACCGGGGCCGGGACCATGGCCGGGGCCGGCGGAGGGGCCGGGCGCGGGCACGGGGTGCTGCGGGGCGAGCGGGGTGTACGAGGTCGCCGTGTTGGTGAGGAAGTTCCAGCGGCACTCCTCGCAGAAGGGCGCACCGGCCTCGCGCGGCGTGCGGCACTGCGGGCAGAGCTCGGCCTGCGCGGTGGCGTTCGGGTCGCCGGGACCCGGGTAGCCGTACGCGGGCGGCGGCGGGGGAGGCGGCGGCACGGCGCCCATGCGATGGCCGCAGATCTCGCACCAGTCGTCGGAACCCGACTGATGTCCGTTCGGGCAGGTCGGCATGGAGTCGCTTCCCCCTCTCCTCGTCCGGCCCGGTGGGCCGCTGCATCACGGTGGTTCTCGGTACCGGCCACGCCGTTGACTCGCACGTGACCGACTACTTCGTGTTCACTTCTGATTACGTCGTGCTACTTCTTGACGCGAACGGTCTTGGTGGAGCGCGTTTCGAGGGTCATCTCGTCCGCTTCCGCGACCTTCGCCTTCAGTCGCACAGTACCGTTCGCTTCGTCGACGACGTCCACCACCTTCGCGAGCAGTTTGGCGGTATCGGAGTTCCCCGACGCCGCGGCCAGCTGCACCGCGCGGCCGAGCTTCGCCGTCGCGCCGTCCACATCGCCCGACTTGCGCGCATCCAGCCCCTGCTGGATGACTTGGGCCAGTTCGGCCTGACCTGTGTAGTGGGCGACCTGGGGGTTGATCGACGTGGAGGCCGCCATGTCGTCGGTCCACACCGCACGCACCAGACCCTGCGACAGGACCTGCGGCGCACCGCCCTCGCGGTCGGGCACGATGAGCGAGACGCGGGCGGCGAGCATCTCCTGGCCCACATTGGCCTGCGGCACCTGCACGCACACGTGGTAGTCGCGGGACTCGTCGCCCCAGGAGCCCGTCGGATAGTCCCCGGCGCGCGGTCCCGCCTCGGTGCGCCGGCCCGTCAACTCGGCGACGGTGGGCGCCACTTGCTTGACGAACTTGATCTCCACGCCGACCGGGGTCCACAGCCGCAGCGCCACGTCCGCGACCTCCTTGCCCATCGCGTTCTCCATCATCTGCGTGAAGTCCGCGGCCAGATGGGACGGATCGGCCACGATGTCCGCGGTGCCGAGCAGCGCGGAGGAGATCGAGGTGACCTCCTTGACCTCCCAGTCGGTCCCCACGCCGCGGGCGTCGCACGTGAACCGCCCTGCGCACGCCGTGAGGGCCGAGCGCAGGTCCTCCGGCGACTCGTGCTCGTTGCGCCCGTCGGTCAGCAGGATGCCGTGCCGGATCGGCACGTCCGCGGCCCCGAGCAGCCGGTCGGCCAGGCGCAGCCAGGTGCCGATCGCGGTGCCGCCGCCCGCGCTCAGCTTGCGCAGCGCCTCCTTGGCCTGCGTACGGGTCTGGCGGTCGGCGGTGGCGAGCCGGCCGTTGCCCGGGTAGACCTCGCGGGCGATGTGCGTGCCGGCGACCACCGCGAAGGCCACGCCGTCGCGCAGGGTGTCGATGGCGGCGGCCGTCGCGTCACGGGCGTTGCGCATCTTGGTCGGCGGATAGTCCATGGAGCCCGAACAGTCCACCATGATCACCACGGCGGCGGAGGGCGCCTGCCCGGGTATGTGCGAGGGCGCCGCGGTGGCCGTCGTGAAGGGAGCCCCGCCCAGGGTGCCGCCGCCCGTGGAGGCCACCGTGACGATCGCGTTGACCTCCCGGCCGCCCTCCGGAAGGAACTCGTTCTGGTACACCTCGACGGAGAACTGCGGCACGTTGGACTTCGAGAAGTTGGCCATCGACAAGGCTCCTTGAGGCTCCATGGACCTGAAGTGAAAAGGTGGGGACGAGGGGCGGGGGCGACGGCGGCGCCGAAGCGGCGCGCCGCGGGCGGGGCCTACGGGTAGGCGGATCCTGCCCCCTGCTGCGCCACCGCGAACGGCAGCACGGCCACTGTTACGTTGTCGTGCCCCCCGCCGTCCAGGGCGTGCCCGACCAGCACCTGCGCGCTCTGCAACGGCCGCTGCGCCGCGTCCGCGGGGATGACGCGGGCCATCTCCTGCGCGCCCTCCGCGTAGTTCCACAGGCCGTCCGTGCAGACCACCACCACGCCGGAGCGGTCCGGCTTGAACGACGCGGTGTGCGGGTCGAGTTCGTACGCGTCCGCGCCCAGCCACCCCGTGATGGCGTGGGCCCGCTCGTCGGCGTAGGCGTCGGCCTCGCTCATCAGGCGGGCCGCCACCATCTGCGCGGCCCACGAGTCGTCCTCGGTGAGCCGGGCCGGGGCGGCCGTACGGTCGTCGGGCACCCAGTACGCGCGGCTGTCGCCGACCCAGCCGACCACGAGGAGCCCGGACGCCGAGACGGCGCCCACCAGCGTGCAGGCCGGCGCGTTCTGGTGCCGGTGCGCCTCCTGCGGCGGCACCTGAGCGGGCTCCGCGGCAAGGGAGTTGACCGCTTCGGCGGCGGCCAGGATCGCGTCGTGCATCGCCTGCTGCGGGTGGGTGCCCTGCGGCAGGGCCACGAGCAGCGACTCGTTGGCGGCGGCGGCCGCGGCGGCGGACGCCTCGTCGGGGCGGGTCGCCGACGACACCCCGTCGCAGACGATCGCCACGACCGCGGGCGAGCCGTCGGGCAGCGCGGTCGAGGACAGCGCGAAGGAATCCTCGTTGCGGTGGTGGCGCAGCCCGCGGTCGCTCACCGCGCAGACCCCGCCGAGCTCCTGCTCCATGTGGTCGCGTTCGCGCGGCTGGGCGTGCCCGCAGTTCTCGCAGTACCCGTCGCCGTCGACCCGGCCGGCCCGGCAGGCCACACACACCGCGGCGCCGGGCGCGGGCGGTCGCGCCACATGGGTGTCGGGATCGGGCTCGGCGGCCCGCGGGTCGGGCGCGGCCAGCGCGTACTCCGCCGGCTCCGCGACCGCGTCCGGCGCGGGCGGCGGCGCCGCGGCCGGCTCGTCCGTCCGTACGGGGTACGGGAGTTGGGGATCCTGCGCCGCGGCGGCCGGGGAGGCCATCTCGATCGTCGGATGGTCGAGCGGCGGCTCGGGCACGGCCGACAGGTCGTACCCGCAGGCCCCGCAGAACAGGTCGCCCGTCTCCAGCGGCTCTTCGCAGCCGGGGCAGGCGGCGAGCTGATGCGTCTGCGACATCGTCACACCCAGGTCCGGGGGCGGAATCGGTTGGCCCGTTCCACCAGGTCGATCCTTTCCTCGCCGCGCTGTGCCAGCCGGGCGAGCATCCGGTACGAACGTTCCAGACCGAAGCGCAGGCCCCGCTCATCGACGTCGTTGCCGAGCAGAACGGTTTTTCCTCGCTGCCCGGCGCCGGTGCTCCCCGACAGTACCCAGTCCAGGGCGGTGCCCAGGACCTCGGTCGCCAGCTGTTCACGTCGCACCGCGTCGAGACCGAACGCGTCGAGCGCCTCGACCTGGGCCGAGGCCGCCACCAGGTCGTCGAGCAGCGGGTCGTGCGGGGACCGGCTGCGCAGCCGCGCCCGGACCGCCGCGACCCGCGCCGCCGTGTAGTGGATGGAGGCCTCGGGCACGGACTCCAGGCTCCGTACGGCGCCGGTGCGGTCGCCCGCGGCCAGCTGCACCCGGGCCAGCCCGAACGCGGCACTGACGTAACTCGGGTCGGTCGTCCACACCAGCCGGTAGTACTCCGCGGCGTTGTCGAGCTGGCCGAGCACCTCGGCGCACACGCCGAGCGCCAGCTTGGGGGCGGGCTCGCCCGGGAACGCGTCGTAGATCGCGTCGAAGGACAGCGCCGCGTTCTCGTTGTCGCCGGCGGCGAGCGAGGCGAGCCCCCGGTACCAGACCACCCGCCAGTCGTCCGGGTAGTCGGCCTCCAGGGAGTCGAGCGCCTTGCCGGCGGAGACCCGCTCGTCCATGTCGAGCCGGGCCCGCAGCTCGCGCAGCCTGCGCTCGATGGAGTGGGCCGGGGCCGAGCGCAGCGCCGTGATCAGCTCGGCGGGAGCGGCGGCCATCAGACCGGCGAGGAAACCCGCGTTGGGGTCGCCCGGGTCCACGTGCGGCACCGGCAGCGCGAGGGTGGTGCCCCGCGGGTCGAGCGCCTTGAGCAGCGGGGCGGCGTACGGGCCGCCACCCGTGGCGCCCTCGGCGCGCGGCGCCGGGACGGCGCCCGCGGGCACCGGCTGCGGCAGGCCCGGGGTGTTCGGCGCGAGCGCCGGCACCGGCGGGGCGCCCGCCGGGACGGCGGCGAGGGCCGCGGCCGGAACCGCCGCCTGCGCGAGCGCCTTGCGGGCGCGCCTGCCCACCGGCGCCACCCGCGCTCCGAGGCGCGAGACGTCACCGTCGGTCTCGGCGAACAACGTGGCGTCCGTGACCCGCAGTTCGGCCCCGAACAATGTCGAGAGGGCGGGCCTCGGCCGCCCCGTCTGGAGCGCCACGACCTCGCGCAGCACACCCGTCAGCTGCTCCGCCATCTCCTGCGCGGAGGCGAACCGGCGCGCCGGATCGGGGTCGGTGGCGCGCACCAGGAACCGGTAGAACGACTCGTACGCACGGAAGACGTCGATGGTGTCCGGGTCCGGAAGGCTGTCCGCGTAGACGTTGGTGTAGCCCTGGAAGTCGAAGGTCAGCACCGCCAGGGTGCGCGCCACCGTGTACAGGTCGGAGGCGACCGAGGGGCCGGCCTCGGCGACCTCGGGCGCCTGGTAGCCGACCGTGCCGTAGATCGCCGACTCGTCGTCGTCCATGCGGCGCACCGCGCCCATGTCGATCAGCTTCAGCTGGTCCTCGGTCTGGATCGCGTTGTCGACCTTGAAGTCGCAGTACAGCAGGTTGCGGCTGTGCAGATGGCCGAGCGCCTCCAGGGCCTCGATGCCGAACGCGCAGGCCTGCTCCACGGGGAGCGGGTCGCGCCTGCCGTCCACCGTGCGCCGCTCGTTGGCGATCTCCTTCAGGGACTTGCCGCCGACGTACTCCATCACGATGTAGCCGTCGAGCGACCCGGTGCGCTGGTCGAGGTGCTCCACGAAGTTGTAGATCCGCACGATGTTGGAGTGCTCGATCTCCGCGAGGAAGCGCCGCTCGGAGATGGCCGCCGCCATCGCGTCCTGGTCGCCGGTGTCGAGCAGGCCCTTGAGGACGACCCAGCGGTCGGAGACCGCGCGGTCCACGGCGAGGTAGACCCAGCCGAGCCCGCCGTGCGCCAGACAGCCCACGACCTCGTACTGGCCGTGCACGATGTCACCGGTGTGCAGCTTCGGCACGAAGGAGTACGGGTGGCCGCACTTGGTGCAGAAGCCCTCGGTGCGCCCGGCCCGCTCCCCGCGCGAACGGCCCACCTGCGCCCCGCAGTCCGAACGCGAACAGAACCGCTTCCGCTCGGGGACCTCCGGGTGCTCCATCACCGCGGAGCGCGGGTCCGGACGCGGCACCCCGGGCACCGACACCAGGCCCGCGCCGAGCCGGCTGCGCGCCGACGAACTCGCCGCGGCGCCCGAACTGCGCACCGACACCGAACGCGCGGTGGTGGTGCCGGTCAGCGACGACAGGCGCCCCGAGACCGAGCGCCGGGAGGTCGAGGACCGGGCCGACGAGCGGGCGGAGGCGCGCGAGGAGGACCGCGACGACTGGGAGGCCGAGCGGTGGCCGCCGCCGGTGATCCCGGTCGGCGGTGACGACACCATGCCCGTGGGCGACACGACGGGCGCGAGCCCGCAGGTGTCGCAGTACAGCTCGCCGCCGCCCATGTCCTCGTACGTACCGGCGCAACCGGGGCGCTGGCACTGGGTGTTCTCGCTCACGAATCCCCCCTCACGTCTTCGGGCCCGGACTGTCTCGGGACCAGTACCTCCGCCGCCGCCCGCTGGTAGCGCAGCACCGCCTCCTCGGCGACGCGCAGGTCGCAGGGCGCGGACCACAGCATGCGGCGGGCCGCGTCGTACCGCTCGATCAGGAGCGGGTCCTCGGCCATGCCGTGCCGGGCGACCTTCGCCTTGTACGCGTCGAGCCGCCCGCGCAGCTCGGCGCGGACCGCGAGCGGCGCGGTGACCGCCGTCAACGACTCGCGGGCGCGCAGCAGTTCGTCCTCGGCCTCGCGTTCGAGGGACTCCAGGAGCGGCGAGAGCCGGTGCCACTGCGCGTGTCTGCGGTACTCCGCGGCGGCGGCCAGCTGTTCCTGGAGCACGATGGAAGGGCCGCTCACCGCGGGCACCTCGCTCGCGGCGATCTTCGCGAGCACCTCGCCGCGCGCCGAGCGGGCCTCGGCCAGGGTGCGGTCGGCCCGCGACAGCACGTCCCGCAGGCGCGCGAGGCGCTGCTCGGCATCCTGACGCACCGTCAGAACGGCGTCGATCTCACGGCGTACGTCTTCGAGGGCGCGCGCCGCCCGGTCGTAGCGCCCGGTGTCGGGGCGCCCGCCGCCCGGCGCCGAGCTGCCCTGCGTGGGCACCCAGAACGCGAGCGGGTCGGAGATCACCTGGGTGCGCAGCTCGGCCAGCTCCGCCGTGATCTCCTCCAGGTCGTCGCCCGAGGGGTGCTCCCCGGGGCGCACGCCCACCGAGTGGGCGAGGCTCCGGGTGCGGTGCAGCTCGGCGGCGAGCAGGTCTATCCGGGCCGGCAGCGCCGACCACACCGCGTCGGCGGCCACGACCACGTCGAGCGAGCGCGCGTACAGCTCGTTCATCCGGTGCACGAGGTCGGCGAGCGAGAAGCGCTCGGTGAGCCGGGCCGGACCGCCGGCCAGGGTCGGCGCGCCGTGCAGGGCGGCCCCGGACAGCGTCACGGACGCGCCGCGCAGCCGGTCGGTCAGCTCCACCAGGTCGTCCCGGTTGGGCCAGCGCCGCCGGGCGCGCAGCTCACGCGCGGACTCCAGGGCCGCCGAGTAGGCGTCGAAGTACGACCACAGCAGGGAGATCGACTGCTCGGTGGCGGCCCAGCGCTCCTTGGTGACACCGGTGAGCCCGGCCCCTTCGAGGAGCCGGCGCCCGGCATGGTCCTGGAGGGCGAGCAGCGAGGTCTCGACGGCCTCGTGCTCGGCGTCGAGGCGTGCCAGCGCACGGTCCGCCTCGTCCCGGTCCATGACCGGCCCCGGGGGTCCCCCGGTGGAGCTGGGGGAGGATCCCGCGCCCATCGATCACCTCTCCGCTCTGTGGTACGAAGCCGCCGTCAACGCGCTCAACCCGCCCGGTACTTGGGTGCCGGGGGGCTCTTTATGCCGGGCAGGTCGGCGGCCAGCCACTGCCGGTACGCCCTCATCCAGGGGCTGTTGTCCCCGCCGCTGCGGTAGTCCACGAGGACCTGGTTGATCCGCCGCACCAGGTCGGTGTTGCCGAGCTTGACGGCGACACCGTAGTACTCGGTGGTGAACGGGCTGCCCTTCAGCTGGACCGCCGGGTCCTGGGCGGCCTGGCCCGCGGCGAGCGCGTTGTCGGTGACGACCGCGTCCACCAGGTTCTGCTGGAGGCGCACCAGGCAGTCCAGCTGGTTGGGGACCGTGAAGTCCTGGTAGTCCGCGCCGTGCGGATCGGTCTTGAGCGCGTCGAACGCGGTGGAGCCCGCCGCCACGCAGACCCGCTTGCCCTTCAGCGAGTCGTCGAAGCCGGTGATGGCGGAGGACTTGGGGGCGAGCACCTGCTGGCCCGCCTCGAAGTAGGCGGTCGAGAAGGAGGCCTGCTTGATGCGGCCGCAGTTGACGGTCATGGTCCGCACGACCACGTCGACCGTCCCGTTCTGCAGGGCGGGGATGCGCTGGCTGGTCGGGATGGCGCGGTAGATCACGGCGTTCTCGTCGCCCAGGATGTTCTTCGCGATCGCCTTCACCAGGTCGATGTCGAAGCCTTCGAGGGTGCGCGTCGCCGGATTGCGGTAGCCCCAGCGGAAGCTGTTCTGGTCGACTCCCGCGATCAGTTTGCCGCGCCGCTTGATGGCGTCGATGGTCGGCCCGTCCGCCGACGACGGGGACAGGCTCGCCTCGGGGTCCGTGCAGTCGTCGGCCTTGGCCTGCACGCCGTGCGCGGTGCCGGGGCCCGCGACGCCCACCGCGGCGGCGCTCTCACCGCCGTGCCGGGTCAGCGGGATCAGGGTGCCCGCCGCGACCGCGAGCGCGAGGGCCATCCCGGCCACCCCGCCCCAGCCGCGCAGCCGCCCGGCCCGGCGCCGCTCGGTGCGCCGGGCGCGGCCCGGCGTGTCGGTGCCCGGGGCGGCCGGGTGGACCGGATCCGCCGAACCGTTCGCGCCGCTCATCGCGACCCCTCTCGCCCATCCGCCGCTGCTCGCACGGCCGTTGCCGCTGTCCATGGCGCTCACCTGTACTCCGCGAGCCGGCGGCTGACGCCGACGCCCGCACCGGCCGCCGCGAGCACCGCGAGGACCGCCGCGCCCACCGGGAGGCCCGTCAGGGCGCCCCGGCCGTCGGACGCGGCGCTCGTGAACTGGCGCTGCTCATGGGCGATGGCCGCGTCGAGCTGCTCGTCCACCTTGTCGAAGCACTCGCCCGTGGAGCCCTTCGCGGCGAGGACCTGGGTCAGCGCGCCGTCGTAGTCACCGCTGTCGTCCGTCTTGCGGGCCGCCGTGTGGCGCTGCTGCCAGGCGTCCATGTCGGCCTTGGCCTGCGTCACCGGGGTCCTGCCCGCGGCGTCGTCGGCGAGGTTCCTCGCGGTGCCCAGCTTGTCGTTGAGCGTCGTCATGTCCTGGGCGAACTGCGCCTCGTACTGGTCCTTGCCGTCCGATGTGAGCACCGCGCCCCGGGCGACCAGGGTGAGGTTCTCGTTGGCGCGGGCCTGGAGCGAGCTGATCCGGGCGTCGTTGAGGACCTTCAGGGACTCCTGGCCGTGGGCGCGCGAGGCCGACAGGTCGGACGAGGCCACCGCGTGGCCCACCACCAGCCACAGCATCACCACCGTGGAGGCGGCCGTCGCGGCGAGGAGACCGTGGTTGAACACCCGGTTGGTGCGCAGGTAGTTGCGGCGCTGCACCCACACCAGGCCGCCGAGCGCCACCAGGCCGAGCACGGTCGCCGCGTACGGCCAGGTGTCCGCCTGGTCGTAGTCGTCGTAGAGCCGCCCCGTCTCCGCCTCGTACAGCTTCTGCGCGGCGGGCAGCAGGCTGGCGCTCATCTTCTGGTTGGCGAAGCGCAGATAGGCGCCGCCGACGGGGAAGCCCTGCCGGTTGTTGGCCCGCGCCTGCTCGATCAGACCGTTGTAGAGCGGGAGCTGCTCGTTGAGCGTGGCTATCTGCTGGGCCGACTCCGCCGAACCCGTCGTGTTGGCGGCGGCCTTCACCAGCAGCCGGGACGCCGTCGTGATGTCCGTGTCGTACCGCTTGCGCACGTCGAGCGGCTCCTGGCCGCCGGCGAGGAACCCGCTCGCCGCCGCCGTGTCGGCGTCGGCGAGCGAACGGTAGATGGACGCGGCGTCGGCGCTCAGCGGCTGGCTGCGGTTGACGACGTCGTCGGCGGCGGCGGCGCGGTCCGAGACCTCCCAGGCGGTGACGGCGCCGAACGCCACCACGAGCACCGCCACGACCGTACCGATGATCCACAGACGGCCGGGCTCGGTGGTCGCCGCGGCGCGCAGCCGCTCGCGGGCCCCTGCCCAGCCCCGGTGCGCGCCCGGTCGCGGCTGCGCCGCGGACCCGGCCGCGGACTCCCGCGTCTCCGGTTCGCGCACGTTCGGCGACATCGCCACCTGACCTCCCCCTCGGTCGCTGCCTAGGCAGTATGGCCGCAGGGACCGACAACCATCCAGGGTTGTCTGGATCTTGTTACCTGCCGCTTCACGCCCGCGCCCCCGCGCCCCCTGCCTCACGTTCCCCTCATGTATACGCGGAGGCGGTCCGTTCGGTTCCCCGGGGGCCCGGTCCGGCTACACGTACTGGGCGCGCAGCCGCGCGTACGCCGCATCGGGCGCCGCCACCCGGTCGAGGCCGAGCAGCCCCGCGCCGAGCACGGGCGACGCCGTGACCACCAGCGGCACCGCCTTCGGCGCCCTGGCCGCGAGCAGTTCGCGTACGGCGTCGTCCAGTTGGGGATGGCGGGCCGCGAGCACACTCCCGCCGAGCAGCACCGGCGTCGGCGTTCCCAGCAGCCCGAGCCGGCCGAGGGCGACCGCCGCGAGCGCCACGATCTCCTCGGCCTGGCGCCGCACGAGGGCGCCCGCGACCGCGTCCCCGGCCGCCGCGACCTCGAAGAGCACCGGGCTCAGCTCGTGCCGGCGCACCACCGGGATCTTCTCCAGGTGCAGCGCCTCGATCAGCTCGTACATCGAGGAGAGCCCGAAGTGGGCGGGGAGCGCGCCCGCGAGCGCGGTCGCCTCGCCCCGGCCGTCCTCGGCGCGCGCCGCGAAGAACAGGGCCTCCTCGGCCAGGCCCCCGCCGCCGCCCCAGTCGCCGGAGATCTTCCCGATGGCGGGGAAGCGGGCGGTCCGCCCGTCCGGGGTCATGCCCACGCAGTTGATGCCCGCGCCGCACACCACGGCGACGCCGCACGGCTCGGCGCCGCTGGGGAGCCCGGCGCGCAGGATCGCGAAGGTGTCGTTGTGGACCCGGACCGAATCCCCCCAGCCGCGGGCTTCTAGCGCCGCCGTCAACTCCCGCTCCTCGACGGGCAGATCGGCGTTGGCCAGGCACGCCGAGACGTGTGCGACCCGCAGCGGCCCGGGGCTGCGGGAGGCGAGGTGGGCCTCCTCGACCGTGGTGGCCAGCATGTGCATGGCCACCTCGACCCCCACCGACGGCGGCCGGAAGCCGCCGCCCCGCGCGGTGCCGAGCACCGTGCCGTCCGCGCCGATCAGCGCCACATCGGTCTTGCTGTTGCCGGCGTCGATCGCCAGCACACTCATGCCCACGAAAGGTGCTCCCGGTTGTGCGCGATCAGCCGGTCGGTGAGCCCGTCGGCGTGGTCGTACTGCCCGACCAGCGGGTGGGCGAGCAGCGCCCGGAACACCCGGTCGCGCCCGCCGCGCAGGGCGGCTTCCAGCGCGAGGTCCTCGTACGCGGTGACGTGGGCGATCAACCCGGCGTACAGCGGGTCGAGTTCGGGCACCGCGAGCGGCACCGCGCCGCCGTGGCCGACGCGGGCCGGCACCTCGATGACGGCGTCGTCGGCGAGGAAGGGCAGCGTGCCGTTGTTGTACGTGTTGACGACCTGCACGGGGCTTCCCCCGTTGCCGAGCAGGGAGGCGGCGAGGTCGACCGCGGCCTCCGAGTAGAAGGCGCCGCCGCGCTTGGCGAGCAGTTCGGGCTTCTCGTCCAGCGCCGGATCGCCGTACATGGCCAGCAACTCGCGCTCCATCCCCGCGACTTCGGCCGCCCGCGACGGCTTGGTGCCGAGCTCGCGCACCACCTCGTCGTGGGCGTAGAAGTAGCGCAGGTAGTACGAGGGCACCACGCCGAGCCGGTCGAGGACCTGGCGGGGCAGGCGCAGGTCGTCGGCGATGGCGTCGCCGTGCTCGGCGAGCAGCTTCGGCAGCACGTTGTCGCCGTCCGGCCCGCCCAGGCGCACCCCCAGCTCCCAGGTGAGGTGGTTGAGGCCGACGTGGTCGAGGTGGACCTCGCCGGGCGTGACCTGGAGCAGCGCCGCGAACTTGCGCTGGAGCCCGATGGCCACGTTGCACAGGCCGACCGCCTTGTGCCCGGCCTGGAGCAGGGCCCGGGTCACGATGCCCACCGGGTTGGTGAAGTCGATGATCCAGGCGTCCGGGTTGGTGCGGCGCACGCGCTCGGCGATGTCCAGCACCACCGGCACCGTGCGCAGCGCCTTGGCGAGGCCGCCCGCGCCGGTCGTCTCCTGGCCCACGCAGCCGCATTCGAGGGGCCACGTCTCGTCCTGCTGCCGGGCGGCCTGCCCGCCGACGCGCAGCTGGAGCAGGACCGCGTCCGCGCCCTCGACGCCCGCGTCCAGGTCGGAGGTGGTGACGATGGTGCCCGGGTGGTCCTGCTTGGCGAAGATGCGCCGGGCGAGCCCGCCCACAAGCTCCAGGCGGTCGGCGGCCGGGTCGATCAGGACGAGCTCACTGACGGGCAGCGTGTCCCGCAACCGGGCGAAGCCGTCGATGAGTTCGGGGGTGTAGGTGGAGCCGCCCCCCACTACTGCGAGCTTCATTGATTAGCCCTTCACTCCGGTCAGTGTGACGCCCTCGACGAAAGCCTTCTGCGCGAAGAAGAAGACGAGGATCACGGGGGCCATGACCAGAACGGTCGCGGCCATGGTCAGGTTCCAGTCGGTATGGTGCGCGCCCTTGAAGGACTCCAGGCCGTAGCTCAGCGTCCACGACGCCGGCGTGTCGGACGCGTAGATCTGCGGCCCGAAGTAGTCGTTCCAGGCGTAGAAGAACTGGAAGAGCGCGACGGCGGCGATGCCGGGGCGGGCCATCGGGAGCACCACCCTGATCAGGGTGCGCAGCTCACCGCAGCCGTCGACCTTCGCCGCGTCCAGGTACTCGTTCGGGATGGTCAGCAGGAACTGGCGCAGCAGGAAGATGCTGAACGCGTCGCCGAACGCCAGCGGGACGATCAGCGGCCACAGCGTGCCCGACAGGTCGAGCTGCTTCGCCCAGAACAGGTACATCGGGATGATGACGACCTGCGGCGGCAGCATCATCATCGAGATGACCAGCATCAGCGAGAGATTGCGGCCGCGGAAGCGGAACTTGGCGAGCGCGTACGCCACCGGCAGGGACGACACCACGCTGAGCACGGTGCCGAGGCCGGCGTAGAGCAGGGTGTTCCGCCACCACGTCAAGAACCCCGGAGTGTCGAACACCTTGCGGTAGTTGGACCACGCCCAGTGGTGCGGGATCAGGTCGCGGGTGAGGGTCTGGTGGTCGTCCATGAGCGAGGTGAGCAGCAGGAAGACGAAGGGCAGCACGAAGAACAGCGCGGCGGCCACGCCGAGCGCGTGCACGGCGATCCACTGGAGCAGGGCCTTGCGGCGGGCCACCTTGGCCGCCGGGGTCGCCAACGGCGCGTCGAGGGCGTACGTCACGTCACTCACCTGCCTGGATCAGGCCGCCGCGGCGCTTCATGAGGAGCGCGGTGAAGGCCATGGAGAGGGCGAACAGGACGAGGGCGACGACACACGCGGAGCCGTAGTCGAAGCGCTGGAAGCCCAGGTTGTAGACGAGCTGGGGCAGGGTCAGCGTCGACTTGTCGGGGTAGCCGGGCTCGAACTGCTGGCCCGAGTTGCCGATGTGGCCGGAGGCGACCTTGCCCGCCACCAGCGGCTGGGTGTAGCTCTGCATCGCCTGGATGACGCCGGTGACGACGGCGAACATCACGATCGGCGAGATGTTCGGCAGGGTCACGAAGCGGAACCGCTGCCAGGGCGAGGCGCCGTCCAGCTCGGCGGCCTCGTACTGCTCCTTCGGCACGTCGAGCAGCGCCGCCATGAAGATGACCATGAGGTCGCCGACGCCCCACACCGCGAGCAGGGTGAGCGCGGGCTTGGACCAGGACGGGTCGGTGAACCAGTTGGGCGCCGGGATGCCGAGGTCGCCCAGGAGCGAGTTGACCGGCCCGGTCCCGGGGTTGAGCAGGAACACGAAGCCGAGGGTGGCCGCGACCGGCGGGGCGAGGTAGGGCAGGTAGAACAGGGTGCGGAAGATGCCCACACCCGTCTTGATCTTGGTGATCAGCATGCCGACGCCGAGCCCGAACACCACCCGGCAGGCGACCATGACGACCACCAGCCACAGGGTGTTGCGCAGTGCCGGCCAGAACAGCGGGTAGTCGTTGAAGACGTACGACCAGTTCTTCAGGCCGTCGAAGGTGGCCGCGCCGAAACCGTCGTAGTGCGTGAAGGAGAAGTAGACCGTGGAGAGCAGCGGGTAGGCGAAGAAGACGCCGAACCCGATCAGCCAGGGCGACAGGAACGCCAGGGTGCGCAGCGCCGAGCGGCGGTGCTTGGCACGCAGTGTGTACGGGGTGCTCATGACCGGGCTACTTCGCCTGCGCGATCGCGGCGTCGATCTCCCGGGCGGTCGTGGCGAGCCCCGCCTTGATGTCGCCCTGCTTGCCGCTCTCGACGTCGTAGCCGAGGTTCTGGAGCGACACGAGGTACTGGCCGCCGTTGACGGAGGCCGGGGTCGTGGTGGAGTTCGGGTTCTGCGCGATGTCGAGGAAGGTCTTGAAGCGCGGGTCGGCCTGGAGCTTCGGCGACTTGAGCGCCTCCAGGGTGGAGGGCACGTTGTGGATGGCGTTGGCGAAGTTCACCACCGCGTCGGTGTCGGTGGTCAGGAACTTGACCAGCTCCCACGCGGCGTTCTGCTTCTTCGACGTCGAGGCGATGCCCGCGATGGTGCCGGTCAGATAGCCCTTGCCGTGCGTGGCCCGCTGGTCGTCGGGCACCGGCAGCGGCGCCACCCCGATGTCGAACTTCGGCTTGGCGGCGAGCGCCATGCCGAGCCGCCACTCACCGTCCATCGCCATCGCGACCTGCCCGGTGTTGAACGGGTTGGTGTTGCCGTACTCCTCGCCGAAGGACGAGCGGTACTTTTCCAGCTTGCCGAAGCCGCCCAGGTCGTCGACGAGCTGCTTCTGGAAGGCGAGGCCCTTCTCGAACGCCGGGTCCTTGGCGATGTTCGACGTGCCGCTGGTGTCGAAGTACGTCGGCGACCACTGCGCGAGGTAGTGCTCGGTCGTCGTCTCGTAGGCGTGGTAGTTCGGCATGAAGCCGAGCTGCTCGTACGAGTCGCCCTTCGGCTTGGTCAGCAGCTTGGCGTCCGCCTCGAACTCCGACCAGGTGGTCGGCGGACCGTCGATCCCGGCCGCCTTGAAGGCGTCCTTGTTGTAGTACAGCGCGTAGGCGTCGCCGAGCAGCGGAAGCGCGCAGCGCCTGCCCTCGAACTGGGTGTACTCGTTCATGGTCTTCGGGAACGTCTTCGCCGGGTCGATGCCGTCCTTCTTCAGGAACGGCGCGAGGTCGGCGAGGGCGTTGGACGAGCAGAACTTGCCGACGTTGTTGGTGGTGAAGGACGACACCACGTCGGGGGCGGTGGAGCCGCCCGCGCGCAACGCCTGGTTGATCTTGTCGTCGTTGATGTCGCCGACGACCTTGACGTGGATGTTGGGGTGCGCCTTCTGGAAGGCGTCCACGTCGGCCTGGATGGCCGCGACCTCGTTGGGGGCGCTCCACCCGTGCCAGAAGGTGATCGTCGTGTCCTTGGACGCGTCGTCCTTCGCGCTCGTGTTGCTCTGGCCCGTACAGGCGGTGGCGAACAGGGCTATGGAGGCGGTCGCGGCCAGTGCGACGGCGGACGTCCGGCGGGTGGTGGGCATGGCGGTGTCTCCCGGGGAGGGGTGGGGGTGGCGGGGGTGGGGCGGGGACGGCGGTGCGGGGCGGTGCGGTTCAGCGTGCGGTGTCGAAGACCTCGTCACGCGTGGCGGCGAGAGCGGACTCCAACGCGCCGCGCAGTACCGGCAGTTGGGAGATCTCTCCAATGACGAGCCGGGGGCGGGAGGCCGAGAGCTCGCCCAGTTCGCGCCGGACGAGCTCGCGCAGCGGCTCGCCCCCGGCGGTGATCAGGGCGCCGGACAGTACGACGAGCTCCGGGTCGAGGACGGCGACCATGGAGGCGAGGCCGGTCGCGAGCCCGGTGGCGAAGGCGCCGAGGAGCTCGTGCTCGGGCCCCCGGCCGGCCGCGGCGCCGCGCGCGATCAGGGCGGCGGCGACCTCGACGGTGGTCCCGGACGGCAGGTCGGTGACACCGAGTTCACGGGCGAGCCGGGGCAGCGCCTGGCCGCCGGCCAGCTCCTGGAAGCCGCCGGAGTTGGCCTTGGTGACATGGCGCACGAGCGGCGCGCCCGGCACCGGCAGGAAGCCGACCTCGCCGGCGCCGCCGGTGAAGCCGCGGTGCAGCCGCCCGCCGATGACGAGGGCGGCGCCGAGGCCGCCCTCGTTCCAGAGCAGGACGAAGTCGTCGTGGCCGCGGGCCGCGCCCAGGCGCTGCTCGGCGATGGCGGCGAGGTTGACGTCGTTCTCGTACTCGACCGGCATCGGCAGCGCCGCGGCCAGCTCGTCGAGGAGGGCGGGGGAGTGCCAGCCCGGCAGGTGCGAGGCGTAGCGCAGCCGCCCGGTGCCGGGGTCGAAGGCGCCCGGGGTGCCGATGACGACCCGGTGCAGATCGCCCCGGACGAGCCCGGCGGCCTTGACGGCGCCGTCGATCGCGCCGGTGACCTGCCGCACCACGGACTCGGCGCGCCGCGCGGGGGTGGCCACCTCGAACTCCCCGACGACGCCGCCCGTCACATCGGCGACGGCGGCGCGGATCCGCTCGGGGGTCACATCGAGCCCGGCGACGTGGGCGGCGGTCGCGTTGACGGCGTACAGCTGGGCGTTGGGCCCGGGGCGCCCCTCGGTCGTCCCGGTGGCGACGACGAGCCCGGCCGCCTCCAGACGCGCGAGCAGCTGCGAGGCGGTGGGCTTGGAGAGCCCGGTGAGCTTGCCGATCCGGGTCCGCGAGAGGGGCCCGTGCTCCAGCAGCAGATCGAGCGCGGCACGGTCGTTCATCGCGCGGAGTACGCGCGGCGTTCCCGGGGTAGTACCGGCCACGACGAATCCACCTCCCCCTGCTCGACTCACTGTTAGGAAAGTTTCCTATCCGTTAAGAGGAACGTAGGGCGCGGCTCGACGGCCCGTCAATGGGGCGGGACGGGGAGGCAACCAAAGCGTTACCTCGCGGGGGCGGGGCGGGGGGCGCGGCGGTGCGGGACGCGAGAGGCCGCCGATGTCAGAGCAGCGCCGTGATGCCGTCCCGGTGCTCGGGCAGGCCGGCCGCGCGGAACCACGCGCTGTTCCCCGCGATGCCGTGCGTCGACGCGTCGGTGGCCACGAAGGCCCGCAGCAGGGCGTGTTGTGCCGGGGTGAGCGACCGGGCCGGGTCGTAGCCGCCGGGGAACGCCCGGAACAGGATCGGCCCGCGTTCGTGGTCGGCCATGGACGTGCCGCCGGACGTCACGATGGCGAGGGCCACGGGTGCGATCTCCTCGAACGATTCGGCCAGGAAGAGCGCGGCCCGCAGCACGGTGAACCGGAACCACCCGGCGATGCCGGGCAGCGGCTGACGGAACCAGCCGTCCGTCGCCCGCGGGGACCGCAGCGCGTCGAGGAGGACGGCGAGGGCGCGGGGCCGGTCGGTGGGGGCGGGGCCGAGCGCGGCGCAGACCCGCACGGCCGGATCGGGGTCGGCGAGCAGGTCGGAGGTGTCCGCGCGCCACACGCCGAGCGCCCGCGCCAGGCCGGCTCGCTCCCGCCGGGTCTGCGCGCCGTTCGACCGGGAGCGCAGCAGGGCCGCGACCCGTGGAATCCGGTCGGCGAGTTCCGGGGCGGAGAGGAGCGGCACCGCGGCGCCGAGCGCGGCCTCGCGGACGTGGGGGTCGGGGGAGGAGAGGAAGGGCTCAACGGCGTCGGCGAGAGCGGGGCGTATGCCCCGGCACGCGTGGAGCGCGGCGCGCTCGTCCGGGGTGCTCTCGCGCGCCGTCTCCTCGTGCCACGGTTCCCACTGCCAGTCGAGCCGGTCCCGCACCGGATCCTCCCCGTACGAGGCCGACTCGGCCACCAGCCCCAACCAGGCGAGCAGGTCGGCCCGCAGGGTGCGGGGCGGGCCTTCGTCCCACGGGAAGTACCCCTCGTGCTCGGCGAGACCGGCCGGATGGTCGAGGATCGCGGCGGCGAACAGCGCGGCGGGCGCGGTCACGGTGTACAGGGAGCCCTGGTGCAGCACGGCCGCGTCCAGCATCCCCAACGCCTCGGCACGCACTTGGGGTTGCTCGTCCACGAGCGCGCACAGGGTGGCGGGTATGTCCGTGCCGGGGCCGTAGGCGTGACGGAGGGAGCCCCAGTCCGTCGTGGCCAACAGCTCCTTCGCCGCCGCCGGCAGCCCGCTGAGGATCCGTGCCAGGCGGGCCCGCTGTTCATCCGTCATGCCGACACCCTGCCAGCCCCGACTGACATCGACGCCTCGGCGGCGCCCGGCCAGGGAGCTCGCGGAGCGGCGAGGCTTCGGTGCTCTGCCGGCCGGGAGGCCGCCCGTTACCCCTGGTGCCGGCCGGAGCGGATCCCGCAGACCGCGGTTACGGCACCCATGAGCGCACAGCCGCACGCAATGAAGACGACGGTCGCATCGGTGCTGGTGGCGAAGAGCGCGGTGCCCTTCTCTTCGCCACCCTCTCGGCGATGGGTGAACTCCCACCCACGGCGGAGACCGGAAACGGGTGACGTCGCCCGAGAGCGATCAGTGTGAGATCAAGACGTCGAGGAGGAAGAGGAGAATTCCGATACACCCCAGAGCGATCCCGATCCACACCAGCCGTGCGGACATATGCATCTTCCCGTCCCTCGTCGTGGAGTTGAGGGTTCTCGCTGGTTGGCGGGTCAATGCTGAGGATGTTCGGTCCTTACCCGCGCAAGATCGACCCGGAGCATCAAGAGATAGCGTGGTGCACGACATGGCACTTTGCGCGGTGTCACGCCCCGCACCCACGCGCCCCACGGGCGCCTCCTGCCGGCACGGTCGGGCCGCGGGGCGAAGTTGCTGAACCCGGCAGGCATGTGAAAGGTGATCGCGTGACTCCCAGGCACCCCCACGGCGAACCGGCCCGCAAGGCCGACGGCGCACTGCGGGCGCCCGCCCGGCAGTCCGCCGAGTCGGAGCGGCAGGGCCCGTCCGCCGGGCTGCTCGGGATGCAGGCAACGGCGGGCAACGCCGCGGTGGTTCAGATGCTGCGCCAGACCGGCCACGCCTTCGTGCAGGAGAAGCACCAGCACGGCGCCGGCTGCGGGCATCAGCAGGCCGAGCAGCCGCAGGTGCAGCGGTCCGCCGTCCACGACGTCCTGCGCACTCCCGGGCGGCCCCTGGACGACGCCACGCGCACCGACATGGAGAGCCGGCTCGGCGCCGACTTCTCCGAT
The DNA here is from genome assembly GCF_026343295.1 of Streptomyces sp. NBC_00083. GTDB lineage: Bacteria > Actinomycetota > Actinomycetes > Streptomycetales > Streptomycetaceae > Streptomyces. The sequence continues at coordinate 877,557 of NZ_JAPELY010000001.1, forward strand.
GTGCGCATCCACAACGACGGCGCCGCCAAGGCGTCCGCCGCCGAGGTCGGGGCGCACGCGTACACCTCCGGCAACCACGTCGTCGTGGGCGAGAGCGGCGGGGACAAGCACACCCTGGCCCACGAACTCACCCACGTCATCCAGCAGCGCCAGGGCCCGGTCGCCGGCACCGACAACGGCAGCGGGCTGAAGGTCTCCGACCCCTCCGACCGCTTCGAACGCGAGGCGGAGGCCAACGCCACGCGCGTCATGCGGTCGGCCGTGCGGACCACGGCCGGGGCCGACTCCGCGCACGGACAGGACTCCGCGCGGACGACGGCGGGCGAGAGCGCGCCCATGGTGCAGCGGTACGCGGAGGAGAAGGTCGGCTCGGTCACCTGGCGCATCTCGCAGACCGGCAAGTACGCGCTGCGCGGCGCGAAGGGCAGCGACCAGTACGAGCTGTACGTACGCAGCGACGTCCCCGCGCCCCGCTACTGCGAGGAGGCCACGGGGAGGCGGAAGGCGACCATCGGCGACGCCCAGTACGTTCCGTACGCGCCGCTGAAGTCCTTCCTGGAGGACTGCTCGCACTCCGCCGAGGAGGTCATGCACGCCCAGGCGCTGGAGATGGGCCAGGACGCCAGCGCGTTCAAGGGCGGCGGGATGTTCGGCGAGAGCGACAAGAAGAACATCGACCGGGCCCGCGAGTACGCCAAGAACCGGGCCGGCGGGGACCACGACGAGGCCCCGGAGGCGGGAGAGGCCTACTCCATCATCGAGACGCAGTGGTCGGGCAAGACCCCGAGCAACACCTCCCGCTGGCCCTACCACGTCGCCGGCGTCGTCGCGCAGGACGGCAGTGACCGCATCACCGTCGAGCAGACCGCCGGCTCCACGGACGCGGACCCGACCGTGGGTGTCGCCGGCATCTTCGACATCTACCAGAACGCCTCCGACATCGGTAAGGAGCTCCCGGAGAGCTTCCACGGCCGCCACGGCAAGTCCTTCTCCAAGGGCGCCATCACCGTGACGCTCGTGCCGATCAACGTGGGCGGGCTCAACGCGGACATGGACCGCACCTCGGGCAACGACGCGCGCGCCAACCGCTGACGGAGGTCAGGGAGTGCGGGTGCTCGCTTTGCGGGCCAGCAGGTGGACCTCCTTGAACGGGCGCCGGTCCGTGGGCAGGGGCTCGCGGATCATGCGGGCCACCTCCACGAGGCCCGCCGCGCTCAGTAGCGCGGAGAGGTGGTCGGGCCACCAGCGGTAGGCCGGCGCGACCGCGTGGTCGAAGACCTGGGTGGGTTCGGCCGCGCCGTCACTCGCCGAGAAGCCGAGCAGGAGGTGGCCGCCGGGGGCGAGTACGCGCGTGAACTCCGCGATGACCGCGGGGAGTTCGGGCGGCGGGGTGTGAATGATCGACCAGCGCGACAGCACGCCCGCCAGGGATCCGTCGGCGATGATGAGACCGGTCATCGAGCCCACCGCGAACTGAAGCTCCGGGTAGGCCTGGTGAGCCAGCGCGATCATCGCCGGGGACGCGTCGACGCCGAACACATCGTCCGTACGCATCCCCGACCCGGCCAGATACGCCGTGACGTGCCCGGGACCACACCCGAGGTCCGCGACCCGGCCGCCCCCGCCCACCCGCACCGCCTCGGCGAACACCCCCAGCATGGCCCGGTCCAGGGGGCTGTCCCGCAGCGAGTCACGGAACAGCCGGGCATAGGCATCGGCCGCACCGTCGTAGGCCTCGCGGGTGGCGGCCAGGGAGCCGGGCGGGGAATCCTCGGGAGAGGCGTCTCGGGGCATGCGCCCGACCGTACAAGAGGCACCGGACCGCCGGACTGCGCCCCGACGGCGGCCCCCTCGGCGCCCCTCGGGCGCCGGGCGTACGACAGGAGCGCTACCAGCGGCGCTACTTCGACAGGTTCGACGTGTTCGGGTTGGGGATCGGGGCTGTTGCCAGGGACTGGGGGGAGGTCGGGTTGTTCAGGGCGGACGGGGCGGCGACCGACGCCGAGGGGTCGGCCGCGGCCGGCTCCTCCGCCAGCGGGAGGCCGCCGACGATGCGGATGCCCGCCGCGTCCAGGGCGACCTTGATCCGCCAGCGCAGCTCCCGCTCCACGCTCAGCGACTTGCCCGGCATGGTCTTCGCGGAGACCCGGACCACCATCGAGTCCAGCAGCACCTCGTCGAGGCCGAGGATCTCCACCGGGCCCCACAGGCGCTCGTTCCACGGCTCTTCCTTCGCCATGGACTCCGTCGCCTCGTTGATCACCGTACGCAGCCGTTCCAGGTCCTCGCTCGCGCGGACCCGTACGTCCACCCCGGCCGTCGCCCAGCCTTGCGACAGGTTGCCGATGCGCTTGATCTCGCCGTTGCGCACGTACCAGATCTCGCCGTCCGCGCCGCGCAGCTTCGTCACGCGGAGCCCGACCTCGATCACCTCGCCGGAGGCGACCCCCGCGTCGATGGAGTCGCCGACGCCGTACTGGTCCTCCAGGATCATGAACACGCCGGACAGGAAGTCGGTCACCAGGTTGCGCGCGCCGAAGCCGATCGCCACGCCCGCCACACCGGCCGACGCCAGCAGCGGGGCCAGGTCGATGTTGAGGACACCGAGCACCATGAGCGCGGCCGTGCCCATGATCAGGAAGGACGCCACCGAGCGCAGGACCGAGCCGATGGCCTCCGAGCGCTGACGGCGCCGCTCCGCGTTGACGAGGAGCCCGCCGAGCGCGGTGCCCTCGACCGCCTGCGCGCTGCGGTTCATCCGCTCGATCAGCTTGGTCAGGGCCCGGCGCACCAGCACTCTCAGGACCGAGGCGATGACGATGATGAGGAGGATGCGGAATCCGACGTACAGCCAGGTCGACCAGTTCTGCTCCACCCAGCCCGCGGCCTCGGTGGCCGACTTCTGGGCGTCGTCGAGCGTCGCGGGCCTGGGCGACGGCGATCCGTCGGCCAGGACGGCGGACCAGTTCACGGCAGGAACCTCCAGCGTTGCGGTGCCGGCGAAGGGCGGCGGCAGACCCACCACACTAACGGGGCAAGAGCTGTGCTCCGTTGACGTGTTCGGGGGAGAGGGCCCTTCCACCTGGGAAAGAAGGGGATGTGGTCGAAAACACTTCGGGCCCGTTACCCGGACGTGGTGGCGCTTCGACCAGGCATGAGGAGAAACTGGAGAGCAGATCGTCCCGGCGCGAGCCACGCGTCGCCGGCGTAATAGGAGGCACCCGTGCCGCACGTCCTGGTCCTCAACGCGTCGTACGAGCCCCTCGGCGTCGTACCGCTCCGCCGCGCGCTCGTCCTCGTCCTGGAAAACAAGGCCGTCAGCCTTGAGGAGTCCGGCGCCTTCATGCACAGCGCGACCCGTGCCGTCGCTGCCCCCAGCGTCGTACGGCTCAAAAGGTTCGTGCGGGTCCCGTACCGGGGGCCCGTTCCGCTGACCCGGCGGGCCCTGTTCGCCCGGGACGGCGGCCGCTGCATGTACTGCGGTGGCGTCGCAACCAGCGTCGATCACGTCATCCCGCGCAGCCGCGGTGGCCAGCACGCCTGGGAGAACGTCGTCGCCGCCTGCCGGCGGTGCAACCACGTCAAGGCGGACCGCCACCTCTTGGAGCTCGGTTGGCGCCTGCGCCACCAGCCCGCCCCGCCCAGCGGCCTCGCTTGGCGGATCATCGGCACCGGCCACCGCGACCCGCGCTGGCTGCCCTACCTGCAGCCCTTCGGCGCGGACGACGCCCTGGCCCGGATCGACGGCATCTCCGCCTGAGACGCCGGCGAGACGCCGGTCGGCCGCCGGTGGGTGGTGGGCCGGGCGGGCCGGTGGTGCGTGCCGGCCCCGGCGCCGGGAGACGGGTGTGCTGCCGCTGCCGAGGTGCCGTCAGACGTGCCATGCCGCGCCGTGAGAGGGGGCGACGCCCACGCCCCCTCACCCCCGGACGGCGTACGCCTCCACCGACCACAGCGAACACGGCCCCGCCTCGCCGGCCTGGATCCGCAGGAAACGGACACCCCGGGCATCCACCCGGATCCGCTCGCGCCCGCCCCCGGCTCCCGCCCCGCCTCCGCTCCCGCCCGCGTCTACCGTCGCCGCCGTACGCCAGCTACGACCGTCGGACGACACCCGCACCGCAGGGTGCGCGGGTCGGGCGCCCTGCCACTGGAGGACCACGAGGCCGACCCGGGCCGGCCCGGCCAGTTCGGCCTGCCACCAGGGGCCGCCGTCCTCGGGCGGCGCGGACCAGCGGGTCGCCGGGCGGCCGTCGGAGGCGGCGCGGGCCGGGGAGCCGGGGCCCGCGTCGCCCGACGAGGTCGCCATCGCGCCGGCGATCAGGTCGGGGCCGCCGGTGCGAGGGCGGGCCCGGACGGTGAGGGTGACCTCCTGGTCGCCGAAGGACAGCGGCACCCGGTAGTCGCCCGACGGGGTGCCCGGGGCCACGTCCACCTCGACCGGCACGTCCCTGCGGGTGCCGCGCGCGACCGCCACCTCGCGCGGGAGCCGCACCGTGATCCCGCGCGGCGCCCGCGCCGAGAGCGCGCCCTGTACCGCCGCGGGCCCCATCGCCGCGACCGAGGCCGTGACCCGCAGCGGGGCCCCGCCCGTCTCGGCGTCCGCCGTGGCCGGCCCGACCGCCAGATGGGCCGGCGGCTCGTCCGCGAACCAGGGCACGAGGCGCCGCACCCCGCCCGCCTCGCCCGTCACCCGCACCGCGGCGGCCCGTGCGCCGTGCGCCGCGACCTGGGTCCAGCCGGCGGGGTCCAGCGCGCCCAGCGTGCGCCACTCCCCGCCCGGGGCGCGCGCCTGGACCTCGCCGGTGGTGCCGGGCCCGGCCAGCACGGTGAGCGCCTCGACCGGGCGGGCCGGGACGAGGGCGACGGTGAAGGCGTCCGCGGACGTGGTGACGTTCACCGCCGGGTGGTCCGCGCCCGTCCAGGCGTCGGCCTCCCGTGCCGCCCGGTCCAGGAACGCGTCCAGTACGCCCGCGCCCACGGTGACCGGCGCGTCCTTGAGCGCCGAGCGCAGCGGGTCGAGGGCGAGCGAGGCCCGCCAGGCCGCCGCGCCGTCCCCGGCCGACTGGGCCTGGAGCAGATCGACGGCGAGCTCACCGGCCCGCCCGTAACGCGCCAACTGGTCGAGCCACGGCGCCAGTTCGGCCGCGAGCGCGGTGCGGGCGAGGCGCTGCGGGGTCTCGCGGAGCACCGTGAACGCGGCCCTCAGCGCCCTGGCCGCATCCTCGCGGACCGGCGCCGCTTCGGGGGCCGTACGGGCGCTCCAGAAGGCGGCCGCAGGCGGACGCAGGTACGCCGACTCCGGGCCGCCCAGGACGGAGGAGGCGTCGTTGGCGGCCACCGCCGTGAGCGCCTCGCCCACCCGCGCGTCGCCGCCCGCCAAGTCGTCGACCGCCGCCCGCCAGGACTCCCGGGGCCGGTAGCCGCCCGGGTTCCAGGCGAAGTCGGCGGCCGTGAACAGCGGGATGCGGGAGGCCACGGGCTGCCGCATCGCGTTGGCGAGCAGGGCCGCCGAGCCCGACGCGACGGCCGGATCGCGTCCGGTGACGGGGCCGAGGAAGATCCGGCGCGGCGCGTAGTCGTTGACCGGATAGTTGTCCATCGTGACGAGCGCATGGCCCAACACGGCTTTTGCGCGCGCCAGTTGGGGACCCGTGATGGTGCGCGGCACGACACCCACCCCGGTCCAGGCGACCTGGACGTCCGGGGCGAGGGCGTCCGCGAGTGCGCCGCGGTAGGCGGTGTAGCCGTCCTCGAAGTACTCCGTCGGCAGCAGCGACAGCGGCTCGGCGCCCGGGTGCGCCGCGGCGAGGTGCGCGGCGACCGCGTTGGCGACCCGGGCGTGCGCCCGCGCGGCGGCCACCGGTCCCGAGCCGAACGTCTCCGCGTCCGCCGCGCAGTGCCACTCGCTGTAGGAGACGTCCTGGAACTGCACCTGGAACGCCCGCATCCCGAGCGCCCACATCGCGTCGAACTTGGCGTTCAGCTCCGCGATGTCGGCGTCCGACGACAGGCAGAGCTCCTGGCCGGGCGCCACCGCCCAGCCCGGCGTCACATGATCGCGGGCGGCCCGGTCGGCGAGCGCCCTGAACTCCGCGCGCTGCCCGGCCGGGTACGGCTCGCGCCAGCGGGCCTGGCGGTACGGGTCGTCGCCCGCCGCGTACAGATAGCGGTTCTGTTTGGTACGGGCCATGAAGTCGAGCTGATCCAGGCGCTGTCGGAGGCTCCAGGACTCGCCGTAGAAGCCCTCCGTGACGCCGCGCACCGGCGTCGCGGGCCAGTCGCGTCCGACGACCCCGGGGACGCGGGCGCGCCCCCGCTCGTCCTTGCCGATCAGCTGCCGCAGCGTCTGGACGGCGTGGAAGAGGCCGTCCGCCCCCGTCCCGTCGAGCGCCACCGTGTCCCGGCCGGCGATCCGGCCCACCCCGATGCGGTAGCCGCCGGCGGGCAGGCCGCCGGGGCCGGGCACCCCGAGCGCGCGCAGCGCGTCGCCGGCGCCGGGCCCGCCGAGCCGGACCACGGGTCCGGTCCCGGGCAGGCGCCGCTGCGGGGCGCGCACCCCGGCCGCCCTCAGGACGTCCTCGACGGCCCGCACGGCGTACGGGTCGGCGCCGGGGGCCGCGAGCAGCACCGCGGCACCGGCGAACTCCACCGGCACCCCGGTGGACCGCAGCGACCGCGGACGGGGCCACACCTCGACGGGGGCGACGGCGTCCGGGGTGGTGGAACCCGGGGCGGCGCGGACGGTGGCCGCCGCGCCGCACGCGCCGCACGACGCGGCGTCGACCATCCCACCGACCACGACGGACGCCAGCACGACTGCGATCGCCGCGACCACCGAAGCCGTCGCACCCGCCACGGCCCGGCCCCTCCGCGTCCGGTCCCTCCCCGCCCCGTTCCTGGCCCGCCCCTCCCTCCCCGCCGCGCTCAGACCTCTCCCGCGAGCCATCCGCACGACCCCCGACCCCCTCATCTGACTGTCCGTAAGCGATACTTGACACTGTGTGAGGAGCGAGCCCATCACCCGTCTGCCGCGCGTGTCAACGCGAGCGGTCGGTGTGCGGGGTCCACGGGTCTGATATGTCTGATCCGATGGACTCGGTACAAGCTTGTGTGCGACGGCACGTCTGGGGCGCCGCCTGCTGGGTAGGGCACTCTCTGTCCCTGCCGCCCACCCCTCTGGAGGCCCCCGTGGTCGCCCCTGCTCCCGAGCCGCCGCTGACCAGTGAGCCGCCCATGGCCGATGCCGAACCCCTGATCAGCGAGCCCCCCATGGCCGAGGTCACCCCGCTGACCAGCGAGCCCACCCCGGTGGCCGCCCTCGCCGCGGCCGCGGGATTCTGAGGCCGTGACCCTGGCCCGGCTGGCCGCCCGGCATGGCGTGGCCACGTCGTACTCCCCGTCGCCGGACGTCACCGTAGAGGTGCCGGACGCCACGGTGGTCGCCGTCCTCGCCGCGCTCGGCGTCGACGCCTCGACCCCGGCCGCCCTGAGCCGGGCCCTCGCCGACGCCGAGGCCGCCGAGGCGGACCGGCTGCTGCCCCCCACGCTGGTGCGGTGGGGCGGGGCGCCCGGCCCCGACCTGCCCGCCGATCTGACGGTCGTCGGCGTACCCATCGATCAACTCCCGCTCGGCGTGCACCAGTTGGACGTACGGCACCGGGACGGACGGACCGCGTCCGCGACGCTCGTCGTCGCGCCGGCCGGAGTGCCGCAGCCCCCGGAGCGCGTCCACGGCCTCCTCGTGCAGCTGTACTCACTGCTCTCCACCCGGTCGTGGGGCATGGGCGACCTCGGTGACCTCGCCGAGCTCGCCGCTTGGTCGGGTCGCGCCATCGGATCGGGATTCGTGCAGGTCAACCCGTTGCACGCGGCCGTGCACGGCACCCCCACCGACCCCTCCCCCTACCGCCCCTCCTCGCGCCGCTTCCCCGACCCGGTCCATCTGCGGGTCGAGGACGTCCCCGAGTACGCGTACGCCACCGACCGGGCCGCGCTCGACGCACTGGCCGGGCGTGCCGCCACCCTGCGCGAACAGGTCCTCGCCAAGGGCGAGTTGATCGACCGCGACGCCGTGTGGCAGCTGAAGCGCGAGGCCCTCACGCTGCTGTACCGGGTGCCCCTCGCACCCGGCCGGCGGGCCGCCTACTGCGACTTCCTCGCCGCACAGGGCCAGGCCCTCGAAGACCACGCCACGTGGTGCGCGCTGGCCGAGCGGTACGGTCCCGAGTGGCGCCGCTGGCCCGAGGGGCTGCGCGACCCGGCGTCCGCCGCGACCGCCCGCGCCCGGCGCGAACTCATCGACCGCGTCGACTTCCACTCCTGGCTCGCCTGGCTGACCGACACCCAGCTCGCCGCGGCCCAGCGCGCCGCCCGCGACGCGGGCATGCCGGTCGGCCTCGTCCACGACCTCGCCGTCGGAGTCCACCCCGACGGCGCCGACGCCTGGGCCCAGCAGGACGCCTTCGCGCCCGGCATGTCCGTCGGGGCGCCGCCCGACGCCTTCAACGCGCTGGGCCAGGACTGGGGGCTGCCGCCCTGGCGCCCCGATGTCCTCGCCGCCCGCGGCTACGCCCCCTACCGCGGCCTGCTCCAGGGCCTGCTGCGGCACGCGGGCGCCCTGCGCATCGACCATGTGATGGGCCTGTTCCGGCTGTGGTGGGTGCCCGAGGGCCACCCGCCCACCGACGGGACGTACGTCCACTACGACGCCGAGGCGATGCTCGCCGTCCTCGCCCTCGAGGCGCACCGCGCGGGTGCCGTCGTGGTGGGGGAGGACCTCGGCACGGTGGAACCCGGCGTGCGCGAGGCCCTCGCCGCGCGCGGGGTGCTCGGCACGTCCGTCCTCTGGTTCGAGCGCGACTGGGCGGGGGACGGCCGCCCGCTCGCCCCCGAATCCTGGCGGCCCGGCTGCATGGCCACCGCCACCACCCACGACCTGCCCTCCACCGCGGCCCGCCTCACCGGCGAGCACGTCCAGCTCCGCCACAGCCTGGGTCTGCTCACGGCCCCGCTGGCCCAGGAGCAGAGCGCCGCGCGCGCCGAGGTGGCGGACTGGCTCGGCCACCTCGAACGCCTCGGCCTGCTCCCCGACGCGCCCGGCGACGAAGAGGCCGAGGTCAGGGCGGTCTACCGGTTCCTGCTGCGTACCCCGGCGCGGATGGTCGGAGTGTGGCTGCCCGACGCGGTCGGCGACCGAAGACCGCAGAACCTGCCCGGCACGTGGGACCAGTACCCCAACTGGCGCCTCCCGGTGGCCGGCCCCGACGCCCGCCCCCTGACCCTGGAACAACTCACCGCCTCGCCGCGGCTGCACGCGCTGATGCGGATCTTCCCGCGCGAAGGCCCGGAGGCCACGGGCTGACCCGCCCCTCCGGGTGCCCCGCCCGGGTGCCGCCCGGCGCCCTCCCCGGCACCCCCTCCCAAGTGCGCCGGGCCCCGTACGGCACCCCCGGGCGCGCGGTGCTCCCGGGCGTTCGCTACGTTTGCACCGTGGACAAGAAGAACGCCCTGCGCGCCGGCGCCGTAGCAGCCGGTACGACGCTGATGATGCTGCTCATGTCGTCCCCCGCGCTTGCGCTCACGCGCGACGACGGTGACGACCCGGGTTCCGGCCTGAGCGTGATGGACACGATCGGTCTGTTCGTGCTCGCGCCCATCGCGCTGTTCGCGATCATCGCCGGCCTGGTGATGGTCCTGGACAAGTCCCGCAAGGCCCCGAACAAGGCGTAACCGCCAACCGCTTCACCTCTCCCACCCGCCCGCCCGTTCCCGCTCCCTATGAGGGCGGGGATGCCGGGCGGGCTTCGGGCTTTCCCCACCCGCTTCCCCCGCCCGTCGGCGCAGCCGCACGCAGGTGCTGAGCCCGGAGCCGGCCCCGGGGTGGCGCCGGGTGCGGCGGCCTCAGTGCGCCGCCAGCAACTTCCTCAGCAGCGACGAGAGTTGGGCCGCCTCGTCCTCGTCCAGGGCGGAGCCCAGCACCTCCCGCTGCGCCGCGAGCCCCGCCGTCACCGACTCGTCCACCAGTTTCAGGCCCCGCTCCGTGAGCGTCACCCGCAGGCCGCGCCGGTCCGTCGGGTCGGGGCTGCGCACCAGCAGGCCCGCCTTCTCCAGCTTGTCGAGGCGCCCCGTCATCCCGCCCGTCGTGAGCATCAGCGTCCCCGAGAGCTGGCGCGGCGAGAGCGTGTACGGCTCGCCCGAGCGCCGCAGGGTCGCGATGACGTCGAACTCGCCCCGCCCGATGCCGAAGCGCGCGTACTCCTTGTCCATCCGGTCGCCCATCGCCCGCGCGATCCGGTAGATCCGCCCGTACACCGCCATCGGCACCGTTTCCAGGTCCGGCCGGACCTCGGCCCACTGTGTGGTGATCGCGTCCACCGCGTCCGGAAGGGCGGATGCCGCTTCGGCGGACGGGGAGGCGGGGCTCGTGGTTGCAGTCATGGGACCAGTCATGGGACCAGTATCCGAGCACGATCAGTCGTACGCAAGAAAGTTGCTTGACGGAAAGTAGCTTACGAGTAAGCTACTTTCAGCTAAGCCACTTGTTCCGCCGGAGACGGAGTCCCCATGCGTACGTTCCGCAGTCGTACCCGCACCCCCCGCATAGCCGGGGAACGCCGGATGCTCGTCGCCATGGCGGTCGACGCGACCGGCTCCGGGATGTACGTGCCGTTCAGCCTGGTCTTCTTCCACCACGTCACCGGGCTCCCGTTCGCCACCGTCGGCCTCGTGCTCACCGTCGTCGGACTGCTCGGGCTCGGCGCGCTGCCGCTCGCCGGGTCGGCCGTCGACCGGTACGGCGCCCGGCGCGTCCAGCTCCTCCTGTACGGGGTGCGCGGCACGGGCTTCCTCCTCTACCCCTTCGCCCACTCCCTGCCGGCCTTCGCGGCCGTCGCGCTCGCCACCGCCTTCGGGGACCGAGCCTTCCCCGCCGTACAGCAGTCCCTGCTGGGCGAGGTCGCCCAGGGCGCGGACCGCGACCGCCTCCAGGCCTCCTCCCGCGCCCTGCGCAACGGCGGGCTCGGCGCCGGCTCCCTGCTCGCCTCGCTCGTCGTCGGGTTCGGCGGGAACGCCGGATTCACCGCCGCGGCCTGGCTCAACGCGGGCAGCTTCGCCCTCGCCGCGTTCCTGATGAGCGGCGTACGGCCGCAGCGCCGGGCCGCCGTCGCGCCCGGGGCGGAGGCGTCCGACGTCAGGGGCGCCGCGGCCCGCCGGCCCGCGGGCTACCGGCAGGTCTTCGCCGACCGGCCGTTCCTCGGGCTCACCGCCGTCAACTTCCTCAACGCGCTGGGCTACTCGGCCCTCTCGGTGCTCTTCCCGCTGTACATCACGACCTGGCTGCGCGGACCCCAGGCCCTCACCGGCACCGCGTTCACGCTCAACACCGTGATGTGCGCGGCGGGCGGGGTCGTGGTCGGCGCCCGGATCCGGTCCCGGGGAGCCCGGCGCACCCGTTCCGCCGCGCTCGGCTCGCTCCTGTTCGCCGCAGCGTTCGCCGCGCAGATCGTGCTCGGTACGTTCCGGCCGGGCTCGGGGATCGTCCTCGGCGGGGCGCTGCTGATCATCGTCGTGCTGTACACGCTGGGCGAACTCGTCCACAGCCCCGCGGCCGGCGCCCTGTCGGTGGCCGCCGCGCCGGAGGCCCTGCGCGGGCGGTACCTGGCGGCGTACCAGCTGTCCTGGTCGCTGGCGGCAGCGGTCGCACCGTCGCTGTTCACCGCGCTGATGGCCGTGGACGGGCGGATGCCGTGGGCGGTCCTGGTGCTCACCTCGCTGGTGGCGGCGGGGGTCGTGGTCCGGCTGGAGCGGGGGCTGCCGGGCGGCGCGGTCCGCGTGGCCCTCGCGTAACCGTTGCTGCCTCGCGGTGCGCATGGCCATCGGGTGACCTTCGCCGCCCCCGCACCCACCCCGCCCCACGCTCTCCGCGGACCCCGAGAGGAACCGACCCCATGAACCACAACCGCCTCACCACCGTCGCGCTCACCGCCCTCGCCCCCGTCTCCTGGGGCTCCACCTACGTCGTCACCACTCAATTCCTCCCCGCCGACCGCCCGTTGTTCACCGGCATGATGCGCGCCCTGCCCGCCGGGCTCGCTCTCCTGGCGCTCACCGGACGGCTGCCGCGCGGCGCCTGGTGGTGGAAGTCCGCGGTGCTCGGCGCGCTCAACATCGGCGCGTTCTTCCCCCTGCTCTTCCTCTCCGCCTACCGTCTCCCCGGCGGCATGGCCGCCGTGATCGGGTCCGTCGGGCCGCTCTGGGTGGCCGGGCTCGCCGCCCTGTTCCTGGGCGAGCGGCCCACCCGGCGGACCCTGCTCACCGGCATCGCCGCGGCCCTCGGGGTCAGCCTCGTCGTCCTGAAGGCGACCGGGGCGTTCGACGCGATCGGGGTGATCGCCGCGCTCGGCTCCTCCGCCTCGATGTCCGCGGGCACGGTGTTCACCAAGCGGTGGGGGCGGCCCGAGGGAGTGGGACCGCTGGCCCTGACCGGCTGGCAGCTCACCGCGGGCGGGCTGCTCATCGCGCCCGTCGCCTTCCTCGTCGAGGGCGCCCCGCCCGCGCTCGACGGGCGCAACCTCGCCGGATACCTCTACCTCGCCCTGGTGAACACGGCCGTCGCGTACTGGCTCTGGTTCCGCGGCATCGGCCGCATGACCGCGACCTCCGTCACCTTCCTCGGCCCGCTCTCCCCGCTCACCGCCGCCGTCATCGGCTGGGCCGCCCTCGGCCAGGCCCTCGGCCCCGTCCAGCTCGTCGGCATGGCGATCGCCTTCGGCGCCACCGTCGCCGGGCAGATCGGCACCGGCCCCGGAGGAACCGGCGCGAAGCGGTTGGGGGACGCGGTCACCTCCGCCGAACCGTTCAGTTCTCCTGAAGGTAATGCAGCGAAACTTTCGATGGACGTAACGGTTGGTGCGGTGCGACCGTAAGGGCACGCCGCGCCTCGCCAGGCCCGGCGAACCCCGGCGCGGCACGTCCCGCCGAACCCGAAACGGAGCCCTCGTGACCGTCCTGGACCACGTCCGCAGCACACCGCGCACCACCGCGGCCCGGAAGGTGGGCGGCGCCTCAGGGCTCGGGCTCGCGCTCGCGGCCGTCGCGACGGTCGTCTGGTCCGGGAGCTTCGTCGCGAGCCGCGCCCTGCACGCCTCGGTGCCGCCCGTACAGGACGCCTCCTGGCGCTGGCTGATCGCCATCGCCGCCGTCGCGCCGTTCGCCGTCCGCGAGACCTGGCGCCAACGCGCCCTGATCCGAAGCCACTTGGGCTATCTGACCGTCGCCTCGCTGCTCGGCATCACCGTGTACAACACCCTCGTCAATCAGGCCGGGACCTCCACCCCGGCCGGCAACATGGGCATGATCATGGCCGCCTCGCCGGTCCTGATGGCCGTCCACGAGCGCCTCACCGGCGGCCGGCTCGGCGCGCGGCGCACCGTCGGACTGCTGGTCGCCGTCGCCGGCGTCCTGCTCCTGGTCAGCAAGGGCTCACTCGATCTGAAGCTCGCGCCCGGCGATCTCTGGATGGTCGCGGCCGCCCTCAGCTTCGGCTCGTACAGCGTGCTGCTGCGGCGCCGTCCGGCCGAACTCGGCTCCCTCGCCTTCCTGTTCACCACGTTCGTGCTCGGCGCGCTCATGCTGGCCCCCGCCTACGGCGTCAGCCTCGCCGTGCAGGGCGGCTTCGCCGCGACGCCCGGCACCGTCGGCCCGCTCCTCTACGTCGGGGTGCTCTCGTCGGCCGTCGCCTTCTTCGCCTGGAACAAGGCGATCTCCTTGATCGGCGCCGCCCGCGCCGGCGTCGTCTACTACCTCCAGCCGGTCTGCGTGGCCCTGCTCTCCTACCCCCTGCTCGGCGAGTCCACGGGCCCCGCGCAGCTGGTGTCCATGGCGCTCATCCTCGGCGGCGTCGTCCTGGGAAGCCGCAGGTGAGCCCGGCCGGGGCGGCGCCGGTATGTTGCGTCCCATGAGCGAGTGGGACATCAAGAAACTCCACATCCTGCGGACCCTGCGCGAGCAGGGCACCGTGACCGCGACCGCCGAGGTGCTGCTCATGACGCCCTCGGCGGTCTCGCAGCAGCTGTCCAACCTCGCCAAGCAGCTCGGAGTGACCCTGCTCGAAGCGCACGGCCGCCGGGTCCGCCTCACCGACGCCGCCCACCTCGTGCTGCGTCACGCCGAGGCCGTCTTCGCCCAACTGGAACGCGCGGACGCCGAGTTGGCGGGCTACTTGCAGGGGGAGGCGGGCGAGGTGCGGGTCGGGGCGTTCTCCACCGCCGTGCCCGCCCTCGTCGTCCCGGCCGTGCAGCAGCTGCGCCGCAGCCATCCCGCGCTCGAAGTACGCGTACGGGAGGCCGAGGCGGCCGAGGCGTACGAGCTGCTCTCGGCCGGGTCGGTGGACCTCGCCCTCTCCCTGGCCGCCCACGCGCCGAGCGCCCGCGACCCGAAGTTCGCCCTGCTCCCGCTGCTCACCGACCCCCTGGACGTGGCGCTGCCCGCCGGGCACCCGCTCGCCGCCGAACCTGGGTTGCGCCTCGCCGACCTCGCCCACGAGGCATGGATCTTCGGCGGCAGCGGGCCCTGGTCGGAGATCACCACGGCGGCGTGCGAGGCCGCCGGGTTCGTACCGGAACAGGCGCACAGTGCGGCCGGCTGGACCGCGATCCTGGCCATGGTGGAGGCCGGCATGGGGGTGGCGCTCGTGCCCCGCATGGCGGCGGCCGACCGCCGGGCCGGCGTCGTCATGCGGGTTCTCAGTGCGGACCAGCCGCGCCGTCATGTCGTGGCGGCGGTACGGCGGGGCGCGGAGGAGGGCCCGGCCGTGGCCCGCGTCCTCGCGGCGCTGCGCGAGGTGGCCAACGTGAGGCCGGCCGGTTAGCGGGCCGGACGGACGGCCGGGCCGGCCGGTCAGGCGCTCGCGCCGGGCGGGGTCGCGCTCAGGCGGGCCATCTCGGCGTCCGTGAGGCGCAGGGCGCCCGCCGCGACGTTGTCGACGAGGTGGGCCGGGTCGCCTGTGCCGGGGATGGCCAGGACGTGCGGGCCCCGGTGCAGCGTCCAGGCCAGCCGGACCTGCGCCACGCTCACCCCGCGCTCGCGCGCGACCGCCGCGACCTCGTCGCCCGCCGCGTTCTCTGCGCTCTCTGCGCCCGCCGCGCCGCCCGTACCCGTACCCGCACCCGTACCCGCACCCGCACTCGTACCCGTATCTGCGCCCGCGCCCGCCTCGCGCCCGGCGCCCGCGATCGCGTAGAACGGCACGAACGCGATGCCCCGCTCACCGCAGAGCCGCAGCATCTCCTCCTGCTCCTCGGAAGCGCCGACGCCGTACGGGTTCTGCACACACACCACGGGTGCGATGGCGAGCGCCTCGTCCAGGTGGGCCGGGCGCACGTTGGACAGGCCCAGATGGCGGATGAGCCCCGCCTCGCGCAGCTCGGCCAGCGCGCCGAAGCGTTCGGCCACCGAGTCGGCGCCCGGGGAGATCCGCAGGTTCACCACGTCCAGGTGGTCGCGGCCGAGCTGGCGCAGGTTCTCCTCGACCTGCCCGCGCAGCGCCTCGGGCGTCCTGGCGTGCTCGCCCCACTCTCCCGAGGGGAGCCGGGCGGGACCGACCTTGGTGGTGATGACGAGGTCGTCGGCGTACGGGGCGAGCGCGCTGTTGATCAGCTCGTTCGCGGAGCGCAGCGGCGAGAAGTAGAACGCGGCCGTGTCCAGGTGGTTCACGCCGAGCTCAACCGCCTTGCGCAGTACGGCGATCGCCTCGTCGCGGTCCCTCGGTTCGGCGTCGGCGCGCAGGGCCGCGCCCCGCTGGGGGAGCCGCATCGTGCCGAAGCCGATCCGGTTCACGTCCAGGTCGCCGAGTTTCCAGCTGCCGGCTGCCGCCGCGGTGATCGTCTCTGCATTCATGCCGGGAGTATGGCAACGGGCGGGGCGACGACCGGGAGTTGGCCACAAGTGGCCAGCAGCCGGCGCGCACGGGACCAACCCTCCAGCTCC
The DNA here is from genome assembly GCF_026343295.1 of Streptomyces sp. NBC_00083. Lineage (GTDB taxonomy): Bacteria > Actinomycetota > Actinomycetes > Streptomycetales > Streptomycetaceae > Streptomyces. The sequence goes on from NZ_JAPELY010000001.1 coordinate 893,544, forward strand.
TCCTCCCCCCCAATCATTCAGCAACTCTAAAAGGACTGTGCGAAAACTTTCGATGGACGCGAGCGGTCGGGTGCCCGAGAGTCAGGGCATGACTTCCGCCACCGAGAACCTCGACCACGCATCCGCAGCGGACCCGCACGCCAACGACGCCGCGCCCTACGGCGGCGGCGACCCGTACGCCGACTACCGCTCGGGGGAGTTCCCCTTCACCGAGCTCGTCGACCTCGCGGACCGCAGGCTCGGCGCCGGAGTCATCGCGGCCAACGACGAGTTCTTCGCCGAGCGCGAGAACCTTCTCGTGCGCGAGCGGGCCGTCTTCGACCCGGAGCACTTCGGGCACAAGGGCAAGATCATGGACGGCTGGGAGACCCGCCGTCGCCGCGGGGCCGACGCCGACCACGTCTTCCCCGCGCCCGAGGACCACGACTGGGCCCTCGTACGCCTGGGCGCGCCCGGCGTGATCAAGGGCGTCGTCGTCGACACGGCGCACTTCCGCGGCAACTACCCGCAGCGGATATCCCTCCAGGCGACGGCGGTCGAGGGCTCGCCCAGCCCCGAACAGCTCCTCGCCGACGACGTGAAGTGGGACGAGATCGTCCCGCCGACGCCGGTCCGCGGCCACGCCGAGAACGGCTTCGAGATCACGACCGGCCGCCGCTACACCCACGTACGGCTCTGCCAGCACCCCGACGGCGGCGTCGCCCGCCTGCGCGTGCACGGCGAGGTCGTACCGGACCCGGAGTGGCTCGACACGCTCGGCACGATCGACCTCGTGGCGGTCGTCAACGGCGGCTCCTACGAGGACGCGTCCGACAAGTTCTACTCCTCGCCGACGCAGATCATCCTGCCCGGCACCTCGCGCAAGATGGACGACGGCTGGGAGAACCGGCGTCGCCGCGTCCGCGACACCAATGACTGGGTGCGCTTCCGGCTGGTCGCACAGGGGGCGATCAGGGCGGTCGAGATCGACACGGCGTACCTGAAGGGCAACTCGGCGGGCTGGATCGCGCTGAGCGGGCGCGACGGCGCGACGGGCGAGTGGTTCGAGATCATCCCGCGTACGCGTCTGCAGCCCGACACGCTGCACCGCTTCCGCCTGTCGGCCCAGGCGGTGGCGACCCACGTCCGCCTGGACGCGTTCCCCGACGGCGGGGTGGCGCGGATGCGCCTGCACGGCGCCCTCACGGCCGAGGGCGCGGCCGAACTGCGCCGCCGCCACACGGAGTTGACGGGCTGACCCCGTCCACTCCCTCTCTCCACCGCCCGGCGGAACGGTTGCGCATCGACGCCCGTCCGTCGGGCGGCTTTCATGGGGGCGGGACGCCGTCTCCGACCGCTGATTGAACGCGTTCAAAAGGCATGGCAGTATGACACTCGTCGTCGAGGCCGGCAGGCCACTGGTGGAACGGTGTTGGTTCGCCGTACCGCGAGGGGGGCTCGCACAGTGGAGCAAGGGGGAGGGGCCCAAGGGCCGCTCACTGCCGGCCTCGACGGCGATGGTGACGGTGGAGGGGGCACTGACACGTGTCGCCCGCGCGGTGATCGACGCAACCCGGGAGTCGCGGCGTCCGCCATGGGAATCCTAGGGGAGGGTGACCCGGGGGCACCTGTGCGCGTCGGCCGTCGCGTCGAGGAAGTTCTGGAACGTGGCGTTCTTGGCCTGCGTGTAGGCGGCAGCGGAGTGGCTGACGCTGTCGAGCAGAGCGCCTTCGTAGGTGCTGCTCCAGTGGGCGGCGAAGTAGGTGTCCCCGCCGCCACAGTGCAGGACGGCCTGGTCCGGTCCGGCAACGCCGTGGTGGTCAGGCAGGTTCCGCATGGTCCCGGTGCCGCTCGTCGCCGCCTGGACGATGCTCGTGTCCGATGTCGCGGCGAAGGAGACGGACGCCTTGGCCGGTCCCGCCATGTGCAGGTCGCACGCCCAGGTGCGCGGACTGCCGTGGTTCACCTGCTCCGTGTCGGGCTCGGCCCGGCCGACGAGGATGACACTCTTCGGCAATGCAAGGCCGGGCACACCGCACACGTTCCGGACATCGGTCGTGTGTGCCGCCGAAGGAGCGGCGAGAGCGGGGGCGGCCGCGAGCGCCGGGGTGGCGCAGCCGGCCTTCTCGGCGACCTGACGGGCGGCGCGGGTCAGCAGCCGGGCGAGCCCTGGCTGGTCGGCCGAGCCCTTCTCGACGGTGGCCGTCACGGCCGCCACCCCGCCGTCCCCGGCCCGTACGACCTGACTGCCCTGCAGGCCGCCGACCTTGCTCCAGCACGCCTTGGGTAGAACGACGTACCCACCGCCGGGCGAGACGGCGCCCGTCACCCCGGACGTGAAGTAGGAACGGGACCCAGGGTCCTTCCAGACACTGGTGGTGAAGGGGAACGCGCCCTGCTCGTCGGCCGTCCCCAGGGTCACCCGCTGCTCGTCGCCGCCGATGAAGCGACTGGTGCGCTGAAGGGTGCACGCGAACTCGGCATGCTGCGCGTCTCCTTGCACGCGCACCTGCGACAGTCGTCCCGCGGAGTCCAGAGCGGCCTGCGCATCCCCACGGTCCAGCCGCCCACCGCAGAACGATTCCGCACCGAGAAGGTCCGTGTTCCACCAGCAATACCCGGATGCGAACAGCGCGAGCACGACCAGAGAGGCCGCGGCTATGAGTGCGGGCTTCTTCTTCGGTACGGGGACGGTCATGGCGCGGCGCTCACACATTCCTTGAATCCAGGAAGCCAAAACGGCCGGGGCAGGGGAACGAAGTCCCTGCCCCGGTCGGGGTGTTACGCGGACTGGGCGTCGGCCGTGCGGGCGCGGAGGGCTCGGTCGATGCCTGCGCGGGATTCCGAGATCAGGCGGCGCAGGGACGCGTTCGGCTGGGCCGTGGTCAGCCAGGTGTCCGTGGCGTCCAGGGTCTCCTGGGAGACCAGGAGCGCCGGGTAGAGGCCCACCGCGATCTGCTGGGCGATCTCGTGCGAGCGGGACTCCCACACGCCCTTGACCGCCTCGAAGAACTTCGGCGAGAACGGGGCGAGGAGCTCGCGCTGGTCGGTCTGGACGAAGCCGGCGATGACCGCTTCCTGGACCGCGTTCGGGAGAGTGTCACCCTCCACGACCGCCGCCCACGCCTCGGCCTTGGCCTCCGGCGTCGGCCGCGCGGCCTTCGCCGTCGCCGCGTGGCGCTCGCCCGCCGCCGTCTTGTCGAGCTCCAGCTCCGCCGAGATCTCCGCCTCGTCGAAGACGCCGGTCGCGGCGAGCCGCTCCACGAACGCCCAGCGCAGCTCGGTGTCGACGGCCAGGCCCTCGATGACCTCCGCGCCCGTCAACAGGGCCTGCAGCAGGTCGAGTTGCTGCGGGGTGCGGGCCGTCGCCGCGAACGCGCGGGCCCACGCCAGCTGGTGGTCGCTGCCCGGCTCCGCGGTCCGCAGGTGCGCCAGCGTCGCCTCGGTCCACTGGGTCAGACCCGTGTCGCGCCACTCGGGCGCCGCGTACAGGTCGATGGCCAGCTTCACCTGGCGGTGCAGGGACTGCACCACGCCGATGTCGGACTCCTTGGCGATGCCCGAGAGGACCAGCGCCAGGTAGTCGCGCGTGGGCAGTTCGCCGTCGCGCGTCATGTCCCACGCCGACGCCCAGCACAGGGCGCGCGGCAGGGACTCCGTGAAGTCGCCCAGGTGCTCGGTGACGACGCGCAGGGACTCCTCGTCGAGGCGGACCTTCGCGTACGACAGGTCGTCGTCGTTGAGCAGCACGACCGCCGGACGGGCCTTGCCCACCAGGGCGTCCACGGCGGTGCGCGCGCCGTCGATGTCCAGCTCGATGCGGTCGGTGCGCACCAGCTTGCCGGCGCCGTCGAGGTCGTACAGGCCGATCGCGATGCGGTGCGGACGCAGCGTCGGCTCGCCCTTCGCGCCGGCGGGCAGCGCGGGGGCCTCCTGGCGTACGGCGAAGGACGTGACGACGCCGGAGTCGTCCACCTCGATCTCGGGACGCAGGACGTTGATGCCGGCCGTCTCCAGCCACGCCTTCGACCAGGTCTTCAGGTCGCGGCCGGAGGTCTTCTCCAGCGCGCCGAGCAGGTCGGACAGGCGCGTGTTGCCGAAGGCGTGGGCCTTGAAGTACGCCTGCACGCCCTGGAAGAACTCGTCCATGCCGACGTAGGCGACGAGCTGCTTGAGGACCGAGGCACCCTTGGCGTAGGTGATCCCGTCGAAGTTGACCAGGACGTCGTCCAGGTCATTGATCTCGGCCATGATCGGGTGCGTGGACGGCAGCTGGTCCTGGCGGTAGGCCCAGGTCTTCTCGGAGTTGGCGAACGTGGTCCACGCGCCCGGCCAGCGCGAGCCCGGCCCGTGGGCCTGGCAGGCGACCGAGGTGTAGGTGGCGAACGACTCGTTCAGCCACAGGTCGTTCCACCACTCCATCGTGACGAGGTCGCCGAACCACATGTGGGCCAGCTCGTGCAGGATGGTCTCGGCGCGGCGCTCGTACGCGGCGTCCGTCACCTTGGAGCGGAACACGTACTGGTCGCGGATGGTGACCGCGCCCGCGTTCTCCATCGCGCCCGCGTTGAACTCCGGCACGAAGAGCTGGTCGTACTTGGCGAACGGGTACGCGTAGTCGAACTTCTCCTGGAACCAGTCGAAGCCCTTGCGGGTGACGTCGAAGATGTCGTCCGCGTCGAGGAACTCGGCCAGCGAGGGACGGCAGTAGATGCCGAGCGGCACGGTCTGCCCGTGCGGGCCCTCGTAGGAGGAGTGCACCGCGTGGTACGGGCCCACGATCAGCGCGGTGATGTACGAGGAGATGCGCGGCGTCGGCTCGAAGACCCAGACGTCGTCCTTGGGCTCCGGGGTCGGCGAGTTGGAGATCACCGTCCAGCCGGCCGGGGCCTTCACGGTGAACTGGAAGGTCGCCTTCAGGTCGGGCTGCTCGAACGAGGCGAAGACGCGGCGGGCGTCCGGGACCTCGAACTGCGTGTACAGATAAGCCTGTTGGTCCACCGGGTCCACGAAGCGGTGCAGGCCCTCGCCGGTGTTGGTGTAGGCGCAGTCGGCCACCACCGTGAGTTCGTTGCGGCCCGCCGCGAGCCCGGTCAGGGCGATGCGCGAGTCGGCGAACACGGCTGCCGCGTCCAGGGCGGTGCCGTTCAGGACGACCTCGTGCACGGTCGGTGCGACGAGGTCGATGAAGGTGTCCGCCCCGGCCTCGGCGGCATCGAAGCGCACGGTGGTGGCGGAGCGGTACGTGCCGCCCTCCTGCGCGCCGCTCAGGTCGAGCTCGATCTCGTACGAGTCGACGGTGAGCAGGGCCGCGCGCCGCTGCGCCTCTTCACGGGTCAGATTCGTGCCAGGCACCCGGTCATCTCCTTCAGATACTTCAGTTCCATCAGATCGTGACGTTCCGGCCATCCTTGCATGCAGGATGCGGGCAGCGCGATGGCCATTTCCCGGGGGTGAAGGGGGTGCGGGGCCCTGGCGGGGCGACCGGCGCCCGGGGCGGGGTCCGGGCCCACCCGCGCAGTTCCCCGCGCCCCTGGGTGGGCTGCCCTTGGCAGGGTGCTTGGCATCGGCATCCCTCACCCTTGGCAGGGTGGCAGGCACCGGCATCCCTCACCCTTGGCAGGGTGCTTGGTCGCGGCCTCTTCAGCCCGTCCGGCGTTTGAGGACGAGCGCCTTTCGGGCGCGAACGGGGTCTGGGGCAGAGCCCCAGGCTCTTGGACCTCAGCCCGTCTCTCACCCCCGGAGGGTTTAGGGAAGGGGCGGGGTGGGGGCATCCTCCCGGCCCCCGGCCGTCGACTGCGGACCGTGCTGGGTCACCCGCGCAGTTCCCCGCGCCCCTGTAGGTGACCCGGAGTCGACCGGTCGCGCCCACCGCGGCGGAGCCGCGCCAAAGACACAGCCCTGCGCCCCTGTAGGGCCCCGGCGTCGACCGGTCGTGCCCACTGCGGCCGAGCCGCGCACATGGCGATGCCCCGCGCCCCTGTAGGGCACCCGGAGTCGAGGCCGCCCCCGCGCTCACTGCGGCGGAGCCGCGCAAAAGACACAGCCCCGCGCCCCTGTAGGGCACCCGGCGTCGCACCCACCCCCGGCGGGATCGGTGCCGGGTGGCGTTCGAGGCGCCGGGAGGGGCGCGGGGGACTGCGCTGAAGGGGAGGTCAGGCGGTCAGTTCGGCTGCTACCAGTTCCGCGATCTGGACGGCGTTCAGCGCAGCGCCCTTGCGGAGGTTGTCGTTGGAGAGGAAGAGCGCGAGACCGTTCTCCACGGTCTCGTCGACCCGGATGCGCCCCACGAACGACGCGTCCTTGCCCGCGGCCTGCAGCGGCGTCGGGATCTCGGAGAGCTCGACGCCGGGGGCGTCCTTGAGGAGCTCGTACGCGCGCTCCACGCTCAGCGGACGCGCGAAGCGCAGATTGACCTGGAGCGAGTGCCCCGAGAAGACCGGCACGCGGACACACGTGCCGGACACCTTCAGCTCCGGGATCTCCAGGATCTTGCGGGACTCGTTGCGGAGCTTCTGCTCCTCGTCCGTCTCGAAGGAGCCGTCGTCCACGATGCTGCCCGCGAGCGGCAGGACGTTGAAGGCGATGGGGCGCTTGTAGACGGCGGGCTCGGGGAACTCCACCGCGTCGCCGTCGAAGGTCAGCCGGTCGGCCTCGGCCGCTACCTTCTGCGCCTGGGTGTAGAGCTCGGCCACGCCCGCCAGGCCCGAGCCGGAGACGGCCTGGTAGGTGGTGGCGACCAGCGCGGTGAGGCCGGCCTCGGCGTGCAGCGGGCGGAGCACCGGCATCGCGGCCATGGTCGTGCAGTTCGGGTTGGCGATGATGCCCTTGGGGCGGTTCTTCACCGCGTGCGGGTTGACCTCGGAGACCACGAGGGGCACCTCGGGGTGACCGCGCCAGGCGGAGGAGTTGTCGATCACGACGGGGCCCTGGGAGGCAACCTTCTCGGCGAGGGCGCGCGAGGTGGCGCCGCCCGCGGAGAACAGCACGATGTCCAGGCCCGAGTAGTCGGCGGTGGACGCGTCCTCGACCGTCACACCGTCCAGGACCGTGCCCGCGGAGCGCGCGGAGGCGAAGAGCCGCAGCTCGTCGAGGGGGAACTTCCGCTCGACGAGGATCCTGCGCATGACTGAGCCGACCTGCCCGGTGGCTCCGACGATTCCGACCCTCACGGTGACTCCTTTGGTGCTCACGTGCAGCTCACGTGGGTTACGAACGACTCCGGCGCACCCATGATGCGTCGGCGCCCGGCGGACTTGTCCAATCCATTGTCCGGGGTGTGGGACACCTGCCCACTTGTGACAAGTCCATGGCATCCGTGTTGCATCCGCCCCGAAATGCCCCACGGGGCCGTTTTTGCTGGCTACGGTCCTGACAGGCCGGTCGATCACCGGCGACACCGCACCGCATTCCGGAGGATTTCCCGTGCCCGTATCCCGTCGCAGCCGGGCCATAGCCGCCCTCACGGCCGCCCCGGTGATCCTTTCCCTGGCGACCCCCGCCGTCGCCCACGGGACCCGTGACCCGCGCCTCGCGAGGAAGCTGGTCAAGGAGGCGTCGGGCCAGAGCGCCTACCGCCACCTGGAGGCGTTCCAGAAGATCGCCGACGCCCATGGCGGCAACCGCGCCGCCGGCACCCCCGGCTACGACGCGTCGGCCGCGTACGTGTACGGGCAGCTGAAGCGCGCCGGGTACGACGTCTCGTACCAGGACTTCACCTTCTACGAGTCGAGGACGCTGCGCGAGAAGGTGACCCTTGACGGCCCCGGCGGGCGCCAACTGCCCGCCCTGGCCTTCCTGTTCAGCAAGGCGACGCCCGCGGGCGGGCTCACCGCCGAGGTGCGGGCGGCCCGCGTCGACGACACCCCGGGCTGCTCGCTCGACGACTACGCGTCCGGCTCCTTCGCGGGGAAGATCGCGCTCGTCAAGCGCGGCAGCTGCACCTTCAAGGAGAAGGAGGCCGTCGCCGCGCAGGCGGGCGCGGCCGGTGTCGTCCTCTACAACCACTCCGGGACCGACCCCGTGCGCGGCACGGTCGAGGCGCCGGCCGGCGCGCACATCCCGGCCGCCGGGATCTCGCTGGCCGACGGCGAGGCGCTCGCCGCCCGGGTCGCCGAGGGGCCGGTGAAGATCACTCTGGACGTGGCCACCGAATCCGTCGCCAAGAAGACCCGCAACGTGATCGCCGAGACCCGCACCGGCAGCCCCGACGACGTGGTCGCGCTCGGCAGCCACCTCGACTCGGTGCCCGCCGGCCCCGGCATCAACGACAACGGCTCCGGCTCGGCGGGCCTGCTCGAAGTCGCGCTCAAGCTGGCCGACGAGACCAAGCAGACCAGGAAGCACCCCAAGAAGCTGCCCCACAAGGTGCGCTTCGCCTGGTGGTCGGGGGAGGAGCTCGGGCTGCTCGGCTCGGACCACTATGTGAAGAGCCTCACCGAGGAGCAGAAGAAGCAGATCAAGCTGTATCTGAACTTCGACATGATCGGCTCGCCCAACGCCGCGCAGCTCGTCTACGACGGCGACGACTCGGACAAGAAGGGCGCGGGCCCGGGGCCGGCCGGATCGGCCGGGATCGAGCACCTGATCAACACCTACCTCGACCGGCGCGGCGTCCCGCACGAGGGCTACGACTTCGACGGCCGCTCCGACTACGGCCCCTTCATCGAGGTCGGCATCCCCGCCGGCGGCACCTACACCGGCGCCGAGGAGATCAAGACGCCCGAGCAGGCCGAGAAGTGGGGCGGCCGGGCCGGGGAGGCCTTCGACCCCAACTACCACGCCAAGGGCGACACGTTGGAGAACATCGACAAGAAGTACTTCGACCTCAACATCGACGTCATCGCGTACGCGGTCGGCACGTACGCCTACGACCTGGGCTCGGTCGAGGACTGACCCGGGTACGGCGAAAGGCGGGGCGGGTGCTCGTGAAGAGCGCCCGCCCCGCCGTCGTTCAGGCCGTACCGGCGGCCGTTACTGCGTGACCTTCCCGATGATCACGCTGCCGGTGCCCGCCGCGGTGCCGCGCTCGTTGACCAGCTGCACGGTGCCGAAGAACTGGCGTCCCTCGGGAGCCGCGCCCGCCGCGACGACATCCGCCGTCACCTGCGCCGAAGCGCCGCTCGCGAGCTTGACGGTCTTGCTCTCGTCGACCTTCACGGTGCCGAGCGACGGAGCGAAGTACACGTCCTTGTAGGCGTACGTCGTCGACCCGGCCGGAACCGAGTAGCCGGCGACCTGGATCGTGTACGTGCCCGCGGCCGGCTTGGCCAGGCTGACCGCCTCGTCGGCGCTGCTCGTCGCCGCCTGCGCGACGACCTTGCCGCTCTGGTCGAGGACGTACAGGTCGAGGTCGGCGCTCGCGTCCGAGGTGCCGCCGATGGAGACGTCCAGGTGCTCGACGCCCGCGCCGATGGTGACCGTGCTGGTCTGCGTCTCACCGGTCTTGATGGTGGGGGTCGCGACCTTCGCGGAACCGAGCGAGCCGCCCTTCAGCTTGCCGTCCAGAGCGGCGAAGTTGTTGGTGACCTTCCACTGCACGGGGGCCGCGGTGCCGGCCTTCGCCTCGGGCACCGTCTGGGTGGCCGGGTCGAAGGTGACGCCGAGCGCCGAGACGTCCAGCTTGAAGGAGTTGTCCAGGTACGGCGACGTACGGCGCGCCTCGACCTCGATCTCCCAGACGCCGGCCTGCGGGTTGGCGTACGACCGCAGGTCGGGGCGGCAGGTGTTGGCCGGGTTGTCGTAGTTCGGGTAGCAGTTCGGCGTCGACGTCGTGTCCAGGGCCACACCGTAGGGGTGGATGGAGATGAAGCGGGTCTGGCTGCCCGAGCGCAGCGCGCCCATCCGGACCTCCAGGTTCTTCGCGCCCGCCGGGACGGTCACGAAGTACGACTTGGTCGAGTTGCGCTGCACCGTCGAGGAGGCCGAGAAGGTGTAGCCCGGTCCCGCGACCGGGGTCGCGACGACGACCGTGGCCATGATCTGCTGGTCGACGCCGACCGTCTTGGCGTCGTCGACCTGGAGGATCGCGCTGTGCACGCCGCCGGACTTCGGCTGCGCCTGCACCTTGACGGTGACGGGCTTGCCGAGCGGCAGGCCCACCTCCTTGGAGCCGAGCACCTTGAACGTGCCGTCGTCGTTCTTCAGCGACAGCTTGTGCTTGACGTCGGCGTCCGGTCCCGTGGTGCGGACGACCGTGACGTCGTACGTCTTCTTCTGGCCGGCCTTCAGGCCGCTCTCGCGGTCGTAGATGCCGGTGCCGACGTTCGGGGTCTTCAGGGCGAAGCCGAGCGCGCTGGAGACCGGTGCGGCGACGGTGAACTCGTGGGCCGGGGCGTGCTTCTTCGCGGTCTGCTTGATCGCGTCCCAGGCGCCCACGATGTTGATGAGGCCGGCGCCCTCGGCGTACGACTGGGTGCCCTTGATGTGCTTGGCCGTCGAGGTCAGCGCGGTGCGCAGGTCGGCCGGCGGCAGGTCGATGCCCTGCTGCTTGGCGGCCGAGATGAGCAGCGCGGATGCGCCGGTGGCCTGCGGGGAGGCCATCGAGGTGCCCTGGAGCATCGAGTAGCCGGCCGGCAGGCTGTAGCCCGCCTCCTTGACCGGGCTGCCGGGCAGCCAGGTCTCGGTGGAGTTGATGGCCGCGCCCGGGGCGGTCAGCGTCGGCGTGAAGCCGCCGTCCTCACGCGGGCCGCGCGAGGAGAACGGCATCATCTGGTACTCGGTGGAGACGCCGGAGCCGTAGTTGGCGGCCCAGGTGTCCTTGGAGATGCTCGCGCCCACCGAGATGACGTGGTCGGCGAGGCCGGGGTCGCCGATGGTGTTGACGCCTGGGCCGTCGTTGCCGGCCGAGATGACCAGCTGGACGCCGTAGGTGTCGATGAGGCGCTTGTAGAGCTCGGCGCGCGCGTTGTTGCCGTCGTTGAGCGCCGGCAGGCCGCCGATCGACATGTTGACGATGTCGACGTGGCGGTTGGTGACGAGGTCGATCATGCCCTCGGTCAGCGCGATGTTGGTGCAGCCGCCGTCCCAGTTGCAGGCGCGCGACGAGACGATCTTCGCGCCGGGCGCGGCACCGCTCATCTTGCCGCCGAACAGGCCGTTCGCGGCGGTGATGCCCGCGACGTGGGTGCCGTGCTCGGACTCGATGACGCCGATGTTGACGTAGTCCGAGGTGTGCCCGGCCGCGTCGTAGACGACGTTCTTGCGGATCTCGACGGTGAACGGGACCCGCTCGACGACGTCGGTCGCCGGGTTGTCGGTACCGAAGTAGCCGACCTGGTTGCCGTCCTTGTACGGCTTCATCGGAGCGTCGTCCGAGAAGTCGTTGTTGTTGTTCAGGTCGACGCGGACCGTGCCGGCGGCCGGGTCGTAGAGCACGCCCCAGCTGTCGGTGGTGTCGCCGTCGCGGTTCAGGTCGCCGGCCGCGTCGCCGCCCTTGGTGACCTTCTCGGCGAAGGTGGAGAAGTCGTACGAGCCGGCCGGGGCCTTGTACGTCTTGCCGCCCGCGGTGAACGTCGGGCCGGACACAGCGGTGTTGGCGCGCAGCCAGGTGCCGTCGTTGTCCTGCACCGGGTCGGTCGCGGTGACCCAGTCGACGATCTTGCGCTCGCCGGTGGTGGTCTTCTGGAGCGCGGGGTGACCGAGGTCGACACCCGAGTCCAGGACGCCGATGGTGACCCCGCGGCCGTCCGCCTGGGGGTGCTGCTTCACGAAGTCGACCGCACCCGTCTCGAAGTTCGGGTTGTACGGGTTCTTCGCGGGGGTGTTCTTGTCCGGCGCGGGGTAGCTGTTCGAGGTCCGCAGCTGCTTGGCGGCCTTCGTGGTGTCGCCCGACGGGGTCGGGTCGTCCAGCTGGATGTCCTGCTTGAGGTCGATGCCGTGCACCGAGGGCAGCTTGGCCGCGGCCTTCAGGGCGGCCTCGGCCTTCGCCATCGGCAGGGTCGCGCGGACGTAGCCGAGCTTGTCGTCCTGCTTGCCCACGGTCGCCCCCGCGACCGCGTGCAGCTGTCCGGCGACGGCGGAGGTGCCACCCGGGGCGGTCGCCACCATGACGGTGACGCTCTTCTCACCCTTGGCCTGCGCCTCGGCGAGACGCTGCTCGTCGGCCTTGCCGAGCTTGTCCTCGGCGGTCTTGGCCGGAGCGGTCTTCACCGGGGGCGCGGTCGGGCCGTCGCCGCCGGTGGTGGCGAAGGCCGGTGCGGCACCCGCCGTGACGAGCGCGGCCACCAGGCCGGCCGCCGCCGCTATTCGGGCCGTGCGTCTCGCCCCGGGTATGGGGCGCGGGGATTCAGTGGTCATCAGCATCCCTGTGAAGTGGGTAAGGACCCGGCTTGTGAAAAACGGTTCGTATTTCGGTGCCGGATGACCGCTGAGCATTGCCTATAGGACTGTTGTTTGTGGAGAGTTGACCGTTACGTGATGTGCACATGGCACATTTCCGCCAGGGTGCGCCCCCCGCCACGACGCCCCGGCGGACCCGTCGTGCCCAAGACCGCCGCCCGCGCGCACCGACCCGTAATCTCACCCAATGAACACGGAGTTGCGGGTGGCGGCCTACGCCATATGCGTACGGGAAACGGACGGGGTCCAGGAGCTCCTGCTCGCGCGTTGGGTGGCCCGGGACGGCACCAAGCGGTGGACGCTGCCGGGCGGCGGCATGGACCACGGCGAGGACCCCCTGGAGACCGTGGTGCGCGAGCTCGACGAGGAGACCGGCTACGCCGTCGAACCCGTCCGGCTGCTCGGCATCGACTCCATCAACCGGCGCTATCCGCGCAAGCTCGGCAGGTTCGCCGACTTCCAGGGGCTGCGCATCGTGTACGAGGGCCGGATCACCGGGGGCGAGCTGCGCCACGAGACCGACGGGTCCACCGACCTCGCGGCCTGGCACCCCCTGGAGCGCGTGACCGATCTGGAGCGGGTCGAACTCGTCGACGTGGGACTTGAGTTGTGGCGCACCCGGCCGGCCACGGGCAAGGCGCAGCGCAGCGCCGCGGACTGAGCGGCGCTTCCGGTCGCGGACGGCGGGCCGTTCCCCTCCGAAGGGCCCGCCGCCCACGGCCGGCGTCAGCGCGGGAGGACCACCACATAGGCGGCGGGCTCCCGCTCGGCGGAGGCCATCAGGGCGGTGCGCACCACGGCGGCCTGCTGTTCGAGGCTGTCGCGGAGCTTCTTCGGCGTGATGTGCACGACGGTGATCCCGAGCCGCTCCAGGGCCTCGCGCTTGCGGCTGCACTCCGACCACAGCGCGGCCTCCTCCTCGTGGCCCTGCCGCGGCGCCCGGGTGTCCAGCTCCACCGCCACGCCCTGCTCGGGCCAGTAGGCGTCGAGGCCGCCCAGGTGCGGGCCGCCGGGGAGGCGCAGGTCCACGTTCCACAGCGGGGCGGGCAGACCGAACCCGCTCACCATCGCGTACAGACGGTCCTCGGCGATGGAGCGGCCCTCGGCGAGCAGCGCGTCCACCGCGTCCACGACATGGGCCCGGGTCAGCAGCCGCGCCTGGGTCAACTCCCTCACCACCGCGGCCGGTTCGGTGTGCCCGCAGCGCACCGCCTCGGTGAGCAGCCGGCGTACGGCCTCGGCGTCGTCCAGGACCGCGACGGCGTCGGCGAGCGCGCGCGGCACCGGCGCCACCGGCACCCCCGCGATCATCTCCGCGCCGGGCATCACCTGCGCCCGCACCAGCTGGGCGCAGCCCGTCGAGCGCAGCCGCCGGGTGCGCGGCACCAGGATGTCGATCCGGTCGAGCGAGAGCAGCGGGGGAGCGGAGGAGAACCGGTGCAGCGCCAGCGCCGCGAGCCCGGTCACGACGGCCGCCGGCGGCTCGGTGTGCACCTGGCCCTGCGCCGGGACGGACTTGGCGCGGCCGGCGGCCGGCCACCCCGCGTACAACAGCGCCGCGTGCAGCCGCTCCTCGCTGGTGGCCGGGCCCGGGTGGAGCACGTACACGCCCGGCAGGAGCTGCTGCCAGGGGCCGCCGGGCCGGCACTGGGCGGTGGTGCGTGCGGCCGAAACGCCGTGGGCGCGCAGCTGGTTGGCGGAGAGCACGCGCCGCTGTACGTCGGTGAGGTGGCTCAGGGGGCGGGGGGAGAGCGGGGTGTTGTGGTTCATGCCGCAGGGTTTTCCGCAGCCGGACCGCCCGCTAACCGCTGTTACAAGCCCGTCGACAAACCCGGACAACCCCGTCCTAAAGTACGGGCGTTCGAGTGCCGATCAGGGGGCCCGGCGAACCGGGCCCCCGAACGGGTGGCGACGGGGGGCCGTCAGCCGGCGCTGGCCGCCGCGTCACAGGCCTGGCCGCGCAGGGTGCGCGCCAGGTCGTCGCGGGCTTCGAGGACGAGCCGGCGCAGGGCCGGAGCCGCGCCCTCGTGCGCGGCGAGCCACGCGTCGGTCGCCTTCAGCGTCGCCTCGTCGTCCTGGAGCCCCGGGAAGAGGCCCTTCACGACGTCCATCCCGATCTGGATCGAACGCTCGGCCCAGACCCGCTCGATCGCCTCGAAGTACTTCGCGGCGTACGGCGCGGTCAGCTCGCGCTGCGAGGGCTGGCCGAACCCCGAAATCGTCGCCTCCACCAGGGCGTTGGACAGCTGGTCCGACTCCACGACCTGCGCCCAGGCCTGCGCCTTGACCGCCGCCGAGGGGCGCGCCGCCAGGCATCGCACATGGTGGCGCTTGCCGGACGCGGTGTCGTCGCGCGCCAGTTCCGCGTCGATCGCGCTCTCGTCGGCGATGCCGTGCGCCGCCAGCGGTTCCAGCAGCGCCCAGCGCAGCTCCTGGTCGACGTCGAGACCGTCGATCTTCGCCGAACCCGCGAGCAGCCCCTGAAGGAGCTGGAAGTCGGAGCCGGACGAGGCGGTCGACGCGAAGAAGCGGGCCCAGGTGAGCTGGTGCTCGCTGCCCGGCTCCGCGAGGCGCAGCTCGCGCAGGGCGCCCGCGGAGAGCAGCGGCCCGCCCTCGGCGCGCCAGGCCGGCGCCGCGTAGTGCACGAGCGCCGACTGCGTCCAGGCGTGCAGCATCTGGAGCACGCCGATGTCCGACTCGCGGCCCGCGTGCGCGAGCACCAGCGCGATGAAGTCACGGGCCGGCATGAGCCCGTCCCGCGTCAGGTTCCACAGCGCCGACCAGCACAGGGCGCGTGCCAGCGGGTCGGTGATGTCACCGAGGCGGGCGCGGAGCGTGGTGAGCGAGCCCTCGTCGAAGCGGATCTTGCAGTAGGTCAGGTCGTCGTCGTTGACCAGGATCAGATCGGGCCGCTCGGCACCGGTCAGCTCGGCGATCACGGTGCGGGGGCCGTCGACGTCGACCTCGGCGCGGGCGTAACGCACCAGGGCGCCCGACTCGTTGCGGTACAGGCCGACCGCGACCCGGTGCGGACGCAGCTCGGGGTGCGAGGCCGCGGCCTCCTGAACCACGGCGAGCTCGGTGATCCGGTCGCCCGCGTCGTAGGTCGCGACCGGCGTCAGGGAGTTGACGCCCGCCGTCTGGAGCCAGGAACGCGACCAGGTGGCCAGGTCGCGCCCGGAGACCTCTTCGAGTACGGAGAGCAGATCGCCGAGGCGGGTGTTGCCGTAGGCGTGCCGCTTGAAGTAGCGCCGGGCGCCCTCCAGGAAGTCGTCCCGGCCGACGTACGCCACGAGCTGCTTGAGCACCGAGGCGCCCTTCGCGTACGTGATGCCGTCGAAGTTGAGCTTGGCGTCCTCCAGGTCACGGATGTCGGCCGTGATCGGGTGCGTGGAGGGCAGCTGGTCGGCGCGGTAGGCCCACGCCTTGCGGCCGTTGGCGAACGTCACCCAGCTGTTGGTGAAGCGCGTCGCCTCGGCCAGCGAGAACGAGCCCATGAAGTCGGCGAAGGACTCCTTCAGCCACAGGTCGTCCCACCACACCATGGTGACGAGGTCGCCGAACCACATGTGCGCCATCTCGTGCAGGATGACGTTGGCCCGGCGCTCGTAGGCGGCCCGGGTCACCTTGCCGCGGTAGATGTACTCCTCGCGGAACGTCACCAGGCCCGGGTTCTCCATCGCGCCCAGGTTGTACTCCGGCACGAACGCCTGGTCGTACTTCCCGAACGGGTACGGGAAGTCGAAGTTGTCGTGGAAGAAGTCCAGGCCCTGCTTGGTGACGAGGAAGACGTCGTCGGCGTCGAAGTGCTTGGCGAGGCCCTTGCGGCACATCGCGCCGAGCGGGATCTCCAGGGTGCGGCCGTCGTCGAGGCTCCGCGTGTAGGAGTCGGTGACGTAGTGGTACGGGCCCGCCACCACGCAGGTGATGTACGTGGAGATCGGCTCGGTCGCGGCGAAGCGCCACACCCCGTCGCCCTCCTGGCCGCCCGCGCCGTTGGACCACACCGTCCAGCCGTCGGGGGCCTGCGCCTCGAAGACGAAGGGGGCCTTGAGGTCGGGCTGTTCGAAGGTGGCGAACACCCGGCGCGAGTCGGCCGGCTCGTACTGCGTGTACAGGTAGACCTCGCCGTCCTCCGGGTCGACGAAGCGGTGCATGCCCTCGCCGGTCCGGCTGTAGGCGCACTGCGCGTCGACCACCAGGACGTTCTCGGCGGCCAGGTCGTCCAGGGCGATCCGCTTGCCGTCGAACACCGCGGCCACGTCCAGGGCGCGGCCGTTGAGCGTCACCGAGGTCACCGACGGGGCGATGAGGTCGGCGAAGGTCGAGGCGCCGGGGCGGGCCGAACGGAAGCGGACGGTCGTCAGCGACCGGAAGGTGCGGGGCCCGTCCGGGGCGTCCCCGACGGCGGACCGCAGGTCGAGAGAGACGTCGTAGCCCTCGACGGACAGCAGCTCGGCCCGCTCGCGGGCCTCGTCGCGGGACAGATTCTCACCGGGCACGGGCACTCCTTTGTGTCTCGTTCGAACAGCTTCGATCCTCCCATGCCCGGCAGGTGGCGGCCGAGCGGAAAGAAGATCGGCCACCTGCGCCTGGGGGCGGAATGCTTTCGGCGGGTGCCGGTGTTTGCCCGTAGAGAGGTCTGTTGGCCCGCCCCTGCCCGAAGTTGCCCGAGGAGAGACATGTCCGAGAACGCCAAGACGCCCGTCGACTTCTGGTTCGACCCGCTGTGCCCCTGGGCCTGGATGACCTCGCGCTGGATGCTGGAGGTCGAGAAGGTCCGCGACGTCGAGGTGCACTGGCACGTGATGAGCCTCGCCGTCCTCAACGAGGACCGCCTCGACGAGCTGCCCGAGGAGTACGCCGAGAACATGCGGCCCGGCGGCAAGGCGTGGGGCCCGGTGCGCGTCGTCATCGCGGCGCGCGAGCTGCACGGCGAGGAGGTCGTCGGCGAGCTCTACACCGCGCTCGGCACCCGCATCCACAACGAGGGCGCCGGTGTGACCCGCGAGGCCGTCGCCGCCGCGCTCAAGGACGTGGACCTGCCCGCGGACCTGATCGACTACATCGACCGGGACACCTACGACACCGAGCTGCGTGCCTCGCACAAGAAGGGCATCGAGATGGTCGGCCAGGACGTCGGCACCCCGGTCATCGCCGTGCCGGGCGCCGACGGCGAGCAGATCGCCTTCTTCGGCCCGGTCGTCACCCCCGCCCCCCAGGGTGAGGCCGCGGCCAAGCTGTGGGACGGCACGCTGCTGGTCGCCGCGACGCCCGGCTTCTACGAGATCAAGCGCAGCCGCACGGTGGGCCCGGACTTCAGCAACCTCTGACCCACGTCCACTGAGCATGCCGCCCAGACCGACCCCGCTGGAGCTCCGCCCCAGCCCCCGTCCGCGCCTTGAGGGCGCTCGTCCTCAAACGCCGGACGGGCTGGGGTTGCCGATGCTGGGCATGCTGCCAAGGCCGGCCCACCTGGGGGCGCGGGGAACTGCGCGAGACGCGGGCACGGTCCGCAGTCGAAGGCCGGGGTGTCCTGGGGCTCCGCCCCAGACTCCGTGTCGCGCCCGAGAGGCGCTTGTCCTCAATCGCCGGTCGGGCTGAGGCGGCCCGCATGGGCCGGGGTCGAGCAGCCGGACGGGCTGGGTGTGCCCACGCTGGGCGCTCTGCCAAGGCGGCCCGCCCAGGGGCGCGGGGACTGCGCGAGCGGCCCCCGCGAGTCATGTCCTCGCGGGGGCCGTTCGTTTCATCCGCCCGCACGTGAAGGGTGAGAAGACGATCACGAGCAGGACGCCGGGGCGCGCCGGGAGCGGCGCGGGGTGTTACGGGGCCAGGATCAGGTTGTTGCCGGCCTGCTTGGCGGCGACGTAACGCCGCGCCACGTCCTGCCAGTTGACGACCCGCCACATGGCCTCGATGAAGTCGACCTTCTGGTTCTTGTACTGAAGGTAGAACGCGTGCTCCCACGCGTCGAAGACCAGAACCGGCGTCGAGCCCTGGCCCACGTTGCCCTGGTGGTCGTAGATCTGCTCGACCACGAGGCGGCCGCTGATGGGCTCGTAGGCGAGGACGCCCCAGCCCGATCCCTGCGTCGTCGCCGCGGCCTTGGTCAGCTGGGCCTTGAACTTGGCGAAGGAGCCGAAGGACTCGGCGATGGCGTCGGCCAGCTCGCCGGTGCCGTCCTTCTCCAGCGGCTCGCCGCCGCCGTCGCCCGTCATGTTGTGCCAGTAGATCGAGTGCAGGATGTGGCCGGAGAGGTGGAACGCGAGGTTCTTCTCCAGGCCGTTGATCGAGCCCCAGGCGTCCTTGTCGCGCGCCTCCGCGAGCTGCTCGAGGGTGTCGTTCGCGCCCTTCACGTACGCCGCGTGGTGCTTGTCGTGGTGCAGCTCGATGATCTCCGGGCTGATGACGGGTTCGAGCGCCGCGTAGTCGTACGGAAGTTCAGGAAGCGTGTAAATGGCCATGTCCGAGCCCTCCGACTGCTCACTGCAAATGCTTATTGCAATTGATGTGCAAGTGCACGCTACCAGCAGCAATGCGCCCGCGCAGGTAAGGGTGACCTCATGTGGGCTCAGCAAAAAGTCCTGCGTCCCGGGGCGTAGGGCCCGGGAACGCAGGACAGTTGGGGCGGGGAGCGGCGCTCCGTCAGGCGTCGATCGGGGCCGCGGTCGAGGTGCGCTGGCGGATGTAGCCGACGATCGCGAGGACCAGGGTGAGCCCGCCCGTGTAGTAGAGCTGGACGCGGGTGCCGTCCTCGCGGGCCATCAGGACGAAGACGACGGCCATGGCGAGCAGCGCGACCCAGGTCAGCCACGGGTACAGCCACATCTTCACGACGAGCTTCTCCGGGGCCTCGCGCTCGGTGCGGCGGCGCAGCAGCAGCTGCGACGCGGCGATGAAGAACCAGACGACCAGGATGATCGCGCCGATGGTGTTCAGGAGCCACTGGAAGATGTCGTCGGGACGCCAGTAGCTGAGCAGCACGCACACGAAACCGAAGGCGGACGAGGTGAGGACCGCGACGCGGGGCACCCCGCCGGAGACCTTGCCGAGCACCTTGGGGCCCTGGCCGCGCGAGACGAGCGAGCCGGCCATGCGGGAGGCGCCGTAGATGTTGGCGTTCATCGCGGAGAGCAGGGCGACCAGGATCACGACGTTCATGATGTGGCTCGCGGCCGGGATGCCGAGGTAGTCGAGGGTCGCGACGTAGGGGCCCTTGGCGACGATGTCCTTGCCGGTCCACGGCAGCAGTGTCACCACGACCGCCATCGAGCCGACGTAGAAGATCGCGATCCGCCACATCGCGGTGCGCACGGCCTTCGCGACGCCCTGGACGGGGTGTTCGGACTCGGCCGCCGCGATGGTGACCGTCTCCAGGCCGCCGTACGCGAAGACGGAGGCGAGCAGTCCGACGATGAGGCCCTCGCTGCCGTTGGGCATGAAGCCGCCGTGGCCGGTGAGGTTGGTCAGGCCCGGGGCGCTCGTGTCCGGCAGGACGCCGGTGATCGCGAGGACGCCGATGGCCAGGAAGAGGACGATCGCGCCGATCTTCAGCGCGGCGAACCAGAACTCGAACTCGCCGAAGTTCTTCACGGCCGCCAGGTTGGTGCCGCAGAAGACCAGCATGAACACGGCGACCAGGGCCCACTCCGGCACGCCCGGCAGCCAGCCGTGCACGATGCCCGCGGCGCCGATGCCCTCCAGGCCGACGGCCACGCACAGCAGGAACCAGAAGGCCCAGCCCGCGGTGAACCCGGCCCACGGCCCCATCGCCCGCTCGGCGTGGACCGAGAAGGACCCGGACGCGGGGTTGGCGGCCGACATCTCGCCCAGCATGCGCATGACGAGCATGACCAGGGCGCCGGATATCGCGTAGGCGAGGATGATCGAGGGTCCGGCCGCGGCGATCGCGGTGCCGGAGCCGACGAACAGGCCCGCGCCGATGACGCCGCCGAGGGCGATCATCGACAGGTGGCGCTGCTTGAGACCGTGCGTGAGCGGAGAGTCGGCCTGCTGCCGGCTGTCGTCCTGCACGGGCGCGGTTGTCCGAGACATGGGCATGCCCTGTTCAGTAGCTGATCCACCGGGGCGGCGGCACGGGCCCACAGTCTTAGGGCGGCCCCGCTCAGAGGGAACACCCGCCCGCTATGCGGACACTCGACTCACACAGAGTGAAGGCTCCCGTGCGTTTTGTTTACGCGACCTTCACACGCGGCGCGTGCGCAACTCCCGTACCCCTGCCACCGCGAGGACCACCGCGGTCGCCCCCGCCGACCACAGCACCTGCGGCCGGGCCGAGGAGTCGAACAGCATCAGCACGAGCACCGCGCCCATCGCGGCGAGCGCCGCCCAGGTGAGATACGGGAACGCCCACATCTTCAGCGTCAGCGTCTCGGGCGCCTCGCGCTCGATGCGACGGCGCAGCCGCAGCTGCGACAGGGCGATCAGCGCCCATACGAACAGGAGCACCGCGCCCACCGCGTTGAGCATGTAGAGGAACACCGAGTCCGGCCACTTCAGGTTCAGCAGGACCGAGACGAACCCGAACGCCACCGAGGCGAGCACCGCCCGGCGCGGCACCCCGCCGCCCGCGGTCCTCAGCAGGCCCCGCGGCGCCTCGCCCCGCTCGGCGAGCGAGAAGATCATGCGCGAGGAGCCGTACAGATTGGCGTTGAGGGCGGAGAGCAGTGCCACGAACACGACGATGTTCATGATCTGCCCGGCCGACGGGATGCCGATCGAGTCGAGCACCGCGACATACGGGCTCTGGCCCGGCTTCATCGACGTCCACGGCAGCAGCGTGACGATGACCAGCATCGAGCCCACGTAGAAGAAGAGGATGCGCCACACCGCGCTGCGCACCGCGCGCCCGACCGCCCGCACCGGGTCGTCGGACTCGGCGGCGGCGATCGTGACGACTTCCAGGCCGCCGAACGCGAAGATCACCGCGAGCACCCCGGAGACCACCCCGCTCACCCCGGCCGGCAGGAAGCCGCCCTGCCCGGTCAGGTTGGACAGGCCCACCGCCGAGGTGTCGGGCAGCACCCCGAAGACCGCGAGCAGGCCCAGCACCAGGAACGCGAGGATCGCGAAGATCTTCAGGGCGGCGAACCAGAACTCGAACTCGCCGAAGTTCTTCACCGAGGCCAGGTTGGCGGCCGTGAACACCACCATGAAGATCAGCACCCAGGCCCACTGCGGCACCCCCGGCGCCCAGCCGTTGGCGATCTTCGCGGCGCCGGTCGCCTCCACGGCGAGCACCACGACCAGCAGGAACCAGTAGAGCCAGCCCACGCTGAACCCCGCCCACCGGCCGAGCGCCCGCTCCGCGTGGACCGAGAACGAGCCCGACGCCGGCATCGCCGCCGACATCTCGCCCAGCATCCGCATCACCAGCATCGCGATGGCGCCCGCGATCAGATACGACACGACGATGCCGGGCCCCGCCACCGCGATCCCGGCACCCGACCCCACGAAGAGCCCCGCACCGATCACCCCGCCGAGGCCGAGCATGGTCAGATGGCGCTGCTTCAGCCCGTGCGAGAGGGGTTCGGCGGGCAAGGGCTCGTGCATGGTGCTCGTATCGTTCGGTTTATGGGGAACCTACAGTCTCGCCCAGCCGCGCCCCCGGGCGCAAAAGGGGCAGCCGAGCACATCGGCGTAGTGACGGGGGTCACGCCGGCCGGCGCCTTAACCCCGGTCCTTTGTCCGGACCCCACCAAGGCTCCAACACCCGCTTTGTGGGCGGCTGCTGGTGATCCAGCGAGATTCCGTGGGCTAACGTCACGGTGTCCCCACCACGTTCCGCCCCACCACCTGCCGGAGTCCCGATGAGCACTGCGTCCGCCGCCCCCCGTACCGGATCGGTCCTCGCCGACCTGCTGCCCGCCTCCCGTACCCGGGACATCGCGCTCGTCGTCGGCGGCGCCGCGCTGACCGGGATCGCCGCGCAGATCGCCGTGCCGGTCCCCGGCTCGCCCGTCCCGGTCACCGGCCAGACCTTCGCGGCCCTGCTCGTCGGCGCGGGCCTCGGCGCCGGCCGCGGCTTCCTCTCGCTCGCCCTGTACGCCCTCGTCGGCATGGCCGGCATGCCGTGGTTCGCGAGCGGCACCTCCGGCGCGGGCGGCGCCTCGTTCGGCTACGTCCTCGGCATGCTGCTCGCCTCCACCGTCGTCGGCGCCCTCGCCCGCCGCGGCGCCGACCGCTCGGTCCTGCGCACCGCGGGCACGATGGTGCTCGGCTCGGCGATCATCTACGCGGTGGGCGTGCCCTACCTCGCCGCCTCGACCGGCATGTCCCTGACCGCCGCGGTAGCGGCCGGCCTCACGCCGTTCCTCATCGGCGACGCGTTGAAGGCCGCCCTCGCGATGGGTCTCCTCCCCGCCGCGTGGAAGCTGGTCGGCCGCAAGGGCTGACCCTCCGGCACCCGTACACGGCAGAAGGGCCCGGCATCCGCCGGGCCCTTCGTCGTCGCGCCCTCCGGGCACCTGCCGAGGCCGCGCGCCGCCGTGCCGGGGGATGATGTGGGTCCGGTCATCGTGGGCCGGATCCTGCAACGGAGGCGAATGTGCTGATCACTGTCGCGGACGTCGAAGCCGCGGCCGAGCGGATCGCCGGGCATGTCGTCCGGACCCCGACGGTGCCGAGTCCCGGGCTGTCCGCGCTCCTCGGCGCGCCCGTCACGGCGAAGCTGGAGCTCCTGCAGCGCACCGGCTCGTTCAAAGTGCGCGGCGCGGCGGCGAAACTGCTCGGGCTCGGCCGGGTCGAACGGGCCGCCGGGGTCGTGGCGGTGAGCGGTGGCAACCACGGCATCGCGGTGGCGGTCATGGCCGGCGCCCTGGACATCGAGGCGACCGTCGTCATGCCCCGGTCCGCACCGAGCCGCGCCGTGGACATCGCGGAGGCCGCCGGGGCGAGCGTCGTTCTCGCCGACACCATGGACGGCGCGTTCGCCCTCGTCGACGAGTTCACCACCAAGGGGCTCACCCTGGTCCACCCCTTCGACGACCCCGTCGTCATCGCCGCCCAGGGCACGGTCGGACTCGAATTCGCGCAGGACGCCGGGGAGCTCACGGACGTACTGGTCAGCATCGGCGGCGGGGGACTGATCTCCGGCGTCGCCACCGCACTGCACGCGCGCCGCCCCGGCGTACGGATCTGGGGTGTGGAGACCGAGGGGGCGCGAGCCATGTCGGAGGCCCTGGCCGCCGGAGGGCCGGTACCGGTCGAACTGTCCTCGGTGGTCTCGACGTTGAGTGCTCCCAGCGCCTCACCGCTCACATACGAGCATGTCGCGGCCCTGGTCACCGAGGTCCTCACGGTGACGGACGCCGAGGCCGTACAGGGCACCCTCGATCTGGCCGAGCACGCCAAGGTCTGGGCCGAGCCCGCCGCGGGCTGCCTGCTGCCCGCGGCACGCCGGGTGCGGGAGCGCGTCGGCCAGGACGCGCGGCTCGGCCTGGTGGTCTGCGGCGGCAACGCGGCACCTGCCGATGTGAACGCCTGGGCCGAGAGCTTCGGCCTGCGCTGACCGGGCCGGCCCGGATGGTACGGCTCGGCCCGGCGGGGGAATCCCCCGCCGGGCCGGCTGCTTTCGGCGGCTAGGCCGCCGAGACGTCGTCCCGCACCTCGGCGGGGGAGGCCGCGCGGCCCGCGAGGACCTTCTGCTTCACCACCGCGATGACGATGACGATCGCCGCGACGAGCAGGGAGAGGAGCACCTGCTCGCGGCCCGACTTGTCGAACAGCATGTAGACGAGGACGAAGGAGATCATCCCGATGGTCAGCCAGGTGAGGTAGGGGAAGCCCCACATCTTCACCGTCAGCTTCTCCGGCTGCTCGCGCAGGATGATCCCGCGCATCCGCAGCTGGGTGCAGCAGATGACCAGCCACACGAACAGGGCCACCGCGCCCGAGGAGTTGAGCAGGAACGCGAAGACGGTGTCCGGCCACTTGTAGTTGAAGAAGACCGCCACGAAGCCGAAGACGACCGAGGACAGGATCGCGATCTGCGGCACGCCCCGCTTGTTGGTGCGGGCGAAGGCCTTCGGCGCGTCGCCGCGCTCACCGAGCGAGAACGCCATGCGGGAAGCGGTGTACAGGCCGGAGTTGAGGCAGGACAGGACCGCCGTCAGGACGATCACGTTCATGATCTGGTCGGCGTGCGGGATGCCGATCGTCTTCAGGGCCGCCACGTAGGAGCCGTCCGCGACGATCGAGGGGTCGCTCCACTTCAGGAGCGTCAGCACCACGAAGATCGAACCGAGGTAGAAGACCGCGATCCGCCAGATCACGCTGTTGGTCGCCTTCGTCACCGCGCGGCGCGGGTCCTCCGACTCGCCGGCCGCCAGGGTGACGATCTCGGAGCCCATGAAGGAGAACACGACCATCAGGACGCCGGTGAGGATCGCGCCGTACCCCTTGGGGAAGAAGCCGCCCGAGTCCGTGAGGTGGGCGAAGCCCGCGCCGGGGTTGTCCGAGCCGGGCAGCACGCCGAAGACGGCGAGCAGACCGATGATCACGAAGGCGCCGATCGCGACGACCTTGATCCCGGCGAACCAGAACTCGAACTCGCCGTACGAGGAGACCGAGGCCAGATTGCTCGCGGTCAGGACCAGCATCACTATGAGCGCCCAGCCCCACTGCGGGACCCCCGGCACCCAGTCGTGCAGGATCTTCGCGCCGGCCGTGCCCTCGACCGCGAGCACCACGACCCAGAAGAACCAGTAGAGCCAGCCGATCGAGAATCCGGCCCAGCGGCCGAGCGCGCGGTCCGCGTACGCCGAGAACGAGCCCGACGAGGGGCGCGCGGCGGCCATCTCGCCCAGCATCCGCATCACGAACACCACCATCACGCCGACGAGGGCGTACGACAGCAGGATGGCCGGGCCGGCCGCGGCGATGCCGGAGCCGGAGCCCACGAACAGGCCGGCGCCGATCACGCCACCGATGGCGATCATGGACAGATGGCGGTTCTTGAGACCGGCCTTGAGGCCGCTGTCGGGCACCTGCGCATCACCGGGTTCACCGGGCACGCGGTCTTCCTTCGCAAGGGACGGCTGCGAGGTCATGAACGCTTCCTTACGTCTTCGGAGCACTCGGGTCACGAGCCCGGGTATTCAAACCTGGTCCGCTTCGGGACGGAAGGCCTGAATCCGGATCGTTAGACGGGACGGAAGTCCCGAGCCGCCGGGACCATGGACTCCACCCCGCTCAGCCCTGCCCAGCGTCGCGCATGCCACACTCGGTACATGCGCGTGTACCTCGGCTCCGACCATGCCGGCTTCGAACTCAAGAACCACCTCGTCGAGTGGCTCACCGCCCACGGGCACGAGCCCGTGGACTGCGGTCCGCACATCTACGACGCCCAGGACGACTACCCGCCGTTCTGTCTGCGGGCCGCCGAGAAGACGGCCGCGGACCCGGAGGCGCTCGGCATCGTGATCGGCGGCTCCGGCAACGGCGAGCAGATCGCCGCCAACAAGGTCAAGGGCGTCCGCGCGGCGCTGGCCTGGAGCGAGCAGACCGCGGCCCTCGGCCGTGAGCACAACAACGCCAACGTGATCTCCGTCGGCGGCCGGATGCACACCGAGGAAGAGGCGACCAAGTTCGTCGAGATCTTCCTGAACACCCCGTACTCGGGCGAGGAGCGCCACACCCGCCGCATCGAGATGCTCACCGCGTACGAGACCACCGGCAAGCTCCCCGAGATCCCGGCCCACCACCCCCAGCAGGGCTGATCAGGGCCCATGCCCGAGGGCCACACCATCCACCGCCTGGCCGCCGACCACGACCTCGGGTTCGGCGGCCGGCCGCTGCGCGCGTCCAGCCCCCAGGGCAAGTTCTCGGACGGCGCGGCCCTGGTCGACGGCCAGGTCCTGGAAGGCGCCGAGGCCCACGGCAAGCACCTCTTCCTCGGCTTCGGGCCCTCGGGCTGGATCCACATCCACCTCGGCCTCTTCGGCAAGTACGGCTTCGGTGACGCCCCGGCCCCGCCGCCCACCGACACGGTGCGGCTGCGGCTGGTGAACGAGACCGCGTACGCCGATCTGCGCGGGCCCACGACGTGCGCGCTGATCACCGACGGCGAGAAGCAGGCGATACACGACCGGCTCGGCCCCGACCCGCTGCGGGCCGACGACACCGGCGAGAAGGCCTGGCAGCGGATCTCCCGCAGCCGCACCACCATCGCCGCCCTGCTCATGGACCAGAAGATCGTCGCGGGCGTCGGCAACGTCTACCGCGCCGAGGTCCTCTTCCGGCACGGCATCGACCCCTACCGGCCCGGCAAGGACCTGACCCGCGCCGCGTGGGACGCCATCTGGGACGACCTGGTGGAGCTGATGCGCGAGGGCGTCCGCCTCAACCGCATCGACACCGTCCGCCCCGAGCACACCCCCGAGGCGATGGGCCGCCCGCCGCGCGTGGACGACCACGGCGGCGAGGTGTACGTCTACCGACGGGCGCACCTGCCCTGCCACATCTGCGGCGACGAGATCCGCACCGCGGACCTCGCCGCCCGCAACCTGTTCTGGTGCCCCCGCTGTCAGAAGCCGTGAGGCAGCCACGGGGCGCTGTCGCTGCCGAACGCCGTCGAGGCCTCGGCCAGTGCCCCTGCGCGCAGCTCCCGCACCCGGCCCGCGCCGGCCAGTGAGGCGAGCGTGACCCCACCGAGGTAGGCGGCGCCCAACTCCCTTACGGACAGCGCCAGTTCGGCCGGGTCCTCGGTGCGTACGCAGGACGCGCCCTTCGCGTCGCCGGTCAGCCGCCAGCGGCCCGCGTTCCACGGACAGAACGCGTCCTCGACCTCGAAGACCACGTCGACGGGCGCCGCGTACGTCCGCGCCTCCAGCGCCGCGCCCACCTCCACCAGGCGCAGATGCAGGCGGTCCTGGAGCCGCATCCCGCACCGGCGGACATCGGAGACGAGGTGCTGGACCGGGTCGTCCACCGGACGGTCCTGCACCTTGACGACCTGGGTCAGGTCGATGCCGAACAGATAGCGCCACAGCGCCGCGGACGCCGCCGGATCCACCGCGTCCAGATCGCTCAGCGACACCGAGCCGTCCACGCCCGTCGCCCCCGACTTCATGGAGACCCGGTACCGCGCGTACCCCACGAGCTCCCCGTCCCGCTCGGCGAGGACGCACTGGAGCGGTGAGGCGCCGTCCCGGTAGGACTCCGGGTCGGCGGTGACGAACCGGTCCCAGCCGGGCTGCCGGGCCAGCATCCCCGGGCGGTGCGGCACCAGGCGCGCGTACAGCTCCTCGCACGCCGCGAGGGAGTCCTTCACCGTCACGTACCGCAGCCGTACGTCGTCGGTGCCCGGCGGCACGTCGAGCCGCACCCGCGCCGTGTCGATCTCCGCGGACAGCGCCATCGTGGCGATGCCATACCCGAACCGCCCGTAGATGGCCGGCTCCGAGGCGGTCAGGACGGCCAGCGGCATGCCCTGCTCCCGCAGGCCGTCGAGCTGGCGCCGCATCATCGACGTGAGGATGCCGCGGCGGCGGTGGGTGCCCAGCACTCCCACGCCGGTCACGCCCGCGGCCGGCACGACGGCGCCGCCGGGCACGCTCAGACGGAACGCGAACGTGCTGGTGGCCGCGACGCACCGCGCGCCGTCCCACCCCGCGATCGAGCGCCCGGGATCGATGAGCTCGCGCCACAGCTCCACCTCCTCGGGGGCGTCCGGAATGCCCCCGAAGGCGACCACGAGGGTGCCGTACCACTCGTCCCACTCGGCCGGATCCAGAGCGCGCAGTTCGATCGTCATATGCCATGACTAGCAGGGAGCACACCGCGCGGGCGAACGGATTTCCGGCGGCCCGTCCGGGTCCGGCGTCAGGGGCCACCTGCGCGCGGCGCCACCGGCTGGATAGGGTCCTCGGCAATGGCACGTGCGATGAGAGCGGACTCGTTCAGCGCCCGGTGGCGCAAGGCGCTGCACCGGGTCCGCACCGCGGTGCGCAGATCCGGCGTCGACTACTTCCGCGGCGACGGCTCCGACTGGATCGCCCTGGCCGGCCTGCTCCTCACCGTCCCGGCCATCACCTGCGCCACCCTGTTCGCCCCCGTGTGGTGCGCCCCCTCCGCGCTGGTCCTGCCGATCGTGGCGGGCGGCCTGCTGCTGCGCCCCGCCAACCTGCTCGGCCTGTACGCGGCGGCCGCGGCCGCCCTGATCGTGGAGTCGGTCCGGCTCGGCCCGTACACCGCGGGGCCCTCCCGGGTCACCCCGGGAATCGTCCTCGTGGTGGCGGCGTGCGGCCTCTTCGGGCTGCTCATCGCCCAGTTCAGGGCGCGGGTCGGGGTGCCCTGGCGGCGCGGCGGGACCATGCTCTTCGACCTGCGCGAACGCATCCGCGTCCAGAGCGCGCTGCCCCAGCTCCCCAAGGGCTGGCACCGCGAGATGGCGCTGCGGCCCGCGGGCGGCCAGTCCTTCTCCGGCGACTTCGTCGTCGCCGCGCGCACCGGCGGCGGTCGCACCCTGGAGGTCGTCCTCACCGACGTCTCCGGCAAGGGAATGGACGCGGGCTCGCGCGCCCTGCTGCTCTCCGGCGCCTTCGGCGGCCTCCTCGGCTCGCTGCCCCCGCACGCCTTCCTGCCCGCCGCCAACGGCTACCTGCTCCGCCAGGACTGGGACGAGGGCTTCGCCACCGCGATCCACCTCGTACTCGACCTCGACTCCGGCGACTACGAACTCCTCTCCGCAGGCCACCCCCCGGCGCTCCAGCTCCACGCCGGGTCCGGCCGCTGGCAGGAACAGGCCGCCGAGGGGCCCCTGCTCGGCGTGTACGACGGCGCGGAGTTCCACCCCTCCAAGGGCTCCCTCGCCCCCGGCGATGTCCTCATGCTCTTCACCGACGGACTCGTGGAGACCTCCGAACGCGACATCAGCGAAGGCATCGACCGGCTCACCGGCGAGGCCGACCGCTACGTCTCGACGGGCTTCGGCGGCGCGGCCTGGCACCTGATCGAGGCGGTGGCCAAGGACGTGAACGACGACCGCGCGCTGCTGCTGATCCGGCGCGACGCCTGACCGACGACGAGCGCCGGGGTGGGGGCGGCCGAGCCGGGGTGGGGGCAGCCCCACCCTTGATCCACCAGGTTCCGCCATGGCCCCCGCCCCGCCCCGATCCGTAGGTTCGAAGGGTCGGCGCGAGCGCGCCGGCCACGAACCAGCGGAAGGCAGGGGCCATGGCACTGCGACGGTCCAGGAACAGCCGGCGGGCGAACGCGGATGCGGCGCCCGGCCACGACTGGGCCGTCGAACTGCGCGGGGTACGCCGCCAGTACGGGCGCGGCGCCTCCGCCGTGCACGCCCTGCGCGGCATCGACCTCGCGCTGCCCCGCGGCAGCTTCACCGCAGTGATGGGCCCGTCCGGCTCCGGCAAGTCGACGTTTCTGCAGTGCGCGGCGGGGCTCGACCGGCCCACGGAGGGGTCGGTACGGCTCGGCGGCACGGAGATCACCGGCATGAGCGAGAACAAGCTCACCGAGCTGCGCCGCTCCCGCCTCGGCTTCGTCTTCCAGGCGTTCAACCTGCTGCCCTCCCTGACCGTCGAGCAGAACGTCCTCCTGCCGATGCGGCTCGCCGGTGACCGGCCCGACCGGCGGCGCGCGGCCCAGCTCCTCGCCCGGGTCGGCCTGGACGGCAAGGGCGCGCGGCGCCCCGGCGAACTCTCGGGCGGCCAGCAGCAGCGGGTCGCGATCGCGCGGGCGCTCGTCACCGAGCCGGACGTGATCTTCGCGGACGAGCCGACGGGGGCGCTCGACACGACCACGGCGGGGGAGGTGCTCGCGCTGCTCCGCGGGGCGGTGGACTCCCTCGGCGCGACGGTGGTGATGGTCACCCACGACCCGGTGGCGGCGGCCCATGCGGACCGGGTGCTGTTCCTGGCGGACGGGGCGGTGGTGGACGCGGTGCCGGGCGGGGCGGCGGGGCGGATCGCCGAGCGCATGGCCGCGCTGTCCCCGCGGGGCTCTTTGAGGGCGGCAGCTTAGCCGCACGCCGCGAGGCCGCCGCTCTGCGCGGTGCCCCGCGCCCCTGGGTGGGCACCCCCTTGGCAGGGCGCTCAGCCCCGGCCTCTTCAGCCGGTCCGGCGTTTGAGGACGAGCGCCTTTCGGGCGCGAACGGGGTCTGGGGCGGAGCCCCAGGGGTTTGGACCTCAGCCCGTTTCCTAACCCCCGGAGGGTTTCGGGAAGGGGCGGGGTGGGGCATCCCCCGGGGTCTGGGGCGGAGCCCCAGCAACCCCGGCCCGGCTTTCGTCTGCGGACCGTGCTGGGGCACCCGCGCAGTTCCCCGCGCCCCTAGTAGGGCACCCGGCGTCGACGCCCGCGACCCGCGCCCACCGCGGCGGAGCCGCGCAAAGACTGCAGCCCCGCGCCCCTAGTAGGGCACCCGGCGTCGACGCCCGCGACCCGCGCCCACCGCGGCGGAGCCGCGCAAAGACTGCAGCCCCGCGCCCCTAAATACGTAGGGCACCCGGCGTCGACGCCCGCGACCCGCGCCCACCGCGGCGGAGCCGCGCAAAGACTGCAGCCCCGCGCCCCTAAATACGTAGGGCACCCGGAGCCGCAGCCCGCGACCCGCGCCCACCGCGGCGGAGCCGCGCAAACGGCACAGCCCCGCGCCCCCAAAGACATGGGGCACCCGGCACCGAACGGCCCGGGGTGTGCCCCGAACCCCGTCCGTCCCATCACCCTCCGTAGGAGCCCCGTGTACGTCCCCAACGGCCTCGCCCGCGCAGCGATCCGGTTCAGGCCCTCCGCGTTCGGCGGGACCTTCGTCGCGCTGGCCATGGCCGCGATGATCGTCTCCGCCTGTGGGCTGCTGCTCGCGACCGGGATCACCGCATCCGTCCCGCCGCAGCGCTACGCCGGCGCCCCCGTCGTGGTCGCCGCCGATCAGAACCTGCGGTACACCATCGGGTCGGGTGAGGACCGGGACGACGAGGCGCTCGCCCTGCCCGACCGGGCCCGCGTCGACGGCTCCCTGGTCGCCCAGGTCGCCGCCGCACCCGGCGCCGCCGCGGCCATCGCCGATCTCGGCATCCCCGTGCGCACGGGCGAGGGACGCGCGCCCGTCACCGCGTACACCTGGGCCTCCACCGCCTTCACCGGCACCGAGCCCAGCTCCGGCGCCGCGCCCCGCCCCGGCGAGATCGTCACCGCGCGCGGCACCGTGGGGGAGCGGATCACCCTCGAAACCCCGGGCGGCACACGGGAGTTCAGGATCTCCGGCACCGCCGGCGCCCCCGGCACCGACGCCGTCTGGCTGAACGACGCCGACGCCCGCGCCCTGTCCGGCCACCCCGGCAGGATCGACGCGATCGCCGTGCTCCCGCGGCCCGGCACCTCCACCGACGCCCTGGCCGCCCAGGTACGGCACGCCCTCGCGGGGCGGGCACTCGTGCACACCGGCGACGACCGGGCCACCGTCGAGGACAGGAGCCTCGCCGAGGCGAAGGAGGGGCTCATCGGGATCGGCGGCTCGTTCGGCGGCGTCGCCACGATGGTCGCCGTGTTCACCGCCGCCGGCACCGTCGCGCTCTCCGTCGGCCAGCGCCGCCGCGAGTACGCCCTGCTGCGCGCCATCGGCGCCACCCCGCGGCAGATCCGCCGCACCATCGCCACCGAGGCCCTGCTCGTCGCGCCGCTCGCCGGGGTGCTCGGCTGTCTGCCCGGAGTCGCCCTCGCCACCTGGTGGTTCGGCCAGCTCCGCGACAAGGGCGCGATCCCGCCGGCCGTGGACCTCTCGATCACCCCGCTGCCCCTGCTCATCGCCGTCGCGGCCACCGTCCTGACCGCCCTGTGCGCCGGGGCCGCCGCGGCCCGCCGCCCCTCGAAGATCAAGCCGGGCCAGGCGCTCGCCGAGTCCGCGGCGGAACGGCTGCGCCCCGGCTGGATCCGTACGCCGCTCGGCGTCCTCGCCGCCATCGGCGGCTGCGCGTGTGCGGGGCTCGCCGCATCCGAGACCGGGGAGAACGCCGCCAACGCGGCGCTCGGCATCGTCATGCTCTTCATGGTCGCGGTCGGCCTGCTCGGACCGCTGATCGCCCGCGGCTGCGCCGCCCTCCTCGGGCTTCCGCTGCGCGCGGCGGGCGCCCCCGGCTCACTGGCCGCCGCCAACACCCGTACCAACGCCCGCAGGCTGGCCTCGGCGATCACTCCGATCGTGCTCGCCATGGCCTTCTCGTCCGTCCTCGTCTTCATGCACACCAGCGAGGACCGGGCCGTCGAGGATCAGCAGCGGGCCGGCATCATCGCGGACCAGGTCGTCACCGACCCGGCGGGCCTGCCCTTCGACGCGGTCGCCCGCGCCGCCGCCACCCCCGGTGTCAAGAAGGCCGTCGGCCTCACCCGCAGCTCCGTCCTCGTCCCGAAGGCCGGCTCCGGCGACACCCCGCAGGAGGTCTCCGCGCAGGGCGTCACCGGCACCGGCGCCGACCTCGCCGAGGTCCAGGACCTGGGCCTGCGCGCCGGATCCCTGACCGCGCTCGTCCCGGGCACGGTCGCCGTCGACACCGCCCTCGCCACCGCGGCACACGTACGCCCCGGAGACCGCCTCGCGCTCGTCCTGCCCGACGGCGCCAAGGCCGCCCCGAAGGTCGTGGCCACCTACGACCGCGGTCTCGGCCTCGCCCGAACGACCTTCCCCCAGGCCGACTTGACGACCCACCTGAGCGCCCCGAACCCCACCACCCTGCTCACCCGGGCCGCCCCCGCCGCCGCCGGCCCCCTCGCAGCCTTCGGCCGGGTCACCGACGCCGCCGGCTACGCCACCGCGCAGAGCACGGAACGCGAGGTCAACGCCTGGGCCAACACCGTCATGGCCGCGGTGCTCGGCGGCTTCGCGGCCGTCGCCGCCGTCAACACCCTGGTGATGACGGTCCTCGACCGCCGCCGCGAACTCGGCACCCTGCGCCTGATCGGCACCACCCGCCGCCAAGTCCTCGGCATGATCCGCTGGGAGGCGCTCCTGGTGGTCGCGGCCGGCGTCGTCATCGGCAGCGCCATCGCCCTGGCCACCCTCGTTCCCATGGTGAACGGCCTGACCGGCCGCGACCCCTACATACCGCCGCTCCTGTACGGCTCGTTCGCGGGCGCCGTCCTCGTCCTGGGCCTCGTCGCGACCTCCCTCCCGGCCAGGGCGGCGCTGAAATGAGCCCGGGGCCCGCCGTAGAGTCGCGGACATGTCCCACGCGAAGCCGATGATGACCCTCGCCGAGGTCGAGACCGCAGCTCGGGCCGCCCACGCGGGCCAGCGCGACAAGGCCGGCCGTCCCTACACCGAACACCTCGCCGCCGTGGCCGAGGGAGTCCGGGCCAGGGGCGGCTCCGAGGACCAGATCAAGGCGGCCTGGCTGCACGACGCGATCGAGGACGACGCGCTCTCCCTGCAGTGGCTGGAATCCGCCGAACTCCCCGCGCGCGTCAAGGAGTTGGTGCTCGCCATGACCAAACTCCCAGGCGAGCCACTGGAGTCGTACGCCCGGCGCATCCGTTCCACCGAGGGCGCCCTGCTCATCAAGGAGTCGGACCTCGCACACAACACCGACCCGGCCCGCCTCGCCGTCCTCGACGCGGCGACCCGGGCCCGCCTGACGGCCAAGTACGCCGAGGTGCGCCGCCTGCTGGGCCTCGCCGAGCCCGGGTAGGGTGCGGACCGGTTGGCCTGATTCGCCTGATCGTTGGCGTTGGCGATGCGTCACCGGGGAACAACCACAGGGGTGTTGGTGGCACGATAGTCACCGTGGGGGTGTGGGCGGCATGCTCCCGGGCCGGCAAGGCGGACCGACCAAGGGTGTGTGATCAGTTGTGGCCATCTCACTGTCAGTGGTGCTGTTGTTGGCGGTCGTCCTCGTGGTGCTGATCCGAGGCGGCTCCATGAAGGCCGGACCGGCCATCGTCGCCATACTGTTCGGCTTCTTCCTGGCCTCGACGGGCATGGCCCCCTCGATCCAGCACTTCCTCGACTCAATAGCTCAGTCGATCAACCAGATCAAGTTCTGACCGCGGCCCCGGCCCGGCCCGGCATACAGGAAGAGCCGGTCGCCGCGTGACGCGGCTACCGGCTCCGACCTGCTCATCAACTGCTTGTTCCCGCTTGGAGCGGGCGACGGGAATCGAACCCGCGTAACTAGTTTGGAAGACTAGCGCTCTACCATTGAGCTACGCCCGCAAGCACCGCGCCGCAGGTCATGGCGACCGCGACACGTAGAGCATCGTAGCGGGTCACCCCCCGCCCGCGCACACCGCGCCCCGACGCGGTCGCGCGTGCGGAGTCGGGGACCGCTCGGCCGGTGGCGCGAATGCCACGGGTGGCGTCGGCGACGGAGCGGCCGACGTGCTCGCCGCGGGCATGTACCCTACGTCTCGCACCGACGGGGTGTGGCGCAGCTTGGTAGCGCGTCCGCTTTGGGAGCGGAAGGCCGTGGGTTCAAATCCCGCCACCCCGACCACGTCACCGGCGTCGATCTCCACGTAGCAAGATCACATTGTGGGTGGCATCCCGCTTGCGGTTACTATGCAAGCTGCGTGCCCGTGTGTCTGATGAATCCGATGTACCGGGCCCCATCCGCTCCAGACCGTCGGTCTGCGGCAGAACCCCAAGAAGTCAGCCACAAGGAGACCGAACCGTGAAGAGCGCCGTGGAGACCCTGAACCCGACTCGGGTTCGGCTCACTGTCGAGGTGCCCTTCGAGGAGCTCAAGGACAGCCTCGACGCGGCGTACAAGAAGATCAACCAGCAGGTCACGGTCAAGGGCTTCCGTAAGGGCAAGATCCCGGCCCGAGTGATCGACCAGCGGTTCGGTCGTGGCGCCGTGCTCGAAGAGGCCGTCAATGACGCGCTTCCGAAGTTCTACACCGAGGCGATCAACGAGGCGGAGCTCAACCCGCTGGGTCAGCCCGAGGTCGACATCACCGAGCTGAAGGACGGCGAGACGCTGAACTTCACCGCGGAGGTCGACATCCGCCCGACCATCGAGATCCCGGACTACTCCGGCATCGAGGTCACCGTTGACGCCGTCGAGGTCAGCGACGAGGACGTCGAGAAGTCCGTGGAGCAGCTCCGCGAGCGCTTCGCCTCGACCTCCCCCGTCGAGCGTGCCGCCGAGGACGGCGACGTCGTCACGATCGACCTGCAGGCCAAGGTCGACGGCGAGGTCCTGGAGGACGGCGTGGCCGAGGGTGTCTCGTACACCATCGGTTCCGGCGAGCTCCTCGAAGGCATCGACGAGGCCGTGAAGGGCCTGGAGGCCGGTGGCGAGGCCACCTTCACCTCCGAGCTCAAGGGCGGCTCGGCCGAGGGCAAGGAGGCCGAGGTCACCGTCAAGGTCACCCAGGTCGCCGCCCGTGAACTGCCCGCCCTGGACGACGACTTCGCGCAGCTCGCGTCGGAGTTCGACACCCTGGACGAGCTCAAGGCCGACAGCCGCAAGCGCCTCGAGAACATGAAGCAGTACGACCAGGCCACCCAGGCCCAGGAGCGCGTCCTCGACGAGCTCCTGAAGCTGGCCGAGGTCCCGATCCCCGAGAAGCTCCTCGCGGACGAGATCCAGACCCGCAAGCACAACCTCGAGCACCACCAGCTCGGCCAGATGGGCATCGACCTCGCCAAGTACCTGGAGATCCAGGGCAAGACCGAGGAAGAGTTCACCGCCGAGACCGAGGAGCAGGCGGTCAAGGGCATCAAGACGCAGTTCATCCTGGACGAGCTCGTCAACAAGGAGAAGCTGAACGTCAACCAGGAGGAGCTCACCGAGCACCTCATGCGGCGTGCGCAGTCCTCCGGCATGAGCCCCGACCAGTTCGCCCAGGCCGTCGTCGAGGGTGGCCAGGTGCCGATGCTCGTCGGCGAGGTCGCCCGCGGCAAGGCGCTCGCCGTCGTCGTCGAGGCCGCCAAGGTGACCGACACCAACGGTGAGGTCGTCGACCTGGAGGACGACGCCGAGGACGAGACCGCCGAGACGGTCGCCGCCGACGCCGAGCCCGCCGAGGCCGAGGCCGCGGAGAAGACCGAGGCCTGAGCCTCGCCATGACCCGCCCAAGGGCCCGTACGCAGCCGCGTACGGGCCCTTGTCCGTAGCCGATTCCCCTTCAACCACCTTGCGCTCCGAGCGAACAGTTCGGGAACCGGGATGGCGTTGTCCCACCTGCGCGTTAGGGTCCATGAATACGAGGGTGGTGGAGTCTGGCGAGCCGGAGTCCGCGCCCCCGGAACGAAGACGCTGAGACGGCCGAAGCCGTCAGAGACGAGCAGGTGGATACGTGACGAATCTGATGCCTTACGCCGCCGGTGAGCCGTCCCTCGGTGGTGGCCTCGGTGACCAGGTCTACAGCCGACTGCTCAACGACCGCATCATCTTCCTCGGCCAGCAGGTCGACGACGAGATCGCCAACAAGATCACCGCCCAGATGCTCCTCCTGGCCGCTGCCGACCAGGACAAGGACATCTACCTCTACATCAACAGCCCCGGTGGCTCGGTGACGGCCGGCATGGCCGTCTACGACACCATGCAGTACATCCAGAACGACGTGGTCACCATCGGCATGGGCATGGCCGCCTCGATGGGCCAGTTCCTGCTGACCGGTGGCGCCGCGGGCAAGCGCTTCGCGCTCCCCAACACCGACATCCTGATGCACCAGGGCTCCGCCGGCATCGGCGGCACCGCCTCCGACATCAAGATCCAGGCCGAGTACCTGATCCGTACGAAGAAGCGCATGGCGGAGATCACTGCCGCGCACTCCGGCCAGACCGTCGAGACGATCATCCGCGACGGCGACCGCGACCGCTGGTACACGGCGGAGGAGGCCAAGGAGTACGGCCTCATCGACGAGATCATCTCCGCTGCCTCGGGCGTTCCGGGCGGCGGCGGCACCGGGGTCTGATCCCCCGACGCGCACCGCTACCCCTGCCCACTTGAACGCCACCAGGATGGTGAACACCCCCATGAGCAACTTCAACTCGGCCCCCGCGAACGGCCTCTACACCGGTCCGCAGGTCGACAACCGCTACATCGTCCCGCGCTTCGTCGAGCGCACCTCGCAGGGCGTGCGCGAGTACGACCCGTACGCGAAGCTCTTCGAGGAGCGCGTGATCTTCCTCGGCGTGCAGATCGACGACGCGTCCGCCAACGACGTGATGGCGCAGCTCCTGTGCCTGGAGTCGATGGACCCGGACCGCGACATCTCGATCTACATCAACAGCCCGGGTGGTTCCTTCACCGCCCTCACGGCGATCTACGACACGATGCAGTTCGTGAAGCCCGACATCCAGACGGTCTGCATGGGCCAGGCGGCCTCCGCCGCCGCCGTCCTGCTCGCCGCCGGCACGCCGGGCAAGCGCATGGCGCTGCCCAACGCGCGCGTCCTGATCCACCAGCCCTCGGGCGGCACCGGCCGTGAGCAGCTCTCCGACCTGGAGATCGCGGCCAACGAGATCCTCCGGATGCGTACGCAGCTGGAGGACATGCTGGCCAAGCACTCGACGACGCCGATCGAGAAGATCCGCGACGACATCGAGCGCGACAAGATCCTCACGGCCGAGGACGCGCTGTCCTACGGCCTGGTGGACCAGATCGTTTCCACCCGCAAGACGACGACCTCCGCGGCCGCCTGAGCCGCTTCGGCGACCTTGGCGCGGTCCACGCACAAGTGAACCGCGCCAAGGGGGGCCCGAACGAGGGGCTCGGCAAGGTACCGTCGGTAGGGGGTCTGGGGGCGTCCCCCCGGACAACGCAGTAGGCACCAGGAGGCGGCGCACATGGCGTCTCCCAGGCGAAGGGGAAGCACCTCGTGGCACGCATCGGTGACGGCGGCGACCTGCTCAAGTGCTCGTTCTGCGGAAAGAGCCAGAAGCAGGTGAAGAAGCTCATCGCAGGCCCCGGTGTGTACATCTGCGACGAGTGCATCGACCTCTGCAACGAGATCATCGAGGAGGAGCTCGCCGAGTCCTCCGAGGTGCGGTGGGAGGAACTCCCCAAGCCGCGCGAGATCTACGAGTTCCTCGAGGGGTACGTCGTCGGGCAGGAGCCCGCGAAGAAGGCCCTCTCGGTGGCGGTCTACAACCACTACAAGCGCGTACAGGCCGGCGAGAACGGCGGCGGCACGGGCCGCGACGACGCGATCGAGCTCGCGAAGTCCAACATCCTGCTCCTCGGCCCCACAGGCTCCGGCAAGACGCTGCTCGCGCAGACCCTGGCGCGCATGCTCAACGTGCCGTTCGCCATCGCCGACGCCACCGCGCTCACCGAGGCGGGCTACGTCGGCGAGGACGTCGAGAACATCCTGCTGAAGCTGATCCAGGCCGCGGACTACGACGTCAAGAAGGCCGAGACCGGGATCATCTACATCGACGAGATCGACAAGGTCGCCCGCAAGAGCGAGAACCCGTCGATCACCCGCGATGTGAGCGGCGAGGGCGTCCAGCAGGCCCTGCTGAAGATCCTGGAGGGCACCACCGCCTCCGTCCCGCCGCAGGGCGGACGCAAGCACCCGCACCAGGAGTTCATCCAGATCGACACGACGAACGTCCTGTTCATCGTGGGCGGTGCCTTCGCGGGCCTTGAGAAGATCATCGAGTCGCGGGCCGGCGCCAAGGGCATCGGCTTCGGCGCGACGATCCGCTCCAAGCGGGAGATCGAGGCGAGCGACCAGTTCCAGGAGGTCATGCCGGAGGACCTGGTGAAGTTCGGGATGATCCCCGAGTTCATCGGCCGGCTCCCCGTTCTGACCTCGGTCCACAACCTCGACCGCGAAGCGCTCCTGCAGATCCTGGTCGAGCCGCGCAACGCGCTCGTCAAGCAGTACCAGCGCCTGTTCGAACTCGACGGCGTGGAGCT
Organism: Streptomyces sp. NBC_00083; assembly: GCF_026343295.1. Lineage (GTDB taxonomy): Bacteria > Actinomycetota > Actinomycetes > Streptomycetales > Streptomycetaceae > Streptomyces. The sequence continues at coordinate 932,708 of NZ_JAPELY010000001.1, forward strand.
GGACTTCGACCGCCCGGCCCTCGAAGCCATCGCCGACCAGGCCATCCTGCGCGGCACCGGAGCCCGTGGTCTGCGCGCGATCATGGAGGAAGTCCTCCAGTCGGTGATGTACGAGGTGCCGTCCCGCAAGGACGTCGCCCGGGTCGTCATCACCGCGGACGTGGTCCGCAACAACGTCAACCCGACGCTGGTCCCGCGCGAGCCGCGCATCGTGAAGAACGACGGGCGGCACGAGAAGAGCGCGTAGCGCCTCGGTTGGTCGTGCACGACAGAGGGCCCGCCCGGTCGACTTCCTTGACCGGGCGGGCCCTCTGATGCGCTCCGGGCGCTCCTAGGCCTTCTGGCGAGCCGTGTTGTAGAGCGTGGCGGTCTCCTTGGCCACGTCATCCATGGACGGGCCGCCACCGGTCAGGGCCTTGCCCATGTCCACCATGGTCACCACGCCGTACGTGCTGTAGTCGGCCCACACGCACGCGGGCACCAGGAACTCCTTCGGCGCCTTCGACGACCCGCTGGTGTCGGAGTTCTTGAACTTGAAGTTCTGGCACTTCATCAGCGCGCCCGAGAACCCGGCCGGCTTGAAGGCCTTGGCGTCGCCCACCGTCTGGATGCTGACGCTGGGGTCCTTGCTGTCCTTGATGTTCTGGAACGACGAGTCGACGACCTTCGCCGGGTCGTCGATCTGGCCCCAGACACCCTGGAAGTTGATGGCCTTGCCGGCCAGCGGGTTGCTCGTGTCGCTCAGCGCGTAGTTCGCGACGACCTGCTGCGGGTTCTTCACGCCGGCCGCCTCGGCCTTCGACTTCTCGTCAGCCGACAGCGGCGTCGACTTGTCGGCGCCGTTCTTCTTGAACTCGTCGACCGCCGCCGGCGGGACGATCTTGTAGCCCTTGGTGCTCGCCGACACGTCGCTGTTGCTCGCGCCGCCGCCCTTGGTGAGGAACCACACGCCGCCGCCTATCACCGCGACCGCCACGACGGCCGCCGTGATGATCAGGCCCGTCTTCTTCTTCGGGGCCGGGGGCACGGGCTGCATCGGGGCGCCGTACGGGGGCTGCTGGCCGTACGGGGGCTGCTGGGGCGGCTGGCCGTACGGGCCGGGCTGCTGCTGCGGGTAGCCGTAGGGCTGCTGCGGGGGCTGCTGGCCGTAGGGGCCCGGCTGCTGCGGCGGAACGCCCTGAGGGGCCTGCTGCGGGTAGCCGTAGCCGGGCTGCGGCTGACCGGGCTGGGGCTGGCCGGGCTGCCCGTAAGGCTGCTGCGGGGGCTGCTGGCCGTACGGGCCGGGCTGCTGGGGCTGGCCGCCGTACGGGCCCGGCTGGTTGTGACTCATTGCTGGGTTCCCCCTAGGAATGCTTATCCGATCCGGACATCCTCACCGAAGAGTCGCCGACGTGGTGCATCGGGGGGCTCACCGTTACCAAAGATTCCCGTTTCAGTACGGGCCGGTGACACCTCTAAACTGGCCCGGTGACCGAGAACACTCAGCAGCAGAATCCAGCGCCCACCACCGAACTGCCGACCCAGTACGCGCCGGCCGAGGTAGAGGGGAAGCTGTATGAGCGCTGGGTAGAGCGCGGGTACTTCGAGGTGGACGCGAAGAGCGAGAAGCCCGCGTACACCATCGTCATCCCCCCGCCGAACGTCACCGGCTCCCTCCACCTGGGCCACGCCTTCGAGCACACGCTGATCGACGCCCTGACCCGCCGTAAGCGCATGCAGGGCTTCGAGACGCTGTGGCAGCCCGGCATGGACCACGCGGGCATCGCCACGCAGAACGTCGTCGAGCGCGAGCTCGCCAAGGAAGGCAAGTCCCGGCACGACCTGGGCCGCGAGGACTTCGTCGAGCGGGTCTGGCAGTGGAAGGCCGAGTCCGGCGGTCAGATCGCCGGGCAGATGCGGCGCCTGGGCGAGGGCCTGGCGTGGAGCCGGGACCGGTTCACCATGGACGAGGGGCTCTCGCGCGCCGTCCAGACCGTCTTCAAGAAGATGTTCGACGACGGCCTGATCTACCGCGCCGAGCGCATCATCAACTGGTGCCCGCGCTGTCTGACGGCCATCTCGGACATCGAGGTCGACTACCAGGACGACGACGGCGAGCTCGTCTCCATGAAGTACGGCGAGGGTGACGACTCCATCGTCGTCGCCACGACTCGCGCGGAGACGATGCTCGGCGACACCGCCGTCGCCGTCCACCCCGATGACGAGCGCTACGCCCACCTCATCGGCAAGCAGATCAAGCTGCCGCTGACCGACCGTACGATCCCCGTCGTCGCGGACACGCACGTCGACCCGGAGTTCGGTACCGGCGCCGTCAAGGTGACCCCGGCGCACGACCCGAACGACTTCGCGATCGGCCAGCGCCACGACCTCGAATCCATCGAAGTCCTCGACGAGCGCGGTGTGATCACCGTGCACGGGCCCTTCGCGGGCCTGGACCGCTTCGAGGCGCGGTCGGCGATCGTCGCCGCGCTGCGGGCCGAGGGCCGGATCGTCGCCGAGAAGCGCCCCTACGTCCACTCGGTGGGCCACTGCTCGCGCTGCAAGACGACGCTGGAACCGCGCCTGTCGATGCAGTGGTGGGTCAAGGTCGAGACGCTCGCCAAGGCCGCCGGTGACGCGGTCCGTGACGGCCGGGTCGACATCCACCCGGCGGACATGTCGCAGCGCTACTTCGACTGGGTCGACAACCTCAACGACTGGTGCATCTCGCGCCAGCTGTGGTGGGGCCACCGGATCCCGGTCTGGCACGGCCCGGACGGCGAGCTGGTCTGCGTCGGTCCCGACGAGGAGCCGCCCACGGCTGAGGGCTGGACGCAGGACACCGACGTCCTCGACACGTGGTTCTCGTCCGGTCTGTGGCCGTTCTCCACGCTCGGCTGGCCCGAGCAGACGCCGGACCTGGAGAAGTTCTATCCGAACTCCGTCCTGGTCACCGGCTACGACCTGATGTTCTTCTGGGTCGCCCGGATGATGATGTTCGGTCTGTACGCGATGGACGGTCAGCCGCCGTTCCGCACGATCGCGTTCCACGGCATGGTCCGCGACGAGTTCGGCAAGAAGATGTCGAAGTCGTTCGGCAACACGGTCAACCCGCTGGACTGGATGGACAAGTACGGCTCCGACGCGCTGCGCTTCACCCTGGCACGCGGGGCCAACCCCGGCGTCGACGTGCCGATCGGCGAGGACTGGGTCCAGGCGTCCCGCAACTTCGCCAACAAGATCTGGAACGCCACGCGCTTCGCGCTGATGAACGGTGCGACCATCGAGGGCGAACTCCCGCCCGTGGAGCGGCTGTCGGCGACCGACCGCTGGATCCTGTCGCGGCTCAACAAGACCGTGGCCGAGGTCGACGCGTACTACGAGGACTACCAGTTCGCCAAGCTCAGCGAGGCGCTCTACCACTTCGCGTGGGACGAGGTCTTCGACTGGTACGTCGAGCTGTCGAAGACGACGTTCTTCGCGGGCGGCGAGCAGGCGAAGGTCTCGGGCCGGGTCCTCGGCGAGGTGCTCGACGTGATGCTGCGCGTCCTGCACCCGATCGTCCCGTTCGTCACCGACACCCTGTGGACGACGCTGACCGGCGGCGAGTCCCTCGTGATCGCGGACTGGCCCAAGGACAGTGGCTTCCGCGACGAGGCCGCCGAGCGCGAGATCGAACTCGTCCAGCAGGTCGTCACCGAGGTGCGCCGCTTCCGTTCCGACCAGGGTCTCCAGCCCGGCCAGAAGGTCCCGGCCGAGCTGACCCTGACCGGCACCGCGCTCGCCCCGCACGAGGCGGCCATCCGTCAGCTGCTGCGGCTCCAGCCGGCCGGCGAGGGCTTCCACGCCACCGCCTCGCTGCCGGTCGCGGGCGCCACGGTCGCGCTCGACCTGTCGGGCACCATCGACGTCGAGGCCGAGCGCAAGCGCCTCACCAAGGACCTCGGGGCGGCCGAGAAGGAGAAGGCGGACGCCAACAAGAAGCTCGGCAACGAGGCGTTCCTCGCGAAGGCCCCGGACAACGTGGTCGACAAGATCCGCGCCCGGCTCGCCAAGGCCGAGGCCGACATCGAGCGGATCGGCAACCAGATCGCGGGTCTGCCGCAGGGCTGACAGAGCGCGGCACAGAGCACGGCGAGGGCCCCCGGAGCATTCCGCTCCGGGGGCCCTTTCCGCGTACGTCGGCTCCGTACCGCCCCGTCGCTCAGAACAGCCGGTCGCCGAGCTCCGCCCACACCAGGGCCGCCACGACCGCGTAGATCGTCAGCGGCACCAGCCAGTGCGGCCGTACCCGGCGCACCCAGGAGCGGGGCCGGGCCGTGTGCCGGGTGACGTACCAGAACAGCGGGATCATCACCGCCCACACCAGCAGGCACCACGGGCACAGGGCCCCGATGACGTACAGGCACTGGCCGATCAGCCACACCGTGAGGGCGAAGCCCGCCGTGACGCCGGCCCGGATGCCGAGCCACAGCCACCGGGGGAACTCCGCGCCCGAGAGCAGCGCGAGCCCCAGCGCCGCGAGGGCGGCGAACGCGCCGATCCCGAGCAGCATGTTGGGGAAGCCGAGGAGGTTGCCCTGCCAGGTGTCCATCACGTCGCCGCAGCTGAGCACCGCGTTGATGTTGCAGCCGGGGGAGAAGGCCGGGTTCTCCAGGGTGTGGACGCGGTCGGCGGTCAGGACGGCCGATGCGAGGGTGCCGAGCAGCCCGCCGATCAGGAGGAGCAGGGCGGTGCCGCGCGCCGGGCGGCGGGAGGAGGGGGCGGGCATGGTTCCACGCTAGGGATCCGCCGGGCCGTCGGGGGAGGGCCGAAAGGACGGGAGGAGCGTGCGACATATCACTAAATTTAGGCCGTTCGGCTTAAGCGTCCGGGCCCAAAGACCTTGGATGATGGAGGGCATGCACTCCCCGCCCTCCCCCTCCGCGCCCCAGCGCGCGCTGGCGAAGGCGCGCGCCGTGAGCGCGCGCTGGGTGGGCGAGGAGCGTGCGATGGACGTGCTGATCGCGCTGAGCTGCTTCGGCCTGATGATCCTCGACGTGCCGGGCCTCGCCCGCGACGACAACTCCCTCAACAGCTACACCGCGCCCCCCGTCCTCGCGCTCGGCGCGGCGACCCTGCTCCTGCGGCGCCGCTGGCCGTGGCTGCCGTACCTCGTGGCGCTCGGCTATCTGGGCTGGCTGCACCAGCTGAACCTGGTGCAGTTCGCGCTCTACTCGCTGGGCCGCTTCCGGGGGCGGCGCGCGGGCATCGTCGCGACCTGCGGGTACATCGCGGTGGCGTACGTCCTGTTCAACCTGCCGGGCTGGCCCGACATCCGGGGCGAGACGCTCAGTTCGTTCCTGGCGATCGTGGTGCCGGTGGGGGTGCTCGCCTCCGGCGTCGGGATCTCCGCCTACCGGCACGACCTCGTCCGCGAGCTGGAGGTGCAGCGCGCCGAGAGCGCGGCGCTGCACGCCGTGCAGGCCGAGCGGGTCTCGGTGGCCCGGGACGTGCACGACATGGTGGGCCGGGAGCTGACGATGCTCGCGGTGCGCTCGGAGGTGCTCTCGGTGCGGGCCAGGAACGAGCCGCACCACAAGGACTTCGAGGAGCTCGCCGACAGCGCGCGCCGGGCCCACCTCATGCTGAACGAGATCATCGTGCGGCGCGCCGACGAGCGCACCGCCACGCCGGGCCTCGACGGGCTGCCGGCGCTCGCCGAGGAGAGCCGCCTCGCGGGCACCCCGGTGGGGCTCGACATCGAGGCGGCCGCACACCGGCTCTCCCCGCTGCGGCAGGCCGCGGTGTACCGGGTGGTGCAGGAGTGCCTGACCAACTCGGTCAAGCACGCCCAGGGCGAGCCGGTCGCGGTGACGATCCGGCTGGCCGCGGGGGACCTCGTGGTCACCGTGCAGAACCCGCTGCCGCGCTCGGCGCCGGTGAAGGCGCCGGTCTCCACGGGGACGGGCACGTTCTCGATGCGGGAGCGGGTGGAGAGCATGGGCGGCTCGCTCGCGACGACCCGTACGGACACCACGTACGAGGTGCGGGCGACGCTCCCGGCAGGCGCGGTGACCTGACCGGCCCGGCCCGGCCCGGCCGGTCGGGCCGGCTCCGACCCGGCCGCTTCCGACCCGGCCGCCCCGCGGGCCCTACGTGCCGACGAGCAGCTTCTGCAGCTGGTCGAAGTCCTCCACGCACTTGCCCGCGCCCAGCGCCACACAGTCCAGCGGGTCGTCCGCCACGAAGACCGGGATGCCGGTCGCCGACGCGATGCGCAGGTCGAGGCCCGGCAGGAGCGCGCCGCCGCCGGTCAGCACGATGCCGTGCTCCATCACGTCGCCGGCCAGCTCCGGCGGGCACTCCTCCAGGGTGACCCGCACCGCCGCGATGATCGCCTCGACGGGCTCGTCGAGGGCGGCCCGCACCTCGCGCGCGCCGAGCGAGAGCGTCTTGGGGAGCCCGCGCACCTTCTCGCGGCCCCGCACGGTGAAGGTCCGCTCCTCCAGCTCCTCCTGGCCCGGCACCGGCCACGCCGACCCGATCGCGCACTTGACGTCCTCGGCGGTGCGCTCGCCTATGAGCAGCGAGTGCTCCTTGCGTACGTAGTCGGTGATCGCGGTGTCCAGGCGGTCGCCGCCCACCCGCAGGGACTGCGAGGTCACGATGCCGCCGAGCGAGATCACGGCGACCTCGGTGGTGCCGCCGCCGATGTCCACCACCATGGAGCCGCGCGGGTCCGCGACCGGCAGGCCCGCCCCGATCGCCGCCGCCATCGGCTCCTCGATGATGTGCACGGCCTTCGCGCCGGCCCGCTGGGAGGCGTGCACGATGGCGCGCCGCTCCACCGGGGTCACCCCACTCGGCACGCACACCACCATGCGGGTGCGCGGGCGGCGCCCCGGCACGGCCTTCTTCACGAAGTGGCGGATCATCTCCTCGGCCGCTTCGTAGTCGCTGATCACGCCGTCCCGCAGCGGCCGGATCGCGGTGATCGAACCGGGCGTGCGGCCGATGGTCTCCTTGGCCTCCGTGCCGACGGCGAGCGCCGCCCGGCCGCCCTCCTTCATCGCCACCACGGACGGCTCGTTGAGCACGATGCCCTGCCCCCGGGCGTAGAGGAGCGTGTTGGCGGTGCCGAGGTCGATCCCTATGTCCATGATCGCCAAGTTTGCCCGGAGCGCCCCGGGGACCCGGGGGCCGAAGGTCCCGAAAGGGGCGGGTCCAAGGTCCTGTCGGTACCCCTCCGTAGACTGGTCCCGTGACCGAGCAGCCCGACCCCAGTGAAGCCGACGACTTCGACGAGATCGTCGAGGCCGAGACGACCCGAGACCCCGACCTGGCGGTGATCGAGGCCGGCAGCCGCACCCTGCGCACGCACGGCGGAGCGCCCCAGGGCGATGCCGCGCCGGGCCGCCCCGCCGACCCCGAGGTCGACGCGGCGCTGCGCGCGGTCGAGACCGAGCTGGCCGACCGCTGGGGCGAGACCAAGCTGGAGCCGTCGGTCCGCCGGATCGCCGCGCTGATGGACGTCCTCGGCGAGCCGCAGCGCGCCTACCCGACGATCCACATCACGGGCACCAACGGCAAGACCTCCACCGCCCGGATGATCGAGGCCCTGCTCGGCGCCTTCGAGCTGCGCACGGGGCGCTACACCTCGCCCCACGTCCAGTCGATCACCGAGCGCATCAGCCTGGACGGCCTGCCGATCCCCGCCGAGCGCTTCGTCGAGGCGTACGAGGACATCAAGCCGTACGTCGAGATGGTCGACGCCCGCGAGGAGTTCCGGCTCTCCTTCTTCGAGGTCGTCACCGGGATGGCGTACGCGGCCTTCGCGGACGCGCCGGTCGACGTGGCGGTCGTCGAGGTCGGCATGGGCGGCACCTGGGACGCGACGAACGTGATCGACGCGGGCGTCGCCGTCGTCACCCCCATCGACCTCGACCACACCGACCGGCTCGGCAACACCACGGGCGAGATCGCCACGGAGAAGTCCGGGATCATCAAGCAGGACGCCACGGTGATCCTGGCCCAGCAGCCCGTCAACGCGGCGCAGGTCATGCTGAAGAAGGCCGTCGAGACGGACGCCACGGTGGCCCGCGAGGGCATGGAGTTCGGCATCGTCGCGCGCGAGGTGGCCGTCGGCGGCCAGCTCCTGACGCTGCGGGGCCTGGGCGGGGAGTACGAGGAGATCTTCCTGCCGCTGTACGGGGCCCACCAGGCGCACAACGCGGTGGTGGCGCTCGCCGCGGTCGAGGCGTTCTTCGGCGTCGGCTCGCAGCAGCCCGGCCCGCTCGACATCGACACCGTCCGCAAGGCGTTCGCCTCCGTCGTCTCGCCGGGCCGCCTCGAAGTCGTACGCCGCTCGCCCACCGTGGTCCTGGACGCCGCGCACAACCCGGCCGGCGCCCGCGCCACCGCGGACGGCCTGACCGAGGCGTTCGGCTTCTCCCGCCTGATCGGCGTGGTCGCGGCCAGCGCCGACAAGGACGTCAAGGGGTTGCTCGAAGCGTTCGAGCCGGTCTTCGCGGAGATCGTCGTCACCGCCAACACCTCCCAGCGCACCATGGACGTCGACGACCTGGCGGCGCTCGCCGTCGAGGTGTTCGGCGACGAGCGCGTGGTGGTCGAGCCGCGCCTGGACGACGCGATCGAGGCCGCCATCACCCTGGCCGAAGAGGAGGACGAGTACGCGGGAGCGGGCGTCCTCATCACCGGCTCCCTGTACACGGTCGGCGACGCCCGGCTCATGCTGAAGAGGGGCTGACCCGATGCGTACGCTCTGCGCGTCCACCCTGATCGGTGAATTCTTCGTGATCGCCTTCGCGGGCCTGGTCGCGATGAAGGACCCCGACCTCACCACCGCCACCGTGTGGACGGTGTGCGGCATCGGCATGGTGCTCTCGGTGCTGCTCTGCGGGATGCTCGGCCGGCGCGGCGGCGTCGAGCTCGGCTGGGCCCTGCAGATCGCCCTGATCGCGAGCGGGTTCGCCGTCCCGCTGATGTTCTTCATGGGCGTCCTGTTCGGCGCCCTGTGGTGGGCCTCGGTGCACTACGGGCGGAAGATCGACGAAGCGAAGGCACGGTTCGCGGCGGCGGCCGAGGCGCAGGCCGCCGCGCAGCCGACCGCCTAGCCGGGGGTGGCGGGACCGGGTGACGGGGCCTCGGCTACACCCGGTAATCTCGGCGGACCGCACACGTTTGCCAAGGAGCCGCACACCATGACGCAGCGCACCCTCGTCCTCCTCAAGCCGGACGCCGTCCGCCGCTCACTGGTCGGGGAGATCATCGGCCGCATCGAGCGCAAGGCGGGCTGGCAGATCACCGCCCTGGAACTGCGCACGCTGGACCAGGACACGCTGGAGCAGCACTACGGCGAGCACAAGGGCAAGCCCTTCTACGAGCCGCTGGTCGAGTTCATGTCCTCCGGCCCGGTCGTCGCTCTGGTGGCCGAAGGCGAGCGTGTGATCGAGGGCGTACGCCAATTGGCGGGTCCCACCGACCCGATCGCGGCGGCCCCCGGTTCGATCCGCGGCGATTTCGGCACCATCGTCCGGGAAAACCTCATCCACGCCTCGGATTCCGAGGAGTCGGCCGAGCGGGAACTGAAGATCTTCTTCCCGGGCCGCAGCTGATCGCATACTGACGCGATGTCAGCCATATAGCGCTCATGACCTGGGGCGACCGAAGGAATTTCGGTCGCCCTTGGGCATATGCGGGCCGACTTCGGGAACGCATCGCCCCGACACGACGTCACCCATACTGAGGTGGACCACCGCGCCGTGTCCGCGCAGGCCGGACTACGATGGGGCCTCACGCTCAACGCACCCACCTCGCCGACCTGAGAAGCCGTCAACGCTCGAATAGGGAAGGCCGGACGCATCCTCATGGGGAGCAACAAAATGTCGTTCATCGGCCGTGACATGGCTGTCGACCTCGGGACCGCCAACACGCTGGTGTACGTCAGGGGCCGCGGAATCGTCCTGAACGAGCCGTCCGTCGTCGCCATCAACACCAACACCGGCGGCATCCTCGCGGTCGGCGCGGAAGCCAAGAAGATGATCGGCCGTACGCCGGGCAACATCGTTGCCGTACGACCGCTGAAGGACGGCGTGATCGCCGACTTCGAGATCACCGAGCGGATGCTCCGCTACTTCATCCTGAAGATCCACAAGCGCCGGTACCTGGCCCGCCCGCGCGTCGTGGTCTGCGTGCCCTCGGGCATCACAGGAGTCGAGCGCCGCGCCGTCATCGAGGCCTCCACCCAGGCGGGTGCCCGCCAGGTGCACATCATCGAGGAGCCCATGGCCGCGGCCATCGGCTCGGGTCTGCCGGTCCATGAGGCCACCGGCAACATGGTGGTGGACATCGGCGGCGGCACCACCGAGGTCGCCGTGATCTCGCTCGGAGGAATCGTCACGGCGCAGTCGATCCGCGTCGCGGGCGACGAGCTGGACAACGCGATCATCCAGCACATCAAGAAGGAGTACTCCCTCCTTCTCGGCGAGCGCACCGCGGAACAGATCAAGATCACGATCGGTTCGGCGTACGACCTCGACAAGGACGAGCACACCGAGATCCGCGGCCGTGACCTCGTCTCCGGGCTGCCCAAGACCGTGGTGATCTCCGCGGCCGAGGTGCGCAAGGCGATCGAGGAACCCGTCAACGCGATCGTCGACGCCGTGAAGACGACCCTCGACAAGTGCCCGCCGGAGCTCTCCGGCGACATCATGGACCGCGGCATCGTGCTGACCGGTGGCGGCGCCCTGCTGCGCGGCCTCGACGAGCGGCTGCGCCGCGAGACGGGCATGCCGATCCACATCGCCGAGGACCCGCTGGACTCCGTCGCCCTGGGCTCGGGCAAGTGCGTGGAGGAGTTCGAGGCGCTCCAGCAGGTGCTCGACGCGCAGCCCCGCAGGTAGCTCCGGACCCTGCCGTCCGCCGTATGGGTCACTGCCAACCCGTACGGCGGATCGTTGATATACAGATCGAAGAGATCTTGTAGATCACCCACATTCCTATGAGGAAGGCACGGCCGCCGCACGTGAGGGACACACGAGAGAGCCGGCTGCTCCTGGTGCTGCTGATCGCCGTAGCGTTCGCGCTGATCACGGTCGACATCAGAGGCGGGGCGAATTCACCGGTGGACGGCGCCCGGCAGGCCGCCGCCGCGGTCTTCGGACCGGTGGAGAACGGGGTCGCGGCCGCCGTCGACCCGGTCGGCAACGCGATCGGCGCGGTACGCGACTCCGGCAAGCGCCACGACAGGATCTCCGCACTCCAGGCCGAGAACGAGGCGCTCAAGCAGCGGCTCGGCAGCGACGCCCGCAACCGCAGCCGTCTCAATCAGCTCGACTCGATGCTGAAGACGGCGGGCGAGGGCCAGTACGGCATCAAGGCCGCCCAGGTCGTCGCCATAGGAGCGGCCCAGGGCTTCTCCTGGACGGTCACCATCGACGCCGGGTCCAACGACGGCATCCAGCGCGACATGACGGTGCTCAACGGCGACGGGCTGGTCGGGCGGGTCACCACCGTCGGGCCCTCCACCTCCACCGTCCTGCTCGCCAACGACCCCGACTTCACGGTCGGCACCCGGATGGAGAAGAGCGACGAGCTCGGCTTCGCCACCGGCCACGGCGACCGGCCGCTGTCGGTCCAGCTCCTCAACGGCAAGGCCAAGGTCAGCCCAGGCGACCGCCTGGTGACCTTCGGATCGCAGGCCGACAAGCCGTTCGTGCCCGGCGTCCCGGTCGGCGAGGTCGTCAAGGTCGACCCCTCGGGCGGCGACCTCACGCGCACCATCTACGTACGCCCCTATGTCGGCTTCACCAAGCTCGACATCGTCGGCGTCGTCGTCCAGGCCCCGCGCACCGACCCGCGCGACCAGGTGCTGCCCGCCAAACCGAAGCCCACCCCGACGCCCACGGTCACCGTCACGGCCACCCCGTCCGGCAACCCGACCCCCAACGGCCAGGGCAACACGGACATCGCCAACCAGAACGCGATCCCCGACCCCAACGCCGACCCGGCCAAGCCCGACCCGCAGGCGGGCAACGCCAACCCGCCGGCCGGCAACGCCAACCCGCCGGCCGGACAGAACGGGAACGCCAATCCGAATCCGCCCAACCCCAACGGCGATCCGAACGGCCAAGCCAACGCCGACGGCGAGCAGTAGGAGCTGATCCAGATGCGTGTCAACAGGGTCATCCTCTCCTCCGCCCTGATCGTCGTCGCCCTCGTCATCCAGGTGAGCGTCCTCGCCCGCCTCCAACTCCCCGGCGCCGTACCGGACTTGGTGCTGCTGACCGTGCTCGGTCTCGCCCTGGTCTACGGCCACCTCGGCGGCGCCTTCGTCGGCTTCGGCGCGGGGCTGCTCGCCGATCTCGCGCCCCCCGCCGACCACGCCGCCGGGCGGTACGCCCTCGTGCTCTGCGTGATCGGCTATCTCGCCGGCCTCGCCAAGCCCGACCACGGCCGGCTGCGCAGCGCGGCCGGGCCGATGCTGGTGGTGGTCGGCGCGGCCATCGGCTCGACGCTGCTCTACGCCACGGTCGGCGCCCTGGTGGGGGACACCGCGGCCCGCCATGTCGGCCTGCCCAGCCTGCTGTTCACGGCCACGCTCTACGACCTGCTGCTCGCGCCGTTCACCGTGCCCCTGATCATGGCGATCGCCCGGCGCGCCGAGAACGATCCGCTCGCGGACACCGGCGGCGGCAGCCCCAAGAACAACATCGCCTCCGGCTGGCTCTCCGGCGGCACCGGCCTGCGCATCGGCGGCCAGCGCGGCGGCCTGCGCGTCAAGGCCGCCAGGAACAGGGCGGCCCGCGCCGGCCGCATCAAGGGCGTCAAGCGACTGTGAACCAGGGGGTCGGCACAGCATGAGCAACATCCCCGAGACGGGCCGCACCCCCCGGGTGCAGATCCGGCTCATCATCATCCAGGTCCTGGTCTTCTCGCTCCTGCTCACGCTGGGCGGACGCCTGTGGTACCTCCAGATCCGCAACGGCCAGCAGTACGAGGACGAGGCGAAGAACAACCACGTCCAGCAGGTGGTCCAGCCCGCGGTGCGCGGTTCGATCCTCGACGCCCGCGGTGTGCCGCTCGCCGACAACGAGACCCGTCTCGTGGTCTCCGCCTCGCGCACCGACCTGTCGAAGATGCCCGACCGCGGCAAGGCCGTCCTGACCCGGCTCGCCGGGGTGCTCGGCATGAAGCCGCAGGACGTCATGGACAAGGTCAGGCTCTGCGACGCCAAGACCCCCAAGCCCTGCTGGAACGGCTCCCCGTACCAGCCGATCCCCGTCACCGACAAGGCGACCACCCAGCAGGCGCTCCAGATCCGCGAGCGCTCCGAGGACTTCCCCGGCATCACCGCCGACCCGACCGCCGTGCGCCGCTATCCCGCGCCCGGCAAGTCCAACACCTCCCAGGTCCTCGGCTACCTCTCGCCCGTCACCGACGACGAGATCACCAAGGCGAAGGACACCGACTCGCCGTATCTGCGCTCCGACCAGGTGGGCCGCTCGGGACTTGAGCGCACCTACGACAAGCAGCTGCGCGGCAAGGCGGGCGTGACGCGGTACGAGGTCGACAACCTCGGGCGGGTCATCGGCCAGGCCGAGAGCGACAAGGCGCAGCCCGGCGCGAACGTCGTCACGTCGATAGACGCACGGGTGCAGGCGGTGGCCGAGTACGAGCTGAACAACGCGATGGTCGAGGCCCGCCAGCAGTACGACAAGATCACCAACGAGAACTACAAGGCGGACTCCGGCGCGGTGGTCGTCATGGAGGCCAAGACCGGGCGGATCGTCGCCATGGCCTCGGCGCCCTCCTACGACCCGAACGTCTGGGTCGGCGGCATCTCCGGCAAGGACTACCAGGCGCTGACCGGCAAGGACAGCGACTACCCGCTCCTGAACCGGGCCATACAGGGTCAGGCCGCGCCCGGTTCGACGTTCAAGGTGGTCTCCACGGCCGCCGCGGTCGAGGCCGGCTACAAGTGGGACGGCGGCTACCCCTGCACCAGCTCGTACTCCGTGGGCGGCCAGGTCTTCAAGAACTTCGAGGGTGAGAACTTCGGCCCCATCTCGCTGGGCCGCGCCCTGGAGGTCTCCTGCGACACCGTCTTCTACGGACTCGCCGACAACGAGTGGAAGAAGGACGGCGGGATCAACCCGAAGAAGGGCCAGCCCAAGGACTACTTCTACAAGGCGGCCCACCAGTTCGGCCTCGGCAAGGTCACCGGAGTGGACCTGCCCAATGAGGTCACCGGCCGCGTCCCCGACCGCCAGTGGAAGTCCGACTACTGGACGGCCAACAAGGACGGCTGGTGCAAGACGGGCAAGAAGGACGGCAGTTACGTCGAGAAGATCGCGTACGAGAACTGCCTCGAAGGCAACAAGATGCGCGAGGGCGACTCGATCAACTACTCCATCGGCCAGGGCGACACCCTCGTCACGCCGATCCAGGAGGCCATGATCTACGGGGCGATCGCCAACGGCGGCACCATGCACGCCCCGACCATCGGCAAGGCGATCATCAGCGCCGACGGCAAGTCGGTCCAGGAGATCAAGCCGAGGGTCAATGGCAGGCTCCCCGTCACCCAGGCCACCATCGACGGCTTCAACAAGGCCCTCGCGGGCGTCGTCACCAGCGGTACCGCCGCCTGGAAGTTCCAGGGCTGGCCGCAGGACAAGGTCGAACTGCACGCCAAGACCGGCACCGCCGAGGTCTACGGCAAGCAGACCACCTCATGGCTGGCCACCTACTCCAAGGACTACACGGTCGTCATGACGATCGCCCAGGCCGGTACGGGTTCCGGCGCCTCCGGTGAGGCCGTCCGCAAGATCTACGAGGCGATGTACGGCATCGACGACGCCGGCAAGCAGGACCTCAAGCGCGCCCTGCTCCCGCAGCCCGAGCAGGCCCTGCCCAAGATCCAGGCCGACGGCTCCATCGACGCGCCCACCGTCGCCGCGTACGACCCGAACGCAGGCAAGACCAAGGACAAGGCGGACAAGGCCGACGCGGCCGACAAGACCAACGGCACCAAGCAGCCCGACGGCCAGCCGCAGCAGCCCGCCAACCCTCCGGCGGACACCGTCGACAACCGCAACCCGCGAAGGGACTAGCGCCATGGCAGGCTTCTCCGTACCGCGCTACGCCCCCAAGGAGCGCGGCGCCTTCGCCAAGCTGACCGCACGCGACTCAGTGGTGCGCAGGCTCGACTGGCCGCTGCTCCTGTCGGCCGTCGCGCTCTGCCTCATCGGCTCGCTCCTCGTGTGGTCGGCGACCCGTAACCGCACCGCCATCAACCAGGGCGACCCGTACTTCTTCCTGATCCGGCACATCATGAACGCGGGCATCGGGCTCTGCCTGATGATCGGCACCATCTGGCTCGGCCACCGCACCCTGCGCGGCGCGGTGCCGATCCTGTACGGGCTGTCCATCCTGCTGCTGCTCGCGGTGCTCTCGCCGCTCGGCGCCACCGTCAACGGCGCGCACTCCTGGATCGTGCTCGGCGGCGGCTTCTCCCTTCAGCCCTCCGAGTTCGCGAAGATCGCGATCATCCTGTGCATGGCGATGCTGCTGGCCGCCCGGGTGGACGCGGGCGATCAGGTGCACCCCGACCACCGCACGGTGGTCAAGGCGCTCGCACTCGCCATGGTGCCGATCGGCTGCATCATGCTCATGCCCGACCTCGGCTCCACCATGGTCATCGTCGTGATCATCCTCGGCGTGCTGCTCGCCTCCGGGGCGTCCAACCGGTGGATCGTCGGACTCCTCGGCGCCGGCGTGCTCGGTGCGGTCCTCGTGGCCGCGCTCGGGATACTGGACAAGTACCAGATCAACCGCTTCGCCGCGTTCGCCAACCCCAACCTCGACCCCGCCGGCGTCGGCTACAACACCGGCCAGGCCAGGATCGCGATCGGCTCCGGCGGGCTCACCGGCACCGGGCTCTTCAAGGGCTCCCAGACCACCGGGCAGTTCGTCCCCGAACAGCAGACGGACTTCGTCTTCACCGTCGCGGGCGAGGAACTCGGCTTCGTCGGCGCAGGGTTGATCATCGTTCTGATCGGCGTCATCCTCTGGCGCGCCTGCCGCATCGCCCGCGAGACGACCGAGCTGTACGGCACGATCGTCGCGGCCGGCATCATCGCCTGGTTCGCCTTCCAGTCGTTCGAGAACATCGGCATGACGCTGGGCATCATGCCCGTCGCGGGCATCCCGCTGCCCTTCGTCTCCTACGGAGGGTCCTCGATGTTCGCGGTGTGGGTGGCCATAGGGCTCCTCCAGTCGATCCGGGTGCAGCGGCCGATAACGGCGTAGCCCGCCCCGGCGGCACGACGGACAAGGGCGCCGGACCGGCCATCGCGGGCCCGGCGCCCTGCCGTTCGGCGCGAAACGCGCCTAGATTCGGTTCATGGCGGACACGAAGCGCGAGATCGAGCGGAAATTCGAGTTCCCCGCATCGCACGGGGACCGGCCCCGGCTCCCCGAATTGACCCGGGTGCCCGGCATCGCCGGCGTGGTCGACCAAGGCGTCGTCGACCTCGACGCGGTCTACTACGACACCCCCGACCTGCGCCTCGACGCCGGCTCCCTCACCCTACGCCGCAGGACCGGCGGCGCCGACGCCGGCTGGCACCTGAAGCTCCCCGTCTCCGAGGGCGTCCGCGACGAGGTGCGCGCCCCGCTCTGCGACGAGCCGCCGCCGGAGCTGACCGCCCTGGTGCGCGCCCGGGTCCGCGCCGGCCGGCTCGTCCCCGTCGTACGCCTGCTCTCCTCACGGGAGGTGCGCCACCTCCTGGCCGACGACGGCACCCTGCTCGCCGAGCTGAGCATCGACACCGTCCGCGCCGAGGGGCTCACCGAGGGCGCCTCCAGCACCGCCTGGACCGAGATCGAGGTCGAACTCGCCGACGGGGTCCACGACGAGAGCATCCTGGACGGTGTGGAGAAGCAGCTGCGCAAGGCGGGCATCCGGCCCTCGACGAGCGCCTCCAAGGTGGCCCGCGCCCTGCGCGAGACGGCGCCGCCGCAGGCGCGCGAGGACAGCCGTGCCCGTGCGGACGGCGCGTCCGGCGGAACCGGCGACGCGTCCGGCGCGAGCGGCGAGGACCGCGCCTGCGGCCGCGCCGCCGAGCCCGCCGACGGCACCGCCGGCGCCGAAGTGCTGCGCTACCTGCGCCGCCAGCGCGACGTCCTCGTCGCCCACGACCCGGCCGTCCGGCGCGACCTGCCCGACGCCGTCCACCGGATGCGGGTCGCCACCCGCCGGCTGCGCAGCGCGTTCCGGTCGTACGCCAAGGTCGTCGACCGGGCCGTCACCGACCCCCTGGGCGACGAACTGAAATGGCTCGCGGGCGAGCTGGGGGCCGACCGCGACCGCGAAGTCCTCACCCAGCGCCTGCGCGCCCACCTCAAGGCAGTGCCCCGCACCCTGCGGCTCGGCCCGGTCCGCGCCCGGCTCCGCGTCTGGAGCGCCGCCCGGTCCGCCGGCACCCGGCGCCGGACGCTCGCCGTGCTCGACGGCGAGCGCTACCTCGCCCTCCTCGACGCCCTCGACGCGCTGCTCGCCGCCCCACCGCTGCGCCCCGCCGCCGCCAGGCCCGCCGCCGAGGTCCTGGCCAAGGCCGTGCTCAAGGACCACCGGCGCCTCGCGGGCCGCATCGACACCGCCCTCGCCCTCGCCCCCGGCCGCCGGCGCGACATCGCCCTGCACGAGGCCCGCAAGGCCGCCAAGCGCGCCCGGTACGCCGCCGAGGCCGCGAAGCCCCTGCTCGGGGGCCCCGCGAAGAAGGCCGCCCGGCGCGTCAAGGCCGTGCAGGGCCTGCTCGGCGACCACCAGGACAGCGTCGTCGCCCGCGAGACCCTGCGGCTGCTGGCCGCGCAGGCCCACGCCGCGGGGGAGTCCGCGTTCACCTGGGGACTGCTGTACGGGCGCGAGGAGGCGGCGGCCGCGCTGGCCGAGCGCGAGCTGCCCGCGGTGTGGGCGCGGGCAGCGAAACCGAAGCTCCGCAGGCGCCTGCGGGCCGCCGGCTCCTGAGCGCCGGGGGAGGGGTGACCTCGTCGTGCGAGGGGGCGACCCGGCTCGCGTTACGCTAGAGAGTCGCCCCCTGCCAGCCCACGAAGGTCGAGATGTCTGCCGAGTCCGTCTTCCCACAGCTCGAAGCGCTGCTCCCGCATGTGCAGAAGCCGATCCAGTACGTCGGCGGTGAGCTCAACTCCACCGTCAAGGCCTGGGACGAGTGTGACGTCCGCTGGGCGCTCATGTACCCGGACGCGTACGAGGTCGGGCTGCCCAACCAGGGCGTCATGATCCTCTACGAGGTACTGAACGAGCGCGAGGGTGTCCTCGCCGAGCGCACGTACAGCGTGTGGCCGGACATGGAAGAGCTGATGCGCGAGCACAAGGTGCCGCAGTTCACCGTGGACTCGCACCGCCCGCTGAAGGCGTTCGACGTCTTCGGCCTCAGCTTCTCCACCGAGCTGGGCTACACCAACATGCTCACGGCCCTGGACCTCGCGGGCATCCCGCTGGAGTCCAAGGACCGCACCATCGACGACCCGATCGTCCTCGCGGGCGGCCACGCGGCCTTCAACCCCGAGCCGATCGCGGACTTCATCGACTGCGCGATCATCGGCGACGGCGAGCAGGCCGTGCTCGACATGACGGAGATCGTCCGCGCGTGGAAGGCCGAGGGATGCCCCGGCGGCCGCGAGGAGGTCCTGTTCCGCCTGTCGCGTACGGGCAGCGTCTACGTGCCCGCGTTCTACGACGTCGAGTACCTCCCCGACGGCCGGATCGCCCGGGTCGTGCCGAACCGGTCGGGCGTGCCGTGGCGGGTCTCCAAGCACACCGTCATGGACCTCGACGAGTGGCCCTACCCCAAGCAGCCCCTGGTCCCGCTCGCCGAGACCGTCCACGAGCGCATGTCCGTGGAGATCTTCCGCGGCTGCACCCGCGGCTGCCGCTTCTGCCAGGCCGGCATGATCACGCGCCCCGTGCGGGAGCGAAGCATCACCGGCATCGGCGAGATGGTGGAGAAGGGCCTCAAGGCGACCGGCTTCGAAGAGGTGGGCCTGCTCTCCCTCTCCTCCGCCGACCACACCGAGATCGGGGACATCGCCAAGGGCCTCGCGGACCGCTACACGGACGACAAGATCGGCCTGTCGCTGCCCTCGACCCGGGTGGACGCGTTCAACGTCGACCTCGCCAACGAGCTGACCCGCAACGGCCGCCGCTCGGGCCTCACCTTCGCCCCCGAGGGCGGCTCCGAGCGCATGCGCAAGGTCATCAACAAGATGGTCTCCGAAGAGGACCTCATCCGGACCGTCGCGACCGCGTACGGCAACGGCTGGCGCCAGGTGAAGCTGTACTTCATGTGCGGCCTGCCCACCGAGACCGACGACGACGTCCTGCAGATCGGCGACATGGCGGTCAACGTCATCGCCAAGGGCCGCGAGGTCTCCGGCCAGAACGACATCCGCTGCACCGTCTCCATCGGCGGGTTCGTGCCCAAGCCGCACACCCCGTTCCAGTGGGCCCCGCAGCTCAGCGCCGAGGACACCGACGCGCGCCTCACCAAGCTGCGCGACAAGATCCGCGGCGACAAGAAGTACGGCCGCTCCATCGGCTTCCGCTACCACGACGGCAAGCCCGGCATCGTCGAGGGCCTGCTCTCCCGCGGCGACCGCCGCGTGGGCGCCGTCATCCGCGCCGTCTACGAGGACGGCGGCCGCTTCGACGGCTGGCGCGAGCACTTCAGCTACGACCGCTGGATGGCCTGCGCCGACAAGACGCTGCCCGCCTTCGGCGTGGACGTCGACTGGTACACCACCCGCGAGCGCACCTACGAGGAGGTCCTCCCCTGGGACCACCTCGACTCGGGCCTCGACAAGGACTGGCTGTGGGAGGACTGGCAGGACTCGCTCGACGAGACCGAGGTCGAGGACTGCCGCTGGACCCCGTGCTTCGACTGCGGCGTGTGCCCGCAGATGGACACGAGCATCCAGATCGGCCCCACGGGCAAGAAGCTGCTGCCGCTGACGGTCGTCAAGTAACCGGCTGATCACGAAGGGCCCCCGGTCGCAACGGCCGGGGGCCCTTCGTGCGTCCTTGGGCGTATGGAGAACCATCCGGCCCCGCGGGGTTCCGAAGGCTGCCTCACCGTCGCCGTCCGACTGCCCGTGCGGGTCGTCGTGTCCGTGCTCGTCGTTCCGGTGCGGATGGTCTGGGATCTGCTCGTGGCCGGGGCGAAGGCGCTGCGGCGGGTGGTGCTCGCGCCGGTGTGGCGGGTGCTGGTGGTGATCCCGTTCGGGTGGTTGTACCGGGCCGTGCTGACGCCGGCGGGGCATGCGGTCGCCTGGCTGGGCAGCGCGGTCGGGGCCGGGCTCGGCGCGGTCGCCCGGGGTCTGGGAACGGCGCTGGTGTGGGGCGTGGGGACGCTCCTCGTCGCGCCCCTGGCGTGGGTGTACCGGGTGGTCCTCACGCCGGCCGGGCGGGCCGTCGGGGCCGGGGTCGCGCGGCTGGCGCGGGGCGTGGGGGCCGTGCTCGGGTGGGTGGCGCGGGCGGTGTTCGTGTGGCCCTGGGCCGCGCTCTGGCGCTGGGTCCTCGCGCCGGTGCTGCGGTACGGGCTGCTGGTGCCGGCGGGATTCCTGTACCGGTACCTGCTCACCCCGGCCGGGCACGGGATCGCCCGGGTCGTCGCGCTCGCGGGGGCCGGGCTCGCCGCGCTCGGCGTGGTGCTGGTCGTGATCCCCGCCCGGTGGCTGTACCGCACGGTCCTGACGCCGCTCGGGCGAGCGGTGCTCGTCGTCGTCCGCGAGACCGGCGCGGCGATCGGGTTCGGCTGGCGGGCCGCCGGCTTCGTGTCGCGGGCCGTGGGGCGCGGGCTCGCCTGGCTCGCCCGCACCCTCGTCGGGCGGCCGGCGCGCTGGGTGTACGAGGTGCTGCTCACACCCGTCGGGCACTGGGTGCGCGACGCCGTGCTCCGGCCGGTCCGGCGCGCCCTGCGCGAGGCGGGCCGGGCTGCGCGCGCGGCGCTGGCGTCGGCCCGCGAGACCGTGCGCACCGCCCGGCGTGACGCGTGGCGGGCACTGGTCGGCGGGCCGCCGCGGGAACTACCGGAGCACCGGGCGCGTACTCTGGGTAGTACAACTACTGCCTCCGGCGCGGTGCCCGCCCCCGAGATCTCCCTCAGCAAAGCGGAGGGATGAGCCGGGCGGCGCACGGGCCGTGACCGGAGGGGCCCCCACAGGACGGTGGGCGGCGCTCACCGCGCCCGCCCCGCACCGAGGAGAAGAACCACTGGGCAAGCGACAGCCCGAAGGCCCGCCGCCCGCACCCGCGGTGCAGCGCATCCGCCTGCGCTACACCAAGCGCGGCCGCCTCCGGTTCACCAGCCACCGTGACTTCCAGCGCGCCTTCGAGCGCGCGCTTCGCCGCGCCGAGGTGCCCATGGCGTACTCGGCGGGCTTCACCCCCCACCCCAAGGTGTCGTACGCCAACGCCGCACCCACCGGCGTCGGCTCCGAGGCCGAATACCTGGAGATCGCGCTCACCGCACAGCGCGATCCCGAGGAACTGCGCGCCCTGCTCGACGAGTCGCTGCCCACCGGGCTCGACGTGATCGACGCGGTCGAGGCCCGCACCTCCGGCCTCGCCGACCGGCTGACCGCCTCCATCTGGGAGCTGCGGCTCGACGGCGTCACCGTGGACGCGGCGGCCAAGGCCGTCGAGGCGTTCCTCGCCGCCGAGACCGTCGAGGTCCAGCGCAAGACCAAGAACGGCATGCGCACCTTCGACACCCGGGGTGCGGTCGCCGAGCTCCAGGCGCTTTCTCCGCAGGCCGATAGGCCTCTCGACGACGCCTGTGCGATACTGCGGCTGGTAGTGCGGCACCTGACACCTGCCGTACGACCCGACGACGTCCTGTCCGGTCTCCGAGCTGTGGCCGACCTGGCGCCGCCGGTCCCCGCAGCGGTGACCAGGCTGGCGCAGGGGCTCTTCGACGAGGAGTCCGGCACGGTGACCGACCCGCTCGCGCCCGACCGCGAGGCAGCCCCGGCCGCTCCACAAACGGCCGCCGGGACCGTCTCTGCGACGGCGCCGGAAGGTCCCGCCGCGTAAGGGCGGTCGTTGTAGCGCAGCCCTGGCACTCGGGAGCCACCTGGGTCGGGCCGCGCACTGACCTAAAAGACTTTCGCCAGGCCGTGCGTATACCGCGCAGGGAACCGGCGAGCCAGACATATCAGCTCCCGTGCGGCGCCCGCGCCCCGGACGGCGGCACCCGCGCACATCACGCGGTACGTGCCGCCGGACCGGAACAGGCGCGGCGCCCGGGAGCGTGACGGGAGCTACGCCCGCATGCTTGAGCAGAACGAACCCGGTACGGCCGGGGACACCACCCACAACGACCAGAACAGCCCCAGCGACACGCTGCCGCCGCGCCGCAGGCGCCGCGCGGCGTCGCGGCCCGCCGGCCCCCCGGCCGGCGCGCAGGGCACCGAGCCCGCGGCATCCGCCGCGGAGCAGAACCCCGCAGCGCGGAACGCGGAGCAGAACACCGCGCAGGCCGCACCGGCCGCCGACGAGGCCGCCGCCCCGGCGCCGCGCACCCGTCGCCGCGCCACCCGCACCGCGACCGCGCCCGCCGCGACACAGGCCGCCGAGCCCGCGCAGACGGCGCAGGCGCCCGCCTCCGTCGACACGCCGGCCGCCCCCGCCGAGACCGAGGCGCCCGCGCCGCGCACCCGTCGCCGCGCGACCCGTAAGGCCACCGCGCCCGCCGGAACGCCGCAGGGTGCGGAGGAGATCGTCGAGGCCGCGCCCGCGCCGGCTGCAGCCGAGGCCGCCGACGAGAGTGCCGAGGCGCCCGCGCCCCGTACACGTCGCCGCGCGACCCGTAAGGCCACCGCGCCCGCCGGTGCGCCGCAGGCCGCCGAGGAGGTCGTCGAGGTGGTCGAGGCCCCGGTCGTCGCCGCGGCGCCCGAGAGCGTCGTCGAGGACGAGCCGGCCGAGGCGCCCGCGCCCCGTACGCGTCGCCGGGCCACCCGCAAGGCGACCGCCCCGCAGACCACGGTCGCGGCCCCGGCCGTCGCCGACATCGTCGCCGCCGAGGAGCTCGACGAGGACGAGACGGAGGAGGCCGAGGAGGCCGCCGCCGTCGCCCCCGCCGAGACCGAGGCGCCCGCGCCGCGCACCCGTCGCCGTGCGACCCGTAAGGCCACCGCGCCCGCCGGGTCCCCGCAGGCCGCCACCGAGCAGCCCGCGTCCGCGCAGCCCGCCGAGGCTCCGGCCGTCGCGGAGACGCAGGCCGCCGCGGAGACCCCGGCCGAGGACGAGGCGCCGCGTGGCCGAGGCCGCCGTCGCGCCGCCCGGCCCGCGTCCACCCCGCAGTTCACCCCGGTGGCCGAGCCGGAGCCGCAGGCCGCGCCGCAGCAGGAGGAGCCCACCGGCCGGTCCCGCCGCCGCGCCACCCGCCCCGCCGTCGCCGTGTTCCAGGCGCCGGTCTTCACCGAGCCCATGTTCCAGACGCCGGAGACGGCCGCGGCCGCCGCTGCCGCCGCCCGCGTCGAGGAGCCCGAGCCGGCCGAGGACGAGGAGACGGTCGTCGAGACCGCCGCCGAAGCCGCCGCCGAGCCGCAGGGCCGCTCGCGCCGTCGCCGCCGCCGCGGCGAGAGCGCCGAGCCGGTCCAGGAGAAGCCCGCCGCCGAGCCGGTCGAGGAGCAGGCCGAAGAGCCCGCCGAGGCCGAGGCGGAGGCCGACGCGGACTCCGACGAGGGCGACGACGACCGCCCCTCGCGCCGCCGTCGCCGTGGCGGCCGTCGCCGTCGCCGCGGCGAGGCCCCCGAGGCCGAGGACGCCGCGGAGGAGCAGTCGTACGAGCCGGCCGAGCAGGGCGACGGCAACGACGCCCCCGCCGAGTCCGACGAAGAGGACGACGAGGACGAGGACGGCACCCCGTCCGCGGCCGGCACCAGCAGCAGCCGTCGCCGGCGCCGCCGCCGTCGCCGCTCGGGCGACGCGGGCCCCGAGTCCGAGCAGGGCGCCGACGACCCGGAGCGCACCGTCGTCAAGGTCCGCGAGCCCCGCACGACCCGCGAGCGCATCGAGGCCGCCTCCGGCTCCACCTCCTCCGACGAGGTCCAGTCCATCAAGGGCTCGACGCGTCTGGAGGCGAAGAAGCAGCGCCGCCGCGAGGGCCGCGAGCAGGGCCGCCGCCGCGTCCCGATCATCACCGAGGCCGAGTTCCTGGCCCGCCGCGAGGCCGTCGAGCGCGTCATGGTCGTCCGCCAGAGCGGCGAGCGCACCCAGATCGGCGTCCTCGAAGACGACGTGCTCGTCGAGCACTACGTCAACAAGGAGCAGGCCACCTCGTACGTCGGCAACGTCTACCTGGGCAAGGTCCAGAACGTGCTGCCGTCGATGGAGGCCGCGTTCGTCGACATCGGCAAGGGCCGCAACGCCGTCCTGTACGCCGGTGAGGTCAACTTCGAGTCGCTCGGCATGGGCAACGGCCCGCGCCGCATCGAGGCCGCCCTCAAGTCCGGCCAGTCGGTGCTCGTCCAGGTCACCAAGGACCCGATCGGCCACAAGGGCGCCCGCCTGACCAGCCAGGTCTCGCTGCCCGGCCGCTACCTGGTGTACGTGCCCGAGGGCTCGATGACCGGCATCAGCCGCAAGCTGCCCGACACCGAGCGCGCGCGTCTGAAGACCATCCTCAAGAAGATCGTCCCCGAGGACGCGGGCGTCATCGTGCGCACCGCCGCCGAGGGCGCCAGCGAGGACGAGCTGCGCCGTGACGTCGAGCGCCTCCAGGCGCAGTGGACCGACATCCAGAAGAAGGCCGGCCAGATCTCGACGTCCTCGCCGTCGCTGCTCTACGGCGAGCCGGACATGACCGTCCGCGTCGTCCGCGACATCTTCAACGAGGACTTCACCAAGGTCATCGTCAGCGGTGACGAGGCGTGGGACACCATCCACGGCTACGTCGCGCACGTCGCCCCGGACCTCACCGAGCGCCTGTCGCGCTGGACCAGCGAGGTCGACGTCTTCGCGACGTACCGGATCGACGAGCAGCTCGCCAAGGCGCTCGACCGCAAGGTCTGGCTGCCCTCGGGCGGCTCGCTGGTGATCGACAAGACCGAGGCGATGATCGTCGTCGACGTCAACACCGGCAAGTTCACCGGCCAGGGCGGCAACCTCGAAGAGACCGTGACGAGGAACAACCTCGAAGCGGCCGAGGAGATCGTGCGCCAGTTGCGCCTGCGCGACCTGGGCGGCATCGTCGTCATCGACTTCATCGACATGGTCCTGGAGTCCAACCGCGACCTCGTCCTGCGCCGGCTGCTCGAATGCCTGGGCCGGGACCGCACCAAGCACCAGGTGGCCGAGGTCACCTCGCTCGGCCTGGTCCAGATGACCCGCAAGCGGGTCGGCCAGGGCCTGCTCGAGTCGTTCTCGGAGACCTGCGTCCACTGCAACGGGCGCGGTGTGATCGTGCACATGGAGCAGCCCGCAGTCTCCGGCGGCGCCGGCAAGCGTGCCAAGAAGCGCGGCCGCGGCGGCGCCGAGCACGACCAGCACACGCACGACCACGAGACCCACGAGGTCACGGAGGCCGAGGACATCGAGGCCGTCGAGTCCGAGGCGGAGGTCGCCGCGGAGGTCGCGGCGCCGGTCGCGCTCGCCGAGCCCGAGTTCGTGCCCGACGAGGAGCTGTACAGCAGCGTCGCCGAGGCGGAGTCCGCGGCCCGCGGCGGCAGGTCCCGCCGTCGCGCCACCCGCAAGGCGTCGGCCCCGGCCGGTGCGCCGCGCGCGGCGGCCGTCGAGACCCCGGCCGCCCCGGCCGCCGCGGTCGAGGAGCCCGTGGCCCAGCAGGCTCCGGCCGCGGTGACCGTCGCCTCGTTCATCGAGGACGACGCGCCGCGCGGCCGGACCCGTCGCCGTGCCACCCGCAAGGCGACCGCCCCGGCGGGCGCGCCGGCCTCGGCCGCCGCGGAGCCGGTCGTGGTCGTCACGGAGCCCGAGCACAAGGCCGAGGAGCCGGTGGCGGAGCCCGCCGTGTCCGTGGCCGGACCGGCCGCGGCCGTCGAGGAGTCCGTCGTCGAGGAGGCGCCCGTCGCCGCCCCGCCGAAGGCGCGCCGCCGGGCGACCCGCAAGGCCACCGCCCCGGCCGGTTCGCCGTCGGGTGCCGAGGACGCCGCGGTCGTCGTGGTGGTCGCCGCTCCGGCCGCCGAGGAGTCGGCTCCGGCCGAGCCCGCGGAAGCCGCTGAGGAGTCCGCTCCGGCCAAGAAGGCGGCCCGCAAGACGGCGAAGAAGGCCACCGCGAAGAAGGCCGCCACCAAGAAGACGGCGGCCAAGAAGACCGTGGCGAAGAAGACGACCGCCAAGAAGGCCGCCACCAAGAAGACGGCGGCGGCCGAGCAGCAGCAGTCGTCGGTGTCGGCCTCCACGGAGGACTGACGGCGCGGCCGCCCACCGGTGCACCGGACCGGATGCCGTCACCCGACGGCATCCGACAGCTGACGGACAGCCTCCGCTCAGCCGGCGTACACCGAGCGGTAGTTGGCTGATGCGAGGCCCAGGAGCCCGCCCCCGGAACCCCGGGGGCGGGCTTCGTCGTACGAAGGAGAGTCCGCGCCCCGCATGAGTGCGATCAGCAGAGCCGCGATCAGCAAAGCCGTCATCCCCGCCGCCGGGCTCGGCACCCGCTTCCTGCCGGCCACCAAGGCGACGCCCAAGGAGATGCTGCCGGTGGTGGACAAGCCGGCCATCCAGTACGTGGTGGAGGAGGCGGTCGCGGCGGGCCTGTGGGACGTCCTCATGGTCACCGGACGCAACAAGCGGGCCCTTGAGGACCACTTCGACCGCAACCACGAGCTGGAGTCCGCGCTGGTCCGCAAGGGAGACGCCGACCGGCTCGCCAAGGTGCGCGAGTCCAGCGACCTGGCCACGGTCCACTACGTACGCCAGGGCGACCCCAAGGGGCTCGGCCACGCGGTGCTGTGCGCCGCCCCGCACGTGGGGGACGAGCCCTTCGCGGTGCTGCTCGGCGACGACCTGATCGATGCCCGCGACCCGCTCCTCGCCCGCATGGTGGAGGTCCAGGAACGCGAGGGCGGCAGCGTGGTCGCGCTGATGGAGGTGGCGCCCGAGCAGATCCACCTGTACGGCTGCGCGGCCGTACAGGCGACCGGCGAGGAGGACGTGGTCCGGGTGACGGGCCTGGTGGAGAAGCCCGACCGGGACGCGGCGCCCTCGAACCTCGCGGTGATCGGCCGCTACGTCCTCGACCCGGCCGTCTTCGACGTGCTGCGCACCACCGGGCCCGGCCGGGGCGGCGAGATCCAGCTCACCGACGCGCTCAACCGGCTCGACACCGTGCACGGCGTGGTCTTCACCGGGCGCCGGTACGACACGGGGGACCGGGCGGAGTACCTGCGGGCCATCGTGCGCCTGGCCGGCGAGCGGGCGGATCTCGGCCCGGACTTCCGGGCGTGGCTGCGTGGTTTCGTCGCCGAGGAGTGCGGGTAATGACGCTGGTTTGACCCACCACGCCCGGCCCCGTAGCCTTGACCCTCGGCGTGTTTGTCTACGCGCCCGCCCCTGAGCACCTCACCTCCCGGTCCGCCGGGGGAGGCCGCCTGCGTTTCCGCGGGACGGCTGGCTTCAAGGGTTCCGTATCGAGCGAGAGAGAGATCCGCGTGTACGCCATCGTGCGCAGCGGTGGTCGCCAGCACAAGGTTGCTGTCGGCGACATCGTTGAGGTTGACAAGATTTCCACTGCCAAGGTTGGCGACACGGTCGAGCTCTCGACCCTGCTCGTTGTCGACGGCGACGCCGTGACGAGCGACCCGTGGGTTCTCGACGGCATCAAGGTCACCGCCGAGATCGTGGACCACCACAAGGGTGCCAAGATCGACATCCTTCGGTACAAGAACAAGACCGGTTACCGCCGTCGCCAGGGCCACCGCCAGCAGTACACGGCGATCAAGGTCACCGGCATCCCCACGGCTGCGAAGTAAGGGACTGAGGAGACATGGCACACAAGAAGGGCGCATCGTCCACTCGGAACGGTCGCGACTCCAACGCTCAGCGGCTCGGCGTCAAGCGCTTCGGCGGCCAGACCGTCAACGCCGGTGAGATCCTGGTCCGCCAGCGCGGCACCCACTTCCACCCGGGTGCGGGCGTCGGTCGCGGTGGCGACGACACCCTGTTCGCGCTGCAGGCCGGTGCGGTGCAGTTCGGCACCCACCGTGGCCGCAAGGTCGTGAACATCGTTCCGGCTGCCTGATCACTTAGGCATCTGTAGAGCGATTTCAGCGGAGGCGGACCTCACTTCCCTTTCGGGAAGCGGGTCCGCCTTTCGCGTGTTACAGAATAGACATCCCCGTATCTTCCCCCTGGCCTCCGGCTCGGGGGCCTCAGGAGGCACATCCCATGACCACCTTCGTGGACCGCGTCGAGCTGCACGTCGCCGCGGGTAACGGAGGCCACGGCTGTGCCTCCGTCCACCGTGAGAAGTTCAAGCCGCTCGGCGGCCCGGACGGCGGCAACGGCGGCCGTGGCGGCGATGTCACGCTGGTCGTCGACCAGTCCGTGACGACGCTCCTCGACTACCACCACTCGCCGCACCGCAAGGCCACCAACGGCCAGCCCGGTGCCGGTGACAACCGCTCCGGCAAGGACGGCCAGGACCTCGTCCTGCCCGTGCCCGACGGCACCGTCGTCCTCGACAAGCAGGGCAACGTGCTCGCCGACCTGGTCGGCGAGGGCACCACGTACGTCGCGGGCCAGGGCGGCCGCGGCGGCCTGGGCAACGCGGCGCTCGCCTCCGCGCGCCGCAAGGCCCCCGGCTTCGCGCTGCTCGGCGTGCCGGGCGAGTCCGCGGACATCGTCCTGGAGCTCAAGACCGTCGCCGATGTGGCGCTGGTGGGCTACCCGAGCGCCGGCAAGTCCTCGCTGATCTCCGTCCTCTCGGCGGCCAAGCCCAAGATCGCGGACTACCCGTTCACGACCCTCGTCCCCAACCTGGGCGTGGTGACGGCCGGTTCGACCGTCTACACCATCGCCGACGTCCCCGGTCTGATCCCCGGCGCCAGCCAGGGCAAGGGCCTCGGCCTCGAATTCCTGCGGCACGTCGAGCGCTGCTCGGTGCTCGTGCACGTCCTGGACACCGCGACGCTCGAATCCGACCGCGACCCGGTCTCCGACCTCGACATCATCGAGGAGGAGCTCAAGCAGTACGGCGGGCTCGACGACCGGCCGCGCATCGTCGTCCTCAACAAGATCGACATCCCGGACGGGCAGGACCTCGCGGACATGATCCGGCCGGAGCTCGAAGAGCGCGGCTACCGGGTCTTCGAGGCGTCCGCCGTCGCCCGTACGGGCCTGAAGGAGCTGTCCTTCGCGCTCGCCGGGATCGTGGCCGAGTCGCGTGCGGCGAAGCCGAAGGAAGAGGCGACGCGCATCGTCATCCGGCCCAAGGCCGTCGACGACGCGGGCTTCACCGTCACCTTCGACGAGACGAACGAGGTCTACCGGGTGCGCGGCGAGAAGCCGGAGCGCTGGATCCGCCAGACCGACTTCAACAACGACGAGGCCGTCGGCTACCTCGCCGACCGCCTCAACCGTCTCGGCGTCGAGGACGCGCTGATGAAGGCGGGCGCTCGCTCCGGCGACGGCGTGGCCATCGGGCCCGAGGAGAACGCGGTCGTCTTCGACTGGGAGCCGACGATGATGGCCGGCGCGGAGATGCTGGGCCGTCGTGGCGAGGACCACCGCATGGAGGCGCCGCGGCCTGCGGCCCAGCGTCGCCGTGACCGGGAGGCGGAGCGGGACGAGGCGGACCAGGAATTCAAGGAGTTCGGTCCCTTCTGACCGGCCCCGGGCCGCCGCACCCCGCCGGCCGCTGCACCCCGCGAGGTGCGGCGCCCCCCGGCGGGGTTCCCCTTGGCAGGGCGCCCTGCACCGGCGTCTTCAGCCTGTCCGGCGTTTGAGGACGAGCGCCTTTCAGGCGCGATCGGGGTCTGGGGCGGAGCCCCAGGGACCTCGGCTGCGGACCGTGCTGGGTCGCCCGCGCAGTTCCCCGCGCCCCTGGTAGGGCACCCGGTGCCGACCGGTCGCGCTCGTCGTGGCGGAGCCGCGTAGACGGCACAGTCCCGCGCCCCGGCGGGGTTCCCTTGGCAGGGCGCCCTGCACCGGCGTCTTCAGCCTGTCCGGCGTTTGAGGACGAGCGCCCTTAAGGCGCGAACGGGGTCTGGGGCGGAGCCCCAGGGGCCAGGCTTTCGGCTGCGGACCGTGCTGGGTCGCCCGCGCAGTTCCCCGCGCCCCCGTAGGGCACCCGGTGCCGAGCGGTGTGGGGAAGTCCGGCTCACGTAGGATTCTGCGGGTGAGTCCGCGCGCTACCTCCCCGAACGGCGACAGCCCCCTCGGCGTCGGCGTCGTCGTCATCGCCTACAACGACGCCGCCCTCGTCACCGCCGCCGTACGCTCCGCGCTCGCGCAGGGCTCCGCCGTCACCGAGGTCGTGGCCGTCGACGACTGTTCGAGCGACGGCACGGCCGCCGTCCTCGACCAGCTGGCCACCACCGAGCCCCGGCTGCGCGTGGTGCGCCGTACGGAGAACAGCGGAGGCTGCGGAACACCCCGCAACGACGGGATCGCCGCCGCCACCGCCCCGTACGTGATGTTCCTCGACAGTGACGACGTGCTGCCCCCCGGCGCCGTCCCCGCGCTGCTCGCCGCCGCCGAGGAGCACCGCGCCGAGGTCACCGTCGGCCGGGCCGTCCGCCGTGAGCTGCCCGCCGGGCGGGACGTGCGCTGGCAGCCCGGTCTGTACCGCGAGGCCGCCGTGTACGCGTCGCCCGAGGATGAGCCGCGCCTGCTCCACGACACCCTCTGCGTCAACAAGCTCTACCGCCGCGACTTCCTGACTGACCGTCAACTCCGGTTCCCGGAAGGGAAGTTCACCTACGAGGACTTCGTCTTCGCGGCCCGGGTGTACGCCGCCGCCCCCCGCGTCGCGGTCGTCCCCGAGCTGGTCTACGTCTGGCACGTGCGCCGCGCCGCCGCCCAGGTGTCGATCTCGCTGGCCCGCGCCGACGTGGCCAACTGGCAGGCCCGCATCGCCGCCCACACCGAGGCCGTCGAGGCGTTCGCCGCCGCCGGCCGCAAGGAGCTCGCGGCCGCCTGCCGCACCAAGTTCGTCGACTACGACCTGTGTCTGTACCTGCGCGAGCTGCGCGTGCGCGACGCCGCCTACCGGGCCGACTGGTGGCGCCTGACCCGCGACCACCTCGCCGGCTTCGCCCCCGCCGACCTCGCCGCGGCCACCGCGCCGGCCCGCTGGCTCGCCCAGGTGGTGCTCGTCGCCGACGGGCCCCGCGACCTGGACCGGCTCTCCCAGCTCGCCGCCGACCCGCCCCGCCTGCTGCCGCCGTACGCCACCGCCGACGGCGGGCCCGTATGGGCCGAGGACCTCGCCGGCGTACCGCTGGACGGGCTCGACGCGCTGCCCGCCGAGCGGCTCCCCGTCACCGTCGACGCGACGCTGCTCGCCGGCCGGCGCGGCGTCCTCAAGCTGCGCGTGCACGAGCTGTACGGCCGGCTCGCGGCGGCCGGGGCGCCCACCGCCGCCGACGTGGAGTTCGTGCCGCGGGACGGCGGCGAGAGCGCCCTGACCGTCACGGCACCGCTGCGGACCGCCGACGGCGGCTGGAGCGGCCAGGTGTCCGTGCCCCTGGCCGGCCTCGCCGCCGCGGGCGGCCGCGGCACCCAGATCTGGGACCTGCGGGTCCGTCTGGACACCCCGGCGGGACCCGGCCCGCGCACCACCGTGCGGGCCCTGGCGGGCGGTCTGCGGCGCACGGCCGTTCCCGGCAGCCGGTACGGTGTTCTGCTGGTGCAGCCGTACCGCACGTCGAGCGGATCGCTCGCGGTGCGGCTCGCGCCCGGAGTGCAGGGGGCCTTCGGGGTGGTCGGCGGGAAGCTGCGCAGACTGGCCCGGACGGCTCGATCGAAGCGACGATGAGGACGTGGACGCGCATATGACTTTTCTGATCACCGGCGGCGCCGGATACATCGGTTCCCACGTCGTGAGGGCCATGACGGCGGCGGGCGAGAACGTGGTCGTCCTCGACGACCTCTCCACCGGTGACAAGGGCCGGGTGCCGCAGGACGTTCCGCTGGTCGTCGGCTCCGTCCTGGACCGCGAGCTCCTCGACCGCACCTTCGCCGAGCACGCGATCACCGGTGTGGTGCACCTCGCGGGCAAGAAGCAGGTCGGGGAGTCCGTCGAGATCCCGCTGCACTACTACCGCGAGAACGTCTTCGGCCTGACCGTCCTCCTGGAGGCGGTCGCCGCCGCGGGCGTGCGCACCTTCCTGTTCTCCTCCTCCGCCTCCGTGTACGGCATGCCGGACGTCGACCTCGTCACCGAGGACACCCCGTGCCTGCCGATGAGCCCGTACGGCGAGACCAAGCTGGCCGGCGAGTGGCTGGTGCGCGCCGCCGGAAAGGCGCACGGCATCTCCACGGGCTGCCTGCGCTACTTCAACGTGGCGGGTGCCGCCACCCCCGAGCTCGCCGACACCGGCGTCTTCAACCTCGTTCCGATGGTGTTCGAGAAGCTGGAGGAGGGGCAGCCGCCGCGCATCTTCGGCGACGACTACGCGACCCCCGACGGCACCTGCGTGCGCGACTACATCCACGTCGAGGACCTCGCCGACGCCCACCTGGCCGCCGCCCGCAAGCTCGCCGAGACCGCGGAGGCCGGCGAGTACCGCGACCTGACGGTCAACATCGGCCGCGGCGAAGGCGTTTCGGTGCGCGAGATGGCCGACCTGATCAACGAGATCAGCGGCCGTGGCATCACCCCCGAGGTCCACCCGCGCCGCGCGGGCGACCCGGCGCGCGTCGTCGCGTCCGCCGACCGCATCGCCGCCGAGCTGGGCTGGAAGGCGCACCACGACGTGCGCTCGATGATCTCCTCGGCGTGGAACGGCTGGCGCCACCACCGCGACGGCTGACCCGCCCCGCACATTCCGTACGCGCAGACGCGAAAGGCCCCGCCGAGCGGCGGGGCCTTTCGCGTCGTACCGGGCGGTCACACCTCGCGGATCACCGCTGAAGGAACGAGAAGAGGTCCTCCCAGCGCCGGACGATCTCGTCCGTCCGGTAGCGCTGGATGTTCTCGCGGGCCGCGTCTCCGAACCGGTCGCGCAGGTCCTGGTCGGCGAGGAGCGTCTCCAGGCGGCGCGCGAAGAGCAGGGTGTCGCCGGGCGGCGCGAGCAGGCCGTCCTCGCCGTCCCGGATGATCTCCCGGATGCCGGGGGCGACGTCGAAGGCCACACACGGCACACCCGTGGCCATGGCCTCCAGGAGCGAGAGCGGGAAGCCCTCACCGCGCGAGGCGAGCGTGAAGACCGCGCCGTCGCGCAGCGCGCCCGCCGGGTCGTCGGTCCGGCCCATCCACTCCACCGAGCCGTCCAGACCCAGCGCGGTGCACTGGCGGCGCAGCGTCTCCTCGTCCGAGCCCGAACCGTAGATCCGCAGCGTCCAGCCCGGGTGCAGCGGAGCCACTCCGGCCCAGGCGTCCAGGAGCAGGTCGGTGCCCTTCTCCTCGTGGAGCCGGCCGATGCTCACCACGTGCTTGGAGGTGCGCGGCGACGGCGTCTCGGGGAAGAACGGCAGCGGGTTGGGCATGAAGTCGACGTTGTCGAGCCTCTGCTGGGCCCACAGGTCGGCGTCCTCGCGGGTCAGCGCGAGCAGCCGGTCGACGTCCTTGTAGAAGCGCTTGACCCGCCCGAACCGGGAGGACCTGCGGCAGGTCTCGAACGACTCGTGCGTCATGCCGATGACGGTGACGGTGGAGGTGTCGGCGAGCGCCACCCACTCCATCGCCCACACCTGCGTGACGATGACGACCGCGCCGGGCCGGGCCTTGCGGAACATCCGGGTGAGCTTGGCGGCCTGCTCGTGCATCCCCGCGGTGCGGGCGGCGCGACGGCGGTGCTCGGCCAGGTTCAGCTTGCCCTTGATGCCGCGCGGGCCCGGCACCGACGGCGGATGGGCGTCGTACAGCGTGGTCGTGCCGTACGGCAGGTCCGCGGCCAGCTCGAAGGCGTGGGTGGGCGGGGTGATGCCGACCATGTGGACCAGGTTGCCGCGGGCCGCGAACAGCTGGGCCATCTGGTGCGACCAGGTCGCCACGCCGCCGAGCTCGTTGACGGCGTTGGAGACGATGAAGATGTCACGGCCGCCGTCCTTGGCGGTCTGCTCGGTCACTTGCCGCTCCCGGAGGTGAAGAACTTGTCGACGATCTGCTGGGCGGCGGTGCCCCGGTCGTACTCGCCGAACTCGGCGGCGAAACGCTCCCGCGCCCCGGTGTACTCGGTGTCCGCCGACTTGAGCTCCTCCACCGCCGCGAACAGCGCGGCCTCGGTGTCCACCATCGGCCCCGGCGCCTTCTCCCGGAGGTCGAAGTAGGTGCCCCGGGCCTCGCCCGCGTACTCCTCGTAGTCGTACGTGAAGAAGATCATCGGGCGGTCGAGCAGGGTGTAGTCGAACATCAGCGACGAATAGTCGGTGATCAGGGCGTCGGAGAGGACGAGCAGCGGCGAGATGTCGTAGCCGCTGGAGACGTCGATCACCCGGTCGCGCACCGACGGCGGCAGCACGACCTGGTTGAGGTAGTGCGAGCGGATCAGCAGCGTGTACTCGTCGCCGAAGCGCTTCGCGAAGGCCTCGACGTCGAAGGGCAGCTCGAAACGGCGCACCGCGCCCTTCGGCGTGGTCCGGAACGTCGGCGCGTACAGCAGGACCTTCTTGGCCGGGTCGATCTTCAGCTCGGCGGCGATGGCACCGCGCTCGCGCACACCGCTCGCGCTCTCCTGCTCGCGCGCCCGCACCAGCTCGTCGTTGCGCGGGTAGCCCACGCGCAGCAGCCGGTCGTCGCGCAGCCGGAACGCCTCGGCGAGGGTGCGTACGTCGTGCTCGGAGCGGACCAGGAAGTGGTCGAAGCGGTCCAGGGCCTGCTGGAGGCGCTCGCGGTCGGGACGGGCGAGCACCTTCATCTGCGGCAGGTCGAAGCCCATCCGCTTCAGGGCGCTGCCGTGCCAGGTCTGGATGTACGTGGTGCCGGCCCGCTTGGTCAGCGTCTTGGGGAAGCCCTGGTTGTCGATCCAGAACTCGGCCTGCGCCAGGGCCCGCAGGTAGGGGTAGCTCCAGCGTCTGACCAGCGTGGCGTCCTTGGGGAAGCCGGTGGGCTTGGCGCCCTCGTAGGCCCAGACGGCCTCGAACTCGACGCCCTGGCGGCGCATCTCGTCGTAGATCGCCTTCGGGCTGTCGCTGAACTGCTTGCCCATGTGGCTCTCGAAGACCACCAGGCCCTTGCGGAGCGGCAGCTTGGAGAACACGTCGTGGTAGACGCGGACCTTGGTCTCGCCCGAGCTGAGGTCCTTCTTCACCCGGCGGGCCTTGCGCAGGCCCTGCTTGGCGACCCCGGCGGCCTTGCTCCGCAGGGCCTCCTCGATCAGGCCCTGGGTGCGGACGGTCGCGGCGCCCGAGGCGGTCAGGACGTAGCTCAGGTTGCCCTTCTTGGAGACCGACGGCTCGATGCGGTCGGAGACCAGACGGGTCAGACGGGGACGGACGCGCAGCGCGTGGCCCGCGTTCACGTCGATCCCGCCGGCCGAGACACGGGTGGTGACGGTCTCGCCGTCGATCACCAGGTTCATCCGGACGTCCCACACCACGTCGATGATGCCGAGCGGGCGCAGCTTGTGGCCGAGGTCGGCCTCGGCCTCCCAGTCCAGCGTGGTGCCCGCGTGGGTCACCGAGGCCAGCGGGAAGCGGAAGGACTGCAGGCTGGTGCGGCGGGCCCGGAACTCCAGGGTGCCGCTCAGCTTCGCGCCGGGCTTGATCCGGCCCAGCGGATTGACCACCGAGCCGCTGAGGCGCACCTTGTCGCGGCCGTCGTCGGAGTAGGAGGTGAGGCGGTTGCCGAGGGAGAGCTTGTTCAGCGGACGGATGTGGTGGCCGGCGTCCGTGACGTCGAGGATGCGGGCGCCGTCCGGGTCGTCCAGGTGCTCGGCGCACCAGTAGACGCGCCCGTCCTGCTCCACCAGGGGCACGGTGAGCTTGCCGGGCGTGTTGAGGGCGTCGGCCGCGGGCAGCAGGTTCTTCCAGTCCTCCTTGCCCAGGAGGTAGGCGCAGATCGCCTGGATGGGCTGGACCTCGGCGTAGGCGAGCGGAGAGATCGTCGCCAGGTAGCTGTTGGCCAGCTCGGCGAACTCGTGCCGGTACGCGGTGTCCAGGAGCGGAAGATCGCGCAGATGGAGCACAAGGTCGTGCTTGAGGAACTTGACGTCCTTGCGGAACTTGAGGTCCTCGTAGCCCTTCTCCTCCAGCAGCTCGTCGATGCGCTGGTGGATCTCCATGCGGTGCACGAAGTTGGCGATCTCGTGGCGCCGGTTGCTGATCGACTTCTCCGCGGAGTTCTCCACGACGTTCCACGAGTACACGCGGTTGGGGATCAGGGCGATGCGCCGGGCCGCGACATACGCCTGCGCCGAGAACAGCAGGTCCTCGTAGTGAATGCCGACCGGGAAGGACAGATTCTGTTCGAGCAGGAACTCACGCCGGTAGCACTTGTTGGTGGAGAGGGTGTCGAAGACCAGCAGGTCGGGCAGCTCGGTGATCGACTCCAGGGTGCGGCTCGTCGCGTACAGCCACGGGTACCACTCGGTGGTCTTGCCGTGCCGGCTGTCCACGAAGACCCGCACGCACAGGCCGGAGACGAGATCGGCGCCGGTGCGCTCGGCCGCGCCGACCATGTTCCGGCAGGCGTTCTCCTCCAGGACGTCGTCGCTGTCGAGGAATATTACGTACGTGCCAAGAGCCTCGGAGATGCCGTGGTTACGGGGTGCCCCGCAGCCACCGCTGTTCTGCGGCAGCTGGAATGCCCGCACCCGTCCCGGGTTGGCGGCCTGGAGCTCCTGGGCTACCTCGTAGGAGCGGTCCTTGCTGCAGTCGTCGACGATCAGGACCTCGACGCTCTTGTGCGTCTGGTCCAGAGCAGACTGGACGGCCGTCGGCAGTCGATCGGCATCGTTGTAGACGATGACGATCACAGAGACGTCAGGCACTGGCACCTCAATCTATTTGTGCTAATGGCATGCGGTTCAACGCTACCTGGTATCCATCGCCCTCCCGGCAGCCGCCCGGGGCGGGCGTCGCCCGTGGCCGGTACGGACGCATCGAGCCTCCCGGTGGTTCGTTACTCAACTGTGAAAGAAGAGCGGGCAACCAATGGGGTCCGCGAGCCATCTTTCGAAGAGGCGGTGGCAGGAGCGCACGCCCGTCGGGAACGTCATACTTCTCCCTGGACCCTGTCCATGGCCATCAAGCCGGGTCATCGCGGGCGAAGCGGACACAGAGCGAGTGAACGAGAAGGCACGGTGCTGAAGACCTCCCCCGCGGAACAGGCGGCGACGACCGAACGGAGCAGTCGGCCCCGCCCGAAGATCCTCGGAGCGCAGACGATCGCCGCGACCCTGTCGGCAGTGATCTCCATGGGTGCCTACTGCCTCGCGATGGCCGTCCACGGCACATACCCGTTCGGGTCGCGTTCACGCGCGGTCAACGACCTGGGCAACCAGTTCGTGCCCTTCCACGCGCACCTGTGGGACCTCCTGCGCGGGGACGCCTCGGGAGACCTGTTCTTCAACTGGAACAGCGGCTTCGGCGTCCCCTTCCTCGGGGACTTCTTCACCTATCTGATGAACCCCTTCTCCTGGCTCGTCCCGCTGTTCCCGCGCGACCAGGTCGAAATACCGGTCTTCCTGGTCACCGTGGTCAGCGCCGGCCTCGCCGCGTTCCTCATGACCGTCCTGCTCGGACGCCTGCACCCCGGCTCGCCCTGGCTGCGCGGCCTGCTCTCGGTCGGCTACGCCGTCAGCGCGTGGATGATCTCGGACGGCTTCTCCGACCCCATGTGGATGTGGGGCATGGCCGCCTTCCCGCTCCTCGGCATCGCCTCCGACTGGTGCCTGCGCGGCCGGCACTGGATCCTCGGCACCCTCCTCGTCTTCGCCGCGTGGGCCGGCAACTTCTACATCGCCGCCATGGCCACCATCGGCATGGGCCTCGTCTTCGTCGTCCGCCTGCTCCTGGAGGACACCCCCGCGCGGCAGCGGCTGAACGCCCTGCTGCGGGCCGGCGCGATGACCGCGACCGGGATCCTGCTCGCCGCCCCCGTCCTGACCGTCGGCCTCAAGGCGAGCAAGCTCTCGCAGCCCGCGCCCGACGCCACCTACCAGGGCCCGCCCGGCTACGCCGACTACCTGGCGCACCTGCTCCCCGGCGGACTGCTCGCCCCCGCGCCGCAGGTCTCCGTCGGCATCCTGCCGCTGCTCCTCGTCTTCACCCTGCCGTTCGTGCGGCGGGTGCCGGGCAAGGAGCGGATCGCCTGGTGCGTGCTGCTCGTCCTGGTCGCGCTCTCCTACGTCTGGACGCCGACGATCCTGCTCTGGCACGGCCTGGCCATGCCGAACGGCAGCCCGTACCGCGCCTCCATCGCGCTGACCGCGATGCTCGTGATCGTCGCCTGGATGGCGCTGGCCCGCCGCCCGCACCCCAAGGAGCTCCTGTACGGAGCCGTCGTGACCGCCGTCGTGGTGGCGCTCGGCGCCCGCAGCATCTACATGGTGCGCGCGGCCTGGATCCTCACCATCGGCGGCGGCGTGCTCGTCCTCGCGCTGCTCGTGCTCCTGTACCGCCACCGCGGC
The DNA here is from genome assembly GCF_026343295.1 of Streptomyces sp. NBC_00083. Taxonomy (GTDB): domain Bacteria; phylum Actinomycetota; class Actinomycetes; order Streptomycetales; family Streptomycetaceae; genus Streptomyces. The sequence goes on from NZ_JAPELY010000001.1 coordinate 971,468, forward strand.
GACCGGGGCCCCCGCATCGCCCTGACCGGCCTCCTCGCCTGCACCGTGTTCCTGTCCACGGCGTACACCGTCTTCTCGGTCACCTCGATCCGTGACGCCAAGTCCTGGTGGGCGCCGAAGCGGACCCTGGACGCCCACTCGCTCGCCGCCCGCGCCGCGGTCCGGGCCCACGACGACTGGCCCGCCACGCGCAGCGACCCCGGCCCGCACGAGTACGCCAACAACGACCCGATGCTGCTCGGCGGCGAGGGCGGCTCGTACTACAGCAGCTACGTTCCGGCGAAGACCGCCGAGGCGCTGCAGTCCCTCGGCGCCGGCTGGTACATCCAGGGCCGGCACACCCTCAGCTTCACCGACCCCGTCGGCCGCGCGATCATGGGCGTCAGCAGCTATCTGGACTGGGCCAAGAACCCCGACGGGTTCGTCCAGCACTCCGTCGCCGCGCCGCCCGTGGTCACCCTGCGGCCCGGCCGGACCACCGACACCGGAGCCCACGACGCCTCGGTCTACGCCCGCCAGGAGCGGGTGCTCGGGGCCACCGTCTACGACGTGCCCGCCCTCGCCCCCGCCGGCGGCCCGCCGGCCACCCCCGGGCCGAGCGGCGAGCTGCATCTGCCCGGCACCACCACGGGCTCCAAGTGGACCTCGTTCACCGCCAGTTGCACCCCCGGCGCCGAGGCGTACTGGTACGCGCCCTGGTACGCGGGCAGCGTCCAGGCGCTCGGCAGGACCCAGGAGCAGCACGGCCGCGCCACCATGACCAGCAACACCCTGCTCCCGCTCGGCACCGTCCCGGCCACGGGCAAGTTCACCGTCGCGTTGGGCACGCACAAGGCGCAGGACATCCCGCGGTTCCCGGTCGGGTGCCTGAACCCTGCGAAGCTCAAGGCCGCCGTCCAGGAACTCAAGGCCACGGCCCCGCTGAAGGTGACGGCCGGGGGACACTCGATCGCCGCCACCTTCCGCAAGGGCACCACCGGCACCGCCGTCATCTCCACGCCCGCCGTCACCGGCTGGCAGTGCTCGGTCGACGGGGGCGCCGCACGGGCCCCCGGTACGCTGGGCGGGTTGATGGCCGTGGATCTCGGCGACGGCGGATCCCGGGTCTCGTGTTCCTTCCAGACTCCCGGGCTCAAGCCCGGACTCCTGGCGAGCGGCCTGGCTCTGCTGGTGCTGCTCGCCGTGGGGGTCGGCGCGGTGCTCCGCGTCCGGTCGTCCCGTACCTCCCCCCTCTCTTCTTCCCACGGAAAGCGCTGATGATGAAGCTGTCGGTCGTTGTCCCCTGCTACAACGAAGACGCGGTCATTGACCAGTTCGACGCCAAGACGCGCAGCGTGCTCGACACCCTGGGGGTGGAGTACGAGATCTGTTACGTCGACGACGGCAGCCGCGACAAGACGCTCCTGCACCTGCGGGACCTGGCCGAAAAGCACCCCGACGCCACCCGCTACGTCTCCTTCAGCCGCAACTTCGGCAAGGAGGCCGGCATGCTCGCCGGGCTGCGCGAGGCCACCGGCGACGCCGTGGTCATCATGGACGCCGACCTCCAGCACCCGCCGGAGCTCATCGGGCGGATGATCGACCTCTACCAGCTCGGCCACGACCAGATCATCGCCCGCCGCACCCGCGAGGGCGACAAGAAGGTCCGCTCGGCGCTGAGCAGCATCTACTACCGCGCGGTCAACAAGTGGGTCGACGTCGAACTCACCGACGGCGTGGGCGACTTCCGCATGCTGTCGCGTCCCGCCGTGGACGCGCTGCTGTCGCTGGGCGAGTACAACCGCTTCTCCAAGGGCCTGTTCTCCTGGATCGGCTTCGACACCGTCACCTTCGACTACCAGAACGCCCAGCGCGAGGCCGGCGAGACCAAGTGGAAGTTCGGCTCCCTGCTGAACTACGGCATGGACGGCCTGATCTCCTTCAACAACCGTCCGCTGCGCCTGGCGATCTGGCTCGGCGTCCTGCTCGCCGGCGTCGGCGCGGCCTACGCCCTGTGGATCACCGTCGCCGCCATCGCCTACGGCGTGAGCACCCCGGGTTACGTCACCCTCGTCGCGATCATCGTGGGCCTCGGCGGCGTCCAGATGATGATGCTGGGCCTGATCGGCGAGTACATCGGCCGCATCTACTACGAGACCAAGCGCCGCCCGCACTTCCTGGTCAAGGAGGCGCACGGCTTCCCGGGCAAGCCGGAGGGCGTCCAGCGGCGCGCCCCGCTGCGCGACGAGCAGACGCACAAGGTGGTCTGATGCCCAGTCAGCTCGGGCAGGTGATCCGCTTCGGCTTCGTCGGCGGCGTCAACACCTGTACTTTCTACGCGTTCTACTGGCCCCTGCTCCACTGGGCGGGCCTGCCGTACTTCCTCGCGTACACCATCGCCTTCCTGCTGAGCATGGTCGGCTCGTTCTTCCTCAACACCTACTTCACCTACCGCACCAAGCCGAGCTGGAAGAAGTTCCTGCTCTTCCCGCTCACCAACGTCACCAACTTCGCGGTGCAGAGCGCCGGGCTCTTCGCGCTGGTGCACTGGGTCGGCATGAACAAGACGATCGCCCCGCTGGTCGCCGCCGTGGTCGCGATCCCGTTCACCTATGTGCTGTCCCGTCGCATTCTGGTGCCCCGCGGGCAGGACACCGACGAGCCCGAGACGGCGGCGCCCAGGATCCCGGTGAAGTAGCGGGCGCACCGCACCCCGGACGTGCGCGGCCGTACCGCACCCCGGACGCACGAAGGGGCGGACACCATCGCGGTGTCCGCCCCTTCGCACGTGCGCGTCCTACACGCGGCTCCCGGCGCCCTCTTTCACCGCCGCGCCCCACTCGCCGAACCCGGCGCCCGGCCTGCTCTGACGGGTGGCGTACAACCGGCCGTCCGTGCCGAGCACCACGAGCACGCCCCGGCCCGCCGAGTCCTGCGCCACGCCCGGTATCCCCACGAACTGCATGCCGGGCTCCTCCCAGCCGTCCGGCTTCGCCGAGTCGTGCGAGGAGGGGACCACCCGGCCCTGGTCGTCCCTGGCCGCCAGCACCATGGGGGAGCCGGTCCCGGTGAGCCGGGTCACCGCGACCCGCCCGTACCCGCCCATCGGCGTTCGCCGCCCCACCTTCCACGGCCCCGTCGGACCGGCCGGGGAGGCGACGGCCACCTGCGCGGTGCCGGCCTGGCGGTAGACCGCGCAGACGCCGCCCTTGCCGTCCGCGGCCAGACTCACCGCGCTGCCCGAAGGCGTCAGACCCGTCGGCGCGGACAGCCGGGGCACATCACCGGGGGCCGGCGCCATCCAGTGCAGCACCGTCTTGGCGATCGGCGCCACCACGTGGAGCCGGCCCGCGCGGTCGACCAGCGCGTCGATCCCCTCCACCACCAGCGGGTGCACCGGCGGCTTGCCCTCCGGGTGGTCCAGGAGCCGCCACGGGCTCCAGCCCTTGCCGCCGCGCCCGCTGCGCAGCGCGACGTCGCCCGCCCAGTTGCGCGCCACGACGTGCACCGTGCCGTCCGGGCCGACCGCGGTCGCCGGAAAGCCCGTCTCCAGCGTCTTCTCGGCGACCGTGTCGGGCGCCCCGAGCGAGCTCCACGCGCCGAACTTCGGCACCCCGTCGGCGCCGATCCCGATCTGTGCGACACAGACCAGCTCCTTGTGGTGCTTCTGCCCGCGGAACGGCAGCACCGTACGCACGGCGAACAGCTGAAGCGTTCCGTCCGGGTGGCGCGCGACCTCCACCTGCGGGTCGAGCGGGCCGCCCGCGCTGCCCACCGCGTCGAACGGCCCGACCCACGGGCCCTTGCCCGCCGCCTGCTCGACCCAGCAGCGCACCGCGCCGTTGAGCACCGCGAACGCCGCGAGCCGGCCGTCCTTGAGCGGCGCGACCCAGCGCGAGGTGCCCGGGGCGCGGGTGCGGGTGCCGCGCGCCCAGCCGGCGCCGCCGCCCTTGAGGCCGTTGGGGCCCACCTTCAGGTCGCCGCAGCCCGCCGGGTCTCCGCAGTCGCGGTGGTCCACCCAGCCGTAGGCGTTGAGGAGCTGGGAGTTGCGCCGGGTCGCCGCCGCGTCGAGGGACGGCGGCGTGTAATTGGTGGGGTAGCCGACGTAGTTGGACACCGAGGCCGCGCGGCCCTTGCCGCGGCCCCAGTAGCGCTCCATCGCGGCCTGCATGAACTGCGCCGACGACGTGTGGTCCTGATGGTCCAGATAGCTCAAGCCGCGCAGTATCGTCGGCGCGCTCATCATCGCCACCGTCTCGCGCGGCGCGTGCATGGGCGTCGGGTCCAGGGTCCGTATCACCGTCGGATTGACCCGGGCGATCGTCGCCGCCAGGGCGTCGATGATCTGGTCGCGCGTGTAGGCGCGCGGCATCCGCACCGTGCTGCCCGTGCCCGGCAGGGTGGGCAACTCCTTGATGGCGCCCAGCCACAGACCCCGCAGGCTGACCGGGCGCGGCACGCTCACATAGCGCGCCTCGCACAGCCCCATGTAGATCAGCTGGACGTGCGGCGCCGCCTGGAGGTAGTGCAGCTCGGAGCGGAACCCGGGCAGCAGCTCGACCGGCTCCACCGTCCACGGGCTGTTGTCGTCGCCCGTCGCCATCAGGGCGTTGGCGGCGCGCAGCCCGTTGATCCGGGCCCGCGCGAACCCCGGCCGGTCGGTGCGCATCGTCTTGAACTGGGGGGACTTGCCCGGCGCGTTGCGTCCGTCCGACTCGCCGCTGGTCATGCACACCGTCACCGAGAGGGAGCCGCTGCGTATCGACTGCTCCAGGTCCGGGTTCATGAAGTAGATGCTGTCGTCGGCGTGCGCGATCACATGCAGATACGCCTGATCGGCCGAGTCGGAGGCGGGCTTTCCGGTCGTGGTGCCGGTGGACGAGGCCGAGTCACCGGAGCCGCCGCGTGGCGCGAGCCACTGCCATCCGCCGTAGGCGAGAGGCGCCGCCACGAGGCCGCCCCCGGCGACCTGCAGCAGACGTCGGCGAGGTGGTGACGACGGCATCGGGCACGCTCCTTGTTGCATCCATGCGCCCCGATTCCCCCGGGAGCCCGCCATGGAGTTGTTCGATCAGTCATCAGAAGGGAGGGGGTAGCGGCGCAGGAGGTTTCACTTCCGACCTGAAATTTGCCTCGTCGGTACAAAGCCGCACGCTATGGCCATGTGGGCTTCAACACCCCAGCGGCCCACAGCTTCCCCAGTTTTCATACTTTTTCGATCTTAATGACTCTCCGTCCGGTCCCGTTGAGGCTGTCCGCCGGCTGGGACTTCCAAGCGCCGCGCCGCCGTCCTGGCATAGATTTCACCGTGTGACAGTGGCAAGGCAGCAGGTGGCTCAGGCCCGCCGCATCGTAGTCAAGATCGGGTCGTCCTCACTCACCACGGCGTCCGGCGGCCTCGACGCGGACCGCGTGGACGCCCTCGTCGACGTGCTCGCCAAGGCGCGCGGCGGCGGCGAGAAGGACATCGTCCTCGTGTCGTCCGGCGCCATCGCCGCCGGCCTCGCCCCCCTTGGCCTGCGCCGCCGCCCCAAGGACCTCGCCCGCCAACAGGCCGCCGCCAGCGTCGGCCAGGGCCTCCTCGTCGCCCGCTACACCGCCTCCTTCGCCCGCTACGGCGTGCGCGTCGGACAGGTGCTGCTCACCACCGACGACACCAGCCGCCGCGCCCACTACCGCAACGCCTACCGCACCCTCGACCAGCTCCTGGCCATGGGCGCGCTCCCCGTCGTCAACGAGAACGACACGGTCGCCACCGACGAGATCCGCTTCGGCGACAACGACCGCCTCGCCGCGCTCGTCGCCCACCTGGTCCGCGCCGACCTGCTCGTCCTCCTCTCCGACGTCGACGGCCTCTACGACGGCGACCCGTCGAAGCCCGGCACCTCCCGCATAGACGAAGTGCGCGGACCCGAGGACATCGCCCACGTCCAGATCGGCAGCGCGGGCAAGGCCGGCGTCGGCACCGGCGGCATGGTCACCAAGGTCGAGGCCGCCCGCATCGCCGCCGCCGCGGGCATCCCCGTCGTCCTCACCTCCGCGAGCCAGGCCGCCGACGCGCTCGCCGGGCGCGCCACCGGCACCCACTTCCACCGCACCGGACGCCGCTCGGCCGACCGGCTCCTGTGGCTGGCCCACGCCTCCACCCCGCAGGGCGCCCTCGTCCTCGACGACGGAGCCGTACGGGCCGTCGTCGAAGGCCACAAGTCGCTGCTCCCCGCCGGGATCGCCGCCGTCGAGGGCGATTTCGCCGCGGGCGATCCGGTCGAACTGCGCGACCTCCAGGGCCGGCCCGTCGCCCGCGGCCTGGTCACCTTCGACGCCAAGGAGATCCCCCAGCTGCTCGGCCGCTCCACCCACGACCTCGCGCGCGAGCTCGGCCCCGGCTACGAGCGCGAAGTCGTACACAGGGACGATCTGGTCGTCCTGCACCCCTGAAACGGCTGAAAGTCCAGCCTCAGGACAGACACCTTCAGGAAAACCGCCCCGCGCCCGGCCTCGGGCTGGTCAACTTTGAGGCGGGGGTACGCGCGGACCGGCGATCCGCGCAGTACCGCACCGCATCGCACACATCAGCACAGGAGGCCGCCGGTGAGACGAGCGCGCCCGGGAGCGGCGCCCCGAGGGACGACGGCTGAGCGGACCCTGACCAGCGTGGGGACGGGGGCCGACGTCGAACGCGGAGCAGCACCCGACGAGCCCGGGGACCTCCCCAGGCTGTGGCACATCACGCTCAGCGTCTCGGGGGCCGAGGCGCCGCTGAAGGAGGTCCGCCGCGGCCTCGAACAGCTCGCCCACGACCACCCGTTCCTGCTGACCAGCCGTTACGCCAACGACCACGCCGAGATCCGCTACTGGGAAGAGGCCCGCGACCTGCACGACGCGGCCGCCGTCGCCCTGCGCCTGTGGGGCGAGCACCGCTCCACCGCCAGGCTCCCGCCCTGGGAGATCGTCGGCCTCGAAGTGATCGACCGCGGCACCTACCACCAGCGGCTCGCCGAGGGATACGGCCCGCCACCGGCCGCGCCCGTCGGCGTCCACCCCTTCTGACCCTTCTGACCCTTCTGATCCTTGTCGCCCCGCTCACCCTGCTGACCCACCGCGCCCGCCTCCCGGCCCCGTCCCCTCCGGCCGGCCCGGCCGGCCCCGCTTCCGCCCCCGTCTCGGGAAGTGGAACCGGGGCGAAACGCCCGGCCGTCGCCCATTACCCTGCGGACATGGCTTCGCACACCTCGCCCTCCCCGGCCTCCTCGTCCGACTCCACGCCCCCGGTGTCCCCGGTTGTGCTGACCGCCCGCCGGGCGCGCGCCGCGGCCGCCGAGATCGCGCCACTTCCGCGCGCGGTCAAGGACGACGTGCTGCTCGCCATCGCGGACGCCCTCGAAGCGCGGACCGCCGAGATCGTCGAGGCCAACGCGGCGGACGTCGCCAAGGCCCGCGAGGCCGGCACCAGCGAGACCGTCATCGACCGGCTCACCCTGACACCCGAGCGGATCGCCGCCATCGCCGGTGACGTACGCCACGTGGCGGCCCTGCCCGACCCCGTCGGCGAGGTCGTCCGCGGCTCGACCCTGCCCAACGGCATCGACCTGCGCCAGGTCCGCGTCCCGCTCGGCGTCGTCGGCATCATCTACGAGGCCCGGCCCAACGTGACCGTGGACGCCGCCGCCCTCTGCCTCAAGTCCGGCAACGCGGTCCTGCTGCGCGGCTCGTCCTCCGCGTACGCCTCCAACACCGCCCTGGTCGCCGTCGTGCGCGACGCCGTCGCCGGCAAGGGCCTGCCCGCCGACGCGGTCCAGCTGGTGCCCGGCGAATCCCGCGACTCCGTAAGGGAGTTGATGCGCGCCCGGGGCCTGGTCGACGTCCTCATCCCGCGCGGCGGCGCCTCCCTGATCCGCACCGTGGTCGAGCAGTCCACCGTCCCCGTCATCGAGACCGGCACCGGCAACTGCCACGTCTACGTCGACGCGCAGGCCGACCTCGACATGGCCGTCTCCATCCTGATCAACTCCAAGGCCCAGCGCCCCTCGGTCTGCAACTCCGCCGAGACCCTCCTCGTCCACCAGGACATCGCCGACGCCTTCCTGCCGCGCGCCCTCGACGCCCTCGCCGACGCCGGCGTCACCGTCCACGCCGACGAGCGGGTGCGGAGCCGCGCGGGCGGCTCCAAGGCCACCGTCGTCGCGGCCACGGCCGAGGACTGGGAGACCGAGTACCTGTCGTACGACATCGCGGCCGCCGTCGTCGACTCCCTCGACGCGGCCGTCGCCCACATCCGGCAGTGGACCTCGGGCCACACCGAGGCCATCGTCACCACCTCGCAGGCCGCCGCCCGGCGCTTCACCCAGCTCGTGGACTCCACGACGGTCGCCGTCAACGCCTCCACCCGCTTCACCGACGGCGGCCAGTTCGGATTCGGCGCCGAGATCGGCATCTCCACCCAGAAACTCCACGCCCGCGGCCCCATGGGGCTGCCCGAGCTGACCTCGACGAAGTACATCGTGACCGGCGACGGCCACATCCGGTAGGCCACCGCCGCGGCCGGACCGATGGCGACAACTCGCCCCCGCGGTGGCCGAGTTCGGCCACCGGCTGCCCAAACCGACCGGGCGGGGCTACCCTGAACGCGTGCCGGACGACGCAGGGGGCGGGCCGTTCCCGGACGGCTGGGAGCCCGACGACGACCGCGGGGGCGCGGACGATGACTTCGCCTCCGTGGTGTTCGACGAGGACTTCGTACGGGCCGCGGCCATCCACGAACCCACGGCCGTCGAGCGCCTGCTCGCCGCCGCACAGGCCCGCGCCGACGCCGAGGCGGCCCGCGCCCGAGCCGGCGGCGGAGCCACCGACGACGAGTCCTACGACGACGGCTACGACCCCTACCGCTCCGGCCGCAACCCGGACGACCTCGGCGGGCCCGGCCTGTCCGGCGGAGCCGAGGCGGGCCCCTACGGCCGTTTCGGCGGCGTGCTGCGCCCGTACCGCAGCAGCGCCCGCTGGCACCGGCCCATCGCCTGGCTGATGGCCGTGATCATGGGGATCGGCATGGTCGCCCTCGCCTTCTCCGCCGTCTACCGGGGCGCCTCCTCCGACCACGAGGACAAGGCCCCGCCGCCGGCCACCAGCAACGTGGACAACCCCACCAACGCCGCGGGGCCGGGCGCCGCGGTGGCCCCGGGTGCCGGCGCCACCCCGATCCCCGGCGGGCTCCCCGCGCCGGGCGCCGGCGGCCTGCCCCTGCCGCCCCCGGCCGCCGCACCCGCACCGGCCTCCGCACCCGTGGTCTCCGGCGCATCGCCGGCCCCCTGAGCAGCAGCGGAACCAGCGCGCGGGAACTCGTCGGAACTTGTCGCGCACCAGCGCGTTTACCATCCCCCCGACAGACCTACCCTGAAGGTATGGCAGGGCGTGGAGTGCCACCCGAGGGGACACCTGAGGGCCTCCCCGGCGGAGGTGACGACGAGTATCGGTCCGTCGTCTTCGACGAATCGTTCGTCCGCGCTGCCCGCCTCCAGGAGCTCTCCGCCCAGGAGCGCCTGCGCGACCACGCGCAGGCCGTGCGCTCCCGGCCCGGCTGGTCGCTCAGAGCTTCCTCCAAACCGGCGATCGCGCTGGTGCTGCTGCTCCTGATCGCCTTCAGCACCGCCATCTACATGGGCGTACGCCACCCCTACGTGCCCCCGGCCACCAGCCACCCCGACGCGACGCAACTGACCGTGGTGCCGCTGGCCCCGCAGGGCCCGGTGCCCGGCGGCGACGCGGAGCAGCTGTTCGCCCACAGCCCGGCCGCCGCGTACCGCACGGGCGGCGCCGGGATCAGCCTGCCCCCGGCCACCAAGACCGCGCACTTCTCCGAGGCGCAGGTCATGGACGCCCTCCTGATCGCCAAGGACTACCTGATCAAGTCCTCCCTCGATCCGGACGTGCTGGCCGGCGGCCCGGTCCGGCAGATCCGGGTGCTGCTCGACCCCGATCTGATGGGCCAGTTCGACCGGAGCATGGCCGCCCCGGCCGACGACGGCAGGCACGCCGCCACCGGCTGGCTGGTGCGCTTCGACCCGGCCAAGGTGGCCCTCGCCGACCCCCAGATCCGCGTCCAGGGCGCGATGACGTACTCCGAGGTCGGCTCCGACGCACTGGACGTCAGCACCGACTACGTCTTCGTCTACGCCCTGCGCCCGGCCGGCGACGGGCCGCACACGACGGACGCCTCCCTCTTCATGGTCCGCCGCGAGGTCCACTTCCGGCTCGACAGCGAGGATCTGCGGCTCGACCGCGCCGAGGTGCAGGCCAGCGCGGTGGAGGCCGGGCCGCAGGCGTGCTCGGCCGACGTGGCCGGACAGCTGCGGCCGCTCCTCGCGGGGGAGCGGGCGAGCGCCCGGGGCCCGGTGGCCACCGATCCGTACGCGACCGGCCCCGCCCCCCAGGGCCTCTGCGCCACCCTGGCCACCGGGGCCCAGCCCACACCGTCAGCCGGCTGACGGCCCCGGCTCGTCCTTCGGCGCCGACCCGTCCGGGCCGGACGGCTTGTCCGAGGGACGCCCGCCCGCCCCGGTGAACTTGTCGCGCAGCTTGCCGCCCAGGTCCGCCGTGCCGCCCGCGATGTCGCCGACCAGCTTCATCAGCGGGTCCTTGCTGCTCTTGACCGCGTCGGCGTAGGAGGCCGCGGACTCCCGGAAGGAGTCGGTCACCGAGGTGTCCTTGTCCTCGTCGCGGCGCGGGTAGTGGCCGTCCATGATCCGCTGGTGGTCGCGGCTCTCCGCCCACTTCTTCAGCTCGGCGGCGCGCACCGTGGTGAAGGGGTGGGAGCGGGGCAGCACGTTGAGGATCTTCAGCACGGAGTCGCGCAGATCGCCCCCGGACTCGTACTCCTCGGCCTGCGCGAGGAACGCGTCCACGTTCATCTCGTGCAGGTGGTTGCCGCCCGCTATCTTCATCAGCCCCCGCATCGAGGCCCGCAGGTCCTGGCCCACCAGCAGCCCCGCCCGGTCCGCGGACAGCTCCGACTTGCGGAACCATTCGCGCAGCGCCGTCACGATCGCCATGATCGCGACGTTGCCCAGCGGGATCCAGGCGACCTTCAGGGCGAGGTTGGTGAGGAAGAGCAGGATCGTGCGGTAGACGGCGTGGCCGGAGAGGGCGTGGCCGACCTCGTGGCCGACGACCGCGCGCATCTCCTCCTCGTCGAGCAGCTCCACCAGGCCCGTCGTCACCACGATGATCGGCTCGTCGAGACCGATGCACATTGCGTTGGGCTGCGGGTTCTGCGTGACGTACATCGGGGGGACCTTCTCCAGGTCCAGGATGTAACAGGCGTCCCGCAGCATGGAGTTGAGGTGGGCGAACTGGGCGTCGCTCACCCGCACCGAGTCCGAGAGGAACAGCAGTCTCAGGCTGCGCTCGGGCAGCAGCCCGCTCAGCGCCTTGAAGACGGTGTCGAAGCCGGTCAGCTTGCGCAGCGCGACCAGCGCCGAGCGGTCCGCGGGGTGTTCGTAGGCCCGGGAGGAGATCCCGGGGAACCTGCGCCGCTGCCTGCTCGGCACGGTGTCGTTGATGTCCTCGGTCATGGGTGGCCCCCTGTCGTTCGAGTGTCTGCTCGTCCCCCTGACGACATCCACATTAGGCGGTGGCGATACCGTGGCCCGGGGGCCTGTGGATAACTTCGAGGAGACCTGTCATGCCCGACGCCATGCCGGACGTCGTCACCGCTCTCGCCGCCGCCTCCGGCCAGGGGCCGGGTGCCCTGCTGCGGATCCTGCTCCTCGCCTCCATGGTCGGAGCGGCCCTGCTGGCCTGGTTCCTGCTGCGCGGATACCGCTCGAACAGCGGCGAGGACGACAACAACGACACCAACGACTGAGTCGGCGTGAGCGTGCCCGGACCGCCCGCATACGATGTGGTCGAAGTCTCCGCCCCGACTCCCGGATAGGTCCTGCCGAAGATGAGCCTCCACAGCACCGCCGCCAACCTGGTCTCGCTCGCCGAAGGCGCCGAGCACGGTGGCAACCACAACAGCCTGGAGCCCTGGATGACGGGTGGCGGCGCGCTGCTCGCCCTTCTTCTGCTGCTCTGGATCACCACTCGCTTCAACCGCGACCGCTGATCCGGGGCCGAAAGCCGGGCCAGTAGGCTCTGCACGCATGGGAGAGCAGGAAGTGCCTACCGGTCCGGTGAAGCGACGCATCGGTGTGATGGGCGGAACGTTCGATCCGATCCATCACGGACACCTCGTGGCCGCCAGTGAGGTGGCCTCGCAGTTCCATCTGGACGAGGTCGTCTTCGTGCCGACGGGACAGCCCTGGCAGAAGAGCCACAAGCTGGTGTCCCCGGCCGAGGACCGCTATCTGATGACGGTCATCGCCACCGCCTCCAACCCGCAGTTCTCGGTCAGCCGCATCGACATCGACCGCGGCGGGGCGACGTACACCATCGACACCCTGCGGGACCTGCGCGAGCGCAACAGCGACGCGGACCTGTTCTTCATCACCGGCGCCGACGCGCTGGCCCAGATCCTCACCTGGCGCGACGCCGAGGAGCTGTTCTCGCTGGCCCACTTCATCGGTGTGACCCGCCCCGGCCACGTGCTGACGGACGACGGGCTGCCCGAGGGCGGGGTCTCCCTGATCGAGGTGCCGGCCCTGGCGATCTCCTCGACGGGATGCCGGGGAAGGGTCGCGCAGGGCGAACCGGTCTGGTATCTGGTTCCGGACGGTGTGGTCCGCTACATCGACAAGCGCCAGCTGTACCGCGGCGAGTGAGACCAGCTGTAGCGCCTGTACGTCGGCGAGTGAGAGAAGGCCACCGGTGAACGACCGCCAGTACGACCCGCAGGCGCCCCAGGTGCAGTTGGTCGGGTACGACGAGTACGGCCGGCCGGTGTACCAGCAGGTCCAGCCGCAGCAGCAGGCGTACGACGCCTATGCGCAGCCTCAGGAGCCCCAGCAGCAACAGGGGTACGGCTACGACCAGGCGTACGTCCCGCAGCAGCAGGCCTATGACCCCTACGCTCCGCAACAGCCGCAGCAGCCCCAGGAGTTCCCCGGAACCCAGCAGTTCCCGCAGCAGGCGTACCCGCCCCCCGCCGCCCAGGAGCCGGCGCCGGGGCCCGCGCCCGAGCCGCACCCCGCGCCCGTCGTGCCCCAGCAGCGCAGGGACGAAGGCGGCGAGAAGGGCGAACGCGACGACGGCGCCGAGCAGTTCTCCTTCATCGAGGAGCCCGACGAGGACTCCGAAGACGTCATCGACTGGCTGAAGTTCACCGAGAGCCGCAGCGAGCGCCGCGAGGAGGCCAAGCGGCGCGGCCGCAACCGCGTCGTCGCACTCGTCGTCGCGCTCGCCCTGGTGATGGCCGGCGGCGTCGGCTACCTCTGGTTCGCCGGCAAGCTGCCCGGTCTGTCGTCCTCGTCGGACTCGAAGTCGGGCGCCACCACGGCCGGCGCGCAGAAGCGCGACGTGATCGTGGTCCATCTGCACAACACCCAGGCGGGCGGCACCTCCACGGCCCTCCTCGTCAACAACGCGACCACCAAACAGGGCACCACGGTGCTGCTGCCCAACTCGCTGGCCATCACCGACGACGACGGCAACCGCACCACGCTGGGCAAGTCCGTCGACGCGGACGGCTCGCAGGGCACCCGCGAATCGCTCTCCACCCTCCTCGGCGCCAAGATCACGGGCACCTGGCGCCTGGACACCCCGTACCTGGAGAACCTCGTCGACCTCGTCGGCAACATCGACATCACCACGGACACCGACGTTCCCGCCGCCAAGAAGGGCGGCGACCCGGTGGTGAAGAAGGGCGAGGACCAGACGCTCAGCGGGCCCATGGCCGTCGCCTACGCCACCTACCGCGGCCCCGGCGAGGCCGAGGCCAAGCAGCTCCAGCGGTTCGGCGCGGTGATGTACGGCGTGCTCCGCAAGATCTCCGACGATCCGAAGGCGGCCACCGTCACCGTCCAGACCCTCGCGCAGATCCTCGACCCCTCGCTCCCCGACAGCGACCTCGGCGCCTCGCTGGCCAAGCTCGCCGAGCACGCCAAGGTCGGCTCGTACAAGACGGCGGTGCTCCCGGTGCAGCCCGACGGCACGCTCAGTCGGCAGGCCAGTGACAGCGTCGTCAAGGACGTGCTCGGCGGCAAGCTCGGCGGAGGGGCCGACCAGGGCTCCGCCGTACGGGTCGGCGTCAAGAACGCCAGCGGCAACAGCAAGGCGGCGGGCTCCGTCCAGATCACCCTCGTCAACGGCGGCTACGCGTTCATCGACGCGGGGAGCGCCGGCGCCCAGGCCGCGTCGCAGGTCCTGTACGGCGACGCGGCACAGAAGGAGAACGCCGTCCAGGTCGCCAAGACGCTGGGCCTGCCGGACAGCGCGGTCAAGCAGGGCGGCGCGGCCGCCAACGCCGATGTGTCGGTCGTGATCGGCAAGGACTACAAGGTGCCGAAGTAGGGGCCGCGAGGCACCCGAGAGGGGGCCCGGAGGCAATCCATACGGGGCTGTCGGCGGTCCGTGAGATCCTGGAATTCGATCTGATCCGATCTGACCGCCGACGAAAGCCTGCTTGTGACCGCCACGGACCGTTCCATCGAGCTCATCACCGCCGCCGCTCAGGCGGCTGCCGACCGGCTCGCGCACGACATCATCGCGTACGACGTCAGCGATGTGCTGTCGATCACCGACGCCTTCCTGCTCGCCTCCGCACCCAACGACCGCCAGGTCAAGTCGATCGTCGACGAGATCGAGGAGCGGCTCAACAAGGAGCTCGGCGCCAAGCCGGTGCGCCGCGAGGGCGACCGCGACGCCCGCTGGATCCTGCTCGACTACGTCGACATCGTCGTGCACGTCCAGCACAGCGAGGAGCGCGTCTTCTACGCCCTCGAGCGCCTCTGGAAGGACTGCCCCGAGCTGCCCCTTCCGGACGACGCCATGAAGACCCGGGGCAAGGCGGCCGAGCACGCCGCGCTCACCGGCGCCGACGAAACGGACGGTGAGCTGAGCTGAACGGCACCCCCACGCACAGCCGGGGCCGCCGGCTGGTCCTGTGGCGGCACGGCCAGACGGCGTGGAACCTGGAGCGCCGCTTCCAGGGCTCCACGGACATCGAGCTGACCGAGACCGGAGTCGGCCAGGCCCACCGGGCCGCGCGCCTGCTCGCCGCCCTGAAGCCGGACGCGATCATCGCCTCCGACCTCAAGCGGGCCGCCGCCACGGCCGCCGAGCTCGCGGCCGTCACCGGCCTGCCCGTCGACCACGACGCCGCCCTCCGGGAGACGTACGCGGGCGCCTGGCAGGGCCTCACGCACGAGGAGATCGTCTCCACGTACGGCGAGCAGTACGCGGCGTGGAAGCGCGGCGAGCCGGTGCGCCGGGGCGGTGGCGAGCTGGAGACCGAGGTCGCCGACCGCGCCGCCCCGGTCGTGCTGCGCCATGCCGACAAGCTGCCCGACGGCGGCACCCTCGTCGTCGTCAGCCACGGCGGCACCATCCGCACCACCATCGGCCGTCTGCTCGGGCTCGAGGCGCACCACTGGGAGGGCCTTGGCGGGCTCACCAACTGCTGCTGGTCCGTTCTCGGCGAGGGCGCGCGGGGCTGGCGTCTGCTGGAGCACAACGCCGGCACACTCCCCGAGCCGGTCCTCGGCGACGACGACTAACCGCTGCTCAGGGGCGGTGAGGGCCGGATTTCACTTTCCGGCAGATCACAGGCTAGAGTTCTTCTTGTTCGCAGCGCGGGACCGCCGAAGAAGCGGAAACAAGGCGAACAGCGGGGCTATAGCTCAGTTGGTAGAGCGCCTGCATGGCATGCAGGAGGTCAGGAGTTCAATTCTCCTTAGCTCCACAATCGGATCCCGTCCCCTCGTGGGGCGGGATCTTCTTGTTGTCCCGGTTGTCGCCCCGGATTGTCGTCCGGACCGCCCCGGCCCACCGGGGCCCGGCGCCGGTTCGGTGCCGGCCGTGGCGGCCCGGCCGGTCTCGTATCCCGACAGCACTGACCCTCTTGCGAGGACATGGCAGAATCGGGACGGCCGGAGGGGGACGACGGACCGAACGGGAGGGAGTGCGCGATGCCCGCGAGTCGCGAAGAATTCCCGGAACCGCCCGGCGGCCCGACCGTGCCGGTGCCCGGCGCCCGCCTGAACTGCCCCTCCTGCGGCTCCTCCCACGTCGCCCAGATGCTCGGCGACAACGGAGGGGTGTCCTACGTGTGCACGGCCTGCGGCCACAGCTGGAGCTGAACATGGGTGCACACAGGCGGAAATGCGACTGGTGCGGCAGTGGTACGCCCATCGTCAGGGACATGGATCCGGTCAACACCGACTACCAGTACTGGTGCGAGGAATGCGCGCGGGCGCTGATCATAAAGGGCGATCCGATCGAGACGTACCGGGAACTCGAAGGGGAGCCGATCTACGGCCGCCTCCTTGAGGCCCACTGCACGCTGAAGCGCTTCTACTCCTTCGCCACGGCCTGAGCGCCGCGAGGACCAGGAAGCCGGCCCCGGCCAGCGGATAGAGCGCCGAGAGCGCCATCTGGCCACCGCCCTGGGCGAGTTCGGGCCGGCTCGTGCCGTGCGGGACCCACCACAGCGCGTACGTGGCGAAGACGCAGCCGAGCAGCGCCCAGCGGGACCGCTCGGCGCCGAGCAGCACCACCACCGGCACGCACCACACCCAGTGGTGCGACCAGGAGACCGGGCTCACGAGCAGCCCCGTGACGGCACAGGACATCGCGGCCCAGGCCCGCTCGCCGCGCAGCTCGGCGCGGACCGCGACCGCCAGGCCCAGGGCGGCCGTGACGGCCGCGGCGGCCGGCCACCAGAGCCCCGGGTCGCCGGTCTGCAGCAGCCGGGCCAGCACCCCGCGCAGCGACTGGTTGGCGGTGTCCTCGGCATGACCGACGCGGCCCGCCTCGAAGACCATGGACGTCCAGAAGCGCAGCGAGTCGTGCGGGAGCGCCACCGCGGCCGCCCCCGTGGCCGCGCAGAACACCGCGGCCGCCCTGATGACGACGGCGAGCGGAAAGTTCCCGCCGCCGCCCCTCATCCGGGTGACCGCGGTGAGCAACAGGTACAGGCCGAACAGGGCGGGTGTGAGCTTCAGCGCGGCCGCGAGCCCGATGCCGGCCCCCGCCCAGCGGTGACCCCGGGCCCGGGTGAGGTCCCAGAGCACGACGACGGCCAGCAGCAGGTTGACCTGGCCGTAGCGCAGCGTGGTCCACACCGGCTCGCACCACACGGCGAGCGCGGCGATCCACAGGGCGGCACCCGGCCGCCGCGGCCCCGCCAGCCGCAGCGACAGATGGGCGAGGGCGAGCAGCAGCCCGAGGTTGGCCGCGGTCGCGAGGGCGCGCAGCACCGGGACCCCGACCAGGGTGAGCGGCGTGAACAGCAGGGCAGCGAACGGCGGGTAGGTGGTGGGCAGCCGCGCCTCGGTCGCCCGCATCGCGTACAGGTCGGCGCCGGCCCGTACGGTCTGCCCCTCGGCGCGGTAGACCAGCAAGTCGATCATCGAGACCCCGGCGGCCCGCTGGGCGGCCCAGAACACCGCGAACGAGAGCAGGCAGACGGCGGCGGGGAGGGCAAGGGGGTGCCGGTCGGAGGGGAGTCGGGCAGCGCTCGGCGCGAGTACCTTCACGGTCACGAAGCTGGACGTTACCGTCCTTCTTCGTACAGAACGGAAACCGATTTGGTGAAGCACCGGGGTGACCGTGTAATGTTCTCGATGTCGCCGGGGGAAACCGGGCGGCGCCAGAACAAGGGGCTATAGCTCAGTTGGTAGAGCGCCTGCATGGCATGCAGGAGGTCAGGAGTTCAATTCTCCTTAGCTCCACAGTGAAGAAGGCGGGTCATCCGAATCGGATGGCCCGCCTTCTTGTTTGTGTCCCGTTCCTGGGGCGTCCCGCCTGTGGTGGGCGCCTGGAGGGGAACGTGTTCCCCTCCAGGCGCCCGTAATGATCAGAAGTGGTCAACTACGGCCGCTGCCCAGGGCTTTGCGGCTGACCTGGGGGAGCGCGGCCGGAGCCGTCCGCTCGATCCGTAGCGCGAGCGCGGGACAGCGGCGCACGGCCCGCTGTGCGCGCCCCCGCAGATGGGCGGGCACGGCGGCGTCCGCGACCAGGGGGTAGCCGTCGGGGCCCAGCCGGATCAGCTCCGGCACGATGTCCGCGCAGAGCCCGTGGCCCTCGCACAGCGTCCAGTCGACGACCACCTTCTCGCCGCTCGGCACCCCCTCGTCCTGGTAGCCGGGGGCGGGCAGCGGAAGCACACCCATGGTCGGACGCCCGCACCCCCCGCCCAGGACGTGGGCCGCCAGGTCGTCCGTGAACGCCGCCAGGGTCGAGGCGAGGAAGCGGGCCGAGCCGTCCGGATGCTTGCAGGCGCCACGGCCCTTCACCGCCCCCGTCACCTCGCGCAACGCTTCGAGGGCGGCCGGACCGCCGCCGCCCAGGACGTCGGCGAGCCCGGCCGCGGCGGCGGGCAGCCCGAGTCTGCAGGGCCCGCACTGGCCGGCCGTCTCGGCGGCGAGCCATCGCGCGACCCTCAATGCCTCACCGAGCGCACACGTTCCCGCTCCGATGGGCAGGATGGCACCCGCGCCCAGGGCGCCGCCGAGCGCCGACAAGGAGGCCCGCGAGAGCGCCGCGTCATGCGCGGCCACCGCGTTCAGCCAACTGCCGTGGTAGCCGCCGGTCAGGACGCCCTGCGGCATCGACGGGGCTCCGGCCATCTGCAGGACGTAGCGCAGGGGCACCCCGGTCGGCGCCTCCACCACCATCGGCCGGGCGACCGCGCCGGAGACCGTCAGGAGCACGGTGCCGGGCTCACTGGAGTCGCCGGTGTTGCCGAACCGGTGCGGGCCGAGCCGCGCGGCCACCGCGAGCTGGGCGAACGTCTCGGCGTTGGAGAGCAGCGTCGGGGCGCCCCCGACGCCGGACTCGGCGGCCCGCTCGCGCCGGCCAGGCGGCAGCGCGGGCCCGCCGTCCACCGCCCGGATCACCGCCGACGCCTCGCCGGACACCATGCGCTCGGGGGTGCGCACGACACGGGCGCGCAGCGGGGAGTTCCGCTTGTCGGTGAGGCCGCGCTCGTCGAGGGCGGCGCGCACGGACGCCTCCGTGGAGTCCCGGGTGACGGCGACCACCAGGGTGCGGGCACCGAGCGCCTCGGCGGCCAGCAGGGCGCCGTCCAGGACGAGATGGGGGGCCCGGCACACCAGGACCGTGTCCTTGCGGCAGGCGGGCTCGCCCTCGCTCGCGTTGACGACGACGACCGGGCGTATCCCGCGCCGGATCGCGGCGGAGGCGACCGCGCGCAGCTTGCGGCTGAAGGGGAATCCCGCGCCGCCGCGGCCGTTGAGGGCGACGTCGTCGGCGAGTTGGGCCAGGCGCTCACCGTTGATCGGGTCCAGCGCGCCGTGCACCTTGAGGTGCATGGGCAGCGCCAGGCGCTCGACGAGGTCGAAGCCCGCGGTCACGTGGGGCAGCCCCACGACGCGGACCTCGGGAACATCGGGGAGGGGGCTGTTCATGGTCGTACTCCTGCTGTCGCGGGCTCCGTCACGGGCGTTCTCCTGCGACGGAGCCCGGCGGGGAGTGCCAGGGCTCGCCGGCGGCCGGCGGCTGGTAGGGCGTGGCCGGCGCGGAGGCGGGCAGCGGCTCGGGAGGGCGCGGCGAGGGCGCGGGCCAGCGGGCGGCGGGCGGCGCGGCCGGGGGAGCGGGCGGCGCGGGGGGCGGCGCGAGGGAGACCGCGTGGTAGGCGGCCGAGATGCCCGTGCCCGCGTCGAGGCGGGGCTGCGCGGCGGCGGGCCGGTAGTGGGGCGGCGCCTCGTGCGGGGGCTCGTAGAAGGCGTACGTCGCCTCGAACTGCCGTGTCGTATCGAGGGCTTCGTAGGGGGCCTCGAAGGGGGGCGCGCCCGCGCGCAAGGACTGCGTGGGCTCCGCCTCATAAGAGGGCGGCGCCACGGGCCGCGGGGGGACGGCCCCCGAGGCCGGCGCCGCGGGCTCGCTCTCCCGGCCCTGCCGCAACGGGGCGAACCGTGCGGAGATGCGGCGCTTCACCGGACGGGGCAGCGCGCGTACGGCCAGCGCGCCGGCCACGCCGACAAGGCTCAGCCCGTACATCGTGACGACCCACACGGCCGGCGGGCGCCCCGCGAACAGGCCGTGCACCAGGGCGAAGCACCAGGTGGGGTAGGCGAGCATGTGGACCGCGCGCCAGCGGCCCGCGGTGCGGCTCGGCGTGGCGAAGGCGCTGCGCATCGCGCCCGTGACGGCCGTGAGGACCATCAGGATCGCGGCGAGCGAACCGAACCCGATCAGCCCGGACGCGCCGGTGACGCCGAGCCCGAACGGTACGACGGCGCCCAGGAGCCCGACATGGCCGAGCGCGATCTTGACGGTGACGTGCAGGAGGAGGAAGCCGATCGAGGCGATGGCGGTGGCGCGGTGGACGGCTTGCGCCAGGAGGCGGTCACGCGGGGTGAGGAACAGCCGGTCGGTGGCGAGCAGGCCCCAGGCGACGGACGCGGTGAGCGAGACGAGCGAGAGGACACCGGCGGTGAAGTCCAGGGCGGCCCGCAGGCCGTCGGACGAGAGGAGCGCCAGCGGCGGTATGAGCAGGGCGACGACGCCGAGTGCGGCGGCCGAGAGCCCGCCCCTGCGGGCCGGACGGCCCCGTGCGGGGTTCTGACGAACACGGTGCGGGTTGAGCGGATGGCGAGGTTTCATGGTGGGGCGACTCCGAATGGTTCGGCAAAGCGGTCCCGTGGCGGCATGCTAGGTCGCCCCATACCGGCCGGTACGGGGTTTGAGCGGTTGCCCCAGAAGAAGGGGGTACGCGGGGTAACCTCGCCCCGGCCCCTTGTGGACGCGCCCCCGACACCCCCCACGGGTACGCCTCGCGCGCCCCCACGGGCGCGCCCGCTCACACCCCCCGTGGGTACTCCGTGCGGGGTCTGCGAGGCCTGCGGTACCCTGACGCCATGCGTGCCGTACGCCTTCTGCTTAGCGAGCCGCGCTGAACACTCCCGACCGATGAACAGATCCGGTCGGACTCGGCGCGGCGCCCCCTCCTGTGCGAGGGGTTTTTTCGTTTGGCGATCCGATCACGGATCGATGAGCGAACGCTCGTAACCGCCGGCAGAGACGATCGATGGAGCTTTGAGGACATGAGCGAGACGAACACCGCTGCCGCCGCAGAGACGGCCGCGCCGCACCGCTACACGGCGGCCATGGCCGCCGACATCGAGGCACGCTGGCAGGACTTCTGGGACGCCGACGGCACCTACGCGGCGCCGAACCCGACGGGCGACCTGGCCGGTGACCCGCAGGTCGCCGCGCGGCCCAAGAAGTTCATCATGGACATGTTCCCCTACCCGTCCGGCGCGGGCCTGCACGTCGGTCACCCGCTGGGCTACATCGCCACCGACGTCTACGCCCGCCACCAGCGCATGACCGGGCACAACGTGCTGCACACGCTGGGCTTCGACGCCTTCGGCCTGCCCGCCGAGCAGTACGCCGTGCAGACCGGCACGCACCCGCGGATCTCCACCGAGTCCAACATGGAGAACATGAAGGCGCAGCTGCGCCGGCTGGGCCTGGGGCACGACAAGCGCCGCTCCTTCGCGACGATCGACCCCGAGTACTACAAGTGGACCCAGTGGATCTTCCTGCAGATCTTCAACTCCTGGTACGACACCGACGCGCACCGGGCCCGCCCGATCGCCGAGCTGGTCGCCGCGTTCGAGGACGGCAGCCGCGAGGTGCCCGGCGGCCGTGAGTGGACGGCGCTGAGCGCCTTCGAGCGCGCCGAGGTCCTGGGCCAGTACCGCCTGGCCTACGCGTCCGACGCCCCCGTCAACTGGTGTCCCGGCCTGGGCACCGTCCTGGCCAACGAGGAGGTCACCGCCGACGGCCGTTCCGAGCGCGGCAACTTCCCCGTCTTCAAGGCCAAGCTGCGCCAGTGGAACATGCGCATCACGGCCTACGCGGACCGTCTTCTGGACGACCTGGACGGCCTGGACTGGCCCGAGGCCATCAAGCTGCAGCAGCGCAACTGGATCGGCCGCTCCGAGGGCGCCCGCGTCGACTTCAAGGTCACCGACACCGACGCCATCACGGTCTTCACCACCCGCCAGGACACCCTGTTCGGCGCCACCTACATGGTGCTCGCGCCCGAGCACGAGCTGGTCGACACCATCGTCCCGGCCGCCTGGCCCGAGGGCACCCACTCCGTGTGGACCGGCGGCCACGCCACCCCGGCCGAGGCCGTCGCCAAGTACCGCGCGTTCGCCGCAGCCAAGTCGGACGTCGAGCGCCAGGCCGACGCCAAGGAGAAGACCGGCGTCTTCACCGGCGCGTTCGCCACCAACCCCGTCAGCGGCGAAAAGGTTCCCGTCTTCATCGCCGACTACGTGCTGATGGGCTACGGCACCGGCGCGATCATGGCCGTCCCGGCGCACGACACCCGTGACTTCGCCTTCGCCCGCGCCTTCGAGCTGCCCATGCGCTGCGTCGTCCAGCCCGACGACGACCGCGGCACCGACCCCTCGACGTGGGACGAGGCGTTCGCCTCCTACGAGGCGAAGCTGGTCAACTCCGCCAATGACGAGATCTCGCTGGACGGCCTGGGCGTCGTCGAGGCCAAGGCCAGGATGACCGACTGGCTGACCGAGCGCGGCATCGGCGAGGGCACCGTCAACTTCCGGCTGCGCGACTGGCTGTTCAGCCGCCAGCGCTACTGGGGCGAGCCCTTCCCGATCGTCTACGACGAGGACGGCGTCGCCCACTCGCTGCCCGAGTCGATGCTGCCCCTGGAGCTGCCGGAGGTCGACGACTACTCGCCGCGCACCTTCGACTCCGACGACGCCGACACCTCGCCGGAGACCCCGCTGTCCCGCAACGAGGACTGGGTCAACGTCGAACTGGACCTGGGCGACGGCGTCAAGAAGTACCGCCGCGAGACCAACACCATGCCCAACTGGGCCGGTTCCTGCTGGTACGAGCTGCGCTACCTGGACCCGCACAACAGCGACAAGCTGGTCGACCCGGCCATCGAGCAGTACTGGATGGGCCCGCGCGAAGGCATGCCGACCGGCGGCGTCGACCTGTACGTCGGCGGCGCCGAGCACGCCGTGCTGCACCTGCTGTACGCGCGCTTCTGGTCCAAGGTCCTGTTCGACCTGGGCCACATCTCCTCGGCCGAGCCGTTCCACAAGCTGTACAACCAGGGCATGATCCAGGCGTTCGTCTACCGCGACAGCCGCGGCTTCCCGGTGCCGGCCACCGAGGTCGAGGAGCGCGACGGGAAGTTCTTCTTCGAGGGCGAGCCCGTCAAGCGCGAGCTGGGCAAGATGGGCAAGTCCCTGAAGAACGCCGTCACTCCGGACGAGATCTGCACCGAGTACGGCGCCGACACCCTGCGCCTGTACGAGATGGCGATGGGCCCCCTGGACGTCTCGCGCCCCTGGGACACCCGCGCCGTCGTCGGCCAGTACCGGCTGCTGCAGCGCCTGTGGCGCAACATCGTCGACGAGGCGACCGGCGAGGTCACCGTCACCGACACCGAGCCCGACGAGGCGACCCTGCGCGCCCTGCACAAGGCGATCGACGGTGCCGGCGGCGACCTGGCGGGGCTGCGCTTCAACACGGCCATCGCCAAGATCACCGAGCTGAACAACCACCTCACCAAGACCGGCGGCCCGCTGTCGCGCATCGTCGCCGAACAGCTGGTCCTGCTGATCGCGCCGCTGGCCCCGCACATCGCCGAGGAGCTGTGGCGCAAGCTGGGCCACAGCGGATCCGTGGTGCACCGCGACTTCCCCGTCGCCGACCCCGCGTACGTCGTGGACGAGGCCGTGACCTGCGTCGTGCAGATCAAGGGCAAGGTCAAGGCGCGCCTGGAGGTGCCGCCGGGCATCTCCGACGACGAGCTGGAGAAGCTGGCCCTGGCCGACGAGGCCGTCGTCGCGGCGCTCGCCGGTGCGGGCATCCGCAAGGTCATCGTGCGGGCCCCGAAGCTGGTGAACATCGTTCCCGCGTAAGGCCCGAAACGGCACTGGGGGCTTCCCCCTACGGGCAGGTTGGGGGTTCCGCGGGAACCCACGGCCTGCCCGTTCCGTTTACGGTGGAGGGGACGACACCGACCGAGGGGACGTTCATGGAAGCCGCGATCCTGATCCTGGCACTGCTGTTCGTCGCCTTCGTGGGGCTCGGCGTGTACGTGACGGTCAAGGTGGTCGGCGCCGCCAAGCGGGGCGTGGAGCGCACGGTCACGCAGGCCCGCAGGACCGTCGAGGACACCACCTTGCGGGCCAAGAGCGTGGGGCAGCCCGGGGTCGCGGGCCAGCTCGCCCAGCTGCGGCTCGCCCTGCGCACCTCGATGCGCTCCACCCAGGAAGCGCTGCACGCGCGGCTGGCCGAGGACGAGTCCCTGAAGGAGTCCCTCGCCCTGTTCGAGCGGCTCAGCGGCCACGGCCACGAACTGGACGACGAGCTCAGGCGTCTCGAACGGGAGCCGGACAAGCGCAGGATCGCGGACCGCATGCCGGAGCTCCGCGAGCGCACCGAGCGGATCACGCACTCCGCGGACTCGCTGCGCTGGGCCGCCCGGGACCGGGCCCGCCAGTTCGCCGACGACGAGCTCGCCTCGCTCAGCGAGCAGATCGAGATGGAGTCGGGCGCCCTGCGGGACTGGTCGGTCAAGGCGCCCGCCGCCGGCGGATCCGCGTCCTGGAGTGACCTTTCGGACAACCCCGCCGCGGCGCCCGCCGACGCGTCCGTGGACCCGCGGCGCGGCGCGCCGACCCGTGAGGAGCCCTCCGCCGGGGCGCCGCACGCGATAGGCGCCGCCCAGCCGCAGGTGACGTATCCGTGGCAGAAGTCGCCCCGCCCCGAAGCCACGGGCTGAACCGGCGGACACCGGCCCGAGCAGTGGGAACAGGGCAGCCGCCACCGACCCGAACCGATCATTCCACCAGGCCGGACTGCCACGCGGCGCCCCCGGCGGGTAACCTCCCGCTCATGTCCCGCCATGTCGCGATCGTCACCGATTCCACGGCCTATCTGCCGCCCCAGACGATGGAGCGGCACAGCATCACCGCCGTGCCGCTGACCGTCGTCCTGGGGGACCGGGCGCTGGAGGAGGGCACGGAGATCTCGGCCCGGTCGCTCGCGCTCGCCCTGCAGAAACGACGCCCCGTCACCACGTCACGGCCCAGCCCCGCGATGTTCGCCGAGACCTACGGCAAGATCGCCAAGGCGGGCGCGACCGGGATCGTCTCGCTGCACCTGTCGGCCGACTTCTCGGGCACCTACGACGCCGCCGTGCTCGCCGCCAAGGACGCCCCCGTGCCGGTACGCGTGGTCGACACCGGCATGGTCGCGATGGCCCTCGGATTCTGCGCGCTGGCCGCGGCCCAGGTCACCGAGGCGGGCGGCACCCTGGACGAGGCGGTGGCCGCGGCCGAGAAGCGGGCCGGCGCGACCTCCGCGTTCTTCTACGTCGACACGCTCGACTATCTGCGGCGGGGCGGCCGCATCGGCGCCGCACAGGCCCTGCTGGGCTCGGCCCTCGCCGTCAAGCCGCTGCTCCAGCTCGACGACGGCCGGATCGAGATGCTGGAGAAGGTGCGCACCGCCTCCAAAGCCATCGCCCGGCTCGAGGAGATCGTCGCCGACCGCGCGGGAAGCAGCCCGGTCGACATCGCGGTGCACCATCTCGCGGCGCCCGAGCGCGCCGCCGCCCTCGCCGACCGGCTGCGGGCGCGCGTGCCGGGCCTGGTCGACCTCTATACCAGCGAGGTCGGTGCGGTGATCGGAGCGCACACGGGGCCGGGGCTGCTCGGCGCCATCGTCTCGCCGCGCTGAATCCACGAGGCCGCGGGAGGCGCGGGAGCCGCGCAAGGAGCGGGATTCGCGTGCCGCGCGATGGATGCGGATTCCCTCGACCGAGTGGCCGACTTATCCACAACTGGCTTGTTGTCCACCGGAATTGGGCGTGCTCAGCGGATTTCTGCCGAGGTGCCTAGCGTTTCGTGGCATGGCAATCCGATCACCACGCACCGCCACGAGCGGACCCGGCCGGGCCTCCGGCTCCGACGGCCGAACCCGGTCGGGGCACGGCCCCCGCGACCGTAGCCGCGCCGCCCGGACCCCGGTCGCGGTCCAGGCCGCGCGCAGACGCGCGGACGCGCTCTTCCTTCCTCCGCCACCGGGCACGGCGGCCCCGCCGCACGACCCCGTGGCGCCGACCGCCCGAGGTCTGGGGCGGTCCGCCCTCGCACCCCCGCGGGCGGCAGAGCGGGAGCCCGCCGGGGCCGCCGCACGAGAGTCCGCTGCGGGAGGGGCAGCGCCAGGGGTGGCCGCTCCATGGACGGCCGCTCCGCGGGCCGGGGCGCGGGCGTGGGCGGCGGTGCGCGAGCGACTGCCGTTGTGGGCGCAGTCCAGGCTCGGCCTGGCTCCGCGCAGTCTGGCGGCGCTGTGCGTGGTCCTCCTCGTCGCGGCCGGCTTCGCGGTGCAGCACTTCTGGTCCGGCCGCCCGCAGTCCGTCCGCGCCCCCGACCTGGTCGACGGTCCCGCCCCGCCCGTGCCCGCGGCGAAAGCCGCGGGCAACGGCTCTCCGCGCGGGCCGGGGGGCGGGGCGAGAGGAGCGACGAGCGGCACGGCGGGCGCCGCCGCGACGCCCGGACCGGTGGCGAACGCGGTGCCCTCGCCGGCCGGGGTGCTGGTCGTGGACGTCGGCGGCAAGGTGCAGCGGCCCGGTGTCTACCGGCTGCCCGCCGGATCACGGGTAGCCGACGCGCTGACCGCCGCGGGAGGCGTGCGCGGCGGAGCGGATCTGACCGGGCTCAACCGCGCGAGGCTGCTCACCGACGGGGAGCAGGTGCTGGCCGGAGTGCCGGGCACGGCCCTTGCCGGTCCGGGCGGGGGCACCCTTTCGAGCGGCGGCGCAGGGAGCGGGCCGGGTGGTCCGGGCGGTACGAGCGGTCCGGTCAGCCTCAACTCCGCCTCGGCGGAACAACTGGACACGCTGCCCGGAGTCGGCCCCGTGCTCGCCCGGCACATCGTCGACTACCGCGCTCAGCACGGCGGGTTCCGCTCGGTCGATGAACTGCGCGAGGTGAAGGGGATCGGTGAGGGGAAGTTCAACGACCTCCAGGCCCTGGTGCGGCTGTGAGCCGCATCGAGGTCCACGCCGAGTCGGGCCATCGGCTGGGTGTGGCCAACCCGTACCGGGAGGGGCCGGCGGACCTGCGTCTGGTCGGCCCGGCCCTGGGAGCCTGGGCGGGAACGGCCGCTTCCGTCAACTCCGCTCTCATCAAGGTGAGTTGGTGCGCCGTACTGTGCCTGGCTGTCGCAGGCGTACTGGTCGCGCCGACCGCTCGGCGTGCGCTGCGGCGACGGGCCGCGGGCGGGAGGGCCGTGGCGACCGAGCGGGGTGACGGGGTCTGGAGATATCGGGGCGCGGTCGCGGGGGTGCTGGCCTGTGCCGCAGCCGGGATCATGGCCGGCGGACTGCATGCGGAGGAGGCGCGCAGGGGCCCGCTGCCGGGCCTGGCGCGGGAGTTCCGGCAGGTCACGGTGGAGCTGGTGGTCGGCGCCGACCCCCGGCCGACCCGGGCCGCCGGCTGGGGCGGTGCTTCGGTGGCCGTGGACGCGGAGGTCGAGCGCGTCCTCGGAGCGGACGGGGGAGGGCGGCGCGTGCGTACGCCGGTCCTCGTCCTGGCACCCGCCGACTGGCAGGGGTTGCTGCCCTCCACCCGGGTGCGGGTGACGGCGAGGCTCGCGCCGGGCGACGGGAGGATCGCCGCCGTACTCAGGGCGCCGAACGGGCCGCCCCACGTCACGGG
This sequence comes from Streptomyces sp. NBC_00083, assembly GCF_026343295.1. Lineage (GTDB taxonomy): Bacteria > Actinomycetota > Actinomycetes > Streptomycetales > Streptomycetaceae > Streptomyces. The sequence continues at coordinate 999,289 of NZ_JAPELY010000001.1, forward strand.
CGCGCCAACTGCCCTGCAGCGCATGGCCGGTGAGCTGCGGGGCGGGCTGCGGTCGGCGTCCCAAGGGCTCGCGCCGGACGCGCGGGCGCTGCTGCCCGGCCTGGTCGTCGGCGACACCTCCCGGGTCACGCCCGAACTGCGCGCCGCCTTCCGGGCGACCGACCTCACCCACCTCATGGCGGTGTCGGGCAGCAACCTGATGATCGTTCTCGCTCTGCTGATCGGCCCACCGGGACGGGCGCTGCTGGCCGAACGGGGCGGCCTCGCACCCCGGCTCGGGATCTCCCTGCGGACGACCGCCGTGCTCGGCGGAGCGCTCACGCTCGCCTTCGTCGTGGTGTGCCGGCCGGAGCCGAGCGTGGTGCGTGCCGCGGCATGCGGCCTGGTCGCCCTGCTCGCCATCGGCACGGGCCGGCGCCGGTCCCTGATCCCGGCGCTCGCCGCCGTCGTGCTGCTCCTGGTGCTGTACGCGCCCGAACTGGCCCGCAGTTACGGGTTCCTGCTCTCCGTCCTCGCCACCGGGGCACTGCTCACCATCGCGCCGGGGTGGAGCGCGGCGCTGCGCCGGCGCGGGGTGCCGGCCCGGCTCGCCGAGGTGCTGGCCGCGGCAGCGGCGGCGCAGGCGGTGTGCGCGCCGGTGGTGGCGGTCTTCGCGGCGCGCGTCAGCCTGGTCGCGGTGCCCTGCAACCTGCTGGCCGAACCGGCGGTGGCGCTGGCGACGGTGGCGGGGTTCGCCGCGCTGGCGGCGGCGCCGATCGCGATGCCGGCCGCCGAGTCCCTTGCCTGGTGCGCGAGTTGGCCCACGCGGTGGATCGCTTCGGTGGCGCGGACCGGTGCCGCGCTGCCCGGCGCCGAGTGGGGGTGGCCGGGCGGCCGGCGCGGGGGAGCGCTGCTCGCGGCCCTCACGGCGGTGCTGGTGCTCGTCGCGCGCAGGCTGCCCCGCTGTCCCTGGGTGGCCGCGGCCCTCGCCCTCGTGCTGCTGCTCGCCGTGGTGCGGCCCGCCCCGCTCACCAGGATCGTCACCGGCTGGCCGCCGCCGGGGTGGGCGTACGCCGTGTGCGACGTCGGCCAGGGTGATGCCACGGTGCTGGCGGCCGGGGCGGGGTCCGCCGTGGTGATCGATGCCGGGCCCGAGGCCCTGCCCGTCGACCGGTGTCTCCATGAACTGGGCGTCACCCGGATCCCGTTGCTCCTGCTCACCCACTTCCACGCGGACCACGTGGGGGGCCTCACCGGGGTGTTGCGAGGACGGTCGGTCGGGGTCATCGAGACGACGGGCTTCGCCGAGCCGCCCGACCAGGTGGCGTTCGTACGGCGTACGGCGGCGGCGCGCGGGGTGGCCGTGACGACGGCCGCCTACGGGGAACGGCGTGCGCTGGGCGGGCTCTCGTGGGAGGTGCTGTGGCCGCCGCCGGAGCCGGGCCCGGTGGCGGACGGGCCGAACGACGCGAGCGTCACCCTGCTCGTCCACACCGCCGCCGGGCTGAGCCTGCTGCTGCCCGGCGACCTCGAACCACCGGCCCAGCGGCGGCTGTTGCGACGGAACCCGGCGCTGGGCCGCGTGGATGTCCTGAAGGTCGCCCACCATGGTTCGGCACATCAGGACCCGGGGCTGCTGCGCTTGCTGCGTCCGAGGCTGGCGCTCATCTCCGTCGGCCTCGGCAACCGGTACGGCCACCCCGCGCCCGGCACGATCGCCGTGCTGCGCACAGGGGGCGCCGCGGTCCTGCGGACCGACACGGACGGGGCGATCGCGATCACCGGGGTGGGCGACGGATTGCGGGCCGTGCCCCGCGGACATGACGCGGCGGAGGCGGGAGCGGCGCTTCGGGGACGTGATCCCTGAGACGGCCGCGCGGGAGGAGTTCCGATGCGGGATACCAGCGGAGGGAGGGCCGCGAGTGCCGGATAAGCGGAATGACCAATTCGGGCCTCTGGTGACAGGTGCCTCAACTGTACGCAGGCGCCGCGTTTGCCTCGAACGGCACATCAGTGATCGAATGCGTCTTCGTCAAGGGGGCCGGGGACCTGCTGTGGCGAGGACGGACGAGGATGTCCCCTCCTGCGCGGCCCGACAGATACTTCTTCGCGCGGGGGTGCGTGCACAGTGTTCAGCCGCTGGTTCGGCAAGAGCTCGACCAGTTCTCCGCTTCGTACCGGGCCGCTGGCAGGCCTGTCCGTCCCGTCGACCGCGGGCGTGCTCAGCTGCCGGGTGCTCGATCCGGTCAACGAGCCAGTACAGCGGGCCGAGTTCGTGGTCAGCGACACCTCGGGGCGCCGGGTCGTCGGCGGGGAGACCGACCCGTTCGGCACGGTGGTCACCACGGTGCCGGCGGGCGAGTACCGGCTGGCCGTCACGGCCGAGGGGTACACGCCCTTCCACGGCAACGCGACCGTCACCGCGAGCGGGCTCGCCGCGCTCGGCGACATCACGCTCCAGGTCGCCGCCCCGGTGGCGCTGCCGGAGCCGGGCGAGTGGGAGCTCGATCCGACGCACTCCCAGATCGGCTTCACCGCGAGCCACATCGGACTGGCCCGGATCCACGGGCGGTTCAACACGTTCGCCGGCGCCATCCGGATAGGTGAGCGCATGGAGGGTTCGGCGATGCACGTCATCATCGACACCGCCTCCATCGACACCGGGGTCCAGATGCGCGACGACCACCTGCGGTCGGGCGACTTCCTGGACGTGGGGAACTATCCGACGATGGAGTTCTACAGCGACCGCTTCGTGCACCGGGGCGGCAGCCGGTGGGCGATCATCGGAGGGCTCACGCTGCACGGTGTGAGCCGCACGGTGACGCTCGACACGCAGTACCTGGGCCTCGGGACGGGGCTCGGCGGCGAGACCCGGGGCGCCTGCCGCGCCACCACCGAGCTGCACCGCGAGGACTTCACGCTCACCTGGCAGACCATGCTGGCCCGGGGCATCGCGGCGATCGGGTCGTCGATCTCCATCGACCTCGACATCCAGGTCGTACCGAAGGCGGCCTGACCGGCCCCTGACCCCGGCTCCACCCGGCAGCGGGGGCCGGGATCAGGGGGATTCCAGCCAGCCGTCGTGGTCCGCGGCCAGGGTGTCCAGGGCCTTCGGGTCCAGTCGGGCGTCGGGGTCCTCCACCACGACGAGCCACTGGGCGTCCTCGGCGTCGTCCTCGCCGGCGAGGGCGTCGCGGACCAGCTGGGGCTCCTCGGCGAGGCCGAACAGGTCGGTCAGCTCGGTGGCCACGTCCTCGGCGGCGTCGCGGTCGGGAAGCACCAGTACATGGCGGGTCACATCGTTCACCTGGACATTCTGCTGCATGGCGCCGGCCCGCACCGGCGCGTCCCCCGCCTGTCAGTGGGCCGTGGGATGCTGGACGGCGATGGCCACCAGGAAGAATTCCACCGACGATCCGCTCGCCCCCGTCACGCTCGCCGTGGGCCAGGAGGACCTGCTGCTCGACCGCGCCGTGCAGCAGGTGGTGGCGGCCGCACGGGCCGCCGACGCCGACACCGATGTGCGTGACCTCACCTCCGACCAGCTGCAGCCCGGCACGCTCGCCGAGCTGACCAGCCCGTCGCTCTTCGCCGAGCGCAAGGTCGTGGTCGTGCGCAATGCGCACGACCTGTCGGCGGACACGGTCAAGGACGTGAAGGCGTACCTCGACGCGCCCGCCGAGGAGATCACCCTGGTGCTGCTCCACGCGGGCGGCGCCAAGGGCAAGGGACTGCTCGACGCGGCGCGCAAGGCGGGGGCGCGGGAGGTCGCGTGCCCCAAGACCACGAAGCCGGCCGAGCGGCTCACGTTCGTACGGCAGGAGTTCCGGGCGCTGGGGCGTTCGGCCACGCCGGAGGCGTGCCAGGCGCTGGTCGACTCCATCGGCAGCGATCTGCGCGAGCTGGCGTCCGCGACGTCGCAGCTGTGCGCGGACGTGGAGGGCACGATCGACGAGGAGGTCGTCGGGCGGTACTACACGGGCCGGGCGGAGGCCTCCAGCTTCACCGTCGCCGACCGGGCGGTGGAGGGACGGGCCGCGGAGGCGCTGGAGGCGCTGAGGTGGTCGCTGTCGACGGGGGTCGCGCCGGTGCTCATCACCAGTGCGCTCGCGCAGGGGGTGCGGGCGATCGGCAAGCTGTCCTCCGCGCGGGGAGGCCGGCCGGCGGATCTCGCGCGGGAGTTGGGGATGCCGCCGTGGAAGATCGACCGGGTGCGGCAGCAGATGCGGGGGTGGACGCCGGAGGGGGTTTCCCTGGCCCTGCGGGCCGTGGCTGAGGCGGATGCGGGGGTGAAGGGCGGGGGAGATGATCCCGAGTACGCCCTGGAGAAGGCGGTGGTCGCCATCGCGCGGGCGGCTCGCGCGGGGCGGTAGCGACCCACCGGCCGCCACCGTCCACCCTCCGGGGCTCCGGCCCCGGCTCCCCCGCCGGTCAGGTACGCCCCGAGCACGCCCGCCCGCCCGCGCAGTTCCGCGCGCCCCTCAAAGCGTCGGTCGTCTGCGGACCGTGGTCGCTTCTCGCGCAGTTCCCCGTGCCCCTGGACGGGCTGCCCTTGCCAGGGTGCCAAGGCAGCCCACCTCAGCCCGTCCGGCGCTTGGGGACGAGCGCCCTCAATGCGCGAACGGGGTCTGGGGCGGAGCCCCGGGGCGGGCTCGGTCAGGCTGCCCGGCGCCAGCTCACCGGGGGCTCGTACGGGTGGCGGCGCCAGGCCGCGAGGGGGATCACCGGGGCCAGGGCGGCGGCCGGCTCTCCTGAAAGCGAGAGGAGGACCACCGCCAGAGCGGCCAGCTCCGCCTCGGTCGGGGCGCCCTTCAGGACGCGGAACAGTGGCTCGGGGGATTCGTTCGGCACGCTCGCTCCTTGCTCCGGGATCACTGCGGGGGGTTGCCGTGCTTGCGGGACGGCAGATCGGCATGCTTGGTGCGGAGCATCGCCAGGGCGGCGGCCAGCACCGCCCTCGTCTCGGCCGGGTCGATCACGTCGTCCACCAGGCCGCGCTCGGCGGCGTAGTACGGGTGCATCAGCTCCGACTTGTACGCCGCGATCTTCTCGGCGCGCACCGCCTCCGGGTCGGCCGAACTCGCGATCTCCCGGCGGAAGATGACGTTGGCCGCGCCCTCCGCGCCCATCACGGCGATCTCGTTGGTGGGCCACGCGTAGGTGAGGTCAGCGCCGATGGACTGCGAGTCCATGACGATGTACGCGCCGCCGTACGCCTTGCGCAGGATCAGCGAGATCCGCGGCACCGTCGCGTTGCAGTACGCGTACAACAGCTTCGCGCCGTGCCGGATGATGCCGCCGTGCTCCTGCGATACACCCGGCAGGAAGCCCGGGACGTCGACCAGGGTCAGCAGCGGGATGTTGAACGCGTCGCAGAGCTGGACGAACCGGGCCGCCTTCTCGCTCGCCTCGATGTCGAGGACACCCGCCAGGAACTGGGGCTGGTTGGCCAGGATGCCCACCACCCGCCCGTCGATCCGGGCCAGCGCGCAGATGATGTTGCGGGCCCAGTGCTCGTGGACTTCGAGCAGGTCGCCGTGGTCGACGATCTCCTCCAGGACCTTGCGCATGTCGTACGGGCGGTTGCCGTCGGCCGGCACCAGGTCGAGCAGCACGTCGTTGCGCCGGTCCGCCGGGTCGTCGCCGGGCGGCAGCGGCGGCGGCATCTCGCGGTTGTTCGACGGCAGCATCGAGATCAGGTAGCGGACCTCCGCCAGGCACGTCTCCTCGTCGTCGTGGACGAAGTGGGCCACACCCGACACCCCGGCGTGCACGTCCGCGCCGCCGAGTCCGTTCTGCGTGATCTCCTCGCCCGTCACCGCCTGCACCACGTCCGGTCCCGTGATGAACATCTGGGACGTCACACGGACCATGAACACGAAGTCGGTCAGGGCGGGGGAGTAGGCCGCGCCGCCCGCGCAGGGGCCGAGCATCACGCTGATCTGCGGGATGACACCGGACGCCTTGGTGTTGCGCTGGAAGATGCCGCCGTATCCGGCGAGCGCGGAGACGCCCTCCTGGATACGGGCGCCCGCACCGTCGTTCAGCGACACCAGCGGAGCGCCGGCCGCGATGGCCATGTCCATGATCTTGTGGATCTTCGTGGCATGGGCTTCGCCGAGCGCGCCGCCGAAGATCCGGAAGTCGTGGGCGTACACGAAGACCGTGCGGCCCTCCACCGTCCCCCACCCGGTGACGACACCGTCGGTGTACGGCTTCTTCGCCTCCAGGCCGAAGCCCACCGCCCGGTGGCGGCGCAGCTGCTCGACCTCCTGGAAGGTACCCGGGTCGAGGAGCAGGTCGATGCGTTCGCGGGCGGTGAGCTTGCCCTTGGCGCGCTGGGCCTCGGTGGCCTTCTCGCTCGGCCCGAGCCTCGCCTGCTCGCGCAGGACGTGCAGTTCGGCGACGCGCACCGCCGCGGTCCCCGGCGTCGGCTGCTCAGTCACGGTCACGGTCGGTCCCTTCCTCATCCGAAGTCGAAATAGAACGCGGCGCCCACGCGTGCGTCGCCCGCGCACGGACCGCGTCCAGCAGGCTCGCCTGCTCCAGGCACTCCCCGGCGTCCGGCGACTCGACGGCGCCCGAGCGCACCGCGCCGACGAACGCCCGTACGGTGGCGGCGACTTGGTCGTGCGGTGCCAGCGTCAGCTCGCGCGGGCCGTGCGCGTCCGTGATCCACACCGCCGGCTTGTGGTCGGCGGGCGGAGTGAACGCCGGCTCGACGCGGATCCGCCCCTCGCTGCCCCACAGCTCGTACGCCGAGCGGTACGCGTGCTCCATGCCGAACGCCAGCTGCCCGAGCACCCCGGCGGGGGAGCGGACCAGCACCGCGCCCGATGTCTCCACCGCCGAGCCTTCCGCACTCTCCAGGGCGGCCCCGACGATCTCCAGGCCGGCGCCCAGGAAGTACAGCGCGGCCCGCACCGGGTAGTAGCCGACGTCCAGGAGGGCGCCGCCGCCCAGTTCGGGGCGGTGCCTGATGTTCCCGGCCGGCAGCGCCGGGATCGCGAACGCCGCGCTGAACGCCCGCAGTTGCCCGATGGCCCCGCTCGTCACCAGCTCCCGCACCACCGAGTGCTGGGGATGATGGACGAACATGACGTTCTCCATCAGGACCAGGCCCGAGGCGCGCGCCAGGGCGAGCAGTGCCTCGGTGGTGGCCCGGTCCGCGGTGAGCGGCTTCTCCGCCAGGACGTGCTTGCCCGCGCGCAGCGCCCGGCCCGCCCACTCGGCGTGCAGGGAGATCGGCAGCGGCACGTACACCGCGTCGACGTCGTCCCGGGTCAGGACCGCGTCGTAGCTCTCGACCGCGGCGCAGCCGAACTGGGCCGCGACCTCCCGAGCGCGGCCGCCGTCCCGGCTCGCCACCGCGGTCAGCTCGATGTCCGGGTCGGCCGCCATGGCGGGCAGCACCCGGCGGCGGGCGATGTCGGCGGTGCCGAGGACGGCGATGCGCAGGGGTCGTTCAGTCATGCGTCAGATGTCCCATGGCGTTGAGGCAGGCGAGGAGCGTCCTGGCCTGCACATTGACATAGTGGCCGTGCTTGATCAGCGCAGTCAGCTGACTGATCGTCACCCACTGGTACCCCGTGGGCGGTTCGATCGGTGCCTCCTGCTCGTCCGCCTCGATGACCAGGTAGCGGTTCTCGGCGTACAGGAACCGGCCGCCCTCCTCGGAGTGGATGGCGTCGTAGCGGATCCGCTCGGGCGCCGCCTCCAGGACCAGGTCCAGGAAGGGCGGGCGGACCTGGAGGCCCTCGAAGTTGTCCGGGGAGCACTGCACGGTGGGGGCCAGCTCGACCGTGTCGAGGAAACCGCCCTCGACCTTCGCGTTGGCCAGGACGTGCAGCACCCCGTCGAACGAGCGGGTCAGGAAGGCCGCGATGCCCCGGCTGCACGGCTCGATCAGCGGCTGGGTCCAGCTGGTCACCTCGCGGTTGCCGGCCTGCACCTCGACGGCGACCACATTGAACCAGCGCCCGTCGTCCTTGCCGATGCGCGCCTCGTCCCGGGTCCAGCCCGGCACGTCGTCCAGCGGTATCCGGTCCGCCTGCACGTCGTAGCGCGAACGCTCCGCGGTGAACCAGGACAGCAGGTCGACGTCGGTGAGCAGCGCGCCGGCCCGCGGGTCGCGCGAACGGGACAGGGCGTGGCTGAAGGCGTCGCCGCGGGCCGGACCCGCGCTGTAGGCGGGCAGACAGGCCAGGACCGTGCGCGAGTCCATGTTCACCAGGTTGTCCTGGTGCAGGAGCTCGGAGATCTGGCCCAGGGTCAGCCAGCAGAAGTCCTCGTCGAGCGGGACGTCGCCGTCCACCTCGACGATCATGTTGCGGTTGCTCTTGTGGTAGAACCACGAGCCGTGCTCGGACTGGAGCACATCGGCGAGGATGCGGCCCCGCCCACTGCCCGTGAAGTACTCGATGTACTTCACGTCCGTGCCCTGGTGGACCTTGGTGTAGTTGCTGCGCGTGGCCTGCACCGTGGGGGAGAGCTGGAGCAGATTGCGGTTGCCCGGCTCCATCTTCGCCTGCATCAGGAAGTGCAGGACGCCGTCGAACTCCTTGACCAGGATGCCGAGGATGCCGACCTCGGGCTGCTTGATGATCGGCTGGTACCACTCCTTGTGCGGGCCGTCGTCGGTGGTGACGTGCAGCCCCTCGACGCTGAAGAAGCGGCCGCTGGAGTGCACCAGGTTCCCGGTGTCCGGCTCGAAGGACCAGCCGCGCAGCTTGGAGAACGGGATGCGCTCGATGTGGAAGCGCCCCGCCTTCCTGCGCTCGGCGAACCAGTGGTGGAACTCCCCGGTGGTCAGGAGTCCGCCGGTGATGGCCGCGGACGCCGCGATCCGGTCGGCGACCGACACCGGCTCACGGGGCTGGACCACCGGCTGAAGCTCAGTCAGCTCCGCAAGTGTCGACGACATGTACGCTCTCTCCTCGTCAAGGGTGCTGGGGTTGAGGGGTGTCGGGGGACGTCACCAGCCGGCGACGAAGTCCCGGATCGAGGCCGTCATGAAGTCGGTGTGCTCGTCGGTGAGGCCGGGGTAGACGCCGATCCAGAAGGTCTGCTCGGTGATGATGTCGGAGTTGGTCAGGTCGCCCACGATGCGGTGCGGGGCGTCCACGTAGGCGGGCTGGCGGGTCAGGTTGCCGGCGAACAGGTTGCGCGTGCCGATCTTCCGCTCCTCCAGGAAGTTCACCAACTCCTTGCGCTTGAACGGCGCGTCGGGGTCGACCGTGATGACGAACCCGAACCAGCTGGGCTCGCTGCCGAGGGTGGCCTCCGGCAGGATCAGGTGCGGCACACCTTCGAGACCCTCGCGCAGGCGCTGCCAGTTGCGGCGGCGCGCCGCGGTGAAGGCGTCGACCTTGTCGAGCTGGGTCAGCCCGAGCGCGGCCTGGAGGTCGGTGGCCTTCAGGTTGTAGCCGATGTGGGAGTAGATGTACTTGTGGTCGTAGCCGGCCGGCAGGGTGCCCAGCTGGTACTGGAAGCGCTTGAAGCAGCGGTCGCTCTCGCCCGGCTCGCACCAGCAGTCCCGGCCCCAGTCGCGCAGCGACTCCACGATACGGGCCAGCGCCAGGTTCGAGGTGAGCACGCAGCCGCCCTCGCCCATCGTCAGGTGGTGCGCCGGGTAGAAGCTCACCGTCGTCAAGTCACCGAAGGTACCGGTGAGTTGACCGCTGTAGAGCGAGCCGACCGCGTCGCAGTTGTCCTCGATGAGGAAGAGGTCGTTCTCCTCGGCGATCTGCGCGACCTCGGCGACCTCGAAGGGGTTGCCCAGCGCGTGCGCGACCATGATGGCGCGGGTCTTGGGGCCGACGGCGGCCTTGATGCGCTCGGCGGTCGTGTTGTACGTCTTCAGCTCGACGTCGACGAAGACCGGGATGAGCCCGTTCTGCAGGATCGGGTTGACGGTGGTCGGGAAGCCCGCGGCCACCGTGATGACCTCGTCGCCCGGCTTGAGGGCGCGCTCCTCCAGGTGCGGCGAGGTGAGCGCCGACATGGCCAGCAGGTTGGCCGACGAACCGGAGTTCACCAGGTGCGCCTTGCGCCGCTTCATGTAGCGCGCGAAGCGGGACTCGAACTTGCGGGAGCTGGTGCCGGCGGCTATCCGCATGTCGAGCGCCGCCTCGACCAGGGCCACCCGGTCCGCCGGTTCGAGGACCGCGCCGGAGGGCCAGATCTCGCTGACGCCCGGCACGAACTCGCCGGACGGCTCCTTCTCCAGGTGGTACTCCCGCACCTGTTCGAGAATCCGTGCCTTGGTGTCACTCATTTTGGCTGCCTCCATGGTCGTCAGTTCGGCACGAAGCCCTCAGCGGTGATCCGACACGGCCATAGTTGTGGGGACGACTTGAAGGGCACTGGACAACGGCTCGCGATGACCGCCGGCCCCGGCCCGCGCGTGCGCCAGCAGGTCGCGCAGCGAATCGTCCAGGCTGCGCCGCGGCGACCAGCCGAGCAGTCGCCGCGCCCGCCGGATGTCCATGCGCTGCCACTCGGCCTCCGGAGGCCGGCCGCCGGCGCTCGGCGTCTCCACGATCTCGGCGGCGGCGCCCGCGAGCTCGGTCAGACGCACCACCAGGCTGCGCACCGAAGTCGCCTGCCCGCCACCGATGTTGAACACCTGCCCGCTCACATCGGAGCGGGCCGCGGCGAGCGCCGCGTCCGCCACGTCCCGTACGTCCACGAAATCGCGGTGGGCAAGGAGCGGGGCGAGCCGCAACGGCTCCGGGGCGGAGGTCGCGAGATGGTGGGCGACCATGCCGAGCAGGCTCGCCCGGTGGGTGCCCGGACCCGACACGTTCGACACCCGCAACACCAGACCCTCCGCCCGGCCCGCCGCCACCGCGTCGAGCAGCGCCCGCGCCCCGGCCAGCTTGGAACGGCCGTACGGGGTGACCGGCGCGGTCGGCGTGGACTCGGTGATGCCGGTGCGCGGCACCGGGCCGTACTCGTGCACCGAGCCGAGCTGGATCAGCCGGGGCCGCGCTGCGAGGGGGGCGGTCGCGGCTACCAGGCGCTCCACGAGAGCGGTGTTGGCGCGCGTCATGTCGTCCTCGGTGGCCTGCCACACCGCGCCCGCCGCGTTCACCACCGCCGCCGCGCCCCGTTCGGCGAGCAGCGCCGCGATCCGGTCCGGTTCCGCACTCACCACATCAACGGGCAGTACGTCGTACGGAGTTGCGGGGCCGTGAACGCTGCGGGCGACACCCGTCACCGTCCAGCCCGCCGCGTCGAACACCTCGCAGACGTGCCGGCCCACGAACCCCGTGGCGCCCAGCACCACCACCGATCCGGCCGCGCCGCCCCTGCCGCCTGCTCTTCGGTCGTTCACCGACACCGTGACTACCTCCTGTATGCGCGGTTTGAGCGGCACTGTGGCGCGTGGCGCTCGGGGGCCGCTGGACAGGTGGTCATGCGGCGCTACCGGAACTTGAGTACGGGCGCCTACCGTCCGCCACCATGAGGATCGAAGAGACCGCCGTACCGGACGCGTACCGCATCATGCCGAAGCTGCTGACGGACCCCCGCGGCAGTTTCCACGAGTCATACCGCTACGACCTGCTCGCCGCCGAGACCGGGCACGAGTTCGTGCCGCGCCAGGTCAACTACTCGGCCTCCTCGCGCAACACGGTGCGCGGGCTGCACGGCGTGACCATCCCGCCGGGCCAGGCCAAGCTGGTCAGCTGCGTGCGTGGGGCGCTCCTCGACGTGGTCGTCGACGTCCGCGTGGGCTCGCCCACGTTCGGCGAGCACGTGACGACGGTGCTCGACGCGCGGGACGGGCGGGCGATGTTCGTGGCGGAGGGGCTCGCGCACGGGTTCGTGGCGCTGACCGACGACACGTGCATCAGCTACCTGTGCTCCACCGAGTACGTGCCCGGTACGCAGCTCGACCTGCGGGCGTTCGACCCCGAGCTCGGGCTGCCGTGGGCCCGTTGGCTCACGGGGGACGCGGTGCTGTCCGAGAAGGATGCGGCGGCACCTACGGTGGGTGAGGCGGGAGAGCGCGGGTTGCTGCCCACGTATGCGCAGTGTCTCTCCCTGTACGGGAGGGGTCTGGAGCGGGCGCGGGGTGCGGCGGCCTAGCGGGACGAATTCTTCAGCGCCCCTGCGCACTCGATGCCGGGCGGTGTCGGCATAGCCGGCCGGTCCGGCGTTTGAGGACGAGCGCCCTTCAGGCGCGAACGGGGTCTGGGGCGGAGCCCCAGGAGTCTGTACCTGAGCCCCTCCGGACCCGGGGGTGTCCCCCCAGCTCCCTTCCCACCCCCGGAGGGTTTCGGGAAGGGGCGGGGTGGGGCGTCCCGGGGCCTGGGGCGAAGCCCCAGCGACCCCGGCCGCCGTTCGTCCGCGGACCGTGCTGGGGCACCCGCGCAGTTCCCCGCGCCCCCAAGACTAGGTAGGGAACCCGGCGTGCCAAGGCCGCCCGCGTCCCCAGAACAACGTAGGGCACCCTGCGTGCCCAGCCGTTTGGGCCCGCTTCCGGAGTGATCCGGGGGCGGGCCCAAGGCGTTGGGTCAGTGGGTCAGTTGGGGGGAAGGGGCGGGGCTGAGGCCCAGGGAGGCGAGTGCGGTCGACGGGGACTCCTTTGCTGTGCCCCTCGCGGACAGGTAGCCGTCGGGGCGGATCAGGAGCCAGGTGCCCTCGGGGGCGCCCAGGGCGGTGGACAGATGGCCCGCCGGGTCGGACAGGGCGTCCGGGCCGGAGGCGTTGACCGTGCGGACGCGTACCGAGGGGCCGAAGTGGTCCTCGGGCGCGGCGCCGAAGGTGAGCAACAGCCATTCGGGCCGCTGGAGTTCGGCGACCATCTCCTGCCAGCCGGGGCTGGTCGCCAGGAGCGGTGCGGTGACCCGGGCGACCCGCTCGCCGGGGCGCACCCCGGGTGACGGGGCGGAGGCGTGGGCCAGGGGGCCGGCCGCGTAGCCGAGGCCGAGCGCCGACATGCCGCCCATGATCTTGCGCTGGATGCGGCCCTTGACCGGGGGCAGCGAGCGCAGCACCGTGAACGCGGCGCGCAGCGCGGCCGCCGCCCTGCGGCTCTTGAGCTGGACCAGCATCGTCGCCATCTTGGTGGTGCGCAGCAACTCCGCTCCCACCGGCACCCGTTCGTCGCTGTAGCTGTTCATGAGCGACTCCGGGGCCTCGCCGCGCAGCACCGCGGCGAGCTTCCAGGACAGGTTGACCGCGTCCTGGACACCGGTGTTCATGCCCTGCCCGGAGGCCGGGCTGTGGACGTGGGCGGCGTCGCCGGCGAGCAGCACCCGGCCGTGGCGCATCTGGGCGATCATCCGCTGCTGGATGGTGAACACCGAGACCCAGGAGGGCGATTCGACCACGGCCGGCTTGCCCGTACCCGTGGCGATCTTCGCCGAGAAGCGCCGGGCCACCATCGCGTCGTCGCCGCCGTAGGACGTCTCCGCGGTGTCGAGCAGGCGCCACTTGCCGGGCTCGGGGAACGGCACCATCATCACGGTGCCGGTGGGCGTGCGCATCCAGTGGATGCTGTCCTTCGGCAGGTCGCAGTGGACGGTCGCGTCCGCGATCAGCCACGTCTCGCTCGACTCGCCCTCCAGCTTGAGGCCGAGCTGCTTGCGGATGGTGCTGTGGCCGCCGTCGGTGCCGACCAGCCAGTCGGCCGTCACGGTCTCGGCCGTGCCGTCGGTGTGGACGAGGGAGGCCCGTACGCCGTCGGCGCCGAGGTCCTCGAACTCGGTGAGGCGCACGCCCCATTCGACCTCCACGCCCCGGCGGGCCGCCGCGGTGCGCAGCACCTCCTCGGTGATGACCTGGTCGACCATCAGCGTGAACGGGAAGCGGGTGGGCAGCCGGCTGTAGTCGGTGTCGAAGCGGATCAGGCGGCGGCCGTTCTGGTGCAGCGTGAAGTGCTCCACCCGCTGGCCGCGCGGCAGCAGCTCGTCCAGGATGCCCATCTGGTCGTACGTCTCAAGGGTGCGGGCGTGCGTGGCGAGCGCCCGGCTGGTGGTGGCGGGGCCGGCCGCCGCGTCCACGAGCCGGACCCGGACGCCGTGCCGGGCCAGCTCGTGGGCGGCGCTCAGCCCGACCGGCCCGGCGCCCACGACCAGCACCTGGGGTGCGGGCGCCGTCTCGTTGAGCAGTGTCACTTCTGACCCTCCTGCGGCGCGTGCTTGACCGCCTTCCACCAGCCCGGGTTGTCGCGGTACCAGGCGGCGGTCTCGGCGAGGCCGTCCTCGAAGGAGATCCGCGGCGCGTAGCCGAGCTCCTCGGCGATCTTCGCCTCGCTCAGCGAGTACCGCAGGTCGTGGCCCTTGCGGTCGGCGACCCGGACCACCTTCGACCAGTCGTTGCCGGTCAGCTCCAGGAGGCGCTCGGTGATCTGGCGGTTGGTCTGCTCGTTTCCGCCACCCACGTTGTAGATCTCTCCCGCGCGGCCCCGGGTGAGCACCAGCTGGATGGCGCGGCAGTGGTCGTCGACGTGCAGCCACTCGCGGATGTTGGCGCCCTCGCCGTACAGCGGGACCGTCTCGCCTTCGAGCAGGTTGGTCACGAAGCGCGGGATGAGCTTCTCGGGGTGCTGGTAGGGCCCGTAGTTGTTGGAGCAGCGGGTGATCGACACGTTCAGGCCGTGGGTGCGCCAGTAGGCGCGGGTGATGAGGTCCGAGCCGGCCTTGGACGCGGCGTACGGGGAGTTGGGAAGGAGCGGCCACTCCTCGGTCCAGGAGCCCTCGTCGATGGAGCCGTACACCTCGTCGGTGGAGACGTGCACCACGCGGCGCACCCCGGAGCGCAGCGCGGCCTCCATCACGTTCTGGGTGCCGCCGACGTTGGTGGCGATGAACTCGGCGGCCGACTCCAGGGAGCGGTCCACGTGGGACTCCGCCGCGAAGTGGACGACCGCGTCGTGGCCCGGAAACAGCTCCAGGAGCAGCGGAAGGTCGCAGATGTCGCCCTCGACGAAGGTCAGCCGTGGGTCCTCGGCCGGCAGGTTCTCCCGGTTGCCGGCGTAGGTGAGCTTGTCGAGGACGGTCACCTCGGCGTTCTCGTACCCCTCGTAGCCGCCCGCGAGGAGCGTGCGCACGTAGTGCGAGCCGATGAAGCCGGCGCCGCCGGTGACCAGGATCTTGTTCATGCCGTCCTTCTCCGTACCGCTCTGCTCCGTGCCGTCCTGCTGGGTGCCGGTGTTCGTCATGCCGCGACCTCCACGCGGGTGTGGTCGCCGACCACCAGACGGTGGTGGCGGCTGGCCAGGTCGATGCCCGTGACCGCGGCGCCCCTGCCGAGCAGGGAGCCGTGCAGGCCCCGCACCGCGGAGATCGTCGCACCGTCGAGGGCGATCGAGTAGTCGAGATGGGTGCCGGACAGGACGCAGTCCCGGCCGATGGACGTGTGCGGTCCGACGTGGCTGTCCTCCAGGACGGTGCCCGCGCCGATCACGACGGGGCCCTCCACGAACGACCGGGTGATCTTCGCGCCGGGCTCCACGACGACCGCGCCGATCAGCACGCTCTGGTCGTCGACGTCGCCCTCCACACGGCGCGTGATGCCGTCGAGGAGCATCTGGTTGCACTCCAGGACGTCCTCGACGCGGCCGGTGTCCTTCCAGTACCCGGAGTACTCCTGGGCCCGGACGGTCGCGCCGCTGGTCACCAGCCACTGGATGGCGTCGGTGATCTCCAGCTCGCCGCGCGCGCTCGGCACGATCGAGTCGACGGCCTCGTGGATGGCCGGGGTGAAGAAGTAGACGCCGATGAGCGCCAGGTTGGAGCGCGGCACCGGGGGCTTCTCGACGAGCCGCTCCACCACACCGGTCGCGTCGACCTCGGCGACGCCGAAGGCGCGCGGGTCCTCGACCTGGGCGACGAGCACCTGCGCGGCGGGGCGCAGCGCGTGGAACTCGGCGGCCGCCTCGGCGATGCCGTCGGGCAGCATGTTGTCGCCGAGGTACATCACGAAGTCGTCGTCGCCGAGGAAGTCCTGGGCGAGCTGCACGCACTGGGCGAGGCCCTTGGGGCTCTCCTGCGGGATGTACGTGATCTCGACGCCGAGCCGGGACCCGTCGCCGAGCGCCTCGGCGATCTCCTCGACGTGGTTGCCGACGATGATGCCGATCTCGGTGACACCGAGGTCACGGATGTTGTCGAGCACCCGCTCAAGGACGGGCTTGTTGGCGATCGGGATGAGCTGCTTGGGCATGGAGTAGCTGAACGGGCGCAGTCGGCTTCCCGTACCGCCGCTCAGAACCAGAGCCTTCATGGGGTCCTCTTCTGTGGTGGTTACGTCGTGTTCGACACATCAACAGGCACATGAATAGGGGATGTTGAGGAGCGCGGGATGGTCCC
The DNA here is from genome assembly GCF_026343295.1 of Streptomyces sp. NBC_00083. Lineage (GTDB taxonomy): Bacteria > Actinomycetota > Actinomycetes > Streptomycetales > Streptomycetaceae > Streptomyces. The sequence continues at coordinate 1,015,590 of NZ_JAPELY010000001.1, forward strand.
GTGGCCGCGGGTCAGGCGGCGGACACCAGCCGGACGGCCGGGGCGGTGGCCCCGGTGACGCCGTCGGCGGTGCTCTCGGTGAGGCTCTCCACCAGGTCGGCGAAGGTGTCGGTGGCCTCGTGCAGCAGGGCCTCGGTCTCGGGCTCCAGGCCGGCGAAACCGCACGGGCCCTTGCGGATGCCGCCCGCGTGCACGAAGAAGCTCTCCGAGATGGCCCGGGGCTTCATCGACATCAGCACCGGGCGCAGCCCGTAGTCGAGGGCGAGCACATGGGCGAGCGAGCCGCCGGTGGCCAGCGGCAGCACCACCTTGCCCGCGAGGCCGAACTGCGGAAGGACGTCGAGGAAGGACTTGAGCAGCCCCGAGCAGCCCGCCTTGTAGACCGGGGTGGCCAGGACCACGGCGTCGGCCGCCGCGAACAGGGCCGCCGCGTCGGCGAGCCGGGGGTTGCTGAGGTCGGCCCGCAGGAGTTCGGCCGCGGGCAGGGTGCGCACGGCGAGCGACTCCACCCGGTGCCCGCGGGCCGCGAGCCGTTCCGCGGCGAGGGTGAGGACCTGGTGGGTGCTGGAGACCGGCGACGGACTGCCGGAGACGGCGAGGATCGTCGGCATGGACAACCTCCTGGGATAAGAAGGGAGTTGCTCGTGGTCAAGTCTGGGCACCGGGCGGCGGTGCCGCCCGGCCGGTGTCAGGCGACGAGGGCGGGCTCGGCCGCCGCGGCCGCCTCGCGGCGCACCGCGGCGAGGCGCGCGAGGGAGGCGAGCACGAGCTCCGGGTCGGCGACGAAGTCCACCAGGCAGGCGATCTCGTCGACGCCGGCCGCCCGCACCCGGCGCGCCGTCTCGGTGCACTCCTCGACCGAGCCGATCAGCGAGTTGCCGGACAGGTAGCGGTTGAGTCCGAGCTCGGCGAGCTTGCGCTGCGCCTTCACCGCGGACAGCACCTCGCGGCCCTGCTTGTTGCCGCTCATCCGGCCGCCGGCCTCGACCGCGAGGGCCTCCAGGTCGATGGCGGAGAGCAGATAGTCGCGCAGGCTGCCGCCGCCGACCCGGCGGGCCTCGTCGGCGTCGTCGGCGACATAGGTGTGCATCATCACGGTGATCGTGCCGGGGCCCTCCCAGCCGGCCTCGGCGCGCGCCGTCCGGTACAGGGCGATCTTGTCGCCGAGCGACTCGACGTCCTGGTTCTCCAGGTGGGTCAGGATGTTGCAGCCCAGCCGGCCCGCCTCGCGGAACGTGCCCTCGCTGCGCGACGCGGTCACCCACACCGACAGCTCGTCCTGGACCGGACGCGGGAAGACGGGCAACGTGGTCTCGACACCCAGCGGGTTCGGGCCGGTCCAGTGCCCGGTGCGCCAGGCGGTCCTGATGTCACCGACATCCTTGATCATCTGCTCGCGCCGGGTCTCGTACTTGTCCGGCGCGATCACGAAGTCGTTGACGTTCCAGCCCGAGCCCACCGAGATCGCGACCCGGCCGCCCGATATGCCGTCCACCATCGCGAAGTCCTCGACGATGCGGGCGGCCGGGTGCAGCGGCGTCACGACGCTGCCGGCCCGGATCTGGATGCGGCTGGTCACCGCGGCGATCGCCGCCGAGGTCACCGCGGGGTTCGGGAAGGCTCCGCCGAACCGGTGGAAGTGGCGCTCGGGCGTCGATACGAAACCGAAGCCGAGCTCGTCGGCGCGGCGGGCCGCGTCGAGCATCAGACGGTAGGTCTCCTGAGCCCGGTCGCCGACCGCGGCGAAGAAGAAGACACCGAAGTCCAGCGGCTGCTCACCTGCCGAGCCGTCCGCACCCTGGCTGCCGGTCTGCCGGGAATCCGCGTTCATTTAGCGCTGCCTCCTTCCCCGTCGGACCGAGTCGCGGCGGGGTCGTCACCATGGGGGCTTGCTGCCCGGCGACACCATGGGGCGACCTCCTCGCACCGGACTTGAGCCCCGCGCAGGCCCCGATCGCTCCAGCACGGCTCAAGTGCCGCACGAGTACGGCCCGTTGTGATGGATTCGAGCGAGATCCGAGGGAGGCTCCACGGAACCCGGCCCCGGGGGCCGGCGTCCACCGCCGCTCGATCCGGGGTCGAGGCAACCCCGCCACGCTCAGGGTGACCGACTTCCGCTCCGATGACCACGAGGTTGCTGGATGACGACTCAGACGCTGGTTGCCGCGGACACCGGCACCGGCACCGACACCGTCCACGGGCTGCTCGCCGCGGCCGTGGCCACCCGTCCCGACGCCCCCGCGGTGCGCGACGCCTCCGGCGTGTGGACCTACGCGGAACTGGACGCCTGGTCACGGGCGTACGCCGACTGGCTCACCGCCCAGGGTGTGGGGCACGCGGACCGGATCCTCGTCCGCGTCGGCAACACCCGCGAATTCACCGCCCTGATGTTCGGCGCGCTGCGCCGCGGCATCGCGTTCGTGCCGGTCAACCCGGCGATGAAGCGCTTCCACCTGAACACCGTCGTCCCGGACTGCGACCCGGTCCTCGTGATCGGACAGGACACCGACGACACCGCGGTCCTGCGGGAGTTGACCGACAGCCCGGTCTTCGAGCTCGACGCGGTGCGCCGCGGCGCCGAGGCGCTGTACGACGCCGCGCCCGCCGCGCCCGACGAGACGCCCGTCGCCCCCGACGACCTCGGTCTGCTCATCTACACCTCGGGCTCGACCTCCGCGCCCAAGGCCGTGGTCAGCACCCACGCCCCCATCGTCTTCGCCGCCCGCGCCATCCAGGCCCGCCTGGACTACCGCGAGGACGACGTCGTCCTCGTCGCGGTGCCGGTCTCCTTCGACTACGGGCTCTACCAGATCCTGCTCTCCGTCATCGCCGGCGCCCAGGTACTGCTCACCTCGCCGGACCGGCACGTACGCCTCCTGGGCACCCTGCACGAGCACCGGGTCACCGTCGTTCCGCTGGTGCCCTCGCTCGGCGAGATGCTGCTCACGCTCGCGAAGCGGGACCGCCGCGAGGCGCCCCCGGTGCGGCTGTTCACCAACACCGGCGCGGCCCTCACCGGGCCCGTCATCGCCCAGCTGCGCGCGGCCTTCCCGCACGCCCGGGTCTCCCCGATGTTCGGCACCACCGAGTGCAAGCGCATCACTGTCCTCGAACCCGACGGCGACATCGCCCGCCCCGGCTCGGTCGGCCGAGCCCTGGACGGCACCGAGGTGCTGATCCTGGACGACGACGGACGGCTCCTGCCGCCCGGCACCGTCGGCGAGATCTGCGTCCGCGGACCGCACATCATGACCGGCTACTGGCAGGCCCCGGAGCAGACCGCGCTGCGGTTCCGCCCCGACCCCGTCACCGGCGAGACCACCCTGCACACCGGCGACTACGGACACCTCGACGCCGACGGACACCTCTACTTCGAGGGCCGCCGAGACGACCTGTTCAAGCGCAAGGGCGTCCGCATGGGCACCCTGGAGATCGAGACGGCCGCGCTCGACATCGAGGGCGTCACGGCCGCCGCCGCCCTGGCCCCGGCCGAGGGCCACGACCTCACGCTGTACGCCGTCACCGATCTGACGCCCGACGAGGTGCTCGCGCAGCTCACCGAGCGCCTGGAGGCCGCCAAGATCCCCGCCGCCTGCCATCTGCTCGACGCGCTCCCGCTCACCCCGAACGGCAAGACCGACAAGCAGCGCCTGCGCCGCGCACAGAAGTGACCGACTCCCCGAGTCGTCAACCCCGTAAGGAGATTGAGCCATGACCACCACTGACGTCGCGTGGGACGCCGGCTTCACCGAGCTGCTGACCTCGGTCCTGCCCCGGGTCACCGCCCCGCTGGACCCCGCGCTCGACCTCAAGGCCGTCGGCCTGGACTCGATGGCCACCATCGAGCTCCTGGTCCGCCTGGAGGACCAGTACGACGTGGAGATCCCCGAGGACAAGCTCACGGGCGCGACCTTCGCGACCCCGGGCGCGCTGTGGGCGGTCCTCGCCGCGCAGCGCACCGCCGCGCACGCCTGATCGCCACCCCAAGTTTCCGCCGCACCACCCAACCCCCCACCCCTACACGTCCTTTGGAGGACACCACCATGAGCCACCTCATCATCGGTCTCGCCGTCACCGTCGTCGTCTGCCTCGTCGTGAAGTTCGGCGGCGACGCCCTGAAGAAGCGCCGCGGCTGACCTTCCTCGCCGCACCCCGGAGGGGCCCGCCGACCACCCCGGTCGCCGGGCCCCTCCCGCATGCGCCGGGTGCCCTACGTATCTTGGGGGCGCGGGGAACTGCGCGGGTGCCCCAGCACGGTCCGCAGACGAAGACCGGGGTTGCTGGGGCTCCGCCCCAGACCCCGTTCGCGCCTTGAGGGCGCTCGTCCTCAAACGCCGGACGGGCTGAGGACGCTGGGGATCGGCACCCTGCCAAGGGCAGCCCCGATAGGGGCGCGGGGAACTGCGCGAGACGCGGGCACGGTCCGCAGACGAGAGCGGGGGTGCCTGGGATCGGCACCCCGCCAAGGGCAGCCCCGATAGGGGCGCGGGGAACTGCGCGAGACGCGGGCACGGTCCGCAGACGAGAGCGGGGGTGCCTGGGATCGGCACCCTGCCAAGGGCAACCCACCCAGGGGCGCGGGGTGAACAGCGAGGGGCCCCGCCGCATTCGGCGGGGCCCCTCGGTGCGGCGGCGGCGCTACGCGGCGAGGCGTTCCAGGTCCTCGACGACCCGCGCCGGGCTCGGCATCTCCGCCATGTCGGCCCGCAGCTCCTGCGCACACTTCATGTACCGCGGATCGTCCAGGACGTCCCGGATCGCCTCGCGCACCTGGCCGGGGTCGTTCTGCGGGGCCGCCTCCCCGAGCACCCGGGCGGCGCCGGCCGCGGCGAGCAGCTCCGCCGACGCGAACTGGTCGACGATCTGCGGAAGCACCACCTGCGGCAGGCCGAACGAGCACGACGTCAGGGTCGTGTTGGCGCCACCGTGGTGGATGACGGCGTCGCAGTCGCGCAGGAACAGGTTGAGCGGGACCGGCTCGACCACCCGGACGTTGTCCGGCACCGCACCGAAGCCCTCGTGGAAGGCGGCGTCGGCCGTCACCACCGCCTCGACGTCCTCCAGGCCGTCGAAGGCCGCGATGATCGAGCGGTACAGGCCGGTCCCGTTGAGGACCAGGGTCTGGCGGCCCAGGCACACCACGACCCGGCGCACACCCTCCGCGGCCGGCCGGTGCAGCCAGTCGGGCACGGTGCCGGTGCCGTTGAAGGGGACGTAACCGATGGGCGCGCCCGGTGCCGCGCTCGGGTGGCGAAGGGCCGGCGGGCACGGGTCGAGCAGGAGGGTCGGATCGGGCAGTCCGTGGAGGCCGAGGCGCTCGGCGGTCCCGTACAGGAAGTTGCGGGCCGACGCGCGCGAGGGGCCGCTCAGCGGGTCGACGCCCCAGCGGTGCTGCACGGAGGGGATGCCGAGCACGCCGGCCACGAGCTGCCCGGCCAGCTCCATCTGCTCGGAGACGATGAGGTCGGGCCCCCACTCGCGGGCGAACTCCAGGTAGGAGCTGACCAGATAGCGGGCGTGGGTCTCCCACAGCTTGGTGGCGCCCGCCATCTTCTCCGGCGGGGTCGGGCCCATCAGTTCCAACGGGCGTACACCGGGCGGGAGATGGCGCTGGAGTACGTCCAGGCCGTGGAAGCGGTCGCCGATGTCGACGGCCGAGATTCCGGCGGCGCGGGCCGCGTCGGTGACGTCAGGCTGCGCGGCGACCATCACCTCGTGGCCCGCTCCCCTCAGCGCCCAGGCCAGCGGCACCATGGGGGTGAAGTGGGTGGGGAAGGGGGTGCTCAGCATCAGTACGCGCATCGTCGTCGTCCTCCTCGGACTGTGGGGCGGCCTCTTCGGCGGGTTCGGGGGCGGCGGCGTCGGAGCCCTCCGCGGTGGTGGCGTCGGCGAGTGCGTTCACGTCGACGTCCTTCATGAGCAGGGCGGTGACCAGGGCGAACAGCAGGAGTCCCGCGGCCGTCAGGAGCAGCGTGGACGTGGCGTGCGCGAAGGCGTCGGTCACCAGGTGGCGGCGGACGGCGTCGAGTCCGGCGAGCTGGGCCGCCGCGGCGTCCGGGTCCTTGATGCCGGAGGCGCCGGCGGCCGAGGCGAAGCGGGCGCTGAGCACCGCGCCGAGCACGGTGCCGCCGATGGTGGTGCCGAGCATCGTGGCGAACCGCGAGGTGGTGGTGACCACGCCCAACTGGTCGGGGGTGGCCGCCGACTGGGTCATGAACAGGGCGATCTGGGTGACGCCGCCGAGGCCCACGCCGAGCAGCAGGAGCAGCAGGTCGAGCTGCCAGACGGGCGCGTCGGTCACGGTGAGGCCGAGCCCGCCGACCGCGGCGGTCGCCGTCGCCGTGGTGGCCACCAGGACCGCCTTGCACTTGCCGGTACGGGTGATGATCTTGCCCCAGCCGAGGAAGACCAGGACCACGCCGACGGCGAGCGGGATCAGATGCAGACCGACCGCGTCGAGCGAGACGCCCCGCACGATGTTCAGGTAGTTGATGAGGAACACCGGCAGCGAGAGCAGCGCGAAGCCGCCCACGAACTGCAGGACCGCGGCGGGCCTGAACACCTTGTCCTTGAACAGGGTGAGCGGCATCAGCGGGTCGGCCGCCTTCAGCTGCCGGGCCACGAAGCCGCCGGCCATCAGGAAGCCGCCGTAGAAGTAGGGCAGGACGGGACCGGAGAACGAGTCGTGCTCGCCGTACGCCTTCACGCCGAGCAGCAGCGCGCAGGTGGCGGCGGCGATGAGCACCGAGCCGAGGACGTCGACCTTCTGCCGGGTGCCCTTCACCGGGAGCCGCAGCGCCCAGGCCACGCCGGCGAGCGCGAGGCCCGCGAGCGGCACGTTGAGCAGGAAGATCCAGCGCCACGACAGGTTCTCGCTGAGCGGCCCGCCGATCATGGGCCCGGCGATGATGCCGGCCGCGATGAGCGCGCCGCCCGCGTTGGAGCGTCCCGCCCGGGACTTGGGCGGGTACAGGGTGGCGATCACGATGAGCGTCATGCTCATCAGGCCGCCGCCGCCGAGCCCCTGGACGGCGCGGAAGACGATCAGCTGGGTGAGGGAGTGGGCGGTGGCGCACAGCGCGGAGCCCGCGAGGAACGTGCCGAGCGCGCCGAGGTAGACGCGGCGCGGCCCGAAGCTGTCGCTGAGCCTGCCGTACAGCGGCTGCGCCGCGGTCGCGGCGAGCAGGTACGCGGTGATCAGCCAGGGGAAGCGGTCGATCCCGTGGGCCGGGTCGAGGTCGCGCACGATGGGCAGGACGGCCGAGGAGATGATCGAGCCGTCGAGCAGGGCCAGCGTCATGGTGGCCATCGCGCAGACGATGAAGACCAGGACCTGGATGTCGCTCATGCCGTGCGGATTGGGCTTCTTCTCCTTGGCCGGGTCCTGGGGGGCCGCGTCGTCCGCGGCGGTTTCGGCGGTCACGTCGGTGCTCACGCCAGTACCTCCTGACGTGTCGTCAGCTGTTCGAGCAGGGGGACCGTGTCGGCGGCGCTCGGCATGGCGCGCACCTCGTCGCGCAGCCGTCCGGCGGCGGCACGGAAGGCCGGGGCGGTAAGCAACTCGCTTATCGCGGCGGCGAGTTCGGCATCGCTGTTCTGGAGTTCGGCGCTGTCCAGAGTGATTCCGGCGCCCGCCGCGGCGACCTTGTCACCCGCCAGGAACGTCTCGTCGAGCTGCGGGAGCACCAGCTGGGGGACGCCGAGCGCGGCCGCGGCGAGCGTGGAGCCCGGCCCGCCGTGGTGGATCACGAGATCGGCGCCGGGGAAGAGCAGTCCGGGCGCGGTCTCCTCGGTGTACGTCATGCCCTCGGGCAGCGCGCCGATCGCCGCCCGGTGGCCGGGCGCGGCGGAGACGACCGCTTCCACACCACCGGTGGCGGCCAGGGCGTCGAGGACCCGGCGCAGCAGCGGGGCGCCGTCCAGGTCGAGGGTGTAGCCCCCGAGCGCCACCGCGACCCGGCGGCCGGGCCCGGCCGCGTACGTCCAGGGCGTGCCGGTGCCGGTGTGCGGCTCGGGGCGGACCGGACGGGCGGGCGGCGCCTCGGTGCTCGCGAGGGCGGGCGGCGCCGGGTCGAGGATCAGGTCCGGCTCCGGTACGGAGTCGAGGCCGAGGCGCTCGCACAGCGGGCCGAGCCACATCCGGGTGAGGCCGAGCATGAACGTGCTGGTGGGCGCCGTGCCCCAGCGGTGCCAGACGCTCGGTACGCCGAGCACCTCGGCGACGACGGGCCCCGCGAACTCCATGTGGTCGCTGATGACCAGGTCGGCCCGCCACTCGCGGGCCAGCTCCAGGTAGTCGTACAGGAAGTACGGGGCGTGGTTGCGCCACATCTGGGCGGCGCCGTCGATCTGCTGGGCGGGCGGGCGGCCCACCACCTCGATGGGGCGCAGGCCCTCGGGGCGCCGGCCCCGGCGCAGGTCGCTGTAGTGGAAGGCCTCGCCGAACGTGGCGGTCGCGAGGCCCGCGGCCGCGGCCGGCCCGGTCACGTCGGGCTGCCCCGCGACGAGCACCTCGTGGCCCGCGTCGGTGAGCGCGCGGACCAGCGGCAGCATGGGCAGGAAGTGGGTGTCGACGGGGGTGCTGATGATCAGTGCGCGCATCGGAGGTTCTCCAGGTCACGGACGACGGCGGCAGGGCTCGGCATGGCGGCCATGGTGTCGGCGAGGACGCCGGCGCCCTTGGCGAACCGCTCCTCGGCGAGCAGGGTGCGCACGGCCCCGGCCACCTGGGCCGGGTCGTTCTGCGCCTCGGCGGTGCGCAGGGTGAGACCGGCGTCGGCGGCGGCCAGCAGATCGCCGCCCTCGAACTGGTCGACCAGCTGCGGCATGATCAGCTGCGGCACACCGAAACTCGCCACGGCGAGCAGGGTGTTGGCGCCGCCGTGGGTGACGACCGCGTCCGTCTTGTCGAGGAAGCCGTTGAGCGGGGTCGGCGGGATGATGGTGACGTTCGACGGGATGGTGCCGAGCTCGTCGACGAACTCCTCCTGCACCGTCATCACCGCGTCGGTCTCCGGCAGGTCGCCGAAGGCCTCGACGATGCCCCGGAACATCGGCAGCCCGCCGAGCGAGATGGTCTGGCGGCCCATGGTCACGCAGACCCGCGGCTTGTCGCCCCGGTGACGCAGCCAACCCGGCACGGAACCGGTGCCGTTGAACGGGATGTGCCGGATCGGCGCGCCGGCCGGCGCGCCCTTCACCAGGAGCTGCGGCGGCGCCGGGTCGAGCAGCAGATCGGGCTCGGGCAGGCCGCCCTCGATGCCGAGCCGCTCACAGGTGCCCTGGAGCAGGTCCTCGGCGGTGGCCCGCATCAGGTGGCTCATCGGGTCGACGCCCCAGCGGTGCGAGACCACCGGGATGTTGTGGACACCGCCGACGAGGCAGGCCACCCAGTCGAAGATCTCCGAGATCACCAGGTCCGGCTTGAACGCCTCGGCGACTTCGAGGTACTGGGGCGCCATGTACCGGGTGTGGAGCACCCACACCCGGGAGCCGATCATGGTCATCTTCGGGGTGAGCGGGCCCACGATCTCGATGGGCCGCTTGTCGGGCGGCAGCGGCGGGCTCAGCAGGTCCTTGCCGAAGAACTGCCGGCCCACGGTGACGGTGTTGAGGCCCGCCGAACGGGCCATCGGGATGATGTCGGGCTGCCCGGCGACCAGGACCTCGTGCCCGGCGCCGCGCAGCGCCCAGGCCAGCGGCACCATGCAGGTGAAGTGGGTGGACTCGGGGCTGCTCAGGATCAGTACACGCATGAGGTGTCCTTGGAGGTGAGGGGTGCGGCGGGGGCTTCGGCCCGCGCGGCGGGGCCGCGGCGCAGTCGGCCGGTGTAGTCGGTCACCACCCGGTCCGCGATCTCGGCCGGGATCCGGTCGGTGCGTACCGACGCGGTGATCAGGGCGCCGTCCGGGGTGATGCGGACGTCGAGCTCCAGCTCGGTGAACATGGTGGGCGCGCCGATCCGCGACAACTCGGCCGTGCAGAGCGGCAGTTCCAGCCGCGGGTCCGGATCGTCCTGCATCAGGAAGCTCGGCATCGGGCGCAGCGACTCGCCGCCGCCGGTGAGGACCACCGTGCGGGCGAGCTGGGCGCCGCCCGTCTCCTGGGCGGCCAGCGCCTCGTCGACATGGGCGGCGGCCTGCTCCAAGAGCCCGGCGCCGCTGTCCTTGTGCGGCGGCCAGAAACGCAGGAACAGCAGGTCCACCCGGCAGGTGACGGCGGAGGCGAGCACCTCGCTGCCCCTGCGGGCCACCGGCACCTTGACGGCGATGTCGTCCTGGCCCGTCAACTCCCGCAGCACCAGGCCGAATTGGGCGGCCAGCAGCGCGAAGCGGGTGGTGCCGAGCTCGCGGGCCCGCTCGTCCCAGCGGGCCAGCTCGGTGTGGGTCACGGTCAGCGTGGGGGAGTAGCCGGGGCCCGCGTTGAGGTCGTTGTCGGCGCGGCCCGGCAGCTCCAGGGGTTCCTGGAGCTCCAGGTGGTCCTCCCAGTACTCGGCCTGCGCCGCCAGGTCGACCCGCGCCATCACCCTGCGGTGGTCGGCGGAGACCTCGGCGAGCGTCGCGGCCGGCGCCGGGAAGGCGGGGGCGCGGCCCGCGAGCCGGGCGGTGTAGGCGAGCGAGAGGTCCGCGGCGAGGACCGTCTCGGACGCCCCGTCGAACGCCGCGTGGTGGGCGACCAGGCCGAACAGGGTGCGCCCGGTCTCGTCCGCGCGTACGGCGGCGCACCGCCACACCCGGGCGTCGCGCACCCGCAGCGGGGTGAGGGCGGCGGCCAGCCAGGCGGTGGCCGCGGCCCGCTCGTCGGGGGCGTCGGCGAGCCGGATCATCTCGGCGTCGGCCGGGCGCTCCGGCACCACCGCGTACCCGATCTCGTTGTTGCGGATCAAATACCGTGCGTGCAGGGCCTGGTGGCGCAGGTGCACGTCACCGACCGCGCGGGTCAGCGCGTCGAGGTCGAGCGGCCCCTCGATCCACCACGTCATCCGGCAGAGCCCGCCGAGCCCGTCCTTGTCGTGGGCGGCGGCGAACAGGAAGCCGGACTGCTCGGGCGGCAGCAGGATCTCGCCGGGTTCGAGCCCCGGCACCGGGGCGTCGGCCGCCTCGGCCGAGCGGGCCGTGGCGTCCAGCCACGCGGCGAGCCGGCGCACCGTCGGGGTGCGGAAGATCTGCGAGGGCTGCACGGCCGCGCCGAGCACCGCGTCCAGGTGCTGGCACAGCCGGGCCGCCTCCAGGGAGCTGCCGCCGAGCTCGAAGAACGAGACGTCGCCCGGCACCCGGTCGGTGTCGAGCACCGTCCGGAACCCGTCGGCGACCAGCGCCGCGGTGCCCTCGAACGACTCGGCGGGCCCGGCCGGGTGCTCCCGCTCGGGGCGGACCCGCGCGGCGAGATCACGCCGGTCGACCTTGCCGTTGGCGAGCTGCGGGAACCGGTCGACGAGCTGGATCCTGCGGGGCACCAGATACTCCGGCAGCAGCTCGGCGAGGCGCCGGCGCAGCTCGTCCGGGCCGGCCCCCGCGGCGGCGCGCGTGTAGAACAGCGCGAGCCCGTGGTACGAGCCGTCCGGCTTGGGCACCGGCACGACCGCGGCACCGGTCACCGTGGCCACCCGCTCCACGGTCCGCTCCACCTCGGCGGGCTCGATCCGGTGGCCCCGGATCTTGATCTGGCGGTCGCCGCGCCCGGTGTAGTGGAACACGCCCTCGGCCGACCGGTTGCCCAAGTCGCCCGTCCGGTAGAGGCGTTGGAGCCGCCCGTCGATCTCGACCTCGACGAAGACCTCCCGGGTCAGCGCCGGGTTGCCGAGGTAGCCGAGCGCCAGGCCCGGACCGCCCAGGCACAGCTCGCCGGTCTCGCCCGGCGCGCACACCCGGGTACCGTCCAGGACGTACACATCGGTGTGGGCGAGCGCGCGGCCGAGCGGGATGCCGGCCGGGTCGTCGCAGTCCTCGGCGCGCACCACGTGCCCGGTGACCACGGCCCCGCACTCGACGGGCCCGTACACGTTGAGCAGCGGGATCCCGGGGTGCTCGGCGAGGAAGGCGCGCACCCGTGGCGGGGCGGCCCGCTCGCCGCCGATGGACAGCCACTTCATCCCGGCGAACGCGCCCACGTCGGTGGTGACCAGCATGTTGAACAGCTGCGTCGTCATGAACGCGGCGTTCACGCCCTCCTCGGCGATCAACGCCCGCAGGGTGCGCGGCACGAGGACCGTCTCGTCGAGCAGCACGGTGCGCCCGCCGGTCAGGAGCATGCTCCAGCAGTCCAGGGCGAAGCCGTCCCAGGTCGGCGGAGCGGTCTGCGGCATCACGGTGCCGGGACCCAGCTCCGCGTAGAACGCGCCGTCGAAGAGGCGCACCACGTTCTCGTGGCTCGACACCACGCCCTTGGGGATGCCGGTGGAGCCCGAGGTGAAGAACACCGAGCAGGCGTCGGAGCCGCGCACCGCGACCGGCGCGGGGGTCAGCCCGCGCGCCGCGGTCAGCGCCAACTCCTCGGCGGGCGGCGCCCACACGGGCACGGACCACGCGCCGTCCCTGGTGGTCACCAGGAGCGGCGCGCCCAGCTGGCCGATCACTGCCTCGAGCCGGTCGACGGGCCAGCGGGCGTCCAGGAAGGAATAGGCGGCCCCGCACTTGAACAGGGCGAGCAGCACCGCGATCAGCGGGGTGCCGCGCTCCATGAGCACCGGCACCAGATGCCCGCGCCGCACGCCGTGGGCCTGGAGGAGCGCCGCGTAGGCGTCGGACGCGGCGTCCAGCTCGCGGTAGGAGACGCCGGCGCCCCGGTGGCGTACGGCGACCGCCTCGGGAAAGCGGCGGGCCGCGTCCTGGAACAGGCCGTGCATGGTCTCGCCCCGCACGAAGCGGCTCTTCGTGCCCGTCGTGGGCTCAAGGAGTACGGTCATCGTCTTCCTGTCTCCTCAGGTGTGGGAACGTCCGTGCGGCCGGCTCTCACGCACTCCTCCAGGAAGCCCACGAGCCGGTCGGGGGTGGGCATCCGGTCGTTCTCCGCCCGCAGCGCCTCGGACCGCTCCCGGTAGGAGGGGCGGCGCAGCAGGTCCTGGACGGCCGTGCCCACCGCGCCCTCCTCGGCGTCGGCCGGCAGCGCGGTGCCGGCGCCGGAGGCGCGCACCAGATCGGACCAGTGCTCCTGGAAGGCGTTGCGCGGCAGCAGCAGCTGCGGCAGGCCGTGGGTGACGGCGATGAGGCCGCTGCCGACGCCCCCGTGGTGGACCAGTGCGTCGCAGTGCGCGAGCAGCACGTCCAGCGGGAAGGACTCCACCATCCGTACGCCGTCGGGGAGTCGGCCGGTGTTGGCCGCCTGCTCGGGGGTGACGGCGAGGACGACGTCGGTGTCCAGGTCGAGCAGCGAGCGCACCACGTGGTCGCGGACCTCGTCGAGGGCGGAGGTGGTGACACCGCCGGTGACACACACGAGCGGGCGGCCCGAGGGGCGCTCCGAGCGCAGCCAGTCCGGCAGCGCTGCGGGGCCCGCGAACGGGATGTAGCGCATGTTGGCGCGGCGCACCCCGTGCGGCGGGCGGAGCCCCGGCGGGCACGGGTCGATCCACACCGAGGGGCCGACCACCGGGTCGACGCCGAACCGCTCGAAGAGCGCGGCGTACGAGGGGCGCAGCTCGGCCTCGCTCTCGCAGTGCACGCCGAGCGAGACGCCCCAGGTGTGGCCGACGGCGGGGACCTTGACCGCGGCGGCGGCCACCAGGCCGGCCGCCGCTGCCGTGTCGTGCACCACGATGTCGGGGCGCCACAAGCGCGCGAAGTCGACGAGGTCGTCGGTGAGGGTGTCGGCGACGGCGATCATCTTCTCGATCAGTGCCTCGCTCAGATCGGCGTCGAGCACCGCGACCGATGCGGACGCCGCCTTCAACCGGCCGGGACCGAGGCCCAGTTGGCGGGCCGCGACCTCGGCGGTCGCGGCCTCGTCGCCGACGGGCACGGCCACCAGACCGGCCCGGGTGACGGGGGCCACGCACTGGGGCCGCACCGCCACCCGCACCTCGTGGCCCGCAAGGCGGCAGGCCCAGGCGAGCGGGATGATCCAGGGGACATGGGCCGGGCCGTGCCCCACGAACAACACGCGCATTCAGTTGCCTCACTCCATCGCGTACGGTCAGTGGCAGGGCAAGGGTGGGGGCACCCGCTCGAATGCGACTCGCGTCCGCTACGAACACGAAAGTGCCCGCGGGGGGAGTCCCCGCGGGCACTTCGGTGGAGCTGACGGATCAGGCGCGACGGCCGCCCCTGCGGTAGGCGAAGGCGGCGAAGGCCGCGAGCAGCGCCGTCCACAGGGCGAGCACCCCGAGCCCGGTGCCGCTCGGCGCGGAGTTGGCCGCCGCGTCCCACGAGAGCTGGGCGTAGCGGTAGACCGGGGTCTCCTTCGACAGCGGCTGCAACCAGCTGGGCAGCGTGTCCGTCGGCATCATCAGACCGCCGAGCAGCGTCAGCGTCAGGTACGAGACCGTGCCGGCGATCTGGGCGAGCTGCGCCTTGAAGAGGTAGCCGATGCCGATGCCGAGCATCGCGAGCGGGGCGATGCCGACCCACAGCAGCAGGAAGATCTCCAGCCAGGTACCGGGCGACAGGTCGACGCCCCGGTAGAACTTGCCGATCAGGCCGATGACGACGATCGGCAGGATGCCGAGGCAGGTGGCGACGGCGCCACGGGCGATGACGACCTGCACCGGCGACAGCGGGGTGAGGCGCAGCTGGCGCAGCCAGCCGAGCGCCCGGTCCTCGGCGATGCCGGTGCCGTTGGTGATGACCACGCCGAGCGCGCCGAACGCCGCGGCGCCCACCATCGCCCGCACCAGGGACTCCTGGTCGGGGCCGCCGCCCGCGAGGGTGACGTACAGGCCGACCGGCATGATGAGGCTCATCATGAGGTAGCCGCCGTTGCGGACGAGCCGCAGGATTTCGAGGCGGATGTAACCGAGCATCAGGTGGTCCGTCCTTCCGGAGCGGCCGCGTGGCGGGACTGGTGGGTGAGCGCGATGAAGGCCTCCTCCAGGCCGACGCCCGAGACCTCCAGGTCGCTGAAGGCGTCGGCGCGCGACAGGGCGTGCACCGTGGAGTCGGAGTCGCTGGTGCGCAGGTGGACCCGGCCGCCGCGGTGCTCCACGGAGGAGACGCCCGGCAGCAGGTCGAAGCCGTTGTGGTTGCCGCGCGGCACGAAGCTGACCGTGCGGCCCTCGATCATGGACTTGATCTGCGAGGTGGTGCCGTCCGCGACCACCCGGCCCGAGGCGATGACGACGACGCGGTCGGCGCTGTCGTCGGCCTCTTCGAGGTAGTGCGTGGAGAACAGGACGGTGTTGCCGCGCTCGGCGTACCGCTGCATCGCGGCCCACAGCTCGCGCCGCGACTCGACGTCGAGGGCGGCGGTCGGCTCGTCGAGCACGACCAGGTCCGGGTCGCCGGCGAGCGCGAGGGCGAAGCGCACCCGCTGGGCCTGACCGCCGGAGAGGCGGTCCACGTTCCGGTTCGCGATCTTGGAGAGCTCGGCGAGGTCCAGGATCTCCTGGAGCGGCAGCGGCTTGCGGTAGGTCTGGCGCACGAAGTCGACCAGCTCGCGCACCGACACCCGGGGAATCATCTTCCCCTCCTGGAGCATGGCGCCCAAGTGCCCCGCCCGCATGGCGAGTTCGGGCTTCTTGCCGAAGACCTCGATGGTTCCCTGGTCCGGCGGGAAGAGCCCGAGGAGCATGTTGATGGTGGTGGACTTGCCGGCGCCGTTGGGCCCGAGCAGGGCGACCGTCTCACCGCGGCCGATCGTCAGATCGATCCCGTCGACGGCACGGACACTGCCGTACTCCTTGACGACACCCTTGAAAACGACCGCGGGCGGGCCGTGCTGTTCTGCCATGGGGGGTGGCACCTGTTCCCTTTCCTGTGTGAGTGAGCGCATGTCAGATCAGCCCTTCCAAGGTGTGGACCAGTTCCGTGGGGCCTGGCAGGCATTCGATCTCCGCGCGAACGTCCTGCGCGGCCTTGCGGTGGCGCTCGTCCTCCAGGAGCCCGGCGAGGGCCTCCCGGACGAGCGAGGGGTCGTGCTGCTCGGCCTCGGTGGCGAGGCTGATCCCGGAACCGGACTCCTGGACGAGCCGGCCGGTGGTCTGGAGGAACGGCTTGTCACCGGGGAGCACCAGCTGCGGGACGGCCGAGGCGAACGAGGTCATGCTGGTGCCGCTGCCGCCGTGGTGGACGGCGACGGCCGTGTGGCGCATCACCGGTCCGATCGGGAAGCGGTCGACCACCTTGACCGAGGACGGGATCCCGGCGAGCGCCGCGTGGTACTGCGCGTCGATCGGGAAGAGCACGTCGAGCCCCTGCTCGGTGCAGGCGTCCAGGACGTGCCGGAAGCCCAGCGGCAGCTCGCCCGTCTCGGCGAGCACCCGCCCGTGCCACATGCCCAGGCACAGCAGCGCCCGGGGCCGCTCGGGCCTGGTGACCGCCCAGTCGGGCAGCTCGGCGGTGCCGCAGTACGGCACGTACCGCGAGAGCAGGCCGGGGGTGTTGTCGCCCTCGGGCAGCAGCGACGCCGGGCTCGGGTCGATGATCAGCGCCGGATCGGGGAAACCGTCCGCACCGAACTCGACGCACAGGTCGTGGAGTTGGAGCTTGGCCTGGCGCAGCAGCGGGCTGGTGAAGTCGTCCGGGCCCCAGCGGTGGATGACGCCGGGCACGCCCAGCGCGCCGGCGACGACCAGGCCGCCGAACTCCACCGGGTCCGTCATCACCAGGTCGGCCTCCCAGTCGCGGCCGAGCTCCACCAGCTCGTCGATGTAGCCGCCGAGCCGGGTGCGCCAGCGCTCGCCGGCCGCGTCCCACTCCGAGTCCGCGCGGCGGTCCATGCCGGCCCGGTCGGGCATCGCCACGGCGCCGGGCCGGGTCAGGCGCTGACGGGTCTCGCCGCCGCCGACCAGCCGGGTGTCGAGGCCGGCCGCCGACGCGAACGTCACCAGCTCGGCGTCGCCCGCCACCACCACCTGGTGCCCGGCCGCGCGCAGCGCCCAGGTCAGCGGCACCATCGGCACGATGTGGCTGGGGACCAGAGCGGTCACTAGGACACGCATGTCTTCTCCTGAACGGTCGCGGCGGTCCCGTCGGGCGACGTCGTCCCGGCGGTACGGGAGGGACGGGCGGCGGAGGCCACCAGCGCTTCGAGGTCGGTGACGAGCTGCTCCACCGGCGGGCAGGCGAGCACCGAGCGGCGCACGGCCGACGCGCGCAGCCGGAAGGAGGGCTCGGTGAGCAGCCGCTCCAGCGCCTCGGTGACGGTCTCGCCGGTGACCCAGTAGGCCGGCAGGTTGATGCCGCTGCCGACATCGGCCACGTGCTCGGCGGAGTTGGGCTGGTCGTCGTACATCGGCGTCACCAGCATCGGCGTACCGCTGCGCAGCCCCTCGCGGATGCTGCTGTGGCCGCCGTGCGTGATGAAGACGTCCGCCGCTTCGAGCAGCACGTCCTGCGGCACCCACTCGGTGAGCAGCCGCACGTGCCCCGGCACCTCGCCGAACTCCTCCGGGTCGCGGCCCACGCCGATCGAGACGAGCGCGGTGCACTCCAGGCCGGAGACGGCCTCGATCACCGCGTGCAGCACCTCGTCGGACTTCCACGGCATGGACGGCGCCATCGTGCCGATCGAGGCGTACACGACCGGTCGGTCGTCGGGCAGGTGGGCGAGCCAGGGCAGGGCCCTGTCGTCGCTGCGGTAGGGCGCGGTCTGGCGGTAGTGGCGCAGGGTGCGCGGGTCCAGGTCGTCGCCGGTGCACTCGGCGGGCAGCCAGCTGATCAGGCCGTGCCGGTAGACGGAGTTGTCGTCGGCGTCCTGCGGCAGACCCAGCTCGGCGCGCAGCCGGTTCAGCGGCTCGTGCGTGACAGCGGGCGGCAGCAGGTGCGTCGAGCCGCCGGCCACCGCGATGTGCGGGATGCCGAGCGATTCGGCGGCGAGCAGGCCGCCCATCTCCTCGCCCTCACGGACGATCACATCGGGCTTCCAGTCGGCGGCGATCGCCAGGATGTCGCGGGCCGCGGCCAGGGCGGGCGGCCCGAGCACACACTCCACGAGCCCGTCCTCGTACGCCTCCTGGTCGCCCCGGAAGAGCGGGAGCGCGATCGCCTCGATGCAGAAGGGGTCCTTGGCCCAGTCGAACCCGGCGGGGAAGAACGTGAGCCCGTAGCTCACGCTCTCCTCGCGCATGGACTCGTCGTCGGCCACGGCGACGGTGTGCCCGGCCCGGACGGCGGCCTGGGCCAGAGGGATCAGCAGACGCAGATGCGACTTGCCCGCATGGGCGGTGAACAGGATGCGCACGGCGGGTCTCCGATGGGGGTGGGAGCGGCCTTTGGGGGACCGCCCGTCGGTCATGCCCAAGAGCGTGACCCGCCCCGCTCGAATGCCACTTGAGCCGTCCTCGGCCGGAGGCTCCCCGGCCGCACTCAAGTCCGATTCGAGAGGCGGTGGCGACCTTGGGCGCATGCCGTATGCCCGAAGGATCCGACCGAACCGCCGAACAGGGGAGTAGCTGGATGCGTTGGAACGAGATCTATGTCGCCTCGCTCGGCACCTGGCTGCCCGAGCCCGTCCCGGTGGCCGAGGCCGTCGCGGCAGGGGAGTGCGGCCAGGAGTGGATCGACGACTTCGGGTACGAGTCCGTGCGGATCGCCCGCGAGAGCGAGGCCGAGGGCTGGACCGCGCCGCCGGACATGGCCGTCGCCGCCGGCCGCACCGCCCACCAGCGCTCCGGCCTCGGCAAGTCGGCGTACTCCCTGCTCCTGCACGGCAGCACCTGGTTCCAGGGCCTCGACATCTGGCCCGCCGCGTCCTACATCGCCAAGCGGACCGTCGGCGCCACCGTGCCCGGCCTCGACGTGCAGCAGCGCTGCAACATCGGCATCAGCGGGCTCGACCTGGCCGCCGCCCACCTCACCGCCGGCTACGGCAAGGGCAGCGCGGTCATGCTCACCACCGCCGACCGCTTCGGCGGCCCCGGCGCCAACCGCTGGCAGCTGCGGCACGGCAACGCCTACGCCGACGGCGCGACCGCGACGGTCCTCTCCACCGAAGGCGGCTTCGCGCGCCTGGTGGCCACCGCGACCGTCGCCGACAACTCCCTGGAGCCGATGGCCCGCGGCGACGAGGAGTTCGGCCCCGTCTCGCGCGCCGCCGAGCGGCAGATCGACCTCACCGCACGCGGCGACGCCCAGAAGGCCGTCAGCGACGAGACGATGACCAACATCCGCTTCGGCAAGGTCATGCAGGAGGCCAAGCAGGCCGTCCTCGACGACTCCGGCCTGGAGATGGACGACATCGCGTACGTCATCATCCCCTCCACCGGCCGGATCAAGGGCCCCTTCCAGATCCACCACCTGCTCGGCGTCGACGAGTCCGAGACCACGTGGGAGTTCGCCCGCCGCAGCGGCCACATCGGCGCGGGCGACTGGGCCGCCGGCCTCGAAAACCTGCTGACGACCGGCCAGTTGAAGCCCGGCGACCACGTGATGCTCTACGGCGGCGGCGCGGGCTACACCATCACCACCGCCGTCCTGGAAATCCTGGAGATCCCGGCCTGGGCCGCATCCGCCGCGGCCTGAACGAGCCGCCCGTCACAAGGAGTTGGCACACCCCATGGAGATAGTCGGCAGGGGCTTCCTGGCCGGACACCTGGCAGGCATCGCCGAACACCACCCCGACGTGGTGGCGCTGGCCGCCGGGGTATCGGCCGCCGGTGACATTCCGCCGGAGCAGTACACCCGGGAGTCCAAGCGCCTGTACGAGGTGCTGCGGCACTGCGAGAAGACCGCCAAGCGCCTGGTGTTCTTCTCCACCGCGTCCGCCGGGATGTACTCGGTGCCCGACGCCTCGCCCGGCCGCGAGGACGGCCCCGTCTACCCCGCGACCCCCTACGGCCGCCACAAGCTCTCCCTCGAAGCGGTCGTCAAGTCCTCGGACGTCGAGTACCTGATCCTGCGCCTGTCGCACGTCGTCGGCTTCAACCAGCCGGCCCACCAGCTGCTGCCCGCCCTGGTGCGGCAGCTGGTCGGCGGCAGCATCCAGGTCTACCGCGGCGCGCAGCGCGACCTGATCGACGTCGAGGACGTCATCAAGATCGTCCACACGCTGCTCGTCGACGGCCGCACCCGTGACGTCGTCAACGTCGCGTCGGGCCACGCCCCGCGCATCGAGGACGTCGTCACGCACATGGAGCACCTGCTCGGCGTCCGCGCCGACAAGTCCTACGTGGAGGCGTCGGGCGCCCAGCCCGTCTCCATCGACAAGCTCTGCCGCCTCGTGCCGCCGGTGTACGGGCTCGGCTTCGGACCGGAGTACTACCGCACGGTCCTCGACAAGTACGTCCACGCCTATGCGCAGCTGCCGGTCACCGCTTAACCCACCCGCCCGAAGAACCCGAAGAACCCGAAGAATCGAAAGGTTCACCCCATGAGCGAGAACAGCCCCGTCGTCGCGGTCGCCCACTTCGTCCTCAAGGACAAGCACAAGGCGAAGGGCGCCGAGTTCGAGAAGGCCTACCTCAAGTACAAGGAGGCCGTCGCCGCCAAGGACGGTCTGCTGCGTACTGCGCTGCTGCGCGGCATCAAGGAGCCCGACAACTTCGTCATCCTCACCTGGTGGCGGGACGCGGACGCGCACCGCACCGTCGTCGGCGACTGGCAGTTCTTCACCGCCGTCAGCAGCCGCTTCGTCTACCTCGCCGCCATCACCAGCGTGCACGGCCCGGTCCTGGCCGGCGAGAACGCGGCCGACGGGCTCGGCACGCTCGCCGTGCCGTCCGCGGACGCCGCCGTCGCGCTCACCACGTTCACCCTGCGCGAGGGCGCCGACCAGCAGGCCTTCGAGGGCTCCTTCCTCGGCCACCTCTCCTTCGTCAAGGGCCACGAGGGCTTCCTCGGTCACCAGCTGGTGCACTCCAACCGCGAGACCGGCGCCTACGTCAACATCGGCTGGTGGAGCGGCCCCCAGGCCTACCTGCCGGTCGTGCAGAGCCCCGAGATGGCCGCCGACGCCAAGATCATGGCCGTGCACGCCGAGGTGAAGGGCGGCCTGTACAAGGCGGTCGTCGACTCGGCCCGCACCGAGGTCGCGGCCGTCTGAGCCACCACCGTGCCACCGCATACGCAAGGCGGGCCGGGTCCTTGAGGACCCGGCCCGCCTTGCGTATGCGGTGGCCGATTCAGCGAGCGGTGAAGAGCCCCTCGGCCACCTCGATCGACGGATTGCCGAACGCGATGGTGCGCAGCACCTTGCGGTAGACCGGGGTGTGCTTGACCACGGCCGCGAGCTTCGGGCGCACCCGCGTAGCGAACGTGCCGGTCGACAGCATCGCCTTGGACTGCATGCCCTGGAGCCGCATCATCGTCGCGATGTCCGGCGCCCTGCGCTCCTCGAACCGCGAGAGGAACGCCGCGCTCGCGTCCCCGCGCCCGACCGACTCGACGAGCAGCGGGTGCAGCACGACCGCGTCCTGCACCGACAGGTTGATGCCCTGCGCGCCGATCGGGCTGTGCGTGTGCGCGGCGTCGCCCATCAGGACGAGCCCGTCGGCGGCCCACCGCTCGGCGCGCCCGGAGAACACGTCGAGCAGGCTCAGGTCGCGCAGCGAGGTGATCTGCGCGTCGATCAGGTCCGCGTACGCCGGCACCGCCTTGGCGAGCTGCTCCTTGACGTGGCCGAGGCCCTGCGCGACGACGTTCTTGTAGCCGCCGTGCGGCAGCGTCCAGCCGACCTGGATCCGGTCCGGCCAGGACCCGTACGCGAGCACGGGGCTGGTGCCGGCGCTCCTGAACACCCGGACGTCATGGCTGACTTCGGGCCGGTCCTTGGTCAGCTTGAACCACAGCACGTCCTGGTCGAAGGCCTCGCTGCGGCCCGCCTCGATCCCGGCGAGCCTGCGCACCTTGGAGAACCGCCCGTCGGCGCCGACCACGACCTTGCTGTGGAAGACGTGCCCGTCGGCGGCGGCCCCGGTGACCCGGCCCCGCTCGTCGCGCAGCAGCGCGTTGACCCGGCAGCCGTCCACGTACTCGAAGTCCGCGAACTCGGCGCAGTGCAGAAGGAGTTCGGTCAGCAGATGGGACTGCGGGATGGACAGGAGGTGGTCGTACGGGGCCGGCAGCGCGCGGTAGTCGATGTCGAGCAGCACCCGGTCCTGCTCCACGAGCCGGAACCGGTCGTGCTCGTGGCAGCCGCGGGCGCGGGCGCCGTCGAGCACCCCGAGCCGGTCGAGGACGGTCATCGCGCCCGGCTGGAGGATCTCGCCGCGGAACTCCCGCTGGTGCGAGCGCGACCGCTCCACCACGCTCACCCGCACCCCGGACTTGAGCAGCAGCAGCGCGAGGGTCAGACCGGCGGGGCCCGCCCCGACGATGCACACGTCACTGCGGTGCTCCTCGTCGGCGCGGGCCCCGGCGCGGACCTCCTCGGCGGCCGCCGTCATCGCTGCCCGGCCAGGGCGAGCGCGGAGCGCACGTCCGTGGTGGCCAGTGCGAGCACCCGGTCGCGGCCCGTGGAGGCCAGGGCCAGCACATCGGCCCGGACCAGGACACCGTCGGGCGCCTGCGTCAGACGCCAGCGGCGCCGGTACAGCTCGGCGGGGCCGGGCGGTGTCAGCGGCTTCTGGACGAGGGTGTGTCCGCCGTGCTCGATCTGCACCGTCGGCACGCCGTCCCGGCTGCCGAACCAGGCGCTCTCCTCGCCCCCCTCGTGCGGCGGCAGCGCCGCCAGGAGCCGGGCGTGCACCTCGGCCACCGGGCCGGGAACCAGTGTCCGGTCCTCGACCCGGAGCACGTCCGAGGTGAGCGCGCCGGGCTGCTCCGTCTTCGACTTGAGGGTGCGCATCTGGAGCCCGCCGTGCCGGTCGAGCTCGCCCGCGGTGTCCTGCGGGTCGGCGTCGGTGGTGAACCAGTGCCCGGACACCACCTGGCAGCCGCCGTCGGGGCGGGGCAGGAAGTCCCAGGTGCCGCCCAGCTCCTTGATCGGGCCCACCGAGCCCTGCTGAGCGAAGTCCATGCGCAGCGCCACCGGGTCGAGGGTCCGCCGGGAGGTCCAGACGCGCAGCCCGCCCTCGGGGCCCGGCCGCACCGCCCAGAACTTCACCTCGTCGTCCTGCCCGTCCTGGGCGATGACCTCGGTGTGCGCGATCCAGGGGTAGAGCAGCGGCCAGTCGGCCACGTGCGTCAGCGCCCGGTAGACGGTGTCGGCGGACGCGTCGATCTCGATCCCGGCGCGGGTCCGGTGGATCTCCCTGTCGGTCGTGGAAGTGGTCACAGCGGTACCTCTCAAAGGGTGGCGGGGGAGGGAGTGGCGGCGGCCCTGGCGCGGAGCATGCGGCTCAGGGTCAGACCGGGGTCGGTGACCGGGACGGGCCCGAGCGCCGCGTCGACGCGGGCCAGCAGCTCCGGGTCGAGCACGGCGTCGGCCGCCGCCAGGTTGCGGCCGATCTGCTCGGGCGCCGAAGCCCCGATGACGGCCGTCGCGACGGCCGTGTTCTGCAGCACCCAGGCCAGCGCGAGCTGAGCCATCGTCAGGCCGGCCTCCTCGGCCAGCCCGGCGACCCGGCCGACCGCGGTGAGGACCTCGTCCGACAGGAAGCGGTAGCGCTGGATGGAGACCTCGCCGCCCTTGGCGGCCACCGCACGCGACCCGGCGGGCGCCTGGAGGCCCGGCCGGTACTTTCCGGTCAGCACGCCGCCGGCCAGCGGCGACCAGACCATCTGCCCGATGCCGAGCGGCGCACAGGCCGGCACGACCTCGGCTTCGATGACCCGCCACAGCATCGAGTACTGCGGCTGGTTGGAGACCAGCTCGATGCCCAGCTCACGGGCGAGCGCGGCGGCCCGCTCGATCTCGTCGGCGGCCCACTCCGACACACCGACGTAGCGGACCTTGCCCGCGGCGACGGCGTCCGCGAACGCGCCCATGGTCTCTTCGAGCGGCGTCGAGTCGTCGTACAGGTGGGCCTGGTAGAGGTCGATGTGCCCGGTGCCGAGCCGGCGCAGCGAGGCGTCGAGGGACGCGGCGATCCTGGTGCGCGACAGCGCGCCGGGGCCGGGCCCGCCGCCCCTGCCGACCTTGGTGCAGATCACGACGGCGTCCCGGTCGACGCCCGCGAGGGCCCGGCCGAGGTGCTCCTCCGCCCGGCCCTCGGCGTACGCGTCGGCGGTGTCGAACGTGGTGATGCCCGCGTCGAGCGCGGCCCGCACGCAGGCGGAGGCGGCCCGGTCGTCCAACTGGTTGCCCGCGGTCAGCGAGTTCCCGAACGCGACCCGGCTGACCACCGGTCCCGAGGCGCCGAGACGGCGGTACTCCATGGTGAATCCCTTCTCTTTCTGGGCTCTCTGCGGGCAGGACCCCGCCTCCCGGACCGTCAGGCGCCGACCGGGGCCGGCTCGGCGCGGTTGCCCGCGACGGCGACGGCGGGCACGGTGCGCACCTCGGCGAGCGGGGCGAGCGCCGCGTACTCGGGCAGGACGGTCGCCGCCAGCGCGGCCTCCGCGGTGCGCCAGCGGGTCAGCGCGGTGAACCCGCCGGGCCGCGCGAACAGCGACTTGGCGAGGTCGGCGGCGACGAAGCCGTCGAGCGCCGCCGCGGCCGCCGCGTGGGCGCGGAAGGCCCCGACGAACGCGCCCGGGTCCCCCTCGACGGTGAAGGAGTCCACGAGCAGCACATCGCCCGGCTCACCCGGGGCGCCGTCGAAGCACGCGATCCCCATCGACGGGTCGGCCTCCACGGAGACGATCCGGTGGAACTCCTCGGCGTGCTCCTGGAACGTGGCGCTCGCCAGGACCTCCTTGAAGTCCTCGGGCCGCTCCCACCAGCCGAGGTTGATGTACACATCGGGCCGGTCGGTGGAGCGGACCGCCTGGTGGGCGACGAAGCCGGGCTGCGCCCGCATCCACTCCACATGGGTCAGGAAGCGTGCCTCGAACTCCTCGGCGCCCGCCGGGTCGAGCAGCGTGAACGTGTTGATGACGGTGAAGGACATGCGGGGCCTCCCGGGCTCAGCTCGCGACGGGCTGACGGCTCGTCAACCGCTCGGCGAGCACACGGCGTTGGATTTTTCCGTTGCCCGAACGCGGGATCGCGTCGAGCGTCATGGCGTCACGGACGTGCTGGTAGTACGGCAGGGCGTCATTGGCCCGCGCGACCACTTCCGCGAGGACGGCGTCGGCGGTGTCGTGCAGCGGGAGCGCCGCGAGCACCACGAGGGCTCCGGCGACCGCGCCGTGCCCGGCGTCCGCGAGCTCGACCACGACGACGTCCGCGACCCGCGGGTCGCGGCGCAGGACACGCTCCACGTCCGACGGCGCGACCAGGAAGTTGTCGCACTTGAAGACGTCCTTGAGGCGGTCCACCAGGAACAGCCGGCCGTCCTCGTCGATGCGGCCGACGTCGCCGGTGGTCAGCCAGCCGTCGGGCTCCAGGCCCGTGCCGTCGGGGCCGCCCACGTACCCCAGCATCACCTGCGGGCCGCGCAGCTGCACCTCGCCGACGCCGCCGGCCGCGAGGACCGCGCGCGACTCGATGTCGACGACACGGCACTCGGTCCCGGCGACGGGGGTGCCGACCGAGCCGTGCACCGGGTGGTCCGGGTCGTCGCTGTGGGTCAGCGGGGACGTCTCGGCGAGCCCGTACCCCTGGAAGACCGGCACCCCGAACCGCTTGGACAGCCTGCGCGCGGCCGGCACCGGAAGGCCCGAGCCGCCCGACGCGATGCGCTGGACCGTCGGCATCGACACGGAGTCCAGATCGGGATCGGCCGCGAGCCGGGCCAGGCGCACCGGCAGGCTGTACAGGATCGTCGCCCCGTGCCGGTTGGCGGTCATCAGCGCGCTGTACGGCTCGGGGGAGGCGCACAGCACCTGTGTGGCGCCCGCCGCGATCGCCGAGTTGAGGTGCATCGGGTGGTACGTCGGCAGGTGGTTGAGGGTGACCGACGCGCCGTCGAGCCGGTGCGCCCCCGCGATCTGCGCCGCGTTGACGGTCACGTTGCGGTGGCTGAGCCGGACCGCCTTGGGCCGGCCGGTGGTGCCGCTGGTGAACTGGAGCGCGGCGGTGTCGCCGGGCCCCTCGGCGTGCGCGGCGAGCGGTACGTCGGAGGCGAGGGTGTCCACCCCGTCCGTGCCGGCGCCGATCAGCACGACCTCGCGCAGCGCGGGCAGCCGGTCGCGGACCTTCTCAAGACGTGCGTTCAGACCCGCGTCGAGCAGGACCACCCGGGCGCCGGCCAGCCCGAGCACATGCGCCAGGTCGTCCTCGCGCAGCAGCGGGTTGACCACGGCCACGGTGTGCCCGGCCCGCACCGCCGCGTAGTACGCGACCGCGACGTCCGGGTGCAGCACCGTACCGACGGCCACGACCGACGGCTCCGGCGCCAGCGCCTGGAGTCCGGCGGCCACGGCCGTCACACGGGCGTCGAAGGCGGCGTAGTCCATCGTGAAGTCGTCGGTGACGACGGCGGGCCGCGCCGGGTGCGCGGCGGCCGCCCGGGACAGCAGCTGGTCGAGCCGGTCCGGCACCTCGGGCAGCGTGTCAGCCACGGAGCGCCTCCGCGTAAGTACGGGCCAGCTTCAGGGTGTTGGTCGAGTTGGTGGACAGCGCGCGGTGCACATAGGCACGGGCGTCGGCGACCGTCTTGCCCTCGCCGAGGTACCTCTCGATGGTGTCGGTGCGCAGCGTGACGGTGTGCCGCGACGTGACGTCGACGCCGCCCTCGGTCTCGACGATCGTCCAGCGGCCGGTGTGCGCGGTCATGAGCCCCGGCACGGTGGTCTGCTTGTAGACGATGCGGTCGGGCGCGAACACCACGCGGATCGACTCGGTGGTGTGCACCGAACCGTCGGCCGTGCTGGTGTCCATCGCCATGACCTGCACGCCCGGCTCGTCCTCGGTCAGGTCCAGGCGCGCCACGTGCGGCAGCCGCTCGGGCCACAGGTCGGCCCGGTTCAGGAAGTCGAAGACGTCGGCGGCGTCGGCCTTCATGTGGACGGTGTCGTCGAAGGCGAAGACCAGTTCGTCCAACTGGGCGTGCTGCTCGGCGAGTTCCTTGATGTTGTTCAGCTCGGCGCCGCTGTTGCGGTCCACCGCGGCGCGGATCCACTCCACCGAGGCCGGGACGTCGTCGACGGCCTCGAAGTCGTGGTGGAGTTCGAGCAGCGACGTCTCGGCGTCCACGGGCGAGACCACCCAGGCGCCGCCCATGCCGGCCACCGGCGGCGCGGAGACCTCCTGCCGGAAGTCGACCCGCAGCCGCTCCGGGTCGAAGGTGCGGCGCGAGATCCAGTTCTTGACGGCGCCGTTGGCGGTCGCCCAGATGTGGATGCGCTCCGCGCGGTCGTCCTGCTCCAGGTGCTCGACGTGCACATTGGGGCCGAAGTACTGCGGCCACTTGGTGACGTCGGCGACGATCCCGTACACGACCTCGGCGGGGGCGGCGACGGCGACGCTGTGGAGGGTGTGGTGCTTCGTTCCGGTCACGGACACGGGTGAATTCCTTTGCTGCTGGGCGGAGTTGGGGAAGCCGTCGGGCTCGGTGGTCCGGTCTTGCGGCCCTCGGCCGGTCAGAAGTTGCCGAGGCCGCCGCAGACGTTGAGGGCCTGCGCGGTGATGGAGGCGGCGGTGTCCGTGGCCAGGTAGCCGACCAGGCCGGCGACCTCCTCCGGGGTGGAGTAGCGGCCGAGCGGGATCTTCGAGGTGAACTTGGCGAGGATCGCGTCCTCGGAGGTGTCGTACGCCTCGGCGTAGCCCTGCCGCACGCGATGCGCCATCGGCGTCTCGACGTAACCGGGGCAGACCGCGTTCACGGTGATGCCGGTCGGGGCGAGCTCGTTGCCGAGCGCCTTGGTGAAGCCGACCACGCCGTGCTTGGAGGCGGAGTAGGGGGCGCCGAGCACCACGCCCTGCTTGCCCGCGGTCGAGGCGATGTTGATGATGCGTCCCCAGCCGCGCTCGCGCATGCCGCCCGCGTTGAGCGCCTCACGCGTCACCCGGAACACGCTGTTCAGGTTGGTGTCGATGACGTCGTCCCACAGCTCGTCCGACACGTCGGCGGTCACACCGCCACCGCTGCGGCCGGCGTTGTTGACCACGACGTCGACCCGGCCGTACGCCGTGACCGCGGCGGCCACGAGCTCCTTGACGGACTCGGCGCTGCGGACGTCGGCGGGCGCGCCCGACACCTCAAGGCCCTCCTCGCGGAGCTCCTTCACGGTGAGCTGCACCGTCTCGGCGTTGCGCGCGCAGATGAACACCGCGAGACCGGCCCCGCCCAGCGCGCGTGCCGACGCCAGACCGATCCCGCTGGTCGCCCCGGTGATGAGCGCGACCCGGCGCTCGCTGGTGACCTTGGGCTGAGTCATACGAATCTCCTCGGATGAGTTGGTGTACGCGGCCAAAAATGCGCCGGGCCACTCGAACCGGTGTCGAGCCGGACTGGACCCCGGCGGGAGCCGCCGCCCCCACCGGGGCACCAGTGCGGGTCGAGCGGGCGCCCCGATGCTCAGGGGGCAGGAAGATCCAGGAGGAGAGGACCCCCATGAGCGTCACCGAGCTGCCGCAGACCACCACGGCCGGGCTGTACACGGAGATCCAGCAGTTCTACGCGCAGCAGATGCATCTGCTCGACGACGGCCGGGTCGAGGAGTGGGCCCAGACCTTCACCACGGACGGCGTGTTCGCCGCCAACGCGCAGCCGGTGCCGGCGGTCGGCCGCGAGGCCATCACCGCGGCGGCCGCCGCCGCGACCGAGGCGTACGCCAAGGCCGGCGTCCAGCGCCGCCACTGGCTGGGCATGGTCTCGGTCGAGGGCGTCGACGGCGACGTCGTGACGGCCCGCTGCTACGCGCTGGTTATCGAGACCCCGCGCGGCGGGCGGCCGGAGATCAAGGCGAGCACGCTGTGTGTGGACCGGGTGCTGCGGGTCGAGGGGGCCTGGCAGATCCAGGACCGCCAGATCACCCGCGACGACCTGATCTGACCCCGCGCCGTCCCCCGGCGCCCCAGAGCAAGTGCCCGCACGCGATTCCCCCGGCGTGCGGGCACTTCTGCGCGTGCGCGGCGGGCAGGGTGTCTCCATACAGCGCCCTGCACCTGTGACCCGGGGCCTGCGCAGTTCCCCGCGCCCCCGACCCCGCTTTCGTCTGCGGATCGTGCCCGCGTCTCGCGCAGTTCCCCGCGCCCCCGACCCCGCTTTCGTCTGCGGATCGTGCCCGCGTCTCGCGCAGTTCCCCGCGCCCCTGGCTACTCGGTGCCGGGCGTCATGCACATCCTCAGCCCGTCCGGCGTTTGAGGACGAGCGCCCTTCAGGCGCGAACCGGGGTCTGGGGCGGAGCCCCGGGGCATGCGGGTGGGCCGCCGCACCCCGGGTGGGGTGGGGCGGCCCGGGGTGCGGCCGAAGAGCTACGCCGCGGCGGTCGCAGACGTCAGGCACTCGTTGATGAACTCCAGCAGCACCCGCGGCGTCGACGCCTCGGCCACCGTGTCGTCGGAGAGCTGGATCTGGTAGTCCCGCTCAATGACCCCGGTTACCTGAAGGATCGCCAGGGAGTCGTACCCCAGGTCGTCGAACGGCACGTCCAGCACGTCCCCGTCGAGGTCGATCCCCTCGCCGACACCCGCGCACTCGCGCAGCAGCGTGGTCAGTTCCTTGAGATTCATGAAGGTCCCCTTGTCTCAATTCTTCTCAAATGACAGCAGGTGGAGTTCAGCGGGCCGCGGTGACGACGGCCGCCGCGTTGAAGCCGCCGGTCCCGCGGGCCAGGACGAGCGCGGTGCGCACGGGCCCGCGCCGGGCCTCGGTGACCAGGTCGAGCGTGTCGGCCGCGACCGGGTCAGTGACGTTCACGGTCGGCGGGATCACCGCGTCCCGGATGGAGAGCAGCGCCGCCGCCAGGTCCAGCGAGGCGCCGCCGGCCGACAGGCGGCCCGTCATGGTCTTGGGCGCCGTGACCGGCACCCCGCGCGGCCCGAAGAGGGCGGTCAGCGCCGCCTCCTCCTGACGGTCGAGCTCGGGCACCCCGGACGCGTCCGCGAAGACGACGTCCACGTCGGACGCGCTCAACCCGGCCTCGGCGAGCGCCAGTTCGGCCGCCCGGCGCAGCCCCGGCTCGCCCGCGCGGCCCGGCCCCGGGTCGAAGGTCGCGGCGTACCCCGAGAGCTGTCCGTAGATCCGCGCGCCGCGCTCGCGGGCCGCCTCCGCGTCCTCCAGGACGAGGATCGCGCCGCCCTCACCGGCGACGTAACCGCCGGCCTCGCGGTCGAACGGCAGGAACGCGCGCGCCGGGTCGGCGACGGAACTCATCCGGCCGCCCGCGAGCTGCGCCGTCCAGCCCCAGGGGCAGACCGCGCCGTCGACACCGCCGGTGACGATGAGCTTGCTGCCCTTGCGCAGCTGGCGCCGGGCCTGGGCGACCGCGTCGAGCCCGCCCGCCTGCTCGGTGACGAGCACGCCGCTGGGCCCGCGAAGGCCGTGCCGGATGGAGATCTGGCCGGTGTTGACGGCGTAGAACCAGGCGTACGACTGGTACGCGGAGACGTACTGGCCGCCCTTGCTCCACAGCGCCTGGAGCTCGCGCTGGCCGAATTCGAAGCCGCCCGCGGAGGCCGCGGTGACCGCGCCCGCCGAGTACGGCGGCATCTCGGCCGGGTCGGCGCCGGAGTCCTCCAGGGCCTCCTTCGCCGCGGTCAGGGCGAGCCGGGTCATGTGGTCGGTCTGCGGGAGCAGCCGGCTCGGGATGTGCTCGGTGGCGTCGAAGCCGGGGACCTCGCCGGCGAGCGTCGCCGGATAGCCGGAGGCGTCGAAGCGGGTGACCGGGCGGATGCCGCTCTCGCCGGCCACCGTCGCCTCCCACCAGGCCCGCGTACCGAGGCCGTTGGGGGCGGTGACACCGATCCCGGTGAACACCGCGGTGGCGGAGCGCACCGCCGTACGTTCGAGCAGCTCGCTCGTCATGCCGTCTTCCTCCGCTCGGGCTTGGTGAGCACGATCGCGCTCTGGAATCCGCCGAAGCCGCTGCCCACACTGAGCACGGTGTTGATGTCGCGCTCACGGGCGTGGACCGGCGTGTAGTCGAGGTCGCACTTGGGGTCGGCCTCGTGCAGGTTCGCGGTGGGCGGCACCATGCCGTGCTCGATGGCGAGCGCGGACGCGGCGATCTCCAGGGAGCCGATCGCACCGAGCGAGTGCCCGATCATCGACTTGATGGAGGAGACGGGCGTCGCGTACGCGTGGTCGCCGAGGCTCTTCTTGAACGCGGCGGTCTCGTGCCGGTCGTTCTGCAGGGTGCCCGAGCCGTGCGCGTTGATGTAGTCGATGTCGGTGCCGGGGATGCCGGCCTCTTCGAGTGCGGCGCCGATGGCCTCGGCCATCTCCGCGCCGTCGGCCCGCAGACCCGTCATGTTGTACGCGTTGGAGCGCGAGGCGAACCCGGCGATCTCGGCGTAGATGTGCGCGCCGCGCGCCACGGCCTGCTCGTGCTCCTCCAGGACGAACACCGCGCTGCCCTCACCGAGGACGAAGCCGTTGCGGGACTTGTCGAAGGGCCGCGAGGCGGTCTCCGGCTCGTCGTTGCGGTTGGAGGTGGCCTTGATGGCGTCGAAGCAGGCGACCGAGATCGGCGAGATGGGCGCCTCGGTGGCGCCGGCGATCATGACGTCGGCGCTGCCCTCGCGGATCAGCTCGACGGCGTGGCCGACCGAGTCGAGACCCGAGGTGCAGCCGGTCGAGACGACCGCCGTGGGGCCCTGCGCGCCGAACTCCCAGGCAACCTCGGCCGCGAACGAGCTCGGCACGAAGTAGTCGTACAGGTGCGGCACGGCCCGCTCGTGGTCGACGAGCCACTCGGCGCCGTTGTTGCTGACCGCCGCGTACTCGTAGTCGAGCCCGGTGGTCGCGCCGACCGCGCTGCCGATGGTGACGCCGGTGCGGAACGGGTCGATGCCCTTCATGTCCAGGCCGCTGTCCGACACCGCCTCACGGGCGCCGACGAGGGCGAACTGGGCGGCCCTGTCGAGCCGCCCGGCCTGCTCCTCGGTCAGCCCCTGGGCGACCGGGTCGAAGTCGACCTCCGCGGCGATCTTCGACCGGAAGGCCGAAGCGTCGAAGAGCGTGACGGCCCTGGTCGCGGTGCGCCCCGCGGTCAGCAGGGACCAGTACTCCTTGGTGCCGACGCCTCCGGGGGCGACCACACCGATTCCGGTGATGACTACGCGTCGGCTCACCTGTCCCCCTCGTTGGGCTGGGCCTGGGGGTGCGCCCCGGGAATGTGCAGCACGGCTGCGTCACCTCTCTGATAGATCCGCTGTCAGATCCGCTGTCGGAAGGAGTCTCGTCCCGCCCTCTTGACGCCCGCTCGACTCGCCGCCGTACTTCCCCTTGAGCGACTCCCGCAGCTCAAGGGCCACCTCGCGCAGCAGCTCGGGCACCACGCGCTCGCGTACGAAGAAGTGGTCGCCCGGCATCGTCTGGAGCCGGAAATGGGTCACCGAGTAGTCCGCCCACTCGGCCACCTCCCACAGCGGCGCGATCGGGTCGTCCCGGCCGGCGAGCGCCGTCAGCGGGGTGCCCACCGCCTTGTCGGCGTTGACCTGGCAGAGCGCTTCGCCGAGCCGCAGATCGTCGCGGAGCGCCGGGATCACATGGCGCTGCCACAGCGACCGGTCCCGTCCGCCGGCCTCCGGCGGCGCCGCCTCCAGGTCGACCAGGAGGTCGATGAGTTCGTGGTCGGGGAGGCGGGCACCGCGCAGCAGGGTGTTGCGCAGATGCGGGGGAGGCACGGCGCCGATCACCAGCCGGGCCGGCGGCAGCAGGCCGTCGTCCTCCAGGGTCCGGGTCAGCGCGTGCGCCACCAGACCGCCGAGGCTGTGCCCGTACAGGAGATAGGGCCGGTCGAGCAGCGGAGTGATCAACTCCCGCAGCTCGTTCATGAGTTCCGTGGCGTCGGTGATCCTTGCTTCCTTGGCGCGCGGGCCGCGGCCCGGAAGGAGCACCGGCAC
The DNA here is from genome assembly GCF_026343295.1 of Streptomyces sp. NBC_00083. Lineage (GTDB taxonomy): Bacteria > Actinomycetota > Actinomycetes > Streptomycetales > Streptomycetaceae > Streptomyces. The sequence continues at coordinate 1,048,617 of NZ_JAPELY010000001.1, forward strand.
CACCTCGGCCGTATCGCCCAGGATCTTCTGCCACCTGGCGAACGAGGAGATCCCGGCGCCCGCGTGGTGGAAGCAGAACAGCCACGGCATCACGGTCTCCTCGCGGGTGGCGCTCGCGGGTCTCATTCGTCGATCAGGGCGACGGCCCGGGTCCAGCCCGCCCCCGCTCCGGCGATCTTCACGGGGAAGCAGGACACCCGGAAGCCGTGCGTGGGCAGGGTGTCGAGGTGGGCGAGCCGCTCGACCTGGCAGTACTCGCGGCGCCTGCCCGCGAAGTGGGCCGGCCACAGGACCGACTTGTCGCCGGTCTCCTGGAAGGTGCGGATCATGTGCCCGAAGGGCGCGTCCAGGCTCCAGGCGTCGGTGCCGATGACGCGGACGCCCAGGTCGAGCAGATAGTCGGTGGCGGGACCGTCGAGCCCCGCGAAGTCGGTGAAGTACCGCGGTGTGCCCGCGTGTTGAGAAGCGCCGGTGTGCAGCATGACGATGTCGAGCGGCTGCGGCGTGTATCCGGTCTCGGCGATCTGCTTCTCGATGCGCTCGACACCGATGGCGCCGATGCCGACATCGCTCACGTCGAGCACGACGGCCGGACGCAGGAACCAGTCGAGCGGCATCTCGTCGATGTGCCGGGGCCGCCCGTAGTCGCCGACCGAGCCGTAGTGCGAGGGCGCGTCCACGTGGGTGCCGGTGTGGCTCGTCAGGGTGAGCGTGTCCAGGGAGAGGAGTTCGCCCCCGGGCAGGTCCGCCGGGTCGAAGTCGAGCCCGAAGTGCTCCTTCATCTCCGCCGCCATGTGCGCGGCGCCCTCGGCGGGCGTCATGATCTCGTGGACGATCGGGTCCGGTTCCCAGCCGGCCGCGTCCACGGGCGACGACAGATCGATGACTCGCAAGGTAACCCCCAGTGTCGTTGGCGACGTTCGGGGGGCACTGTGCGTCCGCCCCCTAGAGGCGGGATCGAGCCACGCACGCGTCGGACCCCGCCCTGTGGGGGGAGAGGGCGGGGTCCGGACGCGTTGCTGCCGGACGGTCGGGCCGTCCGTGCGCCGCTCAGGCGGCGAAGAGGTCGAGCACCGGACGGCGTCCGGCCAGGTGCGAGTCGAGCGCCGGGTCGCCGGCGAGCACCGCGCGGTGCAGCTGCTGCAGCCGCGCCGACGGGTCGAGGCCCAGCTCCTCGGCGAGCCCGCGCCGCAGGTTCTGGAACACGTCCAGCGCCTGCCACTGCCGCCCCGAGCGGTAGAGCGCCACCATGCACTGGGCGTGCAGGCCCTCGTGCAGCGGGTGACGAGCCGTCAGGGAGGTAAGTTCGGCGAGGAGTTGCATATGGCGGCCGAGCCGCAGATCGGAGTCGATCCGCTGCTCCAGCACACCGAGCCGGCTCTCCTCCAGGCGTACGAGCTCGATTTCGAGCAGCGGCCCGAGGCGCACGTCGACCAGGGCCGGCCCGCGCCACATGCCGAGCGCGTCGCGGTACAGGGCCGCCGCGCTCTCGTCGTCGCCGCGCTCGGCGGCGCCGCGCCCGGTCGCCACCAGTCGGTCGTACTCGTGCACGTCCACGGCGCCCGGCGTCACTTCGAGGAGGTAGCCGCCGTGCCGCGTGGCGAGCACCTCACGTGCGGTGTACGGGCTGTCCGGGCCGAGCGCCCCTGCGATCAGCCGGCGCAGCTGAAGGATGTACGTCTGCAGGGTGGTGAGGGCGCTGCGGGGCATGTCGGCCCCCCAGATCTCCTCCATCAGCGTCGGAACGGGCATGACCTGGTTGGCGTACACCGAGAGCAGCGCCAGTATCTGCCGGGGCTTGCCGGCGCTCGGGACGACCGACGTGCCGCCCGATTCGGCCATGAGCGGACCGAGAACCTTGATCTCCATGGGATTCCTCCGGGTTCGGATCTGCCGGATGACCCGATGGTTTGCGCCACCCGGCTCCAAGCACCCTCAAAAGCTGTCACCCGGGGCCGAGTTGTGGCAGTGCCGGGCTCCTGAACCCGGCATGTGAGTGTCCTGGGAACGGGTATGAAAGTTTCATGTGCATCCCGTGAGCGCGGCACTGGGGCGGATCAGGCCGACCCGGCAGAGTTCTGGACGTCGGGCCGACCAGGAGTCGAGTACCGGCGGCTAGGGGGACGGGTTCCCCCGGGTCTTCGTCAGATGTCTGCCAGGGGGAAAACCATGAACGCGAACGTCGGTCTCACAGTCTCCGTATCCGTCGCCGATGACCTGGTGATCGAGGAGTTCGGACGGAATCTGTCGATGGCTTCGGCGCCGTACTCATGCATCGGCACCCACATCGCCCCGGCTCCGCTCGCCGTCGCAGACGTCGCCTGATGGGGGCCGCCCGGACCGCCGCTCCGCTCCTGGGGTTCAAACCGCACCTGCGGGTCGAGCAGGTGCCCGGTGAAGCGGTGTACCTCATCTCCGACCAGCGGGTCACCGCACTGCACGGCGAGCAGATCGCCCGGCTCGCCCCCTTCCTCGACGGGACCCGCCCCCTGGAGCGCATCACCCAGGACACCGCGGGCGCCCTCCCCACCGGGCAGGCCGCCCGGCTGGTGTCGCGACTGACCGGAGCCGGGCTGCTGTGCGGCCGCGAGCGCCAGATGTCGCCGCGGGAGGCCGCGGAGCAGGCGTACTGGGAAGCGGCCGGTCTGGACGGCAGCAGGGCGGCCACCGCCCTGGCCCGCGGCGCGGTTCGCGTCGCGTCGGTCGGCAGCACGGACGCGGACGAGCTGTCCGCGAGCCTCGTCGCCGCGGGCCTCACGCCCACCGAGGAGGCCGCGGAGCTCACCCTCGTCCTGTGCGACGACTACCTCGACCCCGAACTCGCCGTCGTCGACGCCGAGTTCCGGGCGAGGGGGCAGCGCTGGCTGCCCGTGAAGACCGAGGGCACCGACGTGTGGATCGGCCCCTTCTTCGGCGACCTGGACGGGCCCTGCTGGTCCTGCCTCGCCGAACGGCTGTGGCGCACCCGCCCGGTGGAGGCGCACGTCCAGCGGATGCTGGGCCGCTCGGGCCCCGTGCCCCGGCCCTCGTGCACCCTGCCCGCCGCCCGGCTCGCCGCGCTCCAGCTGGCGAGCCTGGAGGCCGCCAAATGGCTGGCCGGCTACCGCGACGCGAGCCAGCAGGCGCTGCGCACCCTCGACGGACTCACCCTCGCCGGTGAACTCCACCCCGTCGTGCGCCGCCCGCAGTGCCCGAGCTGCGGCGAACCCGCCATGACCACCGCCCAGGTACAGGCGCCCGTCGTGCTGCGCTCACGCATCAAGAGGGACACCGGCGGCAACGGCCACCGCAGCCTCACGCCCCAGCAACTCCTGGACCGGTACAGCCACTTGGTCGATCCGGTCACCGGGCTCGTCCGCGACATCGTGCGTAACGAGTGCGGACCCGACTTCTTCAACTCCTTCTCCGCGGGACTCAACCCGGCTGCCGGCACCCAGGGCCTCGGCGCGATCCGAGGTGGCCTGCGCGCCTCCTGCGGCGGCAAGGGCGCCACCGAGCTCCAGGCCAGGGTCAGCGCGCTCGCCGAGTCCCTCGAACGCCACTCCGGCCACTACGAGGGGGGTGAGGCCACCGTCCGCGCCGCCTACCGCGACCTCGCCGACGACGCCGTCCACCCCGACGAGATACAGCTCTACGACGAGCGGCAGTACGCGGAACGCGCCGAGTGGAACGAGAACCACGGCCCCTTCCAGCACGTCGCCGACCCCTTCGACGAGTCCGCGCCCACCGACTGGACACCGCTGTGGTCGGTGACCGAACAGCGCCACAAGCTGCTGCCGACCGCGCTGCTCTACTACGGAGTACCGCAGCCGCCCGGCGCCTTCTCCTGCCTGGCCACCTCCAACGGCACCGCCGCCGGGGGGACCATCGAGGACGCCGTGCTGCAGGGCTTCCTCGAACTCGTCGAACGCGACGCGCTGGCCCTGTGGTGGTACAACCGCACCCGGCAGCCCGCCGTGGACCTGGACGCCTTCGACGACCCGTGGATCAGCGAACTCAAGCGCACGCACGCGGCGCTCGGCCGCGACGTGTGGGTCCTCGACCTCACCGCCGACCTGGGCATACCCGTGATGGCTGCCCTGTCGAGGATTGCCGGGGCCGAACCCGGGCAGCGGCAGGACATCATGTTCGGTTTCGGCGCGCACTTCGACCCCGCGATCGCACTGCGCCGCGCGCTGACCGAACTCAACCAGATGATGCCGCACGTGGTGGCGCCCGACGGCAGCGTCTCGCGGGCCGTCGCCGAGGACCTCGACGTCCGCACCTGGCTGCAGACGGCAGCCGTCGAGGACCACCCCTACCTGCTTCCCGCCGACTGTGCGCCGACCGGGCCGGGCACCCACGCCTGGACCGTGCGGGACGACCTGTTCGACGACATCGAGGCCGTGGTGGAACTCCTGCGGGACAAGGGCATGGAGCTGCTCGTCCTCGACCAGACCAGACCCGACGTCGGCCTCCCCGTGGTCAAGGTGGTGGTGCCGGGACTCAGACCCCACTGGGCCCGCTACGCCCCGGGAAGACTTTTCGACATCCCGGTGCAGCTCGGCAGAGTGGCCGCGCCGACGCCGTACGAGGACCTCAACCCGGTCCCGCTTTTCCTCTGAATCCGCACGTCGCACGCGAACCACGCCCTGCCGGTGGAAGGACCCCCTCTCATGCGTATCGACCGCCTCGCGGCCCGGGAACTCGGCGAGTTCTGGTCGCTGCGTGAGGACGTCGTGGTCCTGTTCGGTCAGAACACCGTGCTGCGCACGCCCTGGGGGGAGCTGCGTCTGGAGCGGCCGGGGCAGCTGTTGCGCGAGGCGCTGCGCCGGATGCAGCTCGGTCCGGTGTCGCTCGCCAACGTGGTGCCCGGCTTTCCCGGTTACGACGTGCCGGAGAGCGAGTGGAACGCGGCCTCGCGGGAGCTGCTCGACGCCCTGGCCCCGTTGCAGCACGTCATCGTGCGGCATCTCGCGATCGGCGCCTCCCCGCTCCTGAGCGTGATTCCCCTCTCCCCGCACGCCACTTTCCACCCGCCGATGGACCCGCCCGGAGGCGACTCGCACACGCTGAAGCAGGCGGAGTCGCAGCGGACGGGACGCGATCCGGTGCTCGCGTACGAGGGGCGCGACCACCGCGTGGAACTGCACGGGCCGGATGCTGCGAAGCTGCTTTTCCATCTGCGGGGCGGCGATGACGCTTTTCGGTCACCTCCGGACGCGCAGTTGCCGGGATCCGTCGTCCGTGCGGCCCGCGCCTACGCGGTCGCCGCCGGAATGCTTTCCCCGGTGGATCTCAAAGGTGCCGCCCGTCTGTGAGAACCGGTCGAGCACTACAGATTCGGCCCCCGGATTACCTATGATCCGGACCGGAGACGTGCTCCTGACCCGGCACGGTGAACCATGGGGGACAGTTGAAAGTAGAAATAGGCGATCAGGCGGAGGCGTACTCCGCCGACGTGGGCAGTAAGGTGCTGCCACCACGAAAAGCCATAGCCATCACGGCCGTGGTGCTGCTGGGATTCTTCGTGATCGACGGCTCTTTCGTCTGGGTGGAGCACCCACCGGTCTGGGAACGTGTCGGGGCCGTGTTCGGCTTCCTCGCGATCCTGCTTCTCCAACTCAGCCATTCCTTCCCGGACTTCCTTTCGCGACTGCGCCGGTACCGTTACGCGACCTGGGTATTCCAGGGACTGCTCACGTATGTCCCCATGTTGCTGGTCGGGGACGCGTGGGGTGGCATGCAGGCGTTCCTCGCCGCCTCAGCCGTGCTGGTGTATCCGGCGGCGCTCGGCTGGTCGCTCTTCGCCGCGGTGAACCTCGCCACCGTCACGGTCCTCGTACGGATCGGGGACGACGCGGTCACCGTTCTCTACAGCACTCTCGACGCCCTCCTGATCGCTCTGATCGTGGTCGGCCTCTCCCGGATGTCGGACCTGATCGTGAAGTTGCACCGCTCACGCACGGAGCTGTCACGGCTCGCGGTGGCGGGGGAGCGGCTGCGGTTCGCCCGCGACCTCCACGACGTCCTCGGGTTCAGCCTGTCGGCCATCACCCTGAAGTGCGAACTGGCCTACCGGCTGTTCACGGACGCACCCGCGAAGGCGCAGGAGGAGCTGGGGCAGATCCTGCGAACGTCGCGCAAGGCGCTCGCGGATGTGCGTTCGGTCAGCCGGGGATACCGTGAGATGTCCCTGCGCGGCGAGGCGGAAGCCGCGGTGTCGATGCTGGAGGCGGCCGGCATCCGGACCACGTTGCGCTTCGACGCGGCACCACCGCCCGGCCCGGTCGACACGGTGCTGGCTACGGTGCTCCGCGAGGGACTGACGAACTTGCTGCGGCACAGCAAGGCCGAACAGTGCGAGATCACCGCCGAGCGGCGCGACGGCGCCCTGCTGCTGACGCTCTCCAACGACGGCTCGGGGCGCTCGGTACGGCAGGCGAAGGCGGGCACTGACGGCGGTCTCGCGGCCCTCGACGAACGGGTCCGCGCGCTCGGCGGTGTCCTCAGCCATGGCCCGGCCGAGGCCGGCGGCTTCCGGCTCACGGCCTCCGTACCGGTCCACGAGGGCCCCGATGCGGGCGCCGAAACCGCCTCGCCGCCGAGCCGGGCCATCCACGACCAGCCGTCGGACCCGGTGTCCCAGGGACCCGGCGGCGGCCTCGCCGCCGTGGCTCCCCGTGCGGCGAGCGGGATCACTGTGGCGGTCATGGTCGGCTATATGCTCGCCAACTCCGTCATCGTCCAGTCCTTCCAGCTGCCGCTCGGCCGGGCGATCGGTGCCGAACTGTGCATGCTGGCCCTGCTCGGGCTGCAACTCGTGGTGTCCTTCAACCGGCGGTTCGACGAGGTGTCCCGGCGTACCCGTGCGCTCAGGTACGGCACGCTGAGTGCGATGCTGGCACTCCAGTTGCTGCCCTACCTGTTCGTGCCCGACGCCTGGCTCGGGCTCCCGGGATTCGTGGCAGGGTCGGCCCTGCTCCTCCTCCCGGCCCCGGCAGCGTGGCCCACCGTCGCCCTCATGACCGCGGTGACCACCGAAGCCTGGTACGCGGCGGGCAACGCGCCCCTCGAGGTGATCTATGAGGCGGCGTACACACCGATCTGCGCACTCGTCGTCTTCGGCCTCTCCCGCATGGCCCAGCTCGCCTCCGAGCTCCACCGGTCCCGTGCTGAGATCGCGCGTCTCGCGGTGACGACGGAGCGGCTTCGTTTCGCGCGTGATCTGCATGATCTGCTCGGGTTCAGCTTGTCCGCGATCACGCTCAAGTGTGAGTTGGTGCGCCGTCTCGCACCGACCAGGCCCGTGCAGGCGCAGGCCGAGCTGACCGAGGTGCTGCAGATCGCGCGGCAGGCGCTCGCCGATGTGCGGACGGTGGCCGAGGGCAGGCAGCGGATGAGCCTGACCGAGGAGGCCGAGAACGCCACCGCGATGCTCGCCGGGGTGGGGATCCGCGCGACCGTCGACACGGACTGCGGTGAGCTGCCCTGTGAAGTCGAAACCGTACTCGCGACGACATTGCGCGAGGGCCTGACCAACATGTTGCGGCACAGCAAGGCGGCGCATTGCCGGATCACGGTGGAGCGCACCACGGCCGGGGTCTGCCTGGTCCTCGTCAACGACGGCGTAGCGGGGTGCGCGGACGCCGGACTCGACACCAAGGTCAACGGCGGCAGCGGCATCGGTAACCTGACGACCAGGGTGAACGCGGTGAACGGCCGGCTTGAGGCAGGGGCCCGAGCGGACGGCTGGTTCGAGTTGAAGGCAGAGGTCGAACTCCTCGCCGCCGCCGCGTGAGCGACCGTCGGACGCGGCGCCCACCACGGAAGAAACGCAGGCTCATGGGGGAGAGTTGGGGACCGATGCGGACCGCCGCACGGAAGGGGAGCCGACCGACGGGGCGGAGCGTGCGCTGCCACGACGCGCGGCCGTCGTCATCACCGCGGGGGTGCTGTTCGGCTTCTGCGTGATCGACGGCTCGTACGTGTGGTTCGAGTATCCGCCGCTGTGGGAGTGGGCCGCCGTCGTCCTCGGCTTCGCGGCCCTCCTGGGGCTGCAGCTCGCCCACTCGTTCCCGGGCCTCGCGCCCTGGCCCGCCCGCTACCGCCGTGCGACGTGGGTGCTCCAGGGACTGCTGGCCTATCTCCCGGTGCTCCGGTACGGCGTCGCCTGGGGCGGCATGTCGGCGTTCTTCACCGCGTCCGCCGTCCTGGTGTTCCCGGCGACGACCGGATGGTGCCTCTTCGGCCTCGGATACCTCGGCGAGTTCCTGGTCTTCTACCACTTCCGCACGGGGTGGGACTCCGTCGCGTACGCGGCGGTCGAATCGGCCCTGATCCCGTTGACGGTCATCGCGCTGTCACGGATGTCGGACATGGTCGTGAAGCTGCACCGCTCGCGTGAGGAACTCGCGCGTCTGGCCGTCGCCGCCGAACGGCTGCGCTTCGCCCGCGACCTGCACGACGTCCTCGGGTTCAGCCTGTCCGCGATCTCCCTCCGGTGCGAACTCGCCTACCGGCTGCTCGCGGACAACGCCGCCAAGGCGAGGGCCGAGGTCGGGGAGGTGCTGGTCACCTCGCGCAAGGCGCTGGCCGACGTGCGAGCGGTCAGCGTCGGATACCGGGAAATGTCCCTGTCGGGCGAGGCGCACGCGGCGGTCTCCCTGCTCGGCGGGGCCGGCATCCGCACCACGCTGGAATTCGACGCCATGGAGCTGCCGCACGCGGTGGACGCGGCACTCGCCACCGTGCTGCGCGAGGGCCTGACGAACCTGCTGCGACACAGCAAGGCCGAGCGGTGCGAGCTCCGCGCCGAACACCGGTCGGGCGCGGTGGTCTTGGTGCTGAGCAACGACGGAGCGGGACGCGGCCGGGCGGCCGTGGCGGGAACCGACGGCACCCTGGCGGCGCTCGCGGAGCGTCTCACCGCGCTCGGCGGCACTCTGACCCACGGGCCGGACGGGCCGGGCCGGTTCGGCCTGCGGGCCGTCGTCCCCGTCCCCGTCCCCGACAGCGCCGGACGGCGGGACGACACGGGCCCGGCACGCGCCGCTGTGGGCGACGACGCCGAGCGGTCGGCGGCGCGGCCCCCTGGCCTGGGCCACCGGGACGGCGACGACGCCGAGCAGCCGGCGGTGCAGCCCCATGGCCTGGGCCACCGGGACCTCCCGCCGCGAGCGGCCTCCGCGTTCAACACCGTTGTGCTCGTGGGCTACTTCCTGGCGTACTCGATCCTGTCGATCTCCTTCGATCCCTCCCCGGGACGCGTGGCCGTCGTCGAGGCGTGCCTGTCGGCCATGACGCTGGTGCAACTCGCGGTCTCCTTCCCGCAGCGGGTCGCGCGGATGGACCGCCTGCCGCGGCCGGCGCGTCAGGCGGTCCTGGGTGCGGCACTGGTCCTGCTCCAGTTCGCGCCGCTCCTCGTCGTCGGGCCGACCTACCTGGGCATGCCGGGATTCCTCGCGGGAACCGCGCTGCTGGCCCTGCCGGCCCGAGCGGCCTGGCCGGTGTGCGCCGCGGTCCTCGCCAGCGCCGAGATCACGCTCTGCTTCGTCGACCCGGTCATCAAGGACTACATCTACTTCGGCGCCTACACGCCGATCTGTGCCGTCGTGGTCTTCGGCCTGTCCCGCATGGCCCAGCTCGCCTCTGAGCTTCACCGGTCCCGTGCTGAGATCGCGCGCCTCGCGGTGACTACGGAACGGCTTCGTTTCGCGCGTGATCTGCATGATCTGCTCGGGTTCAGCTTGTCCGCGATCACGCTCAAGTGCGAGTTGGTGCGCCGTCTGGCGCCGAGTCGGCCCGTGCAGGCGCAGGCCGAGCTGACCGAGGTGCTGCAGATCGCGCGGCAGGCGCTCGCCGACGTACGGACGGTGGCCGAGGGCAGGCAGCGGATGAGCCTGACCGAGGAGGCCGAGAACGCCACCGCGATGCTCGCCGGGGTGGGGATCCGCGCGACCGTGGCTACCGACTGCGGCGATCTCCCGGACGACATCGACACGGTGCTGGCCACCACGCTGCGCGAAGGCCTGACCAACATGCTGCGGCACAGCAGGGCCACACACTGCGAGATCCGTGCCGAGCGCACCCCCGCCGGGGTCCGGCTGACTCTGGTCAACGACGGCTTACACGCGTGCGCGGTGCCGGGACTGGACTCCAAGGCCGACGGCGGCAGCGGGCTCGGCAACCTGACCACGCGCGTCGAGGCGGTCAACGGTCGTCTGTTCGCTGGCGCCCGCCCGGACGGCTGGTTCGAGCTGAAGGCCGAGGTCGAGCTCGCGATGGTGTGAGGGGCCGGGGAAGAGCAGGCCCCGCCCCGCGCACCCCCCTGCCCCGCCGATGCCAACCACCTGTCCCGCGCACCCCCTCCACCCCGCTCCGTGCTCACCGGCAGCGCCCCAGGAGGAACGATTCCCCCGGTGCTGCCGCCGGCGGTGAAGAGCGTGGCGGGCGGGCGGGCTCAGACCGAATGCAGCCACCCCGCCTCGCGGGCGATTCGGATGGCATCGACCCGGTTACGCGCGTTGAGTTTGCTGACGGCCGACGTCAGATAGTTGCGCACCGTGCCGGAGGAGAGGTGCAGGCGGGACGCGATCTGGCCGGCCTCCATGCCCTCCGAGGCGAGCTGCAGCACCTCGCGCTCGCGGTCGGTCAGCGGGGACGGGCCCGAGTCCAGCGTGGCCAGGGCCAGCTGCGGGTCGATGACGCGTTCGCCCGCCGCCACCTGGCGGATCGCGGCGCAGAGGCTGTCGGGGTCGGAGTCCTTGGGGAGGAAGCCGGAGACGTGCGCGGCGAGCGCGCGTCTGAGGTTCCCCGGTCTGCCCAGGCTGGTCAGGATGAGCGTGCGGCACTCCGGTACCGAGGTGTGCAGGCCGGCGGCGGCGGTGATCCCGTCGGTGCCGGGAAGATCGATGTCGAGAACGGCGACATCCGGCCGCATCGCCATCGCGGTCGGCACGATGTCCGTGCCCGATGACAGCTCGGCGACCACTTCCAGATCGGACTCCAGTTCAATGAGTGACACCAATGCCTTGCGCAGCATATGCATGTCTTCGGCAATCAGAACGCGCACCATGGTGCCCCCCGTTGTGCTGGATCATGGGTCGGTCCTAGCGATTATGCAGTAGGCGACGTGGCGTGGCCCGGGGCTGAGACTAATCCGGAACACGCCGGTTCAGGTCCGGTACGAGCGGATCCGCACCCGCACCTTTCAGCCAGAACCCGACCGCGGCTCAAGTGTCCGGTCCCATCCTCCCTCCACCCAGGCGCCGTCCGGCGGCCAGGGGGAAGGGAGAGGTGACGTGAACATGAACGGACACCCCAGCTCGGAAGGTGTTCTCTGACATGGCCCGCGGGAAGAACCCGGACGTTCCGGGCGGAGCCGAAGGCTCCGACGGCCGCCGTCCCAAGGGGTCGTGGCGCCGCCTCATCGGCCGTTGCCTGCGCCCCGTGGGCGAAGCCCTCATGGTGCACGGCGGAGTCGACATGTATCTGACCGCAGCGGACGGCAACAGGGCCCGGCTCCACTCGCTCGACAGCGGGTTCCGGCTGATGCTGCGCACCGACGCCGACGGCCCGCCGCCCGGCCACCCCGAACGGCTGCGCCCCGACGTCCCGCTCACCCGCCAGGAGCTCACGCTGCTGCAGGACTTGCTGAACGAGGTGCCCGGACACAGAAGGTGAGCGGCTGGACCGCCCGAACACAGTTGATCTTCAAGTACCCGTCCAGTGGCGACGCGCAGAGTAGGAGGAGCCAACCATCCGTCCGAGCATCAGGGAGCAGAGGATGACCCCAGCGAAGAGCTTCACCCAGGCACTGGCGGCACGGTTCGCCGACCGGGCCGCAGGGACCGCTCTGCTCTGCCTGGACGGTGAGGGTGACGCCGAGACGCGCACCTACCGCGAACTCGACGCACGGGCCAGGACCGTCGCGGCCGCGCTGGTGCGCCGCCGCGCGGCCGGCCGGCCCGTCCTCATCTCCATGGACGGCGGCCCGCACACCGTCGCCGCCCTCGTCGGCTGCCTGTACGCGGGCGCCGTCGCCGTACCCGTACCACCGCCGGACGCCTCGCGGGCCGCCGCCGAGCGGACCGCGGCGATCGCCGCCGAGACCGACGCGGCCGTCATGCTCACCGGCTCCGCGCACGCCCCCGAACTCTCCCGGCGCCTCGCACGGGCCGGGCGCTCCTCGGTGGTGTGCCTGGCCGTCGACTGCCTGCCCGACGGCGGCGACGACTGGCAGCCGCCCGCGCTCGACGGCGCCGACACCGCCCTGCTCCAGTACACCTCCGGCTCCACCGCCGCCCCCCGCGGCGTCCAGGTCACCCACGCCAACCTCCTCGCCACCATGGAGAGCCTGCGCACCGCGCTCGGCACCGACGAGGACTCCCGCATCGGCGGCTGGCTCCCGCTCCACCACGACCTGGGCCTCATCGGCCAGCTCCTGCACCCGCTGTGGCTCGGCGCCACCGCCGTCCTGATGTCCCAACACCGTTACGCAGCAGACCCGTTGAGCTGGCTGCGCGAGGTGGCCCGGCACCGCGTCACCGTCACCGCGGCCCCCGACTCCGCGTACGCGCGCTGCCTGGCCGCCGTCACCGACGAGGACCTCGCAGCACTCGACCTCGGCGCCCTGAGGACCGCCGTCAACGCCTCCGAACCGGTCTCCGCGGTCACCCTCACCGCGTTCGCCCACCGCTTCGCCGCGGCCGGGCTGCGACCGGGCACGCTCGCCGCCGGATACGGCCTCGCCGAGGCCACCCTCCTGGTCACCCTCGCCGACCGGCTGCCGCCCGCGCCCGCCATCGTCTCCGCCGAAGCACTGGAGCGCGGCGAACTGACACCGCCCCAGCCGGGCCACCCGGTACGCGCCCTCGCGGGCTGCGGCTCCGCGCGCGACGTGACCGTACGCATCGTCGACCCGGCCAGCTCCGCCGTCCTGCCCGACGGGTCGGTCGGCGAGATCTGGGTGCGCGGCGAGGCCGTCGCCGACGGCTACTGGCACCGCCCGCTGGAGACCTCCGCCACCTTCGGCCACACCACCGCCGCCGGCGAGCACGGCTTCCTGCGCACCGGCGACCTCGGCGCGCTGCGCGACGGCGAGCTGTATCTGACCGGCCGCATCAAGGACGCCCTCCTCGTCGACGGCCGCACCCTGCACCCCCAGGAGGCCGAGCGCCAACTCGCCCAGTCCGGCGCCCCGTTCGGCTCCGCCGTAGTGCTCTCCGCGCCCGCCGACCGCGAACAGATCGTGGCCATCCAGGAGATCCGCGGCGCCGGCTGGAGCCACGGCCAGCTCGCCGACCTCGCCGAGCGGGTCCGCGGCTGCCTGCACGAGGAGTTCGGCGCCTCGCTCGGCGGCGTCGTCCTGGTCCGCCCCGGCACCGTCCGCCGCACCACCAGCGGCAAGGTCCGCCGCTCGCTGATGCGCGAGCTGTACCTGCGCGGCGAACTGCGCCCGCTGTACGCGTCCGCGCCGCCCTACGCCGCCGAAGGAGGCTGAGCCCATGCCCGACACCATCGTCCGGGCCACCGACCCGGACACGCCCGGCCCCGGCGCACGCCCGGCCCCCCACCCCGACGCCCGACTGCGCGCCGAGCGGCTCGAATTCCGCTTCGGCGACCCCTGCGACCCCGCCAACCCGCTGGGCTTCCGTGCGCTGCTCGCCGCCGACGGGAACAGTGAACTCCTCGGCGCGGCAGAGGAGTTGCTCGACGAAGTGGGATTCGGCGCCGAGCTGGTGCCGCTCTCGCTCGGCGGCCGGCTGCGCGACGCCGACCAGCTGATGCGAATGCTGCGCCCGGTCTTCCGCCGCGATGTCGCCCTCGCCTTCGGCTACGGCATCACCTCGCTGTTCGCGGCCGCCCCCGTCTTCGCCGCGGGCACGCCCGGACAGCGCGAGAGCGTCGCGAAGCTCCTGGTGGGGGGCGGCCGCGCGGCGATCGTGCACCGCTCGCTCGCCCACGGCACCGCGATGCTGCGCGGCGAACTCACCGCCATGCAGTACTCGGGCGGCTTCGTCCTGGACGGCCGCAAGGACGTCGTCATCAACGCCGAACGCGCGGGCGCCGTCGTCGCCCACATCCGCACCGACCCCGCGCCGGGCCCCGCATCCCACTCGGTGTTCCTGCTCGACCCGGCCCAACTGCCGCCCGACAGCGTCCAGTTGCTCAAGCGCAAACCCACCACCGGCATGCGCGGCTGCCGCTTCGCCGGGTACGCGTTCGACGAGTGCGAGGTGCCCGACGGCGCCCTCGTCGGCGAACTCGGCGCGGGCGTACGGCTCGCCCTGCGCACCTTCCAGCTCAACCGCACGCTGATCACCGGGGCCGTCATCGCCTCCGTCGACACCGTACTGCGCGCCGCCGTGCGGGCCGCGCTCGCCGGGGAGAGCCTCGGACGGCGCCAACGCGGCGTCCTGGCCGGGGTGTTCGCCGATCTGCTCGCGGGCGACGCCATGGCCACCGCCGTGCTGCGCGCCCTGTCCCTGCTGCCCGGCGCGGCCCACCTGGCCGCGGCCGAACTCAAGTACCTCGTACCGGATCTGCTCAGGGACGACCTGGAGGAACTCGCCACCGTCCTCGGCGCCGGCGGCTACAGCCGCGACACCGACCAGGGCATGCTCACCAAGCTCCTGCGCGACCTGCCCGCCGCCGGGCTCGGCCACGCCGGAACCGCCTCCTGCCAGGCCGTGGTCATCCCCCAACTCCCCGTCCTGGCCCGGCACTCCTGGGGGAGCGAGCCCGAACCCCCGGCCGCCCTGTTCCGCACCACCGAACCCGTGCCCCACCTCGACATCGGCGGCCTCGAAGTCGCGGGCGGCGGCGACTTCCTCTCCGCGTCGCTCACCGCGTCCGCGGCCCGCCTCGCCGGCTCCGCGCCCGACGGGCCGTACGGCGAGGTGCTCCGCACGATGGCCGCCGCCTTCCACGCCGACCTCCTCGCCGTGCGCGAGGCGTGCCTGCTCATCGAACCCGGCGACCGGGCCGCGCTCGCGAGCCCCGCCACCGCCGCCCTCGCCGACCGGCACTCCGTGCTGTCCGCGGCCGGCGCCGCCCTCGCGGTGTGGGAGCACCACCGGGCCACCCCCGGATTCCTCGCCGACCCCGCCTGGCTGGTGCTCGCGCTGCACCGCTACGGACGCAGGCTCGGCCTCACCCTTCCTCCGCCGCCACCGGACTGCGTCGACCGGGTGGCGGAGGAGCTGCTGGCGCGGTTCCGGGCCGGCCGCAGTTTCGATCTTCACGACGCGCCTCTGGCGGAAGCAGGTACCCCATGAGCCCCCTCACAAGGACGGGCATCGCCGAACCCCTTCTGATGCCGGGACCCGACAGCCCATGGAGCCGGGTGCGGCAGTCCATGGCGTGGCACGGCCACGTCGTGGTGCACGCGAACTGGCGGGACTGGCTGCCCGCGGCCATCGCCGACCCCCAGCTGCGGCCCCTGCTCGGCCCCCGCGACTGGCAGCGCCTCAACAACCTCCCCGACCCCGAGGCCCGCGACCGATTCGCCGCGTCCCGCCTCCTGGTGAAGTACACCGCGGGCGCCGCCCTGCAGACCCCGCCCGAGACGGTGGAGCTCGCCTCCAAGGCGGGCGGGCGCCCCTATCTGCGCGGCTGCGACCAGATCGAGGTCAGCCTCAGCCACACCAGGGACCTGCTCGTGGTGGGCCTCAACCGGCGCGGCCGGGTCGGCGTCGACACCGAGCTGGCCGACCGCCGCATCCAGTACTCCGCCGTCCAGCGCCATCTGTGCACCCCCGCCGAGCGGCGCTGGCTCTCCGGTCTCGACGAGGCCGAGCAGCAGCGCGGCCTGGTGCGGACCTGGACCCTGAAGGAGGCGTACACCAAGGCGCTCGGGCAGGGCATGCGGATGGGCTTCACCCAGTTCGGCTTCGACGAGGAGGCCACCACGCTCCTCACCCCACAGGGCGAACCCGCCTCGCACGGAGAGTGGGCCTTCGACACCTTCACGCTCGACGGCGGCTATCTGGTGGGGGTGGCCTGCCACGACGCGGGGCTGCGCGACGAGGGCGACACGGCCGTGTCCACCATGCTCGACGAGGGTTTCCTCGGCGAGGTCGTCGACCTGGTCGGCCGCGTACCGCACTGAGCGGGCCGCACCGGGCGCACGCCGCGTCCGCACCACGACAGCACGAAGGCCCCGTCGCCTCCTGGGGAAGGAGGCGACGGGGCCTTCGCGTTGCTTTTCACTAGCACCGCGCCCGCGTGGCGAACGCGTCCGCGCGCGGCACTGGGGTGCCGTCGGGGAGCGGTAGAGGGGCCGCTTGATCCCGTCGGGCGGGTCGATCAGATGAAGCGGGGTGCGTCAGCCCTGGAGGCCGGCCACCTTGTGCGCCAGCGCCGACTTCTTGTTGGCGGCGGCGTTCTTGTGGATGACACCCTTCGAGACAGCCTTGTCCAGCTGACGCGAAGCGGCGCGGGTCGCAGCCGTGGCCTTCTCGACGTCGCCGGCGACGACAGCCTCGTTGGCCTTGCGGATGAAGGTGCGCAGGGAGGACTTGACGGACTTGTTGCGCAGGCGCGCCTTCTCGTTCGTCTTGTTCCGCTTGATCTGGGACTTGATGTTCGCCACGAAAGAGCCTTTGCAGGTTCGATGATTCGATCTTCGGTCGTGTCCTGCCGCCACAAGGGTGACGAGACACAGCTGTCCACGGTATCAGCCGCCCCCCGACCAGCCCAAACCGAGCACAGGCCCGCAGGCGTGGGACCATAGAGGCTGCTACTTACGTATTGAACCGTCGTCGACCCGAGACGAGGCGCCGCGATCAGACCCGCGGGCCTCAAGAATCAGGACCCTGCGTGCCCGCGACTCCTCCCAACGTGCCCGAGCCGAGCCGTACCGACCCGGCGCTGATCCGCAACTTCTGCATCATCGCCCACATCGACCACGGCAAGTCGACCCTTGCCGACCGGATGCTCCAGCTGACCGGCGTGGTCGACCAGCGGCAGATGCGCTCGCAGTACCTCGACCGCATGGACATCGAGCGCGAGCGCGGCATCACGATCAAGTCCCAGGCGGTCCGTCTGCCGTGGGCCCCCTCCGAGGGCCCCGACCAGGGCCGGGCCCACATCCTGAACATGATCGACACCCCGGGTCACGTGGACTTCACGTACGAGGTGTCGCGTTCGCTCGCCGCGTGCGAGGGCACCGTCCTGCTGGTGGACGCCGCCCAGGGCATCGAGGCGCAGACGCTGGCCAACCTGTACCTGGCCATGGAGAACGACCTCACCATCGTTCCCGTCCTCAACAAGATCGACCTGCCGGCCGCCCAGCCCGAGAAGTTCTCCGAGGAGCTCGCCAACCTCATCGGCTGCCAGCCCGAGGACGTGCTCAAGGTCTCGGCGAAGACCGGCGTCGGCGTGGACGCGCTCCTGAACCGCGTGGTGCGTGACGTGCCCGCCCCGGTCGGCGTGGCCGACGCGCCCGCCCGCGCGATGATCTTCGACTCGGTGTACGACTCCTACCGCGGCGTCGTCACCTATGTCCGGGTGGTCGACGGCCAGCTCAACAAGCGCGAGCGCATCCGCATGATGTCGACCGGCGCCACCCACGAGCTCCTGGAGATCGGCGTCTCGTCCCCGGAGATGACTCCGGCCGACGGCATCGGCGTCGGCGAGGTGGGCTACATCATCACCGGCGTGAAGGACGTCCGTCAGTCCAAGGTCGGTGACACCATCACCAGCCTGCACAACGGCGCGACCGACGCCCTCGGCGGCTACAAGGACCCGAAGCCGATGGTCTTCTCCGGTCTGTATCCGCTGGACGGCTCGGACTACCCGGACCTGCGCGAGGCCCTCGACAAGCTCCAGCTCAACGACGCCGCCCTGGTGTACGAGCCGGAGACCTCCGCCGCCCTCGGCTTCGGCTTCCGCGTCGGCTTCCTCGGCCTGCTCCACCTCGACGTGATCCGCGAGCGACTGGAGCGCGAGTTCAACCTCGACCTCATCGCCACCGCGCCCAACGTGGTGTACCGGGTCGTCCTGGAGGACGGCAAGGAGGTCACCGTCACCAACCCGAGCGAGTTCCCCGAGGGCAAGATCTCGGACGTGTACGAGCCGGTCGTGCGGGCCACCATCCTCGCCCCGTCGGAGTTCATCGGCTCGATCATGGAGCTGTGCCAGACCCGGCGCGGCACCCTGCTCGGCATGGACTACCTCTCCGAGGACCGCGTCGAGATCCGTTACACGCTGCCCCTCGCGGAGATCGTCTTCGACTTCTTCGACCAGCTGAAGTCCAAGACGCGCGGTTACGCCTCGCTCGACTACGAGCCCACCGGCGAGCAGGCCGCGAGCCTGGTCAAGGTCGACATCCTGCTCCACGGCGACAAGGTCGACGCCTTCTCGGCGGTCTGCCACAAGGACGCGGCCTACGCGTACGGCGTGCGCCTGGTCGCCAAGCTGCGCGAGCTGATCCCGCGCCAGGCCTTCGAGGTGCCCGTCCAGGCCGCGATCGGCTCCCGGGTCATCGCCCGCGAGACGATCCGCGCCATCCGCAAGGACGTCCTCGCCAAGTGCTACGGCGGCGACATCTCCCGCAAGCGCAAGCTGCTGGAGAAGCAGAAGGAAGGCAAGAAGCGCATGAAGATGGTGGGCTCCGTCGAGGTGCCCCAGGAGGCCTTCATCGCCGTGCTCTCCAGCGACGACTCGGGCGGCAAGAAGAAGTAGTACGCCCGGAGCACGCCCCTGATCACGGGCTCTTCGCACCATCGTCACAACGGACCCCCGGGCTTTCGCACGGGGGTCCGTTCGTTATGAAACCACTCTCCGTTGCCCCTTACGCGCCGGGCGACGGCGCTCTACTCTGATCACGCCCGATGGTTACTCGCCAGTTAAACAAGCGTCGGACACCAGCCACACTCGGACAACCAGCCAGTCGCGCAGCCTTGCCGCAGGCCAGCCCGGAGGACGTCGTGAGCGACACACAGACCTTGATCGAGAACCGGCCGCCGTCCGTGGCGACCCTCTTCGTCCAGCGCGTGGACGCGACGCCTGACGCGGAGGCCTACCGCTATCCGGTACCGGGTGCGGGCACCACCCCCGACGAGTGGAAGTCGCTGAGCTGGGCCCAGGCCGCCGAGCGGGTCTACGCCATCGCCGCGGGCCTGGCAGACCTCGGCGTCGGGGCCGAGGAGCGGGTCGCCCTCGCCTCCTCCACCCGCGTCGAGTGGATCCTGGCCGACCTCGGCGTGATGTGCGCCGGCGCCGCCACGACCACGATCTACCCCTCCACCAACGCCGAGGAGTCGGCGTTCATCCTGGCTGACTCCGAGAGCCGGGTCCTGATCGCGGAGGACGCCGCCCAGCTGGCCAAGGCCCGCGAGCGCCGCGCCGAGCTGCCGAACCTCCGCCACGTCGTGGTGATCGACCCGGCCGGTGCCGAGCCCGCCGACGGCGACCCCGAGGGCTGGGTGCTGAGCCTCGCCGACCTGGAGGCGCGCGGCGCCGCCCACCTGGAGAAGAACCCCGGCACGGTCAAGGAGCGGATCGCGGCCATCACCGCCGACCGCCTCGCCACCCTCATCTACACCTCCGGCACCACGGGCCGCCCCAAGGGCGTCCGGCTGCCGCACGACAACTGGTCCTACATGGCCAAGGCGATCGCGTCGACCGGCCTCATCACCGGCGAGGACGTCCAGTACCTCTGGCTGCCGCTCGCCCACGTCTTCGGCAAGGTGCTGACCTCCGGACAGATCGAGGTCGGTCACGTCACCGCGGTCGACGGCCGCATCGACAAGATCATCACCAATCTGCCGGTGGTCCAGCCCACCTACATGGCCGCCGTGCCGCGCATCTTCGAGAAGGTCTACAACGGCATCGCGGGCAAGGCCCGGGAGGGCGGCGGCGCCAAGTACAAGATCTTCCAGTGGGCGGCCGAGGTGGCCCGCGAGTACGCCAAGGTCAGCCAGGACAACTACCGCCGCACCGGCCGCTCCGGCGCGCCCTTCGCGCTCGCCGCCAAGCACAAGGTCGCCGACGCGCTGGTCTACAGCAAGATCCGCGAGGCGTTCGGCGGCCGGCTGAGGGCCTGCATCTCCGGCTCCGCCGCGCTCGCTCCGGACATCGGCTTCTTCTTCGCCGGCGCCGGCATCCACATCCTGGAGGGCTACGGCCTCACCGAGTCGTCCGCCGCGTCCTTCGTCAACCCGGGCGAGTCCTACCGCACCGGCACCGTCGGCAAGCCGCTGCCCGGCACAGAGGTGCGCATCGCGGACGACGGCGAGATCCTGCTGCGCGGCCCCGGCATCATGGAGGGCTACCACCAGCTGCCCGAGAAGACCGCCGAGGTCCTGGAGTCCGACGGCTGGTTCCACACCGGCGACATCGGCGAGCTGTCCGCCGACGGCTACCTGCGGATCACCGACCGCAAGAAGGACCTCATCAAGACCTCCGGCGGCAAGTACATCGCGCCGGCCGAGGTCGAGGGCCAGTTCAAGGCGGTCTGCCCGTTCGTCTCCAACATCCTGGTGCACGGCGCCGACCGGAACTTCTGCACCGCGCTCATCTCCCTCGACGAGCCCACCATCCTCGGCTGGGCCAAGGAGCAGGGCATCACCGGCTCGTACGCCGACGTGGTGGCGGCGCCGCAGACGGTGGAGATGGTCGAGGGCTATGTGAAGCGCCTCAACGAGGGGCTCCAGCGCTGGCAGACGATCAAGAAGTTCCGGCTGCTCCCGCGCGACCTCGACGTCGAGCACGGCGAGCTGACCCCCAGCCTCAAGCTGAAGCGGCCGGTGGTGGAGCGCGAGTACCGGGCGCTGATCGACGAGATGTACGCGGGGTCCCGGGAGGCCTGAGCGGGTGGAGGCGGGGCGGGCTCCCTCCGGGGGCCCGGCCGCTTCCGGCGTGCCGGACAATGGGGGCATGCCTTCCGTACTGCCCGATGGTGAGCCCATGCCCGAGGACGGGTCGCTGCCCCGCCACGCCCTGGAGGGCGCCGGGGAGCGGCCGCTCGGGTTCTATCTGCACGTGCCGTACTGCGCGACGCGCTGCGGCTACTGCGACTTCAACACGTACACGGCGAGCGAACTCGTCGGCAAGGGCGGTGTGCTGGCCTCCCGCGACAACTACGCGGACATGGTCGTCGAGGAGATCCGCCTCGCCCGCAAGGTGCTCGACGGTGACCCGCGCCCGGTGCGGACGGTGTTCGTCGGCGGCGGCACCCCGACCCTGCTCGCGGCGTCCGACCTCGTACGGATGCTGGCGGCGGTACGCGACGAATTCGGCCTCGCCGACGACGCGGAGGTGACGACCGAGGCGAACCCCGAGTCGGTGGACCCCGCGTACCTGGCGGAGCTGCGGGCCGGCGGGTTCAACCGGGTCTCCTTCGGCATGCAGAGCGCCCGGCAGCACGTCCTGAAGGTCCTCGACCGTACGCACACGCCGGGCCGCCCCGAGGCGTGCGTCGCCGAGGCGCGCGCGGCGGGGTTCGACCACGTCAACCTGGACCTCATCTACGGCACGCCGGGCGAGAGCGACGACGACTGGCGGGCCTCGCTGACCGCCGCCGTCGGCGCCGGGCCCGACCACATCAGCGCGTACGCCCTCATCGTCGAGGAGGGCACCCAGCTGGCCCGCCGTATCCGGCGGGGCGAGGTCCCGATGACGGACGACGACGAGCACGCGGACCGCTACCTCATCGCGGACGAGGTGCTGGGGGCGGCGGGCTACTCCTGGTACGAGGTCTCCAACTGGGCGACCACGGAGGCCGGCCGCTGCCTGCACAACGAGCTGTACTGGCGCGGGGCGGACTGGTGGGGGGCCGGGCCGGGCGCCCACAGCCACGTGGGCGGGGTGCGGTGGTGGAACGTGAAGCACCCGGGTGCGTATGCCGCCGCGCTGGCGGGTGGCCGCTCGCCCGGTGCCGGGCGGGAGCTGCTGTCCGCGGAGGACCGCCGGGTGGAGCGCATCCTCCTGGAGCTGCGGCTCCGCGAGGGGTGCCCGCTGAGCCTGCTGCGGCCGGCGGGGCTGTCCGCGGCGCGGGGCGCGGTGGGGGCCGGGCTGCTGTCGGAGTCCGCCTTCGCGGCGGGGCGGGCGGTTCTGACTCTGCGGGGGCGGCTGCTTGCCGATGCGGTCGTCCGGGACCTGGTCGACTGAGCGAACGGTGCGGCTTCCGGGTACGCCCGCGCAGTTCCCCGCGCCCCTGGGTGGGCTGCCCCTTGGCAGGGTGGCCCGCCTCGGCATCCCTCACCCTTTGGCAGGGCGCCCGGCATCGGCATTCCTCACCCTTGGCAGGGCGCCCGGCATCGGCATCCCTCCCCCTTGGCAGGGTGCCCGGTCTAGGCATCTTCAGCCGGTCCGGCGTTTGAGGACGAGCGCCCTTAAGGCGCGAACGGGGTCTGGGGCGGAGCCCCAGGAATCTGTACCTCAGCCGATTCCTAACCCCCGGAGGGTTTCGGGAAGGGGTGGGGTGGGGCATCCCCCGGGGCCTGGGGCGGAGCCCCAGCAACCCCGCCTTACGTCTGCGGACCGTGCTGGGGCACCCGCGCAGTTCCCCGCGCCCCTAAAGACGTAGGCACCCGGCGTCGAGCGGTCGCGCTCTGTAGGGCACCCGGCGTCGAGCGGTCGCGCGTGGTCGGTCAGGGGGCGGTGACGAAGTCGATCAGGTGCTCCACGGAGCCGAGCAGGGACGGGTCCAGGTCGCGATAGGACCGCACGCCCGACAGGATCCGCTGCCACGCCGCCCCCGTGTTCTCGGGCCACCCCAGCGCCCGGCACACCCCCGTCTTCCAGTCCTGCCCCCGCGGCACCACCGGCCACCCCGCGATCCCCACCGACGCCGGCTTCACCGCCTCCCACACGTCGATGTAGGGGTGCCCGACGACCAGCACGTCCGGATGGTTCACGGACGCGGCGATGCGGGACTCCTTCGAGCCCGGCACCAGGTGGTCCACCAGGACACCGAGCCGCGCGTCCGGCCCGGGGGCGAACTCGGCGACGATCGCCGGAAGGTCGTCGATGCCCTCCAGGTACTCCACGACGACGCCCTCGATCCGCAGGTCGTCGCCCCACACCCGCTCCACGAGCTCCGCGTCGTGCCGGCCCTCGACGTAGATCCGGCCGGCACGGGCGACCCGCGCCCGCGCCCCGGGCACGGCCACCGAGCCGGACGCGGTGCGGGAGGGGCGTACCGGCGCGGGCGCGGCGGCCGAGGGGCGTACCAGCGTGACGACCCGGCCTTCGAGCAGGAAGCCGCGCGGCTCCATCGGGAAGACCCGGTGTTTGCCGAAGCGGTCCTCCAGGGTGACCGTCGGCCCCTGCGCCGTCTTCTCGCAGCGGATCACCGCCCCGCAGAACCCCGTGGACACCTCCTCGACCACGAGATCGGTCTCGGCGGCCACCTCCGGAGCGGGCGCCTGCTTCTTCTTCCACGGCGGGGTGAGATCGGGGCTGTAGCTGCGCATGCGTCAGACGATACGGGCGGCCGCCGCTACGACACGCCGAATCTGACGGCGAGTTGGTCACGCTGGGCGCGTACGAAGGCGGCGTCCACCACGGCCCCGTGACCCGGCACGTACAGCGCCTGCTCGCCGCCCAGCGCGAGCAGCCGGTCGAGGGCGTCGGGCCAGCGCGCGGGCACCGCGTCGGGGCCGGCCTGCGGTTCGCCCGACTCCTCCACCAGGTCGCCGCAGAAGACGATCTCCCGCGACCCCGGGCCCGCGGGGACGAGCGCCACCAGATCGTGCCCGCTGTGCCCCGGCCCCACATTGGCGAGCAGCACTTGGCGGCCGCCCAGGTCGAGCGTCCATTCGCCGGACACCGCGTGGTGCGGAAGCACCAGAAGGTCCGCCGCCTCGGCCGCGTCCCGCTCGGACACCCCCTCCCGCACCGCGTCCGCACGGATCTCGTCGCGGGCGAGGGCACGCTCGATGCCGACGGCCCCGTACACCTCGGCCCCGGAGAAGGCCGCCGTGCCGAGGACGTGGTCGAAATGGGGATGGCTGAGCGCGATATGGGTCACACGGCGGCCGAAGAGCGCCTCGGCCTGCGCCCGCAGTTCGGCGCCCTCGCGCAGCGTCGCGCCGGTGTCGTAGAGGAAAAGCGAGTCCTCTCCGGCGATCAGTCCGGCCGTCGCGTCCCAGCCCGGCAGGCGTCTGCGCCCGACCCCGGCACCGAGCCGCTCCCAGCCGAACCCTTCCCAACTGACGTCCATGACGCGACGCTATCCGCAATCGAGGGGCGACGCGCACGGTAGCGTGGTCGGCCGCCCTTGCTAGGGGTGCACCGGTCGGCCGTACACTGACCGGGGGATTGCTGGCACTCGAACACAGTGAGTGCCAAACGGACGGCAACTGGAGGTGTGCGCGATGCTCAGTGAACGCAGGCTCGAGGTGCTGCGCGCCATCGTCCAGGACTACGTCGGCACCGAGGAGCCGGTGGGCTCCAAGGCCCTGACCGAGCGGCACGCGCTCGGCGTCTCCCCGGCGACCGTGCGCAACGACATGGCCGTCCTGGAGGAGGAGGGCTTCATCGCCCAGCCCCACACCAGCGCCGGCCGCATCCCGACCGACAAGGGCTACCGGCTCTTCGTCGACCGGCTCGCGGGCGTCAAGCCCCTGTCGTCGCCGGAGCGCCGCGCCATCCAGAACTTCCTGGACAGCGCGGTCGACCTGGACGACGTCGTGGCCCGCACGGTACGGCTGCTCGCGCAGCTGACCCGGCAGGTGGCGGTCGTCCAGTACCCGTCGCTGACCCGGTCCACCGTGCGGCACGTGGAGCTCCTCTCGCTCGCGGCGGCCCGGCTGATGCTGGTGCTGATCACGGACACCGGCCGGGTCGAGCAGCGCATGGTCGACTGCCCGGCGCCGTTCGGCGAGACCGCGCTCGCGGACCTGCGGGCCCGGCTCAACGCACGGGTGGTGGGGCGCCGCTTCGCGGACGTGCCGCAGCTCGTGCAGGACCTGCCGGAGTCCTTTGAACCGGAGGACCGGGGAACCGTCACGACGGTCCTCGCCACCCTCCTCGAAACCCTGGTCGAAGAGACCGAGGAGCGGCTGATGATCGGCGGCACCGCCAATCTCACCCGCTTCGGACACGACTTCCCGCTGACCATCAGGCCGGTGCTGGAAGCACTTGAGGAGCAGGTCGTGCTCCTCAAGCTGCTCGGCGAGGCCAAGGAATCGGGCATGACCGTACGCATCGGGCACGAGAACAACGCCCATGAAGGACTGAACTCCACGTCCGTCGTCTCGGTCGGCTACGGTTCCGGCGGCGAGGCGGTCGCCAAACTCGGCGTGGTCGGACCGACCCGCATGGATTACCCCGGAACGATGGGAGCGGTACGCGCAGTGGCACGTTACGTCGGACAGATCCTGGCGGAGTCGTAAGTGGCCACGGACTACTACGCCGTACTCGGCGTGCGCCGCGACGCATCACAGGACGAGATCAAGAAGGCGTTCCGGCGCCTCGCACGCGAACTCCACCCGGATGTGAATCCGGATCCGAAGACGCAGGAGCGCTTCAAGGAGATCAACGCCGCGTACGAGGTCCTGTCGGACCCGCAGAAGAAGCAGGTCTACGACCTCGGCGGGGACCCGCTGTCGTCGTCGGGCGGCGGCGGAGCCGGCGGCTTCGGCGCGGGCGGCTTCGGCAACTTCTCGGACATCATGGACGCCTTCTTCGGCACGGCATCGCAGCGCGGACCGCGCTCGCGGACCCGCCGCGGCCAGGACGCCATGATCCGCCTGGAGATCGACCTCAACGAGGCGGCCTTCGGCACCACCAAGGAGATCCAGGTCGACACCGCCGTGGTGTGCACGACCTGTTCGGGCGAGGGCGCGGCCCCCGGCACCTCCGCGCAGACCTGTGACATGTGTCGCGGTCGCGGCGAGGTGTCCCAGGTCACCCGCTCCTTCCTCGGTCAGGTCATGACCTCGCGGCCCTGCCCCCAGTGTCAGGGCTTCGGCACCGTCGTCCCCACCCCGTGCCCGGAGTGCGCCGGCGACGGCCGCATCCGCTCGCGGCGCACCCTCACCGTGAAGATCCCGGCCGGTGTCGACAACGGCACCCGGATCCAGCTCGCGGGCGAGGGCGAGGTCGGCCCGGGTGGCGGCCCCGCGGGCGACCTGTACGTGGAGATCCACGAGCTGCCGCACGACGTGTTCCAGCGCCGTGGCGACGACCTGCACTGCACGGTCACCATCCCCATGACGGCGGCGTCGCTCGGCACCAAGGTGCCGCTCCAGACGCTCGACGGCATGGAGGACGTGGACATCCGTCCGGGCAGCCAGTCCGGCCAGTCCATCCCGCTGCACGGCCGCGGCATCACGCATCTGCGCGGCGGCGGGCGCGGCGACCTCATCGTGCACGTCGAGGTCCTGACGCCGAGCAAGCTCGACCCGCAGCAGGAGGACCTCCTGCGCCAGCTGGCGAAGCTGCGCGGCGAGGAACGGCCCACGGGCCAGTTCCAGCCGGGCCAGCAGGGCCTGTTCTCCCGTCTGAAGGACGCGTTCAACGGGCGCTGAAACGGACGCTGAGCCGCGACAAGGGGGCTACGGGGGGCGACCCCCGGGGCCCCCTTTCCCGCTCCGGCGGCCCGGGTCGCCCACCCCGGCAGGGGAGGGCGATTCGGCGCGGGAGCAACACCGTGGCACGATGCGAGCATGGCTTTGACCGATCTCTGCCGGTATCCGATCGTGCAGGCGCCCATGGCGGGCGGCGCCTCCGGTCCGGCGCTGGCCGCGGCCGTCTCCGAGGCCGGAGGGCTCGGATTCCTGGCCGCCGGGTACAAGACCGCCGACGGCATGTACCAGGAGATCAAGCAGGTGCGCGGCCTCACCGGCCAGCCCTTCGGTGTCAACCTGTTCATGCCGCAGGAGCCGCACACGGACCCGGCCGCGATCGAGGTCTACCGCCACCAGCTCGCGGGCGAGTCGACCTGGTACGACACCCCGCTCGGCGACCCCGACACCGGGGGCGACGACAACTACGAGGCCAAGCTCGCCATTCTGCGCGAGGACCCGGTGCCGGTCGTCTCGTTCACCTTCGGCTGCCCCGAGCGCTCCGTCATCGACGCGTTCGCGAAGGTCGGCACGTACACGATCGTCACGGTGACGACGCCGCAGGAGGCGCAGGCCGCGCAGTGGGCGGGCGCGGACGCGGTGTGTGTGCAGGGCATCGAGGCGGGCGGCCACCAGGGCACCTACCGCGACGACCCCCAGACCGGCGGAGCGGGCCTCGGACTGCTCTCGCTGATCACTCTCGTACGCGAGAGCGTCCAGCTCCCGATCGTCGCGGCGGGCGGCCTGATGCGCGGCGCCCAGATCGCGGCGGTGCTCGCGGCGGGCGCGGACGCGGCGCAGCTGGGCACGGCGTTCCTCGCGTGCCCCGAGTCCGGCGCGAACGTCCTGCACAAGCAGGCCCTGACCAACCCGCTCTTCGTGCGTACGGAGGTGACGCGGGCGTTCTCCGGGCGGCCCGCCCGGGGCCTGGTGAACCGCTTCATGCGCGAGCACGGCCCGTACGCCCCCGCCGCCTACCCCCAGGTGCACCAGATCACCTCGGGCCTGCGCAAGGCCGCCGCCGCGGCCGGCGACCCCCAGGGCATGGCGCTCTGGGCGGGCCAGGGCCACCGGCTGGCCCGCGAGCTCCCGGCGGCCCGGCTCGTGGAGGTCCTGGCCCTGGAACTCGACGACGCGGCGGCCGAGTTGACCGCGAACCTGCAGCAGCTGAAGAACAAGAGGAGCACGTCATGACCGCCCCGGTCTTCGTCGTCGATTCGGTGCCGGGCGGCGGCGAGTACGTCCTGGACGGCGCGGAGGGCCGGCACGCGGTCTCCGTCAAGCGGCTGCGCCCCGACGAGGAGGTCACCCTCACCGACGGCGCCGGGAACTGGGCGGACGCGGTCGTCGTGGCCGCCGAGGGCAAGGACCGCCTGACCGTACGGGTCACCGCGTGCGCGAGCGAGGCCCAGCCCGCGGTACGGATCACCGTGGTGCAGGCGCTGCCCAAGGGCGACCGGGGGGAGGTCGCCGTGGAGACGATGACCGAGACCGGTGTCGACGTGATCGTGCCGTGGCAGGCGGGGCGCTGCATCACCCAGTGGAAGGGCGAGCGCGGCGCCAAGTCCCTGGCGAAATGGCGCAGTACGGCCCGCGAGGCCGGGAAGCAGTCACGCCGCGTCCGCTTCCCGGACGTGCGGGACGCCCTGACCACGAAGCAGGTCGCGGCCCTGCTGGCCGAGGCGGACCTGGCGGTCGTCCTGCACGAGGACCGCGACGTGGCGTCGGCCGCGCTGGCCACGGCGGACCTCCCCGCGACCGGAGAGATCGTCCTGGTGGTGGGCCCCGAGGGCGGGGTCTCCCCGGACGAACTGTCCGCCTTCGCCGCGGCGGGCGCGAAGCCGCACCGCCTGGGCGGGAGCGTGCTCCGCACGTCGACGGCGGGCACGGTGGCGGCGGCGCTCCTGATGACCCGAACAGGCCGCTGGTCCTGACCCCGGGGCTCTGCCCCAGACCCCGGTTCGCGCGTCGACCCACCGGTCCGCAGGCGAAGGCGGGGTTTGCTGGGGCTCCGCCCCAGACCCCGTTCGCGCCTGAAGGGCGCTCGTCCTCAATCGCCGGACGGGCTGGGTATGCCGATGCTGGGCATGCTGCCAAGGCCAACCCCGATAGGGGCGCGGGGAACTGCGCGAACGGTCGTCCGCGGCCCGCAGGGGGCAATGCTGCAGGGGCGGAGCCCGGGGTTCGGGTGGGTGGGATGGCCGCAAGAGGGCTTCCGCACCCGGCACCGCGGTGGCACCCTGACGGCCATGGGGGCCAAGAGGTCACACCGCATCCCGCGCCGCACCGCACTCGTGCCGGCCGCACTCGTACCCGCGCTCGCCCTCGCCGTCGCGGGCCTCACCGCCTGTGACCCCGTCGGCGGGCTCAACTCCGCCGCCGTCGCGCTCACCACGGAGCAGGCCGCCACCACCGAGCTGGAGCACCACCACGTCGACATCAAGTGGCTGACCTGTCACGCCGACCTCAACCGCGGTGCGAGCGCGACGCCTTCGGCCGCCGCCACCACGAAGGACGTCGCCGACGTGGACTGCCAGGGCGAGACCAAGGACGGCAGGGCGATCACCGTCAAGGGAAAGGTCACCCAGGAGGTCGAGGGCCGCTGCGTGAAGGGCGACCTGACGGCCAAGGTGGCCGGGAAGACCGTCTTCCGCTCCTCCGTCCTGGGCGACTGCGACGCACCCGCCCCCACCACGCCCGGCCGCACGACCTCCCACCCGGGCGGCGGCCCCACGGCCGCGGTCACGGTCACGGTGACGGCCACCGTGACCGTCACCGAGTCCTTCCGCGGCAAATAGGCCGCCCCCGCCCCGCCCGCGACCCGCCCCGGCCGGAACCGGAGCCGCCCTCCCGAACGCGTTGAGTAGCATGCGGTTACCTGATCAACGCGACCAAGGAGGACCGGACCGTGGCCGGAGAGCCGCAGGCCGACTGCCTGTTCTGCAAAATCGTCTCGGGCGACGTCCCGGCGACCGTCGTGCGCGAGACCGGGACGACGGTGGCGTTCCGGGACATCAACCCCCAGGCCCCCACCCACGTCCTGGTCATCCCCAAGGTCCACCACCCGGACGCCGCCTCGCTCGCTGCCGCCGAGCCGGCGATCCTCGCGGACGTCGTACGGGAGGCCGGCGAGGTCGCCCGGCAGGAGGGCGCCGACCAAAGCGGCTACCGGCTCGTGTTCAACACCGGCAGCGGCGCGGGCCAGACCGTCTTCCACGCGCACGTGCACGTGCTGGGCGGCCGCGGCCTCCAGTGGCCCCCCGGATAACGACCCGTACCGCCCCGCAGCGCCACCCCCGCATCCCGCACAGCAAGGCAACTCACCGTGTCCGTACGTGAATTGGTGGTGCTCGGCACCGCGAGCCAGGTGCCCACCCGGCACCGCAACCACAACGGCTACCTGCTGCGCTGGGACGGCGAGGGCATCCTCTTCGACCCCGGCGAGGGCACGCAGCGCCAGATGCTGCGGGCCGGGGTCGCCGCGCACGACATCAACCGGATCTGCGTCACGCACTTCCACGGCGACCACTCGCTCGGCCTGGCCGGGGTGATCCAGCGGATCAACCTCGACCGGGTCCCGCACCCCGTCACCGCGCACTACCCGCTCAGCGGCGAGCACTTCTTCGAGCGGCTGCGGTACGCCACCGCCTACCGCGAGTCCGTCCGGCTGGGCCAGGAGCCGGTCGCGGGCGACGGGGCGGTGCTGGCCGCGACGGCCTCGTACACCCTGGACGCCCGCCGTCTCTCGCACCCCGTCGAGTCGTACGGCTACCGGCTGGTCGAGCCCGACGGCCGCCGCATACTGCCCGAACTGCTCGCCGAGCGCGGCATCGCGGGCCCCGACGTGGGGCGCCTCCAGCGCGAGGGCGAGCTGAACGGTGTCACCCTTGACGACGTCAGCGAGGTCCGGCGCGGTCAGCGGTTCGCGTTCGTCATGGACACCCGTCTGTGCGCGGGCGTCAACGAACTCGCGCAGGGCTGCGACATGCTGGTCATCGAGTCGACGTTCCTGGACGGGGACATCCAACTCGCCACCGATCACGGCCACTTGACGGCAGGCCAGGCCGCCGCGGTGGCCCGTGACGCGGGCGTGCGCCATCTGGTCCTCACCCACTTCTCGCAGCGGTACGCGGATCCCGAGGAGTTCGAGCGGCAGGCCCGTGCCGCCGGGTACGAGGGCGAGCTGACCGTCGCCGCCGACCTGATCCGGGTCCCGCTGCCCAAACGCGCGGCGTAGGCCCGCCGGGCCGGCACCACCACCCCACCGCACGCCCTTCACGCACCACCGCAAGGAATCCCCCCATGCCCATCCCCAAGGCCGAACTCCACCTCCACATCGAAGGCACCCTCGAACCCGAGCTGGCCTTCGAACTCGCCGCGCGCAACGGCGTCGAGCTGCCGTACGCCGACACCGAGGAGCTGCGCGAGGCGTACAGCTTCGACGACCTCCAGTCCTTCCTGAACCTGTACTACTCGCTGATGCGGGTCCTGCGCACCGAGGACGACTTCGCGGCGCTCGCCGACGCGTATCTGGCGCGGGCCGCCGCGCAGGGCGTGCGGCACGCCGAGATCTTCTTCGACCCGCAGGCGCACATCGCGCGGGGCGTCCCGATGGGCACGGTGGTGGAGGGCCTGGGGCGGGCCCTGGCCACGAGCGAGGAGCGCCACGGGGTGTCGACCCGGCTCATCATGTGTTTCCTGCGCGACGAGTCGGCGGAGTCGGCGCTGCTCACGCTGGAGGCGGCGCGGCCCTACCTGGACCGGATCACGGGCATCGGGCTCGATTCGGCGGAGGTCGGCCATCCGCCGGCCAAGTTCCGCGCGGTGTACGAGGCGGCGGCCGCCCTCGGGCTGCGCAGGGTCGCGCACGCGGGCGAGGAGGGGCCGCCGGCGTACATCACCGAGGCGCTCGACGTGCTCGGTGTGGAGCGGATCGACCACGGCCTGCGCGCCTTGGAGGACCCGGCGCTGGTGGCCCGCCTGGTCCGGGACCGCGTCCCGCTGACGCTGTGCCCGCTGTCGAACGTACGGCTGCGTGCGGTCGAGGCGCTGGAGGACCATCCGCTGCGGGCGATGATGGACGCGGGGCTGGTGTGCACGGTCAACTCCGACGATCCGGCGTATTTCGGGGGGTACGCCGACGATACGTTGCTCGCGGTGCGGGGGGCGTTGGGGCTTGAGCGGGAGCGGGTGCGGGAGTTGGCGCGGAACTCGTTCGTGGCGTCGTTCCTCGAGGACGACGAGCCGCGCCGGGCGCGGTACCTGAGCGAGGTCGACGCGTACACCTTCCCGGAGTCGTAACCCCGCCGGGGCTTGTCCGCGCAGTTCCCCGCGTCCCTGAACTGCTCGACCCCGGCCCATGCGGGCCACCCAGCCGGTTCGGCGTTTGAGGACGAGCGCCCTTCAGGCGCGGACGGGGTCTGGGGCGGAGCCCCAGGGGCCCGGCTGCGGACCGTGCCCGCTTCCCGCGCAGTTCCCCGCGCCCCTGGCGGTACCGGTGCCGGGCGGCGTGGACAGCAGCAGCCCCCGCGCCCCTGGCGGTACCGGTGCCGGGCGGCGTGGACAGCAGCAGCCCCCGCGCCCCTGGCGGTACCGGTGCCGGGCGGCATGGACAGCCTCAGCCCACGCCGCCCCGCCCCCCGGAGGGGAGGGGCGGGGCGGGGAGAGGGGGCTACGACGCCAGGACCTTGCGGCGGCGTCTCGCGCGGGAGGCGATCGGGATCTCCGCGACCTCCTGCTCCGGCACCCCGATCTGCGGGAGCAGCGCCGCGGACGCCCCGGCCCGGCCCGCGACGACCGCCGCCGGCGTACCACCGCGGCGCCGGATCGACCCCGGCACCAGCGGCCGCCCGGACGTGTGCACCGCCACCGCGCTGAGCGGCGCCGCGATGAGCAGCAGCAGCGCGCACAGCACGTACCCCATGCCGCTGTACCCCGCGTACTGCGAGAGCAGGCTGCCCGTGAGTGGCCCGCAGGCCACCCCGAGCGAGGACGCCGACCCGGCGAGGACCGCCCAGCGGCCGTGCGGGTCGAGCGAGGCGGAGAGTCCGATGAGGTAGGACAGGACCACCGGGTAGAAGACATTCCACAGGATCTCGCCGCTCGCGAAGGAGAGGAGGCCCCGCGCGGACGAACTCGCCACGATGCACGCCGCGATGACCGCCGTGCCCGCCCCGATCGGCACCGCCCGCCCGAGCCGCGCGCCGAGCGCACCCGCGCCGAGCACGCCGAGCAGCCCCGCGCCGAGCCCGGCCGCGAAGACCATGCCGACGGTGACCTCGCTGAGGCCGGCCTGGGTGAGGCCGATCCGCCCGCTGACGCCCCACAGCGCGTTCTGCGCCAGTGACCAGCAGAGCATCGTCGCGGCGAGGACCGTGCCGGAGCGCCGGTGAGGAAGCCGGACGCCGGGCGCGGCGCCGGCGCTCTCCACCGGCCTGCCCGACCCGTACGCGCCCGGAAGGAACCGCGTGGTGGGCCACACGAGCGCCGCGACGACCGCGATCGCGGCGAGCGGGGTGGCGTGGCCGCCGCCGAGATGAGGGATGGTCAGGTAGAGCGCGCCGGCCGTCGCGGAGACCGAGAGCAGGCCGAGCGTGGAGGCGCGGTGCGGATCGCGCTGGGCGGCGATGCCGGCCGCCGCGACCGCCGTGGCGGTGCCGGAGCCGAGCCCGCCGACGACCGCGCCGGCCACGACGAGCGGGATCAGGGTGGTGAGCGCGGCGGCTCCGTACCCGGTGACCGCGAGGAGCAGCCCCAGTCTGGCGAGCCGGCGCGGTCCGTGCCGCTCGACCCGCGAGGCGAGCGTGAAACCGGCGGTCGCCGAGCTCAACAGGAGGGTGGAGCCGACGAGTCCGGCTTCGGCGGGGGAGAGTCCGAGGCCGGCCGAGAGACGGCCGACGACGGTGGGAAGGAGGTACGCGGCGAGGTAACCGGCGGTGAAGACGGCGACCAGAGGCCAGGCGGCACGAGGGCGTGCGGACATGGGCGTTCCAAGGAACAGTGCCCGTGGGGCAGGGAGGTCAAAGAGGGGGGAGGCGCCCGGTGTTGTACGGGAACGCGGGCCCAATTTGTATCAAGCGCCCGGAGCGCGCGAAAAGCCGGAACGACGTGATCTGGGTCACGTTTCGTTTGGCCGGGGAACGGGCGGGTAAACGGGCGAATTCCGTTCGGGGAGGGGCGGGTTGGGGGCGCTCGGCGGCGCGTGGATCCTTGACGCCCTCTCGTTCACATATCTAGTCTCTATTTGCATTGATGGACGGCATTGGTGGACGGGCTACTGCGAAGAAGGTTGGGCCGTGCAGGGATCAGAGGGATCGCAGGAATCAGAGGGATCGCAGGGCGCGCACGGAGCGCGCGGGGCGCGGACGCGGCGGATCGCCGAGGTGCGGCTCACCCCCGTTCTGGTCGCCGACCCCCCGCTGCTCAACGTCCAGGGCGTGCACCAGCCGTACACGCCCCGCCTGATCGTCGAGGTCGTCACGGCCGGCGGCGTCGTCGGGATCGGCGAGACGTACGGCGACACGAAATACCTCGAACTCGCCCGGCCCTACGCCGCCGCCCTGACCGGCCACGACGTCGCCGACCTCAACGGACTGTTCACGTTGATGAACGGCATCGCGGTCGACGACTCCCGGATCGACCACGCGGTCGACGTCGGCGGGCTGCGCGGCGCCCAGACCGCCGACAAGCTGCGCCTGTCCGTCGTCTCCGCCTTCGAGGTCGCCTGCCTCGACGCGCTCGGCACGATCCGGGACGTACCGGTCCACACCCTGCTCGGCGGCAAGGTCCGCGACTCCGTCGAGTACAGCGCCTATCTCTTCTACCGCTGGGCCGAACACCCGGGCGGCGCGGGCGAGAAGGACGAGTGGGGCGCGGCCCTCGACCCCGCCGGGATCGTGGCGCAGGCCCGCCGCTTCGTGGACGCGTACGGCTTCCGCTCCTTCAAGCTCAAGGGCGGTGTCCTCCCGCCCGAGCAGGAGGTCGCCGCGGTCCGGGCCCTCGCCGCCGCCTTCCCCGGCCACCCGCTCCGGCTCGACCCCAACGGCGGCTGGACCCCGGCGACCTCGCTGCGCGTCGCCGCCGAACTCGGTGACGTACTGGAGTACCTGGAGGACCCGGCGCCGGGCACCGCCGCGATGGCCGAGGTCTCCCGGGGCACGGCGGTACCGCTCGCCACCAACATGTGCGTGACGACGTTCCCCGAGATCCGCGAGGCGTTCCTGAGCGACGCCGTCCAGGTCGTCCTGTCCGACCACCACTACTGGGGCGGGCTGCGCAACACCCGTGAACTCGCCGCGATCTGCCGGACGTTCGGCGTCGGCCTCTCCATGCACTCCAACACGCACCTGGGGATCAGCCTCGCCGCGATGACGCACGTCGCCGCGACCGTCCCCAACCTCGACTACGCCTGCGACAGCCACTACCCGTGGCAGACCGAGGACGTGATCACCGCCCGGCACGAGTTCCACGCGGGGCGCCTGACCGTGTCGGACGCGCCCGGCCTCGGCGTGCGGCTCGACCGCGCCGAACTGGCCCGGCTGCACCGGCGCTGGCTGGAGGACGACGGCGCCCTGCGCGACCGCGACGACGCGGCCGCGATGCGGCGGGCACCGGGGCACGAGGGGTGGACGACGCCGGCGCTGCCGCGCTGGTAGCGGGGCTCCTCGCGTCCATCGGGCAGACTTGCCGGATCAGTACGCGAACGGAGCCCACCGTGACGACACCACCCAGCAGAGAGCAGCCGCCGCACCCCGAGCACCACGAGCCCCAGCGGCCCTGTCCGGACGGCTCGCCCGACCCCGCCGAGCGCAACCCCCGGCGCCACACCTCCGGCGCCGAGCCGCGCCCCTCCGCCCGGCTCGACCCGCTCGACGGGCTCCGCGACCCCCGCGACCCGCCCTGCGACGTCTTCCTCACCGGCACGGTCTTCCTCGACATCATCTTCACCGGCCTCGACTCGGCGCCGGTGCGCGGCACCGAGTCCTGGGCGCGCGGCATGGGGTCGAGCCCGGGTGGCGTCGCCAACATGGCCACCGCGCTCGCCCGCCTCGGCCTGCACACCTCCCTCGCGGCGGCGTTCGGCGACGACCACTACGGCGACTACTGCTGGGACGCGCTGGAACAGGGCGAGGGCATCGACCTGTCGCCGTCGCACACC
Source organism: Streptomyces sp. NBC_00083 (assembly GCF_026343295.1). GTDB lineage: Bacteria > Actinomycetota > Actinomycetes > Streptomycetales > Streptomycetaceae > Streptomyces. Next base: position 1,084,275 of record NZ_JAPELY010000001.1, read on the forward strand.
GTGCCCGGCTGGCACTCCCCGGTCACCGTCTCCATGGCGTACGAGGGCGAACGCACCATGGTCACCCACGGCCACGACGCGCCCCACGAACTGTCCGCGCCCAACTGCCCGCCCCGGGCCCGTGCCGCAGTCGCCTCCCTCGTGCCGGGGCGGCGCGAGGGCTGGATCGCGGACGCGGCGCGCTCCGGCGCGCGCATCTTCGCCGACGTCGGCTGGGACGACACGGGCCGCTGGGACCTGGCCGGGCTCGAAGAGCTCGAACACTGCGAGGCGTTCCTGCCCAACGCGGCCGAGGCGATGCGCTACACCCGCACCGACTGCCCCCGCGCCGCGGCCCGCGCGCTCGCCGAGAAGGTGCCGCTCGCGGTGGTGACGCTGGGCCCGGAGGGGGCGTACGCGGTGGACGGCGCGACCGGGGAGACCGCGGACGTCCCGGCCATCGAGGTGGAGGCCCTCGACCCCACCGGGGCGGGCGACGTCTTCGTGGCGGGCTTCGTCACCGGCACCCTCGCCGGCTGGCCGCTCGCCGACCGCCTCGCCTTCGCGGGGCTCACCGCCGCCCTGTCGGTCCAGGAGTTCGGCGGGTCCCTCTCGGCGCCGGGGTGGGCGGAGATCGCGAGCTGGTGGGAGCGGGTGCGCACCCTGGAGAACCAGGACCCGGCGGCCCTGCGCCGCTACGCCTTCCTCTCCGACCTGCTGCCCGGTGCCGCCCGGACCTGGCCGCTGCGCCGGGCCCTGCCCACCCTGGGCTTCCGGCCCCCGGCCTGACCCGGGGCCGGAAGGCCGCGGTGGCCGGGGCCGGGGGCGCACCAGGGGCGGAAAACCTCTCGGCGGCATGCGCGCCACGTCGTACGCTTGATATCCCAGAGGCTCTCGAACAGCGGGGGCCCTGCAACGGGAGGTATGTGCAGGCCACCCGGCCGGCCCATGACGCAGACACCCACACACCCGCAGGCGCACGCCCAGATCACCATCCCGGCCAAGCACCCCATGGTGACCGTCCTGGGTTCGAGCGACTCCCTGCTGCGCGTGATCGAGAAGGCCTTCCCGTCGGCCGACATCCACGTACGGGGCAATGAGATCAGCGCCGTGGGAGACGCGACGGAAGTCGCCCTCGTTCAGCGACTGTTCGACGAGATGTTGCTGGTGCCCCGCACCGGACAGCCGATGACGGAGGACGCAGTGGAACGCTCGGTCGCCATGCTCCGCGCGAGCAACGGAACCAACGGGGACGTGCAGGGCGAGACACCCGCCGAGGTGCTCACCCAGAACATCCTCTCCAACCGCGGCCGCACCATCCGCCCCAAGACCCTCAACCAGAAGCGGTACGTCGACGCGATCGACAAGCACACGATCGTCTTCGGCATCGGCCCCGCAGGCACCGGCAAGACGTACCTCGCCATGGCCAAGGCGGTCCAGGCCCTGCAGTCCAAGCAGGTCACCCGGATCATCCTGACCCGGCCCGCCGTCGAGGCCGGCGAGCGCCTCGGCTTCCTGCCCGGCACGCTCTACGAGAAGATCGACCCGTACCTGCGCCCGCTCTACGACGCCCTGCACGACATGCTCGACCCCGAGTCGATCCCGCGTCTGATGGCGGCCGGCACCATCGAGGTCGCCCCCCTGGCGTACATGCGCGGCCGCACCCTCAACGACGCGTTCATCATCCTCGACGAGGCGCAGAACACCAGCGCCGAACAGATGAAGATGTTCCTCACCCGGCTCGGCTTCGACTCGAAGATCGTCATCACCGGTGACGTCACCCAGGTCGACCTGCCGGGCGGCACCAAGAGCGGTCTGCGCCAGGTCCAGGACATCCTGGACGGCGTCGAGGACGTGCACTTCTCCCGGCTCACCTCGCAGGATGTCGTCCGGCACAAGCTCGTCGGCCGTATCGTCGACGCGTACGAGCAGTACGACAGCCGCCAGGACCAGACCCAGACGGGTCGGCGCGGCCGAAACGGGAAGTAGAGCAGAGCGCACCATGTCGATCGACGTCAACAACGAGTCCGGAACCGAGGTCGACGAGCAGGCGATCCTCGACATCGCCCGCTACGCCCTCACACGGATGCGGATCCACCCGCTCTCCGAGCTCTCGGTGATCGTCGTGGACGACGAGGCCATGGAGCAGCTGCACATCCAGTGGATGGACCTGCCGGGCCCCACCGACGTCATGTCCTTCCCGATGGACGAGCTGCGGCCGCCGGCCAAGGACGACGAGGCGGCGGAGCCCCCGCAGGGGCTCCTCGGCGACATCGTGCTCTGCCCCGAGGTCGCCAAGAGGCAGGGCGAGGAAGCCGAGACGCAGCACTCCATGGACGAGGAGCTCCAGCTCCTCACCGTCCACGGGGTGCTGCACCTGCTCGGCTACGACCACGAGGAGCCGGACGAGAAGGCCGAGATGTTCGGCCTCCAGGCGGCCATCGTCGACGGCTGGCGCGCGGAGAAGGGCCTCACCGGTCCCTCCCCGGCGCCGACCGTCTCATGACCGGGCAGCTCATCGCCGGTGCCGTCGCGCTGGTCGTCGTCGCCTGGCTCGCCGCCTGCGCCGAGGCCGGCCTCGCCCGCGTCTCCTCCTTCCGCGCCGCCGAGGCGGTCCGCACCGGCCGGCGCGGCAGCGCCAGACTCGCGCAGATCGCCGCCGACCCCACGCGCTACCTGAACGTGGCGCTGCTCGTCCGCGTCGCCTGCGAGATGGCGGCCGGCGTCCTCGTCACCTACGTCTGCCTCGACGAGTTCGGCGAGACGTGGGCGGCGCTGCTCGTCGCCATCGCGGTGATGGTGCTCGTCTCCTACGTCGCCGTCGGCGTCTCGCCGCGCACCATCGGCCGCCAGCACCCCCTGAACACCGCGACGGCCGCCGCGTACGTCCTGCTGCCGCTCGCCAGGATCATGGGGCCGATCCCGCAGCTCCTGATCCTCCTCGGCAACGCGCTCACGCCCGGAAAGGGCTTCCGCAAGGGGCCGTTCGCCTCCGAGGCCGAACTGCGCGCGATGGTCGACCTCGCCGAGGCGGAGTCCCTCATCGAGGACGACGAGCGCCGCATGGTCCACTCGGTGTTCGAGCTCGGCGACACCCTGGTGCGCGAAGTCATGGTGCCGCGCACCGACCTCGTCTGCATCGAGCGCTACAAGACGATCCGCCAGGCCCTCACCCTCGCCCTGCGCTCCGGTTTCTCCCGGATCCCGGTGACCGGCGAGAACGAGGACGACATCGTCGGGATCGTCTATCTGAAGGACCTGGTCCGCAAGACGCACATCAACCGGGACTCCGAGGCCGACCTCGTCTCCACCGCGATGCGGCCCGCCGCGTTCGTGCCCGACACCAAGAACGCCGGCGACCTGCTGCGCGAGATGCAGCAGCAGCGCAGCCACGTCGCGGTCGTCATCGACGAGTACGGCGGCACCGCCGGCATCGTCACCATCGAGGACATCCTGGAGGAGATCGTCGGCGAGATCACCGACGAGTACGACCGTGAACTGCCGCCCGTCACCGAGCTGGAGGACGGCTGCTTCCGGGTCACCGCCCGGCTCGACATCGGCGACCTGGGCGAACTGTTCGGGTTCGACGAGTTCGACGACGAGGACGTCGAGACGGTGGGCGGACTGCTCGCCAAGTCGCTCGGCCGGGTCCCGATCGCGGGCGCCTCCGCCGTCGTGGAACTGCCCGACGCGCGCCGGCTGCGGCTCACCGCCGAATCCCCGGCCGGCCGCCGCAACAAGATCGTCACCGTGCTCGTGGAGCCGTCCAAGGACGACGGGGACGAGGAGGGAGCGGCATGAATCCGAAGCAACTGCGCGCGTTCTGCCTGGAGTTCAACGCGGCGACCGAGGAGTTCCCGTTCAACCCGGAGACCTCCGTCTTCAAGGTGCTCGGCAAGGTCTTCGCGCTCACCGCGCTCGATTCCGAGCCGCTCACCGTCAACCTCAAGTGCGACCCCGACGAGGCGGTCCGGCTCCGCGAGGAACACCCCGCGATCGTGCCGGGCTGGCACATGAACAAACGCCACTGGAACACCGTGAACACGGCGGAGCTCCCGGACCGCATGGTCCGGGAGCTCATCGAGGACTCGTACGACCTGGTCGTCGCCGGCCTGCCCAAGGCCGAGCGGCTCCGGCTCGACCGGGCCTGAACCCCGGACCCCGAAGCCGCACCGGACGGCGCGGACCCGGCCCGGCCGCGGCGGGCACTAGGCCTTGCCGCGGCCGACGCCGAGACCGACCGCGACCAGGGCCGCCGCCGCGACCACGAGGCCCGCGTCGATCGCCAGCACCGTACGCACCCCGTCGAACAGCGAGGACTGCGTGGTGGCGAGCACCCCGAGCAGCGGGATGCCCACGGTCAGGCCGACCTGCTGGGTGGTGGTGACGAGCCCCGTCGCGAGGCCCTGCTCCTCGTCCGGGACACCACTGGTCGCGGTCACGCCGTACGAGATGATCGCGCCGAGGTGGCACATGCTGGCCAGCGAGACGGCGACGGTGGCGAGCAGGGCGCCCGAGTGGCTGCCGAGGCCGAGCAGCGCCCCGATGAACACGCCCTGGCCGAGCAGCGAGCCGGCCAGGACCCGCCGGGAGCCGAAGCGGCCGATGAGCCGGGCCGCGTACGTACCGGCGAGGGCCGACGCGATGCCCTGGATGCCGAAGACCAGGCCGGTCTCGAAGGACGAGAGACCCAGGGTCTCCTGGAGGTAGAGGGTCAGGACGAAGACGACCGTCGACATCATCGAGAAGGTGACGAGGCCGCCCAGGTTGCCCCAGGCCACCGAGCGGCGCTTCAGCATCGGCAGCGAGACCAGCGGCGCCTCGGCCCTCGACTCGACGACGACGAACGCGGCGAGCAGGGCGAGGCCCACGACCAGGGTGCCCCACACGTCGGCGCCGCCGAAGCCGCGCTGGGCCGCCGTCGACAGGGAGTAGATCAGCGCGAGCAGACCACCGGTGACGGTGACGGCGCCGGGCACGTCGAGGCGCGGCCGCTCCGGGGTGCGGGACTCGGGCAGCAGACCCGGGGCGAGCGCCAGGACGACCGCCGCGAACGCGACGAGCAGGCCCATCGTGGAGCGCCAGCCGAGCGTGTCGGTCATGACACCGCCGAGCACCATGCCGATGGTGAAGCCGAGCGAGAGCAGCGTGCCGGAGATGCCGAGCGCCTTGTCGCGCTGCGGGCCCTCGGGGAACGTCGTGGTCAGCAGGGACATGCCGGTCGGCACGATGACGGCCGCGCCGAGCCCCTGCAGGGCGCGCCCGGTCAGGAACGACACCGGGTCCCAGGCGAGGGTGGCCAGCAGCGAGGCCGTGCCGAACAGGGCCAGACCCGTCAGGAACAGCTTCTTGCGGCCGAAGAGGTCCGCGATCCGGCCGAACAGGAGCAGGAAGCCGCCCGAGGGCAGGGCGAAGGCGGTGACCGCCCACTGCAGCGCGGACCGGCTCAGGCCGAGGTCCTTGCCGAGGGCCGGCAGCGCCACGTTCAGCACGGAGAAGTCGAGCGCCACCATGAACTGGGCGGCGCAGAGCACGAACAGGACCAGCTTGGCCCGGCCGCTGAGGCGGGCGTCCGCGGGGGACGCCGGGCTGCCGGCCGGGGTGCTCGCCGGGGTGGTGGGGGAGAGGGGGGAAGAGGGGGAGGGGGCCGGGCCGGTGGGCCCGGTGACTGCCGTCACCGTCGTCGTCGTATCGATCGCCATGGCCCTACCTTCGCGGCCCGGGAATGCCCGTGGAGAGTGGGAACTTATCCTGTTGGTGGCACCACCAGGCAGCCGGCAGGGGGAGTTCGTGGCTACACCGATCGACAAGCGACGCCGCAGTGAACTGCGCGAGTTCTTGATGAGCAGGCGGGCGCGGATCACGCCCACGCAGGCGGGGCTGCCCGACGGCGGGGCCCGCCGCCGCACCCCGGGGCTCCGCCGCGAGGAGGTCGCCGTGCTGGCCGGGGTCGGCGTCTCCTGGTACCAGTGGCTGGAGCAGGGCCGCGACATCACGGTCTCCCCGCAGGTACTGGACTCGGTGGGCCGGGTGCTCCGGCTGACCAGCGCCGAGCGCCGCCACCTGTACGTCCTGGCCGGGCTCAACCCGCCCGCCCCGGAGGTCGACCCGGCCAACGTCGACATGTGCCACGGGCTGCAGCGCCTCATCGACGCCTGGATGCCGTTCCCCGCGCACATCATGGACGCGTACTGGAACACCGTCATGTACAACGACGCGGCCGCGCTGGTCCTCGGGATGCGCCCCGAGATCGTGCAGAACTGCCTGATCGCGTTCTTCACCGACCCCATCTACCGCGAGCGCGCCAAGCAGTGGGAGGAGATCGCCTGCACCGTCGTGGCGCAGTTCCGGGCGGCCTGTTCGGAGCGGCCCGACGACGAGGGGTTCCAGGCGGTCGTCGAGCAGGCAAGGGAGCTGAGCCCGGAGTTCGTGGAGCTGTGGGAGCGGCGCGATGTCCAGCCCGGAGGGCAGCTCCGCAAGGAGATCGTGCATCCGGCGGTCGGCGCGCTGCACGTGGAGTCGACGCAGCTGCGCGTCCCGGCCCGCCCGGACCTGGTGATCGTGCTGCACACCCCGCTGCCGAACACCGGCACGGCCGAGAAACTGGAGTGGCTGACCTCGCCGGAGGGCCGGCGCGGGTCGATGTACCCGATCGCGGGCTGAGCCGCCGGTCGGCTCCGGCGGCCCGTTCCTTATGCTCGGGGCATGACACAGAGCACCGAACTCGACCCCGAGGACCGCAAGATCATCACGCTGGCGCGCAGCGCCCGCGCCCGCAACGGCGTGGCCGAGGGGGCGGCGGTACGCGACGAGACCGGCCGCACGTACGTGGCGGGCACGGTCGAGCTTCCCTCCCTGAAGCTTTCCGCGCTCCGCACGGCGGTGGCGATGGCGGTCGCGAGCGGGGCCACGTCGTTGGAGGCGGCGGCGGTGGTGTCGGAGTCCGCGGTGCTTGCGGAGGGGGATGTGGCGGCGGTACGGGATCTTGGTGGGCCGGGGGCCGTGCTTCTGCTGGCTTCGCCCAGCGGTGAGCTGAAGCCGGCGTCGTAGCCCCCGGGGGCCGGTTTTCCCACCCACCCACCCGTGCGGCGGGGTTGGCTGGTTCCGCCCCCCTGGGGCTCCGCCCCAGACCCCGTTCGCGCCTGAAGGGCGCTCGTCCTCAATCGCCGGACGGGCTGAGGATGCCGATGCTGGCCACCCTGCCAAGGTCAGCCCACCTAGGGGCACGGCTCGGGTTCCCTACAGGGGCGCGGGGAACTGCGCGAGAAGCGGGCACGGTCCGCAGGCGAAGGCGGGGTGCGGCCCGTAGGGGCCGAGGGAGCGCCGGTCGGCACCGAGTGGTCAGGGGCGCGGGGAGCGGGCGGGGCAAGAATCAAGGCGGTGCCCCTTGCAATCCCACCCCGCCCGCGCATCAATGGACGACAGTCGAAACCGACGGGCCGTCAGATCTGTGGGGCGGACCGGCGCGGGGCGCAGAGCCGCAGCCCCGGGCCGGAGTCGGACTCCCTCCGCGCGCTGAAGCGCAGCCCAGGCAGAGCCATGCCCGCACGCCCGCGCACCCGTGCACGTGGGCCGCCAGGGCTGCCGCGCGGTCGTGTGTCGATGGACGCGGCAGACGATCAACTCCCTGTCAGGGGAAGGGGAATCATGCGCACAAGCACCAGCAGGCCGGTCGCGCGGGCCGCACTCGCGGTGGGAGCGCTGGCCGTCGCCGGCCTCGCCCTCGCACCGAGCGCCGCCGCCGTGACACCGACCACCGCGACCGCCACGTACGACTGCGGGAGCTGGGGCGGCGGTGGCGCCACGCTCACCGCGACCCAGAGCGGCACGGCCGCGACCATCACGCTGACCTCGGCCGTCACCACCCCGATCGCCGTCGGCGCCAACCAGATCAGCGCCAACCTGACCCTCGCCAAGGGCGGCGGGGGCACCAGGGTGTTCAGCGGCAAGGCCAACCCGGCTCTGCTGGCGGGCAGTTCGGTCAAGATCGGCCCGTTGAACGGCACCGTGGCCGCCGGTGACAGCCTCAACTCGTACTTCGCCGGCACCGCTCTGAAAATGGTGATCTTCGGAATCACCGTCAACTGCGACGCGACGACCTCCCAGTCGCCGGGCCCGTTCGTGTTCTGACCCCGCACCAACGCCCCACCCCGCACCAACGCTCCACGCAGCATGGCCGGTGCCGTCCCGGGCGGCGCCGGCTTTCGTGTGCCCGGCCTCAAATGGCCTGGTCCTGCCGGATCTTGACAGTATCTGATGGGTCATCAGTTGCTGCGCCGGGATTCCATTGACTTCTTTTCGCGCCGAGCCGTCAATGGCCCCCTGTCGGCGCAGCCGAGCCGCGCTGTGCCACTTCATGAAGGGGGGCACGCCCATGTCGGAACGTCGAAGACGGCGTCTGGCCGCCGTATTGGGGGCGGTCGCACTCGCCGCGGGGACCGGTGCGCTCGCCGCACCCGCGAGCGCCCTGGCCGCGACGCCCGTCGACTTCGCCACGCACTGCATCCCGCCGGCCATCGCCGGCATCCCGCCCATCGACGGCACCACGAACGCGACCATCACCGTCGACAACGCGGCGCCCAAGGTCGGCGACAAGGTCACCGTCACCTACACGGTGAACAAGCCCGCCGCCAGCAACCCCGTCGACATCGCCCTGCCCGCCGACATCATGACCCCGACCGGCAAGGTCGTCCTCGCGGGCGCCCAGACCGGCACCGTGGACGTCACGGGCCCCAAGAAGAACGACCCGGTGCCCGGCAAGGGCGCGTTCCCGGCGTTCTCCATGAGCGGCAGCTTCACCGCCACCAAGGCCGGCGCGATCAGCCTCTCGCCCGGCGACTACAACATCCACACCAGTTACATCATGGAGCTGGACACCCCCTGCACCGTCACCAACCCGCCCGCGCCCGTCTCCGAGACGGTCAACGCCACGGACGGCGGCGGCCAGGTCAACCAGCGCACCATCACGGCCGACCCGGCCTCCGGCAACGCCGGTGACCGCACCACCGTCACCGGGGCCGCGTTCACCCCGAACGCGGACGTCACCGTCGCCGGCTGGAACGGCACCGCCACCACCGCCGACAAGATCACCTTCACGTCGGACGCCAACGGCGGCTTCACCGCCCGGCCGAAGATCACCGACCCGGCGACCACCGGGATCGTGGCCTACGAAGGAGCGGCCTGGGACCCCGCCAAGGGCGCGGGCCCCGTCGCGTACACCGTCAACAGCGGACCGCCGCCGACCGGACCGAGCCAGAAGCTCAACGCGGCCGTCACCGCGGGCACGCTGTCGATGTCCCAGGCCGGTGACAGCGTCGATCTCAGCGCCGTCGACTTCGGCAAGGGCGGCGCCTCCACCGGCGATCTGAACACGGTGACGGTCCAGGACTTCCGCGGCGGCCCCGCCGGCTGGTCCCTGACCGGCAAGGTCACCGACTTCACCGGCCCCGGCGGCTCCATCGGCGCGGGCAACCTCGGCTGGACCCCCGCCTGCACCGCCAAGGCCGGCTCCCCGTCCGTGTGCGCCGCGGGCTCCGCCGGAACCGTCGGCAGCGCGGGCGCGACCCTCGCCTCCACCCCGAACGCGGCGCTCACCGGCGGCGAGTTCACCGTCGACGCGAAGCTCTCGCTCGACGTGCCGGCGTTCACCCCGCCCGGCACCTACAGCGGCGTACTGACCCTCACCCTCACCTGATGTCCACCCGTGGGCCGGGCGCGCACCCGGCCGGCCCACCCGTACCCGGGGGTCCCGCACCGTGCCCAAGCCGTACCGCAAGCCGTCCGCACTCCTCCTCGCCGCCGCCGTCCTGCTCCAGTCCCTGCTCGCCCTCGGGCTCACCGCGCCCGCTGCGGACGCCGCCGACAACGGCAACTGGGCTGTGTTCCCCGCGAGTTCGGGGTCGGCGCAGCGGCCGTACTTCTACCTCTCCGCCACCCCCGGAACCACCGTCGACGACAAGGTGACCGTCACCAACAAGACGGCGGCGCCCCTCACGTTCCGGCTGTACGGGGCCGACGCGTACAACACCGAGCGCGACGGCGGGTTCGCCGTGCGCACCGAGAAGGAGCAGCAGACCGGGGTGGGCGCGTGGGCGAAGCCCGCGCGGAGCACGGTCACCGTGCCGGCGCGCTCCTCGCTCACCGTGCCCTTCACCCTCACCGTGCCCGACGGCGCGGAGCCCGGGGACCACGTCGGAGCCCTGGTCGCGCTCGACGACCGGGTCGCACCCGGGTCCACCGCGAACGGCAAGGTCGCCGTCGGGATCCAGCAGGCCGTGGGTGCCCGGATCTATCTGCGGGTCGGCGGACCCACCGTGCCCGCCCTCGCCGTCGAACACGTCGTGCTCTCCCAGCACCGGCCCCTCGTGCCCGGCACCGGCGCGAGCCGCACCGACATCACGTACACGCTGCACAACCGCGGCAACGTCACGCTCGCCCCGAAGGTCGACCTCGCCGCGAAGGGCCTCTTCGGCCGTACGCTGCTCAGCCGCGCCCTCACCAAGGTCCCCTCCGAGCTGCTGCCCGGACAGAAGGTCACGCTCACCGAGGAGTGGCGGGGTTCGCCCCAACTCGACTGGGGCGACGTCACGTTGACGGCGGCCGCGAAGGATGCGAAGGGGTCTGCGGGGGCCTCGTTCCTGGCCGTGCCCTGGTTGGCCGCGGCCCTGCTGCTGATCGCCGCCCTCGCCTTCGCCGCCCACCGCGTGGTGCGGCGCCGCGCCGGACGGCGGACCGTGCGTGTGAGCGGCCCCCTCAGGTCCGCAGGTATGACGCCCCGTTGAGGTCGAGGACCGTCCCCGACGCCCACTCGGCCGCCGGTGAGGCCAGCCACAGCACGGCCGCGGCGATCTCGTCCGCCGACGCCACCCGGCCGAACGGGCTCTGCGCACGGATCGCCTCGCCCTCGGCCCCGCTCAGCCGGTGCGCGACCCGCTCCGTCTCGAAGAACCCGGGGGCGACGGAGGCGACGCCGATCCCGTACGGGGCGAGGTGCACGGCGAGGGACTGGCCCAGCGCGTGCACCGCGGCCTTCGTCGCCCCGTAGGCCGGGTGGTCGGGCTCCCCGCGGAACGCGCCGCGCGAGCCGACGTTGATGATCCGGCCGCCCGAACCCTGCTCGATCATGCGGCGCGCGGCGAGATGGCTGAGGTTCGCCGTCGCGAGGAGGTTGACCGACACATGGCTCTGCCAGGCGGCCGCCCAGTCCTCGTACGCGGTGGTGGCGAGGGGGTGCGGGAGGTTCACGGCGGCGTTGTTGACGAGCACGTCGATGCCGCCGAGTGCGCCGGCCGCGGCGTCGGCGACGGTGCGGGCGCCGTCGGGGGTCGACAGGTCGCCGCCGACCAGCACGTGTCCGCTCCCCGCGAGGGAGGCCAGGGTCCGCTCGGCCTCCTCGCGCCGCGAGCCGAAGTGCGCGGCGACGGTGTCCCCCTGCGCCGCGAACCCCTGCGCGAGCGCACGGCCCAGTCCGCGGGTGGCTCCGCTGATGAGGATGCGGCGGGGGGTATGGGGGGAGGCCATGTCCATCCCCCCATGATGCCGCCCCCCTCCAACCCCGCCCCAAGGGGCCCCCTCAGCCGGCCCGACCGCTCGCACCTCGGCCCGTCCGGCGTTCGCTTTCAGCCCGTCCGGCGTTTGAGGACGAGCGCCCTTCAGGCGCGAACGGGGTCTGGGGCGGAGCCCCAGGGGCCTGTACCTCAGCCCGTTCATAACCCCCGGAGGGTTTCGGGAAGGGGCGGGGTGGGGCATCCCCCGGGGCCTGGGGCGGAGCCCCATCAACCCCGCCCCGGCTTTTGTCTGCGGACCGTGCTGGGGCACCCGCGCAGTTCCCCGCGCCCCTAGAAGTAGGGCACCCGGCGTCGCAGCCCGCCACCCGCGCCCGCCGCGGCGGAGCCGCGCAAACGGCACAGCCCCGCGCCCCTAAAGACGTAGGGCACCCGGCACCGAGCCCGCAGCCCGCGCCCCCGCGGCGGTGCCGCGCAGAAGGTGCAGGCCCGTGCCCTCGTAGGGCACCCAACACCGACCCGTCGGGGGTGGTGAGGGGGGTGGGGCGGAGCCTCGGGGGAGGGGCTGGGCGGCGCGGGGTCCGGGATCGGGGAGAATGGCGGCATGAGCGCTCGTACCCCTGCCGCTGACACCGCCGCCGAGACCACCCACCGGGCCGGCTTCGCCTGCTTCGTCGGCCGCCCCAACGCGGGCAAGTCCACCCTCACGAACGCTCTGGTCGGGCAGAAGGTGGCCATCACCTCCAACCGCCCGCAGACCACCCGGCACACCGTGCGCGGCATCGTGCACCGCCCGGACGCCCAGCTGATCCTGGTCGACACCCCCGGGCTCCACAAGCCGCGCACCCTGCTCGGCGAACGCCTCAACGACGTGGTCCGCACCACATGGGCCGAGGTCGACGTGATCGGCTTCTGCCTGCCCGCCGACCAGAAGCTCGGCCCCGGCGACAAGTTCATCGTCAAGGAACTCGCGGGGATCAAGAAGACCCCCAAGATCGCCATCATCACCAAGACCGACCTGGTCGACTCCAAGACGCTCGCCGAGCAGCTCATCGCCGTCGACCAGCTCTCCACCGAGCTCGGCTTCGAGTGGGCGCAGATCGTGCCGGTGTCGGCCGTGGGCGACGTGCAGGTCAAGCTCGTCGCGGACCTGCTCATCCCGATGCTTCCCGAGAGCCCGCCGCTCTACCCCGAGGGCGACCTCACCGACGAGCCCGAGCAGGTCATGGTCGCCGAGCTGATCCGCGAGGCCGCACTCGAAGGCGTACGGGACGAGCTGCCGCACTCCATCGCCGTCGTCGTGGAGGAGATGATCCCGCGCGAGGACCGGCCCGCCGACAAGCCGCTCCTCGACATCCACGCCAACGTCTACATCGAGCGCCCCAGCCAGAAGGGCATCATCATCGGCCCCAAGGGCAAGCGCCTCAAGGAGGTCGGCATGAAGTCCCGCAAGCACATCGAGGCGCTGCTCGGCACGCCCGTCTTCCTCGACCTGCACGTCAAGGTCGCCAAGGACTGGCAGCGCGACCCGAAGCAGCTGCGCAAGCTCGGTTTCTGACCGCACCGCCGTACGTACGCCACGACCCCCGCCGGGCACGTTCCGGCGGGGGTCGCGTGGCGTACGCAGGGGCTGATCCCGGTCAGGCCGCCTTCGGGGCGCAGCGCATCCCGATGTAGCAGCAGTCGGTGCCGTCCGGCAGGGTGGCGAAGACGACCGGCATCCAGTCCGCGCTGTACGCGCCGGAGCCCCCGCCCGCGAACACGGTGTCCGTGACCGCGACGAGCTCCATCTCCAGCGGCGGCGAGAAGTTCTTCATGCCGCCCGTGAACGCGTACACCAGATGCGGCTTCCCGTCCCGCTCGGAGACGGTGATGCGGACGCCCTCGCGTTGGTACACGCCGGTGAGCGGCGTGAAGTCGACCGCGACCGGCTCGGCGGGCGGCGCGAAGGGCGCGGGCATCCGCACGCCGGCCAGCTCGTCGAGGAGCTCGGCGAACAGGTCCTCGTACAGCCGGCGCGCGTCACCCCCGTTGGTCAGGAGCACCACCGCCACGTCGGCGCCCGGCACCACGCGCAGGAAGCCGTACTGGCCGATCGAGGCGCCGTCGTGGCCGAAGCCGTGGACGCCGTTCCAGTCGTACAGGGTCCAGCCGAGGCCCCAGCCGTCGGCGGCGACGGTCCACTTGTCGGGGGAGTCGACCTCGCGGGTCTGCATCGCGGCGACGCTCGCGGGGCTCAGGACCCGGGTCCCGTCGGGGGCGGTGCCGCCCGCGAGGTGCATCCGGGCGAGCCGGGCGACGTCGCCGGCGCTGGCGATGACCCGGCCGTAGGGGCCGGCCGAGCGGGGCATGAGGTCCCAGGCGGGCGCCGGCGCGGGGTCCTCGCCGTACTCCCCGAGGTGACCCATCGCGGCCCGGAACGCGAGCGCCTCCTCGGGCAGCGTCATCGTGTGGCTCACGCCGAGCGGGTCGAGCACCAGGTCCTTGAGGGCCTGGTCCCAGGTCGTGCCGGTGAGGACCTCGACGATGCGGCCCAGCACGTTGTAGCCGAGGCTGCTGTAGGAGCAGGCGCTGCCCGACGGGCAGTCGAGGGCGACCCCCTTGGCGGCGTCGACGTACCGTTCGAGACAGTCGTCCCCGCGCCCCGAGTCGACGGTGAAGTCGCAGGTCAGGCCGCTGGTGTGGGAGAGCAGCTGCCGGGGGGTGATCGTGCGGCTCGCCTTGTCGTCGGCGACGGTGAAGTCGGGCAGTACCGCGCGGACCGGCGCGTCCAGGTCGAGCTTGCCCGCGTCCACGAGCCGCATGACCAGCGTGGCGGTGTACGTCTTGGCGAGCGAGCCCAGCTGGAAGACCGAGTCGGTGGTGGCGGCCACGCCGGTGCGGGTGTGCAGCACCCCGGAGGCCAGCTCGTGGACGGTGCCGTGCGCCAGTACGGCGAGGGCGGCGCCGGGGACGTGGTGGGTGCGGCGGAGCTGGTCGAGCCGCGCCTGCCACCGGTCCAGATGGACGCGCTCACCGGCGGACCCGCTGACGCCCCAGGCCCCCTCGGCGCGCCACGCCCCCCGCTCGTCCCAGCTCACGTTCTTCGCCATCGGGTTCCCCTCCCGCAGTGCGTACGCTGTTCGCTCGCTGCGCACACTGTACGCAGACGGGTGCGGCCGGGGCAAGGGCCGGGCCGCCGGGCGGCCCCAACGGGCGTCAGGCGGCGACCGGTTCGGCGATCAGGGCGGTGCCGGCCGGGCGGAAGCCGAGGCTCGCGTACATCCGCGCCACGTCCGCGTCGCCGGCCGAGAGGAAGACCGTCGTCGCCCCCGCCGCGCGCGCGTCCGCGACCAGGGCCGCGGTCACCGCCCGCGCGAGCCCGCGGCGGCGCGCGGCGGGCAGGGTGCCCACAGCGACGATCTCGGTCACGGGCCCCACCGGGTTGTGCATTCCGGAACAGAGCGGGAGGCCGTCCTCGAAGGCGGCCGCCATCGCGGTGCGCCCCGCGCGGAGCCGCTCGGCGACCTGCTCGGCGTGGCCGTCACCGGCGTGCGCGGTGATCGCTGCGGTCAGCTCGGCCCGCCCCGCGGGGCCAACTCCCGTCCCGGGCGCGGCGAATGCCAGCCGGGGCACGACGAGCGCCGCGTGCAGCAGCGGGTCGGCGGCGTCCAGGACGCGCACCAGGGGATGGGGGCCGGCCGGGGGCGCCGCGGGGTCGAGGACCATCAGCGGGTGCTCGTGCACGGCGAGCCCCGACTCCTCGACCGCCGCGCGCAGCCACGGGCTCACCTCGGCGACCCACTCGAAGGCCTCGGGAGCGCCGAGTTCGCGCTGGCGGGCCCGTACCGCGTCCACGTCGGCGGCCGTCACCGGCCCGGAGCGGCCCAGCGCGGGCCGCGCGTAGTAGGGCCATCCCGCGCCCTCCCGGACGAACAGGGTCAGCGGGCCGAAGTCCTCGGCGCGGGCCGAACTCCTGGGCGCGGCATCGTAGTAGCGCTCCAGGGCGTCGAGCGGGGCGGGTGAAGGTGGGTTCATGGTCCGCATCCAAGCAGGGCGGCACCCCGCCCGCACCCGCGTTTCCGCCCGCCCGGACCAGGAGCCCGCGGACGCTACGCGCCTTCCTTCAACACCCTTGAGATCAGCTCGCGTTGGGCGTCCGTGAGGCGCGGGTCGGCACAGTGCACCGTGCGGCCGTCCACGGTGATCACATAGTGGAAGCCGTCCGGAACGCCCGTGACGGGCTCCTCGTGCCCCTCGTCGAGCGCCGCCTTCACCAGCGCCTGCCACGCCTCGGCATCGGGCCGGCCCGAGGTGTCGATCTCGGCCCGGCGCTCGATACCGGCGAACCCTCCTGAGCGACATACCTGGATACGCATGGCCCCTGTCTAGCAGCCGGCGCGGACCACGTCACCGGATCGCCCTCGGCCCGGCCGCGCACCTGCCCCGGCCGGGCCGCCCCGCTCACACCGGCTCAGGTGGCCGCGACCCCCACCTGCGACCAGGCCTTGACCACCGCCTGGTACTCCGCGCCGTCGCCGTACCGGGAGCGCGCCGCGGCCACGGTGAGCCGGGCGAAGTCCTTGAACAGCGGCTGGGTGCCGAGCCGGCCGCCGGTGAGCACGTCGTACCAGATCTGCCCGGCGCGCTCCCACGCGCTGCCGCCGAGGGCGTCCGCGACCAGGTAGAACGCGTGGTTGGGGATGCCGGAGTTGATGTGCACCCCGCCGTTGTCGCGGCCCGTCGTGACGTACTGGTCCATCGTGGCGGGCTGCGGGTCCTTGCCGAGGACCGGATC
The DNA here is from genome assembly GCF_026343295.1 of Streptomyces sp. NBC_00083. Taxonomy (GTDB): domain Bacteria; phylum Actinomycetota; class Actinomycetes; order Streptomycetales; family Streptomycetaceae; genus Streptomyces. The sequence continues at coordinate 1,100,535 of NZ_JAPELY010000001.1, forward strand.
GTCGTAGGCGGTGCCGGGCGCCTTCATGGAACGCAGCGCCGACCCGTGGATGCCGGGCGCGAGCAGGCCCGCGCCGATCAGCCAGTCGGCCTGCGCGGCGTCCTGGCCGAGGGCGTACTGCTTGACCAGCGAGCCGAAGACGTCCGACATCGACTCGTTGAGCGCGCCGGGCTGGCCGAAATAGGTGAGGTTCGCGGTGTGTTGTGTGACGCCGTGGGTGAGCTCGTGGCCGATGACGTCGACGGGGAGCGTGAAGTCGAGGAAGACCTGGCCGTCCCCGTCGCCGAACACCATCCGCGTGCCGTTCCAGAAGGCGTTGTTGTACCCCTGGTCGTAGTGGACGGTGGCGTCGAGCGGCAGCCCGTTCCCGTCGATCGAACGGCGTCCGTACGCCGTGAGATACAGCTCGAACGTCGCGCCGAGCCCGTTGTAGGCGCGGTTCACGGTGGCGTCCTGAACGGGCTCCGCCCCCTCGGCCCGCACGGGCTGTCCGGGCAGGTCGGTGGAGTGCCGGGTGTCGTAGACGGTGCGGTGCGGCCGGTCCCCGGCGCCCTCCGGCGCCGCGGGCCCCTCGGGTGCCTCGGCGCCGAGAACGGTGGTCAGCCGGCGTTCGGTGCGCCGAGCGGCGTCCGCCACGAAGGTACGGCGGGCGAGCCGCGCGAGCGCGGGGTCCTCGGCCTCGATGAGCCGGTCGAGGACGTGGGGCGGGACGATGCCGCAGAAAACGGCCTGCTGTGTGCTGGCGTCCATGCCTGGAATGTGGCACCGGGTCATGCCGCTGTCACTACATGGAGCCAAGATGGTGAAGCGTGCTTTTACTACGCACGTGTTCCGGCCATTGCCGGGGCAGGGGGCTCGGGGCCGGTGTTGCGTCCCGTCGTCCCGCCCGCGTGAAGGCGTGGCCATGGCATTCGTCACGTTTCGGGCGGTTTGATCGATGCGTCCCGCATACTGATACGGGTCCGGCGTTCGCGCCGACCCTCGGCTAGGCTGCGGCATCATGCGTATCGGGCTGCTTCTTCTTAGCTGCCGCGGCGAGGGCCTGTAGTCGTAGGCCGACCCCCTCCCCGCGGGATCTGGTGTTGCGCTCGACAGTCGGCCGTCCCTCTCTTTGCCCCGAGGAGCCGCACGCCATGTCTCAGCCCGTCGGTCGACCGACCCCCGTCACCAACGCCACCCGGATGCAGAAGCCCTCCGGGATGCCGATCCACAAGTACGGCCGGTACGACGCCGTCGACATCCCCGACCGCACCTGGCCCGACGGCCGCATCACCCGGGCCCCGCGCTGGCTGTCGACGGACCTGCGCGACGGCAACCAGGCGCTGATCGACCCGATGAGCCCCGCCCGCAAGCGCGAGATGTTCGACCTGCTGGTGCGCATGGGCTACAAGGAGATCGAGGTCGGCTTCCCCTCCTCCGGCGAGACCGACTTCAACTTCGTACGCTCCATCATCGAAGAGGGCGCCATCCCCGAGGACGTGACGATCTCCGTCCTGACCCAGGCCCGCGAAGAGCTGATCGAGCGCACCGTGGAGTCGCTGCGCGGCGCCCACCGCGCCACCGTCCACCTGTACAACGCGACCGCCCCCACCTTCCGCCGCGTCGTCTTCCGCGGCACCAAGGAGCAGGTCAAGCAGATCGCCGTGGACGGCACCCGGCTGGTCATGGAGTACGCGGACAAGATCCTGGGCGACGAGACGATCTTCGGCTACCAGTACTCCCCGGAGATCTTCACCGACACCGAGCTGGACTTCGCCCTGGAGGTCTGCGAGGCGGTGTGCGACGTCTGGCAGCCCGAGGAGGGCCGCGAGATCATCCTCAACCTGCCCGCCACGGTGGAGCGTTCGACGCCGTCCACGCACGCGGACCGCTTCGAGTGGATGAGCCGCAACCTGTCGCGCCGTGAGCACGTGTGCCTGTCCGTCCACCCGCACAACGACCGCGGCACGGCGGTCGCGGCGGCCGAACTGGCGATCATGGCCGGCGCCGACCGCATCGAGGGCTGCCTGTTCGGCCAGGGCGAGCGCACCGGCAACGTCGACCTGGTGACGCTGGGCATGAACCTGTTCTCGCAGGGTGTCGACCCGCAGATCGACTTCTCCCAGATCGACGAGATCCGCCGCACCTCGGAGTACTGCAACCAGATGGAGGTCCACCCGCGCCACCCCTACGCGGGCGACCTGGTCTACACCGCCTTCTCCGGCTCCCACCAGGACGCCATCAAGAAGGGCTTCGACGCGATGGAGGCGGACGCGGCGGCCCAGGGCAGGACCGTCGACGAGATCGAGTGGGCGGTCCCGTACCTGCCCATCGACCCCAAGGACGTCGGCCGCTCCTACGAGGCCGTCATCCGCGTCAACTCCCAGTCCGGCAAGGGCGGAATCGCCTACGTTCTGAAGAACGACCACAAGCTGGACCTGCCGCGCCGGATGCAGATCGAGTTCTCGAAGATCATCCAGCAGAAGACGGACTCCGAGGGCGGCGAGGTCACCCCGGCCGCGATCTGGTCGGTCTTCCAGGACGAGTACCTGCCCAACCCCGAGAACGCCGGGGCTCGTTGGGGCCGCATCCAGCTGCGCTCCGGCCAGACGACGACGGACACGGACGGCCGGGACACCCTGACCGTCGAGGCGGTCGTCGACGGCAAGGACACCGTTCTGACCGGTACCGGCAACGGTCCGATCTCGGCCTTCTTCGCGGCGCTGGCGGCGACGGGGGTGGACGCGCGGCTGCTGGACTACCAGGAGCACACGATGAGCGAGGGCGCGTCCGCGCAGGCGGCGTCGTACATCGAGTGTGCGATCGACGGGGCGGTGCTGTGGGGGATCGGCATCGACGCGAACACGACGCGGGCGTCGCTGAAGGCGGTCATCTCGGCGGTCAACCGCGCGGCGCGCTAGCCGTTTCGCGTCCGCGGGTGCCCGAGGTAGTGCGGGCACCCGCGGACGCGCGCCGCTCCTCGCGCCCCCAGGGGTCCGGCCTTCAGGGTGCGGGTTGTGCGTGGCTGGCCCCGCGCCCCTGGCTACGCCATGCCGGGCAGCGTGCACATCCCCAGCCCGTCCGGCGTTTGAGGACGAGCGCCCTCAAGGCGCGAAACGGGGTCTGGGGCGGAGCCCCGGCAACCCCGGCTTTCGTCTGCGGACCGTGCCCGCGTCCCGCGCAGTTCCCCGCGCCCCTGGCTACTCCATGCCGAGCAGCATGCACATCCCCAGCCCCGGCGACCCCGCTTACGTCTGCGGATCGTGGTCGCGCGCCCGTAGGGGCCCCGCGCCGGGCGGCTGGGGGGTGGGAATTGGCCAATTGGCGGGGGCTCCTTCTTCCGGGGTGCTGACGCAACATCATTGATGTGGCTAACATCACGTCAACGCGGCAACGTTGCCGGAGCGTTACGGAGGTGCGCGGTGCGGCCAGCACAGGGACAGAACGGTACGAACCTGGGCATCGGGTCGACGCGCGGCCCGCGCCCCCGCCTCTGGTCCACCCGCACGCTGTGGCACACCGTCGGCGACGGAGAGTTCTTCTGCCCCGACTGCGGCGGCGACCGCAACTACCAGCGCCGCACGGGCCGCAGGCGCCTCACCGTCCTCGGCATCCCGCTGGTCACCCGGGGCAGCGCGGGACCCGTCGTGGAGTGCGCCGCCTGCCGGGGCCACTTCGACACGGAAACCCTGGACCACCCCACCACGACCCGCTTCTCCGCGATGCTCCGCGACGCCGTGCACACCGTCGCGCTCGCCGTCCTCGCCGCGGGCGGCACCTCGTCCCGTACGGTCACCGGCACCGCCGTCGCCACCGTCAGGGCCGCCGGGTTCGAGGACTGCACGGAGGACCAGCTCGTCGCCCTCATCGAGGCCCTGGCCGCCGACACCGGCCGCTTCCTCGCCGACCCGGTCGACGACACCGACCCCTGCGGCGCCGCGCTCGCCATCGAGCTCCACGAGGCGCTGGAACCCCTCGCCCCGCACCTCGCCCCCGCCGGCCGCGAGTCGATCCTGCTCCAGGGCGCGCGCATCGCCCTCGCGGACGGCCCGTACAGCCCGGCCGAGCGCGAGGTCCTCAGCACGGTCGGCGGCGCCCTCTCGCTCTGCGCGGACGACACCGCCCGCCTCCTCGCGGCGGCCCGCACCCCCTCCTGAACCCCGGGCCCCCGGGCCCCGGGCCGCGGCGGCTCAGGACGGCTGGGACGGCAGCCAGCCGTGCTGCACGGCCCGTACGCCCGCCTCGAACCGGCTGCGCGCCCCCAGCCGCTCCATCAGCTCCGTCGCGATGCGGCGCGCCGTGCGCTGGGACACTCCGAGCCGCTTCGCGATCGCCTCGTCGGTGTGGCCCTGCGCGAGCAGCGTGACCGTGGTCGACTCCTGCGGGCTCAGACCGTGCTGGTCGCGCACCGAGACGTTCCCCAGCGCACTGGCCGCCGCCCACACGCTGTCGAACAGCGCGCACAGCGCCGTGAGCGTGCCCTGTCCGGTGAGGACGACCGCACCGGCGGCCGTGTCGTCGCTGCTGACCGGAATGACGGCCGTCGACCGGTCGACGATGATCATCCGGGTGGGCAGTACCGGCACCGTCCGCACCTCGCCGCCCAGCTCCGCGATCCAGTTCACGTAGTCGACCGTGGGCTGGTGGTTGCGGACGCTGTCCAGATAGACCGTGCGCATCCGGATGCCGCGCCGCAGCTGAGCCTCGTTCAACGGCTTCGCCGCGGCGATGTTCGCCTCCGACTGCGCCCCGTTGGGCGCGAACGTGGCGACCTCGGTACGGGTCTCGCGCGCCAGCCTGGTGAGCCGGTCCCGGATCTGGTCGAGCCCGATGAGCTGCTCGACCCCCGGGCTTGTGGCCGCCGGACGCAGGTCGGCGTACTCCGCGATCAACTGCGCGGCAACGGCCCGCGATGCCTCCACCTTCTGCTGCTGCGCGGCCAGTTCGGCCTGCTGACGGGCCATCAGGATTTCCATCCCGATGTCCGGCGAGACCGCCCGGAGCCGTCCCTGCTGCTCGGCCGACGGCCGGATCAACGCGAGCTCGCTCAGCGTGTCCAGGGCCCGGCGCACATCGGCCTCCGGCATCCCCAGCGCCGCGACGAGCTCGGCCACCCCGCCCCGCGGATCGGCCAGCATCGTCCGGTAGACGGACTCCGCGGCCGCGTCGAGTCCCAACGCGGTCAGCATTCTCCCCAACCCCCCTCTTACCGTGGGGCTCCCCAGCCCCATCGTCCCCCCGCCCTCGGATCATGCCACGGTTGTCCCAGGTCAGGAACGTGCAAATCGGGCTCGGGACCCTCCTGGACGGAACCGGCCAGGGACGGAACCGTCCCTACCGTTTCCCCCCGGAGCGGGGTGCCGGGTTGAGAGAGTCGCCTCATGTACCTCGTGCACGCCCGACTTCTCGGGCCTCCGGGCGCCCCGCTGCCCCTGGACACCCTGGACCTGGTCAACGCGGGAGCCCGGCCGGACGACGGCCTGGAGCACGTCGCCGTGCACCCCGCCGCCCGGCCCCACCCCGTGATCGGCCTGTACGTCCGGGCGGACTCCCTGGCCGCCGCGGAACACCGCGCCTTCGCGCTGTGCCGGCGCGCCCTGAAGGAACGGGCGTTCGGCGGCTGGTCCCTGCTGAACGCGCAGGTCCCCCTCCTCGGCGCGTACTACGACGCGATGCTCGCCGCGCCCGGACCGGGGGAGGACCGAAACGGCCACGAGGAGGGCGGCCTGGACGGAAGGGGCCAAGGCCCCTTCGGGCCACCGCACACCTCTTCCACCCGGTCTGACCAGCGACGAAAGTAGTTCTCGCCAGCAGGGAACACCGCCCGGCAGGCAGGAACCGGGAAGCGCCACCGCGGGACGCGGACCGGTTCAGACCAACGAAATCGCCGTCAGAAATCCGGCACGGTCCCAGCGCCGTCCGGCACGAGAGGAACGAACCATCATGCTGCGCATCCGTATCGCCAAGGCCGCCGCGGTCACCGCCTTCGCCCTCGCCGCCGCCTTCGTCGGCCACTCCCTCGCCGCCCCGGCCGCGACTCCGGCCGCCATCCCGGCCCCCGCCTCCGCCCCGGCCTCCGCTCCGGTCGCCACCACCCCCACGACCGTCACCCCGGCCGTCAGCACCGGCGCCGGCACCGCGACCGTGACCCCCGCCGACTACATCTGGGGCTGACCCCGCCCGGCCCAGGGCCCAACCCCAGGCCGGCCCGCCCGACCCTGGGCTTCAACGAGCCCTCCACCGCGCCTACTTGAGCGTTGTCGGACCCGCCGGCGCCCACGCACCAGCTGCTCCTGCAGGGCAGCTGCAGCAGCCAGAGGCGCCCGGCCGACCGCCGCCCGGCCCACGTCACCCGGCCCCACGGTCACCCGGCCGACCGCCATCCCGGTCGACCCCTCGCGGCCCCCGCGCGCCGCCCCTCGTCGTCAGCACCATCTCCGCAGCATCACTTCCGAGGATCTGTCATGCCCAGAACAGAGCAGAACTCCCGTCCCCGCAGGGGGAAGGCGGCCCTGACCGCCCTGGCCTTCACGGGTGTCGCCGCCGGTGCCCTCTCGCTCGCCGGAGCGGGCCCCGCCGGTGCGGCGTCCGTCGCCACCTGGGACAAGCTCGCCCAGTGCGAATCGTCCGGCAACTGGTCGGTCGTCGACCCCACCCACCACTTCTACGGCGGGATCCAGTTCGACCTCCAGACCTGGAACGCCTACGGCGGCCGCCAGTACGCCACGTATCCCAACCAGGCCACCAAGAAGGAGCAGATCCTCATCGGGGAGAAGCTCCTGGCCGCCCGGGGTGCCGCACCCTGGCCCACCTGCGGCGGGCCCAGCGGCATCGCCAACGACCACGCCGACCCCTACCCCGCCGAGCCGCCCGCCCCGGTCGGCGTCGTCAAGCTGACCGCGGCCGACTTCAACGGCGACGGCACGAAGGACATCGTCGGCGTCGAGGCCGCCACCGGAAAGCTGTGGCTCTACCCCGGCAACGGCAACGGCACCCTCGGCGGCCGCATCCAGATCGGCTCCGGCTGGGACGGCATGAGCAACTTGGCCGCCGCGGACTACACCGGCGACGGCAAGGCCGACCTCGTGGCCGTCGACAACGCCACCGGCAGACTCTTCGTCTACCCGGGCTCCGGCGCCGCCGCCGGCATGAACACCCTCGGCGACCGCGTGCAGATCGGCACCGGCTGGAACTCCCTGCGCGACCTCACCGCCCTCGACGTCACCAAGGACAACAAGCCCGACCTGCTCGGCATCGACAACAACGGCGCGCTGTGGGCCTACCCGGGCAACGGCGACGGCGCCCTCGGCGCCCGCGTCCAGATCGGCTCCGGCTGGGACACCATGGCCGAACTCTCCAGCCCCGGCGACCTGAACGGCGACGGCAAGGGCGACCTCGTCGCCGTCGACCAGGGCGGCAAGCTCTGGAACTACCCCGGCACCGGCGCCCTGAACGGCACCGGCACCCTCGGCGCCCGCACCCAGATCGGCACCGGCTGGAACGCCATGCACCAGCTGGTCGGCGCGGACTTCAACGGCGACGGCAAGGGCGACCTCGACGCGGTCCAGGCCCCCACCGGCGCCACCGGCGCCTTCTACTTCTACCCCGGCAACGGCAGCGGCGGCCTCGCCGACCGCGCCCAGATCGGCACGGGCTGGTAGGCCCCGACGGCCCCGCCCCTCACCGGCCCCACCCGCCCCACCGCGCGGGCACCTCTCGACTTCGCTCCACCGAGCTCCACCAGCACCCCTGGCCACTCCCTCAACTTCGCTCACCCGGCGCCCAGTTCACCGCGCCCATTTTCTTGGAGAACACCCCATGTCGAAGTTCACCGGCACGCTGAAGAAGTCCGCCGTCGCCACCCTCGTCGCCGCCGCCGTCATCTCCGGCGTGAGCATCGCCGGCCCGACCGTCACCCCGGCCGCCGCGGCCGCCACGTCCTCCGTCGGCGGCACCATCACCACCGCCGAGGTGCTCTCCCGCGCCCAGAACTGGGTCGACCGGGGCATCCCCTACAGCCAGTCCGCGTACGCCACCGATGTCCAGGGCCGCACCTACCGCCAGGACTGTTCCGGGTTCGTCTCGATGGCCTGGCACCTCAACACCAGCCTCACCACCTGGTCCCTCCCGCAGGTCTCCCACCAGCTGAGCACCTACGACGACCTGCAGCCCGGCGACATGCTCGACAACATCGACGAGCACGTGGTCCTCTTCGCCGGCTGGGCCGACTCCGGCCACACCACCGCCCGGATCATGGAGGAGGCCCACACCGGCACCAACGCCCGGATCGACTCCTCGTACTACACCAAGTCCCGGCTGAGCTCCGGAGGCTTCAAGGCGTACCGCTACAACCACATCAGCGAGTCCACGCCCACCCCGACCGACGCCGGCATGACCAACCTCGCCGGCGGCGACTTCAGCGGCGACGGCAAGGCCGACGTCATCGCGGTCGAGGCGTCCAGCGGCAAGCTGTTCTACTACCCGGGCATCGGCGGCGGTTCGCTCGGCGCCCGCGTCCAGGTGGGCACCGGCTGGGACACGATGAGCGAGCTCACCTCGGGCAACTTCACCGGCACCGGCAACCTGGACCTCGCCGCCGTCGACAGCGACGGCGTGCTGTGGATCTACCCGGGCAACGGCAACGGCACCTTCGGCACCCGCATCAAGGCCGGCACGGGCTGGGACTCGATGCACGACCTCGCCGGCCTCGACCTCAACAAGGACGGCAAGAGCGACCTGGTGGCCGTCGACTCCGCCACCGGCAAGCTGTACGCCTACCCGGGCACCGGCAACGGCCAGTTCGGCGCCCGCGTCGAGATCGGCTCCGGCTGGAACGCCATGGACCAGATCGTCAGCCCCGGCGACCTGAACAAGGACGGCAAGCCCGACCTCGTCGCCCGTGACGTCGCCACCGGCAACCTCTACGTCTACCCGGGCGCCGGCGTCTTCAAGGGCGACGACACCCTCGGCGCCCGCGTCCAGATCGGCTCCGGCTGGAGCGCCATGACCAACCTGGTCAGCGGCGACTTCAACGGCGACGGCGTCGGCGACGTCGACGCCGTCCAGGCCAAGGCCGGCTCCACCGGCACCTTCTACTCCTACCCGGGCACCGGCGCCATCAACGGCATGAACACCCTGGGCGACCGCGTCCAGATCGGCACCGGCTGGTAACCCGCCCCGCGCCAGGGCCGTCCTCGCATCCCAGCGATGCGGGGACGGCCCTTCCCGGTCCGCCCGCCCCCTCTCCCGTACGAGTCCGAAAGGACCAGCACCGCCATGAAGACCCCGCTCCGCAGAACCGCAGGCACCGCCGCGGTGCTCGCCTCGCTCGTCACGGGGGCCCTCGGCACCGGCACCGCCTCCGCGGCCTCCACCGCGTTCCCCGACGGATCCATCGCCACCTACAACGCCATCACCCGCATCGACGCCTCCGGCATGGGCCTGCAGGGGGACAACGGCCGCGACGCCGGCCGCGTCTCGGCCTTCGAGGCCGCCAGCCCCGGTCTCACCCGCACCACCGTCAACGGAGTCCTCGCGAGCGGCACCGCCGCCATCGCGGCCCGCCCGCTGTGCCACGACACCAACATCGCCGGCGCCCGGGGCTTCTGCCCCTCCGTCCAGGACGACACCACCAGCGCCTGGGTGCCGCAGGGCATCACCGGATCCGGCGAGTCACCGCAGGCCGCGCAGCTCGTCAACGGCCGCAAGGTGCTCATCACCAGCGCCCACGCACCCGACGACCAGGGCGAGCGGCTCACCTTCGCCGACGTCACCGACCCCGCCCATGTCACCTACAAACACGCCCTGTTGGTGGGCGTGTCCGACGACAGCAAGAACTTCGCCCAGCTCACCGGGCACGCCAACAGCGTCGTCTGGTCCGGCAGCCGGCTGTACGTCGCGGCCATCGGCAGCGGCTTCGACGTCTTCGACCTCAACGACATCTGGCAGATGGACACGACGTCCGACACGGCGGTCGGCCGCGACACCGCGGGCAGGACCCACGGCGCCGGATTCACCTACGTCCTTCCCCGGACCGGGAGTTACGCCTACACCGGCGCCGGCAGCGGCTGCGGCTCCTACGCCGGCGTCCCCGACCGGCCCTGCATCACCGCCGCCTCGCTCGACACGTCCGGCGACACCCCCGCCCTCGTCACCGCCGAGGGCGACGGGAACAGCACCGAAGGCAACTTCGGCCGCGCCACCGCGCCCGTCGTGCGCTGGCCCATCGACCTCACCACCGGCAGGCTGAGGGCCGACGCCTCCGGACACGTCACCGCCTCCGAGGCCTACGCCTCACCGATGGGCGGTGTCCAGGGCGTCGCCATGAACAAGGGGCGCTTCGTCCTCGCCGGCGCCTGCCCCGAGTGGGTCGCCGCCGAACACCAGACGAAACCCGTCGTCGAATTCGACAGCTGCCTGTACGAGGCCCGCGCCGACGAGCCCGTACACCTCGTCACGCGTACCGCCGTCAACCTGCAGAACTTCTCCTACTGGCCCGGCACCGACCAGCTGTGGATGGTCAACGAATACGGCGGCGGCCGCATCGTCGCCAACGCGCCCTGGCCCGACGCCTCCCCGGTACCGGCCGGCATCATCCGGACCACGTCGGCCGACTTCACCGGTGACGCCCGCGCCGACCTCGTCGGCGTGGAGGCCGCCACCGGCAAGCTGTGGCTCTACCCCGGCAACGGCAACGGCACCTTCGGCGACCGGATCCAGATCGGCACCGGCTGGGGAGCCATGGACAAGCTCGCCGCCGCCGACTACACCGGCGACGGCAAGGCCGACCTGCTGACCGTCGACACGGCCACCGGAACCCTGTACGCCTACGCGGGCACCGGCACCGCGAACGGCATGAACACCCTCGGTGCCCGCACCCGGATCGGCACCGGCTGGAACGACATGCGCGAGCTGACCGCGCTGGACGCCGACGCTGACGGCCACACCGACCTCGCCGCCATCGACCGCGCCGGAACGCTCTGGGTCTACCCCGGCACCGGCACGCCCAACGGGACGGGCACCCTGGGCAACCGCACCAGGATCGGCTCCTCCTGGAACACCATGACCGAGCTGACCAGCACCACGGGCCACGACCTGCTCGCCCTCGACTCCACCGGCGCCCTGTGGTCCTACCCCGCGACGGGCGGCATCAACGGCACGAGCACGCTGGGCGCCCGCACCCGGATCGGCACCGGCTGGGACAGCATGCGCCAGCTCACCGGCGCCGACTTCGACGGCGACGGAACGGGCGACGTCGACGCCGTCCAGGCCCCCGCGGGCGCCACCGGCCCCCTGTACTTCTACCCCGGCACCGGCCCCGTCGGGCTCGGCGAGCGCACACAGATCGGCGTCGGCTGGTGACACGGAACGCGCCGCGCTGACACCGACGCCCCACACGAGGCGGGCCGGCTCCACGGCCCGCCTCCGCGCGTCAGCCCTACAGCGTGTACGCGCACATCTAGCTCTTCGACATGCCGTCCCGATGGCCCGCGACGGCCCCCCGAGGCCCGCCCGCCCGTACGCCTGCGCCCGCCCGCCGCTACTCCCCGGGGAGTAACGGCAGCCGCCCGGACACCCGGGGACGTACGGACCATCTCGCCCGTGGGCCCGACGAACCGCGCCCGAGCGGGCGGAACGCTGGAACCAGCCGGGCAGGCCACAGGGGCCCTACCGAAACACCCGGCCGGAGGGGGACCCGCGATGGGGTCAGCCACAGCGGGGCCGGCGCAGGCCAAGGCCTCAACTCCCGTACGACGCCGCGCGGTTCCCTGGGGCGTGCTCGCCCTGTGGGTGATCGTGCTCGCCGTCGCCGGATCGTTCGCCGGCCGACTCGGCGACGTACAGCGCGACCAGAACACCGACTACCTGCCGGCCGGCGCCGACTCCACCCAGGTCGCGAAAGTCCAGGACCGGCTGCCCGGCGGCGAGATCACCGGCCTCGTCCTCGTCTACCACCGCTACGGCGGACTCACCCCCGCCGACCGCGCCACCGCGACCCGCCAACTCGCCACGCTCACCGTCCCGCCCGGCACCCACGCCACGAAGACACCCGCCGAACTGGCCGCCGCCACCGACCCCAAGGACTTCGCCGCCGTCCCAAACGGGCCCGCCGCCACCTCCAAGGACGGCGCCACCCTCATGTACGCGCTCTCCACCACCGCACCCGCCAAGAACGACGACGCGAAGAAGACCTTCGTCGACGACGTACGGGAACACGCCGCCGACACCGACGGCATGAGCGTGCGCGTCGGCGGCGACGGCGCGCTCGCCGTCGACGCCCGCGGCGTCTTCGGCTCCCTCGACGGCACCCTGATGCTCGCCACCGGCCTCGTCGTCGCCCTGCTCCTCATCCTCACCTACCGCAGCCCCGTGCTGTGGCTCGTGCCGCTGCTCGCCGTCGGCGCCGGCGCGGTGTGCGCACGGGCCGCCGTGTACGCCCTCGCCACCTGGACCGGGATCACCGTGACCAGCCAGAGCGCCGGCATCATGACCGTCCTCGTCTTCGGCGCCGGCACCGACTACGCGCTCCTCCTCGTCGCCCGCTACCGCGACGAACTGCGCCACACCCCCCAGCCCTACGACGCGATGCGCGCCGCGCTGCGCGGCTGCGGACCCGCGCTGCTCGCCTCGTCCGGCACCGTCGTCGCGGGCCTGCTCTGCCTGCTCGCCGCCGACCTCAACAACATCCGCGGCCTCGGCCCGGTCGGCGCCGTCGGCGTGCTGTGCGCCCTGGCCGCGATGCTCACCCTGCTGCCCGCCCTCCTCGTCCTGCTCGGACGCCGCGTGTTCTGGCCGCTCGTCCCCGCGTACGGAAGCCAACCGCGGCGCCGCCGCCGCGACCTGTTCGCCGCCATGGGAAGCTCCGCCGCCAAACGACCGACAGCCGTCCTGCTCACCGGGGTCGTCCTCCTCGGCGCCCTCGCCCTCGGCGCGTTCCACCTGCCCGGCGCACTCAAACAGGACGACAGCTACACCACCAGACCCGAATCCGTCGTCGCCATGACCACCCTCGCCACCGCCTTCCCCGACCGCAGCAGCCGCCCCATCGACGTCGTGGCCCCCACCGCCACCGCCGACCAAACCCTCGCCGCGGCCCGCACCGTCGACGGCGTCGCGAGCGCCCGGCGCGGCCGCACCGGCGGCGGCTGGACCGAAATCGCCGTCACCGCCAAGGACGCCCCCGAATCCGCCGGCGAAACCGCCACCATCACGCGGCTGCGCTCCCGCCTCACCGGCGCGCACATCGGCGGCGCCAGCGCCCAGGCCCTCGACCTCGCCGACACCAACGCCCACGACCGGCTCGTCGTCATCCCCCTCGTCCTCGCCTCCGTCCTGCTCGTCCTCGCCCTGCTGCTGCGCAGCCTCGTCGCCCCCCTGCTGCTCATCACCGCCGTCGTCCTGGTGTGGGGAGCCGCCCTCGGCATCGGCGGCCTCGTCTTCGGACCACTCCTCGGCTTCACCGGACTCGACCCCGGCCTGCCCCTGCTGACCTTCGTCTTCCTCGTCGCCCTCGGCGTCGACTACGGCATCTTCCTCATGCACCGCACCCGCGAGGAAACCCGCCACGGAGCCCCACCACGCGAAGCCGCCCTCACCGCGCTGCGCACCACCGGCGCAGTCATCGCCTCCGCCGGCACCGTCCTCGCCGCCACCTTCGCCGTCCTCGCCTCCCTGCCGCTCGTCATGTTCGTCGAACTCGGCACGATCATCGCCGTCGGCGTACTCCTCGACACCTTCCTCGTCCGCACCTACCTCGTGACCAGCGCCAACCTGCTGCTCGGCCGCGCCGTGTGGTGGCCCGGACGGCTCTCCCGCACCCCCACCGCCACCGAACAGGCCCCGCAGCTCCTCGACACCCGGCACTGAGCGAGAGGATGGCAGGGTGCCAGACGTGAACCGACCCACCGGCGAGCCGAGCCCCGATGCCCGGCCGGGCAAGCGGCTGACGCACCTGCTGCACCGCGACCCCCGCACCGCCGCCCACCCGCTGCGCACCGACACCGCGCTCGCCGCCGGCGCCGGACTCCTCGGCGCGGCCATCGCCTACGCCGACACCACCCTGCGCCCCGACACCACCGGCTGGGCCCTGCTCACCGCCTCGGCCCTCGCCCTGATCGGGCGGCGCGCCCACCCCATGGCCACCCTCGCCCTGGCCGTGCTCTGCATCGCCCCCTACCAGCTCCTCAACAACGCCCACATGGGCACCATGCCGATGGCGATGACCGCCCTCTACACCGTCGCCGTCACCGGCACGGTCCGCCGCACCGCGACCGTCGGCGCCTGCGTCGTCGCCATCGCCATCGCCGGCATGTCCTTCAACGGCGTCCACCGCGTCTTCGACGTGTTCCGCACCTCCGGCTGGCTCGTCGCCGCCCTCGTCCTCGGCGTCGCCGTGCACAACTCCCGCATCCACGTCGCCGAACAGCGCGCCGCCGCCGCCCGCGAAAGCGAACGCCGACTCACCGAGGAACGCCTGCGCATCGCCCGCGACCTGCACGACCTGCTCGCCCACAGCATCACCCTCATCGGGGTCCGCACCTCGGTCGCCGCCCACGTCCTGACCGCCACCCCCGACCGCCTCGACCGCGCCGGCCTCGCCGCCGCCCTCGACTCCATCGCCGACACCTGCCGCGAGGCCCGCGCCGAACTCCGCACCACCCTGACCGTGCTGCGCGCCGACGAACACGGCCCGCTGCCCGACCTCACCGGCCTCCCCGACCTCGCCCGCAGCGCCGGCGCCGACCTCGCCGTCGACACCACGGGCACCCGCGTGCCGCCCGCCGTCGGCGCCGCCGCCTACCGCATCGTCCAGGAGTCCCTCACCAACGCCGTCCGCCACGCCGGGCCCGACGCCACCATCCGCGTCCGTGTCGAGACGGGCGGACCGGCCCTGCGGGTCACCGTCACCGACGACGGCCACGGCCCCGCCGCCACCGGCACGGGCTTCGGCATCCTCGGCATGCGCGAACGGGCCCGCAGCGTCGGCGGCACCCTGGACGCCGGCCCGCACCCCGACGGCGGCTTCCAGGTCACCGCGCACCTGCCGCTCCCGCCGAGCCCCGCGCACGACACCACCCCGGAGACGACCGCATGACCACCGCGCCCGGCGACCCCATCCGAGTCCTCCTCGCCGACGACCAGACCCTCGTACGCTCCGCCTTCGCGATGCTCGTCGAGTCCGCGCCCGACATGGCCGTCGTCGGCGAGGCCGGCACCGGCGCGGAAGCCGTCGCCCTCGCCCACGCCGCGCGCGCCGACGTCGTCGTCATGGACCTGCGGATGCCCGGCACCGACGGCATCGAGGCCACCCGGAAGATCGCCGCCGCGGAAGACCTCGCCGGAGTGAAGGTCCTCGTCCTGACCACGTACGACACCGACGACAACGTCCTGGAGGCCCTCCGCGCCGGCGCCTCCGGATTCCTCGTCAAGGACACCCGGCCCGCGGAACTCCTCGACGCCATCCGCACGGTCGCCGCCGGCGACGCCCTGCTCTCACCCGGCCCCACCGCGAGCCTCATCGCCCGCGTCCTGCGCGCCCCCGGCCCGGCGACGGGCGGCGGCACCGGAGCGGTGGCCGCGCTCTCCGACCGCGAACGCGAAGTGCTCACCCTGGTCGCCCGCGGCCTCAACAACACGGAGATCGCCGACACCCTCGCCCTGAGCCCCCTCACCGCGAAGACCCACGTCAGCCGCATCATGGGCAAGTGCGGCGTACGCGACCGGGCCCAGCTGGTGATCCTCGCGTACGAATCGGGCCTGGTGGTCCCGGGCGGATGAGCCGAAGGGGACGGGACACGGCGGGGCGGGGCGGGCGGCTCAGCCCCGGCCGGGCTGCTTCGACCGCGTACCGTCGGCCGGCTGGATCAGCGAATCCTCGGAAGGCCGCGTCGTGACGGAGCCCCTGGCCGGATCGGCGGCGGCGGGCAGCGGGGCGAGCTCGGCGCCGTTCCAGCGCAGCGTCGTCGCGGACTGGTGGTCGCGGCCGCCCGCGGGCTCGGTGACCACCAGGTCCGTGCCGAGCGTCTCCGCACTCAGACCGGGCCGCCCCGCGTATTCGAGGACGGCGTGGGCCCGCTCGCCCACCGCGGTGTACACCCACAGGATCGTCCGGCCCAAGTCGTCGTAGGCGAGCACCAGTTCACGCTCCCCGTCCCCCGTGAGATCGGCATACGCCGGCGGCCGCAGCCGGCACGACGAACCGTCCGGGCACTCCTTGAGCCCGCTCTGCACCGCACGGTCCGTACCGGGATCGGCGGCCAGCAGCCGCACCCCGTCGATACGCGTGAAATCCCCGCCCGGCACCGTCACGCCCGGCACCGGCCCCCGCGCGTGGAAACCCTGACCGGGCTTGGCGGGCGCCGCGGACGCGGTGCGGCCGGGCCACAGCGGCGAAGCGGTGACGGACGCCGACGGCGTCGGCGCGGGCCCGTCGTCCCGCACCCCCTCACCCGCCGAGCACCCCGCGAGCACCAGCACGACAAGCGCACAGCCCGCCGCGCGAGCACGGCGGACGGTCGTCGGCAGCGGCATTCCGGTCCGTCCAGGGGTGAGATCGACGACAAGCGTCAAGGCCAAGCGGAACGAGAAGGCCCGCTGCCGCAATGGTGCCCCATCGGGCTGTGCGAACCCGGTGAACCGAGGAGCTCCGCCCCGCACGAGCTGCCCGGAGCGCTTGAACGGCAAGGGCGGCGCCCAGCGGCGTGATCCCTGCCACGTAGCCCCGCCGGGCCGGTGGCCCCGCTCGCACAGTTCCCCGCACCCCTGGCGGGATGGGAGCCGCCCGGCGCGCCCGGGGTCTGGGGCCGAGCCCGGAAGGCGTGCGGGAGAATGGGCGCATGAGCCTGTTCCGCGACGATGGCATCGTGCTGCGCACCCAGAAGCTGGGTGAAGCCGACCGCATCATCACGCTGCTCACCCGCGGACACGGGCGGGTGCGGGCCGTCGCGCGCGGGGTGCGGCGCACCAAGTCGAAGTTCGGGGCCCGGCTCGAACCGTTCAGCCACGTCGACGTGCAGTTCTTCGCACGCGGCAGCGAACTCGTCGGCCGCGGCCTCCCCCTGTGCACCCAGAGTGAGACCATCGCCCCGTACGGTGGCGGCATCGTCGCCGACTACGCCCGCTACACCGCCGGCACCGCCATGCTGGAGACGGCGGAACGGTTCACCGACAACGAGGGCGAACCCGCCGTCCAGCAGTACCTGCTCCTCGTCGGCGGCCTGCGCACCCTAGCCCGCGGCGAACACGCCCCCCACCTCATCCTCGACGCCTTCCTGCTGCGCTCCCTCGCCGTCAACGGCTACGCGCCGAGCTTCGACGACTGCGCGAAGTGCGGCATCCACGGCCCCAACCGGTTCTTCTCCGTCGCGAGCGGCGGCGTGGTCTGCGGTGACTGCCGCGTACCCGGCAGCGTCGTACCCTCTGCGGAGGCCGTCGGCCTGCTCAGCGCGCTGCTCACGGGGGACTGGGAGACGGCGGACGCGAGCGAGCCGCGGCATGTGCGGGAGGGAAGCGGGCTCGTATCGGCCTATCTGCACTGGCACTTGGAGCGCGGCCTGCGCTCCTTGCGGTACGTAGAGAAGAACTGAGCGGCGTCACAGCGGCACAGAGCATCTGACGCAGAGCATCTAGGGAGAGAGCTCCACATGGCAGTACGCGGAATCCTGGGCGGCCGGTCCCGGCGCGACTACAAGACCCCCGAGCCCCACCACTCGGGCGCGGTACCGCCGAAGATCCCGGCCGAGCTGGTGCCGAACCACGTCGCGTGCGTCATGGACGGCAACGGGCGCTGGGCCAAGGAGCGCGGGCTGCCCCGCACCGAGGGGCACAAGGTCGGCGAGGGCGTCGTCCTCGACGTGCTCAAGGGCTGCCTGGAGATGGGCGTCAAGAACCTCTCCCTGTACGCCTTCTCCACCGAGAACTGGAAGCGGTCGCCCGAAGAGGTCCGCTTCCTGATGAACTTCAACCGTGACGTCATCCGGCGCCGCCGCGACGAGATGAACGAGCTCGGCATCCGCATCCGCTGGGTGGGCCGCATGCCCAAGATGTGGAAGTCCGTGGTGCAGGAGCTCCAGGTCGCGCAGGAGCAGACCGTCGACAACGACGCGATGACGCTGTACTTCTGCGTCAACTACGGCGGGCGCGCCGAGCTCGCGGACGCGGCGCAGGCGATCGCGCGGGACGTGGCGGCGGGCAAGCTCGATCCGTCGAAGGTCAACGAGAAGACCTTCGCGAAGTACCTGTACTACCCGGACATGCCGGACGTCGACCTGTTCCTGCGGCCGAGCGGGGAGCAGCGGACCTCCAACTACCTGATCTGGCAGTCGAGTTACGCGGAGATGGTGTTCCAGGACGTGCTGTGGCCGGACTTCGACCGGCGTGACCTGTGGCGGGCCTGTCTCGAATTCGCCTCCCGCGACCGGCGTTTCGGGGGAGCGATCCCCAACGAGGCGCTGGCCGCGCTGGACAAGAGCGGCGACGCCCCCCGCCCCTGACCCCGCCCCACACGAACGGGGTCCCCGGGGCCCCGCCCCGGCCCCCGTTCCGCACCCGAAAGCCGCTCGTCCTCAACCGCCGGACGGGCTGGGATGGCCTGGATGGGGCATGCCGCCAAGACCAACCCCGCTAGGGGCGCGGGGAACTGCGCGCCAAGCCACGCACGGTCCGCACCCTGAAGCCGGCCCCTGGGGCTCCGCCCCAGACCCCGTTCGCGCCTGAAGGGCGCTCGTCCTCAAACGCCGGACGGGCTGAGGTGGCCCGCACGGGCCGGGGTCGAGCAGCCGGACGGGCTGGGGTGGCCGATGCTGGGCACCCTGCCCGAGAGCAGCCCACCTGGGGGCGCGGGCACGGTCCGCACCCGAAGGCGGGGTTGCCTGGGGCTCCGCCCCGGGGCTTGGCGGGTCGGCGTCCCGCGGAGCTACTCCGCGCCCGCGCACACCTCACACGTCCCGAAGATCTCCACCGTGTGGGCCACGTTCACATACCCGTGCTGCGACGCGATCGACTCCGCCCACTTCTCGACCGCCGGCCCCTCGACCTCCACCGCCTTGCCGCACACCCGGCACACCAGGTGATGGTGGTGGTCGCCGGAGGAGCAGCGCCGGTACACCGACTCCCCGTCGCTGGTGCGCAGCACATCCACCTCGCCGGCGTCCGCGAGGGACTGCAGCGTGCGGTAGACGGTGGTCAGGCCCACCGAGTCGCCCCGGTGCTTGAGCATGTCGTGCAGCTCCTGCGCGCTGCGGAACTCGTCCACCTCGTCCAGCGCCGCCGCCACCGCGGCACGCTGCCGGGTCGACCGGCCTCGTACGGGGGCGGTATTGGACCCGCCGAGCGGCGCTGTCGTCACAGGTGCCTCCAAGCCTTGACCCGTACAAACCTTCCTCGGGCCATTGTGCCAGCTCCCGCTCAGGCCGTGACCTCGCCGGCCTGAGGCTTTGCGGGGCCGGGCACGCCACCGGGTGCCCCGCCGGGTACGTCGAGGCCGCACTCGCCCTCGCCCGGCGACGCCGCCGCCGTGGCGCGGGCCCGCCGCCTGGCCAGGGGCGCGGCGAGCGCGGTCAGGGCGATGAAGATCGCGATCGTGAACAGGACGATGACGGCGCCGGGCGGCACGTCCTCGTAGTACGTGACGACCGTTCCGCTCAGCGTGACCGTCACGCCGATCGCCACCGCGATCGCGAAGGTCCAGGCGAAGCTGCGGGACAGCTGCTGGGCGGCGGCGACCGGCACCACCATCAGCGCGGAGACCAGGAGCAGGCCCACCACCCGCATCGCGACCGTGACGGTGACCGCCGCCGTGACCGCGGTGAGCAGGTTCAGGGCGCGCACCGGCAGTCCCGTCACCCGGGCGAACTCCTCGTCCTGGCTGACCGCGAAGAGCTGGCGGCGCAGGCCGACGGTGACGATCAGGACGAACGCGGCGAGGAGGCTGATGGCCCACACGTCGGAGCGGGAGACCGTCGCGAGGGAGCCGAAGAGGTAGGAGTTGAGGTTGGCGGTGGAGCCGCCGGGCGCGAGGTTGATGAAGAGCACACCGCCCGCCATGCCGCCGTAGAACAGCATCGCGAGCGCGATGTCGCCGCGCGTCTTGCCGTACCAGCGGATCAGTTCCATGGTGACCGCGCCGAGCACGGAGACCAGGGTCGCCATCCACACCGGTGAGGTGGAGAGCAGGAAGCCGAGGCCGACGCCGGTCATCGCCACGTGGCCGATGCCGTCGCCCATGAGGGCCTGGCGGCGCTGGACGAGGTAGATCCCGACGGCCGGCGCGGTGATGCCGACGAGGGCGGCGGCGAACAACGCCCGTTGCATGAAAGCGGAGTTGAGGAGTTCCATCATGATCAGGTCAGCAGTCCCGTGCGTACCGGCTCGGCGGCCGTGTGCGGATGTACGTGGTCGTGGCCGGGCAGCGCGTGCTGGCCGACGGCCCTCGGCGGCGGCCCGTCGTGCACGACGCAGCCGTCGCGCAGCACCACCGCCCGGTCGATGAGGGGTTCCAGCGGCCCGAGTTCGTGCAGGACGAGCAGGACGGACGCACCGGCGGCGACCTGTTCGCGCAGGGTCGCCGCGAGGATCTCCTGGCTCTCGATGTCGACGCCCGCCATCGGCTCGTCCATGATCAGGAGTTCGGGTTCGGCGGCCAACGCCCGTGCGATCAGGACGCGTTGGTGCTGGCCGCCGGAGAGTGCGTCGACGGAGTCCTTCGCGCGGTCGGCGAGGCCCACGGCCGCGATCGCCGCGTCGACGGCCTCGCGGTCGGCCTTGCGCAGGACGCCGAAGCGGGCCCGGGAGAGGCGGCCGGTGGAGACGACCTCGCGGATCGTGGCGGGCACGCCGCCCGCGGCCGTGGTGCGCTGCGGTACGTAGCCGACGCGCCCCCAGTCGCGAAAGCGCCGGCGGGGGGTGCCGAAGATCTCGACGGTGCCGCCGCTGAGCGGCACCTGGCCGATGAGGGTGCGGATCGCCGTCGACTTGCCGGAGCCGTTCGCGCCGAGCAGGGCCACGACCTCGCCGGGCATGACGGTCAGGTCGATGCCGCGCAGGACGGGGCGCGAGCCGAGCTCGGCGGTCACCTTGGTGAGGGCTATGACGGGGGAGGGGGATGCGGCGGGGGTGGGGGCCGCGGAGGGCGTGGCAGGGGCTGCGGGTGTGACGGGCGCCATGGCGGGAGCCTCCAAAGCGGTGGGCAGGATGGTCACTTGGCGGTGAGCGCCGTGGTCAGGGCGGTCAGGTTGGACCGCATCACCGAGAAGTAGTCGGTGCCCCTCGACCGGTCGGTGATCCCCTCCAGGGGGTCCAGGACGTCGGTCTTGAGCGAGGCGTCCGAGGCGAGGGTCTTGGCGGTCTTGTCGCTGACCAGCGTCTCGTAGAAGACGGTCGTGACGCCGTCGGCCTTCGCCATCTTCTGGAGGTCCCTGATCCGCGCGGGGCTGGGCTCGGAGTCCGGGTCGAGGCCGTTGATGGCCTCCTCGGTCAGCCCGTAGCGCTCGGCGAGGTAGCCGAAGGCGGCGTGGGTGGTGATGAAGACCCGGGAGGTGAGGGCCGTGGAGTTCTTGAGGGCGGCCGCGTACTCCTTGTCGAGGGCGCCGAGCCTGCCCACCAGCGTGTCGGTGTTCTTGCGGTAGTCCGCGGCGTGCGCGGGGTCGGCCTTGGCGAGGGCGGCGCCGACGCCCTTGGCGACCTCGGCGTACTTCACCGGGTCGAGCCAGATGTGCGGGTCGTCGCCGGCCTCGGAGTGACGGTGGCCGTGCTCGCCCCCGCTCCCTCCCGCCTCGTCGCCCTGCTCGCCTTCGGCGCCGGTGGTGTGGTCGTGGGCCGCGGCGTGGCCGCCCACTTCGTTGCCGTGCTTCTCCATCGAGGTGAGCGTCGAGGCGTCGATCTTCGTCTTGAGGTCGGCCTGGGCGACCGCCGCGTCGACGGCGGGCTGGAGGCCCTTGAGGTAGACGACCGCGTCGGCGTCGTTGAGCTTCGCGGTCTGGCGGGCGCTGATCTCCAGGTCGTGCGGCTCCACGCCGGGCTTGGTCAGCGCGGTGACCGCCACATGGTCCCCGCCTATCTGCTCGGTCAGGAACTGCAGCGGATAGAACGACGCCACCACGTCCAGCCTGCCGTCCTTCCTGCCGTCGCCGGAGCCTTCCGCACCGCAGGCCGTGAGGGCGGTGAGGCCGAGGAGGGCGGCGCAGGAGAGGGCGGCCGTGGGTATGAGGCGGCGTACGTTCATGACATCCATTTTCAACAAAGATGGAAACGGTTGTCAATAATCAGTACGGGTGGCCCCCCGCACAGGACCCCGCGCGACAACCGATTTGATAGAGGGGGTGCGACCGCCGGTAATCTGAAGGCTTCGCCGTTCCCCCGTTCACGTCGTCGTTAATGAAGAGAGCACCGTGGCCGCCGACAAGATCGACACCATCGTCAACCTGAGCAAGCGCCGTGGCTTCGTCTACCCGTGCAGCGAGATCTACGGCGGCCAGAAGGCCGCCTGGGACTACGGGCCGCTGGGTGTCGAGCTGAAGGAGAACCTGAAGCGCCAGTGGTGGCGCTACATGGTCACCTCGCGTGAGGACGTCGTCGGCATCGACTCGTCGGTGATCCTGGCCTCCGAGGTCTGGGAGGCCTCCGGCCACGTCGCCACCTTCACCGACCCGCTCACCGAGTGCACCTCCTGCCACAAGCGTTTCCGCGCGGACCACCTCGAAGAGGCGTACGAGGAGAAGCACGGCAAGGCCCCCGAGAACGGCCTCGCCGACCTCAACTGCCCCAACTGCGGCAACAAGGGCACCTTCACCGAGCCCAAGAGCTTCTCCGGCCTGCTCTCCACCCACCTCGGCCCCACCCAGGACACCGCCTCCGTCGCCTACCTGCGCCCCGAGACCGCCCAGGGCATCTTCACCAACTTCGGCCAGGTCCTGCAGACTTCCCGCAAGAAGCCGCCGTTCGGCATCGCGCAGATGGGCAAGTCCTTCCGCAACGAGATCACGCCCGGCAACTTCATCTTCCGCACCCGCGAGTTCGAGCAGATGGAGATGGAGTTCTTCGTCAAGCCCGGCGAGGACGAGCAGTGGCAGGAATACTGGATGGAGCAGCGCTGGAACTGGTACACCGGCCTCGGCCTGCGTGAAGAGAACATGCGCTGGTTCGAGCACCCGCAGGAGAAGCTCTCCCACTACTCCAAGCGCACCGCCGACATCGAGTACCGCTTCAGCTTCGGCGGCAGCGAGTGGGGCGAGCTCGAAGGCGTCGCCAACCGCACCGACTACGACCTCAACGCCCACTCCAAGGCCTCCGGCCACGACCTGGTCTACTTCGACCAGGAAGCCGGCGAGCGCTGGACGCCGTACGTCATCGAGCCCGCAGCCGGTGTCGGCCGCGCCATGCTCGCCTTCCTCCTCGACGCCTACAGCGAGGACGAGGCACCCAACGCCAAGGGCGTCATGGAGAAGCGCGCCGTGATGCGCCTCGACCCGCGCCTCGCGCCCGTCAAGGTCGCCGTCCTGCCGCTCTCCCGCAACCCGCAGCTCTCCCCGAAGGCCAAGGGCCTCGCGGCGGACCTGCGGCAGAACTGGAACATCGAGTTCGACGACGCCGGTGCGATCGGGCGCCGCTACCGCCGCCAGGACGAGATCGGCACGCCGTTCTGCGTCACCGTCGACTTCGACACGCTCGACGACAACGCGGTGACGGTGCGCGAGCGGGACACGATGGCGCAGGAGCGGGTCTCCCTCGACCAGATCCAGCAGTACCTCGCCACCCGCCTCCTCGGCTGCTGACCCCCCGGGGCTCCGCCCCCGCCCGACCCCACCACGGGTCTCGGACGGGAGCGGGGCCCCGCGCCCCTGAGCGGGTTGCCCTCGGCAGCGTGCCCGGCGTCGGCATCCCTCCCCCTGGGCAGGGCGCCCGGCCGCGGCATCTTCAGCCGGTCCGGCGTGCGAGGACGAGCGCGCTTTCAGCCGGTCCGGCGGTTTGAGGACGAGCGCGCCCTTTCAGTCTGTCCGGCTGCTCGGTGCCGGGCGCCCACCTCCAGCCCGTCCGGCGTTTGAGGACGAGCGCCTTTCGGGCGCGAACGGGGTCTGGGGCGGAGCCCCAGGAGCCTGGACCTCAGCCCCCTCTTCCCGCCCCCGGAGGGTTTCGGGAAGGGGTGGGGTGGGGCATCCCCCGGGGTCTGGGGCGGAGCCCCAGCAACCCCGCCTGCCGTCTGCGGACCGTGCTGGGGCACCCGCGCAGTTCCCCGCGCCCCTAAAAACGTAGGGCACCCGGAGCCACACCCGCGACCCGAGCCCGCTGCGGCGGAGCCGCGCAGAAGGCTCAGCCCCGCGCCCCTAAAGACGTAGGGCACCCGGAGCCGCACCCGCGACCCGAGCCCACCGCGGCGGAGCCGGGCAGAAGGCTCAGCCCCGCGCCCCGAGTAGGGCACCCGGCACCGAGCGACCGGCCGAGCCCACCGCGGCGGAGCCGGGCAGAAGGTGCAGCCCCGTGCGCCCACGCAAGGCGCCCGGCGCCGCTACGGTTTGCGGAGGGCGACCCTCGCGCAGACCGCCGCCATCGGCAACTCCGCCACCAACGCCAGCGCCAGCGCAGTCGCGAACTCCGTACCCGCCGCCGCAGTCGTGACATCGAACCACGCGTCCACCAACAACACCGCCCCCGTCGCCGCAGCAACCTGCGCCGCACGCGGATCATCACGCCGCAGCAACACCCCCGTCCCCGTGAGCCCCAACGCCAGCAACGCGTCCAACCCCACCCACGCCGTAGCCCAGTTGGACACCTCCGTCGACCGCGGCAGCGTCTTCGCCAGCACCACCATCCACGGCACCAGCGCAAGCCCCGCCCCCGTCACAACCGTCGCCAGACGCGGCCGGCGCCATGCGCCCCAACCACCCACAACGGTGGACACCGACCGGCTCGGACGGGTCTGCGGGGCGACGAGAGTCATGACGACGGGCTCCTTCCGGCCCGACGGTCCCTCCGCCCGAGCACAGCCCCAGACTTCCCCGCCGCACCACCCCAGGTCAGTAACGCGACTGTCCGAACCCACGGTGGTGCTGGCTACACCCCCCACCGGGCAACAGCATGATGGAACGCCCCCCACCAGCCCAACTACCCTGAGCACATGGCAACTCCCGGCCCGCTGCGGCGCGCGTACCACTGGAGCGCAGCCCACGCGCCGTGGTCGGCGTGGGCCTGGCGCAACACCGCCCTCGTGGCCGCCGCCGTCCCCATGGCCACACCCGCCGCACTCGCCGTCACCTTCCTCACCTTCCACCCCGGCAGCGCCCTCACCGCCCTCGCGGCCGTGCTCGCCCTGTGCCCCCTGCTCACCACCCTCCAACGCAGCCGCTTCTGGTCACTGACCGGCCACGACATACCCGCCATCCACTGGCCCCGCCCCTGGTACCACCGGCACGGACTCATACCCCGGCTGCGCGCCGAAACGACCTGGCGCCAATACGGCTACCACCTGCTGGTCTCCCCGCTCGCCGCACTCGGCGGCGCCCTCGTCGTCATCGGCTGGACCGCCGGCGCCGCCTTCGCCCTCGTCTTCTCCTGGGCCTGGGCCCTGCCCGCCGGCCAGCGCCCCACGGGCTGGAGCGACAAGTACGTCGGCTTCACCATCCTCGGCGTCCTGCTCCTCCTCGCCACCCCCGCCCTCGCCGCGCTCATCGCCCGCCTCGACACCGGCGCCGCCACCGCCCTCCTCGGCCCCAACCGCGCCAAAGAACTCGAACGCCGCGTCGAGGACCTCGCCGAAAGCCGCGCCGACGTCCTCGACGCCGCCGACCTGGAACGCCGCCGCATCGAACGAGACCTCCACGACGGCGCCCAACAACGCCTGGTCTCCCTCGCCATGAACCTCGGCATCGCCCGCGCCACCCTCACCGACCTGCCACCCGAAGCCCGCGCCGTCATCGACGAAGCCCACCGCGAGGCCAAAGAAGCCATCGAAGAACTCAGCAACCTCGTCCGCGGACTCCACCCCGCCGTCCTGGAGGACCGCGGCCTCGACGCCGCGATCTCCGGCATCGCCGCCCGCGCCCCCTTCCCCGTCGACCTCACCGTCGACCTCGACCGGCGACCCACACCCACCATCGAAGCCGTCGCCTACTTCGTCGTCTCCGAAACCCTCGCCAACATCGCCAAACACGCCCACGCCACCCGCTGCTCGGTCCACGTCCGCCGCCACACCACCACCCTGACGATCACCGTCACCGACAACGGCATCGGCGGCGCCGACCCCGCCGCCGGCACCGGACTCCTCGGCCTCCACAAACGCGTAGGGTCCATCGACGGAACCCTCACCATCACCAGCCCCCACGGGGGCCCGACCACCATCACTGTGGAGCTGCCGTGCGGGCTGTGATCGCCGAAGACTCAGTACTGCTGCGGATAGGACTCGTCAAAGTCCTCGACATGGCCGGATTCGACGTCGCCGCCGAAACAGGCGACGCCGAAACCCTGCTCACCGCCGTCGAAACCCACCGGCCCGACCTCGCCCTCGTCGACGTCCGCATGCCACCCGGCTTCACCGACGAAGGCGTACGCGCCGCCCTGATGATCCGTCAACAATGGCCCGGCACCGCCGTACTGCTCCTCTCCCAATACGTCGAAGAACGCTACGCCGCCGACCTCCTCGCCACCCAGAGCGGCGGCATCGGCTACCTCCTCAAGCAACGCGTCGCCGACGTCGAGGAGTTCATCGACGCCCTCAGGCGCGTCGCCGCCGGAGGCACCGCCCTCGACCCCCAAGTCGTCGCCCAGCTCCTGCTGCGCCGCGGCGGCGGACCCGACCCCCTCGAACGCCTCACCCCCCGCGAACGCGAAGTCCTCGCCCTCATGGCCGAAGGCCGCTCCAACGCCGGCATCGCCGCCGAACTCGTCGTCAGCGAAAGCGCGGTCGCCAAACACATCAACAACATCTTCGCCAAACTCGACCTGCCCATCGCCGACGGCGACCACCGCCGCGTCCTCGCCGTCCTCCGCTTCCTCAACGGCGGCCCCGCATGACCCCCACCGGCACAGACACCGAGCAGCCCACACCACCCCGGGCCACCACACCCCCCGGCGGCACGACCGGCCCGAGCACGACACACGGACCCGACACCCAACGCCCCCGCCACCGCCTCCCCTGGATCCTCGTCGCGATCACCGGCGCCCTGTTCATCGTCGTGCCGCTCACCACCTCCCTCCTCGCCGACCACGCGAGCCGCACCGGCGCCTACACCGGCCCCGACAACGACCGCCCCCACACCGTGTCCGCCGTCGAAGTCGACGCCGGATCAGCCCAGATCACCGTCACCACCGGCCCCGCCCGCCACGTCGCCCTGGACGCCACCCTCAACTGGCTGCTGAAAAAACCCACCATCGACCGGACCTGGGACGGCGACACCCTCAAAGTCCACGCCCAGTGCAACGGCTACGTCGACCGGTACCTCCAGAACTGCCAGATCGACCTCCACCTCACCGTGCCCCCCGAAGTCGCCCTCACGGTACGCAGCGACTCCGGCGCCATCCGCGTACGCGACCTGACGGGACCGGCCGACCTCACCAACGGCTCCGGCGGCATGACCCTGCGCGGACTCAAAGGCACCGTCCGGGCCACCGTCGGCTCCGGCGAGATCGAAGCAACCCAACTCGCCACCCCAGAAGCCGACTTGAAGACGGGCTCCGGCACCATACGCGCCGAATTCACCGCCCCTCCCCGCCGCGCCAACGCCGTCGCCGGCTCCGGCACCGTCGCCCTCACCGTCCCCGACGGCACCCACTACCGCATCCTCGGCCACTCCGGATCGGGAGCCCGCACCATCGCCGACACGCTCGCCGACAACACCTCCGACCACACCCTCGACGTCTCCAGCGGCTCGGGCTCCGTCACCGTCGGCTACCCCGCCTGGGGCCCGCCGGCCGGCTGACGCCGCAAACCCTGCACCAACAGATCCACCACCGCCCCGAACTCGTCCCGGATCGACGGCCGCGACCACTCCGCCGCATACACCGGATCATGGAAGCGGCCCGTCGCGTCGAACACCGCACGCGCCGACACCGCCGCCGCGTCCGGCACCGCGAACTCGCCCCGCTCCACACCGAACCGCACGATCACCGTCAGCTGATCCACCAGCTCACCGATGTGCTCCTCCACCACCCGGCTGTTCTCCCGCAGCAGCACCTCATACGTCTCGAACAGCTCCGGGTCGTCACCCGCCTTGTGCATCTTCGCCAAGAACAGCTCGCTCAGCCACAGCCGCAGCACCACCGCCGACTCCAGATCCTGACGGGACGCGATCTCCCGCAACAGCTCCGTCGAACGGTTCAGCCACCGCTCCGTGACCGCCTCACGCAACGCCGCCTTCGTACGGAAATGGCGGTACACACTGCCATGACTCACCCCCAGCTGACGCGCGACATCGACGACCGTGGCCTTCACCGGCCCGTGGCGGCGCAGCACCTCCTCGGTCGCGACGAGGATGCGCTCGGCGGTCAGTGGTTCCGTACTCATGGCCATGACGTTACCTGTGCTCCCAACGGCCCGACGGGCCTGTGGACAACCCCGGGTGACAGACTTGTCCACAGGTCAGGACGGTCCCCGAGCCCCGGCGAAAGGCTCAGCGCTCGCTGTCCAGATGCGCCATCTGCGCCGCCGGATACCGCTCACCCGCCGCCGCACCCGCCGGCACCGCAGCCTCGATCGCGGCCAGATCCTCCGCGGACAGCACCACATCCAGCGCCCCGAGCGCCTCCGCGAGCCGCTCCCGCGTCCGCGCACCGACCAGCGGCACGATGTCCGCACCCCGGCCCTCGCCCTGCGCCAGCACCCACGCGATGGCGATCTGCGCCACCGAGACACCCTTCTGCTCGGCGATTTTCCGCAGCGCCTCCACCAGAGAGAGGTTGTGCCGCAGGTTCTCGCCCTGGAAACGCGGGCTCATGCCGCGGAAGTCACCCGGAGCCAGCTGCCGGTCCGGCGCGAAGTGCCCGCTGATCAGACCGCGCGAGAGGACCCCGTACGCGGTGACGCCGATGCCCAGCTCCACGGCGGCCGGCAGGATCTCCTCCTCGATGCCGCGCGACACCAGCGAGTACTCGATCTGCAGATCGGAGATCGGAGCCACCGCGGCGGCCCGGCGCAGCGTGTCCGCCCCGACCTCGGAGAGACCGATGTGCCGCACATGACCGGCCTGCACCAGCTCGGCGATGGCGCCGACCGTCTCCTCGATCGGCACATCCGGATCGATCCGCGCGATCCGGTAGACGTCGATGTGGTCGACCCCGAGCCGCTGCAACGAGTACGCGGCGAAGTTCCGCACCGCGGCCGGCCGCCCGTCATAACCCGACCAGCCGCCGTCCGGGTCCCGCAACGCCCCGAACTTCACACTGGTCAGCGCCTGTTCGCGGGCCGCGGCGGGAGCGGAACGCAGCGCCTCGCCGATGAGCATCTCGTTGTGGCCCATCGCGTAGAAGTCGCCGGTGTCCAGGAGGGTGACGCCGGCGTCGAGCGCGGCGTGCACGGTGGCGATGGACTCGCCGCGGTCGGCCTCTCCGTACAGGGCGGACATGCCCATGCAGCCGAGACCGAGCGCGGAGACACGGGGGCCGGTGGTACCGAGGGTGCGGGTGCGCATGAGGGGCTCCTTGATGGCGGAGGGGTGGGGCGGGATACGTATCCACCATGACATGACAGATGACAGATTTCAATATCTGTCATCTGTCACCGCCCCGGGGAAGCAACACGGACCCCGGCGCGAGCGGGCCCGCCGCGCACGCCGAAGGGCCCGGACCGTGTGCACGGTCCGGGCCCTTCGGGTCACGCGTCCCCGCTCACCGCATGACACGCGGCAGCCGCAGGCTGAGGAGTGCCGTGACGACGACGAGGCCGAGCTGCGCCAGGAGCGTGACGACGAGCGCGTCCCGCATGCCGAGCGAGGGGGCGAGGGCGAGGAAGAGCGTGCCCAGGGTGGCCACCCCGAGAGCGAGCGCGGACTGCTGGGTGGTGACGACCACGCCGCCGCCCACTCCGGCCCGGTCGGCCGGTATGTCGGAGAGCATCAGCCGGATGAGGACCGGGAGCTGGAGGCCCTGGCCGAGGCCGGCCACCGCGACGCCGGGGGCGAGTTCGGCGACGGTCAGGCCCGACCAGCCGTGCCACACGGTCAGCGTGAGCAGGGCGATACCGGCCGCCTGGATCACACCGCCCGCGCTCACGACGCGGGTGCCGAACCGGCCGATCAGCTTCGGCCCGGCCAGCGACGCCGCGAAGAAGGCGGCCGCCATCGGCACCAGGGCCAGACCGGCGGAGACCGGTCCCATCCGCAGCCCCTGCTGCAGCACCACCGCGACGACGAACATGAAGCCGCTGAAGCCGATCGAGAACGGCACGACCATCACGAGGCCACGGCGCAGCGACTCCGTGTCCAGCAGGCTCGGCGGCACCAGCGGTGTCCGGCCCAGCCGGTCGGCCCGCCGCTCGACCAGGAAGAAGGCGATCGCCGCGAACGGGAAGACACCGAGCGCGACCCACGTCCACAGCGGCCAGCCCGCGGCGCGCCCCTCGGTGAGCGGGAGCAGCAGCGAGAGCAGGGAGAGCGCGAGGAGCAGGGTGCCCGCCACGTCGATGGTGGCCGGCCTGTCGGAGCGGGTCTCGGGGACCGTGCGCACGGCGAGGACCAGGCCGACGACGGCGACGGGCACGTTGACCAGGAACACCGAGCGCCAGCCCGTGCCGGCGACGTCGGCCGCGACCAGGACGCCGCCGAGGATCTGCCCGGCGACCATGGAGAGCCCGCCGGTCGCCCCGTACAGGCTCATCGCCCTGGCCCGGCGCGGGCCCCGGGTGGTGGCCTGGATGGTGGCGAGGACCTGCGGCAGCATCAGCGCGGCCGCGGCGCCCTGCGCCACCCGTGCGCCCACCAGCGTCCAGGCGGTCGGCGCGAGACCGCAGGCGAGCGAGGTGAGGGCGAACGCCGCCATGCCCGTCAGGAACAGCCTGCGCCGGCCCGCCATGTCGCCGAGCCGCCCGCCGAGCACGAGCAGCACCGCGTAGGCGACGCCGTATCCCGCCACGACCAGTTCCAGCGTCGCGGGCCCCGCGGCGAGGTCGCTGTCGATCGACGGCAGCGCGACATTGACGATAAAGAAGTCGATCATGGGCAGCGCGGCGCCGAGCAGCACCGTGAACAGGCCGAGGGGCCCGATGACCGCCCCGTGATGGGCCACCGGAACGGACCCGGAAGCAGGGGAGGCCGACGTGGCCGGAGAAGCGGGAGAGGTGGGGGAGGGCTGAGAGGTCGTCCGTACCGTTGTTTCGCTCACGATGAGGACGATCCACCTTTTCTCAGCCTGGTACCAGAGTCTTCTTATCCTGGTACTACTACTACCTGGACACCGGCTGACAAGGGCCGACGCGTACGGCACCCTGAGTCCATGAGCCCTGTGGCACCGGCGAGCGACGTCCGCCGCCATGAGCTGGCCGAATTCCTGCGCAGCCGACGCGAGCGGATCACCCCCGAGCAGGTCGGCCTGCCGCCCGGCCGGCGCCGCCGCACCCCGGGGCTGCGCCGCGAGGAGGTCGCCCAGCTCTCCGCCGTCGGCGTCACCTGGTACACCTGGCTGGAACAGGCCCGCGACATCCAGGTCTCCCCGCAGGTCCTCGACGCCCTCGCGCGGGCCCTGCTCCTGGACCCCAGCGAGCGCAGCCACCTCTTCGCACTGGCCGGCGCCCTCGACCCCACACCCAACGCGCCCTGCCCCCGGGTCACCCCCGCGCTGCGCGCCATGCTCGACCAGCTGGGACCGATCCCGGCCTGCGTCCAGAACAGCCGGTACGACATCCTCGCCCACAACCGGACGTACGGCCGGCTCCTGTGCGACCTGGACGCCGTGCCGCCCGAGGACCGCAACTGCCTGTGGCTGGCCTTCACCAACCCCCAGTGGCGGGCCTCCGTCGTCGACCTGCCCGACATGAACCGGCTGATGGCCGCCAAATTCCGCGCCTCGATGGCCGAGCACCTCGCCGAGCCGGCCTGGAAGGCGCTGCTCGCCCGCCTCGAAGGGGCGTCCGCGGAGTTCCGCGAGGTGTGGGCCCGGCACGAGGTGGTCACCCAGGGCGGCAAGACGAAGTACCTGCGCAACGCCCACGTCGGCCTGCTCTCCCTCGAACACACCAATCTGTGGCTCGGCCCGACGGCCGGCCCGCGCCTGGTGATGTACGTGCCCTGCGACGAGGAGACCCGCGAGCGCCTGGAGCGCCTCCAGGCGCTCGCCGCGGGTGACCGCGCTCAGGCGTTGGCGTCCGCCGGCGTCTGAGCCACGGGCGCCTCCAGGCGCCGCGCGGTGCGGCGCGCCGACTCGTGCGCCCACTTCCCGCTCGTGGCGAGCCCGAGCAGCAGCACGCTCAGACCGCACCCCGCGATGATCCACCACGCGGGCCGCGCCGCGTCCGGGAAATGACCGGCGTACGCGCCCGCCGAGACGCCCGCCATGCCGCCCGCGAGGACCGCGCCGATCACCGCGACGCCCAGCGTCTGCCCGATCTGCCGGCTCGTGGAGGCGACCGCCGCGGCCACACCGGCCTGCGCTCGGGGCATCCCGGAGACCGCCGTGTTGGTGATCGGCGCGTTGACCATGCCGAAGCCGAGCCCGAACAGGACGTACCCGGTGAACAGGAGCGCCGTGGTCCGCTCGGCGTCGAAGAGCGCGAACAGCAGCCCGCTCGACGCCATCGCCACGCCCGCGATCAACAGCGACAGCCGCGGGCCCCGGTTGCCGACGAGCCGGCCCGAGACCGGCGCGCACACGAAGGTCAGCGCGGCCATCGGCAGCATGTAGAGCCCGGCGTTCAGGGCGCTCAGACCGCGGGCGTTCTGCAGATAGAGGGTGTTGAGGAAGAGGAACCCGCTGAGCGCGGAGAACGCGGAGACCGCTATCACCGTGGCGCCGCTGAACGGGGCACTGCGGAAGAACCGCAGATCGATGAGGGGCTCGGCGCGCCTCGGCTCGTACACCAGGAGCCCGATCAGCGAGGCCACGGCCAGCGAGGCGAAGGCGAGGATCTTCGGCGAGTCCCAGCCGGCGCTCGGCACCTCGATGATCGCGTACGTCAGCGAACCGAGCAGCGCGATGACCAGGAGCTGACCGACCGGGTCGGGGCGGCGCGGCTTGGGCGCGCGCGACTCGGGGATGAAGCGCCACGTCAGGAACAGCGCGATCGCACCGACCGGCAGGTTGAGCCAGAAGATCGAGCGCCAGCCCACCGATTCGACCAGGGCGCCGCCGACGATCGGCCCCATGGCCATCGAGATGCCGACGACGGCTCCCCACACGCCGATGGCGCGGGCGCGTTCGCGGGCGTCGGTGAAGGTGTTGGTGATGATCGACATCGCGACGGGGTTGAGCATCGAGCCGCCCACCGCCTGCACCATCCGGAAGATCACGAGGGTGGTGAGGCTGGGCGCGAGCGAGCAGAGCAGCGAGCCGATGGTGAACAGGACCAGACCCGTCTGGAACACCTTGCGGCGGCCGATGCGGTCGGCGGTCGACCCCGACAGCATCAGGAGCGAGGCGAGGACGAGGGTGTAGGCGTCGATCGTCCACTGCAGACCGGAGACCTCGGCGTGGAAGTCCTTCTGCAGGGAGGGGAGGGCAACGTTGAGGACGGTGTTGTCGAGACTGACGATCAGCAGGCTCAGGCAGCAGATCGCCAGGATGAGCATCCGTCGGCGGTGGGTCGGCTCGGACATGGCTTCGATAGTACGCCTAACTAATAATAACCGGCGACGCGACGCCGGCCCCGAAGAGCCGCCTCCCGCATGCGCGACAATGAACAGATGACCACGCTCTCCATCGGCCCGCACACCGTGCAGCCGCCCGTGGTGCTCGCACCCATGGCCGGCATCACCAACGCCCCGTTCCGCACCCTGTGCCGTGAGTTCTCCGGCGGCAAGGGCCTGTTCGTCAGCGAGATGATCACCACGCGGGCGCTGGTCGAGCGCAACGAGAAGACCATGCAGCTCATCCACTTCGACGAGAGCGAGACCCCGCGCTCGATCCAGCTCTACGGAGTGGACCCGGTCACCGTCGGCAAGGCCGTCCGCATGATCGTCGACGAGGACCTCGCCGACCACATCGACCTCAACTTCGGCTGCCCCGTCCCCAAGGTGACCCGCAAGGGCGGCGGTTCGGCCCTGCCCTACAAGCGGCCCCTGCTCCGCGCGATCCTGCACGAGGCCGTCACGGGCGCGGGCGACCTGCCGGTCACCATGAAGATGCGCAAGGGCATCGACGACGACCACATCACCTTCCTCGACGCCGGCCGGATCGCCGTCGAGGAGGGCGTCACCGCGATCGCCCTGCACGGCCGCACCGCCGCCCAGCACTACGGCGGCACCGCCGACTGGGACGCCATCGCCCGCCTCAAGGAGCACGTCCCGGAGATCCCGGTCCTCGGCAACGGCGACATCTGGTGCGCCGAGGACGCGCTGCGCATGGTCAAGGAGACCGGCTGCGACGGCGTCGTGGTCGGCCGCGGCTGCCTCGGGCGCCCCTGGCTCTTCGGCGACCTGGTGGCCGCGTTCGAGGGCACCGACTCCTTCGCGCGCCCCACGCTGCGCACGGTCTCCGAGGTGATGCTGCGGCACGCGACGCTGCTCGGCGAGTGGATCGGCGACGAGACCCGCGGTGTGATCGACTTCCGCAAGCACGTCGCCTGGTACCTGAAGGGGTTCTCGGTCGGATCGGCGATGCGCAAGTCCCTCGCGGTCACCTCGTCCCTGGAGGAACTGGCCGCTCAGTTGAGCGAGCTGGACCTGGACCAGTCGTGGCCGGACGGTGCGGACGGCCCGCGCGGCAGAACGTCCGGAAACAACCGGGTCGTCCTGCCGGACGGCTGGCTGAAGGACCCCTACGACTGCTCCGGCATCACGATGGAAGCCGAGCTGGACACCTCCGGCGGCTGATCCGCGCCGGTCCGGATCGTGCCGGACCGGTCCAAAGAGCGGTCCGAAGTCTGGAATCCCGCTCGATCGAGCGCGTGATTCTCGCCACCCCTGATAGGGGTTGCGCTCAGATGAGCACTTTTTGCGTGGTTGCATCTCTGAAAGGGGTGGCACTCAGTGCCACCCCTTCTTCGTTCAAGTGATGAACTCACCTGTCGTGAGATCCGCTCAAGTGAGCGCATCCAGGCCCTTTCTTTACCTTCTTCGTTCAAGTGATGAAGGCACCGCCTCACCCCTCCCTACGCGCCAGTCACTTTCGATCTGGTGGCGGACGAGTGGTTACGACCCCGTGACGCCCAAGTGCACGTACCGAGACACCTTCGATCTGGGTATGTTCCTCGCCGTCAGGGCAGCCACCGCGGATTCGAGGAGTCGAGACCCGTGTCGGAAGACAGCAACCTCCAGCACACCCAGAAGTTCGTCTACGACTTCACCGAGGGGAACAGGGACCTCAAGGACCTTCTCGGCGGGAAGGGCGCGAACCTCGCCGAGATGACCAACCTCGGCCTCCCCGTCCCGCCCGGGTTCACGATCACCACCGAGGCCTGCAAGGTCTACCTCGACAGCGGCAACGAGCCCGCCGAACTTCGCGACGAGGTCACCGCACACCTCGACGCCCTCCAGACCACCATGGGCAAGAAGCTCGGCCAGGCCGACGACCCGCTGCTCGTCTCCGTCCGCTCCGGCGCCAAGTTCTCCATGCCCGGCATGATGGACACCGTCCTCAACATCGGGCTCTCCGACAAGTCCGTCACCGGCCTCGCCAAGCAGTCCGGCGACGAGCGGTTCGCCTGGGACTCCTACCGCCGCCTCATCCAGATGTTCGGCAAGACCGTCCTCGGCGTCGACGGCGAACTCTTCGAGGAAGCCCTCGACGAAGCCAAGGCCGCCAAGAAGATCACCGTCGACACCGACCTCGACGCCGGCGACCTGAAGAAGCTCGTCAAGCACTTCAAGAAGATCGTCAAGACCGAGGCCGGACGCGACTTCCCGCAGGACCCGCGCGAACAGATGGACCTCGCGATCTGCTCGGTCTTCGAATCGTGGAACACCGACCGCGCCAAGCTCTACCGCCGCCAGGAGCGCATCCCCGGCGACCTCGGCACCGCCGTCAACATCTGCTCCATGGTCTTCGGCAACCTCGGCCCCGACTCCGGCACCGGCGTCGCCTTCACCCGCGACCCCGCCTCCGGCCACCAGGGCGTCTACGGCGACTACCTCCAGAACGCCCAGGGCGAGGACGTCGTCGCCGGCATCCGCAACACCGTCGCCCTCGCCGACCTGGAGGGCATCGACAAGAAGTCCTACGACCAGCTCATGGGCATCATGGAGACCCTGGAGACCCACTACAAGGATCTCTGCGACATCGAGTTCACCATCGAGCGCGGCCAGCTGTGGATGCTCCAGACCCGCGTCGGCAAGCGCACCGCGGGCGCCGCCTTCCGCATCGCCACCCAACTCGTCGACCAGGGACTCATCGACGAGGCCGAGGCCCTCCAGCGCGTCAACGGCGCCCAGCTCGCCCAGCTGATGTTCCCCCGCTTCGACGACGGCGCCAAGAGCGACCTCATCGGCCGCGGCATCGCCGCCTCACCCGGCGCCGCCGTCGGCAAGGCCGTCTTCGACTCGTACACCGCCGTCAAATGGTCCCGCTCCGGCGAGAAGGTCATCCTGATCCGCCGCGAGACCAACCCCGACGACCTCGACGGCATGATCGCCTCCGAAGGCATCCTCACCTCCCGCGGCGGCAAGACCTCCCACGCCGCCGTCGTCGCCCGCGGCATGGGCAAGACCTGCGTCTGCGGAGCCGAGGAGCTGGAGGTCGACACCAAGCGCCGCCGCATGACCACCCAGGCCGGCACCGTCATCGAAGAGGGCGACGTCGTCTCCATCGACGGCTCCACCGGCAAGGTCTACCTCGGCGAAGTCCCCGTCGTACCGTCCCCCGTCGTCGAGTACTTCGAGGGCCGCATGCACGCCGGCGCCGACGACGCCGACGAACTGGTCGGCGCCGTCCACCGCGTCATGGCCTACGCCGACCGCGTACGCCGCCTGCGCGTCCGCGCCAACGCCGACAACGCCGAGGACGCCCTGCGCGCCCGCCGCTTCGGCGCCCAGGGCATCGGCCTGTGCCGCACCGAGCACATGTTCCTCGGCGAACGCCGCGAAATGGTCGAGAAGCTCATCCTCGCCGACACCGACGACGAGCGAGAGACGGCACTCAGTGCCCTGCTCCCGCTCCAGAAGAAGGACTTCATCGAGCTGTTCGAGGCGATGGACGGACTCCCCGTCACCGTCCGCCTCCTCGACCCGCCGCTCCACGAATTCCTGCCCGACATCACCGAACTGTCGGTACGCGTCGCCCTCGCCGAGTCCCGCAAGGACGCCAACGAGAACGACCTGCGCCTGCTCCAGGCCGTCCACAAGCTGCACGAGCAGAACCCCATGCTCGGCCTGCGCGGCGTACGCCTCGGCCTCGTCATCCCCGGCCTGTTCGCCATGCAGGTACGGGCGATCGCCGAAGCCGCCGCCGAACGCAAGAACGCCAAGGGCGACCCCCGCGCCGAAATCATGATCCCCCTCGTCGGCACCGTCCAGGAGCTGGAGATCGTCCGCGAGGAGGCCGACGCCGTCATCGCCGAGGTCGAGGCCGCCACCGGCACCGAACTCAAGCTGACCATCGGCACCATGATCGAACTGCCCCGCGCCGCCCTGACGGCCGGCCAGATCGCCGAAGCCGCCCAGTTCTTCAGCTTCGGCACCAACGACCTCACCCAGACCGTGTGGGGCTTCTCCCGCGACGACGTCGAAGCCAGCTTCTTCACCGCCTACCTGGAGAAGGGCATCTTCGGAGTCTCCCCGTTCGAGACCATCGACAAGGACGGCGTCGGCTCCCTCGTACGCTCCGCCGTCCAGGCCGGCCGCGCCACCCGCCCCGACCTCAAGCTCGGCGTCTGCGGCGAGCACGGCGGCGACCCCGAGTCGGTGCACTTCTTCCACGAGGTCGGCCTCGACTACGTGTCCTGCTCGCCGTTCCGCATCCCCGTCGCCCGCCTCGAAGCCGGCCGCGCCGCGGCCGAGTCCAAGGGCAGCGACAGCCGCTGAGACCCCGGAACCGCCGCCGGGTCCCCGACCCTCACCACCGATCCGGCGGCGGCTCCGGCCACCAAGAAGGGGCAGCAACCCTGTGCGGGGGTGCTGCCCCTTTCGTGTGCGCACTTCCCCGACCGCCGAAGCACCGGCCCCGCCAGGTGTGCGGCCGCTTAATTCCGGTTGAATGGCGGACATTTAACAGGGCCGTGGCCGGAAATGCAGAGTGCGGTTCACGGATCCCCACCCGTGAACCGCACTCTGTCAACCACGCCGAGCACGGAGCCGCCACCTACGCCCACCGCCGCCAGAACCTGTGAAGCCCCCCACGGTCTTCGCAGAATCTTTCCGGTTGGCTCGGTGTCGTGCCCGACGAGGTACAGCTTTTCGTCCCCGGGGCACCTTCCGCGAGGCCTTTCAACTGTGGCTGAAAGGCCCGTGGTCACGGGCAGTGACGGGAGGCATACTCAGTCGAGTCGGTCGGGGGATCAATTGCGGATGCAACACAACGCAACAGGTTGCAACACAGTGGACAGGTGGGGTTTCGGTGCTGCGCATTCATTTCACCGGCGAGGATCTGGCCCGGCTCCGTATGGCGCCGGGTCCCGACACGCTGTGGGAAACGATTCTCAGCTTTCACCGCTTAAGGGACCGGCGGGGCGCTTCCGTATTCGGCGAATGGCGACAGGAAACTCGCGCCCGGCTCAGCGGAGAAACACGATTGCTCTCCGCAGTCGTACCGTGTCGGGGATATTTCCCCGACTTTCTCACCCCGCCCCGCGGCCCCCATTCCCTCGACGCCGGACTTGAACGCATACGCGAAACCGGCCCCGAACGCCTGAACGAAGAACTCTCCCGGCTCCCCGGCGGCCGGCCCTCCACCGGCTGGGCCGCCTCCCTCGCCGACGGCTGCACCACCCAACTCGGCCGCCTCGCCGACGCCCTGGCCGCCTACCACCACGCGGCCGTCTCCCCCTACTGGTCCCACATACAGACCCGCGTCGACGCCGACCGCGCCGCCCGCGGCCGCGCCCTCCTCGACGGCGGCGCCGGCGAACTCCTCGCCTCCCTGCCGCCCATGCTCCGCTGGCGTGCCCCCGTCCTCGAAGCCGACTACCCCGTCGACCGCGAACTCCATCTGGGCGGACGCGGCCTGCTCCTGCAGCCCTCCTTCTTCTGCCGCCGCACCCCCGTCGCCCTCCAGAACCCGAAACTCCCGCCCGTCCTCGTCTACCCCGTCACCCACACCCAGGCGCCCTACGAATCCCCGCCAGGACCAGACCGCGGCACCTCACTCGGCCGCCTCGTCGGCCACACCCGCTCCAGCGTCCTGCACGCCATCGGCAACGGCTGCACCACCAGCGAACTCGCCCGCAGGGCAAGCGTCTCCCTCGCCTCCGCCAGCCAGCACGCCGGAGTGCTCCGCGACGCCGGCCTCCTCGTCACCCTGCGGCACGGCAACTCCGTCCTGCACACCCTGACCCCGCTCGGCTCCGCCCTGCTGTCCGGCGGCACACCCCCCGCGCCGCGCCGGCCTCAGTCGTCGATCCCCGAACGCTCCACGCCCGCCACGATGTAACGCTGGAGCAGCAGGAACACCAGGACCAGCGGCACGATGGACACGGCCGCCGCCACGAACAGCTCGTGCAGCCGCACCACTTGAGCCGTCGTGAACGTCGACAGCGCCACCTGCACCGTCCACGCCCCACGGTCCTGCCCGATCACCAGCGGCCACAGAAAGGAATTCCAGGCACCGATGAACACAATGGTGCCGACGGCCGCGAACACCGGACGCGCATTGGGTACGACGATCCGCCAGTACGTCCGCCAATACCCGAGACCGTCCACCCGGGCCGCATCCTCAAGCTCCCGTGGAAATCCCGTGAAGAATTGGCGGAAGACGAAGCACGCGAACCCCGAGAACAGGGTCGGAACGATCAGACCACGCAAGCTCGACACCCAGCCGAGCGACGAAACAAGAACGAAACTTGGTACGAACGTGACCGCCGCCGGAACCATCAGCGTCCCCAGCACCGCATAGAACACCTGGTTGGCGAAGCGGTACGGGATCCTCGCCAGCCCGTACCCCGCCAGCGACGCCAGCACCAGCGTCCCCACCGTCGTCGCCACCGCGATCAACGCCGAGTTCAGCAACGACCGCGCCATCGGCACCGCCGGATCCTCGAACAGCTCCCGCACGTTCGACCAGTGCAACGTCGACGGGAAGAACGTCCACGACGGCGACGTGATGTCCTGCTCGGCGGCGAGACCGTTGCGCACCAGCAGATAGAACGGCACCAGAAACAGCAACGCCAGCACCACAAGCACCACCGCCCGCAGCGCCCGCCCCGCCCGCACCAGCGCGTCGTCCACCCCGGCCCCCACCCGCCCCCGCGCCGCCCTCACGCCTCGGCCTCCTTCCGCCCCAGACCGAACCACCGGGCCTGGAACACCGTCACCACCGCGATGATCAGCGCCAGAATCACCGCACCCGCACTGCCCATCCCCAGGTTCTGCCCCTGACCCAGCGCCGTGTAATACAGATAGACCAACGGCGGCCGCGCATAGGGCGGATAACCCCGCGCGTCCGACAGAAGGTTGTAGAACTCGTCGAACGCCTGGAACGCGTTGATCACCAACAGCAGCACCACCGCCACCGACGTCGTACGCAACTGCGGAAACGTGATGTGCCGGAACACCTGCCACCCCGGCCGCGCCCCGTCGACCGCCGCCGCCTCGTACAGCCGCGGACTGATCCGCTGGAGCCCCGCCAGGAAGAGGATCATGTAGAACCCGGCCTGCAGCC
Organism: Streptomyces sp. NBC_00083; assembly: GCF_026343295.1. Taxonomy (GTDB): domain Bacteria; phylum Actinomycetota; class Actinomycetes; order Streptomycetales; family Streptomycetaceae; genus Streptomyces. Next base: position 1,141,389 of record NZ_JAPELY010000001.1, read on the forward strand.
ACAGCCGCACCGTCACGATGACCAGCCAGTACCAGGGCGGATGCGTCGTCGAAAGCCACGCCGTCTGATCCGCCCCGAACCAGCCGAGCACCGTGTTCGCCAGACCGAACCGCACCCCGTTGAAGATCGACAACTTCCAGATCAGCGCCGCCACCACATACGAACAGGCAGCGGGCAGAAAGAACACCGACCGGAAGAACGCCTGGAAGCGGCGCATCCGGTTCACCATCAGCGCGAGCCCCAGCGCCAGCCCGTACGTCGCCGGCACGATGAACAGCGAGAACACCGCGAACGTGCCGAGGCTGGAGGTGAACGCCCCGTCCCGCAGCATCGCCGAGTAGTTCCCGAACCCCACGAAGTCGCTCGGCGAGACCGTGTTGTGCGCGTCGAAGAAACTGAGGTACACACTCCACAGCAGCGGGACGTACGTGAACAGGGCGAGCCCCGCCGCGAACGGACCGACGAAGATCCAGAACCAGAGCGTGTCATGGGCCCGGCGCCGCAGCACGGGGCGGCGCGGGGGCGTCGGGCGTCGCACGGCCGTCAGCGCTTCTTCACCCGCTGAAGTTCATCATTGGTCTTTCGGATGACAGATTTCATCTCACTGTCAGGGCTCGCCCCGTCCTTGATGATCCGGCTCAACGCGTCCTGGTACGCGCTCTGCATCGTCGGCGTCCACAGCAACGGCTGCGCGTAGCCGTCCTCCGTCACCAGCCTCACCACCTCGGCCGCCGCGCCCTGCCGCAGCTTGGCCGCCTTCTTGGCGAGCGAGAGCCGCGCCGGGATGTGGAAGCCGTACGACAGCGCGAAGTCCTCCTGGAAATCGGCGCGTTCCACCCAGAGCCACTTCACATACGCCTCCGCCTCGGCCCGGTGCTTCGACCGCGTCGACACCGCCGCGGCATACGCCCCCACCGGCACCGACGGCTTACCGCCCGGCCCGTCCTTCGGGAACGGCAGCACCCCGAAATCGTCCCCGAACGCCTTCTGCACCGCCGGAAGCGCCCACAGCCCCGACCACTGCATCGCCGTCAGACCCTGCACGAACGCCGACGGATCAGACCAGTCGCTCGGCGCACCCAGCAGCAGCGACTTGTCCGTGTACAGCTGGCGCAGCTTCCCCAGCGTCCGAGCCGCCGCCGGGTCGTCGAAACCCGCCCTGCCGTCATCGGTGACCAGGCTGAGCCCCGCCGCGTACAGAGGCGTACCGCCCAGTACGCCGGCGCCCCCGTCGTTCCCGAGGAACAGCCCCTTCACCGTGTTCCGTGTCAACGCCTTCGCCGCGTCCACGAGTTCGTCCAGCGAACCCGGCGGCCGGACCCCAGCGTCCCGCAGCAGGCTCTTGCGGTAGTACAGGAACTGGGTGTCCACGACCTGCGGGACACCCCAGATCCTCCCGTCGTACGTCTTCGGCGCGAGCACCGCCGGATTGAAATCGTCCCGCACCCCGTCGAACAGGGCCGTGAGATCGGCGACCTGGCCGCCCTGGATCTGGTCCAGCGTCGGCCCGTTGACCTCGAAGACGTCCGGCCCCGACGACGTGAGCAGCGCCGCAGCGGTCTGCTGGTCGTAGTTGCCCGGCCGCCACTGCACGGAGACCTTCGCCTTGCCGTACGCCGCCGCGTACCGGCGCACCGCCGCCTCGGTCCCGCTCTCCCCGTACTGGTGGTACCAGTGGTCGAGCGTCACCTTCCCGTCCGCCGAACCACCCGTGCCACGGCCGGTGTTGGAGCCGCACGCCGTGAGCAGACCGCACGCGGCCCCGGCGCCGAGCAGTGCCCTGCGACTGATCGTCATGGCGTACGCCCCCTCTTCGTCGTCCCGCTCCACCGCTCAACGATCAACCATGAGGGGCGATTACGACAGGGCTGTTGCGACGGTGTGTCGGTCGTACGGCCGCCCCGCCCGAGGATGGCCGAAAGTCGGCCACGAGAGAGCGATGAGTTTCCCGCCCGCCGCCGGTCCACCCCTCGTAAGCAACGCCACGGCCCCCGAGGGAGCACACCATGCCCACCATGATCTTCGTCAATCTGCCCGTGAAGGACCTGGACCGTTCCAAGGACTTCTTCGGCAGGCTGGGCTACACCTTCAACCCCCAGTTCACCGACGAGAACGCCGGCTGCCTGGTCATCAGCGACACGATCTACGCCATGCTCCTGACCGAGCCGTTCTTCAAGAACTTCACCCAGCGCCAGATCGCCGACACCGCCACCACCGTCGAATCGATCGTCTGCCTCAGCGCCGACAGCCGCGAAGAGGTCGACCGCCTCGTCGACACCGCGCTGACCTCCGGCGGCTCACCCGCCAACGACACCATGGAACAGGGCCCCATGTACGGCCGCTCCTTCCTGGACCCCGACGGCCACCACTGGGAGGTCATGTACATGGACCCGGCCGCGGTCAACAGCTGAACAGCGCCTCGTACGTCACGCCGGTGAGCTGCTCGGACGCCGTCCACAGCCGCTCACCGGCGAGGTCGTTCACCGTCCAGGGCGCCCGCCAGGACGGTGCGGGCGCGCCGCGCCACATCATCAGGGACGGCCCCGTGAACGAGTCGGGCCGCACCCCGGGCGCGGTCGCGGCGTACAGCGTGGGCAGCGCGCCGGCCTCCGCGGGCTGGGCCATGATCCGGTTGCCGAGCTCCACGATCCGCTCGGCCCTCCTGCGGCCCTCCATCCGTACGGCCTGCGTCTGCAGATTGGTGGCGGCGTACCCGGGATGCGCGGCCGCCGCGACGACGTCGGAGCCCGCGGCCTCAAGGCGCCGGGCCAGCTCGTGGACGAACAGCAGGTTCGCCGACTTGGAGCGCCCGTAGGCGACCCACCGCCGGTAGCGGCGGTCACTGTTGAGATCACCGATATCAATGTTCGACAGTGCGTGCATGCCACTCGACAGGCTCACCACCCGGCCCGCCCCGGCCGCGCGCAGCCGGGGCAGGAGCAGCCCGGTGAGCGCGAAGTGGCCGAGGTGATTGACGCCGAACTGCGTCTCGAACCCGTCGGCGGTCCTGCCGTGGGGCAGTGCCATCACGCCCGCGTTGTTGATCAGCAGATCGAGGCGTTCATACGGAAACGCTTCCGCGAACGCCCGTACCGAGGCGAGATCGGCGAGGTCGAGCAGCAGCAGCTCCACGTCCGCGCCCGGCACGTCGCGGCGGACGCTCTCCACGGCCTGCCTGCCCCGCGCCTCGCTGCGGCAGGCGAGCACCACGCGTGCGCCTCGCCGGGCGAGCTCCCGCGCCGTGACGAGGCCGATCCCGCTGTTGGCCCCGGTGACGACCGCCGTGCGGCCGCTCTGGTCGGGGATGTCCTGAGCGCTCCAGCCACGTTTCATCCCCCCACCGTACCGGCCGGTATGCCGGAAGGCGGGTCATCTAGCGCGCGTGCTCGGTCTCGTAGGTGCGGACGGTCTGCGCCTCGTCGTCGAGGCAGGCCCCGGTCTCCAGGTCGAAGCGGTGCTTGAGGAGTGGCGAGGCCACATAGGGGCGGCCCTCCGGTGTGGAGCCGAGCAGCCCGCGGGACAGGACGTAGGCGCCGGTGAACGGGTCACGGTTGTCGATCGCGTAGGTGCGGCCCCGCCGGTCGGTGAAGACGGCGGCCTGGCGGCCGTCGGGCAGGAGCGCGGCGACGCCACGCCCCGGGGTGAGGCGGGCGGTCTCGCAGACCGCGACGGTGCCGTCCTCCAGCTTGAGGTGGACCATGGTCATCGGGTGGCTCCCAGGGTGAGGAGGGGAAGTTCCGGCTTGATCTGGTCGCGCTCCGGGACGAAGCGCACCGAGGGGTCGGGTGCGCCGGGCGCGTTCACGAAGGACACGAAGCGGGCGAGCCGCTCGGGGTCGTCGAGGGTCTCGGCCCACTCGTCGCGGTAGCCGGCGACGTGCGCGGCCATGAGGGCTTCGAGTTCGGCGCAGATGCCGAGCGAGTCGTTCACCACCACGTCCCGGACGTGGCCGAGGCCGCCCTCGATCCGCTCCAGCCATACCGAGGTCCGCTCCAGGCGGTCGGCGGTGCGGATGTAGAACATGAGGAATCTGTCGATCAGACGGACAAGTTCGTCATCTGTCAGATCCTGGGCGAGCAGGTCGGCGTGGCGGGGGCTCGCGCCGCCGTTGCCCCCCACGTACAGGTTCCAGCCGTTGGCGGTGGCGATGACCCCGAAGTCCTTCGACTGGGCCTCGGCGCACTCGCGGGCGCAGCCGGAGACCGCCGACTTCAGTTTGTGCGGCGACCGCAGGCCCCGGTAGCGCAGCTCCAGGTCGATGGCCATCCGTACCGAGTCCTGCACACCGTAGCGGCACCAGGTCTGGCCGACGCACGACTTCACGGTACGCAGCGACTTGCCGTAGGCGTGCCCGGACTCGAAGCCGGCGTCGACCAACCGGGTCCAGATGGAGGGCAGTTGGTCGACGCGGGCGCCGAAGAGGTCGATGCGCTGGCCGCCGGTGATCTTCGTGTAGAGGCCGAAGTCGCGTGCCACCTCGCCGATCACGATGAGCCGGTCCGGGGTGATCTCGCCGCCGGGGATGCGCGGCACGATCGAGTAGGAGCCGTTGCGCTGCAGGTTGGCGAGGAAGTGGTCGTTGGTGTCCTGGAGCGCGGCCTGTTCGCCGTCGAGGATGTGTCCGTTGCCGAGGGCGGCCAGGATGGAGGCGACGGTCGGCTTGCAGATCTCGCAGCCCTCGCCGCCGCGCGCCTGGGCGCGTCCGTGCCCGTCGAGGAGTGCGGTGAAGGTGGTCAGGCGCAGCGCCAGCGCGATCTCGTACAGCTCCTGGCGGGTCTGGGCGAAGCAGCCGCAGAGGCCGGTGTCGCCGGATTTCGGGAGCAGCATCCCGATGGTCTTGACGCAACTGCCGCATCCGGTGCCGGCCTTGGTGCACCGCTTGACCTCGGGCAGGGTGGAGCAGGCGGTGATGGCGGCCTTGGTGACGTTGTGGCAGGAGCAGATGACGGCGTCGTCGGGCAGGGATTCCGGGCCGAGCGCGGCGGGCGCGCCGAGCCCGGCGGGCAGGACGAGTTGCTCGGGTGCGACGGGCGGCACGTGCCCGGTGAGCGGGCGGAGCGTGCCGTAGGCGTCGGCGTCGCCGACGAGGACGCCGCCGAGCAGGACGCCCTCGCAGGAGATGACCAGTTTCTTGTAGACGCCGGAGCGGGAGTCCGCGTACACGACGTCGAGGCAGCCTTCTGCGGTGCCGTGCGCGTCGCCGAAGGAGGCGACGTCGACGCCGAGCAGCTTCAGTTTGGTCGACAGGTCGGCACCGGTGAAGGCGCGTTCGCCGGCGGCGGCGATGGTGTCGGCGGCGGTCTCCGCCATGTCGTAGCCGGGGGCGACGAGTCCGTACACCCGGCCGTCGGCGGCCAGCGCGCACTCGCCGATCGCGAAGACGGCGGGGTCGCTGGTGCGGCACTGTGCGTCGACGACGATGCCGCCGCGCTCGCCGACCGCGAGTCCGCAGGCGCGGGCCAGCTCGTCGCGGGGGCGGACGCCGGCGGAGAACACCACGAGGTCGGTCGACAGATGAGAGCTGTCGGACAGTGTCATTCCATTGACGTGTCCCTCCGCACCGGCGGTGATCTCCTGCGTGCCCACACCCGTGTGCACGGTGAGGCCCATGTTCTCGATGGTGCGCAGCAGCGCCGCGCCGCCGCCCTCGTCGACCTGGACCGGCATCAGGCGGGGCGCGAACTCGACGATGTGCGTGTCGAGGCCGAGGCCGCGCAGCGCGCCGGCGGCCTCCAGGCCGAGCAGTCCGCCGCCCACCACGGCGCCGGTCGTCGCGGTCTTCGCGTACGCCTCGATGGCGAGCAGGTCCTCGATGGTGCGGTAGACGAAGCAGCCGGGCAGGTCCTTGCCGGGGACGGGTGGTACGAAGGGGTACGAGCCGGTCGCCAGGACGAGCGTGTCGTACGCGAAGGTGCGGCCCGAGCGGGCGGTGACGGTGCGCGCCGCCCGGTCGACCGACTCGGCGGGGTCGTCCACGTACAGCTCGATGCCGTGTTCCCGCAGGAAGCCGTCGGGTACGAGGCCGAGTTGGTCGGGTGTCCTTCCCTCGAAGTAGGAGGTGAGGTGGACGCGGTCGTACGCGGGGCGGGGTTCCTCGCACAGCACGACCACCCGGGTCCGCCCGGTCGCGCCGCGCTCGGCCAGCGCTTCGAGGAAGCGCTGGCCGACCATGCCGTGGCCGATGACGACGAGGGTGGAAAGGTGTTCGGTGGGCACGTCAGGAACCTCCGTCGTGGGTGAGCAGGTGGAGCAGGGGCGCGTCGGGTACGGGTTCGTCGGTCCCCCAGGTCCTGGCGAGGGTCCCGACCGCGCCGAGGTCGCCGAGGAGTACGCCCCCGACCAGGCGGTCGCCGCGTACGACGACCTTGCGGTAGGCGCCCCGGGTGGCGTCCGCGAGGTGGGCCACGTCGTCGCCGGGGCGGGGTGTGGGCTCGCCGAACGCGGCGAGGTCCAGGGGGCGGGGGCCGCCGAGTGTGAGCCGGGTGAGGCCTCGGGTGCCCGGGTAGGAGCCGCGTCCGGTGGTGAGCAGTTCGCCGAGGGCGTCGGCCTGTTCGAGGGCGGGGCCGGCGAGTCCGTACACCGTGCCGCGGTGCTCGGCGCAGTCGCCGACGGCGTGGATGAAGGGGTCGGAGGTGCGCAGCTCGTCGTCGACGACGATGCCCTGGGCCACGTCGAGGCCGGCGTCGAGCGCGAGGCCGGTGCGTGGGCGGACGCCGGTGGCGAGGACGACGAGTTCGGCGCCGAGGACGAAGCCGTCGGCGAGTTCGACGTCGGTGCCGGCCGGGCCGGTGAGCCCGCGGACCCGGCATTCGGTGTGCACTTCGACGCCGAGGAGTTCGAGGTGGTCGCGGAGCAACGCGGATGCTCCGGCGTCGAGTTGACGTTCCATCAGACGCTCGCCCTGCTGGGCCAGGACGACCTGGGCCCCGCGTTCGGCTAGGGCCCGCGCCGCCATCACCCCGAGCAGTCCGCCTCCGATGACCACGGCGCGGGCGCCCTCGCGGGCCCGTTCGCGCAGGGCGAGCGCGTCGTCGAGGGTGCGGAAGGGGTGGACGCCGTCGGGCAGCCGGCCGCCGCGCAGTCCTCGCAGCGGCGGCAGTACCGGGTTCGAGCCGGTCGCGAGCACGAGGCGCCCGTAGGGGACGGCGCTGCCGTCGTCGCAGTGCACCACCCGGGCCGCCCGGTCGATCCGCACCGCCCGCACGCCCCGCCGCACCGGCACCGGGGGCAGGGCCGTCACCTCGGGGCCGTACCGTCCGGCGAGCACCTCCGCGAGGAGCACCCGGTTGTACGGTGCGTGGGGCTCCTCGCCGATGACGGTCACCGGGACACGCCGGGCCAGGCGGGCACCCGCTGTGCCGCCGCCGATCACCACGATGTCCGTACTCATGTGCCCCAGCGTGGGCGCGCGCTGTTTCCCGGTGGCATCCCGCCGATTACCGCGGGGGAACCTTGCGCTCAGCGGGGCGGGTGGCGGGGTGTGAGGAGCGGGACGGGGCGGGACGGCGCGCGGGGGGTGGGGTAAACCGAACCATGAAGATCCGTGGTGGCACGATCGAAAGGGCGGCCCGGGGGCGGGAGCCTTGAGGCATGGACCTCGCGCAGCGGAACTCCGCACCCACTCCGACCGCACCCACTCCGACCGCATCGACCTCGACCGCCGCCACCGCCGCCACCCTCGTGGACGCGCCCGGCTCGGATCAGCACGCGCGGCACCGCCGCAGGGCCGGCGACGGGGGCCGGAGGGGGTTTCCCGGCGGGTGGAAGGCCTTCCTCCGTGAGCCGTTCCGGGCGGCGACGTGGCTGCGGTTCGCCTACCTCCTGCTGGCGTTGCCCGTCGGCATCGTGTGCCTCCCCATAGCCCTGGTCGGCGGTCCGGCCGGCCGGATCCAGCGCGGGCTCGCCCGCAGGCTGCTCGGGGTGGAGGTGGCCGACCCCGACCGTGGCGGCCGCACCGGGCTGCTCGCCCTCGCCCATGCCGTGATCAGCCTGCCGCTCAACCTGATAGCGCTGACCGTGTCCGGCTACTTCTGGACGGTCGTCCTCATGAACCTGGCCTATCCGTTGCGGCCCGGCGGTGACCCCACCGATGCCTGGGGCGGTCCCACGATGGCCGGGGCGTGGGCGGTGCACGGCATAGGCGGCGGCGTGAGCTTCCTGCTCATCACGCCGTGGGTGATGAAGGGCTTCACGGTGATCCAGGCCCGGCTGGTGAAGGGCTTCCTCGGCGCGGACCGCACCGGGCTCCTGAAGGCGACCTGGGTCGCCCTGGCGCTGGCGCTGGTCTGCGCGATCCTGTCCATACCCGTGATCCACCAGCTCTGACCGGCGGGCCTAGGTTGTTCCCATGCACCGTCTGCGCCTGCCGCGACCCGTGGAGTTCCCCTACCGGCGGGACCGTCTCGACACGGTCGCGAGGGCCGCGCTCTACTCGCTCGTCGCCCTGCCCCTCGCCCTCGCCGGTCTCGTGGCGGTCGGCGTGGTCCTGCTGGCCGGCGCTGTGCTGTCGTGGACGGCGCCGGGGCTCTGGCTCATCGCCGCCGGTGTCCGGGGCGCGCTGGCGCTCGGAGACCTCCAACGCGGCCTGGCGCGCGCCCTGTTGGGGCTGGTGATCGAACGGCCCGAGCGTGCGGGGACCAGCGGGATGCTCGACTGGCGGCGTTCCGTGCTGGGAGGAGGGCCCGGATGGCGGGCGGTGGGCTGCGCCCTGGCCGCCCCGCTGACGGCCCTGCTGCCCCTGCTCGCCGTGTACGTGGGCTTCGTGCAGGGCGTGCTGCTCACCCTGTATCCGGTGCTCAAGCGGTGGAACTACTTCACGATCCGGGAGCCCGACGGATCCGTACGGCATGTGGGGCTGGAGGTGGGGGGAGTGGAGTTCGACAGCTGGCCGCGGTGGCTGGCGCCCTTCGCGCTCGGCCTGCTCCTGCTGTACGTGGCGCCCTGGCTCGACCGGCACGCGCTCGCCCCGCACCGGATGCTGCTCACCGCGCTGCTCGGCCCCGACCGTGCGGACCAGCGGATCCGGACGCTGGAGGAGACCCGGGCGCAGGCCGTCGACGATGCGGCGGCGACCCTGCGCCGTATCGAACGCGACCTGCACGACGGCACCCAGGCACGCCTGGTGGGCCTGGGGATGCACCTCACGATGATCCGCGAGCTGGTCGCGGGCGGCGCCGATCCGGAGCGGATCCTGAAGGTCGTCGAGACCGCGCAGAGCAATGCCAAGCAGGCCGTCGCCGACCTGCGCAACCTGGTCAAGGGCATTCATCCGCCCGTGCTCGACCAGGGCCTCGACACGGCGCTCGCGACCCTCGCCGCGGACAGCGCCCTGCCCGTGCGGGTGGAGTGCGGCATCGAGGGCAGACCGAGTCCCGCGATCGAGTCCATCGCCTACTTCTGCACCGCCGAACTGCTCGCCAACGCGGCCAAGCACAGCGGGGCTTCGCGGGTGAAGGTCACCGTGACCGGGGCGGCGAAGATCCTGCTGCTGATGGTCGAGGACGACGGGTGCGGGGGAGCGGTGGTGGGAGCGGGCAGTGGGCTGGCCGGTCTGCGGGCCCGGGTGCGTACCGTCGACGGTTCGCTGACCTGTAACAGTCCGGCCGGAGGGCCTACGGTGGTGAGCGTGGTGCTGCCGTTCAGGTGAGCGGCGGCCGGGCGGGTACCGGTGCCACGCCCGGCGCCGCCGGAGCCACCGGTAGGGCTACCAACAACAGAACGGGTCACCGTATGCGCGTCGTCATCGCCGAGGACTCCTCGATCCTTCGCGACGGGCTCGTCCAGCTCCTGGAGATGCGGGGCGTGGAGGTGGCGGCCGCGGTGGCTGACGCGCAGGCGCTGCTCGCCGCGGTCGCCGAACACCGGCCCGACGTGGCGGTGGTGGACATCCGGCTGCCGCCGACCCAGACCGACGAGGGGCTGCGCGCGGCCGTGGAGATCCGCCGCACGGCCCCGGACACCGGGGTGTTGATCTTCTCGCAGTACGTGGAGACCGCGTACGCGGCGCAGCTCATCGGTGACGGCGGGGCGGGGGTGGGGTATCTGCTCAAGGAACGCGTCGTGGACATCGGCGAGTTCGTGAACGCGCTGGAGCGGGTGGCGGCGGGCGGCACCGCGCTCGACCCGGAGGTGGTGGCCCAGCTGTTCGGCGCGAGCCGGCGGGCCGCGGCGCTCGACGCCCTCACCCCGCGCGAACGGGAGGTGCTGGGGCTGATGGCGGAGGGCCGCACCAACCATGCGATCGCCGAGGGGTTCGGGGTGTCGGAGCGGGCGGTGGAGAAACACATCGCGAACATCTTCACCAAGCTGAACCTGCCCCCGTCGGAGTCGGGCCACCGCAGGGTCCTGGCCGTCCTGCGCTACCTGGACCGCGCCGCCAACTGAGCCGGTGGTCGGGCTTGGTGGGGGTGCGGTGGCCGGGAGGCGGCCCTGGGCTCTTAATGGGTGGTCAGGCGATCCTCAAGGCGGCCTTAAGGATCGCTGATCCGCCGCTGACCAGGGGTTTTCGGGGGGTGTGTCGACCTAGGCTGCCGGGCGTGACGATCGAGGCCACCGACCCGCAGCTTGCCGCGTATCCGGCGTTGTCCGCCTATCTCGCGCTCCAGGCCCGGCAGGAGCAGCACGAAGGGCAACGCGAGCGACGGGAGGAGCAACCGGAGCGACAGCCGGACGGACAACTGGAGGGGCCATGGGAGTGGGCAGGGGGGAGTGGGGGAGGCGGGGAGCAACTCGGTTTCTGCGGGGCTGTGTTGAGGGTGCCGGAGGGGCCTGAGGTGGGGGAGCTCCGGGGGCCCGCGGTGGGGGAGGTCCGGGGGGCCGCGGTGGGCGGGGGCGCGGTGGCGGCGGGCTTGGCGGGCGGCGGCGCGGGCGGCGATTCGTGCGGGGGCGGGCGCGCGGTGCGGGTCCTGCCTCGGGTCATGCGCCGGGGGATCCTGGCGGGGGCCGGTGCGGTGGGGCTGCTGTGGGGGACACAGGCCGAGCCGTCCGCGCGCCTCGACGTGCTCTTCGCGAGCGGGGCGCACCTGTCGGGACTGCTCGCCGGCTACGGGATCCTGGTGATGCTGCTGCTCATGGCGAGGGTCCCGGCCGTCGAACACGGCGTCGGTGCCGACCGGCTCGCCCGCTGGCACGCGCGCGGCGGGCGTTACGTCCTGATGCTCGTCGGGGCGCACCTGGTGCTCGCGCTGTGCGCGTACGCCGCGTACACCGGCACCGATCTGCTGCGGTCGGCCGGGCGGCTGCTCGGCTACGGGGGCATCCTGGCGGCCGCCGTCGGCACGCTCGCGTTCGCGGCCGCCGGGGTCAGTTCGGTGCGGGCGGCGCGGGCCCGGATCTCGCAGGAGACGTGGCGCGCCCTGCACTTCCTCACCTACCTCGGTGCCGGGCTCGCCTTCGCCCACCAGCTGGTCGGGCCGGACGTGGCGGGCGGCCCGCTGACCGTGTGGGCGTGGGCGATGCTCCACGCGAGCGTCGCCGTGCTGATCGTCTGGTACCGGGGCGTCGTTCCGGTGCGACAGGCCCTGCGGCACGGGCTGTACGTGGTGGAGGTGCGGGACGAGAGCCCCGACGTCGTGTCCGTCGTGATGCGCGGCACCGGTCTCGACGCGCTGCGCGCCGAACCGGGGCAGTTCCTGCGCTGGCGGTTCCTGCGGCGCAGGCTCTGGCACACCTCGCTGCCGTTCTCGCTGTCCGCTCCGGTCCGGGACGACACCGTACGCATCACCGTGAAGGCGCTCGGTGTGCACAGCCGGCGCGTCAGGCGGCTGCGTCCCGGCACCCGGGTCCTGGCCACGGGGCCGTTCGGCGCGATGACCCCGCACCGCCGTACCCGGCGCAAGGTGCTGCTCCTGGCGGGCGGGGTGGGCATCACGCCGATGCGGGTCCTGTTCGAGACGCTGCCCGCCGAGCCCGGCGATCTCACGCTGCTCTACCGGGCGGGCAACGCGGCCCAGTTGGTGCTGCGCGAGGAGCTGGAGGCCATCGCCGCCGCGCGGGGGGCCGGGCTGCACTATCTGCTGGGGCCGTCGGACGCCTCCTTCGACCCGCTCGCGCCGCAGGCCCTGCGCAACCTCGTCCCCGACCTCGCCGCACACGACGTCTTCCTGTGCGGACCCGGCGCCATGGCCCACGCCGCGACCGCCTCGCTGATCAGGGCCGGGGTGCCCGAGGAACACATCCACACCGAGCAGTTCAGCTTCTGAGGGCGCCCGCCCGCGGCGCCCTCCCCGCGGGTCCCGCCCGCGGTGCGCGCCGGACCCGCGGGACATACCGCGTCGCCGGACCCGCAGGGCATCCCGCGCCGGACCCGCAGGACACACACGTCGAGGAATGAGGAATCGCCGAGTCATGGCCCGTCACCGCAAACGCCCCGCCCCCGTCCCGCTGGACCGTGCCCGGCGCCGGCTCGCCGCGGGGCTCACCGCCGCGAGCGCGCTGGCCGCGACGTTCCTGGCCGTGTCGGTCACCCCCGCCGCACCCCCCGCCCCGGACCGTCCCGCGGACGTCCACGCCCTCGGCGACGGCGCGGGCGGACACCGGTAGCGGTGGTGGCGGTGGTGGCGGTGGCGGTGAGGAGGGTCGTGGGGGACCCGTGGCGGGAGCGGGAGGTGATGCGGTGTGGCGGTCAGAAGGTCTTCGTCTCGCCGGCCCCGGTGCGGACCATCCCCGTCAGGTGGGCGAAGGCGACCACGTTGCCGCGGTAGCCGGCCTGCGGGGAGAAGCCGCCGCCGCAGGTGATGAGGCGTAGCTCCGGGCGGGGCGCGGGCCCGTACACCTTGGCGTCGGGGAACGCGTCGTTCTCGTACACCTCGACCGCGTCGACGGCGAAGACCGCGGTCACGCCGTCCGTGCGGGTGACCTCGACGCGGCTGCCCTTCTTCAGGGCGCCGAGCGCGTAGAAGACGGCGGGGCCGTGCGCGTCGTCGACGTGGCCGGCCATCACGGAGGTGCCGCGGGAGCCCGGGGCAGCGCCGTCCTTGTACCAGCCCGCCTTGTTGGTGCTGCCCGGCGGCGGCACGTCGAGGCTGTGGTCGGCGCCGAGTCCCAGGCGCATGACGGGTGCGTCCACGCCGATCGCGGGGATCGCGACGCGTACGGGGTCGGCGGGCGGGAGGCCGCCGGGGGGCGGGAGTTCGGTGGTGGCCCGTGTGGTGCGCCGGGCCGGGGAGTCGGCGGGGAGCCCGGCGCGGCCCGGCGCCGGGCCCGCCGTGAAGGCCTGTGCGGCTGACGGCTGGGGCGGTTGCACGGGTTCGAGGCCGCGTTCGATCAGCCACACTCCGCTGAACGCGGCGATCACCATCAGCCAGCCCGCGTTGCGCCGCGCGGCGGGGGTCGACAAGGGCGGTCAGCCCCGGCCCTGCGTGCCGCTCGCCCGGCGACGCAGCAGCCAGGTGCCGCCCACGGCGGCCGCGGCGATGACCGCCGCGCCCACCGCGATCTCGGTGGTGTCGGGGCGGACGCTGCCGCCGACGCCGGTCTTGACGTGGCCGTGCGGGTCGTTGCCCTCCCACGGCTTGTCGCGCCCCTGCTGGTCCTTCCACTCCCAGGACTTGTCGCGGTCCGGCTGGTCCTTCCACTGCCACGAGGTGTCGGAGTCCCGGTGGTCGCCGTCGCCGCCGGTGACCTTCAGCTGGGCTTCGACGGTCCGCCCGCCGTCGCACCGCACGCTGATGCGGAACGAGCCGGGCTTGGTGTGCGAGGCGACCTTGAACTGCCCGGCGAGGACTTCCTTGTGGGTGGAGGCCGCCAGCGGGAAGTCGCCGGCGCCCACCGTGTTCGCGTCGCCGGTGGCGTGCCCCGAGGGGCCGCATGCCGTGGTGTTCGCGGTGACCGTCGCGCCGGGTGACGCACTGGTGGGCCACAGTTCGAGTGAGCCGTCGGGCCGGCTGTCGGCGTACGCGAGCGCACCCGCCGGGCCCAGCGCGGCGGCGCCCGCCAGCAGGGTGCTCGTCAGGAGTCGGGCAGTACGCATGGATCCTCCGAAGGCGCGGTGCGGGCTCGGGCTCCGCTCGGCTCCGCTTCTCGTTCAGGCTCTCGTTCCGGGTCTGCTTCCGCTTGGTGGTTCTGCCTTCGACTTAAGGGGCGTACGGGCCGCCGTGCCCGTCGGCGGGGGGCGAACGAGTGACACGGGGTGGGCCGTACGGGTGGCCGGCCGCCCGGCGTGGCCCGCGTCCCGGGCGTCACCTCCCACCGGCCCCACCCGGCCCACCGGCCCCACCCGGCCCACCCGGTCTCGCCGCCCCCACTCGGCCCCACCCGGCCCCACCCGGTCTCACCCGGGGTGGATCACATCCCAGGGCGCTTCCTCGTACGCCCGCCACACCACCTTCATGAGCTCCGCGTCGACGGCGAACTCCCGCTCGTCGATCCGGCCCACCGGCGCGATCCCGCGCGAGTTGGTGACGAACGCCGCGCTGTAGGTGCCGAGCCCGGCCAGGGTGACCTCGCGGCGCACCGACTTCAGGCCGTATGCCACGAGCCTCGGTTCGAGCACCGCCATGGTGACGCCGACCAGCGCGGGGCGGTCCGGCCACACCACCGAAACGCCGTCCCAGAACGCGATGTTGGTGATCGCACCCTCCGCCACGGCGCCGCCGTGCCCGGTCAGCAGGGCGTCGCTGAAGCCCTGGCGGCGGGCGAGGCGGCCGTAGTAGGCCTGGGCGAAACCGCCGAGGTGCTTGAGGTGGGCGACGGGCCGCTCGTACGGCACGGAGAGCAGCGACTGCGCGGTGGACGGCATCTCGCCGGGCTCGTTGACGACGACCATCACGGTGGGCGCGTCGTCCGGTCCGTACACATGGACGCGGACCGACGCGTCCGGGGCGCCGGCGGCGTCGAGGGCGCGTGCGACCAGGGAGCGGACGCGTTCGCCGGGCAGGGCGGGGCCGAACAGTTCGCGGGTGCCCTCGTCGAGCCGCGCCAGGTGGTGGGCGAGGCCGCGGACCCGTCCGTCGCGCACCTGCAGGGCGGTGAAGTGCCCGTAGCCGCCGGTGAGGGCGGGGACGAGCAGGTTCTCGGCGTCGGCGGGGCGGCCGTCGATCTCGACGTACGGAAGTGTCATGGGCCACAACATAGTTCGCCCCCGCACGGGCTTGACCTCGACCAAGCTTGAGGTTGAATCCTTCTCGGCATGGACATCACCACAGCCGCATCGGCTGCTCTCCGACTCACCGTCGTCATCGCCTCCAACCGCGAGGGCCGCTTCGCTCCGGTCGTCGCCGACTGGTTCCTGGCCCGCGCCCGGGAACACCAGGGTCTCGCCGTCGAGGTCGTCGATCTCGCCGAGACGGAACTGCCCACCGCCCTCTCCCACCACCCCTCGCCCGCCGCGCAGGCCCAACTGGCGCTCGTCACCCCGAAGCTGGCCGACGCCGACGCGTTCGTGGTGATCACCCCCGAGTACAACCACTCCTTCCCCGCCCCGCTGAAGAACGTCATCGACTGGCACTTCGCGCAGTGGCAGGCCAAGCCGGTCGGCTTCGTCTCCTACGGCGGGATCTCCGGTGGGCTGCGCGCCGTCGAGCAGCTGCGGCAGGTCTTCGCGGAGCTGCACGCCGTGACCGTGCGGGACACGGTCAGCTTCCACCAGGCGCAGGGCCTGTTCGACGAGGACGGCGAGCACCGCGAGCCGTTGCAGGCGGACGCCGCGGTGAAGAAGATGCTCGACCAGGTCATCTGGTGGGCGCGGGCGCTGCGGGACGCCAAGGAGCTGCGCCCGTACACCGGTTGAGGGGGCGACGCGGCCGGGCGCGCGGTGCTCAGGCCCTCGGCAGGCTCACCACGGCGAGCGCGCCGCACCCGTCCGGCGCGTTGCGCAGGGTCACGTCGGCGCCGATGACGTGGGCCTGGCCGAGGGCGATGGTCAGGCCGAGGCCCGTGCCCTGACCGCGTTCCCGCGCGCCCGTCACGAAGCGCTGCGGCCCGTTCTTCAGGAGGTGCTCGGGGAAGCCGGGCCCGTGGTCGCGCACGCTGACCGATGCGCCGTCCACGGTGACCTCGACGGGTCCGGCGCCGTGCCGTCTGGCATTGGCGACGAGGTTGGCGACGATCCTCTCCAGACGGCGGGCGTCGGTCTGCACGAGAACGCCGGCGCCCACGGGGGTGGCGCCTGCGGGGGTGGTGCCTGCGGCGCCGCTCACGGGGGTGGCGCAGCTCAAGGGGTCGCCGGTGCTCGACAGGGTGGCGGCGCTCGATGGGGCGGCGCCGCCCTCGCGGTCCCGGCGCGTCAACTCCGTTGACGCGCCGCACCGTTGGAGGATCGCTGTCACCGTGCGGTCCAGGGGCAGCGCCTGGAGGTGGGGTTCCTCGGCGTTCGCGTCGAGCCGGGCGACCTCAAGGAGGTCCTCGGTCAGGGTGCGCAGCGCCGAGACCCGGTTGCGTACGAGGTCGGTGGGGCGGCTCGGCGGCAGCAGTTCGGCGGCCGTGTGCAGTCCGGTCAGCGGGGTGCGCAGCTCGTGCGCGACGTCCGCGGTGAACCGCTGCTCGGCCACCAGGCGCTCCTGGAGGGAGGCGGCCATCGTGTCCACCGCGCAGGCCAGCTCCGCCACCTCGTCCTGCCGGCCCCCCGGGGCGGGCCGGCCGATCCTGGCGTCGAGTTCGCCCCCGCTGATGCGGCGCGCGGTGGCCGCGGCGGTACGCAGCCGACGGCTCAGCCGGCTCGCCAGCCCGGCGCCGCCGAGCGCGGCGAGCCCCACCACGACAGCGCCCCAGGCCACCAACTCGCCGTCCAGCTGGCCCAGTTCACCCACCGCGGCATCCAGCGGCCGACGCACCGAGAGGACCCGGTCCCCGACCGGGCGGGCCGCCCACACCTGCGGATGCGGGCCGGTCAGGTCCAGATAGGTGCTGCGCTTCCCGGCGAGCGCGGAGGTGAGCAGCGGGTCGGGCAGCTCCGGGTCGTTGAGTGCGGCGCGGGCGTCACCGCGGTCCACCTGCCCGGTCAGCTCGTACACCTGCCGTACGTGCATGAGCTGGGCGAGCGCGGACTCGCGGGCCGTCGAGGCGATCTGCGCGGAGCGCGACTGGTGGATGAGCAGCCCGATGGTGACGGCGACCAGGGCGCAGCCCGCCGCGAGCAGCGCGGCGATCTTCCAGCGCAGGCTGAGCCCGGTGAGCGCGCGGCGCGGGCTGAACCCCGCTGCCGTCCGGCGCGGGGGCCGCCCGCCGCCGGCCGTCATGAGCGTTCCCGCGGGCCGGCCGCCCGGCCGGGACAGCCCGGGGCCGGCGGGTCCATGTTCCGGTACGTCTTGTCGTCGCTGACCGGGGACATGCGGGTTCCGTCCCAGCGGTAGCGGACCGTCTGCTGGGCGCCGTCGTCGGCGGCGCCCCGGGTCACCAGGTCGGCGCCGACGGTCTCGACGGCGAGGCGGCTGCCGGAGGTGTACAGGATGGGGACGACCTTGCCGTCGCGGGCGGTGTAGACGATGACGACGGTGCGCCGGTTCTCCAGGTCCGCCGAGAGGATCAGTTCGGGGGCGCCGTCGTGACCCGTCAGGTCGTGCAGCACGGGCGGGCGGATGCCGGGCCGCCCCGGGTGGCCGATCAGGGGCAGCCGGGTCAGCCCCTTGGCCGCGGGGTCGGCGGCGAGGACGGCTTTCGGGTCCAGGGCGCGCAGCCCCTCCTTCGGTACCCGGGGGGCGCCGTCGAGCGGTGCGCGCGGCTCGGGGCGGCCGGAGCCCATCACGCCGTTGCGCCGCGCGTCGCTCTCGTACCAGGCGGGCCACAGCTGCTGCGGCCGCGGCTGGAGCGGCACCTCGTAGGCCCGGTCGCCCTCGACGAGGCCCGAGCGGGCACCGCACCCGGACAGGGCGACGAGCACCGCGGCGACGCCGAGAGCGGCGGCGCCCACGGCGACGGCTGTGCGGATCACCCGCAGGGAGTGGAGCATCGTGGAGAGCCCGGCTTCGGGAGAGGACAGAGGACAGAGGTCAGAGGACAGAGGTCAGAGAGGCGAGAGGAGAGAGGCGAGAGAAGAGGGGCGAGAGAAGAGGGACGGGAGCAGAGGGCGGAGGGCGCGGCCGGGGCACCAGCCGTCTGCGCCGACCCTAGGAGCGGATCGTCACGGATTGCGGGACGTCGTGTAACAGCTGTGCGTACGCCCGCTCCGTCCGGCAGGATCGGGACCTTGAGCCCTGCCGGAGGGCCCGCGCCGGGCCCGGCCGCATCTTTGAGGGAGGACGCCGTGACATCGGCCGAAGCGCTGACCGTGTGGACCACGACCGACAGCGAGGACAAGGCGGCGGCGCTCGCCCGTGGCGCGGTGGAGGCCCGCCTCGCGGCCTGTGCGCAGATCGCGGGCCCTGTCACCTCCGTCTACCACTGGGCGGGCGGCATCGAGACGACACGGGAGTGGCAGGTGCTCCTCAAGACCACCGCCGCCCGCTACCAGGCCCTCGAACGTCACCTCCTGGCCGCCCACGACTACGAGACCCCCGAGATCATCGCGACGCCCGTGGTGGCGGGGAGCCCCGCCTACCTGGCGTGGATCACCGCCGAGACGGCCGCCCGGTGACCCCCGCCGCTTCCACCGCCGAGGCCCCGCGGCCCTTCTTCGTCTACGGCACGCTCCGCCCCGGCGAGCGCTACCACCGGCGTTTTCTGCGCGGCCGTACCGTCGGCGAACGCCCGGCCCTGCTGCCCGGCGCCGTCCTGTACGACGGCCCCGGCTACCCGTATGCCACCGCCGGGCCCGGCACCGTCACCGGCGCCCTCATCGAGGTGGCCCCCGCCGAACACGGTGAACTCCTGGGCGCACTCGACGAGTTGGAGGAGTACATCGGCCCCGGTCATCCGCGCAACCTGTACGACCGGGTGGCGCGCGAGGTGGCCGTTCAGGGGGCGGCCGTGCTCGCCTGGGTGTATCTCGCCGCGCCCCGCCTCGCCCGCGAACTCCTCGCCGGGGGCGCCCCGATCCCCGGCGGCGACTGGCTCAGCCGGCCGGCCGGGCCGGTTCGACCCGTACCGCGCACACCTTGAACTCGGGCATCTTCGACACCGGGTCGAGCGCCGGGTTGGTCACGGTGTTGGCCCGGCCCTCGCCCGCCCAGTGGAACGGCATGAACACGGTGTCCGAGCGGATCGCGGTGGTGACACGGGCCGGCGCGGTGGCCCGGCCGCGCCGCGAGGTCACCGTCACCGCGTCGCCGTCGCCCACCCCGATCCTGGCCGCGAGCAGGGGGTGCATCTCGACGAACGCGCCGGGCGCGGCCGTGTTGAGCTCCGCGACCCGGCGGGTCTGCGCACCCGACTGGTACTGGGCGAGCACCCGGCCCGTCGTGAGCACCACCGGATACGCGCGATCGGTCTCCTCGTCGGGTCCCCGGTGGGTGACGTCCACGAACCTGGCCCGCCCGTCCGGCGTCGCGAACCGGTCGAGGAAGAGCCGGGGCGTGCCCGGGTGCGTCTCGTCGGGACAGGGCCAGAACACGCCGTCCTCGTCCTCGATCCTGCGGTAACTGATGCCCGCGTAGTCTGCGGCGCCACCGGCCGACGCCCGGCGCAGCTCCTCGAACACCTCCTCCGGGTCGACGGGGAATCCCCTGGCCGTCTCCTCACAACCGAGCTTTTCCGCAAGGGCGTTGAGGACGGCGAGGTCGCTGCGTACGCCGGCCGGCGGGGTGACGGCGGCGCGGCGCAGCAGCACCCTGCCCTCCAGGTTGGTCATCGTGCCGCTCTCCTCCGCCCACTGCGTCACCGGCAGGACGACGTCGGCGAGGGCGGCGGTTTCCGAGAGCACCACGTCCGCGACGGCGAGGAAGTCCAACGCCCGCAGCCTGCCCTCGACATGGGCCGCGCGGGGAGCCGATACGACCGGGTTCGACCCCATCACGAGCAGCCCCCGCACGTCGCCGCCGAGCGCGTCGAGGAGTTCGTAGGCGCTGCGGCCGGGCCCGGGGAGCGAGTCGGGCGGCACGCCCCACACCCCGGCCACATGGGCGCGGGCGGCCGGGTCGGTGAGCTTGCGGTAGCCGGGCAACTGGTCGGCCTTCTGGCCGTGTTCGCGGCCGCCCTGTCCGTTGCCCTGCCCGGTGAGGCAGCCGTACCCGGACAGCGGGCGTCCCGCCCGGCCGGTCGCGAGGCAGAAGTTGATCCACGCGCCCACCGTGTCGGTGCCCGACGCGTGCTGTTCGGCGCCGCGCGCGGTGAGCACCATCCCGTCCGGCGCGTCGCAGAACAGGGCGACGGCGGCGCGGAGTTGGGGCACGGGCACGCCGGTGATCTTCTCGACCAGCTCCGGCCAGTGCGCCATCACCGCGGTCCGCGCCGCCTCCCAGCCCGTGGTCCGCTCGGCCATGAACGCCTCGTCGGCGCGGCCCTGGGCCACCACCAGGTGCAGCAGTCCGAGGGCGAGCGCGAGATCGGTGCCGGGGCGCGGCGCCAGGTGCAGGTCCGCCTGCTCGGCCGTCCGGGTCCTGCGCGGGTCGACGACGATCAACGTGCCGCCGTTCTCGCGCAGTTCCCGCAGGTAGCGCACGGCCGGGGGCATCGTCTCGGCCAGGTTGGAGCCCGCCAGGACCACACAGCCGGTCTTCGCCACGTCCGCCAGCGGGAACGGCAGGCCCCGGTCGAGTCCGAACGCCCGCTGGTGGGCGGCGGCCGCCGACGACATGCAGAACCGCCCGTTGTAGTCGATCTGCGAGGTCCCGAGCACCACCCGGGCGAACTTCCCGAGCGCGTACGCCTTCTCGTTGGTGAGGCCGCCGCCGCCGAACACCCCGACCGCGTCGGCGCCGTGTTCCTCGCGCACCGAGCCGAGCCGCGCGGCGACCAGGGCGAGGGCCTCGTCCCAGCCGGCCGGTTCCAGTGTGCCGGTGGCGGCCCTGCGGATCAGCGGCTCGGTCAGGCGCAGCCCCCGGGAGAGCAGCGCGGGCGCGGAACTGCCCTTGCCGCACAGGGCGCCCCGGTTCACCGGGAAGTCCCGCGGGACCACTTCGAGGCCGCCGGGCGCGCCGTCCGCGGGCCGCAGCCCCATGCCGCACTGGAGCGAGCAGTACGGGCAGTGGGTGGCGGTCACGGGGGAGGGCGCGGCGTCGGTGAGCATGGCCCCAGGCTGCGCCCGGCGTGTTACGGCCTCCCGCGGCGCCGGTTACACGCCCGGTGCCGTGCCCTCATCGCGGGACGGCCGGCGCGGTGAGGAGCGCCGGTCCTCGGCGTGGGAGGCGCCGCGGGAGGCTCCCACCCGGGGCGCGGTGGCCTCCCCGGCCCGTGCGCGGCTCAGCCCGCGAGGGCCTTCGCGACGCCGGGCTCCCTGGGGCCGAGGAAGGTGGGGTCGGGCTCGACCACCACGTCGAGGAGCGCCTTGCCGGCCGCGAACACCTCGCGGGTCCCGCCGTAGTACCAGGTCACGTCGTGCGCGGCGTCGACACCCACCCCGTAGGAGCGCACGCCCGCCGCCTCGCACAGCGCCACCGCGCGCCGGATGTGGAAGCCCTGGCTGACGAGCACGGCCCGGTCCACTCCGAAGACCTTCTTCGCCCGGACACAGGAGTCCCAGGTGTCGAACCCGGCGAAGTCGGCGACCACGCGCGTGCCGGGCACGCCGTGCCGCACGAGATAGCCGCGCATCGCGTCGGGTTCGTCGTAGTCGGTGCGGCTGTTGTCGCCGGTGACCAGGACCGCCTTGACCTTGCCCGCCCGGTACAGCCGCACCGCCGCGTCGAGCCGGCCGGCGAGGTACGGCGAGGGCTCGCCCTTCCACAGGCCGGCCCCGAACACGACGGCGACCCCGGCGGCGGGCGCGTCGTCGACGGTGCCGATCCGGCCGCCCGTGCCGGCGTACAGCCAGGTGGCCGGGGCGAGCGCCAGGACACACGCCGCGGCCACGCCCTGCACCAGGCGCCGCTGTCCGGTGCGGGTGCGCGGCAGACGCGGTCGCTTCGGTCGGATGCGCGGCACGTGGTCCCCCCGGGGATCGGACAGATGTCGGTGTACGCGGTGCGGGCCGCCGTACACCGGGAGGGACGCGGGCGCCGCCGCCCCGGTTCGCGGTACGCCGGCTCCGTACAGCTCTGTGACACGGGGGCGGGCCGGCGGGGCGCGCGCCGCCGGGCCCTTCCTCCCCGCACACGCACACGCACACGCACGCTGCGCCCCGCGCCCCCGTGAGCCCCCCGACACCCCTCGTGACGACCCGGCAACGCCCCCGCAACACACGCCCGGCACGATCGGTGCATGACGGAGCAGCGGCGAATGGGCACGGCGGAGCCGGGGGCCGGGCGGCGGACGCGCGGGGGCCGGGCGGGCGGGCGGCCCGCGCTCGTCGCCGTCGCGCACGGCAGTCGTGATCCCGGCGCGCTGCGGACGGTCACCGCGCTCCTGGACCGGGTGCGCGCGCTGCGGCCGGAGCTCGATGTCCGGCTCGGCCACATCGAGACGGCACGGCCCCTGCTGCCGGGCGCCCTCGCCGAGCTGCGCGGGCGGGCCGTCCTCGTGCCGCTGCTGCTCGGCCGCGGCCACCACGTCAAGCACGACGTCCCGCACGTCCTGGCCACCGCGGGCGCCCATCTGGACGCCCGGGTCGCGGCGCCGCTCGGACCGCATCCGCTGCTCGTCGAGGCGCTGTACGGGCGGCTCGTCGAAGCCGGCTGGCGGCCCGGCCCCGGGACCGCTGCGACCAGCGCGGTCGTGCTCGCCGCCGCCGGGTCCCGCGATCCCGAATCGGTGGCCGGCGCGCGCCGCACCGCCGAGCTGCTCAGCGAGCGCCTCGGCGGGGTGCCGGTGGTGCCCGCCTACGCCTCGGCCGCCTCGCCGACCGTGCCCGACGCGGTGCGCGCCCTCGCCGCGCGCGGCAGGCACCGGGTCGCGATCGCCTCGTACTTCACCGCTCCGGGACGTTTCGCGACCGAGACCGCGGCCGGGGCGCCCTGGCTCGCCGCGGCGCCGATGGGGGCGCATCCGGCGGTGGCACGCCTCGTACTGCACCGCTACACAGAGGCGTTGACGCGGGCGCCGTTCCCCGCGCCGCTCTCGCCGGCGCCGGGACTCCTGACCGTGTGACGTTTCTTCGCGCGGGGCGTGACACGGGTCCCGGGAGGCCTTCGACGCCCCCTTGAGCCCACTTGTCACCGTCTCCGTTTACTGTCGGTGCATGGAGTTCTACGCCGAGGCCGACACAGAACGCTGGGCCGCCGAGCCCGACAAGCGGCCCGGCCGCACCGCCTTCCAGCGCGACCGGGCGCGGGTGCTGCACTCGGGGGCGCTGCGCCGGCTGTCCGGCAAGACGCAGGTCGTCACGCCCGGCTCGCGCAGCCAGGCGTGGGACGCGAGCCCCCGCACCCGGCTCACGCACTCCCTGGAATGCGCCCAGGTGGGCCGCGAGCTGGGCGCCGCGCTCGGCTGCGACCCCGACCTCGTCGAAGCGGCCTGCCTCGCCCACGACATGGGCCATCCGCCGTTCGGCCACAACGGCGAGCAGGCGCTCAACGAATTCGCCGGTGACATCGGCGGGTTCGAGGGCAACGCCCAGTCGCTGCGCCTGCTCACCCGGCTCGAACCGAAGCGCTTCGTCCGCTCGTCGGTGACCGGCGAGCCGGTCAGCGTCGGCCTCAACCTGACCCGCGCCGCCCTGGACGCGGCGACCAAGTACCCCTGGGCGCGCGGCGGCCACCCCAGCGACCCGGCCTCCGTGAAGTTCGGGGTCTACGAGGACGACCTGCCGGTCTTCGCCTGGGTCAGGGAGGGCGCCGCGCCCTACCGCAAGTGCTTCGAGGCCCAGGTGATGGACTGGTCCGACGATGTGGCCTACTCCGTCCACGACTTCGAGGACGGCCTGCACGCCGGGCACATCGAACCGGGCGCGCTGCTCTCCGCGACCGAGCGCGCCGAGGTGTGGCGCGTCGCGATCGGCCGGTACGTGGAGGCGGACACCGACCCCCAGGAGCTGGCCGACGCCCTGGACCGGCTGATGGAGCAGGAGTGGTGGCCGCACGGCTACGACGGCTCCGCGGTCTCCCAGGCCCGCCTGAAGGACGCCACGAGCCAGCTCATCGGCCGGTTCTGTCTCGCCGCCGAGAGCGCCACCCGCGCCGCCCACGGCACCGGACACCTCACGCGGTACGGGGCCGAGCTGGTCGTGCCGCGTGCCGCCCGCAACGAATGCGCCGTACTGAAAGCGGTGGCCGACCGCTACGTCATGCAGCGCGACGAGCAGGAGCGGCTCCGCGCCGACCAGCGCGTCGTGCTGGCCGAGCTCGCCGAGGCGCTGACCGTACGGGCCCCTTCCGAGGGGCTCGACCCGCAGTTCCGGGCGCTGTACGAGGAGGCGGACGACGACCGCGACCGCAAGCGCGTGCTCGTCGACCAGATCGCCTCGCTCACCGACGCGGCGGCCCGCTCGCTTCACTCCAGACTCACCGTGCACCACCGGTAATCCAGGCCGACCCGGCGTCCCAACGGAGCAAGCCCTCTTCCCCCCTAACGCTCCGTGCGGGACGCTCGCAGATGGCGGCGCCGCGCAGCAAGCACCGAGGAGGCATCAAGTGGTCGACGCAGATCGGACATTCGTCATCGTGGGAGGCGGTCTCGCCGGGGCGAAAGCCGCCGAGACCCTCCGCACCGAGGGTTTCAGCGGGCGGGTGATCCTCATCGGCGACGAACGGGAGCACCCCTATGAACGGCCGCCCCTGTCCAAGGGGTTCCTGGCCGGCAAGGAGGAACGCGACAGCGTCTTCGTGCACGAGCCCGCCTGGTACGCACAGCGTGACATCGAGCTCCACCTGGGCCAGCCCGTCACCGCCATCGACCGCGGGGCCAAGACGGTCCGCCTCGGCGACGGCGCGCTCATCCAGTACGACCGGCTGCTGCTCGCCACCGGCGCCGAGCCGCGCCGTCTGGACATCCCCGGCACCGATCTGGCCGGCGTCCACCACCTGCGGCGCCTGGCCCACTCCGAGCGGCTGCGGCACGTCCTGAAGGCACTCGGCCGCGACAACGGTCACCTCGTCATCTCGGGAGCCGGCTGGATCGGCCTGGAGGTCGCCGCCGCCGCCCGCGGGTACGGCGCGGAGGTCACCGTCATCGAGCCGGCGGCCACCCCGCTGCACAACGTGCTGGGCCCGGAGCTCGGCCAGCTCTTCGCCGACCTGCACGCCGAGCACGGCGTCCGCTTCCACTTCGGGGCCCGCCTCACCGAGATCGTCGGCCAGGACGGCATGGTCCTGGCCGCCCGCACCGACGACGGCGAGGAGCACCCCGCGCACGACGTGCTCGCCGCGATCGGCGCCGCCCCGCGCACCTCGCTCGCCGAGACCGCCGGGCTCGCCATGGTCGACCGGGAGCACGGCGGGGGCATCGCCGTGGACGCCTCGCTGCGCACCTCCGACCCCGACATCTTCGCCGCGGGCGACGTGGCGGCCGTCCACCATCCGCTCCTCGACGTGCGGCTGCGCGTCGAACACTGGGCCAACGCCCTCAACGGCGGCCCCGCCGCCGCCCGCGCCATGCTCGACCAGGACGTCTCCTACGACCGCATCCCCTACTTCTTCTCCGACCAGTACGACGTCGGCCTCGAATACTCGGGCTGGGCGCCGCCCGGCTCCTACGACCAGGTCGTGATCCGCGGCGACACGGGCAAGCGCGAATTCATCGCGTTCTGGCTCAAGGACCGCCACGTCCTGGCCGGAATGAACGTCAACGTGTGGGATGTCACAGAGCCCATCCAGGCCCTGATCCGGGGCGGCGCCCCGGTCGACACCGAGGCGCTCGCCGATCCCTCCGTCCCGCTCGGCTCCCTCGCACCCTGAGTGTCGGTGCGTCCCCGTAGACTTCACGCGTGGCAGGCAGGATCAACGATGACGACGTGAAGGCGGTACGGGACGCGGTCCCGATCGACGCCGTCGTGTCCGAGTACCTCCAGCTGCGCAACGCGGGCGGCGGCAACCTCAAGGGCCTGTGCCCCTTCCACGACGAGAAGTCCCCGTCCTTCCAGGTCAGCCCGAGCAAGGGTCTCTTCCACTGCTTCGGCTGCCAGGAAGGCGGCGACACGATCGCCTTCGTCCGGAAGATCGACCACCTGTCGTTCTCCGAGGCGGTCGAGCGGCTCGCCGCCACCGCGGGCATCACCCTGCGCTACGAGGAGGGCGGCTACAACCCCTCCCACCAGCGCGGCGAGCGCATCCGCCTGGTCGAGGCCCACAAGGCGGCCGCCCAGTTCTACAGCGAGCAGCTCGGCAGCCCCGAGGCGGAGATCGGCCGGAAGTTCCTCGCCGAGCGCGGCTTCGACCAGGCGGCAGCCGCCCACTTCGGCGTGGGCTACAGCCCGGCGGGCTGGGACCACCTGACGCGCTATCTGCGCGGCAAGGGCTTCAGCGACAAGGAACTGCTCACCTCCGGCCTCGCCCAGGAGAGCCGCCGCAACCCCATCGACCGCTTCCGCGGCCGTCTGATGTGGCCGATCCGCGACGTGTCGGGCGAGGTCGTCGGCTTCGGCGCGCGCAAGCTGCGCGACGACGACAACGGCCCCAAGTACCTGAACACCCCCGAGACGCCGATCTACAAGAAGTCGCAGGTCCTGTACGGCATCGACCTCGCGAAGAAGGACATCGCCAAGTCCAGCCGGGCCGTCGTCGTCGAGGGGTACACCGACGTCATGGCCTGCCACCTGGCCGGCGTCACCACCGCGATCGCCACGTGCGGCACCGCGTTCGGCGGCGACCACATCAAGATCCTGCGCCGCCTCCTCATGGACAACGGCTCGGCGCGGGTCATCTTCACCTTCGACGGCGACGCGGCCGGCCAGAAGGCCGCCCTGCGGGCCTTCGAGGACGACCAGAAGTTCGCCGCCGAGACGTACATCGCGATCGCGCCGGACAACATGGACCCGTGCGACCTGCGCCTGGCCAAGGGCGACGAGGCCGTCGCCGAGCTGGTCCAACCCCGCACCCCGCTCTTCGAGTTCGCGATCCGCCAGATCGTCCGCCGCTACGACCTGGAGACCCCGGCCGGCCGGGCCGCCGCGCTCGACGAGGCGGCCCCCATCGTCGCCCGCATCAAGAACGTGGCGTCCCAGCACGAGGTGGCCGTCCAGCTCGCCGGGATCCTCGGCATCCTGGACACCCAGTTCGTCGTCAAACGCGTCGCCCAGCTCGCCCGCTGGGCCCGCGACCGCGGCGGCAAGGGCCCCGCGCCCGCCCCGGGCCGCGGCCGGCCGTACGAGAACGCGGCGCCGGGACCGTCCCTCGCCTCCGGGCCCGCCCTGAACCTGCGCAGCCCCGCCCACCGCACCGAACGCGAGCTCCTCAAGCTGGCGTTGCAGCACCCGCACCTGGTCTCCCCGGCGTTCGACGCGTACGGCGTCGACGAGTTCACCGCCCCGCCCTACGCCGCGGTCCGCCAGTGCATCCAGGAAGCGGGCGGCGCCACCGACGCGCCCTCCGACTACCTGCCGGCCGTCATGGACTGCGCGCCCAACGACGTGGTGCGCGCCCTGGTCACCGAGCTCGCCGTGGAGGCCGTCCACGCCCGCACCGTCGACGAGGCGTACGCGGGCGAGCAGCTCGTCGCGGTGCGCCGCCGGGCCGTGGACCGCCGCCTCCTCGACATCCAGGGCACTTTGGCGCGCCTGGGCCAGCACGGCGACCCGGCCCAACTGGCCGCCGTGCAGAACGAGTTGTGGGTCCTCCAGCAGTACGGTCAGGCCCTGCGCAACAAGGGCGCGGCGGCGCTGTAGGGCCCTCGCGGCAGGGCCCGGCCCGCCCCGCCAAAAGGGCCGGGACCTCCCCGGGGCCCGCCCCGCGCGGCGCCCGTCGGACCCGTCCGGGTAACCACCCGCTCACGGACGGCTTCAAAAAGTCACCGCACGCCCGTCGCGGCGACCCTGTCTCGTACCCCACACTGGATGGCGGTGCCTGAGTCCTCGGAGCGCGGCCGGCCCACCCCGGCAGGTGGACGCCTCACCCCCGCGGATCCGCTCAACGATGTGTACGGGACGGAAAGCGGCCCGGCCGCCCCCGTCCCGCTGTCGCACGCCCCCGATCCGGCAGCGATCACCCTGGAGGTCGCCCCCGTGCAGACCCGGACCCTGACCGACCACGACGTCGTCGCGGCAGCCGTACCGCCGCAGCCGCGGGCCGTGCACCGCCCCGGGGCGGAGCCGTCCGGGCCGGACGCGGGGCGCGCGTCCGAACCACCCGAGGAAGAGGCCCCCGAACCCCCCGGCCCGCGGCCGAGCCGCGCCGACACGGGCGGCCCCTCCTCCGACCTGTTCCGCCAGTACCTGCGCGAGATCGGCCGCATCCCGCTGCTCACCGCCGTCGAGGAGGTCGAACTCGCGCGGCGCGTCGAGGCCGGCCTGTTCGCCGAGGAGAAACTGAACACCACCCCCGACCTAGACTCCCAACTCGCCGTGGACCTCGACAAGTTGGTCGTCATGGGCCGCATGGCCAAGCGCCGGCTCATCGAGGCGAACCTGCGGCTCGTGGTGTCCGTGGCCAAACGGTACGTGGGACGCGGCCTGACCATGCTCGACCTGGTCCAGGAGGGAAACCTCGGCCTGATCAGGGCAGTCGAGAAGTTCGACTACGCGCGCGGCTACAAGTTCTCGACGTACGCGACCTGGTGGATCCGCCAGGCCATGTCGCGGGCGCTCGCCGACCAGGCCCGCACCATCCGCGTCCCCGTCCACGTCGTCGAACTCATCAACCGCGTGGTGCGCGTACAGCGCCGCATGCTCCAGGAGCGCGGCTACGAGCCGACCGCCGAGGAGGTGGCCGCCCACCTCGACCTCACCCCCGAACGCGTCGGTGAGGTGCTGCGTCTGGCCCAGGAACCGGTCTCGCTGCACGCGCCGGTGGGGGAGGAGGACGACGTCGCGCTCGGCGACCTCATCGAGGACGGCGACGCCGCCTCGCCCGTCGAGTCCGCCGCGTTCCTGCTGCTCCGCCAGCACCTGGAGGCGGTGCTCTCCACGCTCGGCGAGCGCGAACGCAAGGTGGTGCAGCTGCGCTACGGGCTCGCGGACGGCCGGCCGCGCACCCTGGAGGAGATAGGGCGGATCTTCGGGGTGACCCGGGAGCGGATCCGGCAGATCGAGTCGAAGACGCTGAACAAGCTCCGCGACCACGCGTTCGCGGACCAGCTGCGCGGCTACCTGGACTGATCCGGACCAGACACGGAAAGGGGCCGGCACGCACCGCGTACCGGCCCCGACCTCCCAGCGGATCAGTCGACTTCGGCGACCGCCTGGGCGAACTGGGCCGCGTACAGCCGGGCGTACGCGCCGTCCGCCGCCAACAGCTCCTCGTGCGTGCCCTGTTCGACGATCGAACCGCTCTCCATCACCAGGATCACGTCCGCGTCGCGGATCGTGGAGAGCCGGTGCGCGATGACGAACGACGTGCGCCCGTGGGCGAGCCGCGCCATCGCCTTCTGGATCAGCACCTCGGTCCGGGTGTCGACCGAGCTCGTCGCCTCGTCGAGGACCAGGATCACCGGGTCGGACAGGAACGCCCGCGCGATGGTGATCAGCTGCTTCTCACCCGCGCTGACCCCGGTGCCCTCGTCGTCGATGACGGTGTCGTAGCCCTCGGGAAGCGTCCGGATGAAGCGGTCCGCGTGGGCCGCCTTCGCCGCCTCCTCGATCTCCTCGCGCGTGACGTCCTTCGGGGCGCCGTACGCGATGTTGTCCGCGATGGAGCCGCCGAACAGCCAGGTGTCCTGGAGCACCATGCCGATGCCGGCCCGCAGCTCCTCACGGGTCATCCTCGCCGCGTCCACCCCGTCCAGGGTGATCCGGCCGCCGGTGACCTCGTAGAACCGCATGAGCAGATTGACCAGCGTCGTCTTGCCGGCGCCCGTCGGGCCGACGATGGCGACGGTGTGGCCGGGCTCCACCGTCAGGGAGAGGTCCTCGATGAGCGGCTTCTCCGGCTCGTAGCGGAACGACACGTTCTCCAGGGCGACGGCGCCGCGCAGCACCTCGGGGCGCTCGGGCGTCGCGGTGTCCGGCTCCTGCTCCTCGGCGTCGAGCAGCTCGAAGATCCGCTCGGCGGAGGCGACACCGGACTGCACCAGGTTGGCCATGGAGGCGACCTGGGTCAGCGGCATCGAGAACTGCCGCGAGTACTGGATGAAGGCCTGCACATCGCCGATGGACAGCGAGCCCGTCGCGACCCGCAGACCGCCGACGACCGCGACCAGGACGTAGTTCAGGTTGGACACGAACATCATCAGCGGCTGCATGACACCGCTGTTGAACTGCGCCCTGAACGACGCCTCGTACAGCGCGTCGTTCTGCTCGGCGAACGCGTCGGCCGACTCCTGCTGGCGTCCGAAGACCTTCACCAGGGCGTGCCCGGTGTACATCTCCTCGATGTGCGCGTTCAGCTTGCCCGTGGACTTCCACTGCTGGACGAACTGGGGCTGCGAGCGCTTGCCGACCTTCGTCGCCACGACGATCGACAGCGGCACCGTGATCAGCGCCACGAGCGCGAGGAGCGGCGAGATCCAGAACATCATCACCAGGACGCCGACGATGGTGAGCAGCGAGTTGATGAGCTGGCCCATCGTCTGCTGCATCGTCTGCGAGATGTTGTCCATGTCGTTGGTGGCGCGGCTGAGGACCTCGCCGCGCTTGGCCTTGTCGAAGTAGGACAGGGGCAGCCGCGACAGCTTGGCCTGGATGTCGGCGCGCATCCGGAACACGGTCCTGTTGATGGCGCGGTTGGAGAGCCGGGTCGCCACCAGCATGAGCAGGCCGGCGCCCACGTACACGGCGAGCGCGGCGAGGAGCACGCCGCCCACGCCGCCGAAGTCGATGCCGTGGCCCGGCGTGAAGTCCACCCCGGACAGCATGTCGGCGAGGCCGCCCTGGCCCTTGTGCCGCAGGTTGTCCAGGGCCTGCGCCTTGGAGACGCCCTCGGGGATCTGGCGTCCGACGACCCCGGCGAAGATCAGGTCGGTCGCCTTGCCGAGGATCTTGGGGCCGACCACCGAGAGGGCGACGCTGCACACGACCGCGACGAGCATCACGCTCAGCGTGGCCTTCTCCGGGGCGAGCCGTTTGACCAGCCGTTTCCCGGAGTCCTTGAAGTTCATCGACCGCTGATCCGGGCCGCCGCCCATCATCATGCGTCCACCGGGCCCGCTCATGCCGCCTCAGCCTCCGTCAGCTGGGAGAGCACGATCTCCCGGTACGTCTCGTTGCCGTCCATCAGTTCGTGATGGCGGCCGGTCCCGACGACGCGACCCTCGTCGAGGACGATGATGCGGTCGGCTTCCCGGATGGTGGAGACCCGCTGGGCGACGATCACGACCGTGGCCTCGGCGGTCTCCCGGGCGAGCGCGGAGCGCAGCGCCGCGTCGGTCGCGTAGTCGAGCGCCGAGAAGGAGTCGTCGAAGAGGTAGATCTCCGGGCGCTGCACCAGGGTCCGCGCGATGGCGAGCCGCTGGCGCTGGCCGCCCGACACATTGGTGCCGCCCTGCGCGATGGGCGCGTCCAGGCCGCCGTCCAGCTTGCTGACGAACTCCTTGGCCTGCGCCACCTCCAGGGCGTGCCACAGCTCCTCGTCGCTCGCGTCGGGGTTGCCGTAGCGCAGGTTGGTGGCGACGGTGCCGGAGAACAGGTACGGCTTCTGCGGGACGAGCGAGACGGTCTTGGCGAGCAGCACCGGGTCGAGGGTGCGCACGTCCTCGCCGTCGACCAGGACCTGGCCGTCGGTCGCGTCCATCAGGCGCGGCACCAGGCCGAGCAGGGTGGACTTGCCGCTGCCGGTCGAGCCGATGATCGCGGTGATCTCGCCGGGCCGCGCCACGAGCTCCACGTCGCGCAGTACGGACGCCTCGGCGCCGGGGTACGTGAAGTCGACGTCCCGTACCTCCAGGTGGCCGTGGCGGCGCAGTTCGAGGACGGGGCTCTTGGGCGGCACCACGCTGGTGGCGGTCCCGAGGACCTCCTCGATGCGCTCGGCACACACCTCGGCGCGCGGCACCATCATGAACATGAAGGTGGCCATCATGACGGCCATCACGATCTGCATGAGGTACGCGAGGAACGCGGTGAGCTGGCCGATCTCCATATGGCCGCTGTCGATGCGGTGCGCGCCGAACCAGACGACGGCGACCGAGGAGACGTTCACGACGGTCATGACGGTCGGGAACATCAGCGCCATGAGGCGGCCGGTGGCGAGGGAGACGTCGGTGAGGTCGGTGTTGGCGCCCCTGAAACGTCCCTGCTCGTACTCGTCGCGCACGAAGGCGCGGATGACGCGGTTGCCGGTGATCTGCTCGCGCAGCACCCGGTTCACGGTGTCCAGGCGGGTCTGCATGGTGCGGAACAGCGGCCGCATCCGGCGCACGATCAGGGAGACCGCGATGCCGAGGACGGGGACGACGGCGAGCAGCACCGCGGAGAGCGGCACGTCCTGGCCGAGCGCCATGATGATGCCGCCGACGCACATGATCGGCGCGGACACCATGAGCGTGAACGCCATGAGGACCAGCATCTGGACCTGCTGGACGTCATTGGTGGTGCGGGTGATCAGGGACGGCGCCCCGAAGTGTCCGACCTCGCGGGCGGAGAACGACTGCACCCGGGCGAAGACCGCGGCCCGGACGTCCCGTCCGAGGGCCGCCGCGGTCCTGGCGCCGTAGAACACGGCGCCGATGTTGCAGAACACCTGGACGAGGCTGATGGCGATCATGATGCCGCCGTGTCCGAGGATGTAACCCGTGTCACCGTTCACGACACCGTTGTCGATGATGTCCGCGTTCAGGGTGGGCAGGTAAAGGGTGGCGCTGGTCTGCAGCAGTTGCAGCAGCACCAGCAGGGTGATCGGTCTCTTGTACGGCCCTAGGTGGGTCCGCAGGAGTCGTATGAGCACGCGCAGGCTCTCCGGGTCGGCAAGATCGGGGGTTCGACCCCCCATCTTGCGACACTCCACCCCTGGAAGCTCAAGCGATTATCGACCCCGAGTCAAAAGGAATAGCAAAGAGCGTACGTCGGGTCCACGTCAAGCACCCTGGCCGAAGGCCCCGGGGTGGATCTCGTCACGCGTCGCGATGTACTGCTGGCGCACCGCCTGTCCCACGGCCAGCTCCTCGCCCGGCTCGAAGACCTGTGCCGACGCGCCCTGCCAGGCCGGCGGGGTGTGCGCGGCGAGCGTGCCCCGCGCGACCCCGAGCGCCCAGGCGGCCTGCCGGGCCGCGCCGAGCGCCGCGTACTCGGCGGGCTGCGGCACGACGACCTGCGTACCGAACAGGGCCGGCGCGACGGCCTGCACGGCGGGCAGTTCGGCGGCGGCGCCGAGCAGGAACACCCGCCGCACCTCGACGCCGCGCCCGCGCAGCACGTCCAGGGCGTCGGCGAGCGAGCAGAGCATGCCCTCGAAGGCGGCCCGTGCCAGGTGCTCCGGCTTCATCGACTCGCGGCGCAGCCCCGTCAACGTGCCCGCCGCGTGCGGAAGCTGAGGGGTCCGCTCGCCTTCGAGGTAGGGCAGCAGGACGAGGCCGCTGGCGCCGGGCGTGGAGGTGAGGGCGAGGTCGCTGAGCGCGGCGAGGTCGTCGACGCCGAGCATCTGCGCCGTTCCGCGCAGGGCACGGACGGCGTTGCTCGTGTGCACGACCGGCAGATGCATTCCGGTCGCGTCGGCGAAGGACGTAATCATCCCGCTCGGGTCGGCCAGTGCCTCGTGATGCACGGCCATCACGGAACCCGAGGCGCCGAGCGAGACCACCGCGTCGCCCGCGCCGACGCCGAGCCCGAACGCGGCCGCCATCGTCTCGCCCGTACCGGCCGAGATCAGCAGGCCCTCGGGGGTGGTGCCGGCCGCGTCGGACGGACCGAGCACCTCGGGCAGCGCCACCTGGTGGCCGAGGGCCAGCTCGACGAGGTCGGGACGGTAGAACCCGGTGGCCGCCGACCAGTACCCGGTGCCGGACGCGGCGCCGCGGTCGGTGGTGCGCCGGGCGGGCCGGCCAAGCAGCTGCCACACCAGCCAGTCGTGGGCCTGGAGCACACCGGCGGTGCGCTTTGCGGCCTCCGGCTCGTCACGCGCGAGCCAGCGCAGCTTGGCGACGGCCTGCGCGGCCTGCGGCACACAGCCGACGGCCTGCGCCCACGCCTCCCGGCTGCCGAGCCCGTCCACGAGATCGGCGGCGGCGACCTGGGCCCGCTTGTCGTTCCCGGTCAACGCGGGCCGCACGAGGTTGCCCTGACCGTCCAGCGGCAGGAGCCCGTGCTGCTGGGCCGCGACCCCGATGGCCTGGACGCCTTCGAGGAGCCCGCCGGTCGCGGCCTCCCCGAGCGACAGCAGCCATGCCTGCGGATCGACCTCGGTGGCCTTCGGCTCGACCGGGTGAGGTGCGTACCCCTGTCGCAGCACGGCGCCCGTGTCCGTGTCGCAGACGACGATGCGCGTGAAGGCGGAAGAGCTGTCAAGACCGGCGACTATCCCCATGGCCTTGATTCTGCCGCACGGGCGGGGCGGCCGGGCCGGGGGTCAGGTGTTGCTGGTGCCCCAGTCGTCCTCGGCGCCCTGTCCGCGCCGGCGCAGCGAGCGCACCCGGCCCGTGACGGAGGCGGGCACCTTGTCCCCGACCTTGTCGCTCACCGCGTGGAACGCCTTGCCCGCGACATCCCGCGAGGTCTGCGCGGCCGACTCGGCGGTGTTCCGCACGGCGGGGTTCTGAGCCACCTGACGTGCGGACTTCTTCAACTGCTCGTAGCGCTCCCGGCCGGCCCGGGTCCCGAGCACGTATCCAAGAGCCAGTCCGGCGGCGAACGTGAGCCGGTATCGCATGGCGGTCACCCTTCCCTAGCGTGTGTGCCGCGCCTACCCGCGCGGCCCCGTGATCACCCGGGGCGGAACCGATTGGCGGAGCACCCCCCTGCTTGCGCTAATGTATGTGTCGCAGCGAACGCACGCCGCCCGGGATCACTCCAGGTGGGTACGTTCGACGCGACGAGGCATTCCCCTGTAGCTCAATTGGCAGAGCAGCCGACTGTTAATCGGCAGGTTACTGGTTCGAGTCCAGTCGGGGGAGCTCGGTCTCCTGTAGCTCAATTGGCAGAGCAGCCGACTGTTAATCGGCAGGTTACTGGTTCGAGTCCAGTCGGGAGAGCAGCGGAATCGGACCCTTCGGGGTCCTTTTTCGTATCCGGTGGAACCACCGGGATCCCCGCGAAGTCCTCATGGGCGTGCGAAGCCGACCATCCGAGGCAGGAGATCGTATGAGCGGCTATGCTGCGGCAGACGGCACGCACACATGTGCGCGACGCGCCGTAAGGGGCGGTAGCTCAGCCGGTTAGAGCAGCGGACTCATAATCCGTCGGCCGTGGGTTCGAGTCCCACCCGCCCCACTTCCGCAGGTCAGAAGAAACGTTCTGACCTGCGGATACGCGGCTCTGGACGCGCTTGGCGACAGGCTCGCGGGTGCCCCCGCACGAGCCCCGGACGCGCCCCGCGCCCGGCCGGCGCGAAACCCCTCCTTTGGCCTACACGGCCGGTGCTCCCCTCCCTCGGCACGGCGGGACGCGACGTCTCTCGAACGACCTGAGTACGGACCTGAGTACGACCACTCAGGCCTCCGCCCCTGCCGGGGACGGAAGCTGACGCCATGACAACACCGCCCCGCGTCCCGCTGCCGCCCTTCCCGCCCGCGCCGCCGGCACCGCCGTTCCAGCCGGTGCAGCCGCCCGTCCGGCGCGGACGGCGCGCCTGGATCGCCGTGGCCGTGGGCGTACTGATCGCGGCGCTCCTCGCCGGGGCGACGGCCTGGTGGCTGACCCGGGACGACGACACCTCCCCGCCGGCCGGGCGGCCCCGCGTGACCGACACCAAGGCCGGCCTCTCGTACGCGATCCCCGAGGGCTGGAAGCACGACGAGAACAAGCACTTGATCGACGCCTTCACCTCCTCGATCGCCCGGACCGGCCCCGACAGCCACCACGGGGCGGTGGTGCTCGCGGGGCGCGGCGGTCCCGTCGACGCGTCGTCGCTGCGGCAGCGCACGGAGACGGCGGCGCGCTCCAACGCGGAGTTCTTCTACCCCGACAGCGCGCAGAAGCTGGAGGAGTCGCAGCCCGCGCAGGTGCACGGACGCCCCGCGTACACGGTGGTCGTGAGCACCAGCGGCACCGACGGGACGACGGGCCGGCTGCGCCTCACGATCATCACGCGCACCAACGGCCAGTCGGCCTTCCTGCTCGGCGTCGCCATGTCCCCAGAGCCGGCCGACGTCCGCGAGGTCGACGCGGTGCTGGGGAGCGCGGCGGTGGAATAGGGATATGGCCGTCGATTCTGACCACCTGCCGGAGAATTCGGTGAGCGCGGCGGAACGCGACGCTCAGGAACGGCCCGGCCGGACGGTGTCGCATCCGCGCCGCTTCGTCTCCGAATCCGCGAAGGCCTTCAGGGCCGCGTTCGCGAAGTCGGGGGAGTAGTGGGCCACCGGATAGGTGCGGGTGTCGGTGTCGTAGAGGCGGGTGACGAGGAATGTCGCCGGTTCGCTGGAGCCGGGGCACGCGGCGGTGGCCGAGGCGAAGTCCTGGGGCTCGTCCGGGAGCTTGAGGGCGGGGGCGCCGCCCTTCTCCCTGAACGCTTTCGCGCTGGTCCCGTAGAAGGCGTACAGGCCGTATCCGGCCTTGGCGCCCGCGCGGGTGGCCAGGTAGCAGTTCACCTGGGGGGCTCGGGCATCCGTCGGGAACTCCACCGCTTCGGGCACGCCGTCGTGGGCCGCGGCCGAGGCGAGGGAGCGCAGCGGGGAGCACGAGCCGGCCGCCCGGCCGAGGGGCTCGGACGGGAGCCGCCCCGTGCCGTAGGGGGGCGCCGTCACCCGGGTCAGGCGCTGTCCTCCCGACGTCCGGCAGCCATGCCGGCCCGCCGCATCGAGCGCCGTCTCGGCGGTGACGCGGCCGAGCCCGGTGAGCACGGCCGGGTCCGACTGCGCGCCGGGCGGCGGCCCCGTCAGGGTGCCCGTGACGACCAACGACTTGGCGGGGTCGTCCGCGCAGTCGAGCGAAACCAGGACACTGGGGGTGCCGTCGTTCCGTACAACGCCCGGCCAGCCCGCGCCGAGTGGTGCGACCGCGCCCCTGTATCCGTTGCGGAGGTCCCCGAACCGGGCGCGCGTTTCGGCGGTGGAGACCGCGTCCGCACTCCACCGCAGGGTCATCTGCAGGGCGGAGTGAGGCCCGGAGGACCCCTTCACCAGACAGTCGCCCAGCGCGCCGTCGCCGGACCCGAGATCCTCGGCATGCGAGTGCGAGGAGCCGAGCGCCCCTTCCAGCCCGCCCTGCGCCAGGTTCCCGCCACAGGCGCGGTCCACCGACCGGCCGTCGCGCCAGGCGCCGTACATGCCGGTGCTGTAGAGGACTTGGGCCACGACGGCCAGTACGACGACGAAGGTGCCCGCGTACCAGCCCGGGTGGATCCGCCGTGGCCTGGAGGTCTTCTGCATGGTGCTCATTCCGTCGAGTGCCGGCGGGGCAGTTGCGCCCTGGGTCAGCGGTCGGCCCGCAGGTAGCGCAGCGAGTCGTTGCGGCTGAGGTCGTACTGGTCCTGCCCCGCGTGCAGGAAGTACTTGGTGTAGTCGCTGTCGATGTCGTGGCCCCGGCTCTGGCCCCACATGCGGACCATGTGGTCGACGTCCCGCTGGCCCGCGTCGTAGGACTTGGCGTTCGCGTCGGTCGCCGCGAGGTTCGCCTCCGCGGTGTGCTCCTTGTTGGACTCGTACGTCCACACGTCGACGCTCTTCGTGGCGAGGTCCCCGACGGGGCTGAGGTCGGCCACGGGGTTGAACATGAGCGCCGTCCCGAGCGACGTGCCGATGCCGTGGTTGAAGTCGGCAGCCCACTGGGTCTTCTTGAACCGCTCGTCGAAGATGATGTCCGCCCTGACGCCGTCGTAGGCGCCGACGGCGCGGGACGACTCCACGATGCGGTCGTGGACCGTCTTCTCGCCCGCGTCCTGCGGAAGGGCGGCCAGCACGTCGTGCGCGTGCTGCTGCTCCGCGCCGTAGAGGTGCCCGTAGGCCTCCGGGTCGTTGGCGATGCCCCGCAGCAGCTTCGTGAGGTGGTCGGGGGCGAGGGCCAGGTGCGCGCCGTCCTTGTCCTCCCAGACCGTGCCCTGGCTGTTGTAGGGGATGTCGTAGTGCGAGTCCGACTTCGCGAACGTCTGGTGGGTGTCGGGGGTGTACGAGGTCATGATGTGCGCCAGCGGTTCCGTCAGGTTCTTGGGCAACTCCTGGGCGTGGTTGTCCGCGTTCAGCGTGTCGATCGTCTGCCGCAGGATGTCTGCCTGGGTCGCCGTGTGATGTCCGGCGGGGTGGTAGGAGCCCGGGGCGTCGCCGGTCGTGGCGGCCTCGAGGGCCGCGCCGAAGCCCTTGCGGACGTCGCCGTCCTCCACCGTGACCGGCATGCCCTGGGTGGTGCCGCCGGGCGGAGTCGCGAAGTGGTCCACGACGGTGTCCCAGTCGCGGCCGTGCAGAAGGTAGTTGAGGTTGTCGTTGTGCGCCGGGTCCAGATAGGCGGTACTGGTCGCCGGGTCGTGGGACATGATGCCGAGGACGCCGTCGAGGGGGTCGTTGGCGAACCAGCCCCGGTCGCCGCCGCTGAACTGGTCCCGGAGCGACCAGACGGAGCCGAGGTTGCCCTTGGCGGTGAAGGACGTCTCGGCGTGCCGGATGTCGTCCGCGGTGTCCTTGAGGAACTGCCCGTTGTAGCCGCCCCCGTGCTGCATGAGCGTCACCAGGCTCTGGTAGCCCCTGACCCGTTCGCCGGGGATCTTGCTGACGCCGTCCAGCGTGAACTCCTCCGTACCGGCATTCCTCAGTTCGTTGCGGAAACGCTGGTAGAAGGCGGAGGTGGGGTCGGCGGTGGCTGTCGCCAGTGTCGTGGCGAGGCCCTTCTGGATGTCCAGGTACTGGCCGCTCTGCTTCTTGTCCTTGATATAGGCAAGGCTGTCGAGGGAGTTGGAGAGCTTCAGGGTGCCCTTGGCACCCAGGTCGTCCAGCAGGGTCCGGCTGAAGGCGGTGTCGCCGGAATTGTCGCGGAACAGGCGCTGCAGCTCCTGGTAGTCGTGGGCACTCGCGTCTCCCGCGTCGATGCGCAGCGCGATGTCCCTGCCCTCGTCCGCCTCGTACTGCTCGATGTCGCCCTTGGCCTGCCCGTTGAAGCCGTTCCTGGTGCCGTCGCTGACGACGGCGTCCTTGACCACTTGGGTGAGGGCCACCTCGAACCCCTCGTCCGCGTCGCTCACGCCGCGGACGGCGTTGTCGATGCGGGTCTGCCAGGCTCCCGCCTTCTCCCGCGCGGACTGCTGGTAGTCGGGGTCGTGGTGATAGGCGGTCAGCTCGCCCTGGTCGAGCTTCGAGGCGTCGAAGGTGACGTAGCCGGTGGGCGAGACGGCCATGCCGTCCTTGATGGCGGCGTCCCGTTCCGACTCCACCTTCCTGCGCAGGTCGACGAACTGGGTGTGTGCGTCCCGCAGCAGCGAGGCCATGGCCCTTGCCTCGGTCTGGGCGTTCTTGTACTCGTTCAAGGTGATGGTGAACGTGGCGTTGGCGGCCCCGGCACTCTCACCCACCCACCGCGCGGGGAGCGAGACGGTGTGCACCTTGTCGTGGTACAGCGTCTCGTGTTCCTTGAACTGGCCCGCCATCTCGTCCCACTTCGCCGCCGCGGTGGTCAGGGTGGTCAGATCGGTCGCCAATATTTCCTGGTACGTGGGCATGGAGTGCTCGGGTTTCTCCGTCGGTGCGAACGAGGTCAGTACAGGTCCAGGGACGAGCCGGGCCGCTTGATGTCGCCGTAAACTCCCAAATCCGTATGGAAGAAGAGGGAGTTGGTGCCACGCAGGGCCGACTTCTCGCCGCCCAGGCGGTTCATGAGCGCCTGCACCTGTTCGCTCCAGGTCTGGTGCGCCTTCTTCAGAGCCCCGGAGGTCGCCCAGCCGTGCCCGTCGTGCGGCCCGAACGCTTTGACGGCCGCTTCCGTCGACTCATCGGCGTGGTTGCCGGACTTCTTGGTGTCCGGTTCGAGATGGGTCTCGATGGTGTCGGCCGCAGACTTCTTCGCCGCCGGCGTGGAGAGGAAGTCTGATTGGCCGGGGCCCGTCAAGAGGGGTGGCCCCGGCGGCTGGTGATCCAGGCTCATGCGGGACTGGCCGCCGTTCCCGCCCGTCGTATCCACGGTCATGCGACATGCTCCCCCGGTCCGCTGGCGGCGGCCGGAGCGTCCTGCCGTCCTCGGGCCGCCTCATGACTGACAGGGTCATGATCCTAAGGGCCCTGGGGCTCAGGAGGGGGTGACCGAGAGCACATCCCGGGCGAGCGGGGCGAGAGAGCGGGTCGTGCGTGGACGGAGTGGACGAAGACTCCCGGTGGCGGGCACGGGGAGTGCGGCTGCCGGGAGCCTTCGGCCAGGAGCCTGGGATTACGAATCTTTCACAGGGCGGACTGGAAGGCCGAGGCGCTCGGGACGTTGGCGGCGGCCGTCGTGACGCGGCCGAGGGCGGCGGGGACGTGGCCGGCGTGCTGGGCGGCGGCGCGGGCGGTGAGCGGGACGCGGCGGGCGGTGCGCGGGGTGGCGGTGGTGCGGGCGGTGGCGGAGATCAGGGTGTTCATGGTGGGCCTCTCGGCGAGATGCGTCGCCGCCCCCGCCTGATGAAGGCGGGGGCGGCGATGACGTTTACTGATCGGGGGAAGCGTAGCGGCGGGTGGGGGGTTCGGCGCGCGCGTGCAGGCGTGGCGCGGAGGCGGCCCCGGCAACCGGTTCGGACCGTCGGGGCCCGGACCTGAGGCGATGGATGCGCGGCGGCTCCCCGGCCGATCCGAGCGGCCGCACAACCGTCGCGAAACTGTTGTCCAGCCCGTTGACCCGGCCGGGGTACGACCACCCGGCTCCGCCCCCTCCAGGCACACCCCCCTGTGAAGTCGGCCCTACCTCCCCCCGCCCGGCCGGGGTTAGCATCCCGCGTGAGCGAACAAGCCGAGCAGCCTGCCCAGACCACCCCCGTGCCGCCGTCCGGTGCGGGCGGAGCCGACCCGGGGGAGGGGGGCGCCGCCGCGCGGGCCCGGGGGCGGATATTCGCCGATCTCACCCCGTTCCGGATATCCGCCGACTACCGCAGGCTCTGGTTCGGCAACATGGTCTCCTGGGTCGGCAGCGGCATGACCGCGCTCGCGATCTCGCTCCAGGTCTACGACCTCACCGGCTCCAGCTTCTACGTCGGCCTGGTCGGCATCTTCACCCTCGTACCGCTGGTCGCGTTCGGACTGTACGGCGGTGCCATCGCCGACACGGTGGACCGTCGCAAGCTCGGCCTCTACAGCGCGCTCGGATCCGCCGTGCTCTCCGCGGTGCTCTCGGCCGGGACGTTCGCCGGCGTCGCCGACGTGTGGTTCCTGTACGCCGTCATCGCGCTCCAGTCGATCTGCCAGGCGCTGAACGGGCCCGCCCGCTCGGCGATGATCCCCAAGCTGCTGCCGCCCGAGCACCTGCCCGCCGCCAACGCCCTCAACTCGATGATCATGACGACCGGCACGCTCGTCGGCCCGATGCTGGGCGGCCTCGTCGTCGGCTTCGCCGGGTACAGGACGGCGTACCTCATCGACGCGATCACCTTCGCCGCCTCCCTCTACGCGATGTGGCGGCTGCCCGCGATGCTGCCGGAGCGCGCCGCCGGCACCAAGCGGCCCTCCGTCATGGAGGGGCTCCGGTTCCTGGCGACCCGGCCCAACCTGCGGATGACGTTCTTCAGCGACTTCTGCGCGATGATCCTGGCCCACCCGCGCGCGCTGTTCCCGGCCGTCGCCGTCCTCTGGTACGGCGGCGACGCCCGCACCACCGGCCTGCTCGTCGCCGCGCCCGCGATCGGCGCGCTGCTCGGCGGGGTGTTCTCCGGCTGGCAGGGCCGCGTCCACCGGCACGGGCTCGCGGTGCTGATCTCGGTGGGCGGATGGGGCGCCGCGATCGCGGCGTTCGGCCTGACCCGGCAGTTGTGGCTGGGCCTGTTCATGCTCGCCGTCGCCGGGTTCTCGGACACCGTCTCCATGG
This sequence comes from Streptomyces sp. NBC_00083, assembly GCF_026343295.1. Classification (GTDB taxonomy): domain Bacteria; phylum Actinomycetota; class Actinomycetes; order Streptomycetales; family Streptomycetaceae; genus Streptomyces. The sequence continues at coordinate 1,183,372 of NZ_JAPELY010000001.1, forward strand.
TGTTCCGCAACACGATGATGCAGGTCGCCGCGCCGGACGAGATGCGGGGCCGGCTCCAGGGCGTCTTCATCGTGGTCGTCGCGGGCGGGCCGAGGCTCGGTGACTTCCTCGCGGGGACGGTTGCCGATCTCACCTCGCCCACGGTGATGGTGGTGGGCGGGGGGTTGGCCTGTGTCCTCGCGGTGACGGTGCTCGGGGTGAGCCGGCGGAGCTTTGCGCGGTACGACGCGCGGTGGCCTGCGGCGTAGGGGGCGGCTCGTGCGGCTACTTGCGGGTGCGGCTCCCTGGGGCTGCGCCCCAGACCCCCCCGAGGGGCTCCGCCCCTCGAACCCCGGCGGGGGCTCCGCCCCCTGCACCCCCGTTCGCGCCTGAAGGGCGCTCGTCCTCAAACGCCGGACGGGCTGAGGGTGCCCACCCCACCCCGCAGGGCTACTCGCCCAGTACCCCCCGCGCCACCCCCAGCTCCACCAAGTCCTGTGGGCGCAGGCGCAGTTGGGCGGCTGTGTGGTGGATCTCGGACGGGGGGCGCTTCAGGATGGCTGCCGCGAGCTCCGGGGCGATCACCGAGAAGTAGCTGTCGGCCGTCACCCACGTCCGGTCGGGGGAGGTCAGGGCCAGGGCGCCGCCCGAGCCGCCCTCGCCGATGACCAGGGTGGTGACCGGGACGCGCGCGGCGGCCACCGCGGCGAACGCCTCCGCGATCGCCGCGCCCTGCCCGGCGCGTTCCGCCGCCGCGTCGTTCGCGGCGCCCGGCGTGTCGACGAGGGTCAGGACCGGGATGCCGAGACGGTCGGCGAGGCGGATGACGCGGGCCGCGGTGCGGTAGCCCGCCGGGCGGGTCGCGGTGCCGGTCTGCGCGGCGTACGCGTAACTCGCCCCCCGGTGCAGGCCGAAGCCGCACAGCATCCCGGGGTCCACGCCCCCGCACCGGTCGCCCACCAGTTCCTGGCGGTGCGGGAAGTACGCGTCGAGGTAGGCGTCCGCGCGGGGCCGGCCCGCCGCGCGGGCCCGGCTCACCGCCTCCCAGCCGTCCGCCGGCAGGCCCGACTCCCCGAACGGGGCCGGGGGCGGCGCCGGTTGGGACCCGCCGGAGCCGAGGAGGGTCAGCCAGCCCGCGAGCACGCCCCGCAGATCCTCCGTGCGTACGATCGCGTCGATCTGCCCCGCCGCGAGCTGGCCCTTCGCCCGGTAGGCCGCCGGATCCGCGTCCGCCGGGCGGACCCGGGAGCCCGCGAAGCCGATCTGGGCGCCCGGCAGGGCGAGGACCACATCGGCGCCCGCGCCGAGCGTGGCCCAGCCGCCGCCCGTCGTCGGGTCGCGCACCACCGCGATCTGTGGCAGGCCCGCCTCCTTGAGCAGCGCCGACTGCCGTGCCACGCGCTGGAGTTGGACCAGTGCGAGCATGCCCTCCTGCATGCGGCTGCCGCCCGTGGCGATCAGCGAGACGAGCGGCAGCCGGCGCTTGCGTGCCGTCTCGTACGCCAGCTCCAGGCGGTCACCCGTCCGCTGCCCGAGCGAGCCGCCCAGGAAGCCGAACTCGAAGGAGACCAGCACACACGGCCGCCCCTCGACCGAGGCCACCCCGCACACCACCGACTCGCTCTCGCCGGTCGCCTCCGCGGCCCGCGCGCGGGAGGCGCCGTAGCCCGTCCAGGAGAGCGGGCCGTCCTCGGGGAAGTCCCGTGCGGGCGGCGGCAGTTCGACGAAGTCGCCGGTCACCAGGGCGATCGCCGCCCGCGCCGGGATCCGCCGGGAGCTGTCAGGCATGCAGGGCTCGCTTCATGATCTTGCCCATGTCGTTGCGGGGCAGTTCGGCCAGGTAGCGCACCACGCGCGGGCGCTTGTGCGGGGCGAGCTGGGCCGCGACGTGATCGCTCAACTCGGCGGCGTGCGGCGGAGACTGGGGGTCGCTCGGCACGATCCACGCCACGATGCGCTCGCCCAGGTCGGCGTCGGGTTCGCCCGTCACCGCGGCCTCGCGGACACCGGGGTGGTCGAGCAGGACGTTCTCGATCTCGCCCGCGCCGATCTTGTAGCCGCCGCTCTTGATGAGGTCGGTGGCCTTGCGGCCGACGATCCGTACCTGACCGTCCGCGTCGACGCTCGCCATGTCGCCGGTGCGGAACCAGCCGTCGTCGGTGAAGGCCGCGGCGCTCGCGTCCGGGCGGTTCAGATAGCCGCTGAACAGGTTCGGGCCGCGCACCTGGATCTCGCCGATGCCGTCGGCCTCGTCGGCGAGGCGCAGGCCGACGCCCGGGAGCGGGGCGCCGACCGTGCCGGGGCGGGCCCCGCCGTCCGCGCGCTCGGCGCACAGCATCAGCGTCTCCGTCATGCCGTACCGTTCGATCACCGCGCGGCCCGTCGCCCTCGTGATGCGCCGGTGATCGGGCGCGGTCAGCGCCGCCGAGCCGGACACGAGCAGCCGCGCGCCGGCCAGCGCCCTCGTCAACTCCCGGTCGTCGTCGACGGCTTCGGCGATCCGGTGGTACATCGTCGGCACCCCGAACAGCATGGTCGCGCCCGTCGACAGCTCCCGCGTCACCCCTTCGACGGAGAAGCGGCCGAGGTGGCGCACCGAGCCGCCGCGGCGCAGCGGGCCGAGGACGCCCAGGATCAGGCCGTGCACGTGGAACAGGGGAAGGCCGTGCACCAGGACGTCGTCCGCCGTCCAGTCCCAGGCCTCCCGCAGCGCGTCGAGGGTCGCGGCGATCGCCCGGCGGGGCAGCACCGCGCCCTTCGGCGGGCCGGTCGTCCCCGAGGTGTAGACGATCAGCGCGGGCGTCTCGTCGCCGGGCTCGGCGGGCAGCTCGCCCGCCGTCCCGGACAGGGGCACGTCGATCCGGGTCAGGCCGTCCAGCGCGGCGGGGAGCCGGTCATCGGGTGAGGCGAGGACCACGCTCGGCTCGCTGTCGCCGACGATGTGCGCCAGCTCCCGCTCGCCGGTCTTCGGATTCAGCGGCACCACCGGCACGCCCGCGACGAGCGCCGCCACCACACCCACCACGGTCCGCGGGGTCGGGGTCGCCCAGAGGGCGACCCGCCCGGCGCCCGCGATCCGGGACGCCAACGAGCCTGCCGCGCCGGCCAGTTCGGCATAGGTCAGCACCTGATCGCCGAAGCGCACGGCCTCCCGGGGCTCGGCTGCGGACAGGGAGGGGAAGAGAGGGGACACGTACGGGACTCCTCGGCGTCGACGGCTCGGCGGCGCCCGAACCGTGCCGGGCCCCAGGTCGTCGACCCTACGCGGCGTCGTCCGGACGCATGATCCGCATCCTGCCGTACGGCTCCCCGCGTTCCGCTGGAGTCGGGGGAAAGGGTGAGCGCCGTCACGGGAACGGGCCGCGGGGCGGTGGCGTACGGGACGGGATTTCGCTCGCGGGGCCGGGGCGGGTGTGGCCGCCCCGCGCCGGGGTGGTGTGCGGCCGGCGGGCTACTGGAGCGGGGCCTGCCAGGTCAGGGTGGTGCCGCGGATGCCGTCGTCGCGCATGCCGTTGTCGACGACGGTGAGCCGTACCGCGGGCCGCCCGTCCGGCAGTTCGGCGCCCGCGTCGACGACGACGCGCACCGAGGACACCCCGGCCCTGCGGTGTGCCGCGGCGAGCGCGCCGCGCAGGGCCGCGACCAGCTGGCTGTCGACGGGCTCGCCGACCAGCGCGTCGACCGCGCCGTCGAAGCGCACCGAGGGCCGGAAGCCGAGGAGGGCGCCCGCCCCCGCCGTCTCGCGCAGGACCCGGCCGCGCAGCGTCGTCGGGGCCTCGGCGGGCGGCTGCTGGAGCGCGAAGATCGCGGTGCGTACCTCCTGGATGGTGGAGTCGAGCTCGTCGACGGCCCGGGTGAGCAGCTCGTCCGTGTCGTCGGCCGCCGTCTTCTCGGCCCGGCGCCGCGTCGACTCCAGCATCATCTCGGTGGCGAACAGCCGCTGGACGACCAGGTCGTGGAGGTCGCGGGCGATCCGGTCGCGGTCCTCGTACACGGCGAGCTGCTCGCGGTTGTGCTGGGCGTCGGCCAGGACGAGCGCGAGGGCCGCCTGCGAGGCGAACTGGGAGGCGAGCAGCCGGTCCACCGCGGTGTAGGGGCGGGCGCCGCGCCTGCGGGGCAGCGCCAGGGTGCCGATGAGCTTGCCGCCGCTCTGGAGGGGGAGCATCATGCTCGGCCCGAACCGGGCGCGCACGTGGGTGGTCATACGGGGGTCGGTCGCCGAGTCCTCCAGGAACACCGGCTCGCCGCCCAGGAGTTGGACCAGGACCGGCGAGCCGGGCTCGATGGTCGTGCCGACGATGTCGTCGGGATCGTCCGGCGCGGACGCGGCGACGATCTCCATGCCGCCCGCGGGGGTGGGCTGGAGCACGACCCCGGCGGCGGCGTCCGCGAGCAGCCTCGCCCGTTCGGCCACCGTCGTCAGGGCGTTGGCGGCGGTGTCGCCGGTGAGCAGGGAGGTGGTGACGGCGGCGGCGCCGTCGATCCAGCGCTCCCGCAGCCGTACGGTCTCGTAGAGCCGGGCGTTGCCGACGGCGATGCCCGCCTGCGCGGCGAGGACCCGCAGCAGCGCCAGGTCGTCCTCGGTGAAGGGGCCGCCGTGCTTCTCGGTGAGGTAGAGGTTGCCGAAGACCTGGGTGTGCACGCGGATCGGTACGCCGAGGAACGAGCGCATCGGCGGATGGCCGGGCGGCAGGCCGGCCGAGCGGGGGTCGTCGCGCCGGTCGCCGAGGCGCAGCGGCTGCGGGTCGTGGATGAGGGCGCCGAGCAGCCCGGTACGGCCGTCGGGGAGCGGGCCGATCCGCTCGCGTTCGGCGTCGGTGAGCCCGGAGGTGAACAGGTCGGTGAGCCGCCCGCGCTCGGGGTCGACCACACCGAGCGCCCCGTACTTGGCGCCGGTCAGCTCGGTCGCGGTGTCCACGATGTGCTGGAGCGTGGTGCGCAGTTCGAGATCGGTCCCGACGCTGAGCACGGCCTGCAACAACATCGGCAGACGGGGCGCCGCGCTCTGGGCGGCGGCGGGCGCGTCAGCGGGGGCATCGGGCCTCCCGGCCATCCCGGGTGCGTCGGCCACCCCGGCCGCGTCGCCCGGGGCTTCGTGCCGTGTCGGGTCCGCGTCGGCCGGGGCTTCGTGCCGTGTCGGGTCCGCGGTGCCCGGGACGTCTCGCCGCACCGGGCCCGCGGCGCTCGGGACTGACCGCGCCGCGGGTGCCGGTCCGGTCGGCCTCTCCGCGTCACTCATCCTTCGAGGATCCCTCACCGCCGCCCCTCGCCCCGGGCGGCACCGCTGTCGTGCCGCTCACTCGGCCATCTCAATCGGCCATCGGGCTGAGGGGGCTGAGGACCATCGGCTGGATCTTGCCTTCGAGCATCGCGCCGAGGCCCTGGATCGCGCACACGTCGGGGCGTTCCGCGATGTGCACCGGTACGCCCGTCGAGTCCCGCAGCATCTGGTCGAGGCCGGGGAGCAGCGCGCTGCCGCCGACCATCATGATGCCGCGCTCGGCGAGGTCGGCGACCAGGTCGGGCGGGCACTCGCGGAGCACCTTGCCGATGCCGTCGAGTACCGCGGTGAGCGGCGTGTGGATCGCGTTGCGGACGGCGGCGGTGTCGACCTGCACCGAGCGGGCGAGGCCGGTCGCCACGTCGCGGCCGTGGATCTCGGTGGACGCGGGCCCCTGCGGGGTGAGTCCATTGCCGCGCAGGGCCAGCTGCAGCGGGCGTACCGACTGGCTCGGCAGCATCAACTCGTGCTGGTGGCGCAGGTGTTGGATGACGGCGTGGTCGATGGCCTCGCCGCCGACCGGGATGCGTACGGCCGTGACGATGGCGCCGAGCGACAGCACCGCGATCTGCGTGGTGGCGGCGCCGCACACCATGATCATGGTGGCGGTGGGCTGCTCCACGGGGAGCCCGCACCCCACGGCCGCCGCGATCAGTGTGTCGACGAGCTCGACGCGGCGTGCGCCGAGCCCCACCAGCGTCTCCATCGCGGCGCGCTGCGCGAGCGGGTCGCTGCCGTGCGGGGTGCAGGCGGCGGCGCGCAGCCGGGGCTTGCGGCGCAGCTGGCGGCGCAGCTTCTCGCCGAGCAGGTGGCGCAGCATGCGCTGGGCCATCTCGATGTCGACGACCGTGCCGCCGGACACCGGGCGGGCCACGCGGATGTAGTCGGGGGTGCGGCCGGTCATCTGCTCGGCGAAGGTGCCGACCGCGATGAGCGCACCGGTGCGCGTATTGACGGCGGCCACGCTCGGCTCGTCCACGACGAGCCCGGCGCCCTTGATGTAGACCCGGGTCCTGGCGGCTCCGAGGTCTACGGCTACATGGCAACGGCGCAACTGCTCAAGACTGACGGTCACGGCAGATCCTCCCGAGAGCGGTACGTGTTTCGCTTTCTGCGACCGGTACGTAGTTCGCATCATGCGTTCGCGCGAAGACCGGCGCGCGCTGGGATGCGCCGGTAGGGGAGGGGCCGGCTGACGGGCAGCCAGAAACCGGGAGGAGGACGGCTGGGCCCACCGGCCGCCGCTCGGCGCGCAGCCGCAACGCGCCGCACCCGGAGCCGCCCCGCCCGGAGCACGTCCCGCCGCAGCCGGAGCCGCCCCGCCGACCCGGAGCCGCCCCGCTCGGAACCGCTACGGCAGGAGCCGTTGCAGCAGGCCCCATGTGAACTCCGCCACCCGGGTGCCGCCCCCCGGCAGGGTGATCTCCAGCTGCCAGCGTGTCGGGGCCGAGCCCTCCATCGGGCGGGCCGGGGGGAAGGCGCGTGCTGCCTCGTCGACCGTGCAGGACCAGGGGCGCAGGTCGTCCTCGGCGCGCAGCTCCGGGCCCGGCAGGCCGGGGGTCCGGATCAGCCACTCGTTCCACACCGCGCCGCCGGGCCCGGCGAGCACCTCGAACCGCAGCTCCGGCCAGAGCGGCACCGGCCACAGGTGGGCCTCGCACTCCAGGTCGCCGATGGTGCGCGGCACGACCGCCTCGGGTGCGCCGAGCACCGAGCGGTAGCGGGAGAGCGCCCCTCGGGAGCGCGCCGAGCGGAGCATGGCCTGCCAGCGCTTGTTGGCCTCGCGCATGTCCGCGAGGGAGGCGCCGAGCCGCTGACGGGCGTCCTCGACGAGACCCGGCTGGTGGTCGGCCATCCGCCGCAGCAGCACGAGTTGGAACTCCATCGGGCCGAACGGCCGCGTCCCGGTTTCCGTCATGACGTCCATCCTGCCCGGCCCCACTGACAACGCCCCGGTGCATGGCGATTCGTCACGCGGCCACGCCCGCGCCGCGATCCTTCCGCACAAGATCCACACATCTCCGGCCCCTTTTGTTGCCCGGCCGCCGCATAGCCTCCCGGAGCCATGGATTACTGCCACGCCTGCCGACGGCACCTCAACGGCGCCCTGGCCTGCGCCGGATGCGGGACCCCCGCGCAAGAGCTGGCGCCCGCACCCGAGGACGAGCTCCTCGTGCATGCCGGCGCGCCGCCGTCCCGCCGCGGCGCGGAGGTGCTCGCGCCGTCCGGTCACCGGCGTGCCCGCAAGGGGCGCCGGGCCCGGCGCAAGCGGGGGAAGGCGGTCCTGTTCGGCTCCGCGGGCCTGGTCCTGGTGGCCGGCGCGGTGGGCTTCGTACAGATGGCGATGGAGCCCCCGGTCAACGACCGCGCCTCCTCCGTGCAGGAGGACGAGACGATCTCCGACCCCCAGCCCCTGCCCTCGGGCAGCGCGGTGACGGGTCCGTCGAGACCCACCGCCGAGCCGGTCTCCTCGCGCAGACGGGGCTCCGGCGCGGGCGCCGGGTCGCCCGGTGGTGCCGACGGGCCGCGGCATGCCGGTCCCGCGCCGAAGGAGACGCCGTCGGGGTCCGTGGACCCCCGGCCCTCGTCGGCCCGGCCCTCCGACTCCGTTGCGCCGGGCGTGTCCGACCCGCCCGGCCCGGGTGGGCCCGCGCCCTCCGCGTCGCCGTCCTCGGCCGCGCCGCCGCCTCCGCCCCCACCGTCGCCGTCGCCCTCGCCCAGCGCGACGTGCCACCGCTTCCTGTGGTGGTGCGCGTGACCCGGCGGGCCCCCGCCCGTCCGGGTTGGCCGGGAGAGCGCGGGGTCAGGGCTCCCGCGTCACGTGCCCAGCATTCTCTTCAGTAGGTCCCGCAGCACCCTGCGCTCGTCCGGCGACAGCTCCGCCAGCGGCTCCCTCGCGAAGTCGAGGGACTCGCGCAGATGGGTCGCGACGGTGCCGCCCTCGGCGGTGGGCGCGGCCAGCTTCACCCGGCGGTCGGCCGGGTCGGGGCGGCGTTCCACCAGGCCCCGGGCTTCGAGGCGGTCGACGATGCCCGTGATGTTCGACGGCTCGCACTTCAGTTTCTGGGCGATCTGCCGCATCGGCAGCGGCTCGTGCGCCAGCAGCCCGAGCACCCGCGCCTGCGCGCCGGTGAGGGAGTGCGCGGCGGCGGCCCGCTCGTACTCCTCGTAGTAGCGGCTGACGATCGTGCCGATCAGCTCGACGACTTCGAGGCTCAGGGGATCCGTTCGGGGGGCCATGCCCTCAGCCTACCGACTTACTTGACAATCTCAAATATATGGGAGCATGGTTCTTTCAGTACCTGAAGTATTCGGCCCGTGCCGCCACCGACGCGATGTGTGTCGCGTGCCCGGCCCCAAGGTACTGATGTGCCCGATGTACCCGTCAGTTTTTGCTTCGCAGGAGGACGCACCCCATGGCCACCTCGTCCGCACTCCCCACCACCAGCCGCGCCTGGCACCTCGTCGCCCGCCCGAACGGCTGGCCCGTGCCGTCCGACTTCGCGCTGCGGGAGACCCCCGTCGCCGAGCCGGGCCCCGGCCGCATCCTGGTCCGCAACGTGGCCATGTCGGTCGACCCGTACATGCGCGGCCGCATGAACGACACGAAGTCGTACGTCGCGCCGTTCAAGCTGGAGCAGCCCATGGAGGGCGGCGCGGTCGGCGAGGTCATCGCCTCCGCCGACGACCGGTTCGCCGTCGGCGACCACGTCCTGCACGGGCTCGGCTGGCGCGAGTACGCCGACCTGGACGCCCAGCACGCCGTCAAGGTCGACGCCGGGCTCGCCCCGCTCTCCGCCTACCTCGGCGTCCTCGGCATGCCGGGTCTGACCGCGTACGCGGGCCTCCTGGAGGTCGGCTCCTTCAAGGAGGGCGACGTCGTGTTCGTCTCCGGCGCGGCCGGCGCCGTCGGCAGCCAGGTCGGCCAGATCGCCCGCCTCAAGGGCGCCTCCCGGGTCATCGGCTCCGCCGGCTCCGACGAGAAGGTCAAGTGGCTCGTGGAGGAGCTCGGCTTCGACGCCGCCTTCAACTACAAGAAGGGCCCGGTCCTGGAGCAGCTGCGCGCGGCCGCCCCCGACGGCATCGACGTCTACTTCGACAACGTCGGCGGCGACCACCTCGAAGCCGCCATCTCGGCGCTCAACGTGCACGGCCGCGCCACCCTCTGCGGTGCGATCGCGGGCTACAACGACACCGAGCCCACCCCCGGCCCGCGCAACATGATGATGATCATCGGCAAGCGCCTCCAGCTCAAGGGCGTCCTGGTCGGCGACCACTACGGCATGCAGCAGCAGTTCGTCGGCGAGGTCGCGGGCTGGCTGGCCTCCGGCGAGCTCAAGTACAACGAGACCGTCGTCGAGGGCATCGAGAACGGCGTCGAGGCGTTCCTCGGCATGCTGCGCGGCGAGAACACCGGAAAGATGGTCGTCTCGCTCGGCAAGTAGCTCCCCGGGGAGTGCGTCCTGGCGCGACGGGTACGCGGTCGGGTGTCCGGAGGCGAGTGAGCCGCCGGGCCACTCGCCGCGCGGTCCGGGCCGCGTGAGCCGGCGGACGGCCGCATCGAGTGAGCCATCGCACACTCCGCCTCACGGTTTCCGCGATCCGATAAGGTTTTTCCACATCCCGGCGGCCGTGAGGCGCGAGCGGCCGCGTACCCAGGAGGAGCACCCCAGCATGTCCATTCAGAAGTCCGAGGTCCTCTACACCGCCGTCGCCACCGCCGAGAACGGCCGTGACGGCCGCGTCTCCACCGACGACGGCCAGCTGGACGTCGTGGTCAACCCGCCGAAGGAGATGGGCGGCAACGGCGCGGGCACCAACCCCGAGCAGCTCTTCGCCGCCGGTTACAGCGCCTGCTTCCAGGGCGCCCTCGGCGTCGTCGCGCGCAACGAGAAGGCCGACATCTCCGGCTCGACCGTCACCGCGCACGTCGGCATCGGCAAGAACGACGACGGCTTCGGCATCTACGTCGAGATCACCGCGTCCATCCCGAACGTGGACCGCGCCACCGCCCAGGACCTGATCGAGAAGGCCCACCAGGTCTGCCCGTACTCCAAGGCGACCCGCGGCAACATCACGGTGAACCTCGCCGTCGCGTAGTCCCGTGTCACGCATCGCGTGATTCCGTGTCATCGAAGGGCCGTGCCGGTGCGCGGCCCTTTTGTGATGATGGCCCGCATGACCTTCCCCGAGACGGCCCCGTACGACCACGGCATGCTCGACACCGGTGACGGCAACCTCGTCCACTGGGAGGTGTGCGGACACCCGGAGGGCAAGCCCGCCGTGGTGGTGCACGGCGGCCCGGGATCCGGCGCGACACCGTACTGGCGGCGCTACTTCGACCCCGACCGCTACCGCGTCGTCCTCTTCGACCAGCGCGGCTGCGGCCGCTCCACGCCACCGGTCAGTGACGCCTCGACGAGCCTCGCCACCAACACCACGCACCACCTCGTCGCCGACATGGAGCGGCTGCGCGAGCACCTGGCCGTCGACACGTGGCTGGTGTTCGGCGGCTCCTGGGGCGCCACCCTCGGCATGGCGTACGCCGAGGCGCACCCGGAGCGGGTCAGCGAGGTCGTCCTCGTGTCGGTCACGACGACCGGCCGCGCCGAGGTGGAGTGGGTCACCGAGGGCGTCGGCGTCCACTTCCCCGAGGCGTGGGCCGCCTACCGCGCCGCGGGACGGCCCCGCGCGGGGGAGCGGGTGGTCGACGCGTACGCCCGGCTGCTCGCCGACCCCGATCCGGCGGTGCGCGAGAGGGCGGCGTACGACTGGTGCCGCTGGGAGGAGACCCACGTACGGCCGCCGGGGGCCCGGCTCCCGGACTCCTTCGGCGACTCCCGGTACGCCGACCCGGCCGTACGCATGACCATCGCCCGCCTCGTCACCCACTACTGGCGGCACGCCGCATGGCTGGAGGAAGGCCAACTCGTCGCGGGCGCCGCCGCGTTGGCCGGCATACCCGGGGTACTGATCACCGGGGCGCAGGACCTGAGCTCGCCGCCCGACCCGGCCCGCGCGCTCGCGGCCCGCTGGCCGGGGTGCGAACTCCACGTGATCGACGACGCGCGCCACGGTTTCGGCCACCCGGAGACGAACGCCGCCGCGCAGGCCGCGCTCGACCGGTTCGCGCGCCGCTGAGACGTCCCCGCGGCGGATTCCCTCATCCGGGTGGCCGGATAGGGTCGGAGCCATGCGTGACATAGGGGCGGGCTTCGGATATCTGGTCAAGGGGCAGCGGTGGGCGGCCGGGCACGGCAGGTCGCTCGGCATCGGACTGCTCCCCGGCCTCATCACGCTCGTCCTGTACGCGGGCGCGCTGATCGGGCTCGCCTACGGCGCGGACGACGTCGTCGGCTGGGCGACCCCGTTCGCCGACGGCTGGTCCTCGCCCTGGCTCGCCCTGTTCCGCGGCTTCCTGACCGTCCTCGTCTTCGCGCTCGGCGTGTTCCTCGCGGTCGTCTCCTTCACCGCGGTGACCCTCCTCGTCGGCCAGCCCTTCTACGAGAAGCTCTCCGCCGACGTCGACCGCGCCGAGAGCGGCGGCGAGGCTCCCGAGTCGGGCCTGCCGCTCTGGCGCGAGCTGTGGATCTCCGCGCGTGACTCCCTGCGCGTCCTGGTCCGCGTCGCGTTCTACGGTGTCCTGCTCTTCGGCCTCGGCTTCGTCCCGGTGATCGGGCAGAGCGTGATCCCGGCGATCGGGTTCTGCGTCACCGGCTTCTTCCTCGCCGAGGAGCTCACCGCGGTCGCCCTCCAGCGCCGCGGCATGGAACTGCGCCCCCGCCTGGCGCTGCTGCGCTCGCGCCGCCTGCTGGTCCTCGGCTTCGGTGTGCCGCTCGCCGTCGCCTTCGTCGTCCCGCTGGTCGCGGTCTTCCTGATGCCGGGGGCCGTCGCGGGCGCGACCCTGATGGTGCGCGACCTGCTCGACGAGCCGGCCGGGTCCGACGGCGACGACCCGGACGCCGACGGCCGGGCGCGGCGCGGGGACGTCGGCGCGCCCGGAGCGGCGCCGGCCGCCTGCTGACCCCCCGGGGTCCGTGCTACCCGGCCGCCACCGCCACGATCGCCCGCATCTGGGCCACGATGTCCAGGCGGTTGCGGACGAACTGCGGATCGCTCACCGTGCCCGTCTCCGGGTCGGTGTTGCCGGGGCCGAACTCCAGGACCGGCGTGTGCACATGGCCGCCCGGGACGGTGCGGCCGAGGCGGTCGCGGAGCAGCGTGGCCCGGTAGGCGATCTCGTTGGAGAGGTAGTCGCCGCCGCCCCCGGCCCGCGCCGCCGACCCCGGGGTCGGCCCGTCGGGCCGGTCGACGGGGGTGGTCGCGCCCGCCGGGATCTCGGTCACGTCGGTGTGGTCGTAGACCGGGAAGCGGCCGGTGTTCGCGGCCACGATGCTTTGGTACGGGAGTGTCGTGCGGGTCCACTGGGGCTGCGTGGCCGGATCGCTCACCGGGACCGGGCCCGTGTCCGAGGCGTTGACGTTGTCCGGGAAGCCGCCCCGCCAGGCCCCGTTGAAGCGCTCCACGTCGATGCGGCCGACCCGGCCCTGGCTCACCGTGGTGAAGGCGTCCACCTCCGGCAGGACCGGCGTGAGGGCCCGCTCCACGGCGCCGTCCGCGAAGTCCTGCCAGCGCACCGGGAACGTCATGGTCTCGATCCGGGCGCGCTGCCCGTCGGCGGTGCGGATCCACGTGCCGTCCAGGGCGAGCGCGGTCGCGCCCGACGGGTTGCTGATGCGGATGTCGCTGTCCAGCGTGAACGGGTCGAAGCCGGTCACCAGGATGCGCTTGAAGCCCTTGCCCGCGGGATAGTCGACGCTCTTCTGGCCGCGCGAGGTCTGTTCGACGCGGTCGACGAGCGCGGCCCGGCCGGCGTCGGAGAGGGTGAACGACGGCTGCCAGAGCCGCAGTTCACGAGTGAGGCCGAGCCTGGCCCAGTACAGCGGGCGGTCGTCGTCGCGGCTCAGGTCGCCGCCGGCCGGGCCCCGGCCCTGTACCCGGTCGACCGCCCGCTGCCACAGCCGTGTTCCCTCGCGCCCGACGAGCCGCCGGGCCGCGTCGTAGGACCGTACGTCCCGGAGGGCGCGGGTGAACTCCGGTGCCACGTCGGCGAATCCGCTCCGGGCCAGGATCTCCTTCGGTACCGCGCCGTCGAGGCGCAGCTCCTCGACGGTGGCGGTCCGGGGCGCCGTCGCCGGCCCTCCCGGCGGTGCCTGTCCCGTCGCCGCCCGCGCGGGGGCCGGGCCGAGCAGCGCGCCGCACGTCAGCGCCGCCAGGGCCAGGCCGAACCGTGCCGCCCGTACACGTCGTCGCACCGTGGATCCTTCCGTCGGGGTCGGGTGGCGCCCAGTATTCGCAAGGAAGTCCCGTGTGGATAGAGGGAGTTATGAGCCGTCGGGGCCGTGGAGCAGCGTCACGAAGTCTCGGAAGGCGCCCGCCATGTCCACCGCGTCCGGGTCGAGGAGCCACTGGTACTGCAGGCCGTCCATCACCGCGGCGAGCAGCGGCGCGGCGCGCTCCGGGGGGAGGCCGCCGGGCAGCCGGTCGCCGAACTCGGCCCGCAGCACCGTCGCCATCTCCTCGCGCACCTGGGTGTAGCGGTGGGTGAAGAAGGGGCGGGCGGGGTGGCCGTCGGTCACCGATTCGCCGAGCAGCGCCGAGAAGGTCTGGACGATGCCGGGCCGCATGGCGTTGTACTCGACCAGGGAGGCGAGCAGTTCGAGCCGCCAGCCGTCGGCCGCCGCGCGCCGCCCGCTGGTGTCCCACTGGTCGCGCTCCTCCAGAACGGCGACGAGCAGCGCCTCCTTGGTGGGGAAGTAGTGGAGCAGCCCCTGCTGGGTGAGGCCGACCCGCTCGGCTACCGCGCCGAGCGACGCTCCGCGGTAGCCGCGCTCCGCGATCACCTCAAGGGCGGCGCGCAGGATCTCCGCGCGCCGTTCCTCGCTCCTGGCGCTCCTGGTCCTCGCCATGTCTGCCCCCGCTTCGTGCTGGTCCGTCGGTGTTCCGAGAGGACCGTACGGCATCCTATTATCACGGTAAGGTAACTAACCCTACCGTTCTACAGGTAAACCGGTCACCATGGGCCCATCAGCGGACTTCTCCGAGGAGGTACGGCCGTGGCCGGCGCATCCGAATCCACCCCCGACTACACCGAGGCCGTCGAGGCGGCCCTGGGCAAACTCGACCTGGAGGCCAAGACCCGGCTCCTCGCCGGGCAGGACATGTGGTCACTGCCCGCGCTTCCCGAGATCGGGCTGCGGTCCCTGGTCATGTCCGACGGGCCGATCGGAGTGCGCGGCGTGCGCTGGACCGCCGACGACCCCTCGATCGCACTGCCCTCGCCGACCGCGCTCGCGGCGACCTGGGACCCGGAGCTCGCCCACCGGGCCGGCACGGTGCTCGCCCAGGAGGCCCGCCGCAAGGGCGTCCACGTGCTGCTCGCGCCCACGGTCAACCTGCACCGCACCCCGCTCGGCGGCCGGCACTTCGAGTGCTACTCCGAGGACCCCTGCCTCACCGGCGAGATCGCCTCCGGCTACGTCAACGGCGTCCAGGGCGGCGGCGTCGGCACCACCGTCAAGCACTTCGTCGCCAACGACGCCGAGACCGACCGCTTCACCGTCGACAACGTCATCGCGCCGCGCCCCCTGCGCGAGCTCTACCTCGCCCCCTTCGAGGCGATCGTCGAGAACGCCCACCCCTGGGGCATCATGTCGGCCTACAACCAGGTCAACGGCGTCACCATGACCGAGAACAGCCGCCTCCAGAACGAGGTGCTGCGCGGCGAGTGGGGCTTCGACGGGTTCGTCGTGTCCGACTGGATGGCCGCCCGCTCCACCGTCGGCGACATCCTCGGCGGCCTCGACGTCGCGATGCCGGGCCCGGCGACCGTGTACGGCGACGCGCTCGCCGCGGCCGTCCGCTCCGGCGACGTCGACGAATCGGTGGTCGACGACGCGGTACGCAACGTGCTGCGGCTCGCCGCCCGTGTCGGCATCCTCGACGGCGTCGAGCCGGCCGTCACCGAACTGCCCGCCCCCCTCGACGGCCAGGCCCTGGCCCGCGAGGTCGCGCGCCGCGCCTTCGTCCTCGTACGCAACGAACGCGACACCCTGCCCATCGACCCGGCGCGGGTGCGCACCGTGGCGCTCATCGGCGCCGCGGCCCGTGACGCGCGGGTGCTCGGCGGCGGCTCCGCCACCGTCTTCCCCGAACGGATCGTCTCCCCGCTCGCCGGGCTCACCGCCGCGCTGCCCGAGGGCGCCCTCACCTACACCGTCGGAGCCGACCCCAGCGACGAACTCGCCCCCGCCGAGCAGGGGTTCGAGCTGCGGGCCGTGTGCCGCGACGCCGAGGGCGCCGTCCTCGGCACCGGCTCGCTGCCCTCCGGCCAGGTCCAGTGGATCGGCGACGACCTGCCCGCCGGGGTCACCCACGAGTCGCTGCACTCCATCGAGGTCACCGGCACCTTCACCCCGCGCGAGAGCGGCGAGCACACCTTCGGGACCCGAGGCATCGGCGCGTTCACGCTCACCGTCGACGGCGGTGCCCTGTGGGAGGGCACGCAGGAACTGCGCGAGGGCGCCGACCCGTTCGAGGCGTTCTTCGGCGCCCCCGCCGAACGCGGCCGCACCCACCTCACCGCGGGGGAGCCCGTCGAGGTGTCCCTGCTGCACACCGTGCACCGGATGCCCGGCGCCGCGCTCACCGCCGTGATGTTCTCGCTCACCCACCTCGGGCCGCAGCGCGACGCGGACGAGCTGATCGCCGAGGCCGTCGAGGCGGCGCGCTCCGCCGAGGTCGCGGTGGTGGTGGTCGCCACCACCGACCGCGTCGAGTCCGAGGGCTTCGACCGGAGCGACCTGCGGCTGCCCGGCCGTCAGGACGACCTGGTGTCCGCCGTCGCCGCCGTCAACCCGAACACCGTGGTGATCGTCAACTCCGGTTCCCCGGTGGAGCTTCCGTGGCGCGAGGAGGTCGCGGCGGTGCTCCTGAGCTGGTTCCCCGGGCAGGAGGGCGGCGCGGCCCTCGCCGACGTGCTGCTCGGCCACGCCGAGCCCGGCGGGCGCCTGCCCACCACGTGGCCGGCCCGCCTGGCCGACGCCCCCGTCACCGAGGTCCGCCCCTCCGACGGCCAACTCGCCTACTCCGAAGGCCTGTTCATCGGCTACCGGGCGTACGACCGCTCCGCGGTGACGCCGGCGTACTCCTTCGGACACGGGCTCGGATACACGATCTGGGAGTACGAGTCCCTGGAGGTGACCCCGGCGCTCGCCACGGTCCGGGTCCGCAACGCGGGGGCGCGGGCCGGACGCGAGACCGTGCAGATCTATCTGGCGCCGGTCGCCGACGCGGTCGAGCGGCCGCGGCGCTGGCTCGCCGGGTTCGCCTCCGTGGAGGCCGGTCCCGGCGAGACGGTCGAGGTCGACATCCCGCTGCGGGGGAGGGCGTTCGAGATCTGGGACGAGTCGGCGGGCTCCTTCCGCTTCGTCCCCGGCCAGTACGAGGTGCGGGCGTGCCACTCCCTCGTGGACGCGCGGCTCAGCGCGACGCTGGAGGTCTAGCGACCCCGCCCCGCCGACGGGGCCGCCCTTCGCAGGGTGCCTGGCATCGGCATCCCTCACCCTTGGCGGGGCGCCCAGCCTCGGCATCCTCGCGTGCCCTTGGCAGGGCGCTTGGTCTCGGCATCTCTCCCCCTTGGCGGGGTGCCTGGTCTCGGCATGCCTCTCCCTTGGCGGGGTGCCTGGCATCGGCATGCCTCTCCCTTGGCAGGGCGCCTGGTCTCGGCCTCCTCAGCCCGTCCGGCGTTTGAGGACGAGCGCCTTTCGGGCGCGAACGGGGTCTGGGGCGGAGCCCCAGGTCCTGAACCCCAGCCCCCCTCTTCCCGCCCCCGGAGGGTTTAGGGAAGGGGCGGGGTGGGGTCATCCCCGGCCGTCGGGTGCGGACCGTGCTGGGTCACCCGCGCAGTTCCCCGCGCCCCTGTAGGTGACCCGGAGTCGACCGGTCGCACCCACCGCGGCGGAGGCGCGCCAAGGGCACAGCCCCGCGCCCCTAGTAGGGCACCCGGCACCGAACGGATCACCCGCGCCCACCGCGGCGGAGGCGCGCAAAAGGATGCAGCCCCGCGCCCCTGTAGGTGACCCGGCACCAAGCCCGGCACCCGCGCCCACCGCGGCGGAGCCGCGCAAAAGGCACAGCCCCGCGCCCCTAGTAGGTGACCCGGCACCGAGCCCGGCACCCGCGCCCACCGTGGCGGAGCCGCGCAAAGTGCACAGCCCCGCGCCCCGGTAGCGCACCCGGAGTCGAGCTGATGGCATCGCAGGCGGCCCCCGGGGTCAGCCGGGGTTGGTGATGTTCTGGTAGGCGATTTCGGCCAGGCGGGCCT
Source organism: Streptomyces sp. NBC_00083 (assembly GCF_026343295.1). GTDB lineage: Bacteria > Actinomycetota > Actinomycetes > Streptomycetales > Streptomycetaceae > Streptomyces. The sequence continues at coordinate 1,201,017 of NZ_JAPELY010000001.1, forward strand.
GGCCGTCGCGGCTGGGGTGGAACCAGTCCCACGGGCTGAGCTGCGTGCCGGTGAAGCCGTAGCCGAAGACCGCGCCCCCGTCGTACCGGCACGCCCGATCCTTCGCGCACACCTCCGCGAGAACCCGGTTGTACGCCACGACCCGCTCGTACACCGCCTCCCGCCGCGCCGACGCCGCCGCCCCCAGATCATCCGCGTCGGCCAGCATCGACTGGCAGATGCCCAGCTTCCAGATCTGCTTGCCCAGCGGGCTGCCCCGCCCGGTCGACCACAGCCGCTTCAGGTCCGGCACGCTCGCCACGTACACCTGCGACGCGGGGGAGCCGGCGCGCAGCTCGCGCAGGGCCTGCTCGAACTCCGTACGGAACGTCGCCACCGGCGTCATCGCCGACACATCGTCGCGGCAGGCGTCGTTGGCCCCCGTCATCACCGTGACGAGCCCGGGGTGCTCGGCCGCGGCCCGGCCCATCTGGGCCGGCAGCTCGGACATGCGCGCGCCGGACTTCGCGAAGTTCCAGCTGTGCGTGGGCGCCGCGGGGCCCAGCAGACGTACCGCGAGCGAGTCGACGCCGGTGTCGCTGCCGGTCGCCCAGGACACCTCGGGGCAGTCGGCGAGGACCGAACAGGCGTCGAAGCCGCGGGTTATCGAGTCGCCGACCGCCGCGAGCGAGGCGGGGCTGCGGTTCCAGGCCGGCGAAGGGCTCGGGGAGGGCTTCGCCGGGGCGGAGGGGCGCGCCGAGGGGTGCCCGCCGCCCGATGAGCAGCCCGCGGCCAGGGCGAGCGCGCCCGCGACGAGCGCGGCGGCCGTGACGCGGACACGACGGCTTCGGCGGCTGTCCGGCATCAGGGGTCCCTCTCCGTGCGGCGGTCGGCGGGCTTTCGCGGCGTCCTCGCGGGTGAAAGCTTGGTGTCCGAAGACGCTCCGACCGACATTACGACACCCTTGGCGGGGCTCCGCGCGGTAGCTTTGGGCCGTCCAGCCAGAGGAACCACGCCAGACGGCTCCGGTAAATTACATCACGTCACATACTGTCCCTTTTCTGGAGATTAGCTCCCGATGCTGTTTACTGTTGATCCCAGGGGCAGATGGACAAGTGCTGTCCTGACCGGGAACGGCAGGGGCGCGAGGCCGCTGGGGAAGGCGAACCTCGAACCGCACTGGAGGTCCCGGTGACGACACGTGGAGTTCTCTACGTCCACTCCGCCCCGCGCGCGCTGTGCCCGCACGTCGAGTGGGCCGTGGCCGGCGTCCTGGGGGTGCGCGTCCAGCTCGACTGGATCCGCCAGCCCGCCTCGCCCGGCACCTGGAGAGCCGAGTTCTCCTGGCGCGGCGAACCCGGCACCGCCTCCAAGCTCGCCTCCGCGCTGCGCGGCTGGCACCTGCTGCGCTTCGAGGTCACGGCCGAGCCCTGCGCCACCGCCGAGGGCGAGCGCTACAGCGCCACGCCCGACCTCGGCATCTTCCACGCCGTGACCGGCATGCACGGCGACATCCTGATCCCGGAGGACCGGCTGCGGGCCGCCCTCGCCCGCTCCGTCCAGGGCGAGACCGACCTGGAGGCCGAGATCGCCAAGCTGCTCGGCAAGCCCTGGGACGACGAGTTGGAGCCCTTCCGCTACGCGGGAGAGGGCGCCCCGGTGCGCTGGCTGCACCAGGTCGTCTGACCCCACCCCCCCCAACCCCGCGTACGCGAAAGGGCCCCACCGGAGCGGTGGGGCCCTTTCAGCTGCGTACGGAACCCGATCGGGCCGGATCCGTTCAGACGGAGCGGAAGGCGAGCACCACGTTGTGGCCGCCGAAGCCGAACGAGTTGTTGATCGCGGAGATCGAACCCTCGGGCAGGGCGCGGGGCTCGCTGCTGATCAGGGCCGCGTCGACCTCGTCGTCGAGGTCGACGACGTTGATGGTCGGCGGGGCCGTGCGGTGGTACAGGGCGAGGACCGTGGCAACGGTCTCGATGCCGCCCGCGCCGCCCAGGAGGTGACCGGTCATCGACTTCGTCGCGGAAATGGCCACGTGGTCCAGGTCGTCGCCGAGGACCTTGCGCAGCGCCTTGATCTCGGCGATGTCGCCCTGCGGCGTCGACGTGGCGTGCGCGTTGAGGTGGACCACCTCGGACGGCTTCAGGTCGGTGGAGTCGAGCAGGTTCTGCACCGCGGCGGCGACGCCCCGGCCGGTCGGCTCGGGCTGCGCGATGTGGTGGCTGTCGGCTGAGAGGCCCTGGCCGAGCACCTCGCAGTAGACCCGCGCGCCACGCTTCTTCGCGTGCTCGGCGGACTCCAGGACCACCACGCCGGCGCCCTCGCCCAGGACGAAGCCGTCACGGGCCTTGTCGTAGGGGCGCGAGGCCTGCTCGGGGTGGTCGTTGTTCTTGGACATCGCCATCATGTTGGCGAACGCCGCGATGGGCAGCGGGTGGATCGCGGCCTCGGTGCCGCCGGCGACCACGACATCGGCGCGCCCGGTGCGGATCATCTCGACGGCGTACCCGATGGCCTCGGCGCCCGAAGCGCACGCGGATACGGGGGTGTGGACACCGGCGCGGGCGTTGACCTCGAGGCCGACGTTGGCCGAGGGGCCGTTCGGCATGAGCATGGGCACGGTGTGCGGGGAGACGCGGCGTACGCCCTTCTCCTTCAGCACGTCGTACTGGTCGAGCAGGGTGGTGACACCGCCGATGCCCGACGCGATGACCGTGCCGAGCCGCTCCGGCGCGATGCCCGCCTCGTCACCCGCGGGGGCGGTGAAACCGGCGTCCGCCCAGGCCTCCTTGGCCGCGATCAGCGCGAACTGCGCCGAGCGGTCCAGCTTGCGGGCGAGCGGGCGGGGCAGCACCTCACCGGGGTCGACCGCGGCCGGAGCCGCGATCCTGACCGGCAGTTCGGCGAAGCGCTCACCCTCCAGGGGGCGGACACCGGAGCGTCCCGCCAGCAGACCTTCCCAGGTCGAGGCGGTGTCGCCACCCAGCGGTGTGGTTGCGCCGATACCGGTGACGACCACGGTGCGATTGGTCGAGCTCACAGGAAGTTTCTCCACGTGTGTAAGGGACGTGAATAAGCGGCGCCACCGCTGGGTGGCAGCCCGAATTCAGGTCCTGAATCAGGCCTGGTGGTTCAGGATGTAGCTGGCGGCGTCGCCAACGGTCTTCAGGTTCTTGACGTCCTCGTCGGGGATCTTGACGTCGAAGCGCTCTTCGGCGGCGACGACGACCTCGACCATGGACAGCGAGTCGACATCCAGGTCGTCGGTGAAGGACTTGTCCAGCTGGACGTCCTCGACCGGGATACCAGCGATCTCGTTGACGATCTCGGCGAGACCCTCGACGATCTCTTCCTGCGTGGCGGCCATGTTGGCGCTCCTTCGGTGTTAATGCTTCGAATTACGGGCTTCCGGAAGATCCGGAGTGCCTAGGGGAGGGTAACGACCGTCGCGGCGTACACGAGACCCGCCCCGAAGCCGATGACGAGCGCGGTGTCGCCGCTCTTCGCCTGTCCGGTCGCCAGGAGCCGCTCCATTGCGAGCGGGATCGAGGCGGCCGAGGTGTTGCCGGTGGTTTCCACGTCGCGGGCGACCGTGACGTGGTCCGGCAGCTTGAGAGTCTTCACCATCGAGTCGATGATCCGCATGTTGGCCTGGTGCGGGATGAAGACGTCCAGGTCGTCCGGGCTGATTCCGGCCGCGTCCAGCGCCTGCTGGGCGACCTTCGCCATCTCGAACACGGCCCAGCGGAAGACCGCCTGGCCCTCCTGCGTGATCGCGGGGAACTTGCCCGAGCTGTCGTACTCGGTCCACGGCACGGTCTGCTTGATGGTCTCCGACTTGTCGCCCTCGGAACCCCAGATCGTGGGGCCGATGGCCGGCTCGTCGCAAGGGCCCACCACGACCGCGCCCGCGCCGTCGCCGAACAGGAACGCCGTCGCGCGGTCCTGGAGGTCGGTCAGGTCGCTGAGCCGCTCCACGCCGATGACCAGGACGTACTCGGCGGAACCTTCGACGATCATGCCCTTGGCCAGGGTCAGACCGTAGCCGAAGCCCGCGCAGCCGGCCGAGATGTCGAACGCGGCGGCCTTGCCGGTGCCCAGCTTGTCGGCGATCTCGGTCGCGACGGCGGGGGTCTGCTTGAAGTGCGAGACGGTGGAGACGATCACACCGCCGATCTGGTCGGCGGAGATCCCGGCGTCGGCGATCGCCTTGCCCGAGGCCTCGATCGACATCGCGGCCACGGTCTCCTCGGGGGAGGCCCAGTGCCGCGTGGCGATGCCGGAGCGCGAACGGATCCACTCGTCGGACGAGTCGATCGTCTCCAGGATCACCTCGTTGGGCACCACCCGCACGGGCCGGTAGCCGCCCACGCCCATGATGCGCGCGTACGGAGCGCCCTTGCTGGGCCGGATCTTCGACATGGCTCTCGCTCCTTAGGCGGATGCGTGCTCGGCGATGAGCGCGCGAGCCGCGTCGAGGTCGGCGGGGGTCTTCAGGGCGACGGTCTTGACGCCGGGCATCGCACGCTTGGCGAGGCCGGTCAGGGTGCCCCCCGGGCACAGCTCGATCAGCGCCGTCGCGCCGAGCTGGGTGAACGTCTCCATGCACAGGTCCCAACGGACCGGATTGGAGACCTGGTTGACCAGGCGGTCCACGATCTCCTGGCCGCTCGTCACGGCCCTGCCGTCGGCGTTCGACACGTACGTGAGCTTCGGGTCGGCGATGGTGAGCGCCTTGGCCGCCTCGCCGAGGGAGGCCACGGCCGGACTCATGTGGTGCGTGTGGAACGCGCCGGCCACCTTCAGGGCCACCACGCGGCGCACGCCCTCGGGCTTGTCGGCCTCCAGGGCGGCGAGCTGCTCGGCGGTGCCGGCGGCCACGATCTGGCCCGCGCCGTTCACATTGGCCGGGGTGAGGCCGAGCTTCTCCAGGTGCGGCAGCACGGTCTCGGGCTCGCCGCCGAGCAGCGCGGCCATGCCGGTCGGCGTGACGGCCGCGGCCTCGGCCATGCCCAGACCCCGCTTGCGCACGAAGCCCAGCGCGGCCTCCTCGGACAGGACGCCCGCGAACGCGGTGGCGGTGATCTCGCCGACGCTGTGCCCGGCGACGGCGCCGGGGGAGACATCACCCAGGGCCGTCGCGGACAGCAGGCCCGCGGCGACCAGCAGGGGCTGGGCCACGGCGGTGTCGCGGATCGCGTCGGCGTCGGCCTGCGTGCCGTAGTGGACGAGGTCGAGACCGATGGCGTCCGACCACGCGGCGAGCCGGTCGGCAGCGCCGGGAAGGTCGAGCCAAGGAGTCAGGAAGCCGGGCGTCTGAGCGCCTTGGCCGGGAGCGACGAGTACGAGCACTCTCACACTCTCTCTTGTGGACGGCTCGGTTCGCCCGTGGGGACAGGGACGAAGAACCGTCGGGGGAATTGTGGGTGTCCGACAAAAGTCTAGGACTGCGAATCTCCGTCGGCCAGGCGCCCCAGGATCAGCGCGATCCTCAGCGTGAACGCGGAGCGCACATCGGACGGCGACCACCCGGTGACGTCCGTCACACGTCGGAGCCGGTAGCGAACGGTATTGGGGTGGACGAACAACATCCGGGCCGCGCCCTCAAGGCTGCTCGCCTGCTCCAGATAAACGCTCAAGGTTTCCAGGAGCGCGGAGCCGGCTTCCTCCAGCGGTCTGTAGATCTCCTCCACCAGCTGGTCGCGCGCGGCAGGATCGGAGGCGATCGCGCGCTCCGGCAGCAGATCGTCCGCGAGAACCGGCCGGGGAGCGTCCTGCCACGCCGAACACGCCTTCAGGCCGGCCGCCGCCGCCTGCGCCGAGCGCGTCGCCGCCAGCAGGTCCGGTACGACGGGGCCGGCCACCACGGGGCCCGCCGCGTACGGCCCGATCAGGCCCTTCGCCACCTGGAGCGGATTGTCGCTGCCGCCCGCGATGACGACGAGCCGGTTGCCGAGCACCCCGGTGAGCACCTGGAGCTTGGTGTGCCGGGCGGCCCGCCGGATCGCCTCCACGGTCAGCTCGCTGTCGCCGTCCGGCGCCGTGCCGAGCACCACGCACACGTGCTCGGGCGAGTTCCAGCCGAGCGCCGCGGCCCGCGACACCGCGCCCTCGTCGGCCTCGCCGGAGAGCACCGCGTTGACGACGAGGGATTCGAGCCGGGCGTCCCACGCGCCGCGCGCCTCGGCGGCCTGCGCGTACACCTGGGCCGTCGCGAAGGCGATCTCGCGGGCGTACACGAGCAGCGCCTCGCGCAGGATCGACTCGTCGCCCGGCGCCGCGACCTCGTCGATCGCCGTCTCCATGACCTCGATGGTGGTGCGCACCATCTCCACGGTCTGGCGCAGGGTGATCGCCCGCGTGAGCTCGCGCGGCGCCGTGCCGAAGACGTCGGTCGAGATCGCCTGGGGCGTCTCGGGATGCCGGAACCACTCGGTGAACGCCGCGATGCCGGCCTGGGCGACCAGACCGATCCACGAGCGGTTCTCCGGCGGCATCGCCCGGTACCACGGCAGCGTCGCGTCCATGCGGGCGATCGCGTTCGCCGCGAGCCGGCCGGAGGACTGCTCAAGTCGCTTCAGGGTCGCTGCGTGCGGATGGGCATTCTTCGCGGGGTGTACGGGATCGGGTGCTGGCACGGGGACAAGAGTGCCTTATCGGGAACCCTCTTCGCCGGGCCGGGGTGAGTCCCGGCGCCACACGGGCGCCGCCGGCGCCGCCGGGTCTACGGTGGTGGGCGTGATTTCAGTCAGGCGCGGCGACGAGCGCTACCCGGGCGGCGACACCGACGCCGGCATCGAGTCCCTGCACGCCTTCTCCTTCGGCCGGTTCTACGACCCGGACAACCTCCGCTTCGGGCCCGTCCTCGCCTGCAACGAGGAGCGGCTCGCCCCCGGCGCCGGGTTCGACGAGCATCCGCACAGCCACACCGAGATCCTGACCTGGGTGATCGAGGGCGAGCTGACCCACCGCGACTCGGCGGGCCACACCACCCTGGTGCGCCCCGGCGACGTGCAGTGCCTGAGCGCCGCGGGGGGCGTGCGGCACGAGGAGCGCAACGAGGGCCGGGCCCCGCTGGTCTTCCTCCAGATGTGGCTCGCCCCGGCCGATCCCGGCGGCACCCCCGCGTACGACATCGTGCGCGGCATCGCCGACTCCACGCCCTACGCGGTGCGCCCCGCCGCGGCCGCGCTCCATGTGCGCCGTCTCGCGGCCGGCGAGCGCACCGCCGTGCCGGACGCGCCGGGGGTGTACGTCCATGTCGTACGCGGCCGGGTCCGCCTGGCGCGCGAGGAGCTCGCGCCGGGCGACTCGGCGCGGATCACCGGCGCCGCCGGCCTGGAACTGACGGCGGACGGGACCGCCGAAGTGCTGCTGTGGGAGTTCGCCTCCGTGTGACGCGCCCGGTGGGGCCCGCTCAGCCGCGGGTGAACTCGGTGAGCACCGCGTCGGTGAAGGCCGGCCACGCCTCGGCCGCCCACGGCCCGAACGCGCGGTCCGTCAGCGCCACACAGGCGAGGCCCGCGTCGGGGTCGACCCACAGGAACGTTCCGGCCTGGCCGAAGTGGCCGAAGGTGCGCGGCGAGGACGAACTGCCCGTCCAGTGCGGCGACTTGGAGCCGCGGATCTCGAAGCCGAGCCCCCAGTCGTTGGGGTTCTGGTGGCCGTACCCCGGCAGGACGCCCTTGAGGCCCGGGTACTGCACCTGCATCGCCTCGGCGACGGTGGCCGGGTGCAGCAGCCGGGGCGCCTGCACCTCGGCGGCGAACCGTACGAGGTCCTCGACGGTGGACACGCCGTCCTTGGCGGGGGAGCCCTCCACCGTGGTGGACGCCATGCCGAGCGGCTCGAACACCGCCTGGCGCACGTAGTCGGCGAAGGGGATGCCCGACTGCTTCGCGATGTGGTCGCCGAGGATCTCGAAGCCCGCGTTGGAGTACAGCCGCCGGTCGCCGGGCGGCGCCATCACCCGGTGCTCGTCGAAGGCGAGCCCCGAGGTGTGCGCGAGCAGGTGGCGGACGGTGGCTCCGGGGGGACCGGCCGGCTCGTCGAGCTCGACCGCGCCCTCCTCGTACGCGACGAGCGCCGCGTAGGCGGCGAGCGGCTTGGTGACGGAGGCGAGGGGGAACCGGTGGTCCACCGGTCCGTGGGTGCCGGCAAGCGTTCCGTCGGCCCGCACCACGGCCGCCGCCGCGGTCGGTACGGGCCAGGTCTCGATGATCCGCAGGCTCTCCATGCGTACGAGCCTAGTAGGCCCGGTACGCGGACCGCGTGGCGGGCGGCCGGCCGGCGGCGCGTCATGAGAACGTCACGCGACGGGCTTGCTTGGAGTGCACTCAAGGGTTCTAGCGTGGAGGGCATGACGGTGATCGACAGCACGGCGGTGAAGGTGGCGGCACGGGTCCGGCAGGGCCTCGGCGCGACGGAGCCGCCCCATCCGCGCCCCGACGGTCAGGACCGCTACACCATCAGCGAGGTGGTGGCGTGCACCGGACTCACCGCGCACACCCTGCGCTGGTACGAGCGGATCGGCCTCATGCCGCACGTGGACCGCTCGCACACCGGCCAGCGCCGGTTCACCAACAAGGACCTCGACTGGCTCTCCTTCGTCGGCAAGCTCCGCCTGACCGGCATGCCGGTCGCCGGCATGGTCCGCTACGCCGAACTCGTTCGCGAGGGCGAGCACACCTTCGAGGCGCGCCAAGAGCTTCTGGAGCAGACCCGGCGTGATGTGATCGCGCGCATGGCGGAACTCCAGGACACGCTCGCCGTACTCGACTACAAGATCGACTATTACGCGGATGCCCGCAAGGCGTCGGAAAGGGTCTGAACACCCATGAGCAACACCCCGGTTGAGAAGATCAGCACCGTACGCCTCGGCACCGACGGCCCCCGGATCGGCGTCCAGGGCTTCGGCGCCATGGGCATCAGCGAGTTCTACGGCTCCACCGACGAGTCCGCCGCCCGCGACACCCTGGAGGCGACCGTCGAGGCGGGCGTCACCCTCATCGACACCGCCGACATCTACGGCTCCGGCGCCAACGAGGAGTTCCTCGCCCCGTTCCTCGCCGCCCACCGCGACGAGGTGACCCTGGCCACCAAGTTCTCCATCGAGCGCCGCGCCGACGACCCCTCCTACCGCGGCATCAACAACAGCCCCGCGTACATCAAGGAGGCCGTCGAGGCGAGCCTGCGCCGGCTGAACACCGACGTCATCGACCTGTACTACATGCACCGCCGCAACCCGGACGTGCCGCTCGCCGAGTCCGTCGGCGCCATGGCCGACCTGGTGCGCGAGGGCAAGGTCAAGCACCTCGGCCTCAGCGAGGTCACCGGCGCCGAACTGCGCGAGGCGTACGCCGTGCACCCGATCGCCGCCCTCCAGTCGGAGTGGTCGGTCTTCAGCCGCGACGTGGAGCGCAGCGCCGTGCCGGCCGCGGCCGAACTCGGCGTCACCTTCGTGCCGTACTCGCCGCTCGGCCGCGGCTTCCTCACCGGCGCCTTCGCCGACGCCGGCAAGGACCTGAGCGAGGGCGACTTCCGGAAGTTCCAGCCGCGCTTCACCGGCGACAACGCCGCGACCAACGCGGCGCTGCTCGAACCCCTCCACAAGATCGCGGCGGCACACGGCGCGACGACCGCGCAGATCGCCCTCGCGTGGGTGCAGCAGCGGGCCCAGGTGCACCACCTGACCGTCGTGCCGATCCCCGGCACCCGCAAGCGCAGCCGCCTCCTGGAGAACGCCGGCGCCACCCGCATCACGTTGAGCGCCGAGGAGCTGGTGCTCCTGGAGCCGATCGCCGGGAAGGTGGCGGGCGACCGCTACCCGGACATGTCCTCCACCTCGGCGGCCCGCGAGCAGTAGGCGACCGCCCCGGTACGTCACGCGAGCCCCAGCGCGAACACCGCGAAGCCCGCCGCGAGCAGCCCCGCCGCTGCCCGGCGGGCCTTCGTCGCCTTCGTCCAGGGCGCCTCGAAACCGCGCGCGTACCGGGCGATCACCACGAGGAGCACCGCGAACACCGGCATCCAGGCGAGCCGTTCACCGATCCAGGCCACCGTGCCGGGCGCGGTGGTGAGACCCGGCACCCGTCCGGCGAGCGAGGCCGGCACGGCGGCGGCGAGCAACGCCGTCTGGTGCCAGCACAGGATGGTCATCGCGGACAGGTTGACGACCACGACCGGCGCCCACAGCGCGGGCCGGCGCAGCCATCCGGCGATCCGGTCCCGCAGCAGGATCGCGGCGCCCGACTGGGCCGCGGCGAGCGCGAGCACGAGCAGCGACGGCGGATGCGAGTTGGTACGGGCCTCACCGGGCACGCCGACCATGGACGCCGGGTAGTGGAAGACGACGAGCAGCGCCGCGAAGAGCAGTGCCCCGCCGGCCAGCAGCAGCCGTCCGCCGCGCCGCCCGATCCTCTTCTCGCCCCAGCAGACGCCGAGTTGGTAGGCGAACATCCACCCGGGCAGGATGTTGACGAGGGACAGCCACGACGGCATGGCGTCCGCGAAGGGCCCGTACCGCAGGAGGTCGACGAGGCCGACCACGGCGAGCAGCGGCGCCGCGGCCCATCCGCCGAGCGTGCGGGCGGCGCGCACGCAGTACGGCGTGAGCGCGGTGACCACGACGTACACCCCCACGAACCACAGGGGCTGGATGACGAGCGTCGACCCGGTGCGCAGGGTGTCGTGGGACACGCCGAGCGCGTAGAGCACCGGGATCATCGCCGCCCAGACCGCGGTGACACCGAGCACCGGCCGGCCCAGGCGGGCGACCCGCCCCTTCAGCCACTGGGCCGTCGACTCCTTCCTGCGGTGGAAGGAGAGCACGGAGGCGTAGCCGCCGACGAGGAAGAAGATCCCGAGCATCTGCAGGATCCAGCTGACCGGGGCGAGGCCGCCGAACGCGGAGAGCGGGCTCGCGTTGTGCAGCGCGCCCGCGCCGTCGCGGGTGAATCCGCCGAGCAGCCAGTGTCCGGTCGGCACGGCGAGCAGCGCGAGGGCGCGCAGCCCGTCGATGGCACGGTCGCGGCCGGGCGGCGTCTTCTGCTCGATGTCCGAAACGAGCCTGCTCAGCGCTGTGTTGCTCATCGGAGCTCTCCCGTGGCGATGGCGGCGAAGGCGGTGAGGGACTCGGTGCCGGGGGCGAAGTAGCCGGTGTGGCCCGTGGCGTCGGCGGCGGGCACGCGGCGCGCGCCGAACGCCGGGTCGGTGGGGTCGGCGCCGTGGCCGAGCCCGGCGAGCTCGATGTGCGGTACGTCGTCGATCCAGTCCGAGGGGTCCTTGGCCGCCCACACCCGGGCGTCCGTGCCGAGCCCCGCGACGTTGTCGGCCCGCATGCCGGGGGAGCCGAGGGCGACGATGTCGGACGCGTCGGTGTCCCGGGCGGCGAGGCCGCACACCACGGAGCCGTAGCTGTGGCAGAACAGCACGGGGTCGGGCGCGCCCACGGCGTCGAGCCCCTCGGTGAGCCGCGCGAGCCGCCCGGCCCCCGCCTCGGCGAGCCGCCCCGACGCGGCGTCGATGCCAAGACCGACGGGGGTGGTGTACCCCGCCCACGCGATCACGGCGGTCCCGCCGTGCGTGGCGTCCCGCAAGGAGCGGGCCATTCCGGTGGGGGTGCCGTACGGGTCGGTGGCGCGGTCGAAGGACGCGGCGTCGATGTCCGAACCGGGAACGATGACGGAGACGTGTGCGGCGCCCTCCAACTCCCCGTACACGGCCGCCACTTGGCCCCGGCCGCGCGGGTCGAAGGCGAGGATCCGGCGACCGGGGGCGGTGAGGTGGGCGTAGCGGGGGTCGTGGGTCGCGGCGATGGCGATCCGGTTCGCCTCGTAGCGCAGCCGCACGGGGGCGCCGTCCAGGTTCCCGACGACGCCGGGGTGGCGGCGGGCCAGCGTCTGCTGCTCCGTCGGGCTCAACGCGGCGAAGAATGCGGCGACTTGGCGGGGGCGGGCGGTGGCGGGGTCGGGAAGGTGACGCCCCTCCCACGTGTCGGCGCGCCAGGCGGCGGTGCCCGGGGGCGGGCCGGTCATGGCCGTCTGCGCGTCCGCCGCGGCCCAGCCGGCCGTCCCGGCGACCGCGACACCCACCAGCACGGCGGCGGCCACCGCCCTCCCCAACCGTCGTCGCATGAGCCGACTCCCCTTTTCCGTCCGTGTGTTGACGAGGAGGAAGGTAGGGAGGGGGTGGGGGCGGGGGCGTCACGCTGGGGGGTTGGGTGGGGAGTGCTACTGGGGTAGGGGGTGGGTGAGCCTCTCCTGGCGGGGCAGGGGGTGAGCCTCCCTTGGCCCGCTGGGCGCCGAACCGAGCCCACCGCTTTCGTCTGCGGATCGTGCTCGCGTCTCGCGCAGTTCCCCGCGCCCCTATCGGGGTTGGCCTGGGCGGCATGCGCATCCCGGGGCACCTCAGCCTGTCCGGTTGCTCGACCCCGGCCCATGCGGGCCACCTCGCCTGTCCGGCTGCTCGACGCCGGCCGACATGGGCCACCTCAGCCCGTCCGGCGTTTGAGGACGAGCGCCTTTCGGGCGCGAACGGGGTCTGGGGCGGAGCCCCGGGCGCCCCCGTTTTCGGGTGCGGGCCGTGCATGGCTGGTCGCGCAGTTCCCCGCGCCCCTGGGCGGGATCGGTGCCGGGCGGCATGGACATCCTCAGCCTGTCCGGCGATTGCGGACGAGGGCCATCAAGGCGCGATCGGGGTGTGGGGCGGAGCCCCGGGGGGTTGGGGTCAGCCGGGGTCGCCGGGGCGGACTACTCCCGCTTCGTAGGCGAAGATCACCGCCTGGGCCCGGTCCCGAAGCCCGAGCTTCGCCAGCACCCGCCCGATATGCGTCTTCACCGTCTGCTCCGCGAGCACGAGCCGCCCCGCGATCTCCTGATTGGAAAGCCCCCGGGCGATCAGTTCGAGCACCTCCGCCTCCCGGGGCGTGAGCCCGTTCAGACGTACCGCCGACGCCCCCCGCCGCGGCGCCGGCCGCGCCGCGAAGTCCGCGATGAGCCGCCGCGTCACGGACGGCGCGAGCAGCGCCTCGCCCGCCGCGACGACCCGTACCGCCCCGATGAGATCCGCCGGCGGCGCGTCCTTGAGCAGAAATCCGGACGCCCCGGCGCGCAGCGCCTCGTACACGTAGTCGTCGACGTCGAAGGTGGTCAGCATCAGCACCTTCGGGCGGTGCACGACACCCACCGGCGGGTCGAGGATCTCGCGGGCCGCGGTGAGCCCGTCCATCTCGGGCATGCGGACGTCCATGAGGACCACGTCGGGGTGGGTGGAGCGGGCCACCTCCACGCCCCGGCGGCCGTCGGGCGCCTCGCCCACCACATCGATGTCGGCCTGCGCGGAGAGCAGCGCGGCGAACCCCGCACGCACCATGGCCTGGTCGTCGACGATGATCACGCGGATGGTCAACTCGGGTCCTCGGTGCATGAGTCGGGGGTGTCGAGCGGGAGACGGGCGGCGACCCGGAAGCCGCCGTCCGGCAGCGGCCCGGTGTCGAGCGAGCCGCCGGTCAACCGTACGCGTTCGCGCATGCCGACGAGCCCGTGCCCCGTACCCGACGCTTCGAGCGGCGAAGTGCGTTCGGCCGCGCGGGCGTTGACGACGACGACCGTGAGGTGCCGCTCGTCGCAGGTGACGGAGACGCGGGTCGTGGCGCCCGGCGCGTGCCGTACGACATTGGCGAGCGCCTCCTGCACGATGCGGTACGCGGACAGGTCGACGGCCGGCGCAAGCGCGGGCAGGTCCGCCGCGAGCGAGAGCCGGGCGGGCAGCCCGGCCCGTACGGTCGCCTCCACCAGCTGCTGGATGCGGTCGACGCCGGGCTGCGGCGCCCGCTCGGCGCCGTCCTCGCCGCTGCCGTCGCTGCGCAGCACCGCGAGCAGCCGGCGCATCTCGCTCAGCGACTCGCGGGCGCTCGACGCGATCGACGCGAACTCCCCGCGCACCGCGTCGTCGAGCCCGGTCAGCCGGTACGGCGCCGAGTCGGCCTGCACGGTGATCACCGACATGTGGTGGGCCACCACGTCGTGCAGCTCGCGCGCGATGCGGGCGCGCTCCTCCAGGAGGGTGCGCTGGGCGCGCTCGGCTTCGCTGATCGTCTCCTGCTCGGCGAGGAGCCGCACCGCCTCCTCACGACGGCGCACCGCGCCCGTGAAGGCGAGCACGACACCGGCCAGGACCAGCAGCAGGACGTCGGTGCTGGAGGTGCCGTCCGGCGGGAAGACGGCGACCGCGAGGCCGGCCGCGCACGTCACGAGCCATACGGTGACCAGGGTGCGGGTGGTCTCGCGCAGCCCGAGGCAGGCCATGACGAGCAGGTAGCCGATGATCACCGTCGGCGTCCAGGGCCAGGCGTGGCCGGCCGGCTCTGCCTGCGCCATCACGACGGCGCCCAGGACGTCGGCGCAGAGGACGATCAGCCACGCCTGCAGGGGCCGGGCCACGGCGAGGACCAGCGGCACCGTCTGGGCGACGCCCAGCGCCCCCGCCCAGCCGCCGCCCACCCGGTATTCGGTGCTGAGCACGGTGATGGTGATGGGCAGGAGCGCCGCCACGGAGCCGCCTGCGACGACGTAGGGACTCCATCGCTGCCAGCGTTTGGGCGCCCGCGAGAACAGGGGCCGCACGGAGGCGGGCGGGGGCCGCAGCAGGGCGGACGCGTGGTGCGACAGGGATGCGATCTTCATGACCCGGCCAGCCTAGGCAGCGCGCGCCCCGCGAAGCGTCATACCGGGGTGCCACCCCGGACCCCGACCTGGGTACTACCCCGGGGTCCCGGCCGGCACCCCGCGCCCACCGCCGCCGGGCCCGCGCGGGCGCTACAGCTCCGCCAGCAGCTCCGCCTTCTTCGCGGTGAACTCGTCGTCGGTCACCAGACCGGCCTCGTGCAGGTCTCCGAGGTGGCGGATCCGTTCCGCGATGTCCGCGGGATCGCGCCGGGCCGACGCCACGGTGACCAGCTGGTGCGGGATCGAGGGCGAGCCGCCGCCTGTGCCCCGTACGGCCGCGAGGACCGCCGCCGCGAAGGGCAGCGACTCGTGCACGGGCCCGTAGCCGAGGCCGAAGACGACCGAGGCGGGATCGCGGTCGGCCGGCCCGGCACCGCCGTGTCCGCCGCCGTCCGGCTGCTCCGTCTCGCGGCGCAGCAGCCGCAGATGCCCGTCGAAGACCTCGGGGGAGCGCCATTCCACGCCGCTGAGCGCGGCGACGGGGAAGGTCTGGTCGCCGGCCTTCCACTTCTCCGACGACGCTCCCGTCCAGAACCAGCGGAAGCTGACCTGCCGCCCGTCGAAGACGGCCCTGCCGTCGTACGCCTTGAAGTTCAGCGGGGCCTCGGGCGCCGCGACCAGATGACGGTCGGCGGGTTTCGAGGCGTACGGCACCAGCGACGACCGCAGCTCGTCCGCGTAGTACTCGGCGAGCATCTCGCGCTCGGCCGGCAGCACCAGGCGGTAGGGGTCGCAGCCCTCCTTCAGCTGGCCCGCCGCGGCCTCCATCAGCGGATCGGCGCCCGGTCTCGGCACCGCGTGCAGCACCACCGTGCCGCGTTTGCCCGGGGAGAGCGTCACCGACTCCAACGCCTCGTGGGGGATGCGCCGTTCGCGCAGCGCCTGGAAGAGCTTCGGCGCACGGATCCCCCGTTCGAAGCGGATGAGCACGGAGTCGGTATCGAACTCCCAGGTGGCATGAATTCCGGCCAGCACATCACCCATGTGCCTCATCGTAGGCGGCGCACGCCCGCGCGTCCCCCCTCGGAGGAAACCCCGTCGTCACGCCGTCCCACGGGCGATCACGCGGTGTCTACGCGTGTCAGCCCGCCACGGTGCCCGTCAAGCCGCCGAACGGTCGGAGATTCCGTCGGCGCAGTCGGCGTCGGTGCTGCTGCATCCGACCGTGCGGTATGCGCCAACTCCGATCGCGGCGAAGTTGGCGAGGCTCTGCGTGCCCGGCTCGAAATAGCCGGTGTGGCCGACCGCTCCGGCGGCCGAGAGGACGCGGGAACCGAAGGCCGGTGAGACCGGGTCGGCGCCGTGGCCGAGGCCCGCGACGTCCAGGTACGGCACGTCCTGGATCCAGTCGTCCCGGTCCCGCATCGCCCAGACCTGGGCCTTGGTGCCCAGCTGGGCGGCGTTGCGCACCCGCATGCCGGGGCTGCCGGCCACCGCGATGTCGCTGACGCGGGGCGGCAGTTCACGCGTGGAGACCCCGCACACCACGGAGCCGTAGCTGTGGCAGAACAGTTCGACGGGCGCGGTTCCGGGCAGTGCGCGCACCATGGCGGAAAGCCGCACCGCACCCTCTTCGGCCAGTCTGCCGATCGCCGCGTCCATGCCGAGACCGGCCGGCGCCGTGTAGTCGGCCCAGGCGATCACGGCGGTCCTGGTGCCGGGCGCCGCGGCGTGCTCGGCCGTGTACAGCGACTCGGCCATGCCGGCCGGGGCGGTGTTCTTGCGGCTGGTCTTCTCGAAGGTGAGGACGTTGGTGTCGACTCCGGGGATGATCACCGAGATCCGCCGGGCGTGGTCGAGGTCACCGAAGACCTCCGCGACCCGGCCGGTGTCGGAGGGGTCGAAGGCGAGGATCTGCCGGTCGTCGTCGAGCAGCGAATCGAACCGGTGCATCCGGCGGGACGCGTCCTGGCGGCCGTCGGCGGAGAGCCGTGGGTCGACCGTGCGTTTCTCCTCGACGGTGCGCGCCTCGGCGAGCGCCACCCGGTTGGCCCGGTAGCGCAGCGTCACGGGGGCGCCGTTGAGGTTGCCCACGACCAGCGGGTAGCGGTCGGCGAGCCGGTCGCGCTCGGCGGCGGTGATCGAGCCGAAGAACTGCGCGAGCTGCTGGGCGGTGCCGTCCGCCTTGGGCAGCTTGTGGCCGTCTATGGTGTCGCGCGCCCAGGCGGCGAGGGCCTTGGCACGGGGCTCGGAGTCGCCGGAGTGGCCGCGGATCGCCGTCCAGCCGGAGGTCGCGAGCATGACGAACACGACGGCGAGCGCGAGCAGCGCGCGCCAGGCGTTCAACGTGGGGGAGGAGTCGAAGGAAGTCACTGCTGAACACAGTAGGAGACCCGGAAGGTCCACTGGGCTGACAGTGACTCAGATCACGTTTGAGCGGGGAGTGGTCTCACCAACAGCGCGCGCGGGCGCACGCTGCGTACGATTTTCGCGCGATCCCGCCCCCGGTGGTGGCCTCGCTGTGATCCCGCTGTGCCGCGGCTCCCGGATCCCCGTGCGGCGCGGCCCCCGGCGCCGCCGGACCGCGGGATTCAGGCCCGCCAGTCGTCGGCGAGCGCGGGGCCGAGATGGTCCAGATAGGCGGAGGTCAGCTCGCGGATCGACGCGACACTGGGCTCGCCGCCCTGGCCCCACAGGCCGCCCGCGACGCGCATGACGCCGGTGAAGGCGGCCACGGCCACCCGGGGCCGCGGGTCGGCGTCGATGTCGAGGCCCTCGCGCTCGGCGATCAGCTGCGCGATGTGCTCCTCGATCTCCGCGGAGCGCCGCAGATGGACCGCGAGCAGCGCCGGGGTCGACTCGATCACCTGGTACGTCCGCATGTAGAGCGTGACCGGCACCACGGGCGAGAGCCGCTCCTCGATGGTGTCCCAGGCCGAGAGCACCGCCCGGCGCATCGCGGTGAACGGACCCTCGGCGGGCGGCCGTTCGCGCAGCGCGTCGACGAAGTGCCACTCGACGGTGGACTGCGCCGCGAAGACCACGGCCTCCTTGTTGGCGAAGTAGCGGAAGAAGGTGCGCTGCGAGACGTCGACGGCGTCCGCGATCTCGTCGACCGTCGTCTGCTCGTACCCCTTGGTGGTGAAGAGCTCCAGAGCCACTCGCAGCAGTGCGTCGCGGGTGCGCTGCTTCTTCAGCTCGCGCAGGCCGCCCGCGGGCGTCACCGGCTGCTGCTCCACCGTCACTTCAGGGTCCTCTTTCGGTCATATTGGCGTGTTCAGTCTAGCTGTGAGCTACGTGACAGTTACCGACTTGTGAAATGGTTTGTCAACTGTCAGTGGCTGACACTAGCCTCCCTCGCATGACTAGTCAGACCACCGTCGAAAAGGCGCCACAGGACGAGATACCGGTGCCGGCCAAGGGGCTGCGCGGCCACCCCTGGCTGACGCTCTTCGCCGTGGCCATCGGCGTGATGATGGTCGCGCTCGACGGCACCATCGTGGCGATCGCGAACCCCGCCATCCAGCACAACCTCGGAGCCTCGCTCCAGGACGTCCAATGGATCACCAACGGCTACATGCTGGCCCTGGCCGTCTCACTGATCACCGCGGGCAAGCTCGGTGACCGGTTCGGCCACCGCCAGACCTTCCTCATCGGTGTCGTCGGCTTCGGCGCGGCGTCCGGCGCCATCGGCCTGTCCCACAGCGTCACCTTCGTCATCGCGTTCCGCGTCCTTCAGGGACTGTTCGGCGCGCTCCTCATGCCGGCCGCGCTCGGCCTGCTGCGGGCCACCTTCCCGGCCGAGAAGCTGAACATGGCGATCGGCATCTGGGGCATGGTCATCGGCGCCTCCACCGCGGGCGGCCCGATCCTCGGCGGCGTGCTCGTCGAGCACGTCAACTGGCAGTCCGTCTTCTTCATCAACGTGCCGGTCGGCGTGATCGCGCTCCTCCTCGGCCTCGTGATCCTGCGCGACCACCGCGCGGAGAACGCCCCGAAGTCGTTCGACATCCTCGGCATCGTGCTGCTGTCGGTGGCGATGTTCTGCATGATCTACGCCCTCATCAAGGGATCGGAGTGGGGCTGGACCAGCGGCGGCATCCTGGTGCTCATCGCGGCCGCCGTGGTCTGCTTCGTGCTCTTCGCCCTGTGGGAGACCAAGGTCAGGGAGCCGCTGATCCCGCTCGGCCTGTTCCGCTCCGTCCCGCTCTCGGCGGGCACGGTCCTGATGATCCTCATGGCGTTCGCCTTCATGGGCGGCCTCTTCTTCGTCACCTTCTACCTGCAGAACGTGCACCGCATGTCCGCCGTCAACAGCGGACTCCACCTGCTTCCGCTCACCGGCATGATGATCGTCGCCTCGCCGATCGCGGGCGTCCTGATCACCAAGCTCGGCCCGCGCATCCCGCTGGTCGGCGGCATGGTCTGCACCGCCGTCGCCATGTTCGGCATGTCCCGTCTGACCATCGACACGGGCACCGTCACCATGTCGATCTGGTTCGCGCTGCTCGGCATGGGCCTCGCGCCGGTCATGGTCGGCGCCACCGAGGTCATCGTCGGCAACGCGCCGCTCGAACTGTCCGGCGTCGCCGGCGGCCTCCAGCAGGCCGGCATGCAGGTCGGCGGGTCGCTCGGCACCGCGGTGCTCGGCGCCGTGATGTCCTCGGTGGTCACGTCGAAGCTCCCGGACAACTGGGCCGCGGCCAAGCTGCCGGCCATGACGCCCGAGCAGCTCTCCGGCTCCTCCAAGCTCGTCGAGGTCGGCCTCGGCCCGATACAGCCGAACACCCCGCCGCAGGTCGCGGCCAAGATCGCGGACGTCGCGCACGACACGTTCGTGTCGGGCATGAGCACCGCCTTCACCGTCGCCGGGATCGTGGCGGTGCTCGCCGCCGTGGTCGCCCTGTTCACCAAGCGCGGCGAGAACGCGCAGGCGGGCGCCGGCGCGGGTCACATCTGATCCCGTCAACTCCCGTACGCGAAAGCCCCGCCGGACGCGATCCGGCGGGGCTTTCACCTATTCGGATGGTTGCGCGCACCACCCCCCACCTGCCGGAACCAGTCGCGGACGCCGACCGTTTCCGATTCCAACTGATCAAAAAATCACGGGGGTTGATGTCCATGCGCAAGACCACGACCACGGCGACGACCACATCCGCGTCCATGACCGCGGCGGCGCTGCTCGCCGCGACCGCCCTCCTGCTGCCCGCCGCCGCCCCTGCCGCGGCGACCCCGCGGATGGGGGAGTGCGCACCGGGCGAGCTCTGCCTCTGGGCGAAGGGCGCCTTCAAGGGACCGAGGCAGGTGTACGACCTGACGCGCATCGACATCGAGAGCTGCACCCCGCTGCCCCCGGGCACCGACGTCCAGTCCCTCGCCAACCGCACCGGACGGCCCGTCACCACGTACCAGTCCGACGAGTGCGCGGAGACCGCCGAGTTCGACACGTATCCGGGCGGCGGGACCTGGGTCCCACAAGTTCCCTATCGAGTGCGGGCGTTCAAGGTGTGGGAGAGCTGAGACGTGGTACCCGATCCTCAAGGAGGCCGAGCCGACAACCTCAGGGAGTGATGATGGCGGGCTTCGGACACAGCACCCACCCGCGCAGGACCCCCCGGTCACGGAACCGCATGTGGCCCCGGACCGGGCAGGACCGCGCGACGCTGGGCATCGTCGGACTGGTCTGCGCGGTCGCGGGATTCTTCGTCCTCGGGATCGTGCTCGGCCCGGTGGCGATCGCCTGCGGCTGGCTGGCCATGGAACGCCGCTGGAACTCCGGCTCGGTGCCGGCCCTGATAGCCGTGGTCCTCGGAGCCATCGACACGCTGCTGTCCATCATCGCGCTGATAGCGGCGGCATCCTTGGGCAACGGCATCTTCTGACCGTGCCGTGAACGGCCGAAGGGTGGCGGCCCCCAGGGGCCCGCCACCCTTCACCCACGCATCCAGGCCCCGCCTACAAGGGGCGCGGGGAACTGCGCGCCCAGCCCCCTCAACCGGCACGTGACGGCCGCAAACGCCGGAGGGGCGCTGAGCTGCGCGACGAACCCCACCCGACCGGCACCCGACACCCGGACCGGCGGGAGCGGCAGGGGCCCGGGGAGGAACCCCGCAGCACCCGCCACCCCGCCGCACTCCGCCAAAAGCTACGCGTCGCCGCCCGCCGCCCCCGGGTCGGCCGAGGCGACGTCCAGCAGCCGGTAGCGGTCGACCGCCTGCTTGAGCGCCGACCGGTCGACCTTCCCCTCGCGGGCCAGCTCCGTGAGGACGGACAGCACGATCGACTGCGCGTCGATGTGGAAGAAGCGCCGCGCCGCACCCCGCGTGTCCGCGAAGCCGAACCCGTCCGCGCCGAGCGACTGGTACGTGCCCGGCACCCAACGCGCGATCTGGTCGGGAACGGCCCGCATCCAGTCGGAGACGGCCACGAACGGACCCTGCGCACCCTGGAGCTTGCGCGTCACATACGGGACGCGCTGCTCCTCCTCGGGGTGCAGCAGGTTGTGCTCCTCCACCGCCACGGCCTCGCGGCGCAGCTCGTTCCAGGAGGTCGCGGACCAGACGTCGGCCCGTACGTTCCACTCCTCGGCGAGGATCCGCTGCGCCTCGACGGCCCACGGCACGGCCACGCCGGACGCCATGATCTGCGCCGGGATGGCTCCCGCCGTGCCCGGGGCGAAGCGGTGGATGCCCTTGAGGATGCCCTCGACATCGACGTCGGCCGGCTCCGCCGGGTGCTGGATCGGCTCGTTGTAGACGGTGAGGTAGTAGAAGACGTCCTCACTCTCGGGCCCGTACATCCGGCGCAGACCGTCCTGGACGATGTGCGCGATCTCGTAGCCGAACGCGGGGTCGTAGGCGACACAGGCCGGGTTGGTCGAGGCGAGCAGCTGCGAGTGCCCGTCCGCGTGCTGCAGACCCTCACCGGTCAGCGTCGTCCGGCCCGCGGTCGCGCCGAGCACGAAGCCGCGCGCCAGCTGGTCGGCCATCTGCCAGAACTGGTCGCCGGTGCGCTGGAACCCGAACATCGAGTAGAAGACGTACACCGGGATCAGCGGCTCGCCGTGCGTGGCGTACGCCGAACCCGCGGCGATCAGCGACGCGGTGCAGCCGGCCTCGGAGATGCCGTCGTGCAGCATCTGCCCGGTCGGCGACTCCTTGTAGGCGAGCAGCAGTTCGCGGTCGACCGCCTCGTACTGCTGGCCCAGCGGGTTGTAGATCTTGGCGCTCGGGAAGAACGCGTCCATGCCGAAGGTGCGGTACTCGTCGGGCGCGATCAGCACGAACCGCTTGCCGATCTCCTTGTCCCGCATCAGGTCCTTCAGGATGCGGACGAACGCCATCGTCGTGGCGATCGACTGCTGGCCCGAGCCCTTCTTGGCGACCGCGTACGTCTTGTCCTCGGGCAGCGCCAGCGGCTTCGAGCGCACCACACGGGTCGGCACGTAGCCGCCGAGCCCGAGCCGGCGGTCGTGCATGTACTGGATCTCCTCGGACTTGCGCCCGGGGTGGTAGTACGGCGGCGCGCCGGACTCCAGCTCCTGGTCCGTGATCGGGATGTGCAGCCGGTCCCGGAAGCCCTTGAGGTCGTCGACCGTCAGCTTCTTCATCTGGTGGGTCGCGTTGCGGCCCTCGAAGTTCGGGCCGAGCGTCCAGCCCTTGACGGTGTGGGCGAGGATCACGGTCGGCTGGCCCTTGTGGGCCTTGGCCGCCGAGAACGCCGCGAAGATCTTCTTGTGGTCGTGGCCGCCGCGCCCCAGGTGCAGGATCTGCTGATCGGTCATGCCCTCGACCATGGCGCGCAGCCGCTGGTCGTCGCCGAAGAAGTGGTCGCGGATGTAGCCGCCGGTCTCGGTGGCGTACGTCTGGAACTGGCCGTCCGGCGTGGTGTTCATCCGGTTGACCAGGATGCCGTCGCGGTCCTGGGCCAGCAGCGGGTCCCAACTGCGGTCCCAGATCAGCTTGATGACGTTCCATCCGGCGCCGCGGAACTGCGACTCCAGCTCCTGGATGATCTTGCCGTTGCCGCGCACCGGGCCGTCGAGGCGCTGGAGGTTGCAGTTGACGACGAAGGTCAGGTTGTCCAGGTTCTCGCGGGCCGCGATGGAGAGCTGGCCGAGCGACTCGGGCTCGTCCATCTCGCCGTCGCCGAGGAAGGCCCACACGTGCGAGTTGGAGGTGTCGGCGATGCCGCGCGCCTCCATGTAGCGGTTCATCCGGGCCTGGTAGATCGCGCCGAGCGGGCCGAGGCCCATCGAGACGGTCGGGAACTCCCAGAAGTCCGGCATGAGCCGCGGGTGCGGATACGACGAGAGGCCGTAGGGGGCCTTCGACTTCTCCTGGCGGAAGGCGTCGAGCTGCTGCTCGCTGAGCCGGTCGAGCAGGAAGGCGCGGGCGTAGATGCCGGGCGAGGCGTGGCCCTGGAAGAAGATCTGGTCGCCGCCGTCCTCCTCCTTGCCGCGGAAGAAGTGGTTGAAGCCCACGTCGTACAGCGAGGCGGAGGAGGCGAAGGTCGCGATGTGTCCGCCGACGCCGATGCCGGGGCGCTGGGCCCGTGACACCATCACGGCCGCGTTCCAGCGGGTCGCGTTGAGGACCTTGCGCTCGATCTCCTCGTTGCCGGGGAAGAACGGCTCGTCCTTGGTGGCGATCGTGTTGACATAGTCCGAGCTGCGCATCTCGGGCACGGCCACGCGCTTCTCGCGGGCCCGCTCGATCAGCCGGAGCATCAGATAGCGGGCCCGTTCCCGGCCGCGTTCGTCGACGGCGGCGTCCAGGGAGTCGAGCCACTCCTGGGTCTCTTCGGGATCGAAGTCCGGGACCTGGCTCGGCAGGCCGCCAATGATGATCGGGTTGCGATCGGATCCGGAAGCCACGCTGTTCCTTCACTGTCGGGGGATGCGGAAGACAGCCAATTCTGCGCCGCATCCCATCGTGTACCGCTGGGGCGCAAACGTCATCTCTACTGAGAGGTAACTCAGAGGCAACCGTCACCGGAGCAGGAAGTAGGCTCAGGGCCTGGACGGGTCGGGCCAAATCGCAACCTTACGCTCAACCCGGCCATCAGTTCCCGAAGGGTGTTCGGCCCCGAATGGAGTACCCGGAAGAACAGAACGGCACAAACAGTCACCAATGGTGTGGGATGAATCACCGACGGGGATGCGGATTCCCCTGAACACGGCCACACTGGCCCCCAAAGGGCGGGTTCGGGTGCCGGGTACTTGCGAGATTCGTCCCGCCCGTGTGGACTACGCCCCATGCCACGCGTATGCGCGAGGCTGCAGAACTTACCGAATCAAGATCAGGAGGCAAGCCGTGAGCGCGACCGCGGACCACGCGGAGGAGCGGACCAACCCGGCCATGAGGCTGGGGTTCGAGCCCGGACAGGTGGTCCAGGAGATCGGTTACGACGAAGACGTCGACCAGGATCTCCGCGAGGGCATCGAGTCCATTATTGGCCAGGACCTCGTCGACGAGGAGTATGACGACACAGCTGACGTCGTGGTGCTCTGGTTCCGGGACGAGGACGGCGACCTTACGGACGCCCTGGTGGACGCCATCGGTCTCCTTGAGGACGGTGGCGCTGTGCTGCTGCTGACCCCGAAGACCGGCCGGGACGGGTACGTCGAGCCCAGCGACGTCAACGACGCCGCGCAGACGGCCGGCCTGTCGGCGGCCAAGAGCGTCAGCGTCGGGAAGGACTGGTCGGGCACGCGCCTGAAGTCCCCCAAGCGCTGATCCCTCCTCACGCCCCACAGGGCCCCCTCAGGCAGCAGCCTGAGGGGGCCCTGTGCATGGCGGGGTGCGTAGGGTGGGTGTCACCAGATCGGCCCATTGAAGGGAAGGCGTTTCCATGGCTATCGAGGTCGGCACCAAGGCCCCGGAGTTCGAGCTCAAGGACAACCACGGCCGGACCGTGAAGCTCAGCGACTTCCGCGGCGAGAAGAACGTGGTGCTGCTCTTCTACCCGTTCGCCTTCACCGGCGTCTGCACGGGCGAGCTGTGCGAACTGCGCGACAACCTGCCGAAGTTCGTCAACGACGACACCCAGCTGCTCGCCGTCTCCAACGACTCCATCCACACCCTGCGCGTCTTCGCCGAGCAGGAGGGCCTGGAGTACCCGCTGGTCTCCGACTTCTGGCCGCACGGCGAGGTGAGCCGCTCCTACGGCGTCTTCGACGAGGACAAGGGCTGCGCGGTGCGCGGCACCTTCATCATCGACAAGGAGGGTGTGGTCCGCTGGACCGTAGTGAACGGTCTTCCGGACGCCCGCGACCTCGACGAGTACCTCAAGGCGCTCGACACCATCTGAGGCCACGGCACCCGGTCCCGACGCACGGCCGACACCCTGGTCGCCGTTCGGCCGAATCGTCTGTTTGACCCGGGAACCGGTCACTAGGATCCATTCGTTGATCCGATGCCAACGCACGACGGGGACGCTGACCAGGCTTGCCCCCTCACACCATTGGGAGGACTCGTGGGAGTCAGCCTCAGCAAGGGCGGAAACGTCTCGCTGACCAAGGCCGCCCCCAACCTGACCGCGGTCATCGTCGGTCTGGGATGGGACGCACGCACCACCACCGGGGGTGACTTCGACCTGGACGCCAGTGCCCTGCTGACCAACGACCAGGGCAAGGTCACCAACGACTCGAACTTCGTGTTCTTCAACAACCTCAAGAGCCCCGACGGCTCCGTCGAGCACACCGGTGACAACCTCACCGGTGAGGGCGAGGGCGACGACGAGGTCATCAAGGTGAACCTGGCCGGAGTCCCGGCTGACGTCGCCAAGATCGTCTTCCCGGTCTCGATCTACGAGGCCGAGAGCCGCCAGCAGTCCTTCGGCCAGGTGCGCAACGCCTACATCCGCGTCGTGAACCAGGCCGACAACTCCGAGCTGGCCCGTTACGACCTGAGCGAGGACGCCTCGACGGAGACCGCGATGGTCTTCGGCGAGCTGTACCGCAACGGCGCGGAGTGGAAGTTCCGCGCCATCGGCCAGGGCTACGCCTCGGGCCTGCGCGGCATCGCGCAGGACTTCGGCGTCAACGTCTGAGCCGACCCGCTCTTCCGTCCGGCGCCGCACCCCTGTGGTGCGGCGCCGGACGCGCTCACCACTTGTTCCACTTCTCGGGGAGGACACGATCATGGGCGTCACGCTCGCCAAGGGGGGCAATGTCTCCCTCTCCAAGGCCGCACCGAACCTCACCCAGGTGCTCGTCGGTCTCGGCTGGGACGCGCGCTCCACCACCGGAGCCGACTTCGACCTCGACGCCAGCGCCCTGCTGTGCGCCAACGGACGGGTGCTCGGCGACGAGTACTTCGTCTTCTACAACAACCTCAAGAGCCCCGAGGGCTCCGTCGAGCACACCGGTGACAACTTGACGGGTGAGGGCGAGGGTGACGACGAGTCGCTGATCGTCGACCTGACGCAGGTCCCGGCCGGCTGCGACAAGATCGTCTTCCCGGTGTCCATCCACGACGCGGACAACCGCGGCCAGACGTTCGGCCAGGTGGCCAACGCGTTCATCCGCGTGGTCAACCAGGCCGACGGCCAGGAGCTGGCCCGCTACGACCTGAGCGAGGACGCCTCGACGGAGACCGCGATGATCTTCGGCGAGCTGTACCGCTACGGCGGCGAGTGGAAGTTCCGGGCCGTGGGCCAGGGGTACGCATCGGGGTTGCGGGGCATCGCTCTAGACTTCGGGGTCAACGTCTCCTAAAGAGATCGCCCGGATGCCTTCAAATCGAGTGCCGTCGGGGCGGTCCCTGCCGGGGGTCCGGGGGTCCTCCTCCGGGAGACAGCAGCGTCAAGCCGTGCGCGGTGCGGGGGGAGACCCGCTCTACGTGGGGTCGGCCCGCTCTACACGATGGGGAAGTCAGTGCTTCTGAAAACCTTCGGCTGGTCATTCGTGATCACCGCGATCGGCTTGGCCCTGGCCGTGCTCTACGACGGCTGGACAGCGCTCGGGGTCGTCGCCATCCTGGCGGTCCTCGAAATCTCGCTGTCCTTCGACAACGCGGTGGTCAACGCCGGAATCCTGAAGAAGATGAATGCCTTCTGGCAGAAGATCTTCCTCACGGTCGGCGTCCTGATCGCCGTGTTCGGCATGCGCCTGCTCTTCCCCGTCGTCATCGTGGCCATCAGCGCCAAGATCGGCCCCATCGACGCCGTCGACCTGGCGCTCAACGACGCCGACCGCTACCAGCAGCTGGTGACCGACGCACACCCGTCGATCGCCGCCTTCGGTGGCATGTTCCTGTTCATGATCTTCCTCGACTTCATCTTCGAGGACCGTGACATCAAGTGGCTCGCGTGGCTGGAGCGCCCGCTGGCCAAGCTCGGCAAGATCGACATGCTGTCGGTCTGCATCGCGCTGATCGCGCTGCTCGTCGCGTCCATGACGGTCGCCACCCACGCCCACCAGCACGGCGGCGGACACGTCGACAAGGCGCAGACGGTCCTGATCTCCGGTATCGCCGGCCTCATCACCTACCTCGTCGTCGGCGGCCTCTCCGGCTACTTCGAGAACCGTCTCGAAGAGGACGAGGAGCGCGAGCACGAGCAGGAGGAGGAGGCCAGGCGCACCGGCAGCAAGGTGTCCGCCGTGGCCATGGCTGGCAAGGCCGCCTTCTTCATGTTCCTCTACCTGGAGGTCCTGGACGCGTCGTTCTCCTTCGACGGCGTGATCGGCGCCTTCGCCATCACCAACGACATCGTCCTGATGGCGCTCGGCCTGGGCATCGGCGCGATGTACGTACGGTCGCTCACCGTCTACCTGGTCCGCCAGGGCACCCTGGACGACTACGTCTACCTGGAGCACGGAGCGCACTACGCGATCGGTGCGCTGGCCGTGATTCTGCTCGTCACCATCCAGTACGAGATCAACGACGTGATCACGGGTCTGGTCGGCGTGGTCCTCATCGCCTGGTCCTTCCTGTCCTCCGTGCGCCGCAACCGCCGCATCGAGGCCGCCGGCGGCGAGGACGCGGGCGACCGGGCGGAAGTGGGCTCCGGGGTGTGACCCCGGTGCTTCCGGAGCGCACGCCCCGGGGCGTGTGATCCGGCTCCGAATGAGGAACGCTCTCTGCGGGGCGGCCACGAGGCTTCGGCCTCACCGGCCGCCCCGCAGAGCTGTACGCGGAAGGAAGTCGTGCCGGCGGACCACCGCCGGCGCTGGTGTGCGGGGACAGTTCACGGACCTATGGGGTGGGGGCAATGGCGTTCTGGGACGGCCTGTGGCGAGGCAGGGCCTCACAGTTCGACTCGGGCAGCGCGGCGACCAACACGATCGAGCTGACCCGACGGCACAACACGGTCTCGCTCGGCAAGCAGGGTGCCAACACCGGCAGCCTGCGCGTCAACCTGTCGTGGCGGATGCGCACCTCGGACTTCGGGGGCAAGCCCGAGCAGAGCGGACGGCTGCTGCGCCACCCGCTCCAGTTCTTCAAGCCGGAGATGGTCCAGGGCCACACCCAGTCCATGGTCAACGTCGACCTCGACCTGGGCTGCCTCTACGAACTCCAGGACGGCACCAAGGGCGTGGTCCAGCCGCTCGGCAACTTCCTGGGCGCCACCAACAAGCCGCCCTACGTGGAGTGCAGCGGAGACGACCGCTTCGGTTCGGCCTCCGGCGAGACGGTCTTCGTCAACCTCGACCACCGGGACGAGATAAAGCGGCTGCTGATCTTCGTCTACATCTACGACCAGACCCCGGCCTTCGACCGCACCCACGCCAAGGTGACGCTCTACCCGAGCAACGGCCCGCGCATCGAGATCGAGCTCGACGAGCGCGCCCCCGAGGCCCGCTCCTGCGCCGTGGTCTCCATCGAGAACATCAAGGGCGACATGGTGGTGCGCCGCGAGGTGAAGTTCGTGTACGGCTTCCAGGCCGAGCTGGACCGCCTGTACGGCTGGGGCCTCCAGTGGGGCCGCGGCTACAAGACCAAGGCCTGAGCCGCGCCGCCCGCGCGCCGGTCCCTACGGGCGGATGAACTGCGGCCCCATGGGCGGCAGTACGAACGTGGGGTCCGGCGTCGGCGCCGGCACGGCGACGCCCTGCGGGTAGCCGTACGCGGGCTGCGGCGAGGTCGGCTGCGGATAGCCGTAGGCCGGCGGCTGCGCCGGGGGAGCGGGGTGCGGATAGCCGTACGCGGGCTGGGCGGCCTGCTGCGGCAGCGGCTGCGGCACGGACGGCGCGCTCGGCGCACCGGCAGCGCCCTCGCCGTCGTCCACCGAGATGCCGTACTCGGTGGCCAGACCCACCAGACCCGTCGGGTAGCCCTGGCCCACCGCGCGGAACTTCCACCCGTCGCCGCGGCGGTACAGCTCGCCGCAGATGATCGCGGTCTCCTCGCCGGTCTCCGGCTTCACGTCGAACAGCGCGAGCGGCTCCCCGCCCGACACCGCCGCGTCGAACAGCAGGATCCGCAGGTCGCGGACGGCGCGGAAGGTCGCCCCGTCCGACGAGGCGGTGATCAGCACCCGGTCGACGGACCGGTCGAGCGCCGCGAGATCGGCCTCGACGGTGTCGGTGAGGCCCTCCACCACCCGCTTCTTCGGCAGCCTGCGCACCAGTCCGGAGGGGTGGCGCGGCTGGTTGTAGAAGACGAAGTCCTCGTCGGAACGCACCCGGCCGTCGGCGGCGAGCAGCAGCGCCGAGGCATCCACGTCCGGGATGTCGGCGCCGGGCGACCAGCGGAGCACCGCCCGTACGGCCGGGGCGTCCAGCGGGACGTTCGATCCCTTCAGCATCGCGTGCGTCATGCCCGTCATCCTGCCTTCCCGCGCCCCCCTCGGACAACGCGGGGCCCGACCGGATCAGTCCCCCGGCGTACGCACGAGGCCGACGAGGCGTGCTGATGCAGATGAGTTACCTGAACTTCACGCACTTGGGGAACTCTTGACACGTGTTCCTACGTACTATTACCGGCCACCCAAATTCTCGGCCGTCCTGGCAGTACGGGGTATGTATATGCGTCATTTCGGGCACGTCCCGTCGGCTGTGCGGAAGGACCTCTTCCACCAGGAGCCCTGCGAATTCACCGCGGGCTCCTCCGCACGCGTGCTGTCGGCCGCCCTGGGCGCAACCCTCTACAGCCCGGCGACCCGGCCGTCCCTCGCCGACGACGTCCTGAAACAGGCTCGCCGCGGCGTCGTCTCCATGGTCCTCTGCCTGGAGGACTCGATCGACGACGCCGAGGTCGTGGCCGCCGAGGCCAACCTGGTCCGCCAGTTCGCCGACCTCGACGCCCGGGGCGAACAGAC
The DNA here is from genome assembly GCF_026343295.1 of Streptomyces sp. NBC_00083. Classification (GTDB taxonomy): domain Bacteria; phylum Actinomycetota; class Actinomycetes; order Streptomycetales; family Streptomycetaceae; genus Streptomyces. The sequence continues at coordinate 1,230,929 of NZ_JAPELY010000001.1, forward strand.
CCCGCTGCTCTTCGTGCGCGTCCGCGAGCCGCTCCAGATACCGGACCTGGTGCACCGCCTCGGCTCCTCCGCCCGGCTGCTCAGCGGCTTCGTCCTGCCGAAGTTCACCGAGGAGCGCGGCCTCGCCTTCCTCGAAGCGCTCACCAGCGCCGAGTCCGGGAGCGGGCGCCGCCTGTTCGCCATGCCGGTCCTCGAATCGCCCGAACTGCTCCACCTGGAGAGCCGCGCCGAGACCCTCGCGGGCATCGCGCGCACCGTGGAGAAGTACCGCGAGCGGATCCTCGCCCTCCGCCTCGGCGTCACCGACTTCTGCGCCGCCTACGGGCTGCGCCGCTCGCCCGACATGACGGCGTACGACGTCCACATCGTGGCCGGCGTCATCGCCGACGTGGTCAACATGCTCGGCCGCGCCGACGGCAGCGGCTTCACCATCACCGGCCCCGTATGGGAGTACTTCCGCCTCCAGGAGCGGATGTTCAAGCCCCAGCTGCGCCGCAGCCCCTTCCTCGAAGGGCACGCCGAGAAGCTGCGCACCACCCTCATCGAGCACGACCTCGACGGGCTGCTCCGCGAGATCGAGCTCGACCGGGCCAACGGCCTGCTGGGCAAGACGTGCATCCACCCCTCGCACGTGGTGCCCGTCCACGCCCTCTCGGTGGTCAGCCACGAGGAGTTCAGCGACGCCCAGGACATCCTGCGCCCCGACCGGGACGGCGGCGGGGTGCTGCGCTCGGCGTACACGAACAAGATGAACGAGGTGAAGCCGCACCGCGCCTGGGCCGAGCGCACCCTGCTGCGGGCCGAGGTGTTCGGCGTCGCCGCCGAGGACATCGGCTTCGTGGACCTGCTCACGGCGGGCCTCGCGGCATGACGCGACCAGGAGCAGGCCGCGCCGCCCGGCGAACCAGCGGGACGTCCCAGTGGATCGTCCCGGCAGAACGTCCCAACAGAAAGACACAGCATCGTGGTTGAGTGGTCGGGAACGTGGGTCGCCGAGCGGCTCGGAGTCGAGCTCGTCGGGGACGAGGACCTGAGCGGGCTGCTCGGCCTCGCCCTGCGCCGCAACCCCAAGCGCGCCCATCTGCTCGTCTCCAACGTCCTCGGCAAACACGTCCCGCAGAGCCCGTCAGTGGTGTGGCGCGCCGGATACCAACTGGGCCTGCGGGTCAGGGAGTTGCTCGGCGACGAAACGGCCGCGCGGGCCGTGGTGCTCGGGTACGCCGAGACCGCGACCGGCCTCGGCCACTCGGTCGCCGACGGCCTGGCCCTCGCCCCCTGCCTCCACTCGACGCGCCGGCCGGTCCACGGCGTGGCCACGGCGGGCGGCTTCGAGGAGTCCCACTCCCACGCCACCTCCCACCTGCTGCTCCCCGAAGACCCCCGACTCCTCGCGGGGCAGGGCCCGTTGGTCCTCGTCGACGACGAGTTCTCGACCGGCAACACGGTCCTCAACACCATCCGTGACCTGCACGCCCGCCACCCGCGCGACCACTATGTGATCGTCGCCCTCGTCGACATGCGCTCCCCGCAGGACCGCGACCGCCTCACCGCCTTCGCGCGGGAGACCGGCGCCCGCGTCGACCTGATCGCCTCGGCGTCGGGCACGGTGCGGCTGCCGGAGGGGGTCCTGGAGAAGGGGCGGGCGCTGGTGGCGGAGTACGAGGCGGAGGACCCGGGACATCTGCCGTCCGAGCGCAGTGCCCAGCCCCTCGGCTCCCTCACGCGCGTGGACCTCGGCTGGCCCGCGGGCCTGCCCGACGGCGGCCGGCACGGATTCACCCCGGACCACCGGGCGGAGCTGGAGGCGGCGCTGCCCGCCATGGCGGCGAGGCTGGCCGGAGCGCTCGGCGGCGCCGCCGAGCCCCCGCGCCGTGTGCTCGTCCTCGGCTTCGAGGAGCTGATGTACGCGCCGCTGCGCCTGGCCGTCGCGTTCGAAGAACGCGGCGGGGCCGAGGTCCGCTACTCCACGACGACCCGCTCGCCCGTGCTCGCGGTCGACGACCCCGGCTACGCCATCCGCACCCGCCTCGCCTTCCCGGCGCACGACGACCCGGCCGACGGTCCCGGCGAGCGGTACGCGTACAACGTCGCGGGCGGCGGCTTCGACGCGGTCGTGGCGGTCGTCGACTCCGCCGCCGACACCGCGCAACTGCACGCACCCGACGGCCTGTTGGCGCGGCTCGCCGCCCACATCCCGCACGTCGTCCTCGCCGTACTGCCCTCGTACGTACCCCAAGGTGCCCCCATGCCCGAGCCGCTGCGCGGTCCCGCCTTCTCCTCCTACGCGCCCGACGAGGTGGGGTGGCTGCTCAAGGACCTGTCCGGGGTCGAGCTCGAAGCCCCCACCGAGGAGCGCGAGGAGGCCATCCAGAGCGGCGGCGCCCACTACGCGGAGTCGCTGCCGGTCGAGTACCAGCCGAGCCCGCAGTACCAGGAGCTGTTCCGGGCCGCGCTCGACGCCTCGGCGCCCCGGATTGCGCGGGCCGTCGGCGTGGTCACCGAGACGGTGCTCGCCGAGCTCCCCCAACGCCGTAGGCGCCGGGGGGACGCCCATCCGCGCCCGGTGCTCGTCTCGCTCGCCCGTGCCGGCACACCCGTGGGCGTCCTGATGCGCCGCTGGGCCCAGCACCGGCACGGCCTGGACCTGCCGCACTACGCGGTCTCCATCGTGCGCGGCCGGGGCATCGACCCCAACGCGCTGCGCTGGCTCGCCGCCCACCACGACCCGGCCGACGTCGTGTTCGTCGACGGGTGGACCGGCAAGGGCGCCATCACCCGCGAACTGGCCGCCGCGATCGGCGAGTTCCCCGAGTTCGCCGGGTTCGTGCCGGACGTCGCGGTGCTCGCCGACCCCGGCTCCTGCGTGCGCACGTACGGCACCCGCGAGGACTTCCTGATCCCGTCCGCATGCCTCAACTCGACGGTGTCCGGGCTGATTTCGCGCACCGTGCTGCGCCAGGACCTCATAGGCCCCGGCGATTTCCACGGGGCCAAGTTCTACCGCGAGCTGGCCGGCGCCGACGTCTCGGGCGCCTTCCTCGACGCGGTCTCGGCGCGCTTCGACGAGGTCGGCGACGACGTGGACCGCGCGGCGAAGGAGCTGCGCGACACGGACCGCACCCCGAGCTGGGAGGGGTGGGCGGCGGTCGAGCGGATCAGCGAGGAGTACGGCATCCACGACGTCAACCTGGTCAAGCCGGGCGTCGGCGAGACCACCCGGGTGCTCCTCCGCCGGGTCCCCTGGAAGATCCTCGCCGGGCGGGGCGCCGGGGCCGACCTCGACCACGTCAGGCTGCTCGCCGAGCAGCGCGGCGTGCCGGTGGAGGAGGTGGACGGGCTTCCGTACAGCTGTGTCGGCCTGATCCACCCGCGGTTCACGCGGGGCGCGACCGGCGCCGACGGCAAGGCGGTGGCCGCCAAGTGAGCACGCCGCCCGTGCTGGTCGCCAGCGACCTCGACCGCACCCTGATCTACTCCGCCGGAGCCCTCGCCCTCACCATGCCCGACGAGCGGGCGCCGCGGCTGCTCTGCGTCGAGGTGTACGAGCACAAGCCCCTCTCGTACGTCACGGAGGAGGCGGCGCGGCTGCTCACGGAGGTGAAGTCGGCGACGGTCTTCGTGCCCACCACGACCCGCACGCGCGCACAGTACGAGCGGATCCGACTGCCCGGCCCCGCCTCGCCGTTCGCGATCTGCGCCAACGGCGGCCACCTGCTCGTCGACGGCGTGTCCGATCCGGAGTGGGCCGGCGCGGTGGCGGCCCGCATCGCCGCCGAGTGCGCCCCGCTCGACGAGGTGCGCGCGCGGCTGCGGACCACCGCCGACCCGCGGTGGCTGCGCAAGGAGCGGACCGCGGAGGACCTTATCGCCTACCTCGTGGTCGAGCGCGAGCTGCTGCCCGAGTCGTGGGTGAAGGAGTTCGTGGCCTGGGCCGAGCCGCGCGGCTGGACGGTCTCCCTCCAGGGCCGCAAGATCTACGCCGTCCCGAAGCCGCTCACCAAGAGCGCGGCGATGCGGGAGGTCGCCCGGCGCACCGGGGCGCGGCTGACGCTGGCCGCGGGGGACTCGCTCCTGGACGCCGACCTGTTGCTCGCCGCCGACCTGGGCTGGCGCCCCGGCCACGGCGAACTCGCCGACGCGGGCTGGCAGGCGCCGGGCACCGAGGCGCTCGCCGAGCGCGGGGTGCTCGCCGGCGAGGAGATCCTGCGGCGCTTCCTGACCCGCGCCGCTCACTGACGCAAAACGATCGGAAGGCGCCACGGGCCCGGGTACGGTCGCCGCATGACCAAGGGAAACAGCACCAAGATCACGGACGAGCTGTACGCCTACATGCTGGCCCACAACCCGCCGCTCGACGCGGTGCAGCGGGACCTGGTGGAGACCACGTACGCCCGCCTCCCCGACCACGCGGGCATGCAGTCGGCCGAGGAGCAGGGTCCGCTCCTCGCCTTCCTGGTGCGCCTGGTGAACGCGCGGCACGTGGTGGAGGTGGGCACCTTCACGGGCTTCTCCGCCCTCGCGATGGCGCAGGCCCTGCCGGCCGACGGCAAGCTGATCGCCTGCGACATCTCGGAGGAGTGGACGGCGTACGGCAAGGAGGCGTGGGCGAAGGCGGGTGTCGCGGACCGCATCGACCTGCGGATCGCGCCGGCACTCGACACGCTGCGGGCGATGCCGGCGGAGCCGCACATCGATTTCGCCTATCTGGACGCGGACAAGGGGAACTACATCGCGTACTGGGAGGAGTTGGTGCCGCGGCTGCGGCCGGGCGGCCTGATCGCCACGGACAACGTGCTCTTCCACGGGGCGGTGCTGGATCCGGAGGTGGGGGGTGCGGCCGGGGGGATCCGGGCGTTCAACGAGCATGTGGCGGGGGATGGGCGGATGGACAGCGTGCTGCTGACGGTGGCGGACGGGTTGACGCTCTCGCGCAAGCGGTAGCGGAGCTTGCGGCGCGGCGCGGCGCGGCTCGGCTCGGCTTGCGCAGTTCCCCGCGCCCCTGGGTGGGCTGCCCTCGGCAGGGTGGCCGGCATGGGCATCCTCAGCTACCCCGGCCCGTGCGGGCCACCTCAGCCCGTCCGGCTGTTCGCCCCAGGCCTGTGCGGCCACCTCAGCCCGTCCGACTGTTCGCCCCAGGCCTGTGCGGCCATCTCAGCCCGTCCGACTGTTAGCCCCAGGCCTGTGCGGCCACCTCAGCCCGTCCGGCGTTTGAGGACGAGCGCCCTTCAGGCGCGAACCGGGGTCTGGGGCGGAGCCCCAGGGGCCCGGCCTCAGAGTGCGGACCGTGCTGGGTCACCCGCGCAGTTCCCCGCGCCCCTGTAGGGCACCCGGTGCCGAGCTGGCGGCGCGGGGTCAGCCGCAGCAGCCGCCTCCGCAGCAGCCGCCGCCACCCCCGTCACCACCCGCGGACGGCGCCGCGGAGCCACCCACCGCCACCGCGGACAGCAGCTTCACCGTGTCGGCGTGGCCCACCGGGCACACCGCCGGCGCGGCGGACTCCGCCATCGGACGGCTGAGTTCGAACGTGTCGCCGCACGACCGGCAGCGGTATTCATAGCGAGGCATGGCCCCAGAGTAAGCCGTACCGGGAGCCGTCTGGCGGCCCCGGGCGGGGTGCCGGGGCGGGTCAGACGTCCTCGTGGACCTCGTGGCGGGCCTTCCAGTACGGGTTGTCGTGCGGCAGGAACCCGGTGACACGGCCGTACATGCCGAACACCATCAGAATCAGGCCGACCACGAAGCTGAACAGCACGTTCTGCATTTTGAAGGCCAGGAAGTTGTGCGTGGTGTCGAGCAGCGCCAGGTTCACGAAACCGCTGATCAGGAACAGCACGCCCAGCACGATGTTGAGGGTGGAGGCGAAGTTGCCGCCCCGGACCATCCCGTACAGGAGCAGCAGGCCGACCACGATGGACACCACGCTCAGCGCGCCGTTGGTGCTCAGGCCGGCGACCGTGTCACCGCCCGTGTCGAAGAAGCCGATCTGGTGGACCAGGCCGAGGATGCCGAAGACCAGCAGGGCGAGGCCCATGACTCCGGCGCTGAGGCGGTAGACCTGGTTGAGCCGGTGGTCCACCGGCAGGTGCTCGTTGAGCGAGACCCGGCTGTGGTTGAACCTCTGCGAGATCGTATGGGTGGCCATGGTGGAGGCCCTCCTCATCCCTAGGCACGCACGGCGTACGGCCCCCGGGCAGGTACCCGGGCGTACGTATTCCAGGGTGCGCCCGGGTATCGCGCGCAACAACTCAGCCGGGGCCGGTCAGGCGCCGTGGCCCCGCTCCTCGCGGATCCTGGCCACCACCTGCGCCACCGTCTGCCGCACCGCCTCGGTCTCCGTGAGGAAGTGCCAGTAGTCGGGGTGGCGCCCCTCCAGCGTGGCGATCGCCCGGTCCAGACGCGCCACCGAGTCGTCCAGGGGCCGGGCGTGCCGCGGCTCCGGGGTGGCGCGGCCGGACATCGCCAGGCGCTGGGCGTCGCGGATCGCGAACCGGGTGCGCTCGATCTCCTGCTGCGGGTCCTTCGCCACCGCGTCGAGCCGGCGCAGCCGGTCCCCGGCGGCCGAGACCGCCTCGTCGGTGGTGTTGAGCAGCGCCCGTACCGTACTCAGCCGTGCCGTCGCGTCCGCCCAGCGCTGCTCCGCGCGCGCCGCGGCGGCCTCCTTCAGTTTGTCCTCGGCCTGCCGTACGGAGACGGCGGCCTGCTCCGGGACCTGCTGGAGGTCCTGCCAGCAGGCGGCGGCGAACCGGCGGCGCAGCTCGCTCAGGACCGGATCGACCTGGCCGGCCCGGGTGGTGAGGGCCTGGGCGCGGGTGCGCAGCGAGACCAGCCGGCGGTCTATCTCGGCGGCCTTCTCGGGCAGCTGCCCGGCCTCGGCGCGCAGCGCCTCCGCGTCGCGCAGCACCCGGTCGGCGCGCTGGATCGTCTCGGGCACGCCGTGCTGTCCGGCGCCCTGGTTGAGCTTGGTCAGCTCCGGGCCGAGGGCGGCGAGCCGCGCCGCGAGCTCGTCGGCCCGCAGCCCCGAAGCGCGCACGGCGTCGAGCGCGGTGCTGGCGCCGAGCAACGCGTGCTTGGCCCGCTCCACGGCGGGGGCGAGCCGGGCGAGCTGGGCCTCGGCGGTGTCGAGGAGCGGACGCAGGCTCTGCTCGAACCGGTCGAGCTCGCCCTTCACCCGCACCAGTTCGTCCTTGGCAGCGGTCAGCTCCGTCCGCGCCCGCGCGGCGACGGAGGCGTCGAGGTCGTCGCGGTCGAGGTCGTGGGCGTCGACCGCGGTGATGTACTGGTTCGATACCTCGTCGATACGGCGCCCGAGTGCCGCGAAGTCGTCGACGGCCTTGCGGCCCGCGGGCGAACCGTCCACCGCCGTGATCGTCTCGATCGAGATCCGCAGGTCGCGCTGGGCGGTGTCGAGTTCGTAGAACGCGGCCGCCGCGGCGTCCTTGGCGGCCTGCGCGTCGGCCCGCACGCTCTCGCTGCGCCCGCCGAACCAGCGCCGCGTGCCGCCCCCGGCGAACGCCCCGGGCAGCACCGCGGCGCCGAGCACCACGGGAAACGCCATGAGCGCCAGCACGTCCCGGACGGTGGCACCCGCTCTGCTGTACGGCCGCGCGTGTGTCGCCGTCACATCCCTCTCCCGTGCTGTGTCGCCTGCCCGGTCCATTCTCCCACCAGGTAAGGACGAACACACGGCCCGGTCAGTTCACGCTTGTCCCCCAGTTCTCGACGGGCTCCCGGAGCGAGGTGCCTCGGACGGCCCGAGAACGGACCGGATCGGAGGGGACGGGACGGGACCGGATCGGACGGGGCGAGGCGGGGCGGGGAGCCCCGGGGCTTCGGGCCCCGCCGCCTCAGCTGTGCCGGATGGTGACCCGGCCGTCGTCGCTGCGCGCGCTCAGTACGTGCGTACTGGAGTCGGACCGGTCCACATTCACATCGACGCGGCCGTCATCGGACCGTGCGGCGACCTTGTACGTAGCCCGGGGTACGGAGAGGTCCACGCGGCCGTCGTCGCTGGTGGCCACCACGCTGTCCGGGACGACTGCGAACGTCAGCGCCACGCGCCCGCTGTCCGAGCCGGCCCGCACGCTCCTCGCGCGGATGCCCTCGCCGTCGATCCGGCCGTTGTCGCTGGTCACGTCCAGCGGCCCGGAGGAGTCCTTGACCGTGACCCGGCCGTTGTCGCAGGCGATCTTCAGCGGGGTGTCGAACCCGCTCGCCTCGACCCGGCCGTCGGCGTCGTGCACGGTGACCGCCACCCCGCGCGGCACCTTCACGGTGTGCCGGGCCTCGCAGTTCTTGATCACCCCGCCGCACTTCACGGTGAGGTTCAGGGTGTGGCCGTCCAGCGCCCAGCTCGCGTCGGGCCCGCTGCCGAAGACGGCCCAGCCGTCCACCTGGCGGTCGACCTCGACGTCCTTGACGTCGGAGGGCGTCACGACGAGCGTGGAGGCTCCGGCCTCGATGGTCAGCGCCTGCCCGGCGAAGGCGAAGTTCTTGTGCTCGACGGGAGCGTCCGACGCGTCCGAACTCCCGCACCCCGTGAGCGCGAACGCGAGCAGCCCGGCCCCGCCGGCGGCGAGCAGCGTGGAGCGACGGCGAAACGCCATGGTGATCTTCCCCCTGTGTGCCCCGCGGCCATGTGCCGCGTGCGGGCCGTTCGGCCGCACCCCCACGCTAGGCACTCCCGCCCCCGCCCGCCCTGGAGCCTGCCTCCGAACCCGCCCTGGTGCCAGCACCACCCCCGGCCCGCCCCCGTCCGCCCCGGAATCGGGTTTGCGGCGGCACCCCGTGGGCCATGTACGCTGTTCCTCCATCCACGGGTGTGTAGCTCAGGGGTAGAGCGCTGCTCTTACAAAGCAGATGTCGGCGGTTCGAAACCGTCCACGCCCACCGGTAGTAAGCGCAGGCGAGAGCCTGTTGAGGCCCTCCAGCCGTGATCGGCTGGGGGGCCTTTGCGTGCCCGCGGGCCGGCCCTTCCGTGGGTCAAGCCGGGCGCGGGGAAAGGCCGTTGATCGTCTGTTCCGCACCGCGACCCGGCGGATAGAGTCCCGACGCGCGGGGGCCCCGGTGCCGGGTCCCGGGACACGGTGGCGGAGGGAGAGCTCATGACGGTGACGGTCGGTCGGGCGGGGGAGGCGGACGCCGGGGTGATCGCGGTGCTCCTGGGGGAGATCGAGGCGTACTACGGGGGCTCGCCCGCCCCCGGTGACCTCGGCCGGATCCGTGCCGCCCTGTTCTGCGAACACCCCGCCGCCACCGTGCTGCTGGCCCGCGAAGGCGACGACGTGCTCGGCTTCGCCTCGTACTCGCGGCTGTGGCCGGCCTCGGGCGCCGACACCTCGCTCTACCTCAAGGAGCTCTACGTACGAGAGTCGGCGCGTCGGCGCGGCGTGGCCGGGATGCTCATGGCGCGGCTCCGCGAGGAGGCCACCGCAGCCGGGTGTACCCGGGTCGAGTGGACGGCGGATCTCGACAACCCGCCGGCGCTGGCGTTCTACGCGGCGCTGGGTGCGGTGCCCCGGGACGGGAAGGTGCTCTACCGGGTCGGGAAGTAGCGGCGCGGACCGCCCCGGCCCCGTCGCCGGACCTCAGCGGGAAGCCCCGTCAGTGGGTGCGGACGGGGCTTCACGGCGGCGCCGCAGCGGGCTCGGGGAAACGCTCGACGCCGGTTTCCGGCGGGCCAGGAGCGGGGGAGGACGCCGCCGGATGGCTGAGATTACGCCTGTGGTTGGCTGAAATGTAACCCCTGTGCGGGGTGAGACTTAAGCCGTCGCGCGGGGCCTGCTGGAGTGGAGCGGATCATGGATGTGCGGCGGGATCTGCGGGCGGCGTACGAACGCGCCCGCGCGAGCAAGCCCAGTTACGCGGAGGTCGGCGCTACCGGCGGCCCCCGGATGCCGGGGCCGGAGAACGGGTACCGGGTCTTTCGGCGCCGGATCACGGTCGGGTACGGAGCGGAGACGTTCGAGCGGGCCGGAGCGTACGTGCTGACGTGGGGCGTCCAGCGCGGCGCGGGCTTCGGGGTCTATCCGGGGCGGACCCCAACACCCGCGCCCCCGGCCGCACCCGGAACCCCGACCGCACCCGGCATGCCCACCGCGCCCACCGCCCCCGCCACACCCACCGCCCCCGGCGACACCGCGCTCGTCATTCTGCGGGCGGCCCCGTTCCGGTTTCCTCGGCTTGTCATCCCCTGTCGCGTCGTGTGGACCGTGCGGTCCGCCGAGCGGATCGGGTTCGCCTACGGGACCCTGCCGGGACATCCCGAGTGCGGGGAGGAGTCGTTCGTCGTGGGGCGGGAGGCGGACGGGCTCGTCTGGTTCGAGGTCGCCGCCTTCTCGCGGCCTGCGCGCTGGTACGCCCGGCTCGGCGGGCCCTTCACGCGCCTGCTCCAGGATCTGGCCACCCGGCGCTACCTCCGGGCCGTGGCCGCCGCTGCCGTACGCCGCTGACGGGAGGGAACGCGTCCCCCGCGGATCACGTCCCCCAGGGAGGTGTGAGGGCGGACGGCGTGCGATGGCACACTGGCCGCTCGTTCGGTGAAGGCGGGGAAGGGAAGCTTGTCGTGGCGATGATGCGGAATCTGCGGAGGGTGGTGCGCCGCGCCTACCGCAGGAGCGTCGACCTCAGCCACCCCGCGCGCTCGCCGCTGGGGAGCGCCGTCGTCAACTGCGCCGTGTACATCGACGGCGTACGGCAGCAGGACGACGGGCCCGTGGAGGAGGCGCTGCGGCGCGTGCGCAAGACCGGCGGCGGCGCCTTCGTCTGGATCGGGCTGCACGAGCCGACCGAGGCGGAGTTCGCCGGGCTCGCCGAGCTGTTCGGGCTGCACCCGCTCGCCGTCGAGGACGCCGTCACCGCGCATCAGCGCCCCAAGGTCGTCCCGTACGACGACACGCTGTTCTCGGTCTTCAAGACGTGCCGGTACGTCGAGCACGAGGAACTGACCGCCACCAGCGAGGTGGTGGACACCGGCGAGCTGATGGTGTTCACCGGGGCCGACTTCGTCATCACCGTCCGGCACGGCATGAACGGCTCGCTCGGGCCGCTGCGGGAAGCCCTCGAATGTGAGCGCGAGCAGCTCACCAAGGGCCCGTCCGCGGTGCTGCACGCCCTCCTCGACCAGGTCGTCGACGAGTACGTCGAGGTCGCCGATGCCATGCAGGGCGACCTGGACGCCGTCGAGACCGCCGTCTTCGCCGAGAACGCCGGACGCGGCGACGCCGGGCGGATCTACCAGCTCAAGCGCGAAGTCCTCGAACTGAAACGGGCGGTGGCACCGCTCGGCCGGCCGCTGCAGAAGCTCGCGGGCGAAGCGATCCCCTCCGTCGACCCCGGGATCAGGCCGTACTTCCGTGACGTGGCGGACCATCTGCTGCGCACCACCGAGCAGATCGCCTCCTTCGACGGCCTGCTCGACTCGATACTCCAGGCGCACCTCGCCCAGGTGACCGTCGCCCAGAACGAGGACATGCGGAAGATCACGGCATGGGCCGCCATCGTCGCCGTACCGACCATGGTGTGCGGCATCTACGGGATGAACTTCGACAACATGCCCGAACTGCACTGGCGGTACGGCTACTTCATGGCGCTCGGCCTCATGGCGGTGGCCTGCTTCGTCATCCACCGCGGGTTCCGCCGCAACGGCTGGCTGTAGCCGGCCGGCCGGCCAGGTCCTGGCCACGGCCGGACGGAACCGGCCGGACGCACCCGGCCGGCCCGATCAGTCGCGGTGGCGCGACACGCCCTGCCGCTCGCGCCGGTAGCGGCGCTCCCAGCGGTCCATGCGGTCACGTCGCGCGCGGTAGGCGCGGTAGGTCGCGTCCGGGCGGGCGGCGCCGCCGGTGGTGGCGGACGAGCCGCCGCCCGAGCGGCGCCGGGCGCCGAACAGGACGGCCGCGGCGGCCACCCAGAACGCGATGCTGCCGAGGCCGAGGCCGAATCCGTAGAGGGTCAGGGCGAGAAGGATCATCCAGAGGAACATGACGGGTCCCGTCCGTGAAGGGCGGTTCGAGAGCTTTCCCGGCTCCCGAGCGGTGACCCCAAATTACTGTGCGGCAGGGGGAGTTGGCGCGTGAGTTAATGCGCCACCGCCCGGCGCGGACGGGCCGCCCCGCCCTCATTCCGCGTTGCGGCGGCTCTCCGCGAGGCCGCGCAGGCGCTCCATGTCGCGCCGGTCGCGCTTGGTCGGCCGGCCGAGGCCGCGGTCCCGTACGCCCGCCGCGAGGGCGTCCGCGCGGACCGGCGGCGGGGGGCTCTTGTCGATGTACGCCTCCGCCGCGACCGGGGCGCCGACCCGCTTGCGCAGCAGCTGGACGACCTTCACGATCCGCTCGCGCCCTTCGAGGCGCACCCGCACCTCGTCGCCGGTCTTCACCAGGTGCGAGGCCTTCACCCGCTCACCGTTCACATGGACGTGCCCGGCCCGGCAGGCCGTGCCCGCCTGGGAGCGCGTCTTGGTGAGCCGGACCGACCAGATCCAGCTGTCGACGCGCACGGGGCCGGTGCCGGGACCGCTGCCCTTGCCCTTGCCGTTCACTGCTTCCGCCATGGCCCCGACTCTAGACGGCGCCCCCGGCGCGGCCTCGCGGATTTCGGCCGGGAAAGCCGGGCTCGGGCCGTTGTCAGTGGTGTCGGTCACACTGGGGGCATGTGCAGAAGCATCAAGACACTGAGGCCGCCGGCGATGCCGGAGGAGGCCACCGAGGACGACATCAGGGCCGCGGCCCTTCAGTACGTGCGGAAGGTGTCCGGGTTCCGGGCGCCGGCCGCGCACAACAGGGAGGTGTTCGAGCGCGCGGTGGACGAGATAGCGGAGGCGACCCGCGAGCTCCTGGCCGGGCTCGAAATCCGGGGCGCGGGAGCGGGCGCGAAGAGTTCGGCCTGAGCGCCGCCCCAGGAGGCCGAGGCCGAGGCCGAGGTCGAGGTCGAGGTCGTTCCCTGGGTCGGGAAAGTCAGGAGGCCGGGGCCGGGGAAGGCGCCGGGGCCGGGCGCTTCACGACGTACGCCGCGAGGGCGCCCGCCGCGAACAGGGCGAGGAGCGAGACGGCCGTGCCCAGCCAGGTCGCGCCGAGCCACTGGCCGCCGAAGTAGCCGAGGCCCACGCTGTAGGTCGCCCAGGCCACGCCCGCAAGCGCCGACCAGGGCAGGAACTCGCGGACCTTGCGCTGCGCGGCGCCCGCGCCGAGGGAGACGACGGAGCGCCCGGCGGGGGCGAAGCGCGCGATGACGACCAGGCCGCCGCCGCCCCGGCTCAGCGCGATGCCGAGTCGTTCCTGCGCCCGGGTCAGGCGGCGCGAGCGGGCGATCGCGCGCTCCAGCCGGGCGCCGCCCCGCCGTGCCAGGCGGTACGCGATCAGATCGCCGAGGACGGAGGCCGTGGCGGCGCACGCGGCGAGGACGAGCAGATCGGCGTGGCCGGCCCGGGTGGCGTCCCCGGCTCCGGCCGCGGTCGCCGAGCCGGCGGCCGTCGTCGCCGCCGTGATCACGAGCACCCCGCTGGGGAGGACGGGGAGGAAGACGTCGAGCAGTACGGAGAGGGCGACCACGGCGTAGATCCAGGGGCTCGACGTGAGCGCCCCCACACTCTCCAGCACGTTCGCTCCTCTGCGGCTTGTCGATTCCCCGGACGGTGAATACCGCGGTGTCGCGGGGAAGCGGCAGGGGCGGCGGTACAGCCGTACAGCGTACGCCCGGACCTGCGAGGGTTTCCGCCAGGGGTGGCGGGGTGACGGTGCGGCATGCCGCTGCCCGGAGTCCGGGGACGGGACTCCGGGCAGGAGGCGGTGCGTTGGGGCGCGAGCGGCGGCCGGTGCGCCGGGCTCAGGCGGCGACGGTCTCGCGCTGGGTCTCCGCGGCCGGGCGGTCGGTGCGGCGGGCGCCGAGGAGTTGGTCGAGGGCGAGGGCGCCGGGTCCGGTGAAGACGAGGAGCAGGAAGGCCCAGCAGTACATCACGGAGGGCTCGCCGCCGTTCTGCAGCGGGAGCAGCGCGTGGGCCTGGTGGACGCTGAAGTAGGCGTACGCCATGGAGCCCGAGGAGATCAGGGCGGCGGGGCGGGTGAAGAGGCCGAACAGCACCAGGATGCCGCCGGCGAGCTGGATCACCGCGGCGTACCAGCCGGGCCAGGTGCCGGCGGGGATGGAGCCGCCGCCCATCGTGCCGCCGAAGACGCCGAAGAGGGACGCCGCGCCGTGGCAGGCGAAGAGGAGGCCGATGACTATGCGGAACAGGGCGAGCGCGTAGGGGCGCGCGCTCGCGGCGTCGAGCGTGGGGGAAGCCATGGGGGCTCCTTCGGTTGGGGACGTGACCGATGGGGTCCACAGGTTAGGCAGGCCTCACTAGTGCTTGCAAGTTCAACATAATTAATAGCTTGTTTCATCCGGCTGAATTGAGCCAGGAGGGGCGGCGGGGGTGAGTGGGCGGTCGAGAACCGTCGTCAATGGGGCTGGACCAATGCGGCGTCGCCGGTTCCGACGGGCCTGTTCGAGCCGCAGGCGCGCGGAACGGCCGTGCAGCGTAAGGGTCATGAGCTGATTGCCGAACCAAGGCCCGCCGGTCCTGCGCCAGTCGAGCACCGGCTGTACCACTCGCCCGTGCCGTTCGAGAGCGCGCCCCAGCAGGCGCCCCAGGCGGCTCCAGCCGAAGCGGAATCCGGCCCGTACGGGGGCCGGAACCGTGTTGTGGACGGGCGAACACGTCAACTGAGCGACGTAGGAGGCGGGTTGAGGCGCCACATTTGGCCAGAAGGGCTCCGCCACGTAAGCGTGGTGCACATCACCCGACAGGACCGCGATGGTGGCCGGGGCGCCGGGCCCCGACCCGACGCGGGCGATCAGATCGGCGAGGAGGGTGAACGAGGCGGGAAACGCGGCCCAGTGCTCCAGATCGGCCCGGCGCCGCAGCCTCTCGCCGGCCCGTGCCCAGCGCGGCCCGCGCGAGCCCGCGCACAGCGCCGCGTTCCAGCCCTCCGCGTCATGGATGAGCGGCGGAAGCAGCCAGGGCAGCGAGGTGCCGATCAGGAGGTGGTCGCAGGAGCCCGCCGCGTCGAGGAGCTGGTCGCGCAGCCACCGCGCCTCGCCGGCGTCGAGCATGGCCCGCCGGTCCTCGTCCAGGACGCGGGCCGCCCGCGAGTCCACCATCACGAGCCGGGTGCGGCCGAAGTCGCGCCGGTAGCTCCAGCGCACGGCCGCCGGGTCGGCGTCGGCCCGCGCTGCGAAGGAGCGCAGCGCCTCCGTGCCGTCCGGGGCGCCGCACACCGCCGCGTACAACGGGTCGGCGTCGAGCTCGGCGGGGGAGAGGTTGCCCAGGTGCTGGTAGACCCAGTACGACATGAGCCCGCTGAGCACCCGCTCCTGCCACCAGGGCGTGGCCCGCATCCCGGCGAGCCAGGCGGCGCTGGTGTTCCAGTCGTCGATCACGTCGTGGTCGTCGAAGATGTGACAGCTCGGCACCGTGGAGAGCAGCCACCGCACCTCCGGGTCGCGCCAGGACTCGTCGTACAGCCGGGTGTACTCCTCGTACTCCGCGACCTCGGCGCCCGGCGCGTCCCGCAGGTCCCGGCGGGCGGCCAGCCAGCGCCGGGTGTCCGCCGAGACGCTGTCGGCGTACACCTGGTCGCCCAGGAGCAGCAGCACATCGGGCCGCTCCGCCGCCGGACCGGCCGCGAGCCGCGCCGCGAGGGCGTCCAGCGCGTCGGTGCCGGTGGGGTCGGGCGCGCGGCGGCACGAGCCGAACGTGACGCGCAGTGCGGTCGCCCCCGCCACGGGAACGGCCAGCGTGCTCGGCGGGAAGCCGGAGCCGGGCTCCGGCCACACCGGCCGCCCGTCGAGCAGCACCTCGTACGCGGTGGTGGTGCCCGGCGTCAGGCCCGTCACCGGGACCAGCGCGTAGTGGTGGCCCGCGATCTGGAACGTGCGCGCGCTGCCCCGGGCGCCGTCGGCACAGCGCACCCGGGCCGTGCACGGCCGGTCGGTCTCGACCCAGACCGTGGCGCCGCCGCACGGATCCAGGTACCGCAGCAGCGGACCCAGGCGAAGCCCGGCCATGGAACCCCCTCGGTCACCGGTCCGTTCGTACGGTACGGAACGGACCGGGTACGCGACAGGGCGTCGGTGAAGCCGAGGTCAACCGTTTCTGCGTCAGCAGCCGTTGAGGATGGACTGGAGGGTGGACTTCTCGGCGGAGTCGACCGTGAGGCTGTAGTAGTGCTTCACGTCGACCCACATCCGCGCGTACGTGCAGCGGTAGGAGGTGAGCGAGGGCAGCCACTTGGCCGGGTCCTTGTCGCCCTTGGACTGGTTGACGTTGTCGGTGACCGCGATCAGCTGGGGCCGGGTCAGGTCGTTGGCGAAGCCCTGGCGCTGCGGGGTGGTCCAGGCGCTCGCGCCCGAGCGCCAGGCCTCGGCGAGCGGCACGATGTGGTCGATGTCCACGTCGGACGAGGCGGTCCAGGTGGCGCCGTCGTAGGCGGAGTACCAACTGCCGCTGGTGGCCGCGCAGCTGGAGTCCGTCGTCACGTTGGTGCCGTCGCGCTTGAGGACGACCTCGCGGGTGTTGCAGGTGCCGGACTGGGTGATCCAGTGCGGGAACTTGTCGCGGCTGTACCCCGTCAGCGAACCCTCCGCCTTCACGGTCAGCTCGCCCAGATAGGTGCGGGCGGTGGCGGCGCTCACCGGGGTGGGCGGCGCGGCCTCGGCGGCCGGGGCCGTGATCAGCGCACCCGCCGCGGCGAGCGCGGCGGTGGCGGCGAAGACGGCCGTGCGACGCGCGTAGACGCGGGGCATGCGAAGAGCTGTGGCACCTGACATGCGAACTCCCTTGATGTGGGGGGAACTTGACCGGCCGTGCGAAAGGGCGGTCCGGCCAGCGTGGCGGCGCCGGGTTGCCTGGGGATGGGCGCCAGGTAACAGCGTGGCGACATGGTCACGTCAGATCAAGACTTCGGACGACACTGCCGCCGCCGACCTGACGCACCGTCTCCCCGCGCCGCACGTCGTACGGTTGGCGGGTGCTGCTGCCCGTGAACATCACGCTCGGGGCCGTCCTCGTCGCCCTGCTCCTCGCCGCCGCGGGCGTCGCCGCCGCCGCGCACCTGGGACGGCACCGCGAGATCCTGATCGCCGGAGTGCGGGCGGCGGTCCAGCTCACCGTGGTCGCGTTCGCGATCCACTGGGTGGTCGGCTCGGTGCCGCTGCTCCTCGCCTTCCTGACGCTGATGTTCGCCGTCGCCGTGCGCACCGCCGGGCGCCGGATGACCGCCAACCGCACCTGGTGGTGGGCGGCCGCCCCCATCGCCGCCGGGGTCGTCCCGGTCGTCTCCGCGCTGCTGCTCACGGGACTCGTCCCGGTCAAGGGCATCGCCCTGATCCCCGTCACCGGCATCCTCATCGGCGGTGCCCTCACCGCGACCGTCCTCGGCGGGCGCCGCGCACTCGACGAGCTGACCGCGCGCCGCGGCGAGGTGGAGGCCGGGATGGCGCTCGGGCTGCCCGACCGCGACGCCCGCCTGGAGATCGCCCGGCCCGCCGCGTCGGACGCGCTGCTGCCCGGCCTCGACCAGACCAGGACGGTGGGCCTGGTCACGCTGCCCGGCGCGTTCGTCGGCATGCTGCTCGGCGGGGCGTCCCCCGTGCAGGCGGGCGCGGTCCAGCTCTTCGTCCTGGTCGCGCTCATGGCGGTACAGGCGGTCGCCGTGTCGGTGGTGCTCGAACTCGTGGCGCGCGGCAAAGTGCACCGTGAGGCCCTGGACCTTGGTCCCTGACGGGGCGCGCGCGGCATGCCGTACCCTTGAGGACGCAGAAGGGGAGTAGCTCTTCGCCGGAACGTCGACATACTGCCGAGTCCCTCAGGGGTTCTTGGCCGGCGCCCGGAGGCGAGTGCCCGCGAGGGCCCCGCCAGCGAGACCTTCGGCCGCAGTGACCATGACCATTCATGGCGCCGCCGTGCCGAAGCGACCCCGGATCCAGCTCGGAACTGCTCTCGGTGCGGCCACGCCCGACCGATAGAGGAACCCTTCCGTGCTCAGCTTCACGATCATGGCGATCACCTTCGGCGTGATCTTCCTTGCCGAACTCCCCGACAAGACCGCGCTCGCCGGACTCATGCTCGGCACCCGCTACAAGGCGTCGTACGTCTTCGTCGGCGTCGCCGCGGCCTTCGCGGTCCACGTCGTCCTCGCCATCGCGGCGGGCAGCGTCCTGACCCTCCTGCCGCACCGGCTGCTCCAGGCGATCGTCGGCGTGCTCTTCCTCGCGGGCGCGGCGATGCTGCTCTTCAAGAAGGGCGAGGACGACGAGGAAGTGAAGCCGCCGGCCGACCAGTCCTTCTGGAAGGTGTCCGGGGCCGGCTTCATGCTCATCCTGGTCGCCGAGTTCGGTGACCTGACCCAGATCATGACGGCCAACCTGGCCGCCCGGTACGACAACCCGCTCTCCGTCGGCATCGGCGCGGTGCTCGGCCTGTGGGCGGTGGCCGGGCTCGGCATCATCGGCGGGCGGACGCTGATGAAGCACGTGCCGCTGCGGCTGATCACCAAGGTCGCGGCCTGCCTGATGCTCGCGCTCGCCGGCTTCAGCCTCTTCGAAGCCATCGCGGGCTGAGCCCCGCCCCCTCCCGGCGCCGGGCGCGGTGCCCACCTGAGCTGGGTCTGCCCTGGGCACGGTGTTCAGTGCGGGCCACCTCAGCCCGCCCGGCGTTTGAGGACGAGGGCCGTTCAGGCCCTCTACGGGGTCTGGGGCGGAGCCCCGGCAACCCCGCCTTCAGGTGCGGACCGTGCCCGCGTCTCGCGCAGTTCCCCGCGCCCCTAAAGACGTAGGGCACCCGGGGCCGAGCCCACCGCTCGCGCCCACCGCGGCGGAGCCGCGCAAAGGGCACAGCCCCGCGCCCCCGAGTAGGGCACCCGGGGCCGAGTGGGCGCGCTCGCGGATGCGAAACGGCCCCCGTGGTAGGACGGGGGCCGTTCGTATGGGGGGCCGGTCAGCCGGCGAATTCCAGGCGCAGGGTGCCGGACGGGTCCGCCGTCACGGTGAGGTGCGTGAGGTCGGGCACATGGACGGTGGGCCCGTGGGCACCCGCCCGCGGCCCCACGCCCACGACCCGCATCCCCGCGGCCAGCCCCGCCGCGATCCCGGCCTCGGAGTCCTCGAAGACCACGCAGTCCGCCGGGGCGAAGCCCAGCTCGGCCGCGCCCTTGAGGAAGCCCTCCGGGTCCGGCTTGCTCGCGCCCACCGACTCGGCCGTGATCCGCACCTCGGGCATCGGCAGCCCCGCGGCCGTCATGCGGGCTCGGGCGAGCGCCGCGTCGGCGGAGGTCACCAGGGCGTGCGGCAGTCCGGCGATGGCGGCCATGAAGGCACCGGCCCCGCCGACCGGCACCACGCCGTCGGTGTCCGCGGTCTCCTCGGCGAGCATCACCTTGTTGTCCGCGTGGTTCTGCTCCATGGGCCGCTCCGGGAGCAGCACGGCCATCGTGGCGTAGCCCTGGCGGCCGTGGACCACCTTGAGCGCGGCCTCCGGATCGAGGCCGTGGCGCTCGGCCCAGCGGCGCCAGCAGCGCTCGACCACGGCGTCGGAGTTCACGATCGTGCCGTCCATGTCGAGGAGGAGGGCGCGGGCGGTCAGGACGGTGGGGGTCGTGGTGCTGGCCGACATCGGCGGTCTCCAGAGCGCGGGAAGGCGCATGGGGGGTACGGAAAGACAAAGGTGACCCCCGCCCGCCGGTCAGGGAGTACAGGCAGGGATCACTTTGTTCCACCACGATACAAAACGAGGAGGGGGTTGTGCCACCCGCCCCCGGTCCTACGGTCGGTCCGTCATCGATTCGAGCGCGCGCCGGGTCTGCGGCCCGTACACCCCGGCCGGGTCGCCCGTGACGCCCAGATAGGACTGGAAGTCGCGCACCGAGCGTTCCGTGCGCGAACCGAAGCTGCCGTCGACGCTGCCGCTGTAGAGGCCCAACTGGCCCAGCCGCTCCTGGAGTTCGAGCACCCCGGGCCCGGAGTCGCCGCGCCGCAGCGTCTGGCCCTGCGGCGGCGTGAGCGGCTTGCCGTCGGGGCCGCGCGAGGACTGCGGGGAGGCGGGGGCCGAGGGCGGCGGGGGCACGGACTTCGAGGGGCCCGGTGCGGCGGCCCTCGAAGCGGAGGCGGACGCGGACGCGGACGGCGAGGCCGGGCCGGACGCGGAGGCGGAGGCGGAGTGGCTCGGGGTCGCCTTCCTCGTACGCGACGCGGTGGCCGAGGGAGACGCGGAAGCGGTGTCGGCACCGCTGTACGGGACGCCGGTGTCCGCGGCGTCGGGCAGCGCCTGCCTCGGCGTCGCGTCATCGGCGAACAGGGTGCTCGCGAACGCCGCCGTGGCGATCACGACCGCGGTGGCGGCCCCGATGGCCAGCACGGCGAGCCGGCGCCGCCGCCGGGGCCGGGCGCCCGCGGGACGAACGGGGCCGGTGGCGCGATGCGCGGGGTAGGGGAGCGCGGCGGCACCCCCGGCCGGCCTCCCCCCGGCCGGGGCCTCCGCCGAGGCGCCGACCACCCCGAGCCGCATGGTCCGATCAACGCCTCGCTCAGCCCCGGCCCCGCTGCCCGCCCCGAAGGCCCCCTCCGGGTCGACCCCGCCGTCCGCCGCGAAGGCCCCCTCCGGGTCGACCCCGCCGTCCGCCGCGAAGGCCCCCTCCGGGGCACCCCCGGCGCCGGCACGGAAGGCGCCCCGCGGGCCGGCGCCGCCGCCCGCCCCCGAGGCGCCCTCCCCGTCGGCCCCCGGCACCGCCCCCCGGGCGGACCCCGTCGGTTCGGGTGGGGTTTCGTTCGGCAGGGTCACGTACGGCCGGATGCGCAGGGGGTCGAACTCCTCCGGCGCGGTGGCCTCCGCCGAGCGTGCGGCCGCGGTGCGCTCGGCGCAGGCGCAGCCGGGTCTGTCGTCCACCCCGCGTTCCGCGCCGCATTCAGGACAGCCGTGTCCGGTCATCGTCGGGTCCCCTCCCCTTGGGCTGCGAGCGATTATGCCCGGCGCTCCGCGGGCACCCGGGGGCGCGTGGCCCGCCCCGGCAGGCCATTTCCGTACATTCCGATCAAGATGGTGTGAGCGAGTCCGAGCACACCAACGGATGGGACGTGGGCCATGGCTCAGGGAACCGTTCCCGCCACCGTCGCCCCCGGGGAGGGGCACGAACGGCGGACCGTGCTGGTCGCCATCGGCGCGCTGCTGCTCGGCATGCTGCTCGCCGCCCTCGACCAGACGATCGTCTCGACCGCGCTGCCGACCATCGTCAGCGACCTCGGCGGGATGGAGCACCTCTCGTGGGTGGTCACGGCGTACATGCTGGCGTCCACCGCCGCCACCCCGCTCTGGGGCAAGCTCGGCGACCAGTACGGCCGCAAGAAGCTGTTCCAGGCGGCCATCGTCATCTTCCTCATCGGCTCCGCGCTGTGCGGCGTCGCGCAGAACATGGGCGAGCTGATCGGCTTCCGCGCCCTCCAGGGCCTCGGCGGCGGCGGTCTCATGGTGCTGTCCATGGCGATCGTCGGCGACCTCGTCTCGCCCCGCGAACGCGGCAAGTACCAGGGCCTGTTCGGCGCGGTCTTCGGCGCCACCAGTGTGCTCGGCCCGCTGCTCGGCGGGTTCTTCACCGAGCAGCTCAGCTGGCGCTGGGTGTTCTACATCAACCTGCCCATCGGCGTCATCGCGCTCGCGGTCATCGCCGCCGTGCTGCACATCCCGGCGCGCGGCACCCGGCACACCATCGACTACCTGGGCACCTTCCTCATCGCCTCCGTCGCGACCTGTCTCGTCCTCGTCGCCTCGCTCGGCGGCACGACCTGGCCCTGGGCCTCGGCGCAGATCATCGGGCTCGCGGTGCTCGGCCTCGTCCTGCTCGTGGCGTTCGTCGCGGTGGAGCGCGGGGCGGTCGAGCCGGTCCTGCCGCTGAAGCTGTTCCGCATCCGCACCTTCAGCCTCGTCGCGGTCATCAGCTTCATCGTGGGCTTCGCGATGTTCGGCGCGATGACGTACCTGCCGACGTTCCTCCAGATCGTGCAGGGCATCTCGCCCACCATGTCCGGCGTGCACATGCTGCCGATGGTGGTCGGCATGCTGCTGACCTCCACCGCGTCCGGCCAGATCGTGTCCCGTACCGGACGGTGGAAGGCCTTCCCCATCGCGGGCACGGCGGTCACCACGATCGGCCTGCTGCTCCTGCACCGGCTCACCGAGACGAGCCCCACGTGGGAGATGAGCGTCTACTTCTTCGTCTTCGGCGCGGGCCTCGGCCTCGTCATGCAGGTCCTCGTCCTGGTGGTGCAGAACGCGGTCGACTACGCGGACCTGGGCGTCGCCACCTCGGGCGCCACCTTCTTCCGCTCCATCGGAGCCTCGTTCGGCGTCGCCATCTTCGGCACGATCTTCACCAACCGGCTCACGGGGAAGCTCTCCGACGCCCTCGCCGGACAGCAGCTCCCGCCCGGGGTGGGCTCCGGCACCATCTCGGCCGACCCGCACACCATCGGCCTGCTCCCGCCCGCGGCGCGCACGCCGGTGCTGCACGCGTACGCGTCGTCCATCACCGACGTCTTCCTGTACGCGGCCCCGGTCGTCCTGCTCGCGTTCGTGACCGCGTGGTTCCTCAAGGAGGACAAGCTGCGGGGCGCGGTCACCGCGCCCGACACCAGCCAGACCCTCGCGTCCAACCCCGTCGAGCGGTCCTCGTACGACGAGTGCGCACGCGCCCTCTCGGTGCTCGGCACCCGCGAGGGGCGCCGCGAGATCTACCGGACGATCACGCGGAAGGCCGACCTCGACCTGCTGCCCGCGGCCAGCTGGCTGCTGCTGCGCATCAACAAGTACGGGTCCGCCGACCCCGGGGTGCTCGCCGAGCGCAGCCCCGTACCGCTGCACGTGATCACCGAGGCGGCCCGGCAGGTCGAGGAGCGGGGGCTCGCCGAACGCGACGGCATGCCGCTGGTCCTGACCGACGAGGGCCGGCGGATCGCGGTGCGGCTCTCGGCGGCGCGCGAGGAGTCCCTCGCCGAACTGCTCGGCGACTGGTGGGGCCCGGCGCGCCCCACCGACCTGGTGAAGCTGGTGAAGGAACTCTCCTCGGAGATGTCCGGCTCCGACGAGGAGCAGCCGCACACCCCGCTGGCCCGCCAGGACCTCAGGACGCAGGGACACGAGGAGTGACGCAGGGGCACGAGGAGTAGGGGGCGAGGGCGGTGCGCCGCTACAGCTCCTTCGCGAACCAGCGCTCGCGGTAGGGCCCCTGGCTGTACGGGGCCACCTCGCGGTAGCCGTGCTTCGCATACAGGCCGCGCGCCTCGACCAGGTCGTGCCGCGTGTCCAGGGCGGCCCGGCGCGCGCCGAGCCGTCGTGCCGCGTCCTCCAGGGCGTGGAGCAGGATCCCGCCGCCCCCGGTGCCGCGCGCGAAGGGGCGGACGAAGACCCGGGTGAGTTCGGCGGTCGCCGGGGACGTCCCGTCGATGACGGGCGCCTCGGCGAAGAGCAGGACGCCCCCGCACGCGGCGGGCCGTCCCTCGTACCGTCCGACCACGAAGTCGCCGGTGGGCGGGGCGAGCCGGTCGGCCCCGTCGTCGGTGAGCCCCCGCTCGATCTCGGCGGCGGTGGCGGGCCGGCCGTACCACCGGCTCGCCACCTCGTCGTAGTAGTCGCGGCGCAGCAGGCTCGCGTCGGGGGTGTCGGGCCGCTCGGCAGCCATGATCCAGCTCATGGGCCCCTGCCTATCCCGAGGGCGGGGGCCCCGGCCACCGAATTAAGGGGCGGGCCCTCTCAGGCCTTGGGGGCGGCCTGCTGCACGACCTCGAACGACCACAGCGTGGACGCGGACGCCGCCGGCTTGGGCCGCTCGCCGCCCTCACCCTGGGCGCCCGCGCCCGGAGCGCCGCCGTGCGCACCCCGCATCGAGGTGGCCATCCAGTTCTGGAAGTCCTCCTCGCTGCGCCAGCGCGTGTAGACGAGGTACTGGTCGGTGCCCTCCGCCGGGCGCAGCAGCTCGAACCACTCGAAGCCGTCGGAGTTCTCCACCGACCCGGCCCGGGAGGCGAACCGCTTCTCCAGGACCTCGCGCTGCTCGTCCGGCACGGTCAGTACGTTGATCTTTACGACGCTGGGCACGCGACACCTCTCGTCAGAAGGGCGCCGGGGTGGCGCCTTCGCCTCGTCCATCTGCGATCAGTGTGCTACACACCCTTTCGGTACGGAGCCGCGGCCACCCGGCGTGCCCGCACCCGCCACAAGGTGAGCCCCGCCCCGGCCGCCACCACCAGCGCGGCGCCCAGAACCGTGAGCAGCCAGGCCGGGACGCCGCCCACGGTCATCAACTCGTCGCTGTACCAAGCCCGTTGGAACGCCGTGTCGGCGGGCGCCCGACGGATCTCGTGGTCGCCGGTGATCCTGGAGGGCTGTGGGAAGTACTGGGTGAGGGCGGTCACGTAGACCGAGGGCGCCTGTCCCGTCAGCTCGCCGAGCGCGCCGCCCGGGTCGGCGACCCGGCCCGCGAAGAGCGTCTGCGGAGCGTCGCCCCCGATGGCGGACGCCGTCTCCATGCGGTGCGCGCCCAGCAGGTACAGGTTCAGGGTCTGCGGGGTCTTCGCGAGGCGCGAGAGGCGCATCGGATAGACCGGCCGGTCGCTGGCGAAGGTCAGGCTCAGCGGGTCGAGCGGGCCGCCCAGCGTCTGGCCGGCCTCGTCGGGGGCGAGCCGGATCGCCACGTACTCCCATTTCTGGTCGACGTAGGGCCGCAGTTCGGTGGCGAGGGCCTGCGGCAGCTGGAAGCCGTTGTGCGCGAGCCAGTCGCGCAGCGCCGTCGGGTCGGTCGCGGTGAGCCTGGCCACGTCGAACGGGCCGAGGCGCTCCCTGCCGACCACCTCGACGGGGGGCGTCGCACCGGGGCGCGGTGCGCCCTCGCCGACGCTGCGGTCCTTGGCGAAGGGCCAGTCGCCGTCCTTGGGCCAGAAGTAGGACCGGGTGCGGTGCACGGGCGCGGAGACCTCCGCCAGCTGGTCGAAGAGGTGCCGGTCGCCCAGTTTCACGGTGGCACGGCTCGGCACCGGCATGATCCACGCGGCGCGCGGCGCGTTCCCGTCGACGGTGAGCCGCATG
The DNA here is from genome assembly GCF_026343295.1 of Streptomyces sp. NBC_00083. Taxonomy (GTDB): domain Bacteria; phylum Actinomycetota; class Actinomycetes; order Streptomycetales; family Streptomycetaceae; genus Streptomyces. The sequence goes on from NZ_JAPELY010000001.1 coordinate 1,256,031, forward strand.
ACGATCTGCTCGCTCCGGCCGTCCCACCGCACGGCCGACGTCTCCTGGCGCACGCTCAGCTGCCGCCCGCTCTGCGGCACCATCGCGCCGCAGCCGCAGGCGTACGCGGGCGCCACGAGCGACCCCAGTTGCAGCGCCACCAGCGCCAACGCCACCAGCAGCGCCCGCCGCCACGGTTCCCGCGTGCCCGTCATGTCCTCGTACCCCCGTGTGATCGCTCCGACAGATGATCGACGCAGTCGACCGGCGGGAGCTACGACGACGGTGCGGCGCCCGCGGTTCCGCTTGCTCCGGCAGGGCACGGAGCGGGGGCCGTCCGGCCGGCGGAGCCGCCGCCGAGCGCCGCGACATGGCCGGGCACGGCGATGCCGCCGGGCAGCGCGGGGTCCGGCTCGGGTGCCCCGAAGCGGGTGTGGAGCGGGATCACTCCGGCCCACAGGCCGAGCTGCCCGTCGGGCCCTTCGGCATCGCCGGGCGGCCCCGACGCGACCTTGACGGACGCCTCGTCGAGCGACAGGGCCAGCAGGGAAGTGGCCGCCAGCTCCTTGGCGTTGGGGCGCCGGGCGTACTCCCACTGTCCGGGCGCGCAGTGTTCGGTCAGGACCCTGAGCCCGTGCAGCAGCTCGTCGCCGCCGGTGACGAGCCGGGGCACGGCGTAGATCATCGCGCTGCGGTAGTTGACCCCGTGCTCGAAGACCGAGCGGGCGAGCACGAGCCCGTCGACGTGCGTCACGGTCACGCACACCGTGGCCCGTGGCGCCCGCACCACGCTGCGGCTCGCGACCGAGCCGTGCACGAACAGCGTCCGGCTGTCGAAGTCGACGCCGTACACCGTCGGCACCACCATCGGGTCGCCGTCGACGACGACGCCGAGATGACAGACGAAGCCGGCGCCGAGGATCGCGTCGAGGTCGGCGACCCGGGTACTGCCCTGGTCGCGCAGCCGCCGGTGCCGGGTCCGCCCGGTGACCGCCAGCTCCGTGGCGGCCTGCTCCCTCGCGCCCGGCTCCGACGGTGCCGGCCGTGTCGGGCCCGGTTCGACGGAAGTGGTGCGGGGGTGCTGATCCGGTTGTTGTACGTCCATGGTCCTGCCGATTCCGTCGCGGGATGGGGTTTCGGCAACTGTTTCAGCAGGACGGGCGGGTGGGCAAGGGGCGATCGCCGTGTGCGGGAAGGGTCTGGCGGTCCTGGTCGAGCACCGCCTGGACGTACTCCTCCAGGCGGCGCCCGACGAGCTCGGGGGTGAGGTCGTCGCGGCCGAGGGCGCGCCAGGGCACGGCGACCTTCTCGGCGTCCGGGGCGAAGGCGAGGGCGTCGAGGAGGCGCCAGTAGAGGCGGTCGTCCGGGTCGGACGCGAGCCGGCCGCCCGCCTCGGTGTACCGCTCGGCGAAGGCGAGGCCGGCCGGGACGCCGTGCAGCAGCGCGAGGTTGGTCGAGCAGTGGGCCACGTCGAGGTCGGCCGGGCCCCAGGAGGTCTCGACCCAGTCGACCACCCCGCTCACGCGCGCCTCGGCTCCGGCGCCGGTGAACAGGACGTTGCCGGGGTGGAAGTCGCGGTGCAGGAACACCGGCCGGTACGCGGGGGGTTGGCGCCGGATCACCTCGATCGCGCGCCGCCAGAGCTCGGGCCGGCGGGTGGCCTCGGGCACCCGGACGCGGTCCGGAGCGGTCCAGGCCTCGTAGGTGCGCGGCCGCTCCCCGGGGCCGGCCGCGACGCGGTGGATGTCGAGGAGCTGCCGGGCGAGGAGCGGGGCGCGCCCGGCGGCGCCCGCGTCGTCGATGCGTACGTCGCCCGGGAGTAGCGACATGAGCAGCGAGGGGTGGTCGCAGTGGGCGCCGGCCGGGTCGACGGCGATCAGCTCGGCGGCCGGCACCGGGGTGCGGGCGAGCAGGGTCAGGACGCCGGCCTCGCGCCCGAGCAGCCCGGGGGCGTGCCGGACGTAGAACTCCTTGACGAAGGAGCGCAGCACGACGGAGCGGGGCCGCTCGCCGCCGATGCGAAGGCGCCGCATCTCGGAGGTCCACCCGCCGCGCAGCGCGACCGCCCCCTCGACGGTCGCGCCGGCGCCCATGCTCTGCTCCACCCACCGCCGGGTCGCGTCCCAGCTCTGCCCCGTGCCCGCCGCCCCGATTGCCTCGATCATGGAGCGAGCGTAACGAGGCGCCGACGGGGTGGGGTGGCGACGGGGTGGGGTGGCGACGCTCAACTACGCGTCACGGCAAGGCCCTTGATGCCATTGAGCCATGCCGAGCGGAGCCGGCGCGGCTCGCCCGCCAGGCGCAGGTCGGGCAGGACGTCCGCGATGGCGTTGAAGATCAGGTTGATTTCGAGGACGGCGAGGGACTTGCCCAGGCAGAAGTGCGGGCCGCCGCCGCCGAAGCCGAGGTGGGGGTTGGGGTCCCGGGTGATGTCGAAGCGTTCCGGGGCCTCGAAGACCTCGGGGTCGTTGTTGGCGGAGGAGTAGAAGATGCCGACGCGGTCGCCGGCCGTGATCTTCTGGCCGCCCAGCTCGGTGTCCTGGGTCGCCGTGCGCTGGAAGGCGACGACGGGGGTGGCCCAGCGCACGATCTCCTCGGCCGCGGTGGCGGGGCGCTCGCGTTTGTAGAGTTCCCACTGGTCGGGGTGGGTCAGGAACGCGTGCATGCCGTGGCTGATCGCGTTGCGGGTCGTCTCGTTGCCGGCCACCGCGAGCAGGATGACGAAGAAGCCGAACTCGTCGGAGAGCAGATTGCCCTCGCCCTCGGCCGCGACCAGCTGCGACACGATGTCCTTGGCCGGGCACTCCTTGCGGGCCGCCGCGAGGTTCATCGCGTACGAGACCAGCTCCATCGCCGCCTCGGCGCCGATCTCCTCGGTGATCGCGTACTCGGGGTCGTCGTACGCCGCCATCTTGTTGGACCAGTCGAAGATCTTGGTCCGGTCCTCCTGGGGGACGCCGATCAGCTCGGCGATGGCCTGGAGGGGGAGTTCGACGGCGATGTTGGTGACGAAGTCGAAGGTGCCGTTGTTCTTGTCGGCTTCCGACAGGGCCGCGTCCACGATGGAGCGGGCGCGGTCGCGCAGCGCGCCCTCCAGGGAGCGGATCGCGCGCGGGGTGAAGCCGCGCTGGACGATCTGGCGCACCCGGGAGTGCTCGGGCGGGTCCATGTTGAGCATGATCAGTTTCTGGACGTCGATCTGCTCGCGGCTGATCGACTCGTTGAAGCGGATCACGGCGGTGTTGGTGGTGGAGGAGAACAACTCCGGGTGTGTGGACACGTACTTGACGTCCGCGTGCCGGGTCACCGCCCAGTAGCCGTCGTCCTGGAAGCCGGCGATGCCGGTCGGCTGGGCGCACCACCAGACCGGCGCGGTCTGTCGCAGCTCCGCGAACTCCGGGTGCGGCACGCGGGATTGGAGCAGGTCGGGGTCGGTGAAGTCGAACCCGTCGGGCAGGTGGGGGCAACGCATCGGCCACTCCATGTCTGACGGTCCATCAGAAGTTGGGGGAAAGGTAGTAACGGGTTCTACAACAAGCAAGGCTCGCGGCAGCATCTGTTGCGCACTGAACTGCCCACGAGAGGCGTGCACAACCCTTGCGTACCCGGGGTAGCTCTCATAAGACTGCACTCAGAACTAGAACGCGTATCAGTTCGTGGCCGTGCGGTGCCGGGACACCCAGCGGCTGTGTCAGGAGAGGACGAGCTCATGGCCGCGGAACCCGTCATCGTCGAAGCCGTACGCACGCCCATCGGCAAGCGCGGAGGCGCGCTCGCCAATCTGCACCCCGCCTACCTGCTCGGCGAGACCTACCGCGAACTCCTCGGCCGCACCGGCATCCACGCCGACTGCGTCGAACAGATCGTCGGCGGTACGGTCACCCACGCCGGCGAACAGTCCATGAACCCGGCGCGCACCGCCTGGCTCGCGGTGGGGCTGCCGTACGAGACCGCCGCGACCACCGTCGACTGCCAGTGCGGCTCCTCGCAGCAGGCGAGCCACATGGTCGCGAACATGATCGCGGCGGGGGTCATCGACGTCGGCATCAGCTGCGGCGTGGAGGCGATGTCGCGGGTGCCGCTCGGCTCCGGCTCCAAGCACGGGCCCGGCAAGCCGTGGCCCGACGAGTGGAACGTGGATCTGCCCAACCAGTTCGAGGCGGCGGAGCGGATCGCCCGCAAGCGGGGTCTTACCCGGGAGCGGGTCGACTCGCTCGGGCTCCTGTCGCAGGAGCGGGCGGCGGTCGCCTGGGGCGAGGAGCGCTTCAAACGCGAGACGTTCGCGGTGCAGGTGCCGACGACCGAGGAGGAGCAGGCGGCCGGGCAGGGCATGTGGCGTCTCGTCGACCGCGACGAGGGGCTGCGCGACACGTCGATGGAGGCGCTCGGGCGGCTCAAGCCGGTGATGCCGACGGCCGTGCACACGGCGGGCAACTCCTCGCAGATCTCGGACGGTTCCGCGGCGATCATGTGGGCGTCCAAGCGGATGGCGCGGGCGCTGAAGCTGAAGCCGCGGGCGCGGATCGTGGCGCAGTCGCTGGTCGGGGCCGACCCGCACTTCCACCTCGACGGGCCGGTCGACGCGACGCGGGCGGTGCTGGGGAAGGCGGGGATGTCGTTGCGGGACATCGACCTCGTCGAGATCAACGAGGCGTTCGCGTCGGTGGTGCTGAGCTGGGCGCAGGTCTTCGAGCAGGACCTGGAGAAGGTGAACGTGAACGGGGGCGCGATCGCGCTCGGTCACCCCGTGGGGGCGACCGGGGCCCGGCTCATCGCGACGGCGTTGCACGAGCTGGAGCGGCGGGACAAGGAGTTCGCGTTGATCACGATGTGCGCGGGGGGTGCGCTGGCGACCGGCACGATCATCCAACGCCTGTAACAAGCCCCAGCCGGGGCTCCGCCCCAGACCCCGCCCGCGCCTGGCCGGCCCCCGTCCTCAAACGCCGGACGGGCTGGGGCGGTCTGGATCGGGCATGCCGCCCAGGGCCAGCCACCTCCCGCGGCTCCGCCACGGTCGGCGCGGGCGATCGGCTCGATGCCGGGTGCCCTACAGGGGCGCGGGGAACTGCGCGAGACGCGGGCACGGTCCGCATACGGAAGGCGGGGTTGCCGGGGCTCCGCCCCAGACCCCGTGTCGCGCCTTGAGGGCGCTCGTCCTCAAACGCCGGACGGGCTGGGGCGGTCTGGATCGGGCATGCCGCCCAGGCCGACCCCGCTGGGGGCGCGGGGAACTGCGCGGGACGCGGGCACGGTCCGCGGACGGAGGCGGGGTTGCCGGGGCTCCGCCCCAGGCCCCGGTTCGGGCCTGGACGGTCCTCGTCCTCAAACGCCGGACGGGCTGGGGATGTGCATGCTGCCCGGCGTGGCGTAGCTAGGGGCGCGGGGAACTGCGCGACCAGCCACGCACGGTCCGCAGACGTAGGCCGGAGTTGCTGGGGCTACGCCCCAGACCCCGTTCGCGCCCGAAAGGCGCTCGTCCTCAAGCGCCGGACGGGCTGGGGTGGCCTGGATTGGGCATGCCGCCCAGGCCGACCCCGCTGGGGGCGCGGGGAACTGCGCGGGACGTGGGCATGGTCCGCAGACGAAAGCGGGGTTGCTGGGGCTCCGCCCCAGGCCCCGTTCGCGCCCGAAAGGCGCTCGTCGGGCCGACCCCGCCCGGAGGGGGCGGAGGCCGGGGCCCGGTGGGGGTGGGGCTCAGTACCAGCTGTTCTGCTGCCAGAAGTTCCACGCGCCACACGGGCTGCCATAGCGGTCGTTCATGTAGCTCAGGCCCCACTTGATCTGGGTGGCCGGGTTGGACTTCCAGTCGGCGCCGGCGGAGGCCATCTTCGAGCCGGGCAGCGCCTGGACCAGGCCGTACGCGCCGGAGGAGGCGTTCGTGGCGGACGGGTTCCAGCCGGACTCGTGGTTCACGATCTTGCTGAAGCACTGGAACTGCTGGGCCGGCATCATCTTCTGCGCGACTGCCTGGGCGCTCGTCGGTGCGGCCTGGGCCGGGACGGCGGCCATGGCGACACCGGCGGCGGCGAGCACAGTGGCGCCGGCGGCGGCGATGGACTTCTTGCGAGCGGTGAAACGGGCGGCGAAAGACAACACGAAACCTAACGTCGAGGACAGGGTCGTCGCGCTCGGCCGGACGTCTCGGGGACTTCTACGGCGGGGGAACCCTTGTCGAGTCGGCCCGGTGAAGGACCGGGCGGTTCCGGCGACTCGAACAGTTGTAACGGGCCCCGGGGGGCACCCGCAACGACCCCATTTACTAGTGGGTATCGCACGAGGGGTGCAACGTCCTTCCGGGTGTAAGGGAGGGATAAGCCCAGGTCACTCCCGCTCCGAGGGGGCAGTTGGATCATGCGGATCGACTACTACCGCGGCTCGTGGAGGACCAACGGCCTGTGGGCGGCCTCACCCCGGAAGGCCCCTTCTCAGGCCTCGAATGTGACCTGGGCCTCGAAGGCGGCACGCCTCGTGGCCCTTCGTAGCGCCTTGAGGAGCGTCGCGCCGAGCACCGCCGTCAGGACCACCGTGAGCGCCGCGCGCCCCAGGTCCCAGCCCAGCGAGGTGGCCGCGCAGTACGCGAAGAAGCGCACCAGGTTGTCCCGGAGCGGATCGCCGGGGTGGAAGGAGAGCCCCGACGACATGCCGCCGATGAAGGTCCAGCCCTGGAGGTTCATCACCGTGCCGTACGCGAACGAGGCCAGCGCGCCGTAGCCGGCCAGCAGGGCGAGCTCGGCCCGGCCGCGCAGCCGGTGCGGGGCCGGCAGCAGGCCCGCGCCCATCGTGAACCAGCCCATCGCCAGCATCTGGAACGGCATCCACGGGCCGACCCCGCCGGTCAGCAGGGCCGAGGCGAACATCGTCACCGAGCCGAGGACGAAGCCGAAGCCCGGCCCGAGCACCCGGCCGCTCAGCACCATCAGGAAGAACATCGGCTCCAGGCCGGCCGTGCCCGCCCCCAGCGGCCGCAGCGCCGCGCCCACCGCCGCGAGCACGCCGAGCATCGCGACGGCCTTCGCGTCCAGGCCGTCGTCGGCGATGGTGGCGATCACCACACCCACGAGGAGCGGGAGCAGCGCGGCGAACAGCCAGGGCGCGTCCTGCGCGTGCGCAAGCCCGGAATCCGCGTCGGCGAGCAGTGGCCAGCCGAACGCGGCGACGCCGATGAGGGTGATGAGGGAGAGGGCCACGATCGCGCGGGGGCCCAGGCGGACCGGGCGGGCGGGCCGCCCCGTGCGGTCCGCGGCCGGGGCCGTGGACCGGGTCACGACAGGGCCTCGCGTACTTGCGGAACGGTCAGCCAGTGCTGCGGCGCCAGCACCTTGGCGACCTGCGGGGCGAACGCCGGCGACGAGACGACCACCTCGGCGGTGGGGCCGTCCGCGACGACCTCACCGCCCGCGAGGATCACCACACGGTGGGCGAGTTCGGCGGCCAGCTCCACGTCGTGCGTGGCGAGCACGATGGCGTGCCCCTCGGCGGCGAGCCCCCGCAGCACCGTGACGAGGCGGGCCTTCGCCGCGTAGTCCAGGCCGCGGGTCGGCTCGTCGAGGAGGAGAAGGGGAGGGCGGCCGGTCAGCACGATCGCGAGGGCGAGGGCGAGCCGCTGGCCCTCGGACAGGTCGCGGGGGTGGGTGTCGTCCGCCACCCCCGGTAGCAGCTCGGAGACGAGCGCGCGACAGCTTCCGGGCGCGGCCCCGGCATCCTCGTCCGCGGCGGCGCACTCCGCGGCCACGGTGTTGGCGTACAGCAGGTCACGCGGCTCATGCGGTACGAGGCCGACCTCGCGGATCAGCTCGCCCGGCGGGGTGCGGTGGGGGGTGCGTCCGCCCACGGTGACCGAGCCTGAGGTGGGCTCGATCATGCCGACGAGGGTGCTGAGCAGGGTGGACTTGCCGGCCCCGTTGCGTCCCATCAGGGCGATGGTCTCGCCCGGGGCGACGGCCAGGTCCACGCGGCGCAGGGCCTCAACGCGGCCGCGGCGTACGCCGAGGGCGGTGGCGGTCGTCACGGTGGGCGCGGCGGGGCCGCGCGGCGCACGGCGCAGGAGGCCGGCCAGCGTACGTCGTGGTGCGGCGGCGGAGGGCCGGGTGGGCCGCGGGTCGTGGGGAAGCGGCGGCCGGGCGTCGGCGGCCGGGTGCGGGGTGCGGGTGGACAGGCGGGTGCGCAGGGGGCCGGCCATGCGGCGGGCGTCCCGCACCGAGAGGGGGAGGGGGGACCAGTTCGCGAGATGGCCCAGGGCCACCACCGGGGGGTGGACGGGGGAGACGCGCATGATGTCGGCCGGGGTGCCCATGACCGGCGGGGCGCCGGGCGCGGGGAGCAGCACGACCTGGTCGGCGTAGTGGACCACCCGTTCCAGGCGGTGCTCGGCGAGCAGGACCGTCGTGCCCAGGTCGTGCACGAGGCGTTGCAGGACCGACAGGACGTCCTCCGCCGCCGCCGGGTCGAGCGCCGAGGTCGGCTCGTCCAGGACCAGCACCTTCGGGTGCGGCGTGAGCACCGAGCCGATCGCGACGCGCTGCTGCTGGCCGCCGGAGAGCGTGGCGATCGGACGGTCGCGCAGCTCCGCGAGGCCCAGCAGGTCGAGGGTCTCCTCGACGCGGCGGCGCATCACGGCCGGGGCGAGCCCCAACGACTCCATTCCGTAGGCGAGTTCGTCCTCGACGGTGTCGGTGACGAAGTGGGCGAGCGGGTCCTGGCCCACCGTGCCGACCAGGTCGGCGAGTTCGCGCGGCTTGTGGGTGCGGGTGTCGCGGCCGTCCACGGTGACGCGGCCGCGCAGGGTGCCGCCGGTGAAGTGCGGGACGAGCCCGGACACCGTACCGAGCAGGGTCGACTTGCCGACCCCGGACGCTCCGATCAGCAGCACCAACTCCCCCTCGGGGATGGTGAGTTCGACGCCGCTCACGGTCGGCGCGGCGGCGCAGTCGTAGGTGACCGACACGTTCTCGAACCGGATCACTGCGACTCCTTCGGAGGTACGGGTGCGACGAACGCCGGGAGCAGACCGGCGAGCAGCGAGAGCGCGGGCCACAGCGGCAGCCCCGGCGCCGTCAGCGGGACGACGCCGAGGGTCAGCGCGTCGGGGGCGTACGTACCCGCCCACACGGTCAGCGCCGCGACCGCCACGCCGGAACCGGCCACCAGCCAGGAGCGCACGCCCCAGCGGTCGGGGCGGTAGCGGGTACGGATCTGGCGGCGCCCGCCGAGCCGCAGCCCCGCGAGGCAGGCGAGCAGCCCTCCGGCCAGCACGGGGACGCCGTAACCGGCGCCCTCGGAGGCGAGCAGCCCGTACGTTCCCGCGCACACGCCGAGCAGGCCGCCCAGGGTGAGGACGGTGGTGGTGTGGCGTACCGGGGCGGGCACCCGGGCACTGCGTCCGTAGCCCCGGGCGTCCATCGAGGCGGCGACGGCGACGGAGCGTTCCAGGGCGCCTTCGAGCACCGGCAGGCCGATCTGCGCGATCGCCCTGATGCCGCCGGTGGGGCGGCCGCGCAGCCTGCGCGCGGTCCGCAGCCGTACGACGTCGGCGACCATGTTCGGCGCGAACGTCATGGCGACCACGACGGCGACACCGGCCTCGTACAGGGCGCCCGGCAGCGACTTGAGGAGGCGGGCGGGGTTGGCGAGGGCGTTCGCCGCGCCGACGCAGATCAGCAGGGTGGCCAGGCGCACACCGTCGTACAGCGCGAAGAGCATGCCCTCGGCGGTGACCCGGCCGCCGACGCGGATGCCCTGCGCCCAGTCGGGGAGCGGGAGTTCGGGGAGCGTGACCAGGGTGTGGCTGCCGGGGATCGGCGAGCCGAGGACCAGGTTGAAGGCGAGGCGGATGCCGACGACGAACAGGCCGATCTTGATGAACGCGGTGTAGGAGCGGGCCCAGGGGGCGTCGGTCTTGCGCGCGGCCACGACGTAGCCGGCGACGCCGACGAGGAGGCCGAGGAGGAGGGGGTTGTTGGTGCGTGAGGCGGCGGTGGCGAGCCCGAGCGCCCAGAGCCACCAGGCGCCCGGGTGGACGGCGTTGCTGCGGCTCGCCGAGGGGGCGAGCCGCAGGCGCGGAGAGCGGGCTCGTGGCTCGGCCCCGGCCCGGCGTACGCGGGGGCCGGCCCCGGGCCGGGGGCTCTGGGCGGGCATGCCGGGTCAGTGCCTGCGGCGGCGGGACTGCCAGATCGCTGCCGCGCCCAGGGCCAGGACCGCGGCCACGCCGGCCAGCAGGCCCGCCGACGGGCCGCCGTTGGTGGTGCCGTGCTGCGCGGCGGGCTCGGACGGGCCGGTCGTGTTGCCCACCTGCTCGCCGCAGCCCGTGCGCGGGTAGCCGTCGATCGCGCACAGCAGGGCCGCGCTGTTGTAGCGGAGCGGCTTGGCGACGGCCGCGAGCGCGTCCGCGGTGGTGGCGTCCGGGGCGACCTGGGCGCAGGCGGTGCGCGGCGCGGGCGGGGCCTCCCCCTGGGGGGCGTCCTGCGGCGTACCGGAGTCGATGACGAGCGCGACCCGCTTGGTGCCGTCCTTGGTCGGCGTCGCGCCGCACACCGCCTCGAAGGACGGCGCGGAACGCGGCTTGGTGGCGTCCTGGGAGTCCGCGCTCACCGCGAAGCGGAAGCCCTCGACCGAGCCGTCGCCGGGGTGCGCCGACGCCGGGCCCTGCGTGGCGTACGCCCAGGCGTCTCCCGTCAGGTCCCAGAACGACCAGTAGCGGTACCCGGCGGCCTGGGCCGATCCCGTGCCGGCGGCCAGCGCCACCACGGTGAGGAGCAGCACCGCCAGCGAGGCGAGTCGCGTCCGCATCACAGCTGCTGGTTCTTCTTGCGGCCGCTGATCAGGAAACCGACGCCGATGCCGGCGACGAGGCCGACGCCCACGATCCACCAGACGGAGATGCCGTCGTCCTTCTTCTCGTCCTTCTTGTCGGCCTTGTCGGCGGATGCCGACGGCGAGGCGGCCTTGGGGGCGGGGCCGGTCGCGTCGAGGGCCTGGACGAGGTCGGTGCCGCCGAAGTTCTTCGGGTCGGCGCCGGTCGCGTCGGCGGCGAAGACGAGCTGGGCGTAGGCGGCGGGGCCGTTCTCCTTGGCCCAGGCGGCGGAGTTCTTGGCGAGCCAGTCCGCGGACTTCTTCGCCTGGTCCGGCAGGCCCGCCGCGGCGAGCGCGACGACCGAGTCGGCGGTGTTGCCGACGTCGGGCTGGTCGGTGGCGCCGGGCATCGCGGACTTCAGGAAGCCGGTCGGGGCGAGGGTCTTGGCGAGGTACGCGGCGCCGTTGTGCGCACCCTGCTCGGGGGTGGTGGCCTTCGCGCAGCCGGCGCCCGTGGTGTCGGGGGTGCCCGCGGTGGCGGTGAGGCCCTTGCCGAGGGAGCCGGTCACGGCGGCGGCGGTCGCGTCGGCGTTGGCGTACAGCTTCTGCGTCTTGGGGTCGGGCTGGAAGGCGAAGGCGCCGGCGCCCGCGGGGTCGTCGCAGGGCAGCGCGAAGGTGAGCAGCGCGTCGAAGGGGGTCCTGCCGCCCTTGGCCGACTTCACGTCGGCGGGCTTCTCGCCGGCGGCGGCGAGCGCGCCGATCACGATGGCGGTGGAGTTGGCGTCGCTGCCGCCCATGCCCGGGGTGTACGGCCAGCCGCCGTCGTCCTGCTGCACCGACTTCAGCCAGGTGACGCCCTTCTTGACGGCGTCGGTGTGACCGCCCACCGCGACGAGCGCCTGCACGGCGGCGGAGGTGGCGTTGGTGTCCAGCTTCGTGGCGTCGCACGCCTTGGCGGTGTCGGCGCGAAACGACATGAACGCACCGTCGGCGCACTGCTGCCCGGTGAGCCAGCCGACCGCGTGGTCGGCGGGGGTGACGCCGGCCTTCTCCTGGGCGAGGAAGGCGAGGGACTGCCGGAAGACACCGTCGTACGTCGGGTCCTTCGTGCCGTACAGGCCCGGCGGGACCGCCGCGGGGGAGGGCGCGCCGTCGGCGACGGCGGCGGGGGCGGCCGCGCCGAGGACGGCGGTTGCTGCGGCGAGTGCTGCGGCGCAGCGGCGTACGGTCATGGCGGGCGGTGCCTCTCCTGCGGGGGAGCGCGGGCACGGGTGCGCGCTGGCGCCCGGGTCCGGCTCCGTATGCCTCGACGGTGCGGGGTCACCTGCGGTGGTGCGGGTGACGCGTGAGCCGGTCATGCGCTGACGGCCATTCCGTTCGCGGAACGGGCCCTCTGGGCTCGGGGGAAGCTTCCCCCGTACGGGGCATGACGACGACGCGTCCACCTTACCGGGGCGGGGGCGGGGGTCCGCCGGGGGCAGGGGCGATGCCGACCGAGAGCCCCGCGGAGGCGCTCGGCTCCGGGGTGGGTGCGCACGGGTCCGCGTCGCCGGCGAGCCGGTGTCCCCCCGCTGGCACTACCCCCTGTCTCATGTGACGATTAAGGTACAAATGCCCATGCAGGGAGGGCGAGATGGAGCCCGCAAAGGCAGTTGACGACACCGGGCTGACGCCGAACATGTATGTGGCCAACGCCGACGTCCGGCAGTGCACGTGGTACAAGACCGCGTTCCTCGGTTCGGTCTTCGCGGAGTCGCTCATGGACGACTCCCAGTTCCTCTGGGTCGATGCGCGGCGGTCCACCTTCGCCGGCCTCGTGATGGACGGCAGCCGGCTCGTGGGCTGCTCGATGCGGGATGTCGTCATCGAGGACTGCGACCTCCGGGGCCTGATCATCAACGGTGTGAAGGTCGGGGACCTGATCGCGCCGAGCGAAGGGACACGGTGATGTCCACGCCCATGATTTTCATTCGCCCGGACCTGCGTCCCGACCTGGCCGGCACGCACGGCGTCGAACCGGTGGGCATCGAGGACGCGATCAGTGCCGCGGTGGCCCGCGGAGAGCACCTGGAGGAGAAGCAGGACGGCGTGGACAGGCGGTTTCTGTCGGCGGGTTTCGACAAGTCGCAGGACTGCACCGGCAAGGAGGCCAGCGACAGCTCCGGCAAGGAGACGAGCGACACCGGCAAGGAGGCGTGCGACAGCGCGCGCATGCTGGTCCGCGGTGACATCGAAGCCGTAGCGGCCTTCATCCGGCCGATCATGTAGCGAGAGCGCCGTGATCCTGCTGGTGAGCGCCGACCCCGGGGATCCGGCGACGGCGGGATTCGCCGCCTATCTGGCGGGACACGCGATCCCGCACGCGGTCTGCTCCGATCCCTGCCGCCTCGGGTTCGGCCTGGACGTGGACACGCGTGGCCGCACCCGGGCCCGGGTGTACGTGCCCGGACACGACCCGATGCACGGCGACGAGGTGGCGGTCTTCCTCCGCGATCCGTGGCTGTTCGCGGCGGCCGACGAGAGCAGCGAGGAAGGCCGGTTCGCCGCCAACGAATACCGTGCCGCGCTGTGGACTCTGTGCGCCTCGCTTCCCGAGGTGATCAACCGGCCCGGCCCGCAGGCGTGGCCGCACGATCGAGAACTGCGCCGTTGCCTCGACGGGTCGGCGCTGCTGCCGGAGTGCTGGACGACCGATCCGGGAAGGCTGCTGGAGCGATGGGACGCCTGCGCGACACCCGAGATGCATGTGGAGGATCTCCTCACACAGGAGCGCTGGATCGCCGCGGAACACGGCGTTCTCCGCAGCGGACGGCCGAATCCGGCCTCCGGGCACCTGCGAGCGGTATTCGCGCCGTCGAGCCGATACGTCGTCGAGGTGTGCGTGGGGCCCCGGACCTTCACGGTCCTCAACGAGCCCGATGCCGATGTCGACGCGGAGCCGCACCGAAGGTTCATGCGCGACCTGGCCACCGCCCTGCGCCGTCGAGGCGTCCGCTTCTTCGCCGTCGCTCTGGTCTACGACGGCCGGCGGCGGCTCGCGGTGAGCCGGATCCTGCCCGACCCTCCCTTCTCCTGGTACCGCGCGCACTCCGATGCCGTGCATGAGCAACTCTGCACGGAGCTCGCCCATCCGGTCCCGGCGGACCTGGAGGCCGTCCGATGAGCGTCCTCATCGTCGGCTCACCCCATGACCGCACGACGGTCCACACGGTGCGCGCCGCACGGCGCGAGGGCGTGCCGCACGTCTTCTTCGACCTCGTGAGCTTTCTGCGCACCGGAACCTACTGGTGGGACTTCCAGGGCCGATGCGGCCGATTGAGTACGGGCGCCCTGACCGTCGACCTGCCTGACGCCGAGATCACCGGGACGTACGTCCGGCTGGTCGACGTCGTCGACGGCCTCGACGGCCAGGACCGGGCCGCGGCCTCGGCGAGGCTCGGAGCGCTTGTGGAGATCCTCGCCACCGTCGCCACCCCCCTCGTCAACCGCCCCGGCGCCGACCTGAGCAACTGGGCGAAGGCGTATCACCTGAGCCTGCTCAGCCGCTGCGGCTTCACCGTGCCCCGGTCGCTGCTGACCAACGACGAGAACGAGGCACGCGCGTTCCTGGACGCCGTGCCGAGCGCCGTCTTCAAGGGAGCCAGCGGCGAGAAGACGATCGCTTCGGCCTTCGAGCCCGGCCAGGCGAAGGAGTTGGCACTGCTGCCCCACAGCCCGGTCCTGTTCCAGGAGCGGGTGAGCGGCGCCGACGTCCGCACGCACCTGGTCGGCACGCGGCACTTCTCCGAGCGGATCGACTGCGAAGGCGTCAACTATCAGTACTGCCGGGGAGCCAAGACGTTCACCCCGGCACTGGCGCCGCCCGAGATCGTGGAGAAGTGCCTGGCGTACCAGGCGATGAGCGGTCTGGCCTTCATCGGTTTCGACTTCATGGTCGGCGACGACGGGAGCCACACGATCCTGGAAGCCAACCCGATGCCCGGCTACGACGGGTACGACCGGCGCCTGGGCCTGTGCATCTCCCGCGCCCTGCTGAACCTGCTGCAAGGACGCGACGACATGCCCCATGGGGCATCCGTTCCGGATTTCGGCCCCCAGGAGCCCCGCTAAGAACCCCGCAATGAGACCCGCAAAGAATGGAGGAGTTCGAGATGACACACTCCACCGCAGGTTCGTCGACGGATCACGGCCCCCGGGCCGATGAGGTCGACACCCTGACACTGGCCCTCGGCGTCACCGACTACCGCCGCACTCATCTGGGTTTCACCACGTCGGCGGAGCACGTCAACCACGTACGGCTGCCCAGCCGTTTCGCGCCCGAGGACATCCGACGCGCCCTGCGGGACTACGAACTCCTCGCCGACACGCTGCGCACGCATCCGGTCGAGATGGCGGAACTCCTCGAAGCGCATGCGCGGAAGGACGGGGCCGCCTCGCGGGCCGTCGCGGCCCGGCTGGGAATCTCGGAGGAGAGTTTCGAGGCCGAGGGCGGGGGGATCGTCTGGGGCGTCGTCGTGGCGGTGATCGTGTGTGACGTCTTCACCGGCTGCTTCACCGGAGGATTCGTCTAGCCTCGGGCGCGGCCTCGGATGTCCGGGGGAGTTCCCCGAGCCCCTGGCGGAGCCCGGGGGGTCGGTTACAGGGAGCGGTATCGGACGACCCCCGCACCCCCCGCCGCATCCACCCTCTCGACCCGCCCCAGCTTCTCCAGCCTCCGTACGTGCGCCTCCGCCTCGGAGACGGCGATCGTGCGCGATCCGTACGGGATCTGCTCCCAGGGCCGGTTCCACTCCATGCGCTCCGCCAGCTGCCACGGCGTGAGCGGCGTGGAGAGCAGGGTCAGCAGACCGTTCAGGCGGTCCTCGTGGTGGGCCAGCAGCTCGGCCACCCGCACGCCCGGCTCCGTGAAGGGATGCTGGTGCGCGGGCAGCACCTCCGCGACCCCGAGCCGGCCGACGCGTTCGAGGGAGTCGAGGTAGTCGCCGAGCGGATCGGCCCCGGCCGCGTCGTCGGGGTCCTCGTACAGGCCGATGTGCGGGGTGATGCCGGGCAGCAGATGGTCACCGCTGAACAGGCGCCCGTTTCCCGGGAGTTGGGCCGGGTGCTCCTCTTCCAGGTGGAGGCAGACGTGCCCCGGCGTGTGTCCGGGCGTCCAGATCGCGCGGAGCCGGCGCCCCGCCAGCGGCAGCAGCTCGCCCGGCTCGATCTCGCGGTCGGGCAGCGCCGCCCGGAGTCCCGGAAGGGCCCGCCCGCGTCCCGAGGCGCGGGCCGCGCGCAACGGGGCGACGTGTTCCTCGGGCGCGCCGACCGCGGCGAGCTTCGCGCACAAGTAGTCGAGCCAGACGCCCGGTTCGGCCTCGCGCGTGCGGCGTACGACCGCGGTGTCGGCGGGGTGCATCGCGATCCAGGCGCCGGACGCCTCCCTGACCTGGCCGGAGAGCCCGTGGTGGTCGGGGTGGTGGTGGGTGATGACCACGCCGTGAATGCCGGACACGTCGGTACCGAGGGCGCGCAGCCCCGCGGTGAGCGTGTCCCAGGAGGCCGGGTCGTCCCACCCGGTGTCGACGAGCACCGGACCCCGGTCGGTGTCGACGAGGTGGACCAGGGTGTGGCCGAGCGGGTTGTCCGGGATGGGCACCTTGATGGAGTGGACTCCGCCCCCGTGGTCGCTCACCTGGGGCTCGGCTGGCTCCTGCGGCATGGAGTCCTCGTCTCTGTCGGGCTCGCGGTCTCCTCGACGCTCGCGCCGGGACTCCCCGGGGGTGCGCGTCCGGCGGGCCGCCCTTGCGGTCACTATAACTAGAACTGGTTTCAGTAGTCGCCTCGGTCATGCAACTTCCGGGGCGGAGGTCCCGCGCGCCCACCGAGCCCGAGCCCCGCTCCACCCGTGGACTCCTGGAACTAGAACTGGTATCAGTTCTGAAACAGAGTCAGGTACCCCTACAGACGCCCGCACACACGCACCGACCAGGCCCGCCCCGCAGGAGGCACCCGGCATGACCGAGCTCGTGGAACACGGACAGCTTTTCATCGGCGGGGAGTTGACCGACCCCCTCGGCACCGACGTCATCGAGGTGATCTCGCCCCACACCGAGCAGGTCATCGGCCGCGTCCCGCACGCCTCGCGGGCCGACGTCGACCGGGCCGTCGCCGCCGCACGCACCGCCTTCGACGACGGACCCTGGGCGCGGGCCACGCCCGAGGAGCGGATCGAGGTGGTGGAGCGGATCAAGGACGCGATTCTGGTCCGGCACGAGGAGATCGCCCGGTCGATCAGCTCGCAGAACGGATCGCCGTACTCCTGGAGCGTGCTCGCCCAGGCGCTCGGCGCGATGATGGTGTGGGACTCCGCCCTCACCGTCGCCCGCTCATTCCCCTACGAGGAACGCCGGTCGGGCGCGCTCGGCCCGCTGCTGATCCGGCGCGAGCCGGTCGGCGTCGTGGCGGCCGTGGTGCCGTGGAACGTGCCCCAGTTCGTGGCCGCGGCCAAGCTCGCCCCCGCGCTGCTCACCGGCTGCTCGGTGATCCTCAAGCCGTCCCCCGAGACGCCGCTCGACTCCTACATCCTCGGCGAGATCGCCGCCGAGGCCGGGCTCCCCGAGGGCGTCCTGTCCATCCTGCCCGCGGACCGCGAGGTCAGCGAGTACCTCGTCGGGCACCCCGGCGTCGACAAGGTGGCCTTCACCGGATCGGTCGCGGCCGGCAAGCGCGTCATGGAGGTGGCCTCGCGCAACCTCACCCGCGTCACCCTGGAGCTCGGCGGCAAGTCGGCCGCCGTCATCCTGCCCGACGCCGACCTGGAGGCGACCGTCGCGGGTGTCGTCCCGGCGGCCTGGATGAACAACGGGCAGGCCTGTGTCGCCCAGACCCGCATCCTCGCGCCGCGCGCCCGCTACGACGAGTTCGCCGAGGCCTTCGCCGCCGCCGCGGGCGCCCTCGTCGTCGGGGACCCGATGGACATCGCCACCCAGGTCGGGCCGCTCGTCGCCGAACGCCAGCAGCGCCGCTCGCTCGACTACATCCGCATCGGCCAGGAGGAGGGCGCCAAGATCCTGGCGGGCGGCGGCCGTCCCGCCGGACTCGACCGGGGCTGGTACGTCGAGCCGACGCTCTTCGGCGAGGTCGACAACTCGATGCGCATCGCCCGCGAGGAGATCTTCGGCCCGGTCATCTGCCTGCTGCCGTACGGGGACGAAGCGGAGGCGCTCAGGATCGCCAACGACTCCGAGTACGGGCTCAGCGGCAGCGTGTGGACCGGCGACGTCGAGCACGGCATCGACTTCGGGCGCCGGGTGCGGACCGGCACCTTCAACGTCAACACCTTCAGCCTCGACATGCTCGGCCCGTTCGGCGGCTACAAGTCCTCCGGTCTGGGGCGGGAGTTCGGGCCCGAGGGGTTCGGCGCGTACCTGGAGCACAAGATGATCCACCTGCCCGCGGGCCACGGAGGCGAGTGATGGGCGACCGCTGGCACATCGAGGTCGACCGGAGCGTGTGCATCGGCTCCGGCATGTGCGTCAACCACGCCCCGGACGGCTTCGCGCTCGACACCGCGCGCCAGTCCCATCCGCGCATCGCCGACACCGATGCCAACGAGAGGATCCTGGCCGCCGCCGAGGGCTGCCCGGTGGAGGCCATCCTGATCACCCTGCTCGACTCCCGCGAGACCGTCTTCCCGCCCGAGGACTAGCGCGGCGGCACACGCCACGAGCACCTGCCCCTATCCCTCTGTTCGAGCCCTGCGAACACAGGTTGATCCATGCGTAGCGCATGGTGACCTGATGACAGGCGTGACTGTCCCGGTCCGTCGGCGGCGTGGAAAAGTCGTGGCCACGCCGTCGAGGGGGGAGCACCAACTCGATGTGAAGACGTCGAGGGGGAGGCACGATGGACAAGCGGTACGAGGTCTTCTGTCTGGCGGACAGATATTTCTACGAGACCCCGGACCGCTTGTCCTCCTCGCGCACCGGAACCCGGGTGCCGCTGTTCGACATCGCCGAGCGCCCGGCGCCCGACGGCTGGACGTCCCAACTCGCCGGTGACTGGCTGCACTTGAACCCGGAGCACATACCGGGACGCGAGCCGATGCCGCAGCAGGGCTGGAAGATCCACGTCTCCGCGTGTCTCGGCAACGCCGAGAAGATCGCCGAGGTGGTGTGGGAGTACTGCGTCCCGCGGGCCGTCCCGTTCAAGTTCGTACCCGGACGGCGGCCGCTGCACCTGCGCAACTCCAAGTACGCCGACCGCGGCGCAAGCGGCAAGTTCGTCACGATCTACCCGGCCGACGACGCCCAGTTCCAGCTCGTACTCGACGAGTTGGGCGCCCTGCTCGCCGGGGAGCCGGGGCCGTACATCCTCAGCGATCTGCGCTGGGGCCAGGGCCCCCTCTACGTCCGCTACGGCGGCTTCACCAAGCGCCACTGCGTCGACGGGAACGGCGCCCTCGTCACGGCGATCGAGAACGCCGACGGGGTGCTCGTGCCCGACCGCCGCGACCCCGTCTTCCACCTGCCGGAGTGGGTCGCGCTGCCCGAGTTCCTCGCCCCGCACCTCGCGGCCCGCAACGCGACCGGCACCGGCGACCTGCCCTACCGCATCGAGCGCGCCCTGCACTTCTCCAACGGCGGCGGCGTCTACGCCGGCACCGACACCCGCACCGGCGAGAAGGTCGTCCTCAAGGAAGCGCGCCCGCACGCCGGGCTCGCCGCGGACGGCGCCGACGCGGTGGCCCGCCTGGAACAGGAGCGAGCAGCCCTGGAACAGGTCGCGGGGAGCGGCGTCGCCCCCCGGGTGCGCGACTGGTTCACCCTCGGCGAGCACCGCTTCCTGGTGATGGACTTCGTCGAAGGCCGCTCCCTCAACTCCTTCTTCGCCTACCGCCATCCGCTGATCGGCGTCGATCCCGACCCCGACGCGGTCGCCGAGTACACCCGGTGGGCGCTGCGCGTCGTGGCGGCGACCGAGGACGCGGTGGCAGCGGTGCACGAGCGGGGCGTCGTCTTCAACGACCTGCACATGTTCAACATCATGGTCGACCCCGACGAACAGGGCGTACGGCTGCTCGACTTCGAGGCGGCGCTGCCCGTCGACGACCACCGCGGCCAGCACATGGCGCATCCCGGTTTCATCGCCCCGCTCGACCGCAAGGGCTTCGACGTCGACCGTTACGCCCTCGCGTGTCTGCGGATCGCGCTGTTCGTGCCGATGACGAGCCTGCTGGTGATCGACCGCGCCAAGGCCGGCCACCTCGCCGAGATCGCCGCCTCCCAGTTCCCGGACCTGCCCGCCGGCTACCTCGCCGAGGCGGTCCGGGTGATCGAGGGCGAGAGCGCGCGGGACACCGCACGGACAGGTGCCGCGACGGACGCCGCGCCGGTCACCGCCGGGGCGGGCACCGGCGCCGGGCCCGCCGCGAGCGGCACGGGCCGGATGTCCGTCGAGCCCGGCGACTGGCCCGCGAGCCGAGACTCCATGGCCCGCGCCATCCTCGCCTCCGCCACCCCCGACCGCGACGACCGGCTCTTCCCCGGCGACATCGCCCAGTTCGCCACCGGCGGCGGCCTCGGCATCGCGCACGGCGCCGCCGGCGTCCTCTACGCGCTCGCCGAGACCGGCGCCGCCCGCTACCCCGAGGGCGAGCGGTGGCTGCTCGCGCACACCGCGCCGCCGCCGTCCGGCACCCCGCTCGGCCTCTACGACGGGCTCGCCGGCGTCGCGTACGTCCTCGACCGGCTCGGCCACACCGAACGCGCCCGGGAGCTGATCGAGACCGTCCTCGCCGAGAAGTGGCAAAGGCTCGCCCCCGAGCTCCACGGCGGCCTCGCGGGCCTCGGCCTCGTCCTCGACGGGCTCGGCTGCAAGGAAGAGGCCCTGGCGGTGGCGGACCAGCTCGCCGGGCGCACCGGCGAGGCCCGCCGCGCGGGGCTGCTGCACGGCGCCACCGGCCCCGCCCTGTTCTTCCTCCGGCTCTACGAGTCCACCGGCGACCCCGCACTGCTCGACCGGGCCGCGGACGAACTGCGCCGCGACCTCGACCGGTGCCTCGTCAACCCGTCCGGCACCCTGGTCGTCGACGACACCACCCGGACCCTTCCCTACCTCGGCGGGGGCAGCGTCGGCATCGCCGCCGTCCTCGACGACTTCCTCGCCCACCGGCCCGAGGAAACGTTCCAGAAGGCCCGCGAGCAGATCCTGCCCGCCGCCCGCTCCCGGTACTACGCGCAGTCCGGCCTCTTCAACGGCCGCGCCGGCATGGTGCTCCACCTCGCGAGGACCGGCGCGCCACGCGAGTGGACCGACGAGCAGATCCGCGGCCTCGGCTGGTTCACCCTCCCCTACGAGGGCCATCTCGCCTTCCCCGGCGACCAGTTGATGCGCCTGTCCATGGACCTCGCGACCGGCACGGCGGGCTGCCTCCTGGCGCTCGGCGCGGCCCTCGCCGACCGGCCCGTCGGACTGCCCTTCCTGGCGCCCCTCCCCGCCGCCCCACCGGGCGGCCCCACGAACGGCCCCATCCGGGGCTGAACACCCCGTCCCCACGGACGGTTCCGCACATCGCCGACAAAGGAGAATGCAATGTCCCTTCTCGACCTGCAGAACCTCGACGTTGAGCTCGACATCGACGAGGGCGACGGCGGCCACGGCGGCGGCGGCCACGGCGGCGGCAGCTCCCTGAGCCTGCTCCTCTGTGACAGCGTCGCCAGCGTGTCGCTCTGCCTGTAATCCCTGCTTGATCCGCTGAAGCAGTGATTGACGCGGCCCCGCCCGGCACCGCTCGCCGGCCGGGGCCGCCGCACGCGGGAGGCCGCTTTGCTGTTGCGTGAGACCATCCGGCAGAGCGCCGGCCCCGGCACCCTCATCCTGTTCCTGAGCTGCGCGTCGGCCGGTGCCGGGCTCGCCCTGCCCGCGGCGCTCGGCCGCGCACTCGACCTGGTGCTCGGCGGACGGCAGACGCAGGCCGGCCCCTGGATCGCGCTGTGTGTCACGCTCACCGTGCTCGCGGTGCTCGTCGGCGCCCTCGAATCGGCCGTCACCGCCACCGCCACCGCCCGCAGCGCCGCGTGGCTGCGCCGCCGCGTCCTCGGCCACGTCCTGGACGCCGAAACACAACAAGCCTGCTCCCAGGGCGAGTTGGTGGCCCGGCTCACCGGGAACGCGGTGCAGGGCGCGACCGTGCCCGTCTCCGTCGCCGGCGCCCTCGCCGCGGTCCTCACCCCGGTCGGCGGCCTCGTCGCCCTCGCGCTCACCGACTGGCTCACCGCCGTGGTGGTGCTCGCCGGCCTGCCCCTGTTCGCCCTGCTCCTGAAGGTGTTCGTCCGGGGCTCGGGCGCCAGCAGCGCGGGCTATCTGCGCGTCCAGGGCGAGATAGCGGGCCGCCTCCTCGAAGCGGTGCGCGGCGCCGGCACCATCGCCGCCGCCGGACACCCCGGGCGCGACGAACGGCGCATCCTGGCCCCGCTGCCCGAACTGTCCCGCCAGGGCCACCGCATGTGGGAGGTGCTCGGCCGCTCCACCGCGCAGGCCGCGGTGCTGCTGCCGCTGCTCCAGCTCGCGGTCCTAGCGGTCGCGGGGCTGCGCGTCGCGGGCGGCGACCTCAGCGTGGGCGGCCTCCTCGCCGCATGGCGTTACGCCGCGCTCGCCACCGGCACCGGCTCGCTGGTCGGCATGGTCAACACCCTGACCCGCGGACGCACCGCCCTCGACCGGCTCCAGGACGTGCTCGCCGCCCCCGTCACGCCGTACGGGACCAGTCAAATCCCCGCAGGAGTAGGAGAGTTGACGCTTCGCGGCGTGACGCACGGCCCGTTGCGCGACCTCGACCTGACCGTGCCCGGGGGATCCGTCGTGGCCGTCGTGGGGCGCACGGGCAGCGGCAAATCGGCGCTCGCCGCCGTCGCGGGCCGGCTCGCCGACCCCGAGCACGGCACGGTCGCCCTGGATGGCGTGCCGCTGCCCGCCCTCGCCAGAACCGAGCTGCGCCGCGCGGTCGGCTACGCCTTCGCCCGGCCCACCCTGCTCGGCGCCACCATCGGCGCCACCATCGCCTACGGGGCCCACGACCCGGGCGGCGCGGCCGTACGGGACGCGGCCCGCGCCGCCTGCGCCGACGACTTCATCCGGACGATGCCCGACGGCTACGCCACGCCCTGCGCGAGCGCCCCGCTCTCCGGCGGAGAATGCCAACGCCTCGGCCTGGCGCGGGCGTTCGCGCACCGGGGACGGCTCCTCATCCTGGACGACGCCACGTCGAGCCTGGACTCGGCGACCGAACTGAAGATCTCGCAAGCCCTGTTGCACGGCGGCGGCACCCGGCTCATCATCGCCCTGAAGGCATCCACGGCGGCCCGCGCGGACCTCGTGGTGTGGCTGGAGGACGGCCGCCCGCGCGCCGTCGCCCCCCACCACGAGCTGTACCGGCTGCCCGACTACCGCGCCGTGTTCGGGGAGGCCGAAGCCGCGTGCTGATGAGCCTGCTCGGGCGCCACAAGCGGGTGCTGGCGCGCCTCGCCGCATGGTCGCTGCTCGAATCCGCCCAGACCTTCCTGCTCGGCTTCGCCCTCGCCCGCGCGCTCGACGACGGGTTCCTCGCCGGCCGCGCCGCCGCCGGCGTCGGCTGGCTCGCGGCCGCCGCGGCGGCCGTCCTCGCCGGGGCCCTCGGCACCCGCCGGGTCTACGGGGCCGTCGCCGCGTTCGTGGAACCCGTACGCGACGAACTGGTCCGGGCCGTGGTGACGCGCGGGCTGCGCGAGGCCGACGACGCCGCCCTGTCCCGCCTGACCCAGCAGGTCGAGCTCGCCCGCGACACCCTCGCCGGCCTCGTCCTGGTCGCCCGCACCTTCGTCTTCACCGCCGCGGGCGCCCTCATCGGCCTGTTCGCGCTCGCGCCCGCCCTGCTCGCCGTGGTCGGCGGCCCCCTCGCCGTGGGCCTCGTGCTCTTCGCCGTGACGCTCGGCCCGCTCGCCCGCCGCCAGGAGGAGTTCCTGGCCGCCGACGAACGCCTCGCCGCCGAACTCGGCCTGATCGCGGGCGGGTTGCGGGACATCGCCGCGTCCGGCGCCCAGGAGCGGGCCGCCGAGAGCGCCGGGGACCGCGTCGACGACGAGTACCGCGCCGCGCGCTCCCTCGCGTACTGGGGCGTGGCGAGGACCCTCGCCGTGGGCATCGGCGGCCGGCTGCCCCTGGTGCTGCTCCTGGTCACCGCGCCCTGGCTGCTGCGGCACGGGGTCACCGCGGGCGGCCTGGCCGGCGCCCTCGCCTACCTCACCCAGTCGCTGCTGCCCGCCCTCCAGGCCCTGGTCCAGGGCCTCGGCACCTCCGGCGCCCGCCTCACCGTCGTCCTGCGCCGGCTGACCGCGGGGCAGGAGCGGCCCGCGGTGGATCCGCCGCGCGACGACGCGGCGTGGCCGGTACGTCTGAGCGGGCTCGTCTTCGCGTACGGGCCCGGCGCCGCCCCCGTCATCGACCGGCTGGACCTCTCCGTGCCGGCCGGGGAGCGGCTCGCGGTGGCGGGGCCGAGCGGCATCGGCAAGTCGACGCTGCTCGCCCTGGTCGCCGGAGTGCTGCGCCCGGACGCCGGGACGGTGACGCTGGGCTGCGAGCGGGTGCTCGTACCGCAGGAGGCGTACGTGTTCACCGCCACACTGCGCGAGAACCTCGGCTACTTCTGCCCGCAACTCCCCTCGGATCAAGCGCTGTTGGCGTCGGCGGAGGCGGTGGGGGCGGCCCCGCTCGTGGCTCGTGTCGGCGGGCTCGACGCGGTGGTCGACCCCGCCGCGCTCTCCAACGCCGAGCGGCAGCTCCTCGCGCTGGCCCGCGCCCACGCGGCGCCCGCGCCCCTGGTCCTGCTCGACGAGGCCACCTGCCACCTGGACCCGGCGGCGGAGGCGTGTGCGGAGCGGGCGTTCACCGGGCGCACCCTCGTCGTCGTCGCCCACCGCACCGGGTCCGCCCGGCGCGCGGACCGGGTGCTTCTGATGGACGGAGCCCGCGCCGAACTCGGCACCCACGAAGAGCTGTTGGCCCGCTCCGCGTTCTACC
Organism: Streptomyces sp. NBC_00083; assembly: GCF_026343295.1. Lineage (GTDB taxonomy): Bacteria > Actinomycetota > Actinomycetes > Streptomycetales > Streptomycetaceae > Streptomyces. The sequence goes on from NZ_JAPELY010000001.1 coordinate 1,280,835, forward strand.
GCGACCTCACCGGGACGGGACCCTCACACCCATCCCTCCCCCTGGGAGATCCTGATCGCGTCGACCCGGTTGCGGGCGCCCGTCTTGCGGGTGATGGCGGCCATGTAATTGCGTACGGTGCCGTTGGAAAGATGGAGCCGCAGCGCGATGTCGGAGACCGAGGCGCCCTCCGCGGCGAGTGAGAGAACGCTCAACTCGCGCCGGGTGAGCGGCATTTCGGCGGCTCTGAGAAAGCTGAAGCCGAGCGAGTCGTCGACGAACCGTTTCCCTTCGGCGACCTGTCTTATCGCGAAGACCAGCTGTTCGGGCGTGCCGCCCTTGTCCACGTAGCCGCGGGCCTGGGCGTCGGCCGCCCGTTTCAGGGGCCCCGGACGGTGTGCGTCGGCCAGGACCAGGAGCCGGCTCTTACCGGTGCCGGGCCGACAGCCGGTCAGTTCGCCGAGCGGTGCGATCCCGTAGGACTCCGAACAGTCCAGGTCGGCCGCGCAGACGTCCGGGCTCAATAATCGCGCGAGCGCGGGGGCGCCGCGCCATGCCGCGTGGTGAACCTCCAGGTCGGACTCGCGTGCGAGGCGGTCGGCGAGCGCCAACCGCAAGAGACACGCGTCGTGCACGAGAAGTACCCGGATCACGGTTCCAGCTCCTTCCAGGTCGATCGCTACCGGCGCCTTCGTTGGGCACGCAACGATTCTGGGCGGCGGTTACCCCTGACATGGTCCGGGCGAACAGATCGATGGGGGGCACTGGGGGCGCGCACCCGCGCACGAGTGGCGCGGCACGCGCCGCCGGGGCGCATACGGAGGGGGTCGGTTCGGCCCGGGGCCCCCGGTCCCACCTGGGGCTCGGCCCTGACCGGGGCCGCCCGGCGGGGGAGCGCGCCCGGTCGGATCCGGCGGTCGCCCTGCGGGGCGGGGGCGGTTTTCGGCCGCGCGCGATGGCCGGTTGCCCGCGCGCGGGCGAGGCCGTCTCCCGGGCCCCCGACCCCGGGCACCGCGCCCCTCGGCGGGGTGCGTGCGGGGTGGGTGGGGTGTGCTCGGCCCCGCCGGGCTCTGGCCGGCTGCCTAGCGGCGTGTCTGCGGGGTGGGTGGGGTGGTGGTCAGGTCGATCAGTTTGCAGACCGTTTCGATGTCGATCTTGACCTGGGCGATCGACGCCCGGCCCGAGAGCCAGGTGATCAGGGCCGAGTGCCAGGTGTGCTCGATGACCCGGACCGCCGAGAGCTGCTCGGGGGTGGGGTGGTCCAGGCCCATCGCGTCGAGGATGATCGCCGTGGTCTGGCGGGAGACCGTGTCCACCTCCGGGCTCACGGAGCGGTCCGCGAAGGTGAGCGCCCGCACCATCGCGTCCGCGAGGTGCGGCTCGCGCTGGAGCGCGCGGAAGGCCCGCATGAGCGTCTCGGCCACCCGCTCCGCCGAGGCCTCGCCGGACGGCGGATGCTTGCGCAGCGTGCTGTGCATGTGCTGGAGCTGGTCCTGCATGGTCGCGACCAGCAGGTGGATCTTGGAAGGGAAGTAGCGGTACAGGGTGCCGAGCGCGACCCCCGCGGCCTCGGCCACCTCACGCATCTGGACCGCGTCGAACCCGCCCCGGCTGGCCAGCTGGGCGCTCGCGTGCAGGATGCGGCCGCGCCGCGCCTCCTGGCGTTCCGTCAGCGCAGGAGAGGCCGCCGTCGCCGCCTTGACTTCCGCTGTCATATGTACCGTTCCGTTTGTCCGGTTCTCTGCCACGGTCTTCGGCGGCCCAGCATGGCAGGGGCCCCGCCGTGGCGCGAATCACCTGATCCGGCCCTTACAGTCGCACTACCTGCCGGTAGATTCGATGCTCCTTGAGTGATCAAAGCACGCTCAAGGAGGATCAAGTCTGGAACTTGTTCTAGATTAGCGCGAGCGGTTACGCTCCGGCGAAACGCAGTGATGAAGGGGGCCGCGAGTGACCGCTGAGGCCATAGAGGCAGGCCCCCGCACCGGGGACGCCGGCCGTGCGGGCGAAGGCCCGCTGCGGATCGCGCTCCTGACCTACAAGGGGAACCCGTTCTGCGGCGGTCAGGGCGTCTACGTCCGCCACCTCTCGCGCGAACTGGCCCGGCTCGGGCACCACGTCGAGGTCATCGGCGCCCAGCCCTACCCCGTGCTCGACGAGGGCGTGACCCTGACCGAGCTCCCCAGCATGGACCTCTACCGCTCGCCCGACCCGTTCCGCACACCCGCGCGCGACGAGTACCGGGACTGGATCGACCACCTCGAAGTGGCCACCATGCGCACCGGCGGCTTCCCCGAGCCGCTCACCTTCTCGCTGCGCGCCCGGCGCCACCTGGCCGCCCGCCGCGGCGAGTTCGACGTCGTGCACGACAACCAGACCCTCGGCTACGGACTGCTCGGCGCCATCGGCGCGCCCCTGGTCACCACGATCCACCACCCCATCACCGTCGACCGCAAGCTGGAACTGGACGCGGCCCCCGACTGGAAGCGCCGCGCCTCCGTGCGCCGCTGGTACGGCTTCACGCACATGCAGAAGCGCGTCGCCCGCCGGCTGCCCTCGGTGCTCACCGTCTCCGGCACCTCCAAGGGCGAGATCGTCGACCACCTCGGGGTCCGCGAGGACCGCATCGAGGTCGTGCACATCGGGGCCGACACCAGCTTGTGGTCGCCCGACCCCGCCGTCGCCGAGGTGCCCGGCCGCATCGTGACCACATCCAGCGCCGACGTGCCCCTCAAGGGCCTGGTCTTCCTCGTCGAGGCGCTCGCCAAGGCGCGCGCCGAGCACCCCGACGCCCACCTCGTCGTCGTCGGCAGGCGCGCCGAGGACGGACCCGTCGCCCAGGCCATCGAGAAGTACGGGCTCGGCCGCGCCGTGGAGTTCGTCAAGGGCATCACCGACGCCGAACTCGTCGACCTCGTACGCTCCGCGCAGATCGCGTGCGTCCCGTCGCTGTACGAGGGCTTCTCGCTGCCCGCCGCCGAGGCCATGGCCACCGCCACCCCGCTGCTCGCCACGACCGGCGGCGCGATCCCCGAGGTCGCGGGCGCCGACGGCGAGACCTGCCTCGCGGTGCCGCCCGGCGACGCGGGCGCGCTCGCCGCCGGCCTCACCCGGCTCCTCGGCGACCCGGCGCTGCGCCGCCGCATCGGCGCCGCCGGACGCGAACGGGTCCTCGAACGCTTCACCTGGCGGCGCGCGGCCCTCGGCACCGCCGGCCTCTACCGCTCCGCGATCGCCGCCCAGGGCCGCCCCGCGGCCCGGTGACGGCGCGCCACCCCCTCCAACCCCGGCCGAACCCACCCCCCCGTCCGCGAAAGCAGGCATCCGTGCTGACCGTCGACTTCTCCCGCTTCCCGCTCGCCCCGGGCGACCGCGTGCTCGACCTGGGCTGCGGCGCGGGCCGGCACGCCTTCGAGTGCTACCGGCGCGGCGCCCAGGTCGTGGCCCTCGACCAGAACGGCGAGGAGATCCGCGAGGTCGCGAAGTGGTTCGCCGCGATGAAGGAGGCCGGCGAGGCTCCCGAGGGGGCCACCGCCACCGCGATGGAGGGCGACGCGCTCAACCTCCCCTTCCCCGACGAGTCCTTCGACGTCGTGATCATCTCCGAGGTCATGGAGCACATCCCCGACGACAAGGGCGTGCTCGCCGAGATAGTCCGCGTCCTGCGGCCCGGCGGCCGCATCGCGGTGACCGTGCCGCGGTACGGGCCCGAGAAGGTGTGCTGGGCACTCTCGGACGCGTACCACGAGGTCGAGGGCGGCCACATCCGCATCTACAAGGCCGACGAGCTGATCGGCAAGATGAAGCAGGCCGGACTCAAGCCGTACGGCAGCCACCACGCGCACGCGCTGCACTCGCCGTACTGGTGGCTCAAGTGCGCCTTCGGCGTCGACAACGACAAGGCGCTGCCGGTGAAGGCGTACCACCAGCTCCTGGTCTGGGACATCATGAAGACGCCCGGCATCAGCACCGTCACGCGCCTCGCCGAGCGGGCCCTCAACCCGGTCGTCGGCAAGAGCTTCGTGGCGTACGCGACCAAGCCGCACCTGCCCGTGGGCGCCGCCAAGTGACCTCTCCGGAGCGCACCGAGCACCTCGTCCTGCCCGGGGTGCTCACCGCCGGGCAGGCCGGGCGGACGGTCGCGGCGCTGCTCGCCGCGCAGCGCGCCGACGGCGCCATCCCCTGGTTCCGCGGCCACCACCTGGACCCGTGGGACCACACCGAGGCGGCGATGGCCCTGGACGCGGCGGGGGAGCACGCCGCCGCCGAACGCGCCTACGACTGGCTGGCGCGCCACCAGAACGCCGACGGTTCCTGGTACGCCGCCTACCACGACGGCGAGCACGACAAGGTCACCGACCACGGCCAGGAGTCCAACTTCGTCGCCTACATCGCGGTCGGGGTCTGGCACCACTACCTCGCCACCGGCGACGACGCCTTCCTCGACCGCATGTGGCCCGCGGTCAGGGCCGCCGTCGCATGGGTCCTCGCCCTCCAGCAGAACGGCGGCGAGATCGGCTGGAAGCGCGAGGAGGACGGCACGGCCGTCACCGACGCGCTGCTCACCGGCAGCTCCTCCGTGCACCACGCGCTGCGCTGCGCGCTCGCCGTCGCCGAGCAGCTCGAAGAGCCGCAGCCCGACTGGGAGTTGGCGACCGGCGCGCTCGCCCACGCCATCCGGCACCACCCCGAGCGCTTCCTCGACAAGTCCCGCTACTCCATGGACTGGTACTACCCCGTCCTCGGCGGCGCCCTCACCGGCGCCGACGCCAAGGCCCGTATCGAGTCGATGTGGGACGCCTTCGTGGTGCCCGGCCGCGGGGTGCGCTGTGTGCTGCCCAACCCGTGGGTGACCGGCGGCGAGAGCTGTGAACTCGCCCTGGCGCTCTGGGCGGTGGGGGAGTCCGACCGCGCCCTGGAGATCCTCCAGTCCATCGGGCACCTGCGGGACGAGGCGTCCGGCATGTACTGGACGGGGTACGTCTTCGAGGGCGACCGCGCGGTGTGGCCCGAGGAACTCACCACGTGGACGGCGGGCTCGCTGCTGCTCGCGGTGGCGGCGCTCGGTGGCGACGAGGCGACCGGCGCGGTGTTCGGCGGGGAGCGCCTGCCCAGGGGCCTCGCGCCCTCCTGCTGCGGCCAGGAGGCCCCGCAGTAGACCCGTACGGCCCCGAACCCGTACGGCCCCGAACCCGTACGGCCCCGAACCCGTACGGGGCCGAGGAGCAGACCCGTACGGCGTCGCCCGAGTGGCGCAGTGCGGTGGGCCGGGTGAGGCTGCCGGGGAGGCCGAACATACCCCCGGAGGTCATCGTGCCCACTCTGTTCCCCATCCGCCGCATAATCGTGGCGGTCGTCCTGTCCTGCGCCGTTCTGGTGTCGACGACCGCCTGCGGAGGAGAGACCCGGTCCGACCGGACGCAGACCCAGAACGCCGCGCTCACCGCGGCCGAGAGCACCCCGTCGCCGAGCGCGTCGGCGGAGCGGCAGAAGCTCGCCAAGACCCGCTTCGTCGCCAACGCCGGACTCGCGGCGGGCGCCGCCTACCAGTGGATCATCAAGCCCTACAAGGCGGGCAAGTTCAAGAAGGGCACGAAGGGCCGTACGTTCGCCCTCGTCAAGGCCGGTCTGGCCGGCGCGTTCACGTACAACCGCCTGAAGGCGGCGTCCGAGAACGCCAAGGGCGACCCGCTGCTCTCCAAAGCCGTCGCGCCGCTCACCTCGGGCATCGAATCGCTCAAGGGGCTGGGCAGCAAGCTGCGCAAGGGCGACGCGAACGACAGTGACGTCGGCATGTTCGAGAACATGATCAACGGTGTGAAGGGCGCGGGCGAGAAGGCGGGCGCTCCGGTCAAGGACCAGGTGCCGTCGGCCGGCCAGCTCAGCGGTGGCTGAGCGGCTCGGCTAGGCGTTGAGCTCCGCGAGCGTGCGGAGCGTCGCAGGGTCCGGTGAGGTGACCAACAGGTCCGTCACCGGGCCCTTGCGCCACAACTCCAGGCGTTCCGCGATGCGTTGGCGCGGCCCGACCAGGGAGATCTCGTCGGCGAACGCGTCCGGCACGGCGAGCACCGCCTCCTCGCGGCGGCCCGCGAGGAACAGCTCCTGGACGCGGCGGGCCGCGTCCTCGTACCCCATGCGCGCCATCAGATCGGCGTGGAAGTTGCGGGCCGCGTGGCCCATGCCGCCGATGTAGAAGCCCAGCATCGCCTTGACCGGGAGCAGTCCTTCGGCGATGTCGTCGCAGACGTGCGCGCGCACCATGGGGGCGACCAGGAAGCCGTCGCGCAGCTCCGTCAGGGCGGCGGCGTACGCGTCGGTGCGGGTCGGCGACCAGTAGAGCGGGAGCCAGCCGTCGGCGATGCGGGTCGTCTGGGCGATGTTCTTGGGGCCCTCGGCGCCCAGGAGTACCGGGAGGTCGGGGCGCAGGGGGTGGGTGATGGCCTTGAGGGGTTTGCCGAGGCCCGTGCCGTCCGCGCCGCCGTAGGGATGCGCGTGGAAGCGGCCGTCGAGCTCCACCGGCCCCTCGCGGCGCAGGACTTGGCGGATGACGTCGACGTACTCCCGGGTCGCGGTGAGCGGGCTCGACGGGAAGGGGCGCCCGTACCAGCCCTCCACGACCTGCGGCCCCGAGAGGCCGAGGCCCAGCATCATCCGGCCGCCCGAGAGGTGGTCCAGGGTGAGGGCGTGCATGGCGGTGGCGGTCGGGGTGCGGGCGGCCATCTGCGCGACGGCGGTGCCGAGCCGGATGCGGGAGGTGTGCGCGGCGATCCAGGTCAGCGGGGTGAAGGCGTCCGAGCCCCAGGCCTCCGCCGTCCACACCGAGTGGTAGCCGAACTCCTCGGCCGCGCGGGCCAGTTCGAGGTGGGCCGGGTTGGGGCCGCGTCCCCAGTAGCCGAGTGCGAGTCCCAGACGCATGTGCCGCCCCCTTGAGGAGAACCGGACCGGCCCGCCACGATCTGACGGTCCGTCAGGGGACTGTAGGGCAACGGCCCCCCGCCCGGAAGGGGCGGGGGGCCGTCGTGGAGCGGGTGCGGATCAGCCGCGCTGGATGCCCGTGGTGTCCTGAAGGACGCCGCGGCGGCCGTCCTGCGTCTGGGCCACCAGGCCGGGACCGCGCTGGTCGACCGCCAGGTACCAGGTACCCGGGGCGAGTTCGGCGATCGGGGTCGGCGAGCCGTCCTCCGCGTACAGCGGGCGGGCGACGGGGACCGCGAACCAGAACGGGGCGAAGTCGCCGGCCGGGGCGGCCGCGGCGGCGGGCTGCGCCTGGCTGTCCTTGTTCAGGTCGGCTGCCGGAGCCTGCGCCCCGAACGGCTGGGCCTGGGCGGCCTGCTGGCCACCGAGGCTCGGGTCGCCGGGGTGGGCGCCGTAGGGCTGCTGCTGGGCGGCGCCGGGGTAGCCGTAGCCACCGGCCGGCTGGGCCGCGCCCGGGTAGCCGTAGGCCGCCGGGGCGGCGGGGCTCGGGGTGCCCATCAGCGGCGCCTTGAGCGCGCCGACCAGCGGCGAGGCGACCGCGGCGGCGGCGAGCACCAGCGCGGCGATGAGGCCGAGGATCATGCCGGCGCCCGAGCCGTGCGCGTCGATGATGGTCCAGAACGCGGTCCAGGCGGAGAAGACGGTGAACGCGACACCGAACTGCGTGAGGTCGAGCCCCGCGATCTGCTTGGGCTGCGGCAGCGAACGGCCGACGACGACCAGCACCGCACCGATGATGCCTGCGAGGAACATGCTCATCAGGAGCGAGAGCGAGTCCCAGGCGTTCGGCTCGTCGATGCTCGGGCAGAACTGCCCGGAACAGCTGGGAGCGGACGTGAGACTCAGGAACGAGGCGATGAACAGCACCACCGCGGCGCCGATCACCACGCCGTCGCCTCGTGTGAGGGAGCGGATGTTCACGTAAAAGTCCTCTTTTATGTCGTCTCGTCGGGGCGGTCATCGCTGCCGCCGGTGTACGTGCACACGGCGTGAAGCTCTAGGTGGTTCCCCCTGTTACGGAGAATCTATCGTCTGGATCTGTGGGCCGTACGGCGGGTCGGGAGCCTACCCGCCCAGGAACGCCATAATGCCGTCGGCGATGCCCTGGGCCGCCTTCTGGTGCCAGTCCGTGCTCTTGAGGAGCCCGGAATCCCGGGAATCGCGCATGTTGCCGCACTCGATGAACACCTTCGGAACGGTCGACAGATTGAGCCCGCCGAGGTCGCTGCGAACGTCCAGGGCGGTGCCGTCGCCCACGTAGTTGGAGGCGTTCATGCCGGTGTCCTGGACGAACTTCCCCGCGATCCGCACACCGAGTTCACGCGAAGGCCCCACGATCGGGGCGGTGTCGGCGGCGCCGCCCTTCACGTTCGCGGGCAGGATGACGTGGAAGCCGCGCTGGCCCTGGGCCGCGCCGTCCGCGTGCACCGAGACGACGGCGTCCGCCTTCGCCCGATTGCCGATCCGGGCCCGCTCGTCCACACACGGCCCGAATGTCCGGTCGCCGTTCTGCGTGAAGATCACCTTGGCGCCCTGCTTTTCGAGGATCGCCCTGATCCGGTGCGACACATCGAGCGTGAACTCGGCTTCCGTATAACCGTCGTTGGTCTCGGTGCCGGTGGTGTCGCATTCCTTCTCGTTCGTTCCGATGTCCACCGGCTCATTGATCTCTTTTGTATGCCGGAAATTATTCGGATTGTGACCCGGGTCGATGACGACGGTCTTTCCGGCGAGCGCTCCGGTGCCGGATCCGCCCTGCGGCGGAGCCGACGGCGCGGACGAGCCGGGGCGCGGGGAGCCCGACACCGTCAGGGTCGCGGTGCCGGCCCCGGGGGGCGACGACGGCGCGCCGTGGCTGGGCAGCGCCTTCGGCGGCTTGTCGTCCTGCCTACCGTGGTCGGCCATCGCCTGCGAGACCAGCCAGCCCGCGAGGACGGTCGGCGCCAGGGCGGCGAGGGTGACGAGGGCCCGGCGGCGCCCGCGGCGCGACCGGCTGTCCGGATTCGATGACTCGCTGTCGTACGACACGGGTGCGATGCTAGGCCGTCGCTCCGGGATCGTGCCTGATCCGCGCCGCGCCGCGGGCGCCCCGGGGGGTCACAGCGCGGCGGACGTCCTGCGCAGGACCCGCAGCGAGTCGGTCGCCGAGACCTCGGTGAACGCGCCGGATTCGAGGGCCCGCAGGTAGATGCGGTACGGGGCCTGGCCGGTGAACTCGTCCACCGGGTCGGGGAAGACGTCATGGATGACCAGGGTGCCGCCCTCGGCGAGCTTCGGCGCCCAGCCCTCGTAGTCGGCGGTGGCGTGCTCGTCGGTGTGGCCCCCGTCGATGAAGACGAGGCCGAGCCGCCCGCCCCACACCCGCGCCGCCTGCGGCGAGCGCCCGACCACCGCGATCACATGGTCCTCCAGGCCGGCGGCGTGCAGGGTCCGCCGGAAGGTGGGGAGCGTGTCCATGCGTCCCACCTCGGCGTCGACGACCGTCGGGTCGTGGTACTCCCAGCCCGGCTGCTGCTCCTCGCTGCCGCGGTGGTGGTCGACGGTGACCGCGACCGTGCCGGACTCGCGGGCCGCCTCCGCGAGCAGGATCGTGGAGCGCCCGCAGTAGGTGCCGACCTCCAGGAGCGGGAGCCCGAGCGTCCCGGCCGTGGTGGCCGCCTCGTACAGCGCCAGTCCTTCCTTCACGGGCATGAAGCCCTTCGCCGCTTCGAAGGCGGCCAGGATGTGCGGCGTGGGAGAGGCCACGGTCCGGCTCCTCTGAGTCGTAGGTATGGGCGCCCCCATGGTGCCGCACACCCCCGACCCCGCTTCCCTCCGGGCCACCCCGCCCCCCTGCGGCTCCGCCCCGGACCCCGTTCGCGCCCGAAGGGCGCTCGTCCTCAGACGCCGGACGGGCCGAGGGCGCGCGTGCTGCCCGGCACCCCGCCAAGGTCGCCCGCCATCTGACCTTCCGTCAGAATGGAACGTGTTCTACTCTGACGCCGTTCCGGTCCGGCCGACGGGTGAGGGCGTACATGGGCATCGCGATCACACAAGAACAGCGGGAGCTCGCCGCCGCGGTACGCGGCCGGCTCGCGCGGACCGTGCCGGTGGACGAGGTGCGCAAACTCCTCGACGCCCCCGGACCGACGGGCTCCCGGCCGCCGTACTGGGACGCGCTCGTCGAGCAGGGGCTGCTCGGCATCCACCTCGGTGCGGAGTTCGGCGGGGGCGGGCTGCCCGAGCTCGCCGTCGTTCTGGAGGAGGCCGGCCGCGCGCTGCTGCCCGGACCGTATCTGTCCACGGTGCTCGCCGCGGAGCTGCTCCGCAGGGCGGGAGTCCACGACGACCTCGTCGCCGACCTCGCCGAAGGGCGCAGGACCGCCGCCGTGGCACTCGGCACGGGCACCCTCACCGCCGGCGCGCGCGACGGAGCCCGGCTCCTCGACGGCGCGGCCCCGCCCGTACTCGCCGCCGCCCAGGCCGAGTTGGTGATCCTCGCCGCCTCGCAGGGAGACCGTACGGTGTGGCTCGCCGTGGACGCCGACGCCCTGCGGATCACCGCGCACCGCGGCGCCGACCCCACCCGCCCCACCGCCGACGTCGTGGCCGACCGCGTCGTGGTCCCGGCCGGCCGCGTCCTCGACGTGGACGCCGACCTGGTCCACGACCTCGCCGCCCTGCTGTTCTCGGCCGAGGCCTGCGGCACCGCCGCCCGCGCCCTGGAGACCGCCGCCTCCTACGCCAAGGTGCGCGAGCAGTTCGGCCGGCCCATCGGGCGGTTCCAGGCCGTCAAACACCTCTGCGCCGACATGCTCGTACGCCTCGAACAGGCCCGCGCCCTGGTGTGGGACGCGGCCCGCGCCATGGACGAGCCCCCCGAGGTGCGCGGCCTCGCCGCCTCGCTCGCCGCGGCCACCGCGCTCGACGCCGCGTTCACCTGCGCCAAGGACTGCGTGCAGATCCTCGGCGGCATCGGCTTCACCTGGGAGCACGACGCCCATCTGTATCTGCGCCGCGCCCTCGTCGCCCGCCAGCTGCTCGGCGCGGGCGACACCCACCGGCTGCGGGCCGTCCGCCTCGCCGCCGCCGGCGCCCGCAGGGAGCTGCGCCTCCAACTGCCGTCCGAGGCGGAGAACTTCCGCCCGGCGGCGCGCGCGGCGGCCGAAGCGGTACGGGGCCTCGACCCCGGCGCCGCCCGCCGCGCCCTCGCCCCCACCGGCTACGCCGCCCCGCACCTGCCCGCGCCGTACGGTCTCGGCGCCGGACCGGTCCAACAGCTCGTCATACAGGAGGAGTTGAGGCGCGCCGGGGTCAAGGTGAGCGACCTCGGCATCGCGACCTGGGTGGTGCCCTCGCTCCTCGCGTACGGCACCGGCCCCCAGCAGGACCGCTTCCTGGCCCCCACCCTGCGCGGCGAACTCCTGTGGTGCCAGCTCTTCTCCGAACCCGGCGCCGGCTCCGACCTCGCCTCGCTGCGCACCAAGGCCGAGCGCACCCCCGACGGCGGCTGGCGCGTCACCGGACAGAAGGTGTGGACGAGCGCCGCGCAATGGGCCGACTACGGCATCCTGCTCGCCCGCACCGACCCGGACGCCCCCAAGCACCAGGGGCTCACCTACTTCCTCGTCGACATGAAGCGCGCCGAGGGCGTCGACATCCGCCCCCTGAAGGAGATCACCGGCGACTCCCTCTTCAACGAGGTCTACTTCGACGGGGCGCTGCTCCCCGCCGACGCCGTCGTCGGCGAGGTGAACGGCGGCTGGCGGGTCGCCCGCAACACCCTGGGCAACGAACGGGTCCACATGGCCGACCAGGTCGCCTTCGACACCGGCCTCGAAGCGCTGATCGGCCGCGCCGCGGGGCTCGACGGGGCGTGCCGGGCGCGGATCGGCGCGCTCGCCGCGGAGGCGCACGCGCTGGCCTGCATCGGACTCCGCACCACCATGCAGCAGGTGTCGGGCCTGGAACCCGGCGCCGGTGCCAGCCTGCGCAAGCTCATCCAGACCCCGCACCAGCAGAAGGTCGCCGAACTCGCCCTCGAACTCCTCGGCCCCGAGGGCGCGTCCGCCGAGGGAGCGGGCGAGCGGGCCGTGCACGGCTTCCTCATGGCGCGCTGCCTGACCATCGCGGGCGGCACCACCCAGGTCCAGCTCAACGTCGTCGCCGAGCGCATCCTCGGCCTGCCCCGAGACTGACTCCCCCGAGACTGACTTCCCCCGAGACTGAAGGGTCCCGTTGTCGTGAAGAGTGCGATGAAGAGCTACATCGTCGGTGTCGGCATGACCAGGTTCGAGAAGCCGGAATCCCGCGACTGGCAGTACTGGGACATGGCGAAGGAGGCGGGCGGCGCGGCGCTCGCGGACGCGGGCATCGGCTACGACCAGGTGGAGCAGGTCCCCGTCGGCTACTGCTTCCAGGCGTCCACCGCCGGTCAACGCGCCGTCTACGAAATGGGGTTGACCGGCATTCCGGTCTACAACGTCAACAACAACTGCGCGACCGGGTCGAGCGCGCTGATGATGGCGCGGCAGTTCGTGGAGGGTGGCGCGAGCGACTGCGTCCTCGCGCTCGGCTTCGAGAAGATGAAGCGGGGCGCGCTCGGCGGCGGATCGGACGGCGGCGACTTCGCGACGTCGCCGGTGGCCCGGCACTACGGCGTCATGGCGGCGCGCCACGGCTTCGAGATGACGCCGCCCACCGCGCAGATCTTCGGCAACGCGGCGCGCGAACACATGGAGCGGTACGGGACGACGGCGGCGCAGCTCGCCGCGGTCGGCGCCAAGAACCACCGGCACTCGGTGAACAACCCCAACGCGCAGTTCCAGGAGCCCTATTCGGTGGAGGAGATCCTCGCGGCGAGGACCATCCACCGGCCGCTGACCAAGCTCCAGTGCTCACCGACCTCGGACGGGGCCGCGGCGGCGGTCGTCGTCTCGGAGCGGTTCGTGGAGCGGCACGGCCTGGCGGACCAGGCGGTCGAGATCGCCGGCCAGTCGATGACCACCGACACCGAGGAGTCCTTCGCGTCGGGGAGCTGTATCGACGCGGTGGGGGCTCCGATGTCCCGCGAGGCCGGGCGGCAGGCGTTCGAGCGGGCGGGGCTCGGCATCGAGGACATCGATGTCGTCGAACTGCACGACTGCTTCTCGATCAACGAGCTGCTGACGTACGAGGCGCTCGGGATGTGCGCGCCGGGGGAGTCGGGCAAGCTCGTCGAATCCGGCGCGACGACGTACGGCGGGCGCTGGGTGGTCAACCCGTCCGGGGGCCTGATCTCCAAGGGCCACCCGCTGGGCGCGACGGGGCTCGCCCAGGCGGCGGAGCTGGTGTGGCAGCTGAGAGGCGAGGCGGGCCCGCGCCAGGTGCAGGGTGCGCGGGTGGGCCTCGCCCACAACATAGGCCTGGGCGGCGCGGCGGTGGTGACGCTGCTGCGCCGCTGAGTTCCCCTCGGTCCATGCCGCCCGGCACCAGTCCCGCTCAGGGGCGCGGGGAACTGCGCGAGAAGCGACCACGGTCCGCAGAGACTTCCCCCCCCCGGAGGGTTCAGGGAAGGGGCGGGGCGGGGCCATCTCCGGGGCCTGGGGCCTGCCCCAGTGACCCCGGGCGGCCCTCGGCTGCGGACCGTGCGTGGCTGGTCGTGCCCCCGCGGTGGAGCCGCGCGATGGGTACAGCCCCGCGCCCCTGATAGGGCACCCGGCATGCCAAGCCGGTCGCGCCCTCGCGGTGGAGCCGCGCGATGGGTACAGCCCCGCGCCCCTGGTGGGGCACCCGGCACCCGCCGGCCGTGCCCCCGCGTGGGGAAAGGGCGGGTAATGGGTGGGCCCCGCGTGCGACCATGACCCGCATGGCCTACGCGTCCGCAGACACCCATATATCCACCCCCACCGGAACCCCCCGCACCTGGCCCGTCGTGCTGGCCGCCTGTGCGGGGCAGTTTCTTGTCGTGCTCGACGTGTCCGTCGTCAACGTCGCCCTCCCCTCCATGCGGACCGGCCTCGGCATGAGCGCGGGCGGGCTGCAGTGGGTGGTCAACGCGTACGCCATCGCCTTCGCCGGGTTCATGCTGCTCGGCGGGCGCGCGGGGGACCTCTACGGGCGCAAGCGGATGTTCCTCGTGGGGCTCGGCCTGTTCACCGCGGCCAGTCTCGGCGGCGGCCTCGCCCAGGAGGGCTGGCAACTGCTCGCCGCGCGGGCCGCGCAGGGGCTCGGGGCCGCCGTCCTCGCGCCGGCCACCCTCACCATCCTGACCGCCGCCGTCCCGGAGGGCGCCGCCCGCACCCGGGCGATCGGCACCTGGGCGGCGGTCGGCGCGGGCGGCGGCGCCGCGGGCGGACTCGTCGGCGGGGCGCTCACCGACGCCCTGTCGTGGCGCTGGGTCCTGCTCATCAACGTGCCGGTCGGCGCGCTCGTGCTGCTCGGCGCCGCGCTGTGGATCACCGAGTCGCGGGCCGACGGGCGCGTCCGCCTCGACCTGCCCGGCGCCGTCCTCGTCACGGCCGGGCTCGCGACGCTCTCGTACGGCATCGTGCAGACGGAGGCGTCGGGCTGGGCCGCCCCCGCGACGCTGGTCCCGCTGCTCGGCGGCCTCGCCCTGCTGCTCGGCTTCCTCGTCGTCGAGGCCAGGACCGCCGCGCCCCTCATGCCGCTGCGGCTCTTCCGTCTGCGGGGCGTCTCCGCTGCCAACGCCGTCATGTTCGTGTGCGGCTCCGCGATGTTCTGCACGTGGTTCTTCATGACCCTGTACGCGCAGAACGTGCTCGGCTACACCCCGCTCGGCGCCGGCCTCGCGCTCATCCCCAGCTCCCTCAGCGTCGTCGTGGGCTCGAAGCTCGCGCCCCGGATCATACCGAGGACCGGCGCGCGGAACCTGACGGTGCTCGGCATGCTGGTGACCGCGGCCGGGTTCGGCTGGCAGTCCACGATGCGCGCCGACGATCCGTACTGGCTGGCGGTCCTGGTGCCCGGCGTCCTCATGATGACCGGCGCGGGACTCGCCACAACTCCCCTTGCCGCGCTGGCCACTTCGGGTGCGGCGCCGGGTGAGGCCGGGCTCGTCTCCGGCCTGATCAACACCTCCAGGACGATGGGCGGGGCGCTGGGCCTCGCCGTCCTGTCCACGGTCGCGGCGTCCAGGACCGGACTGGTCCAGAGCGCCGAGAGCCTCACCGCCGGATACGCCCTCGCGTTCCGCGTCGGCGGATTCGTGCTGCTCGGCAGTGTGCTGCTCGCGCTGGTGTGGCTGCCCCGGGCGGCGCGCCCGGCCGTCCGCGGCTGAGACCGGGGCCGGGCGCGGGCCTCGCGGCCGGCGCGGTCCGCTACAGCCAGCCCTGCTGGCGGGCGGAGCGTACCGCCTCCATGCGGTTGCGGGTGTTGGTCTTGCCGATGGCGGACGACAGGTAGTTGCGGACCGTCGACTCCGACAGGTGCAGCTTGCCCGCGATGTCGGAGACCGTCGCCCCGTCCACCGACGCGTTCAGGACGTCGCGCTCCCGCGCGGTCAGCGGGCTCGGGCCCGCGCTGAGGGCGGCCGCCGCGAGCGCCGGGTCGATGACGGTCTCGCCGCGCAGCACCCGCCGGATCGCCTCGGCGAGGTCCTCGACCGGCCCGTCCTTCACGAGGAACCCGGCCGCGCCCGCCTCCATCGCGCGGCGCAGATAGCCGGGCCTGCCGAACGTGGTGAGGATCAGGACCCGGCAGTCCGGCACCTCCTCGCGCAGCTCGGCCGCCGCGTCGAGGCCGCTCTTGCCGGGCAGTTCGATGTCGAGCAGGGCCACGTCGGGCCGCGCCACGAGCGCCTCCGGGACGATCTTGTCGCCGGCCGAGACCTGCGCGACCACCTCCATGTCCTCCTCGAGCCCGAGCAGCAGCGCGAGCGCGCCGCGCATCATGCCCTGGTCCTCGGCGAGGAGAACGCGCACGGATTTGGCGGGTCGGTGGTCCTGGGGCATCTCGTCCATGGGGTCAGGCTACGGCCAGACAGCCCCGTGCCCGCGATGAGTTCTGTCGCGCCGCTCGGTCTGCCTCGTTGTACGGAGTCCGGATCCACCGCCGTACGGATCGACCGCACCCGAGGAGATCACCATGACCGCCCCCTACACCTTCGACGTCTTCTCCAGCCTCGACGGCTTCGGCGGCGTGACCGACCCCGGCTGGGGAGGCTACTGGGGCAAGCAGGGCCCCGAACTGCTCGACCACCGTCTCGCCCTGTACGGCGAGGAGCAGCGGATGGTCTTCGGCGCCACCACCTACCGGGAGTTCGCGCGGATGCTGGCGGAGAGCACCGAGGAGTCCGGGGTGCGCGACCCCTGGGTGAGCCGGATGCACACCATGCCGGCGACGGTGGTGTCGAGCACCCTGCGCGCGCCGCTCGACTGGCCCGACGCGACCGTGGTGGGCGGCGACGCCGTCGAGGCGGTCGCCCGGCTCAAGGAGGAGTCCCCGGTGCCGTTGCGCTCCCACGGCAGCCTGTCGCTGAACCGGGCGCTGATGGCGGCCGGCCTGGTCGACCGGGTCCAGGTGACGCTCTTCCCGGTGATCACCGGCCGGACCGGAGACGCCCCGGTCTTCCGCGGCGCCGACGACTTCGACCTCGAACTGCTGGAGAGCCGCACGCTGGACGGCCGCGTCCAGGAGCTGGTCTACCGGCCCGTGCTGCACCGCTGAGGCACGGGCGGGATCCGGGCGGACGTCAGGAGCGGCCGGGCGCCGTGCTCAGTTCGGCGTCCAGGGCCGTGTCCCCGGGGTCGACCGGGAGCTCGGCGCCGACCTGGAACCCGGCGCGGGGCGCGGGGCCCGCCGTCAGGGAGCCGCCGGCGGCGGCGAGGCGTTCGGTCAGGCCCTTCAGGCCGGTGCCGCCGATCCGCGGGGCCGGGGCGGGCGCGGCGGGGGCTCCCCTGCCGTTGTCGGTGACCGTCAGGGTGACCCGTTCGGGCGTGCCCTCGATGACGATCTCGCAGCGCGTCGCCGCGCTGTGGCGTACGACGTTGGTGACGGCCTCGCGGACCACCCAGCCGAGCAGCGCCTCGGCCTGCGCGGGCAGCGGCGGGCCCGACTGGCGCACCAGCGGCTCGACTTCGGCGGCGCTGAGGGCCGAGCGGGCCCGGTCGAGTTCGGTGGCGAGGCTGCCCTCGCGGTATCCGGTGACGGCCTCGCGGATCTCGGTGAGCGCCTGGCGGCCGACCGACTCGATGTCGGCGACCTGGCCGAGCGCCGCGTCCAGGTCGCGCGGCGCGATCCGGCGGGCCGCCTCGGACTTCACCACGATCACCGACAGGGTGTGGCCCAGCAGGTCGTGCAGATCGCGGGAGAAGCGCAGCCGCTCCTTCTCGACCGCGGTACGCGCCAACTCCTGGCGCGTTTCGCGCAGTTCGCGCACCGTCTCGGAGAGCGAGAGGAGCGCGGCGATGACCATGCCGGACAGGAACGTCCCGTACGCGATGGTCATGTTGTCCCACGGGTCGCCGGTCTTGATGCCGGAGATGACGCCGACCGAGCCGGCCAGCGTGATGATGACGACGCCCAGCCGCTTGTCGCGCAGGACCGCGCCGCAGGTCAGGGAGAGCAGCGGGAAGAAGAGGAGCCAGTTCCCGCCGTAGCCGAGGCCCAGGGCGTAGGTGACGGCGGCCAGCGAGCCGAGCAGGACCAGGGTGGTGCGCTCCTCGCGGCGCTGCTTGTCGAAGGCGCGGAAGGCGACCAGGGCGTACAGCACCGCGAAGGCGACGATGCCGAGGGCGCCGAGCACCGGCTGGGCCACGTTGCCCTTGGCCACGTCGATGACGGCGCCGGTGCCCATCAGGAGCCACGGCAGGAAGGTGTAGGCGTTGGCGGGCGGCCCGGGGAAGTCGTCGGCCCTCGCGCCCCGCGCGGGCAGCTTCGGCAGCAGTGATGGCATCGCGTTCTCCCCGTACTGACGGCTCATGAGTTCCACCCGGTCCCGGTGCCGGAGCTCACGCGGTCCGTGCGGACCGACGGTAGGAGACCACGGCGTACGCACCGAAGACCACCAGCCAGGCCGCCATCAGCGCGATGGTGGCCGCACCCGGGGCGTGGCCCTGCGAGGTGGCCCAGCCGAGGTCGGCGAAGCGGTGGGTCGGAGTGTACTCGGCGATCGTGCGCAGCCAGCGGGGGAAGGCGTCGACCGGGAACCACAGGCCGCCGAGGATCGCGAGGCCCATCAGGCAGGCCACGTTGACGACGCCGGTGGCCTGCGCGGAGAGCCGGTAGCCGTTGCCGAGGCCCAGCATCGTGAAGGGCAGCGCCCCGACCCACAGGAGCAGCGTGAGCGCGCCCCACTGCCAGGCGTCCAGGCGCACCCCGTTGATCAGGGCGCCGGAGAGGAACACGGCGAGGATGCCGGGCAGCACCGTCACGGAGCCACTGATGGCCCGCCCGGTCACCACCTTCGTCGGCGGGAGCGGGGCGATCCGCATCTGCCGCAGCCAGCCGATCGACTTGTCGGACGCGACCCCGGTGCCGACGCCGAGGGCCGCGCCCAGCGCGCCGTAGGCCGCCATGCCGATCATCGACTGGACCTTCCAGTCGTCGCCGTTGCCGGCGCCGCCGATGTTGGTGAAGAGCAGATACATCAGGACGGGCATCCCGATGCCGAAGATCACGAAGGAGGCGTCACGGAGCGTGCGCCGCATCTCCAGCTTGATGTACTCGACCATCAGACGGTCTCGCTTTCGCGTGCGGTGAGGGAGAGGAAGGCGTCTTCGAGGCTGGCGGGGGCCACTTCGAGACGGCGTACGGCGCCCATGGCGGCGAGCGCCACCACGGTGGCGTCCGAGTCGTCGGTGCGCAGCTTGGCGCGGTCGCCGTGGATCTCGACGGTGACCACGCCCGGGAGCAGCGACAGGCCGGCGCTCGGGGTGCCCGCGAGGTCGAAGGAGACCAGGCTGCCGCCGGCCGCCCGCTTGATCTGCTCGCCGGGCCCGTCGGCCACGATGCGGCCCTGGTCGATGACGACGATGCGGTCCGCGTTGTCGTCGGCCTCTTCGAGGTAGTGGGTGGAGAACATGACCGTGTTGCCGCGGTCGGCGTAGGTGCGCATCGACTCCCAGAACGCGCGGCGCGCCTCCACGTCCAGGGCGGCCGTCGGCTCGTCGAGCAGCAGCAGCTCGGGGTTGCCGGCCAGCGCCATCGCGAACCGGACCCGCTGGGTCTGGCCGCCGGAGAGCTTGTCGACCCGGCGGTCGGCGAAGTCGGTGAGCCCGGCGAGCGCCAGCGCCTCGGCGACCGGCATGGGCTTCGGGTACATGCTGCCGATGAAGAACACCAGCTCCCGCACGGTGACCCGGGGGATGGGGCTGCCCTCCTGGAGCATCGCGCCGACGAGCCCGTCCCGCACCGCGCGCTCCGGGCTCCGGCCGAAGATCCGCACCTCGCCGGCGTCGGGTTCGTTCAGGCCGAGCAGGAGGCTGATGGTGGTGGACTTGCCGGCCCCGTTGCGGCCGAGCAGGGCCACGGTCTCGCCGCGCCCGATGGACAGCTCGGCCCCGTTCACCGCCCGGACCGCCCCGTAGGACTTCACCACCCCGCTGAAGCGGACCGCGGTGGCGCTCTGTGTCGTCGTCTGCGTCATGCCCTGAACGCTACGGAGCGCCAGGGGGGTCGCCCCAGATGCGCTTGTACGGAGCTGGGCAGGACAAATGTCATGGGGTACCCCCGCCGAAAGGAGCACGGGGCGGCCCCGCCACGAGAGCTGACGAAGCGTCAGGAGTCTTCACAACGGCCGGGGCGTGCGCTATACCTGGGGGCCATCGGCCTAGAACGCGTTCTAGAACGGGTCCGGCAGCGAGCGGATCCCGCCCCGGAACGGGTCCTCGGTCCGGTCCAGTACGACCTCGGTGGGGCCGACGGTGCGGACGGCCGCACCGAGGTCTTCTTCCCGTGCCCGCACAACGCCCAAGGAGCAGCATCCTCATGCCCATTGATGCCGCGAAGGCGCTCGCCGCCGAGCCCCGGTCCACCACCATCACCTGGGACCACAAGGACATCCAGCTCTACCACCTGGGCCTCGGGGCGGGCGCGCCGGCGACCGACCCCGACGAACTGCGCTACACCCTGGAGTCCCGCCTGCACGTGCTGCCCTCCTTCGCGACCGTCGCGGGCGCGGGCATGGGCGTGGTCGGCGGGCTCTCCGCACCCGGCATCGAGGTCGACCTGGCGGCGGTGCTCCACGGCGGCCAGGCCATCACCCTGCACCGGCCGCTGCCGGTGCGCGGCGAAGCCACCTCGACCTCGAAGGTCGCCGCCGTCTACGACAAGGGCAAGGCCGCCATCCTGGTGCTGCGCACCGAGGCCGCCGACGCGGACGGCCCGCTGTGGACCAGCGACGCGCAGATCTTCGTCCGCGGCGAGGGCGGCTTCGGCGGCGACCGGGGACCCTCGGCCCGCGTCGAGCAGCCCGACCGCGCCCCGGACCACGTCGTCGAGCGCCCGGTCCGCGAGGAACAGGCCCTGCTCTACCGGCTGTCCGGCGACTGGAACCCGCTCCACGCCGACCCCGACTTCGCCAAGCTGGCCGGTTTCGAACGGCCCATCCTGCACGGCCTGTGCACCTACGGGATGACGCTCAAGGCCGTCGTGGACACCCTGCTCGGCGGCGATGTGACCCGGGTCCGCTCGTACGCCACCCGCTTCACCGGAGTCGTCTTCCCCGGCGAGACCCTGCGCGTGCGGATGTGGTCGGGCCCCGGCCGGGTCCAGGTGTCGGTCACGGCCGTCGAGCGGGACGACGCACCGGTCCTCTCCGACACGGTCGTCGAGCACAACTGAGCTTTGCTGTCCGGTACTTGTTCCGGTACGTGATGGGATCGAGGGGAGCACACCATGCGCGCAGCCGTACTGCACGAGATAGGCCAGGACAAGCTCGACGTGGTCGACGACATGGAGGCGACCGGCTTCGGGCCGGGCAAGGTCAGACTCCGCGTCCGCGCCACCGGCCTGTGCCACTCCGACCTCTCGGCGATGAGCGGCGTCCTGCCGCAGCCCGCGCCGTTCGTGCCCGGCCACGAGGGGGCCGGGGAGGTCATCGACGTCGGCGACGGCGTGACGAGCCTGAAGCAGGGCGACCGGGTCCTGATGTGCTGGCTGCCGGCCTGCGGGGCGTGCCCGTCCTGCAGGCGCGGCCAGACCCAGCTCTGTCTGGCCGGGTTCATGAACGCCGGCACCCCCAACTTCCAGCGGGCCGGCGGCGACGTGTTCGGGTTCGCGGGCACCGGCACCTTTGCCGAGGAGGTCGTGGTCGCGGCCGGCTGCGCCGTCCCGATCCCCGACGACGTGCCGTACGAGATCGCCGCGCTCATCGGCTGCGGCGTGACCACCGGGCTCGGCGCCGCCATCAACACCGCGAAGGTGGAGGCGGGTTCGTCGGTCGCCGTCATCGGGTGCGGAGGCGTCGGCATCTCCACCATCCAGGGCGCCCGGGTGCAGGGCGCCGCCCAGATCGTCGCCGTCGACCCGGTGGCGTCGCGGCGCGAGGCGGCGCTCCGGTTCGGCGCCACGGAGGCGGTCTCGCCCGCCGAGTTCGCCGACGCCAAGCAGCGGATCACCGCGGGCGAGGGCTTCGACTACGTCTTCGAGGTGGTGGGCCGCTCCGCCACCGCCCGCACCGCGTACGAGAACACCCGGCGCGGCGGCACCCTGTGCGTGGTCGGCGCCGGAGCCATGGACGACTACTTCCAGGTCAACATGTTCGAGCTGTTCTTCGACGAGAAGCGCATCCTGCCGTCCATGTACGGCGGCGGCGACGTGCTGCGCTCCTACGAGCGGGCCATCGCGCTGTGGCGGGCGGGCCGCATCGACCTGGAGGGCCTGATCACCCACCGGGTGCGGCTCGCCGGGATCAACGACGCGCTCGACCAGATGCGCAGCGGCGAGGCCCTGCGCACCTGCATCGAGATCTGACCCGCCCCGCCTCGCGGTCGACTTGCTCGACCCCGTCCGTCCACCCCGTGCGAGAGGATCCAACCGGCATGGCAGCACTGCCACTTGAAGGGCTTTCCGCGATCGTCACCGGCGCCGGGCGCGGCCTCGGCCGGGCCGAAGCGCTCGAACTGGCACGGCTCGGCGCGTCCGTCGTCGTCAACGACTTCGGGCAGCCCGGCCGCGACGGCTCGGGCCAGGCGTCGGCCGGGCCCGCCGAGGAGGTCGCCGCCGAGATCCGCGCCGCGGGCGGCCGGGCCACCGCCCACACCGGTGACGTGGCCGACCACCAACAGGCCGGCGAGCTGGTGCGGTTGGCGATCGACACGTACGGCAAACTCGACATCCTGGTCAACAACGCGGGCATCCTGCGGGACCGGATGATCTTCTCGATGAGCGAGGAGGAGTGGGACTCGGTGATCCATGTGCACCTCAAGGGGCACTTCAACACCACCCACTTCGCCGCCGCGCACTGGCGTGAGCGCTCCAAGGCGGCGGGCGGCCCGGTCTACGGCCGCATCGTCAACACCTCCTCGGAGGCCTTCCTCGCGGGCTCCGCGGGCCAGCCCAACTACGCGGCGGCCAAGGGCGGGATCGTCGGCCTCACCACCTCGACCGCGCTCGCGCTCGCCAAGTACGGGGTCACCGCCAACGCGATCTGCCCGCGCGCCCGCACCCGGATGACCGAGGACGTGTTCGCCGGGTTCCAGGAGCCGGGCCGGGGGCAGCTCGACCCGCTGGCGCCCGAGCACGTCTCACCCCTGGTGGGCTATCTGGCCTCGCCGGCCGCCGCCAAGGTCAACGGGCAGCTCCTGGTGGTGCACGGCGGCATGGTCGCGGTCATCGAACGGCCGCGGGTGGCGGCCACGTTCGACACCGCCAAGGAGGTCTTCTCGTACCAGGAACTCGACGAGCTGATCTCGCCCTACTACGCGGACCGGCCCGCGGGCGAGACCTTCGCGGCGGCCGAGGTCCTCGGGCTCAAGCACGGCTGAACGGGCCCGGCGGCGCCGAAGGCCCCCGGGGTGGTCCACCCCGGGGGCCTTCGGCGCTCTTCGCGGTCAGGCGGTGCTGCCCGCGTTCTCCTCGCGCCGGTGGCGTCCGTGGGGCTCCGTCACCGAATCCTCCGTCGGCGCCGCACCGCCCCGGTGCCGGCCCTCGTGGTCGTTCCCCGTCTCCAGCGGACGGGTGTCGGTCTGGTTGGACATGAGCTGTCGTCACCCCGTAGTCGTCTTCACGCGTGTCCCTCGTACTGGCCGCCGATTCTAACGATCTTCCGGGGCGGGCCTGCGGCCGGTCAGGGGCGCCTGCCCCAGCGGGACGGGCTTGGCCGCGGCGGGCTTGGCGGGCGCCGGGCGCGGCGCGGGCGGCGGGTCGGCGGGCGCCGGCATCCGGTGCACCGCGCACGGGTTCGCCTCGGTGACGTACGGCAGCTTCAGCGTCCCCTCCGGTGTCCACAGGCCCGCACCCGCCAGCCATCCTTCGGGCGCGGCCCGTTGATGGAGGTGGCGGCCGGCCGGGCGCCAGACACCCACCCAGGTGCCGGCCGCCGCGTCGATGCGCAGGGCCACCGCACACGACTCCGGCATCAGGACCTGGCCCGGCTGCACGGCGAACGGTGTGATCGCCGCGTCGGCCAGGCGCAGGCACTCCGGGAAGCGGACCGGGAGCGCGGAGCCGAGCACCCCCCAGCCGAGCCGGTCGTGGCCCGGGGCGTTCGAGCGGATCAGGATGAGCCCGCTGTCGGCGTCGGCGAGCAGCAGCCGGTCGTCGCTGTCCTCGGTGATCTGGAGCAGCTCGGTCACCTCGGCGCCGCGCTCCAGGTCGACGGCGACCGCCTTGGTGCGGCCGTCCAGCTCCCGGTCGAGGGCGAGCATCCGGCCGGTGCGGTCGAGCCAGACCCCGCCCGAGCAGTACCCCTCGATCCGGGCGACCAGCTCGGGGCCGAACGCGCCGCCCGCCACCAGCCACAGCGCCGTGCTGTCCCGGCCCGCCGCGATGGCGTACGCGCAGCTGCCGTCGGGGGACGGCGGGAGCAGCGTGAGCTCGTCCTGCCCGGCGTCGACCGCGCCGAGCGGCAGCTCGCCGGTGGCGGGGCCGGTCGGATAGAGCAGGGCGAAGGAGTGCCGGTCGGCGATCCTGCGGTGGATCAGCACCCTGCCGTCCGCCAGGGGCAGCACCCCGGTGCCGGGCTCCTCCGGCTGGTTGCCGGGGAGCGGCACCGCGTACGGCTCGGGGCCGTCGAGCGTCCAGCGCTCGGGGAACCAGGCCGCGCTGCCGCCCTCGTCGCGCACCAGCCTCGCGGCGTACGCACCGTCCGCCGTGATGGCGAATCCCGTACTCCTGACCGCGCCGCCCTCGGCGGCGGTCTCGATGGCCAAAGCCGTCATCAGATGGGTCACCTCCGGCCACCGAAGCTAGTTTTCGCTGCTCCGGCCGGACAACACGAGCCCCCGCGCTTCACACCAATGGGTGGCGGTCCCGGGATTCGCCCGCGGGAGGCGAGACGGATGTGCAGGAACGATTTGTGTGAGGCAGGGCGGACCCGGACCCGCCCGGCCGCACCGGTTCGGCCGCCGGCCCGACGGACCCTGCGGAACCGGCGGAAGGGGGCCGAGGGCGTCCGGGGGCGCCTGACGGCGGACCCGGGCGCCCCGGGGAAGGCCCGCCGCCCGCGACCGGCGGGAAGGCCGTGAAGAAGTAGCCACCGGCGGCCGACCGGCCGGGCGCGGAGCGCGGGTAACCTGTCTGCGTGCCCCGTCTGTCTGAAGTCATCGCCGCGCTCGACGCCCTCTGGCCGCCCGAGCGGGCCGAGGGGTGGGACGCCGTCGGCACCGTCTGCGGCGACCCCGACGCCGAGGTGCGCCGGGTCCTGTTCGCCGTCGACCCCGTCCAGGACATCGTGGACGAGGCCGTCACGCTCGGCGCCGACCTGGTCGTCACCCACCACCCGCTCTATCTGCGCGGCACCACCACGGTCGCCGCCGGCCACTTCAAGGGCCGCGTGGTGCACACCCTGATCAAGCACGACATCGCCCTGCACGTCGCGCACACCAACGCCGACACCGCCGACCCCGGCGTCAGCGACGCCCTGGCCGGCGCCCTCGACCTCCGCGTCACCGGCCCCCTCGTACCCGACCCCACCGACCCGGCCGGCCGCCGCGGCCTCGGCCGGGTCTGCGCGGTGGAGCCCCCGACGACGCTCGGCGCGTTCGCCGCCCGCGCCGCCGCCCGGCTCCCCGCCACCTCGCAGGGCATCCGCGTCGCCGGCGACCTCGACGCTCCGGTGCGGACCGTCGCGGTCAGCGGCGGCTCCGGCGACAGCCTCTTCGACGCCGTACGCGCCTCGGGAGCCGACGCCTTCCTCACCGCCGACCTGCGCCACCACCCGGTCTCCGAAGCCACCCAGCACTCTCCGCTCGGCCTGGTCGACGCCGCGCACTGGGCCACCGAGTGGCCCTGGTGCGAGCAGGCAGCCGCCCAGCTCGACGAGATCTCCGACCGTCACGGCTGGGACCTCAGGGTCCACGTCTCGAAGACGGTCACCGACCCCTGGTCGGCCCACCACACCTCCCCTTCTATTGATGGAGCCCCCAACTGAACGCCGCGCCCGCCGACCAGATCCGCCTCCTCGACGTACAGGCGCTGGACGTCCGCCTGTCGCAGCTCGCGCACAAGCGCACCTCGCTGCCCGAGCACGCCGAGATCGACTCGCTCACCAAGGACCTCACCCAGCTGCGCGACCTCCTCGTCGCCTCGCAGACCGAGGAGAGCGACACCGCCCGCGAGCAGACCAAGGCCGAGCAGGACGTGGACCAGGTGCGCCAGCGCGCCGTCCGTGACCAGCAGCGCCTCGACTCCGGCGCGGTCTCCTCGCCGAAGGACCTGGAGAGCCTCCAGCGCGAGATCGTCTCGCTCGCCAAGCGCCAGGGCGACCTCGAAGACGTCGTCCTCGAAGTCATGGAGCGCCGCGAGGCCGCCCAGGAGCGGGCCGCCGAGCTGACCGAGCGGGTCGCCTCGGTGCAGACCAAGACCGACGACGCCACCACGCGCCGCGACGCCGCGCTCGCCGGGCTCGACGCCGAGATCGCCTCGGTGACCAAGGAGCGCGAGATCGTCGCCGGTTCCGTCCCGGCCGACCTCCTCAAGCTCTACGACAAGCTGCGCGCCCAGCAGGGCGGCGTCGGCGCGGCCCGCCTCTACCAGCGCCGCTGCGAGGGCTGCCGCCTGGAGCTCAACATCACCGAGGTCAACGAGGTGAAGGCCGCCGCTCCCGACGCGGTCCTGCGCTGCGAGAACTGCCGCCGCATCCTGGTGCGCACCTCGGAATCGGGTCTGTAAGTGCCGGACGCGGTGCGGCAGTTCGTCGTCGAGGCCGACGGCGGCTCCCGGGGCAACCCGGGTCCCGCCGGCTACGGCGCGGTCGTCCTCGACCCGGCGACCGGCGAGACCCTCGCCGAGGCCGCCGAGTTCATCGGCGTCGCCACGAACAACGTCGCCGAGTACAAGGGGCTCATCGCCGGCCTGCGCGCCGCGCGCGAGCTCGACCCGGCGGCGCGGGTGCGGGTCCGCATGGACTCCAAGCTCGTCGTCGAGCAGATGTCGGGCCGCTGGAAGATCAAGCACCCGGACATGAAGCCGCTCGCCGCCGAGGCCGGGCGGGTCCTGCCGCCCTCACAGGTGTCGTACGAGTGGATCCCGCGCGAGCGCAACAAGCACGCCGACCGGCTCGCCAACGAGGCGATGGACGCGGGCAAGCGCGGCCGGCCCTGGGAGCCCTCGGCCTCCACGGCCGAGCTCTCCGTCGCGGCGGACCGGGGTGCGGCGCGGGTGGTCGGCGACCAGGCCGCGGGCGCGGCACGGGCCCGCGCCGCGCTGGCGGGGGCGGCCTCGGGTGCGGCGGTTTCGGAGGGGGCGGCCTCGGAAGGGGCGGCAGGTTCGCCGGGGGCGGCGGGTGCCGGTGCCGCCGCCGGTGCGACCGCTGTCGACGCCCTGGCGTCAACTCCCGTACCGAACAAGGCGGTTGGGGCCACATCCGCGACCGTCGGCTGGGGAGCCTCCGCCGATCTGGGCGCGCCCGCCACGTTCGTTCTGCTGCGGCACGGCGAGACGGCGCTCACGCCGGCCAAGCGGTTCTCCGGCAGCGGCGGGACCGACCCCGAGCTGTCGGCCGTCGGGCGCGGCCAGGCCGAGCGGGCCGCCGCGGCCTTCGCCGAGCGGGGCACCATCGAGGTCATCGTCTCGTCCCCGCTGCGGCGGTGCCGGGAGACCGCGGCCGTGGTCGCGGCCCGCCTCGGGCTCGACGTGCACATCGAAGAGGGTCTGCGCGAGACGGACTTCGGGGCGTGGGAGGGGCTCACCTTCGCGGAGGTGCGGGAGCGTCACCCGGACGACCTCGACGCCTGGCTCGCCTCCGCGAAGGCCGCTCCGACGGGCGGCGGCGAGAGCTTCGCCGCGGTGGCGCGGCGGGTCGCCGCGGCCCGGGACCGGCTGATCGCCGCGCACCCCCGGCGCACGGTGCTCGCGGTGACCCATGTGACCCCGATCAAGACCCTGGTCAGGCTGGCCCTGGGGGCACCGCCGGAGTCCCTGTTCCGGATGGAGCTCTCGGCGGCCTCGATCTCGGCGGTGGCGTACTACGGGGACGGCAACGCGTCGGTCCGGCTGCTGAACGACACGGGGCACCTGCGGTGAGCCGGGGGGCTTCGGGGTGACCCGGGGTGCCCCGGACGCCCAGGGTGCGAGGGGGCGTCCGCTGCCTCGGGTGCATAGGGGCGCCCTGGGTGCGAGGGGGCGTCCGGTGCCTCGGGGTGCTCAGGGGCGCGCTGGGTGCGAGGGGGCTCCGGGTGGGGCGTCGGGTGCAGGTCGTGTGGGGCTGGTCGCGCAGTTCCCCGCGCCCCTGAAAGCTGCGTCGCCGCAGGCCGCGTGTATGGGGGCCGGCGGCGGTACCTGAGGAGCTGCGTCAGTGAGGGCTGCGCTTCTGTGGGTGGCGGTACCTGAGGAGCTGCGTCAGTGAGATCAGTGAGGGCTGCGCTTCTGTGGGTGGCGGTACCTGAGGAGCTGCGTCAGTGAAGGCCGTGCTCCTGTGGGGGGCGGCGCCCGGCACCTGAAGGCGGCGGCCCCCTGAAAGTCGCGCCCTACGATCGGCGCAGTGCGGCCGCCTCGCGGGCCAGGGTCTCCACGCGGGGCCAGTCGCGGGCGGCGAGCGCGTCCGGCGGCAGCATCCACGTGCCGCCCACGCAGCCCACGTTGGGCAGGGCCAGATACGCGGGTGCCGAGGCGAGCGAGATGCCGCCGGTCGGGCAGAAACGCGCCTGCGGGAGCGGACCCGCGAGCGACTTCAGATAGGCCGTGCCGCCCGCGGCCTCCGCCGGGAAGAACTTCATCTCGCGTACGCCCTGCTCCAGCAGTGCCACGACCTCCGACGTCGTCGAGACCCCGGGCAGGAACGGCAGCCCCGACTCCTGCATCGCGTGCAGCAGGGCCGGCGTCCACCCCGGACTCACCAGGAAGCGGGCCCCGGCGCCCACCGCCTCGGCGACCGTGCCCGGCGACGTCACCGTGCCCGCCCCGACCACGGCGTCCGGCACCTCGGCGGCGATGGCGCGGATCGCGGCGGGGGCCGCAGCGGTGCGCAGCGTCACCTCGATCGCCGGGAGGCCGCCCGCCACCAGCGCCCTCGCGAGCGGCACGGCATCGGCGGCGTCGTCGATGACCACCACGGGGACGACGGGCGCGAGATCCAGGACGGAGGCGGGGGAGGCAGGGCTGGCCGAGGGCGCGGCGGGGGGCGTCATGCGCCCATCCTGCCGGGGCCCTACGTTCTGTGCAACGGGCGTTGCGCATGATGCAACGCTCGTGCGACGGGACTGCTGCTCAGTGGATCTGCGTCACGATCACGTCCAGGGACCAGGCGCGGCCCGGCTTCGCGGGAGCCTCGGCCTCGACGGCGTATCCGAGGCCGCGCAGGGTCTCGACGAGCTCGGCCGGCTCGGCGGGCGCGGCTCCCGCGGTGAGCAGATCGCGTACGAGCCGGCCCTTGGTCGCCTTGTTGAAGTGGCTGACGACCGAGCGCTTCTCGACGCCGTCGACGATCTGGGAGTGCAGCACCCGGACGGTGGCGGTGCGTCCGGCCACGGCGCCCCTGGGCTTCCAGGCGGCGGCGTACGCGGACGAGCGGAGGTCGAGGACGAGGCCCGTGCCGGCGGCCTCCGTCATGACCGGGTCCATCACGGTCCGCCAGTACGCCCCGAGCGCGCCGAGGCCGGGCAGCTTCACCCCCATCGAGCAGCGGTACGACGGGATGCGGTCGCCGGTGCGGACGGCGCCCCACAGCCCCGAGAAGACCAGCAGCGACTTCGCCGCCCGGCGCTTGGCGGGGGCGTCGAGGGTGGCGAGGCCCAGGGCGTCGTACAGGACGCCGGTGTAGATCTCGCCGGCCGGGCGGGTGCCGGCGGTGCGCAGCTCGACGTTCTTGGCGACCTCGCCGCGCAGGCCCTCGCTCAGGCCCAGCACGTCGCGGGCCTTGTCCTCGTCGGCGACGCACAGCTCGACGAGCTCGTCGAGGACCGCGGCGCGTGCCTGCGCGAGGCCCGGCAGGGAGAGCGACTCCGCCTTCAGTGGCGCCCCGCGATCCGAAGCGGCCTTTCCTTCGGAGGGCGGCAAGAGCACCAGCACGGTGATTCTCCTTCTTGTACGTACGGGGAGGGGGTGCGGCCCCTCGCGCCAGAGTACGGCCGCACGGGCCCCCACCCTGAACCCACCATGCCCCGGGGCTCCGCCCCGGGCCCCGTTCGCGCGTTCTCCCACCCACCTCCCGTGCGGCCCAGTGAAGAGTGCGGCCCCCTGGGGCTCCGCCCCAGACCCCGTCCGGGCCTGAACGGCCCTCGTCCTCAATCGCCGGACGGGCTGAAGATGCTTGAGATCGGCACCCTGCCACGGCCGGCCCACCTGGGGGCGCGGGGAACTGCGCGGGACGCGGGCACGGTCCGCAGCCGCAGGCGGGGTTGCCTGGGGCTCCGCCCCAGACCCCGTTCGCGCCTGAAGGGCGCTCGTCCTCAATCGCCGGACGGGCTGAGGTGGCCCGCATGGGCCGGGGTCGAGCAGCCGGACGGGCTGAAGATGCCGATCCTGGGCGTGCCGCCAAGGTCACCCCACCTGGGACGCGGCCGCGGTCCGCGGGCGGAGGCAGAGCCGACATGCCGGGGCTCGCGGGCAGACCTACGCTCGGAGGCATGCCCCGCCGTCACCTCCACCTGCAGGCCGCCGCAGAGGCACCCCTGCGCGCCGCCTTCGACACCCTGCGCGCCTCACTGGACGTACCCGCGGCGTTCCCGGACGACGTAACCGCCGAGGCCCAGCGCGCCGCCGCCGAGGCCCAGCGCGCCGCCACCGAGGCACCCCGCGCCGCCGCAGAGGCACCCCGCACCGCCACCGAGGCACCCGCACCCTCCTACGACGCGACCGGCATCGCGCTGTTCACCATCGACCCGCCCACCTCCACCGACCTCGACCAGGCGATGTACCTGGAGCGCCGGGCGGGTGGGGGGTATCGCGTGTACTACGCCATCGCCGACGTCGCCGCGTTCGTCGCGCCCGGTGGCGCTCTGGACGCCGAGGCGCACCGCCGGGTGACCACGCTCTACTTCCCGGACGGGAAGACCCCGCTCCACCCCACCGTGCTCAGCGAGGGCGCCGCCAGCCTGCTTCCCGGCGCGACCCGGCCCGCGCTGCTCTGGCAGATCGACCTCGACGCGGACGGCGCGACCACGGCCGCCGACGTGCGGCGCGCCCTCGTCCGCAGCCGCGCCAAGCTCGACTACGAGGGCGTACAGAAGCAGATCGACGCGGGCACCGCACCCGAGTCCCTGGCGCTCCTGCGCGACATCGGCACCCTGCGCGAACAGCAGGAGGTCGCCCGCGGCGGCATCTCGCTCAACGTTCCCGAGCAGGAGATCGTCGAGACCGGCCACGGCTACGGGCTCACCTACCGCGCCCCGCTGCCCGCCGACGGCTGGAACGCCCAGATCTCCCTGCTCACCGGCATCGCGGGCGCCCAGTTGATGCTGACGTACGGCACCGGAATCCTGCGCACCCTGCCCAGCGCCCCGGACGGCGCGGTCGCCCGGCTGCGCCGCTCGGCGAAGGCGCTGGGCATCGACTGGCCCCACCACGTCCCGTACGCCGCCGTCGTCCGCTCCCTCGACCCGCGCGAGCCGAACCACGCGGCGTTCCTCCAGGAGTGCACGTCGCTGCTGCGCGGCGCCGGGTACACCGTGTTCACCGGCGGCACCGCGCCCGAGCTCGCCGTGCACGCCGCGGTCGCCGCCCCGTACACGCACTGCACCGCTCCGCTGCGCCGCCTCGTCGACCGGTACGCCGGTGAGCTGTGCCTCGCCGCGGTGGCGGGGCAGGACCCGCCGGAGTGGGTGACGGCCGCGCTGGACGCCCTGCCGAAGGAGATGGCGCAGGGCACGAGCCGGGCCAACACGGTGGAGCGCGAGAGCGTCGACATCGTGGAGGCGGCGCTGCTCAAGGACCGGGTGGGCGAGGTCTTCGACGCGACGGTCGTCGACGTGAGGGAACAGCAACCGACCGTCGGCACCGTCCACTTGACCGACCCGGCGGTGGTCGCCCGCGTCGAGGGCGGCGGCGACCTCCCGCTCGGCGAGCGGCTGCGGGTCCGCCTCACACAGGCCGACCCCGGCACCGCGAAGGTCCTGTTCGCGCCCGCGTGACCCGGCCGCCGGCTCACGCGGTCATGGCGGCCCGCAGCGCCTTCGCCAGCTCCGCCGACTCGTCCGCGTGGAAGCGTACGGTCGTCACCTCCCGCCGCCCGCCGAGGAGTTGTACGTGGGTGACGGGCTCGGTCAGCTCCACGGTGAGGGAGGTCTGGGAGCCGACGGCCAGCTCCAGGACGTCGTCCGGGGCCGCGCCGCCCGCGCCCTGGAACCTCAACTCGGTGCGCACCCGGGCTATGCGGTCGAGCGGCACGGTCAGGTCCACCCGGGCGCCGGCCCGCAGCCGCAGGGCGTGCGGGGTCAGCACGTGCGGCCGGGCCACGGCGGCGGTCTGCATCCCGAGGACCAGCAGCACCGTATAGAGGTCCAGGACGAGCAGCACCGCGTGCACGGCCGGCC
Source organism: Streptomyces sp. NBC_00083 (assembly GCF_026343295.1). Taxonomy (GTDB): domain Bacteria; phylum Actinomycetota; class Actinomycetes; order Streptomycetales; family Streptomycetaceae; genus Streptomyces. The sequence continues at coordinate 1,312,838 of NZ_JAPELY010000001.1, forward strand.
ACTGCCGCACCAGGAACGAGACGCCGACCGTCTCGACGACGCAGACGAACACCAGGCCGTACACCGTCGCCGCCTGCGGGCTCGCGTACCCGAACGCCCGCGCGCCCGGACCGACTTGGGGCCCGCGCCGGGTGATCCACGGGCCGAAGCTCCGCAGCACCCGGGCCTCGTGCGCCAGCAGGCGGAGCAGCGGATCGGGCAGGAAGCGGCGGCGGGGGAGGGCGGGACGGCGTGGGGCCCCGCGCGGAGCCTCGCGGGTCATGGCGCCGTTCCGCCCCGCTGCGACGTGACGCTGGACATCGCCCGCCGGACCGCCTCCGCCTGGGCGGGCGCGAGGTCGGCGAGGAAGGCCCGCAGAAAGACCTGGCCGGCGGGGTCGGCGCTCGCGTGCGCCGAGATCTCCTGCTCCAGCTCGGGCGGGAGGCAGGCGGCGAGCGCCCGCGCGGCCTCGTCGACGCGGGGGTCGGACGGGTCGGCGTCCGCCAGTGCGTCGAGCAGCGCGTACACCTCCCGCACCTGTCCGGCGGCTCCCGGCGCCGCGGCCGTGCTCCGTACGGCGGCGAGGAGCCGGTCCCGCTCCTCGGGGTCCGCGGCGGCGGTGAGGAGGGCGAGCACCTCGCGGTCCTTGGCGGCCATGGCCGAACCGGCCGGATCCGCGCCCAACTCGGCGAAGAGGTCGGCCAGTTCGGGCGAGAACTCGTCGTCGGCCGACAGCGGTCCGTGCTCGGCGCGGGCGAGCAGTTCGGCGAGCCGGGCCCGCCGCGCCTGGATCCGGGTCTCCTGGCGGGCCAGGTCGCCGTCCAACTCGCGCAGTACGTCGGCCAGTTCGTGCCCGGCGTCGTCGTCGATGACATCGCGCACCTCGTCGAGTCCGAGCCCGAGTTCGGTGAGGCGCCGGATGCGGGCGAGCGCGACGGCGTCCCGCACCGAATACCGCCGGTAGCCATTGGCCAGCCGCTCGGGTTCCGGCAGCAGGCCGAGGTGGTGGTAGTGCCTGACCGCCCGCGTGGTCACCCCTGCCAGCGCGGCGATCTCCGAGATCCGCATGGCTTCATTAGAAACGTTGCCGCTGCGGCAGGGTCAAGCGAGTGCCGTCGGCGCATCCCGGCGTCCGCGGCTGGGCCGGGCCGGGCCGGGGCGCCGTCCGGCTGCGGGTAGCATGGTCGGCACGGCAGACGAGCCGGGCGGGCGGCCGCGTGGAGATCCTTCGGGGTCTTTCCGAGGAACGTCCGGGCTCCACAAGGCAGGGTGGTGGCCAACGGCCACCCGGGGTGACCCGCGGGACAGTGCCACAGAAAACAGACCGCCGGGGACTTCGGTCCCAGGTAAGGGTGAAACGGTGGTGTAAGAGACCACCAGCGCCTGAGGTGACTCAGGCGGCTAGGTAAACCCCACCCGGAGCAAGGTCAAGAGGGAGCACCTCGGTGCTTCTGCGCGGACGTTCGAGGGCAGCCTGCCCGAGTCCGCGGGTAGACCGCACGAGGCCGGCGGCAACGCCGGTCCTAGATGGATGGCCGTCGCCCCGACGACCGCGAGGTCCCGGGGTACAGAACCCGGCGTACAGCCCGACTCGTCTGCCGCCCCCTCTTCGGGCCCCGCGGCCCTGTGTGCGCCGCCATGCCCCGGGGCTCTGCCCCAGACCCCGTTCGCGCCTGAAGGGCGCTCGTCCTCAAACGCCGGACGGGCTGAGGATGTCCAGGGCGTCCGGCACCGAGCAGCCAGGGGCGCGGGGAACTGCGCGAGACGCGGGCACGGTCCGCAGATGAAAGCGGGGTGGCGTTCCCCCGGGGCGCGGCCGGCACGGCCGACGCGGCTCACCTGTGGGTATCGCTCCGCGTGACCACCCGCTCATCCTCCGTGTGGCGGAACCCCACCCCCGGTCGTAGCGTGATGGGCGGTACCGGAACGGAACCCGCGGCCCCCGCCTCCCGGCGTGCGTGCCGCTCATTTTCGACTCGGGGACACGAGGTGAGAACGCCGTGCCTTCCCTGCACTTTCCCGTGATGCTCGCCCTCGCGGCGGGAGCCTTCTTCCTCTGGCGCAAAGGCGGCACCAAGCTGTCCCACGCGCTCATCTGCGCCGGATTCGGTTTCTATCTCGCCGACACCGCCGTCGCGCCCTCGCTGCACACCGCGCTCAACTCCGTCACCGGCATGCTCGGGCAACTTGGCTGAGGGCGCGGACGCGGGCCGCCGCGTGGGTGCCCGCAGGCGTTCCCAGGCCCGCAGGCGTCACCGGCCCGCAGGCGTCCCCCGCGGCGCCGGCACCCGCCCGACCCGACCCGACCCGCCCCACCGACCGGGAGAGACCGTGACCATCGCCCTCGACAAGCTGACCGACCCGGCCGTCCGCGCCTTCGTCGGCGCCCTCAACTCCGGTGACCGCGCAGCCTTCACCGCCGCCCTCGCCCCCGGGGCCACCATGTCCGACGACGGCGCGGACCGCGACGTCGCCGACTGGACCGAGCGTGAGATCTTCTCCTCCGGCGGCCACATGGACATCGAGAACCAGAGCCACGACGGGCGCGGCCTCGTCGCCAATTACCGCAACGACACCTGGGGCGAGATGCGCACCGCATGGCGCTTCACCGTCGACGACGCCGGCCGGATCAGCCGCTTCGAGACCGGCCAGGCCTGACGCCGGGCCCCACGCCGGGCCCGGCCCCGCCGTCGCTCACGCCTCGATGCGCGAGCCCACCCCGCTGACCCGCACCCGCGCGTCCCCGGAGTGCAGCGTCACCGTGAGCTCGCCGGGGCGGCCCAGGTCCTCGCCCTGGTACAGGGTCAGCACCGACTCCTCGCCGACCAGGCCCAGTTCACGCGCGTACGCCCCGAACGCGGCCGCCGCCGCACCCGTGGCCGGGTCCTCCACGACCCCGCCGACCGGGAACGGGTCGCGGACGTGGAACACCGAGTCCGAGGCGCGCCACACCAGTTGGACGGTGGTCAGGTCGAGCCGGTGCATCAGCGCCGTCAGCCGGTCGAAGTCGTACGCCAGGTCCGCGAGGCGCTCGCGGGTGGCCGCGCCGAGCACGAGATGGCGGGCGCCCGCGAACGCGATCCCGGGTGCGATCGCGGGATCGAGGTCCTCGGCCGGCCAGTCGAGGGCGGCCAGCGCCTCGGCGAGGTCCTCCTCCCCGACGGGCTCGGAGTGCGGCTCGACGCTGGTCAGCGTGGCGCGCAGGCGGCCGGTCGCCTGGTCCTCGGCGACGGTCACCGGCACCGTGCCCGCCGGCGTCGCGAACGTCAGTCCGCCCGTGCCGACCCGCTCGCCGAGCGCGATCGCCGTCGCCACGGTGGCGTGCCCGCAGAACGGCACCTCGGCCTTCGGGCTGAAGAACCGCAGCGTGAAGGCGCGCCCCGGCTCCCCGAGCCCCTCCGGCGGCGCCGTCAGGAACGCCGACTCGCTGTAGCCGAGCTCCGCGGCGATCGCCAGCATCGCGGCGTCGTCGAGCCCGGAGGCGTCCAGGACGACCCCGGCCGGATTGCCCCCGGCGGGGTCGCTCGCGAAGGCGGTGTAGCGGAGGATGTCGGGGTGCGCGTCATTGGTCATGACCGGACCAACTTCCGCACGGGCGGGGGTATTCCGGCCACCCCGGCGGTGCGGGCTCAGCCGCGCCCGATGTACGGCATCGCCGTGGCCAGGACCGTCGCGAACTGGATGTTCGCCTCCAGCGGCAGCTCCGCCATGTGCAGGACCGTGCGCGCCACGTCCTGCGCGTCCATCACCGGCTCCACCGCCAGCTCCCCGTTGGCCTGCGGGATCCCGGTCTGCATGCGCTGCGTCATCTCGGTCGCCGCGTTGCCGATGTCGATCTGCCCGACGGCGATCCGGTACGGACGCCCGTCCAGGGACAGCGACTTGGTGAGGCCGGTCATCGCGTGCTTGGTCGCCGTGTACGCCACCGAGTCCGGGCGGGGCGCGTGTGCCGAGATCGAGCCGTTGTTGATGATCCGGCCGCCCTGGGGCGTCTGCTCCTTCATCGCGCGGAAGGCCGCCTGGGCGCAGAGGAAGGAGCCGTTCAGGTTCACGTCGACGACCGAGCGCCACGCCTCGTAGGACAGCTCCGTGACGGGCACTCCGCCGGGCCCGAACGTGCCCGCGTTGTTGAAGAGCAGGTCCACCCGGCCGTGCGCCGCGAGCGCCGCCGAGAACAGCGCGTTCACGTCGTCCGGCGAGGTCACGTCCGTGCGTACGCTCAGGACGCGGGCGTCGGGCCCGGCCAGTGCGGCGGTCTCCTCCAGTGCCTCGGCGCGGCGGCCGGCGAGCGCCACCGACCAGCCCGCGCCGGCCAGCGCGAGCGCCACGGAGCGGCCGATGCCGGACCCGGCCCCGGTCACGACGGCAGACTTCTGCGAGGTGATGTCCATGGGCCCGGAGCGTACGGGAGGGGCTGTTCCGTGAGACCGCGCGTCCGCGATGTGGGAGCGGCGCGCCGGCCCGCCGCGCGCACGACCCCGTCCGGCGGATGTGACCCGTCCCTCCCCTTCGCCGGGGCCCGGGTGGTCCCGCCATCGCGAGCGGGCTGCGACCATGGTGATTCGTTTCAACTTTCAAGGAGAGAGAACGATGGCGGAGCGCGGCGGCCAGGACAGCCAGGGCCCCATACCGACCACGGCCGACGCGGCCGTCGACGACAGCCGTGCCGTCGACGACAGCGGTGCGGCCCACGACAGCCGTGCGGCCGACGGGACCGGTGCGGCCGGCAAGGTCCCCGTGGCCGGCGCCGCGATACGCCGCACCAGCCTCCTCGTCACCCTCGTCCTCGGCGGACTCACCGCGCTCCCGCCGCTCTCCATGGACATGTACCTGCCCGCCCTGCCCGAGGTCACCGACGCGCTCCGCTCTCCCGCCGCGACCGTCCAGCTCACCCTCACCGCCTGCCTCGCCGGCATGGCGCTCGGCCAGCTCGTCGTCGGGCCCATGAGCGACAAGTGGGGACGGCGGCGCCCGCTCCTCATCGGCATGGTCGTGTACGTCCTGGCCACCGCGGTCTGCGCCTTCGCGCCCGACGTCGAACTCCTCATCGCCTTCCGCCTGTTGCAGGGACTGGCCGGTGCCGCGGGCATCGTCATCGCCCGCGCCGTGGTGCGCGACCTCTACGACGGCGTCGAGATGGCCCGGTTCTTCTCCACCCTGATGCTCATCTCCGGCGTCGCCCCCGTGGTCGCCCCGCTGATCGGCGGACAGGTGCTGCGGCTGACCGACTGGCGGGGCGTCTTCGCCGTCCTGACCGTCATCGGCGCCGTCCTCACCGCCGTCGTCTTCAAGTGGCTGCACGAGACGCTGCCGGCCGAGCGCCGCCACTCCGGCGGCGTGGGCGAGGCGCTGCGCACCATGGGCGGGCTGCTCAAGGACCGCGTCTTCACCGGCTACATGCTGGCGGGCGGGCTCGCCTTCGCCGCGCTGTTCGCCTACATATCGGCCTCGCCCTTCGTCGTGCAGGAGATCTACGGCGCCTCCCCGCAGACCTTCTCGCTCCTGTTCGGCCTGAACTCCGTCGGCCTCGTCGTCGTCGGCCAGATCAACGGCAAGCTCCTCATCGGCCGCGTCAGCCTCGACAAGGCGCTCGGCTTCGGCCTCGCCGTGATCACCCTGGCGGCCGCCGCCCTGCTCCTCATGACGTCCGGCGTCTTCGGCCACGTGGGCCTCGCGCCGATCGCGGCCGGCCTGTTCGTGCTGATGTCGGCGATGGGCCTCGCCATGCCGAACACCAACGCCCAGGCCCTGATGCGCACCCCGAACGCCGCCGGTTCCGCCTCCGCCCTGCTCGGCACGTCCTCCTTCCTCGTCGGCGCCGTGGCCTCCCCGCTCGTCGGCATCGCGGGCGACGCCACCGCCGTGCCGATGGCGGTCGTACAGCTCGCCGCGGCCGTCGGCGCGCTGCTCTGCTTCCTGCTCCTGTGCCGCCCCTGGCAGCGCGGGCACCAGCCGCTCACGGCGCCGGGCCGGGACACGGCGCCGCAAAAGTAGACTCGCCCGGTGAACCACTCCCTTCCCATCCCGGACGTCCTGCGCTCGGCCCTGGCCGGACTCCTCGACGGGCTGCCGCCCTCGGGGACCGCGGGCGCCGTCGACCGGCTGATCAGCCACTACCGCGGCACCGTCCCCACCCACGCCCCGGTGCTGCGCGACCGCTCCGACGTCGCCGCGTACGCCGCGTACCGGATGCCCGCCACCTTCGAGGCCGTACGCTCCGCCCTCGACGCTTTCCGGGACGCGGCCGGGGCCTGGACGCCCGCCACCCACACCGACATCGGCGGCGGCACCGGCTCCGCGAGCTGGGCGGTCGCCGAGGCGTGGCACGACGCCCCGTCGCCCGTCGCCACCACCGTCCTCGACTGGGCGGAGCCCGCCCTCGCCGTCGGCCGGGAACTCGCCGAGGCCTCCGGGCTGCCGGGGCTGCGCGCGGCCCGCTGGGAGCGCGCCCGCATCGGCTCCGCCCTCACCCTGGACAGCGCCGAGCTCGTCACCGTCTCGTACGTCCTGAACGAACTCACCCCCGACGACCGGCGCACCCTGGTCGACGCGGCGGCCGGCGCCGCCACCGGCGCGGTCCTCATCGTGGAGCCGGGCACCCCCGACGGCTACACCCGGATCATCGAGGCGCGCGACCGGCTCGTCGCGGCCGGATTCCACATCGCCGCGCCCTGCCCGCACAGCGCCGCCTGCCCCATCGAGCCCGGCACCGACTGGTGCCACTTCTCGGCCCGCGTCTCCCGCTCCTCGCTGCACCGCCAGGTCAAGGGCGGCTCGCTGGCGTACGAGGACGAGAAGTTCAGCTACGTCGCCGCCACCCGGTTCGCCCCGGCGCCCGCCGGCGCGCGGATCGTGCGGCGCCCCCAGATCCGCAAGGGGCAGGTGCTGCTCGACCTGTGCCTGCCGGACGAGCAGCTGCGCCGCGAGACGGTCAGCAAGCGGCACGGCCCGCTGTACCGCGGGGCCCGGAACGCGGAGTGGGGCGACGCGTGGCCGCCCCACCCCGCTGACTCCGCCTAGCGGGACCGGTCAGGTACGCAGTTCCTGCGTGCAGCACTTCACGCTGCCGCCGCCCTTGAGCAGTTCGCCCAGGTCCATGCCGATCGGCTCGTAGCCCCGTGCGCGCAGCGGGTCGTAGAGGCCGACGGCGCCCTGGGGGAGCAGGACGTTGCGGCCGTCGCTCACCGCGTTGAGCCCGAGGGCCGCCGCGTCCGGCTCCTCGGCGATCAGGGCGTGCGGGAAGAGCCTGGAGAGGACGGCCCGGCTGCCGGGGGAGAAGGCCGGCGGGTAGTACATGATCTCGTCGGCCGTGTCGTCGAGGACGCACAGGGCCGTGTCCAGGTGGTAGTAGCGCGGATCCACCAGATCCAGGCCGATGACCGGGCGCCCGAAGAACTCCTGCGCCTCGTCGTGCGAGAGCGGACTGGAGCGGAAGCCGCGCCCCGCGAGGACGTAGGAGTCGGTGACCGCGAAGTCGCCCTCGCCCTCGTTGATGTGGGCCGGTTCGTGGACGGTGGTGAAGCCGTGCGCGCGGAACCAGTCGCGGTGGGCCTCGGCCTCCGCCGCCCGTTCGGCATGGGCGAAGCGGGCGCCGAGCACCCGGCCGTCGATCACGGTCGCGCCGTTGGCGGCGAAGACCATGTCGGGCAGGTCGGGGCGCGGGTCGAGCAGCTCGACGGTGTGCCCGAGCGCGCGGTACCGGTCGCGCAGGTCCTCCCACTGGGCCAGAGCCAGCGGCAGGTCGACGGGCTTGTCGGGGTCCATCCACGGGTTGATGGAGTACGTGACCTTGAAGTGTGCCGGTGGGCACATCAGATAGCGCCGGGGTCGGGCGGTTCTCGGGGTACTGAGGTCACGGGCTGCAGGAGGCAATGAGGGCTCCTCACGGGCGACTTGGGCCGCACGGACGTGTGGCCGCGTGCGACCCATGGTCCGCCGTGGCGGGCCTCCGCGCAGTGCACCGTCCGGGTGTTTTTCACCCGGCCCGTGCGGTTCACCCGTACGTCGATGGCACGTGCGTCGCCGTACGCCTCAGCCGTACCTCCGGCCCCGGCGGTACGCGCGTTGTGCCGTAGCTCACACGTGCGGGCCCCGGTGCGCGATGGCCCGGCGCCGGTCATGCGCAGGCCGCCCGCCGGTCATGGGCGGGCCATGTCACACCCCCCGGATGTCCGGTGCGGTCACCCGGGGAGCAGGATGGTGGGACGATGTTCAGCGTGGACGCGAGTCCCTTGGGGTCGACCGTGAGGTGAGGGGATAGATGGGCGCCGAGTTCGGCCGTTCCCGCGGCGAGGAGAGCAAACTGTCCCGCTGGCTGCGCAGGCGGCCCAAGGACGTTCCGGGCGCGGACCAGGGCCGGCTCGATCTGCTGCTCGCCGTCGCCGCCGCGGGTCTGCCGCTCGCTCCCGCCGCGCACCCCGTCGGCTTCCGGTGTTCCTGCGACCGCGTCGGGTGTCCCACCCCCGCCCGCCATCCCGTCTCCTTCGCCTGGCAGACGCAGTCGACGACCGACCGCGCCCAGATCGAGCGCTGGGCGCTCGGCCAGCCCGAGGCCAACTTCATCACCGCGACCGGCATGGTCCACGACGTGCTCGACGTACCGCTCGACGCGGGGCGCGAGGCGCTGGCGCGGCTGCTCTCCGAGGGCATCGACGTCGGCCCGGTCGCCGAGGCGGCGGGGGAGGGCGACCACGGGCGGATGCTGTTCTTCACCGCGACGCGGGGCACGCCCGAGGACGAGGACGAGTGGTGGCCCTGCGAGCTCGACTGCCATCCCGAGACGATGGACGAGCATCCGGGGCTGCGGTGGCACTGCCGGGGGAGCTATGCGCTCGTGCCTCCGGCGCGGTTGCCGGGAGAGCTGTCCGTGGCGTGGGTACGGGGGCCGGAGCATCCGCTTCCGGATCCGCTCACCGTGCTTGAGGCCCTCACGGACGCGTGCGCCCGCTACGCCGGCGAAGCCGGCCCCCACGCCGCAGCCTGGCCCCTGGGCCGCTGACACCCCCCGCCCGAGCTCCCACCCGGCGGGCATGCGTGTGCCGGGTGCCCTACGTCTTCAGGGGCGCGGGGCTGTGCCGTTTGCGCGGCTCCGCCGCGGTGCCGGGTGCCCTACAGGGGCGCGGGGCTGTGTCTTTTGCGCGGCTCCGCCGCGGTGGGCGCGAGCGGCGGGCTGCGGCTCCGGGTGCCCTACGTCTTTAGGGGCGCGGGGAACTGCGCGAGACGCGGGCACGGTCCGCAGACGAAAGCGGGGTTGCTGGAGCTCCGCCCCAGGCCCCGGGAGTCACCCCACCCCGCCCCTTCCCGAAACCCTCCGGGGGCGGGAAGAGGGGGCTGAGGTCCAGGCTCCTGGGGCTCCGCCCCAGACCCCGTTCGCGCCTGAAGGGCGCTCGTCCTCAAACGCCGGACAGGCTGAAGCGCGCTCGTCCTCAAACTCCCCCAAGGCCTTAAGGGCTAGGGGGGGACCCCCATGACGGGCTGAAGATGTCGCGACCAGACACCCTGCGAGGGGCGAGGGATGCCGACGTCCGGCACCCTGCCAAGGGCAGCCACCCAGGGGCGCGGGTGGGGCTACTCTCCGCGTACCCCCACCAGGCCCTGAACCCGGTTGGCCACGACCACGCTTCCCGCCCCCGCCGCCGGAACAACCGCCAGCTCGTTCGAGATCCACTCCCTCGTCAGGGACGACGTGGCCCGGCCCGTCAGGAGGGCCTTCTCGTCGGGGGTGATGTCCAGGCGGACCCCCTGCGCCACGGTCTGGCGCTCGAAGTGCCGGGCCGTGAAGAAGACCAGGGCCCGGCCGTCGGCGAGACGCAGGGCGAAGGGGGCGAAGTCCCCTTCGGAGAGCGGCTGGTCCACGAACTGGCTGACCCTCCCCGACCGCACCGCGTCCTTGCGGCGCGCGTCCCGCCAGCCACTGGTGTGCTCGCCGGCCGCGAACACGGGGGGCTTGCCGCCCTGGAGGTAGGACGCGTAATCCGCACTGAGCTCCTCCGGTGCGACCGCGAGCGACGTGTCGTCGGGCCGCACCGGCTCCGCCCAGCCGCCCTTGTCCTTCTTGAACGCGGGCACCTCACCGGCGCCCATGACCGAGAGGTAGCCCAGCTTCCACACGTCGTCGGGCCCGCCGCGTATGAAGAGCAGCAGCCAGCGCGTGTCGCCCGGCCCCTTGTCGTCCCGGTCGCGGTTGGAGTCGGTGTCGGCGACGAACCAGCGCGGCCAGCCGGCCTGTCGGGGGATCGTGTACGCCGTGTCGCCCAGCGCCAGCGGGCTGTACTGGGCGTTGCCCGCCGGGCTCGTCACATGGCGGGCGGCGAACCCGGCCTGCGTGGTGGCGCCGAACGCGCCGGTGACCCGGCCCGCGTCGAGGGCCGGGTCGTAGGCCTTGTTGGCCCGGTTGTAGGCGTCGGTGAAATCGGTGAGCGCCTGGGCGGCCTCAGCCCTCGTCGCCGACGGTACGACTTCCCGCTCCCCGTGCACCGTCACGCAGCCGCTCGCGGTCACCGTCAGTACGGTCGCCGTCGCGAGCCCCGCCATCAGCCGACTCACCCTGCTCATGAACCGCCTTCTGCCCCTCGGTCTTCGCAGCCCCCACGGACTTCCGGAACCCTACCGGGGCGAAGAACAGGGCGAGCGTGGGGATCAGGTACAGGGCCCAGACGACGGCCTGGAGGACGGTCGGGTCGGGCTGGAAGTTGAGGACGCCCTTGAGGAGCGTGCCGTACCAGCTGTCCGGCGGGATCGTCGAACTGATGTCGAAGGCAAGGGAGTTGATGCCGGGGATGAAGTCGGCCTCCTGGAGGTCGTGCACCCCGTACGCGAGGACGCCCGCCGCGACGACCACCAGCATGCCGCCGGTCCACGTGAAGAACTTCGCCAGGTTGATCTTGAGGGCGCCGCGGTAGAACAGCCAGCCGAGGAAGACCGCGGTGGCCAGACCGAGCAGTGCGCCCGCCATCGGCTGGACCGTGCCGTTCTCGGAACCCGCCGCGTGCACCGACGTCCACACGAAGAGCGCGGTCTCCAGGCCCTCACGGCCGACCGCGAGGAACGCGGTCGCCACCAGCGCGCCGGTGCCCATCAGGAGCGCCGAGTCGAGCTTGCCCTGGAGCTCGCTCTTCAGGTGCCGCGCGGTGCGCCGCATCCAGAAGACCATCCAGGTGACCAGGCCGACGGCGATGATCGACAGCGAACCGCCGAGCGCCTCCTGCGCCTTGAACGTCATCTCCTGCGAGCCGAATTCGAGCCCGGCGCCGAAGCCGAACGCGACGATCACGGCGACCGCGATGCCGGACCACACCGGCTTCAGGGCGTCCCTGCGGCCGGTCTTGACCAGGTAGGCGACCAGGATGCACACGACGAGACTCGCTTCGAGTCCCTCGCGCAGGCCGATCAGATAGTTGGCGAACATGTCTTCCTCTCAGCCGAAGAGTCCCCGGCCCCACCAGTCGTCCTTGTCGCGGACGCCCGGCGGGACCGCGAAAATCGCCGAACCCACGTGCTGGATGTATTCGTTGAGCGCGTCATGGCGGGCCAGGGAGCGCTGGAGCGGCAGGAAGCCCTTGCGGACGTCTCGCTGGTAGGCCAGGAAGAACAGGCCCGCGTCGAGGCGGCCGAGGCCGTCCGTGCCGTCCGTGAAGGAGTAGCCGCGGCGCAGGATCCGTACGCCGTCGTTGGAGTCGGGGTGCGCGAGGCGCACGTGCGCGGTCGGCTTCATCGCCTTCAGGAACGGCTCGTCGCGCTCCTTGGCCTTGCCGACCGGGGCGCCCTCGCCCTTGTCGCGGCCGAAGACGTCCTCCTGCTCCTGGAGCGAGGTGCGGTCCCAGGTCTCGATGTGCATCCGGATGCGCCGGGCCACCAGGTAGGAGCCGCCGGTCATCCAGTCGGTGCCGTCCTTCGCGCCGACCCAGACGTGCTCGTCGAGCGCCTTGGTGTCGGTGCCCGACACGTTCCGGGTGCCGTCCTTGAAGCCCATCATGTTGCGCGGGGTCTGCGCGTCCGGCGTCGTCGAGGACGTCTTGCCGAAGCCGAGCTGCGACCAGCGGATGGCGACCTTGCCCATGCCGATGCGGGCCAGGTTGCGGATGGCGTGCACCGCGACCTGCGGGTCGTCGGCGCAGGCCTGCACGCACAGGTCGCCGCCGCTGCGCGCCGGGTCGAGGTTGTCGCCGGGGAACTGCTCGATGTCGACGAGCGCCTCGGGCCGCTTGGCTTCGAGGCCGAAGCGGTCCTTGGCGAAGAGGGAGGGGCCGACGCCGAGGGTCAGGGTCAGCCGGCACGGCTTGAGGCCGAGCGCCTCACCCGTGTCGTCCGGCGGCGCCTCGGCGAGACCGCCGTAGGCGCCCGCACCGACCGGCTTGCCCTCGGTCATCGCGGCGGCGGCCGCCGTCCAGTCCTTGAGCAGCTGGATCAGCTCGGCGCGGTCCTTCGTCGTCACGTCGAACGACGCGAAGTGCAGCCGGTCCTGGACGGCGGTGGCTATGCCGGCCTGGTGGTCGCCGCGGAACGGCACCGCCGCCCCGGTGTCCGCCGCCGGCACCGCGTCGCTCCCGCCGCCGTTCACGACGGCGACCGTGCCACCGGCGGCGGCCGCGCCCAGCGCGAGCCCCGCTCCGCCCCAGCCGAGCAGCGCCCGGCGTGAGGGGGACCTGCCGGTCCCCGTGGGCTCGGTCGTGTCGCTCATGACGGTCTCCTCCTGGCTGTGGTGTTACTTCGTGACGGCTGCGGCGAGCTTCGAGAGCGGCTCGGCGAGCGCGTTCACGGCGTCGGAAAGCTGCTTGCGGTCACCTTCGCTCACCTTGTCGTACGAAGTGAAATCGTAGGAGGCCGGGTCCGTGCGGTACTTGTCGAGGAGGGTGTTCAGCGATGCGAACTGCTTGTCCAGCTCGGTGGTGAGGGTCGCGTCGTTCTTCGCGGCGACCGGCTTGAGCAGCTCGTACGCCTTCTGCGCGCCCTCGACGTTGGCCTTGAAGTCGGACAGGTCGGTGTGGCTGTAGCGGTCCTCCTCACCGGTGATCTTCCGGGTGGCGACCTCGTCGAGGAGTTCCTTGGCGCCGTTGGCCATCGAGGTCGGGGTGATCTCGGCGGTGCCGACCCGCTTCTGCCAGTCGGTCAGGTCCTTGTCGAGCTCGGTGGCGAGGCCCTTCTCGTCGTCACCGATCTTGCCGTCGGCCCAGAGGGACTTCTCGAGGCGGTGCCAGCCGGTCCACTTCTGGCCCTTCTCCAGGGCGTCCTCGCGGGTGTCGGTCTTCGGGTCGATGTCACCGAAGGACTCCGCGACGGGCTCGGTGCGCTCCCAGCCGAGGCGGGAGGGGGCGAACGCCTTCTTGGCCGCGTCCACGTCGCCGGCCCGCACCGCGTCGGTGAAGACCTTCACCTTGGGCAGCGTCTCGTCGGCTTGCTCCTGCGCGTACTTGCGGTACTCGGCCACGGCCGTGTCCAGCTGCGGGTTGCGCTTGGCCTCGGTGCCGCCGGTGACGGTGACCTTCTGGCGGATGCCGTCGCCCTTCATGCCGGGCTTGCAGGCGACCTCGTACGAGCCGGCCTTCACCTCGGCGGTGAGCTGCTGCTTGAGGCCGGGGCCTATGTTCTCGCGCTCGGCGACGATGCGGTCGTCGGGGAAGAGGAGGTAGACCTCGGTGACCTTGGAGCCCTTGTTCTCGATGTCGAACTTCACGTGCCCGGCCGCGAAGTCGGTCTTCGAGAGCTTGCAGGAGGTGTCGGTGGCGGTCACCTGGACGGCGCCCGACCCGTCGGCCTTGGCGTCGCTCTTGTCGGCGCATCCCGTGACGGCGGTCAGGGCGGCCACCGCGGCGGCGGCGGTGACTACGGAGGTACGGACGGGTCGCATGCGGGCTCCACGCTGGTTCAGGGTCGACAGGTCGACTGAGGCGGACCTAACTTAACCGAGCCTTACCTGACCGATACCCACTGGGTGCGTGATTCACCTCTCACCGGTAACGACACGGTCACGTCCCGCGTCGACGCAGCCGAGCTCCCTGGGGCTCCGCCCCGGACCCCGTTCGCGCCTGAAGGGCGCTCGTCCTCAATCGCCGGACGGGCTGAGGGTGCCGCAACTGGGCGCCCTGGCAAGGCCAACCCCGCCAGGGGCGCGGGGAACTGCGCGAGACGTGACCACGGTCCGCAGCCGAGCTCCCTGGGGCTCCGCCCCAGACCCCGTGTCGCGCCCGAAAGGCGCTCGTCCTCAATCGCCGGACGGGCTGAGGTGACCTCAACGGGGCACTCTGCCAAGGGCGGTCGGCCGGGCTGAGGGTGCCTCAACTGGGCGCCCTGGCAAGGTCGGCCCACCCAGGGGCGCGGGGAACTGCGCGAGCAGCCGCGCACGGTTCGCAGGCGAAAGCCGGTGGGTTCGCGCCCTGGGGCGGGGCGGCGCCGCAGAATCCTCCCACCCCCGCGGAGCGCTACGCGCTGAGGGGGAACTCCGCGCCCAGCTCCCTGAACACAGCCGTGTTCAAAGCGAAAGCGCGCTTGCACTCGTCGACGACCCGCCGCTTCTCCAGCTCGTCCACCCCCAACGCGTCGAGCCGCTCGCGATAACCCCGCTTGAACGCCGCCGGATTGCCGATCGCCTCGAAGACGTAGAACCGTACGCCGTCGCCCTTGCGGGCAAACCCCCACGTGCGCTCCGCCTTGTCGCGGATGATCTGGCCGCCCGACAGGTCGCCGAGGTAGCGGGTGTAGTGGTGGGCCACATACCCGGCCGGCCACCGCCGGGCGCACTCGGCGACCCGCTCGGCGTACGCGGCCGTCGAGGGCAGCGGGGTGGCCGTACGGCGCCAGTCCGCGCCGCGCAGATGCGCCAGATCCCGCTCCAGCGCGGCCGTGCGCATCAGCTCCGGCTGGATGAAGGGCCCCGCCACCGGATCCCCGGCGAGCGCCGACGCGCCCTCCTCCAGGGCCCGGTACACGAACCAGAGCTGCTCGGTGTAGCGGGCGTAGGCGTCGACGCCGAGCCGGCCGCCCAGCAGATCTCCCATGAACGACGAGGTCTCCGCCTCCGTGTGCTGCTCGTGTGACGCGGTGCGGATCACCGTGGAGAACGGCGTGGTCACGGGCGTGGTCAAGGCGGGCCTCCGGGGACCGAGGGGTGCGGGAACCAACCGGATCGTCCCAGGTTAGGGTGACCTAAGTCAATGGGTTCCCGACGTCCTGTCGGTAAAAAGGTACCCGCTCGGCCACGGCACGACACGTGCGGGAAAAGTACGGGCCCGCCCGGCGCTAGGGCAGCGTGAGGATCTCCGTGCCGGTCTCCGTGACCACCAGGGTGTGCTCGAACTGGGCCGTCCGCCTGCGGTCCTTGGTGACGACCGTCCAGCCGTCCTCCCACATGTCGTACTCGTGGGTGCCGAGCGTCAGCATGGGCTCGATCGTGAAGGTCATGCCCGGCTTGATCACCGTCGTGGCGTGCGGGGCGTCGTAGTGCGGCACGATCAGACCGGAGTGGAACGCCGTGCTGATCCCGTGGCCCGTGAAGTCCCGTACGACGCCGTAGCCGAAGCGCTTGGCGTACGACTCGATGACGCGGCCGATGATGTTGATCTGCCGGCCGGGCAGGACCGCCTTGATCGCGCGGTTGAGGGACTCGCGGGTGCGCTCGACGAGCAGCCGGGACTCCTCGTCGACGTCGCCGCAGAAGTAGGTGGCGTTGTTGTCGCCGTGCACCCCGCCGATGTACGCGGTGACGTCCAGGTTCACGATGTCGCCGTCCTTCAGGACGGTCGAGTCGGGGATGCCGTGGCAGATGACCTCGTTCACGGAGGAGCACAGCGACTTGGGGAAGCCGCGGTAGCCCAGGGTGGAGGGGTAGGCGCCGTGGTCGCACATGAACTCGTGGGCGACCCGGTCGAGCTCGTCCGTGGTCACCCCCGGCGCGATGTGCTTGGCCGCCTCCTCCATCGCCTGCGCCGCGATCCGGCCCGCGGTCCGCATCAGCTCGATGGTTTCGGGGGTCTGCACTTCGGGGCCGGTGTACGGCGTGGGCAGGGGCTTCCCGACGTACTCGGGACGCCGGATGGCGCCCGGGACGGGACGGGCCGGAGAGATCTCCCCGGGCACGAGCAGGGACTGCGACTTCGGCTGGCCAGACATGCCGGCGAGTCTATCCAGCGGCTGTGGGGCAGCATGGCTTTGAGGTCCCGGGCCGGTGGGTACCGGCACCTAGGTCCCACGCCCCGGCGCCGGGCCGCCCGGTACCGGACCGGCCGGCACGGGCCACCGTCCCAGGAAGAGGCATCCATGGCTTTGTTCAAGAGGCGCACCGTCGGCAAGCCCGGCGAGTGGTACTACTGCCTGACCCACCACAAGGTCGAGGAGGGCCCGGAGTGCCCCGCCAAGGACCGCTTCGGCCCGTACCAGAGCCGTGACGAGGCCGAGCACGCGATGCAGAGCGCGCAGGAGCGGAACCTGGAGTGGGAGAACGACCCCAAGTGGCACGACAAGTCGGCGCCGCAGGACGGCACCGACTGAGCGCGCCCGGCCGCTCCCGCCCCGGTCGTCGAGGTGGACCTGGGGCGGGGGTGCGTGCCGCGCCGGGGTGCAGGCCTGCCCCGGGGCCGGTCTGCGGGGGCGCGGCGTCGGGCTACGGGTTCATCGACTCGGTGGCGCGGCGGTACTCGGCGTTGATGCGCTGTGCCTCTTCGAGCTGGTCCTCGAGGATGACGATCCGGCAGGCGGCCTCGATGGGAGTGCCCTGGTCGACGAGTTCGCGGGCGCGGGCGGCGATGCGCAGCTGGTAGCGCGAATAGCGGCGGTGGCCGCCCGCGGAGCGCAGCGGGGTGATGAGGCGGGCCTCGCCGATGGCGCGCAGGAAGCCCTGCGTGGTGCCGAGCATTTCGGCGGCCCTGCCCATGGTGTAGGCGGGATAGTCGTCGTCGTCGAGACGGCCGTTGAAATCGTCTGCTGTCATTTGCACCTCTCCGTGAAACACGTTGAGGGGCTCTGGTGCCCATGGCACCAGAGCCCCGAAGGAACGGTTACACCATCTGCCGGCCCTGATCCTGCGCCGACTCTCTGTTTCCGCCGACCCGACCCATTGGGCGTCGGGGATGCGGGGATCGCAGTTGCTTGACCGGAGACCACCTCACTATCGCGATGTCCTGCGGTACCCGGACTCACTTCACACGTCCGGGCGATCCTGATGGCGTTGCTCCTCCGTTCTTCCCTCTGACAAACCGATCACTTGCTGCGTACTGCCGGTACTGCTGGTGGCGGCCCCTGACGACCGCGGGCCACCCGGTCCGGTGGTCAGCCCCGTCGCCGTCCTGCAACCGCTTCTGGCTTCGAAACTCCACCACCGCACCGCACTGCGTACTGCACTTGCTGAACCGCTGCCCGGCAGTTCGTCTCTGCCGGGCTTTCTTGATCTCGGCTACGAAAGAAACCATAGTCACGGGAATCCTCAATGTCTACTACGGCCGCCATAGATTTTCTGGCGTTCGACGACGAGACAGTCCGTTTCGAACATGAGGGTGCCCTGGCTGCCCCGGAAGGGCCCATGCGCTGGAGTCCGAGTGCGGCGCCGAGAGGGCCTAGACCGCCGTGGTGGTGGGCTGCTTGGCGGCGCGGCGGCGTGCCGCGTCCTCGTCGGTGGCCGCGTCGTAGGTGATCAGCCTGGGCAGGGCGGCGGCCAGCAGCCCGACCGCCGCCACGCAGGCCACCCCGCCCGCCCACACCGCGGTCCGCGTCCCGGTCCAGCCGGCCATCGCGCCGGCCCGGACCTGTCCGAGCTGCGGGCCGACGCTGTAGGAGAGCACCTCTATCCCGGCGAGGCGGCCCCGCAGCTCCTCCGGGATCGTCTGGTTCCAGATGGTGGAGCGGCCGAGCCCGCTCAGCATGTCGCCGGCGCCCGCCACCGCGAGGCACGCGAGCACCAGCCATACGTTGCCGAAGAGGCCCGCGCCGGCCATCGCCGCGCCCCACACCACCGCCCCGACCACCACGAACAGGCCGTGCCTGCGCACCCGCGAGGTCCAGCCGCTGGTGAGGCTGAGCAGCACCGAACCGGCCGAGCCCGCCGCGTACATGAGGCCGAGCGCCCACGTGGCGTCCAGGCTGTCGGCGAGGAACGGGAAGATCGCGTTGGGGAAGGCGAAGAACATCGCGGCCAGGTCGACCGCGTAGGTCCCCAGCAGCACCGGGCGCGACCACGCGTAACGGGCGCCCTCCGCGATGCCGCGCAGCGAGGGCTTCTGGGCGTCGTGGGCGGGCGGCGCCGGGGTGAGCCGGGCGCACATCACCACCGACACGGTGAAGGTGCCGATCGTCGTCGCGTACGCCGTGGCCGTGCCGGCGTAGGCCACGACCAGGCCCGCGAGGGACGGTCCCGCGATCGCCCCGAGCTGCCAGCGCAGCGCGTTGAGCGCGGCCGCCGCCGTCAGCTGGTCGTGCGGCACGATCCGGGCCATCAGCGAGTCGAGCGCCGGGCGTTGCAGACCCGCGAGCGCGGAGACGCCCGCCGCGACCACGTACAGCGGCCACAGCAGGGGGTTCGGGAGCAGCGCGTTGACCAGCAGGACCAGCGCGAGCAGGCCGAGGCCGGCCTCGGTGGCGAGGATGACCTTGCGGCGGTCCACGGCGTCGGCGAGCGCGCCGCCGTACAGCCCGAAGACGACCAGCGGGACCAGCTCCACCGCGCCCATCGCGCCCACCGCCAGCGGCGAGTCGGTCAGCTCCTTGATCTGCAGCGGCAGCGCGACCATCGCCATGAAGCTGCCGAAGTTGGTGATCATGCCCTGCACCCAGAGCAGCCGGAAGTCGGCGGAGGACCGCCAGGGGGCGAGGTCGGGCAGGATCGAGCGCAGTCGGGATGCGGGGGGTTCGTCAGGCACGAGCGGCCATGTTCCGGGCCCGCGGTCCCGCAGGCAAACGAATTACCGGCCCGTGGCCGCCGCCCGCCGCGCCCTCACCGGCGTGCGGCCCGCCCCCGCCGGCCCTCGCGGACACGCGGCCCCCGCCGCCCCTCACCCGCCGTGCGTCGTCACCAGCGTCCCGGGGGTGGCGCCGTCAGCTGGTCGGCCAGCCGGCCCAGGCGGTCGCGGAAGCGGCGCGGGCCGCGCTGCGGAGGCAGGGTGTTCTCGCCGGCGGCGGCGCTGACCAGATGCTGCACGGTGTCGAGGTCCAGCTCCGCCTCCGCGGTCACCGTCAGGCACTCGTGGACCAGGCCCCGCACCTCGCGGTCGCCGCCCTCCAGGGCGAGCACCGTCGCACCCGCCCGGCGCGCGTCGTGGACCCGCTCGAGGAGGCCCTCGGCGGGCCGCTCGGGCGCCACCACCAGGAGCGTCTCGCCGCGCCGCGCCGCCTCCAGGCGACCGAGCCCGACCGACAGGTGCGGCGGCCCGCCCGGCTCGGTGCGGTGGCGGACCAGCGTGGGGCTCAGCTCCGGCAGCCCCGACCAGGCGGCCTCGTCGGTGAGATGGGCGGCGAAGTGCCACGGCTCGTACGACTCGGTGCCGACGAGGAGCAGCCCGCCGTGCGGCACGACGGAGGAGCGGAGCACGCCGGCGAAGCGGCGGGTGGCCCGCAGCCACTCCGTCCCGGCGAGCACTTCCCGCAGCAGGGCGACCCGTACGGCATCCATGCCCGGCAGCCTGCCGCATCCGGCGCGCCCGCGGGCCGGAACGCGGCTTCGTCATCCGAACGAACCCCCCGGCTACGGGCGAGTAGGGTCGGCCCATGACTTCCACTGACAACGCCGGCAACGGCGCGAAGCCCGCCGCGAAGGACCCCTGGGAGCTGCCGGACGTGTCCGGTCTCGTCGTCGGCGTGCTCGGCGGCACGGGCGATCAGGGCCGGGGCCTGGCCTACCGGCTCGCGCGGGCCGGCCAGAAGGTGATCATCGGCTCGCGGGCCGCGGAACGCGCGGCGACGGCCGCCGGAGAACTCGGGCTCGGCGTCGAGGGCGCCGACAACGCCGAGTGCGCGCGGCGCAGCGACATCGTGATCGTGGCGGTGCCCTGGGACGGCCACGCCAAGACGCTCGAATCGCTGCGCGAGGAGCTCGTCGGCAAGCTCGTCGTCGACTGCGTCAACCCGCTCGGCTTCGACAAGCAGGGTGCGTACGCCCTCAAGCCCGACGAGGGCAGCGCCGCCCAGCAGGCCGCCGCGCTGCTGCCGGATTCGCGGGTGACCGCGGCCTTCCACCACCTGTCGGCGGTGCTGCTCCAGGACGCCTCGGTCGAGGAGATCGACACCGATGTGATGGTCCTCGGCGAGGCCCGCGCCGACACCGACCTCGTGCAGGCGCTCGCCGCCCGCATCCCGGGCATGCGCGGCGTCTTCGCGGGACGGCTGCGCAACGCCCACCAGGTCGAGTCGCTCGTCGCCAACCTGATCTCGGTCAACCGCCGCTACAAGGCGCACGCGGGGCTGCGCGTCACCGACGTCTGAGCCGGCCCGCGCCCGGGGTGCCGGGCGCCGGGGGCGATGGGGGACACTGGACGGGCGGGCACCGGGCGTGCCCGCCCGTCCCTTTCGTCCCGCCCGGCCACCGGGCCCCGGAGCCCGCCCGGCCACACGGCCGGGACCGCCCGACCGCAGTGCCGAACAGCAGCCGTACCCGACAGGAGCCGACCTCCATGCCCCGCCTCGCTCTGTACGCCCTCGTCGTCTGTGTCCTCGCCGTCGCCGCGGCCGTGGTCTCCTTCGCCCAGGGCAGCTGGCTCGGAATCATCTGGGTGCTGCTCGTCGGACTCTCGTCCAACATGTGCTGGTACTACCTGCGGCGCAGCCGCGTGGAGCGCGCCGCCGCTACCCCTGCGGAGTGAGCGAGAGGCTCGGCAGGTCTCCCCAGAACTGGTAGAGGTCGCGCCCGGTCGCCGCCGCCAGGTCCGAGACGCCGAGGCCGTCGAGGATCGCGTAGATCAGCTTGAAGAACTCCTGGTTGATCTCGGGGATCCACAACAGCCCGAACACCGCCAGCAGGCCGAACGGGGCGAACGGCTCGACCTGGCGCCGCGCCGCGTGCGACAGCCACGGCTCGATGATCCCGTAGCCGTCGAGACCCGGCACCGGCAGGAAGTTCAGGACCGCAGCGGAGACCTGGAGCAGGGCGAGGAAGGCGAGCGCGGCACGGAAGTCGGCGGGGACCCCGTCGAGCGCGTCCAGCCAGAACGGGGCCGTGCACACCACCGCGAACAGCACGTTGGTGAGCGGGCCCGCCGCCGAGATCAGGCTGTGCCGCCACCGCCCCCTGATGCGCCCGCGCTCGATGAAGACCGCGCCGCCCGGCAGGCCGATGCCGCCCATGATCACGAAGATGACGGGCAGCACGATCGAGAGCAGCGCGTGGGTGTACTTCAGCGGGTTGAGCGTGAGGTAGCCCTTCGCGCCGACCGTGATGTCCCCTCCGTGCAGCGCGGTACGGGCGTGCGCGTACTCGTGCAGGCACAGCGACACGACCCACGCGGACGTGACGAACAGGAACACGGCCAGGCCGCGCGAGGACGCGTAACTCGTCCACACCGCCCACCCCGAGACGGCCATGACGGCCACGATCCCGAGGAAGACCGGGCTGATCCGCCGGTCGTGGGGGCGGGAGGGTGCGGTGGCCATGCGGGGGGCTCCAGTGCTGGTGGGACGGTGGTACCGAACGCGCCCGACCGTACAGGGGCCGGAGGCCGAACGTCTGTGGAACCCCGCCGAGTTCCCGGGCCATGGCGTCCGCCCCCGCCGCGTCGATGAGAATGGGGGCGTGCGCTACCGGATTCTCGGCAACACCCAGGCCCAACACCCCGACGGCAGCCCCGTCGCGCTCGGCGGCGCGCGGCTGCGCGCCCTCCTGACGGTGCTCGCGCTGCGGCCCGGCCGGGCCACCCCCGTCGGCGTCCTCGTCGGCGAGGTGTGGGGTGACGAGCCGCCCGCCGACGCGCCCGGCGCGCTCCAGGCGCTGATCGGCCGGCTGCGCAGGGGCCTCGGCCACGACGCCGTCTTCTCCGCCGAGAGCGGGGGGTACGGGCTCGCCGCCGAGGCGGACGACATCGACCTGCACCGCTTCGAGCGGCTCACCGCCGACGGCGCCCGCGCCCTGGAGGACGGCGACGCGGCGAAGGCCGCCACCCTGCTCGACGACGCGCTCGCCCTGTGGGCCGGGCCCGCCCTCGCCGACCTGCCCGACCCCGGCGCCCGTGCCGCCCGCGCCGAGACCCGCAGGCTCGACGCCCGCCGGCTCCGGCTCGCCGCCGCACTCGCGCTCGGCCGCGCCGACGAGACGCTCGCCGAACTCGCCGCCCTGTGCGGCACCCACCCCCTGGACGAGCCGCTGAACGCCCTGCGCATCCGGGCGCTGCGCGCCGCGGGCCGCCCCGCCGAGGCGCTCGCCGCGTACGAGAGCGTGCGCGCGGTCCTCGCCGATGAGCTCGGCACCGACCCCGGGCCCGAACTGCGCGCCATCCACGCCGAGTTGCTCAACCCGGTCGCCGAGCCCGCGCCGCCCGCGCCGGCCCCGGTCCCCGGAAATCTGCGGGCCCGCCTCACCTCCTTCGTCGGGCGCGAGAGCGAACTCGCGGACATCCGCGGCGATCTCGGATCCGCCCGGCTCGTCACGCTGCTCGGGCCCGGCGGCGCCGGCAAGACCCGGCTCTCGCAGGAGGTCGCCGAGGGGGCCGCGGAGCGCTGGCCGGACGGGGTGTGGCTGGCCGAACTCGCGCCCCTCGACGACCCGGCCGGGGTGCCCGCCGCCGTGCTCACCGCCGTCGGCGCCCGCACGACGGTGCTGCACTCGGCCGGCGCCGAGGAGCTGAGGGCCGCCGACCGGCACGCGGGCGACCCGCTGGTGCGGCTCGCCGAGCACTGCGGGCCGCGCCGCATGCTGCTGCTCCTGGACAACTGCGAGCACCTGATCGGCGCCGCCGCCGAACTCGCCGAGTACCTCCTGGCCCGCTGCCCGCAGCTGGTGGTCCTCGCCACCAGCCGTGAACCCCTGGGCGTACCGGGGGAGTTGGTGCGCCCGGTCGAGCCGCTGGCCGCGCCCTACGCGCTTCGGCTGCTCGCGGAGCGGGGCGCCGCGGCCCGGCCCGGCTTCCGCGTCGAGGACGATCCGGAGGCCGCGGCCGAGATCTGCCGGCGCCTGGACGGCCTTCCGCTCGCCATCGAGCTGGCCGCCGCCCGCCTGCGCATGCTGACGACGCGACAGATCGCGGACCGGCTCGACGACCGGTTCCGGCTGCTCACCAGCGGCAGCCGCACCGTGCTGCCCCGCCAGCAGACCCTGCGGGCCGTCGTGGACTGGTCGTGGGAGCTCCTGGAGGGCTCCGAGCGCGCCGTGCTCGGCCGGCTCGCCGTCTTCGCGGGCGGCTGCGACCTGGCGGCGGCCGAGGCGGTGTGCGCCGAGGACGGCCCGCCCGGTGAGGCCGCCGCGGTCGCCGCCCACGACGTGCCCGAGG
Organism: Streptomyces sp. NBC_00083; assembly: GCF_026343295.1. GTDB lineage: Bacteria > Actinomycetota > Actinomycetes > Streptomycetales > Streptomycetaceae > Streptomyces. The sequence goes on from NZ_JAPELY010000001.1 coordinate 1,336,210, forward strand.
TGCTCGGCTCGCTCGTCGACAAGTCGCTCGTGGTGGCCGCGCCCGACGCCACCGGGCAGATGCGCTACCGGCTGCTCGAAACCGTCGCCGAGTACGCGGGCGAGCGCCTCGACACCGCCGGGGGCCGCGCCCGCGCCGAGCGCCGCCACCTCACGTACTACCGCGAGCTGGCGCGCCGCACCGACGGCGAACTGCGCGGCCCCGGGCAGCGCGCGGCGATCGGCCTCCTGGAGCGCGAATACGAGAACCTGCGCACCGCGCTGCGCCGCTCCGTCGCGCTGCGCGACGAACAGGAGGCGCTCTGCCTGGTGCACGCCCTGCTCTGGTACTGGCAGATGCGCGACCTGCGCGCCGAGTCGCGGCACTGGGCGCAGGAGGCGGCGAGCCTCGGCCCCGACCCCTTCGCGCCGCCCGTAACACCCGCGCCGCCGGTCTACGCGCGCTGCACGGACGCCCCGCCGCCCATGGCGCCCGACGTGCTCGAAGAGGCGCGGCGCGGCGTGCAGTTGGTCCAACTGGCCTCCATGGACCACGACGCGGACGTGTGGAGCTCCCCGGACGCCCTGCGGCGCATCCGGTCGATCGCCGGCGCCTACCGGCCCGGCCTGCCGCAGACCTGCCGCATGCCCGGCTCGCTCTGGTTCTTCCCCGTGGTGCTCACCGGCGACCAGGAGCTCCTCCAGCGGGTCCTCGACGAGACCGTACGGGCCTGCGAGGAGCTCGGATACGAGTGGGAGCTGGCCGCGGCCCACCAGATGCGCGCCAACGTCCTCGCCAACCGCACCGCCTGGTCGGGCGACGCGGCCGGCGACGCCGACGCGAGCCTCGCGATGTTCCGGCGCCTGGGCGACGCCTGGGGCGCGGCGGAGGCGCTGGCCGCCCGGGGCGAGGCGCGCGAGAAGCGGGGCGAATTCGCCCTGGCCGCCGAGGACTTCGCGGCCGCCCTGCAGTACGCCGAGCAGCTGGACGCGCACGCCCAGGTGATGCTGCTCAGGGCGCGGCTCGCGGGTGTGCTCCTGGAGACGGGGGAGGAGGAGCGGGGCGAGGCGATGCTGCGCGAGATCCTCGCCGACGACCGCCGCTCGGGCGTCGAGGCGCGCCTCGCGGCCCGGCTCGTCCTGTCGGTGTGGCTGGGCCGCACCCGCCGCTTCGACGAGGCGCGCGAACAGGTCGAGGTGATGCTGCGGGACCTGACCTCCGCCACGCTCATGCTGTTCCAGGGGTTCGTGCTCGGCGTCCGGGCGTGGATCGCCAACGAGCAGGGCCGGTACGACGACGCGCTGAGCGACGCGCTGGCCGCGCTCGACCGGTCCGACGAGCCGCTCGCGCGGATGGTGGCGCCGGAGATGCTCTCCATCCAACTCCTCAGCGCTGCCTGGGCGTTGGCCGGATCCGGCGGCACCGGCAACGGCATGGACGCGGCCCGCCTGATCGGGGCGCACGACGCCCTGCTCCCGGACGGGCACTTCTCCGCGCCCGTCGAGGCCGAGCAGCGGGCCAGCGCGGAACGGGCCACGCGCGCCGTGCTCGACGACGCCGCGTACGCCACCGGGTACGCCGAGGGCGGCGGCCTCCGTGCAGAGGAGGCCACCGCCCTGGTGCGACGCGATCGCATGAAGTGACGACCGGCCGGCGTCAGGTGCGCTTGCGGAACTTGGCGACGGCGAGCGGCGCCATCACCAGGGTGATCCCCGCCGACCACGCGAGGGTCATCAGCGCGGAGTGGGCGACCGGACCGCCGGTGATCAGGCCGCGGGCCGCGTCCGCGAGGTTGGAGAGCGGGTTGTAGTCGGTGAAGGACTGGAGCCAGCCCGGCATCGTGGTCGGCTTGGCGAAGATGGACGAACCGAACTGCAGCGGCATCAGCACGAGCATGGCCACTCCCTGGACGGCCTGGGCCGTCTTCATGGTGAGTCCGAGCAGGATGAAGATCCACATGAGGGACGCGCCGAACACCAGCGACAGACCGACGGCGGCGAGCAGGCCCCACACCGACGTGCTGACGCTGAAGCCCAGGATGAAGCCCATGATCAGCAGGATCGTGGTGGCCACGACCATGCGGCCGACCTCGACGATCATCTTGGCGATGAGCACGGACGACCGGGCGATGGGCATCGTCCGGAAACGGTCCATGACGCCCTTCTTGAAGTCGTCGTTGACGCCGGTGCCGACCGCCATCGCGATGTTGAGGCCCATCATCGCCATCAGGCCCGGCACCAGGTAGTTGACGTAGGCGCCCTGGTTGCCGTCGCCGAACATCGCGCCGCCGAAGACGTACACGAAGAGCAGCACGAAGATGATCGGCATCAGGACGGCGTCGAACATCGACTCCGGGTCGGCCTTGATCTGGAGCATGTTGCGGCGCGCGAGGGCGCCGATGTGGCGCAGGTTGGCGCGCAGGCCGATCCGCGCGTCGTCGGACCCGGTGGCCGGCCGCGGAGCCCGGGGGGTCTGCTGGGCCGGCACGGTGACAGCGGTGGTGGTGGTGCTCATGCCGCGACCTCCTCGGTCTCACGGGTGGCGTCCTGGGCGTCGGCGGTCTTGTGGCCGGTGATGGCCAGGAACACCTCGTCCAGGCTGGGCAGGTGGGTGCCTATGTGGGCGATGCCGTAGCCGTGCGCCACCAACAGGCCGACGACCGCGGTCAGTTGCTCGTCGCTGAGGATCGGCACGTTGAGCATGCTCTCGTCGGGCACGACCTGGGTGCCCGAGACGCCGGCGAGGCCCGCCTCGGTGACGGCCCGCGCCATCGCGCCCAGCTGCTCCGGGTCGGTGGGCCGGATCTGCAGGGTGCGTCCGCCGACGCGCGCCTTCAGCTCGTCGACCTCGCCGTTGGCGATGACCCTGCCGCGGTCGATGACGGTGAGCTCGCTCGCGAGCTGCTCCGCCTCCTCCATGTACTGCGTGGTCAGCAGCACGGTGGCGCCCTCGGCGACCATCCGGCGCACCTCGTCCCACACCTCGTTGCGGGTGCGCGGGTCGAGGCCGGTCGTCGGCTCGTCCAAGTAGAGGACGGCCGGGTGGCCGATCATGGAGGCGGCCAGGTCGAGCCGGCGCCGCATGCCTCCGGAGTACGTCATCGCGGTCCGCTTGGCGGCCTCGGTGAGCGAGAAGCGCTCCAGGAGCTCGTCCGCGCGGGAACGGGCCTCCTGGCGCGACAGGTCGAGCAGCCGGCCGATCATGTACAGGTTCTCGCGGCCGGAGAGCTTCTCGTCGACCGAGGCGTACTGCCCGGTCAGGCCGATGGTGCGGCGCAGCTGGCGGGGCTGCTTCACCACGTCGTAGCCGGCCACGACGGCGGTGCCGGCGTCCGGCACGAGCAGGGTGGACAGGCAGCGTACGAGCGTGGTCTTGCCGGCGCCGTTCGGTCCGAGCACACCGAGCACGGTGCCCTCGCGGACGTCCAGGTCGACGCCGTCCAGCGCCTTGGTGGAGCCGAAGTGCTTCACCAGCCCCCGTACGGAGACGGCGGTGCCGGCGGCGGCGCCGTCCCCGTTGCTGCCGGGCTTCTTGTCGATTCGCGTCATGGACACCAAGGTGCCAGGCGCCGCCGACAATCCGCCGACAGGCGGCCGACAGACGACGGACAGCCCGCCGATGGGGGAAGTCGGCGGACTGTCGTCGTGACCGCAGTGGCTGGTGGGCCGCCGGTGACCGGCGGCCGCTGCGCCTAGTGGAAGGTGTGCTCCTCGGCGGGGAACGACCCGCCGACGACCTCTCCCGCGAAGGCCTTCGCCGCGTCCCCGAGGGACTGGCGCAGGTTGGCGTACTGCTTGGTGAAGCGGGGGGTCTTCCCCGGCGTGAGACCCACCATGTCGGTGTAGACCAGCACCTGCGCGTCGCAGCCGACGCCCGCGCCGATGCCCACCGTCGGGATGTGCAGGCTGCGGGTCACCTCGGCGGCGAGCTCCGCGGGGACCAGTTCGAGGACGATCGCGAAGGCGCCCGCGTCCTGGACCGCCTTGGCGTCGCGCAGCAGCCGGTGCGCCGCCTCGTCGCCGCGGCCCTGCACCCGGTAGCCCAGGGTGTTCACGGACTGCGGGGTGAGGCCGATGTGGCCCATGACCGGGATGCCGGAGTCGACGAGCAGCCGGATCTGCTCGTGGCTGCGCTCACCGCCCTCCAGCTTGACCGCGCCGACGCCCGCGTCCTTGACCAGCCGCATGGCGCTGCGCAGCGCCTGCACCGGGCCCTCCTGGTACGAGCCGAAGGGCAGGTCGGCGACGACGAGGGCGCGCGAGGTGCCCCGTACGACGGCCGCGGACAGCATGGTGATCTCGTCGAGGGTGACCGGGACGGTCGTCTCGTACCCGAGGTGGCAGTTGCCCATCGAGTCGCCGACGAGCAGCACCGGGATGCCGGCCTCGTCGAAGACCGAGGCGGTCATCGCGTCGTAGGCGGTGAGCATGGGCCACTTCTCGCCGCGCGCCTTGGCGCCCGCGATGTCGTGGACGGTGATGCGGCGGGTGCCCTTGCCTCCGTACAGCGCCTTGGGATCGCTGCTGTCGGAAGCCTTCGGGTTCTGGGCAGCCTGAACGTGTTGCGTCATCGCAACGGCTCCTGTTCGTCATCTCGAAGCGCCCTCACGGCGTCTCCGGACCACATCCATGGTGGCATCCCGTGCCCCCTGCCGGGAAGTGGGTGTGACACGAACCGAACCGGCCACCCGGCCGCGCCGATGTCCGAAAAGTAAAGACCTCGCTATACGGCCCGATACGAGACGGCACCGTATCGGAATTGATTTACGCTGGTGCACATGTCAACCACGCCTACCGCGTCCGGCGCACCGGCCGCTCCCCGGATACCCGAAGCCGTCCACCGCCGACGCTGGGCGATCCTCGCCGTCCTGATGCTCAGCCTGCTGATCGTCGTCCTGGACAACTCCATCCTCAACGTCGCCGTCAAGACGATCGCGAGCCCCGCGCCCACCGGCCTCGGCGCCACCCAGAGCGAGCTGGAGTGGGCGATCAACGCCTACACGCTCGTCTTCGCCGGACTGCTCTTCACCTCGGGCCTGCTCGGCGACCGGCTCGGCCGCAAGAAGATCCTCCTCTTCGGCATCACCGTCTTCGGCCTCGGCTCGGTGCTCGCCGCGTTCTCGAACTCCCCGGACCAGCTCATCGCGTTCCGCGCCCTGATGGGCCTCGGCGGCGCCTTCGTGATGCCCGCCACCCTCGCCGTCCTCATGAACGTCTTCGAGCGCGAGGAGCAGCCCAAGGCGATCGGCATCTGGGCCGGCGGCGTGGGCCTCGCCATCGCGATCGGCCCGATCACCGGCGGTGTCCTGCTCCAGCACTTCTGGTGGGGCTCGGTCTTCCTGGTCAACGTGCCGGTCGTGATCATCGCCCTGATCGCCATGGTCGTGCTCGTACCGGACTCCAAGGACCCCAACCCCGGCAAGCTCGACCCGGTCGGCGTGCTGCTGTCCGTGGTCGGCCTCGTCCTGCTGGTGTACGGCATCATCCACGGCGGCGAACTGGCCGACTTCACCGATCCGACCGTGCTCGCCACGATCCTCGGCGGCATCGCGGTCCTCGTCGGCTTCGTCTTCTACGAGAAGCGCTGCGACCACCCCGCCATCGACATCGGCTACTTCAAGAAGCCCGCCTTCTCGGCCGCCGTCGTCGCCATCGCGCTGACCTTCTTCGCGCTGATGGGCGTGACCTTCTTCTCCGTCTTCTACATGCAGAGCGTGCGTGGCTACAGCGCCCTGCAGTCCGGGCTGCTCATTCTGCCGCTCGCCGCCGCCCAGATGATCTTCGCGCCGCGGGCCCGGCTCGTCGTCGACCGGTTCGGCGCGCGCGCCGTCTGCACCGCGGGACTGATCCTGGTCGCCATCGGGCTCGCCGCCTTCGGCCTGTTCGACGCGAACACCCCGATCTGGCTGATGGAGGTCGTCTTCTTCCTCCAGGGCACCGGAATGGCCCACATCATGCCGCCCGTCACCGTCTCCATCATGCAGGCGCTGCCGCGCGAGAAGGCGGGCTCCGGCTCGGCCGTCAACAACACCTTCCGCCAGGTCGGCGGCGCGCTCGGCGTCGCCGTGCTCGGCTCGCTGCTCTCCACCGTCTACCGCGGCGACATCGAGGGCCACCTCGGCGCCGTCCCCGAAGGGGCGCGCAAGGCGGCCGGCGAATCCATCGAGGCGACCCTCGGCATCGCCGAGCGGATGGGCCCCGCCGGCAAGGCCCTCATCGGCCCGGCCGACGACGCCTTCATCCACGCCATGCACATCACCGCCCTCGCCTCCTCCGGGGTGGCCCTGCTCGGCGCGGTCGTCGTCGCGCTGTTCCTGCCGCCGAAGCCGCCCGCGGCGAACTCCCCGAAGGCGCAGGACCGTCCCACCGAGGCCGCCCGCCGGTAGCGCGGGAGCCTCCGGGACAATCGGGGGGTCGACGAGAAGCGGAGCGGGCGTGACCCTGATGGACCACCAGCACAAGGACGGCGGACCACGGCGCGGGCGGCCCCGCTCCGAAGCCGTGGAGCGGCAGATCCTGGAAGCCGTGATCGCGCTGCTGGAGGAGGGCGTACCGCTCGCCGGCCTCTCCATCGAACGCATCGCCCGCACCGCCGGCGTCGGCAAGGCCACCATCTACCGGCGCTGGGCCGGCAAGGAGGAGCTGTACGTCGAGGTCGTCCAGTCCATGGAGTCGCCGAGCCCCCCGCTGCCCGGCGACTCCCTGCGCGGCGACCTCGTCGCCACCGTCGACAACGTGCGGGTGCGCGGCGCGGCCAAGCGCTCCTCCGCCCTGCTGCACAACGTCTTCGCCCAGATGCAGAGCTATCCCAAGCTCTGGTCCAAGTACCACAGCCTGGTCGTCGATCCCCGCCGCCGGCTCCTCGACGAGGTGCTGCGGCGGGGCATCGCCAGCGGCGAACTCCGCGCGGACCTCGACGTCGACCTCGTCGGTGACCTCCTGGTCGCCCCGATGCTGGTGCGCACCCTGTGGCGGCCCGACGCCGAACTGCCGGGACCCGAGGTCGCCGAGCACATCGTCGACGCCGTCCTCGAAGGGCTGCGCCCGCCCCGTTGAATATGCGCGTTGTGTCACAGGGCCCCGCGCACGGCTCCGACCTGGAACCCGGCACCCCGCCCGCTCGTCCTGCTGGCAGTGGAGATGTCGTGCGAGGAGCGCGACCGCAAGGAACGCCGCCCCGTTTTCGCCTAGGGTCGAACAGCGGGGAACGGTGTGCGAGAACAGCAGTGAGGACAGCGGTATGGCGCGGGCGTACATGACGGAGACGGGCGACGGAAGCGCGGAGGACGAGCGCACCCGGTCCCGGTTCCAGCGCCTGCTCGACGGCTGGCGCGGCGATCCCGGCATCTGGCGCCGGGGTATCGCGGTCACGGCCATCGCCGTCGTCATCACCCTCGTGATGATCCTGCACTCGCACATCCCCAACTCGGTCGGCAACCTCGGCTCGCTCTCCGAGACCTTCCTGCCCTGGCTCGGCGTGTTCGTGCCGGTCCTGTTCGGCTTCGCGCTGTGGCGCCGCTCGGCGACCGCCCTCATCGCGCTGCTGCTCCCGACCATCGTCTGGCTCAACATGTTCGGCGGACTGCTCACCGACAAGCAGAGCGCGGGCGGCAACCTGATCGTGGCGACCCACAACGTCAACGCCGACAACCCCGACCCGGTCGGCACCGCCCGGCAGGTCGCCGCGTCCGGCGCGCAGGTCGTCGCCCTTGAGGAGATCCCGGGCGACAAGGTCGACACGTACAAGAAGGCGCTCGCGGACCTCTACCCGTATCACTCGGTGCAGGGCACCGTCGGCCTGTGGTCCAAGTACCAGCTGAGCGACAGCCGTCCGGTCGACATCAAGATGGGCTGGACGCGGGCGATGCGCTCCACCGTGAAGACCCCGACCGGCGATGTCGCGGTGTACGTCGCCCACATGCCGTCGGTCCGGGTCAAGCTGAACGCGGGCTTCACCGCCAACCAGCGGGACAACAGCGCCTACACGCTCGGTGAGGCAATCTCCGCCGAGCAGAACCAGAAGGTCATCCTGCTCGGCGACCTCAACGGCACGATGAACGACCGCTCCCTGAACAACATCACCGCCCAGATGCGCTCCACGCAGGGCGCGGCGGGCGACGGCTACGGCTTCAGCTGGCCGGCCGCGTTCCCGATGGCCCGCATCGACCAGATCATGGTCAAGGGCATCCAGCCGAAGTCGTCCTGGACCCTGCCGAGGACCGGCAGCGACCACCTGCCGGTCGCGGCCCGCCTCCAGGTCTGAGGCCCGGCCCGCGCGCGGCGCCCCGCCCGCCGTGGCCGACGTGCGGGCGCCCGCCGCCGCGCCGATCATGGGCCCATGACGACCACGGACGCCTCCGACGAAGAACTCGCCACGGACGAGGGCACCACCCGGCGGTTCATCTCCTGGGTGACGCTCGGCCTCATGACGACGGCGTCCGTCGCGAGCCTGCGCCCCTCGCCCTCCATGGCCATCTACGGCCTCGCCGCGATCTTCCTCTACCTGCTGCCGGCCGTCGTGTTCCTGCTCCCGACCGCCCTGGTCGGCGCCGAGCTGGCCTCCGGCTGGACCGGCGGCATCTACCGCTGGGTCAGCGAGGCGCTCGGCAAACCGCTCGGATTCCTCGCCGTGTGGTGCCAGTTCGCCATGACGATCGCGTACTACCCGAGCCTGCTCGCCTACGTCGCCTCGACCTTCGCGTACGTCATCAACCCGCGCCTCGCCGAGAACGGGCCCTACGTCGCCGTCGTCATCGTGGTCATCTACTGGACCGGCGTGTGGATCTCCTCCCGGGGCACCAGGACCGTCGCCGGGCTCAGCTCCCTCGGGCTCGTCATCGGCACGCTCGTCCCGGGTGTGGTCCTCGTCGCCCTCGGCGTCGTCTTCCTCGGCCAGGGCAACCCCTCGGCCGCGCCCATGAGCCCCTCGCACTGGCTGCCGCCGTGGACCGGGCTCGCCAGCCTCGTCCTGATCGTCAACAACTTCCTCTCGTACGCGGGCATGGAGATGAACGGCGTCCACGTGTCCTCGCTGCGCCGGCCCAAGCGCGAGTACCCGAGGTCGATGTTCCTCGCGACCGGCCTCGTGCTGCTGATCTTCATCCTTCCGGCCCTGGCCATCTCCTGGGTGATGCCGGCCAAGGAGCTGAGCCTCACCGCCGGTCTGATGCAGGCCTTCCAGGCGTTCTTCGACCACTTCCACATCGGCTGGATGACCAGGGTCGTCGGCGTGATGCTGGTGGCGGCCGCGCTCGGCGGCATGCTGACCTGGCTCGCGGGCCCGGCCAAGGGCCTGGTGCTGCTCTCACGCCAGGAGGGGTACCTGCCGCCTTTCCTGCAGCGGCTGAACAAGTACGGCACCCCGCGCAACGTCATGGTCGCGCAGGGCGTCGTCACCACCCTCATCGGCATCCTGTACGCGTTCAGCGGCGACGTGTCGAGCGCGTACTGGATGTTCTCCGTCATCACGGTGCAGATCTATCTCATCGCCTACCTGCTGATGTTCGTCGCGGTGGTCCGGCTGCGCAGGACGCAGCCGGAGGTGGAGCGCGGGTTCACGGTGCCGGCCGTCGCGTGGGTCGCGGGCATCGGGTTCGTGGCGTCGGTGGCTGCCCTGTGCATCGGGTTCGTGCCGCCGGACCAGTTCGGCGACCAGCCGCTCTGGCGCTACCTCCTCATCGTCGGCGGCGGCCTCCTCGTGCTCGGCCTGCTCGCGCCGCTCGCCTTCCTGAAGTTCCGCAAACCCGGCTGGGTGCATCCGGACCACCGGTGACCGTGCGCCGCCCCGGTACGCTTGGCCCCACTATGTCCCCGAGCGGTGTGCGCCCCCGGCCCGTGGCGGTGCTGCTCGCGCTCGGCGCCCTCGCCTACACCGCCTGGGTCCTCGAACTCCTCGTCCAGACCGGCCTCGACCCGATCCGGGCGTACGTGAGCGAACTCGCCGCCGCCGACCAGCCGCTCGGCGGCCTCTTCCGCGCGACCGACCTCGCGGCGGGGGTGCTGGTCCTCGCCGCCGCGGCGTGCGCCCTCGCCCGCTGCGACCGGCGGCCCTGGTCCCTCGCCGGCTGGTGCGGGCTCGCGCTCTTCGGCGCCGCCACCGCCCTCGACTCCCGGCTCCCGCTGAGCTGCGCCCCCACCGCCGACCCGGTGTGCCAGGCCCGCGAGACGGCCGGCCTCGTCCCCGCGACGCACACCGCGCACGCGGTGAGCAGCAGCCTCGCGATGACGGGCGCGCTGGTGGGCGTCGTGGCCCTCACCGTCGCGGCCCGCCGCTACCGATGGTGGCCGCCGCTCGGTACGCGCCTCGGCCCCGCCCTCGTGGGCCTCGAACTCCTCGCCACGGCCTGGACGCTGGCCTCGGTCGCCGCCTTCCAGGCCGGCCGGGGCACCTGGGCGCTCGGCGCGGGCCAGCGCCTCCAGGTGCTGCTCGTGGCGCTCTGGCTCGCGGTCCTGGCGTGGAGCGTGGCGGGCGAGCGGCGGACGCGGTGAAGGGCGGCCCGTTCCTGCGGGTGGGCGGCGTGGCCCACCACGTCGTGGCCGAGGGGGCCGGGCCCGTGGTGGTGCTCAGCGCGGGGCTCGGCATGAGCTGGTTCGACTGGGACCCGGTGGTGCCGCTCCTCGCCCCGCGCCACACGGTCGTACGGTTCGACCGCCCCGGGCACGGGCTCTCCGGGCCGGCGCTCGTGCCGCCGAGCGCGGCGGGGGAGGCGCACCGGATCGCCGGGATCCTCGACGCGCTGGGGCTCGCCGGGCCCGCCACGGTGGTGGGGCACTCCATCGCGGGGTTCCACGCGGAGGCCTTCGCGCGCCTGTACCCGGCCCGTACGGCGGGGCTGGTCCTGGTCGACTCCAGCGTCGAGGAGCACGCGCGCCCTCCGGCCGCCGCCGGTCTCAGGCTCGCCCTCGCGCGGGCGCTCGGCTCGGCCCTGTGCGCGGCGGGGGCGCCGGCCGCGCTCGGCCCCGCGGCGCGCCGGGCCACCGTGCGGATGTCCCGTACGGGGGGCGGGGATCCGGCGCCGCGGGAGCTGGTGCGGGGGTGCTATCGCACGTCCAGGGTGCTGCGGGGGATGGTCCTCGAGAACGCGCGCTATCACGCGGTGGCGGCGGAACTGCTATGCCTGCGAAGGGAGTTCGCGCTTTCCGCGGGGCGGCGCGTCGTGCTGGCGGGCGGTGCGGGCGGGGCGCGCTGGGTGGCCCGGCAGCGGGGGCTCGCCGGGGCGCTGGGGGCGGCGTTCCTCCTCGCGGAGGGGGCGGGGCACCTGGTGATGCTGGACGCGCCGGCCCGGACCGCCGAGGCGATCTCCCCCACCCCGCCCCTCCCCGAAACCCTCCGGGGGTGAAGACACCCTGGGGCTCCGCCCCAGACCCCGGTTCGCGCCTGAAGGGCGCTCGTCCTCAATCGCCGGACGGGCTGAGGATGCGCATGCAGCCCGGCACGGAGTAGCTCAGGGCACGGGACCGGCCGACCGGGCTGAGGATGCGCATGCAGCCCGGCACGGAGTAGCCAGGGGCGCGGGGAACTGCGCGAGAAGCGACCGTGGCCCGCAGGGGGCAGCGCGTCGGGGTGGGGGGGGAGACGACTCCGCCCCCGGTCGCGGTGAGTGCGCGGCCGGGGGCGGGGCGGGTGACCCGGGTTACCGGGTCAGCGGCGGAACGGGTTGGCGTACGAGGCGACGTAGCCGGGGGCGGGCGAGCCCACGCCCGTCACGTCGTCGTAGCCGCGCGTCGCCACCAGCGAGCTGTCCTTGCCGAGCGTACGCACCGAGGTCAGCAGACCACCGGACGCGTCCACGCTGTTGGCGAAGTCGACACGGGCGACCGCGAGGTTGCGGGAGGCACCCAGCGGGTGGTCCGTCACGTCGTGGTAGAGCCGCGAGTCGAAGCGCTCGTAGATCGACGGGTTGGCGAACCCGATCGGGGAGCGCTTGGCCTGCTGGGCGAGGGCCTGGATGCCCGCGGTGACCGGCGCGGCCAGCGAGGTGCCGCCGATGCGGTACTCGTCGTACTTCACCGACCCGTCGGGCCACGACTGCGTCTGGCCCACCAGGAACCCGGTGTTGGGGTCGGCCACGGCCGCGATGTCCGGAACCGTACGCATCCGGGTCGCGCCGTTCGCCTTCGCCAGCGCGTCCGGCACGATGCCGTGCTGGTAGTACGGCTGCTTCACGGTGGAGCTGGTACCGCCGCCCGCGCCGCTGGTGTAGGCGCCCGGGAAGTTCACCCAGCTCTTGCCGTCGGCGGAGAGCGAGGCCTTCTCGGTGCCCCAGCCGGTCTCGAACTGGTACTTGTCGTTCTTGCCGACCGCCAGCGAGGTGCCGCCGACCGCCGTCACCCACGCCGAGTTGGCCGGGGTGTCGACCTGCTTCTTGCCGGTGTTGGCGACCTCGTCGCCGTTGTCGCCGGACGAGAAGTAGAAGCCGATGCCCTCGATCGCGCCGAGCTTGAACGTCTGGTCGTACGCGGCCGCGGAGTCCGGAGTCTCATTGGCCTCGATGTCGCCCCACGAGTTGGAGACGATGTCGGCGAGGTGCCGGTCGACGACCTTGTTGAGGGAGTCGAGCAGATCCGGGTCGTTGCAGGACGCGCCGCCCACGTAGACGATGTTCGCGTCCGGGGCGACCGCGTGCACGGCCTCGACGTCGAGGGACTCCTCGCCGTACCAGCCGGACGCCTTGCACTCGTCCACGCTGTTGTAGTCCGCCGGCAGGACCTCGGTGTACTGGCCCGTCTTGTAGGGCTTGTCACCGTTGCGCTTGGCGTACTTCGCGGCGTCCGACGCCATGGTCGGCGAGGCGTACGCGTCGGTGATCGCCACCGTCACGCCCTTGCCGGTGTACTTGCCCGCGCCGTACGCCGCCCGCAGCTGCTCGCCGGTGTACCCGTGAACGGCGTACGGGATCTTCGTGCCGTACGCGTCCGGCAGGGTCTTGGCGATGTTGGAGCCGTAGTACGTGGAGAACGGCCCCGCGTTGCGGAAGCCGTCGCCCGGCCCCGGAAGGGTGTCCTGGTGCGACGACTGGTGCGGCGCGTTGTCCAGGCCCGTCACCGTCAGAACGGCACCCCGGAGCGCGTTCGGCGCGGAGGCGTTCTTGGAGGGGGCGTGGTAAGTCCGGCCCGACTTGCGGTAGTTGCGCAGCTGCGTGGCGAACGCCTTCTGCGCCGTGGCCGCGTCGCCGGACACCGAGACGTAGTGCTGGTTGGAGCCCGTGATGGTCAGTCCGGACGACTTCAGCCACTGGGTGACCGCGTCGATCTGCTCCTTGGTCGCGCCGAAGCGCTGCTGCGCCTGAGCGGCGCTGAGGTACTTGCCGTACGACGCCGACTGCGGGTCGGACACGGCCGCGGCGTATGCGTCGAGGCCCTTCGCGTCCCGCCCTGCGAGGTACACCCGGGCGTTGACCTTGGTGGACGTGGCCGTGGCGCCCTGGTCGGCGGAGCCGGTGGCCCAGACGGGCTGGGTGCCCGCGAGGGCCGCCCGTCCGCTCGGGACCGGGTCGGCCGCCTGGGCGGACGGTATGCCGAGGGCGAGCGCGCCGGCGAGCAGTGGCAGTGTCGCTGCCATGCTCACTCCGGCGCGCCGCCTGGCGCGGCTGGTTCTCATGTAACCCCCTGCGTGAGGTCTTCGCCTGCTGTACATGCGCTGTCGGATGCGCGCATGTAATGCGTCACTCTTGTCAGGAACGGTTCATGCGGGGGGCATGTGATCACCAAGAAACGCCAAAGAGCGTTTGCGCACGGTCAGTTGGAACGCGGCGAAGCGCCCCTTTTCCTCAGCATCTGTGCCATCAGGTCGATTTCCGACTGCTGTGCGGAGACCATCCCCTGCGCGAGCCGCCTCTCCGGACCCACCGTGCACCGCTCCACACAGCCCTGCGCCATGTGGATGCCGCCCTTGTGGTGCTCGGTCATCAGCTGGAGGTAGAGCACCTCGGCGTCCTTGCCGCTGAGCCCCCGCAGCCGGTCGAGGTCGGTGGTGGTGGCCATCCCCGGCATCAGCGCGCCGTCGGCGCCCGGCTCCATGCCCATCCCCATCCACGCCATGGGCAGCTGGGACGCCTCGTTCTTCGGCAGTCCCCACAGGTCGAGCCAGCCGAGCATCATGCCCCGCTGGTTGGCCTGGGTGTTGGCGATGTCGTACGCGAGGCGCCGTACCTCATCGTCCGAGGTGCGGTCGCGCACGATGAACGACATCTCCACCGCCTGCTGGTGGTGGGTCGACATGTCACGCGCGAACCCCGCGTCGGCCGAAGTCGAGCCGGGGGTACGAGGGTTGGGCTCGGCGGTGGCCCGGTCGCCGCCCGCGGCGACGAGCACCGCGGCCGCCGCGAACACCAACGCGAGCCCGAGGGCGGCGAGAAGGCCCCAGGAGCGGCGGCTCACCGCGCGTCCACGCCGCCGGTGCACGGGGCGCCCGGCTCGGGTGTCTGCGGGCCCTGCACGTACGCCGTGAAGAACTGGTTCACCCGGGGATCGTCCGCGCCGTCGACGGTGACCTGCCTGCCCCAGGCGCTCAGCATGATCGCCCCGGCCTGGCCGCGGTACGGGCTCATCAGCGAGTACGGCGTCGACGACACCTTGGCGGCCAGCTTCCGCACATCGGCGGCGGACGCCTTGTCGGTGTACGTCACCCACACCGCGCCGTGCTCCAGGGAGTGCACGGCGTTCATGTCGGGCACCGGCTGCTGGTAGACGTCACCGCCGCAGTTCAACCACACCGGGTCGTGGTCGCCGCCCACCGGCGGCTTCATCGGATAGCTGACCTTCGTCGTCACGTGGTTGCGGGTCAGCTTCGTGACGTCCCAGTCCTTCTCGCCCGCGATCGCCGGAGCGCCGCCCGGGGCCGGGGCCCCGGCCTGCGCCTCGGTCCCGGTCGAGGCCTGAGCCGCACCGCCCTTGGCGGCGGTGTCGTCCGACGCGCTGAACTCGTACACGCCGAAGCCGACCAGGCCCGCGACGGCTATGACGGCGGCGGTGACGGAGGAGACCGCCACGATCCTGCCGCGCCGCCGCCGGGCCTGCTCGGTGCGGCGCAGCTCTTCCATGCGGGCTCTGCGGGCGGCGTTGGGGTCGTTCTGTACGGCCATGGGTGCGTGACGTCCTTCTGTGCGGGGGAGTGGCGGAACGGTCCGGTGCGGCACGGCGGCCGCGGGGACCGCTAGGTCCGCAGCACCTGAAGGACGTGCAGGCCCGGAGCGCGCGGCCGGGCCCCCGGACGTACACCGGCGCCCTCCGCGCGGAGGGCCACGGGGCGTACGCCATGGGCGGCGGCCTGGGCCGGCGGTTCGGGCGCGGGTGCCGTGAGCACGGCGGGGACGGCGTGCGGGAAGAGCCCGCAGCCGTCCTGGTCGTAGGGGCAGCCGTACTGGGCGGGCCCGCCGGCCAGGACGTCCGGGTGGTGGCGGGACGGATCCGCGCCCTCACCCCCGCCGGCCGCGAGACAGATGAAGAGCGCGGCGAGCAGCACGGCCAGGGCGCTCAGCAGCGCCACGGGACGCGTGGTGCGCGTGAGCCGCACTTCCCCCATGGGCGCAGATGGTAGGGGAGGGGCCGGCGCGCGCGGCGGACGGGGTGCGCCGCACGGCCGGAAAGCGCCGCCGCGCCGAGGGGCCGCTTTCCCGGCCGGCGGGCGGCGGGCGGCGCCGCACCGGCCGGTCTCCTCATGCGCGAAGGACGCGGGGGCACACGCGGGGAGGGGACGTGCCGTAGGTCATACCGGGTGCGTAATGTGGAGGTAATCCCGCGGCTCGATACTGAGGATTCCCCCGCCGTCCCCGGGTTGGTCGGGGCAACGGTGCACAGGCCGTCTGAACTGCAAGGATGTGGCTATGGACAAGCAGCAGGAGTTCGTGCTCCGAACCCTGGAGGAGCGCGACATCCGGTTCGTGCGCCTGTGGTTCACCGATGTGCTCGGCTTCCTGAAGTCGGTGGCGGTCGCCCCGGCCGAGCTGGAGCAGGCCTTCGACGAGGGGATCGGCTTCGACGGCTCGGCCATCGAGGGCTTCGCCCGGGTCTACGAGTCCGACATGATCGCCCGGCCCGACCCGTCCACCTTCCAGATCCTGCCGTGGCGCGCGGAGGCCCCGGGCACGGCCCGCATGTTCTGCGACATCCGGATGCCCGACGGCTCCCCGTCCTTCGCCGACCCCCGCTTCGTCCTCAAGCGCATCCTCGCCAAGACCTCCGACCTCGGGTTCACCTTCTACACCCACCCCGAGATCGAGTTCTTCCTCCTGAAGGACAAGCCGCTCGACGGCACCCGCCCGGTCCCGGCCGACAACTCGGGCTACTTCGACCACACTCCGCAGAACGTCGGCATGGACTTCCGCCGCCAGGCGATCACCATGCTCGAATCCATGGGCATCTCGGTCGAGTTCAGCCACCACGAGGGCGCGCCCGGCCAGCAGGAGATCGACCTGCGCTACGCCGACGCGCTCTCCACGGCCGACAACATCATGACGTTCCGCCTGGTCATGAAGCAGGTCGCACTCGAACAGGGCGTGCAGGCCACGTTCATGCCGAAGCCGTTCTCGGAGTACCCGGGCTCGGGCATGCACACCCACCTCTCCCTCTTCGAGGGCGACCGCAACGCGTTCTACGAGTCCGGCGCGGAGTACCAGCTCTCCAAGGTGGGCCGCTCCTTCATCGCGGGCCTCCTCAAGCACGCCGCCGAGATCGCCGCGGTCACCAACCAGTGGGTCAACTCCTACAAGCGGATCTGGGGCGGCTCGGAGCGCACCGCGGGCGCCGGCGGCGAGGCACCCTCGTACATCTGCTGGGGCCACAACAACCGCTCGGCCCTCATCCGCGTCCCCATGTACAAGCCCGGCAAGACCGGCTCGGCCCGCGTCGAGGTCCGCTCCCTCGACTCCGGCTGCAACCCCTACCTCGCCTACGCGCTGCTCCTCGCGGCCGGCCTCAAGGGCATCGAGGAGGGCTACGAACTCCCCGAGGGCGCCGACGACGACGTCTGGGCCCTCACCGACGCCGAACGCCGCGCCATGGGCATCGAGCCCCTCCCGCAGAACCTGGGCGAGGCGATCGGCCTGATGGAGCGCAGCGAACTGGTGGCCGAGACCCTGGGCGAGCACGTCTTCGACTTCTTCCTGCGCAACAAGAAGTCGGAGTGGGAGGAGTACCGCAGCGAGGTCACGGCCTTCGAGCTGCGGAAGAACCTGCCGGTGCTGTAGGGCGGTTCGGGGTGGGCCCGTGGGTCGTCGGCGGCGGGCCCGCCGCTGGTGGCCGGGTCCGTCAGAGTCGGGCCGCGTGGCGGTCGAGTGCGGAGCGCAGGCCGTCGATGTCGTGGGTGCCGCGCTTGGGCAGGATCGTCAGGGTGGCCGCGTTCTTGTCGGGGCCGAACAGGACGAAGAGCTCGGGGGTTTCGACGTATCGGGTCGTCGCCTGCCAGGTCAGGGTGGTGGCCGCGTGCTGATGGGCGACGGTGACGCCGGCCGCGGAGACGGTCGAGCGGTACTCGCCGTTGCGTTCGTTGAGCTTGTGGAACTGACGGGCCTGGAGGCGCGGGCCCAGGACCGTGAGCGCCACGAACACGACCGCTCCCAGCAGGAGCGGCAGGGGGAAGCTGTCTCCTTCCACCAGCGTCAGGATCATGCAGATCAGGACCAACGGGCCGCACACGAGCGTGATGACGCGCTGGCGGCGGGCCGCCTTCGAAGCCCTTCTGCGGGCGACGAGGGCCTCCTTGAAGTCCTTGACGGTCAGCCGGTAGGAGAGCCGGGCCTCATCCGCCGTGGCCGCCGCCCGATCGTCCGTGTTCCCGAGCCCGTTTCCGTACCCGTTCCCGTTCCCGGCCCCGTACATCTGTCCCCCTGGCTGATCCCCGTGATGAGTCGGCGCATTCTAGCCACGGGACGGCGAGCGGCAGCGGTCCGGGTGGGCGGGTGCCCCGGCTTCTGGAAGGCTGTGCGCACGGCCCGTCACGGCCTCGGGCGGGGGCACTTCCTAGGATGAGGCGCCAGCAGACCGAGCAAGGGACCCGCCATGCCATTCGTCATCGTCGAATACTCCGAGCGCCTCGCCGACACCTTCGACCGGCGGGCCTTCGCCCGTGAGGTCCACGCGGTCGCTCCGGGGCTGATCAACGCGCCCGTCGAGGCGTTCAAGAGCCGGTTCCGGCGGATCGAGGAGTCCTTCTTCGCCGTCACCGACGAGGACATCGACGCCGTCTTCATCGAGGTGGCGATCGGGTCGGGGCGCACCCCGCAGGCGGTCGAGCGCCTGAGCGAGACCGTCCTGGAGATCGCGCGCAAGCATGTGACGGGGGTCGAGGGGCGGCGGCTCCACATCTCCGTCGAGTCCCGCGAGATGGAGCGGGACTTCTTCCGGTCCCACAAGGAGTAGTCCCCGGGTCGTCCCCGCGTGGGCCCCGGGTCAGTTCAGGAAGGCCGGGGCGAGCCCCGCCGTCAGCAGACGGCGGGGCTTTCCCGTGCCGTCCGCCGGGACCGTGTACAGGTCGGTGCCGTAGTCCCCGGCCAGGGCGTAGACGACCGTGTGGTCGTCCTGCCAGACCGCCTGGTCGTCCACGCTCCTCGGCTCCGCGAGCGCGGTCTCGCGCAGCGTCGCGAGGTCCAGGGCGTACAGCCGCCAGGGGGCGTCGGCGGGCAGGCCCGCCACGCGCTTCTTGTAGACGATCCGGGTGCCGTCGGGGGAGAGCGAGGGGCACTCGACGTTGGTGTGGAGCGCGGTCACCGTGCGTGCCGCGAGGTCGCCCCGCACGAGGTAGGTGTGGCCGCCCGTCGCCATCGTCGCGTAGAAGTGCCGGTCGTCGGCGGCGAAGGTGACGCCCCAGAAGTTGGTGTCGGCGGCATGGTGCTCCTTGCCGTCGAGGTACGCCGTGAAGTCTTCGAGGGACGAGGTGAGATGGCCCGTCCGGGTGTCGAGGACCGCCGTGCGCGTGGAGAAGTTGGTGCCCGCGTACGAGTCGCCGCCCACGAACACCGTCCACGCCGCCCAGTGCCCGCTCGGCGCGACCCTGGCCCGGGTCGGGATGCCGGGCAGGCTGTAGTGCGCGCGCTCCTTCAGCCCGGCGTCGAGCACCACCGCGCGGTACGAGTCCGTCATCGCGCCGCGCTCCGCCTGGAGGCAGATGCCGGTGCCCGCCGCCGCGTAGAAGCGCAGGCACTTCACGCCGGAGGCGGTGCGCGGGCCCGCCGGGTCGGCGGCGCTCACCGTGGCCAGCTCGTCGCGGTGCGGGCCCCACGCCATGGAGCGGAACACGATGCGGGGAGTGGTGGCGGACGGCTTCAACGACACCGGTCCCGCGGTGACTTGGGGACCGCCGGCCTGCGCCTGGTTCTTGCGGTCCTCGCGGCCCGCCGCGTGCAGCACGGACGCGACGGCGACCCCCGCCAGGACGGCGAGGGCCGCGAGGAGGACGATGATCTTGTTGCGCAGGGTCAAGGCCGGTCTTCCTCGCGGGAGTTGGCGGATTCCGGGGAGCGGGTGGTGGGGCGGAGCAGGAACGCGGCCGTCGCGCAGGCGGTCAGGGCGGCCGCCGCCGTGCCGATGGCGGTCCGGTCGCCCCACGCCGTCCAGGCCGCGCCGAAGGCGATGGAGCAGGCGAAGCGGGCCAGCGCCTGGCCGGTCTGGATCAGCGCCAGCCCGGACGAGCGGAGCGGGGCCGGGACCGAGCCGGCCGCCGCCGCCATCAGCACGCCGTCGGTGGCGGCGTAGAACCCGCCGTGCAGGGCCAGCGTGAGGAAGGGCAGGGCCGGGCTCTGCCAGCCGGTCAGGAGCAGGACGTACGCGAGGAGCAGGGCCGCGTGGCCGCCGAGGAACACCTGCCACCTGCCCACCCGGTCCGCGAGCCGTCCGAGCGGCACGGCGAGCAGCAGGAAGGCGGCGGCGGTGCCCAGCGGCAGCAGCGCGAACCACCGGTCGGGCACGCCGAGCCGGTGCTGGAGCAGGAGGTAGACGAACGAGTCGCTCACCGTGGCCAGGCCCAACAGCAGTGCGGCGAGCGCCAGTCGGCGTACCGGGCGGACCCGCAGGAGGGCCAGTGCTCCGGTGAGCGAGGGCCGGGGCGCGTCGTCGGGGAGGGCGGCGGCAGGGGTGCGCGAGGGGACGAAGAGGAGCAGGACGAGCACGCCCACGGCGGCCACGCAGAAGCTCACCGTGAACACCGCGTCGTAGCCGTCGGCCGCCTGGCGCAGGATGAGGAACGCGGTCAGCGGGCCGAGCATGGCCCCCGCCGTGTCCATCGCCCGGTGCACCCCGAAGGCCCGGCCGCGCGCCTCCGGCGTGGAGGCCAGCGAGATCAGGGCGTCGCGCGGCGCGGTGCGCAGCCCCTTGCCGGTGCGGTCGACGGCGAGCACCGCCCCGATCGCCGGGAGTGAACTCACCATCAGCAGAAGGGGTTTGCACAGGGCGGACAGTCCGTAGCCGAGCGCGGCGACCGTCTTGTGGCGCCCGCCGCGGTCGGCGAGATGGCCGCCGAGGAGGCGCACGAGCGCGCTGAAGCCGTTGTACACGCCGTCGAGCAGGCCGAAGCCGAGCGGGGAGAGACCGAGGCCGGTGACCAGGTACAGCGGGAGGACGGCGGTGACCATCTCCGATGAGATGTCCGTGATGAGGCTGACCGTGCCGAGCGCCAGCACGGTGGAGGCGACGGCCGAACGCCGCCCGGAGCCGGTCCGGGCGGCGTCGGCAGGTGCGGCGGGGGTGCCGCGACTGTCCGCTACGTACACGTCAGCTGGTCCAGATCCCCGTGATGTCGGTGGAGTTGGCGGCCTGCCCCGCGTGTGCGGTGCCGTACATGTCCTCGATGGTGCGCAGCAGGTTGTAGTGGTTGTACGTCGTCGGGGACGAGGACCCCGGCGTCACCTGCTGGCCGTAGAGGACGGTGGGGATCTTGTTGCCGGCGAGCCGGTTGTCCTCGTCGAAGGTGATGACGAGGAGGCTCTTGTGGGTCTTGGCCCAGGTCGCGTACGCGCCGAGGTTGTTCTTCAGCCAGGTGTCACCGCTGGAGACCGAGCAGTCGTGCATGTCGCTGCACAGGTTCGGCGTGACGAACGAGACCTGCGGCAGCTGGGTGTAGTCGCTGGGGAACTGGGCGAAGGTGTACGCCGAGGAGGTCGGCACGTTCGAGAAGCCGAACCACGGGTTGTGCTTCTGCGCGTACTTGCCGCTGGTGCACTTGGTCGAACCCTGGCTGGGGAGCGTCTCGTTGTAGCTCGCCCAGGTCTTGCCGGCGGCGATGACCTCGGACGCGAGGTTGGGCGCGGAGGAGAAGCCGGGTGTGACGCAGCTGTCGTCGGTGACGCCCTGCGTGGAGCCGGAGAACATCGCGTAGTAGTTGGGCTGGCTCGGGTGGGTCTCGGCGTACGAGGCCGGGAGGCTGGCGCCGCCGGACTTCAGCGAGTTGATGTACGGGGCGCTCGAGCTGCCGATGACCTGGTTGTAGGCGTGGTTCTCGAAGACGACGACCACCACGTGGTCGGGGGTCGGGACGCTCGCCGCTGCCTGCGCGGACGGCGCGGAGCCGAGGCCGGCCCACACTCCGGCGGACGCGGCGGCGAGGCCGAGGGCGCTGAGCAGAGCGGTACGGGAACGGCGCTGAGCGGGGTCGCCGGACACGGCTACCTCCGGGGTGAGGGGGGCGGGCGCGTGCCGGTCGGGGCGCGGCCCTGGGGGCGGGGGTGCGCCCGGCTGCGGGCGCACCCAGAGGTTAGGGGTGTGCATGTCAACTCGGAAGGGGAAGGCGGGTGAAGACCCGGGGAACGTCCGGTGCACTCGGCGGCGGCTTCCCCGACAAACACACCGGGCCCCCTACGGTGGGGTGAATGACCAGCTCCACCTCCCACCCCGGTCCTGGCAGCCCCCGAACCCCCGACCGCAGCCCGTTCTTCGACAACGCCAAGTTCCTGCTGATCGTCCTGGTCGCGCTCGGCCACAGCTGGGAGGAGGTCATCACCGCGGACACGCCGGGCCTCAGAGCCCTGCACAACCTGGTCTACTGCTTCCACATGCCGGCCTTCATCCTGCTCTCCGGCTACTTCTCCCGCAGCTTCACCGCCCGGCCGGACCAGATCCGCCGGCTGCTCAGCGGCGTACTGGTCCCGTACCTGATCTTCGAGACGCTCTACAGCGTCGTCTACCACTGGGTGCGCGGCACGGACCTCGCGATCACACCGACCTCGCCGACGTATCTGTGCTGGTTCCTCATCGCCCTGTTCGTCTGGCGGCTCACCACCCCGATATGGCAGGCCGTGCGGTACGCGCTGCCCATCGCCTTCGTCGTCTCGCTCGCCGCGGGCATGACCGCGGTCAGCGGTGAACTGGCGCTCTGCCGGGTGCTGATGTTCCTGCCGTGGTTCGTCCTCGGGCTGCGGCTGCGCCCCGAACACTTCGCCAGGCTGCGCACCCGCGCGGCCCGCGTGATCGCGCTGCCGGTCTTCGCCGGTGCCTTCGCGCTCGCCTACTGGCTCTCGCCCGCCCCGAGCGACGACTGGCTGTCGTCGGACGCCGACACCACCGTGCTCCAGGTGTCGCCCGTGCGGTATCTGCTGCTCAAGCTCGCCCTGTTCGCGGTGACCGCGCTCCTGGTGGCGGCCTTCCTCGCGCTGGTGCCGGGGCGGCGCACCTGGATCACCGCGTTCGGCGCGGTCACCCTCTACCCGTATCTGCTGCACGGGCTCCTGGTCCGGATCGCCGAACACTACGGATTCTTCCGGACCGTGAGGACGGCGGGGCTCGCGGGGCAGCTGGGGCTCACCGCACTCGTGGTGGCGGTGGTGGTGGTGCTGTCGACCAAGCCGGTACGCGTGCTGGTCCGGCCCCTGGTGGAGCCGCGCCTGCCGGGGTGGCTCGTGCCGAAGACGCCGACGCCCGCACCGGTCACCGTGCCGACGGCGGCGGCCGAGCGCGAGAAGAGCCTCGCGCGCTGAGGGGCCGGCGCACCGGCCCCGGGGGTCAGTTCGCCGTCGTGGGCTGCCACGGCGCCGCCGGGCCGGCCGGGCCCGCGGTCCGCGTCCAGTACAGCCGCCCGTCCAGGCCGATCGCGGCCGCCGCCGCGCCGGCGCCGTCCTCGACGGCCGAGGGGGCGCCGGTGAACAGGACGTTCTCGTCCGGCTTCCAGTGCGGGCCGTCCGCGCCCTGTACGAGGGTGGCGAGCGCGCCCGAGGCGGTGCGGCCGGCCACGAGCCGCCCCGCCGCGCCGACCATGCCGTAGCCGGAGGGGTCGCCGAGGTCGGTGGGGGCGGAGGGAGCCGTGCCGGTGAACAGCACGCTGCGTACGTCTCCGGAGTCCGCGGCGCGGTAGTACACCCGCACCCCCGCGCCGTCCGCGCGGGCGGACAGGCCCGTCGTGTTGGGCGGGAGCCCGGTGGCCGCGGCGCGCGCGGGCACCGGGGCGCCGGGGGCCGGCTGCACCCACGTCGCCATGGTCTTCGGGGTGCTGGAGAAGACGTGCACCCGGCCGGTGCCGTCGGTGGCCGCCACCGGGTCGCCGACCAGGGAGGCGCCGCCCAGCGCGGTCCACGGGGTCCAGCCGCCGTCCTCGGTACGGGTCAGGGAGTGCAGCCGGCGGTCGCCGCCGCGCAGGAACACGGTCAGCTTCCCGGTGCCGTCGACCGCCGCGGCGGGAGTGGACATGTCGAAGATGCCGTTGCTGCCGCTCGCGTCGGGCGCGCCGAGCGAGGCCCAGGGGCCGAAGGAGCCGTCCGTCCGCTGCACGGTGGCCACGGCCTCGCGGTGGTAGTCGCCGAGGTCGGCGCCGAAGAGCGTGCGGGTGCCGAACACGGCGATCCGGCCGTCGGGCAGGCGGACCGTGCTCACGCCCGGGTCGATGCCGTCACCGGGCAGCAGCTCGGGTTCGCCCCAGGCGCCGCCGGCGCCGGGCGCCTTGTGCCAGACGGCGAGCCGCTGGTCGAGCACGCCGAACGCCCACAGGCCGCCGTCCGCGCCGGTCTGGAGCCAGGACGTGGAGTTGGTGCGGCTGTAGCGGACCGACTCGGCCCAGTTGTTGCCGTGCGGATCGGGCGCGACCTTGCGGTCACCGCAACCGGCCGCGCTGCCGCAGTAGTTGTCGTCCGGGTCCATCCAGGCGTACGTCTCCACGATGCCGGCCTTGGCGTCGGAGACGTCCTTGGTGAAGGTGTGCGGCAGGTGGCTGGTGTTGTAGCCGAAGTAGCTCTGGACGGTGAAGTCCGGGTGGTTGGCGGACCGGGCGTACTCCTGGAGGGCGGCCTGGGCGAAGCGGGCGCTGTAGATGTGGTCCTGGTGGTCGATGATCTTCCCCGGCTTGCCGTCCACGCTCGGCGTCGGGTCCATCGTGCGGACGTGCGTCGGGTGGAACTTGGTCATCAGACCGGAGAGCGCCTGGACGAGCTGGTCCTTCGTGTACGTGAAGGCGCGCGCGGGGCTGCCCGACGCGAGCTGCGAGGTGAGCGCGGGGGTCTTGCCGTTCCACAGGCCGCGCAGGCTGTGCGGCTGGTTGCCGAGGATCGTCTCGGACTCGCGCAGCTGCATCCACACCAGGTGGATGGAGGGGTGGGCGTCGAGGGTGTCGAGCTCCGCGGTGCCGCCGCCGGCGGTCGGTATGGAGCTGCGGGTCCACGAGGCGGCGCGGTCGCCGGTCGCCATCTGCGCGTAGGCGCCGCGTATGCCGTTCTGGCGGGCTTCGGAGTACGCGGCCCGGTCGGCCCCGGGCCTGCGGGCGCCCTTCTTGGCGGCCGGCGCGTTGACGCCGTCGGCCTCGCCCGCGGTGACGTAGACCGACGTCATGGGGCGGCCCGAGCGGAGCGACTGGCCGGTGTCGGGGTTCATGAAGAACAGGTCGTCGTCCGGGTGGGCCATGATCTGCATCACCGAGCCGCCGGTGGGGCGCACCGGGGGCGGGGACGCGATGGTCCGGCCGTTCGCGGCGGGTGCGCCCGTGGCGCCCTGGCTGTCGGGCATCGCGAGTTCGGCGAACGCGCCGCCCGAGATGAGCACGGCGACGAGCGCGGAGCCGGCTACGGCGCCGCGGCGTGAGAGCAGCGCGGAGCGCAGCGGCAGCCTGGACTTCATGGGTGTGGTCTTTCGGTGTTTCGGGCGGCCGGGGCCGGTCGGTGCGTGAGCACGTTCTTCGGCGGGGGCCGGCCGGAGTGCTCGATCAGGAATGGTCACTCTCTGATCGGCTAAGAAGACGAAAGGTCCAAGAATGCGGTTCATTCTGGCGACTCGCCAAATCGTGTGGCGTTGATCACCCCCCCCAAGTCCCGTGCGTCGGCGACGCCGAGGCCCGACCCCCTGGGGCTCCGCCCCGGACCCCGTTCGCGCGTTCTCCCACCCACCCCCCGTGCGGCACAGCGAAGGGTGCGGCCCCCCGGGGCTCCGCCCCAGACCCCGTTCGCGCCTGAAGGGCGCTCGTCCTCAAACGCCGGACGGGCTGAGGATGCCGATGCCGGGCACCCTGCCAAGAACAGCCCCGCCAGGGGCGCGGGGCTGTGACACGTGCGCGGCTCCGCCGCGGTGGGCGCGATGCCGGGTGCCCTACAGGGGCGCGGGGAACTGCGCGGGAAGTGGGCACGGTCCGCAGATGAAGGCGGGGTTCGGCCCCGAGGGCTGAGGGCGTCCGTGCTGCCCGGCGGCGAGTAGTCAGGGGCGCGGGGAACTGCGCGGGAGGCGGGCACGGTCCGCGGATGAAGGCGGGGTGGGGGCTCCGGCGGGGCCGGGGTGGCGGGGGGCCGGTAGGGTCGGGATACGTACGACGTGGGAGGCGGGCAGATGACCGTGCCGGTGCCGGGGCGCAGAAGCAGTACGTTCACCCGCCTACTGCGGCATGGGTTCACCGACCTCGCCGCGGCCGAGCGCCTCCTGGAGACCCCCGAGCTCGCCCCCGTCCGCTCCGACTCCGTCCTCCTGGACGCGCTCGGCGCCACCGCCGACCCCGACCTGGCCCTCCTCGGCCTCGTCCGCATCGTCGAGGCGCAGGACGACGACGAGCGCCGCGCCCTCCTCGACACCCTCGTCACCGCGAAGCCGCTGCGCGACCGCCTCCTCGGCGTGCTCGGCGCGTCCGAGGCGCTCGGCGACCACCTCGCCCGCCACCCGCACGACTGGCACGCCCTCGTCACCTACGAGGCCGCCGACCTGCACCCCGGTGTCGCCGAGTTCGAGCGGGGCCTGGCCGAGGCCACCGACCCCGTCTCGCTGCGCGTCGCCTACCGGCGCTGCCTGCTCGCCATAGCGGCCCGCGACGTGTGCGGCACCACCGACGTGGCCCAGGCCGCGGCCGAGCTGGCCGACCTCGCCACCGCGACCCTGCGCGCCGCCCTCGCCATCGCCCGCACCGCCGCCCCCGCCGACGCGGACCAGTGCCGGCTCGCCGTGATCGCGATGGGCAAGTGCGGAGGGCACGAGCTCAACTACGTCTCCGACGTCGACGTGATCTTCGTGGCCGAGCCCGTCGACGGCTTCGACGAGGGCAAGGCCCTGCAGGCCGCGGGCCGCCTCGCCGCGCACCTCATGCGGATCTGCTCGGAGACCACCGTCGAGGGCGTGATCTGGCCCGTCGACGCCAACCTGCGCCCCGAGGGCCGCAACGGCCCGCTCGTGCGCACGCTCTCCAGCCACCTCGCCTACTACCAGCGCTGGGCCAAGACCTGGGAGTTCCAGGCGCTGCTCAAGGCCCGCCCGGTCGCCGGCGACCTCGACCTCGGCCAGGAGTACGTCGAGGCCGTCGCCCCGCTGGTGTGGCAGGCCGCCGAGCGGGACAACTTCGTCGCCGACGTGCAGAAGATGCGGCGCAGGGTCGTCGACAACATCCCCGCCGCCCAGGTCGAGCGCGAGCTGAAGCTCGGCCCCGGCGGCCTGCGCGACGTCGAATTCGCCGTCCAGCTCCTGCAGTTGGTGCACGGGCGCAGCGACGCCACCCTGCACAGCGGCACCACCCTCGACGCCCTCGCGGCGCTCGCCGCGGGCGGCTACGTGGGCCGCGCGGACGCCGCTCAGCTCGACGAGGCGTACCGGTTCCTGCGCGCCATGGAGCACCGCATCCAGCTCCACCGGCTGCGCCGCACCCACCTCGTGCCGGAGGACGAGGCCGATCTGCGCCGGCTCGGCCGCTCGCTCGGCCTGCGCACCGAGCCCGTCGCCAGCCTCCACAAGGAGTGGAAGCGACACGCCTCGGTCGTCCGGCGTCTGCACGAGAAGCTCTTCTACCGCCCGCTCCTGGACGCCGTCGCCCAGCTCGCCCCCGGCGAGATCCGGCTCAGCCCCCGCGCCGCCGCGCACCGCCTCGAAGCGCTCGGCTACGCCGACCCGGCCGCGGCCCTGCGCCACCTGGAGGCCCTCAGCTCCGGCGTGAGCCGCAAGGCGGCCATCCAACGCACCCTGCTGCCCGTCCTGTTGGGCTGGTTCGCGGACTCCGCCGATCCCGACGCCGGCCTGCTCGGCTTCCGCAAGGTGTCCGACGCGCTCGGCAAGACCCCCTGGTATCTGAGGCTGCTGCGCGACGAGGGCGCCGCCGCCGAGAACCTCGCCCGCGTCCTGTCGGCCGGCCGGCTCGCCCCCGACCTGCTGCTGCGGGCCCCCGAGGCGGTCGCCATCCTCGGCGACCCGGACGGCCTCGCACCGCGCGGCCGTGACCACCTCGAACAGGAGATCATGGCCGCGGTCGGCCGGGCCGAGACCGCCGAGGGCGCGGTCGCCTCGGTCCGCGGGGTGCGCAGGCGCGAACTGTTCCGCACCACCGCGGGCGACCTCATCGGCTCGTACGGGACCGAGGACAGCCCCGCCGAGGAGGACCCCGGCGCGCTCGTCGACCGGGTCGGCACCGCGGTCACCGACCTGAACGCGGCCACCATCGCGGGCGCTCTGCGCGCCGCCGTGCGCGCCGAGTGGGGCGACACCCTGCCGACCCGCTTCACCGTCATCGGCATGGGCCGCTTCGGCGGCCACGAGCTGGGCTACGGCTCGGACGCGGACGTCCTGTTCGTGCACGAACCCCGCGAGGGCGTCGACGAGCAGGAGGCGGCGCGGGCCGCCAACCGGATCGTCTCCGAGATGCGCCGGCTCCTCCAACTCCCCGCCGCCGACCCGCCGTTGCTGATCGACGCCGATCTGCGCCCGGAGGGCAAGTCCGGGCCGATGGTGCGCACGCTGAAGTCGTACGAGGCGTACTACCGGCGCTGGTCGCTGGTGTGGGAGAGCCAGGCGCTGCTGCGCGCCGAGGTGATGGCCGGCGACGCGGAGCTCGGGGCCCGCTTCATCGAGCTGATCGACCCGCTGCGGTATCCGATGGAGGGCCTGAACGACGACGCGGTGCGCGAGATCCGCCGCCTCAAGGCCCGGATGGAGTCCGAGCGGATGCCGCGCGGCGCCGACCCCACGCTCCACGCCAAGCTGGGCCGCGGCGGCCTCTCCGACGTCGAGTGGACCGTGCAGCTGTTGCAGATGCGGCACGGCTGGGAGCTGCCGGGGCTGCGCACCACCCGGACCCGTGAGGCGCTGGCCGCCGCGCATGCGGCGGGGCTCGTGGAGACCGAGGCCGCGGCGATACTGGACGAGGCGTGGGTGCTGGCCACGCGGGTGCGCAACGGGGTCATGCTGGTCCGGGGGCGGGCCGGTGACACGTTCCCGTCCGACGGGCGGGAACTTGCGGCGGTGGGGCGTTACCTCGGGTACGAGCCGGGGCATGTCGGGGACATGCTGGAGGACTACCGCCGCCTGACGCGCAGGGCGCGGGGGGTCGTGGAGGAGCTGTTCTACGGGGCACACCTGTAGCCCCGGCCCGCCGGGCTGGACGCGGGTAACCTGGCGCGCCGGTCGACCCATACCGCGCTCAGGGGCGCGGGGAACTGCGCGAGAAGCGGGCACGGTCCGCACCCGTAAACCGGGTCGGGGGGAAGCGGGCGCGGTTCGCAGGCGAAGGCGGGCCCCGGGTGGGTTTACGCCCCGGACTGGCTGGGGGCGCGGCGGCGCGGGGCCGGTTCGCGTACGCGCTTCGGGAGCCGGTGCGGCAGGGCGCCGTACCACGTGCGCGAGACCAGGAGGCCGAAGGTGAGGCAGAGCAGGCCGCCCACCGCGTCCAGCCAGAAGTGGTTCGCCGTGGAGACGATCACCACCAGCGTGGCCATCGGATAGAGCAGGCCCAGGATCTTCGCCCAGGGCGCGGAGGCCAGCGCGAAGATCGTCAGGCCGCACCAGGTCGACCACCCGATGTGCATGGACGGCATCGCCGCGTACTGGTTCGACATGTTCTTCAGGTCGCCCGACGCCATCGAGCCCCAGGTGTGGTGCACCAGGACCGTGTCGACGAAGCCGCCGCCGTTCATCAGGCGGGGCGGCGCGAGCGGGGCGAAGAAGTAGCCGACCAGGGCCACGCCCGTCGTCGCGAAGAGCACGAGGCGTGACGCCGCGTAACGGCCGGGGTGACTACGGAACAGCCACACCAGGACACCGATGGTGACGATGAAGTGCAGTGTCGCGTAGTAGTAGTTCATGCCGACGATGAGCCATGTCACCGAATTCACGGCGTGGTTGACCGACTGCTCCACCGCGATGCCCAGATGGTGCTCGACGCTCCAGATCCAGTCGGCGTTCCGCAGCGCCTGTGCCTTCTGCTCCGGCACGGCGTTGCGGATCAGCGAGTACACCCAGTAACTCACCGCGATCAGAAGGATTTCGAACCAGATGCGTGGCCGGCGCGGACGGCGCAGACTGCGCACCCGGGCGGTAAATCCATTTCGTCCGGGTTCGTTGGTCGTGGGTGAGGCCGACGGTTCCTTGGTTGGAGCGGCCGTCCGGCCTTCCAGAGTCTTCACGGTCATGTCACCCATGGGAAGAGAGTCTGCCAGATGCACATACCCCCCGCCGATCATCCTCCGGTCGGGTTCGGTCCGCACCCGGTACTCCCAGAGGACGAGGCGACCCCGACGGGGCCCGGGGTCACGGGGCGGTGAGCGGGCGGGCGCCGGAGGTCGAACCGCGTACGACCAGCTCGGGCATGAACACGAACTCGCTGTGCGGCGCGGGGGTGCCGCCGACCTCTTCGAGCAGGGCGCGCACGGCCGCCTGGCCCATCGCCGTCACCGGCTTGCGGATCGTGGTGAGCGGTGGGTCGGTGAACGCTATCAACGGAGAGTCGTCGAACCCCACCACAGAGACGTCGCGCGGTACGTCGAGCCCCGCCTGGCGGGCGGCCCTGATCGCGCCGAGCGCCATCATGTCGCTGGCGCACACGACCGCGGTGCAGCCCTGGGCGATCAGCGCGGAGGCGGCCGCCTGGCCGCCCTCCAGGGTGTAGAGCGAGTGCTGGATCAGGGACTCCGCCTCGGCGAGGCTGAGGCCGAGCCGGTCCATCATCCCCGCGGTGAAGCCCTCGATCTTGCGCAGGACCGGCACGAAGCGCTTGGGCCCCACGGCCAGGCCGATCCTGGTGTGACCGAGCGCCGCGAGATGCGTGACGGCCAGCCGCATCGCGGCCCGGTCGTCGGGCGAGATGAAGGGCGCCTGCACCTTCGGCGAGAAGCCGTCCACCAGGACGTACGGGACTCCCTGGGCGCGCAGCTGCTCGTACCGCTCCATGTCGGCGGTGGTGTCCGCGTGCAGCCCGGAGACGAAGATGATCCCCGAGACGCCCCGGTCCACCAGCATCTCGGTGAGCTCGTCCTCGGTGGAGCCGCCCGGGGTCTGCGTCGCGAGCACCGGGGTGTAGCCCTGCCGGGTCAGCGACTGCCCGATGACCTGGGCGAGGGCGGGGAAGATCGGGTTCTCCAGCTCCGGCGTTATCAGGCCGACGAGCCCCGCGCTGCGGCGGCGCAGTCGTACGGGCCGCTCGTACCCCAGCACGTCGAGTGCGGCGAGAACGGATTCACGGGTGCCCGCGGCCACGCCGGGCTTGCCGTTGAGCACGCGGCTGACTGTGGCTTCGCTGACCCCCGCCTGGGCTGCGATGTCGGCGAGCCGTGCGGTCACGGGATTGGACTGTACCGGTCGCACGTCAGATTGCCCACCAGACGGCGGATTCGCCCGGCAGCAGCGCGTTCTCGTCGTCGAACTCGACGGCGGCGCTGGTGAGCAGCGGACGCCCCGGGAGGGGGAGTTGGACCGCGCGGCCGAGGGTGTTCAGGGTGCAGACGAAGCCCGGACGGGCGAAGGCGAGGACCCCCTCCGGTGCCGGCAGCCACGTCATGGTGCCGTCGCCGAGGCCCGGCACCTCGCGGCGCAGGGCGAGCGCCGCGCGGTAGAGCTCCAGCGTCGAGTGCGGGTCACCGGACTGGGAGGCCACGCTCAGGCCACGCCAGGACGCGGGCTGCGGCAGCCAGGGCGCGGCACCGCCGAAGCCGTACGAGGGGCCGTCCGCCGTCCACGGGATCGGCACGCGGCAGCCGTCGCGGAAGCCGTCCTGACCCGAAGCGCGGTGGAAGGCGGGGTCCTGGCGCACCGCGTCGGGCAGGTCGGTGACCTCGGGCAGGCCCAGCTCCTCGCCCTGGTAGAGGTAGGCCGAGCCGGGCAGGGCCAGCGTGAACAGGGTCGCCGCGCGGGCCCGGCGCAGGCCCTGCTCACCGCCGCCGTAGCGGGTCACATGGCGTACGACGTCGTGGTTGGAGAGCACCCAGGTGGTGGGGGCGCCGACCGCGCCGGTGGCGGCGAGCGAGGCGTCGACCGTCGCGCGCATCCGCTCGCCGTCCCAAGGACACGTCAGGAACTGGAAGTTGAAGGCCTGGTGCAGCTCGTCGGGGCGTACGTACAGGGCGAGCCGCTCCGGGGAGGGCGCCCAGGCCTCGGCGACCGCGATGCGCTCGCCGTCGTAGCCGTCGAGCAGCTCGCGCCAGCCGCGGTGGATCTCGTGGACGCCGTCCTGGTCGAAGAAGGGGAGCACCTGGCTGCCGATGAGCTTGGCCTGCTCGCGCGCGCCGATGTCCGGCAGGCCCGCCGCCTTCACCATGCCGTGGGCGACGTCGATGCGGAAGCCGTCCACGCCGAGGTCGAGCCAGAAGCGGAGCACCGAGTCGAACTCGGCGCGCACCTCGGGGTGGTCCCAGTTCAGGTCGGGCTGTTCGGGGGCGAACAGATGCAGGTACCAGTCGCCGTCGGGGACCCGGGTCCAGGCCGGGCCGCCGAACACCGACTCCCAGTCGTTGGGCGGGAGTTGGCCGTCGGAGCCCTTGCCGGGGCGGAAGTGGTAGCGCTCGCGCGCGGCGCCGCCGGCCAGCGCGGCGCGGAACCAGTCGTGCTGGTCGCTGGTGTGGTTGGGCACGACGTCGACGATGATCCGCAGGCCCAGCCGGTGGGCCTCGCGCACCAGGTCGTCCGCGTCGGAGAGCGAACCGAAGAGGGGATCCACGCTGCGGTAGTCGGCCACGTCGTAGCCGCCGTCGGCCTGCGGGGAGGCGTAGAAGGGGGTCAGCCAGACCGCGTCCGCGCCCAGCTCCCGCACGTACGGCAGCCGGGCCGTGACGCCGGGCAGGTCGCCGACGCCGTCGCCGTCGCCGTCCGCGAAGGAGCGCACGTACACCTGGTAGATCACCGCGTCGCGCCACCAGCCGGCGGCCGGGCCGGGCCGGTCCTCGGCGACGGCCGGCGTCGTCAGCTCCTGCGTCATGTGTGGTCCCCTTCGCCTGTGTCTGCGGGATCAGCGGGATCAACGCCGATGGCCCCTCGAAAGTAACAGTCCTGCAAGGTCTTGCGGAAGCCTTGCAGCGCCCCGACGGGTGCGTGTGAACCAGGCGCACCCCCCTTGACAAGGCGCACAACGGCAACCGTGCGGACACGCTGATGTAACGATCGACCGCCCTTGCAGAAATTCTTCGCAAGGTCTTTCGGTCGCCTTTCATCCTTGTTACGTTCCTGGCGATCCGGCGCCGTGATTGGAACGGCACCCAGTGAAGGAGTTCTCATGCGACGTGGCATAGCGGCCACCGCGATCGCGGCGACCCTCGCTCTCGCGGCGACGGCCTGCGGTGGCAGCGACAGTGACGGCGGCAAGGCGGACGGCCCCGTCACCATCACCTGGTGGGACACCTCGAACGCCACGAACGAGGCGCCCACGTACCAGGCGCTGGTCACGGAGTTCGAGAAGGCGAACCCGAAGATCAAGGTCAAGTACGTCAACGTGCCCTTCGACCAGGCGCAGAACAAGTTCGACACCGCCGCCGGCGCCAAGGGCGCCCCGGACGTGCTGCGCGCCGAGGTCGGCTGGACGCCCGCCTTCGCGAAGAAGGGCTACTTCGTGCCGCTCGACGGCACCGAGGCCCTCGCGGACCAGGCCAAGTTCCGGCCCAACCTGATCAAGCAGGCCCAGTTCCAGGGGAAGACCTACGGCGTGCCGCTGGTCACCGACACCCTGGCGCTCGTCTACAACAAGGCCCTCTTCGCCAAGGCCGGCATCACCAAGGCCCCGGCCACCTGGGACGAGCTGAAGGCGGACGCCGCGCTCGTCAAGGAGAAGGCCGGCGTCGACGGCTACTGGGGCTCCACCGCCGGGTACTACGCCCAGCCGTTCCTGTACGGCGAGGGCACCGACACGGTGGACGCCGCCGGCAAGAAGGTCACCATCGCGAGTGCCCCCGCCAACAAGGGCCTGGAGACCTGGAAGGGCCTGTTCGACGGCCCCGGCCTGCACAAGGCGGACGTCACCGCCGACGCGTACGCCCACATCC
Organism: Streptomyces sp. NBC_00083; assembly: GCF_026343295.1. Classification (GTDB taxonomy): domain Bacteria; phylum Actinomycetota; class Actinomycetes; order Streptomycetales; family Streptomycetaceae; genus Streptomyces. Next base: position 1,369,790 of record NZ_JAPELY010000001.1, read on the forward strand.
AGGACGCCTTCGTGAACGGCAAGGTCGCCGCGATCGTGCAGGGCCCGTGGGAGATCACCAACTTCTACAAGGGCTCCGCGTTCCAGGACAAGGCCAACCTCGGCATCGCCACCGTCCCGGCCGGCTCCGCGGGCAAGGCCGGCGCCCCGACCGGCGGCCACAACCTGTCCGTGTACGCGGGCTCCGACAAGACGCACGCCGACGCCGCCCTGAAGTTCGTCAACTTCATGACGTCGGCCAAGAGCCAGGAGACCATCGCCCTCAAGAACTCCACGCTGCCGACCCGCGACGACGCCTACACCGCGCAGGTCAAGGCCGACCCGGGCATCGCCGGCTTCCAGGGCGTGCTGCCCGCCGCCCAGCCGCGCCCGGAGCTGCCCGAGTACAGCTCGCTGTGGACGCCGATGGACACCGAGCTGCCGAAGGTCGCCGACGGCAAGGAGTCCGTCGCCGACGCCACGAAGAGCCTTGAGCGGGACATGGCCAAGCTGGTCCCCGACTTCTCCAAGTGAGCCCCGCCGCCGGGCCGTTCCCCACGGGGGACGGCCCGGCGGTACGCACGTCCGCCGAACTTCCCGGAAAAGGTGTCGAGATGACCGTTGCCGTCGATGGCGCGGCCCCCACGAGCGCGGCCACGGCGCGCCCGGGGCCGCGGGAGCGCCTCAGGCGGTCCTGGCAGAAGCACTGGTACGCGTACGCGATGGTCGCGCCGATCGTCGTCGTGCTCGGCGTCCTCGTGCTCTATCCGCTCGTCCAGGGCGTCTACTACACGCTCACCGACGCCAACAGCCTCAACTCGGCGCGCACCATCGGCGCCAACCACATCGCCGGCACCTACGAGTTCGTCGGGCTGCACAACTACGCGGACATCCTGTGGGGGCCGACCGCCTGGGACCGGTTCTGGTCGCACTTCATCTGGACGGTGGTGTGGACCGTCGCCTGTGTGACCCTGCACTACACCATCGGCCTGGTGCTGGCCCTGCTGCTCAACCAGAAGCTCCGCGGCCGCACCTTCTACCGGATGATGCTGATCCTGCCGTGGGCGGTGCCCACCTTCGTCACCGTCTTCTCCTGGCGCCTGATGCTCAGCGACTCCGGCGTCGTCAACACGATGCTCGGCACGCTCCACCTGCCCCAGCCCCAATGGCTTGAGCAGCCGCACTTCCAGCAGCTCGCCGCGATCCTCGTCAACACCTGGGTCGGCGTGCCCTTCATGATGGTCTCGCTCCTCGGCGGCCTCCAGACGATCCCCGCCGAGCTGTACGAGGCCGCCGAGATGGACGGCGCGACCCCCTGGCAGCGCTTCCGCCACGTCACCCTGCCGGGCCTGCGGCCGGTCAGCGCCACCGTCGTGCTGCTCGGCATCATCTGGACCTTCAACCAGTTCGTGATCATCTTCCTGCTGTTCGGCAACGGCGGCGCCCCCGACGCCCAGATCCTCGTCACCTGGGCCTACCGGCTCGGCTTCGGACAGCAGCCACGCGACTTCGCGCAGTCGGCCACCTACGGCGTGCTGCTGCTCTCCATCCTGATCGTCTTCTCCTCCTTCTACCGTCGCTGGCTGGCCCGCAATGAACAGGTCTGATGCCCCCATGACCAGGACCACCAAGGTCGTTTCCCGGGACCACGGCCGGCGCCGCACCGCCGTCCTGTCGCACCTCGCGCTGAGTTTCGCCGCCCTCGTCGCGCTCTTCCCGATCGCGTGGCTCGTCTTCGTCTCGCTCGGGCCCGACAAGGACGACTACCTCCACCCGGGCCGCATCTGGTCCAAGCTGTCCTTCTCCAACTACGCCTTCGTCACCGAGCACACCAAGTTCTTCACCTGGCTCGGCAACACCGCCCTGATCGCCGTCCTGACCTGCGTCATCGGCGTGATGTTCGCGGCGACCACCGGCTACGCGGTCTCCCGGATGCGCTTCCCCGGCTACAAGAAGCTGATGTGGGTGCTGCTCGTCACCCAGATGTTCCCGATCGCCGTCCTGATCGTGCCGATGTACCAGATCCTCGGCGACATGGGTCTCATCGACACCTACGGCGGCCTGATCCTCGTGTACTGCTCCACCGCGGTGCCGTACTGCGCGTGGATGCTCAAGGGGTACTTCGACACCATCCCGGTCGAGATCGACGAGGCGGGCCGCGTCGACGGACTCAGCCCGTTCGGCACCTTCTTCCGCCTGATCCTGCCGCTCGCCCGGCCCGGCCTCGCCGTCGCCGCGTTCTACACCTGCCTCACCGCGTGGGGCGAGGTGGCGTTCGCGTCCACCTTCATGCTCGACGACAGCAAGTACACGCTCGCCGTGGGCCTTTCCAGCTTCGTCAGCCAGCACGACGCCCAGTGGAACTACATGGCCGCGACCGCCGTGCTCATCGCGATCCCGGTCTCCGCGATCTTCTATCTGGTCCAGAAGCACCTCGTGACCGGCATGACCGCAGGCGCCACCAAGGGCTGAGCCGGACTCCGCTCCGGCTCCGCAAGCACCAGGTACCCAGGGGGCCCGCCCCCGGACCCCGTTAGGACGACATGACCCAGCACATCGCTGCCCCCCGCCCCCAGACCACCAGCACCCAGTGGTGGCGGGACGCCGTGATCTACCAGGTCTATCCGCGCAGCTTCGCCGACGGCAACGGCGACGGCATGGGCGACCTCGACGGCGTACGCAGCCGCCTTCCGTACCTGCGCGACCTCGGCGTCGACGCCGTCTGGCTCTCGCCGTTCTACGCCTCCCCGCAGGCCGACGCCGGCTACGACGTCGCCGACTACCGGGCCATCGACCCGATGTTCGGCACCCTGCTCGACGCCGACGCGCTGATCCGCGACGCCCACGAGCTGGGCCTGCGCGTCATCACCGACCTGGTGCCCAACCACTCGTCCGACCAGCACGAGTGGTTCAGGCGCGCCATCGAGGAGGGGCCCGGCTCGCCGCTGCGCGCCCGCTACCACTTCCGCCCCGGCAAGGGCGAGGACGGTCAACTCCCGCCCAACGACTGGGAGTCCATCTTCGGCGGTCCCGCCTGGACCCGTACCGAGGACGGCCAGTGGTACCTCCACCTGTTCGCCCCCGAGCAGCCCGACCTCAACTGGGACCACCCGGCGGTCGCCGACGAGTTCCGCTCGATCCTGCGCTTCTGGCTCGACATGGGCGTCGACGGCTTCCGCATCGATGTCGCCCACGGCCTGGTCAAGGCGCCGGGCCTGCCCGACATCGGGGGCCACGACCAGCTCAAGCTGCTCGGCAACGACGTCATGCCGTTCTTCGACCAGGAGGGCGTGCACGAGATCTACCGGTCCTGGCGGACCATCCTGGACGAGTACGACGGCGAGCGCATCGCGGTCGCCGAGGCCTGGACCCCCACGGTCGAGCGGACCGCCCTGTACGTACGCCCCGACGAACTGCACCAGGCCTTCAACTTCCAGTATCTTGGCGCCCCTTGGGAGGCGGCGGCGCTGCGCGAGGTCATCGACACCTCCCTCGCCGCGATGCGCCCGGTCGGCGCCCCCGCCACCTGGGTCCTGTCCAACCACGACGTCACCCGGCACGCCACCCGCTTCGCCAACCCGCCCGGCCTGGGCACCCAGCTGCGCACCCCGGGCGACCGGGAACTCGGCCTGCGCCGGGCCCGCGCGGCCACCCTCCTGATGCTGGCCCTGCCCGGCTCGGCCTACGTCTACCAGGGCGAGGAGCTCGGCCTGCCCGACGTCACCGACCTGCCCGACGAGGTGCGCCAGGACCCGTCGTTCTTCCGCGCGGCGGGCCAGGACGGCTTCCGCGACGGCTGCCGCGTCCCGATCCCGTGGACCGTCGAGGGCAGCTCGTACGGCTTCGGCAGCGGCGGCAGCTGGCTTCCGCAGCCCGACACGTGGGGCGGGCTCAGCGTCGAGGCGCAGACCGGCGACGCCGACTCCACCCTTGAGCTGTACCGCGCGGCCATCGCGGCCCGCCGCGCCCACCCGGGCCTCGGTGCCGGCGACGACCTGCGGTGGCTGGACGCCCCCGAGGGCGTCCTCGCCTTCGCCCGCGAGGGCTTCGTGTGCACGGTGAACCTGACGGGACGCCTGGTGTCGCTGCCGGTGCCCGGCCGCGTCGTCCTGGCCAGCGGGCCCTTCGCCGTCGACGGCGACCGGTGCGAACTGCCGGGCGACACGACGGTGTGGTGGACGGTGTGAGCCATGCCGCGCAGCCGGGCGGGCCGCGCCTCGCCGAGATAGCGGCCCAGGCCGCCGTCAGCGAGGCCACCGTCAGCCGCGTGCTCAACGGGAAGCCCGGCGTCGCCGACCCCACCCGGCAGCGGGTGCTCGCCGCCCTCGACGTCCTGGGCCGCGAGCGCCCGGCCCGGCTGCGCCGGCGCAGCGCCGGGCTGGTCGGCCTGGTCACCCCCGAGCTGACCAACCCCATCTTCCCCGCGTTCGCCCAGGCCGTGGAGCAGGTCCTCGCGGGCCACGGCTACACCCCGGTCCTGTGCACCCAACTCCCGGGCGGGGCAACGGAGGACGAGCTGGTGGAGCAGTTGGAGGAGCGCGGCGTCAGCGGCATCGTGTTCCTGTCGGGGCTGCACGCCGACACCTCCGCCGACCCGGCCCGCTATCTGGCGCTCGCCGAGCGGGGCGTCCCGTACGTCCTGGTCAACGGGTACAACGAGGCGCTGCGCGGCCCCTTCGTCTCACCCGACGACCATGCGGCGATGCGCATGGCGGTGGGCCACCTCACCGACCTCGGGCACACCCGGATCGGCCTGGCGATCGGACCGCTGCGGTACGTGCCCTCGCGCCGCAAGACCGAGGGGTTCACGGCGGCGCTCGGCGAGCGGCTCGGGCTGCGCGCCGAGGAGGCCGCCGCCTATGTGCGGCCGACGCTCTACAGCGTCGAGGGCGGCCAGGTCGCCGCGGGCGCCCTGCTCGACCAGGGCTGCACGGGCATCGTCTGCGGCAGCGACATGATGGCGCTCGGTGTGGTGCGCGCCGCGCGGGAACGGGGACTGCACGTGCCGCGCGACGTCTCGGTGGTGGGCTTCGACGACTCCCAGCTCATAGCCTTCACCGACCCGCCCCTGACCACGGTGCGCCAGCCGGTGCAGGCGATGGCGACCGCCGCCGTCTCGGCACTCCTGGAGGAGATCGCCGGAACCCCCGTGCAGCGCACGGAGTTCGTCTTCCAGCCGGAGCTGGTGGTGCGCGCGTCGACGGCGGGCGCACGCAGGCTCTAGGCAGGCCTCAGGCAGGGCCTGCGGAGAACGCTTCCTGGGTGTCCTCGCCGTCGCTCCACCAGACGGCGAGCCGCTGGCGGGTGAGGAGCCAGCCGTCCGGGCCCCGGCGGAACTCCCAGTCGTAGGGGCCGCCCATCGAGTACGGAGTGGAGGCGCCGCCGGGGTGGGTGACCGCGACGAACCACATGTAGCCGATGCCCGTCGCGCGGTCGCCCGCCACCTCGACGTGCATGTTGAGGATGTGGTGCTGCAGGCTCGCGTACGCCGCCTCCGCCTCCTCGACGGCCGCCCGGACCGCCGCCCTCCCCTCCAGGGTTCCCCACGGCCCGAATTCGAGCACCGCGTCCTCGTCCCAGCACTCGATCCAGCTCTGCCAGTCCTTGCGGTCGAGGGCCCGCCAGCCGCGGATCATGAGGGCGCGCAGAGCCTCCCTGTCCTCAAGGGCGCGCAGCCTGCGGGCCAGGTCGTCATGGGCGGCACAGGTGCCGGGCACGCGGCCTCCTCCGGTGGTCACTGGGCGCTCGCGGCGGGTCGTACGACGATCTCGTTGACGTCCACCTCGGGCGGCTGCGCCACGGCATAGGCGATCGCGCCGGCGATGGCGGAGGCCGGCAGCGCCACGGCGCGGTAGGCCTTCATGGCGTCCCTGGCCGCGGGATCGGCGATGCCGTCGGCGAGTTCGGACTCGGTCACGCCGGGCGAGACCAGGGTGACGCGGAGGTCGCCGGCCGACTCCTGGCGCAGCCCCTCGGAGATCGCGCGCACCGCGAACTTGGTGGCGCAGTACACGGCGGCGGTGGGGGAGACCTCGTACGCGCCGACGGACGCGATGTTCACGATGTGGCCGCCGCCCTGGGCGCGCATCGCGGGCAGGGCGGCGGCGATGCCGTGCAGCACCCCGCGCACATTGACGTCGATCATCCGGTCCCACTCGTCGGTCCTGAGCGCGGCCAGCGGCGCGAGCGGCATCACACCGGCGTTGTTGACGAGCACGTCGAGCCGGCCGTAGCGCTCACGGGCGGCGTCGACGAACGCCCGCACATCGCCGGCGTCCGTGACGTCGAGCCGCCGGAACACCGCGGTTCCGCCCGCGGCGCCGATCTCCTCGGCCAGGACGGCGAGCCGGTCGGTGCGCCGCGCCCCGAGCAGCAGCCGGTGGCCGTCGGCGGCGAGCCTGCGGGCGGTCGCCTCCCCGATCCCGCTGCTCGCCCCGGTGACGGCCACGACCTTGGCGGCGTCGCCCGCGCCGCGGGTGGGTGCAGCTGTTCCTGTCATGAGTGGGTCTCCCCCTGGGTGTGGAGTGGCTCTGTCCGCGGCCGAGTCTGGGCGGGCCCCACCGCTGCGACCAGGGCGGACGCAGCCTGGGTGCGCCACACCCAGGCGGCCCGCCGCCCGCGCGGCCTAGCCTGGGCACATGAGCGTTCCCCCCATGACCGACAATCCGTTGGGCGAGTTCCTGCGCGCGCGCAGGTCGGGCGTACGGCCGCAGGACGTCGGCGTGGTGAGCCACGGCGTGCGCCGGGTCGCGGGGCTGCGCCGCGAGGAGGTCGCGGTGCTCGCCGGGGTGAACGTGGACTACTACACCCGCCTGGAACAGGGCCGCGAGCGCCATCCCTCGGCCGCCGTACTCGATGCCGTCGCCGACGCCTTCCGCCTGGACACCGACGCCCGTACGCATCTGCACCGGCTGGCCGGGACCACCTCGGGCCGGCGGGCCGCCTCCACCACGGATCCCGTCGGCCCGGCCCTGCGCCGGCTGATGGACGCGTATCGGGGCGCCCCCGCGTTCGTCATCGACGGGGCCCTCGACATCCTGGCGGGCAACGCCCTCGCCGACGCGCTGCACGCGCCCTTCGCGCCCGCCGACAACCTCGCCCGCATGGCCTTCCTCGACCCGGCGGGCCGGTCGTTCTACACCGACTGGGACCGCACGGCGCAGGCCGTCGTGGGCCATCTGCGGCTGACGGCAGGACTCGACCCGGACAGCCCCCGGCTGCGCGAGGTGGTCGGCGAACTGACCGCGCACAGCGCGGACTTCACCCGCTGGTGGCACGCGCACGAGGTGCGGGGCAAGACCCAGGAAGCCAAGCGGCTGCTCCACCCGGAGGCCGGCCCGCTCACCCTCGCCTACCAGGCCTTCGACGTACGGGACGCGCCCGGCCGACAGCTCATCGTCTACCAGGCCGAACCCGGCAGCCCCAGCGCCGAGGCGCTCGGCCTGCTGGGCTCCCTGCACGCGCCGTCGGCACCCGGGCTCAGAACGGCTTGGTAGGGAGGTACTTGCCGTCCAGGGTGATCACGGCGCGCTCGCCGCCCTCGGGGTCAGCGACCTTCCGCACGTCGAGCCTGAAGTTGATCGCGCTGATGATGCCGTCCCCGAACTGCTCGTGCACCAGCGCCTTCAGGGTGGTGCCGTACACCTGGAGCATCTCGTAGAAGCGGTAGACCGTCGGGTCGGTGGGGATGCCGCCCGGGATCGAGCCGCGGCTCGGGACGGTCGTCAGGAGCAGCGCGGCGTCGTCGTCGAGCCCGAGCAGGGCGGCGACGGCGCGCGCGGAGTCTGCGGGCAGCGCGTGCTGGCCGAGCACGGCAGCCGTGACGAAGGCGACCGAGAGGCCGGCCGCGTCGGCGATCTGCTGCCACGACAGGTCCGCGCGGAGCTTCGCCTCGACGGCGGCGACGGCGAGGTCCTGACGGGCGGTGGTGTCGAACTGGGCCTGGATCACGAGGTAACTCCCGTGGTGTGTTGGGGTGGTGATGCGAGAAGGGCGTGGTCAGACGAGGGCGGCGGGGCGCTCGGCGGCGGTGAGGTGCTCGACCGCGCCGGTGGGGATGGAGTAGACCCAGCCGTGCAGCGTGAGCCGGTCCTCGCTCAGGGCCCGCGCCACCGAGGGGTGCGTCCTGAGGTTGGCGAGCTGGGCCAGGACGTTGCCCCGCACCAGGGCGGCGGTGTCCGTGCCGTCCGCGTGGGCCGGTGCCGCGTCGGCGTGCCGCAGCCAGTCGGCGACGGCGGGCACGGCGCCGAGGTCGTGGTGCTCGGCGAGCGCGGTCATCGCGCCGCAGGAGGAGTGTCCGCACACCACGACGGAGGTGACGCCGAGGACGGCTACGGCGTACTCGATGCCCGCGGCGACACCGTCCGCGCCCGGTGTGTACGCGGGCACCAGGTTCCCCGCCGTGCGGATGACGAACAGGTCGCCCGGCTCGCTCTGGGTGATCAGCTCGGGCACCACGCGGGCGTCCGAGCAGCTGATGAACAGGGTGGCCGGGTGGTGGGCCGTGGCGAGACGGGCGAAGAGGTCCGCCTTCGCGGGCAGGACATCGCGCCGGAATCGGGCGACGCCCTCGGCGAGGTCGTGCATGGTCGCTCCCTTCGGTGGCTGCCGACCGTGGGGGCCGACGAGATCCACCATGCATGAGCTGCACCTATAGCGTCCAAGACGTAGTTTCCATCCCTGCCATTGGTTTCATCTATAGGGGGTCTACAGTGGGTCCCATGGCTCCGGAACTGCGTCATCTGCGCTATCTGCTCGCCGTCGCCGAGCGCGGTGGCTTCACCCGTGCCGCCGAGGAGCTGCGGATCTCCCAGCCCACGCTGTCCCAGCAGGTCAAGCAGTTGGAGCGGGCCGTCGGCGCCCAGCTCCTCGACCGCACCGGGCGCTCGGTGCGGCTCACGGACGCCGGCGAGACCTACGCGCACTACGCGCGGCGCGCCCTGCGGGAGCTGGCCGCCGCCGAGCGCGCGGTCCTGGACGTCGCCGACCTCGCGCGCGGCAGCCTGCGCCTCGCGGTGACCCCGACCTTCACCGCCTACCTGGTCGGGCCGCTCGTCGCCGAGCTGCACACCCGCCACCCCGGCATCACCGTGGACGTACGGGAGTTGGCGCAGGACCGGATCGAGGCGGAGCTGCTCGCCGACCGGCTCGACCTCGGCATCGCCTTCCACGGCCCGCACCTGCCGGGCGTCGCCGCGACCGCCCTCTACACCGAGACCCTCACCCTCGTCACGCGCGCCCCCGCGCCGCACCCCGGCACCCTGACCGCGCGTGACCTTGGGGAGCGCCAACTGGCCCTGCTCAGCGGGGACTTCGCCACCCGGGGGCACATCGACGACTATCTCGCGCGGCACCGCGTCACCCCGCGCATCGCCGTCGAGGCCACCTCGCTCCAGGCCCTCACCGAGATCGTCCGCCGCACCCCGCTGGCCACCGTGCTGCCGGACGCCGTCACGCACGAGCACCCCGGCCTCGCGCCCGTCGCGCTCGATCCGCCGCTGCCCGCCCGCACCGTGGTGCTGCTGCGGCGCGAGAGCGGCTACCGCAGCGCCGCCGCCCGGGAGTTCGCCCGGCTCGCGCAGGAGGCCGTCCGCTCCCGCGGCTACGCCCCGGCCTGAGCCCGGCCCGCGGGGCGCGCCGTCCGGCACCCTGCCCGGCCCCTCGACTGTGCAACTCTTTGCAGAATTCCCTTCCCATTCCCCGGATTCTGCCCAAACCGTTGACTGATTCTTTCCTCCCTCCTACGGTCACCTGCTCAGAAGCCCTTTCAGTCTTGCAGCAAGAACATGCAATCCCCACTGAGAGACCTCCCCGAGCCGCAGGAGGATCCGCCCCCATGCAACCCCCCAGCAGGAACCGCAGAACCGCGTCGGCAGTCGCCCTCGTCACGGCCGCCGCCGCGGCCCTCCTGGTCGCGCCCGGCGCCCCCACCGCCGCCGCGTCCGCCCCCGGTGACCGGGACGTCACCGCCGAACTCTTCGAGTGGCGCTACGACTCGGTCGCCCAGGAATGCACCTCCACCCTGGGCCCGGCCGGGTACGGCTACGTCGAGGTGTCACCCGCCACCGAGCACATCCAGGGCAGCCAGTGGTGGACCTCGTACCAGCCCGTCAGCTACAAGATCGCCGGCCGCCTCGGTGACCGCGCGTCCTTCAAGCACATGGTCGACACCTGCCACGCGGCCGGCGTGAAGGTCGTCGCCGACGCCGTCATCAACCACATGGCCGCCGGCTCCGGCACCGGCACCGGCGGCTCCCCGTACACGAAGTACAACTACCCCGGCCTCTACCAGTCCGCCGACATGGACGACTGCACCAGCCAGATCAACAACTACGCCGACCGCTGGAACGTGCAGCACTGCGAGCTGGTCGGGCTCGCCGACCTCGACACCAACGAGCCGAACGTCCGCACCAGGATCGCCCAGTACCTGGACGACCTGCTCGGCCTCGGCGTCGACGGGCTGCGCATCGACGCCGCCAAGCACATCGCCGCCGAGGACATCGCGGCCATCAAGTCCCAGCTCACCAACCCCGGCGTCTACCTCAAGCAGGAGGTCATCTACGGCGCGGGCGAGGCGGTGCAGCCCTCCGAGTACCTGGGCAACGGCGACGTCCAGGAGTTCCGGTTCGGGCGCGACCTCAAGCGGGTCTTCACCGGCGAGAAGCTCGCCGAGCTGAAGAACTTCGGCGAGGCCTGGGGGTACGTGCCGAGCGCCCAGGCCGGGGTGTTCGTCGACAACTGGGACACCGAGCGCAACGGCTCCACCCTCACCTACAAGGACGGCGCGGACTACACCCTCGCCAACGTCTTCATGCTGGCCTGGCCCTACGGCTCGCCCGACGTCCACTCGGGGTACGAGTTCTCCGACAACGACGCGGGCCCGCCCAACGGCGGTACGGTGAACGCCTGTTACACCGACGGCTGGAAATGTCAGCACCGGTGGCCGCAGATCCAGAGCATGGTCGGCCTCCACAACACCGCGCGCGGCGAGTCCGTCACCAACTGGTGGGACAACGGCGCCAACCAGATCGCGTTCGGTCGCGGCGGCAAGGCGTACGTCGCCATCAACCACGAGGCCTCCGCGCTGACCCGGACCTTCCAGACCGCGCTGCCCGCCGGTGACTACTGCGACGTGCAGAGCGGAAAGGGGGTGACGGTCGACTCCGCCGGCCGGTTCACCGCCACCCTCGCGCCCGACACCGCCCTCGCCCTCCAGGTCAACGCCCGTACCTGCGGCGGCAGTTCAGCCACCGGCGGCAGCGGTGGCGGCAGCACCACCGCTTCCGGCGCCTCGTTCTCCGTCAACGCCACCACCGTCGTCGGCCAGAACATCTACGTCACCGGCGACCAGGGCGCGCTCGGCAGCTGGAACACCGCCGCCGCCCTCAAACTCGACCCCGCGAGCTACCCCGTGTGGAAGCTCGACGTCGCGCTGCCCGCCGGCACGTCGTTCGCGTACAAGTACCTCCGCAAGGACGCGAACGGCCAGGTCACCTGGGAGAGCGGCGCCAACCGCACCGCCACCGTGCCCGCCGACGGCAAGGTCGCGCTGAGCGACACCTGGCGCACCTGACCGGCGCTCCCTTCGAACCGGGCCGCCCCGCGCCCCCGCGCCCCGCCGGGCGCCGGGCGGCCCCCAGCCCCGTATCCGCCCAGCCCAGACCACCCCGACCAACCCCGATCCGGCCCGGCCCGATTCGTTCCGACTCCGCCCCACCTCCCGTGCCGAGAACCCCGTACGACCGAGGAGCACCCGGTGATCCCCCTGCGAAGAACGGCGGTCGCGGTCGCGGCCGCCCTGTGTGCCGCGCTCGTCCCCGCGCTGCCCGCGGCCGCCGCGCCGAAGCCGCCCGCGCCGCCCGGTGACGCGCGGATGGCCGCCGAACCGGCCCGGCACGACGCGACACGGGAGCAGTTCTACTTCGTGCTGCCCGACCGGTTCGCCGACGGCGACAGCGCCAACGACCGGGGCGGGCTGACCGGTTCGCGGCTCGACACCGGGTACGACCCCACCGACAAGGGGTTCTACCAGGGCGGCGACCTCAAGGGGATCACCCGGAAGCTCGACTACATCAAGGGGCTGGGGACCACCGCGATCTGGCTCGCCCCGATCTTCAAGAACAAGCCCGTCCAGGGCACCGGCAAGGACGCCTCCGCCGGCTACCACGGCTACTGGATCACCGACTTCACCCAGGTCGACCCGCACTTCGGCACCAACGCCGACCTCACCCGGCTCATAGCCGGCGCCCACGCCAAGGGCATGAAGGTCTTCTTCGACGTCATCACCAACCACACCGCCGACACCGTCGACTACGCCGAGCAGCAGTACGGCTACCGGCCCAAGGGCGCCTACCCCTACCTCGACACCAGCGGCCGCCCCTTCGACGACCGCGACGGCATGCGGAAGGTCGACGCGAACTCCTTCCCCTACACGCCCGTCGTCAAGGAGAAGAAGGTCCCCACCTGGCTGAACGACCCCACGATGTACCACAACCGTGGCGATTCGACGTTCGCGGGCGAGAGCGGCGAGTACGGCGACTTCTCCGGGCTCGACGACCTGTGGACCGAGCGGCCCGAGGTCGTCTCCGGCATGGAGAAGATCTACGAGAAGTGGGTCCACGACTTCGACGTGGACGGCTTCCGCATCGACACCGTCAAGAACGTCGGCCTGGACTTCTGGACCCAGTGGGCGACCGCGCTGGACGCGTACGCGAAGAAGCAGGGGCGCCCCGACTTCTTCATGTTCGGCGAGACCTACTCCGCCGACCCCGCCGTGACCTCCCCGTACGTCACCCGGGGCCGCCTGGACGCCACGCTCGACTTCCCCTTCCAGGACGCGGCCCGCCAGTACGCCTCCCAGGGCGCGCCCGCCACCAAGCTCGCCGCGCTCTTCGCCGACGACTACCGCTACACCACCGACAAGGCCAACGCCTACGAGCAGGTCACCTTCCTCGGCAACCACGACATGGGCCGCATCGGGAGCTTCCTCAAGCAGGACCACCCGCAGGCGGGCGACGCCGAACTGCTCCAACGCGACCGCCTCGCCGACGAGCTGATGTTCTTCAGCCGCGGCAACCCGGTCGTCTACTACGGCGACGAGCAGGGCTTCACCGGCGCGGGCGGCGACAAGGACGCCCGCCAGACCATGTTCGCCTCGAAGGTCCCCGACTACCTCGACGACGACCAGCTCGGCACCGACCGCACCCACGCGTCGGACGCCTACGACCCCGCCCACCCGCTCTACCGCACCATCGCCGACCTGTCCCGCCTCACCCGGGCCAACCCGGCGCTGCGCGACGGCGTCCAGACCGAGCGCTACGCCAAGGACTCCGTCTACGCCTTCTCGCGCACCGACACCAAGACCCGCACCGAGTACGTCGTGGCCGTGAACAACGCGACGGCGACGAAGAAGGTGAGCGTTCCGGTCGGCGCGGCCCACGCCGGCTATGCGACGCTCTACGGCGGTTCGGGCACCGTACGCAGCGGTTCCGACGCCACCGTCGAGGTGACCGTCCCCGCCCTGTCCTCCCTCGTCCTGAAGGCCGCCGCCCCGCTGCCCGTGCCCGCCGCCAGGCCGTCGGTCACGCTCAGGGCCCCCGCGGCCGGCGCCTCGGGCACCGTCGAGGTGTCCGCCGACGTCAGCGGCGACGCGCTCGACCGGGTCGTCTTCGCCGCGCAGAGCGGCAACGGGGCGTGGCAGACGCTCGGCTCCGCCGACCACGCGCCGTACAAGGTCACCCAGTACCTGGACGTGGCCGCCGGAACTCCCGTGCGCTACAAGGCCGTTGTGGTCGACGGCCGGGGGCGCACCGCGAGTGCGACCGCCGCGACGACGGCGGGCCGGCTGCCCGCGCCCGCCCGGCCGACGGCCGTGGAGCGCGACTACGCGGTCGTGCACTACCAGCGGCCCGGCGGCGACTACGACGGCTGGACGCTGAAGAGCGACGGCCCGAGCGCCCCGTTCACCGGCCGCGACGCCTACGGCGCCTTCGCCTGGCTCAAGGTGCCCGAGGGCGCCTCATCGCTGACGTACACCGTCACCAAGGGCGACAGCGCCGACGGGCCGGCCCGCACCGTCGACCTCGCCGCGACCGGCGAGGTGTGGATCGCGCAGGGCAAGGAAGGCCAGTCCGGGCAGGCGCCCCCCGGCGCCCACCCGCCGCAGGACGCCTCCAAGGCGGTCCTCCACTACTACCGGCCCGACGGCGACTACGACGGCTGGGGCCTGCACACCTGGACCGGCGCCGCCACGCCCACCGACTGGTCCAAGCCGCTGGCCCCGACCGGCCGCGACGCGTACGGCGTGACCTTCGAGGTGCCGCTCGCCCAGGGCGCCACCACCCTCAGCTACATCCTGCACAAGGGCGACCAGAAGGACCTGCCCGACGACCAGTCCCTCGACACCGCCGCCTCCGGCAACGAGGTGTGGCTGCTCGCCGGACAGCCCAAGTACCTGCTTCCGCAAGCCGGTTCGGACGTCTCGCTCGACCTCACCAAGTCCGCCGCCCAGTGGATCGACCGGAACACCGTCGTCTGGAAGGTCAAGGCGACCGCGTCGACCAGCCAGCAGCTGGTGTACGCGCCCGGCGGCGGCATCACCGTCAAGGACGGCGCGCTCTCCGACGAGGGCCGGTGGCTGCGCCTGACGCCGTCCGCGCTCAGCGACGCGCAGAAGGCAAGGTTCCCCCAGCTGAAGGACTATCCGGCCTTCACCGTGGATGCCCGCGACCGCTCCCGCGTCCGCGATTCGCTCACCGGGCAGCTCATCGCCACCCAGCGCGCCGCCGACGGGGCGCTCCTCGCCGCGACCGGCGTACAGACCCAGGGCGTCCTCGACGACGTGTACGGCGCCGCCGCCGTCAAGGCCTCGCTCGGCCCCGTCTTCACCCACGGCCGCCCCACCCTCTCCCTGTGGGCGCCGACCGCGCGGAACGTCACCCTCGAACTCGACGGCCGCACGGTGGCGATGCGCCGCGACGACGCCTCCGGCGTCTGGTCGGCGACCGGGCCCGCCTCCTGGTCGGGCAAGCCCTACCGGTACGCCGTGACGGTGTGGGCGCCCAGCGTCCAGCGCGTCGTCACCAACCTCGTCACCGACCCCTACTCCACCGCCCTCACCACCGACTCCGCGCGCAGCCTCGTCGTGGACCTCGCCGATCCGGACCTCGCCCCCAAGGGATGGTCCACGCTGAAGAAGCCGGCCGCGGTGCCGCTGCGCGACGCCCAGATCCAGGAACTCCAGATCCGCGACTTCTCCATCGCGGACCCCACCTCGCACCACCCCGGCCAGTACCTGGCCTTCACCGACACCGGCTCCGACGGCATGAAACACCTGGCCCGGCTCGCGGGGGCCGGCACGTCCTACGTCCATCTGCTGCCCGCCTTCGACATCGCCGGCATCCCCGAGAAGAAGTCCGAACAGGCAGTCCCCGCCTGCGACTTGAAGGTGTACGCGCCCGACTCGGCGGAGCAGCAGGCCTGCGTGGCGAAGGCCGCCGCGAAGGACGCGTACAACTGGGGCTACGATCCGCTGCACTACACCGTCCCCGAGGGCTCCTACGCCAGTGACCCCGACGGCACGCGCCGCACCGTGGAGTTCCGGCAGATGGTGCAGGGGCTCAACGGGGCGGGCCTGCGGACCGTGATGGACGTCGTCTACAACCACACCGCGGCGAGCGGGCAGGCCGACAACTCCGTCCTCGACAAGATCGTGCCCGGCTACTACCAGCGGCTGCTCGACGACGGCAGCGTCGCCACCTCGACCTGCTGCGCCAACACCGCGCCGGAGAACGCCATGATGGGCAAGCTCGTCGTGGACTCGGTGGTGACCTGGGCCAAGCAGTACAAGGTCGACGGCTTCCGCTTCGACCTCATGGGCCACCACCCCAAGGCCAACATCCTCGCCGTGCGCAAGGCCCTGGACGCGCTGACCCCCGCCAAGGACGGCGTCGACGGCAAGAAGATCATCCTGTACGGGGAGGGCTGGAACTTCGGCGAGGTCGCCGACGACGCCCGCTTCGTCCAGGCCACCCAGAAGAACATGGCCGGCACCGGCATCGCCACCTTCTCCGACCGGGCCCGCGACGCGGTCCGCGGCGGGGGCCCCTTCGACACCGACCCGGGCGTCCAGGGCTTCGCCTCCGGCCTCTACACCGACCCCAACTCCTCGACCGCCAACGGCACCCCGGCCGAGCAGAAGGCCCGCCTCCTGCACTACCAGGACCTGCTCAAGGTGGGGCTGAGCGGCAACCTCGCCGCGTACACCTTCACCGACAGCTCCGGCCGCACCGTCAAGGGCTCCGACGTCGACTACAACGGCGCTCCCGCCGGCTACGCGGCGGCCCCCGGCGACGCGCTCGCCTACACCGACGCCCACGACAACGAGTCGCTCTACGACGCGCTGGCGTACAAGCTCCCCGCCGGCACCTCGGCCGGTGACCGCGCCCGCATGCAGGTCCTGGCGCTCGCCACGGCCACGCTCTCGCAGGGCCCCGCCCTGTCCCAGGCGGGCAGCGACCTGCTGCGCTCCAAGTCGCTCGACCGCAACTCCTTCGACAGCGGCGACTGGTTCAACGCCCTGCACTGGGACTGCCGGGCCGGCAACGGCTTCGGCCGCGGGCTGCCCATGGCCGCCGACAACCAGTCCAAGTGGCCCTACGCCAAGCCCCTGCTGGCCAATCCGGCGCTCACTCCGGGCTGCGCCCAGATCGACGGGACGTCGGCCGCCTACCAGGACCTCCTCGCGATCCGCCACTCGGAGAGCGCCTTCGGGCTCGCCACGGCGGGCCAGGTCCAGTCCGCCCTGTCGTTCCCCCTGTCGGGCTCCGGCGAGACCCCGGGCGTGATCACCATGCGGCTCGGCCCGCTGGTCGTCGTCCTCAACGCGACGCCCCAGCGGCAGACGCAGCAGGTCCGCGCCGTCGCGGGCACCGCCTACGCCCTGCATCCGCGCCAGGCCACGGGGTCCGACCCGGTGGTCAGGACGGCCACATACGATCAGGGCTCCGGGAGCTTCACAGTCCCGGCCCGCACCGTAGCGGTCTTCAAGCAACGCTGAACCGATCATTCCAGGTCGCTCGACGAGTGATTTCGGTTGTTCCCCGCCTCGGGTTCCGTCAAAGGCCGCACCGTGGTTCAGACTGTGCCCGTGGTGGGGAATCTTCCTGCGGAGAGCACGAGTTTCATCGGGCGGTCGGGCGAACTGGCCACCCTGGACGGCCTCCTCGAACGGCATCGGCTGGTCACCGTCACGGGACCCGGCGGCGTCGGCAAGTCCCGGGTCGCGCTGCGGGCCGCCCGGCGGACCCAGGACCGCTATCCCGACGGCGTCTGGTGGGTGGAGCTGTCCCCGCTGCGGGACCGCGACTTACTCGCCGCCACCGTCGCCGACGCCTTCGACGTCACCGACCAGAGCCTGCGCACCGCCTGCGAGGCGCTCTGCGGGCGGCTCGCCGACAAACACTCCCTCCTGGTGCTCGACACCTGCGAGCACCTGATCAGCGCCTGCGGTCACCTCATCGGCGAACTGCTCCAGGCCTCACCCGGGCTCACCGTCCTCGCCACCAGCCGCCAGCCGCTCGGCCGGCCGCAGGAGCGCGTCTTCCCCCTGGAGCCGCTGCCCGTCGCGGGCGAGGCGCTGAGCCTGTTCAAGGAACGTGCCGTCGAGGCCGCGCCCCACCTCAGCTTCGACGATCCCGCCAGGGCCGCCGCTGCCACCGACGTCTGTCAGCGCCTCGACGGCATCCCGCTCGCCCTCGAACTCGCCTGCGCCCGGCTGAAGCTGTGGTCGGTCGAGCAGCTGGCCGCCCGACTCGGCTCCCGCTTCGAGGTGCTCACTGGCACCGGCACCCGTAACGGCGTCGCCGCGCTCCCGCGCCACCAGGCCATGCGCACCGCCATCGGCTGGAGCCACGAGCTGTGCGAGCCCCTGGAGCGGCTCCTGTGGGCCCGGCTCTCCGTCTTCGCCGGCGGCTTCGACCTCGCCGCCGCCCAGGCCATCGGAGCCGGCGGCCCGCTGCCCGCCCGCTCCGTCGAGCAGGTCCTCGCCGGGCTCGTCGACAAGTCGGTGGTCCGCACCCGTCTCGAACCCTCGGGCCGGCTCGGCCACCGCATGCTGGACACCATCCGCGAGTACGGGCTGCGCTGGCTCGACGAACTCGGCGAGACCCACGAGGTGGCCGACCGGCACGCCCGCCGCTTCCGCCACATCGCCCACGAGGCGGAGGCCGCCTGGATGGGCCCCGGCCAGCTCGACTGGTACGCACGTCTGGAAGCCGAACACGCCGACCTGCGCACCGCGCTCGAACACCTCCTGGCCACCGACCCCGAGGCCGCCCTCGACATGGCGGGCTCCCTCTGGTTCGTCTGGTTCGGCTGTGGCCGCCAGCGCGAGGGCCGGGCCTATCTGCAGCGCGCCCTCGACGGCTGCCCCGGGCCCGGACCGCACCGCGCGGCCGCCGTCTGGGCGCTCGGCATGTGCGCCTTCCTCCAAGGCGACTTCGTGATGGCGCACCGGCTCGGCGAGGAGAGCTCCCGCGCCGCCCGCGACCCCGAACAGCGGCTGCGCGCCGCCTACTTGTACGGCGGCAGCGTCCTGATGCCCGGCGACCCCGAGCGCGCCCTCGCCATCCTGGACGACGCCCTCGCCCAGGACACCGGCTTCTCGCCGGGCCGCGCCCTGTGCGCGCTCGCCCGGATCTACGCCCTCAACAACCTGGCCCGCTACGACGAGGCGTCCGCCGAGGCCGTCCGGCTGCGCGACGAGTGCGCCGCGCGCGGCGAACGCTGGATGCGGGCGTACGCCGACTACATGCTGGCGGCCGGCGCCCTCGCCGTCGGCCGGCCGGCCGAGGCCGCCGCCCACGCCCGCGCCATGCTCGCCGGCAAACGGCTCCTGCACGACAGCTTCGGCATCGCGATGGGCCTCGACATGCTGGCCTGCGCGGTCGCCTCGCAGGGCGACGGCGAGGACGGGGCGCTGCTCCTCGGCGTCGGCCAGGAATGCTGGCGCACGGTCGGCAAGGCCCAGATGGGCGCCCCCGAACTGACCGCCGTCCGCGAGGAGTGCGAGCGCCGGGCACGGGCGGCGCTCGGCGACGGCGCGTACGACTCGGCCTTCGGCCGCGGGGTGGCCGCCGGCCTGGACGACGGCCTGGTGCTGGCGCTCAAGGGGCGCCACGGAAAGGGGAGTTGAGGGAAGCCGGCGGGGTGCGGGCCGCGGGCGCCCCGGATCAGCGCGCGGGGAGCGCCCGCTCCATCAGGGTGACCGCGTAGGGGCTGCCCCCGCCGTCCGTCTTCGCCTTGAGCTCGCCGACGACCGCGTACCCCAGGCCCTCGTAGTAGCGGAGCAGGACCGGGTTGTCCGAGCGGCAGTCGAGACGGCACAGGGCCAGGCCCGCCCCGGCGATCCGTCCCTCGGCGTGGGCGAGCAGCGCCCGCCCGGTGCCGCGCGGCGCGGTCGCCCGGTCCACCATCAGCCGGTGGACGTAACCGGCGACCGGCGGCCGTGCTCCCCAGGCCTGCTCGTCCCGCCACCACAGTTCGTACGCGCCGACGACGACGGCCCCGATGCGGGCGAGCCACACCTCGCCCTCCTCCATCCGCAGCCGGAAGTGGGCGGCGTCCTTGCCGCCCGGCTGCCACTGGTCGATGCCGTGCTCCCGCATCCAGCGGGCGGCGCCGTCGTACAGGGCGGTCAGTGCGGCCAGGTCGCGTTCGCCGGCGCGGTCCAGTGCGAGGCCGTCTGCGAGATCGCGTGCGAGGTCGTGCGTCATGCGCCGATCATGCCGCAGGGGTCAGCCGACGCGCGGCGCGGGCAGCTGGGGGACCAGTGCGGTCAGGCGGTCCACCAGCTCGCCGAACGGGCCGTCCGCCGGCTCGTTCGCCAGCATGCGCAGCATGATCCCCGCCATCTCCGCGTCGTACGCCGCGCTCACCGCCGCCAGCGCAGCGAAGTCGTGCACCAGCTGCAACTCCAGCTCACCGCGGGCGATCCGCCGCCCGTCCAGCCAGATCAGCGCCGTCGACTCGGCGAGCGACACCCAGGAGCGGACGACCAACTCCAACCGTGCGGGCGGTTGTTGGACGTCCAGGTGCGACAGGATCTGGAGGTAGGCGGCGTTGCGCACCTCGTCGATCATGGCGTTCGCCGTGGACGAGCCGACGGCGGGGCCGCCGCGCATCAGCGCCGAGAAGCCGGGCCCGTGGTCGTCGACGAAGTCGAAGAACCGGCCCATGACGCGCAGCAGCCGGGCGCCGAGCGGGCCCTCGTGCGGCTCCATGAAGCGGGCCGCCAGCTCGTCCGCGGCCCGGCGCAGCGCCGCCTCGTACAGGCTCTGCTTGCCGGGGAAGTAGTGGTACACCAGCGGCCGTGAGATCCCCGCGGCCGCCGCTATCTCGTCGACGGACACGTCGTCGGGCGAGCGGTGGCTGAACAGATCGAGGGCGACCCCGATCAACTGCTGCCTGCGCTCGTCGACGCCCATCCTGCGCCGTACCCCGGTCGTCATGCGAACAGAGTACCTATAGACGGTGTATCCCGAGGTCGAGGTGGCTAGAGGTCGAGCACCAGCTTCGGGCCGAGACACCTCGATACACAGATCAGCATCGAGTCGTCGCGCTCCGCGTCCGTGAGCAGCTCGTCCCGGTGGTCGATCTCGCCCTCCAGGACCCGCTGTTGGCAGGTTCCGCAGAAGCCCTGCTCGCAGGAGTAGGAGACGCCGGGCACCTCGGCGCGCAGCACCGAGAGCAGCGACCGCTCCGCGGGAACGGCGAGGGTACGCCCGGAACGGCGCAGCTCGACCTCGAACCCGGAGCCCGCCGTGGCCGCGCCGGGCGCGAACCGCTCCAGGTGCGGGGGCCGCCCCGGGCCGAGCGCGGCGGTGACCGCGTCCATCAGGGGATCGGGGCCGCAGCAGTAAACGGCTGCGGAAGCGGGGGAGTTGGCGAGGAACGCGGCGAGGTCCGGAAGGCCGTGCTCGTCCTCGGGGACGACGGTGGCCTTCGCGCCGAACCCCGCGAGCTCGTCGAGGAACGGCATGGTGGCCCGCGAACGCCCCCCGTACAGCAGCCGCCAGTCGGCGCCCGCCGCCTCGGCCGCCCTGATCATGGGGAGGATCGGGGTGATCCCGATGCCGCCCGCGACGAACACGTACGGCCCGTCCGCCACCAGCGGGAAGCGGTTGCGGGGGCCGCGCACGGCGAGTTCGACCGCCTCCTGGAGCTGCTCGTGCACCTCGCGCGAGCCGCCCCTGCCGTCCTCGATGAGGCGGGTGGCGACGGTGTACGACGTGCGGTCGGCCGGGTCCCCGCAGAGCGAGTACTGGCGCACCAGGCCCGAGGGCAGCACCAGGTCGAGATGGGCGCCGGGCCCCCAGGCGGGCAGTTCGGCCCCGTCGAGCGCTTCGAGGCGCAGCGCCACGACGCCTTCGGCGGGCTCGGTCCGCTCGGTGACGGTCAGCTTCAGGACGACGGTGGAGCGACGGCTGCCGCGTCCCGATACGGGCTCTTCGAGGGCGGGCATCGGCCACAGCGGGGAGGTCGCGATGCGGCGGCGCAGGGCGCGCCGCGCGAGCAGCGCGGTCCCTGCGGCCAGGGCGAGGGCGGTGGCACGGCGCATGTCAGCGGCCTCCGTTGGCGCCGGGCGAGGCGGCGAGATAGGCGACGGCCTGCGCCGTGCTGCCCTCCTGCGAGGGGTGGTAGGCGCGGCTCAGATAACGCGGGATGGACTTCAGCATGGCGGGCGTCGAGGGCAGCATGCCCTTCCGGCCGGCCCGGTAGAAGGCCCCGAGGCCGGCCTTGCCGACCCCGGGCGACGGGTCGTTGTCCATGAAGAACCGGGCCCCGCGCTGCCACAGGAAGGCGAGGGCGGTGAACGCGGTGGCCCAGGTGCGCACCCGGCGCCGGTAGCCGCCGTCGACGTGCATGAACAGCTCGAAGGCGACCGAGCGGTGCTCGACCTCCTCGGCGCCGTGCCAGCGCAGCAGGTCCAGCATGGTCGGGTCGGCGCCGCGCTCGTCCAGGGTCTCGGCGTTGAGGATCCAGTTGCCGAGGAAGGCGGTGTAGTGCTCGATCGCCGCGATCGTGGCGACCCGCTCCATCAGCCACCACCTGCGCGCCCGGCCCGGCGGCAGCGTGCGGTCCCCGAGCAGCTTCTCGAACAGCCAGTCCACCTGCGCGGTGTACGGCGTCGGGTCGAGACCGAGCTTCTTCAGATGGGGGAGCACGTCGTCGTGGGCGGCGGAGTGCATCGCCTCCTGGCCGATGAAGCCGATGACGTCCTCGCGCAGCCGGTCGTCCGTGATGTACGGCAGGACCTGCTTGTAGACGTGGACGAACCACCGCTCCCCGGCGGGCAGGAGCAGGTGCAGCACATTGATGGTGTGGCCGGTGAACGGGTCGCCGGGTATCCAGTGCAGGGGCGTCTCGTCCCAGGCGAACGACACGTTCCGGGCCTTGAGCTCGATGCGCTCCTCCGCGACCGGAGCGGGCTGCGGCGTATTAGACATGGCGTCAATGTACTGACGGGTACGCCCGAGCGACAGGGGTCTGCGCGGGATTGTTGAACGGGGCCGGGCGTTTGCGACGGGCGGGGGTGGGGGCCCGGCGGGGGTGGGCGCTAACCCGGCGGGGTGGGTGCCGGCCCAGCGGGGTGGCCGATGGCCGAGCAAGGGTGGCCGACGGTCGAGCGATGCCCGAGCGGTGGCCGGCATCGGCCGGCATCGGCCGGACCGGCCCTCGAATGCGGCCCAGCCGGGCCCACCGGAGACGGAAGCCCCGGGCCTTCCCCCCCCAGCGGGCCCGACCGGCGACGAGGCCCCGGTCCTTCGGCCGGCCGGGGCCCCGGTCGTGCGGGTGGGGGAGGGGCGGGCCGGGGGTCAGCGCAGGGTGGCGATCGGGGAGCCGTCGGTGAGGCGGCCGTTGAGTTCGGCGCGGGCTCCTTCCTTCGCGGGGACGGCCAGGAGGTTGCCCCGCTCGGTGGCGCTCATCCCGCCGGACAGCGTCACCGAGGCCACCTGCTCGCTGCCCGCCGCCAGGACGAACCAGGTGCCGCCGCGCGACTTCCACAACACCCCGGCGAGCACCCGCGCCTCGCGCGGCCCGCAGGACGCCGAGTTCTCGGCGCGGGCCGCGATGGCGCCCGGCGCGTGCCGGGTGGAGGGCGCCTGGAACTGGGCGAACGCCCTGCTGCCGGCGCCCCGCCACGTTTCGGCGCGGGTGCAGATCCAGGCGGCGGTGCCGTTGTTCTCGGGCATCGCCTGCTGGGCGAACTGCCAGTCGTTCACGGAGCGCACCCCGTGCGAGCGGACCGTCGGCAGCAGACA
The DNA here is from genome assembly GCF_026343295.1 of Streptomyces sp. NBC_00083. GTDB lineage: Bacteria > Actinomycetota > Actinomycetes > Streptomycetales > Streptomycetaceae > Streptomyces. The sequence continues at coordinate 1,393,089 of NZ_JAPELY010000001.1, forward strand.
GGCGGTCCGCGCCCAGCCCTCCCGGGCGGCACGGTCGCCGACATCGCGCGGCGCCGACGGAGGACCCCAGGTCAGCCGGGCCGGGGCGAGCTCCCCGAGATCGGTCATGAGCCGCACCCCGCTGTCGTCGCGGAACTCCAGCGCGTCCCACGAGGTGCACTGGCCGGCCTGCGCGGGCGAGATGACCGGGTCGGTCACCCCGTCCTTGTCCCGGTGCAGCGGGCGCGGCGCGGCGTCCGGCGTGAGCAGATCGCGTACGGAGGCCTCGCGCACCCAGGGCGCCGTCAGATAGCGCACGTTGCCGTCGGTCCTGCCCACCACGAGCGCGCCCGCGGAGGCCGTGTCCGCCGCGTCCACCCGGGCGAAGTCGAGCGCCGCGCCCGCCGTGCCGTCGCGCGGCTCGGCATAGCGGGCCACCCGCAGCCCGTCGTACAGGAGCACCACCCGGGCCCGGTCCACATCGCCCGCGAACAGCAGTTGGGGCGCGCCCATGGGCGGCCCGGACGGGGTGCCCGGCGTCGCCGACACCTGGACCTTCTCGCCCGGCCGCGCCCACACGGCGAGCGCCCGCCGCAACAGCCCCGCGTCGCCGGTGAGACCGCCCCGGGCCGGCCAGACCGAGAAGTCCGTACGCGTCGCCGTCGTCCACGCGGTGGGCTCGACCCGCAGCAGATGGCCGGGGTCGAGCGCCGCCTGCGCCGCCGGGTTCTGCGCGTAGGACGGCGCGGCCGCGCCGTCGGGGCCCCAGCCGTCGCCCGGCAGCCCGATGAGCGCCCCGCACACCACGAGCGCGGCGACCGCGGCGAGCGCGGCCCGCCCGTGCTGGCGCCGCCGCATCAGATCGGTGGGACGCGCCTGGAGCGAGCAGGGATCGAACTCGGCGGATTCGAGGAGTCCCGGCTGCGGCTCCACCGCGTCCGCGTCCACGAGCGCCTGCCGCGCCCCGGTGGCGCCCGCCGCGTTCAGCTCGGCGACCACCTCGTCGTCGCTCAGACGCTCCAGGGCGCGCAGGACGCAGGCCGCGCGCGCGGGCCCCGACAGAGCGGACAGGCGCTGGTCGAGGGCGAGTTCGTCGGCGCCGCCCGAGCGGGGGAACAGCCTCAGCCCCCAGACCTGGGGCAGCAGCGGCGGGAACTGCGCCCGCTTGGGCCAGGCCCTGCGGCGCAGGGGAAGCCCCGCTTCGAGTGCCTGGCGCACCACGCGCCGCCGCACGTACACGTACCCCGGGCCGGCCCCGGCCTCGGACCGCCGGGCCGCCGGGATCAGCGCCTCGTCGCCGTCGCCGGGGCCGCCACGCCCGCGTGGCAGCGAGCGCTGCACGATGGCGTGCGCGGTCACCACCCGGCGGTTGCGCCCGAGGGACGGCGGGAGGACGAGGTAGGCGAGCCGCACCAGCCGCGGATAGTGCTCGACGAGCGCGGCCTCGGCCTGCTCGACGCCGACGGAGGGGGCGGGTGGGTTGAGGATGTCCTGCTCTGGGGCCACGTTCAGCAAAACGAGCGAATGTGGAGATGGTCACCCCCGCCCAACCGGCGCACTCATCAGGCGAGTTGACGGCCCCGCGAGGCGATCACGCGATGAGCCGGTCGCGCAGCCGGGCGATCGCGTCGTCCGGCACCCCGAGCCCCTCGCGCGCGTACTTCTCCATCGAGCCGTACGCCGTGGCGACCTCGTCGAGGGCCGCCGCCAGGTACTCGGGCACCACGCCGATGACGGCGAGCGCGATCTCGGGGTCGCCGCCCTGGGCGACGAACCCCTCGATGAGCGGCGCGAAGGCCTGGCGCACCGCCGGGTTGACCGACAGGTACTCCCGCTCGATCGTCGCCTCGTCGGCGCCGAGCAGCGACAGGATCACCGTGGCGCCCCAGCCGGTGCGGTCCTTGCCCGCCGTGCAGTGGAAGAGCAGCGGGCCCGCGTCGTCGGCGGCCAGCTCCGTCAGGAGGGTGCGGTAGGCGGCGCGGGCCGAGCCGGAGGAGACCAGCGAGCGGTAGGTGTCGGCGAACAGGGCCTGCGCCCTGCCGCCGCCCAGGTGCTCCTCGGCGACGGCCGGGTCGGCCAGGATGTGCTTGAGCTGGGCGGCCGCGGGAGCGCCCGCCGCGGTCATCTTGTCCGCGAGCGCGTCGGCGATCAGGAGGCGGGCCCCGGCCGGCACCCGGTCCGGGTGGTCGGCGCGCTCTGCGGCGGTGCGGAAGTCCACGATCGTGGCCAGCCCGAGCCCGGCCACCGCCGGGTCGGCGACCGCGTCCATGCGGTCCAGCTGGCCGGCCCGGAAGACCAGGCCCGAGCGGACGGTGTGGCCGCCCGCGAGCGGGGTGGAGCCGAGGTCACGCAGGTTGGCGACGGAGGTGGCGGGGATCGCGATCATGGGCGGGCGGCTCCTGAGCAGGTGAAATCTACCGGTTTCGAACCGAACGGTAGTCCACGGCCGCCGCCGCCCCGAGGCCGAGTCCCAGTGCCGTGCCGTGCCCCGCGTCGGTGAAGGTGCGCCCGGCCCGCAGCAGGGGCGCCACCGCGAGCGCGAGCAGCCCCATTCGGGCCGCGCCGCGCACCGGGCCGTGCGGCAGCGAGGAGGTCAGCGCGCCGAGCACGGCGTAGAAGCCGTAGCTGGGGCCCACGTCCACGGCGGAGCGGGTGGCGGGCGGCGCATGGGCCGCCCGGAGCCCCCCGTACACCAGGAGCGTCGCCCCGACGTGGCCCAGTAGGAAGACCCCGGCCGCCCACCAGGCGCCGTACGCGAGTTCCGCGCAGCCGAGCACCGCGAGCAGGAGCAGCGCGTACGGCAGCTCCATGGGCTCCTCCACGAGCAGGGCGCTGGTGGCGAGCGTCGCCCAGCGCCCCGCGCGGAGGTTGTCGACGTTGGTGGAGCAGGAGCGCAGCAGCTCCCGGCGGGCCGTGCCGCCGAGCAGCCGCCGGCCGGCGTACGCGAGGAGCTGGACGCCGCCCACGTACCCGGGCGCGAGGAGGGGTGCACGCATGCGCCCATGATCGGGCATCGCGGTCAGGCCCGCCCGTCGGATCTCCTTCAATCTCCAACTCCCCTTGTTTTCCCGTGAGTTGAGTGCAGGATGGGGTGATGCGCACTGAAGCACGAGTGGCCCTTGGGGCAGCCGTGGCCGCTGTTCTCCTGACCGGCTGCGGTACGTCGTCGTCGCCGCACGAGCCGGCGACCGCGAGCGGCACACTGGAGCAGCTCGCCGCGCGGGCCGCCTGCCACCCCGTCCTCTCCACCGATTCGGCGGAGCTGAGACAGGCCAACTGCACCACCGGTGACGGGCGTTACGTCCTCGCCACGTTCGCCACCGACCGGGGCCAGCGCGAGTGGATCAACGAGGCGGAGGACTACGGCGGCGTCTATCTGGTCGGCCGCAAGTGGGTCGCGGTCGGCAGCGAGCCGGTGGTCACGGCACTGCACGGCCGGCTCGGTGGCAGTGTCGAGACCGGGACCATGCATTCCGGACACTGACCGGGCCGGCCGCGCAGCGGCAGGTGCCTCTTCGCGCTCACGCGCGCGGGGAAGTCAGGCGCAGGAGCGCCCCGTATTGATGCAGTTCACCACCTTCCCCATCAGCTGATCGCTGAAGACGTCGATGAAGTCACCGTGATCGGTGACCGGCTTGTGGAGCTGCTCGGGGAACGAGTCCACGGCGAAGGCGCCGGCCTTGGCGGGCACGTCGTAGACGATGCGTTGCACGAGCTGCGGGATCGCCTTGAAACCGGCGGGGCAGGCGCCCCGTTTGTCGGCGAAGGCGACATGGGTGCGGTGGTTGGCGCTGTCGGTGTTCCGGCCGTCCCAGCAGCTCTGGAACATGAAGGTGCGGACCACCTTGCTGCCGCGCGGGCAGAGCGGATACTTGTCCTTGAGCTGGCGGTTCTCGAATCCGGTGCAGCTCCAGGAGGCATTGGCATTGGCGTTGCCATTGGTGAACGCCTTGGCGTCACCCGTGATGATCCGCAGGAAGCGCGGCATGGCGGTCACCTTGCCCACCGGGGATCCGACGAAGGTGATCGTCGCCTGGACGGGCGTCTGGATCTTGCCGACGTTGCGGTCCTTGCCGCCGCCGTCGGCCCCTGCGTCGGTGTCGTCGCCCTGGTTCAGGACCCGCACCACCGGCCAGTAGTACGTGGATTTGTCGCCCTGGTTGCGGCAGCTGGTGGCGCCCCTGGCGAGGTCGGCGTCGCCGGCGAACGCGTCCGTCGCCTGGTTCCCCACGTAGTCGTGCATGTGGTGGGCGCCATTGCTCACGCCGGGCGCCACGATGACGTTGTCGGGGTTGCGCTTGCCGTTCTGGTTGCGCCCGCAGTCGCTGGTGAAGCTGCCGGTGGAGGCGGTGCGCCGGGGGGCGGGTGCGGCGGCGCCGGGCCGCACGGTCCGGATGTCGACGAAGTCGCCGCGGGCGGGCCCGGATGCGGCACCCGAGCCGCCGCGGCCCGCGGCGACGGCCTGGCCCTGCGCGTCGCCGCCCTGCGCGTCGGAGCCCGGTGCGCCGCCGTCCGCCCCGGCGCCGTCCTGGCCCGCGCCGTCCGGCGGGGTGTCGGCCGCGCGCATGGTGCACGCGGCGAGCCCCCGGTTCTTCAGGTCCGGCTGCCCGGTGGCGTCGGCGATCCGCCCGATGGAATCGGTCCGCCGGGCCTTGAGCGGATCGAGCACCATGCTGTCCGCGAGCCGGGGGTCGCGCTGGATCCGGTCCTTGTTGTCCGCGAACTTCGTATACGCGTCGGTGATCTGCGTATCGAGATCGGCGAGCCTGCGGTCGACGGCCGGCCGAGCCGAATCGGGCACGGTGGACAGCAAGTTGCCCACGTCGGGGCAGTCGATGGTCGACACCATCCGCATCTGCGCCATGCCGTGCCCGGACCCGCCCGAGCCCGGCGGGCCGCCCTCGCTCGCGGAGGCGTAGACATTGACCGCGGCGAGCCCGCCGCCGCCGAGGACGAGGGCGGCCGCCGCCAGCATCATGCGGCGGGGCAGGGCCGGCCGTTTTCGGGGAGAGCGTGCGATGCGTCCCATGGAACTCCTTCGCTCGAAGCGCGCCGTTCCATACGGCTGGGAGTCCTGGGGCGTTCAACGGCTCAAGGGATTCAGGGGAGTTGGGGCACGGAAAGGGCGCCGGGGCACGCATCCGCGCCCCGGCGCCCGATTCCGGACCGTGCGCGGCTAGCGCGCCCGCTTCACCGCGCGCAGCACCACGAACTTCGGGTCCGACGCCACCACGTCGCACGCGCCGAACATGCGCCGCAGCTTCTCGTGGTAGCCCAGGTGCCGGTTGCCGACGACCCACAGCTCGCCGCCGTCGCGCAGCGCGGCGCGGGCGTCCGCGAACATGCGCGAGGAGGTGCGGTCCGTCGTGGTCTGGTGGGTGTGGAACGGCGGGTTGTTGAGGACCAGGTCGGCCGTGCCGGGCGGGAACGCGGCGAGCCCGTCGCCGAGGTGGAAGTCGGCGCGCCGCACGGGGCCCGCGCACATCCGGAAGGTGGCCTCGGCCGACGCCATCGCCGGATGCGACTCGTCGGCGAACGTGATGCGCGCCTCGGGGTTGGCGAGCGCCGCCGCCGTGCCGACGATGCCGTTGCCGCAGCCCAGGTCGACCACGTGGTCGGGGCCGGTGCGCTCGGGCAGGTGCTGGAGCAGGAAGCGGGTGCCGATGTCGAGCCGGTCCGCGCAGAACACCCCGGCGTGGTTGGTCACCGCGAGCCCGGACGCGGGGCCGATGCCCAGCTCCAGGGAGTACGTCAGGGGCCAGGGGTTGCGGGGCCTGGTCAGCTCCGGGTCCGGGGTGGTGAAGATCAGCCGGGCCTTCTTCTCGGCGAGCGACGTCTTCGTCGGGCCGAGGATCCGCTCGAACAGGGTCAGCGTGGAGGTGTGGATCTCCTTGACCATGCCGGTGCCGACGACCACCGTGCCCGCGTGCACCGAGGGCGCGATGCGGTGCAGCTGGTCCTCCAGGAGACCGAGGCTCTTGGGCACCCGCACCAGCAGCACGTCGACGCGCTCGGGCACCTCGTCGCGGGTCGAGAGGAGCCGTACGGAACCCGGCGCGAAGCCGGCCCGCGTCAGATTGGCCCGGGTCGCCTCCTGGGCCAGGAACGAGTCGCTGATCTGCGCGGGCCCGTGCTCGGCGAGCGCCGTCGTGAGCGCGCCCCAGCGGTCGCCGGTCACGACGACGGTTCCCGACAGGTCGAGGCCCCCGGTCGCGGCGAGGTGACGCAGCAGGTATTCGTCGGCGGCGTCCCAGGCCCGCAGCGGGTCGCGGGGGTCTTCCGGGAATCGGGTCAGGTCGTGCTCGCCCCAGGGCGTGATCATGCGGTTCATTGTGTGCCAGGCTAACCCGAAACGGCGTCCCGGCCCCGCCGCGGCCGCCCGGGGCCCGGTCCCCGGCCCGCCCCGCCCGGCCCTCTCCGCCGGGCTCAGCCGCCTCGCTCAGCCCCGGTCGAGGTAGGCGAGGACCGCGAGGACCCGGCGGTTGTCGTCGTCCGAGACCGGCAGGCCCAGCTTCGCGAAGATGTTGGACGTGTGCTTGGCGATGGCCCGCTCCGTCACCACCAGACGCTCGGCTATCGCCGCGTTGGAGCGGCCCTGCGCCATCAGCTCCATCACCTCCAGCTCGCGCGGGGTGAGCCCGCCGAGCGGCTCGTCCCGCGCCTTGCGGGAGAGCAGCTGCTGGATCACCTGGGGGTCCATCGCGGTGCCGCCGCCCGCCACCCGGCGTACCGCGTCGATGAACTGCTCCGCGTCGAAGACCCGGTCCTTGAGGAGGTAGCCGACCCCGCCGTCACCGTCCGCGAGGAGCTCGCGCGCGTACAACTGCTCCACGTGCTGGGACAGGACGAGGACCGGCAGGCCGGGCCGGGCGCGGCGGGCGGCCAGCGCGCACTGGAGCCCCTCGTCGGTGTGTGACGGCGGGAGCCGGACGTCGACGATCGCGACGTCCGGCTCCAGGTCGGCGAAGGCCCGGGTCAGCTCGGGCCCGCTCTCCACGGCGGCGAGGATCTCGAAGTCGAACGCCTCCAACATCCTGACCAGGCCGTCGCGGAGCAGGAACAGGTCTTCGGCTAGGACAACGCGCAAGGGATCTCCATCGTCACCAACGTGGGACCGCCTACGGGGCTGCTGACGGCCAGGACACCGTCGAATGTACCGAGCCGCCGCTCGACCCCGCTCAGGCCGCCGCCCGCACCGGTCCGCGCTCCGCCCCTGCCGTTGTCGCCGACCGAGACGCGCAACGCGCCCGCCCCGTACGACAGGTCGACCCAGATGCTGTCCGCCGCCGCGTGCTTGACGGCGTTGGTGAGCAGCTCGCTGACCGCGAAGTAGGCCGCCGACTCGACCGGCGCCTGCGCACGGGCCCGGTCCGGCAGCTCCACCGTCACCTCGGTCGGCACCGGCGTGCGCAGCGCCAACGCCCGCACGGCGTCCGCGAGTCCACGCTCGGCGAGGACCGGCGGATGGATGCCGCGCACCAGGTCGCGCAGCTCGGTCAGGGCCTCCGCGGAGGACGCGCGGGCCAGCGCGAGGAGCTCCTTGGCCTGCGCCGGATCCTTCTCGACGAGCGCCTCGATGGTGCCGAGGTTCATGCCCATGGCGACGAGCCGGGCCTGCGCCCCGTCGTGCAAGTCCCGCTCGATGCGGCGCAGTTCGGCCGCCGAGGTGTCCACGGCGTCGTGCCGCGTCTCGGTCAGGCGGTCCACGCGCTGCTCCAGCTGGGCCTCGCGCGAGGGGGCGAGCAGGGCGCGGGCGAGCGTGAAGTGGCCGCGCAGCAGGGCCGGGTTGACGAACAGGCCGAGCACGCAGATCGCGGTGCCGAGCGCGGCGGCGGCGTACGCGCTCGCCTGGCTCGTGACGTGGATGAAGAGGAACCAGACGCCCGCGTCGGCGACGGCCCGCCACACACCGAGCGCGAGCACCCAGCCGTACGCGAGGTACAGGAGCAGCGCGGCCGGCAGCAGCGCGGTGATGAACCCGCCCGTCATGTCGGCGAGCAGCCAGCGCAGGTCGTGCCAGGTGGCCGGGGAGCGCAGCACGCCGGTGCACCGCTCGACCAGGCCGGCGAGACCCGGCCGGTTCGGGGGCGGCGGGTACGCCGACGCGATCCGCACCCCGGACCAGCGGGCCGCGAGCTCGCGCCGGAAGTCGGCGTGGGCCCGCAGCCGCCCGACGACGAGCGGGGTGGTGAGCACGCCGACGCCGATGGGTATGAGGCCGATCGAGACGACGGTCAGGGTGAACAGGACGATCGACCCCGCCAGCGCGAGCGGGGCCAGCGCCAGGCCCCGCACCCCTGCCAGGAGCGCGTCCCGTGCCTTGGTCGCAGTCATCGCTTCCCCGTTTCGCCGGTGCCGGTGGTGAGGTCACCAGTCTCGCCGAGCGCCCCGGCGCAGGTCACGGGGTTTCGCCCCCGGCCCGGGGTGGTGCTGCCACCACCCCGGCGCCGGGGGTCAGGGCGCGTACTTGTAGCCCACGCGCCGTACGGTCTGGATGGCGGCGCGGTGCTCGGCGCCGAGCTTTCGGCGCAGCCGGGCCACGTGGACGTCCACGGTGCGGCCGTCGCCCACGTGCCCGTACCCCCACACGGTGCTCACCAGCTGGTCGCGGGTGTGCACCCGGTGCGGATGGGCCACCAGGTGGGCGAGCAGCTCGAACTCCAGGTAGGTGAGGTCGAGTTGTGCGCCGTCCACCTCTGCGGTCCGGCGCACGGTGTCGATCCGTACGCGCGCGTCGCCGCCCGTCGCGGCGGCCTCGACCGGCACCGGCGTCAGCGGCTCGGGCGCCGCGGCGAGCACCGGGGGCTGCTGGTCGGCGGGGACGAGCACGAGGTAGCCGACCATCGGCGGACGGCCCGGCAGCGCGGGCAGGGTGTGCTGCGGGGCGGGGAGCCAGGTGGCGCCCGGCGGAAGGAAGTCGAGGACCTGGGCGGCGGCCGGACGGGCCGTCTCGTCGCGGTCCACGGCCCGCAGGCGGTGGCGGCCGAGCGGCAGGGCGGCGGGGGCCGCGGGGGCCGCGGGGGCGGGGAGGGTACGGGTGTTCGCCATGAGAGGTCAGCTCTTTCGCGCGGAGAGTCGTCGGCAGGGACGTACGTCGGTGCGCGCGGGCCGAAGGCCTGGAGGGGATCGAGGCGTTAGAGGGCCGGCGCGTTCGTCGCGCGGCAACACACCCGGTCGAAGTCGTGGTCCTGGCGGGACGGCCAGAACGGTTCGAGGTCGCTGCGACCCGTCACGGAGTTCTGGATGCTGGACATGCGCCCATTCAACCAGACGATCCGCCCCGAGCAGCAGTCCCCTCCCACGGACTGGTACGGATTCCTGGCACAGCGTGACCGGAACCTGTGCCTCCGCGCGGGACTGCGCGGAGCCACGCGCGGCAGCCCGCGGGTACGCCGAAGGGCGCCCACCGCCGAGGCGGGGACGCCCAGTTGACGCCGTGCCCGGTACGCACCGGGCCGGACGGCTCAGACCTGGCCGGCCTTTTCGAGCCCGGTGCAGCAGGTGTCGACGATGAGCCGGGTCACGACGTACGGGTCGACGTTGGCGTTGGGGCGGCGGTCCTCGATGTAGCCCTTCTTGTCCACCTCGACCTGCCACGGGATGCGGACCGAGGCGCCGCGGTCCGAGACGCCGTACTTGTACTGGTCCCACGGGGCGGTCTCGTGCAGACCGGTGAGGCGGTCGTCGATGCCGGCGCCGTAGTTCTTGACGTGGTCCATCGGCTTGGAGCCCTCGCCGAGCGCCTCGCACGCGGTGATGATCGCGTCGTAGCCCTCACGCATGGCCCTGGTGGAGAAGTTGGTGTGCGCGCCCGCACCGTTCCAGTCGCCCTTGACCGGCTTCGGGTCGAGGGTCGCCGACACGTCGAAGTCCTCGGCGGTGCGGTACAGCAGCCAGCGGGCGATCCACAGCTGGTCGGAGACCTCCAGCGGGCCGACGGGGCCGACCTGGAACTCCCACTGGCCGGGCATGACCTCGGCGTTGATGCCGGAGATGCTCAGACCCGCGGCGAGGCAGTGGTCGAGGTGCTGCTCGACGATGTCACGGCCGAAGATCTCGTCGGAGCCGACACCGCAGTAGTAACCGCCCTGCGCGGCCGGGAAGCCGTTCACGGGGAAGCCGAGCGGGCGGGCGCCGTCGAAGAAGGTGTACTCCTGCTCGATGCCGAAGATCGCCTCCTGGTCGGCGAACCGCTCGGCCACGGGGCGCAGCAGCGCACGGGTGTTGGACGCGTGCGGCGTCCCGTCGATGTCGAAGACCTCGCACAGGACGAGGATGTTCTCGCCGCCGCGGATCGGGTCCTGGCAGGAGAAGACGGGCTTGAGCACCCGGTCCGACGCGTGGCCCTCGGCCTGGTTGGTGCTGGACCCGTCGAAGCCCCACAGCGGCAGCTCGGCGACGCCGGCCGGCGAACCGGCCATGATCTTCGTCTTGGAGCGGAGCTTGGCGGTCGGCTCGGTGCCGTCGATCCAGATGTACTCGGCCTTGAACGTCACGAAAGCCATCCTCTGCGGGAGCTGCGGGGTGTCTGCGCGCTGCCACGCTGCGGCGCTGCGGTACGCCCGGCAGCCTCACACCCCGAAATTTCCCGCCCGTTGCCCGTTTGTGAACCCGGTGTTACCTGGAGGGCTTCAGGAGGGCGGAAAAGCCCGCGTGGCGCATCCGCCTCGTCAGTTCCTCCGGCGTGGTCCCGAGCGCCTCGGCACATCGTCCGAGATGCCAGTCGTGAGCGGCGAGACTCTGCAGCAGATGGCCGCGCCGCACCTGGTTCTCGGAGAGGCGGAACGTCTTCAGGTACGCCACCCTGCCCTTGCGGTCGGTGATCGCCTCACCGATGTGCTGGGCCCGGCCGCTCCGCAGGAACGGCGGCAGGAAGCGCCACAGGTCGAAGCCGCCCATCCGGTACACCCGGCTGAAGGCGTAGGAGGCGTCGTACAGCTCGGCGGCCAGCACCGAGTCATGGGCCTCGCGCCAGGCCCGCTCCTGGGCGCGGGCCGCCGCCCGCAGGTCGGCGACGCCGCGCACGTGACGGTCGTCGATGCGGGCGGCGAACTCCTCGACGGGGCGTCCGTACCGCGCGTACTGGTGGATCAGTTCGCCGAACAGGTCCTGGAGCAGCGTGGCGTGCAGCGCCCGGTAGTCGTCCGGGTGCGGCACCGCGAAGGCGCCGCCCAGCGCGTCCGCCGCGTACACGAGGACACCGCACTGACCGGGGTGGATCTCGAACACCCGCAGCGCGTCGGCGAGGCCGGGCACCCGGGTCCCGAGGTAGGCGCTCTCGACGCGCGGCGAGAGCCCGGAGCGCACCGCCTCGCGCGACCAGGTGTCCCACAGCACGGACGGCCCGCCGAAGTGCAGCGCCAGATAGCCCTCCAGCGCCAGGTGAAGCGGCAGGAACCGCAGCCGGTCGCCCGGCCGCCGCTTCGCCATCCGGTGCAGCGGCACCCGGCTCGGCGGCCCCTCGCCCAGGCTCGTGCCGTACGCGGCGCCGGTGCCCTCGCCCGACCAGTCCGCGACGAAGCCGTGCGGGATGTAGGAGGTGTAGTGGCCGCCGTCGTTCAGGCGCATGAGCGAGGTCTCGTGCTCCTCGGTGCCGTACGCCTCCCGGTGCAGCCGCAGCCCCGCCACCGGCTCGGCGCGCAGCAGCGGCACCAGCCGGATGCCGCCCCACACCTGGGCGGGTCCGGCGGTGAGGCCGGTCAGGTCGAGCGAGGTCATCGGCGGCCCTCCGTGAAGACGGCCGTACGGCGGTCCAGATACGCGTAGAGCTCGGCCAGGCCCGAACGTCCCTCGGCGAACTCGGCGATCTCCACCAGCGCGGGCAGGTCCTCCGCGTCCCGGATGCCGGCCGTCGGCACCGAGGGCGCGAGGCGGCGCACGTCGAAGCCGTCCGCGTCGTATACGGGATTGAGGTGCACGGCACGGGTACGCCGGTCCGGATCGAGCCGGGCGCGCCACACCCGCAGCACCTCGCCAGCCAGGCCCGGCGGCGCGTTGTCCCAGCCGTCGGAGACCACGACGAGGCGGTCCGGACCGTCCTCCAGGGCGTCCAGGAGGCAGGAGCCGAGCGGGGTCGCGCCGCGGGGCCGCACGAGCAGCGGGTCCGTGCCGCCCGACGTCCAGCGTCCCCGGTACGCCCCGGCGCCGGCCAGCGCCTCCAGGAGGAAGTGGCAGGCCAGCGCGACCGCGAGGGGGCGGCGGCGCTTCTCGCCCGAGCCGGACGAGGAGTAGCTGTCGTCGAGCACCGCCGAGACGCGGCCCCAGCTCCCCGCGTGCGGCCCGGCCGCCCGCGCCGCCGCGGCCCGCAGCGCGCCCGTCAGCTCGGCCCGGCGCGCGGAGCGTTCGTCGAGGCCGAGCGAGAGGACGAACAGGGCGAGCCGGGTCAGCCCCATGGAGGCCAGGTCGACGCCGGCCGCCCCCGGCCGTGCCTGGACGCGCAGCCGCTCCAGCCGGGTGGCGCGGGGCGCGATCCCCTTCAGGAACACCGTGCGGTCCACCCCGTGCTTCGCCGCGAACCCCTCGGCGACCGTGAACGGCAGCTCGTACAGGGCGGCCTGCTCGTAGTGGGCGCGGCGGTGGGCGTCGAGCAGCGGGTGCTCGTACCGCGCCCGGTGCCCCGGCCGGAACAGGAAGTCCCCCAACTCGCCCTCCGCGGACGGCAGATGGGCATGGCGGACCGCGGCCTTCAGGCCGGGCCGGTACTTCACCGCGTCGAACGCCGGGTCGGGGCGGGCCGCGAGCCAGTCGCGGAAGATCGCGCGGGTACGCCGGTTGTTGACCTTCGCGGTACGCAGCGCGCGCAGCAGCCGGTACACCCGCTGCGGAGGCAGCACGGCGAGCCGTGCCGCGATCAGCCGCCCCTCGACGCGCTTGTCGTCGGCGCTCGCCTCGCCCGCGCTCTCCAGGAGGTGGCGCACGACGAGCGCGGCGTTGTGGTCGTTGATGTCCAGGGCGAGCACCGCGGCGTACACCCTGCGGTAGTTGATCCGTACGTACGCGTGGAGGAAGGCGAGGGAGAGCCGCTGCTCGTCCGCCGCCGAGTGGAACTCGCGCTGTCCGGTGGCGGTGACGGCGGCGTTCACGAAGAGGAGCACGTCCTCGGCCGCCACCAGGTCGGCGCGGCTCTCCTGAGCCATGGGGATCTCCCGTGCGTGGATGCGGAAGCCGGCCGGGGAATGGGGGCGCGAGCAGCGAAATGTTTGCTTCAGAGGCAAGTCCCGGAAGTCGCGCCGGAGTCCCGCGGCCGGCGTCGGAAACGTAGCATTCCGCCCCCCGGGGGCCGCCACCGGAATTCCGCCCGGGGCAGACTGGTCCCCATGAACCACATCGCCACAACCCCCCGCATCGGCCTCCTCGGCACCGGTCCCTGGGCCGTCGCCACGCACGCGCCCGCGCTCGCCGCGCATCCCGGTGTCGACTTCGCGGGGGTGTGGGGGCGGCGGCCCGAGGCTGCCGCCGCCCTCGCCGAGGAGCACGGGGTCGCGGTGTACGAGGACCCCGACGCGCTGTTCGCGGCGTGTGACGCCGTCGCCTTCGCGCTGCCGCCGGACGTGCAGGCGCCGCTCGCGGTGCGGGCCGCCGCCGCGGGCTGCCATCTGCTCCTGGACAAGCCGGTCGCCACCGATGTGGCCGGGGCCCGCGCCGTGGCGGACGCGGCCGGGCGGGCCGGGGTCGCCTCCGTCGTGTTCTTCACGCTGCGCTTCGCGCGGGAGACCGCGACCTGGGTCGCCCGACAGGCCGCCGCGCAGGGGTGGTTCACCGGGCGGGCGCGGTGGTACGGGGCGCTGTTCACGCCGGGCGCCGAGCGCAGCCCCTACGCCGCCTCGCCCTGGCGGGGCGAGAAGGGCGCGCTCTGGGACGTCGGCCCGCACGCGCTGGCCGTGCTGGCCGGGGTGTTCGGCGAGATCACACAGGTCACGGCGGCAGGCGGCCCCGGCGACACCGCGCATCTGATCCTGCGGCACGCCTCGGGTGCCTCCAGCACCGCCGACCTCAGCTTCACCGCGCCGCCGGCCGCCGCGGGCGTCGAGGTGGAGCTGCTCGGCGAGGCCGGCGCCGACACGATGCCGGACTGGGACGGCGCGCTCGGCGCGTTCGGCGCCGCGATCGACGCGCTCCTCGAAGCGGCCCGCACCGGCGTACCGCACCCGTGCGACGCCCGGTTCGGGGCGCGGATCACCGAGCTGCTCGCCGACGCCGAGGCCCAGCTCGGCCGGGCCTGACGCGGGTCACCCGCGCGTCAGGGCGTCCCGTACGGCGTCGTCGGTGCGGCCCACCACGGCCGTGCCGTCGTCCGCCGTGATGATCGGGCGCTGGATCAGCCGGGGGTGCTCGGCGAGCGCGGTCACCCAGCGCTCGCGGGCCTCCGCGTCGCGCGGCCAGTCCTTCAGGCCGAGCTCCTTGGCGTCGGCCTCCTGGGTGCGCGTGATGTCCCACGGTTCGAGGCCGAGCCGGTCGAGGACGGCCCGGATCTCCTCGGGGGACGGGACGTCTTCGAGGTAGCGGCGCACCGTGTAGTCGGCGCCCTCCGCGTCCAGCAGGGTCACCGCGCTGCGGCACTTCGAACAGGCCGGGTTGATCCAGATCTCCATGCCGGCCAGGCTACCCGCGCGGCCCCCTCAAAGCCCTTCCGGCCAGGGGCGATTGTCAGTGCCGCCCAGTAAAATTGGGGCAGTTAGTGAGGGTTCCCGACCGCCCAGGAGGATGCCCATGACCGCTGCCGTACTGACCTCGCACGCCCCGAAACAGCTGTCCCTCCAGCCCCTGCGCAAGGTGCCGCTGCCCGCCGGGCGCCCGCGGGCGTGGTACGAGTCCCACAACCGGCGTCTGAAGGCCATGCGCCTGGCCATCGCCCTGCTCGACACGGGTGTGTACCGGCCCGAGCAGGCACCCGACCGCACCATACGCACCGTCGCCGCGCTCATCGGCGTCCACCAGCCGTCGGAGGCGACCTGCCGGATGGTGCGTGCGCTCATCTACGACGGGCGCTGAGCCGGCCCGTCGCGCTGCCCGGTCCCGGTCGTGCCGTCGAGGCGTGGCCGGGGCCGGGTCCCCGTCCCGGCGGGTCCCCGTCCGGCCGCGCTCACCCCGCGGCCGGCACCGCGTACTGGTCGAGGAGGCGCGCGGTCGCCTCGTCCACCAACCGGTAGCGCACCACCCGTCCCTCCTTCTCCCCGGCGACCGCCCCGGCGGCCCGCAGCAGTCGCAGGGCCTGCGAGACGGCCGGGTCGCGCATGCCCGTCGCGGCCGCCAGGTCGGAGACGGCGAGCGGGCCCGTCCGGTGCAGGGCGAGCAGCAGCGCGAGCCGGTTGGGGTCGGCGAGCAGCGAGAACCGCTCGGCCCAGGCGCGCACGCGCGCGGGGTCGCCGATCGCGGCGATGGCGTCGCAGACCCGGTGGCCGTCGATGGTGCGGTGGCCGGCGCGCTCGGCGGGAACGAGATGCATACGCGCATCCTCCCAGGGTCCGGCCGGAGCGCTCTGTGTGATCTTCGATACCTGCACAGCTGTGCAGCTGTGCGGGCAACTCGCCAGCGTCTAGGGTGACCTGGCCGTGGTGTTCGGGAAGACCGGTGCGAAACCGGAGCGGCCCTCGCCACTGTGATCGGGTTCCCCCGTCGAGCTTTTCGGGGGAGCGGTCGTCACCCACGACGCCACTGGCCAGGATCCACCTGGCTGGGAAGGCCGGGCGACCGCACCCACCCGTCAGCCAGGAGACCGGCCGCGGCATCTCACGAAGTGATCCACGAGGTGCTGGAGCGTGACCGCATGACCCTGTCCACCCGTCCGCCGTCCGAGGCGGGCGCCGCCTCGCCGACCTTCCGCTGGCGCCGCGAGGACACCGTCCGCACCGGCGCCCTGCTCGCGGTCATAGCCGCCCTGCACGTCGTCGCCTTCGGCATCCTGTTCCTCCTGGTGGCCCCCGCCCACTACGCCGTCGGCACCAAGACGTACGGCATCGGCCTCGGCATCACCGCGTACACCCTCGGCATGCGGCACGCCTTCGACGCCGACCACATCGCCGCCATCGACAACACCACCCGCAAGCTGATGTCCGACGGCAAGCGGCCGGTCTCCGTGGGCTTCTGGTTCGCGCTCGGCCACTCCAGCGTCGTCGTCGTCATGGCGGCCCTCGTGGCCGGCGGCGCCCAGCTCGCGGGCACCCTCATGAACGAGGACTCCAGTGCCCACCAGGTGCTCGGCGTCGTCGGAACCACCGCTTCCGGCTCGTTCCTCTACTTGATCGCCGCGCTCAACCTCGTGGCCCTGTTCGGCATTCTGAAGGTGTTCCGCGCGATGCGGGCGGGCGCGTACGACGAGAAGGAACTCGAAGCGCACCTGGACTCGCGGGGGTTCATGAACCGTCTCCTGGGCCGCTTCACCAAGTCCATATCGCGGCCCGGCCAGATGTTCCCGCTCGGCTTCCTCTTCGGCCTCGGCTTCGACACCGCCACCGAGGTCACCCTGATGGTGATGGCCGGCACGGGCGCCGCGGCCGGGCTGCCCTGGTACGCGGTCCTGTGCCTGCCGCTGCTGTTCGCCGCCGGGATGAGCCTGTTCGACACGCTCGACGGCACCTTCATGAACTTCGCCTATCAGTGGGCGTTCTCCAACCCCGTGCGCAAGGTCTACTACAACCTCACCATCACCGGACTCTCGATCGCCGTCGCCTTCTTCATCGGCACCATCGAACTCGTCGGCGTCCTGCACGAGAAGTTCGACCTCACCGACCCGGTCAGCGGCTGGATCGCCGACCTCGACCTGGACAACGTCGGCTTCGTCATCGTCGGCCTGTTCGTGGTGGTGTGGGCGGCGGCGCTCGCGTACTGGCGGCTGGGGAAGGTGGAGCAGAAATGGGCGGCCTCGGGGGCATGAGCCTTCCGCGGGAGCCGGCACCGGGGGAGCGCTCAGCGCGCTGAGCGTCCCGCGCCCGCCCGGCCCGCCCCGCCCGGCCCGCCCCGACCGGATCCGCCCCGGGCTCCCGCTCCGGTACGCCCATGCCGAACGCCCGCCGTCCATGCGCGAGCAACTCCCGTACCGCGGGGCCCGCGTCGGGCTTCCGGACGAGGGAGAGGAAGGCGGGCGCGTCCATGTCGTCGATGGCGCGGGCGGTGAGCCGGTCGGTGTAGCGCTCTGCCATCGAGTCGCTGAGCACCGCGACGCCGAGCCCCCGCGCCGCGAGGTCGGCGATGGCGTCGGCGGCGCTCGCCTGGAGGGCGATCGCGGGTTCGACGCCGCGCGCCGCACAGGCCCGGTCGAAGACCGTACGCAGTCCCGTACCCGGAGGCATGCACACGATCGGGTACGCGCCGAGGTCGCCCAGGGTGACACGGCGGCGCTTCGCCAGGGGGTGGCCGGCCGGCACCGCCGCGACCAGCCCCTCCTCGATGATCGTCAGCGTGTCGAGGCCCTCGTGGGTGGCGGCCGACGTCCCGATGAGGGCGAGGTCGAGGGTGCCCGCGCGGACCCCGTCGACCAGCCGGTCGGAGTTGTCCTCGACCAGTGAGATCTCCACACCGGGGTGGGCCCGGTGGAACGCGGCGAGGGCGTCGAACAGCGGGGTGACGGTGCAGCCGATGACCATCCCGATGTTCAGGCGGCCCCGGATCAGACCGGTCACCTCGCCCACCGACTGACCGACCGCGGCGGCGGCCAGGAGCGCGGCGCGGGCGTGGCCGAGAGCGGCCCGCCCCGCGACCGTGAGCGTGGTGGTGCGTGCCGAGCGGTCGAAGAGCTCGGCGCCGAGCTCCCGTTCCAGCTGGCGGATCTGCGCGCTGACACCGGACTGGCTGATGTGCACCCGCTCAGCCGCCCGGGTGAAGTTCCGCTCCTCGGCGACCGCGACGAAGTATTCGAGCTGCCTCAGGTCCATGACTGTGGATTCTAGCTCCGATCCGATCCATCTGTTGGAGTTCTGATCGGGACCGGACCAGACTGGACAGTGCCGGAACACGGAGCGGCCACGACCGAGAACGCCAGGAGGAACCCATGCCGGAGCACGAGGCGGAGTACGAGAAGGCCATGCGGCCCGAGGACATCACCCGCCTGTTCGTCGAGCGCTCCAACGCCGGGGACGCGGCCGGGGTCGCCGCCCTCTACGAGGAGGACGCCGTCCTCGCCTACCCGCCGGGCAGCCGGACGGAGGGCCGGGAGGCGATCCGCGAGCTGTGGGCGAAGGTGCTCGCCAACCGCCCCCACTTCGAACCGGAGCAGCCGCTGCCGACACTGATCAGCGGCGACATCGCCCTGACCTCGACCCCGCCGAAGGACGGCACGGGCGCCCGCGCCCAAGTGGTCCGCCGCCAGCCCGACGGCAGCTGGCTCCGCCTCCTGGACCAGCCGGAGTTCGCACCGGCCCGGGGGTGAGCGCGCACGCGCCGAGCCCCGCCGCCCGGGGTCGGGTGGCGGGGCTCGGGTGGTGCGGTGCCGCGGGGCTTAGAGGTCGAAGTACAGCTCGAACTCGTGCGGGTGCGGGCGGAGCTGGATCGGGGCGATCTCGTGGGTGCGCTTGTAGTCGATCCACGTCTCGATCAGGTCGGAGGTGAAGACACCGCCGGCCTGGAGGTACTCGTTGTCGGCCTCGAGGGCGTCGAGGACGGCCGGGAGCGAGGTCGGGACCTGCTGGACGTTGGCGTGCTCCTCGGGAGCCAGCTCGTAGAGGTCCTTGTCGATCGGCTCGGCCGGCTCGATCTTGTTCTTGATGCCGTCGAGACCCGCGAGCAGCAGCGCGGAGAACGCCAGGTACGGGTTGGACGACGGGTCCGGGGCGCGGAACTCGACGCGCTTGGCCTTCGGGTTGGAGCCCGTGATCGGGATGCGCATCGCGGCGGAGCGGTTGCGCTGCGAGTACACCATGTTGACCGGGGCCTCGAAGCCGGGGACCAGGCGGTGGTAGGAGTTCACCGTCGGGTTGGTGAAGGCGAGCAGCGACGGGGCGTGCTTGAGGATGCCGCCGATGTAGTAGCGCGCCATGTCCGAGAGGCCCGCGTAGCCCTGCTCGTCGTAGAACAGCGGGTCGCCGCCGGCCCACAGGGACTGGTGGACGTGCATGCCCGAGCCGTTGTCGCCGAAGATCGGCTTCGGCATGAAGGTCGCGGTCTTGCCGTTGCGCCAGGCGACGTTCTTCACGATGTACTTGAAGAGCATCAGGTCGTCGGCCGCGGCGAGCAGCGTGTTGAACTTGTAGTTGATCTCCGCCTGGCCGGCCGTGCCGACCTCGTGGTGCTGGCGCTCGACCTGGAGCCCGGAGTTCTCCAGCTCCAGGGAGATCTCGGCACGCAGGTCGGCGAAGTGGTCGACCGGCGGGGCCGGGAAGTAACCGCCCTTGTAGCGGACCTTGTAGCCGCGGTTGTTCTCCTCGGACCCGGTGTTCCAGGCGCCGGCCTCGGAGTCGATGTGGTAGAAGGACTGGTTCGCGGCGGTCTCGAACCGGACCGAGTCGAAGACGTAGAACTCGGCCTCGGGGCCGAAGTACGCGGTGTCCGCGATGCCGGTGGAGGCGAGGTAGGCCTCGGCCTTCTTGGCGATGTTGCGCGGGTCGCGGCTGTACTGCTCACCCGTGATCGGGTCGTGGATGAAGAAGTTGATGTTGACCGTCTTGTCCCGGCGGAACGGGTCGACGCGCGCCGTCGACAGGTCCGCGCGGAGCGCCATGTCGGACTCGTGGATGGCCTGGAAGCCGCGGATCGACGAACCGTCGAAGGCGAGCTCCTCGGTGGGGTCGAACGCCTTCGCGGGGATCGTGAAGTGCTGCATCACGCCCGGCAGGTCGCAGAACCGGACGTCGACGAACTTCACGTCGTTGTCCGCGATGAACTTCTTCGCGTCGTCGGCGTTCTGGAACATCCAACTCCTCCTACTCCCACCCGGGAGGGGCGGGGTTGCAGCTCGGTCGTGCGGCCAGTGCGGTGGCACACGCTGGACCCGACCATAGGCAGACGGGATTTCTCCGGCGTGACCCGTTTGTTTCACCCAAGTTAACCGGCCTGGTGGCACGGGCGCCAAGGCCGACCCGGGCGGAAGTGATCGAAAACGGGCGCAGTACCGTGGAGCCGTGGACAACAGGCAAGCAATGGGATCGTGGCTCTCGGGGCCCCGCGCGGCCGCCGAAGACATGGGCGTCGACTTCGGTTACCGGGGCGAACGGCTCGGACTGCCCAAGGACGGGCCCGGCTCGGTGGCCCCGCTCGGCCGGCGCTTCGGCGCCATCTTCGTCGACTGGGCCCTGTGCGCCCTGATCGCCTACCAACTGATCGCGCACGGCAACACGCACGCCGCGAACAACTGGGCGCTCCTCGTCTTCTTCCTGCTCGGCGTGCTGACGGTCGGGACCGTCGGGTTCACCCCCGGCAAGCGGCTGCTCGGGCTGCGTGTCGTCGCCGAGGAGGGCGGCCGGCTGGGCATCGTCCGGGTCGTGGTGCGCACCGTGCTGCTGTGCCTGGCGATCCCGGCGCTGATCTGGGACCGCGACGGCCGCGGCCTGCACGACCGTCTCGCCCGCGCGGTCCAGGTCAGGATCTGAGCCCAGCGCCCAGCGGAAGCCGCGCACACCGCAAGCCGCGCACACCGCAAGCCGCGGGCGCCGGACACCCCACACGTCAGAAGGCGGCCCGGACCAGTTCGGTCCGGGCCGCCTTTTGGTGCCTACGAGGATGTCGTACGTATACGAGGTGAGGGGGTCAGCGCATCTTTCCGCCGCGCGGCATCCGCGTGCCCTTGGGCATCGGACCCTTCGGCAGCGGCATGTTGCTCATCAGGTCGCCCATGGCGCGCAGCCGGTCGTTGGCCGCGGTGACCTGCGGACCCGACAGCACGCGGGGCAGCTTCAGGAGCGTGGTGCGCACCTTCTTCAGCGGCACCTGCCCCTCGCCGTCGCCGACGATCACGTCGTGGACGGGAACGTCCACCACGATGCGGGCCATCTTCTTCTTCTCGGCGGCCAGCAGGGACTTCACCCGGTTCGGGTTGCCCTCCGCCACGAGCACGACGCCGGCCCGGCCGACGGCCCGGTGGACGACGTCCTGGCTGCGGTTCATCGCCACGGCCGGGGTGGTGGTCCAGCCGCGCCCGATGTTCTGGAGCACGGCCGCGGCCGCGCCCGGCTGGCCCTCCATCTGACCGAAGGCCGCCCGCTCGGCACGCCGCCCGAAGACGATCGCCATCGCGAGCACGGCCATGAGCAGGCCGAGAATGCCCAGGTAGATCGGGTGCCCGAGAAGGAAACCGATCGCGAGGAAGACGCCGATGACGACGATTCCCACGCCGGCGATGACAAGCCCGATCTTGGAATCGGCCTTCCGGGTCATCTTGTAGGTCAGGGCGATCTGCTTCAGTCGCCCCGCATTCGCATCGTTCGCAGCGCTCTCTGCGGTTGCCTTCCTCGCCATAGCAGGAAGTTTACGTGGCCTACGGGCGACGGGTGGCCACGGCCTCCAGTACGTGCTGCGCCTCGACCCGGTCCTTGGCCCGGCGCCGGTCCTCCAGGACCGCCGTCCAGGCGTTGCGGCGGGCGGTGCGCTGGCCGGAACCCATGAGCAGCGACTCCATGGCGCGCAGGGCGCCGGTCACGGACGGAAGCGTGGTGGCCCGCACGGTCTGCGGAGCGGTAGCGGCCTGCATCGTCGAGGTCCCCCCTCGGGACGGGATCGGAACGGGTGGTGTGGGGGCATGCGCGGTGCGTAAAGCCATCGTCACTGATTGGTGTTACCAGGGCGTGTCCAAGCGGTCAAACCCCAATGAAACATTGACGCGGACCCGGAAAACGCTGACGCGGCCCGTACGCGTGCCCCGACCTGCGGGGACGGTGCGAGCCGCGTCATCGAGGCCATTACCGATCAGTAGCTGCTTGTGAGCGGGTTCACGCGCCCGCCGCCCGGGTCAGGCGGTGGCGGCGGCGCTCCGCGCTTCCATCGCCTGCTGGAAGAGACGGCCGGCGCGGTAGGAGGAGCGGACCAGCGGTCCCGACATCACACCGGAGAAGCCGATCTCGTCGGCCTCCTCCTTCAGCTCCACGAACTCCTGCGGCTTCACCCAGCGCTCCACGGGGTGGTGGCGCACGGAGGGCCGCAGGTACTGCGTGATCGTGATGAGTTCGCAACCCGCGTCGTGCAGGTGCTGGAGCGCCTCGCTGACCTCCCCACGGGTCTCGCCCATGCCGAGGATCAGGTTCGACTTGGTGATCAGGCCGTAGTCGCGGGCCTTGGTGATCACGTCGAGGGAGCGCTCGTAGCGGAAGCCGGGGCGGATCCGCTTGAAGATCCGCGGCACCGTCTCGACGTTGTGCGCGAAGACCTCGGGGCGGGAGGAGAAGACCTCCGCCAGCTGCTCGGGGACCGCGTTGAAGTCGGGGGCCAGCAGCTCGACCTTGGTGCGGCCCTCGGCGCGGCCCTCGGTCTGCGCGTGGATCTGGCGCACCGTCTCCGCGTACAGCCAGGCGCCGCCGTCGGCCAGGTCGTCGCGGGCGACGCCGGTGATGGTGGCGTAGTTCAGATCCATCGTGACGACGGACTCGCCGACGCGGCGGGGCTCGTCACGGTCGAGCGCCTCGGGCTTGCCCGTGTCGATCTGGCAGAAGTCGCAGCGCCGGGTGCACTGGTCGCCGCCGATGAGGAAGGTGGCCTCGCGGTCCTCCCAGCATTCGAAGATGTTGGGGCAGCCCGCCTCCTGGCAGACCGTGTGCAGCCCCTCGCTCTTCACCAGTTTCTGCAGCTGGTTGTATTCGGGGCCCATCTTCGCCCGGGTCTTGATCCACTCGGGCTTGCGCTCGATGGGGGTCTGGCTGTTCCGGACCTCCAGGCGCAGCATCTTGCGTCCGTCGGGTGCGACTGCGGACACGTCCGGCTCCCTGTGACTTCGATTCTTCGGCGAACCCAAGGGTACGCCCGTTGTTTGCTGGGGTGAGGTGCGGCTTCCCCGCGGGGGCAACCCCGGGGTGCGGGGCGGCATTCCCGGGCGGGGCTACGCCGACGCCGGTTCGATCTCCCGCGGGGCCAGTTCCGCGTGCTCGATGACGGCGCGCAGGTGCTTCTCGACCACCGGCAGGACCTCCTCGATCGTGACCTCGCGGCCCAGTTCGTACGAGAGCGACGTCACACCCGCGTCGCGGATCCCGCACGGCACGATCCGGTCGAACCAGGTGTTGTCCGGGTTCACGTTGAACGAGAAGCCGTGCATCGTGACGCCCTTGGCGACGCGGATGCCGATCGCCGCCAGCTTGCGGTCCTCGCGGCGCTGGCCGGCGTTGGAGGGTGCGTACTCCGGACCGTTGAGGCGGGCGTCGAACTCGTCGTCGGTCAGGCGCGGGTCGAAGTCGAGCGAGAGACCGCCGAGCCTGGGACGCTGCTCGACCGGGTCGCCGAGCACCCACACCCCGCTGCGGCCCTCGACGCGGGTGGTCTCCAGGCCGAAATCGGCCGCGGTGCGGATCAGGGCCTCTTCGAGCCGGCGTACGTGGGCGACGACGTCGACCGGGCGCGGCAGCTTCTGGATCGGGTAGCCGACGAGCTGGCCGGGGCCGTGCCAGGTGATCTTGCCGCCGCGGTCGACGTCGATGACCGGGGTGCCGTCCAGGGGGCGCTCGCTGTCCTCGGTGCGGCGGCCCGCCGTGTAGACCGGCTGGTGCTCCAGGAGCAGACAGGTGTCGGTGATCTCGTCGGCGAAGCGGGCCGCGTGCACCCGGCGCTGCTCGTCCCAGGCCTCCTGGTACTCGACCGCGTCCTCGCCGAAACCCAGCCGGACAAATCGCAGCTCGTTCACGCCAGCTCCCCTGCCGAACCTCTCGGAACCTCTCGGAACCGCCTGGACCCTCTTGGATGCGATCGATGCGCGCCCTCATTCACTGTACGACCGTGTTCGACACCCCTCGCACGCCCCCTGGAGCCGGCAGAAACGGCACGTCACCACACGATCGGATGAATGCGGGGCGAAGGTGGCGGCATTGGCCGTATTGACCGCTAAATTCTCGCCGTTCCATGAGGGCTGCACGCTTGGCCCGGAAGGCAGGAGAACGCAGAGCTGATGACGGAACGACCCTCGCAGCGCACCCCCAACCGCCAGCTCGCCGCACTCATCGCAGAAGCCGGGTTCTCCAATGCCGGGCTCGCCCGCCGCGTTGACCAGCTCGGACTTGAGCACGGCCTGGACCTGCGCTACGACAAGACCTCGGTCACGCGGTGGCTGCGCGGCCAGCAACCGCGCGGCACCACACCCGCGCTGATTGCCGAGGTGTTCACCCGGCGGCTCGGCCGCCGGCTCTCCGCCCAGGATCTCGGGCTCGACGCCTGCGCGCCGGTCTACGCGGGCCTGGAGTTCGCGGCGACCCCGGAGGAGGCCGTCGACATCGTCAGCGGGCTCTGGCGCAAGGACTCGGGCAGCCACGCCGAGCTCCGCAAGATCGCCTTCACCCCGGCGGGGCTGGTGGTCCCGAGCAGAGACTGGCTCATCGGGCGGGCCGACGACCGGGTGGGGCGGGGTGAACCCGGCCCGCCGTCCCAGGTGACCCGCATCCCCGTCCAGGGCCGCCCCTCCGTGCCCCGCCAGCGCACCACCGACCGGGGCCCGGGACAGCGGGTGACCAGCGGGGACATCGCGGCGCTCCGCTCCGTCGGCGAACTGTTCCGCACCCTCGACCACGCCTACGGCGGCGGGCACGCCCGCCAGGCCCTGGTGCGGTACCTGGAGCACGAGGCCGAGCCGATGCTGCGCGGCACCTACGGCGAGAACGTGGGGCGGCGGCTGTTCGCCGCCGCCGCCGACCTGACCAGACTGGCCGGCTGGACCTCGTACGACATCGCCGCGCACGGGCTCGCCCAGCGGTACTTCGTGCAGGCGCTCCGGCTCTCGCAGGCCGCGGGGGACCGGGCGTACGGCTCGTACGTGCTGGTCACGATGAGCCGCCAGGCCGTCTACCTCGGGCACGGCCGCGAGGCGGTCCAGCTGGCCCGGGTCGCCCAGCAGGGCGTCGGGTCCGCGGCGCCGCCCGTCGTGCAGTCGCTGCTCAACGCGGTGGAGGCGCGCGGCCACGGAGTGCTCGGCGAGGTACGGGCGTGCACCGCCTCGCTGGTACGGGCCGAGCGGGCCCTGGAGAGCGCGCGGCCCGGCGACGACGTGCCGCACTGGGCGCGCTTCTTCGACGAGGCGCAGCTCGCCGACGAGTTCGGCCACTGCCACCGCGACCTCCAGCAGTACCGGGCCTGCGCCCAGCACGCGGAGCGCTCGCTGCAACTGCGCGCCCCCGGATACGCCCGCTCGCGCCTGTTCTGCCGCGTCGTGCTCGCCACGGCCCGGCTCGGCCTCGGCGAACTCGACCAGGCGTGCGCGCTCGGCGCGGAGGCGGCCCAGCAGGCGAGCGAGATGCGCTCGGCCCGCGCGGTGGAGTACGTCCGCGACTTCGAGCGCCGTCTCGAGCCCTACCGGGACGCCGCCGCGGTACGCACCTACCGGGACCGGGTGGCCGCGCTGGGGTGACGCGGGGGCCGGCGTCCACGACGACGCCTTCGTCGTGGACGCCGGCCTGCTGAAGGCCCCGGGGCATCGCGGTTCAGGCGGCCCGGTGGATCACCTCCGCCGTCGCCTGCCAGGGGCGGACGCCCAGGTCTGCGAGGATCGCGTGGGCGGCGCGGCGGCCCGAGTAGAGGGCGCCCTGGACGGTGCTGGTGTCGCGGTGGTCGCCGCAGACGTACAGGCCGGCCAGGAGCCGGACCGGGCGGCGCAGATCGTGCGGGGCGGGCATCGACGGCACGGCCTGCGGGGTGTGGTGCAGGGCCAGCAGTTCCCAGTCGGCGGTGGACGTGGCGTACAGGGACGCCAGTTGGCGGCGTACGGCGCGCTCCACGTCGTCGGGCGGGGCGCCGAGCACGGCCGAGGTGATCAGGGTCCGGCCGTGCGGCGCACGGCTCGGGTCGACCTCGCTCATCACCGAGGTGTACGCCACGGGCCCGCTGCGGTCCGCGTCCAGGAGCAGCGCGGGGTCGGCGAGGGGGGAGTGCGGCGCGGTGTGGTGCAGCACGGTCAGCGGGTGGAAGCCGGGGACCCTGAGGCCCGGCAGGAGTTCGGCGGCGGCGGGGGCGTCGGTGGCCAGGAGCACGGAGCGGCAGCCGAACACGCCGTGCTCCGCTGTGGTGACCGAGGTCGTGGCGACGGAGGTCACCTTCACGTCCGTACGCACCGTGCCCGGCGGCAGGGCCGCGGCGAGCAGCTCCGGCAGGGTGGCCGCGCCGCCCGCCGGCACACAGAGCCTGCCGCGCGCGAAGCCGCGCAGGGCGAGGTCGGCGCAGCGGCTCGACGTGGTCAGGCCGGGGTCGCAGAGCAGGGCGGAGAGCAGCGGGCGTACGAAACCGTCCAGGGTGCGGGCGGGCAGGCCCCGGCTCGACAGGGCCTCGCCGATGGGGAGTTCGGGGCGGGCCGTGATCCGCGCCAGGGGAGTGGCGGCGAGCTTGGCGAGCGCCTTGCCGAGCCGGGCCTGGTCGAGCGCGCCGCCGAGGGGGGTGGGGGTGCCGCGAGGGGCGCTCGCTCGGGCGCGTGCGGCGGCCAGTGCGCCCCTCGCGCTCCCGGTCGCACCGGCCCGGTGGTGGCGGCCCTCACTGTGCACGAGGACCCCGGGCGAGAAGGGGCGCAGCGGCAGCTCTTCGAGGCCGGGGGTGCGGGTCAGTTCCGGGTACGACGTCGAAAGGAGCTGCCCGATCCGGTCGAGCCGGAAGCCGTCGATCTGCTGCGTCGACATGCGGCCGCCCACACCGGGGGCTGCCTCCAGGACGCTGACCGTGACTCCCGCGCCGGTCAGCCGATGGGCGGCTGACAGGCCCGCGAGCCCGGCTCCCACGATGAGTACGTCCGCATGGTGTGCGGTGCTGAGCACGTGGTCCTCCCCGAGGTGGGCGCGGTAGGTGGAGGCCTCATGCCCCCAACTGGCCGACGGAATGCCGTAGTTCGGAGAGAGAGTAGGGATGTTCCGGGGGGTGGCCCCGCGCGCAGGGGGGTGGACGTCGAGGCACACCGGGCGCACGGGGTCCCTCCGGGGGAGGCGGGGTGGGGCATCCCGGGCCCGCGGGGGTCTTTGCGTCCGGACCCCGCCGGCACCTGCGGACCGTGCTCGCTCCTCGCGCGCTGACTACTCGGTGCCGGCCGGCATGCGGACCCTCAGCCCGTCCGGCTGCTCGACCTCGGCCTGTGCGGCCACCTCAGCCCGTCCGGCGTTTGAGGACGAGCGCCCTTGAGGCGCGAACCGGGGTCTGGGGCGGAGCCCCAGGGGCCCGTCTCCAGGGTGCGGACCGTGCGTGGCTTGGCGCGCAGTTCCCCGCGCCCCTGTAAGGCACCCGGTGCCGAGTGGTCGCGCTCCCCGCGGCGGAGCCGTGCAGAAGGGGCAGGCCCGCGCCCCTAGTAGGGCACCCGGTGTCGTGTGCCGGCATGCACGTCCTCAGCCCGTCCGGCGTTTGAGGACGAGCGGCCTTCAGGCGCGAACGGGGTCTGGGGCGGAGCCCCGGGGGGCAGCGCCTACGCTGCCCGGAGCGCGGCCTCCACGCTCGGGAAGGCGTACCGGAACCCCGCCGCCAGCAGCGCCGCAGGCACAACGCGCTGACCCGCCAGCACATCCCCCGCCGCCTCCCCGAGAGCGACCCGCAGCGCCGCCCCCGGCACCGGCAGCAGGGCCGGGCGGTGCAGTACCCGGGACATCGCCTCCGTCACCTCCCGGTTCGTCACCGGCTCCGGCGCCGTCAGGTTCACCGGCCCGGACAGCGACTCCGTGTCCAGCAGGAACCGCAGCGCCGCCACCTCGTCGTGCAGTGCGATGAACGACATGTACTGGCGCCCGCTGCCGAGCCGCCCCCCGAGCCCCGCCCGGAACAGCGGGATGAGCTTCGCCCAGGCGCCGCCCCGGCGGGACACCACAAGACCCGTACGGGCGAACACCGTACGGATGCCCGCCTCCTCGGCCGGCCCCGCCGCCTCCTCCCACTCCACGCACACCGAGGGCAGGAAACCGTCGCCCGGTGGCGCCGACTCGTCCACCGCGCGCGACCCCGTGTCGCCGTAGTAGCCGACCGCCGACCCGCTCACCAGCACCTTCGGCGGGGTGTCCAGAGAGGCGAGGGCCTCGGCGAGCGCCGCCGTGCCGAGCACCCTGCTGTCCCGGATCTGCTTCTTGTACGCGTCCGTCCACCGGTGGTCGGCGACCCCCGCCCCGGCCAGATGCACCACCGCCTCGCACCCGGTGAGCCCCGCCGCGTCCACGTACTGGCGCGCCGGATCCCACGCGACCTCGTCCGGCGCGTCCGCGCCGCGCCGCACCAGGCGCAGCACCTCGTGCCCGTCCGCCCGGAGCGAGCGGACCAGCTCCGTACCGATCAGTCCTGTCGAACCCGTCACCGCGATCTTCATGGAGCTCATCCTCGCTCGGTCCGTCCCACGTGGCACAGTGGCCGCATGGACGAGTCGTACCCCACGCCCCGTACTTCCGCGCCCCCGCTGATACGGGCCGCCCGGCGCTCCGACGGCGACCGGCTCGCCGTGCTCACCCGTGAGGCGTGGTCCACGCTGCACGCCGTCGGGCCGCGCCCCACCGCGCCGTACGAGCCCTTCTTCGACGACCTGCACCTGCCCTCGCACTTCCTCGTCGCCGAGCTGGACGGCGAGGTGGTGGGGTTCATCCGGCTGGTGCCGGCCACCTCGCTCGCCAGCAACCGGCACGTCCGGCAGATCCAGGGGCTCGAAATCGCCGCCTCCGCACAGCGCCGCGGGGTGGGCCGCGCCCTGCTGCGCGGCGCGTACGAGGCGGCCCGCCGGCAGGGCGCCACCCGGATCACCCTGCACGTCCTCGGCCACAACGCGCCGGCCCGCGCGCTGTACGAGGCCGAGGGCTTCGCCGTCGAGGGCGTACTGCCGGGCGAGTTCCTCCTGGACGGCGCGTACGTGGACGACATCCTCATGGGCCGCTCCCTCACCGACAGCCGACCACCCGCACCCCCGAGAGCAGGGCAGGCACCGTGACCCCTTCCACCCCCTCCGCCCGGAGCGCGGCCGGCGCCGCCCCCACCGTCCTGCGCGGGCTCGACGCGATCCACGCCGACCTCGCCGGGCTCTACCGCGACCTGCACGCCCACCCCGAGCTGTCCTTCGCCGAGCACCGCACCGCCGCCGAGGCCGCCCGCAGGGCGCGGGAGTACGGGTACGAG
Source organism: Streptomyces sp. NBC_00083 (assembly GCF_026343295.1). Lineage (GTDB taxonomy): Bacteria > Actinomycetota > Actinomycetes > Streptomycetales > Streptomycetaceae > Streptomyces. The sequence goes on from NZ_JAPELY010000001.1 coordinate 1,422,234, forward strand.
GTGACGACCGGGGTCGGGCGCACCGGAGTCGTCGCCGTCCTGCACAACGGCCCCGGGCCCACCGTGCTGCTGCGGGCCGACATCGACGCGCTCCCGGTGACCGAGCGGACCGGCCTCGCGCACGCCTCCACCGTCGAGGGCGTCATGCACGCCTGCGGCCACGACATGCACACCACGTGCCTGCTCGGCACCCTCAAGCTGCTCGCCGACGCCCGCGCGCTGTGGAGCGGCACCGTGCTCGGCGTCTTCCAGCCGGCCGAGGAGATCGGCCGGGGCGCGCGGGCCATGCTCGACGACGGGCTCTACGAGCGGTTCGGCACGCCCGACGTCGTGCTCGGCCAGCACGTGGGGCCGTTCCCCGCCGGGATGATCGGCGCGCACCCGGGGCCCGCCTTCGCGGGCGCCGACTCGCTCAGGGTCGTCCTGTACGGCAAGGGCGCGCACGGTTCGCGGCCCGAGGCGTCCGTCGACCCCGTGGTGATGGCCGCCTCCACCGTGCTGCGGCTCCAGACCATCGTGTCCCGCGAGATCCCGGGCAGCGAGACGGCCGTCGTCACCGTCGGCGCCCTGAACGCCGGGACCAAGGACAACATCATCCCGGACGAGGCCGAGCTGAAGCTCAACATCCGCACGTACAAGCCGGACGTGCGGGACAAGGTGCTCGCCGCCGTCGAGCGGATCGTGCGCGGTGAGGCGGCCGTCGCCGGCGCCGTGCGCGAACCCGACATCGAGACGGTCGACACCTTCCCGGTGCTCGTCAACGACGAGGGCGCGGTGGCGCGGACCATGGCCGCCGTCGGCGCGGTCATCGGCGCCGACAAGGTGCTCGACCCGGGCGCCGTCACCGGCAGCGAGGACGTCGGCCTGTTCGGCACGGACGCCCAAGTGCCGCTCTGCTACTGGCTGTTCGGGGGAGCGGATCCGGCGGCGTACGGCGCCGCGTTCGCCGCCGGCACCCTCGACAAGGACATCCCCTCCAACCACTCGCCGTTCTTCGCGCCGGTCGTCGACCCGACGCTGACCACCGGCGTCACCGCCCTCACCGCCGCCGCGCTCGGCTGGCTCGACGCCCGGTAGCGGTACGGCGGTTCAGCGGCCCAACAGGCGCATTCCGCCGGTGAGTTCGCGCAGACAGCGCACGGCGAGTTCGGCGGGGGAGCCGGGGCCGGAGGCCGGTGCGTCGGTGGCGGCCCACGCCTCCAGGGCGACCCGGATCGCGTCGGTGGCCGCGGCCGCCGCGAGGCGCACCTCCAGGGCGTCCGCCCCCGGCCCCGCCAGGCGGGCGAGCACGGGCAGTAGCCGCTCCTCGGAGTCCTGGTTGACCCGGTACCAGACCGCGCGCAGCGCCGCGTCGTGCTCCGCCGCGCGCAGTAGCCCCCTGGTCCACCGCAGTTGTTCCGCGGCGGGTGCGTCGGGCACCGCGAGGGCCTCGCGCACGGCCGCCTCCAAAGTCCTGGCGAGCGGGCCGGGCTCGGCGGCTTCGAGCAGCGCCCGCCAGCGTTCGGCGCCGCCCGAGAGGAGCGGGCCGACCGCGTCCTGCTTGGAGCGGAAGTAGCGGTAGAAGGTGCGCAGGGCGACGCCGGCGTGCCGGGCGATGGCCTCCGCGGTGGTGCCGTCGGGGCCGTGCTCGGCGAAGAGCGCGGCCGCGGCGCGGGCGATGTCGAGCTGGGTCGCGGCCTTGCGGCGCTCCGTCAGGGAGGGCTTGGGCGGCGGGGCGGGCTGCGCGGCGGGCTGGATCACCGCCCAAGCCTACGCCCGCACCTCTCCCGCCTGCACGGATTGACGTCATGGCAAAACGTGCCACCTAGGCGTACGGTGGTGTCGAATCCTCCTGGACCCACGACGAGCCGACGACGGACCCCGGGCCCTGTCGGCCCCCGGGTCCCGATCTTGAGAAAGCTGGACCGCGATGAGCGTGCACACCGTCACCGACCGCTACGAAGGACGCCGGGCCCTGGTCACCGGCGGTGGCTCCGGCATCGGGCAGGCCACCGTGCTGCGCCTGCTCGCCGAGGGCGGGCATGTCGTCGCCGCCGACGTCAGCGAGGCCGGCCTGAAGGACACCGCCGACAAGGCGGGCGCCGGCATCGGACGGCTGACCACCCTCGTCGTCGACATAGCCGACGAGGCCTCGGTGCGCGAGGGCGTCGCCGCCGCGGTCTCCGCGCTCGGCGGCCTCGACGTGCTCGTCAACGCGGCCGGGATCCTGCGCTCCTCGCACACCCACGAGACGAGCCTCGCCGAGTTCAACCAGGTCGTCGCGGTCAACCTGACCGGCACCTTCCTGATGATCCGCGAGGCGATCCCGGCGCTGCTCGAAGGCGACGGCGCGGCCGTGGTCAACTTCAGCTCCACCTCGGCGGTGTTCGCCCACCCCTACATGGCGGCGTACGCGGCCAGCAAGGGCGGCATCCAGTCGATGACCCACGCGCTCGCCGCCGAGTACGCGAAGCGGGGCATCCGCTTCACCGCCGTGCAGCCCGGCTCGATCTCCTCCGGCATGACCGACGGAAGCGGCGCCTCCCGCGCCAGCGTGGGCCCCGGCCTGCCCGCCGACGCCGACCTGTCGCTGTTCGTGAAGCTGGCCCCGGCCATCGGCGCGGGCTTCGCGGGACCGGAGACGGTGGCCTCGGTGGTCGCGATGCTCGCCAGCGACGACGGCCGCTTCATCACCGGCACCGAGGTACGGGTGGATGGCGGCACGCACTTCTGAGTTCCGGGCGGGGGAGCGCCTGGAGCGGGCCGGGACCGGCCTGGCGCCGGGGCCCGCTCAGGCGGTGCCGAACCGCTCCCACAGCCGGGGATAGCGGTCCGCGAGCGCCGACTCGTCCTCGAAGTCCAGCGCGGTGCCCTCCGGCTCCTCGGGCTGCGGCGGGATGCCGAGGTCGGGCGCGACGACGCCGGTGAGCTGCTCGTACGCCTCGTCGGCCGCGTAGCCGAGCTCCTCGCCGTCGCCGTCGACCTCCTCGTCGAACTCGCCGAGGAGGTCGGCGAGCGCGTCGGGGTCGTGCACCGCGCCCTCGAAGACCTCGCGGCCCTGGCCGATGAGCCAGCAGCGGAAGTAGTCGAAGGCGTCGTCGCTCGCCCCGTCGAGCAGCACGGCGGCGGCGCCCCACAGGTCCCAGCGGTAGGCGCGGTTGTAGCGTGCCTCGAAGTGCCGGGCGAAGTCGAGCACGGAGTCGGGGTCCAACTGCAGCAGCCGGTCCACGAGCAGGTCGGCCTGTTCCTCGGGGTCGCCGTCGGCGGCCTCGCGGGTACGGTCGACGATCTCCCAGAACTCCGTCTCGTCCATCACGGAACCAGCATCGTGGGTAGGGGGTTGCGGCGCACGCGGAGCGGCGCTTTTCGTCCGGTTGCCGCCGATCGCCACCCCTGGCACATCTGTCGCCATAGGGCCCGGTGGCCCGTCGCGGCGGGCCCGGTCACTCGTCGAGCGGCCGCAGTGGCGTGGCGACCATCTCCCAGCGCGAGTCGAACCAGGCCTGCACCTGCTGGAACTCGGCCCGCTCCAGGGAGCGCGCGCCGTTGCCCTCCGCCGTGGCCGGGAACAGGGTGTCGCTGTGCAGTTCGAGGACCTCTATCGACGCGGCGTCGACCAGGATGCGGGTCTTGCGCAGGAAGTAGTAGCCGGTCAGCATCTGGCTGCCGTTGATGAGGTAGCGCTTCTCGCCGGGCACCGTGGGCAGGCTCCGGATCTCCACGGACACCGAGCCCACCGTGCCTTCCTCGGCCAGCTGGGTGAGCGAGTGGTGCAGCGCCTCCGCGTACATCCGGATGACGCGCCGCAGCCGGCGAAGCGGGCGCAGGTCCTCGGGGTCGTCGACGTGGCGCGGGTAGGGGTGGTGGGTGTCGAGATCCGGCACCAGGACCCGCACCCGGACCGAACGCGGCGCCGCGCGGTCGCCGAGCCTGATCAGTTCGGCCTGTTGCTGGACGGCCCGGGACAGCTCCTCGGTGTGCAGCGACCAGACGTCGAGCGAGACATGGGGGGCGTCGAAGGCGCGGGAGATGTAATGGCCCAATGGCCGTCCGATGGCAGCCTGCCGGGCCACCCGGGCGCCCCGGCCCGACACCCCCGCCTCCAGGAGCTGCTCCTCGCGCAGCAGGTGCAGCGCCTTCTGTACGGTGCCGCGCCCGCAGCCGAAACGCCGCATGAGCTGCTCCTGCTTGGGCAGCGCCTCGCCGGGCGCCGGGGCGCCGTTCTGGATCTCCTGGCGCAGCGCGTCGGCCACCACGCGGTAGCGGGGGGTCTCCCCGGCGTCGTCCCGGCCGGCCCCTGAGGTGTGGGTCGTCACCCAGCGAGGCTACAACTCGCGGTCAAGACAGGACAGATGCCTGTGGCAAGCGGTCAATTCCCTTGCTTGACCGTCTGGTTGCCCTCCTTGGCCGCGCAACTCGCCATTGGCATAGTCGTGTTGCCCAATATGCAGTCGGTTGGCCATAGATGGCAGCCATTCACGAAGGGTAGGAGGAGGGCACACGATCGCCGGCCGACGAGGGCACCGGACGTCCCTACGTCGGGGTGCGGTCCGCGGCGGCGACTACCGGAGGAGGTGTTCCATGGGACTGGAGACGCGGGTGCAGATCGTCCTCGAACTGCTGTCGAACGCGGGTGTGGTGTCCCTGTTCGGCCCGTCGGGCCTGCTGGTGCTCGCCGTGTGCGTGCTGCTCACGAAGGGCGGCCGCGCGGAGTCCCGTGAGCCGGGGCCCCTTCCGGCCGGGCCGCGCACCAACCTGGTCTGCGTGGCGGCCGTGCTCGTGGTGCTGCTGCTGATCGCCGCGGTGTGAGCGGGGCGGGCTCAGTCCGCGTTCGGGTCCAGGGGGCGGGCGATGGTGTTCCAGAGCGAGTCGAACCACTGCTGGGTCTGCTCGACGTAGCCGCGGGTCACCTGGTCGTCGTCGACCACGGTGTGCCGGAAGAGCATGCCCTCCACGCCGAGCATGTCGTAGATCTCGATCGGGGTCCGGTCGAGATCCACCGTGCGTTCCGTCACCTGGTAGTGGCCGGCCAGGACCTCGCGGCCGTTGAGGATGTACACCTTCTGCGTCGGGGTGATCGCCACCTTGCGCGCCTCGACGCTCACCTCCTGCACCAGGTCGCGGACCTTGAGCATCCGCAGCGAGTGGCGCAGCGAGCCGTAGATGTGGTTGCTGGTGATCCGCAGCCGCTCGCGGGGCCGGAGGTTGCCCAGGTCGCCGACGACCTGGGGGAGGGCGAGCGGGGCCTCGGCGTCCGGCAGCAGGATGCGGACGGTGACGCTGCGCGGGCCCGAGCCCTCGGCCTGGACGGCGACGAGCGGGCCTGCGAGCGCGGAGGCCAGGGTCTCGCCATTGAGGCAGTACGCGTCGATGGTGACCTCGTCCTCGCGGAAGCACTGCGCCACCCGCTCGCCGAGGAAGACCCCTGCGGGCCGGGGCGCATGCCGGCGGGGTCCGGGCACGTCGCGCCGGTGCGCGGTCGCCGGGGCGCCCGCGGGGCGGGCGACGGTCGGCGGTGTGCCCTGCTGGGCCCGCCTGATCAGCCCTTCCCGCTCAAGAAGCTCGACGGCGCCGCGAACAGCCCCGCGCGGCACGGCGAACCGCGCGCTCAGCTCGGCCTGCGTGGGCAGCCGCTCCCCGACCCGCAGCTCGCCCTCGCGGATCAGGGCACGCAGACCATCGGCGACCACATCCCGCGGACGACGCTGTCCCCCGGCCGAAGCGCTGCTACCAGACACGGGCCCATGGTACAACGCCCTGCCATTGAGGGCGAGTTGCTCGTCACAGTCTGCCAATGCGACCGCACCGGGCCGTAGTTGAGCCGGGCGTCCGGTGCCGCCGAGAGGTGTGGCTTTCGGGTGCGGGCCGGTGGTGGGCCGGTGGCCCAGCTCGCCGCGCTCCTGGCGGGGGCCGGGCGGAAGAGCGGGCTACTCCGTCACCGCGATGACCGAGAAGACGCCTCCCTGCGGGTCGCGGAGCAGGGCGAAGCGGCCCGGGGGGATGGTCGTGGGCGGGACGTGGATCTCGCCGCCCAGTTCCCGGGCCCGTTCCGCGACCGCGTCGCAGTCCTCCACCTGGACGTACACCATCCAGTGCGACGGCACCTCCGGCGGGAAGTCCGAGCCCATGTGCATCATCCCGCTGAAGCTCTCCCCGTCCAGCTTCCACTCCGTGTACGAGGAGGACGACCCGTACGGGTTGGCCTCGCTGCCGTCCCAGCCGAAGACCGTCCCGTAGAACGTCCTCGCCTGGTCGCGGTCGCGGGTCAGGAGCTCGAACCAGCACATCCCGCCCGGCCGGTCCACCACCCCGAAGCCCTTGTGCTCCTTCGGCTGCCAGACGCCGAACACCGCGCCCCCGGGGTCCGCGAAGACCGCGAGGCGGCCGGAATCGAAGACGTCCATGGGGCCGGCCACGATCGAGCCGCCGCTGCCGGTCACCTTCGCCGCCGTCGCGTCGGCCGACTCGACCTGGAAGTACACCAGCCACGCCACGGGCTGCTCCGGGGCCGTCCGGGGCCCGTACCCGCCGGCGTACTCCTCGCCGAGCAGGAACATGCCGTACCCGCCGGCCTCCTCCATCGGCACGTCCGCGCCCCGCCAGCCGAAGAGGGCGCCGTAGAAGGCCTTGGCGGCCGGCACGTCGGTCGTGGAGAGGTCGGCCCAGGCCGGTGCGGACGGGCGGTTGCAGATCTTCATGCGGTGCTCCCGGGGTCGTGTCGCCTCCGGTCGACCATTCACGCACGCGTGCCCCGCCCCGGCAATCGGGACGGGGCACGCGTGCGTACCGGGATACCGCCTACAGGCCGTAGCGCTCGCGCGCTTCCTTCACGGCCGTGACCGGGACCTCGCCGCGCCGGGCGAGCTGGGCCAGCGCCGCGACGACGATCGACTGCGCGTCGACGCCGAAGTGGCGACGGGCCGCCTCACGGGTGTCGGAGAGGCCGAAGCCGTCCGCACCGAGCGAGGACCAGTCCTGCTCGACCCACTGCGCGATCTGGTCCGGGACCTGGCGCATGTAGTCGGAGACCGCGAGGACGGGAGAGTCGATGCCCTCAAGTGCCTTGCGGATGAAGGGGATCCGCTCCTCGCCGCGCAGCAGGGCAGCGTCCGCTTCGAGGGCGTCGCGCCGCAGCTCGGTCCAGGAGGTCGCGGACCACACGTCGGCGGCCACGCCCCACTCCTCGGCGAGCAGCTTCTGCGCTTCGAGCGTCCAGTGGATCGCCGTGCCGGAGCCGAGCAGCTGGATGCGGGAGGCGTTGACCGGGACGGTCACGCCGGCCGACTCCGCCGTGTTGAAGCGGTACAGGCCCTTGACGATGCCCTCGTCGATGCCCGCGGGCTTCGCCGGCTGCGGCATCGGCTCGTTGTAGACGGTCAGGTAGTAGAAGACGTCCCGGTCCTCGCCCGGGGCCGCCTCGCCGTACATCCGGCGCAGACCGTCCTTGACGATGGCCGCGACCTCGTACGCGAAGGCCGGGTCGTACGACATGGCCGCCGGGTTGGTCGCCGCGATCACCGGGGAGTGGCCGTCCGCGTGCTGGAGGCCCTCACCGGTCAGGGTCGTACGGCCGGCGGTGGCGCCCACCAGGAAGCCGCGGCCCAGCTGGTCGCCGAGCTGCCACATCTGGTCGGCCGTGCGCTGCCAGCCGAACATCGAGTAGAAGATGTAGAACGGGATCATCGCTTCGCCGTGCGTGGAGTACGCGGACGCCGCGGCGATGAAGTCGGCCATGGAGCCGGCCTCGGTGATGCCCTCGTTGAGGATCTGGCCGTCCTTGGCCTCGCGGTAGTACATCAGCTGGTCGCGGTCGACCGGCTCGTACGTCTGGCCCTTGGGCGAGTAGATGCCCAGCGAGGGGAAGAGCGACTCCATGCCGAAGGTGCGGGCCTCGTCCGGGACGATCGGGACCCAGCGCTTGCCGGTCGTCTTGTCGCGGATCAGGTCCTTCATCAGCCGGACGAACGCCATGGTGGTGGCCATGGACTGGTTGCCGGAGCCCTTGTCGAACGCCGCGAACGACTTGTCGGCCGGGGCCGGCAGCGGGGCGATCGCGTGGCTGCGGCGGGCCGGGGCCGGGCCGCCGAGCGCCGCGCGGCGCTCCTGGAGGTAGCGGACCTCGGGGGAGTCGGCGCCGGGGTGGCCGTAGGGGACCACGCCGTCGACGAACTGCGCGTCGGAGATGGGCAGTTCAAGAAGGTCACGCATGTTCTTGAACTCGTCGTTGGTGAGCTTCTTCATCTGGTGGTTCGCGTTCTTGGACGCGAAGCCGTCGCCGAGGGTGAAGCCCTTGACCGTCTGGGCCAGGATGACGGTCGGCGCGCCCTTGTGGGACAGGGCGGCCTTGTAGGCGGCGTACACCTTGCGCGGCTCGTGGCCACCGCGCGAGAGGTGGAAGCACTCCAGGATCTTGTCGTCCGAGAGCAGCTTCGCCATCTCGACGAGCGCCGGGTCCTTGCCGAAGAAGTCCTCGCGGATGTAGGCCGCGTCGCGCGTCTGGTACGTCTGCACCTGGGCGTCGGGGACCTCGCGCAGGCGGCGGACGAGGGCGCCGGTGGTGTCGAGCTGGAAGAGCTCGTCCCAGGCGCCGCCCCACAGCGACTTCACGACGTTCCAGCCGGCGCCGCGGAACTGGGCCTCCAGCTCCTGCACGATCTTGAAGTTGGCGCGGACCGGGCCGTCGAGGCGCTGCAGGTTGCAGTTGATGACGAAGGTCAGGTTGTCCAGACCCTCGCGGGCGGCGAGTGCGAGGGCCGCCGTCGACTCGGGCTCGTCCATCTCGCCGTCACCGAGGAACGCCCACACGTGGGAGTTGGAGACGTCCTTGATGTTCCGGTTGGTGAGGTACCGGTTGAAGCGCGCCTGGTAGATCGCGGAGAGCGGGCCCAGACCCATCGAGACGGTCGGGAACTCCCACAGCCAGGGCAGGCGGCGCGGGTGCGGGTAGGAGGGCAGGCCGTCGCCGGCGGACTCCTGGCGGAACTTGTCGAGGTGCGCCTCGGTGAGGCGGCCGTCGAGGAAGGCGCGGGCGTAGATGCCGGGCGAGGCGTGGCCCTGGATGTAGAGCTGGTCGCCGGATCCGTCGCCCTCCTTCCCGCGGAAGAAGTGGTTGAAGCCGGTCTCGTACAGCCAGGCCGCGGACGCGAAGGTCGCGATGTGGCCGCCGACGCCGTGCTTCGAGCCCCGGGTCACCATGGCCGCCGCGTTCCAGCGGTTCCATGCGGTGATCCGGCGCTCCATCTCCTCGTCGCCGTCGATGACGGGCTCCGAGGAGGAGGGAATGGTGTTGACGTAGTCCGTCTCCAGCAGCTTCGGCAGGGCGAGGCCCGCGCCTTCGGCATGCTGGAGCGTGCGGCGCATCAGATACGCGGCCCTATGGGGGCCGGCGGCCTTGGCGACGGCATCGAGGGAGGCCGCCCATTCGGCGGTCTCCTCGGTGTCACGGTCCGGGAGCTGGTCGAGCTCACTCGGAAACTTGGCTACGGGGTCGATCACGATCGCCGCCTTCCGGACAGGAGGGGGGTGGAGAAAAGGGGGCCTTTGTCTGGCAGGACGGGGCCTTGGACCGGTGAGTCCGCCGTTGACTGTAAGCCGACGATCGATGATCGATCAAAGTGTTGAGCCCAAAAACTTCTTCGAATCGGGAAAGTCGGCACAGGGTGCCGCCAAACCAGGCACGCGGTGCCTGGTTTTTGAAGGGCCCTGGCCCGCGCCCGGACCGTCAGGCGCTACGCGGCGCGCACCCCAGGACATGGGCCTTCACCATCAGACCGATGGCCGGATCCCGCCGCCGGAACGCCGCGACGAGGTCCTCGTGCTCCTCCGCGTACGACTTCTGTACGGTGCCGAGCCAGCGGATCGAGAGCGCCGTGAAGACCTCGATGCCGAGCCCTTCCCATGTGTGCAACAGCACACTGTTGTCGGCCGCCCGCACCAGCTCCCGGTGGAAGCCCACCGTGTGCCGCACCTGCGCGGTCCCGTCCGCCGCCCGGTCCGCCTCGTACAGGGCCGCCACGTGCGGCTCCAGGGCCGAGCAGTCCTCGGCCAGGCGCTCCGCCGCCAGCTCGGCCGCGATCTGCTCAAGGCCGGCCCGCACCGGGTAGCTCTCCTCCAGGTCGGCCGGGCTCAGATTCCGTACCCGTACGCCCTTGTTGGGGGCCGACTCGATCAGGCGCAGGCTCTCCAGCTCCCTGAGGGCCTCACGCACCGGCGTCTGGCTGACCTGGAGCTCCACCGCGATGCGCCGCTCCACGATCCGCTCACCGGGCTTCCAGCGCCCGCTGACGATCCCCTCCACGATGTGCTCGCGGATCTGCTCGCGCAGCGAGTGGACGACGGGCACGGTCATGGGGGCTCCTTAAGGCGAGCGGTGACCTCCAAACAATACGGCCGCGCCCCCGTCCGGAAGAGCCCGGACGGGGGCGCGGTCGCTGGTGAGACGAGTGTTACAGCCGTCCCACGGTGCCGTGGAGAGCCTTACAGGCCGAGCTCGACCTCGAACTCGCCGGCCTCGAGGATCGCCTTGACCGTCGTCAGGTAGCGGGCGGCGTCGGCGCCGTCCACCAGACGGTGGTCGTAGGAGAGGGCCAGGTACGTCATGTCGCGGACGCCGATGACGGTGCCCTCGGCGGTCTCGATGACCGCCGGACGCTTGACCGTGGCACCGATGCCCAGGATGGCGACCTGGTTCGGCGGCACGATGACGGTGTCGAACAGCGCGCCGCGCGAACCGGTGTTGCTGATCGTGAACGTCGCGCCCGACAGCTCGTCCGGGGTGATCTTGTTGCCGCGGACCTTGCCGGCCAGCTCGGCCGTGGCCTTGGAGATGCCGGCCAGGTTGAGGTCGCCCGCACCCTTGATGACCGGGGTCATCAGGCCCTTCTCGGAGTCCACGGCGATGCCGATGTTCTCCGAGTCGAAGTAGGTGATGGTGCCCTCGTCCTCGTTGATCCGGGCGTTGACGACCGGGTGGGCCTTCAGCGCCTGGGCCGCCGCCTTCACGAAGAACGGCATCGGGGACAGCTTGACGCCCTCACGGGCGGCGAAGGCGTCCTTCGCCGCGTTGCGCAGCTTCATCAGCTTCGTGATGTCGACCTCGACGACCGAGGTCAGCTGGGCCTGCGAGTGCAGCGCCTTCATCATGTTGTCGCCGATGACCTTGCGCATGCGGGTCATCTTGACCGTCTGACCGCGCAGCGGGGACGCCTCGACGGACGGGGCGGCCTTCTGCGCGGCAGGGGCGGCGGCCGGCGCGGGAGCCTTGGCGGCCTCCGCGGCGGCGATGACGTCCTGCTTGCGGATGCGGCCGCCGACGCCGGTGCCCTTGACCGCGCCCAGGTCCACACCGGACTCGGAGGCGAGCTTGCGGACCAGCGGCGTGACGTAGGCGCCGTCGTCACCGGAGGTGGCGGCGGGAGCCGGAGCCTGTGCGGCCGGAGCCGGAGCCGGAGCCGGAGCCGGAGCCGGAGCCGGAGCGGCAGCCGGAGCCTGCGGCGCCGGAGCTGCCGGAGCCGCGGGGGCGGCCGGGGCAGGAGCGGGCGCCGGAGCAGCCGGAGCGGGGGCGGCCGCGGGGGCCGGGGCGGCCGGAGCCTGGGCGGCGGCCGGAGCCGCGCCCGGGGCGCCGATGACGGCGAGCTTGGCGCCGACCTCGGCGGTCTCGTCCTCACCGACGACGATCTCGAGCAGCACGCCCGCGACCGGAGCCGGGATCTCGGTGTCGACCTTGTCGGTCGAGACCTCGAGCAGCGGCTCGTCCTCGGCCACCTCCTCGCCGACCTCCTTGAGCCAGCGGGTGACGGTGCCCTCGGTCACGCTCTCGCCGAGCGCGGGGAGGACGACGTCGGTGCCCTCGGCGGAGCCACCGCCGGAGGCGGCCTCGGCCGTGGGGGCCGGGGCGGGGGCGGCGGCCTCGGTGGAGGGCTCGGCCTGCGGGGCCGGGGCCTCCTGAGCCGGGGCCTCCTGGGCCGGAGCCTGCTGCGCCGGGGCGGCCTCGGCCGCCGGGGCGCCCGAGCCGTCGTCGATGATGGCGAGTTCCGCGCCGACCTCGACGGTCTCGTCCTCGGCCACCTTGATGGAGGCGAGGATGCCGGAGGCCGGGGCGGGGATCTCGGTGTCGACCTTGTCGGTCGAGACCTCGAGCAGCGGCTCGTCGGCCTCGACGCGCTCGCCCTCGGCCTTCAGCCAACGGGTGACGGTGCCCTCGGTGACGCTCTCGCCGAGCGCCGGAAGGGTTACGGAAACCGACATGGTTTCGGTTGCTCCTTACGAATTGCGGGAAGTGGTCGTCGCGCCCGAGGGGCTGTCAGTCGTGGGAGTGCAGCGGCTTGCCGGCCAGCGCCAGGTGGGCCTCGCCGAGCGCCTCGTTCTGCGTCGGGTGCGCGTGGATGAGCTGCGCGACCTCGGCCGGCAGCGCCTCCCAGTTGTAGATCAGCTGGGCTTCGCCGACCTGCTCGCCCATGCGGTCACCGACCATGTGGACGCCGACCACGGCACCGTCCTTGACCTGGACGAGCTTGATCTCGCCCGCGGTCTTGAGGATCTTGCTCTTGCCGTTGCCCGCGAGGTTGTACTTCAGAGCGACGACCTTGTCCGCACCGTAGATCTCCTTGGCCTTGGCCTCGGTGATGCCCACGGAGGCGACCTCGGGGTGGCAGTACGTCACCCGGGGCACGCCGTCGTAGTCGATCGGGACGGTCTTGAGACCGGCCAGACGCTCCGCCACCAGGATGCCCTCGGCGAAGCCGACGTGCGCGAGCTGGAGCGTCGGGACCAGGTCGCCGACGGCGGAGATGGTGGGCACGTTGGTGCGCATGTACTCGTCGGCCAGGACGTAGCCGCGGTCCATCGCGACGCCCTGCTCCTCGTACCCGAGGCCCTGCGAGACCGGGCCGCGGCCGATGGCGACGAGGAGGACCTCGGCCTCGAACTCCTTGCCGTCGGCCAGCGTGACCTTCACACCGTTGGCCGTGTACTCGGCCTTCTGGAAGAAGGTGCCCAGGTTGAACTTGATGCCGCGCTTGCGGAACGCGCGCTCCAGGATCTTGGAGCTGTTCTCGTCCTCGACCGGCACGAGGTGCTTGAGGCCCTCGATGACGGTGACGTCGGTGCCGAAGGACTTCCACGCCGAGGCGAACTCGACGCCGATGACGCCGCCGCCCAGGATGATCGCGGACTGCGGGACGCGGTCCAGGGTCAGCGCGTGGTCCGAGGAGATGATGCGGTTGCCGTCGATCTCCAGGCCCGGCAGCGACTTCGGCACGGAGCCGGTCGCCAGCAGGACGTGGCGGCCCTGGACGCGCTGGCCGTTGACGTCCACCGAGGTCGGGGAGGACAGGCGTCCCTCACCCTCGATGTAGGTCACCTTGCGGGAGGCGACCAGGCCCTGCAGCCCCTTGTACAGGCCCGAGATGACCTCGTCCTTGTACGCGTGGACCGCGTTGATGTCGATGCCCTCGAAGGTGGCCTTGACGCCGAACTGGCCGGCTTCGCGTGCCTGGTCGGCGATCTCGCCGGCGTGCAGCAGGGCCTTCGTCGGGATGCAGCCGTTGTGCAGGCAGGTGCCGCCGAGCTTGTTCTTCTCGATCAGTGCGACGTCCAGGCCCAGCTGCGCTCCGCGCAGGGCCGCGGCGTAGCCGCCACTGCCACCGCCGAGGATCACTAGGTCGAAAACGGTGCTGGCGTCGTTCGCCACGTCACGTCCTCCATGCATGTGCGCCGGGCGCGGTCGTCGATGACCGGCGGCGGCTGGTATTCGGCCGCTTGTCTTCGGCCCTGTGGTGGGGGCCCTGTCCTGCCGAGAACCCATCTTCGCACTTGTTGACGGAAGGCGGGACGCGGGGCCGGGGTCTGAGACCGCTGATCGCCGGCGTCGGCGGTCCCAGGAGTGCCCGTGCCACCGGGCCGCGGCGTCCGGATGTCACCGTCGGTTTCATCAACAGCGAAATCCGGCCGAAGCGCGGTGGTACGGAGCGTGAACACGGGCGGCCCCGGCGCGTATGCCCGGAGCCGCCCTGTGTGCCGGCTGTGCGCGGTGGATCAGCCGAGGTCGCCCGCGGCGGCCCGCTCCACGAGACGGACCAGGGTGCGCACCGAGGAGCCGGTGCCGCCCTTGGGGGTGTAGCCGTGCGGGGCGCCGTCGTTGAAGGCGGGACCCGCGATGTCCAGGTGGGCCCAGGTGATGCCCTCGCCCACGAACTCCTTCAGGAAGACGCCGGCCACCAGACCGCCGCCCATCCGCACGCCCATGTTGGCGATGTCGGCGGTCGGGGAGTCGATGGACTTGCGCAGGTTCGCCGGGAGCGGCATCGGCCAGGACTGCTCGCCGGACTCCTCCGCGATCTCGTGGATCGCGGTGCGGAAGGCGTCGTCATTGGCCATGATCCCGAAGGTGTGGTCGCCGAGGGCGACCATCATCGCGCCGGTCAGCGTGGCCACGTCGACGATCGCGTCCGGGTTCTCCTCGGAGGCCTTCCACAGGGCGTCGGCGAGGACGAGCCGGCCCTCGGCGTCGGTGTTGAGGACCTCGACGGTCTTGCCGCTGTACATGCGCAGCACGTCGCCGGGGCGGGTGGCGGAACCCGAGGGCATGTTCTCGGCCAGCGCGAGCCAGCCGGTGACGTTGGCCTCGAGGCCGAGACGGGCCGCGGTGACGACGGCGGCGAACACGGCGGCGGCGCCGGCCATGTCGCACTTCATCGTCTCGTTGTGGCCGGCCGGCTTGAGCGAGATGCCGCCCGAGTCGTAGGTGATGCCCTTGCCGACGAAGGCCAGGTGCTTGGCGTTCTTGGCGTGGGTGTACGAGATCTTCACCAGGCGCGGCGGGTTCTGCGAGCCGTTGCCGACGCCCAGGATGCCGCCGTAGCCGCCCTTGTCGAGCGCCTTCTCGTCGAGCACCTGCACCTTGAGGCCGTGCTCCTTGCCGGCGGCGGAGACGACCGCGGCGAAGGCCTCGGGGGTCAGGTCGTTCGGCGGGGTGTTGACCAGGTCACGGGCGCGGTTGATCTCCTCGGTCAGCGCGAGGGAGCGCTCCACGGCGGCCTTGTGGGCCTTGTCGCGCGGCTTGCCGCCGAGCAGGGTGACCTCGGCGAGCGGGCCCTTGGCGTCGGCGCCGCGATCCTGGTAGGCGGTGAAGGCGTACGCGCCGAGCAGGGCGCCCTCGCCGATCGCCTCGATGTCCTCGGCGGCCTCGACGGGCAGCGCGAACGCGGCCTTCTTGATGCCGTGCAGGGCGCGGGCGGCGTTGCCGGCGGCGGTGCGCAGCACCTCGGAGGCGTACGCCTCGTCCTCGCCGGGGGCGGTGCCGAGGCCGACCGCGAGGACGAACGGGGCCTTGAGGCCGGAGGGCGACACGGCCTTGGTCACCTCACCCTCGGCACCACTGGCGCCGAGGGTCTCCAGGACAGCGGCGAGCTTTCCGCCGAACGCCTTGTCCACGGCCTCGGCGCCGGGAGCGACGACAAGGCCGGCCTTGGGGCCCGCGGCCTTGGCGACGCCGACGACGAGGGCGTCGGCGCGCAGCGTCGCCGCACCGGCGGTGCTGAGAGTCAGAGCAGTCACGGTGGTGAGATCTCTCTTCCTTGAGAATCCTGTGGAGTGTTCGACCGTCGGGTGGGCCGGCCGAGGCCCGGTCCATCGTATTTGGGGCGGGTCGACCACCAGCCACGAGCCTACGCGCGGTGACAGCGTTCGATCGCGGTGGCTGTAATTCACTCATCCGTGGTGTCTCTTTCACGTTTGGCCCACACACTCCGTGAGAGCTCCGTCACACTCACCTCGATCGGGCACTGGGGGCATCGTGCCCCTTTGCATCATCACCACAGGTCCTTCACGCGCAGTTCGCGCACGAGGGCTCTATGAGGGGGGACAAATGAAGGCGAAGGCCTTGAACATGGGCAGAACCAGGCTGGCGCTCACCGCGCTCATGGCTGCCGGACTTCTCAGCACGGCCATCCCGGCCGCCAACGCGGCGGGCACGATCGCGCCACGCGTCGATCTGAAGGTGCTCGTCCTCGACGACGGCGGAAGCGCGGTCGCGGCGCTCGTCGCGGAGCTGAAGAACACCGGAGTGCCCTACCAGACCGTCGCGTTGGGGGCGGCGGGACGGCCGACGATCACCGCGGCCTTCCTGAGCGACGCCGTGAGCGGCCGGCCGCGGGCCAAGTTCCAGGGCGTGATCGCGCCCAACGAGATCCCGTTCGGCTCCGCGACCTCGCCCGAGCAGACCGCTCTGGCCGCGTACGAGAAGACCTTCGGGATCCGTCAGATCGACGCGTACACCTGGGCCCACCCCGAGGTGGGGCTCGACTACACCGACCAGCCCGGCGGCTTCTCCGGCCCGCTGGACGGCGTCACCACACAGGTCAGCGCCGCCGGCAAGGCGGGGCCCTTCGGCTACCTCGACGGCCCGCTGACCTTCGAGGACAACGACCCCGCGGTGCCCGAGAGCTACGGCTACGCGGCCCACCCCAGGGACGGCTTCACCAGCTACCTCGACGCGCCGTCGGGCGGCTCCATGCTGGGCCAGTACGCCCACGACGGCCGCAACGAACTGGTCGTCACCTTCGCCTACAACCAGTACCAGGAGCAGTTCCAGGCGCTGTCCAAGGGCATGGTCGAGTGGCTCACCCAGGGCATTCACCTGGGTCAGAGCCGCAACTACTTCTCGGTCCACGTGGACGACGTGTTCGCGCCCGACTCCCGCTGGGACAGCGTCAACAACTGCACCCCGGGCGACCTCGACTGCCCCGAGGGCGGCGCGAACAACCCGGACATCCGGATGACGGCCGCGGACGCGCAGTACGCGGCGCAGTGGGAGGCCACCAGCGGCTTCACGCTCGACATGGTGTTCAACGGCGGCGCGGGCGAGGAGTGGAAGTCCGAGAACGGCGGCACCGACGCGCTCGCCACCCAACTCCTCGCCGACAAGGCCAAGTTCCGCTGGGTGAACCACACCTACACCCATGAGTTCCTCGGCTGTGTGCAGGACACCACCGTCGTGCCGTGGGTGTGCAAGAAGAACGCCGACGGCTCCACGCAGTGGATGAGCCGGGCCGACATCTCGGCCCAGATCGCGCAGAACTACACCTGGGCGGTCCAGAAGGGCCTGCCGGTCGACAAGAGCGAACTCGTCACCGGTGAGCACTCCGGCATGAAGGTCCTGCCGCAGCAGCCCGACGACAACCCCAACCTCGCGGGCGCCTTCGCCGACAACGGGATCAAGTGGACCGGCAGCGACGCCTCGCGCGAGCCGGACCAGCGCGCGGTGGGGGCGGCCCTCACGGTGCCCAGGCACCCGATGAACGTGTACTACAACGTCGGCAAGGCCGCCGAGATGACCGACGAGTACAACTGGCTCTACACCTCGAAGGCCAGCGGCGGAAGCGGCATCTGCGAGAACAACCCGGCCTCCACCTGCATGACGGCGCCGCTCGACACCGCCACCGGCTACCAGTCGTACATCGTGCCCCGCGAGGCGAAGACCGCCCTCTCGCACGTCCTGTGGAACGACCCGCGGCCGCACTACGTCCACCAGTCCAACCTGGCCGAGGAGCGCATCCTCTACCCGGTCCTCGACAAGGTCCTCGGCGACTACAAGGCGCTGTACGCCGACAACGCCCCCGTCGTGAACCTGCGCGAAAAGGACGCGGGAACCGAATTCTCCCGCAGGGCGTCCTGGGACAAGGCACTGGCGGCCGGCACGGTGACCGCCTACCGGATCGGGGACGCCGTCACCGTGCAGGCGCCCAAGGGCGTGTCCGCACCCATCACGGCGCCGGAGGGGACGCGCAAGCAGCTGTTCATCGGCACCACCGCGTTCGGCACCGCCTACGCGGGACTGCGGTCCGACTGGTCCTCGCCCGAGCTGCTCCAGACGTCGATCACGCTGAAGCTGCCGGCCGTACCGACCGCCTGATCGCTCGTCAGCACCACCGTTTGTCTGGGGGGACAACCATGCCGAGCAGTGGCCGTCATGTCACCATGCTCACGGAAGGCACGTATCCACATATTCACGGGGGCGTGAGTACCTGGTGCGACCAGCTCGTACGCGGCATGCCGGAGGTCGACTTCACCGTCGTCGCCCTCACCGGCAGTGGCCGTGAGCCGGTCGCCTGGGAGCTCCCGGCCAACGTCCGCAGCCACACGGCCTTCCCCCTGTGGGGGCCGCGGCCCGGCGGACGGCGGCCGCTCCTCGGCAAGGAAAGGCGCCGGTTCACCGACACCTACGAGCGCTTCCTGCTCGCCCTGCTCGACCCTGAGTCCGGCTGCGACTTCGCCTCGGCCCTGTACGGCCTGGCGGAGTTCGCACGGGCCGGGCGGCTCTCGGCGGCGCTCCGCTCCGAAGCGGCCCTGAAGTCGCTGATGTGGATCTGGACGATGCCGCACCTGGCGCTGTCCAAGGCGAAACCGACCGTGTACGACGCCCTGACCGTCACCGACCTCCTGGAACACGCACTGCGCCCGCTGTCCGCCCGGATTCCGGCGGACAGCGTGGCGCACGCGGTCAGCAGCGGCCTCGCCACGCTGCCCGCGCTCGCCGCGCAGTACTTCGACGACGTGCCGTTCCTCCTGACCGAGCACGGCATCTACCTGCGCGAGCGCTACCTCGGCTACCGCACAGGCGAGCAGAACTGGCCGGTCAAGGCGGTGCTCCTGAGCTTCTACCGGGAGCTCAACACTCTGGGGTACCGGCAGGCCGACCTCATCACGCCGTGCAACCAGTACAACCGCCGCTGGGAGGAGCGCGGGGGCGCGCCGTCCGAGCGGATCCGCACCGTCTACAACGGGGTCGACCCCGACCTCTTCCCGCACGCCGGACCCGAACCGGAGGTACCCACCCTGACCTGGTGCGGACGCATCGACCCGATCAAGGACCTGGAGACCCTGATCCGCTCGTACGCCCTCGTGCGGGCCGAACTCCCCACCACGCGGCTGCGGTTGTACGGAGCCGTGCCGGCCGGCGGCGAGGACTACCGCACCCGCCTGGAGAAGCTCGCCGCCGAACTCGGTGTCAGCGACGGCATCTCCTACGAGGGCCGCGTCAGCGACATGGCGAGCGCCTACGCCTCGGGCACCGTGGTGATGCTCTCCAGCATCAGCGAGGGCTTCCCCTTCTCGGTGATTGAGGCGATGAGCTGCGGGCGCGCCACCGTGTCCACGGACGTCGGCGGCGTGGGGGAGGCGGCCGGCGACGCCGGCATCGTGGTGCCGCCGCGCGAGCCCGCGGTGATGGCCGAGGCGGCGATCGGGCTGCTCCGCGACCACACCCGGCGGACCCGGCTCGGGGCCGCCGCGCGGCAGCGCGTGATCGACGAGTTCACCCTGCACCGCTCGGTGGACGGCTTCCGCCGGATCTACCGGGAGCTGGCCGGGGTCACCCCGCCCGGTCCCGCCCTCGCCGCGTTCACCCCCGAGCACGACTGGACCCTGCGGCTCGCCTCGCCCTGGTACCGCGAACTGTCCGACGGCGCGCGGGCCGCCACCCTCGGCGGGGTGTGGTGAGCGGCTCCCTGTGGCTCGGCGGGGATGAAGGGCAGGACACCCTGCCCTTCATCCCGCGCCAGCGCCCGCCCGGCGCCGCCACCGACGATCCGCTCGCCCAACTCGCCCTGCGTCTGAAGGACTTGATCTCCATCGCCGTCCACCCGGACGAGATAGCCGCGATCATCGAGTCCGACGGCATGACCGACGCCCAGATACGCGCCGTGTACGGCCACCCCGACTCCTTCTCCCTCGCCGAGGCGCTCTACGCCCGGGTGCCGCGCCGCTACCCCGCGACCCCGGCGCCGCCGCCCGAGCCCTGGCGCGCCCACCTCGGCTCCTGCCTGCTGCGAGGCCTCGTCTTCGCGCTCCCGGGGCTCGCCTACGTGCTGGGGGCGCCGCTGCTGGCCGGGCCGCCCGCCACGTTCGGCCTGCCGGCCGGAACCATGGCGCTGCTCGCCGGCACGGTGACCGGCTGGGTGTGGAACCAGTCGCTCTCGCACCGCGCCCACTCCTGGCTCAGCCTCGCCGACCGCCCGGCCGCCGTCCGCGCCCTGCGTCTGGGCGCGCCGCTCGGCGCCGCCCTGAGCGCCCTGGCCGCGCTCGCCGCCTCGGAACCGGGCGACCTGTCCGCCGCCGCGTTCGCCGCGGGGCAGTGCTGCTATCTGGCGGCGGCCACCGCCCTGCTCGTCCTCGGCCGTGAACGGGCGCTGTGCTGGGCCCTGTTGCCGCTGACCCTCGGCGTGGTGCCGGGCCTTCCCTCCGTGGCGGGTCCGCTCCTGCTGCTCGGGTCGCTGACCGCGGCGGTGACGCTCGCCGTGCGCACCCTGTGCGCCGAGACGGCCGGGCCCCGGCCGGGCGGCGCCATCCAGCCCCGGCTCACCACCTCGGTCCCGTACGGCCTGTTCGGGCTCGGGGCGGGGGTGCTCGTCCTGTACGCGGCGCTCGGCGACATCTTCCGGCACGGCTCCACGGGCACGGTCGCCGGGCCCTCCGCGGTCGCCCTCACGCTCAGCATGGGCCCCGCGGAGTGGCTGCTGCACCGCTTCCGCGCCCAGAGCCTCGCCGGGCTGCGCAGCTCGTCGAGCGCGCGGGGCTTCCGCGGCGCGGTCACCGTCACCGTGACGCTCTGCCTCGGTGCCTACCTGCTGGTCCTGGCCGCGCTGGCCGAGGCCGGCACCCGGCTGTGGCCCGACGCTCCGGCGCTGAGCGGCCTGCGCCTGGCCACCCTGCTCCTGATCGGCGCGGTGCTGTGGACGGGCCTGCTGCTCCAGTCGTTCGGGGCGGCGGTGGGCGCCGCCGCGGTGTGCTGCGCGGCGGCCGTCGCGCAGACGCTCGCGCTGCTCCTCGCCGCGCCCCCGACGACCGGCCTCGTCGTGTCGGGGAGCGCGGCCGCCTTGCTGGCCGTGCTGGCCTGTGTCCTCCTGGGAAGGGCGACCGCCCACCGCCCATGACCCCGACCTTCCTTCCGGGCATCCCGAGCGCGCTGCGAGGACGACGATGAGCAAGCTCCTGGTGCCCTACTACGAGCACCCCGCCGAGCGCCCCGACGCCTGGGACGCGCTGATCGCCGCCGCGCCCTCGCTGTACGGGGTCGTCCTCAACCCGGCCGACGGCCCCGGGCGTTCACCCGACGCGGCCTTCGCGGCGGTGGCCGCCCGGCTGCGTTCGGCGGGCGTACGGGTCCTCGGCTACGTGGACACCGCCTACGGCCGGCGCCCCCCGCAGGACGTGGTGCGCGAGGCGGCCCGCCACCACGACTGGTACGGGGTGCACGGCCTCTTCCTCGACCAGGCGGCGACCAGCGCCCTGCACCTGCCGTACTACGCGGACCTGCGCACCGCGTTCGCCGCGACCCAGGACACGTACGTCACCCTGGTCCTGAACCACGGCGCCGTCCCGCACCCCGGCTACGCCCGGATCGGCGACCTCCTGGTCACCTTCGAGGGGCCCTGGTCGGCGTACCGGCCGGCCGGGCCCGCCGCGCCCGACACCTGCCACCTCGTGTACGAGGCGCCGCCGGACGCGGTCGCGCAGGCGCCGGTCCACTGCCTCGTCCCCGGTCGGCTCCCGCACCCCTGGGGCACCCTGCCGCACCGTCTGGAGCCCGCCCGGTGAGACGCGCGCTCCTGCTCCTCGTACCGCTGCTCCTGCTCGCGGCGTGCACCGGCTCCCCGGACGGCCCCGACGACGGGGCGGGCGGCGACACGGCGCCGCCCGCCCCCGCCGGCCCGCACTGGCAGCCGAAGCCGGGCCTGACCTGGCAGTGGCAGCTCAAGGGCAGGCTCGATCCGACCGTCGACGCCCAGGTGTACGACATCGACGCGGTCGACCAGGACGCGGCGGCCGTCGCCGATCTGCACCGCAGGGGGCGCAAGGTCATCTGCTACGTCTCGACGGGCTCCTGGGAGGACTGGCGGCCCGACGCCCAGCGGTTCCCCAAGAGCGTGCTAGGCAAGGGCAACGGCTGGAGCGGCGAACGCTGGCTCGACATCCGCCGCACCGACGTCCTGGAGCCCCTCGTCGCCCGGCGCCTGGACCTGTGCAGGCAGAAGGGGTTCGACGGCGTCGAGCCCGACAACATGGACGGCTACGTCAACGACACCGGCTTCCCGCTCACGGCCGCCGACCAGCTCACGTACAACGAACTCGTCGCCCGCCTCGCCCACGCGAGGGGCCTCGCCGTCGGGCTGAAGAACGACCTGGACCAGATTCCGCGGCTGCTCGGCCAGTTCGACTTCGCCGTCGACGAACAGTGCGCCCAGTACGGCGAGTGCGACAAGCTCACGCCGTTCGTGAAGGCGGGCAAGGCCGTCTTCCACGCCGAGTACGAGCTGACCCCCGACCGCTTCTGCGCCCGGTCCAGGAAGCTCGGGCTCAGCTCGATCCAGAAGAAGTACGACCTGATGGCGTGGCGCCGGGCCTGCTGAAGGTCAGCCGAGGGCGAGCGCGATCAGCGTCACCGTCGCGGCGCCCTCGGCGACCGCGCCGAACACATCGCCCGTCACCCCGCCGAACCGGCGCACACAGCGGTGCAGCAGCGCCTGCGCGGCGGCGAGCCCGGCCGCCACGGCCAGCGCGCCGTGCAGCGCCGCCCACGGCCCGGCCGGCCATCCGGCGGCCGCGCCGAGCGCCGTCACCAGGGCGGCCACGGCGAGCGCGCGCCCGGCCGGCACCGTGCCCGCCACCACCGCGCCGAGACCGTCGGGGCGGGCCGCCGGGACCCCGCGCCGGGAGGCCAGGGTCAGGGCGGTGCGGGCGGCGAGCGCCGCGACGACGACGGCGGTGGTGCCACGGGCCCAGCCGTCCCGCTCGAACAGCTGGGACAGGGCGGCGATCTGGGCCAGCAGACAGAACAGCAGCGTCACGACGCCGAACGGGCCGATGTCGCTGCGCTTCATGATGCGCAGCGCGTCGTCGGCGGGCTTCGCGCTGCCCAGGCCGTCGGCGACGTCCGCGAGCCCGTCCAGATGCAGGCCCCGGGTCAGCAGGGCGGGCGCCGCCGTGGCCGCCACCGCGGCGAGCAGCGCCCCCGATCCGAGTAGCCAGAACCCGGCGCCCGCGGCCGCCGCGCACAGGCCGACGGCGAGCCCGGCCAGCGGGGCGAGCGTCATGCCGGCCCGCGCGGCGGCGCGGTCCCACCGGGTGATCCGGGCGGGAAAGACGGTGAGGGTGCCGAAGGCGAAACGTACGCCGTGCAGGGCCTTCCTTGCGTTCACCCGGCGCAGGCTATCTTGAGCGCCCCGCGCCCCGACGGCGTTAAATTGCGCATACCAGCGCAAACAGGAGCGGGTGGGATGGGTCACTGGTTCTACCGGAACATCACCGAGCCGGGCAAGCTCCCCACGCTGCTCGCGCTGGCCTCGTTCGTGCTGACGTTCCTGGTCACGCGCTCCATCACCCGGCTGATCCGGGCGGGGCGCGGCCCCTTCAAGAACATCAGCCCCGGCGGGCTCCACATCCACCACGTGGTGCCCGGCGTCATCCTCACCATCGTCGGCGGATTCGGCGCGGTCGGCAGCGGCCGGCACGGGATCGCCGCGTCCGTGTTCGCCGTGGTCTTCGGCATGGGCGCGGGCCTGGTCCTCGACGAGTTCGCCCTGATCCTGCACCTGGACGACGTCTACTGGAGCGCGAACGGACGCAAGAGCGTCGAGATCGTGGTGCTGACCGCGGCCCTCATGGCGCTGGTGCTCGCCGGGTTCTCACCGCTCGGCGTCAACGACGTGAGCCCGGGGGAGCGGCAGGACCGCGCCTCGTTCATCGCCACCATCGTGATCAACTTCTGCTTCGTGCTGATCGCCCTGTTCAAGGGCAAGGTGCGGCTCGCGGTGCTCGGCGCCTTCGTGCCCTTCGTGGCGCTGTTCGGTGCGGTGCGGCTCGGCCGCCCCGGTTCCCCGTGGGCCCAGCGCTTCTACCGCAAACGGCCGCGGGCCAGGGCGCGGTCCATGCTGCGGGCCTACCACCACGACCGGCGCTGGTCCGCGCCGCGCCGCCGGCTTCAGGACTGGATCGGCGGCGCGCCCGACAAGCTCCCGGTGCGCCGCTCCTGATCGTGGCGGTCGCGCCGGCGCCGGCGCCGCACCGCCGTGATCCAGCAGATCACGGCGACGGTGAGGAGCGCCGCGATGTGCTCCTTGCCGGCGAGGTTGTTCTTGAGCACCACCTCGACGACCATCGCGCCGGCCACCACCCCGGCCGTCCAGTACGCCCGGTAGCGCCAGCACACGTACACGGCGAGGGCGACGACGGCCGCCGAGGGGCCGGTGTCGACCATCTCGGCGGCGGAGGCGGGAAGCCCGAAGACGCTGTCCGGGCCGATGTGGATGCCCACCCGGGCGTACAGGGTGCCGGCCAGCGTCGCCGCGTACGCGATGAGCAGTATCCGGCCGCGCCCGATGCAGATCTCCGCGATGCCGAAGACGAGCAGCACCTGGGCGAGAGCGCCCCACACCGGCAGGTCGAGGGCCGGCACGAAGAGCGAGAAGGGGGTGCGCAGGAGCGAGATCCACAGCGGGTACTCGGCCTTCACGGATCCGATCACCTGGATCGGCCGGAAGCCCCACGACTGGTTCTGGATGATCTGGAAGACCGAGGTGAGGGCGACCGCCGAGAGGGTCAGCGGGATCGCGCGCCAGCGCTGGGTGTGGAGCGCGTACCGCACGGTCTTGAACAGGGGCCCCCACTCGCGCTCCGCGAACCGGCACGCCCCCCGTCTCGCCCCTCCGCTCATCTCTGCGACTCCAGGTGTCTGCGGTGCAGCCACTTGGGCAGGCCGGGGGCTTCGAGGAACCCCTCGGCGCGCGCGGACGCGATGGCGATGCGCGGCAGGTCCGCGCTCTTCTCGAACAAGGTGAAACGAGGCTCCCAGATCGGCCGGTACTTGGCGTTGGACCGGTACAGCGACTCGATCTGCCACCAGCGGGAGAAGAAGCTGAGGAGCGAGCGCCACAGCCTCAGCACGGGTCCCGCCCCGAGCTTCGAGCCGCGCTCGAAGACGGAACGGAACATCGCGAAGTTCAGTGAGACCTGGGTGATCTGGATCTCCTTGGCGCGCTGGAGGAGTTCGATCACCATGAACTCGATCAGACCGTTCTCGGAGTCGCGGTCACGGCGCATCAGGTCGAGCGAGACCCCGTGCGGGCCCCACGGCACGAAGCTGAGCAGCGCCCTCAACTCGCCCTCGCCGTCGAAGCATTCGAGCATCATGCACTGGCCGTCGGCGGGATCGCCGAGCCGGCCGAGCGCCATCGAGAAGCCGCGTTCGGTGGCGCCGTCGCGCCAGTCGTCGGCCTTGCGCAGGAGTTCGTTCATCTCCTCGGCAGGAATGTCCGCGTGACGGCGGATCCGCACCTCGTACCCGGCCCGCTTCACCCGGTTGTACGCCTGACGGACCGTCCGCATGGCGCGGCCCTCCAGGGTGAACTCGGCGGTCTCCACGATCGCCTCGTCGCCCATCTCCAGCGCGTCCAGGCCGTGCCGGGCGTAGATCTGGCCCGCTTCCTCGCTGGCGCCGGTCACGGCCGGGATCCAGCCGTGCTCGCGGGCCTCGGCCAGCCACGGCTCGATCGCGCCCGGCCACGCCTCGGGGTCGCCGATCGGATCGCCCGAGGCCAGCGAGACGCTGTTGATGACGCGGTAGGTGACGGCGGCCTTGCCGGTCGGCGACCAGATGACGGCCTTCTCGCGGCGCAGCGCGAAGTAGCCGAGCGAGTCGCGCTCGCCCTGCTTGTCGAGGAGGGCGCGCAGCTTCTCCTCGTCCTCGACGGTGAGCGGGTCGACGGCCCTGCGGTTGCGGAACGCCGCGTAGATGACCGCGATCAGGAGCAGCGTGGCCATCACGTTGATGATGACGTTGACCCAGCCCGGCGTGGTGACGCCCTGGGTGTGCCGGTCGTCGGGGACGAGGAAGACCAGGCGCATCAGGCCGTAGCGCCAGCGCTGCAGGAACGACGACTGGTCGGTGCCGTCATAGGTGTTGGTGGCGCTGACCAGGACCGCCGCGATCAGCGAGGTCACCAGCAGACCGCCGACGGCGGTGACGACCGCGGCCAGCGGGTTGGAGCGGTCGCCCTTGGCGTAGAACTCGCGGCGCCCGATCAGGAGGGCCGCCACGAACGCCGTGGTGAGCGCCAGGGAGATCCAGTTCTGGGCGTAGCGGTGGAAGCCGGGCAGCGCCATCACATAGGCGAACAGCAGCCAGAACAGGCCGCCGAGCACCATGTTGAGGATCCAGGCGGCCCGCTTGCGCCGGCGCATCGTGACCGCGAGGAAGAGCGTGACGACGCCGGAGGTGAAGCCGGCTTCGAGCAGGTACGGCGTGAAGTAGTCGTCCGTGTTGTGGCGCCGAAGCCCCTGGCCGAGAGTGACCCACGCGGCACTGAGGAAATTGATGAACGTCACGACGCGCAGGTACCAGACGGCGAACGCCGCTCCGTGCCGCGACCGGGGGGTGCTGCGATCCGTTCCTTCGGTGGTGCTCAAGCGGACTTCTCCCATGAAACGCGATGATATGGGGGCAAGGCGTTCCACAGTGGGCGCCGACGGAGCCGAGGGGGAGCCCCCCGGCCCTGCCGGGACTCACACGTCGCCGCTCTCCTCCGCGCCGCCCGCGCGCCGGTCAGTGCGCTCGGGCAGCTCCGCGGCGAGTGCGGCCGCGGCTTGTACGAGGGGAAGAGCGAGCAATGCCCCGGTTCCTTCGCCCACTGTGACGCCATGATCGAGCAGAGGGTTGAGCGCCATCCGGTCCAGCGCCTTCGACTGGCCCGGTTCGCCGCTCGACTGACCCGCCAGCCACCAGTCCGGAGCCCGGAAGGCCGCCCGCTGCGCCACCAGCGCACAGGCCGACGAGACGACCCCGTCGAGGATCACCGGCAGCCTGCGCACCGCACACTGCAGCAGGAAACCGGTGATCGCGGCAAGGTCCGCGCCGCCCACCGCGGCCAGAAGTTCCAACTGGTCGCCGAGGACCGGCCGCGCCCGGCGCAACGCGTCCCTGATCGCGGCGCACTTGCGCATCCAGGCGAGGTCGTCGATGCCGGCGCCGCCGCGCCCGGTGACCACCGACGCGTCCGTGCCGCACAGCGCCGCGATGAGGACCGCGGCGGGCGTGGTGCCGCCCACGCTGAGATCGCCGAGCACCACCAGGTCGGTGCCGGAGTCGGCCTCCTCGTCGGCGACCCTCATGCCGAGCCGTACGGCCGCCTCCGCGTCCTCGACGGTCATCGCGTCCTCGACGTCGATCCGCCCGCTGCCGCGCCGCACCCGGTGGCGTACGACGTCCTCGGGCAGCAGCCCCGGGTCGCAGTCGAGTCCCGCGTCGACGACGCGGACCGGGACGCCCTGGCGGCGGGCGAGCACCGCGACCGGGCTCGCACCGTCCAGGGCGCACCGTACGAGGGTGTGCGCCGAGGCGGCGGGGCGGGCCGAGACCCCGAGCCCGGCCACGCCGTGGTCGCCGGCGAAGAGGATCACGCGGGGCCGCTCCACGGCCCGCACCGGGCTCGCGCCCTGAGCCGCCGACAGCCAGGTGGCCAGCTCGTCGAGCCGGCCGAGCGCACCGGGAGGCACGCTCTGCCGCTCCCGGCGTTCCTCGGCGTCACGCCGCACACCGTTGTCGGGGCGTTCGATCAGATCGGAGAAGTCGTCCAGGTTCAGCCTGCTCATCTGCCGAACAGTACCGGCAGCGGGCGGACATCAGCCGCGCAGCGTGAGCGCCTGGCCCGCGACGACGAGCAGCACCTGCTCGCACTCGGCCGCGAACGCGGCGTTCAGGCGCCCCAGTTCGTCGCGGAAGCGCCGCCCCGACGCCGTCGCGGGCACCACGCCCGACCCCACCTCGTTGCTCACCGCGACCACCGTCCGCGCGGTGCCGCGGACCGCCGCGACCAGCTCGGCCGTACGCTCCTTCAGCGCCCGCTCGCCGCCGGACGCCCACTTCTCGTCGTCCCACGCCCCGACCCGGTCCATGGCGTCGGTCAGCCACAGCGCCAGACAGTCGATCAGGAGCGGCGGCCCCGGCTCGTCCAGGAGCGGCACGAGCTCGCAGGTCTCCTCGGTGCGCCAGGTGGAGGGGCGCCGTTCGCGGTGCAGCCCGACCCGCGCCGCCCACTCGGTGTCGCCCTCGCGGGAGCCGCCCGTCGCCACGTACACGACGCCGGGGAAGGCCGCCAGACGCCGCTCCGCCTCCACCGACTTGCCGGAGCGCGCGCCGCCGAGCACCAGGGTGCGGCGGGGCAGGTCGGGCACCGCGTGGTACTCGCCGACGATCAGCGTCGTGCCGTCCGGCACCGCACGCGCGCCGAGCGCCGCGAGCCGGCGCTCCAACTCCCGCCCCGGCGGCACGCCGTGGTCGATGTGCACCGCGATCACATCGGTCGCGGGACCGATGCCGCCCGCCGCCCGCAGCCGCGCCAGCGCGTCGGGCCGGCCGCAGACATCGGCCGCCACCATGTCGTACGGACGCATCGCCGACGCCCCCGCGGGCGCGCCGCCCGGCGGCAGGTAGAGCAGCCGCTCACCGTCGGGCGAGGTCACCTCGTACCCCGTGCCCGGCGCGTCGAGCGGCACGGCGAGCACCCGGTGGCCGCTGATCAGGGTCAGCCTGCGGCCGTCCGGTACCCGCCCGGCCGCGGGCAGCCCGGCGGGCAGCTCGACCGCCGGTCCGTCGTGCGGATGGGTGAGCAGCACCTGGCGCACACCGGCGAGCGAGTGCCCGGCCCGTGCGGCGGCGAGCGCCGCGCCCGGGGTGAGGTCGAGCAGCAGCGCGCCGTCGACGAGCAGGGCGGTCGCGGCGCGCGCGTCGCCGCCGCGGGCGACGGCGCACGCGGCGCAGGGACAGTCGGGGCGCGGCAGGCCGGCGGGGGCCCCGGTGCCGAGGAGAGTCAGTTCCACAGCCACGATCCTGCCGCGTCACCGGCCCTCTTGCGCGCCCGGTTACGCTGCGGGCAGCAACGTGACCCAGGAGGCGGACATGGCGTGGACGTGGCGTTTCGAGAAGTCGGACGGTACGGAGGTCGAGCCGGCGGTGGCGCCGGAGGAGTTCACGACCCAGGGCGATGCGGAGTCCTGGATCGGTGAGGTGTGGAAGGACCTGCTCGAAGGCGGGGCCGACCAGGTGTTCCTGTTCGAGGACGGCACGAAGATCTACGGCCCGATGAGCCTGCACGCCGAGCAGGTCTGAGGCCCGGATCCCGCCGGCCGGGCGGTGCCGGGCCGGGTGGGACCGAGAGGGCCGGGGCGCTCGTCGCGCCCCGGCCCCCTCATGTGCCGGCCCCCTCGGGTTCCGGCCCGCTCACATCCCGGTCGGGGTCAGATCTCGCCCAGGGTGACCTCGGCGGTCTTCTTCGCGCCGTCGCGGGTGTACGTCACCTGGACCTTCTGGCCGGGCTTGTCCGCGGCCAGCGCCTCGGTGAGGGCGGTGATC
Organism: Streptomyces sp. NBC_00083; assembly: GCF_026343295.1. Taxonomy (GTDB): domain Bacteria; phylum Actinomycetota; class Actinomycetes; order Streptomycetales; family Streptomycetaceae; genus Streptomyces. Next base: position 1,451,614 of record NZ_JAPELY010000001.1, read on the forward strand.
GACGTGATGTCGGTGGAGCCGATCCTGGTGATGATGTCGCCCACCTTGAGGCCCGCCTTGGCCGCCGCCCCGTTGGGCGGCGCCGCCACGACCGCGACACCGGCCGGCTGATAGCCGGAGTCGACCACGGTCCGGCCGGTGATGCCGAGCGCCGCCCGGCCCGAGTCGATGACCTTGCCGTTCTTGATGATCTGGTCGGCGACCGTCTTCACCATCGACACCGGGATCGCGAAGCCGATGCCGGGCGCCGCGCTGCCGCCCATGTCCGGGTCGGTCGCGGCGAGCGTCGGAATGCCGATGATCTCGTCGTCGAGGTTGACCAGGGCGCCGCCGCTGTTGCCGGGATTGATCGCGGCCGAGGTCTGCACCATGTTGGCGATGGTCGCGCCGGTGCCGCCGCCGTCCCGGCCCTCCGACACGGTGCGGCCGGTCGCGGAGACGATGCCCTGGGTGACGCTGGAGGAGAGCCCGAGCGGCGAGCCCATCGCCAGCACGATCTGGCCCATCTCGACCTTGGCGGAGTCCCCGAACCTGGCCGGCTTCAGGCCGCTCGGCACCGAGTCCAGCTTGATCACGGCGAGGTCCTGCTCGGGATAGGCGGCGACCAGCTTGGCCATGATCGCCGAACCGCTGCCGGACGCCGTCACCTTGAACGTCCGCTCGTTGCCGACGACATGGGCGTTGGTGACGATGTGCCCCTGGCCGTCGTAGACGATGCCCGAACCGAGGCTGTTGGACGCGTCGATCTGCACCACCGAGGGCAGCACGTCCTTGATGACCCGCTGGTAGTCGCTCTGGAGGCTGTCGGTCCCGCCGGAGCCGTTGCGCTGGGGCGCCGGCGCACTCGCGGACCGGCTCGGCGACGCCTTCGGCGCGCCGGATTCCGCGCCCTGCCCCGAACAGCCGCCGATGAGGGCGGCGGTGGCGACGGCGGCGGTCAGCGGCCAGGCCGCTCGGCGCACCCGGCCGGGGCGAAGAGATGCATCCATGGCAGGAGTATCCCTTTGGTCCGATATGACGGCCTGTCGGTGGGCCCGATCAGGTACCGGGGCCCCGGGCCGCGGCCCACCCCGCGGGTTACCCGCGCCCCGCCCCGCCGAAGCGTCAGTCCCGTACGCCGAAGAGATGCAGCAGCGCCGCCACATGGCGGTACGGGTCGGTGCGGCCGGCGCGGTCCTCCGCGGCGAGCAGCCGCTCCAGCTCGTCCGCCCGCGGCAGCTCCGCGTCGTTGGGCACGGTGTCGGTGAACACCCGTACGCCGTACCAGGTGTGCAGCGGCGCCGCGATCCCGTCGAGGGTGCGGGTCAGCGCCGCGAGCCGGTCGGCACGGACCGGGAGGCCGAGCCGGTTGGTGTACGCGTCGGAGTCGAAGGCGGCGAGGGCGCCCGCCCAGTCGCCGCCCAGCCCCGGCCGCACGGCCAGCGCGTCCGCGTTGCGCACGAGCAGCGAGAGCAGACCGCCGGGGGCGAGCATCCGGGCGAGCCCGGCGAGCATCGCGTCGGGCTCCTCGACGTACATCAGGACGCCGTGGCAGAGCACCACGTCGAAGGAGCCGGGCAGGAAGTGCACCCCGGTCTCGCGCCCGTCGCCCTCGATCAGCCGCATCCGTTCGCGGATGCCCTCGGGCTCGGTCGCCAGCGCCTCGCGGGCCACCTGGAGCATCGCCGGGTCGGATTCGAGCCCGGTCACCGAGTGCCCGGCGCGGGCCAGCCGCAGGGCCTGGGTGCCCTGGCCCATGCCGACGTCCAGGACGCGCAGGCGCCGGCCCACCGGAAAACGCCCGGCTATCTGCTCGTCGAGGTGACGGGCCACCAGCTCCTGGCGGACCACATTGCGCAGCCCGCCGAGACCTTCCAGCCAGGCGCCCGAGGCGCCGGTGAACCCGGACGGCTTCCCGCTCAGGGCTTCTCTCCGCGCTTGACCTGCGGCTTGGGCAGCCGCAGCCGGCGCATCTGGAGCGTGCGCATCAGACCGTAGGCGACGGCGCCCTTCTTCGGCTCGTCCGGGAAGCGGGCGGCCAGCGCCCTCTTCAGGCGGAAGGCGAGGCCGACCGAGTCGAGCACGATGAGCACGATCACCACGAGCCACAGCAGCAGCGAGAGGTTCTGCAGGCTGCCGATCCGGATCATCGAGAGCACCAGGATGATCACCGCGAGCGGCAGGAACATCTCGGCGACCGAGAACCGGGAGTCGACGAAGTCGCGGGCGAACTTGCGCACCGGGCCCTTGTCACGGGCCGGCAGATAGCGCTGGTCGCCATTGGCGAGCGCCTCGCGCTGCTTGGCCATGTCCACCCGGCGCGCCTCGCGCTGACGCTTGGAGGCCTCCTTGCGGTCGGCCGGCACGGTCGAGGCGCGGCGGCGCTGGGTCTGGGCCTCACTCCGCTTGGGAGTGGGGCGCCCCTTGGGGGCCTCGGGGTTGCGGGGCGCTTTGGAGAGGTCCGCCGTCACCTTGTCGGTGGGGGCCTTCTCTGCGTTGGAACGGCTACGGAACACAATCCCCAAGGGTACGGCGTACCCGGCATGGACCCCAGGCCGGTGGGGAACGATCCCACAACGCCTTGCGTCCCTGGAGGTGGGCGATGCACTGTTCCCCCGGGGTTCACCTACTCCCTGCGCCGGATCGGCGCGGCACGTAGTCGTCCTTGGGGATGAGCGCATCGGCGCCCGAACAGTGCGGTAATGGATGCAGGGCCCGTACTGTGGGTTCTGTTGCAGCAGCTGGAGCTGGAGTCCGTCAGAAGGGGGCGCGCGAAGCCCATGAGCGGTGTCATGAAGCGTATGGGGATGATCTTCCGCGCGAAGGCGAACAAGGCCCTTGACCGGGCCGAGGACCCTCGCGAGACCCTCGATTACTCGTACCAGAAGCAGCTGGAGCTGCTCCAGAAGGTGCGCAGGGGCGTGGCCGACGTGGCGACGTCCCGCAAGCGTCTGGAGCTGCAGCTCAACCAGCTCCAGAGCCAGTCCTCCAAGCTGGAGGACCAGGGCCGCAAGGCCCTCTCGCTCGGCCGCGAGGACCTCGCCCGCGAGGCCCTGTCCCGCCGCGCCTCGCTGCAGCAGCAGGTCACCGACCTGGAGACGCAGCACCAGACGCTGCAGGGCGAGGAGGAGAAGCTCACCCTTGCGGCCCAGCGCCTCCAGGCCAAGGTCGACGCCTTCCGCACCAAGAAGGAGACGATCAAGGCGACCTACACGGCGGCCCAGGCGCAGACCAGGATCGCCGAGTCCTTCTCGGGCATCTCCGAGGAGATGAGCGACGTCGGCATGGCCATCCAGCGGGCCGAGGACAAGACCGCGCAGCTTCAGGCGCGGGCCGGCGCGATCGACGAGCTGCTCGCCTCCGGCGCCCTCGACGACCAGTCGGGCCTGGCCAAGGACGACATCCAGACCGAGCTGGACCGCCTGTCCGGTGGTACGGATGTAGAGCTGGAGCTGCAGCGGATGAAGGCCGAGCTGATGGGCGGCGGGTCCGCGGGCAAGCAGGCCATCGAGGGCGGCACCGCCGCTCCCGAGGACAAGGCCCCGCAGCAGAGCCCGCGCTTCGACAAGCAGTGACGAACGGCAGGAGACGTTCATGATCGTCCGGATCATGGGGGAGGGGCAGGTGAAGCTGGCCGACGGCCACTTCACCGAGCTCAACAAGCTCGACGACGACCTTCTCGCCCAGATGGAGGCCGGTGACGAGGACGGCTTCCGCCGCACCCTGGGCGCGCTCCTCGACGCGGTGCGCCGCCTGGGCACGCCCCTGCCCGACGACGCCCTGGAACCGTCCGAGCTGATCCTGCCGAGCCCGGACGCGAGCCTGGACGAGGTCAGGGAGATGCTCAGCGACGACGGCCTGATCCCGGGCTGACCGCGAGGGTCCGGTCCCGGGCCGGTCACCACGGCCCCGCCCCTGGGCCCGCCCGCCCGGGGGTATCGCCGTGCCGGCCGCCCGGCACCCTTACGGTAGGTGACCGTGACCCTCATCGACCGGGCCCGCCCCTGGCTCAGGGCGCACCCGCTGGTCCCGGATGCCGCCCTCGCCCTCGGCGTACTGATCTGCATGGTCCTCGGGTCGTTCGCCGACCCGCACGGGCCGAGCGGGCCGACCTTCGGCACCCGGACGCCCGGTCTGCGTTCGCTCGTCCTGATGACGCTGGCCGCCGCCGTGCTCGTGCTGCGCCGGCGCCGCCCCATGGCCACGCTCGCCTGCAGCAGCGCGCTCGCCATGGTGGAGCTCTCCCTCGGCGACCCGCCCGCGCCCGTCGCGATGAGCGCGGTCGTCGCGCTGTACACCGTCGCCGCCCACACCGACCGGCCCACCACCTACCGCGTCGGCGTGCTCACCATCGTCGTGCTCACCGGTACGGCCATGCTGCTCGGCACCCCGCCCTGGTACTCCCAGGAACACCTGGGGATCTTCGCCTGGACCGGCATGGCCGCGGCCGCCGGCGACGCCGTGCGCAGCCGGCGCGCCTTCATCGACGCGATCCGCGAACGCGCCGAGCGGGCCGAGCACGGCCGCGAGGAGGAGGCCAGGCGCCGGGTCGCCGAGGAGCGGCTGCGGATCGCCCGCGAACTCCACGACGTGGTCGCCCACCACATCGCCCTGGTCAACGTCCAGGCGGGCGTCGCGGCCCACGTCATGGACAGACGGCCCGACCAGGCCAAGGAGGCCCTCGCCCATGTGCGGGAGGCCAGCCGCTCCGCGCTGAACGAACTCCGTTCCACCGTCGGCCTGTTGCGCCAGTCCGGTGACCCCGCGGCGCCCACCGAACCCGCGCCGGGCCTGGCCGTCCTCGACGATCTGCTCGCCGGGTTCCGCCGGGCCGGGCTCCCGGTGGAGCTCGCCCGCACCGACGACGCCCCGCTGCCCGCCTCCGTCGACCTCGCCGCCTACCGGGTCATCCAGGAGGCGCTCACCAATGTGCACAAGCACGCGGGCCCCGGCGCCAGGGCCGAGGTGAGCGTCGTACGGGTGGGCCCGAACACCGAGATCACCGTCATCGACAACGGCACCGGAACCGGCACGGCGGGCGGCGGGGGCGGGGGCCACGGCCTGCTCGGCATGCGCGAGCGGGTCACCGCACTCGGCGGCAGCTGCACCGCGGGACCCCGCTACGGCGGCGGCTTCCGCGTACAGGCGATACTGCCGGTCAAGGCCGCGGAGACCGGGGCCACGGGGGAAGGCACGCCATGACCATCAGGGTGGTACTCGCCGACGACCAGGCGCTGCTGCGCTCGGCGTTCCGCGTCCTGGTCGACTCCGAGCCCGACATGCAGGTCGTGGGCGAGGCCGCCGACGGCGCCGAGGTCGTCACCGTGGTCCACGAAACCCTGCCGGACGTGGTCCTGATGGACATCCGGATGCCCGGCACCGACGGCCTCGCCGCGACCCGGGCCATCACCGCCGACCCGGCGCTCTCCGCCGTCCACGTAGTGATGCTGACGACGTTCGAGGTCGACGAGTACGTGGTGCAGTCGCTGCGCGCCGGAGCCTCCGGCTTCCTCGGCAAGGGCGCCGAGCCGGAGGAGCTGCTCGGCGCGATCCGCATCGCCGCGGCGGGCGAGGCGCTGCTGTCCCCGGCCGCCACCAAGGGCCTGATCACCACCTTCCTCGCGCAGGGCGGCAGTTGGGAGGCGGGCGAGGAGGACCTGCGCCGGCACGGCGAGCGGCTCGCCGCCCTCACGGTCCGCGAACGCGAGGTCCTGGTCCAGGTGGCGGGCGGCCACTCCAACGACGAGATCGCCGAGCGCCTGTCGGTCAGCCCGCTCACCGTGAAGACCCATGTGAACCGCGCGATGGCCAAATTGAGCGCCCGCGACCGTGCCCAATTGGTGGTCATCGCGTACGAATCGGGCCTTGTCCGCCCACGGGTGGACTGAAGGGTGGAGCGTGGCGTACTGCGGCTGCGGTATGCGCGGGATAAGGAAAGCGACCTGGGAGCGAGGAATCCGACCCGCCCCATGGCAGAGGGTTGTAGGCGGGGGCCGGGTCTTTCCCGGGTGACGCGCCGCGTGCTCACGGGCCGGCCCTGCTTGCTCCTCGCGCCGTACCGCCGCACGCACGCCACAGAAGAGAGACCCCACCCATGTCCTGGCTGTCCAGATTCAGCCTCGCACAACGGGCCCTGATAGGCCTGATGTCGATCGTCGCGATCGTCTTCGGGGCGATCGCCATTCCGCAGCTCAAGCAGCAACTGCTGCCCACCATCGAACTGCCGATGGTGTCGGTGCTCGCCCCGTATCAGGGTGCCTCGCCCGACGTGGTCGAGAAGCAGGTCGTCGAGCCCCTCGAGAAGAACATCAAGGCCGTCAGCGGAGTCAAGGGCATCACGTCCACGGCGTCCGAGGGCAACGCCGTGATCATGGCGACCTTCGAGTACGGCACGGGAACCAAGCAGCTCGTCGCCGACATCCAGCAGGCCGTCAACCGGTCCCGCACCCAGATCCCGACCGAGGTCGACCCGCAGGTCGTGGCCGGCTCCACCGACGACATGCCGACCGTGGTGCTCGCGGTCACCTCCGACAAGGACCAGCAGGCGCTCGCCGACCAGCTGGACCGCACGGTCGTCCCGGTCCTCGAGGACATCAAGGGCGTCGGCCGCGTCAGCGTCGACGGCGTCCAGGACCTCCAGGTCAACGTCACGCCCGACGCGAAGAAGCTCGCCCAGGCCGGCCTCACTACGATGACGCTCGGCGACGCCCTCAAGGCGGGCGGCGCGACGATACCCGGCGGTTCCTTCTCGGAGGACGGCAAGAGCCGCACCGTGCAGGTCGGCGCCCCCTACACCTCCCTGAAGCAGATCGAGGACCTGCGGATCAAGCCGCAGCAGGGCGCCCCGGTCCGGCTCGGAGACATCGCCACCGTCAAGCAGCAGCCCTCGCAGCGGGTCTCCATCACCCGCACCAACGGCAGGCCCAGCCTCGCGGTGATGGCCACCATGGACCACGACGGCAGCGCCGTCGCGATCTCCCAGGCCGTCAAGGACAAGCTGCCCGACCTGAAGAAGGACCTCGGCGCCGGCGCGGAGCTCACCGTCGTCTCCGACCAGGGCCCGCAGGTCTCCAAGGCCATCTCCGGCCTGACCACCGAGGGCGCGCTCGGCCTGCTCTTCGCCGTGATCGTGATCCTGCTCTTCCTCGCGTCGGTCCGCTCCACCCTGGTGACCGCGGTCTCCATCCCGCTCTCCGTGGTGCTCGCCCTGATCGTGCTGTGGACGCAGGACCTCTCGCTCAACATGCTCACCCTGGGCGCGCTGACCATCGCGATCGGCCGGGTCGTCGACGACTCGATCGTGGTCCTGGAGAACATCAAGCGCCACCTCGGCTACGGCGAGGAGCGCCACTCGGCGATCCTGACGGGCGTCAAGGAGGTCGCCGGCGCGGTGACCGCCTCGACGCTCACCACCGTCGCGGTCTTCCTTCCCATCGCCTTCGTGGGCGGCATGGTGGGCGAGCTCTTCGGCTCGTTCAGCCTCACCGTCACCGCGGCCCTGCTCGCCTCGCTGCTGGTCTCGCTGACCGTCGTCCCGGTCCTGTCGTTCTGGTTCCTGCGCGCGCCGAAGGCGATCGCGGGCATCGACCCGGACGAGGCGCGCCGCAGGGCGGAGGAGAAGGAGAACAAGTCCCGCCTCCAGCGGATCTACGTCCCGGTCCTGCGCTTCGCGACCCGGCGCCGCCTCACCAGCGTGGCCCTCGCCGTGGTGATCCTGATCGGCACGTTCGGCATGGCCGGCCTCCTGAAGACCAACTTCTTCGACCAGGGCGACCAGGACACCCTCTCGATCAAGCAGGAACTGCCCGCCGGCACCAGCCTGGACGCGGCGGACGCCGCGTCGAAGAACGTCGAGAAGATCCTCTCGGCCGACCCGGCGGTCAAGAGCTACCAGGTCACCGTCGGCTCCTCCGGCTTCATGGCGGCCTTCGGCGGCGGCACCGGCGCCAACCAGGCCTCGTACACGGTGACGTTGAAGAGCGCCGGCGACTACACCAAGGCGCACGACCGTCTGGAGGCGGCACTCAAGGGCCAGCCGGGCAACCCCGCCGTCTCGACCGGCGGCGGCTTCGGCAGCCAGGACCTGAGCGTGGTCGTGAAGGCGGCCGACGGCGACGTCCTGAAGAAGGCCGCCGAGCAGGTGCGCGGTGCCGTGGCGGGTCTCAAGGACGTCAGCGACGTCCAGAGCGACCTGGCGCAGAGCGTGCCGCGGGTCTCGGTGCAGCCCAACGACAAGGCGGCCGACGCGGGCTTCAACCAGACCACCCTCGGCATGGCCGTCGCCCAGCAGGTGCGCGGCACCCAGGTCACCAAGGCGATCATGGGCGACGCCGAGCGGGACGTGTACATCACCTCGCCCGACCCGGCAACCACCGTGGACCAGCTCAAGAACCTGTCGCTCGGCGCGGTCAAGCTCGGTGACATCGCCGATGTGAAGCTGGTGCCGGGGCCGGTCTCGATGACCCGGATCGACGGCGCCCGCTCGGCGACCATCACCGCCAAGCCGGTCGGCGACAACACCGGCAAGGTCAGCACCGACCTCCAGGCCAAGATCAAGGACCTGAAGCTGCCGGCCGGCGCGACCGCGTCCATCGGCGGCGTCTCCTCGGACCAGTCGGACGCGTTCAAGAACCTGGGCCTGGCGATGCTGGCGGCGATCGCGATCGTCTTCATGCTCCTGGTCGCGGCGTTCAAGTCGCTCATCCAGCCGCTGATCCTGCTCGTCGCCATCCCGTTCGCCGCCACCGGCGCGATCGGCCTGCTGATCGCCACCGGCACCCCGATGGGTGTCCCGGCGATGATCGGCATGCTCATGCTGATCGGCATCGTGGTGACCAACGCGATCGTCCTGATCGACCTGATCAACCAGTACCGCAAGCAGGGGCTCGGCGTGGTCGAGGCGGTCGTCGAGGGTGGCCGCCACCGTCTGCGCCCGATCCTGATGACGGCCCTGGCGACGATCTTCGCGCTGCTCCCGATGGCGCTCGGCGTCACCGGCGAGGGCGGCTTCATCGCCCAGCCGCTCGCGGTCGTGGTGATCGGCGGTCTGGTGACGTCGACGCTTCTGACGCTGCTCCTGGTCCCGACCCTCTACGCGATGGTCGAGCTCCGCAAGGAGCGCCGGGCCACGAAGAAGGCGGCCAAGCGCGCCAAGAAGGCCGGCCCCACCCAGGCGTCGGACTCCGACGACCGGGAGCCGGCCAACGCCTGACCGACCCCGTACGCGACGAAGGCCGCTCCCTCGACGGGGGCGGCCTTCGCCGTGCGGTGCGGGGGAGCGGCGGTGGGCTACGGCAGCGCCAGCATCCGCTCCAGGGCCAGCTTCGCGAAGCTCTCGGTCTCCCGGTCGACCTGGATCTGGTTGATCAGCTTGCCCTCGGCGAGCGACTCCAGGGTCCACACCAGGTGCGGCAGGTCGATGCGGTTCATGGTCGAGCAGAAGCAGACCGTCTTGTCGAGGAAGACGATCTCCTTGTCCTCCGCGGCGAAACGATTGGCCAGGCGCCGCACCAGGTTCAGCTCGGTGCCGATCGCCCACTTCGAACCGCGCGGGGCGGCCTCCAGGGCCTTGATGATGTACTCCGTCGAGCCGACGTAGTCCGCCGCGGCCACGACCTCGTGCTTGCACTCGGGGTGCACCAGGACGTTGACGCCCGGGATGCGCTCACGCACGTCGTTGACCGAGTCGAGCGAGAAGCGGCCGTGCACCGAGCAGTGGCCGCGCCACAGGATCATCTTCGCGGCGCGCAGCTGCTCCACGGTGAGCCCGCCGTTCGGCTTGTGCGGGTTGTAGAGCACGCAGTCGTCGAGGGAGAGGCCGAGGTCGCGCACGGCGGTGTTGCGGCCCAGGTGCTGGTCCGGCAGGAACAGCACCTTTGTTGCATTGGGCTCCCCCTGCTCGAAGGCCCAGTTCAGGGCGCGCTCGGCGTTGGAGGAGGTGCAGATGGTGCCGCCGTGCTTGCCGGTGAACGCCTTGATGTCGGCCGAGGAGTTCATGTACGAGACGGGCACGACCTGCTCGGCGATGCCGGCCTCGGTCAGGACGTCCCAGCACTCGGCGACCTGCTCGGCGGTGGCCATGTCGGCCATCGAGCAGCCCGCGGCCAGGTCCGGCAGGACGACCTTCTGGTCGTCGCCGGTCAGGATGTCGGCGGACTCGGCCATGAAGTGCACGCCGCAGAACACGATGTACTCGGCTCCGGGCCGGGCCGCCGCGTCCTTGGCCAGCTTGAAGGAGTCGCCCGTCACATCGGCGAACTCGATGACCTCGTCGCGCTGGTAGTGGTGCCCGAGGATGAAGACCTTGTCCCCGAGCTTGGCCTTGGCGGCGCGGGCGCGTTCCACCAGGCCGGGGTCGGAGGGCGAAGGAAGGTCGCCGGGACACTCCACGCCGCGCTCGCTCCTGGGGTCGGCCTCGCGGCCGAGCAGCAGCAGGGCGAGCGGCGTCGGCTGTACGTCGAGATCGACGCGGCCTGCGAGGTCCTGACGGGGCTGGGCGGTGGTCACGTCACGCACCCTTTCTTTTCCTAAAGCGTGCGGCGGAGCCGCTCCAGTGGCCCCGGGGTGCTTGCACTCAGGGGTTTTCGTCTAAATGACGCTATCTATCATAACCGCTTCACGTCACTTTGACGATGGCCATAGCGTCGATGTGACGCACCCGGTCGGCCGCCCCGCGCGGCCCCGGCCCCCCGCAGGGAGCCGCCCCCGGGCCTTTTCCCGCCCGCGTCCTTGTGTGCGAGCATGAAAGAGAAGAACCCGGAATGAATCCGGGGCCCCGCCGGTTGCAACCGGCGGCAAGCAGTCTCCGTACAACCCGGGAGAGAAGCAGATGTCCGTATCGGACGAGACCACCACCGTGAGCGACGGCATCCTCCTGTCCGACGCCGCCGCGGCCAAGGTCAAGGGCCTCCTTGAGCAGGAAGGCCGGGACGATCTGGCGCTGCGCGTCGCCGTTCAGCCCGGCGGCTGCTCGGGCCTGCGCTACCAGCTGTTCTTCGACGAGCGTTCGCTCGACGGTGACGTCGTCAAGGACTTCGACGGCGTCAAGGTCGTGACCGACCGCATGAGCGCCCCGTACCTGGGCGGCGCCTCGATCGACTTCGTCGACACCATCGAGAAGCAGGGCTTCACGATCGACAACCCGAACGCGACGGGCTCCTGCGCCTGCGGCGACTCCTTCAGCTAGGCCTGACGGCAGTCGAAAGGCGGGTGCCCCCGGTGAGACCGGGGGCACCCGCCTTCGTCATGCCCGTACGTCGTTGTGTTCGTCACGGCCGCACGCCGTCGTCGCACGACCCGGCGCCCGGAGCTAGGTCTTCGGCAGCTCCTTGCCCGTGTCCGCGTCGATCACCTTGCGGGCGCCGAGCGACTGGTGCAGCTCCACCGGGACCGTCTGCTGCTTGGCCAGCGTGATGCACATCTTCTTCGCGTCCTTGACCTGACCGGTCACCGTCACCCGCACCCCGTCACCGCTCTCGTCGGCGGTCGCGGTGTACGTGCTGCACACCCCGCCCCAGAACGTGACGTCCAGCGTCCGCCCGTCGGGCGCCAGGGCGTACGACTTCAGCGCCTGGCCATGGGCGCCCGGCGTCGTGGCCGAACCCGACGGCTTCGGCACGGGCGCGCCGGTCGGCTTGGTCACGTACGGCGGGGCCACCGCGGGGGCGGTGATCGTGAACGCCTGGCCGGCGTCCGGCTTCACCTGGAACAGCCACGACGGCACGAGGGTCTGCACCCCGCCCACGGACTGCGCGGCGAGCCCGAACACGGCCCCGTCGATCGTCATTGTCGACGGCGTCGGCTGCTTGCACGGCTGCTGGATGTTGCCCTGGGGGTCGCTCGGGAGCCGGCCCTTGGTGGGCTGCCCGTCCAGCGGCACCGGGCCGGTGCAGTCCTTGGACTTCGGCCGTTCGCCGCCCTGGCCGTTCAGCTGGGCCAGCGTCTGGTCCGCGCCGATCACCGGATAGGTCGCACCCTTGTCCAGGGTCTTCAACTGGCCGCTTCCGCCCACCACTTGGCCGTTCGAACCGACCTGGATGCCGGTCGTCCAGCCGTACGTGGGAAGCCCGCCGACCACCGGATCGGCGTTCACCACCCGCGCCGACGCGAGGACTTCCTTGGCGTCGAGCTTGGCGTCGTCCTCGCCGAGCGCCTTGAGGACCGGGGCCGCCGCCGCCTTCGCCGCCTGCTCACTCACCGGCGCGCCGCCCGTGTCGCCACCGGTGTCCGCTCCGGTGTCCGCGCCCGTGGTGTGCATGGGACACATCTTGCCCTTGGGGCAGTTGTCCGTGCCGCCACTGCCGAAGCGGGCGAACGACCAGGTGCCGGGCGCCTTCTGACTGACCGTCAGGGTAGGGCCCGAGCCGTCCTTCGTGGCCCCCACCTTCCAGGTGCCCCCTTCGAGGCGGGCCGCGCCGTCGACGCCGAGCGCCTGCGCCAGCCGGTGCACGTCGGCCTCGCTCACCGTGCCGTGCGGCTGGTAGACGGACGCCTCGCCGGGACCGCCGGGCAGCTTCACCGACGCCCGGTAGACCACCCCGTTGGGGTCGGGCTCGCCCGGCGCGATGCCGTTGCCGCCGTTGCCCCCGCCGCCGCTCCCCGCGCCGCCCCCGCCGGGGGCGCTGTCGAGTGCGAGCGGTGGCGGAGCGCCGTCCTTGCCGGCGGTGCCGCCGCCGCCCGAGGACGACGCCGTCGTGGCCCAGTACGCCCCGCCGCCTCCCGCGGCCAGTACGGCCACGGCCGCCGCGGCGAGGACCAAGGGAGACCGCCGAGAACGCCGCTGCCGGGGCTCGTCCTGCGTGTGCTCGCTGCTCACCAGATCGCTCCTGTCCAGTCGTATCCCGCATCCCCCTTACGAGGGACGCCGCTTGGACGGAGCGGGGGAGCGCACGGTTCCATCCGTGCGCCGCACCCCGCGTGATCAGGCCGTTTCAGTCCCCGTATTCGGACATGTCCGCGATCAGCCGTACCGAGGACGGCGGAACGGTCACACCGTGGATGCGGGACGGCGGTACCGGCGCCGGAGCGGCCGCCGCGGGCACGACCCAGTGCGGAGCCATCCGCGCGCAGTCGCCGCGCAGCTTCTCCAGACCCGGATCGGCCGCCGTTCCATGCCCACGCGCACTGCTCACCTTGGTTTCCATGTCCGCACCGTACGCACCGGTCGGTGTGGGCAGAAGGACCTACTATTGGGTAGTTTCCGCCGGTCGGCCCAGCAGGGGCGACCCGGTAGCGTGAACTGTCAACGCCCGCCCCTCCGTATTCTCCTCAGGAGCGCCCCCGTCGTGCGTATCGCAGTCACCGGCTCCATCGCCACCGACCACCTCATGACCTTCCCCGGCCGATTCGCCGACCAGCTGGTCGCCGACCAGCTGCACACGGTCTCCCTCTCCTTCCTCGTCGACAACCTCGACGTACGGCGCGGCGGTGTCGGTCCCAACATCTGCTTCGGCATGGGCCAGCTCGGCGGCCGGCCCATCCTGGTCGGCGCGGCCGGCTCCGACTTCGACGAGTACCGCGCCTGGCTCGACCGGCACGGCGTGGACACCGGCTCGGTGCGGATCTCCGAGGTCCTGCACACCGCCCGCTTCGTCTGCACCACCGACGCCGACCACAACCAGATCGGCTCCTTCTACACGGGCGCGATGAGCGAGGCCCGCCAGATCGAGCTGAAGGCCGTCGCCGACCGCGTGGGCGGCCTCGACCTCGTGCTGATCGGCGCCGACGACCCCGAGGCGATGCTGCGCCACACCGAGGAGTGCAAGGCGCGGAGCATCCCCTTCGCGGCCGACTTCTCGCAGCAGATCGCCCGCATGTCCGGCGACGACATCCGCACCCTGCTCGAAGGCGCGACGTACCTCTTCTCCAACGAGTACGAGAAGGGGCTCATCGAGTCGAAGACCGGCTGGAGCGACGAGGAGATCCTCGCCAAGGTCGGCCACCGGGTCACCACCCTCGGCTCGCGCGGTGTGCGCATCGAGGCGGTCGGCGCCGAGCCGATCCTGGTGGGCTGCCCCGAGGAGGAGGCGAAGGTCGACCCGACCGGAGTCGGCGACGCGTTCCGCGCCGGCTTCCTGACCGGCCTGGCCTGGGGCGTCGGCCACGAGCGCGCCGCCCAGGTCGGCTGCATGCTGGCCACCCTGGTCATCGAGACGCTCGGCACGCAGGAGTACACGATGCGCCGGGCGGGCTTCATGGACCGCTTCACCAAGGCGTACGGCGACGAGGCCGCCGCCGAGGTGCGGGTCCACCTCCAGTAGGACGTCCCTCCGGGGTCAGCTCACCCGGCGCACCCGGTAGGCGGTTCCGGCCGCCGCCGGGTGCTCGCCGAGGTACTCCTGACCCCGCATCTCGCACCACGCCGGGATGTCGAGCCGGGCCGCCTCGTCGTCGGCGAGCACGGTGACCGTGCCGCCCACGGGCACGTGCCCGATCGCCTTGGCCAGTTCGATGACCGGGATCGGGCAGAGCCGGCCCAGCGAGTCCACCGTGAACTCCGCGCTGTCGCCGGGCCCGGCCGCGGCGGCCGGCGCCCCCAGGGTGGACCGTACGGACGCGACGATGCCGGGCAGCACCTCGATGAACCGGTCGACGTCCTGCGCCGAGGTCCCCACGGGCAGGGACACCCGCACGTTGCCCTCGCTCAGGACCCCCATCGCCCGCAGCACATGGCTGGGGGTCAGTGTGCTGCTCGTACAGGACGAACCGGAGGAAACAGAGAATTCCGCCCGGTCCAGCTCGTGCAGCAGCGTCTCTCCGTCGACATAGAGACAGGAGAAGGTGACCAGGTGCGGCAGCCGGCGCACCGCGTCGCCGACCACCTCCACATCCGGCACCAGCTCCACGACCCGGCCCCGGATCCTCTCCACCAGGGCCCGCAGCCGCGCCGACTCGGCCTCCGCCCCGGCCCGTACGGCACGCAGCGATGCCGCCGCCGCGACGATCGCCGGAATGTTCTCGAAGCCGGGCACCCGCCCCGACTCCCGCTCGTCCACCGGCCCTTGGGGTGCGAACCGGACGCCCTTGCGCACCGCGAGCAGCCCGACTCCTGCCGGTCCGCCCCATTTGTGGGCACTCGCCGCGAGGGCCGACCACGCCCCCTCGACCGGCCCCCACGCCAGCGACTGCGCCGCGTCGACCAGCAGCGGCACCCCGGCCGCCCGGCACACCTCCGCCACCTCGGCGACCGGCTGGACCGTACCCACCTCGTGGTTGGCGGACTGGAGACAGGCGAGCGCGGTGTCGGGGCGCAGCGCCGCGGCGTACGCGTCGGGGGAGACCCGGCCCGTGCGGTCCACCGCGACCTCGGTGACCGAACCGCCGTCCGACTCGTGGGACGCGGCCGAATGGAGGACCGAGGAGTGTTCGACCGCGGACACCACCAGGTGCCGCCCGACACGCCGACGCCCGGACAAGGATCCGTAAATTCCCAAGTGCACCGCGCGGGTCCCCGAACCGGTGAAGCTGAGCTCGTCGGGACGGCATCCCACGGCCTCCGCCGCGGCCTCGCGCGCCGCGTCCAGGAGCAGCCGGGCGCGCCGCCCCTCCCGGTAGAGCCGGGCCGGATCGGCCCACCCCTCGTCCAAGGAGGCTTGCAGGGCCTGGCGGGCGACGGGGTGCAGGGGGGCCGAGGAGGCCGCGTCGAAGTAGGGCACGGCGCCACGCTAACCCCGGCCAGGCGCACGAGCGGCGGCGGCCGGGGCGAGGGGTCGTCAGATGGCGCCCGGAGGCCGGGATTCCACCGCGGCTCCACCCCTTCGGGGACTCGGACGGCGCGTTGGGCACCCTCCCCGCGCGACCCCAAATAGCGTCCAGTAGGGTTTGGTCCGCATAAACATCCAAACCCCTGCCCGTGTGCCAGGGCGGCGACCGACCAGCGAGACGGCCGTAGCCGACCACCGCGGGCGAGACTCTCGGGAAGGCGCTACGTGAGTCCCAACGGCTCCGACCGCTCGTCGCGGCGCCCGATGCGGCGGAAGCTGCCGCAGGTGCTGACTGCGGGCCTGGTCCTGGCGACAGCATCCGGTTGCTCGTACAACTGGAAAGACTTCCCTCGACTTGGTATGCCCACTCCGGTGACGGAAGAGGCTCCCAGGATCCTGTCCCTCTGGCAGGGCTCGTGGGCGGCAGCGCTCGCCACGGGCGTGCTGGTGTGGGGCCTGATCCTGTGGAGCGTCATCTTCCACCGGCGCAGCCGCACCAAGGTCGAGGTACCCCCGCAGACCCGGTACAACATGCCCATCGAGGCGCTGTACACCGTGGTTCCGCTCATCATCGTCTCCGTGCTCTTCTACTTCACGGCACGCGACGAGACGAAGATCCTGGCTCTCACGCCGAAGCCCGCTCACACGGTCAACGTGGTCGGGTATCAGTGGAGCTGGGGCTTCAATTACGTCGAGGACGTGCCCGGCGTCAAGGGCAACGCCACGACGGACCCGAACCTGGAAGCGATTCCGGACCGGTTCAAGAAGGACTTCCCCGCGAACGCGGGCGGTGTCTACGACGTCGGTATCCCCGGCACCCGTAACCCGCAGACCGGAAACCCGGGCCCGACCCTGTGGCTGCCGAAGGGCGAGAAGGTCCGCTTCGTGCTGACCTCGCGCGACGTCATCCACTCCTTCTGGATCGTGCCGTTCCTGATGAAGCAGGACGTCGTCCCCGGGCACACCAACTCGTTCGAGGTCACGCCGAACCAGGAAGGCACCTTCCTGGGCAAGTGCGCCGAACTCTGCGGCGTCGACCACTCGCGCATGCTCTTCAACGTGAAGGTCGTCTCCCCGGAGCGCTATCAGCAGCACCTCAAGGAGCTGGCTGCGAAGGGCCAGACCGGCTACGTGCCGGCGGGCATCGCCCAGACCGACCCCGCCAAGAACGCGGAGACGAACAAACTGTGAGCATCCTCAACGAACCTCAGGGTGCCGCGGCAGCAGACGACTCGTACGAGAACGAGCTGCCGGTCCGGCGCAAGCAGCCGGGAAACGTCGTCATCAAGTGGCTGACCACCACTGATCACAAGACGATCGGCACGATGTACCTGGTCACGTCGTTCGCGTTCTTCTGCATCGGCGGCATCATGGCGCTCTTCATGCGCGCCGAACTCGCCCGCCCCGGCACGCAGATCATGTCGAACGAGCAGTTCAACCAGGCGTTCACGATGCACGGCACGATCATGCTGCTGATGTTCGCGACGCCCCTGTTCGCCGGATTCGCGAACTGGATCATGCCGCTGCAGATCGGCGCGCCCGACGTGGCGTTCCCGCGGCTGAACATGTTCGCCTACTGGCTCTACCTGTTCGGCTCGACCATCGCGGTCGGTGGCTTCCTCACCCCGCAGGGCGCGGCCGACTTCGGCTGGTTCGCCTACAGCCCGCTGTCGGACGCGGTCCGGTCGCCGGGTGTCGGCGCCGACATGTGGATCATGGGTCTGGCCTTCTCCGGCTTCGGCACGATCCTCGGCTCGGTCAACTTCATCACCACGATCATCTGCATGCGCGCTCCCGGCATGACGATGTTCCGTATGCCGATCTTCGTGTGGAACGTCCTGCTGACCGGTGTTCTGGTCCTGCTGGCCTTCCCGGTCCTCGCGGCCGCGCTGTTCGCCCTGGAGGCGGACCGCAAGTTCGGTGCCCATGTCTTCGACGCCAGTAATGGCGGCGCGTTGCTCTGGCAACACCTCTTCTGGTTCTTCGGCCATCCAGAGGTGTACATCATCGCGTTGCCATTCTTCGGAATCATTTCCGAAGTGATCCCAGTGTTCAGTCGGAAGCCGATGTTCGGCTACAGCGGACTGATCGGCGCCACCATCGCGATCGCGGGCCTCTCCGTGACCGTGTGGGCGCACCACATGTACGTCACCGGTGGCGTGCTCCTGCCGTTCTTCTCCTTCATGACGTTCCTCATCGCCGTGCCGACGGGCGTGAAGTTCTTCAACTGGATCGGCACGATGTGGAAGGGCTCACTGTCCTTCGAGACACCCATGCTGTGGGCCGTCGGCTTCTTGATCACCTTCACCTTCGGTGGTCTGACCGGCGTCATCCTGGCCTCGCCGCCGATGGACTTCCACGTCTCCGACTCGTACTTCGTCGTCGCGCACTTCCACTACGTCATCTTCGGCACCGTGGTCTTCGCGATGTTCTCCGGATTCCACTTCTGGTGGCCGAAGTTCACCGGAAAGATGCTGGACGAGCGGCTCGGCAAGATCACCTTCTGGACGCTGTTCGTGGGCTTCCACGGCACGTTCCTGGTGCAGCACTGGCTGGGTGTCGAGGGCATGCCGCGTCGTTACGCCGACTACCTGGCGGCCGACGGCTTCACCGCCCTCAACACGATCTCGACGATCTCCTCCTTCCTGCTCGGCCTGTCGATCCTGCCGTTCCTCTACAACGTCTGGAAGACCGCCAAGTACGGCAAGAAGATCGAGGTCGACGACCCGTGGGGCTACGGCCGTTCGCTCGAATGGGCGACGTCCTGCCCGCCGCCCCGGCACAACTTCCTCACGATGCCGCGCATTCGCTCCGAATCGCCGGCGTTCGACCTCCACCACCCGGAGATCGCCGCTCTCGACCAGCTCGAGAACCACGGCGACGTCCACGGTGACAACATGCTCACCGGTGGCAAGGAGGCCGGGAAGTGAAGATCCAGGGCAAGATGTTCCTGTGGCTGTCCGCCTTCATCCTGGTCATGGCCGTCGTGTACGGCGTGTGGTCCAAGGAGGCGGCCGGCACCACCGCGCTCGTCATGGCCTTCGGCCTGAGCGTCATGATCGGCTTCTACCTGGCCTTCACGGCCCGGCGGGTCGACGTGGGCGCCCAGGACGACAAGGAGGCCGACGTCGCGGACGACGCCGGTGAGGTCGGCTTCTTCTCGCCGCACTCCTGGCAGCCGCTCGCGCTCGGCATCGGCGGCGCCCTGGCCTTCCTCGCGATCGCCATGGGCTGGTGGCTGCTGTACTTCTCGGCCCCGCTGATCCTGGTCGGCCTGTACGGCTGGGTCTTCGAGTACTACCGCGGCGAGAACCAGAACCAGTAGGTCCTGGGCACACCGCACCGCACCACCGAGGGGCCCTCCGTCTCACCACGAGACGGGGGGCCCCTCGTTTGCAGTCACCCGACGCGCCGGATCTGACGAATCTTCATACCGTGAGGTCATGAGCCACGCACCGCGCATCCCCACCGTAGTGAGCTGCACCCTCCTGGTCCTGTCCCTCGGTGTGGGGGCCACGGGGTGCGGCGGAACCCACGGCAACCCGCTGTCCGCCAAGCCGTACGACGCGGCCGGGCAGGTCGTCTACAACGGCCCCGCGGGCAGCCAGAAGGCCGATCCCGACAAGCCCCTGGAGATCACCGCCAAGGGCAAGGACGACCGTCTGACCGACGTCACCGCCGTCGACGGCAACGGGCGCTATCTGGCGGGCGAACTCGCCGCGGACGGCAGCAGGTGGCGCTCCACCGCCCCGCTGGTGGCCGGCGCGCACTACACCGTCAAGGTCTCCACGGAGAACGAGGACGGCTCCCCGGGGCTGCGCACGCTGACGTTCGACACCGCGGCGGCCAAGGACGCCGTGGAGGTCGAGTTCGGGCCGGACGCGGGCACGTACGGCGTCGGGCAGCCCATCACCGCGCAACTCAGCAAGCCCGTCAAGGACAAGGCGGCCCGCGCGATCGTGGAGCGGGCCCTGAAGGTCGAGTCCACGCCCTCGGTGGAGGGCGCCTGGTACTGGGTGGACGACAAGGTCCTGCACTACCGCCCGAAGGAGTACTGGCCCACCCACGCCACCATCAACGTCCACTCCAACCTGGAGGGTGTGAAGATCGCCGACAAGCTGTACGGCGGCGCGGGCAAGCCCCTGAAGATCACCACCGGCGACCGCGTCGAGGCCATCACGGACGCCGCGGGCCACACCATGACGGTGAAGCGCAACGGAGAAGTGATCAACACCATTCCGGTCACCACCGGCAAGCCCGGCTTCGCCACCCGCAACGGCGTCAAGGTGGTCCTGGGCAAGCAGTACTTCGTACGTATGCGCGGCACCACCGTCGGCATCTCGGCCGGCAGCTCGGACGCCTACGACCTGCCGGTGTACTACGCGACCCGGGTCACCTGGAGCGGCGAGTACGTGCACGCCGCGCCCTGGTCGGTGGGGTCGCAGGGCGCCGAGAACGTCAGCCACGGCTGCACGGGCATGAGCACCGGCAACGCCGCGTGGTTCTTCGAGAACATCAACGAGGGCGACATCGTCACCGTCGTCAACAGCATCGGCGAGGACATGACGCCCTTCGACAACGGGTTCGGCGACTGGAACGTGTCGTGGGACAAGTGGCGCACGGGCAGCGTCCTGACCGCCGACCTCAAGGCCGGGCAGAGCAAGGTCAACTCCGCCCGGCTGCGGCCGGGAGTGTGAGGTCAGGCACCCACAGCGAGCCGCTTGCGCAGCAGGGAGGCCAGGGCGTCCGCGAACTCGACCGGGTCGACCGGCAGGGTCACCGCGGCGTCCGCACGGCTCCACGTGGCCAGCCAGGCGTCCTGCGGGCGGCCGATGAGGAGCAGCACCGGCGGGCAGTGGAAGACCTCGTCCTTGATCTGGCGGCACACGCCCATGCCGCCCGCGGGGACCGCCTCGCCGTCCAGGACACACACGTCGATGCCGCCGCGGTCCAGCTCCTTGAGGACCGCGGGCAGCGTCGCGCACTCCAGGAACTCCACCGGCGGCACGTCGGAGGCGGGCCTGCGGCCGGCCGCGAGCCGCACCTGGGCACGGGTGTTCGCGTCGTCGCTGTAGACCAGTACGGTGGCGCTCGACTGCATGGATCCTCCGAAGGTCCGGCGTTTTCGCCGACGTTGGGTCATGAACCGATGCGCGGATGCTACTCCGTCCGACTGCCCGTCAACACCGGTTCGGGCAGCCCTTCGATGGGCCGTTCGGGCCCTGCATACGCGCCTGACACACCGAACGGCACCCCCCGGAGTGAGGGCGGGATAAGCGACCGACATAATGTCGGTCGTGGCGACAGCAACGACAGTAGAAACCGGGCACGCGCACCCGTCGGTCAATCGGCCGAACCTCACCAGCGTCGGAACCATCATCTGGTTGAGTTCCGAGCTGATGTTCTTCGCGGCCCTCTTCGCGATGTACTTCACTCTGCGATCGGTAACGGGTGCCGCGCATTGGAAAGAGATGGCCTCGTCCCTGAACGTTCCGTTCTCGGCGACCAACACCACGATCCTGGTGCTCTCCTCCCTCACCTGCCAGCTCGGCGTCTTCGCCGCGGAGCGGGGCGACGTGAAGAAGCTCCGCACCTGGTTCTCCATCACGTTCGTGATGGGTGCGATCTTCATCGGAGGCCAGATCTTCGAGTACACCGACCTGGTGAAGAAGGACGGCCTCTCGCTGTCCTCGGACCCGTACGGCTCGGTGTTCTACCTGACCACGGGCTTCCACGGACTGCATGTGACGGGCGGCCTGATCGCCTTCCTGCTGGTTCTTGGCAGGACGTACGCGGCGAAGAGGTTCACCCATGAACAGGCGACCGCGGCCATCGTCGTGTCCTATTACTGGCACTTCGTCGATGTCGTGTGGATCGGCCTCTTCGCCACGATCTACCTGATCCAGTAACCGGACCCGTAGGTCCGCACCACATCCAGCATCGACGCAGAAGATCCTGACACCGGGGTAATCCGTGAAAAAGCTCTCCGCACGACGACGCCATCCGCTGGCGGCGCTCGTCGTCCTACTCCTCGCGCTGGCGGCCACCGGGGGGCTGTACGCCGCGTTCGCGCCCGCGGGCAAGGCGCAGGCTGACGAAACCGCCCAGTCCCTCGCCATCGACGAGGGCAAGAAGCTGTACTCCGTAGGCTGCGCCAGCTGCCACGGAACCGGCGGTCAGGGAACCTCTGACGGCCCCTCCCTGGTCGGCGTGGGCGCCGCCGCCGTCGACTTCCAGGTCGGCACCGGCCGCATGCCGGCGCAGCAGCCCGGCGCGCAGGTGCCGAAGAAGAAGGTCATCTACACGCAGCCCCAGATCGACCAGCTCCGCGCCTACGTGGCGTCGCTGGGCGCCGGGCCGAGCGTGCCGACCGAGTCGCAGTACAACCCCAGCGGTGCGGACATCGCCAAGGGTGGCGAGCTGTTCCGCACCAACTGTGCCCAGTGCCACAACTTCACGGGTGAGGGCGGTGCCCTGACGAACGGCAAGTTCGCCCCCAGCCTGGAGGACGTGGACCCCAAGCACATCTACGAGGCCATGCAGACCGGCCCGCAGAACATGCCGTCCTTCCCGGACACGACGATGCCGCAGAAGCAGAAGCAGGACATCATCGCGTACCTGCACGCCGTGAACAGCGACACGTCCGCGAGCCCCGGTGGCCTCAAGCTCGGCGGGCTCGGCCCGGTCAGCGAGGGGCTGTTCGGCTGGATCTTCGGTCTGGGTGCCCTCATCGCAGTAGCCATCTGGGTCGCGGCCCACACCGCTAAGGCCAAGAAGTCATGAGTAGCCAAGAGAATTCCGAGAGCCTGCCTGAAGCGCAGGCCACCGCGCACGGCGCGGTAGACACCGCCGGTGACCCCTTCGCCGACCCCGGACTGCCGGCCCACAAGCCGCGCGTCCAGGACATCGACGAGCGGGCGGCCAAGCGCTCCGAGCGCGCGGTCGCGTTCCTGTTCTTCCTGTCGATGGTCGCGACGGTCGGCTTCATCGCCTCGTACGTGATCTTCCCGGTCGACAAGATCGTCTTCATCTTCCCGTTCGGGCATGTCAGCGCCCTCAACTTCGCCCTGGGTCTGACCCTCGGCGTGGCGCTGTTCTGCATCGGCGCGGGCGCGGTCCACTGGGCCCGCACCCTGATGTCCGACGTCGAGATGCCGGCCGAGCGTCACGAGATCGCGGCTCCGGCCGAGGTCAAGGCGCAGGTCATGGCCGACTTCAGGCAGGGCGCGGCCGAGTCCGGCTTCGGACGGCGCAAGCTGATCCGCAACACCATGTTCGGCGCGCTGGCCATGGTGCCGCTCTCCGGTGTGATGCTCCTGCGCGACCTGGGCACGCTGCCCGAGGACAAGCTGCGGCACACCATGTGGGCCAAGGGCAAGGCCCTGATCAACATGAACACCAACGAGCCGCTGCGTCCCGAGGACCTGCTGGTCGGTTCCCTCACCTTCGCCAAGCCCGAGGGCCTGGAGGAGGACGCGGAGGACTTCCAGACGCAGATCGCCAAGGCCGCCCTGATGCTCGTCCGGATCAAGCCGGAGGACATCAAGGACAAGCGCGAGCTCGAATGGTCGCACCAGGGCATCGTCGCGTACTCGAAGATCTGCACCCACGTCGGCTGCCCGATCTCCCTGTACGAGCAGCAGACGCACCACGTGCTCTGCCCGTGCCACCAGTCCACTTTCGACCTCTCCGACGGCGCCCGTGTCATCTTCGGCCCGGCCGGTCACCCGCTTCCGCAGCTGCGGATCGGTGTGAATGACGAGGGTTACCTCGAAGCGCTCGGCGACTTCGACGAGCCCGTCGGTCCTGCCTTCTTCGAGAGGGGCTGACCTGATGACTGCGAAGGATTCACGCGAGCAGGCACCGGCCGGCGAGCGGATCGCAGACTGGGCGGACGGCCGGCTGGGGATCTACTCCCTGGCCAAGGCCAACATGCGCAAGATCTTCCCGGACCACTGGTCCTTCATGCTCGGCGAGATCTGCATGTACAGCTTCATCATCATCATCCTCACGGGTGTGTATCTGACGCTGTTCTTCCACCCGAGCATGAACGAGGTCGTCTACGACGGCTCGTACGTGCCGCTGCAGGGCATGCACATGTCCGAGGCGTTCAACTCGACCATGCACATCAGCTTCGACGTGCGCGGTGGTCTGCTGATCCGGCAGATCCACCACTGGGCGGCGCTGATCTTCCTCGCCGGCATGTTCGTGCACATGATGCGCGTGTTCTTCACGGGCGCGTTCCGCAAGCCGCGCGAGGTCAACTGGCTCTTCGGCTTCCTGCTGTTCGTCCTCGGCATGTTCACCGGCTTCACCGGTTACTCGCTCCCGGACGACCTGCTGTCGGGCACCGGTGTCCGCTTCATGGAAGGCGCGATCCTGTCCGTGCCGGTCGTCGGCACGTACCTCTCGTTCTTCCTGTTCGGCGGGGAGTTCCCCGGCGGCGACTTCGTGGCCCGGTTCTACTCGGTGCACATCCTGCTGCTGCCGGGCATCATGCTCGGCCTGATGGTGGCGCACCTGATCCTGGTCTTCTACCACAAGCACACCCAGTTCGCGGGTCCGGGACGTACCAACAAGAACGTCGTCGGCATGCCGCTGCTCCCGGTGTACATGGCGAAGGCCGGCGGCTTCTTCTTCCTGGTCTTCGGCGTCATCGCGGTCGTCGCGGCGATCGCCTCGATCAACCCGATCTGGGCGATCGGCCCCTACCGGCCGGACCAGGTCTCCACCGGCGCCCAGCCCGACTGGTACATGGGCTTCTCCGAAGGCCTCATCCGAGTCATGCCGGGCTGGGAGATCAACCTGTGGGGCCACACCCTCGTCCTGGGTGTGTTCATCCCGCTGGTGATCTTCCCGCTGGTCCTCGCGGCCATCGCGGTCTACCCGTTCATCGAGGCCTGGGTCACCGGCGACAAGCGCGAGCACCACATCGCGGACCGGCCGCGCAACGCCCCGACGCGTACCGCGTTCGGTGTCGCGTGGATCACCTGGTACACGGTGCTGCTCATCGGTGGTGGAAACGACCTCTGGGCGACCCACTTCCACCTCTCGATCAACGTCATCACCTGGTTCGTGCGGATCGCGTTCTTCGTCGCTCCGGTCCTCGCGTTCATCGCCACCAAGCGGGTCTGCCTGGGCCTGCAGCGGCGCGACGCCGAAAAGGTGCTGCACGGACGCGAGTCCGGCATCATCAAGCGGCTGCCGCACGGTGAGTTCGTCGAGATCCACGAGCCGCTCGACGCCGGTGCGCGCTACAAGCTCACCGCGCACGAGCAGTACCAGCCGCTCGAACTCGGTCCCGAGACCGACGAGAACGGTGTCGCCCGCAAGATCCCGCGGACGCAGAAGCTGCGCGCCAAGTTCAGCAAGGGCTACTTCGGCGAGGGGAACCAGATCCCCAAGCCGACGGCCGAGGAGTACGAGGAGATCACGAGCGGCCACGGCCACCACTGATCCCCGCTTGACCTGACGGTCGCCACAACCGAGGCTCCGGCCCGGCCCCTTGACGGGGGCCGGGCCGGAGTCTTTTCCGTACCCGCGCCGTACCCGCGCCGCGTCCGCAGTGCGGGCACGCATGCCGCGGCGCCTCCCGCTCTCGATAGGCTGACGGGCGGTATCCCATCCTTTTTGACCCAGGAGCGACCATGAGCGCTGTTACCCCCACCGGAGGCGACACCGTGGCGGCCTACTCCTGGCCGGGTGTCCTGGACTCGCTGCTGAGCGGCACCGACCAGAGCGAGGACGCCACCGCCTGGGCGATGGACCAGATCATGAGCGGCGAGGCCACCAACGCCCAGATCGCCGGCTTCATGATCGCGCTGCGCGCCAAGGGCGAGACGGTCGCCGAGATCACCGGCCTGGTGCGCACCATGTACGCGCACGCCCATCTGATCCGGGTGCCGGGGCCCAGCGTCGACATCGTGGGCACCGGCGGCGACGGCGCCAAGACCGTCAACATCTCCACCATGTCGGCGATCGTGGTCGCCGGGACCGGCGCCAAGGTCGTCAAGCACGGCAACCGCGCCGCCTCCTCCGCCAGCGGCGCCTCCGACGTCCTGGAGAAGCTCGGCGTCAATCTGCGGCTCACCCCGCAGCGGGTCGTGGAGGTGGCCGAGCAGGCCGGGATCACCATGTGCTTCGCGGTGACGTTCCACCCCGCGCTGCGCCATGTGGCCGCGGCCCGCAAGGAGTTGGGCATCCGCACCACCTTCAACGTGCTCGGCCCGCTCACCAACCCTGCCAAGGTACGCGCCCAGGCCACCGGGGTGGCCGACCCGCGGATGGCGCCCATCGTGGCCGGGGTGCTCGCCGAGCGCGGCTCGTCGGCCCTGGTCTTCCGCGGCGACGACGGCCTGGACGAACTGACCACCACCGCCACCTCCCGGGTCTGGGTGGTACGGGACGGCGCCGTGCGCGAGCAGAGCTTCGACCCGCGCGACGTCGGCATCGAGATCGTGCCCATCGAGGCGCTGCGCGGCGGCGACCCCGCTCACAACGCGGAGATCGTCCGCAGGCTCCTGACCGGCGAGAAGGGCCCGGTCCGGGACGCGGTGCTGCTCAACTCGGCCGCCGCCCTGGTCGCCCTGGAGCCGGGCGAGGGCCCGCTCGCCGGGCAGATCGGAGCCGCGATGGCGCGGGCCGCCGAGGCCATCGACTCCGGGGCCGCCCTGCGCTCCCTGGAGCGGTGGATCGCCGCGAGCAACGCCTGAGGCCGTACGCGGTGTGACGCACGGCGCAGTCCGGATCGCGGACTGTGCCTTGCGCCCGCGGCGACGTGTGGCAGGATGCTGTCCAAGGTCATGAGTGACAGCGATTTAGGCCCCGGCTCGCTGTCCGGCAACCCTCCGTCCGTGGCGGGGTGCCCCGGGTGAAGACCAGGTCGTAGGCAGCAAGGTCTACGGCAAGCGCGGACCCCTGGACATCGCGTGATGTCACAGCCCTGGGGTCCTGGTCCTCAAGGGAGCAGTCTCGTGAGCAAGCGAATGCGATAGGGCGTTTCCGCCCCTTCTTCACCGTCCTCCGCGCGGCCCCTTCTTCGCCGCGTGTCCGAGGACAACACCCGTACACGGCAGGCCGGTCGAGCCCTCGCGCTCCCCGGGCCACTCCGCCGTACCCGGGGTCCGAAGCCAACTCGCCTTGCCCTGCTGGGAGATACCGCCATGTCCGCACGCCCCGCCGCCACCGTTTCCGCCTCGGCCTCCGTCGACTCCGCCGCGTCCGCCGACCCCTGCTGTGCGGCGCCGCTGCCGGTGCTCGGCCGCGACGTCACCGTGCCGCTCGTCACCGGCGGCGAGGTGACGTACGCCGCCCTCGACTACGCGGCGAGCGCGCCCGCCCTGCAGCGGGTCTGGGACGACGTCGCCGCGTACGCCCCGTACTACGGCAGCGTGCACCGCGGTGCCGGCTACCTCTCGCAGCTCTCCACCGACCTGTTCGAGAACAGCCGGGTGACGGTGGCGGAGTTCCTCGACTGCCGCCCCGGCGACCAGGTCGTCTTCACCCGCTCCACCACCGACTCGCTCAACCTGCTTGCCCGGACGCTCCCCGCCGACTGCCAGGTCTTCGTCTTCGAGACCGAGCACCACGCCTCGCTGCTGCCGTGGCAGGACGCCCGCGTGACCTACCTGAACGCGCCGCGCACGCCGCAGCAGGCCGTCGAGACGCTGGAGCGCGCGCTGGCCGACCGCGACCCTTACGGGCCGGCGCTGGTCTGCGTCACCGGCGCGTCCAACGTCACCGGGGAGCTGTGGCCGGTGCGCGAGCTCGCCGCCGCGGCGCACGCGCACGGCGCCCGCATCGTCCTGGATGCGGCGCAGCTCGCGCCCCACCACCCCGTCTCCGTACGGGAGTTGGACGTCGACTGGGTCGCCCTTTCCGGGCACAAGCTGTACGCGCCGTTCGGCTCGGGTGTCCTCGCGGGCCGCGCGGACTGGCTCCAGGACGCGGAGCCGTACCTGGCCGGCGGCGGCGCCTCCAAGCGGGTCGCGCGGCGCGCCGACGGCGGCGTGGACGTCGAGTGGCACACCACGGCGGCCCGCCACGAGGCCGGCTCGCCCAACGTCATCGGCGTCTACTCCATCGCCTCCGCCTGCAAGGCGCTGACCGAGGCGGGCTTCGACGAGCTGGTCGAGCGGGAGCGGCACCTGATCGCGAAGGTCCGCGAGGGGCTTGCCGAGGTGCCCGAGGTGAGGGTCCTCTCGCTCTTCGGGGACGACGCGCCCCGCGTCGGCGTCATCTCGTTCGTCGTCGACGGGTGGAACAGCTCGCACTTCGCGGCGGCGCTCTCCGCGGAGTACGGGATCGGGGTGCGCGACGGCCTCTTCTGCGCCCACCCGCTGGTGCGCACGCTGCTCGGCAGCGAGCCGCAGGACCCGGGGGAGTGCGGGGCGCCGGAGGCGGAGCCGGGCGAGCGGTCCCTGAACGCGATCCGGGTCAGCTTCGGTGCGGGGACCCCGGACGAGCACGTGGAGCGGTTCGTCGGGGCGGTGCGGGAGCTGGTGCGGGACGGGGCGGCGTGGCAGTACCGCACGGAGTCCGGCCGCTGCGTCCCGGCGGTGTGACCCCGCCCCGCGGTGGGCGCGACCGTTCGGTGCCGGGTGCCCTACTAGGGGCGCGGGGAACTGCGCGGGTGCGCCAGCACGGTCTGCACCTGACGGCCGGGGGCCGGGAGGATGGCCCCACCCCACCCCTTCCCGAAACCCTCCGGGGGCTATGGAACGGCTGAGGTTCAGGATCCTGGGGCTCCGCCCCGGACCCCGGTCGCGCCCGAAAGGCGCTCGTCCTCAAGCGCCGGACGGGCTGAGGGGGTGCACCTGCCCGGCGCCGAGCCGCTCAGGGCCCCGGCGCCCGCGAGGGGTGCGTTCGGACCGTATCTGAGGGCGCGCCCTCAGGAATCCAGACCGATCGCGAACGCCGCTTCCAGGTCGTGCTGGGAGTACGTGCGGAACGCCACGTGCGTGTCCGTGCCCTCCACCCCCGGGATCTTGCTGATGCTGCCGGGGATGATGTCCGCGAGGTCGTCGTGGCGGGCCACCCTGACCAGCGCGATCAGATCGTACGTACCCGTCACCGAGTACACCTCGCTGACGCTGTCCAGCGCTGCGATGGACTCCGCGATCTCCGGAATCCGGTCCACGCTGGTCTTGATGAGCACGATCGCGGTGATCACGGCTGGCTTTCTCCCTCGGTGGCGGCCGGACCCGCGTTCTCCACGGGCTTTCGGCGTTTCACTCTATCCGCCCCGCGGAAACGGGCCCACGCGTAGAGGAAGCCCAGACCGAAGCCGACGAGGTGGGCGAGATAGGCCACCCCCGGCCCGGACGGAGCGCTCCGGACCGCCAGCCACTGCAGCGCGAACCAGAACACGAGCACGATCCACGCGGGGAAGCGCAGCGGCAAAAAGAGCAGGAACGGGAAGATGCTCGTGACCCGCGCCTTGGGGAAGAGGCAGAGGAACGCGCCCAGGACGGCCGAGATCGCCCCGGACGCCCCCACCAGGGTCTGGTCCGAGTCCGCGTGCGCCATCGCGTACCCGAGCAGCGCGAGATAGCCCGACACGAGGTAGAACAGGGCGAACTCGATCCGGCCCACGCGCTCCTCGGTCATCGCGCCGAACACGTACAGGAACAGCATGTTGCCGAGCAGGTGCAGCCAGCTGCCGTGGACGAAGAGCGCGGTGAGCGGGGTGAGCAGGGCGTGCGCGTGGCCCGCCATGAGTTCCGTGGGGACGACGCCCCACCGTGCGAAGTAGTCGCTCTGGGCGCTCAGGATCGCGTCGCCCGTGCCGTAGACCGGGTCGAGGCCGGAGACCGGGCTCAGCAGGAAGAGCAGGCAGCACGCGGCGATCAGCCCGTACGTCATGGTCGGGCCCCGTACCGCGCCCCTGACGATCGCCGCTCCCCGCCACTTGATCATGGGGAGAGAATGGCCCAAAGGGAGCTTTCGGTACAGACCGCCTCGCCGTGGAGGCGGCCCGCGCGTAGGCCGTAGGGTTGCGGGCAGTACTCCCGCAGTTCAATGGCGCACCGCGAGATCCTGGACCATGGAAGTGGAAAAGAGGGCGGCACCACATGACCACTGTTCCCCAGCCGACCACCGAGACCCGGTGGCGCTGCACGCTCTGCGGAAACCTCACCCGTTTCGATGTCACCCGCTCGTCGAAAGTGATCGAGTACGTCCATCTGGACCTCGCCGGGGAGCCCAAGGTGGAGGAACGCGAGGTGGTCAGTGAGACCATCGAGTCGGTCCGCTGCCGCTGGTGCAACGCGGTGGACCAGATCGAGCTGGTGGACAGGCCGGGTGCCGACTCCGCGACCGCTTCCTGAGAGGCGGCACGCGCGGTACGCAATGACAGTTGGGGTGACGGATTGTGGAGCATGCAAGCGGTGCCGAACCGGCCGCTGCGGCCGGTGACGGCCCCGCCGAGGTGCTCGACCGCCCGCTGCCCGAAGGCGTGCGGCGCCGGGTCGTCGCCTTCGTCTCCGAGGCGTTCGGCGGCCTGACCGTCGCCGAACTGCCCGGACAGCTGCGGCAGTACGCCCGTTTCACCCCGACCCGGCGCGCCAAGTTCGCGGGCAACGCGATGGCCGCCGCCCTGGAGGGCGACCCCGTCTTCCGGCAGCGCATCGGCGAGCGGCTCAAGGAGTCGCAGCCGGAGCTGGCCGGGGCCGTCGAGGCCGGCTCGCCGCCCGCCGCGGCCGATCCCGTCGACGTGGCGGCCGTCGCCTATGTGCTGCGCCCCACCGGCTGGGTGAAGCTCGTCGCCGCGGCCGGCGAGGAGGCCCAGCGGGCCTTCGCCGAGCGGGCCGACGAGGAGGGCAGGCGCGAGGTGGAGCGCCTGCGCGAGGAGCTCGCCCAGGCCCGCGCCCTGATCAAGTCCGAGAACGAGGCCCTGCGTGCGGAGCTGCTCGCCGCCCGCAAGGAGGCCGAAACGCTCCAGCGCAAACTGCGCAGCGCCCAGAGCGATGTGAAGCGCGGCGAGGCCGCCCTGCGCAAGGTCGTCTCCGAGATCGACGGCGCGAAGGCCGACGCGGCCGCCCAGGTCGCCGCCGCCGAGAGCGAGACCCGGCGGCTCAAGACGCGGCTCGGTGAGGCCGAGGCGGGACTCGAGGCGAGCCGGCGCGCGGTGCGCGAGGGGCGCTCGGTCGAGGACATGCGGCTGCGGCTGCTGCTCGACACCGTCCTCGAAGGAGCCCAGGGCCTGCGCCGCGAACTGGCCCTGCCGCCCGCCTCGGTGCGCCCCGCCGACACCGTGGACGCGGTGGCGCCCGGCACCATGACGCCCAAGGACATCGCGGCCCGCGCCCTGTCCGAGACCGACCCGGCGCTCCTGGACCAACTGCTCGGGCTGCCCCAGGTGCACCTGCTGGTGGACGGCTACAACGTCACCAAGACCGGCTATCCGACGATGCCGTTGGAGAAGCAGCGCCTGCGGCTGCTCGGCGGCCTCTCGGTGCTCGCCGCGCAGACCGGCGCCGAGGTCACCTGTGTCTTCGACGGCGCGGAGCTGGCGGCTCCGGTGCTGCTCGCCCCGCCCCGGGGCGTGCGGGTGCTGTTCTCCAAGCCCGGGGTGACCGCGGACGAGCTGATCCGTCAGCTGGTGCGGGCCGAGCCCTCGGGCCGGCCCGTGGTGGTGGTCTCCACGGACAAGGAGGTCGCGGACGGCGTCGCGAAGGCGGGCGCCCGTCCGGTCGCCTCCCTGCTCCTGCTCAAGCGACTTTCCCGCGTCTGAGGCATTGCGCGCGCATTGCGGGCGTTCCGCAACTCCTGGGTCCAATGCCCGAATTCGGGTGATCGCTGCCGAGCGCTCCGTCAAGTGCCCACTACTGCGCGTGGGATGACAGTAAAGAATCCTCACGATGACCGATTTTTTCCCCATCAGGATTTGAACTGATCACGGGAAGGTCACTAAGGTCGGGCCTCGTACCTTCATGCGGTTGATCACTCGTTCGGGGTGTCCGTGAAGGGCCCGCCGGCTCTGCTCTGTCCGGCGGTCGAGGAAGAAGGAGCTCGCCTTCGTGGGGTCCCACCGCCGTCCCAAGCCCGCGAGCCGCACCCGCGTGACCGTGCTCAGCGCGACCGCCGCCGCTGTCGTCGCCCTCACCTCGCAGGCCGCGCAGGCCGACCCCAAGCCCACCAAGGACGAGGTCAAGAGCAAGGTCGACAAGCTCTACGACGAGGCCGAGCAGGCGACCGAGACGGCCAACGGCGCCAAGGAGAAGCAGGGCCAGCTGGAGAAGCAGGTCAGCGAGATCCAGGACAAGGTGGCCCGCGGTCAGCAGGAGCTCAACACCCTGCGCAGCGGCCTCGGTTCGATGGCGTCGGCGCAGTACCGTTCGGGCGGCATAGACCCCTCGCTCGCGCTCTTCCTCTCCTCCAACCCCGACGACTTCCTGGACAAGGCGTCCGCGCTGGACCAGTTGAGCACCTCTCAGGCCGAGGCGCTCCAGAAGATCCAGGGCAAGCAGCGCACCCTCGCGCAGGAGCGCAAGGAAGCCCAGGACAAGCTGAAGGACCTCGCCGACACCCGCAAGGTGCTCGACGACAAGAAGAAGGAAGTCCAGGGCAAGCTCGCCGACGCGCAGAAGCTGCTCAACTCCCTGACCTCGCAGGAGAAGGCCGCGCTCGCCGCCGACAACGCGCGCGCCAACCGCTCCACCGAGCGCCCCAACCTCGGCAGCGACGCGCCCGCCTCCGGCGTCGGCGCGGCCGCCCTCGCCGCGGCCCAGACGCAGCTCGGCAAGCCCTACAGCTACGGCAAGACCGGCATGGCGAGCTGGGACTGCTCGGGCCTGACGGGCTACGCCTACGCCCAGGCCGGCGTCCACCTGCCGCGCACCTCGCAGGAGCAGGCCACCCGGGGCACCCGGATCGGCCGCAGCGAGCTCAAGCCCGGCGACCTCGTGCTCTTCTTCGGCGACCTGCACCACATCGGCCTGTACGCCGGCAACAACACGGTGCTGCACGCCCCGCACACCGGCGCGGTCGTCCGTTACGAGTCGATGGACAACATGCCCTTCCAGTTCGGTGTCCGCATCGGCTGACCCGCCCTTTCCCTTCGTCAGCCGCCGACACCGCCCAAACGGGCGAATTGTGGCAACTCCCGCTGACGCGACGCCCCGCCGGTGACCTGTGTTCTCCGGTGGGGCGTCACTTTGCGTAGACGGCGCGGTCGTTGGCCCACGGGTAGTCGCCCGGTTACTGTCCGGCGTGCGGTTCCCCCGGGTACTCGCCGCCCACCCGGGCGGCAGGGGCCGCACGCAGTGCAAGGGAGTGCGAATCCGTGGCGTCCCATCGCCGGCCTTCGCAGTCGGGCCTGACCCAGAGCGCCCGCGTCACCGTCCTGTCGGCCGCGGCGGCCACCGCCGCGGCGGCCTTCGCGGCGCCCGGGGCGAGCGCGGCCCCGCACGAGCCGGCCCCGTCGGGGAAGGCCACCGTCGACCGGCTCTTCGAGCAGGCCGAGCAGGCCACCGAGCAGTACGACAAGGCCGATGAGCACGCCAAGCAGCTGCGCGAGCAGGTCAAGCAGGCGCAGGACGCGGTCGCGCGCGGCCAGGAGAAGATCAACCGCATGCGGGGCGCGCTCGGCGCGATCGCCGGGGCGCAGTACCGCTCCGGCGGCATCGACCCCGCCCTCGCGCTGCTCCTGTCGTCGAACCCGGACACGTACCTCGACCGGGCCGTCACCTTCGACCGGCTCAGCGAGCGGCAGACCGGCCAGCTCCACGAACTCCAGCACGAGCAGCGCCGGCTGGCCCAGCAGCGGGCCGAGGCCGGGCGCAAGCTCGCCGAGCTGGAGCGCAGCCGCACGGAGGTGGCCCGGCACAAGCGGACCGTGGAGTCGAAGCTCGCCCAGGCGCGCCGGCTGCTCAACGCGCTGCCCACCGCCGACCGCGCCGCCTTCGACCGCGCCTCCCGCTCCGGGCGGACCGAGCTGCCGCCGCTCGCCGGCGCCGCGCCGGCCTCCTCGCGGGCCGCGGCGGCCGTGATGGCGGCCCGCTCCGCGATCGGCAAACCGTACATCTGGGGCGCCAACGGGCCCTCCGGGTTCGACTGTTCGGGCCTGATGCAGTGGTCGTACGCCCGCGCGGGCGTCGGTCTGCCGCGCACCTCGCAGGAGCAGCGGTACGCCGGCCACCAGGTGCCGCTCTCCGAGGCCAAGCCGGGCGACCTGGTCGCCTACCGGCACGACGCCAGTCACATCGCGATGTACGTCGGCAACGGCCAGGTCGTGCACGCCCCCTACCCGGGCGCCCCGGTGCGCTACGACCCCGTCGGGATGATGCCCATTTCCTCGGTGACGCGGGTCTGACCGTACGATCGGCGGCGTGGCGGGTCAGGGACACGGTCGACGAGCGGGGCGCGGGCGGGCGGCGGGGTGCGCGCTCGCCGTGCTGCTGTCCGCCGTCGGCTGCTCGGCGCCCGGCTCCGCGCCGGACGCCGCGACGGGCGCGGTGCAGCAGGTGCTCGACCGGCGGGCGGCCGCCGTCCTCAAGCACGACGCGGCCGGCTACGCCGACGCGGTGGACCCCGCGGCGAGCGGCCTGCGGACGGCCCAGCGGGCGGAGTTGACCAACCTCGCGCAGGTGCCGCTGGCGTCCTGGACGTACGAGGTCGCCGCCCTCGACCGGGACGGGGCGTCGGCCACCGCCAAGGTGGACCTGCGCTACCGCATCCAGGGGTACGACTCCGCGCCCGTGACCACCGCCCGGACCCTCACCCTCCATCTGCGCGGCGGACGCTGGTACGTCACCGGCGACCGGCCCGCCGCGGGGGCCGCCCAGCTGCTGTGGCAGCAGGGCCCGGTCACCGTGGTGCGGGGCGCCCACAGCCTGGTCCTGGGGGTGGGCCAGGACCGGGCGAGGCTGCACGAGATCGCGGCCGCCGAGGACGCGGCGGTGCCCGCGGTCTCCGCGGCCTGGCCCGGCGCGTGGGCGGGCCGGGTCGTCGTCCTCGTCCCCGGCTCCCTCGACGCCATGGCCGCGCTGCTCGGCGCGCCCGCCGCCTCCTACCGGGGCATCGCCGCGGTGACCACGGGCGAGGCGGGCGGGGCCGGGGCCGCCCCGGCGGACCGGGTGATCGTCAATCCGGACGCGTACGCGGTCCTCGGCGACCTGGGCCGCGCGGTCGTCCTCACGCACGAGACCACCCATGTGGCCACCCGAGCCCACACCTCGGCCGCCACCCCGATGTGGCTCTCGGAGGGGTACGCCGACTGGGTCGGCTACCGC
Organism: Streptomyces sp. NBC_00083; assembly: GCF_026343295.1. Lineage (GTDB taxonomy): Bacteria > Actinomycetota > Actinomycetes > Streptomycetales > Streptomycetaceae > Streptomyces. The sequence continues at coordinate 1,486,526 of NZ_JAPELY010000001.1, forward strand.
CGCACCGGCCGCACCGCGCCCCAGGCCGCCCCCGAACTCCAGAAGGCGGTCCGCGCGGGCGACCTCCCGGCCGGCCTCCCCTCGGACGCCGACTTCGGCTTCGACGGCGGCGCGGACCGCCTGGCACGGGCGTACGAGGGCGGCTGGCTGGCCTGCCGGATGATCGCGGCCCACTGGGGCGAGGCGACCCTGGCCCGCCTGTACACGGAAGTGGGCGCCCAGCCACACCGCGAGGGCGCCCTGGAAAAGGCCCTCTCGGACCAACTGGGCCTGACCCCGGGGGAGTTCACCACGCAGTGGCGCGCGTACGTCCGCACGCAACTGGGCTGACGGGCCGGGACCGCGGGCCGTGTCGGGTCAGCCGCGCAGGCCCGCACCCTTGTTGGAGCTCGGGCTGCCCGGTGTCTCCCTCGCGGTGGCGCGGGTGGTGTTCGACGGGAAGGAGGCGCGGGGTGGTGGGGCCGAGCGCCACAGGTGACGGCAGGCGAGCAGGGACGCGGTGACCAGGAGGCCGTTGCGGACCACGAGCAGGAGGATTCCCAGCCAGTCGCCGGCCACCACGTGGGAGAACCAGATGGGGAACTCCAGGAAGGTCACGCCCGTCGCGATCAGGACCAGCCGCGCCGGGAGGACCATCGCGGTGCGGCGGAAGACGAGACACACCGCGGCCAGCCCGACCAGCCAGAGCAGGTACTGCGGGCTGATGACCCGGCTCGTGGTGGTGAACAGGAGCACCGCGGTGAAGGCCGCGTCCGCCGGGGTGCTCGGACGCGGCGAGCCGCGGAACCGGACGCGCCACAGCACCAGCCAGCCGAGGGCGAGCACGCTCAGCGCCATCGCGAGGGCGGAGACCAGCGGGACGTACGGTCCGAGGAACTCCACCGAGCCGTAGTTCAGCTGCACCCGGCCCCGCCAGCCGGCGTGCCGGGCCACCTGGAAGACCAGCGCCCCCAGCGACTCGACCTCCGTGCCCCGCTCCCGCTGGAAGGTGAGGAAGGCGAGCGCGCCCGGCGCCGCCGCGGCACAGGCCACCAGGAGCCCCGCCGCGCACACCGCCGCGGTGGTCAGGGCGCGGCGCGGGGCGCGTACCAGGAGCAGCACGGGCCACACCTTCAGCAGTGCGCCGACGGCGGCGAGCGCGCCGAGGATCCGCGGGTGGCGGGCGCCGGCGAGCAGCGCCGCGACGGCGACCGCGGTCACCATCAGGTCGTAGCGGGCGTACGCGGTGGGGCCGAGCAGCGGCACGCCGAGCGCCCACATCCAGGCGCCCTTCGAGGACTTGCCCGGCCGGCCCGCCGCGTACATCAGGAGAGCGAAGACCAGCAGGTCCGCGAGGAAGGCGAGCGCGAAGAACGCCGTCGCGTAGTCGAGGAAGGGCAGCGCGGCGGGGGAGAGGATCGCGAGCGCGGCGAGCGGCGGGTACTGCCAGGTCACGTCGTCGAGCGGATACGTTCCGGTGCCGAGCACCTGCGACCAGCCCTGGTAGATGACATGGACGTCGCTGGTGACGTCGGGGCCGGGCACGACCAGCACCCCGAAGACGCAGAGCAGCAGCAGATAGCGGGTCGCGGCCCAGATGGCCACCACCGCGAGGGTGCGCCGGGGGATGCTCATGGTGTCCGTCTCGTCCTCGTATCGGGGCCGGGGAAGCAGCCATGATGCCCGGTGCGCGGACGCCCGGCCGGTCAGGCGCGGCGGCGCGCCCTCCGGTTCCGCGGCGCCGCCCCGCGAGCGGCCCCTCGGCTCCGCGGCCCCGGTTCGGTACTGTCGGCGGCGATGCACAAGACCTTGATCGTGACCAATGACTTCCCGCCGCGCCCCGGCGGGATCCAGGCGTTCCTGCACAACATGGCGCTGAGGCTCGATCCCGAGCGGATCGTCGTCTACGCCTCGACGTGGAAGCGGAGCCGCGAAGGCGTCGAGGCGACCGCCGCGTTCGACGCCGAGCAGCCGTTCACCGTCGTACGGGACCGCACGACGATGCTGCTGCCGACGCCCCGGGTCACCCGGCGCGCCGTCTCCCTGCTGCGTGAACACGGCTGCTCCTCGGTGTGGTTCGGCGCGGCGGCGCCGCTCGGCCTCATGGGGCCCGCGCTGCGCAGGGCCGGAGCCGAACGTCTGGTGGCGACCACGCACGGGCATGAGGCGGGGTGGGCCCAACTGCCCGTCGCGCGGCAGCTGTTGCGGCGGATCGGCGAGGGCACGGACACGATCACCTATCTCGGTGAGTACACCCGCTCCCGGATCGCGGGCGCGCTCACCCAGCAGGCAGCGGCCCGCATGGTCCAACTCCCGCCCGGCGTCGACGAGAAGACCTTCCACCCCGGCTCGGGCGGCGCCGCGGTCCGCGCCCGGCTCGGCCTCACCGACCGGCCCGTCGTGGTCTGCGTCTCGCGCCTGGTGCCGCGCAAGGGCCAGGACACGCTGATCCGCGCCATGCCGGAGATCCTCGCGCGGGTGCCGGACGCGGTGCTGCTCATCGTGGGGGGCGGCCCGTACGAGGCCGACCTGCGGGCGCTCGCGCTCGACACCGGGGTCTCGGCGTCGGTCCGCTTCACCGGGGCGGTGCCGTGGGCGGAGCTGCCCGCGCACTACGGCGCCGGTGACGTCTTCGCGATGCCGTGCCGTACGCGGCGCGGGGGCCTGGACGTCGAGGGCCTCGGCATCGTCTACCTGGAGGCATCCGCGACGGGTCTGCCGGTCGTGGCGGGCGACTCCGGGGGCGCGCCGGACGCGGTGCTCGACGGGGAGACGGGCTGGGTGGTGCGGGGTGACTCCGCCGCGGATTCGGCGGAGCGGGTGGTGACTCTGCTTCAGGATTCCGCGCTGCGGGAGCGGATGGGGGAGCGGGGGCGGGCCTGGGTGGAGGAGAAGTGGCGCTGGGACCTCCTGGCGGAGAAGCTCCGCGCCCTCCTGTAACCAGTCGAGCGCCAACCCGCCCGGCGGCCCCCGGTGCCGCGTCGGCATGCACCCCTTCAGCCCGTCTTGCGCAGTTCCCCGCGCCCCTGGCCACTTGGTGCCGCGTCGGCATGCACCCCTTCAGCCTGTTTTGCGCAGTTCCCCGCGCCCCTGGGTGCGTTGGCCTTGGCGGCATGCCCAGACCTTGGCAGGGGGCCCCGTCGAGGCCACCTCAGCCTGTCCGGCGTTTGAGGACGAGCGCCCTTCAGGCGCGAACGGGGTCTGGGGCGGAGCCCCAGGCTCCTGAACCCCAGCCCCTTTCCCCCGGAGGGTTTCGGGAAGGGGCTGGGGTGGGGCCTCCCCCGGGGTCTGGGGCGGAGCCCCAGCAACCCCCGGCCTTCGGGTGCGGACCGTGCCCGCGTCTCGCGCAGTTCCCCGCGCCCCTAGGTAGGTGACCCGGCATAGAGCCCGCCGCTCGCGCCCGCTGCGGCGGAGCCGCGTAATCGGCGCAGTCCCGCGCCGCTGAAGACGTAGGTGACCCGGCATCGAGCCCACCGCTCGCGCCCGCTGCGGCGGAGCCGCGTAATCGGCACAGCCCCGCGCCCGTGAAGACGTACGGCACCCGGCACCGAGCCCGCAGCCCGCGCCCGCCGCTGCGGAGCCGCGTAGACGGCGCAGCCCCGCCGCACGCTCAGTGGGAGTAGATCGCCTCGATCTCCCCCGCGAAGTCCTTCGCCACAACATTCCGCTTCAGCTTCAGCGACGGCGTGATGTGTCCCGCCTCCTCCGTCAGCTGTGCCCCGAGGATGCGGAACTTGCGTACCGACTCCGCCTTGGAGACCGCCGCGTTCCCGTCGTCCACCGCCCGCTGCACCTCCGCGAGCAGCTCCGCGTCGTCGCGCAGCGAGATCGCCGTGGACCCCACGGGCTTGCCGTGCTCCTCGGCCCAGCGGCCGAGGAACTCCTCGTCCAGGGTGATGAGCGCGCCGATGAACGGGCGCCCGTCGCCGACCACCATGCACTCCGCGACCAGCGCGTGCGCGCGGATGCGGTCCTCGATCACCGCGGGGGCGACGTTCTTGCCGCCCGCCGTCACGATGATCTCCTTCTTGCGGCCGGTGATCGCGAGGTAGCCGTCCTCGTCGAGGGTGCCGATGTCCCCGGTGTGGAACCAGCCGTCGGCCAGCGCCTCGGCGGTGGCGGCCTCGTTGTTCCAGTACCCCTGGAACAGGTGCTCGCCGTGGAGCAGCACCTCGCCGTCGTCCGCGATCCGTACCACCGAACCCGGCAGCGGCTGCCCGACGGTGCCGATCTTCGGCCGGTCCCACGGGTTGAAGGCGGTCGCCGCGCAGGACTCGGTCAGGCCGTAGCCCTCCAGGACCGTGAAGCCGATGCCGCGGAAGAAGTGGCCGAGCCGCTCGCCCAGCGGCGCGCCGCCGGAGATCGCGTACTCGCCGCGCCCGCCGAGCACCGCGCGCAGCTTGCTGTAGACGAGCTTGTCGAAGACCTTGTGCTTGACGCGCAGGCCCACCGAGGGGCCGGCCTCCGTGCTGAGCGCCGTGCTGTAGGCGATCGCCGTGTTCGCGGCCCTGTCGAAGATCGCGCCCTTGCCGTCGGCCTGCGCCTTGGCGCGCGCCGAGTTGTACACCTTCTCGAAGACGCGCGGCACACCGAGGATCAACGTCGGCCGGAACGAGGCGAGTTCATCGGTGAGGTTCTTGATGTCCGGGACGCAGCCGAGCTTGATCGGCGCCATCACCGAGGCCACCTCGACGAGCCGCCCGAAGACGTGTGCCGCCGGAAGGAAGAGCAGCACCGAACACTCGCCGGTGCGGAAGAGCGGCTTGAGCCGCTCCACCACGTTGCCGCACTCCGCGAAGAACGCGCGGTGGGTCAGCACACAGCCCTTGGGGCGGCCGGTGGTGCCGGAGGTGTAGACGATGGTGGCCGGGTCGTCGGCGTGCGCGGCGGACATCCGCTGGTCGAGCAGCTCGTCGGAGACGTCCGCGCCCATCGCGGTGAGCCGCTCCACGGCCGCGGCCTCGACCTCCCAGACGCTCTTGAGGGCGGGGAGCCCGGCCTGCACCGAGGAGACCGAGGCGTGGTGCGCCGGGGACTCGACGATGGCGAGGGTGGCGCCGGAGTCGCCGAGGATCCACTGGATCTGCTCGGGCGAGCTGGTCTCGTACACCGGCACGGTGACCGCGCCCGCGCTCCAGATCGCGAAGTCGATCAGCACCCACTCGTAACGGGTGCGCGACAGCAGGGCGACCCGGTCGCCCGCCTCGACGCCCGCGGCGATCAGGCCCTTGGCGACGGCGCGCACCTCGGTGAGGAACTGGCGGGCGGTGACATCGGCCCAGGCACCCGCGATCTTGCGGCCCATCACCGCGACATCGGGGTGCTGCGTGGCATTGCGGCGGATCAGATCCGTCAGGTTGCCGTCCGAAGGGACCTCGTACAGGGCCGGAAGGCTGAACTCGCGCAAGACTGCTGCTCCTCATCGGGCGCCGGCGCCACGGCTCTGTGTGATGCACCGGCTGCGGTCCAAGATCGGGCAGGTGCCCGGCGGATCCGTGGGGGGCGGAACTCTCCGAGCACGACTGGACTGCCCGGACGTTACCCATGGGTAGTGGGTTCCCGATAGGGGGTTCTGGCCAGATGTTCGGTGCGTCACACAACTTTGACACTGCTTCGCGCACAGTAGTCCACACCTTTGACCACTCGGAAGTAACCGCAGGTCCGACGCCCTAAGGTGGCTCCCATGCGAGTTCATGTGGTCAGTGACGTGCACGGGAACGCCGAGGGCCTGGCCCGAGCCGGCGACGGCGCGGACGCGCTGGTCTGCCTGGGTGACCTGGTCCTCTTCCTCGACTACGCCGACCACTCCCGCGGCATCTTCCCCGACCTCTTCGGCGTGGAGAACGCCCACCGGATCGTCGCCCTGCGCACCGCGCGCCGCTTCGACGAGGCCCGTGACCTGGGCCGCTCGCTCTGGGCCGGCCTCGACCGCGAGGCCGCCATCGAGGCCGCGGTGCGCCGCCAGTACGCCGAGCTGTTCGCCGCCTTCCCCACCCCGACGTACGCCACGTACGGCAACGTCGACATGCCGGACCTCTGGCCGCAGTACGCGGGGCCGGGCACCACCGTCCTCGACGGCCAGCGCATCGAGATGGCCGGGCGTGTCTTCGGCTTCGTCGGCGGCGGGCTGCCCACCCCGATGCGCACCCCCTACGAGATCTCCGACGAGGAGTACGCCGCCAAGGTCGAGGCGCTCGGCGAGGTCGACGTGCTCTGCTCGCACATCCCGCCCGAGGTCCCCGAGCTGGTCTACGACACCGTCGCGCGCCGCTTCGAGCGCGGCTCGCGCGCCCTGCTCGCGGCGATCAGGAAGACCCGGCCCCGCTACTCCCTCTTCGGCCACGTCCACCAGCCGCTCGCGCGCCGGATGCGGATCGGCCGCACCGAGTGCGTGAACGTCGGCCACTTCGCGGCCACCTCACGGCCCTTCGCGCTGGAGTGGTGAGCCGGCCCCCGGCCCCGCGCCTCCCGCGCCGATCCGGCCACCCCACGGCCCCCGCCCCCGTGGGGTGACCCGGCCACTGGACCGGCCACCGGCCCGTACGCGATAGCCTGCACACACCTCCCCAACGCCGTCGGCCCCGCCGGGCGGGGGAGTCGCAGACCCACGGACCGCGCACTGGAGGAGCCACGACGATGGCGGAACACACCAGCTCGTCTATCACCATCGAGGCGGCCCCCGCCGACGTCATGGGAGTGATCGCGGACTTCGCCCGCTACCCGGAGTGGACCGGCGAGGTGAAGGAGGCCGAGGTGCTCTCCACCGACGCCGCGGGCCACGCCGAGAAGGTACGGCTGCTGCTCGACGCGGGCGCCATCAAGGACGACCACACCCTCGCCTACACCTGGCAGGGCTCCACGGTCAGCTGGACGCTGGTCAAGTCCCAGATGCTGCGCACCCTCGACGGCTCGTACACCCTCGCCGACGCCCCCGGCGGACAGACCGAGGTCACCTACCGGCTGACCGTCGACGTCAAGATCCCGATGCTCGGCATGATCAAGCGCAAGGCCGAGAAGGTCATCATCGACCGCGCCCTGGCCGGACTGAAGAAGCGCGTCGAGAGCGGCCCCGGCGAGGCGCCCGCCGGTCCCGCCGACGGGGCCGAGAAGCTCTAGACGTGCGCACGGTCCTCGTCACCGGCCCCGGCGGCGCGGGCCGCACCACCGTCGCGGCGGCGACCGCACTCGCCGCCGCCCGCCGCGGCACCCGCGTCACGCTGCTGACCCCGGACCGGCTCCCCGGCGACCTCGCCGGCGTCACCGTGCGGCGCATCGACGCGGCGGCCCACTTCCGCGCCGAACTCCTCGCCTTCCAGGACCGCGCGGGCGCCGCCCTCGACCTGCTCGGCGCCTCCCGCCTCGACGCCGAGGAACTCACCGAACTCCCCGGCGCCGAACAGTTCGCCCTGCTCAGCGCCGTACGCGAGGCCGCCGCCGAAGAGCCCGGCCTGCTCGTCGTGGACCTGCCGCCGGCCGACCGTGCTCTTGCCACGCTCGCCCTGCCCGAGCAGCTGCGCCGCTATCTGCGCCGGCTCCTGCCGCCCGAACGCCAGGCCGCCCGCTCGCTGCGCCCGGTCCTCGCCCAGCTCGCCGGGGTGCCGATGCCCGCGCAGTGGCTGTACGAGACCGCCGCGCGCTGGGACCTCGAACTGGCCGCCGTGCAGGCCGTGATCGAGGACCCGGGCACGACCGTACGGCTCGTGGCGGAGCCCGGCCCCGCCGCCACCGACGCCCTGCGCACCGCGCGGCTCGGCCTCGCCGTGCACGGACTCGCCCTCGACGCCGTGGTCGCCAACCGGCTGCTGCCCGCCGAGACCCCCGACCCCTGGCTCGCCGGGCTCGTCGCCCAGCAGCGCAAACACCTGGCCGAGCTGGCCGACGACTACCCCGCCGTGTGGGAGGTCGCGCACCTCGGCCGCGATCCGCGCGGCGACGACGACCTGGAGCTCCTCGGTCCCGGATCCGGCCCCGACGGGCCGCCGGCCGCCGCTCCGCGGTGGACCGTCACCGACCGGCTCGACCAGGACGACGTCCTGGTGTGGAGCCTGCCGCTGCCCGGCGCCGTGAAGGACGGCCTCGCGCTGGTGCGGCGCGGCGACGAACTCCTGCTCACCGTCGGCCCGTTCCGCCGGATCGTGCCGCTGCCGTCCGCGCTGCGCCGCTGCACCGTCACCGGGGCCGGCCTCCACGACGGCGTGCTGGAGATCCGCTGCGCCCCCGATCCCGGGCTGTGGCCCCGCGGAGGCTGAACGCGGTACCCCCGTTCGGGTAACGTCGAAGGAAACACCACCGTGGAAAACCAGCCGCTGGAGTCCGCCATGAGCGAAGCCACCGAGCGCCCCGCACCCGACGCGGATGCCTGGGCCGACGCCTGCGCCGAGGACCTGGCCGCCGAGAAGGAGCGCCTGCGCGCCGAGTACGGCACCCCGCCGGGGTCCGCCGCCGAGGAGCTGCGCAAGCTGTTCGAGGCCGTGACCGACAAGGTCGGCGGGCTCCTCGCGGGCCCGGCGGGCCTGTCCGGCATGGCGGCCCAGGGCGCCGTGCAGCAGTTGATCAGCCAGGCGAAGTCGGCCGTCGAGCCCGTCATCGAGCGCAACCCCGAGGTCTTCGACCACCTGGCCGCCGCCGGTGGCGAGCTGCTCGCCGCCTACCGCTCCGCCGTCGAGGGCCACGAGCGGCGCTGGACGTCCGGCGAGGCGGGGAGCAAGGGCGACGAGGGCCCCGGCCCCACCGAGCACATCGACCTCGACTGAGCCCCTGGTCCGGCGGAACGGCGGGCCGTTCCCCCACCCCGGTCTCACCCCCCGGACGCGGGCGGACGCGGCACGCTGGATGCCGCCCCGCCTCGGGTACGGTTGGCCGTAGCGGGGCTCGACCGAACTGAGGGATTCATGGGACTCACCATCGGTGTCGATATCGGCGGCACGAAGATCGCGGCGGGCGTGGTCGACGAGGAGGGCAACATCCTCTCGACCCACAAGGTGCCGACTCCCGGCACGCCCGATGCCATCGTGGACGCGATCGCCTCGGCCGTCGACGGCGCACGCGCCGGACACGAGATCGTGGGCGTGGGCATCGGGGCCGCCGGTTACGTCAACCGGCAGCGGTCCACCGTCTACTTCGCGCCCAACATCGACTGGCGTCAGGAACCGCTGAAGGAGAAGGTCGAGCAGCGCGTCGGCCTCCCCGTCGTCGTCGAGAACGACGCCAACGCGGCCGCCTGGGGCGAGTACCGCTTCGGCGCCGGCAAGGGGCACCGCAACGTCATCTGCATCACGCTCGGCACCGGCCTCGGCGGCGGCATCATCATCGGCAACAAGCTGCGCCGCGGCCACTTCGGCGTGGCCGCCGAGTTCGGCCACATCCGGATGGTGCCGGACGGCCTGCTGTGCGGCTGCGGCAGCCAGGGCTGCTGGGAGCAGTACGCCTCCGGCCGCGCCCTGGTCCGCTACGCCAAGCAGCGCGCCAACGCCACCCCCGAACGCGCCGAGTTCCTGCTCGGCCTGGGCGACGGCACCCCCGAGGGCATCGAGGGCAAGCACATCTCGATGGCCGCGCGGCAGGGCGACCCGGTCGCGGTCGACTCCTACCGCGAGCTGGCGCGCTGGGCCGGCGCTGGGCTGGCCGACCTGGCCTCGCTCTTCGACCCGTCGGCGTTCATCGTCGGCGGCGGGCTCTCGGACGAGGGCGAGCTGGTGCTCGACCCGATCCGCAAGTCCTACAAGCGCTGGCTGGTCGGCGGGAACTGGCGTCCGGTGGCCGACGTCATCGCGGCCCAGCTCGGCAACAAGGCCGGCCTGGTCGGCGCCGCCGACCTCGCCCGCCAGCCCGACCCGATCATGTAGCAACACCCGGCCCACACCGTAGGACAGCGCCCGCCGTTCCTCCCCGGACCGGCGGGCGCTGTCATACGTTGTGGGCCATGACCACCCACCCTGCCGACGGGCTGCCCGCGTCCGCGACGGAGAACGGCTCCGCCGTCATCCGTGTCCTCAGCTACAACATCCGCTCGATGCGCGACGACAACGAGGCGCTCGCCCGGGTGATCCGGGCCTGCGCGCCCGATCTCGTCCTGATCCAGGAGGCGCCGCGCTTCTTCCGCTGGCGCAAGGCCGCGGCACGCCTGGCCGCGGCGACGGACCTGGTGATCCTCAGCGGCGGCGCCACGGCCGCCGGCCCGATGCTGCTGTGCTCCCTGCGAGCCACCGTCGAACGCACCGAGGACGTGCTGCTCCCGCTCACCCCCGGGCTGCACCGGCGGGGTTTCGCGACCGCCGTGGTACGGATCGGCGGGGCGAGGATCGGTGTCCTGAGCGCCCACCTCAGCCTCCAGGAGGCCGAGCGGTACGGGCAGGCGGGCGCGTTGCTCGACCGGCTCGCGGGGATGGGCGTGGACCATGCGATCGCGGGCGGCGACCTCAACGAACGCCCCGGCGGGCGGAGCTTCGCGCGGCTGGCCGCCACCCTGAAGGACTGCTGGGAAACGGCCCCGTGGGGCGGGGAGTTCACCTCCACACCCCGGGACCCGCATCAGCGCATCGACGCGCTCTTCGCCACCGAGGGGATCGAAGTCCTGGGCTGCGGTGTGCCGTTGGGGCTCGCGGACCCGGCCGACCTGACGGCGGCCACGGACCACCTGCCGGTCCTCGCCGCCCTGCGGGTGCCGACGGGGTGAGGCCCGGCAGGGCCGGCGCGGGGTCAGACCACCGCGCCGCGCCCCGGGTCGTCGTCGTCCTCGTCGGGCTGCATGCGGGCGAAGAGGGTGGCGATGCCGCCGAGGAAGCCGCCCACGCCGAGGGTGGTGAGCCACCACGTCATGTCCCAGCCGAAGACGGCGGCGAGGATCAGCAGCAGCGGGCCGCCGACCACGCCGAGCCAGGCGAACTTCGCCGTGACGTCGGCCTCGGGCAGGGGCGGCGGCTCCGGCGGCACGAAGTGCCCCTCGTCCGATCCGTCCTCGTCGTGGTCGAGGGGCTCGGCCGGCCGGTGGTCGCGCGGTCCGCGCACGCCGGGGGCGAACACCACCGAGCTGCCGAGCGCGGGCTTGTCGAGGCCCTTGGCGGGCGGCTCGGGCGGGGCCGCCGCCGGGCCGGGCTTCCCGTCCTCGCGGTCCTCCCCGCCGGCGCCGCCGCCCTCGTCCGTCCCGTCGGGCTCGCCCTCGGGCAGCGCGAGGTCCTCCACCGATCTGAACGGTCTGGTGCCCGGCGGGTCGGCCGGCTCCTCGCCGTACCCCGCCACGATCGCCGCCCAGGCAGCCTCTTCGTCGATCGGCTGCGGCTCGCGGTCCGCGTCGTGCTCAGCCACCGGTCGTGCTCCCCTTCTCTTTGACCCCAGGAGCGAGGCGGCCGATGAACGAGTAGCTCTCCTCGAAGATCCGCTCCGCGTCGTGGTCCAACGTCGCCACGTGGTAGCTCTGTTCCAGCAGGATCTCCTCGACGTCCGTGGAGGAGACCCGGCTGAGGATCCGCGCGGAGTCGACGGGCGGCACGACATGGTCCTGCGGGCTGTGCAGGACCACCAACGGCTGTGTCACCTGCGGCAGTTCGCCGTCCACCATCTTGAAGAAGTTCCGCAGCGAGTGCGCCGCGTGGAGCGGCACCCGTCCGTAGCCGATCTCCTCGGAGCCCTCCTTGGCGATGTCGCTGGCGATGCCCTTCGTGGACGGCACGAAGTGGCGGACCACCGGCAGCGCCCGCGCGGCCACGCCGTGCACCTTGTTGCCCGGGTTGACGAGCACCAGGCCGCGCACCGTGTCGCCGTGGCGCGCGGCGAGACGCAGCGCGAGGGCGCCGCCCATCGAGAGCCCGAACACGAAGACCTGGGAGCAGCGCTCGGTGAGCTCGCGCAGGGCGCGGTCCACCTCCGCGTACCAGTCCTGCCACCCCGTGAGCTGCATGTCCTGCCAGCGGGTGCCGTGGCCGGGCAGGAGCGGCAGCGAGACCGTGAGGCCGCGCTCCGCGAGGTACTCCGCCCAGGGGCGCAGCGACTGCGGGGATCCGGTGAAACCGTGACAGAGGAGGACGCCGACCTCTCCGCCCTCGTGGCGGAACGGCTCGGCTCCAGGGAGGACCGGCACCAGGGGTCTCCTGTTCATGAGCGGGGCGGGGGGTTGTGCGAGGGAGTCGTACTTCACGGTACGCGACCGGACTGACACCGACCAGAGCCGTCGCGCGGGAGGGCGGGCCACCACACGGGTTAAGGTCTGTTCGACAAGCAAAGGAAGGCATCCGAGTTGATCTACGGCGCAATGAAGTTCTCCATCGGCGGCTCACTGAAGCTCGCCTTCAGGCCGTGGGTGGAGGGCCTGGAGAACATCCCCGCCGAGGGCCCGGCGATCCTCGCGAGCAATCACCTCTCCTTCTCGGACTCCTTCTTCCTGCCGGCCGTCCTCGACCGCAAGGTGACCTTCATCGCCAAGGCCGAGTACTTCACCTCACCCGGAGTGAAGGGCAGGTTGACGGCCGCGTTCTTCAAGGGCGTCGGCCAGCTCCCCGTCGACCGCTCGGGCGCGCGCGGCGCCGGCGAGGCCGCGATCAACGCCGGCATCGACGTCATCAAGAGCGGCGGCCTCTTCGGCATCTACCCCGAGGGCACCCGCTCGCCCGACGGCCGCCTCTACCGCGGCAAGCCCGGCGGTCTCGCCCGGGTCGCGCTCGCCACCGGCGCCCCCGTCATCCCGGTCGCCATGATCGACACCGAGAAGATCCAGCCGCCGGGGAAGGTCGTCCCCAAGCTGATGCGCCCCGGCATCCGCATCGGCAAGCCGCTCGACTTCAGCCGGTACCAGGGCATGGAGGGCGACCGCTTCATCCTGCGCTCGGTGACCGACGAGGTCATGTACGAGATCATGAAGCTCTCCGGCCAGGAGTACGTCGACATCTACGCGACCGCCGCCAAGCGGCAGATCGCGGACGAGGCCAAGCGCGTCGCCGACGAGCAGAAGGCCGCCGAGAAGGCGGAGCGGGCGCGCGAGGCCGAGCAGGCCAAGCGGGCGGAGCGGCCCGGCGACTGACCGCGCGCCGGCCGGGGGGTCGTGCGGAGGTGGGTCGGTCGTCCAGGGGTGGGAAATGGCGAAGCGCGAACGAGTCGTACGGATGTCGGTGGAGCTGCCCCTGTGGCGTGCCCTGGCCGGCTACCGGGTGCTCACCACCCTCTACGCCCTGGCGCTCTTCGCCAACGGGTACGAGAAGTTCGAACGGCCCTGGGTCGGCATCGGCTACCTGACGGCGCTCACGGTGTGGAACGGCGCGACCCTGCCGAGGGTGGCCAACGCGGCCGCCTGCACCAAGCGCTTCCTCGCTGTCGACCTCGCCGTGGTGATCACCGGCATCCTGCTCACCCCGGTCGCCGACCTGGACGCCCAGCACATCGACGGCCCGACGCTGCCGACGATAGCGGCGGCCGGCGCGGTGCTCGCCTACGGGATCAAGGGGGGCTGGCGCTGGGCGGCGTTCGCCTCCTCGCTGGTGGCCGTCGCCAACATCGTGGAGCGCGCCCACCCCACCCGGGACACCTTCCACAACGTGCTCCTGGTGTGGATCGCCTCCATCGCGATCGGCTACATCGTCGAGGTGGCCCGCGCCAGTGAGGCCACGCTCGCCCGCGCCCTGGAGATCGAGGCCGCGACCCGTGAACGCGAGCGCCTGGCCCGCGACATCCACGACAGCGTGCTCCAGGTGCTCGCCATGGTGCAGCGCCGTGCCAGCGCGCTGGGCGGCGAGGCCGCGGAGCTCGGCCGGATGGCCGGCGAGCAGGAGGTCGCGCTGCGCACCCTGGTCTCCAGCGGCCTGGTGCCGACGAGCCGGGCCTCCGAGGACGTGGCGAACGGCGCCGTCGTGCGGGTGGTGGAGGTCGACGACGAGCCGGGTGACACGGGCACCGTCGATCTGCGCTCGCTGCTCGCCCGGCACGCCGGATCGAAGGTCTCCTTCGCGGAGCCAGGTGCCCCGGTGCCCCTCCCGCCGCCCGCGGCACGGGAGTTGGCGGCCGCTGTCAGTGCCGCCCTGGACAATGTCCGTATGCACGCGGGGGAGTCCGCCCAGGCCTGGATCCTCGTCGAGGACTGGGGGGACGAAGTGATCGTGACGGTACGGGACGACGGGCCCGGAATCCCGGCGGGCCGGCTGGAGAAGGCCGAGGGGGAGGGGCGCATGGGCGTCGCCCTCTCGATCCGCGGCCGGCTGCGCGACCTGGGCGGCACGGCGGAGCTGATCTCCGTGCCCGGCCAGGGCACGGAAGTTGAACTGAAGGTCCCACGGGGGAAGGCAGGACGGCACGGATGACGGAGCAGCAGAGCGGGCGGGCGGACGCGACGGTGCGGGTGATGGTGGTCGACGACCACCCGATGTGGCGCGACGCGGTCGCCCGCGACCTGGCCGCCGCCGGCTTCGACGTGGTCGCCACGGCCGGTGACGGGCCGCAGGCGGTGCGCAGGGCGCAGGCCGCGTCGCCCGACGTCCTGGTCCTCGACCTCAATCTGCCGGGCATGCCCGGCGCCCAGGTCTGCAAGGAGCTGGTCGCCGCCAACCCGGCGCTCAGGGTCCTGGTCCTGTCCGCGTCGGGCGAGCACGCCGACGTGTTGGAGGCGGTGAAGTCGGGCGCGCTCGGCTACCTCCTGAAGTCGGCCAGCACCGAGGAGCTGACCGACGCGGTGCGCCGCACCGCCGTCGGCGACCCGGTGTTCACACCGGGCCTGGCCGGCCTCGTCCTCGGTGAGTACCGCAGGCTCGCGAGCGACCCGGCGCCCGCCACCGCCGACGAGCCGAAGGCGCCGCAGCTCACCGAGCGCGAGACGGAGGTGCTGCGCCTGGTCGCCAAGGGCCTGAGCTACAAGCAGATCGCCGAGCGCCTCGTCATCTCGCACCGCACGGTGCAGAACCACGTCCAGAACACCCTGGGCAAGCTCCAGCTGCACAACCGGGTGGAGCTGGTGCGGTACGCGATAGAGCGCGGCCTCGACAGCGTCGGCGACGGCTGAGCGCCATCCCCCGTGAGGGTGAATGACGGAACATCAACTCCCTTTGTTGTCCCATGAATTGACCTTTCGCCCCATCCCGGAGTGACGTACGTCACCACTAGCGTGGACCGCGTACGTCACTCCCAGGTGAAGGGACCATTCCATGCGGGTCGGAGTACTGACCGGAGGCGGTGACTGCCCCGGGCTCAACGCCGTCATCCGGGGCATCGTCCGCAAGGGTGTGCAGGAGTACGGATACGAGTTCACCGGGTTCAAGGACGGCTGGCGCGGCCCGCTGGAGGGCGCCACCGTCCCGCTGGACATCCCGGCGGTGCGCGGCATCCTGCCGCGCGGCGGCACCATCCTCGGCTCCTCGCGCACCAACCCCCTGAAGGCCGAGAACGGCGTCCGCCGGATCAAGGAGAACCTCGCCAAGTACGAGATCGACGCCGTGGTCGCGATCGGCGGCGAGGACACCCTGGGTGTCGCGGCCCGTCTCAGTGACGAGTACGGCATCAAGTGCGTCGGGGTGCCCAAGACGATCGACAACGACCTCTCCGCCACCGACTACACCTTCGGCTTCGACACCGCCGTCGGCATCGCCACCGAGGCGATCGACCGGCTGCACACCACGGCCGAGTCCCACATGCGGGTCCTCGTCGTCGAGGTCATGGGCCGGCACGCGGGGTGGATCGCCCTGCACTCGGGCCTGGCCGGCGGCGCCAACGTCATCCTCATCCCCGAGCAGCGCTTCGACGTCGACCAGGTCTGCGGCTGGGTCACCTCCCGCTTCAAGGCGTCCTACGCCCCGATCGTCTGCATCGCGGAGGGCGCCATGCCGAAGGAC
The DNA here is from genome assembly GCF_026343295.1 of Streptomyces sp. NBC_00083. Lineage (GTDB taxonomy): Bacteria > Actinomycetota > Actinomycetes > Streptomycetales > Streptomycetaceae > Streptomyces. The sequence goes on from NZ_JAPELY010000001.1 coordinate 1,502,308, forward strand.
GGCGAGATGGTGCTCAAGGACGGCACGCTCGACTCCTTCGGGCACGTACGCCTGTCCGGTGTCGGCGAATGGCTGGCCAAGGAGATCGAGAAGCGCACCGGCAAGGAGGCCAGGACCACCGTCCTCGGCCACGTGCAGCGCGGCGGCACCCCGAGCGCGTTCGACCGGTGGCTCGCGACCCGCTTCGGACTGCACGCCATCGAGGCGGTGCGCGACGGCGACTTCGGCAAGATGGTGGCGCTGCGCGGCACCGACATCGTGCGGGTGCCGATCGCCGAGGCGACCGCCAGGCTGAAGACCGTGGACCCGGCGCTCTACGCCGAGGTCGGCGTCTTCTTCGGCTGACCAGGCCGGGCGCGGCGGGGCTATGGGCCGTATATTCGCGATATCCGGCCCATAGTCCTCAATTCCGGCGAAACGCCGGGCAGTGTCCGCGAGGGGAGCACCGTGGAGATCCTGGCGTTCGGCGTGCAGGCCGACGAGAAGCCGCTGATCGAGCGGGCCTTCGCGGGCCGTCACGAGGTGCGCTGCCTCGATGTCTTCCTCACCGAGGACACGGCACCGATCGCCGCCGGCTACGAGGCGATCTCCACCAGCGTCAACGCCGACCTCGGCGCCCGCGTCCTGCAGAGCCTCGCCGTCGGCGGCACCCAGCTGATCGCCCAGCGCTCCACCGGCTTCAACAACATCGACCTCGACGTGGCCGAACGCCTCGGCCTCACCATCGCCCGGGTCAGCGCCTACTCCCCGTACTCCGTCGCCGAATTCGCCTGGACGCTGGCGATGGCCGTGAACCGCCGCATCGTGCGGGCTTCCAACCGCACCCGCGACTTCGACTTCCGCCTCGACGGACTGCTCGGCCGCGACCTGCGCGGCCGCACCGTCGGCGTCCTCGGCACCGGCAAGATCGGCGAGGCCTTCACCCGGATCGCCCACGGCTTCGGCATGAACCTGCTCGGCTGGGACGTGGCGCGCAACCCGGCCTGCGTCGAGCTCGGCATGACGTACGTCGACAAGGACACGCTGCTCACCGCCGCCGACGTGATCAGCCTGCACGTGCCGCTGCTGCCCTCGACGCACCACATCATCGGCCGTGCGGAGCTGGCCGCGATGAAGGACGACGCGATCCTGGTCAACTCCAGCCGGGGCGGCCTGATCGACACCGACGCGCTGGTCGACGAGTTGCGCAGGGGCCGCTTCGCCGGCGTCGGCCTCGATGTGTACGAGGCCGAGGCCGGGCTCTTCTTCCACGACCGGTCGCTCGACGCGGTCGAGGACGACACCCTGGCCCGCCTGGTGACCTTTCCGAACGTGGTGGTCACCTCGCACCAGGCGTACTACACCGAGGACGCGGTGGGCCAGATCGTCGCGGCGACGGTGGAGAACGTGGCGGCCTACGCGGAAGGCCGCCACACCGAGAACATCCTGGTGCCGGCGGGTCCATGACCCCGGCCGGGCGGGGCGCCGGTCAGCCCACCGCGACCCCCGCCAGCAGCTCCCGGACCACCTCGGGGCCGCGCAGCGTGAGCACCGACTCCGGATGGAACTGGATGCCCGCGAACCCCGGCCCGCGCAGCGCGTGCACCTCCCGGGTCACCGGGTCCGACGACACCTCCACGCCCGCCGGCGGCGCCCCGTCGCAGCGCGCCGCGAAGCTGTTGTAGAAGCCGACCGTCTCCTCCCGCCCGAACAGGTCGATCCGCACCTGCGCGCCCTGGTACGGCTCCCGCTTGCGCACGAGGGGCAGGCCCAGCTCGGCCGCGATCAGCTCATGGCCCAGGCAGACCCCGAGCAGCCCGTGTCGATGCTCGCGCAGCAGCTCGGCGGCGAGGGGGCGCAGCAGCCGCATCTTCGGGTCGGCCGCGTCCGAGGGGTCGCCCGGCCCCGGCCCGAGGACGACCGGGCCCGCGTGGCCGAGCACCCGCGCGCGCAGTCCGGGCGCGTCGTAGCGGAGCACCGACACGTCGAGGCCCGCCGACCGCAGTACGTGCGCGAGCATCGCCGTGAAGGTGTCCTCGCCGTCCACCACCAGCGCGGAGCCGCTCGGCTCGGCCGGGCGGTCCTGCATCCGCAGCCAGAACGGCGCGAGGTCGGCCCGTCGGGCGTCGAGGGCGGCCCGCACCCGGGGGTCGTCGGCGAGCCGGGGCCGCGCCGCGTCCCCGGCCGGCCGGCCGGGCCGCACGCCGAGCGCGGCGAGGACGCCCGCCGCCTTGGCGTGGGTCTCGGCGACCTCGCCGGCCGGGTCCGAGTGACGGACGAGGGTGGCGCCGACCGGCACCCGCAGCCGGCCCTCGGCGGAGATGTCCGCGGTGCGGATCAGGATCGGGGAGTCGAGGGTCTGGGCGCCGCCCGCGTCCCGGCCGAGCAGCGCGAGCGCACCCGCGTAGTAGCCGCGCCCGCCGGGCTCGTGGCGCTCGATGACCCGGCACGCGTTCTGCACCGGCGAGCCGGTGACCGTCGCCGCGAACATCGTCTCCCTGAGCACCTCGCGCACATCGAGCGAGGAGCGGCCCCTCAACTCGTACTCCGTGTGCGCGAGATGGGCCATCTCCTTCAGGCGCGGGCCGACCACGACCCCGCCCATGTCGCCGACCGTGCACATCATCTTGAGTTCCTCGTCGACGACCATGGACAGCTCGTCGGTCTCCTTGCGGTCGGCGAGGAAGGTCAGCAGGTCCTCGGCGGTCGGGCCGCCCGCCGGGTAGCGGTAGGTCCCGCTGATCGGGTTCATGACGACCGTCCCGCCGGACATCCGCACATGCACCTCGGGACTCGCGCCGACGAGGGTCCGCCCACCGGTGTGCACCACGTACGTCCAGTAGGCGCCCCGCTCGCCCGCCAGCAGCCGGCGGAACAGGGCCAGCGCGTCGGCCCGTCCGAAGCCGGGGATCTCGCCGGTGAAGGTGCGCCGGATGACGAAGTTGGCGCCCTCGCCGCGGCCGATCTCCTCGTCGATGACCCGCCGCACGGTCCGCGCGTACGCCTCGTCCGCGACGTCGAAGCCGCCGTTCTCGACCCGTACCTCGTGGGCGGGCAGCGCGGCGAGCACGTCGGCGAGCGGCAGCTCGTGGGTCTCCTCGGCGACCAGGACCGCGAGCGGGGTGCCGTCGTCGCGCACGTCGAAGCCCCGCTCCCTGATCTGGCGGAACGGCACGAGGGCGAGCGTGGGCAGCTCCCCGACGGGCAGGTCGGCGAGGTGTTCGGCCTCGTGGACCGGGCCGATCAGGACCTCGACGGTGTCGTGGTCGCGGCCCGGGGTGCGCCGGCGCAGCAGCGCGAACGGCGGGCCGTTCTCGTCCAACAGCCTCTGGATGAGCATGGGATGGGGTTCCTTCCGGCGGTGTGAGCGGGAGGAACGGCCCCGGAGAAACACGGAAGGCCGCCCCTCGGGGCGGCCTTCGTGTGTCTGTGCGTGCGCGCAGAGATCAGTGGGCCGCCGGATGAGCGGTCCACCACCAGTTCTGGATCAGTTGCGCGAACATGGCGGGCACTCTACCCGACGGCGCCGCCGCCGGGCGGCGCCGTCGGGACATCCGGACCGCCTAGCGGGTCCCGGGGGCGACCGCCTCGACGTCGGCGGTCCTCACCCACGCGATCCGGTGGTTGTACCGGATCGGGTAGAAGGTCTGGGCGCCCTTGACGAGGGTGCCGAGCGTGGTGCCGCCGTAGTAGTAGTCGCCCGCGACCGCGTCACCCGCGGCGACGTAGGCCTGCCCGGCCGGGATGCTGTACTTCGTCAGCGAGGCGGAGTTGCTGCCCTGCACCGGCACCCCGGTGCCCGCGTACGCCGCGTCCTCGGGGTAGGAGCGCCCGTAGACCTGCACCGGAGCGGTGCCCTTGGCCTTCACGACGACCGGGGCCGCCGAGCGTGCCACGACGGAGGTGTAGCGGGCGCCCGGGTTCTGGAACCAGGCCTTCTGCCCGCCGTACCAGATCGCCGTCCAGTCGCCCTGCCGGTCCGCGACGACGTACCGGCCGCCGGCCACGACCTTGTTGGCCCAGTTGGGGCCCTCGGTCGCGACCTGCTCGCCCAGGTACGGGTCGCTCAGCGGGGCGGCGTCGGTGGACGGGGCCGCGTACAGGTAGCCGAAGTTGGCCGGCTGGTCGAAGGTGGTGCGGACCTTCGTCGCGGGGTCGTAGTACGTCGTGGTGCGCGGAGTGAACGGCGGCACGACCTTGACGACCTGGCCGGCCGACGGCATCCGGTGGCCCGCGCAGTCGTCGGAGCCGAGCAGCTCCATGTAGTGGTTCCAGTCCCAGAACGGGCCCGGGTCCCAGTGCTGCCCGGCCACGTAGCCGTCCAGCGGGCCCGGCACCTCGTCGTGGCCGAGGATGTGCTCGCGGTCGAGCGGGATGGAGAACCGGTCGGCCAGGTACTTCACCAGCGTCGCCGACGCGTCGTAGAGCGGCTCGCCGTACCAGCTGCCCTGCTTCATGGCGAAGCCCACGTGCTCGACGCCGAGCGCGTGCATGTTCACCGACTTGTTGCCGGCGTGGTACGCCTCGTCCTTCGTCGCCACGACCTGGGTGACCAGGCTGCCGTCGTCCTTGACGATGTAGTGCGTGCTCGCCGAGCTCTTCGGGTCCTGGAAGACCTTGATGGCACTGTCGTAGGAGCCCTCGGTGTCGTGGATGACGATCTGCCGGATGTCGTATCCGTTGTCCGGCCGCGTCGCCACGTTGTAGTTGTTCGGGTCGGCCGGCTTGTAGTCGCAGTTGAGCCCGGCCGGGCACTCGGGTGCGGGGCCCGCGGGGTCGGCCGCCAGGGCCTTCTTCGCCGGGGCGGCCGGCGTGACGCCCGGCTGCGCGGGCAGGGCGAGGGTCTGCCCGTCGGTGGTGACCCGGCGCTCGCCGGAGCGCACCGAGTCGAAGACGCGCTCCGCGAACGCGTCGGCGCCCTTGGTGTCGGGGGCCTGGCTGTAGCGGGCCACCGCCGGGTACCAGGCACCCGGCTCGGCCGGCAGCGAGCCGGTCGCCGCGCGCTGGTAGTGCGCGAGCAGGGCCGCACCCGCCCGGATGCTCTGCCCGGTGTCGGTGCGCACCGCGTCCACCGGCTCGCCGATGAGCTTCGCGGCCTCGTCCAGGGTGTGCAGGGCGGGCGCCGTGGTGTCGACCGAGGGTTCCGCGGCCGGCGCCTTCTTGGCGTCGAACCGCTTCATGACGGCCGGGTCACCGCTGAGGTCGAGGTGCGCGAGCCGGTCCTGGGCGGTGGGCTGCTCGACATCGCCGGGCAGCACCCGGGTGAGCCCCATGACGTTGTACGCGCCCGACGTGCTGGGCCTGCCGTCGTGGTCCTCCCAGCGCGTCTGGCGGTAGGAGACCGCCATCAGAACGCTCTGCGGAACCTTGAACTCCCGTGCCGCGCCCGCGAACTGGGCCTGAAGCGCGGTGCTTGCCCGCGTTCCCCCGCCGGTGGTCGCGGCCGGGGCCGCGAGCGCCTGGGGGCCGACCGCGGTGAGCGCGAGCGCCCCGGCCACCCCGTACCCCACCAGCTTCCTCTTCGTGTGTTTCTGCTGCCCACTGGTCACGCTTCGGCTCACACCCACCCCTGGTCACGTTTGTCCCACATTCGGTAACTGACGTGACATTAACAAGGGATGATCATGGTCGGTCACGGTCCGGACCTCCCGGACGGCATCTCTGCCCTCGCGGTCATGGCGCCGGTGTCCGGGTGGCCGGTGTCTCATTTGGTGAACGTGGGGATGGACGGCTTGGCCGACCACGTAATGTGGGTGCGGTGACCGTGAACGTAAACACCTGGCGTGACCTTCCCGCGGCGCAGCAGCCCGAGTACCCCGATGCCGAGGCTCTGCGCGATGTGATCGCGGACCTCGAATCGTATCCGCCGCTCGTCTTCGCCGGCGAGTGCGACCAGCTGCGTGCCCGTCTGGGAGCCGTCGCCCAGGGCGAGGCGTTCCTCCTCCAGGGCGGCGACTGTGCCGAGGCCTTCGACGCCGTGTCCGCCGAGCAGATCCGGGCCAAGCTGAAGACGCTCCTGCAGATGAGCGCCGTCCTCACCTACGCGGCCTCCGTGCCGGTGGTGAAGGTCGGCCGGATCGCCGGCCAGTACTCCAAGCCCCGCTCCAAGGGCACCGAGACCCGCGACGGCGTGACCCTGCCGACCTACCGCGGCGACTCCGTGAACGGCTTCGCCTTCACGGAGAAGGACCGTGTGCCGGACCCCGAGCGCCTGAAGCGGATGTACCACGCCTCCGCCTCGACGCTCAACCTGGTGCGCGCCTTCACCACCGGTGGCTACGCCGACCTGCGCCAGGTGCACGCCTGGAACCAGGACTTCGTGAAGTCCTCGCCGTCCGGCCAGCGCTACGAGCAGCTCGCCCGCGAGATCGACAACGCGCTGAACTTCATGAAGGCCTGCGGGACCGACCCGGCCGAGTTCAAGGCCGTCGAGTTCTACGCCTCCCACGAGGCGCTGCTGCTCGACTACGAGTCGGCGCTCACCCGCACCGACTCGCGCACCGGGCACCTGTACGACACCTCGGGCCACATGGTGTGGATCGGCGAGCGCACCCGGCAGCTGGACGGGGCGCACATCGAGTTCGCCTCCCGGATCCGCAACCCGATCGGCATCAAGCTCGGCCCGACGACCTCCGTCGACGAGGCGCTCACCTACGTGGACCGCCTCGACCCGGACCGCGAGCCCGGCCGGCTGACCTTCGTCGTCCGCATGGGCGCCGACAAGGTCCGCGACAAGCTGCCCGAGCTGGTCGAGAAGGTCACCGCCTCCGGCGCGGTCGTCGCCTGGGTCACCGACCCGATGCACGGCAACACCTTCGAGGCGGCCTCGGGCCACAAGACGCGCCGCTTCGACGACGTCCTGGACGAGGTCAAGGGCTTCTTCGAGGTCCACAAGGCGCTCGGCACCCACCCGGGCGGCATCCACGTCGAGCTCACCGGTGACGACGTCACCGAGTGCGTGGGCGGCGGCGACGAGATCTTCGTCGACGACCTGCACCAGCGCTACGAGACGGCCTGCGACCCGCGCCTCAACCGCAGCCAGTCCCTCGACCTGGCGTTCCTGGTCGCCGAGATGTACCGCGACCAGTAGGCCCTCCGTACGCGGAATAGCAGTGGGGCGCGGATCCATGTGATCCGCGCCCCACTGGCGTATCCGGTCTTTTGCGGGCCCCGGGCGTTGGGTAAGGTTAGGTTAGCCTCACCGAGGAATCGGGACGGGCTTTCCTTGACGATCCCGCGCCGAGCGCTCACGGGAGGTGAACCGCGTGTACGTATGCAACTGCTTCGGTATCACCGAGGAGCAGGTCAAGAAGCACGCGGACGGCGGTGCCTGCACCCCCCGCCAGATAGCTTCGGCCTGCAAGGCCGGCACCGACTGCGGTTCGTGCGTACGCCGCATCCAGGCGCTGCTCGGACGCGGCGCCTGCCCCCGGCGCGAGCTGGTGGACCAGGGCGTGCCCGCGCTCACCGCCGTGGTGCCGGAGTTCGCGCCCGCCCTCGACGACGCGGCCTGACGCTCCGCGGGCCCCCGGAAGTCTCCCGCGGCTCTCCCGGCTAGCTCTCCGGCTGCTCGATGAGCTGCGCGATGTAGAGCGCCTCGCCGAGCTTCTCCACGAGCTCCAGCTGGGTGTCGAGGTAGTCGATGTGGTGCTCCTCGTCGGCCAGGATCGACTCGAAGATGTTCGCGGACGTGATGTCGCCCTTGGTCCGCATCACCTCGATGCCGCGCTTGAGCCGGTCGATCGCCTCGACCTCCACCTGCCGGTCCGCCTGGAACATCTCGGTGACCGTCTGCCCGATGCGCACATGGAAGAGCCGCTGGAAGTTGGGCAGACCGTCCAGGAACAGGATCCGGTCGGTCAGCACCTCCGCGTGCTTCATCTCGTCGATCGACTCGTGACGCGTGTACTTGGCCAGCTTCGTCCAGCCGAAGTTGGCCTGCATCGCGCTGTGCAGCCAGTACTGGTTGATCGCCGTCAGCTCGGCACTCAGCTGCTCATTCAGGAATTCGATGACCTCGGGGTCGCCCTGCATCGCAGAGGCTCCTTCCAAGCGGTAACTGGGCAGGTTTCGCGCATCCTTGCACCGTGATCAGAACCCCGTCCAGTAAGTGCATGCTTAGTAGGAGTTGCCCGAATCGGGACGTCCCTGGTCACCACCACCCTCCGGGGTCTGTCACCATGGAGTCATGGGTCAGCCGGAGAGCCGGGAGCGGCAGGGAGCAGCGCAGACGGAGCTTCCGCCGGGCCAGCGGCTCCAGCGAGGCTGGCCCGTCACGCACTACGGGCCGGTGCCCAAGTTCAAGCCGGAGCGCTGGGAGTTCCGCGTCTTCGGGGCCACCGCCGACGGCGACAAGCACTGCTGGAACCACGAGGACTTCTCGGCGCTGCCGTTCGAGAGCGTGGTCGCCGATCTGCACTGCGTCACCAAGTTCTCGATGCTCGGGGCCGAATGGGGCGGGGTGACGGCCCGCACAATCGCCGAACTCGCGCCGCCCGCACCCGATGTCACCCATGTGATGGTCTGGGCCGAGTACGGCTTCAGCTCCAACCTGCGCCTCGCCGACTTCCTCTCCGACCGTACGGTCTTCGCCACCCACAACGGCGGCGACCTGCTCACCGCCGAACACGGCTTCCCGCTGCGCCTCGTCGTGCCGCACCTGTACGCCTGGAAGGGCCCCAAATGGGTCCGCGGCATCGAGTACATGACGGCCGACCGCCGCGGCTTCTGGGAGGAGCGGGGCTACCACAACGTGGGCGACCCCTGGCGCGAGCAGCGCTACTCCTACCAGGAGGAGCCCGGGGACGGCCCCGAGCTCTGAGTCCTGCGAGGGCCGGCCCGCGGGTTACGGGCGCAGCGCCTTCAGGCGGGCGATGTCCGCCGCGTTGCCCTCCCTGCCGCCCGGCGTCTCGATGACCAGCGGCACGCCGTCGGTCGCGGGGTGCGCCAGCAGCTCCCGGAACGGCTCCTCGCCGATGTGTCCGGTGCCGATGTTCTCGTGACGGTCCTTGAGCGCCCCGGCCACGTCCTTGGAGTCATTGGCGTGGATCAGCTTCAGCCGCCCTTCGCCCACGGTCTCCACCAGGAGGTCGAGGGTGTGCTTCGCCCCGCCGGGCGCGGCCAGGTCGTGCCCGGCCGCGAAGATGTGGCAGGTGTCCAGGCAGATGCCGAGCTTGGGGTGGGATTCGAGCGCCTCGAAGTAGGGACCGAAGTCCCAGGTGCGCGAGCAGAGCGAGAAGCCCTGCCCGGCGGTCGACTCCAGGAGCAGGAACGGGTCGTCGTCGTGGGTCAGCTCGTCGAGCAGCGGCAGCAGCCGCTCGTGGACCTGCGCCAGCGCCTCCGCGCGCGGGCGCCCGCCGGTCGCCGACCCGGTGTGCACGACCACGCCGAGCGCGCCGATCTCCCGGCCCCGGCGCAGCGAGTGCCGCAGCGACTCCACCGACTTCTCCACCGTCGCCCCGGTGGCCGAGCCGAAGTTGATCAGGTACGGAGCGTGCACGTACGCCGGGATCGCGGCCTCCGCGCACCCGGCCCTGAACAGCTCGTCCTGAGCCGGATCGCCGACGGGGGTGGCCCAGCCGCGCGGGTTGGCGGTGAAGACCTGCACGGTCTCCGCGCCGATGTCACGGGCGTAGGCGAGACCGGCCGTGGCGAGGCCGCCGGCCACGGGCACATGGCCGCCGATGGGGTTGCGCATGGGGTGACTACAGTCCCTTGGTGGTGATCGTGATGGTGGAGCCCTCGGGGGCCGGAGTCCCGCCCGCGACGGACTGACCGGAGACCTCGTCGCTGAGGAACGGGAAGCCGCGGTCGACCTTCACCTTGAAGCCGGCCGCCTCCAGGGCCTTCTGCGCGTCGTCGGCCTTCTGGCCGGTCACCGTGGGCACCGGCACCATCCGGGGCCCCTTGGACACGGTCAGCGTGACGGTGTCGCCCTTGGTGAGCCGGGCGTGCTCGGGCGCCGACTGCGCGGCCACCTTGCCCGCCTCCTGCTGCGAGTCGACCTGGTCGGGCGAGACGGCGACCTTCAGACCCGCGCCCTGGAGCGCGGCGGTGGCGTCCGCCACCGAGTCGCCGACCACGGAGGGCGTGTCGACGGGGGCGCCCTTGCTGACGACCAGCGCGACCGCGGAGTCGGTGTGCCGCTTGACGCCGGCCGGCGGATCGGTGCGGATCACCGCGCCCTGCGCCACGCCGTCGCTGAACTCGCTGGTGGTGTCGCCCGGCGCGAAGCCCGCCTTCTGCAGCTCGCTCCTGGCCTGCGCCAGCGGCATCCCGTCGAGCTTGGGCACCGGCGCCGTCTCCGGGCCGCGCGAGACGACGAGGGTCACCGAGCCGTTGCCGCGGATGCGGGCGCCGGTGGCCGGGTCGGTCGAGATGACCTGGCCCCGCTCGACGGTGTCGCTGAACTGCCGGTCCACCTTCTTCAGGTCGAGCCCGGCGCCGTCGAGCTTCCGCTTCGCCGCGTCCTCGCTCTGCCCGATGAGCGCCGGGACGCGGGTGAACTGGCCGGAGTTGATGTACCAGACGCCCGCGCCGACCCCGACGATCAGCAGGAGCGCGGTCACCACGGCGATGAGCCCGCGCCGGTTGCCGAAGCGGTCCCGGGGCCCGCGCGGCACCGGCCGCCGCTCCGGCTCCTCCTCGACGCGCTGCGGCATGATCAGCCGGCTGGTGCGGTTGACGACGGGGTCCGCCCCCGCGCTCTCCGCGGGCAGCGGCACACCCGCCGGGGTCACCGGCGTCGGCACGGCCCGCGGGATCACGCTCGTACGGTCGTCTGCGCCGGCCCCCGCCGCCATGGAGTGGGCGCCCGGCGGGACGGCGTCCAGCTGCTCCTCGTCCAGGGCCGCGCGGGCCGTGCGGGCCAGCGCGAGCAGGGCCACCGCGTCGTCGGGGCGCACATCGGGGTTGCGGGCGGTCGCCGCGGCGACCAGCTCGTCGAGTTCCAGGGCGAGGCCCGGCACCGCCGCGGACGGCGCGGGCATGCCTTCGTGGAGGTGGGCGTAGAGGATCTGCGCGGGGGTCTCCCCGCCGTGCGGCTTGGTGCCGGTGAGCATCTCGTACAGGACGACGCCGCAGGCGTACACGTCGGCGCGGGTGTCGGCGGTGCCGTGCTCGATCTGCTCGGGCGCGAGGTAGGAGACGGTGCCGAGGATCGAGCCGGTGCTGCTCGTCACCGAGTCCACGGCCCTGACCAGGCCGAAGTCGGCGACCTTGACCCGGCCGTCGTCGCCGATCAGAACGTTCTCGGGCTTCATGTCCCGGTGCACGAACCCGGCCCGGTGGGCGGCGCCGAGCGCGGCGAGCACCGGCTCCAGGATGTCGAGCGCCGCGCGCGGCTGGAGCGCGCCGCGCTCGCGCAGCACGTCGCGCAGGGTGCAGCCGGCGATGTACTCCATCGCGAGGTAGACGTACTGGTCCTGGGCGCCCTGGTCGAAGACGCCGACCACATTGGGGTGCGCGAGCCGGGCGACCGACTTGGCCTCGCGGATGAAGCGCTCCACGAAGGAGGCGTCGGCGGCGAGGCCGGGGTGCATCACCTTGAGGGCGAGCACACGGTCGAGGCGGGTGTCGACGGCCCGGTAGACCGTGGCCATACCGCCGACGGCGATGCGCGCGTCGACGCGGTAGCGGCCGTCGAGCACCTGCCCGACGAGGGGGTCATGAAGGGTCGTATCCACGGGGAGAGTTTACGAGCGCCACTCGGCCCCCTTCACGCCGCGTGGGTGGTGGGGGCCGTACTGCAGCCGAGCTGTGACGCGGGCCGGCCTAGAAGGCGGGCCGCTCGGGGTCGAGGGCGGCCCGGCCGGCCATGGTGGAGGAGGCCTCGGCGAAGTGGCGGCGCGGGATGCGCCCCGCCCGGTGCGCCAGGCGCCCCGCCTCGACCGCGTGCCGCATCGCCTCCGCCATGAGGACCGGCTCCTGGGCCCGGGTGACGGCGGAGGCCAGCATCACCGCGGCGCAGCCCAGCTCCATCGCGAGGGCCACGTCGGAGGCGGTGCCGGCGCCCGCGTCGAGGATCACCGGGACGTTCGCGCGGTCCACGATCAGCTCGAAGTTGTGCGGGTTGCGGATGCCGAGCCCGGAGCCGATGGGAGAGCCGAGCGGCATAATCGCCGCGCAGCCCACGTCCTCCAGCTTGCGTGCGAGGACCGGGTCGTCGTTGGTGTACGGCAGCACCGTGAACCCGTCGTCGACCAGCACCTCGGCCGCGTCGAGCAGCTCGATCGGGTCGGGCAGCAGGGTGCGCTCGTCGGCCACGACCTCCAGCTTCACCCAGTGGGTGCCGAGCGCCTCGCGGGCCAGGCGCGCGGTGAGCACGGCCTCGCCCGCGGTGAAGCAGCCGGCCGTGTTGGGCAGCACGCGGATGCCGAGCCGGTCGAGCACGGTCAGGACCGAGCCGCGCACGGTCGGATCGAGGCGGCGCATGGCGACCGTGGTCAGCTCGGTGCCGGACACCGCCAGCGCCCGCTCCAGGACGTCGAGGCTGGGCGCCCCGCCGGTCCCCATGATCAGACGGGAGGCGAAGGTGGTGTCGGCGATCGTCAGCACGTCGTCGGCCATGGTCAGCCCCCCTGCACGGCGGTGAGGACCTCGACGCGGTCGCCCTCGCCGAGCGTGGTCGTGGGCCAGGCGCTGCGCGGCACGACGGTCTCGTTGACGGCGGCGGCGACCCCGGAGCGGGACGGTGTGAGGGTGGCGACGAGGGCGTCGAGGGTGGTCCCGGAGGCGAGCGCGCGGGGCTCGCCGTTGACGGAGATGGTCATGCGGTCGTCAGCTCCCGGGGTGCTGAGGTGAAGCGGCGGGGGGTGAACGGGCGTGCCTCGTCGGGCAGTTCACCGGTGGTCAGGACGTGGGCCATGACGTCGCCGGTGACCGCGGTGAGCAGCACGCCGTTGCGGTAGTGCCCGGTGGCGAGCAGCAGGCCGGGCAGCGCGGTCGGCCCGAGCAGGGGCGCGTTGTCGGGCGAGGCGGGACGCAGGCCCGCCCGGGTCTCGGTGAGCGGCAGTTCGGTGATACCCGGCACCAGCTCATGGGCGTCGCGCAGCAGTTGGTAGACCCCGCCGGCGGTGACCGTGGTGTCCCAGCCGAGTTCCTCGCTGGTGGCGCCGACGACCAGCTCGCCGTTCTCGCGCGGTACGAGATAGACGTCGCTGCCCCGCACCACCGCCCGCACGGTCCGGGACAGGAAGGGTGCGTACGCCGGTGGCACGGTGAGCCGCAGCACCTGGCCCTTCACGGGACGCACCGGCGGAACAAGCTCTTCCGGTACGCCGCCGAGCCTGCCGCTGAGGCTTCCCGCGGCGAGGACGACCTGGTCGGCGGTGAGCGCGGTGCCGTCCGCGAGGACGATCCCGGCCGCCCGATCCCGTACGACGGACAGCCGCTCGGCCCAGCCGTGCGCGAACCGCACCCCGGCTTGCGCGCAGGCGGCGACCAGGGCCTTGGCCAGCCGGCGCGGGTCGATCTGGTGGTCCCCGTCCACCCGCAGCCCGCCGCGCACACCCGGCGCGAGCATCGGCTCCAGGCGGCGGCAGTCGCGCCCGGAGAGCCACTCCGACTCCAGGCCGCAGCGGGCCTGGAGGGCGTGCAGGTCCCGCAGATGGGCGCGGTCGTCGGAGTCGAGCGCCACGGCGAGGGTGCCGCAGGCGCGGTAGCCGGTGTCGAGCCCGGTGGCCTCGCTCAGCTCGGCCGCGAAGGCCGGATAGCGGCGGGCGGACTCGACGTTGAGGGCGAGCAGGGTCTGCTCGCCGTAGTGGAGTTCGGTGACGGCGGCGAGCATGCCGGCCGCGACCTGCGCGGCGCCGCCGCCCGGCTCGGGGTCGGCGAGCACGACGTCGAGGCCGCGCTGTGCGGCCCGCCACGCGGTGACGAGGCCGATGATGCCGCCCCCGACCACGAGGACGTCGGACCCGTGACCTGGCCTGTCGTCGGACCTGCTGTGTGAAGAACGCATGGGCGTCCAGCCCCTCCCTTCGCCGGCATGACCCGGATCAGGTTCGTACGGTCGGAGGCCGCCCAGCCTCCCTCTCAGCCCGGTGCGTCCGGGCTCCCGCGAGTGCTTTACGCCAGCCACCATAGCCCGAGCCTCCGGCACGCAGTAAGGGAGCGTCCGGGCGCCCGGGGGGTGTGCGGGGCGGGCCGGCGGGTGTGCGGGCGGGCCCGGCCCCTTACCTGACGAATAGTCAGCTGCTTATGGTGATCGGGTGAGCGAACAGCAGACGCAATCCGAAGCGCGGCACGTGGTGGTCGTCGGTGCGGGCATGGCCGGCGTGCAGACCGCGGTGGCCCTGCGCGAACAGGGCTTCACCGGAGCCGTCACCCTCATCGGCGCCGAACCCCACCAGCCCTACGACCGGCCCCCGCTGTCCAAGGCCGTCCTGCTCGGCAAGGCCGAGGGCTCGGCCTTCGAGGTCGACTTCGACGCGCTCGGCGTGGACCTGCGCCTGGGCCTCGAAGTCACCGGGGTGCGGCCCGGCGAACACCGGGTGGTGACCGAGGCGGGAGAGGTCGGCTACGACACCCTCGTCATCGCCACCGGCGCCGAACCGCTCACCCTGCCCGGCAGCGGGGGAGTGCCCGGGGTGCACCTGCTCCGCACCCTCGACGACGCGCGGCGCCTGCGCCCCGTCCTCGACCAGCGGCACCGGATCGTCGTGGTCGGCGCGGGGTGGATCGGCGCGGAGTTCGCGACGGCCGCGCGCGACGCGGGGTGCGAGGTCACCGTGGTGGAGGCCGCCGACCGCCCGCTGGCCGGAGTGCTCCCCGCGGCGGTCGCGGCCCCCATGACCGGCTGGTACGCGGAGGCCGGCGCCGAACTCCTCACCGGCGCGCGGGTCCGGTCGGTCGTACCCGGCGAGGTGCGGCTCGCCGACGGCCGGGCCCTGCCCGCCGACGCGGTGGTCGTCGGCATCGGCGCCCGGCCCGCCACGGGCTGGCTGGCCGGCTCGGGCATCGCGCTCGGCCCGGAGGGCGCGATCACCGCCGACGCGCGGCTGCGCACGTCGCTGCCCGATGTGTACGCGGTCGGCGACTGCGTCTCGTTCCCCTCGGCGCGCTTCGGCGAGCGCCTGCTCGTCCACCACTGGGACAACGCGCTCCAGGGGCCGCGCACGGTCGCCGCGGACATCGTGGGCGAAGCCCCGGCCGACTACGACCCGGTGCCGTACTTCTGGTCGGAGCAGTTCGGCCGCTTCGTGCAGTACGCGGGGCACCACGCGGACACCGACGAGCTGATCCACCGCGGGGATCCTTCCTCGACGCCCTGGTCGGTGTGCTGGCTGCGCGACGGCGCCCTGGTGGCGGTGCTTGCGGTGGGCCGCCCCCGAGACCTGGCCCAGGGCCGCAAGCTCATCGAATCGGCGGCCCCCCTGAACCCGTCGCTGGTGGCCGACCCCGCGATCCCCTTGAAGTCGACGACGCTCACGTAGGGGCGCCGGGTGCCCTACCGGCTCCGCCGCGGTGGGTGCGGGCGGCGGGCTGCGGCCCCGGGTGCCCTACGTCTTCAGGGGCGCGGGGCTGTGCCGTTTGCGCGGCTCCGCCGCGGTGGGCGCGGGCGGCGGGCTCGGCTCCGGGTGCCCTACTGGCTCCGCCGCGGTGGGTGCGGGCGGCGGGCTGCGGCTCCGGGTGCCCTACGTCTTCAGGGGCGCGGGGAACTGCGCGGGTGCCCCAGCACGGTCCGCACCCGAAGGCCGGGGTTGCTGGGGCTCCGCCCCAGGCCCCGGGGGATGCCCCACCCCACCCCTTCCCGAAACCCTCCGGGGGTTGTGGACGGCTGAGGTTCAGGAGCCTGGGGCTCCGCCCCAGACCCCGTTCGCGCCTTAAGGGCGCTCGTCCTCAAACGCCGGACCGGCTGAAAGGGCGCGCTCGTCCTCAAGCGCCGGACAGGCTGAAGCGCGCTCGTCCTCAAACGCCGGACGGGCTGAAAGGGCGCGCTCGTTCTCGAAGGCCTGGCGGGCTGAAGAGCCGCTCGCGGGGTGGGGGCGGAGCCCCGTGAGGGGGATCCCCGGTACCGAGTGTCAGTCGGAGGTGGCACGCTTGTCCCGTGACCGAGATTGACGCAAAGATTGATGCTCTCGTCCCCGCCTGGCTCCACCTCCCCGACATCGCGGAGATGCTGGACGTGGAGGTGACGCGCGTACGGCAGCTGGTCAAGGAGGGCCAGCTCATCGCCGTACGCCGTGGTGAGAACAGGACCCTTCAGGTGCCCGCCGCCTTCATCGACACCGACAAGGTGGTCAAGGGGCTCACCGGAACCCTGACGCTCCTGCGGGACGACGGTTTCTCCGACGAGGAGATGCTGGAGTGGCTCTTCACTCCGGACCCGTCCCTGCCCGGCACCCCCGCGCAGGCCCTCAGTGAGAACCGCGGCACGGAGGTGAAGCGCCGCGCCCAGGCGCTCGCCCTCTAGCCGGAGCGAGCCCACCCGACAGTGCCGACGCCCGCGGGTGTACGGTCCGGTCCACCCGGCCCGTACACCCGCGCCCGGCCCGCAGCGCAGCTCGCCGCCGATCGGCCCCGGCGCTGCGGAAGAACGAACGAACGACTTCTACGGGGGACCCTCCATGCCCACGGCCCGTGAGCAGCTCGCCGACGCCCGGCTCTACCTGTGCACCGACGCGCGCCGGCGCCAGGGCGACCTGCCGGAGTTCCTGGACGCCGTCCTGTCCTCCGGTGTGGACATCGTGCAGCTGCGGGACAAGGGCATGGAGGCCGCCGAAGAGCTGGATCACCTGGCCGTCTTCGCGGACGCGTGCCGCAGGCACGGCAAGCTGCTCTCGGTGAACGACCGGGCCGACGTCGCCCACGCCATCGGCGCCGACGTGCTGCACCTGGGCCAGGGCGACCTGCCCGTGCCGGCCGCTCGGGCCATCCTGGGCGCCGAGGTGCTGATCGGCCGCTCCACGCACGCCGAGGCGGAGGCCGCCGCGGCCGCCGCGGAGCCGGGCGTCGACTACTTCTGCACCGGCCCCTGCTGGCCCACCCCCACCAAGCCGGGCCGCCACGCGCCGGGCCTGGACCTGGTGCGTTACACCGCCTCGCTCGGCACCGACCGCCCCTGGTTCGCGATCGGCGGGATCGACGCGGACAACCTGGACGAGGTGCTGGACGCGGGCGCGGACCGCGTCGTCGTGGTCCGGGCGATCACCGAGGCGGCCGACCCGGCGGCAGCCGCCGCCGACCTGGCCAAGAGGGTCCGGGAGCGGCTCGGCTAGCCGCGACGGCGAGCCGCCGGGCGGCCCCGGCAGACCGCGCGCCGGCCGTCTCGTGCCGGATCGTGTCCGAGGAGTGGACGGAAGTCCGACAATGTGGACAATTTACCCCCGTTCTGTTGGGGGACCGACCACCCCTGGCTAACCTGCAAGTATGGCCCTTGGCACTGCTTCCACCAGGACTGATCGCGCACGAACGGTGCGCGACATGCTCGCGACCGGCGAGACCACGTACTCCTTCGAGTTCTACGCGCCCAAGACCGAGAAGGGTGAGCGGAACCTCTGGAACGCGCTGCGCCGGGTCGAGGCGGTCGCCCCCGACTTCGTCTCCGTGACGTACGGGGCCGGCGGCACCACCCGTACCGGCACCGTCGAGGCCACCCAGCAGATCGCCGAGGACACCACCCTCACCCCGGTCGCCCACCTCACCGCCGTCGGGCACTCGATCGCCGAACTGCGCCACACGGTGGGCCAGTACGCCGACGCGGGGATCCGCAACATCCTCGCGGTGCGCGGCGACCCGAAGGGCGACCCGATGGGGGAGTGGGTCAAGCACCCCCAGGGCGTGACGTACGCGGCCGAACTGGTCTCGCTCATCCGGGAGTCCGGTGACTTCTGCGTCGGCGTCGCCGCCTTCCCCGAGATGCACCCCCGCTCCACCGACTGGGATTCCGACATCCGGAACTTCGTGGACAAGTGCCGCGCGGGCGCCGACTACGCCATCACGCAGATGTTCTTCGAGCCCACGAACTACGCGCGCCTGCGCGACCGCGTCGAAGCGGCCGGCTGCCAGACCCCGATCATCCCCGAGGTCCTGCCCGTGACCAGCGTGAAGCAGCTGGAGCGACTGCCCCAGCTCAGCACCGCGGTCTTCCCGGCGGACCTCAGGGACAGGATGCTGGCGGCCAAGGACGATCCGGCCGCTGTACGCTCCATGGGCATCGAGTTCGCCACTGAGTTCTGCTCACGGCTGCTCGCCGATGGCGTTCCCGGGTTGCACTTCATTACCCTCAACAACTCCACGGCGACGCTCGAAATCTACGAGAATCTCGGTCTGCACCAGCAGGCGTAGCCGGAAACCGGTACCCGGGTCAGGGGAGAGCCGCACCCGGGGCAGGAGAAGAGGGGCGTACATGGGCTGGACGGTCCTCTACATCGCGTTCGCGTTCGTCGCGCTGTGGCTGCTGGGGGAAGTGCTGCTCCAGTACAAGGCCCGGCTGCGCTGGCGGCTGCTGGCCTTCACCGGCTTCCTCGGCGTGGTCCTCGGCGTCATGCTCTCCTCGGTCTTCGTGATCATCCTGGGCGCGATCGCCTTCGCCGTCGGCCAGGTGTACGTGACGCTCTCCTTCCGGCGCGGCTTCTCCACCGGCTGGGCGCTGGGCGGCAGGCCGGGCGCGAGCCGCCGTCGCAGGGCGGCCCGCAAGGGCGCCCCCGAGGCGGAGCCGGTCCTCGAAGTCACAGGCCTCCAGTACGAGGACGGGGACGGGGACGGGGCCGGGCCGGACGGCAGCACGGACTCCAACGGGCAGGCGCCGCACGGCGATTCGGTCTACGAGCCGCAGCCGATGCCCGACGAGACCGGGCAGTACGGCATCTACAGCCCCGCGCAGCAGGCCCAGGCGCAGGCCGCCCCCCACGGCGAGCCGCAGTACGGCGCGTACGACCCGCAGCAGCCCTACGCCGACCCGTACGCCGATCCCTACGCCCCGCAGTACGACGAGAGCGGCGCCGGACAGCAGCAGTACGCCGCCTACTCCGACCCGTACATCGGCAACAGCGGCCAGGCGTACGGCACCTACCAGGGCTACGACAGCTTCGGCGGGCAGCAGCAGCCCTACTCCGACCCGCTCGCCGCGCAGTACGGCACGGACACCCCGCCCGGCGGCGTCTGGGTGCCGCAACAGCGCGACGGGGAGCAGGCGTACGCCCCGTACGAGCAGTTGCAGGGCCAGCAGCCGCCGCAGCCGTACGACCCGAACCACCCGAACCAGGCGTACGACCCGGCGCACCCGGATCTGCCGCCGTACCAGCCCGAGCAGCAGCACTACCGCTACTAGGGCCGGCCGCTCCGCGCGCCACCGGTGCGGGCGGCGGCCGGGCCGCGCCGGGCGGCGGGGCTCACCGCGAGCCCCGGAAGTCCTCCCCCTCCACGATCAGCCCGGCCACCAGCGCGCCGGACATCCCCGCGTGGGCGAGCCCGCCGCCCGGGTGGGACCAGCCGCCCGCCAGATGGAGGCCCGGCAGGCCGGTGGTGTTGGCGGGGTGCAGCAGCGCGGCGTCGGCGCCGGCCAGCGAGGGGGCGGGCACCGAGCCGCCCTCCGCGCCGGTCGCCAGGGCCACCTCCACCGGGGTGCGGACCTCGTGCCACAGCAGGCGCTCGCGCAGGCCGGGCACGGCCCGCTCGGCAGCCCCGATCAACTCCTCCGCGTACCGCCCGACCAGTGCCCCGTCCGTCCAGTCGACCGGGCCGTGCGGGGCGACGGTCGCCGTCAGGGTCACCGCCTCGTGGTCGTCGTCCGGCCGTACCGCGGGGTCGTCGGGGCGCAGCACCGTGACCGTGGGCGGCGCGGTGTGCGGGCCCGTGAAGGCGGCGCGCGCCTCGGCCGCGGCGTCCGGCGCGTGCACCACCGTGCGGTGCGCGGTGTCCGACGGGCGTGCGCCGCGCAGCGCGAGCAGCACCGTGAACCGGCTCGGCCGGGCCGGGCCGCCGGGGCGGACCTCCTCCGGCCCCCACAGTGTGCGGCCGGGCAGCATGCGGTGGAGGCCGCGCGGATCCGCGCCGCACACCACCCGGTCCGCGTCCACGGCCGTGCCGTCCGCCAGCTCGACGCCCGCCGCCCGGCCGTCCTTCGCGCGGATCAGCGTCACCTCGGCGTCGAAGACGAACGTGACCTTCCTGGCCAGACAGCGCTCGTACATCGCGCGCGCCAGCTCCCGGGTGCCGCCGCGCACGTACCAACTGCCGAAGGTCTGCTCCATGTACGGCAGCACGGCCGCGGCGGCCGGGGCCGTGCCCGGGTCGAGGCCGTACTCCAGCGCATAGCTCTCCAGGAGCGCGCCGAGCCGGCCGCCCCCGAGCTCCTGTGCCGTGACCTCGCCGAGCGTGGTGGCCCGGCGGGGCGAGCGCAGCAGGCGGCGCCGCTCAAGGGCGGGGTAGGGCTCGCGGGCCAGCACCTGCCAGTTGGGCCACAGGGGCTCTTCGAGGAGCGGTCTGCGCGTACGGTCCCAGGTCTCCCTCGCGCGGCCGAGGAAGGCCCCCCAGCGCTCGCCCGCGCCCCCGCCGAGGGCGGTGTCCAGGGCGGCGACCACACCGGCGCGTGAGGCGTTGGGCAGTGAGACCTCGCTGCCGTCGGCGAAGAGGTGGCGCGAGGCCGGGTCCACCGGCGCGAGCTCCACGCAGCTCTCCAGCGGCTCCTTGCCGGTCTTCACGAACAGGTCGCGGTAGACGGCGGGCAGCCGCAGCAGAGCGGGGCCGGTGTCGAACACGAACCCGTCCCGCTCGAACCGTCCCAGTGCGCCGCCGTACGTCGACGAGCGCTCGTACACCGTCACCCGGTGGCCTGCCACGGCCAGCCGGGCGGCAGCCGCCATGGCGCCCGCACCGGCGCCGATCACCGCAATCCGTGCCATGCCGGCGACTTTATCCGCCGCCACCGACACCTCACTCCGGCGGTCGTGCCACCCCGGCCGCGGCCAGCCGCTTCTCCTCGCGGCGCTGCGCCCTGCGCCGCCGGAAACGGCGGATCCTGCGCCACAGCACGACCAGTATCACGATGCCGAGCAGGAGGAGCGTGCCCGCGATCACGGCCGCCGCGACCGGATGGAAGATCGCGAAACTTATGATCCCGGCGACGCCCAGGTCCTCCGCCGTGCTCAGCGCGATGTTGCTGAACGGCTCGGGCGAGGTGTTCACCGCCATCCGCGTCCCGGCCTTCACGAGATGGCTCATCAGCGCGGTCGAACCGCCGACGGCGCCCGCCGCGAGATCCGGCAGCGACCCGTTCTGCCCGGCCAGCAGCGCGCCCACGACGGCCCCGGCGATGGGCCGGATCACGGTGTGCACGGAGTCCCAGACGGAGTCGACGTACGGGATCTTGTCCGCGACCACCTCGCAGAGGAACAGCACTCCGGCGGCGATGAGCACATCGGGCCGCTGGAGGGCGTCGGGCACCTCGTCGCTGAGCCCGGTGGCCCCGAAGATCCCGAGCAGCAGAACCACCGCGTAGGCGTTGATCCCACTGGCCCAGCCACTGGTGAAGACGAGCGGGAGTACGGACACGCCCCAGATCGTAGCCAGTTCCGGCCGGGGTGCACTGAGGACGCGTACGGGCGTCTGAGTACGCGTACTCAGATCACGAGATGAGTAGCCGAACGGATGGGCCGCGACCTGCCCGGACGGGATGGTTGAGGCCACGGAAGGGGCGCGGCGCCGGTACCGCCGGCACGGGGCGGCGGAACCGGCGCGGCTCCCCCGACGTGACGGGGGTACGGGGGGAGACCCGGGGGGACGTACGGGGGAAAGCGCCGGGCCGGCGTGGTTCAGGGGGACTGAACCACGCCGGCCCGGCGTGCTGTCCGGGGCGCGTCCCGGACCGGTGTCCGGCCGCTCGCGCGCCGGGGTGGGTCCGTCAGCGTCCGCCCACGCGGCCGTGGAGCAGCCTTGACAGCGCCGCGTGGACGTCGTCGAGGGAACGCTCGCTCTGGAAGGCCTGCCAGTCGAGCGCGGCCACCAGGACCATGCCGACGAGGGCCGCCGCCGTGAGCGGGATGTCGATCTCCTCGCTCAGTTCGCCGTCCGCCACCGCGTCCCTCAGCACCCGCTCCACGACGGCCACCGCCTCCTGGCGCACCACCAGGAGCGTCGACTGCCAGGCGCGGTTGGTGCGCCACAGCTCGGCGACGTACAGCTGGGTGAAGGCCGGGTAGCGGTGGATGAAGCCGAGGCCGGCCCGGATCATCGCGTCCAGGGCCTCGATCCTGGTGCCGCCCCGCTCGTCCGTCTCGTCCGCCGCCGCCTGCAAGGACGCGGTCAGCAGACCCACGCCGTGGCGCAGCAGCTCCTCGAAGAGCTCGGTCTTGCTCTTGAAGTTGTAGTAGACCGTGCCCTTGGCGACCCCGGCCCGCTCGGCGATCTCGTCCACCGTGGTGGCCGAGAAACCCTGCTCGGCGATGAGCGTCACGGCGGCCTCGTACAACTTCTGCCGGGTCGCCTGGCGTCTGGTGCTGCTGCTCTCCATGGCGTCGATTCTCACAGGCTCAGCTCGGGGTGCAGACGGTCGAGCGACCACACCTGCTTCTGCCGGGCGGACAGCGCGGTCAGGGCGAGGGCGCCCGCGGTGAACGCCGTGAGGACCGCGCAGCCCTGCCACACCACGCCCAGGTCGCCGCCGGTGATCAGCCTGCGCAGGCCGTCCACGACGTAACTCATGGGCAGGTAGGGGTGGATGGCGTTGAAGAACGCCGGGCTCGTCTGGACGGGGTAGGTGCCGCCCGCCGAGGTCAGCTGGAGCATCAGGACGGCGAGCACCAGGATGCGCCCGGCCGCCCCGAACTTGGCGTTCAGCCACTGGACGATCGCCGCGAAGCAGCAGGTGGTCAGCGCCAGATAGCCCAGCGTTCCGGCGGTCCGCTGCATTTCGAGCCCGAGCCCGAAGTGCAGCACCGCCATCAGCGCGGCGACCTGGAGCACCCCGATCGCCGCCACCGGCAGCCATCCGGCGAACGCGATCCGCCAGGCCGAGGCACCGGCGGCGAGAGCGCGCCGGTTGAGCGGCTGGATCAGCATGTACGCCACCATCGCGCCCACCCACAGGGAGAGCGGGATGAAGTACGGGGCGAAGCCGGTGCCGTAGTTGGGCGCCTTGTGCATCGCCTGCGAGGCCAGTTTGACCGGGTCGGCCATCACCTCGGTGCGCTGGTCGCGCTGCTGCTTGTCGTAGTCCGGGATCTTCCCGACGCCGTCGTGCAGGCCGTTCGACAGCTGGACGGAGCCGTCGGACAGCTTGACGATCCCGCCGTCGAGGGCGCCCGCGCCCGTCTTCAGCTTGCCGATGCCCGTGTCGAGGTCGGCGGAGCCGGTCTTGGCGGTGCCGAGGCCCGTGTGGATGTCGGCCGCGCCCTTGGCGACGGCGTGCGCGCCCTTGTTGAGCGTGTTGATCGCGGCGACCTTCTGCTCCAGGTCGCTGGAGAGGTGCGGCGCCTTCGCGGCCAGGCCGCGGGCCTTGGTCTGGAGGTCTTCGAGGCTCTTGTCGAGCTTCTTGAAGTCACCCCCCTGGTCCTTGACGAGGTCGTTGACGTCCGCGGTGAGGGTCGCGCCGGTGGCCATCGCCTTCTTGGCCTCCTTCAGCTTCGGACAGACCTGGCCCTCGGTGGACGTGTCCACACAGAGCTGCTGATAGAGGGCGTCCAGGTCCTGGGAGGCCTTGCGGGTGCCGGCGGCCGCCGCGGGTGCCAGGTCGATGATGTGCGTGAGCTGGTCGCGTACCGGCTGGATCGAGTCGGCGAGGAGCTTCGCCGCGTCGCCGACCGCCTTGCCGTTGTCCTTGAGGTACGGACGCACCTGGCCCGCCACGCCGTTGACCTGGTCCGCGAGTTGCTGGGTGCCGTCGGCGACCTGCTGGGCGCCGCCGGCCAGGGTGCCCGCGCCGGTGTCGAGCTTGGCGACGCCGCCGGCCAGCTTGCCGCTGCCGTCCTTGGCGTCCTTGAGCCCGTCGGCCAGCTGCTGGGAGCCGTCCTTGGCCTTGTCGAGCCCGTCCTTGAGGTCGCCCGCCCCCTTGGCGGCCTTCTCGGTCTGGTCGTGGAGGTCGCCGAACGAGATGAAGATCTTGTCGAGGAACGAACGCGACGCCTTGGTGGAGGCCGCGGCGCGCACCTCGGAGAAGACCGAGCGGGAGATCGAGCCGACGATGTAGTTGTTGGCGTCGTTGGTCCGCACCTGGAGCGCGCCGGTCTCGGGGGAGGCGCCGGAGCTGGACGCGATTCGCTTGCTGAAGTCGGCGGGCATGGTCAGGGACAGGTAGTACGTGCCCTTCTCCAGGCCCCTGCGCGCCTCGGCGTCGCTGACCTCGTGCCATTCGAAGGTCTTGCTGTCGCGCAGCTTCGCGCTGAGGTCGTCACCGGCGTGCAGCTTCTGCCCGGCGGCGTCGGCGCCCTGGTCGTCGTTGACCAGGGCGACGGGTATCCGGTCGAGACGGCCGTAGGGATCCCAGAACGAACACAGGTACAGCGCGCCGTACAGCAGCGGCAGCAGGAGCAGCGCGACCAGGGCGGCCCGCGGCATCCGCCCCCTGCCGAACCGCTTCAGCTCAAGCGCTGCCAGTCGTGGCGAACGCATCGGCCGCCCCCTCCCCGCTCGTGGCCCCGCCCTCGGCGCCGGTCTGTGTCGTCGTCACGGTGGTGTCCGCCTCGGCGGGCGCGTCGCCGCACACCGCGAGCACGGTGGTGCCGCCGTCGGCCAGGGACCGCAGCAGCGCCCAGGCCGCCGCGCGTTCGGCGTCGGAGAGCTTCATGTCGGTGTCGTCCACCGCGAGCAGCCGGGGCCGCTGGATCATCGCGAGGGCCACCGAGAGCCGCAGCGCCTCCAGGCGCTCCAGGTCCCGTACGGAGGTGCGGTCCCGCTTGGGCAGCGAGTCGAGGTCGAGCCCCGCGGCGGCGAGCGCCTCCTCGATCAGCGCGCGGGCCTCGGCCCGGCGCCGCGCGGGGGAGCGCAGCAGCGCCCGTACCGAGCCGTCGTAGCGCCGCTGGAGCATCACGCGCTCCCGCAGGTGCTCGGCGACGGTGAGGGCGGGGTCGAGCTCGCTGACCCCGGGCACCTGGCCGAGCGCGCTGATCCGCCGCACGGCGGCCATCTTGCGGGGGAGCTGGTGCCCGCCCACCCGCGCCCAGCCCTCGGCGGGCTTCATCCGGCCGGTGAGGGCGAGCAGCAGGCAGGTGCGGCCGGAGCCGGATGGCCCGGTGACCGCGACGAGTGAGCCGGGGGCCGCGTCGACGGCGATGCCCCGGAAGGCCCAGCCGCGCGGCCCCTTGAGTCCGAAGCCCTCGGCGCGGATCGCGGCGCCGGTCGCTTCCGAGTGCGGGCTGTCCACATTCCCCCCTGCTCTCGCGTCCCCCGGACCGCATCACCGGCCCACTTTTGAACTGACTGGTCAGTACAAAAGATAGCCGTCCCTGGTGCCCGAGGCAAAGCAGCAGGTCAGAGAGGGATTCGGGGGTAATTGTCAGTGGTGCCCCTCACGATGGGCACATACGGCCACAGTGCCGTCACAGACGACAGGAGGTTCGTCATGGCCAGCTCCCACGCAGCAGCTGTACCCCGGCGCCGCGCAAGCAGCCCTGCCCCCTCACTGAACGGTGCCGCGAACGACGTCCACCCCGTCCTGCGCCGGGCCGGCGCACCGCCCGCCGCGCTCGACCTGCTCGCCCAGGCGCGCGGCGGCCTCGACGAGGCGGCGGTCCTCGACACCCCCAACGAGCGGTACGCGACGGCCCACCTGGCGGCCCTGCGCACGGCGGCCGCCGTCCTCGCCGCGCGGGGCCGCCCCGAAACCAGCGCGCGCCGGCGGCAGCGCATCCGCAGCGCCTGGGAGGTGCTCCCGGAAATAGCGCCCGAACTGACGGAGTGGAGCGCCCTGTTCGCCTCGGGGGCGGACCGGCGGGCCCGCGCCGAAGCCGGCATCCAGGGCGCGGCCACGAGGCGGGACGCGGACGATCTGCTCCGCGACGCGGCGATGTTCCTGCGCCTGGTCGAGCGTCTCCTCGTCCTCCAGCCGGTGCTGCCCCAGCCGAGGCCGCGCGAGCCGGAGGAGGGGCAGGGGCAGGGCTGAGCCGTGCACGCGGGCGGTGCGGGGGAGGGAGGTCTTCGGCGCGGGCCGGTGTCGGTGCGCGCGGCGGGCCGGGGCGTGCCGGAAGCGGGCGCCGAGGGGGCGTCGGCGCAGGCGGGCGGGGAGGGGCGCGGTTGATCGGGGGCGGACCGGGGAGGCAATAGGGTGGACGCGTCGTCACCCTGTTCCCCCTGCCCCGCCCCCTCCGCGTCACCTCGTCCCGCGTCCACTTCCCACGTCTTCCCACGCCGCGTCCGCGGCGGCACCGCGCCAAGGAGTCAACTGCCGTGTCGGACCCCATGCGCCCCCGCGCCTCCCTTCGTACCGCCGTGGTCTGGGAGGTCCTCAAGGAAGCGCTCGACCGCCGGGTCAAGGCGACCGGGCGCGAGGCCCTCGACGTCCTGGACACCGGTGGCGGCTCCGGCAACTTCGCGGTGCCGCTGGCCGCCCTCGGCCACCGCGTCACCGTCGTCGACCCCAGCCCCAACGCGCTCTTCGCGCTGGAGCGCAGGGCCGCCGAGGCCGGGGTGGCCGAGCGGGTCCAGGGCGTCCAGGGCGATGTGCTCGGCCTCTTCGACGTGGTGGAGCGCGGCGGCTACGACGCGGTGCTGTGCCACGGCGTCCTGGAGTACGTCGAGGACCCGGCGGAAGGCGTACGCAACGCGGTGGACGCGCTGCGTCCGGAAGGCGCGCTGAGCCTGCTCGCGGCGGGGCTCGGCGGCGCGGTGCTCGCGCGCGCCCTCGCCGGACACTTCACCGAGGCCCGGCACGCGCTCTCCGACCCGGCCGGCCGCTGGGGCGCCGGCGACCCCGTCCCGCACCGGTTCACCGCGGATCAGCTGATCGAGCTGGTCGGGGCGGCCGGGGCGACCGCCGGGGCGGTGCACGGCGTACGGGTCTTCGCCGACCTCGTCCCCGGCGTCCTCGTGGACACCGAGCCGGGCGCCCTCGACGGGCTCCTCAAGCTGGAGGCCGCCGCCGCCGAACTGCCGGCCTTCCACGCGGTCGCCACCCAGCTGCACGTACTGGGTGAGAAGCGCGGCTGACCCCGTACGGGCTCTCCCCGGCGGGCTGATCAGCGGCGCTGTGCCGCATGGAGTACGCCACAGGCCCCCCGATCGGCGGCTTCGCCCCGTATGATCGGGGGACACCGTCCGGCATGACGGATCGACTCTTGGGGAATTGAATCTCCACAGCCGAGCCGCCGTGGCGGCCCGGCTGGTGAATTGGCGTAGAGGGCGGGTTTCACGGGGGCGATTCCCTGCCTATCCTGAAGGGGCCGCATCCGGTCGCCCCCCGCGACCGACGAGTAGGAGGACTCCGTGCCGCTCTCGGAGCACGAGCAGCGCATGCTCGAGCAGATGGAGCGAGCGCTGTACGCCGAAGATCCCAAGTTCGCGACAGCGCTTGAGGGAAGCGGGCTGCGTACGTACACCCGGCGACGGGTCTACCAGGCGGTCGCCGGCTTCCTGGTGGGTATCGCGCTCCTCATGGCAGGAATGGTCGCGCAGCAGATCTGGATCAGTGTGGTGGGGTTCCTCGTCATGCTCGGATGTGCGGTGCTCGCGGTGACCGGCTGGCGCAAGGCGCCGCGGCCCGGTGAACAGGCTCGTGGTGTCGGTTCCGCGGCGGCTCGGCCGGCTCGGCAGCGGCGGTCCGTCATGGACCGGATCGAGCAGCGCTGGCAGCGGCGTCGCGACGAGGGGCGCTAGCGGCGCCCCGCTCCGACCCGAACCAAGGGGCGACCACCGGTCGAGGTGGCCGCCCCTCGGCATGCGCCGGGCGGGCTGAGGTTGCCTCTGCCGGGCATGCTGCCCGGACCGACCCCGCTGGGGGCGCGGGGAACTGCGCGAGACGCGGGCACGGTCTGCAGACGAAAGCGGGGTTGCCGGGGCTCCGCCCCAGACCCCGTTCGCGCCTGAAGGGCGCTCGTCCTCAAACGCCGGACGGGCTGGGGTGGCCCGGGATCAGCACCCTGCCGGGGTTAGCCCACCTAGGGGCGCGGGGAACTGCGCGACCAGCCACGCACGGTCCGCACCCGAAGGCGGGGTTGCTGGGGCTCCGCCCCAAACCCCGGGGATTGGCCCCACCCCACCCCTTCCCGAAACCCTCCGGGGGTAAGAGTCGGGCTGAGGTACAGGCTCCTGGGGCTCCACCCCAGACCCTGTTTGCGCCTGAACGGCGCTCGTCCTCAAATGCCGGACGGGCTGAAGACGCGGTGACTGGCCACCCTGCCAAGGTCCACCCACCTAGGGGCGCGGGGAACTGCGCGGGCTAAGCCGGATCCGTGAGACCCCCCGCCGCAGAGCCTCCGTCACCGCCCCGCCGCCGGAGGCGGCCCGTGAGGGCCCGGGTGCGGGCCGCGGACGCCTCGCGCAGGCGGGTCCAGCGGAGCGACACCGCCCAGATCACTCGGACAGCTGAGCGCGGCGCGAGAATCGCCCGCACCGACTCGACGCGCGACGCACCCGCCCGAAGCCCCGCCGTCACGCGGGCCACATCGTCCACCAGGCCCGGCGTGGGCCGGGGGTCCGGGGCGTACAGGACCTGCTCCACCGCGCCCGCCGCCCGCTGGACCGAGTCCGCCGCCGCCCCGTCGAGGCGGCCCAGCAGGACCACCCGCGTCGCGGCCTTGCGGGGGGTCAGGGAGTCGTCGGGCGGGATGCCGTGGTCCCAGGCCGTGTCGGTGATCTCCTGCCACGCGGCGAGCGTCCGCGCCACCGTGTCGGCCGGGGTGCGGCCGCCGGAGCCGAGCCGCCGGGACCGCACCCGCCTGCGCCACAGCAGCGGCAGGAAGGGCAGCACCAGCAGCACGGCCACACCCAGGACCGTACCGACGAGGGCCGGGGCCGAGGGGCCGCTGTCCGTCGGGCCCGCCACGGCCGCCGCGGCGCTGGGGCCGCAGTCGCCGAGGCGCCGAGCGCTCGGGGGGCAGGAGTCGGCGGCGGAGGGCGCGGCCGACGGCTCGGCCTGGGCGCTCCTGGCCGGCTGAGCCGGGCCGCTGGGAGTGCCCGCCGGCGTCTCCTGGCGGGTGTAGTCGGGCGCGCTGCCCCGCGTCGGCGTCGGCTCGAAGCGCGTCCAGCCCACACCCTCGAAGTACAGCTCCGGCCAGGCGTGGGCGTCGCGCAGCCCCACCGACATCGTGCCGTCCGAGCGCGGCTCACCCGGGGTGAAGCCCACCGCGACCCGGGCGGGAATGCCCAGGGTGCGGGCCATCGCGGCCATCGAGAAGGAGAAGTGGACGCAGAAGCCCTGCTTCTCCTTGAGGAAGTTGGCTATGGCCTCGGTGCCGCTGCCCGACGAGACGTGCGTGTTGTAGGTGAAGCCGCCGGTGGTGGCGAACCAGTCCTGGAGCTTGACCGCCCGCTCGTAGTTGTTGGCGGCGCCGCTCGTGACCTGCCGCGCGGTCGCGCCCACCACCGAGGGCAGCGAGTCGGGAACGCGCGTGTACTCCTTGATCAGGCTCGCGGGCGGCGTCGAGGCCTGGGCCAGCTGGGCCGCCGTCGGCCGCACCTGGAGGCTGGAGACGGTGTACTGCGCGCCCCGCGTCGTCTGCTTGCGGTCGCCCACCAGGGTCCGGCCCACCGGCTCGAACCGCCAGTCGCCCTTGATCTTCACCTGGGTCGCGGGGAACGGCATCGGCAGCCAGCTCTGCGCGTACCAGCCGGCCGCCGAGATGCTCGTCTGGACCTCCGTGGTGCCGACCGCGGGGCTCAGCCCGTCCGGCGGCGGCAGCGGATCGGGCACGTCCGTGATGTGGCGCTCCGAGGACTTCCAGGACGCCCCGTCGAACTCGTCGAGTGCGACGATCCGCAGATACATCTCCTGGGTGTCCTGCGCGTTGGTGTTGTACCGCATCACCTCGCGGTCCTCGGGCTGGTTGAGGCTGTTCTGCAGCGACACCAGCGGGTTGACCGCGGAGATGGTCCCGCCGACCCCGTCGCCGCCCGCGCCGCCCGCGCCGGGCCCGAGCAGGCCGCTGTCCAGGGCGGGCAGCATCGCCGGGATCACCAGCGCGATGCCGAGTGCGAGCGCCCCGATGCGCCGTCCGGTACGGACCGGGGCCAGCGGCGCCGAGTTCTCGAAGAGGCCCTCCTTGGGCCGGCCCGCCCGCGCCGAGCCGCTGAAGACCCGGCCCCACTGCGACAGCCGGTCGCGGCCCTCGGCGAGCAGGAGCAGCAGATAGCCGGCGGCCGCGAAGACGAACCAGAGCCAGCTCGCGCCGCCCGACGAGAGCCCGGCGGCCACCGAGTACAGGGCGAGCAGCGGCAGCCCCGCGGGCGCGGCACTGCGGAACGTCACCGCGAGCGCGTCCACCGCGAGCCCGATGAGCAGTACCCCGCCGACCATCATCAGGCGGATGCCAGGAGTCGCGGGCGCCGGTATCGCGTACTGCCCGACGTCCGAACCGCCCTGCTGGAGCAGCGCGTTGAGCTGGACGAAGGCGTCGGGCCCCGGCAGCACCCCGGCGATCGCCTGCTGCCGCGCGAAGACCAGCGTCAGCAGCAGGAGCGCCACCGCGGCCTGGGCGAGCACGGTGAGCGGGCGGGCCAGCGGCACCCGGCGCGCCAGTGCCCCCACCGTGCTCACGATCGCCAGCAGGAAGGCGGCCTGGACGATCCACAGTGCGGGATCGACCAGCGGCAGCATCGAGCACGACGCCATCACCGTGGCCGCGTAGGCGCACAGCGCCAGCCGTCCGCGCCCGCTCATGACCATCCCCCTGCCGTGCCGGCCGCGCCACCGGGCGCCGCTCCCGTGTTCGTACGTTCCCGGCCCGCGGTGCGCCACAGGTCGGACAGGACCGCGCCCGGCCGCACCGGGAGCGCCGTCCAGCCGCCCTCGCGCAGCAGCCGCAGCGACTCCTCGACGGGGCCGGGCTCCGGTGCGCCGTGCGTCCACTCGCCGCTGTCGAGCACGAAGGCGACGGCCGAGCCGCTGCGCCGCCGCATCTTCGCGGCGACCGCCGCCTGTTCCTCGTCGAGATCGCCGAAGAAGCCGACGAGCAGCCCTTCGTTGCCGCCGCGCAGCACGTCGTACGCGCGGGAGAGGCCGCCGCCGTCGGAGTGGTCGACGACCGCGAGGGTGTCCATCATCAGGCCCGCCGCGTCCGTCGAGTCCTGGCCGGAGCCCGCGAAGCCGCCCGAGCCCTCGCCCGGCACCGAGGTGCCGGTGTCGGTCAACAGCCGCACGGAGAAGCCCCGTTCGAGCATGTGCACCAGGGCGGAGGCGGCGCCCGAGACCGCCCATTCGAAGGCCGAGTCGGGGCCCGCGCCCGCGTAGGCGATGGACCGGGTGTCGAGCAGCACGGTGCATCTGGCCCGCTGCGGCTGCTCCTCGCGGCGCACCATCAGCTCGCCGTAGCGCGCGGTGGAGCGCCAGTGCACCCGGCGCAGGTCGTCGCCGTGCCGGTAGCCGCGCGGAATGACGTCGTCCTCACCGGCGAGCGCGAGCGAGCGGTGCCGCCCGTCGCCGTACCCCGCGGCCTCGCCGGAGAGCCGCACCGGCGGCAGCGGTTCGGTCCTCGGGATGACGGTGAGCGTGTCGTACGCGCTGAAGGCGCGGGTCAGCTCGCACATGCCGAACGGGTCGGTGAGGCGCAGCTGGAGCGGGCCGAGCGGGTAGCGTCCGCGCAGGTCGGAGCGGACCCGGTAGGACACCTCGCGCTTGCCGCCCGCCTCGACCCGGTCGAGCACGAAGCGCGGGCGCGGCCCGAGCACGTACGGCACCCGGTCCTGGAGCATGAGCAGGCCGGTGGGCAGTCGCGAGATGTTGTCGATCCGCAGCTGGACGCGGGCCTCGGACCCGGCCGGGACCCGGCCGGGGGAGAGCCGGCGGCTGCCGGCCACGCGGTAGCGGGTGCGGTAGAGCACCACCGTGCAGACCACCGGGAGCACCGCGAGCAGCAGTCCGACCCGCAGCAGGTCCTCCTGGCCGAGGACGAAGGCGCAGATCGCGGCGGCCACGCCGGCCGCGAGGAAGGAGCGGCCGCGGGTGGTCAGGCCGGAGAGGGCGGCGCGGACGCCGCCCTTGGCCTGCTCGTCGGCGGAGTCGGCGGGGAGCTCCCCGGCCGCCGCCATCACAGCCGCCGGGCGCCGGGCGGACGCTGGCCGTACACCGGGTTCCCGGCCTGCGGAACGGGCGTGTGCTGGAGGATCTCCAGGACGACCTGCTCGGCGGTGCGCCGGTTGAGCTGGGCCTGAGCGGTGGGCAGCAGCCGGTGCGCGAGGACGGCCACGGCGAGCGCCTGGACGTCGTCGGGCAGCGCGTACTCCCGGCCGCTCAGGGCGGCGGACGCCTTCGCGGCGCGCAGCAGATGGAGCGTGGCGCGCGGCGAGGCGCCGAGTCTGAGGTCCGGGTGGCTGCGGGTCGCGCCGACCAGCTGCACCGCGTACCGCCGTACCGCGTCGGCCACGTGCACGCCGCGGACCGCGTCGATCAGCTTCACGATGTCGTGGGCGTGCGCCACCGGCTGGAGGTCGTCGAGCGGGGAGACGGCGCCGTGCACGTCGAGCATCTTGAGCTCGGCCTCGGCGCTCGGGTAGCCCATCGACACCCGGGCCATGAACCGGTCGCGCTGGGCCTCGGGGAGGGGGTAGGTGCCCTCCATCTCCACCGGGTTCTGGGTGGCGACCACCATGAAGGGGCTGGGCAGTTCGTAGGTCTGCCCGTCGATGGTGACCTGCCGCTCCTCCATGGACTCCAGGAGCGCGGACTGGGTCTTGGGCGAGGCGCGGTTGATCTCGTCGCCGATCACGATCTGCGCGAAGATGGCGCCCGGCTTGAACTCGAAGTCCCGCCGCTGCTGGTCGTAGATCGACACACCGGTGATGTCCGACGGCAGCAGGTCCGGCGTGAACTGGATGCGCCGCACCGAACAGTCGATGGATCTGGCCAGTGTCTTGGCCAGCATGGTCTTGCCCACGCCGGGCACGTCCTCGATGAGGAGGTGCCCTTCCGCGAGCAGTACGGTCAGCGAAAGCCGTACGACCTCGGGCTTGCCCTCGATCACGCTCTCCACCGACTCGCGGACTCGCTCCGCTGTGGCGGTCAGATCGTTGAGGCTCGCTCGGTCGTCATAGGTCGTCACCCGGCCCTCCTCGGCCCTTTCATACGGGCCGCCGCACAGCGAACGGCCCGGCCCACCCCGGCATACGGACACCACGGCCGAAGGGTTCGGTCCGATGTCACAGCCGCATTCTTGTTGCCGTTGCCGCGTCGTGTCACTCGCCCGAGGCCAACCGCGGGGGATTCATACGGAGTTGTCCCCCTATTTCCGTTCCTGGGATGCTCAGTCGACCGGGTCGACCTCCCGCAGCAGACCCGTCGCCACGTCGAAGACGAAGCCCCGCACGTCGTCGACGTGCGGCAGGAACGGCGAGGTCCGCACCCGCTGCATCGACTGGCGTACGTCCTGGTCGGCGTCGCGG
Organism: Streptomyces sp. NBC_00083; assembly: GCF_026343295.1. Classification (GTDB taxonomy): domain Bacteria; phylum Actinomycetota; class Actinomycetes; order Streptomycetales; family Streptomycetaceae; genus Streptomyces. The sequence goes on from NZ_JAPELY010000001.1 coordinate 1,535,752, forward strand.
AACGACTCGACGGCCCAGGCCGGCCGCTGCCCCACCTCGACCTCCAGGTCGTGCCGGAACTCCTCGGTGAGCGACTCCATGCCGCACCCGGTGTGGTGCACCAGCATGACGCTGGTGGTTCCGAGCGCGCGCTGGCTGATGGTGAGGGAGCGGATCACGTCGTCGGTGACCACGCCGCCCGCGTTGCGGATCGTGTGGCAGTCGCCGAGTTCGAGCCCGAGAGCGGCGTGCAGGTCGAGCCGGGCGTCCATGCAGGCCACGACGGCGACGTGGAGGACGGGGCGGGCGTCCATGCCGGGGTTGCCGAAGGCGGCGGCGTACTGGCGGTTCGCCTCGACCAGCCGGTCGGTCACCGTGCCGCCGTCGCGGACGGTGAGGTGCGGGCGGGGGGCAGGAGCCTCTGCGGGTATGTGCGCAGGAGTCGACATGTATACGACGGTAGCCGCCGCCGATCTCCCGGTCGCGCCCTGCGGGCGGAAAAAGACCGTCAACTCGGGCGCCTGTGAGGTACCCCACAGGCTTCACCACCGCTCACCCGAACGAGTGAAAAAAGTGCTCGGCGGCGCGCTGAAGGGTTGATTGACCGGAAGGACGAGTGGACTAAAGTGGCGCGAAGTGGGAGGCGTGACACGGTCTCCCCGTTTGCGCAACCCAAGCTTCCGGGAAGCACGGCCTCCCGGACCATACGTTTACCCGCGTGCGCGGCGCACGTACGGCTCGGCCTCCTCCCGCCCTCCGGTCGGCCGGCGCCCCTTCACCGGCGCCGGCGGTCCGTCCCCGCGGCGGTGCGGCCCGGCCCGTATGCGCGACGGTGCGCCGGATTTCTGAGAGGGCGGCTTTGAGCCAGCGACACGTCCCGGTGATGCTCCAGCGATGCTTGGACATGTTGGCCCCGGCCCTGACCGAGCCCGGTGCGGTCGTCGTCGACTGCACCCTCGGACTCGGCGGCCACAGCGAGGCCCTGCTCACCCGGTTCCCCGAGGCGCGCCTGATCGCCCTCGACCGCGACAAGGAAGCCCTGCGCCTGTCCGGCGAGCGCCTCGCCCCCTTCGGCGAGCGGGCCACCCTGGTCCACGCCGTCTACGACGAACTCCCCGAGGTGCTCGAACGGCTCGGCGTCCCGCGCGTCCAGGGCGTCCTGTTCGACCTCGGTGTCTCCTCCATGCAGCTCGACGAGGCCGACCGCGGCTTCGCCTACGCGCAGGACGCGCCCCTGGACATGCGCATGGACCAGTCGGCAGGCATGAGCGCCGCCGAGGTGCTCAACACCTACCCGCCCGGTGAACTCGTGCGGATCCTGCGGGCGTACGGCGAGGAGAAGCAGGCCAAGCGGATCGTCTCGGCGATCGTCCGCGAGCGCGAGAAGGAGCCGTTCAGCAACAGCGCCCGGCTCGTCGAGCTGATCCGGGACTCGCTGCCGCAGGCCGCCAAGCGCACCGGCGGCAACCCCTCCAAGCGCACCTTCCAGGCGCTGCGCATCGAGGTCAACGGCGAACTCGCCAGCGTGGAGCGGGCGATCCCCGCGGCCGTCGAGGCCATCGCCGTCGGCGGCCGGGTGGCGGTGCTCTCCTACCAGTCCCTGGAGGACCGCATCGTCAAGCAGGTGTTCGCGGCCGGTGCCGCCAACACCGCGCCGCCCGGACTGCCGGTGGTGCCCGAGCGTTACCAGCCGCGGCTCAAGCTCCTCACCCGCGGCGCCGAACTCCCCACGGAGGAGGAGGTCGCCGAGAACCGGCGCGCGGCCCCCGCCCGGTTCCGAGGGGTCCAGCGGATCAGGGAGGACGTGTGAGCAAACCGGCCAGGCAGCTGCGCGGCACGGCCGCGCGGCTCGGCAGGCTGATGCCGGCGCAGGGCCCGAACAGCGCCGCCCGTACCCCGTTCGTCCTCCTCGTCGTCGCGCTGCTCGGCGGCGGCCTGATCACCCTCCTGGTGCTGAACTCCGCCCTCAACGCGGGCTCGTTCAAGCTCAGCGAGTACCGCAGACAGACCACCGAGCTCACCGACGAGCAGCAGGCGCTCCAGCGGGACGTCGACGATCTGTCCGCCCCCGACGCCCTGGCCCGCCGGGCCGGCGACCTCGGCATGGTCCCCGGCGGCAACCCCGTCTTCCTCGGTCCCGACGGCACCGTCAAGGGCGTCCCCACCCCCGCGGGCGAGCCCTCGCCGGCCGAGGCCGCCGAGCCGTCGCCGCTGCCGGCGGCGCAGAACCAGGCGCCCGCCCCGCCCAGACACCGCACCCCGGCCGCCCGGCCGCACAAGCCCGCGAAGACCTCCCCGACCCCCGGCAGGTGACGCAGTGAGCCCCAAGGAACCCCCGCGCCGCCGGGTGCCCGCGCCGGCCCGCCCCCGGCCGCCGGCCCGGGGACCCGCCGCGAAGAAGTTCAAGCTCGGCAGCCACCGCCCGCGCCTGCGTCTGGTCAGCCTCGGGCTCACCCTGGTCATGCTGGCCTTCGTCGTACGGCTGCTCCAGGTGCAGGCCGTCGACGCCAGCGCGTACGCCGCCAAGGCCGACAAGAACCGGTACGCCAGCTACGCGCTGCCCGCCGAGCGCGGCAAGATCACCGACCGGGCCGGCATCGCGCTCGCCACCAGCGTCGACGCGTACGACATCACCGCCGACCCCACCCTGTTCACCCCCGAGGCGACGAAGATCCCGGACGCCGCGGACCAGGCGGCGGCGCTGCTCGCGCCGCTGGTCGGCAAGGGCCAGACCGAGCTGGCCAAGAAGCTCAAGACGCCCAGGACCCGCTATGTGGTGCTCGCCCGCCGGCAGACCCCGCAGGTCTGGAACCAGATCAAGGACCTGAAGAAGGTCTTCACCGAGAAGGCCGCCACCGACCGCGCCAAGGGCGGTCCCGGCGCCAACGTGCTGGCCGGCGTGCTCAACGAGTCCAGCACCAAGCGGGTCTACCCGAACGGCGATCTGGCCGCCGGGATACTGGGATACGTCAACGCCGAGGGCAAGGGCGGCGGCGGCCTTGAGTCGTCCCTGAACAAGGAGCTGGCCGGCACCGACGGCAAGATCTCCTACGCCCAGTCGGGCGGCCGTCGCGTCCCCACCGCCGGCACCCACGAGACGCCGGCCGTGCCCGGCTCCGACGTCGAGCTGACCATCGACCGGGACATCCAGTGGATGGCGCAGAAGGCCATCGCCGACCAGGTCGCCGAGTCCCACGCCGACCGGGGCTACGTCATAGTGCAACGGTCCGACACCGGCGAGGTCCTGGCCATGGCCAACGCGCCGGGCTTCGACCCCAACAACATCGCCCAGGCCAACGCGGCCGCCATGGGCAACGCGGCGCTCCAGGACGCCTTCGAGCCCGGATCGACCGCCAAGGTGATGTCCATGGCCGCGGTCCTGGAGGAGGGCGTCGCGACGCCCGAGACCCATGTGGTGGTGCCCAACCGGCTCCAGCGCGGCGACCGCCTCTTCAAGGACGACGTCGACCACGCCACGTGGAACCTGACGCTCAACGGCGTCCTCGCCAAGTCCAGCAACATCGGCACCATCCTCGCCGTGGAGCAGCTCGGCAAGACCGACGCCCAGGCCGACAGCGTGCTCTACTCCTACCTGCGCAAGTTCGGCATCGGCCTGCCCAGCGGTCTCGGCTTCCCCGGCGAGACCCCCGGCATCCTCGCCCCGGCGAACAAGTGGTCCACCTCGCAGCAGTACACCGTCCGCTTCGGCCAGGGCCTCTCGCTCAACGCGATGCAGGCGGCCTCGGTGTACTCCACCATCGCCAACGGCGGCGTACGCGTCGAGCCGACCCTGGTGCGCGGCACCAAGGGGCCGGACGGGCGGTTCACGCCCGCGCCTGCGCCCAAGCAGACCCGGGTGGTGAGCGAGAAAACCGCCAAGACCCTCGCCCAGATGCTCGAATCGGTCGTCGGCGACGCCGAGGGCACCGGAACCAAGGCCGCCATCCCCGGCTACCGGGTCGCGGGCAAGACCGGTACCGCCAACCGTGTCGACCCCAAAACCGGCACCTACAAGGGCTACACCGCGTCCTTCGCGGGGTTCGCCCCCGCCGACAACCCGAAGATCACCGTCTACTGCGCCATCCAGAACCCCACCAAGGGCAGCTACTTCGGCGGCCAGATCTGCGGCCCCATCTACAAGCAGGTCATGGAGTTCGCCCTCAAGACCCTCCAGATCCCGCCGAGCGGCGCCCAGCCGCCCAACCTGCCCGTCACCTTCGGCGGCAACGACTGAATCCGGAAGCCTCAGTGACAACCATCACCCAGGGCCCTGGGAACCAGGACGGGACCCAGGACGCCGTGCCCCCCTCTTTTGGCGACCCGGCCGCTGCGCCCGGTACGCTCACCGCCGTGCCACACGCTGATCAGTACCGAACCGCCCCGAAGGACGCCCCCGCGAAGCAGCCGGGAGCGCCCCGACCGGAACAGGCCCGTCCGACCTCACTCGGGGCGCTGGCCGAGCGCCTGGGGACGGGCGACCCCGGACCAGGAGAGGTCACCGGCATCACGCACGACTCCCGGGCAGTGCGCCCCGGAGACCTGTACGCCGCGCTGCCGGGCGCCAACACGCACGGCGCCGACTTCGCCGCCCAGGCCGCGAGCCTCGGCGCGGTCGCCGTCCTCACCGACCCGGCCGGCCGTGAACGCGCCGCCGCGACGGGCCTTCCGGTCCTGGTCGCCGGCGACCCGCGGGGCCGGATGGGCGAGCTCGCCGCCGAGATCTACGGACACCCCGGCCGCGACCTCCTCCAGCTCGGCATCACCGGGACCTCCGGCAAGACCACCACCGCCTACCTCGTCGAGGGCGGCCTGCGCGGCGCCGGACACGCGACCGGCCTGATCGGCACGGTCGAGATGCGCATCGGCGACGAGCGCATCAAGTCCGAGCGCACCACCCCCGAAGCCACCGACCTCCAGGCGCTGTTCGCGGTCATGCGCGAGCGCGGCGTCGACTCGGTCGCCATGGAGGTCTCCAGCCACGCCCTGGTGCTCGGCCGGGTCGACGGCTGCGTCTTCGACGTCGCCGTCTTCAACAACCTCAGCCCGGAGCACATGGAGTTCCACTCCGGCATGGAGGACTACTTCCAGGCCAAGGCGCAGCTGTTCACGCCGCAGCGCGCCAAGCGCGGCGTGGTCAACTTCGACGACGAGTACGGCCGGCGCCTCGTGAAGGAGGCCGGCATCGAGATCACCACCTTCTCCGCCGAGGGCCACCCCGACGCCGACTGGCGGGCCCAGGACGTGGAGATCCGCCAGGACAGCAGCACCTTCACCGTGGTGGCACCCGGCGGCGAGCGGATCTCCGCCACCGCCCCGCTGCCCGGCCCCTTCAACGTGGCGAACACCCTCGCCGCGATCGTCACGCTCGCCATCGCGGGCGTCGACCCGCAGAAGGCCGCCGACGGCGTGGCCGCCGTACCCGGCGTGCCCGGCCGGCTGGAGCGCGTCGACGCGGGCCAGCCCTATCTCGCCGTCGTCGACTACGCCCACAAGACGGACGCCGTCGAATCGGTTCTGCGCTCGCTGCGCAAGGTCACCGAAGGCAAACTGCACATCGTGCTCGGCTGCGGCGGCGACCGCGACACCACCAAGCGGGCCCCGATGGGCGCCGCCGCGGCCCGCCTCGCCGACACCGCCGTACTGACCTCCGACAACCCCCGCTCCGAGGACCCCCTCGCGATCCTCGCCGCGATGCTCGCGGGCGCCGCCGAGGTGCCCGCCCACGAGCGCGGCGAGGTCCAGGTCTTCGAGGACCGTGCCGCCGCGATCGCGTCGGCCGTCGCCCGAGCCGAGCCCGGCGACACCGTGCTCGTCGCGGGCAAGGGCCATGAACAGGGCCAGGACATCCACGGGGTGGTACGCCCCTTCGACGACCGCCTGGTGCTCCGCGCCGCCATCCAGAAAAGTCAGGGATGAAGTTGTGATCGCCCTCTCCCTCGCCGAGATCGCCGCAACCGTCGGCGGGCAGCCGCACGACATACCGGATCCGTCCCTCACGGTCACCGGCCCCGTCGTCATCGACTCCCGCCAGGTGGCGGCCGGTTCGCTCTTCGTGGCGTTCGCGGGTGAAAACGTCGACGGCCACGACTACGCGCGGCGCGCCTTCGACGCGGGCGCCGTCGCGGTCCTCGCGGCGCGGCCCGTCGGGGTGCCCGCGATCGTCGTCGACGACGTGCAGGCCGCCCTCGGGGCGCTCGCCCGTGACGTCGTACGCCGGCTCGGCACCGAAGTCGTCGCGCTCACCGGCTCGTCGGGCAAGACGTCCACCAAGGACCTGATCGCCCAGGTGCTCCAGCGCCACGCGCCGACGGTCTTCACGCCGGGCTCCCTCAACAACGAGATCGGTCTGCCGCTGACCGCGCTCACCGCCACCGCCGAGACCAGGCACCTGGTCCTGGAGATGGGCGCACGCGGCGTCGGTCACATCCGCTACCTCACCGGACTGACCCCGCCCACCATCGGCCTCGTCCTCAACGTGGGGTCCGCCCACATCGGCGAGTTCGGCGGCAAGGAGCAGATCGCCCTGGCCAAGGGCGAGTTGGTGGAGTCGCTGCCCGAGTCGGGCTGCGCCGTCCTCAACGCCGACGACCCGCTGGTCCGGGCCATGGCGGAGCGGACCAAGGCGCGGCTGCTGTTCTTCGGGGAGGCCGCGGACGCCGACGTACGCGCCGAGAACGTCCGGCTCACAGCGGCCGGACAGCCCTCCTTCAGCCTTCACACACCCTCCGGGTGCGGTGATGTGACGTTGCGCCTGTACGGTGAGCACCACGTGTCGAACGCGCTCGCCGCGGCCGCCGTCGCCCATGAGCTGGGCATGTCCGCAGACGAGATCGCCCGCGCGCTCTCCGAGGCGGGCACCCTCTCCCGCTGGCGTATGGAGGTCACCGAGCGTCCGGACGGTGTGACGGTCGTCAACGACGCCTACAACGCGAACCCCGAATCCATGCGAGCCGCTCTCCGCGCGCTCGTGGCCATGGGCCAGGCCTCACGGGCCGAGGGGGGAAGGACGTGGGCGGTGCTCGGTCCGATGGCCGAGCTGGGTGACGAATCGCTCGCCGAGCACGACGCGGTCGGACGGCTCGCCGTCCGGCTCAACGTCAGCAAGCTCGTGGCAGTCGGGGGCCGGGAGGCGTCCTGGCTGCAACTGGGCGCATATAACGAGGGTTCGTGGGGTGAGGAGTCGGTGCACGTGTCCGACGCACAGGCGGCCGTCGACCTACTGCGCAGTGAACTGCGCCCGGGTGACGTCGTGCTGGTGAAGGCATCCAGGTCGATCGGTCTGGAACGGGTGGCGCTCGCGCTGCTCGATGGCGCCGCCGAGGGTGAGGTCGCCGCCCGATGAGGCAGATCCTCTTCGCGGGAGCCATCGGTCTCTTCCTGACCCTGGTCGGCACCCCGCTGCTCATCAAGCTGCTCGCCCGCAAGGGCTACGGCCAGTTCATCCGTGACGACGGGCCGCGCGGCCACGCCGGGAAGAAGGGCACACCCACCATGGGTGGCATCGCCTTCATCCTGGCCACGCTGATCGCGTACGCGCTGACCAAGGTGTTCACCAGCGAGGACCCGACCTTCTCGGGCCTGCTCGTGCTCTTCCTGACGGCCGGCATGGGCATGGTCGGCTTCCTCGACGACTACATCAAGATCGTCAAGCAGCGTTCGCTGGGCCTGCGGGCCAAGGCGAAGATGGCCGGACAGCTGATCGTCGGCATCGCCTTCGCGGTGCTCGCCCTCCAGTTCGCGGACAACCGGGGCAACACCCCGGCCTCCACCAAGCTGTCGTTCATCAACGACTTCGGCTGGTCGGTCGGCCCGGTCATCTTCGTGGTCTGGGCCCTGTTCATGATCCTCGCGATGTCGAACGGCGTGAACCTGACGGACGGTCTGGACGGCCTGGCCACCGGTGCCTCCGTGATGGTCTTCGGCGCGTACACCTTCATCGGCCTGTGGCAGTTCCAGGAGTCCTGCGCCAACGCGCAGACCCTGACCAACCCCAACGCCTGCTTCGAGGTACGAGATCCGCTCGACCTCGCCGTCGTCGCCTCGGCCCTGATGGGCTCCTGCTTCGGCTTCCTGTGGTGGAACACCTCGCCCGCCAAGATCTTCATGGGCGACACCGGCTCGCTCGCGCTCGGCGGCGCGCTCGCGGGCCTGGCGATCTGCTCCCGCACGGAGTTCCTCATCGCGCTCCTCGGCGGCCTGTTCGTGCTGATCACGATGTCCGTGGTCATCCAGGTCGGCTCGTTCAAGATGACCGGCAAGCGCGTCTTCCGGATGGCGCCGCTCCAGCACCACTTCGAACTCAAGGGGTGGTCCGAAGTCCTTGTCGTGGTCCGGTTCTGGATCATCCAGGGCATGTGCGTGATCGTGGGTCTGGGTCTCTTCTACGCGGGATGGGCAGCCGACAAGTGAGCACCACCTGGCAGGGCAAGCGTGTGACGGTGGCCGGTCTCGGCGTCTCCGGGATGCCGGTGGCGCGGGTCCTCAACGGACTCGGCGCCGTCGTCACGGCCGTCAACGAGGGCGCCGACGAACGCTCGCGCAGCCAGGCCGCGGAGCTGGAGGCACAGGGCATCACCGTGCGCCTCGGCGACGGGGACACCCTGCCGGAAGGCACCGAGCTCGTCGTCACCACGCCCGGCTGGCGCCCCGACAAGCCGCTGTTCACGGCGGCCGCCGAGGCGGGCGTGCCGGTGTGGGGAGACGTGGAGCTGGCCTGGCGCCTGCGCGGCCTGGACGGCCGCAGGGCCGCCCCCTGGCTCGCCGTCACCGGCACCAACGGCAAGACCACCACCACCCGCATGCTCGCCTCCATCCTGGAGGCCGCGGGCCTGCGCACCGCCGCCGTCGGCAACATCGGCGTCTCGCTGCTCGACGTGGTCCTCGGCGAGCAGGAGTACGACGTCCTCGCCGTCGAGCTCTCCAGCTACCAGCTGCACTGGGCGCCCTCGCTGCGCGCCCACTCGGCCGCCGTGCTCAACCTGGCACCTGACCACCTCGACTGGCACGGCTCGATGGAGGCGTACGCCGCCGACAAGGGCCGCATCTACGAGGGCAACACCGTGGCCTGCGTCTACAACGCGGAGGACAAGGCGACCGAGCACCTGGTGCGCGAGGCCGACGTGGAAGAGGGGTGCCGGGCGATCGGCTTCACCCTCGCCACCCCCGGCCCCTCCCAGCTCGGCGTCGTCGACGGCATCCTCGTCGACCGGGCCTTCGTGCAGAACCGGCAGAAGAACGCCCAGGAGCTCGCCGAGGTCGCCGACGTCGATCCGCCGGCCCCGCACAACATCGCCAACGCGCTGGCCGCCGCGGCCCTCGCGCGCGCCTTCGGCGTCGAGCCCAGGGCCGTACGCGACGGGCTGCGCGCCTTCCGGCCCGACGCGCACCGCATCCAGCACGTCGCGGACGTCGCCGAGGTCGCCTACATCGACGACTCCAAGGCCACCAACACCCATGCCGCCGAGGCCTCCTTGGCCTCGTACGACCCGATCGTCTGGATCGCCGGCGGCCTCGCCAAGGGCGCCTCGTTCGACGAGCTCGTCCAGCGCTCCGCGAAGCGGCTGCGCGGCGTCGTCCTGATCGGCGCCGAGCGCCACCTGATCGCCGAAGCCCTGGCGCGACACGCCCCCGAGGTCCCGGTGGTCGACCTCGACCGGACCGACACTGGGGCGATGTCGGCGGCGGTCCGCGAGGCGGCGGGGCTCGCCCGGCCGGGGGACACCGTCCTGTTGGCCCCGGCCTGCGCCTCGATGGACATGTTCGCGAACTACAACAAGCGCGGCGAGGCCTTCGCGGAAGCGGTCCGCGACCTCACCGCAGGGCGCGCCTAGCCGGACCACCCGTTCCACGGACCGGCCGGCGCCGGGCACGACTGGAGGGGACAGCACACATGGCGGCCGATGTTCCAGGCGGCTCCGGACACCTCGCGCGGGGGCTCTCCGCACGCGCCGGTCTCCTCCTGCGCAGCCGTACCGCGGGCCCCGTGCGGCGCCCGGCCGTCCGCGGCGGCCCGTCCGGCGCCCCCCGGCGCTCCGGGCCCCGCGGCCCCTGGCGGCTGGTGGAGCAGGCCAGGAGGGCCTGGGACCGCCCCCTGACGGCGTACTACCTCATCCTCGGCAGCGCCCTGCTCATCACCGTGCTGGGCCTCGTGATGGTCTACTCCGCCTCGATGATCAAGGCGCTGGAACTGTCGCTGCCGGGCTCGTACTTCTTCCGCAAGCAGTTCCTCGCCGCCCTCATCGGCGGCGGCCTGATGATCGCCGCGGCCCGGATGCCCGCCCGGCTCCACCGGGCGCTGGCCTACCCGATACTGGCCGGCACGGTCTTCCTGCTGATCCTGGTGCAGGTCCCCGGGATAGGGAAATCGGTCAACGGCAACCAGAACTGGATCTACCTGGGCGGCCCCTTCCAGCTCCAGCCCAGCGAGTTCGCCAAGCTCGCCCTGCTCCTGTGGGGCGCCGACCTGCTCGCGCGCAAACAGGACAAGCGGCTGCTCACCGAGTGGAAGCACATGCTGGTGCCGCTGGTCCCGGTCGCCTTCCTGCTGCTGGGCCTGATCATGCTCGGCGGCGACATGGGCACCACGATCATCCTCACCGCGATCCTGTTCGGGCTGCTCTGGCTGGCCGGCGCCCCCACCCGGCTCTTCGCGGGGGTGCTCGCCATCGCGGGCACGCTCGCCGCGCTCTTCATCAAGATCAGCCCGCACCGGATGGGCCGGCTCGACTGCATCGGGGCCACCGACCCCGGCCCGCAGGACCAGTGCTGGCAGGCGGTGCACGGAATCTACGCGCTCGCCTCGGGCGGCTGGTTCGGATCCGGCCTGGGTGCGAGTGTGGAGAAATGGGGTCAACTCCCCGAGCCCCACACCGACTTCATCTTCGCGGTGACCGGTGAGGAACTGGGTCTGGCGGGGACGCTGTCGGTCGTCGCCCTCTTCGCGGCTCTAGGCTATGCGGGTATCCGCGTGGCCGGACGCACGGAGGACCCCTTCGTGAGGTACGCCGCGGGAGGTGTGACCACCTGGATCGTGGCCCAGGCCGTGATCAACATCGGTGCGGTGCTCGGCCTGCTGCCGATCGCCGGTGTCCCGCTCCCGCTGTTCTCCTACGGAGGGTCCGCGCTGCTGCCGACCATGTTCGCCGTGGGGCTGTTGATCGCGTTCGCGCGGGACGACCCCGCGGCGCGGGCGGCGCTTGCCATGCGGCAGCCTCGGGTGAGTTGGAAGTCGATGAGACGGCGCGTCAAGAAGCGTCCGTCCGGAGAGCGGTGAATTTCGGTGCATGTCGTACTCGCCGGTGGGGGGACCGCCGGCCACATCGAGCCCGCGCTCGCCCTCGCGGATGCCCTGCGCAGGCAGGACCCCACCGTGGGGATCACGGCACTCGGTACCGAGAAGGGTCTGGAGACCCGGCTCGTGCCCGAACGCGGCTATGAGCTCGCGCTCATCCCCGCCGTCCCGCTGCCCCGCAGGCCCACCCCCGAACTGATCACCGTCCCCGGGCGGCTGCGCGGCACCATCAAGGCCGCCGAGCAGATCCTGGAGCGCACCAAGGCCGACTGCGTGGTCGGCTTCGGCGGCTACGTGGCGCTGCCCGGCTACCTCGCCGCCAAGCGGCTCGGGGTGCCGATCGTGGTCCACGAGGCCAACGCCAGGCCCGGCCTCGCCAACAAGATCGGCTCGCGGTACGCGGCAGGGGTCGCCGTCGCCACCCCGGACAGCAAGCTGCGCAACTCCCGCTACATCGGGATCCCGCTGCGCTACTCGATCGCCACGCTCGACCGGGCCCGGGTCCGGCCCGAGGCGCGTGCCGCGTTCGGCCTCGACCCCGGTCTGCCGACGCTGCTCGTCTCCGGCGGCTCCCAGGGCGCCCGCCGCCTCAACGAGGTCGTCCAGCAGGTCGCTCCGGTGCTCCAGCGCTCCGGCATCCAGATCCTGCACGCGGTCGGCCCGAAGAACGAACTGCCGCGTGTCGAGCACATGCCCGGGATGCCGCCGTACGTCCCGGTACCGTACGTGGACCGGATGGACCTCGCGTACGCCGCGGCCGACATGATGCTCTGCCGCGCGGGCGCGATGACCGTCGCCGAACTCTCCGCCGTCGGGCTGCCCGCCGCCTACGTACCGCTGCCGATCGGCAACGGCGAACAGCGGCTGAACGCCCAGCCGGTGGTCAAGGCGGGCGGCGGCCTCCTCGTCGACGACGCCGAACTCACTCCCGAGTGGGTGCAGGGCAATGTCCTGCCGGTGCTCGCCGACCCGCACCGCCTGTACGAGATGTCGCGCTCCGCGGCCGAGTTCGGGCGGCGCGACGCCGACCAGCTCCTCGTGCAGATGGTGTACGAGGCCATCGCAGGACGTTGATCAACTGACGGAAGGCAGGGACCGTGGCCGGACAGGCGACCGCTCAGCGCGGTGGCGGACAGAGCGTGAAGGCGAAGTCCGCGAAGTCCGGCCGGCCCGGCCCCCGTCCCGGGCGCGGCGGCCGGCTCCGGCTGCCCCGCCGGCGCGGACTGATCGTGCTCGCCGCCGCCGTGGCCCTGCTCGGGGCGGGTCTCGTCTGGATCCTGTACGGCTCTTCCTGGCTGCGCGCCGAGCACGTGAAGACCACCGGGACACGGGTTCTGACCACGGCCCAGGTCGAATCGGTCGCCGCGGTCCCGATCGGTTCACCGCTGATTTCCGTCGACACGGGTGCGATTGAGGCGCGGCTGCGCCAGAAGCTGCCCCGCATCGACTCCGTGGAGGCCGTCCGTTCATGGCCGCACGGAATCGGTCTCAAAGTGACCGAACGCCGGCCCGTCCTGGTCATGAAGCACGGCGCGAAGTTCGACGAAGTGGACGCCAAGGGTGTGCGTTTCGCCACGGACGCGCAGCCCCTGAAGGGCGTTCCCCAGCTCGAATTGACGGTCTCCCAGTCCCCGAGTCTGCGCCGCTTCGGCACCGACCGGCTCGTCCTCGAAGCCGTCCGTATCGCGGGCGAACTCCCGGCCGCCGTCGCCAAGGAGACGCGCTCGGTGAAGGTTTCCTCCTTCGACTCCGTCACCCTGGAGTTGAGCGGCGGACGGAGTGTCCGATGGGGAAGCGAGGAGGAGGGCGAGCTGAAGGGACGTACCCTCAGTGCACTGATGAAAGCCCGTCCCAAGTCCGTCCACTTCGATGTGAGCGCCCCCACCGCGCCTGCGGTATCGGGTAGTTGACGGACATATGCGCTGGCCAGCACCCTGGTTGGTCAGCGACACGGGTGATCACATAGGGTGAAAAGAAAAACGGGAGGTTCGGCGTGTTCGTTGAACGTGCGCCACTTGTCGACTTAGTGTCCTGTTCGGAAGAGTCCAGCGAACAGACACACTGGTAACCCTAAACTTCAGCGTTAGGGTTCGGGTCGGCGATACGGACCGTCCCAATCGGCATTCGTCGTCACCTCGCGGCACCCGCGAAGTGACGACCCGTAACTCGAGGCGAGAGGCCTTCGACGTGGCAGCACCGCAGAACTACCTCGCAGTCATCAAGGTCATCGGTGTCGGCGGCGGTGGTGTCAATGCCATCAACCGAATGATCGAGGTCGGTCTCAAGGGCGTCGAGTTCATCGCGATCAACACGGACGCGCAAGCACTGTTGATGAGCGACGCCGACGTCAAGCTCGACGTCGGCCGTGAACTCACCCGCGGCCTCGGGGCCGGAGCCAACCCGGCCGTCGGACGCAAGGCGGCAGAGGACCACCGTGAGGAGATCGAGGAGGTCCTCAAGGGGGCCGACATGGTCTTCGTCACCGCCGGCGAAGGCGGCGGCACCGGCACCGGCGGCGCCCCCGTCGTCGCCAACATCGCCCGCTCGCTCGGCGCCCTGACGATCGGTGTGGTCACCCGCCCGTTCACCTTCGAGGGTCGGCGCCGGGCGAACCAGGCGGAGGACGGCATCGCCGAGCTCCGCGAAGAGGTCGACACCCTCATCGTCATCCCCAACGACCGGCTGCTGTCCATCTCGGACCGCCAGGTCAGCGTGCTCGACGCGTTCAAGTCCGCCGACCAGGTGCTGCTCAGCGGCGTCCAGGGCATCACGGACCTGATCACCACGCCGGGCCTCATCAACCTCGACTTCGCCGACGTCAAGTCGGTCATGTCGGAGGCCGGTTCGGCGCTCATGGGCATCGGCTCGGCCCGCGGGGACGACCGCGCGGTGGCCGCCGCCGAGATGGCGATCTCCTCGCCGCTGCTCGAAGCGTCCATCGACGGCGCCCGTGGTGTGCTGCTCTCCATCTCCGGCGGCTCCGACCTCGGTCTCTTCGAGATCAACGAGGCGGCCCAGCTGGTCAGCGAGGCCGCCCACCCCGAGGCCAACATCATCTTCGGCGCGGTCATCGACGACGCCCTCGGCGACGAGGTGCGGGTCACCGTCATCGCGGCCGGGTTCGACGGCGGACAGCCCCCGGCCCGCCGGGACACCGTGCTCGGCGCCGCCTCCAACAAGCGCGACGAGCCCGCCCCTTCGCGGCAGTCCGAGGTGTCCCGCCCGCTCGGCGGCCTCGGCACGGTCCCGACCCGCGAGGAGCCCCCGGCCCCGCCGGTCCCGGTCGAGCCCGCCCCGGTCAACGAGGCCCCGGCCCCCTCGGCCATCCCGACGGCGCGTCCCTACCCGGACAGCCAGGCCGAGGAGCTGGACGTGCCGGACTTCCTCAAGTGAGCGAACTCCGGTGAGCCGAGCGACGTTTCGAAGCGAATCATCGAAGTGATACGAGAGCAGGGCACTGTGAGCGGCGCGCACTTCGCCTTCACCGACCGGTGGGGCGGGGTGAGCGCCGTTCCGTACGAGGAGCTCAACCTCGGCGGTGCGGTGGGCGACGACCCCGCTTCGGTACGCACCAACCGTGAGCTCGCCGCCAAGGGGCTCGGGCTCGACCCGGCCCGGGTGGTCTGGATGAACCAGGTGCACGGGCGCGAGGTCGCCGTCGTCGAGGACCCCTTCGCCCCGGGCGACCCGGCCGCGGTGGACGCGGTGGTGACGGCGCGCCGGGGAACCGCGCTCGCCGTACTGACCGCGGACTGCACACCGGTTCTGCTCGCGGACCCGGTGGCGGGGGTGGCGGGCGCCGCCCACGCGGGCCGGCCCGGAATGGTCGCGGGCGTGGTGCCCGCCGCCGTCGGGGCGATGGTCTCGCTCGGCGCGGACCCGGCCCGGATCGTCGCCCGCACCGGGCCCGCCGTCTGCGGGCGGTGCTACGAAGTGCCCGAGCGGATGCGGGCCGAGGTCGCCGCGGTCGAGCCGGCCGCCTGGTCGGAGACCAGCTGGGGAACCCCGGCCGTCGACGTCACCGCCGCGGTGCTCGCACAGCTCGCCGCCCTCGGCGTCACCGACGTCGAGGCCTCGCCGGTCTGCACGCTCGAATCGCTCGACCACTTCTCGTACCGCCGCGACCGCACCACGGGGCGGCTCGCCGGATATGTCTGGCTGGACTGACGACTCATGACGGATCGCAAGACCGAACTCGCCTCGAACCTGGCCCGGGTGGAGGAACGTATCGCTTCCGCCTGCGCGGCGGCCGGGCGCGAGCGCGCGGACGTGACCCTCATCGTGGTCACCAAGACCTACCCGGCGAGCGATGTGCGCCTGCTGCACGAACTGGGGGTGCGCGAGGTCGCGGAGAACCGTGACCAGGACGCCGCTCCCAAGGCGGCGGCCTGCGCAGACCTCGATCTGACCTGGCACTTCGTGGGACAGCTCCAGACCAACAAGGTACGGTCCGTGGCGAGTTATGCCGATATGGTGCAGTCGGTCGACCGGGACAAGCTGGCCGGCTCGCTCTCCACGGCGGCGGTCCGCGCCGGTCGCGAGCTCGGCTGCCTCATCCAGGTCGCCCTGGACGCGGAGTCCGGCGAGCGCGGGGAGCGCGGCGGCGTGGCTCCGGACGGGATCGAGGAGTTGGCGGCGTCGATCGCCGAGGCGCCGGGGCTCCGGCTCGACGGTCTGATGACGGTGGCGCCGCTGGCCGGGGAGTACGCCGGAAGGCAACGGGCCGCCTTCGAGCGGCTGCTGGAATTCTCATCCCGCCTGCGCGCGGCCCATCCGGCTGCGAACATGGTGTCAGCAGGGATGAGTGCGGACCTCGAAGAGGCCGTTGCGGCCGGAGCGACACATGTACGCGTCGGAACGGCGGTACTCGGAGTCCGACCCCGGCTCGGGTAACGTCGCCAAGCAAGTCGGACCACAGCAGAAAATATGGTCATTCCCACTCTTCGGTGGGCAGACCGCGTGGATCGTGGGCCCTTGATGACGCTGCCACTCGGCGACAGGAGCGATCCACCACAGAGCGGAGGAATCTGAGCATGGCCGGCGCGATGCGCAAGATGGCGGTCTACCTCGGCCTCGTGGAGGACGATGGGTACGACGGCCGGGGGTTCGACCCCGACGACGATTTCGAACCCGAGCCCGAACCGGAGCGCGACCGTCGGCGGCACCAGCCCCCGCACCAGTCGTCCCCGCTCCAGGACGAACGGGACGAACCGGTACGAGTAACTCAGCCTCCAGCGCCGAGAGAACCGGTTCAGCTATCGGTAGAAAGCGGACGACCGGCGCGAATTGCACCCGTGGCGTCCATCACACCTGAACGTCCGAGCCTGGAGAAGAACGCACCGGTGATCATGCCCAAGGTCGTGTCCGAGCGGGAGCCGTACCGCATCACCACGCTGCACCCGCGGACCTACAACGAGGCCCGTACCATCGGGGAACACTTCCGCGAGGGCACCCCGGTGATCATGAACCTCACCGAGATGGACGACACCGACGCGAAGCGACTTGTCGACTTTGCCGCCGGTCTGGTCTTCGGCCTGCACGGCAGCATTGAACGTGTGACGCAGAAGGTGTTCCTGCTGTCTCCTGCTAACGTCGATGTCACGGCGGAGGACAAGGCCCGCATCGCAGAGGGCGGATTCTTCAACCAGAGCTGAGAACACGACACCGGGAACGAACCGGCCGACAGTGGCCGGAGCTTTGAAGCAAGGGGAGAGGGAAGCGCGAGATGGGCGTCGCACTACAGGTGGTCTACATCGCGCTGATGTGCTTCCTCATCGTGCTGATCTTCCGGCTCGTCATGGACTACGTCTTCCAGTTCGCCCGTTCATGGCAACCCGGTAAGGCGATGGTGGTCGTTCTTGAGGCCACCTACACTGTCACCGATCCACCGCTCAAGCTTCTGCGGCGGTTCATTCCGCCGCTGCGTCTCGGGGGCGTGGCACTCGACCTGTCCTTCTTCGTTCTGATGATCATCGTCTACATCCTGATCAGCATCGTGGTCAGGTTGTGAACGATTCGGTCCTGCCGACTGCCGACGACTACGTAGAGGTGAAGAAGAGATGCCGCTGACCCCCGAGGACGTGCGGAACAAGCAGTTCACGACGGTCCGCCTCCGAGAAGGCTATGACGAGGACGAGGTCGATGCCTTCCTCGACGAAGTCGAGTCGGAGCTGACCCGACTGCTCCGTGAGAACGAGGATCTGCGCGCCAAGCTGGCCGCCGCCACCCGCGCCGCCGCGCAGAACCAGCAGCAGCAGGGCATGCGCAAGCCGGAGCAGCAGGACGGCCGAGGGCCCGGCGCCCCCGTCCCCGCGGCCATATCCGGTCCGCCGCAGGTCCAGCAGCAGCAGCCGCAGATGGGCCCGCCCCAGCTGCCGAGCGGTGCGCCGCAGCTGCCCGCGGGCCCCGGTGGCCACGGCCCGCAGGGCCAGCACGGCCAGGGCCCCATGGGCCAGGGTCCGATGGGTCAGGGCCCCATGGGTCAGGGTCCGATGGGCCAGAACCCGATGGGCCAGAACCAGATGGGCCAGAACCAGCTGGGTCAGGGCCCCATGGGCCAGAACCAGCTCGGCCAGGGCCCCATGGGCCAGCAGATGGGCGGCCCCATGGGCGGCCACGGTCCGCAGATGGGACAGCCGGCCCAGGCGCCCGGTGGCGACAGCGCCGCCCGTGTGCTCTCGCTCGCGCAGCAGACCGCCGACCAGGCGATCGCGGAGGCCCGTTCCGAGGCCAACAAGATCGTCGGTGAGGCCCGGTCGCGCGCCGAGGGCCTGGAGCGCGACGCCCGTGCCAAGGCGGACGCCCTGGAGCGGGACGCGCAGGAGAAGCACCGCGTCGCGATGGGCTCCCTGGAGTCCGCCCGCGCCACGCTGGAGCGCAAGGTCGAGGACCTGCGGGGCTTCGAGCGCGAGTACCGCACGCGTCTGAAGTCGTACCTGGAGTCGCAGCTGCGCCAGCTGGAGACCCAGGCCGACGACTCGCTCGCGCCGCCGCGCACCCCGGCGACGGCCTCGCTGCCGCCGGCTCCGCAGATGAGCGGCTCCATGGCGTCGGCCGGTGCCGGTTCGATGGGGCACCAGATGGGTGGCCAGCCGTCCATGGGCGGTCAGCAGTCCATGCCGAGCGGGCCCTCCTACGGCGGCCAGCAGCAGATGTCGCCGGCCATGACGCAGCCGATGGCTCCGGTGCGGCCGCAGGGGCCCTCGCCCATGCAGCAGGCGCCGTCGCCGATGCGCGGGTTCCTGATCGACGAGGACGACAACTGACGGGCTCTACGCGCGTGCGCCGCGCGTAGCCGTCGGCAGGCTGCAAGGGCCGGTACCGGGTTCCCCCCGGTACCGGCCCTTCGCCGTACCCGGCGGGCGGGTCGCCTGCGGCGGGCCCTCCGGGGGGAGTTCATCGTCTGCGGGCCGTGGGGGCCGTTCGCGCAGTTCCCCGCGCCCCTGGCGATCCCGGGTACGGGCAACCTCAGCCCGTCCGGCGTTTGAGGACGAGCGCCCCTGAGGCGCGAACGGGGGTCTGGGGGCGGAGCCCCCAGCGTCCTTCAGCCCCCGGAGGGTCTCGGGAAGGGGCGGGGCGGGGGTAGACAACGGCCCGCCCCCACGACCGTGGGGGCGGGCCGCCGCGACCGTTGGCCGGCGTTACACCTTGCGGAGGCGGAACGTCAGGGACAGGGGCTCGTCCCTGAACGGGGCGCCGTACGAGGCGTCCGCGGCGCCGGCGGCGTAATCCGTGGCCAGAACCTCGTCCGCGATCAGCGACTCGTGGGCCGAGAGCGCCGAGGCGACCTCCGGGTCCGTGGACTCCCACCGCACCGCGATCCGGTCCGCCACATCGAGCCCGCTGTTCTTGCGCGCCTCCTGGATCAGCCGGATCGCGTCACGGGCCAGGCCCGCGAGGCGCAGCTCCGGGGTGATCTCCAGGTCGAGGGCGACCGTGGCGCCGGAGTCGGACGCCACCGACCAGCCCTCGCGCGGGGTCTCGGTGATGATGACCTCGTCGGGGGCGAGCGACACGGACTCGCCGCCGACCTCGACCGTCGCCGTGCCCGTGTCGCGCAGGGAGGCCGAGAGGGCCGCCGCGTCGGCCGCGGCCACGGCCTTCGCCACGTCCTGCACGCCCTTGCCGAACCGCTTGCCGAGCGCCCGGAAGTTCGCCTTCGCCGTGGTGTCGACCAGGGAGCCGCCCACCTCGGAGAGGGAGGCCAGCGACTCCACGTTCAGCTCCTCCGTGATCTGCGCGTGCAGCTCGGGGGAGAGGGCCTCGAAGCCCGCCACCGCGACCAGGGCCCGGGAGAGCGGCTGGCGCGTCTTGACGCCCGACTCCGCACGCGTCGCGCGCCCCAGCTCCACCAGGCGGCGCACCAGCGCCATCTGGCGCGACAGCGCCGGGTCGATCGCCGAGGTGTCGGCCTGCGGCCAGGTCGAGAGGTGGATGGACTCCGGGGCGTCCGGCGTCACCGGCACCACCATGTCCTGCCAGACCCGCTCGGCGATGAACGGCGTCAGCGGAGCCATCAGCCGGGTGACCGTCTCGACCACGTCGTGCAGGGTGCGCAGCGCCGCCTTGTCGCCCTGCCAGAAGCGGCGGCGCGAGCGGCGTACGTACCAGTTGGAGAGGTCGTCGACGAAGGAGGAGAGCGCCTTGCCGGCCTTCTGGGTGTCGTACGCCTCAAGGGCCGAAGTGACCTGCTCGACCAGCGAGTTGAGCTCGCCGAGCAGCCAGCGGTCGAGCACCGTGCGGTCGGCCGGGGCCGGGTCCGCCGCGCTCGGCGCCCAGCCGGACGTGCGGGCGTACAGGGCCTGGAAGGCGACCGTGTTCCAGTACGTGAGGAGCGTCTTGCGGACGACCTCCTGGATGGTGCCGTGGCCGACCCGGCGCGCGGCCCACGGGGAGCCCCCGGCCGCCATGAACCAGCGCACCGCGTCGGCGCCGTGCTGGTCCATCAGCGGGATCGGGTCCAGGGTGTTGCCCAGGTGCTTGGACATCTTGCGGCCGTCCTCGGCGAGGATGTGGCCGAGGCAGACCACGTTCTCGTAACTGGACTTGTCGAAGACCAGGGTGCCGACCGCCATCAGCGTGTAGAACCAGCCGCGGGTCTGGTCGATGGCCTCGGAGATGAACTGCGCCGGGTAGCGGCTCTCGAACAGCTCCTTGTTCTGGTGCGGGTAGCCGTACTGCGCGAACGGCATCGAACCCGAGTCGTACCAGGCGTCGATGACCTCGGGCACGCGCACCGCTTCGAGCGAGCAGCCCTCGGCGGTGCAGGTGAACGTCACCTCGTCGATGTACGGGCGGTGCGGGTCGAGCGAGGACTGGTCGGTGCCGGTCAGCTCCGTCAGCTCGGCGCGCGAGCCGACGCACGTCAGGTGGTTCTCCTCGCAGCGCCAGATGGGCAGCGGGGTGCCCCAGTACCGGTTGCGGGAGAGCGCCCAGTCGATGTTGTTCTTCAGCCAGTCGCCGAAGCGGCCCTCCTTGACCGAGTCGGGGAACCAGTTGGTCTTCTCGTTCTCCCGCAGCATCGCGTCCTTGACGGCGGTGGTGCGGATGTACCAGGACGGCTGCGCGTAGTACAGCAGCGCGGTGTGGCAGCGCCAGCAGTGCGGGTAGCTGTGCTCGTACGGGACGTGGCGGAAGAGGAGGCCGCGCTCCTTGAGGTCCTCGGTGAGCTTCTCGTCGGCTTTCTTGAAGAAGACGCCGCCGACCAGCGGGACGTCCTCCTCGAAGGTGCCGTCGGGGCGGACCGGGTTCACCACCGGCAGGCCGTACGCCTTGCAGACCAGGAGGTCGTCGGCGCCGAAGGCGGGGGACTGGTGGACCAGACCCGTGCCGTCCTCGGTCGTGACGTACTCGGCGTTCACCACGTAGTGGGCGGGCTCGGGGAACTCGACCAGCTCGAAGGGGCGCTGGTAGGTCCAGCGCTCCATGTCGGCGCCGGTGAACGACTGGCCGGTGGTCTCCCAGTTCTCGCCGAGGGCCTTCGCCAGGAGCGGCTCGGCGACGACGAGCTTCTCCTCGCCGTCGGTCGCGACGACGTAGGTGACCTCGGGGTGGGCCGCGACCGCCGTGTTGGACACCAGGGTCCAGGGGGTCGTCGTCCACACCAGGAGCGCCGCCTCGCCGGCGAGCGGGCCGCCGGTCAGCGGGAACCGGACGAAGACCGACGGGTCGACGACGGTCTCGTAGCCCTGCGCCAGCTCGTGGTCCGAGAGGCCGGTGCCGCAGCGCGGGCACCAGGGGGCGACGCGGTGGTCCTGGACCAGCAGGCCCTTGTTGAAGATCTCCTTCAGGGACCACCACACGGACTCGACGTACTGCGGGTCCATCGTGCGGTAGGCGTCGTCCAGGTCGACCCAGTACCCCATCCGCGTGGTGAGGTCGGCGAAGGCGTCGGTGTGGCGGGTCACGGACTCGCGGCACTTGGCGTTGAACTCGGCGATGCCGTACGCCTCGATGTCCTTCTTGCCGGTGAAGCCGAGCTCCTTCTCGACCGCCAGCTCGACGGGCAGGCCGTGGCAGTCCCAGCCGGCCTTGCGGGCCACGTGGTAGCCCTGCATCGTGCGGAAGCGGGGGAAGACGTCCTTGAAGACGCGGGCCTCGATGTGGTGGGCGCCCGGCATGCCGTTGGCGGTGGGCGGGCCCTCGTAGAAGACCCACTCGGGGCGGCCCTCGGACTGTTCGAGGCTCTTGGCGAAGACCTTGGACTGCTCCCAGAAGTCGAGCACGGCGTGCTCCAGGGCGGGCAGGTCTACCTGGGCGGGCACCTGGCGGTACTGCGACATCCGTTCATCCTCCGGCGGATCATCGTGCGACTCCGTCGAAGGGACGAGAGCGGGCCCACGTGGGGCGCTCCCGCGGTACCACCCTCCTTGGCGGTGTGCGGAACACCGCCCCCTCATTGGGGCGCGAAGCCGGGTCTACTGGACCCCGGGGACCCGGGGTCGTTCTTCCGGCGGCTCGGGGGTGATCTTCACCGCGCGCTCGCCTCCGGGCTCACACCGTCCCCGGATCGCTCTTGGCTGCGTACGCCGCTACTCGTCCCGTCCACGCCTCTCGCTGGGGCCAGTGTACGGGGCTCGGAGAAGGGCGGCCCACCGGATTTCGGGCGGGCCGCGCGGGGGCGGCGCGTGACCCGAATGGCCATACGGGCCGGGACGCTCCCGTGACCCGCCCGTACGGCGGATTCGCCGGGCCGGGAGCTGGGCACAACCGATGCAGGTTCGCCGTGTCCCCCGCCGGGGCGGGGCGAACCGGCGGCGTGCCCCGTTGCCGCGGGCCTGGAGTCGATTTATCGTCCCAGCACGATTCGCGAGCAAGATCACAATATGTGAAGGGGCCGCGGCCATGGTGGCGAAGAAGACCGCCGTAGAGACCACAACGGCGTCCAAAAAAACGTCCGCCGCCGCCAAGAAGACGGGGGCCACGAAGACGTCGGCCACCAAGGCGGCGGCCAAGAACGCCGCCAAGAAGGTTTCGGCGAAGAAGGCCGTCGCCAAGAAGACGGCGGCCCGCAAGGCAACCGGGACGGCGTCCGCCGCGTCCGACAAGGCGACCGACAAGACGGCGCCGGCGAAGTCGGCCGGAGCGGGCGCCAAGAAGGCCGCGACCGCGGCCGAGGGGGCGGCTGCGGCCGCGGAAGAGACGGGAGCCAACAAGGTGGTTGCGAAGAAGACTGCGGGAGGGGCGACGGCGGCCAGGGCCGCCGCGGCGTCGGCGGTGCCGACGGCTCGTGCTGTGGCCACGGCCACCCCCGGTGAGCTTCCGGTCCGGCCGGGCGAGGACCCGTGGACGCCGGACGAGGTCGCCGAGGCCCGCAACGAGCTGTCCAGCGAGGTGCTGCGGCTGCGCAACGAGATCGAGTCGTCCGAGGCGGCGCTGGCCGGCCTGATGCGCGACTCCGGCGACGGCGCCGGTGACGACGACGCCGACACCGGCACCAAGAACATCACCCGCGAGCACGAGATGGCGCTCGCGGCCAACGCGCGGGAGACCCTGGAGCAGACCGAACACGCCCTGGAACGGCTCGACGCCGGGACGTACGGCTACTGCGAGGTCTGCGGGAAACCGATCGGCAAGGCCCGGATGCAGGCGTTCCCGCGCGCCACCCTGTGCGTGGAGGACAAGCAGAAGCAGGAACGGCGGGGCTGACCCCGCACAAGTGTGCCGTACCCTCGTGCTCAGTCAGGCACCTAGCGGTTGAGGGACTCACGTGGCAGAGGCGGAGCGCATCATCGGTACGCCGGATGCGGAAGGGGCGGCCGACGGTCAGGCGGCCCCTTCCGAGCAGCCGAAGGGCAAGCGGAAGATCGCCGTGCTGTTCGCGGTGGCGGCCTTCGCCTACCTTCTGGACCTCGGCAGCAAGATGCTCGTGGTGGCCAGGCTCGAACACCACGAGCCGATCAAGGTCATGGGCGATCTGCTCCAGCTGAACGCGATCAGGAACGCGGGCGCCGCCTTCGGGATCGGCGAGGCCTTCACGGTGATCTTCACGATCATCGCGGCGACCGTGATCGTGGTGATCGCCCGGCTCGCGCGCAAGCTCCGCAGCATGCCCTGGGCGATCGCGCTCGGTCTGCTGCTCGGCGGCGCGCTCGGCAACCTCACCGACCGGATCTTCCGCTCGCCCGGCATCTTCAAGGGCGAGGTCGTCGACTTCATCGCGCCCCAGGGCTTCGCGGTCTTCAACCTCGCGGACTCGGCGATCGTCTGCGGCGGCATCCTCATCGTGATCCTCTCCTTCCGCGGCCTCGACCCGGACGGCACCGTCCACAAGGACTGAACCCGCCCCGCGCCCCGCTCCCGGGCCCGCCCCGGGTCCCGTCCCGCACCCGCCGGGCACCCGCCCGCCGGACGCGCGGCGGGTGACGCCGGTGCGGCAAGGCATACTCGACGGGTGAGTACGATTCCCGAGATCCGCACCCTGCCCGTTCCCGACGGCCTCGAAGGCGAGCGCGTCGACGCCGCCATCTCCCGCATGTTCGGGTTTTCCCGTACCAAGGCGGCCGAGCTCGCCGCGGCCGGGAAGGTGCAGGTCGACGGCGCCGTGGTCGGCAAGTCCGAGCGGGTGCACGGCGGGGCGTGGCTGGAGGTCGAGATGCCGCAGGCCGCCGCCCCCGTGCAGATCGTCGCCGAGCCCGTCGAGGGCATGGAGATCGTCCACGACGACGACGACATCGTCGTGATCATGAAGCCGGTGGGGGTCGCCGCCCACCCGAGCCCCGGCTGGACCGGCACCACCGTCATCGGCGGCCTCGCCGCGGCCGGCTACCGCATCTCCACCTCCGGCGCCGCCGAGCGCCAGGGCATCGTGCACCGCCTCGACGTCGGCACCTCGGGCCTCATGGTCGTCGCCAAGTCCGAGCGCGCCTACACCTCGCTCAAGGCGCAGTTCCGCGAGCGCGTGGTCGACAAGCGCTACCACGCCCTGGTCCAGGGCCACCCGGACCCGATGAGCGGCACCATCGACGCCCCGATCGGGCGCCACCCCAACCACGACTACAAGTGGGCCGTGACCGCCGAGGGCAAGGCGTCCGTCACGCACTACGACCTGATCGAGGCCTTCCGCGCGGCCTCCCTGCTCGACATCAAGCTGGAGACGGGCCGCACCCACCAGATCCGGGTGCACATGTCGGCCCACCGCCACCCCTGCGTCGGCGACCTCACCTACGGCGCCGACCCGACGATCGCCAAGCGCCTCAAGCTGACCCGCCAGTGGCTGCACGCGGTCAGGCTCGGCTTCGAGCACCCCTCGGACGGCCAGTGGGTCGAGTTCGAGAGCGTCTACCCGGCCGATCTGCAGTACGCCCTGGACGCGATCCGGGCCGAGAGCGAATGACGGCCTTCGCCGTCCGCGTCGCCGAGGACCCGGCCGACCGCGAGGCCTGCTTCGCCGTGCGCCAGGCGGTCTTCGTCACCGAGCAGCAGGTCCCCGAGGACGTGGAGTACGACACGTACGACGCGGTCGCGCTGCATGTCCTCGCTGTCGGGAAGGCCGGGCCGCTCGGTACCGGCCGGCTCCTGTACGGCCCGGAGGCGCTCGCCAAGACCGGCGCCGCGGAGATCGGCTCGCTCGGCAGGCTCGCGGTCACCGCGGCGGCCCGTGGGCTCGGCGTGGGCGCCGCCCTGGTGCGCGCCATCGAGGCCGCCGCCCTCGACCGGGGCCTGAGCGCGGTCGACCTGCACGCGCAGACACACGCGCTGGGCTTCTACGAGCGGCTCGGCTACGTGGCGTACGGCCCGGAGTTCCCCGACGCGGGGATCCCCCACCGGGCGATGCGGCGCGCCCTGTCCGCGCCCGCCGCCTGACCCGCTCCGCGGGCCCGCCCCTCCGCCCGAGCCGCGCCCCGGCTCCCTCCCGGCCTCTTCCCGGACCCTCCCGTCCGATCCCTTTGCGCCCCGATGGGCGGTTCGGCCGGGTTGCGTGGCACGCTTGAGGTCTTGATCGTCAAGGCCGTCCAGGCCCGCACCGCCCGGAGGGCATCCAGTGGACCAGCTCGCCCTGCTGCTCGTGCTCCTACTCGGCGCGGTGGTGACGGTCCCTCTGGGGGAGCGCCTCGGGCTGCCCGCCCCGGTGCTCATGACGCTCGGCGGGATCGCGATGGCGCTCCTGCCGTTCGTGCCGAACGTGACGATCGAGCCCGAGTTCATCCTGCCGCTCGTACTGCCGCCGCTGCTCTACGCGTCGGTGCAGCGCACCTCCTGGCGGCAGTTCACCGCCAACCTCCGGCCGATCTTCCTGCTCGCCGTCGCGCTGGTCTTCGTGACCACGGCGGCCGTCGCGGCGGTCGCCAATTCCATCGTGCCCGGCCTGCCGATCGCCGCCGCCGTCGCGCTGGGCGCGCTGGTGGCGCCGCCCGACCCGGTGGCCGCGACCGCGGTGGCCGGCTCGCTGGGGCTGCCGCGCCGCCTGGTGTCGATCCTGGAGGGCGAGGGCCTGTTCAACGACGTCACCGCGATCGTGCTCTACCACGTGGCGATCACCGCGGTCGTGACCGGGAGCTTCTCCTGGGCGTCGGCCGCGGGCAAGCTCGTGCTGTCCGCCGTGGTCGCCGTCGTCGTGGGTCTCGCGCTCGGCTGGCTCGCCAACAAGCTGATGGGGCTCCTTGGCGACCCCACGCTCCAGATCGGCCTCACCCTCCTCGTCCCGTTCGTCGGCTACGTCCTGGCCGAGGAGTTCGGGGGCTCGGGCGTCCTCGCCGTCCTGACGGTGGCCCTGTTCCTCGCCGAGCACACGATGGACGCCGACGACGTCCAGGGCCGGCTCGCCGGAGCCACCTTCTGGCAGATCGTCGACACCCTGGTGACCGGCGTCGCGTTCGGCCTGATCGGGCTGGAGCTCCACAACGTGTTCGGCACCGCGACCGGCAGCGAATCGCACATGTTCGGCTGGGCGGCGGTCGTGGTCGGCGTCGTCGTGGGCGTACGGCTGCTGTGGCTGCTCCCGGCGACCTGGCTCGCCAAGCGGCTGCACACCAAGCGCGACTACGACGAGGAGATCCCGACGTCGTGGCGGGAGACCATCGTCATGTGGTGGGCCGGGATGCGGGGCGTGGCCTCGGTCGCCCTCGCCCTCGCCATCCCGCTGAAGACGGACGACGGCGCTCCCTTCCCCGGCCGCGACGAGATCATCTTCATCGCCTTCGCCGTGATCATGACCACCCTGGTCTTCCAGGGACTCACGCTGCCCTGGCTGGTCAAGAGGCTGGGCGTGCGCGCCGACACCGACGCCGAGCGCCTCCTGGAACGGGACCTGGCGATCCGCGCCGCGAAGGCCGCCAAGCGCCGCCTGAAGGAGATCCAGGACGTCGAGGAGCTGCCCGAGGAGGTCATGGAGCAGCTGCACCGCAGGGCGTACGACGTCGGCGCGAAGATCAGCCCCGACATGGTCGACGAGGAGCGCCGCGCCTCGTACGCGAAGCGGGTGGAGCGGATCCGGGCCGTGCAGCGCATCCAGCGCGAGATGATGTCCGCCGCCCGGCACGAGGTGCTGTCCGCGCGCAACGAGCCGGGCGCGGACCCGGAGATCGTCGACCGGGTCCTGCGCCAGCTGGACGTCCGCAGCCTGCGCTGACCCCGGGGGCTCCGGGTCCGGACGGGCCCTAGGGCCTGTCCTACAAGGCCGAACGACCTCGACGGCGACCAGATCCGCCGGACAGACCCTAGGGGCGCTCGTCCTCGACGGCCGGGCGGGAGCGGGGGGTCGGCGGCTGCGCCTCGGTGGTGATCCTCGGCAGCGCGTACGGGTGCTCCTCGTACAGCCAGGCCACCATCTGCTCGCGGACCGTGACGCGGACCGTCCAGATGTCGTCCGCGTCCTTCGCGGTCACCACGGCGCGCACCTCGATCGTCGAGGGGGTGGTGTCGGTGACGGTGAGGGAGAAGTCGCGGCCGTCCCAGGCGGGGCACTCCTTGAGGATCAGGGCGAGCCGCTCGCGCATCAGCGGGATCGGCGCCGAGTGGTCCAGGTGGAAGTAGACGGTGCCGGTCATCTGCACCCCGCCGCGCGACCAGTTCTGGAACGGCTTGCTGGTGAAGTACGACACCGGCATGGTCAGGCGGCGCTCGTCCCAGGTGCGCACCGCGAGATAGGTCAGCGTGATCTCCTCGACCACGCCCCACTCGCCGTCGACGACCACGGTGTCGCCGAGCCGCACCATGTCGCCGAAGGCGATCTGGAGCCCGGCGAAGAGGTTGCCGAGGGTGGACTGGGCGGCGACACCGGCGACGATGCCCACGATGCCGGCCGAGGCCAGCAGGGAGGCGCCCGCCGCCCGCATCGCGGGGAAGGTGAGCAGCATCGCCGCGATCGCCACCACGATGACGATCGCGCTGACCACCCGCTGGATCAGCGTGACCTGGGTCCGGACCCGGCGGACCCGGGCGGGGTCACGCGTGGAGGCCGCGTACCGGGTGTACGAGGACTCCACGACGGCCGTGGCGATCCGCACCACGAGCCAGGAGCTCGCGCCGATGAGGACCAGCGTCAGGAACTGGCCGAGGCCGGCTTCGTGCTCCTGGACGGGGTTCCATTTGATCTCGTCGTAGGAGCCGCGCAGGATCGCGGTGAGCATGACGAGGTTGAGCGGTATGCGGCAGCGGCGCAGCAGCCCCCACAGCGGGGTCTCGCGGTCCCGGGCGTCGGCCCGGCTCAGCAGTCGGTCGGCAAGCCATCCCACGAAGAGCGCGAGGACGACCGAGCCGCCGATGACGATCAACGGACGCAGTACGTTCTCCATGCCCCCGACCGTAACTGGCACGATGGCCTCATGAACATCATGCTTTTCCATTCGGTCTACGGTCCGCGTCCCGCCGTACAGGAGGCGGCGGAGCGGCTGCGGGCCGCCGGTCACCAGGTGCACGTCCCCGACCTGTACGAAGGCCGCACCGTGGAGACCGTCGAGGAAGGCAGCGGGATCAGGGAGGAGATCGGCAAGGACGAGCTCCTGAAGCGGGCCGTCCTGGCCGCCGCGCCCTACTCGGAGCGTGGGCTCGTCTACGCGGGGTTCTCGCTCGGCGGGTCCATCGCGCAGACCCTGGCGCTCGGTGACGCCAACGCCCGCGGCCTGCTGCTGTTCCACGGCACGTCGGACATGGCGGAGAACGCGGCCGTGGACGAGCTGCCCGTCCAGCTGCACGTCGCCGACCCCGACCCGTTCGAGTCCGCGGACTGGCTCAACTCCTGGTACCTCCAGATGCGGCGGGCCGGCGCGGACGTGGAGATCTACCGCTACCCGGGCGCCGGCCACCTCTACACCGACCCGTACCTGCCGGACTACGACGAGGCCGCCGCGGAGCAGACCTGGCGCACCGCGCTCGGCTTCCTCGACAGCCTGGCGTAGCCGCGAAAACCCCGAACGGGCAGTACGGACCCGGAGGTTCGCACTGCCCGTTCGTGTCGGCCGTCCGCGTCGGTTCTTCGCGCGCCCGGACGGGCCGCGCACGCGTCGCGGGCCGCCGGGTTCAGGCCGGGTTCAGGCTGTGATCAGCCCTTGAGCGCCTTGTCGATGGCGGTCGCGTAGCTCGCGGCGTCCATCGGGGCGTTGTCCGACGCACCGTCGGTGATCTTCTTGCCGTCCATCTTCAGCGTCGGCGTGCCCTGGACGCCGCTGCTGTTGAACTTGTCCGACATGGTCAGCGCCCACTTGTCGTAGGTGCCGTCCTTCACGGCCTTCTGGAAGCCCGCGTTGCCCTTGAGCGCCGGGACGGTGTCCGCGATCTGGATCAGGTAGTCCCGGTCCTTGAACTTGTCCTGGGTCTCCTCGGGGTGGTACTTCGCCGAGTAGAGCGCCGACTTGTAGTCCAGGAACGCCTCGGGGCTCACGTTCAGCGCCGCGCCGAGGGCGCTCAGGGCGGTCTTGGAGCCCGTGCCGGGGCTGCCGTTGTCGATGAACGTGGCGCCGATGAACTGGATCTTGTACTTGCCCGCGTCGACGTCCTTCTTGATCGTCGGGCCGACGGTCTGCTCGAACTGCGAGCAGATCGGGCAGCGCGGGTCCTCGTACATCTCCAGGGTCTTCTTGGCGTCGGCCTTGCCGATGACGACGGTCGTGCCGTCGCTGCCCGCCGTGTTGGCGGGCTTGACCAGCGTCTTGTCCTTGGCGGCCGTCCACGCGGAAGGCTTCATGGACTCCTTGATCAGGTAGGCGCCGCCGCCGACGACGGCGAGGACGGCGACGACGGACACGCCCACGATGATCTGGCGGCGGGTCTTGGCCTTCTTCGCCTCGCGCTCGCGCTCCGCCCGCAGTCGGTCGCGGGCGGCAGCCTTGTTGGCCTGGCTGTTGCGGGAACTCATGATGTTTCTCTCCGGATGGCAGGTGGGGAAGGTCGGGGAACTGCGGTGCTGTGCTCAGACCAGGCCGAGCGACGGGCAGGGCGGTCCCCTTCGTGCCAGGGAGTGCACCAGGAGCCGGGTGCGCGAGGGGCCGGGCCGGTGGTGTGCCGGGCGGGCGGGCCCGCGGGCGCCGTCGGCGGCGGCGCGCACCACGGCGACCGCGACGAGCAGCGGCCGGAAGGTGCGGGCGGCGACCGCGCGCACCAGCCGGGCCAGGGCCGCCTCGCCGCGCCGCAGCCACAGGGCGGCGAGCAGCCCGACGCCCAGGTGGGCCGCGAGCAGCAGCCAGGGCACGGCGGGGCCGGGATGGGTGAGCAGGGTGGCCGCGCTGGCCGGAGCGGGCACCGCCCCGAGGGTGCCGCCGCCGCACAGCACGTCGACGCCGACCGCGCGCAGGGCGCCCGCCACGGGACCGCCCGCCGGTCCGTAACAGACGTGCTGGCCGGTGGTGAACAGGGTGTCGGCGGCCAGTTCCAGCGGGACCAGGGTCCCCGCGATCGCCCAGAATCCGCGCTCGCGGCCGGCCACGGCGTACGCGATGACGAAGACCGCGCAGGCCGCGCCCGCCACCAGCGTCAGCGGCAGCGGGACCCGGGAGAGCAGCACGTGGGACGCGGCGGAGAGCGTCACGACGAGCGCCGTGAAAAGCGCCGCGCGTGCCGCTCTGAGCTGCGTCCCGGATATGTCCATCGCGGGTGAGTGTGCCATGCCGTGCCGTATGCCGTGCCTAAGAGTTCGGTGAGACCGGCGGGACCGGCGGGTCACGGCCGCGGCGGCCCGCCCGCCCGGCCCGCCGGACAGGCCCTAGAGCCCCGGGATCCGGCCGTTGCGGAACAGGTCGACGAAGATCTGGTGATCCGCCCGAGCCCGCGCCCCGTAGCCGTGCGCGAACTCGACGAGCAGCTCCGCGAAGCCCTCCTCGTCGGCGGCGATCGCCGCGTCGATGGCGCGCTCCGTGGAGAACGGAACCAGCTCGGAGTGGCCGCTCTCGTCGTCCGCCGCCGCGTGCATCGTGGCGGTGGCCCGGCCGAGGTCGGCGACGACCGCCGCGATCTCGTCCGGATCGTCGATGTCCGACCAGTCGAGGTCCACCGCGTACGGCGAGACCTCGGCGACCAGCTGGCCCGCGCCGTCCAGCTCGGTCCAGCCGAGCCACGGGTCGGCGGCGGCCTGCAGCGCCCGCTGCGAGATCACCGTGCGGTGCCCCTCGTGCTGGAAGTAGCCGCGCACCGCCGGGTCCGTGATGTGCCGCGAGACGGCCGGGGTCTGGGCCTGCTTGATGTAGATCACCACATCGTTCTCCAGGGCGTCGCTGTGCCCTTCGAGCAGGATGTTGTACGAGGGCAGGCCCGCCGAGCCGATCCCGATGCCGCGCCGCCCCACGACGTCCTTGACGCGGTAGGAGTCCGGCCGCACCAGGCTCTCCTCGGGCAGCGTCTCCAGATAGCCGTCGAAGGCCGCGAGCACCTTGTACCGCGTCGCCGCGTCGAGCTCGATCGAGCCGTCGTCCTCGGTGAACCGGCGCTCGTGGTCGCGGATCTCGGTCATCGAGTCGAGCAGCGCGAACCGGGTCCGCGCCCGTGCGTCGCGCAGCGCGCCCAGGAGCGGGCCCTCGGCCGTGTCGAGCGTGAAGGGCGGGACCTCGTCCTCCTTGGCGCCCGAGGCCAGCGCCCGGATGCGCTCGCGGTAGGCGGTGGCGCAGGTGCGCACCAGGGCGGTGATCTGCTCGTCGCTGAACGCCTTGGTGTAGCCGATCAGCGCGAGCGAGGCCGCGAGCCGCTTCAGGTCCCAGGTGAAGGGGCCCACGTAGGCCTCGTCGAAGTCGTTGACGTTGAAGATCAGCCGGCCGTTGGCGTCCATGTACGTGCCGAAGTTCTCGGCGTGCAGATCGCCGTGGATCCAGACCCGGCCGGTGCGCTCGTCCAGATAGGGGCCGCCGTGCCGCTCCTTCTCCAGGTCGGAGTAGAACAGGCAGGCGGTGCCCCGGTAGAAGGCGAACGCGGAGGCGGCCATCTTGCGGAACTTGACCCGGAAGGCGGCCGGGTCGGCGGCCAGGAGCCGGCCGAACGCGGTCTCGAAAACGGCGAGTATCTCTTCGCCGCGCGTCTGCGCGCTGGGCTGCGTGGCCGACATCGCTGGGTGCCTCCTGGTGCGTACTGCCTGGATCACGATCGGAACGGGGTGTGCCCCTTCCAACGCGCGACCGTACCGCCAAGTGCCCGCGCGCCGCGCCCGGCCGCCGCCCCTCGCCGGCGGGCTTCCCGACCCGGTTCCCCCTCGGCTGTCGGTGCGGCGACGTAGACTCCGAGGCTGTCCCACCCGCTCCGTGAACCCCCCTCGCCGCTGGAGGCCCCACCCGTGACTGGCACGTCCAAGACACCGTTCACGCACCTTCACGTCCACACCCAGTACTCGCTGCTGGACGGTGCCGCGCGGCTCAAGGACATGTTCGAGGCCTGCAACGAGATGGGCATGTCGCACATCGCCATGTCCGACCACGGCAACCTCCACGGCGCCTACGACTTCTTCCATACGGCGAAGAAGGCGGGCGTCACGCCGATCATCGGCATCGAGGCGTACGTGGCCCCCGAGTCGCGGCGCAACAAGCGCAAGATCCAGTGGGGCCAGCCGCACCAGAAGCGCGACGACGTGTCCGGTTCGGGTGGTTACACGCACAAGACGATCTGGGCGGCGAACAGGACGGGTCTGCACAACCTCTTCCGCCTCTCCTCCGACGCCTACGCCGAGGGCTGGCTCCAGAAGTGGCCCCGGATGGACAAGGAGACGATCTCGCAGTGGTCGGAGGGGCTCATCGCCTCCACCGGCTGCCCCTCGGGCGAGGTCCAGACGCGGCTGCGGCTCGGCCAGTTCGACGAGGCGGTGCGGGCGGCCTCCGACTACAAGGACATCTTCGGCGAGGGCCGGTACTTCCTGGAGCTGATGGACCACGGCATCGAGATCGAGCGCCGGGTCCGCGACGGCCTGCTGGAGATCGGCAAGAAGCTCAACATTCCGCCGCTGGTCACCAACGACTCGCACTACACCTACGCCCACGAGGCGACCGCGCACGACGCGCTGCTGTGCATCCAGACCGGCAAGAACCTCTCGGACCCGGACCGCTTCCGCTTCGACGGCACGGGCTACTACCTCAAGTCCACGGACGAGATGTACGCCATCGACTCCTCGGACGCCTGGCAGCAGGGGTGCGCCAACACCCTGCTCGTCGCCGAGCAGATCGACACGACCGGCATGTTCGAGGCCAAGAACCTCATGCCGAAGTTCGAGATCCCGGACGGCTACACCGAGGTCACCTGGTTCCAGGAGGAAGTCCGGGTCGGCATGGAGCGCCGCTATCCGGGAGGTGTCCCCGAGGACCGCCAGAAGCAGGCGGAGTACGAGATGGACATCATCATCCAGATGGGGTTCCCGGGATACTTCCTGGTCGTCGCCGACTTCATCATGTGGGCCAAGAACAACGGCATCGCCGTGGGCCCCGGCCGTGGTTCGGCGGCCGGTTCGATCGTGGCGTACGCGATGGGCATCACCGACCTCGACCCGATCACGCACGGCCTGATCTTCGAGCGGTTCCTCAACCCCGAGCGCGTGTCCATGCCCGATGTCGACATCGACTTCGACGAGCGCAGGCGCGTCGAGGTGATCCGGTACGTGACGGAGAAGTACGGCTCCGACAAGGTCGCCATGATCGGCACCTACGGAAAGATCAAGGCGAAGAACGCCATCAAGGACTCCGCGCGCGTCCTCGGCTACCCGTACGCGATGGGCGACCGCCTCACCAAGGCGATGCCGGCCGACGTCCTCGGCAAGGGCATCGACCTCTCGGGCATCACCGACCCCAAGCACCCGCGCTACAGCGAGGCCGGCGAGATCCGGGGGATGTACGAGAACGAGCCGGACGTGAAGAAGGTCATCGACACCGCCAAGGGCGTCGAGGGCCTGGTCCGGCAGATGGGCGTGCACGCGGCCGGCGTCATCATGTCCAGCGAGCCGATCGTCGACCACGCGCCGATCTGGGTGCGGCACACCGACGGTGTGACGATCACGCAGTGGGACTACCCGCAGTGCGAGTCGCTCGGCCTGCTGAAGATGGACTTCCTGGGCCTGCGCAACCTGACCATCATGGACGACGCCGTCAAGATGGTGAAGGCCAACAAGGGCATCGACCTGGAGATGCTCTCCCTCCCGCTCGACGACCCCAAGACCTTCGAACTGCTCTGCCGCGGCGACACCCTCGGCGTCTTCCAGTTCGACGGCGGCCCCATGCGCTCGCTGCTGCGCCAGATGCAGCCCGACAACTTCGAGGACATTTCCGCCGTCTCGGCCCTGTACCGGCCGGGCCCGATGGGCATGAACTCGCACACGAACTACGCCGAGCGCAAGAACGGCCGCCAGGAGATCACCCCGATCCACCCGGAGCTGGAGGAGCCGCTCAAGGAGACCCTGGGCCTCACCTACGGCCTCATCGTCTACCAGGAGCAGGTCCAGAAGGCCGCGCAGATCGTCGCCGGCTACTCGCTGGGCGAGGCCGACATCCTGCGCCGCGTGATGGGCAAGAAGAAGCCCGAGGAGCTGGCGAAGAACTTCGTCCTCTTCCAGGCCGGCGCGAAGGAGAAGGGCTACTCCGACGCGGCGATCCAGGCCCTGTGGGACGTCCTGGTCCCGTTCGCCGGATACGCGTTCAACAAGGCGCACTCCTCGGCGTACGGCCTGGTCACCTACTGGACCGCGTACCTGAAGGCCAACTACCCGGCCGAGTACATGGCGGCGCTGCTCACCTCGGTCAAGGACGACAAGGACAAGTCCGCCGTCTACCTCAACGAGTGCCGGCGCATGGGCATCAAGGTGCTGCCACCCAACGTGAACGAGTCGGTGCACAACTTCGCCGCCCAGGGCGACGACGTGATCCTCTTCGGCCTCGAAGCCGTGCGCAACGTCGGCACCAACGTGGTCGAGTCGATCATCCGGTCGCGCAAGACCAAGGGGAAGTTCAGCTCGTTCCCCGACTACCTCGACAAGGTCGAGGTGGTGGCCTGCAACAAGCGCACCACGGAATCGCTGATCAAGGCGGGCGCCTTCGACACGATGGGCCACACCCGCAAGGGCCTCACCGCCCAGTTCGAGCCCATGATCGACAATGTGGTGCAGGTCAAGCGCAAGGAGGCCGAGGGGCAGTTCGACCTCTTCGGCGGCATGGGCGAGCAGGACACCAGCGAGCCGGGCTTCGGGCTCGACGTCGAGTTCGGCGACGTGGAGTGGGAGAAGTCCTACCTGCTGGCCCAGGAGCGCGAGATGCTCGGCCTGTACGTCTCCGACCACCCGCTCTTCGGCCTGGAGCACGTCCTGTCCGACAAGGCGGACGCGGGCATCGGCCAGCTCACCGGCGGGGACTACTCGGACGGCTCGATCGTCACCATCGGCGGCATCATCTCGGGCCTCCAGCGCAAGATGACCAAGCAGGGCAACGCCTGGGCGATCGCCACCGTGGAGGACCTGGCCGGCTCCATCGAGTGCATGTTCTTCCCGGCCACCTACCAGCTGGTGTCGACGCAGCTCGTCGAGGACGCCGTGGTGTTCGTCAAGGGCCGCCTCGACAAGCGCGAGGACATCCCGCGTCTGGTCGCGATGGAGCTGATGGTCCCCGACCTCTCCTCGGCCGGCACCAACGCCCCGGTCGTCCTGACCATCCCGACCGTCAAGGTCACCCCGCCGATGGTCAGCAGGCTCGGTGAGATCCTCGGGCACCACCGGGGCAACACCGAGGTGCGGATCAAGCTCCAGGGGCCGCGCTCGACGACCGTGCTCCGGCTCGACCGGCACCGGGTCCAGCCCGATCCCGCCCTCTTCGGCGATCTGAAGGTGCTGCTCGGCCCGTCCTGCCTGGCCGGCTGAGGTCC
This sequence comes from Streptomyces sp. NBC_00083, assembly GCF_026343295.1. GTDB lineage: Bacteria > Actinomycetota > Actinomycetes > Streptomycetales > Streptomycetaceae > Streptomyces. The sequence goes on from NZ_JAPELY010000001.1 coordinate 1,571,765, forward strand.
GGCACCGCCCGTGCACGAGAAAGGGACGCACCCCGTCGGGTGCGTCCCTTCCTCATGGGATGACGGGCTAGTTATGACCGAAGCGACGCTGGTGCTTACGGGCAACATCGGACGGGCTTCCCTGGCCCATCGACTGGCTCGCGGACTGGGCTTCCATCGCGGATTCCTTCGCCTGCTCCTGCCCGCGCTCGGCGGCGCTGGAGCGGTCCTGCTGACTGCCCGACTTGCGGTTCTTGTTCTTGGCCATGGTGCTGCCTCCTGTGGGGGAACTCGGGGCCAGGGCCGCTGCCAGACTCACACAGAAGGACAAAGGTCGCATTTCGGATCATTACCGTGCGTGACGGTGAGGTGACGCCCCAATCCGCCACGCCGATGATCGAGTTCCGGTGCTCAACCCCCGCACGGTCGGGCAGACTCGAAGGAAACCCGAAGTTCATTCGGTGATCCTCCGCATCCCGCTCCTGATTTCTTTTTCTTCGGCTTTTCCGTTCCCGAAAGAGGGTGGAACGCATGGACCGCTGCGTCGTCCTGGTGGACGCCGGTTACCTGCTCGGTGCCGCCGCGAGTCTGCTCGCCGGAGAACCGGCCCGTTCCCGCATCACCGTCGACCACGCCGCCCTGATCCAGGGGCTGCGCGAGCGCGCCGAAGCCGATACGCAGCAGCCGCTCCTGCGCATCTACTGGTTCGACGGCGCCCCCGACCGTGTCCCGCAGCCCGAACACCGCCGGCTGCGCGTGATGCCCAGGGTGACGGTCCGCCTCGGCGCCCTGACCCGCAGCGACGGCCGCTGGGCGCAGAAGGGCGTGGACGCGGCGATGCACGCCGAGCTGACCGAACTCGCCCGCAACCGCGCCTGCTCGGACGTGGTCCTGGTGACCGGCGACGGCGATCTGCTCCCCGGCCTGATGTCCGCCAAGGAACACGGCGTCGCCGTCCACCTGTGGGCCGTGCAGGCCGCCGACGGCGACTACAACCAGTCCGAGGACCTCGTCGCCGAGGCCGACGAGCGCCGGGTCCTCGACCGCGCCTGGATCACCCGCGCCGTACGCGCCCGCGACCTCACCGGCATCTGCGCCCCCGCCCCCGCGCCCCGCCCCGAGATCGCCGCCATCCTCTCCGCACCGCTGCCCGAGTCGGCGCTCGCCGCCTCCGCCGAGCGGGCCGCCGAAGCCGCCCAGGCCGCCGCCGGACGGGGTCCCGCCGCGCCCGCCGAGGCCCCCGGTGAGAACGGCGCCGCCGCGCCCGCCCCGGCCGGCGCCAAGGGCGTACCGACCCCGAAGGACCTGGCCTCCCTGCGCGGCCCCGGCAGCACCCCGGCCGCCCCCGCGCCCGCATCGGCCACCCTGCGCTGGTCCTCCGACAAGGGCTGGGTGGAGCGGCCCGGCTCCGCGCTCGGCGAATCCCCCGAGACGGCCTCCCTGCCCACCCTCGCCCAGCTCACCAGCGCGGAGCAGCGCTGGGCCGACCGCGAGGAGGACATCACCACCGTCGGCGGCGACCCCTACGAAGTGGGTCAGGTCTTCGCGCGCCGCTGGATGGAGCGGCTCCCCGAGCCCACGCACGTACAGAAGCTGTCCACCATGTACCCGCGCATCCCGCACCGCATCGACGGCGAACTCCTGCGCTACGCCGCCCGGTTCGGCCTCCTCGCGCACAAGGACGACCAGATCGACGAGCACGACCGGTACGCGATCCGGGCCGGGTTCTGGCGCGAGATCGACGTCCGGGCCGCCGCCGAGCGCCAGCCGGCCGGCGAGTAGCCCCGCACCGAGGGGCGGTTCGGGGCCGCCCCCGGGGCCGGAGCGGTCCCGGGACCCCTTAGGCTCGTTCTCCGTGAGTACCGGCACAGCAGCGGCACGGGCCGGCACCGTTTGCACGGTGCGGGGCCTGGTCAAGACATACCCCGCGGCCCGGGGCGGGCGAGGTGCGCCCGGTACGCCCGAGGTCCGGGCCACCGACGGGATCAGCCTGGACGTGCGGCGCGGCGAGATCTTCGGCCTGCTCGGCCCCAACGGCGCCGGCAAATCCACCCTCGTGCGCCAGCTGACCGGATTGATGCGGCCCGACGCCGGCTCGGTCGATGTGCTCGGCCACGACCTGGTCCGCCACCCCGAACGCGCGGCGCGCCTCATCGCCTACCTCGGCCAGGAGTCCACCGCGCTGGACGAGCTGACCGTGTCGCTCGCCGCCGAGACCACCGGCCGGCTGCGCGGCCTCACCCTGCGCGAGGCCCGCGCCGAACGCGACGCCGTCCTCGTCGAACTGGGCCTCGACGAGATCGCCGGGCGCCCGCTCAAGAAGCTCTCCGGCGGGCAGCGGCGGCTGGCCTGCTTCGCCACCGCCCTCGTCGGCGAACGCCCCGTCCTCGTCCTCGACGAGCCCACCACCGGCATGGACCCGGTCGCCCGGCGCGCCGTGTGGGCCGCCGTCGACCGGCGCAGGGCTGAACGCGGCGCGACCGTCGTGCTCGTCACCCACAACGTCATCGAGGCCGAGACCGTGCTCGACCGGGTCGCCGTCATCGAACGCGGCAGGGTCATCGCCTGCGACACCCCCGCCGGGCTCAAGGCCCGCGTCGCCGACGAGGTGCGGGTCGAACTCGTGTGGCGCGACCGCGCCCCCGTCGAGGTCCCCGAAGTCGCGGCGCTGCGCGCGTCCGCCCAGGAGTCCGGCCGGCGCTGGACGCTGCGGCTCAGCCCCGAGCGGGCCCGCGCCGCTGTCGCCACCGTCACCGGCGGCCCCGCGTTCGCCGCCCTCGACGACTTCACCCTGGCCACGCCGAGCCTGGAAGACGTCTACCTCGCCCTCGGCGGCCGCACGGAAGGGCTGGTGAAGGCGTGAGCGCCATTCCCCTGGAGAGCAGCGTCGAGACCGTCGGCGGCCGGGCCCCGGCGAGCGGAGCCGCCGAGCGCCCCGGCGCCGTCGACGCGGCGGCGCTCGCCCCCCGCGCCCGGCTGCTGCCCGCGCTCGCCGCCGTCTACCGCGCCCAGCTGTCGCGGGCCCGGGTCTCGCGCATCCCGCTCCTGTTCGTCGCCACGTTCCAGTCCGTCGGCATCATGATCCTCATGCGGGGCGTCGTGGACGGCGGCGGCGAGGCCCGCGCGGTGGTCGCCGGATCGAGCGTGCTCGTCGTCGCCTTCGTCGCCCTCAACCTGCTCGCCCAGTACTTCGGCCGGCTGCGCGCCGACGGCGGCCTCGACCACTACGCGACGCTGCCCGTGCCGCCCGCCTCCGTGGTCCTCGGCACGGCCGCCGCGTACGCCTCCTTCACCGTGCCCGGCACCGCCGTCACCGCCGTCTTCGGCTGCCTCCTGTTCGGGCTTCCGATGGGGCACCTGTGGATCCTGGCCGCGGTGATCCCGCTCGCCGGAGCCGCCCTCGCCGGGCTCGGCGCGGCCCTCGGGCTCCTCGCGCCCCGTCAGGAACTCGCCACGCTCTTCGGCCAGTTGGGCATGTCGGCGGCGCTGCTGCTCGGCGTGCTCCCGCCCGGCCGGCTCCCCGCCCCGATCGCGTACGCCCGTGATCTGCTGCCCTCCACCTACGGCGTGGAGGCCTTCGCGCACAGCTTCGACGCGCACCCCGACTGGGGTCTGGTCGGGCTCGACCTCGGTGTGTGCGCGGCCGTCGGCGTCGTCTCGCTCGCCGTGGCGGCGTGGGCCTACCGCCGGGCAGCGGTCCGGTGAGGCGGCGCACAGACACGCCTGGCACGATGTCAGGGTGACCGCACCTCTGACACCGCCCCATCAGCAGCCCTCGGGCGACGACCCGTGGCAGACGCACGCCGGGGGAGCCCACCTCGGAGCCGTCGAGGAGGCGCCCACCATGAAGAAGGACGTGCGGGACGCGGTGATCGTCGCCGTCGCGGTGGCGGTGGCCGGGGTGGCCCTCGGACTGCTGTGGCTGTGGCTGGCGCCGCGGGTGCCGCTCATCGCCGACGACAAGGCCGTCTTCCTCAAGGACACCGAGGGGGAGGAGGCGATCGGAGCTGACGGAACGTTCACCCTGATCGCGCTCGGGCTCGGCGTGGTGAGCGCCGCCGCGGTCTTCCTCTTCCGCCGCACGGGCGGAATCGCCCTGGTGGCCGGGCTCGCCGTGGGCAGCCTGCTCGGCTCGCTCCTCGCCTGGCGCCTCGGCATCTGGCTCGGGCCCAACCAGGACGTGGTGGCCGCGGCGAAGGCGGCCGGCAAGGGCGTCACCTTCGACGCCCCGCTCAAGCTCGACGCCAAGGGCGCGCTGCTCGCCTGGCCGATCGCCGCGATGGCCGTCCATCTGGGCCTCACGGCCCTGTTCGCGCCCCGCGATCCGGAACCGGCGTGGCAGGTGCCCCCGCTCGACGCGGACCCGCAGGGACCCGGCGCCTCCGGCTTCTGAGAACCGCTTCCCGGCAACCGCCGACCGCGGCCCCGGGCTGCCGCGCGGCCGGGCCGGCCCCGAGATCCGCTAGCCGCGCCCGATCGGTGCGAGCAGCGCCCCCGTGAGGGCCGCGAGGTCGGCGGGGGACAGCTCGACCTCCAGGCCGCGGCGGCCCGCCGAGACGCAGATCGTGGCGTGCGCCGACGCCGAGTCGTCCAGGACCGTACGGAGCTTCTTGCGCTGGCCCAGCGGCGAGATGCCGCCGCGCACGTAGCCCGTGGTGCGTTCGGCCGCCGCCGGGTCGGCCATCGCGGCCCGCTTGCCGCCGACCGCCGAGGCGAGCGCCTTGAGGTCGAGGGAGCCCGCCACCGGGACCACCGCCACCGTCAGCTCGCCGTCCACGTCGGCGACCAGCGTCTTGAACACCCGCTCCGCGCTCACCCCGAGGGCCTGCGCGGCCTCCTCGCCGTACGAGGCGGAGGCCGGGTCGTGCGCGTAGGCGTGCACGGTGAACGCGGTGCCCGCCGCCGTCAGGGCCACCGTCGCCGGAGTGCCCGCGCTCTGCTGCTTCTTCTTGGCCAAGGCGGCCCTCCGCTGGGTCAGTTGGGGCTGGTCGGGGTGCGCGTCAGATCCACCGCGGGCAGCGACGGCAGATGGCGGATGACCGCGGTCTCCGCGCGCAGCAGCTGGAGCTCCTCGCGCAGCCGGGTCGCGGTGTCGGGCGCCTGGAGCAGGCGCTGCTTGGCCGGGACGTCGAGGACCGCGGCCGCGGCGACCAGGAAGGACACCACCGAAGGCTCGTCGGGCAGGTCGGCGGTCCCGGCGAGGGAGCGCTCACGGGCGCCCGCGAGCCGCTTCTGGTACGAGCGGAAGGCGCGCAGCACGCCCTCGGCGAGCGCACCCGCCTCCTCGCCCGGCTCCTCCGGCACCTCTTCGTACTCGGCCGTCAGATACGGCCCGCTCGCGTCGACCGACAGGATGCGGATGCGGGTGGTGCCGGTGGCGAGCACCTCGAAGCTGCCGTCCGAGCGCTCCCGGATGGTGGCCGCGTCCGCGATGCAGCCCACCCGGTGGAAGGCCTGGATCGGGTCGGCGCCGAAGCCGGCCGCGGGGCCCTTGTCGGCCTGGGCGGTCTGGTCGGGGAGCCCCGGGGCGGTCGGGGCGACCTCCCGCCCGTCCCGGATCGCCACGACGGCGAAACGGCGCGGCTCGTCGCCGGCCTCGCCCTCGGGCCGGGAGAGGCCGGAGGCGTCGGTGCCGGTCTTCAGCAGATCGCGCATCATGGCGCGATAGCGCTCCTCGAAGATGTTCAGCGGCAGGACGAGCCCGGGGAACAGGACCGAGTTGAGCGGGAAGAGGGGGAGGCGTGCGGTGGTCACAACGCTCAAGCGTAATGGCCGTCGGACCGGGCTCGTCCTGGCTTCTGCCGCTCCCGTCCCCAGGGCATGGTCGCGGCGACCTCGCAGCGGACGAACTCGCGCAGCTCCAGGAACTGCCCCAGCGGATCCGCGGCCAGATGCAGCCAGGGGAAAGACGTCGCGTACGGCCCGATCCGCCGGAACTCCTCCAGGGTCTCCGGCCAGCGCCGGCGGACGACGAGGACGTACGCGAGCAGATTGCGCACCTCGGCCGGCCACGGGTCGCCCGGCTCGTAGGCGGCGGACAGCTCGATGCCGAGATCGGCCGCCGCGTCGATCCGCTCGTACGGAATGCTGTGCCCGCCGCCGCCCACCATGTAGGCGAAGGCGGCCCGCGCCGGCAGCGCGCGGATCAGGGAGCCCGGCAGGGAGTCCTCGGCGGCCCGCTCGGCGAAGTCGAAGCACTCGCGGTGCGAGCCGTACCACTGGGCCGAGAGGTACTGGAGCGCCGCCACATGACAGCCGTAGTGGTGGGAGGAACGCCGTATGGCCTCGCCCCACAGTTCCTCGAAGACGGTGTGTGAGGCATGGGTGCCGCGGGCGTGGTCGAGGGCGATCCGCCACGGCACCGGGTCGGCGGGGTCGCCGTCGGCCGCGGAGAGGATCAGCGGGGCCACGTCGCGCAGCCGCTCGGCCCGCGCGGGCGATCCCCAGGCCTCGACGATCGCGAGCTCCGCCTTGACGAGCAGCGCGTCCGGGTCGCGGGGCGCCGCGGCCAGCCAGTCGGCGAGCCACTCCGGTCTGTTCACCGCGAAGGCCGCGAGCCGCACCGTGTAGCGGTCGCGGTTCTCCCACTCGGCCAGCTCGCGGGTGGTGGCGAGGAGCTTGGCCGCCGCCTCGTACTCACCGAGCGCGGCGGAGACCAGCGCGGGGGCGAGCCGGGCGTCGGGGGCGTCGAGGAGCACGTCCCGGCCGTCGGACATCCCGGCCGCGGTCAGGCCGTGGGGTCGCCCCGGCTCGAAGGGAGCCGAGAGCTTGGTCACGTGCCGGGCCCGCCGTGCGGTGCGGATCAGCGCGGATACGAAAGTCATGGTGTGGACCATTGAAATCCGCAGGTGGGGGTGGCGCCAGGGGGCCGCTGTGAAGCTTTCGTATCGGTGGTGAGGGTTGTACGACGCGGGGTCAAGGCCCGGCAAATTCGGCCACCTCGTGCCCCACGGGGAACGCGTGAAGACCTCGGGCACGGCCCGCGAAAACGCTGCGGAAAGCACCCGGGCGCCCCTCGCCGCCCCAGCTCTCCCACGGCCCGTGGCTCACCTGCGCCGCAGCAGCCGGGACGCGCCCGCCGCCACCGTCGTCGCCAGGATCCAGCCAAGCAGGATGAGCAGGGCCGCCGCCCACTGCCAGACGCCGGAGAGCCGCCAATAGCCGTCCTGGCCCAGGTTGACCACCGGGACGAGCAGATCCAGGGCGTACAGCGCCGCGTTCCAGTCGGGGTGTTCGTCGGCCTTGATCGGCCGGGGGTCGTAGTGCGAGAAGGCGAGGGTGCCGGCCGCCCACAGGACGGCCATCCACAGCGCGGCCCGGCCCGGCCGGTAGCCGTACGCCACCGTCATGTCCTGGAGCACGCCCCAGGCCTTCCCGGCCAGCGGCAGCGTCTCGCGGCGCCTGCGCTGCTTGGCGAGCAGCACCTCGCGGGCGTCCGCGTCCTCGCCGCTGCCCCGCAGCACGCCGGCGAGCCGCTCGTAGGGCTCGGGCCCGTACTCGGGGGTCGCCGCCGTCACCCAGTCCAGGCGCTGGGCCAGCGTGAACGCGCCGATCGGGATGAGGTTCTCGTAGGCGAAGCCGTTCATGGTCAGGTGGCCCGGTCCCGGCCAGCTGTCCGCCATGTCGACCAGGTTGACGACCCGGGCGCCGGAGAGCACCACCTTGCCGTGCTCGGAGCGCTGCCCGGTGAAGCGCAGCTCCGGCGTCTGGATGCGGCGCAGCGACAGCTCCTGCGCGTCGCTCATCACGATGCGGGACTGCGCCAGGTCCACCGCGTCCCCGAACCGCCCGTCGTCCAGACGCAGACCGCCCCGGCATTCGAACGGCTGAATAAGGGTGCCCCGCACCGGCGTGTTGGTGTAGTTCGTCCCGTAGGGCGACCCGTACGAAGCGCCGTACGGAGTCCCGTACGGCGGGGTGGTGCCCGCCTGGTTGCCGCTGGGGTAGACGGCCGCCGAGGTCAGGTACAGGGTGCGCTCCACGGTCAGTTGCGGCGCGTTCAGCGCCCGTTGGCCGTCCGGGTTGATCAGCCTGCTGCCGCGCAGGCTCAGCGTCACGCCCACCTTCGCGGCGCGCAGGCTGACCTCCCCGTAGGACTCGATGAGGTCGGCCTGGAGGTCCTGGGCGACCAGGAGCCCGTCCGCCGCGATCGAGCGTCCGTTGCGGTCGGCGTGCACCACGGCCTGGCTGAGCAGCAGGTCGGTGCCGATGTGCGCGTCGGTCAGGCGGATGCCGCCCGCGATCCGGCAGCGCGCCAGATGCAGGTCGCCCTCGGTGGTCAGCCGGGCCGCCTCGACCCGGGGAAGCGCGCAGCTCACCATGCGTACGGTGGTGAAGTGGGCCTCGGGGAGCAGGAGTTCGTTCTCGAACCGGCAGCTGTTCAGCTCCACGTACGGGGTGATCCGGCCGCCCGACAGGTTGAGCGTGCCGGTGATCTGCACCCCGGTGAGCTTCAGCGCGGCGACCCGGCCGGGCAGCGCGGGCGGCCCGCTCAGCAGGAGCAGCGCCACGACCCTGGCCCGCACACTGCGCTCGGGGCCCCAGGGGCGCGCCGCGAACGGGTCGTCACGGACCGGATTGCGGGAGCGCAGATCGTACGTACTGCCGTTGCGGAAGGCCTGCCACATGCCCAGCTCCGCCGGGCTGAGCCAGTCCGGTGCCTCCCCGAGATCGGGCGCTTCGGTCAATGCCGTCCCCCTCGCCGTCCACCCTGACAGGAGGAACGCTAGTGGCCGGAGGTGACAGGGGGTGACGCCCGTGTCGCGTATCAGCCACTGATACAGGCGTCCAGTCCTCCGGAGCCGTCTGAGAGAATTGGATACGTGATCTCCCGAATCGATCTGCGCGGCAACACCCTCCCCGAGGGTGGCGCCCTGCGCGACCTGCTGCCCCGTGCCGAGTTCGACGTGGAAGCCGCCCTGGACAAGGTGCGGCCCATCTGCGAGGACGTGCATCATCGTGGCACGGCGGCGCTGATCGAGTACGCGGAGAAGTTCGACGGTGTGCGCCTCGACCGGGTGCGAGTGCCGGCCGAGGCGCTCAAGGAAGCCCTCGCCGAGCTCGACCCGCAGGTCAGGGCCGCCCTGGAGGAGTCCATCCGGCGCGCCAGGATCGTCCACGGCGAGCAGCGCCGCGCTCCCCACACCACGCAGGTGGTGCCCGGTGGTTCCGTGACCGAGAAGTGGGTGCCGGTCGAGCGCGTGGGCCTGTACGCGCCGGGCGGCCGCTCGGTCTACCCGTCCTCGGTGATCATGAATGTGGTCCCGGCCCAGGAGGCCGGGGTCGGCTCGATCGCGCTCGCCTCCCCGCCGCAGGCCGACTTCGACGGCCTGCCGCACCCCACGATCCTGGCGGCCTGCGCGCTGCTCGGCGTCGACGAGGTGTACGCGGTGGGCGGCGCCCAGGCCGTCGCGATGTTCGCGTACGGCACCGAGGGGCCGGACGGGTGCGCCCCGGCCAACATGGTCACGGGCCCCGGCAACATCTGGGTCGCCGCCGCCAAGCGGTACTTCACCGGACGCATCGGCATCGACACCGAGGCCGGACCGACCGAGATCGCCGTCCTCGCCGACGACACCGCCGACCCGGTGCACGTCGCCGCCGACCTGATCAGCCAGGCCGAGCACGACCCGCTGGCCGCCGCCGTCCTGGTCACCGACTCCCTCGCGCTCGCCGAAGCCGTCGAGAAGGAGCTGGAGCCGCAGGTCGCCGCGACCAAGCACATCGAGGACCGGGTCAAGCCCGCCCTCGCCGGGCGCCAGTCCGCGATCGTCCTCGTCGACTCCCTGGAGGACGGCCTCAAGGTCGTCGACGCGTACGGCGCCGAGCACCTGGAGATCCAGACCGCCGACGCCGCCGCCGTGGCCGACCGGGTCCGCAACGCGGGCGCGATCTTCGTCGGGCCCTGGGCGCCGGTCTCGCTCGGCGACTACTGCGCCGGCTCCAACCACGTGCTGCCCACCGGCGGCTGCGCCTGCCACTCCTCGGGCCTGTCCGTGCAGTCCTTCCTGCGCGGCATCCACATCGTCGACTACACGCGCGACGCGCTCGCCGAGGTCACCCACCACGTGGTGACCCTCGCCGAGGCCGAGGACCTGCCCGCGCACGGTGCCGCGCTCAAGGCGCGTTTCGGCGGAGCCGAACCAAACGGGCACAGCGGGTGGAAGGTGCCGACCGCATGACCGACACCGACGGCATGACCACCGCCGAGCGCATGACCACCGCCGAGCGGGTGACCTCCATCGACGACCTGCCCGTGCGCGACGAGCTGCGCGGCAAGTCCCCCTACGGCGCGCCCCAGTTGGACACCCCCGTCCAGCTGAACACCAACGAGAACCCGTACCCGCTGCCCGAGCCGCTCGTCGCGCGGATCGCGGAGCGGGTCGCCGAGGCGGCCCGGGGCCTCAACCGCTACCCGGACCGCGACGCGGTGGAGCTGCGCACCGAGCTGGCGCGCTACCTCACCCGTACCGGCAAGCACCCGGTCGCCACCGGGAACGTGTGGGCGGCCAACGGTTCCAACGAGGTCATCCAGCAGCTGCTCCAGACCTTCGGCGGCCCCGGCCGCACCGCGATCGGCTTCGAGCCCTCGTACTCGATGCACGCCCTGATCGCCCGCGGCACCGGCACCGGCTGGATCTCGGGACCGCGCAACGAGGACTTCACCATCGACCTCGCCGCGGCCGAGCAGGCCATCGCCGAGCACACCCCGGACGTCGTCTTCATCACCTCGCCCAACAACCCGACCGGCACCGCGGTCACCGCCGAGACGGTCCTCGCGCTGTACGAGGCGGCCCAGGCGGCGAAGCCGTCGATGGTGATCGTGGACGAGGCGTACGTGGAGTTCAGCCACCGCGACTCGCTGCTCCCGCTCATCGAGGGCCGCCCGAACCTGGTGGTCTCGCGGACCATGTCCAAGGCGTTCGGCGCCGCCGGGCTGCGCCTCGGCTACCTCGCCGCGCACCCCGCGGTGGTCGACGCCGTCCAGCTGGTACGGCTGCCGTACCACCTGTCGGCCGTCACCCAGGCCACCGCGCTTGCGGCCCTGGAGCACACCGACATCCTGCTCGGCTACGTCGAGCAGCTGAAGGCCGAGCGGGACCGGCTCGTCGCCGAGCTGCGGGCGATCGGCTACGAGGTGACCGAGTCGGACGCCAACTTCGTCCAGTTCGGCCGCTTCGACGACAGCCACACCGCGTGGCAGCGGATCCTCGACCGGGGCGTCCTGGTCCGGGACAACGGAGTGCCGGGATGGCTGCGGGTCACCGCGGGCACCCCGGCCGAGAACGACGCGTTCCTCGACGCGGTCCGTCAACTCAAGAAGGAGCAGAGCGCATGAGCCGCGTTGGCAGGGTGGAACGCACCACCAAGGAGACGTCCGTCCTCGTCGAGATCGACCTCGACGGCAGCGGAAAGGTCGATGTGTCGACCGGGGTCGGCTTCTACGACCACATGCTCGACCAGCTCGGCCGCCACGGCCTGTTCGACCTCACGGTCAAGACCGACGGCGACCTGCACATCGACACCCACCACACCATCGAGGACACCGCGCTCGCGCTCGGCGCCGCCTTCAAGCAGGCCCTCGGCGACAAGGTCGGCATCTACCGCTTCGGCAACTGCACCGTGCCGCTCGACGAGTCGCTCGCCCAGGTCACCGTCGACCTCTCCGGCCGCCCCTACCTCGTGCACACCGAGCCCGAGAACATGGCGCCGATGATCGGCGAGTACGACACCACCATGACCCGGCACATCTTCGAGTCGTTCGTGGCCCAGGCGCAGGTCGCGCTGCACATTCACGTACCGTACGGACGCAACGCGCACCACATCGTGGAGTGCCAGTTCAAGGCGCTCGCCCGCGCGCTGCGCTACGCCTCCGAGCGGGACCCGCGGGCCGCCGGAATCCTTCCTTCCACCAAGGGTGCCCTGTAAGCATGAACGGCCTCAACACCATCCTGATCGTGCTCGGCCTCTTCCTGGTCGGCGGAATCATCTCCTTCGTCAAGCAGGGGATGCCGAAGAGCCTGATCGTGGTCCTCTCCTTCGGCGCCGTGATGTGCCTCGCCGCCGGCATCCTGCGACTGGACGTCTGGTCATGAGCGCAGCCGCCAAGAAGGTCGTCGTCTTCGACTACGGATTCGGCAACGTCCGCTCCGCGGAGCGGGCCCTGGCCCATGTCGGCGCGGACGTGGAGATCACCCGCGACTACGACCGGGCCATGAACGCCGACGGGCTGCTCGTGCCCGGCGTCGGCGCCTTCTCCGCCTGCATGAAGGGGCTGCGCGACGCGCGCGGCGACTGGATCGTGGGCCGCCGGCTCTCCGGCGGGCGCCCGGTCATGGGCATCTGCGTCGGCATGCAGATCCTCTTCGAGCGCGGCATCGAGCACGGCGTCGAGACCGAGGGCCTCGACGAGTGGCCGGGCGTGGTCGAGCCGCTCAACGCGCCGGTCGTGCCGCACATGGGCTGGAACACCGTGAAGGCGCCCGAGGACAGCGAGCTCTTCGCCGGCCTCGACGCCGAGGCCCGCTTCTACTTCGTGCACTCCTACGCCGTGCGCGACTGGAGCCTCGAAGTGACCAACCCCAAGATCCGTTCCCCCCGGGTCAGCTGGGCCACCCATGGCGAGCCGTTCGTGGCCGCGGTGGAGAACGGCGCCCTGTGGGCCACCCAGTTCCACCCCGAGAAGTCCGGCGACGCCGGAGCCCAGCTGCTCACCAACTGGATCGGAACCCTGTGATGGCTGCCCCCCTCGAACTCCTTCCCGCCGTCGACGTCCGCGACGGCCAGGCCGTACGGCTCGTCCACGGCGAGTCCGGCTCCGAGACCTCCTACGGCTCGCCCCTCCAGGCGGCCCTCTCCTGGCAGCGCTCCGGGGCCGAGTGGCTCCACCTGGTCGATCTGGACGCGGCGTTCGGCACCGGCGACAACCGCGCCCTGATCGCCGAGGTCGCGGGCGCCATGGACATCAAGGTCGAGCTGTCCGGCGGCATCCGTGACGACGCCACCCTGGAGGCGGCCCTCGCCACCGGCTGCACCCGCGTCAACCTCGGCACCGCGGCCCTGGAGACGCCGGAGTGGGTCGCCAAGGTCATCGCCGAGTACGGCGACAGGATCGCGGTCGGCCTCGACGTGCGCGGCACCACGCTGCGCGGCCGCGGCTGGACCCGCGACGGCGGAGACCTGTACGAGACCCTGGCCCGCCTGGACTCCGAGGGCTGCGCGCGGTACGTCGTCACCGACATCGCCAAGGACGGCACGCTGACCGGCCCCAACCTGGAGCTCCTGAAGAACGTCTGCGCCGCCACCGACAAGCCGGTCGTGGCGTCCGGCGGGGTCTCCTCCCTCGACGACCTGCGCGCGATCTCCGAGCTGGTCCCGCTCGGCGTCGAGGGCGCGATCGTCGGCAAGGCCCTGTACGCGAAGGCCTTCACGCTGGAAGAGGCACTCAAGGTGGTGGCGGCATGAGCGGCGAGATCCGCAGGACCTCCTCCGGCGGCGCCGCCGAGGAGCGCTTCGGCTCCTCGCGCGTCGTGGAACTGCCGGGCGGCCTCGTCCTGGTCGGCGGCTGTACGTCGACGGTGAACGGCCGCATCGACGATTCGGGCCCCTACAAGCAGGCGGTCACCGCGTTCGGCGTCGCCATCGAGGCGCTGGAGTCCGTGGGCCTCGGCCGCCAGGACGTGGTGCGCACCCGTATGTACATCTCCCACGCCCGGGACGTCGACGAGGTGGGCCGCGCCCACAAGGAGCTCTTCGACGGCGTGCGGCCCGCCACCACGATGCTGATCGTGTCGGGTTTCGTCGACCCGAGCCTGGTCGTCGAGGTCGAGGTAGAGGCGTACCGGCGGACGGCGGCGGACGCATGACCCTCGCCGTACGCGTGATCCCCTGCCTCGACGTGGACAACGGCCGGGTCGTCAAGGGCGTCAACTTCCAGAACCTGCGCGACGCCGGTGACCCCGTCGAGATGGCGAAGCTGTACGACGCCGAGGGCGCGGACGAGCTGACGTTCCTCGACATCACGGCGTCCTCGGGCAACCGGGAGACCACCTACGACGTGGTGCGCCGCACCGCGGAGCAGGTCTTCATCCCGCTCACCGTCGGCGGCGGTGTCCGCAGCGCCGACGACGTGGACAAGCTCCTGCGGGCGGGCGCGGACAAGGTGGGCGTCAACACGGCCGCCATCGCCCGCCCCGACCTGATCCGCGAGATCGCCGAGCGCTTCGGCCGCCAGGTGCTCGTCCTCTCGGTCGACGCCCGCCGCACCGAGTCCGGCTCCTTCGAGGTGACGACGCACGGCGGCCGCACGGGCACGGGCATCGACGCCGTCGAATGGGCGCACCGCGCGGCCGAGTTGGGGGCGGGCGAGATCCTGCTCAACTCGATGGACGCGGACGGCACCAAGGACGGCTACGACACCGAGATGATCGCGGCGGTCCGCCGCCACGTCACGGTGCCGGTGATCGCGTCGGGCGGCGCGGGGCGCCTCGACCACTTCCCGCCGGCGATCGAGGCGGGCGCGGACGCGGTCCTGGCCGCGTCGGTCTTCCACTTCGGTGATCTGCGCATCGCGGAGGTCAAGCAAGCCCTGGCGGCGGCGGGCCACCCGGTTCGCTGACCGGCGCCGACCTGCGAGAAGGGCCCGGGGCGGCGCTCCGGGCCCTTCTTCGTGGGCCTATGTGCAGCATTTATTGCGCAATTTATATTGCGCAAGTTTTCTTTCCTATCTAGCCTGGGGGGCATGACGGACAAGGGCACCCGCAGGATCACCGACGTCGACACGCTCAAGGCGTTCGGCCACCCGCTGCGCATGCGGCTCTACCGCGGGCTCTACATCGCCCGCACCGCCACCGCCTCCCAGCTCGCCGAGCAGGTCGACGAGGCGGTCTCGCTCGTCAGCTACCACCTGCGCAAGCTCGCCGACCACGGCCTGATCGAGCAGGCCGAGTCGCCCGGCACGGACGGGCGGGAACGGTGGTGGCGGCTCGCGTCGGAGGGGATCAGCTACCGGCACGAGGACTTCAGGGACGCCCCCGAGAAGGTGGCGGCGCACACCTCCGTCACCCGCCTCCTCGTGGAACAGCGCATGGACCTCTA
This sequence comes from Streptomyces sp. NBC_00083, assembly GCF_026343295.1. Taxonomy (GTDB): domain Bacteria; phylum Actinomycetota; class Actinomycetes; order Streptomycetales; family Streptomycetaceae; genus Streptomyces. The sequence continues at coordinate 1,586,840 of NZ_JAPELY010000001.1, forward strand.
CCGCGCGTACCTCGACGAGATGTCCGCCTGGAGCGCCGAGTGGACCGGCGCCTCGTTCAGCAGCGAGCACCCCCTGCGGCTCACCGCGTCCGAACTGACCGAGCTGGAGGGCGAGTTGGACACGGTGCTCAAGAAGTTCAAGGAGCGCGGCGACACCGCGACGGCCGACGGCGACACCGAGGGCCGCGAAAACGTGTCGGTCCACCTGTACGGCTTCCCCTTCCGCTTCTGAGGCTCCGAGAGGCCCGCCATGTCCGTCGCCACCCTCATACCGCCGGCCCCCGCCCGCCCCGCCCACCGCGACGGCAACGTGCTGCGCTGGCTCGCCGCGTACACCTCGTCGGTCGTCGGCGACAGCGTGTACTACATGGCGCTGGCCTGGGCCGCCGCCCGCTCGGGCAGCGCCGGGCAGGCCGGGCTCGTGCTTGCCGTCGGCGCCGTGCCCAGGGCGCTGCTCATGCTCGGCGGGGGAGTGGTCGCCGACCGGTTCGGGCCGCGCCGGGTCGTCATCGGCAGCGACGCCCTGCGCAGCGTGATCATCCTGGGCATGGCCGGGGCGCTGCTCGTCACCGGCCCGCACCTGTGGCTCCTGATCGCGCTCGCCCTGGTCTTCGGCGCCGTCGACGCGGTGCTCCTGCCCGCGCTCGGCGCACTGCCGCCCAGGATCACGGCACCCGGCGAACTCGCCCGGGTGCAGGGCCTCAAGGGCCTCGCCTCACGGGTCGCGAGCATCGCCGGGGCTCCGGTCGGCGGGCTCGCCGTGGCGCTCGGCGGCACCGCCACCACCTTCGCCGTGGCGGGCACCCTGTTCGCGGTCTCCACCGCCCTGCTCGTACGCGTCCGCATGGCCCGGCTCGACGGCGACGGGCAGCGGACCGGGGAACACCCGCTGCGCGAACTCACCGACGGCCTGCGCTACATCCGCGGACACCGGCTGCTCGCCCCGCTGATGCTGGTCATCGCCGTCGGCGAGCTGGGCTTCGCGGCCCCGCTCAACATCGGGCTCGCGCTGCTCGCCAAGGAGCGCGCCTGGGGAGCCTCCGGCATGGGCTGGATCGTGGCGGCGTTCGGCGCGGGCGCGGGTGCCGCGTCCCTGCTGCTCTCCGTGCGCGGCCGCATTCCGCGCGCCGGGCTCGTCCTGCCGGTCTCCCTGCTCGGCGGCACCACGGCCATCGCGGGCCTCGCGTACGCCCCCTCGGTCCCTCTCGCCGCCGTAGCCGGGGTGTGCATCGGCCTGCTGGCCGGGCTGAGCGGCGCCCTGTGCGGCGCGCTGATGCAGACCGCCACGGAGCCGGCCTATCTGGGCCGGGTCACCGCGGTGGCCTCCCTGTTCACCATGGGGATCGCGCCGCTCGGCTATCCGCTGGCGGGCGCCGCGATCGGCGCCTGGGGCACCGGGCCGGTCTTCCTGGCGAGCGCGGGCGTCTGCGCGGCGGGCGCGGTGGCCGGGCTCGCCTCACGCCACCTGCGCCGCGCCGAACTCCCGCGCTGAGGGGCCGGGCCCTCAGATCCCGAGCTTCGCCTCCAGGGCCCGCGTCGCCGCCTCCTTCTCGCCCTCGATCTCGACCCGCGCCGCGTCCTGGCGCCCGTACGCGAAGAGCATCAGCTCGCCGGGCTCGCCGGTGACCGTCACCACCGGGGTGCCCTTGTGGGCCACCGCCGTCTGCCCGTCCGGGCGGCGCAGCACGATCCCCACCGGGGCCTTGCGGCCCATCACGCGGGCCGCCTTCTCCAGCCTGGCCCACAGGGCGTCGGAGAACACCGGGTCGAGCACGCGGGGCGTCCAGTCGGGCTGGGCCCGGCGCACGTCCTCCGCGTGGACGTAGAACTCCACCGCGTTGGCGCCCTCGTCGATCTGCTTGAGGCTGTAGGGCGAGAACTTCGGCGGGCCGGTGCGGATGAGCTGGATCAGTTCCTCGAACGGCTTCTCCGCGAACTCGGCCTGCACCCGGTCGAGGCGGTTCTTGAGCGCGCCGATCAGGATCCCGCCGGCCGCGTCGAGGCGCCGTTCGCGCACCACGACATGGGCCGCGAGTTCGCGGGCCGTCCAGCCCTCGCACAGGGTCGGAGCCTCGGGGCCCGCCGCCTCCAACAGGTCGGCGAGCAGAAGCCGTTCACGCTTGGCATGGGTCGACATGTCCGCCAGCGTACGGCGGCCGGGGTCGTCCGGACAGTGGACGCACCGCCCGGCCGCCCCGCGGGCCACGGCAGAATGGAGGCATGACCAGCAATCTCGACCCCGCCATCGCCGCCCGCCTCAAGCGCGGCGCGGATGGTCTGGTCCCGGCCATCGCCCAGCAGTACGACACCGGTGAGGTGCTCATGCTCGGCTGGATGGACGACGAGGCCCTGCACCGCACCCTGACCACCGGCCGCTGCACGTACTGGTCGCGCAGCCGTCAGGAGTACTGGGTCAAGGGCGACACCTCCGGTCACGTCCAGCACGTGAAGTCGGTCGCCCTGGACTGTGACGCGGACACCGTCCTGGTCAAGGTCGACCAGGTGGGCGCCGCCTGCCACACCGGGGACCGCACCTGTTTCGACGCCGACGTACTCGACCTCGGGAAGTAGCAAGCAGTCATGGACCTCGACACCTTCCGCAAGCTCGCCGTCGACCGCCGCGTCATCCCGGTCCACCGCCGCCTCCTCGCCGACGGCGACACCCCGGTGGGCCTCTACCGCAAGCTCGCCGCCGAGCGGCCGGGCACGTTCCTGCTGGAGTCGGCGGAGAACGGGCGCTCCTGGTCGCGGTACTCCTTCGTCGGCGTACGCTCCGCCGCCACCCTCACCGTGCGCGACGACGAGGCCCGCTGGATCGGAACGCCGCCCGTCGGGGTCCCCACTTCGGGTGATCCGCTGGCCGCCCTGAAGGCCACCGTCGAGGCGCTGCACACCCCGCGCGACCTGGTCGCCGGGATGCCGCCCTTCACCGGCGGCATGGTCGGCTACCTCGGCTACGACATCGTGCGCCGCCTGGAGAAGATCGCCGAGCACGGCGGCGACGACCTGCGGCTGCCCGAGCTGACCATGCTGCTCACCTCCGACCTCGCGGTGCTCGACCACTGGGACGGCTCGGTCCTGCTCATCGCCAACGCGATCAACCACAACCACCTCGACACCGGGGTGGACGAGGCGTACGCGGACGCGGTGGCCCGGCTCGACGCGATGGAGGCCGACCTGGCGAAACCCGCCGAGTACGCGCCGGTCGCGCTGCCCGCCTCCGAGCTGCCCGAGTACACCGCGCTGTGGGGCGGAACCGAGTACCAGGGTGCCGTCGAGGACATCAAGGAGCGCATCCGGGCCGGCGAGGCCTTCCAGGTGGTGCCCTCGCAGCGCTTCGAAACCCCGTGCGCGGCCAGTGCGCTGGACGTCTACCGGGTGCTGCGGGCGACCAATCCGTCGCCGTACATGTACCTGTTCCGCTTCGAGGGCTTCGACGTCGTCGGTTCCAGCCCCGAGGCGCTCGTCAAGGTCGAGGACGGCCGGGCGATGGTCCACCCGATCGCCGGGACCCGGCCGCGCGGCGCCACCCCGCAGCGCGACCAGGCGCTCGCCGACGAACTCCTGGCCGATCCCAAGGAGCGCGCCGAGCACCTCATGCTCGTCGACCTGGGCCGCAACGACCTGGGCCGGGTCTGCGAGCCCGGCTCGGTGGAGGTCGTGGACTTCATGTCGATCGAGCGGTACTCCCATGTGATGCACATCGTGTCGACCGTGACCGGCCGGGTCGCCGAGGGACGCACCGCGTTCGACGTCCTGACGGCCTGCTTCCCGGCCGGCACGCTCTCCGGTGCCCCCAAGCCCCGCGCGATGCAGATCATCGAGGAGCTGGAGCCCAGCCGCCGCGGGCTCTACGGCGGCTGTGTCGGCTACCTCGACTTCGCCGGTGACTCCGACACCGCGATCGCGATCCGCACCGCGCTGCTGCGGGACGGCACCGCCTACGTGCAGGCCGGAGCCGGCGTGGTCGCCGACTCCGACCCGGTCGCGGAGGACGACGAGTGCCGCAACAAGGCGGCCGCCGTCCTGCGCGCGGTCAACACGGCCAACCGGCTCAGCCGGTGAACGCGGCGGTCCCGTTCGGGGTGCCGAGCCCCGACGGGCCGTCGTAGCCGCTGCCTCCCTTGCACAGGTAGGCCGGGGAGCAGCTGCCGTTGGAGCCGCTCGTCACGTCGTTGAGCGAGCCGGTGTGGGCGTACGGGAACGAGGCCGGCGTGGAGCCCGACGACGGGGTGCCCGCGAGCGCGTACACCGCGGCGATCAGCGGCGAGGACGCGCTGGTGCCGCCGAACACCTCCCAGCCCGGGTCGCCGCCGTAGGTGTCGTACACCGCGACGCCCGTGGCCGGGTCGGCGACCGCCGAGACGTCGGCCACGGTCCGCTTCGCGCAGCCGGTGTCCTTCTGCCAGCTCGGCTTCGCGTCGTAGGCGGAGCAGCCGGAGCCTGCGCCGCTCCACACGCTCTCGCTCCAACCACGGCTGTTGGAGGCCGACTTGAGCGAGGTGCCGCCGACCGCGGTGACATAGCGGGAGGAGGCCGGGTACTCGGCGCCGTAGCCCTCGTCACCCGAGCTCACGGTGATGGCGACGCCCGGGTGGTTGAAGTACTGGCTGTCGTAGGACGTGTCGGACGACGACTCGCCGCCGCCGTAGCTGTTCGAGACGTACTTCGCGCCGAGCGAGACCGCCGTGTTGACGGCCGTCCCCAGGTTGGCCATCGAGGCGGACTTGGCCTCGACGAGCAGGATCTTGCAGTTGGGGCAGGCCGCGCTGACCATGTCGAGGTCGAGGGATATCTCCTCGGCCCAGCCCGCGTCCGCGCTCGGAAGCGTCGACGTGCCGGTCTGGCCGACCTTCTTGAAGCAGCCGTTGGCGGTGGTGCACGCCGGAAGTCCGTACTGGGAGCGGTACTTGGCGAGGTCGGCGGCGGCGCTGGGGTCGTCGTAGGCGTCGACGATCGCCACTGTCCGGCCCGAACCGGCCGTCGAGGACGGCAACTTGTACGCGGACTGGAGCTGGGAGGGCCCGAGGCCGGAGGGCGCCGCCGCGGCGGCCGTCGAACGCCCGGCGCCCGCCGGCGCGAGCGTGCCGCCGGTCACCTTCAGCGCCTTGCAGGCCATGACGTCCTTGTGCGTCGGAGCCGCACAGGAGCGGACGGTGGTGACGTGCGCCGCGGTGGAGGGGCTGGTGGCCGCCTGGGCGAGGGGAGTTGCCAGGGCGAGCGCCGCCGCGGCCAGCGTGGCGGCCAGGGCGGTGGGGGAGAGGGTTCTGCGCAACTTAACTCCTCCGTGAGGTGGGTGTACCAGGAGTACGTGGGGGTGCGCTGTGCCGGCCGTTCCGCGTGGTGCGCGGTACGGCAGGCGGTGAACCTAGGCTGACTGGGCCATGCCAACAAGAAGCGCGCCGGAATCTCTATCGCCGCTTTGCCTTCGAGGGCCGTTCGGGGGCAGTTCCGGGCCGGTTCGGGAGATTGCGATAACCGTTCGATGGTCGGCCGCTTGCCCGTTCTTGGTTCCGCGCGGAGCGCCCCCGGGGCCCCGCGCACCGCGCGTCGCGACCGGGCCCCGGGCCCCCGGGTGACACGCCGTGCCGCGCGCAGGCGATAGTGGAGTACGTGAGTGCCGCATCCGTACCCCAGCCCCGTGCCGAAGCAGCCGCGCCGTCCGCCCGCGGCGGCGGTCGCCGCAGCCTGGCCGCCGCACTGCTCGCCGGCGCCGTCGGCGCCGCCGTCGTCCTCATGGCCTCCGGCCAGACCTGGGTGCACGGCAACGCCTCCGTCGGCGGCGGCGCACTGCCCCTCAAGGCCTCCGGCGGCGACGTCACCGGCGTGCCCTCCGCGCTCGCGATCGTGGGCCTCGCCGCCCTGGTCGCGGTCTTCGCGGTGCGCGGCGCCGGCCGCGTCCTGGTCTCCGTGCTGCTCGTGCTCAGCGGGGCGGGCGCCGCGGTGACCGCCTGGCTCGGCACGAGTGACAGCGCCGCCCTCGACGAGAAGGCCGCCAAGGCCAGCGGCGACGCCGCCGCCACCGTCGGCGCGCTCACCCACACCGGCTGGCCCTACGTCGCCGTCGCGGGCGGCGTCCTGCTGCTGCTCGCCGGTCTGCTCGCCCTCCGCTTCGGCAAGGCCTGGCCCGCGATGGGAGGCCGCTACGAGCGCGACGGCGCCCCCCGGCCGCGCAAGGCGCGCACCCCTGTCGACCCCGAGCGGCCCGAGGAAATCTGGAAGGCGCTCGACCGCGGCGAGGACCCCACGCGCGAGAGCTGACCCCCGCACTCACCCACCCCCGGGGGTGCGGGACAATGGCACCGAGCGTCGGGTCCGACGACAGCGGCAGCGCCGACCACATCACGGAAACACCTACGAGGAGCAACCCCCATGGCGAAGAGCGGCCACGGCCACACCCCGGCAGCATGGACCGGTGTCATCATTGCCTTCATCGGATTCTGCGTGACCTGCGTCTTCATAGTGGCCGCCAACCCGGTGGGCTTCTGGGCCGGCATCGCACTCCTCGGCATCGCCGCCGTCGTCGGCGGGATCATGAAGATGGCGGGCCTCGGCACCCCGAAGGACACCCCGGAGATCCAGCGCATGCGCGAGGACGCCGCCGCGAAGGTCCGCGCCCGCCTCGAAGCCCAGGCCGGCTGAGCGCACACCACCTCTGCGAGGCGCAGCCCCGACCGGGCTGCGCCTTCCGACGTGAACGGGGAGAATCGGCGCGTGGACGCAGCCCAGTCGAACCCCGGCCCCGCCCCGGCGCACCCGCCCGGCGCGACGGGCTCACCGGCCCATGGCCTCGGATCACCGGCCCATGGCCTCGGATCACCGGCCCCTGGGTTCGGATCACCGGCCCGCGGCCTCGGATCGCCCGTCCGCAGGCTCCTCGTGCCGCTCGGCACGCTCGCCGCGGTGGGCTCTGCCTTCGCGTACGTGGGCCTCGTCGACCCGAACCACCCCGGCCACTACCCGGTCTGCCCGCTGTTCGCCCTCACCGGCGTCTACTGCCCGGGGTGCGGCGGCCTGCGCAGCGCGCACGACTTCATCACCGGGCACCTCGCCGCCGCCCTCGGTGCCAACGCCCTCGCCGTCGCCGGCTACCTGCTCTTCGCCGTGGGCTGGGCGGTGTGGGCGGTGCGCACGGCACGCGGCCTCCCGCTGCGGATCTCGCTGAGCGACCGGCAGTGGTGGATCATCGGATCCGTCGTGCTGATCTTCTCCGTGGTCCGGAATCTGCCGTTCGGCTCGGCGCTCGCGCCATGACCTTCGGAAAGAAACCGCAGGTGGTGTCCCACGTGCTGGGACGGGAGTCAACCGGATGTGATCCCTTGGCCCCGGTACGGATACCATCGACATGGCTGACCGTGACCGTTCCGTACGGTCACCCTCGTCCTGACCGACATCACCGTCCCGGAAGGGGGCCGCTCGCGTGAGTGTGCTCGACGAGATCATCGAAGGCGTCCGCGCCGACCTCGCAGAGCGGCAGGCGCGTGTCAGCCTCGACGAGCTGAAGGAGCGCGCCGACAAGGCGCCCCCGGCCCGTGACGGGGTGGCGGCCCTGCGCGGCGACGGCGTGACGGTCATCTGCGAGGTCAAGCGCTCCAGCCCCTCCAAGGGCGCGCTCGCGGCCATCGCGGACCCGGCGGCGCTCGCCGCCGACTACGAGGCGGGCGGCGCGTCCGTCATCTCCGTCCTCACCGAGGAGCGCCGCTTCGGCGGCTCGCTCGCCGACCTGGAGGCCGTGCGCGCCAAGGTCGACATCCCGATCCTGCGCAAGGACTTCATCGTCACGGCCTACCAGCTGTGGGAGGCCAGGGCGCACGGCGCCGACCTCGCGCTGCTCATCGTGGCCGCCCTCGACCAGCCGGCCCTGGTGTCGCTGATCGAGCGCGCCGAATCGATCGGGCTCACCCCGCTGGTCGAGGTGCACGACGAGGACGAGGTCGAGCGTGCCGTCGACGCCGGCGCCAGGATCATCGGTGTCAACGCGCGCAACCTGAAGGACCTCAAGGTCGACCGCACCACGTTCGAGCGCGTCGCCCCGGAGATCCCGAACCACATCGTGAAGATCGCCGAGTCCGGCGTCCGCGGCCCGCACGACCTCATCGCGTACGCCAACGCCGGCGCCGACGCGGTGCTCGTCGGCGAGTCCCTGGTCACCGGCAAGGACCCGCGCGCGGCCGTCGCCGACCTCGTCGCCGCGGGCGCCCACCCCGCCCTGCGCCACGGCCGGAGCTGACCCGTGCCCATCTCCGCCCGTCTCGCTCCCGGCTGCCGCCCGCGCGGCTGCCGCGCTCCGGCGCGCCGGGTGCACGGGCGGCGCGTGCGGTACGTGATCGGGTCGGAGCCCGGCCAGGTCAACGGCATGCGATGGCGCGGCGGCCCGAGCGCCGCCCGTGTGAGCGCCCTCTAGGGCGCGAGGCTGTGACAGTGTGCGACTCCGTCGCGCGGGCCCGACCCGCCCGCACCGGACGCACGGTCGCGCCCTCACCTCCTCACCCGCGGCGCCTGGGCGCACCCGCCAACCAGCCAACCCAGGACCGGGGCTGCAACGCCCCCGCGAGGTATCCGCATGTCCCACGAGCATGAGTTCTTCGTACCCGACCCCGAGGGTCAAGTCCCCAGCGCCAAGGGCTACTTCGGCGCGTACGGCGGCAAATTCATCCCCGAGGCGCTGGTCGCCGCGGTCGACGAGGTGGCCGTCGAGTACGACAAGGCCAAGCACGACCCCGCCTTCGCGGCGGAGCTCAACGAGCTGATGGTCAACTACACCGGCCGGCCGAGCGCCCTCACCGAGGTGCCCCGGTTCGCCGAACACGCGGGCGGCGCGCGGGTCTTCCTCAAGCGCGAGGACCTCAACCACACCGGCTCGCACAAGATCAACAATGTGCTCGGCCAGGCGCTGCTCACCAAGCGCATGGGCAAGACCCGGGTCATCGCCGAGACCGGGGCCGGCCAGCACGGCGTCGCCACCGCCACCGCCTGCGCCCTCTTCGGCCTCGAATGCACCATCTACATGGGCGAGATCGACACCCAGCGCCAGGCCCTGAACGTGGCCCGGATGCGGATGCTCGGCGCCGAGGTCATCCCGGTCGCCTCCGGCAGCCGCACCCTCAAGGACGCCATCAACGAGGCGTTCCGCGACTGGGTCGCCAACGTCGACCGCACCCACTACCTCTTCGGCACGGTCGCCGGACCGCACCCCTTCCCGGCGATGGTGCGCGACTTCCACCGCGTGATCGGCGTCGAGGCCCGCCGCCAGATCCTGGAGCGCGCCGGCCGGCTGCCCGACGCGGCGGTCGCCTGCGTCGGCGGCGGCTCCAACGCCATCGGCCTCTTCCACGCCTTCATCCCGGACGCCTCCGTACGCCTCATCGGCTGCGAGCCCGCCGGCCACGGCGTGGAGACCGGCGAGCACGCGGCGACCCTCACCGTGGGGGAGCCCGGCATCCTGCACGGCTCGCGCAGTTACGTCCTCCAGGACGAGGAGGGCCAGATCACCGAGCCCTACTCGATCTCGGCGGGCCTCGACTACCCGGGCATCGGCCCCGAGCACTCCTACCTCAAGGACATCGGCCGCGGCGAGTACCGCGCGGTCACCGACGACGCGGCGATGCAGGCCCTGCGCCTCCTGTCGCGCACCGAGGGCATCATCCCGGCGATCGAGTCGGCACACGCCCTCGCGGGCGCCCTCGACGTGGGCAAGGAACTCGGCAAGGACGGTCTGATCTTGATCAACCTGTCCGGCCGGGGCGACAAGGACATGGACACGGCCGCGCGCTACTTCGGCCTGTACGGGACCGACGCCGAGGTGGCCGCCGACGCCGCGGGCCTCGCCGAGATCGAGGGAGACGCCAAGTGAGCGGCAACGTGACCCTGCTGGACGCCACCCTGGCCAAGGCGAAGGCCGAGGACCGGGCGGCCCTCATCGCCTACCTGCCGGCCGGCTTCCCGACCGTCGACGGCGCCATCGACGCGGTCAAGGCGGTCTTCGAGGGCGGCGCCGACGTCGTCGAGGTGGGCCTGCCGCACAGCGACCCGGTCCTGGACGGCCCGGTCATCCAGACCGCCGACGACATCGCCCTCAAGGGCGGCGTGAAGATCGCCGACGTGCTGCGCACGGTCCGCGAGGCCCACGCGGCCACCGGCAAGCCGGTCCTCGTCATGACGTACTGGAACCCCGTCGACCGCTACGGCGTGGAGCGCTTCACCGCCGAACTCGCCGACGCCGGCGGCGCGGGCTGCATCCTGCCCGACCTGCCGGTCGAGGAGTCCGGCGTGTGGCGCGAGCACGCCGAGAAGCACGGCCTCGGCACGGTCTTCGTGGTCGCCCCCAGCAGCAAGGACGCCCGCCTGGCCACGATCACGGCGGCCGGCTCCGGCTTCGTGTACGCGGCGTCCCTGATGGGTGTCACCGGCACCCGCGCATCGGTCGGCGCATCGGCCGAGGACCTGGTGGGCCGCACCCGCGCCACCACCGACCTGCCGGTCTGCGTGGGCCTCGGCGTCTCCAACGCGGCCCAGGCCAAGGAGGTCGCGGCCTTCGCCGACGGCGTCATCGTGGGCTCCGCCTTCGTCAAGCGCATGCTGGACGCCCCCGACCACGCCGCGGGTCTCGTCGCCGTACGGGAACTGGCGGCCGAGCTCGCCGAAGGCGTTCGCCGGGCGCACTAGCGCGCTCATCGCACAGCTCACCCGTACGGGTGGAAGTGGGACCGGGGAGGCACGAGCGTGCCTCCCCGGTTCGTTGCTGCGGGTGTGAGTGACAAGAACCCCGAAGCGAAAAGGGCCGCGCGCGACCGGCTCATCAAGGAACGCGAGCAGCAGAAGGCGGGCGAGCGCCGCCGCCGGCAGCTGATCGTGGCGGGCGCCGTGGTGGGCGTGCTCGCCCTGGCCGCGGTGGTCGGCGTGATCGCCGCCAACGCGGGCGGCGGCGACAGCGCCAAGGGCAGCAGCACCAGCGGCCCGGTGGTGGCCCCCACCGGGGCCGACGGCAAGGACAAGCTCGCCATCCCGGTCGGCGCAACCGACGCGCCCTCCACCCTCACGGTGTGGGAGGACTTCCGCTGCCCGGCCTGCGCCGCGTTCGAGAACGGCTTCAGGACCACCGTCCACGAGTTGGAGAAGAGCGGCCAGATCCGCGTCGAGTACCACCTGGCCACCCTCATCGACGACAAGACCCGCGGCGGCGGCTCGCTCCACGCGGCCAACGCGGCGGGCTGCGCGCAGGACGCCGGGAAGTTCACCGCGTACCACGACGTCCTCTACACCAACCAGCCCGACGAGACGGACGACGCGTACGCCGACAACAACAAGCTCCTCGACCTCGCCAAGAAGGTCCCCGGCCTCTCCACCCCCGCCTTCCGCTCCTGCGTGGAGAACGGCACGCACAACAGCTGGGTCGTGAAGTCCAACGAGGCGTTCCAGGCGGGCAACTTCAACGGCACGCCCACGGTGCAGCTCAACGGCGTGTCCGTGTTCCCGACGAAGGGCAACGAGCAGATCACCCCGGCCAACCTGAAGAAGTGGGTCGCCCAGGCCAACAAGGGCAAGCCCGCGGGCAAGGCCACGGCGCCCGCCTCCTGAGCCCCGGGGCCTCTCGTTACTCATAAGTTGCCGGGCGGGTTGCCGCAGCGCCCGCCCGGCACGGTAGCGTCGACCCTGCCATGGAACTTGCCTTCATCCCCAGCCCGTCGACCGGGGTGCTCCACCTCGGGCCGATCCCGCTGCGCGGCTACGCCTTCTGCATCATCATCGGTGTCTTCGTCGCCGTCTGGTACGGCAACAAGAGGTGGATCGCCCGCGGCGGCCGCTCCGGCACCGTCGCCGACATCGCCGTGTGGGCGGTGCCCTTCGGTCTCGTGGGCGGCCGGCTCTACCACGTCATCACCGACTACCAGCTGTACTTCAGCGACGGTGAGGACTGGGTCAACGCCTTCAAGATCTGGGAGGGCGGCCTCGGCATCTGGGGCGCGGTCGCGCTCGGCGCGGTCGGCGCCTGGATCGGCTGCCGCCGCCGGGGCATCCCGCTGCCGGCCTGGGCCGACGCCCTCGCCCCCGGCCTCGCCTTCGCGCAGGCCATCGGGCGCTGGGGCAACTGGTTCAACCAGGAGCTGTACGGCCGCCCGACCGACGTGCCCTGGGCGCTGAAGATCAGCGAGGGCCCGAACCGGATCGCCGGCACCTACCACCCGACGTTCCTGTACGAGTCGCTGTGGTGCCTCGGCGCCGGCTTCCTGATCATCTGGGCGGACCGCCGCTTCAAGCTGGGCCACGGCCGGGCGTTCGCGCTGTACGTCGCCACGTACTGCGTGGGCCGGTTCTGGATCGAGTACATGCGGGTCGACGAGGCCCACCACATCCTGGGTCTGCGCCTCAACGACTGGACGGCCGGCGGGGTCTTCCTGCTCGCGGTCGCCTACATCGTGATCTCGACGAAGCTGCGCCCCGGCCGCGAGGAGATCGTCGAGCCCGGCGCGCAGGACGACGACGAGCCGGTGTCCCTGGACAAGTCCGAGGACGTGTCCCAGGACGAGTCCCCGGACAAGGGCGAGTCCGCGGCCGAGTCCACCGGGCCGGCGGACGAGCCCCGGGCCGAGTCGACGGCCTCGGCCTCGCGACCGGAACCGAAGAAGGCCTAGCCACCGCCACCCCGGCCGGCCCGCGGAGCTCCGCCCCGGCCGGGCCCGGGGCTCCCGCCCCCGCAGGGCTACCCGTCGATCTCCGTGCGGTACGGCATCGACGTCGCCGCGCCCGGACGCTGGACCGACAGCGCGGCCGCGGTGGACGCCCAGGTCAGCGCCTCGGTCATCGGGCGGCCCTCGGCCAGGGCCACCGCGAGGGCGCCCACGAAGGTGTCGCCCGCGCCGGTCGTGTCCACCGCGGTGACCGGCGGGGCCAGCACCGCCACCGGCTCCGGCTGGGAACGGGACGCGTACAGACAGCCCCGCGCGCCCAGCGTGATCACCACTTCGGGCACCTGCGCGAGCAGCGCCGCGGCGGCCCGCTCCGGATCGCCCGAGATGCCGGTCAGCGTCGCCGCCTCGTGCTCGTTGGGCACCAACAGGTCGGTGACGGCGAGGAGTTCGGCCGGCAGGGGCTGGGCGGGGGCCGGGGTCAGGATGGTACGGACGCCGTTGCGCCGGGCCGCTTCGGCGCCTTCGAGGACGGCGCTCATCGGCAGCTCCAGCTGGAGCAGGAGCGACTGCGCCTCGGCGATCAGCGCACGGTCGGCGTGGCTGAGCGAGGTGACGGAGCCGTTGGCGCCGGGGATGACGACGATCGCGTTGCCGCCGTCGCCGTCCACCACGATGTGCGCGGTGCCCGAGGGGCCCTCGGTGGTGCGCAGCAGGTCGATGTCGATGCCCGCGTGCTCCAGGGTGCTGCGCAGCCGGTCGCCGAACTCGTCCGTGCCGACCGCGCCGATCATCGCGACCTCCGCCCCGGCGCGGGCGGCGGCGACCGCCTGATTGGCGCCCTTGCCGCCGGGAACGGTGCGGAACTCGTGGCCGGTGACGGTCTCGCCGCTGCGGGGCGCGGTCGTGACGTAGGCGACGAGGTCCATGTTGGTGCTGCCGAGCACGGTGATCCGGGTCATGCCGGGATTGTCTCCCGGGGGCGGCCGGTTCGGTGACCGTGGGTCTCCCGGCGCGTTCGGCGCAGAACGCCCGAAAACGGCTCTCGAAACGCCCCCAGCCAGGCCTTCCTTACTGAGCGCAGCCTTACTGAGTAAGGCCTTGCTTGCTGGCGCGGCCCTTACATCGAGCGTAGTTTCGACAGCATTGAGGGGGCGCGGGACGAGCTGGTGCCCGCTGCTGAGTACAAGGGGATAGCTGTGTCCATCATCGATACCGACGCCACGCTGCACGAGGCGCACCGCGACAACCACACCCACCGCGATGTCAACGGTGGCTGGCTGCGCCCGGCCGTGTTCGGCGCGATGGACGGCCTCGTCTCCAACCTGGCCCTGATGACGGGCGTCGCCGGCGGCGCGGTCTCGCACCAGACCATCGGCATCACCGGTCTCGCGGGTCTCGCGGCCGGCGCCTTCTCGATGGCGGCGGGCGAATACACCTCGGTGGCCTCGCAGCGCGAACTCGTCGAGGCCGAACTCGACGTCGAGCGGCGGGAGTTGCGCAAGCACCCCGCCGACGAGGAGCGCGAGCTCGCCGAGCTGTACATGTCGCGCGGCGTCGAGCCGGACCTCGCCCGCGAGGTCGCGCGGCAGCTGTCGCAGGACCCCGAGCAGGCGCTGGAGATCCACGCCCGCGAGGAGCTCGGCATCGACCCCTCCGACCTGCCCTCGCCCACCGTGGCCGCGGTGTCCTCGTTCGCCTCCTTCGCCCTCGGCGCGCTGCTGCCGCTGCTGCCGTACCTGCTCGGCGCGAGCGCGCTGTGGCCCGCGGTGCTGCTCGCCCTGATCGGCCTGTTCGGGTGCGGCGCGGTGGTCGCGAAGGTGACGGCCCGCTCGTGGTGGTTCAGCGGTACGCGCCAGCTGGCGCTCGGCGGCATCGCGGCGGCCCTCACCTTCGGGCTCGGCCACCTCTTCGGCACCGCCATCGGCTGACGGGCGCCGCGCGACATCAGGACCCTCACACGGGGCGGAGCCGATCGGCTCCGCCCCGTGTGACATTCGTCCTGCCCGCTGCGGGGCCCCGGGCCGTAGAATGGCGGGAGTATGCAGACGGCCACATAACTAATCGTTACTCGGCGGTTTCGGATCTTCCGCCGCCGGGCATAGGCCGTACACACCCATCACCGCACTTCTGTGCGACTCGCGAGCAATGAAGCTCGCACCCGGGTGTCCGCATGTTGGAATGAACTATCCGGTTCCCGAGATACGTTCCATCATGTAACCTGCACAAAATTTCGCAGAGGGCCAACGTCGTCCCTCGGCTTCGAACATGCCACGACGACGACGGGAGAGCCGATGCGTTCCGACGCCTGGTCGCCCATGGACGGTCGCCCCGCCCAGCAGGGGATGTACGACCCCCGTAACGAGCACGACGCCTGTGGCGTCGGGTTCGTGGCCACCCTCACCGGTGTTGCCAGCCATGAGCTGGTCGAGCAGGCGCTGACCGTACTGCGGAATCTGGAACACCGCGGTGCCACCGGCTCCGAGCCCGACTCCGGAGACGGCGCCGGCATCCTGCTCCAGGTCCCGGACGTGTTCCTGCGCGAGGTCACCGACTTCGAGCTGCCCGAGGCCGGCTCCTACGCCGTCGGCATCGCCTTCCTGCCGCTGGAGGAGACCGACGAGGCCGTCTCGCGGATCGAGACGATCGCCGGTGAAGAAGGACTCACGGTCCTGGGATGGCGCGAGGTCCCCGTCACCCCCGCACTCCTCGGCAACGGCGCCCGCGCCACCATGCCCGCCTTCCGTCAGCTGTTCGTCGGCGACGGCAGTGCCACGGGCATCGCGCTCGACCGCAAGGCCTTCGTGCTGCGCAAGCGCGCCGAGCGGGAGGCCGGTGTCTACTTCCCGTCGCTCTCCGCCCGGACCATCGTCTACAAGGGCATGCTGACCACCGGCCAGCTGGAGCCGTTCTTCCCGGACCTCTCCGACCGCCGCTGCGCCACCACCGTCGCCCTCGTGCACTCGCGGTTCTCGACCAACACCTTCCCCAGCTGGCCGCTGGCCCACCCGTACCGCTTCGTCGCGCACAACGGCGAGATCAACACGGTCAAGGGCAACCGCAACTGGATGGTGGCCCGCGAGTCCCAGCTCGCCTCCAACCTGTTCAACTCCGGCGCCGGCAAGATCGACCGGATCTTCCCCGTCTGCACGCCGGACGCCTCGGACTCCGCGTCCTTCGACGAGGTGCTCGAACTCCTCCACCTCGGCGGACGCTCGCTGCCCCACTCGGTCCTGATGATGGTCCCCGAGGCGTGGGAGAACCACGAGTCGATGGACCCGGCCCGCCGCGCCTTCTACCAGTTCCACTCCACGATGATGGAGCCCTGGGACGGCCCGGCCTGCATCACCTTCACCGACGGCGTCCAGGTCGGCGCGGTCCTCGACCGCAACGGTCTGCGCCCCGGCCGCTACTGGGTGACCGACGACGGCCTCGTCGTCCTCTCCTCCGAGGTCGGCGTCCTCGACATCGACCCCGCGAAGGTCGTCCGCAAGGGCCGCCTCCAGCCCGGCAAGATGTTCCTCGTCGACACCGCCGAGCACCGCATCATCGAGGACGACGAGATCAAGGCGTCCCTCGCCGCCGAGAACCCGTACCAGGAGTGGCTGGAAGCCGGCGAGATCGAGCTGGAGGACCTGCCCGAGCGTGAGCACATCGTGCACACCCACGCCTCGGTCACCCGCCGCCAGCAGACCTTCGGCTACACCGAGGAAGAGCTCCGCGTCATCCTCGCGCCGATGGCCCGCACCGCCGGCGAGCCGCTCGGCTCCATGGGCACCGACTCGCCGATCGCCGCGCTCTCGGCCCGGCCCCGGCTGCTCTTCGACTACTTCACGCAGCTGTTCGCGCAGGTCACCAACCCGCCGCTGGACGCGATCCGTGAAGAGCTCGTCACCAGCCTGCGCTCCACGCTCGGCCCCCAGGGCAACCTCCTGGAGCCGACCGCGGCCTCCTGTCGCAGCGTCACGCTGCCCTTCCCGGTCATCGACAACGATGAGCTGGCGAAGCTGATACACATCAACGCCGACGGCGACATGCCGGGCATGACGGCCGCCACCCTGTCGGGCCTGTACCGGGTCTCCGGCGGCGGCGACGCGCTCGCCGCCCGCATCGAGGCCATCTGCCAGGAGACGGACGCCGCCATCGAGGCCGGCGCCCGCCTGATCGTCCTGTCCGACCGGCACTCCGACGCCGAGCACGCGCCGATCCCGTCGCTGCTGCTCACCGCCGCCGTCCACCACCACCTCATCCGCACCAAGCAGCGCACCCAGGTGGGCCTGCTGGTCGAGGCCGGTGACGTCCGCGAGGTGCACCACGTCGCGCTGCTCATCGGATTCGGCGCCGCCGCGGTCAACCCGTACCTCGCGATGGAGTCCGTCGAGGACCTCGTGCGGGCCGGCACCTTCATCGACGGCCTGGAGCCCGAGCAGGCGATCCGCAACCTGATCTACGCGCTCGGCAAGGGCGTCCTGAAGGTCATGTCCAAGATGGGCATCTCCACGGTCGCCTCCTACCGCGGCGCCCAGGTCTTCGAGGCCGTCGGTCTCGACGAGGCCTTCGTGCAGAAGTACTTCATCGGCACCGCCACCAAGATCGGCGGCGCCGGCCTGGACATCGTCGCCAAGGAGGTCGCCGCCCGCCACGCCAAGGCGTACCCCGCCTCCGGCATCCCCTCGGCGCACCGTGCCCTGGAGATCGGCGGCGAGTACCAGTGGCGCCGCGAGGGCGAGCCGCACCTGTTCGACCCGGAGACGGTCTTCCGCCTCCAGCACGCCACGCGCAACAAGCGGTACGACATCTTCAAGCAGTACACGGACCGCGTGAACGAGCAGTCCGAGCGGCTCATGACGCTGCGCGGCCTGTTCGGCTTCACCAGTGAGCGCCCGTCGATCTCCCTCGACGAGGTCGAGCCGGTCTCCGAGATCGTCAAGCGCTTCTCCACCGGCGCCATGTCGTACGGATCCATCTCGCGCGAGGCCCACGAGACGCTCGCCATCGCCATGAACCAGCTGGGCGGCAAGTCCAACACCGGCGAGGGCGGCGAGGACGCGGACCGCCTGTACGACCCGGCGCGCCGCTCGTCCATCAAGCAGGTCGCCTCCGGCCGCTTCGGTGTGACCAGCGAGTACCTGGTCAACGCGGACGACATCCAGATCAAGATGGCGCAGGGCGCCAAGCCCGGCGAGGGCGGCCAGCTGCCCGGCCACAAGGTCTACCCGTGGGTCGCCAAGACCCGGCACTCCACCCCGGGCGTCGGCCTCATCTCGCCGCCGCCGCACCACGACATCTACTCCATCGAGGACCTGGCTCAGCTGATCCACGACCTCAAGAACGCCAACCCGGCCGCGCGCATCCACGTGAAGCTCGTCTCCGAGGTCGGCGTCGGCACGGTCGCCGCGGGCGTCTCCAAGGCCCACGCGGACGTCGTCCTCATCTCCGGCCACGACGGCGGGACGGGCGCGTCCCCGCTGACCAGCCTCAAGCACGCGGGCGGTCCCTGGGAGCTCGGCCTCGCCGAGACCCAGCAGACGCTGCTGCTCAACGGCCTGCGCGACCGCATCGTGGTGCAGACCGACGGCCAGCTCAAGACCGGCCGCGACGTCATCATCGCCGCGCTGCTCGGCGCCGAGGAGTTCGGTTTCGCGACCGCGCCGCTCGTCGTCTCCGGCTGCGTCATGATGCGCGTCTGCCACCTGGACACCTGCCCGGTCGGCATCGCCACCCAGAACCCGGTGCTGCGCGACCGCTTCTCCGGCAAGCCCGAATTCGTCGTGAACTTCTTCGAGTTCATCGCCGAAGAGGTCCGCGAGATCCTCGCCGAGCTCGGTTTCCGTACGATCGAGGAGGCCGTCGGCCACGCCGAACTCCTCGACACCGACCGGGCCGTCACCCACTGGAAGGCCCAGGGCCTCGACCTCGCGCCGCTGTTCTACGTGCCCGAGCTGCCCGAGGGCGCCGTGCGCCACGCGGTGATCGAGCAGGACCACGGCCTGGAGAAGGCGCTCGACAAGGAGCTCATCAAGCTCGCCGCCGACGCCCTGGAAGCCGAGACCCCCGAGGCCGCCCAGCCGGTCCGCGCGCAGATCGCGATCCGCAACATCAACCGGACCGTGGGCACCATGCTCGGCCACGAGGTGACGAAGAAGTTCGGCGGTGCGGGCCTGCCCGACGACACCATCGACATCACCTTCACCGGCTCGGCGGGCCAGTCCTTCGGCGCCTTCCTGCCGCGCGGCGTGACGCTGCGCCTGGAGGGCGACGCCAACGACTACGTCGGCAAGGGCCTCTCCGGCGGCCGCGTCGTGGTCCGCCCGGACCGGGGCGCCGACCACCTCGCCGAGTACTCCACGATCGCGGGCAACACCATCGCGTACGGCGCGACCGGCGGCGAGCTGTTCCTGCGCGGCCGCACCGGCGAGCGCTTCTGCGTCCGCAACTCGGGGGCCACCGTCGTCTCGGAGGGCGTGGGCGACCACGGCTGCGAGTACATGACCGGCGGCAACGCGGTCGTCCTCGGCGAGACCGGGCGCAACTTCGCGGCCGGCATGTCCGGTGGCATCGCGTACGTCATCGACCTCGACCGGGACAACGTCAACTCCGGGAACCTGGGCGCCATCGAGGCCCTGAGCGACACCGACAAGCAGTGGCTGCACGACGTCGTGCGCCGCCACTTCGAGGAGACCGCGTCCACGGTCGCCGAGAAGCTGCTCGCCGACTGGTCCGTGCACGTGGACCGCTTCAGCAAGATCATCCCGACCACGTACAAGGCAGTGCTCGCCGCCAAGGACGCCGCTGAGCTCGCCGGTCTCTCCGAGCAGGAGACCACCGAGAAGATGATGGAGGCGGCGACCAATGGCTGACCCCAAGGGCTTCCTGACCACCGGACGCGAGGTCGCCAAGACCCGCCCGGTGGGCGAGCGAGTCAAGGACTGGAACGAGGTCTACGTTCCCGGTTCGCTGCTGCCGATCATCAGCAAGCAGGCCGGGCGCTGCATGGACTGCGGCATCCCGTTCTGCCACAACGGCTGTCCGCTGGGGAACCTGATCCCCGAGTGGAACGACTACGCCTACCGCGAGGACTGGCAGGCCGCCTCCGAGCGCCTGCACGCCACCAACAACTTCCCGGAGTTCACCGGGCGGCTGTGCCCGGCGCCCTGCGAGTCGGCGTGCGTGCTCGGCATCAACCAGCCCGCCGTCACCATCAAGAACGTCGAAGTCTCCATCATCGACAAGGCGTGGGACACCGGCGACGTCCGGCCGCAGGCGCCCGAGCGGCTCTCCGGCAAGACCGTCGCGGTCATCGGCTCGGGCCCCGCGGGCCTGGCCGCCGCCCAGCAGCTGACCCGGGCGGGCCACACGGTCGCTGTGTACGAGCGTGCCGACCGCATCGGCGGCCTGCTGCGCTACGGCATCCCCGAGTTCAAGATGGAGAAGGTGCACATCAACCGCCGCATCGAGCAGATGCGCGCGGAGGGCACCAAGTTCCGCACCGAGGTCGAGATCGGCCGCGACATCGACGCGGCGAAGCTCCGCAAGCGGTACGACGCGGTCGTCATCGCGGCCGGCGCCACCGTCTCGCGCGACCTGCCGGTCCCGGGCCGCGAGCTGAACGGCATCCACTTCGCGATGGAGTACCTGCCGCTCTCGAACAAGGTGCAGGAGGGCGACTTCGTCACCCCGCCGATCACCGCCGAGGGCAAGCACGTCGTGGTCATCGGCGGCGGCGACACCGGCGCGGACTGCGTGGGCACCGCCCACCGCCAGGGCGCGGCCTCCGTCACCCAGCTGGAGATCATGCCGAGGCCGGGCGAGGAGCGGAACCCGGGCCAGCCCTGGCCCACGTTCCCCATGCTCTACAAGGTGACCTCCGCGCACGAGGAGGGCGGCGAGCGGGTCTACTCCGTCTCGACCACCCACTTCGAGGGCGACGAGGACGGCAACGTGCAGTCGCTGCACCTCACCGAGGTCGAGTTCATCGACGGCAAGCTGACCCCGAAGCCCGGCACGGAGCGCTCGATCCCCGCGCAGCTGGTCACGCTCGCCATGGGCTTCACCGGCACCGACCAGGCCAACGGCCTCGTCCAGCAGTTCGGCCTCGAACTGGACGAGCGCGGCAACGTGGCCCGTGACGCGGAGTTCGCGACCAACGTCGACGGCGTGTTCGTCGCCGGTGACGCGGGCCGCGGCCAGTCCCTGATCGTCTGGGCGATCGCCGAGGGCCGTTCGGCCGCGCGCGGTGTCGACCGCTACCTGACCGGCGCGAGCGACCTGCCCGCCCCGATCCGCCCCACGGACCGCTCCCTGATGGTCTGACCCTCATCGTCCCGTACAACGACGTACGGAACTGACCGGCGCCCGCCCCACTGTCCCCGACCGGACGACTGGGCGGGCGTCGCGGCATGTCCGGCCCGGCCGCCCGGCGCCCGCTGCCCCGCGAGGTATTGACTAATAGTCAATAACGCTCCACCCTTTCGGGACGACCAGCCGTCCGTCACCGGGAGGTCCCGTGAGCAACGAAGCGCTGTCGCGACTGAGTACGGAGCTGGGGGCGGTGCCACCGCCCGCCGTCACCGACCTGACGGAGGATCAACTCGACTACCTCGCAGGCGCGTTGAGTGCCGAACGCGAGCGCCGCGCCGCCGGACTCGGCGAGGCCGCCGAAGCCGCCCTCGGCCTGGTGCCCGCCCTCGCCCGCGGCCCCGTGCGCCGCATCCTCTTCAAGTGAGGCCGGTGACAGGCATGGACACCCGAGACGCGCTCCGCACCCGCGCCGAGACCGAGAAGCTCGCCGCCCAGCTCGACGTGCGCGCCGACGAGCTCGGCTTCCTCGCGGCGCTCCCCGCCGACGACGTACGCATCCTGCGCGAACAGTCCGTGGCCGCCCTGTTCGACGGTGCGCCCGACATGCTGGACCGCATCGCCCGCGCCACCCGGCTCGTCCCCGCCGGGGTCGCCGCCGCCATCTCGCAGAAGGCCCTCGGACCCCGGCTCGCCGCCGCCGTGGCCGGCCGGCTCGAACCCGCGCGCGCCGCCGACATCATCGACAGGCTCCCGGTCGCCTTCACCGCCGTGTCCTGCGCCCACCTGGACCCGCGCCGCATCGCGGGCATCGTCGACCGCCTCGACGAGGGCCTGCTGGTGCGGATCTCGGTCGCCCTCGCCGAACGCGGCGACCACCTCACGATGGGCCGCTTCGTCGGCCACCTGCCCGATGCGGCGCTCACCCGCATCCTGCCGCAGGTCGACGACGCGGTGGTGCTGCGCACGGGGTACGCCATGGACCAGCCCCAACGCCTCGGCAGGGTCATCGAGTTGATGGGCGAGGAGCGCCTGGCCCGGGTCATCGCGTCGGCCGCCGACGGCCTGTGGCCGCAGGCCCTGGCGATCGCGGGCATGGCGCCGCCCGAGCAGCGGGCCCGCATCGCCACCCTGACCGCCCGCCGGCCGGCTGCCCAGTTGGACACCCTGGTCCACACGGTGGCCGACCAGTCCCTCTGGGAGTCCCTCCTGCCCCTGGTGGCCCTGCTGTCCCCCGAGGACCGCCGAACGATGGCCCGACTCCCGTCCCTGGCAGACCCGGACACGCTCGACGGCATCGTCCCCGCAGTCGTGGCGACGGCCCTGTGGGCGGACTTCCTCCCCCTGGCGGAACTCCTCCCCGACCCGTCCCGCCAGGCGATCGCGAACGCCGCGGCGACCCTGGCCGACGAGGAACTGGACGCCCTGGCCCGCGAGGTCGCCGAGCAGGACCTGTGGGACGCGGTCCTGCCCCTGGTGGAGCTGATGGACGACGCGGCCAAGGAGCGCATCTTCGCCCTGCCGTCCTTCCAGAACCAGGCCTAGGGCACGGCGCGTCAGCCGGGTCGGGCCGCTCGCCGGCGGCCCGACCGGGGGCGAGCGCAGGAACTCCCGCGCCCCGGACCAGGCCGTACCATCGATCAGGAGTTCCACGGCCCAGGGCGTCTCCCTGCGCGCTCAGCCCCAGAAGGACCGCACTTCCGTGAACGCTGCCCGCCCCCACGCCCTGTTCTCCTTCGGCACCCTTCTGGACGACCGCGTCCAGAAGACCCTCTTCGGGCAGCGCGTCCCGCGGACAGCGGCCGCCCTCGCCGGACACTCGACACGGTCCCTCACGATCACCGACCCCGCGGTGATCGCCACCAGCGGCCTCGACGTGCACCTCACACTGGAGCGCCGGATCGGCGCCGAGGTCGAGGGGGCCGTACTGCACCTGACGGAGGCCGAGTTGGCCGCCGCCGATGCCTACGAGGTCGACGACTACACCCGCCGCCGCGTACGGCTCTCCTCGGGTGCGAGCGCCTGGGCCTACCTCGACACGCGACCGCTGCGCCCCGCGGCCCGCGTCGTGATCGTCGGCGACAGCATCGCGTACGGACGCTGCGATCCGCGGGGCGGCTGGGCGGCCCGGCTGGCGGAGCAGCACATCGCCCGGGACGAGAGCGACCACCGCGTCTTCAACTGCGCCGTCCCCGGCGCCACGCTCGCCGAGATCGCGGAGCAGACCCCCGCCCTGCTGCCGGCCCGTCTCCCCGACACGCTGGTGGTCGCGGCGGGCATCAACGACGTGGCCGCCGGCACCGCCCCGGGCCACCTGGAGGCCGGCCTCGACGCGCTGGCGGCGACGGCCCTGGCCCACGGTGCGCGGCTGGTCGTCATCGGCCCCACCTGGCTCGACGAGGACCGGGCCCCCCGCTATGAGGGCCTGTCCTTCACGCACGAACGCGCCCTGGCCCTCCGCGAGACCCTGCGCTCCTGGTGCACCGCCCACCACATCGACCATGTCGACCCCTGGGAAGCGCTGCGCGACCGCTCCGACCTCCTCGCCGACGGCCTGCACCCCACACCCGAGGGCCACGAGGTACTCCACCACCTCATGACCACCGCCCTGGCGTAGCCTCGACACCCCCGACCCGTCGTAGGCCGAACGAACGGAGACGAGGCGCATGCCCGCACTGCCCCTCCAGCGCGTGAAGGAGCGTGCCCCCGCGCTCGTCTCCCTCTACAAGAGCGCCGCGGAGTCCATCGAACGGCATGGGCTCGACGCCGAGACCGCCGCCGTCTACCTCGTCGTCGACCACTCCGGCTCGATGCGCCCGTACTTCAAGGACGGCAGCGTGCAGGCGCTCGCCGACCGCGTACTCGGGCTCTCCGCCCACCTCGACGACGACGGCCGCGTCCCCGTCGTGTTCTTCTCCACCGGCATCGACGCCGAGACGGAGATCGCGCTCGACAACCACCGCGGCCGCATCGAGCGGATCGTCGCCAACCTCGGTCCCATGGGCCGGACCAACTACCACGTGGCGATGGACGCCGTCATCGACCACTACCTGGAGAGCGGAGCGAGCGCCCCCGCGCTCGTCGTGTTCCAGACCGACGGCGGCCCCAGCAGCAGGCTCGCCGCCGAACGCTACGTCTGCAAGGCGGCGGCCCTGCCGATGTTCTGGCAGTTCATCGGGTTCGGCGATCCGGACAGCCACCGGTTCGACTTCCTGCGCAGGCTCGACGAGCTGGCCGTCCCCGCGTTCCGGCGCGTCGACAACGCGGGGTTCTTCGCCGCCGGGAGCGACCCGCGCCGGATGACCGACGCCCAGCTCTACGACCGGCTCCTCGGCGAGTTCCCGCACTGGCTGCGGGCGGCGCGTGGGGAAGGGGTCGTGCGGTGAAGGTGTTGCGGGCCGCCGGGCGGGTGGCCGTGCCGTGGAGGAACGGGGGCGGGGTGACCCGGGGCGTCGCCGCGCATCCCGAGGGCGCGGGGACCGCGGACTTCGCGTGGCGGGTCAGTCTCGCCGATGTCGCCGAGGACGGCCCGTTCTCCGGCTTCCCCGGCGTCGACCGGATCCTCACCGTCGTCGAGGGCGCCGGAATGGACCTCACGGTGGACGGCCGGCGGCGCCTGGTCGACGAGCGGTTCGTGCCCCAGCACTTCCCGGGCGACGCCCCCACCGACTGCCGGCTCCTGGCCGGCCCCGTCGTCAACTTCAACGTGATGTACCGCAGGGGGCGGCCCGCCCCGACGGTCGCCGTCGTCCGCGGCGCCCTGCGCGTCGCCGGGCCCGCCCTGATCGTCGCCCTCGACGCGCCCGCCCACGCCGGCGCCGTCCATCTCGACCCGTACGACGCGGTGCTCACCGGCGAGGGCACCACGGAGGTGCGCGCCGAGGGCCACACCGCCGTGGTCACCCTCCCTCTTCGGTAATCCCGACAGAGGACGTCGGGTATCTGAGGTTTCCTGGAGTCAGGACGCCGCACATCAGCACGAAGGAGATGTCGTGACCGGTCAGGACAGACCCGCCCCCGCTGTCGGCTGGGCGCAGTTCCAGGAAGCCGAGAGCTCGTTCGCCGCCGCGGTCGAGGCGCGGTTCGCCCAGTACAAGCACCAGGTCCTCGCGACCCTGCGCGAGGACGGCTCGCCCCGGGTGACGGGTCTGGAGGTGGAGTTCCAGGCCGGTGAGATGTGGCTCGGCATGATGCCGGGCTCGATGAAGGCCCGCGACCTGCGGCGCGACCCGCGCTTCGCGATGCAGGCCAACCCGGGGCCGGACGCGGAGATGGCCGACGGCGACGTACGGATCAGCGGGCGCGCCGTGGAGGTCACCGACCCCGCGGTGATGGCGCGGTTCGCCTCCCTGGTGGCGCCGCCCGAGCCGTTCCACCTCTTCCGCGCCGAGCTGACCGAAGTCGTGCGCACCGATGTGGAGGACGACGAACTCGTCGTACGGGTGTGGCGCCCCGGCGCCGCCCTGCGCGTCCTCAGGCGCGGCAACGGCGACGAGGGAGTGCGCGAGGACGCCTGAACCGGCACCGGGCCCCCGGGGAGATCAGCCCGCCAGGACCAGCTTCCTGCACGCGCCGGGTGTGCCCCACGCGTCCCTGAGCGGGCGCGCCTTGCGCAGCCAGAGCGACAGATCGAGCTCCTGCGTGTAGCCCACCGCGCCGTGCAGTTGCAGCGCGGTGCGGGCGGCGGCGTACGCGGCCTCACCTGCGGTGACCTTCGCGGCGGCCACGTCAGCCGGCGCGAGCGAGAGCGCGGCCCCGAAGAGCAGCGGCCGGGCGAACTCCACCGCGACCAGCGTGTCCGCGAGCCGGTGCTTGACCGCCTGGAAGGAGCCGATGGGCGCTCCGAACTGGATGCGCTGCTTGACGTACGCCACGGTCCGGTCGAGCAGCGCCTGGGCGAGTCCGAGGCACTGCCCGGCCGCCGCGAGCCGCGCCCACCCGGTGGCGTACGCGACGGCATCGGCCAACGGGGGCCCCGCGGCGAGGAGTTCACCTCCGGGCAGCGGCCGGGACAGCCGCCGCGCGGGATCGGCCGAGGCCTGGACCGGACCGTGCCCGGGGGCGAGCCGCAGCTCGGGGCCCGGCCCGCCCGGCCGACGCGTCCGGGCCGACTGGGCCGATACGACCAGGACGGCATCGGCGGTGTCCGCGTCGAGCGCGTACGGCCCCGCGCCGGGGAACAGCACGCTCGCCACGCAGGCGCCGGAGACGACCGGGGGCAGCAGCCGCTTGGCCGGTCCCGGCTCGCCGAGCTCCGCGAGCCGGCCGAGCAGGGCAGCCGCCGCCACCGTCTCCACATAGGGGCCCGGCGCCGCATGACGGCCCAACTCCACACAGGCGAGGGCGAGTTCGACGGGCAGCGGGCCGACGTCTTCGTACGCCCCGGGTGCCGCGAGTGCGAGGATCCCGGCGTCGGCGGCGCGCGACCACAGGGCCCGGCCCGGCCCCGCGTCCCCCGCGCCCCACGCCCGTACCGCGGACGGCGTGTCGGCGGCGGTCAGCATCGCGTCGAGGGAGCGCGTGAAGTCGCGCTGTTCCGAGGTGAGCAGGAACCTCATCGGCGGCCCTTCGGCAGGCCGAGCAGACGCTCGGCGATGATGTCGCGCTGGATCTCGTTGGTCCCCGCGTAGATGGGGCCGGCCAGCGAGAAGACGTAGTTCTCGGCCCAACTCCCGTACTCCGGGGCCTCGTCGGCGTCGTCGGACAGCTCCCCGTACGGCCCGAGCAGATCGAGCGCGCACTCGTGCAGGGCGATGTCGTACCCGGACCAGAACACCTTGTTCAGGCTGGACTCGGCGCCGATGGTCCCGCCCGCGGCGAAGCGGGAGGCGTGGGCCGCGGTGAAGAGCTGATAGGCGCGCGCCCCGATCACCGCGTCCGCGACCCGGTCGCGCAGCGCGGTGTCCGCCGGATCGCCCGAGGCCCGCCACAGCTCCACGAGGCGCGCGGCCGACGCGAGGAAACGACCGGGGGAGCGCAGCATCAGGCCGCGCTCGTTGCCCGTCGTCGACATGGCGATCCGCCAGCCCGCGCCCACCTCGCCGATGACGTCCTCGTCCGGCACGAAGACGTCGTCGAGGAACAGCTCGGCGAAGGCGGGCTTGCCGTCGAGCCGGCCGATGGGGCGGACCGTCACGCCGGGCGCCCGCAGGTCGAACATCAGATACGTGAGGCCCTGGTGCGGCCTGTCCGCCGCCGGGTCCGTGCGGAAGATGCCGAAGGCGCGGTCGGCGAAGGCGGCCCGCGACGACCAGGTCTTCTGCCCCGAGAGCAGCCAACCCCCGTGCGTGCGAATGGCCTTGGAGCGCAGGGAGGCGAGATCGGAACCCGCCTCCGGCTCGGACCAGGCCTGCGCCCAGATCGTCGCGCCGCTCGCCATGTCCGGCAGGACGCGCGCCCGCTGCTCGGGTGTGGCGTGGTCGAACAGGGTCGGCGCGAGCAGGTTGATGCCGTTCTGCGAGACCCGGCCGGGCCCGCCCGCCGCGAAGTACTCCTCCTCGAAGACGAGCCACTGGAAGATGTCGGCGCCCCGGCCCCCGTACTCCTCGGGCCACGACACCACCGACCAGCGGTCCGCGGCCAGTTGCGCCTCCCACTCCCGGTGCGCGGCGAAACCGGCCGCCGTCTCCAGGGAGGGCAGCGGCACGGCGGGCACGTGCGTGGCGAGCCAGGCGCGCGCCTCGGCCCGGAAGGCCTCCTGGCCGGGCGTGGGATCCAGGTCCATGGGTGCGGCACACCATCCTTCCCTAACAAGTGTTTGGTAGGTTAACGTGGCGCCGTGACGGACAACAAGGCTCAGTACGTGCCGGGCCACGGCCTCCTCGACGGCCGCACCGCCGTCGTCACCGCGGCGGCCGGCGCCGGGATCGGCGGGGCCACCGCCCGCAGGCTCCTCGAAGAGGGCGCCCGTGTCGTCATCGGCGACACCCACACCCGCCGCCTCCAGGAGTCCGAGCGGGCGCTCGCCGCGGAGTTCGGCGCGCACCGCGTCGCCTCCCTGCCCTGCGACGTGACCGACGAGGACCAGGTCGCCGCCCTCTTCGCGCTCGCCGCCCGCGAACACGGCGGCCTCGACATCGTCGTCAACAACGCGGGCCTCGGCGGCACGTGCTCCCTCGTCGACATGAGCGACGAGGCATGGACCAAGGTCCTCGACGTCACGCTGGGCGGCACCTTCCGCTGCACCCGCGCCGCCCTGCGCGCCTTCAAGGAGAGCGCCGGGTCCGGGGAGACCGGCCGCGGCGCAGTGATCGTCAACAACGCCTCCGTCGTCGGCTGGCGCGCCCAGGCGGGCCAGGCCCACTACGCCGCCGCCAAGGCCGGCGTCATGGCGCTCACCCGGTGCGCGGCCATCGAGGCCGCCGAGTACGGCGTCCGCGTCAACGCCGTCGCGCCCAGCCTCGCCATGCACCCGCACCTCGTGAAGGTGACCTCCGCCGAACTCCTCGAAGAACTCACCGCGCGCGAGGCGTTCGGCCGCCACGCCGAACCCTGGGAGGTCGCCAACGTCATCGTCTTCCTGGCCAGCGGCTACTCCTCGTACCTGACCGGCGAGGTCGTCTCCGTCAGCAGCCAGCACGCCTAGCCGGGGCAGCACAATGGACGGGTGCCGACGAACGAACCGACGAACAAGCCGAACAGGCCCGCGCCCCGGAAGGCGGCGCAGGTGAGCGCCGCGCCCGAGCGGCGGAGCGAACTCCTCGCCACCGCCGCCGAGGTGTTCGCCTCCCAGGGGTACAACGCCACCACCGTCCGCCGGATCGCCGACGAGGCGGGGCTGCTCGCGGGCAGCCTCTACTACCACTTCGACTCCAAGGAGTCGATGCTCGACGAGATCCTCTCGACCTTCCTGAACGAGCTCTGGGAGGGGTACGACGCCGTGCTCGC
Organism: Streptomyces sp. NBC_00083; assembly: GCF_026343295.1. Taxonomy (GTDB): domain Bacteria; phylum Actinomycetota; class Actinomycetes; order Streptomycetales; family Streptomycetaceae; genus Streptomyces. Next base: position 1,615,651 of record NZ_JAPELY010000001.1, read on the forward strand.
CGCCGGCCTCGGGCCCCGGGAGACCATCGAAGCCCTCGTCACCGAGTCGTTCCGGGAGATCGACCGGCACCGCGCCGCCGTCGCGATCTACCAGAAGGAGTCCCGCCACCTGGCCGCGCAGCCCCGCTTCCACTACCTCGCCGACTCGCAGCAGAAGTTCGAGAAGGCATGGCTGGGCACGCTGGAGCGCGGGGTCGAGGCGCGGGTCTTCCGCGCCGACCTGGACATCCGCCTCACCTACCGCTTCGTGCGCGACACGGTGTGGGTCGCCGCGTCCTGGTACCGCCCCGGCGGCCTGCACAGCCCGGAGGAGATCGCCCGCCAGTACCTCTCGATGGTCCTGGACGGAATCGCCGTACGCACATAACGCGCATCCACACATGGGGAGTCGACATGGCCGAGGCCTACATCGTCGAAGCGGTACGCACTCCGGTGGGCCGCCGCGGGGGAGGGCTCGCCGGGGTCCACCCCGCCGACCTCGGCGCCCACGTACTGAAGGCGCTCGTCGAGCGCAGCGGCATCGACCCGGCCGCCGTCGAGGACGTCGTCTTCGGCTGCCTCGACACGGTCGGCCCGCAGGCCGGCGACATCGCCCGCACCTCGTGGCTGGCGGCCGGGCTGCCCGAAGAGGTCCCCGGCGTCACCGTCGACCGCCAGTGCGGCTCCTCCCAGCAGGCCCTCCACTTCGCCGCCCAGGGGGTGCTCTCCGGCACCCAGGACCTGGTCGTGGCGGGCGGCACCCAGAACATGTCGATGATCCCCATCGCGTTCGCCTCCCGCCAGGCCGCCGAGCCGCTCGGCCTGACCGACGGACCCTTCCTCGGCAGCGAGGGCTGGCGGGCCCGCTACGGCGACGCGCCCGTCAACCAGTTCCACGGAGCCCAGCTCATCGCCGAGAAGTGGGCCATCACGCGCCGCGACATGGAGGAATTCGCCCTGTGCTCGCACCGGCGGGCCCTGCGCGCCATCGACGAGGGCCGCTTCGCGCGCGAGACCGTCGCCTTCGGGGACGTCACCACCGACGAGGGCCCGCGCCGGGACACCACCCTCGACAAGATGGCCGCCCTCAAGCCCGTCATGGACGGCGGCACCATCACCGCGGCCTGCTCCTCGCAGGTCTCCGACGGCGCGGCCGCCCTCCTCATCGCCTCCGAGCGCGCCGTCGCCGACCACGGCCTGACCCCGCGCGCCCGCATCCACCACCTGTCGGTACGCGGCGAGGACCCGATCCGCATGCTGTCCGCGCCGATCCCCGCGACCGCGTACGCCCTGAAGAAGACGGGCCTGACCATCGACGCCATCGACCTCGTCGAGATCAACGAGGCCTTCGCGCCGGTCGCCCTCGCCTGGCTGAAGGAGACCGGCGCCGACCCGGCCCGCGTCAACGTCAACGGCGGCGCGATCGCGCTCGGCCACCCGCTCGGCGCGACCGGCGCGAAGCTGATGACCACGCTCCTGCACGAGCTGGAGCGCACCGGGGGGCGCTACGGCCTGCAGACGATGTGCGAGGGCGGCGGCCAGGCCAACGTGACCATCGTCGAACGGCTCTGACGCGCCTCCGCGCACGGCACCGGGCCCGGCCCTGCGGCCTCCCCGTCCGTGACGTGCGCCACGGACGGGCCGCACAGGAGCGTGCTATCGTGGTGGCTGTTGCAGTTTTGGTACCCATATACTTTATGTGCGCCTGACGGGAATGTTCCTCAGGCGCATTATTTGTTTCCGGGGTTTCTCCGGATGGGCTCAATGCGGCGACGAGGAATCCGTAAATCCGCGGATTTCCGGAACTGCCCCTGTCTTAGGAGAAATGACATGGCTACTGGCACCGTGAAGTGGTTCAACTCGGAAAAGGGCTTCGGCTTCATCGAGCAGGACGGCGGCGGCCCCGACGTCTTCGCCCACTACTCCAACATCGCCTCCTCCGGCTTCCGTGAGCTCCTCGAGGGCCAGAAGGTCTCCTTCGAGGTCACCCAGGGCCAGAAGGGCCTGCAGGCGGAGAACATTCTCCCCGCCTAATCGCCGACGAGGCGTATTTTGCAGCCGCGGAATTAGCGGCTCGCGAATTTCGCAGCCGGGGCCCGCACCCTCAGGTGCGGGTCCCGGCTTGTGCTGTCTTGTCCCAGGAGGCAAAACCGTATGACGCGCACGACCAGCAAGCGCTTCGGCGCAGGTTCCGGTGCCGCCGCCGGCTCACGTACCGGTTCCGGTGGCCGCCAGGGGTCCGGACGGCCCGCCGCGAAGTCCGCCAAGTCCGCGAAGCCCGCCAAGGGCCGGAGCACGGGGGCGCCGCAGGGCGAATTCAAGCTGCCGGAGACCCTCACCCCCGCGCTGCCCGCCGTCGAGGCCTTCGCCGACCTGGACATGCCCGCCGCGCTCCTCAAGACGCTCGACGCGCAGGGCGTGACCGAGCCGTTCCCGATCCAGGGCGCCACCCTTCCGAACTCGCTGGCCGGCCGCGACATCCTCGGGCGCGGCCGTACCGGTTCCGGCAAGACCCTCGCCTTCGGCCTCGCCCTGCTCGCCCGCACCGCGGGCCGGCGCGCCGAGCCCACCGCGCCCCTCGCGCTCGTCCTGGTCCCCACCCGGGAACTGGCCCAGCAGGTCACCGACGCGCTCACGCCGTACGCGACCGCGGTCAACCTCCGCCTCACCACCGTCGTCGGCGGGCTCTCCCTCACCAAGCAGGCCAACGCGCTGCGCCGCGGTGCCGAGGTCGTCGTCGCCACGCCGGGCCGGCTCAAGGACCTCATAGAGCGAGGTGACTGCTCGCTGGAGAACGTGGGCATCACCGTCCTCGACGAGGCCGACCAGATGGCCGACATGGGCTTCATGCCGCAGGTCACCGCGCTGCTCAAGCAGGTCGAACCGGACGGCCAGCGCATGCTGTTCTCGGCGACCCTCGACGCCAACATCGACCGCCTGGTCCGGATGTTCCTCACCGACCCGGTGGTGCACTCCGTCGACCCGTCGGCCGGCGCGGTCACCACGATGGAACACCACGTCCTGTACGTGATGGACGAGACCGACAAGAAGGCCGTCACCACGCGCATCGCGGCGCGCGACGGCCGCGTGATCATGTTCCTCGACACCAAGCGGTCCGTGGACCGGCTGGTCAAGCGACTGCTCGCGAGCGGTGTGCGGGCGGCCGGGCTGCACGGCGGACGTTCCCAGCCGCAGCGCAACCGCACGCTCGACCAGTTCAAGAACGGCCAGGTCACCGCGCTGGTCGCGACGAACGTGGCGGCGCGCGGCATCCACGTCGACGACCTCGACCTCGTCGTCAACGTCGACCCGCCGACCGACCACAAGGACTACCTCCACCGCGGTGGGCGCACCGCGCGCGCGGGCGAGTCGGGCAGCGTCGTCACGCTGGTCCTGCCGGACGAGAAGCGCGAGATGACCAAGCTCATGTCGTTCGCGGGGATCCGGCCCAGCACGGCCGAGATCAAGTCGAGCTCGGAGGAGCTGACGCGCCTCACGGGTGCGCGCGAGCCGTCCGGCGTGCCGGTCGTCATCGAGATCCCGGCCCAGCCGGAGCCGAAGCGGGCCGCGTCCGGCGGGCGCAGCCGGGGCCGCCGCGGCGGCCAGGGCACCCGCGGCACGACCCAGCCGTCGACCCCGCGCACCCAGTCCGGCGCCTCCCGCACGGAGTCCGGCACGCCCCGCTCACAGGGCGCGTCCCGTACGCAGGGCGGTGCTGCTCGCACGCAGGGCGGTGCTGCTCGCACGCAGGCGGGCGCATCCCGTACGCAGGGTGGTGCTGCCCGTTCGCAGGGCGGCGCGGGCCGTACCCAGGGCGCGCGGACCCAGGGCTCCGGCCAGGGCGGCCGGGGCGCATCGCCCCGCTCCTCCCAGCCCGGCCGAGGCCGCGGCCAGTCCGGCACGGGCCGGTCGGGGGCCTGAGCCTTTTCGCGCAGCCCTCCGAGTCGTCGCTCAACGGGTTTGGGCGGTCTCGTACTGCGGGTTAGGGTGCCCAGCGCACGCTGATCATCAGGGGGGACCGCACATGAGCGACGACAAGCTGCCCGAACCGTCTCAACTGCCGCTCACGCCCGAGGAGTTGGAGAAACACCACGCTCCCTGGGCGGCCGGCACGATGGTAGCGCCTCCCGCCGGCAGTTACGCCGATCCGTTGGCCGTCCGGCCGCTACAGCCGAACCCGGTTCAGCAACCGTCTCCGTTCCTCAAGCCGGCTCCTCAGGCCGGACGGCACCAGGAAGGCGAACGGCTGAAGATCGAGCCGTCCATCCTGACGGGGGCCGCGGGCAGGGCGGACGAGATCCATACGGCATTCACCAAACCCGCCGCAGCGCTGGAAGCCCCGGCGCTGGCCGCAGCCTCGGCCATGGAGGGCTGGGAGACGGCGCTGGCACTGAAGACCGCTCACACGCACTGGGAGAGCCAGGCCGGCACGGTGGCCGGCTGGCTTGCGCAGATCGCGGCGAGTCTGCGCGCGGGAGCGAAGGACTACACCAAGACCGATGCGGCCATTGATGAGGCCTTCAGGGGTGTCAAAAGTCCTCGATCGCCGTTCGAGAGGTACTGATGTCTTCGTTCTACCGGGAGATACTGGACACCGATCTCGGGCCGCTCCACAAGCTCGCCACTCAGTGGCGTACCTCGCACCGCGAGATCGGGAAACTCGGCAAGCGAGTCCATGACGAGATACTCCAGCCGTTGCGGAACAAGGGGTATTGGGAGGGTGCCGCAGCACCCTACGCGTGGCGCATGATCGACGACATCGAGCGCCAACTCGAAAACGCCACCAAGGTCGCGGCGGCCGTGGTGGGCGTATTGGACGACGCTCTGGGCGAGTTGGAGTCCGTGCGAGCGGATCTGCACGCCGCGATCGGCCGGGCGAGCGCCTCGGGGCTTCACGTCGCTGCCGACGGGACCGTATCCACGACGGTGGTCCGTGGGCAGTGCATACCCATCGACAAGGACTCCGATGAGGACAAGGCGATCCAGACCGCTCAGCGCGAGTTCGTGGACATCGTGAAACGAGGGATTGCCGCCGACCAGAACTTGGCGTTCAGCCTCATGTCGGACATAGGAGTCGACCCGTGGTTCAACGGCAATCCCCAGCACAGCAACATCGACACCACCAACACCATCGGCTATGAGGAGTACAACGCCCTCAACCGAGCGATGCAGGGCAAGTCGCCCTATCCCGTGGCCTCCAAGGACGATCCGTACGACCTGGGTCTCGGGTGGCTTCTGGGCGAGGGGCCGCGGGAGCGGGACTACGACGCAGGGGACACCATGACGGAACTGATCCGTGCGAGCGAGAGCATGGAGCAGCTCCGGGCCGACACGGCCGATCAGTGGCGCAAGGAGGGGAACGCCCAGGGGACCGTGCAGTACTCCATCTCCGCCGGTGGGAAGGTAGGCGCCCTCGAGAAGCTGATCACGACGGACCTTCCGGCGATTGTGACCGATGACCCGAAGCATCTCGGCGAGGCGTTCGTCGGATCCTATTCGCTGGACTACCAGATTCGCGGGCAGGACCCCGACGGTTCTCTCGTCGTGCAGTACAAGTTGAAGAACGCGACCAGCAATGAATCCTTCCTGCACTACATCGGCTACTACGACTGGCTCAAGAAAACCAATCGCGATGAGGGTGTTCTCTCTACCGTGCGCCAGGAAATCACTTGGACCGAGCGCATCCCTGCCGGGGGAAAGTAAAGGTATGAGCCGCTTTCTGCGCATGGCCGCGATAGTTGCGACCCTCCCATTGTTGGCTCTCGGGCTCACGGGCTGCGGGGCGGCCGAGCGCTGTGTCCCGGCGGGGAGTTCGGTCGTGGGCACCGGGGATCTGGCCGGGACGTACCGGGGGGTGCACGAGGCGCAGGGAGCCGTTCTCACGCTGGCGTCCGTCCCGGGGTGGAGTGGGGGCACCCTCACGGTCGAGGGCTGGCCCACGGGCCCGTCCTACCGTGCGGAGCTGGGCAGGACGTTCAAGGGCTCTGGCACGTGGGAGCTCGATGCCGGTTCCACGGGCGGTCCACTGGTCCGCCTCTCCTTCACCCAGCCGCACGACTGGATATCGGGCGACACGGTGGATCGGCTCGCAGTCGCGGCGGATTCGTCGAGGACGGTGCTGTACGAGAACTCCGACCCGGACACGTGCCCCGACTTCCGTCTGGACCGCCCCTGACGCTCCGGCTCCGCCGCGGTGATCCGCTCGGTCCCGGGTGCCCTACGTAGGGGCGCGGGGAACTGCGCGGGTGCCCCAGCACGGTCCGCACTCGAAGTCCGGGGGGTTCCTGGGGCTCCGCCCCAGACCCCGGGAGTCACCCCACCCCGCCCCTTCCCGAAACCCTCCGGGGGCGGGAGAGGGGGCTGGGGTTCAGGATGCTGGGGCTCCGCCCCAGACCCCGTTCGCGCCTTAAGGGAAGCATGTCAGGGGACCAGGTGAGTGCGGAGGGCCGTCAGGTCTCCCAGGGTCAGGCCCAGGCCTCGCGTCAGGTAGCCGTACAAGTCGCCGTACTGGGACGACAGTTGGGTGAGCGCCGCGTTCAAGTAGTCGCTCCGCACCTCCTGGAGCGGGATCAGCAGGTCCGGGTTCTGCATGATCCCCGCCTGCTTCAGCCCCGCCCGCAGCCCCGCGTCCGCCGCCGCGCGGAACCCGTTGGACGCCAGATAGTCCTGCTCCGCCGTCGCCGCCGGGACACCCACCGCGCGCAGGAGCACGTAACTCTCCCACCCCGTACGGTCCTTGCCCGACGTGCAGTGGAAGAGCACCGGCCCGCGGGACGACGCCACGTCCTTCAGCGTCGCCCCGAACTGGGCGCGCGCCGCCGGGTCGGAGACGAACGCCCGGTACTCGGCGCGCATCAGCGCCTCCGCCCTGCCGTGGCCGAGCATCGCGTCCTGTGTCGCCGGGTCCCTGGACCCGATCGCGGACAGCGTCTGCGCGTACAGGCCGCTGTCGGTGACCGGGCGGGACGTCGGGGCCACCCCGGCCGGCAGCCGGTCGGGGCCGTCGTACTGGAGCTCCAGCGGCACCCGGAAGTCGACCACCTCGCGCAGGCCGAGCCGCGCCAGCGTCGAGAGGTCCGGGTCCGTCGCCTTGTTCAGCGCGTCGGCGCGGTAGGCGACGCCGTACCGGACCTGTCCGCCGTCGTAGGTCCGGTAACCGCCCAGGTCACGCACGTTGACCGCGCCCTGGAGCACGACCTGGTGGATCGGCGCGGCGTACGCGTGGTGCGGGGCCGCGGCCGGTCGGGCCGGCGCGGCGGACGCCGAGGCCGCGGCGGGCAGCAGGCCCACGGTCAGGGCGGCCGCCACCGCCGCGATCGCCACGGACCTGGCACGTGTCACTGGACGGGCGTGCGGGTGGGGGTGGGAGTACCGCTTCATCGGATCATCAACTCCACTGCTGGGGAGGGGGGTTCACTTCGTCGTCGGCAGCGCGGTGAGAACCCGCGCCGCCTCGCGCATCACCCGGGTGATGAGTTCCTCGCAGCTCGGGAGGTCCTCGATCACCCCGGCGACCTGGCCCGAGGCCATCACGCCGAGATCGGTGCGGCCCTCGACCATGGACGCCCTCAGCAGCATCGGGGTGTTCGCCGCCAACAGGGTCTGACTCCAGGTCAGGTTCTTGCCGTGCCGCGTCGCCAGGCCGTCCCTGACGAGCTGGGCCCAGGTCAGACCGGAGATCCTCCGGAAGCCCGAGGCCCGCCGTAGCGCGTGGGTCAGTGCCCGGACCCGGCCCGCCGCCTCCAGCGACGCGACGAGGTCGGTACGGAGCATGCGGTGCGGCAAGCCGTCCACGGCCGTGGTCACGGTGACGTCCTTGACCGAGGCCTGTAGGTACTTCGCCTTCACCGCGTCCGGGACCGTCGAATCGGAGGTCAGCAGGAAGCGGGTGCCCATGGCCACGCCCGCCGCGCCGTAGGCGAGCGCCGCCACCAGACCCCGCCCGTCGTGGAAGCCGCCCGCCGCGATCACCGGGATGTCCACGGCGTCCACGACCTGCGGGAGCAGCACGGTGGTCGCCACCTCGCCCGTGTGACCGCCGCCCTCGCCGCCCTGCACGATCACCGCGTCCGCGCCCCACGCCGCGACCTTCTCGGCGTGCCGCCGCGCGCCGATGGACGGGACCACGACGACGCCCGCGTCCTTCAGCTCGGCGATGAGATCGCGGGAGGGGGCGAGCGCGAAGGACGCCACACGCACCCCCTCGTCGACGATGATCCGTACCCGCTCGCGGGCATCGGTGGCGTCGGCCCGCAGGTTGACCCCGAACGGGGCCCGGGTGCGGGAGCTGACCTCCCGCACCGCCCGCCTCAGTTCGGGCACCGTCATCGTCGCGGACGCCAGGATGCCGAGGGCGCCGGCGTTCGCGGTGGCCGAGACCAGCCGGGGGCCGGCCACCCACCCCATGCCGGTCTGCACGATCGGATGCCGCACGCCCACCAGCTTCGTCAGCGCCGTCTCGATCCGCGGCTCCGCCGTCATGACCTCACCTCGCGCTCGCGCAGCCCGTCCGGGTCGAGGACCTCGCGGATCAGGCGCAGTTCGTCGGCGCTCGGCTCGCGGGTGTACGCAGCCTCGTCGAGCCCGGCCGGCTCGAACGCCGTCGCCTCGCGCACCTCCCCGACCGTGGCCCCGGGGTGCAGCGACACCAGCCGCATCGAGTGGTCCGGCGTCGCGAAGTCGAAGACGCCGAGGTCGCTCACCACGCGCGGGATGCGGTGGAAGCGCGTCGCGGAGGGGCCCGCGGCCGCCGCGCTGTCGTAGCCGACGCCGCAGATCATGTCGACCTTCGGCACGAAGACCCGGGTCGAGTGTTTCGGCACCCAGTAACTCACCGGATTGTTCAGGGTGTTGACGGGTGCGCCGCGCACCCCGAGGAGCTGGCGGTCCGGCCGGGACCAGTCGCCGATGCAGGAGATGTTCTGGTTGCCGAACCGGTCGATCTGGCTCGCGCCCATCATGACGTGCCGTCGGCCGCCGGTGACCATCGTCAGATGGCGGCGGTAGGGCAGCCACCCCTCGGGTCGGCCGTCGGGCCCCACGAGCATCGCCTCGCCGTCGGTGAGCAGCAGGTCGGGCGCGAAGGTGCGCCGGGCGAGGCGGGCGCCGATCGACGGGATCAGCCCCATCGGGCTCGCGAGGACCTCGCCGTTGTCGCGCCAGGCCTCGGCGCAGGCGATCACGCAGTACTCGGCGCGCGTCACGCGCACGGCGTTCGTGGTCACGCGCGCTCCTCGTCGTGCAGGCTCTGGACCGCCGACTGGTAGGACTTCTCGTCGGGCCCGGCCAGGAAGCGCCCGGCGAACTCGGCCCAGGGCGTGGTCGCGTACAGCTTCTGGAACGGCTCGTCCCGGGCGTAGTCGGGGGCGCAGGAGGTGAAGTGGGCGCCGCCGGGGCACTCCACGACGCCGGTGACCACGTGCCGGCCGACCAGCAGGGACTGCGGCACGGCGTCCGTGAAGCCGTCCACGATCCGCTCGCACGAGAGGTACGCGCTGTCGGCGGCCTCGCAGAACAGGTCGTCGAAGTACGGGTCGGGGCCGAGGTACTGGCCGTTGCCGAGCCGGTCGGCGCGGTTGAGGTGGACGAGCGCCGCGTCCATCCGCAGGGCCGGCATCGCGACGAGCGTCTCGCCGTCCCCGTACGGTGATGTGACCGTGCGCAGCGCCGGGTTGACGCGCATCACGTCCGAGCCGAGGCCGGCGCGGACCGGCAGGAACGGCAGCCGGTTGGCGGCGGCGTGCAGGCCCCACATGAACATTGCCTCGTCGACCTCCATCAGCTCGAACGCGGCCGCCTGGCGGGCCGCGCGGAAGTGCGGCTCCAGGGGGATCGAGTCGAGCGTGACGAAGGGCGCGACCAGCTTGCGGATCCGGCCGGCGGCGGCGAGCAGGCCGACGTCGGGGCCGCCGTACGAGATCACCGTGAGGTCGGTGACGGGGGAGCGCAGCAGGGCGCGCACCAGGGCCATGGGCTTGCGGCGCGAGCCCCAGCCGCCGATGCCGAGGGTCATGCCGCTGCTCAGGCGGGCGACGACGTCCTCGGGCGTCATGGTCTTGTCGGTCACCGCTGTCCCTCCTCGATGGGTGTCCCGCCGGTCGTCGCCGGGTCGGTCCCCGGCGCCCCGAACGTGTCGCGCACGCGGTCCGCGACGCCGCTGAGGCCCGCCTCGAAGGTGAAGCCCTGCTCGAAGCGGTAGCTGCGGCGGACGTCGACGGGGTCGATGCCGTTGATGGCGGCCTTGGCGAGCCGGATGAGCGTGCCGTCCTTGCGGGCGATCTCGCGCGCCAACTCCATGGCCTCGCCCATCAGGTGGGTGCGCGGGACGACCTTCCACACCGAGCCGTGGGCGTGCAGCTCGGCGGCGGTCGCGGTGCGCGAGGTGTAGTAGAGGGCGCGCATCAGGTGCTGGGGCACGAGGCGGGCGAGGTGGGTGGCGGCGCCCAGCGCGCCGCGGTCGAGTTCGGGCAGGCCGAAGACGGCGTCCTCGCTCGCCACGATCGCGTCCGCGTTGCCGGCCAGGCCGATGCCGCCGCCCAGGCAGAACCCGCCGACCGCCGCGACGACCGGCACCTCGCACTCGTACACCGCGGCGAACGCCTCGTAGCAGCCCCGGTTCGCACCGATGAGGGCCGCGTGGCCCGGGTCGCGCTGCATTTCCTTGATGTCGACGCCCGCGTTGAAACCGCGGCCCTCGGCGGCGAGGACCACGCAGCGGTTCTCGGGGTCGCGGCCGGCGGCGCGGACCGCGTCGGCGAGCTCGTACCAGCCCCGTACGGGAAGGGCGTTGACGGGCGGGAAGTCGACCGTGACGAGGCGGATGCCCTTGTCGGGGCTTGAGGTGGAGACACCCATGGGCGGATCAGCTACCTTTCCACCAAACATTTGTTAGGTGAGGAAGGTAGCGCGGATGGAGCTGACCGGGAAGGCAGTCGTCGTCACCGGTGGCACCCGGGGCGTGGGCGCGGGAATAGCGAAGGCGTTCCTCGGGGCGGGCGCCCATGTCGTCGTGTGCGCCCGCAGACCCCCCGACCGGCCGGTCCGGCGCGCGGGCCGCACCGCCGAGTTCCGCCCGCTCGACCTGCGGGAGCCCGACGCCGTACGGGCGTTCTTCGCGGAGGTCGCCGCCGACCACGGGCGCCTGGACACGCTGGTCAACAACGCCGGCGGCACCCCCTACCGGCTGCTCGACGAGGGCGACGCGGAGCGTCACGCGCGGGTCGTCGAGCTGAATCTGCTCGCACCGATGACGGCTTCCCTGGCGGCCCGGCCGTATCTGCGGGCCGCCCGCGGATCGGTCGTGATGATCGGCAGTGTGAGCGGGACGCGGCCCTCGCCGGGGACGGCCGCGTACGGCGCGGCCAAGGCGGGCCTCGAGGGCCTCGCCCGCTCGATGGCGGTCGAGTGGGCGCCCGAGGTACGCGTCAACACCCTGGTCCTCGGCATGGTCCGCACCGAACGGAGCGACCTGCACTACGGCGACGCGGAAGGCGTCGCGCGGGTGGGCGCGACCGTGCCGCTCGGCCGGCTCGCCGAACCCGGGGAGATCGGGGAGGCCGCCGTCTTCCTCGCCTCCGCCGCCGCGTCCTACATCAGCGGCGCGTCCCTCCTCGTCCACGGCGGCGGGGAACACCCGGCGTTCCTGGACGCGGCAACAGTCGATCGACGTGCTCAACAACCCTGAAGGAGACGGAAGATGAGCGGATTGTGCGACGGGCGGGTCGTGATCGTGACCGGCGCGGGGCGGGGGCTCGGCCGCGCCCACGCGCTGGCCTTCGCCGAACAGGGTGCCCGCGTCGTCGTCAACGACCTGGGCGTGGGGCCGGACGGCGCGGGCGCCTCGGGCGGGCCCGCGCAGCAGGTGGTGGAGGAGATCCGCGCGGCCGGCGGCGAGGCCGTGGCGCACGGCGGCGACATCGCCACGACACAGGGCGCCGCCTCCCTCGTGGCCACCGCCCTCGACGCCTTCGGCGCGCTGCACACCCTGGTCAACAACGCGGGGTTCCTGCGCGACCGGACGCTGGTCAACCTGGACGAGGACGACTGGGACGCCGTGATGCGGGTCCACCTCAAGGGCCACTTCCTGCCCCTGCGGCACGCCGCCGGGCACTGGCGCGCCGAGGCGAAGGCGGGCCGCGAGATCGCCGCGCGGGTCGTCAACACCAGCTCTGGCGCGGGCCTGTTGGGCTCGGTGGGGCAGGGCAACTACAGCGCCGCGAAGGCCGGGATCGTGGGGCTCACCCTGGTGGCGGCGGCCGAGCTGGGCCGCTACGGCGTCCAGGTCAACGCGATCGCGCCGGCCGCCCGCACCCGGATGACCGAGGGGACCTTCGCGGAGGCGATGGCCGCGCCCAAGGAGGCGGGCGCCTTCGACGCGATGGCGCCGGAGAACGTCTCGCCGCTGGTGGTGTGGCTGGGGTCGGCCGCGAGCGAGGGCGTCACCGGTCGGGTCTTCGAGGCGGAGGCGGGCCGCATCACCGTCATGGAGGGCTGGCGGCCCGGCCCGACCCGCGACAAGGGCGCCCGCTGGACCCCGCGCGAGGCGGGCGAGGCGACCCTGAAGCTCCTCGCGGAGGCCGAGGCCCCGGGGGTGGTGTACGGGTCGCGGTAGCCGCCTGGCGGCCCCGGGTTGACGGACGCTCAACCCCCGGTGGCGGCTTCGTTACGAGCCCGGCGGGTTCGGTGAACAGGCGGAAAAGATAGCGGAGTTGCCGTTGACCGGCCCCGCTCTACGCGCGTCATCATGGCCGACATGACCATCCCCCCACGCTTGACCGTCCTCGCCGGCGCGTTCGCCGTCACCGCCGCCCTCTTCGCCGGCCCCGCCGCCGTGAGCGCCTCGGCCGCCCCCACGACCGCGTCCGTCGCCACGGCCCCGGCCTCTCCCGCCTCGGTGGGCAGCGTCTGCTACTCGGCCCTGCCCTCCCAGGCCCACGACACCCTCGACCTCATCGCCAAGGGCGGCCCGTTCCCGTACTCCCAGGACGGCGTCGTCTTCCAGAACCGCGAAGGTGTGCTGCCGCAGCAGAGCAGCTCCTACTACCACGAGTACACGGTGATCACCCCGGGTGCGCCGACGCGCGGCACCCGCCGGATCATCACGGGTGAGAAGTCCCAGGAGGACTACTACACCGCCGACCACTACGCGACGTTCAAACTGGTCGACTTCGGCTGCTAGAGGCCCAGTTGGCCAAGACGCTCCGACGCCGGGCCCGCCTCACCCTCCGGGGTGGTGCGGGCCCGCTCGCGTGGCCCGTACGGCGCGGGGCTCACTCCTGCCCGAACTGCCGTCCCAGCGCCCCGCCCGCCGTCGAGTTGTGCACCGTGAACGCCACCGTGCCCGGCAGATAGCGGTCCTCGGACCACTCCACCGGGGTGCCCGCCGGGTCGGTGGAGCGGCGGCGTTCGCGCAGCAGCGCGTCGCCCCGCCGGCAGCCGAGCAGCTCCGCGTCGTCCGCGTCCGCGTGGCCCACGTCGATGGTGTGCTGGGCGTCGGTGAACAGCACGCCGTGCAGCTCCAGTTGGCGCGAGTGCGACACCTCGTCGACCGCCATGGCGGCCACCAGCCGCCCGACCCGCACCGGGTAGGTCGAGCGCTCCACCATCACCGGCGCGCCCGACAGGGTCCGCACCCGACGGACCCGGAACACCGGTGTGCCCTCGGCGAGTTGGAGATGATGGGCCTCCTCCGGTGTCGCCTCGGCCGGCTCCACCGCCACCGTGCGGCCACCCGGCTCCTCGCCGAGCGAGCGGGCCCAGCGGGCGAAGGAGCGCAGCTCCGAGAAGCTCTGCAGCCGGGCCGCGCCGCCGAGCACCACCCGCCGCGCGCCGCGCCGCGACGTCACCAGGCCGTCCGCGCGCAGCGAGGCGAGGGCCTGGCGGACCGTGCCCCGGGACACGCCGTAGCGGCGGGCGAGTTCCTCCTCGGCGGGCAGCCGTGCGCCCGAACCGTACTCGCCCGCCGCTATGGCGGTCCGCAGATCCCCGGCCACTTTCCGGTAGAGCGGCGACTTGCTGGACACCCCGGCCCCCTCACCTGCCGATCAGCGAGCGGAGCAAGGAGACGTCCGCCTCCTCCAGACTAGCCACCACCGTGCGGCCCTCGGCCGGCGCGATGGGCTCCACCGACGGCACCGCCAGCACCACACAGCCCGCCGCCTCCGCCGACGCCACGCCCGTCGCGGTGTCCTCGACCGCCACGCAGCGCGCCGGGTCCGCGCCGAGCGCCGCGGCCGCCGCCAGATACGGGTCCGGGGCCGGCTTGGTGCGGGCGGTGTCCTCGGCCCCGTACACCGCGTCGAACCGGTGGCCGTCGAGCGAGGTCGCCACCCGGCGCACGATCGCGCGCGGCGACGCCGACACCAGCGCGGTCAGCACCCCCGACTCCCGCAGCGCGCGCAGCAGTCGCAGCGCGCCCGGCCGCGGCTCGGCGCCCTGCGCGACCCGGGCCGTGAAGCCGGCGCCCAGCTCCGCCGCCAGCTCCTCACGGCCAACGCCGAGCGGGCCGTACAGCAGCCCGGCGGTGTCCTCCACCGAGCGCCCGTACACCGAGCGGCGCTCCTCGCCCGCCAGCGTGTGCCCGCGGCGGGCCGCGACCTGCTCCACCACCTCCACCCAGGCCTCCTCGGTGTCGACGAGGGTGCCGTCCATGTCGAACAGGACCGCGCGCAGCCCGCTCATGCCGCCTCACCGGCCGCGAGCACGGGACGCCGCTGCGGGCGTACGGTGACGCCCGCGCCCGCGCCGAACGAGCCGGCGGCGTGCGAGGGCAGGTCGGCCTTGACCTCCGTGCCGTCCGCGAGCCGCACGCTCAGGCGGGTGCTCGCGCCGTGGAAGGACGAGGCCGTCACCGTGTCGGGGCCGCCCTGCGTGACCTCAAGGGCCTCCGGGCGCAGCAGGAACACCGAGCCCCGCGCGGGCCCGTCCACCGGCAGGCGCACACCGAGCACCTCGGCGAGCCCGTCGGAGGTGACCGTGCCGGGCACCCGGTTCATCGTCCCCACGAACGACGCCACGAACGCGGTCGCCGGACGGTCGTACAACTCGGCCGGGGCAGCGCACTGTTCGAGCCGCCCGCCGCGCATCACCGCGACCTTGTCGGCCATGGACAGGGCCTCCTCCTGGTCGTGGGTGACGAACACGGTGGTGATGCCCAGCTCCAGCTGGAGCCGGCGGATCTCCTCGCGCAGCTGCACCCGGACCTTCGCGTCGAGGGCGGACAGCGGCTCGTCCAGGAGGAGCAGCCTCGGCTCCAGGGCGAGCGCGCGGGCCAGCGCCACCCGCTGCTGCTGCCCGCCGGAGAGCTGGTGCGGGAACCGGTCGCCGTGCTCGGGCAGCCCGACCAGGTCCAGCAACTCCGCCGCGCGCGCCCGGCGTCGGGCGGCGGGCACCTTGCGCATCCGCATGCCGAACGCCACGTTGTCCGCCGCGTTCAGATGCGGGAAGAGGCTGTACGACTGGAACACCATCCCGGTGTCGCGCCGGTTGGCCGGCACCGGCACGATGTCCTCGCCGTCGAGCAGCACCTCACCCGCGTCGGGCCGCTCGAAGCCCGCGAGGACCCGCAGGGCGGTGGTCTTGCCGCAGCCCGACGGGCCGAGCAGCGCCAGGAGTTCGCCCGGCGCGGCATCGAGGTCGAGCCCGTCGAGGGCCACGGCGGACCCGAAGGTGCGGCGCAGGCCCCGGATGGTGAGGGCGGTGCCGGTGCGCGGCGGTGCGATGGTCATCAGGAGGCTTCCTTCGTACGGGACGTGACGGTACCGCGGGTGCGGGCGAGGCCGGTCACGACGAGCAGCAGGCCCCACGTGAGCAGCAGGCTGAGCAGGGACACCGCCACCGACAGCTGGGCGTCGGCGCCGGAGGCCTGCACGATCCACACCGCGAACGGCTGGAACCCGAGCAGGGAGGCCACCGTGAACTCGCCGAGCACCAGGGCGAGCGCCAGGAACGAGGCGTTGAGCAGCGCGGTCCGCAGATTGGGCAGCACGACCGCGAACAGCGCCCGCGGCCAGGACGCGCCCAGATCGCGGGCCGCCTCCACGAGGGTGCGGACATCGACGGCCCGCAGGCCCGCGTCGAGGGAGCGGTACACGAACGGCAGCGCCATCACGACGTACGCGAAGACCAGGACCAGCGGGAACGACGGGTTCTGGAGCGCGACGAACGTCTGGTACAGCGGCGTCGTCGCCAGATGGTCCGGGCCCCACTTGAGGACCGTGCCGAGGCCCGCGACCAGCGCCACCGGCGGCACCACGAGCGGCAGGGTGCACACCACTTCGAGCACCGCGCGCAGCCGCCCCGAGCCGGACAGCCGCACCGCGAGCGCGGCCGGCACCGTCAGGAGCAGCGCGAGCGCCACCGTGGCCAGGGCCAGGCCCATCGACCGGAGCAGGGCCGCGGTGAACCCGTCGGCGCCGAAGATCCGCGTGTACGAGTCCAGGGTGAAGCCCTGCCCCGGCACGTCCACCGTGAACACGAGGGAGGCGAGCAGCGGCACCGCGAAGTAGGTCCCGGCGACGAGCAGGACCGCGCCGCGCCAGGGGCGCGGCGGATGTGTCAGGCGAGCCATCGGGCGCTCCTTCGCTGCAGCGGCAGATGGACGGCCATGACCAGGAGGGCGACGATCACCATGTCGAGGCTGAGCGCCAGCGCCACGTTCTCCTGGCCGACCAGGACGTTGCCGGAGAGCGCGTCCGCGATCTGCATGGTGACCAGCGGCACCGAACTTCCCACCATCGAGGCGGCCGTGGCGTACGCGGCGAACGCGCTGCCGAACAGCAGCACGAAGCCGCCGAGCAGGGTGGGCAGCAGCACCGGGATGCCGACGTGGCGCCAGTACTGCCAGGCGCTCGCCCCGCTGTTCCGGGCCGCCTCGCGCCACTGGGGGCGCAGCCCGTCCAGGGCCGGCGCCACGGTGAGCACCATCAGCGGGACGAGGAAGTACAGATAGGTCAGGGCCAGGCCCCAGAAGCTGTAGAGGCTCCAGCCGTGGTCGGCGAGGCCCAGCTTGGTGGTGAGGACACCCGCGTTGCCCAGGGTGGCGACGAAGGCGAACGCGAGCGGCACGCCGCCGAAGTTGGCGAGCACGCCCGACGCGGTGAGCACGGCCTCGCGCAGCGCCGTGCCGCGCGAGGTGACGACGGCCTGCGCGAGCAGCAGCCCCAGCAGGGCCGCGATGGCGGCGGTGGTGGCGGACAGCTTGACGCTGCCGAGCAGCGCGGTCCAGTACGCGCCGTGCACGGACTGGCTCATGTTGCCGAACCCGTACGAGCCGTTCACGGACAGCGCGCCGTTCAGCATGGCGAGGGCCGGCAGGCCGAAGGCGAGCGCGACGAAGACGAGCAGCGGGACGGCGGCGAGCCAGGCGCCGGGGCGCTTGCGGCCCCGGCGTCCGTTCGGCCGCTCGACTGCCGCTGCGGCGGCGGTGGTCGAGGTGGTGGCGACAGTCATGACGGTGTGATCAGCCCGAGATCGCCTTGGCCCAGCCGTTGGCCAGGACGGTCTTGGCCTTGGTGTTCTGCGCCTCGGTGGGGAAGGTGGGGGTGCCGGAGACCTGCGGGAGCTTGCCGGCCGCGGTCTTGTCGAGCGTGCCGTCCTTGTCCATGGCGGGCATGAGCGCCGGGCGGGCGTACCCCTTCAGCCACAGGTTCTGGCCCTCGGCGGAGTACAGGTACTCCTGCCACAGGCGGGCCGCCGCCGGGTGCGGGGCGTCCTTGTTGACGGCCTGGGAGTAGTACTGGGCGTAGACGCCGTCGGTGGGGACCGCGGTCTTCCAGTCGAGGCCCTTGCCCTTGAACTGGTCGGCGTAGCCCGCGTTCAGATAGTCCCAGTCGATGGAGATCGGGGTCTCGCCCTTCTCGACCGTGGCCGGGGTCGACTCCACCGGGTTGTAGTTCCCGGCCTTCTTCAGCTTGGCGAAGAAGTCGAGGCCGGGCTGGATGTCGTCCAGCGAACCGCCGTTGGCCAGCGACGCCGCGTACACCCCGGCGAAGGCCGAACCGGACTTGGTGGGGTTGCCGTTGAGCGCGACCTGGCCCTTGTACTCGGGCTTGAGGAGATCGGCGAAGGTCGTCGGGCACACCTTGACGCGCTTGGCGTCGCAGCCGATGGAGACGTAGCCGCCGTAGTCGTTGAACCAGCGCCCCTGTGCGTCCTTCTGGGCCGCGGGGATCTTGTCGAAGCCCTCGACCTTGTACGGGGCGGTCAGGCCCTGGTCGCCCGCGGACTGGGCGAACGACGAGCCCAGGTCGAGGACGTCGGGGGCGCGGCCCTGGCCCTTGCGGGTCTTGACGGCGTTGATCTCGTCGGCGCTGGAGCCGTCGGGGTTCTCGACGGCGACCTTGATGCCGTACTTCTTCGTGAAGCCGTCGATGAGCGCGCCGTAGTTGGCCCAATCGCGGGGGATGGCTATCGCGTTGAGCGTGCCCTCCTTCTTGGCGGCGGCGATCAGCGCGTCCATGCCGCCGGCGTCCTTCGCGGAGGTGGCGGTCGCGGGGCTCTTGCCGCCCTTGCCGCCGTCGGCCGCGCTGGTCGAGGCGTCGGACTTGGCGCCGCAGGCGGCGAGGGCGAACGCGGAGGCGGCCAGGGTGACGGCGAGGGTGGCGGTGCGGATGCGTGGGGCGATCACGGGGGCTCCAAGTTGTACGGACAACTGTTGTACAGACAACTCCATTACGGAGGGGGTGGGTGGCGGGCCGGTGAACGCGGGGCGACGTACGCGATGCACTTACCCATCGCTTTCCAGCCACCCTCCTGGACGGCGGCGTCGCCGGGCTCCAGCTCCCCGGGGCTCCGCCCCGGACCCCGCTCGCGCCTGAAGGCCGCTCGTCCTCAACCGCCGGACGGGCTGAGGATGCCGATGCCGGGCACACCGCCCAGGCCCGACCCCGCCAGGGGCGCGGGGAACTGCGCGAGACGCGGACACGGTCCGCAGACGAAAGCGGGGGTGTCCTGGGGCTCCGCCCCAGACCCCGTTCGCGCCTGAAGGGCGCTCGTCCTCAAACGCCGGACGGGCTGGGGATGCCGATGCTGGGCACACCGCCCAGGCCCGACCCCACCTGGGGGCGCGGGGGACTGCGCGACCAGCCACGCACGGTCCGCACCCGAAGGCGGGGTTGCCGGGGCTCTGCCCCGGACCCCCGTTCGCGCCCGAAAGGCCGCTCGTCCTCAATCGCCGGACGGGCTGAGGATGCTGGGGCTGGGCATGCCGCCAAGGCCGACCCACCTAGGGGCGCGGGGAACTGCGCGAGAAGCGGGCACGGTCCGCAGGCGAAGGCGGGGTTGGGGGGCGCAGGGGCCGCAGGTGAAGGTCAGGGGCGCGGGCGACTGCGCGGCGGGGCTACGTGTCGCAGGGGAGGAGCGTGCCGCACACCCCGCACCGCACCCGCACAACCCCCCGCACCCCCACCCGGATCCGCTGGCAGCACGTCGGGCAGGGGAAGGAGACCCGCAGGCCGGAGGGGCCGGGCTCGAAGGCGTACGGGGCGCCGGGCGCGGCCCGGGTGTGCCGGCGGTCCTTCTCGTAGCGGCGCCGCCCCGCCCACCCCGCCGCCGCCAGCGGAGGCTGCCGCGCGTCCCGCCGCGCGAGGGCCGCGCCCGCCGTGTACGCGGGGTACGCCTGCGGGCTGGTGAACCAGGGCGACGGGTCCTCGCCGAACAGCTCGGCCCGCTTGGCCAGGACGTATCCGAACTCCTCCGGCGTCAGATAGCCCAGCTTCTGGCTGGACACCCCGTCCTCGCGGAACGCGTCGAGCAGCAGCCACCCCGCGCCCAGGTACGTCGTCACGGTGTCGGTGAGGATCTCGTTGTCCCGCGTACCGGGGAACGTCAGGTCCAGGCGGTGCAGCAGCACATGCGTGATCTCGTGCGCGAGCGCCGCCCCGATGTCCCTGCGGTGCGTACGGAAACGGTCGTTCAGCTCGATGAAGTACTCCGGCCCCGCGGCCAGTTCGACGCTCGCCGCATGCTGCATCTCGCGGTAGCCCACGATCATCCGGGCCTCGGGAAGACGCAGGTGCCGCACCAGCGCCCCGGCCACCCGCTGCGCCCCCAGGTGCAGGTCGTCGTGGTCGGCGAAGGCCACGTCGACGGGGAGCACGCTGGTCGCGTACGCCCGGAGCCCCTCGTAGGACAGCCGCTTGTGCAGCGCAGTGATCGCCGCGCGCACCGTGGCGAGGTGCGGATAGCCGTGCACGACCGGGCTCGACGCGCCCACGCTGTCACCCCCGTTCCGAACCGCGGACCGGCTTCCACTGTAAGCGCGCCGCGCCCGAGCCGGACCGTCCGCGGCCTGGCCGGAAAGCGGTCCTTGTGGGGGTCGGGGACGCCTCCTCATAATCCCCGCAACGCATTGACGCGCCCATGACAGAAGGGCGTCCGTCCGTGCGGACCGACAGCCAACCCCCCACGAGAGGCAGTCAGTTGAAGAAGATCATGCGAGCGCTGCGCAGATGCCTGGCCGTCACGGCCGTCCTCGCCGCCGCGGTCACCCTCCCCGCCACCGACGCCTTCGCCTCACCCGCGCCGGCGGCCTCCGCCTCGCCCCAGCCGGTGGTCGGCGGCACCCGGGCCGCGCAGGGCGAGTTCCCCTTCATGGTCCGGCTCTCCATGGGCTGCGGCGGCGCGCTCTACACGCAGCAGATCGTCCTCACCGCCGCCCACTGCGTCGACGGCAGCGGCACCAACACCTCCATCACCGCCACCGGCGGCGTCGTCGACCTGCAGAGTCCGAGCGCGACCAAGGTCAAGTCCACCAAGGTGCTCCAGGCCCCCGGCTATAACGGCAAGGGCAAGGACTGGGCGCTGATCAAGCTCGCCAAGCCCATCAACCAGCCCACCCTCAAGATCGCCACCACGACCGCGTACAACAGCGGCACCTTCACCATCGCCGGCTGGGGCGCCCGCAGCGAGGGCGGCGGCCAGCAGCGCTACCTGTACAAGGCGACCGTCCCCTTCGTCTCCGACGCCCAGTGCCAGCAGGCGTACGGCGGTGACCTAGTCCCGAGCGACGAGATCTGCGCCGGCTACGTCGCCCAGGGCGGCGTCGACACCTGCCAGGGCGACTCCGGCGGCCCGATGTTCCGCAAGGACGACGCGGGCGCCTGGATCCAGGTCGGCATCGTCAGCTGGGGCAACGGATGCGCCGAGCCCGGCTACCCCGGCGTCTACTCCGAGGTCTCGACCTTCGCCTCCGCCATAGCCCAGGCCGCCGCGACGCTGTAGCGCCGCACGCCCCACCCGCCGGCCCGCCCCGCCCAGGGGCCCGCACCCCCGCCCGGCCGGGCGCCGCGCATTTGCGGACGCCCGGCCAAACCTGCTCATATAGGGGCATGTCGATCAGAGTGGTCATCGCGGACGACCAGGAAATGGTCAGGACCGGGTTCCGCATGATCCTGGAGAGCAGGGACGACATCGAGGTCGTCGCCGACGTCGTCGACGGGAACGCCGCCCTCGAAGCCGTCGCACGCCTCCAGCCCGACGTCCTGCTCCTCGACATCCGCATGCCGGGCCTGGACGGACTGGAGGTCACCCGCCGCCTGGCCGGCCGCGACCGGCCCCGCATCGTCATCTGCACCACCTTCGACCTCGACGAATACGTCCACTCCGCCCTGCACGGCGGCGCCTCCGGCTTCCTCCTCAAGGACGCAAGCCCCGAAATGCTCGTCGAGGCGGTACGCGCCGCGGCCGCCGGCGACTCCCTCGTCTCACCCGCGATCACCGTGCGCCTCCTGAAGGAGCTGGCGTCGGCCCGCCCCGCCGACGGCATGCGCACCCCGGTCGAGCCGCTCACCGACCGCGAACGCGACGTGGTGCGCTGTCTGGCCCGCGGCGCCACCAACGCCGAGATCGCCGGCGAACTCTACGTCTCGCTGTCCACCGTCAAGACCCACCTCGCCAACGTCCAGGGCAAACTCGGCGCCCGCAACCGCGTCGAGATCGCCGCCTGGGCCTGGGAGAGCGGACTCGCCACGAACGCCGCGTGAGCCGCCCATGAGCCCCGTACGCAGCTGGCTCCGGCGCCACCCGCGCGCCGCGGCCACCGCCCGCCCGCTGCTCGCCGCCGTCCTCGTCGCCCTCGTCACCTACGAGGGCGTGGCCCTGGCCCGCCAGCCCACCCGGCCGCACGCCATCGTGTGGTGCGCCGGCATCGCGGTCTGCCTGTGCGCGGTGCCCTGGCCGAGGATCCCGCTCGTGTCGCGGGCCTGGACCGCGGCGGCCCTCACCTGGACCGCGACCGCCCTGCTCCTCCTCGACCGGCCCGAGATCGTCTGGGGCATGGGCGAGGCGATCGCGCTCCTGGTGCTGCTCTCCTCCGTCCTCCTGTACGCCCCCGCCCGCACCGCGGCGCTCCTCGGCCCCGTCCTCGGCCTCGGCTGCGTGGCCGTACCCGTGCGCGACGCCGACCCCGGCCGGTTCACCCTGCTCTTCGCCGTCCTCGCGGTCGTCGTCAGCGCGTACTCGCTGCTCATGCGCGCCCAGTCCGGCCAGCGGATCCGCGACCTCCAGGCCGTCCGCACCGCGGAACGCCTCGAACTCGCCCACGAACTGCACGACTTGGTCGCCCACCACGTCACCGGCATCGTCGTGCAGGCGCAGGCGGCCCGCTTCACCGCCGCCTCGGGCGAACGCGCCGCCGAGTCCTTCGCCCGCATCGAGGAGGCGGGCGGCGAGGCGCTCGGCGCGATGCGGCGGCTGGTACGGGTGCTGCGCGAGGACGACCCGAAGACGGAGCCGGTGGCGGGCATCCCCCAGATCCGCGAGCTCACCGCCCGCTTCTCCCTCGCGGGACCCCCGGCCGTCCTCGACGTGGAGGACGGCCTTGAGGCACGCCTGCCGGGCGAGGCGGCGGCGCTCGCCCACCGGGTGGTGCGCGAAGCCCTCACCAACGTACGCAAACACGCGGCGGACGCGACGGTGGTGCGGGTCGCGCTGCGCGTCACGGAGCGGGGCCTCGACGTGCGCGTCGCCGACGACGGCTCGCACGCGGTCCCCCTCACGGAGCAGGCCCGGGGCGGCGGCTTCGGCCTCGTCGGCCTGACGGAGCGGGTGGCTGCGATGGGGGGCGAGCTTGCGGCGGGGCCGGGGGAGGACGGCTGGCAGGTGACGATGCGCCTCCCCTTGCACCCCCTGTAGCCCCAGCCCCTCCCGCGCAGTTCCCCGCGCCCCTGGATGGGGTCGCCCTTGGCAGGGTGCCTGGTCTCGGCATCTTCAGCCCGTCCGGCGTTTGAGGACGAGCGCCTTTCGGGCGCGAACGGGGGTCTGGGGCGGAGCCCCGGGTAACCCCGGCCTTCGGGTGCGGACCGTGCGTGGCTGGTCGCGCAGTTCCCCGCGCCCCTATCGGGGTCGGCCTGGGCGGTGTGCCCAGTCTCGGCATCTTCAGCCCGTCCGGCGTTTGAGGACGAGCGCCCTTCAGGCGCGAACGGGGTCCGGGGCGGAGTCCCGGGGAGCCGGGGCCGGGGGAGCGTTAGTCCAAGACGTACCCCCGCTTTGTCCATGGGCACACCCGCACCCAGCGGAACACCGTGGTGCGCACCCACCCCCCACGGCAAGGAGCGCGCGCGTGAATCCCGAACAGCACGGCCCGACGCGGAGGACGGTCGTCGCCGTCACCGCCCTCGCCGGAGCCGGAGCCACTCTGGGCATCCCCTCCCCGGCGCACGCCGCAGGCCCGAACGCCCGCCGGAACACCGGCGAGACGGTGCTGCGCTCCGCCGGCCTCGACGTCCGCGTGGCCGACACCTTCCCGCGCATCGTGGCGTACACCGACCGCGCGACCGGCGCCGTCCTGCACGGCCAGGAGGACCCCGTCACCGAGGTGCTCATCGACGGCGCCCCCCACACCCCCCGCGTCACCTCGCACGCGTCCCGCGACCACATCGCGTACACCCTCACCTTCGACGGCGACGGCGACGGCGACGGCGACGGCGACGGGAACCGCACCCCGACCCGCATCACGGCCGAGATCCGCGTGAGCGGCCACCGCGTCGACTGGCGCATCACCCGCATCGACGACACCCCGGCCCTGCGCGTCGGCACCCTCCAGATCCCCGGCCTCGCCCTGCTGTCCGTCCGCAGCGACCAGCCAGGCGCCCAACTCCTCGCCGCACAGCTCCAGTTGGACAAGGCCAAGAGCGGCGACACCCTCGTCGTGCCCACTGCCACCACCGCCCCCGACGCCAAGCCCATCGGCTGCGCCTACGCGGTCCTCGCCCACCACGCGCTCGGCGGCGCCGTCGAGACCAACACCGTCTACGACAACCCCGCCGCCACCCCGGGTGCCACCTGGGAGAACGGCCGGCTGTGGCGCCAGACCCTGCGACGCGACGGCTACGTCAAGACGCAGCTCGTCCCCGGCCAGTGGACGCACCGCGCCGCGACCGCCCCCACCGGCGCCACCGAGCCCCTCCCGTACGCCACCGTCGTCGTCACCGGTGACCGCAACAAGGACGGCGTCGTCGACTGGCAGGACGCCGCCATCGCGTTCCGCGACATCATGGTCGAGCCGCTCGGCGCCGACACCCAGCACCTGCGGGTCGTCCCGCACATCCCGTACAACTTCGCCTCGCAGGCCACCAACCCGTTCCTCGCCACCCTCGACAACGTCAAGCGGATCTCGCTCGCCACCGACGGGCTGCGCCAGTACACCCTGCTCAAGGGCTACCAGTCGGAAGGCCACGACTCCGCGCACCCCGACTACGCGGGCAACTACAACGAGC
This sequence comes from Streptomyces sp. NBC_00083, assembly GCF_026343295.1. Taxonomy (GTDB): domain Bacteria; phylum Actinomycetota; class Actinomycetes; order Streptomycetales; family Streptomycetaceae; genus Streptomyces. Next base: position 1,640,343 of record NZ_JAPELY010000001.1, read on the forward strand.
GCGCCGGAGGCCTCGCCGACCTCAACTCCCTGGTGCGCGAGGGCAAGAAGTGGAACAGCGACTTCGCCGTCCACGTCAACGCCACCGAGTCCTACCCGGTCGCGCACGCCTTCTCCGACACCCTCGTCGACAAGAACAACCCGCAGTGGGACTGGCTCGACCAGTCCTACCGCATCGACCAGCGCCGCGACCTGGTCTCCGGCGACATCGTCAAGCGCTTCGCCGACCTGCGCCGCGAGGCCGACCCCGCACTCGACGCGCTCTACATCGACGTGTTCCGCGAATCGGGCTGGACCTCCGACCGGCTCCAGCGTGCCCTGCGCGACCAGGGCTGGCTCGTCGCCTCCGAATGGGGCCACGGCCTGGAACGCTCCTCGCTGTGGTCGCACTGGGCCAACGAGACGGATTACGGCCCCGACACCTCGCGCGGCATCAACTCCCGGCTCATCCGCTTCATCCGGCACCACCAGAAGGACGTCTTCGCCAACAAGTGGCCCACGCTGCTCGGTCACGCCCACATGGGCAACTTCGAGGGCTGGACCGGCAAGACGGACTGGACGGCGTTCTATGACCTGATCTGGACGGAGTCGCTGCCCGCGAAGTACCTCCAGGCCCACCCCATCGAGCGGTGGACCGAACACGAGGTCACCTTCGCCGGGTCCGCCGCCACCTCGGTCAGCGACGCCACCGGAGCGCGCCGCATCACCACCGACGGCCGGCTCGTCTACGACGCCGGCACCTACCTCCTGCCCTGGGAGCCCCGCAACGCCACCGACCCGGCGAAGCTCTACCACTACAACCCCGTTGGCGGCACGACGAGTTGGCGGCTGCCACGCGGCTGGTCGGGGCTGCGTACGGTGGTGCTCTACCGGCTCACCGACCAGGGCCGGGTGCATGTCGCCGACCTGCCCGTCCGCTCCGGCGGCGTGACGATCCCCGACGCGGCGGCCGGGCAGCCCTACGTCGTCCACCGCACCCGGGCCCGCGCGCAGGGCGACCCGGCCTGGGGCCAGTTCACCCCGGTGCGCGACCCCGGCTTCCACTCCGGGGCGCTGCGGGACTGGCAGGTGTCCGGCGCCGCGAAGGTCGTCCGCAGCGCGCTCGGCGACTACGAACTGGTCCTGCCCGGCGGCGCCGCGGCCACCGTGGGCCAGCGCCTCGCGCGGCTCGCGCCCGGCACGTACCGCGCGTCCGTACAGGTCGAGGTCGGCGAGACGGCGGGGGAGCGGCGCCTCGCCGCGCTGGACGTCCGCACCGGGGACGGCGTCACCGCCACCAACTGGACCGACACCTCCACCGCGGTCAACTACGTGGCCGGCGACCGCAAGCACGGCACCCGCTTCCAGCGGATGGGGGTGCCCTTCACCGTGCCGGCGGGCGGCGGCCCGGTCACCCTGACGCTGCGGGCGGGCGCGGGGGCGGCGCGGGTCCGCTTCGACAACGTACGCGTCGTACGGGCCGAGCCGACCGTCAAGCCCGGCACGGTCGCGTACGAGGACTTCCAGAACGTGCCGTCCGGGTGGGGCCCCTTCGTCAAGGGCGACGCGGGCGGCTCCACCGACCCCCGCACCCACATCGCGCTGCGGCACGCGCCGTTCACCCAGCGGGGCTGGAACGGCAAGGCGATCGACGACGTCGTCGACGGCACCCAGTCGCTGAAGTCGCGGGGCGAGAACGACGGGCTGGTCTACCGCACGGTCGACCACACCGTCCGCTTCCTGGCGGGGCGGCGCTACCGGGTGTCCTTCCGGTACGAGAACGAGAAGGCCGGGCAGTACGCGTGGATCACGGCGGTCGACGAGCCGGCGCCGCGCGAGCTGAGCCGGGTCGCGCTGCCGGCCGCGGCCGAACCCACCGAGTTCTCCTACGAGTTCACCGCGCCGGAGGCGGGGGCGGCCTGGGTCGGCCTGCGGAAGGCGGGCGACGACGGGACGGCGGAGTTCACCCTGGACACCCTGTCCATAACGGCCCTGTAGCCCGCCCCGATGTCCACGCCGCCCGGCATCGAGTAACTCAGGGACGCGGGCACGGTCCGCACCCTGAAGCCGACCCCCTGGGGCTCCGCCCCAGACCCCCGTTCGCGCCTTAAGGGCGCTCGTCCTCAATCGCCGGACAGGCCGAGATGGCCCCGCCTACGCGCCCCGCCAAGGGCAACCCACCTAGGGGCGCGGGGAACTGCGCGACCAGCCAAGCACGGTCCGCACCCTGAAGCCGACCCCCTGGGGCTCCGCCCCGGTCCCCGTTCGCGCCCGAAAGGCGCTCGTCCTCAATCGCCGGACAGGCCGAGGTGGCCCCGCCTACGCGCCCCGCCAAGGGCAACCCACCTGGGGGCGCGGGGAACTGCGCGAAACGGGCCGAGGAGGTCCACGCCGCCCGGGGGCGGGTCAGGGGGTCAGGGTGGGGGGCGGGGCAGACTCCGCGCCGGCCAGTTCGAGCACCCACACCTCCGCCCCGGCCCCCAGCACCGCCCCCGGCACATAGAGCGCCTCCTGCGGCCCGACCCCCCAGTACCGGCCCACACAGAACCCGTTCACCCACACGAACCCCCGCCCCCACCCCGCCATCCCCAGCCACCCGAAGTCCGCCCCGGCGGGCACGTCGAGCCGGCCCCGGTACAGGCCCGGCACCCCCGGCCGCGCCGGCACCTCGCCGCAGGGCAGTTTCTCCACCGCCCCCGGGACGGAGAGCGCGTCCAGCCGCAAGCCCCGCGCCCGTACCCCGTGCAGATACTGCCGTTCGTGCAGCACCCCGCCGGTGATCCCCTTCGGCTCCCCGCCGCGCGGCCCGTAGTTGACGCGCCCGAGCGACTCCACCCACAGCTCGACCGCCGCCCCGCCCGGCACCGGCTCCGCCAGCGTCGCGTCCTCGCTGTCCAGGACCCCGGCGCGCACCCCGTCGACGTACACCGTCGCCACGTCGCGCAGCCCGAGCACGCCCAGCGGGTACGGCCGGCGCCCCCCGGGCACGTCCACGCGGTAGCGGACCACGCCCCGGTCCACGTCGAGCTCCTCGAACGTGGGCGGCACCGGCGACTCGCTCTCCTCCCCGCCCAGGGTGTCCATCACCTCGGAGAGGGCGGTCCAGCCCTGCCACACCGTCGCGGCAGGACCCGTCAACCGCAGCGGTTCCGGCGGCAGTTGGGGCAGCGCCGCCGCCCCGCCCTCCTGGTACTCCGCCAGCACCTCGCGGAAGCGCCAGAACTTCTCCGTGGGCCTGCCCGCCTCGTCGATCGGCGCGTCGTAGTCGTACGACGTAGCCGTCGGCTCCAGCGCCCCCACATGCAGCGTGCCCGCCCGGTTCGCCCCCGACCAGCCCGCGAAGTTGGTGCCGCCGTGCGCCATGTAGAGGTTGACCGACGCCCCGCACTCCAAGATCTCGCGCAGGGTCGCCGCCGCGTCGGCCGCGTCCCGCACCACGTGCTCCGCACCCCAGTGGTCGAACCAGCCGCACCAGAACTCCATGCACATCAGCGGCCCCGACGGCTGGTGGCGGCGCAGGACCTCGAAGCCCTCGCGCGCCCCGCTGCCGAAGTTCGCCGTGGCGAGGACACCCGGCAGCGACCCCCCGGTCAGCATGTGGTCCTCGGGCCCGTCCGACGTGAACAGCGGCACCGTGATCCCGCAGTCGTGCAGCAGATCCGCGAGGTGACGCAGATAGCCGCGGTCGGTGCCGTAGCTGCCGTACTCGTTCTCCACCTGCACCATCAGGACGGGACCGCCCCGGTCGATCTGGCGCTCGGCGACCTGGGGGAGCAGCGCGTGGAACCACCGGTTCACATGCACCAGGTACTCGGGGTCGTCCGTGCGCGCCCGCCGTCCGAGGCGGCCCGTCAGCCAGTGCGGAAGCCCCCCGTTCTCCCACTCGGCGCAGATGTAGGGCCCCGGCCGCACGATCGCCCACAGGCCCGCGTCGTGCGCCGCGTCCAGGAACCGGCCGAGCGCCGCCACGTCCCGGTACTGGCCGAGGAACGGCTCGTGCAGGTTCCACGGCACGTACGTCTCGACACAGTTCAGGCCCATCGCCCGCAGCATCGACAGCCGGTGCCCCCACTGCGCCTCGTGCACCCGGAAGTAGTGCAGGGCGCCCGACAGGAGCCGCACCGGCCTCCCGTCGAGCAGAAAGTCCTCGTCCCCCACCGTGAAGTCGGCCACCGGTCAGCCCCGCCCGTCTCTCTCGATCGCTACGCGGGCCACTCTCGCCCCCTGGCGCGGCACCGGTCCATGGACAAAGATCGGCGCTGATTGGACGCAAGGGGGACCGGCAGAGAGCGGAAAGCGGCATGTATCACACCTGGATGCGGTATTTCACCCCGAGTCCGGCCCACCATCGGCTCGGCCTGGTCTGCCTCGGCGTCGGACTGCAGCACGGCACGCTGCCCACCGTGGGACCCCGCACCCTCGACCACCACGTCGCCGTCGTCATCGGCGCGGGGAGCGGCTGGTTCCGCGGCGCCGACGGCCGCCGGATCCCCGTCACCGCGCCCGCCCTGATCTGGCTCACCCCCGGCGTGCCCCACCACTACGGCGCCGACCCCGCCACCGGCTGGGACGAGTCGTTCGTCGACTTCGCCGGGCCCGCCACCACCACGTACACCGAACTCGGCTACATCGACCCCGACCGGCCCGTCGTCCCGCTCAGCGACACCGTCGCCGCCCGCGCCGCCGTCGGCCGCATCGCGAGGGCCGCACGCCGCGGCAACCCGCTCCTGGAGGTGGAGACCGCAGCCGCCGTCCACGAACTGCTCGTCGCGCTGCGCCGCGCCCGCGCCGACGTCGCGCCCGACGGCGACCCCGTGCTCGACGCGCTGGCCCGCGACGCCTTCCAGCCCCTGTCGGTCGCCGAACACGCCGCCCGGCACGGCATGACCCCCGCCGAGCTGCGCACCGCGGTGCGCAGATCCGCCGGCTGCAGCCCCAAGGACTACCTCCTCGGCATCCGCCTCGGCCGCGCCAAGGAACTCCTCGCCGCCACCGAACTGCCCGTCGCGGCCGTCGCCCGCCGGGTCGGCTACGACGACCCCGCCTACTTCTCCCGCCTGTTCACCCGGCGTGTCGGCATCGCGCCCGTACGCTTCCGCGAGCAGCAGGGCCGGGCCGTCCCCGGTGGCTGGAGCCGGCAGATTCCGGATCCTGAACACCCGCCGACCATCGTCGGCCATGCCACGTAAGCTCGACCAATGACCACGATCGACCCCTCCGTGCAAGCAGAGCTCTCCCGGCTCCGCGACAGCATCGACAACATCGACGCCGCTGTCGTGCACATGCTGGCCGAGCGCTTCAAATGCACCCAGCAGGTCGGCCACCTCAAGGCCGAGCACCGACTTCCCCCGGCCGACCCCTCCCGCGAAGCCGAACAGATCGCCCGGCTGCGCCGCCTCGCCGAGAGCGCCAAACTCGACCCCGCCTTCGCCGAGAAGCTCCTCAACTTCATCATCGCCGAGGTCATCCGCCACCACGAGACCATCGCCAACTCCGGCTGACCCGGCCCCACCACACCCGGCACGCCCCACCCCGCGCATCCCAGGACATCGCACCGCGACCCGGTGCGATGATCTGCCCGTGACGACACACCAGGTGGCGACCCACGCCCAGCCGACCGGAAGCGACATAGCCGGCTACCTCCGGCGCCTGGGCCTGGAACGGCCCCAACAGCCCACCGCCGAGGCCCTGTTCGCCCTCCACCGCGCCCAGATCGAACGCGTGGCGTACGAGAACATCGACACCTACCTCGGCCGCCCCGCGGGCATCGACGCACTCCTCTCGCTGCGCCGCGTCGCCGCCGGGCACGGCGGCTACTGCTACCAGGCCAACGGCGCCCTCGGCCTGCTCCTGCACACCCTCGGCTTCGACGTCACCCGCCACTACGCCGGCGTGCACGGCACCCCCGAAACCGAAGGCGCCCGCGGCAACCACCTGGCCCTCACCGTCCGCACCGGCGACCAGGAATGGCTCGTGGACGCGGGCCTCGGCGACGGCATCCACGAACCGCTCCCGCTGCTGACCGGCACCTACCGCCAGGGCCCCTTCACCTTCCGCATGGCCCCCTCCACCGCCGAACCCGGCGGCTGGCGCTTCCAGCACGACCCCGCCGGCGGTTTCCACCACATGGAATACGCCCCCGCGCCGACCGGCCCGACCGCGTTCGACGACGAGCACACACGGCTCACCACCTCACCCGAGTCCGGCTACGTCAAAGCCCCCGTCGTGGCCCGCCGCGACGCCACCACCATCGACGTCCTGCGCGGCCGCATCCTGCGCCACACCGACGCCGACGGCACCAGCGAACACGAACTCGCCACCCCCGCCGCCTGGTTCGAGGCCCTCCACGACCTCTTCCACATCGCGCCGGCCACCCTCACCGACGACGACCGCACCGAACTGTGGGCCCGCGTCACCCGCTCCCACGAGGCATGGCTCGCCACCCGCACCTCCTGAGACCGGCCCGCCCGCACGCTGGGCGGGCCCGCCCGCATCGGGCAGCATGGGCCCATGTCCGTACTGACGCGCGACGAAGCGCAGACCCGAGCCCTCCTCCTCGACGTCCAGCGGTATGCGATCGAGCTCGATCTCACCACCGGCGACGACACGTTCGACTCCCGCACCACCATCCACTTCACCTCCCGCGCCGCCGGGGACACCTTCGTCGAACTCAAGCCCGCCACCCTGCGCTCGGCCACCCTCGACGGCACCCCCCTCGACCCCGAGACCCTCGACGAGAACCGGCTCCCGCTGACCGCCCTCACCGCGGGACCCCACGAACTGCACATCGACGCCGTCATGAGCTACTCCCGCACCGGCGAGGGACTGCACCGCTTCACCGACCCCGCCGACGGCGAGACGTACGTCTACACCCAGCTCTTCATGGACGACGTCCAGCGCGTCTTCGCCGCCTTCGACCAGCCCGACCTCAAGGCCCTCGTCGACCTCACCGTCACCGCCCCCGAGCCCTGGACCGTCCTCGCCAACGGCATCACCACCCAGCAGGACGACGGCCGCTGGAAAGCCGCCACCACCCCGCTGATCTCCACCTACCTCGTCGCCGTCGCCGCCGGCCCCTGGCACTCCGTCACCACCGAACACGCCGGACTCCCCTTCGGCCTGCACTGCCGCCGCTCCCTCGCCCCCCACCTCGACGCCGACGCCGACGAACTCTTCGAGATCACCCGGCAGTGCTACGACCGCTACCACGAGAAGTTCGAGGAGCCCTACCCCTTCGACTCCTACGACCAGGCGTTCGTCCCCGAATTCAACGCCGGCGCCATGGAGAACCCCGGCCTCGTCACCTTCCGCGACGAATTCGTCTACCGCTCCGCCGTCACCGACACCCAGCGCCAGATCCGCGCCATGGTCGTCGCCCACGAAATGGCCCACATGTGGTTCGGCGACCTCGTCACCCTCCAGTGGTGGGACGACATCTGGCTCAACGAGTCCTTCGCCGAATACATGGGCTACCAGACCCTCACCGAAGCCACCCGCTTCACCGACACCTGGGTCGAATTCGCCATCACCCGCAAGTCCTGGGGCTACGACGCCGACCAGCGGCCCTCCACCCACCCCGTCGCCCCCGCACCCGACGCCGTCCCCGACACCGCGTCCGCACTGCTCAACTTCGACGGCATCTCCTACGCCAAGGGCGCCTCCGCCCTGCGCCAACTCGTCGCCTGGCTCGGCGAGAAGGACTTCCTCGCCGGCATCAACACCCACTTCGCCCGCCACAAGTTCGCCAACGCCACCCTCGCCGACTTCATCGACTCCCTCGCCTGCGCCACCGACCGCGACGTCCACGCCTGGGCCGCGGAATGGCTCGGCACCACCGGAGTCGACACCCTCACCCCCACCGTCGCCGAGAGCGACGGAGAGTGGCACCTCACCACCACCCACCAGGGCCACCGCCCCCACCGCCTCACCGTCGGCGCCTACGACCCCGACCCGCACCACCCCCGCCACCTCGTCCTGCGCGAACGCTTCGACATCGACGTCCCGCACAGCGAACCCGTCACCCGCCCCGGCCGGCGCCCCGCCCTGCTCGTCCTCAACGACCAGGACCTCAGCTACACCAAGGTCCGCCTCGACGCCACCTCCACCGAAACCGCCCGGCACGCCCTGTCCGGCATCCCCGACGCCCTCACCCGCGCCGTCCTGTGGAACACCCTGCGCGACATGGTCCGCGACGGCGAACTCGCGCCCGGCGCCTACCTGGAGACCGCACGCGACCACCTCGGCGAGGAGACCGACCTCGCCATCGTCCAGGGCGTCCTCACCTTCGCCGCCACCCAGATCACCGACCGCTACCTCACCCCCACCGACCGCCCCGCCGCCCTCACCCTCCTCACCGACCTCACCCGCGACCTGATCCGCCGCACCGAGGACGGCACCCACCCCGGCCTGCGCCTCATCGCCGTACGCCACTTCATCGACGCCGCCACCCAGCCCGACACCCTGCGCGCCTGGCTCCAGGACGGCCACGTGCCCGGCGGCCCCGAACTCGACCCCGAACTGCGCTGGCGCGTCCTGACCCGTCTCGCCGTCCTCGGCGCCACCGACGAGAACGAGATCGCCGCCCACCTCGCCGACGACCCCAGCGCCACCGGCGAAGAAGGCGCCGCCCGCTGCCGCGCCGCCCTGCCCACCCCCACCGCCAAGGAAGCCGCCTGGAACGCCATGTTCCACAGCGACACCCTCTCCAACTACCTCTTCACCGCCACCGCCCAGGGCTTCTGGCAGCCCGAACAGGCCGACCTCCTCCAGCCCTACATCGCCCGCTTCTACGAGGACACCGTCCCCTTCGCCACCCGCCGCGGCCCCGCCATGGCCCAGGCCGCCGGCCACTACGCCTTCCCACTGCCCGCCGTCGACGAGGAGACCCTGCGCCTGGGCGAGACCTGCCTGACCCACGAGGACCTCACCCCCGCCCTGCGCCGCCGCCTCGCCGACCAGGTCGACGACCTGCGCCGGGCCCTGCGCGTACGCGGCTGACCCCCACACGGGCCGCCCCGGACCCGGCCCGGGGCGGCCCGGACCCGCCATACCAGCAACCACCCGCCCCAACTCGCCCCCACCGCAAGGCAATACCACTTTCGGGTTGAGATCGTTGTGCACAGCGGCTTCACCGGCCGACGCAGGACCACGCTGGTGAAGTCGCTGCCCACACCCCCGAAGGAACCCCATGCACAGCCCGCCCCTCGCCGGAGGCACCGCAGGGCCCGCCGCCCTTCGCCCCCTCCTCGACGTCGTACTCGACGCCCTCGACCAGGGAGCGAAGACCCGGGGCGGCCCGCTGCCCGCCGGCGGACCCCGAGCCGTCGCCGACCGCGTCCACCACGCAGCCCGCGACGTACTCCCCGCCCACGGAACCGGCGCCGAAGAAGCCCTCACCACCCTCGTCCGCACCCTCGCCGAAGGCGCCGCCGACCCCGCCGAACCCCTCTGCGCCGCCCACCTCCACACCCCGCCCCTCGCCCTCGCGGCCGCCGCCGACCTCGCCGCGTCCGCCCTCAACCCCTCCCTCGACTCCTGGGACCAGGCCCCCGCCGCCTCCGCCCTCGAAGCCCTCCTCACCCGGACCATCGCCCAGGAGATCTGGCCCCACGGCGACGCCCTCATCACCACCGGCGGCACCGAGTCCAACCAACTCGCGCTCCTCCTCGCCCGCGAACACCACGACCACGTGCAGATCGTGTGCGGCGCCCACACCCACCACTCCATCCAGCGCGCCGCCTGGCTCCTCGGCCTGCCCCGGCCCGTCGTCGTCCCCGCGCCCACCGGCACCACCGACCTCGCCGCCCTCGACGACACCCTCACCACCCTCGGCGGGCCCGCCCTCGTCGTCGCCACCGCCGGCACCACCGACACCGGCGCCATCGACGACCTCCCCGCCATCGCCGCCCTCTGCGCCCGCCACCACGCCCGCCTCCACGTGGACGCCGCCTACGGCGGACCCCTCCTCTTCAGCGAACGCCACCGCCCCCGGCTCGCCGGCCTCCACCACGCCGACACCGTCACCCTCGACCTGCACAAACTCGGCTGGCAACCCGTCGCCGCCGGCCTCCTCGCCGTCGCCGACCCCGACCACCTCACCCCCCTCGCGCACACCGCCGACTACCTCAACGCCGACGACGACACCCACCACGGCCTGCCCGACCTCCTCGGCCGCTCCCTGCGCACCACCCGCCGCCCCGACGCCCTCAAAATCGCCGTCACCCTGCGCGCGCTCGGCCGCGACGGCCTCGCCCACCTCGTCGACCAGGTCTGCGCCCACGCCGCCACACTCGCCCAACTCATCGAGCGCCAACCACAGTTGGAGCTCTACCGGCACCCCGCCATCTCCACCGTCCTCTTCCGCCCCCGCCACGCCCCCGACGCCACCGTCGCCCACCTCCGCCGCACCCTGCTCACCCACGGCACCGCCGTCCTCGGCCGCGCCCACGCCGACGGCCGCCTCTGGCTCAAAGCCACCCTCCTCAACCCCCACCTCACCCCCGACGACCTCACCACCCTGCTAGCCACCACCCTCGAAGCCGCCGAAGCCGCCGCACCCCAAGCAACCGGCACCTCCGAAGCCCCCGCACCCGAAGCAGCCGCCCCACCCCGCATCACCCCACCCCCCACCCCACCCCCCACGGAAGGCGCCCCACAATGACCCCGCACCCCGAAGACCAACCCCACGACCTCGTCGGCATCGGCATCGGCCCCTTCAACCTCTCCCTCGCCGCCCTCGCCCACGGCCTCCCCGACGGACTCGACACCGCCTTCTACGAACAGCGCCCCGCCTTCCACTGGCACCCCGGCCTCCTCATCGAAGGCACCACCCTCCAAGTCCCCTTCCTCGCCGACCTCGTCACCCTCGCCGACCCCACCAACCCCTGGACCTTCCTCAACTACCTGAAGCACCGAGAACGGCTCTTCCCGTTCTACTTCGCCGAAAAGTTCCACATCCAGCGCACCGAATACGACGCCTACTGCCGCTGGGTCAGCGAAAACCTCACCAACCTCCACTTCGCGCACCAGGTCGACGCCGTCCGCTGGAACGCCGAACGCGCCCTGTTCGAAATCGACTACACCCACCTCGACCTCAACGGCGAAGCCCAGGCACTCGGCCGCGCCCACACCCGCCACCTCGCCATCGGCATCGGCACCGAGCCCCACGTACCCGAACCCCTCAAGCCCCTCGCCGACGCCCCCACCGTCCCCGTCCTGCACTCAGCCGACTACCTCGACCACCGCGCACGCCTGCTCACCGCCGACCACATCACCGTCATCGGCTCGGGCCAGTCGGGCGCCGAAGTCTTCCTCGACCTCCTGCGCAACCGCCCCCAGGGCGCCGAGAAACTCACCTGGCTCACCCGCAGCGAAGCGTTCGCGCCGATGGAGTACTCCAAGCTCGGCCTCGAACACTTCACGCCGGACTACACCCGCTACTTCCACGCCCTGCCCGAAGCCGTACGCGACCAGCTCCTGCCGCGCCAATGGCAGCTGCACAAGGGCATCGACGCCGACACCATGGCCGCCATCCACGACGAGCTCTACCGCCGCACCCAGCACGGCGGCTGGCCCGACATCACCATGACCCCCGGCGTGAGCGTACGAACCGCGGGCCGCGTCGCCACCACCAAGGTCGAACTCCACCTCGAACACGCCCAGCAGGGCACCCGCTCCCGCCTCACCACCGACGCCGTCGTCCTCGCCACCGGCTACCGCGAACGCCCCCTCGGCCGCATCCTCGCCGGACTCGACCCCTACATGCGCTACGACGCCTCCGAACGGCCGCGCGTGGACGACGAGTTCAGGCTCGTCCTCGACCCCTCCGTCACCGGACACGTCCACGTCCAGAACGCCGAGCAGCACACCCACGGCGTCGGCGCCCCCGACCTCGGCCTCGCCGCCTGGCGCAGCGCCACCATCCTCAACTCCCTCACCGGCAAGGACCCCTACCCCCTGCCGGCCCGCACCGCCTTCACCACCTTCGGCCTCGACAAAAAGAACCAGGCCCGCCCGGCGCATCTCCCGGGGGGCCTGATTCCACTCGTCGAACAGCCGTGACGTTTCGCCGACCGCCGGCTCAGCACGTCCGACGGCTCAGCACACCGACGGCTCAGAACACCGCGACACCGTTCTGCGTCAGCTTCCAGTCCACCGAAGCGAACTCCGCCTGATCGATGACACCCTTCGCCTTCACCCACGCGATCATCGTGTTACGGATCTCGTCGGAGTTCGCCCACAGCTGCTTGGCGGTGGCCACCCCGGGGAAGTTGCCGCCACCATTGGCCCGGTAGTTGTTCACCGCCAGCACGAACTGCGCCGCGTCGTCCAACGGCTTCCCGTCGAACATCACCTTCGACACCCGCGAACCCGCCGGCTTCGCGATGTCGACCTTGTACGACACCCCGCTGACCACGTCGTAGTTGTAGTCCGGCGTGCTGTTCGCGTTCGTGATCTTCGCCGGGTCCACCGCACCCGTTGTCTGCACGTAGTAGTTGGCCGAGAACTCGATGTACGCCCGCACCTGAGCACCCGTCAGAAGCCGCGCCTCCAGCGTGTTCTCGTACACGTACAGACCCGCGACGTCCTTGATCGTCACCTTGCCCGCCGGAATGACGGCCGACCGCGAGAAACACGCCGCCTGCGACAGCACCGGCAGCGCCGCGTACTGCGTCGACGCGAGCGCCGCCTTCACCGTCTCCGCCTGGATGTGGTTGATCAGATCGATGATCGGCACATCCTTGTACGGAGCCTGGTCCGAGCGCATCTCCGCCGCGTTGCTGCCCACCACCTGGTTCACATACGCCACGACCCTGTCGTGCTCCGCCTTCACCAGACGCTTCACCACCGGGTCCTCGGCCACCGCGTTGGCGTTGCGCACCCCCGCCGTCACCGACGCCACATGCCAGCGGCCCCGCGAGAACTCCAACTCGAAGTCGAAGACGCTCAGCCGCATGCCCCACATGTACGGCTCGGACAGCACCACCGTCTTGCCGGTCTCCTGGTTGACCACCGTCCGCGACGCCACCTCCTTGTGGGTGTGACCCACCAGGATCGCGTCGATCCCCGGCACCTGCTCCGCCACCAACGACGACGCGTTCTCCGGATACGGCAGCGCGTCCCCGTACGACGTGGAACCGTCCAGGCCCGAGTGATCCGTACAGATCACCACGTCACACCCGAGCGCCCGCAGCTTCGGCACATAGATCTTCGCCTGCTCCACCAGACCCGGGAACACCATCCTGCCCTGCACGTTCGCCTTGTCCCAGATCGCGATCCCCGGGTTGGTGAGACCCAGGATCCCCACCTTCACATCCGGCCCGTGCGGCACCTTCAACCGCCGCACCGTGTACGGAGGGAACGCCGGCTTCAACGTCTTCGCGTCCAGCGCGTTCGCACCGAGCAGCGGAAAGTCCAACTGGTCCTGGAACGCGCGCAGCGTCGGAATGCCGTAGTTGAACTCGTGGTTGCCGAGCGCCGCCGCGTCATAGCGCATGTGGTTCATCGCCAGCGCCATCGGGTGCTCGGGCCCCCGCTTCCCGCCCGACCCCGTGATCGGCTCGACCCGCGCGTAGTAGTACGACAGCTGCGTGCCCTGGATGATGTCACCCGCGTCGATCAGCAGCGTGTTGTGCCGGCCCTTCTCCTTGCGGACCTGGTCCACCAGAGTCGAGATCTTCGCCAGACCCACATCGTTGTGCGCCGCGTCGTCGTACTCCGCGTCCGTGAAGTAGTCCCAGTTGAAGACATGGCCGTGCAGATCCGTCGTCCCCATCACCGAGAACGCGTACCGCTTCGGCGGACGCCCGTGCCCGTGGTCCAGCTCCATCGGCGCCGCCTCGGCGGGCGACGCGACACCCCCGGCCACGGCCACACCGGCACCGGCGGCGGCCGTAGTGCCAAGGAACGTCCTGCGGTTCAGCGGCATGCTCTCTCCCTGAAGTCGTGTGACGCGCGTAGAAGTTGAGCGGACGGCGACGCGCGTAGACCCACGGATTCTGACGCACAACCCCGCCCCCGCAACACCCACAGAAGGTTTCGATCTGATGACCGGGCCCTGACAGAACACCACCCACCCGACACCCCCGCCAATGCCACAGTGGACCCATGACCGACACCCAGCCCTACGGAACCCCCGACCAGCCCCGCCTCGCCGTCCACGGCGAAGCCCACCTCGAAGTCGACCCCGAACTCGCCGGCATCACCATCACCATCGCCACCCGCGGAACCGACCGCCGCGCCACCCTCGACGACCTCACCCGCCGCAACGCCTACGTCATCGACCTCATCAAGACCTACGGCACCGCCGTCGACAAACTCGAAACCGGCGCCTTCACCCTCACCCCCCAACTCGCCCGCCACGGCCGCGGCGAACGCGTCCGCACCTACAACGGCAGCGTCCGCATCACCACCGAACTCACCGACTTCACCGCACTCGGCGAACTCACCACCCGCCTCGCCGACCTCGAACTCACCCGCGTCGACGGCCCCTGGTGGTCCCTGCGCCGCGACTCACCCGCCTACGGCGACGTACGCCGCCGCGCCGTCCAGCAAGCCGTCGCACGCGCCCGCGAATACGCCGACGCCCTCGGCACCAGCCTCGCCGCACTCGTCGAACTCTCCGACCCCGGCGCCGACAACCCCACACCCGGCTACGGCCGCCCCGCCGGCGGCGGCATGGCCTTCCGCGCAGCCGCCCCCGGCGCCGCCCCCGAACCCGCCCCCGCCCTCGACCTCGAACCCCAACGCCAATCCGTCCACGCCCGCGTCAACGCACGCTTCATCATGACCCCGCCCACCCTCTAACACCCCGCCGCGCCACCCCGCCCGGGGGCCCCGAACCGCTCATCGGAGCGCCCCCGCGCACGATTCAACACTTGTCAACCACCCTTCACCCAAAGGTTGTTGAGCAGTAACCCACGACCAAATACCTACCCGACGGTAAGCCCCTAGGCTCATCCCATGCGCCGAGCCAAAATCGTCTGCACCCTAGGGCCCGCCACCGACACATACGACCAGATCAAAGCCCTGGTCGAAGCCGGAATGGACGTAGCCCGCTTCAACCTCAGCCACGGCACCTACGCCGAACACGAAGAGCGCTACCACCACGTCCGCAAAGCCTCCGACGAAACCGGCCACAACGTCGGCATCCTCGCCGACCTTCAAGGCCCGAAGATCCGCCTCGGCCGCTTCACCGAAGGCCCCGTACTCCTTGAACGCGGCGACGAATTCACCATCACCGTCGAACCCGACACCCAAGGCGACCGCCACCGCTGCGGCACCACCTACAGCGGCCTCGCCGGCGACGTCACCACCGGCGAACGCATCCTCGTCGACGACGGCAAAGTCGCCCTCCAAGTCACCGCCGTCGACGGCCCCCGCGTCCACACCCTCGTCATCGAAGGAGGCATGGTCTCCGACCACAAAGGCCTCAACCTCCCCGGCGTCGCCGTCTCCGTCCCCGCCCTCTCCGACAAGGACCAGGAAGACCTCCGCTGGGCCCTGCGCACCGGCGCCGACATCATCGCCCTCTCCTTCGTCCGCAACGGACGCGACATCGACGACGTCCACCGCATCATGGACGAAGAAGGCCGACGCCTCCCCGTCATCGCCAAAATCGAAAAACCCCAAGCCGTCGACAACATCGACGACATCGTCGCCGCCTTCGACGGCATCATGGTCGCCCGCGGCGACCTCGGCGTCGAAATGCCCCTCGAACAAGTCCCCATCGTCCAAAAACGCGCCATCAAACTCGCCAAACGCAATGCCAAACCCGTCATCGTCGCCACCCAAATGCTCGACTCGATGATCGACAACGCCCGCCCCACCCGCGCCGAAGCCAGCGACGTCGCCAACGCCGTCATCGACGGCACCGACGCCGTCATGCTCTCCGGCGAAACCAGCATCGGCAAACACCCCATCGAAACCGTCAAAACGATGGGCCGCATCGTCGAAGCCGCCGAAGAAGACGTCCTCGCCAAAGGACTCCCGCCCCTCACCGACCGCAACAAACCCCGCACCCAAGGCGGAGCCGTCGCCCGAGCCGCCGCCGACATGGGCGACTTCCTCGGCGCCAAATTCCTCGTCGCCTTCACCCAGTCCGGCGACACCGTCAAACGCCTCTCCCGCTACCGCTCCCCGATCCCCCTGCTCGCCTTCACCCCGGTGCCCGCCACCCGCTCCCAGCTCAACCTCACCTGGGGCGTGGAGACCTACCTCGGCCCGCACGTCGAATCCACCGACGAGATGGTGGCGCAGGTCGACGAGATGCTCCTGAAGGTCGGCCGCTGCCAGAAGGGCGACGTCGTCGTCATCACGGCCGGCTCCCCGCCCGGCGTCCCCGGCTCCACCAACCTGGTCCGCGTCCACCACATCGGCGAAGACGACAGCCCCAAGTAACCCCGGGCCCCGGCCCCTTGCCCCACCCCTTGCAGGGGGCCCTCGTCAGTATTTCGGGCCTATGTGCTGGTCCATGAGGGCGACGGAGTTCCGCCGGGCGACGGATACGTTCCGGGCGCCCCGGGCGCGGCGCGCGGAGCGCCATTCCACCCCGACACGGTCGAGTGCGCCGGTGAAGAGGTCCACGATGTCGGTGGAGGTGTTGGTGAAGAAGTACCGAGGATATTCGTAGCGCTTGCGTTCACCGGAGATGACCTTCTCGGTCCAGTTGACGATCCGGCATCCGTCGGAATGAACGAGCCCGCGGATGAACTCCCATGGATGTGTGCCGATCACGGCCTCCTGCCAGGGTTCGAGCACGATGGCACGCTCGTGCTTCTTGCCAGGACCGTGCTGAGGGAACAGGCAGGGCCAGTGGCGGTCGTAGCTGGTCACGGAGACGTACCCCTGCCTTTGCAGGTCGTACACGCCGCTCTCCGGGCGCACCGCTTTGATCGCATTCCGGCACAGCTCCATCAGGCCCGGCCACGCGTCGGCGCAGGCGATGCGCAAGTAGTGGCCGACGCCTCGCGGGTGTGCGCTGATGCAGCCGTCTCCGAGATAGAGGCCGAGAAGGTACGCGTACGCGGCGGTGTCACCCGGAACGCCCGGGTCGTGGCGGCACCTCGGACACGGGCTCGCGCTGCGGAGCGGCTCGATTCGGCTCTGCCAGGCGCGAATCGCCGCGCGCGATATCCCGGTCTGCTTGCTGACGGAGTTCAGGCTGCGGCCTTGGGCGACGAGCTCCAGAACGGAGCGCCGCGTCGATATGTCGTACATGCCCGAGAGGCTTGTCGATTGCCTGCCGCAGGGTGACGTTCCGAGCGTGTGTTCAGCAGGTCGAGTGAAGATCGCCAAACATTGGCTGAACCTTGGAAATGAAGGAGAAGTGCCCCGAGTCGGATTCGAACCGACGCTGAATGGGTTTTGAATCCATCGCCTCTACCGCTGGGCTACCGGGGCCCCTTCGAAACGAAGGATACCGAAGACCCCTCGTATCTCAAACATACAGGAGCTAGGTAGGCTCAGGTAGCAGCACCTGCCTTAACCAAGGAGCCCCCGTGACCGCCCCCGAGTCGCCCCAGCCCGTCGCAGACGACGACGCGTCGCACGTCCCCCCGCTGACGACCCGTGTCGTCATCGCTGAGGACGAGGCCCTCATCCGCCTCGATCTCAAAGAGATGCTCGAAGAAGAGGGCTACGCGGTCGTCGGCGAGGCCGGTGACGGGCAGAAGGCCGTCGAGCTGGCCCGGGAGCACCAGCCGGATCTGGTGATCCTGGATGTGAAGATGCCGGTCCTGGACGGGATCTCCGCGGCGGAGCTGATCGCGAAGGAGTCGATCGCGCCGGTGCTGATGCTGACCGCGTTCAGTCAGCGGGATCTGGTGGAGCGGGCGCGGGACGCCGGTGCGATGGCGTATCTGGTGAAGCCGTTCTCGAAGAGCGATGTGGTGCCGGCGATCGAGATGGCGGTGTCGCGGTTCACGGAGTTGAAGGCGCTGGAGCAGGAGGTCGCGGACCTTTCGCAGCGTTTGGAGACGCGGAAGCTGGTGGACCGGGCGAAGTCGGTGTTGCAGACGCAGTACGGGTTGTCGGAGCCGGCGGCGTTCCGGTGGATTCAGAAGACGTCGATGGACCGGCGGATGTCGATGCAGCAGGTTGCCGAGGCGGTTATTGAGGACGCCGAGGAGAAGAAGGCGGCGAAGGGGGAGTAGTTCCCCGATGTACGCGAAGGGCCCGCATCCGGAGGCAGTTCCGGGTGCGGGCCACTTTTGTGTGTGCGGGGTTCAGTCTTCGCCGAGGTAGGCCTTGCGGACGGATTCGTCGTGGAGGAGGTCCTGTCCGGTTCCGGAGAGGACTATTTTGCCGATTTCCATGACGTGGCCCTGGTCGGCGAGGGAGAGCGCGGCTTGGGCGTTCTGTTCGACGAGCAGGATGGTGGTGCCTTGGGCTTTGAGTTCGGTGATGGTGGCCATGATTTTCTGCATCATGATGGGGGAGAGGCCCATGGAGGGTTCGTCCAGCATGAGGAGTTTGGGCTGGGACATGAGGGCGCGGCCCATGGCGAGCATTTGTTGTTCGCCGCCGGAGAGGGTGCCTGCGGCTTGCTTTCGGCGTTCTCCGAGGATGGGGAAGAGGTCGTAGGCGCGCTGGATGTCTTTTTCGATGCCGGCTTTGTCGTCGCGGAGGTAGGCGCCGAGGCGGAGGTTGTCCTCGATGGTCATGCGGGGGAATATGTGGCGGCCTTCGGGGGAGTGGGCCATGCCGAGGGCGACGATTTTGTGTGCGGGGACGTTTTTGAGGGGTTTGCCGTCGAAGGTGATGCGTCCGGCGAGGGGTTCGAGGAGGCCGGAGAGGGTGCGCAGGGTGGTGGTTTTGCCGGCGCCGTTGGTGCCGATGAGGGTGACGACCTGGCCTGCTTCGACGCTGAAGGAGATGCCTTTGACGGCTTCGATTTTGCCGTAGGCGACCCGGAGGTCCTCGACTTCGAGGAGTGCGGTCACGGGGTGTCTCCTTCGGTGCGGGTGGTGCTCTGCGCCGTTTCGGCTGCTTCTACTTCGGCGATTTCCTCGTCTCCGGGTGCGCCTTCGAAGGGGGTGCCGAGGTAGGCGGCGATGACGCGTTCGTCGGCTTGGACGATGTCGGGGGTGCCTTCGATGAGTTTTTGGCCTTGGACGAGGACGGAGACGCGGTCGCAGAGGTTCATGATGAACCGCATGTCGTGTTCGATGACGAGGACGGCGATGCCTTGGTCGCGGATGGCGAAGATGAGTTCTTCGGCGGCGCGGGTTTCTTGGGGGTTCATGCCGGCGGTGGGCTCGTCGAGGAGGAGGAGTCCGGGTTCGCTGGCGAGTGCGCGGGCGATTTCGAGCTTGCGTTGTTCGCCGTAGGGGAGGTTGCGGGAGAGGTGGTCGGCTTTTGCGGCGAGTCCGGTGAACTCGAGGAGTTCCATGGCTCGTTCGCGGGATGCGTCTTCGGCTTTTTTGAATCCGGGGAGGCGCAGGAGTGCGGACCAGAGGCCTTCTTTGGTGCGGGTGTGGCGGCCGACGAGGACGTTTTCCAGGACGGTCATGTTGGGGAAGAGGCGGATGTTCTGGAAGGTGCGGGCGACGCCGGCTTGGGTGACGAGGTGGGGTTTGGGGGGAAGGATGGTGCCTTTGTAGGTCACTTTTCCTTCGGTGGGGATGTACAGGCCGGTGAGGCAGTTGAAGAAGGTGGTTTTGCCTGCGCCGTTGGGGCCGATGAGGCCGACGATTTCGCCGCTGTTGACGGTGAGGTCGACGTTGCGTACGGCGGTGAGGCCGCCGAAGCGCATGGTGACGCCGCTGGCGTGGAGGACGGTGTCGGTGGTGGTGGTCATGGTGGTCACGCCCCCGCCTTGGTGACGCCGACGGGTGTGTCGGTGAGGCTGGTTTCTGGTGTGTCGAGTTGGCCGGTCTCGTGGAATTCGAGCTTTTTCCTGCGGTCGGCGACGATGCCTTCGGGGCGTAGGCGCATGAGGACGATGAGGGCGACTCCGAAGAGGAGGAGCTGGTAGTCCTGCATGAATTGGAGTTTGGCCGGGATGAGGTAGAGCAGGGCGGCGCCGATGAGGGGTCCGCTCATGGTTCCCATGCCGCCGAGGATGACGGCGGCGAGGAGGAAGGCGGAGTTGGGGGGTACGGAGCCGGCGAATTGGTACTGCTCGGGGGTGACGGTGCTGGTGAGGTGGCCTTGGACGGTGCCGGCGAGTCCGGCGAGGGTGGCGCCGAGTGCGAAGGCGATGAGTTTGACGCGGAAGCCGTTGATGCCCATGGCGGTGGCGGCGGTTTCGTCTTCGCGGATGGCGACCCAGGCGCGGCCGATGCGGGAGTCGGCGCTGCGTCGGAAGACGGTGACGACGATCAGGGTGATGACGAGCATCAGGAGGTAGTAGTTGCCGGGTTTGCCGAGGGTGAAGCCGGCGATGTCGTGGCTGATGCCGAGGTCGTATCCGAAGATCGTGATGTCGGGGATGGCGGGGATGCCGCGGGAGCCGTTGGTGACGTTGGGTCCGCTGTTCCCGTTGAGGTTGTTCATGGTGATGCGGAAGATTTCGCCGAAGCCGAGGGTGACGATGGCGAGGTAGTCGCCGCGTAGGCGCAGGGTGGGGGCGCCGATGAGGACGCCGAAGATGAGGGATGCGCCGGCGCCGACGAGGATGGCGGCCCAGAAGGGGAAGTGGACGCCGAGGCTGGAGGTGCTTGCGCCGGAGACGAGGGCTGCGGCGTAGGCGCCGACGCCGAGGAAGGCGACGTAGCCGAGGTCGAGGAGGCCGGCGAGGCCGACGACGACGTTGAGGCCGAGGGCGACGGTGGCGAAGATGAGGATGTTGGCGCCGATGAGGGCGTATTCGTCGCTGGATTGTGTGAAGGGGAAGCAGATCGCGGCGACGAAGGCGGCGCTGAGGGTGATGGTGCGGTGGTGTGCGGTGAGTGCGGAGAGGCGGGCGATGAGGCCTGCCTGGGTGATGGCGGCGAAGGTGAACACGGCGGTGATGAGGAAGCCGATGAACAGTTCGGTGTAGGCGGTGTCGATGCCGTAGGCGAAGACGTAGAGGCCGATGGCGAAGGCGGCGACGATGATGAGGATGCCGGCCCAGTCGGGGATTGTCTTGGCGGGGGTGGGGCTGGGGGCGGCGAGGGTGTGGCGGATGCGTTGCCAGGTGTTGTCGCCGGTGGTGTCGGTGGTGGGGGTGTCGCCGGGGAGGGCGAAGGCGGCGATGAGGGCGATGAGGGAGCCGATTCCGGAGACGTAGGCGCCCGGTTCGAGGTTGACGATGCCGCCGAGGTCGCTGGAGATCGCGCCGAGGGTGTAGCCGGTGGTGCCGAAGGTGGCGAGGGTGAGGAGGCGGAGGGGGGCGTTGGTGCCGCCGGGGGTGAGCCAGCGCAGTCCTGGGACGCCGTAGGTGGAGAGGGCGAAGAGGATGGTGAGGGCTGCGGTGGTGAGGGTGAGGAGCTGGAGGCCGCCGGGGTAGCCGGTGACGGTGAGGTCGCCGGGGAAGTCGCTGGTCCAGGTCCATGCGAGGAAGGTGCCGATGAGGGCGATGGCGGCGCCGGCGGTGACGGTGTGCCGGGCGAGGGTGGTGGGGAGCGGGATGAGGGGGGCCGCGGTGTCGGCGGCGGGGGTGCTGGGGGTGGTGTTGGTGGTCATGGTGATCACGCCCTGTCCGCGACGCGTTCGCCGAGCAGGCCTTGGGGTCGCACGAGGAGGACGACGATGAGGAGGACGAAGGCCCATACGTCCTTCCAGGCGCCGCCGCCGAAGAGTTCCATGCTGGGGATGTTGCCGATGTAGCCGACGGCGAGTGCTTCGGCGAGGCCGAGGACGATGCCGCCGAGCATGGCTCCGTAGATGTTGCCGATGCCGCCGAGTACGGCTGCGGTGAAGGCTTTGAGGCCCATGATGAAGCCCATGCGGAAGCCGACTTGGCCGTTGTGGAGGCCGTAGCCGACGGCGGCGACGGCGGCGAACGCGGCGCCGATGGCGAAGGCCATGACGATGATGCGGTCGGTGTTGATGCCCATGAGTTTGGCGGTGTCGGGGTCTTGGGCGGTGGCCTGCATGCCGCGGCCGGTGCGGGTTTTGTTGACGTAGATGCCGAGGGCGATCATGCAGACGGGGGCGGCGATGAGGATGAAGAGGTCGCCGCGTTGGATGTTGGCGCCGAGGAGGTGGAAGGGGCTGCCGTCGAACTGGGGGAAGGAGCGGTCCTTCTTGGCGTCGGGGTACCACTTCCATACGGCTTGCTGGAGGGCGAGGGAGAGGCCGATCGCGGTGATGAGCGGGGCGAGGCGGGGTGCGTTGCGCAGGGGGCGGTAGGCGAAGCGCTCGGCTGCGGTGGCGACGAGTACGGAGACGATGACGCCGCCGATGATCATGAGCGGGATGGCGGCGAGGAGCGAGAAGCCTGAGGGGAGTGCGAGGAAGACGGTGAGAGCCCCGAAGCCCCCGACCATGAATATCTCGCCGTGGGCGAAGTTGATGAGCTGGACAATGCCGTAGACCATCGTGTAGCCGATCGCGATGAGTCCGTACATCGCGCCGAGGATGAGTCCATTGGCCAGCTGTTGCGGCAGTTCGTGCACCGCGGGGCCTCCGTGAATGTGAGCGGATATGGCACCGCGCGGGAGCGCTGGTGGCGCTCCCGCGCGGTCCTTGGGTTGCGGCGTGGCGGGATTCGCCGGGTTACGGCTTGTAGGCCTCGCTGAGCTCGGGCTTCCAGGCGCCGTCGGTGACCTTGTAGGCGGTCATCATGGTGTTGGTGGTGTCGCCGTATTCGTCGAAGGAGACGGGGCCGGTGACTCCGTCGAACTTGACCTTGCCGACGGCGTCGAGGACCTTGGCGCGCAGGTCGCCGTCGGGGAGCTTGCCGTTGTTGGCGGTGACGACGTCCTTGACGGCCTGGATGATGGCCCAGGTGGCGTCGTAGGTGCCGCCCCCGTAGGCCTCGTAGGCGTCCTTGTATCCGGCGGTCTTGTAGTTCGCGATGAAGGTCTTCGCGGAGTCGAGCTGCTCGACGGGCTTGCCGACGGAGGTGGCGAGGTCGCCTGCGGCCTTCTTGTTGAGCTTGATGAAGTCGGCGCTGTAGATGCCGTCGCCGCCCATGAGCGGGATGTTGGTGCCGCTGTCCTTGAGCTGCTGGGACAGGGGGCCGGCGGCGGGGTATTCGCCGCCGTAGTAGAGGGCCTTGGCGCCGGTGGTCTTGACCTTGGCGACGATGGCGTTGAAGTCGCGGTCGTCGGGGTTGATGTGGTCGCTTCCGACGATCTTGCCGCCGAGCTTGGTGAAGGTGTCCTTGAAGGACGCGGCGAGGCCGGCGCCGTAGGTCTTCTGGTCGTCGATGAGGTAGACCGAGTCGATCTTGGCGTTGTTGAACAGGTACTTGGCGGCGAAGGCGCCCTGGACCTGGTCGGTGGTGGCGGTGCGGAAGAAGGTCTTGTAGGGGCGCTTCTTCGTGCCGGTCTTCCAGCCGTCGCCCTGGGTCAGCTCGGTGCCCGTGTTGGCGGGGGATATCTGGGTGAGGCCGGCGTCGTTGAGCGGTTTCTGCATGGACTGCGAGACGCTGGAGTTCAGGGGGCCGACGACGCCGACGACGCTCTTGTCGCCGATGAACTTCGTGGCGTTCTGCTGGCCGACGGACGGCTGTGCCTGGTCGTCGAGCGGCTGGGTCTTGAACTCGACGCCGGGGACGAGGTTCTGCTTGTTCGCCGTCTGGGCGGCGAGGTCGGCGGAGTTCTTGATCCCGAGGCCGAGGGCGGACAGGTCACCTGTGAGGGGTGCGTCTACGCCGATGACGACGGTCTGCTTCTTGCCGCTGCTGTCGTCGCCGCCTTTGTCGCGCGAACCGCAGGCGGTGAGCGTGAGTGCGCCTGTGGTGAGCACTGTGGTGAGGATGAGCAAGGAACGGTGTCGCACGGTGGGTCCTTTCCCTGGCGCGGCCTCCTCGTGGCGAGGTGCCGTGTCGGTCGCCGGGCCGTACTGGTTGGTGAGGGCCGTGCAGCAGTCGCACCCGGCGGCGCGGTGACTGGCCGTGACTCTAAGCGCAGCTGGGGAGGGTGGGGAGCGGCCGGGACAGGATGTGACTTTCTTGTTATGCCAAGGCCAAACCTTCGTGGCACAGGGCGGACAATTTGCACATTTAAGGGCGCCGGGATTTCTCGCATGATGAGAACGCGCAGTTCCGCTAAGGGGCTTGAGGGGATCATGGTGCTGACACGGCCCCGGGCGTCCGGAAGCCGGGCGTCGGCCTGGACGGTGTCGCCCGGTGGCCGGAACGTGCTCTCGCCGCCCCGGCTGATCATTACGCAGCGTTACGAAGATCCGGACGGGGTGGGCAGCTTCGTCTGCGCCCAGGGGTCCGTCGTCGGGGTGCCGTTGCGATAGCGCTCGGCGCAACCGCGCTGCGCGTGCTCCTCGATGAGCCGGTCGCCCGCGGCCCTGCCGTGCGCGGCGCGCTCCTGACGTGCCGCGGCCAGGGTGGTCAGGAGGATCTCGTTCTGCCCGTCGGACAGGCCCTTCTCCTGATAGTCCAGGCCGGATCCCTGGCCCTCGTCCAGCTCCTGCTCCGCCCAGTAGGTGATCAGGTGGGTGCAGAGTTCCGCAGGTGAAGTGGTGTGCGGGGAGGGGGAGTTGAGGGAGGGGGCGGGGTGTGCGGCGGTGGTGCCGGGTGGGGCGGGGGAGTCGGTGGAGGAGCAGCCCGCCAGGGCGGCCGCGAGGGCGAGCGCGCCGACGAGGGCCGCTCGCGCCCGCGCCGGCCGCCGTGCCGGCGGGCGTTCCGGCCGCTGTGTCCGTGCCCGTGCCCCCGCCCGTGGTCCCGCTCGGGTCCTCATGGCACGACGGTAGGGCGCGCCCCGTGACGTGACAATGGCCGGTGAGTCGTCAACTCACCGGCCGTGAAGCGGAGTTGTCGGCTCCGGCGTGTTCCTGCGCGGGTTCAGGCCTTGAGGCCCTCGGCGTCGCGCAGCAGGCACGTCAGCCGGGCCGAGCAGACCCGCTTGTCCTGCTCGTCGGTGATGACGATCTCGTACGTGGCGGTCGAGCGGCCGCGGTGCACGGGGGTGGCGACCCCGGTGACCAGGCCGCTCTTCACGCCGCGGTGGTGGGTGCAGTTCAGGTCCACGCCGACGGCGACCTTGCTGAGGCCGCCGTGGAGCATCGAGCCGACCGAGCCGAGCGTTTCGGCCAGGACCGCGGAGGCGCCGCCGTGCAGCAGTCCGTAAGGCTGGGTGTTGCCCTCGACGGGCATGGTGCCCACGACGCGCTCCGCGGAGGCCTCGATGATCTGCACGCCCATGCGGGTGCCCAGATCGCCGGCGGAGAACATCGCATGCAGGTCGACGCCGAGGGCCGCGTACTCGTCGACTACGTCCTGCGGGAACTTCACGCTGCTCTGCTCGCCCATGGGCACGGCTCCGTTCATCTGCGGTTACTGCGCTGTCCGCTCCGTCATACCAGATGGCTGAGCAAACGCTTAGGGCGCAGCTCTCATTCCCCGGCCCGGTCCTCCCGCTCCGCGGGTTCGAAGCGCACCACCACGGACTTGCTGGCCGGGGTGTTGCTGACGTCGGCCGTGGAGCCGAGGGGGACCAGGACGTTGGTCTCCGGGTAGTAGGCGGCGGCGCAGCCGCGGGCGGTCGGGTAGTGGACGACGCGGAAGCCGGGGGCGCGCCGCTCCACGCCGTCCTTCCACTCGCTCACGAGGTCCGTGTACGCCCCGTCGGCCAGGCCCAGTTCGGCCGCGTCGGCGGGGTTGACGAGGACCACCCGGCGGCCGCCCTTGATGCCGCGGTAGCGGTCGTCGAGGCCGTAGATGGTGGTGTTGTACTGGTCGTGCGAGCGCAGGGTCTGCAGCAGCAGCCGGCCTTCGGGGAGCTCGGGGAATTCGACGGGCGCCGCCGTGAAGTTGGCCTTGCCGGTGGCGGTGGGGAAGCGCCGCTCGTCGCGCGGGGCGTGCGGCAGCTGGAAGCCGCCGGGGTGGGCGACCTTGGCGTTGAAGTCCTCGAAGCCGGGCACCACGCGGGCGATGCGGTCGCGGATCGTGGCGTAGTCCTTCTCGAACTCCGCCCAGTCGATCACCGAATGGGCGCCGAGGGTGGCCCGCGCCATGCGGGCCACGATGGCGGGCTCGGACAGCAGATGGCGGCTTGCCGGGGCGAGGTTGCCGCGGGAGGCGTGGACCATGCCCATGGAGTCCTCCACGGTCACGAACTGCCTGCCGCTCTTCTGTACGTCCTTGTCGGTGCGGCCCAGGGTGGGCAGGATCAGGGCGCGCCGGCCGGTCACCGCGTGCGAGCGGTTGAGCTTGGTCGAGACGTGCACGGTGAGCGAGGCGCGGCGCATGGCGGCCTCGGTGACGTCGGTGTCGGGGGTGGCGCTCACGAAGTTGCCGCCCATGGCGAAGAACACCTTGGCCTTGCCGTCGCGCAGCGCCTCGATGGACCGGACGACGTCGTAGCCGTGGTGGCGGGGCGGGGCGAAGCCGAACTCCTTCTCCAGGGCGTCGAGGAGGGCCGGGGCGGGCCGCTCGAAGATGCCCATGGTGCGGTCGCCCTGCACGTTGGAGTGGCCGCGGACCGGGCAGACGCCGGCGCCGGGGCGGCCGATGTTGCCGCGCAGCAGGAGGAAGTTGACGACCTCGCGGATGGTCGGCACGGAGTGCTTGTGCTGGGTGAGGCCCATGGCCCAGCAGACGATGGTGCGCTTGGAGGCGAGGACCATCGCGAGGGCCTGCTCGATCTCGGTGCGGCTCAGGCCGGTCGCGGCGAGGGTGGCCTCCCAGTCCGCTTCGCGGGCCGCGGCCCTGAACTCCTCGAATCCATGGGTGTGTTCACGTACGAAGAGCTCGTCGACGGCGCCTTCGGTCTCCAGGATCAGCTTGTTGAGGAGGCGGAACAGGGCCTGGTCGCCGCCGATGCGGATCTGCAGGAACAGATCGGTGAGGGCGGCGCCCTTGATCATGCCCTGGGGGGTCTGCGGGTTCTTGAACTTCTCCAGGCCCGCCTCGGGCAGCGGGTTGACCGAGATGATCCTGGCTCCGGCGTGCTTCGCCTTCTCCAGGGCGGAGAGCATCCGGGGGTGGTTGGTGCCCGGGTTCTGCCCGGCGATCACGATGAGGTCGGCCTGGTGGAGGTCTTCGAGGGAGACGCTTCCCTTGCCGATGCCGATGGTCTCGGTGAGCGCCGAACCGGACGACTCGTGGCACATGTTGGAGCAGTCCGGCAGGTTGTTGGTGCCGAACTCGCGGGCGAAGAGCTGGAGCAGGAACGCGGCCTCGTTGCTGGTGCGGCCCGAGGTGTAGAAGAGGGCCTCGTCGGGCGAGTCGAGCGCGGTGAGCTCCTCCGCGATGATCTCGAAGGCCCGCTCCCAGGTGATGGCCTCGTACCGGTCGGCGCCCTCGGGCAGGTACATGGGCTGGGTGATGCGGCCCTGCTGGCCCAGCCAGTACCCGCTGCGCGTGGCGAGGTCGGCGAGGGGATGCGCGGCGAAGAAGTCGGGGGTGACCCGGCGCAGCGTGGCCTCCTCGGCGACGGCCTTCGCGCCGTTCTCGCAGAACTCCGCGGTGTGCCGCTTGTCGCCCTCCGGCCAGGCGCAGCCGGGGCAGTCGAAGCCGTCCTTCTGGTTGACCTTGAGCAGGGTCCGCGCGGTGCGGCTCACGCCCATCTGCTGCTGGGCCATGAGCAGGGTGTGACCGATGGCGGGGAGGCCGGCGGCGGCGTGCTTGGGCGCGGCGACCTGCGGCGCGTCCTGGACCGGATCACCTGCGGGCGGCTTGCTGGCCATGGCGCTGCTCCCCTTCGAGCGGACACGAGATGCGTACACCTTCGATCCTGTCACGCACCTCCGACAGCCGCGGGCCCGGACCGGGACTGGCCAGGATTGTCAGTGGGGCGTGGCAGGATCGGGGGCATGGCTGAGACAGCATCGAAGAAGTCCCCGGACAACCGACCGCGCCTGCTCCTCATGGACGGGCACTCCCTGGCGTACCGGGCGTTCTTCGCGCTGCCCGCGGAGAACTTCACCACCGCGACGGGCCAGCCGACCAACGCGGTCTACGGCTTCATGTCCATGCTCGCGAACACCCTGCGTGACGAGGCGCCCACGCACTTCGCGGTCGCGTTCGACGTGTCCCGCAAGACGTGGCGTTCCACGGAGTTCCCCGAGTACAAGGCGAACCGGTCGAAGACCCCGGACGAGTTCAAGGGCCAGGTCGAGCTGATCGGCGAGCTGCTCGACGCGATGCACGTCGACCGGTTCGCGACCGACGGGTTCGAGGCGGACGACATCATCGCCACGCTGGCCACCCAGGCCGAGGCGGCCGGTTTCGACGTCCTGATCGTCACCGGTGACCGCGACTCCTTCCAGCTGGTCTCCGACCACGTGACCGTCCTCTACCCCACCAAGGGCGTCTCGGAGCTGACCCGGTTCACCCCGGCGAAGGTCGAGGAGAAGTACGGCCTGACCCCGGCGCAGTACCCGGACTTCGCGGCGCTGCGCGGCGACCCGTCGGACAACCTGCCGGGCATCCCCGGTGTCGGTGAGAAGACCGCCGCGAAGTGGATCAACCAGTTCGGTTCGTTCGCGGAGCTCGTGGAGCGCGCCGAGGAGGTCAAGGGCAAGGCCGGGCAGAACTTCCGCGACCATCTCGACGCGGTGAAGCTCAACCGCCGCCTCACCGAGATGGTCAAGGACGTGGAGCTGCCCAAGGGCCCGGCCGAGCTGGAGCGCGCCGCCTATGACCGCGCCGCGTTGACCGGCGTCCTCGACGTCCTGGAGATCCGCAACCCGTCGCTGCGCGAGCGGCTGCTCGCCGTCGACCCGGGCGCGGACGAGGCGCAGGCGCCCGAGCCGGCCGCCGGTGTCGACGTCGACGGCACCGTCCTCGGCGCGGGCGAACTCGCTCCGTGGCTGGCCGAGCACGGCGGGCAGCCGCTCGGTGTGGCCACCGTCGACACCTGGGCGCTCGGCGCCGGAAGCGTCACCGAGATCGCGCTGGCCGCGGCGGACGGGGCGGCCGGCTGGTTCGACCCGGCGCTGATCGACGAGGCCGACGAGCGGGCCTTCGCCGCGTGGATGGCCGACGCCGCCCAGCCCAAGATCATGCACAACGCCAAGGCCGCCATGCGGGTCTTCCCCGAGCACGGCTGGAGCATCGCCGGCGTCTCCATGGACACCGCGCTCGCCGCCTACCTCGTCAAGCCCGGCCGCCGCTCCTTCGCCCTGGACGCCCTGTCGATCGAGTACCTCGGCCGTGAGCTGGCCCCGGCCGGCGCCGCCGACGGGCAGCTCGCGTTCGGCGCGGACGACGAGGCGGAGGCCGCCGCCCTGATGACGCAGGCACGAGCCGTCCTCGACCTGGGCGGCGCGTTCACCGAGCGCCTCAAGGAGGTCGGCGCCACCGACCTGCTGCACTACGTGGAACTGCCCACCTCGCTCCTCCTGGCCCGCATGGAGCGGTACGGCATCGCGGCCGACCGCGCCCACCTGGAAGCGATGGAGCAGCAGTTCGCCGGCG
This sequence comes from Streptomyces sp. NBC_00083, assembly GCF_026343295.1. Taxonomy (GTDB): domain Bacteria; phylum Actinomycetota; class Actinomycetes; order Streptomycetales; family Streptomycetaceae; genus Streptomyces. The sequence continues at coordinate 1,669,791 of NZ_JAPELY010000001.1, forward strand.
CGGTCCAGCAGGCCGTCAAGGAGGCGCACGCCTCGGTGGGCCACGAGTTCAACCTGGGCTCGCCCAAGCAGCTCCAGGAAGTCCTCTTCGGCGAACTGGCCCTGCCCAAGACGAAGAAGACCAAGACCGGCTACACCACCGACGCCGACGCGCTGGCCTGGCTCGCCGCCCAGACCGAGCACGAGCTGCCCGTCGTCATGCTGCGCCACCGCGAGCAGGCCAAACTGCGCGTCACCGTCGAAGGCCTGGTCAAGACGATCGCGGCGGACGGCCGCATCCACACCACGTTCAACCAGACCGTCGCCGCGACCGGCCGGCTCTCCTCCACCGACCCCAACCTGCAGAACATCCCCGTCCGCACCGACGAGGGCCGCGCGATCAGGCGGGGCTTCGTGGTCGGCGAGGGGTACGAGTCGCTGCTCACCGCGGACTACAGCCAGATCGAACTGCGCGTGATGGCCCACCTGTCGGAGGACGCGGGCCTCATCGAGGCGTTCGCCTCCGGCGAGGACCTCCACACCACGGTCGCCTCCCAGGTCTTCGGCGTCGCCAAGTCCGAGGTCGACCCGGAGATGCGGCGCAAGATCAAGGCGATGTCGTACGGCCTGGCCTACGGCCTGTCCGCGTTCGGCCTGTCGCAGCAGCTGAACATCGAGGCCGGCGAGGCGCGCGGCCTGATGGACACGTTCTTCGAGCGCTTCGGCGGCGTACGCGAGTATCTGCAGCGCGCCGTCGAGGAGGCCCGCGCGACGGGCTACACGGAGACGATGCTGGGCCGGCGCCGCTACCTGCCGGACCTCAACAGCGACAACCGCCAGCGCCGAGAGATGGCCGAGCGGATGGCGCTCAACGCCCCGATCCAGGGCACCGCGGCGGACATCGTGAAGGTCGCGATGCTGAACGTGGACCGCGCCCTGACCGAAGCGGGCCTCACCTCCCGCCTGTTGCTCCAGGTTCATGACGAAATCGTCCTGGAAGTCGCACCCGGCGAACGCGAGAAGGTCGAGGCGCTGGTCCGCCGCGAGATGGCGGGAGCGGTGCAACTGCGCGCTCCGCTCGACGTGTCGGTGGGCTCGGGCAACGACTGGGAGTCCGCGGCGCACTGAGGCCGCGGGCCCGGGAGCCCGGCTCGTCGCAGGCCGCGGCCGGTGGAACATCTCCACCGGCCGCGGCCTGCGCGTTAGCCGCCCGTTAGCGGTGAGCCGTTCAATGGCAGACGACACCCGGCTGCCGTCTGCCGTATGGACGCCTGCCGTCCGCCTGATGCCTGCCGCCGGTACGGCACACGTGGCGAATCAGTGAAAAGCGGTCGGGCCACGGTGCCGTCGCACAGACGGTTGCCGTAATGTCACCTGCGTTCGAGCGCCGGGGAGCGCGAACAGCCGAGTACCGGGGAGGGACTTGACGTATGGCACCGCACATGGGCCGACGACTGCGCAAGGGAGCGGGGACCACGGCGGTGGCCGCGCTGGCGGTGGCGGCGCTTTCCGCGTCGCAGGCGCCGGGGATCGTACACGCGAGCAGCCCGACCGACCAGGCCGCCTCGGACGTGACGCCGTCGCCCACGCCTGACGCTCCGGCCTCGGGCAACTCCCCGTACTACACCGACCTGCCGCCCCTCACGTCGCCGACGCCGCCGCCCGCCGCGTCGAACCCGCCGGTGGGCCAGCTGCCCGCCGGTGACCAGCAGGGCATACCGGCGACGGTCCTCGACGCGTACCAGAAGGCACAGGCCGCCCTCGCCCGGGACAGGCCCAACTGCCACCTCCCCTGGCAGCTGCTCGGCGGCATCGGCAAGGTCGAGTCGGGCCACGCCAACGGCGGGCGCGTCGACGCCAACGGCACCACGCTCACGCCGATCCTCGGCCCCGTGCTCAACGGTGCGGGCTTCGCCAACATCACCGACACCGACCACGGCCTCTACGACGGCGACTCGGTGCACGACCGGGCGGTCGGGCCCATGCAGTTCATCCCGTCGACCTGGGCGTCCTCGGGCCGCGACGGCAACGGCGACGGTGTCAAGGACCCGAACAACGTCTACGACGCGGCGCTCGCCGCCGGTTTCTACCTGTGTGGCCATGGACGCGACGTCGCGGTCAAGGCCGATCTGGACCGGGCGATCCTGAGCTACAACCAGTCGCAGGAGTACCTGACGACGGTCACGACGTGGTTCGACTTCTACCGGCGCGGCACCCACGAGGTTCCCGACGGCACGGGCTCCCTGCCCGGTCGCCGCAGCGACCAGAGCTCCGGCAGACTGTCGACGCCGACGGCGCCGCCCAGCACCCCGGCGTCCGGACCGAGCTCGAAGCCCGGCTCCCGGCCCACGACGAAGCCGACCACCCCGGCGACACCGCCCACGGTGCCGGCCAAGCCCCCGGTGACGCCCACCAAGCCCGGCGGCGACGCGACGCCGACGCCGGTGCCGCGCCCCAAGACGCTGGAGAGCACCGGCGCCAAGGAGCTGACGGCGTTCGCCGGCGGCGCCTTCTCCGGACAGCCGACGGTGCGGGTGACATCCGACTCCGGCAAGACGATGGCGCACGTGACCGTCAAGTTCGAGATCGTCGGCGACACGGACACCCGCTTCGCCGGCGGCGCCACCACCGCGAACGCGCAGACCGCGGCCGACGGCACGGTGGCGGCCCCGGCCCTGAAGGCCGGCGAGAAGACCGGCACCTTCACGGTGCGCGCCACCGTCGTCACCTCCGCGCTGCCCGCCGTCGAGTGGAAGGCGACCGTCGTCGCCCGGCAGGCCGACGGGATCACGCGCGGCGACACGAAGGCGCTGACGGCGGCGCCCGGCGGCGAGTTCGCCGACGTCGTGTCGCTCAAGGCGACCTACAAGGGCGCCGTGGCCTCCGGTGTCGCGGCCACCGCGACCATGATCGAGACCCCGGCGGCGGGCGCCGACCCCAAGGCCGCGCCCAAGGTCAACGACAAGGGCCCCTACTTCAAGGACGCCAAGAACAACCCGGTCCGCGAAGTGAAGGACCTGAAGACCGACGCGAAGGGCCTCCTGGTCCTGCCGAAGATGTACGCGGACGGCCAGAGCGGCACGTTCCTGCTGCGCATCACCACCGAGGGCGGCGCCACGCTCACCGTCGAGCTCAAGGTGGCCGCCGCCTCCTGACGGGCCCCCGGTCCCCGCTTCCCCAGCAGCCCCTTTGCCGCCCCGCGGCAGAGGGGCTGTTCGACGTGTTCTCATCTCGGCCGGGCGTTGCTACGGTGCCCACTCCTGACGCCCCATCAGCTCCCGGAGGCCGAGCATGCGCGCCCTGATAGCCGCCGCGATCGGGCTGGCCGCCGCCCTCGCCCTCGTCCTGACGGTCTCCGCCATCGGCGCCCCCGAGGGCACGACCTCGCCCAAGCCCCTGCTCACCACCGTGCCCAGCGCCCCCGGGAAGATCACGCAGACCAAATAGCGCCCACTTGGGCCCAGTTGAGCTACAGCACGAGTTGAGCTACAGCCCCAGTAGAGATCCGGCCCCAGTTGAGGGAGAGCAGGTCCATGCGACGCAAAGCCAGTCTCGTCCTGCTCGCCCTCGCCGTGTTCTTCGCCGCGCTGTCGCCCCTGCTGCGCTGGTACGCCTTCCCACGCCTCGCGAAGATCCCGCCCAGTCAGTACCAGGAAGCTGTCCTCGAAGCGAAGAACGCCACCCTCATCGACTACGCCACCATGCAGTCCAAGACGGTTCCCAAGGTCACGGTCGTCCAGACGCTGAAGGGCAACGTGGAGGCGGCCAAGGAGATCGAGAAGAGCGCCGGCAAGGACGTCGTGGTGTGGGACACCCTCTCCTACGTGCAGGGCCCCGACGGCAAGATGGTCTCCCAGATACCCGAGCGCTACATCTTCGACGCCCACACCCAGGCACCCGTCCACGCCACCGGCGAGATGGTCGACGGGGACGCCGTCCAGCGCAAGGGCATCGAGTTCAAGTGGCCGTTCCTGACGGAGAAGCGGGACTACGAGTACTTCGACTTCCAGGCCCGAACCTCCGCGCCCATCCACTACAAGGGCACCCAGAAGTTCCACGGACTCGACGTCTACTACTTCGAGCAGACCATCCCCTGGACCAAAGTGCCCTACCCGAAGAAGATGCCGCTGCCCGGAATCGACTCCAGCACTCTGGAGAAGACCACCGGCACCTCCCTCTGGTACACCACCACCCGCAAGTTCTGGATCGACCCGGTCACCGGCGCGCCGGTCAACGGCGAGGAGATGAACCAGGAGGAGATGCGCGGCGGCACCCTCCTCGGCGGCCGCGACAAGGTCACCGTGTTCGCCGGCGACGTCAAGATGCGCCCCGACTACGTCGACTACACCGTGGACCTGGTCAAGAAGAACCGCGTTCTGGTCCTGCTGCTCACCTCCTACCTCCCGTGGGGGTTCCTCGGGCTCGCCCTGGTCCTGCTCGCCCTCTCCCTGTGGCTCGAAGCACGCACCCGGCGCCCCGGCGGCCCGCCCACCGGTGTGAGCGAACCCCTCGAACCCGTGATGACCTGAGCGCCGCTCCCGTCCGCCGTTACCGAGGCGCCGCTCCAGCCGCTCATGGCCGGAACGCCGCCCGGACCGTCATGACCCCAGCCGTGCCTTGGTGAACCGCGTCGCCTGCGCCCGGGTCGGATCCTCCGGCCACGGATGCTTGGGGTAGCGGCCGCGCAGCTCGGCCCGCACGGCGCGGTATCCCTCGCGCCAGAAGTTCGCCAGGTCGGCGGTGACCGCGGCCGGCCGCCCGGCGGGGGAGAGCAGATGGACCAGGACGGGCACCCCGGCCACCTCCGGTGTGCCGTCCAGACCGAACATCTCCTGCAACTTGACGGCCAGGACCGGCTGTTCACCCCCGTACTCCACCCGTATCCGCGAGCCGCTGGGCACGAGGATCCGCTCGGGCGCCAGCTCGTCCAGGCGCGCCGCCTCCCCGGTCGCCCACGGCAGCAGCCGGTTGAGCGCGGCGCCCGCCTCGATCCGGCCGAGGTCGGCCCGGCGCCGGGCCCGCGACAGCTCGGGCTCCAGCCAGGCGTCGGGCCGGGCGAGCAGGGCCGCGTCGGCCACATCGGGCCAGGGCGGGCCGAGCACCCGGTGCAGGAAGGCGAGCCGCTCGCGCAGGTTCACCGCGTCACGGGTCCAGCGCAGCAGTCCGAGCCCCTCCCGCGCGAGCCCGTCGAGAAGGGCGTCCCGCACCAGACCCGTGTCCGGGCTCTTCAACGGGCGTACGGCCAGCTCGACCGCGCCGAGCCTCGACACCCGGCGGGCCACGACGTCCCCGTCCTCCCAGTGCACCTCCTCTCCCTGCGCCAGCAGGTGTCCCGCGGCGAGCCGGGCGGTCTCCTCGTCGATGACGCAGGCCAGCCGCACCCGGGCGGACGCCGCCTGCACCGGCCGGTCCGCGACGGCCACCGCGAGCCAGCCCGCGGAGCCGAGCCCGGACCCATCGGCCACCTCGGCGCCGGTGCCCGACACCATCAGGAACGCGCCGCCCCCACGCGCCCGCGCCACCCGTTCGGGAAACGCCAGGGCCGCGACGAGCCCGGCGGCCGCCTCGGCGGAACCCCGCTCGGGGTGGCTCCCGGCGAACGCGGTGAGGCGCCGCACCTCCTGCGTCCAGCGCCCCGCGTATCCGTCCCCGCCCCGGCGCGCGGTGCGCCAGGCCGCCGCCAGGTCGTCCCCGTACTCGCGCGGCGGTTCCTCGCTGAGCAGCGCCACCACTTCGGCGGCCCGCCGGCCCCCGACCTCCGCGGCCCCGTCGAGGAGCGCGCGGGCGAGCCGGGGGTGCACCCCGAGCCGGGACATCCGGGTGCCCCGCTCGGTGGCGCGGCCCTGCCCGTCCACCGCCCCGATCGCCGAGAGCACCGCTCGGGCCGCGGCCATCGCGCCCGCCGGAGGTGCGTCGAGCAGGGCGAGGCCCTCGGCCGACGGGTCGCCCCAGCAGGCGGTCTGCAGGGCGAAGGCGGCCAGGTCGGCGACCTTGATCTCGGGGGCGGGGAAGCGCGGCAGCCGGCTGTTCTCCGCCTCGGTCCAGCAGCGGTAGACCGCGCCCGGCGCCTCACGCCCGGCCCGGCCGGCGCGCTGGCGTGCGGCGGCCTGCGAGGCCCTGACCGTGGTCAGCGCGCCGAGACCCCGGGCATGGTCGACCCGCGGCTCGCGGGCCAGGCCGCAGTCCACCACCACCCGCACCCCCGGCACGGTCAGTGACGACTCGGCGACCGAGGTCGCGAGGACGACTCGCCGCCCGGCCGCCCCGGCGAGCACCGCGTCCTGCACGGAAGCCGGGGCGCGGCCGTGGACCTGGAGGATCTCGACGCCGGGCAGATCGCCCAACTGGCGTGCCACACGGGCGATCTCACCCACGCCGGGCAGGAAGCAGAGGACATCGCCGTCCCGCTCGGACAGCGCCGCGCGCACCGTGGCAGCCACATGGGAGAGCAGCGCCGGGTCGACCCGCATGCCGTGCGGCGGGCGCACCGGCCGTGCGGGGGGCGCCCACACCACCTCCACCGGGTGTGCCACCCCGGCCGCCTCGACGACAGGGGCGCCGCCGAGCAGCTCGGCCCAGCCCTCGGCGTCCGTCGTCGCCGAGGCCGCCACCAGGCGCAGCTCGGGCCGCAGCGCGGCGCGCACGTCCAGGAGGAAGGCGGCCACGGTGTCAGCGTCCAGGTGCCGCTCATGGCACTCGTCGAGGACGACGACGTCGACGCCCGTCAACTCCTGGTCGCGCTGCAGGCGTTGGAGGAGCACACCGGTGGTGACGACCTCGACGACGGTGTCCGGTCCGACGGACCGCTCACCGCGCACCGTGAATCCGATCCGCCCGCCCGTCCGCTCGCCGAGCAGCCACGCCATCCGGCGCGCGGCCGCCCTGGCTGCTATGCGGCGCGGCTCGGCCACCACGACCCGGCGCACCGGGCCGTCGCCGACCAGGCCCGCGAGGATCAGCGGCACGAGAGTGGTCTTGCCGGTGCCGGGCGGGGCGCACAGCACGGCCGTCCCGTGCCCGTCGAGTGCGGCGAGCAGCTCGGGCACGGCCTCGCGTACGGGGAGGGCGTCGAGTGCGTCGGTTCGGATCATGCGCTCAGTGTCGTACGTCCCGCGGAACCGTGCGGCGCCCCGTCCACAGGCGCGGTGGGCTTATATGACTGCCCGCGTCGCGGAGGGCCCGCCTCAGTCCCGTACGTACACGCGTCAGTCCCGTACGCACACGAAGATCGCGGTCCCCGGGAGCAGATTGCCCCGGAGCGGAGACCAGCCGCCCCACTCCTGTGAGTTCCAGGCCGGCCACTCCGGTTCCACGAGATCCTGGAGGTGGAAGCCGCCCGCGACGACGTCCCGCACCCGGTCGCCGAGCGTGCGGTGGTGCTCCACATAGACGGCGCGACCGCTCTCGTCCTGCTCGACGTAGGGCGTCCGGTCGAAGTAGGAGGCGGAGACCGACAGGCCCTCGGGTCCCGGTTCGTCGGGGAACGCCCAGCGGATGGGATGGGTGACCGAGAAGACCCAGCGCCCGCCCGGCCGCAGCACGCGGCGCACCTCGCGGAAGACCCGCACCGGGTCCGAGACGAAGGGGACCGCGCCGTAGGCGGAGCACGCCAGGTCGAAGGATCCGTCCGCGAACGGCAGGGCGCCCGCGTCCGCCTCGATCAGCGGGAACGCGCCACCGTCGATGCGCAGCGCGTGCTGGAGCTGGCGGTGCGAGAGGTCCAAGGCCACCGGGCGCGCGCCTTGAGCGGCCAGCCATCGCGAGCACTGGGCGGCGCCCGCCCCGATCTCCAGGACGTCGAGGCCCTTCAGGGACTCCCTCGGGCCGAGAAGCTGGGCGTCCGCCTCGTCCACGCCTTCCGGACCCCACACGAAGCGGTCGTCGCCGAGGAACGCACCGTGATCGGTCTGGTACTCGTCGGCGTTCCGGTCCCACCAGCTGCGGCTGGCCCGGCTGCTCTCCGTGTCCCCGGCCGCACGACGTGTCGCCTCCGGTTCGGAATCGGCCCCGTTCTCGGACTCGTACGCTTGGATCTCTTGGCTCATCGTGCCCGTCGTTGTAGTTTGCGCGGAACGTGGCCGCGTGTTCGCGAAGGCCCTCGAAAGAGGTGCCCGGAGCCCATCGTGGCCTCGGGGAACCTTAGTTGTGCCGGGATTGCGGGGATCCGCCCCGGGTGTGCGCCTTCGCGCATTGACCCTGTCCGGCAGCCCCCGTATGCTACAAGTTGCGCTGCGAGCCTGCGCACCTCAGACGTAGCAGGCGCGCCTCCATCTGTTGCATGTCCCCTCGGTTTGTCGAGGCACCATCCGGACCGACCCGGATCGGTGCTTCCCTGGCTGTCCGGCTTCTGCAGAGGCGATACGGGCTTACGGCGTGGCAGTACCTACGACTTTCTGTCCGTAACCGGAGCCCTTTCCCACATGACGAGCAGCACCGAGACCACCTCTACCACTCCGCAGGTAGCGGTCAACGACATCGGTAACGAGGAAGCCTTCCTCGCCGCGATCGACGAGACGATCAAGTACTTCAACGACGGCGACATCGTCGACGGCGTCATCGTGAAGGTCGACCGGGACGAGGTCCTGCTCGACATCGGTTACAAGACCGAAGGCGTGATCCCGAGCCGTGAGCTCTCGATCAAGCACGACGTCGACCCGAACGAGGTCGTCAAGGTCGGCGACGAGATCGAGGCCCTGGTTCTCCAGAAGGAGGACAAGGAAGGCCGTCTGATCCTGTCCAAGAAGCGCGCTCAGTACGAGCGTGCCTGGGGCACGATCGAGAAGATCAAGGAAGAAGACGGCATCGTCACCGGTACCGTCATCGAGGTCGTCAAGGGTGGTCTCATCCTCGACATCGGCCTCCGTGGCTTCCTGCCGGCTTCCCTCGTCGAGATGCGCCGCGTCCGCGACCTCCAGCCCTACGTGGGCAAGGAGCTCGAGGCGAAGATCATCGAGCTGGACAAGAACCGCAACAACGTGGTCCTGTCCCGCCGCGCCTGGCTCGAGCAGACCCAGTCCGAGGTTCGCCAGACGTTCCTCACCACCCTGCAGAAGGGTCAGGTCCGCTCCGGCGTCGTCTCCTCGATCGTCAACTTCGGTGCCTTCGTGGACCTGGGTGGCGTCGACGGTCTCGTCCACGTCTCCGAGCTCTCCTGGAAGCACATCGACCACCCGTCCGAGGTTGTCGAGGTCGGCCAGGAAGTCACCGTCGAGGTCCTCGACGTCGACATGGACCGCGAGCGTGTCTCCCTGTCGCTGAAGGCGACGCAGGAAGACCCGTGGCAGCAGTTCGCCCGCACGCACCAGATCGGGCAGGTTGTTCCCGGTAAGGTCACCAAGCTCGTTCCGTTCGGTGCGTTCGTGCGCGTCGACGAGGGCATCGAGGGCCTGGTCCACATCTCCGAGCTGGCCGAGCGCCACGTGGAGATCCCGGAGCAGGTCGTCCAGGTCAACGACGAGATCTTCGTCAAGGTCATCGACATCGACCTCGAGCGTCGCCGGATCTCGCTGTCCCTGAAGCAGGCCAACGAGTCCTTCGGTGCCGACCCGGCGTCGGTCGAGTTCGACCCGACCCTGTACGGCATGGCCGCGTCCTACGACGACCAGGGCAACTACATCTACCCCGAGGGCTTCGACCCCGAGACCAACGACTGGCTCGAGGGCTACGAGACCCAGCGCGAGGCGTGGGAGGGCCAGTACGCCGAGGCGCAGTCGCGCTTCGAGCAGCACCAGGCCCAGGTCATCAAGTCCCGCGAGGCCGACGAGGCCGCCGCTGCCGAGGGCGCTGCCGCTCCGGCCGGTGCCCCGGCGGGCGTCTCCGGCGGTTCGTACTCCTCGGAGTCGGACGACAACTCCGGCGCTCTGGCGTCGGACGAGGCGCTGGCTGCCCTGCGCGAGAAGCTGGCGGGCGGCCAGAGCTGACGCTCCGACCACCGGCTGGTAGATAGCTGAAGGCAAGGCCCGTTCCCCCTGGGGGAGCGGGCCTTGCTTCATGTCGCGATCATGTCGTGATCAAGTCGCGAGCATGCCGGGGCGACATCGGAGTGCCGCCGGGCCATGCCGACCAGCCGCAACCCGGCCGGTGCGCAGCCGAGTTGGCCGCCGCCCAGGCCTGTTCCGGACGGCGTGCGCGGGGGGCGGCGGCAGGCCGGGCGTGCGGAGCCCCGGCAGCGTCTGCGGGTTTCCGCAAATGCGGCGTGGGCGGGAATGTCCACGTCCTGACGGTCGTTCTTCCTGGTGAACACGAGGAGGAGCGGTAATCGTGCTTGATCCGCAGGGTTTGTACGAATGGGAGCCGAAGGGCCTCGCCGTCGTCGACATGGCGCTCGCGCAGGAGTCGGCCGGCCTGGTCATGCTGTACCACTTCGACGGCTACATCGACGCGGGTGAGACCGGCGAGCAGATCGTCGAGAAGCTGCTCGACACGCTGCCCCACCAGGTGGTGGCCCGCTTCGACCACGACCGGCTCGTCGACTACCGGGCCCGCCGGCCGCTGCTGACCTTCCGGCGCGACCGCTGGACCGAGTTCGAGGTCCCCTCCCTCGAAGTGCGCCTGGTGCAGGACGCCACGGGCGCGCCCTTCCTGCTGATGTCGGGCCCCGAGCCGGACGTCGAGTGGGAGCGCTTCGCGCTGGCCGTCCGCCAGATCGTCGAGCGCCTCGGCGTCCGCCTGTCGGTCAACTTCCACGGCATCCCCATGGGCGTCCCGCACACCCGCCCCGTGGGCCTCACCCCGCACGGCAACCGCACCGACCTGATGCCGGGCCACCGTTCGCCGTTCGACGAGGCACAGGTGCCGGGCAGCGCCGAGTCGCTGGTCGAGTACCGCCTGATGGAGGCCGGTCACGACGTCCTGGGCGTCGCCGCGCACGTTCCGCACTACGTGGCGCGCTCGTCCTACCCGGACGCGGCGCTGACCGCCCTGGAAGCCGTCACGGCCGCCACCGGCCTGGTCCTGCCGAGCGTCGCGCACGGCCTCCGTACGGAGGCGCAGCGCACCCAGACCGAGATCGAGCGGCAGATCGGCGAGGGCGACGAGGAACTGGTCAGCCTGGTACAGGGACTTGAGCACCAGTACGACGCGGTCGCCGGCGCGGAGACGCGCGGCAACCTCGTCGCCGAACCGGCGGACCTCCCGTCGGCGGAGGAACTGGGCATGGAGTTCGAACGTTTTCTCGCCGAGCGGGAGGGCGACCTCTAGGGGCGGGCGCCTAAGCTTCGGCTCATGCTGAAGGTGGGCCTGACCGGCGGTATCGGCGCCGGCAAGAGCGAAGTGTCACGGCTGCTCGTCTCGTACGGGGCCGTTCTGATCGACGCGGACAGGATCGCGCGGGAGGTCGTCGAGCCAGGAACACCCGGTCTGGCGGCGGTGGTCGAGGCGTTCGGCCCGGCCGTCCTGGCCGCGGACGGCACGCTCGACCGGCCCAGGCTGGGCGGCATCGTCTTCTCCGACCCGGAGAAGCTCGCCACCCTCAACAAGATCGTGCACCCGCTGGTCGGGGCGCGCTCGGCCGCGCTCGAATCGGCCGCGGGCCCCGACTCGGTCGTCATCCACGACGTGCCCCTCCTGACGGAGAACGGCCTGGCGGCCCTGTACGACCTGGTCGTCGTCGTCGACGCCACCCCCGAGACCCAGCTCGACCGGCTCGTGCGGCTGCGCGGCATGACGCCCGACGAGGCCCGCGCCCGCATGGCGGCCCAGGCGGACCGTACGCAGCGGCTTGCCGTCGCCGACCTGGTCATCGACAACGACGGGCCCCTCGCGGCCCTGGAGCCGCAGGTGCGGAAGGTCTGGGCGGAACTGGTGGAGCGCGCAGACAGCTGAGAAGCGGGGCGCCGGCGCGTATCGGGGCCGTATGGATTCCCTCATCATGCTGGGTTTCCCGGGCTTGCGCCGCCCTGCGCGGCCTGTGCGATCTACGATCCGGACTGTGCTCTTCGTACTCGCGGGTTTCACTGTCCTCGGCGGTCTCGTGGCACTGCTCGCCGGGGTGTACGGGCTGCGGGAGACGCGGCGCGTGGAGCGGGCAGGGGCGCTCGCGTGGGCGCTCGTGAAGCCCGCGCCGCACGGGTCCGAGCGGCCCCTCCTGCAGTTCGAGACGGTCGACGGCGATGTCCTCGAACTGCCGTCGCCCGTCCCGCCGAGCCGCCGCGAACCCCTCCCCGCGGGCTCCAGCGTCCGGGTGTCCTACGACCCGGAGGACCCCCGCACCGTCGTCGTCCTGGGCCGCGAACGCACCGCCGTGGACCGGGCGTTCATGGCGGCCGGCGCGGCCATCGTGCTCCTCGGGCTGACCCTGGCCGCCGCCGCGCTCTGAGCCGCGCGCCCGACGCGACCGCGACCGGTATCCCGTACGCATCCATCGCCACGCATACGGAATAGCGCGGCCGGGAATGGCGTTGACATCGCGCAGCGAGCGAAAGGAACAGGTACGTGGGCGAGAACACCCCCGAGACGCACGTCATCGACTTCCGCGCCGCCGAGCAACTCCTGGCCGCCCGGGACCCACGTGGTGCCGTCAAGCTTCTCGACTCGGTCGTCGCGGCCCACCCCGAGAACACCGCGGCCCGTCTGCTGAGAGCGCGAGCGTTCTTCGCGGCGGCCCAACTCCGCGCCGCGGAAATGGAGTTCCAGCTGGTCCTGGAGCGTGAGCCGGACAACGCCTTCGCCCACTTCGCGCTGGCCCGCACCTACGAACGGCAGGCCCGCCCCGACCAGGCCAAGCGCCACTTCCGTCTGGCGGCGGCCCTCGACCCCAAGCCGGACTATCTGGCGGCGGCGCGTTTCGAGGACGAGGCGCGGTAGCGAGCGGGTGCGCGTGCGTAGTCGCGCGCAAGCACGGCGTCAGCGGGTGCGCGGTGGTTCGTAGGGAGGGATGTCACGACCCGGCTGGTAGTGCGGGCCCTGCCGCATATGGCGGATGATCATGACAAGGTCGACGACGATCACCGCGGCCAGCACCGCGCAGGCCGCCATCCACCCCGGGCGGCCCTCGACGGCGAACCCCACTGTGCCTCCGGCGGCCCAGATCAGGCCCCAGATGCTCAGCCAGAGCCGCATCCGCAGGGGGCTGCGGGCGGTGATCGGTTCGTTACCCGTGCGCGGCATGGTGATCGCCTCCCTAGAGGTGTACCCGCTGGGGCAGGGGTGAAAGCCGTTGCGCACGGACGATCGGGACGCCGGGCGCCGTGTGCGGGACCCGGGGGCCGGGCGGAGCGGCTGAGGCGCGTCGCCCGATGCGGGCGCGCGCCGGGAACGGCGTGGCTAGGGTGGCGCGCATGCTGCTCCTCGACGATCTGCCCGAGACGCTGCTCGACCTCGCCGTGCCCCACGAGGACATCAACGAACTGACCGCGCTGGCCGCCCGGTTCACCGCCGAGCCCGAGCTCGCCGGTCTCCTCGAGCGGTCCGTGCTCGCCCTCGTCGAGGACATCGGCACCATCGGCGGCCCGTGCGAACCGCCTCCCCTGCCCAAGGGGCTCGGCGACCTGGAACGCTGGTTCCCCGTGTACGTCACGCTCGCCGCGCTGCCGTACACCAGGGCGTACCACCGGGAGCGGGGCATCCCCGAGGACATCGCCCGCCGCACCCTCGCCGACCTCGGGCGACACATCGCGCTGCACCGCAGGCGGCGCGGAAACGGCGGCCTCAACGCGCCCCACTGGCTGCGGCTGCACTTTCGGGGGGAGCTCTATCAGCTGGGGCGGCTCCAGTTCCAGCGCGCGCGGCTCGGGGAGCGCACGAGCCGGGCCGCCCGCGCGGCAGGCGTCGAGGCCGAACCCGGCGACCCCTGCCTGAACCTGCACATCCCCGATTGTCTGGGCCCCCTGACACCCCGGGCGTGCGCCGACTCCGTCGCCCGCGCCAGGACGTTCTTCGCCCGGCACTTCCCCGAGGAGCGCTTCCGCGTGGCGACGTGCCACTCATGGCTGCTCGACGAACAGCTGAGGGACCACCTTCCCGAAAGCTCCAACATTCTCCGCTTCCAACGTTTGTTCCGTACCGCCTACAGAAGCGACGAACAGGCCGACGGCGAACCCGTCGGCTTCGTCTTCGGCGATCCCCGCCTGCCCGTGGCGGACCTTCCGCAGCGCACCTCGGTGCAGCGCGCCGTCACCCGGCACCTGCTGAACGGCGGCCACTGGTACCTGGGCCACGGCTGGTTCGAGCTGTAGGCGCGCGGGCCGGCGTCGGGGGCTCAGTGCACGAAGCTGTAGCTGCGCCACGGCGGCGCCTGCGGTGCGACGTTGTTGGTGAGCCGGCTGCCGATGTACGTCGTGTCCTTGCCGGTGCAGTCGGGCGTCCGGTACATGACCATGTCGACCAGCGTGTTGTTGAACACCTGGTTCGTGCCCGCCGGGAGCACCCGGTGGCAGCCCCTCACCTTCGGGCTGGTCAGCGAGACGGCGGCGTTCCGGCCCACCGGGTAGCTGATGGTGCCGACCGCCGTCCGCCCGAGGCTGGAGCACGCGGTGGTGGCGAGGGTGAGCAGCACGGCCCCGGCGGCGATCCGCGTGCGGCGACGGCGGCGCGAGGCGGAGCCGGGAGCGGGGGACTGGGACGCGGTCACGGACATGAGTGGTCCTCGTCTGTACGGCATGGCTGCGGCGGTCAGTGTCGCCAGCCTGCCCCGGGTCGCCGCGCACGGCATCCGGTGTGCCCCGCGGATAGCCCGCCCGGGGTACGAGGGATTACGGTGCCCGCAGCCGGGCATGCGGTCCCCGTGGAATGCCCCGGGTCACGCGGCGCGGCTCCACCCGAAACCCTGTCGGAAGGCGCACGAACCTGATGGAACCGATCCGTACGACCCACCAGGGAGCGGTGCGAGGACGGCTCGTCGCCGACGATGTGGCCGCCTTCCTCGGGATTCCGTTCGCCGCGCCCCCCTTCGGGGAGGGACGCTTCCGGGCCCCGGCACCGGCCGTGCCCTGGGACGGCGTACGCGACGCGCTCTCCTGTGGACCGAGCATGCCCCGGGCTCCCTACGCGCCGCCCTTCGACGCCCTCATCGCGGACGAGGAGCCGCAGGGCGAGGACTGCCTCAATCTGAACGTCTGGGCCCCGCAGCCGGCCCCGGGCGGCGGGCTCCCGGTCATGGTGTGGATCCACGGCGGGGCCTTCGCCAACGGCTCGGGCTCGTCCACCGCCTACGACGGCAGCGCCTTCGCGCGGGACGGCGTCGTCTTCGTCAGCATCAACTACCGGCTCGGCGCCGACGGCTTCCTGAGGCTGCCGGACCGGCCCGACAACCGCGGCCTGCTCGACCAGATCGCCGCCCTCGAATGGGTGCGCGACAACATCGAGGCCTTCGGCGGCGACCCCGGCCAGGTGACCGTGTTCGGCGAGTCGGCGGGCGCCATGAGCATCGGCGCCCTGCTCTCGATGCCCCGCGCCCGCGGCCTGTTCCGGCGGGCGATCCTGCAGAGCGGCGCCGCCCACCACTTCCTGCGCCCCGCGTCCGCCGACCTGATCACGGCCCGCCTCGCGGAGAAGCTCGGCATCGAGGCGACCGCGGACGCGTTCGCCGCCGTCCCCCTGGCAGAGCTGCTGCCCGCCCAGGCGGAGCTGCGCGGCGAGATCGGGGACCGCCCGGACCCGGCGCTGTGGGGCGAGGCGGCGCTCAACATGATGCCGTTCGAACCCGTCCTCGACGCGTTCACCCTCCCCGCCGAGGACTGCGGCGTGGAGTTCCTCGTGGGCAGCAACCGCGAGGAGTACCGCCTGTTCCTGGTGCCCACCGAGCGCCTCGACGTCCTGCCGCAGGAAAGGCTCCGGCTGGCGACGGCGGCGTACGGACTCGACCCGGACAAGGCGCTTCCCGTGTACGCGGAGCGCCGCCCGGACGCCGTGCCCGGCGAGCTGTTCGACGCGGTCACCACCGACTGGTTCTACCGGATCCCCGCGCTGCGCCTCGCCGAGGCGGTGCCCGGGTCGCACGTGTACGAGTTCGCCCGGCGCTCCCCGGCCTACGAGGGCAGGCTCGGCGCCTGTCACGCGTCGGAGCTGGCCTACGTCTTCGACCGGCTCGACGACCCCGCCTATACCGCGATGATCGGCCCGCGCCCGCCGCAATCCCTGGCGGACGCGATGCACGGGGCCTGGGTGGCCTTCGCGAAGACGGGCGATCCCGGTTGGGCACCGTACGACCAGGAGCGCCGCACCACCCAGGTCTTCGACACCGTCCCGAGCGTCGAGTGCGACCCCCGCGGTACGGAACGTGCCCTGTGGGAAGGGGTGCGTTGAGGGCGCGGGGGCCCGTTGTCAGACCTCGCCCGTAAGGTCGTAGATCAGTCGCGCAGCACGCGACGCGACACGACCGTGCGGACGAAGGGAGGTGACCGGCGATGGACCGGCCGACACCGATGCGGCACGCCGAGCGGGAGCAGGGCACCTCGGGGCGGGCCGGGGCCGCCTGGCGCCACCACCCCGACCGGCTGCCCGAGCGCACGGAGGCCTTCGCCCGGCCCCACGGCGCTCCGGCGGCCCGGACCGACGCCGAGGCCGCGCCCCGCGCGTGGCCGGGCGTGACGGCGGCCGCCGTGTTCCTGCCCGCCGGGCTGCCCCGCGAAGGCAAGGTCGCCTTCTGGGTCCCCGACCAGGGGCCCCTGCCGCACGGGCCGGCCGGCCCCGCGGGGGAGGTGACCGAGCTGACGGTGGTGCGCCGCCACGGCGGGGGCGCCCGCAGCCGCAAGGTCGCCGCCCTTCTCGTGCCGGTCGCCGAAGCCCTCCCGCTCCTGATCGAGGCCCGGCGCCACCCCGCCGCGCACCCGGCGGCGGCGTGCTGGGGCGCCGCCGCCCTGCACGCCCTGCACCTCGTCGCCCGCGGCAGACTGCTGCCCGGCCTCACCCCCACCCACCACGACGCCTGGCGGGCCGGCCCGCTCGACGCGGACGACATCGCCCAGCTGCGCGCCATCGCCGCCGCCATGCCGTACGAGGCGTACGGCGTGCCCGTCCCCGGCCGCGGCGCGCTCCAGCTGCCCGAGCCGGAAGCCCTGGTGCGCGCCTTCCTCGACGCGGTCGCCGACGCCCTGCCCCGCACCCCGGCCGCGGCCCACGCCGCCGGGGCGCCCTTCGCCGCACCCACCGCGCAGCACCTGCCGGCCGCGCGGGCCTGGGCCGCGGAGGCCGCCGCGGGCATGGACGCGGGCGTGCGGGTCTCGCTGCGGCTCGACCTCGCCGGGTACGAGCTGTTCGACACGGCCACCGAGGAGGAAGGCGAGGCGCGGCGCGCGGGCTCGGCCATCGTCCAGGTGCACAGCCTCGCCGACCCCACCCTCGTCGTCGACGCCGCGCGCCTCTGGTCCGACGCGGCCCCGGAGAGCGCGGCCACCACCCCAACGGGTGCTTCCGGAAGCGGAGTTGACGCCTTCGGTCCACGTGCCCGGATCGACGCGCTGCTGGCGCTGCGCCGTGCCGCCCGCGTCTGGCCGCCGCTCGGGCTCCTCCTCGAACGCAGCGTCCCCGACGTCCTGCCGCTCACCGAGACCGAGCTGTACGAGCTGCTCGGCGAGGCGTCGGCACGGCTGGCCGCGGCGGGCGTCACCGTCCACTGGCCGCGCGAGCTGGCGCGCACGCTCAGCGCCACCGCCGTCGTCCGCCCGGCGCCCGGCTCGGCCACCGACGGCACCGCGTTCTTCGACGCCGAGGAACTCCTCTCCTTCAACTGGCAGTTGGCGCTCGGCGGTGAACCGCTCACCGACGCCGAGATGGACGTGCTGGCCGAGTCCCACCGCCCCGTCGTGCGGCTGCGCGACCAGTGGGTGGTCGCCGACCCCGAGCTGGTCCGCAAGGCCCGCAAACGGGACCTGGGCCTGCTCGACCCGGTGGACGCCCTGTCCGTCGCCCTCACCGGCACCGCCGAGGTCGACGGCGAGACCGTCGAAGCGGTGCCCGTTGGAGCGCTCGCGGTGCTCCGCGACCGCCTCCTGGAGGGGCCCGCGACGGCCGAACAGCCGGCGGGGCTCGACGCGACGCTGCGCGACTACCAACTGCGCGGCCTGGCCTGGCTTTCCATGATGACCTCCATGGGGCTCGGCGGCTGCCTCGCCGACGACATGGGCCTGGGCAAGACGATCACCGTGATCGCCCTGCATCTGCGCCGGGCCCGCCGCGAACCCACCCTCGTGGTCTGCCCGGCCTCACTGCTCGGCAACTGGCAGCGCGAGATCGCCCGCTTCGCGCCGGGCGTCCCGGTGCACCGCTTCCACGGCAGCAGCCGCAGCCTGGACACGCCGAGCGGCGAGGGCGGCTTCGTCCTCACCACGTACGCCACCATGCGCACCAGCGCGCCCCAATTGGCCGCCCGTACCTGGAACATGGTGATCGCCGACGAGGCGCAGCACGTCAAGAACCCGTTCTCGGCCACCGCGAAAGCGCTGCGCACCATCCCCGCCCCGGCCCGGATCGCGCTCACCGGCACCCCGGTCGAGAACAACCTCTCCGAGCTGTGGGCGCTGCTCGACTGGACGACCCCCGGCCTGCTCGGCCCCCTCAAGGCGTTCCGGGCCCGGCACGCCCGCCTCGTGGAGAACGGCGAGGACGACGACGCGGCGGAGCGCCTCGCCCGCCTGGTCCGGCCCTTCCTCCTGCGGAGGAAGAAGTCCGACCCGGGCATCGTGCCCGAGCTGCCCCCCAAGACCCAGACCGACCATCCCGTCCCGCTGACGCGCGAACAGGCCGCCCTCTACGAGGCGGTGGTCCGCGAGGTGATGGCCGCGGTCGAGGCGTCGGAAGGCATCGCACGGCGCGCCCAGGTCATGAAGCTGCTCACCGCGCTCAAGCAGATCTGCAACCACCCCGCGCAGTACCTGAAGGAGGAGTCCCCGCGCCTCGCGTCCCGCTCGGGCAAGCTGGCGCTCCTCGACGAGCTGGTGGACACCATCCTCAGCGAGGACGGCTCGGTCCTGGTCTTCACCCAGTACGTCGCGATGGCCCGGCTGCTCTCCCGCCACCTCACCGCACGCGGCGTGCCCTCCCAACTGCTCCACGGCGGGACGCCGGTGGCCGAACGGGACCGCCTGGTCGACGCCTTCCAGGCCGGCGAGGTGCCCGTGTTCATCCTCTCCCTCAAGGCCGCCGGCACCGGCCTCAACCTCACCCGCGCCGGCCACGTCATCCACTACGACCGCTGGTGGAACCCGGCGGTGGAGGAACAGGCCACCGACCGCGCCTACCGCATCGGCCAGACCCAGCCGGTCCAGGTCCACCGCCTGATCGCCGAAGGCACCGTCGAGGAGCGCATCGCCGAGATGCTGGAAGAAAAACGCCGCCTCGCCGACGCGGTGCTCGGCTCCGGCGAGAGCGCCCTGACCGAACTCACCGACCGGGAGCTGGCCGACCTGATCTCCCTGCGGAGAGCCTCATGACCGCCCCCCGTCCCTCCCTTCGCACCCCGCGCCACGACGACCGCCGGCGCACCTACCCCGCGCTCGGCGCCCGCTCCGAGCGGACCGGCACCTGGTGGGGCGACGCCTGGGTCGAGGCCCTGGAGGAGCTGGCTCTGGACGCCGCCCGGCTGGCGCGCGGCCACACCTATGCGCAGGGCGGCCATGTCGACGCGATCACCGTCACACCCGGCCGCATCACCGCCTACGTCCACGGCTCCCGCCCCCGCCCCTACCGCACGGAACTGCGGCTGCGGACCCTGCCCGACCAGGCATGGGAGGAGTTCCTCGACACCGCGGCGCAGGAGCCCGCGCACATCGCCGCGCTCCTCGACAAGGACCTGCCGCACGCCCTGGCCGACGAGGCGGCGCTGCTGCCCGCCTCCGGCGACCTGATCCCCGACTGCTCGTGCCCCGACGACGGCTTCCCCTGCAAGCACGCGGCGGCCCTCTGCTACCAGACCGCCCGGCTTCTGGACGAGGACCCGTTCGTGCTGCTCCTGATGCGCGGGCGCGGCGAACAGGAGGTCCTCGCCGCGCTCACCCGGCGCAACGCCGCCCGCATGGCCGTGGAACGCACGGCCCCGCTGCCCCAACTCCCCACGGTCCCGGCCCGGTCGGCGGTCCAGCCGCGCACCCGGCCGCCGTTGCCGCCGCCGTTTCCCGCGCCGTCGAGACCAGGGCACCCGCCCGCCTTCCCCGACGTGCACGGCGGCCCCGACCCGCTCTCCCTCGACCTCCTCGCCACGGAAGCGGCGATGCGCGCCCACACCCTGCTCACCACCGGGCACGACCCGATCGCCCCGCTCACCACTTGGCAGGACGCGGTGCGCCTGGCCGCGGGGCACCCCGGTTCCGGGCTGACCTCCGCCACCCGCGCCCTCTACACTGCCCTGACCCGGGCCACCGACCGCACGCCTACGGACCTGGCGCGCGCCGTGGCCGCCTGGCGGCAGGGCGGCATCGAGGCGCTCGCCGTCCTCGAAACCCCCTGGGACCCGCCGGCCGGCCCCTTCGACCGGGCCCGCCCCGCCCTGAGCGCCGCCGGATTCCCCGACTTCCGGCCCAGCCGCAACCGGCTGTCCACCCCCACCACCCAGCTCCGCTACGGCCGGGACGGCCTCTGGTACGGCTACGAGTCGGACCCGGGCCGGGACGACTGGTGGCCCCGGGGCAGCCCCGACCCGGACCCGGTGGGGGCGCTCACCACCCGCCTCGGCGGCTGACACCCACCGGTGAGTCAGGCGGGCGTGCCCGGTGCCGCCGTCCTGCGCTGCGTCGCGCGGGGCCGCTCCAGGCGGGTCACCACATGGGAGTGGAAGACGTCCACCGCGGCGTCGACACCCCGGATGAACCCGGTCTCGGCATTGCCGCGCGTATGACCCACGCTCTTGACGAGCGACAGGCGGAATCCGGTGATCGCCTCCGGCCCCTTCGGGAGCAGGTCACCGGGCTCGGGGCGCAGCTTCTCCAGGGTGCCCCGCGGTCCGACCCCGTCGCCGTCGAGCAAAGTCTGCACATGCAGATCGGCCGGGGCCTCGGCGAGCTGCCGCATCAGGCGCTTCACCCAGGAGAGCGGATAGCCCTGCTCGGGCGCGGGGATCTCGATGGACGTCCTCAGCCGCCCCATCCGCAGGTCCGCCACGACCCCCAGCACTCCGGGCGCCCCCTCCACCCGGATCTCGGCCCGCAGCTGCCCGTCCACACAGAGGCGGTGCGCCAGTTCCGACCGGCGCGACTGCGGGTCGGTGCCGCGCTTGGCCCGCTGCACGGGCACCACCTTGGCGCCCAGCTCGCCACCGAGCCGCAGACAGACCTGACGGATCAGCCGTTCCCAGCTCTCGACGACCTGCACGGAGCGCGGGTCGCCCGGCGTCAGGGTCTCCTCGTCGATGCCGTTGCGCACCGGAACCCACGCCGGGCCCATGTTCTGGAAGCCGTGGCAGCCGGAGTTGTCGTGCTGGAGATAGTGCAGCAGCTCCTGGAGGAGCCAGGCGTGCGCCTCATTGCGTACGCCTTCGTGGCGGATGAGGAGCTGCGCCTGATGCGTCACCTCGGCCCAGGACAGGTGCCACAGGGCGACCTTGTGCTTGCGCCGCCCGTCGGTCTTCACCTCGACCAGGGAACTTCCCTCCAGCGCCACGTCGTTGGAGAGGGTGATGACCGCCTCGTAGCCCCGCCGGGCGGCGATGTCCATGTACGCCTGGATCTGCTCGCTCTTGAGCGCGTTGCCGTTGGTCTTCGTCTCGACTAGGGCCGTCCACAGTTTCCCGGCCCGCTCCACACGGATGACGCCGTCGGGCCGCTTGGGGCTGTCGCCGTGCGGGAGCGAGACCTCCGTGAAGGCCTCCATCCGCCCGGCGGGTGCCCCGAAGGCGGCAATGAGGCGTCGGCCGAACTCGGGCACCTGGGTCATCACGGCGAGCAGGACCGATGTCGCCCGCGTCTCGCGTTCACGGTCGCTCTTCAGCGTGGACGCGGGGAACAGCCGTGCGGCGTGCCACCCGTCGTTCTCCGCGAGCGAGTCCTTGGGGGCCTTGGGCAGCGTCACCTTCTTCTTGGCCGTGCGGAGCCGGCGGGCGGGAGCGGCGGCGGGCGGTTCCGTGGTGCCCGGCTCGGCGCCGCGCTGGGCGGGCACCGCGACCGTGACCGGAACGCTCACCTCAACGGCCGTCCGGGGTACCGGGGTTGGGGCCGCCTGCTCGACGGCGACCCCAACAGCGACCCCTGCGGCGTCCCCGTCGGCGGTACTGGAGACGCCGGACTCGACGGCCGCCGCGATCTCAACAGCCCCCACGCCGGGCCGGCCGGGCTCGACGGATGCGGGGGACTCGGAGGACTCGGCGACGTGGCTGCCGCCCTCGCCCTCGCCGTCCTGGTCGTCGTCCTCGTCGATCTCGATGCCGTAGTCGGTGGCGAGGCCGGCGAGCCCGGAGTCGTACCCCTGGCCGATGGCCCGGAACTTCCAAGTCCCCTCACGCCGGTAGACCTCGCCGAAGACGAACGCGCTCTCCGTGCTCGCCCCGTCGATGCAGAAGTCGAGCAGCCCGTCGCCGGAGCCGTCCGTGACGACCAGACGGATGTTCTCCAACTCGCCGAAGTGCGCCCGTCGGTGGCGGCTCGCCGCGACGATCACACGGTCGACATCGCCGGGAAGCCCGGCCAGGTCGAGCCGAATCCTGTCTTCGCTGCCGTTCTCGGTCGGTGCGGCGCCGAGGAGTTGTACGGTGCCGTCTGCCGCGGCCGGGTTGTTGTAGAAGAAGAAGTCCGCGTTGTCGCGGACTTTGCCGTTCGCGCCGATCAGCAGCACGGAGACGTCGGCGTCGCCCTCACCGCTCGGGCTGCTCCAGCTCAGGCCGACGATGACGGAGTCGGCGTTCTCGCTCAGAGCCGACAGGCTGACATTCGCACCCTTGACCATTGCGTGCATACGAGATCCCCCCACGGGATGGAGGGCCGTACGGGCATGGCCGAACTGCCCTCTGTTCACGGAAAAGTTGTGGCTCTCCCCAAGAGCGTGAAATTCAGCCTACTGGTCGAAGCGGCCCGCGCTCACGGTAATCGGCGCTCTTCGGGCCGCGCCTGTGCCGCCCACCGGATCAAGGTGTCGAAATCCGCTGTCCGCAGCCCCCGCCGGGGGTGGATGCGCATCATCAGGGCGGGCGCGTCGTGGTGGACGCGCACATAGGTTTCGTCCAGATCGGTGATCATGTCGTCGACCCACGCGAACGGGCGGCCCGCCGCCCACTTCAGCAGCGGTCTGGTCTTCCAGTACAGGCCGTCCGGGTCGGTGGCGAAGAGTTCGGGCCAGGCGATGAAGGGGAGGTCCGGCGGGAGGCCGATGACGGGGGCGATCATCTCGTTCGCCTCGTTCATCCACGTGGTGGCCCAGGCGAGTTCGTAGGGCAGCGAACTGAGCCGGGGCCCGTGCGCCGGATTGAGCTGGACGCGCAGGCCGCGCCGGTGGGAACGGGAGCCGGGGGTCTGGCGGGAGAGCCAGGCCGATGGATGGAGCCGGTGGGTGCGGTATCCGCGCAGATGGGCCAGGCGGGCGGCGTACGGATTGAGGGGGCCGTCCACGTCGAGGAGGAGCAGGGGGCGGTCCGGCGCAGTCGTCATGCGGGAGGGATACCCATGGCCGGCCCTTCAGCCCCCCGAAGTCGTCACGGACTCCCGGGTTTCCGGGGCCCACGCCAGCGACACGAGCATGCCGGCGAGGAGGACCGCCGCCAGCCAGTACATCGAGCCGCTCAGCCCGAGGTGGTCGAGGCTGACCGGCAGGATGAAGGTGCCGACGGCCGAGGCGATGCGGCTCGTGCCGTTGAGGAAGCCGACACCGGTGGCGCGCAGATGCGTCGGGTAGAGCTCGGCGGGATACACCTGCGTGAGGTTTGAAGCCCCGGCCATCACAAAGGTGTAGACGAGGAAGGGAATCATGAGGGCGATCGTCGAGGCCTGGGCGAAGGCGCCCATCAGGGCGAGCGCCGCCGTCATGATGCCGAACGTGACGATCGTCAAGGGGCGGCGGCCGGTTTTCTGGAGGAACCAGAGACCGATGACGCCGCCGGCGAGCAGGAAGAGGTTGAGCAGCAGGTTCTGCAGGTCGGGGTCGGGCACGTGCAGGGCGGCCAGAATGGTCGGCATGAACGTGTAGATGGCGAAGTAGGGCAGCACCTGCGCGCTGTAGAACACCGTGCCGAACCAGGTGCGCCGGGCCTGGCCGGGGGAGAAGAGCTCCCGGTACGCGGCGGTCGCACCCGCGTGGCTCTGGGCAGGCGCTGCCTCGGCGGCGCCCAGCTCCGACTTCAGGTACTTCCTGGCGATGGCCCGCGCCTCCTCGATCCGGCCCTGGCTGATCAGCCAGCTCGGCGACTCGGGCGTACCGATGCGCAGGAGCAGCACCAGGAGCGCCGGAACAGCCCCGGAGGCGAGCAGCAGGTAGGCGTTGCCCTCGGACTTGCCGAGGTAGGTGCCGAGGATGCCCGCGATGACGTAACCGACGGTCCACATCACGGTGAGGGAGCCGAGGAGGACGCCCCGGAGCCTGCGGGGTGCGAACTCCGACAGCATCGTCGGGCCCACCGCGTAGTCGGCGCCGAGGCCGAAGCCGATGAGCAGGCGCAGGGTGAACAGGAGCGCCGGATCCCGCGCCCAGAGCTGGAGCAGCGAGGCGACGGTGATCAGGACGAAGTTGTAGATGTACAGCTTCTGGCGGCCGATGAGGTCGCCGACGCGGCCGAGCACGATGCTGCCGAAGAAGAGCCCGATCAGTGCGGAGGCGCCGAGCAGGCCCTGCCAGACGCCGGAGAGGTGCCGCGCGTCGGTGAGGGTGGCGAGGACCGCGCCGATCATGCCGAGCGCGTAGCCGTCGGAGAAGTTCGCCCCGAACGTCGTCGCCGTCACTCTCAGATGGAAGGGGCGCAGGGGCGCTTCGTCGAGCGACGGGGCGAGCCGCTCGGGTGCGTCGGGTTCCGCGGTGGCCGGCTTCGGCATCGGCTTTACCTCGCCTTGGGCGTGGGCCCGCCGGGGAGTGGCGGGGACGGGCGGCTTGAGTCGAGCGCAGCCATCCTGCCTGCCCGAGCCCTGGAAGGGAATCGTTCTATGCGAAAGAAGTGTGAGTGAATGGAATTCTTACGCGAGTGGAAGCTCACCTTCCGCGACCCTGGAGGCTACCTCGGCGGGCGCGGAGGATGCGGAGAGCGCGGATGGTGCGGCGGGCGCCGGGTGTGCCTGCGGTGCGGAAGGAGCAGGGGAAGCCGGGCGAACCGGGGGTATCGGCTCCGGGGCCGACCATGCGGCCAGCACGGCGTCGATCGCGGCGGCGACCCTCGCCCGCGCCCGGTTGTGCGGCACGCGGGCCATGAGCAGTGCGTCGTACTCCGTGTCCAGATGGCGGACGGAAGCGCGGACGGCCAGCGTCACCGCCGTCACGTCCAGCGCCCTTCCCGCCGCCGAGCGCCCCACCCGCCCGCTGCCGCGCACCGACGCGTGCTCGGCGATGGAGCGGGCACGTTCGGCGGGGCAGCGCGGGAAGAGCCGCAGGATCTCGTCGGTCATGGCCGCGGTGAAGCGGACGTCCTCGGCGGCCCGCCGCCCGGCATCGCGGGCGCGCCGCCGGGCGCGTGCCTCGCCGTCGGCAAGGCAGGCGGCCTCGGCCGCGGCGAGGGCGCCCTCTTCGACGAACACGCCCTGACGCTCGTAGCGCCGCCGGCGCCGGTTGAAGCGGACCACCACGGCCGACAGGGAACTGCCGTTCCGCGCACGGCGGGTGAGCGCGGTGTCGCCGCGCGGCAGGAAGACCAGATGGCCCAGGTCCGAGCAGTCGAGACAGCGCGGCGAGCCGGACTCCAGGACGAGATGGCGCAGCGGCCCGCGATCGCACACGGCGCAGCGGTGATGGCGCCGGGGTTCTATGACGAGAATGGCAACAGCCCTCCTTGCGTGCGCCCCCGACGCCCTGCGCCCCCCGACGTCCTGCTTTCCCTCCCCTCCGTGATTCCCCGTTTCTCCGCTCGACGACCGCCGGAACGGGCCACCAGAACAGGCCACCAGAACAGGCCACCGGAACAGCCGCGGGAGACAGGTTGCTCAGACCACCGGCGCCGGGGTGCTCCGCAGGGTCACGTTGGCGTGGCTCTCCTGGAAGCTCTGGTCGGAGACGAGCGTCAGGCGGGCCGAAGCGTGGAACTCCGCCAGCGTGACGGAACCGCAGGAGACCATCGTGGTCCTGAGCTTGGCGATGGTCAGGGCGAGCCCTTCGCCGAGGTCGCCCGCATAGGGAACGTAACCGTCCACGCCCTCCTCGAAGAGGAGCCCCTGACCGCCCTGCCCGTAGCGCTGCCAGTTGCGGGCGCGGTTCGAGCCCTCGCCCCAGTACTCCTTCACGAAGCCGTCCCCGGCGGGGAGTTTCGCGCCGGCCGCCTGATCGAAGCGCGCGAAGTAGCGCCCCATCATGACGAAGTCCGCCCCCATGGCCAGCGCGAGGGCGACGTGATAGTCGTGCACCAGGCCGCCGTCGGAGCAGACCGGCACGTACGCGCCGGTGCGCTCGCGGAAGGCGTCCCGCGCCGCCGCGACATCCAGCACCGCGCTCGCCTGGCCGCGGCCGATCCCCTTCTGGTCGCGCGTGATGCAGATGGAGCCACCGCCCACACCGACCTTGACGAAGTCCGCCCCCGCCTCGGCGAGGAAGGTGAACGCCTCGCCGTCGACGACGTTGCCGCCGCCCGCCGGGATCTCGGGGTAGTGCTTCTTCACCCAGGCCAGGGCCTCCGCCTGCCAGTCGCTGTAGCCGTCGGAGGAGTCGAAGCAGAGCGCGTCCACGCCCGCCGCGGCCAGCGCCGGGACACGCTCGCGGTAGTCATGGGTGTTGACACCGGCGCCGACCCGCAGGGTTTCGGCGCCGCCCACGGCCTCGGCGCTCTTGACCCGGCCGACCGCGGCGACCTGGTCCTCGATGGACCGGTTGTGGTGCAGGAAGCTGAGACCGCCGTTGCGGGCGAGCGCGATCGCGAGTTCGGGCGTGCCGACGGCCTGCATGATCGCGGACGTGAACGGCACGTCCAGCTCGACGGCCGGACGCTCACCCACCATGTGCCGCACCAGGGGCGTACGCAGCTCCACCGTCGCGGGCGAACAGCCGGCCCGCGTGCGATTGGGCAGGAGCAGGAACTCGTTGAACGTTCGCGAGACCTCGGCGATGATCTGTGCCACTCGTACCTCCTGGCCCGTCGGCAGGGGCCCGACTGCCCCGCCGTGAAGACCGCCCCGGTCGTCCCGGGGGCAGGCGGATGCAGAGGTCGGCACGGCAGTCGTGGAGGTGCCACCACCGCGGCAGAGCCCTGACCGGCCCGGTGGTCGAACGGGGTGCGGTCGTGACCCGGCACCCTACCGATCACGCGGCCCACGCACGAATCGCGTCCCTCGGCGCCAACAGCGCTCTCCGCGCGCCCCCTTGGAAGTGGCCCTGGGTGGCCCTGGGGCATCGTCCGGCGGCGAGACCAAGGGCGCGCGCCCGCGGAGGGGCGTACCGCGCATGATGGGGGCGTGCGATTCGAAGCGATCACCTGGGAACGGCTGACCGACGCCCTCGCCGAGCGGGCCGTGCACCTGAAGCCCGCCGACGGCGGCCCCTGGCTGCGCCTCGGCGTCGACGGCGCCCCGGCCGCCCGCACCGGGGAGCTCGCGGAACGCCTCGCGGACTCACTGAGGCTGCGTGGCAGGTCCGTACTCTCCGTCTCCACCGAGGGCTTCCTGCGGTCCGCTTCGCTCCGCTACGAGTTCGGCCGCGAGGACCCGGACACGTACTACGACGGCTGGTTCGACACCGGCGCTCTGTGGCGGGAGGTCTTCGGGCCGCTCGACCCGGGCGGCACCGGACGGGTGCTGCCCGACCTGTGGGACCCGGTGACCGACCGGGCGACCCGGAGCCCCTACCACCTCCTGCCGGAGGGCGGGGTGCTGATCGTGCACGGCCCCATGCTGCTCGGCCGCTGGTTCCCCTTCGACCTCACCGTGCACCTGCGCCTCTCGCCGCACGCGGTGCGCCGCCGAACGGAAGAGAGCGCCCGGTGGACGCTCACCGCCTTGGAGCGGTACGAGTCCGAGGTGCGGCCGGCGGACGCGGCCGATGTCGTGGTGCGGGTCGACGACCCCCGCCACCCGGCCTGGGCGGCGGCCGAGGACCGGTAGGCGCGCCGTCGCCTACTCCCTCACCGGCGGCCGCCCTCCCACCACGGAGACCGCGAGCGCCCCCGCCCGGCATCCCGCCTCCGCGGCCCGCACGGGGGACGCGCCGCGCAGGCGGGCGGCGAGGAAGCCGCCCGTGAAGGCGTCGCCCGCGCCCGTGGAGTCCAGCGCGCGGGCCGTGGGCGCCGCCACCGTCGCGACGACCTGCCCGCCGGCGGCGACCAGGGCGCCGGCCGGGCCGAGCGTGACCGCCACGAGGGGGAACACCCTGCTCAACTTGGCCGCCGCGTCGGCCGGTTCGGGCAAACCGGTCAGGTAGGCGGCCTCGTCCGCGTTGGGAAGCAGGACGTCGACGCCTTCGGCCGCCGCCAGGAATCGTTCGACACCCAGGTCGGCGAGGAAGCCGCACGACGCCGGGTCGAGACTCACGGTCGGGCCCGCCCGCCTGGCCGCGTCCTTCGCCAGCACGGCGAGTCGACGGCTCCGGTCGGAGAACAGGAGATAGCCGGACAGATGGAGGTGGGCCACGCCGTCCAGGAGCGCGGGAGACCAGTCGGCCGGGCCCATGTGGTGCACAGCGCCGCTGTCGGTGAGGAAGGTGCGCTCCGCCGTGGCGGCGTCGACCAGGGAGATCACGGTCGCGGTGGGGGCGTCCGCGTCCGGGATCAGCAGGGGGCGTACGCCCGTGGCGCGCAGCCGTTGGCCGTGCCAGGCGGCCTCGTCCCGGCCGACGCGGGCGAGCAGCCGGACGTCGGAGCAGCCCGAACGGGCGGCCCAGCAGGCCGCGTTGGCGCCCGCGCCGCCCGGTACCGTACGAATGGCGGCGGCGGTGTCCGTGGCGGTGCTGAGCGGTCCCCGGTACCGGGCGACGACATCGGTGACGACGTCCCCGACCACCAGGAGCCCGCCGCCGGCGCGCCCGTCCCCGGCTGGGCCGCCTCCGACGCGCCCGTCCTGTTCGGTCTCGTCTCCTTCGGCTCCCCCTTCGCCTCCGCCCTCGTTCACAGGGCTGCCGCGATCTCCGCGGCGAGCCGCACATTGCCGCGTACGGCCGCCACGTTGGCCTCGAGGGACGCGCCGCGGGTGTGCTCGACCAGATAGGTGAGGAGGAACGGCGTGACCGCCTGTCCCGTGATGCCCTCGGCGCGGCAGGCCGCGAGGCCCGAGGCGAGCACCTCGTCGTGCAGCCGGGGATCGAGCTGCTCGGACCGCGGCACCGGGTTGCCCACGATCACCGCCGAACCGAGCCCGAGGGCGCGATGGGCCCGCAGCACGTCCGCCGCCTCGCGCGGGGTCCGCACCGTCCAGTCGACGGGCTCGCCCGAACTGGACAGGTAGAACCCCGGGAAGCGGTCCGTGCCGTAGCCGACCACGGACACCCCGAGCGTCTCCAGGCGCTGGAGCGTGGCCGGCACGTCGAGGATCGACTTGACGCCGGCGCACACCACCGCGATCGGCGTCGTGGCGAGCAGCCGCAGGTCCGCCGACTCGTCCTGGGTGCGCTCCCACTCACGGTGTACGCCGCCGAGGCCGCCCGTAGCGAAGACGCGCAGCCCGGCCCGCTCGGCCAGGAACGCGGTGGCCGACACCGTGGTCGCGCCGCTGACCCCGCTCGCCAGCGCCATCGGCAGGTCGCGGTGGCCGAGCTTGCGCAGCTCGTCATGGGCGACGCGCTCCAACTGCCCCTTGTCCAGGCCCACTCGGGGGCGCCCGTCCAGGACGGCGATCGTCGCGGGGACGGCGCCCGCGGCCCGTACCAGCTGCTCAAGCTCCAGGGCGACCCGCAGATTGCGGGGCCGGGGGAGGCCGTGCGAGATGATCGTCGACTCCAGGGCCACGACGGGGCGGCCCTCCTCCAGGGCGGTCCGTACTTCCTCCGAGATCTCGGAGGTCCCGGTGATCTCGCTCGCGTCAGGTACGTCGTCACAGGACATGTCCCATCCCTGGCGCGCCGGGCGGGCGGATAAACGCGCCCGAGGCCGCCGTCGGTGCGGACTCGACAGTGTGTCGCGCGGGGGCGCCCCGGGCGGGCCGCACTGTCGCTCGAAGCCCCGGCCCGGCGCGGATAGATTGAGCGGCCATGAGCACCATGGACGACGCCACCGCCCCCGCCGGCCGGGACACCCGGGGCCCCGCATCCTTCGCCGTGCGCGTGCCCGACGCCGAACTGGAAGCCGAGCCGCTCGACCCCGCCCAGATCGTCTCCGGAACCCCCGAGGTGACCGGGAAGGTGCTCTGGGAGTCGCCGGACGGCAAGCAGATCCGCGGCATCTGGCAGATCACGCCGGGCGTCGTCACCGACACCGAGGCGGACGAACTCTTCGTGGTGGTCAGCGGGCGCGCGACCGTCGAGGTGGCGGGCGGCGCCACCCTGGAGGTCGGGCCCGGCGACGCCTGCGTCCTGCGGGAGGGCGACCGCACCACTTGGACCGTGCACGAGACGCTCCGCAAGGCCTACCACATCAGCCTGTAGGTCCCCGGGAGCCCGTAGGTCCCCGGGGACGACGCCCGTGGGCGCGGGAGCCGCCGCCCCGCCGGGGGACTCAGAACAGCGGCTGTGGCAGCACCCCTTCGAGCGCGAGCAGCTGCCGCTTGGTCTCCAGGCCGCCGCCGAAACCGCCGAGTCCGCCGTCGCTCTCCACCACGCGGTGACAGGGCACCACCACGGGCAGCGGGTTGGCCCCCATGGCCGCGCCCACGGCCTGCGCCGCCCCGGGCCGGCCGACCCGGTCGGCCAGATCGCCATAGCCCACCACCGTGCCGTACGGCACCCCGGCCGCGAGCTCGCGCAGCACCTGCCGGTTGAACCCGGACGCCAGTGACCAGTCGAGCGGCAGCGTGAAGTCGCGCAGCCGGCCGTCGAAGTACGCCCCGAGCTGGCGTATGGGCTCCCCCAGGGGGCCCGCGCGGCCGGGCACGGCCGGGGCCGGGTCGGTGCCGAACCGGGCGGCCAGACCCCTAACGGCCCGGTCCCGCACCGCTTCGTCGGCGTGGAACACCACGTTGACCAGGCCCTGGCCCGTCGCGGCCAGGAGCAGCGGACCGATGTCGCTCCCGACCACGGCCCACTCGACGAACTGCGCGCTGCTGTCCATGCCGACCACGGTACGGGCGCCCACTGACAACGCGGTCCGGTCCGCCCGGAAGGTGAGAATCCGGGCGCCAAAGCGAACAGATCCCCCCAGAGAGGAACGCCCCAAGCGCCCGGAGTCGATAAATTGCCCGGAAAATGTTTGCCTGTCGCGCAGCGAGCCCTAATGTCGCCCCGAAACCAGGGCCGCAACAAAAGTAGGGCCTCTTCAGTCGGTACGGGGTGAAGGGCACACGGGTATGCACGGGACGGTCGACGGATTCAGCTATGGCCTGGTGACGCCGGTGGCGGCGTTCATCATGGCCTGTCTAGGCGGGGCGCTGGGGCTGCGCTGCACCGCACGCTCCGTGCTGAGCGGGCGCTCCTTCAAGGCCGCATGGCTCGCGCTCGGTGCCACGTCCATAGGGTCGGGCATCTGGACCATGCACTTCATCGCGATGATGGGCTTCAGCGTCCACGAGGCGCCCCTGGGCTACGACCGGGGCATCACCTTCGCGAGCCTCGTCGTGGCGATCGTGATGGTCGGCATCGGCATCTTCATCGTCGGCTACCGGGGCGCCACACCCATGGCCCTGGTCACCGGCGGCACCATCACCGGGCTCGGCGTGGCCACCATGCACTATCTGGGCATGGCCGGGATCAAGATGAACGGGGAGTTCGAGTACAACACCTTCGTCGTCAGCATCTCGGTCGTGATCGCCGTGGTCGCCGCCACCGCCGCGCTGTGGGCAGCGGTCTCCGTCCACGGGTTCATGGCGAGCCTGGTGGCCAGCCTCGTCATGGGGGTCGCGGTCAGCGGGATGCACTACACCGGCATGGCGGCGCTCAGCGTCCATCTGCACGGCGCGGCCGGGACCCCAGGCGGCGGGGAGTCGCCCGCCGCCCTGCTCGCGCCCATGCTGATCGGGCCGGTCGCCTTCCTGGTCCTGGCCGGGGTGGTCGTGATGTTCGACCCCCTGGTGGTGATGGGCAAGCCGGACTGGCAGAAGCGGCCGCCGCGCCAGATCCCCACGCCCAGACACCGCCCCTCCTTCCCGGAACGCACCAGCTGGGCGGCGTCCGAGCCGCCGCGCGAGGGCTCCGCGTCACCGCACGACTGGTGACCCGAACCCGATCGGACCGCGGTTGTCAGTGGCGGGTCGTACGGTGGTTGCATGCGGCCCGTTTCCAAGATCGAACGTACGGTGGCGCCCTTCGAGGTCGTCAGTCCCTACCAGCCCAGCGGTGACCAGCCGGCGGCCATCGCCGAGCTGGAGAAGCGCATCCGTGCAGGTGAGAAGGATGTCGTCCTGCTCGGCGCCACCGGCACCGGAAAGTCGGCGACGACCGCCTGGATGATCGAGAAGCTCCAGCGCCCCACGCTCGTCATGGCGCCGAACAAGACGCTCGCCGCCCAGCTGGCCAACGAGTTCCGTGAGCTGCTGCCCAACAACGCCGTCGAGTACTTCGTGTCGTACTACGACTACTACCAGCCCGAGGCGTACGTCCCGCAGTCGGACACCTACATCGAGAAGGACTCCTCGATCAACGAGGAGGTCGAGCGGCTGCGCCACTCGGCGACCAACTCGCTCCTGACCCGGCGCGACGTGATCGTGGTCGCGTCCGTCTCCTGCATCTACGGTCTGGGCACCCCGCAGGAGTACGTCGACCGCATGGTCCAGCTGAAGGTCGGCGACGAGATCGACCGCGACCAGCTGCTGCGCCGCTTCGTCGACATCCAGTACACCCGCAACGACCTGGCGTTCGCCCGCGGCACCTTCCGGGTGCGCGGCGACACCATCGAGATCTTCCCGGTCTACGAGGAACTGGCCGTCCGCATCGAGATGTTCGGGGACGAGATCGAGGCGCTCTCCACGCTGCATCCGCTCACCGGCGAGATCATCAGCGAGGACCAGTCGCTCTACGTCTTCCCGGCGAGCCACTACGTGGCGGGCCCGGAGCGCATGGAGAAGGCCGTCACCGGCATCGAGAAGGAGCTGGAGCAGCGCCTTGCGGAGCTGGAGAAGCAGGGCAAGCTCCTGGAGGCGCAGCGACTGCGCATGCGCACCACGTACGACCTGGAGATGCTCCGCCAGATCGGCAGCTGCTCCGGCGTCGAGAACTACTCGATGCACTTCGACGGCCGCGACCCGGGCACCGCGCCCAACACCCTGATCGACTACTTCCCCGAGGACTTCCTGCTGGTCCTCGACGAGTCGCACGTGACGGTGCCGCAGATCGGCGCGATGTACGAGGGCGACGCCTCCCGCAAGCGCACCCTCGTCGACCACGGCTTCCGGCTGCCCTCCGCGCTGGACAACCGGCCGCTCAAGTGGGAGGAGTTCCTCGGCCGCATCGGTCAGACCGTCTACCTGTCG
The DNA here is from genome assembly GCF_026343295.1 of Streptomyces sp. NBC_00083. Classification (GTDB taxonomy): domain Bacteria; phylum Actinomycetota; class Actinomycetes; order Streptomycetales; family Streptomycetaceae; genus Streptomyces. Next base: position 1,703,290 of record NZ_JAPELY010000001.1, read on the forward strand.
GCGACGCCGGGCAAGTACGAACTCTCGCGCGGCGACGGCTTCGTGGAGCAGATCATCCGCCCGACCGGCCTGGTCGACCCGGAGGTCGTGGTCAAGCCCACCGAGGGCCAGATCGACGACCTGGTGCACGAGATCCGGCAGCGCACCGAGAAGGACGAGCGCGTCCTGGTCACCACACTGACCAAGAAGATGGCCGAGGACCTCACCGACTACTTCCTCGAACTGGGCATCCAGGTCCGCTACCTGCACAGCGACGTCGACACCCTGCGCCGCATCGAGCTCCTGCGCGAGCTGCGGGCCGGCGAGTACGACGTGCTGGTCGGCATCAACCTGCTGCGCGAGGGCCTCGACCTGCCCGAGGTCTCCCTGGTGGCGATCCTCGACGCCGACAAGGAGGGCTTCCTGCGCTCGGGCACCTCCCTGATCCAGACCATCGGCCGTGCGGCGCGAAACGTCTCGGGCCAGGTCCACATGTACGCGGACCGCGTCACCCCGGCGATGGAGAAGGCCATCGACGAGACCAACAGGCGCCGCGAGAAGCAGATCGCGTACAACACGGAGAAGGGCATCGACCCGCAGCCGCTGCGGAAGAAGATCAACGACATCGTCGCGACCATCGCGCGCGAGGAGGTCGACACCGAGCAGCTGCTCGGCACCGGATACCGCCAGGGCAAGGACGGGAAGGCCGCCAAGGCGCCGGTTCCCTCGCTCGGCGGCAAGGCGGCGAAGGGCGCCAAGGGCGCCAAGAAGGAACTCACCGACCGGCCCGCGTCCGAACTGGCCGGAATCATCGAGGAGATGACCGACCGGATGCGGGCCGCGGCGGCGGACCTGCAGTTCGAGGTGGCGGCCCGGCTGCGCGACGAGGTCGGCGAACTGAAGAAGGAGCTCCGTCAGATGAGGGAGGCCGGGCTCGCCTGACGGGCGGTGCGCGAGAGCGGGGGCCGTGGGTGCGCGGTGTGTTGCAAGACCGCCACAAAAGGCCCCCGCATAGTGGCGTGGGCCACGTCACTGCGTAGGGTTCGGGCCGGAGAACGAACACCAACGCAAAGCATGTCAAGAACGACACATGGGGAGAGGGGACAGCGCGTGACGGTCAATCTGTCCAAGGGTCAGGCCATCAGCCTGGAGAAGCAGGGTGGCGGCACCCTGACCGCGGTGCGGATGGGGCTGGGCTGGCAGGCGGCCCCGCGCCGGGGCCTGTTCGGCAAGCGGACGCAGGAGATCGACCTGGACGCCTCGGCGGTGCTCTTCGCCGACAAGCAGCCCGTGGACGTGGTCTTCTTCCGCCACCTCGTGAGCGACGACGGCTCGGTCCGGCACACCGGCGACAACCTCGTCGGCGGTGCGGGCCAGGGCGGTGACGACGAGTCGATCCTGGTCGACCTCGCCCGTGTGCCGGTCCACATCGACCAGATCGTCTTCACGGTGAACTCGTTCACCGGCCAGACGTTCCAAGAGGTGCAGAACGCGTTCTGCCGTCTCGTCGACGAGACCAACGGCCAGGAGCTGGCCCGCTACACGCTGGACGGCGGCGGTCAGTACACGGCGCAGATCATGGCCAAGGTGCACCGCTCGGGCGCCGGCTGGCAGATGACGGCCATCGGCAACCCGGCCAACGGGCGCACCTTCCAGGACCTGATGCCGGCGATCCTGCCCCACCTCTGACACCGCAGCACCGAGCAGAGCAGTACCGCGACACCGCAGCTCCCGGAGGCACGACGCCGCCGGGAGCTGCACCACAACCGCACACCCACCACGGTCCACGACCGCAGTCGCACCACCATCAACTCGACGAGGGGACAGAGGCGATGACGGCCGAGCTGGTACGGGGACAGAACCACCCCCTGCCCCGGACCCGACTGGAAATCCGGGTGTCGGCCGGCACCCCGATCGTGGCCGGGGCCACGCTCGGCGACGAGCGGGGACAGGTGCGCGCCGCCGAGCGGGTCGCCCACCCGGGCTCGCCGGCCCTGCCCGGCGTCGAGGTCTCCCGGCAGGCCGCCGCCGACCACCGGCTCGCCGTGGACCTGGAGGCCCTGGACGAGGGCGTGCACCGGGTCGGCGTGCTCCTCGCGCTCCCGCTCGGCACGCCGGGGCCCAGCCGGTTCGCCGCCGTCGCCGCGCCCTTCGTCGCCGTCACCGGTCTCGACGGCACGGAGATCGCCAGCTTCACGATCACCGGCCTGAGCGAGGAGTCCGCGGTGGTGGCCCTTGAGCTCTACCGCCGCCAGGGCGCCTGGAAGGTCCGCGCGGTGGGCCAGGGGTACGCGGGCGGCCTCGCCGATCTGCTGGCCGACCACGGCCTGCCCGGAGCGGGGCAGCTGGCCGCCGCCATCCAGGAGGCGATCGCGGTCGGCGTCTCCCGTTCGGTGGCGGCGCCCCCGCCGCGTGCGAGCGACGACGCCCGGGTGCGCGCCGCCGGAGCGTCGGTGGCCGGCGGCCCCACGCAGGCGGCCGGCCCCACGCAGGCCGGCACCGCGCAGCCAGGGGTCGAACCGCCTACTGCCGAGCCGCCCGCTGCCGTGCCCCAACAGGCGGTCGGCGACGGCGGTCCCATCAGCTACACGCATCCGCGCCGCCGGACCGCCGCGCCGCCGCCACCGCCTCCGGCCCCGCCGGCCGCCGCCCCGGGCGAGCCGCCGCGCCCGGTCGCGGGCGACGCCGGCGGCTGGTCCATGGACGAGCGGCTCTACAACCAGGTGTGGGGCATGTTCGAGGACCTGGCCCGCGCCGTCGCCGCCTACCGCAGCGCCGTCGACTTCGCGGACTCGCGCGAGGAGCAGGAGCTCGACCGGGCCCTGTCCGACCCGCGCGGCCGCATGGGCACCGCCGGTGACCTGGCACGCGAGGCGGCCCGCGCCAAGCGCGAGGACCTCGTCACGCGGGCCAGGGAGGTGCTGGACCGGGAGCTCGCGCAGCTGACCGCCGAGTCCGAGGTCGTCGAGCCCGCGCTGCCGCCCGCGTACGCCCGCTGGTCCAGCCCGGTCTGGCAGGGCTACCGGGTGCCGATGGAGCTCCCCATGGCCCTGCGGATCGGCGACGTGCGACTGCCCGAGCGGCCGGAGCTGCGCATTCCGATGCTGGTGAGGCTGCCGTTGGAGCGCGGTCTGTGGATCGACGCGGGGCGCGTCGGCTCGGAGGTGGCCGCGTTCATGGATCCGGAGCAGATCAAGGGCCTCGCCGTGGACACGGCCGTGGCGATCGCGGCCCGGCTGCTCGCGGTCTACCCGGCGCACGAGTTCACGGTCCACGTCATCGACCCGGCGGGCTCGGCCGCGGCCCGGCTGGCCCCGCTCACCCGGGCCGGGGTGGTGGCCGCGCCGCCCGCCGCGGGCGCCGAGGGAGTGGCCCAGGTGCTGGCCCGGCTCACCGAGCGGGTGGACCTGGTGCAGATGGCGGTCCGGGGCGGCGCCGGTGCGGACGCCCTGCCGCCCACCCTGGACACCTCGGAGCAGCTGCTGATCGTCAACGACTTTCCGCACGGCTTCGACGACCGCGCCCTCAACCAGTTGCGCTACCTCGCCGACGAGGGGCCCTCGGTCGGCGTCCACCTCCTGATGGTCGCGGACCGCGACGACGCGAGCGAGTACGGGCCGGTGCTGCACCCGCTGTGGCGCTCGCTGCTGCGGCTGACGCCGGTCCCCGAGGACCACCTCGCCGACCCGTGGGTGGGCCACGCCTGGACGTACGAGCCGCCCCTCGCGCCGGCGGGCAGCCTGATCCTGGAGCAGGTGCTCGGCCAGGTCGGCGACGCGCGCTCGGCCTGGCCCCGCTAGACCACGAACCGTCCCCACCTGGAGACTTGGCCTTCCTTTACCAATCTCTTTACCTTTTCTTGGGTATTCGGGTAGGCTTCCTTCCAGCGGAGGGGAGTACTCCCGACTGCGGCGTTCCCGTCAATACGGACCCACGGGACGGGTCCCGGGGCGCCGGCCCGCGGCGCGAGGGAAGGCGCCCGGGTGGAAGAGACCTCCGGCAGCGACGACGCTGATCAGTAGCCGTACGACGCCGGAGGCGCAGTGGACGTTTCAATGACCTTGTGGGTGCTGACCATTCTCGGTCTGTGTGCCCTGATCGCGGCCGACTTCTTCATCGGGCGCAAGCCCCACGACGTATCGGTCAAGGAAGCCGGCATCTGGACCGTGGTCTGGATCGTGCTGGCCGCGCTCTTCGGCGTGGGCCTGCTGGTCTTCGGCACCAGCCAGGCGTCGGGCGAGTTCTTCGCCGGCTTCATCACCGAGAAGTCGCTCTCCGTCGACAACCTCTTCGTCTTCATCCTGATCATGGCGAAGTTCTCGGTCCCCTCGCACCTCCAGCAACGGGTGCTGCTCTTCGGCGTGTTGATCGCCCTGGTGCTGCGCGCCATCTTCATCGCGGCCGGTGCGGCGGTCATCGCCAACTTCTCGTGGGTCTTCTACATCTTCGGCGCGTTCCTGATCTACACGGCCTGGAAGCTCATCCAGGAGGCGCGCTCCGGTGACGAGGAGGAGGAGTTCGAGGAGAACCGCCTCCTGAAGTCCGTCGAGAAGAAGTTCGGCGTCGCCGACAGGTACCACGGCACCAAGCTGTTCGTGGCGAAGAACGGCAAGAAGATCATGACGCCGCTGATGGTCGTCATGCTCGCCATCGGCACCACCGACGTGCTCTTCGCGATGGACTCGATCCCGGCGATCTTCGGCCTCACCCAGGACCCGTACATCGTCTTCACCGCCAACGCCTTCGCGCTGATGGGCCTGCGCCAGCTGTACTTCCTGATCGGCGGGCTGCTCAAGAAGCTGGTCCACCTCAGCTACGGCCTCTCGGTGATCCTCGGTTTCATCGGCGTGAAGCTGGTGCTGCACGCCCTGCACGAGAACGGGGTGCACGTCCCGGAGATCTCCATCCCGGTCTCCCTCGGGGTCATCTGCGGCGTGCTGGTCATCACCACCATCACCAGCCTGATCGCCGCCAAGAAGCAGACGGCGGCCGAGGCGCAGGAGAAGGACAGCATCGGCGCCTGACCGGGCGACCCGCCGCCGGGCGGCGGGTCGCCCACCGGATGCGACGAGACGGCCCCCTACGCGGGGGCCGTCTCCGATTCCGCCCCGGGAACCGCCCGCACCGCCGCCTGCGGACCCGTCTCGGGCAGCAGTGCGAAGCAGCCCAGGCTCAACAGCCCCAGCCCCGTCAGATACGCGGCGACGCCCCAGGGCGGGCCGTCTCCCCGGGACAGCGCGGTCGCCACGATCGGGGTCAGCGCGCCGCCGATCACCCCGCCCAGGTTGTAGCCGACCGCAGCGCCCGTGCAGCGCACCTTCGGCTCGTACAGCTCCGGCAGATACGCGGCGATCACCGCGAACATCGTGATGAACGCCAGCATCGCGCCCAGGAACCCGGCGAACATCAGGAGCGGCTCGGCGGTCTCCAGGAGCGCCACCATCGGGAACATCCAGACCACCGTCGCCGCGCACCCCACGAGACACAGGGGCCGCCGCCCGTACCGGTCGCCGAGGAGCGCCACGACCGGGGTCAGCGGGCCCATGATCGCGACGGCCGCCATGACGCAGGCCAGCATCACGGTGCGGTCGACCCCCAGCCGCTCGGTCGCGTACGCGAGGGACCAGGTGGAGACCGCGTAGAAGACGGCGTATCCGACCGCGAGGGCGCCGGCGGTGAGCAGCACCAACCGGCCGTGCCCGCGCACCACTTCGAGCAGCGGCAGCCTGACCGGTTCGCCCATCGCGCGGAAGTGCGGCGTCTCCGCGAGGGAGGTGCGCAGCAGCAGCCCGGCGAGCGCGAGCAGCCCGGCGCCCCAGAACGGCACCCGCCACCCCCAGGCGCGGAACTGGGCGTCGCTCAGGGCGGCGGACAGGGCGAGGAGGGCCCCGTTGGCCAGCAGGAAGCCGACGGAGGGCCCGATCTGCGGGAAGCTCGTCCACAGCCCGCGCCGGTGGGCGGGCGCGTGCTCGGCGGTCAGCAGCACGGCGCCGCCCCATTCGCCGCCCAGTCCGAGCCCTTGCAGGAAGCGCAGCACCAGGAGCAGTACGGGCGCGGCGATGCCGAGGGTGGCGTACGAGGGCACACAGCCGACCGCCACCGTCGCGAGCCCGGTCAGGGTGAGCGAGGCGAACATGACCGGGCGGCGCCCGTAGCGGTCGCCGATGTGTCCGAAGACGACGGAGCCCAGGGGGCGGGCGAGGAAGCCGGCCCCGAAGGTGCCGAAGGCGGCGAGGGTCCCCGCGAGCGCGGAGAAGGTCGGAAAGAAGAGCGGGCCGAGAACGAGGGCGGCCGCGGTCCCGTACACGAAGAAGTCGTAGAACTCGATGGCGGTGCCCGCGAGCGAGGCGGCCGCGAGGCGGAGCATCGACGGGGGGCCGGGGGCGGGTGTGGTGCTGGTGCGCATGTCGCGCCAACTACCCACGGTGATCATCCGTTACGGGGGCGCGCGGAAGCTCGGGGGGCGGGGTGGCGGCTGCGCGGCGGCGCGGACGCTTCGCGCGCCGGTCGCCCGGAAAGGCGGCCGGACCTGCGCGGAAGCCCGATTGTCAGTGGCGGGTGCCACGATCGGGGCATGGACTTCTACGGCGCGGTGAGCGGACCGGGCGCCCGGGTGGCGGCGGCGGGTGCCGCCGCGCGGCTACCAGCCCCGGGCGTGCCACTCCGGCAGGTGCGGGCGCTCGTCACCGAGCGTGGTGTCGTTTCCGTGCCCGGGATAGACCCAGGTCTCGTCCGGCAGGGTGTCGAAGAGCTTGGCCTCGACATCGCGGATGAGGCTGGCGAAGGCCTCCGGGTCCTTCCAGGTGTTGCCCACACCGCCGGGGAAGAGGCAGTCACCGGTGAAGACGTGGGGGTGCCCGTGCGGGTCGTCGTAGACCAGGGCGATCGAGCCCGGCGTGTGGCCGACGAGGTGGCGCGCGGTCAGCTCCACACGCCCCACGGTGAGGGTGTCGCCGTCCTCGACGAGCACATCGGTCGCCACCGGGATGCCCTCGGCGTCGTGGCGCCCCGCGTAGGTGCGCGCGCCGGTCGCGGCGACGACCTCGGCGAGCGCCCCCCAGTGGTCGCCGTGGCGGTGCGTGGTGACGACGGACGCGATGCCGTCGTCACCGATCAGCGTGAGCAGGGTGCCGGGCTCCGCCGCCGCGTCGATGAGCAGTTGCTCGCCGGTGTTGCGGCAGCGCAGCAGATACGCGTTGTTGCCCATGGATCCGACCTGCACCTTGGAGATCATCAGGTCGGTCAGCTCGTGCACATCGGCGGGACCGCCGGCCTTCACCGCTCCGCTGTACGTCATGGGCTCAGCCTAGCGCCGGGGTCAGAGCGGAGGCAGGGCGGGCAGCGCTGCGCCGGCCGTCTTCAGGGCGGCGCCGTCGCGCCGGCCGGCGAGCCAGCCGACGAGGTCGGCGGCGCGGCCGTGGACCTCCACGGTGGCGCCTTCCGCGCCGCCCCCGGTGGTCCACGTGCGGCCCTTGTCGTCGCTCAGGGCGATCGTCGGAAGGTCCTTGTGGCCGGCGAAGCGGGCGGTGAGGAAGTCGGTCTCGCGGCGCACGAAGTCCTCGGAGAGGTCTTCGAGTTCATAGCCGATCCCGAGGTCCACGTGGTGCAGCTCGACCTCGATGAGCCGGCGGAACGGCACGCGCGCCGCGGCGTCCGTCACGCCGTTGCGCAGCTCGACGGTGCGCGACCAGTCGGCCGGCCGCTCGCCCTCCGCCTGGAAGCCGGCCGCGCTGTCGCGCACGTCCGCGAGCTGGGTCTCCAGCGGACGGGGCGCGTCCCGCTCGATGTCCGCGTCCCGGGCCTCGGCGCTCGCATACATGGGCCGCCCGGCGAGCACCTCGACGAGCGCGTCCGCGTTCCGTGCGAGATGGGCCAGCACGTGGCCGCGGCTCCAGCCGGGCAGCCGTGACGGCTCGGCGACGGAGGCGTTGTCCAGTGCGGCGGCTGCACTGAGCAGCCGATCGGTGGCTTCGCGTACAGAGGCCAGGTCGCGTGCGTGATCAATCATGGCGCCGACGATAGCCCCGCCACTCGTCCGGGTGAAGGTGGCAGGACGAGTCCGTAAATCGAATGCACGTGCTATACGCTCGGGAATGGGTTCCCGCTCAGAACCGTTGAGGAACCTGTCCGGATTCATCCAAGAATCAACGACACCACCGCGGCGGCCCCCCTACCCTGAATGGGGGTCCTGCAGCTCCCTCTCCCTATGAAAGGTGCGGACCGGCGTGGCCGACCGTCTCATCGTCCGTGGCGCGCGCGAGCACAACCTCAAGAACGTCTCGCTCGACCTGCCGCGCGACTCCCTCATCGTCTTCACGGGTCTGTCCGGGTCGGGCAAGTCCTCGCTCGCCTTCGACACGATCTTCGCCGAGGGACAGCGGCGGTACGTCGAGTCGCTGTCCTCGTACGCCCGCCAGTTCCTCGGCCAGATGGACAAGCCGGACGTCGACTTCATCGAAGGTCTCTCGCCCGCCGTCTCCATCGACCAGAAGTCGACCTCGCGCAACCCGCGCTCGACGGTCGGCACCATCACCGAGGTCTACGACTACCTGCGTCTGCTCTTCGCGCGCATCGGCAAGCCGCACTGCCCCGAGTGCCACCGGCCGATCTCCCGCCAGTCGCCGCAGGCCATCGTCGACAAGGTGCTCGAACTGCCGGAGGGGAGCCGCTTCCAGGTGCTCTCGCCGCTCGTCCGCGAGCGCAAGGGCGAGTTCGTCGATCTCTTCGCCGACCTCCAGACCAAGGGCTACAGCCGTGCCCGCGTCGACGGCGAGACCATCCAGCTCGCCGAGCCGCCCAAGCTGAAGAAGCAGGAGAAGCACACCATCGAGGTGGTCATCGACCGCCTCACCGTGAAGGACGGCGCCAAGCGCCGCCTCACCGACTCGGTGGAGACCGCGCTCGGTCTCGCGGGCGGCATGGTGGTGCTCGACTTCGTCGACCTGCCGGCCGACGACCCCGAGCGCGAGCGGATGTACTCGGAGCACCTGTACTGCCCGTACGACGACCTCTCCTTCGAGGAGCTGGAGCCGCGCTCCTTCTCCTTCAACTCGCCGTTCGGCGCCTGCCCCGACTGCACCGGCATCGGCACCCGCATGGAGGTCGACCCCGACCTGATCGTGCCGGACGAGGACAAGTCGCTCGACGAGGGCGCCATCCACCCGTGGTCGCACGGCCACACCAAGGACTACTTCGCCCGCCTGGTGGGCGCGCTCGCCGGCGAGCTCGGCTTCCGCACTGACATCCCCTGGGCCGGCCTTCCGCAGCGCGCCAGGAAGGCGCTGCTGTCCGGCCACAAGACCCAGATCGAGGTCCGCTACCGCAACCGCTACGGCCGGGAGCGGGCGTACACCACCGCCTTCGAAGGCGCCGTGCCGTTCGTCAAGCGGCGCCACTCCGAGGCGGAGAGCGACGGGGCACGCGAGCGCTTCGAGGGCTACATGCGCGAGGTGCCCTGCCCCACCTGTGCGGGCACCCGCCTCAAGCCGCTGGTCCTCGCGGTCACCGTGATGGAGAAGTCCATCGCCGAGGTCGCCGCGATGTCGATCAGCGACTGCGCCGACTTCCTCGCCGAGCTGCGGCTCAACGCCCGCGACAAGAAGATCGCCGAGCGGGTCCTCAAGGAGGTCAACGAGCGGCTGAAGTTCCTGGTCGACGTCGGCCTCGACTACCTCTCGCTCAACCGCGCGGCCGGCACCCTCTCCGGTGGCGAGGCCCAGCGCATCCGGCTCGCCACCCAGATCGGCTCCGGCCTCGTCGGCGTCCTGTACGTCCTGGACGAGCCGTCGATCGGGCTGCACCAGCGCGACAACCACCGCCTCATCGAGACGCTCGTGCGCCTGCGCGACATGGGCAACACCCTGATCGTCGTCGAGCACGACGAGGACACCATCAAGGTGGCCGACTGGGTCGTCGACATCGGCCCCGGCGCCGGTGAGCACGGCGGAAAGGTCGTCCACAGCGGCCCCTTGAAGCAGCTCCTGAGCAACAAGGAGTCGATGACCGGCCAGTACCTGGCGGGCAAGAAGTCGATTCCGCTGCCCGACCTGCGGCGTCCCACGGACCCCAAGCGCCGGCTCACCGTGCACGGCGCGAAGGAGAACAACCTCCGCGACATCGACGTGTCGTTCCCGCTGGGCGTCCTGACCGCCGTCACCGGCGTCTCCGGCTCCGGCAAGTCGACGCTGGTCAACGACATCCTCTACACCCACCTGGCCCGCGAGCTGAACGGGGCGCGCAGCGTGCCCGGCCGGCACACCCGGGTCGCCGGGGACGACCTCGTCGACAAGGTCGTCCACGTCGACCAGTCGCCGATCGGCCGCACCCCGCGGTCCAACCCGGCGACGTACACGGGCGTCTTCGACCACGTCCGCAAGCTGTTCGCCGAGACGATGGAGGCGAAGGTCCGGGGCTACCTGCCGGGCCGGTTCTCCTTCAACGTCAAGGGCGGCCGCTGCGAGAACTGCTCAGGCGACGGCACCATCAAGATCGAGATGAACTTCCTGCCCGACGTGTACGTGCCGTGCGAGGTCTGCCACGGGGCGCGCTACAACCGGGAGACGCTGGAAGTCCACTACAAGGGCAAGTCCATCGCCGAGGTGCTGGACATGCCGATCGAGGAGGGCCTGGAGTTCTTCGAGGCCGTGCCGACTATCGCCCGCCACCTGCGGACGCTGAACGAGGTCGGGCTCGGCTACGTTCGGCTCGGGCAGTCCGCGCCGACCCTGTCGGGCGGTGAGGCGCAGCGCGTGAAGCTGGCCTCCGAGCTGCAGAAGCGGTCCACGGGGCGCACGGTGTACGTCCTCGACGAGCCCACCACCGGGCTGCACTTCGAGGACATCTCGAAGCTGATCAAGGTGCTGTCCGGGCTGGTCGACAAGGGCAACACGGTGATCGTCATCGAGCACAACCTGGATGTCGTGAAGACCGCGGACTGGGTCATCGACATGGGGCCGGAGGGCGGCAACGGGGGAGGCCTCGTGATCGCCGAGGGCACGCCCGAGGAGGTGGCCTCGGTGCCGGCCAGCCACACCGGGAAGTTCCTGCGGGACATTCTGGGGGCGGACCGCATCAGCGACGCGGGGCCGTCGTCGGTGCGGAAGGCGGCGAAGCCGGCGAAGAAGAGTGCCGTCGCGAAGAGTGCTGCCGCGAAGAGTGCCGCCGCGAAGGGTGGGGTTGCGAAGAAGGTTGCGGCTCGGACGCGTAAGGCCTGAGGTGTGCCCCACCCCGCCCCTTCCCTCAACCCTCCCGGGGGCGGGGGAGGGGCGGGCGTCCCGGGGCTCCACCCCGGACTCCGTTCGCGCCTGAACGGCGCTCGTCCTCCATCGCCGGACCGGCTGAGGTTGTGCGTGCCGCTCGGCATCGAGGGGCGCCGGGGAACTGCGCGGGTGACCCTGCACGGTCTACGAATGACCGCGGGGCAGGCGGTCACCGTCGTGGCCATCGGGCGGATGCGTCAGGAGGCGGCCCGCACTTCCTCCGCCGTGGGAGGCTGCGCCCCCGTTCTCGCGCAGGTCAGGGCCGCCGCCCTCGCCGCGTACCGCAGGACGCCCGGCCAGTCCGCCGAGGACAGGGCGGACACCGTCGGCACGTGCCGCAGCAGCGCCGCGTTCACCGTGTCCCCCGCCCCGATCGTGTCCGCGATCTTCACGCGTTCCGCCGGCACCGCGTACTCCCCGCCCTCCGCGGTGTGCGCCGACAGGCCCGCCGCGCCCCGCGTCACGACCACCGCTCGCGGGCCCGCGCCGAGCCACTCCTCGACCGTGCCGCCGAGCCACGCCGCGTCCTCCTCCGAGAGCTTCAGGAGGGACACGTACGGCAGCCAGCTCCGGAAGCGGGCGCGGTAGGCGTCGGGGTCCGGGATCAGCGCCGCGCGGATGTTCGGGTCGAGGAGCGTGAGCAGGCCCCGGTCCGACTCCCTGCGCAGCAGGGCCTCGTAGGCACTCGCTCCCGGTTCGAGGACCAGGGAGCAGGTGCCGAGGGCCAACGCCGTTGCCCGCGGCGGGAGGTGAGGGGGGAGTTCGAAGAGGCGGTCCGCGGTGCCGTCCGCGTAGAAGCCGTACCCCGCGGAGCCGTCCGGCCCCACCGCCGCGACGGCGAGCGTCGTGGGTTCCGGCCCGCGCTGCACCAGGGACGTGTCCACGCCGACCGCGGCGAGCCCGCCAAGGAGCGTCTCCCCGAACCCGTCCGTGGACACCCGGGAGCAGAAGGCCGCCTCCGCGCCGAGCCGCCCCAGGGCCACCGCAGTGTTGTACGGCCCACCGCCCGGCCGGGGCGACAGCGGCCCCAGGGGATCCTCCGGGTGCAGCGGCACCAGGTCGATGAGGGACTCTCCGGCTACGACGATCACGGCCAGAACGTAACCCATCACCCGCCCGTACGGGCAGCCCCGACCCGGCCGGACCGGGGCAGGGGCAGCCCCGCCGAAAAGCTGTCGTTCTGCGCCGGTATCGTCGAATGCGCAACCCGGGTCGGTTGCGCGCCGGCCGGTCCGGTCGCGCGACGGCCGGCCAGGACGAGACCAGTGATCAGTGGAGAGCCCATGACCGGCCAGCCCGCCGCCCGTCGCACCGTGCTGAAAGGCGCCGCCCTCGCCGGGGCCGCGGGGGTCGGCGTGGCCGCCTGCTCCACCGAGTCCAAGCTCGGCCACGCCGAGACGCCCACGCCGACCGCCCCCGAGCCGCTCGGCTCGCCGGACGCGGTCCCGGTCGGCGGCGCCAAGCTCTACCGCGAGCAGCGCGTCATGGTGTGCTGCCCGGCGAAGGGCGAGTACAAGGCGTTCAGCGCGCAGTGCACGCACGCCGGCTGCCTCCTGGAGAAGATCGAGGACGGCCACGCGAACTGCCCCTGCCACGGCAGCCGCTTCAACGTGATGACCGGCAAGCCCGTCCAGGGCCCCGCCACCGTGCCGCTTCCCTCGGTCCCGGTGAAGCTCAAGGACGGTCAGCTGGTGGCGGGCCCCGACGCCTGACGGCGGCCGACGCCGGGCGGTGGCGGCCGGCGGGAGGGCTCACTCCCAGTCCCAGTCCACCCCCAGGATCCCGGGGCGCACACCCTGCTCCACCAGGTGCACCGACCGGTGCCTGCCGCTGATCGTCAGGTCGCTGCGGCCCGAGCGGGTGGCGCCCGTGGAGCTCTGCGAGAAGCGGCGGCAGCGGGCCGGCAGGGCCTGCTCGTCGAAGCGCACCTGCAGGACGTACTGGCCGCCCGCGAAGGCGAACCCCCGCATGTACTCGTGGCTGGGGCCGCCCGTGCCGTCCTCGAAGCCGTATCCGAACAGGAACGTCTCGCCCGCCCGCAGCCGCGTGTCGAAGAGCAGCTCGGCGACGAGGACCCCGCTGGAGCCGTCCCACCGGACCCGTCCGGTGCGGCAGTTCTCGCCCGCGCGCACCTCGACCCGCGCCGGATCGCAGCCCGCGTCCCCGCGGTGGATGGCCAGATAGCGGTCGACGCCGTCACGATGGGCCCGCACGACATGCTGGGAGGCACGGCCGCGCAGTTCGCGGGCGGCGCCGATCCGGACCCGCTCGTGGTGGCCGACGGTGTGCAGCCCGCCGTCCACCGGTGACTCCAGCCCGGCGATGAGCTGCTCCACCACGCCCGACGCCTCGACGAGCGAGCGGTAGGAGCGACCCGTGGGCCGGTCGGTCTCGGCAGCGGTGGGTCCGTCGAGCAGGCGCAGCAGGGAGTTCGCGGGGAGCCCGAGCACCTCTTCGAGCCCGCGTACCGCACGCAGCGACTCGGGGCGCTGTGGCCGGCGCGCGCCCTGCTGCCAGTAACTCAGGCTGGTCACACCGACCTTGATGCCGCGCCCGGCGAGATGGTGCTGGACCCGCTGGAGCGGCAGACCGCGTACGGAGAGTGCGGCGCGCAGCGCCAGGTGGAACGGGCCGGTGTGCAGCGCCTGTTCCAGGTCGGCCTCGGTGTGGAGCATGGGGGACTCCTCAGTGAACGTTCACGGTGGGGGGAGGGCGCGGCGCGGCGGCAGGTCGGGGAAAACCTGGTGGCGGGGGAGGAGTGGTTCACACTCCGGCCACTTCGTTCACACCCGCGTCCCACCCCGCATTCAAGCGCGTTGACCTGTTCTCGACAACGCCCGATGCTCATCAGCAAGCGTCCGGACGCGATCCCCCACCATCCCCACCCCCCACCCCGCCATGGGAGGAACGCGATGCGCGACAAGAAGAGACGGCTGTCGGCCCTCACCCTCGTGGTGGCGGCCCTGTTCGCCGCCCCCACGGCAGCAGCGACCGCCGCCCCGCACCACGACAAGCCGGTGCCCGCCGCAGCCGCCGCGGCGAGCGCCGCCGGTTCCAAGCGCCTCAACATCACCATGCAGGCCCAGCAGAAGGACAACTGGTGCTGGGCCGGCAGCGGCAACACCATCGCCACGTGGTTCGGCCGCACCTACACCCAGAACCAGTTCTGCAACGCGGCGTTCGGCCGGGCGCAGGGCTACGACTGCCCCAACTCGCAGGCGGACCTGGGCAATGTGCAGAACGCCCTGGACTGGGCGGGCATCAACTCGGGCTCGTACGTGACCGGCTGGCTGCGCTACTCGACCGTACAGACCGAGATCAACAACAACCGGCCGATCGAGACCCGCATCCAGTGGGCGAGCGGCGGCGGCCACATGCACGTCGTGTACGGCTACGACGACGCCAACTCGTGGGTGTACTGGGGCGATCCCTGGCCCTCCAGCACCCGCTACAACTGGGCGTCGCACGACTGGTACGTCAGCAACAACTCCTTCTCCTGGACCCACTCGCTGTACCGGATCGGGGCGTGACGACGATGAAGGTGACCCGCCTCGCACCCGCGGTTCTCGCCGTGGCCCTCGTCGGCCTCGCGGCGCCGTACGCCGCCGCCGACCAGTCCCCGCTCGCCTCCGCCGACTCCATGGTCGCGGCCCGCCGGGCCGCGACCGCCCCCGCCACCCTCGACACGCTGTCCCGCTTCTTCTCCCGGGACGGCAAGGTGGCCCTCAAGGCCGCGGCCCCGCGCATCGAGGGCGACGCGGTGCCCGTCTACGCGCTCTCCCCGCAGTTCGTGGCGGGCAGGGCGGGTGCTCCGGTGGCCCAGCTGGAGTACCTCGCCTCCACGGCCGTCTCCGCCGACGGCCAGAAGGCGTCGCTGTGGACGGTCAAGCAGGGCGCTTCCTGGAAGGTGGTGAACATAGCCACCGGCGACGACGAGTCCCGCTACGCCGCGGCCGGCGCCGCGAAGCTGCCCGGCGGCACGGTGTTCCAGGAGCCGCAGATCAACGCCTGGTACGTGGAGAAGGGCAGCACGGTGCTGCCGCTCGACGACGACGCCGTCAAGGCGGTGGGTGCCGGGGGCACGACGCTCGCGGGCTACCAGAAGCGGGTCGCGCGGGCGTACGGGGACAAGCTGCCGGGCTCGGCGTACGACCGGTCGGGCAAGGCGGGTGGCTTCGCCGAGCCGGCCGCGGGGTCCGGCGGGGCCGGGGGCGACTCGTCCCTGGCGATGGTGTCCGGCGCGGGCGCGGTGCTGGTGCTGGGGCTGAGCGGGGCGGCCGTGCGGCGCCGCCGCCACCGGGGGTGACCCGCCACCGGGGGTGACCCCAGGCCGGTGCGGGCCCGACCACCCCGCACCGGCCGCCGCTCGCTCCGCGGCGGCCCGTGCCCCTCGGCCACTCGGTGCCGGGCGGCACGGGTCACCTCCGGTTGGGCGGGCAGGGACGAGCGCCTCTCGTCCGCGGACCGTGCCCGCTTCCCACCCAGTTCCCCGCGCCCCTGGGTGGCTTGCCCTTGGCAGGGTGCGAGCCCGTCCGGCGTTTGGGGCGGAGCCCCAGGAACCCCGTCTTCGGGTGCGGGCCGTGTGTGGCTGGTCGCGCAGTTCCCCGCGCCCCTGGCGGGGCCGCCTGGGCGGCATGCCCAGTGCGGGCCCACCTCGGCCCGCCCGGCGTTTGAGGGCCCGGGGCGGAGTCACGGGGCGCTCGGGGTTGTCGGTGGGCGACAGTAGGGTGGGGGCCATGGCAGACCCCTCCACCTACCGCCCCAAGCCGGGACAGATCCCCGACTCGCCGGGGGTCTATAAATTCCGCGACGACCACCGCCGGGTGATCTACGTCGGGAAGGCGAAGTCCCTGCGCCAGCGGCTCGCCAACTACTTCCAGCCGTTGACGAGTCTGCACCCCCGCACGGCCACGATGGTGACCACGGCCGCCTCCGTGGAGTGGACCGTCGTCGCCACCGAAGTCGAGGCGCTCCAGCTCGAATACTCCTGGATCAAGGAGTTCGACCCCCGCTTCAACGTCAAGTACCGCGACGACAAGAGCTATCCGTACCTCGCGGTGACGATGAACGAGGAGTTCCCGCGCGTCCAGGTCATGCGCGGCGCCAAGAAGAAGGGCGTGCGCTACTTCGGGCCGTACGGCCAGGCATGGGCGATCCGCGAGACCGTCGACCTGCTCCTGCGCGTCTTCCCCGTACGCACCTGCTCGGCCGGTGTGTTCAAGCGGTCGGCGCAGATCGGCCGCCCCTGTCTGCTGGGCTACATCGGCAAGTGCGCCGCGCCCTGCGTCGGCCGCGTCACGCCCGAGGAACACCGCGAACTGGCGGAGGACTTCTGCGACTTCATGACCGGCCGCACCGGCGCGTACCTGCGCCGCGTCGAGCAGGACATGATGGTCGCGGCCGAGGACATGGAGTACGAGCGCGCGGCCCGGCTCCGTGACGACCTGGGCGCGCTCAGGAAGGCGCTGGAGAAGAACGCGATCGTCTTCAACGACGCCACCGACGCCGACCTGATCGCGGTCGCCGAGGACGAGCTGGAGGCGGCCGTCCAGATCTTCCACGTGCGCGGCGGCCGGGTCCGCGGCCAGCGCGGCTGGGTCACCGACAAGGTCGAGGCGGTCGACACCGCGGGCCTGGTCGAGCACGCGCTCCAGCAGCTGTACGGGGAGGAGACCGGCGACTCCGTACCGAAGGAGGTGCTGGTCCCGGCGCTCCCCGAGGACGCGGACGCGGTGAGCGGCTGGCTCGCCGGCCGGCGCGGCTCCGGCGTCTCGCTGCGCATCCCGCAGCGCGGCGACAAGAAGGCCCTGATGGAGACGGTCGCGCGCAACGCCCAGCAGGCCCTCATGCTGCACAAGACCAAGCGCGCGTCCGACCTGACCACGCGCTCGCGCGCGCTGGAGGAGATCGCCGCCGCCCTGGAGCTCGACAGCGCGCCGCTGCGCATCGAGTGCTTCGACATCTCGCACCTCCAGGGCGACGACGTGGTGGCCTCGATGGTCGTCTTCGAGGACGGCCTGGCCCGCAAGAGTGAATACCGGCGCTTCCAGATCAAGGGCTTCGAGGGCCAGGACGACGTCCGGTCCATGCACGAGGTGATCACCCGCCGCTTCAAGCGCTACCTCGCCGAGCAGGCCCGTACGGGGGAGTGGGTCGAGGAGGAAGAAGCGGAGGGGGCGGCGCAGACGGCGGTGCTGCCCGGGGCCGACACGCCGGTCGCCGAGCAGCCCGGCGACCCGGTCGAGCAGCTGTCCGGCCCGGCTCCCCTCTCCGGCGAGGTGTCCGCGCTGCAGGACGAGGACGGCCGGCCCAAGCGGTTCGCGTATCCGCCGCAGCTCCTCGTCGTCGACGGCGGGCAGCCGCAGGTCGCCGCCGCCAGGCGGGCCCTGGACGAGCTGGGCATCGACGACATCGCGGTGTGCGGGCTGGCCAAGCGCCTCGAAGAGGTCTGGGTGCCCGGCGAGGACGACCCCGTGGTGCTGCCCCGCTCCAGCGAGGGGCTCTACCTCCTCCAGCGGGTGCGTGACGAGGCCCACCGCTTCGCCATCACCTACCAGCGGGCCAAACGGACCAAGCGCTTCAAGGCGGGCCCCCTGGACGCCGTGCCGGGCCTCGGCGACACCCGCAAGCATGCTCTGATCAAGCACTTCGGCTCGGTGAAGAGGCTCCGGTCGGCGACAATCGACGAGATCTGCGAGGTTCCCGGCATAGGCCGCAAGACGGCCGAGACCGTTGCCGCGTTCCTCGCGCAGGCCGCCCCGGCGGCGCCCGCCGTGAACACCGCGACAGGAGAGATCATGGAAGAGGACGACGGGGGCAGCACGACATGACTGAGCAGAACGAAGAAGACCGAGAAGCAGGAGTAGACGTGAGTACGGGCACGACGATCGAGGCCGGCGGGGCCGATGCGCCCATCCCCGAGCTGGTGATCATCTCCGGTATGTCCGGCGCGGGGCGCAGCACCGCCGCCAAGTGCCTGGAGGACCTCGGCTGGTTCGTCGTCGACAACCTGCCGCCCGCGCTGATCCCCACCATGGTGGAGCTCGGCGCCCGTTCCCAGGGCAACGTGGCGCGCATCGCCGTCGTCGTCGACGTGCGCGGCCGCCGGTTCTTCGACAACCTGCGCGAGTCGCTCGCCGACCTCGACGCGAAGGAGGTCACCCGGCGCATCGTCTTCCTGGAGTCCTCCGACGACGCCCTGGTGCGCCGCTTCGAGTCG
Source organism: Streptomyces sp. NBC_00083 (assembly GCF_026343295.1). Classification (GTDB taxonomy): domain Bacteria; phylum Actinomycetota; class Actinomycetes; order Streptomycetales; family Streptomycetaceae; genus Streptomyces. The sequence goes on from NZ_JAPELY010000001.1 coordinate 1,721,746, forward strand.
GTGCGCCGCCCGCACCCGCTCCAGGGCGACGGCCGGATCGTCGACGGCATCGCCGCCGAGCGCGACCTCCTGCGCGAGCTGCGCGGCGACGCCGACCTGGTGATCGACACCTCCAGCCTCAACGTCCACGAGCTGCGCGCCAAGATGGACGCCCAGTTCGCCGGCGACGAGGAGCCGGAGCTGCGCGCCACCGTCATGTCGTTCGGCTACAAGTACGGCCTGCCGGTCGACGCCGACCTGGTGGTCGACTGCCGCTTCCTGCCCAACCCGCACTGGGTTCCGGAGCTGCGTCCCTTCACCGGCCTCAACGAGGAGGTGTCGGGCTACGTCTTCAACCAGCCCGGTGCCAAGGAGTTCCTCGACCAGTACAGCGAGCTGCTCCAGCTGATCGCGGCGGGCTACCGCCGCGAGGGCAAGCGGTACGTGACGATCGCGGTGGGCTGCACCGGCGGCAAGCACCGCTCGGTGGCCATGTCCGAGAAGCTCGCCGCCCGCCTCGCCACCGAGGGGATCGAGACCGTCGTCGTCCACCGGGACATGGGGCGCGAGTGAAGGTGTACCGCCGGCGCACCGTAGGGCCGGGGCTCCGCACCGGCCGCAAGCGGGGCGCCCAGCCCAAGGTCGTCGCCCTCGGCGGCGGCATGGGCCTCTCGGCCTCGCTCGCCGCGCTGCGCCGCATCACGGGCGATCTCACGGCCGTCGTCACCGTCGCCGACGACGGCGGCTCCAGCGGCCGGCTCCGCGACGAGCTGGGCGTGCTGCCCCCCGGCGACCTGCGCAAGGCGCTGGCCGCGCTGTGCGGCGACGACGACTGGGGCCAGACGTGGTCCCGGGTCATCCAGCACCGCTTCCAGTCCAAGGGCGAGCTGCACGAGCACGCCGTGGGCAATCTGCTGATCGTCGCGCTGTGGGAGCAGCTCGGCGACCATGTGCAGGCCCTCGACCTGGTCGGCAAGCTGCTCGGCGCGCAGGGCCGGGTCCTTCCGATGTCAGCGGTCCCGCTGGAGCTCGAAGCCCTCGTACGGGGGCACGACCCGGAGCGCCCCGAGGACGTGGACACCGTGCGCGGCCAGGCCACGGTGGCGCTCACGCCGGGCGAGGTGCTCTCGGTGCAGCTGGTCCCGCACGACCCGCCGGCCGTCCCCGAAGCGGTCGCCGCGGTGCTCGACGCGGACTGGGTGGTGCTCGGTCCCGGCTCCTGGTTCTCCTCCGTCATCCCCCACCTGATGGTGCCGGAACTGCTCGACGCGCTCACCGAGACCAAGGCCCGCAAGGTCCTCTCGCTGAACCTCGCGCCACAACCGGGTGAAACCGATGGGTTCTCACCGCAGCGTCATTTGGAGGTTTTGGGACGACACGCCCCTAAACTCGCCTTCGACGTGGTGCTGGCCGATGTGGCCGCCGTGCCCGACCGGGGGAGCCTGACCGAAGCCGCGAAACGGCTCGGAGCCGAGGTCGAGCTGGCGCCCGTGGCCAGGCCCGATGGTTCTCCGAAGCACGATCCGGAGCTGTTGGCCGCCGCGTACGACCGTATTTTTCGGATGCATGGAAGGATCGGCCCATGGCGATGACGCCGGCGGTGAAGGACGAGATTTCCCGGCTGCCCGTCACCCGGACCTGCTGCAGGAAGGCGGAGGTCTCGGCGATTCTTCGATTCGCGGGCGGGCTGCACCTGGTGAGCGGCCGCATTGTGATCGAGGCGGAGCTGGACACCGCGATGGCGGCGCGCCGGCTCAAGCGGGACATTCTGGAGATCTTCGGGCACAGCTCCGAGCTGATCGTGATGGCCCCCGGCGGCCTGCGCAGAGGCTCGCGGTTCGTCGTGCGGGTCGTGGCGGGCGGCGACCAGCTGGCCCGTCAGACCGGGCTCGTCGACGGGCGGGGCCGCCCCATCCGCGGCCTGCCGCCCCAGGTGGTCTCGGGGGCCACCTGTGACGCCGAGGCCGCCTGGCGCGGCGCGTTCCTGGCGCACGGCTCGCTGACCGAGCCGGGCCGCTCCTCGTCCCTTGAGGTGACCTGTCCGGGCCCGGAGGCGGCCCTCGCCCTGGTCGGCGCCGCACGACGGCTCCAGATCGCGGCCAAGGCACGCGAGGTCCGCGGTGTGGACCGGGTGGTCGTCCGTGACGGCGACGCGATCGGCGCCCTGCTCACCCGGCTCGGCGCGCACGAGTCGGTGCTGGCCTGGGAGGAGCGGCGGATGCGCCGCGAGGTCCGCGCCACCGCCAACCGCCTCGCCAACTTCGACGACGCCAACCTGCGCCGTTCGGCGCGGGCCGCCGTCGCCGCGGGGGCCCGGGTGCAGCGCGCCCTGGAGATCCTGGCGGACGAGGTGCCCGAGCACCTGGCGGCAGCCGGCCGGCTGCGCATGGAGCACAAGCAGGCCTCCCTGGAGGAGCTGGGCGCGCTCGCCGACCCGCCGCTGACCAAGGACGCGGTCGCGGGCCGGATCAGGCGCCTGCTGGCGATGGCCGACAAGCGGGCCCAGGACCTGGGCATCCCCGGCACGGAGTCCAACTTGACCGAGGAGATGGCGGACGGCCTGGTCGGCTGAGTCCGGCCCGTACCGCACCCCCGTACCGCACCCCGTTCCTCAACTCGCCCCGTCCGGCGCCCACTTGGTGGGCGCCGGTTCCGTTCCGGGACCGGCCGTCCGCGGCCCTCGGCGGTATTGACATGATCATGAAGTGTCATGAGCCTGGCGTCTGTCCACTTCCGTGGCACACACCAGCTAGGGGGGCTCATGAGACGCAGAGCGAGAGCGATCCTCGCCGCTGCATCACTGCTGACGGCCGGCCTGATGGCGGCACCCGCCGCACAGGCCCGGCAGGGCGGAGCGGACGGCGAGGGCATCGTCGTCTGGAACGCCCAGGTCAGCCGCGCACAACTGCCGCTGCTCCTGGAGGCCGGCGCCGACGCCCAGGAACTGGGCGCCCGGCTGCCCGCCAAGGGCTCGGCCGGAGTCGAGCTCTACCTCACGAAGTCCCAGGCCGCCGCGTTGCGCGGCAAGGGCGTCGACCTGTCCGAGCGCAAGGTCTCCGCGGGGACCCAGAACCACCTCAAGGCCGCGGGCGACGGCGTGTTCCGCCCCTACAGCGGCCCGAACGGCCTGAAGCAGGAGATCCTCGACACCGGCAAGGCCAACCCGTCGCTCACCAAGGTCGAGTCGATCGGCAAGACCGTCGACGGCCAGGACATCCTCGCCCTCAAGCTGACCAAGGGCGCCGCCAAGTCCAAGGACGGCTCCAAGCCCGCCACGCTCTACATGTCCAACCAGCACGCCCGGGAGTGGATCACCCCGGAGATGACCCGGCGGCTGATGCACTACTACCTCGACAACTACGGCAAGGACCCGCGGATCACCAAGATCGTGGACTCCACCGAGCTGTGGTTCGTGCTCTCGGCCAACCCGGACGGCTACGACTACACCTTCACGCCCGGCAACCGGCTGTGGCGCAAGAACCTCCGCGACAACAACGGCGACGGCAAAATCACCTCGGTCGACGGCGTCGACCCGAACCGCAACTTCCCCTACAAGTGGGGCTACGACAACGAGGGTTCGTCCGCCGACCCCTCGAACGAGACCTACCGCGGCCCGAGCGCGGGCAGCGAGCCCGAGACCAAGGCGCTCGACTCCTTCGAGAAGCGGGTCGGCTTCAACTACGCGATCAACTACCACTCCGCGGCCGAACTGCTGCTGTACGGGGTGGGCTGGCAGGTCGCGACCCCCACCCCCGACGACGTGATCTACAAGTCGCTGGCGGGCACCCCCGACAAGCCGGCCATCCCCGGCTACCTCTCGGAGGTCTCCTCCGCGCTCTACACCACCAACGGTGAGGCCGACGGCCACGCGGCCAACGTCAACGGCACGATGATGTTCACCCCCGAGATGTCGACGTGCACCACGGCCTCGAACGTGGACCCGAACGACGCGTGGAACGCGGCGGATTGCCCCTCCGACTTCAACTTCCCCGACAGCGAGAAGCTGATCCAGGGCGAGTTCGAGAAGAACATCCCCTTCGCCCTCTCCGTCGCCGAGACCTCGGCCCACCCCGACCAGCCCTCCTCGTCGGTCGGCATCGCCGCCCCCGACTTCACGCCGGACACCTTCGCGACCTCGTACGCACGCGGCGGGGACCAGCAGGTCGCCGTCACCGTCCGCAAGTCGGTACGCGACAAGACCCTCAACTACCGCGTCGACGGCGGACGCAGGCAGACCGAGGAGCTCAAGCCCTGGAAGGGCGGCGACGTCTTCGGCGGCGAGGACAACATCCGCTTCGACCAGTACCGCGCCAAGGTCGAGGGCGCCGACGCCGGCGCCAAGGTCGAGGTGTGGTTCACCGGCAGGACCGCCGCGGGCAAGGCCACCTCCAGCACCCCCTTCACGTACACCGTGGCCGCCCGGCCCCAGGGCGACACCCTGGTCCTCGCCGACGAGAGCGGCACCACGCCCGCCAAGAACACCGCGCTCTACACCAAGGCGCTCGCCGACAACGGCAGGAAGGCGGCCGTCTGGGACGTGGCGACCCAGGGCACCCCGAGCGCACTCGGCGTGCTCAGCCACTTCAAGAACGTCCTCTGGTACACCGGCAGCGACCCGTCATCGGCGCCGACGGCGGCCACCACGTTCGCCGTACGCGACTTCGTCAACGAGGGCGGCAAGCTGATCAACGCAGGTCAGCAGGCCGGCGGCAGCGTCGACCTCGGCGGGGGCGCGCTCTCCGACGACTTCTCGCAGTACTACCTCGGTGCCTACAACAAGGCCGGGCTCAAGTCCCCGCCCGCCTTCGCCGGATCCGGCGCGCTCGCCGGAGCCGCGGCCCCGCTGGCCGCCGCGCCGGGCAGCCCGCTGACCGCGGCCGGTGCGTACACCGTCACCTCCGACACCCTGAAGCCGGCGCAGTTCCCGCAGTTCGCGAGTGCCTCCGCCGGTGACTACCCCGGGGTGCGCACGCCCTTCGAGCCCGCCGAGGGTTCCTGGTTCGCCGCGGCCCAGCACCGGGACGACGCGTACATGCGGCTCGCGCGCACCGTCGACCTGACGGGAACCACGGCCTCCCAGAAGCCGAGCCTGGACTTCCAGCTCAGCTACGACACCGAGCCCGGCTACGACCAGGTCATCGTCGAGGCGCACACCGTCGGCCAGGACGACTGGACGACGCTGCCCGACCTCAACGGGGGCAGCACCACCAGCGTGCCCAGCCAGTGCGAGCAGGGCTTCCTCCTCCAGGAGCACCCCTTCCTGACGCACTACCTCACGCCCGGCTCGCCGGCCTGCACGGCATCGGGCACCAGCGGCGCCTGGAACCGCTTCACCGGCTCCTCCGACGGCTGGCAGCAGGTCTCCGTCGACCTCGCCGCCTACGCGGGCAAGCAGGTCGAGGTCGCCGTCGCCTACGTGTCCGATCCGGGCACCGGCGGACTCGGCGCCTTCGTCGACGACACCCGCCTCGTCATCGGCGCCGCGCCCCAGGGCGCCGAGGGCTTCGAGACCTCGCTCGGGCCCTGGAGCGTGCCCGGAGCGCCGGCCGGCAGCCCCGGCAACAGCGGGGACTGGGCCCGCTCGCAGGCGCTCTTCCACTCCTCGGCGGCCGTCACCACCCGCTCCACCGTCCTCCTCGGCTTCGGCCTGGAGAACGTCAGCACCGCCGCCGGCCGCAAACAGGTCGTCGGAAAAGCACTCAGCGCACTCCACCGCTGACACCGTGTAGTGGGGCCGAAGGTCCCCGGAGGCCCGTATCGCGGTCGGATACGGGCCTCCGGGCCGGTCCGGGCGTGATTTCGGAACCATTCGGGCGCTCGGATGTCACTTCGCGGGCCCCGGGGAGGTAGGGTCGTAAGCGGTCGGGGACATCCCATACAACTCGCCGGCGTCGAGTACCCGGCGTACCTAACGAGGAGATCGGTTCGTGACGATCCGCGTAGGCATCAACGGCTTCGGCCGCATCGGGCGCAACTACTTCCGGGCGCTGCTTGAGCAGGGTGCAGACATCGAGATCGTGGCTGTCAACGACCTTGGTGACACCGCGACCACTGCCCACCTCCTGAAGTACGACACCATCCTGGGTCGCCTCAAGGCCGAGGTCACCCACACCGCCGACACCATCACGGTCGACGGCCACACCATCAAGGTGCTCTCCGAGCGCAACCCGGCCGACATCCCCTGGGGTCAGCTGGGCGTCGACATCGTCATCGAGTCGACCGGCATCTTCACCAAGAAGGCCGACGCCGAGAAGCACATCGCGGGCGGCGCGAAGAAGGTCCTCATCTCGGCTCCGGCCAAGGACGAGGACATCACCATCGTGATGGGCGTCAACCAGGACAAGTACGACGCGGCCAGCCACCACGTCATCTCCAACGCCTCCTGCACCACCAACTGCGTGGCGCCGATGGCCAAGGTCCTCGACGAGAACTTCGGCATCGTCAAGGGTCTGATGACGACGGTCCACGCGTACACCAACGACCAGCGCATCCTGGACTTCCCGCACTCGGACCTGCGCCGCGCCCGCGCCGCCGCCGAGAACATCATTCCGACCACGACCGGTGCCGCCAAGGCCACCGCTCTGGTCCTGCCGCAGCTCAAGGGCAAGCTCGACGGCATCGCGATGCGCGTGCCCGTCCCGACCGGTTCGGCCACCGACCTGGTCGTCGAGCTGCAGCGCGAGGTCACCAAGGACGAGGTCAACGCCGCGTTCAAGAAGGCCGCGGGCGACGGCGACCTGAAGAACATCCTTTACTACACCGAGGACCCGATCGTGTCCTCGGACATCGTGGGCGACCCGGCCTCCTGCACCTTCGACTCCTCCCTGACCATGGTCCAGGAGGGCAAGACGGTGAAGATCCTCGGCTGGTACGACAACGAGTGGGGCTACTCCAACCGCCTCGTCGACCTGACCGTCTTCGTCGGCGGCCAGCTCTGACCTCGGTACGGTAGACACCTGATGTGAGCTACAGGGCTCGGGCAGCGCAATGAGGCGCTGTACGGGCCCTGTCGCCTGTCCAGACCGTTGGTCCCGTACCTCGCAAGGAGTCACTCCCCTATGAAGACGATCGACGAACTTCTCGCCGAAGGGGTCGAAGGCAAGCGGGTCTTCGTCCGCGCCGACCTCAACGTGCCGCTGGCCGAGGGCAGCATCACCGACGACGGCCGCATCCGCGCGGTGCTGCCGACCGTCCAGGCGCTCGTCGCCGCCGGTGCCAAGGTCGTCGTGGCCTCGCACCTGGGCCGCCCCAAGGGCGCCCCGGACCCGCAGTTCTCGCTGCTCCCCGCCGCCGAGCGGCTCGGCGAACTCCTGGGCGCGCCGGTCGCGTTCGCCCAGGACACCGTGGGCCCGGCCGCCCACGACGCGGTGGACGGGCTGCAGCCGGGCCAGGTCGCCGTCGTCGAGAACCTGCGCTTCAACGCCGGTGAGACGGCCAAGGACGACGCCGAGCGCGGCGCCTTCGCCGACCAGCTCGCCGCCCTCGCCGACGTGTACGTCGGTGACGGCTTCGGCGCGGTGCACCGCAAACACGCCTCCGTCTTCGACCTCCCGGCGCGCCTTCCGCACTACGCCGGCTACCTCATCGCCACCGAGGTCGGCGTGCTCAAGAAGCTGACCGAGGACGTCAAGCGCCCCTACACCGTCGTGCTCGGCGGCGCCAAGGTCTCCGACAAGCTCGCCGTCATCGACGAGCTGCTCGGCAAGGCCGACCGCATCCTGATCGGCGGCGGCATGGCGTACACCTTCCTCAAGGCCAAGGGGTACGAGGTCGGCATCAGCCTCCTTCAGGAGGACCAGATCCCGGTCGTCACGGAGTACATGGAGCGCGCCGAGAAGAACGGCGTCGAGCTGGTCCTGCCGGTCGACGTGCTGGTCTCCAAGGACTTCCCCGACCTGAAGACCAAGGCGCCGGCCGACTTCCAGACCGTCGACGCGGACAAGATCCCCGCGGACCAGGAGGGCCTCGACATCGGCCCCGAGTCCCGCGAGCTGTTCGCCTCGAAGATCGCCGACGCCGAGACCGTCTTCTGGAACGGTCCGGTCGGCGTCGCCGAGCACCCCGACTACGCCGGCGGCACCTCGGCCGTCGCGCGGGCCCTGCTCAACTGCGACGGCTTCACCGTGGTCGGCGGCGGCGACTCCGCCGCGGCCGTCCGTAACCTGGGCTTCGACGAGAATGCCTTCGGCCACATCTCGACCGGCGGCGGCGCCTCCCTCGAATACCTCGAGGGCAAGACGCTCCCCGGCCTCGCCGCACTGGAGGACTGAACACCCGTGAGCACCCGTACCCCGCTGATGGCGGGCAACTGGAAGATGAACCTCAACCACCTTGAGGCCATCGCGCACGTCCAGAAGCTCGCCTTCGCCCTCGCCGACAAGGACTACGACGCGGTCGAGGTCGCCGTCCTGGCGCCCTTCGTCGACCTGCGCTCCGTGCAGACCCTGGTCGACGGCGACAAGCTCAAGATCAAGTACGGCGCCCAGGACATCTCGGCGCACGACTCCGGTGCCTACACCGGCGAGATCTCGGGCCCGATGCTGGCCAAGCTGAAGTGCGCCTATGTCGCGGTCGGCCACTCCGAGCGCCGTCAGTACCACAACGAGACCGACGAGATCTGCAACGCCAAGGTGAAGGCCGCCTACAAGCACGGTCTGACCCCGATCCTGTGCATCGGCGAGGGCCTCGACGTCCGCAAGGCCGGCGAGCAGGTCGCGTACACCCTGGCCCAGCTCGACGGCGGCCTCAAGGACGTGCCAGCCGAGCAGGCCGAGTCCGTCGTGATCGCGTACGAGCCGGTCTGGGCGATCGGCACCGGCGAGGTCGCCACGCCCGAGGACGCCCAGGAGGTGTGCGGAGCGATCCGCGCGCGCCTGGCGGAGCTGTACTCGCAGGAGCTCGCCGACAAGGTGCGCATCCAGTACGGCGGCTCGGTGAAGTCCGGGAACGTGGCCGCGATCATGGCCCAGCCGGACGTGGACGGCGCCCTGGTCGGCGGCGCCGCGCTGGACTCCGAGGAGTTCGTCAAGATCGTCCGCTTCCGCGACCAGTAAGTATGCGGTAGCGCGGATCCGTCGTACCCTTGCGGGGGCCGGGACAGGGATTGTGGAATGTCCCCCCGGCCCCCGTCGCCATATCAGTCCTAGGAAGTTGGTCCAGCCGTGATTGTCGGGTTCTCGATTGCCCTGATCGTCTTCAGCCTGCTGCTGATGCTGCTGGTGCTGATGCACAAGGGGAAGGGTGGCGGCCTCTCCGACATGTTCGGCGGTGGCATGCAGTCCTCCGTCGGTGGCTCCTCGGTCGCCGAGCGCAATCTCGACCGCATCACCATCGTGATCGGTCTGTTGTGGTTCGCGTGCATTGTCGTACTTGGTCTGCTGATGAAGCTCAAGTAAGCCGCTGTCGTTCGGCGTTTCGGGGGAGGGGTGTAACTCCAATCGCTGGACGCGCGTTGGGCCTTACGTAGACTGGGGCATCTTCGAGCACCATCACGCAGGGAGTTACGACCGTGGCAAGTGGCAACGCGATCCGGGGAAGCCGGGTCGGAGCGGGGCCGATGGGGGAGGCCGAGCGCGGCGAGTCCGCGCCGCGCCTCCGCATCTCCTTCTGGTGCTCGAACGGGCACGAGACGCAGCCGAGCTTCGCCAGTGACGCACAGGTTCCGGAGACGTGGGACTGCCCGCGCTGCGGATTCCCCGCGGGACAGGACCGGGACAACCCGCCGGACCCGCCACGCACGGAGCCGTACAAGACCCACCTGGCGTACGTGAGGGAACGGCGCAGCGACGCGGACGGCGAGGCGATCCTCGCGGAGGCGCTCGCCAAGCTCCGCGGCGAGATCTGACGGATGAAGGGCCCACTGGGTGAACTCGGTTCATCCGCAGGGCCCTTCGGTGCATCCGGGGCCGCCCGCGGCGCCGGGATCCGGCCCTGAGCGCCCGCCCGCCGGCTTCCGCGTTCCTCCCGATTTCTCCCGGCCCTTCTCCGCCGGCCACTTCCGGCCTTCTTCCCGGCCGACGCCGCCGCGATGATTCCTGCCCGCGCCGCCTGATCAATTAGGTTGGAGGGGCAGCGGGGCAAGGTACGCAAGTACGAGAAGAAGTGGGCTGATGCCGGAGATGAACGCAGGAAGCCGTACCAGGCTCAACCAGATGCCCGAGTGGACCGCACTGGGCAAGCACCGGGAGCAGTTGGGCGACACCCATCTGCGTGAGCTGTTCGCCGCCGAGCCCGGCCGGGGCACCGCATACACCCTGGCGGTCGGCGACCTCCACCTCGACTACTCCAAGCACCTCGTGACCGACGAGACCCTCGCGCTCCTGCGCGAACTGGCCGCCGCCACCGACGTCGCCGGGCTGCGGGACGCCATGTTCCGCGGCGAGAAGATCAACGTCACCGAGGACCGCGCGGTGCTGCACACCGCGCTGCGCGCCCCGCGCGACGCCGTGATCGAGGTCGACGGCGAGAACGTCGTGCCGGGCGTCCACGAGGTGCTCGACAAGATGGCCGCGTTCTCCGGGAAGATCCGCTCCGGGGAGTGGACCGGCCACACCGGCAAGCGCATCAAGAACGTCGTCAACATCGGCATCGGCGGCTCCGACCTCGGTCCGGCGATGGCGTACGAGGCCCTGAAGTCGTTCGCCGACCGGGAACTGACGGTCCGTTTCGTCTCCAACGTGGACGGCGCCGACCTCCACGAGGCGGTCCGCGACCTGGACGCCGCCGAGACGCTGTTCATCATCGCGTCCAAGACGTTCACCACCATCGAGACCATCACCAACGCCACCTCGGCCCGCAACTGGCTGCTCACCGAGCTGAAGGCCGGTCAGGATGCCGTCGCCAAGCACTTCGTGGCGCTGTCGACCAACGCCGAGAAGGTCGCCGACTTCGGCATCGACACGGCCAACATGTTCGGCTTCTGGGACTGGGTCGGCGGGCGCTACTCCTTCGACTCGGCCATCGGCCTCTCGCTGATGATCGCCATCGGCGCGGACCGGTTCCGCGAGATGCTGGACGGCTTCCACCTGGTCGACGAGCACTTCCGCACCGCGCCCGCCGAGTCCAACGTGCCGTTGATCATGGGCCTGTTGGGGGTCTGGTACGGGGCGTTCTTCGACGCGCAGTCGCACGCGGTGCTGCCGTACTCGCACTACCTGTCGAAGTTCACCGCCTACCTCCAGCAGCTGGACATGGAGTCCAACGGCAAGTCCGTGGACCGCGACGGCAACCGGGTCGACTGGCAGACCGGACCGGTCGTGTGGGGCACCCCGGGCACCAACGGGCAGCACGCGTACTACCAGTTGATCCACCAGGGCACCAAGGTCATCCCGGCCGACTTCATCGGCTTCGCCGAGCCGGTCGCCGACCTGCTGCCGGGCCTGGTCGCCCAGCACGACCTCCTGATGGCCAACTTCTTCGCCCAGACGCAGGCCCTCGCCTTCGGCAAGACGCCCGACGAGGTGCGCGCCGAGGGCGTGGCCGAGGAGCTCGTGCCGCACAAGACGTTCCAGGGCAACCACCCCACCACCACGATCCTGGCCAAGGAGCTGACCCCCTCGGTCCTCGGCCAGCTGATCGCGCTGTACGAGCACAAGGTGTTCGTACAGGGCGCCATCTGGAACATCGACTCCTTCGACCAGTGGGGCGTGGAGCTCGGCAAGGTCCTCGCCAAGCGCGTCGAGCCCGCCCTGACCGAGGGCGCCGATGTACCGGGCCTCGACGGGTCCAGCAAGGCGCTCGTCGCCAAGTACCGCTCCCTGCGCGGCCGTTGAGCCCGACGGCGCGTTGAGACCCCACGGCCTGTTGAGCCGCTGAGGCACCCGTGACGACGAACGGCCCGGCCCGCCCCCGAAGGGGAGGACCGGGCCGTTCGCCCGTGGCGTCTAGGCGGACGCCGGGGGGTACAGCGACCGCGGCAGCTCGGACGCGGCGGCCGCGTCCAGGAGCCACAGGGTGCGGGCACGGCCGTAGGCGCCCGCGGCCGGAGCCTGCACCTCACCCGCGCCCGACAGGGCTATCCGCGCCGCGTGCGCCTTGTCCTCGCCGGCCGCGAGCAGCCAGACCTCGCGGGCCGAGCGGATCGCCGGGAGGGTGAGCGAGACCCGGACGGGCGGCGGCTTGGGCGCGCCGTGCACCCCGACCACCATCCGCTCGGTCTCCCGCACCGCGGGCAACTCCGGGAAGAGCGACGCCACATGGGTGTCGGGCCCGACACCCAGCATCAGCACGTCGAACGTCGGCACCGGGCCGTGGTCCTCGGGGCCGGACGCCTCCGCGAGCTCCGCCGCGTAGGCGGCTGCCGCCGCGTCCGCGTCGTCGCCGAAGACCCCGCCCGAAGCCGGCATCGCGTGGACCCGCTTAGGGTCGAGCGGCACCGCGTCGAGCAGCGCCGCGCGCGCCTGCGTGTAGTTGCGCTCGGGGTCGCCCTCGGGCAGGAACCGCTCGTCGCCCCACCACAGGTCGAGCCGCGACCAGTCGATCGCGTCCCGGGCCGGCGAGGAGGCGAGCGCCGCCAGCAGCCCGTTGCCGTTGCGGCCGCCGGTGAGGACCAGCGACGCCGAACCGCGGGCCGCCTGGGCGTCCACGACCTTGGTGATGAGCCGGGCCGCCGCGGCCTCGGCCATCAGCTCCTTGTCGCGGTGGACGACCAGCTGCGGCGTGCTCACTTCGCCGCTGCCTTCTTGGCCGGCGCCGCCTTCTTCGCCGGAGCGGCCTTGGCCTGGGCGCCGTCGGTTCCGTCCGCGCCGTCCTTGCCGGCCTGCGCGGTCTTCTCCTCGACGCCCTCGCCGAGCTTGTCGACGCCGTACTTCAACGCGGACGCGTAGGTGTCGTCCGGGTCGAGGCGGCGCAGCTCCTCCGCGATGAGTTCGGAGGTCTCACGGCGCTTGAGGGCCACCGCGCGGTCGGGCTGGCCCTGCATGGACAGCGTGGCGAGCGAGCCGTCCGCGCGGTCCAGGACGATCGGGCCGCAGTCCGTCTCCAGGCGTACGGCGGTGAGGCCGGGGCCCTGCGACAGGGAGCGCCTGACCGGCACGTCGAGCCGGTCGGCGAGCCACATCCCGAGCAGTTCGCAGCTCGGGTTGAACTCCTCGCCCTCCACCTCGGCACCGATGACCTTGCAGGCCACCTGGTCGAGGGCCGCGGCCAGCATCGAGCGCCAGGGCGTGATGCGGGTCCACGACAGGTCGGTGTCGCCGGGGGTGTACGCCTCGGCGCGGGCGGTCAGCTCCTGGATGGGCTGCTCGGCCGCGTAGGTGTCGGTCACCCGGCGCTGGGCGAGCGCGCCCAGCGGGTCCTGCGCCGGGTCGATCGGCGCGTTCACCGGCCACCAGACGACGACCGGCGCGTCCGGGAGCAGCAGCGGGAGCACCACGGACTGGGCGTGGTTGAGCACCTCGCCGTACATCCGCAGCATCACCGTCTCGCCGGTGCCGGCGTCCGCGCCGACCCGCACCTCGGCGTCGAGGCGGGAGGCGGTGCGGTCGCGGGGCGAACGCGAGACGCGCTTGATGACGACGAGCGTGCGCGAGGGGTGCTCGCGCGAGGCCTCGCCCGCCGCCCGCAGGGCGTCGTACGCGTTCTCCTCGTCGGTGACGATCACGAGGGTGAGCACCATGCCGACCGCGGGGGTGCCCACGGCCCTGCGGCCCTGCACGAGCGCCTTGTTGATCTTGCTGGACGTGGTGTCCGTAAGGTCGATCTTCATGGCCGACGCCAGCTCCGTCCGTCTCGTGCGAGCATTTCGTCCGCCTCGTCGGGACCCCAGGTCCCCGAGGGGTACTGGGCGGGCTTGCCGTGTGCGTCCCAGTACTGCTCGATCGGGTCGAGGATCTTCCAGGACAGCTCGACCTCCTCCACACGAGGGAAGAGGTTGGAGTCGCCCAGGAGGACGTCCAGGATGAGGCGCTCGTAGGCCTCGGGGCTCGACTCCGTGAAGGACTCGCCATAGGCGAAGTCCATGGAGACGTCCCGGACCTCCATCGAGGTGCCCGGCACCTTGGAACCGAAGCGCACCGTCACGCCCTCGTCCGGCTGCACCCGGATGACCAGGGCGTTCTGGCCCAGCTCCTCCGTGGCGGTGTGGTCGAAGGGGGAGTGCGGAGCGCGCTGGAAGACCACCGCGATCTCGGTGACCCGCCGGCCGAGCCGCTTGCCGGTGCGCAGGTAGAACGGCACGCCCGCCCAGCGGCGGTTGTCGATCTCCAGCTTGATCGCGGCGTAGGTGTCGGTCTTCGACTTGGGGTCGATGCCGTCTTCCTGGAGGTAGCCGACGGCCTTCTCGCCGCCCTGCCACCCGGCCGCGTACTGACCGCGCACGGTGGACTTGCCGAGGTCCTTGGGCAGCCGCACGGCGCCGAGGACCTTGGTCTTCTCCGCCGCGAGCGCGTCCGCGTCGAAGGAGGCGGGCTCCTCCATCGCGGTCAGCGCCATCAGCTGCATCAGGTGGTTCTGGATGACGTCACGGGCCGCGCCGATGCCGTCGTAGTAGCCGGCCCGGCCGCCGATGCCGATGTCCTCGGCCATCGTGATCTGCACGTGGTCGACGTAGGAGCGGTTCCACAGCGGCTCGAACATGGTGTTCGCGAACCGCAGGGCCAGGATGTTCTGAACGGTCTCCTTGCCCAGGTAGTGGTCGATCCGGAAGACCTCGTTGGGCGGGAAGACCTCGTGCACGACCTGGTTGAGCTCCTCCGCGGAGACCAGGTCGTGGCCGAACGGCTTCTCGATGACCGCGCGGCGCCAGGAGCCGTTCTTCTGGTCGGCGAGCCCGTGCTTCTTGAGCTGCTGGACGACCTTGGGGAAGAACTTCGGCGGCACCGACAGGTAGAAGGCGAAGTTGCCGCCCGTGCCCTGCGCCTTGTCGAGCTCCTGGATCGTGGACTTCAGGGTCTCGAACGCGTCGTCGTCGTCGAAGTCGCCCTGGACGAAGCGCATCCCCTGGATGAGCTGCTGCCAGACCTCCTCGCGGAACGGCGTACGGGCGTGCGCCTTCACCGCGTCGTGGACCTCCTGAGCGAAGTCCTCGTCCTGCCACTCGCGGCGGGCGAAGCCGATCAGGGAGAAGCCCGGCGGCAGCAGACCCCGGTTGGCGAGGTCGTAGACAGCGGGCATCAACTTTTTACGGGACAAATCGCCCGTGACGCCGAAGATCACCAGGCCCGACGGCCCCGCGATGCGCGGGAGCCGTCGGTCTGCGGCGTCACGCAGCGGATTGCTGCTTGACAAGATTTACGCCTCCGAGGGTGCGAGGCGCTTGAGCTCCGCCTCGGTGGACTTGAGCAGGTCGTTCCAGGCGCCTTCGAACTTCTCGACGCCCTCGTCCTCGAGGAGCTGCACGACCTCGTCGTAGGAGATCCCCAGCTTCTCGACGGCGTCGAGTTCCGCGCGGGACTGCTCGTACGTGCCGGTCACCGTGTCGCCGGTGATCTGCCCGTGGTCGGCGGTCGCCTCCATGGTGGCTTCCGGCATGGTGTTGACCGTGTTGGGTGCCACCAGGTCGTCCACGTACAGGGTGTCCTTGTACGCCTTGTCCTTGACGCCCGTCGAGGCCCACAGCGGGCGCTGCTTGTTGGCGTGCGCCTTGTCCAGCGCGGCCCAGCGGTCGGAGGAGAAGACCTCCTCGTACGCCTGGTAGGCGAGGCGCGCGTTGGCGAGACCGGCCTTGCCGCGGGCGGCCTTGGCCTCGTCGGTGCCGAGCGCGTCGATCCGCTTGTCGATCTCGGTGTCCACACGGGACACGAAGAAGGACGCCACCGAGTGGATCTTCGACAGGTCGAGGCCGCGCTCCTTGGCCTTCTCCAGGCCGGAGAGGTAGGCGTCCATGACCTCGCGGTAGCGCTCGAGCGAGAAGATCAGCGTGACGTTGACGCTGATGCCGAGACCGATGGTCTCGGCGATCGCCGGCAGACCCGCCTTGGTGGCCGGGATCTTGATGAGCGTGTTCGGCCGGTCCACCAGCCACGCCAGCTGCTTGGCCTCGGCGACCGTCGCCCGGGTGTTGTGCGCCAGGCGCGGGTCGACCTCGATGGACACCCGGCCGTCCTGGCCCTCGGTGGCGTCGAAGACCGGGCGCAGGATGTCGGCGGCGTCCCTCACGTCAGCCGTCGTGATCATGCGGATGGCCTCTTCGACGGTCACCTTGCGGGCCGCGAGGTCGGTCAACTGGGTGTCGTAGCCGTCACCCTGGCTGATCGCCTTCTGGAAGATCGACGGGTTGGTGGTGACACCGACCACGTGCGACTGGTCGATCAGCTCGGCCAGGTTGCCGGACGTGATCCGCTTGCGCGACAGGTCGTCGAGCCAGATCGCGACGCCTTCGTCGGAGAGGCGCTTGAGTGCGTCTGTCATGAGAAATGCATCTCCTACTAGTTCGTATACCGGCGTCAGCGCTTGGCGGCGTCGATGGATTCCCGGGCGGCGGCGGCCACGTGGTCGGCAGTGAAGCCGAACTCCTTGAACAGGACCTTGCCGTCCGCCGAAGCGCCGAAGTGCTCCAGCGAGACGATGCGGCCCGCGTCGCCCACGAAGCGGTGCCAGGTCAGACCGATACCGGCCTCGACCGCGACCCGCGCCCTGACCGACGGCGGCAGCACGCTGTCCCGGTACGCCTGGTCCTGCGCCTCGAACCACTCCACGCACGGCATCGAGACCACACGGGTCGGGATGCCGGCCGCCTGGAGCTGCTCCCGCGCGCCGACGGCGAGCTGGACCTCGGAGCCGGTGCCGATGAGCACGACCTGCGCGTCGGTCTTCTGCCCGGAGGGCCCTTCGGCGTCCAGGAGGACGTAACCGCCCTTGGCGGCGTCCTCGTTCACCTCGTACGTCGGCACGCCCTGGCGGGTCAGCACGAGGCCGTGCGGGGCCCCCTTGCCGTACACCTTGGTGTAGCGCCGGAGGATCTCGCGCCAGGCGATGGCGGTCTCGTTGGCGTCCGCGGGGCGGACCACGTTGAGGCCGGGGATCGCGCGCAGCGAGGCGAGGTGCTCGACCGGCTGGTGCGTGGGACCGTCCTCGCCCAGACCGACCGAGTCGTGCGTCCACACGTACGTGACCGGCAGGTGCATCAGCGCGGACAGACGCACGGCGTTGCGCATGTAGTCGGAGAACACCAGGAAGGTGCCGCCGTAGATGCGGGTGTGGCCGTGCAGCGCGATGCCGTTCATCTCCGCGGCCATGGAGTGCTCGCGGATGCCGAAGTGCACGGTGCGGCCGTACGGGTCGGCCTCGGGCAGCGGGTTGCCGGCCGGCAGGAACGACGACGTCTTGTCGATGGTCGTGTTGTTCGAGCCGGCGAGGTCGGCGGAGCCGCCCCACAGCTCGGGCATGACCGCGCCGAGCGCCTGGAGGACCTTGCCGGAGGCGGCGCGCGTCGCGACGGCCTTGCCGGTCTCGAAGACGGGGAGGTGCGACTCCCAGCCCTCGGGCAGCTCGCCCGCGTTGATGCGGTCGAACTCGGCGGCGCGCTCCGGGTTGGCGGTGCGCCAGGCGGCGAAGGTCTTCTCCCACTCGGCCTTGGCCTCACGGCCGCGGTCAAGAGCCTCGCGGGTGTGCGCCAGGACCTCGTCGGCCACGAAGAAGGACTTCTCCGGGTCGAAGCCGAGGACGCGCTTGGTGGCGGCCACCTCGTCGTCGCCGAGCGCCGAGCCGTGCGCGGCCTCGGTGTTCTGCGCGTTCGGGGCGGGCCAGGCGATGATCGAGCGCATCGCGATGAACGACGGCCGGTCGGTGACCGCCTTAGCGGCCTCGATCGCGTCGTACAGCGCCTCCGGGTCGAGGTCGCCGTCGGGCTTGGGCGCGACGCGCTGGACGTGCCAGCCGTAGGCCTCGTACCGCTTGACGGTGTCCTCGGAGACGGCGGTCTCGGTGTCGCCCTCGATCGAGATGTGGTTGTCGTCCCACAGCAGGACCAGGTTGCCGAGCTGCTGGTGACCGGCGAGGGAGGACGCCTCGGAGGAGATGCCCTCCTGGAGGCAGCCGTCACCGGCGATCGCGAAGACGAAGTGGTCGAACGGGGAGGTGCCGGGGGCGGCCTCCGGGTCGAACAGGCCGCGCTCGTAGCGGGCGGCCATCGCCATGCCCACCGCGTTGGCGACACCCTGGCCCAGCGGGCCCGTCGTCGTCTCCACGCCGGTGGTGTGGCCGTACTCCGGGTGGCCGGGGGTCTTCGAGCCCCAGGTCCGGAACGCCTTGAGGTCATCCAGCTCCAGGCCGAACCCGGCCAGGTACAGCTGGATGTAGAGAGTCAGGGACGAGTGGCCCGCGGAAAGGACGAAACGGTCGCGGCCCACCCAGTCGGCGTCCGCCGGGTCGTGCCGCATCACCTTCTGGAAGAGGGTGTACGCGGCCGGCGACAGGCTCATCGCCGTACCTGGATGGCCGTTGCCGACCTTCTGTACGGCATCCGCGGCCAGTACGCGGCCGGTGTCTACGGCCCGCTGGTCCAGCTCGGTCCACTGGAGGTCTGTGGTGGTCGGCTTGGTGCTCACCCTGAGTCAGGGCTCCTCTCCACATGTCGTATCCCGGTGACTGAGGGCGCACCGGGCGTTGTCGAGCCTACCCCCGCAGGAACGCTCATTTTTTCGACTGACTGCACGTTGAGACGGACACGTCCAGGGTGCCGGGGACCGGCGAAATCCGCCTCCCGACGAACCATCCCCAACACGACCCCACCCCCGGGGATGGCGGCGTATGGGCAACGTCTAGAGTGGCGTGGTACGCGCAAGTCTTTACCGGGCCTTCACGTCCGGGAACGTCCCGGATTACCGGGGACTTGCTGGGAATTCTCTGTCAGGGGTGTGCGTGACGGCCGTCGAGTCCCGACCCGCAGGGGTCGTCTTGACTCCCAGCCCGGGGGGCCATCGGCCATTCGGGGCCCGCGTCAAGGCCTTCGTGGCGCTGACCAAGCCACGGATCATCGAACTGCTCCTCATCACCACCATTCCGGTGATGTTCCTGGCCGAGCAGGGCGTTCCCCCACTGTGGCTGGTCTTCGCCACCACACTGGGCGGGTACCTCTCGGCGGGCGGCGCAAACGCCCTGAACATGTACATCGACCGCGACATCGACGCGCTGATGGACCGAACCTCCCAGCGTCCGCTGGTGACGGGCATGGTCTCGCCGCGTGAGTGCCTGGTCTTCGGCATCTCGCTCGCCGTCTTCTCGACGCTGTGGTTCGGGCTGCTCGTCAACTGGCTCTCGGCCGCCCTGTCGCTCGGCGCGCTGCTCTTCTACGTCGTCGTGTACACGATGATCCTCAAGCGCCGGACCTCGCAGAACATCGTGTGGGGCGGCATCGCGGGCTGCCTGCCGGTGCTCATCGGCTGGTCCTCGGTCACCGATTCGATGTCGTGGGCGCCGATCATCCTGTTCCTCGTCATGTTCTTCTGGACGCCGCCGCACTACTGGCCGCTGTCCATGAAGGTCAGGGAGGACTACGCCCGGGTCGGCGTGCCGATGCTGCCGGTGGTCGCCTCCAACAAGGTCGTGGCCCGTCAGATCGTGCTCTACAGCTGGGTGATGGTCGCCGTCTCGCTGCTGCTGACCCCGCTCGGCTACACGGGCTGGTTCTACACGGTGGTCGCCGTCGTCTCCGGCGGCTGGTGGCTGTGGGAGGCGCACGCGCTCCAGTCCCGTGCCAAGCACGAGGCGACCGGCACCAAGCTGAAGGAGATGCGCCTCTTCCACTGGTCCATCACCTACGTGTCGCTGCTGTTCGTGGCCGTCGCGGTGGACCCGTTCCTGCGCTGACCCCCGCATACGCACCAGGAGGGGCCAGTGGCGCAAGCCACTGGCCCCTCTTCTCGCTCCCGGAACTACCCGCTAGTAGCATCGCGGCATGGCAGACACCCAGGTTGACGAGAAGCAGGCCGCGAAGGCCGAACGGCACGCGGCCAGGCTGGCCCGCCAGATCGGCTCCTTCGCCAAGGAACACGGCGGCGCCGAGGGCCAGATCGCGTACATCGGCCAGAAGGGCGCCCGCATCGTCCTGGTCGGCGAGGACGGCGGCTGGGGCGACCTGGTGGCCCCCACCCGCGCCGTCGCGCTGAGCGCCGTCGAGAAGTCCGGGATCACCGTCCACGAGGACTTCGACGGGGAGTTCGCCGCCAAGGTGAAGACCGGCCCGTACGAGTGGAGCCGCATGGCCGGCATCCAGCTCGGCGGTCCGAAGAACAGCTGAGCGGCAGCCGATCAATACCGATCCGGGGCTCACCCGTTAGGAGGGGTACAAGCGCGTCCACCCCAGGGAGCCCCGGATGATCGACACCCCGACCCTGGTGGACCAGTACTGCCACGGCATCCTGCGCACCGAACTCGGCCTCGGCACCTTCGAGACGGCGCTCGGCCGCACCGGGACGCTCCCCGCGCCCGGCACCACCTTCTTCGACACCCAGACCGGCTTCGCGGTACGCCGCTGGTGCCCCCCGCTCCTCGGCCTCGAACCGCACTGCCCTCCGGCCCGCTATCTGGCCCGCCGCCGCGAGCTCGGCGTACTGGAGTCGGGCAGACGCCTGCTGAGGGGCTCGGGAGTCTCCACCTATCTGGTGGACACCGGGCTGCCCGGCGACCTCACCGCGCCGCACGAGATCGCCGCGGCGGGCGCCGCAGACGCCCATGAGATCGTCCGCCTCGAACTCCTCGCGGAGCAGGTCGCCGACACCTCGGGGACCGTCGAGTCCTTCCTCGCCAACCTCGCCGAGGCCGTGCACACCGCGGCGCACTCGGCCATCGCCTTCGCCTCGGTCGCCGGCGTACGCGAAGGCCTCGACCCGGAGCCGCCGGGCCCGGGGGAGGTGCGCGGCGCGGCCGGACGGTGGCTCGCGGGCCGCCGCAAACACGACCGCCTCGACGACCCCGTCCTCCTGCGCCACCTGCTGTGGAGCGCCGTCGCCTGCGGCCGCCCGCTCCAGCTCCAGGTGGGCATGGCCGACCCGATGCCGCTCGCCGGATTCGCGGACGCGACGGCCGGGCTCGGCACCGACCTGGTGCTGCTCCACGGCTATCCGTACCACCGCCAGGCCGCGCATCTGGCCGGTCTCCACCCGCATGTGTACGCGGATGTCGGGCCCGCCCTGGTGCGCACCGGCGCCCGCGCCGCCGCCGTCCTGGCGGAAATCCTGGAGCTGGCCCCGTTCGGGAAACTGCTCTACTCCAGCGGGGCGTGCGGGCTGCCCGAGCTGCACGTGGTGGGCGCGCGGCTGTTCGCGGAGGCGCTCGGCCGGGTCCTCGGCGACTGGGTCGGCGAGGGCGCGTGGTCGCGCGCGGACGCGCAGCGGGTGGCGGGGATGATCGCGGCGGGCAACGCGCGGCGGGTCTACGGACTGCCGGACCCGGCGCAGCCCTGAACGCCCGCGCGGGGGCGGGCGTTCAGGGGTGACGCGGAGAGGACCCCCGGTACGGGGACGCGGGGCTCCGGACGGTCAGGCGTGGCTCAGCGCGGAGTCGGCCTGGGCCGGGACATCGGCCGTGAGCTCCGGCCGCTCGCGCAGCGAGAGCAGTACGCGCAGCACGGCGATCCACACCAGGCACGAGCCCAGCATGTGCAGGCCCACCAGGATCTCGGGCGTCTTGAGGAAGTACTGGACGTACCCGATGACGCCCTGACCCATCAGCACCAGGAACAGATCGCGGGCACGGGCGCGCGGCCCGGGGGGCGCGTCGACCGCCTTGAGGACGAACCACAGGGCGACGGAGAGCGCCACGACGATCCAGGCGAGGTCCGCGTGCAGCTGCGTGATCATCGTCCAGTCGAGCGGGATGCGCGGCACGTCCTTGGAGTCGCCGGGGTGGCGGCCGGTGCCGGTGACGACCGTGCCGACCGCGATGAGCGCGGCCGACGCGCCCACCAGGAGCCAGGTCAGCTGGGCAACCGCCTTGCCCACCAAGGGCCTTGGCGCGCCGTCGCCCTCCTGGGTGCGCTGCCAGGTGACGACGGCGACCGCGATGAGCGCGCTGGAGAGCAGGAAGTGGGCGGCCACCGTATAGGGGTTGAGGCCGACCAGGACGACGATGCCGCCGAGGATCGCGTTGCCCATGACCACCCAGAACTGCACCCAGCCGAGCCGGGTCAGCGGGCGCCGCCAGGGCTTCGCGGAGCGGGCCGCGATGATGGCCCAGCCGACCGCGGCACACAGCACGTAGGTGAGCATGCGGTTGGTGAACTCGATGGCCCCGCGGAAGCCCATCTCGCTGGTGGCGGTGAGGCTGTCGGCGGTGCACTTGGGCCAGGTGGGGCAGCCGAGCCCCGAGCCGGTGAGCCGGACCGCGCCGCCGGTCACCACGATGGCGACGGCCATGACGAGGGCGGCGAGGGCCGCGCGCCGCACGATCGCGGGGGAGGCGGTCCAACGCTCCGCGATGAAGAGAAGCGGATTGCGGGCCGCTGCGGTCACATCGGCGCGGGTCACTTTCGGCATGGGGCCTATCGTAGGCGCCCGTTTGTGCATGTTTTCACTAGGGGGCCCCGCCGTGCCCGGACGGGAGGAAAGTCACTCCCGACCGGGCCCGCGGCGCACTCCCCGGGCGCTCCCTGCGCACTCCTCGGACGCTCCCCGCGCGTGTCCGGTGCACGTCCGGGCTCGCTCCCGGCTCACTCCCAGCGGAAGAACTTCGCGGCCGCGCCCAGGCCGAGCACCGCCCACACCGCGAGGATCCCGACGTCGCCCCACGGCATGGCGGCGCCGCTCTGGAGGACGTCGCGCAGCCCGTCGGAGAGCGCCGAGATGGGCAGCAGATCGAGCACGGACCGTACGCCGCCGGGGAACTTGTCCATCGGCACGATGACCCCGCCGGCGACGAGGAGCAGCAGGAACACCAGGTTGGCCGCGGCGAGCGTGGCCTCGGCCTTGAGGGTGCCGGCCATGAGCAGCCCGAGCCCCGAGAAGGCGGCGGTGCCGAGCACCAGGAGGAGCAGGACCGCGAGCGGGTTGCCGTGCGGGGACCAGCCGAGGGCGAAGGCGATGACGGTGAGCAGGACGACCTGGAGCACCTCCGTGACGAGCACGGCGAGCGTCTTGGAGGTCATCAGCGCCCAGCGCGGCAGCGGCGACGCGCCGAGCCGCTTGAGCACTCCGTACCGCCGCTCGAAACCGGTCGCGATGGCCTGGCCGGTGAACGCGGTGGACATGACGGCGAGCGCGAGGATGCCGGGCGCGAGGAAGTCGACGGAGCTGCCCGTACCGGTGTCGATGATGTCGACGGTCGAGAACAGGACGAGCAGCAGGCTCGGGATGATCACGGTGAGCAGCAGCTGCTCGCCGTTGCGCAGCAGCATCCGCGTCTCCAGGGCGGTCTGCGCCCCGATCATCCGCCCGAGCGGCGCGGCGCCGGGCTTCGGTGCGTATGTGCCGGTACTCATGCCCGCAACTCCCTGCCTGTCAGCTCCAGAAAGACGTCCTCAAGCGTGTGGCGTTCGACCGAGATGCCGTCGGGCATCACGCCGTGCTGGGCGCACCAGGTGGTGACGGTGGCGAGCAGTTGGGGGTCGATGGTGCCGGTGATGCGGTACGCGCCCGTGGTCTGCTCGATCGCGGCGGAGCCGTCCGGCAGCGCCTTGAGGAGCGAGCCGAGGTCGAGGCCGGGGCGGCCGGTGAAGCGCAGGGTGTTCTCTGCGCCGCCCTTGCAGAGCTGCTCGGGGGAGCCCTGGGCGACGACCTTGCCGGCGTCGACGATGGCCACGTCGTCCGCGAGCGACTCGGCCTCGTCCATGAAGTGGGTGGTGAGGACCACGGAGACGCCGTCGGCGCGCAGTTCGCGCACGAGGTCCCAGGTGGAGCGGCGGGCCTGCGGGTCGAGGCCGGCGGTCGGCTCGTCCAGGAAGACCAGCTCGGGGCGGCCGACGACCGCCATGGCGAGCGCGAGGCGCTGCTGCTGGCCGCCGGAGAGCCTGCGGTAGGTGGTGCGGCCGCAGCTGCCGAGGCCGAGGCGCTCGATGAGGGCGTCGACGTCGAGCGGGTGGGCGTGCAGCTTCGCCATGTGGCGCAGCATCTCGTCGGCGCGGGCGCCGGAGTAGACGCCGCCGGACTGGAGCATCACGCCGATGCGCGGCTTGAGCCGTTCGCCGTCGGTGACCGGGTCGAGGCCGAGGACGCGGACGGTGCCCGCGTCGGGCCTGCGGTAGCCCTCGCAGGTTTCGATGGTGGTGGTCTTGCCGGCGCCGTTGGGGCCGAGGACGGCGGTCACGGTGCCCGCGCCGACCGTGAGGTCGAGGCCGTCCACCGCGGTCTTGGGTCCGTACCGCTTGACCAGGCCCAGGACCTGGACGACGGGCTCGCTGTTCATGACCGGCAAGTCTAGGCCTGGGTGCCGGGTCCCCCGGCGTGGGGGCCCGGCGGCCGCTTCATCCCTCGTACGGGCGATGGACGGGCAGCCAGCGCGTCGCGTAGGAGACCGCGTCCCGGACCGGGAACAGGCGGCACACGGCCGCGCCGGCCCGGCCGCGCTCCACGCTCCGCGCGTCCCGTTCGAAGTCGGCGCCCAGCTCGGCGAAGTCCTCGCTGTCGAGGGCCGTGTCGCGGACGGTGAGCCACTCCCGGCCCCGCGGGGTCGTCGCGGCGAACGACACGTCGACGACGGGGCCGGGCACCCGGTACTCCGCCAGGTGGAAGGAGGTGCAGGAGCCGAATCCGGCGCCGAGCAGCAGCACCCGGGCGTCCGCTTCCTCCAGGCGGGCCAGCGGGCTGCGCTCGCCCAGGGCGCAGTCGAGCGGGTGGCCGGCGGTGATCCGCGACGCGCCCGGACCGATCGCGGCGAAGGACGACTGCGGATGGTCGCTGCGCAGCGCGCCGGGCCAGTTGCGCACGGCCTCGGGTATCACTCCGACGCCGCGGCTGGGGGTGGTGCGCGGGTCGTACGCGGGGAAGGCGCCCCGGATGGTCTCCCACCACTCCTCGGGCACGGCGGGGCGACGCCATGGGGCGGGGTCGGAGTTGTCGTTGGAGAAGGCGGGGACCACCAGAGTGCCCGTTTCGCCCAGCGTGTCGAGAAGAGATTCGACGACCGTGACCACGCCTCCGCAGACCCAGCCGAGCGACTTGAGGGAGGAGTGCACGAGGAGCGTCTCGCCGCGGCGGACGCCGAGCTCGCGCAGGTCGTGCGTGAGCGAGTCGCGGGTGCACAAAGGGCCGGTCACAGGCGGTGTGGGCATGGTCGGCGAGTCTGCCGCAGGAGGCTTCCGAGGGCCACCGAATAACGCGGAACGACCCCGCGCGCTGATCGATCAAAGATCGTTTCCGCAGGTCAGCTTAGGTTCGCCTAAGTGATACACCGCACCGTTCGTGATCGCGACGTGGGTTGTCAGGCCCTGAGGAATTACGCAACAATGGTGTTGTGAAAAACGTCGGCGAGGCTCCCCAGGAGGAACTCGCGACCGGTGAGCGGTCCACCCGCAACCGCGTCGCGCGCTCCATCCTGGACCACGGGCCCTCGACCGCTCAGGACCTCGCGAAGCGCCTCGGCCTCACCCAGGCCGCCGTCCGCCGCCACCTCGACACGCTCGTCGCCGACGAGGTCGTCGAACCGCGCGAACAGCGCGTCTACGGCGCGCGGACCCGCGGCCGCCCGGCCAAGGTCTTCGCCCTGACCGACTGCGGCCGGGACGCCTTCGAGCAGTCCTACGACAAGCTCGCCGTCGACGCCCTGCACTGGATCGAGCAGTCCGCGGGCGGCGGCGCGGCCGGCGAGGAAGCCGTCGCGGCGTTCGCGCGGGCCCGCGTCGAGGCTCAAGCCGGGGCGTACCGGGACGCGATCGAGGCAGCGGAGCCTGAGGAGCGGACCCAAGCCCTGGCCAAGGCCTTGAGCGCCGACGGGTACGCTGCTACGGCGCGCAGCGCACCTCTTCCGCAGCGGGGCGAGCAGCTGTGCCAGCACCACTGCCCGGTCGCCCACGCCGCCGAGCGGTACCCGCAGCTGTGCGAGGCGGAGACGGAGTTCTTCTCCCGCCTCCTGGGAACACATGTGCAGCGCCTGGCGACGATCGCCCACGGCGACGGCGTCTGCACCACGTTCATCCCGCACGGCGCGCCACCACAGACCACACACCAGCAAGCATCTGCAAGCACGGCCGGGAGGAACCCCGCATGACGCTCCCCACGGAGACTGCCCACCCTGAGCTTGATGGCCTGGGCACGTACGAATACGGCTGGGCCGACTCCGACGCGGCCGGCGCCGCTGCCAAGCGCGGTCTTTCCGAGGCTGTCGTCCGCGACATCTCGGGGAAGAAGAACGAGCCGGAGTGGATGCTGAAGCTGCGCCTCAAGGGCCTGCGTCTCTTCGACAAGAAGCCCATGCCGAACTGGGGCTCCGACCTCTCCGGCATCGACTTCGACAACATCAAGTACTTCGTGCGGTCGACGGAGAAGCAGGCGGCGTCCTGGGAGGACCTGCCCGCGGACATCAAGAACACGTACGACAAGCTCGGCATCCCCGAGGCGGAGAAGCAGCGCCTGGTGGCCGGTGTCGCGGCCCAGTACGAGTCCGAGGTCGTCTACCACCAGATCCGTGAGGACCTGGAGGAGCAGGGCGTCATCTTCCTCGACACCGACACCGCCCTGAAGGAGCACCCCGAGCTCTTCCAGGAGTACTTCGGCACCGTCATCCCGGTCGGCGACAACAAGTTCGCGTCGCTGAACACCGCGGTGTGGTCCGGCGGCTCGTTCATCTACGTGCCCAAGGGTGTCCACGTCGACATCCCGCTCCAGGCCTACTTCCGTATCAACACGGAGAACATGGGCCAGTTCGAGCGGACGCTGATCATCGTCGACGAGGACGCCTACGTCCACTACGTCGAGGGCTGCACCGCCCCGATCTACTCCTCGGACTCGCTGCACAGCGCCGTCGTCGAGATCATCGTCAAGAAGGGCGGCCGCTGCCGCTACACGACGATCCAGAACTGGTCGAACAACGTCTACAACCTGGTCACCAAGCGCGCCGTGGCGTACGAGGGTGCGACCATGGAGTGGATCGACGGCAACATCGGCTCCAAGGTCACCATGAAGTACCCGGCCGTCTACCTGATGGGCGAGCACGCCAAGGGCGAGACGCTCTCCATCGCCTTCGCGGGCGAGGGCCAGCACCAGGACGCCGGCTCCAAGATGGTCCACATGGCGCCGAACACCTCCTCCAACATCGTCTCCAAGTCGGTGGCGCGAGGCGGCGGCCGCACCTCCTACCGCGGTCTCGTCGAGATCGGCGAGGGCGCCCACGGCTCCAAGTCGAACGTGCTCTGCGACGCGCTGCTCGTCGACACGATCTCCCGCTCGGACACGTACCCCTACGTCGACGTCCGCGAGGACGACGTCTCCATGGGCCACGAGGCGACCGTCTCCAAGGTCTCCGAGGACCAGCTCTTCTACCTGATGAGCCGCGGTCTGACCGAGTTCGAGGCGATGGCGATGATCGTGCGCGGCTTCGTCGAGCCGATCGCCAAGGAGCTCCCCATGGAGTACGCCCTTGAGCTCAACCGGCTGATCGAACTGCAGATGGAGGGCTCGGTCGGATAACGACCGTTCCCCGTCCGGCAGTTGAGCAGATTCTGATTCAGGAAGAGAGCACTACGACAGCCATGGCTGAGGCTCAGAACATCCCGGCCGGTTCCACCACGGCCGGCTCGATCGCGGTGGCCGCCGAGTCGACCGTCGCCACCCGCATGAGCGCCCCTCCGTCCTTCGACGTCGGTGACTTCCCGGTCCCGCACGGCCGCGAGGAGGAGTGGCGGTTCACGCCGCTGGAGCGCCTGCGCGGGCTGCACGACGGCACCGCCGTCGCCACCGGTGACGGTGTGAAGGTCGCCGTCGACGCGCCCGAGGGCGTCGTCGTGGAGACCGTCGGGCGCGACGACGCCCGCCTCGGCAGGGCCGGCACGCCGGTGGACCGCGTCGCGGCCCAGGCGTACTCGTCCTTCGAGAAGGCCTCCGTCGTGAGCGTCCCCAAGGACACGGTGCTCACCGAGCCGATCCGGATCGCCGTGCACGGCGAGGGCGGCGTTGCCTACGGCCACCAGATCGTCGAGCTCGGCGCGTTCGCCGAAGCCGTCGTGGTCATCGACCACACGGGCGACGCGGTGCTCGCCGCCAACGTCGACTACCTCATCGGCGACGGCGCCAAGCTGACCGTCGTCTCCGTGCAGGACTGGGACGACAAGGCCGTCCACGTCTCCCAGCACAACGCGCTGATCGGCCGCGACGCCACCTTCAAGTCGTTCGTGGTCACCTTCGGCGGCGACCTGGTGCGCCTGCACCCGCGGGTCTCCTACGCCGGCACCGGCGGTGAGGCCGAGCTGTTCGGCCTGTACTTCACCGACCAGGGCCAGCACCAGGAGCACCGCCTCCTGGTCGACCACACCACCCCGCACTGCAAGTCCAACGCGGTGTACAAGGGCGCCCTCCAGGGCGACGACGCGCACGCCGTGTGGATCGGTGACGTCCTCATCCAGGCCACGGCCGAGGGCACGGACACCTACGAGATGAACCGCAACCTGGTCCTCACCGACGGCGCCCGCGTCGACTCGGTGCCGAACCTGGAGATCGAGACCGGCGAGATCGCCGGCGCCGGTCACGCCTCGGCCACCGGCCGCTTCGACGACGAGCAGCTCTTCTACCTGATGTCGCGCGGCATCCCGCCGATGGAGGCCCGCCGCCTGGTCGTGCGCGGCTTCTTCGCGGAACTCGTCCAGCAGATCGGCCTGCCGGACGTCGAGGAGCGCCTCCTGGCGAAGATCGAGACGGAGCTGGAGGCTTCCGTCTGATGGCCTTCGTCAAAGCCTGTGCGCTGAGCGAGCTGGAGAGCGACACCCCCAAGCGGGTGGAGATCGACGGCACGCCGGTGTCCCTCGTCAAGACCGGGGGCGAGGTGTTCGCGATCAACGACATTTGTTCCCACGCGAACGTGTCGCTCTCGGAGGGCGAGGTCGAGGACTGCGCCATCGAGTGCTGGCTGCACGGCTCGAGCTTCGACCTCCGCACCGGCAAGCCGTCCGGCCTTCCCGCGACGCGCCCCGTGCCCGTATACCCCGTACAGATCCAAGGGGACGATGTGCTCGTCTCCGTCACCCAGGAGTCCTGAGTTCCCCATGGCAACGCTTGAAATCCGCGACCTGCACGTCTCCGTCGACACCGAGAACGGTACGAAGGAGATCCTCAAGGGCGTCGACCTGACCGTGAAGCAGGGCGAGACCCACGCCATCATGGGCCCCAACGGCTCCGGCAAGTCGACCCTGGCGTACTCGCTGGCCGGGCACCCCAAGTACACGATCACCAGCGGCACCGTCACGCTCGACGGCGAGGACGTCCTGGAGATGTCCGTCGACGAGCGCGCCCGCGCCGGCGTCTTCCTCGCCATGCAGTACCCGGTCGAGGTCCCCGGCGTCTCGGTCTCCAACTTCCTGCGCACCTCCGCCACCGCCATCCGCGGCGAGGCCCCCAAGCTGCGCACCTGGGTGAAGGAGGTCAAGTCCGCCATGGAGCAGCTCCAGATGGACCCGGCCTTCGCCGAGCGCAACGTCAACGAGGGCTTCTCCGGCGGTGAGAAGAAGCGCCACGAGATCCTCCAGCTGGAGCTCCTCAAGCCGAAGATCGCGATCCTCGACGAGACCGACTCCGGCCTCGACGTCGACGCGCTGCGCCAGGTCTCCGAGGGCATCAACCGCGTCCGTGAGAACGGCGAGGTCGGCACCCTCCTGGTGACCCACTACACGCGCATCCTGCGCTACATCAAGCCCGACTACGTCCACGTCTTCGCGGGCGGCCGCATCGTCGAGTCCGGCGGCGCCGAGCTCGCCGACAAGCTCGAGTCCGAGGGCTACGCGTCGTACACGAAGGGTGGCGCTTCCGAGTGACACAGCTGCCGGGCCTCCTCACGCAGTCCGCTCTCCTGGACGAGGCGATCCGCAAGGACTTCCCCTTGCTGGACCGTGTGGTCCACGACGGGAAGAAGATCGTCTACCTCGACTCGGCGGCGACGTCGCAGAAGCCGCGCCAGGTGCTCGACGCGCTCAACGAGTACTACGAGCAGCACAACGCGAACGTGCACCGCGGTGTGTACCTCGTCGCGGAGGAGGCCACGGCGCTGTACGAAGGCGCCCGTGACAAGGTCGCCGGTTTCATCAACGCGCCCAGCCGCGACGAGGTGATCTTCACCAAGAACGCCTCGGAGTCGCTCAACCTCGTCGCCAACATGCTGGGCTGGGCCGACGAGCCCTACCGCGTGGACAGCGACACCGAGATCGTCATCACGGAGATGGAGCACCACTCCAACATCGTGCCGTGGCAGCTGCTCGCGCAGCGCACGGGCGCGAAGCTGAAGTGGTTCGGCCTCACCGACGACGGCCGGCTCGACCTGTCGAACATCGACGAGATCATCACCGAGAAGACGAAGATCGTCTCCTTCACGCTGGTCTCCAACCTGCTCGGCACGCAGAACCCGGTCGAGGCGATCGTGCGCCGCGCGCAGCAGGTCGGCGCGCTGGTCTGCATCGACGCCTCGCAGGCCGCCCCGCACATGCCGCTCGACGTGCAGGCGCTCCAGGCCGACTTCGTGGCCTTCACCGGCCACAAGATGTGCGGTCCGACCGGCATCGGCGTCCTGTGGGGCCGCCAGGAGCTCCTGGAGGACCTGCCGCCGTTCCTGGGCGGCGGCGAGATGATCGAGACGGTCTCGATGCACTCGTCGACCTACGCTCCGGCGCCGCACAAGTTCGAGGCGGGCACGCCCCCGATCGCGCAGGCCGTGGGCCTGGGCGCGGCCGTGGACTACCTCTCCTCGATCGGCATGGACAAGATCGCCGCGCATGAGCACGCGATCACCGAGTACGCGGTCAAGCGCCTCCTGGAGGTCCCGGACCTGCGGATCATCGGCCCCACCACGGCCGAGGACCGCGGCGCGGCGATCTCCTTCACGCTCGGCGACATCCACCCGCACGACGTGGGCCAGGTCCTCGACGAGGAGGGCATCGCGGTCCGCGTGGGCCACCACTGCGCGCGCCCGGTCTGCCTGCGCTACGGAATTCCTGCGACCACACGAGCGTCTTTCTATCTGTACTCCACGCCCGCCGAGGTCGACGCCCTGGTGGACGGTCTGGAGCACGTACGAAACTTCTTCGGCTAGGGGTCGAGACGTGAAGCTTGATTCGATGTACCAGGACGTCATCCTGGACCACTACAAGCACCCGCACGGCCGGGGCTTGCGGGACGGTGACGCCGAGGTGCACCACGTGAACCCGACGTGCGGCGACGAGATCACCCTGCGGGTGAAGTACGACGGCGCGCGCATCGAGGACGTCTCGTACGAGGGCCACGGCTGCTCCATCAGCCAGGCCAGCGCCTCGGTCCTCAACGACCTGCTGGTCGGCAAGGAGCTGACCGACGCGCAGCGGATCCAGGAGACCTTCCTGGAGCTGATGCAGTCCAAGGGCCAGCTGGAGCCGGACGACGCGATGGAGGAGATCCTGGAGGACGCGGTGGCATTCGCCGGCGTCTCCAAGTACCCCGCCCGCGTGAAGTGTGCTCTGCTGAGCTGGATGGCGTGGAAGGACGCGACGGCCCAGGCTCTGGGCGACGTCGCCGAAAGGAAGACGGCATGACCGAGAACGCGGAGGCGGCGATCAAGCCGGCGACCGAAGAAGAGATCCGCGAGGCGCTGTACGACGTCGTCGACCCCGAGCTGGGCATCGACGTCGTCAACCTCGGCCTGATCTACGGCATCCACATCGACGACTCCAACGTCGTCACGCTGGACATGACCCTGACGTCGGCGGCCTGCCCGCTGACCGATGTGATCGAGGACCAGGCGAAGTCCGCGACGGACGGCATTGCCAACGAGCTGAAGATCAACTGGGTCTGGATGCCGCCGTGGGGCCCGGACAAGATCACCGACGACGGCCGCGAGCAGCTGCGCGCCCTGGGCTTCAACGTCTGAGCCCACCGTCCCGCATAGAGGCCCCCGGCACCGCACGGCGCCGGGGGCCTCTTCGCGTGCCGCGGCCTCCTACCCGCCCTCGGCCAGGCGCCGCATCGCCTCGGCGGGGCGTGGTCCGAGCGGGCCGGGGGGATCGTCATCCGGGCGGGCGGGACAGCGTAGCCGGGGTGGTGCGGTTCCGGGGCGGGGGTGCGGGGAGTCTGATCGGCTGACGTTCGCCCGCTGTACGGATTGCGTACGCCTGCGCGTGGCGGGGTGACCGCAACCTACTCGACGACACCCCGCCGACGAGAGGCCATCCCCGTGCCGCATCACTCTTCGCTCCGCCGCGCCAGGACCCTCGCGGCCGCCTCCGGCGTTCTCACGCTGGCCGTCATGGGCCCCAACCCCCTTGCGCACGCCGCGAGTTACGGCACCCCCACCATTGCCCTCTCGGCCTCCTACCTCTCCGGGGCCGTCGGCGCCACCGGCGACCCCGCGGTGACCGTGACCGTCGCGCAGAGCGGCGCCGACGCCTCGGCGCTCACCGTGGCCGCGTCCGCCAGCAGCAAGAGCGCGGTGGCCGGGACCGGGGACGTCGGCGTCACCGGGAGCGGCGGCAGCCGGCAGCTGACCGTGGCCGCACACGCCCGCGGCTACACGGACCTCACCATCAAGGTCACCGGCCTCGGCGGCAAGACCGCCACCAAGACGCTCCACTACGCCGCGTCCGCCGCCGTGCGGAACGCCGCCGACACCCGGTACTTCACCGGCTCCAGCGACGCCTCCGCCGCCGTGGACGTGGGCGGCGGCTATGTCGTCGTCGCCGACGACGAGTCCAACACGCTGCGCCTGTACGACCGTTCGGCCTCCGGCGCACCCGTCAGGACCTGGGACTTCAGCTCCAAGCTCGGCGTCTCCAAGGAGATCGACATCGAGGGCGCCGCCCGCGTCGGCAACACGATCTACTGGACGGGCTCGCTCGGCAACAACAAGGACGGCGAGTACAAGGCCGACCGCAACACCGTCTTCACCACCACCGTCACCGGCTCGGGCGCCTCGACCCAGCTCGCGCTCGGCGGTTCGTACAAGAAGCTGCGGGACTCCCTGGTCGCCTGGGACCACGCCAACGGGGACCGCTTCGGGTTCACCGCCGCGACCGCCGACGGCCAGGTGCCCAAGCAGATCGACGGGTTCAACGTGGAGGGCCTGGAGTTCGCGCCGGGCTCCACGAGCACCGCGTACATCGGCTTCCGGGCGCCGCTCGTGCCGCCGGCCACCGGAGGCAAGGCGCTGATCGTGCCGGTCACCAACTTCGACAAGGTGGTGGGCAGCGGCGCCAACCCCGTCTTCGGCGCCGCCATCCAGCTCGACCTCGGGGGCCTCAGCATCCGCGACATCCGCAAGAACGCCGCCGACCAGTACCTGATCGTCGCCGGGTCGTGGGCCGCGGACGACAACTCCGACCCGTACGCGGTCTACTCCTGGGACGGCGTCGCCGGACACGCCCCCGTCAAGCGGGCCGACCTGCCGACCAGCGACCCGGGTGGCTGGGAGGCCGTGGTGGACGTCCCGGACCTCGACCAGGCCGGAGCGCGCGCCCAGTTCATCACCGACGACGGCTCCGCCGACCTCTACGGCGACGGCACCGAGGCCAAGGACCTCTCCCACGCCGAGTGGAAGAAGTCCCGGGCCACGTGGTTCGCGGTGAACGCCGGCTGATCCGGCGCTACCAGCGGACCACCGGCGGGGCGGCCCCCGGCGTGGCACCGGCAGCGGCCGCCAGCGTGGGCGCCAGCTCCTCGCGGCGGATGCGCTGGTCGATGTAGAGCAGCCCGGCGGCCAGCTGGGGCAGGGTGGTCGAAAGGAACTGGCTGATCACCATGCCGACCAGATACAGCACCAGCACGATGACGACGCCGGCGATGACGGCGCCGACGGAGCCGCCGGAGCTGCCGGCGAGCATCAGCGGCATGACGGCGAGGATCCCGCCGTAGGTGAACGGCATCTGGACCAGGTTGCCCATGACCATGGCGATCATCCCGACGAGCAGCACGATGCCGAACGTCCGCCACCAGGCGCCCTTCACCAGCCGGGCCGAACGGCGCAGCGCCTCCACCGGCCGCTGGTTCTCCAGGACCGCCGCCACCGGGGCGAAGCCGAAACGCACCGTCATCCAGATGGTGAACGGGATCAGCGCGAGGAAACCGAGGCCGGCCAGGACCAGCTGGGCGACGGGCGGCTCGTGGTCGTTGCGCGTCGGGAGCATCAGCAGCAGCATCAGGCCGGCGAAGAGGAGCATCGCGCCGGCCGTGATCAGGAAGGTGAGCGCCAGCGTGCCGAGGGCCGCGGGGAAGCGGGACCAGGTCCTGCGCCACACGGCGCCGAAGGGGGCGCGCCGCCCGAGCACCGCGTCCTGGAGGACGGTCGCGGTGGCCGAGGACATCAGGGCCATCGCGACGACCCACATCGCCATCGCGACCAGGAAGGCCACGGCCCCGGCCAGCACCACGGGCACCACGTCGGAGGATGCCGGGCCGCTCTCGTACACCGTGCGGTGGCGGAAGACGGGGTCGATGTGCTCGTGGACGGCGGCGATCGACGCGGCGAACGCCCCGCCCGTGACCAGCGCCCCGATCCCGTACGCGACGAGAGCCACGCCGAAGAGCTGCTTCCAGTGGCGGCCGAGGGTGCTGAACGCGCCGCCGAGTATGTCGCCGAGGCCGAGCGGGCCGAGGGGTATCACGCCGGGCCGCGGCGGCGGGGGCGGCATCCAGCGGCCACCCCAGCCGGGGCCCCACCCCGGCGGAGGACCGGGGGGCATCCCCGGCCCGCCGGGGCCCCACGTCGGCGGAGCTCCCGGAGGCATCCCCGGTCCGCCGGGGCCCCATGCCGGCGCAGCCCCCGGAGGGACGCCCGGTCCGCCGGGGCCCCATCCGGCCGGGGGACCCGGGGGAACGCCCGGTCCGCCGGGGCCCCGCGGCGGCGGGGTTCCCTGGGGAGCACCCGGTCCGCCCGGGTGGGGTCCCGGCAACGGCCCCTGGCCGCCGCCGCCCTGGCCGCCGGCGTCCGCTCCCATGTCCAGCGTCACTGCGTCCTCGCTCTTCCCGTACGTCGCCGTACGCCCCGTCCCCTGATGATCGGCCCACCGTAGCCCGCCCCGTCCCGGAGGTACGCTCGCCCCCATGCCCTACGTCCTTCTCGCCTGCGCCATCGGCTCGGAGATCGTCGCCACGTCCGCGCTGAAGTACAGCGAGGGATTCAGCAGGCTCTGGCCCTCGTTGATCACCGCGGCCGGCTATCTGCTCGCCTTCTACCTGCTGTCGCTGACGCTCAAGTCCCTCTCCGTGGGCACCGCGTACGCGATCTGGTCGGGCGTGGGCACAGCCGTCATCGCCGCCATCGGCATGGTCTTCATGGGGGAGGCGATGACCGCGGCCAAACTCGCCGGGATCGCCCTCATCATCGGCGGAGTGGTCCTGCTGAACCTCGGCGGCGCCGCGCACTGAACGGCGCCGCGCACTGAACGGCGCCGCGGGCGCGCCGGGTTCAGGCGCCGGCCGCCGAGCGCACCGCGTGCAGCGCCGCCCGCACGCTCGCCTCGATGTCGGTGATCGGATAGAGCGCCTCGACGACCGTACGGTCCCGGTCGACCACCAGGGTCAGCCGCTTGAGCCGGCTCGTCCCGGC
Organism: Streptomyces sp. NBC_00083; assembly: GCF_026343295.1. Lineage (GTDB taxonomy): Bacteria > Actinomycetota > Actinomycetes > Streptomycetales > Streptomycetaceae > Streptomyces. The sequence continues at coordinate 1,757,299 of NZ_JAPELY010000001.1, forward strand.
CGTGCGGAAGGTCGGCAGGCGCAGGGCCGCCGTCAGGTCCAGACCGGCGTCCGAGAGCAGCGGGAAGCGCAGGCCCTCCTTGTCGGCGAACGCCCGCTGTTCGTCCGGGCGTTGGGTGGACACACCGTGCACGCTCGCGCCGGCCGCGGTGAACTCGGCCAGCTGGTCGCGGAAGGTGCAGGACTCCAGGGTGCAGCCGCGGGCGCCGGGGATCGAGGCCCAGCCGGGCGGGTACGACTCGGCGCGGGCGTAGGCGCCGGGAAAGCAGTACAGGACGGTGTACGGGGTCGCGGGTGCGACCGGGTCGCGCGACTCCCCGTCGAAATCGGTCAGTCGGAGCTCCGGCACCCGGGTGCCGACCAGCTCCCGCACTCGCTCGGTCTCGCCCGAGGTCTCCGTCGAGGTGGCCATGGTCTCTCCTTCCCCCAGCACCCAGGTGTCTCCCCAGTCCTGGAGCGCGATCAGCACGGGCAGCAGGGCACGGCCGCGCGGGGTGAGCCGGTACTCGTGGCGCACCGGGCGCTCCTGGTACGGCTCGCGCGCCAGGACCCCGCACTCCACGAGCAGCTTCAGCCGTTCGGCGAGGACCTTGCGGGACATGCCGAGCTCCCGCTGGAGCGCGTCGAACCGGTGCACGCCGCGCGCGGCGTCGCGCACGATCAGCAGGGTCCACCAGTCGCCCACGACGTCCAGGGCCTGGGCGATGGCGCAGTGCTCGTCGTCGAGCCGGGTGCGTTGAGGCATGCGGCCATCCTTTCGCGAGCACGCGCCGGGAGCGGACACCGCCCGCCCGGCAAGCCGGTTGACCTGCCCGGAATCATGCTGCCATAGTTAGTTCCCATAAGGAACTCACCTGGTGTCACCCAGGTCGGAGGCAGGGGGGCGGGCGGCGTGAACATGCTGCGCGAGGTGCCGAAGACGGTGCGACTGCTGTGCTGCGGCATCTTCTTCAACGCGGTCGTCAGCTTCACCTTCATCTATCTCTTCGTATGGCTCACCGGGCCGCGCGGGCTCACCGTCACCCAGGCCGGAGCGATCAGCGGCATCGGCGGACTGGGCCTGGTGGCGGGCAACTTCACCGGCGGCTGGTTCGGCGACGCCTACGGCCACCGCCGCGCCCTGCTGGCCGGCGCCGCCGTCAGCGGCACCGTCCTCAGCGTCGTGGCGCTGCTTCCGGTCGGCGTGCTCTGCGCCGCGCTGCCGCTCGCCCAGTACGCCTCCGGTGTGGTCAGGTCCGCCACCTCCGCGCTCATCGCGGTCAGCGTCCCCGAGGGCAGCCGGCGCCAGGGCTTCGCCGTCATGCGCTTCGCGAGCAACGCCGGATTCACCATCGGACCGCCGCTCGGCGCGCTGGTGGCCGCGCGCCTCTCCTTCGGCTGGCTCTTCGTCGCCGACGGCATCGGCACCCTGCTCTTCGCGGTGTACGCGGCCCGGGTGCTCCCCGCCCGCGGCGCGGCACACGCACCACGGGCCCGCACGGCCGGCGCGCCGCGCTTCCACCGCGAACTGAAGGCCCGGCCCGCCGTACTCGTCCTGCTCGCCGCCATCGTCTGCGTCGACCTCGTCTACCGGCAGCAGTACTGCACCCTGCCCGTCTTCCTCGGCGACCACGGCTTCGACGCCGGGACCTACGGCTGGCTGCTCGCCATCAACGGCGGCGTCATCCTCTGCCTCGAACTACCCGCCGCGCACGCCCTGCGCCGCCGGGCCCCGCTGTCCGTGATCGGCTCCGGGCTGCTCCTGGTGGGGCTCGGCTACGCGGCGCTCGTTCCCGGCGCCTCGCTCGCCGCTGCCGCCGCCCTGATGGTGTCGCTCACCCTCGGCGAGATCCTCTACAAGACCACCGCCACCGCGTACGTCGCCGACCAGGCGCCCGCCCACGCCCAGGGCCGCTTCCAGAGCCTGTACGCGGGTGCCTCCATCAGCGGCCAGGTGCTCGCCCCGCCGCTCGGCGGCGCCCTCTACACCCTGGCGCCCGGCCTGCTCTGGCCGCTGTGCGCGGCGCTCGCCGCACTCGCGGGTCTCGCCGTGCTGTGGGCGCGACGGCTGCGCGGGGCGTCGGCGGGGGCGGACACGGGACCGTCACTTGAGACCGGTTCGCTCCGGCGGGCCGCGGCCGGTTAGGTTTTGGGTCATGACCGACACGACTGCACCTGCTTCGACCGGCGCCGCGGCCGCCGGACTCGCCACCATCGCCGCCGACGGCACCATCCTGGACACCTGGTTCCCCGCCCCCGAGCTCGTGGCCGTCGCCGAGCCCGGCCCGGCCGGCACCGAGCGGCTCTCCGCCGAGCGCACCGCCGAACTGCTCGGCGCGGGCGCGCTCAAGGCCGTCGGCCCGGACGAGCGCCGCGGGGTCGAGGTCGTCGCCGTCCGTACGGTCATCGCCTCGCTCGACGACAAGCCGCTCGACGCGCACGACGCCTACCTGCGTCTGCACCTCCTCTCGCACCGGCTGGTGAAGCCGCACGGCCAGAGCCTCGACGGGCTGTTCGGGCTGCTCGCCAACGTCGCCTGGACCTCGCTCGGCCCGGTCGCCGTCGACGACGTGGAGACGGTCCGCCTCAACGCGCGCGCCGAGGGGCTGCACCTCCAGGTGACGTCCGTCGACAAGTTCCCCCGCATGACGGACTACGTCGCGCCCAAGGGTGTACGCATCGCCGACGCCGACCGGGTGCGGCTCGGCGCGCACCTCGCCGAGGGCACCACCGTCATGCACGAGGGCTTCGTGAACTTCAACGCGGGCACGCTCGGCACGTCCATGGTCGAGGGCCGCATCTCGGCCGGCGTGGTGGTCGGCGACGGCTCCGACATCGGCGGCGGCGCGTCCACGATGGGCACGCTGTCGGGCGGCGGCAACGTCCGCATCGTCATCGGCGAGCGGTGCCTCGTCGGGGCGGAGGCGGGGGTCGGCATCGCGCTCGGCGACGAGTGCGTCGTGGAGGCGGGGCTTTACGTCACCGCCGGTACGCGGGTCACCATGCCCGACGGGCAGATCGTGAAGGCGCGGGAGCTGTCGGGCGCGTCCAACATCCTGTTCCGGCGGAACTCGGTGACGGGGACGGTTGAGGCGCGGCCGAACAACGCGGTGTGGGGCGGCCTGAACGAAATCCTCCACGCCCACAACTAGCTCCGCCCCGGGGCGCTCGTCCTCAACCGCCGGACGGGCTGAGGATGTGCGCACCGCCCGGCATGGAGTAGCCAGGGGCGCGGGGAACTGCGCGGGATGCGGGCACGGTCCGCAGGCGAAGGCGGGGTTGCTGGGGCTCTGCCCCAGGTCCGGTTCGCGCCTTGAGGGCGCTCGTCCTCAATCGCCGGACGGGCTGAGGTGGCCTGCACTGGCCACCCTGCCTGGGCCGACCCACCTAGGGGCGCGGGGAACTGCGCGAGAAGCGGGCACGGTCCGCAGACGTAGGCGGGGTTGCTGGGGTGGCCTGCACTGGCCACCCTGCCTAGGCCGACCCACCTAGGGGCGCGGGGAACTGCGCGAGAAGCGGGCGCGGTCCGCAGGCGTAGGCGGGGTTGCTGGGGTGGCCTGCACTGGCCGCCCTGCCTGGGCCGACCCACCTAGGGGCGCGGGGAACTGCGCGGGATGCGGGCACGGTCCGCAGGCGTAGGCGGGGTTGCTGGGGTGGCCTGCACTGGCCGCCCTGCCTGGGCCGACCCAACTAGGGGCGCGGGGAACTGCGCGGGATGCGGGCACGGTCCGCAGGCGTAGGCGGGGTTGCTGGGGCTCTGCCCCCGCTCGTCCTCAGGCGCCGGACGGGCCGGCTAGGCCGGTCCCGTCGGCGCCCTGGTCAGGGAGGACAGGGCCGCGCGCAGACGCCGGAGCTCCTGCGCGCCGCCCGCCCGCAGGGGCGCCCGGACCGGATACCCGAGGAGCCCCTTCGCCGTCACCGCCCCCGGCCGGCCCGACGCCATCATCAACTCCACCAGGGGAAGGGCGAGTTGGTTGAGCCGGGCCGCCTCGCCCGGCGCCCCCGCGTCGTATGCGTCCAGCACCCCCCGCACGGCCCCCGGCGCCACGTTCGCCACCGTGCTCACACAGCCCGCCCCGCCCACCGCGTACAGCGGAAGGTTCAGCTCCTCGCACCCCGAGTAGTACGCCAGGGACGTGCGGCCCATCACCTTGGTCGAGCCGAGCAGGTCGTACGCGCAGTCCTTCACCGCCACGATCCGCTCGTGCTCCGCGAGCCGCAGCATCGTCTCCACCTCGATCCGCGTGCCCGTGCGGCCCGGGATGTCGTACAGCATCACCGGCAGCCCGGTCGCGTCCGCCACCGTACGGAAGTGGGCCTCGACGTCGTCCTGCGGGGGACGGCTGTAGTAGGGCGTCACCACCAACAGGCCGTCCGCGCCAGCCTGTTCGGCCGCGCGGGCCAGGGCGACGGTGTGGGCGGTCGACGCGCTGCCCACCCCCGCCACGACCGACGCCCGGCCGCCCACCTCCTCGGCCACCGCTCGTACCAGCGCCGTCTTCTCCTCGTCGGTGGTCGTCGGCGATTCCCCGGTCGTGCCGTTCAGGACCAGGCCGTCGCAGCCGCTGTCGACGAGGTGCGCGGCCAGCCTCCGCGCGGCCTTGAGGTCGAGCTCGCGGGACGCGGACGCGGTGAACGGCGTGACCATGGCACACAGCACCCGGCCGAAGGGGCGGGGAACGGGGTTCGGTGTCGTCGTCATACGGCAGTCTCGCCCGCGTGGAAAGTCAACGTCTACTTAGACTTTGTCCCGGGATTCCGTAGTGGCGCTGAAGAGTGGGGGTGGGGGTCAGGGGGTGCCCCCGGGGTTACTGGCGCGTGGTGCGTTCCGGGCGCATCACGAGGACGACGCGGTGCTCGGCGTCGTCCAGCGGGCCCTCGTACTCCAGGCCGTACCGCTTGGCCAGGACGTCGAAGAAGGCGCCCGTCGGGTCGGGCTCGATCCGCTCGATGGTGCCCCGGACCTCCAGGTAGCGGTAGGGCCGGTCGGGGTCGTTGACCGAGAGGGAGACCTTGGGGTCGGCCACCACGTTCTTGTACTTGCGGCGCGTGGTGGTCGTGGTGAAGCGCAGGAACTCCCCGTCCCAGACCTGCCACACGGGGTTGACGTGCGGGACGCCGTTCGGGCCCTTGGTGGCGAGGTGGACGAAGAGGGGTCGGGTCAGCAGGTCGGCGTAGTCGGCCGGAATCACGGTGACACGGTCGTTCGGGGTGATCGTCATGGCGCCGCACGCTATCAACCGGCTCTGGAGCGGCGCCGGTTGGGACCGCGCCGGGCCGGCCGGGAAGGCATCGCGCCTCCCCGGCCGGCCGTCGCCGCTACGGGTGGAAGCGGATGATCTGCGGGTCGTGGTCGCTCGTCTGGTTGGCGAACTCCGCGTTGATGTGCACGCTGTCGTAGTCGAAGCCACGGATCGCGGGGCTGGTCAGGACCTGGTCGAGGACCTGGGTGTTGCCCTGGTAGACGTAGGAGTAGCGCTCCTTCTTCGGCAGCGTCCGGTAGGCCGAGCGCAGCGCGCCGCCGGCTTCGAGGGCCTTGGTCGTGCCCGAGAAGTCGAAGTCGTTGATGTCGCCGACGGCCAGGACGTCCGCGTGCTTGTCGACCGCGAGCAGCTGCTTGACGAAGGCGTTGACGGCCTGCGCCTGCTGGAGCCGCTTGGTCTCCGAGGAGCGCGGCACCGGCTGGTGCTGCGAGACCAGGCCCTCGTCGCCGCCCTTCGAGGCGAAGTGGTTGGCGATCACGAAGACCGTCCTGCCCTTGAACACGAACTCCCCGGCCAGCGGCTTGCGGCTGTCGTCCCAGGCCGCGTTGGACGGGTCGATGCGGCCGGGCGAGAGGGTCAGGGCCGGGTGGCCCTTGGTGCCGGTGACGCCGACGGCGGTCTTGTAGTCGCCGCCGGGGCGGTCGGTGAAGGAGACCCGCGCCGGGTTGAACAGGAAGCCCTGGCGGATGTTGCCGCCGGGCTCGCCGCCGTCCTTGTTGTTCTCCGGGTCGATCGAACGCCACTGGTAGGCGGGGCCGCCCGCCGCGACGATCGCGTCCGTGAACTTCTTCACGGTCGCCGAGGCGTCCACGGTGCCGTCGTTCTTCGCGCCGTTGTTGTCCTGGATCTCCTCCAGGGCCACGATGTCCGGAGAGGCGAGGTTGGTCACCACGCCCTGCGCCAGCGCGTCGAACTTCGACTGCGGGTCGGTCGGGTCCAGGTTCTCCACGTTGTACGTGGCGACCGCCAGCTCCCCGGTGCGCTGCTTGCGGGTGACCTCGCGCTTGAGGCCGTTGTCCTTGACCGTGCCGAGGGTGCGCGCGGTGATGGTGTAGCCGCCGAACTGGTTGAAGTCCAGGGGGCCTTCGGTGGTCCCGGTCAGGGTGTCGCCCACGTTCGCGGTGGGGAAGGCCTGCTGGGCCGTCGGGATCAGGCTCTGGATCTGGAGGCGGCCGGTGTTCTGGTCGTCGTACGACGAGTACAGCGAGCCGCCGCGCGCGGTCCGGTTCTCCTGCGGCTTCACCGTCACCCACAGCTCGGAGTACGGGTCGGTGGCGCCGACCACCCGCGAGGTGCCGATGCGGACGTTCATGCCCTCCAGGGACTCGTAGTAGTCCGTGGCGTACTTCTTGGGCCGGAGCGCCAGGCCGTTGACGCTGTTGCCGGCCGCCGGGTCGCCGTCGGGCGTGTAGCGGTCGGGCACGGTACGGGAGGTGATGACGACCGGGGCCGGGACGGCGTTGCCCGAGGAGACGACCGTGACGGTCGGCTTGGACAGCTCGGTCACCGACTGGTTGCCCGAGGACAGACCGCCGGGTACGAACTCCGAGACGGTCGCGGAGACCTCCACCGCGTCGCCCACGGCGACGGTCGGGTTGGAGCCGGTGAAGACGAAGACGCCCTCGCTGGTGGCGGGGTTCTTGTCGGGGGCGGTGTCCTGGAACCAGAAGCCCTTGGACGAACCGTAGGCACGCACACCGGTGACGACGCCGGTCACGCCGGTGACCTGCTGGCCGGCGAGCGGGGATATCCGGGTGGTGCCCTGGATGTCATGGATCTTCGCCGGTACGGGGGCGGCGGCCGGGGCGGCCTGCGAGGAGGCGGCGCAGACCAGGCCGGCGGCGAGGGCCGCGGCGACCACGGCGGACACGGCGGCGGTTCTCGGAACGGGCATTCAGGAACTCCGTGGGTGATGAGGGAAACGGTCTGTGCGGCGGTGCGGTTCTACGCGCGTCAATCTCTTGTCTGGAGAGGGGAGTTGTCAAGGGTTCCCGGTGGCTGATTACCGACGAGTAGGTGAAGTCTTGGGGCCGGGGCGCGACGGCCGCCGGTGCCGGGCGCCCTCGGCCGGGTCCGCGCCGGGTGCGCACGGCCGGCGCAACGAAACCCGGTGAAATGCGTCTACGCTGGGTGCCGCTCGATCAGCGCCGACCGGCGCGTCCAGAGCCCCCAGACCGTACGGCCGAGGAGTACCCCCAGATGTCCGGAGACCGCCCCACCCTGCCGCCGGTACGGCTGAACTCCGAGGCGGAGCTGGCGCGGGACGCGCTGTCCGCCCCGCTGCTCGCCCGCGCGGTGCGGCTCGCCCGCTGGGCCGGACCCGAAACCCGGGTCGGGGCCGGCGGCGAACTCGTCGAGGAGCAGTTGCCGGCGGCCGCCGCCGAACTGGGCCTGGCCGACGACCAGGACGGTGCGGCCTACGCGAGCGAGGCCTGGCGGGTCGCCGTCGACACCGGGCTCGTCGACATCGAGGACGCCGAGGGCGGCGACGAGGACGCCGAGGGCACCGCGTCCGCCGGCGACAACCTCGCGGTGCTCACCACCGGCTCGCCCCAGGACGTCCTCGCGATCTGGGCCGACGCCTTCGACGTGGTCTTCGCCGACGCCACCGCCCCGATGATCGACGACTTCGCGGACCTGGTCGGCGAGGACGGCGAGATCGACTTCGAGCGCCTCGAATGGGACCCGGAGGAGGAGGCCGAGTTCCTGGAGGGTGTGCTCGGCAATCTGTACCTGCTGACCGTCAGCGAGGGCGGTACCGCCGAGGGCCCCGTGCCGCTGCCCGCGCTCGCCGCGTCGATGATCGTCCCCGACGACATGGGGGAGCCCACCGACGACATCCTGGAGCAGGTCTCCGACGCGATGATGCGCCTCGACGACCAGTTCCGGCTCCTGGAGCCGATCGGCCTCGTCGAGTACGAGCCCGTCGACGAGGCCCTGATGGCCGAGGTGGGCGACGAGCCGGCCCCGCCCGTCGACGACGAGGACGTGTCGCGCTACGGCATGGTCCGCCTGACCCCGCTCGGCCTGTACGGCGTGCGCGCCCGGATGCTGGAGGCCGGTGTGGACGCCCCGGCCGTCGGCGACCTGGCGGGCAAGGGTGCCGACGCGCTGCTCGACGGCATCGCCTTCTTCCCCGAGGTGTCGGCCCGCGCCGAGACCGAGCAGTGGCTCAGCCGGCGCGAACCGGCCGAAGCGGCCGGTGAGTTGCTCGCCGCGGCCCGGGGCGGCGACGCGGGCGGCCCGCTGCGCAGGCTCCACTGCCAGCAGGCCCTCGCGCTGACCGGCGCCGCCGCGGAGCCCGCCGTGCGCGAGGTGCTGCCCGATCCCGAACTGGGCGGCCTCGCCCGGGTCTGGCTCGCCGAGCGCGGCGCTCCCGACGTGCCGCCGCCCTCCGAGACCATGATCTTCTGGCTGGCCATCGACACCATCGCCGCCCAACTCGCGGTGGAGGGCGACCTGGAGGAGCTCCAGGACCTCGTGGAGGGCCTCGTCGGCCGGCACAGCGGGTTCTTCGACTCGGCCTGGCGGGTCGACCACCCGGCGACCGCCGACGTCCTGGAGGCGATGGGCCGCCTCCACCCGGACAAGTCCACCGCCAAGGAGGCCCGCAAGGCGGCCTTCAAGGCCCGCTCCCGCGCCTGACCGGTCCCGGCCCCGCCGCCGGACCCGTACGCTCCCCACCGCCCGGCGGCCACTCGGCCGCCGGGCGGTTGCGTGCGGACGGGCGGCGTACGGACGGGTGCCGTGCGAACGGGCGGTGTGCGAACGGGCGGTGCCCGAAAAACACTTGGCGCGCTTCCGCGCCCCGCGCCTATGGTCGTTCTTGTCCAGGTGCGCAGGCAGGACCTACTTCCACTGTTAACGGGGAGGTCGCGGGTTCGAATCCCGCCGCCGGCTCTGATCGTGCCGGTGTAGCTCAGGGGCAGAGCACCACTGTCGGTTCCGCCGCCCTGATCTCTGGACACCCACACTTCGTTCGCTCACGCACCTCCCGGTGCGCAGGCCACGGCTCCTTCTTCCCACGAAACCCGCCGTTGCCGACCTCGATCTCGGGAGGCCATTCACCATGGCTCGGTTCAACACGCGCGCCGCCAAGGCGCCCGCCTCGTCCCCGCTCGCCACCACCGGCGCGGTCGTCCGCACCCACCAGGGCGGCCCCGGCCACCTGCGCGACGCCAGGTCGGAGCTGTTCCTCCTCGCCGTTGCCAACTTCGTTGCCCAGCAGGCGTTCTACGAGAGCGGCGCCGACCGCGACGACCGGTTCGCGGCGCTCGTGCGCCGGCTCGCCGTGGAGGACGCCGAGTGGACCGCGGGCCTGCTCGGCTGGCTGCGCGGCGAGGGCGGGATGCGTACCGCGTCGATCGTCGGCGCCGCCGAGTACGTGAAGGCACGCCTCGACGCGGGCGCCGAGAGCGGCCCCGCCAACCGACAGGTCGTCGCCTCGGTGCTGCGGCGCCCCGACGAGCCCGGTGAACTGCTCGGATACTGGACCTCGACGTACGGCCGCACGGTGCCCAAGCCCGTGAAGCGCGGGATCGCCGACGCGGTACGCCGCCTCTACACCGGCACGTCGCTGCTCAAGTACGACACCGCGTCCAAGGGGTACCGCTTCGGCGACATCCTCAACCTGGTGCACGCGGCGCCCGACCCCGACAAGCCGTGGCAGGGCGAGCTGTTCCGGTACGCGCTCGACCGCCGGCACAACCCGGGCACGGCGCGGCCGCCCGCAGGCGACCGGGTGCTCACCGCGCACCGGGCGCTGATGGCGCTCCCGGTCGAGGAGCGCCGCGCGGTCGTGCGCGCGCCCGACGGCGCCGAGCGGCTCGCCGAGGCCGGGCTGACCTGGGAGGCGCTCGCGGGCTGGCTCCAGGGGCCGATGGAGAAGGAGGCCTGGGAGGCGGTCATCCCGTCGATGGGCGCGATGGCGCTCGTGCGCAACCTGCGCAACTTCGACGAGGCGGGCGTCTGCGACGAGGTCGCCGCGCAGGTGGCGGCGAGGCTCGCCGACCCCGAAGTCGTCGCTCGGTCACGGCAGTTCCCGTTCCGCTACCTCGCCGCGTACCGGCACGCGCCGTCGCTGCGCTGGGCCTACCCGCTGGAGCGGGCGCTCGGCCACTCCCTCGCCAACGTGCCCGCGCTCGGCGGGCGCACCCTGATCCTCGTCGACCGCTCGGGCTCCATGTGGTCGCCGCTCTCGGAGCGCTCCGAGCTCAACCGGGCGGACGCCGCCGCGATCTTCGGCACGGCCCTCGCGCTGCGCGCGGAGGCCGCGGACCTCGTGCAGTTCGGATCCAGCAGCGCACCGGTGAGGTACCGGGCGGGCGAGTCCGTCCTGAAGGTCCTCGGGCGCTTCGGCGACCTGGGCGGCACCAACACCACCGAAGCGGTCCGCACCCACTACCGGGGCCACGACAGGGTGCTGATCGTGACGGACGAGCAGGCCTCGCACCACCGCCACGGCGGCCCGACCGAGCAGGTGCCGGCGCAGGTCCCGGTCTACACCTGGAACCTCGCGGGGTACCGGGCGGGACACGGCCCGTCGGGCACGGCCAACCGCCATGTGTTCGCGGGCCTCACCGACGCGGCGTTCCGTATGGTGCCGCTCCTCGAAGCAGGGCGCTCCGCCGCCTGGCCCTGGCCGCACGGCTGAGGCCCCGGCCCGCCCCCGGGCCTGGCGGACGGCCCGGGGCCGGGCCGCCGCCTCCTCAGGCGCGGGCCAGGACGAGGCTCACGTTGTGGCCGCCGAACCCGAAGGAGTTGGCGAGCGCGGCGTCCCAGGACCCCGTGCGGTTCTCTCCCGCGACCACGTCGAGGGTGACCGCCGGGTCGAGGCGGTCCAGGTTGCGGGTGGCCGGCACCGTGCCGTCGCGCAGCGCCAGCAGCGTGGCGATCGCGCCCACCGCGCCGGACGCGCCGAGCATGTGGCCGGTCATCGACTTGGTGGCCGTGACCACGGGACGCGTGCCGAGCGCCGTGGCCACCGCCTGCGCCTCGGCGAGGTCGCCCGAGGGCGTGGAGGTGGCGTGGGCGTGCACCACGCCGATGTCCGCGGGGGCCAACTCGGCGTCCCGCAGCGCCGATTCGATCGCCCGGACCTGACCGGCCACGTCCGACGCGGTGATGTGGTCGGCGCTGGACGTGACGGCCGCCCCCGCCACCGAGCCGTACACCCGCGCCCGCCGGGCCCGCGCGAACCCGGCCCGCTCCAGAACGAGGACGCCCGCGCCCTCGCCCATCACGAAACCGCTGCGGTCCGTGTCGAAGGGGCGGGACACGGCGGCCGGATCCTTGTCCTCGGTCGACAACGCCTTCATCTGCGCGAACGCGGCGATCGTGAACGGGTGCAGACAGGCTTCGGTGCCGCCGGCCACCACCACATCGGCCCGCCCCGCGCGGATCAGGTCGAGCCCCATCGCGATCGCCTCGGCGCCGGAGGCACAGGCGCTGACCGGTGTGCGGGCCCCGCCCCGCGCGCCCAGTTCCATGGAGACCCAGGCGGCAGGGCCGTTCGGCATGAGCATCGGCACGGCGTACGGGGAGAGCCTGCGGGCCCCGCTCTCCTCGAAGGTGTCGTCCTGGCCCAGCGTGGTGAGGACGCCGCCGGTGCCGGTGCCGATCACCACGGCGAGCCGCTCCGGCGCGACGGCGGGCGCGCCCGCGTCCCGCCACGCCTCGCGTGAGCCGATCATCGCGAGTTGTTCACAACGATCAAGCTTGCGGGCCTCGACACGGGCGAGCAGGGTGGCCGGGTCGACGGGCAGCGCGGCGGCCACGCCCACCGGGAGACCGGCCTTCCACCGGTCGTCGATCGGGCCGACCCCGGACGCGCCGGCCAGCATCGCCGCCCAGGTGGTGGCGGTGTCCGCGCCGAGCGGGGTGATCGCGCCGAGTCCGGTGACGAGTACTTCTCCAAGATCACTCATGCTCTCGACCCTGTCAGCAGGAACGGGCCGCCGGGAGGGCGCGGACGCAGCGATTTGTCCGGACGGTGTTGTGGGGTTCCCACAGCCGGCCAGGTAGGGGTCGGGGTGACTGCCGCGCCCGCGCCGTCGGTACGGAGGGGCCTACAGCGCCTCCGCCGACGGCTTGACCATGCCGCGGGCCGTGCGGGACTTCACGAAGGAGCCGACCGCGGTCATCTCCCACTCGCCGGAGAACTGCTTGATCAACTTAGCCATGATCACCCCGGTCTGCGGCTCCGCCCCGGTCAGGTCGAACCGGACCAGCTCCGCGCCGCTCGACGCGTCGATCAGGCGGCAGTACGCCTTGGCGACCTCGGTGAACTTCTGGCCCGTGAAGGAGTTGACGATGAAGACCAGCCCGGTGGCCTCGGCGGGGATGCGGCCCAGGTCGACCACGATCACCTCGTCGTCGCCCGCGCCCTCGCCCGTCAGGTTGTCGCCGGAGTGCTTGATCGCGCCGTTCAGGATGGACAGCTTGCCGAAGTAGCAGGTGTCCAGGTGGTTGCGCTGCGGACCGTAGGCGATCACCGACGCGTCCAGGTCGATGTCCTTGCCGCGGAAGGCCGGCTCCCAGCCGAGGCCCATCTTGACCTGGGAGAGCAGCGGGCGGCCGCCCTTGACCAGGGAGACCGTCTGGTTCTTCTGGAGGCTGACGCGGCCCTTGTCGAGGTTGATCTTCCCGCTGCCCGCGGGGGCGCCGGCGGGAGCGGGAGCGGCGGCGGCCTGCGGCGCCGGGGCGGCGACGCGCGGGTCGGCCGGGGGTGCGGACGGCATGGGGGGAGCCGGGGCGGGCGCGGCGGCGGGCGCTGCGGGCTCCTCGACCGTGACGCCGAAGTCGGTGGCGATCCCGGCGAGGCCGTTGGCGTACCCCTGGCCCACCGCTCGGGCCTTCCACGCGCCGCCGCGCAGGTAGATCTCCATGACCACGAGGGCCGTCTCGGTGCCGAGCCGGGGCGGTGTGAAGGTGGCGATCACGCTGCCGTCGTCGCCGTTGCGCAGGGTGGCGGTGGGCTCGATGCCCTGGAAGCTCTGGCCCGCCGCGTCCGGACTCGCGGTCACCACGATCTTCTCGATGCCCGCCGGCACCGCGGACGTGTCCACCGTGATCGCGTCGGGCCCGGTGCCGCCGCCGGAGCGGTGGGTGACGCCGGGGCCCTGCGGCTGGTTGTAGAAGATGAAGTCGTCGTCCGAGCGCACCTTGCCGTCGGCGGTGAGCAGCAGGCCCGAGACGTCCAGCCGCACGGGAGCGGTGACGTCCACCGTCACGCGGGCGGTCGGGAGCGGGAGGTTCGAGCCGGGGGTCATTGCGGTCATGCCCCGGGAACGAGCGGCGCCGCTTTACGGTTCCTTGAACCTCACCCGAATGTCGCGGCGGCCCTCGTCCCGCTCGGGTGTCCCGGCCCCCTCAGTGCGGCCAGACCGGCGGGTCGGTGACGAAGTGGCCGCCGAGGCGGGCGTGGTCGGGCCTGTCCGGGTCGAGTTCGCCCTGCGCGGCGATGAGCCCGGCCGCGTACGGCTCGGAGTCGTCCCGCGGCGCGTAGCCGAGCGCCCGCGCCGACGAAAGGTCCCACCACAGGCGGGTGTTGGCGGAGGACCCGTACACCACGCTGTGTCCGACGCGCTCGGCGGTGAGCGCGGCGTGGAAGAGGCGGGCGCCGTCCTGCGGACTCAGCCACATCGACAGCATCCGTACGGAGGTCGGCTCGGCGAAGCAGGACCCGATGCGGACCGAGACGGTCTCCAGGCCGTGCTTGTCCCAGTAGAACTGGGCGAGATCCTCCCCGAAGGCCTTCGACAGGCCGTAGAAGGTGTCGGGGCGGTGCGCGGTGGTGACCGGGATCAGCGGGTCGTCGTGCCGCGGCCGGGGGGTGAAGCCGACCGCGTGGTTGGAGGAGGCGAACACGACGCGTCCCACGCCCTCCTCGCGCGCGGCCTCGTACAGGTTGTACGTGCCCTCGATGTTGGCCCGCAGGATCTTGTCGAAGGAGGCTTCGAGGGAGATCCCCGCGAGGTGGAGGACGGCGTCGGCGCCGCGGACGGCGTCGCGCAGCGCGTCCCTGTCCGCGAGGTCGGCGGTGATCGCGTCCGGTTCACCGGGGACCGGCGCCATGTCGAGGAGCCTGAGCCGGTACCCGTAGGCCGGGAGGAGCCCGCGCATCAGGGTGCCGAGCCCGCCGGCGGCGCCGGTGAGCAGGACGGTGCGGGGTGCGGGCATGGGCTCTCCTCGGGGGTTCGGGGCGGTCCGGACGGAGCACCGGCCCCATCGACCTGATGCATCCATGGACATGGTTCACATGCATGGACACGCTAAGGAGCGCGCCCGAACCGCGTCAAGCGACGCGCGCCGCGGTTCAATTCGCCCGAGTCCCGGGGCTGTTCGGCTTGACCCCCGCCTGGCGGCGGGCTTAGCGTGGCATCGTTCAGAAATATAGACATCAGTCAGAACTGTGCACGACGGCCCTTGTCCAGGGAGCAACCCGTGACCTCAGCCCCGCTCGCCGCCCGTCTCACCCATGTCAGCGGTCCGCTGTTCTTCCCGGTGACCGCGTACGCACCGGACGGCAGCCTCGACCTCGACGTCTTCCGTGTCCATGTGAGGCAGGGCGTCGAGGCCGGCGCCGCCGCTGTGTTCGCCTGCTGCGGCACGGGGGAGTTCCACGCCCTGACCCCGCAGGAGTTCCGGGCCTGTGTCGAGGCCGCCGTCGAGGAGAGCGCGGGGCGGGTCCCCGTGGTGGCCGGCGCCGGATACGGCACCGCCCTCGCCGTCCAGTACGCCCGGCTCGCCGAGGAGGCCGGCGCCGACGGGCTGCTCGCGATGCCGCCCTACCTCGTCGTCGCCGACCAGGCAGGGCTGCTCGGCCACTACACCGAGCTGGCCGCGTCGACCCGGCTCGACCTCATCGTCTACCAGCGGGACAACGCCGTCCTCACCCCCGAGACCGCCGTCGCCCTCGCCCGCGTCGAAGGGATCATCGGCTTCAAGGACGGCCTGGGCGACCTCGACCTCATGCAGCGCATCGTCAGCGCCGTACGCTCGGCGGGGCTCGACCCGCTGTACTTCAACGGCCTGCCCACCGCCGAACTCACCGGACTCGCCTACCGGGGCATCGGCATCACGCTCTACTCGTCGGCCGTCTTCTGCTTCGCGCCCGACATCGCGCTCGCCTTCCACCAAGCCCTAGAATCGGGCGACGACGCGCTCGCCAACCGGCTCCTCGACGGGTTCTTCGTGCCGCTCGTGGAGCTGCGCAACCAGGGCCGCGGATACGCCGTCTCGCTGGTCAAGGCGGGCGTGCGGCTCGGCGGTCTCGACGTCGGCGAGGTGCGGCCCCCGCTGAGCGCACCGGACCCCGGTCACGTCGAGCAGCTGGCCGCGCTCGTCGAAGCCGGCCGGGCGCTGCTGCACACGGCCGGGCCGGACGGGACGCCGGCCGACGGGACGCCCGCCGCGTGAAGACCTCCGCGTTCCTCTACCCCTGGGACGTCGTGGGCGATCCGGACGCCCCGGCCCGCATCGCCGACCTGGGCATCGGCCAGGTGACGCTCGCCTCCGCCTACCACTCCACCCGCGCCCTGACGCCCCGCCACCCCCGCCATCGCGTCGTCACGGCCGAACACGCGGCCCTGCTGTACCCGCCGGGCGAACTGTACTGGCGGGAAAGGGAGTTGCGTCCCCATGCCGCCGGTCCCTGGGCGCCGGGCGACGCCTTCGGCCGGGCCGCCGACGCGCTGGCGGCGGCCGGCCTCGATGTCCACTCCTGGGTGGTGCTCGCCCACAGCTCCCGGCTCGGTGCGGACCACCCCGAGACCTCCGTGCTCAACGCGTACGGCGACCGCTACCCCTGGGCCCCGTGCATCGCCCAACCCCGGGTCCGCGGCCATCTCGTCGCCCTCGCCGCGGAGGCGGCGGTCCGCCCCGGCGCATCGGGCACCGAACTCGAATCCTGCGGCTGGTACGGGCTCGCCCATCTGCACGCCCACGACAAGATCGCGGGAGTGCCGCTCGACGACACCGCGCAGTACCTGATGTCGCTGTGCTTCTGCGCCTCCTGTGAGCAGGGATACGCCCAAGTCGGCCTGAAACTGGCCGAGTTGAGGGCCAGGGTGCGATGGGCGCTCGATCCGGTGTGGCGGGGCGGTCCGGTCGGGCACCCGGGCGCGGAGCTGCTCGCGGCCACGCTGGCCTTCCGGGCGCGCGCCGCCCGGGAGCTCCAGGAGTCGGCCGTCGCCGCGGTGCGGGCTCGGGCCCGCGCCGGGTTCCAGGTGCTCCTCCACGCCGATCCCCGGCCCGACCGGTGCGGGGCCAACGTGGGCGTCGACCCGGCGCACATCCTCGGCGTGGCGGACGGCGTCGTGGTGCCCTGCACGGCCGGTCCGGGCCTGCTGGACCCGTTCGCGGCGAGCGCGGCCCCGCGGACGCCGCACGCCGTGCTCGCGGCGAACCTCACCGTGGTCTCCGGGATGGGCGGCCGGCCGGAGGCGCTGGCGGACGACGCCGCCCGCGCCGCGGAACACGGAGCCACTCAACTGCGCCTGTACCACGCGGGGTTGGCGTCGGACGTGGATCTGGAGCGGGTGCGGAAGTCCGGCGCGGTGGGGTAGCCGGCTCGCGGCGCGGCGACAGGAACAGCCGCCCCGCGACCACAAGGGCGGCGCCGCACCCCGTCCGCGATGCCCGTGCGGAGCGGCGGACCCGCTCTCCGGCCGGACGCGTACACCACGATGCGCCGTGAAACCCCGTCAAGGACACAGTGCGGCAAAGATTTCGGCATTTCCCCTGGCGGGGCGCGTGTGATGCGCGTAGACAAGCGGCCATGCGCATTCTCACCAAAGCCGCGGCGACGACCGCTGCCCTCTCGCTGACCGGTGCCGCCTTCTACGGCGTCGGCGCGGCCTCCGCCGACAACGCCACGCCGAAGTCGGACCGCGAGATCCCGAACATCACCAAGGTCGAAGACAAGATCAACGCCTACTACGGCGGCGCGGTGGACGCCTCCGGGGCCTACCAGGCCTCGCCCAAGAGCAACTACGCCAAGCAGGTCGCCGGCATCGAGGCGCGCGCCAAGCGTCAGATCAAGCACGCCGCCGAGCACCCCAGGCGGGACGGCCGTAAGCCCGCCATCGTGCTCGACGTCGACGACACGACGCTCCTGACGTACGACTACGAGAAGAAGAACGGCTTCGCCTACAACGCCGCCGCCTTCGACGCCTACGTCCAGAGCGCGCAGTCGATCGCCGTGTTCGGCATGCCGGACCTCGTCAACTACGCCGCCAAGAACGGCGTCACGGTCTTCTTCCTCACCGGCCGCGACGCCTCCCAGCGCAACGCGAGCGCCGTCAACCTGACCAAGGCGGGCTACGCCGTGCCGGTCGACGCCGCGCACTTCTTCCTCAAGGACAAGGCCAACCCGCCGGCGTACCTGAGCTGCGCCAAGCCCACCTGGACCTGCTCGACCGTCGACTACAAGGCGGGCACCCGCAAGCACATCGAGTCGCTCGGCTACAACATCGTCGCCAACCTCGGCGACCAGTACACCGACCTCTCGGGCGGCTACGCGGACAACACGTACAAGATCCCGAACCCGATGTACTTCCTGCCGTAACACGCGGCCGGCGGTCCGGCCCGGGGCGCACACCGTCGTGCGCGCCCCGGTGGATCACTGCGCGGCCAGCGCGGCCTTCATCATGGCCTGCGCGACGGGGCCCGCGAGCCCGTTGCCGCTGACCTCGGAGCGCTCGGCGTCGGAGTCCTGGATGACCACGGCGACCGCGACCTCCTTGCCGGACTTCGGGTCCTTGGCGAACGAGGTGAACCAGGCGTACGGCTTCTTGGAGTTGTCCACTCCGTGCTGGGCCGTGCCCGTCTTGGCGCCGACTTCGAGGCCGGGCGTCTTCGCGTTGGACGCCGTGCCGTCGGTGACCACCGAGATCATCGCGCTGTACATCGCCCGCGCCGTCTTCGACGACATGATCCTCTCGCCGTCGGAGTCGGCGTACGACTGGAGCGTGTTCCCCTTGGCGTCGGTCACCTTGGACACCATGTGCGGCGACGACAGCACGCCGTCGTTGGCAATGGCGGCCGACACCATGGCCATCTGCATCGGTGTCGCGGTCACATCGAACTGGCCGATGCCCGACAGGGCCGTGGACGACGCGTTCATGTTCTTCGGATACACACTCGCCGAGGCGCGCACCGGGATGTCCAGCTCGGCGTCGTTGAAGCCGAACTTCTCGGCCATCGCCCGCACCTTGTCCTGGCCCAGATCGACGGCCATCTTGCCGAACACGTTGTTGCAGGAGTATTCGAGCGCCGTGCGGATCGAGGCGTTCGCGCACGGCGCGGACGCCGACTCGTTGCGCAGGTCCGTCGTCGTGCCCGGCATCCGGTACGGATTGGGGCTGTCGGTCCTGGCGTCGATGTCCGGATAGAGCCCGTTCTCCAGCGCCGCCGAGGCCACCACCAGTTTGAAGGTGGAGCCCGGCGCCAGCGGCTGGCGCAGCGCCCGGTTGAGCATCGGCTGGCTCTTGTCGTCGGACAGCTGCTTCCAGGCGTCGCCGGCGGCCGACGAGGACCCCGCGATCTTCGACGGATCGAACGAGGGGGTGGACACCATGCCGAGGACGCGCCCGGTCTTCGGGTCCATCGCGACCGCCGCGCCCTCCTTGTCGCCGAGCGCCTGGTATCCCGCCTTCTGCACGGCCGGGTCGATGGTCGTCAGGACGTCGCCGCCGGGTGCGCGCTGCCGGGTGAGCGCGTCGAAGGGGCTCTGCATGCGCAGATCGCTGCCGTCGAGGATCTTCGAGTAGATCCCCTCCAGCTGGGTCGACCCGTACACCTGCGACGCGAAGCCGGTGACGGGCGCGTACAGCGGCCCGTCCTTGTAGCTGCGCTGGTAGGCGAGGTCGCCGCTCTTCGTCCTTTCCGAGCCGGTGACCGGGGATCCGGCCACGATGATGTCCCCGAGCGGCTGCGAGTACTCCGCGATGGTGTTCCGCCGGTTCAGCTTGTCGTCCGCGAGGGCCTGGCCTTTGTAGTACTGCACATAGGTGGCTCGACCGAGGAGGGCGAGCACCATCAGCAGACAGAAGACCGAGGCGCGCCTGATTGTCTTGTTCATCCCATACGCAAGACGGGCGGGCCGGAGTGCCGAGTTCCTGCCGCGCCGGTTTCTCAGGAAACCTTCATCGGTGCGGCGCTCACCCCAGGGGCCGCACGAACCCGGATTCGTACGCCGCGATCACCGCCTGGGTGCGGTCGCGGGTACCCGTCTTGGCGAGGACCGAGGCGACATGGGTCTTCACCGTGGCGGGGCCCACACCCATCCGCCCGGCGATCTCGGCGTTGGTGAGCCCCGCCGTCATCAGCCGCAGCACCTCCGCCTCCCGCTCGGTAAGACGAGCCGCCCACGGAGCGGTGAGCGACGCGGGGGAGTGCCGTGCGGCCAGCGCGCGCAGCCGGGACGGGAACAGCAGCGAATCGCCGCGCGCCACCAGACGGACCGCCTGGATCAGCTCCTCGGCGGCGGCCCGCTTCAGCAGGAAACCCGAGGCTCCCACGCGCAGCGCGTCGTACACGTAGCTGTCGTTCTCGAACGTCGTCACCACGACGATCCTGGGCGGCGCCGCCATGGCCGACAGGATCTGTTCCGTGGCGCGGATACCGTCGATCTCGGGCATCCGGACGTCCATCAGGACCACGTCGGGGCGGGTGGTCCGCACGAGGGGAAGCGCCTCGGCGCCGGTGGCCGCCTCGCCGACGACCTCCAAATCGGGCTCGGCGTCGAGGATCACCCGCAGCGCGGTACGCACCATGCGCTCGTCGTCGGCGATCACCACCCGGATCGTGTCGTTCATCGCGTTCCCCCGATCGTCCGTCGTGTCGTGCGCCGGTCATCGCGTACCGCCGATCGCCGGTCGTGGCGCGCGGCGGTCATCGGCCGCCGCCGAGCGGAAGGCTCACGCGGAGCCTCCAGGCACCCCCCTCGGGGCCCGCCGTGACGCGGCCGCCGAGCAGGGCGGCCCGTTCGGCCATGCCGCGCAGACCACGGCCGCCGCCGGGGCGCACCACGGGCGTCGCGCCCGACACGGGGTTCTCCATCAGGATCTCCAACTCCCCACCGCCCATGGACACACGCAGGGTCACGGCCCGAGCGCCGCTGCCGTGCCGGACGGCGTTGCTCAGCCCCTCCTGCACGATCCGGTACGCCTCACGCGAGACCAGCTCGGGCACGGACGCCGGATCGCCCTGCGAGACGTACGCCACCTCCAGGCCGGTGCGGGCCACCAGCTCCCCGAGCCCGGCGAGTCCGGGCGTGGCGAGGTCGGTGTCGTCCTGGCGCAACAGGCCGAGCACGGCGTCGAGTTCGTCCACCGTGCGCCGGGCGGTCTCCTCGATGGCGGTCAGCGCCTCCCGTACGAACTCCCGGTCGTCGTCCAGGACCCGGCGGGCGGCACCGGCCTGGAGGGTCACCGCGCTCAGGGCGTGACCCACCGCATCGTGCAGCTCCCGGGCGAGCCGGTTGCGTACGGCCAGCTCCGCCGCGCGCTGCTCGGCGGCGGCCAGCCGGTCGGCGGGCGTGGGCCCGAGCAGGACCGGCGCGAGCCGGGCGAGCAGCGCCCCGGCCGCCGCCGAGCAGGCCGCGAGCCCGAGCAGCACCGTGATCCCGGCGAGCGGCGCGAGCGCGACGCCCCAGTCGGTGGCGAGCGGCCGGGTGGCACCGTACGGGGTGGAGCGCAGGCCGGGGAAGGCCGGCAGCACGATCAGGAACACCGCGAACGGCGGCAGCGCCAGGCTCATCCCGCTCAGGATCCCGCCGACGCCGACGTGCAGCGTGTACCAGGCGGCGGCGCGCAGCCGGGCGTCCCACGAGCGGGCGGGCCGGTCGGCGAGGGTCCCGGGGTCCACGGCGCACAGCGTCCGTACGCCGAACACGAGCAGCGGCCGCGCGATCGGCACCAGCGCGGTGACGGCGGGGAACGGGAGCGAGACGGCGAACGTGACGAACGCGAGCGGGAACGAATCGAAGGGGCTGACACCCGGGCCGAACGCGCCGACGACGACCGTGCCGACCAGGAAGTACGGCATCAACAGGGCGCCGCCGATGACGAGATGGACCCAGCGGAGCCGGGCCCTGGCGTCGAAGAGGGTACGTATCACGGGGTGCCGGCGGGGCTGTCCGGGCGCCGGGAGCGCGCTGCGAGGAAGCGGGCGCCGAGGGCGGCCACGGCCAGACCGGTGATCATCTGCACAGCGTAGGTGAGGTTCATCAACGGGGTGGGCCGGTCCGCCGCTCCGGCGCCGAGCACAGAGGACGAGAGCCAGAGCCAGCCGCCCCAGCAGGCGGTGGCGCCCGAGCCGAGCCAGGCCAGGGCCAGCGGCACCCGCAGCGCCAGCGACCCGCCGAACCCGAGGGCGAGGATGAGGACCCCGGCCGCGGCCGGCACGGTGAACGCCGCGAACACCGCCTCCAGGACGTACTGGTCGGCGCCACGCCCCGAGGCCAGGGAGGGTGTCATGCCCGCGGCCGAACCCGTCGCCCACACCGTGTGCGTCACCGCGGGCAGCAGCGACAGGGTCGCCACGGCGAGGGCTACGGGCCGCGACGCGGGCGGGGCGGCGCCGGGGCCGTTCACCGCCTCGCCGACCCGCCCGCTCCACAGGTGGCCCCAGCGGTCGCGGGCGTACAGCGTGAACAGGGCGCCCAGGGCGATGCCTTGGACGATGAATCCGGTGTACACGACGGCGAAGACCCACTCGTGGAGGAAGGCCGCGCTGCCGTCGTCCGGCGGCCTGACGCCGTTGCCGCCCAGCGCGCGGACCAGGAGCTGGAGCGGGTATCCGGTCATGACCGGCGCGAGCAGGCCGGTCGCGAGCCACATCGGTACCACCAGCAGCCACGCCTTGACCCGCAGGCCCCAGGGGCGGGTCAGCAACAGGGCGAGGACGATCACGCAGCCGTCCATGAGCACGGATCCGCTGTTGCCCACGGCCGTGCGGGCGCGGTGTTCCAGCAGGACGCTGCCGTCCGGGATGCCGAGGTGGCTGCCGCCTGCCCAGAGGATCTTGAGGGCGATGTAGGGGAGGCAGGCGGCGATGGCGCTCGCGCGGAGGATGCGGCGGGCGGGGCCGGGGGTGTCCTGGGTGAGGGGCATGCCCCTCACGCTCCCGCGCGGAGGGCGGCGCCGGCGTCGTGCTGCGGGGGGAGGGGCTCCGCCGCGCGGGGGAGGCGCCTCACCCGCCGCTCGGCCGTGGGGTCACAGGCGGCGGGTGGCCAGGGTCAGGCGGTCCCGGGCGTCGAACAGGGCGTCCTTGACGGTCTGTTCGTGGGCCGGGGTCAGGCGCGCCACCGGTACCGAGCAGCTGATCGCGTCGCGGGCCGGGGTGCGGTACGGGATCGCGACGCCGAAGCAGCGCAGGCCCAGCGTGTTCTCCTCGCGGTCCACGGCGTACCCCTGCTCGCGCACGAGGTGCAGCTCCTCGATGAGCTTCTCGCGGTCCGTGATGGTGTGCTCGGTGAGCTGCTGCAACGTCTCCGGCAGCAGCTTGCGCACCTGCTCGTCGCTGTGGGTGGCGAGCAGCGCCTTGCCGAGCGAGGTGGAGTGGGCCGGGAGCCTGCGGCCGACGCGGGTGAAGGGCCGCAGGTAGTGCTGGGACTGGCGGGTGGCGAGGTAGACGACGTTCGTGCCGTCGAGCCGGGCGAGGTGGATCGTCTCGGTCGTGTCGTCCGAGAGCCGGTCGAGGGTGGGGCGGGCCGCCGCCACGACCTCGTCGCCGTCGATGTAGGAGGTGCCGACGAGCAGGGCCCGCACCCCGATCCCGTACCGGGTGCCGGTCGCGTCGGTCTCCACCCAGCCGAGCTCCACCAGGGTGCGGAGCAGCATGTAGAGGCTGGACTTGGGGTAGCCGACCGCCTCCTGCACGGCGGCCAGGGAGTGCATTCCGGGCCGTCCTGCGAAATACTCCAGCAACTCCACGGTTCGCACCGCGGACTTGACCTGTGCTCCACCCGCATCGGCAGCCGACATCCAGCACCCCGCTCCTTCTCGCCGAGGCTTCTTGCCAAGGCGGAACGCCCGTTAATAGAGTCCCAGCATATTGAGCTTATTCAGCATCGGGAACACTGTTCAGAATACCGAACAAGTCCTGGTGGGCGGCAGTAGCGGACCGGCAGTAGCGGACCGGCAGCGGAAGGACAACGCGGTGAGCGCAGCAGCACCAGTCTGGAGTGTCGACCCCCGAACGGGGAAGCCGCGCGAAGAGGTTGCGGTCGAAGCCACACCCGAGGAGGTCGACCAGGCGGTCCGGGCGGCCCGTGCCACGCTCGGGGCGCTGGCCGACCTGAGCGTACGCGCCGTCTTCCTGCGGGCCGCCGCCGACCTCCTGGACGCGTCCGCCGGCCATGTGGTGGAGGCCGCCGACGCCGAGACGGCGCTCGGTCCGGTCCGTCTCACCGGTGAACTGGCCCGCACCACCGCCCAGTTGAGGGCGTTCGCCGAGGCGGTCGAGGAGGGGGCCTTCCTCGACATACGGATCGACCACGCCGACCCGTCCCGGACCCCGCCGTGGCCGGACCTGCGGCGGATCAAGATCCCGCTCGGGGTCGTCGCCGTCTACTCGGCCTCCAACTTCCCGCTCGCCTTCTCCGTGCCCGGCGGCGACACCGCGAGCGCGCTCGCGGCCGGCTGTCCGGTCGTCGTCAAGGCGCACCCCGACCACCCGGCCACCTCCGAGCTGTGTGTCTCGCTGCTGCGCCGCGCGGCCGTCCAGGTGGGACTGCCCGAGGACGTCGTCGTCCTCGTGCACGGCTTCACCGCGGGTGTCGAGCTCGTACGCCATCCGCTGGTGTCGGCCGCCGGGTTCACCGGCTCGGTGCGCGGCGGGCGGGCCCTGTTCGACGCGGCGGCGTCGCGTCCGGTGCCCATCCCCTTCCACGGTGAGCTCGGCTCCCTCAACCCCGTCGTGGTGACGGCGGCCGCCGCCGAGGAGCGGGGCGAGGGGATCGGGGCGGGGCTCGGCGCCTCGATGACCATGGGGGTGGGCCAGTTCTGCACCAAGCCCGGCTTCGTGCTGGCGCCCCTGGGTGCGGCGGGCGACGCCCTGCTCAAGGCCCTCACCGCGGCCGTCAGCGACACCGACGCCGGGGTCATGCTCGACCACCGCATGCGCGACGCGTTCGTGGCGGGGGTCGCCGAGCGGGCGGCGCTGCCCGGAGTCGAGGCCCCGGTCACGCCGGGCGCGGGCGGCGAGCACACGGTGAGCGGCGGCTTCCTGACCGTGCCGGCGGCCCTGCTCGCGGCCGAGGGCGAGCACGATCTGCTCCTGGAGGAGTGCTTCGGGCCGGTCACGGTCGTCGCCCGGTACGCGGACGCCTGGGAGATCGGCGCGGTGCTCTCGCGGTTGCCCGGCAACCTGACCGCCACGCTCCAGCTCTCCTCCGCCGAGGCGGACGGGGAGGGCGCCGGTGCCCAACTCCTGGCGGAGCTGACCCAGTTGGCGGGCCGTGTCCTGGTGGACGGCTGGCCCACCGGTGTCGCGGTCGCCCCCGCCCAGCATCACGGTGGGCCGTATCCGGCGACGACCTCCACCTCCACGTCGGTGGGCGCCACCGCCGTGGAACGCTGGCTGCGCCCGGTCACGTACCAGAGCACCCCGCAGGCCCTGCTCCCGCCGGAGCTGCACGACGACAACCCGCTGGGGCTGCCCCGCCGAGTAACCGGCCCAGGAGTCTGACCCCGCAGGGCTCCGCTCCGCGGTTCGGGCGCGGACCGCGCTCGCTGCCCGCGCACTTCCCCGCGCCCCTGGGTGCTTGCCCTTGGCGGGGTGCCCAGTCGCGGCCACCTCAGCCCGTCCGGCGTTTGAGGACGAGCGCCCTTCAGGTGCGAACGGGGTCTGGGGCGGAGCCCCAGGATCCTGAACCTCAGCCGTCCACAACCCCCGGAGGGTTTCGGGAAGGGGCGGGGTGGGGCATCCCGGGGTCCGGGGCGGAGCCCCGGCAACCCCTCAGCCCCGCGCCGGGAGGCGAAGCGTGGCCAGCGCCGCCGCCGCGAACAGCGCGCACGCGAGCAGCAGGCTGAGCCGCAGCCCCGGCACGAACCCCGCCGGCCCCGCCACGAGGGAGCCGAACACCGCGATGCTGAGCGCCCCCGCAACCTGCCGCCCCGCATTGAGCACCCCCGCCGCGAGCCCCGCCCGCTCCGGCGGCAGCGCCTCCAGCATGGCCGCGGTCAGCGCCGGTATCGAGAGGGCGCAGCCGAGCGCGAGCGGGACCAGCAGGAAGGCCGCGAGCAGCGCAGGCGTGTGCCCGTCGGTGAGCAGCAGCACCAACAGGCCCGCCAGGGACAGCAGTTGCCCCGCCAGGATCGGCACGCGCGGGCCGTACCGGTTGGACAGCTTCCCGGACAGCACGTTGGTCACCGGGATCAGCACCGTCATCGGCAGGAACATCAGCCCGGCCGTCAGCGCGGAAGCGCCCCTTACCCGCTGGAAGTACAGGCTGAAGACGAAGACGACGCCGTAGAACGCCACGCTGGCCGCCGCGCCCCCGCCGATGGCGACGACCACCGCCCGGCTGCGGAAGAGCCCGAGCGGCACCACCGGATGCGCGACGCGGCGCTCGATCAGCCAGAACGCCACCCCGGCGGCCACCGCGACGGCGCCCGCCGCCATCCCCACCGCGCCCTGCTCGATCACGGCGAAGGCGAGCGCGGCCAGGGCCACGACGGCCGCCAGCTGGCCCGGCAGGTCGAGCGGCGCGGGGCGGCGCTCGGCGCGCGGGGCGCGGGCGGTGAGGGCGAGGGCCGCCAGCCCGAGCGGCAGATTGATGAAGAAGATGCCCCGCCAGTCCCAGACCGTGGTCAGCGCGCCGCCCGCGACCGGCCCGAGCGCGACGGCCACCGAGCCGCCCGCCGCCCACAGCGCCACCGCCCTGGCCCGGCGCCGCGGCTCCGGATAGGCCTGGCGGACGAGGGCGAGCGAGGCGGGCAGCACCACCGCGGCCGCCACGCCCTGCACGACCCGCGCGCCGATCAGCACCCCGAGGCTCGGCGCGAGACCGCAGGCCGCCGATGCCAGGGCGAAGACGACCGTGCCCAGTGCGTACGCCTTGGCCGAGCCGACACGGTCCGCGAACGCGCCGGTCGACAGCATCAGCGCGGCGAACGCCAGGGTGTAGGCGTCCACCACCCATTGCAGCCCGGACATCCCGCCGCCGAGGTCGCCGCCGATCGCGGGCAGCGCGACGTTCACCACGGAGGCGTCCAGGGTGATCAGGGCGAAGCCCAGCAGGGCGGCGCCCAGGGTGAGGGCGGGGGAGGAGCGCGGCTTGGGTGTCAACTCGCGTCCGGCGGGCGGTGCTTGAAGTGTGGGGTTCGCAGACATGTCCCCAGCTTGGCGAGTGTGTGCCGCGTACAGTAGTGGCCCGAATGCCATACGTCCGGAGGTTCTGGCCATGCCGCTGCACCGGGTCGCCGTCGTCGCGCCCTCACCCGTGTCCATGTTCAACCTGGCCATCCCGGAGCTGCTGTTCGGCAAGGTGGAGATCGACGGCGGCCCCGGCTACGAGGTGGTCGTGTGCACCCCGGAGCCGGGCCCCGTCGCCACCACCGGGGGCCTCGACCTGCACGTGGGCCGGAGCCTCGACGCGGTCGAGGGCGCCGACACGGTGCTGGTCGCCGGGACGGGGCAGCGCTACGAGGTGGACCCGCGCACGGTGGGCGCCGTGGCGGCCGCCGCGGCCCGGGGCGTGCGCGTGGCGTCCATCTGCAGCGGCGCCTTCGTGCTCGCCGAGGCAGGACTGCTCGACGGGCGCAGCGCCACCACGTACTGGGAACTCGCCGAGGAGCTGCGCAGGCGCTATCCGGCGCTCGACCTCAAGGGCGACGTCCTGTACGTCCAGGACGGCAACGTGATGACGTCCTCCGGGTACGCCGCCGGGATCGACCTGTGCCTGCACATCATCCGCACCGACTACGGCGCCGCCGTCGCCAACGCGGTCGCCCGCCAGGCGCTGGTCGCCCCGGTGCGCCCCGGCGGCCAGACCCAGTTCACCCAGACCCCGCTGCCCGTGGAGCGCGGCACGGCCTGCGCGGACACCCGGGGCTGGGCCATGCGCAACCTCGACAAGCCGCTCACGCTCACCGACCTGGCCCGGCACGCGGGCGTCAGCGTGCGCACCCTGACCCGCCGCTTCCACGCCGAGAGCGGGGTGAGCCCGCTCCAGTGGCTCCTGCACCAGCGCATCGAACGGGCCAAGGAACTCCTGGAGACGACCACCCTCCCGATGGACCGGATCGCCGAAGCCAGCGGCCTGGGCAGCGCGGACTCCCTCCGCGCCCACATCACCCGCCGCACCGGCCTCACCCCGACCGCCTACCGCACCACCTTCACCCGACTCACGGCCGCCGCCTGAACCGGGACGGCCCTGCCCCGCAGCCGGCGGAGGCGAGCTGAAGGCGCCTCACTCGGGCGGACCGCTGTACCGCTCCAGGGTGGCCTTGCTGGTGGACCGGTCGACCAGGCTCAGTTCCCACGGCCCGGTGTTCACATCGAAGTCCTTGCCGAACCCCACCCACTTACCGGCCATCCGCCGACCGGTCGGCTCCACGAGCAGTTGGACGGCTCCGTGGTATCGGGCGCCGTTGTAGTACCCGTCCGCTGCCGTCTGCTCGACCCATGATCCGGTGACCACGTTCCGGTCCACGGTCAGGTCCAGCGTCAGAGGGCTCTCCGGGTTGCTGGACGCTCCCGGGAGGCTCTGGGCTGTCAACCGGTTCCCGTGCTGCACCAGCACGACGTAGTGCTTGCCCTCGAACGTCTCACCCCGGCTGGAGGAGTAGTACTCGTACTGGCTGAGCCACACTCCGGAGAACGTTCCGTCCCCCGCTTGGGCTGCTGCCTGAGCGGGGGCTGCGGCAGCAGAAATGCGCCCGGGTCTTTCGGCGTCCATGTCATGCCCTCCTGCCTTGTCCGGGTGGACTCTCATCATCGGCACGGGCAGGGCGAAGCCCAACGCCTCGACCGGACGCCCTGTGACCCGCTCCAACGCCCTCGCGTACACGCCCCTTGGAGTTCTACTGGTCCCCGCCTCCCAGCGTTGCACCAGGCGCTTGGATGCCTCGTTCGGCTCGCTGAGTTCCGCGCCGGCCCGGCGGATGGCCTTGGCGAAGTCGTCCTGGCTCATGCGCAGGCCGATACGCACGGCCCGCAGCACGTCATTCGGCACCGCGGTGGTCGTCGTCATGACGTCAAAGCTAGACCGAACTTGCCTCCAATGACACCCAATTGACGCCCCTATGGGTGTCATTGACGTCCCGCCGAAGGACACCCGGGTGACGCCTGTTGGGTCGTCGCTGTGCCGCGCTTCCCAAGAGCAGTATCTAGGCGTCGCAAGGTAGCCGAGCAGGGAGCGTGGGGAGTGGCAGGCGAGTTCAACAACCAGGGAATGACAGTGCGCGTATCTCGCGACTCGGGTCAGACCTGGGG
Source organism: Streptomyces sp. NBC_00083 (assembly GCF_026343295.1). GTDB lineage: Bacteria > Actinomycetota > Actinomycetes > Streptomycetales > Streptomycetaceae > Streptomyces. The sequence continues at coordinate 1,785,986 of NZ_JAPELY010000001.1, forward strand.
CAGGAAGGCCACCTTCTCCACTGATGAGTGGGGAACGACGTTCACCTCTGAGGTTTCCACGGCATGGCCGCCGTGCAAGTGCCTGCGCTGCAAGCCCTCGTTGAAGCACCATCCGTCCAGGAAGGAAGAGACGTGACGATCACCCACGAACACCCGACCGAGGTCTTGAACCTCATCGGTCCGGACGTGTGCGCCGTGCTCATCCAAGACGTACGGAAGGACTGGCCCGAACTCACGGACGACATGGGCAGGCGCGGCGTCAGCCAGATGGTGGCCTTCCTCGCGACCAGCGCGACCAGCGCGACCACGGATGACCCGCTGACGCCCTCGCTGCGTGTGGACCTGTTCTGGCACCGGTTCCTCAAGCGCACCGTGCCGTACCTGGCCTTCTCCCGGGCGCTCGGGGTCGACTGCATCCACCACATCCCCGACGACTCCGAGGGAGGTGTGGACCCCGAAGCGGGGTGGACTGCGATGAGGACCACGACAGCCGCGATCACGGCAGCCGGCTTCACCGTCGATGCCGAGTTCTGGCCGGGCACGGGCGCGGCGGACTGCTCGCAGTGCCACGCTGGGTGCACCGACAGCCCCGTGAACAAGTAGCCCCCAAGAGTGGTGGCCGTCCGGCAGAAATGTCGGGCGGCTGCAGCCGTGAGCCAGAGTGGAGACCAGCAGATGGCGGACAGTCGTAGCGCCGCGTGGGACACCTACTCCCAGTCCAAGCCCCAACGCCGTGTGACGAACGCCAAGGGGGAGGCGACGTGGTTCAACTGGACTCAGCATGCCGACCACGGGCCCGGTGCCGAGTTGCTCTCCCTCGCCGTCGGCGAGCGGGTTCTCGATGTCGGTTGCGGGTCCGGGGGCAATCTGGCTCACCTTGCCGCGCAAGGCATGCGGGCGGTTGGCGTGGACCTGTCCCCAGCTCAGCTCGGCAAGGCCCGTGAGCGTTGGTCCGACCTGAGCGGGATGGAACTGCATCAGGGCGACGCCCTGGCCTTCATTGCGGATTCGCCTGCGCCGTTCGACGCCGTGTACTCCGTCTTCGGAGCTGCCTACTTCACCGATCCCGGGCTCATGCTTCCCGCCGTTCACAGCCGCCTTGTTCCAGGCGGCGTGTTCGTCATGTCGCAGCATCCCGCCGTCGAGGGCTGCTACGGCTGTCAGGCGTCCTACATCCCGCGCGGAGCGGACGAGGACCCGGCAGTGGTCAAGCGGTGGGACTACCCGCCGGAGACGTGGGCGACGATGGTCGAGTCCCACGGTTTCGACCAGGTGACGGCCACGATCTTGCCTGCGCCTGCCGAGGGGAAGCGGCGGATCGGGACGCTGCTGATTCGGGGGATTCGGAAGCCTTGACGCGTGGCCGGCGCGGGAGGAGCCGCCCGGGGAATGGGCAGGGCGGGGGCGGCGTTGTCGGGGAGGTACGACGTTCAACAATCTGAGAGAAGTGACATGCGCGTCGAGATCTGGAGCGACATCGCCTGCCCCTGGTGCTACATCGGCAAGGCCCGTTTCGAGAAGGGCCTGGCGGAGTTCGCCCACCGGGACGACGTCGAGGTGGTGCACCGCTCCTTCGAGCTCGACCCCGGCCGGGCCAGGGGTGAGGTCGGGCCGGTGATTCCGATGCTGGCCAAGAAGTACGGGCGGACCATCGAGGAGGCCCGTGCGATGGAGGCGAACGTCGCGTCCAACGCGCACGCCGAGGGGCTCGGCTACCTGGCCGACGGCCGTGACCACGGCAACACCTTCGACATCCACCGGCTGCTGCACCTGGCCAAGGCGCGCGGCCGTCAGAGCGAGCTGCTCGACCTCGCCTACCGGACCAACTTCGCCGAGGAGCGCTCCGTCTTCGACCCGGAGGTCCTGGCCGACATCGCGGTCCGGGCCGGTCTCGACGCCGCCGAGGTCCAGGCGGTCCTCGGCGACGAGAACGCGTACGCCGACGAGGTGCGCGCCGACGAGCGCGAGGCCGCCGAGCTGGGCGCCAACGCCGTGCCCTTCTTCGTGCTGGACCGCAGGTACGGCATCTCCGGCGGACAGCCCGCCGAGGTCTTCACCCAGGCGCTCGAACAGGCCTGGCAGGAGCGCACCCCGGCCCTGAAGACCCTCACGGGCGACGACGCCGAGGCCTGCGGGCCGGACGGCTGCGAGGTCCCCCGCTGAGCACCGGCCCGGCTCCCCGCCGCGTCCGCGCGATCGATCCGCAGGGCCCGTCCGGGCGGCGCGACCCGGCCAAGGCATAAGGCTCGCTTGGGGATATCCGCCAAAATTGCCCAATTGACGTGAGGTTGCCGGGGATTCAGGCTGGAGTGCATGGAACTGGACTCCCTCGCGCCCGGCGAATTCGCCCCGAAGACCACCTACCTCAACACCGCGAGCACCGGGCTGCTGCCCGCGCGGGCCGTGGCGGCCATGAACGAGGCCATCGCCGCCGCGGCCGCCGGGCGCCCGACCGACATGTTCGGTGACGTGGAGGCCGCCCGCGCCGCCTACGCCCGGCTGGTCGGCGTGCCCGTGCGGCGCGTCGCGGCCGGCGCGTCCGTCGCCGTCTACGCCGGTCTCGTCGCCACCTCCCTGCCCGAGGGGTCCGAGGTCCTCGTGGCGGAGGCCGACTTCAGCTCGGTGGTCAACCCGTTCCACGTACGCCGCGACCTGAAGGTGCGCACCGCCCCGCTGGAGAGCCTCGCCCAGGCGGTGCGGCCGGGCACCGCGCTCGTCGCGGTCAGCGCCGTCCAGTCCGCCGACGGCCGCATCGCCGACCTCGCCGCGATCCGGGAGGCGGCCCGCACCCACGGCGCCCGGACCCTCGTCGACGTCAGCCAGGGCGTCGGCTGGTACCCGGTCGACGCGGGTGCGTACGACTACACGGTGACCGCCGGCTTCAAGTGGCTGACCGGCCCGCGCGGGGTCGCCTTCTTCACCGTCCCCGACGACCTCGGCGCGCTGACCCCCGTCTTCGCCGGCTGGGTGGCGGGCGAGCGCCCCTGGGACAGCTGCTACGGCCCGGTCGAGGAACTCGCGCACTCCGCGCGGCGGTTCGACGAGAGCCCCGCGCTCTTCTCCTACACCGGGGCCCGGCACTCCCTGGCGCTCCTGGAGGAACTGGGCATCGAGCGCGTCCACGCGCACAACACCGCGCTCGCCGACCGCTTCCGCGCCGGGCTCGCGCCGCTCGGGTACGAGCCGGTGGCCGCGCCCGGCTCCGCGATCGTCTCGGTGCCCGGACTCGGCCACCGCCAGGAGGAGTTGAGCCGCTCCGGCATCGAGCTCTCGGACCGCGCGGGCAACTTGCGCGCGGCGTTCCACCTCTACAGCTCCGCCCAGGACGTGGACCGACTGCTCGCCCTGCTGTCCCCGGCCCGCTGAGGCGGTGGTCCCGGTCCGCCGGGGTGGCGGTGCGCCGGTCCGCCGACGTACCGGCACGGGCTGACGCGCTCGCTCACCGGTCCGGCCGCCGGGCGGCCCCGCGGGCTCAGCCCCCGCAGCCCGCCTCGTCGCCGGCCGAGCGGCACAGGTTGGCCTCCACCTTGCCCAACAGCCGTGCCAGTTCGGCCCGTTCGGCCTCGTCGAGGCCGGCCAGGGTCTGCTCCTCCAGCTCCGTCCAGGCGTCGCGCACCCGCTCGTGCAGGACGCAGCCGTCGTCGGTGGCCTCCACGAGCGAAGCGCGCCGGTCCTTGGGGTCGGGGGTGCGCCGCACATAGCCGGCCTGCTCCAGGCGCTGGAGCATCTTCGTCACCGTCGACGGATCGAGTTCGAGCAGCTTGATCAGCTGGGACTGGCGGGTGGCCCCCGCGTCCCACAGGTACATCATCAAGAACTCCTGCCCCGGGTAGAGCCCGATCGAGCGCAGCTGCCTGCCCGCCGCGATGCGGTGCAGCCGGGCCACCCGGGAGACGGCGTGGCTGAACGGGCCGCCGCGCGCGGCGCTCGGCAGACGGGCGGAATCGGGACAGACGGGGTCGTCGGAGCTCATGCCCACCAGATTACCTTGGTCGGCCAATCAATGGGTTACAGTGGCACTCGGCGGCGATACTTGGCCGACCACATAAATCCGCTCTCCACCCCTGCCCGTCTCCCTGGAGGCCGCTGTGACCACCGCATTCGACCCGATCGACCTGGCCGGCACCCCGCTCGCCAACCGCATCGCCCTGGCGCCGATGACCCGCAGCCGCGCGCACGGCGCAGGCCGCACGCCGACCACCTCGATGGCCGAGTACTACGCCCAGCGCGCCTCCGCCGGGCTCGTCATCACCGAGGGCGTGCAGCCCTCCCCGGTCGGACAGGGCTACCCCGACACCCCGGGTCTGCACAGCGCCGAGCAGGTCGCGGCCTGGCGGAAGGTCACCGATGCCGTGCACGCCAAGGGCGGCCGGATCTTCGCCCAGATCATGCACGCCGGCCGGATCGGCCACCCGGACCTGCTGCCCGACGGCCTGATCAACGTGGCGCCCTCCGCGGTGGCCGCCGAAGGCCAGGTCTACACCCACGAGGGTCCGAAGCCCTTCATCACTCCGCAGGCGCTGAGCGAGGACCAGATCCTCGTCACCATCGGCGAGTTCGCCACCGCCGCCCGCAACGCCGTCGAGGCGGGCTTCGACGGCGTCGAGCTGCACGGCGCCAACGGCTACCTCATCCACCAGTTCCTCGCGCCCAACACCAATGTGCGCGAGGACGGCTGGGGCGGCTCGGTCGAGGGCCGCATCCGGTTCGCGGTCGAGGTCACCAAGGCGGTCGCCGCCGAGATCGGCCCCGAGCGCACCGCGATCCGCCTCTCGCCGGGCAACCCGTACAACAGCATCGACGAGCCCGAGCCGCAGGCGGTCTACACCGCGCTGGTCGACGCCCTCGAACCGCTCGGTCTCGCCTATCTGCACCTGCTCGAAACCGCCCCGGAGCGCCGGGAGTTGACGCTGCGGCTGCGCAAGGCGTTCTCGGGGGTGCTGATCCTCAACGCCGCCACCGAAGGCCCGACCGGGCCCGAGGCGCTCACCCTGATCGAGGACGGCACCGCCGACCTCATCTCCTACGGGGCGCTCTTCCTCGCCAACCCGGACCTCCCGGCCCGGCTCGCGGCCGGCGGCCCCTTCAACACCCCCGACGTGTCGACGTTCTTCGGCGGCGACGACCGCGGCTACCTCGACTACCCCGCGCTCGGCGCATGACGCGTGCCGCATGACGCGTGCCGCATGACATGCGCCGCGCGCGGTGCGGCGCGTGAAATTCGCTGGTCACGGCCCGGCCGGAGATGGAGGATCGGGCCGTGATCATCCACACGGACGCCACGGAGCAGGCCCGCGAAGCCGCCCGCAACAACGCCGCGTGGTGCGCCGCGCTCTGCCGCGCCCACGGCATCACCGGGCTCGCCGGGCCGCGGGCCTGGACCAGCCCCCGCCGGACCCCGCTCTACTATCCCGACGCGGTGACGCTCACGCCCGGGGCCTCGCCCCAGGACATCGTCGGCCACATCGACCTCACGGCGCCCGGCGCCTCGGTCAAGGACAGCTTCGCGGCGCTCGACCTCACGGCGCAGGGGTTCGACGTCCTCTTCGACGCCCAATGGATCCATCACCCGGCCCCGGGGGCGGCCGACGGGAACTGGCAACGCGTCGTCGACCCGGACGAGTTGGCCGCATGGGAGCGGGCCTGGTCCGACGGGGGGAGCGCGGGCCTCTTCCCGCCGGCGCTGCTCGCCGACCCGGACCACACCTTCCTGGTGGACCGCGACGAGCGGGGAGCGGTGCGGGCGGGGGCCGTCGCCACCCGGAGCGGCGAGGTCGTGGGGATCTCCAACCTGTACGCCGTCGAGAAAGACCCGGAGGCGGCATGGGCCGGCTGTCTCGCCACCGTCGCCCGGCTCTGGCCGGGGCGCGAGGTCGTCGGCTACGAGAGCGGCGAGGACCTCGCGGCCGCCCTGCGCGCGGGCTTCGCCCCGGCGGGACCGCTCAGGGTGTGGCGGCACCGGAGCTGAGCGGCTCCCCGTACCAGCGCCAGCGCTCCGGGCGCTCCCGCCCCGGCAGGTCCCCGCGGCCGGTCGCCCAGAGCAGCACCTGCCAGCGGTCCTGGTCGTCGGGCACGTCACGGAAGAGCCGGGCCAGCACCCGGTCGCACAGGCCGGCCGGGGGCGTCCAGGTCAGCCCGAGCCCCTCGGCGACGTCGTGCGTGTGCAGCAGGGTCTCCACGATGCCCATCGCGCCGAAGCCCTCGGGGTCGGAGATGCCGAAGCCGTGATGGGCGCGTACCTCGGGCGACGTGGTGCGCACCATCGCGGTGAGCAGCGCGCCGCTCGCCTCCAGCGTCTGGAGCAGGCCGGCCGGTCCCGCGGCGCGGTCGGCGTGCACCGCGTTGCGGGGGCCGCCGGGCCGCTTGGCCTCCCACAGGAACGGCACCTCGCCGTCGAGCGGAGGCTGGGCGGGCCCGATCTGCGCGGCGTAGGCGAACAGGTCGTCCGAGAGGTGCTCGACGGTCTCCCAGCAGTCCCACTCCAGCGTTCCCGCCTTCGCGCTCCAGTCCGCGGCGAGCCCGGCGCGCAGCGCGGTGACGGAGAGCCGTACCGCGTGCTCGACGTCGGCGGCGGTCACGGGAGTTCGGGAAGGTTCATCGACCATCGACATGGGGGGACCGTACCAACGATCTCTGTGCGCGGGGGGAGACGGCTTCCAGGCCGGGGGTCCGGGGGGGTGGCCCCGGACCCCCGGCCTGGAGGTCGTTCACCGCACCGGCGCGCGGTCCGCCGGTGCCGCTTCACCGCCGGTCACTTCACGGGGGTGAAGTCCCGCGCTCCGATGAACTCAGGACGCCGGATCGGCGCGGCGAACGGCTCCACCGCGGTGTTCTCGACGCTGTTGAAGACGATGAACACGTTGCTGCGCGGGAACGGGGTGATGTTGTCCCCGGAGCCGTGCATCGCGTTGCAGTCGAACCAGGTCGCCGATCCCGCGCGGCCGGTGAACAGCTTGATGCCGTGCCGGTCGGCCATCTTCGTGAGCGCCTCGTCGGACGGCGTCCCCGCGTCCTGCATCTGCAGGGACTTCTTGTAGTTGTCCTTGGGGGTGGCGCCCTCGCAGCCGAGGAAGTCCCGGTGCGACCCGGGCATGATCATCAGGCCGCCGTTGGTGTCGTGGTTCTCGGTCAGCGCGATCGAGACCGAGACCGTCCGCATGTTCGGCAGACCGTCCTCGGCGTGCCACGTCTCGAAGTCCGAGTGCCAGTAGAAGCCCGAGGCGCCGAAGCCCGGCTTCACATTGATCCGCGACTGGTGGACGTACACGTCCGAACCGAGGATCCTGCGCGCCATGCCCACCACGCGCTCGTCGCTCACCAGACGCGCGAACAGCTCGCTGAGCCGGTGGACCTCGAAGACCGAACGCACGGACTGCGACTGCGGCTCGATGATCGACCGCTCGTCGGCGCGCACCGCGGGGTCGGCGATCAGGCGCTCCAACTCGGCGTGGTAGAGCGCCACTTCGTCGTCGGTGAGCAGATCCTGGATCGACAGGAAGCCGTTCTGCTCGAAGGATTCGAGCCCGGCCGACGGTCCCCAGACGACGGGGTCCTGGCGGGGTGTGATCACCTCGGCGGCGCCACGCGTGGGGTAGAGATCCTGGGCAGTCATGGTCAGCCCTCCTCGGGTTCGGTCAGCAGGGGGTAGACGCCGTTCTCGTCGTGGTCCTCCCGTCCGGTGACGGGAGGGTTGAAGACGCAGACGCAGCGGAAGTCGGTCTTGGGGCGCATGGTGTGGCGCTCGTGGCCGTCCAGGAGGTACATCGTGCCCGGCGCGATCCAGTGGGTCTCGCCGGTCTCCTCGTTGGTGAGCTCGGCCTCGCCCTCGGTGCACAGGACCGCCTCGATGTGGTTGGCGTACCACATGGAGGTCTCGGTGCCCGCGTAGAGCACGGTCTCGTGCAGGGAGAAGCCGACCTTCTCCTTCGCGAGGACGATCCGCTTGCTCTCCCAGGTGCCTGAGGCGGCCTTCACATGGCGGTCGGTGTTCTCGATGTCCTTGAACGAGCGGACAATCACGGTGAGTTGCTGCCTTTCTGTGTACGTCTGTGTCGGTGCGCCGGGTGGGCCGTGCGGAACGGGTCAGACGGTCGCGGCGACCGCGCGGGCCAGGGTGCGCAGGCCCTCGTCCAGCTCGTCCGGGGTGATGGTCAGCGGCGGGAGCAGCTTGACGACCTCGCTCTTGGGACCCGAGGTCTCCAGGAGCAGCCCCAGCTCGAAGGCGCGGGCGCAGACCTCGGAGGCGCGCGCCGGGTCGGCGAACTCCAGACCCCACACGAGGCCGCGGCCCCGGTAGGTCACGCCGAGCCGGCTGTGCTCGGTGCACAGGGCGAGCAGCGCCTGCTCGACCTGCTCGCCGCGGGCCAGGGTGTGCTTCTCCATCTGGCCGTCGGCCCAGTACGCGTCGAGCGCGGCGGTCGCGGTGACGAACGCCGGGTTGTTGCCGCGGAAGGTGCCGTTGTGCTCGCCCGGCTCCCACACGTCGAGCTCGCCCTTGAACAGGCAGAGCGAGAGCGGGAGTCCGTAGCCGCTGATCGACTTCGAGACGGTGACGATGTCCGGCACGATGCCCGCCTCCTCGAAGGAGAAGAAGGCACCGGTGCGGCCACAGCCCATCTGGATGTCGTCGACGATGAGCAGCATGTCGCGGCGGCGGCACAGGTCCGAGAGGGCGCGCAGCCACTCGGCGCGGGCCACGTTGATGCCGCCCTCGCCCTGCACGGTCTCCACGATCACGGCGGCCGGCTTGTTGAGGCCCGAGCCCTGGTCCTCCAGGAGGCGCTCGAACCACAGGAAGTCCGGGACCTGGCCGTCGAGGTAGTTGTCGAACGGCATCGGGGTGCCGTGCACGAGGGGGATGCCCGCGCCGGCCCGCTTGAAGGCGTTGCCCGTCACGGCGAGCGAGCCGAGCGACATGCCGTGGAAGGCGTTGGTGAAGGACACGATCGACTCGCGGCCCTTGACCTTGCGGGCCAGCTTCAGCGCCGCCTCGACGGCGTTGGTGCCGGTCGGGCCGGGGAACATCACCTTGTACGGCAGGTCGCGCGGGCGCAGGATCACGTTCTGGAACGTTTCGAGGAACGCCCGTTTCGCGGTCGTCGCCATGTCCAGGCCGTGCGTGATGCCGTCACGCTCGATGTAGTCGAGCAGCGCCCGTTTCATCACGGGGTTGTTGTGCCCGTAGTTGAGTGAGCCGGCTCCGGCGAAGAAGTCCAGGTAGCTGTGGCCGTCCTCGTCGGTGAGGCGGGCACCCTGCGCGCGGTCGAACACGGCGGGCCAGCCGCGGCAGTAGCTGCGCACCTCCGATTCGAGCGACTCGAAGACACTGAGGGCGGGCGGGGTGATGGTCACAGCGATTCTCCCTGGGGGTGGAGGGGGCCGATGCGGTAGAGGACCTCGGGCTGGTGCCCGTCGTCCGGGAACAGCCCGGCGTCGAAGAGGACCTCACGGCTCAGGAGTGCGCCGCGTCGCGTGGCGTACGAGGTGAAGAGCCGGTCGGAGGGGATGTTGTCCGGCGACACCGTCGTCTCGACGCGGGTGATCCCGTGCGAGTTGGTCACCTTCGAGGTGAGCGCTTCCAGCAGCAGTCCCGCGAGACCCTCGCCGCGGTGGGCGTGGTCGACGGCCACCTGCCAGACGACCAGGGTGTCCGGCCGCTCGGGCCGTACGTAGCCGGTGATGAACGCGATCGGCTCACCCTCGGTGCCGCGGGCCACCACGGAGGTCCGGGCGAAGTCGCGGCACCAGAGCAGATAGCTGTACGAGGAGTTGAGGTCGAGCACCTCGGAGTCACGGGCGATGCGCCATATCGCGGCTCCGTCCTCCACTCGTGGGCTTTCGATTCGGACTGCTGTTTGCGCGGCGGTCATGCCGAGGGAATTTACCGATCGGAAATTGAAATCGCATTCCCGTCAGGGGGTGTGCATCGAGGTCATCCGTGTTATCACGCGAGCATGTGCGCGAACCGGTTTGTCCGGTAATTACCGGACAAAAGGGCAGGGGTGTGGAGTCGATCACACCTGCGCGGCGGGGCGGAAACCTTGATGGAATCAGTGCGTTTAGGGCTGTGCATTCGGGGCAGAAGAAAACGGGAAGCTGCGGTGGATAAGCAGCTTCCCGTTCTGTGGAACGCATTGTGGAATTCAGTTGTGCTTTATGTGTCCTGCTTATGCGTCCTGCTCTGTGTCTGCTCTGTGTCCGTGATTGTGCCGGAGGGCCGCCGCGAAGGTGTCACCACGTTTCGGACACGGCCCTGCGGGCGCCCTCCAGGTCCACCGCGATCCCGTGCTCACCGAGCGCCGCCCCGAGCGCGGCGAGCGACGACTGCACCACGCCCCGCGTGGCGTCCACGCCGTAGTGGTTGACCCGGATCATCGTCGCGGCCAGCGCCCCGCCGCCCGCGATCAGGGGCAGCGACGGGTCGGCGGCGAGCGCCTTGGCCACCAGCTCCGAGGCGTCCACGCCCTCGGGCGCGCGCAGGGTCGTCGCCACCGGAGCGGCGTCCGCGGCCTCCTGGACGTACGGGGTGACACCGCCCAGCGCGACGGCGCCCGCCCGGGTCGCCGCGGCGGCCGAGGCGTGCCGGGCCGTCACCGCCTCCAGGCCCTCGGCGTCGATGCGCTCCACACATGCTTCGAGCGCCAGCATCTCCAGCTGCGCCGGGGCGTGCGGCAGTGCCCGGCGGCCGGCGTCGATCCAGCGCTGCTTCCAGTCGAGGAGCGAGAGGTAGGAGTGGCGCGGCGCCTTCGGGTTGGCGGCGATCCGCTCCCAGGCGCGGGCGCTGACGGAGACCGCGGAGACGCCGGCCGGGCCGCCCATCGCCTTCTGCGCGCCGATCACACACAGGTCCACGCCCCACGCGTCCACGAGCAGCGGCTCGGCGGCCACCGAGGCCACCGCGTCCAGCATGAACAGCGCGCCGTGCCGGCGCACCACCTCGCCGATCGCCGCGACCGGGTTCGTGTTGCCGGTCGCCGCCTCCGCGTGGACCAGCGACACGAAGTCGATCTCCGGGTGCTCGGTGAGCGCACGGTCGATCTGCTCCGCGGTCACCGCCGCGTGGAAGGGCACCTCCAGGTCGACGACCTCGGCGCCGCAGTCGCGCAGCCAGTTGCCGAAGGTCTGCCCGTAGGGGCCGGTCACCACGTTGAGCGCGGTGGAGCCCGGATGCGCGGCGCCCCGGATGCAGCCCTCCAGGGGGAGCAGCGCCTCGCCCTGCATGATCACCACGTCCTGCTCGGTGGCGAGCAGCGCGGCCACCCGTCGTTCGACCGCCGCGAAGTGGGCGGCGGTCAGCGGGGCGAGGTCCAGGAGCGGGTGTGTCACGGCGGTGCCTTCTTCAGTCGGGGCGTGGGCCGGATCGGGGTGCACGTCAGGTGTTCGATCCTCTGGAGGGAGACTACCCAGGGCCTCGTACAGTGCTGGGCATGAGCGATCGCACGGTGCTGCATGTGAAGGGGCGCGTCCTCGCGGGACCCGAGGACGTACGGGACGAACTGTGGGCCGTCGACGGGCGGATCACCTACGAGCGCCCACCGGGAGAGGCCCTCACCGTGACCGGCTGGGCGCTGCCGGGCCTCGTCGACGCGCACTGCCACGTCGGCCTCGACCAGCACGGCCCGGTCCCCGACGAGGTCAGCGAGAAGCAGGCCCTCACCGACCGCGACGCCGGGACGCTCCTGGTGCGCGACGCGGGCTCCCCGTCCGACACCCGCTGGGTCGACGACCGCGAGGACCTGCCGAAGATCATCCGCGCGGGCCGGCACATCGCCCGCACCCGCCGCTACATCCGCAACTACGCCCACGAGATCGAGCCCGGCGACCTGGTCGCGTACGTCGCCCGGGAGGCGCGGCGCGGCGACGGCTGGGTCAAGCTGGTCGGGGACTGGATCGACCGCGACGCCGGAGATCTGGCCCCCTGCTGGCCGCGCGGCGAGGTGGAGGCGGCGATCGCCGAAGCGCACCGGCTCGGCGCCCGTGTCACCGCGCATTGCTTCGCCGAGGACTCGCTGCGGGACCTCGTCGAGGCGGGCATCGACTGCATCGAGCACGCCACCGGCCTGACCGAGGAGACCATCCCGCTCTTCGCCGAGCGGGGCGTGGCGATCGTGCCGACCCTGGTCAACATCGCCACGTTCCCGCACATGGCCGACGGCGGCGAGGCCAAGTTCCCGGACTGGGCCGCCCACATGCGCCGCCTGTACGAGCGCCGCTACGACACGGTGCGCTCGGCGTACGACGCCGGGGTGCCCGTCTTCGTCGGAACGGACGCGGGCGGCTCGCTCGCCCACGGCCTGGTCGCCGCCGAGGTCGCCGAACTCGTCAAGGCCGGCATCCCCGCGCTCGACGCGCTCTCGGCGACGGCCTGGGGGGCCAGGGCCTGGCTCGGCCGCCCGGCCCTGGAGGAGGGCGCCCCGGCCGACCTGGTGGTCTACGACCAGGACCCGCGCGCGGACGTCCGGGTCCTCGCGGCGCCGGGCCGGATCGTGCTCAACGGGCGCGTGGTGGGCTGAGCGGCGCCTGAACGGGGCTGCGCGAGGGGACGGGGGCCATCGGCCCCGCCGCCCCCTCGCGCGGCCGGTCAGCCGCGCCCGCCGCGCAGGCGCCGGCGTGTGGCGACGAGCGCCCCCGCCCCGCCCACCAGGAGAACCGCAGCCCCGCCCGCGAGGTACGGCGTCGCCGAACTCCCGCCGGTCTCGGCCAGCTTGGTGTCGGCGACGCTCTGGGTCCGCACCGCCGTCCCCACGGGCCCCTTGTCGGGATCGGCCGCGGTGCCCGGCTGGGGCTTCGCGGGCGCGGGCGGCGCCTCGGGCGTCCGGCACGTCGCCTCGGCGAGCGTGACCTCGCCCTTGACGTCGGCGACGTTCAGATGGAGCGGGTTGACCGAGACCTTGAGCTGGAGCGCGACGGCCGCCGCGCTCCGCGAGGTGGTGGTCGCCTTCGACAGGTCGAGGGTGACCTCGCCGACGCCGGGCACCTGCACCCGCGTCGTACCGCCCGCCGACAGCGTGACCTTCCTGCCGAGCACGGTCACCGCGCCCAGCACGTTCGACTTGGCGACCGGCGCGCGGCCCGCCTCGCAGACCGCGCTCGACGTCACCTCGCCCACCTCGACGAGCGAGAGCAGCGGAAGGCCGGGCAGGTGGAGCCGGGCGTTGACCAGCCGGGTCGAGCCCTCCGCCTTCTTCGCGTCGACGCTCGCCCTGGCCGTTGCCACGTCGGCCTTCAGCACGTTGACGGGCTGCCCGCCGCCGACCCCGTCGAGCTTCACGGTCAGCGCGGTCTTCTCGGCGCTCGCCGGGGCCTGCACCTCGTTGAGCGTGGCCTTGAGCGGCACGTCGATCGCCTTGTTGAGCAGGGAGACATCGAGCCCGGTGCGCAGCACGACGGCGCTCGCCCGGCCGCCGCCGTCGCCCTCGACGCCGGTGGCCCCCGCGGGCGCGGCGAGCAGCAGCGGCCCCGCGGCCAGCGCCGCACAGGACGCGAGGGCGAGGGAGCGACGGGCCGGGCGGGCGGCCGGACCGTGCGCGGGCAGGCGGAAGTTGTTGCTGTTCAAAATGGTGGAACCCCCACAGGAGACATGGCTGACCGGGCGCCCGCCACGGGGACTCGTGGGACTCCTGCGAATCGTGGGGCGCGCCGGCGACTAGAGACACCGCATCTTTACGCACGGAGAGTGAACTGGCCGTCACACGGCGCCAGTTCACCCCAAAGGGTGGTTTCCGTCTCCATATTCGATTCTTCCGGCATCGGCGCCCCCATCCGTCACCCCCGCAACCGCCCGGAGCCCCGTACGCCGCCTCTCACCCCGGCGTTCACCACGGCGGGCACATGAAGACCATCAACGACCGCGAGCCGCCCCGCGTAACGCCCGGTCAACCACGTGCCCGCGTGGGGGTCAGCGTGCCGCGAGGACCAGGGCCTGGTCCAAGGCCTGGAGGAAGCGGTTGGTCGTGGCCCTGTCCCGGACCGCCAGGCGGAGCCATTGCGGGCCCAGGCCGGGGAACGTGTCGCCGCGCCGGGCCGCGAAGCCGAGGCCCCGCAGCCGTTCCCTGACCTCGGCCGCGCCCTCGATCCGTACGAGCACGAAGGGGCCCTGCGCCTGCTCCACCGCGCGTACCTCGTCGAACTCCGCGAGCCCGGCCAGCAGATGGGCCCGGTCCTCGGCGACGCGTACGGCGGCCGCCTCGGCCTCCGCCAGCGCGCGGGGCTCCATGCAGGCGGCGGCCGCGACCAGGGCCGGGGTCGACACCGGCCACAGCGGCTGGGCCCGCTGGAGGGCGGCGACCGTCTCCGGCTCGCCCAGCACATAGCCGATCCGCAGGCCGGCCAGGCCCCAGGTCTTGGTCAGGCTGCGCAGGACGAGGAGGCCGGGCAGATCGGTGCGGCCGGCCAGCGCCTCGCGCTCGCCCGGCACCGCGTCGATGAACGCCTCGTCCACCACCAACGTCCGCCCCGGGCGGGCGAGTTGAGCCAGCAGCGCGGCCGGGTGCAGGACGGACGTGGGGTTGGTCGGGTTGCCGACCACCACCAGGTCCGCCTCGTCCGGCACCGCCGCGGGATCGAGCCGGAAGCCGTCCTCGGCGCGCAGCAGTACCCGCCGCACCTCGTGGCCCGCGTCGCGCAGGGCCGCCTCCGGTTCGGTGAACTGCGGGTGCACCACGACCGGGTGACGGAACGTCAGGGCGCGGGCGATCAGGACGAACGCCTCCGCCGCACCCGCCGTCAGGAGCACCCGCTCCACCGGGACGCCGTGCCGGGCCGCGACCGCCGCGCGCGCGGCCCGCCCGTCCGGGTAGGCGGCGAGCCCGGTCAGCGACTCGGCTATCCGCTCGCGCAGCCAGACCGGGGGAGTGCCGGTGCGGACGTTGACCGCGAGATCGATCAGTTCGCCGCCGTCGTCGCGTACCTCCGCGTCGCCGTGGTGGCGCAGATCGAGTGGGACCTCGGTGGTGGGGATGGGCATGGCTTCCTCGCTCCTGGTGGGGGGTGCGTCGCGCCCGGAGGCGCTCGGCCGGAGGTGGGGTCGACGTACGATCGCACACGTCGCCATGGCGGCACGGCCGGTGCCGCTCGACTTCCGCTTGGGCACGAGCAGTTCGCCGCCGCGGGCCAGCGCCGCGGCCTCGGCCACCGACGGCGTACCCACCGCGGCGAGGGCCGCCCGTGAGCCGTTCGGCACCGCGACGGCCGCGAGCTCGCCGGCCGTGTACCCGAGGACCGGCACGCCGAGCCGGGCCGCGGCGGCCACGATCCCCGGCTCCCGCGACCTGCCGTCCAGGGTGGCCAGTTCGGCCACGGCCCCCGCGTCGAGCCCCGCCTGCGCCAGCGCGTCCCCGATCAGGCCGAGCACCTCCTCGGCGCGTACGCCCTTCGAGGCGCCGACGCCCACGACGAGACACGCCCCGGTGCCCGGCGGGACCGGGGCGGCTGCGCGGGGAAGGGCGTCGTCGGCGGCCATGGCGGGGATCCTCTCAGGGGGCCGGCGGGCGGCGCGGGGACGAGGCGTGGACATGCGGAGTACGGGCACCGTCGGTTAGCAAGGGCCCATGGCGGTAATCGTCGCGCTCGGCGCGTTCCTGATGACCCTGGTGGGCGGCTGGACCGCCCAGCGGGTCACCGACCGGCGCCACCTGGTGCTCGGGCTCGCCGGCGGCCTCATGCTCGGCGTGGTCGGCCTCGACCTGCTGCCCGAAGCCCTCGACGCGGCCGGCGAGGACCTCTTCGGGGTGCCCCGCGCGCTGCTCCTGTTCGTCGGCGGCTTCCTCTTCGCGCACGTCGTCGAGCGGATCCTCGCGGTGCGCCAGGCGGCCCACGGGGCGGGCGAGCACCGGGCGCCGCAGGTGGGCGTCGCGGTGGCGTCGGCGATGGTCGGGCACAGCCTGATGGACGGCATCGCGATCGGCGCCGCCTTCCAGGTGGGCGCCGGGATGGGCGTGGCGGTGGCCCTCGCCGTCATCACCCACGACTTCGCGGACGGCTTCAACACGTACACGATCACCAGCCTGTACGGGAACGAGAAGCGCAAGGCGCTGGCGATGCTGTTCGCCGACGCGCTGGCCCCGATGGTGGGGGCGGCCTCGACCCTGCTGTTCACCCTTCCGGAGCAGCTGCTCGGCAGCTATCTGGGGTTCTTCGGCGGCGTGCTGCTGTATCTGGCCGCCGCCGAGATCCTCCCCGAGGCCCACCACGAGCACCCGGCGCTGTCGACACTGCTGTTCACCGTCGCGGGCGTGGGGTTCATCTGGCTGGTGGTGGGCATCGCCGGCTGAGCGCGTCATGGCGCGCAGGCCCCGGCGAATCTGAGGGCGACCTCCGGGCGGGCCGCCCAATGGGTGTGCAGATAGCTCGCGTGCACACCCTGCCGTACGAAGCCCTCGACGCGGCGCTCCGGGTGCACGATGCCCCAGGCCGGCTCGGCGCCGGCGCCCGGCTCGATGACGGTGCGGTGGAACTCGTGGCCGCGCAGCCGCGTCCCGGCGACGGCCAGGCTGTTGTCGGCCACCGCGACGGCCTCCCGGTAGCCGAGGGTGAGGCGGCCCGACATCCGGGCGTCGGCGTCGAGCACGCCGCACATGGGCAGCCCGTCGAGCGAGCGGGCCAGATAGAGCAGGCCCGCGCACTCGGCGGCCACCGGCGCCCCCGACCGGGCGAGCCCGGCGACGGCCTCGCGGAGCCGCTCGTTGGCGGACAGCTCGGCCGCGTACACCTCGGGGAAGCCGCCGCCTATCACCAACCCGCTGGTTCCGGGAGGGAGTTGCTCGTCCCTGAGCGGGTCGAAGGTGACGACCTCCGCGCCGGCGGCGGTGAGCAGCTCGGGGTGCTCGGCGTAGGAGAACGTGAACGCGGAGCCGCCCGCCATGGCGACGACGGGGCGCCGCGCGGTGGCCGGGCGGGGCTGTGCCCCGGTCCCGGTCCCGGCGTCCGGGGCCGGCTCCCACGGCTTGACGCCCAGCGGCGGGGCCGATCGCGCCAGGGCGAGGAGGGCCGGCAGGTCACAGCCCGCCCGCACCTGTTCACCCATCGCCCCCACCGCGTCCACCGCGTCCGTGCGGCGCTCCGCGACCGGAACCAGGCCCAGGTGGCGGGAGGGGGTGTCGACCTGCGGGGCGCGGCGCAGGGCGCCGAGGACCGGGACGCCCACGTCCTCCATCGCCTCGCGCAGCAGCGCCTCGTGCCGGTCCGAGCCGACCTTGTTGAGGATCACGCCGCCGATGCGCACCCCGGGGTCCCACGACGCGAAACCGTGGACCAGCGCGGCCACCGACCGCGACTGCGAGGAGGCGTCCACCACGAGCACCACCGGCGCGCGCAGCAACTTGGCGACCTGGGCGGTGGAGGCGAGCTCGCCGAGCCCGCTCGCCCCGTCGTACAGGCCCATCACGCCCTCGACCACCGCGAGGTCGCAGCCGCGCGCGCCGTGCGCGAAGAGCGGCGCCATCAGCTCGGGCCCGCACATGTACGCGTCGAGGTTGCGGCCGGGGCGCCCCGTCGCCAGCGCGTGGTACCCGGGGTCGATGTAGTCCGGCCCCACCTTGTGCGGGGACACGGCGAGCCCCGACCGCGCGAACGCGGCCATCAGCCCCGTCGCCACGGTGGTCTTGCCGCTGCCCGACGCCGGGGCCGCGATGACGAGACGCGCTACCACTCGATGCCCCGCTGGCCCTTCTGACCGGCGTCCATCGGGTGCTTGACCTTGGACATGTCGGTGACCAGATCCGCGTACTCCACCAGCTGCTCGGGCGCGTTGCGGCCGGTGATGACGACATGCTGGGTGCCGGGCCGGTCGCGCAGCACCGAGACGACCTCGTCGACGTCGACCCAGCCCCAGTGCAGCAGATAGGCGAACTCGTCGAGCACGTAGAACTTGTACGTCTCGGCCGCCAGGTCGCGCTTGACCTGCTCCCAGCCCTCGCGGGCCTTCTCCTCGTGGGTGGGCTCGCCCTCGGCGGTCTCGCGCTGGATCCACGACCAGCCCTCGCCCATCTTGTGCCAGTCGACGGTGCCGCCCTCGCCGGACGCCCCGAGCACCTTCAGCGCGTTCTCCTCGCCGACCTTCCACTTCGCCGACTTCACGAACTGGAACACCCCGACCGGCCAGCCCTGGTTCCAGGCGCGCAGCGCCATCCCGAACGCGGCGGTCGACTTCCCCTTGCCGACGCCGGTGTGCACCATCACCAGGTGCCTGTTGCGACGCTGACGGGTCGTCAGACCGTCCTCGGGTACGACACTGACCTGTCCCTGCGGCATTAAGCGGCCCTCCTCGAAGTTCCCTGGACATCCTTGACGAGGCCGGCGATGGAATCCGCCCGCAGCTCGTCCAACGTGACGGCGCTGCCGCCCAGTTCACGCGCCAGCTCCCCGGCGAGACCGAGCCGCACCATCCCCGACTCGCAGTCCACGACCACCGACGCGGTGCCCTCGGCCGCGTGCAGCCGGGCCGCCCGCCCGGCGAGCGCCACCGGCTCGGGCCCGCCCGTGGCACGGCCGTCGGTGACCACCACGAGCAGGGGGCGCCGCGAGGGATCGCGCAACCGCTCCACGCGCAGCACGTCATGGGCCTTCAGGAGCCCCGCCGCGAGCGGGGTGCGCCCGCCGGTCGGCAGCGTTTCGAGCCGGGCCGCCGCCGCGTCCACCGACGAGGTCGGCGGGAGCGCGAGCTCCGCGTCCGCGCCGCGGAACGTGACGAGGCCGACCTTGTCGCGGCGCTGGTAGGCGTCGAGGAGCAGCGAGAGCACCGCGCCCTTGACCGCGCTCATCCGCTGCCGCGCCGCCATCGACCCGGAGGCGTCCACCACGAACAGGACGAGGTTGCCCTCGCGCCCCTCGCGGGTGGCCTGGCGCAGATCGTCACGCCGTACGACGAGACCCCGGCCCGAGCGTCCGCGGGCCCGCTGGTGCGGGGCCGCGGCCTGCACCGTCGCCGTCAAGTGCAGCTTGGTGAGCGCCCCTTGGGGCCGGCGCGAACCGGTCGTGCGGCCGTGGTCGGTGCGGGCCCGCGAGCGCCGGCCCGCCGCGCCCTCGCCGAGGCCCGGCACGCTCAGCATCTTCGTACGGAACGGCTCGGCGGCCTTCACCGCGGCGCGCTCGCCCGGCCCGCTCGGGGCGGGGGCGGCGGGCGGCTCCACCGGCCCGGACGGGTCCGGCGACCCGGCCGGCTCGGGGGAGTCGGCCGGGCTCTCGGGGGAGTCGCCCTGCGGCGGCACCCCGCCGCCCCCGCCACCGCCGGGTCCCTCGGGGCCCGGGTCCGGATCGTCGTCGCCCTCGGCACCCTCGTCGCCCCGGAACTGCTCCAGGGTCTCGTCGAGCCTGTCCTCGTCCAGGCCCGGCGCGTCGAACGGGTTGCGCCGGCGCCGGTGCGGCAGCGCGAGCAGCGCGGCCTGCCGGACGTCGTCGCTCGTCACCTCGGTGCGCCCGGCCCACGCGGCGAGCGCGGTCGCGGTGCGTGCCATCACGATGTCGGCGCGCATGCCGTCGACCTCGAACGCGGCGCAGGTGGCCGCGATCTGGAGCAGGACCGCGTCGCCGAGCACGACCGAGGGCAGCAACTCCCGCGCCGCCACGATCCGTTGACGCAGCGCCCCCTCGTCGTCGGCCCAGCGCGCGGCGAAACCGGCCGGGTCGTCGTCGTACGCGAGACGGCGGCGCACCACCTCGACGCGCTGCTCGGGCTCGCGCGAAGCGGCGACCTCCACGGTCAGGCCGAACCGGTCGAGCAACTGCGGCCGCAGCTCGCCCTCCTCGGGGTTCATCGTGCCGACCAGCAGGAAGCGGGCGGCGTGCCGCACCGAGACGCCCTCGCGCTCGACGTAGGAGGAGCCCATGGCCGCGGCGTCGAGCAGCAGGTCGATGAGGTGGTCGTGGAGGAGGTTGACCTCGTCGACGTAGAGGATGCCGCGGTGGGCGTCGGCCAGCAGGCCCGGCTCGAAGGCCTTCACGCCCTCGCCGAGCGCCCGCTCGATGTCGAGGGCGCCCACCAGACGGTCCTCGGACGCGCCGACGGGCAGCTCGACCATGCGGGCCGCGCGGGCCGTCCCCGGCCCGCTCTCGTGCGGCCCGTCCGGGCACTGCGCGTCGGGCGCCGCGGGGTCGCAGCTGAAGCGGCACCCCGCGACGACGGCCACCTCGGGCAGCAGATCCGCGAGCGCCCGCACGGCGGTGCTCTTCGCGGTGCCCTTCTCGCCCCGGACGAGGACACCGCCCACCGCCGGGCTGACGGCGTTCAGGAGCAGCGCGAGGCGCAGGTCGTCCATGCCGACCACGGCCGTGAACGGATACCGGGTGCTCATGTGCCGATCTCTCCTTCGAGTAGTGCTGTACGCGGCGGTCGTGCGGGGCGGGTCATGGCGCCCCGGGCGGGATGAAGGGCAGCCCGGCGGGCGGGCCCTGCTCGATCAGGCGCATCAGGGCGTCGGTGTCGGCGTGTTCCTCGATCAGGTCGCCGAGCCGGTCGAGCTGCTCCTCGCGCAGCACCCCGAACGAGGTGTCGGGCGCCGGCACGAACCGCCGGCCCGCGTCCCGCGCGACCTGCTCCAGGAAGCGGCGCCGGAACCCGTCGCTCTCCAGGGAGCCGTGCCAGTGCGTGCCCCAGACCGGGCCGATGCGGCATCCGTCCAGGCTGCGGCCCTCGTCATCGCGGAGGAACGCTTCGCCGCCCAGGACTTCGGCCACGCCGTGGTGGATCTCGTACCCCTCGACACGCTCGCCGAGCGCCCGGCCGACGGGCCGGGCCAGGGTCTTCTCGGCGGCGAACCGCACGCGGACCGGCAGCAGGCCGAGGCCCGCCACCGAGCCCGCCCGCGATTCGACGTCGTCCTCGATGTGCTCGCCGAGCAGCTGGTAACCGCCGCAGATGCCGAGCACCGGACGCCCGGCGGCGGCACGACGCGCGAGTTCCGCCGCGAGGCCGCGCTCGCGCAGCCACTCCAGGGCGCGGACCGTGCCGCGGGTGCCGGGCACCACCACGAGGTCGGCGTCGGTGAGCTCCTCGGGCCGATCCACGAACCGCACGACCACACCGGGTTCGGCGGCGAGCGCGTCCACATCGGTGAAGTTGGACATCAGCGGCACCGCGCAGACCGCGACCCGCAGCACGTCCTCGCCGACGGGCGGCGCCACCACCGACTCGCGCACGGTTCCGCGCATGGACACGCGCAGGCCGTCCTCCTCGTCGATGCCGAGGCCGTGGGCGTACGGCAGGATCCCGTAGGTGTGGCGCCCGGTGAGGCCGCGCAGCATCTCGATGCCGGGCTCCAGGAGCGTCACATCGCCGCGGAACTTGTTGACGACGTACCCCGCGACCAGCGCCTGGTCCTCGGGGCTCAGCAGCGCCGTCGTGCCGAAGAACGACGCGAAGACCCCGCCGCGGTCGATGTCGCCGACCACGACGACGGGCAGCCGCGCGGCCCGTGCGATGCCCATGTTGACGATGTCGGTGCGCCGCAGGTTGATCTCGGCCGGGCTGCCCGCGCCCTCGCAGATCACCGCGTCATGGGTGTCCCGCAGCTCCTGGAGGCAGTCGAGGACGGTGCCGAGCAGCGCCTCACGGCTCCCGCCGCGCAATGCCGAGCCCGAGGAGGGGTCGGCGGAGCCGAAGAACCCGCGGGCGCTCAACTCGCCCACCGGTCTGCCCATCAGGACGACCTGGCTCGATCGGTCGCTGCCGGGCTTGAGCAGCACCGGGTTCATCAGCGCGGTCGGCTCCACCCGGGCCGCCTGTGCCTGCATCGCCTGCGCCCGGCCGATCTCGGCGCCCTCGCGCGTCACGAACGAGTTCAGCGACATGTTCTGCCCCTTGAAGGGCGCGACCTTGACGCCCCGGCGCACCAGCCAGCGGCAGATCCCGGCCGTGACGACGCTCTTGCCGGCGTCCGATGTGGTGCCCGCGATCAGCAGCCCGCCACCCATGTACGTCCCCTCCTCACAGCGGCCCGCGCCACCACGGCGGCGGCCAGCGTCAGCCCGCCCACCGTGCGCGAGAGCCGTACCGCCCGTTCGATGTCCGCGAAGTCGACGGCGCGGCCCGTGGCGTTCAGGACCGGCCGGTGCTCGACGCGCCCCGCGTAGGAGAGCGTGCCGCCGAGCCGGACGCCCAGCGCGCCCGCGAACGCGGCTTCCACGGGGCCCGCGTTGGGGCTCGGGTGCCGGTGCGCGTCGGCGCGCCAGGCGCGTACCGCGCCCCGGGAGTCGGGTCCGGCGAGGGCGGCGAGGGCGGCGGTGAGCCGGGCGCCGGGCCAGCCCATCACGTCGTCCAGGCGCGCCGAGGCCCAGCCGTACCTGCGGTACGTGGCCGACTTGTGCCCGACCATCGCGTCGAGGGTGTTGACGGCGCGGAAGCCCACGAGCCCCGGCACGCCCGCGAGCGCGCCCCACACCAGGGCGCCGACGACCGCGTCGGAGGTGTTCTCGGCGACCGACTCGACCACGGCGCGCGCGATGCCGTCGGCGTCCAGGGAGTGCGGGTCGCGTCCGCACAGGTGCGGCAGGCGCTTGCGGGCCGCGTCCACGTCACCGGCTGCGAGCGCGTCGCCGATGGTCCGGGCCTCGCGGCCGAGCGAGGTGCCGCCCACCACGCTCCAGGTGGCGGCCGCGGTCAGCGCGGCGGCCGCGGCGGGACGGTCGCGGACGGCACGGGAGAGCAGGGCGGCGGCGCCCGCGGCGCCACCCGCGCACACGACGGTGTGCAGGGCGCCCCAGCCGCGGTGGTCGCGCCACAGGGCGCGCTCGACGGCGGCGGCCGCCCGGCCGAACGCGGCGACCGGATGGCCGCGGCGGGGGTCGCCGAGCAGGAGGTCGCCGATGAGCCCGGCGGTGGCGCCGTAGGCGAAGGTGCGGTCGGCGCGCATGCTCAGCGCGCCAGGGCGGAGCAGGAGGGGCCGGAGAGTCCGAACGGGCAGGCGCGCATGGCGGTATGTCCTCACTCAGGGTGTCCGCGCCCTGGTTCGACGTGACCGGCGGTGAGAGTTCCTGGCTGGCGGGGATCGCTCCCCGGTGACAGTGGCGGGACCGCGCCGGATTCGCACCGGCTTCCTCTTCTGCCGCCGTAGCTGGCCGGTGCAGTCCACCACGCCCCGCGAACACCCGTCAACTTGCCGTTGACCTGCGGCGCGAGAGAGTGCTCGGCGCCACGGCGAACCGCCCCGCGGCGGGGGCCGCGGGGCGGTTCGGGTGGTGCGTGCGGGTCAGGCGACGATCAGATAGATCCCGTACGCCACGGCCGCCGCGCAGAGCGCGAAACAGGCGTACGCGCCGGTGCGGGCCATCGCGGCGTTGCCGGCGGTGCCGGAGGCGACGGCCTCCCGCTTGGTGAGGCCGACGATGCCGAGGGTGAACAGGCCCACCAGGCCGACGGTCACCGCGAGGCTGACGCCGAAGACGGAGCCGAGGGCTGCCCAGTCGATGTGCATGAGGATTCCTTAGCTGTGCCGGAGAGCTGTGCCGGAGGGACCGGGGTCAGACCGTCGCCGGGGTGGGCGGGTCGGCGGGGGCCGGGGCCTGGATCGTGGCCCTGAGGTCGGTCGACGCGACGGCCAGGCCGGTCGGCGGCGGCGTGACCGCGGCGATCGCGGTGGTGATGACACCGGCGGGCTCGGCCACGGGGGCGTCGTCGGCGGTGACGTGGTCGGCGGTGACGTTGTGGGCGTCGACCGGCCGGCGGCGCGACAGCTTCCAGATGATGCCGGAGCCGGCGATCAGGAGGACCGCGACGGCGGCGATGCCCCAGGGGCCCTGCTGGGTGAGGAACTCCGCGCCGGCGCCGACGAGTCCGGCGGCCGGCAGCGTCAGGATCCAGGCGACGGCCATGCGGGTCGCGGTGGACCAGCGCACCACACCGCCCTTGCGGCCGAGGCCCGCGCCCATGACGGAGCCCGAGCAGACCTGGGTGGTGGAGAGCGAGAAGCCGATGTGCGAGGAGGCGAGGATGACGGTCGCGGCGCCGGTCTGGGCGGCGAAGCCCTGCGGCGGGCGCAGCTCGGTCAGGCCCTTGCCCATGGTGCGGATGATGCGCCAGCCGCCGAGGTAGGTGCCCATCGCGATGGCCAGACCGGCCGAGACGATGACCCACAGCGGGGGGTTGGCGCCGGGGTGCAGGACCCCGCCGGTGACCAGGGCGAGGGTGATGATGCCCATCGTCTTCTGGGCGTCGTTGGTGCCGTGGGCGAGCGAGACCAGGCCGGCCGAGGCGATCTGGCCCGCGCGGTACCCCTTGGCGGTGGCCTTCTCGTCGGTGTTCCGGTTGATCCGGTACGTGAGCCGGGTGGCCAGCATCGCGGCGATGCCGGCGACGATCGGCGCGGCGACGGCCGGCAGCAGCACCTTGGTGACAACGGTGGAGCCGTTGACCGAGGACCAGCCGGCCGACATGACCGCGGCGCCGATGAGGCCGCCGAACAGGGCGTGCGAGGAGCTGGACGGCAGTCCGAGCAGCCAGGTCAGGAGGTTCCAGAGGATGGCACCGACGAGGGCCGCGAAGATGACCTCGGTGCGGATCCCCTTCTCGTCGATAATCCCGCCGGAGATCGTCTTGGCGACCTCCACCGACAGGAACGCGCCGACCAGGTTGAGCGCGGCGGACATGGCGACCGCCGTCTTGGGCTTCAGGGCGCCGGTCGAGATGGTGGTGGCCATCGCGTTGGCGGTGTCGTGGAAACCGTTCGTGAAATCGAACACTAGAGCTGTCACGATCACAATCGCGAGCAGCAGCGTGATGTGTTCCATTTACCCAGGCAATCGTTCGACGTCAGTGGCGGGACGAACGTAAGTAACCTGAGTGAACGGAAGATGAACTGGGGCGGGCGCACCGGTGTCCGTGTCCGGTTCTCGCGTCGCCCCCGCTCCCACGGGCCGTTCAGCGCCCGGCCGCGAACCGCTTCAACTGCGCAAAAGTCCCATTGAAGAGATTCTGGTCACCCGGCAGGCTGCCGGAGCCATTGGCGTATTGCCACACCGTCCAGTACGACCAGCCCGCCGGCAGCGCGCCCGGCGCCGCCGCGTACCGGGCGAGCCACAGGGGATGGTCGGCGGCGAATGCCGTGCTGCGGCCCGTGCACCGGTTCCACCAGGCCGCCGTCGTGTAGATCACCGGACGGCGGCCGGTGCGCAGCCGCACCTCGTCGCTGAACCCGGCGACCCAGTTGGTCATCTCGGCGGGGCTCAGCCCGTAGCAGGTGTCGCCGCTGCCGCCCTTGGCGTCCTTGCCGTACGGGTTGTGCTCCAGGTCCACCGCGGGCGGCAGGGTCCAGCCGTCGCCGCGCCAGCCGCCCCCGTTCGCCGCGAAGAAGGCCGCCTGCGCCCGGCCCGAGGACTGGTCGGGCACCGCGAAGTGGTAGGCGCCCCGGATCAGGCCCGCCCGCCGGGCGCCGTCGTACTGCTGCCCGAAGAAGGGGTTGCGGTACGACGTCGACTCGGTCGCCTTGACGTAGACGAAGCGCGCGCCGCGCCCCTTCGCGGCGGCCCAGTCGACGTTCCCCTGGTGCGAGGAGACGTCGTGGCCGGCCGGCTTGTCCTGCGCCGCCGCACCGGGCGGCGCCGTGAGGGCGGTGAGGGCCGTACAGCCCAGCGCCAGAGCCGCGACGGACAGAGCGAGCGCGGCCCGCGCGCGGCTGCGGCGTGCGAGCGGACCGTGGTCCCGAGCCATGGATTTCCCCCGAATTTCGGTGTACGGACCCAAACGTCCCGAGGCTGGGGGACGAGCACCGGCCGGCCCGTACCCCGGTCGCGCCCGCCCTGGCAGGATCAGCCTCATGAGCGACAACGAGGCGGCCACCGCCGCGGCATGGGCCCAACTGGTCGACACCGCGCGCAGGACCGCGGCCGAAGGGCTGGTCGTCGGAACATCGGGCAATGTGTCGGTACGCCTCGGCGACCTGGTCCTCGTCACGCCGACCGGCGTCCCCTACGACCGGCTCGGTCCCGCCGACACCGTCGCCGTCGACCTCGAAGGCCGCCAGGTCCTGGGCACCCTGCGGCCCACCAGCGAACTCCCCATGCACCTGGCCGTGTACCGCGCCACCGACGCCCGCGCCGTCGTCCACACCCACGCCGTGCACGCCACCGCCGTCTCCACGCTGGTGCCCGAACTCCCGCTGGTCCACTACATGGCGGCCGCGCTCGGCGGCCCGGTCCGGGTCGCCCCGTACGCCGTGTACGGAAGCGAGGAGCTGGCCGGGAACATGCTGGCGGCGCTGGAAGGGCGCACCGGCTGCCTCCTCCAGAACCACGGCACCGTCACGTACGGAGCAGGCCTCGACCAGGCCTACGACCGCACCGCCCAACTGGAGTGGATGTGCCGGCTCTGGCTCACCGCCGCCGCCCTGCCCGGCCGCACCCCGTCCCTGCTCAGCCCCGCCCAGCTCGACGAGGTGGCCCAGCGGCTCAGCGGCTACGGACAGCCCTGACCCGGGCCCGGCCGGCCCGGCGCCCCGCGGGCGGACTCCACTGACCCGGTGATCCGCGGCTTCGAAGGGCCCCGCCCACTGGCACCCGGGCGGCTTCGCACCGAGACTGGGCAGGTGCGCCCCGCTACGAAGACGGCAGCGGCCGTCACCACACTGATCGGCGTCGGCGCGGCAGCCGTCGTCGCCGGACGCTACGCCAGCGACGCCGCCCTCAAGGCGCCGCCAGGCCGCCCGCTGCCCGCCGACCGCCGGCTCACCGTGCACGCGACGGACCCCGGCGCCATCACCCTGACCCGCTCGCTCGCGGCGCTGCGGCCGGGGACCTACGGCCTGGAGGGCGACGGCGTCCACGCCGTCGTCGGTGACGTGCTCGACCGGGCACCGCACACCGCCGACACGGTCGTACGCCGCCTGGAGCGCGTCACCCACGGCGTCCTCGTCCCGGGCGACCGGGTCGCGCTGACGCCCCAGGTCCACCACGGCACCCCGGGCACCGCCCTCGGCATCGACTACCAGGACGTCGAGATCCCGGCCGAACTGGGGCCGCTGCCCGCCTGGCTGGTCCCCGCCCCGCGCACCACCTGGGTGATCGCCGTGCACGGCCTCGGCACCACCCGCGAACACCCGCTCAACATCCTGGAGTTCCTGCACCGCCAGCAGCTCCCGGTGCTCGCCCTCTCCTACCGGGGCGACGAGGGCGCGCCCCGCTCCCCGGACGGCCTCGGCCACCTCGGCGACTCCGAGTGGCGCGACCTCGACGCGGCGATCCGCTACGCCCTGCGCTCCGGGGCCCGCCAGGTCATCCTGCACGGCTGGTCCACCGGCGCCACGATGGCCCTGCACGCCGCAGCGCACTGCGCCCAGCGCGAGCGCATCAGCGGCATCGTCCTGGACTCGCCCGTCCTCGACTGGGAGTTCACGCTGCGCGCCCTCGCCTCGGCCAACGGCACCCCCGGCGCCCTGCTGCCGCTCGCCGTCCGCGCCGCGCAGGGCCGTACCGGGCTCCACGGCGACCGGCTCCAGGAAGCCGTCGACCCCAAGGCCCTGCGCGTCCCGACGCTGCTCTTCCACGGCCCCGACGACGCGCTCGCCCCCTGGGGGCCCGCGTGTCAACTGGCCGACCGGCGGCCGGAACTGATCACCCTGCACACCGTCCCGGACGCCCCGCACGCCGCGATGTGGAACGCCGACCCGGCCGGCTACGAAGAAACCCTGCGCCGCTTCCTCACCCCCCTCATGTGACACCCCCGCCCGCCCGGCCCACCCGGGCGCGGCTGATTCCGCTTGACGTGGCGGGAAGGTGGCAGGCGGCTGTCCTCGTGGGGGCGGCCCCTTGGCCGGGAGCCGTCCCGCTCGCTTCGGAAGGGCCGCCTGAGGCTGATTCCGCTTGGGTGTTCGGGCGACGAGCGCAAGCGCGTCGTTCCTGGCTACGGCCCCAGGGCCACCGGGCGCCCCCGGGGCCCCCGGGGTGCCGAGCGTGGCCGATTCCGTTTGGGCTTTCGGGCAGTGAGCGGGAAGACTGCATGCGTGACGTCCCGGAAGCCTGATGAGAAGTTGCCGCGCGACTCCAGACTGCGGCTTGTCCGCGCTCCGCACCCGATGCAGGCCCGGCCCCTCGCCGCAGCCCGCAGGGCCGTGTCCGACCGGCGCACCCGCTCGGCCCCCCGGCCGCCCGCGGGCACCCCGGCCGCCGGCGAGCTGGCCCGCCAGGCCAGAGCGGTGCTCGCCGACGCCGTGCGCGTGGCCCGCTGGACCGATGCCGAGCGGGCCCGCGGCGCCGCCCCCGGCCCCGGCCGGCCGGGGCCGCTTCCCGCGCCGGTCACCGAGCGGGCCGCGGCCGCACTGGGCCTGACCCCCGGTCAGGTACGGGCGGCCTGGGACCGGGCCCGCCTCGCCGGCCTCGTCGAACTGCACGGCGCGACGGTCCGCCCCGGCTGGCGGCTGCGCGCCTGGGACCGCGACGACGCGGCCGTCCTGCGCGGCTGGGTCGCCCTGTTCGACGCGTGGTCGCTCGTCCACCCCGCTCCCGGTGACACCGCCCCCACGGCGGTCGCCGAGGTGGTCGAGGCCGTTCCCCAAGTGCTCTCCCTGCTCCAGCTCTCCAACGGGCCCGTCCTCGCGCCGGCCCTGCTCGACCTCCTCGCACAGCGGGTGGCCGAACTCCGCGAAGAGCGCTGCGAGGTGCCCTACGGCCCCGGGCCCGGCACCGATCCGCTCCCCGGCACGGACCTGCTCTCAGGAACGGACCCGCGGCCCGGCACGGACCTGCTCCCAGGAACGGACCCGCGGCCCGGCGCGGACCCCCGGCCCGCCGCCGACCCGCTGCCCGGCCCAGCCGCCCCCTCTCCGCAGCGCCTCGCGCACCTCCTCGACTGGGCCCTGGCCGGCCTCGCCGCAGTTGGCGCGCTGGTGCTCGGCGAGGGCCAGGCCACCCTGACGCCGCTCGGCAACTGGGCGGTCTGGGTCAAGCTGGAGCAGATCTGCGTCGCCGCGCAGAGCCCGGCGGGCAACATCGAGCAGCCCGCCGAGGACATGCTGCGCGGCTGCGCGGGCCTCACACCCGGCCCGGCCCGCGCCGAGTACCGCGCCTGGATCGCCGCCCGCACCGTCGGTAGCGCGGTCGGCGAACTCCTCGACGTCGCCCGGGGCGACGACGCGCTGCTGCGCGGCCTCGCCTTCGAGGCGCTGCGGGTGGTGGGCGCCCCCGCCGAGCCCGGGGTGCGCGCCGTCGTCACGGAGACCTGCCTGCGCCCCTACGCCCTGCTGTGGCTCGCCGAGCACGAGGGCGGCGACCCCGAGGACGTGCTCGGGGTGCTGTCCCGGGAGGAATCCACCTGGCTGTGGGTCGACACCGCCGCCGCCGTGGCCGACCACGGCGAGAGCGAGCTGCTCGTACGCCACCTCGACTCCGCCGTGCAGGGCACGGTGCCTGCGCTGCTCGACGAGGTGCGGGCCGTCGGGCACCCCCGCACCGTGCAGGTCCTGGTCGCCCTCGCCGCGGCCCACCCCGACCCCGCCCTGGCCAAGGCGGTCCGCCGCGCCGCCTTCCAGGTCCACACCGGTTCCGTATAGCGACGCGCGTAGCGAAGGACCCGCCCGCTCCCGGGGGCGGGACGTGCCCGATCGGCTTGCGGGGGGCGGGAGTCGACGGTGTCCTACCGGCGGCCCCGCCTCACTCGCCGCTCCCCGGGGCGTACGTGCCGAAGCTCCACACGTTGCCCTCCGCGTCTCTCGCCATGTAGTCCCGCGAGCCGTAGTCCTGATCGGTGGGCTCCATCAGGATCTCCACGCCCTGCTCCGCGGCGCGCTTGTGGTGCGCGTCGACATCGGTCACCACCACGTAGACGCCGACCGGGCCCGCGTCGGCCATCGTCTGTGCGAACAGGCCCGCGCGGCCCTTCGAGCCGAGCATCACCACACCCGTCCCATAGGACAGCTCGGCGTGCATCACGCTGCCGTCCTCCGCCTCGTACGCGCACACCTCCGTGAAGCCGAAGGCGTCCTTGAGCTGGCGGATCGCCGCTTTCGCGTCGCTGTAGAGAATCGTCGGGTACATGCTCATGCCGATCGCTCCTTCCCCGTACAAACCGCTGAGTGTGACCTGGATCTCAGTCTTGCACCCGGCACTGACAACGCCATCCGGCGCCGGGGCTCAGCGCGCGAAGGTGTTGCAGCGGGCCATGTCGCCGGTCCGGTAGCCGGTGTAGAACCACTGCTGGCGCTGCTGCGCCGAGCCGTGGGTCCAGGTCTCCGGAGTGACCCGGCCCTGGAACTTCTCCTGGATCCGGTCGTCGCCGACCGCGGCCGCCGCGTCCAGGCCGTCCTTGATGTCCTGGTCGGTCAGCTGCGTGATGAGCGGGCGGCCGGTCGCCTTGTCCGGGGTCGTCGTCGCGTGGTGCGCCCACACCCCGGCGTAGCAGTCGGCCTGCAGCTCCACCCGCACGGCGTTGCTGCCCGCGCCCTGCTGCCCGTCCTGCGACTTCTGCAGGGTGCCCATCAGGTTCTGGATGTGGTGGCCGTACTCGTGCGCCACCACGTACGCCTGCGCGAACGGGCCGCCGCTGGAGCCGAACTTGGTCCGCAGCTCGTCGAAGAAGCCCAGGTCGAGGTAGACCTGCCGGTCGCCGGGGCAGTAGAAGGGGCCGACCGCCGAAGTGGCCGTCCCGCACGCGGTGTTGACGCGGCCGGTGAAGAAGACCGTCCGCGCGGGGGAGTACCGGCCGCCGCGCCGCGGGAACTCCTGCCCCCAGTAGTCCTGGACGCTGTTGACCACCGCGACGATCCGGCAGTCCTCCTTGGTGTTGGCGTCCGCGCCGGTACGGCAGCTCTGGCTGACCTGCGCCTGCGACGACGAGCTCGCGCCCGGCGCGGTGTCGCCCGACGACAGCCCCAGCTGCTCGGGACCCACCCCGAAGAACAGGCCGAGGAGCAGCGCGATGACACCGACGATCCCGCCGCCGATGGTCGCCCGGCCGCCCGGGATCCGGCCGCCGCCGCGCGCGTCATTGACCTCCGACGTGTCCAGGTCGGCGTCGTCGTCGAACTGCATGGGCGCACCACCCTGTTGTCCACCGGGGCCGCCGCCCGGGGCCACCCCGCGTATCCGAGAGATCACCCCGAGTATTGACCAGCTCATTGCGGTACGCCCGTTTTGACGCGTCGGCCGATACGCTCGGCGCGTCATGGACCGGACCCGCCTCGCACTGACCGCAGTCGCCGCCGTTCTCGCCCTGCCGCTGGTCACCGCGGCCCAGCACACCCGCCCGGCCCCGTACGGCGACCGCTTCGCGACCTTCGCCGCACCCGGCGCCCCGGCCGCGGGGCCCGTGGGGGTACGGATCCGGGGCGCGGCCGTCGAGGCGTACGACAGGGTCACCGGGGCGCGGGAGTGGGCGTACACCCGAGGGGACAGCAGGCCGCTCGCCCTGCGCCGGGCCCCCGGACACGCCGTCGCCCTGTGGGCCGACGGCATCGTGACCGACACCGACACCGACACCGACATCGCAGGCACCCGCACCGGCACCCGTACGAAGACCGGCAAGGGCCCGGACGCCCCCCGGCGCCGGGTCCGCTGGCACCGGGCGGTGCCCGGACTCGGCGCCTGGCTGGCGGGGCGGCCCGAGCGCGCCGCCGGGGTGCTCCAAGTGCTCGACCCCGGCGCCCGCATGATCGCCGTCGTCACCCCCGAGCGGGTCAGCGCGTTCCGGACCGCCGACGGCGACCTGCGCTGGCTGCTCGCCGCCCGCGAGGGCTGCGCCTTCGACCCGGCGCGCACCGCGCACACCAGAGGCGTCCTGCTGCTGGCCCGGCCCTGCCATGACCGGGACTCCTGGAGCCGGCATCTGGCCGCCGTCGACGGCCTCGGCCAGATCACCGAGGGGCGCACCCCGCTCGGCAACGACCTCCCAGGTGAGCGGCGTGCGGACGGGGGCGGAAACCGGGTTGCACCGCCCAGTTAGAATTGACCCCATGGCAATTCTCCTTGTGCATTAGGCGGCGTCGACCTCCACGCCCTGCCGTCGCCCGACACCGCCCTTCCAAGGACGCGCTTCGCGCGGCGCCTCTTGCCGTCCCGTCCGCCGTCCATACCGCCTGGAGTCTTTCCGTGATCACCGCCACCGGCATCGAGCTGCGCGCCGGCGCCCGAGTCCTCATCGAGTCCGCTTCCTTCCGTGTCGCCAAGGGCGACCGCATCGGCCTGGTCGGCCGCAACGGAGCGGGCAAGACCACCCTCACCAAGTGCCTGGCGGGCGAGGGCATCCCCGCCGCCGGCACCATCACGCGCTCGGGCGAGGTCGGCTATCTGCCGCAGGACCCGCGCACCGGCGACCTCGACGTGCTCGCCCGCGACCGCGTCCTGTCCGCCCGCGGCCTCGACGAAGTCCTGCGCAAGATGCGCGAGAACGAGGAGCGCATGGCGAACGGCAAGGGCGCCACGCGCGAGAAGGCGATGAAGAAGTACGAGCGCCTGGAGACCGAGTTCCTCACCAAGGGCGGGTACGCCGCCGAGGCCGAGGCCGCCACCATCGCCGCCGCGCTCGGCCTGCCCGACCGGGTCCTCGGCCAGCCGCTGCACACCCTCTCCGGTGGTCAGCGCCGCCGCATCGAGCTCGCCCGCATCCTCTTCTCGGACGCCGACACCCTGCTCCTCGACGAGCCGACCAACCACCTCGACGCCGACTCCATCGTCTGGCTGCGGGACTATCTGAAGACGTACCGCGGCGGCTTCATCGTGATCTCCCACGACGTCGACCTCGTCGAGACGGTCGTCAACAAGGTCTTCTACCTGGACGCCAACCGCTCCCAGATCGACGTCTACAACATGGGCTGGAAGCTCTACCAGCAGCAGCGCGAGGCCGACGAGAAGCGCCGCAAGCGCGAGCGCCAGAACGCCGAGAAGAAGGCCGCGGCCCTCAACTCGCAGGCCGACAAGATGCGCGCCAAGGCCACCAAGACCGTCGCCGCGCAGAACATGGCCAAGCGCGCCGAGCGGCTGCTGTCCGGCCTCGAAGCGGTCCGCGTCTCCGACAAGGTCGCCAAGCTGCGCTTCCCCGAGCCCGCGCCCTGCGGCAAGACGCCGCTGACCGCCGAGGGCCTGTCGAAGTCGTACGGCTCCCTCGAGATCTTCACCGATGTCGACCTGGCCATCGACAAGGGCTCCCGCGTCGTCATCCTCGGCCTCAACGGCGCCGGCAAGACGACCCTGCTGCGGCTGCTCGCCGGGGCCGAGAAGGCGGACACCGGCGAGGTCACCCCGGGCCACGGCCTCAAGATGGGCTACTACGCGCAGGAGCACGAGACGCTCGACCCGGAGCGGACGGTCCTGGAGAACATGCGCTCCTCGGCGCCCGACCTGGACCTGGTCGAGGTGCGCAAGACGCTCGGCTCGTTCCTCTTCTCCGGCGACGACGTGGACAAGCCGGCCGGCGTCCTGTCCGGCGGCGAGAAGACCCGTCTCGCCCTGGCCACGCTCGTCGTGTCGTCCGCCAACGTGCTGCTGCTCGACGAGCCCACCAACAACCTCGACCCCGCGAGCCGCGAGGAGATCCTCGGCGCGCTGCGTACGTACAAGGGCGCGGTCGTCCTGGTCACCCACGACGAGGGCGCCGTCGAGGCGCTCCAGCCGGAGCGGATCATCCTGCTGCCGGACGGCGTGGAGGACCTGTGGGGCCCGGACTACGCGGACCTGGTCGCGCTCGCCTGACCGTGGTTCCGGCGCGGCTTCCGCGCATGATCCATCCACTGATCCACTTCCTCTGGATCATTCGGCTTACGCGTGATCCTCAATCTGAGTGAGTGCGTCTCGTACCCCGGTGTGTCAGGCGCCGGATCAAGGTCCGTCCCCCGTGGGACGGGCCTTTTTCCGTATGTGACCCGGAACACAGCGCTGACCTGGCGCTTCGTCTCGACTTTCGGGCCGGGATATGTCCAAGGGCAGGTGGAATGCGATATTCCGCGCGGCCCGGACGGCGTCCACGCCCCCAAGGTTGTTGCACGGACCTTGCCGAATGGGTGGCCAGGAAGCGCGAGAGGGGTGATCATGAGAAGTCCAGAGCGCACTTCCCATGAGGAGGCACGGGTGGCCGAGACTCTGAAGAAGGGCAGCCGGGTAACCGGCGCCGCGCGCGACAAGCTCGCGGCAGACCTGAAGAAGAAGTACGACTCCGGTGCGAGCATCCGGGCGCTGGCCGAGGAAACCGGCCGGTCCTACGGGTTCGTCCACCGGATGCTCAGCGAGTCCGGGGTCACTCTCCGTGGACGCGGCGGAGCGACACGGGGCAAGAAGACCGCCTCGGCCTGACCGAGGCGGTCCCGGGCAGCTCCTGTGGCCCACCGGTTGCGGTGGTGGCCACCCGGTCGGCTCTGCGGTCGACCGGGTGGTTACTGTGCAGTCACTTAATGACCGCCGAGGCGGTCGTTCCCTGACGGCCACCCATCCGGAGGCGCCCCATGGCTACGCCCGCATCCGCACTCGACGTATTCGACAAGGACGGTGTCCGGCTCTCCGTCGATGACGCGGTCGCCACCGTGAGCCTGACCAATCCGGCCAAGCGCAACGCTCAGTCTCCCGCTCTGTGGCGGGCGTTGGCGGAGGCCGGACGGTCGCTTCCGGGCAGTGTCCGCGTCGTCGTGCTGCGCGGAGAGGGCAAGTCCTTCTCCGCCGGCCTCGACCGCCAGGCCTTCACCCCCGAAGGCTTCGACGGCGAGCCCTCCTTCCTCGACCTCGCGCGCGGCTCCGACCAGGAGCTCGACGCGGTCATCGCCGAGTACCAGGAAGCGTTCACCTGGTGGCGCCGCAACGACATCGTGTCGATCGCGGCCGTCCAGGGCCACGCGATCGGTGCCGGTTTCCAGCTCGCCCTCGCCTGCGACCTCCGGGTCGTCGCGCAGGACGTGCAGTTCGCCATGCGCGAGACCAGCCTCGGTCTCGTCCCCGACCTCACCGGCACCCACCCGCTCGTCGGGCTCGTCGGGTACGCCCGCGCGCTCGAAATCTGCGCCACGGGCCGGTTCGTCGGGGCCGAGGAGGCCGAGCGCACCGGCCTCGCCAACCTCGCCGTGCCCGCCGACGAACTCGACTCGGCCGTACGGGACTTGGCGGGCGCCCTGCTCGCCGCGCCCCGCGACGCCGTGGTCGAGACGAAGGCCCTGCTGCGGGGCGCCGCCGGCCGGGGCTACGAGGACCAGCGCCTCGCCGAGCGCGCCGCCCAGGCCCGCCGCCTGCGCGACCTGGCCGGCCTCGCGGACTGACCCGGTCCCGACCCGGGGCCCGTCCGGCCTGTGCCTCCTGCGGGGCCGCGCGTCAGCCCACCCAGGTGATCAGAACCGCCACCGAGGCCGCCTCGGGGACGTCCCGGCGTACCTCCGCCCGGACCGCCCGCGCGACCTCCAGCGGGTGGTGGAGCGGGGCCGTGGCCAGTTCCAGGCGGATGTGGCCCTCCGTGGTGTGCACCGGCGGGCCCAGCTCGGCGGTGAGCCGGGCCACCCCGGGCGTCGTGTACGCGGCGGTCGCCGCCACCGAGTCCGGCCGGTCCGCTGGGCCGGGCGGGGGACCGCCGTCCGGGGGATCCGGCAGTTCGTCCAGGAGCGCCGACACCTCGACGTCGACGTCCGACACGACGAGCCCGAGCCGGTCCCGCGCCGCCGTGAACAGGGCTTCGCGCACCGCCGCCGCGAGCTCCGGCAGCGGCCGGCCGCCCAGCGCCGCGAGCTCCGCCGCGACGCGCAGCGGACCCGGGTCCAGCGCGGACGGCGGCGCGGGCACCGCCGGTTCCCCGGCGGCGCCGGGGTCGGCCGGGGCGAGCCGGAGCGCCGTCACGGCGCACCCCGGCACCGCCGCCGCGGCGGCCCCGAGCACCGACACCGCGGCCCGCTCCGTGATCCACGCGCCGTCCTCACGACCGCCGAGGGCGAGCAGCCGGCCGAGGCCCAGCCGACGACGTACCGCGGCACTCCATCCATCACCCGTCATGCCCCCAGCCTGCCGCATCGCGGGCGCGAGTCGGGGCAACCGCACTTAATGTGGGCATTGGAGTCCAAGGTCGAAGGGACGAACGGTCATGAGCGAAAGCGAACAGCGCAACCGGCCCGGTGCACCTGCCAATGACCCGGCCGGTGGCTCGGCCGACCAGGCCAGGAAGCCGTCCACCGTCAAGCGCGGCGGCGGCGACCCGGCGGGGCGCGGCCGCACCACGATCGCCGACGGCGTGGTCGAGAAGATCGCGGGCCTCGCGGCCCGCGACGTCGTGGGTGTCCATGCGATGGGCAGCGGCCTGTCCCGCACGTTCGGCGCGGTCAGGGACCGGGTGCCGGGCGGCAACAAGTCGGGTGTCACCCGCGGCGTGAAGGCCGAGGTGGGCGAGGTGCAGACCGCGCTCGACCTGGAGATCGTCGTGGACTACGGCGTGTCCATCGCCGAGGTCGCCCGCGACGTCCGCGAGAACGTGATCTCCGCCGTGGAGCGGATGACCGGGCTCGAAGTCGTCGAGGTCAACATCGCGGTGAGCGATGTGAAGCTGCCCGACGAGGAGGACGACGAGCCGGACTCCCGGCTCCAGTGACCCCCATGGCCCAACCGGGCCACACCTCTCCACTTCTCCGCACCGACTGCTGACGGGTCGGGATTCATGGGACCGAGGAGCTCAGCATGAGCATGGCGGTGGTTGGCCTGATGGCCGGCATGGCGCTCGGATTCGCCGGATATTTCGGCGGGTTCGGGGCGTTCCTGCTGATCGCGGCGTTGGGCGCGATCGGTTTCGTGGCGGGCCGGTTCCTGGACGGTGACCTCGAACCCGGCGACTTCTTCCGCCCGCGCGACCGCGGCGACCGGCGGCGCTGACCGATGGCGGTGGCCGGACGGATCGAGCCCGCCGAGCGCGGCGCCACCAAGATCGCCGACCGGGTCGTGGCGAAGATCGCCGCCCAGGCGGCGCGGGAGGCGCTCGGCGAGGTCCCGGCGGGCGGTGCGCCGCCGCGCGCCGATGTCGCCGTGCACCAGGACGCGGCCCGGGTCCGGGTCAGTGTCGAGCTCGGCTACCCCGGCGACCTCGGCGGCCAGTGCCGCGCGGTGCGTCACCAAGTCGCCGAGCGGGTAAGGGCGTTGGCGGGGATGGAAGTCCCCGAAGTGGCGGTGCAGATCGAGCGTCTGCACGCGGCGGACGCGCGCACGGCGAACCGGGGGAGGATCCGATGAGCCACCCGCAGGAAGGCGAGGACGGCACACAGCGGCTGCCCGTCATCGAGCAGGGCGACGGGCCGGGCCACGGCCCCGGCCTCGACCAGGCCGTCTCGGCCGCCGGGTACGACGCGGTGCCGGTCCTCGCCGACGGCGAGGGCGGCAGGGCCGGGCGCTTCTGGTCGGTCCGCCGGGTGCCGTCCGCGTTGCTCGCGCTGGTGATCCTGGCCGGGGCCGGGCTGCTGCTCTACGACGTCGCCGCGGTGCGCGCCCACCGCTCCGCGATGAGCTGGCGGGTGCGGCTCGCCGACTGGCTGGCCACCCACCCCGTCGACGATGTGGCGGTCCTCGCCGGCGCCGCCGCCGTGGCGGCCATCGGCATCTGGCTCGTCGTGCTCGCCGTCACCCCGGGGCTGCGGAGCATCCTGCCGATGCGGCGCCCCTCGCCCGCCGTGCACGCCGGGCTCGACCGGGCCGCGGCGGCGCTCGTGCTGCGGGACCGTGCGATGGAGGTGTCCGGCATCCAGTCGGCGCGGGTCCGCATGGGCCGCCGCCGCGTCGTGGTGCGCGCCCATTCGCACTTCCGTGAACTCGACGACGTACGGGCCGACTTGGACGCGGCGCTCGGCGCCGGGATCCGGGAGCTCGGCCTGGCCGGGCCGCCCGGACTCGCGGTGCGGGTGAACCGCCCGGTACGGAAGGGCTGAGCCATGCTGCGAACGGTCAACCGGGTAGTGCTCGGCCTCGTCGGCCTCGTGCTGTTCCTCGCGGGCGGCGCGGTGCTCGCCGCCGGGTTCGGCGCCCCCGTGCCGTCGTGGTGGCCCTGGGCCACCCGGCACGAGGTGCTCCTGAGCCGGTACCGGCGCCACCACTGGCGCGAGCAGGACTGGTGGTGGCCGGTGGTCATCGCCGTCCTCGCGCTGCTCGTACTGCTCGCCCTGTGGTGGCTGTTCGCGCAGCTGCGCCGGGCCCGGCTGGCCGAGGTCCTGGTGGACTCCGGCGACGGCGAGGGCGCGCTGCTGCGGGGCCGCGCCCTCGAAGCGGTGCTCGCGGGCGAGGCGGAGACGCTGGACGGGGTGGCGCGGGCGCAGGCCGTCCTGGTCGGCAAGCGGACCGCGCCGGCCGCGCGCGTGGCCATGCTCCTGGAACCGCACGCCCAGCCGGCCGCCGCCCTCGTCCACCTCGACGGGCAGGCCCTCGCTCACGCGCGGGACTCGGCGGGGCTCGCGGAGCTGCCCGCCGAGGTCCGGCTGCGCGCGGTCAAACACCGCGCCCGGCGCGTGAGCTGAGCGGGCCGCCCCGGCTCAGAAGCCGTGCCGTGCCCCGCCGTCCACCGGCACCATGATGCCGGTGAGGTACGAGGCGGCGGGGGAGAGCAGGAAGGCCGCCGTGCGGCCGAACTCCTCCGGGGTGCCGTAGCGGCGCAGCGGGATCCGCGCCTCATTGGCCGCGCGGGTCGCCTCCGCGTCCCCGGACAGCTCGTCCAGCTGGCGGACCCGGTCCGTGTCGATCCGGGCCGGCAGGAGCCCCACGACACGGATGCCGCGCGGCCCCAGCTCGTCGGCGAGCGACTTGGCGAACCCGGCGAGCCCGGGGCGCAGCCCGTTGGAGAGGGTCAGGCCCGGGATCGGCTCGTGCACGGAGCCGGAGAGCACGAAGCCGATCACCCCGCCCTCGTCGAGCTCCCCGGCGGCCGTGCGCGCGATGCGGACCGCGCCGAGGAACACCGACTCGAAGGCCGACTGCCACTGCTCGTCGGTGTTGTCCGCGACGAAGCCCGGCGCCGGGCCGCCCACGCTGATCAGGAGGCCGTCGAAGCGCCCGAAGTGCTCGCGGGCGGCGGCGACGAGCCGTCCCGCCGACGCCGGGTCGGCGTTGTCGGAGACCACCGGCAGCGCGCCGGGGCCGAGTTCGGCGGCGGCCTCCTTCAGCGTCTTCTCGTCGCGGCCGGTGATGACCGCCTTCGCGCCGTCCGCGACGAGCGCGCGGGCGGCGGCCAGGCCGAGGCCGCGGGAGGCGCCGGTCACTACGTACACACGGTCCTTCAGTCCAAGATCCATGGACCTATCCTGCCTCGTCGCCGCAGTCCGGCTCCAGCGCGCAGGCGGTGGCGACGAGACCGATGTGGCTGAAGGCCTGCGGGAAGTTGCCGAGCTGCCGGCCGGCCACCGGGTCGTACTCCTCGGCGAGCAGCCCCACGTCGTTGCGGAGGGTGAGGAGCCGCTCGAACATCTCCCGCGCCTCCTTCTCACGGCCGATCAGACGCAGCGCGTCCGCCATCCAGAACGAGCAGACCAGGAAGGTGCCCTCGTCGCCCGGCAGACCGTCCACGTCGGCGGCTTCCCCGTCGGTGCTGTAGCGGCGTACGAACCCGCCCTGGCCCAGCTCCGCCTGGATCGCCTCGACGGTGCCGACCACGCGGGGGTCGTCCGCGGGGAGGAAGCCGACGCGCGGGATGAGCAGGGTCGCCGCGTCCAGCTCCGCGGAGCCGTACGCCTGCGTGAAGGTGTTGCGGACCGGGTCGAAGCCCTTCTCGCACACCTCCTGGTGCACCGCGTCCCGCATCCGCCGCCAGCGGTCCGCGTCGCCGCGCAGGGCGGGCTCCTCCTCCAGGGTGCGCACCGCGCGGTCGGCCGCCACCCACGCCATCACCTTGGAGTGGACGAAGTGCCGGCGCGGCCCGCGCACCTCCCACAGGCCCTCGTCCGGCTCCCGCCACCGCTCCTCCAGGAAGCCGAGCAGGCTGAGCTGGATGTTCCAGGCGTGTGCCTCGCTCTTGAGCCCGGCCCGGCGCGCCAGATACAGCGAGTCGACGACCTCCCCGTACACATCGAGCTGCAGCTGGTCGACGGCGGCGTTGCCGATCCGGACCGGCGCCGACCCGAAGTGGCCTTTCAGCCAGGGTAGTTCACTCTCCGGAAGCCTGCGTTCGCCGGCGATCCCGTACATGATCTGGAGGTCGGCCGGGTCGCCCGCGACGGCGCGCAGCAGCCAGTCCCGCCACTGCGCGGCCTCGTCGAGGTAGCCCGCGGAGAGCAGCGATTCGAGGGTGAGGGTGGAGTCGCGCAGCCAGCAGTAGCGGTAGTCCCAGTTGCGGATGCCGCCGATCTCCTCGGGCAGCGAGGTGGTGGGCGCCGCCACGATGCCGCCGGTGGGCGCGTAGGTGAGGGCCTTGAGGGTGATGAGGGAGCGCATCACGGCGTCCCGGTAGGGCCCCTGGTAGCGGCAGCGCCCCGCCCACTCCCGCCAGTCGGCGAGGGACTGCTCCAGGGACTCGTAGGGGTCGATGAGGTCGGGGCGCGGCTCGTGCGAGGCGTGCCAGGTGAGGACGAAGGCGACCTTCTCGCCCTCGCCGACCGTGAACGACGAGCGGGTGCTCATGTCCTGGCCCCACGTCTCGACCTCGGGGTCGCTGCGCAGCCACGCCGAGTCGGGTCCAGCGATCGCGACCCGGTGCCCGTCAGAGCGCCGCATCCAGGGCACCACATGGCCGTGGTCGAAGCGGAGCCGCAGGACGGAGCCCATCTCGACGGTGCCGCTGACGCCCTCCACGATGCGGACGACATCGGGGGCGACATCGCGCTGCGGCATGAAGTCGATGACCTTCACCGTGCCGGTGCGGGTCTCCCAGTAGGTCTCGAGGACGAGCGAGTCGTCCGCGTAGGCGCGCCGGGAACACTGGCCCGCCCGGCCGGCCTCGACGGGGGCGATCCGCCAGTGGCCGTTGTCCTCGTCGCCGAGCAGCGCCGCGAAACAGGCGGCGGAGTCGAAGCGGGGCAGGCAGAGCCAGTCGACTGATCCGTCGCGGCCGACGAGGGCGGCGGTCTGCAGATCGCCGATGAGGGCGTAGTCCTCGATGCGCTGTGTACGTTGGGTCACGCCAAGGCGTGTTCCCGGCCAGACAAATTGCTAAGCAGCGCGGGCTCCCGCACCACTCCCCGCTAGGCGGCCGCGTGCTCCGGCACCACCGCGGGCTCGGCCTTCGCGGCCTCGCGGTCCTGCTTCTCCCGGCGTACGAGGATGAACCAGCCGACCGGCACCGCGGCGGAGAACAGCCACCACTGAACGGCGTACGCCATGTGCGGGCCGATGGAGCTGTCGTCGGGGGCCGGGATCAGTTCGGGCGAGTCGTCCGGCGGTTCGGGCGCGGTCTGCTCGATGTAGCCGCCGAGCACCGGACGGCCGAGCGCCTTGGTCTGCTGGGCGCTGCTGATCAGCATGACCTGCCGGGGCGGCAGGCCCTTGACGTCCTTGATGCCGCTGGCCGCGGTCGTCTGGTCGGCCATCAGACGGCCGGTGATGGTGACCTTGCCGCGGGGCGGCGGCGGGATCTTGGGGAAGTCCAGCTGGTTGCCGTTGTCGGCGATCCAGCCCCGGTTGACCAGCACGGTGGGACCGTCGGCGAGGACGAACGGGGTGAGCACGTGGTAGCCGACCCGGCCGTCGGCCGCGGTCCTGCGCCGCACGACGACCTCGTCGGCGGTGTCCCAGGTGCCGGTGGCGCTGACCTTGCGCCAGTAGTCCGAGCGCGGCACGGTGTGGCCCGGCGAGGTCAGCTCGGTCACCGCGACCGGCTGCGCCTTCAGGTTGTCGGCGATCAGGGTGTTCTGGGCGACCTTGTGCTCATGGCGGTGCAGTTGCCAGAAGCCCAGCTCGATCATCGTGGGGATGAGAGCCAGGGCCAGAAGGGTGACGAGCACCCACTGCCGGGACAACAGGAAGCGGTACACCCCATGACCGTACAACTCGGGCCATGGGGTGCGCTGAGTGGGGTGGGGGAGCGCAGGGGTCAGACTTTGTCGACGATGCCCGCCTTTCCCTCCGCGCGGGCGCAGTGCGCCCCGCAGAACCATGAGCCCTCGACCTCGACCCCCTGGCCGATGATCTGGACCCGGCAGTGCTCACAGATGGGCGCCATGCGGTGGATGGCGCACGAGAAGCAGTCGAAGACGTGCACCGCCCCCTGCGCGTGCACCTCGAAGGACATCCCGTAGTCGTTTCCGCAGACCTCGCAACGTGCCATGCGCCACAGGGTGGAGGGTGCGCGGCGCGCGCCGTGGGCGCCGCGCCCGGCACTCACCCGTCTGCCGGTGTCACGTCCCGGAGCAACTGGGTGAAGGCGGCCTCGTCGACGACGGGCGTGCCGAACGACTTCGCCTTGACCGTCTTGGAGGTGGCCGAGTCGG
This sequence comes from Streptomyces sp. NBC_00083, assembly GCF_026343295.1. GTDB lineage: Bacteria > Actinomycetota > Actinomycetes > Streptomycetales > Streptomycetaceae > Streptomyces. Next base: position 1,828,243 of record NZ_JAPELY010000001.1, read on the forward strand.
GGTCGTTGGTGACGAGCAGGCTGGTGAGGCGCGAGACGCTCGTCGCCACGTGGAGCCCCGCCTCGACGGCCCGGTCCTCCAGGAGCTCCCGGTCGACGGAGGTGTCCCCGGAGAACGCGACCCGCATGCCCTGCTGCAGCGGCCGGTCCGGCTCGTACCGCCCCGGGTTGGGGTGCGGGCAGGCGGGCCGCTTGCGCGAGGCCCGCCAGGTGCCCGATCCGCCCCGGTATGAGGCCTGGTAGCCGATACGCGGCGTGGCCGGCGTGTCCGTCCACTCGGTGAGCGGCCGGCATTCGAGGAGCGGGAGGCGCACCCCGCCGGCGGCCGCCGCGTGCAGGCTCGGCCGGAACGCCTCCGCCAGCACCCGCGCGTCGTCGAGCGCGTGGTGGGCGCGCTGCTGCACGACGCCGAAGTGCGCGGCGAGCGACTCCAGCTTGTGGTTGGGGAGCGGGAGCGCCAGCTCCTTGGAGAGCGCGATGGTGCACAGCCGCTGCTTGACCGGCGCGGTGCGCGTGGCCCGCGCGTACTCCCGCGCGATCATCTGCCAGTCGAAGATCGCGTTGTGCGCGACCAGGACCCGGCCGTCGAGCCGCGCCGCGAACTCCTCGGCGATCTCCGGGAAGAGCGGGGCGCCTTCGAGCACATCGCTGGTGAGCCCGTGGATCCACACCGGGCCCGGGTCGCGCTCGGGGTTGACCAGCGTGTACCAGTGGTCCTCGACGTTGCCCTGCGCGTCGAGCCGGTAGACGGCAGCCGAGATTATCCGGTCGTCGCGGGCGAGGCCGGTGGTCTCCACGTCGACGACCGCGTACCCCGGTGGGTAGGCGGCCGGCCACGTCGCTGCTGTCGTCAGGTCGTCGAGCATGGTCACAGAGAATACGGGGCCGCACTGACAGCCCGGCCCGCGCCCGTGGCCGGGACCGAACGCCCCGGGCCGGCCGCCGGGGGCCGGCGCCGCTCAACTGGCGCCCGGACCAACCGATATGCCCGCCGGTCCGGCAGCCCGCGCGCCACCCGTGCGGGTGGCCCGATGAGGCCCGGCCCACACCGCCCCGCGTCCGCGGGGCCCTTCGCCCGGCCCGCGGCTACTCCTCCCGGTCCCTCAGGAGCCCGTCCACCAGTGCCCGCACCGAGACCGTGAACAGCCGCTCGTGATCCGCCGGTGCGGCCAGCGCGCGGGCGAGCGACGGGTCCTGCTCGGCGGTCGCGGTGTGCCACAGCTCCTCCTCGGCCGGGCGCTGCCGCGGGGCGCGCTCCCGGTTGCGCTCGACCAGGACGTACCCCACCACCTGGAACTGCACGGCCCGCACGGCCTGGGCCGCGCGGGCGCCGCGCAGCCCCGCCGCGTGCACCTCGTGGACCAGCGCCTGCTGTGCGGGCAGGAACATCCGCTCGGTCAGGCCGCGTTCGTGCACCATCGCGATGAGATGGGGCCGGGCCCGCAGCTCGCGGCGCAGGGTGCGGGCCACCGACACCACGCGCGCCGCCGGGGTGCGCCCGCGCGGCTGGATCTCGCCGAGCTCCTCGACGGTCCGCTCGACCAGCGCGTCCAGGAGCGACTCGCGGTTGCCGACGTGCCAGTAGATCGAGGTGACGGCGGTGCCCAGCTCGGCGGCCAGCCCCCGCATGGTCAGGGCGGCCGGGCCGTGCCGCCTGACCAGGGATCCGGCCGCGACGAGGATCTCCTCCCGGGTGAGCGACTCACGCGCCATATCTGATGCTCCCTCAATTCTGGTGCCCGCACGGCCCTTTACCCTTCATCGCGCTCGGTGTAACTGTGTTACAGACCCCGGGAAGTGACCGGTGTGGAACAGCCTGCGAAGGGTGGTACGACATGGCACGCGTACGGTACGGGGCGCGCACCGAGGCCGAGATCCAGGCCGCGCGCACCGCGAGTTCCCAGCTCCCCGACATCTGGTCGACCGGCGTGGTGGCCGTCTGGGAGAGCGACCCCGACGCGGTCGCGGCGGTGCTCCCGCCGCCGCTCAAGCCCGCCGAGCGCCCGCTGGTGCGGGCCAACATCAGCAAGGTCGACCTGCCCGGCTATCCGCTCGGCGCCGGCTCGGTGGCGGTCGCCGCCGTGCACGACGGGCAGGAGGGCTGGTATCCGCTGGTCATGCCGATGACCCACGAGCGGGCCCTGATCGGCGGGCGCGAGGTGTTCGGCGAACCGAAGAAGCTCGGCGAGGTGGCCGTCGAACGCGACGGTCTGGTCGTACGCGCCTCGCTCGCCCGGCACGGCATCGCCTTCGTCGAGGTGCGCGGCGCGGTGGACGGCCCGCTGCCGCTGCCCGAGCCGACGCGGAAGACCGACTTCTACTTCAAGTTCCTGCCGGCCGTCGACGGCGAGGGCTTCGACGCCGACCCCGTCCTCGTCCACTGCGTACGCAACGAGAAGGTGCGCAAGCTGGAGAAGGTCACCGGCGACGTGGTGCTGCGCGAGTCGATGTACGACCCGGTCGCCGACCTTGCGGTGCGCCGCGTCGTCGAGATCACCATCGGCGAGAAGACCACCGACCAGAAGGGCACCGTCGTCGAACGGGTCAGCGCCCAGGCCCTGTTGCCCTACATCCACCAGCGCTACGACGACCCGCAGCAGATCCTCGACGGGCCGCCCGAGGGGAGCGTCTGAGCATGGAGCTGAGGCAGGGGCAGGTGGCCGTCGTCACCGGCGCGGCGAGCGGGATCGGGCTGGCGATGGCGCGGCGGTTCGCCGCCGAGGGCCTCAGGGTCGTACTCGCCGACGTCGAGGAGGGCGCCCTGGAGAAGGCGGCCGGCAGTCTCCGCGAGGACGGGGCCGAGGTGCTGGCCCGCACCGTCGACGTCAGCGAGCGGGACTCGGTGCGGGCGCTCGCGGACGCCGCGTACGAGACGTTCGGCGCGGTGCACGTGCTGTGCAACAACGCCGGGGTGGGCTCCGGCGCCGAGGGCCGCATGTGGGAGCACGAGGTCAACGACTGGAAGTGGGCCTTCGCGGTCAACGTGTGGGGCGTCTTCCACGGCATCCAGGCCTTCGTGCCCCGGATGATCGCGGGCGGCGAGCCGGGCCGGGTCGTCAACACCTCCTCCGGCGACGGCGGGATCGCCCCGCTGCCGACGGCGTCCGTGTACGCGGTCACCAAGTCGGCGGTGGTCACGATGACCGAGTCCCTGTACGCGCACCTCAAGGCGGAGGGCGTCCCGGTCGGCGCCTCGGTGCTCTTCCCCGGGCCGCACATGCTGCGCACCGGCCTGTGGGAGTCGCACCGCAACCGGCCCGAGCGGTACGCCAAGGAACGGCCGCGCAAGACGCCCTACCGCAGCCTCGGCCAGTGGGAGGCGGCCATGAAGGCGGCCGGCCAGGAGATCGACTTCACCCCGGTCGAGGCGGTGGCCGAGGAGGTCGTCGACGGGATCCGCGCCGACCGGTTCTGGATGCTCCCTGCGAGCGAGCACAGCGACCGGCAGATCAGGGCGCGCTCGGCATCGATGCTCGACCGGGCGAACCCGGCATACCTGGAACGCTTCATTCTGGACTGACGAGGGACGTGCGATGACAGCACAGCAGGCAAGTCAGAACGCCGCACGGCCGGCGGGGCGGCAGACAGCGCCGCAGGCCGCGCAGGACGACCCGTACCTGATCATCTCCTCCGACTGCCACGCCGGGCTCCCCACCGAGGAGTACCGGCCCTATCTGGACGCCCGGTTCCACCGGCAGTTCGACGAGTTCCTCGCGGGGCGCGACCGGCGCCGCGAGGAGATGACCCGCCTCGGCGTACGCAACGAGGCCTTCGCCGACCGGTGGTTCAGCGACAACGAGGAAGGGCTGCGCGGGGGCTGGGACCCGGCGCAGCGGCTGAAGGAGCTCGACGGCGACGGGGTGGCCGCCGAGGTCGTCTTCCCCGACGCGGACGCCGTCGACAGCCGCACCGCCGCGCCCTTCGGCGTGGGCCTCGGCCTCTCCGGCGACCAGGACCCCGACCTCGGCATGGGCGGCGCCCAGGCGCACAACCGCTGGCTCGCGGAGTTCGTCGGCCACCGTCCCGAACGGCACTGCGGCGTCGCCCTGTTGCCCGTCACGGGCGAGGTCGACCGGGTCGTCGCCGAGATCCACCGGGCCAAGGAGTCCGGCCTCGGCGCGCTGATGATCCCCTCCATGTGGGTGGACAGGGCTCCGTACCACGACCGGCGCTACGACCCGGTGTGGGCGGCCGCCGCCGAGACCGGGATGCCGCTCGTGACCCACTCGGGTGCTGCCCCGCGCCACGAGTACGGCGACCACCTCGGCATCTACGTCTCCGAAGTGACCTGGTGGCCCGCGCGCCCCCTGTGGTTCCTGCTCTGGTCCGGCGTCTTCGAACGCCACCCCGGGCTGAAGTTCGGTGTGGCGGAGTCGGGTTGCTGGTGGCTGCCCAACCTGCTGTGGTTCATGGACCGCCTCTACCTCGGCGCGCACGGCGGCAAGAAGCTGTCGCCCTTCGCCGAGCTGAAGCGCCCGCCGAGCGAGTACCTCGACCGGCAGATCTTCATCTGCGCCACCAACACCAAGCGCCGCGAGCTGGCCCAGCGCTACGAGATCGGCGTCGACAACATCCTGTGGGGCTCCGACTTCCCGCACCCGGAGGGCACGTGGCCCAGGACCCGGGAGTGGCTGCGCACCACCTTCCACGACATTCCGGTGAGCGAGACCCGGCGGATGCTCGGCCTCGCGGCGGCGGAGGTCTTCGGCTTCGACACCGCCCGGCTCGCGCCGGTCGCCCGCCGGATCGGGCCGACCCCGGCCGAACTGGGCCAGCCCGAGGACCAGTCGGCCGTGGAGGCGTCCTGGGCGCGCTCGCGCGAGGTGGGCCGGCACTGGCTGACCGACAACGACTTCCCGGTCCTGGGGGTGGCGGAATGAGCGAGCGCTACACGGTCATCTCGGCGGACTGCCACGCCGGCGCAGACCTCCTGGACTACCGGCCCTATCTGGAATCCGCGTACCACGACGCCTTCGACGCGTGGGCGGCGACCTACGTCAACCCGTACGAGGACCTGATGGCCGACACGGCCGACCGCAACTGGAACTCGGCCCGCCGCCTGGCCGAACTGGAGGCGGACGGCATCGTCGCGGAGGTCGTCTTCCCCAACACGATCCCGCCCTTCTTCCCCTCGGCGTCCCTCATGGCGCCGGCCCCGACCCGCGAGGAGTACGAACAGCGCTGGGCGGGCCTTCGTGCCCACAACCGCTGGCTCGCCGACTTCTGCGCCGAGGCGCCCGGACGCCGGGCGGGCGTGGCCCAGATCCTCCTCAACGACGTCGACGAGGCGGTGCGCGAGATCCGCCGCGCCAAGGAGGCGGGCCTGACCGGCGGCATCCTGCTGCCCGGCACCCCGCCGGGCTCGGGGGTCCCGGAGCTCTACTCCGATGTGTACGACCCGATCTGGGCGGTCTGCGCGGAGCTGGGCGTGCCGGTCAACCACCACGGCGGGTCCGCGTCCCCGGCGCTGGGGGAGGAGCCGGCGGCGCGCGCGGTCTTCATGGTGGAGACGACCTGGTTCTCGCACCGGGCGCTGTGGCATCTGATCTTCGGCGGGGTCTTCGACCGTCACCCGACCCTCGACCTCGTGCTCACCGAGCAGGGTTCGGGGTGGATCCCCGGCGTCCTGGACATGCTGGACTACTACCACGGACGTCTGGTGGCGGCGGCGACGAAGGCGTCCACGGCGGAGTCCAAGTTCGGGGCCGGGCTCGCGGAGTCCATGGGCCGGGGCCCCTCCCAGGTGTGGCGGGACAACTGCTTCGTCGGCGCCAGCTTCATGCGGCCGCACGAGGTGCCGCTGCGCGACCGCATCGGCCTCGACAAGATCATGTGGGGCAGCGACTACCCGCACGACGAGGGCACCACGCCCTTCTCCCGCGAGGGACTGCGGATCGCCTACGCCGGTGTGCCGCGCGAGGAGGTCACGGCGATGGTCGGCGGCAACGCGGCCCGCGTCTACGGCTTCGACCTGGCCGCCCTGAGCAGGGTCGCGGCACGCGTCGGACCCACGGTCGCGGAGATCGCCGAGCCCCTGAAGGAGATCCCCGCGGAGGCGACGAGCCCCGCGTTCGCGCCGGGCGGGTCGGTCCGGGTGTGGTGAGGGCCGGGTGAGACCCTGCCCCGCATGAGCTCTTCCGACCAGCACGACGAGGCACACAACGGGGCGCTCGGCTCGCGGCTCAACTGGCTGCGCGCCGCCGTCCTCGGCGCCAACGACGGCATCGTCTCGACCGCGGGTCTCGTCGTCGGCGTGGCCGGGGCGACGGACGACCGCTCGGCCCTCCTCACGGCGGGCCTCGCGGGACTGCTCGCCGGCTCCATGTCCATGGCGGCCGGCGAGTACGTCTCCGTCTCCACCCAGCGCGACTCCGAGAAGGCCGCGCTCGCGCTGGAGCGGCGCGAGCTGAAGGAGTCGCCCGAGGCCGAACTGGCCGAGCTGACCGGCCTGTTGGCGGACCGGGGGCTCAGCGAGGAGGTGGCCCGCGAGGCGGCGCTCCAGCTCACCGAACGCGACGCGCTGCGCGCCCACGCCAGCGTCGAGCTGGGCATCGACCCCGACGAACTCACCAACCCGTGGCACGCGGCCTGGGCCAGCTTCCTGGCCTTCACCGCGGGCGCCCTGCTCCCGCTCCTCGCCATCGTCCTGCCCCCCGCCTCCGTCCGCCTCTACGTGACGGTCGGCTCCGTCCTGGCCGCCCTCGCCCTCACCGGCTGGTGGAGCGCCCGCCTGGGCTCGGCCCCGGTGAACCGGGCGGTGCTGCGGAACGTGGGCGGGGGCGCGGTGGCGATGGGGGTCACCTATGCGGCCGGGGTGCTGCTGGGGGCGGTGGGGGTGTAGGGCGCGGGGCCCGCCGGCGCGGCCGGCCCGGCGCGGACGCGCCGATCCCGCTGCCGAGCGCCGGTCCCGGGGCGCTCCCTTGGCAGAACTCACCAAAGGCTGCTGACATCACGTCTCGCATACTTGTCGGTAACAACATCTAGCCGGACCCGCCACCGCGCCCCTACGGTGCAGGCATGTCGCCGAACCTGCCCGATGTCGTGCTGTGGTCGATACCCGCCTTCGTGCTGCTCACCGTCGTCGAGATGGTGAGCTACCGCCTCCATCCCGACGAGGACGCCGCCGGGTACGGAACGAAGGACGCCGCCACCAGCGTCGGCATGGGGCTGGGCAGTCTCGTCTTCGACGCCCTGTGGAAGATCCCGATCGTCGCGATCTACACGGCCGTCTACGCCCTGACCCCGCTCAGCATCCCCGTGCTGTGGTGGACCGTGCCGCTGATGCTGCTCGGGCAGGACTTCTTCTACTACTGGTCGCACCGGGGCCACCACGTCATCCGGATCCTGTGGGCCTGCCACGTGGTGCACCACTCCAGCCGCAAGTTCAACCTCACCACCGCCCTGCGCCAGCCCTGGACGACCTGGACCGTGTGGCCCTTCTACGTGCCGCTCATCGCGCTCGGCGTGCACCCGGCCGTCCTCGCGTTCTGCTCGTCGGCCAACCTCGTCTACCAGTTCTGGGTCCACACCGAGCGGGTCGGCAAGCTGCCCCGGCCGTTCGAGTTCGTCTTCAACACCCCCTCCCACCACCGGGTGCACCACGCCTCCCAGGGCGGCTACCTGGACCGGAACTTCGGCGGCATCCTGATCGTCTGGGACCGGATGTTCGGCTCGTTCACCACCGAGACCGAGCGGCCCGTGTTCGGGCTCACCAAGAACATCGCCACCTACAACCCGCTGCGCGTGGCCACCCACGAGTACGCCGCCATCGCCCGCGACGTGCGCGCCGCGAGCACCTGGGGCGAGCGGGCCGGCCGGGTCTTCGGCGGGCCGGGCTGGCAGCCCAGGGCCGCGGCGGCCACCGCACCGGCAGCACCGGCAGCACCGGCGACGCAGGCCACGGGGGCGGGCGGCGGGACCGCCGCCGGGGCGGCCCCCGTGGCGGAGCGCGCCGTATGACCGAAACCGGCGCGGACGCCGTCCCGCTCGGGGCGCCCCTGCGCGCGGCGGCCCGGCGCGCCGCCGCGGCCCGCCCGCTCCTCGTCGCCTTCGTGCTGGCCGGAGCCGTCGACCTCGTCTCGCTGCTCGCCGGATGGCACCCCGGGCACCTGGTCGCCAAGCCGCTCCTCATGCCGCTGCTCGCCGGGCACGTCTACGCGCGGGGCGGGCCGAAGCTGCTCGTCGCGGCCCTCCTGTGCGGCTGGGGCGGCGACGTGTTCCTGCTCTCGGGCGCCGACGCCGCCTTCCTGCTCGGCATGGGCTGCTTCGCCGCCGGGCACGTCTGCTACCTGGTCCTGTTCGGCCGGGGCCGCACGCATCCCGGGCTCGGCGCGGCGTACGGGATCGCGCTCGTGGCCACCGTCGCCGCGCTCTGGCCGGACCTGCCCGCCGGGCTGCGGATCCCGGTCGCCGGATACAGCCTGCTGCTCACGGCGATGGCCTACCGCTCCTCGCGGCTCGGCCCGCTCGTCGGCGTCGGCGGCGCCCTGTTCCTGCTCTCCGACACCCTCATCGCCACCGGCGTCGCCGACTGGCCGCAGCTTCCGCGCCCCGACTTCTGGATCATGCTGACCTACGTCGGAGCACAGGCACTCCTCGCACAGGCGTACCGTGAAGAGTCCCGAACCACCTGATCCACCCGATCCACCTGATCCACCCCTGAACCGGCAAGGACCTGCACCATGCGCGCGACCGTCATCCACGCCCCCCACGACATCCGGGTGGAGGAGGTGCCGGACCCGAAGGTCCAGGTGGCCACCGACGCGGTCGTCCGTGTCCTGCGCGCCTGCATCTGCGGCAGCGACCTGTGGGCCTACCGCGGCGAGTCCGCGCGCAAGCCCGGCCAGCGCATCGGCCACGAGTTCCTCGGCATCGTCGAGGAGGCCGGCTCCGAGGTGCGCGGCCTCGCCAAGGGCGACCTCGTCGTGGCGCCCTTCGTCTGGTCCGACGGCACCTGCGACTACTGCTCCGAGGGGCTGACCACCTCCTGCCCCCAGGGCGGCTTCTGGGGCTCGGTCGGCTCCGACGGCGGTCAGGGCGAAGCGGTACGCGTGCCGTTCGCCGGCGGCACCCTCGTCAAGCTCCCCGCCGACGCCGCCTCCGACGACCACCTGCTGACCGCGCTGCTCGCGCTCTCCGACGTCATGGGCACCGGCCACCACGCGGCGATCGGGGCCGGCGTCAAGCGCGGCTCGACCGTCGCCGTCGTCGGTGACGGCGCCGTCGGCCTGTGCGGGGTACTCGCCGCCAAGCGGCTCGGCGCCGAGCGGATCATCGCGCTCGGGCGCCACCAGGCGCGTACCGACATCGCGAAGCTCTTCGGCGCCACCGACGTCGTCGCCGAGCGCGGCGAAGCCGCCGTCGACGCGGTCCGCTCGCTCACCCGCGGCCACGGCGCCCACGCCGTCATCGAGGCCGTCGGCACCGAGCAGTCCATGCGCACCGCCGTCGACATCACCCGCGACGGCGGCGCCATCGGCTACGTCGGCGTCCCGCACGGCAGCGGCACCGGTCTCGACCTCGGCGTCATGTTCGACCGGAACATCGCGCTGCACGGCGGCGTCGCCCCCGTGCGCACCTACATCCCCGAGCTGCTCGCCGACATCCTCGACGGCACCATCGACCCGTCCCCGGTCTTCGACCTCACGGTCGGCATCGACGGCGTGCCCGACGGCTACCGCGCGATGGACGAGCGCACCGCCCTGAAGGTCCTGGTCAAGCCGTAGACGGCAGGGGAGCAGCCGAAGGGGCCGCCCGCGTCTGCGGGCGACCCCCTCAACTCGCTTGCTACCGAACGGCGTTGAGGGCGTTGACGATGCCCGCCCCGTAGAAGCCGTTGTAGTACTTCCCGCCCGCGCAGACCGCGTCCGGCGTGCCGTCACCGTCGATGTCGTACGGAGAGGTGCACGCCGTACGGTCCGCCTGGACCGCGAGCAGGGCCTTGATCACGGCCGCCGACGCGTGCGGGTGGGCCGACTTCAGGAGCGCCGCCACGCCCACCACATGGGGCGTCGCCATCGACGTACCGGCCATGTACGCCCAGGTCCCGCCGGGCACCGGGCCCAGGATCAGACCGCTGGTGGCCGGGGCCTGCGGCGGCTGGTACGCCGTCGAGTCGCCGCCCGGGGCCGCGACGTCGATCACGCCGAGACCGTAGTTCGAGAACGACGACTTGAGGCCCTTGGCGCCGGTCGCCGCGACGGTGACCACACCCGGCAGCTGGGTCGGGATGTCCAGGCAGGTGCGCGGGTCGATCACCCGGCTGCCCGGGGTGGTGTCGTTCGGGCTCGACGGGTCGGTGATCGAGTCGGACGTCAGGTCGTAGTTCTCGTTGCCGGCCGCCGCCACGTTGACCGTGCCCTTGGACTCGGCGTACCTCGACGCCCGCGTGACCGCCTCGACCAGTGCCTTCTGGTCGGGATCGTTCGTGCAGTTGAAGTACCAGGGGTCGGTGTAATAGCTGTTGTTGGTGACGTCGATGTGGTGCTCGGCCGCCCACATGAAGCCGCAGACCACGGCCTCCGTGTAGAAGAAGCTGCCGCCCTGCGTCGACACCTTGATCGCCGCGATCTTCACCCCGGGCGCCACCCCGGTGATGCCCACGCCGTTCTTGGCGCCCGCGATCTCGCCCGCCACATGGGTGCCGTGGGGGGAGCCGCCGGTGGTGAACGGGCGCCAGGCGCCGTCCGTGGTGTCCGGCTTGCCGCTGATGCAGCTGACCGACTTGGACCGGTCGAAGTTGGGCGCGATGTCGGGGTGGGTGTCGTCGACGCCCGTGTCGATCACCCCGACGGTCACCCGGGAACTGCCCAGGGTCTTCTCGTGCGCCTTGTCCGCCTTGATCGCCTTCAGGTCCCACTGCAACGGCTCCAGCGGGTCCTCACCGGGCGCCGCCTTCGCGGAGACCGCCTTGAGCTGCTCCGCGGTGAGGTTCTTCGGGGCGCCCACATCGGTGGTGGACTGCGTGGGCAGCGGCGCCGTACGCGTCGCACCCGCGGAATCGACCCCCCGCACCGTGCGGATCGTCTTCGCGAAGTCCGCGTTGGCGGAGTGCACGACGAGGACGCCTATCCGGTCGTACGCCTGGAGGACCGAGCCGCCCGCCTGGGCGACCGCTCTCTGGATGCGGGCCGAACTCCCCTGCCCGGGGCGGATGTTGACGATGTAGCTCAGCTCCGGCCCGGCGGTCTGCTGGGCCTTCGTGCTCGCCCCGGGGGGCCCGGCGGGCGCGGCCGCCGCGGTGCCGGGCAGCAGCGCGAGCGCGGCGGCGGTGGCCAGACCCGCCGATGCGGCGATGGCGCGGCGCGTACGGGAGATGTGCAACGTCATGGGGTCTCCATGGGGTTGGCGGAACTCTCGGTACGTACGGTCGTGGGAAAAGGCGGCCGGGCCGCCTGGCCGCCACGGGCGGGGCGGATTGAGCAGTGAAGCTATCGCCGATCATCCGGGCGGATCAACGACTTCGGCCGAGTTCGCGCAGAAAGTCGCGCAGTCGCACCGGGGGCCGCCCGGAACGCGCCACGCGCCGGCCGGGGAACGCGCCACGGACAAAAAACGGCCGGGGTGAACCGAGACGCCCCGAGCCCCGTGCCGTTGTCAGGGGGACCGCATCACCACCCCACAGCGAGGACCCCCTCATGTCCGACCTATCCATGCCCGCCGCATCCGCACCGCGAGGAGAACCCGTGGCCACCGACGCGTCGCCCCCCGAAGCCGGGGCGGCCCCCCGCCCGGCCCAGCCCACCACCGAGGCGTTCGTCTCGGAGCAGCAGAGCGCCGAATTCGGTGAACTGCGCCGCGCCCACCGCTCGTTCGCCTTCCCGCTGACCGTCGCCTTCATCAGCTGGTACCTGCTGTACGTGCTGCTGTCCAGCTACGCGGGCGGCCTCATGGGCACCAAGGTCGCCGGCAACATCAACGTGGCCTTCGTCTTCGGCCTCGCCCAGTTCCTCACCACGTTCCTCATCGCCTGGTTCTACTCGCGGCACGCAGCGGCGAAGCTCGACCCCAGGGCCGAGGTCATCAAGCACCGCATGGAGGCCGACGCATGAGCCCCGCCCTCATCCCCCTCGCCGCCTCCTCGACCACCGAGCACCGGCCACTGATCATCACCCTGTTCGCGGTGTTCGTCGCCGCGACCCTCGCCATCACCGTGTGGGCCGGGCGCCAGACCAAGAACGCCTCCGACTTCTACGCGGGCGGGCGCCAGTTCACCGCCTTCCAGAACGGCCTCGCGGTCTCCGGCGACTACATGTCCGCGGCGTCCTTCCTCGGCATCGCCGGAGCCATCGCCCTGTTCGGCTACGACGGCTTCCTCTACTCCATCGGCTTCCTCGTCGCCTGGCTGGTGGCGCTCCTCCTGGTCGCCGAGCCGCTGCGCAACTCCGGCCGCTACACGATGGGCGACGTGCTCGCCTACCGGATGAAGCAGCGCCCGGTCCGTACCGCCGCGGGCGCCTCCACCATCGTCGTGTCGATCTTCTACCTGCTCGCGCAGATGGCCGGCGCGGGCGTGCTCGTCTCGCTGCTGCTCGGCATCACCACCGACGCGGGCAAGATCCTCATCGTCGCCCTGGTCGGCGTCCTGATGATCGTGTACGTCACCATCGGCGGCATGAAGGGCACCACCTGGGTGCAGATGGTCAAGGCCGTCCTGCTCATCGCCGGGGCCATCCTCATGACCTTCCTGGTGCTGCTCAAGTTCCACTTCAACATCTCCGACCTGCTCGGCTCGGCGGCCGCGAAGAGCGGCAAGGGCTCGGCGTTCCTGGAGCCCGGCCTGAAGTACGGCGTCAGCGGCACCTCCAAGCTCGACTTCCTCTCGCTCGGCATCGCCCTGGTGCTCGGCACCGCGGGCCTGCCGCACATCCTGATCCGCTTCTACACCGTGCCCACCGCGAAGGCCGCCCGTAAGTCGGTGAACTGGGCGATCGGCATCATCGGCGCCTTCTACCTGATGACCATCGCGCTCGGCTTCGGCGCGGCGGCCCTGGTCGGGCCCGCCGCCATCAAGGCGCAGAACCCGGCGGGCAACACCGCGGCGCCCCAGCTCGCCGAATATCTCGGCGGCGGCGTCGGCACCACGGGCGGCGCGACCCTGCTCGCGGTGATCTCGGCGGTCGCCTTCGCGACGATCCTCGCCGTCGTCGCCGGCCTCACCCTCGCCTCGTCGTCCTCCTTCGCGCACGACATCTACGCCAACGTCATCCGCAAGGGAAAGGCGACCGAGAAGGAGGAGATGCGGGCCGCGCGCTGGGCCACCGTCTTCATCGGCGCCGTCGCGATCCTGCTCGGCGCGTTCGCCCGCGACATGAACGTGGCCGGCCTGGTCGCGCTCGCCTTCGCCGTGGCCGCCTCCGCGAACCTGCCGACCATCCTCTACAGCCTGTTCTGGAAGCGCTTCACCACCCAGGGCGCCCTGTGGTCGATCTACGGCGGACTGTTCAGCTCGGTGTTCCTGGTGCTGTTCTCGCCCGTCGTCTCCGGCAACCCGAAGACCTCGATGTTCAAGGGCGTCGACTTCCACTGGTTCCCGCTGGAGAACCCGGGTCTCATCTCCATCCCGCTCGGCTTCCTGCTCGGCTGGATCGGATCGCTCCTGTCGAAGGAGGAGCCCGACGCGGGCAAGTACGCCGAGCTGGAGGTCAAGTCCCTCACCGGCGTCGGCGCCCACTGACGTACAACCGCACGGCGCGTGGCCGAGGCCGTGTCGTAGGGTCCTACGACACGGCCTCGCCGCACCTCGTGACAATCGGCCCCCACAGTTGGCGCACCTCTCGCGTAGGCTCGGGTGTATACACATCCGTGCGATGTCCGAGGAATCTTCGACGACGGGGGAGGGGGCCCACAGTGCTCATCGACACCTACGGCCGTGTGGCCACTGACCTGCGTGTCTCGCTCACCGACCGGTGCAACCTGCGGTGCACGTACTGCATGCCGGAAGAAGGCCTGCAGTGGCTCGCCAAGCCCGATCTGCTGACCGATGACGAAATCGTCCGTCTGATCCGCATCGCCGTCACCGATCTCGGCATCACCGAGGTCCGCTTCACCGGCGGCGAGCCGCTGCTCCGGCCCGGCCTGGTCGGGATCGTCGAGCGCTGCGCCGCCCTGGAGCCGCGCCCCAAGATGTCGATCACCACCAACGGCATCGGCCTCAAGCGCACCGCCTCGGCCCTGAAGTCCGCCGGCCTCGACCGGGTCAACGTCTCGCTCGACACCCTGCGCCCCGAGGTGTTCAAGACGCTGACCCGCCGCGACCGGCACAAGGACGTCATCGAGGGCATGGACGCCGCCCGCGCGGCCGGCCTCACCCCGGTCAAGGTCAACGCCGTCCTGATGCCGGGTCTCAACGACGACGAAGCCCCCGACCTGCTGGCCTGGGCCGTCGAGCACGACTACGAGCTGCGCTTCATCGAGCAGATGCCCCTCGACGCCCAGCACGGCTGGAAGCGCGACGGCATGATCACCGCCGGTGACATCCTGGAGTCGCTGCGTACGCGCTTCACGCTCACCCCCGAGGGCGACGACGAGCGGGGCTCCGCGCCCGCCGAGCGCTGGGTGGTCGACGGCGGCCCGCACACCGTGGGCGTCATCGCCTCGGTGACCCGCCCGTTCTGCCGGGCCTGCGACCGCACCCGGCTCACCGCCGACGGCCAGGTGCGGACCTGCCTGTTCGCCCGCGAGGAGTCCGATCTGCGCGCGGCCCTGCGCTCGGACGCGGGCGACGACGAGATCGCCCGGCTGTGGAAGCTGGCCATGTGGGGCAAGAAGGCCGGATCGGGTCTCGACGACCCCTCGTTCCTGCAGCCGGAGCGCCCGATGTCAGCGATCGGCGGCTGAACCGGCCGCATCCCACTCGGCGAGCGTCACCACGTCCTTCAAGAAGCCCCGTACGCCCAGGAATTGGGAGAGGTGCTCGCGGTGCTCCTCGCACGCGAGCCACGTCTTGCGCCGCTCCGGCGTATGGATCTTGGGGTTGTTCCAGGCCAGGACCCAGACGGCGGCGGCACGGCAGCCCTTGGCGGAACAGATGGGGGTCTCGTCGCTGGTCTCGTCACTCACAGAGACATTGTGCGGCATGCGGCCCCGTGGAAATGGCGACGCCGAGCAGCCACGGGGGGAGCTGCCCGGCGTCGGTCCGTCGCTCCGACGGGGGATGCGGAGCGCCTACGAAGTATGTCATGGGGGACCCGGTGTGGTGCACCGGAACTTCATGATTGATCTGAGGTTTTCTTGAGCTTGGCGGACGGTGACGCGTCAGCCCTGTTCGCGTGCGTGCGGTTCGTGGTCACCGGCCGCGGGTCCCGCCATCGGTTCCGCCGGGGACGGCGCGGGACCGTCCGCCGGGGCCGCGCCGAGCGCCGGCCGGGAGGGGGCGGGGATGAAGGTGGAGGGGAGCGAAGTCGCGTTCTCCCGGCCGCCGTTGGCGAACACGACCGCCACATAGGGCAGCAGCGCGCCGAGCGCCAGCGTCACGATGGCGACCGGGCGCTCGACGTTCCACAGCACCGCCGTCAGGATCACCGCGAGCGTGCGGACCGACATCGAGATCACATAGCGGCGCTGCCGGCCCCGGACGTCCTCGTCGAGCGACCGGCGGGCTCCGGTGATCCGGAACACCTGGCCACCGCTCTGCTTCCCCATCACGTTCCATCACCCGAGTTCCACCGCGGGCTCTCCCCGGCCCGGACTGCTCTCACCGTACGCCGCGGGTCGGCCGGGTTCGAGAGCGGGGCGGCTCTTACCTGCGCGGATGCCGCAGTACATGCCACGTACGGACGAGTCCGACATGCGCCGTACGGGGTACGGGCAGAAACTGGCTGAACCTGCTCACGTCGAGCCGTACTAGGAGGCAGCCATGGGCTGGTTGTGGGCCATCATCGTGGGATTCGTGCTCGGAATCATCGCCAAGGCGATCATTCCCGGCAAGCAGCACAGTCCGCTCTGGCTGACCACCATCTTCGGCATCATCGGCGGCATCGTCGGCAACTCGATCGCCCGCGCCATCGGCATCGCCGAGACCAAGGGCATCGACTGGGGCAGGCACGGCCTCCAGATCGCGGCGGCCGTCGTCATCGTCTTCCTGGGCGACATGCTCTACATGGCGGTGCGGGGCAACAAGCAGAGAGCCTGACGGCACGCGACGAGGGGGCGGTTCCGCGACGGAACCGCCCCCTCACGCGTGCCCTGCCGGTCAGGCGCCGGTGAACTCCACGGCCGCCAGGTTCTTCTTGCCCCGGCGCAGCACCAGCCAGCGCCCGTGCAGCAGCTCGTCGGCCGTCGCCACCGCGTCCTCGGCCGTCACCTTCACGTTGTTCACGTAGGCGCCGCCCTCCTTCACGGTGCGGCGGGCCGCCGACTTGCTGGCCACGAGGCCCACTTCGGCGAACAGATCGGTCACCGGGCCGAGTGCGGACACCTTCGCGTTCGGCAGCTCCGATAGGGCGGCGGCCAGCGTCGCCTCGTCGAGCTCCGTCAGCTCACCCTGGCCGAAGAGCGCCTTGGAGGCGGCCGTCACCGCGGCCGTCTGCTCCGCGCCGTGCACCAGCGTGGTCAGCTCCTCGGCGAGCGCCCGCTGAGCGGCCCTGGCCTGCGGCCGCTCCTCGGTGAGCTTCTCCAGCTCCTCGATCTCCTCGCGGGACTTGAAGCTGAAGATCCGCAGGAACTTCGAGATGTCCCGGTCGTCCGCGTTGAGCCAGAACTGGAAGAAGGCGTACGGCGTGGTCCGCTCGGGGTCGAGCCAGACCGTGCCGGACTCCGTCTTGCCGAACTTGGTGCCGTCCGCCTTGGTGATCAGCGGCGTGGCGAGGGCGTGCACATCGGCGTCGGGCTCGACCCGGTGGATCAGGTCGGTGCCCGCCGTGAGGTTGCCCCACTGGTCGCTGCCGCCGGTCTGCAGCGTGCAGCCGTAGCGCCGGTTCAGCTCCAGGAAGTCCATGCCCTGGAGGATCTGGTAGCTGAACTCGGTGTAGCTGATGCCCGCGTCGGAGTTGAGCCGGCGCGAGACGGCCTCCTTCGCGATCATCTTGTTGACCCGGAAGTACTTGCCGATGTCGCGCAGGAAGTCGATCGCCGACAGGCCCGACGTCCAGTCCAGGTTGTTGACCATCGTCGCGGCGTGCGGGCCCTCGAAGTCGAGGAACCGCTCGATCTGGCCGCGCAGCCGCTCGACCCAGCCCGCCACGACCTCCGGCGCGTTCAGCGTGCGCTCCGAGTTGGGCTTCGGGTCGCCGATGAGGCCGGTGGCCCCGCCGACCAGCCCCAGCGGACGGTTGCCCGCGAGCTGGATCCGGCGCATGGTGAGGATCTGCACCAGGTTGCCGAGGTGCAGGCTGGGCGCGGTCGGGTCGAAGCCGCAATAGAACGTGACGGGACCGTCCGCGAACGCCTTGCGCAATGCGTCCTCGTCAGTGGAGAGGGCGATCAGCCCACGCCACTGCAGTTCGTCGACGATGTCCGTCACGGGTCTCTTGTCTCCTTCAGACGTGCTTGACGTGCTTACTGCCAGCACCGAGGTTATACGCCCCGGCTGACCGAGCTCATGTTGAAGTCGGGAACGCGCAGCGCGGGCATCGCGGTCCGGGTGAAGTAGTCGCTCCACTCCCTGGGCAGGGTCTTTCCGGTGCGCCCCGCCTCGGTGGCCCGTGACAGGAGGTCCACCGGCGACTCGTTGAACCGGAAGTTGTTGACCTCGCCGACCACCTCGCCGTCCTCGACGAGGTACACGCCGTCCCGGGTCAGACCGGTCAGGAGCAGCGTCGCCGGGTCCACCTCGCGGATGTACCACAGGCACGTGAGGAGCAGGCCGCGCTCGGTGGCGGCGACCATCTCGTCCAGGGAGCGCTCGCCCCCGCCGTCCAGGACGAGGTTCCCCGCGGAGGGTGCGAGGGGCAGACCGGTGAGGGCGGCGCTGTGCCGGGTGGTGACGAGGTTCTCCAGCCGGCCGTCGCGGATCCAGTCGGTCGCGGCGACGGGGAGACCGTTGTCGAACACCGACTCCGTGTCGCCCGAGGTGTGCGCCACCACGAACGGCGCGTATTCCAGACCCGGCTCGTTCGGGTCGCTGCGCAGCGACAGCGGCAGCCGGGCGAGGGTCTCGCCGACCCGCGTGCCGCCGCCCTGCTTCGAGAAGACGGTCCGGCCCTCGGCGGCGTCGCGGGCCGCGGCCGACCAGATCTGGTAGATCAGCAGATCGGCCACCGCGGTAGGCGGCAGCAGCGTCTCGTACCGCCCGGCCGGCAGCTCGACGCGGCGCTCGGCCCAGCCCAGCCGGCGGGTCAGCTCGTCGTCGAGGGCGCCCGGGTCGACGTCCTTGAAGTCCGCGGTCGCCCGCCCCGCCCAGGCCGAGCGGGTCCGGTCCGGGGACTTGGCGTTCAGCTCCAGGGTGCCGTTGGGCTGGTCGTGACGGAGCCGCAGGCCCGTGGAGGTACCGAGGTAGGTGCTGGTCAGCTCGTGGCTGGCGAAGCCGTACAGCTCGCGGCCGCCCGCCTTGGCGCGCGCGAAGGCCTCGCCGAGCGCGGGCGCGAAGTCGGCGAACACGGCGGAGGTGGTCTCGGCCGGTGCCTCGGTGAAGCCCGGCGCCACCGGAACGCCGGTGACCAGCGGCTGGGCGTCCTCGGACGGCCCGGCGGAGCGCGCCGCCGCCTCCGCGGCCCGTACCAGCGGCTCCAGGTCGGCGGCGGTGACGGCCGAGCGCGACACGACGCCGGAGGAGGTGCCCTCGGCGCCGTCGACCGTCGCGATCACGGTCAGCGTCCGCCCGCGGGTGACCCCGTTGGTGGTCAGCGCGTTCCCGGCCCAGCGCAGATTGGCCGAGGAGTGCTCGTCGGCGATGACGACACAGCCGTCGGCGGTGGAGAGCTCCAGGGCCCGCTCGACGATCTCGTACGGCTTGACGGTCCTACGGGAGCTCATCGCCCTGCCTCCTGCGCGGTGTTGAGACTGTGCTGTCCCGGGGGACGACCCCCGGACCCCCAGCCGGGGGAGCTGTGGTGCGGCCGGTATGTCATCGCCCTGCCTCCTGCGCGGTGTTGAGGATGTTGACGTCGCGGAACAGGGCCGAGGGGCAACCGTGGGAGACCGCGGCGATCTGGCCCGGCTGGGCCTTGCCGCAGTTGAAGGCGCCGCCCAGGACGTAGGTCTGGGGGCCGCCCACCTTCTCCATGGAGCCCCAGAAGTCGGTGGTGGTGGCCTGGTAGGCGACGTCGCGGAGCTGGCCGGCCAGTCGGCCGTTCTCGATGCGGAAGAAGCGCTGGCCGGTGAACTGGAAGTTGTAGCGCTGCATGTCGATCGACCACGACCGGTCGCCGACCACGTAGATGCCGCGCTCGACCCCGCCGATCAGATCCTCCGTGGAGAGCCCGCCCGGGTCCGGCTTGAGCGACACGTTCGCCATCCGCTGTACGGGAACGTGCTCGGGGGAGTCGGCGAAGGCGCATCCGTTGGAGCGGCCGAGTCCCGTCAACTTCGCGATGCGGCGGTCGAGTTGGTAGCCGACGAGGGTGCCGTCCCTCACCAGGTCCCACGACTGCGCCGCGACGCCCTCGTCGTCGTAGCCGATGGTGGCGAGCCCGTGCTCCGCGGTGCGGTCGCCGGTCACGTTCATCACCTGCGAGCCGTACGCCAGCTTGCCCAGCTGGTCGAAGGTGGCGAACGAGGTGCCCGCGTACGCCGCCTCGTAGCCGAGCGCCCGGTCCAGCTCGGTGGCGTGGCCGATCGACTCGTGGATGGTCAGCCACAGGTTGGACGGGTCCACCACGAGGTCGTAGCGGCCGCTCTCGACGGCCGGCGCCCGCATCTTCTCGGCCAGCAGCGAGGGAATCTCCGCGAGCTCCGACTCCCAGTCCCAGCCGGTGCCCGTCAGGTACTCCCAGCCGCGCCCGGCCGGCGGCGCCAGGGTGCGCATCGAGTCGAACTCGCCGCTCGCGCGGTCCACCGCGATCGCGGTGAGCTGCGGGTGCACCCGCACCCGCTGCTGGGTGGTGACGGTGCCCGCCGTGTCCGCGTAGAACTTGTTCTCGTGCACCGTGAGCAGCGAGGCGTCGACGTGCTCCACGCCCTCGGCGCGCAGCAGCCGCGCGCTCCAGTCGGCGAGCAGCGCGCTCTGGTCCTCGTCGGCCACCGTGAACGGGTCGATGTCGTAGGCGGAGATCCAGGTCTTCTCCGCGTGCACCGGCTCGTCGGCGAGCTCGACCCTCTCACTCGACCCGGCGGCCGCGATGATCTGCGCGGACAGCTGGGCCATCGCGACCGCGGCGGAGGCCACCTTGGCGGCCGCGTCCATCGTCAGGTCGACCCCGGAGGCGAACCCCCAGGCACCGCCGTGCACGACGCGGACCGCGTAGCCGAGGTCGGTGGTGTCGGAGGAACCGGAGGGCCGGGCGTCCCGCAGCCGCCGGGACGCGCTGCGCACCCGCTCTACCCGGAAGTCGGCGTGGTCGGCGCCGAGGGCACGGGCGCGCGCGAGTGCCGCGTCGGCGAGGGCCCGCAGCGGTAGCGCCGTGAAGGCTTCGTCGATGGAATGGGTCCCAGATGGCACAGCTGTCTCCTGTCGTATGAGACCGGTCGCCCCGATCATGTCGCGCCCGCGGCTCCGTGACTACGCCCTTTCTGTAGAGACCCGACAGCGCTCGTTCCATGCCACTGTCAGGGCTCGATTCCTCGGAAGGAGGGCGGTACCGATAGTTTGCGGGAGTATGAATCCGCCTATCGAAAGGGTGATCCGTTGAGCCGCTCGGTTCTCGTCACCGGAGGTAACCGGGGCATCGGCCTCGCCATCGCCCGCGCTTTTGCCGAGAGCGGCGACAAGGTCGCGATCACGTACCGCTCCGGAGAGCCGCCGGCCGCGCTCGCCGAACTGGGCTGTCTGGCCGTCAGGTGTGACATCACCGACGCCGAGCAAGTGGAGCAGGCCTACAAGGAGATCGAGGAGAAGCACGGCCCGGTCGAGGTCCTCGTCGCCAACGCGGGGATCACCAAGGACCAGCTCCTGATGCGGATGTCCGAGGACGACTTCACGTCCGTGCTCGACACCAACCTCACCGGCACCTTCCGTGTGGTCAAGCGCGCCAACCGCGCCATGCTGCGCGCGAAGAAGGGCCGCGTGGTGCTGATCTCCTCGGTCGTCGGCCTTCTCGGCTCGGCGGGCCAGGCCAACTACGCCGCCTCCAAGGCCGGTCTGGTGGGCTTCGCCCGGTCGCTGGCGCGCGAACTCGGCTCCCGGAACATCACTTTCAACGTCGTCGCACCCGGTTTCGTCGACACCGACATGACCAAGGTGCTCACCGAGGAGCAGCGCGCGGGCATCGTGTCCCAGGTGCCGCTGGGCCGCTACGCGCAGCCCGAGGAGATCGCCGCCGCGGTGAAGTTCCTCGCCTCCGACGACGCCTCGTACATCACTGGAGCCGTCATCCCCGTTGACGGCGGATTGGGCATGGGTCACTGATCACCATGAGCGGAATTCTCGACGGCAAGCGCATCCTCATCACGGGTGTGCTGATGGAGTCCTCCATCGCCTTCCACGCGGCCAAGGTCGCGCAGGAGCAGGGCGCGGAGATCATCCTCACCGCTTTCCCGCGGCCCACCCTGACCGAGCGCATCGCCAGGAAGCTCCCCAAGCCGGCCAAGGTCATCGAGCTCGACGTGACCAACCAGGAGCACCTCGACCGCCTCGCCGGCCTGGTCAAGGACGAGCTCGGCGGCCTCGACGGCATCGTCCACTCGATCGGCTTCGCGCCGCAGGGCGCCTTCAACTTCCTCGAGGCGAGCTTCGAGGACGTCGCGACCGCGATGCACGTCTCGGCGTACTCCCTGAAGTCGCTCACCATGGCCTGCCGTCCGCTGATGCCGAACGGCGGCTCCGTCGTCGGCCTCACCTTCGACGCCCAGTTCGCCTGGCCGAAGTACGACTGGATGGGTCCGGCCAAGGCCGCACTCGAGGCGACCTCCCGCTACCTCGCCCGCGACCTGGGCAAGGAGAACTTCCGCTGCAACCTCATCTCGGCCGGGCCGATCGGCTCGATGGCCGCCAAGTCCATCCCGGGCTTCGCGGACCTCGCCGAGGTGTGGAACACCCGCTCCCCGCTGGACTGGGACATGGCCGACCCGGAGCCCGCGGGCCGCGGCATCGTGGCGCTGCTCTCGGACTTCTTCCCGAAGACCACGGGCGAGATCATCCACGTCGACGGTGGCGTGCACATGATGGGCGCGTAACACCCGAACGCCCCACGGCGGCCGCCCACCGACCCGTTCGGTGGGCGGCCGCCGTGCGTGGCGGGCGCGGTGACCGCAGACTGATCGAAACGGACGGGCCGGTCGGTCGAGCGGGGAGGAGGTGGCGCGGTGTCGCGCCCCCTGCGTGTCACGGAGCGCCGGGCCCTGGCCCTGCTCCTGCTGCTGCTCGTCACGGCGGCCGGTCTCGCCGCCCCCTCGGTGGTGCGCGCCGCGACCGCACCCGAGGCGGCGCCGGTCCCGGCGCCCGAGCCGTTCGGCGCCGCGTGCCGGACCTCGGTGCAGGGCTCGCACGCCGTCGCGTACTGCCACAACCCCTACCCGGACGTCGACCGGGTGCGGCTGCACACCGACTGCGCGATGTGGTGGGACCTGGACGCGGACGCGGCGCCGGTGGACGTGTTCCCGGGCCAGACGGTACGGCTCATCGACCGGTGCTGGAAGGGCGTCGGCGCGGTGTGGGTGACCCACCAGAAGGTGTCCTGACCCGACGCCGGGCCGGGGCCGCCGCCCCGGGTGCGCTCACCGGCCGGCGAGACGCTCCGGCAGACAGATGAACGCGTGGGCCGCGGCCTCCGACGCGGCCGTCTCCGCGTCGCCCGCCCGGATCGCGTCGACCATGCGACTGTGGTCCATGTGGTGCTCCGGGCTCATGTCGAGGGCCACGTCGTCCCGCAGCCAGTCGCGCAGCAGATGGCCGAGGTCCGCGTACAGCTCGGTCAGCACGTCGTTGTGCGAGGCGGCGACGACCGCCAGGTGCAGGGTGGCGTCGGCGGCGACGAAGGCCTCCCGGTCGCCGGAGGCCCAGGCCTCCTCGCGCCGCTCCAGCAGCGTGTCCAGCTGCTTCAGCTCGCGCTCGGTACGCCGCTCGGCGGCCAGCTTCGCCGCCGACGACTCCAGCGTGGAGCGCAGCTCGGCCACATGGCGCGGATCCGCGTCGGCGAACCTGCGGTGCATCACCCCGGCCAGCTCACTCGTCGCCACCACGTAGGTGCCGGAGCCCTGCCGGATGTCGAGCAGGCCGTTGTGGGCCAGGGCGCGGACGGCCTCGCGGACGGTGTTGCGCGCCACCCCGAGCTGCTCGACCAGCTCCGGCTCGGTCGGGATGCGCGACCCCACCGCCCACTCGCCCGTGGTGATCTGGTTGCGCAGCTGCGCGATCACCTGGTCGACGAGGGCGGACCGCCGGGGAGAGCTCAGCGTCATGGTGCTCCTGTCCGAGAAGGGCTGTGGTGTCCGGGAAGGCTTGTGGGTCCGGGAAGGGCCGTGGGTCCGAGGAGGGCCGTGGGTCCGCGAGGGTGTGCGGTGAGCGATTGGACAACCAATCATCCCATGATTCTATGATGGTCCCATGGCCGACGAAGAAACCAGCACGCTGAGTCCCGCGCCCCCCGCCCCCACCGCACGCCCGGACGCCCCCGCCACCGCGGGCCGGGTGCCGTCGTGGACGCGCTGGGCCGTGCCGCTCGCGCTGGTGCTCGCCGCCGTCAACCTGCGACCCGCCATCACCAG
The DNA here is from genome assembly GCF_026343295.1 of Streptomyces sp. NBC_00083. Classification (GTDB taxonomy): domain Bacteria; phylum Actinomycetota; class Actinomycetes; order Streptomycetales; family Streptomycetaceae; genus Streptomyces. The sequence continues at coordinate 1,851,981 of NZ_JAPELY010000001.1, forward strand.
CCTCGGCTCCCTGATGAAGGAGGTCACCGGCGGCCTCGGCATGAGCGACGGCATCGCGGGCGTCCTCACCTCGGTCCCCGCGTTCTGCTTCGCCGTGTTCGGCATCATGGCGCCGCGCCTGGCCCGCCGCTTCGGCCCCGGCGCCGTCGTCCTCGCCGGCATGGCCGCCATCACCGCCGGTCTGCTGCTGCGCCCCTTCGCGGGCGGCACCGTCGGCTTCCTCGCGGCCAGCGCGCTCGCCCTGATGGGCATAGCCGTCAGCAACGTCCTGATGCCCGTGATCGTCAAGCGGTACTACCCCGACCGCGTCGGCTCCATGACCGGCCTCTACTCGATGGCCCTCGCCGCGGGCACCTCGCTCGCCGCGGTCACCACCGTGCCGCTCACCGACGCGCTCGGCGGCAGCTGGCGCCAGGGACTCGGCATCTGGGCGCTCCTCGCCGTCGTCGCCGTCGCGGCCTGGATCCCGCTGGCCCGCGACCGCTCGGGAAGCGTGGAACCGGCCCCCGTCGCCCACGAAGAGGCGGCGCCCGCGCTGCGCATCACCCGCAGCGGCACCGCCTGGGCGCTCGCCTGCTTCTTCGGCCTCCAGGCCACCGGCGCCTACATCACGATGGGCTGGATGCCGACGATCTTCCGCGACGCGGGCGTCTCGGCCGGCACCGCGGGGCTGCTGCTCTCCATCACCATGGTGATGGGCGTGCCCCTCGGCTTCGTCATCCCCTGGCTCGTCAACCGGCTGCGCAGCCAGGGCCCCATCGTCGTCGCGCTCGGCGCCTGCGGCCTGGCCGGCTACGCCGGGCTCTACCTCGCACCGGCCGCCGGAGCCTGGGCCTGGGCGCTGCTCCTCGGCATCTCCAACTGCGCCTTCCCGCTCGCCCTCACCATGATCAGCAAGCGGTCGCGGAGCCACGCCGGCGTGGTGCGGCTCTCCGCCTTCGCCCAGTGCGTCGGCTACCTGCTCTCCATCCCGGGCCCGCTCCTGGTCGGCGTCCTGCACGACAGCACCGGCGGCTGGGCCCTGCCCATCGCGCTGATGGCGTGCCTCATGGTGCCGCAGATCGTCGTCGGCATCCTGGCCGGACGCGACCGTACGATCGAGGACGAGGCCGGGGCCCGGCGATGAGCCGGACGGGCGACGAGGCCGGGGCCCGGCGATAGCGGGCCAAACCGGGATGCGACACTGTCGGCATGCCAGTGCTCGAACCCAATCCGCAGAACAGCCACAAGAAGCTCCTGCTCGTGCTCGGCGCGATGCTCGCCGTCACGGTCGTCGTCGCCATCATCGCGACGATCGCCTCCCCCTGACCACCGGCCCGACCGTGGTGGTGCTAGCCCCACCATCCCCTAGGGGGTCAGGGTCAGGGTGAAGTGGGTGGGTCACCGGATGGGGCGGCGCCCCCTGGATCCGTAGATTTCGAGATGCGGCGAACGACCCGTTCGTACGCGGCACTCGAACCCGGAATCCACGGAGGCGGTCATGTCGGCCCACACCCACCCCAGGTCCCCCCAACCGGCCGCCGGTGGCGTCGACTTCAAGCTGCCGTGGTGGGGCGTGGTGCTGCCCGCGATCGCGTTCTTCGTGCTCCTCGCGCTCGTCGTCGGATCGGGCGACGCCCACGCGGCCGCCGGCGACGGGACCCTCAACCACCTCGTCGACCGCATCCAGCACACCCTCGGGCACTAGGTCCCGTGGGCCCCCTCCGGAGCAGGGCACCGGGACCCCGCCGGGCCCTCCAACACCCTGAGCCCGATGGCGTGATTCATGCGAAGCTGGAGAGCATGAGCGCCGACACACCGCACAGGATCGTCCTTCTCCGGCACGCCAAGGCCGACTGGCCCGAGGTGTCCGACCACGACCGGCCGCTCGCCGAGCGGGGCCGGGCGGACGCCCCGATCGCCGGCCGTCGCCTCGCCGAAACCGGCATCACCTTCGACCTCGCCCTCTGCTCCAGCGCGGTCAGGACCCGCGAGACCTGGAAGCTCGCCGTCCAGGAACTCCCGCACCGCCCCAGGACGGTGTACGAGGACCGGATGTACGAGGCCTCGCTCGGCGAGCTGATCGCGCTGGTCAACGAGACCCCCGACGACGTCGCCGACCTGGTGCTCATCGGACACAACCCCGGCATGCACGCGCTCGCCGACGCGCTCGCCGGCCGGGCCGAGGGCGATGTGCTGTCGCGGATGAACCGCAGCGGCTTCCCGACCTCCGCCATCGCCGTGCTGACCTTCGAGGGCTCCTGGAAGTCCGTCGAACACGGCGCGGCCGAGCTCGTCGAGTTCTGGGCGCCGCACGCCTGAGCACACGGGCTCCGCACCGTCACCCGCTCCACGACGAAGGCCCCGGCGCGCACCGCCGGGGCCTTTCGCGTGCGGAGGGAACGGCGAAGTGCCGTACGGAACGGGTCAGTCCAGGACGCCGTCGGCGGCCTCGACCTCTTCCCGCGTGATGCCGAGCAGATAGAGCACGGTGTCGAGGAAGGGCACGTTCACCGCGGTGTGCGCGGCCTCCCGGACCACCGGCTTGGCGTTGAAGGCGACGCCCAGGCCCGCCGCGTTCAGCATGTCGAGGTCGTTGGCACCGTCGCCGATCGCCACGGTCTGCGCCAGCGGCACCCCGGCCTGCGCGGCGAACTCCCGCAGCAGCCGCGCCTTTCCGGCCCGGTCCACGATCTCGCCGGTGACCCGGCCGGTGAACCTGCCGTCCTCGATCTCCAGGGTGTTGGCGGACGCGAAGTCGAGCCCCAGCTCGTCCTTGAGGCCGTCGGTGACCTGGGTGAACCCGCCGGACACCACGCCGACCTGGTAGCCGAGCGCCTTGAGCGTACGGACCAGGGTGCGGGCGCCCGGAGTCAGCCGGACCTCCGCCCGCACCTTGTCCACCACCGAGACGTCGAGGCCGCGCAGCAGCGCCACCCGGGCGTGCAGCGACTGCTCGAAGTCCAACTCGCCGCGCATCGCGGCGGCCGTCACCTCGGCGACCTCGTCCTCGCAGCCGGCGTGCGCCGCGAAGAGCTCGATCACCTCGTCCTGGATCAGCGTGGAGTCCACGTCCATCACGACGAGCCGCTGGGCCCGCCGGTGCAGCCCCGCCGACACGACGGCCACGTCCACCCCGAGGGCCTTGGCCTCCATCGCGAGCGCGGTGCGCAGCGCCCCGGTCGCCACGCCCGACACGGCGAACTCCACTGCGGTGACCGGGTACTTGGCGAGCCGGAAGATGCGGTCGATGTTGCCGCCGGTGCCGGCGATACGAGCCGCTATGGCCGCCGTGGACTCGGCGGTCAGCGGATGACCGAGCACCGTGACGTGCGAACGGCCGCTGCCGCGCGGCCGGTTGTCGCCGATGCCGGAGATGATCTCCGCTTCGAGGTTGAGCGAATCGGCCCAGCTGTGCACGGTCGCGCGCAGCTCGCCCGGGGTGGCCACGGTCGGCTCGGTGACGAGCGCGCACAGCACGAGACGGCCGCGGGAGACGACCTGTTCGATGTCGACGACGTCGACGGCGTAGGCGGCGAGGGTGTCGAAGAGCCCGGCGGTGATACCCGGGCGGTCCTTGCCGAAGATCTTGACGAGGAGGGTCGGTACGTCAGGGCTCTGACCGGCGGCGGAGTTCTGGCCGGCGGGGGGCAGGGGCGATGGCGTCATGGTGACTCCACCGTATCCGCCCCCGCCGCCGCCCCCGCACGCCGTCCCGCCCTGCGGACACCGCGCCCACCGGCACGGGGCGGTTCGGCGGGGCTCCGGGGCGGGCGGTGCGGCCGGGCGGCCTCGGCGCGCCGATGGCGCGGTCGCCTCGGCCTGCCGGGGGAGGGCGGTTCGACGAGGTGGCCCCGGCCCCCCGGGGGGGAGGTGGTTCAGCGAGGCGCCTTCGGTACGCCGGGCGGAGGCGGCGGCCCGTCGTGCCGGGGCCTGCCCGAGCGGGGCGCACCCGGCGGACGGCCCGGCGCCCCGGGCAGCGTGGGGGCGCTGTGCGGGCCGGGCGGCGGCCCGAGGTACGGGTTGCTGTCGGGACCGGGAGGCCGGTGCGGCAGGGCGGGGCGGGTCGGCCGGGCGGAGCGGGCCGGCACGGGCCCGTCCGGCGCCGACGGGTCCGGTGCCGGGGGGTTGCCCGGGGCCGGAGGTCCGCTCGGTGTCGGGGGCCGGTGCTGCGTGGGTGGCCCGCCTGGTCCCGGTGGCTGGTCCGGCGTCGGAGGCGGGTCCGCTGCCGGAGGCCTGCGCGCTGCCGGTGGTTCGCTCGGCGCCGTCGAAGGCCCGCCCGGTGGGCCCGGTGCCGGTGGTCCGCCCGCCGTCGGCGGCTCACCCGCCGTCGGTGGCTCACTCGGCATCGGCGGACCACTCGGCATCGGTGGCTCACTCGGCATCGGCGGACCACTCGGCATCGGTGGCTCACTCGGCATCGGCGGCCCGTCCGGCGTGGGGATTCGCCGGCCCGTGCTCGCCGACAGGCGGGCCAGTGTCGAGGCCCTGTGTCCCGCCGCGCCCGTGAGGTGGGCCAGTGCCGCGCCCGTCGCGCCGGCCAGGGCGCCCCAGCCGGCGCCCAGCGCGCACGCGAGCCCCGCGTCGCCGTGCAGCTCGATGCCCGCGCCGAACGCGTCGAAGCCCAGCACCGAAAGAGAGGCGTTCACGGACACTCCGGTGAGCCGCACCATCAGGGGGAGCGCCACCGCGGTGGCCGCGCCCAGCGACAGCGCGCAGCGCCCCGCGAACGCGCCCGGCGAGCCGTCGCAGGCCGGCGTACGGGCCGCGGCGAGCACCCCCGCGTACAGCATCAGGATGAGCACGCCCACCCCCAACAGCCAGACACGGCCGTCCAGTTGGGCGAGGCGGCTCAACGTCACCGGGTCGTCTCCGCCCGCCCCGAGCAGGCGGGGGAGCGGGTGGGGCAGGAGCGTGGCGAGCGTGCCCGTCGCCCCGCCGTGCCACGGCACGAGGAGGCCGAGCGGGATCGCCGTCCAGACGCCGTTGGGCGCGCCGAGCAGTGCGGCGCCCGCGATCCGCCCCGGGTGGGCATCGCCGCACGCCGCGTACGCCGCCGCCGCGAACCCCGCCGCCACCGCCACCAGGACCGCCGTCACCAGGGCGGACACCGCGGGCCGCACCGAGCGGTGCAGCCGGTCGAAGCCGCGCGGCAGCGGGGCCCGGCGCGAGGCGAGCAGGGCGATCACGAGCACCACCAGCGCCCAGCACGCCGCGCCCGCGAGCGAGCGCGCGGTGTCGACGTCGTAGCCGACGTCCGCGCGGGTCTCCGCGAGCCGGGCGAGCCGGTCCGGCAGCAGGCCGCCGAGGTCCCCGAGCCCGGGGACCGCCGCCACCCCGGGGATCCGCACGCCGTCGAGGCCCGGCCGACTCCCGTCCAGCGTGACGAGGTCGTGCCCCGCCCGAGCGAGCCCGCCGGTGACGGCGACGAAGAGCGCCACCACCGCCGCGCCGCGCGCCGCGAGTTCGCCGCCCGCGATCCGGGCCCCCGACGCCCGCAGGGAGCGCAGGAAGACGAGGGCGAGGGCGAGCGCGCCCGCGAGAGCGACGCCCAGTGGCGTGAAATCGACCGCCGTGGCCGCCTGCGCACCGCTCAGCCCGAACACCGAGACGTCCCCGGAGGGGGTGACGGAGCCGCCCGCCGCGAGCACCACCACCGCCGCGGTCATCGGCCCCGGCGCCCCCGCCGCGTCCGCGCCGAGCAGCCGCACTCCGAGCGCGGCCGTGCCCGCCATCGCGACCACGGCCCAGCTCACCGAGGCGACCGAGGAGAGAGCGACATCACCCCACCGGACCGCACCCCGGACGCCCTTGCCGCCCACACCCATCAGGACCCCCCCGATACGAGCCGACTCGAACCCATGTGGGCGATACGGGATTTTTGATCCGCATGGACATCATTTATGGGCGGACATCATGACCCGTACGTACTCATGGGTGCTTCCCACTGTCGATGCGTGTTTGACCCACGTCAACGGGGCGGCCCCGGAGCGCTGTTGCAGGAACGCGACGGGACTGTGCCCGGTCTGTGCACCTAATTCACAAGGCCCGGGTTTCGGATACGAGGCCGGGCCTGAAATAGTTCCCCACGATGTTCACCATCCCTAGACTCCCGGTGTCGGGAGTAACGGGCCTCCGGAGCGGAGGTCTTTCGGGGGACGACAAGTGGGGCTGGAGTGCCGGAACTCGTACTGGAATTGAATGGCAGCACCTGGACGCTCGATCCGTCCAGGTCGTACACCTTGGGACGTGATCCGCAGGGCGACCTCGTCGTGGACGACGCCAGAGTCTCGTGGCGGCACGCCACGATCAGCTGGAGCGGCCGCAGTTGGGTCATCGAGGACCACGGATCCACCAACGGCACCTATGTGCGGGGCCAGCGCATCCATCAGATGGACATCGCTCCCGGCTCCGCGGTCCACCTCGGCAACGCGACCGACGGTCCGCGGCTGAATCTGTCCGGTACCGCCGCGGCCGCCTACGCACAGCCCGCCCCCGCCCAGCAGGCGCAGGGGGCCCCCGCCCATCCGCAGCCCCAGCAGGCACCGCCCCAGCAGGGTGGATGGCCTCAGCAACAGCAGCAGCCGCAGGTGCCGCAGCAGTCCTGGCAGCAGCAACAGCAGCCGCAGTTCCCGCAGCAGGGCGGCGGCCCCGCGGGCACCCCGCCCGTCTACGGAGACCGCAGCCCGACCACGTTCCACCAGGTCGCCCTCGGCCGCGTCATGCGCATCGGCCGTGCGCTGGAGAACGAGCTGGTCGTCTCCGACCTCCAGGTCTCGCGCCACCACGCCGAGTTCCACGCGACGCCCGACGGCCGGATGGAGATCCGCGACCTCGGCTCCCACAACGGCACCTACGTCAACGGTCAGCCGATCGCCAAGGGCGGCAGCGTCCTGCTCGGCCCGCAGGACATCGTCGGCGTCGGCCACTCGACGTTCCGCATCGTCGGCGACCGGCTCGAAGAGTTCGTCGACACCGGTGACGTCTCCTTCTCCGCCCGCCATCTGACCGTCACGGTCGACGGCGGCAAGGACATCCTCAAGGACGTCTCCTTCGGCGTCCCCGAGAAGTCCCTCATCGCGGTCATCGGCCCCTCGGGCTCCGGAAAGTCGACCCTGCTCAAGGCGCTCACCGGCTACCGGCCCGCCAACAAGGGCGACGTCCTCTACGACAACCGCAACCTCTACAAGCAGTTCGCCGAGCTGCGCCAGCGCATCGGTCTGGTCCCGCAGGACGACATCCTGCACAAGGAGCTGACCGTCAAGAAGGCGCTGAAGTACGCGGCCAAGCTGCGCTTCCCCGCCGACACCACCGAGACCGAGCGCCAGCAGCGCATCGACGAGGTGCTGCGCGAGCTCAAGCTGGACATCCACAAGGAGAAGAAGGTCACCTCTCTCTCCGGTGGCCAGCGCAAGCGCGTCTCGGTGGCCCTGGAGCTCCTCACCAAGCCGTCGCTGATCTTCCTCGACGAGCCCACGTCGGGTCTCGACCCGGGCATGGACCGCGACGTCATGCAGCTGCTCCGCGGCCTCGCCGACGACGGCCGCACCGTCCTGGTCGTGACCCACTCGGTGGCCGAGCTCGCGATCTGCGACAAGCTCCTCGTGATGGCGCCCGGCGGCTCGGTCGCCTACTTCGGCCCGCCCGAGGAGGCGCTGAACTTCTTCGGCTACGGCACCTGGGCCGATGTCTTCTCCGCCTTCGAGAGCTACCGCGACTACGACTGGGCGGGCCGCTGGAAGGGCTCGCAGCACTACCAGATGTACGCCGCGGACATCGACGCCGTCGCCCCGCAGTCGGTGCAGATGCCGCCCGCGCAGGCGATGAAGCCGCCGAAGCCCCAGGGCTGGCTCTCCCAGCTGTGGACGCTGATGCGCCGCTACACCTCGGTGATCGGGTCCGACAAGGGCTTCCTCGCCCTGTCGGTGGCGCTGCCCGCGGTGATCGGCTCGGTCAGCGTGGTGATCCCGGCGAAGTTCGGCCTCGCGCCGCCGACCCCGCCCTCCCGGTTCAACGGCGACGCCGGCACGATCATGCTGATCCTCGCGGTCGGCATGTGCTTCTCTGGCGCGGCCAACTCCGTACGAGAACTGATCAAGGAACGGGTCATCTACGAACGGGAGCGGGCCACCGGCCTGTCCCGCTCGGCGTACCTGATGTCCAAGATCCTCGTGCTCGGGGTGATCACGGCCTTCCAGGGCGTGATCCTCTGCGTCATCGGCTTCTCGACGCGCAAGCTGCCCGCCGAGGGCCTCGTGATGCCGCCCGCGGTCGAGATGTGCCTGGTCGTGATCGCGCTCGGCTTCACCTCGATGATGTTCGGCCTGATCATCTCCTCGCTGGTGAAGACCTCCGAGAAGACGATGCCGCTCCTGGTCATGTTCGCCATCGTGCAGGTCGTCTTCACCGGCATCCTGTTCAAGGTGTACGACTCGCCCGGCCTGGAGCAGTTCGCCTGGCTGATGCCGTCCCGCTGGGCCATCGCGGGCGCCGGCACCACGCTCGACCTCTCGCGTCTGATGGCGCCGATGGACCAGAGCGACCCGACCAACCTCGACCCGCTGTGGAAGCACGACGCCGCCCAGTGGTTCACCGACATCTCGGTGCTGCTCGTGATCGGCATCGCCCTCGGCTTCGTGGTCGCGCGCCTGCTGCGCCGCCACGAGCCCGAGGTCATGCGCAAGTAACGCGCACGCCGGAGAACGCCGCACGCGGAAGGGCGGCACCCCGCACGGGGTGCCGCCCTTCGGCGTCGCGTGTGCCGTCCTACGTCACTCAGTAGGCGCTGTTCACGTTGTCCATCGAGCCGTACTTGTCCGCCGCGTAGTTGGCGGCGGCGGTGATGTTGGCGACCGGGTCGTAGATGTTCCACGACGTGCCGGCCACGTGGTACGCGGTGAAGGTCGGCTGGATGACCTGGAGCAGGCCCTTGGACGGGATGCCGTTGATGGCGTTGATGTCCCAGCCGTTGATGGCGTTCGGGTTGCCGGTCGACTCGCGCATGATGTTGCGGTGCAGACCGTCGTAGGTGCCCGGGATGCCCTTGCTCTTCATGATGTCCAGGGACTGGCGGATCCAGCCGTCCAGGTTGTTCGCGTAGACCGGCTTGCGGGCGGCGGAGCGGCTGGCCGCGGCGGCCTCGTCACGCTTCTTCGCCTCGGCCGCGGCCTTCGCCTTGGCGTCCGCGGTGGCCTTCGCCTTTGCGGCGTCCTTGGCCTGCTTGTCGGCGGTGACCTGCTGCTTGGAGATGCTCTGCGAAACCGTCTTGGTGCTGATGTTCGCCGCGAAGGCGACGGGCTCGGCGGCCGCGGCGCTCTCCGACTGGCCCGTGCCCGGGAAGACCGAGAGAGCGAGAGCGGCGGCGCCGAGGGCGGCTATGCCGGCAATCGAAATCTTGTGCTTGCTGTCGAGACGACTATGACCGGGGTTGGTGGACTCGGGCATGGTTGTTGGACCTCTTCCGAATGGCGGGGGACGGGCACCGAGGCGCCGCGGCGGTTTGGCCGCAGCGCTGTGCGACGGGAGCCATTGTTAGCGGCCGCAAAATCTCGTGGCAAAGGTGCTACATACGAAGCCGGATAGTGGATCACCCCGGCGCGAAAGGCGCCTCGTACCCACTCCACAGCGGCTCACACCGCCTTTATTTGTCCACTAGCCGCCTTCGTAAGTGATGTGCGTCCTATGCGCGGGCTCACATCGGGGGCGTAACGGTTTCACCGCACGTTGCTGGAGCAATGCGTACGGTGAGGGTTCTCCTCCGGGAGGATGAGGTGGACGTCGCCGAACTCGTGCCACAGGTAGAGCCGGCTCAGCGCCTGGTCGTAGGCGACGGCCAGCGCCGCCCGCCCCGCGATCGCCTCCAGCATCAGCAGGTGCGAGGCCTCCGGCTCGTGGAGCCCGGTCAGCAGGCCGTCCACCACCCGCACCCCGCGCTCCGGCGTCACCACCACATCGGTCCAGCCGGCATCGGCCCGCACCGTCCCGTCGGCCCCGGCCGCCGACTCCAGGGCCCGCACCGCCGTGGTCCCCACCGCCACGACCCGGCCGCCCCCGGCCCTGGCCGCGTTCACCACCCGGGCCGTCGCCTCCGGCACCTCGAAGCGCTCCGGGTACGGCGGCTCGTGCGCCTCCGCCGACGCCACCCCCGTGTGCAGCGTGACCGGCGCGAACCACACCCCGCGCCGCACCAGCTCCGCGACGAGCCCGGCCGTGAACGGCCGCGCCGCGCTCGGCATCTCCGCCGAGCCGTGCCCGCCGGGCGCGGGCACCGCGAACACCGTCTGGTACGCGGCCAGCGGCTGGTCCCGCTCGGTGTAGCCGTACCGGATGGGCCGCCCGTACCGGCGCATCAGGCCCGGCACATCGCCCGACGACACCCGCGCCCACCACAGCCGGTCCGGGCTCAGCGCCGCGTCGAGCACCAGCCGCTCCCCGCCGGGCAGCGCCACGGCCGTCCCCGCCCGGTCGCCGTGGCGCCGCTCCGTACTCCCCGCGGCCGTCGGTGTCCGCAGCTCCACCGCCCAGCGTCCGTCGGGGCCGAGCGTGGAGAAGTGCACCACCACCGGCCGCCCCGCCACCGTGGCGTCGACCGCGGCGGGCAGCGTCTGCGAGGTGTTGACGACCAGTACGTCACCGGCGCGCAGCTGACCCGCCAGGTCGCGGAAGGCGTGGTGCGTGACGGCCTCGCCGCGCGACACCATCAGGCGCACGTCGTCGCGCCCCGCCCCGCGCACCTCCGCGGGCACCGAGGCGAGCAGGCCGTCGGGCACCCGCACCACGAGGGGCGCCGTCATCGCACGGCCTCCCCGGTGCCGGCCGCCACAAGAGAGGGGGCGGCGTAGCGGCCGCTCGGCGGGCGCTCGCCGAGCAGCCGCAGGAAGCCCGGCACCACCGCCGAGGGCTCCGGCCGCCCGGAGTCGTCCCCCGGCACCGCCGCCGCGTACAGATCGGTGCGCATGTCGCCCGGGTCCACCGCCCACACCCGCAGGCCGGGCTCCTCCACGGCCAGTACCGCCGCGAGCTGGTCGAGCGCCGCCTTCGAGGCCCCGTACCCGCCCCAGCTCCCGTACGCCTCGGCCGCCGCGTCCGAGCTGACCGCGATCACCGCGCCCGCCGCGGACTCCCGCAGCATGGGCAGCGTCTCCTGTACGAGCCCGAGAGCCGCCACCACGTTGGTCTCCAGGGCAGTCCGCAGACCCGCGAGCTCCAGCGCGTCGAGGCGTACGAGCGGTTCCGCGCCGAGCGCGGACGCGTTGTGCACCAGCAGGTCGAGCCCGCCCAGGTCCCACGCGGCCGCCGCCAGCTCCGCACGGTGCCCGGCGTCCGTGACGTCCCCCGCCAGCGCCACGACGTGCGTGCCGTACGGGCCGAGCGCGCGGGCCGTCTCCTCCAGCAGGGAAGCGGTCCGCGCGTCCAGGACCAGATCCCAGCCCCGCTCGGCCAGGGCCGCGGCGAGCGCACGGCCGAGCCCCTTCGAAGCCCCTGTGATGATCGCAACCGGCATGATGTCCGACCCCTTCGTCCTTCGAGCTGTCCGTCGAGCCACCGGCGGGGTGTCCGCCGATGGGTTCACGGTGGCTCCGCAGCCGCCCCCGCCGCGTCGGACGCGGGACCCCACCCGGCACGGCACTTCGGCCTAGGCCCTGCGACCCGGCCGTGACCGTCCTCCGGCCGAGGCGCGCCGTCACACCCCGCCGGTACGGTGACCACATGAGCCGTCCCCGCCCCGCGCACCCCGCCGGACCAGGTCAGGGCCCGTCGCCGAGCGCGGGTCTCGCCGCCGTGAGCACCGCCCTGCTCGCCATGAGCCGGCACCTGGAGGTCAGGGACGTCCTCAAGACGATCACCGCGTCGGCCCGTGAGCTCCTGGACGCGGAGTACGCGGCGCTCGGCGTCCCCGACGACCACGGCGGCTTCGCGCAGTTCGTCGTCGACGGCGTCAGCGACGAGCAGTGGCGGGCGATCGGCCCGCTGCCGCGCCAGCACGGCATCCTCGCCGCGATGCTCCACGAGGAGAAGGCCGAGCGCCTCGCCGACGTCCGCAAGGACCCCCGCTTCGAGGGCTGGCCCTCCGCCCACCCCGACATGTCCGACTTCCTCGGCATGCCGATCCGCGACGGTGACGAAACGCTGGGCGCCCTCTTCCTCGCCAACAAGCGCTGCCCCAGGCCGGACGGCGGCTGCGGCTTCACCGAGCACGACGAGGAGCTGCTCCGCCTGCTCGCCCAGCACGCCGCGATCGCCCTCACCAACGCCCGCCTGTACGAGCGCAGCCGCGAGCTCACCATCGCCGAGGAGCGCTCGCGCCTGGCCCACGAGCTGCACGACGCGGTCAGTCAGAAGCTCTTCTCGCTCCGCCTCACCGCGCAGGCCGCCGCGGCCCTGGTCGACCGCGACCCGGCCCGCGCCAAGGACGAGCTCCAGCAGGTCGCCGCCCTCGCCGCCGAGGCCGCCGACGAACTGCGCGCCGCCGTCGTGGAGTTGAGGCCGGCCGCCCTGGAGGAGGACGGCCTCGTGCACACCCTGCGCACCCAGATCCAGGTCCTCGACCGGGCCCACGCGGCCCGCGTCACCTTCGACAACCTCGGCGTGCGCGCCCTGCCGCCGGCCCAGGAGGAGGCCCTGCTGAGGGTCGCCCAGGAGGCCCTGCACAACGCGCTGCGCCACTCGGGCGCGGCCCGCGTCGATGTCGTACTGGAACGCGAGGGGCAGGGCGCCGCGCTCCGGGTCACCGACGACGGGCGGGGCTTCGACCCCGGTCTGGTCCGCCGGGCCGGCCGCCATCTCGGGCTCGTCTCTATGCGGCACCGGGCGAGCGGGGTCGGCGGCCGGCTCACCGTGCACTCGGCACCCGGCGAGGGAGCCACGATCAGGATGGAGGTCCCCGGTGGCTGACAAGGTGATCAGGGTCCTGCTCGTCGACGACCACCAGGTGGTCCGCCGCGGACTGCGTACGTTCCTGGAAGTGCAGGACGACATAGAAGTGGTGGGCGAGGCGTCCGACGGCGCGGAGGGGGTGGCCCGCGCCGAGCAGCTGAAGCCGGACGTCGTCCTGATGGACGTGAAGATGCCGGGCATGGACGGCATCGAGGCCCTGCGCAAGCTCCGCGAACTCGCCAACCCGGCCAGGGTCCTCATCGTCACCAGCTTCACCGAGCAGCGCACGGTCGTGCCCGCCCTGCGCGCCGGCGCGTCCGGCTACGTCTACAAGGACATCGACCCGGACGCGCTGGCCGGAGCGATCCGCTCGGTGCACGCGGGCCACGTCCTGCTCCAGCCCGAGGTCGCCGGCGCCCTGCTCAGCCAGGACGAGGGCCACGGCGGCACCGGCCGGGGCACGACCCTGACCGAACGCGAGAAGGAGGTCCTCGCGCTGATCGCCGACGGCCGCTCCAACCGGGAGATCGCCCGCCACCTCGTGCTGTCCGAGAAGACCGTGAAGACGCACGTCTCGAACATCCTGATGAAGCTGGACCTCGCCGACCGCACCCAGGCCGCGCTGTGGGCGGTCCGGCACGGGGTGACGGACTGAGCCACGGGCGGGGCGCGGCCCGGGAGCGACGGGAGCGGCGGGCTGCGCGGCCGGAAAGCGGAGCGTCAGGGTCCGGTGCGAGATTCATACCGTCGTGTAAATGTCACCCACATAGCGCACCCCTTGCGGGTGCCGCGCGTTCTCCATGGCATGCCGCGGCGCTTGGTCGCGGCGACGACCAGGAGGATCCACACCATGAAGCTCAACAAGGCTCTCGCCGTCACCGTGCTCGCAGGCGGCGCCCTCGCCGCGGCGACCGGCGCCGCCTCCGCCCACGGGGGAGCCCAGGCCGAGGGCCAGGCCGAGCGCTCCCCGGGCGTCGTCTCCGGCAACCTGGTCCAGGTGCCGGTGCACGTGCCGGTGAACGCCACGGGCAACACGGTCAACGTGATCGGCGTCCTGAACCCGGTCTTCGGCAACCAGAGCTCCAACTTCTGACCGGGCCTGACCCTTGGCAGGGTGCCCAGCATCGGCATCCCCAGCGGCCTTCGTCTGCGGACCGTGCTGGGACACCCGCGCAGTTCCCCGCGCCCCTGGGTGGGTCGACCCTGGCAGGGTGCCCGGCATCGGCATCTCTAGCCCGTCCGGCGTTCGAGGACGAGCGCGCTGCAGCCCGTCCGGCGTTTGAGGACGAGCGCCCTTAAGGCGCGAACGGGGTCTGGGGCGGAGCCCCAGGGGTCTGAACCCCAGCCCCCTCTTCCCGCCCCCGGAGGGTTTCGGGAAGGGGCGGGGTGGGGTGACTCCCGGGGTCTGGGGCGGAGCCCCAGCAACCCCGCTTCCGTCTGCGGACCGTGCTGGGGCACCCGCGCAGTTCCCCGCGCCCCTAAAGACGTAGGGCACCCGGCGTCGCAGCCCGCAGCCCGCGCCCACCGCGCCGCAGCCGCGCAAAGGGCTACCCCCCGGCGCGGGGGAGCGCGCACCCCCGCCGGGGGGAGCCGGGGCTAGCCCCGGTCTCGTTGGCCGGCCTCCACATACGCGTTGTACGCCGCCACCCGAGCCCGCCGAGCCACCCGCTCCACCGGACGAAGCGCCTCCGCCCGCGCGGAGATCTCCGAGGCGCTGACAGCCCCACCGTGCCCGTTCTCGTACGCGAGCGACACCAGCAGCCCCACCCGCCGGGCCAGCTCCAACACCCGCACCGCGCGCGGCGGATAGCCCGGCGCGAGCACCTCCTCGTCGGGCCCCTCGGCCCGCGCCCGGTACGCGTCGATCGCCGCCGCGGCCGCCGGACCCGACCCCGCGACGTCGAGCTGCGTCAGCACGACCGTCGCCTCCCGCAGCGCCTCCGCGAGCTCGCGCTCCGCCTCGCCGAGCGAGGGCACGTCCGCGGGCGGCGCCTCCCGCACCGCGAGGCAGTGCCAGACGACCTCGGTGTGGACATCGCCCGCGGGCCCGGCCTCGTACAGCTCGGGAACGAGCCCGTACGGCGCCCCGAAGCCGACGACGGCCTCCTCGGCCGCGAGGGCACGGGCGTTGAACTCCGCGGGCCCGCTCAGCCCCAGCGGATGCCCCGCCGCGGGCAGCGCGACCCGCCAGCCGCTCACCCCGAGCCCCCGCAGCCGCCCGAGCGCCAGCGTGAGCCCCACGGGCGCGGACTCGCCGGGCAGCCCCTCGACGCGGTGCACCGCGTCGTCCCCGACGATCGCGAGCGCCGCGTCGTCCGGCGATACATTTCCGGCCAACAGGGCATTTCCCCAAGCGGCCAGCCGACCTGAACGTGGTTCCGAGAACATGGCCTCCAGCCTAGGGAACCCGCACGACCGGACCTAGAGGCGGGATCACTTCCCCAGTGGCGTAGGTTTTCCCTGGGGACCGCGCCCACCGGCGCGCCCCGCACCGCACTCGCGAACTCAAGACGATGGCATGGGGAGACAACGCGCTCATGAGCGATGTACTGGAGCTGGTGGACGTATCCGTGGTCCGCGACGGACGCGCTCTGGTGGACGACGTCTCCTGGTCGGTCAAGGAAGGCGAGCGCTGGGTCATCCTCGGCCCCAACGGCGCCGGCAAGACCACCCTCCTCAACA
Organism: Streptomyces sp. NBC_00083; assembly: GCF_026343295.1. GTDB lineage: Bacteria > Actinomycetota > Actinomycetes > Streptomycetales > Streptomycetaceae > Streptomyces. Next base: position 1,867,518 of record NZ_JAPELY010000001.1, read on the forward strand.
TCGCCTCCAGCTACCTCTTCCCGAGCGCCGGCACCGCCAAGATCCTCGGTGAGCAGCTTGGCCGGGTCGACGTCTTCGAGCTGCGCCCCCGCATCGGCGTGGCCGGCGTCGCCATGGCCGACAAGCTCCCCAAGCGCCAGACCGTGCTGCAGACGGTGCTCACCGCCGCGTACGGCATGACCGCCACCTGGCAGGAGCAGTACGACGCCGTCGACGAGGACCGCGCCCGCGCCTTCCTCGACCGCCTCGGCATGACGGACTTCCTGGACCGCAAGTTCGGCACGCTCTCCGAGGGCGAGCGCAAGCGGACCCTGATCGCCCGCGCCATGATGACCGACCCCGAGCTCCTCCTCCTCGACGAGCCCGCCGCCGGCCTCGACCTCGGCGGCCGCGAGGACCTCGTCCGCCGCCTGGGCCGCCTCGCCCGCGACCCGTACGCCCCCTCGATGATCATGGTCACGCACCACGTCGAGGAGATCGCCCCCGGATTCACGCACGTCCTCATGATCCGCCAGGGCAAGGTGCTCGCCGCCGGCCCCATGGAGACCGAGCTCACCTCCCGCAACCTCTCCCTCTGCTTCGGCCTCCCGCTCCTCGTGGAGCACCGCGGCGACCGCTACACGGCGACGGGCCTCCCGCTCGGCTGAGCCTCCGTGCGCCGGGCCGTGCCGGTCCCTGTGCACTGTCGGTGAGGGGAGCACCGCACCTACGATGACCCGGTGGACATCGAGGCATGGGTGTGGTGGCTGGTGGCAGCGGCGGGGCTCGGCATCCCGCTCGTCCTGACCGTCATGCCCGAGTTCGGCATGATGGCGCTCGGCGCGGTCGCCGCCGCCATCGGCGCGGGCCTCGGTCTCGGCCCGGTCGGGCAGGTGCTCCTCTTCGTGGCCGTCTCGGTCGCCCTCATCGCCGTCGTGCGCCCCATCGCCGCCCGCCACCGCGCGCAGCGGCCCCAACTCGCCACCGGCACCGAGGCGTTGAAGGGCCGTCAGGCCGTCGTCCTGGAACGCGTCGACGCCGTGGGCGGCAGGATCAAACTCGCGGGGGAGGTCTGGTCGGCGCGCGCTCTCGACGCGGAGCGCGTCTTCGAGCCGGGCCAACAGGTCGACGTCGTCGAGATCGACGGAGCCACTGCCATCGTGATGTGAACCATGCCAGGATCATCAGGTCCGGTAACTCCCAACGTTTCCAGGGCCATCCGAGAGCAAGAAGGGCACGGGGGTAAGCGATGCAACCGATCATCATCGTCCTGATCATCCTGGTGGTGCTGGTCTTCATCGCCCTGATCAAGACCATCCAGGTGATCCCGCAGGCAAGCGCCGCGATCGTGGAGCGCTTCGGCCGCTACACGCGGACGCTCAACGCCGGACTGAACATCGTCGTCCCGTTCATCGACTCCATCCGCAACCGCATCGACCTCCGCGAACAGGTCGTGCCGTTCCCGCCCCAGCCGGTGATCACCCAGGACAACCTGGTGGTCAACATCGACACCGTCATCTACTACCAGGTGACCGACGCGCGGGCCGCCACGTACGAAGTCGCCAGCTACATCCAGGCGATCGAGCAGCTCACCGTCACCACCCTCCGCAACATCATCGGCGGCATGGACCTGGAGCGCACGCTGACCTCCCGCGAGGAGATCAACGCGGCCCTGCGCGGCGTCCTCGACGAAGCCACCGGCAAGTGGGGCATCCGCGTCAACCGCGTCGAGCTGAAGGCGATCGAGCCGCCCACCTCCATCCAGGACTCGATGGAGAAGCAGATGCGCGCCGACCGTGACAAGCGCGCCGCGATCCTCCAGGCCGAAGGTGTACGGCAGTCGGAGATCCTGCGCGCCGAGGGCGAGAAGCAGTCCGCGATCCTGCGCGCCGAAGGTGAGGCGAAGGCCGCGGCCCTGCGCGCCGAGGGCGAGGCGCAGGCCATCCGTACGGTCTTCGAGTCGATCCACGCGGGCGACCCCGACCAGAAGCTGCTCTCCTACCAGTACCTCCAGATGCTGCCGAAGATCGCCGAGGGCGACGCCAACAAGCTCTGGATCGTGCCGAGCGAGATCGGTGACGCCCTCAAGGGCCTCTCCGGAGCCTTCGGCAACCTCGGCGGCGGGATGCCCGGCTTCAACACCGGAAACCAGGGCAACGGCGCCACCGAGCGCCGCGAAGCACCCCCGGTGGACTGACTTCCGGGCGGATCGACGGTGCGGGGAGGGCGAACGACCCCCGCACCGCGCCGAGTTGACTGCCCCATGCACCGTTCATGCATGATCAGTGCGGCCCCTCGACCTCCATGGCGGGGAGGCGACTCACTGAACGGGTAAGGAGATGGCCTTGTCCATCTGGGAAGCACTCGCGGTCTTCGCGGCCGGCATCGGCGCGGGCACCATCAACACGATCGTCGGATCCGGCACGCTCCTCACCTTCCCCGTGCTCCTGGCGACCGGCCTGCCACCGATCACCGCCAACGTCTCCAACGCCCTCGGCCTGGTCCCCGGCTCCATCAGCGGCGCCATCGGCTACCGCCACGAACTGCGCGGCCAGACCCGCCGGGTGCTCCGCCTCGGCGCAGCCGCCCTCCTCGGGGGCCTCGCCGGCGCGATCCTGCTGCTCGCGCTGCCGTCCTCGTCGTTCGACGCGATCGTCCCGGTCCTGGTCGGCCTGGCCCTCGTCCTCGTCCTGTTCCAGCCGCGCCTGGCCGCCGCCATCACCCGCCGCCGCGAGGCCCGCGGCACCGAGGCCCACCCCGAGGGCGGCATCGCGCTCCTCGCCGGCCTCTTCCTCGCCAGCATGTACGGCGGCTACTTCGGCGCCGCCCAGGGCGTCCTCTACCTGTCCCTGATGGGCCTGCTCCTGCCCGACACCCTGCAACGCGTCAACGCCGTCAAGAACATCCTCGGCGCCCTGGTCAACGGTGTCGCGGCCGTCTTCTTCCTCTTCGTCGCCGAGTTCGACTGGACGGCCGTGCTGCTCATCGCCGTCGGCTCGACCATAGGAGGCCAGATCGGCGCCAAGGTCGGCCGCCGCCTCAAGCCCGCGGTCCTGCGCGGAGTGATCATCGCCGTCGGCGTGGTCGCGATCCTCCAACTGACCCTCAAATAGGGCCAGTCGGCTCCCCTCCGCAGCGGAACGCACCGAGCGGCCCGAGCGGCTCCGGTACGGGCCTCACGCCGCCGGGGCGGCGCCCGACGCCAGCCACTCGGGCAGCTCGGACCGGTCTCCGGCGGCCATCGCGAGCAGCATCGCATCGGCCGGCGACGGCACGAACGGCTGTCGCAGCAACGGCATCCCCGCCTCCTCCGGCGTCCGGTCCGCCTTGCGGTGGTTGTCCTCGGCGCAGGACGCGACCGTGTTCAGCCAGCCGTCCCGGCCGCCCTGCGCCCGCGGCACCACGTGGTCCACCGTCGTCGCACGCCGCCCGCAGTACGCGCACCGGTGCTGGTCCCTGATCAGCACCCCGCGTCTCGACCACGGAGCGTGTCTTCGGAAGGGCACCCGTACGTATCTGCACAGCCGGATCACCCGCGGCACCGGTATGTCGACGGCGGCGGCACGCACCCGAAGACCGGGGTGGGACTGCTCGACGACGGCCTTGTCCTGGAGGACCAGCACCACGGCACGGTTGAGCGTCACCGTCGACAGTGGCTCGAAGCTCGCGTTCAGTACCAGCGTGTCCCTCATCGTGCCCACCTCCGTAGTGCCGGCCCACTCCCTGGCGGGCTTGGATCAACTCTGGCCGGGCTCGCCACGATGGACAACGCAATATCCGGGCCCGCCCGGACGACGTACCCGGACCGACAACAGAAAAATGCCCTGCCCTGATCTCTCCAAGACCAGGGCAGGGCAAACAGAAAACGAACGATCAGCTCTCCGCGGGGGCGGTGTATTCACCGATGAGCTGGGCCCGCCCGAGGGTGTGGAACCGCAGATTGAAGCCGACCGCCGCGGGCGGGGTGTCGGCGTCGGGACCCAGCTTCTCGGTGTCTACCGCGTACACCGTGAAGACGTACCGGTGCGTCTCGCCGGCCGGCGGCGCCGCGCCGCCGAAGTCCTTCGAGCCGTAGTCGTTGCGCGCCTGCACCGCGCCGGCCGGCAGCCCCTCGAACGTGCCGCTGCCCGCACCCGCCGGCAGCTCGGTCACCGAGGCCGGGATGTCGAACACCGACCAGTGCCAGAAGCCGCTGCCCGTGGGCGCGTCGGGATCGAAGCACGTCACAGCGAAGCTCTTCGTCCCCGCGGGGAACCCTTCCCACCGCAGCTGCGGCGAGGTGTTCCCCGCGGCGTAGACCTGGGCGGCCTTGAGCACGGCACCCGGCTCGACGTCCTCGCTCACCACGGTGAACGACGGTACCTCGGGATGGAAGTCATGGGGAAGCGGCGGCCTCTTGAGCTCGCTCACGTCGGCACCTCCTGAATCTCCTGAATCGGCGGCAACTGATGGAACCCGAGCCTAGGGGGTTCGCCCCTAGAACCAGTTGCGCCGCCCGCCGACCTCCGCCAGCCACTGGTTGAGGTACGCCGCCCAGTCCGTCCCCTGGAAGTCGTGCAGGCCGACCTCGAAGGAGCGGTAGGAGTCACTGCCCTCGCTGAACAGGCCCGGCTTCTTGTCCATCTCCAGGATCACGTCCATCGCGCGGTCGTCCGCGACGAAGGTCAGCTCCACCTGGTTCAGACCCCGGTACTGCGACGGCGCGTAGAACTCGATCTCCTGGTAGAAGGGCAGCCGCTGCCGCGTCCCGCGGATGTGCCCCTTCTCCATGTCGGCGTCCTTGAAGCGGAAGCCCAGCTGGATGAAGGCGTCGAGGATCGCCTGCTGCGCGGGGAGCGGATGGACCTGGATCCGGTCCAGGTCGCCGGCGTCGAGCGCGCGGGCGATCTCCAGCTCCGTCGTCACACCGATGTGCATGCCGCGCAGCTGCTGACCGTCGACCGCCGTGACGGGCGTCTCCCACGGAATCTCCAGCCCGAACGGCACCACGTGCACCGCGCCCGCCTTCACCTCGAAGGCCCCGCCGAGCCGCACCTTGGTGAACTCGATGTCCTGCTTGTGCTCGTGCTCGCCGCCCTCGACCTCGACCCGGGCCTGAAGCCCCACCGAGAGCCCCTCGATCCGCTGGTCGACCGAGCCGCCCTCGATCCGGACCTCGCCCTGCACGACCCCGCCCGGCACCACATTGGCCTCGGTGAGCTCGGTCTCCACCGATGCCCCGCCGGCCCCCAGGCTCGCCAGCAGCCGCTTGAACCCCATGCCAGTCCTTCCCCACGCATAGCCCGATCTCGACCCCTACGAACGCGTGACGACGGTCTCCGGTTCCCACCGCAGGTCCAGTACGCTCGTACGGCATGATCGCGGCCACCGAACGTACGCCACTTCCCCGGGACTTCTTCGACCGCCCCGTCCTGGAGGTCGCCCCCGACCTCCTGGGCCGCACGCTGGTACGCCGCACTCCGCACGGCCCTCTTGAGGTCCGCCTCACGGAGGTCGAGGCCTACGACGGTCCCAACGACCCGGGCTCGCACGCCTTCCGCGGCCGCACCGCACGCAACGACGTCATGTTCGGCCCGCCCGGACACGCGTACGTCTACTTCACGTACGGAATGTGGCACTGCCTGAACCTGGTGTGCGGTCCCGAGGGCGAAGCCAGCGGTGTCCTGCTCAGAGCGGGGGAGATCCGGGTGGGCTCCGATCTTGCCCGCCCCCGTCGACTCTCGGCCCGGCACGACAGGGAACTGGCCAAAGGCCCGGCACGGCTGGCGACCGCCCTCGACGTGGGCCGCTCCCTGAACGGAGCGGACGCCTGCGCCGGCCCCGAGTCCCCTCTCTCCATCCTGACGGGCACCCCTCCCACGCCCGACCTGGTACGCAGCGGTCCGCGCACCGGGGTGGGCGGTGACGGGGCGCCGCATCCGTGGCGCTTCTGGATCTCGGACGACCCCACGGTGAGCCCGTACCGGGCCCACCAGCCCCGCAAACGCCGAACTTGACTCGGCCTCAAGCGGCGCTTAACGTAGCCCGAGCCGCTTGACACGGGCCCTGCTGTTCAGCACCCCCGAGTGGCCATCCACTACCTTCGATCGACCCTCACCGGGTGTGAATTTTGGCGTGCCGAAATTCGAACCCGAATGACTCGATTATGAAGAGCAGGGGAAACCCGCTAAAGTAGTGGACACGCCGAGAGGGAAACGCGAAAGCGAAGAACTCAAGGCGAACCCCAATTCGACGGGGAATCGGACACGAAAGAGTCTGATAGAGTCGGAACACGAAATACCGAAGGGAAGCGCCCGGAGGAAAGCCCGAGAGGGTGAGTACAAAGGAAGCGTCCGTTCCTTGAGAACTCAACAGCGTGCCAAAAGTCAACGCCAGATTGACAACCCCGTCTCCACTTCGGTGGGACGAGGTTCCTTTGAAAAGTCCTGCACGCCCTTGTGGTGGGCAGGCAATACACAGCGAGGACGCTGTGGACGGGCCGCCTTATTCCGGTGGTTCCGTCCCGCTCTTACGTGATGTGTGCACCCGATTACGGGTAAACATTCATGGAGAGTTTGATCCTGGCTCAGGACGAACGCTGGCGGCGTGCTTAACACATGCAAGTCGAACGATGAAGCCCTTCGGGGTGGATTAGTGGCGAACGGGTGAGTAACACGTGGGCAATCTGCCCTTCACTCTGGGACAAGCCCTGGAAACGGGGTCTAATACCGGATAACACTCCTCAGGGCATCTTGAGGGGTTAAAAGCTCCGGCGGTGAAGGATGAGCCCGCGGCCTATCAGCTTGTTGGTGGGGTAATGGCCTACCAAGGCGACGACGGGTAGCCGGCCTGAGAGGGCGACCGGCCACACTGGGACTGAGACACGGCCCAGACTCCTACGGGAGGCAGCAGTGGGGAATATTGCACAATGGGCGAAAGCCTGATGCAGCGACGCCGCGTGAGGGATGACGGCCTTCGGGTTGTAAACCTCTTTCAGCAGGGAAGAAGCGAAAGTGACGGTACCTGCAGAAGAAGCGCCGGCTAACTACGTGCCAGCAGCCGCGGTAATACGTAGGGCGCAAGCGTTGTCCGGAATTATTGGGCGTAAAGAGCTCGTAGGCGGCTTGTCACGTCGGATGTGAAAGCCCGGGGCTTAACCCCGGGTCTGCATTCGATACGGGCTAGCTAGAGTGTGGTAGGGGAGATCGGAATTCCTGGTGTAGCGGTGAAATGCGCAGATATCAGGAGGAACACCGGTGGCGAAGGCGGATCTCTGGGCCATTACTGACGCTGAGGAGCGAAAGCGTGGGGAGCGAACAGGATTAGATACCCTGGTAGTCCACGCCGTAAACGTTGGGAACTAGGTGTTGGCGACATTCCACGTCGTCGGTGCCGCAGCTAACGCATTAAGTTCCCCGCCTGGGGAGTACGGCCGCAAGGCTAAAACTCAAAGGAATTGACGGGGGCCCGCACAAGCAGCGGAGCATGTGGCTTAATTCGACGCAACGCGAAGAACCTTACCAAGGCTTGACATATACCGGAAACGGCTAGAGATAGTCGCCCCCTTGTGGTCGGTATACAGGTGGTGCATGGCTGTCGTCAGCTCGTGTCGTGAGATGTTGGGTTAAGTCCCGCAACGAGCGCAACCCTTGTTCTGTGTTGCCAGCATGCCCTTCGGGGTGATGGGGACTCACAGGAGACTGCCGGGGTCAACTCGGAGGAAGGTGGGGACGACGTCAAGTCATCATGCCCCTTATGTCTTGGGCTGCACACGTGCTACAATGGCCGGTACAAAGAGCTGCGATGCCGCGAGGCGGAGCGAATCTCAAAAAGCCGGTCTCAGTTCGGATTGGGGTCTGCAACTCGACCCCATGAAGTCGGAGTTGCTAGTAATCGCAGATCAGCATTGCTGCGGTGAATACGTTCCCGGGCCTTGTACACACCGCCCGTCACGTCACGAAAGTCGGTAACACCCGAAGCCGGTGGCCCAACCCCTTGTGGGAGGGAGCTGTCGAAGGTGGGACTGGCGATTGGGACGAAGTCGTAACAAGGTAGCCGTACCGGAAGGTGCGGCTGGATCACCTCCTTTCTAAGGAGCACAGCACCGTCTGCAGACAAATGTTCTGCACGGTCAGCTCATGGGTGGAACGTTGACTATTCGGCACTCTTGGTCAACTCGGGCCGCTAGTACTGCTCTTCGGAGCGTGGAAAGCGGATCGGGGCGATGGAGAGGGCCGGGCACGCTGTTGGGTATCTGAAGGTACGGCCGAGAGGCTGCCTTCTAGTGCCGGCCCCAGTGAACTCCACTGAATGGTGGGGGTGATGGGTGGTTGGTCGTTGTTTGAGAACTGCACAGTGGACGCGAGCATCTGTGGCCAAGTTTTTAAGGGCGCACGGTGGATGCCTTGGCACCAGGAACCGATGAAGGACGTGGGAGGCCACGATAGTCCCCGGGGAGCCGTCAACCAGGCTTTGATCCGGGGGTTTCCGAATGGGGAAACCCGGCAGTCGTCATGGGCTGTCACCCATACCTGAACACATAGGGTATGTGGAGGGAACGAGGGGAAGTGAAACATCTCAGTACCCTCAGGAAGAGAAAACAACCGTGATTCCGGGAGTAGTGGCGAGCGAAACCGGATGAGGCCAAACCGTATGCGTGTGATACCCGGCAGGGGTTGCGCATGCGGGGTTGTGGGATCTCTCTTTCGTCAGTCTGCCGGCTGACAGGACGAGTCAGAAACCGTTGATGTAGGCGAAGGACATGCGAAAGGTCCGGCGTAGAGGGTAAGACCCCCGTAGCTGAAACATCAACGGCTCGTTTGAGAGACACCCAAGTAGCACGGGGCCCGAGAAATCCCGTGTGAATCTGGCGGGACCACCCGCTAAGCCTAAATATTCCCTGGTGACCGATAGCGGATAGTACCGTGAGGGAATGGTGAAAAGTACCGCGGGAGCGGAGTGAAATAGTACCTGAAACCGTGTGCCTACAAGCCGTGGGAGCGTCGCTGCATTGTGCTTGCACATACAGTCGTGACTGCGTGCCTTTTGAAGAATGAGCCTGCGAGTTAGCGGTGTGTAGCGAGGTTAACCCGTGTGGGGAAGCCGTAGCGAAAGCGAGTCCGAATAGGGCGACATAGTTGCACGCTCTAGACCCGAAGCGGAGTGATCTAGCCATGGGCAGGTTGAAGCGGCTGTAAGAGGTCGTGGAGGACCGAACCCACCAGGGTTGAAAACCTGGGGGATGACCTGTGGTTAGGGGTGAAAGGCCAATCAAACTCCGTGATAGCTGGTTCTCCCCGAAATGCATTTAGGTGCAGCGTCGTGTGTTTCTTGCCGGAGGTAGAGCACTGGATAGGCGATGGGCCCTACCGGGTTACTGACCTTAGCCAAACTCCGAATGCCGGTAAGTGAGAGCACGGCAGTGAGACTGTGGGGGATAAGCTCCATGGTCGAGAGGGAAACAGCCCAGAGCATCGACTAAGGCCCCTAAGCGTACGCTAAGTGGGAAAGGATGTGGAGTCGCAGAGACAACCAGGAGGTTGGCTTAGAAGCAGCCACCCTTGAAAGAGTGCGTAATAGCTCACTGGTCAAGTGATTCCGCGCCGACAATGTAGCGGGGCTCAAGCGTACCGCCGAAGTCGTGTCATTCCAGCATATAGGGCCAACGCCTGCTGGGATGGGTAGGGGAGCGTCGTGTGCCGGGTGAAGCTGCAGCGGAAGCTAGTGGTGGACGGTTCACGAGTGAGAATGCAGGCATGAGTAGCGATACACACGTGAGAAACGTGTGCGCCGATTGACTAAGGGTTCCTGGGTCAAGCTGATCTGCCCAGGGTAAGTCGGGACCTAAGGCGAGGCCGACAGGCGTAGTCGATGGACAACCGGTTGATATTCCGGTACCCGCTTTGAAACGCCCAATACTGAATCAGGCGATGCTAAGCCCGTGAAGCCGTTCCGGACCCTTCGGGGAAAGGAAAGTGGTGGAGCCGGTGACCCAGACTTGTAGTAGGTAAGCGATGGGGTGACGCAGGAAGGTAGTCCAACCCGGGCGGTGGTTGTCCCGGGGTAAGGGTGTAGCCCGTCATCTAGGCAAATCCGGATGACATATAAGGGTGAGACCTGATGCCGAGCCGATTGTGGTGAAGTGGATGATCCTATGCTGTCGAGAAAAGCCTCTAGCGAGTTTCATGGCGGCCCGTACCCTAAACCGACTCAGGTGGTCAGGTAGAGAATACCGAGGCGTTCGGGTGAACTATGGTTAAGGAACTCGGCAAAATGCCCCCGTAACTTCGGGAGAAGGGGGCCATCACCGGTGATGAGATTTACTCTCTGAGCTGGGGGTGGCCGCAGAGACCAGCGAGAAGCGACTGTTTACTAAAAACACAGGTCCGTGCGAAGCCGTAAGGCGATGTATACGGACTGACGCCTGCCCGGTGCTGGAACGTTAAGGGGACCGGTTAGTGACCTTTCGGGGTTGCGAAGCTGAGAACTTAAGCGCCAGTAAACGGCGGTGGTAACTATAACCATCCTAAGGTAGCGAAATTCCTTGTCGGGTAAGTTCCGACCTGCACGAATGGCGTAACGACTTCTCGACTGTCTCAACCATAGGCCCGGTGAAATTGCACTACGAGTAAAGATGCTCGTTTCGCGCAGCAGGACGGAAAGACCCCGGGACCTTTACTACAGTTTGATATTGGTGTTCGGTTCGGCTTGTGTAGGATAGGTGGGAGACTTTGAAGCGGCCACGCCAGTGGTTGTGGAGTCGTCGTTGAAATACCACTCTGGTCGTGCTGGATGTCTAACCTCGGTCCGTGATCCGGATCAGGGACAGTGTCTGATGGGTAGTTTAACTGGGGCGGTTGCCTCCTAAAGAGTAACGGAGGCGCCCAAAGGTTCCCTCAGCCTGGTTGGCAATCAGGTGTTGAGTGTAAGTGCACAAGGGAGCTTGACTGTGAGACCGACGGGTCGAGCAGGGACGAAAGTCGGGACTAGTGATCCGGCGGTGGCTTGTGGAAGCGCCGTCGCTCAACGGATAAAAGGTACCCCGGGGATAACAGGCTGATCTTCCCCAAGAGTCCATATCGACGGGATGGTTTGGCACCTCGATGTCGGCTCGTCGCATCCTGGGGCTGGAGTCGGTCCCAAGGGTTGGGCTGTTCGCCCATTAAAGCGGTACGCGAGCTGGGTTTAGAACGTCGTGAGACAGTTCGGTCCCTATCCGCTGCGCGCGCAGGAACATTGAGAAGGGCTGTCCCTAGTACGAGAGGACCGGGACGGACGAACCTCTGGTGTGCCAGTTGTCCTGCCAAGGGCATGGCTGGTTGGCTACGTTCGGAAAGGATAACCGCTGAAAGCATCTAAGCGGGAAGCCTGCTTCGAGATGAGTGTTCCCACCTCCTTGAGAGGGTAAGGCTCCCAGTAGACGACTGGGTTGATAGGCCAGATGTGGAAGCCCGGTAACGGGTGGAGCTGACTGGTACTAATAGGCCGAGGGCTTGTCCTCAGTTGCTCGCGTCCACTGTGTTTGTTCTGAAGCAACGAACAGTTGCTGGTTGAGCAGAACCCACTTAATTGAAAAGTGTGCTTGTTCGCTCGAAACCGATAGGGTTTCGGTGGTCATAGCGTTAGGGAAACGCCCGGTTACATTCCGAACCCGGAAGCTAAGCCTTTCAGCGCCGATGGTACTGCAGGGGGGACCCTGTGGGAGAGTAGGACGCCGCCGAACAATATTTCAGGACCCTTGGTCCCAGCGTTCATGCTGGGACCAAGGGTCCTTTTGTTTTTCCGCTTTGTTTTGCCGAAGCGCGTCGGGCAGCCGACTGCGCGAGAATGACTGCAGTACCCGAAGACTAGGAGTCACGATGTCCACCAACTCTCCCGACGACCGTCCGGAGCGCGAGCCGCGCCGTCAGGACGGTGGCGACCGGGGCGGCTACCGCGGTGGTCGAGACGACCGCGGTCCGCGGCGTGACAACGACCGGGGTGGTTACGGCGGGCGTCGTGACGACAGTCGTGGTGGCTCCTCCAGCGGTGGCTCCGGCGGCGGGTACCCGCGCCGCGACGACCGTGGCGGTCGCCCCGCCGGCGGTGGTGGCGGTGGCTTCGGCGGCCGTCGTGACGATCGTCCGGCCCCGCGTCGCGACGACGACCGTGGTGGGTTCCGTCGCGATGACAACCGTGGCGGTGGCGGCGGCTTCCGTCGCGACGACAGCCGTGGCGGGTCCTCCGGCGGCAGCTCGTACGGCCGTCGTGATGACCGTCCGGCTCCTCGCCGTGACGACGACCGCGGCGCGTTCCGTCGTGACGACAACCGTGGTGGCGGTGGCTTCGGCGGCCGTCGTGACGATCGTCCGGCCCCGCGTCGCGATGACGACCGTGGTGGGTTCCGTCGCGATGACAACCGTGGCGGTGGCGGCGGCTTCCGCCGTGACGACAACCGTGGCGGGTCCTCCAGCGGCAGCTCGTACCCGCGCCGTGACGACAACCGCGGTGGCAGCTCGTACCCCCGTCGTGATGACCGTCCGGCTCCTCGCCGTGATGACGACCGTGGCGGGTTCCGTCGGGATGACCGTCCGGCCCCGCGTCGCGACGACGACCGCGGCGGGTTCCGTCGTGACGACAACCGTGGTGGCGGCAGCTCGTACCCCCGTCGTGATGACCGTCCGGCCCCGCGCCGTGATGACGACCGCGGTGGGTTCCGTCGCGACGACCGTGGTGGTCGCCCGGCCGGCGGTGGCAGCTCGTACCCCCGTCGTGACGACCGGCCCGCTCCTCGCCGTGACGATGACCGTGGTGGGTTCCGCCGCGATGACAACCGTGGTGGCGGTGGCTTCGGCGGCCGTCGTGACGACCGTCCGGCCCCCCGTCGTGACGACAACCGCGGTGGCAGCTCGTACCCCCGTCGTGATGACCGTCCGGCTCCTCGCCGTGATGACGACCGTGGTGGGTTCCGTCGTGATGACCGTCCGGCCCCGCGTCGCGATGACGACCGTGGTGGGTTCCGTCGTGACGACAACCGCGGTGGTAGCTCGTACCCCCGTCGTGATGACCGTCCGGCTCCTCGCCGTGACGACGACCGTGGCGGCTTCCGTCGTGATGACCGTCCCGCGCCGCGTCGCGACGACGACCGTGGCGGCTTCCGTCGTGACGACCGTCCGGCCCCGCGCCGTGATGACGACCGCGGGGGCTACCGCGGGCGCGACGACCGGCGCGACGACCGAGGCCGTGACGACCGGGGTGGCTACGGCCGACGCGACGACCGTGACCGCGACCGTGACCGGGAGCCCGTCAAGCGGCTGCCGATCGACGAGGACGTCACCGGCAACGAGATCGACGAGGGCGTGCGCCAGGAGCTCATGAGCCTGCCCAAGGGCCTCGCCGAAGAAGTCGCGTGCAACCTGGTGATGGTGGCCCGGCTCATCGACGAAGAGCCCGAGCAGGCGTACGCGTACTCCCGCATCGCGCTGCGGCTCGCCTCGCGCGTGGCCGCCGTGCGTGAGGCCGCCGGCTTCGCCGCGTACGCGACGCAGAAGTACTCCGAGGCGCTCGCGGAGTTCCGCGCCGCGCGTCGCATGACCGGGTCCGTCGAGCTGTGGCCCGTCATGGCCGACTGCGAGCGTGGGCTCGGGCGTCCCGAGCGGGCGCTGTCGATGGCCGGCGAGCCCGAGGTGCAGAAGCTCGACAAGGCCGGACAGGTCGAGATGCGTCTCGTCGTGGCCGGAGCGCGCCGGGACATGGGGCAGCTCGACGCCGCCATCGTGACCCTGCAGAGCCCCGAGCTCGCCTCGAACTCCGTACAGCCGTGGACCGCGCGTCTGCGGTACGCCTACGCCGACGCGCTGCTCGCGGCGACGCGTGAGGACGAGGCCCGCGAGTGGTTCGCCAAGGCCCTCGAGGCGGACAAGGACGGCACGACCGACGCGTCCGACCGCCTTGCCGAGCTCGACGGTGTCGACTTCGTCGACGCCATGGTCGAGGACGACGACGAGGTGGACGGCGACGCCGAAGCCCCGCGCGCGGTGGCCGAGGACCTGCCGGCGGACCCCGACTTCGACGACGAGGGCGAGGAGGAGGACGAGTTCGAGGGCGACGACACCGACATCGTGCGTGCCGCCACCGAGACCGCCGACGCCGCGCCTGCCGTCGCCGAACCCGCGAAGGCGGACTCCGCCGTCGCCGAGCCCGCGCAGGACGAGGCCGTGATCGTCGCGCCCGCCACGGACGCGGACGCCGACGACAAGCACGACGACAAGGACAAGGGCTCCGACAAGGACGCCTGACAGTGAAGGAGCCGGCACCCCGGGGCGTATGACGTCGGCGGGGTGACGGAAACAGAAGAGAGGCGGTGCCCGCTCGGGCACCGCCTCTCTTCTGTTTCCGCGTCCGCTGCCTCGCCCGGCTCAGTTCACGGTCAGGCTGCGCAGCACCAGGCCGGTCGCCGGCTTCGGGCCGAACGACGTCGACTTGCGGGGCATCGTGACGCCCTGCCGCGCCAGGTCGCGTACGACCTCCTCGCGGACCGGGTGCATCAGGACCGCCGTCTTGTTGTGGCGCTCCGCCTGCTCGACCGTCGCGGCCGTGTCGTGGATGTACGCGATCTCCTCCGGTGTGTCCGGAATGCGCCAGATCTCGTCGAGCAGGGTCGAGTGCAGGACCGTCGCGTCGAGCGAGCGCCAGGCCGGCGGCCGGTCGGCGCGGATCGTGCGGGCGAGCAGGGCCTCGTCCGGGCGGTCCAGGAGGTGGAAGCGCCCGTCGCCCGCCAGCAGGAACGCGTTGCCTTCGGTGGCCGCCCGCGCCAGCGCCTCCATGGCGTCGGCGAGCGGAACGTCGAGAGTGCGGACGCGGAAGGCGCCGGCCGCCGTGACCGCGGCGAGCGCCTTGGCCACCGGAAGGCGGTGCAGCAGGCGGTGGATCGCGCGGACGCGCAGCGGATAGCGGGCCGTGTCGACGAGGAGGACGAGGCCGAAGTCCCAGGGGCCGGGCGAGCTCTGTTCGTCGCGCAGGCGCAGATACGTGGCCCAGCGGTGGTGGCCGTCGGCGATGACCGCCTGGTGCGCGGACAGGTCGGCCTGCACCTCCGCGAGATCGGCCGGATCCGTCAGGGCCCACAGACGGTGGCGGAAACCGTCCTCCGTGGTCGTGCGCAGGAGCGGCTCGCGCTCGATGGCGCGGTCGATGACGGCGGTCGCACCCCTCGGGGTGGCGGCGCCGCGGTAGGTGAGCAGCAGCGGTTCGAGGTGGGCGGCGGTGGTGCGCATGAGCGCGGCCCGGTCCTCGACGACGTGCGGCATCACGTCCTCGTGCGGCAGGACGACGCCCTCGTCCGGTGCCGACAGGGCGAGCGCGCCGATGATGCCCCGCTGCAGGATGCCGTCGCCCTCCTGCTCGTACACGTACAGGGCGGGCTCCGGGTCGGGGGCGAGGACGCCCTCGTCGAGCCAGTCGTCCAGGGTCAGCGCGGCCTGCTGGTTGCGGGCGGCCGGCGAGCTGGCCTGCGGCAGGATCAGCCGGACGATGTTGTAGGGGTCCGCCGACTCCAAGTGGAGCAGGCCGTCGGGGCGCACCACCACGTCGTACGGCGGTGACGTCACGGCGGCGAGGCTGCCGACCCGCTCGGGAACATAGCGCAGTCCGCGGAACGGGATCAGGCGCAGCCCGAGGTCCGCACGCCCAGTTGTGCTCATCCGTGCATGGTATGTGGGGCGGGGGCATGCGCGATGATCGGGGGCGAAGCATCGATCGAGGAGTGGATGAAGATGAGCCAGACCGGCCGGACCATGCCGCGGGGCAGCGAGCGGGCGCTGAACGAGGCCTACGACACGGCTCTGCTGGATCTGGACGGGGTGGTCTACGCGGGCGGTGCCGCGATCGAGCACGCCGTCGACGCGCTCGCCGAGGCGCGGGACGGCGGCATGCACCTCGCGTACGTGACCAACAACGCGCTGCGGACGCCGGACGCGGTCGCCGAGCATCTGACGGAGCTCGGGGTACCCGCCGAGGCCACCGATGTGATCACCTCGGCGCAGGCCGTGGCCCGGCTGGTGTCGGACCAACTCCCGCAGGGAGCAAAGGTGTTGGTGATCGGCGGGGAGGGGCTGCGGGTCGCGCTGAAGGAGCGCGGGCTGGTGCCGGTGGAGTCGGCCGACGACGATCCGGTGGCCGTCGTGCAGGGGTACGGGGGCCCGGACCTGACGTGGTCCCGGTTCGCGGAGGCCTCGTACGCGATCAACCGCGGCCTGCCCTGGTTCGCGTCCAATGTCGACTTGACGATTCCGAGTGGGCGGGGGATCGCGCCGGGCAACGGTGCGGCCGTCGAGGTCGTGCGCATCGCCACGGGCGCCGATCCCCAGGTGGCCGGAAAGCCACTGCCGCCGATGCACCGCGAGACGGTGCTGCGGACCGGCGCCGAGCGGCCGCTGGTCGTCGGGGACCGGCTCGACACGGACATCGAGGGCGCCTTCAACGGCGACGTCGACTCGCTGCTCGTGCTGACCGGCGTGACGGACGGCGCCCAGCTCCTGGCCGCGAAGCCCGAGCACCGGCCCACCTTCGTCGACGCCGATCTGCGGGGTCTGCTGACCGGGCAGCCCGAGGTGCGCGCGAAGGGCGACGGATTCGAGTGCGGCGGGTGGACCGCCTCCGTGACGGACGGGGCGTTTGCGCTCGATGGGGACGGGGAGGCGATGGACGGGCTGCGGGCGCTGTGCGCGGCGGCCTGGAGCCATGCCGGGGACGGGGTTTGTGACGTGGACGCGGCGAAGGTGCTGGAGCGCCTCGGTCTCTGAGGCGGGACGGGGCCGCCGCCGTCGACGTGCAAAGGTTAGGTTAACCTAACCTTTGTGTTGGTAGACAGTCCTCCTCAGCCGCGCGACGGCGCCGCCGCCGCGCCCCCGGCCCCGACCGCGAAACGCCGTACGCTGCGCGCCGCCGGTCTGTTCGTGTCCGTGGGCGTGCTGGTGCTCGTCGCCGTCGCCAGCATCGCGGTCGGCGCGAAACCGATGCCGCTCGGCGACGTCTGGCACGGGCTCTTCCACGGCTCGGGCACCGCCAACGACGTCCTCATCCACGACGTACGGGTGCCGCGGACCCTGCTCGGACTGCTCGTCGGTGCCGCGCTCGGGCTCGCCGGCGCGATCATGCAGGCGCTCACCCGCAACCCGCTCGCCGAGCCCGGCATCCTCGGCGTCAACGCGGGAGCGGCCGCCGCCGTGGTCTCCGCGATCAGCTTCCTCGGAGTCACCTCGCTCACCGGATACGTGTGGTTCGCGTTCCTCGGCGCGGGCGTCGTCTCGGCGGCCGTCTACCTGCTCGGCGGCAGCCGGGCCGCGACGCCCGTACGGCTCGCACTCGCGGGCACGGCGGCGAGCGCCGCGCTCTACGGCTACATCAACGCCGTCCAGCTCACCGACTCCGCGGCCCTCAACCAGCTCCGGTTCTGGCAGGTCGGGTCGCTCGCGTCGGCGGACATGCCGACCGTCCGCAAGATCGCGCCGTTCATCCTCGTCGGGCTCGTCGTGGCGCTGCTGCTCGCCCGCCCGCTCAACGCGATGGCCATGGGCGACGACACCGCCCGCGCGCTCGGCTCCCGCCTGACCCGCACCCGCGTCACGTCGATGGTCGTGATCACCCTGCTGTGCGGGGCCGCGACCGCCGCCTGCGGGCCCATCGTGTTCATCGGGCTCATGGTCCCGCACATCGTGCGCGCCATCACCGGCCCCGACCTGCGGTGGATCCTGCCGTACGCGGCCGTGCTCTCGCCCGTGCTGCTGCTCGGCTCGGACGTGGTCGGGCGGGTCGTCACCCGTCCCGCCGAACTCCAGGTCGGCATCGTCACCGCACTCATCGGCGGCCCCGTCTTCATCTACCTCGTACGGCGCAAGAGGATGGCCCAGCTGTGAAGGCGATACGTACCCCCGGCGGCCTCTCCTTCCGGGCCGAGCCGCGCGCCCTCGCCGTGATCGGCGGGCTCGCCCTGGTGGCGCTCGCCGCGGCCGTCGTCCTGATCGGCACCGGCGACTTCGCCATCGGCCCCGCCGACGTCGTCCGCAGCCTGCTCGGATCGGGCACGGTCGCCCAGGACTTCATCATCAACGAACTGCGGCTGCCGCGTGTGGTCGTGGCGCTCCTGGTCGGCGCCTCCCTCGGGATCTCCGGGGCGCTCTTCCAGTCCATCTCCCGCAACCCGCTGGGCAGCCCCGACGTCATCGGCTTCGGACAGGGCTCGTCGGTGGGCGCGCTCACCGTCATCGTGTTCTTCCACGGCGGCGCGTTCGCGGTCTCGCTCGGCGCGCTCGCCGGCGGGCTGGCGACCGGGGTCGCGGTCTATCTGCTGGCGTGGAAGAAGGGCGTGCACGGCTACCGCCTCGTCCTCGTGGGCATCGGCGCCGCCGCGATGCTCACCGCCTGCATCCACTATCTGCTCACCAAGTCCACCCTGGTCGACGCGGCCCGCTCGATGGTGTGGCTCACCGGCTCCCTCGACGGCCGCGACTGGGCGCAGGTCTGGCCCCTGCTCGTGCTGTTCGTGGTGCTCCTGCCGGTCGTCCTCGTGTACGCCCGGCCGCTGCGGATGCTGGAGATGGGCGACGACGCGGCGTACGCGCTGGGCGTGCCCGTGCAGCGCACCCGTACCGTCCTGATGCTGGCCGCCGTACTTCTCAACGCCTCGGCGACCGCGGCCGCCGGGCCCATCGCCTTCGTCGCGCTGACCGCGCCCCAGCTGGCCCGGCGCCTCACCCGCGCGACCGGGCCCAACGTCATCGCCTCCGCGCTGATGGGCGCGGCGCTCCTGGTCGTCGCGGACTGGGGAGCGCAGCGGCTGTTCGGCGAGAGCACGCTGCCGGTGGGGGTGCTGACCGGGATGGTCGGCGGCGTCTACCTGCTGTGGCTGCTCGTGACCGAGCGCAGGGCGGGGCGGATATGAGCCCGCGGTCCTCGGCCGCCGGCCCCAACTCCCATACGGATTCCGGTTCTTTCAGCAGGAGTACGAGCATGCAACGCCTCAGCGCCGAATCGGTCACCCTCGGCTATGACCAGCGGGTGATCGCCAAGGACCTGTCGGTCGAGATCCCGGACCACTCCTTCACGGTGATCGTCGGGCCCAACGCGTGCGGCAAGTCCACACTGCTGCGGGCGCTTTCGCGGATGCTCAAGCCCAGCGCGGGGCGGGTGCTGCTCGACGGGCAGTCCATCCACGCGCAGCCCGCGAAGAAGGTGGCGCGCACCCTCGGGCTGCTTCCGCAGTCCTCCATCGCGCCGGACGGGATCACCGTGGGCGACCTCGTGGCGCGCGGACGCTACCCCCATCAGGGGCTGCTGCGGCAGTGGTCGCCGGAGGACGAGCGGATCGTCCAGGAGTCCATGGAGGCGACGGGGGTCGGGGGGCTGGGGGAGCGGTACGTCGACGAGTTGTCCGGCGGGCAGCGGCAGCGGGTCTGGATCGCCATGGCGCTGGCCCAGCAGACGCCGTTGCTGCTGCTCGACGAGCCGACGACGTTCCTGGACATCCAGCACCAGTACGAGGTCCTGGATCTGTGCGCTCAGCTCCACGAGGAGCAGGGGCGCACGCTGGTGGTCGTGCTGCACGACCTGAACCAGGCGGCTCGGTACGCCACGCATCTCATTGCCATGAGGGACGGGGAAGTGGTGGCCGAGGGGCCGCCGTCCGCCGTGGTGACGGCGGAGCGGGTGGAGCGGGTGTTCGGCGTGCGGTGCCGGGTGATTCCCGATCCCGAGACCGGGACACCCCTGGTAGTGCGCTCGGCCCCACCCCGGGTGCCCTGATGACCCACCAGGGGCTCCGCCCCAGACCCCGGTCGCGCCTTGAGGGCGCTCGTCCTCGATCGCCGGACGGGCTGGGGATGTGCATGCCGGTCGGCACCGATCCCGCTGGGGGCGCGGGGAACTGCGCGACCAGCCACGCACGGTCCGCACCCTGGAGACAGGCCCCTGGGGCTCCGCCCCAGACCCCGTTCGGGCCTGAACGGCCCTCGTCCTCAAACGCCGGACAGGCTGAGAATCCCTCGACTGGGCAAGCTGCCAAGGCGAACCCACCTAGGGGCGCGGGGAACTGCGCGACCCGCCGTCCGCGGTCCGCACCCTGGAGCCGGGCCGGGTGGTGGGCCCATGCGGGGCCCGCGCCCTCGCTGGGTGACCCCGGGGCCGGTCAGAGCAGCGTGCGCAGGCGGAGTAGGTCTCGGAAGCCCGCTTCCAGGCGGACCCGGCCCGACGCCCACGCCTTCGCGAAGTTCAGCTCGCCGCCGACCATCGCCAGCAGATCGTCGCCCGTCATCGCGAGGCGGATCTGCGCCTTCTCCCGCGGCGCCCCCGGCACCGTGTCACCGACCACGACGCGGCCGCCCCGCAGGTGGCCCACGAACGTGGTGTCCAGGTCCGTGATGTGGCAGCTCAGCGAGCGGTCCAGCGCCGCGGCCGCATGCACGTCGCCCCCCGCGCGGGCCAGATTGTCCGAAAGTCTGTCGAGTGCGCCGCGGCACTCCTCCAAGGTCGCCATCGCCACCGACCGTACCCCAGGGCTTCGCGGTAGCGTTTCCGGCATGAGCGACTCGATGCCGGCGGCGGACGCGGACGACCAGGCACAGCCCCACGCCGACGACAGCGGACCCGCGCCCCTCGGCGTGGACCGCGCCCCCACCGGACACCCCGGCGTCGACGCCCTCGTCGAGCGGCTCGGGGACGTCGACCACCTCGGTACCGACGGCCACCTGGAGGTGTACGAGGATGTACACCGGGGGCTGCGCACCACGCTGACCGCGCTGGACGCCCCGCAGGGACCGCCCGCGCCGGGAACATCCGGGGCGGCCCGGCCGTTGGCCGACCAGCGGCTTTGAGCGGTACGACGAGCCGCCGTCCCCTGACGGACACCCACGCACGCCGACGCACATCGACGCACGTCGACGCACATCGACGAACTACGACTACAGGAGCTGAACCGAACGTGGCAGGAGTGGCACGCCGCCGCCTCGACGCCGAGCTGGTGCGCCGGAAACTCGCGCGGTCGCGGGAGCACGCCGCCCAGTTGATCGCCGCGGGCCGGGTGAGCGTCGGCAAGACCGTCGCCACCAAATCCGCCACGCAGGTCGAGACCGCCGCCGCGATCGTGGTGGTGGACGACGACAGCGATCCCGACTACGTATCGCGCGGCGGACACAAGCTCGCCGGGGCGTTCGAGGCCTTCGTCCCGCTGGGGCTCAAGGTCGAGGGGCGGCGGGCGCTCGACGCGGGCGCCTCCACGGGCGGCTTCACCGATGTGCTGCTGCGCGCGGGCGCCGGGCACGTCCTCGCCGTCGACGTCGGTTACGGACAGCTCGCCTGGTCCCTGCAGAGCGACGACCGGGTCACCGTGAAGGACCGTACGAACGTACGCGAGTTGACGCTCGACGACATCGACGGGCAGCCCGCCGACCTCGTCGTGGGCGACCTCTCGTTCATCGCGCTCGGCCTCGTGCTGCCCGCCCTCGTGCGCTGCTCGGCGCCCGACGCGGACCTGGTCCTCATGGTCAAGCCGCAGTTCGAGATCGGCAAGGACCGGCTCGGCAGCGGCGGCGTCGTACGCAGCCCCGAGCTGCGCGCCGAGACGGTGCGGACGGTGGCGGCGCAGGCGGCCCGCCTGGGGCTCGGCGTGGCCGGCGTGACCGCGAGCCCGCTGCCCGGCCCCTCCGGCAACGTCGAGTACTTTCTGTGGCTGCGGGCCGGGGCGCCCGCGCTCGATCCCGCGGACGTGGAGCGCGCAGTGGCGGAGGGACCCCGGTGAGTGCGTCGGAGAGCTTGAACGAGAGAAGTGCCGGAGCCGGGACGGCCGGCAGCGGTGACGTGGGGCGCACCGTCTTCCTGCTCGCGCACACCGGCAGACCCGCGGCCATCCGCAGCGCGGAGCTCGTCGTCCGGGGCCTCCTGCGCAGCGGCATCGGAGTGCGGGTGCTGCGGGCGGAGGCGGCCGATCTGCCGCTGCCCGTCGAGGCGGAGATCGTCGCGGACGCGAGCCCCGCATGCCTGGACGCCTGTGAGCTGCTCATCGTCCTCGGCGGCGACGGCACCCTGCTGCGCGGCGCGGAACTGGCCCGCGCCTCCGGCGTACCCATGCTCGGCGTCAACCTCGGCCGGGTCGGCTTCCTCGCGGAGGCCGAGCGCGACGACCTGGACAAGGTCGTCGACCGGGTGGTGACGCGGGCGTACGAGGTCGAGGAGCGGATGACCCTCGACGTCGTCGTGCACAACAACGGCGATGTGGTGCACCAGGACTGGGCCCTCAACGAGGCGGCCGTCCAGAAGGTCTCGCCCGAGCGGATGCTGGAGGTCGTTCTGGAGATCGACGGCCGCCCGGTCACCGGCTTCGGCTGCGACGGCATCGTGTGCGCCACCCCGACCGGTTCGACGGCGTACGCCTTCTCGGCCGGCGGCCCCGTGGTGTGGCCCGAGGTCGAGGCGCTGCTCATGGTGCCGATCAGCGCGCACGCCCTGTTCGCCAAGCCCCTGGTCACCTCGCCCACCTCGGTGCTCGCGGTGGAGGTGCAGCCGCACACACCGCACGGGGTGCTGTGGTGCGACGGGCGCCGTACGGTCGAACTCCCGGCGGGCGCACGGGTGGAGGTGCGGCGGGGCGCCGTTCCGGTGCGGCTCGCGCGGCTGCACCACGCCTCGTTCACCGACCGTCTCGTCGCCAAGTTCGCCCTGCCGGTGCAGGGGTGGCGCGGGGCGCCGCACTGACCGGTCCCGGCGGGGCGGGGATCATGATCAGGACGCGGCGAGCGTCCTGATCGCCCGCCGGCGCAGGGCGGCGCGCACCGGAACGCCCGTGGCCAGCAGGGTGAGCAGCAGCGTGCCGCCCACGACGGCGAGCGCGGTCGGCCACGGCAGATACGGGATCCACGAGCCGTACGCCGCCGTCAGCATCGGAGCCAGGGTCGCCAGGGCGACCACCGAGCCGAGCACCAGGGCGGTGGCCGCGACGATGCCGGCCTCCCACGCCGCCATCGAGCGGACCTGGCCCGGCAGGGTGCCCACGACCCGGAGCAGGGCTATGTCGCGGCGCCGCTCGAAGGAGATCATCGCCAGGGTGTTGGCGGCGGCGATCGCGGCGAAGCCGGCGTAGAGGCCCGTGCCGAAGTAGTCGAGCCAGACCTCGCCCGTGCGGCCCGCCGACCCCGTGCGGTGCGCCGCCGTCGTGTGCAGGGCGATCTTGGTGAGGCCGAAGCCGGTGACCAGGACGAGCGGGACCACCGCGGCCGAGAAGCGGCGCGGCTGCGAACGGACGGTCAACGTCGCGAGGCGCGCCCCGGCGCCGAACCGCCGGGCCGGCGCCGAGACCAGCCGCGCGGCCGGCCCCACCACCCTCGGGCCGAGCAGCCCCGCGCCCGCGCAGAACAGCAGCAGCACCAGGAACGCGGCCTGCCCCGCCTTGTCCGGCGACTGGTGCGCGAGGGCGTAGGACAGGGCGCCGCCGCCCGCCACCGCGAGCACCCCGAGCGGGCCCCGCACCCGGCCGAGCCCGCGCCGGCCCGCCGCGGCCTCGTCCAGGGCGCGCGCCGGGCGCAGCAGCGAGAAGCGCAGCGCGGCGAGGAACGCGGCGAGCGCCGAGGTGACCAGGGCGACGGCGAGCACGACCGGCAGCGCGACCCAGGTGAAGCGGTACGTCACCTCGGTGGGCAGCAGGCCGTGGTCGCGCAGCCCCGCGAACCAGACCCTGCTCAGCAGGGTCCCGCCGAGCACGAACCCGGCCAGGGCGGCCGGTACGGCGGCGGCGACGGCCTGCGCGACCACGGCCCGCCGCACTTGCCGGGGCCGGGCGCCGACAGCCCGCACCAGGGCCAGCTCGCGGTGCTGCTGCGTGACGGCGGTGCCCATCGTCGAGGCGATCACGAATATCGACATGTAGACCGAACCGATGAGCATCACGGTCGCCATGTCGCCGACCCCGCCGGCCGTCATCTGTGCGCGTGCCCGCGCCGAGAGGCCCTTTGTCGACGTGCCGACCAGCAGGGTCGTCGACGCGCTCACCACGGTCGCGGCGAACAGCGCGGCCACGAACGTGCCGACGAACGCCGGGCGGTGGCCGCGCAGGGCGGAACGGGCCAGTCCTGTGCTCATGCGCCAAGGCTCCCGGGAACGCCGGCACCGGGACCATCCGGCGGGCCTCCCGGTCATGCGGGGGTTTTCCCCCGCGGCGGCGGTTCGGGCTCCACGAGAGGGTGACGGCACGGGGCACGTCGCACACAGGGCTCCGGACCTCGTAAGGTCGTGTCCGTGTTGGAGGAGATGCGGATACGGTCGCTCGGGGTCATCGACGACGCTGTCGTGGAGCTTTCACCCGGTTTCACCGCGGTGACCGGCGAGACCGGTGCCGGCAAGACCATGGTCGTCACCAGCCTGGGGCTGCTGCTCGGCGGCCGCGCCGATCCCGCGCTCGTGCGGATCGGCGCCAAGGCGGCGGTCGTCGAGGGACGGATCGCGCTGCGGCCCGGAAGCTCGGCGGTGCTGCGGGCCGAGGAGGCGGGCGCCGAGCTCGACGACGGCGCGCTGCTCGTGAGCCGTACCGTTTCCGCGGAGGGCCGCTCACGGGCGTACCTCGGCGGGCGGTCGGTGCCGGTCGGGATGCTCGCCGAGCTGGCCGACGAACTCGTCGCGGTGCACGGCCAGACCGACCAGCAGGGCCTGTTGCGCCCGGCCAGACAGCGCGAGGCGCTCGACCGGTACGCCGGTGACGCGGTGGCGGGCCCCCTCGCCAAGTACGCCGGTGCCTACCGCCGGCTGCGGGCCGTCGCCGTCGACCTCGAAGAGCTGACGACCCGGGCGCGCGAGCGTGCGCAGGAGGCCGATCTGCTGCGCTTCGGGCTCGACGAGATCGCCGCCGTCGAGCCGCTGCCCGGCGAGGACGCCGAACTCGCGGCCGAGGCCGAGCGGCTCGGCCACGCGGAGGCCCTCGCGTCGGCCGCCGCCATCGGCCACGCCGCGCTGGCCGGCAACCCCGAGGACCCGGAGAGCGTGGACGCGACGACCCTCGTCGCCGGCGCCCACCGGGCCCTGGAGGCCGTACGCTCCCACGACCCCGCCCTCGCGGCGCTCGCCGAACGCATCGGCGAGGTCGCGATCCTGCTCGGCGACGTGGCCGGCGAACTCGCCGGATACGCCGACGACCTGGACGCCGACCCGCTGCGGCTCGCCGCGGTGGAGGAGCGCAGGGCCGCCCTGACCGCCCTGACCCGCAAGTACGGCGAGGACATCGCGGCCGTGCTGGCGTGGGCGCAGGAGGGCGCGGCGCGTCTGGGCGAACTCGACGGGGACGACGACCGGATCGAGCAGCTGACCGCGGAGCGGGACGGGCTGCGCGACGAACTGTCCACCCTGGCACAGGAGTTGACGGACGCCCGCACCGAGGCAGCGGACCGGTTCGCCGAGGCGGTCACCGCCGAGCTGGCCTCCCTCGCGATGCCGCACGCGCGCGTGTCGTTCGCGGTCGGCCAGAGCGAGGACCCCGAAGGCGTCGAGGTCGGCGGCCGGACCGTGGCGTACGGGCCGACCGGCGCCGACGAGGTCGAGCTGCTGCTCGCACCCCACCCGGGCGCCCCGCCCCGGCCGATCGCCAAGGGCGCTTCCGGCGGTGAACTCTCCCGGGTGATGCTCGCCGTCGAGGTCGTCTTCGCGGGCACCGACCCGGTGCCGACGTACCTGTTCGACGAGGTCGACGCGGGCGTCGGCGGCAAGGCCGCGGTCGAGATCGGCCGCCGGCTCGCCAAGCTGGCCAAGTCGGCCCAGGTCGTCGTCGTCACGCACCTGCCGCAGGTCGCGGCGTTCGCGGACCGTCAGCTCCTCGTCGAGAAGACCAACGACGGCACGGTCACCCGGTCCGGCGTCACCGTCCTCGAAGGCGAGGACCGGGTGCGCGAGCTGTCGCGCATGCTGGCCGGCCAGGAGGACTCCGAGACGGCCAGGGCGCACGCCGAGGAACTCCTCGCCACGGCCCGCGCGGACGGCTGACGCGCGGACGGGCGGCGCGCTCAGGGATGCACCCGCGCCGCGCCCGTTCACCCGTGTGGGTGGTCGGGCGCGGCGATCTCCCCGGCCCGGCACGGCAGGAACCCCCGGACGGTCCCGGAACGCCCGTACGGACTGGCATCCTTGGCCGGGAACCACCGACCTCCACCGCCGACCCGTCCGCTCCGGGAGCCTGTTCACGTGTCACAGCTGCGTACGGTCCAAGTGCTGGGCGGCGGCAGCGCGGGCAGCAGCGCGCATGTCAGGTCGCTCACGGCCGGCCTGGCCGCCCGGGGCGTACGCGTCACCGTGTGCGCCCCCGCCGACGTCGAGCGGGAGTACGACTTCCCCGGTGCGGGCGCCCTCTTCGTGCCGGTCGCGCGGCGGGGCGACCCGGCGGCGGTCGGGGCGCTGCGCGCCGCCTGCGCCGACGCCGACGTGGTGCACGCGCACGGCCTGCACGCCGCGGTCCGCGCCGCCCTCGCGCTGCGTGGCCGGCGGGGCGTGCCGCTGGTCGTCACCTGGCACACCCGCTCGCACGCCGACGGCGCCCGCGGCCAGGTGATCCGCCTCCTCGAGCGCCGCGTCTCGCGGGCCGCCGCGGTGGTGCTCGCCACCTCGTCCGACCTCGTCGACCGGGCCCGCGAACGCGGCGCGCGCGACGCCCGGCTCGCCGCGGTCGCCATCCCCGTGCCCCGGCTGCCCGCCGGGCTCTGCGACGGCAAGGCGCGGGCCGAACTCGGCGCGGTGGAGCGTCCGTTGCTGATGGCCGTGGGCAGCCTCGTGGAGCACCGCGGCTACGAGGTGCTGCTCGACGCGGCGCGCGCCTGGCGCGATCTCGACGTGGTGCCGCTGCTCGTCATCGCGGGGGAGGGGCGCGGGCGCCCGGCGCTGCAACGGCGGATCGAGGCGGAGTCCCTGCCGGTCAGGCTCGTCGGACGACGCGACGACATCACCGAACTGCTCGCCGCCGCCGACATCGCGGTCCTGCCGAGCCGCTGGGAGGCCCGCTCGGTGCTCGCCCAGGACGCCCTGCGCCTGGGCGTGCCGCTGGTCGCCACGTCCGTGGGAGGGGTGCCGGAGCTGGTCGGGGACGCGGCGCTGCTCGTCCCCTACGGCGACGCGGAGGCGCTCGCGCGGGCCGTCACGGATCTGCTGGCGGACCCCGAGGCGCGGCGTGCGCTTGCCGACGCGGGGCGGGCGCAGGCCGCGAGCTGGCCCACCGAGGACGCGACGGTGGCCCAAGTCCTCGCCGTGTACGACGAGTTGACCGGCGCCTGAGCGCAGCCCGGTCCGCCGCGCAGCCCGGTCCGCGGCGCTGCCCGCTATCCCGCCGCGTGCCGCCGGGCCCGGAGCGCCAGGGACAGGGCGAGGACCGTCTGGGGGTCGTCCAGGTCGGTGCCCAGGAGGTCCGCTATGCGGGCCAGCCGGTTGTAGAGGGTCTGCCGGTTGAGGTGGAGTTCGCGCGCGGTCTCCGCCTTGCGGCCCGCGTGCGCGAGATAGCTCTCCAGGGTGGGCAGCAGGGGTGGCCGCGAGGCGCGGTCGTGGGCCTGGAGCGGGCCGATCGCCCGCTCCACGAACGCCGCGAGGTCGGGGTGTTCGCGCAGCCGCCACAGGAGCAGGTCGATGTCGAGGCGCCGGGCGTCGTACCAGGGCCGCTCGGGCAGGCCCTGTGCGGCCGCCGCGGTCTCCGCCGCGTGCCGCAGCCCCGCGCCGGCCGCGGCCCAGCTGCCGGCCACGCCCACCACGACCACGGGCTGGGTCCCGGCCCGCGCGCCCATCAGGCCGGCCCGTTCGACGCCGGCCCGCAGGGCCGCCGCGACCCGGTCGGCGACGGCGGTGCGCTCCGGCTCCGAGCGGAGCCCAAGCAGCAGCGGCACCCGGCCCTCGACGGGGCGCACGCCGAGCAGTACCGGCACGCCCACCGAGGACAGCTCTTCGAGGACGGCCCGCGCGAGGACCGCCCAGTTGCCCGTCGGAGCCAGCTCCGAGGCGAGGCGCATCACGACCGGGAGCAGCGGACCCTCGCCGGGCCGGAAACCGAGGACCTTGGCCTGGCCGGGCGCGTCCTCGGGCGTGATGCGGCCCTCGGCGAGGTCGGTGAGGAAGTCGCCGCGGCCGCGCGCGGCCAGCTCCTCCTCCTGGCGGGCCTGCATGAGGACGACGGCGAGGATGCCCGCGGCCCGCTCGGCGGCCATGCGGTGCACCGGAAGCAGCGGCGGACCGACCGCGAGGAGCGCGAGCCGGGCCCGTACGGAGCCCGCGCCGTGCCCGCCGCCCGGCACGTCCACCAGGACGGCGCCCACCGGCGGCCCCGACGCACGTGTCTCGCGCTGGCCGCGCAGCCCCTCCCAGACCTGGAGCGGGTCGGCGGCCGCCTCGCCCGCCTCGCACCCGGCGGCGTACAGGAGCTGACCGTCGGGGGTCTCCAGGAAGACCGGGTTGGCGGTGAAGTCGGCCAGGATGCCCAGGACTTGCGGGATCCCGCCGCCGCCGAGCAGCGCGCCCGTGCAGCGCCGGTGGACCTCCTCGGCGCGTTGCAGCAGGGCGTAGTGGCCGTTGACGATCTCGGTGTGGATCTCCTCGGTCACCGTGACGAACGGCACCTCGCGGTGGAGCTGGACCAGCGGAAGACCGGCGGCGCGCGCGGTCTCCACCAAGGTGGCGGGGAGCCGGGCGAAGCGGGGGCCGAGCTCGACGACGAGTGCGGCGATGCCGCGGTCGGCGAGCCGCCGTACGAACGCGCGCTGTTCGGCGGGGCGGGTGCCGAGGCCGAGCCCCGTGGTCAGGAGCAGCTCGCCGCCCTTGAGCAGGGAGGCGATGTTGGGCACTTCCCCCGCGTGCACCCAGCGCACGGTGCGCTGGAGCCGGTCGGCGCCCGCGACGACCTCCGGGAGGCCGCCGCGCAGGCCCGGCAGTTCGAGGGCCCGCTGCACGGTGATCCCGCCCTGCGTGTCCACTGCGCCCACCTCTCGTCCTGCGGGACCCGGGGCCCGACCCCGGGACGACACCGCCTGCGGCGGACGCTACCTGCGGTGACGTCCCGGACCCGCGCCTTGTGGCACACCTCACGCGCATCGCGCGGGCCGCCGGGCGCGTCGCGCCGGAACCCGGGGCGCCCGGGACGCTCCCGAGGCCCCGCGCGCCGTCGCGTCAGCCGCCGTAGGCGCCCGACGCGGTGAGCCGCAGCGCCGTGTCGATCAGCGGAACGTGGCTGAAGGCCTGCGGGAAGTTGCCCACCTGGCGCTGGAGGTGCGGGTCCCACTCCTCGGCGAGCAGCCCCAGGTCGTTGCGGAGCGCGAGCAGCTTCTCGAAGAGCTTGCGGGCCTCGTCGACCCGGCCGATCATCGCGAGGTCGTCCGCCATCCAGAACGAGCAGGCCAGGAACGCGCCCTCCTCGCCTTCGAGGCCGTCCAGGTTGTCCTCCCCGCCGCCCGTCGTGGGGTAGCGCAGGATGAACCCGTCGCGGGTGGACAGCTCGCGCTGGATCGCCTCGATGGTGCCGATGACGCGCTTGTCGTCCGGCGGCAGGAAGCCCATCTGCGGGATCAGGAGCAGCGAGGCGTCCAGTTCCTTCGAGCCGTAGGACTGCGTGAAGGTGTTGCGTTCCTTGTCGTAGCCCTTCTCGCAGACGTCCCGGTGGATGTCGTCGCGCAGCTGGCGCCACTTGTCGAGCGGGCCGTCGGCGTCGCCGGACTCGATCAGCTTGATCGTGCGGTCCACGGCCACCCAGGCCATCACCTTGGAGTGCACGAAGTGGCGGCGCGGGCCGCGCACCTCCCAGATGCCCTCGTCCGGCTGGTCCCAGTGGCTCTCCAGGTAGCGGATCAGCTTCAGCTGGAGCAGGGATGCGTAGTCGTTGCGGGCCAGGCCCGTCATGTGCGCCAGGTGCAGCGCCTCGGTGACCTCGCCGTACACATCGAGCTGGAGCTGGTGGGCGGCGCCGTTCCCGGCCCGTACCGGGGTGGAGTTCTCGTAGCCGGGCAGCCAGTCGAGCTCGGTCTCGCCGAGCTCGCGCTCGCCCGCGATCCCGTACATGATCTGCAGGTTCTCGGGGTCGCCCGCGACCGACCTGAGCAGCCACTCGCGCCAGGCGCGGGCCTCCTCGCGGTAGCCGGTGCGCAGCAGCGAGGACAGCGTGATCGCGGCGTCCCGCAGCCAGGTGTAGCGGTAGTCCCAGTTGCGCTCGCCGCCGATGTGCTCGGGCAGCGACGTGGTGGGCGCGGCCACGATGCCGCCGGTCGGGGCGTAGGTGAGCGCCTTCAGGGTGATCAGGGAGCGGACCACCGCCTCGCGGTAGGGCCCGTGGTAGGTGCCGTGGTCCACCCACTCCCGCCAGAAGTCCTCGGTCGCCTCCAGGGACGCCTCGGGCTCCGGCAGGGCCGGCGGCTCGCGGTGCGAGGGCTGCCAGCTGATGGTGAAGGCGACGCGCTCGCCGGGCGAGACGGTGAAGTCGGAGTACGTGGTCAGGTTCTTGCCGTACGTCTCCGCCTCGGTGTCGAGCCACACCGAGTCGGGCCCGGCGACGGCGACCGTACGGCCGTCGACCTTGTGCACCCACGGCGTGATGCGGCCGTAACTGAACCGCATGCGCAGGGTGGAGCGCATCGGGACGCGTCCGGTCACGCCCTCCACGATGCGGATCAGCTGGGGGGCGCCGTCACGCGGCGGCATGAAGTCGGTCACCCGGACCGTGCCACGCGGGGTGTCCCACTCCGATTCCAGGATGAGCGAGTCGCCCCGGTAGCGGCGGCGGTCGGCCGTCGGCGGCGGGTCGTCTCCGTTGTGTGCAGGCCCGACCCGCCAGAAGCCGTGTTCCTCGGTGCCGAGCAGTCCGGCGAAGATGGCGTGCGAGTCGAAGCGGGGCAGGCAGAGCCAGTCCGCCGTGCCGTCCCGGCAGACCAGTGCGGCGGTCTGCATGTCTCCGATGAGTGCGTAATCCTCGATGCGCCCGGCCACGTGCAATCTCCAGTCGAACGGCCACGTCGCCCCCTCGGGGCGCTTACAGCGACAGCGGTCAAGGGTTCGCCAACGAGCGCATGTTCCGGATGACGGACGGGGTGGTGCCGTGCTACCAGGCGGCTCGGCAAGCGAGTGTCCGAGCAGGATACGACGCACCTCAGTGATCTGCTGGAGCCTTCATCGAACGCCACTGGGCCGAACGAGTGAGGCTCGTACGCAGGGCTGACCAGCGGCATACAGAGCGTGGCCGGACGCGCTCTCCCGCTGGCGCTGATACCCTGGTAGCCCGTGGCCGGGTGCTGAAAAAAGCCCCGAACCGCAGCGACGGCACCCTCCAAAGATCTCGCGTGATCCAGCGAAATCTCGCACAAGATCCACACAGGGTGACCGGCACGCACTCCAGACAGCGACCACGGGAGCCCCCTCTTGGCCATGCAGACTCGATCCTTGGCATCTTCGACGACCAAGCACATCTTCGTCACCGGGGGTGTCGCCTCTTCCCTCGGCAAGGGTCTGACTGCCTCCAGCCTGGGTGCGCTCCTGAAGGCGCGGGGGCTGCGGGTCACGATGCAGAAGCTCGACCCGTACCTCAACGTCGACCCCGGCACGATGAACCCGTTCCAGCACGGTGAGGTCTTCGTCACCAACGACGGTGCCGAGACGGACCTGGACATCGGCCACTACGAGCGCTTTCTCGACGTGGACCTCGACGGCTCCGCCAACGTGACGACCGGTCAGGTCTACTCGCAGGTCATCGCCAAGGAGCGGCGCGGCGAGTACCTGGGCGACACCGTGCAGGTGATCCCGCACATCACCAACGAGATCAAGCACCGCATCCGCCGCATGGCCACCGACGACGTCGACGTCGTCATCACCGAGGTCGGCGGCACGGTCGGCGACATCGAGTCGCTGCCGTTCCTGGAGACCGTCCGCCAGGTCCGCCACGAGGTCGGCCGCGACAACGTCTTCGTCGTGCACATCTCGCTGCTGCCCTACATCGGCCCCTCGGGCGAGCTGAAGACCAAGCCGACCCAGCACTCGGTCGCCGCCCTGCGCAACATCGGCATCCAGCCCGACGCGATCGTGCTGCGCGCCGACCGCGAGGTGCCGCTGTCCATCAAGCGCAAGATCTCGCTGATGTGCGACGTCGACGAGGCCGCCGTGGTCGCCGCCATCGACGCCAAGTCGATCTACGACATCCCCAAGGTGCTGCACACCGAGGGCCTCGACGCCTACGTCGTGCGCAAGCTCGACCTGCCCTTCCGCGACGTGGACTGGACGCAGTGGGACGACCTGCTCGACCGGGTCCACAACCCGCTGCACGAGGTCACCGTCGCGCTGGTCGGCAAGTACATCGACCTGCCCGACGCCTACCTCTCCATCACCGAGGCCATGCGGGCCGGCGGCTTCGCCAACAAGGCCCGCGTCAAGGTCAAGTGGGTCACCTCCGACGACTGCAAGACCCCGGCGGGCGCCAAGAAGAACCTCGGCGACGTCGACGCGATCCTGGTCCCCGGCGGCTTCGGCGACCGCGGTGTGAACGGCAAGATCGGCGCGATCCAGTACGCCCGTGAGAACAAGGTGCCGCTGCTCGGCATCTGCCTCGGCCTGCAGTGCATCGTCATCGAGGCCGCGCGCAACCTGGCCGGCATCCCCGACGCCAACTCCACCGAGTTCGACGCCGCCACCGGCCACCCCGTCATCTCGACGATGGAGGAGCAGCTGGCCTACGTCGAGGGCGCCGGCGACCTGGGCGGAACGATGCGCCTCGGCCTGTACCCGGCGAAGCTCGCCGAGGGCTCGATCGTGCGCGAGGTCTACGACGACCAGCCGTACGTCGAGGAGCGCCACCGCCACCGCTACGAGGTGAACAACACCTACCGCGCGGAGCTGGAGAAGAAGGCGGGCCTCGTCTTCTCGGGCACTTCCCCGGACAACAAGCTCGTCGAGTACGTCGAGTACCCGCGCGAGGTGCACCCCTACCTCGTCGCCACCCAGGCCCACCCGGAGCTGCGGTCGCGTCCGACGCGCCCCCACCCGCTCTTCGCGGGCCTGGTCAAGGCCGCTGTCGAGCGCAAGACGGGCAAGCCCGCCAAGTAGTCCCGCACGGGACCGCGCGCGTTAACGTTGCCGGGGTACGAGCCTTCCGGGGCCCGTACCCCGGTTCTGTTTTTTGCGCGAGCACTGTGGAGGACGCCGACATGGCCATCGAGGACACCGCCGAACACTGGCAGATCATGGCGACCGCCACCCCCTTCACCGGCCACAAGACCAGCGTCCGCACCGACGACGTGGTGATGCCCGACGGCGCCGTCCACCAGCGCGACTACCAGGTCCACCCCGGCTCGGTGGCGATCCTCGCCCTGGACGACGAGGGCCGGGTCCTGGTGCTGCGCCAGTACCGCCACCCCGTGCGCCACAAGCTCTGGGAGATCCCGGCCGGCCTCCTCGACGTGCCGGGCGAGAACCCGCTGCACGCCGCCGAGCGCGAGCTGTACGAGGAGGCGCACGTCAAGGCCGAGCGGTGGCACGTCCTGACCGACGTGTTCACCAGCCCCGGCGGCAGCGACGAAGCCGTACGGATCTTCCTGGCCCAGGACCTGTCGGAGGCCGAGGGCGAGCGCTTCGAGGTCGCCGAGGAGGAGGCCGACATGGAGCTGGCCCGGGTGCCGCTCGACGAACTGGTGCGGGGCGTTCTCGCGGGAGAGCTGCACAACACGTGTCTGGTGGTCGGCGTGCTCGCGCTGTCCGCGGTACTGCGGGGCGACGCCGTCGAGGCGCTGCGCCCGGCCGACGCGCCGTGGCCGGCCCGGCCCTTCGAGGCGTGAGGCGACACGGTTCCCGTCGGATCCGCGGAGACTTTCCGATGTCCGTGCCCTCCGGCACCCTTGCGATCTGAAAATCCGCTGATCCGATCGGGCGACATACCCGCCGCGCTCCACCCGGACGGTCACGAAGCGTGAACTACGCTCGGACTGCCCGTGCGGATACCCGCACGGTCTCCAGGTGCGCAGGCGGACGGAGCGTGGGCCGTGACGGATCAGGCGGTGGACGTGGGTGGCGCTGCCGCCGGGCAGTGCACGGGGGAATTCCTGGGCAGGCACCGGGAGTTGAAGGAACTCCGGGCCGATATCGAACGGGCCGGGCTCGACACCCTGTCGGGCAGAAAATCGCCCCGGGCCAGGGTCCTGCTCATCGCGGGCCGGCCCGGCTCCGGCCGCACCGCGCTCGCCGAAGAGCTGGCCCGCCGGGTCGCCGCCGACTACCCCGACGGGATCCTGCGCGCCGCGCTCGGCGAGCCCGGCGGAGCCCGCGTCCCGGCCGACCGGGTCGCCCGCGACCTGCTCGACGCCCTGAAGGTGCCGGCGCCGCCCGGGGCCGGTCAGGACGAGCTGACCGAACTGGTCCGCGGCGCGCTCGCCGGCCGCCGCGCGATCGTGCTGCTCGACGACGCGGCCGACGCCGAGCAGGTCGGTCCGCTGCTGCCGGACACCTCCCGCTGTCTGATCGTGGCGACCGCCGCGGGACCGCTCACCGGCATCCCGGACGTCCGCCCCTGCACCCTCGGCGGCCTCGACACCAAATCGGCCGTCGAGCTCCTGGAGGGCTTCACCGGCTCCGTACGCGTCACGGTGGACCCGCGCGCCGCCGAGACCCTCGTCGAGGTGTGCGCGGGACAGCCCGCCGCCCTCGTCCTGGCCGGCGGCTGGCTCGCGGCCCGCCCCAAGGCCGCCGTCGCCGACGTGGCCAAGCAGCTGCGCGCCATCTCCGAGGACGTGGCCGAACTCCCCAGCGCCGCACGGCCGTTGGCCCGCTCCTTCCGGCTCGTGTACGAGTCGCTCTCCCAGCCGGCCGCGCGGATACTGCGACTGCTCTCCCTCGCCCCCGCCGGGATCGCCGACGCCCACACCGCCTCCGCCCTCGCCGGCTGCTCGGTCTCCGGCGCCCAGGCCGCCCTGAGCGACTTCGTGGCGTACGGGCTGCTGCGCAGGGACCCCGGCGCGCCCGAGCAGTACCGGGTGCCCGGCGCCCTTGCGCCGCTGCTGCGCGCGCTGTGCGAGAGCGTCGACCGGCCCGGCGAGGTGCAGCTGGCCCGCGCCCGGATGCTGGAGCGCACCGTCCGGCTGCTCCAGTCCTGCCGCGCGGTCACCGAGCCCGAGGGCTCGCCCGCGCGCAGGCGGCTGGCCGGGCTCCCGCGCGCCCTGCGCTTCCCCAGTTCAGGCGCCGCCGCCGGGTGGCTGGACAGCCGCAGGCCCGCGCTGCTGGCCGCCGCCCGGCTGGCGGTGGAGGACGGCGAGCTCGACACCCTCGCCCGGCGCCTGGTCGCCGCCCTGGTGCGGGCGCTCGCCGCCCACCGGGGCGCCGAGGAGTCCGCCCCCGACCTGTACGGCCTGCACCAGCTGGTCCTCGACGTGGCCGAGCGGCGCGATCTGCACCGCGAGAAGGCGGCGGCGCTGCTGAATCTGGGCGACCTGGACGCGCGGACCGGCCGCACCGCCGACGCGCTGGCCCGCTACCGGCTCGCCCTCGACGCCGGCCGCGCGGCGAACGACCCCTACGCCACCGGCCGCGCGATGGAATCCGTAGGCGGCGCCCACCAGGAGCTGGGGGACTGGCACCGGGCCTCCGACTGGTACGGCCGCGCCCTGTCGCAACGGCTCGCGCGCGGCGAGCGGGCCGACGCGGCGAGGCTCTACGGGCGGCTCGCCACCGTGCACACCTACGCGGGCCGCTACGGCGAGGCGCTGCGGGGCTGGCGGGCCGCGGTGGCCGGATACCGACGGCTCGGCGACCTCCCCAGCCAGGCAAGGGCGTTGAGCGAGGCGGCCCGGGTCCAGGAGTACGCGGGGCGCCCCGAGGAGTCGCTGCGCACCTGCCGGGAGGCGGTGGAGCAGGCGCGCACCGCCGGTGATCTGCGGTTGCAGGCCGCGCTCCAGCTCCGGCTGGCCGACACCCTCGACCGGCTCGGAGACCCCACGGCGGCCCGAATCCACCGCGCGACGGCCGATCAACTTCTGGAAGATGAGGCAGCGGCCCCAAGGGACCTGCGAAATCCGTAGCGCTTCAGCCAAAGATTAGAGCTTTGTAAGGGTAGACAGCGAGAAAACCTTCATTAGACTGGCTCTGCCGCAACTTCCTGCGGTGCCTCCCGGTGTGCCGTCGTGCGTCCGGGTATGTATGGCATTGCCCCCCTTTTCCCTGAGCCAAGGACCGTGATCGACGTGAAGGTCGGTATCCCCCGCGAGGTCAAGAACAACGAGTTCCGGGTGGCCATCACCCCCGCCGGTGTGCACGAGCTGGTGCGCCACGGCCACCAGGTCTTCGTCGAGCAGAACGCCGGTGTCGGCTCCTCGATCACGGACGCCGAGTACGTGGGCGCCGGTGCGGAGATCCTCCCCACCGCCGACGAGGTCTGGGCCACCGCGGACCTGCTGCTCAAGGTCAAGGAGCCCATCGCGGAGGAGTACCACCGCCTCCGCAAGGACCAGACGCTCTTCACCTACCTGCACCTCGCCGCCTCCCGCGCGTGCACGGACGCCCTCCTGGAGTCCGGCACCACCGCGATCGCGTACGAGACCGTCGAGACGGCCGGCCGCCAGCTGCCGCTGCTCGCCCCCATGTCCGAGGTCGCGGGCCGCCTGGCCCCGCAGGTCGGCGCCTACCACCTGATGCGCTCGGCCGGCGGCCGCGGCGTGCTCCCCGGCGGCGTCCCCGGCACCCACGCCGGCAAGGCCGTCGTCATCGGTGGCGGCGTCTCCGGCTGGAACGCCACGCAGATCGCCGTCGGCATGGGCTTCCACGTGACCCTGCTCGACAAGGACATCAACAAGCTCCGCGAGGCCGACAAGATCTTCGGCACCAAGGTGCAGACGATCGTCTCCAACGCCTACGAGCTGGAGAAGGCCGTCGTCGAGGCCGACCTCGTCGTCGGCGCGGTGCTCATCCCCGGCGCCAAGGCCCCGAAGCTGGTCACCAACGAGCTCGTCGCCAAGATGAAGCCCGGAAGTGTCCTTGTCGACATCGCGATCGACCAGGGCGGCTGCTTCGAGGACTCGCGTCCGACCACCCACGCCGAGCCGACCTTCATGGTCCACAACTCGGTCTTCTACTGCGTCGCCAACATGCCGGGCGCGGTTCCGAACACCTCGACCTACGCCCTCACCAACGCCACGCTGCCCTACATCGTGTCGCTGGCGAACAACGGCTGGGTCGAGGCGCTGCGCCGCGACGCCGCGCTCGCGCTCGGCCTCAACACCCATGACGGCCAGGTCGTTTACGGCCCCGTCGCCGAGGCCCACGGCATGGACCAGGTCGAGCTGCACTCGCTCATCGGCTAGTCACAAGGCGGTTCGTCAACGCGGACCGTCAACCCCGTACACCCGGCCGGACCTTGTCGACCAAGGTCCGGCCGGATGTGTATCGCGACACTTCCGTCCGCCCGTCCACGGCCCGCTCAACTCGCCTCGAACGTAACCCTTTAACCGATTCGAGCACTGGTGAAACGTGCGCTTGAGTGCCCGCACGCCCTTGACAGAGCGGTGTTCGGTTGCCGACACATCGGGCCCGGTCCGGCGGATTGTGTTGCTGCGGACCGGTGACACGCCATAGAGTCGCCAACCGTCGGCATGGTGCCACGCTGACCTATCGATAAAGTTTCCTGGTCACGTCCAAGGAGGTAAGACGACTTGTGAATGAGTCGACATTTACTCCCGGAGGTGGTCAGCCAGGAATCCCTGCGGGGATGTCCGTACGGGGACAGAGCCCTTCGGGGCCCGAGGCTGTCGGCTCCGTCGCGGTCCGCACCTTCGAAACCACTCCGCCCCCCGCGCACGCGGGGATGGCCACCACCCAGCACATGACGACAGCCCCACGGATGATGGACGGCCTACACGTGAACGCCACGGCCGGCAACGAGAGCGGCCGGGACACCGCCGCTCTCGCCGACTTTGACGAGGTGCCCCAGGGGCACTTCTACGACCCCGACGCCGAGTACGAGCCCGACCCCGAGTACGCGGCCACCCTCGCGCCCGACGCCGCACGCCAGCGTCGCGAGCGGATCGGCCCGACCGGACGGCCGCTGCCGTACTTCCCGATCCCGGGTCCGCTGACCGACCACGGTCCCGCGAAGATCATCGCGATGTGCAACCAGAAGGGCGGCGTGGGCAAGACGACGTCGACCATCAACCTGGGTGCCGCGCTCGCGGAGTACGGACGGCGCGTGCTGCTCGTCGACTTCGACCCGCAGGGAGCCCTGTCGGTCGGTCTCGGCGTCAACCCGATGGAACTCGACCTCACCGTCTACAACCTGCTCATGGAGCGGGGCATGTCGGCCGACGAGGTGCTGCTCAAGACCGCGGTCCCCAACATGGACCTGCTGCCGAGCAACATCGACCTGTCCGCCGCCGAGGTGCAGCTGGTGAGCGAGGTCGCGCGCGAGTCCACGCTCCAGCGGGCGCTCAAGCCGCTGATGCAGGACTACGACTACATCGTGATCGACTGTCAGCCCTCGCTCGGCCTGCTGACCGTCAACGCCCTGACGGCGGCTCACAAGGTGATCGTGCCGCTGGAGTGCGAGTTCTTCGCGCTGCGCGGTGTCGCGCTGCTCACCGAGACGATCGAGAAGGTGCAGGAACGTCTCAACCCCGACCTGGAGTTGGACGGCATCCTCGCCACGATGTACGACTCCCGCACGGTGCACAGCCGGGAGGTCCTGGCCCGTGTGGTCGAGGCCTTCGACGACCACGTCTACCACACGGTCATCGGCCGGACCGTGCGCTTCCCGGAGACCACGGTCGCCGGCGAGCCGATCACGACGTACGCCTCCAACTCCGTCGGCGCGGCCGCCTACCGTCAGCTCGCCAGGGAGGTGCTCGCCCGGTGTCACGCCGAGTGAGTCTGCCCGGGGCCGACGAGCTGTTCCGTACGACCGGGGGGATGGCGCTCTCGCCGTCCGCCCCGCGGCGGGGGACCAACGGCGAGGCGCGCGTGCCGGCCCCGGCGGGCGAGAGTGAGCCCGTCGCCGCCGAGTCCGCCCCCGAGGCGGAGCACACCGCCGCCGACGAGGACTCCGGTTCCGCCGAACCGCGCAGCCGGGCCGCCGCCGACGCGGAGGCCGCCAAGGCCCGGCGCACCCCCGCCCAGAGCGGCTCGGGCTCGACCGCGCAGCAGCGGCGCCGCCAGCGGGCCGCCAACCGGCGGCCCAGCGGGCGCGAGCGGCACGACGAGAAGATCACCGTGTACGTCTCCGCCGAGGAGCTGATGGACCTGGAGCACGCGCGCCTGGTCCTGCGCGGGGAGCACGGGCTCGCGGTCGACCGCGGGCGGATCGTGCGGGAGGCGGTCGCCGTCGTCCTCGCCGACCTGGAGTCGCGGGGCGACGCGAGCATCCTCGTACGGCGTCTTCGGGGGCGGTAGCCGCTAGCCTGCGGCGGAGCCCCTCCGCCCGCCGTTTCTCCCCTGGACCACTCTTGCCGATTGCTGACGAGCCTCCCGCTCCCGCCGGGCGTGCGGTGCGCCGCGCGCTGGGGCGGGGGCCGGGGGGATCATTCCCCACCCCGCCCCTTCCCGAGACCCTCCGGGGGCTGGATTCGGGTGCGGCTGAGGGGGTGGTGCCGGGGCCCGAGGCGGAACCGCCGATGAGCACAGCGCCCCCGGACCCCCGCTCCTCAAGCGCCGGAGGGGCTGATTCTTCGCTCGCCGAAGCCGAAGCCGAAGCCGGAGCCGGGTCCGAACCGGATGCCGGTTCCGAAGCCGGTACCGCACCCGAACCAGAATCCGGCGACGGGCGCTTCACCGTTCGGCTGGCCAACTTCGAAGGGCCCTTCGACCTCCTCCTCCAGCTGATCTCCAAGCACAAGATGGACGTCACCGAGGTCGCGCTCTCCAAGGTCACCGATGAGTTCATGGCGCACATCCGGGCCATGGGACCGGACTGGGACCTGGATCAGACCACCGAGTTCCTCGTCGTCGCCGCGACCCTGCTCGACCTCAAGGCCGCCCGGCTGCTGCCCGCCGCCGAGGTGGAGGACGAGGCCGACCTCGCGCTCCTGGAGGCCCGCGACCTGCTGTTCGCGCGGCTGCTCCAGTACCGGGCGTACAAGCGCATCGCGGACATCTTCAGCGAGCGGCTCGACACCGAGGCGCGCCGCTACCCCCGCACCGTCGGCCTGGAGGCGCACCTCGCCGAGCTGCTGCCCGAGGT
This sequence comes from Streptomyces sp. NBC_00083, assembly GCF_026343295.1. Taxonomy (GTDB): domain Bacteria; phylum Actinomycetota; class Actinomycetes; order Streptomycetales; family Streptomycetaceae; genus Streptomyces. The sequence continues at coordinate 1,907,626 of NZ_JAPELY010000001.1, forward strand.
CGTCATCAGCATCGGCGCCGAGGGATTCGCGAAGCTGGCCGTGAAGGCCATGCAGCCCAAGGCCCGGCCGCAGGTGTACGTCGACCACATCCACGCCCCGCTCGTCTCGGTGCGGGAGCAGGCCGAGATCGTGGTGGCCCGGGTGCGGGCGGCGGGTGAGGTGAGCTTCCGGGTGCTCGCCGAGGACGCCCCGGACACCCTCACCGTCGTCGCCCGCTTCCTGGCCCTCCTGGAGCTCTACCGCGAGAAGGCCGTCGTCCTCGACCAGGACGAGGCGCTGGGGGAGCTGAGGGTGCGCTGGAGCGGCGGCGAGGGTGACGGGGTGCCGACGGTGACCGACGAGTTCGACCACGTGGTGACGGAGGAGGAGAGCGCGTGACCGAGGACATGGAGCTGAAACCAGCGCTGGAAGCCGTCCTCATGGTCGTGGACGAGCCGGCGAGCGAGGAACACCTCGCCAAGGTCCTGGAACGCCCCAGACGGGCCGTGGCGGACGCCCTGCGGGAGCTGGCCGACGAGTACACCGTCCAGGGCCGCGGCTTCGAGCTGCGGCTCGTGGCGGGCGGCTGGCGGTTCTACAGCCGCGCCGCGTACGCCGACGCCGTCGAGGGCTTCGTCCTGGACGGCCAGCACGCCCGGCTCACCCAGGCGGCCCTGGAGACCCTGGCGGTCGTCGCGTACCGCCAGCCGGTGAGCCGCTCGCGGGTCTCCGCGGTGCGCGGAGTCAACTGTGACGGGGTCATGCGGACCCTGCTCCAGCGGGGTCTGGTCGACGAGGCGGGCACGGAACCCGAAACAGGTGCGATCCTGTACAGGACGACGAACTACTTTCTGGAGCGGATGGGCCTGCGCGGCCTGGACGAGCTCCCGGAGCTCGCGCCCTTCCTCCCCGAGGCGGACGCGATCGAGGCCGAGACGCTGGAGGGTGTTCCGTCGTTCGACCCGGACGCGCCTGACGCGCCGGAGACCCACGCAGACGACAAGACGGAAATGTGATGCGAAGCAGCAGCGGCAGGAACAGCAGCGGAAACAACGGCGGGAGCCGTGGTGGCAACAGCGGCGGCCGCGGCAGCAGTGGCGGTGGCGGCGGCCGTGACGGCGGCCGGGGCGCCGGTGGCGGCGGGCGTGACGGCCAGGGCAGGAGCGGCGGCCCGCGCCAGAGCGGCAGCGGCAAGACCCCGCGTCCCCGCCCCGAGGAGCGCACCTACGACGTGGGCAACGACGCCCCCCGCAGCGGCCGGGGCGCCTCGGCGCGCGGCGGCGCCAAGGGCGGTCCCAAGTCGCCGCAGGGCGGCACCCCGGTGCGCCGCGGCCCGCACGGCCAGCGCCTGGGCCAGGCCCGCCCGCGCGAGCTCGACGCCAAGATCGAGCAGCGCAACCGCGACCGGTACGCCGACAAGCCGGACGTGAAGACCCCCAAGACGTTCCCCGGCGCCGAGCAGGAGGGCGAGCGGCTGCAGAAGGTCCTCGCCCGTGCCGGCATGGGCTCGCGCCGCGCCTGCGAGGAGCTGATCGAGCAGGCCCGCGTCGAGGTCAACGGCGAGATCGTCCTGGAGCAGGGCAAGCGCGTCGACCCCGAGAAGGACGAGATCAAGGTGGACGGCCTCACCGTCGCCACCCAGTCGTACCTGTTCTTCGCCCTGAACAAGCCGGCCGGCGTCGTCTCCACCATGGAGGACCCGGACGGCCGCCAGTGCCTCGGTGACTACGTCACCAACCGTGAGACCCGCCTCTTCCACGTCGGCCGGCTCGACACGGAGACCGAGGGCATTATCCTGCTGACCAACCACGGCGAGCTGGCCCACCGTCTGACCCACCCCAAGTACGGCGTGAAGAAGACCTACCTGGCCGCCATCACGGGCCCGCTGCCGCGCGAGATCGGCAAGCGGCTCAAGGAGGGCATCCAGCTGGAGGACGGCTACGCGCGGGCCGACGCCTTCCGCGTGGTCCAGCAGACCGGCAAGAACTACCTCGTCGAGATCGAGCTGCACGAGGGCCGCAAGCACATCGTGCGCCGCATGATGGCCGAGGCCGGCTTCCCCGTGGAGAAGCTGGTCCGCGTCGCCTTCGGCCCGATCGGGCTCGGCGACCAGAAGTCCGGCTGGCTGCGCCGCCTCACCAACACCGAGGTCGGCATGCTGATGCGCGAGGTCGACCTCTAGACGTCGCGGCACCACTCCCGCCGCACGAGCCCGGCTCCCCGTCCTGCACGGGGAGCCGGGCTCTTCGCCGTCCGGGCTCCCGCACCCCCGTGCGGCCGCCCGAACGCCCTTGTGCGTCCGGCCCGTTCACCTTTATAGTCACAGTGACCATTAAGGAGGTCGGCGTGAGCCTCACCTGGACGGAAATCCTCGGCTTCGCCAGCGGCGCGCTCTGCGTGTGGCTGGTCGCCCGGCAGCACATCGCCAACTGGCCGGTGGGCCTTGCCAACAACGTGTTCTTCATCGTGCTGTTCCTCCAGGCGGGCCTGTACGCGGACGCCGGACTCCAAGTCGTCTTCATCGCCCTCGCCGTGTACGGCTGGTGGACCTGGGCCCACGGGGGTGGACCAGGTCCCGGCACGCTGCCGGTCCGGCGGACGACCCGCACCGAGTGGCTGTGGCTGCTCGCGGCGGGGGCGGTGGGGACCGTCGCGCTGACCCTCCTGCTCGGCGCGGCCACCGACTCGACCGTCCCGTTCTGGGACGCGCTTACCACCGCGCTCTCCCTGGCGGCGACGTACGGACAGTGCGGGAAGCTCGTCGAGTCCTGGTGGCTGTGGATCGCGGCCGACCTGGTCTACATCCCGCTCTACGCCTACAAGGAGCTCTACCTCACCTCGCTCCTGTACGCCGGATTCCTGACCCTGTGCCTGATCGGACTGCGGGGCTGGCGGCGCGAGCTGACCACAGGTCCGGCCCGGCTCGTGGAGGCGGCGGCGTGAAGAGCCATGAACACGGCCTGGTCCTCGGCAAGTTCTACCCGCCGCACGCCGGCCACCACCACCTGGTGCGCACCGCGGCCGCGCACTGCGAGCGGCTCACCGTGCTGGTGTGCGCGGCCTCCGTCGAGACGGTCCCGCTGGCCGAGCGGGTCCAGTGGATGCGCGACGCACATCCGGACGTCCGGGTCCTGGGGGCCGTCGACGACACCGAGATGGACCTGAACGACCCGGCGATATGGGACGCCCACATGGCGGTCTTCCGCGGCGCCGTCCCCGAGCGCGTCGACGCGGTGTTCACCTCCGAGGCGTACGGCGACGAACTCGCCCGGCGCTTCGGCGCCGCACACGTCCTCGTCGACCTCGACCGCACCGCCTTCCCGGTCTCCGGCACCGCCGTGCGCAAGGACCCCGTGGGCAGCTGGGACTTCCTGGAGCCGCCCGTACGGGCCTGGCTCGCCCGGCGCGTGGTCGTGCTCGGCGCCGAGTCCACCGGCACCACCACCCTGGCCCGTGCCCTCGCCGAGCACTACCGCGCGCGCGGCGGGGTCTGGGCCCGCACCCGGTGGGTCGAGGAGTACGGGCGCGAGTACAGCGAGGGCAAGCTGGCCGCGCTGCGCGCCCGTTCCCCCGAGGCGCAGTGGGAGGACGTCGCGTTCGGCTCGGACGAGTTCCCGGTGATCGCCGAGCGGCAGAACCAGCGCGAGGACACCGCGGCCGGGCTCGGCTCGCCCGTGCTCTTCTGCGACACCGACTCCTTCGCCACCACCGTCTGGCACGAGCGCTACGTCGGCGGGCGCAACCCGCGCGTCGACGCGGTCGCCGACCGGGCCGCGCCCCACCACCTGTGGCTGCTCACCGACCACGAAGGCGTGCCCTTCGAGGACGACGGCCTGCGCGACGGGGAAGAGCTGCGGCCCTGGATGACCGACCGCTTCCGGGCCGAACTCACCCGCACCGGCCGGGAGTTCATCGAAGTGCGCGGCCCGCACGAGGACCGCCTCGCCACCGCGGTCGCCGCCGTGGACGCGCTGCTCGACCGCGGCTGGGCCCTCGCCGACCCACTGCCGGAGCGACGATGAGCGCCGCCGGGCGGGACGCGGACGACCGGGCACCGGTGGCCCGGGTGCCCGACGGGTACGACCCCCACGCCTTCGAACCGTTCGCCGTCACCGTGGACCTCGCCGTCTTCACCGTGCGCGACGGCGCCCTGCACGCGCTGCTCATCCGGCGCGGCCAGGAGCCGTACGCCGGGGCGTGGGCGCTGCCCGGCGGGTTCGTGCTGCCGCGCGAGTCCGCCGAGCGGGCGGCCCGGCGCGAACTGGCCGAGGAGACCGGGCTCGCCGAGGACGTCGTCGCCGAACTCCACCTGGAACAGCTGCGCACCTACAGCGCGCCCGACCGCGACCCCCGCATGCGGGTCGTGTCCGTCGCGTACACCGCACTCGTGCCCGACCTGCCCGAACCGCACGGCGGCGGCGACGCGGCGCACGCCGAATGGGTCGCCTTCGGCAGCCAGGGACGCCTCGCCTTCGACCACACCGACATCCTCGCCGACGCCCACGAACGCATCGGCGCCAAGCTCGAGTACACCTGCCTCGCCACGTCGTTCTGCCCGCCCGAGTTCACCCTGGGCGAGCTCCAGCACGTGTACGAGACGGTCTGGGGCACCGTTCTGGACCGCCCCAACTTCCGCCGCAAGGTCCTCGCCACGCCCGGCTTCGTCGAGCAGGTGGCAGGAGCCTCGCGGCTGACCGGCGGCCGGGGCAAACCGGCCGCGCTCCACCGGGCGGGCCCCGCGACCGCGCTGCACCCGCCCCTGCTGCGCCCGGAGGGACGACAGACATGAACCGTGCCGCGAAACGGACGGCCACCGGAGCCCTGACCGGCCTCGCGCTGGGGGACGCCCTCGGCTTCCCGACCGAATTCGACGACGTGCCCTCGATCCTCGCGAAGTGCGGGCCGTGGCGCGAGATGCCGCTGCCCAAGCCCGCGATCGTCACCGACGACACCCAGATGACGCTCGCCCTCGGCCGCGGCATCCGCACCGCCATGGCCCGCGGACTGCTCTCCCCGAGCCGCCTCGAAGGCCCGGTCCGCGCCGAGTTCGTCGACTGGTACCACTCGCCCGAGAACAACCGCGCACCCGGCCGCACCTGCCTGGTGGCGTGCGCGCGGCTCGACAGCGGGCTGCCCTGGCAGCGCGCGAGCCAGATCGGCTCCAAGGGGTGCGGCGCCAACATGCGGGTCGCGCCCGTCGGGCTCGTGCCCGGACTGAGCGAGGAACAGCGGGCGGGCGCCGCCCAGTTGCAGTCCGCGCTCACCCACGGCCACCCCACCGCGCTCGCCGCGTCCGACCTCACCGCCCGCGCCGTGTACCTGCTCGCCCAGGGCGCCGACCCGGCGGGACTGATCGGCCGGCTCCGCTCGTACGCGTACGAGAACCGCACCCGGTACCACGAGCGCTGGCTCGGCGACCTCTGGACGCACGCGCAGGACCCGACCCCGGCCCACTTCATCGCGCGCGGCTGGGACGACTGCCTCGACGCCCTGGACCGGGTGCTCAAGGCGCTCCGCACCCCCTCGCCCGAGACCGATCCGTGCCTGGACACCGGCGACGGCTGGGTGGCGGAGGAGGCCCTCGCCACGGCCCTGCTCTGCTTCCTGCTCTTCCCCGACGAGCCCCTCACCGCCCTGCGCAGGGCCGCCTGCACCCAGGGCGACTCGGACTCCATCGCCTGCCTGGCCGGCGCGTTCGCCGGCGCCCACCTGGGGGCCGGGGCCTGGCCCGAGGAGTGGGCCGAGCGCATCGAGTACCGCAGCGAACTCCTGACCCTGGGGGCGCTCTGGGATGCTTGAACCATGATCGACCTCGACCCCGCCGCCCTCGCGCCCGTCATCGCCGCGCAGCCCGACCCGCTGCTGTTCGCCACGGTCTCGGGCGCCCACCTGTACGGCTTTCCCTCCCGCGACTCCGACGTCGACCTGCGCGGCGTGCACATCCTGCCGACCGAAGCGCTGATCGGCCTGCGCGAGCCGGAGGAGACGCGGTCGCGGATGTGGCTTGAGGACGGGGTGGAAATGGACCTCGTCACGCACGACCTGCGCAAGTTCGTACGCCTGATGCTGCGCCGCAACGGCTACGTACTGGAGCAGCTGCTCTCGCCGCTGGTCGTGCACACCACGGACGCGCACGCGGAACTCGTGGCGCTCGCGCCGTCCGTGCTGACCTCGCACCACGCCCACCACTACCGGGGGTTCGCGGCCACCCAGTGGCGGCTGTTCGAGAAGAGCGGCGAACTCAAGCCGCTGCTCTACACGTTCCGGGTGCTGCTCACCGGCATCCACCTGATGCGCACCGGGCGGATGGAGGCGGACCTGAACGCCCTCGTCCGCGAGATACCGGCGGCCCCCGGCTATCTGACCGAGCTGATCGCCGTGAAGGCCGAGGCCGAGCACGGCGCGGCGACCGGACTCGACCGGGCGCGCGTCACCGCCGACATCGAGGCGCTGCACGCCGTCCTGGACGACGCGCAGACCGCCTCGCCCCTGCCCGAGGCCGCCACCGGACACGACGCGCTGCACGACTTCGTCGTACGGCAACGCCTGGCCGGCCGAGCGGGCTGAGCTACGCGCCCTTCAGGGCCGAATCGCGGCGCGCCCGGAACAGGAAGTCCGCCACCCGGGCCCGGTCGGGCCCGGCGGGCAGGGGACTGCGGGGGGCCGCCTCGTCCGACTCGGCCGCCAGGCGGGCCATCCAGGACTCCACCTCGGACCAGGACACCTCGCCACGCTTGACCGCGAGGAGCCGCTCGCGCCCGGCGCCGACGTCGATGGTGAGCACGCCGGTGCGCAGCAGGTCGCGGCAGCTCATGAGCAGCCGCAGCAGGTGCATCGCGTGCTTCCACCGCGGTGCGCCGTGCTGCCGCACATCGGCGTCGAGCTTCTTGCGCTGGCCCAGCGCGTAGCGCGCGAAGGTCTCGTGCGCCGTACGGGAGAGGAACGCCCCGCGCAGCGCCAGGAGTTCCCGCCCGGTGTCGTCGATGTGCTCGACCAGCGGGGAGTGCAGGCACTCCAGGATGTTCGGGTTGGCGCGCAGAGCGAGCTCGCAGAACCGCTCCAGCTCCCAGCTGAACTGCTCGTCGGCCGGGCCCTCCACATGGGCCGGCGGCTTCTCGAAGTGCCAGAACAGCGGGGTCGGCGCGAGGTAGATGCCGCGGACGTCGGTGTCGCTGTCCTCGGTCGCGAGGCCGAAGGCGCGCGAGCCCATGACACAGGAGTAGACGGTGTGGCCGGCGACGAGTTCTTCGGGCGTCATGACGCCCATGGTCGCCGGTCAGGGCAGCCGGACCGAATCCGCCTCCACGGTGATCTGCCGCGCGGGCAGGGGACGGGTGGCGGGGCCGTGGGCGACGGAGGCGTCCGCGATGCGGTACTTGCTGCCGTGGCAGGGGCAGTTGATGGTGCCGTCGGACACGCTGGAGACGGTGCAGCCCTGGTGGGTGCAGATCGCCGAGAACCCCTTGAAGGTGCCGGCCTGCGGCTGCGTGACGACGACCTTCTGCTCGGCGAAGATCTTGCCGCCGCCGACGGGGATGTCGGAGGTCTTGGCGAGGACCTGCCCCGCCTCGGCGGGCGGGCTCGGCTGGCCTTGCGTGGCCGAGCCGGCGCCGCTCGGGGTGGCCGTCGAACTCCCGCCGCCGTCACCGGAGTTGGAGCACCCCGCGAGAGCGGCGGTGCCGGCCGCGGCCACGAGTACGGTTCGGCGGCTGCTCACTGTTTCCATCATGTGCTCCTCTGGGTCGGCGCTGGCAGGAGCATCCTGGCGGGCGCGGGGCCCCGGGCGAAGCACCGACGGGTCCCCCGCGGGGGGTGGCGCCGACCTCCCACCCACCTGGCCCAGGTCACCCGGCCCCGCGCCCCTGTAAGGCCCCCGGCACCGCCCACCCCGGCGGAGCCGTGGGGCGGGCGGTGCCGGGGGCGTGGGGGCTGGCTACGCTGGGCGGGGGGAATGATCGAGTCCGAGGAGTACGTCGTGGCGGTACGAGCGGTCCGCGGGGCCGTCCAGCTGGAGCGGGACGACGCCGGGCACATGGACGAGCAGGTCGGCGCGGTGCTCACCGAGCTCCTGGAGCGCAACGGGCTGACCCCGGACGACCTCATCAGCATCTGGTTCACGGCCACCCCCGACCTGCACAGCGACTTCCCGGCCGCCGCCGCCCGCCGGCTCGGCCTCGCCGACGTACCCCTGATCTGCGCGCAGGAGCTGGACATCACCGGGGCCATGCCCCGCGTGGTGCGGGTTCTCGCGCATGTCGAGACCTATCTCGACCGGTCCGAGATCGCCCATGTCTACCTCGGCGCCGCCGCCGCCCTCCGCAAGGACATCGCCCAGTGAGAACCGCCCTCGTCATCGGTACCGGCCTGATCGGCACCTCCGCCGCCCTGGCCCTCGCGAGCCGCGGGATCACCGTGCACCTCGCCGACCACGACCCCGGCCAGGCCCGCACGGCGGCCGCGCTCGGCGCCGGCACGGCCGAGGCGCCCGAGGGCCGGGTCGACCTGGCCGTGATCGCCGTACCGCCCGCACACGTCGCCGCCACCCTGGCCGGGGCGATCCGCGACGGCGTGGCCCGCGCCTACATCGACGTGGCCAGCGTCAAGGGCGGCCCGCGCCGCGAGCTGCTCGCCCTCGGCTGCGACCTGGGCTCCTACATCGGCACGCACCCCATGGCGGGCAAGGAGCGCTCGGGCCCGCTGGCCGCCACCGCCGACCTCTTCGAGGGCCGGCCCTGGGTGCTCACGCCGACCCGCGACACCGACACCGAGGTGCTCAACCTGGCGCTCGAACTGGTCGCGCTGTGCCGGGCCGTGCCGGTCGTCATGGACGCGGACGCCCACGACCGGGCCGTGGCCCTCGTCTCGCACACCCCGCAGCTGGTCTCCTCGATGGTCGCCGCCCGCCTGGAGGAGGCCGACGAGACGGCGGTACGCCTGTGCGGCCAGGGCATCCGCGACGTCACCCGCATCGCGGCGTCCGACCCGCGGATGTGGGTCGAGATCCTCTCCGCCAACCCGGGCCCCGTCGCCGACGTCCTGTCCGGGATCGCCGCCGACCTCGACGAGACGGTGCGCGCCCTGCGCTCCCTGGAATCCGCCGACAAGGACGAGCGGCGCGGTGGCGCGGCCGGCATCGAGGACGTGCTGCGGCGCGGCAACGCCGGCCGGGTCCGGGTGCCCGGCAAGCACGGCGCGGCCCCCGCCACGTACGAGATCGTCGCGGTGCTGCTCAGCGACGAGCCGGGCGGCCTCGCGCGGCTCTTCGCGGACGCGGGCCGGGCCGGGGTCAACATCGAGGACGTCCGCATCGAGCACGCCACCGGCCAGCAGGCCGGCCTGGTGCAGCTGATGGTGGAGCCGACGGCGGCCCCCGGTCTGACCTCCGCGCTGCGCGAGCGGGGCTGGTCCATCCGGCAGTGACGAGGTCGTCCCGTACGCGCGGGACGGCGGGCCCGCACGAGCCAGTAACCTTGTACGGGGCGGATTTGCGTCCCGAGCATCCCCGCCCCGTACAAGGAAGGTGTCCGTCACCGTGGAAACCGCCGCCCGGACCGCTCCGGCAGCAGTGATTGTCGCCATCGACGGCCCCTCCGGCACCGGCAAGTCCAGCACCTCCAAGGCGGTCGCCGCCAAGCTGGGGCTGAGCTACCTGGACACCGGAGCCCAGTACCGGGCGATCACCTGGTGGATGATCACCAACGGGATCGACATCACAGACCCGGCGGAGATCGCCGTCGCCGCGGCCAAGCCCGTGATCGTCTCCGGCACCGACCCGTCGGCGCCGACCATCACGGTCGACGGCGAGGACGCGTCGGCCCCGATCCGTACCCAGGAGGTCACCTCCAAGGTCAGCGCGGTCAGCGCCGTCCCCGAGGTGCGGGCCCTGATCACCCAGCTCCAGCGCGACATCGCGGCCGGCGCCGGGCAGGGCATCGTGGTCGAGGGCCGTGACATCGGCACCACCGTGCTGCCCGACGCCGACCTGAAGGTGTTCCTCACCGCGTCGCCCGAGGCGCGCGCCGCCCGCCGCAGCGGCGAGATCAAGGGCGCCGACGTGGCCGCCACCAGGGAAGCCCTGATCAAGCGGGACGCGGCCGACTCCGGCCGCAAGACCTCCCCGCTGGCCAAGGCCGACGACGCCGTCGAGGTGGACACCACCGAGCTGACGCTCGACCAGGTCATCGAGTGCGTCGTCACCCTCATCGAGGAGAAGCAGGCCGCCAAGTGACGGTTCCCTCGAACCGAGGCGCCGAGATCGGCCGCCGGATCGGTGTCGGTCTGATGTACGGGCTCTGGAAGCCCCGGGTGCTCGGCGCCTGGCGGGTTCCGGCGGGCGGCCCGGTGATCTTCGCTGTCAACCACTCCCACAACATCGACGGCCCGATGGTCATGGGCACCGCCCCGCGCGGCACCCACTTCCTGATCAAGAAGGAAGCCTTCGTGGGGCCGCTCGGCCCGTTCCTCGAAGGCATCGGCCAGCTCAAGGTCGACCGGACGGTCGCCGACCGTACCGCGATCACCGACGCGCTGGCCGTGCTCGACCGCGGCGGCGTCCTCGGGATCTTCCCCGAGGGCACCAGGGGCGACGGCGACTTCGCGTCGCTGCGGGCGGGCCTCGCCTACTTCGCCGTACGGTCGGGGGCGCCCATCGTTCCGGTGGCCGTCCTGGGAAGCACCGAGCGCCGCGGACGGTTGATAAAGGCGCTGCCCCCGCTGCGCAGCCGCGTCGACGTGGTCTTCGGAGACCCGTTCGAAGCGGGGGACGGCAGCGGACGCCGCACCCGCAAGGCGCTCGACGAGGCCACCGTCCGCATCCAGGACCGGCTCACCGGCCACCTGGCGCATGCCAGGCGCCTGACCGGGCGCTAGGCCAGACTTTCAGTAGTGGACCGCTCGATCGCGGTCCACCGATCACGACGATGAACGAGGTACGGACTTCATGAACGACCAGCACGACCACGGAGCACTCGGCGACGCCGAGTTCGCGGAGTTCATGGAGCTCGCCGCCGAGGAGGGCTTCGACGCCGAGGACGTCGAGGACGCCCTCGACGAGGCCGGGCACGGCGCGCTCCCGGCCCTCGCCGTCGTCGGCCGCCCCAATGTCGGCAAGTCGACCCTGGTGAACCGCATCATCGGCCGCCGCGAGGCAGTCGTCCAGGACAAGCCCGGCGTCACCCGTGACCGCGTCACCTACGAGGCCGAATGGGCGGGCCGCCGCTTCAAGGTCGTCGACACCGGCGGCTGGGAGCAGGACGTCCTCGGCCTCGACGCCTCCGTCGCCGCCCAGGCCGAGTACGCCATCGAGGCCGCCGACGCCGTGGTCTTCGTCGTCGACGCCACCGTGGGCGCCACCGACACCGACGAGGCCGTGGTGCGGCTGCTGCGCCGCTCCGGCAAGCCCGTCGTACTCGCCGCCAACAAGGTCGACGGCATGTCCGGCGAGTCCGACGCCGCGGCCCTGTGGTCGCTGGGCCTCGGCGAGCCGTTCCCCATCTCCGCGCTGCACGGCCGCGGTACCGGCGACCTGCTCGACGAGATCCTGAAGGCGCTGCCGGAGGCTCCCGCCCAGCGCTTCGGCACCGCGGTGGGCGGCCCGCGCCGCATCGCCCTCATCGGCCGGCCGAACGTCGGCAAGTCCTCGCTCCTCAACCAGGTCGCCAAGGAGGACCGGGTCGTCGTCAACGCCCAGTCCGGCACCACCCGTGACCCGGTCGACGAGCTCATCGAGCTGGGCGGGATCACCTGGAAGTTCGTCGACACGGCCGGCATCCGCCGCCGCGTCCACCTCCAGGAAGGCGCCGACTACTACGCCTCGCTGCGTACCGCCGCCGCCGTCGAGAAGGCGGAGGTCGCGGTCGTCCTCATCGACACCAGCGAGTCGATCTCCGTGCAGGACCAGCGCATCATCACGATGGCCGTCGACGCCGGGCGCGCCCTCGTCATCGCGTACAACAAGTGGGACACCCTCGACGAGGAGCGGCGCTACTACCTGGAGCGCGAGATCGAGACGGAGATGCAGCAGGTCGCCTGGGCGCCCCGCGTCAACGTCTCCGCGCTGACCGGCCGCCACATGGAGAAGCTGGTCCCGGCGATCGAGACGGCGCTGGCGGGCTGGGAGACCCGGGTCCCCACCGGCCGCCTCAACGCCTTCCTCGGCGAGCTCGTGGCCGGCCACCCGCACCCGATCCGCGGGGGAAAGCAGCCGCGCATCCTGTTCGGCACGCAGGCGGGTACCAAGCCGCCGCGGTTCGTGCTCTTCGCCTCCGGCTTCATCGAGGCGGGCTACCGGCGCTTCATCGAGCGCCGGCTGCGCGAGGAGTTCGGCTTCGAGGGCACCCCGATCCACATCTCGGTGCGGGTGCGCGAGAAGCGCGGGCGCAACAAGTAACTCCCCCACGGGGGCCGTGAGGGAGCGGCCCCCGTACGGAGACGGTTCAGAGCCCCCTGCGGGGGCCGGGCGGCAGTGCCGCCGGGAGCTGATGCTGCCCGGCGTACTGCCGCCCGTTCGCGTTCATCGCGGGGTGCACATGCCAGTTCCCCGCGTACGTCGCCGGGAAGTGCTGGGTCTGGTGGCCCTGCTGGCCGGTGCGGGAGCCGTGCAGCACCGGTACGAACCCGGTGCCGAGCGCCCCGAACCCGACGAACCCGAGATCCTCCTCGCCCGACCGGTCGCCGGGCAGGGCGCGGAAGGACCGGAGGTACTCCGAGTACAGCGCGTCGTAGATCGGCGTGGGGGAGTGGGCTCCCGATGCGTCGCCCGAAGGGCGCATCGCCGGGATCTGGGACTGGTACTGCTGGCGGGAGGGGTCGTATGAGTGCACGTCTGTGCCAACGACCCCGTAGGGCCGGGGTTGCGGGGTATTTCCGCTTATCGGTAGTGCGGAGCGGAAACGCCCCACGCCCCTCCCGGCCCCGCCCGGCTCCTTGACGGGGGCCGGGAGGAGCGCGGTAGGGGCGCGGCAGGGAGATGGAAGGGGGAGCGGCAGGGGGTGGGGGGAGCAGAGGACGCCCTCAGGCCCGCGTCATCCGCGGTCCACCCGCGGATTCCCGCCCGGCCCACCGCCGGCCCTCACCGCCGGGTCTCAGGTGCCCGCCAGCGGCATCGCGGCGGCGACCAGGCGGCCGTCGGCGGCGGCCTTCTCCAGGGCGTCCCGCAGCAGGTCCTCGCGGGGCTGCTGGCCGATCACCCCGACCGGGGCCGCGAAGACGAGCACGCGCTGCGACTTGTTGGCGGCGGCACGCCAGCCGTCGGTCACCTGGAGCGGCTGGTGCGCCTGCCACCAGGAGACGGAGCCGCTGCCGCCGGTGCCGGGCTGAAGGACCGCGTGCAGCTGGCCCATGGCGAGCAGCACGGACCAGCCCGGCAGCACCGCGGGCAGCCGGCCCATGTCGGTGACCGGCACGAAGCCCTGCTCGATGAGGAGCGGGAGGAACTCGTCGCTGCTGCCGCCCGAGCCCGGCCGGGCGATCGGGACGGTCGGCTCCACGACGAGCGCGGGGTGCAGATCGCCCTCGATCAGCACCAGACCGCTGGTGATGCCGAGCACCGCCTGCTCGGGACCGCCGGCCGGCTCCTCGCCCGTGATGGACCGTACGGCGCCCTGGAGCTGCTCCTCGGCGACCTGGACGACCTGGGAGGGGATGCAGCTGGCGTGGGCGAAGGCGAGGACCGCGGTTTCCTCGCCGACGAACAGGACGGTGCTGGTGCGCTCCTGCTCGGAGTCGCCCGGCGTCCGGCAGGAGGTGCAGTCGTAGCTGCCCGGGGCGTTCTCGCCGGCGAGCAGCCGCTCGGCTTCTTCGTCGCCGATCTCGGCGCGGACGTCCTCACTGACGTCGAGCATGCGCGGCACGGGTGGCTCCTAGGAACTGAGTGGATGCGCCGGGCGGTTCCCGGCTTCTCTCGTACAAACGACAACGGACGATCTGTGGCCGGGGTCACGCGCGAGGGCCAACGGAATGGAAGCGCTCCCGGCGGAGCGTGAACGCGCCCCCGGAACCGCTCACTCCCCGTCAACGCATGCGGGCTACATGGAAGTTGGGGCGGTGAGCTGAGACGCAGATCATCTTTTCGCCGGGTCATCAAATGCCGATATCCACGGACCAAAGGGGTGTCCGGAAATCGCCGATACTCCGGGTAACGCTCAACTGGCCTGGAATGAAGGGGAGTTGGTTGATGCCGGAGCGTGCGGGTCCCTAGATTCCACCGCCGTGTGCAGCGAGCACCGCCCGGGAACGCCCGCCGGCCGCACAGCAGGCTCGATCTTCCGGTGGGCGGGGACGGCACGGAACGAGGCGCCGGACGCGCCGGAGACCGGACCGCCCAGGGGGACCCCGGGTCCTTCGAAAGGGATTTCATGTCCGTTGGTACCAGTGGTTCCAGCTCCATCGGCGGGCGCGGTACGGCCGTGCTGATCGGAGCCGCGCTCGCGGCGCCGCTCGCCCTGCTCGGCGTCGCCGCCGGCCCGGCCTCGGCGGCCGACGGCGGTGTGTGGGACCGCATCGCCCAGTGCGAGAGCGGCGGAAACTGGCACATCAACACCGGGAACGGCTACTACGGCGGGCTCCAGTTCGCCGCCGGGACCTGGCGGGCACTCGGCGGAGGGGCGTACGCGCCGACCGCCGACCGGGCCAGCAGGGCCCAGCAGATCGCCATCGCGAGCAAGGTCCAGCGCTCGCAGGGCTGGGGCGCCTGGCCGGTCTGCTCGCGCGAGGCGGGGGCGTACGGCAGCGCGCCGGGGGCGGCCGCGCCCGCCGCCTCCAGGCCTCACCACGAGGCGCCGAAGCCGCACGAGGCGCCCGCGGCCCCGCGGCACAGTGCCCGGCAGCCCACCGCCCAGCCGCGCACCGAAAGCGCCCCGGCGTCCGCGGCCGGCTCGTACACCGTCAGGAGCGGTGACACGCTCTCCACCGTCGCCGTGGCCCACGGCACCCACTGGAAGGCGCTGTACGCGGCCAACCGCGCCGTCATCGGTGGCGACCCGGACCTCATCGTGCCGGGGCAGCGGCTCGCGCTCTGAGGACGCGCGAACGGCCCGCGGCCGAATCTCCTGACCTCGAACAGCCCGCGGCCCGCATGCCCTGACGCGCGAAGGCCCCGTCCGGTCACCCGGGCGGGGCCGTCCGACGTCCGCCCCGGGCCGCCCCCGCGCGCCGCCCGCGTCCCCGCCGGGGTCCGTCGCACTTCGCGCCCCGGCCGGATTCGATCATGTTCCGACGCGGCGGTCGTCGCTTCGCGGTACCCGCTCTGACCTGCGGTGATACGCCGCCGAAGCGCGGAAGTGGTCAACCCAAGTACAGTCCGTTCGAGACTGAAGTGTTTCGAATCCGACCGACCGGGTCGGCCGGATGATCAAGCGTGAGATCGACGGAACGACCGAACGACCAAAGGGACGCGTGGCGCATGCACCTCTCCTTCCTGCTGCACAACGCGTACAGCCTGGGCGGAACCATCCGGTCGACCTTCAACCTCGCCGGTGAGCTCGCCCGGCGCCACGACGTCGAGATCGTCTCCGTCTTCCGCCACCGCGACGAGCCCACCCTGGCCGCTCCCGAGGGCGTCCGCATCCGGCACCTCGTGGACCTGCGCACGCACAGCCCCGGCTACGAGGGCGAGCACCCCCAGCACAAGCAGCCGGCCAAGGTCTTCCCGCGCGGCGACGGCCGGCACCCCCAGTACAGCCGGCTCACCGACGCCCGGATAGCCGCCCATCTGCGCGACACCGCGGCGGACGTCGTCATCGGCACCCGGCCCGGCCTCAACGTGCACATAGCGCAGGAGACGCGGCCCGGCGTCATCCGCGTCGGGCAGGAGCACCTGACCCTCGAAGGCCACGGCTACCGGCTGCGCCGCGAGATAGCCCACTCCTACCCCCTACTCGACGCGATCACCACGGTCACCCGGGCCGACGCGGCGGCCTACCGGGAGCTGAAGCTGCCGGGCGTGCGCATCGACGCGGTGCCCAACGCCGTGCCCGCCCCGGCCCTCGAACCCGCCTCCGGCGACGGCAGGCTCGTGGTGGCGGCGGGCCGCCTCACCCCGGTCAAGCGGTACGACCTGCTGGTGCGGGCCTTCGCCCAGGTGGCCGCCGTACGCCCCGACTGGCGCCTGCGGATCTACGGCTCGGGCGACGCGTTCGGCAACGAACGCGACGCGCTGCGCAACCTCATCGACGATCTTGACCTCTACAACAATGTGTTTCTCATGGGCATGGTCGGCGACCTCGACAGCGAGTGGGTCAAGGGCTCCGTCGCGGCCGTCACCTCCGACCACGAGTCCTTCGGCATGACCATCGTCGAGGCGATGCGCTGCGGGCTGCCCGTCGTCTCCACGGACTGCCCCCAGGGACCACGCGAAATAATCAAGGACGGCGTGGACGGCCGGCTCGTCGAGACCGGCAACGCCGACGCCGTGGCCGCGGCCCTGCTCGAACTGATCCAGGACGACGAACTGCGCCACCGCATGGCCAAGGCGGCCCTGGAGAACTCCGAACGCTTCGACCCCGCCGGCACCGCCGAACAGCACGAGGCGCTCTTCGAGGCGCTGTACGCCACGGGCGGCGCCGGCCGCTCCGCCGGGCTGCTGCGCGGCTCCCTGCACCGGGCCCGCAGCTCCGCCCTCGACGGGGCGTACACCTTGCGCCACAAGGCCGCCTCCGTGCTCCGGAAAGGGCAGACCGCATGACCACCACCGCCGAGTCCCCGGACACGGGCAACGCCCCCGCCGCGCCCCGCGCCCACTGCATAGCCGACTCCGCGGGCGGGGTGACCTTCGACGTCACGGGCGCCGGGCAGCCGGGCGCCACGCTGGTGCTGCGCCGGCGCGCCGCCGACCCGGGCGCCGATGTGCTGCTGCCACTCACCCCGGCGGCCGAGGGGGTGCTCAGGGCGGTGCTGCCCAGCACGGTCGGGCTCCCCGAGGGCGTGTGGGACGCGTATCTGCGCCTCGGCGAGGGCACCGAGCAGCGCCTGGAGCCGGGTGTGCGGGATCTGCGCGCGCTCGTCGACCGGGAGCCGGGGCCCGACGCCGACGGCGTCGCGGTCCGCATCCCCCACGCCGACCGGTCGGGCGCGCTCGTGGTGCGCAGCTGGCTGCGCAGGCCGCACGCCGAGACCGGCACGATCGGTTTCGGTGCGGACACCGTCACGGTCCACGGCCGGCTCCACGGAACGACGCTCGGTGCCGACGCCGTCGTCGAGGCGCGGCGACGGGGCGGGGGCGGCCACGTCCACCGCGTCCCGGCGACCGCCGACGGCGAGAGCGGCGGCTTCACCTTCACGCTGCCGTACGCGCCGCTCTCGGAGGGGCTCGACGCCAAGGAATGGCTCTGGGACCTGTGGCTGCACACGGGCGCCGGGGGCGGCCAGGTCCGCCTCGCCCGCCTCCTGGACGACATCGCGATGAAGCAGGTCGTCTTCGTGTACCCGGGAGCCACCGTGGGGCCCGGCGTGGTCCGCCCGTACTACACGGGCGCGAACGACCTGAGCGTGCGGGTCGACTCCGTACGCAAGTGAGCGCTGATGCGCCGGTCCGGGGCCCGGTGACGCACGTGCCGGGGCCGGGCGCTACCGGGGGCGTACGCCGTCCGGGCGCCCCGCGAGGGGGTGCGGCCGAGCGACCGCGGGGCCGCGATCCGGGCCCTGGGCGATGAATTGCCCACGCGCCGTCAATTTCATACGGGATGCCGTGGAGTTGGAATTCGGACGGGCCCCGGCGAAAGAATTCCGACCCTGACGGAAAAGCGTTCCACCTGCTGGAACGGCCCAGTGCGATAACCGGGCAAGGGGTCAGGAACTGCCCGTACGAGTGACGGAGTTCGAGCCGGGAGCGGACCCGGATCCTGTGACAGAAGTGTGACTGGCGGGGCACCGGGGGCGGACAACCGGCGGGTTCCGAGCGGGCCCGGCGGGCCGGCGGGGTCCCCGCTTCCGTCACCCGGCGGCTGCGCCTACGGTGGGTCGTATGGCACCGATACCGTCCCACCCCGCCCATCCCGACGACGCCCCCGAGTCCTATGTCGGGCTCGGCTCCGACGACGCCGAGCGCATCGCGGCCGCCCGCGGCTGGTCGACCGTCAGGTCCCTGCCACCGGGCTCGATCATCACGATGGAGTACATGGCCGGGCGGCTGAACTTCGAGGTCGAGAACGGCACCGTGACCCGCTGCTGGCACGGCTGAGCCGACACCACCCCGGCGGACATGACGAAGGCCCCCGGTGCACACCGGGGGCCTTCGTCATGTCCGCGTACCGGGCCGGGCGCCCGCGCCGTCAGCCCCCCAGGGGGCGGGCCGGCGCGGTGCGCGGGGAGCGCTCGGTGTGCGGGGGGCGCCGGGTGCCCGCGGGGACGACCGGGGGCCGCTCCGAACGGGCCGGCTGGTGGGGCCTGGCCGGCAGCGGCCGGGCGGAACCACGGCCGCTCGCCACGCCCACCGGCTCGCGCAGCGGGGCGTCGTCCTCGTCGTGGCCGCGCGGGGGCACCATCGCGGGCACCGGCTGCGCCGGCACCGGGAGCGGCAGCGCCGCGCCGCGCGCACGCATGCGCTCGCGCACCTTCTCGCGCACCGCGAAGATCAACGCCTCGGCGCGGGCGATCAGCGGCTCGAACCAGGGCAGGGCCAGCAGGATGAGGAGCCCCGCGGCCCAGCCGAGGAGCACGTCGCTCACCCAGTGCGTGCCCAGGTAGACGGTGGTCGCCCCCACGCCGAGGGCGACCATGGCCGAGGTGACCGACAGCCAGCGTCTCGCGCGCGGGGTGGTGGCGAGGTAGCCGAGGATGCCCCAGGTCACGACCGCGTTGGCGGTGTGCCCCGAGGGAAATATGTCGCCGCCCGCGAAGAGCTCCGCGGACCCTATCTGCGTGGCGTAGTGCGGGCCGAGCCGCCCGAGGCCGAGCTTGACCGAACCGACCGTCATGTTGAGCAGCAGAAGGGCCGCCCCGAGGCTCAGGAGCGGCCGCAGTGTGTGCTGGCGCCAGGAGCGCCAGCCGAGCCAGGCCATCACCATCACGGCGGTGGGGCCGCGCTGGCCGAGGACCACGAAGTAGTCCAGGAAGGCGTGCAGCTGGGGCCAGCGCTCGTACGGCCGGAACAGCATGACCTTCCAGTCCAGCTCGACGAGCCAGGACGACCCGAGGACGGCCACGACGATGGCGAGGTAGAACGCCAACGTCGCGCCGAAGAGGACCACGCGGTGACGGCTCATCCGCGGGATCTCTATCTTCGGTGGCTCGGGCTCCCGGTCCAGGCGGGCGAAGATTCGGTCAGTACGCACTCAATCGACGTTACAGCGAGTGAGAGAGTGCCCAGGCCGATCCAGGATCTTCGTGATGACGATGTGATGTGGAGTATGTCTCACACCGCCTTTTATTCCTGGCGTCGTCGAATACCCCGGGACCGCCTCCTCCATTCACCGGAACCCGCTGCAGAACGGGTTTTTCGGTATGTCGAAGAATTCCCTTTGCCGGGTGGGGGAGTGGAATTAATCCTTCGGTCACCGGTCCGGTACGCAGCGTAAAGATCGTTCCGGGGTGGCCTCCGCGTGGCGTACGCCACACGCCGGCCGGCTGGGCGGTGAGAGGTGGACCACGCGCCACCCGCACGAACTCGCGTACGCTGACCAATCACTCGCCCGTCGACGCCGGCCCCCGGACGGACCGTTCCGCTCAGGTCCTGGCCGCGAGTCACCGGTTCCCGGGCCCGCCGACCGCTACGGCGGTGACGGAACGGTCCGCGGCGGCAGAGCCGCTCCGGGCCGCGGAGGCCCGCAGTACTGGGAGGTACCTATATGACAGGGACGACCATGGCCGGTGCACGACCGCGTGCCGCCGCCGGCGGCGCCAACCGCTGGGTCATCCTCGTCGTCCTCTGCGTGAGCCTGCTCTTCGTGGCGCTCGACGCCACGGTCCTCCACGTGGCGATCCCCTCCGTCACCGAGGACCTGCGCCCCGGCCCCGTGGAACTCCTGTGGATCGTCGACGCCTACCCCCTGGTCTGCGCCGCGCTCCTCATCCTCTTCGGCACGCTCGGCGACCGCGTGGGCCGGCGCCGGATCCTGCTGCTCGGCTACGGCATCTTCGGCGCCGCCTCCGCGGTCGCCGCCCTGGCCGACTCGGCGCCGGTGCTGATCGTGGCCCGCGCGCTGCTCGGCGTCGGCGGCGCGATGATCATGCCCGCCACCCTCTCCATCCTGCGCGTCGTCTTCCCCGACCGCCGCGAGCGGGCCACCGCCATCGGCATCTGGACGGCGGTGGCCGCGATCGGCGCCGCCGTCGGGCCGGTGCTCGGCGGCTTCCTCGTCCAGCACTACTGGTGGGGCTCGGTCTTCCTCGTCAACATCCCGCTGATGGCGCTGATGCTGCCGCTCGGCCGCTGGATCCTGCCCGAGTCCAAGGGCAGCTCCGACGGGCCCTGGGACGTGCTCGGCGCGCTGATGGCGGCCGGCGGCATACTCGCGGTCGTCTTCGGCGTGAAGCGGCTCGGCGCGGGCGACGGCTTCCTCGACGGCCCGGCCCTAGCCGCCCTGTGCGCCGGTGCCGCACTGCTCATCGTCTTCGTGCGCAGGCAGCGCCGCCGCACCCACCCCCTCGTCGACATCCGGCTGTTCTCCCGGCCCGCCTTCGCGACCTCCGTCGGCTGCATCATCATCGCGATGCTGGCGCTGGTCGGCCTGGAACTCATAGCCGTCCAGTACCTCCAGCTCGTCCTCGGCCTCTCCCCGCTCCAGACCGGTCTGCGCATGCTGCCGCTGACCTTCGCCGCGATGGCGGCGGGCGCGACCGGCTCGTACACGCTGCGCAGGCTGGGCCCGCGCCGAATGGTCTGCACGGGCTTCGTCCTGGTGGCGGCCGCCGTGCTGCTGCTGGTCCCGATGGGCCAGACCGACTGGCCGATGCTGATGACCGTCTCGTTCGTCGTGCTCGGCTTCGGGCTCCAGACCACCCTGTTCGCCGCGTACGAGTCGATGCTCAGCGAAGCCCCGCCCGAGCGGGCCGGCGGCGCCGCCGCCATCGGCGAGACCTCCTACCAGCTGGGCGCCGGCATCGGCATCGCCCTGCTCGGCAGCGTCATGAACGCGGCCTACGCGCCCGGCCTCGCCTCCGTCGGCGGGGTCCCCGCGTCCGCTTCGGCCGCCGCGTCCAACTCCCTCGGCGAGGCCTACGAGGTGGCCTCCCGCCTCGGCGGACCGGCCGGCACGGCCCTGCGTACCGCGGCCCGCCACTCGTTCGTGCACGGCCTGCACGTCACCCTGTTCGTCAGCGCGGGCATGCTCCTCCTCGGCGCGGTGGCCGGGCTGCGGCTGCCCCGCATCATGGACTGCTCGGTCGCCGGCCAGGAGCGCGGGTGCGAGCCCGAGTTCGAGCCGCGCTCCGATTCCCACCCCGGGCCCCGCCCCGAGCGGAAGCCCTCGCAGCAGCAGCTGAGCATGAAGCTGCCGTCCCCGGCGCGGCCGGGCGATGTGGCGGCCGTGGAGTCTGGACGCGCGGGACACTGACCCGTAACGTCAGCGCTCAGGTAATAACTAACACTGCTAGTTTTAGTTGAGCGAGAGCCGCGGAGGCGCCCCCATGTCCGCTCCTTCCTCCAAGCTGCCCCCCTTCGAACCGGCCGACCCGCTCGGCATCGACGACCTGCTGAGCGCCGAGGACCTCGCGATCCGCGACACGGTCCGCTCCTGGGCCGCCGACCGGGTCCTGCCGCACATCTCCGAGTGGTACGAGAACGGCGAGCTGCCCGGTATCCGCGAACTGGCCCGTGAACTCGGCTCGATCGGCGCCCTCGGCATGTCCCTGACCGGCTACGGCTGCGCGGGCGCCACGGCCGTCCAGTACGGGCTCGCCTGTCTGGAGCTGGAGGCCGCCGACTCCGGCATCCGCTCCCTCGTCTCCGTGCAGGGCTCGCTCGCCATGTACGCGATCTGGAAGTTCGGCTCCGAGGAGCAGAAGCAGCGCTGGCTGCCGGGGATGGCGGCGGGCGAGATCATCGGCTGCTTCGGCCTGACCGAGCCCGACCACGGCTCCGACCCGGCCGGCATGCGCACGTACGCCAAGAAGGACGGCACCGACTGGGTGCTCAACGGCCGCAAGATGTGGATCACCAACGGATCGGTGGCCGGCGTCGCGGTGGTCTGGGCCCAGACCGACGACGGCATCCGCGGTTTCGCCGTGCCGACCGACGCCCCCGGTTTCTCGGCCCCCGAGATCAAGCACAAGTGGTCGCTGCGGGCCAGCGTCACCAGCGAACTGGTCATGGACGAGGTCCGGTTGCCCGCCGACGCGGTACTGCCCGGCGTCACCGGGCTCAAGGGCCCGCTCAGCTGCCTCTCGCACGCGCGGTACGGAATCGTCTGGGGCGCGATGGGCGCGGCCCGCTCCTCCTTCGAGGCGGCGCTCGACTACGCCAAGAGCCGCGAGCAGTTCGGCAGGCCCATCGGCGGCTTCCAGCTCACCCAGGCCAAGCTCGCCGACATGGCGCTCGAACTGCACAAGGGGATCCTGCTCGCCCACCACCTGGGCCGCCGCATGAACGCGGGCCGGCTCCGCCCGGAACAGGTCAGCTTCGGCAAACTCAACAACGTGCGGGAGGCGATCGAGATCTGCCGCACCTCGCGCACCATCCTCGGCGCCAACGGGATCTCGCTGGAGTACCCGGTGATGCGGCACGCCACCAACCTCGAATCGGTGCTCACCTACGAGGGCACCGTCGAAATGCACCAGCTGGTGCTCGGCAAGGCGCTCACCGGACTCGACGCCTTCCGCTGATCGACCCGCCCCGCCCGGCGGGGCGCGCGGTCGGCTCCCGGGGGTGCCGTGCCCCACGACGCTCACGCCGTGGGCCGGCCCCCCGGCCGGGAGGCATCATCGGTGTCTGGGCCGGGGCCGGTCTCACCCCTGGCCGGTCTCAGCTCTGGTTGAAGAAGCCGCCGGTCTGGCGGCCCGCGGTCTCTCCGTTGACGATCTCGGTGTCGGCGGGGGTCAGCAGGAAGACTCTCGTCGCCACGCGCTCGATGGAGCCGCGCAGACCGAAGGTGAGCCCCGCGGCGAAGTCGACGACGCGCTTGGCGTCCCCGGCGTCCATCGCCGTCAGGTTCACGATCACCGGGACGCCCTCGCGGAACAGCTCACCGATGCCCCGCGCGTCCCGGAAGCCGTCCGGCGTGACGGTGGCGATCCGGCGGCCCTGCTCCTCGGCCGACTCGGAGGCCACCCGCACCCGCGGGTCGGTCACCCAGGCCTCGCCGGGTTCGGCGGCGGCACCTTCGGTGTACTCGTCGTCGTAGTAGCGGTCGTCGTTGTCCTCGACAAGTCCCAGCCAAGCACTCGCCTTGCGCACCGATCCCATGGACGCCTCCTCTCGCAGCGGTCTTCTTCTTGCGACTTCTTCTGTTCCCTATCCCTATGGTCGTCCATGATGCGGATCCCGCGCCAAGTGGATAGTCGCCGCGCAGGTGATTCGTGACGGTACTGGCACAGAGGATGTGGCGATTCGTCAGGAAACTTGCGGGATACGGCCGGTACGGGAAGTCCGGTGTAACAAAATGAGGAATCCCCCTCCACATGAGTGACGCGGGGGTCGTACGGGTGAACGGATCGCTCGATACGGTGCGTGCCGCACTGAAGAACGACGCCTCGGGCCCTGCCCGGCACTTCGCGCCCACCACGGGCGGCTCGCCCGGTCGCGACCGCCCACGACCGCCTGAACGTGCCGGTTCTGACGCAGGCTCAGGCCGTGCGCTGCCGGCCGGGCGGCGCACGGCCGGCACCTGGCCTTCCCCGGGCCCGCGAGAAGCGGAGGGAGACCCCTTCACGACCGGCACGGATCTCGCCGGGGCGTGCGGGTCCGCCGGCCGCGCGGTGGGCGCCGTCCGGCTCGCGCCGCGCGAGCCGGACGGCACCCACCGGCTGGACGGCTCCCGGTGTCGGCAGCCCCGGCGCGGGGACCCTGGGAGTGCCGCGCATGCCTCGGCCGCGCCGGCTGCCGACCCGTCACCCGTTCAACCCCCGCCGTGGTACGTGTAGTTGACCCTTCGGTCATCTCCGCCCGGATCCCGGCCGCGTAACCTCCCGTCGACGGGCCGGTCCGCCCGGCGCTCTCCGGCCGTACGGCGTGCCGCGGCGCAGGTGGCGGGTGCCGGCCGGAGGAGCGCTCCGTACGCGCCGGCCCGCACCGGCGTGCGCGGCCCTGCGGGATCCGGCCAGAAGGCGCCCTTGCGCGCCCCGCCCGGCCCCCCGAATACTCCTGCGCAGCGCTTGTCAGGAGCACGGCCGGCGTCCTTCTGCGCTGCCGTCATCCTTGGCTGCGCCTCACGGGGTCCCCCCACTTCCACGGGCCCCTCAATTCCCCTCGGGAGGAAACGAAGTGAGGATCAAGCGCACCACCCCCACGTCCCCCTCAGGTCCGGCGAGACGCGCCAAGATCGGTGGCGTCGCCGTCGGGCTGCTCGCCGCCGTGGCCATCGCCGTACCCAACGCCGCTGCCGCCCCGGCCCACACGTTCGGCGCCGCCGCCCTGAACGCCGCGAGCGACGCCGTCCGTGGCGCCGACGTCGCGGGAACCGCCTGGAGCGTGGACAGCGCGACGGGGAAGGTCCAGCTCACCGCCGACTCGACCGTCTCGGCGGCGGACCTCGCCAGGATCAGACACGCGGCCGGAGCCAACGCGGACGCGATACGCGTCGAGCGGACCCCCGGCAAGTTCACCAAGCTGCTCTCCGGCGGCGACGCCATCTACACCACCAGCTGGCGCTGCTCCCTCGGCTTCAACGTCAAGAAGGGCTCCACGTACTACTTCCTGACGGCAGGTCACTGCACCGAGGGCTACCCGAACTACTACACCAACTCCTCGCACACGACGAGCATCGGCCCGACCGTGGGCACCAGCTTCCCGGGCAACGACTACGGGCTCGTGCAGTACACCAACACCTCGCTCGCGCACCCGAGCGCCGTGGGCAGCCAGACCATCACCAGCGCCGCCAACCCGACGGTCGGCCAGACGGTCACCCGGCGCGGCTCGACCACCGGAATCCACAGCGGCAAGGTCACCGCGCTCAACCAGACGGTCAACTACGGCAACGGCGACATCGTCTCCGGCCTCGTCAAGACCACCGTGTGCGCCGAGCCCGGCGACTCCGGCGGCCCGCTCTACGCCGGTTCCACCGCGCTCGGACTCACCTCGGGCGGCAGCGGCAACTGCTCCTCCGGCGGCACCACGTTCTTCCAGCCCGTGGTCGAAGCCATGAACGCCTATGGCGTGACCCTCTTCTGAGGGCGTGACGTACGACGGCCCCCGCGGCCGGGCCCCCGTCCGGGAGAACCGGACGGGGGCTTTCCGTCTGGACGTGTTGCGCGGATTTGAGAGGATGTGCAAGGGGCGGAACGCTCGACGGGTCCGCCGGTGACCGGCGCCGGACACACGGGGTGAGACGCATTGAAGCGCATCGGAGTGACCGGCCACCGCGACATCCCGCCCGACGCCCTGGAGGAGATCCGGGACAGGCTGCGCGCCGTGCTCTGCGGCCACGACGGCTCCCTCGAAGCGCTCTCCAGCCTCGCCACCGGTGCCGACCAGCTCTTCGCCACCATCGCCCTCGACTGCGGGGCCGCCCTCACGGTGGTGATCCCGAGCGGCGACTACGAGGCGGGCTTCGCCGACGCCGCCGAACTGGCCCGCTACCGGGGCCTGAAGCGCCGCGCCAGCCAGGAGGTGGCGCTCGGCTATCCGCACTCCACGGACGAGGCGTACTACGCGGCGGGCGCCTACATCGCGGACAACTGCGACCGCCTCGTCGCCGTGTGGGACGGCCTGCCGGCCCGCGGGCTCGGCGGCACCGGGGACATCGTGCAGTACGCCCGCAGCCTCGGCCGCCCGGTCACGGTCGTGTGGCGCGAGGGCAGCCGCAGGGGGTGAGCCGCGGGGGAAGAGCCGCCGGGCCGGGTCAGCTCCGCAGCCGGGCGAGCCAGTCGGTGTGCTGGGGCGAGACGACACGTTCGGTCTCGTACACGGCCTGCGGCCACTGCCGCTCGGTCACCATGTTCTCCATCGCCACGTGCATCTCCATGAGGTCCTGCTCCACCAGCGCGTGGGCCGATATCAACGGCTGATGGCGCCGGATCTCGCTCCAGGCCAGACAGGCCGCCGCCGAGGCCGACAGCACGCCCGCGACGTTCACCCCCTGCGCGACGGAGAAGCTCCGCAACAGGGCGAGGACGAGCGCGAGGAGCGTCAGCAGGGTGATCGCCGTCGACCACAGCCGGGTCGCGCGCCGCGAGGTCTCCTGGCGGCGCCGGTACCAGTTGCGCTGCTCGATCAGCCGGTCCCGTACGTACGTCTCCTTGCGTACGGTGAACGACTTGGCCCGTAACTCCCGCATGCTCGGGGTGATCAGGGGCTGCGCGCCGTCCCCGTCGCGCGGGTCGCGCCAGCCCACCTTCCGCAGCTCCCGCAATCCCTCCTCGACCCGCGTGACGAACAGGGCGTCCGGGTCGGGGGAGCCCAGCTCGAAGGGGGTGCCGTGCACGGCGTAGCGCCAGCACATCGACTTGATGAACTCGGCGGCCGAGCGGTTGAGCTGCCAGTCGGACGTGGCGTGGCGCCGGGCCGCGCCGAAGCTCGCGAGCAGCACGCCCGCGTAGGCGAGCGCACTGAGCGCGCTGAACAGCTGGAAGTCCTTGCCGACGCGCACCTGCGGCAGCGCCGCCGCGAGCGCGCCCGTCACCAGGAGCGAGAGTTGCGTGCGGGTCAGTTTGACCGCCGACTGCCGGCGGCCGACCGCCAGCGTGTCCGCGTGGTGAAAGAGGCCCGGCAGATCCGCGTTCCGGAAGACCATGCTCTGCAGTGGGCCTGGAATCGCCGTCACGTGCACCCCCGTCTGCGATTGTTTTCTCCGTGCCGGTGGATGGCCGTGTGCGCCCCGTTTCGCGTGCCCCGTCCGCCGGTGGGGACGAGGGTAAAGTCGTCCCGCCGACACTGCAACGGGGCACAACTCGGCGCACGGGAGCGGCTGTTGACGGCCACGGCCCCCGCGGGGGGCGTGGCCGCGCGGGGCCCCTGCGGCGGGCGGACACGAAAGGGAAGGGTCTCGCGTGGTCGAGGACACCACCGTCACCGGCACCATGGAGTCGGCCGGGGACGGCGGCGCGCGGCCGGGGGCCGTTCCGGTGGGGGATCCGGCGGGGGATCCGGCCGCCCAGCTGCGCGCCCTCGGGGTCCCGGAGGGCGGCACCCTCCTCGTCCACGCCTCGCTGCGCGGCACCGGGCTGCGCGACGGCGTACTCCTCGACGCGCTGCGCACGGTGCTGGGGCCCTGGGGCACGCTGGTGGTCCCCGCGTTCACCCCGGAGAACTCCGACACCTCCCCGGCCCACCTCGCCCTCGTGGGCCGGGCGCCCGATCCGGCCGCCTTCCGCGCCGCGATGGCGCCGTTCGACCCGGACCGCACTCCGTGCCCGGGGATGGGCCGGCTCGCCGAACGGGTCAGGACCACCCCCGGCGCCGTCCGCAGCGACCACCCCCAGACCTCCTTCGCCGCGCTCGGTGCGCGGGCCGCGGAGTTCATGAAGGGGCACGCCCTCGACTGCCACTTCGGCGAGGACTCGCCCCTGCCCCGGCTGATCGCCGCCGACGCGCGGGTGCTCCTCGTCGACGTGGGGTTCGAGGTGTGCACCGCCTTCCACTACGCCGAATACCGGGTGTCGCCGCTCCCCGTGCGTACGTACCGGGCGGTGATCAGGGACGAGAGGGGCGCGGCCGGCTGGTTCACCTATCAGGACGCCGCGCTCGACGACGGCGACTTCGCCCGGATCGGCGCGGACTTCCCGGCCCGGCACGTGCGCCGCGGCGCCCTGGGGCGGGGCGGGGCCCTGCTCTTCCCCATCCGGGCGGCGGTCGACCACGCGGCGGCCTGGATGGCCGCCAACCGGCCCGACCCCGCCTTCTGACCCCGCCCTGACCGTACCGGGGGCTCCCTCTGGGCGTGAAGCGGAGTTACCGTCGAAGGACACGCTCGATTCGCCCACCCTTGGGGGCCGTGATGGTCGAGGCACTCGTGACGGCGGGCATCGCCGCCGGCTCCGCAGGCGTCGTCTATCTGCTGGCGGCGGCCCGGGTCGTCAAGCAGTACGAGCGGGGAGTGGTGCTGCGGCTGGGCCGGCTGAAGGCCTCGGTGCGCGGGCCGGGGCTGACGATGATCGTTCCCTTCGTCGACCGCCTGCGCAAAGTGAACATGCAGATCGTGACGATGCCGGTGCCCGCACAGGACGGCATCACCCGGGACAACGTCACGGTCCGGGTGGACGCGGTGATCTACTTCAAGGTCATCGAACCGACGGACGCGGTCATCCAGGTCGAGGACTACCAGTTCGCGGTCGCGCAGATGGCACAGACCTCGCTGCGCTCGATCATCGGCAAGAGCGATCTGGACGACCTCCTGTCGAACAGGGAGAAGCTCAACCAGGGGCTTGAGCTGATGATCGACAGCCCGGCCATCGGCTGGGGCGTACAGATCGACCGCGTCGAGATCAAGGACGTGTCGCTGCCGGAGACGATGAAGCGCTCGATGGCCCGCCAGGCGGAGGCCGACCGTGAGCGGCGCGCCCGGGTCATCAACGCCGACGCCGAGCTCCAGGCGTCGAAGAAGCTGGCCGAGGCGGCCGGGGTGATGTCGCAGGAGCCGGCCGCGCTCCAGCTGCGCCTGCTGCAGACGGTGGTGGCGGTGGCCGCGGAGAAGAACTCCACCCTGGTGCTGCCGTTCCCGGTGGAGCTCCTGAGGTTCCTGGAACGCGCCGCCCAGCAGGCGCCGCCCGCGCCGGGAGAGGCACCGCCCGCACCTCCCACGCCGTCCGCGCCCGCCGCCACGCCGCCCGCGCCCGCCGTGCCTCCCGGGCCGCCGGCCGCGACGGAGATCCCCCCGGCGCAGGCGCATTCCGAGATCGTGGGCGAGGAGGACACCCCGCCGAGGGACCTGTGAAGGGGGCTCAGGTGCGGCGGAGGCGCATGGGGCTCACGCGCCGACCGGACGTTCGCCGAGGTCGCCGCCGGCGCCCGACGAACGGCCGGTGCCCACCGGCCGCTCGTCGCGGTCGCGGTTCAGGCCGGCCAGGACCACGGTGATGACGGCGCCGGCCACCGCCCAGATCGAGAGCACCAGGAGCGGTCCTGTGACCGCCTCGCCCCTGAAGTACGCGATG
Organism: Streptomyces sp. NBC_00083; assembly: GCF_026343295.1. GTDB lineage: Bacteria > Actinomycetota > Actinomycetes > Streptomycetales > Streptomycetaceae > Streptomyces. The sequence goes on from NZ_JAPELY010000001.1 coordinate 1,936,784, forward strand.
GAGCGCGCCGACCATGTGCCGGCCCCGGGCGGCAGGCCCGGTCCGATCGTCCGCCAGAACGGCGGGAGCAGCGGATACGGGTAGGCGCCGCCCGCGCTCGGATTGCCGAGGACGACGATGACCAGGATCGCGAGGCCGATGCCGACGACACCGGCGAGCCCCTGGAAGGCGAGGGTCGTGGCGCCCACCGCGAACACGACGAGCGCGCCGAGCCCGGCCAGGCCGAGGTAGCTGCCCGGCAGCGCGTCGAGCACCGGCCCGATGATGAGCGAGCCGAGCAGCCCCGCGGCGATCGAGTACACCGCGAGCACCGCGAGCCGGATCAGCGCGCGATGGGTGTTGGCCGGCCGGGCACCCGCGCTGATCGCCAGGATCGCGGCACACAGATAGCCGCCCACGCACCAGCCGACGACGAGGTAGAACGCGGACAGCGTGCGCGAGTCGCCCTCGGCGGCGGGGGCGACGTCGATCACCTTGACGGTGCGCTGCTGCGCCTTCTCGGCCGCCGTCGTGATCGCCTCCACGGCCTGCGCGAGCGAGGCCCCGCCGCCGCTCGCGACGAGCAGCCGGTCGGTGGTGGACCGGGGGTCGACCAGGAGCGCCCCGTCGACGCTGCGGTCGCGCAGCTGCCGCATGGCGTCGGCCTCGTTCTTGGCCGTGCGGACGTCCAGCGGGTCGCCGGGCAGTGAGCCGAGGCGCTGGGTGAGCTGTCCGCTGATCTGCTGGGGCGCGACCACGGCGAAGGGGATGTCCTTCGGCTTGGGGTGGTGGAACGCGCCGGCGTAGGACGCGATGAAGGCGACCATCAGTCCCAGTACGCCGATGACCAGCAGGGCGGCCCGCACGGTGACGGCGTTCTTCACCTCGTCGACGAAAGTCATGCCCCCACGCTCGGCCGCGCCGTGCCCGCGCGCAGTCGGGGCGGGGCCGAACGGATGAGCCGGGCCGTCCGGCTGTCGGGCCGGCCCGTGCGCTGCCAGGCTTGGGGGAAACAGGCCCTCGGGACCGCTGTTCCGAGGCGTGGCAGCACGTGACAGGAGCACCCATGCTGACCTCCACACAGGTACCGGGCGGGCTGAACTGGCTCGACCTGGGCACCCCCGACATCGACGCGGCCGTCGCCTTCTACACCGGCCTGTTCGGCTGGGGGTTCGAGTCCGCGGGGCCGGAGGCCGGGGGCTACGGCTTCCTGCGGAAGGACGGCAGGACCGTCGGCGCGGTCGGCCCGCTGACCGAGGAGGGCGCGAACCCGGCCTGGACGGTGTACTTCCGCACCGTGGACGCCGACGCCACCGCCAAGGCCGTCGAGCAGGCTGGCGGCACGGTCCGCTTCCCGCCGATGGAGGTCTTCTCGGCAGGCCGGATGGCGGGGTTCACCGACCCGGCGGGCGCCGATTTCGCGGTGTGGCAGCCCGGGGACACCGACGGCATCGAGCTCGTCAACGACCCCGGCAGCGTCAGCTGGATCGAGCTCTACACCACCGACGCGGCCGCGGTGAAGGCGTTCTACGGTTCGGTCCTGGCGTGGGAGACCCGTGACATGCCCATGGACGCGGGCGTCGACTACTCGATCGCCGGGCCCGCCGGGGGCGGCGAGCGGACCATGCACGGCGGCATCATGCAGCTGCCCCAGGAGAACCTGGACGCCGGGTCGACCTCCGAATGGCACCCCTACTTCGAGGTCGAGGACTGCGATGCCGCGGTGGCCGCCGCCCGTGAACTCGGCGCGACCGTGATCATTGGAGCCATGGAGACCCCGGGCGCGGGCCGCATCGCGATGATGCTCGACCCGTTCGGCGCCCCCTTCGCGGTGATCAAGAGCGCCACGTACTGACCTCTGCGGCCCCCTGCCCTTCCGCGCGGCGGCCACCGGCCGGAGCGCTCCGGCCGGTGGCCGTTCGAACGTGTCGCACGTACGTTCGAAACTGGTCTATGGTGGAAGGGAGGGGGAGGTGAGAACGGATCGGTAGGAGGTGCGGATGCCCGGCTTCACGCATCTGCACACCGTTTCCGGGTTCTCCCTGCGGTACGGGGCCTCCCACCCGGAGCGGCTGGCCGAACGCGCCGTCGACCGCGGCATGGACGCCCTCGCGCTGACCGACCGGGACACCCTCGCGGGCGCGGTCCGCTTCGCGAAGGCCTGCGCCAAGGCGGGGATCCGGCCGCTGTTCGGAGTCGACCTCGCCGTGCCCGAACACCTCGGGGACCCGGCCCGCACCCGGGGCCAGGCGCGGCGCACCCCCGTCCGGGGCGGCGCCTTCGTCGACGAATCCGCTCCCCGCGTCACCTTCCTCGCCCGGGACGGCGCGGCCGGCTGGGCCGAGCTGTGCCGCCTGGTCGGCGCCGCCCACACCGCCGGGGGCCGCCCGCTCCTGACCCACGCCGACCTGCCCGCCCAGGGGCTCACCGTGCTGCTCGGCCCGGCCTCCGAGATCGGCCGCGCGCTCGGCGCGGGCCGCCCCGACCGGGCCGCGAAACTCCTCGCGCCCTGGCGGGAGCTCTATGGCGACGCGCTCCGCCTCGAAGCCGTCCACCACGGGCTGCGGGGGACCGGCCCCGGCTCGCTGCGGCTCGCCGCGCGCACCGTCGGCTTCGCCGCCGACCAGGGCGTACGGGCCGTCCTGACCAACGCCGCGCGCTACGCCGATCCCGGCCAGGGCCAGGTCGCCGACGTGCTCGACGCGGCGCGGCGGCTGGTGCCGGTGCGGCCGCCGTTCGACAGCGGCGAGCGCTGGCTCAAGGACCCGGACGCCATGTTCAAGATCGCGGAGCGGGTCGCCGAGGCGGCCGGCTGGCGGCGCGACGTGGCCCACCGGCTGCTCGCCATGACCGAGGAGACCGCCGCCGAGTGCCTCGTCGACCCCCAGGACGACCTCGGCATCAAGACCTTCGCCTACTTCCCCGAGCCGCACCTGGTCGGCGCGGCCGACCGCACCCCGCAGCGCGTCCTCGCCTCGCGGGCCGCCGCCGGCATGGTGCTGCGCGGCTACGCCGGCCGGCGCGGGTACTGGGAGCGGATGCACCACGAGCTGGACATCATCGCGCACTGGGGCTTCGCCTCGTACTTCCTCACCGTCGCCCAAGTCGTCGACGACGTAAGGGAGATGGACATCCGGGTGGCGGCGCGCGGCTCCGGCGCGGGCTCGCTCGTCAACCACCTCCTCGGCATCGCCCACGCCGACCCCGTCGAGAACGGGCTCCTGATGGAGCGCTTCCTGTCCAAGCAGCGGCCCGTGCTGCCCGACATCGACATCGACGTGGAGTCCGCCCGCCGGCTCGACGTCTACCGCGCGATCATCGACCGCTTCGGCACCGAGCGCGTCGCCACCGTCTCCATGCCCGAGACCTACCGGGTGCGGCACGCCGTCCGGGACGTGGGCGCCGCCCTGTCCATGGACCCGGCCGTCATCGACACGATCGCCAAGTCCTTCCCGCACATCCGGGCCCGCGACGCCCGCACCGCCCTGAGGGAACTCCCCGAACTGCGCTCCCTGGCGGGGGAGATGGAGAAGTACGGCAAACTCTGGGAGCTCGTCGAAGCCCTGGACGCCCTGCCGCGCGGCATCGCCATGCACCCGTGCGGCGTGCTCCTCTCGGACGCCTCGCTGCTGCGCCGCACCCCGGTGGTGCCCACCAGCGGCGACGGGTTCCCGATGTCCCAGTTCGACAAGGAGGACGTGGAGGACCTCGGCCTGCTCAAGCTGGACGTCCTGGGGGTGCGGATGCAGTCCGCGATGGCCCACGCGGTCACCGAGATCGGCCGGGCCACCGGCGAGAGGCTCGACCTCGACGACCCGGCGCAGGTCCCGCCGGGCGACGCGAAGACCTATCAACTCATCGCCTCCACCGAGACGTTGGGCTGCTTCCAGATCGAGTCTCCCGGCCAGCGCGACCTGGTCGGGCGGCTCCAGCCGTCGACCTTCCACGACCTCGTCGTCGACATCTCGCTGTTCCGGCCCGGCCCGGTCGCCGCCGACATGGTGCGCCCCTTCATCGAGGCCCGGCACGGGCGGGCCCCGGCCCGCTTCCCGCACCCCGACCTCGCCGACGCGCTGCGCGACACCTACGGCGTGGTCGTCTTCCACGAGCAGATCATCGAGATCGTGAACATCATGACCGGCTGCGGCAGGGGCGAGGCCGACCGGGTGCGGCGCGGGCTGTCCGACCCTCAGTCGCAGGCGCGCATCAAGGTCTGGTTCGCCCAGCTCGCCCGGGAGCGCGGCTACACCCCCGAGGTGATCGCCCGCACCTGGGAGATCGTCGAGGCCTTCGGCTCGTACGGCTTCTGCAAGGCGCACGCCGTCGCCTTCGCGGTGCCGACCTACCAGTCGGCCTGGCTCAAGGCGCACCACCCGGCCGCCTTCTACGCCGGGCTGCTCACCCACGACCCCGGTATGTACCCGAAGCGGCTGCTGCTCGCGGACGCCCGGCGGCGCGGGGTGCCGATCCTGCCGGTGGACGTGAACCGGTCGTCGGTCGCCCACACAATCGAACTGGTGTCCGGTACGTGGGGGGTGCGGCTCGCGCTCTGCGACGTCCACGGCATCAGCGAGGCCGAGAGCGCCCGCATCGAGGCCGGCCGCCCCTACGCCTCACTGCGCGACTTCTGGCAGCGGGCCAGGCCCGGCCGCCCCGTCGCCGAACGGCTCGCCCGGATCGGCGCGCTCGACGCGTTCGGCGGCAACCGGCGCGACCTGCTGCTCCACCTCGCCGAACTCCACGGCACGCGCCACGCCGCGGGTGGCCAACTCCCGCTGGACGGAGGCACCTTGACGGCCGGAGCCGGCCTGCCCGACCTGGACGAGGCGGAACGGCTCAGCGCCGAACTGGGCGTCCTCGGCATGGACACCTCCCGCCATCTGATGGAGGACCACACCGCCTTCCTGCGCGAACTCGGCGTCGTCTCCGCCAAGCGGCTGCGCGCCGCCGAACACGGGCAGACCGTCCTGGTCGCGGGCGCCAAGGCCGCCACCCAGACCCCGCCGATCCGCTCCGGCAAGCGCGTCGTCTTCAGCACCCTCGACGACGGCACCGGCCTGGTCGACCTGGCCTTCTTCGACGACAGCCACGACGCCTGCGCCTACACCGTCTTCCACTCCTGGCTCCTGCTCGTGCGCGGCGTGGTGCAGCGCCGCGGCCCGCGCAGCCTCAGCGTGGTGGGCGCCCGCGCCTGGAACCTCGCCGAACTCGCCGAGCTGCGCCGCGAGGGCGGCCTCGACGCGGTCGCCGCCCGCCTCGCGGCCCCACCCGAACAGACCGACACCTCCGAACGGGCCGACACCTCCGAACAGGCCGGCCCCTCCGAACCGGCTGCCGCGACGGCAGCCGGGCCGTCCACCGACAACGGCCGCCGCATCCACCTGGCCAACGGCTACGAACTGAACCCCTGGGCCGATCTGCGTCCCGCGGGCGAACCGGCCGCCACCGGGCGCAAGTTGTGGCACTCCAGCCCAGGGAGCGCGGGATGATCCTCTGTGCACGGTTCGCCCTCGCGGACGCGGGAGCGGCGCTCCCCCCGCTGATCGCGCTGACCGAGAACCTCACCCCGGTCGTCCAGGCGCTGCCGCCCGACGGGCTCCTCGCCGACCTGGGCGGCGCCGAGAAGTACTTCCGCCAGGACGCGGGACAGCTCGCCGCGGTCCTGCGGGTGCGCGCCCTCGCCCACTTCGGCCTGGAGTGCGCCATCGGGCTCGCGCCCAACCCGATGCTGGCCAGGATGGCGGCCCGGGACGCAGGACCCGGCACGACCCGGACGGTGCGCCCCGACGAGGTGGAGCGCTACCTGGCCACGCTGCCGGTCCGCGCCCTCGACGGCGTAGGCCGCTCGACCGCCCGCACCCTCTGCGCGTACGGACTCGACACGGCGGGGCGCCTCGCCGACGCCCCGCCGGGCACCGTCCAGCGGATCCTCGGCGCGAAGCAGGGCCGCGACCTCCAGGAACGCGCCCGCGGCATCGACCGCGCCCCCGTCGTCCCGAACGCCTCCGCCCGCTCCCTCGCCGCCGAACGGACCTTCCCCCGCGACGAGTTGGACCCGGTACGCCACCGCAGGGCGCTGCTCTCCCTCGCGGAGGAGCTGGGGGTCCGGCTGCGCGGCGCCGACCAGGTGTGCCGCTCCCTCAGCCTCACCGTGCGCTACGCCGACCGGTCCACCACGACCCGCACCCGGAGCCTGCGCGAGCCGTCGGCCCACTCGCCGGCCCTGGCAGGCCTGGCCTACGCCCTCCACACGGCGCTGGGCCTGCAGCGCGCCAGGGTGCGCGGCATCGCGCTGCGGGCCGAGGGGCTCGCGACGGCCGAACTCGCCGCGCACCAGCTCACGTTCGACCCCCGGGACGAACGGGCGCGCCGCATCGAGGCGGTGGCCGACCGCGCCCGCGCCAAGTTCGGCCCCCGCGCCATCGTCCCGGGCTCGCTGTCGGACGCGGCCTGAGCGGCGCCGGCCGCCGCGTCAGGGGGCCAGCCGCTTCCTGACGTCCGCGACCTGCGGCCCGGAGTCGACGGCCGGGACCTTCCAACGGCTCTCGGTCCCCGTGGCGTCCGTGTAGACGAGCGTGCCGCCCGCCCCCGCCTGCGCCGGGGTCAGGTCGAAGGTCTCGGAGCGCAGCTGGGAGGTGCCGGGCCCGATCGCGCCCGCCCCGTCGTATCCGCGGACCGAGACCTTGGACGCCGCGCCGTTGCCCGCGGCGAGGCTCTGCCCGTCGGGGGCGGCCCAACGCCAGCCTCCCTTCGTGCCGTTGGCGGGCTCCTCGTCCGCGGCGTTCGCGGTCAGCGAGGCGTCCTTGGTGGTGATGACGGCGAAGGTGCCGAACCGCGCGGCGATGCCGCCCGCCCGCTCGGCGTAGACGACGGTCGTGGGCGTGATCTCCAGGATGCCGACGAGCTTGGTCCCCACGGTCCGCGACGGCACGCCGAGCGCCAGGGCGCTGTGGTCGTCCCCGGCCCCCGCGCCCGGTGCGGCCGAGCCGTCCCCCGCGGTGTCGGCGGGCGTCGGCGTGGCTGACGCGGCGGACGGCAGGGCCCCCGTGGGCCGGGTCGCGGACGGCTTGTCGCCGGAGCCGCCGCCGGGCCCGCAGGCGGTCAGGGCGAGGCAGGCGGTGGCGGCGGTCGCGGCAGCGGTGAGCAGGATCTTGCGCATGGTTCCCCCCCAAGGCAGGTGACACTCGCCGTGAACGTACCGCGAGGGGGAGGGCACCCAGGGTGAAGTGACCGGACTGCGACGAACGGCGCCCCGCCGTGACACGCCGCGTCGCACGCGCCCCTGCGTACACCGCGCCCTCGGCGTGTCCGGGGCCGACACGACAAGTTTTACTGACGCGTAACTTCACTCCTACGCTACCCGTGCGTAATTTGGCGTGAGCACGCCCCGTACGCACCCCGTACGGCACCTCACTTGTGGTCCGGGCCGCAGGGCGAATCCCCCATCGCAACTCCCTTGAGCCGCAAGGAGATCACCCGATGCTGCCCTGGAACCGTGTGCTCAGACCCCTGTCCGCGCTGCTGCTCGCCGCCGCGGCCGCGCTCGCCCCCGCGACCGCGGCGCACGCCCAGTCCGCGCCGAGCAGTGGCTGGAACAACTACTCGTGCAAGCCGTCCGCCGCCCACCCCCGGCCCGTCGTCCTGGTGCACGGAACCTTCGGCAACGGCACCGACAACTGGCTGGCCCTCGCCCCGTACCTGGTCAACCGCGGGTACTGCGTCTTCTCCCTCGACTACGGCCAGCTTCCCGGCGTGCCGCTGTTCGACGGGCTCGGCCCCATCGACAAGTCCGCGGCCCAACTCGCCACCTTCGTCGACAAGGTGCTCGCCGCCACCGGCACCCCCAAGGCCGATGTGGTCGGCCACTCCCAGGGCGGCATGATGCCGCGCTGGTACCTGAAGTTCCTCGGCGGCGCCGCCAAGGTCAACGCCCTCGTCGGGATCGCCCCCGACAACCACGGCACCACCCTCGACGGCCTCGCCCAGCTGCTGCCGTACTTCCCCGGCGCCGAGGACCTGCTGACGCTCGCCACCCCGGGGCTCGCCGACCAGATCGCCGGCTCGCCCTTCGTCACCCAGCTGAACCAGGGCGGCGACACCGTCCCCGGCGTTCACTACACGGTCATCGCGAGCAAGTACGACGAGGTGGTCACCCCCTACCGCTCGCAGTTCCTGAACGGCCCCGACGTGCACAACGTCCTCATCCAGGACAAGTGCGCGCTCGACCTCTCCGAACACGTGGCGATCGGCCTCACCGACCGCGTCGCCTACCACGAGGTGGCCAACGCGCTCGACCCGGCGCACGCCACCCCCACCACCTGCGCCAGCGTCATCGGCTGACCCGCCGCCGCCCCGCCGCACCCCACGCGAACCGCCCCCTCCCGGCAGCCGGGAGGGGGCGGTTCGGCTGTGCCCTACGGTCAGCGGCCGTGCCGGCCCGCCGTCGCCCTGCGGCGCAGCGTTCCGAACAGTGCCGCCGCACCGACCGCGATCGCGCCCGCGCCGCCGACGGCGAGGTACGGGGTGGTGCTGTCGCCGCCCGTCTCCGCGAGGTTCTGGGTGCCGGTGGTGCCGGTGGTGCCGGTGGTGCCGGTCGTGGCGACCGGAGCGGCCGCCGCGACGCCGTCCGGCTGGGGCTGGTTGGCCGGGGTCTCGGCCCCGCCGGCCGGGGCCGCGCCCGGCTGCGCGCTCGCGGCGTCGGAGCCGTGGTGGTGCTGGACCGTCGACTTGCCGGCGCCGTCCGCGATCTCCTGCTCGGTGGGCGCGGAGGCCGTCGGAGCGGGGGCGCCCGCCGAGCCGCCGCTGTCCTTGCCGAACACCACGTCGGAGCAGGTGTAGAAGGCCTCCGGGCTGTCCGAACGCTGCCAGATCGAGTAGATCAGGTGGCGGCCGGACCGGGCCGGGATCTTCCCGTCGAAGACGTAGTCCCCGCCCTGCATCGGCGGGTCGGTGACCTTCACGAACGGAGTCGCCTCCAGGTCCGACCACTTCAGCGGCTTCGACGGGTCGTAGCCGTCCTTGGTGATGTACAGCTCGAACGAGCCCTTGTGCGGGGCCGTTCCCTTGTAGTGGAAGGTGTGGTTGCCCGCCGACAGCTTGGTGCTCGGCCAGTCCGCGCGCGGCAGATCGAGCCCCTTGTACTTCTCGTTGCCGCCGCTGCACAGCCGGCCGTTCGGGATGAGCTGCTTCGACTTGCCCGCGGCGTTGGCCATGTTCACCGCGGCCCAGTCGTAGAAGGCCTGCGCGCCACTGGCAGCCACGGCCGCCTTGCACGCCGCCGACTTGGGGCTCTCCGGCCCCTCCGCGTAACAGGCCGAGACCCGGCTGACCGGATCCGTCATGGAACCGTGCGCGGCGGCGGGCCCGGCCGCCAGCCCCGTCAGGGCGAGCGGCACGAAGCCGGCCGCGGCGACGAAGGCGGCCCTGCGCCGACGGGGTCCCCGCTGCTCGGACGCGGTGGAGAGCTGGGGGAAGGTCATCGTGACGTACTCCTTCGATGGTGCACGGGCAAGTGGGGGCGTGGGGGTGGTGAACGGCCGGATGTCCCGTCCGGCGATCAGCACGCTAGCCCCAGGAAAACGCGAAATCCCCTGCTGGGAGCGGGGGATGGAGATCCTTATGGTCGAGTTAAGGAGCCACTCAGCACCGATTAAGACCGAGCCCAGCACACCCGTCGCCGCGTCCGGGCGAAGGCCGGTTGTCAGTGGCGTCCGGCACCATCGGGACCATGAACCTGGACATCGACTGGGACGAGGCCGCCGCCACCTTCGACGAGGATCCCGACCACGGGCTGCTCGATCCCCTCGTGCGCGCCGCCTGGGACGAACACCTCGCGGGCTGGCTGCCGGACCGCGCGGGCGACCTCCTCGACCTCGGCTGCGGCACCGGAAGCCTCTCGCTGCTCGCCGCCGGGCGCGGCCACCGCGTCACGGCCGTCGACCTGTCGCCGCGGATGACGGAGCTGGCCCGCGCCAAGCTGGCGGGCACCGGCGCCGAGGTGCTGACCGGTGACGCGGCGAAGCCGCCCGTCGAGGGGCGCGCCTTCGACGTGGTCCTCGCCCGTCACGTGGTGTGGACCCTGCCCGACCCCGAGGCCGCGCTGCGCCACTGGTGGTCACTGCTGCGGCCGGCCGGCCGGCTCGTCCTGGTCGAAGGGGTGTGGGGCGGAGCCGGCATACCCGCCGAGCGCCTCCTGTCCGCGCTCGCCCCGCTGACCGCCGCGGCGCGCTACGAACGGCTCTCCGGTGACCCGCGCCTGTGGGGGCGCGCGGTGGACGACGAGCGGTACGTGGTGGTCGCCGCGGCCGTCGCCGGGTGACGCCTCAGTCGACGAGCGCCGTGAACCGCCCCAGTTTCGCGAGGAGTTCGAGCTCGTCGAGGGCGGCCACGGCGCGCGCCGCCGCCCCGGGGTCGCGCTCGGCGAGACCGCTCGCGGCGAACTCGTCCTCGTCCAGGCGCAGCACGGCCGCCCCGTCGGCCGAGACCCACAGGTCGAGGTCCAGGTCCGTCGAGACCACCTCGCCGTCCCGGACCACCGCGGGCCGGGCGATGTCGCAGTACCAGCCCTTGAGCGCCGCGTCCGCGCCGCGCACCTCCTTCACCGCGTACCACCGGTCGCGCCAGTAGTGCTCGGTGAACACATCGCCCGGCTCGAACCGTACGAAGCCGAAGTCACGCGTGGTCCCGGTCGCCCACGGCGCGCGCACGGTCAGCCGGGTCCCGTCGTCGGACACCACCGACGCCGGGTAACGCAGCTTCGTGCGCCCCGCCTTGACGAGGACGACGTGGAGGGGGGTGCCGGGTTCGGCCGGGCTCGTCGACATGACGGTCACGGTATGCGGGGCCCGCGCGCCGGCGCCTCCCGTTTTCGCGGGCCCCGGCGCGGGGGAGAATCGGGCTGTGACCCTCAAGATCGTGATTGACCAGGGCGCGCCCGACGCGCCGTACGAGCAACTGCGTGCCCAGATCGCCGGGCGGGCCCGTTCCGGAAGGCTGCCGGTCGGCTACAAACTGCCCACGGTCCGCGGCCTAGCCGAGGAACTCGGGCTCGCCACGAACACGGTGGCCAAGGCGTACCGGGCCCTGGAGGCGGACGGAGTCATCGAGACCCGGGGCCGCAACGGGACGTTCGTCGCGGCGGCGGGGGACGCGTCGGCGCGGCTCGCGGCGACCGCCGCGGCCACCTACGCCAGGGAGGCCCACCGCCTCGGCCTCGCCCGGGACGCCGCCCGCGCCACGGTCGAGGACGCGCTGCGGGCGACGTACGGCAAGTAGCCGGGGCTGCCCCGGATCCGGCACTCCGGCCGGGGGCCGGGCGGATCCGGTCCGCAGCCGGAGTGCCGGCTACAGGTAGAGGCCCGCGTCCGACCCGGGGCGCTGGTCCGGCAGGGACGCCGGGGACGTGCCGCGCCGCAGGGCGTACAGCTCGGCCAGGGTGGCGCCCTCGCGCGGCACGCCCTCCTCCGTGCCCAGCCAGCCGACCGCCTCCGTCCGGGTCAGCGCGCCGACCTCGATCCGCGCGAGGCAGCGACCCGGGCGCACCACCGCCGGGTGCAGACGCTCCAGGTCCTCGTTGGTGGTGACGCCCACCAGGACGTTGCGGCCCTGGCCCAGCAGACCGTCGGTCAGATTGAGCAGCCGCGAAAGGGCCTGCCCCGCCGTGTGTTTGGCCTCGCCGCGGATCAGCTCGTCGCAGTCCTCCAGGAGGAGCAGCCGCCAGCGGCCCTTCGTGCTGCCGTCGTCCTCGCCGATCGCGATGTCCATCAGATAGCCGACGTCGTTGAAGAGCCGCTCCGGGTCGAGCACACAGTCCACCTGGCACCAGTCGCGCCAGGACCGGGCCAGGGTGCGCAGCGCCGACGTCTTGCCGGTGCCCGGCGGGCCGTGCAGCAGCAGGAGCCGGCCCGCGATGTCGTCCGGGGTCACCTTCATCAGGCGGTCCAGCGCATCGGCCACCGGCGCCGTGTAGTTGGGCCGCACCTCGTCCCAGGTGCCGGCCGCGATCTGCCGTGTCGTGCGGTGCGGGCCGCGCCGCGGCGACACGTACCAGAAGCCCATCGTGACGTTCTCCGGCTGCGGCTCCGGTTCGTCCTCGGCGCCCTCGGTGGCCTGTTTGAGCACCTGCTCGGCCAGTTCCTCGGTGGTCGCGGTGACCGTCACGTCCGCGCCCCGGTTCCAGCGCGAGACCAGCAGCGTCCAGCCCGCGCCCTCGGCGAGCGTCGCGCTGCGGTCGTCGTCGCGGGCGGACCGCAGCACCTTCGCGGCGGGCGGCAGCAGGCTGACACCCTTTTTGACCCGGTCGATGGACGAGCTGTACGCGTACGGCTGCTCGCCCGTGGCGAAGCGGCCGAGGAACAGTGCGTCGACGACGTCGGACGGCGAGTCGCTGTCGTCCATGGTCAGCCGGATCGGCAGGGCGGCCTCTGGGTTCGGGGACATGCCGCCCATGATCCGGCACCCGGGCCCTCCCCGCACGCGCTTTGTCCCGTTGACGCCCCCTGAGCGTTCCGTACCCGTTCCGGCGAAACCGGCTGGAACGCCAACTACCGCGGATACGCTCGCCGTTGATGGAACGTCACCGTGAAGTCACCGTACGGGGCGACGGCGCATCCGCCCGCCGACCCGGGCACGGCTCCCGGGGCGCATCCGGCCGCCGGCCCGTCGGCGCGCCCCGGCGCCGGCTCTCCCTGGTCCTCGCCGCCCTGGTCCTCGCCGCACTCGCCCTCGCCGGATGCGACAGCGGCGGCCGCACCACCCAGGGGCCCGGCCCCGGTCCCGGCCCGACCGGCCCGAGCAACACCGACCCGGCGCTCGGCTGGGGCTTCACCCACACCCAGTACAGCGCCGACACCGGAGACGACGACGCCGTGGCGCGCGCCCGCGAGCTGCTCTCGGGACGCGGCCTGCCGCAGGACCAGGCGATCATGGGCTGGGGCGCCGGCAACCCCGAACCCTCGCCCGGCACCTACGACTTCTCCGACCTCGACCGGCGCGTCGCCTACATCCGCTCCACCGGCGCCACCCCCGTCATCACCCTGTGCTGCGCGCCCGACTGGATGAAGGGCGGCAAGGCCGGGGCGAGCAGAACGGACTGGAGCGTACGGTCGTTGGAGTCGGCGCCGCTGCCCTCCCACTACAAGGACTTCGCCGAGCTGGCCGCCGCGGTCGCCGAACGCTATCCGGACGTGCGCCACTTCATCGTCTGGAACGAGTTCAAGGGCTTCTTCGACGACACCCGCCGACGCTGGAACTACGAGGGCTACACCCAGCTGTACAACGAGGTCTACGCCGCCCTGAAGAAGGCCGACCCGGCCAACCTCGTCGGCGGGCCCTATCTGACGATGGACAGCTACGGCCCCCAGGACCAGTCGTACGCGTCGTCCCTCAAGGGCCCCTGGGGCTCCGTCGACCAGCGGGTCCTCGACGCCTTCACGTACTGGAACAAGCACAGGAAGGGCGCCGACTTCGTGGTCGTCGACGGCGCCAGCTTCACCCGCACCGACCAGATGCTCCCCGACGCGTTCGCCGCCACCGACAAGCTGACGGCCGTCAGCGACTGGGTGCGCGAGCAGAGCGGGCTGCCCCTGTGGTGGGCGGAGTACTACGTCGAGCCCGACGCGTCGGGGTGGAGCGAGCAGCGGCGCGTCGCGACCCAGGCCGCCGCCCTGGCCGCCCTGGCCCGCGGCGGAACCGGCACCGCCTTCTACTGGAGCCCCGAGCAGCAGGGCGGGCCGTGCCCCGGCTGCCTGTGGAGCCCCACCCAACGCGACGACGGGGGAGCGGAGTTGCCGATGTACGCGCTCATCGCCAGGTTCGCCGCCGCCTTCCCGCCGGGCACCCGGTTCACCACCGTCTCCGTCGCCGCCGACGATGTGCCGAACGTCCGGGTGCTCGCGAACGCCACGACCGTGCTCGTCGTCAACACCCTCGACCGGGAGATCGACGCGAAGGTCGACGGCAGGTCGTTCCCGATGGCGGCCTACGAGGTGCGCTGGCTGACCCGCTGAGGCCCGGGGGAGCGCAGCACCCCGAACAGCTTCACCGCCGCGACCGCCGCGATCACCGACAGGCTCGCGACCTCCGCGATGCCCACGCCGGCCAGGCCGAGCGGGCCCAGCAGCACCGGCGTCGAGCCCAGCACCAGCACGCACAACGCGCCCTGGAGCAGGGCGAGTCCGGCCGTCCGGCTCTGTGCGCGGAGCACCGCGAAGTACAGCTCGATCACCACCCGCAGCAGCGCGGCCGCCACCAGCCAGCGCAGCAGCGCCGTGGCATGGCGGGCGTACCCCGCGCCGAACACCTGGAGGACGTACGGCGCGCAGACGAACAGGAAGGCGCAGATCGGCAGCACGATGGTGACCATCCGGACCAGCGCGGCCCGCGCGTTGCGCCCCAGCCGCCCGGGGTCGTGCGCGCCCTCGACGGTCAGCGATGCGCCCATGTTGATGGCGAGCAGCTCCACGGTGCCGCCGATGGTCGCGGTGATGTAGAAGTACGCGTTGTCGGCCGAGCTGATCTGCGAGGCCACGATCACCGGCACCAGATAGACCACGGCCAGCGCGAAGAGCGACCCCGTGCAGTCCCCGGCGAGGAACCGCCCCATCTGCCGGTAGCCCGGGGGACGGGCGGTGTGCGCGGTCAGCTCCACATGGCGCGGGACCAGCCGCCGGAACACCAGCCACCCCAGCGGCAGCACCGACACCGTGATCGCCGCGACCCACGACACGAACACCCCGCTGGTCGGCAGGGACGCCGCGATCGCCACCAGGAGCAGCAGCTTCACCGCGGAGAACGCGGTGTTGCCGACCGGCACCCAGAACGCGCTGCGCAGCCCCGTGAGCACCCCGTCCTGCAGGGTGAGGAGCGACCAGGCGACCACCGCCCCGATGAACCCGAGCCCGTTGAGGGGCCCGTGCAGAAAGCGGTACGAGGGCCCCCAGAAGTCCAGCGTCTCCACGAAGACCAGCGCGGCCACCGCGACCGCGCACGCGCTCACCGCGTACGTGCGAAGGACGAGACGGCCGGTGGCGGCGCCCGAGACCGGGATGAACCGGGCCATCGCCCCGGTCAGGGTGAGCGCGGTCAGCCCCGCGAGGAACTTCATGGCGGCGATCGCCGCCGAGCCCTGGCCGACCGCGTCGTCGGTGTAGTACCGGGCGGCGACCAGCCAGAACCCGAGGCCGAGCACCGCGCTGATCCCGGTGTTGAGCATCAGGGCGTAGGCGTTGCGGAAGAGGGGGGCGCCCCGGCGCTCGGCGGGGGCCCCTGCGGCGGTGCCGCCCCGGGCGGTGCTCACGTCACTCACGGGTTCCGCTCACCTTCTGGCTCCGGCCTTCTCGTTCCGGTGGTTCGCGTCGCGGACGTCGGTCAGGGGCCGCCGAGTCCGCGCCCGGCCCGGCGGGCGCCGCGGACCAGGGCGTAGCCCTTCGTCAGGACGCGGTCACCGATGAAGGTGCGCGCGATGTCGCGGTCGGTGCCGACGACGAGCCGCTCGAACTCGTCGAGGCCGGTCTCCCGCCGGACCGTCACCCGCTCCAGCGCGTAGGGACCCTGGCGGCGCCGGGCGAGCGCGTTGCCCACGGCGAGCGCCTGGCCGAACCCGGCCGACCGCACGGTGCGCCGCACCCGACGGGTGGAGTAGCCGTACGGGTAGGCGAAGGAGGACGGCGGGCGGCCCAGCTGCTCGGTGAGGATCTCCCTGCACCGCACCGTCTCGGACCAGAGCCGCTCGTCGGGGAGCTGGTCCAGCTGCGGGTGGCTGTGGCTGTGCCCGCCGATCTCGGCCCCGGCCGCGGCGAGCCGGCGCACCTGGTCCCAGTCGAGCATGGTGTCCAGGGCGCCGCCCTCGTCATGGGCGCCCCGCAGCCAGCCCGTCGTGACGAAGAGCGTGGAGGCGAAGCCGTACCGGGCGAGGACCGGCAGGGCGTGGCGGTGCACCCCCTCGTAACCGTCGTCGAAGGTGATCAGGACGGGCCGGCGCGGCAGTGCGCCCGCGGTGCGCCAGGCGTGCGCCAGCTGGGCGGTGGTGACCGGGGTGCGGCCGAGTTCGGCGAGCAGCTCCATCTGGTCCGCGAAGGCATCCGGCGCGACGGAGAGCCCGTACGCGGCCCGCGCGGGGGAGTGCGCCACGGCGTGGTACATGAGGATGGGCACCGGCCCGTTCCGCGTGCTCGTCATGGCGTCCCGCCGTCCTGGGCCGGTCTCGGCCGCCACGTCCGCTCGATGGGGGTGACGGCGAAGGCCGTCCCGCCCCTGCGGGCCCGCAGCGTGCCGAGCACGTAGCCGCCGGCCGCCGCCGCGACGCCGGTCACGATCGCGCCCGCGCGCCCCGCGCCGCCGGCCCGGCCGAGCACCGCGTCCCGTACGCCGCGTGCCACGCCGGCCGGAAGGACCCGGCTGGTGTAGCGCCGCTCCGACTCAAGTCCCTTGCCGGATCCCACACTTCGGGCGACCAGCGCCTTGGAGAGCCCCTCCGCGTACGCCCTGGTTCGGAAGTATCCGAAGCGTTCGCGGGCCTCGGGCACCCGGTGGTGGATCACGGCGCGGTCGTCGATGAGCAGCACGGCGCCGGGCAGCGCCCTGCTCAGACGGATGCACAGCTCGGTCTCCTCGCAGCCGAGCGGGCGCTTGTCGCCGTCGCGGCCGATGCCGGTGGCGAAGCCGCCCGCCGCCTCGAACGCCGCGGTGCGGAAGGACGCGTTGCCACCCAGCACGTTGCGCACCGCGACGCGGCCCGGCGGAAGTCCGCGGTAGGTGCAGCCGACGACCCAGTCGAACTCCTCGGGGAACCAGGCGGGCCGGCGTCCCGAGGCCCAGGCCGGCATCGTGCGCCCGCCGACCGCCATCACCCGCGGGTCGTCGTACCCCTCGGCGAAGCGGCGCAGCCAGTCGCGCTCGGCCACCGCGTCGTCGTCGAGGAACGCCACGAACTCGCCCCGGGCCACGGCGATCGCGGTGTTGCGGCCCGCCGAGAGGCCGCGGGGCCCCGCGTTGGCGAGCACCCGTACCTCTTCCGAGGCCGTGAGCGCCTCGTACTCCCGGGCGAGCCGGTCGCGGAGGCGCTCGTTGTGGTCCACCACGAGGAGGGTCTCCCGGGCGGGCAGGGACTGCGCGCGCACCGAGGAGACCGCCGCGAGGATGTCCTCCCAGCGGTCCTCGGTGTACACGCAGATCACCACGGAGAATTGACGCTCCGTCAAGTCACCTCTCCTCGCCGTGCGTTGAGGAAGACGGCCTGGGTGCGCCGGTGTGCGCGGGGCACGGCCTTCTCCTTGAGGATCACCTTGAGCACGCGGATGCCGTCGTGCACGGCGCTGAGGTTGGAGACGCCGTGGATCCGGTTGTACTCGTAACTCGGCACCTCCTGGACGCGCAGCCCCGCCTTGACGATCCGGATGTTGATCAGGGTCTCGATCTCGAACCCGGAGCAGTCGAGCACGATCGTGTCCAGGCAGCGCTTCCAGAAGGCGTTGTAGCCGTAGCAGAGGTCGGTGTAGCGGGCGCCGAACTTGCGGTTGACGATGCCGCACAGCACCGCGTTGCCGAGCTTGCGGATCGGTGTCATGTCGTCGGTGCCGCCGCCGTTGGCGAAGCGGGAGCCCTTGGCGAAGTCCGCGCCGCCGACCAGGGCCGAGACGTAGCTGACGATCTCCTCGCCGTCGGCCGAGCCGTCCGCGTCGACCATGACGATGATGTCCCCGGTGCAGGCGGCGAAGCCGCTGATCAGGGCGTCTCCCTTGCCCTTGCCGACCTGCTTGACGACCTTGACGTCCGGCCACAGCTCGCGGGCGACGCGCACCGTGTCGTCGGTGGAATTGCCGTCGACCAGGACGACTTCGTGGATCCAATGGGGAAGTGTCCTGAAGACATGAGGAAGATTCTCGGCCTCATTCATCGCCGGGATCACGACGCTCACGGGCGGCGCAATGGCGAGATTCGCCGAAACCGGTCGGTAGGCACTGGATATTCGGCTGTCACTCGCGACGGCCGGTTCGCGGTCCGGAGATTCCGCGATTAATTGATCTTGGCCCGGGACGGCCGGGCGCACGGAAGGAGTCATGATGATTCTCTGTCCCTCTCGTCCGGTGGACCGCCCGCCCCCGGGCGGTCCGGATCAGTTTCCGGTTACGAAAGGGGGGCTCTCACGCCGATCATGACGGCATGGCACACCGCATTATTCGGGTGAGCTGGCTTGCTGGCCGCGCGGCCCGCGCTCCGGTCCGCGCAAGGCGAAGACCGGCCACGGCACCCCCCTACCGCGCCCCGTTCCGATATCCATCGCGACGCTTGAGCCCTCCCCCAGTGCCGTTTTGCTCGATGGACCGGTGCGGGTGGATGTAGACGGTATTGATGTCTGGGACTGTAGGGCAAGGCCTGAAGCCGAGCCTTACTTTTCTGTGATTTGCGCCGGACTTTCCCGATCGGGTTCCGCGCGATTCACCCCCGTTCCCCGCGGGGTGCCGACCAGGAACCCGTGCAGGAAAAGGAGAAGGCTGATCACGCCCACGGCCGTGACGCCGTTGCGCACCGACCACAGGTGCAGACCCGCCATGCTTTCGGCGGTCAGGAGATCAATGACGACCGCCCCCGACAAGGACGCCGCCGTTCGCGCGAGCGGTTCCAGCCGGCGCAGCAGGAACGCGCCGGCCTCGGCGGGCGCGGCCAGCAGGTAGAAGAGCGCGAGCGGGGCGCGCAGCGCGGAGTCCGGATCGAAGAGGACCAGGACCGCGCCGGTGGCCGAAACGGCGAGCGCCGCTCCCGCGAGGACGGGCAGCAGGTCGGCGCCGAAGGGCGCACTCCCTGCCGATCTGTCACTGATGGTCTGCATTGGCGACGGTTCCCCCCGATGCGCCGGATGCGAGGCTTCAATGTGGCGCAGTCCGGTCGGTCCCGTCAAGACGACGATTGGCGCCCGGTGAACGGAGGTTGACGGACCGTCAGTGGAGTGTGGTGCTCCGGTGAAGGATTACTCGCGAGTTGCTGACGGATCGCCGGATAAGCGCAGATGTCCGCTCGACGTTCTTGGCATGGACACTTCCCGCGACACGTACCGGCTGGTACCACTGCCGTGGCGGAAAACCCGCTACAAGGAGGTTCCATGAAACTGTCCCGAATCGCGGCATATGCATGGGCGCTCGTGCTGGCTGTCGCGCTTTCCCTCACCGGGGCCGGCGTGGCGGCCGCGGCAACCCAGGCGGCCGGATCCCACTACGTGGCCCTCGGCGACTCGTACTCATCCGGTGTCGGCTCCGGGAGTTACGACAGTTCGAGCGGCAGCTGCAAGCGCTCCACCAAGGCCTACCCGGCCCTGTGGGCGGCGGCGCATTCACCCGCCTCGTTCAACTTCACCGCTTGCTCGGGCGCTCGTACGGGTGATGTGACGGCGAGCCAGCTCGGCCCGCTCAGCTCCACCACGGACCTCGTCTCGATCACCATCGGAGGCAACGACGCCGGCTTCTCGGACGTCATGACCAACTGCGTCCTGTACTCGGAGTCCACCTGTCTCGGCAAGGTGGCGGCGGCCCGCGCCTACGTCGACTCGACCCTGCCGGGCCTGCTCGACTCGGTCTACTCGGCGATCAGATCCAAGGCCCCCAACGCCCACGTCGTCGTCATCGGCTACCCGCACTTCTACAAGATCGGCGGCAGTTGCATCGCCGGTCTCAGTGAGAACTCCCGCTCGGCGATCAACGGGGCCGCCGACGAGCTCAACTCGGTGACCGCCAAGCGCGCCGCCGACCACGGCTTCAGCTTCGGCGACGTCGTGGGGGGCTTCACCAACCACGAGATCTGCTCCAGCAGCCCCTGGCTCAACAGCGTCGTGTGGACCAACATCGGCGAGTCCTACCACCCCACCGCGGCCGGCCAGTCGGGCGCGTACCTGCCCGCCTTCACCCGCGCGGCCTGATCCCGCACCCCACCCGGGGCGCGCGGGGTTCCGCGCGCCCCGGACACGCTCAGTCGACGGGCGGGGACGAAGCGCCCGTCGGCGTCGGCGACGAGGAGGGCCCGCCCGTCGGGGTCTCCTCGTCGCACGTCACGGAGTACGCCACCGCGTCGGACGAGCCCTTCGCCGGTGCGCGCACCTCCACATGGACCTCGTTGGAACCGCTGTGCGCCGGCGACTCGGTGTGCGCCACCTGACGGGTACGCGGCCCGTCCGCGGCGAAGGAGAGCGTCTTCCACTCCGGGTCGGACGAGCGGCCGTCCCGGGTGACCCAGCGGTACTCCACCCGCGCCGGTGTGCGCCCCACGGTGAACGCCACGACCATCTCGGGCGCCGACACCACGGGCGCCGGGCACGCGCCCCGGTAACTCCCGCGCACCACCTGGATGGTGAGCTCCACCGACTGGGTGGGCGGCGAGGAGGCGGAGGGACTGCCCGTCACGCCGCTCGCGGAAGGCGAGGGGGTGGGCAGGCCGCTCCTCGCGGTGCTGGGGGCCGCCCCGGGCGCCGAGGAGGAGTGCGGCACCGACGGCGCGGGCGACACCGAAGCCGAACTTCCCTTGACCGCGCCGGAGTTGCCGCGCAGCAGGAGCCAGACCAGCAGGCCCAGCACGAGCAGCAGCACCAGGGCCCCGGCCAGCAGGACCGCCCCGGTGTGCCGCGCTCCCTCACCGTCCCGGTCCGTCGCGCCGGTGGCACCGGCCGGCGGCGGCGCGGAGTGCGGTAGCACCGACGTCGGGGGCAGGGGGCCGGCCGCCCCGGCCACCACCGTTGTCGCCTCGGACCGGCCCGTCGGTGTGCCGCCCGAGGCCACGAGCCGCAACTGGTGCTCGGCCTCCTCGGACGGCAGCCGCTCCGCCGGCTCCTTGCGCAGCAGCCCCTCGATCACCGGCGCCAGGGCCCCGGCCCGCAGGGGCGGCGGCAACGCGTCGTCGACCACCGCCCGCAGCGTCGACAGCGGGGTGTCCTGGCGGAACGGGGAGTGGTCCTCCACCGCCGCGTACAGCAGCACCCCGAGCGACCAGAGGTCCGAGGCGGGACCGGGCGTCCGCCCCAACGCCCTTTCCGGCGCGAGGAATTCGGGCGACCCGACGACCTCGCCCGTCATCGTGAGCGTCTGGCTGCCCGCCACCGTCGCGATGCCGAAGTCGGTCAGGACCACCCGGCCGTCGTTGGCGAGCAGCACGTTCGCGGGCTTCACGTCGCGGTGCACCACCCCGACGTCGTGCGCGGCCCGCAGCGCGGCGAGCACCTCGGCGCCGATGCGCGCGGCGCGCTGCGGGGTCAGCGGTCCCTCGGCATCCAGCACGTCGGACAGGGCGAGTCCGCGCACCAGCTCCATGACGATCCACGGCCGGCCGTCCTCGTTCGCCACGTCGTACACCGTCACCACGTTGCGGTGCGAGATCCGCGCCGCGGCCCAGGCCTCGCGTTCGAGCCGCGCGTACAGCCGCCGCACCTCGGGGGTGTCGAGGCCGGCCGGCGGCGCCCTGACCTCCTTGACGGCGACCTCGCGCTCCAGGACCTCGTCGCGCGCCCGCCACACCTCGCCCATGCCGCCCCGGCCGAGCGGGGAGAGGAGCCGGTAGCGTCCCGCGATCAACCGCCGCTCACTGCCCGGCACTTCGCTCACTGGCGAGCCCCCCATCCCCGGCGGAGAAACCCTTTCACGTTAACCGAGGGCCGCACGGTTGCCGCCCCCTTGAACGGCATTGCACACTCAGTACGAACACGGGCCGCGACGGAGCGTGAAGGGCAGTCGGCGAACTGTCCAACTCGCCCTGGAATCAGATGTATTCGGAGCGTCATCGTCAACCCGCACCCCCTCCAGGTGAATCGCGCCACCGGGATACACGCGTGTGAACCCGGGGCGATAGGGTTACCCTGCCCGGGGCCGGGTGCCCTCGTACGGGTGGGGAGTGACATGGAACAGATAACAGTGCGCAGCAGGGCGCGAGTGCCTGCGATCACCTGCGGAAGCGGCGCGACCAGCTCGCGGCTCGACCGCCACCTCTCGGTGCTCGGCGGTCCGGCCGTCCCGCAGCGCGAGGCGGCCGAGGCGACCTTGCTGATGCGGGAGCTGACCTCGCGTGACATTGCGCACACCCGCAGGAGCAAGACCGCTCGCGTCTCGCTCTTCGCGCCACTGCGGCGGCTGCGCCGCTCGCTCTTCGGCAGCCGCGGCTGAACCCACCCCCGACACCAGGCGCACCGCGTTCAGACGATCACGCCGTCCCGCCGCAACCCGGCCATCTGCCCGTCCGTCATTCCCAGGGCCCGCAGGGTTGCACGGGTGTGCTCGCCGAGCGCGGGAACCGCACCCATCCGAGCCTCCTGACTGCCGCCCAGATTGATGGGCGGCAGCAGCGCCCGCAACGGCCCCACCGATGAATCGACCTCCCGCCAGCGGCCGCGCGCCGCGAGCTGCGGATGCGCGGCGACCTCGGCGACCGTGTTGAGCTTCGCGCACGCGATCCCGGCGGCCTCCAGCCGCTCCACCGCCTCGGCCGCCGTCAGGCCGGCCAGCGCCCCCGCCACGACCTCGTCCGTCCTGGCCCGGTGCGCGACCCGCGCCGCATTGGTCGCGAAGGCCTCGTCCTGCGCCAACTCGACGCGGTCAAGCACCAGTTCGGCGAGGCGCCGCCACTCGCGGTCGTTCTGGACCGAGAGCAGCACCTGTCCGCCGTCGGCCGTGGCATAGGCGTCGTACGGCGCGATCACGGCGTGCGCGAGCCCGGTGCGCGCCGGTTCGGTGCCCCCGTGCATCACATGGTGCAGGGGATGGCCGAGCCACTCGGCGAGCGCCTCCAGCATCGAGATCTCCACCGGCCCGCCGCGCCCCGTGGTGCCACGCCGCACCAGGGCCGCGAGGACGCCCGAGAAGGCGTACATGGCGGCCGCGATGTCGGCGGCCGGGATTCCGGCCTTGACGGGCCGCTCGGGCGTCCCGGTGACCGACACCAGGCCCGCCTCGCACTGCACCAGCATGTCGTAGGCCCGCTTGTGCGCGTACGGGCCCTCGGCGCCGTACCCCGAGATGTCGACCGCCACGAGCCGCGGATGGGCGGCGCACAGGGTGGCCGCGTCCAGGCCGAGCCGGGTGGCCGCGCCCTGTGCCAGGTTCTGCACGAACACATCGGCGTCCGCGACGAGTTGGCGCAGAATGTCCAGCCCGCGCGGGTCCTTGAGGTCGAGGGCCACCGACTCCTTGCCGCGGTTGCACCACACGAAGTGCGAGGCGAGGCCGCGGGCCGCGGTGTCGTAGCCGCGGGCGAAGTCGCCGCCGTCGGTCCGCTCGATCTTGATGACGCGCGCGCCGAGATCGGCGAGCTGCCGCGTCGCGAACGGCGCGGACACGGCCTGTTCGACGGCGACGACGGTGATGCCTTCGAGGGGCAGCGGTTGAGTGCTCATGACAGCCGTACCTATCGCGCGGGGGCGGCTCCTGTCACCCCGTGGCCATCGGTCGGAGCGGCCGGAACACCCGGGAAATCTCACGATGTGAGACGTCGGGAGGGTGTGGCCATGAGGTGTCATGGCCACTGACCGCCAGCCCGGAGCGTTGATCACCCCCTGCCCGGCCGACACCATGGGGGCGTACCTCGCATCCGCACACCGCCCACACGTTCGGGGGAACATCATGGAGAAGGCACTGCGCGTACGGATATGCACCGCCGCCGCAACCCTGGCGCTGGCCGCGGGAGTCGTCGCCGCCGGCCACGCCGTCGCCGCCCCGCCGTCGTCGCCCACCGCGCAGCACGCGGTGGCCGACGGGCCGTCCGCCGCAGTGGTCATCGGCGGGGACGACAACGGGTGGTGGTAGCCGCTCCCGACGCGGCACCGGACGTCAACGTCGGCCTCGTCGGCTTCGGCGTGGCGGGCCGTCAGCACGCCGAGGCCCTGGCCGGCGCGAGCGGCTTCCGGGTCGCCGCCGTGGTCGAGGCCAACGCGGGCCTGACGACCGGCGCGCTGCGGCGGCTCCCCTCGTGGGAGGTGCTGCTCGCCGATCCGGGCATCAACCTGGTGGGCCTCTGCCTGCCGCCCGGCGGCAGGGCGGACCTCGCCCTGGAGGCACTGAAGGCCGGCAAGGCCGTCCTCCTGGAGGCGCCTCCCGCCCTCTGCGAGCGGGAGGTCGACCTGATGGTGGCCACGGCCGAGCAGGTCGGCAGACCCATCGGCGTCATGCTCCAGCACCGGCACCGGCTGCCCGAAGCCGTCCGCGCTGCCGACTGGTCCGCGCCCTCGGTGACCGCGACGCTCGAAGTGTCCCGCTTCCGGCCGCCGGCCCACTTCCACCGGACCGGCTGGCGCTCGGACCCGACGTCCGCCCTGGGCGGCGCCGCGGCCCACCTCGCCGTGCACTACGTGGACCTCGCCTGCCAACTCCTCGGCGACCCCTCGGGGGTGTGGACCGCCCCGCTGCGCGAAGTGCGCCGGGGCATCGACACCCGCGTCACCGGCGTCGTCGAGTTCGCCAGCGGAGCCACCCTCTCGTTCACCGCGACCTCCGAGGCCGCGGCCTCCTCCGAACGCCTGCGGGTGCTCGGCCCCGACCACAGTCTGGCGGTCGACAACGGAACCGTCAGCGCGCGGATCGGTGACGCCGAGGACGTCTGGCCCACCCTGCGCGGCCCCTCGCTGCGGCGGCTCGTCTACCAGGACATGGCCGAGGCCATGAGGTCGGGAGGCAGGCCGCGCCACAGCGATCTGGACGGCGCGCGCGCGGTGACCCGGATCCTGCGGACCCTGCGCGCGTGAACCCGTACGTGCCCGGCACCCCGAACAGTTCACCCTGCGAGGTTTCGTTGTTCGAGATCGGTCTCATCCACAACCACCCGCTCATCGAGTGGGCCGTCGGCCAAGCCCTCGCGGGGGC
Organism: Streptomyces sp. NBC_00083; assembly: GCF_026343295.1. Classification (GTDB taxonomy): domain Bacteria; phylum Actinomycetota; class Actinomycetes; order Streptomycetales; family Streptomycetaceae; genus Streptomyces. The sequence continues at coordinate 1,961,584 of NZ_JAPELY010000001.1, forward strand.
ACCGGACATGCGCGTCCACGTCCTGGGCGCCGCCGGTACCGGGCCCGACGGGCCGGGCGCGCTCCCCGACCACCTGGACGTCCTGGTCATGGACCGGCCGCCCGGCCGGTCGCCGCTCACCGAAGCCGCCGCCGACCGTGCGGTGTGCGTCCTGCTCATGTCCGCCACCGGCGCCGACGCCGGGCACCCCGGCGTCAGCGGCTGCCTGTCCGAGCGGTCCGACCCGGTGGCCCTGGCCGCCGCCGTCCGGGCCGCGGCCGTCCGCTCACGAGCGGCGGCCGACCGCTCGCGCCGGGCCCGGACACGGCCCGCGCGCCCCGCCGACGACATGACGCTGCTGTCCGCCCGCGAACACCAGGTGCTGCGCCTGCTGGCCCGGGGCCTCACGCACGACCAGACCGCGCGCCGGCTCGGCATCAGCTGTCACACCGTGGACACCTACGTCAAACGGGTGCGCGGCAAACTCGGCGTCGGCACCAAGGCGGAGCTGGTCAGAGCCGCGATGGCGTACGGCTGCGACTGACACCGGCCGGGGCCGTCACGGCGGCCGGGGCCCGCGCCGTCCGGCCGGGGCCCGCCGTCACGCTGCCCCGGCCGCCGAACGCAGCCGCTCCGCGCGGTCGGTGCGCTCCCAGGTGAAGTCGGGGAGCTCACGGCCGAAGTGGCCGTACGCGGCGGTCTGGGCGTAGATCGGCCGCAGCAGGTCCAGGTCCCTGATGAGGGCGGCGGGCCGCAGGTCGAACACCTCCGTCACCGCGTCCTGGATCCGTGCGACGGGCACGCTCTGCGTGCCGAAGGTCTCCACGAACAGACCGACCGGCTCCGCCGCGCCGATCGCGTAGGCGACCTGCACCTCGGCCCGCCGCGCCAGGCCCGCCGCCACGATGTTCTTCGCCACCCAGCGCATCGCGTAGGCGGCCGAACGGTCCACCTTCGAGGGGTCCTTGCCGGAGAACGCGCCGCCGCCGTGCCGGGCCATGCCGCCGTACGTGTCAATGATGATCTTGCGTCCGGTGAGGCCGGCATCGCCCATCGGGCCGCCGATCTCGAAGCGTCCCGTCGGGTTCACGAGCAGCCGGTAGCCCTCGGTGTCGAGGGAGAGCGAGGCCAGCTCGGGCTCCACCACACACGCGTGGATGTCCGGGACGAGCACCGAGTCGAGGTCGACCTCGGGGGCGTGTTGCGCGGACACCACCACGGTGTCGAGGCGGACCGGCCGGTCGCCGTCGTACTCGATCGTCACCTGGGTCTTGCCGTCCGGACGCAGGTAGGGGAGCGTGCCGTCCTTGCGCACGGCGGCAAGGCGCCGGGCCAGCCGGTGCGCCAGCATGATCGGCAGCGGCATCAGCTCCGGCGTCTCGTCGCAGGCGTAGCCGAACATCAACCCCTGGTCGCCCGCGCCCTGTCGGCCCAGATCGTCCACGGCCGCGGCGCCCGGGTCCGCCCCGGCCGCGGTGCGCGACTCGTAGGCGCTGTCGACCCCCTGGGCGATGTCCGACGACTGCGCCCCGATGGACACGGTCACCCCGCAGGAGGCACCGTCGAACCCCTGGAGGGAGCTGTCGTAACCGATCTCCAGGATCCGGTCCCGGACGAGGGAGGCGATCGGCGCGAAGGCGGCGGTCGTCACCTCGCCCGCGACATGCACGAGGCCGGTGGTGACGAGGGTCTCCACGGCGACGCGCGAGGACGGGTCCTCCTTGAGCAGGGCGTCGAGAATGGTGTCGCTGATCTGGTCGGCCACCTTGTCGGGGTGCCCTTCGGTGACGGATTCCGAAGTGAACAGGCGTCTGGACACGGATCTCCTCTGGAGGCGCGGTCGATGGGTCGGCGTACGGGGCGGCCGGCGGCGCCCCGGGTCAGGAGCCGGCGCGGGCGGCGGGCGGCGGGTCGCCCTGCCACACGTCGCCACGGACGAGGAGTTCGCCGGGAACGGCCCGGCGTACCACGAGGTAGACCTCGTCGGCCGGTACGGACAGGAGCGCGCTCAACTCGTCCCGCAGCAACCGGAGCAGCCCCTCCACGGCCTCGCGCGGGTACGTCTCCTTGCAGGTGACGTAGCCGATGGGCGCGTGCGGTCCGGCGGATCCGGGCTGCCACTCGGGGCGGTGCGCCGCGTCGGCGTCGAGCCGCTGCCACAGCAGCCAGCAGTGCTCCGCCGGGATGGACAGCAGTCCGGTGACCGCCTCGGCGAGCCGGGCCAGGGCCGGGCGGCCGGGGCTGGGATCGGGCGACATGAGGGTGATGACGGGCATGGGCGGGAGACCTCTCGGTGACGGATGTCGGGGGAGGGCGGCCGTACTCAGCCGGCGAGCGCGGCCAGGAGCAGCGAGCGGTCGATCTTGCCGTTGGCGGTGACGGGCAGCCGCTCCATCCGCTGGACCACGTCGGGCACGGCGTGCGGAGGCAGTACGCGCCCGAGCGAGCGGCGCACCGCCTCGGGCGGGCCGGGCTCCTCGCCGTCGGCGGTGTAGAAGAGCGCGAGCCGGTCGTAGGTGCCCAGTTCGCCGGGGACCGGCACGGCCGCACAGCCCGCGATGCCGGGCAGCGCGGAGGCGTGCGCCTCGATCTCCTCCGGCTCGATGCGGTGCCCGCGGATCTTGACCTGCCGGTCGGTGCGTCCGGTGAAGTGCAGGACCCCGTCGGCGTCCCGGAACCCGCGGTCCCCGGTCCGGTAGTAGCGCAACTGCCGTCCCTCTACGGGGTGTTCGGGGAAGCGGGCCGCCGTCAGGTCGGGGTCGCCGAGATATCCGTGGGCCAGGCCGGTCCCGGCGAGGCACAGTTCGCCGGCCGTGCCCGGCGCGCAGGCGAAGCCGTCGGGGTCGAGGACATGCACCTCGGTCCCGGGGACCTCGCGCCCGATGGGGACCCCGTACGGCCGCTCGCAGTCCCCGGGTGTGATCGGGTGGACGGTGGCGAAGACACAACTCTCCACCGGGCCGTAGCCGTTGAGCAGCCGTATGTCCGGGTGCCGGGTGAGGAACCGGGCGACGTGCGCGGTGGAGAGCCGCTCGCCGCCGATGAACAGCCGCCGCAGACCCGCGAAGCACTCCACGTCGATCTCGGTGAACAGGTTGAACAGGGAGGCGGTGAGCCAAGCCGTGTCCACCCGGTCGGCGTCGATCAGGCGCCGCAGGGTGTCGGGGAGCAGATAGTCCTCGGGCGCGGTGACGCAGGTGCCGCCGGTGGTGAGCATGCCCCACAGCTCCAGCGAGAACGCGTCCCAGGGCGCGGGGGCCGCCTGCATCATGGCGGTGCCCGGTCCGAAGGCGAGCGGGCCGTCCGGCGCGAAGAGGCGCGTGGTGGCCGCGTGCGGGGACACCACGCCCTTGGGGGCGCCGCTGGTGCCCGAGGTGAAGAAGACGGCGGCGGGAGTGGAGTCCGGCCCGTCGTACGCCGTGAAGGCGCCCGGCCGCCCGGCTGCCCGCCCGCCGGCCGGGGCCGCGCCGGCCGCCGCGTCGAGGGCCGGGGGATGCCACACCGGACCGGCGCCGGGCGGCCGCGGCGCATCGGTCACCAGGACCGGGGCGGCCAGCTGCCGCAGCACCCCCTCGATCCGGGCGCCGGGCCAGCGCGGGTCCAGGGCCGCGTACCCGGCACCGCACTTGAGGACCGCGAGCAGTGACACGTACAGGCCGGCCGAGCGCGGCAGCAGCACCGGCACCAGGGTGCCCGGACCCACCCCCGTACGGGACAACTCTTCGGCCCAGGCGTCGGCGAGGGCGTCGAGGGCCCCGTACGAGAGGCGCGTGGCGCCGTCCACCACCGCGACCGCGTCGGGCGTCAGGCGCGCCTGGCGTTCGACGGCCCGATGAATGAGCCCAATTCCCACGGAACATCCCTCCGATGCGTCGGGATGATTAACCTAGGCCTCCGGGAGGCCCCTCACACCTGTCGCCGTGTCCCCGGTTCTGGGGACAGCGGACGACATTGACGCCCGACCTCCCGGCGGGGAAATTGGTGGAGGCCCGGCGAAGGACGCCCCTTCGGGATGCGCAACGCCGGGCCGTCGTACCGCATTCGGCCTTCCGGCCGCTTCCCCTGGGGGTTTATTCGATGAGCGCTCTCGATCCGGCGGCGGGCCCGCTGCCCGAGCCGGCCCTCGCGGCGGCCTCCGTCGGTGTCGAACTCCTCGACCACGACGCCGTGCCGGGCCGCACGGGAGCGGGCGGAGCACCGGGCGACCTGCTCCTGCTGCACGGATTCGGCGGTGACAAGACGCAGTTGCGTCCGGTCGGTGACGCGCTGTGCGGCGCGGGCTCCGTCGCCGTCTACCCCTCGCTGCGGGCCCACGGCGACAGCCCCAAGCCCGCGTGGGGCTACTCGGCCCTGGACTTCTCGGCCGACCTGCACCGGTTCGCGGACGTCCTGCCGGACGAGCTCCACCTGGTCGGATACTCCTACGGCGGTCTCGTGGCGGCGGTCTCCGCGATCACCTGGGGCGCGTCCCGGGTGCGCAGCCTGGTCGTCGTCGACCAGTCCTTCGACCCCCACCCCGACTGGCACGTGGCGGACGAGTGGGCCGAGGGGAGCCTGCTGCGCTGGCACTACGACTTCAGCCACCTCCCGGATCTGCTCGAACGGCTCGGCATCCCCGTGCTCGTCCTCGCCGCCGAGGGGAGCCCCAACATCCCGGCCGGCGAACGCGAGCGCCTCTCCCGTCGCGACAGCGCCCACTTCTCCCTCGCATTCATCGAGGGCACGCACGCCGACTGCCATCGCAATACCGACGAGATCACCTCCGCCATGCGTGCTTTCTATCTGCATCATTTCGGCGGGACGAACGAAAAGGAAAGCGCCGCATGAAAGCCGGATTCATCGAGCGGGGGCCCGGTCGCACCCTGCTCCTGGGAACACTTGCCAATTCGCTCGGAAACGGCGTGTTCCTGACGGTTTCGGCGCTCTATTTCACCCGGATCGCGGGCTTCTCGGCCGCCGAACTCGGCCTCGGGCTGAGCATCGCGGGCGTCGCCGGACTCTTCGCGGGTGTCCCGTTCGGGCACCTCGCGGACCGCAGGGGCGCCCGCGGCACCTCCGCGCTGCTCCTCGTGCTCGCGGGCCTCGCCACCGCCGCGTACCTCACCACCGACTCGTTCCCGCTGTTCGTCGTGATCGCCTTCTTCTACGCGATGTTCGAGCGCGGCGCCCACGCCGCACGGCAGGCGCTGATACCGGCGGTGCTCAGCGGCGAGAGCCTGGTCCGCGTCCGCGCCAAGATCCGCGTGGTCACCAACGTCGGTGTGTCGGCGGGTGCGGGTCTCGGCGGCCTCGCCCTCCTGTGGGACACGAGCACGGCGTACCACCTCACCTTCGCGCTCAACGCGGTCAGCTTCGTGGTGTGCGGGCTGCTCTTCCTGCGGCTGCCCGCCGTTCCCCCCGCCGCGGAGCGCGCCCCCGGCGAGCCCCGGCTCGCGGTGCTCCACGACCGCCCGTACGCGCTGCTCGCCCTGATCAACATGGTGATGCTGCTGCACATCCCCATCCTTGAAGTCGTGCTGCCGCTCTGGATCTCCCTGCACACCGGCGCGCCCCGCTCGCTGACCGCGGCCCTGCTGCTGCTCAACACCCTTGCCGTGGTGGGGCTCCAGGTGCGGCTCACCAAGAAGATCGACGCCCTGGAACCGGCGGTCCGCGCCTTCCGCACGGCGGGTGTGGTGCTCCTCGCCTCCTGCACGGCCTTCGCCGTGTCGGCCGGGCGCGGCGCCGTGACGGCGACGGCGGTCCTGGTCGTGGCCGCCGCCCTGCACGTGTACGGCGAGATGGTGCAGTCCGCGGGCTCGTGGCTGATCGGCTACGAACTCGCCCCCAAGGACCGACAGGGCCAGTACCAGGGCCTGTTCAACACGGGGATCGCGGCGGTCCAGATGTTCGGCCCCGTCTCGCTGACCCTGCTCCTGATCGACTGGGGCACCCCCGGGTGGCTGGTGCTCGGCGCGGTGTTCCTCGCCGGCGGGCTGCTGATGGCCCCCGCCGTCCGCTGGGCGCAGCGACGCGGCGCCGCCGCGGCCGAAGGCACCGACCCGACCGCACTCACCGCCACCGCCTGACCCGCCGAAGCCGCCCGCCCCCTACGCACCGAGCCGCCACCACGCACCACCGAGCCACGCCCGAGCACCGAGCCGCCACCACGCACCACCGAGCCACGCCCGAGCACCGAGCCGCCACCCACGCACCACCCGCCCTCGCGCCCGGCCGCCACCCACGACCCGGGCCGCCACCCGCACGGAGCCCCACCCACGCGAAGTACCGCCACCCATGCCCAGAGCCGCCACCTACGAACAGCGCCGCACGGTCGTTCCGGCCCGCGCGGTGCATGGGGGAAATCCATGGTCCACAGCGATGTCGCCACCACCACGCCGGTGCCAGCGGGCACCGGGAGAGACGGCGTGGAGCTCCAACTGTGCGACGTATGGCGCAAGTTGCTCGGCCGCGCCGACGTCGGGATCCACGACGACTTCTTCTCGCTGGGCGGCCACTCGCTGCTCGCGATCCGCCTCACCGTGGAGGTGCGCCGGCTCTTCCACGTCGACCTCACCGCCGCGGACCTGCTCGCCGCGGCCACCGTGGCGGAGCTCGCCGAGATCATCCGCCGCGGCTCGGCGGGCGGCACCGGCCAGCTGGTGCGGATCCAGGCCGGTTCCGGCGGCAGCCCCGTCTACGCCCTGCCGCCGGTCTCCGGCACCGTGCTCCTCTACCCGCCCATCGCCCGCGCGATGGGGACCGACCAGCCCTTCTGGGCCGTGCAGTCGGTCGGCCTGCTGCCCGGCGAGACGCCCCTCGCCTCGCTGGAGGAGATCTCCGAGGCCTTCATCGAGCAGCTGCGCGCAGTCCACCCCGAGGGCGCCGAGTGGAACCTGATCGGATACTCGATGGGCGGTCTCCTCGCCTACGAGACCGCGCGCCGGCTGAAGGAGCGCGGCGAGCGGGTCGGGCTCGTCGGGCTGCTCGACACCCGGATCGTCGTGGAGGCGGGCGCCGACCCCGACTTCGCCCTGCGCGCCCTGCTCTGGCGCGGGCTCAAGCTGGAGGTGGACGTCGACTGGCTCCGCTCGCTCACCCCGCAGGAGCGGGCGAAGGAGCTGGTCGAGCGGGCCGTCGCCGCCGGGACCATGCCGGCCGACTTCGACGCGGACCGGCTGCGCCGCATGATCGACATGTACCAGTTCAATCTGGACGCCCTCGCCTCGTACCGGATCAAGCCCTATGACGGCACCGTCACCGTCTTCCGTGTGATGGACCGCTCCCTTGAGGACGGCACGCTCCCGGAGGACCTGGGCTGGGGCGAGGTCGCCGCCCGCGCCGTCGTGTGCGACGTGCCCGGCGACCACTTCACGATGGTCGAACCCGGCCAGGTCGAGGTCCTCGGCCGGCGCCTCAGGGACCACATCGCCCTCGGCGACGCGCCCGGCGCACCGCTCGTCTGACGCCCCCACAGGAGGAAACCGCCCCATGCCGCAGGAGCAGAAGGCCGACGCGATCCCCGACTCCTACCTCGTCCGCCCCATCGGTACCGTCTGCTCGCCCCGCAGCGTGCCGAGCCACGACCACTGGGGCGCGGTGAGCGCGCTCATCGAGCTGGACCCCACCCAGCTGGAGCCCGACGCGGTGGCCGGCCTCGACCTCTTCTCCCACCTGGAAGTCGTCTTCCGCTTCCACCTGGTGCCCGAATCGGCCACCGTCACCGGATCGTGCCACCCGCGGGGCCGGACCGACCTGCCGCGCCTGGGCATCCTCGCCCAGCGCCTCAAGGAGCGTCCCAACCGGCTCGGTGTGTCCCGCTGCGAACTGGCCGGTGTCGACGGCCTCACCCTCCACGTACGGGGCCTCGACGCGCTGGACGGCACCCCCGTCCTCGACGTCAAGCCCTACCAGCAGATCTTCCAGCCGGAACCGGAAGCAGTGCGCGAGCCGACCTGGCTCCGGGCGGCGATGTCCGCCTACTACTTCTGACCGCTTCCGCCCCTGCCAGGCCACGAGCCGCCCGCGGACGTCCACAGCAAGGAGTACTCCCTTGTCCAGCCTGTCCAGCCTGCCCAGCCTCTCCAGCCAGTCGAGTCCCGCCACCGCCACCGGCGCCGCCCCCGTCGACCTCGAACTGAACCTCGGACGCCTGCTCGACCGCAATCCGCAGCTCCAGATCCCCCGCGACGAGTACAACATCAACGTCACCTCGAACGAGGGCGACCGGCTCGACAGCGACGAACTCGCCGCGCAGTACGGCACGTTCCCCGGCGCGGACCATCCGGCCCACCTCTACTTCCACCTGCCGCTGTGCAACTACATCTGCCACTTCTGCAACTACGTCAAGCGGCTGGTGCCCCGGGGCAAGGAGGACCCGTCGCTGCGTCTGTGGTCCGACCTCCTCATCGAGGAGTCGCGCCGCTACCTGGAGCGCTTCGACTGGATACCCCGGGCCCGCATCGAGTCGTTCTACATCGGCGGAGGCACCGCCGCGCTGCTCCTGAACAGCCCCGAGTACATCGAGCCGCTGGTGCGCCACGTCCGGGAGAACTACGACCTGGCCGCGGGCGTCGAGTTCAACATCGAGGGCAACCCCGAGAACTTCCAGCGCCACCACCTGGAGACCGCGCAGGAGCTGGGCTTCAACCGGTTCAGCCTCGGCGTCCAGTCGCTCCAGGACGAGGTCAACGACTTCACCAAGCGCCGCCACTCCGCGGCCCAGTCCATCGAGGCCGTCGAGAACCTGCTGGCCACCGGGCGCCCCTTCAACGTCGACATGATGTTCGGGCTGCCCTACCAGACCCCGGAATCCGTACGCCACGACATGACGGTCCTCACCGACCTCGGCGTACCGACCATCACCATCTACCGGCTGCGCAACGCGGACCGCGAGGAGATGGGCATCGGCAACCGGGCGGTCTGGAACAACCCCGCGGTACGCGAACGCCTCATCAGCGAGGGCCGCTTCCCCGACCTCGACTCGACGTACGCGATGCGCCAGGAAGCCGTCGAGGTCCTGCTCGACAAGGGCTACTACCCGAGCCCGTGCGGCTGGTGGAGCCGCCCCGGCACCTACGAGGGCGGAAACATCCCGCAGACCTCGAAGAACAAGTGGGAGCACTACAACACCATGATCGCGTACGGTCCCGGCGCCTACGGCTGGCTCACCGGCGACCAGGAGGAGTTCCTCCAGACGCACAACATCACCGACATCGGCAAGTACGTCTCCTTCATGCAGAAGAACGAGGGGCTGCCCCTCAACTTCGGCCGCCGGCTCTCCGGGCACAAGGCCATCGGCACCGCGCTCGGCTTCAACTTCAAGGCCAACCAGCCCATCGTCCTCGACCGCTACCGCGACCGGTTCGGCGCCGACCTGATGGAGATGGAGCCCTTCGCCTCCGCGTTCACGGAGCTCATCGAGCGCGGCCTGGTCGAGATGGTCGGCGGTGGCACCGCCCTGAAGCCCACGCTGGACGGCGAAGCCCTGCACGAGGAGATCATCTTCCACTACTTCCACCAGCGCATCGGCCTGTCCGACGCCCCCGTCTGTCGGCGGTGACCGTGCACTACGCAACCACCCCGGCCGCCCCCGCGCCCGTGTCCCTCACGTCGGCCCGGCGGGCCGAGGCCGCCTTCGCCCGGCTGCACGGCGCGGACGCCGCGCTGCTGCTCCCCAGCAACGTCACGGCCACCACGGCCGTCCTGCTGGCCCTGAGCAATCCGGGCGGCCACATCGTCGTCTCCGACCAGACCTGCGATCCGCTGCGCGCGGCCCTGACCGCCGAACTCACCGGATCCAGACGCACGGTCACCTTCGTCGACTGCACCGAGCCGGACGCGGTCGTCGCGGCCGTGCGGCCCGCCACCCAGGTGGTGTACACCCCGTCCCTGAGCGATCCGCTGATGCGCCTGGCCCCGCTCGGCGAACTCGCCACCTACGCGCAGATGAACGACCTGCTGCTCGTCGTGGACAACACCGCGTTGTCGCCCGCCGAGGTGCGGCCCCTGGAGAGCGGCGCGGTCGTCGTCATCGAGGACGCCTCGCCCTGCCTCGACGAGTGGGGCGACGTCAGCGCCGCGTTCGTCACCGGCGCCGGCCGCCATCTGGCGCCCGTCCGCGAACAGGCCGCGCGCTTCGGCGGCCAGGTGGACCCCTGGGCGGCCCACCTCCTGGAACGGTCCCTGTCCACGCTGGGCCTGCGCCTCGCGGCCCGCCGGCACCACGCGGAGCGGGTCGCCGACGCACTCCGCGGACACCGTGCCGTACGCACCGTGCACCGGCCGACGTTCGACGAAGCCCCCTGGGCCCTGGAGACCCACGACGGTTTCGGCGGACTGCTCGCCTTCGAGGTCGCGCCCGACGTCCGCGACCTCGGGGCCGTGCTCGACGCGTGCGCCGCCGACGACGCGGCGACGGGCAGCACGCTGGCTCTGCCCGCCCTCACCACCCACGCCCACCTGAGCGAGCGGGTGCGCCAAGAGGCCGGAATATCACGGCAGTTGGTGCGCGTGTCGGTGGGCACCCAGGACCCGGGTCCGCTGATCCGCGGTCTGCTCAGGGCCCTCGACACGGCCGCCGGGCCCCGGCCCCCGAGTGGAGGAGAGCGATGCTGAACGGGGTCGACCTCGCCGCCCGCGAGGCGCTGGCCGAGCAGATCCGGGAGGACTCCTGGGAGGCTCAGCTGAGCATCGGCGTACAGGCCCGCCCCGGGCCCGGCGGACGGTGCCGGGTGGACACCGAGCCCATGCGCCTGGGATCGAGCCGCGTCGCCCGGTCCTTCACCCTCCACCAGGGGCAGGACACCGGCAACGGATCAAAACCAGCTCCCTCCGGGGCGGGGGAGTGCCTCGACCCGGTCGGCTCGGTCCTCGTCGGCCTCGGCGCCTGCGTCGCCGACAACGTCGTGGCCCGGCTGACCGCGGAGGGCTGCCATCTCACCTTCCTCGAGGTGGTGCCGGCCGTGGAGCCCGCCGACGCGGGGGACGGCACCCGGCTGTCCTACGGCGTACGCATCGAGGGCGAGGTCTCCGCCGAGCAGGCCCGCCGCGCGGTGCTGGCGGCGGGCGAGCGGGGCAGCGGCCACCGCACCCTTGAGGACCCCAACGAGATCCGCGTCGTGGTCCAGACCGAGCAGGACGTGCACCTCACGGCCCGACCGGCCGCACCCCGTGCGACGACGGCCCGGCGCCGCGCCGCGCGGGTGGCCTGGGAGGTGGGCGCCCATGTGATCGCCGAAGTGGACGGCGTACGGGCCGAGTCGGACCAGCCCAAGCAGCTGTTCGGCGCCGACATCGCGCCCAGCGCACAGGAGTACTTCCTGTCCGCGCTGGCGGGCGAGGCGCTGCGGTTCGCGGCCGGTGCGGACGGCGCCGGGCCGCCTCCCGCCGCCGACGACGCCGGGGGCCCCGGGCCCCAGGACGCCGTCCACGCATCGGGCCGCATCGACCTGCGCGGCCCGTACTCCACCCAGGACGCGCCGGCCGGTCTGCGCAACATCCTCGTCCAGCTGCTGCCCGCCGACCCGTCCGCCAAGGACGACGACGGCGGCCCGGCCGAGGCCGTGCGCGGCTGGCTCGCCGAGGGGGAGGCCCTCCGTCTGATCAGGGACGCGCACCCGATCCGGGTGGACGTGGTCCTGAACGGAACACCGATCGCGACCGGCCCCGAAGGGGCCGTCGCCGCTACCGCACCGCACGACACGAAGGAGCAGCACAGTGCCCCGTGAATGGGACGCCAAAACGTACGACTCGCTTCCCCTGCCGCACCAGCAGTGGGGCAAGCGCACCCTGGGCCGTCTCAACCTGCGGGGGACCGAGACCGTCCTGGACGCCGGGTGCGGCACGGGACGGGACACCGCGTCGCTGCTCGACCTGGTGCCCGAGGGCCGGGTGATCGGCGTCGACGGCTCCAGCCGGATGCTGGACCAGCTACGGACCAAGCTCGCCGGCCGGCTCGACCGCCTCGACGTCATCGAGGCCGACCTCACCAGGCCGCTGGAGCTCGGCACCCAGGTCGACGCCGTCTCCAGCGTGGCCACGTTCCACTGGATCACCGACCACGCGGCGCTCTTCGCCAACCTGGCCCGGTCCCTGCGCTCCGGCGGCCAGTTCGTGGCGGAGTGCGGCGGCGAGGGCAACGTCGCGCGGATCAACGCGGCCGTCGACGAGGTGCTCGGAGCGACCCAGGGCGAGAAGGTCTGGTACTTCGCCGGAGTGGACGAGACCACCGAGCGGCTGGAGGCGGCCGGCTTCACCGACATCGAGGTCACCCTGCTGCCCGACCCGGCCCGGCTGGAACCCGGCGAGCAGCTGTGGAGCTACCTCGCGACGGTGGTGCTCGGCTCGCACCTGGACCGGCTGCCCGACTCCGACCACGAGGACTTCGTCCACGCCGTCGCCGACCGGCTCCCGGAGCCGGTCGTGGACTACGTCCGGCTCAACATCACCGCCCGCCGGGCCTGAGCCACGGAGCAGCCCCGGGCGCGGCCGTCCCCGCGCCCGGGGCCCCGCCCGAGCCCGCCCCCTTCCGTGCGCTTCGACCGGAGGCCGACCCATGGGCCAGGACCAATCACGCCGGGTGCTGCCCGGAACCGCCGCGACGCCCCTGCTCCTGCTCGTCCACGACCGGGGCTCCGCCGCGCCCCTGCGGGTCCTCGCGGCGGCCCGCGGCCTGTGCCGGGTCGTGCTGCTCTGCGAGCCGGACGACCCGGAGCTGGCGGCCGGGCTGCGCATGGTGGCGGGGCACGCCGAGATCGTGGACATCACCGGCCTCGACGACGCGGCGGTGTGCCGTCTCGCCGCCGGTCTCACCCCGGCCGGTGTGGTCACCTTCAGCGAACGGCGGCTGCACCTGACGGCGTCGGTGGCCGCCGCGTGCCGCCTGCCGTTCCACCGCCCCGACACCGTGGAAGCCCTCACCGACAAGTTCCGGCAGCGACAGGTCCTCGCGGACAGCGGGGTGCAGCACACCCGCTGCGCGCTGGTACGCGACCCGGCCGGCCTGGCCGGCGCGCTCGCCCTCGTCGGCCTGCCGGCCGTGCTCAAGCCGAGGTCCGGAGCGGGCAGCGTCGACACCTGCCTGGTCAGGTCGGAGGGCGAGTGCCGGACCCGGCTCGCCGAGTTCACCGAAGGCCACGGCCCGGCCGGGCGCCGGGACTTCGTCCTGGAGGAGTACCTGCCCGGCGACCCCGCACCGGCGGGACCCGGCGTCGGCGACTACGTGTCCGTGGAGTCCGTGCTGATCGACGGCGCCCCGCGGACCGTCGCCGTCACCGGCAAACCCCCGCTCGTGCCGCCGTTCCGCGAGACCGGGCACATCCTGCCCGCCCCGCTGGCCCCCGCCCTCGCGGCGGACGTCGTCGCCCTGGAGCAGCGGGCGGTCCGCGCGCTCGGGGTGCGGCACGGGGTGACCCACACCGAGATCAAGCTGACCCCCCACGGGCCGAGGATCATCGAGGTCAACGGACGCCTCGGCGGTCACGTGGCCGAGATCGTGCAGCGCGCCCTCGGCTACGACCTGGTGGCGGCGGCCCTGCGGTGCGCGCTGGGCCTGCCCGTCGCCGAGCCACCGGGCGGGACCGGCGGACCGGAGCCGGGCCGGCCCGGCCGGGTCGCCTTCCAGTACATGCTGGTCCCGCCGGCCGGCGCCCTGGGCTCGGTCCGCCCCGCGGCGCTCGTCGAGGAGCTGGCCGGGCTCCCCGGCGTGGACCTCGTCGACGTGCCGGGGGCCGACGGACGGCCCGCCCACTGGCGCGCGGGCACGGCGGGGGCGCTGGGCGTCGTGTACGGGTCCGCCGACGACCACACCGCGCTGCGGGCCCTGCTGGCTCAACTCCGGCTCACACTGGCCGACTTCTGGCCGAAAGCCTCCGCCGGATCCGTATGACAACCCCGCCGGGCACCTCCGCACCCGGCGTACGGTGGACCATGATCGCTCCCTCCTTGTGAAAGGCGCAGCACATGTCAGAGAGCAGCACCCGGGCCGAGGTCGTATCCGACCCGGTCGGTCAGGTGGTCGGCGGCCGGGCCGAGGTCCGCGACGACGAGTGGGGCGAGGTGTCCGCCGTCATCCGCCTCGACGAGAAGCAGTTCGGCCCCGAAGCCCTCGCCGGCCTCGACTCCTTCTCCCACGTCGAGATCGTCTACCACTTCGACCGTGTGCCCCTCGCGAAGGTGGAGACCGGGGCGCGGCACCCGCGCGGCAACACCGACTGGCCGCTGGTCGGCATCTTCGCCCAGCGCGGCAAGAACCGGCCCAACCGGCTCGGGGTCTCCCGCTGCCGCCTCGTGCGCGTCGACGGCCTCGATGTCCACGTCCAGGGTCTGGACGCGGTCGACGGGACGCCCGTCCTCGACATCAAGCCCTACATGGCGGAGTTCGGCCCCCGCGAGGCCACCACGCAGCCGGACTGGGCGACCGAGATCATGCGCGAGTACTACTGACAAGGCGACCGACGGCCGGCCTGCGGCCTGGGCCTTCGTCCGCAACGACGCAGGCCCGGCCGCGCGCCGGGCCGTACGGTCTTCACGAAATTCTCGCTCGCGCAGCCGAATGGCCCCTGCGTAGGATTGCGGACATCCCGCTGGAGGGCGACCCCCACAAGGCCGGGACGAGGGGGATCCGCATGCGCGCCAACGTTGACCGAAGCCGGCTGGACCGCACGGTGTACGGGCTGATCCACCGCAATCCCGGCTGGGGCACGGAAGAGGTCTCCTCCGGTGCGGACTGCTCGCCCGCCGAGGTGGAAGAGGCCTGCGACCGGCTGCTCGCCACCGGCCTCCTCAGCCCCGCGCCCACCGCCCGGTGCGGATTCGCGACCGTCGAGCCGGAAGCCGCCCTCACCCGCCTGTTCACCTCCGAGGAACGACAGGCCGCCGCCCACGCCGAACGGATGGCGCGGATCAGATCCGACATAGCCGCCCTCACCGTGCACTTCGCGGACCTGCGCAACGAACGGCGCGCCCCGGTCGAGGTGGAGACCCTGGCCACGCCCGCCCTGGTCAATTCCTTCCTGGAGGACGCGGGCAGCATGGTGCGCAGCCGCATGAGGTCGATGCACCCGGGCGGGCCGCCGCCCGAGGACGTCATCGACGAGATGCTGCTCCGCGACAAGGAGATGGCGGGCCGCAACATCGAGGTCGAGGTCCTCTACCAGCGCCGCGCCGCCGAAGTCCCGTACGTGGCCGCCTACTTGATGGACGCGGCCCGCCGGGGCCGGGAGGCCCGCACCGCGGAGTTCCTGCCCATCCGCATGATCCTCTTCGACGACGACCTCGCGGTCCTCCCGATCAACCCCGCCGACAGCAGCGAGGGCGCGCTCGCCGTCCACGGCCGCGCCCTGATGGCCACGCTGCACGCCTTCTACGACCACTGCTGGCACAACGCCACGCTCCCGCGCCGGCCCCAGGAGGGCCGGGCCAGCCGGCCGGCCCTCGACAGCCAGGAGCTGATCGTGGTGCGCCTGCTGGCCGACGGCGTCAAGGACGAGGTGATCGCCCGCCATCTGGGCGTCTCCTCGCGCACCCTCAGCCGTCTCATCTCGGGCCTCCTGGAGCGCCTCGGTGTCCAGACCCGCTTCCAGGCCGCGCTGCGGATCGCGGAGCTCGACCTTCTGGCGTGACCTCGGCGGGCCGGTGGGGGGGAACGGATTTCCGGCTCGGGCCCCGGGCCGTGCAGGATGGCCCCATGACCGAGATCCGCACCCCCCGCCTCCTGCTGCGCCGCTGGACCGACGACGACCTCGTCCCCATGGCGGAGATCAACGCCGACCCGGAGGTCATGCGCTGGATCGGCGACGGTTCGGTCCGTGACCTGGAGCAGACCGCCGAGAACATCGAGCGGTGGGAGGAGGAGTGGGACGACGAAGGCTTCGGGCTCTTCGCCGTCGAGCTCCTCGGCTCCGGCGAGATGATCGGCTTCACCGGTCTCTCCGTGCCGCACTTCCTGCCCGAGGCCGAGCACGAGGTGGAGATCGGCTGGCGGCTCGGCCGCCCGTTCTGGGGCCAGGGCTACGCCTCCGAGGCGGCCCACGCCGCGCTGGAGTTCGCGCTCCAGGACCGTGGCCTCGGACGCGTCATCAGCATCTCCCGGGTGGGCAACGACGCTTCCGAGAACGTGATGCGCAAGCTCGGCATGAAGCAGGAGCGCGAGACGGTCCACCCGGCGTTCGGGCACGCCCTGAACATCCACTCCATCGACCTGAGCGAGTACGCGGCCTGACCGGGCGGGGGGCCGCGCGCCGGGTCAGATGAGGGCGAACTGACCCCCGGGCCCCTCCTCGTGGTGATCCAGTACGGACGCCGGGCGCCGCGCGCCGTCCGGCACGGGCAGGACACCGGCGGCCCGGAGCTCGCCGCGCGTCGTCGGCGCGGTGACGGCGTCGGCCAACTCCGCGCGCTGTGCGTCGAGTTCGCCGAGCAGGGCGAGCACGGTGATCAGTTCGAGCAGGTCCGACGTCCACTCCTGGGGCCACCCCGCCGGGCCGACCGCGGCGAGCGTGCCCGCTCGGGCGGGCTCGGTGCGCCGCTGGAACCACCATGCGAGGACCCGCACCCCGCCGGCCCGGAACTCCCAGGCCGTGGCCGGGACCGGCGAGATCCGGCCCTCCTCGCCCACGTGCAGGACCTCCTCCGCCGCGTCGTACCGCAGCTCCCGCGGCCGGGCCGGCAGCGCGGCCCGTACATACGGCCGGCGCCCTCCGGGCAGCCGCGGCCTGTCGCCCCCGCGCGCCCCGCGCGTCATGAGTGCGGTCATCCGCCGGCCCAGCGCGACCCCGGTGGACCAGAGGCCGGGGTCGCGCGGCAACGGCACCGCGCACCCCTGGGGGCCGGGCCGGGCAGCCGCCACCGTCCAGGCGAGCACATCGGGCGCGGTGACATCGCTCCCGTACGCCGTGGAGAGGAAGGCGGCCAGACCGGGCGCGAGGTTCGGTTCGAGACCGCCGGGGCGGCGGTACAGCGGGCGGATGCGGCCGGGGCGCCCGGCGGGGGAGCGGCCGTCGGGCAGCACCGCCGAGACGGACGGCGCGTCCTTCGCCCCGGCCGGCACGTACGCCTGCTCCACCACGAAGAGCTGCCGCTCGTCCGCCACCCGCCACAGCTCCGGCCGCGCGGCGTCGATGAGGCGCTGGTCCGGTATCAGCCACTGCTCGTCGAAGGGACCGCACCGGACGCGCACCGGGTCGGGGCAGGCGCCGTGCTCGCGCGCGAGCGGCCCGGTGGCGCCCGCGCGGCCGGGCAGCGCCGCGACCGAGGAGGAGAGCACCCGGGAGCGGGACGGCTCGAACAGCCGCTCCCGCTCGGCCCCTTCGGATCGTACGAGCCGGTCCCAGCGGGCGCGCAGGGTCCGCTCGTCCGGCGCCACCACCCAGTCGCGGCCCAGCCGGAGCGGGGCCACCGACCAGGGCATCAGGTCGTCGAGGAGAGGCAGGTCATCGCTCACGCCCAGCATGCTAGTGAGAACCGTCAGCGGGCCTCGACCGTCATCGAGAACGAGAAGCGGTCGCCGCGGTAGTGGATCCGGGCGACATCGACGACCCGGCCCTTCCCGTCGTAGGTGACCCCCGTGTAGTGCAGGATCGGTGAGAGCAGCGGGACTTGGAGCAGCTCGGCGGTGACCGGGTCGGCGAGGCGGGCCTCCACGGTGTCCGTGATGCGCGCGATGTCCACCCCGACCGCGTCCCGCAGCACCTTGGTCATCGGCCAGCGCGTGAGGTCGGCGAGGTCGATCGCGGCGGCCACCTCCGGGCGGACCGCGTTCCAGGCCCAGTTGGTCGGTTCGCCGCTCTCCTCGTCGCAGCGCAGCCGACGGTAGGTGACGACCTCCGCGCACCCGGGGAAGTGCTCCGCGAGGTCGCCCGGCACCGGTTCCGTGCCGTGGCCGAGGATCGTGGTGCGCTCGCCCGACTGCTGGGCCACGATCGCGTCGATCGAGCCGAGCAGCCGGACCGGGGAGGCCCGGCGGGCGGCCGGCTCGATGAACGTGCCCCGCCGCCGGTGCCTGCTGATCAGGCCCTCCTCCTCCAGCTCCTTGAGCGCCTGGCGCATCGTGAGCACGCTCACCCCGTAGTGCGCCGCCAGCTGCTCCTCGGTGGGCAGGCGCAGCGATGCGTCGGGGGAGCGCCCCAGTATCGAGGCGCGCAGCGACTGGGACACCTGGTACCAGAGCGGGAGCTTCCGGTTCAGGAGCAGCGAGTCGGGCGCGAAGGAGGAGGTCACAGGGACTCCGTATCAGGTGGTGCTCAGGAGCGGAAGTGGCGCTGAAGACCCTGCCACACGTCGTCGTAGCCCTGCTGGAGGTGGTCGGCGGCGGCCGCCTGCCCGGTGGCGGTGACCGGCCAGCGCGTCTCGAACATGAAGGCGAGGCCGTCGTCGATCTTCTGCGGCTTCAGCTCGGCGGCGCTCGCCCGGTCGAAGGTCTCCCGGTCGGGGCCGTGCGCCGACATCATGTTGTGCAGCGAGCCGCCGCCGGGCACGAAGCCCTCCGCTTTGGCGTCGTAGGCACCCTCGATCAGGCCCATGTACTCGCTCATCACGTTGCGGTGGAAGTAGGGCGGCCGGAAGGTGTCCTCGCCGACCAGCCAGCGCGGCGCGAACACCACGAAGTCGACGCCGGCCAGGCCCGGGGTGTCGGACGGCGAGGTGAGCACCGTGAAGATCGACGGGTCGGGGTGGTCGTAGCTGATGGAGCCGATCACGTTGAAGGTGTGCAGGTCGTAGACGTACGGCGTGTGGCTGCCGTGCCAGGCGACCACGTCGAGCGGCGAGTGGTCGTAGGTCGCGGTCCAGAGGTTGCCGCAGAACTTGTTGACCACCTCGACGGGGCCCTCGACGTCCTCGTACGCGGCGAGCGGGGCCCGGAAGTCCCGTGCGTTGGCGAGGCCGTTGGCGCCGATCGGGCCGAGCTCGGGCAGCTCGAAGGGGCGGCCGTAGTTCTCGCAGACGTAGCCGCGGGCGCTCGCGTCGAGCAGCTCGACGCGGAAGCGCACCCCGCGCGGGATCAGCGCGACCTCGCCGGGGCGGGCCGCGAGCAGGCCCAGCTCGGTGCGGAGCAGCAGCCCGCCGCGCTCGGGGACGATCAGGAGCTCGCCGTCCGCGTCGCTGAACACCCGTGACTCCATGGAGGAGTTGGCGTGGTAGAGGTGCACGGCCATGCCGGTGCGCTGCGTCACGTCGCCGTTGCCGCCGAGCGTCCACAGACCGGCCAGCCAGTCGGTGCCGGCCGGGGGCTCGGGCAGCGGGTTCCAGCGCAGCCGGTTGGGGTCGGGCACGGACTCGCTGAAGGGCGCGGTGCGGATGCGGCCGTTGTCGGCGCGGGTGAACGGCGGGTGCGCCGCGGATGGCCGGATCCGGTAGAGCCAGGAGCGGTGGTTGGTGGCACGCGGCTCGGTGAAGGCGGAGCCGCTCAACTGCTCCGCGTAGAGGCCGAGGGGGGCGCGCTGGGGGGCGTTGCGGCCGTGCGGAAGAGCGCCGGGGACCGCTTCCGAGCTGTGCTCATTGCCGAAACCACGAGAGTAGCCGAGGCCCTCCGCGATCTTCCCCGCCTGCTCGCCGGTCGATGTCGTCATCGTGCGCTCTCCTGCTCCCGTGCCGGAATCCTATGCTCAACCGTAGGATTACGATGCGGTCGCGTCAACGGGAAAACCGGCCGCTCGGGGGATGATGGGCGCGTGTCTCCTGCTCCTGACCTCCACGCCAACCTTCGCCGCGCGCCCGTGCAACAACGCAGCGCCGAGCGGCTGTCCCGGATACTCGACGCCTGCGCCGAGCTCCTCGACGAAACCGGTTACGAAGACCTCTCCACGCGCGCCGTGGCCCAGCGGGCGGGCGTGCCCATCGGCTCGGTCTACCGCTTCTTCGGCAACAAGCGCGCCATGGCCGAGGCGCTCGCCGCCCGCAACCTCGACCGCTACGCCGGAATGATCAACGCCCGCCTCGAAACGATCGAAGCGGCCGACTGGCGGGGCGCCGTCGACGCGGTCCTGGACGAGTACCTCGTCCTGAAGCAGACCGTTCCCGGGTTCAACCTGGTCGACTTCGGCGGCCCCGTGCCGGTCCCCGATCCGGACGCCGACGCCAACCACCTCCTGGCCGCCCGCCTGGCCGAGCTGCTGCCGGCCCAGTTCGGCCGCACCCTCGACGCGGACCTGCGCCGCACCATCCTGGTCGCGGTCGAGGCGGCCGACGCCACCCTGCGTCTGGCCTTCCGCACGGACCCGCAGGGCGACCCGGGCATCGTCGCCGAGACCCGCCAGCTCCTGCACGCCTACCTCGCCCGCACCCTGGACTGACCCCGCACGGGGCCTCCCGCACATGCCTACCGGTCGGTATGCTCCGAGGGCTCGCGCGCCGTCGCCCCGGGAGGACGCACCATGTCCCGCACCGCCCTGCGTATCTGTCCGCTCTGCGAAGCCACCTGCGGGCTGAGCCTCACCGTCGAGGGAGACAGGGTCACCGGCGCCCGCGGCGACGCGGACGACGTGTTCAGCCAGGGGTTCATCTGCCCCAAGGGAGCCTCCTTCGGGGAGATCGACGCCGACCCCGACCGGCTGACCGGACCGCTCGTGCGCCGGGACGGCGTGCTGCGCGAGGCCGGCTGGGCCGAGGCCTTCGACCTGATCGCGGCCCGCGTCCGCCCGGTGATCGAGCGGTACGGGCCGAACGCGGTCGGCGTGGTCCTCGGCAACCCGAACGTCCACACCATGGCCGGCGCCCTCTACCCGCCCGCCCTGCTCGGCGCGGTGCGCACCCGCAACCTGTTCACCGCGAGCACCCTCGACCAGATGCCCAAGCACGTCTCCAGCGGGCTCCTGTTCGGCGACCCGTTCGCCATCCCCGTACCCGACCTCGACCGCGCCGGCCATCTGCTGCTCCTCGGCGCCAACCCGCTGGAGTCCAACGGCAGCCTCTGCACCGCCCCCGACTTCGCCGGAAGACTGCGGGCCCTGCGCCGCCGCGGCGGCACCCTCACCGTCGTCGACCCGCGCCGCACCCGCACCGCCAAGCTCGCCGACCGGCACGTGGCGATCCGGCCCGGCACCGACGCGCTGCTGCTCGCCTCGATCGCCCAGGTGCTCTGCGCGGAGAAGCTCACCGCGCCCGGCGACCTCGAAGCACTTACCGAGGGCCTCGACGAAGTGGCGGACGCCGTACGGGAGTTCACGCCCGAGGCGGTCGGCCCCCGGTGCGACGTGGCACCGGACACCATCCGGGCCATCGCCCGCGAACTCGCCGCAGCGCCGACCGCCGCCGTCTACGGCCGCATCGGCAGCTGCACCGTCGAGCACGGCACCCTGGCCAGCTGGCTCGTCGACGTACTGAACGTGCTGACCGGCAACCTCGACCGCCCCGGCGGCGCGCTCTTCCCGCTCTCCGCCACCGACCGCGCGCCCGGCCCCGCCGCCCCCGGCAAGGGGTTCGCGCTCGGGCGCTGGCACAGCCGCGTCGGCCACCACCCCGAGGTGAAGTCCGAACTGCCGCTCGCCGCGCTCGCCGAGGAGATCGAGACCCCGGGCGAGGGGCGGATCCGGGTGCTCATCGCCTCCGCCGCCAACCCGGTGCTCTCCGCGCCCGACGGCGACCGGCTCGACCGCGCGCTCGGCGGGCTCGACTTCATGGTCAGCATCGACCCGTACCTCAACGAGACGTCGCTGCACGCCGATGTCGTCCTGCCCCCGCCGCCGCCCTCGCAGAGCGCCCACTTCGATTTCGCGTTCAACGGCTTCGCCGTCCGCAACCAGGTCCGCTACACCCGGCCCGCGGTGCCGCTCGCCGAAGGGCGCATGGACGAGTGCGAGATCCACGCGCGCCTGGTGCTCGCGGTGGGCGGGATGCACGGCGCCGACCCGGACGCCGTCGACACGATGATCGTCGAGCGCACCCTGGCCAAGGCCGTCGCCGACCCCCACGCGCCGGTGCACGGCCGGGACGCCGCGTCCCTCGCCGCTCGGCTCACCGGCCGCAGCGGCCCCGAGCGGCGCCTCGACCTCATGCTCAGACTCGGCCCGTACGGCGACGGCTTCGGCGCGGACCCGGACGGCCTGACCCTGGACCGCGTCCTCGCCCACCCCCACGGCATCGACCTGGGGCCGCTCCGGCCCCGCCTCGCGCAGGTGCTCAGGACCCGCAGCGGCCGGATCGAACTCCTCCCCGCCCCCATCGCCGCCGATCTGCCCCGGCTGCGCGCCGCCCTCGACGAGCGGCCCGACGCGCTCGTCCTGGTCGGCCGGCGCCATCTGCGCTCCAACAACAGCTGGCTGCACAACATCCCCGCCCTGAGCGGCGGCTCCAACCGCTGCACCCTGCAGATCCACCCCGAGGACGCGGCCCGGCACGGCCTCGCCGACGGCGCCGACGTACGGATCACGGCGGACGGGGGCGCGGTGGTGGCGCCGGTGGAGATCACCGACAGCGTCCGCGAGGGCGTCGTCAGCCTGCCGCACGGCTGGGGACACAGCCGGGCCGGCAGCCGGCTCGCGGTCGCCGCGGGGCGCCCCGGCGTCAACGTCAACCAGCTCCTGGACGGCTCACGGCTCGACCCCCTGTCGGGGACCTCCGTGCTCAACGGATTCCCCGTCGCTCTCACACCCCTGCCGTGACCTGGAGTTTTGCTCGTATTGCTCAGGTGTCAACGTCTTGTTAAGGAGGGAAACGGCCACCTAGCGTCATCCGGACCGCCAGCCCCTGGTGGGAGTTCAAGGGTGAACGTTAGGTGTCCTCCATGCTGACCATCCTCGGCTTCGCCATGATCGCGACCTTCCTGGTCCTGATCATGCTGAAGAAGATGTCGCCGATCGCGGCGCTGGTTCTGATCCCCGCTCTCTTCTGAGTCTTCGTCGGCAAGGGAGCCCATCTCGGCGACTACGTCATCAAGGGCGTCGGCTCGCTCGCGCCGACCGCCGCGATGCTCATGTTCGCGATCATCTACTTCGGCGTGATGATCGACGTCGGCCTCTTCGACCCGATCGTGCGAGGCATCCTGCGCTTCTGCAAGGCCGACCCGATGCGGGTGGTGGTCGGCACCGCGCTGCTCGCCGCGATCGTCTCGCTCGACGGCGACGGCTCCACCACCTTCATGATCACCGTCTCGGCGATGTATCCGCTCTACAAGCGGCTCGGGATGAGCCTCGTCGTGATGACCGGAGTCGCCGCGATCGCCAACGGCGTGATGAACACCCTGCCCTGGGGCGGCCCGACCGCCCGCGCGGCGACCGCGCTCAAGGTGGACGCCTCCGACATCTTCGTGCCGATGATCCCCGCCCTCGCCGTCGGCCTGGTCGCCGTCCTCGTCCTCTCGTACGTCCTCGGCCTGCGCGAGCGCAGGCGCGTCGGCTACCTCTCGCTCGACAAGGTCCTGGAGCCGGAGACCGAGACGGTGCTCGTGGGCGCCGGGGGCTCCGGCGGGACCCCGCGCACGGCGGGCGGCGGCGGGACCCCGCGCACGGCGGACGGCGGCGGGACCCCGCGCACGGCGGGCGGCGGCGAGGCCCCACGCGCCCCGGGCGGCGGCGCCGGAACGGACGGGCCCGAGGGCGACGACGACTTCCAGGGGCTCGACTCCGCACGCGAGACCCTGCGGCCCAAGCTGTACTGGTTCAACGCGCTGCCCACCGTCGCCCTGCTCACCTCCATGATCATGGAGTGGCTGCCGATCCCGGTGCTCTTCCTCATCGGCGCCGCCCTCGCCCTGACCGTGAACTTCCCGCACATCCCGGCCCAGAAGGCCCGCATCGCGGCCCACGCCGACAATGTCGTCAACGTCTCCGGCATGGTCTTCGCGGCCGCCGTCTTCACGGGTGTGCTGGGCGGCACCGGCATGGTCAAGCACATGGCCGACTGGCTGGTCGGTGTGGTGCCGGACAGCATGGGCTCGCACATGGGCCTGGTCACCGGTGTGCTCAGCCTGCCGCTCACGTACTTCATGTCGAACGACGGCTTCTACTTCGGCGTCGTGCCGGTGCTGGCCGAGGCGGGCGCCGCCCACGGCGTCTCCTCCCTGGAGATCGCCCGCGCCTCGCTGGCCGGTCAGGCCCTGCACATGTCGAGCCCCCTGGTCCCCGCCGTGTACGTCCTGGTCGGGATGGCCAAGGTGGAGTTCGGCGACCACACCCGCTTCACCGTGAAGTGGGCCGCCCTGACCTGTCTCGTGGTGCTGGGATCGGGCATCCTGTTCGGCATCATCTGACCGCTTGCACGGTCCGGTCCCGCCGGCCGCCCCTGGCGCCCAAAAACTAACAGCGCTAGTTTGAGCGGCGGAGGACACCGGTTCCGCTCGGGAGGATTGTGATGAAGGCCCACGACGGCATGTACATCGACGGCGCGTGGCGAGCCGCGGCGGGCCGGGACGGCATCGCGGTGGTGAACCCGGTCGACGAACAGGTCATCGCCGAGGTCCCGGCCGGCAACGCCGAGGACATCGACGCGGCGGTACGCGCCGCACGCGCCGCCCTGCCCGCCTGGGCCGCGACCGCGCCGGCCGAGCGCGCGGCGAAGCTGACGGCGCTCCGCGACCGGCTGGCCGCCCGCAAGGACGAGATCGCCGAGACCATCGCCGCCGAACTGGGCGCCCCGCTGCCGTTCGCCCAGGCCGTCCAGGCGGGCCTGCCGATCGCGGTCGCCGGTACCTACGCCGAGCTCGCGGCCACGTACGCCTTCGAGGAGAAGGTGGGCAACTCCACGGTCTACCAGGAGCCGGTCGGCGTCGTCGGCGCGATCACGCCCTGGAACTATCCGCTGCACCAGATCGTCAACAAGGTGGCACCCGCGCTGGCGGCGGGCTGCACGGTCGTCCTCAAGCCCGCCGAGGACACGCCCCTGACCGCGCAGCTCTTCGCCGAGGCGGTGCACGAAGCAGGCCTGCCCGCCGGTGTGTTCAACCTCGTCACCGGCCTCGGGCCGGTCGCCGGCCAGGCGCTCGCCGAGCACGAAGGCGTCGACCTCGTCTCCTTCACCGGCTCCACCGCGGTCGGCAAGCGGATCGGCGCGACCGCCGGCGCCGCGGTCAAGCGCGTCGCCCTCGAACTGGGCGGCAAGTCCGCCAACGTCATCCTGCCCTCGGCCGACCTCGCGAAGGCGGTCAACGTCGGCGTCGCCAACGTCATGAGCAACTCCGGCCAGACGTGCAGCGCCTGGACGCGGATGCTGGTCCACGCCGGCCAGTACGACGAGGCCGTCGAGCTGGCCACCGCCGCCGCGGCCAAGTACACGGTCGGCGACCGCGTCGGCCCGCTCGTCAACGCCAAGCAGCGCGAGCGCGTGCGCGGCTACATCGACACCGGGGTGGGGGAGGGCGCCCGCATCGTCGCCGGCGGCCCGGACGCGCCGCTGGAGCGGGGCTACTACGTGGCGCCGACGGTCTTCGCGGACGTCACGCCCGAGATGACGATCGCCCAGGAGGAGATCTTCGGCCCCGTCGTCTCGCTCATCAAGTACGAGGACGAGGACGACGCCCTGCGGATCGCCAACGGCACGGTGTACGGGCTGGCCGGCGCGGTCTGGGCGGGCGACGAGGCGGAGGCCGTCGCCTTCGCCCGCCGCATGGACACCGGCCAGGTCGACATCAACGGCGGCCGCTTCAACCCCCTTGCCCCGTTCGGCGGTTACAAGCAGTCGGGGGTCGGCCGCGAACTCGGTGTGCACGGCCTGACCGAGTACCTCCAGACGAAGTCGTTGCAGTTCTGAGCCGTCCGCTTGCCACCGCTTTTCCACCGCTCGCCCAGGAGTCAAGCCCACCATGGTCCGTGCCGCCGTACTGCCCGCCGTCGGTGCTCCGCTGGAGATCACCGACATCGAACTCCCCGCGCCCGGCCCCGGCCAGGTGCGGGTCCGCCTGGCCGCCGCCGGGGTCTGCCACTCCGACCTCTCCCTCACCAACGGCACCATGGGGGTCCCGGTGCCGGCCGTCCTCGGCCACGAGGGCGCGGGAACGGTCGTCGCCGTCGGCGAGGGCGTCACCTCCGTCGCGCCCGGCGCCGAGGTCGTCCTCAACTGGGCCCCGTCCTGCGGCAGTTGTCACCCCTGCACGCTCGGTGAGGTGTGGCTCTGCGTCAACGCGCTGAACGGCGCGGCCTCGGTGTACGCGCGCACCGCCGACGGGACGGAGCTCCACCCGGGCCTGAACGTCGCCGCGTTCGCCGAGGAGACCGTCGTGGCGGAGAACTGCGTGATCCCGCTCCCCGCCGGCATTCCCCTCACCGAGGCGGCCCTGCTGGGCTGCGCGGTGCTCACGGGGTACGGCGCGGTCCACCACTCGGCGCGGGTGCGGCAGGGCGAGACGGTCGCGGTGTTCGGCGCGGGCGGGGTGGGCCTGGCCACGCTCCAGGCCGCGCGGATCGCGGGCGCGGGCCAGATCATCGCGGTCGACGTCTCCCCGGACAAGGAGGAGCTGGCCCGCAAGGCCGGCGCCACCGACTTCGTCGTGGCGTCCGACACCACGGCCAAGGACATCCGCCGGCTCACCGGCGGTCAGGGCACCGACGTGGCCGTCGAATGCGTGGGCCGCGCGGTGACCATCCGTACGGCGTGGGAGTCGACCCGGCGCGGCGGCCGCACGACGGTCGTCGGCATCGGGGGCAAGGACCAGCAGGTCACCTTCAACGCCCTGGAGATCTTCCACTGGGGCCGCACCCTGGCGGGCTGCGTCTACGGCAACAGCGACCCGGCGAAGGACATCCCGACCCTGGCCGCCCACATCCGGGCGGGCCGCCTGGACCTCGCCACCCTGGTCTCCGACCACATCCCCCTGGAATCCATCCCGGCGGCCTTCGACAACATGCTCGCCGGCAAGGGCGGCAGGGCGCTGGTGGTCTTCTAGCCCCGCGGATCGGGGAGCCCGGCACCGATAGGGGCGCGGGGAACTGCGCGCCCAGCCAGGGACGGCCCGCAGCCGGGCAACGGCACGTCA
Source organism: Streptomyces sp. NBC_00083 (assembly GCF_026343295.1). Lineage (GTDB taxonomy): Bacteria > Actinomycetota > Actinomycetes > Streptomycetales > Streptomycetaceae > Streptomyces. The sequence goes on from NZ_JAPELY010000001.1 coordinate 1,988,444, forward strand.
CCCAACCTCAGTTGACCCGCTCCGCCGCCCCGCCGGAGGCGCCCGCCGCCTCGCCCGACGGCGGGGGCACCGGGGCGGGCCCCGGTACGGGAGCGGCCCCGCGCACCCGGGCCCGCGAGCGCGAAACCCCCACCCCCGCAAGGCACACCGCGCCGCCCACCAGCGTCAGCGCCCCCGGCACCTCATCGAGCACCGCCCACGACATCAGCACGACCAGCGCGGGCACCACGTACGTGGTCGCCCCCATCCGGCTCGCCGGGGTACGGGCCAGCGCATACGCCCACGTGGTGAAGGCGAGCGCGGTGGGGAACACGCCGAGGTACACCATGTTGAGCGTCGCCGAGGCGGGGGCGCGCCCCGCTTCCGACACCAGCTGACCGCTGAACGGCAGACAGGCCACCGCCCCCACCAGGCAGCTGAAGAAGGTGACTTGGAGCGGGCTGCCGTGGCGCAGCGCCGGCTTCTGCAGCACGACCCCCGCCGCGTACGTCGCCGCGGCGAACAGGCACAGCACCACGCCGAGTACGGACGCGTGCCCGTCGCCCGACATCGAGAGCCCGACCGCGACCGCGCCGACGAACGAGACCGCCATGCCGGCGATCAGCCGCGGCGGCAGCGCCTCGCCGAGGAAGCGCGAGGCGAGCAGCGCCATGAGGATGGGGCCGATGTTCACGATCATCGCGGCGGTACCCGCATCGACCTGCTGCTCACCCCAGTTGAGGGCCACCATGTAGCAGGCGAACCACAGCACGCCGCAGGCCACGATGCCCGGCCAGGCGGCCCGCGGCGGCAGCCCCTCGCGGCGTATGAGGAGCAGGATGCCGAGCACGACGGTTCCGGCGAGCAGCCGGCCCAGGGCGAGCGCGCCGGGGGAGTAGGCGGCTCCGGCGCTGCGGATGGACACGAAGGCAGAGGCCCACAGCACCACGGAGACACCCGCGGCGACGAGGGCGAGCCGAGCGGAACGGTGCTCGGAGGGAGAGTTCGTCATGCGAGGACAGTAGGCACAGGACGCCTCCGGCCTCCCGCAATTTCATCCGGGCCCCGGACCCGGAGCGCCGTGCCCCCGGCCGGCACGAGGCCCGTCAGCCCCCGAGCGCCTCGTACTGCAGCGCGAGCCCGTCAAGCAGCGCACGGAGCCCCGTCTCGAAGGCGCCCTCGTCGATCTCCTCCTGCCGCTCGGCGAGGAGGTGCGCCTGCCCGAGGTGCGGGTAGGCCGCCGGGTCGTACGCCGCCTCGTCGTCCACGAAACCCCGCGCGAAGGAGCCGAGCGCCGAGCCCATGATGAAGTACCGCATCAGCGCGCCGATGCGGGTCGCCTGGGCGGGCGGCCAGCCCGCCGCGACCATCGCGCCGAACACGGCGTCCGCGAGCCGGAGCCCCGCGGGGCGGCGGCCGGGGCCCTGCGCCAGCACCGGAACGATGTGGGGGTGCCGGGTCAGGACCGCGCGGTAGGCGACGGCCCAGTCGTGCAGCGCGGAGCGCCAGTCGCGGCCGTCGCCCTCGTCGAACATCGCGAGGTCGACCTGGGCGGACGTGGCGTCGGCGACCGCCTCCAGGATCTCGTCCTTGGTGCGGAAGTGGTTGTAGAGCGAGGGCCCGCTGACCCCCAGCTCGGCGGCGAGCCGGCGGGTCGACACGGCCGCGAGGCCCTCCGCGTCCACGAGCGCGCTCGCCGCCGCGACGATGCGGTCGGTGCTCAGGAGGGGCTTGCGCGGTCGGGCCATGCGGCACATAGTAGGCCTGCCAACCGAAAACTAGCAGTGGTAATTAAATTTGGGGTGCAGGGACATGAACCTGGAGCTGAGCGAGGAACAGGAAGCCGTCCGCCGGCTCGCCAAGGAGTTCGTCGACCGCGAGATCACCCCGCACGTCGTCGACTGGGACCGCTCCGAGAACGTCGACAAGGCGGTCGTGAAGAAGCTCGGCGCGCTCGGCTTCCTCGGCCTCACCATCGACGAGGAGTACGGCGGCTCCGGCGGCGACCACCTCGCCTACTGCCTGGTCACCGAGGAGCTCGGCCGGGGCGACTCCTCGGTCCGCGGCATCGTCTCGGTCTCGCTCGGCCTCGTCGCCAAGACGATCGCGTCCTGGGGGGACGAGGGGCAGAAGCGCGCGTGGCTGCCGCGGCTCACCTCCGGTGAGGCCATCGGCTGCTTCGGCCTCACCGAACCCGGCACCGGCTCCGACGCGGGCAATCTGACGACCAGGGCGGTCCGCGACGGCGACGACTACGTCATCGACGGCGCCAAGATGTTCATCACCAACGGCACCTGGGCCGACGTGGTGCTGCTCTTCGCCCGTACCAATGACACCCCGGGTCACCGCGGCGTCTCCGCCTTCCTCGTCCCCACCGACACGCCGGGCCTCACCCGCCGCACCATCCACGGCAAGCTCGGCCTGCGCGGCCAGGCCACCGCCGAGCTGGCCCTCGATGGCGTACGGGTCCCGGCGAGCGCCCTCCTCGGTCCCGAGGGCAAGGGCTTCTCCCTTGCGATGTCCGCGCTCGCCAAGGGCCGGATGTCGGTCGCCGCCGGCTGCGTCGGCATCGCCCAGGCCGCCCTGGACGCGGCCGTCCGGTACGCCGGTGAGCGCGAGCAGTTCGGCAAGCCGATCGCGCACTACCAGCTCGTACAGGAACTGATCAGCGACATCTCCGTCGATGTCGACGCGGCCCGGCTGCTCACCTGGCGGGTCGCCGATCTCGTCGACCGGGGCCAGGAGTTCGCGACCGCCGCCTCCAAGGCGAAGCTGTTCGCGTCCGAGGCCGCCGTGCGCGCCGCCAACAACGCCCTCCAGGTCTTCGGCGGCTACGGCTACATCGACGAGTACCCGGTGGGGAAGCTGCTGCGCGACGCCCGCGTGATGACCCTGTACGAGGGCACCAGCCAGATCCAGAAGCTGATCATCGGCCGTGCCGAGACCGGGGTCTCGGCCTTCTGAACCTCCGGCCCGGCGTCTGAGTACGGAGTGAGTACGAGAGCGGATGTGGCACGTGCCACATCCGCTCGATGCTGTCTGCCATGAGTGAGACACAGGTCAAGCAGCAGAACACCGGGGCCTACTACGGTCAGGCCGTCGCCGCCTTCGCCATCGCGCTCGGCGCCACCGCGGTCGGCATCCTCCGCCTCCAGGCCGACGCCTGGGTGCGCGCCTTTCTCGCCATGGCGGTCCTCTACCTCGTGACGTCCGCCTTCACCCTGGCCAAGGTGGTCAGGGACCGGCAGGAGGCCGGCCAGATCGTCAGCCGCGTCGACCAGGCCCGGCTGGAGAAGCTCCTCGCCGAGCACGACCCGTTCCAGAAGCTCTAAGCGCTTGCTCACCCTCGGGGTATGGTGTTCGTCCTGCTGAACGAAGCGCGGACGGACGAGAGGGGCGAGCGATGGGCATGGCTGACGTGACTGACGAGACGGCCGGCGGCGAGGAGAAGCCCTGGGGCGAGGTCACGCCCGAGGCCGCCAGGAGGCTGCTCGTCGCCGCCGTCGAGGCCTTCGCCGAGCGCGGCTACCACGCCACCACGACCCGGGACATCGCGGGCCGGGCCGGCATGAGCCCGGCCGCGCTCTACATCCACTACAAGACCAAGGAAGAGCTGCTCCACCGGATCAGCCGGATCGGCCACGACAAGGCCCTGGAGATCCTCCAGTCCGCGGCCGACGGCGAGGGCGGCGCCGCCGACCGGCTCGCCGCGGCGGTGCGCTCCTTCGTCCGCTGGCACGCGGGTCACCACATGACGGCCCGCGTGGTCCAGTACGAACTCGACGCGCTCGGCGCCGAGCACCGCGCCGAGATCGTGGAGCTGCGCAGGCAGAGCGACGCCGCGGTGCGCCGCATCCTCAACGAGGGTGTGGCGGCGGGCGAGTTCGACGTGCCGGACGTGCCGGGCACCACGCTCGCCGTGCTCTCGCTCTGCATCGACGTGGCCCGCTGGTTCAACACCGAGGGCCGCCGCACGCCCGACGAGGTCGGCGCGCTCTACGCCGGCCTCGTGCTGCGCATGGTGGGCGTCCAGAGGTGATGCGGCCGGGCCCGGCCCGCCGCGAGCGGGGCGGGCCGGGCCCGGGACGGTCACGACCGCCCGGCGGGACCGCTCAGAAGAAGTAGCGCGAGACCGACTCCGCCACGCACACCGGCTTGTCGCCGCCCTCGCGCTCCACGGTGACCTTCGCGGTGACCTGGACGCCGCCGCCCGCCGCCACGACCTCCGCCAGCTCGGCCGTGGCGCGCAGCCGTGAGCCGACCGGTACGGGCGCGGGGAAACGGACCTTGTTGGTGCCGTAGTTGATGCCCATCTTCATGCCCTCGACGCGCAGCACCTGCGGGACCAGCGTCGGCAGCAGGGAGAGCGTGAGGTAGCCGTGCGCGATCGTCGTCCCGAACGGTCCGGAGGCGGCCCGCTCCGGGGCGACGTGGATCCACTGGTGGTCGCCCGTGGCGTCGGCGAACAGGTCGATCCGCTTCTGGTCGATCTCCAGCCAGTCGCTGTGCCCGAGCTGCTCGCCGACACCGGCCTCCAGCTCTTCGGCGGACGTGAAGATCCTCGGCTCTGCCATGTCCCTGGTCCCTGCCTCTCGCGACGCTCTCGCGGTCATGTCCAAGCGCTTGCTCAGCTAGCTCAGCATGGTTGGGGCCGCCGGTCCTGTCAACGACGTACGGGGCGGGAGGGCAGCGGGCGGGCGGTGGGCGGCGGGGGTGCGGCCAGTAGGGTTCGAGGGGTGCCGCAGATTCCAGAGAAGGTCCACGAGCTCACGGTCGGGCAGCTGTCCGCGCGCAGCGGGGCAGCCGTCTCCGCGCTGCACTTCTACGAGTCCAAGGGCCTCATCAGCAGCCGCCGCACCGCGGGCAACCAGCGCCGCTACGGCAGGGACACCCTGCGCCGCGTCGCCTTCGTGCGGGCCGCGCAGCGCGTGGGGATCCCGCTGGCCACGATCCGGGACGCGCTGGCCGAGCTGCCCGAGGAGCGCACCCCCACACGGCAGGACTGGGCGCGGCTCTCCGAGACCTGGCGCTCCGAACTCGACCGCCGCATAGAGCAGTTGGGCCGTCTGCGCGATCACCTCACGGACTGCATCGGCTGCGGCTGCCTCTCCCTGGACAACTGCGTCCTGTCCAACCCGGACGACGTGTTCGGCACCGGCCTCACCGGCTCCCGCCTCCTGGCCGAGCGCAGGACCTGACGGACCCCGCCGAGGCGCCGGGCCGCCGGAGCAGCGCCGCCGTCACCAACTCGGCGTTGGAACGGGCGGGTCGGCCGTCCGGCAGCACCAGGACGTCCTCCAGGCCGATCCGGGTGTCGAGCCCCAGCCGTCGTGCCAGACGCAGCACCGGCCAGGCGCCGTCGTCCTCGCCGTGCAGGAGCACGGGCCGGCCGTGTGCGGTGCCCAGATCGGCGAGGAGGGCACGGGCCGCGGCCTCGGCGGTTCCCGTCGCCGCCCCGGTCACCTCGGCGAGCACGCGCAGCACCCTCGGCGCGCGGGGCGAGGCCAGGAAGCGGCGGGCGCCGTCCGTGCCGGACCAGATGCCCGCCTCGACGCCCACGCCGCGGTCGAGCAGCGCCGCCGCCACCTCCTCCGCACCGTCCTCGTGCCAGTTGACCGAGGCGTGGTCGGGCAGCACCGTCCAGGACCGTACGCGCTCCACCCGCCGGGCCGGGTCCGGCTCGGCCCAGGCGCCCGTGGTCACCCCCACCGGAGCCCGCACCGCCGCCCGTATCGCCTCAAGGGCCGGGCCCACCACGCGAGGAGAGAGCGAATCGCTTCCGCAGGGCGTCTTGGGATGGACATGGATCTCGGCGGCTCCGGCGGCCACGGCTGCCGCCGCCGACTCGGCGAGGGCGGCCGGGGACAGCGGAACCGCCGGGCCGTCCGCCGCGTTCCGCGCGCCGTTCAGACAGACCTGGACCATCGCTCCGGCGGGCCGCACGGGGGAGAGCCGGCCCGCTGGAGCGCGCCTCACGCCACCGATGCCAGTACTCCGCGCCGCGCCGCCTTGGCCCGCGCCAGGGCCTCGCAGGTCAGCACCGGCTGCGGCACCAGGATTCCGCACCCCGAGCAGACCGGTCCGAACCAGGGCTCGTGGTCGAGGTCCTGGCTCCACACCAGACGGCTCTCGTCGCACACCGGGCAGTGGGTGCCGGGCTCGGCCCGCAGCGCCGAGATCATGCGGCCGAGCACCTCGGCCAGCGGTTCGTCGGGATGGGTCCCGGGGTCGTCGCACCACGCCACCCCGAAGCCGCCCCAGGTGCGCCGGTGCCAGTCGTCGAAGGAGCCCGGCCGGCGCAGCCCGGCGTGCTTCTCGCGCTTCCTGCGCTGGGCGAACTCCACTTCGTAGGCGAGCCAGACGGCCCGTGCCGCCTCCAGCTCGTCGAGCGCGGCCACCAGCCGCGCCGGATCGGGCGCCCGGTCCTCGGGCCCGATCCGGTGCCTGCCGCACAGATGGTCCCAGGTCGCCCGGTGCCCGTAAGGGGCGAACCGCTCCAGACACTTGCGCAGCGAGTACCGCCGCAGTGCGAGATCGTTGCGCGGGTCTCGCACCTGTCTTGCCAGACTGCGGAAACCAGCCATGGCCCTGCCACCTCCGTCGCTCGTACTTCGGCGTCGAGGAATGGACGTACCCGAAGGCGATCCGGCTCCATCGAATTTCCGATGACGTCCATTACGGGGGTTTCGCCTACCCTGTCCCAAGGGTTGGAATCGGTTTCTCACGAACTCCTCAGAACGTGGCCCATATGCAGCGGTCGCCCCGCCGACCTGCTGGAACGGCCGAAGTGCCAGGCGGAAGCCGGGCCACGGGAAGATCTCCGGGCCGTACGGGACCAGACCCCGGGCACAACCGGAATCCCTTCAACCGGTGTGTCAACCAGGGGAACTCGGGCACCAGGGACGCGTCCGGTATTCCTCCGCCCCACGGGACCGCGCCGCGGCCCGGAATGCGTACGCGCGCCGGCGGAGGCCGAAAGGGCACACCCTCCGCAGGGCTTCCGTCGTGATCGCGAGGACGATCGGGCGGGCATGTGCGGGCGTGTGGGGATTCGGAGAAGGTGACGCATGTTCACCTTACGCGGCGTCGTACTCCTGAGTAGCCTCCCGCGCATCGGCCCCCACTAGGAGCGCGCATGCGACGACGCACCGCAAGGCTCAGAACCGACCGCCAACCATCCCGTGCAGCCAGGGGACTTCGGCGCCTGACGGGCAGTACCGGACGGGGCAGGGCCGCCGCCTGCGCCGCCACCGTCACCGCCCTCTGCGCCGCCCTGCTCGGCCCCGTGGTGCCGGCCGGCGCCGCCGAGCCCACCGACGGCGACCACTGCCAGGGGCAGTGCTCCGACATCCTGCCGCCCGGCGCCAACGGCAACGCCACCCTCGCCGAGATCCTCGCCAACAAGGTGTTCGGGACCCACCCCGCCCACAGCGACGACGAACTCGGCAAGTACGACGCCCTGGTGGCGGGCCAGTCCTCGCTCACCGACGACAAGCTCAACACCTTCTTCAACGACGCCTCCTTCGGCGTCCCGAACGGGCAGGCCCAGTCGGCCACTTCGCCCCGCCCCGACGTCGCCATCACGCGCGACAAGGCGACCGGCGTCCCGCACATCAAGGGCACCACCCGGTACGGGACCGAGTACGGCGCGGGCTACGCGGCCGGGCAGGACCGGCTCTGGCTCATGGACCTCTTCCGCCACATCGGGCGCGGCGAGCTGACGTCCTTCGCGGGCGGCGCCCTCGCCAACCAGGGCCTTGAGCAGGAGTTCTGGCCGCAGGCCCCGTACACCGAAGCCGATCTCCAGGCGCAGGTCGACCGCATCCGCACCGCCAACGGCGCCCGCGGCGAACAGGCCATGGCCGACGCACAGGCGTACGTGGACGGCATCAACGCCTACGCCAAGCAGTCCAAGGACGGCCGCTACTTCCCCGGCGAGTACGTCCTCACCGGCAAGATCGACGCCATCACCAACGTGGGGGAGATCCAGCCCTTCAAGCTCACCGACCTGATCGCGCTCGCCTCCGTGGTGGGCGGCCTCTTCGGCGGCGGCGGGGGCGGCGAGGTGCAGGCCGCGCTCTCGCTCCAGGCCGCGCAGGCCAAGTACGGCCTGGCCGACGGCACCAAGGTCTGGGAGTCCTTCCGCGAGCGCAACGACCCCGAGGCCGCGCTCACCGTCCACGACGGCACCAGCTTCCCGTACGCGGGCAAGCCGGCCGACGCCAAGGGCGCCGCGATGCCCGACCCGGGCTCCGTCGTCCCCGAACAGCTCGTCTACGACCGCACCGGATCGGCGGTCACCGGCGCCAAGGCCGACGTGAAGGTGCCGCAGAAACTGAAGCCGCTCAAGGGCATGTACGACAGCGGGGCGCTGCCCGGCGTCGACCTCGGCAAGCCGCGCGGCATGTCCAACGCCCTGGTGGTCTCCGGCTCGCACACCGCGAGCGGCAACCCCGTCGCGGTGTTCGGACCCCAAACCGGCTATTTCGCGCCACAGTTGCTGATGCTCCAGGAGATCCAGGGGCCCGGCATCAGCGCCCGGGGCGCCTCCTTCGCCGGCGTCGGCATGTACGTCCAGCTCGGCCGCGGCCAGGACTACGCCTGGTCGGCCACGTCGGCGGGCCAGGACATCACCGACACCTACGCCGTGGAGCTCTGCCAGGACGCCACCCACTACCTCTACCGCGGCGTGTGCACGCCCATGGAGAAGATGGAGAAGACCAACTCCTGGAAGCCGACGGTCGCCGACACCACCGCGGCCGGCTCCTACCGGATGCAGGTCTGGCGCACCAACTACGGCATCGTCACCGACCGCGCCACCGTCGGCGGCAAACCCGTCGCCTACACCTCGCTGCGCTCCACCTACCGGCACGACGCCGACTCGATCATCGGGTTCCAGATGATGAACGACCCCACGTTCGTCAAGGACGCCAAGACCTTCCAGCAGGCGGCCCAGTCCGTCGACTACACCTTCAACTGGTTCTACGCGGACTCCCGCACCGCCGCCTACTACAACAGCGGCCTCAACCCGGTGCGCAACCCCTCGGTCGACGCCTCGCTGCCCGTCATGGCCGAGCAGGCCTACGAATGGCAGGGCTTCGACCCCGCGGCCAACACGGCGGCGTACACCCCGCCCGCCCAGCACCCCCAGTCCGTCGGCCAGGACTACTACGTCTCCTGGAACAACAAGCAGGCCAAGGAGTACTCCACGGCCGGCTTCGGCGACGGCTCCGTGCACCGCGTCAACCTGCTCGACGACCGGGTCAAGGCGCTGGTCGCACAGGGCGGTGTCACCCGCTCCTCGCTCACCCGGGCGATGGCCCAGGCCGCCGTCACCGACCTGCGCGGCGAGGACGTCCTGCCCGAGCTGCTCAAGGTGGTGCGCAGCGCGCCCGTCACCGACCCGCAACTCTCCACCGCCGTACAGCAGTTGGAGTCGTGGCAGGCCGACGGCACCCAGCGCCGCGAGACCGCGCAGGGCTCGCACACCTACACCCATCCCGACGCGGTGCGTCTGATGGACGCGTGGTGGCCGCTGCTGGTGGAGGCCGAGTTCCGTCCCGGGCTCGGTGACCCGCTCTACTCCGCCCTCACCGCCAACCTCGGCATCGACGAGGCTCCGTCCGCCGGTCACGGCCCGACCGGCTCGCACGCCGGTTCCGCCTTCCAGTACGGCTGGTGGAGCTATGTCGACAAGGATCTGCGCACCGTGCTCGGGGAGCCGGTGCAGGGGCCGCTGGCCCGCGCCTACTGCGGCAGCGGCCAGGTGGACGCCTGCCGCGAGAGCCTGCTCAGCACTCTGAAGCAGGCCGCCGCCAAGACCCCGGCCCAGGTCTATCCCGGGGACGCCGGCTGCAAGGCCGGTGACCAGTGGTGCGCCGACTCCATCGCGCAGCGCCCGCTCGGCGGCATCACGCAGTCCACGATCAACTGGCAGAACCGGCCGACCTATCAGCAGGTCGTCGAGTTCCCCAGCCACCGCTAGGAGGTGTCCGGCCGCGGGTCAGATCGTCACGATCCGGCCCGCGGCCAGCACCACCCTCGCCAGCTCCGGGTGGCAGATGTCGCTGTGCGCGCCCGTGGGCGGCCCGCCGCTCTTCACCACCGCGGCGGCGTCGACGCTCACGCACCCCGAATCGGGCACGCCGTCGCGCAGCGCCTCGGCCAGGGTCAGCGTGGTGCAGGGGCTCACGGCCTGGATCCCGTCGTGGCCGATCGCCCACCACCGCCGGTCCAGGCCCGGCAGGGCGCTCGCATAGTCGCCGGAGAGTGCGGACGCCAGCGGGTAGATGACGCCGAGCGCGGTGTCGAAGTGCGAGTAGCAGGAGACGACCGGCCCGTCGAGCCGTGCCTGTGCGTCGCTCAGGGCGCCCGCTCCGGTCAGGCCGTCCGGCAGCCGTTCCGCGAAGACGTAGTGCGAGAAGGCCCCTTCGAGCAGGGTCACCGACTTGAGATTGCGCGCCCCCTGCGGCAGCCCCTTCAGCGCGAACGCGACCAGCCGCGCGCCCTGGCTGTGCCCGACGACGTGCACCCGCAACTCCGGCCGTACGCGCGCCAGTTGGCCGATCAATGGCCCGAGGCCGTTCTGCCCCACGGTGCCGGCGCGGTGCTTCATCTCGTAATAGGTCGTCTGGCGCAGCACCTCCTTCGCGCCGTTCCAGAGGTGCTTGAGCGAACCGCCGATCGAGAACGAGGGGCCGGGCGGTCCCGGGCGTACGGCCATGCCGGTCTCGGCCAGCGCCGCCGTGAACCTCCGGCACAGCTCCACCGCGGAGTCCGTCAGGAGTGCGGGCGCGACGCCGGGGGCGTTCTCAAGGGCCAGGTCGCCGCCCGGCCCGGCGGGGCCCGTGGCCGTGACCAGGTTCCGGGTCAACCGCCCGAAGTCCGTGAACGCCGCTTCGGAGTCGGGCTGTTCACGGAGGTAGGACGCGATCGTGTCGAGGGCCGCGTCCTGGCCGGGGAAGAACCCCTTGAGCGCCGAGACGGTCGCGGGGTCGAGGCCGGGGCCGGGGGCGGGCGGGTCCGCGGTGGCGTGCGGGAAGTCGGGGATGGTCTCGTCGGTGAAACGGATCGAGGGCCAGGTCACGCCGCCGTACGCGAGCCGCACCCCGGGCGAGCCGGCGAGGAGCGGGGGGAACGCGGCGAAGAACGCCCGGTACAGGCTCCGTGCGGTGGTGGGGGTGTTGTTCCAGCCGTGCGCGAACAGCACCAGATCCGTGGCGTCCACGCCGGTCAGGGCGGCGCGTTCGGCGGGATCGGCGTCGCCGTCCGCGTCGAAGGTGATCTCCCGGTACGGCTCGACCCCGATGTCCGTCATGACCCGACCTCCGGTCCGCTCGACGATGAGCGTTCCCCATCGTCCTGCGGCTGCACCGGCCTGGCCATATGCGGGACGGCACGGCTTGGCTCAGCGGTACATCAAGTACTTCGCGCGTACGGTACGGAACGCCGCGAGCCCCGGCTGCCAGGCGGCCACGATCTCGTCCGTGTCCGCCCCCGCGTCGATCATCGTCCGCACCAGGGCCGAGCCGGTGAGCTTGTCGATCCAGTGGTCCGCGCGCCAGGCGAAGCCGCTCCACACCCGCTTCGCGGTGACGAGCAGCGCGATGCCGGTGCGTACGGGGTCGAACAACTCCCGCTCATGGACGTGGAGTTGGACGCCGCCGACGGTTTTGCCCGCGAACTTGGAGAACGTCGGCGCGAAGTACGCCTCGCGGAACCGGACGCCGGGCAGCGCCAGTTCGTCGAGCGCGGCTGCCCAGCGGTCGTCGATCCCCTCGGCGCCGAGCAGCTCGAACGGGCGGGTCGTGCCGCGCCCCTCCGACAGGTTGGTGCCCTCGAAGAGGCAGGTGCCGGAGTAGACGAGGGCGGTGTCGGGCGTCGGCATGTTGGGGCTCGGCGGCACCCAGGGCAGGCCGGTGGCGTCGAAGAAGTCCGAGCGCCGCCAGCCGGTCAGGGCGACGGTCGTGAGCCGCACCCTCCCGCCGAGGAACTCGGCGTTGAAGAGCCGGGCCAGTTCGGCGGCGGTCATGCCGTGCGCCTGGGCGATGGGCTGCCGCCCGACGAACGTCGCGAACGCCGGGTCCAGAACCGGGCCGTGTGCCGCGCGGCCCGTCACCGGGTTGGGCCGGTCGAGGACGACGAACCGCTTGCCGGCGAGGGCGGCGGCCTCCATGCAGTCGTACAGGGTCCAGATGTAGGTGTAGAAGCGGGCGCCGACGTCCTGGATGTCGAAGAGGACGGTGTCGACGGCGGAGGCGGTGAAGACGTCCGCGAGGGTCCGGCCGCTCTTGGTGTACGTGTCGTACACGGGCAGCCCCGTCGCCGGGTCGTCGTAGCGGCCCTCGGAGCCGCCGGCCTGGGCCGTGCCGCGGAAGCCGTGCTCGGGGCCGAAGACGGCGGTGAGCTCTACGCGGGGGTCCTGGTGCATGAGGTCCACGACGTGGCGTACGTCGCGGGTCACGCCGGTGGGGTTGGTGACGATGCCGGTCGCCTGGCCGGCGAGGGGTGCGTGGTGGTGCGGGGCGCGGTACGGAGCGCGGTCGTGCCTGCGGCGACGGTTGCGGTTGCCGTGCCGGTCAGCAGGGTGCGTCGGGTGAGGCTCATACGACTCCCTCCGGGGGTTGAAGCCCCCAGCGTGCCAGCCCCACCCCCCTGGGGCTCCGCCCCGAACCCCGTTTCGCCCTCAAACACCGGACGGCCTGAGGCGGCCCATGCCGGCCGGCGCCGAGTAGTCGAGGGGCGCCGCACCCGTAAGCGGGGTTGCCGGGGCTCCGCCCCAGACCCCGTTCGCGCCTGAAGGCCGCTCGTCCTCAATCGCCGGACGGGCTGAAGATGCCTGGACCAGGCGCCCTGCCAAGGTGGACCCACCTGGGGGCGCGGGGAACTGCGCGACCAGCCACGCACGGTCCGCAGACGTAAGCCGGGGTTCCTGGGGCTCCGCCCCAGACCCCGTTCGCGCCTGAAGGGCGCTCGTCCTCAATCGCCGGACGGGCTGGGGTGGCCCGCACTGGGCATGCCGCCGAGATCGACCCCCCTGGGGGCGTGGGGAACGGGGGGTTCCCCCCGTACATACCGACCGGTTAGTCTGCCGGAGGCAATCGCAGAGAGGCGGGTCTGAAATGAGCACGGCACAGACGCAGCACGGCACCGCCGTGGTGGTCACCGGCGCGGGCGGCGGCATCGGCGCGGCCCTCGCACGCAGATTCGCGAGAGAGGGCGCCCGCGTCGTCGTCAACGACCTCGACGCCGACAAGGCCCGCCGCACCGCCGAGGAGATCGGCGCGATCGCCGTCCCCGGCGACGCCTCCACCGTCGTCGCCGCCGCCCGCGACGCCCTCGGCGGCCGCATCGACGTCTACTGCGCCAACGCCGGCCTCGGCTCCGGCGGTTCGGAGGCGGCCCCGGAGGACGTGTGGGCCGCGGCGTGGGACGTCAATGTGATGGCCCACGTCCGCGCGGCCCGCGAACTCCTGCCGGACTGGCTGGAGCGCGGCAGCGGACGCTTCGTCTCCACCGTCTCCGCCGCCGGACTGCTCAGCATGATCGGCGCGGCTCCGTACAGCGTCACCAAGCACGGCGCGCTCGCCTTCGCCGAGTGGCTCTCGCTCACGTACCGGCACCGGGGCGTCCACGTCCACGCGATCTGCCCCCAGGGCGTCCGCACCGACATGCTCGCCGCGACCGGCACCGCGGGCGACCTCGTGCTCAGGCCCACCGCGATCGAGCCGTCCGAGGTCGCCGACGCGCTCTTCGCCGCGATGGCCGATGATCGCTTCCTGGTGCTGCCGCACCCCGAGGTGGCGGACTATTACACCGCCCGCGCCGCCACCCCGGACCGCTGGCTGACCAGCATGAACCACCTCCAGCAGAAGTGGGAGACGGACGCCGGATGACCTCGATCTACGCGGCCAAGCCCTGGCTCGCCCAGCTCAGCGCGGCCCAGCGGGCGGACATCGACCCGCCCGGTACGGTCCTCGACTCCTTCCGCGCCGCCGTCGCCCGTGCCCCCGAACACACCGCGCTCGCCTACTTCGACGGCCGCCTCGGCTATCGGGAGGTGGACGAGCTGTCCGACTCGGTGGCAGGACACCTCGCCGCCCGCGGCCTCCGCCCCGGCGAGCGCGTCGCGCTCATGCTCCAGAACACCCCGCACTTCGTGATCGCCCTGCTCGGCGCGTGGAAGGCCGGCGCCGTCGTCGTGCCGCTCAACCCCATGTACAAGGCGGGCGAGGTCGCCCACGTCCTGCACGACGCCGATGTCGCCGCGCTGGTCTGCTCCGACCGCGCCTGGGCGGAGTACCTGCGCGACACCGCCGCCGACTCCCCGGTCCGCATCGCGCTCACCGCCTGCGAACTCGACCTCCAGACCCGCAACGACCAGCGTGTCCTCGGCTTCGAGCGGCTGCCGGTGCCCGCGGGCGCCGACGACCTCGTCACCGTCGCCCGGATGGGCCTTGCCGCACCGGGGGAGAGCCGGATCGCGGGCGACGACACGGCGTTGATCAGCTACACGTCCGGCACCAGCGGCACCCCCAAGGGGGCGATGAACACCCACCGCGGCATCACCTACAACGCGGAGCGCCAGCGCACCGGGCATCCGGTCGCCGAGGGCTCGGGCTACTTCGCACTCGCGCCGCTCTTCCACATCACCGGCATGGTCTGCGAGCTCGCGACCTGCATCGCCAACGCCGGCACCCTGATCCTCACCTACCGCTTCCACCCGGGCGTCGTCCTCGACGCCTTCGCCGAGCACCGCCCCGCCTACACCGTCGGCCCCTCCACGGCGTTCATGGCGCTCGCCGCCACCCCCGGCGTCACCCGCGACCACTTCGCCTCGTTCGAGCTGATCTCGTCGGGCGGCGCCCCGCTGCCGCCCGCGCTGGTGGAACGGTTCCGCGCGGGGTTCGGTCCGTACATCCGCAACGGCTACGGCCTGACCGAGTGCACCGCCCCCTGCGCCTCCGTGCCGCCCGAGAAGGAAGCGCCGGTCGACCCCGTCTCCGGCACGCTCTCCGTCGGCGTGCCCGGTCCCCAGACGGTCGTACGGATCGTCGACCTCGAAGGCAACGAGGTGCCCTTCGGCGAGCAGGGCGAGATCGTGGTGAGCGGACCCCAGGTGGTGCCCGGTTACTGGCGCCGCCCCGACGCCACCGCCGAGGCGTTCCCCGACGGCGAGCTGCGCACCGGCGACATCGGCTTCATGGACCGCGACGGCTGGCTGTACGTCGTCGACCGCATGAAGGACATGATCAACGCGTCCGGCTTCAAGGTCTGGCCGCGTGAGGTGGAGGACGTCCTCTACACACACCCGGCGGTGCGCGAGGTGGCCGTCGTGGGCATCCCCGACGCCTACCGCGGCGAGAGCGTCAAGGCGTACGTCTCCCTGCGCCCCGGCGCCGAAGCGGACCCGGCGGAACTCGCCGCGTACTGCAAGGAGCGGCTCGCGGCCTACAAGTACCCGCGCGAGGTGGAGATCCTGGCGGAGCTTCCCAAGACGACGAGTGGGAAGATCCTCAGGCGGGAGCTGCGCACCCAGGCGTAACTCCCGGGTGCCGGCAGGTACCGACACAGCAGGACCGGAACAGGGCGGGGGCCCAGGCCCCCGCGCACGTACGACAGAAAGGTGGCGGCGATGGCCAAGGCGACGGACACAAGCGGCACCACCCCCGTCCCCCAGCGGCTGCTCGCCGCCGCCACCCGCCTCTTCGCGGAGAACGGCTACGACCGCACCTCCGTGCAGGAGATCGTGGAGGCGGCGGGGGTCACCAAGGGCGCGCTCTACCACTACTTCGGCTCCAAGGAGGACCTCCTCCAGGAGGTGTACGCCCGGGTGCTGCGCCTCCAGCAGGAGCGGCTCGACGCGTTCGCCGGCGCGGACGCGCCGATCGAGCAGCGGCTGCGCGAGGCGGCCGCCGACGTGGTGGTGACCACCATCGACAACCTCGACGACGCCGCGATCTTCTTCCGCTCGATGCACCAGCTCAGCCCCGAGAAGAACAAGCAGGTCCGCGCCGAGCGGCGGCGCTACCACGAGCGGTTCCGCGCCCTCATCGAGGAGGGCCAGGCCGCCGGGGTGTTCTCGACCGCGACCCCGGCGGACCTGGTGGTCGACTACCACTTCGGCTCGGTCCACCACCTGTCCACCTGGTACCGGCCGGACGGGCCGCTCACCCAGCAGCAGGTCGCCGATCACCTCGCCGACCTGCTGCTGCGCGCGCTGCGGCCCTGAACTCCCGCTCCGCTACAGGTACTTCTTCAGCTCGCGGCGGGCCAGCGAGCGCTGGTGCACCTCGTCGGGGCCGTCCGCGAGCCGCAACGTCCGTGCCGCGGCCCACAGTTCGGCCAGCGGGAAGTCCTGGCTCACCCCGCCCGCGCCGTGCAGCTGGACCGCGTCGTCGATGATGCCGACCACGGTGCGCGGGGTGGCGATCTTGATGGCCTGGATCTCGGTGTGCGCGCCGCGGTTGCCCACGGTGTCCATCAGCCAGGCCGTCTTCAGGACGAGCAGGCGCAGCTGCTCGACCGCGACGCGCGCGTCCGCGATCCACTCCTGCACCACGCCCTGCTGGGCGATCGGCTTGCCGAACGCCGTACGGGACACGGCCCTGCGGCACATCAGCTCGATGGCCCGCTCGGCCATCCCGATCAGCCGCATGCAGTGGTGGATCCGGCCGGGCCCGAGGCGCGCCTGCGCGATGGCGAAGCCGCCGCCCGCCTCGCCGACCAGATTGCCCGCGGGCACCCGGGCGCCGTGGAAGACGACCTCCGCGTGGCCGCCGTGGGAGTGGTCCTCGTAGCCGTACACCTGCATGGCCCGGCGGATCTCCACGCCGGGGGTGTCGCGCGGGACCAGGATCATCGACTGCTGGCGGCGCACATCGGCGTTGCCCGGGTCGGTCTTGCCCATCACGATGAAGATCGCGCAGTCCGGGTTCATCGCGCCGGAGATGTACCACTTGCGGCCGGTGATGACGTAGTCGTCGCCGTCCCGTTCGATCCGCGTCTCGATGTTGGTGGCGTCGGACGAGGCGACCTCGGGCTCGGTCATCGCGAAGGCCGAGCGGATCTCCCCGGCGAGCAGCGGCTCCAGCCACCGCTTCTTCTGCTCGTCCGAGCCGAACTGCGCCAGCACCTCCATGTTGCCGGTGTCGGGGGCCGCGCAGTTGAGGGCGGTCGGCGCCAGGTGCGGGGAGCGGCCGGTGATTTCGGCGAGCGGGGCGTACTGGAGGTTGGTGAGTCCGGCTCCGTGCTCCGCGTCGGGCAGAAAGAGGTTCCACAGGCCCTGGCGGCGCGCCTCGGCCTTGAGGTCGGCCACGATCCCCGGGGTGTCCCACGGCGAGGCGAGCAGGGCGCGCTGTTCGTGCGCGGTGGCCTCGGCGGGATACACGTACTCCTCCATGAAGGCGAGGAGCCCGGTCCGCAGTTCTTCGGTGCGGGCGTCGAATGCGAAGTCCATGGCGGGGGTTCAGCCTTCCTGAAGGGTGGTGAGACCGTGCTCGATGAAGACGGGGACCAGCTCGCCGATGCGGTCGAACCCGGCGCCCACGGTCTGGCCGAGGGTGTAGCGGTAGTGGATGCCTTCGAGGATCACGGCGAGCTTGAACCAGGCGAACGCCGTGTACCAGGAGATGGCCGAGGTGTCGCGGCCGGAGCGGGCCGCGTAGCGCTCGATCAGCTCGGCGGGGGAGGGGTGGCCCGGGGCGCCGGCCGTGGTGGAGACCGGCGAGTGGGGCAGGTCCAGCTTCGCGCTGTACATGACCAGCAGCCCGAGGTCGGTCAGCGGGTCGCCGAGGGTGGACATCTCCCAGTCGAGCACCGCCTCGATGCGGTCGCCCTCGCCGATCAGGACGTTGTCCAGGCGGTAGTCGCCGTGCACGACGGCCGGCGCGGGCGAGGCCGGCAGATCGCGCCCGAGGGCGGTGTGCAGTTCGTCGATGCCGGCGAGTTCGCGATTGCGGGAGGCGTCGAGCTGCTTGCCCCAGCGCCGCAGCTGCCGGTCGAGGAAGCCCTCGGGCCGCCCGAAGTCCCCGAGGCCGACCGCTTCCGGGTCGACGGCGTGCAGCTCGACCAGCGTGTCCACCAGGGAGAGCACGGCGGCCCTGGTCCGCGCGGGGCCGAGCGGGGCGAGCTGCTCGGCGGTGCGGTAGGGCGTGCCGGCCACGTACTCCATGACGTAGAACGGGGAGCCGAGCACCGACTCGTCCTCGCAGAGCAGCACCGGCTCGGGCACCGGGACGGCCGTCGGGTGCAGGGCGCTGATCACCCGGTGCTCGCGCCTCATGTCGTGCGCGGTGGCGAGCACATGGCCGAGCGGCGGGCGGCGTACGACCCACTGGCCTGCGCCGTCGGTGACGACGTAGGTCAGGTTCGACCGGCCGCCCTCGATCAGGCGGGCGCTGAGCGGTCCGCTCACGAGGCCCGGACGCGCGCGGTCCAGATGGGCCCGCAGCCGCTCCGGATCGAGGCCTGGCGGGGGGACTGCGCTCATGTTCGGCACCTCCACGGCGGGGTCGGTCATCGTGTAAGCGAACACGCTACCGACCAGTCGGTATGCCGTCCAGACCGGACCCCCTACGAGTCCGGACCGGACGCCCTCCTGCCGGGCCCCGCATGGCAGGGCCCCCGGACCGGAGCCGTGGTCAGAAGAGCATGGCGACGGCGAAACAGGCCAGGGCCACCGTGCACCCGGCCGCGGCGAGGGCGGCGCGCACCCCGAGCACCCGGAAGCGCGGGGCGCCGCCGCTCAGGGTCTGGATGCGCAGGTGCGCCACGGCGAGGAAACCGAGCCACACCAGGGCGCTGAGCGTCACCGCGATCAGCGCCACCGGTGAACTTCCGCGGTGCACCGCCTGTTTGGCGGCGAGCACCGCGGTCACCGTGCAGGACAGGGTGGTACGCCGCCACGCGAGCCGGGTCCGCTCGGGCTGGAGCCCGGGGTCCCGGTCGGGGAGCCGGGCGGTCATCAGCCGGCCCAGCCGAAGACGACGACCACCACCATCGCCACGGCGACCAGGGCCACGGCGAGGCTCAGGACGGTCGGGAAGCGCGACACCGGAAGGTCCTCGCCGCGCCGCATGGCCCGCTCGCACCGCACCCAGTGGTTGACCGCACGCAGCGCGCAGAGCACCCCCGACGCGAGCAGCGCGAGCGCGAGCGCCACCCGGATGCCCCACCGCAGGTCGGGCAGGAACTGGTCGACCGCGAACCCGCCGCCGACCAGCGCGAGCGAGGTCCTGATCCAGGCCAGGAAGGTGCGCTCGTTGGCGAGCGAGAACCGGTAGTCGGGGGTCTCGCCCTCCTCGCCGATGCGCTGGGGCGCGAACCACAGCCGCAGCGTCTGCACGATCGTGATCACCTGCCGCACCCTACCCGGCGGTCCCTCAGGACAGCACGAGCCCCGAGGAGCGCAGCCGCCGCCAGGCCGCGAGGCCGTCCGGCACCCACTCCCACTGGCCGATGCGCCGCTCCACCTCGTCGAGCGGCAGGAAGTCGTGCCAGGCGACCTCCTCCACCTGCGGTCGCACGGGCAGCTCGCAGCGCACCTCGTAGACCGACGACCACCAGCTCTGCTCGCCGTTCTCGTAGAGGAACTTGAACAGCGGCACCGGCCGCGGCAGCCCCCGCACCCCGAGTTCCTCCTCGGCCTCGCGCAGCGCCGCGTCGTCGTACGACTCGCCCGCACCGACCACGCCGCCGACGAACAGGTCGTACAGGGAGGGGAAGACCAGCTTCTCCGGGGTGCGGCGGTGCACGAAGATCCGGCCCGCCGCGTCCCGGGCCAGGACGAACACACAGCGGTGCCGCAGGTTCCGCGCGTAGGCGTCGGCCCGCCGAGCCTGCCCGGTCACGGTGTCGTGCTCGTCGACGATGTCCAGGATTTCGTCAGCCGGATTCATGGGCCCATGAAACCACCGTCCGGGTGGCGCCCGAGCGGCCCCGCCTCCCGTCACCTGCCCGGCCGCTCAGTGCGGCTGGAGGTCGCGGGTCTCCGCCTGCGACGCCGTGCCCGACGGCATCGCCGGGTGCAGCCCGAGCAGCACGATCCCCGCCACGATCGCCGCGAGCCCCGCCGCCTCCCAGGCGAGCGCGCCCGTGTCGGTACGCAGCCGGTCCCCGAGGAAGCCGACCGCGCAGGCGATCCCGGCGAGCGGCTGCGCCGCCGTCAGCGCGGGCAGCGACATCCGCAGCGGAGCCGTCTCGAAGGCGCTCTGCACCAGGACGAGACCGGTGATGCCGAGCGCGATCACCGCGTACGGCTGCCAACTGGTCATCAGCTCCGGCCAGCCCCCGCGGGACAGGCGCTGGCCGCTGATCCGGGTCAGCGCGTCCTGAAGGCCGTACAGCATGCCCGCCGCGACGGCCAGCAGCACCGGCGCCGCCACGCTGAGCCGGTCGTGCTTGGCGAGCCCCGCGAGCAGCAGCGCGAGGCCGACCACGATGCCCACGATCAGCCAGTGCCGCAGCACACCCGCCACCGCGACACCGCCCTGCGGCTGGCCCGCCACGATGAACGCGGTCACCCCGCCGGCGAGCAGCGCCAGCCCCGCCCAGCCCTGGCGGCCGAGCGGCTGGCGCGTCCACAGCCGGGACAGCCACATCGCGAAGAACAGATTGGTCGCCACCAGCGGCTCGACCAGCGAGACCTCGCCCCAGCCGAGCGCCAGGGCACTGAGCACCATGCCCGCGACCATCAGGCCTATCCCGGCAAGCCAGCGCGGCATCCGCACCAGGTCGAGCAGCAGCCTCGGAGAGAGGAAGTCGCTCAGCGGGGCGTGCTGCGCCGCGTTCTGCTGCAGCACGAAGCCCGAGCCCAGACAACACGCTGCGCTCACGGCGAGGACGAGGACCAGGACCGACACGTCGTACACCTCAAGTACGGCCGGGGGGCGCTGTTTTGGCCGACGATAGCGCTCCGGGGACGCTGCTGCCTCTCGGGTGCCCGCACCCGGGCGGTTGACGCCGGGTGACGGCCCGCCGAAGATCTGACCCACGGGTAACGTGGCGGACGAGCGGAGTGAGCGGCTCATGGCGTACGACGCCGATGTGATCGTGGTCGGGGCGGGGCTCGCGGGCCTGGTGGCCACGGCCGAGCTGGTGGACGCGGGCAGGAAGGTGATCCTGCTCGACCAGGAGCCCGAACAGTCCCTGGGCGGCCAGGCACACTGGTCCTTCGGCGGTCTCTTCCTCGTCGACTCGCCCGAGCAGCGCCGCATGCGGATCAAGGACAGCCGGGCGCTGGCGCTCCAGGACTGGTACGGCACGGCCGGCTTCGACCGGCCCGAGGACCACTGGCCGCGCGCGTGGGCCGAGGCGTACGTCGACTTCGCGGCCGGCGAGAAGCGGGCGTGGCTGCACGCCCAGGGAGTCCGGTTCTTTCCTGTGGTGGGCTGGGCCGAACGAGGCGGTTACGACGCCACCGGCCATGGCAACTCCGTTCCCCGCTTCCACATCACCTGGGGCACCGGGCCCGGCCTCGTCGCCCCCTTCGAACGGAGGGTGCGGGAGGGCGCCGCCCGGGGGCTTGTCCAGTTCGCTTTCCGCCACCGGGTGACGGGGCTCGGGCGCAGTGCCGGGGCCGTCGACACGGTGACCGGCGAGATCCTGGAACCGTCGGACGCCGCGCGCGGGACCGCGTCCACCCGGACCGTCACCGGATCCTTCGAGCTTAAGGCGCAGGCCGTGATCGTGACCAGCGGCGGCATCGGAGGCAACCACGACCTCGTGCGGGCCCAGTGGCCCCAGCGGCTCGGCACCCCGCCCGAGCACATGCTGTCCGGCGTGCCCGCCCACGTCGACGGCCTCATGCTCGGCATCACCGAGGAGGCCGGCGCCCACCACATCAACCGCGACCGGATGTGGCACTACACCGAGGGCATCCAGAACTGGGACCCGATCTGGTCCCGGCACGGCATCCGCATCCTCCCGGGACCCTCCTCGCTCTGGCTGGACGCGCACGGCAGCCGGCTCCCGGTACCGCTCTTCCCGGGCTTCGACACGCTCGGCACGCTCGACCACATCATGAAGACCGGCCACGACTACACGTGGTTCGTCCTCGACCAGAAGATCATCGGCAAGGAGTTCGCCCTGTCGGGCTCCGAGCAGAACCCCGATCTGACGGGCAAGTCCGTGCGCGGTGTCATCGGGCGGGCTCGGGCCGACGTGCCGGGTCCGGTCAAGGCGTTCATGGACCACGGCGCCGACTTCGTCGTCGAGAAGGACCTCGCCTCGCTGGTGCGCGGCATGAACGCGCTGACCAAGGAGCCCCTCATCGACGAGGCGGCGCTGCGCCGCGAGATCGTGGCCCGCGACCGCGAGATCCGCAACCCCTTCACCAAGGACCTCCAGGTCACCGCCATCCGCGGGGCCCGCGCCTACCTCGGCGACAAGCTGATCCGCACCGCGCCCCCGCACCGCATCCTCGACCCGAAGGCCGGCCCCCTGATCGCGGTCAAGCTGCACATCCTGACCCGCAAGTCGCTCGGCGGACTGGAGACCGACCTGTCCTCGCGCGTCCTCACGGCGGGCGGCGAGCCGCTGCCGGGTGTGTACGCGGCGGGGGAGGCCGCCGGGTTCGGCGGCGGCGGCGTCCACGGCTACCGCTCCCTGGAAGGCACCTTCCTCGGCGGCTGCGTCTTCTCCGGCCGCGCGGCGGGCCATGCGGCGGCGCAGGCGGTCGCCTAGGAAGGCCTCTCCGGCGACCACGCGTGTTCGATCACGGTCCGCCGGTCGTTCACACGGGCGGCCTACGGTCGCGGCCGTGCCCCAACTCGGTTGAGCTGGGCGCGTGTTCGAAGGGGTACACATTCCGCATGCGGAGCGAGACCGGCGAGACCAGTGGGACCGGCAGGACGGGCGAGGCCGCCCGGACCGAGGACGGCGGCGCCACCCGGCCGGGCCCGGACGACGGGCGGGACCGGGCGCTGCGGTCCGGCCGCCTCGGCACCCCGGGGCTGCTGCTGTCCGTGCTCGCCGCGAGCGCGCCCCTGATGGTGGTGGCCGGGGTGATGCCCACCGCGTTCGCGGAGATGGGCGTCGTCGGCCAGCCGCTCCTCTTCCTCACCCTCGGCGCGGTGCTCGTCCTGTTCTGCGTCGGGTACGCCGAGATGAGCCGCCATGTGCACCACGCGGGCGCGCTCTACGCCTATATTGCGCGCGGCCTCGGCCCGACCGCGGGCGCGGGGGCGTCCTGGGTGGCGCTGGTGGCCTACAGCGCGCTCCAGGCCGGCATCTACGGCCTGTTCGGGTTCGAGGTCTCGGGGCTGCTCGACACCCACCTCCATGTCGTCATCGACTGGTGGGTGCCGGCCCTGCTCGCGGTGGCGCTGGCCGGCGGCCTCGCCTGGCTGAGGATCGACCTGAACGCCAAGGTGCTCGGCGTGCTGCTCGCCGCGGAGGTCGTCCTCGTCACCGTCTTCGACGCCGCCGCCGTCGCGCATCCCGCCGCCGACCGGCTCTCCCTGCACGCCTTCAACCCGCACGCCCTGAGCAGGGGCAGCGTCGGCGTCGCCCTGTGCTTCTGCCTCGCGGCCTTCACCGGCTTCGAGCAGGCCCCGGTGTACGCCGAGGAGACCCGGCGGCCGCGCGTCGTCGTCCGGCGCGTCATGTTCCTCGCCGTCGGATCCATGGCGCTCTTCTTCGCGTTCAGCTCCTGGGCGCTGACCCTCGCGGCGGGCCCGCGCGACATCGTGGACTCCGCCCAGAAGCAGGGCCCGGGGCTGCTGTTCGCGCTCGCCGACAAGAACTTGGGCGGCACCTTCGCCGAGGTGCTCCACGTCCTGTTCGTGACCGGCATGTTCGCGGCGCTGCTCAGCTTCCACAACGTCGTGGCCCGGTACGCCTTCGCCATGGGCCGCGAGGCCCTGCTGCCCGCCGGCTTCGGCCGCACCAACGCCGACACGGGGGCGCCCGCGGCCGGCTCGCTGCTCCAGACCGCCGTCTCGGTCGCCGTCGTGGCGCTCTTCGCCGTCACCGACCACGGACAGGCCGGCGATCCGACCGCCCCCGTCACCCACCTGTTCACATGGATGGCGGGCGTGGGCGCGCTGGGCGTGGTCCTGCTCATGGCCGCGGTGTCGCTGGCCGTGATCGTCTTCTTCGTCCGCCGGGGAGCGGTCCGGGCGCAGGCCTGGCGGCTGCTCGCGGCCGGCGCCTCCGGCACGGCACTGCTCGGCATCGCCGCGTACACCGTCAGGCAGTTCCCCGCGCTGGTCGGCGCGGGCCCCGACGCCACGCTGAGCCGGCTGCTGCCCGGGATCGTCGCCGTGGCCCTCGGGGTGGGGCTCGCGCGGGGCCTCGTGCTGCGGGCCCGGCGCCGTGCGGCGCCCGCGGACGAGGTGCCCCCGCCGCGCCGGGGGAGCGCCGGTGAGCTGTGAGCCGGCTGCGGGATTTCTGACGGAACGGTGACGTGCGGCCGCGGCCCCTGGCAGGACCGGGCTCAGGGTGTTCGAATCAAGGGGTGACACCAGAACCAACGCCTCCGCCCTCGCGGGGCGCTCCCGTCGGGCGCAGGCTCGTGCTCGGCATGCTCGGACTCGGCGCGGCCGGGGTGGCCTCCGCGCGCTACGTACAGGGCGGCCTCGAATCGTTCCTCGGCGCCGCCGCCGACAAGGACCCCACCGGGCTCACCAGCCTGCTGCCCAACGGCGGCGGCTTCCGCTACTACTCGGTCACCTCGTCGGTGCCGACCAGGACCGCCGCCGACTACCGCCTCACCGTCGACGGCCTGGTCACCAAGCCGGCGACGTACACGCTGGACTCGCTGCGCGCGATGCCGCAGACCCGCCTCGTACGCGATGTGCAGTGCGTGACCGGCTGGCGGGTGCCCGGCACCCCCTTCGCCGGGGTCCAGCTGTCCCGCGTCCTGGACGCGGCGGGCGTGCGCCCCGGCGCCGGCGCGGTCCGCTTCACCTGCTTCGACGGCGCGTACAGCGAGAGCCTCACCCTCGAACAGGCGCGCCGCGACGACGTGCTGATCGCGCTGAGCATGCAGGACAAGCCGGTCAACCACGCCCACGGCGGCCCGGTCCGCCTGTACGTGGCGCCCATGTACTTCTACAAGTCGGCGAAATGGCTCTCCGGGATCACGGTCACGGAGAAGGTCGAGCGAGGATACTGGGAGGAGCGAGGCTATGACACCGACGCCTGGGTCGGCCGGTCCAACGGACGCGAAGACACCCCCACCGCCTCCTGAACTCCCGTACACGGTACGGCGGTTCACCCCGGGTGTGCGGTGGGTGCACCGGGCCACGGCCTGGCTGATGGGCGCCTGCGTGGTCACCGCGGCGATCCTGTACGTCCCGCAGTTCGCCGAGGCGGTGGGGCGGCGGGAACTGGTGGTGCGGGTGCACGAGATCTGCGGGGTGCTGCTGCCCGTGCCGGTCCTGATCGGACTGGTGTCCCGCGCGTTCCGGGCGGACCTGGGCCGGCTCAACCGGTTCCACCCGTACGACCGCACCTGGCTGCGCAGCGCGCTGCGCCGGGTGCGCGAGCCGCGGCCGGCGGGGAAGTTCAACGCCGGTCAGAAGGTGTACGCGGGGTGGATCGCGGGCGCGGCACTGGTGATGCTGGGCACCGGCCTCGTGATGTGGTTCACCCACCTCGCGCCGATCGACGTACGGATCGGATCGACGTTCGTCCACGACTGGCTCTCGCTCGCCATCGGCATCGTCGTCGCCGGCCATGTGTGGATGGCGTTCGGCGACCCGGAGGCACGCCGTGGCATGCGCACCGGGTCGGTCGACCGGCCGTGGGCGGAGCGTGAACACCCCTTGTGGGAGCCGGAGTCGGACGACGTGGCACCGGACGGGGGGCCGGCGCGGCCCGGCGCCCGGCTACACGACGAGTGAAAGGAGCAGCACGAAGCCGAGCGACACCACGGAGATGATCGTCTCCATCACCGACCAGGTCTTGACGGTCTGCCCGACGCTCATTCCGAAGTACTCCTTCACCAGCCAGAACCCGGCGTCGTTGACATGGCTGAAGAAGAGCGAGCCGGCGCCGACGGCGAGCACGAGCAGCGCCGCGTGCGAGGTCGACATGTCGGCGGCGAGCGGTGCCACCAGACCCGCGGCGGAGATCGTCGCCACCGTCGCCGAACCGGTCGCGAGGCGGATCGCCACCGCGATCAGCCAGGCCAGGAGCAGCGAGGGGATGGCCCAGTCCTTGGAGAAGTCCAGGATCATCTGGCCGACGCCCACGTCGATCAGGGTCTGCTTGAAGCCGCCGCCCGCGCCCACGATCAGCAGGACGCCGGCGATCGGGGCGAGCGACTTCTCGACGGTCGTCGAGATGCGTCCCTTGGTGAAGCCGGCGGCCCGGCCCAGCGTGAAGATGGCGACCAGGACCGCCGCGAGCAGCGCGATCAGGGGCGAGCCGATGACGTCGGTGACCCGCTGGAGGTGGTTCTTCGGGTCGTCGATCACGATGTCGACCAGGGCCTTGGCCAGCATCAGGACGACGGGAAGCAGCACGGTGGCGAGGGTCGCGCCGAAGCTGGGCCGCTTCTCCAGGTCCTCGGACGGGCGGGCGGGGACCATCGTGTCCGGCGCGGGGATGTCGACCCAGCGGGCGGCGTACTTCGAGAACACCGGGCCCGCGATGATCACCGTCGGAATGGCGACGACGACACCGAGCGCGAGGGTCACACCCAGGTTGGCGCCGATCGCGTCGATGGCGACGAGCGGCCCCGGGTGCGGGGGGATCAGGCCGTGCATCACCGAGAGACCGGCGAGCGCGGGGATGCCGATCCGCATGAGGGAGTAGTTGCCGCGCTTGGCGACGAGCAGCACCACCGGGATCAGCAGCACGATGCCGACCTCGAAGAAGAGCGGGAGCCCGATGATCGAGGCGATGGCCACCATCGCCCACGGCATCGCGCGCCCGCCGGACTTCCCGGCCTTGGCGAGGATGGTGTCGACGATCTGGTCGGCCCCGCCGGAGTCGGCGAGCAGCTTGCCGAGTATGGCGCCGAGCGCGATCAGCACGCCCACGCCGGCGACCGTGCTGCCGAGCCCGGCGGTGAAGCTGGCGATGGCCTTGTCGAGCGGGGCGCCCGCGAAGGCGCCGAGCGCCAGCGAGCCGATGGTGAGGGCCAGGAAGGCGTGCAGCTTGAACTGGGTGATGAGCAGGACGATGACGGCGATGCCCGCGAGTACGGCGATGCCCAGCTGGGTGTTGCCGGCCGAGGTGATCGGCTGCGTGGCGTCCGCTGCCAGGAACTCGACGCTGAGTCTGGTCACGGTGGGATTCCTTAGATGGTGAGCGTGCGCAGCGCGGCGGCGGCGCGCTCCGCGATGGACTCGGGGGTGCCGGACACGTCGACGGCGACGCCCGCCTCGTCGGGGGCCAGCGGCTGGAGGGTGGCGAACTGGGAGTCGAGCAGCGCGGCCGGCATGAAGTGGCCCTTGCGCTCGGCCATCCGCCGCTCGATGAGCGCGCGGTCTCCGGCCAGGTGGAGGAAGACGACCCCGGGGGCGGCGGCCCGCAGCCGGTCGCGGTAGCTCCGCTTGAGCGCGGAGCTGCTGACCACGCCGCCGAGTCCGGCGCGGCCGTGGGCCCAGGCGCCGATCGCGTCGAGCCAGGGCCCGCGGTCGGCGTCGTCCAGCGGGACGCCCGCGGACATCTTGGCGACGTTGGCCGGGGGGTGGAAGTCGTCGCCCTCGGCGTAGGGGACGCCGAGCCGTGCTGCGACCAGTGGTCCGATGGTGGTCTTGCCGGTCCCGGCAACGCCCATCACCACGATGGTCAGGGGGGAGTTCATGCGGGTGGTGCCTCGCTGTCCTCATCGACATCGATGTCCGTCGCGGCCCACTCAAACCCATTAGGTACGACATATTCAAGAGGTCGTGATGTAAAAGTCATACTTTTGAGGCCGAGGTGTCGAAGGCCCATGCCGAGGGTCCCCGTCCGGCTCCCGCGTGATCGCCGCGAGCCTGCCCCCGTAGGCTTGGCCCATGACGACTGGGGCCCGGGGCCTTCACACGCATGTGCTCGACAGCCTGGGCCTGGCCATCACCGCCGGGGAGTTCCCGCCGGGCAGTGTGCTGCGCACCGACGAGCTGGCCCAGCGCTTCGACGTCTCGCGCACCGTGGTCCGCGAAGTGGTGCGGGTCCTCGAATCCATGTATCTGGTCGAGTCCCGGCGCCGGGTCGGCGTGACCGTACAGCCGGCCGAGCAGTGGAACGTCTACGACCCGCAGGTCATCCGGTGGCGCCTGGCCGGCGCCGACCGCCCGCGCCAGCTGCGCTCCCTGACCGTGCTGCGCTCCGCGGTCGAGCCGGCCGCGGCCGGGCTCGCCGCGCTGCACGCCACCCCCGCGCAGTGCGCGGCCCTCACCGAGGAGGCCCTCGGCATGGTGGCCACCTCGCGCGGCCGGCAGCTGGAGGCGTACCTCGTGCACGACGTCGCCTTCCACCGGATCGTGCTCAACGCCTCCGGCAATGAGATGTTCGCCCGGCTCGGCGACGTGGTCGCCGAGGTCCTCACCGGCCGCACCCACCACCAGGTGATGTTCCCCGACCCCGATCCGGCGGCCGTCACTTTGCATGTGCGGGTGGCGGAGGCGGTCCGTGAACGCGACGCCGCGGAGGCCGAGCGGCTGACCCGGGAGATCGCGCTCGGCGCCCTCCAGGAGCTGGACGTCCTCGCACCGTAGGTACGCTGAGCAACAAAAAAACGCACCGGATACCTTTCGGTTACCTCAGAAACACCTCAAATCTGCCTGTAGGTGACATTGGCCACTGCCAAACTGTGCCGACAGCGGGGACTATGGGCCGCCGGCCCGTGCCAGGGTGACGACCTGCATCACCGACGCGACCGGTCCCGCACGACCGCATGACCCCTCACAAAGGCGAACTACTCCATGAGTGACCGCACCATGCCTGCGGCCGAGCCCCAGAGTGCCCCCGCGGGGGCGACGGCGGGTACCCCCCACATCGACGCCGGTGACGCCGGTTACAGCAAGGACCTCAAGGCCCGCCACATCAACATGATCGCCATCGGCGGCGCGATAGGCACCGGCCTCTTCCTCGGTGCCGGCGGCCGGCTGGCGGGCGCGGGCCCCTCCCTCGCGATCGCCTACGCGGTCTGCGGCGTCTTCGCCTTCTTCGTCGTACGGGCCCTCGGCGAGCTCGTGCTCTACCGCCCCTCCTCCGGCGCCTTCGTCTCCTACGCCCGTGAGTTCATGGGCGAGAAGGGCGCCTACACGGCGGGCTGGCTGTACTTCCTGAACTGGTCGACCACCGCCGTCGCCGACATCACCGCGGCCGCGACCTACGCCCACTTCTGGGCCATGTTCAGCGACGTACCGCAGTGGGTCTGCGCGCTGGTCGCCCTCGCGGTCGTCCTCGCCGCCAACCTCATCTCGGTGAAGTACTTCGGCGAGATGGAGTTCTGGTTCGCGATCATCAAGGTCGTCGCGCTGGTCGCCTTCATGCTCGTCGGCATCTACCTCGTGGTGACCCAGCACGACGTCGACGGCTCCACGCCGGGCTTCTCCAACGTCACCAGCCACGGCGGCATCTTCCCGATGGGCATGCTGCCCATGCTGCTGGTCATCCAGGGCGTCGTCTTCGCGTACGCCTCGGTCGAGCTGTGCGGCGTCGCCGCCGGCGAGACGGAGAACCCGCAGAAGATCCTGCCCAAGGCGATCAACTCGATCATGTGGCGCGTCGGCATCTTCTACGTCGGCTCCGTGGTGCTGCTCGCGCTGCTGCTGCCGTACACGGAGTACTCCGAGAACCAGAGCCCGTTCGTCACCGTCCTCGACAAGATCGGCGTGCCGGGTGCGGCGGGCGTGATGAACCTCGTGGTCCTCACCGCGGCGCTCTCCAGCCTCAACTCCGGCCTGTACTCCACCGGCCGCATCCTGCGCTCGATGTCGCTCGCGGGCTCCGCGCCCAAGTTCGTCGGCGTCATGAACAAGGGCAAGGTGCCCTACGGCGGCGTCCTGTTCACCGCGTTCTTCGGCATCCTCGGCGTCGCCCTCAACGGTGTCGTGCCGGACGACGCCTTCGAGATCGTGCTCAACTTCGCCTCCATCGGCATCCTCGGCACCTGGGCGATGATCATGGTCTGCTCGCTGCTCTTCTGGCGCCGCGCGCAACAGGGCCACCTGGAGCGGCCCTCGTACAAGCTGCCCTGGGCGCCCTACACGCAGATCGTGACGCTGGTCTTCCTCGCGACCGTCGCGTTCCTGATGTGGTACGGCGGGGGAGTGGGCCGCACCACGATCTACTGCCTGCCGATCATCGCGGCGCTGCTCGTCGGCGGCTGGTACGTCGTGCGCAGGCGGGTCGGCGCGATCGCCGCGGGCGAGTAGCCCCGGCAGCCCGTCGCAAGGGCGGCACCCCGGACAGCAGGACACCCGGGGGCCGCCCTTTTTCGCGCCCGCACGCCCTTCACGTCCGTACGTGCGGCGGCGGATCACGCCCGTACGTGCCGCAAGCGGGCCGCCGCCGACGCGAGCATCATCTCCAGGGCCGCCGGATAGGCGCTGCGGGCCATCTCCGCCACCAGCGTCGGCGCGGTGGCCGCCACATGCGGATGGGTGTCCGCTCCGAGCCGCGCGTACCGCTCGCGCCAGGTCCGCTCCTCCAGGGCCCGGGACTCCTTCGTCAGCGTGAGCACCGTGGCGTCGAGCGCCGCGAACGCCAGGGTCTGGTCCACGAACACGTGGTAGATCCGCACCGCTTCGGCGTCCGGGAACCCGGCCCCGCGCAGGATCTCGAGGATCGTCTCCACCGACCGCATCTCGTGCACGCGCCCGGTCACCCGGGTGCAGGTCAGCACCGCCGCCCGCGGATGTGCCTGGTATTCGGCGTGGATCCGCAGCCCCAGCGAACGCAGGTCCGCCCGCCAGTCGCCGGACGGTCGCCACGCGCGCAGGGTGCGCCCGATCAGCTCGTCCGCCACCGCGAGCAGCAGGTCGTCGGTGTCCTGGAAGTAGCGGTAGAGCGCGCTCGGATCCGCGCCGAGCGCCGTGCCGAGACGGCGCACCGTCAGCGCCGCCGCGCCGTGCTCGCCGATCAGCCGCAGCGCCGTCTCCACGATCAGCTCCTCCGACAGGACCGTGCCCCGCTTGGTCGGCCGGCGCCGGCGCCGCTCCCCGTCCGCCACGACTCGCTCGCTCATGCAGCCGCACCCTAATGACCGCCGGACCTTATGACAACGCCGTTGACGCACGGGCTCCATCGGGAGTTCGATGTGCCGCCATCGGGGCCGAAGAGCGCCCCCAGGCGAAGGAGCCAGGATGCGCACTCCCCCCGGCACGGACGGCCCACCCGTCCTGCGCAAGAGCCTCGGCGTCCTCGACGGCGTCGCCATCGCCGCCTCCTCCACGGCGGCCACCACCAGCATCGGCATCGGACTCGGCGTCACGGCCGGCGCCGTCGGCCTGCACCTGCCGATCGTCATGCTGCTCGCGTTCGTCCCGATCCTGGGCATCGCGAGCGCCTACACCCGGCTCAACAGGGTCGAGCCGAACATGGGCAGTGGCTATGTGTGGGTGGGCCGTTCGCTCAGCCCCTGGCTCGGCTTCCTGACCGGCTGGATCGGCATCGTCTCCACTGTCGTCTTCCTCGCCTACACCACCGCCGTCACCGGCTCCGCGCTGCTCCAACTCGCCGGCGAGACCGGGCTGCACACCCTGGGCGGCCTGCGCCTGGACCCCGACTCCACCGCCCAGTCCACCGCGATCGGCATCGTCGTCCTGGTCGCGGTCACCCTCACCGCGGTCATCGGCACCCGCTCGGCAGCCACCCTCCAGAAGTGGCTCCTGGTCTTCGAGTACGCCGTGCTCCTCGGCTTCTGCGGTTACGCGCTCGTGCACGGCCCGCACCCCTTCAGCCTCGACTGGCTGAACCCCTTCACCATCCCCTCGGGCCAGGCCCTCGCCCAGGGGCTGCTGCTCTCCGTCTTCTGCTACTGGGGCTTCGAGTCGACCTTCAGCGTCAACGAGGAGATACGCGATCCGCAGGACGCCTCCAAAGCCGGACTCATCACTCTGTTCACCATGCTCGGCCTCTTCCTGCTCGGCTCCTTCGCCTTCCAACGGGTGCTCTCCGCAGACGAGTTGGTGGGACACGGCGCCCAGGGGCTCACCTTCTTCGGTGACCGCCTCGCCTCCCAGCCGCTCGCCGCCCTCCCCCTGGTCGCCCTCGTCTTCTCGGCGATCGCCTCGCTCCAGTCCGGAGTCATCCCCACCGTGCGCGGCATGTTCGCGATGAGCCGGGACCGCACGCTCGGCCCGCTCTGGCTCAAGGTCAGCCCCCGCTACGGGACTCCGGCGGCGGGCACCGTCGCGATCGGCTGCGTCGCGGCGGCCATCGCCGTCCTCTCGCTGCTCATCCCCAGGATCGGCGACCTGATCCTGGCCTCGGTCAACGCCATCGGGATCGTGGTGTCCCTCTACTACGCGCTGACCGCCCTGGCAGCGGCGAGCCGCTTCCGGGGCGCGCTGCGGG
Organism: Streptomyces sp. NBC_00083; assembly: GCF_026343295.1. GTDB lineage: Bacteria > Actinomycetota > Actinomycetes > Streptomycetales > Streptomycetaceae > Streptomyces. The sequence goes on from NZ_JAPELY010000001.1 coordinate 2,020,886, forward strand.
AGGGTGCCGGCGCGGCCGTCCGGGCCGTCGTGATCCCGACGCTGAGCGCCCTCTTCCTGCTCGGGCTGGGCGGCTACCTCGCCTGGACGTTCTACACCTCGGCCGACCACTTCGAGGTCAGCCCCGACAACGGCTGGTTCATGCTGGCCTGCCCCGCGGCGATGCTGCTCAGCGGAGTCGCCGCGGGCGCCTGGGCCAAGTGGGTAAGGAAGTCACCGTACTTCGTCACCGGCCTTTCGGCCGCGCAGGGCGAACCGGCCCCGCTGAGCGCCTCCGCCGAAGCCGTCTGAACCACCCGCACCACGTCTGAACCACCCGCGCCATCAGCCCCTCTTCCTCCACCTCCTCCACCTCCTCGTCCATCTCCTCCTCACGGAACGGATCCCCGCATGCGCCACGACCCCGCCGACCTCGTCTTCACCGGCGGTCCGGTCCTCGCCCTGGACGCCGCCCGCACCCGCGCCACCACCGTGGCCGTCACCGGGGACCGCGTCACCGCCGTCGGCCATGACGAGGTGCGCGACCTGATCGGCCCGGCGACCGAAGTCGTCGACCTGGCGGGCAAGTTGCTGGTCCCCGGCTTCCAGGACGCCCACGTCCACCCCGTCTCGGCCGGCATCGAGCTGGCCCGCTGCGACCTCACGGGCCTGCGCACGGCGGGCGAGACCCTCGCCGCCGTACGCGCCTACGCCGAGGAGAACCCCGGCCAGGAGTGGATCACCGGGGGCGGCTGGTCGATGGAGGCCTTCGAGGGCGGCAGCCCCACCCGCGACCTCCTCGACCGCGCGGTGCCCGACCGCCCCGCCTACCTCCCCAACCGGGACCACCACGGCGCCTGGGTCAACACCCGCGCCCTCGCCCTCGCCGGGATCACCCGGCACACCCCCGACCCCGCCGACGGCCGTATCGAACGCGACGCGGCGGGGGAGCCGACCGGGCTCCTCCAAGAGGGAGCCATGGACCTCGTCGGCCGGTTCACCCCCCGCTCCACCCCCGCCGAACGCCTCGCGGCGCTGCTGCGCGCCCAGGCCCACCTCCACGCGTACGGCATCACCGCCTGGCAGGACGCGATCGTCGGGAGCTACGGCTCCATGGACGACCCCGCCGACGCGTACGTCACCGCCGCCCGCGACGGCTCGCTGACCGCGCGGGTCGCAGGCGCCCTGTGGTGGGACCGTGAGCGCGGCGCCGAGCAGATCCCCGAACTGGTGGAGCGGCGCGGGGAGTTGAGCGGAGGGCGGTTCCGCGCCGGCACGGTGAAGATCATGCAGGACGGTGTCGCCGAGACCGGCACCGCCGCGCTGCTCGGCCCCTACCTCGACGCCTGCGGCTGCGCCACCGCCAACACCGGCACCAGCTTCATCGACCCGGCCCGGCTGCGCTCGTACGTCACCGAGTTGGACGCCCTCGGCTTCCAGGCCCACTTCCACGCGCTCGGCGACCGGGCGGTGCGCGAGGCGCTCGACGCGGTGGAGGCGGCCCGCAAAAAGAACGGGTGGCGTGACACCCGGCCGCACCTCGCGCACCTCCAGATCGTCCACCCCGACGACATCGGACGCTTCCGCACGCTCGGCGCCACCGCCAACATCCAGCCCCTGTGGGCCTCCCACGAACCCCAGATGGACGATCTGACCATCCCGTTCCTCGGCCCCGAGCGGGCGGGGTGGCAGTACCCCTTCGCGGCGCTGCTCGGGGCCGGGGCGACGGTGGCGGCGGGCTCGGACTGGCCGGTCAGCAGCCCCGACCCGATGCAGGGCATCCACACGGCGGTGAACCGGATCGCGCCCGGCGAGGGGGGCCCGGTCTTCCTGCCGGCCCAGCGGATCGGCCTGACCGCCGCGTTCGCCGCGTACACCTCGGGCGCCGCCTACGTGAACCACCTCGACGACACGGGGTCCATCCGCGCGGGCGCCCTCGCCGACCTCGCGGTGCTCGACCGCGACCCGTACGCGGGCCCGTCCGAGGAGATCGGCGCCACGCGGGTGCTCGCGACCTACGTGGGAGGCCGACGCGTGCACCGGCTCACCTCATAGGGTGTGTTCCTGAGACATCCGACGGCGTGGAACAGGGAGTGGCGGCATGGCGCAGCAGGTCCGAGGGGTCATCGCACCGGGGAAGAACCAGCCCGTACGGGTGGAGACCATCGTGGTGCCCGACCCGGGCCCCGGCGAGGCCGTGGTGAAGATCCAGGCCTGCGGGGTCTGCCACACCGACCTGCACTACAAGCAGGGCGGCATCAACGACGACTTCCCGTTCCTGCTGGGCCATGAGGCGTCCGGGGTCGTGGAGTCGGTGGGCGAGGGCGTCACCGATGTCGCACCCGGCGACTTCGTGATCCTCAACTGGCGCGCGGTGTGCGGGAGTTGCCGGGCCTGTCTGCGGGGCCGGCCGCAGTACTGCTTCAACACGCACAACGCGAAGCAGAAGATGACGCTGGTCGACGGGACCGAGCTGTCGCCGGCCCTCGGCATCGGGGCGTTCGCCGAGAAGACCCTCGTCGCGGCCGGCCAGTGCACCAAGGTCGACCCGGCGGTCTCGCCGGCCGTCGCGGGCCTGCTCGGCTGCGGCGTGATGGCGGGCATCGGCGCCGCCATCAACACCGGCGGCGTGGGCCGGGGCGACTCGGTCGCCGTCATCGGCTGCGGCGGCGTCGGCGACGCGGCGATCGTGGGCGCCAAGCTCGCGGGCGCGGCGCGGATCATCGCCGTCGACATCGACGACCGCAAGCTGGAGACGGCGAAGTCGATGGGCGCCACGCACACCGTCAACTCCCGCAACCACGACGTCGTCGAGGCGGTCCGCGAGCTGACCGGGGGCAACGGCGCGGACGTCGTCATCGAGGCCGTGGGCCACCCCGAGACGTACAAGCAGGCGTTCTACGCCCGCGACCTGGCCGGCACGGTCGTCCTGGTCGGCGTGCCGACCCCGGAGATGACCCTGGAACTCCCGCTCCTCGACGTGTTCGGCCGCGGCGGCGCCCTGAAGTCCTCCTGGTACGGCGACTGCCTGCCCTCCCGCGACTTCCCCATGCTCGTCGACCTGCACCAGCAGGGCCGGATCGACCTCGGGGCGTTCGTCACCGAGACCATCGCGCTCGACGAGGTCGAGAAGGCCTTCGAGCGGATGCACGAGGGCGATGTGCTCCGTTCGGTGGTGGAGTTCTGATGAGCCTGCGCGCGCGCATCGACCAGCTGGTCACGTCCGGCACGTTCTCCCTCGACGGGGGCACGTGGGACGTCGACAACAACGTGTGGATCGTCGGGGACGACGAGGAGGCCGTCGTCATCGACGCGGCGCACGACGCGGACGCGATCCTGGCCGCCCTCGGCGGGCGCACCCTGCGGGCGATCCTGTGCACCCACGCCCACAACGACCACATCGACGCGGCACCGGCGCTCGCGGAGGCGACGGGCGCGCCGATCCTCCTCCACGCGGACGACCTCCCGCTGTGGAAGCAGACCCACCCCGACCGGCTCCCCGACGGTGAACTCACCCACGGCGAGGCGGTGTTGGTCTCCGACGTCGTCCTGAGGGTCCTGCACACCCCGGGCCACGCGCCGGGCGCGGTCTGCTTCCACGCCCCGGCCCTCGACACGGTCTTCACCGGCGACACCCTGTTCGCCGGCGGCCCCGGCGCGACGGGCCGCTCGTTCTCCGACTTCCCCACGATCATCGACTCGCTCAGGGAGCGGGTCCTGACGCTGCCGCCGGAGACGGTCGTACGGACGGGACACGGGGACACGACCACGGTGGGCGCCGAGGCGCCGAGCCTGGGGGAGTGGGTGGCGCGGGGTCACTGAGGCCCGGGGCGGAGAGGCCCGGTCGGCTGCGCCGGCCACGCCGCGAGGGAGCGCCCGCTCTCGAAGCGGCGGGGCCGCCCGTCCACCGGGTCGGTGAACTCCAGCACCTTCGCGAGGAGTTGGAGCGGTGAGGCGAAGTCGTCCGGATCCGTCTCCGGGCGCACCACCGGATACAGGGGGTCGTTGAGGATGGGCAGCCCGAGCCCGTTCATATGGACCCGCAGCTGATGGGTGCGCCCCGTGGAGGGCAGCAGCCGGTACCGGCCCAGCGCCCCACGCCGCTCCACCAGCTCCACCCGGCTCTCCGCGTTGACCTCCCCCTCCTCCTCCCGCGCGGCCATCACCCCGCGCTCCTTCACGATCCGGCTCCGCACGGTCGCGGGGAGCACCACCTCGGGGTCGTACGCCGCCACCGCCTCGTACTCCTTGCGCACCCGGCGCCCGCTGAACAGCCCCTGGTACGCGCCCCGGTCCTCGGGCCGCACGACGAACAGGGCGAGCCCCGCGGTCAGCCGGTCGAGCCGGTGGGCGGGCTGGAGGGCGGGCAGCGCGAGGTCCCGCCGCAGCCGGGCCACCGCGGACTCGGTGATGTGCCGGCCGCGCGGCGTCGTCGCGAGGAAGTGCGGCTTGTCCGCGATCACGATCCGCTCGTCGCGGTGGACGACGCCGACCTCGAACGGCACCGGCACCTCGGGCTCGAAGTCCCGGTGGAACCAGACATGGGCCCCGGCCCGGTACGCCTCCGTGCCGTCCAGTGGGCCCTCCGCTCCCACGAACCGCCCCTCGCGCAGCATCGCGGTCACCCGCTCCGCGCCGATCGCGCCCCCGAACCGGCCCACCAGATGGTCGCCGACCGTCGCCCAGGCCCCCTCGGGGTCGGCGGGCAGCCGCACACGCACCGGGTCGATGCCGTTGCGCTGCGCGAGCGGTGCGGCCGGGGGTCCAGATCTGCGTCTCACGGAACCAGAGAACCTCACCTTCCCCGCCGAAAGCAAGAGAACCCCAGGTCAGCGCCGTGCTCACATACGGGGGGCCCGGTCGCGGGCCAGGGACGACACCTCCCTGAACTGCCTTCTGCGCCGCGGGGAGGCATGCTGCGTAGGGGATCGGTACCGAAACATCCTGATTCGTGACGGGACGGAGCAAGGGTCCACGATGAACGAAGAGTCGGTCATGGGCGGCGCCTGCTACCTGCTCACCACGGGCGAACTGGTGCCGGGCGACGTCATCGCGACGGACCCGGACCGGCCCTGGCTCGTGGTGGTCGGCACGGCGCCCGCGACCGAGACCAGGACCCGGCTCTACCTGCGCCCCCTGACCGGCGGCCCGGACCTGGAGCGCGTACTGCCCCGCTACGAGCGCCAAGTCGTCCGCAGCGCCCGCGTCGACCCCGCCGACCTGCCCGACCCCAAACGGCCCGCCGCACCCCCCGCGCGCCGGGTCGTGGTGACCGGCCTCGGCGCCCTCACCCCGCTCGGCGGCGACGCGCCGGAGCTGTGGCAGGGCCTGCTCGACGGCCTCTGCGGCGTCGGCACCGTGGAGGGGCCCGGCTTCGACGGGCTGCCCGTACGCCTCGCCGCCCGCGCCGCCGTCGACCCCGCCGCGCTGCTGCCCCGGCCGGTGGCCCGCCGGATGAACAGGTCCGCGCAGTTCGCCCTGCTCGCCGCCCGCGAGGCCTGGCGCGACGCGGGGCTCGACCCGGCGGGAACCGTGGCGGCCGGGCTGCGGCCGGAGCGTACCGGGGTGCTGATGGGGACGATCATCGGCGGCGCCCCCGTCCTGGTCGAGAGCCGCCTCGCCCTCGACCAGCGCGGGCCGCGCGCGGTCTCCCCGCACACCACGCCCATGATCGTGCCCTCGGCCTCGGCCGCCCAGATATCCAAGGACCTGGACATCCGCGGCCAGTGCAGGACCTTCGTCTCCGCGTGTGCGTCCGGCACGGAGGCGATCGGGCAGGCCATCGACGCCATCCGCGACGACAAGGTCGACCTCGTCGTCGCGGGCGGCACCGAAGCGGTGATCACCCCGGAGATCCTCGCCGCGTTCGCCGCGATGCGAGCCGTATCGACCCGCAACGACCGGCCCGAGCACGCGTCGAGGCCGTTCGACATGGCGCGCGACGGCTTCGTCCTCGGCGAGGGCGCCGGCGTCGTCGTCCTGGAGAGCGAGGAGCACGCCCGCGCCCGCGGCGCCCGCGTCTACTGCGAGGCCGCCGGCTGGGGCCTCTCCGCGGACGCCCACCACATGGCGGCGCCCCAGCCCGAGGGGCGGGGCGTCGAGGCGGCGCTGCGCAAGGCCCTCGCGGACGCCGGGGCCACTCCCGGCGACGTGGCCCACATCAACGCCCACGCCACGGCCACCGTCGAAGGCGACCGGACCGAGGCGCTGGCACTGTGCCGGCTCTTCGGCGGCCAGATCCGGGACATCCCCGTCACCGCGAACAAAGGCGCGCTGGGCCACCTCCAGGGCGGGGCGGGTGCGGTCGAGGCCGTCGCGGCGGTCCTGACCCTGCGCGACGGCCTGATCCCGCCGACCGTCGGCTGCGACGACCCCGAGGACGGCCTCGGCCTGGATGTCGTGCGCGAATCCCCCCGCGCCCTGCCGCCCTGCGGCGACCTGGTCCTCAGCAATTCCTTCGGCTTCGGCGGCCACAACGCGGTGCTGGCTCTCAGGCGGACCTGAGGGGCGGTCGACGCGCGGCTCGACCGCACGGTCGGAACCCGGGGCGTGGCGTTCGCCGCCCGTCAGTACGGGTGCCCGGCCCCGGGACCCGGCCGCCCCACCGTCACTGAGACGCCTTCGGTGGACTCGCCTTCCACGCCCGGTCGAGGGAGTCGTCCCATGTGCCGTCCCTGTCGAAACTCGCGGCCCGGCAGCCGCGGGACATGGGTGCCGCGGTGCTGTGGCGCCACGGAGCATCCCCGATCCGGGCTATGGCGTGGCCGCAGTGCCGGCACGCCGCGTGCCCCATCAACTCGTCGGCCAGCCGCTCGAACTGCGCGGTGCGGTCCGCCACTTCCTCCCTGATGCCCCGCAGCACCTCCTCGGCACTGTCGACTCCCGTGGTGCCCACGATGTCGCGCACGAGGGCGGCTGCTTCCATCGCGATGTCGGCCCTGCGCGCCGCGTTGACCAGGTTCTGCGGACCGTCATGGTCGGGCGACTTACGGGCCGCCCGTTCCGCCAGTTCCACCGAGGGCCGGCTCGACACCGGGGGCCGGCTCGACACCGGGGGCCGGACATCGGCGGTCCCCCGCTCGGCTGCGCCGTCCTTCAAGCGTCTGCGGGCCACTTCGAAGGCCCACGCTTCGGTGGACGCCTTTTTGGCGACGTTGAAGTGCGTGCTGGTCGCCGAGTCCATGACGGTATGGAACTCCTGCATCAGCGCTCCCCAGTGGTGGCCGCCGGCGAAGTCCTCCGGGCACCAGCCGTAGTGACGCACGAGTTCGTCTCGAACCCGGTCGAAGTGGCGCAGGCTCCTGCGCACCGGCCCGCTCGTCTCGATGCGAAGACCGACCCGTTCCGCCTTCGCCACCAACTCCGGCTCCACACCCTGCCACTTCATGTGACCGTCGCGTTCACAGGCGTAGTCGACCCAGGACCAGAACGCCTCGGCGTCTGCGACGTCGGGCGCCTCGCGGTGGTGAGCCGGGCAGAGGAGGGCGAAGTTGCGCACATCGTTGGAGCCGCCGAGCGATTCGGGGACCACATGGGCCCGCTCGACCGGTGCCTGCCAGCAGATCAGGCAGATCGGCTCGTCCAGTCCGAGGTAGTCGGCGATGCTGCGGAGTGGGGGTCTCGACCGGCGCCGGTCGGGATGGTTCTCCCTGCCGCGTATGCCCAACTTGTTGTGGTCGTAGGCGTGTTCACGCTCGGGGTCTCGCACGGTGAGGACGTGAGGAATGTCCTCGCGCTGCGGCTCGGGGTTGCGCACGGTCATGAGCGGAGTGCTGATCTCCGTGAGATACGGTCCGAGAAACCCCAGTAAGAACTCCTGCATGATCTCCATCGCGTCGTCGTCATAGCCTCCCGCGGCGTTCCGGTGCCCCTGGATGTCGAGGTAGATGTGGCGCGGGGCGCCGGGGCTCGCAGCCGCGGCGGCCTTGAGGATCGAGAAGAGCCGGCCGGCGCACTTCGTGAAGTCCTCTTCGACCCGCATGTCGTGATAGAGGGCGATTCCCTTCGGCTCCGCATCGGGTCCCGTGCGCCCGGCGCGGGCAGCGCTCCGGGCGGTGCTCCGGGCGGTGCCGGCGTGGTCCCGCCGTGCCGTCGTATGCCGTTCGTCTTTCATGGGCGCACGCTAACCGTCGCCTCTGACAGCGGGTCTTCACGGCGTCCGGCCGCACCCCGGAAAAGCAGAAGACCCCTGATCAACAGAGGTCTCAGCTGGTGTCCGAGGGGGGCTTGAACTCTCCACTCGGGCACCAGCTCATTCATTGCGTTGACCTGCGGAAACGTAGCTTAGAGCCCCGTGTACCGGCTCTGCGGTTGGTCACCTTCACCTGTCGTTTCTGCCCGTTTCGGGCCCCTGTTGGTCATGGGTTGGTCACGTGACCAACCCCGCAGCCCCGGTCTCGCCCTCGAACCCGGAGGCAGTTTCCAGTAGAGGAAACTCGAACCCCTTGCACCACTCTGAGGGGGCCGCGAACATCGGACCTGACACCTGAAGCGGAGGGGGCACAGTGGCAACGGAACTGACGCGGTTGGTGGGGGACTGTGACGAGGGCGAGTGCCCGACCATCTACGTCACCGACAGGGGGACGCTGGCTTTTCAGGGCACGGAAATAACTGACCACGGGAGGAAGATTCCCGCGCACGAAACCATGGTTGAAATCCCCATCGAGCTCATCCGAAAGGCGATCCGTGACAACCTCATCTAAGTCCCTGGGCGACTGGCTCAAGGACTTTGAACGAGAAGCGTTCCGGCTGGAAACCCTGGACGATTACAGTCAGTCAGGCGGCGTAGACGCCTATCAGGCGTTCCTCGCAGGGAAGCCCCAGCCGGAGGAATACAAGACGGCTGGATGGCTCACGACAGTGGGCGACGCGGTGCAGGCAGGCAAGCGCATTTATCGCGTACACGTGCTGGCACGTCCATTGACGGACTATCTCCGGTTCGAGTTGTCATGGGGCTACATCCGCAACATGACTGCCGGAGAAGAGTTCTTCATTCTGGACACGACCGGCCGGGAAGACCCCATCCCGACTGCACCCGACTTCTGGATGTTCGATGACCGGACGATTGGCGCCATGAAGTATGACGCTCAAGGTGCGTACCTTGGCGTTGACTTTGTCGGTGAAGACAAGCGGTCAGAGTTCCGGCGGTACAGGGATGTGGCTATGGCTTCGGCCGTACCGTTCCCTGAATGGTGGGCGCAGTACGGGGAGTGAATAGATCAAGTCTTGGCTCCGCACTACGGGCACTGCGCGAGTCCTCCGGGATTGAGGCCAAAGCAGTGGCCCGTAGTGCTGCTATGTCCAGATCCAAGCTATCCAAGATCGAGAACGGGAACACCTCTCCCAGCGTCACTGACGTGGACTGCATCCTTACCGCTCTTGCTGTATCGGAAGAGGTCAAGGCCGAGTACATGGCTGTTGCGAGAGCGGCAGCGACGGAAGTCACGGCATGGCGGCTGATTCGACGGCTGGGCTACAACCGAAAACAACAACAGGTGCAGGCCCTGGAATCGCAGACGAGCCTACTGCGGCTGTTCCAGCCTTCCTTGGTCCCTGGCCTCCTGCAAACCCCGGAGTACATCCGTGCTGTATTTGCACGCAGGAACCTTACCGAAGTGCAGCTGGAGCGCACGATAGGTGCGAGGCTGGCTCGACAGACAGTGCTTTACGCCGATGACAAAACATTCCGGTTCATCATCACAGAGTCTGTTCTTCGCTGGCGAATTGTGGCCCCTCTGGTAATGGTCGGCCAGCTCGACAAGCTCATATCCGTGTCGAGGCTTCCCAACGTGGATATTAGAGTGGTTTCATTGGCGACCCCTCAAGTAGACTTCCCGGGGCATTCGTTCTCCATTAAGGACGAGCGTACCGTAACCATTGAGACGATCCATGCGGAAACCGTAGTGACCGACCCTCGGGATATCGCGCTCTACGCATCAAAATTCGAGGGATTTGTTCATGCCGCTGTTTCCGGTGATGAGATGAGGGAATTGGTTGCATCCATCCGGGATGGCTTTTTGCGCGAACAGGAAACTCGCTAGAAGGTGGTCCCCGCAAGGCTGACACTTGTCGAGCACCGAAGACGCCGACGAGAGGAAGCCATGACTACTCCGTTCAAGTATCCGCAGCTGCCAGTGGAGTTGCCCGGGGCGGTGGAGGCCTTTCTGTACAACTGCACTCCGGCCGAAGGCTGTGGAGTCTGCGCGGCACTCGTGAGGGAGGTGGAAGAGGCGAAGAAGGCCAAGCGGTGGAGCGGTGCCTACGACGCTGCGGCGGAGGTGCGCAATCACCCGCACGCGAAGCGGGGCCGTCGATGATGGACATGCAGGAGTGGCGTTCGGCGTGGGATCGCGCCCAGGCCGCCACGGACACGCTCAGAACGGCCCTGAGTGACATGGGGGCCGGAGAAACCCAGGTCATGCATCTGCGGCCGATGGTGAACCGCCGAGGGACGGCGTGGGTGGATGTGGGGCAGATGCCCGCCGATCTGGCCGCGAGGCTGGCGGATGTGATCAGGGTCGGGAGTCTCGACAACATCGGGCCCTCATGAGTCAGGAGGCGGCGTACACGCCGGAGGAGCTGAGTCCTGACGAGACGATGGCCAGCTTGTACCGGCTCGCTCTGAGCATCGCCGCTGAGAACGGCTCGATCATCCCCACAGGTGCTCGGAGATTAGGGCGCTATGCGTTATGGCCGAGTTGCGGCGGCGAGGCGTCGTCGTCCCTGAACCGGCAAGAGCCGTGATCGAGTGGGTTGACCCGCGCTACGCGGACGTCGTGGAGCTCTTCGACAAGGCGTAGATCAGTGGTTCAACGCGCTGTCCGAACTGCTATGGCGTCCGCAACTGCGTGATCATCGACCTCGACGCAGGGGACGCGTGGGGCTACTGGACGTGCCCCTGCATCCCCGACTCCTGTCGCGATCGGCTCCCTTGGTACTCCCGCTCCTTCCATGGTCACGGCGGCGCGACGTGGGGGGAGCGAGCCTAGATCCCCCGACCGGACAACCCCGTGTAGGGGCAGGTCGTGTCCCATACCTGAGAAGAGGCGCGCAGGCTCCCGGCCCGGTCCGCCCCAACGAGGACTTCCGAATGCACGACTGGCGGCACAGCTAGGTCACGAACGATCTGGATGCCGGGGAGAACCCCGTAGAGGTCTCCGCGGACGTTCGGCACCACACGCCGGGCTGCACGATGGCCCGGTACGGGCACTCACGTAAGGACGGAGCGCGCCGACTGGCCGCCTCCGGTGCGGGCCGACTCGGCCTGTCATCCCTGGTCTGACCTGGGGATTCGCTGGGCCGTTGGTCACGTGGTCGGTCACGCCACTGTCCAGAAAAGCAGAAAACCCCACGTGAAGTGGGGTCTCAGCCGGTGTCCGAGGGGGGACTTGAACCCCCACGCCCGATAAAGGGCACTAGCACCTCAAGCTAGCGCGTCTGCCATTCCGCCACCCGGACAAGGTGTCTGTCTCGCGGGCCGTGCCCGTTCCGACGTGGAAAACAATAGCAAACATCCGGGGGTGCTCGATCACCCCCCTGGCCTGCGTGAACTCCGGATGTCGGCGGGAAGCCGCCCTTGGGCGCGGAGGGGGCGCGGGGGCAGGATGGACGGGGACGACACGGAGCGACAGCGGGAGGAACCAGCGTGAGCGAATCGAGCACGACCCGGAACGGCGGCGTGACCGGTGAGGACGAGGTCGTCGACCTCTGCCGCGATCTCATCAGGATCGACACCAGCAACTACGGCGACCACTCGGGGCCCGGTGAGCGCGCGGCGGCGGAGTACGTCGCGGAGAAGCTCGCCGAGGTCGGTCTCGAACCGAAGATCTTCGAGTCGCACAAGGGCCGCGCCTCCACCGTGGCCCGCATCGCCGGCGAGGACCCCTCGCGGCCGGCGCTGCTCATCCACGGCCACACCGACGTCGTGCCCGCCAACGCGGCCGACTGGACCCACGACCCGTTCGGCGGCGAGATCGCCGACGGCTGTGTGTGGGGCCGCGGCGCGGTCGACATGAAGGACATGGACGCGATGACCCTCGCGGTCGTGCGCGACCGGCTGCGCAGCGGCCGCAAGCCCCCGCGCGACATCGTCCTCGCCTTCCTCGCCGACGAGGAGGCCGGCGGCACCTACGGCGCGCGCTTCCTGGTCGACAAGCACCCCGAGCTCTTCGAGGGCTGCACCGAGGCGATCAGCGAGGTCGGCGGCTTCTCGTTCACCGTCAACGAGAACCTCCGGCTCTACCTCATCGAGACGGCCCAGAAGGGCATGCACTGGATGAAGCTGACCGTGGACGGCACCGCCGGCCACGGCTCGATGATCCACAAGGACAACGCCATCACCGAGCTGTCCGAGGCCGTGGCCCGGCTCGGCCGGCACAAGTTCCCGGTGCGGGTCACCAAGACGCTGCGGCACTTCCTCGACGAGCTCGGGGACGCGCTCGGCACCGAACTCGACCCCGAGGACATGGACGGCACGCTCGCCAAGCTCGGCGGCATCGCCAAGCTGATCGGCGCCTCGCTCCAGAACACCGCCAACCCGACGCAGCTGGGCGCCGGCTACAAGGTCAACGTCATCCCCGGACAGGCCACCGCCCACGTCGACGGGCGTTTCCTGCCGGGGTACGAGGCGGAGTTCCTCGCCGACCTCGACCGCATCCTGGGCCCGCGCGTCAAGCGCGAGGACGTCCACGCCGACAAGGCCCTGGAGACCACGTTCGACGGCGCCCTGGTCGACGCCATGCAGAGCGCGCTGCTGGCCGAGGACCCGATCGCCCGCGCCGTGCCGTACATGCTCTCGGCCGGCACGGACGCCAAGTCCTTCGACGACCTCGGCATCCGCGGCTTCGGCTTCGCGCCCCTGAAGCTGCCGCCGGAGCTGGACTTCGCCGGGATGTTCCACGGCGTGGACGAGCGGGTGCCGGTGGACGGCCTGAAGTTCGGCGTACGGGTCCTCGACCGGTTCATCGACGCGTCCTGAGGCCGAGCCCGGCCCGATCCGCCGGCTCACGGGCGTCGCTCGATTAATCGTCTGAGCGTACGTGTCTTACTGAAAAGAGTGAATGCACTCATATGCTCGTAGCCCCATAACTTCCCCCTCGTTACAGGGTGTGCGGTCCGCGGCTGGGATCGCACATATGCCAACAAGGAGGAAGTAATGATCAAGAAGGTCGTCGCTGCTGCGGCTGTCACTGGTGGTCTGGTTCTCGCGGGTGCCGGTATGGCCGTCGCGGATGCGGGTGCCCAGGGTGCCGCTGTGAACTCCCCCGGCGTCGCGTCCGGCAATGTCATCCAGGTCCCCGTGCACGTGCCGGTGAACCTGTGCGGCAACACCGTTTCCGTGATCGGGCTGCTGAACCCCGCCTTCGGCAACACCTGCGTCAACAAGTGACGTTGTGCCTCAACCCGTAAGGGTCTGAGCCGGGCGGCCCCGGAGTGCGTGCCATGCACTCCGGGGCCGCCCGGCGTTTCAGAGCTCGGGCGCAACGGCGCCGCGGGCTGTCCGGAAGGCAGAAGGCAGGGAAAACCATGCGACAGGTCACCCGCAAGTCACTGATCACCATGGCGGCCGCGAGCGGCGTCCTCGCGATGGGCAGCGGTGCCGCGCACGCCGATTCGGCGGCTCGGGGCAGCGCGTCGAACTCGCCGGGCGTGCTGTCCGGCAACGCCGTCCAGGTACCGGTGCACGTGCCGGTCAACGCCTGCGGCAACACCGTCAACGTGATCGGCGCGCTCAATCCGACGTTCGCCAACAGCTGCGCCAACAAGGGCGGCGGCCAGGGCGGCGCCGGTCACCGGGGCGCGGGAGCGTCCGCCGGCGGTCACACCCGGAACTCGCCCGGGGTCGCCTCGGGCAACACCGTCCAGGTGCCCATCGACGTTCCGGTGAACGCCTGCGGCAACAGCGTGAACGTGGTGGGCGTCGGCAACCCGGCGTACGGCAACGACTGCGCCAACGACGAGGGCACCGGCCCCGGCCGGCCCCAGCACCCGGGCCACCCCGGTCAGCCGCAGCACCCGGGACACCCCCAGCACCCGGGTCAGCCCCACCACCCCGGTCACCCGCAGCACCCCGGCGGGCCGCACCACCCCGGTCACCCGGGCCAGCACCAGCCCCCCTGCACCCCGGGCGAGCCGGGTCACCCGGGTCAGCCCGGTCACCCCGGGCAGCCGGGGCAGGGGCACCCCGGGCAGCCCGGGGTGCCGCAGCACCCGGTCGGTCCGATCGCGCACCACCCCGCGGTGCCCGCGCACCCGGCCGGGCCCGGCACGGTCGTCAGCCCGGCCACCCGGACCGTGACCGCCGCCGCGGCGGCGCCGGCCCAGGCTCCGGCCATGCTGGCGCACACCGGCTCCGAGGGCCTCGGTCTCGCCCTCCCCGCCGCCGCGGGCCTGGTGCTCGGCGGAGCGGTCCTCTACCGCCGTGGGCGCGCCGCACAGCAGTAACGCGGCCGTGCCCGGCAGGGCGGTCATGACGGAGCGGGTCCCGCATGCGCGGGGCCCGCTCCGTCGTCATCGCGCGCTCTCCACGCTCACCACGTGGCTCGCACCTGGCGGATGATCCGCCTGCGCAGCCGTACGCGACGGCTGCCGTCCCGGTGCAGACTCAGTCGGTCCAACTCCCAGTGTCCGTACTCGGCATGGTCGGTCAGCAGACGGGTCGCCTCCTTGCGGGACACCCCGCGCGGAACGTACACGTCGACAAATTCGTATTCCGGCATCGCATCTATTGTGCGGGCAGAGCCCCGGTACGGATAGCGTCTGCACTATGTCTGATGCTGCGCAGCCCACCGCTGCCGAGGTACGTGCCGCCGCCGAGGCGGTCAAAGCCGCGCTGGACCGTCACCTCGATGCGGTGGAACGCCGCTCCGGGGACGACGATCCGGCGGTGTACGAGGCCTTCAACGCGCTCGCGGCGGCGGCCGAGGCGTACGACGAGCGGCTCTACGACCGCTACGACGAGGTGACCCCCTTCGAGATCCCCGGCGCCGACGACTCCCTGCCGCCCTACGCGGGCCCCGAGGAACCACACGCCCTCAGTGTTCTCATCCGGCGCGACTACGCCGTGGCCGAGCCCCAGCGGCTGCTCGCCCAGGCTCAGCGGATCACCGATCTCGACCCGGGCGCGGACGAGCCGGACGAGGGCGAGCACACCCTGCCGGTCGTCGGCAGCAGCGTCCATGCCGCGCTCGGTGTGCTGTTCGGCGAGTACGAGCCGGACGAAATCGCCTCGCGGCACAAGGAGTTCGGCCTGGAGGAGGGCGACTCCACGCTGTGGGTCTCGGCCTCCGACGAGCTTCCCGAGCCGGGCGAGTGGCTCAGCACACCGTTCGACCACGCCGACCCGCAGCGCGTGGTGTGCCGCTTCGACGTGAGCGCCGTCTTCGACGAGGAGGAGCTGGAGGACGACCTCGACGAGGAGGACGACCTGCGGGCCACCACCTGACCCGGCCGTCACGGCGGAGGCCGCCACCCCGCTCCTGGGGGTGGCGGCCTCCGCCGTGTGCGGCTACTGCTCCGCCGGCTTCAGGAGGCCGTGCAGCAGCGGCGCGAGCCGGGTCGTGCGGGGCGGCGGAAGGAGCTCCGCCACCGCCCGTGGCAGCGCCTGGTCGACGCCGTGCACGACGGACAGATGCCGCTCGGCCCGGCCGAACGCCGTGTACACCCAGGCCCGGTTGAGCCCCTGCGCCGCGTCTCCCGGCAGCACCACGACCACCGCGGGCCAGCGCATGCCGGCCGCCTGGTGCGCGGTGAGCGCCCAGCCGTGCCGCAGCGCCGACTCGACCCGCTCCTTCGGTACGAGCACGGGCTTGCCGGCGCAGTCGAGCCGCAGGCCCTCCGCGTCCGCCCCGGCCACTGTGCCCGTCACCGTGCGCCCCGGGGACTGCGCGTACGCCACCCGGTCGGCCGGGTCGAAACCGCCGAAGCGGCCGGGGCCGGGGTTGAGGCGCTGCTTGAGGGCCGCGTTGAGGGCGCGGGTGCCCGCCGAGCCGCCGTGGCCGACCGTGATGACCTGGGTCTGCTCGGCGGGGATGCCGATCGCCCGGGGGATCGAGTCGGCGAGGAGCTGGACGGCGCGGTGCACGGCCTCGCCCGCGTCCCGCACCGGGACGATCACGACTTCCTTGCCGGGGGCCTCGACCTGGTTGAGCTCCCCGATCCCGATGCCGGAGACCAGCTCACCGACCGGCCCGGGATCGGGCATCCGTGACGCGACGACGGGGCAGACCCGAGCGGTCAGCACATCGTGGAAGACCAGTCCGGCGCCGGCCGGGCGGAGCACGCCCGGGTCGCCGCTCAGGACGAGGCGGCAGCCGTCGGGCAGCGACTCCACGAGCACGGCCGCGGTCTCCACGTCGAGCTGCGTGGCGTCCTGCACCACCAGGACGTCGAGGGCGAGCGCGCCCTCCGCGTCCCGCCCCGGGCCGTCGCCGGACAGCAGGCCCGCGACGGTGAACGCGGCCAGGGGGCCGGTCAGTTCGGCCAGCCGGCGCTGTCCGTCCGCGGTGTGCGCCGCGCCCGCGGCCCGCAGCCCGGCGGCCGCGGCCGCCGTCACCACGGCGGCCGACTCGGCGCGCGCGGCCTCGCCGCCGGTGTGCGCCACCAATCCGCTGCCCGCGACCGCGCGGACCAGCTCGCCGCCCTCGGGCCACACCGAACCGTCGTCCCGCACCGGCGCGTTGAGCAGCCGGGCGAGGCCGTCGGCCAGACTCTCCTCCGCCAGCGCGTACCGGTCGAGCCCGAGCAGCACCTCGACCGGCTCCGCCTCGCCCTCGCCGGTCTCGTCCGCCTCGTCCGCCTCGTCGGGGGCGGCGGCGTCGTCGAGGCCCGGCTCGTCCGCGATGCCGTCCTGGAAGACCAGCACCACGCCCTCGGCGACGGCCTGGTTCACGGCCTCGTCGGGATCGGGGACGGACCGGGCGGCGAGTGCCGTGCGCACGTCGTCGGCGGGAAGCGCGGTGTGTCCCTGCACGGCGGCCTGTTCCAGGATCCAGCCGACCAGGGCCGCCGCCCTGCGCTCGTCGTCCGGCCGGCACTCGGCGCCGAGCAGCGCGCGGGCGAAGCCGTCGGCCTGCTCGGGGCGGACCCCGGGCACCGCGAGCAGCTGCCAGGGGTCGGCGTCCAGCCGCTCGGCCGCCTGCTCGCCGAGCGCGCCGGTGACCTGCGCGGCCAGCGTCTCGGGGGCGCCGCCCCGGGTGAGCACGGCGCGTACGGCGGCGAGGGCCTCGTCCGACGTGACGGGCGCCTGCGCCGGTTCGGGGGAGCGGGGCCGAGCCGGAGCCGCGTCCTGGGCCGGGCCGGGGGCGGGCCTGCGGGGGGCGGGCGGCGGCCCCGCGAAGAACGCGGCGCCCGACTTCTCGCCCTTCTCCACGGCCCGTACCGCCGCGAGGAGGTCGGCGGCCGTCCCGCTCAGCTTGGTGCCGGCCGGGATCGGCGCCTCCTTCTCCGCCTTGCGCTGCTCGATCCTGGCGCGCAACTTCCGCTGCGCGGCCAGCTCGGCGGCGGCGTCGGACAGCTCCGGGGCCGCGGCCTCGGAGCCCTGGGCGGCTTCGGCGGTCGCGTCACCGGCCGTGTCGTCCGCCGCGTCACCGTCACCGTCACCGGCATCGGAGCCGGAGCCGGAGCTGGGGTCGGGGTCGGAGTCGGCGTCGCCCTCGCCGTCAGCTCCGCCCTCGCCGTCGGGCCGCGGCTCGTCGGACCGTAGGTCGGCGTCGCCGCCCGCACCCCCGTCGGCCTCCGCGCCCGCCAACTCCCCCGCGCCCGCGGCGTCCTCGGCGCTCTCGGCCTCCGCGACGCGCTCGGCGGTCCCGGGGCCCCCGGATTCGGCGGCGGACTGCGGCTCCACGGCGCTCGCGTCACCGCTCCCGCCCTCGCCGGCGGGCTCGGCGGGTTCGTCGGCCGTGGATCCAGGGGCCGAGCCCTGGGGAAGCGCAGTCACAGCGTGCTCCAGTCCTGATCGGGATAGCGGTGCACGGGCGCCGACACGTCGTCGAGCGCCTGGCAGATCTCGTCAGGAAGACTAAGGGCCTCCACTGACAATGCCGCCGCGAGCTGGTGCGCGTTGCGCGCGCCGACGATCGGCGCCACCACTCCCGGACGGTCCCTCACCCATGCGAGCGCCACCTGAAGGGGTGTCGCGTTGAGCCCGTCCGCGGCTATCGAGAGGGCGTCGACGATGCGGCCGGCGGCGTCGTCGAGGTAAGGCTCGACGAACGCGGAGAGCCCCTCCGACGCACCCCGCGAGTCGGCCGGCGTGCCGTGCCGGTACTTGCCGGTCAGGACGCCCCGTCCGAGCGGCGACGAGGGGAGCAGCCCCACGCCCAGGTCGAGCGCGGCGGGCAGCACCTCGCGCTCCACGCCGCGCTGGAGCAGCGAGTACTCCATCTGGGTGCTGGCGAGCCGGGTCCGCACGCCCGGCGCGGCGAGCTGCCAGGTGGCCGCCTTGGCCAGCTGCCAGCCGCTGAAGTTGGAGATGCCGGCATAGCGCGCGCGGCCGCTGCTGACCGCGATGTCGAGCGCCTGGAGGGTCTCCTCCAGCGGGGTCTCGCAGTCGAAGGCGTGGACCTGCCAGAGGTCCACGTGGTCGGTGCCGAGCCGTTGGAGCGAGGCGTCCAGCGCGCTCAGGAGATGGCCGCGCGACCCGTCGAACCGGCGGTCGGGGTCGGGCACGCTGCCCGCCTTGGTCGCCAGGACCAGGTCCCTGCGCGGCACGAGCCGCTCCATCATCCGGCCGAGCAGATACTCCGCGTCCCCACCGCCGTACACGTCGGCCGTATCGATCAGCGTGCCGCCCACCTCCCAGAACGCCTTCAGGAGGTCGGCGGCGTCCTGCTCGCCGACGTCCCGGCCCCAGGTGAGGGTGCCGAGCCCGATCCGGGATACGCGCAGGCCCGTGCGGCCGAGATGCCTCTGCTCCATGGGCGCTGAGATTACTGGCCAGGGGCCCACGGGGAGAGAGCCTGTGGACAACTCGGCCCTGCCGCATCGCGCCCCCGCGCGCTAGAGTCCGGAACACAAGGACGTTACTCATGAGTAAGACATGTGCGTGGACTCGCGTACGGGTCATGACGGGTTAGGGGATCGGCCATGCGGCTCGGCATCAACCTCGGCTACTGGGGCGCGGGAATGGACGGCGACAACCTCGCCGTCGCCAAGGAGGCGGACAAGCTCGGCTACGACGTCTGCTGGGCGGCCGAGGCCTACGGTTCGGACGCGCCGACGGTGCTCACCTGGGTCGCCGCGCACACCGAGCGCATCGACGTCGGCTCCGCGATCCTCCAGATCCCGGCCCGCCAGCCCGCCATGACCGCGATGACGGCCGCCACCCTGGACTCGCTCTCCGGCGGCCGCTTCCGCCTCGGCCTCGGCGTCTCGGGGCCGCAGGTCTCCGAGGGCTGGTACGGCGTCACGTTCGACAAGCCCCTGGCCCGCACCCGGGAGTACGTCGAGATCGTCCGCAAGGCGATGACCCGCGAGCGCCTGACCTACGAAGGCGAGCACTGGACGCTGCCGCTGCCCGGCGGCCCCGGCAAGCCCATCAAGCTGACCGTGCACCCCGAGCGCGAGCACATCCCGCTCTACATCGCCGCGATCGGCCCGAAGAACCTGGAGCAGACCGGCGAGATCGCCGACGGCGCCCTGCTGATCTTCCCGGCCGCCGAGCACATCGAGGCCACCGCGATCTCCCACATCCGGGCGGGCCGCGAGAAGGCCGGCCTGACCATGGACGGCTTCGACGTCTGCCCCACCCTGCCGATCTCGCTCGGCGCCGACGCGGACGTGCCCGCCCTCGCCGACCTGTTCCGTCCCTACACCGCCCTGTACGTCGGCGGCATGGGCAGCCGCAAGCAGAACTTCTACAACCAGCTCGCGCGGCGCATGGGGTACGAGAAGGAGGCCGCCGAGATCCAGGACAAGTACCTGTCCGGCGACAAGGCCGGTGCGGGGGCCGCGGTGCCGCAGCAGCTCATCGACTCGACCACGCTGCTCGGCTCGGTGGAGCGGATCGCCGACCGGATGCAGGCCTACGCCGCCGCCGGCGTCACCACCCTGACGCTGGCCCCCGCGGGCTTCACCCTGGACGAGCGGCTCGCCTCGCTGCGCGCGGGCACCGAGGCGCTGGAGCGCGCGGGTCTCGCGTAAGGGGAGGGTTCTGCGGCCGTGGTGGGGGCTCGGGGGTCTTCCCCGCCACGGCCGTCACGCCTATCAACGCCCGGTGGGGCCGGGCGGTTACGGGGACGGGCGCCCCGCACATTCCTTCGTTCGGCCCAGTGGGGCGCGACCCCTGTTGCCGCGGACGGTATGCCGCATTTGACTCGGTTGCGCAGAGTCCTGCGCGCACCCGGAGGTACGGCAACGATGCTCTCGGCCAAGAGCCTGTTCCAGGAGATCCTCGACCACGACGAGTCGTTCCGGCTCTTCTGCTCCATCGCGGCCGGCGGCGAGGCGCAGGGCGGCTGGGAGAACGGCCGCATCGCCGCCCTCCTGCCCGATCGGTGCCGCGACCTCGCCCCCAAAGTGGCCCGGCACGGCGCCGACGAGGACAAGCACGGCCGGATCTTCCAGGCGCTGATGAAGAAGCGCGGCCTGCGCCCCGTCGACGTCCCCGACGACACCGACTACACGATGCTCCTCGAACGCCGCGGCATCGGGCTCGGCCACGCCAGGCTCCGGCGCGAGGACCCGCTCACCGAGCGGGACGTCATCGTCTACCTCGCGCACAGCCGGGTCACCGAACAGCGCGCCTCCGAACAGATGGAACTGCTGCGCAAGCACTTCGGCGACCACCCCGACCTCGGCCGGGCGGTCCGCATGATCTCCGCCGACGAGGACAACCATCTCGCCTACTGCCACGAGGAGTTGCTGCGCCTGGCGCACGCCGGGCACGGACTCACCATCCACCGGGTGCTGCGCGAGTGCGCCCTCGCCGAGATCCGCGTGTACCGCGATGTCAGCCTCGCCGTCATGGCCCACATGGGCCGGATCCTCGGCTGGCCGCGCCCCAAGGCGGCGGCCCTGGCGGCCGCGATCCACGCCGTGTACGCCTACGAACGGCTCGCGGGATGGCGGCGCATGGTCAGCCTCGCCATGCCGCGGCGGCGCGACCCGCTGGGCGGCCCCGCCGTCACCGCGCCCGGCTTCGCCTAGCCGCCGGTCACAGCCAGCCGCGCCGCTTGAACAGGCGGAACAGGCCGACCTCCAGGAGCACCATCAGGACGAGCAGCGCGGGGTAGCTCCACGCCCAGTGCAGCTCCGGCATGTGGTCGAAGTTCATGCCGTACACGCCGGCCAGCATCGTGGGGACCGCCGCCATCGCCGCCCACGCCGAGATCTTCCGCATGTCGTCGTTCTGGCGGACGCTGACCTGCGCCAGATGGGCCGAGAGGATGTCGGAGAGCAGCCGGTCGAGACCCTCCACCGCCTCGTTGGTGCGCATCAGGTGGTCGTCCACGTCGCGGAAGAACGGCTGCGACGCGGCGTTCACGAACGGCACGCCCGCGCTCGCCAGCCGCTGCACCGGCTGCGCCAGCGGGCCCGTCGCCCGGCGGAACTCCTGGAGCTGCCGCTTGAAGGTGTAGATCCGCGACGCGGTGTCCTTGGTGTCGCGCCCGCCCGACGGCGAGAAGATCTGCGCCTCCAGCTCCTCCAGGTCGTTCTGGAGCTCGGCCGCGACCTCCGTGTAGTGGTCGACGACGGCGTCGCTCACCGCGTACAGGACCGTGGTGGGCCCGTGCTTGAGCAGCTCCGGCTCCGACTCCAGGCGTTGGCGTACCGCCTTGAGCGGCGCACCCTCGCCGTGCCGGACCGTGACCACGAAGCTGTCGCCCACGAAGAGCATCAGCTCGCCCGAGGTCACGGTGTCGCTCCGCGGCTCGTACACGACCGGCTTGAGGACCATGAACAGCGAGTCGTCGTAGACCTCCAGCTTGGGCCGCTGATGGGCCTTGAGGGCGTCCTCCACGGCCAGCTCGTGCAGCCCGAACTCGGTGCTGACCAGCTCGAACTCCTCCTCGGTCGGCTCGTGGAGCCCCACCCAGAGGAAGCTGTCACCGACGGCCCGCGCCTCGCGGAGGGCGTCCGAGAAGTCCTTCGGACCCTCGGTGCGGCGGCCGTCGTGGTAGATGGCACAGTCGACGATCATTGCGCGCATTCTCCCCCGGAAGGGAGCCGCCCGCACCCGAGGGGGACCGGCCGCTTAGGCTGGCGCCCATGGCCACGCTGATCCTCGTACGCCACGGACGTTCCACCGCCAACACGGCGGGGGTGCTGGCCGGCTGGACGCCGGGTGTCGCCCTCGACGAGCGGGGCAACGCCCAGGCCGCCGCCCTGCCCGCCCGGCTCGCCGGAGTGCCGCTCGCCGCCGTCGTCACCAGCCCGCTGCAGCGCTGCCGCGAGACCGTGCAGCCGCTCGTCGACGCCCGCCCCGGCCTGCCGCTGCACCCCGAGGACCTGATCGGCGAGTGTCACTACGGCGACTGGTCGGGCGGCAAGCTCGCCGAGCTGTCCACCGACCCGCTGATGGAGGTCGTGCAGCAGCACCCGTCCAACGCGGCGTTCCCCGGCGGCGAGTCGATGCGCGAGATGCAGGCCCGCGCGGTCGGCGCCGTACGGGACTGGAACGCCCGGATCGAGGCGGAGCACGGTCCCGACGCCGTGTACGCGATGTGTTCGCACGGCGACATCATCAAGTCCGTCGTGGCGGACGCCCTCGGCATGCATCTGGACCTCTTTCAGCGGATCTCGGTGGAACCGTGTTCCCTCACCGTGATCCGCTACACCCGTCTGCGGCCCTATCTCGTACGCCTCGGAGACACCGGGGACCTCGCCTCGCTGATGCCGCGCGAGACCCCCGCGCAGGAACAGGCCGAGGTCGGTGGCGGTGCGGGAGCACCGTGATCGCTGAGAGCAGTAGGGTGGACGCGCCGAAAACCGCTGCTCCAACTCCGAACTAGGGAGACCAGAACGTGTCCCGTCAGGTGTTCTTCTACGACCCGCCGGACCGTTTCGTGGCCGGCACGGTCGGGCTCCCCGGGCGCCGTACGTTCTTCCTCCAGGCGTCCGCGGGCAGTCGCACCACCAGCGTCGCCCTGGAGAAGACCCAGGTCGCCGCGCTCGCCGAACGGATCGACGAGCTGCTCGACGAAGTCGTGCGCAGAACCGGAGGAAACGCTCCTGTTCCCGCCGTCGCCCCGCCCGACGTCACCGACAGCGCCCCTCTCGACTCGCCCGTCGAGGAGGAGTTCCGGGTCGGCACCATGGCACTGGCCTGGGACGGCGACGAACAGCGCATGATCATCGAGGCACAGGCCCTGGTCGAACTCGACGCCGACACCGAGGACGACCTGGCCGAGGCCGAGGAGCGGATGCTCCAGGACGAGGAGAACGGCCCGCCGATGCTGCGGGTGCGCCTGACCGGGGCCCAGGCCAGGGCCTTCGCCAAGCGCGCCCTCGACGTCGTGAACGCGGGCCGGCCGCCGTGCCCGCTGTGCAGCCTGCCGCTCGACCCGGAAGGACACGTATGCCCGCGCCAGAACGGATACCGTCGCGGAGCATGACCTCCGTCGAGCTCCTCACCCGGGGCGAGCTCACCGTCCTGGGCCAGATCCGCGAGGCGTCCAACGCGGTGCTCTACTGCTCCGTCGCGTACGGGGACGAGAGCGCGGAGTGCGTCTACAAGCCCGTCGCGGGGGAGCGGCCCCTGTGGGACTTCCCCGACGGCACGCTCGCCCAGCGCGAGGTCGCGGCGTACGAGGTGTCGCAGGCGACCGGCTGGGACCTCGTGCCGCCCACCGTGCTGCGCGACGGCCCCTACGGCGAGGGCATGGTCCAGCTGTGGGTCGAGCCCGCCGAGCCGGCCGAGGGCGACCCCGGGCTGCTCGCGCTCGTCGAGGACGAGGAGCCGGGCGACGGCTGGAAGCCGGTCGCGCTCGCGGAGGTCGGCGAGGGGCGCACCGCGCTGCTCGTCCACGCGGACGATGCCCGGCTGCGGCGGCTCGCGGTGCTCGACGCGGTGATCAACAACGGGGACCGCAAGGGCGGGCATCTGCTGCCCGCGCCCGACGGGCGGCTGTACGGG
Source organism: Streptomyces sp. NBC_00083 (assembly GCF_026343295.1). Lineage (GTDB taxonomy): Bacteria > Actinomycetota > Actinomycetes > Streptomycetales > Streptomycetaceae > Streptomyces. The sequence goes on from NZ_JAPELY010000001.1 coordinate 2,044,937, forward strand.
ATCGACCACGGGGTCACGTTCAACGTGGACGACAAGTTGCGGACGCTGCTGTGGGGGTGGGCGGGGGAGGGGCTCACCCCGGAGGCGGTGGGCGCCCTGAAGGGCCTGGCCGAGGCCCTTCGACCCCTTCAGCCGCTGGCGGTGCGGCTTGCTTCGCTGATCACGGAGGCGGAGCTGGAGGCGACCCGTTCGCGGGTGACCGCCCTCCTCGCCTCGGGCGTCCACCCCACCCCATCGGGCGAGTGGCCCGCCATCCCCTGGCCCCCGGTGTAGGCGCGCCCCCAGGCGGTGGCAAGGGGGTGCATTCGGCCAAGAGCGGGATCCGGTTCGTATCCGGAACGTGCGTCCGGTTACGCTCAAGGCATGCATGCCTGGCCCGCTTCTGAGGTCCCCGCCCTGCCCGGCAAGGGCCGCGACCTCCAGATCCACGACACCGCGACCGGCGGACTCGTCTCCCTCGACCCCGGTCCCGTCGCCCGTATCTACGTCTGCGGCATCACGCCGTACGACGCGACCCACATGGGTCACGCGGCGACCTACAACGCGTTCGACCTCGTTCAGCGCGTGTGGCTCGACACCAAGCGGCAGGTTCACTATGTCCAGAACGTGACGGACGTGGACGACCCCCTCCTTGAGCGAGCCATCCGCGACGGCAAGGACTGGACGGAGCTCGCCGAAGGCGAGACCGCGCTGTTCCGCGAGGACATGACCGCCCTGCGCCTGCTCCCCCCGAAGCACTACATCGGCGCCGTCGAGGCCATACCCGGCATCGTCCCGCTCGTGGAGCGGCTCCGGGACGCGGGCGCGGCGTACGAGCTGGAGGGCGACGTCTACTTCTCGGTCGAGAGCGACCCGCACTTCGGCAACGTCTCGCACTACGACGCCGAGTTCATGCGCGCGCTCTCCGCCGAGCGCGGCGGCGACCCCGAGCGGCCCGGCAAGAAGAACCCGCTCGACCCGATGCTGTGGATGGCCGCCCGCGAGGGCGAGCCGAGCTGGGACGGGGCCTCGCTCGGCCGCGGCCGCCCCGGCTGGCACATCGAGTGCGTCGCCATCGCCCTCGACCACCTCGGCATGGGCTTCGACGTCCAGGGCGGCGGCTCCGACCTGGTCTTCCCGCACCACGAGATGGGCGCGTCGCACGCCCAGGCGCTGACCGGCGAGTACCCCTTCGCCAAGGCGTACGTCCACGCCGGCATGGTCGCCCTGGACGGCGAGAAGATGTCGAAGTCCAAGGGCAACCTGGTCTTCGTCTCGAAGCTGCGCCGCGACGGCACCGACCCGGCCGCCATCCGGCTCGCGCTCCTCGCCCACCACTACCGGGCCGACTGGGAGTGGACCGACCAGGTCCTCCAGGACGCCGTGGAGCGCCTCGCCCGCTGGCGCGCCGCCGTGTCGCGGCCCGACGGGTCGTCCGCCGAGGCCCTGCTGGACGAGGTGCGCGAGGCCCTCGCCAACGACCTCGACGCCCCCGCCGCGCTCGCCGCGGTCGACCGCTGGGCCGCACGTCAGGACGCGGACGGCGGCACGGACGAGACCGCCCCCGGCCTCGTGTCCCGTACCGTCGACGCCCTCCTCGGCGTCGCCCTCTAACCCCCGGACCGCGTCAACACGCAAGCCCCGAGCCGCCCTTGGACTCCTCGTGAGTCCGGGGGCGGTTTTCGTTCGTTCCGGAAACCCGCGCCAGGTTTCCTGCTCCCACCCCATGGTCCAATGCTCGTTTGTGCGCTAAACACGCTCTATGCAATCACCAATACGCACGAGAGTGGCGCTCACGGGTGCGGCCGTGCTCGGTCTGCTCGCGGTGTTCGCCGGGCCCGGCAGCGCACAGGCCGATCCCTCCGCCGACGCCCCGGCCGACACCACCGTCGGCGACGTGACCGGATTCGAGGCCGCCCCCGGCGCCGTCTTCACGCTGCACGCGGGCCCGGCCGAGGCCCGCGTGAGCTTCGTCGCCGCCGACACCTTCCGCATCCAGCTCGCCCCGGACGGCACCTTCACCGACCCGACCGGCTCCGACATCGTCCTGCCGCAGGGCAAGCCGCCGGCCGCCCGCTGGAAGGACAGGGGGGACCGCTACGAGCTGAGCACCGACAAGGTCACCCTGCGCGCCTTCAAGTCCCCGCTCCGCTTCGCCCTCTACAAGGCCGACGGCACCCAGCTGTGGGCCGAGACCAAGCCGCTCAGCTGGACCAAGGACACCACCACCCAGACCCTGTCCCGCGGCGCCACCGAGCAGTTCTACGGCGGCGGCATGCAGAACGGCCGCGGCAACACCTCGCACCGCGACCAGCGGATCGAGGTCGGCGTCGACGACAACTGGAACGACGGCGGACACCCCAACTCCGTGCCGTTCTACCTCTCGACGGCCGGCTACGGCGTCTTCCGCAACACGTACGCCCCCAACACGTACGACTTCGGACAGCCCGTCACCGCCAGCGCCAAGGAACAGCGCTTCGACGCCTACTACTTCGCGGGCGATGCCAAGCAGGTCATCGGCGACTACACCCAGCTCACCGGCAAGCCGTTCCTGCCGCCGGTGTACGGGCTCGAACCCGGCGACTCCGACTGCTACCTGCACAACGCCAACCGCGGTGAGCGCCACACCCTCGACGCGCTCAAGATCGCCGACGCGTACAAGACCAACGACATGCCCAACGGCTGGATGCTGGTCAACGACGGCTACGGCTGCGGCTACGAGAACCTTCCCGAGACCAGTGCCGGCCTCCAGAAGGACTCGATGCACATGGGCCTGTGGACCGAGGACGGCCTCGACAAGCTCGCCGACCAGGTCAAGGCCGGCCAGCGCGTCGCCAAGCTCGACGTGGCCTGGGTCGGCGACGGGTACAAGCACGCGCTCGACGGCTGCAAGGACGCCTACGCGGGCATCGAGGCCAACAGCGACGCGCGCGGCTTCACCTGGGCCCCCGAGAGCTGGTCGGGCGCCCAGCGCTGCGGCGTGCAGTGGTCCGGCGACCAGTCGGGCAGCTGGGACTACATCCGCTGGCAGATCCCGACCTACGCGGGCGCCAGCATGTCCGGGCTCGCCTACACCAGCGGCGACATCGACGGCATCTTCGGCGGCAGCCCCAAGACGTACACCCGCGACCTGGAGTGGAAGTCGTTCCTGCCCGCCGTGATGACCATGGACGGCTGGGCCGCGAGCGACAAGCAGCCCTACCAGTACGGGGAGCCCTACACCTCCATCAACCGCGACTACCTCAAGCTCAAGGAGTCGCTGCTGCCCTACATGTACTCCTACGCCCACGAGGCCACCAAGACCGGCGTGGGCGCGGTCAGGCCGCTGGCGCTCGAATACCCCGACGACCCGAAGGCGGCGACCGACGCCGCGAAGTACGAGTTCCTCTCCGGCGAGGACTTCCTTCTCGCGCCGGTCTACCAGGACACGGCCGTACGCAACGGCATCTACCTGCCGAAGGGCACCTGGATCGACTACTGGAGCGGGCGCACCTACCAGGGCCCGGCCACCGTCGACAACTACAGCGCGCCGCTCGACACGCTGCCCCTGTTCGTGAAGGCCGGCGCCGCCGTCCCGATGTGGCCCGGCATCCGCTCCTACCAGGACCGCACCGCCACCTCGCCGCTCGCCTGGGACATCTACCCCCAGGGCCGCTCGTCCTTCCAGCTGTACGAGGACGACGGCGTGACCCGCGCCAACCGCACCGGCGCCTATGCCACCCAGCGCGCCGACGTCGTCGCCCCGCGGCAGGGCTCCGGCGATGTGACCGTCCAAGTCGGCGCCAGCAAGGGCCGGTTCACGGGCAAGCAGACCACCCGGCCCTACCAGTTCACCGTGCACACCGGCAGCGCGCCCTCCCAGGTGCAGGTCCAGGGCCACCAGCTCGCGCGGCTCGGCTCGAAGGCCGCGTACGACAAGGCGGCCACCGGCTGGTTCTACGACGCCGGCGACCGGGGCGGCGTGGTCCTGGTGAAGACCGCGACCCTGCGCACGGACAAGGCGTTCGAGGTGCAGCTCAAGGGGACCAGCGCCGTGGGCGGCAGGACCCCGGGTGCCGCGGTGACGCTCGCCGCGCCCGCGGGGCAGGAACTCGGCGCCGGAGCGGCCGGCACGGTGGCCGTGGACGTCACCGCCGGAGGCAGGGACGCCCGGAACGTCCGGGTCTCCCTCGCCGCACCGGCCGGGTGGACCGTGACCCCGGCCCCGATGCTCGACCGCGTGCCGGCCGGCACCACCCGGCGCGTCGAGGTGGGGGTCACCCCCGCCGGGGACGCCAAGCCGGGCGATGTCACTCTCACCGCCGACTCCGTTTCCAGCAACGGGAGTTCGCAGCAGCGGATCGGGGTCTCCGTGATGCCGGCGCCGCCCTCCGGTGACACCTGGGCCAGTGACATGGTCTGGCTGACGTCGGCCAACGGATACGGCCCGCCGGAGCGCGACCGCTCCAACGGCGAGTCCGGCGCGGCGGACGGTCACACCCTCGCGCTGGCGGGGACGACGTACGCCAAGGGCATCGGCGGCCACGCCGACTCCGACATCGAGGTCTACACCGGCGGGAAGTGCACCGCCTTCACCGCCGACGCCGGCATCGACGACGAGATCAACGGCTACGGCGAAGTGGCCTTCTCCGTCGAGGCCGACGGCAAGGTGCTGTGGACCTCGCCGAAGGTGACCGGCGCATCGGCGACGGTGCCGGTGAACGTGCCCCTCGGCGGGGCGCGCCACGTCCATCTGAAGATCACCGACACCAACAACTCCAAGTCCGGTGACCACGGGGACTGGGCCGCCGCGAAGTTCAGCTGCGCCTAGGCGTGTCTGCCGTGCCCAGGCGCGGCGGACCCGGCACGGCACGGGGCGCCGGGCGGAATCCTCTCCGCCCGGCGCCCCTCGTGCGAACGCCGGGCCTCAGGAATCCGTCGGCTCCGCGCCGTGCCACACCGTCGTCGCGTTGCAGAACTCGCGGATGCCGTGGCCGGACAGCTCGCGGCCGTACCCCGACCGCTTCACGCCGCCGAACGGCAGGGCCGGGTGCGACGCCGTCATGCCGTTGAAGAACACGCCGCCCGCCCGGAGGTCGCGTACGCAGCGCTCCACCTCGGTGTCGTCGCGGGTCCAGACGTTGGAACTGAGCCCGAACGGCGTGTCGTTGGCGAACGCCAGGGCCTCGTCGAGGTCCCGCACCCGGTAGAGCGTGGCGACCGGGCCGAACGTCTCCTCGTGGTGGATCCGCATGTCGGAGGTGACCCCGGCCAGGACGGTGGGTTCGTAGAACCAGCCCGCGTCGAGGCCCTTGGGGCGGCCCCCGCCGCACAGCGCGGTCGCTCCCTTGCGCACGGCGTCCTCGACCAGCTCCTCCAGGTCGCTGCGGCCCTGCTCGCTGGCGAGCGGGCCGATGTCGGTGCTCTCGTCGAGCGGGTCGCCCACCATCAACTCCCGCATCCCGGCGGTGAATTGCTCCACGAAGGAGTCGTACACCTCGTCGTGGACGATGAAGCGCTTCGCGGCGATGCAGGACTGCCCGTTGTTCTGCGTCCTGGCGGTCACCGCGGTCCGCGCGGCGCGCTCGACGTCGGCGGAGGCGAGCACGACATAGGGGTCGCTGCCGCCGAGTTCGAGCACCGTCTTCTTGATCTCGTCGCCGCAGATCGCCGCGACCGAGCGGCCCGCGGGCTCGCTCCCGGTCAGGGTGGCCGCCGCCACCCGCCGGTCGCGCAGCACCTTCTCGACCCCGTCCGAGCCGATCAGGAGCGTCTGGAAGCAGCCGTCGGGGAAACCCGCCCTGCGGAACAGGTCCTCCAGGTACAGCGCTGTCTGGGGCACGTTCGACGCGTGCTTGAGCAGGGCCACGTTGCCCGCCATCAGGGCGGGCGCCGCGAACCGGACGACCTGCCACAGCGGGAAGTTCCACGGCATCACGGCGAGGACCGCGCCGAGCGGCCGGTAGTGGACCCGGGCCCGCTCGGCGCCGGAGTCGCGGACGTCGTCCTCGGACGGCTCCTCGTCGGCCAGCAGGGCCTCGGCGTGCTCCGCGTACCAGCGCAGCGCCTTCGCGCACTTCGCGGCCTCGGCGCGGGCCGCCCCGACCGGCTTGCCCATCTCCAGGGTCATGGTGCGCGCGATGTCGTCCCGGTCGCCGTCCAGGAGGCCGGCCGCCCGCAGCACGAGCCGGGCCCGTTCCGCGAAGGAGGTCGTGCGGTAGGAGGCGAAGGCGGTCTCGGCCGTCGCGAGCCGCCGCTCGACCTCCTCGGGCCCCATCGCCCCGAAGCTCTTGAGCGTCTCACCGGTAGCCGGATTCACCGTGGCGATGGCCATGTCGTACGACACCTCCTGAAGGCACTGGTCCTTCGACCTTCCCGCGCACGGGCAGGCCACGCAACGCGAACCGGGGCCCCGGCGGGAGGCGCATCGCCCCGGGGCTACTCCTCGGGGGACTCCTCGCCGGGGTCGTCCGTCTTCGGCGGCTTGGGCGGCCGGGTGCGCCCACTGGAGGTGTCCCTCAGATAGGAGCCGTCACCCTCGGTGGCGTGGCTGCCCGCCGCGCCCTGCCCGCCGGGGCCGGGGCCGCCGTCGCGCCGCCTGAGGTACCGCTCGAACTCCCGGGCGATGGCCTCGCCGGACGCCTCGGGGAGGTCCGCGGTGTCCCGCGCCTCCTCCAGGGTCTGTACGTACTCGGCCACCTCGCTGTCCTCGGCGGCCAGTTGGTCGACGCCGAGCTGCCAGGCGCGGGCGTCCTCGGCCAGCTCGCCGAGCGGGATCCTGAGGTCGATCAGGTCCTCCAGGCGGTTGAGCAGCGCGAGCGTGGCCTTGGGGTTGGGGGGCTGCGACACGTAGTGCGGCACCGCCGCCCACAGGCTGACCGCGGGGACGCCGGCGTGCGTGCACGCCTCCTGGAGGATGCCGACGATGCCCGTCGGCCCCTCGTAGCGGGTCTCCTCCAGATCCATGGTCCGCGCCAGGTCCGGGTCGCTGGTCACCCCGCTGACCGGCACCGGACGCGTGTGCGGGGTGTCACCGAGCAGCGCGCCCAGGACCACCACCATCTCGACGCCCAGTTCATGGGCGAAGCCCAGGATCTCGTTGCAGAACGAGCGCCAGCGCATCGACGGCTCGATGCCGCGCACCAGCACCAGGTCACGCGGCTTGTCGCCGCCGACCCGGACGACGGAGAGCCGGGTGGTGGGCCATGTGATCTTGCGGACCCCGCCGTCCAGCCACACGGTGGGCCGGTTGACCTGGAAGTCGTAGTAGTCCTCCGCGTCCAGCGCGGCGAACACCTCCCCCTTCCACACCGTGTCCAGGTGCGCGACCGCGGAGGAGGCGGCGTCACCCGCGTCGTTCCAGCCCTCGAACGCGGCGATCATGACCGGGTCGACCAGCTCGGGAACACCCTCCAGCTCGATCACCCAGTGCCTCCCTCAGAAGTTCCTTGTGTACGTCCCAACCTTACGGCTTCAGACCTACCCCGCCGCAGCCCCCGTGCACGGCTCCATGACCGCGAAAAGCCGGGATCGTCCCTGCCGGGAGGTGCCGGGAGCCGTCCGCGGGGCCCCGTACGGTCCGTGTGCGGAGGGCTACCGCGCCGACCTCAGCCACCGCTCCACTCCCGCGATGTGCACCGTCGCACAGGCCCGCGCCGCCTCCGCGTCCCCGTCCCGCAGAGCGGACAGGATCGACCGGTGCTCACCGAGGGTGCGGCCCACCGCGTCCTCCTCGGCGAGGCCCTGCCAGATCCGCGCGCGGGTGGCGGGACCCGACAGGCCGTCCAGAAGGGAGCACAGCACCGAGTTCCCCGACGCCGCGACGATCCCGCGGTGGAACGCGAGGTCGGCGGCGACGAGGTCCTCCACCGAGGGCTCCGCTGTCAGCCCCTCCAACCCCGAGGCCAGGGCGTCGAGTTGGGGCCCGGTGATGCGGGCCGCCGCCATCGCCGTGGCGGCCGGCTCCAGGACGCGGCGTACCGCGAGGAACTCCAGGGCCGTGTCGTCGCGGTGGATGTCGACGACGAAGCTCATCGCCTCCAGGAGGAGCTGGGGGTCGAGGCTGGTGACGTACGTGCCGTCGCCCTGGCGGACGTCGAGGACGCGGATCAGGGACAGCGCGCGGACCGCCTCCCGCAACGAGTTGCGGGACAGGCCGAGCTCCGCGGCGAGTTCGCTCTCCTTGGGAAGCCGGTCGCCCGGACGCAGCGCACCGGAGAGGATCATTTCCTTGATCTTCTCGATGGCCTCGTCGGTGACAGCCATGGGCGACCTCCGTGCAAGGGGATGTATCGGCCCCATTGTGCGCGTTCCGTGCCGCCCGGACGTGCGCGTTGCGCGGGCCCGGTCATGCGGCGGGGGCGGCCCCCGGTGTACGGGAACCGCCCCTGCCCCTGCCGCGCTCAGTTCTGACGGATCGTCAGTCCTTCGCCTTCAGCAGGTCGTCGACCTTGCCGCGGATCTCGTCCGTGGCCAGACCCCGGATCGTCAGGGTCGTACGGCGGCGCAGCACGTCGTCGGCGGTCTCGGCCCACTCGTGGTCCCGGGCGTAGGCGACCTGGGCCCAGATCTCCGGGGCGTCCGGGTGGATGCGCTCGGCGAGCGACGCGTCCTCGTTGGCCAGGCGCGCGATGTCGAAGGAGAGCGAGCCGTAGTGCGTGGCCAGGTGCTTGGCGGTGTCGACCGCCATCTGGGCGCCGGGCGCCTGGCCGTCCACCATCAGACGGTGGGCGACGGCGCGCGGGTTGGCGATGCCGGGCAGCGGCATCTTGCCGGGGAGCTCGGAGATGGGCTCGAAGTCGTTGCCGAGCGGGTGGCCGGGCAGCTGCTCCAGCTTCTTCATCACCGTACGGCCGATGTGGCGGAAGGTCGTCCACTTGCCGCCGGCCACCGACAGCATGCCGCCGCGGCCCTCGGTGACGACCGTCTCGCGCTTGGCCTTCGAGGTGTCGCCGGGACCACCGGGCAGCACCCGCAGACCGGCGAAGGAGTACGTGATCAGATCGCGGGACAGCTGCTGGTCGCGGATGGAGAACGCGGCCTCGTCCAGGATCTGCGCGGTGTCCGCCTCGGTGACGCGGACGTCCGCCGGGTCGCCCTCGAACTCCTCGTCGGTGGTGCCGAGCAGGAGCATGTCCTCCCACGGCAGCGCGAACGTGATGCGGTACTTGTCGATGGGGGTCGCCAGCGCGGCCTTCCAGGGGGCGGTGCGCTTGAGGACCAGGTGCGCGCCCTTCGACAGACGTATGGAGGGCGCCGAGGCCGGGTCCTCCATCTTGCGCAGGTGGTCGACCCAGGGGCCGGTCGCGTTGAGGACGAGCCGCGCGTCGACGCCGAACTCCTCGCCGTCCATGCGGTCCTTGAGGTCGGCGCCGGTGACCCGGCCCTTGGTGAAGCGCAGTCCGGTGACCTCGGCGTGGTTGAGCACGACCGCGCCGGCCTCGACGGCGGCGCGCACCGTCATCAGGGCCATGCGCGCGTCGTTCATCTGGTCGTCGCCGTACACGGCGACGGCCTTCAGGTTGTCCGTCCGCAGCTCGGGCACGTCGGCCGCGGCCTTCGTGGGGGAGAGCAGGTGGCCGACGCCGTCGCCGAAGGCGGAGAGCGCCGAGTAGGCGAAGACACCGGCACCCAGCTTGGCGGCGCCGTGCGGGCCGCCCTTGTAGACGGGGAGGTAGAAGGTGAGCGGGTTGGCGAGGTGCGGGGCCACCTGACGGGACACCGCACGCCGCTCGAAGTGGTTCTCCGCGACCAGCTTCACCGCGCCGGTCTGCAGGTAGCGCAGACCGCCGTGGAGGAGCTTGGAGGAGGCGGAGGAGGTGGCGCCGGCGAAGTCGCCGGCGTCCACCAGGGCCACCCGCAGACCGGACTGCGCGGCGTGCCAGGCGGTGGAGATGCCCAGGATGCCGCCGCCGATGACCAGGAGGTCGTACGTCGCCTTGGACAACTGCTCCCGGGTCTCGGCGCGGCTCACGGCCTTGAAGGAAGACACGGTGGAGCCGGGGGCCGGGTGCGTCCCTACGGCAGGGACGCTCTGCAGGGTGGTCATGTCGATTACTCCTCGTCCTCGATCCAGCCCATGGTCCGCTCGACGGCCTTGAGCCAGTTCTTGTACTCGCTGTCACGCTGGTCGGCGTCCATGCGAGGGGTCCATTCCGCCGCCCGGCGCCAGTTGGCGCGCAGCGCGTCGGTGTCCGGCCAGAAGCCGACGGCGAGGCCGGCGGCGTAGGCGGCGCCGAGGCAGGTCGTCTCGGCGACCATGGGGCGCACGACCGGCGCGTCCAGGAAGTCCGAGAGGGTCTGCATCAGCAAGTTGTTGGAGGTCATGCCGCCGTCGACCTTGAGCGCGGTCAGCTCGACGCCCGAGTCCTTCGTCATGGCGTCGCTGATCTCGCGGGTCTGCCAGGCGGTGGCCTCAAGGACGGCGCGCGCGATGTGCGCCTTGGTGACGTACCGGGTGAGGCCGGCGATCACACCGCGGGCGTCGGGGCGCCAGTACGGGGCGAACAGGCCGGAGAAGGCCGGCACGAAGTAGGCGCCGCCGTTGTCCTCGACCGAGGACGCGAGCGTCTCGATCTCGGCCGCGGTCTTGATCATGCCCATCTGGTCGCGCATCCACTGGACCAGTGAGCCCGTGACGGCGATGGAGCCTTCGAGGGCGTAGACCGGCTTCTGGTCGCCGATCTGGTAGCCCACGGTGGTGAGCAGGCCGTTGTAGGAGTTGACGGGCTTGTCACCGGTGTTCATCAGCATGAAGGTGCCGGTGCCGTAGGTGGACTTGGCCTCGCCCTCCGAGAAACAGGTCTGGCCGAACAGGGCCGCCTGCTGGTCGCCGAGCGCGGACGCGACGGGGATGCCGTCCAGGACGCCGCCCTTGGCGTGCCCGTAGACCTCGGCGGAGGAGCGGATCTCGGGCAGCACGGCCGCCGGGATGTCCATGGACTGCAGGATCTTGTCGTCCCACGCCATGTCGTGCAGGTTCATCAGGAGGGTGCGCGAGGCGTTGGTGACGTCGGTGACGTGGACGCCGCCCTCGGTGCCGCCGGTCAGGTTCCAGATGACCCAGGAGTCCATGGTGCCGAAGAGGATGTCGCCGCGCTCGGCGCGCTCGCGCAGCCCCTCGACGTTGTCGAGCAGCCAGCGCACCTTCGGGCCCGCGAAGTAGGAGGCGAGCGGAAGGCCGGTCTGGCGGCGGAAGCGGTCCTGGCCGACGTTGCGGCCGAGCTCGCGGCAGAGCGCGTCGGTGCGGGTGTCCTGCCAGACGAGCGCGTTGTGCACGGGCTCGCCGGTGTTCTTGTCCCACATCAGCGTGGTCTCACGCTGGTTGGTGATGCCGATCGCCTTGACGTCGGCGGCGGTGATGCCCGCCTTCCCGACGGCCCCGGCCACGACCTCCTGGACGTTGGCCCAGATCTCGTTGGCGTCGTGCTCGACCCAGCCCGGCTTCGGGAAGATCTGCTCGTGTTCCTTCTGCTCGACCGAGACGATCCGGCCGTCCTTGTCGAAGACGATGCAGCGGCTGGAGGTGGTGCCCTGGTCGATGGCGGCGATGAAGGGGCCGGTGGAGTGGATCTCGCTCATGGGTGCTCCTGGAAGTCCGAAGGGGTTCTCGACGAGTCTCGTCAGGCGAAGGCGATGTTGTAGATACCGCCGGCGATGGCGCCGCCGATCAGCGGTCCGACGACCGGGATCCACGCGTAGCTCCAGTCCGAGCCGCCCTTGTTGGGCAGCGGGAGCAGGGAGTGCACGATGCGCGGGCCGAGGTCGCGGACCGGGTTGATGGCGTAGCCCGTCGGGCCACCGATCGAGAGGCCGATGCCGACCACGACGAGCGCGGTGATCAGGACACCGATGACGCCGAGACCCTTGCCGTCGCCGTTCAGGCCCTGGGTCAGGATGGCCAGGACCAGCACGATGGTGGCGATGACTTCCGTGACCACATTCTGGACCACGTTGCGGATCTCGGGGCCGGTGGAGAAGACGCCGAGCACCGGTCCGGCCTCGCTCTCGCGGGCCTCGACGGCCTTGCCGTCACCGACGATCTCGGGGTCGGTCAGATGGGCGTGGAACTGGCCGTAGTAGGCCAGCCACACCAGCACCGCGCCGATCATGGCGCCGAGGATCTGTCCGCCGAGGTACACGGGGACGTCGCTCCACTTGGTGCCGCCCTCGATCGCGAGACCGAGGGTCACCGCGGGGTTGAGGTGGGCGCCCGAGAGCGGGGCCGAGATGTAGGCGCCGGTCAGTACCGCGAAGCCCCACCCGAAGGTGATCGCGAGCCAGCCGGCGTTACGGGCCTTCGAACGCTTCAGTGTGACGGCGGCGCACACGCCACCGCCCAGCAGGATGAGCACGGCGGTACCGATGGTCTCGCCGATGAAGATGTCGTGGCTGGACACCCGCGACTCCTTTGTCCTTCGTCCAGGGGGAATCCCCAACAGGCGCAACACCGGGTCTCTCCGGTGCTCCGCGCCCTCATGGCTGAGGGCTGCCGGCCCATGGCGTTGTCACACTCTAACTCGTATTGCCGGTAGGTGTTCGACAATGCCGACCGTTGAACGGCAGTTTTGCCCTCGGGTTAACTGCGCGTCAAGAGTTCTGTGACGGGAATCCCTGATCGTTACCAGGTGGTACGAACCGCCAAACATGGCCCCGGCCGCAAGGCCAAGATCATGCGGTGCTATGGACCCCCGGGAGAGCTGGCTAGAAGCGCCCGGCGCCCAGGTCCCGCGAGACCGCGCGGGCGCAGTCCCGTACCGCCGCCACCAGCTCGGGGCGCACCTCGCCGTCCTTGCAGACCCGCTCCACGGCGCCCGTGACGCCCACCGCGCCGACCGGCATCCTGCGCCGGTCGTGGATGGGAGCCGCGACCGACGCCACGCCGTCCCAGGTCTCCTCGACGTCCGCGCCCCAGCCGCGGGCGCGGGTCACGTCGAGCAGGCCCTCGAACGCCTCCGCCCCGGTCACCGTGTGCGGCGTGAACCCCTCCCGCGGGTTGTCCACGGCCTCGCCGTGCGCCACCGGGTCGTACGCGGAGAGCACCTTGCCCAGCGCCGTCGAGTGCAGCGGCTGCATGGCGCCCACTTCGAGCACCTGGCGGCTGTCGTCGGGCCGGAAGACGTGGTGCATGATCAGCACGCCCTGCTGGTGGAGCACCCCCACGTACACGCTCTCGCCGCTGGAGCGCGCCAGGTCGTCGGTCCACACCAGGGCGCGGGCCCGTAGCTCGTGGACGTCGAGGTAGCTGTTGCCCAGGCGCAGCAGCTCCGCGCCCAGCTGGTAGCGGCCGGACGCCGGGTCCTGCTCCACGAAGCCCTCCGCCTGCAGGGTGCGCAGGATGCCGTGCGCGGTGCCCTTCGCCAGGCCGAGCGTGGACGCCACCTCGGACAGGCCGAGCCGACGCTCGCCCCCCGCGAGCAGCCGCAGCATGGCGGCCGCCCGTTCGAGCGACTGGATGTTGCGCGCCATCGCGCTCCCTCCCTTTCGGGCACTGCCGAGCCGTCTGTCGCCGCTGACACGGCCGGCTCTGAAATCAACTAGTTCGACAATGCTGAACAGTATCGGCCGTTGTCGACCCCCTGTCACCGTGACCACTGCCCCGCGTGACCCTTCCGGACACCGCTCGGCGGGGCCGCGCCGGGCGTCCGCCCGCTGATACACCCGCGCGCCGCCCGGGGCCGCCCGGTTACGCTGGCGGCGTGCGCCCTCCCACCGGACGGCGCAAAGCCGACAGCCGTCGCACTCCAGGGAGAACATCCATGGCCTCGTTGCCGACCCCTTCCGCTGACAGCCGGACCCGTATCGACGCCCTCCGTGAGGCACTCGCCACCCGGGTGGTGGTGGCCGACGGCGCGATGGGAACCATGCTGCAGGCGCAGGATCCCACCCTGGAGGACTTCCAGGACCTCGAAGGATGCAACGAGGTCCTCAACGTCACCCGGCCCGACATCGTGCGCTCGGTGCACGAGGCGTACTTCGCGGTCGGTGTGGACTGCGTGGAGACCAACACCTTCGGCGCCAACCACACCGCGATGAGCGAGTACGACATCCCCGAGCGGGTCTTCGAACTGTCGGAGTCCGGCGCGCGGATCGCCCGCGAGGTCGCCGACGAGTTCACCGCCTCCAGCGGACAGCAGCGCTGGGTCCTCGGCTCCATCGGCCCCGGCACCAAGCTGCCGACGCTCGGCCACATCGACTACGCCACGCTGCGCGACGGCTTCCAGGCCAACGCCGAGGGCCTCATCGCGGGCGGCGCCGACGCCCTGATCGTCGAGACCACCCAGGACCTCCTCCAGACCAAGTCCGCGATCCTCGGCGCCCGCCGCGCCATGGCGGCGGCCGGCGCCGACCTGCCCCTGGTGGTCTCGCTCGCCTTCGAGACGACCGGCACCATGCTGCTGGGCTCCGAGATCGGCGCCGCGCTGACCGCGCTCGAACCGCTCGGTGTCGACATGATCGGTCTGAACTGCTCGACGGGGCCCGCCGAGATGAGCGAGCACCTGCGCTATCTGACCCGGCACTCCCGCATCCCGCTGCTGTGCATGCCGAACGCGGGCCTGCCCGTCCTGACCAAGGACGGCGCCCACTTCCCGCTCGGCCCCGAGGGCCTCGCGGACGCCCAGGAGAACTTCGTACGCGACTACGGGCTCTCCCTGGTGGGCGGCTGCTGCGGTACGACGCCCGAGCACCTGCGCCAGGTCGTGGAGCGGGTGCGCGGCACCGCGCCCGGCCAGCGCTCGCCCCGCCCCGAGCCCGGCGCCGCCTCGCTCTACCAGACCGTGCCGTTCCGCCAGGACACCGCGTACATGGCGATCGGCGAGCGGACCAACGCCAACGGGTCGAAGAAGTTCCGCGAGGCCATGCTGGAGGGCCGCTGGGACGACTGTGTGGAGATGGCGCGCGACCAGATCCGCGAGGGCGCCCACATGCTCGACCTGTGCGTGGACTACGTCGGCCGGGACGGCGTGGCCGACATGGCCGAGCTTGCGGGCCGCTTCGCGACCGCCTCCACCCTGCCCATCGTCCTGGACTCCACCGAACTCCCGGTGCTCCGGGCCGGGTTGGAGAAGCTGGGCGGCCGCGCGGTCATCAACTCCGTCAACTACGAGGACGGCGACGGGCCCGAGTCGCGCTTCGTGAAGGTCACCCAGCTGGCCGCCGAGCACGGGGCGGCGCTGATCGCGCTCACCATCGACGAGGAGGGCCAGGCCCGCACCGTCGAGACCAAGGTCGCCATCGCCGAGCGCCTCATCGCGGACCTGACCGGCAACTGGGGGGTGCACGAGGCGGACATCCTCATCGACACCCTCACCTTCACCATCTGCACCGGCCAGGAGGAGTCCCGCAAGGACGGCGTCGCCACCATCGAGGCGATCCGCGAACTCAAGCGCCGCCACCCGGACGTCCAGACCACGCTCGGCCTGTCCAACATCTCCTTCGGCCTCAACCCGGCCGCCCGTGTCGTCCTCAACTCCGTCTTCCTCGACGAGTGCGTCAAGGCCGGCCTTGACTCGGCGATCGTGCACGCCTCCAAGATCCTCCCGATCGCGCGCCTGGAGGAGGAGCAGGTCAAGGTCGCCCTCGACCTGATCTACGACCGGCGCGCCGAGGGCTACGACCCCCTCCAGCGGCTCATGGAGCTGTTCGAGGGCGTCAACATGAAGTCGATGAAGGCGGGCAAGGCCGAGGAACTCCTCGCGCTGCCCCTGGACGAGCGGCTCCAGCGCCGCATCGTCGACGGCGAGAAGAACGGCCTGGAGGCCGACCTCGACGAGGCCCTCCAGTCCACCCCCGCCCTGGACATCGTGAACAACACCCTGCTCGCCGGCATGAAGGTGGTCGGCGAACTGTTCGGCTCCGGCCAGATGCAGCTGCCGTTCGTGCTCCAGTCCGCCGAGGTCATGAAGACGGCGGTGGCCCACCTGGAGCCGCACATGGAGAAGTCCGACGCGGACGGCAAGGGCACGATCGTGCTCGCCACCGTGCGCGGCGACGTCCACGACATCGGCAAGAACCTCGTCGACATCATCCTGTCCAACAACGGCTACAACGTCGTCAACCTGGGCATCAAGCAGCCGGTCTCCGCGATCCTGGAAGCCGCCGAGGAGCACCGCGCCGACGTCATCGGCATGTCGGGCCTCCTGGTCAAGTCCACCGTGATCATGAAGGAGAACCTGGAGGAGCTGAACCAGCGCAAGCTGGCGGCCGAATACCCGGTCATCCTCGGCGGCGCGGCCCTGACCCGGGCCTACGTCGAGCAGGACCTGCACGAGATCTACGAGGGCGAGGTCCGCTACGCCCGCGACGCCTTCGAGGGCCTGCGCCTCATGGACGCCCTGATCGGCGTCAAGCGGGGCGTGCCCGGCGCCGTCCTGCCCGAGCTGAAGCAGCGCCGCGTCCCCAAGCGGGACACTCCGGTCGCCGAGGCCGAGGAGCCGGAGGGCTCGGTGCGCTCGGACGTCGCCACCGACAACCCGGTGCCGACGCCGCCGTTCTGGGGAACGCGCGTCGTCAAGGGCATCCCGCTCAAGGAGTACGCGTCCTGGCTCGACGAGGGCGCCCTGTTCAAGGGCCAGTGGGGCCTGAAGGAGGCCCGCAAGGGCGGGCCCACCTACGAGGAGCTGGTGGAGACCGAGGGCCGCCCGCACCTGCGCGGCTGGCTCGACAAGCTGCACACCGAGGGCCTCCTGGAGGCGGCCGTCGTGCACGGCTACTTCCCCTGCGTCTCCAAGGGCGACGACCTGATCCTGCTCAACGATGACGGCAGCGAGCGCACCCGCTTCACCTTCCCGCGCCAGCGCCGCGGCCGGCGGCTCTGCCTGGCGGACTTCTTCCGCCCGGAGGAGTCCGGCGAGGTGGACGTGGTCGGCCTCCAGGTCGTCACCGTCGGCTCCCGGATCGGCGAGGAGACCGCCAAGCTCTTCGAGGCCAACGCCTACCGCGACTACCTCGAACTGCACGGCCTGTCCGTGCAGTTGGCGGAGGCGCTCGCCGAGTACTGGCACGCCCGGGTCCGCTCCGAACTCGGCTTCGCCGGCGAGGACCCGTCCGAGGTGGAGGACATGTTCGCCCTGAAGTACCGCGGCGCGCGCTTCTCGCTCGGCTACGGCGCCTGCCCCGACCTGGAGGACCGCGCCAAAATCGCCGAGCTGCTCGAACCGGAGCGGATCGGCGTCCACCTGTCCGAGGAGTTCCAGCTCCACCCGGAGCAGTCCACCGACGCCATCGTCATCCACCACCCCGAAGCCAAGTACTTCAACGCCCGATGACCAGGCGCCCCGGTTAATTCAGCGCACGTTCAGCGGACCGGACGTACACTGGTCGGCCCAGTAAAAAGGCCGGTCGCTTTTCCCCGCTGGGGAGAGCGACCGGCCTTTGTGTCCCCCAGGAGGTGTGCCGATGACCAGTACGGTCCCCACAGCCATGACCCGGACGGCCGAGGGCTCCGCCCTTCAGGCCGTCCTGCTCGACATGGACGGCACGCTCGTCGACACGGAGGGGTTCTGGTGGGACGCCGAGCGCGAGGCCTTCGCCGCGCTCGGCCACGTCCTCGACGAGGCGTGGCGTGACGTGGTGGTCGGCGGGCCCATGACGCGCAGCGCCGCGTTCCTCATCGAGGCCACCGGCGCCGACATCACCGTGCCCGAGCTGACCGTGCTGCTCAACGACCACTTCGAGGCGCGGATCTCCCGGGGAGTGCCGCTGATGCCGGGCGCCGCGCGGCTGCTCGCCGAGCTCGCCGCCCACCGCATCCCCACCGCCCTGGTCTCCGCCTCGCACCGCCGCATCATCGACAGGATCGTGCACTCGCTCGGCCCCGAGCACTTCGCGCTGACCGTCGCGGGCGACGAGGTGGCCCGTACCAAGCCCTACCCCGACCCGTATCTGATCGCGGCCCGCGGGCTCGGCGCGGAGCCCTCCCGATGCGCCGTGGTGGAGGACACCGCGACCGGTGTCGCCGCGGCGGAGGCGGCGGGCTGCCGGGTCGTCGTGGTGCCGTCCGTGGCCCCCATCGAGGCCGCGGCCAACCGGGTCGTGGTCGGCTCGCTGGAAGAGGTCGACCTGGCGTTCCTGCGCACGCTGGTCACACATGTGAACTAGCCGGCCCGGCCGGACGCCCTCCCGGCCCCGGCGGACGGGAACGCCCCGCAGTCGCGCGTGTGTGGTCCGTGACGTTTTCTCGCGCGCGTCACCTGCGGTCAAAGGGCGCCACTGGTGACGTTCGTCACCCCTTGCGGGGTCGACAGCGGCCCGATCCGGGCCCCACGGGACCGTCCGGCGTGCCCTTGTGTCCCGTTTGGTCAACCCGTGTACGAAACATTCCGGCGTTCCTCGTCGGGGCCCCGGCAGGTGGGCGGACCCTTCGATTCCCTGCGCGCGAAAGCCAGTTCCAGCTTTGCGCGCGGCGCGCACTAATCTCGTCGCGAGAACTTCGCC
This sequence comes from Streptomyces sp. NBC_00083, assembly GCF_026343295.1. Taxonomy (GTDB): domain Bacteria; phylum Actinomycetota; class Actinomycetes; order Streptomycetales; family Streptomycetaceae; genus Streptomyces. The sequence continues at coordinate 2,063,330 of NZ_JAPELY010000001.1, forward strand.
GCACCCTTATCTGTCCCGCCGCACACCCCGCGGACGGGAGCGCAGGTCCGATCGCACAAACCCGGCCCGATCGCCCCGCCCCGAACGGGCGGACGCGGCGAGTGTCCCGTACACAGCTCCACCCCAAAGTGCCGGACAAGGGAGATCGTCCAGGATGAACCGCAAGACTTTGGTGCTGCCGGCCGTAGTGGGCCTGCTCGCCCCCGTACTCGCCGCCTGCGGCGGATCGGCGAGCGGGGGAGACGGCGGCAAGACCATCGTCGTGGGAACCACGGACCAGTTCGTGGCCACCAAGGACGCCCCCGCCCCCTTCGATCCGGCGCACGCGTACGAGACGGGCATCTGGAACGTGATGATGCAGACGACTCAGTCGCTGGTCCACGTTCCGCGCGGCGGCGGTCTGCCCGTCCCCGACGCGGCCTCCTCGTGCGGTTTCACCGACAAGGAGAACGAGAGCTACCGCTGCACCCTGCGCGACGGCCTGGAGTTCTCCGACGGCACCAAGGTGACCGCCGATGACGTGAAGTACTCCATCCAGCGCGTCATCGACATCAAGGACGACAACGGCCCCTCCGGTCTGCTCGACAACATCGACACGATGGAGACCAAGGGCGGCACCGAGATCGTCTTCCACCTGAAGACGCCCGACGCCACGTTCCCGTACAAGCTGGCGACGCCCGCGGCCGGCATCGTGCCGAAGGACAAGTACGAGCCGAAGAAGCTCCACGACGGCTTCGACATGGTCGGCTCCGGCCCGTACACGATGAAGGCCGACGTCAAGGGCGACCAGGCGGTGAAGTTCACCTTCACCAAGAACCCGAACTACAAGGGCGACGTGAAGTTCGCCAACGACAAGGTCGAGCTGCGCTCCTTCCCGTCCGCCGAGGCCATGGGCACGGCGCTCGACAAGGGCGACATCGACCTGATGGCGCGCGCCATGTCGCCCGGTCAGATCCAGCAGATGCAGGTCAGCCCGGACAAGGACGTCAACCTGGTCGAGATGCCCGGTCTTGAGATCCGCTACCTGGCCTTCAACACCGAGGACCCGGCGGTCAAGAACAAGGCCGTGCGCCAGGCGATGGCCCAGTCCATCGACCGCAGCTCCCTGGTGAGCAAGGTGTACGGGCAGTCCGCCGAGCCGCTGTACTCGCTGATCCCCACCTCGATCGCCGGGCACACCAACTCGTTCTTCAACAAGTACGGCGAGGCCAGCAAGGCCAAGGCGGCGCAGATCCTCAAGTCCGCCAACATACAGACGCCGGTCAAGCTGACGCTCAACTACACCAAGGACCACTACGGTTCGATCACCGCGGACGAGTTCAAGAACCTCTCCGCGCAGCTGAACGCGACCGGTCTGTTCAACACCACCGTGCAGGGCACCGAGTGGTCGAAGTTCCGCCCGGCGCAGAAGAAGGGCGAGTACGCGGTCTACGGCCTCGGCTGGTTCCCCGACTTCCCGGACCCGGACAACTTCATCGCACCGTTCTTCGGCAAGGACAACTTCCTCAACACGCCGTACGTCAGCAACGACATCCGCAACACGCTCATCCCCGAGTCGCGGGTGGCGGCCGACCGCAACCAGGCGTCGAAGTCGTTCGAGCAGATCCAGGACATCGTCGCCAACGACGTCCCGGTCCTCCCGCTGTGGCAGGGCAAGCAGTACGTCGCCGCCCGCACGGACATCACCGGCACCGAATGGGCCATCGACTCCTCGTCCAACCTCCGGCTCTGGGAGCTGGGCCGGGGCAAGGCCTGACGCACGACCCGGCCGCGTCCCCCCACGCGACGCGGCCGGCCACTCCCCCCGCACGCAGCACTGTGAGGCACGCGCACGTGAAGATACGCAACCGATGGCTGACGGCCCCCCTCGCGGCGGGAGTGGCCGCCGGCGCCCTCTCGGGATGCGGCACGCAGGAGGGCGGGACCCCCGCCAGTGACGGCGGGTCGATCGTCATGGGGATGTCCGACGACATCCTGGCCACCGACCCGGCCTCCGGGTACGACCCCGGTTCGTGGCTGCTGTTCAACAACGTGTTCCAGTCGCTGCTCAGCTTCCCCAAGGGCAGCGCGACGCCGCAGCCCGAGGCCGCGCAGGCGTGCAGCTTCGACAAGGGCGGCTCCACCGTCTACCGCTGCACCCTGCGCCCGGGGCTCACCTTCAGCAACGGCGACAAGCTGACCTCCGAGGACGTCAAGTACTCCTTCGAGCGCATCCTGAAGATCAAGGACGACAACGGCCCCGCGCCGATGCTCGCCACGCTCGGCAAGGTCGACACCCCGGACGCGGCGACCGTGGTCTTCCACCTCAAGGTCCCGGACGCGACCTTCCCCAGCAAGATCGCCTCCGGTGCCGGCTCGATCGTCGACCACAAGGAGTACCCGGCCGACCGGCTCCGCACCGACGGCAAGGCGGTCGGCTCCGGCGTCTACAAGCTGGACTCCTTCGGTGAGAAGCAGGCCGTCTTCTCGGCCAACTCCTCCTACAAGGGCACCGTCGCGGCGAAGAACTCCGGCCTGACCCTGAAGCTCTTCCACGGCGACCAGAAGGCGCTGGCCGCCGCGTTCGACAACGGCGACGTCGACGTCGCCTACCGAGGGCTCACCGCCAAGGACACCGCCGCGCTCCAGGCGTCGTCGACCTCGGGCAAGAAGGGCATCGACGTCGTCGAGGGCACCAGCGCCGAGGTGCAGGACCTGGTCTTCAACATGAAGGACCCGGTCGCGGGCAAGCTCGGCGTGCGCAAGGCGATCGCCTGCCTCGTCGACCGCGAGGCCCTGGTGCGCGACGTCTACTCGTCCACCGCGAGCCCGCTGTACTCGGTCGTCCCGAGCGGCATCACCGCCCACAACACCGCGTTCTTCGACACGTACGGGGGCAGCCCCCAGCCCGACAGGGCGAAGGCGGCGCTGCACTCGGCGGGCATCAGCGGCAAGGTGAAGCTGACGCTGTGGTCGACGCCCAGCCGCTACGGACCCTCCACCGACGAGGAGTTGAGGACCATCGCGGCCCAGCTCAACGCGAGCGGGCTGTTCGACGCGGAGGTCAAGTCGGTCGAGTTCAAGCAGTACGAGAAGGACATCGAGGCCGGGAAGTACGGCGTCTACGTCAAGGGCTGGGTGCCCGACTATCCGGACCCGGACAACTTCACCCTGCCGTTCTTCGGCAAGGGCAACGTGCTGTCCAACAACTACACGAACAAGCAGATCACCGACGAGATCCTCCCGGAGACCGCGGCCACCGCGGACCGGGGCGCCACGGAGACCGACTTCGGCCGCCTCCAGGACATCGTGGCGGACGACGTCCCCGTCCTGCCCCTGTGGCAGGGCAAGCAGTACGCGGTGGCCCGCACGGGAATCACCGGCCTGGAATGGACCCTGGACCCGTCGACGGTCTTCCGCTTCTGGGAAATCAAAAAGGGCTGACCTGCCCCATCAGGGCCGCGAAGAACGACGCGAGCAACCACGCACGACGGTCAGCCGAGGGCGGGGTCGGGGAGGCCCTCCCTCGTTCGTCCTCCCGGGCATGGGCTTGGTCAGGGGCGCGGGGAACGGCGCGAGCAACCATGCGCGACGGTGAGGCGAGGGCGGGGTCTTGTCGGGGCCGCCGGGGGAGGCCCTCGTTCGCCCTCCTGGGCATGGGCTTGGTCAGGGGCGCGGGGAACGGCGCGAGCAACCATGCGCGACGGTGAGGCGAGGGCGGGGTCTTGTCGGGGCCGCCGGGGGAGGCCCTCGTTCGCCCTCCTGGGCATGGGCTTGGTCAGGGGCGCGGGGAACGGCGCGAGCAACCATGCGCGACGGTCAGCCGAGGGCGGGGTCTTGTCGGGGGCGCGGGGAACTGCGCGAGCAGCCCAGAACGACCGGCACGCACCATGGCCCCCGATGCCCTCCATGCCCCCATCAGCCCCTCCGGCGCTTGAGGAGCGGGGCCCGGGGGCGGAGCCCCGGTGGTCAAGGGAGCCACCCAGCCCTACTGAGCACCCGGCCGCACCAGCCCACTCTCATACGCATAGACCGCCGCCTGCACCCGATCCCGCAGCCCCAACTTCGTCAGCACATGCCCCACATGCGTCTTGACGGTCGTCTCGCTCACGAACAGGTCCGCCGCGATCTCCGCGTTGGAAAGCCCCCGCGCCACCAGCTTCAGCACCTCGACCTCACGGTCGGTCAGCGTGTGCAGCGTGTCCGGCACCGGGTCCTCGCCCGACGGCAGGTGATCGGCGTACTTGTCGAGCAGCCGCCGCGTGATCGACGGCGCCAGCATCGCCTCGCCGGCCGCGACCACCCGGATCGCCTGCACCAGCTCCGTGGCGGGCGCGTCCTTCAGGAGGAAGCCGCTGGCCCCCGCCTTGAGCGCCTCCACCACGTACTCGTCGAGATCGAACGTGGTCAGGACGAGCACCTTCGCCGGCCCGTCCTTGCCGGGCCCGCTGATCTGCCGGGTGGCCTCCACCCCGTCCATCCGCGGCATCCGGATGTCCATGAGGACCACATCGGGCTGGAGCGCCCGCACCTGATCGAGGGCCTGCAGACCGTCACCGGCCTCGCCGACCACCGCGATGTCCTGCTCGGCCTCCAGGATCATGCGGAAGCCGGTGCGCAGCAGCGGCTGGTCGTCGACCAGTAGGACGCGGATCGCCACGGGTACTCCTCATCAGATTGCTGGACCCGGCCCATTCTGCCCTGCTCACCCCGGGCCGGTCCGTCCGGGCACGGTGCCGGCGGCGCATGCCCCGGGGCACCCGGGGAAGCGGACCGGCGACGCCCGGAAGCGGCTGGACTCAGCCTGCCGAATCGGTGACCGCGACGATGGACAGCGGGTATACCGGGGGAGTCCCGCCGAATTCGGGGCAGACCGCCTGGTGGTCGCACCAGCCGCACAGCTTGGTCGGCCGCGGCCGCCAGTCGCCCGTCTCCGTCGCGAGGCGGATCGCCTCCCACAGCGCGAGCAGCTTCCGCTCCACCTGCACCAGATCCGCCTCGACCGGGTCGTACGTCAGCACGTCACCGCTGCCGAGGTAGACCAGCTGGAGCCGGCGCGGCACCACCTGCTTCAGGCGCCACACCACCAGGGCGTAGAACTTCATCTGGAAGAGCGCGCCCTCCGCGTACTGCGGGCGGGGCGCCTTGCCCGTCTTGTAGTCGACGATCCGCACCTCGCCGGTGGGCGCCACGTCGACCCGGTCGATGACCCCGCGCAGGCGCAGCCCCGAGTCCAGCTCCGTCTCGACGAAGAACTCCCGCTCCACCGGCTCGAGGCGGGTGGGGTCCTCCAGTGAGAACCAGCGCTCGACGAGCCGCTCGGCCTCGCCCAGCCACTTCGCGAGCCGCTCGCCCTCGGTGTCCTCGGCGAACAACTCGGTCAGCTCGGGCTTCGCCTCCAGCAGCCGGTCCCACTGCCCGGGGATCATCGACTTGGCGCGCGGCGCGGTGCGCTCGGCCGCGGGATCGTCGAAGAGCCGCTCCAGGACCGCGTGCACCAGGGTGCCCCGGGTGGCGGCCTCGCTCGGCTTCTCCGGCAGCCGGTCGATCACCCGGAACCGGTACAGCAGCGGGCACTGCATGAAATCGTTCGCCCGCGACGGCGACAGCGATGTGGGCTGCTGGGCCGCCGCGGCCCCACCCGTGCTCGTACTCATGACTCAGACCCTACGACCCGCCACTGACAGCGAGCGGAATACCATCGACGACAGGTGCCCTCACCCTGCATGATCGTGGTATCGCACCATGCGGCGAACACGCGGCGGACGAAGAGAGTCCGGCCGGTGCCCCGGGGCACATTCCCAGGGCAGACATCGTACCGACGAAGGGAACCCGTGGAAGACAGCGGCGAAAGCGGCAAGCGCGGACGGCCGCGGTCCGGCGCGGAGGACGGCAAACCCGGCACGGGCTCCAACAAGGGCAAGCAGCCGCGCCCCGGCCCCGGCGGCGGTCTCCTGATGGGCCGTCCCTTCGGCGTGCCCGTCTATGTCGCCCCCAGCTGGTTCCTGGTCGCCGCCCTCATCACCTGGGTCTTCGGCGGCCAGCTCGACCGCGTCCTGCCCGAACTGGGCGCGGCCCGCTACCTCGTCTCCCTCTTCTTCGCCGTGGCGTTCTACGCGTCGGTCCTGGTCCACGAGCTCGCCCACACCGTCGCCGCGCTCCGCTTCAGGCTGCCGGTGCGCCGCATCCAGCTCCAGTTCTTCGGCGGCGTCTCCGAGATCGAGAAGGAGACCGAGACACCCGGCCGCGAATTCGTCCTCGCCTTCGTCGGCCCGCTGCTCTCGCTCGTCCTGTCCGGCCTCTTCTACCTCGGCATGAAGGCCGTCGAACCCGGCACCGTCCCCGGCGTGCTCCTCGCCGGACTGATGGTCTCCAACCTCATCGTCGCCGGCTTCAACCTCCTGCCCGGTCTGCCCCTCGACGGCGGCCGGATGCTCCGCGCCGTCGTCTGGAAGATCACCGGCAGGCCCATGAGCGGCACCGTCGCCGCCGCCTGGGTCGGCCGCGCCCTCGCCGTCACCGTCCTCATCGGCCTGCCGCTGCTCACCCAGACCGGAGCGCTCGGCAATTCGCCCGACCAGGTCAGCGGCATGGACACCGTCACCGACGCGCTGCTCGCCGCCATCCTCGCCGCGATCATCTGGACCGGCGCCGGCAACAGCCTGCGCATGGCCCGGCTGCGCGAACACCTGCCGGAGCTGCGCGCCCGCACCCTGACCCGCCGCGCGGTCCCCGTCGAATCCACCACGCCGCTCTCCGAGGCGCTGCGCCGCGCCAACGAATCGGGCGCCCGCGCCCTGGTCGTCGTCGACGGACACGGCGACCCCACCGGCCTGGTCCGCGAGGCCGCCATCGTCGGCGTGCCCGAGCACCGCCGCCCCTGGGTCGCCGTCAGCGGCCTCGCCCAGGAGCTCACCGACGGCATGCGCGTCCCCGCCGAGCTCGCGGGGGAGCCGCTGCTCGACCTGCTCCGGGCCACGCCCGCCACCGAGTACCTCGTGATCGAGGAGACCGGCGAGATCTACGGAGTGCTCTCCGCGGCCGACGTCGAGAAGGCCTTCGTGGCCGCCATGGCGCGGCCCGGCTCCTGACCCCCGGGCCGCCGCGGACGTGGCGTTCGAGACCTGGAACGGCCGGTACTCTGGTCGTATGTCCGAACCGACCGGTGCCGCCCGCCGTCGCGGGCCCTTCAAGGTCGGGGACCAGGTCCAGCTCACCGACCCCAAGGGACGCCACTACACGTTCACGCTCGAAGCCGGGAAGAATTTCCACACCCACAAGGGTTCCTTCCCGCACGACGAGCTGATCGGTGCTCCCGAGGGCAGTGTTGTCCGTACCACGGGAAACGTCGCCTACCTCGCGCTGCGCCCCCTGCTCCCCGACTTCGTCCTGTCCATGCCCCGCGGTGCCGCCGTGGTCTACCCCAAGGACGCGGGGCAGATCCTGGCCTTCGCCGACATCTTCGCCGGCGCCCGCGTCGTCGAGGCCGGGGTCGGCTCCGGCTCCCTCAGCGCCTTCCTGCTGCGCGCCATCGGCGACCACGGCATGCTGCACTCCTACGAGCGCCGCGAGGACTTCGCCGAGATCGCCACGCAGAACGTGGAGCGCTACTTCGGCGGCCCGCACCCCGCCTGGCAGCTCACCGTGGGCGACCTCCAGGACAACCTGTCGGACACCGACGTCGACCGTGTGATCCTCGACATGCTCGCCCCCTGGGAGTGCCTGGACGCCGTCTCCAAGGCGCTCGTGCCCGGCGGCATCCTGTGCTGCTACGTGGCGACCACCACCCAGCTGTCGCGCACCGTCGAGTCCATCCGCGAGATCGGCTGCTTCGCCGAGCCCCAGCCGTGGGAATCGATGATCCGCAACTGGCACGTCGAGGGCCTGGCCGTCCGCCCGGACCACCGGATGATCGGCCACACCGGCTTCCTCGTCACCGCCCGCCGCCTCGCGGACGGTGTGGAGCCGCCCATGCGCCGCCGCCGCCCCGCCAAGGGCGCCTACGGCGACGACTACGAGGGCCCCAACAAGGACTGACCCAGTTCTGAGGCTGGGCCTCGTACAACGAACCGGCGCCGCCGCCGAGTTCCCGGACCGACACGGGAACTCGGCGGCGGCGCCTTCGCGTTGAGCCTGTAGCCCTGGTATTCCGCCCACATGTGACGTGTGGCACGATGCTGGCCACCCCCCACCGCCCGCACCGCCCTCCACAGGAGACCTCCCGCGTGCAGAATGCCGCCGTCCCTGAGCTCGCGCACACCCACGCCCGCCCCGTGCACTGGGTCGCCACCGCCACCGCGATGGCCGCCGTGGTCGCCCTCGCCGGGTTTCTGACGCCGGATCCGGCCAAGGCGTCCCAGACGTCCGGCGGGCACGGCGCCCCGCTCACCACCGTGGCCGCCCCCGCCCCCGACCCCGCGAGCGTCACCTTCCCGCTCGACTGCGGGAACCTCGGCACCGTGGTGGAGAAGAAGGCCTCGGGCGACCTCGACGGCGACGGCGTCCCGGAAACCGTCGCGATCGTGCACTGCAACGCCGGCGGCGGCACCCCGCCCAGCGGGGTCTACGTCCTGACCCGGCCGGCTGTGAAGGGAGCCCCGCCGCGCGTGGTGGCGACCCTGGTGAACCCCGAGGACAGGCAGAGCGTCACCGACTTCGCGGTGCGTGACGGCGCGGTCGCGGCGACGCTGCTCGGCTACTCGTCGGACGACGTGCCGCGCTACGCGCCGGACGTGCGCCAAGAGGTCAAATGGCGCTGGCGAGCGGGGAAGTTCGTCCGCTCCACCGGCGCCGAGGCCATCGGCGCCTGAACCCGGGCGGGCCCGGAAGCCCGGCCCGCCCGGCGTCCGCGCGCCCCGCGCCTACTCGGCGTCGGGCCCGTACACCTCGACGCTGTCCGAAACCCGGCGCACGTGGATGCAGTCGCCGGGGCACTCCTTCGCGGAGTCCACGACGTCCTGGAGCAGCGGCAGCGGCACCGGCGTCGTGGCCTTCGGCGTCTGCAGCAACTCGTCGTCGGAGCTCTTCACATACGCAAGCCCGTCGATGTCCAGCTCGAAGACCTCGGGGGCGTACTGGACACAGATGCCGTCGCCGGTGCACAGGTCCTGGTCGATCCAGACTTCGAGAGCCTCGTTCATGTGCCTGCCGTTCCTGCGCGAATGAATCAATCGATGCCAGCCCTGACGGGTGTTGACTCCATCGACGATAACAACCGCCGGCTTTCCGATGTTGATGGGTGGGTATTCCCCTGACGTGAGGGAGAGCGCAAGGGTGAAGATCAGACACACCTCAGAGTCTTTGTGATCTAGGGGTTTCAATCACCACCAGCCCAGGTAGGGTCAGGAAGCGTCCAGCTCCCCTTGGAGGAGGTGAGGACCGTGGCAGCCCACGACGACGACAACAACCGCGGCATCCGGCCCGCGCGGGGGTCTGAGGACCCAGCCGGCCAGGTTGCCTATCTAGAGCAGGAAATCGCCGTCCTGCGACGCAAGCTCGCCGACTCGCCGCGTCATACGAGGATTCTCGAAGAGCGGATCGTCGAGCTGCAGACCAGTCTGGCGGGCGTGTCCGCACAGAACGAGCGGCTCGCCAACACCCTCCGTGAGGCCCGCGACCAGATCGTGGCCCTCAAGGAGGAGGTCGACCGGCTCGCGCAGCCGCCGGCCGGCTTCGGAGTCTTCCTGCAGTCCAACGAGGACGGCACCGTCGACATCTTCACCGGGGGCCGCAAGCTCCGGGTGAACGTCAGCCCCAGCGTCGAACCCGACGAACTGAGGCGCGGCCAGGAAGTCATGCTCAACGAAGCGCTCAACGTGGTCGAGGCCATGGAGTTCGAGCGCGCCGGGGACATCGTCACCCTCAAGGAGATCCTTGAGGACGGCGAGCGCGCCCTGGTGGTCGGGCACACCGACGAGGAACGGGTGGTGAGGCTCGCCGAGCCGCTCCTGGACATCACCATCCGCCCCGGCGATGCGCTCCTGCTGGAACCCAGGTCCGGCTACGTCTACGAAGTGGTCCCCAAGAGCGAGGTCGAGGAGCTCGTCCTCGAAGAGGTTCCGGACGTCGACTACGACAAGATCGGCGGCCTGGGCAACCAGATCGAGCTGATCCGCGACGCGGTCGAACTTCCCTACCTCTACCCGGACCTCTTCAAGGAGCACGAACTGCGGCCGCCGAAGGGCATCCTGCTCTACGGTCCGCCGGGATGCGGCAAGACACTGATCGCGAAGGCGGTCGCCAACTCCCTTGCCAAGAAGGTCGCCGAGGTGACCGGCCAGCCCGCGGGGAAGAGCTACTTCCTCAACATCAAGGGCCCCGAGCTCCTCAACAAGTACGTCGGTGAGACCGAGCGGCACATCCGCCTGGTCTTCCAGCGAGCCAGGGAGAAGGCGAGCGAGGGCACCCCCGTCATCGTCTTCTTCGACGAGATGGAATCCCTCTTCCGCACCCGCGGATCCGGTGTCAGTTCGGACGTGGAGAACACCATCGTCCCGCAGCTGCTCGCCGAGATCGACGGCGTGGAAGGCCTGGAGAACGTCATCGTCATCGGTGCCTCCAACCGCGAGGACATGATCGACCCCGCGATCCTGCGGCCCGGCCGGCTCGATGTGAAGATCAAGATCGAGCGTCCGGACGCGGAGGCGGCGAAGGACATCTTCGCCAAGTACCTCAGGTCCTCGCTGCCCCTGCACGCCGACGACCTCGCCGAACACGGCGGGGACTCGGACGGCACCACCCACGCGATGATCCAGTCCGTGGTGGAGCAGATGTACGCGGAGTCCGAGGAGAACCGCTTCCTGGAAGTCACGTACGCCAACGGCGACAAGGAAGTCCTGTACTTCAAGGACTTCAACTCCGGCGCCATGATCCAGAACATCGTGGACCGGGCCAAGAAGATGGCCATCAAGGCCTTCCTCGACCAGAACCAGAAGGGTATTCGGATCTCCCACCTCCTCCAGGCCTGTGTGGACGAGTTCAAGGAGAACGAGGACCTGCCGAACACCACCAACCCGGACGACTGGGCCAGGATTTCCGGAAAGAAGGGCGAACGGATCGTATTCATCCGCACGCTCGTCACCGGAAAGCAGGGCGCGGACACCGGGCGTTCCATCGACACGGTGGCCAACACCGGTCAATACCTGTAAAAGGCAGGCCGGCTGCGGGTGCCCGGGGCGGGCACCCGCAGCCGACTGTTTTTCAGGCCACGAACAGCGCACGAGCAATGACGCAATTGATCTCCCCACCAGCGCAAAGGCGTTCTAGGCTCTTCGGTACCGCCTAGTCGCGCAGTGCGGGGACGGGCACCGCACACGCACCGGAGAACCAGCGGTACTTGAGCGCCGCTCCCGCGGGGAGCGCCGCCGGGCAAGGAGGGCCGCATGACCGTACGGCGAGTAATGGGCATCGAGACGGAGTACGGGATCTCCGTCCCCGGCCATCCCAACGCCAATGCCATGCTCACCTCGTCCCAGATCGTCAACGCCTACGCGGCGGCGATGCACCGGGCGCGCCGCGCCCGCTGGGACTTCGAGGAGGAGAACCCGCTGCGGGACGCCCGAGGCTTCGACCTCACCCGCGAGGCCGCCGATTCGAGCCAGCTCACCGACGAGGACATCGGCCTCGCCAACGTCATCCTCACCAACGGGGCACGGCTCTACGTCGACCACGCGCACCCCGAGTACAGCTCGCCGGAGGTCACCAATCCCCGGGACGCCGTGCTGTGGGACAAGGCCGGCGAACGCATCATGGCCGAGGCCGCCGAGCGCGCCGCCCAGCTCCCGGGCGCCCAGCCGATCCACCTGTACAAGAACAACACCGACAACAAGGGCGCCTCGTACGGCACGCACGAGAACTACCTGATGAAGCGGGAGACCGCCTTCTCGGACATCGTGCGCCACCTGACGCCCTTCTTCGTCTCGCGCCAGGTCATCACCGGCGCCGGCCGGGTCGGCATCGGTCAGGACGGCCACGAGCACGGCTTCCAGATCAGCCAGCGCGCCGACTACTTCGAGGTCGAGGTCGGCCTGGAGACCACCCTCAAGCGGCCCATCATCAACACGCGGGACGAACCGCACGCCGACGCGGAGAAGTACCGCCGCCTGCACGTGATCATCGGCGACGCCAACCTCTCGGAGATCTCGACCTACCTCAAGCTGGGCACCACCTCTCTGGTCCTGTCCATGATCGAGGAAGGGTTCATCAACGTCGACCTGGCCGTTGACCAGCCGGTCCGCACCCTCCACCAGGTCTCGCACGACCCCGGTCTGCGACAGCTCGTCACGCTGCGCAGCGGCCGCACCCTGACGGCGGTCCAGCTCCAGATGGAGTACTTCGAGCTGGCCCGCAAGTACGTCGACGAGCGGTACGGGGCCGATGCCGACGAGCAGACCAAGGACGTCCTGGTCCGCTGGGAGGACGTGCTGAACCGGCTGGAGAACGACCCGATGAGCCTGTCGGGCGAGCTCGACTGGATCGCCAAGCGCGAGCTGATGGAGGGCTACCGGCGCCGCGACGGCCTGGAGTGGGACGCTGCGCGGCTGCACCTCGTGGACCTCCAGTACGCCGACGTACGGCCCGAGAAGGGCCTGTACAACCGTCTGGTGGCCCGCGGGAAGATGAAGCGCCTCCTGGACGACCGGGGTGTGCTGCGGGCTCAGACGGAGCCCCCGGAGGACACCAGGGCCTACTTCCGCGGCCGCTGCCTGGAGCAGTACGCGGACGACGTCGCGGCGGCCTCCTGGGACTCGGTCATCTTCGACCTGCCGGGCCGGGACTCGCTCCAGCGGGTGCCAACCCTGGAGCCCCTACGCGGAACGCGTAATCACGTCAAGGCGCTGCTCGACCGGTGCCGGACGGCCGAAGATCTGGTGCGGGTGCTCTCGGGCGGCTGAAAGCCCGCGGGTGTGGGAAACACAGTGGTAGGCCCCACGCGTTCCACGGAAGTGCGGGGCCGATGTCGGACCCGGCTTGTAGGGTCTGATCAAGGACATCGAACCGAGCGGGGTGAGGTAGATGGCGACCAAGGACACCGGCGGCGGCCAGCAGAAGGCGACGCGCTCCACCGAGGAGGTCGAGGAGCAGGCGCAGGACGCGCAGGCTTCGGAGGACCTCAAGGAGCGACAGGAAAAGCTCTCCGACGACGTGGACTCCGTACTGGACGAAATCGATGACGTCCTCGAGGAGAACGCCGAGGACTTCGTGCGGTCTTTTGTTCAAAAAGGCGGCCAATAGCGGATATGTCCGCTTCGCGGATGCCGGTCATGCGCGGCCGGGTACGGGGCCGCGCATTCCCGGCACGCACACCGCGGAAGGCCTTCGCGCATTCGCTCCTTCTGCTCCCGTCATTCATGTGGATCACCGCCCGTGGACGGGTAGGGTCCGGGGCACACGCTGCTTCAACTGCAATTCGGCCATCGGCAAGTTGGGAGACGATCCCGACACCGTCCGTCGCGCTGCCGTCTACTTGGAAGGAAACTCGTGGAAGCCAACACTCGTGGCACCGGGCGTCTACCAGCTGCCTTCCTGACGCCCGGCTCCTCCTCATTCATGGACTTCCTCTCCGACCACTCGCCGGAGATGCTGCCCGGAAAGCGCGTCATGCCTCCTGTGCAGGGCCACATCGAGGCGCCGCACGGCACGACCATCGTCGCGGCCGGCTTCCCCGGCGGTGTCGTCCTGGCCGGTGACCGGCGGGCCACGATGGGCAACATGATCGCCCAGCGCGACATCGAGAAGGTGTTCCCGGCCGACGAGTACTCGGCGGTCGGCATCGCGGGCACCGCGGGCCTCGCCGTGGAGATGGTCAAGCTCTTCCAGCTGGAGCTCGAACACTTCGAGAAGGTCGAGGGCACCACGCTCTCCCTGGAGGGCAAGGCCAACCGGCTCTCCACGATGATCCGCGGCAACCTCGGCATGGCCATGCAGGGCCTCGCCGTGGTCCCGCTCTTCGCGGGGTACGACCTCGACCGCGAGAAGGGCCGCATCTTCTCCTACGACGTGACCGGCGGCCGCTCCGAGGAGCACGGCTTCGCCGCCACCGGATCCGGCTCGATCTTCGCGCGGGGCTCCATGAAGAAGCTCTACCGCGAGGACCTGACGGAGCACGAGACGACCACTCTGGTCATCCAGGCGCTCTACGACGCCGCCGACGACGACTCGGCGACGGGTGGCCCGGACATGGCGCGCCGGATCTTCCCGATCGTCACGGTCATCACCGAGGACGGCTTCCGCAGGCTCACCGACGCGGAGTCCTCCGAGCTGGCCGGCTCCGTCCTGGCACGGCGGCTGGAGCAGCCCGACGGCCCCCGGGCCTCCCTCCTCTGAGGCCCGCGCAGGCCCCGAGATGACTCAGCCACTGACAGAAAGGGACGGTTAGCCGGTGTCGACCCCGTTCTATGTCTCACCCCAGCAGGCCATGGCCGACCGTGCGGAGTACGCCCGCAAGGGCATCGCCCGCGGTCGCAGCCTGGTTGTGATCCAGTACGCCGACGGCATCGTGTTCGTCGGCGAGAACCCGTCCCGCGCCCTGCACAAGTTCAGCGAGATCTACGACCGGATCGGCTTCGCGGCGGCCGGCAAGTACAACGAGTACGAGAACCTCCGCATCGGTGGCGTCCGCTACGCGGATCTGCGCGGATACACCTACGACCGCGACGATGTGACGGCCCGTGGGCTCGCCAACGTCTACGCGCAGACGCTGGGCACCATCTTCTCCAGCGTCGGCGAGAAGCCGTACGAGGTGGAGCTGGTCGTCGCGGAGGTCGGCAGCACCCCCGAAGAGGACCAGATCTACCGGCTGCCGCACGACGGCTCGATCGTGGACGAGCACGGCTCGGTCGCGGTCGGCGGCAACTCCGAACAGATCAGCACCTTCCTCGACCAGCGCCATCAGGACGGCATGTCGCTCGCCGAGGCGCTGATGCTGGCGGTCCAGGCCCTGTCGAACCAGACCAACGGCACCGACCGGGAGATCCCCGCGGAGCGCCTCGAAGTCGCGGTCCTCGACCGGACGCGGCCCCAGCAGCGCAAGTTCAAGCGCATCGTGGGCCGTCAGCTCTCCCGTCTGCTCCAGGCCGACGTGGCTAAGACGGAGCCCACGGAGGCCCCTTCGGACCTGGAGGAGACGGAGGACGAGTAGTCCGCCGCCTTCTCCCGCACCCCGGCTCCACCCACGCGCCCCGGTTCCGCCTCAGGCGGGCCGGGGCGCCGCCGTCGAGCCCCGTACGGCGAGGGAGACGGGCAGGTCTCCGGTCTCGGGCTCGCGGCCTTCCAGGACGGCGAGCAGCGCCGCCATGCCGCGCGCTCCGACCTGCTCGGCGGGGAGGGTGAGGGTGGTCAGCTCCGGTTCGAGGGCGGTGGCGAGGGTCAGACCGTCGAAGCCGGTGACGGACACGTCGTCGGGGATCCGCAGGCCGAGCCGGTGGGCCGCCTTGCAGGCGCCCGCGGCGAGCACGTCGTCGTCGCAGACGAGTGCGGTGGGGCGGGGGCGGGGGGAGCGCAGGGCCTCTTCGGCGGCCCGTCGGCCGCCGTCCACGCCGAGTTCCGCGCGGTGCGTGTCCAGCTGGGCGCCGGGCACGCGGGCGAGGGTCTCGGCAAGGGCGCGGGCACGCACGACGAAGGTCCAGGAGTCCACGTCGGCGGCGACGTGCGCGAACCGGCGGTGTCCGAGCCCGAGCAGATGCTCCGTCAGGCGCCGTACTCCGTCGGCGATGTCGAGGTTCACATGAGCGGCGGGGCCGGGTTCGGCGGGATCGCTGTCGAGCATCACCAGCGGCAGGTCGCTGCCGCGGATGGAGGCGAGCGCGCCGGCCGCCATGGAGGAGGCGATGACCCCGTCCAGCGCGGTGCGGGCGGAGTCGAAGGGGTCGCGGGCGGGGCCGATGCCCTCGGGGGAGGGGTAGAGCACCACGCCGAAGCCGTGCTGGGCGGCGACCTTCGCGGCGCCCGCGTACACCTGGGCGAAGAACTCGCTGGTCATGGCGGGCACCACGAGGAGCGCCGTGCGGGTGCGGCCGAGCCGGAGGCTGCGGGCGGCGAGGTTGGGGCGGTAGCCCAGCTCGTGCGCGGCCTGCCGGACGAGGCCCGCGGTGCGCTCGGAGACCCGGCCGCGCCACTTGTCGCCCAGGACGAGCGAGACGGTGGCCTGCGACACCCCGGCCGCGCCCGCCACGTCCCTGCTGGTGGGGCGGGACCCGGCAGGACGGCCCGCCATCGCGGCGCGGGCGGCACGCACCCCCGCGCGGGCCGCCACAGGGGCGGGCTCCCGCGGTTCGGGGGCGGCTGCTTCCGGCCTTGTCACGGGTCCTCCAGAACGGCTGGTCGGCGTGCGCGGGGTGGACCCGCCCATGCGCCACATGGTACGTATGACCTCGGACGTTATACGTAACACTTAAGGAGTGGCCATGGCGGCGGGATACGCGGAGATCCTTCGGACCCGGCATGCCGCACGGCTGCTCACGGGCACCCTCACCGGCCGGCTGCCCAATGCGACCGCCTCCATCGCGATCGTCTTCTTCGTACGGGCCGAAGGCGGCAGCTACTCCCTGGCGGGCGCCCTGACCGCCGTGTACGGCGTGGCCACCGCCGTAGGCCAGCCCCTGCTCGGGCGCGCCGTCGACCTGTACGGACAGCCGCGCGTGATGCTCCCCGCCTCCGCGGCGGCGGCCCTCGGCATGGTCCTGCTCGCGGTCGTCGGCATCGAGCCGGTGGCCCTCGCGTACGCGGCCGTCCTCGTGGCCGGCGTCACCACGCCGCCCCTGGAGGGCGGGCTGCGCGCGCTGTGGCCCAGCGTCCTCAAGCGCGAGGACCAGGTGCACACGGCGTACGCCATGGACGCGATAGCCCAGGAGGTGATGTTCACCGTCGGCCCGCTGCTCATCACCGTCTGCATCGCGCTCTGGTCGCCCGCGACCGCCCTGGTGCTGATCAACGCGCTCGGCGTCGTCGGCGCGCTCAGCGTCGTCCTGTCCGAACCGTCGCGGAGCTGGCGCTCGGCGCCGCGCGAGGCGCACTGGCTGGGCGCACTGCGCTCCCCGGGGCTGCTCGCCCTGCTCGGCGCGTTCTTCTTCGTGGGCCTCGCGCTCGGCGCCATCATCGTGGCCGCGTCCGCCTACGCGGACGACCACGGAAGCGACACCGTCTACGGCTGGCTGATGGCGGCCAACGGGCTCGGCGCCCTCCTCGGCGGCCTCGCCTACGGCTCCCGGCAGTGGAGCGGCGCCCCGGAGAAGCGGCTCCGGATCCTGGTCGCCCTGCTCGCCGTCGGCTACCTCCCGCTGGCGCTGGTCCCCGGGGTGCCCCTGATGGCCGCCCTCACCGTCGTCTCCGGCGTCTTCCTCGCGCCCTCCATCGCCTGCGCGTTCATCGTCGTCGACCGCCACGCCCCGCGCGGCACGGTCACCGAGGCGTTCTCCTGGCTGGTGACGGCGTTCGGCGTCGGCACCGCGATCGGCACGGCTGCGGCGGGCCCGGCGGTCGAACTCGGCGGGACGGGAGCGGGTTTCGCGGTCGCCGGATGCGGCGGAGCAGCGGCTCTGGTGGTGTTGCTCGCGACCCAGAAGGTCCTGGCGGCTCCGGTGTTTCGGCGTGATGTCGCCGGGGTTGACGAAAATGATCGAAACCGTGCCGTCGAACCCGGTTTCAGCTCAGGCCATCAGGCGTAATGTTCACTCATGGACCGCCGCATTTTCGGGCTGGAGAACGAGTACGGCGTCACGTGCACGTTCAGGGGACAGCGCCGACTGTCTCCTGACGAAGTGGCGCGCTACCTCTTCCGCCGTGTTGTGTCATGGGGCCGCAGTAGCAACGTCTTTCTGCGGAACGGCGCCCGCCTCTACCTCGACGTGGGATCGCATCCGGAATACGCAACTCCCGAATGCGACAACGTGACCGAACTGGTCACGCACGACAAAGCCGGTGAGCGCATTCTCGAAGGCCTGCTCGTCGACGCCGAACGCCGCCTGCACGAGGAGGGAATCGCGGGCGACGTCTATCTCTTCAAGAACAACACCGACTCGGCGGGAAACTCCTACGGCTGCCACGAGAACTATCTGGTGGCCCGGCACGGGGAGTTCTCGCGGCTCGCGGACATCCTCATCCCGTTCCTCGTCACGCGCCAGCTGATCTGCGGCGCCGGCAAGGTGCTCCAGACCCCGCGCGGCGCGGTCTACTGCGTCAGCCAGCGCGCCGAGCACATCTGGGAGGGCGTCAGCTCCGCCACCACCCGCTCGCGTCCGATCATCAACACCCGGGACGAGCCGCACGCCGACGCCGAGCGCTACCGGCGCCTGCACGTCATCGTCGGCGACTCCAACATGTCGGAGACGACGATGCTGCTCAAGGTCGGCGCCACCGACCTGGTGCTGCGCATGATCGAGGCCGGTACCGTCATGCGCGACCTCACCCTGGAGAACCCGATCCGGGCCATCCGCGAGGTCTCCCACGACATCACCGGTCAGCGCAAGGTGCGGCTGGCCAGCGGGCGCGAGGCGTCCGCCCTCGAAGTGCAGCGCGAGTACTACGAGAAGGCCGTGGACTTCGTGGAGCACCGCGGCATCCGCACCGGCACCGTCGCCCAGGTCCTCGAACTGTGGGGCCGCACCCTGGACGCGATCGAGGCCGAGGACCTCGACCGGATCGGCACCGAGATCGACTGGGTCATGAAGTACCAGCTCATCGAGCGGTACCGGGCGAAGAACAACATGACCATGTCGCACCCGAGGGTCGCGCAGATAGACCTCGCCTACCACGACATCCACCGTCGGCGCGGTCTGTACTACCTCCTGGAGCGCAAGGGCCAGGCGGCGCGGATCTGCAACGACCTGAAGATCTTCGAGGGCAAGTCGGTGCCCCCGCAGACCACTCGGGCCCGGCTGCGCGGCGACTTCATCCGCCGCGCCCAGGAGCAGCGCCGTGACTTCACCGTCGACTGGGTGCATCTGAAGCTCAACGACCAGGCGCAGCGCACCGTGTTGTGCAAGGACCCGTTCCGGTCGGTGGACGACCGGGTGGAGAAGCTGATCGCCGGTATGTGAGGGCACATCAGCACCGGTGATCCGGGGGCCCCGCGCGCTGTGGCGCACGGGGCCCCCGGGCATGCCGGACCCTTGTGGTGGCCGACGAGGGCCGTAGAGTGGCCGCTCCGACCGTTCCAGCTACCCCCGAGGACCACTGTGCGACGCCGACTTGCTGCCGCGCTCATCGTGCCGGCCTTGATGCTCACCGCGGCCTGCGGAGGAGGTGACGACGCAGCGAAGAAGAAGGACGCGTCCGCTTCCCCCTCCGCGCAGCCGTCGCAGCCCGCCGCCGCCCCCAAGCCGGTGTCCGACGCATCGCCGATGCCCACCGTCGCGGGTGACGCGGAGAAGAAGCCCACGATCACCATCCCCAAGGGCGACCCGAGCGGGAAGTTCGTCGTCAAGACGCTGACCCCGGGCACCGGCGCGGAGGTCAAGAAGGACGACCTCGCGGTGACCAAGTACACCGGGAAGATCTGGAAGAGCGGCAAGGACCTCGCCGGCTCGTACGACAAGGGCGGCGTGCCCCAGGTCATCCCGGCCGGCTCGCAGACGTACATCCCCGCGTTCAGCGAGGCGGTGCTCGGGCAGAAGGTCGGCGCCCGCGTCCTGGTCGTCGCCCCGCCGTCCGCCGCGTTCGGCGCGGCCGGCAAGCAGGAGCTCGGCGTGAGCGGCACCGACACCCTGGTCTTCGTCCTCGACGTCGACAGCGTGATGCCGAAGAAGGTCGACGGCACCCAGGCGTCCATCCCCTCGGACCTGCCGCAGATCAAGGCGGACAAGGAAGAGGCCGCCACGATCTCCGTCCCGAAGAACGACCCGCCGAAGACCCTCGTCGACAAGGTCCTCATCGAGGGCAAGGGCCCCGAGGTCAAGAGCGGCCAGACCGTCTACATGCAGTACAGCGGCGCCACCTGGAAGCCCAACGAGGGCCAGGCACAGGCGAAGCTGTTCGACTCGTCGTGGAAGACCGGTGCGCCGTTCTCGACCACGATCGGTCAGGGCCAGGTCATCGAGGGCTGGGACAAGGGCCTCGTCGGCAAGAAGGTCGGCAGCCGTGTGCTGCTCGTCATTCCGCCGGAGCAGGGCTACAAGGACAAGGCCCAGGGCGCGGACATCCCCGCCAACTCGACCCTGGTCTTCGTCGTGGACATCCTCGGAGCAATGTAAGACTGTTCCGGTTGCCCATAGCGATCAGTAGGAGCATTACGTGAGCATCGACAAGCCCGAGGTCGACTTCCCCGGTGGCGAGCCGCCGAAGGACCTGGAGATCAAGGACATCTGGGAGGGCGACGGCGCCGTCGCCAAGGAGGGCGACGCCGTCAAGGTCCACTACGTGGGCGTGGCGTTCTCCACCGGCGAGGAGTTCGACGCCTCCTGGAACCGCGGCACCCCGCTGCAGTTCCAGCTCGGTGCCGGCCAGGTCATCTCCGGCTGGGACCAGGGCATCCAGGGCATGAAGGTCGGCGGCCGTCGCCGGCTGACCATCCCGGCCCACCTCGCCTACGGCGACCGCGGCGCCGGCGGTGCCATTGCCCCGGGCGAGACGCTGATCTTCGTCTGCGACCTGGTCTCCGTCTGAGGGACACACGATCGGTCCTGAGCGATCGGACCTGATCGGAGCGAGGGTCCATGCCTGCGGGCATGGACCCTCGGCTTTTGTCCGGACAGCCCGGAGCGGTACGGTCAACGGTCGTAGCGCACAATGAGAGAGGGCGTAGGGCATCGATGGCGATTGCCAAGGCCGAGCGGCTGATGAACCTGGCGCTGTGTCTGCTCGGGACACGGCGGGCACTCAGCAAGCGGGAGCTGCGCGAGTCCATCGAGGCCTATCTGGAGGCCGGTTCCGACGACTCCTTCAACCGGATGTTCGAGCGGGACAAGGACGATCTGCGGGAACTCGGCCTGGTGATCGAGACCGTCGAGAACCTCGACGGCGAGACCGGCTACCTCGCCCGCCGCGACAGCAACCGCCTCCCGCCGGTCCAGCTCGACGCCGAGGAGGCCGCGGCCCTCGGGCTCGCCGCCCGCGTCTGGCAGCAGGCCCGGCTCGCGGGAGCGGCCAGCGGCGCACTCCAGAAGCTGCGCGCCGCCGGCATGCCGGAGGCCGACAATCCGTACGAGCACAGCACGATCGAGCCGCGCATCCCGGTCCACGAGACCGCCTTCGAACCGCTGATGCTGGCCTGCCGCGACCGCCGTACGGTCGTCTTCGACTACCGCAAGGTCACCGCCGTACGCCCCGAGGAGCGCCACGTCGAGCCCTGGGGCCTGGAGTGCTGGCGGGGCCACTGGTACCTGGCGGGCTGGGACCGTGACCGGGGCGCCGAGCGGGTCTTCCGGCTCAGCCGCATCTCGGGCCGCGTCCGCTCCCGTGCCGGCGCCTTCACCGCGCCGGTGCCCGACGTGGTCACCGTGCGCGAGACCGTCGAGACCTGGGCGGGCGAGACCGCGACCCGCTCGGCGCGGATCCGGCTGCGCGCCGGGGCCGGCTACCCGCTGCGCTCCCGGGCCACCTCGGCGCGGGAACTCGGTGACGGCTGGGACGAGTTGGAGATTCCGTACGGGCACGGGCTCGACGCCCACCTCGTGGAGTTCGGCCCCGACGTGGTCGTGCTGGAACCCGCCGATCTGCGGGCCGACGTGATGGAACGGCTGCGCGCCGTGGCCAAGGGCTGAGGGGGACCGTACGACCATGGCTGCCAATGCCATCGACCAGACGCGGCGGATGCTGTCGCTGGTGACCTATCTGCGCGAGCGCCCCGGCGCCCATGTCGCGGACGTCGCCCGCGCCTTCGGGATCACCGAGGACGAGCTCATCTCCGACCTCGACGTGCTGCCCATGTGCGGCACCAGTTTCCGCGGCGGCGACCTCCTGGACATCGACACCGACGGCGACCGCATCTGGTGGCACAACCCGGACGACGTCGCGGCGCCGCTGAGGCTCGCCGCCGACGAGGCGACCGCGCTGCTCGTCGCCGCCCGCGCCGTCTCCACCCTGCCGGGCCTGCGCGAGGGCGACCGGCAGGCGCTGCTGCGCGCCACCGCCAAGCTGGAGGCCGCGGCCGGTGAGGCCGCCGGCGCCAGCTCCCGGCTCTCGGTCACCTTCGAATCCGAGGGCGGTGTCTTCGCCGAGGTGGACCGGGCGATCTCCGAGCGCCGCCGCCTGTGGGTGAAGTACTACTCGCCCGCGCGCGACGAGCTCACCGAGCGCGAGGTCGACCCGATCCGGCTCTTCGCCGTCGGCCACACCTACATGGAGGCGTGGTGCCGCCTCTCCGAGGCGCGGCGCACCTTCCGCCTCGACCGGGTCGCCGAGATCCGCCTGCTCGACGAGGTGTCCGCGCCGCCCGAGCTGGAGCTGCGCGACCTGTCGGAGGGCCTGGTCCAGCCGTCGGCGGAGGACCCCGAGGTCGTCGTCGAGGTCGGTCCCGGCGGGCGCTGGGTGGCCGAGTACTACCCGCACGACAGCGCCGAGGAGCTGCCCGACGGGGGCTTGCGGATCTCGCTGCGCACGCCCGATCCCGCCTCGCTCCGCCGGCTCGCGCTGCGGCTCGGCCAGGACGGCCGGATCGTCACGCCGCACGACCTCGCCGACAGCGCGCGGCGCGCGGCCACCGAGGCGCTCGCGGGATACGAGGACCAGCCCACGCCCGACCACCGGAGCTGAGGAGAGTGCGGAACATGTCGGTATTGCCCGGTATTTCCCGTCCCGTGATCCCGGTGCTCTTCAAGGCGGCCTGCCCGGAGTGCCGAGCGCGTTTCGAGCTCGGCGCCCCCGCCTTCCGCCTCGCGATCGGCGCGAGCCGCCGCACCACCTTCTACTCCTTCACCTGCCCCGAGTGCGGCTCGGCCGTGCGCAAGCCGGCCGGGGAGCGCATCATCGAGCTCCTCACCGGCGGCGGGGTCCGCACCCTCCGGCTCCACTCCACCGTCTAGACCTCCGGGATCCGCATCCATGTTCTGGCCGATGACCGCCATCGCCCTCGGGTTCCTCGGGATCGCCGTCCTCGGGGTCCTCGCCGTCAAGGTGTTCGTCGAGGCGCAGCGGCTCGGCCGCCAGGTGGCCGACACCACAGAGCGGATCAACCGCGCCGCCGAAGACCTGGAGCGGGCCGCCGTGGACCTCGCGGGCGCGGGGGAAACGCTGGGATGAACAGTGCGCCCCGATGTCGCCCGTTTCGGGACGGTACGCTGCACAAAGCGGTCCAGCTGACGAGGCGCGGTCCGCAAACGGGAGTGCGCACGGGGATTGCCCAGCGTTCACCCTTGCGCGTTACGATCGCTGCACGTAAGGCGTCCGGACACCGGTCCGGCGTCCACGCACCCCCAACCCCGCAGCCTCGGTGAGAAGGTAAACGCTTATGTTCGGAAGGCTCGGCGCCCCCGAGATCATTCTCATCCTCATCGTCGTCGTCCTGCTGTTCGGCGCGAAGAAGCTCCCGGACATGGCGCGGTCGCTCGGCAAGTCGGCCCGCATCCTCAAGAGTGAGGCCAAGGCCATGAAGTCCGACGGTCAGGCCCCGGCCGACCCGCCCACCCCGGGCGAGCAGCCGCCGGCCCAGCGCACCATCCAGTCGGCGCCCGGCGACGTGAGCAGCGCTCGCCCGGTGGCCGAGCCGACGGACACCACCAAGCGCTGACACCGGGCCCCAGCAGGCGCTGATCACCACCGGTGTGAACAGAGCGACCTGCCGCACGAGATGAGGACGTGGGTTGCTCAAGTCTGCCCGCAATCAACAGAGGGACCCCGAGGGGCGGATGCCGCTCTCGGACCACCTTCGTGAGCTGCGCAACCGGCTCGCGAAGGCGGTTCTGGCCATCCTGGTCTGCGCGATCGTGGCGGCGTTCTACTACAAGGACATCGCCGAACTGATCACCAAGCCGATCAAGGAGGCCGTGGACTGCACGGTGCCGTTCACCGAGCTCACCGCGAAGGACGGTGCGAAGGTCTGCGGCAACATCACGATGTCCGGCCTCATGGGGCCGTTCACGCTGATGATCAAGGTGTCCCTGGTGACGGGTGTCGTCGCGGCCAGCCCGGTCTGGCTCTACCAGCTGTGGGCGTTCGTCGCGCCCGGTCTGCACAAGCACGAGAAGCGGTACTCGCTGAGCTTCGTCGCGGCGGGCTTCCCGCTCTTCGTGGCAGGCGGCTGGTTCTCGTACCACGTGCTGCCGGCCGCGGCCGAGGTGCTCCTTGGCTTCACGCCCGCGGGCGTGGCCAACCTCCTGCCGCTGAACGAGCTCATCGACCTCGTCACCCGCATGATCATCGTCTTCGGCCTCTCCTTCGAGCTGCCGCTGTTCCTCGTCATGCTCAACTTCAGCGGCATTCTCACCGGCCGCCGGATGCTGGGCTGGTGGCGCGGAATGATCATGGGCGTCACGGTCTTCGCGGCGTTCGCCACGCCGACCGTCGACCCGGTCTCGATGCTCTCGCTCGCCGCCCCGATCGTCGCCCTGTACTTCGTCGCCGTCGGCATCTCGATGGTGAACGACAAGCGACGCAAGGAGCGCGCCGAGTCCGGGCCCGCCGACGACGAGGCGTCCGACCTCGACCTCACCCCCGAGGCCGTCGGCGCCATCGAGCCGGTGACCTCGCCCCCCGCACTGCCCGAGCAGTCCGACGGCGGACGCGGGAGCAAGCTCTCCGGCTACGACGACGTCACCTGACCCTTGACGTGATCGCCGGAGCTTGTAAGGTCCGGCGGGTGACCAGCGAGATCACCCTCTTCGTCAATCCCACCGCGGGACGCGGCCGGGGCGCGCACGCCGCGCAACCGGCCGCTTCGGCGTTGCGGGCCGCGGGATTCTCGGTGCGCACCGTCCTCGGCGAGGACGCGGGCGACGCGCTGCGCCGGGCCCGCCGCGCCGTCGAGGGAGGCACCGGGGCGCTCGTCACCGTCGGCGGCGACGGCATGGTCAACCTGGCCCTCCAGGCCGTCGCCGGCACCACCACCCCGCTCGGCGTGATCGCCGCCGGCACCGGCAACGACTTCGCGCGCGCCCTCGGCCTGCCCGTACGCGACCCGGCGAAGGCCGGCGAAGTGGCCGCGAGGGCCCTCGCGGACGGGCGGGCCGCGGAGATCGACCTGGGCCGGACCGGCGACCGGTGGTTCGCCACCGTCCTCGCCTCCGGCTTCGACTCCAAGGTCAACGACCGCGGCAACCGCATGCGCCTGCCCGGCGGCCGTTTCAAGTACGACCTCGCGATGATCGCCGAACTGGCCGCGTTCAGGCCCGTCCCGTACAAGGTCACCCTCGACGACGGCGAGACCCGCGAGATCGAGGCGACCCTCATCGCGGTCGGGAACTCCACCTCCTACGGAGGCGGCATGCGCATCTGCGCCGACGCCGACCTCACCGACGGGCTCTTCGACGTCACGGTCGTCGGGGACTGCTCACGCACGACCCTCCTCAAGGTCTTCCCGCGCGTCTACAAGGGCACCCACCTCGACCATCCCGTGGTCCGTTCCTACCGCGCCGCCTCGATCACGCTCGCGGCCCCCGGCATCACGGGCTACGCCGACGGCGAGCCGCTCGGCCCGCTCCCGATCACCGCGGAGTGTGTACGCGCCGCGGTACGGGTATTGGCTCCGGTACCGGCGCCCGGCCGGAAGGCCGCGGCACCAGGCCTCCAATAAAGATCGCGACCTCTGTCAGAGGCGGCGGGTAGGCTCGAAGACAAGATGACAGAGGACCTCTCACCAGCCGAAGCGTACGCAGCTGCCCGGCTCCGCGCCGCCGAGCAGGCCACCGCGCTCGCACCCTTCCGTGACCTGTACGACTTCGATCTGGACCCCTTCCAGATCGAGGCCTGCCAGGCCCTCGAAGCCGGAAAGGGCGTGCTCGTCGCGGCCCCCACCGGCTCGGGCAAGACCATCGTCGGCGAGTTCGCCGTGCACCTGGCCCTGGGGCAGGGCCGCAAATGCTTCTACACGACGCCCATCAAGGCGCTGTCCAACCAGAAGTACGCCGACCTGGCGCGCCGTTACGGCGCCGACAAGGTCGGCCTGCTCACCGGCGACAACAGCGTCAACGCGGACGCGCCCGTGGTCGTCATGACCACCGAGGTGCTCCGCAACATGCTGTACGCGGGCTCCCAGGCGCTGAGGGGCCTCGGCTATGTGGTGATGGACGAGGTGCACTACCTCTCCGACCGCTTCCGCGGCGCCGTTTGGGAAGAGGTGATCATCCACCTCCCGGACTCCGTCACCCTGGTCTCCCTGTCGGCGACGGTCTCCAACGCGGAGGAGTTCGGCGACTGGCTCGACACCGTCCGCGGCGACACCGAAGTGATCGTCTCCGAGCACCGGCCCGTGCCGCTGTGGCAGCACGTCATGGCCGGGCGCCGGATGTACGACCTCTTCGAGGAGGAGTCCGACCACGGCGGCCGGGGCACCGCACGGCGCGAGGTCAACCCCGACCTGCTGCGCATGGCGCGCCTGGAGAACCAGAAGACGTACAACCCGCGCGACCGGCGCCGCGGCAAGATGGTGCGCGAGGCCGACCGCGAGCGGGAGCGCCGCTCGCGCTCCCGGATCTGGACACCGGGCCGCCCCGAAGTCATCGAACGGCTCGACGCCGAAGGCCTGTTGCCGGCCATCACCTTCATCTTCAGCCGCGCCGCCTGCCAGGCCGCGGTCCAGCAGTGCATGTACGCGGGGCTGCGGCTCAACGACGAGGAGGGCCGCCAGAAGGTCCGCGAGATCGTCGAGGAGCGCACCGCCTCCATCCCCGGCGAGGACCTGCACGTCCTCGGCTACTACGAGTGGCTCGAAGGCCTGGAGCGCGGCATCGCCGCCCACCACGCCGGCATGCTGCCAACCTTCAAGGAGGTCGTCGAGGAGCTGTTCGTACGCGGCCTGGTCAAGGCCGTGTTCGCCACCGAGACCCTCGCCCTCGGCATCAACATGCCCGCCCGGTCGGTGGTGTTGGAGAAGCTCGTCAAGTGGAACGGCGAACAGCACGCCGACATCACCCCCGGCGAGTACACCCAGCTGACCGGCCGCGCCGGGCGCCGGGGCATCGACGTCGAGGGCCACGCGGTGGTCCTGTGGCAGCGCGGCATGGACCCGGACGCGCTGGCGGGCCTGGCCGGCACGCGCACGTATCCGCTGCGCTCCAGCTTCAAGCCCTCGTACAACATGGCCGTCAACCTGGTCCAGCAGTTCGGCCGGCACCGCTCGCGCGAGCTCCTGGAGACCTCCTTCGCGCAGTTCCAGGCCGACAAGTCCGTCGTGGGCATCTCGCGCCAGGTCCAGCGCAACGAGGAGGGCCTCGACGGCTACCGGGAGGGCATGCGCTGCCACTTGGGCGACTTCGAGGAGTACGCGCGCCTGCGGCGCGACCTCAAGGACCGGGAGACCGACCTCGCCAAGCACGGCGCCGCCCAGCGCCGGGCGGCCGCCGCGGCCTCCCTGGAGAAGCTCAAGCCGGGCGACATCATCCACGTGCCGACCGGCAAGTTCGCGGGCCTCGCCCTGGTCCTCGACCCGGGAATCCCCGCGGGCCGCACCAACGGGCACCGCGGCTTCGAGCAGCACGACGGGCCCCGCCCGCTGGTGCTGACCGCGGAGCGGCAGGTCAAGCGGCTCGCCTCGATGGACTTCCCGGTTCCGGTGGAGGCCCTGGAGCGGATGCGGGTCCCGAAGTCGTTCAACGCGCGCTCGCCGCAGTCCCGCCGGGACCTGGCGTCCGCGCTGCGCACCAAGGCCGGGCACATCGTCCCCGAGCGGCACCGCAAGGCCCGCTCCGAGGCAGCCGACGACCGCGAGATCACCCGGCTGCGCGCCGCCCTGCGCGCCCACCCCTGCCACGGGTGCGACGAGCGCGAGGACCACGCCCGCTGGGCCGAGCGCTACTACCGCCTCCAGCGCGACACCCAGCAGCTGGAGCGGCGCATCGAGGGGCGTACCAACACCATCGCGCGCACCTTCGACCGGATCGTGGCGCTGCTCACCGAGCTCGACTACCTGCGCGACGACGAGGTCACCGAGCACGGCAGGCGCCTCGCCCGGCTCTACGGCGAGCTCGACCTGCTGGCCAGCGAATGCCTGCGCGCCCGCGTCTGGGAGGGCCTGAGCCCGGCCGAACTGGCCGCCTGCGTATCGGCGTTGGTATACGAGGCGCGTCAGTCCGACGACGCGGTCGCGCCCAAGACACCGTCCGGCCCCGCCAAGGCCGCGCTCGGCGAGATGGTACGGATCTGGGGCCGGCTCGACGCCCTGGAAGAGGACCACAAGATCAACCAGGCGGAGGGCGTGGGCCAGCGCGAGCCCGACTTCGGCTTCGCGTGGGCGGCCTACCAGTGGGCCTCCGACAAGGGCCTCGACGAAGTGCTCCGCGAGGCCGACATGCCGGCCGGTGACTTCGTGCGCTGGTGCAAGCAGGTCATCGACGTCCTCGGCCAGATCGCGGCCGCCGCTCCGCGCGAGAACAGCACGGTGTCCAAGAACGCCCGCAAGGCGGTCGACGCCCTGCTGCGCGGCGTCGTCGCCTACAGCTCGGTCGGCTGACGGCCCGGCGGTACGCGCGCCTCGCGTACCGCCGGTCCTCGCGCCCACGGCCCCCGCCGCCCGTCGACGGGGGCCGCCGCCTGTCCGTGCAGCCGTGCCCGCTCGTGCGCGAAATCGCGCCACCCGGCGCGTTTCGGCCCGTGTGCGACGATCGTTCGCATGAGCTCCACTACGGGACGAAGGGTCGGACGGCCGCGCGCGGTCCAGCGGCCGGACAGCGGTCTTGCCGCGCGCGACGAACTGCTCGGCGCGGCAGCCGAGTTGTTCACGCTGCACGGTTACGCCGCGACCACGACCCGTGCGGTGGCGGACCGGGCGGGGCTGCGCCAGGCCACGATGTACCACTACTTCGCGGGCAAGGAGGACCTCCTCGCCGAGCTGCTCGAATCGACGGTCACCCCCTCCCTCGACCTGGCGCGGCGGCTCCTCGACGACGCCACACGCAGCGCCGAGGACCGGCTGCGCGCGCTGTGCCGCTTCGACGTGGAGCTGCTGTGCGGCGGGCCCCACAACCTCGGGGCGCTGTATCTGCTCCCCGAGGTGCGGGCCGAACGCTTCGCGGTGTTCCACCGCAACCGCGCCGAACTGAAAGCGGCGTACGCGGAGCTGCTCGCGGGGACACGGTCCTGCGCAGGCCTCGACGCGGACGAGGTGGCGCTCCGTACGGATCTGGTCTTCGGCCTGATCGAGGGCGTCATCCTGATCCACCGCTCGGCGCCCGCCCGCCCGGTGCCGGCCTTCGCCGCGGCCACCGCGGACGCGGCGCTGCGCATCGCGGGCGCCGCCTGAGGGCCGGGCCCGGACGGCCCGCCCGTCGACTCCCGTGTCCTGCGGGCCGGTTCGGGGCCTCAGTCCTCCAGGCGGTGCGTGCCCAGCCGGGTGACCATCTCGGGATCGCGATGGTCGAAGAACAGGGACGCGCCCGTGTCGAGGGTGGCGATCCGGGCCATCTGCTCATCGGTGAGCCGGAAGTCGAACACGTCGAAGTTCTCGGCCATGCGCTCGGCGCGCACCGACTTGGGGATGGCGATGACACCGCGCTGGGTCAGCCAGCGCAGCACGACCTGGGCGACGGACTTGCCGTGCGCCGTGCCGATCTCGGCGAGCAGCGGCTGGCCGAACAGGTCGTTCCTGCCCTCGGCGAAGCCGCCCCAGGACTGGATCCGCACCCCGTGCTGCTCCATGAGTTCCTGGTAGTCGGCGCGCTGGAAGAACGGATGGGTCTCGATCTGGTTGACCTGGGGCGTGATCTCGTTGTTGTTGATCAGGTCGATCAGCCGGTCGGGGTAGAAGTTGGCGACGCCGATCGCCTTCGCGGTGCCCTCGCGGTGCAGCGCCTCCATGGCCCGCCACTGGCCGTAGACGTCGCCGAAGGGCTGGTGGATCAGGTACAGGTCGAGGTGGTCGAGGCCCAGCTTGTTCAGGGACGTCTCGAACGCGCGCCTGGTGTTCTCCTCGGCGGGGGCGTCCTGCACCCACAGCTTGGTCGTGACGAACAGGTCCCCGCGCGGAACCCCGCTCGACGTGATGGCTCGGCCGACGGCCTCCTCGTTGCCGTAGGCGGCGGCCGTGTCCAGCAGGCGGTAGCCGGTAGCCAGCGCCTCGGAGACGGCGCGCTCGGTGTCCTCGGCGGGGATCTGGTAGACGCCGAAGCCGAGGAGCGGCATCTCGACGCCGTTGTTGAGAGTGACGGTCTCCATGAGCGGTGTCCTTCACTGTGCGGGTGGGTGGGGCGGGGGAGAGGGCAGGTCAGGCACGGCCGAGGGCTCCGAGCGCGCCGTCGGCCACGACGGGTCGCCCCCCGGGTGTCGTCATGTCACTACGGGATGCTCGGCTGCCATGACTTCAGTGTCACCCGCACCCGGCCGGGCCGCGGCGCGGGAGAGCCGCCGCACGGAGGCGCCTGGAGCCCGGGATTCCTCATCCGCGCGCCCGGACGCACGAGACCCCCGGCGGGCAGCGGCCGGGGGTCTTCGCGCGTCTCGCCCTTCAGGGGCCGTGGTTCGGTCGTACGTGCCTCAGGCCGCCGGGGTCTCCTGCTCGCGCTCCACCTGCTCGTTCCACTCGCGCTTGGCCGCGCGCCAGGCGTCGTCGTCCTGGCCGAGGCGCCAGTAGCCCGAGATCGAGAGCCGCTCGCGCGGCACGTGGTGCGCGACGCGCAGCAGGGCACGCAGCTCCTTCACGAAGCCCGCCTCGCCGTGCACGAAGGCGTGCACATCGCCGGCCGGGAACTCCAGGCCCTTCACGGCGTCCACCAGCGTGGAGCCCACCGGGGCCTCGCCCCGGTGCAGCCACGTCACCGCGGTGCCGTCCGGGGTGCTGATCTTCTGCTCCTCCTCGGGGCCGCTCACCTCGACGAAGGCGCGCACCACGGCGCCCGCGGGCATGCGCTCCAAGGCCGCCGCGATCGCGGGCAGCGCGCTCTCGTCGCCGGCGAGCAGGTGCCAGTCCGCCGCGGGGTCCGGCGCGTATCCGCCGCCGGGGCCGAGGAAGCGCACCGTCTCACCGGGCTCGACGCGGGCCGCCCAGGGGCCCGCGAGGCCCTCGTCGCCGTGGACCACGAAGTCGACGGACAGCTCGCGGAGCTCCGCGTCCCAGCCGCGCACCGTGTAGGCGCGGGTGCTGGGC
This sequence comes from Streptomyces sp. NBC_00083, assembly GCF_026343295.1. Classification (GTDB taxonomy): domain Bacteria; phylum Actinomycetota; class Actinomycetes; order Streptomycetales; family Streptomycetaceae; genus Streptomyces. The sequence continues at coordinate 2,094,471 of NZ_JAPELY010000001.1, forward strand.
CACTGCTCGCGCGGGAACTCGGCGCGGATGCGCTCCATGTCGAAGGGCTCGGGGTAGCTCACGCCCGGCGCCGGGAACAGCAGCTTGATGTAGTGGTCGGTGTGCTCGCCGGCGGTGAAACCGGCGAGCGACTCCCCGCCGAGCACGACCCGCACCATGTGCGGGGTGAGCCGCTCGGTGCGCACCACCTGGGCCTCGTTGATCTTCGGTGTCTTGCGAGACGGCCGGTCTGCCACAGTGCGCTCCCCTGATTCACCATTAGTTAGGTTTACCTAACCTAGCACCTCAGGCGCGAAGAGTGGAGAGCAGCCTGCCCGTCGCCCCCGCGAGCCCCCACTGCGCCACCAGCTCCTCCAGCGTCGCCGGATCGAGCGGCTCCGTGGGTACCACCGGGTCGAACGCCGGAAGCGCCACGTCCATCGCGACCCGCACCACCTTCGGCGCGACGTCCAGATAGTCGGCCGCCTCCAGGATCCCCCGGCGCTTGGCGGGGGTCAGCTTGGAGAAACGGTCGGCGGCGGCCGCCCGGACCCCCACCAGATCGCCGTACTCGTTGATCAGCTGGGCCGCCGTCTTCTCGCCGATGCCCTTCACGCCGGGCAGCCCGTCGCTGGTGTCTCCGCGCAGCGCCGCGAAGTCCGCGTACTGGTCGGGGCGCACCCCGTACTTCGTGCGGATCATCTCGTCGTCCACCAGGTCGCAGTCGCCCACGCCCTTGCGCGGGTAGAGGACCCGCACCCCCCGCTCGTCGTCGACCAGCTGGAACAGGTCGCGGTCGCCGGTCACGATGTCGACCGGGCCCGGCGCCAGGCCGGACAGGGTGCCGATCACATCGTCCGCCTCGTACCCCGCTACGCCGACGCGGGCGATGCCCAGCGCGTCCAGCATGGCGTCGATCACCGGGACCTGCGGGGCGAGGGTGTCCGGCGTCTCCTCCTCGTCGGGCTGCCCCGCCGGGGTCTCCTCGGCCACCCGGTGCGCCTTGTAGGAGGGGATCAGGTCGACCCGCCACTGCGGCCGCCAGTCCGCGTCCATGCACGCCACCAGATCGTCCGGCCGGTGGTCGTGGACCAGGCGGGAGATGAAGTCGAGCAGGCCGCGCACGGCGTTGACCGGCGTGCCGTCCGGGGCCCTGACCGTGTCGGGGACCCCGAAGTAGGCCCGGTAGTAGAGGGACGAGGTGTCGAGGAGCATCAGGCGTCGCGTCACACCCCCGATGATGCCGCACACCACTGACAGTGACCGCGCCCACCGCGACGGGACACCGGGGTTCGCCCCGCGCACGTGAACAAGTGAACTGGATCACTGTTGCGTTTGCCCGGGAACCGCCTGGGAAGGCGCGTCGCCGGAGCGGACCCAGGTATGGATTTCAACCATTTCTCGGGCTGCGGACCGAATCCGCGCCGCTCCACGGCCCGCCCGCGGGGGATGCGGGCCGTTCTCAGTTCAACCCGTGAGGTGTATGTGTCCAGGCTGCAAGCCGAGCAGCTCTACAAGGTGTTCGGCAGACGACCCGAGGAAGCCGTCAGCAAGCTCGAAAGCGGCGCCGACCGCGACGAGCTGCGGGCCGACGGGACGACCGCGGCGGTGATCGACGCCTCGTTCACGGTGGAACCCGGTCAGATCTTCGTGGTCATGGGCCTCTCCGGCTCCGGCAAGTCGACCCTGCTGCGCATGCTCAACGGGCTCCTCGAGCCCACGTCGGGCCGCGTCCTGTTCGACGGGCAGGACCTGACCGGTCTCTCCGCCCGTGACCTGCGGACGGTCCGCTCCAGCAAGATCAGCATGGTGTTCCAGCACTTCGCGTTGTTCCCGCACCGCAGCGTCCTGGAGAACGCCGCGTACGGCCTCGAAGTCCAGGGCGTACCCCGTGCCGAGCGCGAGAAGCGGGCCGCCGAGGCCCTGGAACTCGCCGGGCTCGGCGGCTGGGGCGACTCCTGGCCCGACGAGCTCTCCGGCGGCATGCAGCAGCGTGTGGGCCTGGCCCGCGCCCTGGCCACCGACGCCGACCTGCTCCTCATGGACGAGTCGTTCAGCGCGCTCGACCCGCTGATCCGGCGCGACATGCAGGACCAGCTGCTCGAACTGCAGAAGCGCCTCAAGAAGACGATCGTCTTCATCACGCACGACCTCAACGAGGCCATGCGGCTCGGCGACAACATCGCCGTGATGCGCGACGGACGCATAGTCCAGCTCGGCACCGCCGAGGACATCCTGCTCACCCCGGCCAACGACTACGTGGCCTCCTTCATCCAGGACGTCGACCGCTCCCGCGTGCTCACCGCGCTCTCCGTGATGACCGCCCCGCACCGGCCCGACGTCGGCACCTGCGACTGCGAGACGGTGCTGGCCGACACCCCGGTCGCCGACGTGTGCGCGGTGGCCGCGCGGGTCCCGCACCCGGTCGCCGTCAAGGACGCCGAAGGCGCCGTGCTCGGCGTCGTACCGCAGGAGCGGCTCATCGCCTTCCTCGGTGACGACAAGCAGGGCCCCGTGGCCTGCTCCTCGATGAAGGATGTGGCCGCCCATGCCTAGGCTCCACCTCGGCGACTGGGTCGACAGCGCCGTCAACTTCCTCCAGGCCCACCTGTCCTGGCTGTTCGATGCCATCACCCATGTCGTCAACGGCATGTACAACGGCATCAACACCGTCCTCGACGCCCCCCAGCCCCTGCTCTTCGCCGGCATCCTCGCCGTCGTCGCCTGGTGGCTGCGCGGGCTCTCCGCCGGCGTCCTGACCTTCGCCGGGTTCGCGCTGATCGACTCGATCCAGCTGTGGGACGACACCATGTCGACCCTGTCGCTGGTGCTCGTCGCCGCGATCGTGACGCTGGTCGTGGCGATCCCGCTCGGCATCTGGGCCTCGCGCTCCACCACGGTCAGCGCCGTGATGCGGCCGGTCCTGGACTTCATGCAGACCATGCCGGCCATGGTCTACCTGATCCCCGGCATCATCTTCTTCGGCGTCGGCGTCGTCCCGGGCATCATCGCCACCATCGTCTTCTCGCTGCCGCCCGGCGTGCGCATGACCGAACTCGGCATCCGCCAGGTCGACGGTGAACTCGTCGAGGCGGCCGAGGCGTTCGGCACCACCCCGCGCAACACGCTGATGCGGGTCCAGCTGCCGCTCGCACTGCCGACGATCATGGCCGGCATCAACCAGGTCATCATGCTCAGCCTCTCCATGGTCGTCATCGCCGGCATGGCGGGCGGCGGCGGCCTCGGCGGCGCCGTCTACCGCGCCATCGGCAACGTCGACATCGGGCTCGGCTTCGAGGCCGGCATCTCCATCGTCGTCCTCGCCATGTACCTGGACCGCATGACCGGCGCGCTCAGCCGCCAGGTCTCCCCGCTCGGCCGTCGCGCGCTCGCCAAGGCGAAGGCCGCCACCGGTGGGCTGAAGATCTGGAACTACCGGCCGCAGCCCGTCGTCGCGATCGTCGGCGTGGTGATCCTCGCGCTCGTCGCCGGCGGCATGAACATGTTCGGCTCCTCCGGCGAGACCACCGCCTCCGGCGCCAAGAACGTCGGCAAGGGCAAGAAGATCTCGCTCGGCTACATCCCCTGGGACGAGGGCGTGGCCTCCACCTTCCTGTGGAAGGAGCTCCTGGAGCGCCGCGGCTTCACCGTGGACGCCCGCCAGTACGAGGCCGGCGCGCTCTACACCGGCATGGCCGGCGGCCAGATCGACTTCGAGACCGACTCCTGGCTGCCCACCACGCACGCCCAGTACTGGGCGAAGTACAAGGACAAGCTGGAGGACATGGGCTCCTGGTACGGCCCGACCTCCCTGGAGCTCTCCGTGCCGTCCTACGTCAAGGACGTCAACACCCTCGACGACCTCAAGGGCAAGGGCTCCGAGTTCCAGAACCGCATCGTCGGCATCGAACCGAGCGCCGGCGAGACCGGGATCCTGAAGGACAAGATCCTCAAGGAGTACGGCCTGGACGGCGAGTACAAGGTCGTCGACGGCTCCACGCCCGGCATGCTCGCCGAGCTGAAGCGGGCGTACGCCAAGAAGGAGCCCATCGTGGTTCCGCTCTGGTCGCCGCACTGGGCGTACAACACGTACGACCTGAAGAAGCTCAAGGACACCAAGGGTGCCTGGGGCAAGGGCGACGACGTGCACACCCTGGCCCGCAAGGGCTTCGGCGCCGACAACGCCCAGGTCGGTAAGTGGCTGAAGAACTTCCACATGGACGAGAAGCAGCTCACGAGCCTGGAGGCGAAGATCCAGTCGACGGGCAAGGGCAAGGAGCAGGACGCCGTGCGCGCCTGGCTGAAGGAGAACCCGGGCCTCGCCGACAAGTGGACCCCGGTCGCTTCCTAGCGGACCCCCCACCCGCCGGGCGGACCCCGCCCCACCTCCCTTTCCGCAGCCGCGGCCGGTCCTCCGGCCGCGGCTGCGGAACGTCGCGATCCGGTCCGTTCGCGTACACAACCGCCTGCGATCTCGGCGGGACGGTCCCCTCCGGGCCCGAAGCTGCGTAGGGTGACCTGCACAGCCGGTGCGGACGCGGACCGAGGGAACGGGGAGGGAGCCCGGGAGATGGACGACAAGGAAACTCTTCGGGTGGGGGTGGCGGTGCGGCGCCTGCGCCGCAGCCTCGGCCTCACTCTCGCCGTGGTCGCCGAGCGCAGCGGCCTGTCGGTGCCCTTCCTCAGCCAGGTCGAGAACGAGCGCGCCCGCCCCAGCGCCCGCTCCCTCCAGCGCGTGGCGGACGCCCTGAACACCACGGTCGGCGAGCTGTACGACGCCGCCGACTGCACCCGGACCGTCGACGTCGTACGGGCCGAACCCGACGGGGACGCCCAGGGCGTACGGTCCCTGCTGCGCGGCCACCACCAGCTGCACGCCATGGAGTTCACCGGCGACCAGGACACCGGGCGCGAATTCCAGCACCGCAACGACGAGTTGATGTACGTGGCCGACGGCGCCGCCGAGGTCGAGGCCGAGGGCCGCGCCTACCGCCTGGAGCGCGGCGACACGCTCTGCCTGTCCGGCGGGGTGCGCCACCGCTGGCGCGCGGCGCTCCCCGGCACCCGCATCCTGGTCGTGGCGGTCGCCGACCACATCGAGGCCATCGAGGAGACCCGCCACTGATGCGGGTGGTCTCGCTCGTGCCGTCCCTGACGGAGGCGGTCGAGGTCAGCGCGCCCGGCCTCCTGGTGGGCGTGACCGGCTGGTGCACCCACCCCGCGCACCTCGACGCCGAGCGGATCGGCGGCACCAAGAACCCCGATGTCGCTCGCGTCGTGGCCCTCGCCCCCGACCTGGTGATCGCGAACGAGGAGGAGAACCGGCCCGAGGACCTGGCCGCGCTCGCCGCCGCCGGGCTCGATGTCCTGGTCACCGAGGTCCGCACCGTGGCAGGGGCCTTCACCGAGCTGGAGCGCGTCCTGGTCGCGGGTTGCGGTCTGGCGCGGCCCGCCTGGCTGGACACCGCCGAAGAGGTCTGGGCCGGGGTGCGTCCGGGCCCCGAACGCCGGGCCGTCGTGCCGATCTGGCGCAAGCCCTGGATGGTGCTCGGGCGCGACACCTTCGCGGGCGACCTGCTCGCCCGTCTCGGCGTGCGCAACGTCTACGCGGGCCACACCGAGCGCTACCCGCGCATCGCGATCGACGAACTGAACGAGGCCGGCGCCGACCTGGTCGTGCTCCCCGACGAGCCCTACCGCTTCACGCCCGAGGACGGCCCCGAGGCCTTCCCCGCGCTGCCCGCAGCGCTCGTCGACGGCCGTCAACTCACCTGGTACGGGCCGTCGTTGGCCGAAGCGCCGGCCGTACTCGGCGCGGCGCTCGGCATCGACGTCTGAGGGACCCGCCCCTCGGCGGGGCTACTTCTTCACGGGCGCCGCGAGGAGCTTCCCGTTCACCAGGCCCCGCACGGTGTGGAACCCGGCCACCAGCCACGCGGCGACGAGCAGGGCGTACAGGGTGACGGCCAGCCAGTCGAAGGCGTGCAGGCCGGTGTGGCGGGCGAGGCCCTCGGCGCCGGTGACGCAGGTGCCGACGGGGAAGGTGAAGGCCCACCAGGTCATCGCGAAGCCCATGCCGCGCCGGGCGGCGCGCACCGCCATCGCCACCGCGAGCGCCAGCCACATCAGGGCGAAGCCCATCACCGGCACCCCGTACAGGACGGCGAACGCGGCCATGCCGTGTGCGTACGTGGCCTCGATCGAGCCGCCGGCCACATCGGCCAGCTTGTTCACGGCGGTGGTCGACTGGCCGAGCGGACCGAGCACCAGGAACAGGGTCGGGGTGAGGAACAGGGGCAGCGCGCCCCGGTGGATCAGGCGGGAGAAGACCACCGGCAGGATGACCAGCGTGGCCAGCAGGCTCATCCCGAACATCGCGTACGAGCCGAGCAGCATCGCCTCGCGGGCCTGGCCGGCGGGCAGATGGGGGACGAGCAGCGGGCCGAGCGTCGCCGACACCATGGGCGCGACCACGGGCAGCAGCCAGACGGGGGAGGCGCTGCCGGGTGCCACGTCGTGCCGCACGACCATCAGATAGGGCACGGCCACGGCCGCCACCACGCCGATCACGGTGCCGAGCGCGTACAGCACCCACGCCAGCGGTACGGCCGCGCTCTCGCCGATCAGATCGGCGCCCACGGAGAGCGAGCCGATGCCGACGGCCAGGAAGGCCATCGAGAGGCAGCCGTAGAAGGGCGCGACGGCCGGATCGAGGAGGTGTGCGCGGGCCTGGTCGCGGTGGTGCAGCCAGTGCCCGGCGCGGGCCACCAGGAGGACGACGAGCAGGCCGAGCGAGAGCGCCCAGATCACCGGGAGGCCGGGGATGTGGAAGGGCAGGCCCGCACCCGCGTTCGCGATGATCGCGGTGCCCATGATCGCGGCGTACCAGTTCGGGCCGAGGTGACGCAGGGCGGGGCGGCGCCGGGCGGTGGCGAGGGGTCGGGTGCGGGGGCGCGGTTGCGCGAGGGTGGCCATGTGTCCAGCTTCCGCCGGGCTCTGCGGCCCCGCCACGCCCGTCGCGGCTATGAGCCCATAAGCTGGGTTTATGAGCACGAACGGTTCCGGGGAGACCAGCCCGCTGGCCCATCGCGTGCCCGACCTGGGCGCGATGGAGCTGCTGCTCGCCGTCGCCCGGCACGGCAGCCTCGGGCGCGCGGCCCGCGACCTCGGCATCACCCAGCCCGCCGCGAGCAGCCGCGTCCGCTCGATGGAACGGCTGCTCGGCGTCGCGCTGGTCGACCGCTCCCCGCGCGGCTCCCGGCTCACCGCCGAGGGCGTCCTGGTGACGGACTGGGCCAGGCGGGTGGTGGAGGCGGCCGAGGCGTTCGACGCGGGTGCGCAGGCGCTGCGCGGGCGCCGGGACTCCCGGCTGAGGGTCGCGGCGAGCATGACGATCGCCGAGTACCTGCTGCCGGGCTGGCTGATCGCGCTGCGCGCCGAGCGGCCCGGCACCGCGGTGTCGCTCAGCGCGGGCAACTCGGCGGTGGTGGCCGAGCGGCTGCTCGCGGACGAGGCCGACCTCGGTTTCGTCGAGGGCCTCGGCACGCCCCCGGGCCTCGACTCCGCGGTCATCGGCCACGACCGGCTGGTGGTGGTCGCCGCGCCCTCGCACCCCTGGGCCCGCAGGCACCGTCCGCTGCCGCCCGCCGAGCTCGCCGCGACCCCGCTGATCCTGCGCGAGCCCGGGTCGGGGACGCGGCAGGTCCTCGACGCGGCGCTCGCCGCGCACGGGGGGCTCGCCGAGCCCCTCATCGAGCTGTCCTCCACGACGGCGGTGAAGGCGTCCGTGGTCAGCGGGGCGGGGCCTTCGGTCCTCAGCGAGCTGGCGCTGGGGGAGGAGCTGGCGGCGCGCCGTCTTGTACGGGTCCCTGTCGAGGGGGTTCGTCTGCGGCGCGACCTCCGCGCGGTATGGCGCCGGGGCCCCCTCCCGGCGGGCCCCGCCCGCGCCCTCCTCTCCCTCACCCGAGCGACTGGCTCCGCCGCGGGCTGAGGATGCGCATGCTGCCCGGCACCCGTGCCGCCAGGGGCGCGGGGAACTGCGCGGGACGCGGGCACGGTCCGCAGGCGTAGGCGGGGTTGCCTGGGGCTCCGCCCCAGACCCGGTTCGGGCCTGAACGGCGCTCGTCCTCAAACGCCGGACGGGCTGGGGGTGTGCATGCTGCCCGGCGTGGCGTAGCTAGGGGCGCGGGGAACTGCGCGAGAAGCGGGCACGGTCCGCAGGCGTAGGCGGGGTTGCCTGGGGCTCCGCCCCAGACCCCGGTTCGGGCCTGAACGGCCCTCGTCCTCAATCGCCGGACGGGCTGAGGGGGCCAGCATGGGCCGGGGTCGAGCAGCCGGAGGGGCTGAGGATGTGCATGCTGTCCGGCACCCGTGCCGCCAGGGGCGCGGGGAACTGCGCGGGACGCGGGCACGGTCCGCAGGCGTAGGCGGGGTTGCTTGGGGCTCCGCCCCAGACCCCGGTTCGGGCCTGAACGGCGCTCGTCCTCAATCGCCGGACGGGCTGAGGTGGCCGGCATGGGCCAGGGTCGAGCAGCCGGACGGGCTGAGGGTGTGCATGCTGCCCGGCACCCGTGCCGCCAGGGGCGCGGGGAACTGCGCGAGAAGCGAGCACGGTCCGCACCCGATGGCGGGGTTGCCTGGGGCTGCGCCCCAGACCCCGTTCGCGCCTGAACGGCCCTCGTCCTCAAACGCCGGACGGGCTGAGGGGGCCCGTGTCGACCGGCGCCGAGCAGCCGGCCGGGGTGGCGTCGGGCTCGGCCGTGTGAACGGACTGTGCGGGGGCGGCCGGGACCGGGCGAACGGGCGGGGTGGCGTTCGGCGGGGCCGGGTAGTCGGGCGGGGTGAGGCCGGACGGGGTCGAGCGGGGGGATGCTGCTCGGATCAGGGCCTCGGCCACTCGGAGGTCCGTGCCCATCTCGGGGTGCCACTGAACCCCCAACACCCAGGCGGAGCCGGGAAGTTCGGCCGCCTCCACCGTGCCGTCCTGCGCGTACGCCGAAACGACCAGACCCTCCGCGAGCCGGTCCACGCACTGGTGGTGGTAGGTCGGCACGGCTGTCGCCTCGGGGACGAGCGAGGCGTACAGCGTGCCCGGTACCGGCTCCACCGTGTGCTCGCCGAACACACCGCGTCCCCCGGTGTGCCCCTCCAGGTGCTGCACCAGCGTCCCGCCGAGCGCGACGTTGAGGAGCTGCAGCCCCCGGCAGATGCCGAGCAGCGGGGTGCCCGAAGCCAGTGCCGCCTCGATCAGGGCCAGCTCCCAGGCGTCCCGTTCGCGGGCGGGCGGCCCGGTGCGCGGCGACGGCTCGGCCCCGTACCTGACCGGGTCGACATCCGCCCCGCCCGCGACGATCAGGCCGTCCAGGCGCGCCACCACCTCCGCCGCGGCCCCCGGCCCGTCGTCCGGCGGCAGCATCGCGGCCAGCCCGCCGGCCGCCCGGACCAGCCGGGGGTATCCGGCCGGCAACAGGGCGGCGGGCAGCTCCCACACGCCCCACCGGGCGGGCTCCAGATACGTACTGATGCCGATGAGCGGCTTGGGCACGGCGGCGGTCTCCATTCCAGGAAGCGGCGGGCGAGGGTCAGTCCCGGGCGAGTTCGGCCTCGGCGGCGGCCAGGGCGGCGAACTCCTCCTCGGGCGCGCCCGCGACCAGACGGTGGCGACTGTAGAAGGCGAAATAGGCCAGCGCGACCGCATAGACCCCCAGCGCGATGAACGCCGCGTCCTTGTCCACCAGGAACGTCGCCACGAGGGCGAACAGCGCGAGCACGAAGGCGACCGAGGAGGTCACCACTCCGCCCGGTGTGCGGTACGGCCGCTCCAGGCCCGGCTCGCGGCGCCGGAGCACCAGATGCGAGAGCGCCATCAAAGCGTACGAGATCGTGGCGCCGAACACCGCGACGTTCAGCATCCGGCCGCCGTTGCCGCTCCACGCGGCCAGCGCGAACCCGAGCGCGCCGGGGATCAGCAGGCCGAGGTAGGGCGACTTGCGACGGCTGGTGAGGGAGAGGAAACGAGGCAGGTAGCCGGCCCTCGACAGGGCGAAGAGCTGGCGCGAACCGGCGAAGATCAGCGAGAAGAACGACGCCACCAGGCCCGCGAGCCCCGCGTAGTTGACGAACCGGCTGAGCGCGGTCGGCCCGCCGTCGCCCTGGAGCGCGACCACCAGCGGGTTGCCGGCGTCCTTGATGGCGGCCGAGCCGTGCGCCCCGGTCGCGGCGAAGAACGTCACCACGGCGAGCAGCACCAGGATGGAGAGCGAGATGGCGAGCGCGCGCGGCATGGACCGCACCGGGTCCTTCGCCTCCTCCGCCGCGAGCGGCACCCCCTCCACGCCGAGGAAGAACCACATGCCGAAGGGGAACGCGGCCCAGATGCCGAGCACCCCGAACGGCAGCCAGGAGTTGGAGCCGAGCGCGGACGCGTCCACCGGGATGTCGTTGAGGCGGGCCGCGTCGAAGTCGGTGAACGCGCCGACGGCGAAGACCAGCAGGGCCGCCACGGCGATCGCGGTGACCACCAGGCTGAAGCGCAGCGCCTCGCCCACGCCCCACAGATGGATCCCGATGAAGACCACGAAGCAGGCGAGGTAGACGGGCCAGCCGGAGGTCAGCCCGAACAGGCCGAGGGATTCGACGTAGTCACCGATGAAGAGCGAGATCGCGGCGGGCGCCAGGATGTACTCGATGAGGATCGCGGTGCCGGTCAGGAACCCGCCCCAGGTGCCGAGCGCCCGGCGCGCGAAGCCGTAACCGCCGCCCGCGGTGGGCAGGATGGCGGAGAGTTCGGCGAGCGAGAAGACGAGACAGGCGTACATGATGCCCATCAGGACGGTGGCCGCGGCGAGCCCTCCGAATCCGCCCTTGGACAGGCCGATGTTCCAGCCGGAGAAGTCGCCCGACACCACGTAGGCGACGCCGAGGCCGGTGAGCAGCAGCCAGCCGGCGCTGCCGCGCCGCAGGGTGCGCCGGTGCAGGTAGTCGTCCTCGGCGGAGGCGGGTGGTGCGGTACGCAGGTCGGTGCCCTCGGCCATGAGCCGCTCCAGATGATCGTCAGGGGAGATCAGGTCAATGGTTCGGCTGCATACCTTTGTCGCAGGGAAGGAGATGCGCAAGGGGTGTACGTAAAACCGCGGTTACGGCATGCGTGCGGGAGCCCGGCGGTGAACGGGCCCGCCCGGGGCTCGGGCTCCTCAGGTCAGGAAGCCGCGCAGCAGCGCCGCCGTCCCCCCGCAGTGCTCCCGCATCACCTCGCGCGCCCCGTCGGCGTCGCCGTCGAGCACCGCCTCGACCAGCGCGGTGTGCTGGTGCTGGGAGTGCTCCAGGTTGCGGACCAGGAGCGGGATGCAGTCCAGGAGGTCGTTCACGGTGGCCCGCACCGCCGCGTACTGGGCGGTGAGGCTGGGCGATCCGGACAGCTCGGAGAGGGTGAGGTGGAGCAGGGTGTCCTGGCGGCGGTAGTCGGAGAGTTCGGCGTCATGGGTCGCGGCGAGTGCGGCCCGCAGCCGCTCGGCGCCCTCCTCGCTCAGGCCGTGCGCCGCGCACAGCCCGGCCGCACCGACCTCCAGGACCTCGCGGAAGCGCAGGGCGTCCTCGACGTCGACCGACGCGATACGCCGGCGCAGCTCGTCCTCGCCGCCCTCGGCCGGTCTGGGCAGTACGAACGTGCCGCCGTACCTGCCGCGTCTGCTCTCCACCAGGCCCTGGTCCTGGAGGACCTTGAGCACCTCGCGCAGGGTGACCCGGCTGATCCCCATCCGCTCGGCCAGCTCCCGCTCCGACGGCAGGCGTTCACCCGGCGGCACCAGGCCGAGGCGCAACAGCTGGAGAACCTGCTCCAGTGCTTCCTCGAAGCCGTTCCCGGCCCGTACGGTCCGCAGGACGGGGACGAGCGTGTCCGGCGTCCGGCCCTCCGCGTGGTCCGCCGCATCGATCTTCTTCGCCACGTCGTGGATTCCTCTTCCCAATCAATGGTCTTACCCCATACCTTATGGCTCTCGGCTGACCCAAGGAGGAGCTTCCCGTGGCAGACCGCACACCCCCGCTCTCGATCGAGGAGCTGCGAGACCTCGTCGCGAGCGGTGAGATCGACACTGTCGTCCTCGCCTTCCCCGATATGCAAGGGCGGCTGCAGGGCAAGCGCTTCGCGGCCGGCTTCTTCCTCGACGAGGTCCTGGCCCACGGCACCGAGGGCTGCAACTACCTGCTGGCCGTCGACACCGAGATGAACACGGTCGACGGTTACGCGATGTCGTCCTGGGAGCGCGGCTACGGCGACTTCGCCATGCACGCCGACCCGGCGACCCTGCGCCGCGTGCCGTGGAACGAGGGCACCGCGATGCTCATCGCCGACCTCGGCTGGAACGACGGCTCGCCCGTCGTCGCCGCGCCCCGCCAGATCCTGCGCCGCCAGCTGGAACGCCTCGCGGAGCTCGGCTACACCGCGCAGGTCGGCACCGAACTCGAATTCATCGTCTTCAAGGACAGCTACGAGCAGGCCTGGGACGCCGGCTACCAGGGCCTCACCCCGGCCAACCAGTACAACATCGACTACTCCGTCCTCGGCACCGGCCGCATCGAGCCGCTCCTTCGCCGCATCCGCAACGAGATGCAGGCCGCGGGCCTGACCGTCGAGTCGGCCAAGGGGGAGTGCAACCCCGGCCAGCACGAGATCGTCTTCCGCTACGACGAGGCCCTGGTCACCTGCGACCAGCACGCCATCTACAAGACGGGCGCCAAGGAGATCGCGGCCCAGGAGGGCGTCTCGCTCACCTTCATGGCCAAGTACGACCAGCGCGAGGGCAACTCCTGTCACATCCACCTCTCGCTCACCGATGAGAACGGCGCCAACGTGATGGCGGGCGACGGGTCCGACCCCATGTCGCCCGTGATGCGCCACTTCCTCGCCGGACAGCTCGCCGCGCTCCGCGACTTCTCCCTGCTGTACGCGCCGAACATCAACTCCTACAAGCGCTTCCAGCCCGGCTCCTTCGCGCCCACCGCCGTCGCCTGGGGCCACGACAACCGCACCTGCGCGCTGCGGGTCGTCGGCCACGGCGCCGGAACCCGCTTCGAGAACCGCCTCCCGGGCGGCGACGTCAACCCGCACCTCGCCGTCGCCGGACTCGTCGCGGCCGGACTGTACGGCATCGAGAACAAGCTGGAGCTGCCCGAGGCCTGCACCGGCAACGCCTACACCGGCGACTACGCCCACGTCCCCACCACCCTGCGCGAAGCCGCCGAGCTGTGGGAGAAGAGCCCCATCGCCAAGGCCGCGTTCGGGGACGAGGTCGTCGCCCACTACCGCAACATGGCGCGGGTCGAACTCGACGCGTTCGACGCCGCGGTGACCGACTGGGAGCTCCGCCGCTCCTTCGAACGCCTGTGAGGAACGAGTTGCCCACCGCATACGAGCTTCAGGTGCTCAACCCGGCCACCGAGGACGTGATCGCCGTCGTCGCCGGCGCCACCGCCGCCGACGTGGACGCGGCGGTCGCACGGGCCGCGGCCGCCCAGCGGAAGTGGGCCGCCGCGGCCCCCGCCGACCGCGCCCGCCTGCTGCGCCGCTTCGCGGCCGTGGTCGATGAGCACATCGAGGAACTGGCCCAGCTGGAGGTCGACGAAGCCGGACACACCATCGGCAACGCCCGCTGGGAAGCCGGCAACGTCCGCGATCTGCTCGACTACGCGGCCGGGGGAGTGGAACGCCTGAATGGCCGTCAGATCCCGGTCGCGGGCGGCCTCGACATCACCCTGCTCGAACCGCTCGGCGTCATCGGCGTCATCGCGCCCTGGAACTTCCCGATGCCTATCGCCGCCTGGGGCACCGCCCCCGCGCTCGCGGCCGGCAACGCGGTCGTCCTCAAGCCCGCCGAGACGACCCCGCTCACCGCCCTGCGCCTGGCCGGCCTCGCCCTGGAGGCCGGGCTGCCCGAGGGCCTGTTCCAGGTGCTGCCCGGCGCGGGCGCGATCGCCGGGGACGCACTGGTCGAGCACCCCGGCGTCGCGAAGATCGTCTTCACCGGCTCGACCCGCGTCGGCAAGCAGATCATGGCCAAGTGCGCCGACCGCGTGAAGCGGGTCACCCTCGAACTCGGCGGCAAGAGCCCCAACATCGTCTTCGCCGACGCCGACATCGAGGCGGCGGCCGCGGCCACGCCCATGTCCTTCCTCGACAACGCGGGCCAGGACTGCTGCGCCCGCACCCGCATCCTGGTCCAGCGCACCGCGTACGACCGCTTCATGGAACTGCTCGGCCCCGCCGTCGAACAGATCGTGGTCGGCGACCCGGCCGACGAGAAGACGCAGATGGGCCCGCTGATCTCGCGGGTCCAGCTGGACCGCGTCAGGTCGTACGTCGCCGACGACGCCCCCGGGCTGCGCGGCAGTGCGCCGAGCGGCCCCGGCTTCTGGTTCCCGCCGACCGTCCTGACCGGCCTCGAACCGGACGCGCCCGCCGCCGTCGAGGAGGTCTTCGGCCCGGTCGCCGTCGTCCTGCCCTTCGACGACGAGGACGACGCGGTACGGCTCGCCAACGCCACGGAGTACGGCCTGTCCGGCTCCCTCTGGACCCGTGACATCGGCCGCGCCCTGCGCGTCTCGCGCGCCGTCGCGGCCGGCAACCTGTCCGTCAACTCCCATTCCAGCGTGCGCCATTCGACGCCGTTCGGCGGCTACAAGCAGTCCGGCCTCGGCCGTGAACTCGGCCCCGACGCCCTCACCGCTTTCACCGAGACCAAGAACGTCTTCATCAGCACGGAGGCCTGAGCACACATGACCGACGACATCATTTGCCGCCGCCTGGTCGGCCGCACCGCCGTCATCACCGGAGCCGGCAGCGGCATCGGCCTCGCCACCGCACGGCGTCTGGCCGCCGAGGGCGCGAACGTGGTGTGCGGCGACATCGACGAGGGCGCGGGAAAGGCCGCCGCCGAAGCCGTCGGCGGCACCTTCGTCCAGGTCGACGTCACCGACCAGGAGCAGGTCGAGGCGCTCTTCAAGACGGCCTTCGACACCTACGGCAGCGTCGACATCGCGTTCAACAACGCCGGCATCTCGCCGCCCGACGACGACTCCATCCTCACCACCGGGCTCGACGCCTGGCGCCGCGTCCAGGAGGTCAACCTCACCTCCGTGTACCTCTGCTGCAAGGCCGCCCTGCCCTACATGCAGCGCCAGGGCCGCGGCTCCATCATCAACACCGCCTCCTTCGTGGCCCTCATGGGCGCCGCGACCTCGCAGATCTCGTACACCGCGTCCAAGGGCGGCGTGCTCGCCATGTCCCGCGAGCTGGGTGTGCAGTTCGCCCGCGAAGGCATCCGCGTCAACGCGCTCTGCCCCGGCCCGGTCAACACCCCGCTGCTCCAGGAGCTGTTCGCCAAGGACCCCGAGCGCGCCGCACGCCGCCTGGTGCACATCCCGGCCGGCCGGTTCGCCGAGGCGGACGAGATCGCCGCCGCCGTCGCCTTCCTCGCCAGCGACGACTCCTCCTTCATCAACGCCACCGACTTCCTGGTCGACGGCGGCATCGCGGGGGCGTACGTCACTCCCCTCTAAACCCGCCAACCCCCGCTGTTCACCCGGGGGACACGCACCCGGCAGCCGGGCGTCGCACGACGCCCGGCTGCGCTGTCTACCGTCCATGACGATCATCTCGACGACAGGAGTCCTCCAGCGTGTCCATGTCCCTTGCCGCCCGCCGGCTTCCCGTCCTCGCCGCGGCGCTCTCCATAGCCGCCGCCGGCCTCGTCGCCGCACAGCCCGCCGAGGCGCACCCGGCCCGCTGCCCCCAACTGACCGTCTCCCAGGGCTGGTTCGGCGACAACAAGGACCGGATCCAGGATCTGATCGACAGCTACGGCAGCTGCGGAGCGGGCACGGGCCACGGCAAGAAGCCGGTCGCCGTCTTCGACTGGGACAACACCGTCGTCAAGAACGACGTGGGCGACGCCACCATGTACTGGCTGCTGCGCCACTCCAAGATCCAGCGCCCGGTGCGCGGCGACTGGCACACCACCAGCCGCTACCTCACCGACACCGCGGCCGCCTCGCTCGCCACCGCCTGCCCGGCCGGCCGCTCCGCGACCCTGCCGACCGCCACCGACACCCGCTGCGCCGACGAGATCCTCGCGGTCTACGGCGAGGGCACCACGGGCAAGGGCGCCCCCGCCTTCGCCGGGTACGACCGGCGCACCATGGAGCCCTCGTACGCCTGGCTCGCCCAGCTCCTGCACGGCTGGACCACCGGCCAGGTCAAGGCCTTCGCGAGCGCGGCCCGCACCGAGAACCTCACGGCGCCCGCCGACGCCGTGCAGACGGTGGGCAGCAACACCAAGGCCACCGCCTGGGTGCGCTACTACGACCAGCAGCGCGATCTGATCCGTACGCTCCAGAAGGCCGGCTTCGACGTCTGGATCACCTCCGCGTCGCCCGAGCCGGTCGTCGACGTCTGGGCACGCGGCGCGGGCGTCGACCCCGGCCACGCCATCGGCATCCGCTCCACCACCGAGCACGGCCGGATCACCTCGCACCTCAAGGGCTGCGGCTCGGCCGAGGACGGCGCCGACTCGGTGATCACCTACATCGACGGCAAGCGCTGCTGGATCAACCAGGAGATCTTCGGGGTGCGGGGCGCCGCCGCCGAGAAGGTGCAGCCCGCCAAGAAGCGCCCGGTGTTCGCGGCCGGCGACTCCGACACCGACGTCTCCTTCCTGCGGGACGCCACCGGCCTGCGGCTCGTCCTGAACCGCAACAAGAACGAGCTGATGTGCCGGGCGTACGACGACAGCGACGGCCGCTGGATCGTGAACCCGATGTTCATCGAGCCCAAGGGGCGGAAGACGGCTCCCTACCCGTGTGCCACCACCGGCTACACCGGGCACGACGGCACCCCGGCGCCCGTGCGCCGCGCCGACGGCTCGGTCGTGCCCGACCAGTGGGACTCGGTGTACGGCGGCTGAACGCGCGTCCTAGGGTGTGCGCATGACCATGACGACCCCGCCCGGCTGGTACCCGGACCCGGGCGCGCCCGGCACCGAGC
Source organism: Streptomyces sp. NBC_00083 (assembly GCF_026343295.1). Taxonomy (GTDB): domain Bacteria; phylum Actinomycetota; class Actinomycetes; order Streptomycetales; family Streptomycetaceae; genus Streptomyces. The sequence goes on from NZ_JAPELY010000001.1 coordinate 2,111,488, forward strand.
GCTGGTGGGACGGCGCGGCCTGGACCGCCCACACCAGGGCGCAGGCCGCGCCGGCCTTCGGGCCGCCGGGGCCCGTCGCCGTGGTGGTCGCGCCGCCCGCCGCGCGGCGCGGCCGGACGGCGCTCATCGGTGCTGTGGCCGTGGTCGTGGTGGCCGCGGCCGTCGGCGGGGCCGTCCTGCTCGGCGGGGGCGACGACGCGCCGCACCCCACGAGCGCGAGCGGGAGTGCCACGGCGCCGGTGACCGTCAAGTCGCCGTCCAGTAAGCCGAGTTCATCGCCCGTCGGTGCGGCGAACACCCTCGTCGACCAGCTCAACGGCATCACCCTGCCCATCCCGAGCGGCTGGGAGAAGACCGACGACCCGGTCACCGGACTCGTCACGATGGCGACCAAGGACACCTACAACTGCCCCGGCGACTCCGGGTTCTGCCCGTACGGCCGGGTCACCACGTCGACGGCCACCATGACCGACCTCACGACGCCCGAGGCCGTCGCCAAGAGCGACATCACCGACGCCGCCAACGACGCCTACGACCACGACGTGGTCGGCTCCCGCCCCTACAACGGGATCACCGCGCACCACGAGGTGAAGTCCGGCGCCGTGGTGGTCGACGGACGCACCGGCTACCTGGTGCGCTGGCAGGTCACGACCGGGGCCGGGCCCGGCGGATACGTCGAGTCCCTGGCCTTCCCCTCGACCGTGGGCAGCCAGGCCATGGTCATCGCGCGATTCGCCTTCGACGCCGGTGCGGACGGCCCCGCGCTCGCCCTCATGGACACCATCACCCGGGGCATCGCCCCCATCGGCGGCGCGGGCGGGCAGAACGGCGGAGCCGGCACCAGCCTGGCCCCGCCGTCGCTCTGAGCCCGGGGCCCCGGGCTAGAGGAACGTGCGGCCCTCGCCCCGGTACGTCGGCACGGTCGCCGTCACCCGGTCACCCTCGACCAGCCGCAACGCGTCGAACCGCTCGCACAGTTCGCCCGCCTTCGCATGCCGGAACCACACCTTGTCGCCGATCAGGAGATCGTCCGCGGGGGAGCCGAGCAGCGGCGTCTGCACCTCGCCCGCGCCCTCCTGCGGGTCGTAGCGCAGCCCCTCCGGCAGGTACGGCACCGGAAGGCGGTCCGCGCCGGGCGCGCCCGACGCCGGGTAGCCGCCGCCGAGCACGGTCACCACACCGACACCCGGGCGGCGCACCACCGGCTGGGCGAAGAGCGCCGCCGGACGCCCGCTGAACGACGTGTAGTTGTCGAAGAGCCGCGGCACATAGAGCCCCGAGCCCGCCGCGATCTCGGTCACCGCCGCCTCGGCCGCCGTGTGCTGCACACTGCCCGTGCCGCCGCCGTTGACGAACTCCAGGTCCGGCGCGACCGCCCGCACCGCGCGCACCACGTCCGCCCGGCGCGCCGCGAGCTCCCTGCGGGCCGCCGCCTGCATCAGACGGATGGCCCGCGAACGCAGCGGGCTGCCCGCCACGGCGTCGCCGACCCCGGCGACATGGCCCTCGTACGCCATCAGGCCGACGAGCCGGAACCCGGGGCGCCGGGCCACCGAGCGGGCCAGCTCCGCGAGTTGGTCCGCGCCGCGCAGCGGGGAGCGGCGGGCGCCGACCCGGACCCGGCCGCCGAACAGCTGGAGCGAGGTGTCCAGCTCCAGACAGACCCGCACCTCCTGTCCTCGGCCCTCGCGGGCCCGGTCCACCAGGTCGAGCTGCGCCGGGTCGTCGATCATCACGGTGACGGCCGCGGCCAGCTTGGGGTCTCCGGTCAGCTCGGTGAAGGCGGCCCGGTCCGCGGACGGGTAGGCGAGCAGGACGTCCTCGAACCCGGCCCGCGCCAGCCACACCGACTCGGCCAGCGTGAACGACATGAGACCCGCGAAGCCCGGCCGGGCGAGCACCCGCTCGAGGAGGGCCCGGCATCGCACCGACTTGCTGGCGACGCGGACCGGTTTGCCGGCCGCCCGGCGGACCAGGTCGTCCGCGTTGGCGTCGAACGCCTCCAGATCGACGATCGCCACGGGCGCATCGAGGTGAGCGGTCGCCCGGTCGTACCGGGCGCGGTCAGCGGCGCGGGGAGTCATGGCGGAAGCCTGCCAGAACCGGTTACCACAAGGTAGGGGTCGGCCGGTGCGGATGCCGCGCGACCTGGACCGCCGCACCCGCCGACCCCCGGACCGGTCTGCACCCGCACAGGATCAGCCCGTAGAGTGACGCCCGAGCACCAGAGGGCGGGACCGAACGGCAAGAGGGGCACGAGGGGGGCGGATGACCACCGACGCACGGCCCCCGCACCGCACCCCCCAACTGCCGCCGCCCGCACCCGAACCCGAGCCGGCGGAGCCCGCGCCGGGCGACCCCGCGCCGCAGGCCCCGACGGTGCCCGCGCCCGCACGGGCCGCCGACCGGCTGCGCTCCGCGCTCGACCTGATCGACCCGGGCCCGGTCCTGCCGGACACCCCGAAGATCCCGGACCTCCCGTACGCCCCGTACGTACCGGGGGTCGAGGACACCCCGAACACCCCGATACCGCCCGGGGCTTCGGTGCCGCCCCCTCCCGCGATACCCCCGCAGCCGGCCGCGCCGCCGCGCCCGCTGCTCCCCCCGGAACCCCTCTCCGACGAGCCGGGCCCGCTGCGGCCGGTGCCCCCGCGGCGCCCCGGGCGCATGGCGGCGGCCGCGATCTGCGTGGTCCTCGGCATCGGGCTCATCGGCGGAGCGGCCGCAGGTACCTGGCTTGACGACGGCTCCGACGGGCCCGCCGCCCACACCAACTACACCGCCGCCCGCGACCTGTGGCACAGCGTGCCCGTCGACACCCTCTTCCCCCGCACCATCCGCGGCACCGGCGCGGGCCCCGGTGGCGCCGACCGCCAGTGGACCCGCATCGGCGTCGCCCCGGACGGCGACTGCGCGGGCACGCTCGACCCCCTGCTCCTCAAGGTCGCCGCACCCGTCGGCTGCGTCCGCATGCTGCGCGCCACCTACACCGACGCGACGGCCAGCAGCGTGACCACCGTGGGCCTGGTCTTCACCCGCGCCGACCCCGCCGCCATGACCGCCCTGGCGAACCGGTTCACCACCGAGAAGCTCGGCGAACGCACCGATCTGCTGCCCCGGCCGTACGCCGTCAAGAACAGCCCGGCAGCCGCGTTCGGCGACAAGCAGCGCGCCAGCTGGACGGTACGGGTCCTCACCGACGCGCCCGTCCTGGTCACCGCCGTCTCCGGCTTCGCCGACGGCCGCACGGTGGCCACGCCGCAATCCGCCGAGCAGGCCACGGCGGACGGCGCGAACGGGCCCGTGGCCGAGGCGGGTCTGGGCCACGACGCCAAGGGCATCGCCGACACCGTGGAACGCGGCCTGCGCAAGAAGGTCGCCGCAGGTCCGGAGCGCACACCATGAGTGAACCAACGACCGGACGCTCCGTGCCGACGGCCCCCCGGCTGCGCCGCGCCGGCGCTCTCGGGGTGGCCGCCGCGGTCAGTCTGCTGCTCTGTGCCGGCCCGGCCCGCGCCGACGGCATACGGGACCGGCAGTGGGAGCTGACCGCCATGCACACCCAGCAGGCGTGGCGCACGTCCAAGGGCAAGGGCATCACCGTCGCGGTCCTGGACACCGGTGTGGACGGCAGCCACCCCGACCTCGCCGGACAGGTCCTGCCCGGCAACGACCTCATCGGTTTCGGGGCCGGCCAGGGCAGCCGCGACTGGGCCCGGCACGGCACCGCCATGGCCGGGATCATCGCGGGCCACGGCCACGGCGCGGGAGACCGGTCCGGCGTCCTCGGCATCGCACCCGAAGCCAGGATCCTGCCGGTCCGGGTCATCCTGGAATCGAGCGACCCGGCCCGCAAGCAGGCCCGCGAGACCAAGGGCGGCGCGCTGGCCCAGGGCATTCTCTGGGCCGCCGACAACGGCGCCGACGTCATCAACCTCTCGCTCGGCGACGACAGCGTGTCCGCACACCCCGAGCCCGCCGAGGACGCCGCGATCCAGTACGCGCTGAGCAAGGGCGCCGTCGTCGTGGCCTCCGCGGGCAACGGCGGCGACCAGGGCGACCACATCTCCTACCCGGCGGCCTACCCGGGCGTCATCGCGGTGGCCGCCGTCGACAGGTACGGCACCCACGCCTCGTTCTCCACCCGGCACTGGTACGCCACCGTCAGCGCGCCCGGCGTGGACGTCGTCATAGCGGACCCGGACCGCAAGTACTACGAGGGCTGGGGCACCAGCGCCGCCTCCGCGTTCGTCTCCGGCGCCGTCGCCCTGGTTCGCGCCGCGGACCCCGGGCTCACCCCCGCGCAGATCAAGAAGCTCCTGGAGGACACCGCCCGCGACGCCCCCGACGGGGGCCGCGACGACGCCCGCGGCTACGGGATGATCGACCCGGCCGCCGCCCTGAGCGCCGCGGCCAAACTGAAGCCGGCCGGGCTGCGGCCCGAGTCCGCCGCGTCCGGCACGACGTACTTCGGCGGCGGACCGGACGCCCCGGCCGCCGCCGACGACCCGTCGCGTCGGCTGGCCCCGCTCGCCGCGGGCGGCGGCGTCCTGCTGCTCGTCGCCGGCGTGGCGCTGTGGCGCTCGACGCGGGTCAGGACGCCGCGCGCGTGGCTGTGAGCCCGGCGCACAGGCCGTGACGGGACGGGCGCCCGGCCCGGTTAGGCTCGTGGCGTGGCGCTCAAGAACATTCCGGATTCCGGCTTCTCCGACGACGACGGCACTGCCGCCCCCGAACTGACCGAGGCCCTCGCCGCCTGGGCGAAGGACCGCTCGGCCGAGCCGCGGGTGCTCGCCGCGCTGCGCACGGCACGGCTGCTCGTGCCCGTCGTCGCGATGCTCGGCGAGAGCGAGACCGACGAGAACGGTCTGCGGCGCGAGAAGACCAGCGACATGGCGGTCCCCACCCTGAAGGCGGGCGGACGCACGGCGCTCCCCGCGTTCACCTCCATCGAGGCGCTGGCCCTGTGGGACCCGGCCGCCCGGCCGGTCGCGGTGCCGCTGCACCAGGCGCTCGCGGCGGCCGTGCACGAGAAGGCGGACACCGTGGTCATCGATCTCGCGGGACCGGTGGCGTACGAACTCAAGGGCGCGGCGCTGCTCGCCCTCGCGGAGGGGCGCGCCGGCACGGACCCGCTCCAGGACCCGGCGGTGCTGGGAGCGGTACGCGCGGCGGTGGCCGCGGTGCCCGCCGTGCTCCGCGCCCACCTCGGCCCCGGCAGCGCGGACGGCACGCTCGCCCTGGTCCTCTCCGACGGCGCGGAACCCGCGGCGGCCGGCCGAGCGGTCGCCGAGCTGCTCGCCGCCGACGAGACGCTGCGGGCCCGGCTCGTGCACGGCCTCGACCTGGCGCTGCTGCCGTCCGGGTCCCCACAGCCGAACGAGCCGCTCTTCACCCGGTGAGGGTGCGGAGCGGCCCGTTCGGGACCGTGCGGGGGAGCGGCTCAGCCGAAGACGGCGCCCGTGTACTTCTCGCCCGGACCCTGGCCCGGCGCGTCCGGCACGACCGACGCCTCGCGGAACGCCAGCTGGAGCGACTTGAGGCCGTCGCGCAGCGGGGCGGCGTGGAAGGACGAGATCTCGGTGGCCCCGGCGTCGAGCAGCCCGGCCAGGGCGTGCACCAGCTTGCGGGCCTCGTCGAGGTCCTTGTACTGGTCGCCCTCCTCGGTCAGGCCGAGCTTCACGGCGGCGGCGCTCATCAGGTTCACGGCGACCGTCACGATGACCTCGACGGCCGGAACCTCCGCGATGTCGCGGGCCATGGTGTCGAAGTCGGCGGTGTCTTGGGGGGGCGTCTCACTCATGCCCACACGATATGCGGTGTGCGGAGCCCCCTCCGCCCGCGCCTCCTCACGCGTGCTCGATTGGCCCCCGTGTCGGGTTGCTGCTAACCTTGTGTAACGACCGGCCAGGCACGTGTGCCCGGCCCACAAGTGGAGGCTCCGATCTCCCACCCGACCACCCTCACGGGAGGCGGGTCATCCGGTCAGGTGGCCCCCATCGTTCCGTACGGACGATGGAGCCGCCCGATGTGCGCCCCGCGGTGGACCCGCGGCGTGTGTTCCGGTTTTCTTGGAGCCCCGCCTGTGTCCGTCCGGGGCATTTTTTGTGCCTCGCGGCGGTTGGTCACGTCACTAGAGACATACGCGGCTGTCTGCCAGACAGTCGTGTGGTGCTACTGAGGAGGATCCATCAGCGCCGAGCCCCGCATCAACGACCGGATTCGCGTTCCCGAGGTCCGACTTGTCGGCCCCAGCGGCGAGCAGGTCGGAATTGTTCCGCTTGCCAAGGCCCTGGAGCTCGCCCAGGAGTATGACCTCGACCTGGTCGAGGTCGCGGCGACCGCCCGTCCGCCCGTGTGCAAGCTCATGGACTACGGGAAGTTCAAGTACGAGTCGGCCATGAAGGCCCGTGAGGCGCGCAAGAACCAGGCGCACACGGTCATCAAGGAGATGAAGCTCCGGCCGAAGATCGACCCGCACGACTATGACACCAAGAAGGGTCACGTCGTTCGGTTCCTCAAGCAGGGCGACAAGGTCAAGATCACGATCATGTTCCGTGGTCGTGAGCAGTCCAGGCCGGAACTCGGCTACCGACTGCTCCAGCGCCTCGCTTCGGACGTGGAGGACCTCGGCTTCGTCGAGTCCAGCCCGAAGCAGGACGGCCGAAACATGATCATGGTTCTCGGTCCGCACAAGAAGAAGACCGAGGCGATGGCCGAAGCCCGCGAGGCCCAGGCGGCCCGCAAGGCGGAACGCCAGGGTCTGTCGGCCCAGGCCGACGAGTCCGTCGAGGACGAGTCGACCGCCGAGGCGCCCGCCGCCGAGGCAGTGGCCGAGGAACACCCCGCCGAGGCCTGATTCCGGGACAGCCCGTTCCGGAAATCAAACCGACACACATGACGCTCCCGAGCGCCGGTCCCCGGACCGGCTGGGAGCGCCACTGACGAGGAGATAACGGCGCTATGCCGAAGAACAAGTCGCACAGCGGTGCCAGCAAGCGCTTCAAGATCACCGGCTCCGGCAAGGTGCTCCGTGAGCGTGCCGGCAAGCGCCACCTGCTCGAGCACAAGTCGTCCAAGAAGACCCGCTCGCTGACGGGCACGGTCGTTCTGGCTCCGGCCGACGCCAAGAAGGTCAAGAAGCTTCTCGGCAAGTGACGTTCCTCCGCCTCCGTTCACCGGAGGCGGAACGTCGAGACCGGGACCTATTCGATTTCGGGTCGTGTGAGTCCAACCACGGCCCCGCTACAAGGAGTTAACAAGTGGCACGCGTCAAGCGGGCAGTCAACGCCCACAAGAAGCGCCGGGCAATCCTCGAGGCGGCCTCCGGCTACCGCGGTCAGCGTTCGCGCCTGTACCGCAAGGCCAAGGAGCAGGTCACCCACTCGCTGGTCTACAACTACAACGACCGCAAGAAGCGCAAGGGCGACTTCCGTCAGCTGTGGATCCAGCGCATCAACGCCGCTGCCCGCCAGAACGGCATGACGTACAACCGCCTCATCCAGGGTCTGAAGGCCGCCAACATCGAGGTGGACCGCAAGATCCTGGCCGAGCTCGCGGTCAACGACGCCAACGCGTTCGCCGCGCTCGTCGAGGTGGCCCAGAAGGCGCTTCCGAGCGACGTCAACGCCCCGAAGGCCGCGTAAGCGCCCGACGGTTTGTTGAGCAGGACCGGACCCGCAGGCCGATGGCCTGCGGGTCCGTGCGTTCCGGCCCGTTCCCGGGGCCCGCTTTCGTCCGCGCGCTGTGCGTGGCCGGCCGCGCCCGCGCGGCGGAGCCGCACATCGGCACAGCACCGCGCCCCTGGCGGGGCTGCCCACGCCCCCTCGTAGAGAGACCGCGAGTACATGTCCAGCCCCGAGCTGATCTCCTCCCGCTCCCCCCGGGTCGCCGCCGCGAAGCGGCTCGCCCGGCGCAACTTCCGGGGCAAGGAACGCCGGTTCATCGCCGAGGGACCGCAGGCGGTGCGCGAGGCCGTCGAGCACCGCAGCGACGGCGCGCCCACCCTGATCGAGCTCTTCACGACCGTCGACGCCGCCGAGCGCTACGCCGACATCGTGAGCGCCGCCCTGGACGCGGGGGCCCGCGTCCACTACGCGGACGACGAGGTGCTCGCCGAGGTCTCCCAGACCGTCACCCCGCAGGGCCTGGTCGGCGTCTGCCGCTTCCTGGACTCGCCGTTCGAGGAGATCCTCGCCGCCAAGCCCCGGCTGGTCGCCGTGCTCGCGCACGTACGCGACCCCGGGAACGCCGGCACCGTACTGCGCTGCGCGGACGCCGCGGGCGCCGACGCGGTCGTCCTCACCGACGCCTCCGTCGACCTGTACAACCCCAAGTCCGTGCGCGCGTCGGTCGGTTCGCTCTTCCACCTGCCGGTCGCGGTCGGCGTCCCCGTCGAACAGGCCGTCCAGGGTCTTCGGGACGCGGGCGTACGCATCCTGGCCGCCGACGGCGCCGGCGAGGACGACCTCGACGCCGAGCTGGACGCCGGGACCATGGGCGGCCCCACCGCGTGGATCTTCGGCAACGAGGCCTGGGGTCTGCCCGAGGAGACCCGGGCGCTCGCGGACGCCGTGGTGCGCGTCCCCATCCACGGCAGGGCCGAAAGCCTCAACCTCGCGACCGCCGCCGCCGTGTGCCTCTACGCGTCGGCTCGTGCGCAGCGTGCTGCCACAGGGTGCCGCTCCGTCACCTCCTACTAGTAGGGTGGCGGGCCCGGGGGCCCACTCAGCGCTTCGGAGAGGTGGGATAGGGGGATGGCTGTCGGCATGAGCAGCATCGGCAACAGCACCGCGCTGTGTCCGTCCGGCCGTCCTGACGTCCTCGGCTTCGACCCCGACGACCTGCCCGACGGGATCGTCGTCGCGGACGACAAGGGACGGGTGGTCTGCTTCAACGCCGCCGCCGTCAGGATCACCGCGGTCGCGAAGCACGAGGCACTGGGTTTCCCGCTCGAACGGGCGCTGCCCCTGGAAGACCTCAAGGGCCGCCGCTGGTGGCAGCTGACCGACCCCTACGGCGGCCTCGCCATCCGGGTCGGCCAGCCCGAACGCAATCTGCTGCTGCCCGGCGGCCGTGAAGTGCTGGTCTCCGCGCGTTACGTACGCGAACGCCCGACCGGGCCCGTGCGCCGGGTCGTGGTCAGTCTGCGCTCCACCGAGGCCCGGCGGCGTACCGAACGCTCGCACGCCGAGCTCATCGCCACCGTCGCCCACGAGCTGCGCTCCCCGCTGACCTCCGTGAAGGGGTTCACCGCGACCCTGCTCGCCAAGTGGGAGCGGTTCACCGACGACCAGAAGCGGCTCATGCTGGAGACCGTCGACGCCGACGCCAACCGCGTCACCCGGCTCATCGCCGAACTCCTCGACATCTCCCGCATCGACTCGGGCCGGCTCGAAGTGCGCCGCCAGCCGGTCGACGTGCCGGCCGCCGTCGGCCGCCACCTCCAGGCCCACGTCGCCTCGGGCCAGGCTCCCGACCGCTTCCTGGTCCGCGTGCAGCACCCGCTGCCCGACCTGTGGGCCGACCCCGACAAGATCGACCAGGTGCTCGGCAACCTCCTGGAAAACGCGGTGCGCCACGGCGAGGGAACCGTCACCATTGAGGTGGCACCGGCACCGGTCCGCATCGACGAGCACGACGAGAAGGGAACGGCCGTCACCGTGAGCGACGAAGGCCCCGGCATTCCCGAGGAGTCGATGGGCCGCGTCTTCACCCGCTTCTGGCGGGGGAGCAAGCGCGGCGGGACCGGGCTCGGCCTGTACATCGTCAAGGGCATCGTCGAGGCGCACGGCGGCACCATCACGGTCGGCCGCGGCCCCGGCGGCGGCGCCCAGTTCCGATTTATCCTGCCCGTCGGCGCTCCCGCGTATCTCCAGTAGAACGCTTCGGGCCGCCCACGGGCGCATGCGTATTCCTTCACCCCGTTAGACTCGACCTTTGGCGCGTTTGTGTCCGCGCGCCATCGCGGTATCGCTGTCGCGGTCGCGGGGACCCCCGGCCTGGGGGCACCTCCCAGCGTGAGCTGGGGGACAATCGGAAGCACGGGAAGAAATGTCGGCACCCAATAAGTCGTACGACCCTGTTGAGGTCGAGGCGCTGAAACCGGAAGAGATCGAGCGCATGCGGGACGAGGCGCTCGCCGCCTTCGCCGCCGCGGGCGACCTCGACGCGCTCGCCCAGGCGAAGACCGCGCACACCGGCGGCACCTCGCCCCTCTCGCTCGCCAACCGTGAGATCGGCGCGCTGCCGCCGCAGGCCAAGGCCGCGGCGGGCAAGCTCGTGGGCATGGCCCGCGGCGCCGTGAACAAGGCCCTGGCCGCGCGCCAGGCCGAGCTGGAGGACGAGCGGGACGCCCGGGTCCTGGTCGAGGAGGCGGTGGATGTCACGCTGCCCCACGACCGTGTACCGGCCGGCGCCCGCCACCCGCTGACCACGCTCTCGGAGCGCATCGAGGACGTCTTCGTGGCCATGGGCTACGAGGTCGCCGAGGGCCCCGAGGCCGAGGCCGAGTGGTTCACCTTCGACGCGCTCAACATCGGCCCGGACCACCCGGCCCGCACCGAGCACGACACGTTCTTCGTGCAGGGGCCCGAGGCGGCCGCCAACTCCGGCATCGTCCTGCGCACCCACACCTCGCCCGTGCAGATCCGCTCCATGCTCGACCGCGAGCCGCCGGTGTACGTGATCTGCCCCGGTCGCGTGTACCGCACCGACGAGCTGGACGCCACGCACAGCCCGGTCTTCCGCCAGGTCGAGCTGCTCGCCGTGGACGAGGGCCTCACCATGGCCGACCTCAAGGGCACCCTCGACCACATGGTCGAGGCGCTCTTCGGCGAGGACATCAAGACGCGCCTGCGGCCGAACTTCTTCCCGTTCACCGAGCCGTCCGCCGAGATGGACATGGTCTGCTACGTGTGCCGCGGCGAGTCCGTCGGCAACCCGGACCGGCCCTGCCGCACCTGCTCGTCCGAGGGCTGGATCGAGCTCGGCGGCTGCGGCATGGTCAACCCGAAGGTGCTGACCGCCTGCGGTGTGGACGCCGAGAAGTACAGCGGGTTCGCCTTCGGCTTCGGCATCGAGCGGATGCTGATGTTCCGTCACAACGTGGAAGACATGCGAGACATGGTCGAGGGTGACGTCCGGTTCACCCGGCCGTTCGGGATGGAGATCTGATGCGGGTCCCGCTTTCCTGGCTGCGGGAGTACGTCGATCTCCCCGCCACCGAGACCGGCCGCGACGTGCAGGCCAAGCTGGTCGACTGCGGCCTCGAGGTCGAGACCGTCGAACAGCTCGGCGGCGGGCTCAAGGGCCCGCTCGTCGTCGGCAAGGTGCTCACCATCGAGGAGCTGGAGGGCTTCAAGAAGCCCATCCGCTTCTGCACTGTCGACGTCGGCCGTGCCAACGGCACCGGTGAGCCCCAGGAGATCGTCTGCGGCGCCCGCAACTTCGCGGTCGGCGACAAGGTCGTCGTGGTGCTGCCCGGCGCGGTGCTGCCCGGCGACTTCGCGATCGCCGCGCGCAAGACGTACGGCCGGACCTCGCACGGCATGATCTGCTCCGGCGACGAGCTCGGGATGGGCCCGGACACCACCGGCGGCATCATCGTGCTGCCCCCGGAGCACGAGGTCGGCACCGACGCGATCGCGCTGCTCGAACTCGTCGACGAGGTGCTCGACATCGCGGTGACCGCCAACCGCGGCGACTGCCTGTCGATGCGCGGTGTCGCCCGTGAGACCGCCATCGCCTACGGCCTGCCGCTGCGCGACCCGGCCCTGCTCGACGTGCCCGCGCCCAACTCCTACGGCTACCAGGTCAAGGTCGCCGACCCGATCGGCTGCGACCGCTTCACCGCGCGCACCGTGACCGGCCTCGACCCCGAGGCCCGCTCCCCGATCTGGCTGCAGCGCAGGCTGCAGAAGGCCGGGATGCGTCCGATCTCGCTCGCCGTCGACATCACCAACTACGTGATGATCGAGCTCGGCCAGCCGCTGCACGCCTACGACCGCACCCTGGTCGACGGCCCCATCGGCGTGCGCCGCGCCGAGGCCGGTGAGCTCCTCACCACCCTCGACGGCACCAAGCGCAAGCTCGACGCCGCCGACCTCGTCATCACCGACAACCGGGGCCCCATCGGCCTCGCGGGTGTGATGGGCGGAGCCAACACCGAGATCGCCGACTCCGTCACGGACCCCGAGACCGGCGAGGTCAAGGGCACCACCGAGGTCGTCATCGAGGCCGCCCACTTCGACCCGGTCGCCATCGCCCGCACCGCGCGCCGCCACAAGCTGTCCTCGGAGGCGTCCAAGCGCTTCGAGCGCGGCGTCGACCCGCAGGCCGCGGCGGCCGCCGCCCAGCGCACCGTCGACCTCCTCGTGCTGCTCGCGGGCGGCACCGCCGAGGCCGGCGTCACCGAGATCGTCTCGCCGTCCGCGCCGCGCAGCATCTCGATGCGCGCCGACCACCCGGACCGCGTCGCGGGCATCGAGTACGGCCGCGAGACCGTGGTGCGCCGCCTCCAGGAGGTCGGCTGCGACGCGTACGGGCAGGACGAGCTCGTCGTGACCGTGCCGTCCTGGCGCCCCGACCTCACCGAGCCGAACGACCTGGCCGAAGAGGTCATCCGCCTGGAGGGCTACGCCAACCTGCCCTCCACGCTGCCGAAGCCGCCCGCCGGGCGGGGTCTGACGGAGCGTCAGCGACTGCACCGCAGGGTCGGCCGCGCGCTCGCCGGCGCCGGGTTCACCGAGGCGCCGAGCTACCCGTTCGTCGCCGAGTCGGTCTTCGACCAGCTGGGCCTCGACGCGGACGACGCCAACCGCGCCGTCGTGAAGCTCGTCAACCCGCTCAGCGACGAGGAGCCGGCGCTGCGCACCACGCTCCTGCCGGGCCTCCTCGCCACGCTGCGCCGCAACGCCGGACGCGGCAGCCACGACCTGGCGCTCTTCGAGACGGGCCTGGTCTTCCACCCGTCGCCGACCCCGGGCGTCGCCGCCCGGCTGCCCGTCGACCGCCGTCCCACCGACGAGGAGATCGCCGCCCTCGACGCCGTGCTGCCCGTGCAGCCGCGCCACGTGGGCGCCGTCCTCGCCGGTGCGCGCGAGCAGGCCGGCTGGTGGGGCAGGGGCCGCCCGGCCGACTGGGCCGACGCCGTCGAGGCGGCGCGCACCGTCGCCGCCGAGGCGGGGCTCGAACTCGCCGTGGACCAGGGCCAGTACGGCCCCTGGCACCCGGGCCGCTGCGCCGAGCTGTACGTGTTCCCCGAGGGCGTCAAGACCCTCGTCGGGCACGCCGGCGAGCTGCACCCGCGCGTCGTCAAGGCGTTCGGTCTGCCCGCCCGCAGCTGCGCGATGGAGCTCGACCTCGACGTCCTGGAGCGGGCCGCCGAAGGTGTCGTGCAGGCCCCGTCGATCTCCACCTTCCCGGTGGCCACCCAGGACGTCGCGCTCGTCGTCGACGCCCGGGTACCGGCCGCCGCGGTGGAGAACGCGCTGCGCGCCGGCGCCGGTGAACTCCTGGAGTCCATCCGGCTGTTCGACGTCTACAGCGGCGAGCAGACCGGCGAGGGCAAGAAGTCCCTCGCCTACGCGCTGCGCTTCCGCGCCGCCGACCGCACGCTGACCGTCGAGGAGGCCTCGGCCGCCCGTGACGCGGCGGTGGCCCACGCGGCCGAGGCCACGGGCGCGGTGCTGCGCGGCGCCTAGCCCGCGGCGGAACGCAACGAGAGGGGCACACCGGGACTCCCGGTGTGCCCCTCTCGCCGTTCCCGGCCTCTCTCACTCGTTCGGGTGAGAACTCCGTTCGACCCGCGCACGGCGGCCCCCGCGATCGCAAGAATCGACCCGGCCGTGCGAGTCGGCGGGGCTCGGCCCCGCGGCCCGGTGCACCACAGCGCGCAGAGGCCGAGGGGGGCCGACGGCATGATCCGTACACCGGGATGGACCACGCGCCACACCGGCGCCCCGCGCGCCGGCCGGGCCACGGCCGTGCGCCTGGTGCTGCCGTCCTGCTGGCTGACGCTCGTCGTCGTCTGGCAGCTGGTGCGGCCCCCGGACGGCGGGAGCGGCGCGGCGCCGCGCATCGCCACCTGCCTCGCCTACCTGACCGCCGTGGTGTGGCTGGTCGTCGGCGTGCGGAGCGCGGCCGAGCGGGAGGTGCGGCGGATCGGGCACATCGCCGAGGCCGCCCAGCGCGTGCTCCTGAGGCCGCCGCCCGCGCGGCTCGACGGGATCGCCCTCGCGGCCGGACAGCTCTCCATGAGCCGGGGGGCGTCGGTCGGCGGCGACCTGTACGAGGCGATGGCCACCCCGTACGGCGTGCGCATCGTGATGGGGGACGTACGCGGCCACGGCCTCCCCGCGATCGGCGCGGTCGCGGCGCTCCTCGGCAGCTTCCGCGAGGCCGCCCACGACGAGCCCCAACTCGCGCGCGTGCTGCGGAGGTTGGACCGCGCGCTCGCCCGGCATCTGCGGGAGCGCTGCCGCGCCGAGCATCCGGCGTGCGGCGGCGGTGAACCGGAGAGCCCGCTCGCCGAGGAGTTCGTCACCGTCCTGCTCCTGGAGATCCGCGCCGACGGCGACGTGTACGCCCTCAACTGCGGCCATCCCTGGCCCTATCGGCTCGGCCCCGGCGCCGGACAGCTCGCCCCCGGCGACCCGCTGCCCCCGCTCGGTCCCTTCCCGCTCCCGGCCGACCTCGCGCCCCTGCACTGCGTCCGGCTGCGGCCGGGCGAGGCGCTCTGCCTCCACACCGACGGCGCCGAGGACGCGCGGGACGCCGCCGGGCGCTTCTTCGCGTTCGGCGAGGCGCTCGCCGAGGCGGCCCGCACCGCGCCGGTCTCGCCCGCGGCCGTGGTGGCCCGGGTGCAGCGCGCGCTGCTCGACCACACCCGGGGGCGGCTCTCGGACGACGTGGCGCTCCTCGTGCTGCGCAACGACCGGGTCCGGGTGCCGCCGCAACCGGTCGGCAGCGGCGCGGCCGGTGTTCGCCGCTGAGCTGGGGCGCCGCCGCCCTGCCGGGAGTGCCGGGCAGCGCGGACAGGGCGGACGGCGCCGTGAGGGCCACCGCACTTTCGAGGGGGAGCCGGCGGCCCGGTCGCCTCGGGGAGAGGCGGTACAGAGTCAACCGAATCCGGGCGCTCCTGGACAGAGAGCGCGGCGCATAAATGCGGGTACTCGCTTCACACCCCGTGTGAAGCGGGCTCCTCTACGCTGATGTCACCGAGCCGTTGGAGGGGCCCCATGCAGCCCAATACCCTGCTCGACGCGCTGGTGGACGAGGCGGGGATCTCGCACGCCGGGCTCGCGGCCCGGGTCAACCAGGCCGGGCGGGCCCGAGGCGTCACCCTCAGATACGAACACACCGCCGTGGCGCGGTGGTTGAAGGGTCAGCGGCCACGCGGCCAGGTGCCCGATCTGATCTGCGAGGTGCTCGCGGGCCGGCTGCGGCGCCGGGTCACCCTCGACGACGTCGGCCTCGGCGTGCCGGGCGAGCCGGCCCCGGTGCACGGTTCGCCGCTCGCCGGGTTCGTCGAGCGGGCCACCGCCCTGTGGCGCTCGGACGAACAGCAGCGCACCCACATACTCGACGCCCCGGCCGTCACCGGCACCCCGGCCGTCATGCCCGTCTGGGAGTGGGAGAACCCGCCCGAGGACACCGATGTCTCGCGCAACGGCCAGACGGCGGTGGGGGAGTCCGACATCGAGATGCTCCGCTCGGCGCGCGAGCACTACGAGCTGATGTACCGCAAGGCGGGCGGCATCGCGACCCGCTCCCGCATCGTCGGCTTCCTCAACGCGGAGACGGCGCCGCTGCTGCGCGGCGGCTACACGGATGCGACGGGACGCCAACTCCACCGCGCCACCGGCGGGTTGGTGGCCATCGCGGGCATCTGTGCCTACGACTCCAACGCGCAGGGGCTCGCCCAGCGCTACTTCCACCAGGCGCTGCGGCTCGCGAAGGCCAGCGGGGACCGGGGACTCGGCGCCTATGTCATCGCGCTCCTCGTCAACCAGTCGCTCTTCATGCGGGACTACCGCCAGTCGGTCGCCTTCGCGGAGGCGGCGCTCCGCGCGGCGGGCGGCCGGCTCAGCCCCGCCCTCGCATCCGATCTGCACGCGATGCAGGCCAAGGCGTATGCGCATCTCGGCGACGGCCAGAGCGCGTTGTCCTCGATCAGGAGCGCCGAGTCGGCGGCCGGGCGGATCCGGCCGGGCCAGGAGCCGGCCGAGACCGGCTACGTACAGCCGGGCCTGGTCAACGTCCAGGTGGCGGAGGCCCTGCTCAGCCTCGGCGATCTGACGGCCGCCCGTGAACAGGCCGCGCTCGCGGCCGACGAGCCCTGCCACGACAGGGGCAGGGTGCACCGCCTTGCGATGCTCGCGCAGATCGAGCTGCGGCAGGGCGACGCCGACCGGGCCGTGGCCACCGCGGTCGAAATGGCGGAGCGGGCCCGGGGGATGGAGTCGCAGCGATTGCGTGACCGGCTGCGCGTGGTGCGCGAGCACCTGGTCGAGAGCGGTTGCGCCGGCGCATCCGAAGCCGCCGAGCTGATCGACGGGGCACTTCGCGTTCCCCTGTGACCGTCAGCCTGCTGCGATATTGCCATCTACTTGTCGGAAGGTGGCAGAAACGTGCAGTGGACGAACCTGAACGAACAAACTGTGTACGAGAATCGCTGGTTCCGGGTCAACCTCGCGGATGTGGCGCTGCCGGACGGGCGGCACCTGGACCACTTCCTGATCAGGCTGCGGCCGGTCGCCGTGGCAACCGTCGTCAACACCGCCAACGAGGTGCTGCTGCTCTGGCGGCACCGCTTCATCACCGACAGCTGGGGCTGGGAACTGGCGGCCGGTGTCGTCGAGGACGGCGAGGACATCGAGGCCGCCGCGGCCCGCGAGATGGAGGAGGAGACCGGCTGGCGGCCCGGCCCGCTCAAGCCCCTGCTCACCGTCGAGCCGGCCAACGGGCTCATCGACGCCCGGCACCATCTGTTCTGGTCCGAGTCGGCCGAGTACATCGGCCACCCCCAGGACGACTTCGAGTCGTCACGACGCGAGTGGGTCCCCCTCAAGCTGGTGCCCGACATGGTCGCCCGGGGGGAGGTCCCGGCCGCCAACATGGCGGCCGGACTCCTGCTCCTGCACCATCTGCGCCTGGGTGACGGCTGACCCTGCCGGCGGGGACCGGCCCTAGTGACCGAGTGCCTGCCACACGGCGAGCGACAGCGCGCCGAGCGCGGTCAGCACGGTGAGGGCGGGGAGCGGCCACCGCAGGTGTTCGAGGGCCGCCACCCGTCCCACCGCCTCGGTCACTTCACGCTCGGTCTGCTCGCCCCGCAGGGCGAGCAGCGCGAGCTGCCCGTCCATGCGGGCCATGCCGACGTCCAGGCTGCGGCGTAACTCCGCCAGTTCGTCGACGGTGATCGGATGTCCCGGGTCGGTGGACACGGCTGACTCCTTAGTCCTGTTCGGACGTGCCATTGAGGTTGTTGGCCCAGAGTCAACTCGCCGCGCACCAGGGGCGGGAGCGTGTGCGATGGGCATATGCGGGCTCGCCGCGCACACCCGGTGTGCGCGGCACGAGCCCGGCCCACGCCTTTCCGACGTACGCCCGCGTATACAGACGTACGCCGTTTTAATCAGGCGTACGAGTAGAAACCGGACCCGGTCTTGCGGCCCAGACGTCCCGCGTCGACCATGCGCTGGAGCAGCGGGGGAGCGGCGTACAGGGGCTGCTTGAACTCGTCGTACATGCTGTCGGCGACCGAGGCGACCGTGTCCAGACCGATGAGGTCGGAGAGCTTCAGCGGGCCCATCGGGTGGGCGCAGCCCAGCTCCATGCCGTTGTCGATGTCCTCACGGCTCGCGATGCCCGACTCGAACATCCGGATCGCCGAGAGCAGATACGGGATGAGCAGCGCGTTGACCACGAAGCCCGAGCGGTCCTGGGCGCGGATGGCGTGCTTGCCGAGCACCTTCTCGACCAGCACCTGGGCGCGGCTGATGGTGCCCTCGGAGGTGGTGAGGGCCGGAATCAGCTCGACCAGCTTCTGCACCGGCGCAGGGTTGAAGAAGTGGATGCCGATGACCTGGTCGGGCCGCGAGGTGGCGACCGCGAGCTTCACCAGCGGGATCGACGAGGTGTTGGAGGCCAAGATCGCGTCCGGGCGGGTCACCACCTGGTCGAGGATCTGGAAGATCTCCGTCTTGACCTGCTCGTTCTCCACGACGGCCTCGATCACGAGATCGCGGTCCGCGAACTCGCCGAGGTCGGTGGTGAAGCTCAGGCGGGCGAGCGTCGCGTCGCGCTCCTCCTCGGTGATCTTGCCGCGCTCGGCGGCCTTCGAGAGGGAGTTGTGCAGCCGGGTGCGGCCGATCTCCAGGGCCTCGCCGGTGGTCTCCGCGACCATGACGTCCAGACCGCTGCGGGCGCACACCTCGGCGATGCCCGCGCCCATCTGGCCACAGCCCACAATTCCGACGCGTTCGATGTCGGTCACATCGTGCCTTTCGCTCTACTGCAGTCCCCGGCAGGTCCCCCGTGTGATTCCGGCGCCCGCCTCCGGCCCCTGACGTTACTCCGAACGCGCGCGTGCCCGTGGGGGCGGGGCGGGCACGCCGTCCGGTACACCTGGGCGCATGGCACCTGAGCGAGGGGCGAACGTGGGACGAATCACTCGGCGGGGCTTCGTCGCGGCCACCGCCGGAGCGCTGAGCGGGCTGATCACGGCGGGTGGCGCGGGCGCGGCCGACCGGGGGTACGCCGGGGCCGGTGCCCCGCACGGAACGCTGCACCGGGCAGTGCGCGCCATGGCGGACACCGCGCCGTCCCCGGCCGGCGGGCGCGCGTTCCGCGGGGTGTGGCTGGCCACCGTCGTCAACCGGGACTGGCCCTCACGACCGGGCCTGAGCGCGACGGACCAGCGCGCCGAGCTCCTCGCCCATCTGGACAAGGCGGTCGAGCGGCGGCTGAACGCCGTGGTGTTCCAGGTCCGGCCGACCGCCGACGCGCTCTGGGACTCGCCGTACGAGCCGTGGTCCCAGTGGCTCACGGGGGTGCAGGGCAAGGACCCCGGCTGGGATCCGCTGGGCACCGCGGTCGATGAGGCGCACCGCCGGGGGCTCGCCCTGCACGCCTGGTTCAACCCGTACCGCGTCGCGAACCACATCGACCCCACGCGCCTGGTGGCGACCCACCCGGCCCGGGTGCACCCCGGCTGGGTCGTCCCGTACGGCGGGAAGCTCTACTACAACCCGGGCCTGCCCGAGGTCCGCCGGTTCGTCGAGGACGCCATGCTGGACGCGGTGGCCCGCTACGACGTCGACGGCGTCCACTGGGACGACTACTTCTACCCGTATCCGGTGGCGGGCGTGAGCTTCGACGACGACGAGGCGTACGCCCGGTACGGCGCCGGGTTCGCGGACCGCGCCGACTGGCGGCGCCACAACATCGACCTCCTGGTGCGCGAGACGGCCGCCCGGATCAAGGCGGTCAAGCCCCACGTACGGTTCGGCGTCAGCCCGTTCGGGGTGTGGCGCAACGACGCGAACGATCCGCT
The DNA here is from genome assembly GCF_026343295.1 of Streptomyces sp. NBC_00083. Taxonomy (GTDB): domain Bacteria; phylum Actinomycetota; class Actinomycetes; order Streptomycetales; family Streptomycetaceae; genus Streptomyces. The sequence continues at coordinate 2,131,046 of NZ_JAPELY010000001.1, forward strand.
GGGCTCGGCGACGACGGCGGGCGCCCAGACCTACGACGACCTGTACGCCGACACGCGCCGCTGGGTGCGCGAGGCGCTGATCGACTACATCTGCCCGCAGCTGTACTGGAACATCGGCCTCGCCGCCGCCGACTACGCGGTCCTCGTGCCGTGGTGGGACGAGGTCGCCCGGGGCACCGGCGTCGACCTGTACATCGGCGAGGCCCTCTACAAGGCCGGCGACCCGGCGCAGCCCGCGGCCTGGCAGGACCCGGCGGAGCTGTCGCGCCATCTGACCCTGGCGAAGCGGTACCCCTCCGTGCGGGGCCACTGCTTCTTCGCCGCGAAGGAGGTCACCGAGGACCGGGCGGGGGCGATGGCCCGCGTCGTCGCCGACCACTACGCGACCCGGGCCGCCCTGGTCTGACCCGCCGCTCTCCGCGTCAGGCGCGTCCGGCGCCGAGGTTGTCGACGATCAGGCCGAGGGCGAAGTCGAAGCGGTCGTGCCCCGAGCCCGAGGTCAGGTCGGCCGCGTGCTGCGTGATCATGGGGAACCGGTCGGCCGGCAGCGCCTCGAACCGGCCGATCAGCTCGTCCCGGCTGAGCACCCACGCGTGGTCCTCGTGCTTCTGCCGCCGCGCGAGCAGCGAGCGCTCCAGGGCGTACGCGCCGACGTACAGCGAGAGGCTGTCGATGGCCCACGCCGCGGTCCGCGGCTCCACTCCGCCGGCCAGCGCGATCGCGAGCATCCCCTCGTTCACGCGCAGCGTTTCGAGGTTGGTCGGCACCATCGCGAGCGCGGCCCGCGAGACACCCGGGTAGGCGAGGTACTGGTCGCGCAGCTGGGCGCAGACGTCGCGGATCTGGTCGCGCCAGAGCGCGGGATCGGGCTCGGGCAGCACGATCCGGGAGCAGAGCCGCCCGATGATCAGGTCGTCGATGTCGTCCTTGTTGACGATGTGCGCGTACAGGGAGGACGGCCCGGTGCCCAGGACGTGCGTGATCCTGCGGACGGTGAGCGCGTCGTACCCCTCGGTGGCGACGACATGCAGGGCGGCGTCCGTGATCCGCTCCAGCGTGATCGGCTCCTTGCGGGGGCGCGTCGGAGGGGTGTCGGCGGGCTGCTGCGCGTGGCGGGCGGCTCGGGCCCGCCGTGGCTGGTCGGACGGCATGGGTCCAGCGTAACGTGACCTGAACTTAGTTCGTCCGGGCCGTACGTGCCGACGCCGCTCCCTTCTGCGGCAGTTGACACGTCAGGTCCGGGCCCGCTGGGTCACCACGATGCACACCAGGACACCCACCGCGGCGAGCGGGGCCGCCGGGGTCAGGTGCTCGCCGAGCAGGAGCACCGACCAGAGGAGCGTCAGGAGCGGCTGCGCCAGCTGGAGCTGGCTCGCCTTGGCGACACCGATGGCGGCCATGCCCCGGTACCAGAGGTACAGGCCGAGGAAGGTGGAGGCGGAGGCCACCCACAACAGCCCGACGACGCCGTGGACGGTGAGGTGCCAGGGTTCGAGGGTCAGGCCGAGGGCCGCGCCGGTCAGGGCGAGCGGGACACAGAGCACCAGGGCCCAGCCGACGACGTGCCATCCCGGCATCAGGGCGGAGAGCCGTCCGCCCTCGGTGTATCCGGCCGCGCACAGGACCAGCGCCGCGAACAGATAGAGGTCCGCCCGCGACAGCGCTCCGCCGCTCTGCTCCACGGTGAAGACGACCACCACCGCGGCCCCTGCCAGCGCGGCGGCCCAGAAGGCGCGTGAGGGCCGCCGCCGGGTGCGGAGCGCCGCGAAGGCGGCCGTGGTCAGCGGAAGCAGACCCACCACGACGGCCGCGTGCGAGGTCGTCGCGGTCCCGAGCGCCAGCGTGGTCAGGACCGGGAAGCCGATCATCACGCCCAGGACGACCACGGCGAACCCGCCCCAGTGCGACCGGTCGGGGAGGGGCACCCGGCCCCGCCCCAAAAAGACCCCGGCGATCAGGGCGGCGATCAGCAGCCGCAGCGACACCATCGACCAGGGGCCGAAGCTTTCGAGGCCCCAGGCGGTGCTGGGAAAGGTCAGGGAGAAGAAGAGCACGCCGAGCCCGGCGAGAGCCGTGCCACGCGGAGGCACCGGCCTGCGGTCGTTTCCGTCCACCGCTATCGATACAAGAGGAGTAGCGCTATCCTGTGCTGTCATGCACGAGCGTAGCAGTGTGGCTGAACTGGCGGAATCCCTCCGGGGCGAACTCGACCGCTACTCGGTGGGCGGAAAACTCCCCTCCAGCCGGGCCCTGGTCGAGCGCTACCGGGTCTCCCCGGTGACGGTCTCCCGTGCGCTCGCCCAGCTCGTCGCCGAGGGCCTGGTCGTCACCCGGCCCGGCGCGGGCGCCTACCGGGCCGAGCCGCGCGCCCTCACCGGCCGCACCGGCGACACCTCCTGGCAGGAGGTCGCGCTCAGCGCCGACGGCGCCACCGACCCGGCGCCGCGCGCGGTCGACGCCGCCGGCGTCCTGACGGCGCTCGCGATCCCGGCCGCGGGCGTCATCGACCTCAGCGGTGGCTACCTCGACGCCGGGCTCCAGCCCGAGCGGGCGATGGCCGCGGCCCTCGGGCGGGCGGGCCGCCGCCCCGGGGTGTGGAGCCGCCCGCCCGTCGAGGGGCTGCCCGAACTGCGCGCCTGGTTCGCCCGCGAGATCGGCCCCGCGGTCACCGCGGCCGACGTGCTGATCACCTCGGGCGGGCAGGCCGCCCTGACCACCGCCCTGCGCGCGCTCGCCGCGCCCGGCGCGCCCGTCCTCGTCGAATCGCCCACCTACCCCGGCACGCTGGCCGTGGCCCGCGCCGCGGGGCTGCGACCCGTCCCCGTCCCGGTCGACGCGGAGGGAGTACGCCCCGACCTGCTCGCCCGCGCCTTCCGGGCCACCGGTGCGCGGGTCTTCTTCTGCCAGCCCCTCTTCCAGAACCCGACCGGCGCGCTCCTCCCGCCGGAACGCGGTCGCGAAGTGGTGCGCATCGCGCACTCCTTCGGCGCGTTCGTCATCGAGGACGACTTCGCCCGCAGGCTCGGCCACGTGGACGCCGGGCCGCTGCCCGCACCGCTCGCGGCCGATGACCCCGACGGCGTCGTCGTCCACGTCTCCTCGCTCACCAAGGCGACCTCACCGAGCCTGCGCGTCGGGGCGCTCGCCGCCCGCGGACCCGTACGGGAACGCCTGCGGGCGATCCAGGCCGTCGACTCCTTCTTCGTGCCGCGCCCCTTGCAGGAGACCGCCATCGAGCTCGTCGGCTCCCCGGCCTGGGGGCGTCATCTGCGTACCGTCTCGGCCGAGTTGACCGCCCGGCGCGAGAGCCTGGCCGCCGGCATCCTGCACCACCTGCCCGAACTCGCCCTGCCCCACATCCCGTCCGGCGGCTACCACCTCTGGCTCCGGCTGCCCGACGGCACGGCCGAGTCCGCCGTCGTCGCCGCGGCGCTGCAGGCCGGCGTCGCGGTCTCGCCGGGCCGCCCCTACTTCGGCGCCGAACCGCCGGCCGGCCATCTGCGCCTCAGTTTCGCTGGAGTGACGGGCCGCGCGGAGATCACCGAAGCGGTGCGCAGGCTGCGCACGGCCCTGGACGCCATGCGGAGTTGACCGTGCGCGGAGGTGTCCCCGTGCGGAGTCGCCCGTGCGCGGGGGGAGCCGACCCGGAGCGGGCACCCGTCACTTCGGCAAGCGGCCCGCCGGGAAAGTGGGACCCGCCACTGACAGGCCGCCCGCGGTTTGCGAGGCTCCTGTCATGAGCGAAGTGATCTTCCGCGAGTACGCGATCTCGGCCGACCCCGCCCGCCTCGACCCCGCGCGGGTCCACCACTGGCTCTCCACCGACGCGTACTGGGCGCTCGGCCGCACCCGCGAGAAGCAGGACGCGGCGATCGCGGGGTCCCTCAACTTCGGTGCCTACGAGGCGAGTTCGGGCGAGCAGGTCGGTTACGCCCGCATCGTCACCGACCACGCGACGTTCGCCTGGCTGTGCGATGTGTACGTCGATCCGGCGGTACGCGGCAAGGGTCTCGGCACCGCCCTGGTGGCGGCGGTGCGCGACCACCTGGCCCCGGCCGGCCTGCGCAGGATCCTGCTGGCCACCGCCGACGCCCACGGCGTCTACGAGAAACTGGGCTTCCGCACCCTGGAGGAGCCGGGGCGCTACATGGCGCTCGGCCTGCAGTAGAACGCTCCGGAGGGCGCCGCCGCGCCGGGCGTGTTCCGTGCGACCGGGACCGGAGTGCGGCGGTGGTTCTCAGCGCGGGGACTGCCCCGGGGCCTCGGTGAGCCAGGCGCCGATGCCCGGCAGCGCGTCGGGGCCGCTGTCGCTCTCTACCGAGCCGACGAGGTCGGCGATGGTGACGGCGGCCAGCGACGCCCTCCACGCGGCCTCCGCCGCGCCCATCGCCCGCGCGATGGGGCACCGCTTCACGCACTGCTCCGGGGGCGTCGCGAATGGCCCCCGCTGCCGGATCTCGGTGCACACGAACGCCGGGGCCGCCCCGTCGACCGCCTTCACCACATCGAGCAGGGTGATGGCCCCGGGCGCCTTGGCGAGCACATAACCGCCGGTCTTGCCCTGGACGGAGTGCACCAGGCCCGCCCGGGAAAGCGCCTGCAACTGCTTCGCCATATAGCTGGGCGACACATCGTGCAGTTCGGCGAGGCGGGCCGCAGGCACAGGGGCCCCGGCCGCCGTCAGGACCACACAGCAGTGCAGCGCCCACTCGACGCCCCCGGACAGTTTCATGCCGCCTCCAGTTGACTCGGACAGAGACTATCCGAGTATTATCTCGGACATCGGGTATCCAAGTTTACGTACGGGGGCATGTCCAGACCGTCGTGAAGCGTGAAGGAAGGCTCACCATGAAGATCACCGTCATCGGCACCGGGCTCATCGGTTCCCAGCTCGCCACCCGGCTCGAAGCCCTGGGCCACGACGTGACCAGCGCGTCCCTGTCGTCCGGCGTCAACCTGCTCACCGGCGAGGGCCTCGACGCGGCGCTCGCCGGCGCCCACGCCGTGGTCAACGTGACCAACTCGCCGACCTTCGACGAGCAGTCCCTCGACTTCTTCCGCACCACCGTGGGAAACCTGCTCCGCGCGGGTGAGCAGGCGGGCGTCCGCCACCAGGTGGCGCTGTCCATCGTCGGCGCAGACCTCGTTCCCCAGCTGGACTACTACCGCGCCAAGGTGCTCCAGGAGGAGCTGCTGCGCGGCGGACCCACCCCGTACTCGATCGTCCGCGCCACGCAGTTCTTCGAGTTCATGGAGCCGACCATGAGCTGGACGTCGGACGACACCGAGGTGCGGCTGCCGGCCACCCCCATCCAGCCCATCGCCAGCGCCGACGTCGTCAACGCCCTCGCCGAGGTCGCGGCGGGAGACCCGCTCAACGGCACCCTGGACGTCGCGGGCCCCGACACGTTCACGCTCGACGCGCTCGGCCGGCTGACCCTGGCCGCCCGGGGCGACCGGCGCCCCGTGGTCACCGACGACGGGGCCGGCCTCTTCGCCGCGGTCCACGGCGACGCCCTGACCGCGGGCCCCGACGCCCACCTGGCACCCACGCGGTACGAGGCATGGCTGACCGGAACGCTCAACGCCTGAGCGGGCCGGGGGAGTTGGGGCCGTACGCTCAGGCCGGGTCGGGCGCGAATCCGGGTGCCCCAGAGGGGCGCGGGGAACTGCGCGGGACGCGGGCACGGTCCGCAGGCGCAGGCGGGGTGTCCTGGGGCTCCGCCCCAGACCCCGTTCGCGCCCGAAAGGCGCTCGTCCTCAATCGCCGGACGGGCTGGGGATGCCCATGCCGCCCGGCATCGAGTAGTTCAGGGGCGCGGGGAACTGCGCGGGACGGGGGCACGGTCCGCAGATGGCGGCCGGGGTTGCCGGGGCTCCGCCCCGGACCCCGTTCGCGCCTGAAGGGCGCTCGTCCTCAAACGCCGGACGGGCTGAGGCGGCGCACACGGCCCGGGGCCGCAAAGGCTGACGGGCCCTCAGTAAGGCACCCCGCCAAGGGCAGCCTCGCCCAGGCTCAGCCAAGGCCCCGGTGCGCGGACCACAACGCCGCCGCCCGATCCCCCGCCCCCGCCACCAGCGCCGCCAGCTCCGCGCGGTCGGGCACCGGGAACGACACGTACGCGCCCCGCCCCCCGGCCACCGGCCGCCCGTACGCCTTGACGGCGAGGTGCCCGTCCGGCAGGAGCCGGACATTGAGCGTGCTCAGCTGGAACTCCTCGCCACGACGCGTGTCCGTCCACCGCAGTTCCTGCGGAATGGTGACGTTGATCGCCAGCGCACTCACGTCCAGATCGCTTCCCATGAAGGCGATGCTCCCACGCCTGCCGCGCCGCCCGTGGCCCGGATCACAGTTGAGGTTGACCTTGGGGCAGGGCGGAAGCTCATCGCGAGGCCCGCCACTACCGGGCCCGCCCCGAGAAGGAGCCCACCATGACGCTCGTCCCCGTCCCCGGCCGGAACGACCAGCGGGGGCGCCCCGAACTCCGCTCCGCGCTCCAGGAGTTGACCGAGGCCGGCTTCCTCGGGATCCAGCTCCGCGTCAACGACGACCACGGCGAGTGGGTCGGCAGCGCCGGTCTGAGCAGCCGCGGCGGCACCACCGCACCGCTGACCGACGGCCACTTCCGTATCGGCAGCACCACCAAGTGCTTCGTCGCGACCGTGGCGCTCCTCCTGGTGGCCGAGGGCAGGCTCGGCCTCGACGCGCCCGCCGTCGACCACCTCCCCGGCCTCGGCCCCGGCCTCGACCGACGCATCACCGTGCGCATGCTGTTGCAGCACACCACCGGCATCTTCAACCACACCGGCGAGCTGTACGACGACGGCACGATCGTGCTCGGCGTCCCCTGGCAGGGCAAGGAGTGGGTGGAGAACCGGTTCACGACCTACCTCCCCGAAGACCTGGTCCGGCTGTCGCTCTCCAAGCCGGCCCGGTTCGCGCCGGGAACGGGCTGGAGCTACGCCAACACCAACTACGTACTGGCCCGGATGGTGATCGAGCGCGTCACGGGGCGTACGTTCGCCGAGGAGCTGCGGCGGCTGGTCCTGGCGCCGCTGGGGATGACCTCGACCGTGGCGCCCGGCGCCTCGCCCGAACTTCCCGAGCCGCACAACCGCGGCTACTACCGGTACGAGGACGCCGGACAGGAGCGCGTCGTCGACGTGACCCGTCAGAACCCGTCCTGGGTCGGAGCCGGCGGCGACATGATCTCGACCACCCAGGACCTGCACACCTTCGTCTCCGCACTGATGGGCGGCAGGCTCCTGCCGTCCGGGCTGCTGGCCGAGATGCGGGCGCCGGAGGCGACGGCCGGCTACGGCCTGGGGATCTTCGCGCAGGAGACGCCGGGCGGCGGCACCGTCTTCCACCACAACGGCGCCACCATGGGCTCGGCCGCCCTGATGTACGGCTCACCCGACGGCACGACGACCCTGACCGCCGGGCTGACCTGGGTGGACGACGCCGGTCTCGCGATAGCCCCGGCCTTCCGGGCCGCCCAGGAGCGTTTCGTCGCCGAGGTGTTCTCCGGCAGGCTGGGCCGATGAGCAATGGGGTCACGATCGGGCAGGCTGCGTCGTTCGTCGGTGTCACGGTGAAGACGGTGCGGCACTATCACAAGCTCGGCCTGGTGGGGGAGCCCGAGCGCGACAGCTCCGGCTACCGGCGGTACGGTTCGGCGGAGTTGCTGCACCTGGTGCAGGTGCGGACACTGGCCGCGGCGGGTGTGCCGCTGGCCGGGATCGGGCCGCTGCTCGACGCGGACGCCGCGGGGTTCGCCACCGTACTCGCCGATGTGGAGGCTCAACTGGCCGATCGGATCGAAGAGTTGACGGCCCGGCGTGACACCTTGCGCCGGCTCGCCGACGGCGATCGTGCGCTGCTTCCCGACCGTGCCTGCGCGATCCTGGAACGGATGCGCGGTCTCGGCTTCGCCCCCGACTACGTGGCCGCGCAGCGCGAGGCCCTGGTGCTGGCCAAAGCCCTGGTGCCCGACGGGTTCGACGGGTTCCTGGCCCAGCTGGAGCGCGGCCTGGACGACCCGGAGCACGTCGAGCTGACGCGGCGGGGCCACGAGGCGGAGGCCTGGGACCCGGACGACCCGAGGATCGAGGAGCTCGCGGACGCCATGGCCGCGCGGCACCTCGCCAACCCGGCGCTGCGCGGAGACCCGGAAGGCCAGCGGGAGTGGGCGAAGGCCTCGGCCCAGTACCAGCTGATCAACAGCCACCGCGAGGACCAGGCGCCGGTCGCCGCCCGCCTGACCGCTCTGACCGAGGCGAAGCTGCGCGCGGCGGGCATCCCGATGCCGCAACGCTGAGCCGGCCCGGACTCGTCTGCCGGGGCAGACGCCCGGCGTGTCACACAAGGCGCGCCAGGGCCGCTTCGGACGGGCTCCCGTCCGGTGCCTGGTACACGATGATCACCTGCTGCTCGGCGCCGCCGACGGTGAGTGCCTGCCTTCGCAGGGCGAGGCTGCCGACGACCGGGTGCGCGAAGCGCTTGAGTTCGTCCCGGGCGGGCCGGGTCTCGTGCCGCGCCCACAGACGGCGGAACTCCTCGTCCCCCTCCAGCTCGGCGACGAGGCGGACGGTCCGGGGGTCGTGCGGGTCGGCCTCGGCGCGCAGGGCCGCCGCGGTCTGCGCGGCGACCTCCGTCCAGTCCGGGAAGAGCCGGCGGGACGCCGGGTCGAGGAACACCGACCGGACCAGGTTGCTGCCGGGTTCGTACAGGGAAGCGAGCGCGCGGGCCCGCTTGTTCGCCGCCAGTACGTCGAAGCACCGGTCGCGTACGTACGCGGGACGGTCCTGCCACGCGTCGAGCAGCCGGTGGATGTCCGCGGAGACGCCGGTCCGCGACGGCGGCACGGGCGCGGGGCCGGCGAGGGCGTGGAGGTGGGCGGAGGTGTCGGCGTCCAGCTTCAGCGCCCGCGCCAGGGAGCTCAGGACCTGGGGCGAGGGGTGGCGGTCGACGCCCTGTTCGAGCCGGACCAGGTACGGCTCGCTGATTCCGGCGAGCCGGGCCAGCTCCTCCCGGCGCAGTCCCGCCACCCGGCGTCGTCCGCCGGCGGGCACCGACACGTCCCCCGGCGCGACCCGTCCGCGCCAGGCCTTGAGGAAATCTCCCAGAAGGTTGTCGGCCGCCATGGCGCGAGGGTAACCCTGTGGGGGTGCTGGCTGTCGAGGTGCGCACCGCGCAGGCTCGATGCCATGAAGACCTGGTTCATCACCGGCGCGTCCCGCGGCTTCGGCTGTATCTGGGCCGAAGCCGCACTCGAACGTGGCGACCGCGTCGCCGCCACCACACGTGACCTCGAGACCCTGCGGCCCCTCGTGGAAGCCCACGGGGACGCCGTACTCCCGCTCCGCCTCGACGTGACCGACCGCGCCGCCGTCACTGCCGCGGTGCAGCGGGCCGCCGAGACCTTCGGCCGCCTCGACGTGGTCGTCAACAACGCGGGCTACGGCCTGTTCGGCATGGTGGAGGAGACCACCGAGGAACAGGCCCGCGCCCAGCTCGACACCAACCTGTTCGGCCCGCTGTGGGTGACGCAGGCGGCTCTGCCGTACCTGCGGGCCCAGGGCAGCGGTCACATCCTGCAGGTCTCCAGCCTGGGTGGTCTCGCCGCCTTCCCCACGCTAGGGCTCTACAACGCCTCCAAGTGGGCCCTGGAAGGGATGAGCGAGGCCCTGGCCCAGGAGGTCGCCCCGCTCGGGATCAACGTGACCCTGGTCGAGCCCGGCCCCTACGGCACCGACTGGTCGGGCGCCTCCGCGGTGCACACCGAGCCGCTTCCCGCGTACGAACCCGTCCGCGCCGCGCGCCGAGCCGGTGCGTCCGCCCGTACCCCTCAGGACCCGCGAGCCACCGCCGCCGTCGTCCTCGAACTCGTCGACACCGCCGCACCACCCCTGCGGCTCTTCCTTGGCACCTACCCCCATCCCGTCGTCGAGGCGGCCTACCGAAAGCGCCTCGACACGTGGAACGACTGGCGGCACCTCGCATCCCGGGCGTGACCGCCCGGTGTGACCGAGCGTTTCAGGGGGCGGGTCGAGCGTGGGCCGGGCAGGCTCAGCCGGTCAGAAGTTCAAGTACCGCTCCAGTCGGATCGGCTCGGTGCGGTCGTTCACGTAGACATCGGCAGTCAGGCTGAACGTTCCCCACGCTGCCGTGGTCATCTCGAATCCGGTCGAGCGATCCGTCACGGTGCGATCGGGATCCCGGAACGTGGGGTGCAGGTGGTAGATGACCTTGGTGACCCGGTCGAGGTCGGAGTCGGTATCGCCCTCGAGCGCGATCCGGACCCGGAAGTACCGGTATCCGTCCCGGTCGACCGAGTTGTCGCGGTGCGCGGTGTGCACCAGGTGAACCCTGGGAGCGGCCTCGGTCGGGGCCCCGGTCAGTGCGGCCAGCGGCGGCGGCACTTCGAGAACGGGCTGCGCGCCGGGCTGTGGCTCGGCCCCGGTCGGAATCTGCGGGGACGACGGCCCGAGCCTGATTCCTGACGCCCCTGCCTCGAAGGAGTCGCCGCGCTCGACTCGACTGTTGACGGTGGTGATGAGCCGTCTCAGGCCGTGGCGGAAGGTGAACGCGAGCGTGAGCAGGGCGATCGGCCAGACCAAATCCTGAAGTAACGGTATCCAGTCCTTCATCTTCCCCCCAGATATCCCGGTCCGACCGTTTCGGTCCTCAGCGAAGTCCGCCCCCCGGTCGCGGAGAGCCGTCAGTCACTCTTTCCCTGTCCAGGGGGCCGTAGTCGTCATGGGCGTCCCCGGCCCTGCGGGCACGCTGCCTCCGCCGACGCCTCACTCTTTGCATAAAACTGCATAGCTGCGTATAGTCATGCCATCACCGAGGAGGAATTCGATGGCGGCGGTACGTGCGGCAGTGGCAGGGGCCAGTGGGTATGCGGGCGGGGAGCTGCTCCGTCTGCTGCTCGGGCACCCCGGGGTCGAGATCGGGGCGCTGACCGCGAACTCCAACGCCGGGCAGCCGCTCGGGGCGCTCCAGCCGCATCTCGTGCCGCTGGCCGGGCGCACGCTGGAGCCGACCACCGCCGAGGTGCTCGCCGGGCACGACGTCGTGTTCCTCGCCCTGCCGCACGGACAGTCCGCCGCGGTCGCCGAGCAGCTCGGCGACGATGTCCTCGTCGTCGACATGGGGGCCGACTTCCGGCTCCGTGACGCCGGTGACTGGGAGACGTTCTACGGCTCGGCGCACGCCGGCTCCTGGCCCTACGGGCTGCCCGAACTGCCGGGCGCACGGGCCGCGTTGAGCGGTACCCGGCGGATCGCGGTGCCGGGCTGCTACCCGACCGCCGTCTCCCTCGCGCTCTTCCCCGCCTACCAGGCCGGGCTCGTCGAGAACGAGGCCGTCGTCGTCGCCGCCACCGGCACCTCCGGCGCGGGCAAGGCGCTCAAGCCGCACCTCCTCGGCAGCGAGGTCATGGGCTCGATGTCCCCGTACGGCGTGGGCGGCGGCCACCGGCACACCCCCGAGATGATCCAGAACCTGAGCGCCGTGGCCGACGGAGACGTCACCGTCTCCTTCACGCCCACCCTCGCCCCCATGTCCCGCGGCATCCTCGCCACCTGCTCCGCCAAGGCGCGGCCCGGCGTCGGCGCCGAGAGCGTGCGGGCCGCGTACGAGAAGGCCTTCGCGGACGAGCCCTTCGTGCACCTGCTCCCCGAGGGGCAGTGGCCCGCCACCGCCTCCGTGTACGGGTCCAACGCCGCGCACGTACAGGTGGCGTACGACGCGGGCGCGGGGCGCGTCATCGCGATCAGCGCCATCGACAACCTCACCAAGGGCACCGCCGGCGGCGCGGTGCAGAGCATGAACATCGCCCTCGGACTCGACGAGTCGACGGGCCTTTCCACGATGGGAGTTGCGCCGTGAGCGTGACCGCAGCGCAAGGATTCACGGCGGCGGGCATCGCCGCCGGAATCAAGCAGAACGGCAACCCGGACCTGGCCCTCGTGGTCAACACCGGACCCCGCCGAGCGGCCGCCGGCGTCTTCACCTCCAACCGCGTCAAGGCCGCCCCGGTCCTCTGGTCCGAGCAGGTGCTCAAGGGTGGCGAGGTGAGCGCCGTCATCCTCAACTCCGGCGGCGCCAACGCCTGTACGGGACCGAAGGGCTTCCAGGACACTCACGCCACCGCCGAGAAGGTCGCCGAGGTGCTCGCGGGGCACAGCGCGGGCGAGGTGGCCGTGGCCTCCACCGGGCTCATCGGCGTGCTGCTCCCGATGGACAAGCTGCTGCCCGGCATCGAGCGGGCCGCGGCCGAACTCTCCCCGCACGGCGGCGAGAAGGCCGCCATCGCCATCAAGACCACCGACAGCGTGCACAAGACGAGCGTCGCCACCCGGGGCGGCTGGACCGTGGGCGGCATGGCCAAGGGTGCCGGCATGCTCGCACCCGGGCTCGCCACCATGCTCGTCGTGCTCACCACCGACGCCGACCTGGACGCGGCCACCCTCGACAGGGCGCTGCGCGACGCGACGCGCCAGACCTTCGACCGGGTCGACTCCGACGGCTGCATGTCCACCAACGACACCGTGCTGCTCCTCGCCTCCGGCGCCTCCCACATCGTTCCGGAGTACACGGAGTTCGCCGAGGCCGTACGGGCCGTCTGCGACGACCTCGCGCGCCAGCTCATCGGCGACGCCGAGGGCGCGTCCAAGGACATCCGCATCGAGGTGATCAACGCCGCGAGCGAGGACGACGCCGTGGAGGTCGGGCGGTCCATCGCCCGCAACAACCTCCTCAAGTGCGCCATCCACGGCGAGGACCCCAACTGGGGCCGGGTGCTCTCCGCGATCGGCACCACGAAGGCCGCCTTCGACCCGGACACCCTCAACGTCGCCATCAACGGCGTGTGGGTCTGCAAGAACGGCTCCTTCGGCGAGGACCGCGACCTGGTCGACATGCGCTTCCGCGAGGTCAGGATCACCGCCGACCTCGCCGCCGGCACCGGCGAGCCCGTCGTCATCTGGGCCAACGACCTCACCGCCGACTACGTCCACGAGAACAGCGCGTACAGCTCATGAGCACTCGCAAACACACGGCGCTGCCCAAGGCGCAGATCCTCATCGAGGCGCTGCCCTGGCTGACCCGGCACCACGGCAAGACCGTCGTCATCAAGTTCGGCGGCAACGCCATGGTCGACGAGGACCTGAAGGCCGCCTTCGCGCAGGACGTGGTGTTCCTGCGCCAGTCCGGCCTCAAGCCCGTCGTCGTGCACGGCGGCGGACCGCAGATCAGCGCGCAACTCGACAAGCACGGGCTGGTCAGCGAGTTCAAGGCGGGCCTCAGGGTCACCACGCCCGAGGCGATGGACGTGGTGCGCATGGTGCTCGCCGGGCAGGTGCAGCGCGAACTCGTCGGGCTGCTCAACCAGCACGGCCCGCTCGCCGTCGGCATGACCGGCGAGGACGCCCACACCATCACCGCCACCCAGCACCGCCCCGAGATCGACGGCGAGCTCGTCGACATCGGGCGGGTCGGGCAGATCACCGCGATCGACCCGGGCGCGATCCAGGCGCTCCTCGACGACGGCCGGATCCCGGTCATCTCCTCGATCGCCCGCTCCCAGGACGACGGACATGTCTACAACGTCAATGCTGATACGGCGGCTGCGGCACTTGCGGCTGCGCTGGGCGCCGAGACCCTGATGGTCCTGACCGATGTCGAGGGCCTCTACGAGGACTGGCCCAACAGTGACGACGTGATCAGCAAACTGACCGCCGCCCAGTTGGAGAAGCTGCTGCCCGAACTCTCCAGCGGCATGGTGCCCAAGATGGAGGGCTGCCTGTTCGCCGTGCGCAACGGGGTCAACACCGCGCGCGTGATCGACGGACGGGTGCCGCACTCGATCCTGCTGGAGATCTTCACCGACGAGGGCATCGGCACGATGGTCGTGCCGGACGGACCGCACGTACGCGACGGACAAGGGGGAGCGCGGTGAGCAACCAGGAACTCGCACAGCGCTGGCAGCACGCCATGACGGACAACTACGGCACGCCGAAACTCGCGCTCGTGCGCGGCGCCGGCGCGACGGTCTGGGACGCGGACGGCGTCGAGTACACCGACTTCGTGGGCGGCATCGCGGTCAACGCGCTCGGCCACGCCCACCCGGCCGTCGTGCAGGCCGTGACGCAGCAGATCGCCTCGCTCGGCCATGTGTCGAACCTGTTCATCGCGGAGCCGCCGGTGGCGCTCGCCGAACGGCTGCTCCAGCTCTTCGGCCGGCCCGGCAGTGTTTACTTCAGCAACTCCGGTGCCGAGGCCAACGAGGCCGCGTTCAAGATCGGCCGGCTGACCGGGCGCACCCACATGGTCGCCACCGACGGCGGCTTCCACGGCCGGACCATGGGCGCGCTCGCGCTCACCGGACAGCCGGGCAAGCAGGAGCCGTTCCGGCCGCTGCCCGGTGACGTCACGCACGTACCGTTCGGAGACGTCGAGGCGCTGCGAGCCGCCGTCACCGAGGAGACCGCCTTCGTCATCATCGAGCCCATCCAGGGCGAGATCGGCGTGGCCGTCCCCCCGGCCGGCTATCTGAAGGCGGCCCGGGAGATCACCCGCGCCACCGGAACGCTCCTCGTCCTCGACGAGATCCAGACCGGCGTCGGACGGACCGGCACCTGGTTCGAGCACCAGCAGCACGAAGGCGTCGAGCCGGACATCGTCACCCTCGCCAAGGGGCTCGGCGGCGGCCTGCCGATCGGCGCGACCGTCGCGTTCGGCGCGACGGCCGACCTCCTCAAGCCCGGCATGCACGGCACCACCTTCGGCGGCAACCCGATCGCCTGCGCCGCCGGACTCGCCGTGCTCGACACGCTCGCCGCCGACGGAGCGCTCGACCAGGTCAAGCGGACCGGCGAGAAACTGCGGGACGGAATCGAGGCCCTGGGGCACCCGTTGGTCTCCCATGTCCGTGGTGCGGGGCTGCTGCTGGGTATCGTGCTCAACGAGCCCCTCGCACCTCGGGTGCAGCAGGCGGCTCAGGGTGCCGGCTTCCTGGTCAACGCGCCCGCGCCCGACGTCATCCGGCTCATGCCGCCGCTCGTCATCGGTGACGCGGAAGTGGATGCGTTCCTCAGGGCGCTGCCCGGCATCCTCGAAGCAGCAGGCGGGGACGGACGATCCGGAGAATGAGACGACGATGACCGACGAGGCGCAGGACTTCGAGCCGGGCGGCCCCGCCGTACCGCAGACCCGCACCGCCCGCCACCGCCGGATCGTGGACATCCTCAACCGGCAGCCGGTGCGGTCCCAGAGCCAGCTCGCCAAGCTGCTCGCGGACGACGGGCTGAGCGTCACCCAGGCGACGCTCTCGCGCGACCTCGACGAGCTGGGCGCGGTGAAGATCCGTAACACCGGCGGCGAGCTGATCTACGCGGTGCCCAGTGAGGGCGGGTTCCGCACGCCGAAGGCGCCGCTCGGCGAGTCGGCGAAGGAGGAGCGGATGCGCCGGCTCTCCGCCGAGCTGCTCATCTCCGCCGAGGCCTCCGCCAACCTGGTGGTGCTGCGCACCCCGCCCGGCGCCGCCCAGTTCCTCGCCTCGGCCATCGACCAGGCCGAACTGCACGACATCCTCGGCACGATCGCGGGCGACGACACGCTGATGCTGATCAGCCGCGACCCCTCGGGCGGCCAGGCTCTCGCCGACCACCTGCTGCGCCTGGCCCAGAGCGACCACCGCTGACGGGAGTCGGGGACGCGCTCCCCGACTCCCGCCCGGGACAGCCGAGTTCAGTAGCGCGTGATCGCGGTCGGGCCGGTGTCCGTGCCGATCGCGATGTGCGGGCGGCGCGCGAAGACCGCCCACGCCAGCACCCGGTCCATCGCCTCGGCGGACACCGACACACAGCCGGCGGTCGCGCCGCGCCCGTTGACGTGCAGGAAGATCCCGGCGCCCCGGCCGCGCACCGGGTGCTGGTAGTTGAAGCCGATGACCAGGGCTCGGGCGTACTGGCTCGCGTACGCCGTCAGATGCTCCGACTCGGCCGCCCGGCAGTCCTTGGGCAGGACCTCCACCCAGCGGTTGTAGGCCCGGGACTCGTTGTCCTGGCACCACCAGGACCGGTCGGTGGCGCGCCGGTAGGGATAGCGGGTGCCGGGCGGCGCGGCCGCCACCCCGAAGGCGTACGGAAGCGCGTACAGGCCGGTGGGCGTGGTGTTGGTGCCCTGGACCCGCGTGTCGCCCTCGGTCAGGCCCTTCGCGCCGAACCTGGCGGGGGCCGAACCCGCCGCCACCCAGCGCCCGTCGCGCAGGTCCCACCAGGTCAGCCGGCCCGTGGTCGAGCCGAGGCCGGCCGCCTGCGCGGTCAGGAGCTGGCTGCCCCCGCCGGTGCGGGCCATCCGCTCGGGCAGCGGCGCGGAGGGGCCGGCCGCGGCGGGGCCGGGCGCGGCGAGCGGAAGGAGCAGGGAGGCGAGGAGCAGTGCAGCGAGGCGCATGCTCCGGACCGTAAGCGCCGCCACCGTGCCGAGCCCCCCGAAGCGCTACGGATTGCTCCGTAAGCGGGACGCCTCCCCGCGATGCGCCATCGGGCTGCCCGGGTGCGTCCCGGATCGGGCGCGTTGACAAAACAATGCGGAACTCTGCATAGTTATACCAACGTCGAGTTCGCCACGGGGCGCGACTTCAGGTGAGCGTGACTCGTTGCACGACCGTCTCCCCGCTCCTCCGCGGCGGGGAGACGGTGGCACATCCACTTCTGAGGAGCTTGAGCTGTGAGCAGCAACAACGGTGACGTCCGGCTCTGGGGCGCCCGGTTCGCCGACGGTCCCGCCGAGGCGCTGGCCAAGCTGTCCGCCTCGGTCCACTTCGACTGGCGGCTCGCCCCGTACGACATCGCGGGCTCCCGCGCCCACGCCCGCGTGCTCCACGCGGCCGGTCTGCTCACCGCCGACGAGCTCCAGCGGATGCTCGCGGGCCTGGACCAGCTGGCGGCCGATGTCGCCGACGGCACCTTCGTCGGCACCATCGCCGACGAGGACTGCCACACCGCCCTGGAGCGCGGCCTCCTGGAGCGCCTCGGCCCCGACCTCGGCGGCAAGCTCCGCGCCGGCCGGTCCCGCAACGACCAGGTCGCCACGCTCTTCCGGATGTACCTGCGCGACCACGCCCGGATCATCGGCGGCCTCATCGCCGAACTCCAGGACGCCCTGGTCGGCCTCGCCGAGGCGCACCCGGACGTCGCCATGCCCGGCCGTACGCACCTCCAGCACGCCCAGCCGGTGCTCTTCGCCCACCACGTGCTCGCCCACGTCCAGTCCCTCTCCCGGGACGCGGAACGCCTGCGGCAGTGGGACGAGCGGACCGCCGTCTCGCCCTACGGGTCCGGCGCGCTCGCCGGCTCCTCGCTCGGGCTCGACCCGGAGGCGGTCGCCGCGGACCTCGGCTTCGAGCACGGCTCGGTCGGCAACTCCATCGACGGCACGGCCTCGCGGGACTTCGTCGCCGAGTTCGCGTTCATCACCGCGATGATCGGCGTGAACCTGTCGCGGATCGCGGAGGAGATCATCATCTGGAACACGAAGGAGTTCTCCTTCGTGACCCTGCACGACGCCTTCTCGACCGGCTCGTCGATCATGCCGCAGAAGAAGAACCCGGACATCGCCGAGCTGGCGCGCGGCAAGTCGGGCCGGCTCATCGGCAACCTCACCGGCCTGATGGCGACCCTGAAGGCGCTGCCGCTCGCGTACAACCGGGACCTCCAGGAGGACAAGGAGCCGGTCTTCGACTCCTGCGACCAGCTGGAGGTGCTGCTGCCCGCCTTCACCGGGATGATGGCCACGCTCACCGTCAACCGTGAGCGGATGGAGGAGCTGGCCCCGGCGGGCTTCTCGCTCGCCACCGACATCGCCGAGTGGCTGGTCAAGCAGGGCGTGCCGTTCCGGGTGGCGCACGAGGTGGCGGGGGAGTGCGTGAAGGAGTGCGAGGCGCACGGCATCGAGCTCGACCAGCTCACCGACGAGCAGTTCGCGAAGATCTCCGAGCATCTGACCCCCGAGGTCCGCACGGTCCTCAACGTCAAGGGCGCGCTCGCCTCCCGCAGCGGGCGCGGCGGTACGGCCCCCTCGGCCGTCGCCGTCCAACTCGGCGAGATCAAGGCCGACTTGACGGTGCAGCACGCTTGGGCCGACGCGAAGAAGTAGCACCAGCCGCGGGATGGCCACCCAGCCCTGGTGAGACATCTCTGTCTCATCAGGGCTAGGCTTGTCTCATGACCGTGGACCGAGACCAGGTACTCCGCACCGCCGCCGCCCTCCTCACCCGCAAAGCGACCGCCACCATGGACGAGGTCGCCCGCGCCGCCGGAATCGGCCGGGCCACCCTGCACCGGCACTTCGCCGGGCGCGAGGCCCTCGTCAGAGCGCTGGAGGAACTCGGCATCCGCGAGCTGGAGGGCGCGCTCGACGCCGCCCGTCTGGAGGAGGGCGCCGCCTCGGACGCGCTGCGCCGCCTGGTCGCCGAGGTCGAGCCCGTCGCCGGCCTCCTCGCCTTCCTCGTCACCGAGAACCAGCTCTTCGAGGGCGAGCAGCAGAACGAGGGCTGGGCCCGCATCGACGCCCGCGTCTCGGCGCTCTTCCGGCGCGGACAGGAGCAGGGCGAGTTCCGGATCGACCTCACCCCCGCCTGGCTCACCGAGGCCCTGTACGGGCTGATCGGTGCCGGCGCCTGGGCCGTGCAGGACGGCCGGGTCGCCACCAAGGACTTCCAGTACATGATCGCCGAGTTGCTGCTCGGCGGTGTACGGCGGAGCGTGGAGAAGTGACCGCCACCCAGCACCGGACGCCCCAGGCCGTCGGCCCGATGGGCCGCTGGCTCGCGCTCGCGGTACTCGTCCTCGCCGTCCTGCTCGTCGCGGTCGACGCGACCGTGCTCGGCCTCGCCACGCCCTTCCTGAGCGAAGACCTCAAGCCGTCCGGCACCCAGCTGCTCTGGATCGGCGACGTCTACTCGTTCGTCATCGCCGGACTCCTCGTCTCCATGGGCAGCCTCGGCGACCGCATCGGCCGCAAGAAACTGCTGCTCTCCGGTGCCGTGGCCTTCGGCGCGGTGTCCGTGCTCAACGCGTACGCGTCGAGCCCCGAGATGATGATCGTGGCTCGGGCGCTGCTCGGCGTCGCGGGCGCCACCCTCATGCCGTCGACGCTCGCCCTGATCCGCAACATCTTCCACGACCCGAGGGAGCGCAGCCTCGCCATCGGCATCTGGGGCGCCGCGGCCTCCGCCGGTACGGCGGTCGGGCCGGTCGTCGGCGGATTCCTCCTGGAGAACTTCTGGTGGGGGTCGGTCTTCCTCATCAACCTGCCCGTCATGGCCGTCCTCGTCCTCGTCGGCATCAAGCTGCTGCCCGAGTCGCGCGACCCCGACCCGGGGCCCTGGGACCTCATCAGCGTGGGGCTCTCCCTGGTCGGCGTCGTCGCCGTCGTATACGCGGTGAAGGAGGCCGCGGTCAACGGGTTCCGCTGGGACATCGCGCTCGCGGCCGTGGTGGGTGTCGGCGCGCTGGTCTGGTTCGTACGGCGCCAGCGCACGCTCGCCTCGCCGCTCCTGGACATCCGGCTCTTCCACCACCGGGGGTTCTCCGGGGCCGTACTCGCCGATCTGCTGACCATTCTCGGCCTGTCCGGCCTGGTCTTCTTCCTCTCCCAGTTCCTCCAACTGGTGCAGCAGCGCTCGCCGTTGGAGGCGGGGCTGATCGAACTGCCCGCGGCGGTGGGAGCGGTGGGCACCGGGCTCGCGGCGGGCACGATCGCCCGGCGGACCTCGGTGCGCGGCGCGGTCGCGGGCGGACTGGCGGCGGTCGGGCTCGCGCTGGCGGCGTGTGTGGTGCTCGGCGCGGAGACCGAAGTCGTCTCGCTCTGTGCCGCGCTGTTCGTGGGCGGCCTCGGCGCGGGGCTCGCCTTCACGGTGACGGCCGACGTCATCCTCTCCAGCGTGCCCAAGGAGCAGGCCGGGGCGGCGTCGGCGGTCTCGGAGACGGCGTACGAACTGGGCGCGGCCCTCGGCATCGCGCTGCTCGGCTCCGTGGTGACCGGGATCTACCGGGGCTTTCAGGTGCCGGCCGGGGTCCCGGCGGACATCGCGGCCGAGGCGCACGATTCGCTGGGCGGGGCGGTGGAGGCGGCGGGGGGCCTGCCCGCGGAGCAGGCGCAGGCGATGCTCGCGGCTGCGCGGGACGCGTTCACGTCCGGGTTCCAGGCGGCGGCGGGGGTGGGTGCGGTGGTCCTCTTCGCCACGGCGACGGCGGCGTGGTTCCTGCTCCGGGGCCAGCACCTGCCCGACTCCGTCGAACACTGACCCTGCCGGGTGCCGGGTGCCGTCCGGCTGTGAGTGCCGGTGACCGCTGGGGGCCGGTTGGTCGGGTGCGGGTCGGTTGTGGCTGGTCGCGCAGTTCCCCGCGCCGAGCCCCTGGCGGGTGAGGGCCGCCGGGTCTTGTTCGGCTTGTGAGTGCCGGTGGGCCTGCGTTCCGCTGAGGGGCGCGGGGAACTGCGCGATCGGCCCGTTGCGGTCTGCGGGCGGCGTGATGGGCGGGGCCCGGGGGCCGGTTGTTCGGCTGCGGGTGCGTTGTGGCTGGTCGCGCAGTTCCCCGCGCCCCTGGCGGGGTTGTGGCTGGCTGCGTGGGGGAGGGCCGCCGGACCCTGTTCGGCTGGTGAGCGCCGGTGGGCCTGCATTCCGCTGGGGGGGGCGCGGGGAACTGCGCGACCGGCTCCCGGCGCGGCGGGGCTAGGCCGCCTTGGCCTTGGTGGCGTACATGTCCACGTACTCCTGGCCCGACAGCCGCATGACCTCCGCCATCACGGAATCCGTCACGGCCCGCAGCACGTACCGGTCCCGGTCCATCCCCTCGTACCGCGAGAACTCCATCGGCTCGCCGAACCGCACCGTCACCTTGCCGGGGCGCGGCATCCCCGCACCGCCCGGCTGCAGCTTGTCCGTGCCGACCATCGCGAAGGGGACGACGGGCGCGCCCGTCATCAGGGTCAGCCGTGCGACGCCCGTGCGGCCGCGGTACAGGCGGCCGTCGGGGGAGCGGGTGCCCTCCGGGTAGATGCCGAACATCTGGCCGTTCTCCAGGATGCGACGGCCGGTCATCAGCGCCGCCACCCCGCCGTTCGCGCCGTCCCGGTCGACCGGGACCATGCCGACGCCGGTGAAGAACCAGGCCATGAGCCGGCCCTTGAGCCCCTTGCCCGTGACGTACTCGTCCTTGCCGATGAAGGACACCTGCCGGTCGCACACGATGGGCAGCACGATCGAGTCGATGAAGGTCACGTGGTTGCCGGCGAGGATGACTGGACCGGTGCCCGGGATGTTCTCGGCGCCTTCCACCTGTGGGCGGAACATCAGGCGCATGATCGGTCCGAGCACTGCCTTGATGAGCGCGAAGCGGGACAACGGGCCCTCCGGGGTCGTCTGGGTGGATGTCGGAAGTCTGTGCAGGTGAGGACGATACTCGCGGCACACGGCTGATCGCACATCGGGTTCATGAAGTGGATACGCGTTATTGACACTTGTTTGCGCCAGGTTCGGCCCTCCTTGGCCCCCGTGTACCCCTGAAGCATCCCGCTCTTCAGCTCCGTCCGCCTACGCTCGTGCGATGCGACAGCCGGGACGACTGAGGAGTGTTCATGACTGCAGGTGAGCGGATGAGCCACGGGCGGCGCACCGTGCTGGGAGCGGCGGGCGCGGCCGTGCTCGGCACGGCGGCCACGGGCCTCGCGGGCGCGCCGGCTTCGGCCGCACCGGCCTCGGCCGCGCAGAACCGGGGCGGCGGCCCGGCCGGCTACCGCGACCTGCCGGTGCCGTACGTCATCGGGCACCGCGGCACCGCCGGATACCGGCCCGAGCACACCCTCGGTTCCTACCAGCACGCCCTCGACCTCGGCGCCACCGTCATCGAGCAGGACGTCGTGCCCACCAAGGACGGGCATCTGGTGTGCCGGCACGAGAACGACATCTCGGCCACCACCGACGTCTCCGCGCACCCCGAGTTCGCGTCCCGCAAGACCACCAAGAGCATCGACGGGACCGCCGTCACCGGATGGTTCACCGAGGACTTCACGCTCGCCGAGCTGAAGACGCTGCGCGCCAAGGAGCGCATCCCGGGCAACCGGCAGCACAACACGCTCTACGACGGCCGCTGGCCGGTGCCCACCTTCGAGGAGGTGCTGCGCTGGGCCCAGGAGCAGGGTCGCCGCCTAGGCCGCCGCATCTGGCTGCACACCGAGACCAAGCACCCCACCTACTTCCGCGGCATCGGGCTGCCCCTGGAGGAGCGCGTCGCCTCGCTGCTGCGCCGCTACGGGCGCCACCGCGCCGACTCCCCGCAGTTCCTCCAGTCCTTCGAGCCCAGCAGCATCCAGCGCCTGACGAAGCTGGTCGGCACCCCCTCGGTGGTGCTGCTCTCCAACGCCGGCACCAGGCCCTGGGACTTCGTCGTCAGCGGTGACCCGCGCACCGTGGACGACCTCGTCACGCCGGCCGGCCTGAAGTGGATCGCCTCGTACGCCCAGGGCATCGGCCCCACCCTCGACCTGATCATCCCCAAGGACGCCGACGGAAGGCTGACCCGGCCGACCACCCTCGTGCGGGACGCGCACGCGCGCGGGCTGATCCTGCACCCGTACACGATGCGCGACGAGAACACCTTCCTGCCGGCCGAGTACCGGCGCGGCACCGACCCCAACGCCTACGGCGACGCGTTCGGCGCCTTCCGGACGTACTTCGCGACCGGCATCGACGCGGTGTTCTCCGACAACGCCGACACCGCGCTGCTCGCCGCCGCCGACTTCCGGGGGCGCTGAGAGGCACCCCGTAGCCGAGAGGCACCCCGTACGAGTGACAAGTGCCCTCCGTGGAAACCGCGTTCCGCGGCGGGCGCGTCCCGCCCGGCATGGATCTCGTCGCAGAACTCAGCCCGCTGCTCGCCGCCGAGGCCGCCGCGGAGGCCTCCGGCACCGGAATCGACGCCGCCGACCTCGAACAGGCCGTCTGGCTCAGGCTGTTGGAGCAGCGGCCCGGCGACCTGCGGACCCCGGCGCGCTGGGTGCGCACCGCCGTGCGGGCCGAGGCGCGCCGGGCCCGGTGGCTGCGGCGCCAGGAGAGCCCGTACGCGGGCGAGCGTGCGGCCGACCCGGATCCCGGGCCCGAACTCGCCGCCATCAGCGCCGAGCGGCGCCGGGTGCTGCGCGCGGCGATCGGCCGCACCCCGGGCAACTGCCCCCGCCTCCTGACCGCCCTGCTCTCGCCCGCCGACCCCACCTACCGGGAAATCGCAGGGGAGTTGGATATCTCACAGGGCAGCCTGGGGCCGATGCGTTCCCGTTGCCTGGGATGCCTGCGCAGAATGCTGGCGGCGGAGGTTGCCGCTCCTGAACGAGGGGGAAAGGAGCGGTAGACAATCGGGGACCAGTTGAGCGAGAGGCATGCACACATGGGCATGAGCGTGACCATCTCTGCGGCCGGCGTACAGGATGCCGAGCAGATAATGAAGCTGCAGTACCTGTGCTACCAGAGCGAGGCCGAGCTCTACGGCGACTACGCGATCGAGCCCCTGACCCAGACCCTGGACGACCTGTCGGGCGAACTCTCCACCGGATACGCCCTGGTGGCCCGGCTCGGCGACGAGATCATCGCGTCGGTGCGGGGCCGGGTGGACAGCTCCGGCACCGGACACATCGGCAAGCTCATCGTGCACCCGCGGATGCAGGGGCACGGGCTCGGCGGCCGGCTCCTGGACGCCATGGAGGCCCACTGCGCGGCGCGGCTCGCCGCCAAGCGCTTCCAGCTCTTCACCGGCCACCGCAGCGAGTCGAACCTGCGGCTGTACCGCAGGCACGGGTACGCGACCGTCGCCACCGAGCCGGTGAGCGCGCGCCTTTCCGTCATCACCCTCGAAAAGGACGCGGCGGCCCGGAATTTCGTGGCCAGCGCGTGAGGGCCGCTAGCGCTTGTTGCGCCTGAGCCACAGCATGCCGAGGACGGGCAGGATCACCGGGATGAACAGGTAGCCCATGCCGTAGTCCGACCACACCGTGGCGTCGGGGAACGCCGAGGCGTCCGCAAGGGTCCAGGTTCCGACGACGAGGACGAAGAGGAGCTCCGCCGCGCAGCACACGAACGCTGCCCGGCGGGCCTTCTCGCCGCCGCGCACCAGCGAGTACGTGATGAACCCGTAGACGCACGCCGCGATCGCGGACAGGACGTACGCGAGCGGGGCCTTGCCGAAGTCCAGGATCGTCTGGACGATCGAGCGGGACGCCGCGGCCACGGTGAACACGCCGTAGAACCAGACGAGCACCCGGCCGGGCCCGGAGCCGATCTTCTCGGCGGGCGTGGTGTCAGTGGCGGACTCGGTCACGGTCAGCCTCCCCAGATGTCGTAGAGACGCACTTCGAGCACGGCGAGCACCACGGCGCCCGCCGACACCGTCACCGAGCCCCACTTGGTCCGCTCGGACAGCGAGAGGAACCCCGCCGCCGGGACGGCCGCGAAGGCTCCGGCCAGATACGCGATGAAGATGGCGACGCCCTGGTCGGGCCGCTCGCCGCGGCCGAGCTGGACGAGCCCGACGACCAGCTGGGCCAGCGCGAGGACGGCGACCACGGCCATGCCGATGAAGTGCCAGTCCTTGGTGGCCTGGTCCCGGTATGCGGCATATCCGCACCAGGCGGCTAGGGCGAGCGCGGCGGCGGTGACCGCGACCGTCAGGGCATCGAGCATGGGGTCGAGGGTATTACGGGCCGAAAGGCCCGATGCGCTCGCCCCCACCCGGGCAGGCGGACCGTGGCCTTGACCACAAAGGGGCGGCCCGGCGGGCCGGCCGGGGACACAGCGGTGAAGCCCTGTCAGCCGTGTCGCCGCAGGCCACGGCGGGGGAGTGGGGGCCGCGACGACGGAATGACTCCGTCCGTATGGCGGTCCAGGAGCGTCCGGTATGCGGACATCCCTGATTCGTTCCTGACCGGTTCTGCTTTACTTGCGACATGACCACGACGAGCAGCCGCACCCTTGCGACCGAGGCGATGATGACGCCCGGTGCTCGTTGTATGTGTCGAATGTGCGCCTTCTGAGGGCCCCCGCCTGAGCCTCGCGCCCCGAAGCGAGACCACGACGGCCGCGCCCGGTTCCGTACCACCTCCTACGGATCCGGCCTGCCCCGCGCACACGCGCCCCCCGGTATCCACCGACGGGGCCGAGCCGCGCCCCGAACACGTTTGCCCCGTGCCCGGCATACCCCGCGCCGCGCACTCGACAGTGACGGAAATCCTGTGATCACCACAACGGGCCTGACCAAGGTCTACCAGTCGCGCGGACGAGATATCACCGCGCTCGACGGCGTCGACCTGCACGTCCGCGAGGGCGAGGTGTACGGCGTCATCGGCCAGAGCGGCGCCGGCAAGTCCTCTCTCATCCGCTGCGTCAACCTCCTTGAGCGCCCCACCTCCGGCACGGTGAGCGTCGACGGCGTCGACCTCACCGCCCTCGCGGGGCGCGGCCGGCGCGCGGGCAAGGACCTGCGCCGGGCCCGCACCCGCATCGGCATGGTCTTCCAGCACTTCAACCTGCTGTCCTCGCGCACCGTGCAGGACAACATCGAGCTGCCCCTGGAGATCCTCGGCGTCTCCGGCGCCGAGCGCTCCCGCAAGGCCCTCGACCTGCTCGACCTCGTCGGCCTCACCGACAAGGCGAAGGCCTACCCCGCACAGCTCTCCGGCGGCCAGAAGCAGCGCGTCGGCATCGCCCGCGCCCTGGCCGGCGACCCCAAGGTGCTGCTCTCCGACGAGGCGACCAGCGCCCTCGACCCCGAGACCACCCGCTCCATCCTCCAGCTCCTGCGCGACCTCAACCAGCAGCTCGGCCTCACCGTCCTGCTCATCACCCACGAGATGGACGTCGTCAAGACGGTCTGCGACTCGGCCGCCCTGATGCGCCGGGGCCGCATCGTCGAGTCGGGCACGGTGAACGACCTGCTCGCCACCCCCGGCTCCGAACTCGCCGCCGAACTCTTCCCGGTCACCGGCGGGGCCACCAGCCCCGAGCACACCGTCATCGACGTCACCTTCCACGGAGACGCCGCCACCCAGCCGGTCATCTCCCAGCTGTCGCGGACGTACAACATCGACATCTCGATCCTCGGCGCCGCGATGGACACCGTCGCGGGCAAGCAGATCGGCCGGATGCGGATCGAACTGCCGGGCCGCTACGAGGAGAACGTCGTCCCCGTCGGCTTCCTGCGCGAGCAGGGCCTCCAGGTGGACGTCGTGGACGACAGCGCCGCGCACGACGGCCAGGCGCCCACCCCGGTGAAGGAAGGTGCCAAGTGAGCTGGTCCGAGATGCAGCCGCTGCTGTCGCAGGGCACGTACGACAGCCTCTACATGGTCCTGTGGGCCACCCTCGTGACCATCGGGCTCGGGCTGCCGCTCGGCGTGCTGCTCGTCCTCACCGACACGGGCGGACTGCTTCAGAACCGCCCGGTGAACAAGGTCGTCGGCGTGATCGTGAACGTCGGCCGCTCGCTGCCGTTCATCATCCTGCTGATCGCCCTCATCCCGTTCACCACCTGGGCCGTCGGCACCTTCATCGGTCCGAGCGCCATGATCGTGCCGCTCTCCATCGGCGCCATCCCGTTCTTCGCGCGCCTCGTGGAGACCGCCGTGCGCGAGGTCGACCACGGGCTCGTCGAAGCCGTCCAGTCCATGGGCGGCGGCATCCCCACCCTCGTGTGGAAGGTGCTGCTCCCGCAGGCGCTCCCCTCGCTGGTCTCCGCGACCACCACCACCGTGATCACCCTCGTCGGCTACTCCGCGCTCGCCGGCGCGGTCGGCGGCGGCGGCCTCGGCTCGGTCGCCATCACCTACGGCTACCAGCGTTTCGAGACCACCTTCATGCTCATCACGGTCGCCGTCCTGATCGTGATCGTCACCGTGGTCCAGCTGCTCGGCGACGGCGCCGTACGCCTGCTCGCCCGCCGCGGCCGGACCTCCTGAACCACCGCGACCCACCGAGCCCGCACTCCTTGTCCGGGCGTACACCGCACCACCAGAAAGAGGCACTTTTCGTGCGTAAGAACACCAAGATCACCGCTGCCGCCGTCGTCACCGCCGCGCTCGCCGTCGGCCTCACCGCCTGCGGCTCGTCCTCGGACCCGAAGGCGGGCGGCAAGCCGGACGAGTCCAAGGCGCTCGTCGTCGCCGCGTCCCCGACGCCGCACGCCGACATCCTCAAGTTCGTCAAGGACAACCTGGCGGCCAAGGCCGGACTCAAGCTGGAAGTCAAGGAGTTCACGGACTACGTCCTGCCCAACACCGCCACCGAGCAGGGCCAGGTCGACGCCAACTTCTTCCAGCACAAGCCCTACCTGGACGACTTCAACAAGAAGAACGGCACCCACATCGTGCCCGTCGTCGACGTGGAGCTGGAGCCGCTCGGCCTCTACTCGCACAAGGTCAAGTCGCTCAAGGACATCACCTCCGGGCAGACCGTCGCCGTCCCCAACGACACCACCAACGAGGGCCGCGCGCTCCAACTCCTCGCCGCCAACGGCCTGATCACCCTGAAGGACGGCGCCGGCTCCGGGGCCAAGCTCTCCGACATCAAGGACAGCAAGGGCCTGAAGTTCAAGGAGCTGGAGGCCGCCACGCTGCCCCGCGCGCTCAACGACGTGGACGCCGCCGTCATCAACGGCAACTACGCCATCGAGGCGAACCTCAAGCCCGCCAAGGACGCCCTCGCCCTGGAGAAGGCCGACGGCAACCCCTACGCCAACTTCCTCGCCGTCAAGCAGGGCAACGAGAACGACCCGCGCGTCCAGAAGCTCGCCAAGCTCCTGAACTCCGACGAGGTCAAGAAGTTCATCACCGACAAGTACGCGGGCTCCGTCGTCCCGGCCTTCGGCCCCGCCAAGTAGGCGTCAACCGCCCCTGCCCGTACGGCAGGACGAAGGTCCCGGACACCCCGCCAGGTGTCCGGGACCTTCGTCGCTACGGCCACCCGGCCATGCGCGCTGGCGGCCCGATGCTGCATGCTGTGTCTTTACGGTCCTCACAGGTTGACGGGCAACGCGGCCCCCGGGCCGGCGCGGTCCCCAAGGCGGTCCACGGCATGGAGCGGCACATGACTACCCACCTTCCGGTCTTCCCGGACATCTCCATCAGCACGGACCGCCTCGTGCTGCGCCCCTTCGAGGATGCCGACACCCCCGCCCTCATCGAGATGATGAACGACGAGCAGGTGGTCGCCTGGACCGCGGTGCCGCACCCCTACACCGCACGCGACGCCGACGACTGGGTCCGCCACATCGCCCCGCGCGAGCGCACCGAGGGCCGAGGAATCGTTCTGGCGGTCACCGAGTTCCTCACCCAGCGCCTCGTCGGCATCGTCCACCTCCAGAACACCAACTGGCGCACCCTGGCCACGGAGGTCGGCTACGTCGTGGCGCCCTGGGCCCGCGGCGAGGGATACGCCACCGAGGCCGTGCTCGCCGCCGCCCAGTGGCTCTTCCGCGACCAGCGGTTCGAGCGCCTCGAACTGCGCACCGCAGCCGACAACACCGCGTCCCAGCAGGTGGCGCAGAAGATCGGCTGCATCAGCGAGGGCGTGCTGCGCAACGCCTGGATAGCGCGTACGCAGACGGAGGACGGCGGCTGGACGGACATCCGCACCGACCTCATCGTGTGGAGCCTGCTCCCCGAGGACCTCGACGGCGTCGCCGAACAGCTCGCCGACGCCGGGTACGCCTCCTACACCGACTGGAACTGACCCCCCGGCCGGCGCCCGGAAGGAAATTCCGGAGCTACCCTCAAGTCCGTACCCGGCGCACCCACGTGCCCGGCACCCGTCCGCCGCCCCGCCCTGCCACACCACTGGAGTCTGACGAAGATGGCCGACCGCGTCACGGTGATCGGCTGGGACGGCTCGCCCCTCACCCCCGCGGCCACCTCCGCGCTCTCCGCGGCCACCCTGGTGGCCGGCGCCGCCCACCACCTCGCGCTCCCCGAGGTGCCGGCCGGCGCCGAGCGCATCCGGCTCGGCAGCGTGAGCCTGGCCGCCCGGCGCATCGCCGGGCACCGCGGCAGCGCGGTCGTCCTCGCCGACGGCGACCCCGGGTTCTTCGGCGTCGTCCGCACGCTCAGGGACCCCGAGCACGGCCTCGAAGTCGAAGTGGTGCCCGCCGTCTCCGCCCTCGCAGGCGCCTTCGCCAGGGCCGGAATGCCCTGGGACGACGCCCAGCTCGTCGTGGCCCACCCCCGCACCCTGCGCCGCGCCGTCAACGTCTGCCGCGCCCACCCGAAGGTCGGCGTCCTCACCTCGCCGGGCGCCGGGCCCGCCGAACTCGCGCTGCTCCTCGAAGGGGTCCACCGCACCTTCGTCATCTGCGAGGAGCTCGGCAGCGACCGCGAGCAGGTCACCGTCCTCACCTCCGAGAGCGCCGCCGACCACGCCTGGCGCGACCCCAACGTTGTCATCGTCCTCGGCGGCGGCCCGTCCGGCGAGGGCGAGGGCTGGCTCGCCGGACCCGCCCCCGGCTACCCCTCGGCGCCGCGCGGCTGGGCGCTGCCCGCCCGCGAGTACGGCGCCGGGCTCGGCTCCGGCGAATCCGCCGAACTGCGCGCCGCCCAACTCGCCAGGCTCGGACCGCGGGTCGGCGACCTCGTCTGGGACATCGGCTGCGGCAGCGGCGCGCTCTCCGTGGAGGCGGCCCGGTTCGGCGCCGCGGTGATCGCCGTCGACACCCGCGCCGAGGCCTGCTCCCGCGCCGAGTCCACCGCGCGCCGCTTCGGCGTGCAGCTCCAAGTGGTCCGCGGCAAGGCCCCGCACATCCTGGAGTCGCTGCCCGAACCCGATGTCGTACGCATCGGGGGCGGCGGCGCGGCGGTCGTCGAGGCGTGCGCCGATCGCAGGCCGGAGCGCATCGTGACGCACGCGTCCACCCGGGACGAGGCGGAGGCCGTGGGAGCCGTTCTGAGCGCCGGCGGATACGACGTCGAGTGCGCGCTCCTCCAATCGGTCGACCTCGACACGAGCGCCTGGTCGGAGCGCGAACGCTCGGTCGCCTTCCTGCTTTCCGGAAGGCGGAAAGAAAGATCCCTGTGACTCCTCCGGCGCGTCGTGGAGG
Source organism: Streptomyces sp. NBC_00083 (assembly GCF_026343295.1). Classification (GTDB taxonomy): domain Bacteria; phylum Actinomycetota; class Actinomycetes; order Streptomycetales; family Streptomycetaceae; genus Streptomyces. Next base: position 2,161,189 of record NZ_JAPELY010000001.1, read on the forward strand.
GTAGGCTGGCCGATCGTTGTACCGCACCCGGCCGTTCGCAGCTCCGCTCGCCAAGGACCGGACGAGGGAACCGCTTTGGGACCCGTCGGCGGTACGGCACAACCGGGGGACGCGCAACGTGGCGCAGCCCACACGGTCCGTGGCCGAGACTGACCGCCGCGGCGGCGAAGGCCCGCGACAATGCATGGTGTCGTTGACGCCCGCGGGCCGTTCGCGATCGCGCGGCGCACGCATGGAGCGACGGGTGCCGCACGCGCCGAGCGCGGGTGGCCCCGGGCCGCAGGCCGAAGGAGCACTACAGATGGGCGAGGGGTACGCATGACTGACACCGGCCAGGTCCCGGGCGAGGGACTGCCGGAGAACGCAGGCATGGTGGAACAGCCGGGCGTCCCCGCTCCCGGTGCCTACACCTTCCTCGATCCCGCAGACAGCTCGGTCAACCCCGCGGACGACGACGACCTGCTCCTGATGCCGGGCGCCCAGGGCGCCTGGATCGACCCGCAGTCGGCGCCCGCCCCCGTCGCCGCCCCGCCGGCACCCGGCCCGGCCGCGGAGCCCGGCGCGCACGAGACCGGCGGCCGTGACACCGGCTCCGTCGACCTCGGCGGCGCCCGCACCGCGCAGGCCCCCGCGAGCGCCGCCCCGCCGGCCCGCCGCCCGCTCCACCTCGGCCCGCAGGTGCCGGACGCCTCCGCGGGTGTCGTACGGTCCCTCGCCGACCGGGGCCCGGCCGGCGCCCCCGTGAACCCGATGCCCACGCGCACCCAGGGTCCGCCCACGGCAGGTCCCGAATACCTGGACATCCCGCGCGAGGAAGCCGCGGCGCAGCCCGCTGCACCTCAGCTCGCGGAGATGCAGCCCGGGAGTGGCATGGCATGGACGCCTCAGCAGCGTTCCGCGCCCCACACGTCACTCCACATGCCGGTGGCCCCTGCAGAAACGGTCGTCCCCGAGGACTTCGCGGTGCACGCGGCCGCCCAGGGCGTCCCGCCCCACGCCGTCGAGCAGCAGGCCCCGCAGATGGCCCAGCCCGGCGCGCGTCCGGTGCTCCTCGTGGACCAGCTCGTCGCCCAGCAGGCGGTACGGCAGGACGCCCCGCAGGCGCCGCAGCAGGGTGGACAGCCGCAGCACGCGGGCCAGTTCGTGCCCGTCGAGGGTTCGGTCCCGACCGGCCCCCACCTCGCGCCCGCCCCGGCGCAGGCCGGCCCCGTACAGGAAGCGCCCGTACAGGAAGCGCCCGCGCAGGGAGTGCAGGACGTACCGCAGCCGGCGCCCGAGCCCGTCGTGGCCGCACAGCCGGAGCCGGTGGCGCCCGCCGGGCCCGTGGGCCCGAGCGCTGCCGAGCCGATGGCGCCGCAGGAGCCCGTGTCCGAGCCGCCCGCCGTGACCGAGGTGCCCGCCGAGCCCGCCGTGGCCGGGTTCCCCGCCGAGCCCGTCGCCGCCGAGGCGCAGGTCGCCGGGCCGGCGCAGGCCGCGCAGGTGCCCGCCGAAGCGCTCGCCGCCGAGCCCGTGGTGCCCGAGCAGGCCGTGGCCGAGGCCGCGCCCGAACAGGTCGTACCCGAGCAGGCCGTACCCGAGGCCCTGACGCCGGACCCGGCCGTCACCGAGCTCGTCGCCGCCGAGCCCCTCCCCGTCGAGCCCGTCGTCGCCGCAGAGGTGTTCGCCGCGCCGCAGCCCGTGGCCGTCGAGCCCGTCCAGGCCGCCGTGGCCGAGCCCGAGTCCGTCGCGGTCGCCCCGGACCAGGCGCCGACCCATGTCGCCGTCCCGGTGCAGCAGGCCGTGCAGCAGGCCCCGGCCGAGGAGCAGCCGGCCCGGCCCGGCACGGCGGAGCCCCTCGCCGAGGCGCCGGCCGCCGTGCCCGAGCAGATCCAGGCGCCCGAGCCCGTCCTCGTACCGCAGCAGGACCAGGCGGTCACGGCCGGAGCCCCGGCGGCCGACCCCGTGCCGGCCCCCGAGGCCCCCGAAGCGGTCGTCGCGCCGCAGCCGGCCCCGGCCGAAGCGGCCGTGCCCGCCGCCGGACCGGAGGCGCCCCGGGAGCCGGAGGCCGCCGACAGCGCGCGGGTCGCCGCGCCCGCGGAGGGCGAGGAGGCCGAGGAACTCACGGACGCCGTCGACCTCCCCGAGCAGGCGCCCGCCGCCCCCGGGTACGACGACGCCGAGCGCGAGGCCGTGCTGCGCGTCATGCGCGAGCGCCGCGACATCCGCAACGGCTTCCGGTCCGACCCCATCCCGCACGAGGTGCTGCTGCGCGTCCTGGAGGCGGCCCACACCGCGCCCTCCGTCGGACACTCGCAGCCGTGGGACTTCGTGGTGATCCGGTCCGCGGAGACCCGCCGCACCATGCACGAACTGGCCCAGCGCCAGCGCGAGGCGTACGCGAAGTCGCTGCCCAAGGGCCGAGCCAAGCAGTTCAAGGAACTGAAGATCGAGGCCATCCTCGAAACGCCCGTCAACATCGTGGTCACCGCAGACCCGACGCGCGGCGGCCGGCACACCCTCGGCCGCTACACGCAGCCGCAGATGGCCCCGTACTCCTCCGCCCTCGCGGTCGAGAACCTGTGGCTCGCCGCCCGCGCCGAAGGCCTCGGTGTCGGCTGGGTCTCCTTCTTCGACGAGCGCGAGATGGTCCGCGCGCTCGGCCTGCCCGAGCACCTCGAAGTCGTCGCCTACCTCTGCGTCGGCTACGTCGACGAGTTCCCCGACGAGCCCGAGCTGATGCAGGCCGGCTGGTCCAAGCGCCGTCCGCTGTCCTGGGTCGTCCACGAGGAGACGTACGGCCGCCGTGCCCTGCCCGGCGAGGACCCGCACGACCTGCTCCAGGAGACCGTCTCGGGCATCCGCCCCCTCGACGCCAAGGCGCTCGGCGAGGCCTGGGAGCGGCAGAAGCGGATGACCAAGCCCGCGGGCGCGCTCGGCATGCTGGAGATCATCTCCGCTCAGCTGTCCGGGCTCTCCCGCAAGTGTCCGCCGCCGATCCCGGAGCCGGCCGCCGTCGCGATCTTCGCCGGCGACCACGGCGTGCACGCCCAGGGCGTCACCCCTTGGCCCCAGGAAGTCACCGGCCAGATGGTCGCCAACTTCCTCGGCGGCGGCGCGGTCTGCAACGCCTTCGCCAACCAGGTCGGCGCCGAGGTCTGCGTCATCGACGTGGGCGTCGCCTCCGAACTCCCGGCCACGCCCGGCCTGTTGCCCCGCAAGGTGCGGGCCGGGACCGCCGACATGACGACCGGGCCCGCGATGACCCGCGAGGAAGCCGTCGCCGCCATCGAGGTCGGCATCGAGACCGCGCGCGACCTGGTGGCCGCCGGCAACAAGGCGCTCCTCACCGGCGAGATGGGCATCGCCAACACCACCGTGTCGGCCGCCCTCATCTCCCTCTACACGGGCGTCGACCCGGTCGAGGTCACCGGCCGCGGCACCGGCATCAACGACGAGACGCACGCCCGCAAGGTCGACGTCGTACGCCGCGCCCTCGACCTGCACCAGCCGGACCCCGCCGACCCGATCGGCGTCCTCGCCGCGATCGGCGGCCTGGAACACGCGGCCCTGGTCGGCTTCCTGCTCGGCGGCGCGTCGCTGCGTACGCCGGTGATCCTCGACGGCGTCAGCACCGGAGCCGCCGCCCTGGTCGCCCGCGCGATCGCCCCCGAGGTGCTCTCCGCGTGCATCGCGGGACACCGCAGCGCCGAACCCGGCCACGTGGCGGCCCTCAACAAGCTGGGCCTGCGCCCCCTGGTCGACCTCGACCTGCGGCTCGGCGAGGGCACCGGCGCGCTGCTCGCCCTGCCGGTGGTGCAGAGCGCGGCCCGCGCGATGCACGAGGTCGCCACGTTCGACTCGGCGGGCGTCACCGAGAAGTAGCCCGACGGCACGAGCGGGGGCCGGGGTCGCGCTGACCCCGGCCCCCGCCCATGCCGCCGCACGCACCCGCCCCTTAGGCTGTCGGCGGGAGCGCGTACCCCTCCCACCAGCCGCTTCACCGCCGCAGCGGCCCATCGCACCGCAAGCCCGCCCGAGGAGCACCCGCCACCATGGTCGAACACCCCGCGTACCCGGTAGGCCTCCGCCTCACCGGCCGCCGCGTCGTCGTCGTCGGCGGCGGCCAGGTGGCCCAGCGCCGACTGCCGGCCCTCATCGCCGCAGGGGCCGACGTCACGCTGATCTCCCCGAGCGCCACCCCTTCGGTCGAGGCGATGGCCGACACGGGCGAGATCCGCTGGGAGCGCCGCCGCTTCCAGGACGGCGACCTCGCCGACACCTGGTACGCCCTGGTCGCCACCGCCGACACCGAGGCCAACGAGCGGATCTCCGCCGAGGCCGAGCGCTCCCGCGTCTGGTGCGTACGCTCCGACGACGCGAGCGCCGCCACCGCGTGGACCCCGGCCACCGGCCGCTCCGAGGGCGTGACCGTCGCCGTCCTCACCACCGACACCCCCGACCCGCGCCGCTCGGCCGCGATCCGCGACGCGGTCGTCGAGGGGCTGCGCGACGGCACCCTCGTCGCCCCGCAGCAGCGCACCCGCACCCCGGGCGTCGCCCTGGTCGGCGGCGGCCCCGGCGACCCCGATCTGATCACCGTGCGCGGCCGCAGGCTGCTCGCCGAGGCGGACGTGGTCATCGCCGACCGGCTCGGCCCGCGCGACCTGCTCGACGAACTCCCGCCGCACGTCGAGGTCATCGACGCCGCGAAGATCCCGTACGGCCGCTTCATGGCCCAGGAGGCCATCAACAACGCGCTGATCGAGCACGCGAAGGCCGGCAAGGCCGTCGTGCGGCTCAAGGGCGGCGACCCCTACGTCTTCGGGCGCGGCATGGAGGAGCTCCAGGCGCTCGCCGAGGCCGGCATCGCCTGCACGGTGGTGCCCGGCATCTCCAGCTCCATCTCGGTGCCGGGCGCGGCCGGCATCCCGGTCACGCACCGGGGCGTGGCGCACGAGTTCACGGTGGTCAGCGGCCATGTGGCCCCGGACGACCCGCGCTCGCTCGTCGACTGGAAGTCGCTGGCCCAGCTGCGCGGCACCCTGGTGATCCTCATGGGCGTCGACAAGATCGGCGCGATCGCGCAGGCGCTCATGGCGCACGGCAAGAACCCCTCGACCGCGGTCGCACTCGTCCAGGAGGGCACCACGGCCGCTCAGCGTCGCGTGGACGCCACGCTGGAGAGCGTCGGCGAGGTCGTCAGGGCCGAGGACGTCAGGCCGCCGGCGGTCATCGTCATCGGCGACGTCGTGACGGTGAACTCCCGCCCGTAGCCGACCCGCCCCGGCCGGCGGCGGGATCCGATCCCCAGCCGTTGGCACCCGACCCAGGACAAGGCAGTATCACCCCGTGGCCGATCTCATCACCGTCGAGGACCCCGACGACCCCCGCCTGCGCGACTACACGGGCCTGACCGACGTGGAACTGCGGCGCCGCCGCGAACCCGCCGAGGGCCTCTTCATCGCGGAGGGCGAGAAGGTCATCAGACGGGCCAAGGACGCCGGGTACGAGATGCGCTCGATGCTGCTCTCGGCCAAGTGGGTCGACGTCATGCGGGACGTCATCGACGAGCTCCCGGCCCCGGTGTACGCCGTCAGCCCCGAGCTGGCCGAACGCGTCACGGGCTACCACGTGCACCGCGGGGCGCTCGCCTCGATGCAGCGCAAGCCGCTCCCCGAGGCGGAGGAGCTCCTCACCGCGGCACGCCGCGTGGTGGTCATGGAAGCGGTCAACGACCACACCAACATCGGCGCGATCTTCCGCAGCGCGGCGGCGCTGGGCATGGACGCGGTCCTGCTCTCGCCGGACTGCGCCGACCCGCTGTACCGCCGCTCGGTGAAGGTGTCGATGGGCGCGGTCTTCTCGGTCCCGTACGCCCGCCTCGAATCGTGGCCCAAGGCCCTGGAGACGGTCCGCGGCGCCGGCTACCGCCTCCTCGCCCTGACCCCCGACGAGAAGGCCTCCAGCATCGACGAGGCGGCCCCGCACAAGCTCGACAAGGTGGCCCTCATGCTGGGCGCCGAGGGCGACGGCCTGTCCCGCCAGGCCCTGGTGGCGGCCGACGAGTGGGTGCGCATCCCGATGGCCCACGGAGTCGACTCCCTGAACGTGGGCGCGGCAGCGGCGGTGGCCTTCTACGCAGTGGCGACAGGCCGCCCGACGTCCTGACCCGGCCGGGATCGCGAGGCGCCCCCCAACCCCTCCGGCGTGCAGCCCCCGACCCCGCCAGGGGCGCGGGGAACGGCGCGCCCAGCCACGAACCGGCCCGCACCCGTAAGGGCACCCGGAAGCGGCGCCGAACGCACGCGTAGGCGCAGCCGGCCCCGCTCCCTCAGAACTGCTTGACCGCGGCGATACCCAGCAGCACGATCAGCGTGACCAGCACGAAGACCGTGAGCCGCTGCCGCAGCAGCCGGGGGTTGGCGGGCCGCAGCCCGCCCGAGGTACGCGCCCCGGGCCGCGTGCCCGGCCGCCCCCCGGGCCGCGACGCGTTGCCGCGCGACGCACCGGGACGCGACCCGCCCGTACGCGAGCTCCCGGTCCGGGAGGACGCACCCGTACCGGAGCCGGCGGTACGCGGCGCACCCGGACGCGCCCCGGACCGCGGCCCGCCCGACGTCCCGGGGCCCGCGGACCCCCGCCCCGCCTCGGTGTACCGCTGCGTCCGCTCGTCGAGCCGTCCCGTGGGCCGCTCGACCTCCACCCGCTCCCGCTGCACCGGCGGCCGCACATCCGCCGCCTGCGCGTGCAGACCGCCCTGGGCCTCCCGCGCCGCGATCTCCTTCAGCCGCATCGAGAGCTGCAACGTGCTCGGCCGCTCCTCGGGGTCCTTCGCCAGGCACGCCTGGACCAGCGGGGCCAGCGCGTCCGGCACGCCGCGGAGCTGGGCCTCCTCGTGCACGACGCGATAGAGCATCACCTCGGAACTGCCGTGCCCGAAGGGCGAGTCGCCCATCGCCGCGTACGCCAGCGTCGCGCCGAGCGAGAAGACGTCCGTGGCCGGGGTGACCGCCGCGCCACGGACCTGCTCGGGCGCGAGGAAGCCGGGCGAGCCGACGGCCGTGCCGACATGCGTGAGCGTCGAGGCGCCGGTGGCCCAGGCGATGCCGAAGTCGATGATCCTGGGCCCCTTGGGGGAGAGCAGGATGTTGGACGGCTTGAGGTCGCGGTGGACCACACCGGCCTCGTGCACCGCGACGAGCCCTTCGGAGAGCGCGGCCCCGATCGCCGCGGTGTCGGCGGCGGTCAGCGGGCCCTCCTCGGCGACCTTGTCGTGGAGCGAGGGTCCGGGCACGTACTGCGTGGCGAACCAGGGCCGCTCGGCTTCGAGATCGGCGGCGACCAGCCGAGCCGTACACCCGCCCCGGATGCGCCGCGCGGCCGAGACCTCACGGGCGAACCGTGACCTGAACTCCTGGTCCTCGGCGAGATCGGGCCGGATCACCTTGAGCGCCACCCGCTGCCCGCGCCGGTCGGAGCCGAGGTACACGACACCCATGCCGCCCGCGCCGAGCCGCCGGTGAAGCCTGAACGAGCCGACGACACGCGGGTCCTCGCGCCGGAGCCGCATCATCGCCATTTTCATCCCCGCTGCCAGTCCTGTTGACGGGGCACAGCTTACGTACCCGCCGCCCGGTGTGCTCATAGGCCGCGCCCTCGCGGCCCGACCGATTGTCAGTGCCGGGTGGGAAACTTGAAGAGTGGTCAGCAGGCCGCGGATCCATGGCTGCTGACCCGTGCGAGATCTCAACGGTCCGTCGCAGAAGGGGGTTTGGGTCCATGAAGGGTGACCGGGTGGAGATAGTGGTGGACGCGGGAGACACGACCCGCACGTATGAAGTGGTGGCCGGCAGGGCGGGCCGGAGGGTCGAGACGGCGGTCCGCCGCGGGGTGGTCGAAGTGAGCGAAGTCACGCGCAGCGGCACCGTCGTGCGCACCGCGCGCTTCATGGCGACGCGGGTGCTCGCCCTGGTCGAGCAGCCCGTCCCGAGGGAGGGCGCGGGGGAGGCGGAGTCCCGAGCGCAGGCCCGACCCCTCCGGGAAGACCCCAGGACATAGGGGTCCGTCTCCACCCAGGGGAGTAGGCGCGAGGGTGACGGCTCATCCCCTGGGAGGCCCGCAGATCGGTACGAGGGCATGACGTCCGGCGCCCCGAGGATCCCTAGTGTTGAAGTCAAGCGGCGGGTGATGCACTCGTCCCCCGAGGTCAGACACCCGCCGCTGTCAGGCCGCCCCCATGGCGGGGGCCGGCCGGACACATGAGGCAGACCCATAAACGAACAGGAGAGGACCATGGCGGACACGGCTGCGCGGACGATCATCCGCACGCGGGGACGCAGGGCTTACAGCACCGCGTTCGGTGCCCGCCGTTCCGGCCCGCGCCACCCCCTGGTGGCAACGGCCATGGTCCTTCCCCTGGCGGCCCTGCTCGTAGTCGTCTTCGGCGGCTGGGACGCGGTGGTCACACAAGCGTCGTCCGTGGGCGTGATGCTGGGGCGCTGAGCGGCGCCCCGGACCCGGTAGAGCGGACCGGGTCGGGACATCCGGCCATTACAGCCCCGTGGGGACGGGGGTGCGGCGGACGGCAGTAAGAGGCGTTGCCCGATCGGCTGGGGAGCCGATCGGGCAACGCCTTTTGCGTGTCCGGCAGTTGCGTCCGCCGGCCGTCTCGGGCCGTCTGTGGCCCATGGGGGAGGTCTCCGGCCCATGGGGGAGACGACGGGAGAACGACGGAACCCCCGGCCTTCGAGAAGGCCGGGGGTTCCGGGTGGTGCGCGATACTGGGATTGAACCAGTGACCTCTTCCGTGTCAGGGAAGCGCTCTCCCGCTGAGCTAATCGCGCGGGAACGGCCCCAAACCTTACAGGGCCGGTTACTTCGTGGTACTGCGTGCGCGATACTGGGATTGAACCAGTGACCTCTTCCGTGTCAGGGAAGCGCTCTCCCGCTGAGCTAATCGCGCGGGAACGGCCCCAAACCCTACGGGACCGGTTACTTCGTGTTACTGCGTGCGCGATACTGGGATTGAACCAGTGACCTCTTCCGTGTCAGGGAAGCGCTCTCCCGCTGAGCTAATCGCGCTTGGAGGTGGAGACGGGATTTGAACCCGTGTAGACGGCTTTGCAGGCCGTTGCCTCGCCTCTCGGCCACTCCACCAGGAGTGCATATGAGGGTTCGGGAAGATCCCCCACATCGAGCGGACGACGAGATTCGAACTCGCGACCCTCACCTTGGCAAGGTGATGCTCTACCAACTGAGCCACGTCCGCTTGTCGTTTCCGTTGCGCTTGCGCGTCCCGGCGACGTGTTGAACTCTAGCGGATTCCCGGGCCAGTACAAAAACGCGTTTGTGCAGCGTGCTGCGTTACGCCTGGTCCGGACCGCCGCCGGGGTACGGCCGGAGTTCGCCCCCAGGTCACTCAGAGGCACCCCACCTGCACCGGCCCTAGACTCACAAGCGTGCACGACCTCGCTCCTCTGGCCCGCTTCGGCCGCCTCGTCGCCTCGGACCTGCGTGATGTCACCAGCGACCCCGAGGCCCTCGACTCCGCCGGCTTCTGGGCCGTCTCCGCCGACTTCGAGGGCCGGCTCGTCTGCGCCCGCTTCGCGGACGTCCGCAACCGGCCCGTCCCCGAGCCCCTGCCCGGCGCCTGGCGCGGGCCCGCCGCCGACGACTGGGCGTCGTCCCTCGACCGCGCCGCGTACACGGCGGGGGTGCGCCGCATCCGCGAGCACATCGCCGCCGGCGAGGTCTACCAGGCCAACCTCTGCCGCGTCCTGAGCGCGCCGCTGCCCGACCCGGCCGCGGCCGACGTCGACGCGCTCACCGCGCTGCTCGCCCGCGGCAACCCCGCCCCCTATGCCGGAACGATTCGGCTGCCCGCCCACGGCGTCGAGATCGCGACCGCCTCGCCCGAGCTGTTCCTGCGGCGCACCGGACGCGTCGTCGAGTCCGGCCCCATCAAGGGCACCGGCAGGACCGCGGCGGACCTCCTGGAGAAGGACCACGCCGAGAACGTGATGATCGTGGACCTCGTCCGCAACGACATCGGACGCGTCTGCGCCACCGGCACGGTGAGCGTGCCCGAGCTGTGCGCCGTCGAGGAGCACCCCGGCCTCGTCCACCTCGTCTCCACCGTCCGCGGCGAACTGCGCGAGGGCGCCGGCTGGCGCGAGCTGCTCGCCGCCACCTTCCCGCCCGGCTCCGTGACCGGGGCGCCCAAGTCCAGCGCGCTGCGGATCATCGACGCGCTGGAGACCGCGCCCCGCGGCCCCTACTGCGGAGGCATCGGCTGGGTCGACGCCGACCGCGGCACCGCCGAGCTCGCCGTGGGCATCCGTACGTTCTGGATCGACCGGCCGCAGGGCGTGCTGCGGTTCGGCACCGGGGCCGGCATCACCTGGGGCTCCGACCCCGAGGGCGAATGGCGGGAGACCGAGCTGAAGGCGGAGCGCCTGCTCGCGATAGCGTCGGGCGACCGGGCCCACAGCGGGCACAGTGGAAGGACCGCGTAAATGCAGATCTGGGTCAACGGCGCCCTGCGGGACGCCGGCGCCGCGCAGGTGTCCGTCCTCGACCACGGGCTCACCGTGGGCGACGGCGTCTTCGAGACGGTGAAGGCGACCGGCGGGCGGCTCTTCGCGCTCACCCGCCATCTGGACCGGCTGACCCGCTCCGCCCGCGGGCTCGGCCTGCCCGACCCCGATCTCGACGAAGTGCGGCGCGCCTGTACGGCCGTCCTCGACGCCAACCCGGTGCCGCTCGGCCGGCTGCGGATCACCTACACCGGCGGACTCTCGCCGCTCGGCTCCGACCGGGGCGACAACGGGCCGACCCTGGTCGTCGCGCTCGGCGAGACCGCGCGCCGCCCCGACACCACCGCGGTGATCACGGTGCCGTGGACGCGCAACGAGCACAGCGCGGTGACCGGCCTGAAAACCACCTCGTACGCCGAGAACGTCATCGCCCTCGCCAGGGCGCACGCGGCGGGTGCGTCCGAGGCCCTCTTCGCCAACACGGCGGGACAGCTCTGCGAGGGGACCGGCTCCAACGTCTTCGTCGTCGTCGACGGCCACCTGCACACCCCGCCGCTCGCCTCCGGCTGCCTCGGCGGCATCACCCGCGCGCTGGCCGTCGAGTGGACCGGCGCGCAGGAGAGCGAGCTGCCGCTCGACGTCCTGGAGCGCGCCGAGGAGATCTTCCTGACCTCCACGCTGCGCGACGTGCAGGCCGTACACCGCGTCGACGGGCGGCAGTTGAGCGCCGCGCCGGGCCCGGTCACGGCGAAGGCCATGCGGATCTTCGACGAGCGGGCCGGATCGGACCTGGATCCGTGACCGAGGCCGATCCGGGCCCGTAAAGCACGTGACGAGCGCCGCCCGGCCCGGTACAACGGCCTTGATGACCACCACCATTCGGCCGACCGGGCCGCTCCAGCAGGGCGCCGACGGCGCCAAGTCGCGCACGTACGACGTGTGTGTGAACAGCCGACGCGTCGGACGGATCAAGATCACCACGGACTCCCGGTTCGGCGCCGGCACGGGCCGGATCGAGGAGCTGCACATCGACCCGGCCGACCGGGGCCGTGGCCGTGGCACCGTGGCCGCGCTCGCCGCCGAGGAGGTGCTGCGCGGCTGGGGCTGCGGCCGGATCCGCTTCACCGCCGCGGCCGGGGCCGACGCGGCCCTGCGCATGGCGGCGTCCCTCGGCTATGTGGAACGCAGCCGGAACATGGTCAAGCAACTCCCGCACATCACCCCGGAGTTGCCCCCGCAGACGGCCGGGCGGCACATGGACGCCGCCGAGTTCGAGCGGTGGCGCTCCGCGGCCGTCGAGGGGTACGCGCAGAGCTGGATCGAGCGGGGCGTGCCCGAGGCGCGGGCGCTGGCCGAGTCCGAGGAGGAGCACCGCGCCCTGCTGCCCGACGGCGCCGCCACCGCCGGGACGCATCTGATGGTGCTGGAGGAGCGGGGGAGCGAGGTGGGCACCGTGTGGGTGGCCCGCGCGCCCGCGCCCGAGGCGGGGGCGTACGTCTATGACGTGCACGTCATGGAGGAACACCGGGGCCGGGGCCACGGCCGCTCCCTGATGCTCCTCGCGGAGCGGGCGGCGCTCGCCGACGGCCTGGACACGATGGGCCTGCACGTCTTCACGGGCAACACCCCGGCGCTGCGGCTCTACGAGTCGCTCGGCTACCGCGCCACCCGCCACCACCTGAACAAGGACCTGCTCTGACGCCGCGTCCCGACGGGCCGCCGTCTCCGTCCCGCCCGCTCCGCCCTACTGCGCGAGCAGCCGGTCCACGAGCTCCTCGATGCGCTCGCGCAGCCCGTCCTGGCTCTTGCCGCCGTCGAGGCGCTCGTCGCCGATGACGTACGTCGGCGTGCCCGTCACGCCGATCGCCTTGCCCTCGGCCTGATCCGCGTCGACGATCAGCATGTGCCGCCCGTCGATGAGGGCGGTGTCGAACTCGTCGGCGTCCAGGCCGAGTTCGGCCGCCGTCCGTACCAGCACGGACTCGCCCTCCGCGGCGAGGGCCCCGGTGCGGGCGAGCACGGCCTCCACGTACGGCCAGCCCCTGCCCTGCTCGAAGGCCTCCTCGGCGGCCTGCGCCGCGGCGAAGGCGTGCTTGTGCTTCTCCAGCGGGAAGTGCCGCAGCCGGATGGAGAGACGGTCGCCGTAGCGGGCGCGCAGGGCCCGGATGTCGTCGAGTGCGGTGGCGCAGTCGGGGCACTGCAGCTCGCACCACACGTCGAGGACGGCGGGGGCTGCGGTGCCGGAGGAGGTGGGGTCGCTCATGGGGCCAGTCTCCCAGCAACCGGGACCTGGGGAGGATCCCGCCCCGGAGATCTCCCTGAGGTCGCGGCCGGGCGTGGCCTCCCGGACGGGTTCCGGTGCAGGATGGAAGGAGCCACACCCGCCCACGTCTGGAGGAACCGGATGCTTGCCGAGACCGTCTGCTCCGCCGTTTCCGCGGCAGGACTGGGCATCGCCGCCGTCACGGCGTACCGCAAGCGCTTCCTCGCGGCGACGCGCATCGCCGCCTACGCGCTGGTCCCGGTCGGCCTCGTCATGACGGGCGTCGTGCAGTGGGTGTCCGGCATCGTCTTCAAGCCCAGTGTGTGGCTCGGTTTCGGGCTGCTCGGCATCGCCTGGCTGCTCTTCCTGACCACCCGGGCCGTGGAGCGGCGCGGCGGCGGCACCCGCAAGGAGCGCAAGGCCGCGGCGGCGGCCGGCCGGAGCGACGCGGTGGCCCCGGCGGCGTCCGCCCCCTCGCTCGGCGCGGGCCGCGCCACGGCGGCCGGGCCCGCGGCGAAGCCGCAGGGCAGGCCCGCCGCGAGCGAGGACTTCAGCGACATCGAGGCCATCTTGAAGAAGCACGGCATCTGAGGTCCCGCCCCGGCCGGGGAGCCGGTCCGCGAGGCCGCCGCGCGCGGGCGCCCGAGCCCCGCTCGGCCCGTTTTCGTACGCCCTGCAAGATCGGGTGAACTCCCGCTCATTATGGATGGGTTGGTATATCCATGCGGCGGGGCTGCGTCATCATCGCCCCGAGATGCTGGACACTTCCCAGGGCCCCGTCCCTGCACCGACCGACGAGCCGAGCGCGCCCGATCCCCAGGCCCGGGGCTGCCTCTTCGCGCTCTCCCAGCCGCCCCTGATGATCTTCCTGGGGGTGATCGGCTCACTGCTCCTCATGGCCGCCCTGCACGATCTGTTCCTGCTCTGAGGGGCTCCCGGCTCCCAGGCCCCGGCCGGCCGGAGGTCAGCCGGCCGCTTCCTTGCGCCGGGCCCGGTAGGCGGCGACGTGCAGTCGGTTCCCGCAGGTGCGGCTCGAGCAGTAGCGCCGGGAGCGGTTGCGCGAGAAGTCCACGAACGCCCGGCCGCAGTCCGGCGCCTCGCACCGGCGCAGCCGCTCCAGCTCGCCGGTGACGATGAAGAAGGCGAGGGCCATGCCGCCGTCGGCCGCCAGGTGGTCGGCGACCGAGGCGCCGGGCGCGAAGTAGTGCACGTGCCAGTCGTAGCCGTCGTGGTCGGTCAGCTGCGGGGTGGTGCCCGCGGCCGCGACCAGCTGGTTGACGAGTGCGGCTGCGGCGCGGGCGTCGGGCGCCGCGAAGATCTCCGCGAACCTGCCGCGTACGCCGTGGACGCCCAGCAGGTCACCGGGGGAGAGCCGCTCGACCCCGCTGATGTCGTGGTCCTGGACGAAGCCGTACAGCGCGTCCACGTCGGCGAGCAGGTCGGTCGCCTCGCTCTCCGGCGCGGTGTTCACCAGATCGACCACCATGTCGAGGGCGATCCGGGTGTCGTGAGGGATCAGCACGATTCGCTCCCTGGCCTGCGGCGGGCGGCGCCCGTCGGATGCTGGCCGACTCTAGCGGCTCGTGCTGTACGCGCATCGGCGCCGTCCCCCACGACGGCTTCGTGGGGGACGGCGCCGATGGGTGCCGCTCCTTGGGTGTCCGCGCGGCGCCGTCGCCCCGAGTCGGACGGCGCCGTGCGGCTCTCTGCCTGGCCTCAGTTGTTCTCGGCCAGGATGTGCGAGAGTTCCGTGTCGAGATCGAAGTGACGATGCTCGGTGCCGGGCGGAACCGCGGCGTCGGTCCGCTTCAGGAACGACTCCAGGGCCCGCGCCGGGGCTTCGAGAAGGGCTTCTCCTTCCGGCGAGCTCAGGGCGATACAGACGACACCCTGACCGTGACTGCGTGACGGCCAGACTCTGACGTCGCCGGTTCCGGTGGGCCGGTGCAGGCCCTCGGCGAGGAGATCGCGAGCGAAGACCCACTCGACGGTTTCCTCGGCTCCGGTGTGGAAGGTGGCGTGCACGGCATAGGGATCGGCCGTGTCATACCGCAGGCCCGCGGGTACAGGCAGTGAGGACTCGCTCGACACAACGAGGCGCAGGTGCAGCTCGCAGCTGACCGTGGTGTTCATAAGCGCCAGGGCCTTTCGCTCAGTGTGCGCTCGGGGATTCGCACGTCGGCGAAATCGACATGCCACCTACGGTGCCGTTGTAAACCCCTCTGACCGTTTTGGAGGGGTTCACGTAGCTCGTACGGCGGACTATTACTTTGGGTGATAGGTCCATTTCGGTGAACCCGTTTCGGGACGCCGGTCCGGTACGTTGGGGTCCATGGATACGGGGAGTGACGAGCGGGGCGGGGCGGCGCTCGGATCGCGCGCGCCGGCGTTCATCAAGGCGTCGAGACCGCTCCACCTGAGCTGGCAGGTCGGTGTCTTCGTGGTCGGCCTCGCGGTCGTGGCGGGCGGCGTGGTCATGCTGCCGCTGCCGGGCCCCGGCTGG
Source organism: Streptomyces sp. NBC_00083 (assembly GCF_026343295.1). Lineage (GTDB taxonomy): Bacteria > Actinomycetota > Actinomycetes > Streptomycetales > Streptomycetaceae > Streptomyces. The sequence continues at coordinate 2,176,469 of NZ_JAPELY010000001.1, forward strand.
CTGGTGATCTTCGGCGGCATGGCGATCTGGGCGACCGAGTTCGTCTGGGCCCAGCTGGTGCTCCGCTGGACCAGGCGCAAGGTCACCGAGGCCACGCGGAAGGCGCTCGACCCCAAGGTGCGGCGGCGCAACATCATGCTCACCACGGCCGGCCTGATCATCGTCGGCGCGCTCGTGGGGAGCTACCTCTGGACGTTCGGTTTCGTCCCGCCGTGGAAGATCGACCACTGACCGCTCGCGGTCGAAGTGCGTGGTCAGAGGCCCCGCTGACATGCGGTAATGTTTGCGGTGCGTCCGGGCGATTAGCTCAGTGGGAGAGCGCTTCGTTCACACCGAAGAGGTCACTGGTTCGAACCCAGTATCGCCCACCCGGACCGAAGGCCCCGAAGATCATCTCGATCTCCGGGGCCTTCGTCGTACCGCCTTCGTCGTACCGCCTTCGTCGTACCGCCTTCGTCGTACCGCCTTCGTCGTACCGCCTTCGTCGTACCGCCTTCGTCGTACCGCCTCCGGCGCCCCGCGCACACCCCGGGCGCAAGGCCCCTGCACGCCGCTCTGCGGCCCCGCGCAGACTGGGGGCATGAACTGGTGCCACTACCGCTTCCGCACCGCCTGGCAGCTCCCTGCGGAGCCCGAAGCGGTCTACGCCGTCCTGGAGCGCGCCGAGGAATACCCGCGCTGGTGGCCCCAGGTCCGCGAGGTGACCCCGCTCGACGCGCACACCGCCACCGCCCGCTTCCGCTCCGTCATCCCCTACGACCTCCGCGTCACCGCCCACGAGACCCGGCGCGACCCCGAGGCCCTCGTCCTGGAGGCCGCCCTCAGCGGCGATCTCGAAGGCCGGGCCCGCTGGACACTCCTCGCGCACCACGGCGGCACCCGCGCCCTCTACGAGCAGGAGGTCGAGGTCCGCAAGCCCCTGATGCGCCGCCTCGCCGTCCCCGGCCGCCCGCTGTTCCGCGCCAACCACGCCCTGATGATGCGCTCCGGACAGCGCGGACTCCGCCGTCGCCTGGAGGTGGTTTGAAAGCAGGGCCGCAAGGCCTGTATGGTTCAGTCCGTTCCCGGGCGATTAGCTCAGTGGGAGAGCGCTTCGTTCACACCGAAGAGGTCACTGGTTCGAACCCAGTATCGCCCACCGGGAAAGGCCGGTCCGTCCCAGACGGACCGGCCTTCTTGCTGTCCGGCGCCCGCCGAGAACCCGCCAACGCTCAAGCCGCCGCCGGGAGTTCGGGCCGCAACGGCCACGCCGTGTCCACCAGCTCCGGAGTGCCCTGCTTGCTGAACCACGCCTGCAGACCCCGCGCCTGCGCCGCGTGCCACGTCGTCTGCAACGCGTGCAACTCCGTCGGCGTCAGCCGCTCCAGACGTCCCGCGAACCTGCGCCCCACCGCCCGCACCACCTCCAGGGCCGCCAGCGCGTCGGCCGCCGCGTCATGCGCGCCCTCCAGCGTCACGCCGTAGTGCTCACACAGATCGGTCAGCGTGCGGCGCCCCTTGCGATAGCGGTCCAGATGCTTGTCCAGGACCCGGGGATCGAGCACCCGCAACGGATTGCGGCCCAGATAGTGACCGAGGGAGGCCGCCCGATGGCGCCTCAACTCCCGGTCCAGCATGGTCAGATCGAACGGCGCGTTCATGATGACCAGCGGCCGCCCCGCCGAACACTGCTCGGCGAGCGCCTTCGCGACCTCCTCCATCACCGGAGCCGGCCAACGCCCGTGCAGCTGAAGGTGCTCGTCCGTCAGGCCGTGCACCTCCGTCGCACCCGCCGGGACGGGTATCCCCGGGTTGATCAGCCAGCGCGTCACCCGCGGCCGCGCCCCCGGCCCGTCCTGCACCACCAGGGCCGCCGAAACTATCCGGTCCCCTTCGACGTCCACCCCGGTCGTCTCCGTGTCGAACGCCGCCAGGGGACCCTCGAACCAGCACGTCATGTCTACTCAACTCCTCGCGCACTACCGGCAGATGGCGTGCATCCCCTGCCCGATTGCGTGATACCCGTGCTGTTTGCGACATACGCCGTTTGCGGGCGGCGGAGTACGGAGACAACACAGGTGACGGAACGCGCTGTTGACGGCCCGTCACGGAAAAGGTTCGGCACAGCCCGGAAGGCATACGACAGCCATGGCGCTCGCGCAGCCCGATCCGGCCGCGCCCGGGTACGGTCTGCTGCCCGAGGGGATCGCACCGCTGCGCGGCTCGCTCGCCACCACCGCCTGCATGGAGACCCTCCAGGTGGGCTACCTGCACGCGGTGGCCGCCGCCGCGGGGTGCTCGCTGTCGCAGCCCTTCCCGGACAACGGAATCGACTGGCACCTCAGCCACAGCGCCGCCGGCCACACCGTCGACGACGAAGTGACCATCAAGGTGCAGCTCAAGTGCACGTACCAGATACCGCCGCACCCGCCGGGCGGGGCCTTCTCCTTCACGCTCGACAACGACCACCTGGTGAAGCTGGCCCGCACACCCGTCTCGGTGCACAAGATCCTGGTGGTCATGGTGGCGCCGAGGAACCGGGAGGAATGGCTTCAGGCGGGCCACGACCGGCTCGCGCTGCGGCACTGCTGCTACTGGACCAACCTGGCCGGACACCCGGTGACCGGCCGGCGCAGAACCACGGTGCGAATACCGACCTCGCGGATCTTCGACGACCGCGCGCTCTGCGAGATCATGACGCGGGTCGGGGTGGGAGGGAGGCCCTGATGCGCTGGTTGGACGAAGAGCCCGGCGGAACGCCACCGGTTCCCGGCCAGGTCGACCCCGCGGTGCTCGGGGCGCTGCTCAGCCGGCACGGCTGGCGCAGGCGCGGCGGAGCGGCCGGGCACTACACCCGCTGGACACCCCCCGGAGCCACCGGCTCCGGCACCAGCCTGCTCGTCCCCGAAAGCAGGGCCTACCCCGACAGCGACGACCTCCTGGGCGAGGCGCTCACCGCCCTCGCCCGCAGCGCCGCGCCCTCCGCCCGCGAGGTCCTCGTCTCGCTCGCCGTACCCAGCGACGAGGTCCGCTGGTGGCGCGAGGTGCCCGAAGGCCCCGCAGGCACCGCCTCCTGGAACGAACAGGAACACCTGCGCCGCGCCGCCCACCGCATGCTGCTCGCCGGCGCCCTCGCCGTACGCGGCTCCGCCGGCCACCACGGCGCGCGCCACCGCAGTCAGGCCCTCGCCTCCCTCGAAGGCGTCCTGGTCGAACCCGCGACCGGCGCGGGCCTCACCGCCTTCGTGCCCGCGGCCTCCGCCCGGCCCGCCGTCGTCCGCCTGTACGCCGCGCTCAACGCCGTACGCGACGCCGTCGACTACCAGCGCACCACCGGCGGCATGGAGGCCTTCGACGCCGCCGTACGCGCGGGCGTCAGCCGAGAACTCACCGAGTCCCTCGTCGCGCTGGTGCGAGGCAGCGAGGGCGTGCGGGTCGCCCTCGCCTGGGCACCCGCCGCCGGGGTCCCCGAAGGCTGCGCGGCCCGCCCCGAACCCGTCGACTTCTCACCCGGCGACCTGCCCGCCCTGCGTGCCGCCGGCGCCCGCTACCTCGGCGGCGAACCGTCCGTACCGGTGCGGATCACCGGCGCCGTGGTGCGCCTTCGCCGCCCCGCCCCCCGCGGACCCGGCGTCGTACGGCTCCGCGTGCTGGCCGGGGCGGAGGTCGACCACGTGCGCATGGAGCTGGACGAGGAGGCGTACCGCATCGCGGGCCACGCGCACCTGGTCGGGCTGCCGATCCGCGTCGTGGGGCGCCTGGAGAGCCGTGGCGGGTTCCGCCGGCTCTTCGACGCACGCGAGGTGACCCCCGTCCAGGTCGACGACGCCGAACGGGACCGGCTCATGAAGTCGCTCCAGGAGAACCTCGACTTCTTCGAGGAGGCCTGCGGCGCGGAACCCGGTCCCGCCGACGCGTGAGCGCCCCGATATCCGTTTCGCGAGGCACCCCACCGGCTCGGTAGGATCGTCTCGCGTACGCGACACGCGCTGCGCGCCCCCTACGGCAGGAGAAGTCCGGTGTCAGACGTCCGTGTGATCATCCAACGCGATTCCGAGCGGGAAGAGCGCGTGGTGACGACGGGCACTACGGCGGCCGAGCTCTTCGCCGGTGAGCGCACCATCGTCGCGGCCCGCGTCGCCGGCGACCTCAAGGACCTGGCGTACGAGGTGAAGGACGGCGAGGAGGTCGAGCCCGTCGAGATCTCCTCCGAGGACGGCCTCAACATCCTGCGCCACTCCACCGCGCACGTCATGGCCCAGGCGGTGCAGGAGCTGTTCCCCGACGCGAAGCTCGGCATCGGCCCGCCGGTCCGGGACGGTTTCTACTACGACTTCGACGTCGAGAAGCCGTTCACGCCCGAGGACCTCAAGGCCATCGAGAAGAAGATGCAGGAGATCCAGAAGCGCGGCCAGCGCTTCTCGCGCCGCGTCGTCACCGATGAGGCCGCGCGCGAGGAGCTCGCGGACGAGCCGTACAAGCTGGAGCTCATCGGCATCAAGGGCTCGGCGTCCACCGACGACGGCGCGAACGTGGAGGTGGGCGGCGGCGAGCTGACCATCTACGACAACCTCGACGCCAAGACCGGCGACCTGTGCTGGAAGGACCTCTGCCGCGGTCCCCACCTGCCGACCACCCGCAACATCCCCGCGTTCAAGCTGATGCGCAACGCCGCCGCCTACTGGCGCGGCAGCGAGAAGAACCCGATGCTCCAGCGCATCTACGGCACCGCCTGGCCCTCCAAGGACGAGCTGAAGGCGCACCTGGAGTTCCTCGCCGAGGCCGAGAAGCGCGACCACCGCAAGCTCGGCAACGAGCTCGACCTGTTCTCCATCCCGGAGCAGATCGGCTCCGGCCTCGCCGTCTTCCACCCCAAGGGCGGCATCATCCGCCGGGTCATGGAGGACTACTCGCGCCGCCGGCACGAGGAGGAGGGGTACGAGTTCGTCTACACCCCGCACGCCACCAAGGGGAAGCTCTTCGAGACCTCGGGCCACCTGGACTGGTACGCCGACGGCATGTACCCGCCCATGCAGCTCGACGAGGGCGTGGACTACTACCTCAAGCCCATGAACTGCCCGATGCACAACCTGATCTTCGACGCGCGCGGGCGCTCCTACCGTGAACTCCCGCTGCGGCTCTTCGAGTTCGGCACGGTGTACCGGTACGAGAAGTCGGGCGTGGTGCACGGTCTGACCCGCGCGCGGGGCTTCACCCAGGACGACGCGCACATCTACTGCACCAAGGAGCAGATGGCCGACGAGCTCGACCGGACGCTCACCTTCGTCCTGAACCTGCTCCGCGACTACGGTCTGAACGACTTCTACCTGGAGCTGTCGACCAAGGACCCGGAGAAGTTCGTCGGCTCGGACGAGATCTGGGAAGAGGCCACCGACACCCTGCGCAAGGTCGCCGAGAAGCAGGGCCTCGACCTGGTCGCCGACCCGGGCGGCGCGGCGTTCTACGGCCCGAAGATCTCGGTGCAGGCGCGCGACGCGATCGGCCGCACCTGGCAGATGTCGACCGTGCAGCTCGACTTCAACCTGCCGGAGCGGTTCGACCTGGAGTACACCGGCCCCGACGGCACCAAGCAGCGTCCGGTGATGATCCACCGCGCGCTGTTCGGCTCCATCGAGCGCTTCTTCGCGGTGCTCCTGGAGCACTACGCGGGCGCCTTCCCGGCGTGGCTGGCCCCCGTCCAGGCGGTCGGCATCCCGATCGGGGACGCGCACGTGGAGTACCTCCAGGACTTCGCCCGCCAGGCCAAGGCCAAGGGGCTGCGCGTCGACGTGGACGCGTCCTCGGACCGGATGCAGAAGAAGATCCGCAACCAGCAGAAGCAGAAGGTCCCGTTCATGATCATCGCGGGTGACGAGGACATGGCCGCGGGCGCCGTCTCCTTCCGCTACCGCGACGGTTCCCAGGAGAACGGTGTTCCGGTGGCCGAGGCCATCGCGAAGATCGAGAAGGTCGTGGCGGAGCGGACCCAGGTCTGACCGCCGCCGTACGCCGAGGGGCCCCGGGAAGCACGCCTTCCCGGGGCCCCTCGCGCGTACGGGCACCGGCCACCCGGGCGACGCCCCGCCGCGCCGAAGTCATATGCTTCCCATCATGACGAGTGAGCCGGAGCAGCAGATCGGAGTGGGTGTCCAGGACGCGTTCCAGCGCCTGTGGACGCCTCACCGGATGGCGTACATCCAGGGCGAGAACAAGCCGACGGGACCGGAGTCCGGCGACGGGTGTCCGTTCTGCTCGATTCCGGCGAAGTCGGACGAGGACGGGCTGGTCATCAAGCGGGGCGAGCACGTGTACGCCGTGCTGAACCTCTACCCGTACAACGGCGGGCACCTCATGGTCGTGCCCTACCGCCACGTCGCCGACTACACCGAGCTGGACGCGTCCGAGACCGCGGAGCTGGCCGAGCTCACCAAGCGGTCGATGACCGCGCTGCGTGCGGCCTCCGGGGCGCACGGGTTCAACATCGGGATGAACCAGGGCTCCGTGGCCGGGGCCGGGATCGCCGCCCATCTGCACCAGCACATCGTGCCGCGCTGGGGTGGCGACACCAACTTCATGCCGGTCGTCGGCCACACCCGGGTGCTGCCCCAACTCCTCGCGGACACGCGGCAGATGCTGGCCGACGCCTGGCCGTCCTAGGCGCCCGAGGCGTCCTGGGCGGCTGCTCAGGCGTCGTACAGATCGGCCTTCCTCGGGGCCGGGTCCTGGACCAGGCCGCTGAGGATCGCGGAGCGGTTGGTGAAGCGCTCGGTGTTCACTCCGTGCTCGTCGAGCACCTTCATGGCCGCGGAGTGGACCACGCGCAGGACCGGTGTAGCCGCGCGCATCGCGTCGTCGGCCATGAAGCGGTGGCGCCAGGGCCGGTCGGCCCAGGCGTGCCGCAGGCCGAACGGCTCGGGCAGCGCTATGCGCCCGCCCAGGTGGTCGAGGACCGGCGGGAACCAGGTCAGCGGGGCGCGGGCGGCGAGGCGCACCACTTCGGCGGCGTCGACGAGGGGGAGCTGGACCGTCTTCTTCTCCCAGAACTTGAAGGCCTTGTCGACCTCCTTGGTCTTGGGGGCGGGCTTGGTGGTGAACAGGGGGTGCACCGGGCCGAGTGCGTGCCCGGTGACCTCGATGCGCAGGGTCTCGTGCAGGACGGTGACGGTGACCATCATGGTGATGACCAACTGGCCGTCCCAGAGCGTGAACTGGATGCCGAGGTAGTGGCGGTTCCCGCTGGAGAACTGCTGCTCGTTGCAGATGCGCTGTATCTCGTGCTGGCGCACCTGGAAGTTGTCGATGTCCTGGCCGCTGGGCCGGGACACCTCCTTGGCGCCTTCGCCGATCGGTGAGACGACCCAGTTCTTGATGGACGGGGTGGGGAAGCCGCCGGTGTGCAGGGGGCCGCGTTCCAGGAGCTGGAGGCGGTCCTGGATGGCGCGTATGACGTCCCAGCTGCGGAAGCCGTGGATTTCCTTGCCGGGTTCCTTCGGTTCGAGCTCTTCGGCGAGCTGCCAGCTGCCCCAGCGGGTGCCCATGCCGAGTATGCCCTTGGGGCCGGCGTAGAAGACGACGTTGGACTGGTCCTCGGCGGCCAGTTTGACCAGGGACTGGCGGAGTTGTTCGGCGGAGCCGGCCGCCGCGCTCTTGGGTACGGCCTCGGGGATCCGGGCTCCTATGCCGCCGCCGCCGAGCAGGCTGTCCCAGCGGGAGCGCAGGTCGCGTGCGGTCTTCTCGCAGATGGTCTTGGCCCAGAACCAGCCGATGACGGGGGCGACCATCATGGCGCGCAGGTAGAGGCCGAGGATGCCGTGGAAGGGGAGCTTGATCAGGAAGAGGACGGCGAGGCCCGCGGCGGCCACGAGCAGGATGGTGCCGAGGGCGCCGGCGCGCCGGTCCTTGGCTCCGGCCAGGGTGCGGCGGAGCTGGAAGACGCCGAGCCAGAGGAGCATGCCGGGCAGGAAGAGGAGCCCGAACACGGCCATGACGAGGGTGAGTTTGCTGTCGCGTTCCTTGCGGATGCGGATCGAGGCGAGGCAGTGCTCGACGATGGTGCCGGGTTCGGTGCCGAAGGACTGGATGAGGCCCTTGCGGGTGGCGCCGAGCATTCTGGACTGGACGGCGCGGGCGAAGGCCTCGCCGAGGTTGGGTTCGAGGAGGGACAGTTTGCCCTTGGTCACCTCGGACTCGTGCCATTCGTTGTTGGCCTTGAGGATGTCCTGGACCGGGCTGTCCCGGTATGCGGCCGAGGCGAGCGCCTGGGTCGCCGCCGTCTGGCCGGCTGAGCCCTGGAGCGGCACCTGTGGCCTGGGCAAGAAGTCGAAGAATGGCTCTTCCGTCGTCACTGCCGCCCCCATCGCCGCTCGCTGTCGCTCTGCGGCCTGTTCCCGACCACCGCACCCCGTACACCATTTGATCTGGGACCCCAGCGTATCGGGGTCGTGGCCCCCTCGTCAGGGGACGTCGGAATGCCGCCCACCGCGGCTGTGCCGTGGTGGGCGGTTTCCTGAGGCTATGTCAATTATCGTCCGCCTTCCGGCTGTTCACGCATTTTGTCGGCGAGCTGGGGCGGCATCGGCTCGTGCCGCGCGTACCTGCGGCTGAACTGTCCCGTGCCGTGCGAGAGGGACCTGAGGTCGAGGGCGTACCGGCCGATCTCGATCTCGGGGATCTCGGCCCGGACCAGGGTGCGTCCGGGGCCGGCCTGTTCGGTGCCGACGACGCGCCCGCGGCGCCCGGACAGGTCGCTCATGACCGGGCCCACGTAGTCGTCGGCGACCATGACCCGGACTTCGGCGACGGGCTCGAGCAGCTGGATCCGGGCCTCCGCGGCGGCCTCGCGCAGGGCGAGGGCGCCCGCGGTCTGGAACGCGGCGTCGGAGGAGTCGACCGAGTGGGCCTTGCCGTCGAGGAGGGTGATGCGGACGTCGACCAGGGGGTGGCCCGCGGCCACGCCCTTCGCGGCCTGGGACCGTACGCCCTTCTCGACGGAGGGGATGAACTGGCGGGGGACGGAGCCGCCGACCACCTTGTCCACGAATTCGACGCCGCTGCCCGGCGGCAGGGGCTCGACGTCGATCTCGCAGATCGCGAACTGTCCGTGGCCGCCGGACTGTTTGACGTGCCGGCCGCGCCCGGTGGACCGTGCGCCGAACGTCTCGCGCAGGGACACCTTGTGCGGGACGACGTCGACCTGCACGCCGTACCTGCTGCGCAGCCGTTCGAGGGCGACGTCGCGGTGGGCCTCGCCCAGGCACCACAGCACCAACTGGTGGGTGTGCGGGTTCTGTTCGAGCCGCATGGTGGGGTCTTCGGCCACGAGGCGCGCGAGGCCCTGGGAGAGCTTGTCCTCGTCGGCCTTGCTGTGGGCCTCGATCGCCAGCGGGAGCAGCGGGTCGGGCATGTCCCAGGGCGTCATGAGGAGCGGATCGTCCTTGGCGGACAGGGTGTCGCCCGTCTCGGCCCTGGACAGTTTCGCCACGCACGCGAGGTCGCCCGCGACGCACCGGGTGAGGGCGCGCTGCTGTTTGCCGAAGGGGGAGGAGAGGGCGCCGATGCGCTCGTCGACGTCGTGGTCCTCGTGGCCGCGTTCGGTCATGCCGTGGCCGGAGACGTGGACGGTCTCGTCGGGGCGCAGGGTGCCGGAGAAGACGCGGACCAGGCTGATCCGGCCGACGTAGGGGTCGGAGGAGGTCTTGATCACCTCGGCGACGAGGGGGCCGTCGGCGGCGCACGCCGGGGTGGGGCGCGGTGTGCCCTCGGGGGTGGTGAGGTCGGGCGCCGCGCGCTCCAGGGGGGAGGGGAAGCCGCCGGTGATCAGTTCGAGGAGTTCCACGGTGCCGAGGCCGTGCCGGGCGCCGTCAGCGGCGGGCGCGGCGGCGAGCACGGGGTGGAAGGTCCCGCGCGCTACGGCCCGCTCCAGGTCGGCGACGAGGGTCTTGACGTCGATGTCCTCGCCGCCGAGGTAGCGGTCCATGAGGGTCTCGTCCTCGCTCTCGGCGATGATTCCCTCGATGAGCCGGTTGCGGGCCTGCTCGATGAGGGGGAGCTGCCCCGCGTCGGGGCCGGTCTCCTTGCGCTCGCCGGACGCGTAGTCGTAGACCCGCTGGGAGAGCAGTCCGACGAGACCGGTCACCGGGGCGTGGCCGTCGGGACCGGGTGCGCCGTGGACGGGCAGGTAGAGCGGCAGGACGGCGTCGGGGTCGTCACCGCCGAACGTGCCGGCGCAGATCTCGGTCATGGCGTCGAAGTCGGCTCGGGCGGCCTCGAGGTGGGTGACGACGATGGCCCGCGGCATCCGGACGGCCGCGCACTCCTCCCAGAGCATGCGGGTCGAGCCGTCCATGCCGTCGGCGGCGGAGACGACGAAGAGGGCCGCGTCCGCGGCGCGCAGACCGGCCCTGAGCTCCCCGACGAAGTCGGCGTATCCGGGGGTGTCCAACAGGTTGATCTTGAAGCCGTCCCAGGCGAGCGGGACGAGCGAGAGCTGTACGGAGCGTTCCTGGCGGTGCTCGATCTCGTCGTAGTCGGAGACGGTGGCGCCGTCCTCGACCCGGCCCGCGCGGTTGACGGCCCCTGCCGCCAGCGCGAGCGCCTCCACCAAGGTGGTCTTCCCGGATCCGCTGTGGCCGACCAGCACCACGTTCCGTACGGATGCGGGGTGGTCGGCCGTCGGGGCCCTGCCGGCGGCCCCGGGGTGTGCGTGTGCCTTGTCGCCCATGTCCGTTCCTCCCGGTTTCGTGCGCGGTGAGGTGGTGAGAGGGCGCGGACACGCGGACTCCGCGTGCGGAGGCGGCATCAGCGACGCCCGCGGTCATTCGAGCTTTGCACTCCGGTCACGGCGCGTCCATACGTCGTACGTGTCCTCACCTCCCACGGTGGCCCTCCGGCCGCCCCCGCGGGTGGCCCGGCGGTGCGGCCCGCCAGTCGTGGCTACGATGGGTCGGCCGGTGGCCAGCAGGGGCCGCGCGGCCACACCGACCCCTCGGGAAGGCCATGCTGAACAAGTACGCGCGTGCATTCTTCACGCGTGTCCTCACGCCGTTCGCCGCATTTCTGCTCCGCCGAGGAGTCAGCCCCGACGCGGTGACCCTCATCGGTACGGCCGGAGTGATGGCGGGTGCGCTGGTCTTCTTCCCCCGTGGAGAGTTCTTCTGGGGCACGATCGTCATCACCCTGTTCGTCTTCTCCGACCTGGTCGACGGCAACATGGCGCGCCAGGCCGGGATCTCCAGCCGCTGGGGCGCGTTCCTCGACTCGACGCTCGACCGGGTCGCCGACGGCGCGATCTTCGGCGGCTTCGCGCTCTGGTACGCGGGGCGGGGCGACGACAACGTGCTGTGCGCGGTGGCCATCTTCTGCCTGGCCAGCGGCCAGGTGGTGTCGTACACCAAGGCGCGCGGCGAGGCGATCGGCCTGCCGGTCGCCGTCAACGGGCTGGTCGAGCGTGCCGAGCGCCTCGTCATCTCGCTGGTCGCGGCGGGCCTCGCGGGGCTGCACGACTTCGGGGTGCCCGGCATCCAGGTGCTGCTTCCCGTCGCGCTGTGGATCGTCGCCGTGGGCAGCCTGATCACGCTGATCCAGCGCGTCGTGACCGTCCGCCGGGAGTCCGCCGAGGCCGACGCGGCCGCGGCGCGGGCGGCCGGTGAGGCGGGCGCATGAAGGACCGACTGACCGACGCGCTCTACGGACTGGGCTGGGCGGCCGTCAAGAAGCTGCCCGAACCCGCCGCGACCCGGCTCGGCCGGAGCATCGCCGACCAGGTGTGGAAGCGGCGCGGCAAGAGCGTGCTGCGGCTCGAGTCCAACCTGGCGCGGGTCGTCCCCGACGCCTCCGCGGCCCGGCTCGCCGAGCTCTCCCGGGCCGGGATGCGCTCGTACATGCGGTACTGGATGGAGTCGTTCCGGCTGCCGTCGTGGAGCCGGGACCGGATGGCGAGCGGCTTCGTGCCGGAGGACGTCCACCACCTCGTGGACGGCATCGCCGCGGGGCGCGGAGTGGTCGTGGCGCTGCCGCACATGGGCAACTACGACCTCGCGGGCGCCTGGGTCACCAGCAAGCTGGACATCCCGTTCACCACGGTCGCCGAGCGGCTCAAGCCGGAGACGCTGTACGACCGGTTCGTCGCCTACCGCGAGAGCCTCGGCATGGAGGTGCTGCCGCACACCGGCGGCTCCGCCTTCGGCACTCTGGCCCGGCGGCTGCGCGCGGGCGGCCTCGTCTGCCTGGTCGCCGACCGCGACCTGTCGGCCTCCGGGGTGGAGGTGAAGTTCTTCGGCGAGACGACCCGGATGCCCGCGGGGCCCGCCCTGCTCGCCCAGCAGACCGGCGCGCTCCTCCTGCCGGTGACGCTCTGGTACGACGACTCGCCGATCATGAAGGGGCGGGTGCATCCGCCGGTCGAGGTGCCGGAGACAGGCGACCGGGCCTCCAGGACGTCCTCCATGACACAGGCGCTGGCAGACGCCTTCGCCACCGGAATCGCCGACCACCCCGAGGACTGGCACATGCTGCAACGCCTGTGGCTCGCGGACCTGGAGGAGCGCCGAACGTGAAGATCGGCATCGTCTGCCCGTACTCGTGGGACGTCCCGGGCGGCGTCCAGTTCCACATCCGTGACCTGGCGGAGCACCTCATCCGCCTCGGCCACGAGGTGTCGGTGCTGGCCCCCGCCGACGACGAGACCCCGCTGCCGCCGTACGTCGTGTCGGCGGGCCGGGCCGTTCCCGTGCCGTACAACGGCTCGGTCGCACGGCTCAACTTCGGGTTCCTGTCCGCGGCGCGCGTCCGGCGCTGGCTGCACGACGGAACGTTCGACGTGATCCACATCCACGAGCCGGCCTCGCCCTCGCTCGGCCTGCTCTCCTGCTGGGCCGCGCAGGGCCCCATCGTGGCGACGTTCCACACCTCCAACCCCCGCTCCCGGGCCATGATCGCGGCGTATCCGATCCTGCAGCCCGCCCTGGAGAAGATCAGCGCGCGCATCGCGGTCAGCGAGTACGCGCGCCGCACCCTGGTGGAGCACCTGGGCGGCGACGCGGTGGTGATCCCCAACGGCGTCGACGTCGACTTCTTCGCGAAGGCGGAGCCGAACAAGGAGTGGCAGGGCCAGACCCTCGGCTTCATCGGCCGCATCGACGAGCCCCGCAAGGGCCTGCCGGTCCTCATGAAGGCGCTGCCGCGCATCTTCGCCGAGCGTCCGGAGGCCCGGCTCCTCGTCGCGGGCCGCGGCGACGAGGAGGAGGCCGTCGCGTCGCTTCCGCCCGAGCTGCGCTCCCGGGTCGAGTTCCTCGGCATGGTCAGCGACGAGGACAAGGCGCGGCTGCTGCGCAGCGTGGACGTGTACGTGGCGCCCAACACGGGCGGCGAGAGCTTCGGGATCATCCTCGTCGAGGCCCTCTCGGCGGGCGCGGCGGTCCTCGCGAGCGACCTGGACGCCTTCGCGCAGGTCCTCGACCAGGGCGCGGCGGGCGACCTCTTCACCAACGAGGACGCCGACGCGCTGGCCTCGGCCGCGGTGCGCCTCCTCGCCGACCCCGAGCGCCGTGCGGGCCTGAGCGAACGCGGCTCGGCCCATGTCCGGCGCTTCGACTGGGCGACGGTCGGCGCGGACATCCTCGCGGTGTACGAGACGGTGACGCACGGCGCGGCGGCGGTCGCGGCGGACGAACGCCCCGGCTTCCGCGCGAGGTTCGGCCTGGCCCGCGACTGAGCCCTGGTCGCTCCGCGGCGCCGAGGTGGGCGCGGTGCCGGATGCCCTACGTCTTTAGGGGCGCGGGGCTGTGCCGATTACGCGGCTCCGCCGCGGTGGGCGCGGGCGGCGGGCTGCGGCTCCGGGTGCCCTACGTCTTTAGGGGCGCGGGGAACTGCGGCGGGACGCGGGCACGGTCTGCAGACGAAAGCGGGGTTCCTGGGGCTCCGCCCCAGACCCCGTTCGCGCCTTGAGGGCGCTCGTCCTCAACCGCCGGACGGGCTGAGGTGGCCTGGATTGGGCACCCTGCCGTGGTCCAACCCCGCCAGGGGCGCGGGGCTGTGACACGTGCGCGGCTGCGCCGCGGTGGGTGCGGTGTCGGGTGCCCTCCTAGGGGCGCGGGGAACTGCGCGAGACGCGGGCACGGTCTGCAGTCGAAGGCGGGGTTGCTGGGGCTCCGCCCCAGACCCCGTTCGCGCCTTGAGGGCGCTCGTCCTCAATCGCCGGACGGGCTGAGGTGGCCTGGATTGGGCACCCTGCCGTGGTCCAACCCCGCCAGGGGCACGGGACCAGGACACGTGCGCGGCTCCGCCGCGGTGGGCGCGCCGGACGGGCTGAGGCGGCCTGGATTGGGCACCCTGGGGGTGGGCCCGGCCGCACTGGACGCCCGCCGAGGCGCCGCCCGGTAGCCTTGCCGCCCGTGACCGTAACCCTCATCTGGATCGTCGTCGCCCTCGTCGCGATCGGCCTCTACCTCAGCTGGACCGCCGGCCGGCTCGACCGGCTGCACGCCCGCATCGACGCGGCCCGCGCCGCCCTCGACGCGCAACTGCTGCGCCGCGCATCGGTCACCCAGGAACTGGCCACCAGCGGTGTCCTCGACCCGGCCGCCTCCATCGTGCTCTACGAGGCCGCCCACGCCGCGCGCCAGGCGGAGGAGGAGCACCGGGAGGTCGCCGAGAGCGAGCTCAGCCAGGCGCTGCGGGCCGTCTTCGGGGAGCCCGCACAGGTCGAGGCGGTACGGGAGGCGCCCGGCGGCGTGGAGGCCGCCGAGGAGCTGGCCCAGGCGGTGCGCAGGGTCCCGATGGCGCGGCGCTTCCACAACGACGCGGTGCGGGCGGCGCGGGCGCTGCGCAGGCACCGGACGGTGCGCTGGCTGCGCCTCGCGGGCCACGCGCCGTTCCCCCTCGCCTTCGAGATGGACGACGAGCCGCCGACCGCGCTGGCCGACCGGCCGGGGAGCTGACCGCGGGCCACGCGGTGCCAAAACGATCCACCGGCTGAGCATTGGCCCTTGATGCGGACCGGGCGGGCGGGGTTCTCTCAGGTCAGCAGAATCCCTTTCGTCGCTCAGTGAGGTCGCTCCGTGTCCAGCACCCCTTCCAGCACCCCCAACGCCGACACCCCCGCCGTCGGCACCGCACGCGTCAAGCGCGGCATGGCCGAGCAGCTCAAGGGCGGCGTGATCATGGACGTGGTCAACGCCGAGCAGGCGAAGATCGCCGAGGACGCGGGCGCCGTCGCGGTCATGGCCCTGGAGCGGGTTCCCGCCGACATCCGCAAGGACGGCGGCGTGGCCCGGATGTCCGACCCGAACATGATCGAGGAGATCATCGGCGCGGTCTCCATCCCGGTGATGGCCAAGTCCCGCATCGGTCACTTCGTCGAGGCCCAGGTCCTGCAGTCCCTCGGCGTCGACTACATCGACGAGTCCGAGGTCCTCACCCCGGCCGACGAGGTCAACCACAGCGACAAGTTCGCCTTCACGACCCCGTTCGTGTGCGGCGCCACCAACCTGGGCGAGGCCCTGCGCCGCATCGCCGAGGGCGCGGCCATGATCCGCTCCAAGGGCGAGGCCGGCACCGGCAACGTCGTCGAGGCCGTACGACACCTGCGCCAGATCAAGAACGAGATCGCCAAGCTGCGCGGCTTCGACAACAACGAGCTGTACGCCGCGGCCAAGGAGCTGCGCGCCCCGTACGAGCTGGTCAAGGAAGTCTCCGAGCTCGGCAAGCTGCCCGTCGTGCTGTTCTCCGCCGGTGGCGTCGCCACCCCCGCCGACGCCGCGCTGATGCGCCAGCTCGGCGCCGAGGGCGTCTTCGTCGGCTCCGGCATCTTCAAGTCGGGCGACCCGGCCAAGCGCGCCGCCGCCATCGTGAAGGCCACCACCTTCTACGACGACCCGAAGATCATCGCGGACGCCTCCCGCAACCTGGGCGAGGCCATGGTCGGCATCAACTGCGACACGCTGCCCGAGACCGAGCGCTACGCCAACCGCGGCTGGTAACCACTCATGACCACCCCTGTCATCGGTGTCCTGGCGCTCCAGGGCGACGTACGGGAGCACCTCATCGCCCTGGCCGCGGCGGACGCCGTGGCCAGGCCGGTCCGGCGCCCCGAAGAACTCGCCGAGGTCGACGGTCTCGTCATTCCCGGCGGCGAGTCCACCACCATCTCCAAGCTGGCCGCGCTCTTCGGCATGCTGGAGCCGCTGCGCGAGCGGATCGCCGCGGGCCTGCCCGTCTACGGCACCTGCGCCGGCCTGATCATGCTCGCCGACAAGATCCTCGACCCGCGCTCGGGCCAGGAGACGTTCGGCGGCATCGAGATGATCGTCCGCCGCAACGCCTTCGGCCGCCAGAACGAGTCGTTCGAGGCGACCGTCGAGGTTTCGGGCGTGGGCCCCGTAGAAGGCGTGTTCATCCGCGCGCCCTGGGTCGAGTCGGTCGGCGCCCGCGCCGAGGTGCTCGCCGAGCACGGCGGCCACATCGTCGCCGTGCGCCAGGGAAACGCGCTGGCGACCTCGTTCCACCCCGAGCTCACCGGCGACCACCGCATGCACGCGCTCTTCGTGGACATGGTGCGCGCCGCCGCGTGAAAGACGCCCGCTCCGGCTTCCCGCCCCGCGCGGGGGCCGGGCGACGGGCGGGCCGGGTCCCGGTAGGATCTCTGCCGAACGACGCAGAATGGGTTACGCGAAGGAGACAGGCAGATGTCCGGCCACTCTAAATGGGCTACGACGAAGCACAAGAAGGCCGTGATCGATGCCAAGCGCGGCAAGCTCTTCGCGAAGCTGATCAAGAACATCGAGGTCGCGGCCCGCACCGGGGGCGCCGACATCGACGGCAACCCGACCCTCTTCGACGCCGTACAGAAGGCCAAGAAGCAGTCGGTGCCCAACAAGAACATCGACTCCGCGCTCAAGCGCGGTGCCGGTCTCGAGGCGGGCGGTGCCGACTACGAGACGATCATGTACGAGGGTTACGGCCCGAACGGTGTCGCGGTGCTCATCGAGTGCCTCACCGACAACCGCAACCGTGCCGCCTCCGACGTACGTGTCGCGATGACCCGCAACGGCGGCAACATGGCCGACCCGGGTTCCGTCTCGTACCTCTTCAACCGCAAGGGCGTCATCGTCCTGCCCAAGGCCGAGCTCTCCGAGGACGACGTCCTGGACGCGGTCCTGGAAGCGGGTGCGGAGGAAGTCAACGACCTCGGTGAGTCCTTCGAGATCATCTCCGAGGCGACCGACCTGGTCGCGGTCCGTACCGCGCTCCAGGAGGCCGGTATCGACTACGACTCGGCCGACTCCAACTTCGTCCCGACCATGCAGGTCGAGCTGGACGAAGAGGGCGCGCGGAAGATCTTCAAGCTGATCGACGCGCTGGAGGACAGCGACGACGTGCAGAACGTCTTCGCCAACTTCGACGTCTCCGACGAGGTCATGGAGAAGGTCGACGCGTAGGACCGCGCGGGCTGAGTGTTTTCGGCGGGCCGATGGGACACGTCCCATCGGCCCGCCGCCGTTGTCAGTGGCAGCGGATAGCCTGGCGGCAAGTCAAAGATCACCGAGGGACCGAGGGGGAGGCCGTGCGCGTACTCGGGGTGGACCCCGGACTCACGCGGTGTGGTGTGGGCGTCGTCGAGGGCACAGCGGGCCGGCCGCTCACCATGCTGGGCGTCGGCGTCGTACGCACGCCCCCGGACGCCGAGTTGGGCCACCGCCTGGTCGCCATCGAGCGCGGCATCGAGGAGTGGCTCGATGCCCACCGGCCCGAATTCGTCGCCGTGGAGCGGGTGTTCAGCCAGCACAACGTGCGTACGGTCATGGGCACCGCCCAGGCCAGCGCGGTCGCCATGCTCTGCGCGTCGCGGCGCGGAATCCCCGTCGCCCTGCACACCCCCAGCGAGGTCAAGGCCGCCGTCACCGGCAGCGGCCGCGCCGACAAGGCTCAGGTCGGCGCCATGGTGACCCGGCTGCTCCGGCTCGACGCCCCGCCCAAACCGGCCGACGCCGCCGACGCGCTCGCGCTCGCCATCTGCCACATCTGGCGCGCCCCGGCCATCAACAGACTCCAGCAGGCCCACGCCCAGCACTCCGTCCGGAAGGTCACCCGATGATCGCCTTCGTCAGCGGCCCGGTCGCCGCCCTCGCACCCGACACCGCGGTGGTCGAGGTCGGCGGCATCGGCATGGCCCTCCAGTGCACGCCCAACACGCTGGCCGAGCTGCGCGTCGGACAGCACACCAAGCTCGCCACCTCCCTCGTCGTCCGGGAGGACTCGCTGACCCTGTACGGATTCGCCGACGACGACGAGAAGCAGGTCTTCGAGCTGCTCCAGACCGCCAACGGCGTCGGCCCCCGGCTCGCCCAGGCCGTCCTCTCCGTGCACACACCGGACGCGCTGCGCCGCGCCTTCGCCACCGGCGACGAGAAGGCGCTCACCGCCGTGCCCGGCATCGGCAAGAAGGGCGCGCAGAAGCTGCTCATCGAGCTGAAGGACCGGCTCGGCGCGCCCGTCGGCAGCGCTCCGGCCGTCGGCGCCCCGGTCACCTCGGGCTGGCGCGACCAGCTGCACGCGGCCCTCATCGGTCTCGGGTACGCGACGCGCGAGGCCGACGAGGCGGTCGCCGCGGTGGCGCCGCAGGCCGAGGCCGCGCAATCGCCGAACATCGGGGCCCTGCTCAAGGCCGCTCTGCAGACCCTCAACCGGGCCCGCTGAGCGGAGGCGGCACGCCGCGCCCCGAACCCGGCCCGCGCGCCCCGCCGACCGGACCCCGCACGCCCCCGCACCACCCACCGCGACCACGATCCGAGGCACACCGCATGAACTGGGAAGACAGCTCCGACACGGCGGATCTGTCGGCGACCGCCGATGGCCACGGCGACCGCCTGGTCGGGGCCGACGCCGACGGCGAGGACACCGCGGTCGAGGCGGCGCTGCGCCCCAAGGACCTGGAGGAGTTCGTCGGCCAGGAGAAGGTCCGCGAACAGCTCGACCTGGTCCTGCGCGCGGCCCGCGCCCGCGGCGCCACCGCCGACCACGTCCTGCTCTCCGGCGCCCCCGGCCTCGGCAAGACCACCCTCTCCATGATCATCGCGGCCGAGATGGGCGCCCCCATCCGCATCACCAGCGGCCCCGCCATCCAGCACGCGGGCGACCTCGCCGCGATCCTCTCCTCCCTCCAGGAGGGCGAGGTCCTCTTCCTGGACGAGATCCACCGGATGTCGCGGCCGGCCGAGGAGATGCTCTACATGGCGATGGAGGACTTCCGGGTCGACGTCATCGTCGGCAAGGGCCCCGGCGCGACCGCCATCCCGCTGGAGCTGCCGCCCTTCACCCTCGTCGGCGCCACCACACGGGCCGGCCTGCTGCCGCCCCCGCTGCGCGACCGCTTCGGCTTCACCGGCCACATGGAGTTCTACGAGCCCTCCGAGCTGGAGCGCGTCATCCACCGCTCGGCCCGGCTGCTCGACGTGGAGATCGACACCGCGGGCGCCGCCGAGATCGCCGGCCGCTCCCGCGGCACCCCCCGCATCGCCAACCGCCTCCTGCGCCGGGTCCGCGACTACGCCCAGGTCAAGGCCGACGGCGTCATCACCCCTGAGATCGCCTCGGCCGCGCTCGGGGTGTACGAGGTCGACGCCCGCGGTCTCGACCGCCTCGACCGGGCGGTGCTCCAGGCCCTCCTGAAGCTGTTCGGCGGCGGCCCCGTGGGCCTGTCCACCCTGGCCGTCGCGGTGGGGGAGGAGCGCGAGACCGTGGAGGAAGTGGCCGAGCCCTTCCTGGTGCGCGAGGGCCTGCTCGCCCGCACCCCGCGCGGCCGGGTGGCCACCCCCGCGGCCTGGGCCCACCTCGGTCTCGTACCGCCGCAGCAGGGCGGCGGCCCCGCAGGAAGCGGACAACAGGGGCTCTTCAGGGCGTGACGGCGCGCAGGGTCGCACGTGGAGGAACCCCGGTGGGATGCTGGGCGTTGTTCCATCTGTGCGGACTCGCTTAGACTCCGCCGATGCCGCCCTTCCAGGCCGGCGTACCCACCCCCAGATCAGGCCGCGCTCCGCGTGTGTCATGCGAAGGAAGTTCCGTCCCGTGAGCCCTATCACCCTCCTCCCCTTGGTTTTGCTTATCGGGGCCATGTTCCTGATGACCCGGTCGACCAAGAAGAAGCAGCAGGCCGCCGCGGCCATGCGTGACGAGATGCAGCCCGGCACCGGTATCCGCACCATCGGCGGCATGTACGCCACCGTCAAGGAGATCGGTGACGAGACGGTCCTCCTGGAGGTGGCGCCCGGCGTCCACGCCGTCTACGCCAAGAACGCCGTCGGCGCTGTCCTCAGCGACGCGGAGTACAACCGCATCGTCCACGGCGACACCGAGGAAGAGCTTCCCGCGGTGCCGGACGACGCGTCGTCGCTGACCGCGGCCACCGAAGCCGCCGAGGCCGACGCGGCGGCCGCCGATGAGGCGAAGATCGACCTGGGCAAGAAGGACGGGGCTGCCGAGGCGAAGGACGCCGACGCCGCAACGCCCGAGGACGGCAAGGACGGCAAGGCCGACGGCGGGGCCGAAGCGAAGTAGTCACGCACCGGGACCGCACGGCGCCCGACCGGCGCGCGCGGTCCCTGGAGCGGGCCGACTTCCACGGGGGACGTCCCCACACCACTTCGTGGCCGTCCGCGCGCACACCCGGCGCCGGGCGGTTGGACAGGGAGAAACGACAAGGTGGCAGCACCGAACAAGGGCCGAAGGCCGGCGGCGGGGGGTCAGAGCAAGCCGGGCCGTGCCCTGGCCTTCATCCTCATCGCCATGGTCGCGCTCACCGGTGGGATGTTCCTTTCCCACACCACCACTCCGAGGCTGGGAATCGACCTCGCGGGCGGTACGAGCATCACGCTCAAGGCGAAGGCCGAGCCCGGCCAGGAGTCGGCGATCAACAAGAAGAACATGGACACCGCGGTTTCGATCATGAACCGCCGTGTCAATGGTCTTGGTGTCAGCGAGGCCGAGGTTCAGACCCAGGGCAGCGACAACATCATTGTCAACATCCCCAAGGGTACGAACTCCGAGCAGGCCCGCCAGCAGGTCGGCCAGACCGCCAAGCTGTACTTCCGGCCGGTCCTGACCGCCCAGGCGACCGCGGCACCCACGCCGAGCGCCTCCCCGAGCGCCCCGGGCAAGGCCACCCCCTCGGGCGCCCCGAGCGCCTCCGGCAAGCCCACGCCGACCGCCTCCGCCAAGGGCACGCCCAACGCGGGCAAGGCGAGCGCGAGCACCAAGCCGCAGGGCCGCGCCCTGACCGACGCGCTCAAGGCCTCCGGTTCGCCCACGCCGGGCGCGAGCAAGTCCGGCACCCCCGCGCCCGACCCGTCCGCCTCCGGTGACGCGGCGGCCGCGGCCAAGCTCCAGGCCCAGTTCGCGGCGCTGGACTGCTCCACCAAGGAAGCCCGCTCCAAGGCCGGCGAGGGCGCCAAGCCCACCGATCCGACCGTGGCCTGCGACAAGGACGGCCAGGAGAAGTTCATCCTGGGCCCGGCCGAGGTCGACGGCACCGACGTCTCCAAGTCCCAGGCCGTGATCAACCAGAACGGTCAGTGGATCGTCCAGATGGACTTCACGAGCGGCGGCTCGAAGAAGTTCGCGGCGATCACCGGGAAGCTCTCGCAGCAGCAGTACCCGAACAACCGCTTCGCGATCACGCTGGACAACCAGGTCGTCTCGGCCCCGACCGTGAGCTCCACGCTCAGCGGCTCCGCCGAGATCTCCGGCAGCTTCAACCAGTCGTCCGCCCAGGACCTGGCCAACGTGCTCTCCTACGGCGCGCTGCCGCTCTCCTTCCAGGAGCAGAGCGTCACCACCGTGACCGCCGCCCTCGGCGCCGACCAGCTGCACGCCGGTCTGATCGCCGGTGCCATCGGCCTCGCGCTGGTCATCATCTACCTGGTGGCCTACTACCGCGGCCTCGCCGCGATCGCCATCCTCAGCCTCGTCGTCTCGGCGATCCTGACGTACGCGATCATGACGCTGCTCGGCCCCGCCATCAGCTTCGCGCTGAACCTGCCCGCGGTCTGCGGCGCCATCGTCGCCATCGGCATCACCGCGGACTCGTTCATCGTGTACTTCGAGCGCATCCGTGACGAGATCCGCGAGGGCCGCACCCTGCGTCCCGCCGTGGAGCGGGCCTGGCCGCGCGCCCGGCGCACCATCCTGGTCTCCGACTTCGTGTCGTTCCTGGCCGCCGCGGTGCTGTTCGTCGTGACGGTCGGCAAGGTCCAGGGCTTCGCGTTCACGCTGGGTCTGACCACCCTGCTCGACGTCGTCGTCGTCTTCCTGTTCACCAAGCCGGTGATGACGCTCCTGGCCCGCCGCAAGTTCTTCGCCAGCGGTCACCCGTGGTCCGGCCTCGACCCCAAGCGGCTCGGCGCCAAGCCCCCGCTGCGCCGGGCCCGTCGCACCACCTCCGCCCCCGTCGACAACCCGAAGGAGGCGTGAGATGTCGAAGCTCGGCACTCTCGGCGCCAGGCTGTACCGCGGTGAGGTCGGTTACGACTTCGTCGGCAAGCGGAAGATCTGGTACGGCATCTCGATCCTGATCACCATCACGGCCATCGTGGGCCTGGCGGTGCGGGGCCTGACGATGGGCATCGAGTTCGAGGGCGGCGCGGTCTTCACCACGCCCAAGACCTCGATGTCCGCCACACAGGCGGAGCGGGCGGCCGAATCGGCCTCCGGCCACGACGCGATCGCCCAGAAGCTCGGCGACAACACGATCCGCATCACCATCGGCGGCGTCGACACCGCCAAGTCCGACCAGATCAAGACGGAGCTCGCGAAGGACCTCAAGGTCGACGCGAACACCATCAACGCCGACCTGGTGGGCCCGAGTTGGGGCAAGACGATCGCCAACAAGGCCTGGACGGGCCTGATCGTCTTCATGATCCTCGTCGTGATCTACCTGGCCATCGCCTTCGAATGGCGCATGGCCGTCGCCGCCCTGGTCGCCCTGATCCACGACCTCACCATCACGGTCGGCATCTACGCCCTGGTCGGCTTCGAGGTCACCCCGGGCACGGTGATCGGTCTGCTCACGATCCTCGGTTACTCCCTCTACGACACCGTCGTCGTCTTCGACGGACTCAAGGAGGGCCAGAAGGGGATCACCAAGCAGACCCGGCTCACGTACAGCGAGATGGCGAACAAGAGCCTCAACGGCACGCTGGTCCGCTCCATCAACACCACGGTCGTGGCGCTGCTCCCGGTCGCAGGCCTGCTGTTCATCGGTGGCGGCGTCCTGGGCGCCGGCATGCTGAACGACATCTCGCTCTCGCTGTTCGTCGGCCTCGCGGCCGGTGCGTACTCCTCGATCTTCATCGCCACTCCGCTGGTCGCCGACCTGAAGGAGACCATGCCGGAGATGAAGGCCCTCAAGAAGCGGGTGCTCGCCAAGCGCGCGGCGGCCGCCGCCAAGGGCGAGACCGAGGAGCCGCAGGACGCCTCGCCGCTCGACGAGGACGACGACGCCGAGACCGCCGGCGCGGTCGTCGGCCAGCGCCGCCAGCCGAGCCGCAACAACCGGGGGAAGCGCCGATGACCAGCGTCTCCACCGAGACCGCGGGGCTGCTGCTCAGCCGCATCCGTGACGTGCCGGACTATCCGAAGCCCGGTGTGATGTTCAAGGACATCACGCCGCTGCTCGCGGACCCGGAGGCGTTCACGGCCCTCACCGACGCGCTCGCCGCACTGTGCGTACGGCACGGCGCGACGAAGATCGTCGGCCTGGAGGCGCGCGGCTTCATCCTGGCGGCCCCCGTCTCGGTCCGCGCCGGGATCGGCTTCATCCCCGTACGCAAGGCGGGCAAGCTCCCCGGAGCCACCCTCAAGCAGGCGTACGAGCTGGAGTACGGCACCGCGGAGATCGAGGTGCACGCCGAGGACCTCAGCGCGGGCGACCGCGTCCTGGTCATCGACGACGTGCTCGCCACCGGCGGCACCGCCGAGGCCTCGATCGAGCTGATCCGCAGGGCCGGTGCCGAGATCGCCGGCGTCGCGGTCCTGATGGAGCTGGGCTTCCTCAGCGGCCGGCAGCGCCTGGAGGCCGTCCTGGACGGCGCCCCGCTGGACGCCCTGATCACCGTCTGAGCAAGCCGCACGGCACCACGGAGGCGGGCCCGGAGGAATCCGGCGCCCGCCTTCGGTGTTCCTCCCAGGTACACCGTCCCGCCCGGCCGGGGGAGAGCGCGGGCCCGTGGCTCGATACCATGTACTTCCGGGCCTGACCGGGGGACCCGGACCCTCCCCCAGACTCCGTCCGGGGGGACCCGCACGAGGAGCGCTCTTGCCAGACGAGGCCCAGCCACTCTCCGCCGCGCAGCCCGACAAGAAGGCCGAAGAGCCCGCGGCGGCCCCGGCCACGCCCTCCGAGCCCGCGGCCGAGCCGAAGCCCGCGGCGCCCGAGCAGGCCGACACCCCGGCGAAGACCCCGGCGCCCGCGCCCGTCGCGAAGCCCGTGGTGCCGGCCGGCGCGGTGTCGCGCTCCGCCGGATCCTCCAACCGGGTCCGCGCCCGCCTCGCCCGACTGGGCGTGCAGCGCTCCTCCGCGTACAACCCTGTGCTCGAACCGCTGCTGCGCATAGTGCGCGGCAACGACCCCAAGATCGAGACCGCCACGCTGCGCCAGGTCGAGAAGGCCTACCAGGTCGCCGAGCGCTGGCACCGCGGGCAGAAGCGCAAGAGCGGCGACCCGTACATCACCCACCCCCTCGCGGTGACGACGATCCTCGCCGAGCTGGGGATGGATCCGGCCACCCTCATGGCGGGTCTGCTCCACGACACCGTCGAGGACACCGAGTACGGCCTCGACACCCTGCGCCGCGACTTCGGCGACCAGGTCGCCCTGCTCGTCGACGGCGTCACCAAGCTCGACCGGGTCCAGTTCGGCGACGCCGCGCAGGCCGAGACCGTACGCAAGATGGTCGTCGCCATGGCCAAGGACCCCCGCGTCCTGGTCATCAAGCTCGCCGACCGCCTGCACAACATGCGCACCATGCGGTACCTCAAGCGCGAGAAGCAGGAGAAGAAGGCGCGCGAGACGCTGGAGATCTACGCGCCGCTCGCCCACCGCTTGGGCATGAACACCATCAAGTGGGAGCTGGAGGACCTCTCCTTCGCGATCCTCTACCCCAAGATGTACGACGAGATCGTGCGGCTGGTCGCCGAGCGCGCCCCCAAGCGCGACGAGTACCTCGCCATAGTGACCGACGAGGTCCAGTCCGACCTGCGCGCGGCCCGCATCAAGGCGACCGTCACCGGGCGCCCCAAGCACTACTACAGCGTCTACCAGAAGATGATCGTCCGCGGCCGTGACTTCGCGGAGATCTACGACCTGGTGGGCATTCGCGTCCTCGTCGACACGGTCCGCGACTGCTACGCGGCGCTCGGCACGGTCCACGCGCGGTGGAACCCGGTCCCCGGCCGGTTCAAGGACTACATCGCGATGCCCAAGTTCAACATGTACCAGTCGCTGCACACGACGGTGATCGGCCCCAACGGCAAGCCCGTAGAGCTGCAGATCCGTACGTTCGACATGCACCGGCGCGCGGAGTACGGCATCGCCGCGCACTGGAAGTACAAGCAGGATCCGTCCGCCGGCGCCTCCAAGGTGCGCACCGACGCACCGAAGAAGACCGGCAAGGACGACCACCTCAACGACATGGCGTGGCTTCGCCAGCTCCTCGACTGGCAGAAGGAGACCGAGGACCCCAGCGAGTTCCTGGAGTCGCTCCGCTTCGACCTGTCGCGCAACGAGGTCTTCGTCTTCACGCCCAAGGGCGACGTCATCGCGCTCCCGGCCGGCTCGACCCCGGTCGACTTCTCGTACGCCGTCCACACCGAGGTCGGCCACCGCACCATAGGCGCACGGGTCAACGGGCGGCTCGTGCCGCTCGAATCGACCCTGGACAACGGCGACCTGGTGGAGGTCTTCACCTCGAAGGCGGCCGGCGCGGGGCCCTCCCGTGACTGGCTCGGCTTCGTCAAGTCGCCGCGCGCCCGCAACAAGATCCGCGCCTGGTTCTCCAAGGAGCGCCGCGACGAGGCGATCGAGCAGGGCAAGGACGCGATCGCCCGCGCCATGCGCAAGCAGAACCTGCCGATCCAGCGGATCCTGACCGGCGACTCGCTGGTCACCCTCGCCCACGAGATGCGCTACCCCGACATCTCCTCGCTGTACGCGGCGATCGGCGAGGGCCATGTCGCGGCGCAGGGCGTCGTGCAGAAGCTGGTGCAGGCGCTCGGCGGCGAGGAGGCCGCCAACGAGGACATCGCGGAGTCGGCGCCGCCGTCGCGGGGCCGCAGCAAGCGGCGCAAGAACGCGGACCCGGGTGTCGTCGTCAAGGGCGTCGACGACGTGTGGGTCAAGCTCGCACGCTGCTGTACGCCGGTGCCGGGCGACCCCATCATCGGCTTCGTCACGCGCGGCAGCGGGGTCTCGGTGCACCGGGCCGACTGCGTCAACGTGGACTCGCTGTCGCAGCAGCCGGAGCGGATCCTGGAGGTGGAGTGGGCGCCGACGCAGTCCTCGGTCTTCCTGGTCGCCATCCAGGTCGAGGCGCTGGACCGGTCGCGGCTCCTGTCGGACGTCACGCGTGTCCTGTCCGACCAGCACGTCAACATCCTCTCGGCGGCCGTACAGACGTCGCGCGACCGGGTCGCCACGTCCCGGTTCACCTTCGAGATGGGCGACCCCAAGCACCTCGGGCACGTGCTCAAGGCTGTGCGGGGGGTCGAGGGCGTGTACGACGTGTACCGGGTGACGTCCGCGCGGCGGCCTTAGCGGCCGGCCCGCCGGGTGTCAGCTGAGGCCACCTCAGCCCGTCCGGCGTTCGAGGACGAGCGCCCTCAAGGCGCGAACGGGGTCTGGGGCGGAGCCCCAGGACACCCCGGTTTCGGCTGCGGGCCGTGCGGGGCTGGTCGCGCAGTTCCCCGCGCCCCTGGCGGGGTCGGTGTTGGGCTGGGTGGCCGGTCAAGGCAACCTCAGCCCGTCCGGCGATTGAGGACGAGCGCCCTCAAGGCGTGAACGGGGTCTGGGGCGGAGCCCCGGTATGGGGAGGCCCCCGGAGCCAGAAGGTTCCGGGGGCCTCCCCATGGGTGGGGGCGGGGTCAGCCGCCGAACTCCTCCAGCCCCTTCAGGGCCTGGTCGAGGAGGGCCTGGCGGCCTTCCAGCTCGCGGGACAGCTTGTCCGCCTTGCTGTCGTTGCCCGCCGCACGCGCCGCGTCGATCTGCCGGTGCAGCTTGTCGACGGCGTCCTGGAGCTGGCCCGTGAGGCCGGCCGCGCGGGCCCGCGCCTCCGGGTTCGTACGGCGCCACTCGGCCTCCTCGGCCTCCTGGATCGCCCGCTCCACGGCGTGCATCCGGCCCTCGACCTTGGGACGCGCGTCCCGCGGCACGTGGCCGATGGCCTCCCAGCGCTCGTTGACCGAGCGGAACGCGGCGCGAGCCGCCTTCAGATCGGTCACCGGGAGGATCTTCTCGGCCTCGACGGCCAGCTCCTCCTTGAGCTTCAGGTTCTCGGTCTGCTCGGCGTCCCGCTCGGCGAACACCTCGCTGCGCGCCGCGAAGAAGACGTCCTGCGCCCCGCGGAAGCGGTTCCACAGCTCGTCCTCGGCCTCGCGCTGCGCGCGCCCCGCCGCCTTCCAGTCCGCCATCAGATCGCGGTAGCGCGCCGCGGTCGTGGCCCAGTCCGTGGACCCGGAGAGCGCCTCGGCCTCGACGACCAGCTTCTCCTTGACCTTGCGGGCGTCCTCGCGCTGCGCGTCGAGCGACGCGAAGTGCGCCTTGCGCCGCTTGGAGAACGCCGAGCGCGCGTGCGAGAAGCGGTGCCACAGCTCGTCGTCGGACTTGCGGTCGAGGCGCGGCAGCCCCTTCCACGTGTCCACGAGGGCCCGCAGCCGCTCGCCCGCCGAGCGCCACTGCTCGCTCTGCGCGAGCTCTTCCGCCTCGGCGACCAGCGCCTCCTTGGCGTGCTTGGCCTCGTCGGTCTGCTTGGCCTTCTGGACCTTGCGCTCCTCGCGCCGCGACTCGACGGTCGCTACGAGCTTGTCGAGGCGCCCCCGCAACGCGTCGAGGTCACCGACCGCGTGATGCTCGTCCACCTGCGTACGCAGATGACCGATGGCGGTCTGCGCGTCCTTCGCCGACAGGTCGGTGGTCCTCACCCGTCGTTCGAGGAGGCCGATCTCGACAACCAGGCCCTCGTACTTGCGCTCGAAGTAGGCCAGCGCCTCCTCCGGAGAGCCCGCCTGCCACGATCCGACGACCACTTCGCCCTCGGCTGTACGCACATACACGGTGCCCGTCTCGTCGACGCGGCCCCACGGGTCGCTGCTCACAGCGCCTCCTCCACATGATGCCTGCGCGGGGGGTTCCTCCCCCGGGGCATCGTCCACAGTTTCCCGGCGGGCCTCGCCCGCCCTCCACAGCGCGGTACGAGCCCGCGCTGCACAACGCCAATCTAGGCGACCGGCCGCCCGGCTGTCCGCACTCAGCGCGGCCGAATTCAGCGCTTCACGCTCGGTGCCGGGCGCCCGGCGGCGTCACTCTTTGGTGACGGCGGCCTTCTGGACGGTGACGGCCTTCTTGGGCGCACCGTCGCCCGCTCCGCCCTCGACGCCCTCCTTGGCGACGTCCTGGACGGCCTTGAGGCCGGCCGCGTCGATCGTGCCGAACGGCGTGTACGTCGGCGGCAGTTTGCTGTCCTTGTAGACCAGGAAGAACTGGCTGCCGCCGGTGTGGGCCTGGCCGGTATTGGCCATCGCGACGGTGCCCGCCGGATAGGTCACCGTGCCGTCGGCGCCCGCCTTGCCGAGGCCGGTCAGGTTCTCGTCCGGGATCGTGTAGCCGGGGCCGCCCGCGCCGGTGCCCTCCGGGTCGCCGCACTGGAGCACGAAGATGCCCTGCGTGGTCAGCCGGTGGCACTTGGTGTTGTTGAAGAAGCCCTTGTCGGCGAGGTACTTGAACGAGTTCACCGTGTGCGGGGTCTTGGCCGCGTCCATCGCGAACGTGATGTCGCCCGCGCTGGTCTTCAGCGCCATGTCGTACTTGGCCTTGGTGTCCACGGCCATCTTCGGCTCGGGCGTGGAGCTGGCCGACGGCGACGGGCTGTTCGAGGGGGCCGCGCTGTCCGACTTCTTCTTGCCGTCGCCGGAGAACGCGCCCGTCGCGAAGGCCACGCCGCCCGCCGCCACGACCACCGCGAGGGTGGCCGCGATGACCGTGTTGCGGCGCCTTGCCTTGCGCCGGGCCGTCTCCCGGCGCTGCTGCTGCCGCTCGAACTTCTCGCGCGCGAGCTGGCGCCGACGCTGTTCGCTGCTGACCACCGGTCGTCTCCTTGTGCGGTCTCATGGGGTGCGGGTACGTGCGTACGAGCTGACTGTGCCCCGTACCGTATATGGGTTCGCTGTGACGGGAGCAGCGCCGGTAGGCTCTGAGCTGCCGTAATCACCCGCCGCACCACCCGCGGCGCGAGAAATCGAGGACGATCGTGCTGATTGCCGGGTTCCCCGCCGGGGCCTGGGGGACCAACTGCTACCTGGTCGCCCCCGCCGCAGGCGAGGAATGCGTGATCATCGACCCCGGCCACCAGGCCACCCGGGGCGTCGAGGAAACGCTGAAGAAGCATCGGCTCAAGCCCGTCGCCGTCGTCCTCACCCACGGCCACATCGACCACTGCGCCTCGGTCGTCCCGGTCTGCGGGGCCCACGACGTACCCGCCTGGATCCACCCCGACGACCGCTACATGATGAGCGACCCGGAGAAGGCCCTCGGCCGTGCCTTCGGCGCCCAGCTCATGGGCGAGCTCACCGTGGGCGAGCCGGACGACGTCAAGGAGCTCACCGACGGCGCCAGGCTGGCGCTCGCGGGCATGGAGCTCACCGTGTCGCACGCGCCCGGCCATACCAAGGGGTCGGTGACGTTCGGGCTGCCCGAGGCGGAGGACATCCCTCCGATCCTGTTCTCGGGCGACCTGCTCTTCGCCGGCTCCGTCGGACGCACCGACCTGCCCGGCGGCAGCCACGCCGAGCTCCTCGAGTCGCTGGGCCGTGTGTGCCTGCCGCTCGACGACTCGACCGTGGTGCTGTCCGGCCACGGCTCCCAGACGACCATCGGCCAGGAGCGCGCCACCAACCCGTATCTGCGGCAGGTGGCCGCCGGCCAGGGAGAGGGCATCGCCTCTCCCCGACGAGGAATGTGACGAGAAGTCTTCCCATGAGCACCTTCCAGGCCCCCAAGGGCACCTACGACCTGCTCCCGCCCGACTCGGCGACGTTCCTCGCCGTGCGCGAGGCGATCGCGGCGCCGCTGAAGAACTCCGGCTACGGCTACATCGAGACCCCCGGCTTCGAGAACGTCGACCTGTTCGCGCGAGGTGTCGGCGAGTCCACCGACATCGTCTCGAAGGAGATGTACGCCTTCGAGACCAAGGGCGGCGACCGG
Organism: Streptomyces sp. NBC_00083; assembly: GCF_026343295.1. Taxonomy (GTDB): domain Bacteria; phylum Actinomycetota; class Actinomycetes; order Streptomycetales; family Streptomycetaceae; genus Streptomyces. The sequence goes on from NZ_JAPELY010000001.1 coordinate 2,206,908, forward strand.
CTCGCGCTGCGCCCCGAGGGCACGGCCTCCGTGCTGCGCGCGGCCCTGGAGGCCAACCTGCACAAGGCGGGCAACCTCCCCGTCAAGCTCTGGTACTCGGGCTCGTACTACCGCTACGAGCGCCCGCAGAAGGGCCGCTACAGGCACTTCTCGCAGGTCGGTGCCGAGGCCATCGGCGCGGAGGACCCGGCGCTCGACGCCGAGATGATCATCCTGGCGGACCAGGCGTACCGCTCGCTCGGCCTGCGCGACTTCCGCATCCTGCTGAACTCGCTCGGCGACAAGGAGTGCCGCCCCGTCTACCGGGAGGCGCTCCAGACGTTCCTGCGCGGACTCGACCTCGACGCGGAGACGATCCGCCGCGCCGAGATCAACCCGCTGCGGGTCCTCGACGACAAGCGCCCCGACGTGCAGAAGCAGCTCGTCGGCGCGCCGGTGCTGCGCGACTACCTGTGCGACGCGTGCAAGGCGTACCACGAGGAGGTGCGCGCGCTGGTCACGGCGGAGGGCGTCGCCTTCGAGGACGACGAGAAGCTGGTGCGCGGCCTGGACTACTACACCCGCACGACCTTCGAGTTCGTCCACGACGGCCTGGGCTCGCAGTCCGCGGTCGGCGGCGGCGGGCGCTACGACGGTCTCTCCGAGATGATCGGCGGCCCCGCGCTGCCGTCGGTGGGCTGGGCGCTCGGCGTGGACCGTACGGTCCTGGCCCTGGAGGCCGAGGGCGTCACCCTCGACATCCCCTCCGCCACCAGCGTGTTCGCGGTGCCGCTGGGCGAGGAGGCGCGGCGCGTGCTCTTCACCAAGGTGACGGAGCTGCGCCGGGCGGGCATCTCGGCCGACTTCAGCTTCGGCGGCAAGGGCCTGAAGGGCGCGATGAAGAACGCGAACCGCTCGGGCGCGCGCTTCACCCTGGTCGCCGGCGAGCGCGACCTCGCCGAGGGCGTGGTCCAGCTGAAGGACATGGAATCGGGCGAGCAGGGCCCGGTGCCGCTGGACGGCGTCCTGGACGCGGTCCGCCAGCGCCTGGCCTGACGGCCGAGCGCCGCGCGGGGAGGCTCGCACAGCTCCCCGCGCCGCCGGTCTTCGGCCGGGTGCGGACCGTGCGTGGCTGGTCGCGCAGTTGCCCGCGCCCCCTGGCGGCGTCGATGCCGACATCGCCGTACCGCGTGCGAAGTCCGCGTACGTCAACCGCCAGTCCTGTCATGGCGAAGAGCGTCCCGCGCCGTCCTCGCTTCAGGGACCCTCGTGCGGACTTCCTTATGTCCATCGAACGGTGGACAGGGCGCCCCGTGCGGCAGAATGAGGCGGCGGCAGCACAGGACGACCACGATGACGGGATGACGGACCGGCGCTATGACCACAACACTTGACGACGTCTCCTCCGACTCCGGCCACCGGGAGGTGAGCAGCGAGGGGGCGATCGGCGGCAGCCGTGCCTTCGCCTGGCTGCTCGTGATCACCGGCGCCGCCGGTGTGCTGGCGGCCTGGGTGATCACGCTCGACAAGTTCAAGCTCCTGGAGAACCCGAACTTCGTACCGGGGTGCAGCCTCAACCCGGTCGTGTCCTGCGGCAACATCATGAAGAGCGACCAGGCGGCGGCCTTCGGGTTCCCGAACCCGATGCTGGGCCTGGTCACGTACGGCATCGTGGTCTGCGTCGGCATGAGCATCCTGGCGGGCGGCCGGTTCCGCCGCTGGTACTGGCTGACCCTCAACGCGGGCACCCTCTTCGGCGTCTGCTTCGTCAGCTGGCTCCAGTTCGAGTCGCTGTACCGGATCAACTCGCTCTGCCTGTGGTGCTGCCTGGCGTGGGTCGCCACGATCCTGATGTTCTGGTACGTGACCTCGTTCAACCTCCGCAAGGGCCTGCTGCCCGCGCCGCGTTGGGCGAAGAACTTCCTCGCGGAGTTCACCTGGGTCCTTCCGGTGCTGCACATCGGGATCATCGGCATGCTGATCCTCACCCGCTGGTGGGACTTCTGGACCAGCTGACCGCCGCCGGCCGGGCGGGGCGGCCGCCGTCGGCGCAGCCCGGCGGCGTTGTCAGTGGTGTGCCATAGGCTCGTGGACGTGGAACCCGATCTCTTCACCGCAGCCGCAGAGGACCGCCAGGAGAAAGACCCGGCGGGCAGCCCCCTGGCCGTACGGATGCGCCCGCGCGTCCTGGACGAGGTGGTCGGCCAGCAGCACCTCCTGAAGCAGGGCTCGCCGCTGCGGCGGCTGGTGGGGGAGGGCGCGGGCGGCCCGGCCGGTCCGTCCTCGGTGATCCTGTGGGGCCCGCCGGGCACGGGCAAGACGACGCTCGCGTACGTGGTGTCCAAGGCCACCAACAAGCGGTTCGTGGAGCTCTCGGCGATCACCGCCGGGGTCAAGGAGGTCCGCGCGGTCATCGACGGCGCGCGCCGGGCCATCGGCGGCTTCGGCAAGGAGACCGTCCTCTTCCTCGACGAGATCCACCGCTTCTCCAAGGCCCAGCAGGATTCCCTGCTCCCGGCGGTCGAGAACCGCTGGGTCACCCTGATCGCGGCGACCACGGAGAATCCGTACTTCTCGGTGATCTCCCCCCTGCTCTCCCGCTCCCTGCTGCTCACGCTCGAACCGCTCACCGACGACGACCTGCGGGCCCTGATCCAGCGGGCCCTCGTCGAGGAGCGGGGCCTGGGCTCCGCGGTCACCCTGCCGTCGGACGCCGAGGCACACCTGCTGCGCATCGCGGGCGGCGACGCGCGCCGGGCGCTGACCGCGCTGGAGGCGGCGGCCGGTTCGGCCCTCGCCAAGTCGGAGCAGGAGATCACGCTCCAGACGGTCGAGGAGACCGTCGACCGGGCGGCCGTCACCTACGACAAGGGCGGCGACCAGCACTACGACGTGGCGAGCGCGCTGATCAAGTCGATCCGCGGCTCCGACGTCGACGCGGCGCTGCACTATCTGGCCCGGATGATCGAAGCCGGAGAGGATCCCCGCTTCATCGCGCGCCGCCTGATCATCTCCGCGAGCGAGGACATCGGCCTGGCCGATCCGACGGCGCTGCCCACCGCCGTCGCGGCGGCCCAGGCGGTGGCGCTCATCGGCTTCCCCGAGGCCGCCCTGACCCTGAGCCACGCCACGATCGCGCTGGCCCTCGCCCCGAAGTCCAACTCGGCGACCACGGCGATCGCCGCCGCGATGGAGGACGTGCGCAAGGGCCTCGCCGGCCCCGTCCCGCCCCATCTGCGGGACGGCCACTACAAGGGCGCGGCCAAGCTGGGGCACGCCCAGGGGTACGTGTATCCGCACGACGTGCCGGGCGCCATCGCCCCCCAGCAGTACGCCCCGGACGCGGTGGCGGACCGGCGCTACTACGAGCCGACGCGCTACGGAGCCGAGGCGCGGTACGCGGACGTGGTGGAGAAGGTGCGGGAGCGGCTCGGCCGGGGCGGCGAGTAGCGCGGCCTCAGGTGGCCGCCGCCTCGAAGAGGCGGTGCAGGGCGCGGCGCAGCGCCGTGATGTCGTCCACCGGCTCGGGGAAGTCGAAGCGCGCGTCGAAGGTGTGGCCGTCGCTCCGGCCGAACCGCACCCGCAGTCCGAACCGGTCCAGCGCCAGCGGTGTGGCGCGTGCCACGCCTTCGCGCTCCACGAGCCCGCACAGCAGCCCGACCCGCTCGGCGTGGGCGGCGGCGAGGTGCTGGAGCAGCTCGGTCTCGTGCCGTACCAGCGGATCGGGTGCGGCCGCGGCGAACTCCTCGGCGTCCACGGCGCTCGCGCCCCACAGGTCGTCCACGTAGGCGTCGCCCACTTCGAGGCGCAGCATCACCCGGCCTGGGGCCGCCCGGCCGGGCACCAGGGTCAGCCAGCCGGAGACCCAGGCGCGGCCCCGGATACGGTGGGGGACGGAGACCGGAGCCACATCCGTGATCTCCAGGACCGCTCGCACCTCGTCGTCCTGCGCGTGCGTGGCGGCCCGCACGGCCGGGGAATCGGCGGGGAAGACGAGGAAGACGTCACCGTCGGGACCGACGCTGCGGACATCGGCCACGAGCTGCTCCGGACGGGGTGCCGTGAGGCCCGGTACGAGGAGCACCGCCGAGCAGGTACTCTGTACGAGAGTTCGTGTGCGCTCGGCTGCTGACGGCATCCGTGCGATTTCAAGTCCGCTGGGACGCGGCTGACCACGATCTGATCGGACCTCCGTCACGTGACCGGCCCCGTGCTTCGACTGGGGGCTGGTGGAGTCGGCCCCTCCCGCGGGAGCAGGGTCGCCCTTCTTCGTGTTGTCCGTGATGTGACTGGTGTTCCCCGGACGCGACATGCGATCTCCTTGAGTAAGGTGAGCCTAACCTAACCCAACCATGGAGGTTTGGAGAACGTGCCTAACCAGTCGCGTCCCAAGGTCAAGAAGTCTCGTGCGCTCGGCATCGCGCTGACGCCGAAGGCCGTCAAGTACTTCGAGGCCCGCCCCTACCCGCCGGGCGAGCACGGCCGTGGCCGCAAGCAGAACTCGGACTACAAGGTCCGTCTGCTCGAGAAGCAGCGTCTGCGCGCCCAGTACGACATCAGCGAGCGCCAGATGGCGCGTGCCTACGACCGCGCCAAGAAGGCCGAAGGCAAGACGGGCGAGGCGCTGGTCGTCGAGCTCGAGCGCCGCCTCGACGCGCTGGTCCTGCGTTCGGGCATCGCCCGCACCATCTACCAGGCCCGCCAGATGGTCGTGCACGGTCACATCCAGGTCAACGGTGGCAAGGTCGACAAGCCGTCGTTCCGCGTCCGTCCCGACGACGTCGTGACGGTCCGCGAGCGCAGCCGCGAGAAGGTCCCCTTCCAGGTCGCCCGCGAGGGTGGCTACGCCGGCGAGGGCGAGACCCCGCGCTACCTCCAGGTGAACCTGAAGGCCCTGGCCTTCCGCCTGGACCGCGACCCGAACCGCAAGGAAATCCCGGTCATCTGCGACGAGCAGCTCGTCGTCGAGTACTACGCCCGCTGATCACGGCGTAATACCGGAGCCTCAGCGCTTCAGCCCGCCGTCCCCCCGCTCCACTCGGAGCGGGAGGCGGCGGGCTTCCGCGTGTCCGGGCCCCTCGTGCTCGTGCGGCTGGGTGTCCTGACGGGGCGTCAACTCCCGTGCCCCCTCGGCCTCCCGGCCGCCGCCGAGCGCCCGTGCCACCGCCGCGTCCGCCTCGATTCCGGCACCCCGCCGCCGGTGCTCCTCGTACGCCGCGTCGCCGAGCCGCTCCCTCGTACGCTCCTCGCACAGCACGTGCGCCGCGTAGAAATAGGCCGAGCCGAACAGCGGCAGACCCACCGACGGCCAGATCCGCTCGGCCGCGCCCTGGAGCACCGCCGCCTCCGCCGGATCCCCGGTGTCCACGGCCACGAGCGCCAGCATCTCCAGGCTGAGCACCGAACCCACCAGATCGTGGAAGGCGTGGTTGACGGCGAGCGTCTCCCGCAGCAGCCGGCGCGCCCCCGCCGGATCGCCGCCGACCCAGGCCGCGTACCCGAGGACGTACTGCGCATAGGCGCGCGCCCAGCGCTCCCCGTGGTCGTCGCACACCTCGACGACCTGCTCGCAGACGGCGACGGCCTCGTCGAGACGGCCCCGGAAACCCACGGCCATCGCCAGCTCGACCTGGCCCATCAGCACATTGCTGTTGAGCTCCCCGACCTCCTCGTACCCGGCGAGCGCGGCACGCAGCAGCTCCTCGGCGCGCGGCATGTCGTCGGTGACCAGGGCCAGACAGCCCGAGCGGTGCACGGCGTACGCCGCCGCCACCCGGTCGCCCCGCAGCTCCGCCTCCTCGCGGCACTCCTGCAACGCGGCGATCGCCGCCACCGCGTCGCCCTGGAGCACCGCCACATAGCCGAGCACCCACAGCGCCTTCAGCCGTGAACTGTCGTGCTCGCCCTCGGCGTCCAGGACCTGCCCGAGCCAGTGCCGCCCCTCCGCGAGCCGCCCGCAGCCGACCCAGCAGAACCACAGCGTGCCCGCCAGGTACTGGGCCAGGTGCGCGTCCTCGGGCGAGGTGAGCGAGAACTCCATCGAGGCCCGCAGATTGGGCAGTTCGCTCTCCACCCGCGTCGCCACCTCGGCCTGGCGGGGGCTGAACCAGTCCAGCTCGCACCAGGTGGCGAGCCCCAGGTACCAGTCGCGATGGCGCCGGTGCACACGCTCCGCGTCCCCGGTCTCGGCCAGCCACTCGGCGCCGTACTCGCGGACCGTGTCGAGCAGGCGGTAGCGGACGCCCGCCGCGCCGTCCTCACGCGTCACGAGCGACTGGTCGATCAGCTCGCCGAGGACGTCGAGCACCTCCTCCTGCGGCAGGTCGGAGCCGACGCAGATGTACTCGACCGCCTCCAGATCGAAGGTGCCCGCGAACACCGAGAGCCGCGCCCACAGCAGCCGCTGCGCCGCCGTGCACAGTTCATGGCTCCAGCCGATGGTCGTGCGCAGCGTCTGATGGCGGGGGAGCGCGCCCCGCCCGCCGCCGGTGAGCAGCCGGAACCGGTCGTCGAGCCGGCGCAGGAGCTGTTCCACCGAGAGCGTGCCGAGCCGCCCCGCCGCCAGTTCGAGCGCGAGCGGAATCCCGTCGAGCCGGCGGCACAGCTCGGCGGCAGCGGTCTCGTGGCCCTGGACCGTCCGCTCCCCGGCCGAGGCGGCCCGCGCGCGCTCGGCGAACAGCGCCAGCGCGTCCGCCTCGTCCATCGGCGGCAGCGAGAAGACCTGCTCGCCCTCGATCCGCAGCGGCAGCCGCCCGGTGGCGAGCACCCGAAGCCCCGGGCAGCCCCGCATCAGCTCCCGTACGAGGTCGGCGCAGGCGTCCACCAGCTGCTCGAACCCGTCGACGACCAGCAGAAGTTCACGCTCCGCGAGATGGTCGAGCAGCAGCCGGCGCGGGGCGCGCGCCGTGTGGTCGGTCAGGCCGAGCGCATCGACGACCGCGTGGTCGAGCAGCCCGGGATCGTTCAGACAGGACAGCTCGACCAGCCGGACCCCATCGCAGTACCGTTCCTGCGCTGCCTCGCGTGCCGCGGCCCGCAGCGCGAGCCGCGTCTTGCCGACCCCGCCGACGCCGGTCACGGTGACCATGCGCGCATCGCGGAGCAGACGGTCGAGCCGGGCCAGATCTCGGTCTCGCCCGACGAAACGGTTCAACTCTGCGGGCAAATGGGAGCGCATGGAACACGCAGCGTACTCAAGGGTATGCACTGCGTACAATCGGCTTGCGTAACTCCGCTTGTGGCGGCCCGGGATGCGGTACGGGAAGCGATCCCCGGCGCGATAGGCTCACAGGACGACTTTTTTCGAGTTCCGACGGGTTGCGGGGAGCGGTGCAAGTGTCCGGTGGTGAGGTGGCCGGGATCCTGGTGGCCGTCTTCTGGGCGATCCTGGTGTCCTTCCTCGCGGTCGTGCTCGTGAGGCTGGCCCAGACGCTGAAGGCGACGACCAGACTGGTCGCGGACGTGACCGACCAGGCGATCCCCCTGCTCGCGGACGCCTCCACCGCGGTGCGCTCCGCCCAGACACAGCTGGCCCGGGTCGACGCCATCGCCTCGGACGTCCAGGAGGTCACCTCCAACGCGTCCGCGCTCTCCACCACCGTCGCCTCCACCTTCGGCGGCCCGCTGGTGAAGGTGGCCGCCTTCGGCTACGGAGTGCGCCGCGCGATCGGACGCAAGGGCGCCGCACCCGCCGACGAGCCGGCTCGGGCGAGCCGGCGGACCGTGATCGTCGGGCGGACCGTGCCGTCCGCGCGGCGCTCCAAGCGAAAGGGCTGACGCTGCGATGTTCCGCCGTACGTTCTGGTTCACCGCGGGCGCGGCCGCCGGAGTCTGGGCCACCACCAAGGTCAACCGCAAGCTGAGACAACTCACCCCCGAGAGCCTGGCCGCGCGCACCGCCGACAAGGCGGTCGAGGCCGGCCACCGGCTCAAGGACTTCGCCCTCGACATCAAGTCCGGCATGGCGCAGCGCGAGGCCGAACTCAACGACGTCCTGGGCATCGGCGAGAGCGAGGTGCGCGAACTCCCCGCGCAGCGCCGCCTCGTCGCCATCGAGACCGCACACGAGCGGTTCGGCAAGCAGCAGTACAGCAAAGAGCAGAACCCCAAGCATTCGTACGACCGGAATGAGGACCACTGATGGAGTCGGCCGAGATTCGCCGCCGCTGGCTGAGCTTCTTCGAGGAGCGCGGCCACACCGTCGTCCCTTCGGCGTCGCTCATCGCGGACGACCCGACTCTGCTGCTCGTCAACGCGGGCATGGTCCCCTTCAAGCCCTACTTCCTGGGTGAGACCAAGCCGCCCGCCCCGCGCGCCACCAGCGTGCAGAAGTGCGTGCGCACGCCGGACATCGAAGAGGTCGGCAAGACCACCCGGCACGGCACGTTCTTCCAGATGTGCGGCAACTTCTCCTTCGGCGACTACTTCAAGGAAGGCGCCATCAAGTACGCCTGGGAGCTGCTCACCAGCTCCGTGGCGGACGGCGGCTACGGCCTGGAGCCGGAGAAGCTCTGGATCACCGTCTACCTCGACGACGACGAGGCCGAGCGGATCTGGCATGAGGTCGTCGGGGTGCCGAAGGAGCGCATCCAGCGCCTGGGCAAGAAGGACAACTTCTGGTCCATGGGCGTGCCCGGACCGTGCGGGCCCTGCTCCGAGATCAACTACGACCGCGGCCCCGACTTCGGCGCCGAGGGCGGCCCGATCGTCAACGACGAGCGGTACGTGGAGATCTGGAACCTGGTCTTCATGCAGTACGAGCGCGGCGCCGGCGAGGGCAAGGAGGACTTCCCGATCCTCGGCGACCTGCCCTCCCAGAACATCGACACCGGCCTGGGTCTCGAACGCCTCGCGATGATCCTGCAGGGCGTGCAGAACATGTACGAGACCGACACCCTGCGCGTCGTCATGGACAAGGCCACCGAGCTGACCGGTGTGCGCTACGGCGACCAGCACACCTCCGACGTGTCGATGCGTGTGGTCGCCGACCACATCCGTACGTCCGTGATGCTCATCGGCGACGGTGTCACCCCCGGCAACGAGGGCCGCGGCTACGTGCTGCGCCGCATCATGCGCCGCGCCATCCGCAACATGCGCCTCATGGGCGCCACCGGTCCGGTCGTCCAGGACCTGATCGACGTCGTGATCAAGACGATGGGCCAGCAGTACCCGGAGCTCGTCACCGACCGCAAGCGCATCGAGACGGTCGCCCTCGCCGAAGAGGCCGCCTTCCTCAAGGCGCTGCGCGGCGGCACCAACATCCTGGACACCGCCATCACCGAGACCAAGGCCACCGGTGGCACGGTCCTCGCCGGCGACAAGGCGTTCCTGCTCCACGACACATGGGGCTTCCCGATCGACCTCACCCTGGAGATGGCTGCCGAGCAGGGCCTCTCCGTGGACGAGGACGGCTTCCGCCGCCTGATGAAGCAGCAGCGCGACCAGGCCAAGGCCGACGCCCGCGCGAAGAAGACCGGTCACGCCGACCTGTCCGCCTACCGCGAGGTGGCCGACGCCTCGGGCGCGACCGACTTCACCGGCTACACCTCCACCGAGAACGAGTCGACCATCGTCGGCCTGCTCGTCGACGGCGTGCCCTCGCCGGCCGCCACCGAGGGCGACGAGGTCGAGGTCGTCCTCGACCGCAGCCCCTTCTACGCCGAGGGCGGCGGTCAGCTCGCCGACCAGGGCCGCATCAAGCTCGACAGCGGCGCGGTCATCGAGGTCCGTGACGTGCAGAAGCCGGTCCCCGGCGTCCACGTCCACAAGGGCGTCGTGCAGGTCGGCGAGGTGACGGTCGGCGCGTCCGCGTACGCCGCCATCGACACCAAGCGCCGCCGCGCCATCGCCCGCGCCCACTCGGCGACCCACCTCACCCACCAGGCGCTGCGCGACGCGCTCGGCCCGACGGCCGCCCAGGCCGGCTCCGAGAACTCGCCGGGCCGCTTCCGCTTCGACTTCGGGTCGCCCGCCGCCGTCCCCGGCACGGTCCTCACCGACGTCGAGCAGAAGATCAACGAGGTCCTCGCCCGCGAGCTCGACGTTCAGGCCGAGGTCATGTCGATCGACGAGGCCAAGAAGCAGGGCGCCATCGCCGAGTTCGGCGAGAAGTACGGCGAGCGGGTCCGTGTCGTCACCATCGGCGACTTCTCCAAGGAGCTGTGCGGCGGCACCCACGTCCACAACACCGCCCAGCTCGGCCTGGTGAAGCTGCTCGGCGAGTCGTCGATCGGCTCGGGCGTGCGCCGCATCGAGGCGCTGGTCGGCGTCGACGCGTACAACTTCCTGGCGCGCGAACACACGGTCGTCGCCCAGCTCCAGGAGCTGGTCAAGGGCCGCTCCGAGGAACTGCCCGAGAAGATCTCCACCATGCTCGGCAAGCTGAAGGACGCCGAGAAGGAGATCGAGAAGTTCCGCGCGGAGAAGGTGCTCCAGGCCGCGGCCGGTCTCGTGGACTCCGCCAAGGACATCCACGGCACCGCGCTCGTCACCGGTCAGGTGCCGGACGGCACCTCCGCCGACGACCTGCGCAAGCTGGTCCTCGACGTGCGCGGCCGCATCGCGGGCGACCGCCCGGCCGTCGTCGCGCTGTTCGCCACGGCCAACGGCCGCCCGGTGACCGTCATCGCCACCAACGAGGCCGCCCGCGAGCGGGGTCTCAAGGCCGGCGAGCTGGTCCGCACGGCGGCCAAGACCCTCGGCGGCGGCGGTGGCGGCAAGCCGGACGTCGCCCAGGGCGGCGGCCAGAACCCGGACGCCATCGGCGACGCGATCGACGCCGTCGAGCGCCAGGTAGCCGAGACCGCCTGATGCGCCGAGGACGCCGACTGGCGATCGATGTCGGTGACGCCCGGATCGGGGTCGCCTCGTGCGACCCCGACGGGGTGCTCGCCACGCCGGTGGAGACCGTGCCGGGACGTGACGTCCCGGCCGCCCACCGGCGGTTGCGGCAGCTGGTCGGGGAGTACGAACCGATCGAGGTGATCGTCGGACTGCCCCGCTCGCTCAATGGCGGCGAGGGCCCGGCGGCGGCCAAAGTGCGGCGCTTCGCCCAGGAGTTGGCGCGCGGCATCGCCCCGGTCGGGGTCCGGCTCGTCGACGAACGCATGACCACCGTCACCGCGACCCAGGGCCTGCGAGCCTCGGGCGTAAAAGCGAAAAAGGGCAGATCAGTCATCGACCAGGCCGCCGCGGTGATCATCCTCCAGAACGCGCTTGAGGCCGAACGGGTGTCAGACACGGCTCCCGGAGAAGGCGTCGAAGTGGTTATCTGATCGCGATACGGTAACGTTCCGGCCGATGCGGAGGCATTCGAACAGTCGCCGCACAGCAAAAGAGGCGGACCGTCCGGATGCCTCGCGGCTCTAGGGGACCGATGACTGAGTATGGCCGGGGCCAAGGCTCCGAACCGTGGCACCCAGAGGACCCCCTCTACGGGGACCAGGGGTGGGGAGCGCAGCAGGCTGCCTCCGGTCAGGCTCTGTACGCCGGCCAGGACGAGCAGTACCAGCAACAGCCTCAGCAGCCGTACTACCCGCAGCAGACGCAGGACCCGTACGGGCAGCAGCAGTACGCCCAGGCGCAGCAGCAGCAACAACAGCAGCAGTACGCCCAGGCGCAGCAGCAGCAACAACAGCAGCAGTACGCCGAGGCGCAGCAGCAGCAGTACCAACAGGGCTACGCCGAGCAGCTCCATCAGGGCTACCCGCAGCAGCAGTATCCGGACCAGTACGCCGCCCAGCCCCAGCAGCCCCAGCAGTTCAGCGGTGGCTGGGACACCACGGGCGAGCAGGCCGCCATGCCGTACGCGGGCCAGCAGCCCGACCCGTACCACAACGGCTACGCCGGCGAGGGCCACGACCCGTACGGGACGCCCGAGGCGTATCCGCCGCCGCAGCCTCCCGGCCAGCGCCAGGCGCCCGTCGTGCCCGAGGTGCCCGAGCAGGGCCACGAGTGGGACGCCGAGCCGCAGGAGGAGCGCCACCCGTTCTTCACCGGCGTTGACGACAGCGAACGCGGCGACGACGACCCGGCCGAAACCCGCGGGGCCGACGGCGGCGGTGGTGGGCGCGAGCGGCGCAGCAAGACCAAGAAGAAGGGCAAGAGCGGACGCGCCTGCCTGGTCCTCGCGGTCATCTTCGCGATCGGGGCCGGCGGCGTCGGCTACGTGGGCTACGACTTCTACCAGAAGAAGTTCGGCGCGGCGCCCGACTACGTGGGCGAGGGCAGCGGCGACACCGTCACCATCGAGGTCCCGGCCGGCGCGGGCGGCTCCGAGATCGGCTCGCTCCTCAAGCAGGCCGGTGTCGTCAAGAGCATCGACGCCTTCGTCCAGGCCCAGAACGACAACCCCAAGGGCAAGACGATCCAGGCCGGCGCCTACACGATGAAGAAGGGCATGTCGGCGGCGAACGCGATCCAGCTGATGCTCAATCCGGCCAGCCGCAACGCCCTCATCATTCCCGAAGGCAAACGCAACGCCTGGGTCTACGAGCAGATCGACAAGCGGCTCGGCGTGACCGCGGGCACGACCAAGGACGTCGCGGCCAAGAACGTCAACAGCATGGGTCTGCCGGACTGGGCCAAGGGCCACAAGGACGTCAAGGACCCGCTGGAAGGATTCCTCTACCCGGCGAGCTACCCCGTCGCCAAGGGCATGAAGCCCGAGGACGTGCTCAAGAAGATGGTCAACCGGGCCACCTCCGAGTACGGCAAGCAGGACCTGGCCGGCGAGGCCAAGAAGCTCAAGCTGGACGGTCCCTGGCAGCTCGTCACCGTGGCCAGCCTCGTGCAGGCCGAGGGCAAGACGCCCGACGACTTCCGCAAGATGGCCGAGGTCGTCTACAACCGCCTCAAGCCGGACAACTTCCAGACCAACCAGAAGCTCCAGTTCGACTCGGCGTACAACTACCTCACCAACCAGAGCAACATCAAAATCGGCCTTTCCGAGATCAACAGCAACCCCGACCCGTACAACACCTACAAGTGGCGGGGCCTGACACCCGGGCCGATCGGCAACCCCGGCAGCGAGGCGATGGCGGCGGCGCTGGATCCGACGAACGACGGCTGGCTGTACTTCGTCGCCACCGACGGCGTCCACAAGACCGAATTCGCCAAGACGCTGGCCGAGTTCAACAAGCTGAAGGAAGAGTTCAATGCCCAGTCCGGCCAGTGAGGGCGCGCGGCGTGCCGCCGTCCTCGGGTCGCCCATCGCGCACTCGCTCTCCCCGGTCCTGCACCGGGCCGCGTATGCCGAACTCGGCCTCGACCACTGGTCGTACGACCGCTTCGAGGTGGACGAGGCCGGGCTCCCCGGCTTCGTCGCCGGGCTCGACGGGTCGTGGGCGGGGCTCTCGCTCACGATGCCGCTGAAGCGCGCGATCATCCCGCTGCTCGACGCGGTGAGCTCCACCGCGGCCTCGGTCGAGGCGGTCAACACCGTCGTCTTCACGGACGACGGCCGCCGCCTCGGCGACAACACCGACATCCCGGGCATGATCGCGGCCCTCGGGGAGCGCGGGGTGACCCGGGTCGACTCCGCGGCCGTCCTCGGCGCGGGCGCCACCGCGTCCTCGGCGCTCGCCGCCCTCGCCCGGATCTGCACCGGCCCCGTCACCGCGTACGTACGCAGTGAGGAGCGGGCCGCGGAGATGCGCGGCTGGGGCCAACGGCTGGAAGTCGACGTCCGCACCGCCGACTGGTCGCGCGCGGCCGACGCCTTCGATGCGCCGCTCGTCATCGCCACCACCCCGGCAGGGACCACCGACGCCCTCGCCCCCGCCGTTCCCGAGCGTGTCGGCACCCTTTTCGACGTGCTGTACGACCCCTGGCCCACCGCGCTCGCGGCCGCCTGGTCGGGACGCGGGGGAGCCGTCGTCGGCGGCCTCGACCTCCTCGTGCACCAGGCCGTGCTCCAGGTCGAGCAGATGACGGGCTGCGCCACGGCCCCCCTGGAGTCCATGCGCAAGGCGGGCGAAGCGGCCCTGGCCCACCGCTGAGGCGTCCCGGCGGACAGCACTTGGCCTGCCGGCGCGGGGCCGTCCCGTCGACGGCTCCGCAGCGACCGGCACAAACGGGCCCGCACCCGCACGTATCACCGTCCGCCTGCTGGACCGGGGCCCAGGCCACCTTCCGGGACGTGGGAGGATCAGGGGAGGCGGGCCAGGGCCGCGCACCCCGGTAACGCCGCCGTAGTACCAGGACGCGCGAGCTAACGAGGAGCACCGTTGAGCAGGTTGCGCTGGCTGACCGCTGGGGAGTCCCACGGACCCGCACTTGTCGCGACGCTGGAGGGTCTTCCCGCCGGCGTGCCGATCACGACGGAGATGGTGGCCGACCACCTGGCCCGGCGGCGGCTCGGTTATGGACGCGGCGCCCGCATGAAGTTCGAGCGCGACGAGGTGACCTTCCTCGGCGGCGTACGGCACGGCCTGTCGATGGGCTCGCCGATCGCGGTCATGGTGGGCAACACCGAGTGGCCCAAGTGGGAACAGGTCATGTCGGCCGACCCGGTCGACCCGGAGATCCTGGCGGAGCTGGCCCGCAACGCGCCGCTGACCCGCCCGAGGCCCGGCCACGCCGACCTCGCCGGCATGCAGAAGTACGGCTTCGACGAGGCCCGGCCGATCCTGGAGCGCGCCAGCGCCCGCGAGACCGCGGCCCGTGTCGCGCTCGGCGCGGTGGCCCGCTCCTACCTGAAGGAGACGGCCGGCATCGAGATCGTCAGCCACGTGGTGGAGCTGGCCGCGGCCAAGGCCCCCTACGGCGTGCTGCCGACCCCCGCCGACGTCGAGAAGCTGGACGCCGACCCGGTGCGCTGCCTGGACGCGGACGCGTCGAAGGCGATGGTCGCCGAGATCGACCAGGCCCACAAGGACGGCGACACCCTCGGCGGCGTCGTCGAGGTGCTCGCCTACGGCGTGCCCGTCGGCCTCGGCTCGCACGTCCACTGGGACCGCCGTCTGGACGCGCGGCTCGCCGCCGCCCTCATGGGCATCCAGGCGATCAAGGGCGTCGAGGTCGGCGACGGCTTCGGCCTGGCGCGCGTGCCCGGCTCCCAGGCGCACGACGAGATCGTGAACACCGCCGACGGCGTCAAGCGCACCTCCGGCCGCTCCGGCGGCACCGAGGGCGGCCTGACCACCGGCGAACTGCTGCGCGTACGGGCCGCGATGAAGCCCATCGCGACCGTGCCGCGCGCGCTCGCCACCATCGACGTCGCCACCGGTGAAGCCGCCAAGGCCCACCACCAGCGCTCCGACGTGTGCGCCGTGCCGGCCGCCGGCATCGTCGCCGAGGCGATGGTCGCGCTCGTCCTCGCGGACGCCGTCGCCGAGAAGTTCGGCGGCGACAGCGTGCCCGAGACCCGTCGCAACGTCCGGTCGTACCTCGACAACCTGCAGATCCGGTGAGCACCACCGGACCCCTGGTCGTCCTCGTCGGCCCGATGGGGTCGGGCAAGTCCACGGTGGGCGCGCTGCTCGCCGAGCGGCTCGGCGTGCCCTACCGGGACACCGACGCCGACATCGTGGCCGCCGAGGGCCGCGAGATCTCGGACATCTTCATCGAGGACGGCGAGGCGCACTTCCGCGCCCTGGAACGGGACGCGGTGCGCGCCGCGCTCGCCGGCCACCCGGGCGTGCTGTCGCTCGGCGGCGGCGCGATCCTCGACGAGGGCAGCCGCGCGCTGCTCGCGCCGCACCCCGTGGTCTACCTCTCGATGGACGTCGAGGAGGCCGTCAAGCGCGTCGGCCTCAACACCGCCCGGCCGCTGCTCGCCGTCAACCCGCGCCGGCAGTGGCGCGAGCTGATGGACGCGCGGCGCCATCTGTACACCGAAGTCGCCCGTGCGGTCGTCGCGACCGACGAGCGCACCCCCGAAGAGGTCGCCCAGGCGGTCCTCGACGCACTGGAGTTGAAGGACGCATGACGGAGCAGGCACCCACCCGGATCCAGGTCGGCGGCACCGCCGGGACTGACCCGTACGAAGTGCTCGTCGGACGCAACCTGCTGGGCGAGCTGGCCGGCCTCATCGGCGACCGGGCCAAGCGGGTCGCGATCATCCACCCCGAGGCACTGGCCGGGACCGGTGATGTGATCCGCGAGGACCTCGCCGGGCAGGGCTACGACGTCGTCGCCATCCAGGTGCCCAACGCCGAGGAGGCCAAGACCGCCGAGGTCGCCGCCTACTGCTGGAAGGCGCTCGGCCAGTCCGGCTTCACCCGCACCGACCTCGTCATCGGTGTCGGCGGCGGCGCCACCACCGACCTCGCGGGCTTCGTCGCGGCCACCTGGCTGCGCGGGGTGCGCTGGATCTCGGTGCCGACCACCGTGCTCGGCATGGTCGACGCGGCCGTCGGCGGCAAGACCGGCATCAACACCGCCGAGGGCAAGAACCTGGTGGGCGCCTTCCACCCGCCCGTGGGCGTCCTGTGCGACCTGGCCGCGCTCGACTCGCTGCCCGTCAACGACTACGTGTCGGGCATGGCCGAGGTCATCAAGACCGGCTTCATCGCCGACCCGGTCATCCTCGACCTCATCGAGTCCGACCCGGCCGGCGCCCGCACCCCCGAGGGGCCGCACACCGCCGAGCTGATCGAGCGCTCCATCCGGGTCAAGGCCGAGGTGGTCTCCAACGACCTGAAGGAATCGGGCCTGCGCGAGATCCTCAACTACGGCCACACCCTGGCGCACGCCATCGAGAAGAACGAGCGCTACAAGTGGCGGCACGGCGCGGCCGTCTCCGTCGGCATGGTCTTCGCGGCCGAACTCGGCCGCCTCGCGGGTCGGCTGGACGACGCGACCGCCGACCGGCACAGCGCCATCCTCAAGTCCGTCGGACTGCCGCTGACCTACCGCGGCGACCAGTGGCCCAAGCTCGTCGAGAACATGAAGCTGGACAAGAAGTCCCGCGGCAACCTGCTCCGCTTCATCGTCCTCGACGGCCTCGCCAAGCCGACCGTCCTGGAGGGCCCCGACCCGGCGGTGCTGCTCGCCGCCTTCGGCGAGGTCTCCGGATGACCCGGCCGGTGTTCGTCCTCAACGGCCCCAACCTCGGCCGCCTCGGCTCGCGCGAGCCCGACGTGTACGGCGCCACCACCTACGCCGGCCTCGTCGAGGTCTGCGAGGCGCTCGGCAAGGAGCTCGGCTTCGAGGTGTCGGTCCGCGAGACCAACGACGAGGGCGAACTCATCCGCTGGCTCCACGAGGCCGCGGACGGTCGCGTTCCGGTCGTCATCAACCCGGGTGCGTTCACGCACTATTCGTACGGAATGCGCGACGCGGCCGCCCAGCGCACCGCGCCCCTGATCGAGGTGCACATCTCCAACCCGTACGCCCGTGAGGAGTTCCGCCACACCTCGGTGATCGCACCCGTCGCCACCGGCACCGTCGCGGGCTTCGGCATCGGCTCCTACCGGCTCGCGCTGCGGGCGCTCGCCGACGAACTGTCCGACCAGCCCGGCTGACGGGCACTGCTGGAGCTCCCCGGCCGTTCACACTGTGGCGGCCGGGGAAGGTACGGTTCTGCACCGGGCCGCCGCACACCGACGGGCGCCCGACCAGCGCCAGTTGCCTGTACGAGACGGAGTGGCACCGGATGCAGCACGCAGGGGGGGCTCCACTGCCGCCGCCCCACGCCCCGGGGCAGCCCCCGCACGACTGGGCCCAGGGGATCGAGCCGGAGAGCACGGCCCCGCTGAGGCCCACCGTGCCGCCGGCCGCGCCCGGCACCCCGCCCTACCAGCCGGGCCCACCGCCCGGGTCCGGGCCGGCCCACCGCCCGCCCGCACCGCCCGGCCCGGCCGCGCACCACCCCGGTACGCAGCAGCCGCCCGGCCAGGGCTGGCACGGGCCGGCTCCGCAGCACGCCTCGGTGCGGCCGCCGTCGCGCGACACCACCGGGCACGTGGCCCTGCCGCCCGGCGGCCCCGTTCCGATGCCGCAGGCACCCGAGGGCACCGGGGCGACCACGCTCGCCGTGCTGCTCATAGGCCCCGCCGGAGCGGGCAAGACCACCGTGGCCCGCTACTGGGCGCAGCACCGCCGGGTGCCCACCGCGCACATCAGCCTCGACGACGTGCGCGAATGGGTGTGCTCGGGGTTCGCCGACCCCCAGTCGGGCTGGAACGACCACTCGGAGGCCCAGTACCGCCTGGCCCGCCGCACCTGCGGCTTCTCCGCGCGCAACTTCCTCGCCAACGGGATCTCCTGCATCCTCGACGACGCGGTCTTCCCCGACCGGCCGGTCGTGGGCCTCGGCGGCTGGAAGCGGCACGTGGGCCCCGGCCTGCTGCCCGTCGTGCTCCTGCCGGGCCTCGACGTGGTCCTGGAGCGCAACGCGGAGCGCAGCGGCAACCGCCGCCTCTCCGACGAGGAGGTCGCCGGGATCCACGGCCGCATGGCGGGCTGGTACGGCTCGGGCCTGCCGATCATCGACAACTCCCAGTACGACGTCCCCACCACGGCCCGCCTCCTGGACGACGTCCTGGCCCGAACCATCGCAAGCCCCCCGACCTGGTAACCCTGCCCGATCCGCCTCGGGGGTGGGGTTGCATCCTGGGATGCCTGCCGTGACCGGCCCCGCACGGCCCGCGGTCGTTCACAGCCCGGCGCGCCCGGCGCGCCCGGCGAAACCGACCCCGCCCGTGCGGGTTCCGCCAGGGGCGCGGGGAACGGCGCGACCAGCCCCGTACGGCCCGTGGTCGAGGAAGCCGGGGTGCAGCCCCCGAGCCCGTCCGGCGATTGAGGGCAAGAACGGACCGACCACCGGGGCGGCCCCCGGTCGGACGCGCAGAACCAGCCAAATCCCCCCAAACCCCATACGCTCGGGTCATGTCAGAGGTGTTCGCGGTGCGCCGCGGCTGGCTGCGGGACCGCTGCGCGGCCGCAGGCAGCGCCGCCGCCCTGGTCTCGCGCCCGGCCAACGTCCGCTACCTCGCCGGCGGTGCCCCGCCCGGCGCGGTGCTGCTGCTCGGGCCGGCCGAGGACGTCCTGCTGTGTCCGCGCACACCGTCCGGCGACCTCATCGAGGGCCACCTCGACGAGCAGCTCCGCCTCACCGTGCTGCCCGCGCCCGGCTCCGACCCGGCCGTGGCCGCGGCCGACCTCGCCCAGGCGAGCGGCGCCGACTCGCTCGCCGTGGAGGAGCACCACCTCTCCGTGGCCCGCCACCGCGCGCTCGGCTCGGTGGCGCCCCGGCTGCTCCTCGGCGATCTCGGGGGCGCCGTCGAACAGCGCCGCCTGGTCAAGGACGAGGAGGAGATCGCCTGTCTGCGGATCGCCGCCGAGATCGCCGACCAGGCCCTGGGCGAACTGCTGGAGTCGATCCTGGTCGGCCGCACCGAGCGCCACCTCGCCCTGGAGCTGGAGCGGCGCCTGGTCGACCACGGCGCCGACGGGCCCGCGTTCATGACATCGGTCGGCACGGGCCCCAACTCCGGCCGCGCGGGCCACCGTCCGGCCGACCGCAGGGTCGAGGAGGGCGACTTCCTCTCGGTCTGCCTGGGCGCCACCTACCGCGGATACCGCTGCGAGATCGGCCGCACCTTCGTGATCGGCACGACCCCCGCGGACTGGCAGATCGAGCTGTACGAGGCCGTTTTCGCAGCCCAGCGGGCCGGCCGGGAGGCACTGGTGCCGGGCGCGGAGTACCGCGCGGTGGACCGTGCGGCCCGCCAGGTACTGGACGCCGCCGGCCACGCCGACGCCTTCGGACCACTCACCGGACACGGGGTCGGGATCGAAATCGACGAGGAGCCGCAGCTCGCACCTGGAGCCATGGGTAAACTGGACACTTGCGTGCCGGTCACCGTCGAACCGGGGGTCCACCTCCCGGGCCGGGGCGGCGTCCGGATCGATGACACGCTCGTCGTACGCCCCGAGGCGGACGGCGGACCCGAGCTACTCACCATCACGACCAAGGAGCTGCTAGCGCTCTAGCACGCGTACGCCCCCCGGTCCTCCGGGTACGTACCCTCGGTCGTCCACCAGCTTTCAGTCCAGGAGATTCCGCAACCGTGGCTTCCACGAACGACCTCAAGAACGGCCTGGTGCTCAAGCTCGACGGAGGCCAGCTCTGGTCCGTCGTCGAGTTCCAGCACGTCAAGCCCGGCAAGGGCCCGGCCTTCGTGCGCACCAAGCTCAAGAACGTGCTCTCCGGCAAGGTGGTCGACAAGACCTTCAACGCCGGTGTGAAGGTCGAGACGGCCACCATTGACCGCCGAGACATGCAGTTCTCGTACATGGACGGCGAGTACTTCGTCTTCATGGACATGAACACCTACGACCAGCTCATGGTCGACCGCAAGTCCGTCGGCGACGCCGCCAACTTCCTGATCGAGGGCTTCACCGCCTCGGTCGCCCAGCACGAGGGCGAGGTGCTCTACGTCGAGCTCCCGGCCGCCGTCGAGCTGGTCATCGAGCACACCGACCCGGGCGTCCAGGGCGACCGCTCCACCGGCGGCACCAAGCCGGCCCGCCTGGAGACCGGTTACGAGATCGGCGTCCCGCTCTTCATCACCACCGGTGAGAAGATCAAGGTCGACACCCGCACCGGCGACTACCTCGGCCGGGTGAACAGCTAACCGTGGCTGCCCGGAACAAGGCCCGCAAGCGCGCCTTCCAGATCCTCTTCGAGGCCGACCAGCGCGGTGAGTCCGTGCAGACGGTCCTCGCGGACTGGGTGCGGCACTCGCGGTCCGACGACCGTCAGCCGCCGGTCGCCGAGTACACGATGCAGCTCGTCGAGGGGTACGCGGACCACGTGGACCGCATCGACGACCTGATCTCGACGTACGCGGTGGACTGGACGCTCGACCGCATGCCGGTCGTCGACCGGAACATCCTGCGGCTCGGCACGTACGAGCTGGTCTGGGAGGACGAGACGCCCGACGCGGTCGTCATCGACGAGGCCGTCCAGCTGGCGAAGGAGTTCTCCACGGACGACTCGCCGGCCTTCGTGAACGGGATGCTCGCCCGCTTCAAGGACCTCAAGCCGAGCCTGCGCCGCGACTAGCGTCCGGCGGAGACACGGCCCACGAAGGGCCCGCGGCACACACCGTGCCGCGGGCCCTTCGGCGTACCCGGGCCCGGCCCGGGGGAGCCGTGGGGGTGGAAACGCCGTCGGGCCCGGTGGGAGCGAGTGCTCCCACCGGGCCCGACGGCACGTTTCTGCTGAAGGGGCGTCAGCCCTCTTCGTGGGCGACCGCGCGGCGCGCGTCCGCGTCCAGGACGCCCCAGCTGATCAGCTGCTCGGTGAGGACCGAGGGCGACTGGTCGTAGATGACGGCAAGGGTGCGCAGGTCGTCCTGGCGGATCGAGAGGACCTTGCCGTTGTAGTCACCGCGCTGCGACTGGATGGTGGCCGCGTAGCGCTGCAACGGGCCCGCCTTCTCCGGCGGCACGTGCGCGAGGCGCTCAAGGTCGAGGACAAGCTTCGGCGGCGGCTCGGCGGCCCCGCCCGGCGTGGTGCCCGGAAGCAGCTCCTGGACCGGAACGCCGTAGAAATCGGCCAGCTCGGCAAGGCGCTGTACGGTCACGGCGCGGTCGCCACGCTCGTACGAGCCGACCACGACGGCCTTCCAGCGGCCCTGGGACTTCTCCTCCACACCATGGAGGGAGAGGCCCTGCTGGGTGCGGATGGCGCGGAGCTTGGCCCCGAGCTGTTTTGCGTATTCGCTGGACATATAGCTCCCCGGACGCTGTGACAACGTGCGGCTCCGCCGCGCGGCTGTAACTCACTGTGAGGTTACGCAGCGTTACTTGGCCGCGTCAAGCCGAATGGTCCACACCCGGGCCCCGCAGGAGTGACACGGTCCGCGTGGGGCGCGGCCCCACAGGTCATGGCGATGGTCGGGGTGCTCTCACCCGTTCGAGTGAGGGCCCCGGTACCGGAGGCCTCACGGCCCCTGGTACGGTTGGTGACGCAATTCCGACGTCCTTTAAGGTCCGTCCCGTGAGGCGGAGAAGGAGGTCCGTTTCATATGGACACGCAGCACCCGCACCACCCGCAGGATCAGACGCACCCCGATGCGGCGCGGCCCGTTCTCGAAGGCCCCGACATCGCCCGCGTCCTGACCCGTATCGCCCACGAGATCGTCGAACGCGCCAAGGGCGCCGACGACGTGGTTCTCCTCGGCATCCCGACCCGTGGCGTCTTCCTCGCCGAGCGGCTCGCCGTGAAGCTCGAAGGCATCACCGGACGCAAGACCCCG
The DNA here is from genome assembly GCF_026343295.1 of Streptomyces sp. NBC_00083. Taxonomy (GTDB): domain Bacteria; phylum Actinomycetota; class Actinomycetes; order Streptomycetales; family Streptomycetaceae; genus Streptomyces. The sequence continues at coordinate 2,229,098 of NZ_JAPELY010000001.1, forward strand.
GTCGGCTCGCTCGACATCACCATGTACCGCGACGACCTGCGGATGAAGCCCGCCCGCGCGCTCGGCCGCACCGACATCCCCGGCGAGGGCATCGACGGCCGCCTGGTCGTCCTCGTCGACGACGTCCTCTTCTCCGGCCGCACCATCCGCGCCGCCCTCGACGCGCTCGGCGACCTCGGCCGCCCCCGCGCCGTGCAACTCGCGGTCCTCGTCGACCGGGGCCACCGCGAACTCCCGATCCGCGCCGACTACGTCGGCAAGAACCTCCCCACGTCGCTGCGGGAGACGGTCAAGGTCCAGCTCGCCGAGGAGGACGGCCGCGACGCCGTGCTGCTCGGCGTCAAGCAGACCGCTCCGGCCGGCGAGCAGTAGCTCCCGACGCCCCCGTACGGCCCGCACCGGCCCGTACGGGCTGCTTCTGCGCGCCCGCACGCCCAAAACCTCCACCACACCTGGAGAACCCCCAGATGATGCGCCACCTCATCTCGGCCGCCGACCTCACCCGCGACGACGCCGTCCTCATCCTCGACACCGCCGAGGAAATGGCCCGGGTCTCCGACCGGCCGATCAAGAAACTGCCCGCGCTGCGCGGCCGGACCATCTGCAACCTGTTCTTCGAGGACTCCACCCGCACCCGGATCTCCTTCGAAGCCGCCGAGAAGCGCCTGTCGGCCGACGTCATCAACTTCGCCGCCAAGGGATCCTCGGTCTCCAAGGGCGAGTCCCTGAAGGACACCGCGCAGACCCTGGAGGCGATGGGCGTCGACGCCGTCGTCATCCGGCACAGCGCCTCCGGCGCCCCCTACCGCCTGGCCACCTCCGGCTGGATCGACGCGCCCGTCATCAACGCCGGCGACGGCACCCACCAGCACCCCACCCAGGCGCTGCTCGACGCCTTCACCATGCGCCGCCGCCTGGTCGGCAAGGACGCGCTCGGCCAGGACCTGGCCGGCAAGCGCGTCACGCTCGTCGGCGACGTGCTGCACAGCCGGGTCGCCCGCTCCAACGTCGACCTGCTGCACACCCTCGGCGCCGAGGTCACCCTGGTGGCCCCGCCCACCCTGCTCCCGGTCGGCGTCGAGCACTGGACCTGCGACGTGTCGTACGACCTCGACGCCGTGCTGCCGAAGTCCGACGCGGTGATGATGCTGCGTGTGCAGCGCGAACGCATGAACGCCGCCTTCTTCCCGACCGAGCGCGAGTACTCACGGCGCTACGGGCTCGACGGCGAGCGCATGGCGAGGATGCCGGAGCACGGCATCGTGATGCACCCCGGGCCGATGGTGCGGGGCATGGAGATCACCGCCGAGGTCGCCGACTCCGACCGCTGCACGGTCGTCGAGCAGGTCGCCAACGGCGTCCACACCCGTATGGCGGTCCTGTACCTGCTGCTCGGCGGCAACGAGCCCGCCGTCAGCCACGCCCGTCCCACCGATGCGGAGAACAAGTAACCATGAGCAAGATCCTTATCCGTGGTGCGAAGGTCCTCGGCGGCGACGTCCAGGACGTCCTGATCGACGGCGAGACCATCGCCGCCGTCGGCACCGCTCTGGACGCGGGCGACGCGACCGTCGTCGACGCGACGGGCCAGATCCTGCTGCCCGGCCTCGTCGACCTCCACACCCACCTGCGCGAGCCCGGCCGCGAGGACTCCGAGACCGTCCTGACCGGCACCCGGGCCGCCGCGAGCGGCGGCTACACCGCGGTGTTCGCCATGGCCAACACCTTCCCCGTCGCCGACACCGCCGGCGTCGTCGAGCAGGTCTGGCGGCTCGGCAAGGAGTCCGGCTACTGCGACGTGCAGCCCATCGGCGCCGTCACCGTCGGCCTCGAAGGCAAGAAGCTCGCCGAGCTCGGCGCCATGCACGACTCCGCCGCCGGCGTCACCGTCTTCTCCGACGACGGCAAGTGCGTCGACGACGCGGTGATCATGCGCCGCGCCCTGGAGTACGTGAAGGCCTTCGGCGGCGTCGTCGCCCAGCACGCCCAGGAGCCCCGCCTGACCGAGGGCGCCCAGATGAACGAGGGCGTCGTCTCGGCCGAGCTCGGCCTCGGCGGCTGGCCCGCCGTCGCCGAGGAGTCGATCATCGCCCGCGACGTACTGCTCGCCGAGCACGTCGGCTCCCGCGTGCACATCTGCCACCTCTCCACGGCCGGCTCGGTCGAGATCGTCCGCTGGGCCAAGTCGCGCGGCATCGACGTAACCGCCGAGGTCACCCCGCACCACCTCCTCCTCACCGACGAGCTGGTCCGCTCCTACAACCCGGTCTACAAGGTCAACCCGCCGCTGCGCACCGAGAAGGACGTCATGGCGCTGCGCGAGGCGCTCGCCGACGGCACCATCGACATCGTCGCCACCGACCACGCCCCGCACCCGCACGAGGACAAGGACTGCGAGTGGGCCGCGGCCGCCATGGGCATGGTCGGCCTGGAGACCGCGCTCTCCGTCGTCCAGCACACGATGGTCGAGACCGGCCTGCTCGACTGGGCCGGCGTCGCCGACCGGATGGCGCACAAGCCGGCCGAGATCGGGCAGGCGACCGGCCACGGCCGCCCCGTCTCGGCAGGCGAACCCGCCAACCTGACGCTGGTCGATCCGGCATACCGTGGTGAGGTGAACCCCGCGGGCTTCGCCTCGCGCAGCCGCAACACCCCCTACGAGGGCCGTGAGCTGCCCGGACGCGTCACCCACACCTTCCTGCGGGGCCGGGCAACGCTTGTGGACGGGAAGCTGGCGTGACGTACGCATCACTGATCAATCTGGCCGCCGAGGAGAAGTCCGCCGAGGTGACCAACTGGGGCGGACGCATCGGCTGGCTCGTCGGACTCGCGCTCTTCGTGGCGCTCGTCTACTGGCTGATGCGCCAGGGCTGGCAGTGGCGCCGCCGCCTCCAGTCCGACCTGCCCGCCCTGCCCTCCCGCCCGTCACCCGCCGCCGCCCTCAACGGAGGCGGCGAGCCGCCACTGCGTGGGATGCCCGAAACCCCGGGCGAGGCGAAACTGGAGCTGAGCGGCCGCTACCACGGCTCCACCACCGCCGGGCAGTGGCTCGACCGCATCGTGGCGCACGGCCTGGGCGTCCGCAGCAAGGCCGAGCTCACCCTGACGGACGCGGGTCTCGACGTCGTACGCCCCGGGGCGAACGACTTCTTCGTCCCGGCCGACCGGCTCCGCGAGGCCCGGCTCGACAAGGGCATCGCGGGCAAGGTCCTCACCGAGGGCGGCCTGCTGGTCGTCACCTGGAGCCACGGCGACCGGCTCATCGACTCCGGTTTCCGCTCCGACCGGGCCGAGGAGCACCAGGCCTGGGTCGAGGCCATCAACTCCATGACTTCTGAACCATCCACCACCACGACGGAAGGCGCCGCACGATGACGACCTCCACCCGGGGAATCGCCCCATCACAAAAGGCGACTCCCGCCGTACTCGTCCTGGAGGACGGCCGTGTCTTCCGCGGCCGCGCCTACGGGGCCGTGGGGGAGACCTTCGGCGAGGCAGTGTTCTCCACCGGCATGACCGGCTACCAGGAGACCCTCACCGACCCGTCGTACCACCGCCAGGTCGTCGTGATGACCGCCCCGCACGTCGGCAACACCGGCGTCAACGACGAGGACCCCGAGTCGCAGCGGATCTGGGTGGCCGGCTACGTCGTGCGCGACCCCGCCCGCATGCCGTCCAACTGGCGCTCGCGCCGCTCCCTCGACGACGAGCTCGTCCAGCAGGGCGTCGTCGGGATCTCGGGCGTCGACACCCGCGCCCTCACCCGGCACCTGCGCGAGCGCGGCGCCATGCGCGTCGGCATCTTCTCCGGCGAGGCATGGGAGGGCGTCCGCGACGAGGCCCTGCTGGCCCGCGTCAAGGAGGCCCCGCAGATGCAGGGCGCCAACCTCTCCGCGGAGGTCGCCACCAAGGAGGCGTACGTCGTCCCCGCGATCGGTGAGAAGAAGTTCACCGTCGCCGCCGTGGACCTCGGCATCAAGGGCATGACGCCGCACCGGATGGCCGAGCGCGGCATCGAGGTCCACGTGCTGCCCGCGACCGCCACCGCCGACGACGTGTACGCCGTCGGCCCCGACGGCGTGTTCTTCTCCAACGGGCCGGGCGACCCGGCCACCGCCGACGGCCCCGTCGCCGTCATGCAGGCCGTCCTCGCCCGCAGGACGCCGCTGTTCGGCATCTGCTTCGGCAACCAGATCCTCGGCCGCGCGCTCGGCTTCGGCACCTACAAGCTGAAGTACGGCCACCGCGGCATCAACCAGCCGGTGCAGGACCGCACCACGGGCAAGGTCGAGGTCACCGCGCACAACCACGGCTTCGCCGTCGACGCGCCGCTCGACAAGGTCTCCGAGACGCCCTACGGGCGCGCCGAGGTCTCCCACGTCTGTCTGAACGACCAGGTCGTCGAAGGCCTCCAGCTGCTCGACCAGCCGGCCTTCAGCGTCCAGTACCACCCCGAAGCCGCCGCGGGACCGCACGACGCCGCGTACCTCTTCGACCGCTTCGTAGAGCTCATGGAGGGCCAGCGTGCCTAAGCGCTCAGACATCCAGTCCGTCCTGGTCATCGGCTCCGGGCCGATCGTCATCGGCCAGGCCGCGGAATTCGACTACTCGGGCACCCAGGCCTGCCGCATCCTCAAGGCCGAGGGCCTGCGGGTCATCCTGGTCAACTCCAACCCGGCCACGATCATGACGGACCCGGAGATCGCCGACGCCACGTACGTCGAGCCGATCACCCCCGAGTTCGTCGAGAAGATCATCGCCAAGGAGCGCCCCGATGCCCTCCTGCCCACCCTCGGCGGCCAGACCGCGCTCAACACCGCGATCTCCATGCACGAGCAGGGCGTCCTGGAGAAGTACGGCGTCGAGCTGATCGGCGCCAACGTCGAGGCCATCAACAAGGGCGAGGACCGCGACCTGTTCAAGGGCGTCGTCGAGGCCGTCAAGGAGAAGATCGGCTACGGCGAGTCCGCCCGCTCGGTCATCTGCCACTCCATGGACGACGTCATCGCCGGCGTCGACACGCTCGGCGGCTACCCCGTCGTCGTACGCCCCTCCTTCACCATGGGCGGCGCCGGCTCCGGCTTCGCCCACAACGAGGAGGAGCTGCGCCGCATCGCCGGCCAGGGCCTGACCCTCTCGCCGACCACCGAGGTGCTGCTCGAAGAGTCCATCCTCGGCTGGAAGGAGTACGAGCTGGAGCTGATGCGCGACAAGAACGACAACGTCGTGGTCGTCTGCTCCATCGAGAACTTCGACCCGATGGGCGTGCACACCGGCGACTCGATCACCGTCGCCCCCGCGATGACCCTGACCGACCGCGAGTACCAGCGCCTGCGCGACATCGGCATCGCGATCATCCGCGAGGTCGGCGTCGACACCGGCGGCTGCAACATCCAGTTCGCGATCGACCCGGCCGACGGCCGCGTCATCGTCATCGAGATGAACCCGCGCGTCTCCCGCTCCTCCGCGCTCGCCTCCAAGGCCACCGGCTTCCCGATCGCCAAGATCGCGGCGAAGCTCGCCATCGGCTACACGCTGGACGAGGTTCCCAACGACATCACCGAGAAGACGCCGGCCTCCTTCGAGCCGACCCTCGACTACGTCGTCGTGAAGGCCCCGCGCTTCGCCTTCGAGAAGTTCCCCTCCGCCGACTCCACCCTCACCACCACCATGAAGTCGGTGGGCGAGGCCATGGCGATCGGCCGCAACTTCACCGAGGCCCTCCAGAAGGCGCTCCGCTCGCTGGAGAAGAAGGGCTCGCAGTTCGACTTCACGAGCCCGGTCGGCGACAAGGACGCCCTCCTGGCCGAGGCCACGCGCCCGACCGACGGCCGCATCAACACGGTCATGGCGGCGATCCGCGCGGGCGCCACCCAGGAAGAGGTCTTCGAGTTCACGAAGATCGACCCCTGGTTCGTCGACCAGCTCTTCCTCATCAGGGAGATCGCCGACGAGCTGGCCGCCGCCGACAAGCTCGGCCCCGAGCTGCTCGCCGAGGCCAAGCGGCACGGCTTCTCCGACGCCCAGATCGCCTCCATCCGCGGTCTGCGCGAGGACGTCGTGCGCGAGGTCCGCCACGCGCTCGGCGTGCGCCCGGTCTACAAGACGGTCGACACCTGCGCCGCCGAGTTCGCCGCGAAGACCCCGTACTTCTACTCCTCCTACGACGAGGAGAGCGAGGTCGCCCCGCGCACCAAGCCCGCGGTGATCATCCTGGGTTCCGGCCCGAACCGCATCGGCCAGGGCATCGAGTTCGACTACTCCTGCGTCCACGCCTCCTTCGCGCTCAGCGACGCGGGCTACGAGACCGTGATGGTCAACTGCAACCCGGAGACCGTCTCCACCGACTACGACACCTCCGACCGGCTGTACTTCGAGCCGCTCACGCTCGAAGACGTCCTGGAGATCGTCCACGCCGAGACCCTCGCGGGTCCGGTCGCGGGCGTCGTCGTCCAGCTCGGCGGCCAGACCCCGCTCGGCCTCGCGCAGGCGCTCAAGGACAACGGCGTCCCGGTCGTGGGCACCCCGCCCGAGGCCATCCACGCCGCCGAGGACCGCGGCGCCTTCGGCCGGGTGCTCGCCGAGGCCGGCCTGCCCGCGCCCAAGCACGGCACCGCCACCACCTTCGCCGGCGCCAAGGCCATCGCCGACGAGATCGGCTACCCCGTCCTCGTACGCCCGTCGTACGTGCTCGGCGGCCGCGGCATGGAGATCGTGTACGACGAGGAGCGGCTGTCCTCGTACATCGCGGAGTCCACCGAGATCAGCCCCACCCGGCCGGTCCTGGTCGACCGCTTCCTCGACGACGCCATCGAGATCGACGTGGACGCCCTCTACGACGGCACCGAGCTCTACCTCGGCGGCGTCATGGAGCACATCGAGGAAGCCGGCATCCACTCCGGCGACTCGGCGTGCGCGCTGCCCCCGATCACCCTCGGCGGGCACGACATAAAGCGCCTGCGCGCCTCGACGGAGGCCATCGCCAAGGGCGTCGGCGTCCGCGGCCTGATCAACATCCAGTTCGCGATGGCCGGCGACATCCTGTACGTCCTCGAAGCCAACCCGCGTGCCTCGCGCACCGTGCCCTTCACCTCGAAGGCGACCGCGGTGCCGCTCGCGAAGGCCGCCGCCCGCATCTCGCTCGGCGCGACCGTCGCCGAGCTGCGCGCCGAGGGCATGCTGCCCCGGGAGGGCGACGGCGGCACCCTGCCGCTCGACGCGCCGATCTCCGTCAAGGAGGCCGTGATGCCGTGGAGCCGCTTCCGCGACGTCCACGGGCGCGGCGTCGACACGGTGCTCGGCCCGGAGATGCGCTCCACCGGCGAAGTCATGGGCATCGACTCGGTGTTCGGCACCGCGTACGCCAAGTCGCAGGCCGGCGCCTACGGTCCGCTGCCGACCAAGGGCCGTGCGTTCATCTCGGTCGCCAACCGGGACAAGCGCACGATGATCTTCCCGGCGCGCGAACTGGTCGCCCACGGCTTCGAGTTGCTCGCCACCTCCGGCACCGCCGAGGTGCTCCGGCGCAACGGCATCAGCGCCACGGTCGTGCGCAAGCTCAGCGAGGGCGAGGGCCCGAACGGCGAGAAGACGATCGTGCAGCTGATCCACGACGGCGAGGTCGACCTCATCGTCAACACGCCGTACGGCACCGGCGGCCGTCTCGACGGCTACGAGATCCGCACCGCGGCCGTCGCCCGCTCCGTGCCCTGCCTGACCACGGTCCAGGCGCTCGCCGCCGCCGTCCAGGGCATCGACGCCCTCAACCACGGTGACGTGGGCGTACGTTCCCTCCAGGAACACGCGGAACACCTGACCGCGGCCCGCGACTAGCAGACGGGGAAGCAGGGGGACACCGGAAACGGTGTCCCCCTCTTCATGAGCCCTCTCCCCGAGCCCCCGAGGACACCGACCATGTACAAGCTCTTCTTCCGCCTCGTCTTCAAGCGCATGGACCCCGAGCAGGCCCACCACATGGCCTTCCGCTGGATCCGCCTCGCGGCCCGCGTCCCCGTCCTGCGCACCTTCGTCGCCGCCGTCCTCGCCCCCCGCCACAAGGAGCTGCGCACCGAGGCCCTCGGCCTGCGCATGCACGGCCCGTTCGGACTCGCCGCCGGCTTCGACAAGAACGCCGTCGCCATCGACGGCATGTCGATGCTGGGCTTCGACCACATCGAGATCGGCACCGTCACCGGCGAACCCCAGCCGGGCAACCCGAAGAAGCGTCTGTTCCGCCTCGTGCCGGACCGCGCGCTGATCAACCGCATGGGCTTCAACAACGAGGGCTCCGCCGCCGTGGCCGAGCGCCTGGCGGCCCGCAAGGCCGTGTTCCGCACGACGGTCGGCGTCAACATCGGCAAGACCAAGGTCGTCCCCGAGGCCGACGCGGCCGCCGACTACGTGAAGTCGACCGAGCGCCTCGCCCGGCACGCCGACTACCTCGTGGTCAACGTCTCCTCGCCGAACACCCCGGGCCTGCGCAACCTCCAGGCCACCGAGTCGCTGCGCCCGCTCCTGACCGCCGTGCGCGAGGCCGCCGACCGCAGCGTCCGGGGCCGGCGCGTCCCGCTGCTCGTCAAGATCGCCCCGGACCTCGCCGACGCGGACATCGACGCGGTCGCCGACCTCGCCGTCGAGCTCGGCCTGGACGGCATCATCGCCACCAACACCACGATCGCCCGCGAGGGCCTCGGCCTGAAGTCCCCGGCCGCGCTCGTCAAGGAGACCGGCGGCCTGTCCGGCGCCCCGCTCAAGGAGCGCTCCCTCGAAGTCCTCGGCCGGCTGTACGCCCGCGTCGGCGACCGCCTCGTCCTGATCGGCGTCGGCGGCATCGAGAACGCCGAGGACGCCTGGCAGCGCATCCTCGCCGGCGCCACCCTGGTCCAGGGCTACAGCGCCTTCATCTACGAGGGGCCCTTCTGGGGCCGCGCGATCCACAAGGGCCTCGCCGCCCGGCTCGCCACCTCCCCGTACGCAACGCTCGCCGAGGCCGTCGGCGCCGAGACCCGGAAGAAGGCCGCAGCATGATCCCCTTCGGCACCCGCCTGCGCGAGGCGATGGACACCCGCGGTCCGCTCTGCGTCGGCATCGACCCGCACGCCTCCCTGCTCGCGGACTGGGGCCTGAGCGACGACATCGCCGGCCTCGAACGCTTCACCCGCACCGCGGTCGAGGCGCTCGCCGACCGGGTGGCCCTGCTCAAGCCGCAGTCGGCGTTCTTCGAGCGGTTCGGCTCGCGCGGCGTCGCCGTCCTGGAGAAGGCCGTCGAGGAGGCCCGCGCGGCCGGCGCCCTGGTCCTGATGGACGCCAAGCGCGGCGACATCGGCTCCACCATGGCGGCGTACGCGGCCACCTACCTGGACCCGGCCTCCCCGCTCTTCTCGGACGCCGTCACCGTCTCGCCGTACCTCGGCTTCGGCTCGCTGCGCCCGGCGCTGGACCTGGCCGCGAAGTCCGGCTCCGGCGTGTTCGTGCTCGCCCTCACCTCCAACCCGGAGGGCGCCGAGGTCCAGCGCTCCATCGCCGCCGACGGCCGTCCCCTTGCCCAGCTGATGCTGGACCACATGAAGGCCGAGAACGAGGGCGCCGCACCGCTCGGCTCGGTCGGCGCCGTGGTCGGCGCCACGCTCGGCGACGCCGGGGTGGACCTCGACATCAACGGCCCGCTGCTCGCCCCCGGCATCGGTGCCCAGGGCGCCACCCCGGCCGATCTGCCCGGCGTCTTCGGTTCCGCGGTGCGCAACGTGGTCCCGAGCGTCAGCCGCGGCGTCCTGCGCCACGGCCCGGACCTCGCCGCCCTGCGCGACGCGGCGGCCCGCTACGCCGACGAGGTCCGCGCGGCGGTCTCCGGAGGATGAGCCGGCGCGGCACCCCGGTGTGACATGCGTCGCATCGGGGGCCGCACGCTCCGGACGTGCCGGAACGCCCGCCGCGGGGCGCCGGGGAACGGCGAAACCGCCCCGCCGGGGACGGCGCGAGGTACGTGCACACGGAACGTTGACAAATTCCTTACGCAAAACAAGGGTGTTTTGTCTGAAAAGTCCTGATCAGCTGAGGCTGACCAGGACTTTTCGTCTGTTCTCGCTGACTGGAGCGGCCTTGGCCGCTAGTCTCCGACGAGAGCAGACGAGCACGTGCGCGAGCACGGAGGACGCTGCTCACCTGGTGTGGAGCGATCAGGTTCCGCACCGGTCCGTATCCGACAGTTCGACATCCGAGGTGACGTAGGCGTGGCTCTTCCGCCCCTTACCCCTGAACAGCGCGCAGCCGCGCTCGAAAAGGCCGCCGCGGCTCGCCGGGAGCGGGCCGAGGTCAAGAATCGACTCAAGCACTCCGGCGCCTCCCTCCATGAGGTCATCAAGTCGGGCCAGGAGAACGACGTCATCGGGAAGATGAAGGTCTCCGCCCTGCTCGAGTCCCTGCCCGGCGTGGGCAAGGTCCGTGCCAAGCAGATCATGGAGCGGCTCGGGATCTCCGAGAGCCGCCGCGTGCGGGGGCTCGGCTCCAACCAGATCGCTTCCCTTGAGCGCGAGTTCGGCGGCTCAGGGGCCTGACGTCTCGGGCATGCCCGAGAAGCTGGAATAATCGCCGCATGGCAGCAACACCCCGGGGGACCACCCCCGTACCCCCGGACGCACGTCCGCGGCTGACCGTGCTCTCCGGCCCCTCCGGGGTCGGCAAGAGCACGGTCGTCGCTCATATGCGCAAGGTTCACCCCGAAGTCTGGCTCTCGGTGTCGGCGACGACCCGCAAGCCGCGACCCGGCGAGCGCCACGGCGTGCAGTACTTCTTCGTGGGCGACGAGGAGTTCGACAAGCTCGTCGCCAACGGCGAACTGCTGGAGTGGGCGGAGTTCGCGGGCAACCGCTACGGCACCCCCCGCGCCGCCGTCCTCGAACGCCTCGAAGCGGGCGAGCCGGTCCTCCTGGAGATCGACCTCCAGGGCGCCCGGCTCGTGCGCGAGTCGATGCCCGAGGCGCAGCTCGTCTTCCTCGCGCCGCCGAGCTGGGACGAACTGGTCCGCCGGCTCACCGGCCGGGGCACCGAGGCGCCCGACGTCATCGAGCGCCGGCTCACCGCCGCGAAGGTGGAACTGGCCGCCGAGGCCGAGTTCGATACGACGCTGGTGAACACCTCGGTCGAGGACGTGGCCCGCGAGCTGCTAGCCTTGATGCGAGTTGTTTGATCGAGACGTGTGACGTCAGTCGCTCACCAGCGACGGACCCGGCACGGATCACCAGATCATCGACGCAGCTCACATCTTCGATCCCCATCGGAAGGCAGAGAGTGTCCTCTTCCATTACCGCGCCCGAGGGCATCATCAACCCTCCGATTGATGAGCTCCTCGAGGCAACCGACTCGAAGTACAGCCTGGTGATCTACGCGGCCAAGCGTGCCCGCCAGATCAACGCGTACTACTCGCAGCTCGGTGAGGGTCTCCTGGAGTACGTCGGCCCGCTCGTGGACACGCACGTCCACGAGAAGCCGCTCTCGATCGCACTGCGCGAGATCAACGCGGGCCTGCTGACGTCCGAGGCCATCGAGGGCCCCGCCCAGTAGTCAGCCGCGTAGGCGACATTCGTTCCACCACAGGCCCGGCAGCGCGACTGCCGGGCCTGTGGTGTGTCATGGGTACACACACGCAGTCCGAAGATGACAGCGCGCGGGGAGAGGCGAGTTTTCCGATGGCCAAGCCGAAGGTCGTTCTGGGGGTCAGCGGCGGCATCGCCGCCTACAAGGCGTGCGAACTGCTGCGCCGGCTGACCGAGTCGGGCCACGACGTCCGGGTGGTGCCGACCCAGTCGGCGCTCCACTTCGTCGGGGCCGCGACCTGGTCGGCGCTCTCCGGCCACCCCGTCTCGACCGAGGTCTGGTCGGACGTCCACGAGGTGCCGCACGTCCGTATCGGGCAGGGGGCCGACCTCGTGATCGTGGCGCCGGCCACCGCCGACATGCTGGCCAAGGCCGCCCACGGCCTCGCCGACGACCTGCTCACCAACACGCTGCTCACCGCGCGCTGTCCCGTCGTCTTCGCGCCCGCCATGCACACCGAGATGTGGGAGCACCCCGCCACCCAGGAGAACGTGGCGACGCTGCGCCGACGGGGCGCCGTCGTCGTGGAGCCCGCCGTCGGCCGGCTCACGGGCGTCGACACCGGCAAGGGACGGCTCCCCGACCCGGGCGAGCTGTTCGAGGTGTGCCGCCGGGTGCTCGCACGGGGGAGCGCCGAGCGGGACCTGGCCGGCCGGCATGTGGTGATCAGCGCCGGCGGCACCCGCGAGCCGCTCGACCCGGTCCGCTACCTCGGCAACCGTTCCTCCGGCAAGCAGGGGTACGCGCTCGCCCGGACCGCGGTGGCGCGGGGGGCCAGGGTCACCCTGATCGAGGCCAACACCGGGCTTCCGGACCCGGCGGGCGCGGACGTGATCCGCGTCGGCACCGCCGTACAGCTGCGGGAAGCGGTCCTGAAGGCGGCGCCCGAGGCCGACGCCGTCGTGATGGCGGCTGCCGTCGCCGACTTCCGGCCGGAGGCGTACGCGGCCGGAAAGATCAAGAAGAAGGACGGCGAGGAGCCGGCCCCGCTCGCCCTCGTCCGCAATCCGGACATCCTCGCCGAGATCTCGGCCGACCGGGCCCGCCCGGACCAGCTGATCGTCGGCTTCGCCGCCGAGACCGACGACGTCCTGGCCAACGGCCGTCTCAAGCTCCGGCGCAAGGGCTGCGACCTGCTCGTCGTCAACGAGGTCGGCGAGCGCAAGACGTTCGGCTCCGAGGAGAACGAGGCCGTCGTCCTCGGCGCCGACGGCTCCGAGACCCCGGTGCCGTACGGTCCCAAGGAGGCCCTCGCCGACACGGTGTGGGATCTGGTGGGCCGGCGTTTCGGACAATCCGGGGCCGCCTCGCGGGACCGCGACTGACCCCCTCGGGACCGCGTCCGGGGCCCCCGCGGCCCCGCGGCGGGCGCCGCCCCGACCCTCCGCAACGCCTCGCGACGACCAGATCCGGAGATCTCCGGACTCCACGGAGCGAGACACGTGGTCCATCGAACAGAACCGACCGATAAACTGGTCCACGGAACGCCGCCGGGCGCAGCTCCCGGCGCGACCTACCATGATCAGCCAGCAGCCGCTGCAACCCCAGGGAGCGTTGTGTCCCGTCGTCTCTTCACCTCGGAGTCTGTGACCGAAGGTCACCCCGACAAGATCGCTGACCAGATCAGCGACACGATCCTCGACGCGCTCCTGCGCGAGGACCCGGCCTCCCGCGTCGCCGTGGAGACCCTCATCACCACGGGCCAGGTGCACGTGGCCGGCGAGGTCACCACCAAGGCGTACGCGCCGATCGCCCAGCTGGTCCGCGACAAGATCCTGGAAATCGGCTACGACTCCTCGAAGAAGGGCTTCGACGGCGCCTCCTGCGGCGTGTCGGTGTCCATCGGCGCCCAGTCCCCGGACATCGCGCAGGGTGTCGACACCGCTTACGAGAAGCGGGTGGAGGGCGACGAGGACGAGCTCGACAAGCAGGGCGCGGGCGACCAGGGCCTGATGTTCGGCTACGCCTGCGACGAGACGCCCGAGCTGATGCCGCTCCCGATCCACCTCGCGCACCGGCTCTCGCGCCGCCTCACCGAGGTCCGCAAGAACGGCACCATCCCGTACCTGCGTCCCGACGGCAAGACCCAGGTCACCATCGAGTACGACGGCGACAAGGCCGTCCGCCTCGACACGGTGGTCGTCTCCACGCAGCACGCCAGCGACATCGACCTGGAGTCGCTGCTCGCGCCGGACATCCGCGAGTTCGTCGTGGAGCACGTCCTCAAGCAGCTCGTCGAGGACGGCATCAAGCTGGACACCGACGCCTACCGCCTCCTGGTGAACCCGACGGGCCGGTTCGAGATCGGCGGCCCGATGGGTGACGCGGGTCTGACCGGCCGCAAGATCATCATTGACACGTACGGTGGCATGGCCCGGCACGGTGGTGGCGCGTTCTCGGGCAAGGACCCGTCGAAGGTGGACCGCTCGGCCGCGTACGCGATGCGCTGGGTGGCCAAGAACGTGGTGGCCGCGGGTCTGGCCGCGCGCTGCGAGGTCCAGGTGGCGTACGCGATCGGCAAGGCCGAGCCGGTGGGTCTGTTCGTCGAGACGTTCGGCACCAACACGGTCGACAACGAGAAGATCGAGACGGCGATCACCTCGGTCTTCGACCTGCGCCCGGCCGCGATCATCCGCGACCTGGACCTGCTCCGCCCGATTTACGCCCAGACCGCCGCGTACGGCCACTTCGGCCGCGAACTCCCCGACTTCACCTGGGAGCGCACCGACCGCGTGGACGCGCTGCGCAAGGCCGCGGGCCTGTAGGCACGACACCTCACCTCATGAGGGCCCCGGACCGGGTTCGGTCCGGGGCCCTCGTGCGCGCTCCGGGCCGTCCGTCGGCCGGCGTTGTCAGTCCGGTCTGGTAGGAATTTGGCTGTGAGCAGCGAGGACGAACGGCAGGGCGGGGACGCCGAGGGTGCGGGGCCGGAGCAGCTTGCGCTCATTCGGGAGACGGTGCGCAAGGCCAAGGTGCCCAAGGCCAAGCCGCGGACCTGGCGGGGGGCCGCGCTCGCCAAGGAGCTGCCGGTCGCCCGGGTCGTGGTGAACAAGGGGGTGCTGCACCTCGATCAGTTCTTCGACTACGCCGTGCCCGAGGAGCTCGACGCCGACGCGCAGCCCGGCGTGCGGGTCCGGGTGCGCTTCGGGGCCGGGTCGCGCAACGTGCGGGGCGGGCGGCGCGAGGGCGGCGGGCTGATCGACGGGTTCCTCGTCGAGCGGCGTGCCGATTCGGACTACACGGGTCCGCTCGCCGCGCTGGCCAGTGTCGTATCGCCGGAGCGGGTGCTCAGCGCGGACACCCTGGCGCTCGCCAGGGCGGTCGCCGACCGGTACGCGGGCAGCCTCGCGGACGTGCTCCAGCTCGCGGTCCCGCCGAGGAACGCCCGCGCCGAGGCCAAGCCGTCGCCCGAACCGTCCCCGCCGCCCGCCCGGCCTGAGCCCGGGACCTGGGAGAGGTATGCCCAGGGGCCCGCGTTCATCGGGGCGTTGGGGAGCGGGGCGGCGCCCCGGGCGGTATGGACCGCGCTGCCCGGCCCCCACTGGGCGCACGAGATCGCGCGCGCCGTCGCAGCGACCCTCGCCTCGGGCCGGGGCGCCCTCGTCGTCGTGCCGGACGGGCGCAGTGCCGGCCGGGTCGACGCGGCGCTGACCGAGCTGCTCGGCGAGGGCCGGCACGCGCTGCTCACCGCCGACTCCGGCCCCGAGCGGCGCTACCGGCAGTGGCTCGCGGTGCGCCGCGGCGCGGTGCGGGCCGTGGTCGGCACCCGCGCCGCGATGTTCGCCCCCGTCGACAACCTGGGGCTCGTCGTGGTGTGGGAGGACGGCGACTCCAGCCACAGCGACGACAACGCCCCGTTCCCGCACGTGCGCGAGGTGCTCGAACTGCGCGCCACGCACGACAAGTGCGCCTTCCTGCTGGGCAGCACGAGCTGCACCGTCGAGGCCGCCCAGCTGGTGCAGAGCGGATGGGCCGCGCCGCTCGTCGCCGACCGTACGGTGGCCCGCGCGGCGGCGCCCCTGGTGCGCACCGTCGGCGACGGCGAACTCGCGCGCGACGAGGCGGCCCGCGCGGCCCGCCTGCCGAGCCTCGCCTGGCAGGCCGTCCGGGAGGGCCTGAAGCACGGCCCGGTTCTCGTCCAGGTGCCCCGGCGGGGATACGCGCCGCGGCTCGCCTGCGCGCGCTGCCGGGCACCCGCCCGGTGCGGCCGGTGCGCGGGCCCCCTGGAAGCGCCGGACGAGCACGCCCTGCGCTGCGCCTGGTGCGGCACGACCGAGGCCGACTGGCACTGCACCGAGTGCGGCGCCCACCGGCTGCGGGCCCAGATCGTCGGCGCCCGGCGCACCGCGGAGGAGCTCGGCCGCGCCTTCCCCGCGGTGCCGGTCCGCACCTCGGGGCGCGATCACGTCCTGGACAGCGTGCCCGCCCAGCCCGCCCTCGTGGTCTCGACGCCGGGCGCCGAGCCCGTCGCCGAGGGCGGTTACGCGGCGGCGCTGCTGCTCGACGGCTGGGCGATGCTCGGCCGGCCCGACCTGAGGGCGGGCGAGGAGGCGCTGCGGCGCTGGATCACGGCGGCCTCCCTGGTGCGGGGGCAGGACGAGGGCGGCACCGTGGTCGTGGTCGCCGAGCCCACCCTGCGCCCGGTGCAGGCGCTGGTCCGCTGGGACCCGGTCGGCCACGCCCTGCGCGAGCTGGCCGAGCGCGCCGAGCTCGGCTTCCCGCCGGTCTCGCGGATGGCCGAGGCCATCGGGCGCCCCGAAGCCGTGGAGGCCTTCCTGAAGGCGGCCCGACTCCCGCCCGAAGCACAGGTGTTGGGGCCCGTCCCGCTGCCGGTCAGCGATCCCGGCCGACCGCGCAGGCCCGGCGACGCGCCGGTGGGGGAGCAGTGGGAGCGGGCCCTGGTGCGGGTGCCGCCCGGCAGCGGCGCCGCGCTGGCCGCCGCCCTCAAGGCGGCCCAGGCCGCGCGCCTGGCCCGCGGCGGCGGAGACCCGGTGCGCCTCAGGATCGACCCGCCGGACATCGGCTGAGCGGCCAGGCCCAGGCCCGGTCGGGTTCGGTCAGGCAGGGCCCGGTCGGGCCGAGGGGCCGTGCCTCGGCGGGCCGCCGCACACGGCTGTGCCCTCGCGGATGTACGGACGCGAGGGCACGAAGGGGCGGGAGGCGGGTCAGCCGTTGCGGGGCCCGGGGAACGCGCTGGTGCGGACCTCCTCGCGAAGGGACTGGCTGCTCGCCGTCGGCTGCGGCGGCATCGAACGGGCGGCGGGAACCGCGGGCATGGGGGCCATGGGCGGCAGCGGCGGCAGGGTGCGGGTCACCGCGGTCTCGGCCGGGCGCTCCGCCTCGGCCTGGCCCGCGGCCGGAGCGGCCGGCCGGCGGGACCCGTAACGGCGGTGCACCGCCTGCTTGGTGACGCCGAGCGCGGAGCCCACCGCGTCCCAGGAGAAACCGAGGGAGCGGTCGAAGTCCACGGCGGCGGTCACCAGCGTCTCGACGCTGTCCCGCAGTTCCTGGGCGAGCCGTACGGTCGGCGCCGGGGCGCGCCCGTACACGACGAAGCCCGTGGAGGGGCCGGAGCGGCGCGGGCGGTAGACGTTGCCCAGCTGCGCGGTGAGGGTGCGCAGTGCGTCCACCTGTCGGCGGACCCGCTCGATGTCCCGCACCAACAGGTGCAGGCTGGCCCGCGCTTGGGCGTCGTGGGTTGCGTGGTCGGCCATGGGCAAGCCTCTCGAACCGGCGATGAAAGGAAGGGTGAAAACGGTACTGATACTGCGTAATGCCGAGCTGTGCCGTGTTGACGTGGTGCGGGTGCTGGACGGGCGCGGGCCGCACGAGCGGCCCGGTCGGGGTCAATCTCTCTTGACCAACGCGCTACCCGCTGTTGTGGTCACGCTGCGGGGGCGTATGGGCATATGCACAGGGCGCACGAGCACTCATGCGCCCCTGCCGGACGGAACCACCCGGGCGCCGCCCGCCCCGCCCCGCACCCCCGCGGCACCTGCGCGTACGCCGCGACCGCCGGTGCCGCACCTGGGCGTACGCCCGTACCCCACCGGCCCATAGACTGAGACGCTGCTCTCGACAAAGCGAGGTAACTCCCAGTGAAGCTCGTCTTCGCAGGCACCCCCGAGGTCGCCGTTCCCGCCCTTGACGCCCTGATCGCCTCCGGTCGGCACGAGGTCGCCGCGGTCGTCACCCGGCCCGACGCACCCGCCGGACGCGGCCGGCGCCTCGTGGCGAGCCCCGTCGCCGAGCGCGCGGAGGAGGCCGGCATCGAGGTGCTCAAGCCCGCGAAGCCACGGGACGAGCAGTTCCTGGCCCGGCTGCGCGAGATCGCCCCGGACTGCTGCCCGGTCGTCGCCTACGGGGCGCTGCTGCCCAAGGCGGCCCTCGACATCCCGGCGCGCGGCTGGGTCAACCTGCACTTCTCGCTGCTGCCCGCCTGGCGGGGGGCAGCGCCCGTGCAGCACGCCGTGATGGCGGGCGACGAGATCACCGGCGCCGCCACCTTCCTCATCGAGGAGGGGCTCGACTCGGGCCCGGTGTACGGCACGGTCACCGAGGAGGTCCGGCCCACGGACACCAGCGGCGACCTGCTCACGCGTCTCGCGTTCGCCGGGGCGGGGCTGCTCGCCGCCACCATGGACGGCATCGAGGACGGCACGCTGAAGGCGGTCCCGCAGCCCGCCGACGGGATCTCGCTCGCCCCGAAGATCACCGTCGAGATGGCGGGCATCGACTGGTCGGCGCCCGCGCTGCGCGTCGACCGCGTGGTGCGCGGCTGCACCCCCGCGCCCGGCGCGTGGACCGTGTTCCGCGGCGAGCGCCTCAAGCTCATCCAGGCGGCCCTGGTCACCGACCGCACCGACCTCGCGCCGGGCGAGCTCTCCGTCGCCAAGAACAACGTGTACGTGGGCACCGGCTCGCACGCCGTGGAGCTCCTCTGGGTCCAGCCGCAGGGCAAGAAGCCGATGCGCGGCGCCGACTGGGCCCGCGGGGTGCGCATCGCCCCGGGTGAGCGCGTGGGGGCGGCGGACGTACGCTGAGAGGGTTCGCCCCATCTGATCAGCGGAGCACCTTTCACGTGAACGATTCGCCACGTCGCAGCCCGAACCCCAACGGGGGCAAGACCGGCAAGCCGTACCGCCGTCCCAAGAAGGACCCGGTCCGCATCCTCGCCTTCGAGGCGCTGCGGGCCGTCGACGAGCGCGACGCCTACGCCAACCTCGTGCTGCCCCCGCTGCTCCGCAAGGCGCGCGAGGGCGGCACCTTCGACACCCGGGACGCGGCGCTCGCCACCGAGCTGGTCTACGGCACGCTGCGCCGCCAGGGCACGTACGACGCGGTCATCGCGGCCTGCATCGACCGGCCGCTGCGCGAGGTCGACCCGCCGGTGCTCGATGTGCTCGCGCTCGGCGCGCACCAGCTGCTCGGCACCCGCATCCCCACGCACGCCGCGGTCTCGGCGAGCGTGGAGCTGGCGCGTGTGGTGCTCGGCGACGGGCGGGCCAAGTTCGTCAACGCCGTGCTGCGCAAGATCTCCGCGAACGACCTCGACGGCTGGCTGGAGAAGGTCGCGCCCTCCTACGAGGACGACGCGGAGGACCATCTGGCGGTCGTCCACTCCCACCCGCGCTGGATCGTCTCCGCGCTGTGGGACGCCCTCGGCGGCGGCCGGGCCGGCATCGAGGACCTCCTGGAGGCCGACAACGAGCGCCCCGAGGTGACCCTGGTCGCCCGTCCGGGACGATCCACCACCGAGGAACTCCTCGACGCGGTCGGCGAGGACGCCGCGCTGCCCGGCCGCTGGTCGCCGTATGCCGTGCGGATGGCCGAGGGCGGCGAGCCCGGCGCGCTGGACGCCGTGCGCGAGGGCCGGGCCGGTGTCCAGGACGAGGGCAGCCAGCTGGTGGCGGCCGCCCTCGCCAACGCCCCCGTCGAGGGCCGCGACGAGCTGTGGCTCGACGGCTGCGCCGGCCCCGGCGGCAAGGCCGCCCTGCTCGCGGCGCTCGCCGCGGGGCGCGGCGCGGCCCTGCTCGCCTCCGAGAAGCAGCCGCACCGGGCCCGCCTGGTCGAGCGCGCGCTCGCCGGCAACCCGGGCCCCTACCAGGTCGTGGCCGCCGACGGCACCCGCCCGCCGTGGCTGCCGGGCTCCTTCGACCGCGTCCTGATGGACGTGCCCTGCTCCGGGCTCGGCGCCCTGCGCCGTCGCCCCGAGGCCCGCTGGCGCCGTCGCCCCGAGGACCTGGAGGGCTTCGCGCCGCTCCAGCGCGGGCTGCTGCGCGAGGCGCTCTCCGCGGTCCGCGTCGGCGGCGTCGTCGGCTACGCCACCTGCTCGCCGCACCTCGCCGAGACCCGGATCGTCGTCGACGACGTCCTCAAGGGCCGCGGCGGCGCCGAGCCCATCGAGGCCGAGTGGATCGACGTACGCCCCCTGATGCCCGGCGTCGCCGGCCTCGGCGACGGCCCCGACGTGCAGCTGTGGCCGCATCTGCACGGCACCGACGCGATGTATCTGGCGCTCCTGAGGCGCAGCGCCTGACGCGGGCGCCGGCGCCCCGGTGACCCGGGGCGCCACCGCCCGCCGAACGCTGCGCGTCGCCTCCCGTGCACACACGGCGACGGAGGCGAACTGCCCGTCCCCGTACGGCAGTTGAGCGCATCACGGTTTGGCCGCCGCCGGGCCGGGGCCGCGCCGCAGGGGCTGCGGTGGCCGGCCGCGCGGGCGGAGGATCATGCGCCGGGGCGCGGCGGGAACGGCAGGATCGCCTGCCCGGCGCGGATCCGTACCGCCTTCGTCCGGCACCGTGGCAGGCAAGTCGCCCGGGGCATGGCAGGCTTGGGGCATGGCTCAGATCAACCCCAGCATCCTCTCCGCGGACTTCGCCCGGCTGGCCGACGAGGCCCAGGCCGTCAGGGGCGCCGACTGGCTCCATGTCGATGTGATGGACAACCACTTCGTGCCCAACCTCACGCTCGGCGTGCCGATCGTGGAATCCCTGAGCAAGGCGACGGACACGCCGCTCGACTGCCATCTGATGATCGAGGACCCGGACCGCTGGGCCCCGCAGTACGTGGAGGCCGGGGCCGGCTCGGTCACCTTCCACGCGGAGGCCGCCGCCGCTCCCGTGCGCCTCGCCCGCGAGATCCGCGCCAAGGGCGCCCGCGCCTCGATGGCGCTGAAGCCGGCCACCCCGATCGAGCCGTACGAGGACCTGCTCCCCGAGCTCGACATGCTGTTGATCATGACGGTCGAGCCCGGCTTCGGCGGCCAGTCCTTCCTCGACATCATGCTGCCGAAGATCCGCCGGACCCGTGAGCTGATCGCCAAACACGGACTTGAACTCTGGCTCCAGGTCGACGGAGGCGTTTCGGCCGCCACGATCGAGCGCTGCGCCGAGGCCGGAGCCGATGTCTTCGTCGCCGGATCCGCCGTCTACGGAGCCGACGATCCGGCCGAAGCCGTGCGGGGCCTGCGTTCCCTGGCTGAACGGGCGACGGCGGGCGCACCCTGGGCATGCGCACACTGAGCCGCCACTGAATGAACGGAACCCTTCGGGGCTGATCAAGGACCGCTGTATCTGACAGGATGAACAGCGAGTCCGGTGCGTGAACAGCAGTTTGTGAACAGCAGTGAGGAGATCGCGGTGTCTGCAATGTCGGCGGGTCGGTCAGCCCTGCGGATGGGACCCGCGGAGCTGGTGCAGGCGGCGGCCATGGCCCGCCGCTTCTACCTGGAGGGGAAGTCCAAGATCCAGATCGCCGAGGAGTTCGGCGTGAGCCGCTTCAAGGTGGCCCGGGTCCTGGAGACCGCCCTGGAACGTGATCTCGTGCGGATCGAGATCCGTGTCCCCGCCGAGCTGGACGCGGAGCGCTCCGACGCCCTGCGCGCCCGCTACGGGCTGCGGCACGCGGTCGTCGTGGAGTCCCCCGCGGAGGGCGAGGAGACCTCGCCCGACCCGGAGAACCTCGGCGAGGTCGCCGCCGACCTGCTGGGCGAGCTGGTCAGCGAGGGCGATGTGCTGGGCCTCGCCTGGGGCCGCTCCACCATCCACATGGCCGCCGCCCTCGACAGACTCCCGCCCTGCACGGTGGTCCAGCTGACCGGGGTCTACGACGCGGGCACCGCCGAGCGCGGCTCCGTCGAGGCGGTGCGCCGCGCCGCCCAGGTCTCCGGCGGCGAGGCCCACCCCATCTACGCCCCGATGCTGCTTCCCGACCCGGCCACCGCGGCCGCGCTGCGCAACCAGACCGGGATCGCCCGCGCCTTCGAGTACTTCGACAAGGTCACCGTCGCCGCGGTGTCCATCGGCTCCTGGGAGCCCGGCATCTCCACCGTGCACGACATGCTCAGCGACGAGGAGCGGGCCCACTACGCCTCGCTCGGCGTCGCCGCGGAGATGTCCGCGCACCTCTTCGACGCCGAGGGCCGCCGCGTCGGCCGCGACCTGGGCGAGCGCTGCATCACCGTCGAGGCGGACCGGCTGCGCCGCATCCCGGAGGTCGTCGCGATCGCCGGGGGCCAGCGCAAGGCCGCCGCCATCGACGCGGTGCTCCGCTCCGGCCTGGTCACCAGCCTCGTCACCGACACCGCCGCGGCCGACTTCCTCCTCAACGAGACCGGCCCCAAGCCCCGGCCCGCCCTGAACCGCGCGGACCCGGACGGCGTCTGAGCCACCGGGGGCGCCGCGCCCCCGGTGTGCTCCCGCCTCAGCCGCCGTAGACCCGCTCGGCGTTGCCCGCCGACACCAGGGCCGCCACCCGGTCCGCGTCCGCCGCCGACCACGCCCCGGACCTCGTCCAGCCGTTCAGGAGCTGGTCGAGCGCCTCCCGGTAGAGCCGGGCCCCCACCACGTACAGCTCCGCGAGGCCGTACGCGTCCGTCGAGAACAGCAGCTTGCCGAACGGGGCCAGTTCGAGGAACTCGGCGAGCACCGCGGTCGCCCGCGCCCCCGTGTGCCCCAGCGAGAGCCCCACGTCGGCGTACACATGCGGGTAGACGTGCGCCAGATAGCCGGCGGCCCGGTGGTAGGGGTAGCCGTGCAGCAGGACCAGCCGGCAGCCCGTGGGGCGCACCGCCCGGATGAAATCGGTGAGCAGCAGCGGATCGCACCGGTGCAGTCTCAGGTCCGGGTCGCCGAAACCGGTGTGGATCTGGAGCGGCAGGCCGGTGTCGGCCGCCGACCACAGCAGGTGCCGCAGCAGCACCGGATCGGTGATCCGGCCCGCGCCCGCTTCCAGCCATCCCGCGGTCGCCGCGCGCAGCTCCGCCGCGCCCGGTGGCGCCGGGTCGAAGTCGAGGCCGTGACGGTACCCGACCACCGACTTGAAGCCCGCCGCCGTGCCCGCGGCGGCGCCGATCGCGTCCCCGAGCGCCGTCAGGAACTTGTCCGGATCTCGTACCCCCATTGCGGTGCGCTCCGCGAGATGTTCCAGCCGTACGATCTCGCGCGCCGCGGCACCGCCCAGGCGGGCCAGCTCCTCCGGGCCGGTCAGGTCGCCCGGCAGTCCGGTGTCCACCAGGTAGCTGCCGATGCCGGTGGCGCCGAGGAGGAGCCGGTTGGCCTCCTCGGCGCCCAGCTCGCCGCGGCGGGCCAGATAGCGCTCGGGCGGGCAGTGCGGATCGAGCCCCAGGAGCGGCGGGCACCAGCGGCGCACGGCGAAGCCCAGCTGGGTGTCGAAGAACGTCGTGCCGGGTGCGGCCGGCGCGTCGGACTCGGTCAGGAACGCCTCGAACGCGGCCGCGTCGGGGTCGGAGCGCAGCACACCGTGACAGTGGTGGTCGACGAGCGGCAGCACTCAGTACCTCCCACGGGTGGCCTCGGCGATCTCCCGCGGCGTCCGGCCGTCGAAGAGCTTCGTCTCGGCCTGGCGCACCGAGACGATCGCTTCGAAGAGCGCGTCGCCGAGCGCCTCGCGCAGGACCGCCGACTCCGTGAAGTGAGCGAGCGCCTCGGGCAGGGAGGCCGGCAGCCGGCGGGCGCCGGCCGAGGCGACCGGGTCGCCCGCCACCGGCTCGGGCAGCCGCAGACCCGCGTCGAGGCCCGCGAGCCCGGCCGCGATGACCGCGCCCGTCACGAGGTACGGATTGGCGGCCGGGTCGAACGACTTCACCTCGGCGTTCGCGGCGCCCTCCGCGCCGGGCGGCCCCGGTACGAAGCGCAGCGCCGCCTCCCGGTTCTCCGGCCCCCAGCACTGGAAGGCGCCGGCCCAGCGCGACGGCGCGAGCCGCAGATAGCTCGCGGGGCTCGGCGCCCCGATCGCGAGCAGCGCGGGCAGCGCGTCGAGGATTCCGGCGAGGAAGGCCTCGCTGGTCGCGGTCATGGCGGACGGGCCGTCGCCGCCCCGGCACAGGTTGCGCCCGTCCCGCCACAGGCTCAGGTGGAGGTGGCCGCCGTTGCCGACGCCCTCGGGGTCGACGACGGGACCGAACCACGGCGTGAGCCCGTGCCGGAGCGACACCGCGCGGATCGTCTCGCGCACCAGCACCGCGAGATCCGCCGCGCCCACCGGGTCCGCCGGGACCACCGACACCTCGAACTGGCCGGGGGTGTACTCCGGATGGATCTGGAGCACCTCCACCCCCTGCGCCTCAAGGGCCTCAAGGACGTCGCCCACGTACTGCGAGCGCTCGACGACCCGCGCCATCCCGTACGCCGGTCCCGCGAGCGGCGGGTCGACCACCCACTCCGTCTCGAAGCCCATCCGCAGCTCGATGCCGCGCTCGGCGGCCCGCTCGGTCATCCGGCGCGCGAACAGCCGCTGGCAGGCCTCGTACGGCTCGCCCGACTGCTCGAACCGGTCGGCCGGTGCCCACGCCCAGCCCGGCTGCGCGGCGAGCACGGTGAGCCGGTCCAGGTCGGGGATGAGCCGCAGGTCGCCGTCGGGGCCGCCGATGTGGGCGCTGGTGGTGACCGAGTCGTCCACCAGATACACGTCGAACACCGGCGACATGCCCACGCCGTGCGCCGCGACCTGGGCCAGCCGGGTGGTCGGCACCACCTTGACGCGGGTGAGGCCCGCCACGTCCACCCAGGTCAGCGCGATCGCCCGGACCCCCTCCGCGGTGAGCCTCGCGGCCGCCAACCCGGCCTCCTGGGCCCGCCGTTGTGCCTGTTCGAGTCGCCCCGTGCCGTCACCGTGCTCCACCGGTTCATTCCCTTCCGTCGCGAGGGGGGCCCTCCCTGTCCGAGCGAAGCCGGGAACGTGGGGGACCGAGGACCGTCGCGACCGTGTCCGCTTCCGAGGCCCTCTTGTCCTCGCGATAGCGCACTACCCGTGCGAACCGCAGTGTCACCCCTTCCGGGTACCGCGATGATCTCTGTACGCCGTCGAAGGCCACCTCGACGACGAGTTCCGGCCGCACCCGCACCCCCCAGGGCTCCTCCGCCACGGTCAACTCCCGCAGCCGCTCGGTCTGCCAGGCCAGCAACGCGTCGGTGAGGCCCTTGAACGTCTTGCCGAGCATCGCGAACGAGCCGTCCTCGCGGCGCGCCCCGAGATGCAGGTTGGAGAGCGAACCGGTGCGCCGGCCGTGGCCCCACTCCGCCGCGAGGACCACCAGGTCCAGGGTGTGCACGGGCTTGACCTTCAGCCACGAGGCGCCGCGCCGGCCCGCCGCGTACAGCGAGTCGAGCCCCTTGAGGACCACGCCCTCGTGGCCGAGCTCCAGCGTCCCGGCGGCGAACTCCTCGGCCGCGCGCCGCTGTTCGGGGTCGGCCGGGTCCTCCACCACGTACCGCCGCACGCGCCGGGGTCCGGGCGCGATGCGGGCCAGCTCCGTGTGCCGCTCGCGCACCGGCAGATCGAGCAGGTCCCGTCCGTCCACCGACAACAGGTCGAAGAAGACGGGGGAGAGCGGCAGCCGTTCCCGGGCGCCCGCGACATCGAGCCGGGAGCCGACGCGCCCGGCGATGTCCTGGAACGACCGCGGCCGCCCGTCCGGGCCGAGCGCGATCACCTCCCCGTCCAGCACGGCGCGCTCCGCCGCCAACTCCCGCGCCGCCGCGACCACTTCGGGCAGCCGCTCGGTGATGTCGTCGAGGGTGCGGGTGAAGACCCGTACCGTATCGCCGTCCTTGTGGACCTGCGCGCGGATGCCGTCGAGCTTCTCCTCGACGGCGCACGGACCCAGCCGGTCGAGCGCCTCGCCGACGTCCTTCGCGCTGTGCGCCAGCATGGGGAACACCGGCCGGCCCACGTCGAGCCGGAACGCGGCGAGCGCGGCCGGGCCCTCCGCGAGCAGCACCCGGGCGACCGTGCCGAGCGAGCCGGCCAGCATCACGGCGCGCCGCACCTCGGCGGCGCTCGCCCCGGCCGCCGCCGCGAGCCCCTCGACGGCCGCCGCGTCGAGGGCGCCCTGGCGCACCTCGCCGACGATCAGCGCGACCAGGAAGTCCTGCTCCTCGGCGGTGGCCGCGGCCATCAGCTCACCGGCCAGCCGCCTGCGTTCGCCCTGCGCGCCCTTCCCGGCCACCGCCGAGACGCGGTCCAGGCGCTCGTCGACGTCCCGGACGGTCAGCGAGGGCGCCGCGGCGGGCGGCGGACGGTCCTTGAGGGCGCTCCAGCCGAGCCCGGTGCGCCGCTGCGGCAGCCGCCCCGCCAGATACGTCACCACCAGCGGCGCCTCGTCGGGTTCGGTGGCCGAGAAGAGCCGGGCCAGCAGCGCGGACTTCTCCGAGCGCGATGAGGTGGCGGCGATCTCGGCCGAGGTTCTGGCCACGTCGGCAAGGAGCATGACTCCATCGTGACCCGGAAACATCACTCCACGCATTCGCTCGCGGCGTCCCCGGATGGGAGCATCGGCACATGATCAACAGGTTGGCCCGGCTCGCCCTCGCCCCGGTCCTCGTGTGTCTGGCGGTGCTCCTCGCCGGGTGCGGCGGCAAGGACACGGCGACACCGGCGGGCTCCACGCACCCCGCGACCGCCTCCGCGCCGGCCCCCGGCTGGGCCAAGGGCATGGCCACGGTCCCGGCGGCCTCACTGCCGGCCGAGGCGCGCAGGACGCTGGTCCTCATCGACAAGGGCGGCCCGTTCCCGTACAGCAGGGACGGCGTGGTGTTCGGCAACGTCGAGAAGCTCCTGCCGCAGCACAAGCGCGGCTACTACCACGAGTACACCGTCGACACCCCGGGCTCGCGCGACCGCGGGGCACGGCGCCTGATCACCGGGCAGAGTGGCGAGTTCTTCTACACCGGCGACCACTACAAGACGTTCAAGGCGGTACTGCGATGACGGCCGACGCGTTCGACTCCGTACGGGCCACGGGATGGCTCGTCGACCTCCTCGACCTCGACGGGGTGACCGGAAAGGCCGCCTTCATGGACCGCGTGGCCACGGCGCTGCGCCTGCCCGACTGGTTCGGCCGGAACTGGGACGCCCTCGCCGACTGTCTGGGCGACCCCGACTGGGGCCCGGCCGATCCCGGCCGTCTCCTCGTCGTGACGCGCTGGCAGGAGTACGCGGCCCGGCGGCCCGAGGAGTGGGCCGTCGCCCTGGACGTACTGGACGGCGCGGCCGGACCCGGACCGCGCGGCACCCTGGCCGTGCACCTCGCACTAGGAGGATCGCACTAGGACCCGGGTCCGGTCCCTGGACGATCGGTCCGGGCAGCGCAATCGTACGAACATGGGACAATGAACTACGTGCTTTTCCCCTGGCTGAAATGCCTGGGGCCACCTCGAACGACTGGGATGTTCAGCACGTGCGTTTCCTCAACGACATCAAGCCGCCGTACGACCTGACGTACGACGATGTGTTCATGGTGCCGAGCCGCTCCGCGGTGGGCTCCCGCCAGGGCGTCGACCTGGCCTCTCCCGACGGCACGGGCACCACCATCCCGCTCGTCGTCGCCAACATGACCGCGATCGCCGGGCGCCGCATGGCCGAGACCGTGGCGCGCCGCGGCGGCATCGTCGTGATCCCCCAGGACATCCCGATCGAGGTCGTCACCGAGGTGATCTCCTGGGTCAAGACGCGTCACCACGTGCTCGACACGCCGATCGTCCTCGCCCCGACCCAGACCGTCGCCGACGCGCTCGCCCTGCTGCCGAAGCGGGCCCACAACGCGGGCGTCGTCGTCGACGCCGACCAGAAGCCGGTCGGTGTCGTCACCGACGCCGACCTGACGGGCGTCGACCGCTTCACCCAGCTCTCCGAGGTCATGGCCAAGGACCTGCTGCTCCTCGACGCCGACATCGACCCCCGCGAGGCCTTCAACAAGCTGGACGGCGCCAACCGCCGCTACGCCCCCGCCGTGGACAAGGACGGCCGTCTGGCCGGCATCCTGACCCGCAAGGGCGCCCTGCGCGCGACGCTCTACACCCCGGCCACCGACGCCGAGGGCAGGCTGCGCATCGCCGCCGCCGTCGGCATCAACGGCGACGTGGCGGGCAAGGCCAAGCAGCTCCTCGACGCCGGCGCCGACACGATCGTCGTGGACACCGCGCACGGCCACCAGGAATCCATGATCGCCGCGATCAAGGCCGTCCGCGGCCTCGACCCGCAGGTCCCCATCGTCGCGGGCAACATCGTCGCCGCCGAAGGCGTGCGCGACCTGATCGAGGCCGGCGCCGACATCATCAAGGTCGGCGTCGGACCCGGCGCCATGTGCACCACCCGCATGATGACCGGCGTCGGCCGGCCGCAGTTCTCCGCGGTCCTGGAGTGCGCCGCCGAGGCCAAGAAGTTCGGCAAGCACGTGTGGGCCGACGGCGGGGTCCGCCACCCGCGCGACGTCGCCATGGCGCTCGCCGCCGGCGCGTCCAACGTCATGATCGGCTCCTGGTTCGCGGGCACCTACGAGTCCCCGGGCGACCTCCACACCTCGGCGGAGGGCCACCTGTACAAGGAGTCCTTCGGCATGGCCTCCGCCCGCGCGGTCAAGAACCGCACGAGCGACGAGTCCGGCTACGACCGCGCCCGCAAGGCGCTGTTCGAGGAGGGCATCTCCACCTCGCGCATGTTCCTCGACCCGGCCCGCCCGGGTGTCGAGGACCTGATCGACTCGATCATCGCGGGCGTCCGCTCCTCCTGCACCTACGCCGGTGCCTCCTCGCTCGCCGAGTTCGAGGAGAAGGCCGTCGTCGGCATCCAGTCCGCCGCCGGCTACGCCGAGGGCAAGCCGCTGCACAACAGCTGGAGCTAGCCCCGCTCCCGCCGAACCGCCCGGAGCCCCCGCGAGTCCTCTCGCGGGGGCTCCGGCACGTACGGAGCGAGTGCCTCGGCCACCGCCGCGCCGAGCAGGGCATGCCCCTCGTCGGTCGGGTGGAGCCCGTCGGCGAGGTGGTCCGGGGTCAACAGGCCGTGCCCGAGCAGCAGACGGAGATGGCCGTCGCCCTCCGCCATGAGCGTGCGCGCGGCGTCCTCCAGGGCGGTGCGCAGCTCCGTGAGCGTCGCACCGAGCGCGTTCGGGGTCTCCTCCGCCTCCGGATGGAGCAGCGGAGAGACCAGGAGCAGCGGGGTCGTCGGGTGGCCCTGGCGCACGAGCCGCACGAAGGCCAGGAGCGTCTCGTACATCAGGGGCACCGAGAACGGCGCCGACCAGCAGTTGGTGCCGAAGGCGAGCGTGAGCACGTCGGCGGGCAGCCGGGCGAGCTGTTCGGCGATGGCGAGTTCGCCCCGCCCGCCGCCCGCGTACCCCAGGTTCACGGTGTCCAGGCCCAGCCTGCGGCCCGCGACGGCCGGCCAGGAGTGCGCGGGCCGGGTCGACCACCAGCCCTCCGTGATGGAGTCTCCGTGCACGAGCCAGCGCGGCCGGCGCCCGACCGGCTCGATGGCGCCGCCGACCCCCCGCACCCCGACCACCACCGGCGCCTGCGACTCCGGCGGGTGGATGGTGAACGAGCCGGTGGAGCGCGGCAGTTGGATCCGTACGTGCCCCTCCTCGTGCGGCGTCACCGTCGTCTCGGTCAGGCACTCCTCGCCCTGCCAGAGCGCGAAGGTGTGCGCGAGATCGTGCAGCGCCTCGCCCTCCGCGGGCACCCGGGCGCGGTAGCGGAGCTCCACCGCCGTGGCACCCCGCGCGAGGAACTCGATCCGCATCCCGATGGGCAGGGCGGCCCGCTCCCCGGTGTCCCACGGCAGCCGCATCACATCGTCGGGATCGGCGCGCACGGGGCGTCCTTCGGAGTCGAGCCAGGCGACTCCGCGCAGGTAGGGGGCCGGGTCGAGCCAGCCCCCGGCCGGCTGCCCGGCGAGCTCGTACGGCTCGTGCAGTTCCATGGGGCGCGACCCTGCAACAGGGCTGACGAGGTGTCAAGGCGGCGCCGTGACCAGGACCACTGCTCAGGGCCGTGAACCCGGCCCTGAGCAGGGCGTACGCACGGATCGAACGTTGATGTGCAACAAACACCCATGCGTCGCACTTGAGCGCAATGATCAGCCATCGATGCGCAAGGTTGCTGCATTACGACCGGGAACCAGAACCCCATAGGGTTCTCGCCGTACGTGGAGTGGCGGGGACCGCCTGCTCGGCGGAACCGGCCACGGAAGGCTTCATGCTGCCCGGAATGTCCCCTATGGGGGAAGGCTGGACCGTCGCGGTCACCCGCCGTCCGATTGGCAGCGATAAGGAGCCACCTCAGTGTTGGATCACGGCGCAGCGCCACCCTCGACCGATGCACCCGATGCCGGGGGCCCGCGCCCCGGTCGCGGTCTGATGCGGCGCAAGCCGGTGGAGACGCTGGTCGCGGAGGGTGGCCAGGGCGAGGGCGGCTCGTTGAAGCGCTCGCTCGGCATGTGGCAGCTGACCATGATCAGCATCGGTGCGACGCTCGGCACCGGCATCTTCGTGGTGCTCGGGGAGGCCGTCCCCAAGGCCGGACCCGCCGTCACGATCTCGTTCGTGCTCGCCGGCGTCACCGCGCTCTTCTCGGCCCTGTCCTACGCCGAGCTCGCGGGCTCCATCCCCGTCGCGGGCTCCTCGTACTCGTACGCATACGCAACGCTCGGCGAACTCATCGCCTGGATCTGCGGCTGGTGCCTGATCCTGGAGTACGGCGTCTCGGTGGCGGCGGTCGCCGTCGGCTGGGGGCAGTACCTGAACGAGTTCCTCGACGGCACGATCGGTGTCACCATCCCCGACGCGCTGTCCGCGCCGCCCGGCGACGGCGGGATATTCAACCTGCCCGCCCTGATCGTCGTGGTCCTCGCCATGGGCCTGCTCCTGGGCGGCGCCCGCGAGTCCGCCCGGATCAACACGATCATGGTCGGTGTGAAGATCGCCGCGCTCGTGCTGTTCTGCGTGATCGGCTTCATGGGCTTCAAGTCGGGCAACTACCACGACTTCATGCCGCTCGGCACGGCCGGCGTCAGCGGCGCCGCCTCGACGCTCTTCTTCTCGTACATCGGCTTCGACGCGGCCTCCACGGCCGGCGAGGAGGCGAAGAACCCCAAGAAGGACCTGCCGCGCGCGATCATGCTGTCGCTCGTCATCGTCACCGCGCTGTACGTGCTCGTCGCGTTCGTTGCCGTCGGCGCGCGCCCCTGGAAGCAGTTCGAGGGCTCCGAGGCGGCGCTCGCCGGGATCATGAAGGACGTCACCGGCCACTCCTTCTGGGCCACGCTGCTCGCGGCCTGCGCGGTGATCGCCATCGCGAGCGTCGTCCTGACCGTGCTGTACGGCCAGACCCGCATCCTGTTCGCGATGTCCCGCGACGGCCTCGTCCCCAAGGTCTTCGCCAAGGTCAGCCCGCGCAGCGGGACCCCGGTCGCCAACACCGTCGCCGTGTCGCTGTTCTGCGGTGTGCTCGCCGCCGCGGTGCCGCTCGGCAACCTCGCGGACGCCACCAGCATCGGCACGCTCTTCGCCTTCGCGCTGGTCAATGTCGCCGTCGTCATCCTGCGCAAGACGCGCCCGGACATGCCGCGCACCTTCCGGGTGCCGCTCGGTTGGGTCGTGCCCATCCTCGGCTTCCTCAGCTGCGGCTACCTCATGTGGAACCTGTCCGGAATCACATGGGAGTACTTCGGATACTGGATGGCCGCCGGTCTCGTGATCTACTTCGCTTACGGCTACCGCCGTTCCAGGCTGGCCACCGCCTCACAGAAGTGATCCACCCGCAGTGCGACTCAATGACCTCGATGAACGCATCGTCCACGCGCTCGCCGAAGACGCCCGGCGCTCCTACGCCGACATCGGCTCCCTGATCGGTCTGTCCGCGCCCGCCGTCAAGCGGCGCGTCGACCGGCTGCGGGCCGAGGGTGCCATCACCGGGTTCACGGTCCGGGTGGACCCGGCGGCGCTCGGCTGGGAGACCGAGGGGTTCATCGAGATCTACTGCCGCCGCAACACCTCGCCCGATGCGATCAGGCGGGGGCTCGAGCGGTATCCCGAGGTCGCGTCGGCCTCCACCGTGACGGGGGAGGCGGACGCGATCGTGCAGGTCTTCGCCTCCGATATGCGGCACTTCGAGCGGGTGCTCGAGCGGATCGCGGGGGAGCCGTACGTGGAACGGACGAAGTCCGTGCTGGTCCTGTCCCCGCTGCTCCGCCGCTACACCTCAGGCAGCCCAGCCTGACCCCCGGGCTCCGCCCCGGACCCCGTGTCGCGCCTTGAGGGCACTCGTCCTCAATCGCCGGACGGGCTGGGGACGTGCATGCTGCCCGGCGCCAGTGCCGCCAGGGGCGCGGGGAACTGCGCGGGACGCGGGCACGGTCCGCAGCTGGAGGGCGGGGTTGCCTGGGGCTCTGCCCCAGACCCCGTATCGCGCCTGAACGGCGCTCGTCCTCAATCGCCGGACGGGCTGGGGATGCCGAGACTGGGCACCCTGCCAAGGCCGACCCACCCACGGGCGCGGGGAACTGCGCGAGACGCGGGCACGGTCGCAGCTGGAGGGCGGGGTTGCCTGGGGCTCTGCCCCAGACCCCGGTTCGCGCCTGAACGGCGCTCGTCCTCAAACGCCGGACGGGCTGGGGTGGCCTGTACTGGGCACGCTGCCAAGGCCCACCCACCTGGGGGCGCGGGGAACTGCGCGAGACGCGGGCACGGTCCGCACCCGAGGGCGGGGTTGCCTGGGGCTCCGCCCCAGACCCCGGTTCGCGCCTGAACGGCGCTCGTCCTCAATCGCCGGACGGGCTGGGGTGGCCTGCATGGGCCGGGGTCGAGCAGCCGGACACCTGGATTGAGCATGCCGCCAAGGCCCACCCACCCAGGGGCGCGGGGAACTGCGCGGGACGCGGGCACGGTCCGCACCCGAAGGTGGGGTTTCAGGGGCGCGGGGAACTGCGCGGGTGCGGGTCGGCGCAATGAATCGCTGCTCTGGGGCGATCATGCGCAACGAATCGCGCGCCGACACGCAACGCTCCCGCCTTGTCCCCCGCGATCAGCGGAACGTACCGTCTAATGACCCCACCCCGCACCCCCCGCCGAGGACCG
This sequence comes from Streptomyces sp. NBC_00083, assembly GCF_026343295.1. Lineage (GTDB taxonomy): Bacteria > Actinomycetota > Actinomycetes > Streptomycetales > Streptomycetaceae > Streptomyces. Next base: position 2,262,066 of record NZ_JAPELY010000001.1, read on the forward strand.
CCCATGCCCGCGTTGCGCACCGCCCTGCTCCAGAGCTCCGGCAGTCTCTCGGACGTCGCCGCGAACCTGACGGTCCTGGACGACGCGGCCGGGCGGGCCGCCGCGACCGGCGCCGGGCTGATCGTCTGCCCCGAGCTGTTCCTCACCGGGTACGCCATCGGCGACGACATCGCGAAGCTCGCCGAGCCCGCCGACGGACCCTCCGCCGAGGCGATCGCCGCGATCGCCGTACGGCACGGCCTGGCCGTCGTCTACGGCTACCCCGAGCGCGACGGCGACACCGTCTACAACGCCGCCCAGCTCATCGGCCCCGACGGCACCCGCCTCGCGAACTACCGCAAGACCCACCTCTTCGGCGACTTCGAGCAGGCGGCCTTCACCCCGGGCGAGCGATGCGTCGTCCAGGCCGAGCTGAACGGCCTCCGCATCGGCATGATGATCTGCTACGACGTGGAGTTCCCCGAGAACGTACGGGCCCACGCGCTGGCCGGCACCGACCTCCTCCTCGTGCCCACGGCCCAGATGCACCCCTTCCAGTTCGTCGCCGAGTCCCTCGTGCCGGTCCGCGCCTTCGAGAACCAGCTGTACGTCGCGTACGTCAACCGCACCGGCCCCGAGGGCGCCTTCGAATTCGTCGGCCTGAGCTGCCTGGCCGGCCCCGACGGCGCCGCCCGCGCCCGCGCCGGGCGCGGTACCGAGCTGGTCGTCGGCGACGTCGACCCCGCGTTCCTGGCCGCCTCGCGCGCGAACAACCCGTATCTGCGCGACCGCCGCCCCGGCCTCTACGCCTCCCTGGTCTGAGCCCCGGGCCGCCCGGCCCCGCCGCCCCCACCCCCTCAACTTCCGTACTGTGCAAGGAGTCCGTACCCCATGACGTCCACGGTGCCCACCGCCGTCCAGCACATCGACGAGCAGCCGCCCGTCACGATGTTCGGGCCGGACTTCCCCTACGCGTACGACGACTTCCTCGCGCACCCGGCCGGGCTCGGCCAGATACCCGCGACCGAGCACGGCGCGGAGGTCGCGGTCATCGGCGGCGGCCTCTCCGGCATCGTCGCCGCGTACGAGCTGATGAAGATGGGCCTCAAGCCCGTCGTGTACGAGGCCGACCAGATCGGCGGCCGGCTGCGCACCGTCGGCTTCCCCGGCTGCGACCCCGAGCTCAGCGCCGAGATGGGCGCCATGCGGTTCCCCCCGTGCTCCACCGCGCTCCAGCACTACATCGACCTGGTGGGCCTGGAGACCAAGCCGTTCCCCAACCCGCTCGCCCCGGACACCCCCTCCACGGTGGTCGACCTCAAGGGCGAGTCCCACTACGCGACCTCCGTCGACGAGCTGCCGGCCGTGTACCGCGAGGTCATGGACGCGTGGAACGCCTGCCTCGAAGAGGGCGCCGACTTCTCCGACATGAACCAGGCCATCCGGGAGCGCGACACCCCGCGCATCCGTGAGATCTGGGCCAAGCTCGTCGAGAAGTTCGACAACCAGACCTTCTACGGCTTCCTCTGCGACTCGGAGGCCTTCAAGTCCTTCCGGCACCGCGAGATCTTCGGCCAGGTCGGCTTCGGCACCGGCGGCTGGGACACCGACTTCCCCAACTCCATCCTGGAGATCCTGCGCGTCGTCTACACCGAGGCCGACGACCACCACCGCGGCATCGTCGGCGGCTCCCAGCAGCTGCCCGTGCGGCTGTGGGAGCGGGAGCCCGCGAAGCTCGTGCACTGGGCGCCCGGGACCTCGCTCGCCTCGCTCCACGAGGGCGCGCCGAAGCCGGCCGTGACCCGGCTGCACCGCACCGCGGGCAACCGGATCACCGTGACGGACGCCGACGGCGACATCCGCACCTTCCGCGCGGCGATCTTCACCGCGCAGTCCTGGATGCTGCTCTCCAAGATCGCCTGTGACGACTCGCTCTTCCCGATCGACCACTGGACGGCGATCGAGCGCACCCACTACATGGAGTCCTCGAAGCTGTTCGTCCCCGTCGACCGGCCGTTCTGGCTGGACAAGGATGAGGAGACCGGCCGTGACGTCATGTCGATGACGCTCACCGACCGCATGACGCGCGGCACCTACCTGCTCGACAACGGCCCGGACAAGCCCGCCGTCATCTGCCTCTCCTACACCTGGTGCGACGACAGCCTCAAGTGGCTGCCGCTGTCGGCGAGCGAGCGCATGGAGGTCATGCTCAAGTCGCTCGGCGAGATCTACCCGAAGGTCGACATCCGCCGGCACATCATCGGCAACCCGGTCACGGTGTCCTGGGAGAACGAGCCGTACTTCATGGGCGCGTTCAAGGCGAACCTGCCCGGCCACTACCGCTACCAGCGCCGCCTGTTCACGCATTTCATGCAGGACGCCCTGCCGGAGGACAAGCGGGGCATCTTCCTCGCGGGCGACGACATCTCCTGGACGGCCGGATGGGCCGAGGGCGCCGTGCAGACCGCGCTCAACGCGGTGTGGGGCGTCATGCACCACTTCGGCGGGACGACCGACGCGGCCAACCCCGGTCCGGGCGACCTGTACGACTCGATCGCTCCGGTGGAGCTCCCCGAGGACTGAGGACGGTCAGCGCGCGGCGGGCAGCGGGGTCAGCAGGCACCGGGTCACCAGGCCCACCCCCGCGTCGAGCCGCTCCGTGAACTCCTCGGCCAGGGAGGGGAGTTCACGCAGCTGCCACAGGACCTTCGCCGCCGACCACGAGGCGTCCCGTGCCCGGTCGAGGCTCCAGGACGCCAGCAGATGCGTCATGGGGTCGGCCACCTGGAACAGGTCGGGACCGGGCATGAGCTCCTCCCGGATCCGCTCTTCGAGGAGCGTCAGGGCGTCGCCCACGCGGTCGAAGTCCCGCTCCAGGGAGGCGGGTTCGCAGTCGAGCGCCCGGCAGCTGTCGACCAGGGCCAGCGTCAGGTCGTGCCCGATGTGCGCGTTGATCCCGGCGAGCGCGAACTGGAGCGGACGTACGCCGGGATGGCGGCGGTACTGAAAGAGGGGCCGCCAGCAGTCCGGCGGGCGCCGGCCGGCGCCCGCCGCCTCCACGGCCGCGAGATAGCGCCCGGCGAACAGGGCGTCCAGGGTGGCCGCCGCGTGCGGATCGGTGAAGCCGCCGTGCGCGATGAGCCGGGAGATCTCCTCCGTCACCGTCAGATAGACGCGGTTGAAGACCGCGATGCCGTCCCGGGCCGGCAGGTCCGCCCGCAGCGCCCGCATCCGCCGCACCACGGGATCGAGCGGCCCCCCGAACCGGCGGGCGTGCTCCACGGGTGCGGCGGGCGTCCATTCGGTCTGCGTCATGGGGGCAGCGTCCCAGCCCGTCGCCGCGCCGAGCACCGCCGGAAGGGGGCATGACCGGATCGGATGAACGGACCGGTGTGGAGGGCGCCGCGGCCGCGCCGGGCGGCTATGTGCGCACGCCGCCTAGGCCTGCTCCTCCTGCCCCTTCTCGTAGGAGGAGGTGCCCGAATCCAGCAGCGGCTCCTGCTCCTTGAGGTGGGCCGGGGCCAGCGCGCGCAGCACGTGATAGCCGGTGATGACGACGACCGTGCCCAGCGCGATCCCGCTGAGCTGGAAGTTGTCGGTGAACTTCAGCGTGACGTTGCCGATGCCGATGATGATGCCCGCCGCGGCCGGCACGAGGTTCAGCGGATTGCGCAGATCGACCTTCGCGTTGATCCAGATCTGCGCGCCGAGCAGCCCGATCATGCCGTACAGGATGACGGTGATGCCGCCGAGCACGCCGCCCGGGATCGCCGCGACGACCGCGCCGAACTTGGGGCACACGCCGAAGAGCAGCGCGAAGCCGGCGGCCGCCCAGTACGCGGCGGTCGAGTAGACGCGGGTGGCGGCCATGACGCCGATGTTCTCGGAGTAGGTCGTGTTCGGCGGGCCGCCCACGGCGGTCGACAGCATGGAGCCCGCGCCGTCGGCGGCGATGGCGGTGCCCAGCTTGTCGTCGAGGTTGGTGCCGGTCATCTCGCCGACGGCCTTCACATGGCCGGCGTTCTCGGCGATCAGGGCGATCACGACGGGCAGCGCCACGAGGATCGCGGACCATTCGAAGCTCGGGGCGTGGAAGGTGGGAAGCCCGATCCAGTCGGCCTTCCCGACGCCCGACAGGTCGAGGCGCCAGTGGTCGACGGCCGCCGCCCCGCCGTGCACGGAGTGGATCTTCCCGAAGATCCGGTCGAACAGCCAGGAGATGCCGTACCCGAAGAGCAGGCCGAGGAAGATCGCGATCCGGGACCAGAAACCGCGCAGACACACCACGGCCAGGCCGGTGAAGGCCATCACCAGCAGGGCCGTCCACTGGTCCTGGGGCCAGTAGGTGGAGGCGGTGACCGGCGCCAGGTTGAAGCCGATCAGCATGACGACGGCGCCCGTGACGATGGGCGGCATCGCGGCGTGGATGATCCGCGCGCCGAACCGCTGCACCGCGAGGCCCACGAAGAAGAGCACCACGCCCACCACGAAGACCGCGCCGGTGACGGTGGCGCTGGTCCCTCCGGTGGCGCGGATCGCGGCGGCGACCCCGACGAACGAGAGCGAGCAGCCGAGGTAGCTGGGCACCCGGCCCTTGGTGGCGAGCAGGAAGATGACCGTCGCGATGCCGGACATCATGATCGCGAGGTTGGGGTCGAGGCCCATGAGGATCGGTGAGACGAAGGACGCGCCGAACATCGCCACCACGTGCTGGGCGCCGAGGCCGATCGTGCGGGGCCAGGAGAGCCGTTCGTCGGGGCGTACGACGGCTCCCGGAGCGGGGGTCCGCCCGTCGCCGTGCAAGGTCCAGCGCACGCCGAGGCGCATGGTCGCTCCAGTTCATCCGTGGGGTCGGTGATGCGAGAAGCATCGAAAAGATCAGGCCAGATATTAGTGCCGGATCACCGGGGTCACGTAACGGAGCGGCCGGACCGGAGGCCCCTGCGCGCCTCGGGCCCGCGCCTCGGGCGCGCACGGCGGGCGCGCACGTCGACCTGCGCATCGGCCCGCGCGGCGGGCGCCGCGGGCGCGGATCCGGTGGCGGGCCGGTCAGGCCGGGTGCACCGGCTCCGCACGCACCGCCTCGGGCGTACGCGCGCCCGCCCGCAGCACCCGCGCTCCGGCCACCAGGCCGAGCGAGAGCACCGTCACCAGAGCGAACGAGACCACGAGGGAGGTCAGATCGGCGATGCCGCCGATCGCGGACGGCGCCACCAGGCCCGAGGTGTACGTGATGGTCGCGACGCCCGCTATGGCCTGGCTGGGGTTGGGCCCGCTGCGGCCGGCGGCGGCGAACGCGAGCGGCACCACGACCGCCACGCCCAGGCCGATCAGGCCGAACCCCGCGATCGCCACCGCCGGGCCCGGCGCGGTCACCACGAGCACCCCGCCCAGGGTGGCGAGGACGCCGCCGCCGCGCACCGTGCGCACCGCCCCGAAGCGGTCCACGCCCTTGTCGCCCGCGAGCCGGGCCACGGTCATGGTCAGCGTGAACGCGGTGGTGCAGGCGGCCGCGGTGCCGGCCGAGGTGTCCAGCACGTCGCGCAGGTAGACCGCCGACCAGTCGAGGCTCGCCCCCTCGGCGAACACCGCGCAGAACCCGACCAGGCCGATGATCAGCGCCGACCTGGGCGGCCGGGCGAACCGGGGCGGCGCCACGTCGCCCGGCGCGCTGCGCAGGTCGAGGACGCCCTGGCAGGCGGCGAGGCCGAGCAGGGTGAGGACGAGCGCCGCGACCGCGTGGTGCAGCCGCGCGTCGGCTCCCAGGTGCGCAGCGAAGGTGCCGGCCGCCGAACCGACCAGGGCGCCCGCGCTCCACATGCCGTGCAGGGAGGACATGATCGACCGGCCGAGCCGGTTCTCCGTCTCCACGCCGAGCGCGTTCATCGCCACGTCCGACATGCCGGCGCTCGCCCCGTACACGAACAGGACGCCGCACAGGGTGTAGACGTTCGGCGCGAGCGCGGGCAGCGCCAGCGCCAGCGTCCACAGGGCGAGCAGCCCGCGCAGCGCGTTGCGCGCCCCGAACCGGTGGGTGATCGCGCCGGACAGCGGCATCAGCAGGGACGAGCCGATCGCCGGGAAGGCGAGGGCGAGCCCGAGCTGGCCGGCGGAGACCCCCGCGTGCTCCTGGATCCAGGGGACCCGGGTGGCGAAGTTGCCGGTGACCGCGCCGTGCACACAGAACACCGCGGCGACCGCGATCCTCGCCCGCCTCAACTGCCGCTGATCCAGAGCCGGTTCGGTAGGCATCGACCGGGTTCCCCTTCCCCATCCGCGGCGGGTCTCCGTCCGCCGGGCGTAAGCTATCAGGAACCCTGCCTGATAAATAGGGCGGGTGGCGATCCGTCTCCGGCGATCTGGAAGGATTCCCGGCATGCCCGCATCCCCGAGCACCGCCAGGGCCATCAACGACCGGCTCGCCCTGCGTCTGCTGCAGGACGAGGGACCGTTGACGGCAGGCCAGCTGAAGAACCTCACCGGACTCTCCCGGCCCACCGTCGCCGACCTCGTCGAACGCCTCCAGGGCTCGGGGCTCGTGCACGTCGTCGGGGAGTCGGGCGCCGAGCGGCGCGGCCCCAACGCGCGGCTGTACGCGATCGTCGCCGACCGGGCCCATCTGGCGGCCCTGGACGTCCGCACCGACGGCGTCGCGCTCGTCGTCGCCGATCTGCTGGGCGCCACGCTCGCCGAGGCGACGCTGCCGGTCGAGCCGGGCATCAGGACCGAGCCCGCCGTCGAGCAGGTGGTGGCCCTCCTGGAGCGCACCGCGAAGGAGGCCGGCGCGGAGCGGCTGCACAGCGTCGCGGTCGGCGCCCCCGGACTCATCGACCCGGTCGGCGGCGAGCTGCGCGACACCACCGGGCTGCCCGCCTGGCACCGCGAACTCGTCCGGGTGCTCGCCGAGCGGCTCCCCGCCGCCGTGCTCGTCGAGAACGAGACCAATCTGGCGGCCGTGGCCGAGCAGCGGCTCGGTGCGGCGCGCGGACAGGACACCTTCGCCCTGCTCTGGCTCGGCCAGGGGATCGGCGCATCCCTGGTCCTGGACGGGAAACTGCGCAGGGGCGCGTCCGGCGGCGCCGGCGAGATCGGATTCCTGCCCGTGCCGGGCACCAGCGGGCTGCCGTCCGCGACGAGCTGCGACGGCGGCTTCCACGAGCTGGTGCACACGGGCGCCGTGGCGCGGCTCGCCGCGCAGCACGGCAGGACCCTCGGCGCGGAGGAGGCCCTGCGCTCCGCCGACGGGCCCTTCCTCGACGCGCTGGCCGAGCGGATCGCGATCGGGGCGGCGAGCGTGGTCGCGGTCCTCGACCCCGGCCTCATCGTGCTCGGCGGCGAACTCGGCCATGCGGGCGGTCAGTTGCTCGCCGCCCGCGTCCAGCGCCGGCTCGCGGCCCTGACCCCGCTGGTCACGGAGGTCAGACCGAGCGAGCTGGGCGACGGCGCGGTCCTCGGCGGGGCCCTGCTGACCGCGAGGGACGCCGCCCAGGACGAGCTCTTCGCCCCGAAGCCCTGATGGCGAACGTCGGTTGACGGGCCGTCAGGAGAAAAAGCCCGGCGACGGCCAAGGGCCGGGAGACCGCCGCCGGGCGTCTGGGTGGGGGTCGGATCAGCAGGCGCCGAGATCCTGCCAGACCCCCCAGTCACCGGTAGTACCCGGTTCTTCGCCCTTCGTCCACCACTTGGACTTCCAGGTGTGCGACTTGTACGAAACGGTCGTGCCGCCCCCGTAGGACGCTCCCGCCGACCAGGGCGCGGCCGAGCAGGTGCCGCCCGACGGCGTGGGCGACGGCGAGGGGCTTCCCGAGCCCGAAGGTGTCGGCGTGGGCGTGGGCGTCGAGGCGCCCGGGTCGGTCACGGTCGTACCCCGGGTGTGGTCGCCGGCCAGCGCGTAGGTCTTGCCACCGAAGGTCACCGTCCAGTTCGAGGGGGTGGAAACCGGCAGGTAGTAGACGAAGTCGAGGGTGACCGAGGCGCCCGGAGCCAGTGACTGCCAGGCCGGCAGCTTCAGCGAGACACGGTTGTAGTCGCCCTTGAGCCCGCCGATGTTGTTGGCCGCGGTGTGGTCGCTGCGCACGATCGTCGTGCCGAAGCCGGACTGGTCCTTGGCGTTGGCCGGGGCCGAGGTGCCGTAGTCGAACTGGAACTCCGTGCCGCCGGGCAGGGCCGCGGTGGTGTTGTTGGTGATCGTCACCTTGGGGCTGATGGGGTAGTTGGAGTCGCCGAGCGGGAACTGCCCGAAGTCCACGCCGATGTTGAGCGCCTGGCTCGGCAGGTCGATCGTGGAGCGCTTGTTGCCGTACGGGGTGGCCGACTTGAACTTGTCGTACATCTCGCTCGTCAGGGTCGAGCCCTGCTCGTACTGGCCCTTGGCCGCGTTCCACCCGTAGTCGCCGGCCAGCTCCCAGACCATGGTGCCGCCGATGCCCTTGTCCACGACGTAGTCGGCCTTGGCTCCCACCGACTGCTCGTCCTCGGTGGACAGGAAGACCTTCTTCTGGTCGTTCCACAGCCAGGGCGCCACCAGCGTGGAGTCGTAGTTGCGCACGTAGGTGCCGGTCAGCTTGGTGGTGGCGGGGAGGCCGTACTTGCCGACGTAGTCGCCGACGATGCCCTTCTCCAGGTTCTTGGCGTGCCACATCGGGTTGGAGCCGGCCGGGGCCTCCTTGCCGTTGGCATCCAGGTCGTGCCAGAGGTTGTCGATGCCGACCGCGCCGTCACCACAGGTGGTGAGGCCCGCACCGGCCGGGCAGGTGGTCGAGGGCGCCTTGCCCCACAGGCCGTTGGTGCCGCCCTGCACGTTCTCGAAGCCGCGGGTGTAGTACGGCAGGCCCATGTTGATGCGCCCGGCCGGCATGGAGCCGCGGAAGTAGTGGTAGGCCCAGTCGGCGTTGAGATATCCGATGCCGCCGTACTGCGAAGTGGAGTAGACCCCGGCGGCCGCGAGTTCCGCGTCCTTGCCGTCGTCGAAGAGGGAGGCGTTGGGACCGACGTACTGGTTCCAGGCGCCGTGCAGGTCGTACGACATGATGTTGACGTAGTCCAGGTACTGCTGGACCTGGAAGGTCTCCATGCCGCGCAGCAGATACCCGGAGGACGGCGCGGCCACGGACAGCAGATAGTGCTTGCCGTCGGCCGCCCCCGCGCGGTCGAGCTTCTCGCGCAACGACTTCATCAGGGCCGCGTAGCCCTTGACGAGACCGGCCCTGCGGGCGTTGGAGATGGTCAGGTCGAGCGGGTTGCCGGCGTCCTTCATCGTCGTCGGGTACTCGTAGTCGATGTCGACGCCGTTGAAGCCGTACTTCTTGATGAAGGCGACCGCCGAGTCGGCGAAGGTGTCGACGCCGGCCTGGTTGACCGAGCCGTCGGCGTTGGTGGCCATGGCGTAGAAGCCGCCGGAGTCCACGCGCTTGCCGTCGTCACCGAAGTAGCCGCCGGTCTCGGCCCAACCGCCCACGGAGATCAGGGTCTTGACGTTCGGGTGCTGCTTCTTGAACTTGTTGAGCAGGTTGAAGTGGCCCTTGTAGGGGAGCGAGGGGTCCATCTCGGCACCGGCGACGCCCGGCCAGGTCATGCCGGTCGCGGCGTTCTTGTCGCTGTCGCTCCCGATGGAGATCTTGTTGTCCGAACCGACGTGCGCGAAGGCGTAGTTGATGTGGGTTACCTTGTCCCACGGAATGTCGGACGCGAGGTAGGCGGGGGTCCCGTCCTGGCCGGTGCGCCAGCCGGTGAAGTAGCCGATGACGCGGCGCTGATGGTCGGCGCCCATCTTCTCGCGGCCGTCGGTGTCGTACACGGAGCAGTACGGGACGTCGACGCCCGGCGTCTTGTAGAGCCCGTCGGGGCGACAGGCCTCGTTGTCGACGGCGGCCTGCGAGACGCCGGTGGACAGCGAGCCGAACAGCAGCCCCGCGACCACGGTGGCGGTCGTGAGCAGCGCGGCCCGTCTGCGGGTGGGGGAGAACACGAGGGGGTTCCTCCTGGGAGGTGGGCGGAACACTACGAACAGGGCGGTGGTCGTGCGTGGCCCTGGCGTGCGCACACCGGCGGGCCCTCTCCTCGGAGGTGACGCAGAGATTAAAAGGACTAGACCAGTGCGTCAATAGGTATGGACCAAAGGCACATGCCATCGCTCGTGTCGCGCCGGACTCCCGGCCGGGCGCCACTCGAATCCGGCCATTCTGTGAGCCAGGCCACATCCACTCACTCGCATGGCCTCCGATCGGGCGTGGCACACTGGCCCTGTACCAGCAGCAGCGCACTCCGGGGTCGGTGTAATTCCGAACCGGCGGTTATAGTCCGCGACCCGTCCGCATCCAGCGGCCGGTTGACCAGGTGAAATTCCTGGACCGACGGTGAAAGTCCGGATGGGAGGCAGTGCGCGGCGGGCGGACCGTTCCTCGGTCACGTCGGCCGTCTGTTACCGGTCGTCCACCAGGGCACCGGTCTCTTTCGGCCGTGGCGTGAGCTGTGTCGACGGTTCCTTGTCCCGCTCTCTGTCGTCATCGACAGGCCCCGGAGTCCGTGCCCGAAGAGGCAGGAGGACCCGGTGGCACCCACAGCCGACGCAGACGCCATGCGCCGAGCCGTCGAGCTCGCGGCGCGCGGACTCGGCTCCACCAGCCCCAACCCGGTCGTCGGATGCGTCATCACCGACGCCTCGGGCACGGTCGTGGGCGAGGGACACCACCAGCGGGCCGGCGGCCCGCACGCCGAGGTCCACGCCCTCGCCGCAGCGGGCGACAAGGCCCGCGGCGGCACCGCCTACGTCACCCTGGAACCCTGCAACCACACCGGCCGCACCGGCCCCTGCGCACAGGCGCTCGTCGCGGCCGGCGTCGCCCGCGTCCTGTACGCGGTCGCCGACCCGAACCCGCAGGCCACCGGCGGCGCCGACACCCTGCGCGCGGCCGGGATCCAGGTGGAGGGCGGCCTGCTCGGCGACGAGGCCGAAGCCGGCAACACCGCCTGGCTCACCTCCGTGCGCCTCGGCCGGCCGCACGTCACCTGGAAGTACGCCGCCACGCTCGACGGGCGCACCGCCGCCGCGGACGGCACCAGCCGCTGGATCACCTCGGCCGAGGCCCGCGCCGACGTCCACCGGCTGCGCGCCGAGTGCGACGCCGTGATCGTCGGCTCCGGCACCGCCCGCACCGACGACCCGCACCTCGCCGTGCGCGGCGTCGAGGGAGCGACGCAGCCGCTGCGCCTGGCCGTCGACACCCACGCCACCGCCGTCAAGCCCGGCGCCCGCATCCTCGACGACGCCGCGCCCACCCTGATCGCGGTCGCCGACGACGCCGACGCGGCCCACCTGCCCGACGCCGCGGTCCTGCGCCTCCCGCGCGCCGCCACCGGCCTCGACATCCCCGCTCTGCTCGCCGCCCTGCACACCCGGGGCGTGCGCTCCGTACTCCTCGAAGGCGGGCCCACCCTGGCCGGCGCCTTCGTCGCCGCGGGCGCCGTCGACAAGGTCGTCGGCTACCTCGCACCCGCCCTGCTCGGCGCCGGTCCCACCGCGCTCGCCGACGCGGGAATCCCCACCATCACCGAGGCGTTGCGGCTCACCATCACCGAGGCCGTGCGCCTCGGTCCCGATCTGCGCATCACCGCCACCCCACTCGCCAAGGAGCGCTGAACGTGTTCACCGGAATCGTCGAAGAGCTGGGCGAGGTCGCCGCCATCGAGACCCTCGGTGACGCCTCCCGCTTCCGTCTGCGCGGCCCCCTCGTCACCGAAGGCGCCGGACACGGCGACTCCATCGCCGTCAACGGGGTGTGTCTGACGGTCGTGGAGTTCGGCGACGGCGAGTTCACCGCCGACGTGATGGACGAGACGCTGAAGCGTTCCAGCCTCGGCGCCCTCCAGGTCGGCTCCCGGGTCAACCTGGAGCGGCCCATGGCCGTCGGGGGCCGCCTCGGCGGACACATCGTGCAGGGCCACGTCGACGGCACCGGCACGGTCCTCGCCCGCACCCCCTCGGAGAACTGGGAGATCGTCAAGATCGCCCTGCCCGGCGGACTCTCCAAGTACGTCGTGGAGAAGGGCTCCATCACCGTGGACGGCGTCAGCCTCACCGTCGTGGAGGCCGCCGCCGACTACTTCACCATCAGCCTCATCCCGACCACCCTCGCGCTGACCACGCTCGGCATCAAGCAGCCCGGCGACCCGGTCAACCTGGAGGTCGACGTCATCGCCAAGTACGTCGAGCGGCTGCTCGGCGCGAGCCACGGGGGGACCGACAAGTGAGCGCAGTGAACTGGCTGAACGGCGAGGCCTTCACCCTCTTCGGGCAGCACATCAAGTGGTCGGACATGAGCGGCAACACCATCGGCCTGATCGCCCTCGCGCTCGGCTGGCGCCGCTCCATATGGACCTGGCCGGCCCAGTTCGTGTCGGGCCTCATCCTGTTCGTGGCGTTCGCCGCCGGACACCTCTCCGGCAGCGCCGGCAAGCAGGTCGTGGTGATGGTCGTCGCGGCCGGCGGCTGGCTCGCCTGGACCCGCGGCAAGCAGCAGGCGCAGGACGGCTCCATCGCCGTACGGTTCGCGACCTGGCGCGAGCGGGCCTTCCTGCTCGGCGGCGCCGCCGTCGGCACGGTCGCCGTGGCCGGCCTGTTCACCGCCTACCCCGCCCTGTCGTGGGACCCGTGGCCCGACGCCTACGTCTTCGTCGGCACCATCGTCGCCATGTACGCCCAGGCCCGCGGCATGGTCGAGTTCTGGTTCGCCTGGCTCCTCGTCGACCTGGTCGGCGTCCCCCTCAACTTCGCCAACGGCTACGCCTTCTCCGGCTTCGTCTACGTCATTTACGGCGCGCTCGTCCTGTGGGGCATGCGCGACTGGTGGCTGCGCTCGCGCACGAGCGTCAAGCCCGTCCTGGAAGGAGCGACGGCATGACCACGCACGCACCCACCTGGTACTCCACCGACAACCGCGAGGACCTCTCCCTCGACCCCGTCGAGCAGGCCGTCCGCGACATCGCGGCGGGCCGGCCCGTGGTCGTCGTCGACGACGAGGACCGCGAGAACGAGGGCGACCTCGTCATCGCCGCCGAGAAGGCCACCCCCGAGATCGTCGCGTTCATGATGAGCGAGTGCCGCGGTCTGATCTGCGCGCCCATGGAGGGCGAGGACCTCGACCGGCTCGAACTGCCCCAGATGGTCGAGCACAACACCGAGTCGATGAAGACCGCCTTCACCGTCTCCGTCGACGCGACCGCCGCCCACGGCGTCAGCACCGGCATCTCCGCCGCCGACCGCGCCACCACGCTGCGCCTGCTCGCCGACGGCCGCTCCGCCACCGGCGACTTCGTCCGCCCCGGCCACATCTTCCCGCTGCGCGCCAAGCCCGGCGGCGTCCTGGTGCGCAACGGCCACACCGAGGCCGCCGTCGACCTCGCCCGGCTCGCGGGGCTCGCCCCGGCCGGCGCCATCGTCGAGATCGCGGGCGAGGACGGCGTCATGCTGCGCCTGCCCGAACTCGTGCCGTTCGCCCGCAAGCACGGCCTGACGATCATCTCCATCGAGGACCTGATCGCCTACCGCCGCTCCGCCGAGCCCACCGTGCGCCGCGAGGCCGAGGTCCATCTGCCCACCGCCACGGGCGAGTTCACCGCGTACGGCTACCGCTCCACCGTCGACGGCGTCGAGCACGTGGCCCTGGTCCACGGCGACATCGGCGACGGCGAGGACGTCCTGGTGCGCGTCCACTCCGAATGCCTGACCGGCGACATCTTCCACTCGCTGCGCTGCGACTGCGGCCCGCAGCTGCAGGCCTCCATGGAACGCATCACCGAGGCCGGCCGCGGCATCGTGGTCTACCTGCGCGGCCACGAGGGCCGCGGCATCGGCCTGCTGTCCAAGCTCCGGGCCTACGAACTCCAGGAGCGCGGCCGCGACACCCTCGACGCCAACCTGGAGCTCGGCCTGCCCGCCGACGCCCGCGACTACGCCGCCGGCGCCCAGATCCTCGCCGACCTCGGCGTGCACAGCCTGCGGCTCATGACCAACAACCCCGACAAGATCACCGCCCTGGTGCGGCACGGCCTGACCGTGTCGGGCCGGGAGCCGATGCCCGTCCAGGCGGGCGAGCACAACCTGCGGTACCTGAAGACCAAGCGGGACCGCATGGGGCACGACCTGCCGTGGCTGGACGGCGCCCCGGCGCCGATGTCGGCCTGCGGCAACCAGTGACCCCGTAACCACGTCAGTCAGCACACCGGAAAGACCTGAAGGAGAGCACGTGAGTGGCAAGGGCGCACCCGAACTGTCCGTACGCAACTGCGGAGACCTCCGTGTCGCCGTCGTCGCGGCACAGTGGCACGAGAAGGTGATGGACGGACTCGTCGACGGCGCCCTGCGCGCCCTGCACGAGCTCGGCATCGACGAGCCGACACTGCTGCGCGTGCCCGGCAGCTTCGAACTGCCGGTCGTGGCGAAGGTCCTCGCGGGCCGCGGCTACGATGCCGTCGTCGCGCTCGGTGTCGTCATCAGGGGCGGCACCCCGCACTTCGAGTACGTGTGCCAGGGTGTCACCAACGGCCTCACCCAGGTCACCGTGGACACCGGCGTACCCGTCGGGTTCGGCGTACTGACCTGCGACACCGAGGAGCAGGCCCTGGACCGGGCCGGCCTCGAAGGGTCGAACGAGGACAAGGGGCACGAAGCGGTCACCGCCGCCGTCGCCACCGCGGCCACGCTGCGCACGGTCAGCGAACCCTGGCGCTGAGCGACCGGAAACCACCCCTTACCCTAAGAAGCATCATGGCGAACAAACCCTCCAAGAGCTTCGAAGAGCTCTTCACCGAGCTCCAGCTCAAGGCCGCCAACGGCGACCCCTCCACCTCCCGCACCGCCGAGCTGGTGGGCAAGGGCGTGCATGCCATCGGCAAGAAGGTCGTCGAGGAGGCCGCCGAAGTCTGGATGGCCGCCGAGTACGAGGGCAAGGAAGCCGCCGCCGAGGAGATCTCGCAGCTGCTGTACCACGTCCAGGTGATGATGGTCGCGCGCGGGATCTCCCTCGACGACGTCTACGCCCACCTCTGAGCACACCCTGCGCCCGGCCCACCGCCGCGCACCCACCGGCACCACTTCGTCCACAAAGGAAGCTGACCTCATGCTGCGCATCGCCGTCCCCAACAAGGGTTCACTCTCCGGGCCTGCGTCGGCGATGCTCCATGAGGCCGGCTACCGGATGCGCAAGGAGTCGAAGGAACTCGTCACCGTCGACCCCGTCAACGAGGTCGAGTTCTTCTACCTGCGGCCCAAGGACATCGCGATCTACGTGTCCGCGGGCAAGCTGGACATCGGCATCACCGGCGAGGACCTGCTGATCGACTCCGGCGCCGACGCCGAGGTCATCCTGCCGCTCGGCTTCGCCCGCTCCACCTTCCGCTTCGCCGCGAAGCCCGGCACCGTCACCTCCGTCCAGGACCTGGCGGGCAAGACGATCGCCACCTCCTACGAGGGCATCGTCGGCAAGCACCTCGCCGAGGCCGGCGTGAAGGCCTCCGTGGTGCACCTGGACGGCGCCGTGGAGACCGCGATCGAGCTCGGCGTCGCCGAGGCCATCGCGGACGTCGTGGAGACCGGGACCTCGCTGCGCAACGCGGGCCTCGAAGTCTTCGGCGAGCCGATCATGAAGTCCGAAGCGGCCGTCATCCGCGGCACCGTCACGGCGACCGACGGCGCCGCGCAGCTGAAGGTCGAGCAGTTCCTGCGCCGCCTCCAGGGCGTCCTGGTCGCCCGCAGCTACGTGATGATGGACTACGACTGCCGCGCCGAGCACCTGGAGCGGGCCGTCGCGCTCACCCCCGGTCTCGAATCGCCGACGATCTCCCCGCTGCACAACGAGGGCTGGGTCGCCGTCCGCTCGATGGTCCCCGCCAATGACTCCCAGCGGGTCATGGACGACCTGTACGAGCTGGGCGCCCGCGCCATCCTCACCACGGCCATCCACGCCTGCCGCCTCTGACCCCGCCGGCGACGACGACAGCCCCGACAGCCCCGACAGCAACGAAAGCGAACGACACCGTGTCCGCCCCCGCACCCCGACCGCCCGGCCTGCCGGTCACGTTCAGGCCGACCGCCACCCGTGCGGTCCTCCTGATCAGCGCGGCCGCCATGTTCGTCGCCATGACGGTGATGTCGCTGCTCCTGGAGACCCTCAGCGGGGGCGAGCGGGGCAGCTTCATCCTGATGGCCGCCCTGTTCGCCGCGGTGCTCGTCCTGCTCAGCCGCCCCAAGGTCGTCGCCGACGACCACGGGGTCACCGTGGTCAACCTCACCGGCAGGCGCCGCCTCGCCTGGGCGGAGATCCTGCGGGTCAACCTCCGCCAGGGCGACCCCTGGGTCTTCCTCGACCTCTCCGACGGCACCAGCCTGCCCGCCCTCGGCATCCAGCCGGCCAGCGGCAGAGCGCGGGCCATCCGCGACGCCAAGGCACTGCGCTCCCTCGCGGAAATCCACGGCACGCGGACCGATTCACCCGGCACGGCTCACGACAACGGCTGAGCCCCCTGCCCCACCCGGCACCATCTTGATTACCCTGATGTCGGCGGCGCCGAGCGCGCCCCGCCCCGCACACGCGCCTGCACCACCGGCCGCGGGGCCACCTGCGACCCGAGGAGTGACTCCCTCCAGCAATGGACGGATCGTCCGGTAGTACCTGCGCCGCCCCCTCCCAGGAGGCGGCGGCATGACCATCTCACTCGTGCTGCTCTGCGCGGCATTCCTTCTCATCCTCGCCAACGGCTTCTTCGTGGCCGCCGAATTCGGCCTGGTCACCGTCGACCGGCCGGACGCCGAGCGCGCCGCGGCCGAGGGCGACCGCCGGGCCCGCACCGTGGTGCGCGCCCTGCGCGAGCTGTCCTTCCAGCTGTCGGGGACCCAGCTCGGCATCACCATCACCTCGCTCGTCGTCGGCATGCTCGCCGAGCCCGCGCTCGCCGACCTGCTCGACGGGCCGATCGCCGCCACCGGCCTGCCGCACGGCGCCGCGTCCGGCATCAGCGTCGTGCTCGGCATGCTGCTCGCCGCCGCCGTGCAAATGGTGATCGGCGAACTCGTACCGAAGAACTGGGCGGTCTCCAAGCCGCTCCAGGTGGCCCGCTTCGTGGCCGGCCCCCAGGACCGCTTCTCGCGGCTGTTCCGGCCGGTCATCGCGCTGCTCAACACCGTCGCCAACCGCTTGGTGCGGGCGCTCGGTGTGGAGCCCGCCGACGAGCTGGCCTCCGCCCGCACCCCCGGCGAACTGGTCTCCCTGGTGAAGCACTCCGCCCAGGCCGGCGCCCTGGAACAGGACACCGCGGACCTCTTCGTACGGACCCTCTCGCTCGGCCACCTCACCGCGGAGAACGTGATGACCCCCCGCGTCAAGGTCAGCGCCCTGCAGACCACGGCGACCGCCGCCGACGTGCTCAACCTGACCCGCGCCACCGGCCTCTCCCGCTTCCCCGTCTACCGGGAGCGGATCGACGAGGTCGTCGGCATGGTCCACCTCAAGGACGCCCTCGCGGTACGCCCCGAGGAGCGGCTGCGCACCGCGGTGGGCCTGATCGCCGTGCCGCCGCTGCTCGTCCCCCAGACGCTGCCCGTGCAGCACCTCCTGGGGCGGCTGCGCAGCGAGCAGCCGATCGCCGTCGTCGTCGACGAGTACGGGGGCACGGCCGGCGTCGTGACCCTGGAGGACATCGTCGAGGAGCTGGTCGGCGAGGTGCGCGACGAGCACGACGGCGTGGACGCCGGCCGGCCCGAGCTCGCCGCGGTGGCGCCCGAGGACGGCAGGCCCGCCTGGGAGGCCGACGGCAGCTGCCGGGTCCTGCACCTGGGCCGGATAGGTCTCGAAGCCCCCGAGGGGCCCTACGAGACCGTCGCCGGGCTCGTCGCCGACCTGCTCGGCCGCATCCCGGTCCCCGGCGACCGGGTGGAGCTGCCCGGCTGGCGGATCCAGGTCCGTCAGGTCGAGCGGTACCGCGCGGAGCGGGTCCGCTTCGTGCGTGCCGCCGACGCACCCCTGGCGGAGGCCACCCGATGAGCGTGCTCCAACTCCTGTTCGCGCTGCTGCTCGTGCTCGCCAACGGGTTCTTCGTCGGCGCCGAGTTCGCACTGGTCTCCGTGCGCCGCAGCCAGATCGAACCGCTGGCCGCCTCCTCCGCGCGCGCCCGCCAGGTGCTGCACGGCCTGGAGAACCTGCCGCAGATGATGGCCGCCGCCCAATTCGGCATCACCATCTGCTCGTTGACGCTCGGCGCGGTCGCCGAGCCGACCGTGGCCCGGCTCCTGGAACCCCTCTTCCACGCGGCCGGGCTCCCCGAGGGCCTCGTCCACCCGCTCGGCTACGTCATCGCGCTGGCGCTGGTGGTCTCGCTGCACCTCGTCATCGGTGAGATGGTCCCGAAGAACCTGGCCATGGCGGCGCCGGAGCGGACCGCGCTGTGGTTCAGCCCGGGGCTGGTCGCCTTCGCACGGGTCTGCAAGCCGGTGACGATCGCGCTCGGCGCCTGTGCGCGCCTGATCCTCAAGCTCTTCCGGGTCGAGCCCAAGGACGAGGTGGAGGCCGTCTTCACCAGCGTCCAGCTCGGCCGTCTCGTCGAGGACTCCGGCCAGGCCGGGCTCCTGGAGCCCGAGGCGCAGGAGCGCCTGGAGGACGCCCTGGAGCTCGGCAGCCGCCCGGTGACCGAGGTCCTGCTCGACCGGGCGTCCCTGGTCACGGTGGGCTGCGCGGTCACCCCGCGGGAGCTGGAGGAGCTCACGGTGCGCACCGGGTTCTCCCGCTTCCCGGTGTGCGCCGAGGGAGGCGCCTTCATGGGCTTCCTGCACGTCAAGGACGTACTCGACGTGGAGGAACGGGAGCGCGCCGTGCCGCAGCAGCTGTGGCGCCCGCTCGCCACCCTGCGGGCCGAACTGCCCCTGGACGACGCGCTCACCGTGATGCGCCGCGCCGCCACCCACCTCGCCCAGGTCACCGACGGATCCGGCCGGGTGCTCGGCCTCGTCGCCCTGGAGGACATGCTGGAGATGCTGGTGGGCGAGGTCCGCGACCCCGCGCACCGCGAGGAGCCCACCCCGCTGACGCGGCTCGCCGAGCCCCGCGGCGAACAGGCACAGCAGGCCCTGGCCGGCTAGCTAGAGCGGTTCCTGAGGGTCGCGGCGGGCGGGGCCGCGACCCGACAGGACCTCGCCGTAGGCCTGCATCAGATCGGGCAGCCGCAGCGTGGAGAGGTCGTCCCGGGTCGGCGTCGTCGGATACAGCGACAGCCTCAGGTCCCGGTAGGCGCAGCTCTTCTCGTACAGGGTGCGCAGGAAGCGGCCGTTGCCCAGCTCGTCGATCCAGCCCTGGTCGACGACGTGGCCGCTGATCGAGCGCAGCTCGTCGAGGGCCTCCTCGTCCCACGCGTCGCCGTTCTCGGCGGCGAGCACCTCGCCGATCGAGGTCAGCTCCAGGGGGCGGTAGGAGGGGAAGTCGACGCGGGTGGTGAAGCGGGAGGACAGGCCCGGGTTGGTGGCGAGCAGCCGGTCCATGCCCTCGGGGTATCCGGCGAGGATCACCACCAGGTGATCGCGGTTGTCCTCGGCCCGTTTGAGGAGCACCTGGAGCGCCTCGTCGCCGTACGCGTCGCCCTTGCTGTAGCCGGAGTTGGAGAGCGAGTACGCCTCGTCGACGAAGAGCACGCCGCCCAGCGCCGAGTCGATCAGCTCGTTGGCCTTGACGGCGGTCTGGCCGAGGAACTCGCCGACCAGGTCGGCTCGTTGGGCCTCCACCAGATGGTCGCCGCCGAGCAGCCCGAGCGCGTAGAAGACCCGGCCCAGGATGCGGGCCACGGTGGTCTTGCCGGTGCCCGAGGGGCCCGAGAAGACAAAGTGACGTTTCGGCGGCTGGACGGGTAATCCCTGACTGGCTCTGAGCCGAGCCATGTTGAGCTGTGCGGAGAGCGCCTTGACCTGACGCTTGACCGGTTCGAGGCCGACCATCCGCTCCAGCTCGGCCAGCGCCTCGGCGAGCAGCACCGAGTCGGTGGGCCCCGCCGGGAACCGTGGGGCGCCGGGCTGAGCCGGCCCGCCCGGCTTGTCCCGTACGCCGTCGCGCCCCGGGCCGGCTGGACCGGCGAGCGGTGCCGGGGGCTCCCCGATGAGCCTCAGCTCGCGGCCGTCGGGCTGCTCGAACCCGGGGACGGTCTCGGCCTCCGCCTCCACGGTGTCCCCGAAGCCGGACAGGGCGACCGCGGCCAGATCGGGGGGATCGTCGGAGCCGTCGAACCCGTCGTTCTCGGTGATGGCGGTGAGACGGGCCGCGGTGTCCATGAACGCGGGATCGACGCGGTGCACCGCCCGGTACAGCGGCAGGGCGGCGGCCGAGCGCCCGGTGCCCTCGTGGGCGCGGGCCAGCCAGTAGCGCAGCTCCTTGCGCTGGGGCTGTTCGCTGCGGCAGCGCATCAGGGCGGCCGAGAGCAGAGGCTCCGCCTGGCCGAACATGTCGAGGCGGACCCGCGCCATCCCGCCGAACAGGCCGGCCTCGATGCCGAGCAGCGGATCGTCCACCAACGGCTCGGTGTGGCGCACCAGTTGCTCCCAGTCCTTGACCAGGTAGGCGCGGCAGGCGTGCAGGAAACGGACCTGAGGATCGGCGTCGACGGGCGGCAGACCCGCCAACGCCCGGTCCAGCTCGGGCACATGGCGTCCGTCGAGCCAGTGCGAGGCGTGCGCGAGCAGCAGATCGCGCGGACTCTCCAGGACCGGCTGCACCCACCAGCCGAGCCAGTACCAGGAGTTGAGGGTCCTGCGATGACTCGCCCGCTGCTCGCCGAAACGTTCGCGGTGGCGATACATGCGCAGCAGCGCGGTGGTGGTGTCCACCCGCAGCGCGTGCAGCCCGAGCCAGCCGTCCGCCATCGAGGGGTCGAGCCGCACGGCCGTGCGGAACTCCTCCTCGGCCTGCGGATACGCGCCCATCGTGTACGCGTCCACCCCGCGCAGCCAGGCGAGATCGGCCGGGGCGTGCGCGCCCGTAGTGCCGAAGTCCATCACGTCCCCCACACCGTGCCCCGTGCTGAACCGCCAATTCGCCCAAGGGAATTGACGGGAGTTGACCGCACCGAGGGCATCGTACCTGCGAGGGGGCCTCCTGCCGTAGGGGGCGCGGAGGGGGCATTGGTGGTGACCGAGGGTGAGCGAAAAGCCCTGGGTGACGGCCCGAAGCGGGCGGAAAGGACAGAACGAAGCCCCCGATCACGGGGGAACAACCGGGGGCTTCGTGTCCGCGGCGACTTCGGAAAGCCGCACATTGAGAACGTAAGACCTGTATGGCCCCTGGGTCAAGCGGAGTTGAGGCACTGTGTGGGCCGATTTGCGACTCTTCAGCAAGGCGGGGTGAGGCCGTCACGCTGGGTGAGCGAATGAGGAGCGTCGAGTGTCGACTCGGGCCCCGGGCGCCACGTGTACCCCTCGGGCACCTGGCGCACCACCGCGTCCGCGAAGGGGCGCGAGGGGTCGTCGTCGAAATGACGCACCTCCGCCCGTGTCCACGCGTCCCAGAAGGCGGAGAGCTCCGGTCCGTCGCGGTGTCGGCCGCGTGCCCAGGACGACTCCGCGCCGAGCTCCATCCAGACGAGCAGGGCCAGCGCGGGGCGCAGCGCGCGGCGGCCGGCCCCGACCCCCTCGACGATCACCACCGGCGCGGGCTCCAGGGCGCGGGCCGGCCCGCAGCACCGCAGCTGCCAGTCGTACGGCTCGTACCGGGCGGCCTCGCCGCGCGCGAACGGGTCGAGCACCTGCCGGCGCAGCCGGTGCGTCCAGCCGAAGAACTCCTCGTGCGTGGCGAGATCGTCCAGATGCAGCACCGGCGCCCCACCGAGCGCCTGGGCGAGGCGGCCGGCCAGCGTGGACTTGCCCGAGCCCGCGTGCCCGTCCACCGCGACCAGCCGCACCGGCCCGCACGAGGGCCTCGACTCCCTTACGCGGGCGGCCAGTTCGGGCAGGGCGTTGCCGGGGGGAGGCGAGCTGTTCATGCGTCCTGCCTGGGTATGGTCGAAGGTCCGGGGTCCGACCGTACCCGGTGGCGGTACGCCCACCCAGGTCATGCCAGTGGTCGAGACCAATATTGACGGCGGGACGCGTGCCGAATCACTGGCAGGACGGACCCCCTTCCCGGGATAGTTGGCCCGCTGTCGTGCACGCACCGCCCCATCCGTAACCGACTGGGGGTCCCCACCATGACCGGCTCCACCCCACGCAGAACCTTCCTCGCCGCGGCCGTCGCCGTCGCGGCCGGTGCCGCCGTGACCTCGTCCGGCGGACCGGCGGCAGCCGCCGCGTCCGGCGCCGCGTCCCGAACCAGACAGGGCCAACAGCTCGTGGACAACCAGGCCTGGACCACCCACGCCCAGTGGCGCTCGGGCGCCGCGCACGGCGTGCGCGCCGAGGACGGCCGCCGTCCGGGCATCGTGATCGACCGCCCCGCCGGGACCACCGTCTACACCGACCCGCACACCGGGGCGAGCGCCACCTGGGAGTACGCGAGCTGGACCTCGCCCCTTCACCGCTCCACCGTCCCCGCCACCGAGGCCGTCGCCCACTGGAACGCGCACACCCCCGCCGGGACCTGGCTCCAGGTCGAACTGCTCGGCACGTACACCGACGGCACCGCGACCCCCGCGTACGTCATGGGCCGCTGGACGGCCGGCGACGGCGACACCGACATCCGGCGCACCTCCGTCGACGGCCAGGGCGACGGCAAGAGCTCCATCTCGACGGACACCTTCGCCATCGGCGCCCCCGCCACCGGGCTGCGCCTGGCCGCCTACCGGCTGCGGATCACGCTGTACCGCCGGCCGGGCAGCCGGCTCACGCCGACCGTGTGGCGGGTCGGCGCGATGGCCTCCGACGTTCCCGACCGGTTCACGGTGGACGCCTCGACCCCGGGTTTCGCGGGCGAGCTGGAGGTGCCGAGCTACTCGCAGGAGATCCACAAGGGCCAGTACCCCCAGTACGACAACGGCGGCGAGGCCTGGTGCAGCCCCACCTCCTCGCAAATGATCATCGAGTACTGGGGGCGGAAGCCCAGCCCCGCCGACCTCGCCTGGGTCGACCCCGCCTACGCCGACCCCCAGGTCTGCCAGGCGGCCCGCGGCACCTACGACTACCAGTACGCCGGGTGCGGCAACTGGCCTTTCAACGCGGCGTACGCCGCCACCTACCGGGACATGAGCGCCGTCGTGACCCGGCTGCGCTCCCTGAACGACGTGGAGGGCCTGATTCGCGCGGGCATCCCGGCCATAACGTCCCAGTCCTTCCTGGCGACGGAGCTGACCGGCGCCGGCTACGGCACCTCCGGCCATCTGATGACGGTGACCGGCTTCACCGGCACCGGGGACGTGATCGCACACGATCCCGCCTCGCCCGACGACAGCGCGGTCCGCCGCGTCTACAAGAGGCGCGAGTTCGAGAACATCTGGCTGCGCACCAAGCGCCACAACGCGAGCGGCAACGTGGTGTCCGGCACAGGCGGCGTCTGCTACCTGTACTGGCCCGCGGACCCGACGCCCGTGCAGCGCACGGCCCTCGCGGCCGTCGGCATCCGCTGAGGGGCCGACCGGCACCCCGGGGCAGTGATGTTCGTCTCTACCCCGGGGGCCCGGTCCGCTGGCACTGTGGAACGGTCACCGGGGGGACCGTGCACCACACGACCGAGTGAGTTCCCATGACCCTGCCTGCCACCACGCTCGACGACCCCCGCGCCCTGGCCGAGCTGCGCGCCCGCACCGGCGGCCCCAAGGACACCGGCCCCAAGATCCTCGAACACGTCCTGGGCTGGACCCTCGTGGTGGTCATCGCCATGCTGGTCACTCAGGCCGGGCTGCTGTAGCCGGCCCCCGGTCGAACTCCGCACCGGCCCTCCAGTGCCGGTGCGGAACCCCCACGAGGCCGTACAGGAAGCGCACCGGAGAGCGCCGGGCCAGGAGCGCCGCTCCCGCCAGGACCGCGAAGAGCGCGAGGCCCAGCGGCCACCCCGTCAGGCGCACCAGGGCGCTCGCGGCGAGGGCGCCGACGCAGGGCAGCCCGTAGACACCGGCCGCCGCGACGGCCACCGCGACGATCCGTGGCACCTTCCGGTCCTCGTCCGCGCCCGGCAGCTCCCAGCCCTCCATGAGCCAGCCGATCTCCATGACGAGCAGGGTGCCGATCACCGCCGCGCCGAGCACGAGGAGCGCGAGGAACGTCCCCGACGTCACGAAGTGCAGCACGTGGTTGACCACGCTGTCCCGCGGCCACGCGCGCAGCTCCCGCGGGGCGGTGGTGAGCAGCCGGCGGTAGCCCGTGCCGTCCCAGCCGTGGACGAGCACCGCGCACAGCAGGAAGTGCCCGCCGACGCTCTGCAGGTAGGCCCAGTATCCGGCGCCCACGAGCACCAGCGCCTGTGCGACGAGGAAGCCGAGCACCGCGGCGACCACCGTGCCCCCCGCGTCGAGGAACACGAACCCGGCCCAGACGCCGTGCGCGTCGTGAGCCACCTGCATCGTCGCCCACGACGGGTTCTGCCACAGCATGAAGAGCCCCGTGGGCACCTGAAGCACCGCGGCGAAGAGCACGGTCAGGGTGAGGTACGGATTCGCGGCGCGGCTGCGCGTGCGCACCCCCTCCTCGTGCACCGAGCGCTGCCACCACTGGAGCTGGCGGGCGGCCGAGACGGCGAGGGTGGCGCCCGTCGCGTACGCCCAGAACAGCGCGGCCTGGATCGGGATCACGAGGCCCCCAGGGTCAGGCCGTTCGCGACGATCGAGTCCGAGGTGACCAGGGCCTGTTCGGCCGTCACCCGGGTCATGAACACGAACGGCGGGACGACCGGCGGCACCGGCAGGGTGGTGGGGTCGAAGGTGAGGCAGAGCAGCCCTTCGAGACAGCCGCTGAACTTGCTGAGATAGAGCGTCACGTTCCCGCTGAGGTCCAACGAGTCTGCTCCCAGGGCGAGTTCGTCATGGCCGTCGCGGGTCTTGAGGCGGTAGTCGGTGAGCGAGGCCGAGGTCATCCGGAGCACCATCACCTTGAGGGGGCCCTGCGCCGTGGGCACGGTCGTCACCCCGGCGAGCAGGAAGCCGTGGGGGGCGAAGCGCGTGGTGGTCACCGCGGGCGGCACCAGGGGCGCGGTGACGGCGCCCGCCCTCGGCGGAGCCGGAGACGGTGGGGCCTGCGTCTGCGCCTGCGCCGGTGGGCGCGGGTCCAGGGCGATCAGCAGGGCCACGGGCAGGGCGGCGGCGAGCGTGCGCTGCGTGCGTACGGAGGTCGCGCGCCCGGTGGCCTGCTCCTTCGGCGTCCAGCCGAACCCCATGGCGCTGCCCGCGATCCCGAGCGCCATCCCGACGAGGAACCCGCCGAGGTTGGTGGCCGCGAAGGAGAGCACCGACAGGATCAGGGCGTTGAGGGACACGTAGTGCCGGGTGTGCGGCAGGACCCACAGGAAGAGTCCGGCGACGACGAGGGCAAGGCCGATGCCGATCGCGGCGATTCCGCCGAGGCCCAGGCTGACCAGGATGGTGAGCGGAGACAGCGGCACCACGAGCAGCTCCGTGCCGCCGAGCACGAGCAGGAGCCCGGCCCAGAACGGCCGGGTCCGCCGCCATCCCCGCAGCGCGCGCCGGGCCTCGGGCAGCGGGAGCCGCTCGTCGAGCCAGGGGTACCGGACGCCGGACGTGCCGGTCGGGCCGGACCGGGCGGAGGTGCCACCGGGCCGGTCCGGCCGGGGCCGGTCGGGCCGGGGCGCCCAGGCCCAGGGTGCAGCGGTCGGCGGTGAGCCGTCCCGCGCCCGCGCCCCCGGCCGCGTCCGGGGTGCAGGGCCCTCGGGGGCGCCACCCGGGGTGCCGCTCTCGTCCGGGGTGGCGGCCCCGCCGGCGCGGGGTGGCCGGAGCAGGGCCAGCCGCCTCAGAAGCACTTCTTGCCGCCGATGCTCACATCGACCTTCATCCCCTTCAGGCGGAAGTCGCCACCGGTCGCCGACCAGGCGTGCGACTTCACGCCGTCGACCTCGATGGAGCCGGCCTGGAGGCCGAACTTGCCCGGCTGGCCCTGAACTCCCTTGACAGCATCCAGAGTTGAGGCGTCCCGGCCTATCTGGGCGGTGCCGAACCGCGCGTCGCCGACCAAGTCCTCGCCGTCGATGACCAGATTGCTGGCGGTGACCTCGCCCGCGTCGCCGCCCGCCGTCAGCTTGAAGACCACCGTGCCGACGGGGGTGCTCACCTCGGCGGACTGGCAGATGTCGCTGAGCCTCGCGTCGCCGATGCCGAGCAGCGCCACGGGGTGGCCCTTGCCGTCGACGGACCGGTCGGTCTGGACGTACGAGGAGAGCCCCGAGCTGGTCAGCTTGCCCGACGCGACCTGGAAACTGGTGCCGGAGACCGCGAACGACGCGGCCAGCGCGCCCTCGGCCATCACATTGGCCATGATCCCGACCGCGACGACCGCCGGAAGGGCGACGACCGCGGTCTTCCTCCATGCTGTTCTGCCCTCGGCCAACGGCCTTCTGGCTGCGCTCACTTGATCCTCCCGTACGATCCGGCGAACCCTCGGAAAGGCGGTGCAGGGGGAGTGCGAAGGCAGGTCTGCCATACTGCGGGCATCCTGCGGCAGTTGGAGACTAGGGCTCAATTTGAATAATAGTCAACAGGGCGGAACGACCGAGAGATCCCAGGCGCGTCGCTCCGAACTCATCGCGACAGGGCGGAAGTTGTTCGCCGACACCTCCTACGACGCGCTGTCGATGGATGACATCGCCAAACACGCGGGGGTGGCCAAGGGCCTGATCTACTACTACTTCAAGTCCAAACGGGGCTACTACCTCGCCATCGTCGAGGACTCCGTCGCCGATCTCGTCTCGCGCGCCGCGAGCGACACCGAGCTGCCCCGCGCCGAGCGCGTGCACCGCACCATCGACGGCTATCTGCGCTACGCCGAGCACCACCAGGCGGCGTACCGGACGATCGTCACCGGCGGGGTCGGCTTCGACACCCAGGTGCAGGCGATCCGGGACGCGGTGCGCGAGGAGCTGATCGCCACCATCGCCGTCGGCGCCTACGGCACCCGGGACGTCCCGGTGCTCGCCCGGCTCGCCCTGCTCGGCTGGCTCGGCAGCGTGGAGAGCGTCACCCTCGACTGGCTCGGCTCCCTCGAACCGCCCCGCGACACCGTGCGCGAGCTGCTCGTGCGGATGCTTCGGCGCACCCTGGACACCATCGAGGAGTTCGAGCCGTCCTGCCCCGCCCCGGACCCGTCCCGGGCGCCGGAGGCCTGGAGCGCGTCGGAGCACTGAGCGCGCGGAAGGGGCGGGCGGCCGAAGCCACCCGCCCCTTCTGAGTCAACTCCCGTACTAGTGAACCGACTTGATCAGCTCACCGTTGGTGGTGTCGCCGCTCAGCTCCCACAGGAAGGTGCCGCCGAGCGCCTGGCTGTTCTTGTAGGTCATCTTCCCGGCGATGGTGGCCGGGGTGTCGTAGCTCCACCAGTCGGTGCCGCAGTAGGCGTACGCCGTGCCCGCGACCGTGCCGTTGGCGGGGCACTTGGTCTTGAGCACCTTGTAGTCCTCGATGCCCTGCTCGTACGTGCCCGCGGCCGGCCCCGTCGCGGTGCCGCCGGGCGCCTTCTGGGTGACGCCGGTCCAGCCGCGCCCGTAGAACCCGATGCCGAGCAGGAGCTTGCCGGACGGGATGCCGAGCTTCTTCAGCTTCTGGATGGCGGCGTCGGTGGTGAAGCCCTGTGTGGGCAGGCCGCTGTAGGAGGTCAGCGGGGAGTGCGGGGCGGTCGGGCCCTGGGCGGCCCAGGCGCCGAAGAAGTCGTACGTCATCGGGTTGTACCAGTCGACGTACTGAGCGGCGCCCGCGTAGTCGGCCGCCTCCATCTTGCCGCCCGCCGACGCGTCCGCGGTGATGGCGGCGGTGACCAGGCTGGAGCCGCCGAACTTCGAACGCAGCGCAGCCAGGAGGTTCTTGAAGGCCTCGCGCCCGCTGGTGTCACAGCTGAGACCGCAGGTGTTGGGGTACTCCCAGTCGATGTCGATGCCGTCGAAGACATCCGCCCAGCGCGGGTCCTTGACCAGCGAGTAGCAGGACGAGGCGAACGCCGCGGGATTCTTGGCGGCCTCGGCGAACCCGCCCGACCAGGTCCAACCCCCGAACGACCAGAGCACCTTGAGCCCGGGATGCTTCTTCTTCAGCTCGCGCAGCTGGTTGATGCTGCCCGCGACCGGCTGGTCCCAGGTGTCCGCGGTGCCGTCCACGCTGGAGGCGGCGTCATAGGTCTTCTGGTAGTCGGCGTAGGCGTCACCGATGGCGCATTTGCCTCCGGTGACGTTGCCGAACGCGTAGTTGATGTGGGTCAGCTTGGCGGCCGAGCCGGAGGTCTCGATGTTCTTGACGTGGTAATTGCGCTGGTAGACGCCCCAGTCGGTGAAGTATCCGACGACCTTGGAGCCGGCCGCGGCGGCCTGTGGCGCCGCGGGGGCGGTCTCGGGCGAGGCGTTGGCGCTGCCGGCTCCGGCGAGCAGGGTCACCCCGAGCGCGGCGGTACACGCGGCGGCGATCAGTGTCTTGAAGCGGCCGGGAGCGCGCGCCGTGCGCACGGGGCCGACGGCGTGGGGGAGTGGGGGAAGTGGTCCGGGCATCGTGATCTCCTCGTGGGGAGGGGAGAGCGGGGGCAGGACGCGACGGCTCGAAGCGATTGACATGAACGCACTAAGTCGCTGAAGGGAACGCTAGAAGGACTAGACCAGTGCGGTCAATGGTGCGGACCAACTCCGGAGTGCTCAGTTCCGGGAATGCCCGGAACTCGCCGCCCCGCGTGCGGCCGGCGGAAATCGTGATCTTGGAGCCAGTGACGGGACGCGTCCGATCGGGCATACTCACAGCGCCACGGCCACCCGCCTGCTACTTCTGTGACCCGGAAGGGAAGGTATCGGCCGTAGAGCAGAGTCACCGGCGGCGCCGCCACACCCTGCGCGTGCGTCCGCCGCAGCGCCCGACAGGGAGGAGAGCGCGCCATGCCCGACCGTGCCCCACAGCCGGTGGAACGACAGCTGCCCACCGAAGAGGCCCGGGACCTCGTCGCGCTGGTGCGCGACATCGTCCAGCGGGAGATCGCGCCCCGGGCCGCCGAGCAGGAGGATGCCGGCGAGTTTCCGCGCGAGATCTTCACCCTGCTCTCCGAGTCCGGACTGCTCGGCCTTCCGTACGACTCCGAGTTCGGCGGGGGCGACCAGCCCTACGAGGTCTACCTCCAGGTCCTTGAGGAGCTCGCCTCGGCGCGGCTCACGGTCGGTCTCGGCGTGAGCGTCCACTCGCTCGCCTGTCACGCGCTCGCGGGGTACGGCACCAAGGAGCAGCAGTCCGAGCACCTGCCGTCGATGCTCGCCGGTGGCCTGCTCGGCGCGTACTGCCTCTCCGAGCCCGCCTCGGGCTCTGACGCGGCCTCGCTGCGCACCAAGGCGGTGCGGGACGGTGACGCATGGGTCATCACCGGCACCAAGGCCTGGATCACCCACGGCGGGATCGCCGACTTCTACACCGTGCTCGCCCGCACCGGCGGCGAGGGGGCGCGCGGCATCACGGCCTTCCTGGTGCCCGGCGACGCGGAGGGGCTCTCGCCCGCCGTTCCCGAGAAGAAGATGGGCATGAAGGGCTCGCCCACCGCCCAGCTCCACTTCGACGGCGTACGTGTCCCCGACTCCCGGCGCATCGGCGAGGAGGGCCAGGGGTTCGCGATCGCGCTCTCCGCGCTCGACTCCGGCCGGCTCGGCATCGCGGCCTGCGCGATCGGTGTCGCCCAGGCCGCCCTCGACGAGGCGCTCGCCTACGCGACCGGGCGGCAGCAGTTCGGCCGGCCCATCGCCGACTTCCAGGGCCTGCGCTTCATGCTGGCGGACATGGCGACCCAGATCGAGGCGGGCCGCGCCCTGTACCTCGCGGCGGCCAGGCTCCGTGACGCGGGGCGCCCCTTCTCCCGCCAGGCCGCGATGGCCAAGCTGTTCTGCACGGACGCGGCGATGAAGGTCACCACGGACGCGGTGCAGGTCCTTGGCGGCTACGGCTACACGGCCGACTTCCCGGTCGAGCGGTTCATGCGGGAGGCGAAGGTGCTGCAGATCGTGGAGGGCACGAACCAGATCCAGCGGATGGTCATCGCCCGGCACCTGGCGGGTCCGGAAACCCGCTGAGCCCGTCCCGCGGGGGTACGTGGCTCGGCCACACCGGGGCCGCCACGATCCGGACCCACTCCTGGTCGCGGCGCCCCGGCAGGGTCCGGCCCCGGCTCGCCCAATGGCGCAGCAGGGATTGGTAGATGGGCGGATCGGCGTACTGCCGAACCGATTCGGCGGCCGCGGGCTGTGGCACGGGACCGGGTTCGAACGGGGCCACCCGGCGGCGCCGGCCGCGGCCGGGGGCGCTCGAATAAAGCAAGCTCATGCTGGGGCAACGCGGGGTGCGGCGGGGCGGTCACCGGCGAAGGCATTCGGGCGTCTGTACGCAGCCCCCCACCCGCGCAGTTCCCCGCGCCCCTGGGCGGGCTGGTCTTGGCGGGGTGCCCAGCGCCGGCATCCCCGGCCATCCGCTTCGTCTGCGGACCGTGCCCGCGTCTCGCGCAGTTCCCCGCGCCCCTGGGTGGGTTGCCCTGGGCGGGGTGCCCAGCATTGGCGTCTTCAGCCTGTCCGGCGTTTGAGGACGAGCGCCCTCAAGGCGCGAACGGGGTCTGGGGCGGAGCCCCAGCAACCCCGCCTCCGTCTGCGGGCCGTGCCCGCGTCTCGCGCAGTTCCCCGCGCCCCTGGGTGGGCTGGTCTTGGCGGGGTGCCCAGCGTCGGCGTCCCAGGCAACCCGGTTTTCGTCTGCGGACCGTGCCCGCGTCCCGCGCAGCTGGGTGGGTTGCCCTGGGCGGGGTGTCTCATGTTGGCCACCTCGGGTCGTCCGGCGGTGCGGCCCTGGCGGGGTTGGTGGCGGCCGGTGTCGAGGGGTGGCTACGGGCGCGTAGCTGACGTACCGTCAGGTCTCCGTGTCGGAACGGAGGTTGACCATGTCCAGCGACCGCCCCATCCCCCTCGACGAATACCCCGTCCACCAGGCCCCCCTCTCCATGGCCCACGTGGTGACGGGTGACCGCAACGCCTACGACCGCTGCATCTTCCACGTCTTCGACCACCAGGGCCGCGCCCTGCTCATCGCGGGGCTCGGGGTCTACCCCAACGCCGGGGTGATCGACGCCTACGCCACCCTCCGCGTCGGCGACACCCTGCACGCCGTCCGCGCGTCCGACGCCCTCGGCGACGACCGCATGAACCTGAGCGTCGGCCCGCTGACGATCACCGTCGACGCCCCGTTGCGCCGCCTCGCGCTGCACTGCGCTCCCGATCCGGACGACCCGCACGGACTCTCGTACGGCGTCGTCTGGAACGCCGACTTCCCCGCCCTGTGGGAGCCCCACCACGTGCAGCGCAAGGGGGACAGGCTCACCCTCGAAGGGCGGCGGTTCGTGCAGGCCGGGCACTGCACCGGCGTCATCCGCGCGGGCGGCGAGGAGATACCCGTCACGGCGGGGGAGTGGACCGGGACGCGCGACCGCAGCTGGGGGGTGCGGCCGATCCCCGGCGAGGAGGCCGGGCGCGGCGACGAGTACCGCCCCGAGGGCTTCCACTGGCTCTGGGTCCCGGCCCGCTTCGACGACCGGTTCGTCATGGTCATCGCCCAGGAGGACGCCGACGGCTACCGCACCCTCAACGAGGCGGCCCTGGTGCGCGAGGGCCACCCGGACGCCCAACTCGGCTGGCCCCAGGCCGACATCACCTACCGCCCCGGCACCCGCCACCCCGAGCGCGCGGTCATCCACCTCACCGACCGGTCCCGCAAGCCCCTCGAACTCGGCGTCGAGATCCTCGCCTCCTCACCCCTCGCCGTCGGCGCCGGCTATCCGCCCGCCGACGGCTGGCAGCACGGCACCTGGCAGGGCCGGGGCTGGACCGACCGCCAGGTCTACGACCTCTCCGACCCGGCCGCCCACCCGATGGCCGCGTACGGCGTGACCGACCACGCCGCCCGCTTCACCCTCGACGGACAGACCGGTTACGGGATCTTCGAGCACGGCAGCTTCGGCCGCCACGACCCGAGCGGCTTCGCCGACCACACCTCCGTCGCCCCCTGACCCAGCCCCGCCCGTCCGCCGTGAAGGGAGCACCGCCTTGGCCACCGCGCCACGCCCCCGCACCTCCACCCGTGACCCCGAGGACGTCGGCCGCCGCCTGTCCGCCTGGCTCGACGCCCGGCTGCCCGGCGCCCGCGTCACCGGCATCCGGGCGCCGTCCTCCAACGGCATGTCGAGCGAGACCCTCCTCTTCGACATCGAGCACCCCGACACCCCGGTACGCGCCTGCGCCCTGCGGCTCGCCGCGGACCCGGCCGCATACACCGTCTTCCCCGTGTACGACATGGCCCGCCAGCACCGCGTGATGCGTCTGGTCGCCGAGCACACCGACGTACCCGTGCCACGGGTGCGCTGGCTCGAAGAGGACCCCGGGCCGCTCGGGGCGCCGTTCTTCGTGATGGACCGGGCGGAGGGGCGCGTACCACCGGACGTCATGCCCTATACGTACGAGGGGAATTGGCTGCACGCGGCCGACGACGCCGAGCGTGCCCGCCTCCAGGACGCCACCATCGGCGTCATCGCACGGCTGCACGGCCAATTCCCGGTGCAGGAGGCGGAGTTCCTGCTGCCGGACGGCAAGGGGTCCCCGCTGCGCCGTCATGTCGCGGCCCAACGGGAGTACTACGCCTGGGTGGTTGACGGGCTGCCGCGCTCACCGCTCATCGAGGCGGCCTTCGGCTGGCTCGACGCGCACTGGCCCGACGACGAGGGCCCCTCGGTCCTCACCTGGGGCGACGCCCGCATCGGGAACATCATCTACGACGGATTCGAGCCCGCCGCCGTCCTCGACTGGGAGATGGCCGCCTGCGGCCCCCGGGAACTCGACCTCGGCTGGACCGTCTATCTGCACCGCTTCTTCCAGGACCTCACGGTGAGTTTCGGCCAGCCGGGCCTGCCGGGCTTCCTGCGGCGCGACGACATCGAGCGTCGCTACGCCGAACTCACCGGCCACACCCCGCGTTCCATGGAATTCCACACCCTCTACGCGGCGCTGCGGCACGCGGTGGTCATGCTGCGGATCGCCTACCGGCAGGTGCACTTCGGCGAGGTCGAGCCGCCCGCGGACCCGGACGCGCTGATCCTGCACCGGGCCAGCCTCGACGCCATGGTGCGCGGTACGTACTGGAGTTGAGCGGTGAACCGGCCGGACGCCCCCCGGTGGCGTCCGGCCCGCACGGCGGGGGCGCGCTCAGGCGGCGCGGCGCATCTGCGGCAGCACCCGCACGGGTCGCGAGCCCGGCCCGCCGACGTGCGAGAAGGGCTGGGTGCGCCAGTCGAGCTCCCGCGGAAGGGTGAGCAGCAGCGCGGTGTCCTGCTCCTGCACGGCGAGCGTCTCGTCCGCCGCCTCGGCCTCCGAGGCGAAGCGCCCGGTCCCGGCGCACACCGTCAGCACGAACGGGTTCCACGGGCTCGGGCACAGCGCGTGCTCCGGCAGGACGTCCTCGTCGGCGAGGAGCGCGATGGGCTGGGCGCAGTCCGGGCAGAGCACCCGGTACATCTCGAAGGTGTCGTACGCGTCGAGCGAGTCGTCCTCGTCGATGAGTTCGGCGATATCGACGGGCTCCGGTTCGCCACGTCCGCGTTCCGTACGTCCGGTTCGCTTGGGATTCTGCATTGGGACACTCCCCCTCGGGTGGGCCGGCATTGCGCCGCGGCCGCGACCAAAACAAGCACTTCCCGCCAGGTCGTGGCGGTAACCGCGAGACCTTCACGGACCCGCCCCCAAACCTGTGGCGTTCGTCACATGATGCCCGCAGATGCGCCCCGGTGCGCCGCCCGACTGTGCCGGAGGCGCCCCTTGGCCATAGGTTGAGCGCCATGGAGGAGCTGGACCGTCAGATCGTGGAGCTGCTCGTCAAGGACGGGCGGATGAGCTACACCGACCTGGGCAAGGCCACGGGCCTGTCCACATCGGCGGTGCACCAGCGGGTACGCCGCCTCGAACAGCGCGGGGTCATCCGCGGGTACGCGGCCGTCGTGGACCCCGAGGCGGTGGGCCTGCCGCTGACCGCGTTCATCTCGGTCAAGCCGTTCGACCCCAGCGCCCCCGACGACATCGC
Organism: Streptomyces sp. NBC_00083; assembly: GCF_026343295.1. Classification (GTDB taxonomy): domain Bacteria; phylum Actinomycetota; class Actinomycetes; order Streptomycetales; family Streptomycetaceae; genus Streptomyces. Next base: position 2,296,272 of record NZ_JAPELY010000001.1, read on the forward strand.
GGAGCGGCTGGCCGGCGTGGCCGAGCTGGAGGCGTGCCACAGCGTGGCCGGCGACGAGAACTACATCCTCAAGGTCCGGGTGGCGAGCCCCCTGGCCCTCGAACACCTGCTGACCCGCATCCGCACCCTGGCCGGCGTCTCGACCCGCACGACCGTGGTCATGTCCACCCCGTACGAGGCACGGCCGCCGCATATCTAGGCTGTCTCCATGAGTTCCGCGAGTTCCGCAACCGAAGAGACCGCCCACCGCACCGTCCTGCTGCGCGGCGGCGACGTGCACAGCCCCGCCGACCCCTTCGCCACCGCGATGGTCGTCGAACGCGGACACGTGGCCTGGGTCGGCTCGGAGGGCGCCGCGGACGCCTTCGCGAGCGGCGTCGACGAGGTCGTCGACCTGGAGGGCGCGCTCGTCACCCCGGCGTTCACCGACGCACATGTGCACACCACGGCCACCGGCCTCGCCCTGACCGGGCTCGACCTCGCGCCGGCCCGTACGCTCGCCGAGGCCCTCGACGCCGTCCGCGCCCACGCCGCAGCCCGCCCCGACGACCGCGTGCTGCTCGGCAGCGGCTGGGACGCGGCACGCTGGCCCGAGCGGCGCCACCCCTCGCGCGCCGAACTCGACGCCGCCACCGGCGGACGCCCGCTCTACCTGCCGCGCGTCGACGTGCACTCCGCGGTCGTCACCACCGCCCTCCTCGACCTGGTGCCCGGCGTGCGTGACCTGGCCGGATACCGGGACGGCGAACCGCTCGACGGCGCCGCCCACCACGCGGTGCGCGCCGCCGCGCACGACGCGGTCACCCCCCGCCAGCGCGCCGAGGCCCAGCGCGCCGCGCTGCGCCACGCTGCCTCGCTCGGAATCGGCACCGTCCACGAGTGCGGCGGCCCCGAGATCTCCGACGAGGACGACTTCACCTCGCTGCTCGCCCTCTCCCGCGCCGAGGCCGGGCCCCGGGTCTTCGGGTACTGGGCCGAGCGCGTCGAAGGCGCCAAGGACGCCGATCGCATCCGCGAACTCGGCGCGGCCGGCGCGGCCGGCGACCTCTTCGTGGACGGCTCGCTCGGCTCGCACACCGCCTGCCTCCACGCCCCTTATGCGGACGCCCCGCACACGGGCACCGGCCACCTCGACGCCGCCGACGTGGCCGCCCATGTGGCCGCGTGCACCGAGGCCGGGATCCAGGCCGGCTTCCACGCCATCGGCGACGCCGCGCTCACCGCCGTCGTGGAGGGCGTGCGGGCCGCCGCCGAGCGGGTCGGACTCGCTCGTATCCGCGCCGCCCGGCACCGCGTCGAGCACGCCGAGATGCTCACCCCGGCCACCATCGCCGCCTTCGCCGAGTTCGGCCTCACTGCCTCCGTGCAGCCCGCCTTCGACGCGCTGTGGGGCGGGGACGAGGGCATGTACGCCGACCGGCTCGGCACCGAGCGGGCCCGCACCCTCAACCCGTACGCGGCGCTGCTGCGGGCCGGGGTGCCGCTCGCGTTCGGCTCCGACGCCCCGGTGACCCCCCTCGACCCGTGGGGGACCGTCCGCGCGGCCGCCTTCCACCGCACCCTCGACCACCGGATCTCGGCCCGCGCCGCCTTCACCGCCCACACCCGGGGCGGCTGGCGCGCGCTCGGCCGGGACGACGCGGGGATCCTGGTGCCGGGCGCACCGGCCGACTACGCGGTCTGGCAGGCCGAGGAGCTCGTGGTGCAGGCCCCGGACGACCGGGTGGCGCGCTGGTCCACCGACCCGCGCTCGGGCACCCCGGGGTTGCCCGACCTCACGCCGGGCACCCCGCTTCCGGTCTGTCTGCGCACGGTGGTGTTCGGACAAACGGTATTCGCGCGTCCGAACGAGTGACATAGGGACATTTCGTACCGTTGGCGCACGGCCGTCACGGCATCGCCACGACCTGCGGATCTTCGGCACTGACCTGGCGATTTGAAAAAACGTCGCAGCTCAATCGGCTGTTGACAGAAAGCGCCCAGGGGCCGGTAGGTTCGGCGAGTCCACCACAGGACGTCCGACCGGTTAAACCTCCACGCAGTCGTCGAAACGCCGCTGGGTCATGGGGTGGTGTGCCGCACCGGCGCACCACCACTGGCAGCCAGGTTCAGCGCCCGCGCCTCGGGGGCGAGGGAAGGTTTCAGCCGGGAGAGCGTCCCCCCTGCCCCCTGCGGGCTCGCGGGACGGTGCGACCCGGGTGGGGCCCGGACGCTCAGTAGACAACGGCTCTCGGTCGACCCGCAGCCAGCGGGCCCCAGGTCGGCCCGAAGGGCGCCGGGCCCCGGTACCGATCCACGCCCCGCCTTCCGGAGCCCGCGGCACACCGCAGGATCCCCACCGCCATCCGGGCGCATCCGGCACCACACACCCTCTCGGTGCGGGCCGATGGCGACCGCTCGCTATGGTGGTCCCCTGCGTACGGACAATAAGGGGCAGCAGTGAACGACGGCGGTCAGAGGCGGTACGGCCCGCTGGGCAGAGCCTTGGTGATCATCCCGACCTACAACGAGGCGGAGAACATCAAGCCGATCGTCGCCCGCGTCAGAGCGGCGGTCCCCGAGGCCCACATTCTGGTCGCCGACGACAACAGCCCCGACGGCACGGGCAAGTTCGCGGACGAGCTCGCCGCCGAGGACGACCAGGTGCACGTGCTGCACCGCAAGGGCAAGGAGGGCCTCGGCGCCGCCTACCTGGCCGGCTTCCGCTGGGGCATCGAGCACGACTACGGCGTCCTGGTCGAAATGGACGCCGACGGCTCCCACCAGCCCGAGGAGCTGCCCCGGCTGCTCACCGCCCTCAAGGGCGCCGACCTGGTGCTCGGCTCCCGCTGGGTGACGGGCGGCCGGATCGTGAACTGGCCCAAGTACCGCGAGTACATCTCGCGCGGCGGTTCCACCTACTCCCGGCTGCTGCTCGGCGTCCCGATCCGCGACGTCACCGGCGGCTACCGGGCGTTCCGCCGCGAGGCCCTCGAAGGCCTCGGCCTCGACGAGGTCGCCTCCGCCGGCTACTGCTTCCAGGTGGACCTGGCCCGCCGCGCGGTCGCCGCGGGCTTCCACGTGGTCGAGGTCCCCATCACGTTCGTCGAGCGCGAACGCGGCGACTCCAAGATGAGCAACGACATCCTCGTCGAGGCGCTCTGGCGGGTCACGGCCTGGGGCGTGGGCTCCCGCGCCAACAAGCTCCTGGGCCGCAAGCCCTCCTGAGCGCGGGCCCGTCCCCGGCTCGCACGGCCGGGGCCGCCGGGCCCGGGGCGCGCTCACGGCGCGGGCACCCGCACAGCCGGGGCGCCCTGACGGCCCGTGCGCCATGATCTCCTCCTTACGCCGTCCGGATCGGCTGCCAGGCACACTGGGAGCATGACGACCGGCACTCCGCCTCCGACAGTTCCCAAGCGCTCACGCGCACGCACCCTCGTACCCCTGGGGATCGCCGCCTGGCTGGTCCTGGAAATCTGGCTGCTCACCGTGGTGGCCGGAGCCTCCAGCGGCCTCCTGGTCCTGCTGTTGCTCATCGGCGGCCTGCTGCTCGGTGGCTACGTCATCAAACGGGCCGGGCGCCGCGCCTTCCGCAATCTCACCGAGACGGTCAGGCAGCAGCAGTCCGGCGGCGCCGAGCCCGCCAGCGCCGGCACCTCCGGCGGCGGCGAGGGCAACGCCCTGATCATGCTGGCCGGGCTGCTGCTGATCATCCCCGGCTTCGTCTCGGACGCGCTGGGGCTCCTCCTCCTGGTTGCGCCGGTGCGCAAGTCCGTGTCGCGCCTCTTCGAGCGCTCGCTCGACAAGCGGATGCGCGCCGCCGTCCCCGGCGGCTTCGGCGACGCCTTCCAGCAGGCCCGTATCCACTATCCGGACGGCAAGGTCGTGCAGGGCGAGGTCGTCCGGGACGACGCCGCTGCCTACCCGCCGCGCGACGACCTCGGGCCGCGCCCCCCGCTGACTCCGTAACGGCGGGAAGTCCCGGCGGGCACAGAAAAGCTGAGGGCCGGTCACACCAGATGGTGTGACCGGCCCTCAGCTCTTGGTGCTCTGTATCGCCGAACTGCGCGATCAGGCGGACTTGCGGCTGTCGCGCGGATGCACGGCAATGTTCATGGTGCCGGAACGAAGGACCTCCAGCCTCTCGGCCAGAACCTCCTCGAGTTCCTCGCGGGTGCGCCGCTCCATGAGCATGTCCCAGTGCGTACGCGCGGGCTTGCCCTTCTTCTCTTCAGGGCCGTCGCCGTCCACCAGGAGTGCGGGGGCCCCGCAGACCTTGCACTCCCACTCCGGCGGAATCTCCGCCTCCACCGAGAAGGGCATCTCAAAGCGATGTCCCTTCTCGCATGCGTACTCCACGGCCTGGCGCGGGGCCAGATCGATGCCGCGGTCGGTCTCGTAGCTGGTCACCACGAGGCGCGTGCCGCGAAGAGCTCGCTCACTCATGAATCGTGCCTCCCGGGCTTGTCGCCCACAGGACAGGTGTCACTGTCGTCGTCATCCGGTCAACGTCCGGTCGGCGGTAAAGATTCCCGTTCTGGGTCATGCGTCGCCGTCGTGCCGCCCCTTGTTGTACCCACCAGTGACCGGTTTGTCACATCTGACAGCAGATGTCACCCAGCGTCTTCTCTACTTGAGCACGCAGTAACGGTCCGCCTGGCAAGCCAAAGGCGTACACTACCGGCCTTTCACTTCAACGTCTAAATCCGCGCCGGAACAGGGTTCCCCGCGGCGGCCACGGCGGCCCGCACCGGCACCCGGGCGAGCAGCACGAACCCGACCGCGAAGAACACCACCAGCGAGATGATGGCATCCCGATAGCTCCCGGTCAGCTGGTACGCGAGACCGAACACCAATGGCCCCAGCCAGCTCAGCCCGCGGTCGCTCATCTCGTAGGCCGAGAAGTACTCGGCCTCCTTGCCGCGCGGCACCAGATGCGAGAAGAGCGACCTGGAGAGCGCCTGGCTGCCGCCGAGCACCGTGCCGATCGCCGCCGCCAGGACGAAGAAGAGGACCGGCTGACGGGCCGGCAGGAAGAACCCGACGCCCAGGATCACCGCCCAGACCGCGAGCGAGCCCAGAATGGTCCGCTTGGCGCCGTGGGTCCGGGCGAGCCGTCCCATCCCCAGCGCGCCCGCCACCGCCAGGACCTGCACGAGGAGCACGGCCACGATGAGCGTGTTCTGATCCAGGCCCAGTTCCTCGGACCCGTAGATCGACGCCTGTGAAATGACCGTCTGCACGCCGTCGTTGTAGATGAGGTACGCGAGCAGGAAGGCGAGCGTCAGCGGCCTCGCCCGCATGTCGCGCAGCGTCGAGACCAACTGCCGCCAGCCCGCTCCGACCTTGCCCTCGCTCACCGTCACCGCCACCTTGCGGTCGCGCAGCCGTCGCAGCGGCACCAGGGTGAACGCGCCCCACCACACACCGGCCGACGCCAGGCAGATCCGGACCGCCGTCGACTCCGACACCCCGAAGCTGTCGTGCCCCGAGTAGAGGATCAGGTTGAGCACGAGGACGCCGGCGCCCGACGTGTAGCCGAAGGCCCAGCCCCGTGAGGAGACGTGGTCGCGCTCCTCGGGTCCCGCGATCTGCGGCAGATAGGCGTTGTAGAGGACCATCGAGACCGAGAGCGCCGCATTGGCGACGATCAGCAGCGCGGCGCCGAGCAGATAACGGTGCCCGTCGAGGAAGAACATCCCGGCCGTGGCGGCGGCGCCGGTGTAGGCGGCGGCCGCGAGGAGCGGCTTCTTGCGCCCGCTCCGGTCGGCGGCGGCGCCCACGATCGGCATCAGGACCACCGCGACGATGACCGAGGCGGACACGGCGTACGCGAAGAGCGAGCCCGCCCGCACCGGGACGCCCAGCGGATGGACGAACCCCTCGGCGTCCGCCGCCGACTTGGCGATCGACGTCAGATAGGGGCCGAGGAAGACCGTGAGCACGCTCGTCGAGTACACCGAGCAGGCGAAGTCGTAGAAGTACCAGCCGTGTTGTTCCCGCTTGCGCTCGGCGGTGCTCACCGGCCGGTCCTCCGCCCGGTCGGCATCGTCCATGATCTCAGCGCTCAACCCGCGCCCCCTCGCTCGTGCCCGTACGCGAGCGGTGGCTGCCGGGGGCAGGTCAGTGCCAGGCTCCCCGGTCGGTCAGTACCGTGCGCAGTGTCTCCAGATGATCGGTCATGATGCCATCCACGCCAAGGTCGAGCAGCGCCCTCATCCGGGCGGGATCGTTGATCGTCCAGACATGGACCTGGAGGCCGAGCGCGTGCGCGGTCCGCACGAAACGGCGGTCCACGACGGGCACGCCGCTCTGGCTCACCGGCACCTGGGCGCTGACGGCACCCGGGCGCAGCGGCGCGGGAACGCCGTACGAGCGCAGGCGCAGCGCGGAGACCCCCCGCACGCCGTACGACGTGGCCAGGCGCGGCCCCGCGAGCCGGTGCGCCCTGGCGACCCGGGCCTCCGAGAACGAGCCGACGCAGACCCGGTCCCACGCGCCGGTGCGGCGGATCAGGTCGACCAGCGGGACGAGCGCCGACTCGGCCTTGAGGTCGACGTTCCAGCGCGCCTCGGGGAAGGCTTCGAGGAGCTCCTCGAAGAGCGGCAGCGGCTCGCGCCCCGCCACCCGCGCCCGCCCGACCTCGGCCCAGGGCAGTTCGGCGATCCGGCCGCGGGCGTCGGTGACCCGGTCGAGCGTCGCGTCGTGGAAGGCGACGAGGCGGCCGTCGGCCGTCGTGTGCACATCGGTCTCGAAGTACCGGTAGCCGGCCTCGGCGGCGCGGGCGAAGGCGGCCGCGGTGTTCTCGATCCCGTCCGCCGCGCCGCCGCGATGGGCGAACGGGATCGGGGCGGGGTGGTCCAGATAGGGGTGGCGTACGCGAGTCACCGGGGAAGTATCGCGCGCTCCGGGGAGCCGGCGGGGACGCAGGTGTCGTGCGCGGACGACGGGGGCGTCGGCTCGACGGGCGGCTCGGGGAGCGCGAAGACGCGCAGGAAGAGCTGGGCGAGCGGCCCGATCGCCAGGGCGTACAGGACGGTGCCGACACCGAGCGAACCGCCGAGCAGGAATCCGGTGGCCACCACGACCACCTCTAGCGACGTCCGCACGAGCCGGATCGAGCGCCCCGTGACCCGGTGCAGCCCGGTCATCAGGCCGTCGCGCGGGCCCGGACCGAAACGGGCGGAGATGTACAGACCGGTGGCGGCGCCGTTGCAGACGATCGCGGCGGCGGCCATCGGCACCTGGCCGAGCAGCCCGTGCACCGGGGGGACGACGGCGATGGTGGCGTCCATGAAGATGCCGATCGCGAAGACGTTGGAGACGGTGCCGAGCCCCGGCCGCTGCCGCAGCGGGATCCACAGGAGCAGGACCGCCGCCCCCACGATGATGGACACGACGCCGATGGAGAGGCCGCTGTGCCGGGCGATCCCCTGGTGCAGCACCCCCCACGGTTCGAGGCCGAGCCCGGCCTGCACCAGCAGCCCCGAGCTGATGCCGTACAGCGCGAGACCGGCGTAGAGCTGGAGCAGTCTGCGGGTGAGATGACTGGACAAGGCGGTGCCCCCGAGTGGTGGTGGTGGACTGGCTCATGCCACTCTGTGGCGGGGAAATGGACCCCAACCATGGCCAATTCCGGGAAGGTGGACTGTCTTCATGGCGCAGTGGACCTCGGCGATCGGGCCCGCCCAGCTCGCCCGTCAGCTCAAGGCACAGCAGCCCCGCCCGGTCGGCGCCGGGCTGCGCAAGCCGCCCGCCTACCGCGCACTCGCCGACGGAATCCGGCTGCTCGTGCTCGAAGGCCGGGTCCCGGCGGCCGCCCGGCTGCCCGCCGAGCGCGAGCTGGCCCTCGCCCTCTCGGTGAGCCGTACGACCGTCGCCGCCGCCTACGAGGCGCTGCGCGGCGAGGGCTTCCTCGAATCGCGGCGCGGCGCGGGGAGCTGGACCGCCGTGCCGGCCGGGCACCCGCTGCCGGGCCGGGGGCTCGAACCGCTGCCGCCCGAGTCGCTCGGCTCCATGATCGACCTGGGCTGCGCGGCCCTGCCCGCCCCCGAGCCGTGGCTGACCCGCGGGGTCCAGGGTGCCCTGGAGGAGCTGCCGCCGTACGCCCACACCCACGGCGACTATCCGGCGGGCCTGCCCGCCCTGCGGCAGATGCTCGCCGAGCGCTACACCGCGCGGGGCATCCCCACGATGCCCGAGCAGATCATGGTGACGACGGGCGCGATGGGCGCCATCGACGCCATCTGCCATCTCTTCGCCGGCCGGGGCGAGCGCATCGCCGTCGAATCACCGTCGTACGCCAACATCCTCCAGCTCATGCGCGAGGCGGGCGCGCGGCTGGTGCCGATCGCGATGGCCGAGGGGCTCTCCGGCTGGGACCTGCCGCGCTGGCGCCAGGTGCTGAGGGACGCCGCACCCCGGCTCGCCTATGTCGTGGCCGACTTCCACAACCCGACCGGCGCGCTCGCCGGCGAGGACCAGCGTCGTGAACTCGTCGACGCGGCCCGCTCGGCCGGCACCGTCCTCGTCGTCGACGAGACGATGAGCGAGCTGTGGCTCGACGACGACCTCGTCATGCCGCGCCCGGTCTGCGCCTTCGATCCGGCGGGCGCCACGGTGCTGACGGTCGGCTCGGCCAGCAAGGCGTTCTGGGCGGGGATGCGCATCGGCTGGGTGCGGGCCGCCCCCGACATCATCCGCTCGCTCGTGGCCGCCCGCGCCTACGCCGACCTCGGCACTCCGGTCCTCGAACAGCTCGCGGTCAACTGGCTGATGGGGTCGGGCGGTTGGGAGCAGGCGGTCGAGCTGCGGCGGGCCCAGGCGCGGGAGAACCGGGACGCGCTGGTGACGGCGGTCCGCCGGGAGCTGCCGGACTGGGAGTTCGACGTACCGCGCGGCGGGCTCACGCTGTGGGTACGCACCGGCGGCCTGTCGGGCTCCCGGCTCGCGGAGGTCGGCGAGCGGGTCGGGGTGCGGGTGCCCTCGGGGCCCCGCTTCGGCGTGGACGGCGCCTTCGAGGGGTACGTCCGGCTGCCGTTCACGGTGGGCGGCCCGGTCGCGGACGAGGCGGCCGCGCGGCTCGCCGCCGCGGCCCGGCTGGTGGAGACGGGCGGCGGCTCGGGCGGCGCCGAGCCCCCGCGCACCTTCGTGGCCTGACCGGCCCGACCGGCCTGACCGGCTCGACCGGCCTGAGAACCGGCCCGTTGCCGGCTCGACGGGCCTGAGGCTCGGGCCGAGCGGGGCCTCCGCGTCCTTGCGCGGCCCGGCCGGCCCGGTCCCGGCCGTCTCACCCCTCGGCGGGTACGGCCTCCACGGGTGTCGCGTCCGCGGGGGCCACGTCCCGCGGCGGCACGTCGGCCGGTGCGGCCTCCACCGGCCTCGGCTCGGCCGGCCGTGGCGTGACCGGCACGTCACGGGGCGGCAGGAGCTCCAGGACCGCGCGGCGGTGGGCCTCCGTCGTCGCGTCGTCGTACGGGTCCGGCGTCGCGGGGACCTGGAGGCGCAGGACCGGCCCCGTGCCCAGACGGGCGTAGCCGCGGCCCGGCGGGACGTCCGGGACGGGGGTGGTGTGCGGCGGGATGCCGAGCACCGACTCGGCCTCGCTCGGGGAGGCGGCGCCGAGCACCACTCGGGCCCGGGTGTGGGAGCGCACGGGCTCCGACAGGTCGTGCAGGGTGTCGAACTGTTCGGCCACCACCACCGTCACCCCGGCGGCCCGCCCGTGCCGCAGCGGGACCTGGAGCAGGTGCTGCGGGTCGGTGCGGCCGTCGGCGGCGGCCAGGTCGGCGAGGACGCTGGGACGGTCGAGCAGGATCCACAGGGGACGCTTGGTGTCCTCGGGCACCGGGCGGCCCGCCTGACGGGCCCGGTTCGCCGAGATCAGCCGGCGCTCGGTCTCGTGCGAGGCCCACTCCAGGGTGGCGAGCGCCCCGGCGAGGCCGCACTCGACGGCGAGGACGCCCGAGCGGCCCGTCAGACAGGCGTACTCGCCCGTGCCGCTGCCCTCCACGACCAGCAGATCGCCGTCCTTGAGAGCCTGGAGCGCGATGGAGCGCAGCAGCGTCGTGGTGCCCGCGCCGGGCCGGCCGGCCACCAGGAGGTGGGGCTCGGTGGAGCGGGGCCCGGTGCGCCAGATCACCGGCGGGGCGTCATGGCTCTCCTCGCCCGCCGTCACCGGCACGGTCCGCTGCACGGCGTCGGGGTCGGTGAAGCCGAGCACGGTCTCGCCGGGGGAGGTCACGAAGTGCTGGGCGGCGATCGAGGTGGGCAGCGCGCCGAGGACGCTCAGGTCGAGCTCGTTGCCCTCCTCGTCCCAGCCGAAGCGGTACTCGCGGCCGCGCCCCGACTTGGCGTGGAGCAGTTGCTCGATGCGGGCGCGGGCCTCGGGCTCGCCGTCCGTGAAGTACGCCGGGTAGCGCACCCGGAGCCGGGTGAGGCGGCCGTCGTCGTCGAATTCGTACGCGCTGAAGGCCTTGTCCCACTCGCCGCCGTGCGAGAAGAGCGGGTTCGGGTCCTCGGGTACGGAGAAGTAGGGCACCAGCGCCTCGTACAGGGCCTGGAGGCGGGCGAGTTCCGCGTCGTCCGGGCCGGTCTTGACGACCGGCTTCTCGCGGCCCTTCCAGGCTGCCGCGCCCATCACCGTGATCAGGGCAAGGAGCGGCCCGTACGGGATGAGCGCGACGACCAGGACCACGGCCGCCGTCAGGAACAGCGCGGGACTACGCCGTTCCTTGGGGGTGGCGGCCCATTTGCCGCGCAGGGCGGCGGTGATCAGCCGCAGGCCGCGGCTGATCGTGATGAGCGGATGGAGAACGTCGGTGGCGCTGTCGGCGGCCGTGCGCGCGATCTCGCGGCTGCGAACGATGGATGCGCTGCTGCTGCTCAGAATGCGGGGGAGTGGTCGCCGGGCCACGTCGTTCTCCTGGAGTTGTGTCCGCAGTGGTGTCTGCCGTGCTGTCTGCCGTGGAACGGGGGACGGCGGGAGGTCAGAACTTGATCCCGCCCAGCAGGCTGGCGAGGCTCGCGCCTCCGGCCGTGATGCTCGGGGCGATGGCGGTGCCCGCGAGGTAGAAGCCGAAGAGGGAGCACACGAGCGCGTGCGACGCCTTGAGGCCGTCTTTCTTGAAGAAGAGGAAGCAGATGATTCCGAGCAGCACCACGCCTGAGATGGACAGGATCATTTGGGTTCTCCTGGTCGATGGGGACGGTCACCATGAGTTCTTCCAGGCTCACAGGAAGTATCTATGCGATAAAAGGTGCAAATGGGTGAAACTCCGCCAATTTCACTGGAGTGGCGGATATGAAAAGCCGCCCGGAGCGGGACACTGTGCGGCCGTCGTGGCCATCGGGGGCGTGCGAGTGTCACTCGCGGTGATCTTTGCCGCGGACACACCCCGTCATGTCGTCCGCCGGGCAGTACCCTGTCGATTCACTCGTACGGCTCTGTCGCCGTGCGGGTCTGTTCCGTTGCCCCTAAGGAGTTTTTCCGATGAGCGAGGATCTCGATCCCGAGGTGGTCGAGCTGGCGGCCAAGGTCTTCGAGCTGGCCCGTCAGGGCGACGCCGCGACGCTCGCCGCGTACGTCGACGCCGGGGTTCCGGCGAACCTCACCAATGACCGCGGCGACTCCCTCGTGATGCTCGCCGCCTACCACGGGCACGCCGACGCGGTCTCCGCACTGCTCGCCCGGGGCGCCGAGGCCGACCGCGCCAACGACCGGGGCCAGACCCCGCTCGCCGGTGCCGTCTTCAAGGGCGAGGACGCCGTGATCAAGGCCCTGCTGGCCGGCGGAGCCGATCCTTCCGCCGGAACGCCGTCCGCGGTCGACACCGCCCGGATGTTCGGCAAGACGGAACTGCTCGCCCTGTTCGGGGCCAACTGAGCGTCCACCAAGCGTTTACGGGGGATCCACCCGAGAGCCCATGGAGAGGGGCGCCGTAAATGTGGTCGCGATGGCGAAATGGCTGGGTCATCATGACGTCGAACCCCTACATCGGGGGCAGGGTCCCTACATCGGGGACCGCGACGAGAGGCAGGAACATGGTCTACACCAAGCAGAAGACGGCGGGCGACCCCTCATGTTGCTGCGCGGCCTAGGGCAAGGCACGAATCCCGGTTGCGTCGACAGCTTGATGTGAGGCTATTTCCATGTTCGATCCAGTCATAGCGCCGAGCGGCACGCTGCTCGGTCTGCTGCAGCGGGGCCGCGGCGACGGCACCCTGCACGCGCTGGCCGCCCCGCGCGACGAGGCCCTGGCGGCCCTGAACCACTGTGTACTGAGCGACCCTCGCCAGGACTGGCAGGTCGAGAACCGTTCGCTGTACTACGCGCGCCTCTTCCTGGATCTCGACGGCGGGCTCGCCCAGATCGAGCGGCACCTCTTCGGCGCCGAGGACGTCCTCGACACCGAGGACTCGCGCACCGGGCTCGCCCTCGCCGTACTCGGCCACCTCGCCTCGTACGGCAGGAACGACGCGCTCGTTCTGCTGCGCCGCTACGCCGCGTCCGGGTCCAACTGGGCCTGGGCCCTCGACGAGCTGGCGCTGCGCGACGACGACGCCGGGCTGCGCTCCCTCGCCACCCCTGTGCTCGCCCGTTTCCCGGCCACCGCCGAGGGCGACGCCGACCTCGCCGTCACGGTGCGTGACGCCTACGAGCCACGGCCCTGGCGGCTGTGGGCCGAGGATCCGCGCGAGGGCGTGGGCGCCCGGGTGCGGGCCGCGCGGGAGGCCGGCTCCTTCGACCGCTGGCAGCGCCAGATGCGGCCGTCCGGGCCCCGGCCCGGGTGGAGCGTCCAGGCCGTCTTCGACTGGGCCGACGAAGGTCTGGGGCGCGGCGCGCTCCTGCACCTGCCGGCCGCCAGGTGCCTCGGCGCCGTCGCCGGGCCCGAGGACAGGGGCGCCATCATCGAGGCGGCCCGTTCCGGTACCGACGGAGCGCGCGGCGCCGCCCTGCACTATCTCGCCGAGTCGCGCGACGCCCGGGTGCTCGACCTGATCGAGTCGGCCGTGTCGGACGCGCCGGCCGGATCGCGGGTCGCCGCCGAGGCCGCCGTCCACGCATTCGAACGGATGTGCGGTCCCGAGGCCGTCGAACGGGCCCGCGGCTGGGTGGCCCGCCCCGACGAACTCGGTGCGTCCGCCGCCAGCGTGCTCGCGTCACGGGGCGAGGCCGGTGACGGCGAACTCGTGCTCGGCGCGCTCCGCGAGACCGTACGTTCCCAGGGGCCCGACGCCGCGCTCCTCCGGGCCCTCGTCGACGGGGCGGGCCGGCTCGGCATCTGCTGCGCCGCCCCCGTCCTGCGGCACGTCTACCGCGAGACCTCCTCCTCCGAGCTGCGGGGCCGCGCCGCGCGCGCCCTCGCCGCCACCGACGCCTCCTTCGCCACCGGCTTCGCCGTGGAATGCCTGTGGGACTGCGAGGAGACGACGCGTGAAGTGGCCGCGCAGTACGCCGAGTTGGTGGATGCGCGGGTGGCCGACCGGTTGCGCAGGCTCGCCGCGGATCCGGCGGAGGAGGCGGAGGTGCAGAGCGCCATCCACGACCGCCTCGGCCCCGACGCCACAGCGGTGTAACCCCTCCCCGGGGCTGTGCCCCGGACCCCGGTTCGCGCCTGAACGCCGCTCGTCCTCAATCGCCGGACGGGCTGGGTATGCCCGGGTTGGCGTGCCGCCCGGCGTCAGCACCGCCAGGCGAGCCCATGCGGCCCGGCGCCGAGGGGCCCGGCGGGCCGGGGATGTGACGGCCGCATGCCGAAGGCCGGGCCCCTGGGGCTCCGCCCCAGACCCCGTTCGCGCCTGAACGCCGCTCGTCCTCAATCGCCGGACGGGCCGCGTGTGCCGACGTGGCCCGGTGGGGCCGAGGATGCGCATCCCGCAATAGCCCCGCCAGGGCGGGGCGCCGGGACCGCTGGGCGCCCCGCCGAGGGGCAACACCGAGAACCCGCGACCCCGCGGAGCGGATCAGCGGGGGCCCGTCAGGGCGAACCTCAGTCGGGTGCCCGGCGCCGCCTGCGCCGCCGCCGCGAGGTCCCGCTCGGGTACGACGCCGAGCACCGGGTAGCCGCCCGTCGTCGGATGGTCCGCGAGGAACACCACGGGGAGGCCGTCCGGCGGCACCTGTACCGCCCCCAACACCATCCCCTCACTGGGGAGTTCGCCCTCGATCGCGCGCCGCAGCGCCGGCCCCTCCGTGCGCAGCCCGATCCGGTTGCTCGCCGGAGACACCCGGTAGCGGCCGGCCGCCAGCACCGCGGGCGCGTCCGGCGCGAACCAGTCCGCGCGCGGCCCCGGGCGCACCCGGAGCACCAGTTCGCCGGGCACCCCGGGCGCGGGCGCCCCGTCCACCCGCGGGCACGCGCCCGCCGGGCGCCCCAGCGGCACCACCACGCCGTCCCGCAGCGGCGCGGGACCGAGGCCCGACAGGAGGTCGGTGGAGCGGCTGCCCAGCACCGGCTCCACCACGATGCCGCCCGCGAACGCGACATAGGAGCGGACCCCGCGGGTCGCGGGCCCCACCTCGACCACCGCCCCCGACGGCACCCGCACGGCAGCCCCCCACGCGGCCGGCCGTCCGTCGACGGTGACCGGGCAGGCGGCCCCGGTCACCGCCACCGTGGCCGCGCACCGGACCCGTACCGCACACCCGTTGACCGTGGTCTCCAGGACGGCGGCCCCCTCGGCGTTGCCCACGAGGCGGTTGGCGAGCCGGCTCGCGGGCAGGTCGAGCGCGCCCGAGCGCGGCACGCCGAGGTGGGCGTACCCATGACGGCCCTCGTCCTGTACGCAGGTGAGCGCCCCCGCCCGCACCACGGACAGGGCCCGGCCGGTCATCGGGCGGCCCCGGGGACGAAGCGGACCCGGGTGCCCGGGGCGAGCAGGGCGGCCGGCTCGCGGTGCGGGTCCCACAGGGGCGCGTCCGTCGTGCCGATCAACTGCCAGCCGCCCGGCGACGAGCGGGGATAGACGCCGGTGTACGGGCCCGCGAGCGCCACCGAGCCGACCGGCACCGCGGTGCGCGGGGTGGCCCGGCGGGGCACGGCGTACCGCTCGTCGAGGCCGGTCAGATAGGCGAAGCCGGGGGCGAACCCGCAGAAGGCGACCCGGAACTCCGCCGCGCGGTGGATCTCCGCCACCTCCCGCTCCGCGACCCCCCACAGCGCGGCGACGTCCGCGAGGTCGGGCCCGTCGTACCGTACGGGGATCTCCACCGTCTCCCGCGCGCATGGCTCCAGGGGAGGCACGTCCCAGGTGGTCAACTGGGTGGCGAGGGACGGCGGGTCGGCCACGCCGTCCAGCAGCACGGTACGGGCCGCCGGCACGATCTCGCGCACGGCGGGCAGCGTTCCGGCGGCGCGGCGGCGCAGCAGTTCGGCATGGAGTGCGCCCGCCGCCTCGCCGCTGTCGAGCTCGATCAGCAGGGCGTGTTCCCCCACCGGCAGGATGCGTACGCTGCTCACGAGAAGGCCGCCACCTCGACGCCCGCCGACTCCAGGGCGGCCCGGACCCGCCGGGCCAGCTCCACCGCGCCCGGCGTGTCCCCGTGCAGGCACAGCGAACTCGCCCCGGTGGGGACCCGCTCGCCGGACTCGGCCACGACCGTGCCCTCCAGGGCCATCGAGACGGCCCGCGCCACCACCGCGTCCGGATCGCTGATCACCGCGCCGTCCCGCCCGCGCGGCACCAGCGTGGCCCGCGCGGTGTAGGCGCGGTCCGCGAACGCCTCGGTGACGACCGGCAGCCCCGCCCGTCCGGCCGCGGCGAGCAGTTGCGAACCCGGCAGCCCGAGGACCGGGAGCCCGCGGCCCGCGAGCAGCACCCCCTCCACCACGGCGGCCGCCTGCTCCTCGTCGTGCACGACACGGTTGTAGAGCGCGCCGTGCGGCTTGACGTACGAGACCCGGCTGCCCGCGGCCCGCGCGAAGATCTCCAACGCGCCGATCTGGTAGGCGACTTCGGCCGCGAGTTCGGCGGGCGGCACCTCCATGGAGCGGCGGCCGAACCCCGCCAGGTCGCGGTAGGAGACCTGGGCGCCGACGCGGACACCGCGTTCGGCCGCCAGCAGGCAGACCCGGCGCATGATGGCCGGATCGCCGGCGTGGAAACCGCAGGCCACATTGGCGCTGGTGACGACGGACAGCAACTGCTCGTCGTCGGTCAGCCGCCAGTGGCCGAAGCCCTCGCCGAGGTCGGCATTGAGGTCGATCGACGTCGTCGCGGACCGGGTCATGGGTGCGGCGTCTCCTGTTCACGGGGCACGGATTCACGAGGGGTGGATGCGAGGGGCGGGGGCCCTGTGGTGCAGTCTGCACCGGGCGGGCGCGGTGCGCCGGTCATGACAGCTCCTGTCCCCGCGTCTCGGGCAGGCCCAGCAGGGCCAGTACGGCGATGGCGTAGCCGACGGCGCCGAAGACCAGCGCGCCGCCGACGCCCCAGCTGTCGGCGAGGTAGCCCACCAGGGTGGGGAAGAACGCGCCCACCGCGCGCCCCGTGTTGTACGTGAACCCCTGGCCGGTGCCGCGCACGGCGGTCGGGTACAGCTCGCTGAGGAACGAACCGAAGCCGCTGAAGATCGCCGACATGCAGAACCCGAGCGGGAAGCCGAGCACGAGGAGCAGGGTGTTCGCCCCCGACGGCAGATGGGTGTAGACGAGGATGCAGCCGGCGGAGAGGGCTGCGAACAGGGCGATGTTCTTCTTGCGGCCCAGGACGTCGGTGAGGTACCCGCCGGTCAGATAGCCGAGGAAGGACCCGGAGATCAGGAACGCCAGGTAGCCGCCGGTGCCGACGACCGTGAGGTGCCGCTCGCTCTTCAGGAACGTCGGGACCCAGGTCGCGAGCGTGTAGTAACCGCCCTGGACCCCGGCGGAGAGCAGCACGGCGAAGAGGGTCGTACGCAGCAGCGGTCCCCGGAAGACGGCGGCGAAGGTGGCGGCGCCGCTCCTCGTACCCGCCGCCGCGAGCCGCTGCTCGGTGGCGGCGGGCGCGTCCCGGACGGTGCGCCGTACCCAGACGAGCAGCAGGGCCGGGAGCGCCCCGGTCCAGAAGACCACGCGCCACGCGGTGTCCGGGCCCACGTACTGGAAGACCAGCGTGCAGACGACGACGGCGAGCGCCCAGCCGGCCGCCCACGCGCTCTGCACGGCGCCCAGGGTGCGCCCGCGGTGCCGCGCCGACGCGTATTCGGCGACCAGGATCGCGCCGACCGCCCACTCGCCGCCGAACCCGAGACCCTGCAGGGCACGGAAGACGAGCAGCGTCTCGTAGGTGGGCGCGAATCCGCAGGCGACCGTGAAGACGGCGTACGTGCCGACGGTGATCATCAGCGCCTCGACCCGGCCGATCCGGTCGGCGAGCACCCCGGCGAACGCGCCGCCCACGGCCGAGACGACCAGGGTGACCGTGGTGAGCAGCCCGGTCCGGCCGCTGTCGAGCCCGAAGTACGCCGAGATGGCGACCATCGTGAGCGGCAGCGTGAAGAAGTCGTACGAGTCGAGGGCGTAGCCGCCGAAGGCGCCCCCGAACGCGCGCCGGCCGGCGGGCCCGAGCGCGCGCAGCCATCCGAACGGGCCGCTGTCGTGCGGGTGTTGGCCGTGCTGCGGCTGAGCCTTGGTCGTGCTCATGTGCACCTCGCAGAGGGGTGAGAGGGCGGGCGAGGCCGTGCGGGAGCGCGGCCGGTGCCGGGTGCGCGGGGGACGGTGGGGAGAGCGGTCCGGGGTGCGGTCCGGGGTGCGGCCGGTGGGGCGGTCCGCGGGGCGGTCGTTTCAACGTAGGGGATTGTTGAACGATCCGACAAGACTCTTGCGCGGACGTTCCCGCTTCCTCATGTCCTCGCGCTGCTCCTACGATGGGCTCCCACGCGTCGGCGGTGGCGGCCGGCGGGGGAGAGAGGGCGCTGTGGCGACAACGGACTCCGGACCCGGCGGACTTGCCGAGGACCGCGCCCTGCTGGGCCGCACCAGCACGGCGGAGCGGGTCGCGGACATCCTGCGCACCCGGATCGCCGACGGCTTCTTCCCGCCCGGCGACCGGCTCGCCGAGGACACCATCGGCAAGGCGCTCGGCGTCTCCCGCAACACCCTGCGCGAGGCGTTCCGGCTGCTCACCCACGAACGGCTGCTGGTCCACGAACTCAACCGCGGGGTCTTCGTCCGGGTGCTCGCCGTCGAGGACGTGACCGACATCTACCGCACCCGGCGGCTCGTCGAATGCGCCGTCGTCCAAGGACTCGGCGAGCCTCCGTACCGCCTCGAAGGGCTCGACGCGGCCGTCTCGGACGGCGAACGCGCCGCCGGGGAGAGCGACTGGCAGGGAGTGTCCACCGCCAACATCCACTTCCACCGCGAGCTCGTCGCCCTCGCCGGCAGCGCCCGCACCGACGAGCTGATGCGCGGCGTCCTCGCCGAACTGCGCCTGGCCTTCCACGTGGTGGCCGACCCGCGCCGCCTCCACCGGCCCTACCTCGTACGCAACCGGGAGATCCTGGAAGCGCTGCGCACGGGGAAGCGGAAGGAAGCGGGGCGGCTGCTCGCCGACTACCTCGACGACTCGCGCGCCCAGCTCGTCGAGGCGTACGGAGAACGCGTCGCGGACGCGCCCGCCTGACCCGCGCCGCCCGCCCGGACGCCGGGCGGATCTGCGCCGTTTCGACCGTTGTCAGTGCGAGGACCTAATCTGTCCAGCGTGACTTCGCCTGCCTCGACGGAATTCGTTCCGCCCCAGCTCAGCGCGGCGCCGCGCCCCGCGCCGGGCCCGGCCGCCGACGAGGGGCTCGCGCGGCGGCTCCGCGCGCTGGCGTGCACCGCCCCGCTGCACGACCTCGACGTGCGCAAGGCCAACCTCGCGGGGGAGTACTCGGTGTACGCGATGGCCGAAGTGGCCCTCGCCTCCATCGACCTCGTCACCCTCAACATGGACTTCGACACGGGTGCCGACCACGAGCAGATCGTGGCCCGGCTCGTCCCGCGCGTGGCCGCCCAGGCGCCGGCCCGGCCCGCCGCGGAGCACGAGCGGGTGGCCCGCTGGGTCCTGGAGAACCTGATCAACGTGGGGAGCGTGGACCGCGGCTTCCGCGCGGTGTACGGCACGTTCAACCCCGACGGCGTCTACGTCCGCAGGGACTACGACTTCAAGCTCCTCGAAGAGGTGCCGGGTTACGGCGGCGCCGTCTACCTGCGCACCACCGACGAGGCCGTCAACGTCCTGGTGGGCGCGCTCGACACCGATGTCACCAGCGCCCAAATCGCGGCCGAGGTGAAGCTGGAAGTCCTGATCAGCCGCGGCCGCCTGGCCGATGCCCAGCTCGCCGCCGAACAGGCCCGCTACCGCACGGTGCAGTACGCCGAGACGCTGCGCCGCACCCTGGAGGCGACGCGGCGCAACGTCCGCGCGGTCGACTGGCTCAACGCGGTCCCCGACATGATCGCCGAGGCCCTCGACCACGTCGCCGACCGCTACCGCCACGAGAACGCGATCCTCACCAACATCCGCAAGGCGCGCGACGAGGCGGAGGACCCGGAGCACAAGCGCCGCGCCGCCGAGCTCGTCGACATCGTCAAGGACTGCATCCGCCGCCACACCCAGCTCCAGTCCCGCCTCCTGGAGGCCGGCCCGCTGTTCCGCGCCGAGCAGGACCGGCAGGCCTTCGCCCGCCCGGCCGCCCGCTCGGGCCTCGACCTGTACGGCCAGCTGGTCGCCCCGCTCCTCCCGCTCCCGGTGACGGACGCGATCCGGGTGACCGACGCCTTCTTCGCCCGCGGCACCGGCCTGCGCACCCCGGTGTCCGTACGGGTCGGGGACCTGGTCGACATACTGCTCACCCCGCCCCTGGAGCGGGAGCACCTCGGCGCCGAGATGCCCGAGCCCGACCTGATCGCCACCCCCGACGACAGCCGCTTCAGCGAGGAGCAGCTGGCCTCGGCCATGGACCTCCTCGACCTGGAACACGACGCGCCGCGCCGCCTCTCGGGCCTGCTCGCCGACGCCCGCCGCCGCGGCGACGCCGAACTGCCGTACCTGGTCGCCCTGTTGGCGATCCACGCGGCGAGCCCGCCGGTCGGCACGGCCTACCGCCAGGGCGAGGAGCGGCTGCTGTTCGCGGTGGACGACGGCACCCAGCTCGACGACCCGGAGTTCGGCGGGGCGGACCTGATCGTGGGGACGGCGCGGCTCGACACCGTCGGAATGGCCGCGGGCCGAACGGAGTCGACGTGACGTCCTTCCCGCCCGAGGCCACCCCCGGGGCTCGGCCCCGGGCCCCGTTCACGCCTTTCGCCGCACCGGCCGGGGGCGCCGCCTGCCCGGCGTCGTCAGGAGCGCGGGGCACAGCGCGGGCAACCACGCACGGTCCGCACCCGACCGGCAGCCCCGCAGCCCTCACCCTCCACCCCCGAAGGGCCTCGGGAAGGGGCGGGGCGGGGGAGCCGCGCGCCGCAGGCGCTCACCCCGCCGCACCCAGCACCGCCCGCACCAAGGAGACGACCCCGTGACCGACCACCACCCCGAGCCCGCGTTCGGCGCCGAGGCCGCGGCGCCCGCCGCCCCCGGCACCGGCGGCGAAGGCCGGATCACCCCCGCCGACGCGGCCGACGCCGCCCGCCTCGTCGCCTTCGGGCTCCAGCCCAAGCTGCTGCCCGCCAGGGACGCGGAGTACGGCGAGCTGCTGCGCCGCCACCGCGAGGACCCCGCGTTCGCCCGCCTCGCGGACGCCGTCGCGGCCGGGCTCGGCCTGATCGTCCTGGAGGTGTCGCCCCGCGCCGGCATGGCGGTGACCGCCGCGGAGGACTCCGTCTTCGCCGTCCGCATGGGCGACTACGCGCGCCGCGCCGCGGCCCCCGACTCCGCCGACCGCTTCCTGCACGGCTTGGCCCACCTCGCCGTCGCGGCCCTCGCCTTCCCCCGCCCCGAAGACCTCGCCGACGACGGCTACATCGGCCGCATCACCGTCAACGGCGTCGACGCGTTCGTCCGGCAGGCCTGCCGCCGCCTGGAGGAGCGCGCCGAGGAGACCGGAGAGAACACCGACCCCGAGACCGGCGCGCCCGGCCTGGAGGCCGCCTGGCGGATCTACGCCCGGCGCAGCTCCACCGGCGCCACCAAGGACGCCCGCCGGCTCGCCGGTTCGACCACCGGCATCGTCGCCAAGGCCGTCGCGTTCCTCACCGAGTCCGGCTTCCTGCAGCGCACCGGGGACGACGCGGGCGGCGCCTACCGCACCACCGCCCGCTACCAGTTGCAGGTCCGCGACATGGCCGGCAGCGCCGCCCTGACCGAGCTGATCGAGCTCGGCGTGGTCGCCGTCACCGACGGAAGCGCCACCCTGCTGCCCCCCACCGACGCCGACGACCTGGAACTGGCGGCCGACGCCGGACTGCCGTTCCACTCCTGACGCCGCCCCCTCGCTCACGCCGCCCCCCACCATCACGAGAGTCCGCCGACATGTACGAGCTGTCCCGGGTCCGCCTCTACTCCATCGGACCCGCCGGTGCGCGCTACGCCGACACCGTGCTTGACCTGCGGGGAGTCGGCGCGCCCGTGCCCCATCCGGCGCCCACGCAGGCCGAGTTCTTCGAGGACGAGCCGGTCGGCCCGCCGCGCCGCCCGGCCCCCGCGGGCGTGCTCTTCCTGGAGAACGGCGGCGGCAAGTCCGTCCTGCTCAAACTGATCTTCTCGGTGATGCTGCCCGGCCACCGCAACACCCTGGGCGGCGCGAGCTCCGGTGTGCTCCGCAAGTTCCTGCTCGCCGACGACTGCGGGCACGTCGCCCTCGAATGGCAGCACACCCTCACCGGTGAACTCGTCGTGGTCGGCAAGGTCAGCGAGTGGCGCGGGCGCCAAGTCTCCAACGACCCGCGGAAGTTCGCCGAAGCCTGGTACTCCTTCCGGCCGGGCCCCGGCCTCAGCCTCGACTCGCTGCCGGTAGCCGAGTCCAGCGCGATGCGGCCGTCGGCCGAAGGCGCGTCGAGCGCCCAGGGCCGGCGCCGCACCATGAAGGGCTTCCGCGACGCCGTCACCGAGGCGACCAAGGCCTACCCGCACCTGGAGGTGTACTGGGAGGAGATCCACGACCGCTGGAACGAACACCTCGGCGACCTGGGTCTGGACCCCGAACTCTTCCGCTACCAGCGGGAGATGAACGCCGACGAGGGCGAGGCAGCCGGCCTCTTCGCCGTCAAGAAGGACTCCGACTTCACCGACCTGCTGCTCCGCGCCGTCACCGACACCCGCGACACCGACGGCCTCGCCGACCTCGTCAGCGGCTTCGGCAACAAGCTCGGCCGCCGCGCCGAACTCACCGCGGAACGCGACTTCACCGCCGGCTCGGTGGACCTCCTCACCCGGATCGTCGAAGCCGCCGAGACCCGTGCCCGCGCCCGCGACGTCCACGCCGGTGCAGAACGGCGCGCCCGCACGCTCGCCCGGCGTCTGACGGCCCGCGCCGCCGACGAGCGGGGCCGCGCCACCGACCTCGCCCAGCAGGTCACCGCAGCCGCCCACCACGTCACCCTCGCCGAGCAGGCCCGCGGACGCAGCTCCCTGATCGCGTCCGAACTCGCTTACCGGCACGCCTCGTTGGCGCTCGCCGTCGCGGAGAAGGCGGCCACCGCGCAGCGCCGCGAACTGGCCGACGCCCGTACGCTCCACTCGGCCTGGCAGGCCGCGGAGGCGGTCCTGCGCCACCGCGCCGCCGCCGACCGCTCGGCCCGCGTCGCCGCCGCCATCCAGGAAGCCGAACGGGACGCGGCCCCCGCCCTCGCCGCCCGCGCCAGGGCCGCCGCCGATCTCGTACGGGCCCTGCACGCCGCCGCCGAGGACGGCGAGCGGGTCGCCGCCGAAGAGGAGGAGCGCTCCGCCGGGCTGCAGGAAGTGGGCGAGGCCGCCCACCGTGACGCGACCGTCGCCGCGACCGAGGCCCAGCGGGCCCGCAGCGAGGCAGGCCACCTGCGCCAGCGCCTCGCGGAGGTCGAGCAGGAGACCGCCGAAGCCGTGCGCGCGGGCTGGCTCGACGACAGCGCGCCCGACGCCGACCCGGCCCGCGCCGCGCTCGCCGCCAGCGACGCCGAGAAGACCGCCGTGGCCGGCTGGGACACGGCCCGCGAAGCCGCCCGCACCGCCGCCGACCGGGCCCGCGAGGCCGCCTCGGTCGAGGCCCGCGCCGAACTCGCGGCCGCCCGCGCCGAGGACGCCGCGCGCGCCGCCGAGCAGGCCTACGACGCCGAGCGCCGGGCCGCCGAATCGCTCGCGGCCGAGGAGCGCCTCGCCGAACTGCTCAGCCTGCCCACCGGCCGCTCCGCCGTGCCCGAGCCCCGCAAGCACGACGGCGAAGAGGCCCAAAGCCCTCTCACCGCAGGGGAGTTGGACCGGAGCGCCGACGAACTGCGGGGCCTCCTCGAACAGAGCGTCGCCTCCGCCGAGCGCCAGCTCTTCGAGCTGCGGACCGCGGCGGCCGACGACGCGCGCATCCTCGGCGCCCTCGGCGACGGCGGGCTCCTGCCGCCCAGCGCCGATGTGCTCGCGACCGTCGAGTACCTGGGCGAGCACGGCATCCCCGCACTGCCCGGCTGGCGCTACCTCGCCCAGGCCGTCGCCCCCGCCGACCACGCCGCCGTCCTCGCGGCCCGGCCCGAACTCGTCGACGGCGTGGTCATCACCGACCCCGCATCGCACCTACGGGCCCGCGAAGCCCTCGCCAACGCCGCCCTGCTGCCGCGCTCCGCCGTCGCCGTCGGCACGACCGCCGCCCTGCTCGCGCCCGTACCGGCCGCGGATTCCGGCACGGACAGCGACGTCTTCCTCGTGCCGCCGAACCCGGCCATGCACGACGAGCACGCCGCCGACGAGGAACGCCGGACGCTGCGCACCCGCGCCACCGCCCGCGACGAGGAGATCCGCACCCTCGCCGGCCGGCTCGCCGGGGACCGCTCCCTCGCCGCCCGCATCGGCGCCTGGCGCGCCGACTGCCCGCCCGGCATGCTCGCCGAGCTGGCCACCGCCGCCCACACCGCGCGCGAGAGCGCCGCGGCAGCCGCGGCGGAACTGGCCGAGGCCCGCACCGTGCGGGCCGAGGCGGACGAGACCGCCGCCGACACCGCGCGGGTGCGCGAGGAGCGCCAAGAGGCCGCCCAGCGCGCCCGCCGCGCCGCCGACGCCCTCGCCGGACTCGCCTTCCGGCTCCGCGAGCGGGCCGGCTGGCAGGTCAAGCTCCGCGAACTCGCCGACGAGGCGGCCGAGTCGGAGGCCCGCGCCCACACCCTCCTGGAGCGCGCCAAGGCGGCCGACGAGGACCGCCGCGCCACCCAGCGCGCCGCCGACGACGCCCACCGAACCTCCCGCGCGCTGCGCGCCGAGCGCGCCGAGATCGCGGGCGCCCCGGAGAACCTCCCCGAGCCCGAACCCGACGCGCCCCGCACCGCGCTGCCCGCCCTGCGCGAGGCCTACCGCGCCGCGTCCCAGCTGTACGAGAAGGTCGGCGTCGGCGCCGACCTGCGCGCCGAACAGGCCCGTGCCGAGAGCGACGAGAGCGCGGCCCTCGCCGAGCTGGACCGGCTCACCAACAAGGTGCGCACCCGCGCCGCGACCCTGCTCGAAGGGACCGACGGCGCGGACGGCCCCTCCCGCCAGGCGGCCGTCGCCCGCGCCGAGTCGCTCGTCCAGATGCTGGAGACCCGCGCGTCCGCCGCGAGCGAGCAGCTCGGCCGGCTGCGCGGCGAGGCCGAGCGCCTCGCCCCCGCAGACGGCGGGACGCACACCGAGCTTCCCGACGGCCAGGTGCCGGCCGACGCCGAGCAGGCCCAGGCCCTGCTGCGTACCGCGACCGCCGAACTCGCCGCGCGCACCGACGAGTTGGAGACCTCCCGCGGCGCCCACGCCGAACTGCTCTCCGCGCACCGCGCGGCCGAGGACGCGGCGGGCGGCTTCGACGAGACCGCGGCGCTCCTGCGCGACCTGCTGCGCGACAACGGCCAGGCCCCGGACGAGGAGGGCGCACCCGAGCCCTACCCGGGCACCCTGGAGGAGGCCCGGCACACCGCCGCCGAGACGCGCCGCTCCCTGCGCGGCTGCTCGGGCGACCTGTCGGCCGCCGACTCGGCGGTCCGCGAGGCGAGCGACATCCTGGTGCGGCACGCCAACGCCACCCGCTACGAGCAGGTCCGCACCCCGGCCCGCCAGCAGATCCGCGAACTGCCCGCGGCCTCCCTGCCGGAGCACGCCGCCGCCTGGGCCGCCGCCTTCGAACCGAGGCTGCGCGTCCTGACCGACGAGCTGGAGCAGCTGGAGCGCAACCGCGACTCCATCGTGGACCGGCTGCGCGGCCTCGTGGAGTCGGCCCTCACCACGCTGCGCTCCGCCCAGCGCCTGTCCCAGCTCCCCGAGGGCCTCGGGGAGTGGTCGGGCCAGGAGTTCCTGCGGATCCGCTTCGAAGAGCCCGACCAGGCCACCCTCACCGAACGGCTCGGCGAGGTCATCGACGAGGCCACCCGTGCCGCCGTGCGGAAGAACTCCGACCTGCGCCGCGACGGCATGTCCCTGCTGTTGCGCGGCGTGCAGGCGGCGCTCGAACCGCGCGGCATCGCCGTGGAGATCCTCAAGCCGGACGCGGTGCTGCGCGCCGAGCGCGTCCCCGTGGGGCAGATGGGCGACGTGTTCTCCGGCGGACAGCTGCTCACCGCCGCGATCGCCCTGTACTGCACGATGGCGGCGCTGCGCAGCAACGACCGGGGGCGCGACAAGCACCGGCACGCCGGCACGCTCTTCCTCGACAACCCGATCGGCCGCGCCAACGCGACGTACCTCCTGGAGCTCCAGCGGGCCGTATCCGACGCGCTCGGCGTCCAACTCCTCTACACCACGGGCCTGTTCGACACGACCGCGCTGGCCGAGTTCCCCCTGGTGATCCGGCTGCGCAACGACGCGGACCTGCGGGCGGGCCTGAAGTACATCAGTGTCGAGGAGCACCTGCGGCCCGGCCTGCCCCAGCAGGCGACCACCGGCGAGACCGTGCACGGCGAGATCACCGCGACGCGCATGTTCAAGAAGCCTGCCCCGCAGGGGAGTTGACGCGCGGGGGCAAGGGCGCGGTGCGGCCCCCGGCAGGAGCGGATCCGCTCAGCGGGCGTGCAGTCCCCGGCGCGAGCGGAACCGCTCAGGCGCGGGACAGCCCCTGGCGTGAGCCGTCCGCGGAGCGCGTCGGGGTCCGGTGGGACCGTATTCGGGTCCCGCGCTCGGCCGTGCGGACGGCCCGCCTCGCCCGGCGCCGCTCCCTGCGCAGCTTGCGCGCCGTGCTGCTCGGCATCGACACCACGCCGTTGCGCTGGTTCCACACCTGGCGGGTGACCCACACGTCCAGCACGCCCCACGTGGCGAGGACGGTGCTGCCGACGCTGCTGATCACCATCGGGAAGGCGAGCCAGGAGCCGGCCAGCGTGGACAGGATGGCGACCATCGCCTGTATCAGCGTCGCCGCGACGATGATGACGGCGCGCACGGCCGCGGTACGGACCGGATCGGGCAACCGCGGTCGCACGGCGGGCTCTTCCACCCACAGCGGCTGCTGCTCAACACTCATGCCTGTATTCCTCCCCACCCGCGGAGCCTCGATGCCTCGTCCGCCCCGCGGCTCCGCCCCCGCGGACCACGGCTCGACGCCATCGCTTCCTGACACCCTTGTGCCCCGTAAGTGCCCCGGCCCCACAAACGCTCCGTACAGACAGACGAACGGAACTCCCGGAAGATTCCGCCCACTTGGCCGGAACGCAGAATTCCAGCCATCTGCCACAGCGGTCGAAAAGCGGCCATGACGGGTGAGGCTCGACAGGGCCCGGGTCGCCATCTCCTGGAATACCAGGACAACGCCTGATCGGCACGTCCGAGGGCGGCCGAAAATCGCCCGGACGTGCCTTCGAGTTGTCTTCGTGTCAGTAGTAGGCTCACGCCGTTTGTTGACGGTTGATCTGGGGGAGGCCATGCGCTTTCGCGGGAAGTCCATCCGCAGGAAGATCGTGGCGTTGCTGCTCGTGCCGCTCGTCTCCCTCACCGCACTGTGGGGGTTCTCGACCTACCTCACGGGCCGGCAGGCCGGCGGGCTCATGGACGTGGCGCGCATCGTCAAAAAGGTGGGCTACCCCCTCGAAGACACCGTCCGCGACATCCAGCAGGAGCGGCGCCAGACCCTCGTCTACCTCGCCGACGAGCGCCCCGCGGACGCCCTCACCTCGCTGCGCGGCCGCCGCGCCGCCACCGACGCCGGGATCGCCAGGATCCGCGCCGCCGCACGGGACTCCGACATCCGCGGCGATCTCCAGAAGACCGCGAAGACCCACCTCAAGGCGGCCCTCGCCGGCTTCGACACGGTGGTCGGGCTGCGCCACTCCATCGAACAGGGCACGGTCGACCGCACCCAGGCGCTGGAGTACTACAACCGCCTCATCGACCCCTGCTACGGCTTCCTCATGAATCTCCACCCCCTGGAGAACGTGGAGATGGACAAGCAGAGCCGGGCCCTCGTGGGCGTCAACCGCGCCCGCGAGATGCTCTCCCGCGAGGACGCCCTCGTCGCCTCCTCCCTCATCACCCCGAAGACGACCACCCCCGAACTGCGCCGCGTGTCCGACCTGGTGGCCAACCGGGAACTGCTCTACGACACCAACCTGGAGCTCCTGCCCAACGCCGAACGCGAGCGTTTCCAGCAGTACTGGAACGGCCCCGACACCGAGGCGCTGCGCACCGCGGAGGCCGCCGTCATCGACGCGGGGCCGGCCAGGAACCCGCACCACATCGACGCCGCCCGCTGGCAGCAGGCCGTGACGCCCGTCCTCGACCACCTCGCGCAGATGGGCACCGAGGCCGGCAACCGCTACCAGGACCGGGTCGAGCCGGTCGCCTTCGACGTACTGATCAAGGCGGGGCTCGCCGGCGTCCTCGGCTTCCTCGCCCTGCTGATCTCCCTCTTCATGTCCGTACGCATCGGCCGCGGCCTCGTGCGTGACCTGACCCGGCTCCGCAAGGAGGCCCACGAGGCCTCCGGCGTCCGGCTGCCGAGCGTGATGCGCAGGCTCGCCGCCGGCGAGACCGTCGACGTGGAGACCGAGGCGCCCCGCCTCGACTACGAACGCGACGAGGTCGGCCAGGTCGGCCAGGCGCTGAACACCCTGCAACGCGCCGCCGTCGAAGCCGCCGTCAAACAGGCCGACATGCGCCGCGGCGTCTCCGAGGTCTTCGTCAACCTCGCCCGCCGCAACCAGGTGCTCCTGCACCGCCAGTTGACGCTCCTGGACACCATGGAACGGCGTACCGAGGACACCGACGAACTCGCCGACCTCTTCCGCCTCGACCACCTCACCACCCGCATGCGCCGGCACGCCGAAGGCCTGGTGATCCTGTCCGGCGCCGCCCCCTCCCGCCAGTGGCGCAAGCCGGTCCAGCTCATGGACGTCGTACGGGCCGCGGTCGCCGAGGTCGAGGACTACGAGCGCATCGAGGTCCGCAGGCTGCCCCGGCTCGGTGTGGGCGGCCCCGCCGTCGCCGACCTCACCCACCTCATCGCCGAACTCCTGGAGAACGCCACGGTGTTCTCGCCCCCGCACACCGCCGTGCAGGTGCACGGCGAGCGGGTCGCCAACGGCTTCACTCTGGAGATCCACGACCGCGGTCTCGGCATGACGCCGGAGATGCTGCTCGACGCCAACCTGCGGCTCGCCGAGACCCCCGAGTTCGAGCTGTCCGACACCGACCGGCTCGGCCTGTTCGTGGTGAGCCGGCTGGCCCAGCGCCAGAACGTACGGGTCTCCCTCCAGCCGTCTCCCTACGGAGGCACCACCGCCGTCGTGTTCCTGCCGGCCACCCTGCTCACCGACGCGCCCGAGACCGACGGCACCGGCTTCCGGCTCGACCGCGGCTCGGGCCGCGCGGAGGACGACCGCGGCGCCGCGCCGCCGCGCCGCGCGCTCTCCCCGCTGCCGGTCGGCATCCCCGGCCAGTCGGTGCTCGACGGCCCGGTCGAACTGGAGCCCCCGCTCGACCCGTTGGGCCTGGACGAACCGTCCGTGTTCGAAGCGCCCTCGGTGCGCGAAGGCGGCGAACCGGGACGTGGCGGGCTCCTCCGCTCCGCCCACCGGGCCGCCGAGCCGGCCGACGAGGGCCACCAGCACCAGCAGACCGCCGACGAGGGCGACGAGCGGGAGCCCCTTCCGCTGCCGCGCCGGCACCGGGTGCCGACCCTGGTCAGCGACAACGGCAGGCGCGTGGACGGGCCCGGCCGCGGCCACCCCGCACCCGACGCCGAACCGTCCCCGGAGGTGCGCCGCGCCTTCGAGAGCCGCCTGCCCGAGCGGCGCCCCACCCAGCCGCAGCGTCCCCAGGTTCCCCGCGCTTCGGCGCCCCGACCCGAGCCGGCGTCCCCGCAGCCCCCGCACCCCGCGCCGCGGCCGTCGGGTCTGACTCCGGTGCGGCCCACGGGCCTCGACCAGCCGCCCGCCGCGCCTCCGCCGGGTCTGCCGGGTCCGCCGAGCTCCGCACCCTCCTGGGGCAGCCTCCCCGGCGGCCCGGGAGAGTCCGCACCCGGTGAGCCCCTCGACGGGCTGCCCCGCCGGGTTCGCCAGGCGAGCCTGGCCCCCCAGCTCAAGGACGCCCCCGACGGCCACCGCCCCGCGCCCGGCCCCGACAGCGGGCCCGAGCCGGAGCGCGACGCCGACGAGGTGCGCGACCGGATGGCCGCCCTGCAACGCGGCTGGCAGCGCGGCCGCAGGCACAACGAAGCTTCGGACACCGCGGAAGGACCGTCCGCGCCGGACCGAGGCGACACCGCACGACGAACCACACCGGAGGGGGACGGTCGATGACCGCGCCACAAGACTCAGCCGCAGTACGCAACGCCACCGGGAGCGGTTCCGGCGAACTCAACTGGCTCCTGGACGAGTTGGTCGACCGCGTCGGCTCCATCCGCAAGGCCCTCGTGCTCTCCGGCGACGGCCTGGCGACGGGGACCTCGCGCGACCTGACCCGTGAGGACGGCGAACACCTGGCCGCCGTCGCCTCCGGCTTCCACAGCCTCGCGAAGGGCGTCGGACGCCACTTCGACGCGGGCAGGGTCCGCCAGACCGTCGTCGAGCTCGACGACGCCTTCCTCTTCGTGACGGCCGCCGGCGACGGCAGCTGTCTGGCCGTCCTGTCCGACGCCGACTCCGACGTCGGACAGGTCGCCTACGAGATGACCCTCATGGTCAAGCGGGTCGGCGTCCACCTGACCACCGCACCACGGACCGGCCTGCACACCGGAGGGTGAGGGGGGTACGCCATGACCGGGGGGACGCCATGAGTGACGCAGACCAACGGGCCGGGCAACGGCCGGGGGACCCGTCGGCGCCGCCCGGCCGCCCGCTCCACTGGTTCGACGCCGAGGCCGGCCCCGTGGTGCGGCCGTACGCCATGACGCGTGGCCGCACCACCAGCGCGGGCCAGCACCGTCTCGACCTGATCGCCGTGGTCGTCCCGGAACCCGCGGCCGACGACCCGGGCCGCGACCAGACGCTCTCCCCGGAGCACGTGGAGATCGTCGAACGCTGCGGCGACGCACCGCAGTCGATCGCCGAACTCGCCGCAGGACTCGACCTCCCCGTCGGGGTGGTCCGGGTCCTGGTCGGCGATCTCGTCGCCGACGCCCTGGTCCACGTAACCCGACCCGTTCCGCCGGCCGAGCTGCCGGACGAGTCCCTTCTCCGCGAGGTGATCAATGGCCTTCGGGCGCTCTAGCCGCAGGAAGCGGCACGTCGATCCGGTGACCCTGAAGATCCTGGTCGCCGGCGGCTTCGGCGTGGGCAAGACCACCCTGGTCGGCGCGGTGAGCGAGATCCGTCCCCTGCGCACCGAGGAACGCCTCAGCGAGGCGGGCCGGCCCATCGACGACCTCGACGGCGTGGAGGGCAAGAGCACCACCACGGTGGCCATGGACTTCGGACGCATCACGCTCCGCGAGGACCTGGTGCTCTACCTCTTCGGCACCCCGGGGCAGGACCGCTTCTGGTTCCTGTGGGACGAGCTGGCGCAGGGCGCGCTCGGCGCGGTCGTCCTCGCCGACACCCGCCGCCTGGAGGACTGCTTCGCCGGCATCGACTACTTCGAACGCCGGGGCATCCCCTTCACCGTCGCCGTCAACTGCTTCGACGACGCCACGCGGTACCCCGCCGAGACGGTGCGCGCCGCCCTCGACCTCGACCCCGAGGTGCCGCTCCTCCTGTGCGACGCGCGGGTGCGCGAATCGGTCAAGGAGATCCTCGTCGGGGTGGTCGAGCACGCCATGGCGATGTCCGCGAAGTCCCGCCAGCACGCGAGTACATGAGGCGGCTCCGCCTCCCGCGTGGCGCGGCCCGCACCCCCACCGACCGGGGTGCGGGCCGCGCGTCCACGGGGGCCTACCGCCCGCCCTCCTCGTGCCAGCCGAGGCTGCGCTCCACCGCCTTGCGCCAGTTGCCGTACTCGCGCTCACGGACCTGGCTCTCCATGCGCGGGGACCATTGCGCATCGCGCTGCCAGTGCGCCCTCAGTTCGTCGAGGTCCGACCAGACACCGGTGGCGAGCCCGGCCGCGTAGGCCGCTCCCAGACATGTCGTCTCGGAGACCTTGGGCCGGATCACCGGGACGCCGAGCACGTCGGCCTGATGCTGCATCAGGAGGCTGTTGGCGGTCATCCCGCCGTCCACCTTCAGCGTCGTGATCCGCACACCCGAGTCCTGGAACATGGCGTCGACGACCTCCCGGGTCTGCCAGCTCGTGGCTTCCAGGACCGCCCGCGCCAGGTGCGCCTTCGTCACGTACCGCGTCAGGCCCGTGATGACGCCCCGCGCGTCGGAGCGCCAGTAGGGCGCGAAGAGCCCGGAGAAGGCGGGCACGATGTAGGCCCCGCCGTTGTCGTCGACGCTCGCCGCGAGGGCTTCGATCTCGTCCGTGCCGCGGATGATGCCGAGCTGGTCGCGGAACCACTGCACGAGGGCGCCGGTGACCGCGATGGAGCCCTCCAGGCAGTACACCGGCGCCTGTTCACCGATCCGGTACCCGACGGTGGTGATCAGGCCGTTCTTCGACGCCACGGGCCGGGTGCCGGTGTTGAGGAGCAGGAAGCTCCCGGTCCCGTACGTGTTCTTGGCGGTCCCCGTGTCGTAGCAGGCCTGTCCGAAGACCGCCGCCTGCTGGTCGCCGAGCGCGGCGGCGACGGGCACGCCGGCCAGCCGGCCGACGGCGGTGCCGTACACCTCCGCCGAGGACCTGATCTCGGGGAGCATCGCCTGTGGCACGCGCAGTGCGGCGAGGATCGCGGGGTCCCAGCGCAGGGTCTCCAGGTCCATGAGCAGGGTCCGCGAGGCGTTGGTGACGTCGGTGACGTGGACGCCGCCGGACGTGCCGCCGGTCAGGTTCCAGATCAGCCAGGAGTCGACGGTCCCGAAGGCGATCTCACCGCGCTCGGCGCGGGCCCGCAGGCCGGGCACGTTGTCGAGCAGCCAGGCGGCCTTGGGACCGGAGAAGTAGCTGGCCAGCGGCAGCCCGGTCGTGTCACGGAACCGGTCCTGGCCGACGCCGGCGGCGAGTTCGTGACAGAGCGCGGAGGTACGGGTGTCCTGCCACACGATCGCGTTGTGCACGGGTTTGCCGGTCGCCCGGTCCCACAGCACCGTCGTCTCGCGCTGATTGGTGATGCCGAGCGCGCTGAGGTCCTCGGCGCGCAGGCCGGCCCGGACGAGCGCGCCCGCCACGACGGCCTGCACCTTGGCCCAGATCTCGGCGGCGTCGTGCTCCACCCAGCCGGGCTTGGGGAAGATCTGCCGGTGCTCGCGCTGGTCGGCACCGACGATCGCGCCGCTCCGGTCGAAGATGATGCAGCGGCTGGACGTGGTCCCCTGGTCGATCGCGGCGACGAACTTGTCCGTCATGGCCACCCCTGGATCGAAGGGCTGCGTGGTGGATGGGGCCGGAGCCCCGTGACACGGCGGTGCCGAGAGGTAACGGGAAGTTTTCACCGGTGGTGACGGGCCGTCAAGGTGCCGTGCGGCAAAGGCTGTTGGCCACCGAAGCCACTCCGGACGCCCTCCCCGTCCCGTGCGGCCCCGGCGTCCCTAGCGCACCGCCACCACCGCCGAGCCGTGGCCGAACAGACCCTGGTTCGCGGTGATCCCGACCCGGGCCCCCGTCACTTGCCGGGCTCCCGCGGTGCCGCGCAGCTGCCAGGTCAGCTCGCAGACCTGGGCGATGGCCTGGGCGGGCACCGCCTCGCCGAACGACGCGAGGCCACCGCTGGTGTTGACCGGGATGCGCCCGCCGAGCGAGGTCGCCCCGTCCCGTACGAGCTTGGCTCCCTCGCCCGTGCCGCAGAGCCCGAGGTCCTCGTACCACTCCAGTTCCAGAGCGGTGGACAGGTCGTACACCTCGGCGAGCGACAGCTCCTCGGGCCCGATGCCGGCCTCTTCGTAGGCGGCCCGCGCGATGGCGGCGCGGAAGGAGTGCGGGGAGGGTGCCACGGCCGCCGCCGAGTCCGTGGCGATGTCGGGGAGGTCGAGGACGGCCCTGGGATACGTCGGGGTCACGGTCGAGACGGCGCGGATGCGGACCGGGTCGGCGGCGCCGTGCCGCCGGGCGAAGTCCATGCTGGTGAGGACCAGCGCCGCCGCGCCGTCCGACGTGGCGCAGATGTCCAGGAGGCGCAGGGGATCGGCGACCACGGCGGACGCCGCGACCTCCTCGGCGCTGACCGCCTTGCGGTACCGGGCGTTCGGGTTGAGCGCGCCGGCCGCCGCGTTCTTCACCTTGACCTGCGCGAAGTCGTCCACCGTGTCGCCGTGCAGGGCCATGCGGCGCCGGGCGTAGAGGCCGAAGTAGGCGGGGTTGGTCGCGCCGAGCACCCGGAACCGGAGCCAGTCCGGGTCGTCGGGGCGCTCCCCGCCGGCCGGCGCGAAGAACCCCTTCGGCGCCGCGTCGGCCCCCACCACCAGCACCACGTCGGCCAGTCGGGCCAGGATCTGTGCCCGCGCCGCGCCGACTGCCTGGGCGCCGGAGGCGCACGCCGCGTACACGCTGGTGACCCGCGCTCCCTGCCAGCCGAGCGCTCGCGCGAAGGTCGCCCCCGACACATAGCCGGGGTAGCCGCCGCGCACGGTGTCCGCGCCGACCACCGAGTCCACCTGCGTCCAGTCGATCCCGGCGTCGGCGAGCGCCGCGCGGGCGGCGACGGTCCCGTACTCGACGAAGCTCCGCCCCCACTTGCCCCACGGGTGCATCCCCGCACCGAGGACCGCGATGTCGCCGCTCATGCCGCCACCTCCACGGGCCGCCAGTGCCAGGTCGTCCAGACGGTCCCGGCGTCCTCGTCGAGGACGCCCGGCACCACCTCGACCTCCATCCCGACCGCGAGGTCGGCGGTGCGCACGCCGGGCGCCGCCTGGCCGAGCACCACCATCCGCTCGGCCGCCAGCTCGACGGCGACGAGGGTGTAGGGCTCCCACGCCGTATGGGGGTCGGACACATAGGGGGCGGGGGGACGGTAGCGGCCGTCCGTGTACGACCACACCCGGCCCCGCCGGGACAGGGGCACCTCCGCCAGCTCCCCGCCCGGACAGGCGGGGTTGCGGCAGAACGAGTCCTCGCGCGGGAAGAAGACGGACGCGCAGGCGGTGCACCGGGTGCCGAGCAGCCGGAAGTCCTGCCCCCGCGCATCCGTGAACCAGCCCGCGACCACAGGCGTGTGCGTACGTGCGTCGGTCAAGGCCCCTCCCGGCACAGTTTCCTGACGGAACGTCAGAAGTGTGCCACGGGCGACCGGGGTTGGGGAGGGGCGGTCGGCGCCGGGTCCGCGCTCAGCGGTGGTCGGCGAGCCACTTCGCGGCGATCTCGCCCAGCTCGCGGTCGCGCCCCGCCAGCATCATGCGGATCATCTGCCGGTCGCCGCGCAGCGACCAGGCGGGGTGCCCGAAGCTCGCCGGGTTGTTCCGCTCGATGAACCAGTGCGCCGGCCACGCGGTGCCGTACCCGACGAGCGGAAGGGCGAGGGTGTACCGCTTGCGGCCCCGCGCGAGGCCGTAGGCGCTGAGCGCCAGCCCCGTGAGCGTGCCCGTCAGATGCACCCAGCGCGTGGCGGTCCTGGAGTGCATCGCCACGTAGTAGGGCCAGAACTCCTCGTACGACTCGAACACAGGTTTCGTCATGCGGCCGAACCTAATCCCTCGGCGGAGAACCGGATACGGCTCCTTCGCGTCCGAGAGGACAGAGCGGGTGTCCGGGACCCACGGGGGTGGCCCCGGACGCCCGCTCCCACCTCAACCGGAATCCCGGATGTGACTGCTTGGGGCAGCCATGACGAGGCCCTTGTCCGGTAGGGGGGCAGTGAAACGGAACCGGCAGTACGTCAGTGGCCCGCCACGGACCGCCACGCCACCGGGAAGTCGAAGTAGGTGTCGGGGAAGCGCTCCGGCCGGTAGGTGAAGTGCCACCACTCCTCGGGCAGGTTGACGAATCCCTGCGCCTCCAGCGTGCTCTTGAGGAACTGCCGGTTCGCCCGCTGGGCGCCCTGGATGCGGGGGTCGTCGGTGTGCGCCAGGGTGTCGAAGCAGTCGAATCCGGTGCCCATGTCGACGGAGTTGTCGGGGAACCGTTCTCCGCGCGGCGCATAGCAGGGCTTGAGCGGGTCGCCCGGGTGGTAGGGCCGGGTGGGCAGCGCGGGCAGTCGGACGATGGTCAGGTCCATGGTGCTGCCCCGGCTGTGCCC
This sequence comes from Streptomyces sp. NBC_00083, assembly GCF_026343295.1. Taxonomy (GTDB): domain Bacteria; phylum Actinomycetota; class Actinomycetes; order Streptomycetales; family Streptomycetaceae; genus Streptomyces. The sequence continues at coordinate 2,331,994 of NZ_JAPELY010000001.1, forward strand.
GGACTTCTCGGCGATGTACCCGTCCGCGAACAACCTCGACTTGTCGACCCTCGGATAGAACTCCGCCTTCATCCGCTCGTCGTCCAGATCCTTCGCCCAGCGCACGAAGTGGTCGACCGCCCGCTGCGGCCGGTAGCAGTCGTACACCTTCAGCGAGTAGCCCTGCCGCAGCAGACGCGACTGGGCCCGGTGGAGCGCCTCGGCGACGGGCCGGGTCAGGATGCACAGCGGCTGCCGATACCCGTCGACCGGCGCGCCCACGAAGTCGTGCGGGGTGATGTACCGCATCTCCTGGATGATCGTGGGATCGACGGAGCTCAACGCGACGAAGGAGCGCGGCGCCTCCTGCCGGGGCGCGGACCCGGCGGCGGGCGCGAGCGCGGTGACGGCGAGCAGGGCGGCGGCGCAGACCACGATCCGGCCCAGCCTCCGAGCAGCCGAGCGGCGCACCGCGCCACGCTGTCCGGCGCGCTCGGGCGAGGGCGTACGCACTCCGGGTGCCTGAGCGGGCTCGGGTGCCTGAGCCCGCCCCGGCTGTTCGGCCGACCGTGCTCCTTCGGTGGGTCGCGGTCGTTCGGTTCGCGCCGGTCCTTCGGCTCGCCGGTCTCCTCCGGCAGGTCCCGCCGGTCGGCGGTCGCGTCCTTGTGGTTCGTCACGTCGTGTCATGTGCACACCCTCCATCACGGCAACTCCCTTACGGCAGGGGGCGATCGGTTAGAGTCCGCGCGTGACCGCCACCCCGAAGCAGCCTCTCCCCGACTCCCACTGCGGTGCGTGCGGGACCCCGTACGACAGCCCGGACGGCTGGCCCCGCTCCTGCGCGGCCTGCGGCACGACGGCCTACCGCAATCCGCTCCCCGTCGCCGTCGCGCTCCTTCCGGTCACCGACCCGCACGGAGGCGGCCTGATCGTCATCACCCGCACCATCGAGCCGCAGCGCGGCGGGCGCGCCCTGCCCGGCGGTTTCATCGATCACGGCGAGAGCTGGCAGAACGCGGTCGTGCGCGAACTCCGGGAGGAGACCGGCATCGACCTGCCGGCGGACGAGGTGCGCCTCGCGGACGCCCTCAGCTCGCCCCAGCACCTGCTCCTGTTCGGGCTGCTGCCCCCGCGCCCGGCCGGCGCGCTGCCGCCCACCCGGTCGACCGACGAGAGCGAGGGGTGGGAACTGCTGCGGGGGCCCGCCGAGTTGGCCTTCCCCCTGCACACCGAGGCGGTCCGCCGATGGTTCGCCGGGGAGTACGGGCCGGGGAGCGGCGCCGGGTCCACCGGCTGATCGGCGCCGCACCCGACGGCGTTTCAGCGCGCCGCCCCGCGCACCCGCACCGGGTACCCGACCTCGACGTCCGGGCCGCCCGCGACCCGCTCCACCACCACACGGCCGTCGACGACCCGCGTCGAGAAACGCTCCACCCGCGCGGGCTCCCAGCCGTCGCCCCGGTCCCGCACCACGAGGCCGCCGCCGGTGCGGCCGGCGGCCGGCGCCCACACCTCCAGCTCCAGGCCCCCGTCCTCGCCGCGTACCGGGAGCACCGACCCCGCTCGGGCGAGCACCGGAATCCGGGAGAGGGGAGCGTCCAGCAGCACTTGGCCGGGGCCGTCGTGGGCCTTGCCCGTCGCGGTGTCGTACCAGCGCCCGCGCGGCAACCGCACCGCCCGCCGGTCCGCACCCCGCTCGAAGACCGGGGCCACGAGCAGCGCGTCGCCCAGCAGGAAGGCGTCCTCGCACGCACGCAGCGCCCGGTCGCCGGGCGCGCCCCACCACAGTGGGCGCACATAGGGGGCACCCGTCATGCGCGCCAGCTGGGCCAGCGTCTCGAAGTACGGGTGCAGCCGCCGCCGTTCGGCCAGCGCCGCCCGTGCCCCTTCGAGGACCGCGGGCCCGAACTCCCAGGGCTCGCGCCGCCCCGCCCACTTCGCGGAGTGCGTACGGAACAGCGGCATCCAGGCGCCGAGCTGGAACCAGCGCAGATACAGCTCGGGGGAGGGCGTGCCGGTGAAGCCGCCCACATCGGGCCCGGAATAGGGCACCCCGCACAGGCCGAGGCCCAGGACGAGGGAGAGCGAGGCGCGCAGACCGGGCCAGCCCGTCGTCACATCGCCCGACCAGGCGCCGCCGTAGCGCTGCATCCCGGCCCAGCCCGAACGCGAGAAGAGGAAGGGGCGCTCCTCGGGCCGCAGCCGGCACAGCCCCTCGTAGCCGGCCCGCGCCATCGAGAGGCCGTACACGTTGTGGGCCTCCCGGTGGTCGCCGCCATGGCCCTCCAGCTCGTGCCGGGCCGATCGGGGCAGCGTCGGATCGCCGAAGGGCGCGAAGGACACCGGCTCGTTCATGTCGTGCCACACCCCGGCGAACCCCTGGTCGAGCCGCTCCCGGTAGAGCCCGCCCCACCAGGCGCGTGCCTCCGGGTCGGTGAAGTCCGGATAGGCGCACTCCCCGGGCCACACCTGACCGCGCACCTCACGGCCCCGGGCATCCTTGACGAAGGCCCCGGCGGCGAGACCGCCCTCGTACACCGCGTTCCCGCGCTCCGCCCGGACGGCGGGGTCGACGATGGAGACCAGCCGCACCCCGTCCTTCGCCAGGTCCTCGGCCAGCCGCGGCAGCGCCGGGAAGGCGTGCCGGTCGACGGTGAAGACCTGGTGGGCGTCGAGGTGGTCGATGTCGAGGTGGAGCGCGGAGAGCGGCAGGCCGCGCTCGCCGTACCCGGCGGCGATCCGCCGCACCTCGCGCTCGCTGCCGAACCCCCAGCGGGCGTGCTGGGGGCCGAGGGCCCAGGACGGCGGCAGCGCGGGCGCGCCGGTGAGCGCCGTCCAGCCCTGCAGGACCCGGGCCGGGGTGCCCGCCACCACCCAGCACCGCAACGGACCCCCGTCCATGCGCAGCTCGCTCCCGCCCGGCCGGTCGTGGCCCGAGCCCGCGCCCTCCTCTCCCTCACGCAGCAGCACCCGGCCGTCCCAGGTGTTGTCGTAGAACGCGAGGTGGGTCCCCGCGTCCGCGACCACCAGCTGCACCGGCATGGTGATGTACAGCGGGTCGTCCCCGGGACCGAACGCGCCCCCCGGGTCGGTGTTCCACAGGCGGTACGAGCCGTCCCGCAGACGGGGCCCGCCGGAGCGCCCGCCGAGCCCGAAGAACCGTGCGTCGGCGGGCACTTCGGACCGCTGGAGCCACCGCGCATGGCCTCCGCCGACCGGCTCCCACCAGCGCGGCGCAAGCTCACGGCGCAGTACGCCGCCGCCCGGCGCGCACACCTCCACCGCGCCGTGCCGGGAGATGACCAAGGTCAGCCGCTCGGACACCACCCGCCAGCCGCCGTTCTTGTCCGGCTCCAGGACGGCCCGCGCATCCGGCTCCGGCGCCCGGCCGCCCAGGGCGTACGACGGCTCGGGCTCCGCTCCGTCCCAGCCCCAGAACACCGCGCCGCCCACGGTGACCCGCACCCGGAGCTCGGAACGCGCGAAGCGCACCACGCCACCGCCCGGACTCGGCTCGGCCCCCGTCACCGCCCCCGGCACCCTGGCCCGCTCGGGGCCGCGCGCCGGCAGGTCCCGTGCGTCCGTGCGGCGCCGCAGCAGGGCCGAGCGCAGAGCCCGCAACCCGTGCACCGAGCCGACCGCCTTCACCGAGCGCACCAGGTCATCGCCGTTCATGCAGCTCACCCTGCCACCCGGGCGGCTCCGTGCGCGGTGTGTTCGGCTGCCGTTCACCTGTGGTGGCGCCATATGAGCGGCCCCCCGACTATGGGGGGAACACCCTGGTGCGGAAGACGATCACATGGCATCGTCCCTTCCAGCCGCCTCACGCGCACACCCCTCGCGTGTGTGCGGGAAACACGCAGACCACGCGTTACAGCCCGGGAGCCGACCGATGACCTCAGCAGCGAACCCCGATCCGCAGTCCGCGCCCCTGTGGCAGCCGGACTCCGACCGCATCGCCGCCGCGCGGATCACCCGCTTCCAGGCCTGGGCCGCGGAGCGCTACGGGGCGCCGGCCGAGGGCGGATACCCGGCTCTCCACCGCTGGTCCGTCGCCGAACTCGACACCTTCTGGCAAGCCGTCGCCGACTGGTTCGACATCCGCTTCTCCTCCCCGTACGAAGCTGTCCTTGCCGATCGAACGATGCCCGGAGCCCAGTGGTTCCCGGGCGCCACCCTGAACTACGCCGAACACGCGCTGCGCGCCGCCGAGGACCCGGCGCGGGCCGGCGCCCCCGCGCTGCTGCACGTCGACGAGACCCACGAGCCCGTGGAGATCAGCTGGGGCGAGCTGCGCCGCCAGGTCGGCTCGCTCGCGGCCGAACTGCGCGCCCTGGGCGTCCGCCCCGGCGACCGGGTGAGCGGCTACCTGCCCAACGTGCCGCAGGCGGTCACCGCGTTCCTGGCATCGGCCGCCGTCGGCGCGGTGTGGACCTCGTGCGCCCCCGACTTCGGCGCCCGCAGCGTCCTGGACCGCTTCCAACAGGTCGAACCCGTGGTCCTGTTCACCGTCGACGGATACCGCTACGGCGGCAAGGAGCACGACCGCACCGACGTCGTGGCGGAACTGCGCCGCGACCTGCCCACGCTGCGGGCCGTCGTGCACATCCCGCTGCTCGGCACGCCGGCCCCCGAGGGCACCCTGGAGTGGTCCGCGCTCACCGGCGGTGACACGGAACCCGTCTTCGAGCAGGTGCCCTTCGGCCACCCCCTGTGGGTGCTCTACTCGTCCGGCACGACGGGGCTGCCCAAGGCGATCGTGCAGTCCCAGGGCGGCATCCTGCTCGAACACTTCAAGCAGCTCGGGCTGCACTGCGACCTCGGCCCCGAGGACCGTTTCTTCTGGTACACCTCGACCGGCTGGATGATGTGGAACTTCCTCGTCTCCGGCCTGCTCACCGGCACCACCGTCGTCCTGTACGACGGCAGCCCCGGCCACCCCGACACGGGCGCCCAGTGGGGTGTCGCGGAGCGCACCGGAGCCACCCTGTTCGGCACGTCGGCCGCGTACGTGATGGCGTGCCGCAAGGCGGAGGTGCACCCGGGGCGCGACTTCGACCTGTCCCGCGTCAAGGGCGTGGCGACCACGGGCTCGCCGCTGCCGCCCGACGGGTTCCGCTGGCTCCACGACGAGGTGCGCGAGGACCTGTGGATCGCCTCGGTCAGCGGCGGCACCGACGTCTGCTCCTGTTTCGCGGGAGCGGTCCCGACACTCCCCGTGCACATCGGCGAGCTCCAGGCACCCTGTCTCGGCACCGACCTCCAGGCCTGGGACGCGCAGGGCAGGCCCGTCATCGGCGAGGTCGGCGAACTCGTCGTCACCAACCCCATGCCGTCCATGCCGATCCGCTTCTGGAACGACCCCGACGGCAGCCGCTACCACGACAGTTACTTCGACATGTTCCCCGGCGTATGGCGGCACGGCGACTGGATCACCCTCACCGACCACGGCTCGGTGATCATCCACGGCCGCTCCGACTCGACCCTCAACCGCCAGGGCGTGCGCATGGGTTCGGCCGACATCTACGAGGTCGTCGAACGGCTCCCGGAGATCCGCGAATCGCTCGTCATCGGCCTCGAAGAGCCCGACGGCGGCTACTGGATGCCGCTGTTCGTCCACCTCGCCGACGGGGCCGCACTGGACGACGCCCTGCGGACCAGGATCAAGCAGGCGATCCGTGAGCAGCTCTCACCCCGGCACGTCCCCGACGAGATCATCGAGGCGCCCGGAGTTCCGCACACCCTCACCGGCAAGCGCATCGAGGTGCCCGTGAAGCGGCTGCTCCAAGGAGCGGCCCTCGACAAGGCCGTCAACCCCGGGTCGGTGGACGACCTGGACCTGCTGCGGTTCTACGAGGACATCGCCCGCAAGCGCGGCTGATCAGCCCCCGTAGGTGGCCTCGGACTCGCCCAGCGCGTCCGCGAAGTCCGAGGCCAGCCGCGCGGCCCGCGCGGTCTCCAGGCCGGCCACGGTGACCCGCACGCCGGGCGCCGCGGCCATGCGGAAGCGGGCCCCGGCCGCCACCCACCAGCCGCGCGTGCGCAGCCCGTTGACGACGGCGGACTCGTCGCGCACCGGCACCCACACGTTCATCCCGCTCGCCCCGTGCGCCGCGATCCCACGCTCCGCGAGGGCCGCGACGAACGCCGCGCGGCGCTTCTCGTAGGCGACCTCCGCCCGCTCCACCAGGAGCCGCGCCGACGGATCGTCGAACAGGGCGAGGACGGCGGCCTGCAGCAGATGGCTCACCCAGCCGGAGGTGAGCAGGAGCCGCCCGTCGTGCCGCGCCAGCGTCACCGGATCGCACGCGGCGGCCGCCCACCGCAGGTCCGTGCCCAGGTACTTGGTCACGGTCCGCACCTGGGCCCACCGGGAAAGCCCGCCCTCCGTAAGGGAGTTGAGCTCCGCTCCCGCGATCTCGGCGGCATGGTCGTTCTCGATCACCAGCACCTCGGGTGCCTGTCGGAGCACGTCGACCAATGCGTCACGCCGCGCCGCCGAGAAGTGCCCTCCGTACGGATTCTGCGCCCGCGGGCTGCACACGACGGCCCGCGCACCGGCGCGCAGCGCATCGCGCAGCCCCTGGGGGCGCATCCCCTCGTCGTCCACCGCGACCGCGATCGTGCGCAGCCCCATGGCCTGCAGCAGATCGAGCAGATGGTGGTAGCCGGGGTCCTCCATGGCCACCGCGTCCCCGGGGCGCAGCTCCGTAGCGAGCAGTCGCGCGATGCAGTCAAGGGCTCCGTGGGCGAACGTCACGCAGTCGGACGGGACCCCGTCGCCGTCGAACCAGGCGCGCGCCCGCTCCTCCAGGCCCGGCAGCCGGGGCGTGGCGCGGTGCGATCGCGGCCCGGTCGGTGGCGCCACCAGCGCCGGCAGGTCCGGCAGGAACGCGAAGTCGGGGTGGCCGCCCGCCAGATCCCGCAGCCCTTCGGGCACCTTGGGCGGCCGGCGGGAAGCCACCGCGGGCGCCGCCGCCACCACGGTGCCGCCGCGGCCCCGCGTGACCACCACACCGCGCTGCCGCAGCTCCTTGTAGGCGGTCGCGACCGTGCCGGGGCTCACCGCCAGTTCGTCGGCGAGCCGGCGTACCGGAGGGAGCGCGTCGCCCGGACCGAGGCCGCCCTCGGCGACCGCGCGCTCGATGGACGCGGCAATGCCCTTGGCTGTCGTACCGGCGATCGAATATTGTGCTGCCACGTAATGAACTATGTATCAATACATAACTGTAGGTCAAGGGGGAACAATGAACGGGAGCCGCCGGCGGGCCGCGCTGTGGGAACGCGTTCCAGGAGGCGCTGATGGGCGCCGCATGCTCTCCGTCGCCTTCGTCGACCGGACCGGCAGCGGACTGTGGGAAGCCGTCTCCGTCCTCTACTTCAGCGACGTCGCCGGACTCTCGCTCGGCCAGATCGGCACCCTGGTGGCCGTCTCGGGAGCCGTCGGCATAGCGGGCGCCCCCATCGGCGGGCGCATCGCGGACCGGCTGCCCCTGACCCGCGTACTCATCGGCCTCCAAGTGGTCCGCGCCCTGGCCGCGTTCGCGCTCCTGACCACCGACCACTTCGCCCTGCTGCTCCTGTTCGCCTCCATAGGAAGCTTCGGCGACCGCTCCGCCAATGTCCTCACCAAGCTGTACGCCGCCCGGATCGCGGGCCCCGGCCGCGTGCGCTACCAGGCCGTCAGCCGGACCGTCGCGAACGCGGGATGGGCCGTCGGCGGCCTGGCCGCGGCGGGAGCCCTCGCCATCGGCTCGGCCTCCGCCTACGCATGGCTCCTGGCCGGCAACGCCCTGTCGTTCCTCGGCTCCGCCCTCATCACCGCGCTCTGCGCCGAGCCCACGGCGCCTTCCCGCACCATCGCCAAGTCCGGCGACCCGGCGGTCGCACCCCGGGCGGCCACCCCCTGGCGGGACCGCCGCTATCTGGCATTCGTGGTCACCGAGACCGTGCTCTTCCTCGACGACGCCGTGTTCAAGGTCGGCCTCCCGCTCTGGACGGTGCACGCCACCGACGCCCCCCACGGCCTCGTCCCGTTGCTCATGGTCATCAACAACGTGATGGTGGTGGGCCTCCAAGTGCCCCTCGCGCGATTCGGCACCACCACCCCGGCCGCCCGCCGACTGCTGCTCCCGCTCTCAGCGATCTTCGCGCTCGCGGGAGTGGCGATCGCGGCCTCCACCGCGCACGGAGCCGGCCCGGCCACCGCCTTCCTCGTGACCGCGACCGCCGCCTTCACCCTCGCCGAGATCATCCACGCCACCGTCTCCTGGGAACTCTCGATCGCGCTCGCCCCCGACGACGCACAAGGGGCCTACCTCGGCGTCCACGGCCTCGCCCAGTCCGTCCAGCGCAGCATCGGCCCCCTCGCCGTCACCGCGGCGATCGCCACCGGCCCGGCGGGCTGGCTCACCTTCGGCGCGGTCATCGCCGGGACCTGCCTGGCACAGCACCGCCTGGTGCGCCCGCGACCCGCGCCAACGGCACTGTCAGTGGCGGCGGTTACGGTGAGTGAGCATTGATGGACACCGTGCTCAGGGGGAAACATGGCGCACACGCACCACATCAAGGCCATCCGGCGCACACTCCGCCGTGAGATGCCGGGCACCGTCGGCCTCCTCGCCGACGCCCACGACTTCACGGCCATGACGCGATACCGGTCCTTCGCCTTCGACGACCACACCGCCTACCTGCGCCAGGTCGAAGGCCTGCTGCGCGCACGCGCCGCGCAGGGCGCACACACCACGGTCGCGCTCTTCGACCCGGACGAGTTCACCGAATTCTGTACGGCCAACGGCCTCGATCCGGACACGGCGGACAGCCGTACACGCTTCACGGCCGAACTGGCGGCGGGCGGCGCCTGCGTGGCCTACGCGGGCCAGCCCATCGACAGCCTCGTCCCGCACCTCATCAACAAGGCCGTCCGCAAAGCCACATGGGAGTACGCCACACTTCTTCTGGCCGAGGCGGGGGAGTGCGCCGAATGCGGCCAGGACATCGGCCGCTCCGCCTTCGACCGCGCCTCCCACCTCCTGCTCAACCTCCTGGAGGCGGCCGGCCCCGGCACCCACCACCTCGTGTGCAGCATCCCCGCGCGGGACGACCAGCTCATCAGCGTCCTGCACGCACACCGCGAGGGAGGAGACCCGGCACACCTCGACGAAGGCGACGCCGCGGAATTCGTGACCGTCCTCGCCGCGGGCATCGCCCTGCACAGCACCGGCGGCCTGGTACTGCGCACGAGCGCACCGGGCGTCCCCGACCGCCTGTACGGCTGGCGCCTCCAGCACGACCGGCTCGATCCGCTGACCGAGGGCGAGGTCTTCAGCGCCTACTGCACCGACGCGGAGACCGGCGAGCCCGTGGCCCCCGAACCCGGCGTCGACTACCGGGCCGGCTTCCCCATCGACCAGCCCGACAGCCGCCACTGAAGGAAACGGAAGGCGACTGAAAGAAGGGGAAACAGAAGAGGGGCTCCCCGCCGCATCGCGACGGGAAGCCCCTCCCACACCGGTCTCACGACCGCCCGGTCACTCGCCGGACAGCACCGCCTGCGCGGCCTTGCGCGCGTCCTCGGCAGTGTCCGCGGCACGCGCCGCCGACGCCGCACGCTCGCACTGCGCCAGCGTGTGCTTCGCCAGCGTCGCGCGCACATAGGGAATGGACGCCGCGCCCATCGACAGGCTGGTCACACCAAGACCCGTCAGGACACATGCCAGCAGCGGATCGGAGGCAGCCTCGCCACAGACACCACAGCTCTTGCCCTCGGCCTTGGCGGCCTCGGCGGACATCGAGATCAGGTCGAGCAGCGCGGGCTGCCACGGGTCCTGGAGCCGGGACACCGCGCCGACCTGACGGTCCGCCGCGAAGGCGTACTGCGCCAGGTCGTTGGTGCCGAGCGACAGGAACTCGACCTCCTGCAGGATCGAACGCGCCCGCAGCGCGGCGGACGGAATCTCCACCATCGCGCCGAACTTCGCCCGCAGCCCCGCCTCACGGCACGCGTCGGCGAACGCCTTCGCGTCCGTACGGTCGGCCACCATCGGGGCCATGACCTCAAGGTAGACGGGCAGCCCCTCGGCGGCCTTGGCCAGCGCGGTCAGCTGCGTCCGCAGCACCTCGGGGTGGTCGAGCAGCGACCGCAGACCCCGCACGCCGAGCGCCGGATTGGGCTCGTCGGCAGGGGTCAGGAAGTCGAGCGGCTTGTCGGCGCCCGCGTCCAGGACCCGCACCACGACACGTCCCTCGGGGAACGCTTCGAGCACCTTGCGGTACGCCTCGACCTGCTTGTCCTCGGACGGTGCCTTGGCGGAGTCGTCCAGGAAGAGGAACTCGGTACGGAACAGACCGACGCCCTCGGCGCCGGCCTCCACCGCGGCCGGCACGTCCGCGGGACCGCCGACGTTGGCGAGCAGCGGAACCTTGTGGCCGTCCGACGTCGCGCCCGGACCCGACGACGCGGTCAGCGCCGCCTTCCGCGCGGCGGCGGACCGTTCGAGCTCGGCCCGCTTCTCCTCGCTCGGGTCCACGAAGATCTCACCCGTGCTGCCGTCGACAGCGACCAGCGTGCCTTCGGCCAGCTCACCGGCGCCCGGCAGGGCCACGATCGCGGGAACACCGAGCGCCCGCGCCAGAATGGCGCTGTGGCTGGTGGGCCCGCCCTCCTCGGTCACGAAGCCGAGCACGAGCGCCGGGTCGAGCAGCGCCGTGTCGGCGGGCGCGAGGTCCCGCGCGATGAGCACATACGGCTCGTCGCTGTCCGGCACACCCGGCATGGGCACGCCCAGCAGACGCGCCACGATCCGGTTCCGTACGTCGTCGAGGTCGGCGACGCGCCCCGCCATGTACTCGCCCGCACCCGCGAGGAGCTCGCGGTAGTGCGAGAAGGCGTCGTACACGGCCCGCTCGGCCGTGCTGCCGACGACGATGCGCCGGTCGACATCGGACATCAGCTCGGGGTCCTGGGCGATCATCGCCTGGGCCTCCAGCACGGCCTGCGCCTCACCGCCGGCCAGATTGCCGCGCGCCATCAGGTCGGCGGCCACAGCTTCCACGGCTTGGCGGGCGCGCCCCTGTTCGCGTCCGTGCTCCGATGCCGGAATCTGCTTGGCAGGCGGCTCGAGAACCGCCGTACCCATGTGCCGAACCTCGCCGATCGCCACACCGTGGCTCACGCCGACGCCTCGCAGCGTTGTCTCCATCTCACCGTCTCCGATAGTCGCGGCGGCCGGTGCCGCCGCCGTTGTTGTCCGTCAAGCGCGCGCCGTCACAGCGGCGCCGGCGTCACTGCCAGCCGAAGAGCGCGTCGCCGGCCTTCACGTCGCCGCTGTCAACGACATCGGAGAGGGAGTCAGCGGTGGCCTCGAGAGCCACGATGGGACAGATGGGGGACTTGCCGGCGGCCTCGACGGCGGCCGGGTTCCAGCGCACGACCTCCTGGCCGCGCGTCACGGTGTCCCCCTTGTTGACGAGGAGCTCGAAGCCCTCGCCGTTGAGCTGAACGGTGTCGATTCCGAGGTGCGTCAGCACACCGTGGCCTTCGCCGTCGACGACGACGAACGCGTGCGGGTGCAGGGACACAACGACGCCGTCCACGGGCGCCACGGCCGCCGACGGCTCACGAACGGGATCAATAGCGGTGCCGGGGCCCACCATCGCGCCGGAGAAGACGGGGTCGGGCACTGCAGCGAGCCCGATGGCCTGTCCGGAAAGTGGGGACGTCACGCTAGTCATGGGGAGCCTCCCAGGGGCGGAGCTTCAAGTGTCGCCGTCACTACCTGTCCTGGACGGCGTACTGTTCAGAAGCGTAAGTCATAAGAAGTCCTAGTTCCGCACGACAGGTGCCGTTAGGTACTGGTTGACGGACCTAGGTGCACACCGGAAACGATTTGCCTCAACTCCCGGTGGCCTGTACTGTCGTACTCCTGCCTGACCCCATCACGACACTGTGATTCGGCGGTCGGCGGCACCTACCAAGTCCCGATCCTAACCCGGATTTCCGACTGCGCATGCCTGCGAAGACGGTGGTGCGGAAGACGGAAAAGACTTGCTAGAGTCTGAATCGCCGGAAAGCCGAAAGGCCGGAAAGCGAATACCCCGCTCCAGCGGGTGGCGGAAACGAGAAATCGAGTCTGCTAGGCTGGAAACACGAAATACCGAAGGGAAGCGCCCGGAGGAAAGCCCGAGAGGGTGAGTACAAAGGAAGCGTCCGTTCCTTGAGAACTCAACAGCGTGCCAAAAGTCAACGCCAGATTGACAACCCCGTCTCCACTTCGGTGGGACGAGGTTCCTTTGAAAAGTCCTGCACGCCCTTGTGGTGGGCAGGCAATTACACAGCGAGGACGCTGTGGACGGGCCGCCTTATTCCGGTGGTTCCGTCCCGCTCTTACGTGATGTGTGCACCCGATTACGGGTAAACATTCATGGAGAGTTTGATCCTGGCTCAGGACGAACGCTGGCGGCGTGCTTAACACATGCAAGTCGAACGATGAAGCCCTTCGGGGTGGATTAGTGGCGAACGGGTGAGTAACACGTGGGCAATCTGCCCTTCACTCTGGGACAAGCCCTGGAAACGGGGTCTAATACCGGATAATACTCCTCAGGGCATCTTGAGGGGTTAAAAGCTCCGGCGGTGAAGGATGAGCCCGCGGCCTATCAGCTTGTTGGTGGGGTAATGGCCTACCAAGGCGACGACGGGTAGCCGGCCTGAGAGGGCGACCGGCCACACTGGGACTGAGACACGGCCCAGACTCCTACGGGAGGCAGCAGTGGGGAATATTGCACAATGGGCGAAAGCCTGATGCAGCGACGCCGCGTGAGGGATGACGGCCTTCGGGTTGTAAACCTCTTTCAGCAGGGAAGAAGCGAAAGTGACGGTACCTGCAGAAGAAGCGCCGGCTAACTACGTGCCAGCAGCCGCGGTAATACGTAGGGCGCAAGCGTTGTCCGGAATTATTGGGCGTAAAGAGCTCGTAGGCGGCTTGTCACGTCGGATGTGAAAGCCCGGGGCTTAACCCCGGGTCTGCATTCGATACGGGCTAGCTAGAGTGTGGTAGGGGAGATCGGAATTCCTGGTGTAGCGGTGAAATGCGCAGATATCAGGAGGAACACCGGTGGCGAAGGCGGATCTCTGGGCCATTACTGACGCTGAGGAGCGAAAGCGTGGGGAGCGAACAGGATTAGATACCCTGGTAGTCCACGCCGTAAACGTTGGGAACTAGGTGTTGGCGACATTCCACGTCGTCGGTGCCGCAGCTAACGCATTAAGTTCCCCGCCTGGGGAGTACGGCCGCAAGGCTAAAACTCAAAGGAATTGACGGGGGCCCGCACAAGCAGCGGAGCATGTGGCTTAATTCGACGCAACGCGAAGAACCTTACCAAGGCTTGACATATACCGGAAACGGCTAGAGATAGTCGCCCCCTTGTGGTCGGTATACAGGTGGTGCATGGCTGTCGTCAGCTCGTGTCGTGAGATGTTGGGTTAAGTCCCGCAACGAGCGCAACCCTTGTTCTGTGTTGCCAGCATGCCCTTCGGGGTGATGGGGACTCACAGGAGACTGCCGGGGTCAACTCGGAGGAAGGTGGGGACGACGTCAAGTCATCATGCCCCTTATGTCTTGGGCTGCACACGTGCTACAATGGCCGGTACAAAGAGCTGCGATGCCGCGAGGCGGAGCGAATCTCAAAAAGCCGGTCTCAGTTCGGATTGGGGTCTGCAACTCGACCCCATGAAGTCGGAGTTGCTAGTAATCGCAGATCAGCATTGCTGCGGTGAATACGTTCCCGGGCCTTGTACACACCGCCCGTCACGTCACGAAAGTCGGTAACACCCGAAGCCGGTGGCCCAACCCCTTGTGGGAGGGAGCTGTCGAAGGTGGGACTGGCGATTGGGACGAAGTCGTAACAAGGTAGCCGTACCGGAAGGTGCGGCTGGATCACCTCCTTTCTAAGGAGCACAGCACCGTCTGCAGACAAATGTTCTGCACGGTCAGCTCATGGGTGGAACGTTGACTATTCGGCACAGTTCAGTTGGATGAGTTTTGCGAGTACTGCTTCGGCGTGGAAAGCGGACACATCGACTGGCTGGGCCGGGCACGCTGTTGGGTATCTGAAGGTACGGGCTTAACCGCCTGGTCTTCGGTCGCCGGCCCCAGTGCACTCACCAGGTTCTGGTGGGGTGATGGGTGGTTGGTCGTTGTTTGAGAACTGCACAGTGGACGCGAGCATCTGTGGCCAAGTTTTTAAGGGCGCACGGTGGATGCCTTGGCACCAGGAACCGATGAAGGACGTGGGAGGCCACGATAGTCCCCGGGGAGCCGTCAACCAGGCTTTGATCCGGGGGTTTCCGAATGGGGAAACCCGGCAGTCGTCATGGGCTGTCACCCATACCTGAACACATAGGGTATGTGGAGGGAACGAGGGGAAGTGAAACATCTCAGTACCCTCAGGAAGAGAAAACAACCGTGATTCCGGGAGTAGTGGCGAGCGAAACCGGATGAGGCCAAACCGTATGCGTGTGATACCCGGCAGGGGTTGCGCATGCGGGGTTGTGGGATCTCTCTTCTGTCGTCTGCCGGCGACAGGACGAGTCAGAAACCGTTGATGTAGGCGAAGGACATGCGAAAGGTCCGGCGTAGAGGGTAAGACCCCCGTAGCTGAAACATCAACGGCTCGTTTGAGAGACACCCAAGTAGCACGGGGCCCGAGAAATCCCGTGTGAATCTGGCGGGACCACCCGCTAAGCCTAAATATTCCCTGGTGACCGATAGCGGATAGTACCGTGAGGGAATGGTGAAAAGTACCGCGGGAGCGGAGTGAAATAGTACCTGAAACCGTGTGCCTACAAGCCGTGGGAGCGTCGCGCATTGAGTTTACTCAATGCGTCGTGACTGCGTGCCTTTTGAAGAATGAGCCTGCGAGTTAGCGGTGTGTAGCGAGGTTAACCCGTGTGGGGAAGCCGTAGCGAAAGCGAGTCCGAATAGGGCGACATAGTTGCACGCTCTAGACCCGAAGCGGAGTGATCTAGCCATGGGCAGGTTGAAGCGGCTGTAAGAGGTCGTGGAGGACCGAACCCACCAGGGTTGAAAACCTGGGGGATGACCTGTGGTTAGGGGTGAAAGGCCAATCAAACTCCGTGATAGCTGGTTCTCCCCGAAATGCATTTAGGTGCAGCGTCGTGTGTTTCTTGCCGGAGGTAGAGCACTGGATAGGCGATGGGCCCTACCGGGTTACTGACCTTAGCCAAACTCCGAATGCCGGTAAGTGAGAGCACGGCAGTGAGACTGTGGGGGATAAGCTCCATGGTCGAGAGGGAAACAGCCCAGAGCATCGACTAAGGCCCCTAAGCGTACGCTAAGTGGGAAAGGATGTGGAGTCGCAGAGACAACCAGGAGGTTGGCTTAGAAGCAGCCACCCTTGAAAGAGTGCGTAATAGCTCACTGGTCAAGTGATTCCGCGCCGACAATGTAGCGGGGCTCAAGCGTACCGCCGAAGTCGTGTCATTCCAGCATATAGGGCCAACGCCTGCTGGGATGGGTAGGGGAGCGTCGTGTGCCGGGTGAAGCTGCAGCGGAAGCTAGTGGTGGACGGTTCACGAGTGAGAATGCAGGCATGAGTAGCGATACACACGTGAGAAACGTGTGCGCCGATTGACTAAGGGTTCCTGGGTCAAGCTGATCTGCCCAGGGTAAGTCGGGACCTAAGGCGAGGCCGACAGGCGTAGTCGATGGACAACCGGTTGATATTCCGGTACCCGCTTTGAAACGCCCAATACTGAATCAGGCGATGCTAAGCCCGTGAAGCCGTTCCGGACCCTTCGGGGAAAGGAAAGTGGTGGAGCCGGTGACCCAGACTTGTAGTAGGTAAGCGATGGGGTGACGCAGGAAGGTAGTCCAACCCGGGCGGTGGTTGTCCCGGGGTAAGGGTGTAGCCCGTCATCTAGGCAAATCCGGATGACATATAAGGGTGAGACCTGATGCCGAGCCGATTGTGGTGAAGTGGATGATCCTATGCTGTCGAGAAAAGCCTCTAGCGAGTTTCATGGCGGCCCGTACCCTAAACCGACTCAGGTGGTCAGGTAGAGAATACCGAGGCGTTCGGGTGAACTATGGTTAAGGAACTCGGCAAAATGCCCCCGTAACTTCGGGAGAAGGGGGCCATCACCGGTGATGAGATTTACTCTCTGAGCTGGGGGTGGCCGCAGAGACCAGCGAGAAGCGACTGTTTACTAAAAACACAGGTCCGTGCGAAGCCGTAAGGCGATGTATACGGACTGACGCCTGCCCGGTGCTGGAACGTTAAGGGGACCGGTTAGTGACCTTTCGGGGTTGCGAAGCTGAGAACTTAAGCGCCAGTAAACGGCGGTGGTAACTATAACCATCCTAAGGTAGCGAAATTCCTTGTCGGGTAAGTTCCGACCTGCACGAATGGCGTAACGACTTCTCGACTGTCTCAACCATAGGCCCGGTGAAATTGCACTACGAGTAAAGATGCTCGTTTCGCGCAGCAGGACGGAAAGACCCCGGGACCTTTACTACAGTTTGATATTGGTGTTCGGTTCGGCTTGTGTAGGATAGGTGGGAGACTTTGAAGCGGCCACGCCAGTGGTTGTGGAGTCGTCGTTGAAATACCACTCTGGTCGTGCTGGATGTCTAACCTCGGTCCGTGATCCGGATCAGGGACAGTGTCTGATGGGTAGTTTAACTGGGGCGGTTGCCTCCTAAAGAGTAACGGAGGCGCCCAAAGGTTCCCTCAGCCTGGTTGGCAATCAGGTGTTGAGTGTAAGTGCACAAGGGAGCTTGACTGTGAGACCGACGGGTCGAGCAGGGACGAAAGTCGGGACTAGTGATCCGGCGGTGGCTTGTGGAAGCGCCGTCGCTCAACGGATAAAAGGTACCCCGGGGATAACAGGCTGATCTTCCCCAAGAGTCCATATCGACGGGATGGTTTGGCACCTCGATGTCGGCTCGTCGCATCCTGGGGCTGGAGTCGGTCCCAAGGGTTGGGCTGTTCGCCCATTAAAGCGGTACGCGAGCTGGGTTTAGAACGTCGTGAGACAGTTCGGTCCCTATCCGCTGCGCGCGCAGGAACATTGAGAAGGGCTGTCCCTAGTACGAGAGGACCGGGACGGACGAACCTCTGGTGTGCCAGTTGTCCTGCCAAGGGCATGGCTGGTTGGCTACGTTCGGAAAGGATAACCGCTGAAAGCATCTAAGCGGGAAGCCTGCTTCGAGATGAGTGTTCCCACCTCCTTGAGAGGGTAAGGCTCCCAGTAGACGACTGGGTTGATAGGCCAGATGTGGAAGCCCGGTAACGGGTGGAGCTGACTGGTACTAATAGGCCGAGGGCTTGTCCTCAGTTGCTCGCGTCCACTGTGTTTGTTCTGAAGCAATGAACTCCCGCATGCCCTTTGGGTGTGTGCTGGTCGAGTTCAACTTCATAGTGTTTCGGTGGTCATAGCGTTAGGGAAACGCCCGGTTACATTCCGAACCCGGAAGCTAAGCCTTTCAGCGCCGATGGTACTGCAGGGGGGACCCTGTGGGAGAGTAGGACGCCGCCGAACAAATTTTAGGGGAAAGCCCCGCACTAGATCCGTTCTTACGGGTCACGGTGCGGGGCTTTTTCGCGTTTTGGGCCTTTTAGGAGAGGCCGGCCGTCTGTGGCCCGTACCCCCTGTGCATCCGTTGGCCCTCGCTGACGGTAGGGTCGGGGAGCATCGTCGGCACATTTCCCACAGGAGGCCCCCGGGTGGAGGTCCAGGAGACTCGCGTTCAGACGGACCGGGTGCTCACCATCCCCAATATCCTCAGCATGGCGCGCCTGGTGGGCGTTCCGCTCTTCCTGTGGCTGATTCTGCGTCCCGTCTTCGGTGGACCGAACAGTGATGGCTGGGCCCTGCTGGTGCTGGCGCTGAGCGGTGTCAGTGACTACTTGGACGGCAAGCTGGCCCGTCGCTGGAACCAGATCAGCAATCTGGGCCGACTGCTCGACCCGGCCGCCGACCGGTTGTACATCCTTTCCACGCTGGTCGGTCTCACCTGGCGAGAGATCCTTCCGATTTGGTTGACCGCGGCGCTCGTCGCCCGCGAGCTGATGCTTCTGGTGATGGTGGGAATCCTCCGCCGGCACGGCTATCCGCCGCCCCAGGTGAACTTCCTGGGCAAGGCGGCTACGTTCAACCTGATGTACGCCTTCCCGTTGCTGCTGCTCAGCGACGGCAGCGGTTGGCTGCCTTCGCTCGCAACGATTTTCGGATGGGCGTTCACCGGATGGGGTACAACTCTGTATTGGTGGGCAGGAATCCTGTATGTGGTTCAGGTCCGCCGGCTGGTGAAGGCGGACGAAGCGGCCGACTGAGCTCGGCGTCCACGGTCCCCGGCAGAGAGCCGGCAGCACCGCGCGGCGCCACAGGGACTGCCCCTCAGGGCGAAGTCGGCAAGACCGTCGTCTCTTGTAGGAGGACGTTTCCGACATGAAGGCCGTCGTGATGGCTGGTGGCGAGGGCACACGCCTTCGTCCCATGACTTCGAGCATGCCCAAGCCGCTCCTGCCGGTCGTCAACCGGCCGATCATGGAGCACGTGCTGCGGCTGCTCAAGCGGCATGGGCTCAATGAGACCGTCGTGACCGTGCAGTTCCTGGCGTCCCTGGTCAGGAACTATTTCGGTGACGGCGAAGAGCTCGGCATGGAGCTCACCTATGCCAATGAGGAAAAGCCCCTCGGTACTGCGGGCAGCGTCAAGAATGCCGAGGAAGCCCTCAAGGACGATGCCTTCCTGGTCATCTCCGGTGACGCCCTCACCGACTTCGACCTCACCGACCTCATCAACTTCCACAAGGAGAAGGGCGCACTCGTCACGGTGTGCCTGACCCGAGTGCCCAATCCTCTTGAATTCGGCATCACCATTGTCGACGAAGAGGGAAAGGTCGAGCGCTTCCTGGAGAAGCCGACGTGGGGCCAGGTGTTCTCGGACACCGTGAACACGGGCATCTACGTCATGGAGCCCGAGGTATTCAACTACGTCGAGGCCGACAAGTCCGTCGACTGGTCCGGAGACGTCTTCCCGCAGCTGATGAAGGAAGGCAAGCCGATCTACGGCTATGTCGCCGAGGGCTACTGGGAGGACGTGGGCACGCACGAGAGCTACGTCAAGGCGCAGGCCGACGTGCTCGAAGGCAAGGTCGACGTCGACATCGACGGTTTCGAGATCTCGCCGGGCGTATGGGTGGCGGAAGGCGCCGAGGTCCACCCCGACGCCGTGCTCCGCGGCCCCCTCTACATCGGGGACTACGCGAAGGTCGAAGCGGATGTGGAGATCCGCGAGCACACCGTCGTCGGGTCGAACGTCGTCGTGAAGAGCGGGGCCTTTCTCCACAAGGCCGTCGTCCACGACAACGTCTACATCGGCCAGCACAGCAATCTCCGCGGCTGTGTGATCGGCAAGAACACCGACATCATGCGGGCCGCCCGCATCGAGGACGGCGCCGTCATCGGCGACGAGTGCCTCGTCGGCGAGGAATCGATCGTCCAGGGGAACGTCCGGGTCTACCCCTTCAAGACCGTCGAGGCCGGTGCCTTCGTCAACACGTCGGTGATCTGGGAGTCCAGAGGCCAGGCCCATCTCTTCGGCGCCCGGGGTGTCTCCGGCATCCTCAACGTGGAGATCACCCCGGAGCTCGCGGTCCGTCTCGCCGGTGCGTACGCGACGACGCTCAAGAAGGGGTCGACCGTCACCACGGCGCGTGACCACTCCCGTGGTGCGCGTGCGCTGAAGCGTGCCGTCATCTCGGCGCTGCAGGCCAGTGCCATAGACGTACGGGACCTGGAGAACGTGCCGCTGCCGGTCGCGCGCGAGCAGACCGCGCGGGGCACCGCGGGCGGCATCATGATCCGCACGTCGCCCGGTGTGCCGGACTCGGTGGACATCATGTTCTTCGACGAGCGGGGCGCGGACCTCTCCCAGGCGGGGCAGCGCAAGCTCGACCGCGTCTATGCGCGCCAGGAGTACCGGCGGGCCTTCCCGGGTGAGATCGGCGACCTGCAGTTCCCCTCCAGCGTCTTCGACTCGTACACCGGGTCCCTACTGCGCAAGGCCGACACCACCGGCATCGCGGAGGCCGGTCTCAAGGTCGTCGTCGACGCGTCCAACGGCAGTGCCGGGCTCGTGCTGCCCAGCCTGCTCGGCCGGCTCAAGGTGGACTCGCTGGTCATCAACCCGGGTCTCGACGAGTCCCGGCCGACGGAGTCCGTCGAGGGACGGCGCGCCGGGCTCGTACGGCTCGGAGAGATCGTCGCATCGGCCAGGGCCGCGTTCGGTGTGCGGTTCGACCCCGTCGGTGAGCGGCTCTCGCTGGTCGACGAGCGCGGCCGGATCGTGGAGGACGACCGGGCCCTCCTGGTCATGCTGGACCTGGTCGCGGCCGAGCGGCGCAGCGGGCGGGTGGCGCTCCCCGTGACGACCACCAGGATCGCCGAGCAGGTCGCGGCGTACCACGGCACCCAGGTCGACTGGACGACGACGTCGCCGGACGATCTGACGCGGGTGGGCCGCGAGGAGACCACGATCTTCGGCGGCGACGGGCGCGGCGGGTTCATCGTGCCGGAGTTCAGCAGCGTCTTCGACGGGGCGGCGGCGTTCGTGCGCCTCCTCGGTCTCGTGGCGCGTACCCAGCTCACGCTGAGCCAGATCGACGCGCGGATCCCGCAGGCCCATGTGCTGCGGCGGGACATTCCCACGCCGTGGGCGGTCAAGGGCATGGTGATGCGCCGGGTCGTGGAGGCGGCCGGTGGCCGGTCCGTGGACACCACGGACGGCGTACGGGTCGTCGAGGCGGACGGGCGCTGGGTGATGGTGCTGCCCGACCCGGCCGAGGCCGTCACCCATCTGTGGGCCGAGGGGCCGGACGACGTATCGGCTCAGGCGCTCCTCGACGAATGGGCCGCGGTGGTCGACAGCGCAGGTCACTGAGGTCATAGGGGTGTGCCGGGCCGGCCCGGGGGCCGCGGCCCGGCACACCGGTGGGGCCATTCGGTGGTAGCGGGGCCGACGTGCGACGATGTGCGGCATGTCGCAGCAGCCCCCCGTTCGGAGCACGCCGTCTCCGCCCCCGCGCCCCGACGCGTCGATGTCGCTGCTGACCAACGTCATGGACCACGCGCTCGACGACGGGTACGCCGAGGCGACCGCGCGCCGTGCGGCCGAGGGCGGGGCCGGACTGCCCCGCACCCTGCGCGCCAAGCTCGCGCTCGCCGGCGGTCTCGTGCTGGCCGCGCTGGTGGTGACGGTCGGGGCGGCCCAGGCCCGCATCACCGCCCCCGTCGTGGCCAAGGAACGCCAAGAGCTGATCAACCGGGTCGAGTCGGAGACCAAGGCGGCCGACAAGCTCCAGGACGATGTGGACGGTCTGCGGACCGAGGTCGGTGACCGCCAGCGCAAGGCGCTGGAGAAGCACGGCGGCGACCAGGGCGAGCTCGTGGCGCTGCTCTCCGGTGCGACCGAGGTGCACGGCCCGGGGGTGAAACTGGTCGTGGACGACGCCAAGGAGACCGTTCAGGGCGACGGCAGCCGGCCACGCGAGAGCACGACGTTCGCGGATACCGGCCGGGTCCGGGACCGCGACATGCAGCGTGTGATCAACGGGCTGTGGCAGTCGGGCGCGGAGGCGATCGCCATCAACGGGCAGCGTCTGACATCGTTTTCGGCGATCCGGGCCGCGGGCGACGCCATACTGGTCGACAACAGGCCACTGGTGCCGCCGTATACGGTGCTCGCGGTGGGCGACGGAAAGAAGCTCAGCACGGCCTTCCAGGACAGCGCGGACGGCCAGTACCTGCATGTGCTGGAGCAGAACTACGGGATCAGGGCGAACATTTCGACCGAGTCCGACGTGCGTCTGCCGGCGGCACCGAGCCTGACCGTACGGACAGCACAACCAATGGCCACGGGCGCCACCAAGGGCGCGGCCGACACAGGGAAGGGCACATCGTGATCGCCGTACTTGGCCTCGTCGTGGGAGTCGTGGTCGGACTTTTGGTCCGGCCCGAGGTGCCCGCGGTGGTCGAGCCGTATCTGCCGATCGCCGTGGTGGCGGCACTCGACGCGGTCTTCGGCGGGCTTCGCGCCATGCTCGACGGCATCTTCGTCGACAAGGTCTTCGTCGTCTCCTTCCTGTCGAACGTCGTGGTCGCGGCCCTGATCGTCTTCCTGGGTGACAAGTTGGGCGTCGGCGCACAGCTGTCGACCGGTGTGGTCGTCGTGCTGGGCATCCGGATCTTCTCCAACGCGGCCGCCATCCGCCGCCACGTCTTCAGGGCCTGAAGCCGATGAGCGACGTGGGGAACACCGGTCCGGGTGACGGCGACGAGGAACAGCCCGTCGTCACGCCGAGTGAACCGAGCGGAGGCGGGCCCGATCTGACGGGACGCCAGCGACTGGCCGCGGGGCTGTGGCCGCCGCGGGTCAGCCGGGCGCAGCTCATCGTGGCGCTGCTGCTGTTCGTCCTCGGCCTGGGCCTCGCCATCCAGGTCCGTTCCAACAGCGACAACAGCGCGCTGCGCGGCGCCCGCCAGGAGGACCTGGTGCGCATCCTGGACGAACTGGATTCGCGTACCAAGCGTCTGGAGGACGAGAAGCAGCGTCTGGACGGCCAGCGCACCGAGCTGGAGACCAGCTCCAACCAGGCGGAAGAGGCACGCAAGCAGACCGTGGAGAAGGAGCGGCAGCTCGGCATCCTGGCCGGCACGGTCGCGGCGCAGGGGCCCGGCATCACGCTCACGATCAGCGACCCGAAGGGCGCCGTGGAGTCCGACAAGGTACTTGACACCGTGCAGGAGCTGCGCGCTGCAGGGGCCGAGGCGATCCAGATCAACGACGTCCGTGTAGTGGCCAACACCTACTTCTCGGACGAGGCCGGTGGCATCGGCGTCGACGGAACCAAGGTGAGCGCGCCGTACGTCTTCAAGGTCATCGGCAGGCCGCAGGATCTCGAGCCGGCGCTCAACATCCCCGGCGGAGTGGTGCAGACTCTGGAGAAGGAGCAGGCCACCGCCACTGTGGTCCGCTCGGAGAAGATCGTTGTGAACGCCTTGCGGGCCGCGAAGCGGCCTGACTACGCTCAGTCGTCATCGCACTGATGGGGGCGCGCATGAGGGCTGTCGGACAAGAGCAGAAGGTTGCGGGGGGTCGCCGCTCCGTAACAGTGCTGCGTGGTGGAAACTGTTTGGCGGATACGGACGTTGTGAGGATGTCCGGGTCGGCCGGTGTGTTGATTCTGGGTTCGTCCTGCCCCACGGGCGGGTCTATTTCGGTCAAGGGGAATCGCCCGTGAAGTTGTTTGCGAAGTTGTTCGGCAAGAGCGCACGCCAGGACGGCGGCAGCGCCGCCAGGCACCGTGCTCAGCGCCCCGACGGGCCGGAGGAGCAGGGCGGCGAGCGCCCGCTCTTCCGCGACGAGGTGACGGGTTCCGGTGGTGACATTCCGGGCGCGTCGTCTGTTGACCCTGCGGGTGCAGGGCGCATAGGTTTCGGGGATCCGTCAGCCTCAAGTACGGGTGGAGGGTTTGGCTCCGACCCGTACGCCACCAGTGCCCACGCGGTGCCGCCGCGGCAGGAGGATCCGTCGATGTCGGGCTTGCCTGTTTGTACGAGGTGTGGGCACAGCAACCCCGCAGCCAGCCGGTTCTGCTCCAACTGTGGCGCCCCGCTGCGCCCGGGTGTCGTTCCGGAGCGTGCCTCCGAGACCACCTCGACCATCTCGATCTCGGGCCTGGAGGCGTACGACGCCGAGGTGACGGGTCAGACGCAGCTGCCGTCGCTCTCCCCGGAGGCACAGGCGGCGGTCGACGCCCTTCCGCTGGGCTCGGCGCTCCTGGTGGTGCGGCGTGGGCCGAACTCGGGAAGCCGCTTCCTGCTGGACGGCGAGCTGACCACGGCCGGCCGTCACCCGCAGAGCGACATCTTCCTGGACGACGTGACGGTCTCGCGCCGCCACGTGGAGTTCCGGCGGGGTGCCGACGGGCGCTTCACGGTCTCCGACGTCGGCAGCCTCAACGGTACGTACGTGAACCGTGAGCGGATCGACGCCGTGGACCTGGCCAATGGCGACGAGGTCCAGATCGGGAAGTACCGGCTGGTCTTCTACGCGAGCCAGCGCGCTCTCTGAGAACCGGCCAGGGAAGGTCCATGCTGCAGACACCGACGGGCGGTGCCGGATCGGGCACCGCCACCGCGGGCGGCCGGCTGATGAGCATCGGCGGCGTGCTCAACCAGTTGCGCGACGAATTCCCCGAAGTGACGATCTCGAAGATCCGCTTCCTGGAGTCCGAGGGCCTGGTCGAGCCGCGGCGTACGCCATCGGGGTACCGCAAGTTCACCGCGGACGACGTGGAGCGGCTGGCTCAGGTGCTGCGCATGCAGCGGGACCACTATCTGCCGCTCCGGGTCATCCGTGAGCACCTGGACGCCCTCAGCCGCGGTGAACAGCCCTCCCTGCCCGCACCCGGCGGTTCCCGGGAGCCGTTCGACGCGCTGGGCGAGCAGCCGGACCAGGACCGGCCCACGGCGGCCCGCGTGGGCCGGGCGGAGCTGATGGCGGCCGCCGAGGTCGGCGAGGCGGAGCTGGCCGAATGGGAGTCGTACGGCCTGCTCACCGAGGGGCCCGAGGGCGGCTTCGACGCCGAGTCGGTGAACGTGGCCCGTCTTGTGGCGGATCTGGGGCGATTTGGTCTGGAACCTCGTCACCTGCGGGCCATGAAGGCCGCCGCGGACCGTGAGGCGGGGCTGGTCGAGCAGGTCGTCGCACCCCTGCGATTGCACCGCAATCCGCAGACCAGAGCCCATGCGGAGGCCACCACGAAGGAGCTCGCGGCGCTCTCCGTCCGGCTCCACGCGGCGCTCGTACAGACCGCCCTGGGTGTCCGGCTTCACTGATCTTGTAGGTGCCCGACTACCCAAACCTGCCGAGCACGTCCTAGGGTTGCTGTGTGAACGAGCTCGACGTCGTGGGTGTCCGGGTGGAAATGCCCAATAACCAACCGATCGTGCTCCTGCGTGAAGTGGGAGGCGATCGGTACCTTCCCATCTGGATCGGTCCAGGTGAGGCGACCGCCATTGCCTTCGCCCAACAGGGGATGGCTCCCGCGCGGCCGCTGACGCACGACCTTTTCAAGGACGTGCTCGAGGCCGTAGGCCAGGAGCTGACCGAGGTCCGCATCACGGATCTGCGCGAAGGCGTCTTCTACGCGGAGCTGGTCTTCGCCAGTGGGGTGGAGGTGAGCGCCAGGCCGTCCGACGCCATAGCGCTGGCGCTGCGCACCGGCACGCCGATCTACGGCAGTGACGGTGTGCTCGACGATGCCGGTATCGCCATCCCTGACGAGCAGGAGGACGAAGTGGAGAAGTTCCGCGAGTTCCTCGACCAGATCTCGCCGGAGGATTTCGGTACGAACAGCCAGTGAGCACCGGAGTGACCACCGGAAACAGATGATCCGGTGGCCCTGGGAGTGAGGCCGCGCGCCATGCGTGCGCCGGGGGTGTTTCGGCGCATTCGAGAAGCTTTTCCCGCAGGAGAGTCACGGGAAACCACTCTCAGGGTGATTATCACTCGGCGTGCCGAGTGTGGCGATCGTTGACGCACCCCGAGTGACTGCCTACCGTCGAGTGGGCAGGTCAAGGACGGAGGGGTCGGCGTGAGAATGAGCGGCGACGGTACGGCAGGGGGCGCTCCCGGACGCAGTCCGGGGGAGAACGGGCCGTACCCGCTTCACGGCGGTGCGGCCGAACCGACCACCGAGACGATCGGATACCGGGGTCCGACCGCGTGTGCGGCGGCGGGCATCACCTACCGCCAGCTCGACTACTGGGCCCGTACCGGCCTGGTCGAACCCAGCGTCCGTCCGGCCTACGGATCGGGCACCCAGCGCCTCTACAGCTTCCGGGACGTCGTCGTCCTGAAGATCGTCAAACGGTTCCTCGACACCGGTGTCGCCCTGCAGAACATCCGCGCCGCCGTGCAGCACCTGCGGGAGCGCGGATTCAGCGATCTCGAGCGGATGACGCTGATGAGCGACGGGGCCACCGTCTACGAGTGCTCGTCGCCCGACGAGGTCGTCACCCTGCTCCAGGGCGGCCAGGGCATCTTCGGGATCGCGGTCGGCGTGGTGTGGCGGGATGTCGAGTCGGCCCTGTCCCAGCTGCACGGCGAGCGGATCGACACCGGCGAGACCCTGGTCGGGCACAACCCGGCCGACGAGCTGGCCAGGCGCCGCAACAGGGCGGTCTGACGCCCTGACGGCGGCGCCGCGGCCGATTGTCAGTGGCGTACGGCAGCATCGGAGATGTGAGAGCCGCGCCCACCATCCTGCATCTGGACATGGATGCCTTCTTCGCCGCCGCGGAGCAGGCGTCCAAGCCCAGCCTGCGCGGCAAGCCGGTCGTCGTGGGCGGGCTCGGGCCGCGCGGGGTGGTCTCCACGGCGTCGTACGAGGCGCGGACCTTCGGGGTGCGCTCGGCGATGCCCATGGCGCAGGCCCGGCGGCTGTGTCCGAACGCGGCGTATCTGGTGCCGCGCTTCCAGCTCTACCGCACGATCAGCGAGCAGGTCATGGAGCTGCTGGGGCGCCTGTCGCCGCTGGTCGAGCCGCTCAGCCTCGACGAGGCGTTCGTGGACCTGGAGGCCGGCGGGGTGGCCTTCGGGGCGGTCGCGGCGCGGGAGGCCGGTGAGCGGCTGCGCAGGGACATCAGGGCGGTCACGGGGCTCAGCGGGTCGGTCGGGCTCGCCGGATCCAAGATGCTGGCCAAGATCGCCTCGGAGGAGGCCAAGCCGGACGGGCTCTTCCTCATAGAGCCCGGCACCGAGCGCGAGCTCCTCGCCCCGATGCCGGTGCGCACCCTGCCGGGCGTCGGCCCCGCCACGGGCGAGCATCTGCGGCGGGCCGGCATGACCACCGTGGCCGACCTCACGGAGGCGGGCGAGGACGAGCTCGTACGGCTGCTCGGGAAGTCGCACGGGGCGTCGCTGTACCGGATGGCCGCCGGGTACGACGACCGGCCGGTGGTGGCCGAGCGGGACGCCAAGTCGGTATCGGTGGAGGACACCTTCGACGTGGACCTGCACGACCGGCTGCGCATCATGACCGAGGTGGGGCGGCTCGCCGACCGGTGTGTGCAGCGGCTCAGGGCGTCCGGGCACTCGGGCCGGACCATCGTCCTGAAGGTCAGACGGTACGACTTCTCGACGCGGACCAGATCCGAGACGTTGCGGGGGCCCACGGACGACCCCGCGGTGGTGCGCGAGGCAGCCGGGCGGCTGCTCGACTCCGTGGACACCACGGGCGGGGTGCGGCTGCTCGGCGTCGGGGTCACCGGCCTCGCCGACTTCACGCAGGAGGACCTGTTCGCGCAGGCGGCGGGGGAGCGGGCGGCCCAGGAGGCCGGTGAGCGGGCGGCCCTGGAGGCGCCCGAGGGCGGGGCGGAGGAGGTGGCGGCGCCCGCGGCCGAGCCGGAGCCCGCGGAGGACCCGGCCCGGCGCCGCTGGCTGGCCGGACATGATGTGCGACACAGCCAGTACGGCCCGGGGTGGGTGCAGGGCAGCGGGGTCGGGCGCGTCACCGTGCGTTTCGAGACCCCGGTCTCCCCGGTGCCGGGCCGGGTGCGGACGTTCAAGGTGGACGATCCCGACCTCACGCCGTCCGAGCCGCTGGCCCTGGTCGAGCCGGCGGTGGCGGTCCCGGACACGGGTGGAGCGGCGGAGGGACGGACGGAGAGGGAGCCGGGGGAAGGGCGGGCGCGGGCTCAGGCGTCGCCGTTGGCGAGCCGGCCGAAGTCGCGGTCCGACGGCGGCGGGCCGGGGGGTTCGGGGGACGCGATGTCCAGCCCGTAGTGGTGGTACAGCTGAAGCTCCTGTTCCGGGGAGAGATGGCGGCCCACGCCGAAGTCGGGCGCGTCCTTGATCAGGCTGCGCTCGAAGGGCACGTGCAGCGCCTCGTCGATCACGGTGCTCGGGTCGAGCGGGACGAAGGCGTCCCGGCTGAACAGGCCGGTGCGCACGGCCGCCCATTCCGGAGCACCCGTCGCGTCGTCGAGGTAGACCTCGTCCACCGTGCCGATCTTGCGTCCATTGCGGTCGTACGCCTTGCGGCCGATCAGGCTGCGCGGATCGATGTCGGTCTGCACGGTCCCTCCAATTGGTCGCAACCGGTCAGAACTGCTCCATAAGCACTACAGAAGTGCACTTTGTGGGTGTTGGCCACTTGAGCAGTTGAACAAAGAATCGGATCGGAGCGCGCTGGTAGGCTGGCAAACGGCTGCTGACCCCGTGCGGGAGAGTCCTCCGAGTGCTCACTGAGTGCTACGGCGGACGCCGAAGGAGCAACTCCTCCCCGGAATCTCTCAGGCCCACGGACCGCACGGACGAGGTCACTCTGGAAAGCAGGAACGGGGGACGCTCGGGCACGACCCGGGCACAACCTTTCCTCACCGACGGTGAAAGCCGGGTCGTGCCCATGCGCCCGGTGAAGCTCTCAGGTTGAGATGACAGAGGGGGAGGCCGTCCGGGTACCCGCGCCGTGGTGCCCCTCGCAGGTCGTGCGACCAGGAGGCCTCCGTCATGACCGCCAACCGCATTCCGCTCAGCCAGCTGGAGCGTGGCATTCCGTTCGAGCAGCGCCATATCGGGCCCGATGCCGAGGCGCAGGCGAAGATGCTCGCGCAGGTCGGCTACGGCTCGCTCGACGAGCTGACTGCCGCCGCCGTTCCCGACGTCATCAAGAGCGCCGGGGCGCTCGGGCTTCCCGAGGCGCGGACCGAGGCCGAGGTGCTCGCCGAGCTGCGCCGGCTCGCCGACCGCAACCAGGTGCTCGCCCCCATGATCGGTCTGGGCTACTACGGCACCTTCACGCCGCCGGTGATCCTGCGCAACGTGATGGAGAACCCGGCCTGGTACACGGCGTACACGCCCTACCAGCCGGAGATCTCGCAGGGCCGCCTCGAAGCGCTGCTCAACTTCCAGACCATGGTCGCCGAGCTGACCGGCCTGCCGACCTCGGGCGCCTCGCTGCTCGACGAGGGCACCGCCGCCGCCGAGGCCCTCGCGCTCTCCCGCCGGGTCGGCAAGGTCAAGGGCGGCGTCTACCTGATCGACGCCGACACCCTGCCGCAGACCGTCGCCGTGATCCAGACGCGCGCCGAGCCCACCGGCGTCGAGGTCGTCGTCGCCGACCTGAGCGACGGCATCCCGGCCGACATCGCCGAGCGCGGTGTCTTCGGCGTGCTGCTCCAGTACCCGGGCGCCTCCGGCCAGGTCCGTGACCTCAAGCCGGTCATCGACGCCGCCCACGAGCTGGGCGCGATCGTCACCGTCGCCGCCGATCTGCTCGCGCTCACCCTCCTCGCCTCGCCCGGCTCGCTCGGCGCGGACATCGCCGTCGGCACCACCCAGCGCTTCGGCGTCCCGATGGGCTTCGGCGGCCCGCACGCCGGCTTCATGGCGGTCCAGGAGAAGTTCGCCCGCAGCCTCCCCGGCCGCCTCGTCGGTGTCTCCGTCGACGCCGACGGCAACAAGGCCTACCGCCTGGCCCTGCAGACCCGCGAGCAGCACATCCGCCGCGAGAAGGCCACCAGTAACATCTGCACCGCCCAGGTGCTGCTCGCCGTCATGGCCGGCATGTACGCCGTCTACCACGGCCCGGACGGCCTGCGGCAGATCGCGCAGCGCACCCACCGTTACGCCGTGCTGCTGGCCGAGGGGCTGAAGGCCGCCGGCGTCGACGTCGTCCACGAGGCCTACTTCGACACCCTGACCGTGCGCGTCCCCGGCAAGGCCGCCGCGGCCGTCGCCGCCGCCCGTGAAGGCGGGGTCAACCTGCACCTGGTCGACGCCGACACCGTCTCCCTCTCCTGCGACGAGACCACCACGCGGGCCCAACTGGCCGCCGTCTGGGCCGCGTTCGGCGCCGACGCCGATGTGGAGGCGCTCGACGCCAAGGCCGCCGACACCCTGCCGGACGCCCTGCTGCGCAGCGACGAGTTCCTCACCCACCCGGTCTTCCACCAGCACCGTTCCGAGACCGCGATGCTGCGCTACCTGCGCAAGCTCGCCGACCGCGACTACGCGCTCGACCGCGGCATGATCCCGCTCGGCTCCTGCACCATGAAGCTGAACGCGACGACCGAGATGGAGCCGGTGACCTGGCCCGAGTTCGGGCAGATGCACCCCTTCGCGCCGGTCGAGCAGGCCGCCGGCTACCTCACGCTCATCCGTGAGCTGGAGGAGCGGCTCGCCGAGGTCACCGGGTACGACGCGGTCTCCATCCAGCCCAACGCCGGTTCGCAGGGCGAGCTCGCGGGTCTGCTCGCGGTCCGCGCCTACCACCGCGCCAACGGTGACACCCAGCGCACCGTCTGCCTGATCCCGTCCTCCGCGCACGGCACCAACGCCGCGAGCGCGGTGATGGCCGGCATGAAGGTGGTCGTCGTCAAGACCGCCGACGACGGCGAGGTCGACGCCGCGGACCTGCGCGCCAAGATCGAGCAGTACCGCGACGAGCTCTCGGTGCTGATGATCACCTACCCGTCCACGCACGGTGTGTTCGAGGAGCACGTCGCGGAGATCTGCGGCCTGGTCCACGAGGCCGGCGGCCAGGTGTACGTCGACGGCGCCAACCTCAACGCCTTGGTGGGCCTCGCCAAGCCGGGCAAGTTCGGCGGCGACGTCTCGCACCTCAACCTGCACAAGACCTTCTGCATCCCGCACGGCGGCGGCGGCCCCGGCGTCGGCCCGGTCGGCGTGCGCGCCCACCTCGTGCCGTACCTGCCCAACCACCCGCTCCAGCCGACCGCGGGCCCGGCCACCGGCGTCGGCCCGATCTCGGCCGCCCCGTGGGGTTCGGCCGGCATCCTGCCGATCTCGTGGGCGTACGTACGTCTCATGGGTGCCGAGGGGCTCAAGCGGGCGACCCAGGTCGCGGTGCTCGCCGCCAACTACATCGCCAAGCGCCTGGAGCCGCACTACCCGGTGCTGTACACGGGCCCCAACGGCCTCGTCGCGCACGAGTGCATCGTGGACCTGCGACCGCTGTCCAAGGCGACCGGCGTCAGCGTCGACGACATCGCCAAGCGCCTGATCGACTACGGCTTCCACGCGCCGACCATGTCGTTCCCGGTGGCCGGCACGCTGATGATCGAGCCCACCGAGTCCGAGGACCTGGGCGAGATCGACCGGTTCTGCGACACGATGATCGCGATCCGCGGCGAGATCGAGAAGGTCGCCTCCGGCGCCTGGCCGGCCGACGACAACCCGCTCGCCAACGCCCCGCACACCGCGGCCGCGCTCGGCGGCGAGTGGAACCACGCCTACAGCCGTGAGGACGCCGTCTTCCCGGCCGGTGTGTCGGCCGCCGACAAGTACTGGCCGCCGGTGCGCCGCATCGACGGCGCCTTCGGCGACCGCAACCTGGTCTGCTCCTGCCCGCCGCTCGACGAGTACGACCACTGATCCCACGCATGCGTAAGGGCCGGTTCGGGGTGTGTTCCCCGGGCCGGCCCTCGTGGTGTCCGTACCGGACGAGTCCGCCGGGGACCTGTCCGTACGGGAACTGCCCGTACGAGACCGCCTAGGCGGCCGTCGCCACCTGTTCCGCCGTGAGCGGCCGGTGCGGGGCGATGATCTGCCCGTCCGGCAGCAGCTCACCGGTGTCCTCGAAGAGCAGGACGCCGTTGCACAGCAGGCTCCAGCCCTGCTCCGGGTGGTGTGCCACGGGCTTCGCGGCCTCCCGGTCGGCGGAGAAGGCTGTCGGGCAGGCTGGCAGGTGCTTGCACATGGATGCGTTCTTTCGCTGCGTCGTGGTGAGTGTGCTGCGGCTCGATGCGTTGTTCATGGCCGCCCCCCGTAGTCAGTCGGTCGGTCCGATCCCAGTGTTGCCCCACGGGCGTCAATCCGCAGGGATTTCGCGGCAGCGCTTCCTACTGCTTAATGACGTATCACCCGTGCGGACGGTTCAGCTCAACTGGCCTGTCTTTTCGGGTGGTTCGCGATGGCCCGAGAGAACTAGCCCGTATGGCGCAGGCGGCGCGTACGCAGCATAGACACACAGTGCCCCGCGACCACACCGGTCGCGGGGCACATTTTTTCGCGCGGCGGCCACCCGGGCCGCTCCGGTGGATCAGACGGGCTGCCCGAGGAGCGGAGCGGGGGCCAGCCGCAGGGTGAGGACGGGCAGCAGCTCGCTGACGCGCAGCGGGCGGTGGGCGAAGATGCCGGGCGGTGCCGGTGCCAGCGGCACCAGGAGATCGTGCGGCGCGGGCGCGCCCGAGGCGCCGTCGGCCGTGGTGTCGCCGTGCAGCCACAGCGTGAGCATGTAGAGCTCGGGGATGGAGAGGAGCCGGGGCTGGAAGTGGGTGGCGAGGAGTTCGGCCTGGCGCAGGGCGCGCTGGGTCGAGGCGATGTAGGGGCCTTCGAAGAAGTGCGAGAAGGCCCAGCCGTCCGGCGTGATCCGGGTGTCCGCGGCGGCGACCGGATGGTCGGGGTCGCTGATCAGGAAGCGCCATCCCGCCAGGCGGGTGCGAGCGGTCCTGCCGCCCGAGGTGATCCCGTCCAGGACGTGGAGCGGGAGCGGCAGTTCGGGGGTGAGCGGGCCGGTGGCGGTGCGGAGGGCCGGGGTGCGGGCCTCGCGGACGGCGGTGGGGGAACCGAGTGCCGCGAGGACGCTGCGCAGGGCGGGCGCGGGGGCCGGGGGGACATGCAGCGGCATGGTGGGTCGCCTCTCACTTTCGGAGACACGGTGATGCGTGGGCAGGGCGGACAGCGCTGTCTGCGGTGCGGTGCGGGGCGGGGGCAGAGGGGGGCCGACGAGCGATGGCCGGGGCGCCAACTCTCTGCCTCGTTTGCAGAGTTTATACGACACGTGTTCACACAGTGTTTCAGCTAGCTGTCGCCCATATTGCCCGCAAGTCGGTATCCGGTCCTCCTGCGCAGGTGATTTACCCGGGGAAATGTCCCGCGCACCGCCCCGACCTGGAAAGGTGCCCCGCCGGGGGTCGGCCGAAACTCGTCGGTGTTTTTCACCATTGACGACAGAGGGGTAACTGCCCGTTGCCGTATGCCTGATGAATGTGCCGGGGGCCGCGGCATCGAGGCTACTCTCCCGACGCCGCCCGCGCAGGCGTTATAGATCAGTCAGCCTGGGCATTATCGACCATGACGCGAGCGGCCGGTGTCGCTGGCTGCCCATTCGAGGAGGGACCCTTCGATGGGGGAGAAGGTCGTGGCAGGCGGATTCGACCTGTCCGATCGGCACCGCTACCGATCCAAGCTGCAGCAGTGCCTGGAGGGGCTCGGGATGCTGCTGGACCAGAAGCGGTTCGACAGGCCCAGGAACCTGATGGGTCTCGAGCTCGAACTGAATCTAGCGGGTCCCGACGGTATGCCGCGCATGATGAATGCCGAGGTGCTGGAACGCATCGCGAGCCGGGATTTCCAGACCGAGCTCGGAATGTTCAATCTGGAAGTGAACATCGCCCCGCACCGCCTGGGCGGCCGCGTATTCGATCAGCTCGCGGAGGAGTTGCGGACGGGGCTCGGGTATGCCGATCGCAAAGCCGCCGAGGTCGACGCGGGCATCATCATGATCGGAATTCTGCCCACCCTGGCCCAGGGCGACCTGGTCTCCGCGAACCTTTCCGATGTAGATCGCTACACCCTGCTCAACGATCAAATTGTGGCGGCCCGCGGCGAGGATTTCACGCTCGACATCCAGGGCGTCGAACGGCTTGAGTGCACCTCGGCGTCGATCACTCCGGAGGCCGCCTGCACCTCGGTGCAGTTGCATCTGCAGGTGACGCCCGCACGGTTCGCGGCGGTGTGGAACGCGGCGCAGGCCGTCACGGCGGTCCAGATCGCGGTGGGCGCCAACGCTCCCTTCCTGTTCGGGCGCGAGTTGTGGCGCGAGTCGCGTCCGCCCCTGTTCGAGCAGGCCACCGACACCAGGCCGGCCGAACTGCGCGCCCAGGGCGTGCGTCCGCGCACCTGGTTCGGGGAGCGCTGGGTGTCGTCCGCGTACGAACTCTTCGAGGAGAACCTGCGGTTCTTCCCGCCGCTGCTGCCCATCTGCGACGAGGA
Source organism: Streptomyces sp. NBC_00083 (assembly GCF_026343295.1). Taxonomy (GTDB): domain Bacteria; phylum Actinomycetota; class Actinomycetes; order Streptomycetales; family Streptomycetaceae; genus Streptomyces. The sequence continues at coordinate 2,366,081 of NZ_JAPELY010000001.1, forward strand.
GGAGCCGCTGCGGGTCATCGCGGACGGCGGGGTGCCGCAGCTCAAGGAGCTGGTGCTGCACAACGGGACGATCTACCGCTGGAACCGGCCGGTGTACGGGATCGCCGACGGCGTGCCGCACCTCAGGGTGGAGAACCGGGTGCTGCCGGCCGGCCCCACCGTCGCGGACGTCCTCGCCAACGCGGCCTTCTACTACGGCCTGGTGCGGGCGCTGGCGGAGGAAGGCCGGCCGGTGTGGACGCGGCTGCCCTTCGAGTCGGCCGCGTCGAACTTCGACGCCGCGTGCCGTTACGGCATCGAGGCCGAGCTCCTGTGGCCGGCGCCGCGACGCGGCGGAGGCGTGACCCGGGTGCCCGCGATCAAGCTCGTGTGCGAGGAGCTGCTCCCCCTGGCCGCGGCCGGCCTCGACGCGTGGGGGATCGAGGCCGCCGACCGCGACCAGTACCTCGGCATCATCGAGGAGCGGTGCCGGCGGCGCGTCAACGGCGCGTCCTGGCAGGTCGACACCTATCACCGGGCGCTCGCTGCGGGTCTCGGCCGGGAGGCCGCCCTCGCCGCGACCACCCGCCGCTACCGGGAGCTGATGCTGGCGGGCGAGCCGGTGCACACCTGGCCCACCGGCTTCCCCGGCCCCCAGGCGCGGCACGGCTGATCCCGGCCGGGCGGGGCCGCCGGGCCGACGGTGAAAGGGCACGTCAGCCGTTGGCCTGGGCCTCTCCCAGCGCCGTGATCGCTTTGAGGATCACGGCCTGGAGGTCGGCCGGGTCGTTCACCTGGTAGCCGGCGCCGCCCGTCGCCCGTGCGATCTGCCGGACCACGTCCGCGTCGGCCTGCGGGCCGACCGCGATGGCGATCAGCGGCACCGGCTTCGCGGGATCTCTGAGCTTCTGCAGCTCCGCCATGAGGCCGGCCCGCGAGATGCTCCCCGGGTCCTCGTTGGCGCCGTCGGTCAGCAGCACCACCGCGTTGAACTTGCCGCTCGCGTACGTCGAGGCCGCCTCCTTGTACGCGGCCAGCGTCGTGTCGAACAGGCCGGTCGCGCCGCCCGGCACCGGTTGCAGCGCGCCGAAGGCCCGCGTCAGCTTCTCGCGCTGGGTCTGCCCGTCGTCCGCGGGGTCGCCGAGCCGGGCGGTCGGCACGAGACGGCGGTAGTCGCGCGAGCCGTCGAGGTGGGTGGCGAAGTCCCACAGACCGATCTCGTCGTCCGGGGTGAACTGCGAAAGCGCCTGCAGCAGCGAGGACTTGGTGACGTCCATCCGGGAGCGGCCGCCCGATCCCGGCACCGGATCGGCCATCGAACCCGAGGCGTCCACCACCGTCGTCAGGCGCGCGCTCTGCACCGTGATCGTCCACATGCCGAGCGCGTCCTGGAGCTCCTGGGCCGACGGCGGCTCGGCGCTCGCGCTCGCGTACGGCTGCGGAGCACCGGCCCCCGCGGCCGAGGCCACCGGATCGGCCACCGGCCGGCCCTGGGTACGGAACCCCTGCCCGGCCAGGACGCGCAGCGACTCGGGGTCGCCGAGCAGCGACATGAAGCGCATGGCGGCCCGGCTCTCGTCGGTGCTCATCCGGGTCTCGCGGACCATCGTGTACGGATAGTCGAGCTGCGGCGCGCCGTCCTTGGGGTAGAAGAGCCGCAGGTGGTCGCCCGCGCCGTGCGAGGCGTTGTAGGCGAACGCCGACTGTTCGGAGAGGACCAGCGCCTGATTGCGGTGCGGGTCGGCGGAACCGTCCGGGGCGAGTGTCCTCACCGCCTGGCCGTCGCCCGCGGAGACCCGCTGCGAGAGCACCTTGGCGAGCGCGGCCGTCCGTGTGTCGCCGTCCGCTCCGCCGCTCGCCGCCGACTTGGCGATGCAGCTCAGGGCGAGCAGCCCGGAAGCGCTGCGCGCCGGATCGGCCGAGCCGAGGCGCAGCTTGTCGTCCTGCGCGGTGGCCGTCGCCAACTCGGCCCAGGTGTACGTCTTCTGCGGCCAGCCGAGCGGCTTGGCGGCGGAGGGCACCACGGCGAGGGCGACCGGCGAGGCAGCGATGTGCCCCGCCGTCACCACCCCGGCGGATTCGCCCGCGTCCTTCGCCCGGTCGACCCACAGCGACGCGTCGGGTATCCACACCGAGAAGTCGGGCTTGGCGGGGGAGGCCAGCGAAGCGGAGACCTCGTAGGAGTCGCGGGCGCTGACCCGTACATCCATGCACGAACCGTCCGAGGTGATCTTCTCGGTGCGGGCCCGGTCGGCGACGGCCCGGACGGCCGGCGCGATGTCGGGGGAGGCGACCAGATCCAGCCGCACCGCGGAGGCGGCGCAGGAGCGGCGGAACGAGAGCAGCCCGCGCTGGACGGCGATGGCCGTGCCCCCGGCCACCGCCATGACCAGGGCGGTGGCGAGGGCGACCGTGCGGCGCCTGGCGGCCACCCGGGCAGCCCCGCTGCTCGGTGTCGCGGCATCGTCGGGCAAGCTGTGACGTCCCATGGCGGTGGTGCCCCTCCTTGAACCCTGAACAAGGAAAAGGGGGACGACACCATCGCGATGGCGCCCGTCCCCCGGCCTGTCGCGCGCGATCTTCGCTGTGTCCTCCGAGACCCTAGCGGGGCGGCGGTGGGGATGGAACGGGATTCGTCAACTGGAGGCAGGTGTGCAGGTGGAGGCCGAGCGCGTGGCTGATTCTCTTCCCGAGCAGGGGAGTTCGCCGCAGATCCTGCGGTCCGAGACCGTGCTCGTGCTGGCGCTCTCGCTCGGCGCGAGCGGTGTGTCGGCCCTGATCAGCTTCGTCGGTTCGCTCACCAAGCCCGGCGGGCTCAAGCAGCAGGCGGCCCACCTCAACACCTCGTACGCCCCCGGACGGCCGTGGCTCGATCTCGCCTGGCAGCTCTTCGGCATCGCGACCGCGCTCGTGCCGGTCGCGCTCGTCGCGCACCTGCTGCTCCGCGAGCGCGTCGGTGGTCTGCGGGTGCTCGGCTTCGACCGGACGCGGCCCTGGTCCGACCTCGGCCGCGGCGTCCTGATCGCCGCCGGGATCGGCAGCGCGGGGCTCGCCTTCTACCTGGTGGCGCGCGCGGCGGGCGGCAACCTCACCGTCGTACCGGAGTCGCTGCCCGGCGTCTGGTGGAAGTACCCGGTGCTGGTCCTGTCGGCGCTCCAGAACTCCGTGCTCGAAGAAGTGATCGTCGTCGGCTATCTGCTGCGCAGGCTCGGCCAGTTGGGGTGGACGCCGATGGCCGCGCTGGTCGCGAGCGCCGTTCTGCGCGGCTCGTACCACCTCTACCAGGGCATCGGCGGCTTCCTCGGCAACATGGTGATGGGCGTGGTCTTCGTCCTGCTCTACCGGCGCTGGCAGCGGGTCGGCCCGCTCGTCGTGGCGCACGCGCTGCTCGACATCGGCGCCTTCGTCGGGTACGCGCTGCTCGCCGGGAAGGTGAGCTGGCTCCCCACGATGTGAAGAAGGCGGACGCGGTTGGGCGGGTGCGTCACGGCGCGGTCAGCAGCTCGCCGTCGATGACGATGACCGCGCGGCCGGTGAGCAGTGTGCGCCCGCCGCGCACTTCGGTGCGTACGAGACCCGAGCGGGGCGAGGCCTGGAGGCCGGTCAGCCCGGCGCGGTCGAGGCGCGCCGACCAGAACGGGGCGAGCGCGGTGTGGGCGCTGCCCGTCACCGGGTCCTCGTCGACGCCGACGTTGGGGAAGAAGCAGCGCGACACGTAGTCGTAGCCCGTAGCGGGGTCCGCGGCGGCGGCCGTGGCGATGATGCCCCGCCTGGAGTGCCGACCCAGCGTGCGCACGTCGGGGGCGAGGGCGCGTACGGCCGCCTCGTCGGCGAGTTCCACCAGCAGGTCGCCGATGTGCGCCGCCGTGTCGTGGACCGAGACGATCGGCGCGCCGAGCGCCTTGGCGAGTCCGTCCGGCACCTCCTCCCGCGTGAGCGAGGAGGTGGGGAAGTCGAGCGTGATGGTGCCGTCCTCGGCGGCGGTCGCCGTGAGGATGCCGCAGCGCGCGGCGAACCGGACCGTGCCGCTCGCGGCGCCCGTGGAGTGCAGCACGTGCGCGGTCGCCAGGGTGGCGTGGCCGCACATGTCGACCTCGGCGGCGGGGGTGAACCAGCGCAGCGCCCAGTCGGCCTCGCCGCCCGGCGGCAGGGGGTGCGCGAAGGCGGTCTCGGCGTGGTTGACCTCGCGGGCCACGTCCTGGAGCCAGCTGTCGGCCGGGAAGGCGTCGAGCAGCAGGACCCCGGCCGGGTTGCCGGCGAAGGGGCGGTCGGTGAAGGCGTCGACGATTCGGATGCGCATGTCCGCACCGTACGGGAGGCGAAATCGCGCGTGCCAAGGCCAATCCGGAACGACTGGACCGCATTTCCGGGTGTCGTCGGCGGCCGGTGACGGCGGGGGCCGTCAGGCGGTCAGCGGGACCGCGTGGACTTCGTCGGCCGGGTGGCCGGCCCGCTCGTGGATCCGCTGGACGGCCTCGGCCGACGGCGCGTCGGACAGGCAGTAGACGGTGCCCGATTCCGGGTCCGCCCACGCCTTCTCGAAGTGGACGCCCTCCTCCTTCTCTATGGCCAGGTCCGCCTTGTGCGCTTGGAGCAGCTGATCGGCGGTGATGCCCTTCATCCCGTGGTGGACGTCCATGAACATCGACATGGCGTCGCACCTCCTTCCGGGTCCCCGGGGCGTTCGGAACCGACCAGGTCGACGTGGCGGCTCCAGCCCCGCTTCTTCCAGCCTGCTCCTGAACCGCCGCGTGAGCGACCGCGCCCTTCCCGTGGCGGAGTGCTTGCCAAGCGTAAGTCGCCGATATATCGTTGATGCATCACGACGGATCAACGATGGAAGGAACGAAGCCATGCGTTCACATGGATACGGACAGCAGGGACCCGGCCATCACGGTCGGGGTGACTTCGAGGGGCGGCGTGCCGCCTTCGGGCCGTTCGGGCCCGGCGGCGGGGGCGCGTGGGGCGGACCGTTCGGTCCCGGCCGCGGCGGCCGGGGCGGCCCGCGGGGCAGGGCGCGGCGCGGCGATGTCCGGGCGTCGATCCTGGCTCTCCTGAAGGACCGGCCGATGCACGGTTACGAGATGATCCAGGAGATCGCCGAGCGCAGCGGCGGGGCCTGGAAGCCCAGTCCGGGCTCGGTCTACCCCACCCTCCAGCTCCTGGAGGACGAGGGCTTGATCACCAGCGAGAGCGAGGGCGGCAAGAAGCTGTTCACGCTCACCGAGGCCGGTCGGGCCGAGGCCGAGTCGGGAGCCGACGCTCCTTGGGAGGACGCCGGGCGCGGGGTCGACTGGGAGGCCATGCAGGAGATCCGGCAGGCCGGCTTCGGTCTGATGGAGGCGTTCGGCCAGGTCTGGAAGACCGGCTCCGCCGATCAGCGCAAGAAGGCGCTCGCGGTCATCAACGACGCGCGCAAGAAGCTGTATCTGATCCTTGCCGACGAGGGCTGAGCCCTCGGCGCGGTGAAGCCCCGCGGCCCTCGGCCGCGGGGCTTCTCGCGTTCAGGCGCACAGCCCCCCGAGCTTGCGCAGCGACTCGTTGAGCGCGGCCGTCGCCGAGTCCTTCAGCTTGCCCGCCATGAGGGAGACCGCCGCCCCCGTGAACTCGCCGTCGATGCGGACCGTGCTGGCGCCGCCGTCGGGGACGACCGTGTACCGGTTGAAGACGCTCACGCCCATCGGGCCCTTGCCCCGCACGCCGAACACCCGCCCGGCCTCGAACTCGTCCACCGTCCACGCCACTTCGGCGGGGAAGCCCATCAGCTTCATGTTCTCCGCGTAGGTCGCACCCAGTTCCAGCCGGTCGGGGCCGCCCGCGGGGAAGCTGGTGTGGGTGGCGTTCCACTCGCCGTACGAGGAGAAGTCGGTGAGCTGTGCCCAGACCTTCTCGGCCGGAGCCTCGATACGTGCCTCCGCGCTGACCTCGGCCATGAGACCACTCCTTCGTGGGGACGGTGACGGGGACGTGTCGCGGAACGTAGCCGCAGCGGGGTGAACATTCAATACTGATGAACCGTCAGATCGAGGTCGCGCCGGATCTCAGATCCGCTGGGCCTCCATGGCCCAGATCTCGGCGGAGTCGAAAAGATCGGATGCGCGCGGGCGCGCGGACTCGTCGTGGCAGTGGAACGCGGCCCAGAACAGATCGCCCGGCAGCGCGTCGCGGGGCGCGTACACCCGGTACACGTACTGCAGTCCGTCCTCGGCGAGGAGGGCGACCATCCAGCACATCGGCGCTCCTCGACGGGCGGTGGGGACAGCTGTGTCATGCGTCACCGGGAGGGACGAGCCCGGACGCCGCCATGGTTGCGCCGACGGCCCGAGGGCGGGGCCGGGGCGGCCGGTCGCCGGAAGGTTGCCCTTCCGGGGCACATGCGCGCGATCTCATCCGTAAGGAGGAGAACCCGGTCATCCGTGCCCACCTTCTGTGGGATGCCCGAATGCTCCCGTACGCGGATGTCTCCCGGACCGGCGGCTGGTGAGGTGGAGGGGTGCACAGTTCTCCCCCCGGAGCGGCGCGCCAGGTCTCTTCCCCCGTGGAGTTCGCCGGGCCCCGGCCCTCCGCAGACCCCGCAGGCGCCCCGGACCCCGCGCACATCGAAGCCCGGCTCACCGACGAGCTCGCCTCGATGGTCACGGGCGCCCGCAGGCGCGCCCTGCGCGACGGGGACCGGCAGCTGGACACCGCCCATCTGCTGCACTCGCTGATGGAGAGCGACCCCGAGGTGCGGGCCACCTTCGACAGCGGGCCGCAGGTCGCGCGCGTGCTCGGCTATCTGGTGCAGCGCAGCATCGGATACGGGCTGCGCTGGCAGGGCTCCGTCGAGGACTCGGGAGCGGTGCCCGTGATGACCCAGCCCGGCTGGTCGCCCAGCGCGCTCACCGCGATGGAGCACGCCCTGCGCCGCGCCGCGGCCCGGGGCGAGGAGCGCGCCGCGGGACGGGACCTGCTCGCGGCCCTCGCCGCCGATCCGGAGTGCCGCGCCATCGAGGTGCTGACCCACGCGGGAGTGGACGCGGCCTCGCTCGCCGACCGCCTGCGGGAACCCGCGCGCCACGCGTGACGCGGCCGCCGGCCCCGTCCCGCCGGGCCGCCGTCTCGACAGGTGTCACACATATGACGGTCCTGACCGCGCCTGCCATGATGTGCCGATGCACGCGTCTCAGGGAAGAAGCGCCGGCCTGGGACTCGCCCTGGTGTCGGCCTTCGCATTCGGCGGATCCGGTGTGGCGGCCAAGCCGCTCATCGAAGCGGGGCTCGACCCGCTGCACGTGGTGTGGCTGCGGGTGACCGGGGCCGCGCTCGTGATGCTCCCGGTGGCCTGGCGCCACCGGGCCCTGGTGGCGCGCAGGCCCGCCCTGCTCGCCGGGTTCGGGCTGCTGGCCGTCGCCGGAGTCCAGGCCTGCTACTTCGCCTCGCTCTCCCGCATACCCGTGGGCGTGGCCCTCCTCGTCGAATACCTGGCACCCGCGCTCGTCCTCGGCTGGGTCCGCTTCGTCCAGCGCAGGCCCGTGACGCGGGCCGCCGCGGTCGGTGTGGTGCTCGCCGCCGGGGGGCTCGCCTGTGTCGTGGAGATCTGGTCCGGGCTGAGCTTCGACGCCCTCGGACTGCTCCTCGCCCTCGGCGCGGCCTGCTGCCAGGTCGGCTACTTCGTCCTGTCCGACCAGGGCGGCGAGGGCGACGACGCCGCCGACCCCATCGGCGTCATCGCGTACGGGCTGATCGTCGGCGCCCTCGTGCTGACCGTTCTGGCCCGGCCCTGGGGCATGAAGTGGTCCGTGCTCGGCGGCAGCGCCGACATGAACGGCACCCCGGTGCCCGCGGCCGTGCTGCTGTGCTGGATCGTCCTGATCGCCACCGTGCTCGCCTACGTCACCGGCGTCATCTCGGTGCGCAGGCTCTCCCCGCAGGTCGCCGGGGTCGTCGCCTGTCTGGAGGCGGTGATCGCGACCGTCTTCGCCTGGGTGCTGCTCGGCGAGCACCTGGCCGCGCCGCAGATCGTCGGCGGCGCGGTGGTCCTGTGCGGTGCCTTCATCGCGCAGTCGTCGACACCGAGAGCCGCCTCGGGGCCGGTCGTCCCGGGCGTGCCCGCCCCCGCCGAAGGGGAGTTGTCGGCCGGACGCTCCCCGGCCTAGGGTGACGGCCATGCACGCGACCGTACTGCCGCCTCCCGCCGCGTAACGCGGGCGGCCGCACTCCCTGACGAAGACCCGGCTCGGCGGTTGCCGAGCGGCTCGTCGCTGCCCGCGCACTCCACGCCGGCGATCAGCGAGCTGTCTTCCCCATCGGAGTACGTACGTGTCGAACTCGTCCACGGGCCTTGCCATCGGCCCCACCGCACCCCTGCCCACCACCGCGCTGCCCGTCGGGCGCGGTCTGCTCTACCTCGCCTTCGCGGGACTGGCCTGGGGCACCGCGGGCGGCGCCGCGGCCCTGGTCTTCGGGGCCAGCGACCTCGGCCCCCTCGCCCTCTCCTTCTGGCGGTGCGCGGGCGGACTCGTCCTGCTGCTCGGCGCGATGGCGCTGCGCCGCCACCGCACACCCGCGGCGCCCGCGGCACCCGAGCCGCGCGGCCGGCGGGCGCTGCGCGTCCTCGGCAACGGCATCGGCCTGATGGTCTTCCAGAGCGCCTACTTCGCGGCCGTCGAGGCCACCGGGCTCGCCGTCGCGACCGTGGTGACCCTGGGCGCGGGCCCCGTCCTCATCGCCCTCGGAGCCCGGCTCGCCCTCGGCGAACGGATCGGCCGGGCGGGCTCGGCCGCCGTCGCCGGGGCGCTCGCCGGGCTCGCCGTGCTGTGGATCGGCAACGGCGGCGGCACCGTACGGCCCGCCGGGGTGGTCCTCGCCCTGGTGTCGGCCGCCGGATACGCGGCCATCACCCTGCTGACCAGGTGGCTCGGGCGCGACGGGGGCGCCGCCGACCCCTCGGCGACCACCGCCTGGGCGTTCGGCGTTGCCGCGCTCTGTCTGCTGCCGTTCGCGAGCACGGAGGGGCTGCTGCCGCACACGGCCGCGCCGGTGCGGGTGATCGTCCTGCTGCTGTACGTGGCGGCCGTGCCGACGGCGCTCGCGTACGCCCTCTACTTCGCCGGGGCGGCGGTCGTCCGCTCCGCGACGGTCTCCGTGATCATGCTGCTCGAACCGGTGAGCGCGGCGGTGATCGCCGTGTCGGTGCTGGGCGAACGGATCACCGTGGCCACGGCTGCGGGCACCGCGCTGCTCCTCCTCGCGGTGATCGGCCTCGCGGCGTCCGAAACGAGGCAGGCGTCCGGCGCCCGCCGCGCGGCGGGCGGCCGGTAGCCCGCGAACTCCCGTGCGGGGCGCGGGCGCCGGGGGAGCGACGGCGCCCCCGGACCCGCTCCGCCCGCGGCGGGCCTCAGAGCGCCGTGATGTAACCGGGTACCGTCACCGACGCGTCGAGGTCGGCCGCCGGGACGGGCGCGCCGTACGACGGGGTGAGCGGCAGGACGCCGGCCCAGTGGGGCAGCGCCAGGTCCTCGGCGTCGTCGTTCGGGCCGCCGGTGCGGAGCTTGGCCGAGACCTCGTTCAGGTCGAGGCTGATCACCGCGGTCGCGGCCAGCTCCTTCGCGTTGGCCGGGCGCGAGTCGAGGGCGCGGCCCGGGACCACATGGTCCACCAGCGCGTCCAGCGCGGCGCGCCGCTCCTCGGGGTCGGTCACCTCCTGGGCCACGCCGTGCACCACGACCGAGCGGTAGTTGATCGAGTGGTGGAAGGCGGACCGGGCGAGCACCAGGCCGTCGACGTGGGTGACCGTCAGACAGACCGGGAGCCCCGGGTCGGCCTGGCCCGCCGCGCGCAACGGGCGCGACCCGGTCGAGCCGTGTATGTACAGCCGCTCGCCGACCCGGGCGAACAGCGTCGGCAGCACGACGGGTGATCCGTCCCGGACGAACCCCAGGTGGCAGACGTACGCCGTGTCGAGGATGCCGTGCACCAGCTCGCGGTCGTAGGAGGCCCGCTCGCGCGACCGCGTCGGCACGGTGCGGTCGGTGGCCTGGTAGGGGGGTGCGGTCGCGGTGTCCGACATTGCCATCTCCATTGCACTAGTGCATAATCTTGTTTGTGCTAGGAGAATATCGGATCGTAGGGCGTCGCGCATCGGAGATTGCCGAGAGCGTGGAGCGCGCGGTGGGTGCCGGCGGGCTCGAACCGGGTCAACTGCTGCCTCCGCTCAGGGAGTTGGCGACCGAGCTCGGCGTCAATGCCAATACCGTGGCCGCCGCCTACCGGCTGTTGCGCGACCGGGGCGTGATCGAGACGGCCGGCCGGCGCGGCAGCCGGGTCCGCCCCAGGCCCGCGAGCACCGCCCGGGACCTCATCCGCGTCGACGTGCCCGAGGGGGTGCGCAACATCGCGGACGGCAACCCGGACGCGCGGCTGCTCCCCCCGCTCGGCGACGCCCTGGCCGCCGCCGCCCGAGCCAACGCCGAACGGCCCGGCCGGTACCTGTACGGGCAGGACCCCGTCGACGAGGACCTCGCCCGCCTCGCCCGCGCCGCCTTCGACGAACAGGGCGTGCCGGACGGGCCGGTCGGGGTGCTGTCGGGGTCGCTCGACGCCATCGAGCGGGTGCTCACCGCGCATCTGCGCCCCGGCGACGCCGTGGCGATCGAGGACCCGGGCTGGGGCGCGCTGCTCGACCTCGTACCGGCGCTCGGCCTGCGGCCGGAACCCGTGCCGCTCGACGACGAGGGCCCGCTGCCGGACGGGCTGGACCGTGCCCTCGCCGCGGGCGCCCGCGCCGTCGTGATCACCTGCCGTGCGCAGAACCCGACCGGCGCCGCCATCGGCGCGGCCCGCGCCCGCGCGCTGAGCGACGTGCTCGCCGCGTACCCGGGCGTGCTGCTGATCCAGGACGACCACGGCCACGGCATGGTCGACCTGCCCCTGCACCCCATCGCGCCCCCGACCGAACACTGGGCGTTCGTACGGTCGGTGGCCAAGGCGTACGGGCCCGACCTGCGGCTCGCCGTGCTGACCGGGGACGCCGTCACGCTCGACCGGGTGCGCGGGCGCCAGCGGCTCGGGCCCGGCTGGGTGAGCCGGCTGCTCCAGCGGGCCGTCGTCGAGCTGTGGACCTCGGGCGCCGTCGACCCGGCGAAGGTGGCGCGTTCGTACCGCGAGCGGCGCGAGGGCCTGCTGCGGGCGCTGCGCGAACGGGGCGTCGAGGCCCACGGGCGGAGCGGGTTCGTGGTGTGGGTGCCGGTGCCCGACGAGACGGGGGCGGTGTCCCGGCTGCTGCACGCGGGCTGGGCGGTGGCGCCCGGCGCCCGCTTCCGCCTGGCGTCGGCGCCCGGCGTGCGGATCACCGTGTCGAGCCTGGCCGCGGACGAACTCGGGCCGCTCGCGGACGCCGTCGCCTCCGCGGTCGGCCCGGGGCCCGGCAGCCGTTACGTCGCCTGAGCCTTCGTTCGCGCGCGCGGCCGGCTCTGGGTGAGGGCGGCGCCCGCCAGGACGACGGCCGCCCCGACCGGGGTGTTCCAGCTGAGGCTCTCGCCGAGGACCGCGACCCCGGCGGCGGTGGCGATCACCGGGATGAAGTAGGTGACCATCTGTGCCGTCGTCGGCCCCACCTCGGTGACGAGCCCGTACTGGACGAGCACGGCGAGCCCCGTGCCGAGCGCGCCGAGCGCCGCGACCGCCAGCAGCGGGACCACCGGGAACGAGTGCGGGAATCCGGCGAACAGCGGTGTGACCAGGGCGAGTTGCAGGGTGGCGATGCCGAGCTGGGGGCCGATCAGAGAGAGGCTGGAGTGCCCGCTGCCCGCGAGGGTGCGCCGCACGTAGATCCAGCCGATCGGATAGCAGAGCGAGGCGAGCAGGGCCATCGCGGTGCCCTTGGCGTCCAGGCCGTGGAAGCCCTGCCAGGCGCCGAGCACCGTGAGCACCCCGAGGAAGCCGAGGCCGAGCCCCGCCACCCGGCGCCGCGTCGGCCGGTCCTCGGAGAGCGCCACCATCGACAGGGCCATGCCCCACAGCGGCGACGTCGCGTTGCAGATGCCGGCCAGCGTCGAGGGGATCGTCAGTTCCGCGTAGGCGAACAGCGAGAACGGCGCGGCGTTCAGGAGGAAGGCCGCCACCGTGAGGTGCAGCCAGGTGCGGCGCTCGCGCGGCAGCCGCTCGCGCTTGACCGCCATCGCGACGGCCAGCACCAGGGTGCCGAAGAGCAGCCGTCCGAACGTGACCTGGAAGGGGGCGAAGCCGTCCGTGCCGACCTTGATTAGCAGAAAGCTGAAGCCCCAGATCAGCGAGAGCCCGGCGAACCGGACCCGCCAGTCGAGGGCCGGTCGGCGCCGAGCGGCCGGCGCCCCGGCCGCGCCGGGGGCGGGCCGGGTGGCCGAGGGGAGCGAGGTGGAGGAGGCGGCGGAGGGAGAAGGCCGGGACGGGGTGGCGGTGCTCATGACGACCACGATGAGGCTCAGTACCGCGTAGCACAAGCGAGACTTCGGTAGGCAGATGGATTAGCATCGCTTACATGTTGAATCTGGAGCGCCTGCGCACCCTCGACGCGGTGGCCCGGCACGGCTCGGTGGGCGGCGCCGCGGACACCCTGCACGTGACGACCTCCGCCGTGTCCCAGCAGCTCGCCAAGTTGGAGCGCGAGGCCGGCCAGCCCCTGCTCGCCAAGAACGGGCGGGGGGTGCGGCTCACCGACGCCGGCCGGCTGCTCGCCGACCACGCGGCCCGCATCCTCTCCCAGGTCCAGGTGGCCCAGGCCGAGTTGGAGGAGCAGCGGGGCAGGGTCGTCGGCGAGCTGAGGATCGCCGGGTTCGCCACCGCCGCCCGCGGGCTCTTCCCCGCCGCCCTCGCCGCACTGCGCGCCGACCACCCGCAACTGGCCGTACGCTCCGACGAGCTGGAGGCCGACGAGTCGGTGCAGGGCGTGCTCCTGGGCGACCTCGACCTCGCACTCGTCCTCGACTGGTACAACAAGCCGCTCCCGCTGCCCGACGGGCTCGCCAAGCGGGCCGTCCTCGACGACCTCGCGGACGTCGCCGTCTACGCGGGCCACCCGCTCGCCGGCCGCGACGCGGTGGACCTGGAGGAGTTCGCCGACGACGAGTGGATCACCTGGCCCGAGGGCGAGTTCTGCAGCGAGTGGCTGATGTTCACCCTGCGCGGCAAGGGCGTCGAGCCGAGGATCGCCCATGTCGCCCGCGAACACGCCACCCAACTCGCTCTGGTGGAAGCCGGGTTGGGCGTGAGCGTCGCGCCGCGCCTGGGCCGGGGTCCGGTCCCCGACGGGGTGCGGGTGATCCCGGTGCGCGACGCGATGAACCGCCATGTCTACGCGGTGTGGCGCGCGGACGCCGACCGCAGGCCCTCGATCCGGGCCGCCGTCGACGCGCTGACCGCGGCGGGGGAGGGGCTCGTCCGGGCGGGCTGACCCGACGCGCTCAGCGTCCGAACGCGCCCCCCAGCTTGCGGAAGTCCCACGACACGACGGCGGACGGGGTCAGCCGCAGCCACGCGTGCCGGCCGTCGTGCACCATGGCGTCGATGCCGAAGTTCTTCGCGGCGAACAGCCGCTCCACCTCGGCGAGTTCGGGACACGGCTGCCCGGTGCGCGGCGCCTCGCCGACCGGCACCACGCTGCCGCTCAGCTCCACCCCGCGCAGCTCCCCGTACTCCGTGCCGTCGTCCACGACCACCGCGACGCGAGGATCCTTGCCGAGCTGGGTCCAGCGCCGGCTGCGGGTGATCGAGTACAGCCAGAGCGAGCCGCCGTGCCAGACGTACCAGAGCGGCGCGACGTGCGGGCTGCCGTCCGCCGAGACGGTGGCGACCCGGCAGGTGCGCCGGTCGCCGAGGAAGGCGTCGCGCTCCGCGTCGGTCATCATGATCCGGCGGCCCCGGCGCTGTGTGGCGGTCATCCGCGACATCCCTTCGAGAGTCCGGTACGCGTCCGAAGTCCGGTACCGGGCAAGCCATCTGACGATACGTCAGAAAGCATGGCGCGCTCTTCCCTCGTCGCGCAATGGCCGTTAGCCTCCGGCGCCATGGCGACGAAGGAACTCCTCGCACAGCAGCTCGTCCCCGCCTCGACGGTACTGATGACCGTCGAGTGCCAGCAGGGCGTGGTCGGCCAGGACAGCGCACTGCCCGAACTCGCCGCGCAGGCACGGGAGTCGGGGGTCCTGAACAATGTGGCGCGGCTCGTGGCGGGCGCGCACGAGGCGGGCGTCCAGGTATTGCACGCGGTCGCGGAGCGCCGCCCCGACGGCCGCGGGGCCAATCGCAACGCACGGCTCTTCCGGGCCGCCGAACGGCTCCCGGTGCAGCAGCACTCGGGCTCGCACGCGGTGCGCATCGCCGAGCCGATCGAGGTGGCCGACGAGGACTTCGTCGTACGCCGTCTGCACGGGCTCTCGCCCGTGTCCGGCACGGACGTCGACCCGATCCTGCGCAACCTCGGCTGCCGCACCCTGATCGTCACCGGGGTCTCGGCCAACGTCGCGATCCCCAACGCCGTCTTCGACGCGGTCAACCTCGGCTACACGGCGGTGGTGGCCTCGGACGCGATCGCGGGGGTGCCGGCCGACTACACCCCCGCGATGGTCCGCAACACCCTCGCCCTCGTCGCCACCGTGGCCACCACCGACGACATCCTGGGCTGCTTCAAGGAAGCGGGCCGCACTACGCCAGCTTGATGGAGTCCCCCTCGACGGAGATCGCGGCGGCGGGCAGCGGGGACGGCGCGGGACCGGCCTTCACGCTGCCGTCCGTCACGTCGAACTTGCTCCCGTGGCAGGGGCAGTTGATGGTGCCGTCCGAGACGGACGACACGGCGCAGCCCTGATGGGTGCACTTCGCCGAGAACGCCTTGAACTGGCCGGCGGCGGGCTGGGTCACCACGACGCCCTCCTTGGCGAAGATCTTCCCGCCGCCCTGCGGGATGTCGGCGGTCCTGCCGAGGACGCTTCCGCCGCCCTTGGCGCCGCCGTCCCCGGCGGGGGTGGCCGCGCCGGCGCCGGCCGCGCTGTCCGAGCCGCCCCCGCACGCCGTGAGCGCGGCGGCGAGCCCGGCCGCCCCGACACACGCGATGACGGTACGGCGCGCCGGTACCTGTGCGGGCGCGGGTGCCGGTACCCGCACGGGTACGGAGTGCGCTTCGGTGCTCATGCTGACTGTCCTCTCGACGTACGACGCGTGACTGCGTGGGGGAGTACGGGAGGGAGGGGTGGGGCGTTCAGCGCGGGGGTGACTTCTTGACCGGGGCGGGCGGGGACGGGACGTAGCCTGGGCCTATGCTCACTGAAGTCACCGCGACCCGGTACGTCACGCCGTTGCGTGAGGGCGGGTCGCTTCCGGGCATCGTCGAGGCCGACGATCTCGGAACGTATGTCATCAAGTTCACCGGGGCCGGCCAGGGCCGCAAGACGCTGGTCGCGGAGGTCGTCTGCGGAGAGCTCGCGCGCCGGCTCGGGCTGCGCATGCCGGAGCTCGTCACCATCCAGCTCGACCCCGTCATCGGCCTGTCCGAGCCCGACCAGGAGGTACAGGAGCTCCTGAAGGCGAGCGGCGGCCTCAACCTCGGCATGGACTACCTGCCGGGCTCGCTCGGGTTCGACCCGCTCGCCTACCAGGTGGACGCGGCCGAAGCGGGCCGGGTCGTCTGGTTCGACGCGCTGATCAACAACGTCGACCGGTCGTGGCGCAACCCCAACATGCTGATCTGGCACGGCGACCTGTGGCTGATCGACCACGGCGCCACCATGATCTGGCACCACAACTGGCCGGGCGCCGCAGCCTCCGCGGCCAAGCCCTACAACGCCTCCGACCACGCGCTCGCGCCGTTCGGGCCCGATATCGCCACCGCCGCGGCCGACCTCGCGCCCCTGGTGACCGAGGAGCTCCTCACCGAGGTCACGGCCCTCGTCCCCGACGAGTGGCTGGTCGACGAGCCCGGCTTCGACTCCACCGACGCGCTGCGCCGCGCCTACGTCGAGCCGCTGCTCGCCCGCGCCGCGACGATCCACGAGCGGATCACACTGGACGCCCCCACCGCCACCCCGCCCTCGCGGGCCCCCGGGTGGCTGACCGACCACGTCAAGCCCTGGCCGCACCCCACCAAGAACCGTCAGGACGCCGAGAACAGCCAGAAGGACGCCGACCGTTGAGCAAGCGCGATGTCTTCGAGTACGCGCTGCTGCGCGTGGTGCCGCGCGTCGAGCGCGGTGAGTGCTTCAACGCGGGCGTGCTGGTCTACTGCCGCGCCCACTCCTTCGTCGCGGCCCGCACCCACCTGGACGAGGCGAAGCTGAGGGCGCTCGACCCGGCCGCGGACGTGGTGGGCGTACGGGCGGCGCTGCGGGCCGTCGAGGGCGTGTGCGGCGGCGGCGAGGGGGCCGGACAGGCGGCGGGCGACGACCCCGGGCGCCGGTTCCGCTGGCTCATCGCGCCCCGCTCCACCGTGGTGCAGCCGGGTCCGGTGCACACCGGTCTGACCGCTGATCCGGCCGCCGAGACGGAGCGGCTGCTCGACCTCCTCGTGCGCTGATCACCCGCCCGTGAGGGGTGCGGCGCGGGTGTGACATGCGCCGCGGGATCCGTGGGCCGTTGACACCGCGTGCCAGGGCTTCTAGCGTCTCGTCTGCTGAAGCTACTAAGCGGTTGCTCAGTGAGTGAGGGCCGCGGATCCCAGGGCGAGGAGAACAGCATGTCCACCACCGAGCAGCGTGTCGCCATCGTGACCGGGGCGGCGCGGGGCATTGGCGCCGCGACCGCCGTCCGGCTTGCGGCCGAGGGCCGGGCCGTCGCCGTACTCGACCTCGACGAGGCGGCGTGCAAGGACACCGTCGACACGATCACCGCGGCGGGCGGCCGTGCCCTCGCCGTCGGCTGCGACGTCTCCGACAGCGCCCAGGTGGAGGCCGCCGTCGAGCGCGTCGCCGCCGAGCTCGGCGCGCCGACCATCCTCGTCAACAACGCCGGCGTGCTCCGCGACAACCTCCTCTTCAAGATGAGCGAGTCGGACTGGGACCTGGTCATGAACGTGCACCTCAAGGGCGCGTTCCTGATGGCCAAGGCCTGTCAGAAGCACATGGTGGACGCCAAGTGGGGCCGCATCGTCTCGCTCTCCTCGTCGTCCGCGCTCGGCAACCGCGGCCAGGCCAACTACTCCGCCGTCAAGGCCGGCCTCCAGGGCTTCACCAAGACCCTCGCCAAGGAGCTCGGCAAGTTCGGCATCACCGCCAACGCCGTCGCCCCCGGCTTCATCGTCACGGAGATGACCGCGCAGACCGCCGCCCGCGTCGGCATGGGCTTCGAGGACTTCCAGGCCGCGGCCGCCACGCAGATCCCCGTCCAGCGCGTCGGCCACCCCGAGGACATCGCCAACGCGATCGCCTTCTTCACGGGCGACGCCGCGGGCTTCGTCTCCGGCCAGGTCATGTACGTGGCCGGCGGACCGCTCAACTAAGCGCGAGGGTACGGAACATGACTGAACTTCCCGAACTCTCGGGCAAGGTGGCCCTGATCACCGGGGCCAGCCGCGGCATCGGCTACGGCATCGCCGAGGCGCTCGTCGCACGCGGCGACCGGGTGTGCATCACCGGACGCGGCGAGGACGCCCTCAAGGAGGCCGTCGACAGGCTCGGCGCCGACCGGGTCGTCGCGGTGGCCGGCAAGGCCGCCGACGAGGCCCACCAGGCCGCCGCCGTCGAGCGCACCATGGAGGCCTTCGGCCGCGTCGACTTCCTGATCAACAACGCGGGCACCAACCCGGTGTTCGGCCCGATGGCCGAGCTCGACCTGAACGTGGCCCGCAAGGTGTACGAGACCAACGTGATCTCGGCGCTCGGCTTCGCCCAGCAGACCTGGAAGGCCTGGCAGAAGGAGAACGGCGGCGCGATCGTGAACATCGCCTCCATCGCCGGCGTCTCCGCCTCGCCCTTCATCGGCGCGTACGGCATGAGCAAGGCGGCCATGATCAACCTGAGCGTCCAGCTGGCGCACGAGTTCGCGCCGATGGTACGGGTCAACACCATCGCCCCGGCCGTCGTCAAGACCAAGTTCGCCCAGGCGCTCTACGAGGGCCGCGAGGCGGAGGCCGCCTCGGTCTACCCGATGGGCCGGCTCGGCGTACCGTCCGACATCGGCGGCGCCGCCGCGTTCCTCACCTCCGACCAGTCGGCGTGGGTCACCGGACAGACCCTGGTCGTCGACGGCGGGCTCTTCCTCAACGCGGGAGTGCACTGACCGGAGCGCTCACACCCCGCCCCGAGCCAGGAGCTCCGTGGCGTCAAGTGCCCTGCCGTGTGCGTCGGTCGACGCGGCAGGGCACTGTGCTGCGGTCCGGGCGGCGGGCCCGCGGGCCGGGCAGCCCGCGGCGGGCGCGGGCGGCGTTGTCAGTGGCGGCCGGTAGGTTCGGAACTCCGCACCGAGGGTGTGGAACCGAATGTCCCACGGAGGTTGTTGACGTGACCGATACCGCCATGCTGCCCGCGTCCTGGCAGGATGTCCTCGGCGAGGAGCTCCAGAAGCCGTACTTCGAGGAGCTGACCGCTTTCGTCGAGGAGGAGCGGGCGAAGGGCCCCGTCTTCCCGCCCCGCGACGAGGTCTTCGCCGCCCTGGACGCGACGCCGTACGACAAGGTCAAGGTCCTGGTCCTCGGTCAGGACCCCTACCACGGCGAGGGCCAGGGCCACGGGCTGTGCTTCTCGGTGCGGCCGGGCGTCAGGACACCGCCGTCCCTGCGCAACATCTACAAGGAGATGCGCGACGAGCTGGGCCTCGACGTCCCGGACAACGGCTACCTCATGCCGTGGGCCGAGCAGGGTGTGCTGCTGCTCAACGCGGTCCTCACCGTGCGCTCGGGCGAGGCCAACTCGCACAAGGGCAAGGGCTGGGAGAAGTTCACCGACGCGGTGATCCGCGCCGTCGCGTCCCGGCCCGACCCGGCGGTCTTCGTGCTGTGGGGCAACTACGCGCAGAAGAAGCTCCCGCTGATCGACGAGGAGCGGCACGTGGTGGTCAAGGGCGCCCACCCCTCGCCGCTCTCGGCCAAGAAGTTCTTCGGCTCGCACCCGTTCACGCAGATCAACGAGGCGATCGCGGCGCAGGGCCACACCCCCGTCGACTGGCGGATTCCGAACCTGGGCTGAGGGGCCCCGGGCGAGGTGAGGGGGGCGCCGGTCGGCCGTGGCGTGTGACGGCGTCCGGCTGACAGGCCGGCGCCCCCGCCCGAGCCTGAGGGCGATTGTCAGTGGCTGCCGCTAGCGTCGCAACCGTTCGGCTTTCGTGACGACTGGTGGAGACAGTGTGACGGACATGCAGGAAGCCCCGGGGGACATCGTGATGACCCGTATCGGGCAGGCGATGATGCTGCTGCACGGAGGGGACCGCGAAGAGGCCCGCAACCGGTTCGCCGCCCTGTGGTCGGAGATCGGCGAACGAGGTGACGCGCTCCACCGCTGCACCCTCGCCCACTACATGGCCGACGCTCAGGACGACGCGGGGGACGAACTGGCGTGGGACCTGCGGGCGTTGGCGGCTGCCGACGGTCTGAGCCAGGACCGCCTCACGGCCCACCACGCCTCGCTCGCCGTGCGGGCCTTCTACCCCTCCCTCCACCTCAACCTCGCCGCCGACTACGCGAAGCTGCACCGCCCGGCGGAGGCCCGACTCCATCTCGACCGGGCCCACGCCGCCCTCGACGTGCTGAACGACGATGCGTACGGGAACGACATCCGTGAGGCGGTGCGCCGCCTGGAGCGGCAGCTGGACGCCGTGTGACGCCGGGCCGGTGACGGCCGGGGCCCGTCAATGACCGTAGACCTGATGGCAGATGCGTGCCTCGGGGCTGTCGTCGCGCCAGCCTCCGTACCCTTGGCCGAGCGCGCAGACATCACCGGAGACGGGCGGCGCGGGCGCGGGACGGGGATGCCGTTCCGCGGGAGCGGCCGGCCGGTGGCGCGGTACGTCGCCGCCGTGGTGACGGCCGTGGTGGACCGCTTCCGGCCGCCCGGTCGGGGCGGTTGACTCCGGCGGCTCCGGGCGCTGCGTGGCGGGGGAGGCCGTCGGCTCCATCGTGTCCAGGGCCTCGCGGGCCGGTGGCTGAGCGAACTCGGGGAAGACCCGGCTCCGCGCGCCCGACGACGGAGCGAGTGGCGCGGAGGGCGCGGGTCCGGCCTCGACGGAGACGCACCCCGAGGCGCATCCGCAGACGGCCAGGGCGGCCACGGTCGTCACGAGCCTCAGCGTGTTCCTGGTTCGGTGCACCCGACAACTCTGCCGTCTGCGGCGGGTGTTGGGCGCGCTCGCGGGGTCACCATGGCCCGCACGAGTGATGCGCCCGTCCGCGGTGACCCGCGGCGCCGGGCCCTGCCCGGAGTGGGGTGCGCCGGGCCTTCACCGGGGTGGGCCGTCCGCCCCGGGGGGGGGCCTGACCGGCCCCCGGGGGCCGTCAGCTTCCGGTGGTGCCGTCGATGGCCTCGCGCAGCAGATCGGCATGGCCGTTGTGGCGGGCGTACTCCTCGATCATGTGGGTGTAGATCCACCGCAGACTGAAGTGCCGGCCGTTGCGCGCGGTGCCGACGCTGAGCTCGTCGAGCCCGTGGCCGGCCGCCTGCTCCCGAGCTGCGGCTACCTCGCGCCGCCACGTGACGAGCGCCTCGGCATGGGTGTCGTCCGGGCCGAAGTGGAAGTCGCCGTCCGGGTCCTCGTCGGTCCCGTACACGCCCTCCTGGGTGCCGCCCGCGAACACCGAGACGAACCACCAGCGTTCGACCTCGGCCAGGTGGCGCAGGAGCCCGAGCAGGGTGAGCGCGGAGCTCGGCACCGCGGTCCGCTTCACCTGCTCGTCGGTGAGCCCGGAACACTTCTGGAGCAGGGTCTCGCGGTGATAGTCGAGCCAGCCTTCGAGCATGTCGCGCTCGGCGGCGTCGAGTGCGGGCTCATCGCGTCGTGCGGTCGCGGCCGACGGTACTTCGGAGGTCGTCATGGCGCCATCCTGGCCGACGGCCCCAGCCGTGGCCACCGGTTATCGCGAGGCCGGGCGGGCTCGGCACGGCCCGCCGGCCGTCGCGGCCGCGGCCGTCCGTCATCGCGGCTCAGGACCGGCCAGCATGCCGTGCAGCAGCTCGGAGAAGGCGCGGCGCAACTCGGGTTCGGACGGCACCTCGGCGTGGTAGGAACCGGCCGCGCACGAGAACATCAGGCCCTCGCTGAACGAGACGAGACTGAGCGCGTGGCGCTCCGGCGTACGGGACCCCGCCGCCGTCATCAGCGCCACGAGCGGCTCCCTGAACTGCCGCCCGGCCGCGTCGTAGAAGGCGCGCAGTTCCGGTCGACGGGTCGCCTCAAGGGCCAACTCGTAGCGGGACACCAGCAGTTCACGATGGCGGGTGAGGTAGCGGTGCAGGGCGCGGGCGAGCGCCGCGGCCAGGTCGTCGAGGCCCGCGCCCGGCACCGGCATCTCGGCCGGGGTGAGCACCGCGGCCTCCCGCTCGGCATGCCGGGCGACGGCCGCTTCGAGCAGCGCGAGCCGGGTCCGGGCCTGGTTGGAGGTGGACCCCTGCGGCAGCCCGGCCAGCTCGTCGACCGCGCGGTGGGTCAGACCGCGCATGCCCCGCTCGGTCAGGAGGGCGAGCGCGGTGTCGGCGACGAGTACGGCACGCGAGGTGCCCGGAGCGCGTACGGCACGCGAGGTGCCCGGGGTGCGTGCGGCCATGGGGTCAATCTATCCCGGGCACTACGGCTGTAGTAGCGTGTTGGACACTACAGCTGTAGTGGCCGGGTGCGGTCACCCATGCGACAGGGGGCGTCATGGACACGAAGGCGGACCGGGGGAGCGGACGGCCCCGAGCGGTGGTCGTCGGCGGCGGGATCGGCGGGCTGACCGCCGCCCTGGCCCTGCTCGGGCGCGGCTGGCGCGTCACCGTCCTGGAGCGGGCCGCCGAACCACGACCGGTCGGTGCGGGCATCGCCCTCGCCCCCAACGGCCAGCGCGCCCTCGACGTCATCGGCCTCGGCGACACCGTAAGGAAGCTCGCCGCCTGGCAGGGCGACGGGGGCCTGCGCACCCCGGGCGGCCGATGGCTCGCCCGCACCGACGCGCGGGCCGCGGCCGAGGCGTTCGGCGGGCCGGTCGTGCTGCTGCACCGGGCCACCCTGATCGGCACCCTCGCCGCCGCGCTCCCCGCGGGGACCGTACGCACCGGGGCGGCGGCGGAGCTGGCCGACCGCGGTGACGCAGGCCGCCCTGCCGTGGTCCGCACCGCAGACGGCGAGATCGAGGCCGACCTCGTCGTCGGCGCCGACGGCATCCACTCCGCGCTGCGCGCGGGTCTCTTCCCGGCCTACCCGGGGCCCGCGTACGCCGGATTCACCACCTGGCGCCTCGTCGTGCCGGCCCCCGGCAGGACCTTCCCGCCGCACGAGACCTGGGGGCCCGGCCGTCTCTGGGGCACCCAGCCCCTCAAGGACGGCCGCCTCTACGCGTACGCCGCCGCATGGACCCCGCGGGACGGGCACGCCCCCGACGGCGAACTCGCCGAACTGCGCAGGCTGTTCGGCTCCTGGCACGACCCGGTCCCGGCCGTGCTCGCCGCCGCGGACGACGGCGCGGTGCTGCGCAACGACGTCCACTGGATGGCGCGGAGCCTGCCCGCCCACCACCGCGGCCGGGTCGCCCTCATCGGCGACGCGGCCCACGCCATGGCACCGACCCTCGGCCAGGGCGGCAACCAGGCCATCGAGGACGCCGTCGTCCTCGCCCACCACGTGGACCCCCACGGCGACCTCACCGTGGGCCTCGCCCACTACAGCGCCGAGCGGATGCCCCGTACACTGGCCGTCGTCGCTCGGGCGGAGCGCGCCGCGAAGCTCGCGATGCTGCGCAACCCCGCCGGCATCGCGGCCCGCAACGCGCTGATCCGGGCACTCGGCGCGTTCGGGCCCGGCCCGATGCTCCGCTCCCTCGCGGACACCGTGGACTGGCAGCCACCCGCCACACGTATGCTGACCAGGCAAGGAAGCAGCACACCACTCGGCGACAGGGAGACCCCGTGAAGGTCGGATGCATCGGACTCGGGGACATCGCGCAGAAGGCCTATCTGCCGGTGCTGACCGCGCTGACCGACACGGAGCTGCATCTGCAGACCCGGACCCCGGCCACCCTGACCGCGGTGGCCGACACGCACCGGATCCCGGCCGCCCAACTCCACACCGATCTCGACTCGTTGCTCGCGCAGGGCCTGGACGCGGCTTTCGTGCACGCGCCGACCGCCGTACATCCGGAGATCGTGACGCGGCTCCTCGAAGCGGGCGTGGCGACCTATGTGGACAAGCCGCTGGCGTACGAACTCGCGGAGTCCGAGCGTCTGGTGGCCCTCGCCGAGGAGCGCGGCGTGAGCCTCGCCGTCGGCTTCAACCGCCGGCTCGCCCCCAGCTACGCCCAATGCGCGGACCACCCGCGCGAGTTGATCCTCATGCAGAAGAACCGGGTGGGGCTGCCCGAAGACCCGCGCACCCTGGTGCTCGACGACTTCATCCACGTCGTGGACACCCTGCGCTTCCTCGCGCCGGGCCCGGTCGAGCACACCGTCGTGCGGGCCAGGATCCGCGAAGGCCTGATGGAACACGTGGTCCTTCAGCTCTCCGGCGACGGCTTCACCGCGATCGGCACCATGAACCGGATGAACGGATCCACCGAGGAGATCCTGGAGGTCTCCGGGCAGGACACCAAGCGCCAGGTGCTCAACCTCTCCGACGTGGTGGACCACAAGGGCCAGCCGACGCTGCGCCGCCGCGGCGACTGGGTACCGGTCGCCCGCCAGCGCGGCATCGAGCAGGCGGTGCTCTCCTTCCTCGACGCCGTACGGGCCGGAAAGACGCTCAGCGCCCGGGACGCGCTGGCCACTCATGAGCTGTGCGAGCGGGTCGTGCGGGAGTCCCTGCGGCAGGCCTCCTGAACGCCCGCACCCCCTCGGCCCCGCAGAACACGACGAGGACCACCAGCGCCGAGTACACCGCCCAGTCCCCGAAGCGCACATAGGGCGTGGTGCCGGTGGTGAGCGGGATGCCGTACACGGCGGAGGTGCTGGCGGAGGTGCCGATCCAGTGGCCGATCCGGTCGCCGTCCGCGCCGTAGACCGCGCTGATGCCGGTCAGTGTCGCGTGGACCATCGGGCGGCCCGTCTCGGCGGCGCGCAGCGCGCCCAGCGAGGCGTGTTGGGCCGGCGCCCACGTGTCCTGGAACGACGAGGTCGAGGACTGCGCGACGATCAACTGGGCGCCCTCGCGCACCAGATGGCGGCTCATGTCGGGGAACGCCGACTCGAAGCACACCAGCGGCCCCACCCGCACCGCCGAGGGCAGTGTCATCACCACGGGTGTCGTGCCGCGTCGCCGGTCCTCGCCGGCCGCCTTGCCGACCGAGGT
Organism: Streptomyces sp. NBC_00083; assembly: GCF_026343295.1. GTDB lineage: Bacteria > Actinomycetota > Actinomycetes > Streptomycetales > Streptomycetaceae > Streptomyces. The sequence continues at coordinate 2,390,468 of NZ_JAPELY010000001.1, forward strand.
GGCCCAGCCCAGCAGCGAACGCGCCGGAACGTACTCGCCGAACGGCACGAGCCGCATCTTGTCGTACCGCTGACCGGTCGGCCCGCCCGGCCCGACCAGCACCGAACTCTTGAAGATCCCCGGCTTGTCGGACCTGCGCGCGTCCACGTTCACCAGGATGTCCGCGCCGACGTCCTGGGAGAGCTTCGCGATGCGTGCGGCCAGGTCGGGGCGGGCCGCCAGGTCCTGGCCCACGCTGCTCTCGCCCCACACGACGAGATCCACCCGCTGCCCCGCCAGATCGCGGGTCAGCGCCTCACTGCGGGCGAAGCGGGCATCGCCGTCCTCGACCACTCCGGGCTGCACCACGGCGACCCTCAGCCGGCCGTCCTGCTTCATGTGCGGAGCCCACACCCAGACCGCGCTCGTAGTGAGCGCGCACACAACGAGGGCCGACACCATGGCGATCCGCGCGGGTGGATGGACCACGCACAGGGCGACGGCGGTGTTCACCGCCACCACGAGCAGGCTCACCAGCCATACGCCGCCCACCGACATCAGGCGCAGCGCGGGCGCCACCTCCCACTGGCTCGCGCCGAGCAGGCCCCACGGACCGCCGAGCCCCTGCCACGACCGGACCAGCTCCACCATCAGCCAGCCCGACGGCACCACCGCCACCGCGGTCAGGGCGCGCGCCACCGAAGGCCGGCCGCCGAGGACCGAGCGCACCAGGACGCCCCACGGCGCCCACAGCAGCCCGAGCAGCCCGGCGAGCACCACGATGAAGACATTGAGGCTCGGCAGCAGCCAGTGGTGCACGGCGAGCATGAACCCGGTGCCGCCGAGCCACCCGTCGAGCGCGGCCCGCCGCACACTGCCCGCGGACCGGACGAGCAGCAGCAGGGGGACGAGGGCCACATAGGCCAGCCACCACAGGGAGGGCGCCGGGAACGCGAGCGCCGGCAGCGCCCCGGCGAGCAGCGCGGCAGCGCCGCGCCACCAGGCCGAATCCAGCCGTGGACCGCGCCGGCCGACCGGACTCCGCATACCGCGCCTCCTCGCCCACCCCCGTGATCCGTTGTGTCCTCCCGCCAGTGTGCGGGAGAGCGGCGGCCGCGCGCCGACGGCCCGGCGGCCCCGGCGCGTTACACCCGCCCCTCAGCCCTGCGAGTGCCCGGCGAGTGCCCCTGACAACCGCCGCCACTTCTCGAACACGGTCACCGACGTCAGCCGCCACCCGTCCGCGGTGCGGACCAGCGAGAAGGCGTACCGCCCGCCGGCCTCGAAGTCGGGCGCCGGTGCCGACGCGTCGCCCGCCGTTCCGCAGCACATCGGATTGAGGTAGTCGGCACGCAGCTCGGCCCGGTCGCCCGGGTAGCCGCCGAGATCCTGGAGGGTCAGCATCCGGTTGGTGATCAGGTGCTGGCGCACCGGGAAGAACCCCAGGGTCTCCTCCAGCCACCGCGCCACCTCCCCGGCTCCGCCCTCGATGCCGCCCGCGGCCCGGTAGTCCGCGCGGCCCTCGTCGGCGAACAGGGCGCGGTAGGCGGTCCAGTCCCCGTCGTCGACGGCCGCGGCATATCCGGTGATGAGTTCGTCGATGGCCAGCCGGTCCAAGAGGGTCCCGAGATCCACACGCTGCGTCATCGGGTCAGTCTCCGCCCCCGGGCCCGTCACGCCAAGAGCGCTGCACTTGTGGGTGGTTGGCCCCCCGTGTTACCGCTGGCGCCATGACTGATGAGACCGCCCCGGCAGTACGCAGCGAACGGCACGGCCCGGTGACGACGGTGGTGCTCGCGCGCCCCGGCGTGCGCAACGCGGTGGACGGCCCCACCGCGCGGGCCCTCGCCGACGCCTTCCGCGCCTTCGAGGCCGACGAAGGGGCCGCCGTCGCGGTCCTGTGGGGCGAGGGCGGCACGTTCTGCGCGGGCGCCGACCTCAAGGCGCTGGGCACCGCGCGCGGCAACACGGTGACCGAGGACGGCGACGGCCCCATGGGTCCGACGCGGCTTCGGCTGACCAAACCGGTCATCGCGGCCGTCGCCGGGCACGCCGTGGCGGGCGGACTCGAACTCGCCCTCTGGTGCGACCTGCGGGTGGTGGAGCAGGACGCCGTGTTCGGCGTCTTCTGCCGCCGCTGGGGCGTGCCGCTGATCGACGGCGGCACGGTGCGCCTCCCGCGGCTCATCGGGGCGGGACGCGCCATGGACCTCGTCCTCACCGGCCGGCCGGTCGACGCGGCGGAGGCCCACGCCATCGGGCTCGCCGACCGCGTCGTGCCCACGGGCACCGCCCGCGCGGCGGCGGAGCGGCTCGCCGCGGAGATCGCCGCGTTCCCGCAGACGTGTCTGCGCCACGACCGCATGTCGCTCCGCGAACAGGAGGGACTGGGCGAGGAGGCCGCCCTCCTGAACGAGGTACGGCACGGCGTCCACGCCCTCTCCGCCGAGGCGGCGGAGGGAGCTGCACGGTTCGCCGCGGGAGCGGGCCGGCACGGGACGTTCGCCGACCCGGCCTGACGGGGCGAGAGGCGGACGGGCGGTCTCGTTACGGGCGGCGGATGTACGGCGTCGTCACGGTCAGCGGTACGAAGCCGAGGCGCTGCAGGATGGGGCGGCTCTGGTCGGAGGCGTCGACCTGGAGGTAGCGGCAGCCCCGCTCCGCGGCGATGCGGGCGCGGTGGGCGATCAGGGCGCGGTAGATGCCCTTGCCGCGCCACCCGGGCAGGGTGCCGCCGCCCCACAGGCCGGCGAAGTCGGTACCCGGGTAGAACTCCATGCGGGCCGCGCTCACCGGCACGTCACCCGCCATGGCCACCACCGCGACGAGGGTGTCGGGAGCCGCGGCGAGCTGGGCCAGCAGCCGCTCCCGCAGGCGGGAGGCGTCGCCGCCGAAGGCGCCCTCGTGGACCTCGGCCAGCAGGTCCACCCCGGCCGCGTCGGTCACGGGGTGCAGGGAGATGCCCGGGGCCGGGTCGGGGTCGCGGGCGAGGTCCGCGACCCGGGCGACCATGACGGTCTCGTCGGGCTCGGCCTCGAACCCGGCGGCCACCAGGCGCTGCCCGAGGTCGGCGGGGCAGTCGTGGGCGTACAGCTTCCACTCGCACTCGACACCCAGGGACGCGAAGTGGCGTACCTGCTCGGCGATCTGGACCTCCGCGGTGGCCGCGGTCAGGTCCGACCAGAGGACGCCGTTCCACACGGGTGCGGGGCCGACCTGGCGCACAACGTCGCCGCTGCGCTCGATCCTGGCACCCGGCCCGTCGGGCAGGGCGCGCTCGCGCAACTGCCGGTCGAAGAAGGCGAGGAGTTCGTCGTCGGTGCCGCTGTTCAGGGGCTCGGTGTCCATCGGGCCACTCCAGCACCGCGGCGAGGCGCCCGGCAACCGGAATTCGCTCGGCCTGGGCCGGGCGGAGCCGGGATGTGCCCGGACGGGACGGGGTGGGAGGACGGGACGGGATGTGCGGGGCGCTCAGGCCCGCGGCCGTGCGGTGGCTCCCGCGGCGAGCGGCGCCGCGTCGCCCACGGCCGCCGCCCAGTCGGCGAGCAGCCGCTCGTACTCCTCCGCGGGCCACTGCCCGTCCGCGCCGTCGACGAGCGCACGGATGGCGTCGTTGGCGGCATCCGCGTCGGGCGGCGCGGTGCCGGGCCGGTCGGGGGAGGAAGACATGCGTCCAGGCTACGGGCCCGACCGCCCCGGCGGGCGCGTGAATTGGTCAAAGCCCAGGTGGGCGGGGTGCGGGGTGGGCAAGGTCACAGGGTGCGGGGGTTTGGGAGGCGCGGGATCAGGCCGCTTGCGCGGTGTCGTCGCGCACCGCGGCGGCCCACTCGACGAGGAGCCGCCGGTAGCGCTCCTCCTCGTCGGGGGAGAGGCGTCCGTCGGACTGCTCCCACAGCGAGCGGATCTCCGCGTTCACCACGTCGGCAGGGCGAAGGCAGCGGCGGTCGAAAGTCGGGGGCATGAGGACAAGCCTACGGCCATGAGGTGACCGAGCGCCACGGAGTGGGAACTCTCAGCCAACACCGGCCGGTTGAGCGCGGTGGCGGGGCCGGTCGGCGCGGGTGCCGAGGGCCGGAACCGGACAGGTCCCGGCGGGGCCCGCTCAACTGTCCGGCGCGGTCCGGGCGTTGTCGCGTACCGCCGCGGTGGCCGCCGCCTATCCTCGCGGCATGGAGCAGAGCGAGGTTCTCAAGCGAGTGATCGGCATTCTCACCGAGGCCGGGGACTACCGCCGCCGTATGGAGCAGGACGGCGAACGGAGCGGCGGGGAAACGGAGATCGGCATCGTCACCGCTCTGCTCAACGAGACGATGCCGCACATCGCGATCCCTGCCGACGCGACGCCGCAGGAGATGGCGACCCTGGTGGCCCGGGAGGTCGGCGGCGCCATCCGGCAGCTGGTGGCCGCGTTCAGCCTGGCGTTCGTGGCGCTCGCCCAGGTCCACGACTCCGGGGAGCAGGACGTGTCGTCGGCCGACGTGCTGCAGGACTTGGCGCTGCGCGCCGAGGAGGTCAAGGGGGACGGACCCGACCCCGCGGCCGGCTGAACGGCCGGGGCCGAGTGGCCGAGCGTGGCGGGCGGCGCCGCCGGGTCAGAGCCCGCCGCCCGCGTCGGGGCTGAGGGTGCCGGCGCCGATGAGCACGAACAGCACGACGCCGAGCACGATCCGGTAGACCACGAAGGGCATGAAGCTCTTGTTGGAGATGAACGACATGAACCAGGCGATGACCGCGTAACCCACGCCGAAGGCGATGACCGCGGCGAACAGCGTGGGCAGCATGGGGGCCTGTCCGGGGCCGCCCGCGTCCTTCAACTCGAAGACCCCGGAGGCGAGAACGGCGGGGACGGCGAGCAGGAAGGAGTAACGGGCCGCCGCCTCGCGGGTGTAGCCCATGAGGAGGCCGCCGCTGATGGTGGCGCCCGAGCGGGAGACGCCGGGGATGAGCGCCATGGCCTGGCACATGCCGTAGATCAAACCGTCCCTGGTGCTGAGTTCGTGCAGCGACTTGCGCTCACGCGCCGCGCGGTGGCGCCCGCCCGACTCGTCGCGGGCCGCGAGCCGGTCGGCGATCCCGAGCACGACGCCCATCACGACGAGGGTGGTCGCGATGACCCGCAGATCGCGGAAGGAGGTGTCGATCTGGTCCTTCAGGACGATGCCGAGCACCCCGATCGGAATCGAGCCGACGATGACGAGCCAGCCCATGCGCGCGTCGCTGTCGCCGCGCAGCGCACGGTCGGTGAGGGACCGGAACCAGGTGGAGACGATGCGCGCGATGTCCGAGCGGAAGTAGATCAGGACGGCCGTCTCGGTGCCGATCTGGGTGATGGCGGTGAACGCGGCGCCCGGATCGTGCCAGCCCGCGAACGCCGCGGTCAGCCGCAGGTGCGCGCTGGAGGAGATGGGCAGGAACTCCGTAAGACCCTGGACGAGCCCGAGTATGAACGATTCGAACCAAGACATGGGTTGCTGCGCCATCCAAGGGGGTCGGGGTGAGGGCCGTGCGGGCACGTCGGACCGGCCGAAGCGTTCGGGGACGGCACGGGCGCACCCCAACTCCGGCGATCTTGCACGGACCGAGCCGCACGGTAGCCACCGCGGGTGAACGGACGGTTGCGGGAGGATCGCGCCGCGGGAAAACGGAGGGTTGCGGGGCGGGGATGCGGCTCGGCGCGCGCGCCCGCAGGTGGCCTGCTCCCTGCCGGCCTAGTCCCGGCGCAGGCGGTGGCGTTTGCGCCAGGCCACGGCGGCGGCCGCGATGCCGCTCACGACGATGAAGCCCATCGCGATCAGGAAGGCGGGCGAGGTCGGCGACGAGGCGCTGCTGCCCGCGACGACGTACGCCAGGGTGTTGGGCACCGACCCCGCGCCCGTCGCGAGCAGGAACGGCGCCCACCCCATGCGGGAGACCGCCGCGCAGTAGTTGGCGGCGGCGAACGGCACCCCGGGGAACAGGCGGATCGCCATCATCGAACGGAACCCGTGCCGCGACAGCTGCCCGTCGGCCGCCGTCAGCCAGCGCCCCCGCAGCAGCGGGCGCAGTGCGTCCTGGCCGAGCATCCGGACCAGGCCGAACGAGATGCCCGCGCCGAGCACCGTGCCCACGAGCGCGGCGACGAGTCCGGCCGTGGTGGCGAACAGGGCCCCCGCCGCCAGATTGAGGATCGGGCGCGGCACGAACGCCGCCGTGCACAGGCCGTACGCCACCGCGAAGAGCGCCACCGCACCCGCCCCGCCCACGTGCGGCGGCCAGCCGTCGGCGAGCATCCGCTGCGGCTGCAGGACGAGTACCGCGGACCCGGCGGCCACCAGGACGAGCACCAGCAGCGTGAACCGCGACCACGGCGACAGGAGCGCTCTGCCGCAGCGGGCGGCGAGGGCGGACGTGGGCCGGGCGGCGGTCTCGGACATTTGGGGAGAGTAACCGACCGGGACGCCCGCCCGCCGTGACCGAGGTCCCCCGCGGCCGGTCCCGCCGTGCGTACGGTGGGCCCCATGACCCCCCGTGCGCCCCGCAGCCCGCTCGCCGACGACGTCCTCGCGCGCCTCGTCGAGGTCTACTCGGGCGCCGCGAACCCGCACCGGGCCGCCGAGATGGTCGCGTACATGAAAGGCATCGCGCCCTTCCTCGGCATCCGCACCCCCGAACGCCGCGCGTTGTCGAGGGCCGTGCTCGACGGGCTCCCCGCGCCCTCGGAGGCGGACTGCGCGGCCGTCGCGCTGCGGTGCTGGGCGCTGGAGGAGCGCGAGTACCACTACTTCGCCGTGGACTACCTGCGCCGCCATGTCCGGGTCTGCTCGTCCGGGTTCCTTCCCGTCGCCCGGCACCTCGTCGCCACCACCTCCTGGTGGGACACGGTCGACCACCTCGCCGCGCACGTCGTCGGGCCGCTCGTCGCCGCCGACGAGGAGCTGACGGCGGTGATGGACGCGTGGATCGAGGACGAGGACCTCTGGATCGTCCGCACCGCCCTCCTCCACCAGCTCACCTACAAGCAACGCACCGACGCAGACCGGCTGTTCGGCCACTGTGTGCGCCAGGGCGGCCACCCGGACTTCTTCATCCGCAAGGCCATCGGCTGGAGCCTGCGCGAGTACGCCAGGACCGACCCGGGCGCGGTCCGCGCGTTCGTGGCGGCCGAGCGCGCGCACCTGTCGCCGCTGTCCGTGCGCGAGGCCCTGAAGAACCTGTAAAACCATTCGACGCGCCGTCGCCCACCAGGGATGATCGGCGGCATGTCCAGGTACGCCTTCCTCGCAGCGCCGTCCGCAGTCGCGGACGCGCCGAAGGCTGCCGCCACCACGGCCGCGTACGCCGTCGCACCCGCAGCGCCCCTCGGCGGCGCCCGAAGCTGACCCTTCCCGGAGATTCCGGCGGACCCCGCACGGGGAGGGTCGGCCGGATCTCAGGGGTCCCAGCACCGCTTTGCGATCATGCGAGGGACATTCAGCCATGCCCAAGACGGCATACGTGCGCACCAAGCCGCACCTCAACATCGGCACCATGGGCCACGTCGACCACGGCAAGACGACGCTGACCGCCGCCATCACCAAGGTGCTCGCCGAGCGCGGCAGCGGCAGCACCACCCAATACGTTCCGTTCGACCGGATCGACCGGGCCCCGGAGGAGGCCGCCCGCGGCATCACCATCAACATCGCGCACGTCGAGTACGAGACCGAGACCCGCCACTACGCGCACATCGACATGCCGGGCCACGCCGACTACGTCAAGAACATGGTCACCGGCGCCGCCCAGCTCGACGGGGCGATCCTCGTCGTGTCGGCGCTCGACGGGATCATGCCGCAGACCGCCGAGCACGTCCTGCTCGCCCGCCAAGTGGGCGTCGACCACATCGTGGTGGCGCTCAACAAGGCGGACGCGGGTGACGAGGAACTGACGGACCTCGTCGAGCTCGAAGTGCGCGAGCTGCTCTCCGCGCACGGATACGGCGGCGACACCGTGCCCGTCGTGCGGGTCTCGGGGCTCAAGGCCCTGGCGGGCGAGCCACGGTGGACCGAGGCGATCGGAGCGCTGCTCGACGCGGTGGACACGTATGTGCCGCTGCCCGAGCGCTATGTCGACGCCCCGTTCCTGCTGCCGGTCGAGAACGTACTCACCATCACCGGGCGCGGGACCGTCGTCACCGGGGCCGTGGAGCGCGGCACGGTGCGGGTCGGCGACCGGGTCCAGATCCTGGGCGCGGACACCGAGTCCGTGGTCACGGGGGTGGAGACGTTCGGCAAGCCGATGGAGTCGGCGCAGGCCGGCGACAACGTCGCGCTGCTCCTGCGCGGGGTGCCGCGCGACGCGGTCCGCCGCGGGCACGTGGTCGCCGAGCCCGGCAGCCTCACGCCGAGCCGCAGGTTCACCGCGCGGGTGTACGTCCTGTCCACGCGTGAGGGGGGCCGCTCCACGCCGATCGCCACCGGCTACCGCCCGCAGTTCTACATCCGCACCGCGGACGTGGTCGGCGACGTGGACCTCGGCGAACTCGCGGCGGCGCGGCCCGGCGAGACGGTCACGATGACCGTGGAACTCGGCCGCGACACCCCGCTGGAGCCGGGCCTCGGCTTCGCGATCCGCGAGGGGGGCCGCACCGTCGGCGCCGGAACGGTCGGCACGCTCCTCTGACCGGGCACCCCGCCCCCACCCGCACCCGGGTGGGGGCGGGGCGCACAATGGGGAGGTGAGAGACGAGCCGCACGCCGAACCGATTCCCGTCACCCGGGACGTCGACTGGGGCACCGCCAAGCTGATGCCCGACGTCGACCGGAAACGGGCCTGGCTGCTGACCGTGGACGGCGCGCCCCAGTCGTACGTGGACCTCGACGACCCGACGTACATCGAGTTCGAATACCTGCGCCGCCTCGCCCACGTCGTGGACTGCGCGGCCGACGAAGGCGCGCCCCTGGACGTGCTGCACCTCGGTGGCGGCGCGCTCACCCTGCCCCGTTACGTCGCCGCGACCAGGCCCGGCTCGCGCCAGGACGTGGTGGACGCCGACCGGGCGCTGATCCAACTCGTCCGTGAACACCTGCCGGTGCCGCCGGACGCCGGGATCGAGGTGCACGCCGCCGACGCCAGGGAGTGGGTGGAGCGGGCCCCCGCGGCCTCGGCCGACCTGCTCGTGGCCGATGTGTTCGGCGGGTCGCGGGTCCCCGCGCACCTCACCTCGCTCACCTACGCCCAGGCGGCCCAGCGGGTCCTGAAGCCGGGCGGTGTCTATGCGGCCAACCTCGCGGACGGCGCGCCCTTCACCTTCCTCCGCTCCCAACTCGCCACCTTCGGCGCGGTGTTCGCGGAAGTCGCGCTGATCGCCGAACCATCGGTCCTGCGCGGACGGCGCTTCGGGAACGCGGTGCTGCTCGCCTCGGCCCGCCCCCTGGACGTGGCGGCGCTCGCCCGGCGCACCGCGGGGGACGCCTTCCCTGCCCGGGTCGAGCACGGCGACGCGCTGCGCCGCTTCGTCGGCGACGCCCGGCCGGTCACGGACGCCGACGCGCGGCCCTCACCGGAGCCGCCCGACGGCGCGTTCAGCATCGGCTGAGGCCGGGGCGCGCCCCACGCGCGGCCGGGCGGTCGCGGCCGGAAGCGGCCGCGACCTACAGCGGTCGCGTCAGGAACCGGAGCCGGAGGTCGGCACCAGACGGATCGTGGTGAGGATCTTCTGGATGGTGTCCTCGGTGATCGCGTCCGGCACGCCCGTGTTGGCGATGAGGCTCCACGCGGCGAGGTCGCCCTTGGCGGTCTTGAAGCCGAAGAGCACGGACTGGCCGTCGGTGGAGCACTTGTCCGTCTTCTTCACGTTGGTCGCCTTGGCGCGGACCACGCTGCCCTGGAGGCCGGACTTGGTCGTGTAGGGGACCGGCTTCTCCGAGGTGATGTTGTTCTTGTCCGGCTGCGTGTAGGCGTAGTACAGCCAGTCGTCGGCCTGCTCGGCCGCGTCGGCGGTCGACTTGGCGCCGTTGGCACCCTTCGTGCCGACGCTGGCGAGCGCGGTGTTCTCGTCGCTGCCGCCACCGCTCTTGGTGGTGCACCACTTCGACTTGTAGTAGGCGGGCGAGGACATCATCATGCCGCCGAACCCGTTGGGGTCCGCCTTGTCGGACCAGCCCACGCTCATGCCGGGGCTGTCGACCTCCCAGTCCGGCGGTACGTCGAAGGCGTCGCCCCGGGTGGGGTTCACCACGACCTTCCAGCCGGCGATGACCGGCTGGACGTCGGTGCCGGCGCCACGCGGGTTGGGGGCGGCGGAGGAGGGTGCGGCCGAATTCGAACCGGACGCCGAGGGCGACTTCTTGTCCTTGCCGTCGGCCTGGTCGGTGCCCTTGCCGTCGTCCTTGAGGACCACCACGCCGGTCACGACGGCGGCCACGACCACGGCGGCAGCCGCGACGATGGCGATGAGGGTGGTCTTCTTCTTGTCGTTCTTCGGCGGCTGCGGCGGCCCGGGTGGGCTGCCGACCGGGTACTGCGGCACCGTCGGCTGCTGGTACGGGTTGGGCGTCTGGTAACCCTGCGGTGGATACCCGGGCTGCTGCGCGGGCTGCGGGCCCGGCTGCTGATAGGGATTCGGCTGCTGGTACCCCGGCTGCTGGTACGGGTTCTGATTCGGATCCTGCGGGTTCTGCTCGCCCCCGGGCGGCTGCTGTCCTGGCCACATGGCCAGTAACCATAGAGGTGCACCCGTGCTCCTGCTACGGCCGCCCCCGCCGGGGGATGGCCAAGGGCTGCTACTCATGGGTAACATCGGGTCCCATGAGCGCTGATCAGATGTCCGTGGGCGAGATGCTCGCCGCCACCGTTCCCATGGCGAGGACCCTCAACCTGGAGTTCCTCGAAACCACCCCCGAGCGTGCCGTGGTGCGGCTGCCGGACCAGAGCGACTACCACAACCACGTCGGCGGACCCCACGCCGGCGCCATGTTCACGCTCGCCGAGTCCGCCAGCGGCGCGATCGTCATCGCCGCCTTCGGCGACCAGATGAGCCGGGCCGTGCCGCTCGCCGTCAAGGCGGAAATCGGCTACAAGAAGCTCGCCATGGGCGTCGTCACCGCGACCGCGACCCTGGGCCGCCCCATCGCCGACGTGGTGGCCGAGCTGGACGCGGGGCAGCGCCCCGAGTTCCCGGTCGTCATCGAGATCACCCGCGCCGACGGCGCCGTGACCGGCGAGATGACCGTCGTATGGACCCTGCGCCCCAACTCCTGATCACCCGCTGAGCGTGGGCGCGCGAGCCGCTGCGTAAGGCCGGCGCACGCGAGCCTCGGCGTACCCGAAGGCGCCCCCGGCCACGACCGGGGGCGCCTTCGGCGTTTCCCCGGCACCGCGGGCACCCGCCTTCCACCGGACGGTCCCAGGTTGCGCGATGCCCGGGGCGCCTGACGGATGGTCAACTCCGACGTGACGCATAGTGCGTTCACACGCTGATCAGGGACCGCCGGCCGTGCCGCGGTCCATCACGTCGTGCCCGCGCACAAAGGAGTGACGGTCCATGTCCCACCCGGTTACCCGAAGGTCAGCACTGCGTCTGCTCGGCGGCGCCGTCACGGTCGCGGCGGCCGCGACCGGCACCCTCACCGCCCCCGCCGCCGCCCTGCCCCGGGCCCGCACCGGCCCCCCGGCCTCACCGAGGGTCGAATCACTGCTCGTCCGCCTCACCCTCGACGAGAAGATCGCCCTGCTGCACGGCTCGGCCGACCCGCACGGCCTCGGCCAGGCCGGCTACCTCGCCGGCGTGCCCCGCCTCGGCATCCCCCCGCTCCGGCTCGCCGACGGGCCCGCCGGCCTGCGCGTGAGGGAACACGCGACGGCGCTGCCCGCCCCCGTGCTGCTCGCCGCCACCTTCGACCCGGAGCTGGCCCGCGCCTACGGCGAGGTGCTCGGCCGCGAAGGACGCGCGCTCGGCCAGGACGTCGTCCTCGCCCCCATGGTCAACCTGATCAGGACCCCGTACGCCGGCCGCAACTTCGAGACCTTCTCCGAGGACCCGCTGCTCAGCGCGGACCTCGTCGCCGAGGAGATCCGCGGCATCCAGAGCCAGGGCCTCATCGCCACCGTCAAGCACTTCGCCCTGAACAACCAGGAGCAGAACCGCACCTCCATCGACGTCCGCATCGCCGAACAGCCCCTCCACGAAATGGAGCTGCGCGGCTTCGAAGCGGCCGTCACCGCGAAGGCGGGCGCCGTGATGGGCGCGTACAACAAGGTCAACGGGGCCTACGCCTGCGAGAACAAGCCACTTCTCAGCGACATCCTGCGCGACGGCTGGGGCTTCGAGGGGTGGGTGATGACCGACTGGTTCGCCGCGCACAGCACCGTCGCCTCCCTCACCGCGGGGCTCGACATGGAGATGCCGAGCGGCCCCTACTTCGGCGACGCCCTGAAGAAAGCCGTGGGCGACGGCAGCGTGGCCGTGGCGCTGGTCGACCGCTCCGTACGCCGTGTCCTCGGCGTCATGGAGCGCTTCTCGCTGCTCGATACCGAAGCTCCCGCCCGGCCCGCCCGCGACCCGCAGGCCGGCGCCGACGTCGCTCTCAAGATCGCCAAAGCGGGCGCGACCCTGCTCCAGAACCGGGCCGCCACCCTCCCCCTCACCGGCGCCGCGGCCCGTTCCATCGCCGTGATCGGCCCCACCGGAGCCCTCCCGTTCATCGGCGGAGGCGGCAGCGCGCACGTCGTCCCCGACCGTGCGCAGAGCCCCCTCGACGCCATCAGGGCCCACGCGGGCAAGGACGCCGACGTCACCTACACCATGGGCGAGGACCTCTACGGCAAGCCGCTGCCCGGCACTTCGGCGGGCGCCGACTTCGAGGGGCAGCGCGTCGCCGCCGGCGTCACCTTCACCTACGACGGCACGCTCACCGTGACCGACCCCGACGAGTGGACCTTCACCATCCACTACAGCGGTGACCGTCCCAAGGTCGTCCTCGACGACACCGAACTCTTCCCGCCCGCGCCCGGCCTCGGCGAACTGTTCGGCGGCGGACTCGTCGGCGCCGCCCCCGACGGCCTGGACGTCCGCCGCAGCACGGTCGCCCTCGCCGCCGGCCCGCACCGGCTCACCGTCTCCGCGAAGGGCGGCGGCAAGGGCCAGCTCTTCCGGCTCCGCCGCACCACGGGCGCGACCCGGGCCGCCGACGTCGCCGACGCGGTGCGCGCCGCACGGGCGGCCGAGAGCGTGGTCCTGTTCGCGTACGAGGACGCCACCGAGGGGGCCGACCGCACCGGCCTCGCCCTGCCCGGCCACCAGAACGAGCTGATCGACGCGGTCGCCGCCGCCAACCCCCGCACCACGGTGGTGCTCAACACCTCGTCCAGCACCACCATGCCGTGGCTGGCGCGCACCGGCGCCGTCCTGCAGATGTACTACCCAGGCCAGGAGGGCGCCGAGGCCACCGCGGCCGTCCTGTTCGGGGAGTGCGACCCCGGCGGCCGGCTCACCCAGACCTTCCCGGCCTCCGACGACCGCCACCCGGTGGCGAAGGAGCCGCGCCGCTACCCCGGCGTGAACGGAACGCAGGAGTACTCCGAGGGCATCCACCTCGGCTACCGCTGGTACGACGCCCAAGGCGTGACGCCGCTCTTCCCCTTCGGACACGGCCTGTCCTACACCACGTTCGCCTACTCCGGTCTGACCGTCGGGCCCGACGGCGACGGGCTCGCCGTCGGCTTCACCGTCCGCAACACCGGCAGCCGCGCCGGCGTCACGGTGGCCCAGGTCTACCTCGGTCCCTCGCCCGACCTCCGCCTCGACCAGGCGCGCCGCGCCCTGGCCGGCTACCGCCGCCTGGAGCTGGAGGCCGGTGCCGACCGGCGCGTGACCGTACGCATCCCGTCCCGCTCGCTCTCCTCGTGGGACCCGGCCCGGCACGGCTGGGTGCTCGGCACCGGAACGCGCGAGGTCGGCGTGGGCGTCTCCGCGCGCGAGCTGCGGCTCGTCGGCCGTGGCCAAGTCGCATCGGCCCCGGCCGCCCCTCAGCCCTGACCGGGTAGGCTTCCCGGCGTGCGCCAGGGGGGCGCACGCCGGGCCGTGACCCGGTGCGAGCGGGAGGAAGCGCGTTGCACATCCAGGAGTGGCTGGAGCACATCCCCGCCGTCAGTGTCTATCTCCTGGTGGCGCTCGTCATCGGCGTGGAAAGCCTCGGCATCCCGCTGCCCGGCGAGATCGTCCTGGTCAGCGCGGCGCTGCTCGCCTCACAGCAGGGGCACATCAACCCCGTCGTGCTCGGCGCCTGCGCCACCGCCGGTGCGGTGGTCGGCGACTCGATCGGCTACGCCATCGGCCGCAAGGGAGGCAGGCCGCTCATCGCGTGGCTGGGCCGCAAGTTCCCCAAGCACTTCAGCGAGGGCCATGTCGCCATGGCCGAGCGGTCCTTCCAGAAGTGGGGCATGTGGGCCGTCTTCTTCGGCCGTTTCATCGCCCTGCTGCGCATCTTCGCGGGGCCGCTCGCGGGCGTCCTGCACATGCCGTACTGGAAGTTCCTCATCGCCAACGTGCTCGGCGGCATCTGCTGGGCCGGCGGCACCACGGCCGTCATCTACTACCTCGGCATCGTCGCCGAGTCCTGGCTGAAGAACTTCTCGTACCTCGGTCTGGTGGCGGCGCTGCTCATCGGCGTCGCGTCGATGCTGATCGTCAAGAACCGGGCGAAGAAGTCCATGGCGGAGGCGGAGGCGGCGCGCTCGCGGGAGAACGTCCCGGCCGGCGACTGATCGCCTGCGGCGGGCGGGCGGGGTGTCGGGATCCCGGCCCACCGAGACGCAGGCCCGACCCGTCGTCTGCACACCGTGCCCGCGTCTTGCGCAGTTCCCCGGGCCCCTGGGTGGGTCGCCCTTGGCAGGGTGCCCAGCCCCCGCATCCTCGCCCCTCTTGTCAGCGCGCCTGTCCCGGGCCACCTCCTCAGCCCGTCCGGCGTTTGAGGACGAGCGCCCTTAAGGCGCGAACGGGGTCTGGGGCGGAGCCCCAGCAACCCCGCTTTCGGGTGCGGACCGTGCCCGCGTCTCGCGCAGTTCCCCGCGCCCCTAAAGACGTAGGGCACCCGGCACCGAGCCCACCGCCCCCAGTAGGGCACCCGGCACCGAGCCCCGCGGCTCGTGACCGTCGCGGGGGAGGTGCGATCAGGGGGTGTCGCGGAGCAGTACCTTCGCGGCCCGGCCGAAGACGACGCGCCCCGCGAGCGCCGTCAGCGGATCGAGGGCGCCCGGCACGCCCCGTACCCGCAACTCCTCGCGCCAGACCACGTACGCCCCCGAGCCCGCCGCCCCCACCTCGATCTCGGCCCAGCCACGAATCGTGCGGCCCCGCTTCTCCAGGCGGCACCGCCCCGGCGTGCCCGGGACCGGTGGCTGCCAGCGGGTGATCTCCATCGGGTCCTCGAAGCAGAGCCGTCCCAGGCCGGTGCGGGCCGAGAAGACCGTGCCCCTGCCGGTGGGCGGGGCGGTGCGCACGACGACGCGGGTCAACGGCACGCCGTCGCCGTGCCGTTCCCAGTCGGTGAGCCGCCGCCACGCCTCGTCGGGGGTCAGTTCGGTGCGGCGGTCGATCCGGAAGAGTGCCATCGCGCGATCCTAAGCGGGCCCCGGCCGCGAGCGGCGCAACGTCGTCGCTTAGCGTGACACCCGGCGCGATGAAGTCCGTACAAGGAGTGGCGCATGGCAGAGCAGGCGTTGGTCGTGGCAGTGGGCGGCAAGAAGCCCGAGATCGCCCCGACCGCATTCACCGCACCCACCTCGGTGGTGCTCGGCGAGGTGACCCTGGCCGACGGCGCGAGCGTCTGGTACCACGCGGTCCTGCGCGCCGACTGCGGGCCGATCGTCATCGGCGCCGAGAGCAACATCCAGGACAACTGCACCGTCCATGTGGACCCCGGCTTCCCGGTCACCGTCGGCGAGCGCGTCACGGTGGGCCACAACGCGGTGCTGCACGGCTGCACCGTCGAGGACGACGTCCTGGTCGGCATGGGCGCCACGGTCCTCAACGGCGCCCGCATCGGCGCCGGCTCGCTGATCGCGGCCCACGCGCTCGTGCCGCAGGGCATGGACGTGCCGCCCGGCTCCCTGGTCGCGGGCGTACCGGCGAAGGTGCGGCGCGCGCTCACCGACGAGGAGCGGGAGGGGATCAAGGTCAACGCCCTGATGTACCGCGGCCTCGCCGAGGACCACCGCGCGGCGCACAGCGGCTGAGCCCGCGCGGGGCGCCTGCCGCCCCGCGCTGAGCGGAAGATCACAGGCGTCGGCGGTGATCGACCCGGTCGGCGATGAGTACCGTGAGCGGGTGCCCAAGAACAGAAACACGTTCTCATCGCTGACCGCCTGGCGGCGCCGGATCGCCTCCCGCGCGGTCCACGGCGGTTGGGGCCTCATCAAGGAGGCGGGCGCGGTCACCGCGGAACACCCCGGCAAGCTGCGCTTCCGCCGGATCGGCGGGGGAACCCGCCTCGCCTTCCCGCAGGGCACGGTGTTCGGCGAACCCTGGATCGAGCTGGGCGACCACTGCATTATCGGCGAACAGGTCACCCTCACGGCCGGAATGATGCCCGGCCTCGACCTCGGGGCCGAGCCGATCCTGACCCTGGGCAACGGAGTCGTGCTCGGCCGGGGCAGCCACATCATCGCCGACACCACCGTCACCATCGGCTCGGACACGTACTGCGGCCCGTACGTCTACATCACCTCGACCAACCACAGCTACGACGACCCGCACCAGCCCGTCGGCAAGCAGTGGCCGCGCATGGAGCCCGTCGAGATCGGCCCCGGCTGCTGGCTCGGCACCGGCGCGGTGGTGCTGCCCGGCGCGCGGCTGGGCCGCAACGTCGTGGTGGCGGCGGGCGCCGTCGTCCGCGGTGAGGTGCCCGACCACGCGGTGGTGGCCGGCGCGCCCGCGAAGATCGTACGCACCTGGAACGAGCGGGACGGCTGGCAGCCGCCGCTGCGCACCCCCGCGCCGGTGCCCATCCCGGAGGGCGTCACACCGGAACAGCTGCTCGCCATAGCGGAGTTGACCTCGGAGGAGGCCTGACCTGCCCGTCGCGCCACCAAGCCCCGTGGTGCCCCGCAGTAGAGTGGGGCGACAGCGGAGACCGGTGGGCGCACCAGACGGCCTGTCACTCAACACCGGACGGCCTCCCGGGGCCCACCTCAGGGACGGAATGTGTCGGACCTCGAACTGCTGACCCAGTCACTGGCCCGCAACGTCAAGCGCTGGCGCACCGAGCGCGGCTTCACCCTGGAAGCCCTCGCCGCCCGTGCCGGAGTCAGCCGCGGGATGCTCATCCAGATCGAGCAGGCCAGGACCAACCCGAGCGTGGGCACCGTCGTGAAGATCGGCGACGCGCTCGGCGTGAGCATCACCACCCTGCTCGACTACGAGAGCGGCCCCGCCGTACGCATCGTCCCGCCCGAGCAGGCCGTCCGGCTCTGGTCGAGCGAGCGCGGGAGCCACAGCACCCTGCTCGCCGGCACCGAGGCGCCCGGCCCGCTCGAACTCTGGCACTGGACGCTGGCGCCCGGCGACGCGAGCCCCTCCGACCCGCACCCGGCCGGCACGATCGAGCTGCTCCACGTCACCCGGGGCACGCTCACCCTGCGCGTGGACGGCGTCAACCACCAGATCCCGGCGGGCCATTCGGCGTCGTTCGAGGCCAACACGGCACACACGTACGGTAATGAGGGCCCCGACACGGTCGAGATGACGATGGCCGTATCCGTCCCCTTCGAACGCTGAGGGAAGACGCCGCCGCGGCCGAACTCCTTACGGGCGCGGCCGGTTGGGGGTGAGATCCGTGACGCTCCGGGTCGCACTCCGATCGGTTCACCCTCGCATTCTGGCTGAATGTGCGCCCGTATCTGGTAATCGGGCCCGCGCCGGGTGGAGGCTGACTATCGTCGCTCCCGTGGCCCCGGGGCGACGAACGGGCCGTGTTCACCTCCAACGAAACCACCCGTGCGGGTGATTTCGACGTCCACGCCGAACCCGGGCACGGACCCACGCAGTTGTGTGGTCCCAGGAGGCGGCAGTGGCCACACCGGTCGCAACGCCCACTGAAAAAACGGTGCTCCAGTCCGAAAGGCGCTCACGTGGAAGCTCTCGTCTCGGCGGCCGAACGGCCCGGCCCCGCTCCCCGCAGACCGGCCGGCCGACGGCTGCCGCTGGTGAAGCGGGCGGCGGCGCAGAGCGCCGGCCGGGCCCCGGTCAATCTGACCAGGGTGGTGGCGGCCGGCGCGCATCCGGCGGTGCCCGGCACCTCCGCCTTCCAGTCGGCCCTCTGACGAGCGGATCGCCCCACCCCATGGACCGGCCGATTCAGCCTGCTCTGTCGCAGTTCGTCCTGAAAGTGCACAGCCGCTGCGACCTGGCATGCGATCACTGTTACGTCTACGAGCACGCGGACACGAGCTGGCGCGGACGGCCCAGGGCCGTCTCCGAGGAGATCCTCGTCCAAGTGGCGGACCGCATCGCCGAACACGCCCGGCGCCACCGGCTCCCCACGGTCCATGTCGTGCTGCACGGCGGCGAACCGCTGCTCGCGGGCCCCGCCAGGCTGCGCCGCGCCGCCGAGGAGCTCCAGCGGGCGCTGCGCGGCGTGAGCGCGCTCGACCTGCGGATGCACACCAACGGCGTCCTGCTCGACGAGTCGTTCTGCGACCTCTTCCTCGAACTCGGTATCAAGGTCGGGGTGTCGCTCGACGGCGACAAGGTCTCCAACGACCGGCACCGCCGCTACGCCGACGGCCGCAGCAGTCACCACAAGGTCCTCCGCGCCGTGGAACTGCTCAACCGCCCCCGCTACCACGCCCTGTTCGCAGGCCTGCTGTGCACCATCGACGTGGAGAACGACCCGGTCGCCGTCTACGACGCGCTCGTCGAACTCTCGCCGCCCCGCATCGACTTCCTCCTCCCGCACGCCACCTGGGACACGCCCCCGCCCCGCCCCGGCGGCGCCGCGACGCCGTACGCGGCGTGGCTCGATGCCGTCTACCGGCGCTGGGACGCGGCGGGGCGCACCGTGCCGGTACGCATCTTCGACTCCGTCCTGCGCACCCTGCGGGGCGAGAGCAGCCTCACCGAATCCCTCGGGCTCGCCCCCGCCGACCTCGTCGTGATCGAGACCGACGGCACCTTCGAGCAGGCCGACAGCCTCAAGACGTCGTACGACGGGGCGCCCGCCACCGGCATGGACGTCTTCACGCACTCGCTCGACGACGTCCTCCAGCACCCCGGCATGCTCGCCCGCCAGCAGGGCGTCGAGCAGCTCTGCGCGCAGTGCCGCGCGTGCCCGGTCGTGGAGTCCTGCGGCGGGGGTCTCTACGCCCACCGGTACCGCACCGGCAGCACCGGCAGCGGCTTCGACAACCCCTCCGTGTTCTGTCCCGACCTGCTGGCCCTGGTCACCACCATCCGAGACCGGGAGGCGGCCGTGCCCGCACCGACGCAGGCACCGGCCGAACTCCCGCTCCCGCAGGCCGACTTCGGCGCGCTGGCCGCCGGCTACGGGGGAGCGGACGCCGTCACGCGCCTCGCCGCCGCCCAACTGGAGATCAACCAGGAGCTGCTCGCCGCCGTCAGCGGCTGCATCGCGCTCTCCGACCGGGAGGCCACGGCGGCCTGGGAGCTCCTGACGCATCTGGACGCCGAGGCGCCCGCCGAACTGGACGCCGTCCTCTCCCACCCGTACACCAGGCCGTGGGCGCTGAGCGTGCTCGAAGGCCGCGCCGCCCCCGCGGGCGGCCTCGCCGAGATCGCCGCGGCCACGGTGGTGCGGGCGGGGCTCGACCTGGGCGTCACCGTTCCGGTGCGGGACGGCGGGCTGCGCCTGCCCGGTCTCGGCGCCGTCCGCCTGGCCGACGGCGCCGCCGAGGCCGAAGTGAGGGGCGGCGCCGAGGAGTTCACGGTCCGGGCCGGCACCCGGCGGCTCGACATCGGCCGGCACGAGGGCCTCGACGGGTCCGCCCCGCACTGGCAGCCCGTGCGCCTCTTCGAGGGCGACGGCTGGAGCGTGGCGATCGAGGACACCGACCCGCTGCGGGACTGCCACAGCTGGCCGGTCGCGCGGCGGATCGCCACCGACGAGATCAAGCTGTGGGCGGAGGACCTCACCGCCGCGTGGTCCCTCATCCGGCGCGAACTGCCCGCGTACGCGGACGGCGTGGCCGCGGGGCTGCGGCTGATCACCCCCCTGCACGCGCCCGACGGCAGCAACGTCAGCGCCGCCTGCAAGGAGGCGTGGGGTGCGATCGGAGCGGCCAGGCCCTCCTCGCCCGATCAGCTCGCCCTGCTCGTCGTCCACGAGTTCCAGCACGTGAAGCTCGCCGCCGTGCTCGACGCCGTCGACCTGTACGACAAGGCCGACCGCGCCCTCTACTACGCCCCCTGGCGCCCCGATCCCCGCCCGATCGGCGGGCTGCTCCAGGGGACGTACGCCCACATCGCGGTGACCGACTTCTGGCGGGTGCGCCGCGAGACGGCGCAGGACCTCGGCCAACGCGCCGCCGCCGCAGAGCAGTTCGCCCGCTGGCGCCGTCAGACCGCGGACGCCGTCGAGGAGCTCCTGGCCTCACGGTCCCTCTCCGGCCTGGGCGAAACCTTCGTCGCGGGCATGGGCGAGACGGTCGGGGCCTGGCTGGCCGAGCCGGTCCCGGTGGCCGCGCAATCGGCCGCCGAGCAGTCGGCGCGGCGCCACCGCGCCGAGTGGAAAGCGCGTACCGAAGCCGTGAGGTGAACGAATTCCCCAGCGAATTTGCGGGAATTCTCCCGCCCTTTGACTGATCCACTCGATGTCTGCCGCATGATTCCGGTCATGATCTGATCAGGGATCCGTGAGTGGATCAATCAATGGGTTTGTTCGTTCTGTTCCTTCGGAGAATCTTCCGTTCCTACACTGAGGACCCATCCACTTGGACCGGGGGAGACAGTGGTGCACGGATCAGTGGGGGCCGGTGAAGACGAACAGAAGCCGTACTTCTTCCTCAGCTACGCACACACGCCGAAGAGCGACCCCAAGGACAAGGACCCCAACCTCTGGGTCCAGCGGTTCTTCCGGGACCTCTGCGCCCATGTGATGCAGCTGACGCCCCTCCCGGCCGGCAGCGCCGGCTTCATGGACCAGCAGATGCAGCCGGGAGAGGGCTGGCAGGAACGGCTCTCCGAAGCGCTGGCCTACTGCAAGGTGTTCGTCCCGCTCTATTCGCCCCGCTATTTCCTCAGCGAGCAGTGCGGCCGCGAGTGGTTCGCCTTCTCCAGCCGGGCCGCCGCACAGAACAGCCGTAACAGCCACAACAACAGCAACCCCGTCACCGGCGTCGTGCCCGCGCTGTGGGTGCCCGTTCCGACCAGGCAGCTGCCGCAGCCGGCCGAGCGGCTCCAGTTCAACCACGCCACCTTCGGTGAGGAATACGCCGACGAGGGCTTCTACGGCCTCATCAAGCTGAACTACCTGCGCGACCAGTACGAGCGCGCCGTCTACCGGCTGGCCAAACGCATCGTGAACGTGGCCCAGCAGTCCCGGCTGGAACCCGGCGACCCGCACCAGGACTATGCCAAGGTGCCGTCCGCCTTCGGCCCCACCGGCGGACCCACCCGCGAAATGGAGGTCTCCGTCCTCGCCTGCTCACGCTCCGCCCTCCCCACCGGACGCAGCCCGGACTGCTACGGCGCCGAACCCCTCGACTGGAACCCCTACCATCCGGCCTCCTCCAGACCCCTCGCCGACCACACAGTCGACGTCGTACGCAACCTGAACTACACCGTGCACCTCAGCGACTTCGAGGCTGAGCCCCAGCGGCTCCTCGCCTCCGGCCCGCCCGCGCCGGGCCTGCTGCTGCTCGACCGCTGGGCCCTCGACGCCAGGCGCCGCCGGGAACTGGTGGACCAGCTGTGCGCCACCCGCCGGCCATGGATCAGCGTCCTGGTCCCCGGCAACCTGGGAGACGACGAAACCCGGGCCCACAACGAGGAGTTGACGCAGCAGACCGACTCCGCGCTCTCCCGGCGGGCCGACGAGAACGACGGACACCGCACGCCGGGCGCCGGACTGCCCAGCCTCGAAGCCTTCAGCAAGGCGATCCCCGGGGCCGTGAAGGCGGCGGTCAGACACTACGAGGCCAACGCGCCGACCTACCCACCGCCAGGAAGCGGTGGACCGATGCCCCGGGTCCTTCCCGGCGGGATCGGCTACGGCGCCAGGGACCCAGGTGGTCGCGGTCAGAGCACGGACCAGGACAAGAACTACGGTGATAAGGCGGAGGGCTCATCAGATGACTGAGAACCGCAACGGGACCGTCGTCACGTTCTACTCGTACAAGGGCGGCACCGGACGGACCATGGCGCTGGCCAACTGCGCGTGGATCCTGGCGGCCAACGGATACCGGGTGCTCGCCGTCGACTGGGACCTGGAGGCACCGGGTCTCCACCGGTTCTTCCACCCGTTCCTCGACCTGGCCGGCCTGGAAGCCACCCCCGGTCTGATCAACCTGATCACCGACTACCAGGACGAGGCGAGGCGCCCCGCCGACCGCGAACCCGACTGGCACCGCGACTACGCCCGGGTGCGCCCCCACGCCACCTCCCTCAACTGGAACTTCCCCAAGGGCGGCAGCCTCGACTTCCTCTCGGCGGGCCGGCGCAACCGCGACTACCCCTCCATCGTCGGGAAGATGGACTGGGACGACTTCCACGAGCGATTCGGCGGCGGCCAGTTCTTCGACGCCATGCGCGACGACATGCAGCGCCACTACGACTACACGCTGATCGACAGCCGCACCGGCCTCAGCGACATCGCCGACATCTGCACCGTCCAGATGCCCGAAGTGCTGGTCGTCTGCTTCACGTTGAGCGACCAGAGCATCGACGGCGCGTCCGCCGTGGCCCGCGACATCGAGGAGCGCTACCACGAGCGGCGCATCCGCATCCTGCCCGTCCCGATGCGCATCGACGACGGCGAGAAGGAGAAGGCCGACGCGGGCCGCGCCCTGGCCCGTGAGAGCTTCCCCGGCTTCCCCAGCGGCCTCAGCCCCGAGGAACGCGGCAACTACTGGGGCACCGTCGAAGTCCCCTACCGGCCGTTCTACGCCTACGAGGAGATCCTCGCCACCTTCGGCGACGCGCCCAGCGTGAGCAGCTCCATGCTGAGCGCCTGCGAACGCCTCACCTCCGTCCTCACCGGCGGCCTGGTGAACTCGCTGCCCCCGATGGACGAGGCCGACCGGCTCACCCATGTCGCCGCGTACACCAGGCGCCGGCCCATGCCGCCCTCCAACATCGTGCTGACCCATGTCGCCGAGGACCAGATGTGGGCGGACTGGCTGGTCCACGTCCTGACGACGGCCGGCTTCCACGTCGTCCCCATCGACGCCCGCATGCCCCAATCCGCCGCGGCCGAAGCCGAGTTCACCGCGGGGGCCGGGTACCGGGTGATCCCCGTCGTGTCGCAGGCCTACCTCAACACCGAGCGCGCCAGGACCGCCTGGGACTCCGGGCCCGGACTCGACCCGGCGGGCGGGCGGCGCCAGATCCTGCCGGTCCGCGTGGGCGACGTACGGCTCAGCCCGCCGCTCAGCAGCCGGGGCGTCGTCGACCTCGTACGCCTCGACGAACAGGACGCGGCGGCCGCCGTGCTCCAGGCCTTCGACCGCGCCGAGGCGAGCACCGCACTCGCCGCCGCCCCCGCGGGGCCCCGCTACCCGGGCAGCGTGCCCAAGATCTGGAACGTGCGGCCCCGGCACGCCTGGTTCACCGGCCGCACCTCCGTCCTTGAACGCCTGCGCGACCAGTTGCGCGGCGACAGCCGCTCCGCCCAGCGCTTTCCGCAGGTCCTCTACGGGCTCGGCGGCGTCGGCAAGACCCAGGTGGCGCGGGAGTACGCGCACCGCTTCCGCGCCGACTACGACCTCGTGTGGTGGATCGAGGCCGAACAGCCCGACCGCGTGGTGTCCTCGCTGGCCGAACTCGCCGCCGAGATGGACCTCAGGGCCGGCGACGTGGTGGCCGAGGCGGCCACGGCCGCGCTCCAGGCGCTGCGCCGCGGCGCGCCCTACTCCCGCTGGCTGCTGATCTTCGACAACGTCGAGGACCTGGACCGGGCGCTGAAGCTGCTCCCGGAGGAGACCGAGCCCATCCCCGGCATGACCTACGGCCACATCCTCGCCACCTGCCGCAACAAGCCCGCCTCCACCCAGGTCGAGGCGATAGAGGTGGAGGTCTTCACCCGCCCGGAGAGCGTCGAGCACCTGTGCCGCCGGGTGACGAAACTCCCCGCCGCCGACGCCGACCGGGTCGCCGACGCCGTCGGTGACCTGCCGCTCGCCGTGGAGGTCGCGGCGGCCTGGCTCGCCGAGACGGCGACGCCCGTCGACGCCTATGTGGAACAGCTCAGGGAGCAGAGCACCAAGGTGCTCTCGCTCGGCAAACCCGAGGACTACTCGGAGCAGATCGGCGCCACCTGGAACATCTCCATCCGGCGGCTGCGCGACGAATCCAAGGCGGCGGTACGCCTGTTGGAGCTCTGCTCCTTCTTCTCCGCCGAACCGATCTCGATGCGGCTCATCGGCAGCGACTCGATGTTCGAGTCCCTGCTGCCGTACGACTCCGACCTGCGCGACCGGTACATGCTGGGCAAGGTCATCCAGACGCTGAACCGTTTCGCGCTGGCGAAGGTCGACCCCGCGGACAGCAGCATCCAGGTGCACCGGCTCGTCCAGGCCGCGGTGCGCTCCGGTCTCAGCGACGTCGAGGTCGACACGGCCAAGCACGAGGTCCACCGGATCCTCGCCGAGGCCCGCCCCGTCGAGGGCGTCGACCGCGACAACCCCGTCAACGACCCCAAGAGCTGGCCCAGTTTCGAACTGATCTGGCCGCACCTGTCCGCCTCCGGCATCGCCGACTGCGACGAGGAGAAGGTCCGCCAGCTCATGGTCGACCGCATCCGCTATCTGCTCAAGCGCGGCGAGCTGGAGAGCGCCCGGGTGCTCGGCACCCAGCTCAACAAGGTGTGGACCAGGGAACTGGGAGAGAACGACCTCCAGACCCTCAACATCCGCTTCGAGCTGGCCAACGCGCTGCGCGCCCAGGGCAAGTACCAGGAGGCGCGGACGATGGACGAGGACACCCTCGCCCGTCAGATCAGCGTCCTGCGCAAGGACCACCCCGACGACGACCACCCCAGCATCCTCATCACCACCGGCAGCCTCGCCGCCGACCTCCGCGCGCTCGGCAGGTTCGACGAGGCGCTCACCCGCGACCTGCGGATCTACCACGGCCTGCGGCAGATCTTCGGCGAGAACCACCCGCGCACCCTGATCGCCGCCAACAACCTCGCCATCGACTACCGGCTCAGCGGTGACAGCGAGGCGGCCCGCCGGCTGGACGAGGAGACCGTGGAGCGCCGCAGCGCCCTCCTCGGCGACGAGCACCCGTTCACCCTCACCACCAAGGGCCACCTCGCGCGCGACCTGCGCGAGAGCGGCGAGTACACGGCATCGGTCCAGTTGCTGCGCGAGGTGGTCGCGGCGTTCGAGCGGGTGCTCAACGCCGATGTGCCCGAAGCCCTGCGCACCGCCAAGAGCCTCGCGGTGTCCCTGCGCAAGGCGGGCCACCCGCACGAGGCGAAACGCCTGACCGAGGAAACGTACAACCGCTACCGCGGCCGGTACGGCACCAAGGCGCCCGACGCCCTCGCCTGCTGCCTCAACCTGGCGGCCGACTTCTCGGCGACCGGCGACAAGCAGGCCGCCCTCGACCTCGCCCTGCAGGCCTTCGACGGCTACCAGAGCACCCTGGGCGACGAGCACCCCTTCACGCTGGCCTGCCGCAACAACGTCCACATCTATCAGCGGGGCCTCGGTGCCGCGGAGGAGGCGGTGCGGGGCGGCGAGGACGTGCGGGCGGCCCTGGAGGAAGTCCTCGGACCGCGCCACCCGTTCACCCTCTGCGCCGCGATCAACCTCGCCAACGCCTACGGCGACCTGGGCCGACCCGACCTCGCCGAGCGGTGGGAACGCACCGCGCTCAAGGGCCTGCTTGAGCGGTTCGGCCCCACCCACCCCGATGTGCTCGCCTGCCGTTCCAACCTGGCGATCACGCTGCGGGCGGCCGGCCGTGAGGAGGAGGCCCAGCGGCTGCGGGCCTCCATCCTGGAGCCGACCGCGAAGCAGCTGGGCGTGGACCATCCGATCGCCGAGGCGGCGCGTGCCTGGCGCCGGATCAACCGCGACCTGGAACCGCAGCCGGTGTGAGCCCCCGGGGGAGTGCTCGGGCCCACGGGTCCGGGCGCGCCCCCGGACTCACCGGGTCGCCCAGCTCAGGACGCGGGTGAGCACCCGCAGCGCACCGAAGTGCGCGGCGCCCCGCTCGACGACCAACTGGGCGCCGGGGATCCGCTCGGCGAGCCAGCGCGTGTGCTGCACGGGCGCGAACACGTCCTGCTCGCCGTGCCACAGGAGCACCGGCGCGGCGATCTCCTCAAGACGGAAGTCCCAGTCGGTGCTGAACGCCATCACGTCGTCGACCCATCCGTCGGCCGAACTGCGCAGTCCTTCCTCGAAGTTGCGCTCCAGCATGACCCGGATCCCCGCGTCGGCCACGATGCCGCGGTCCGGCCACGGCAGACCGGGCCGCATCTCGGCGACCAGGCGCCGGGGATCGGAGCGGATCGCGATCGACCGCATCTCCAGGGCGGTGGTCAACTGACCTTTCCCGGCGGCCGCGTTGATGTACTCCCGCACATTGGACTCGGTCATCCCCTCGAACCAGTCGAGCCCCTGCGCGTCGCGCGGCGCGATCCCCACCAGCCCGGCGGCCCGCACCACGCGGCCCGGGAGCAGCGCCGCACAGGCCAGCGCGTGCGGCGCCCCGCCGGACCGCCCCACCACGGCGAACTCGTCGATGCCCAGCGCGTCGGCGATGGTTTCCACGTCCGCCGCGGCGTGCGCCACCCGGCGCCCCGGCAGCCGGTCCGAGTCGCCGTACCCGGGCCGGTCGAAGGTGATGAGGCGCACGCCCAGGCGGTAGAGCACCGCGCTGCGCGGCGCGGGCCCCAGCCGGCTCCCCGGCGTGCCGTGCAACAGGAACACCGGTCTGCCCTGCGGGTTCCCGTACTTCTCAACCGCTAAGTCTCGCCCGTCCCCGGTACGAATCAGCTCCCCCAACTGGTGCCTCCCCGTAGGTCTGGTTGGCGCCAGTATGAGCGTGGGCGATTCAGTGGTACATACCCGCACTCGTCGAATGCGCGGGCGGCCGGGTTCCGCTCAGCCGAGGCGGGGGATCTCGATCGCGGGGCAGCGGTCCATGACCATGGAGAGCCCGGCGGCACGGGTGCGTTCGTACGCGTCCTCGTCGACGACGCCGAGCTGGAACCAGACGGCCTTGGCGCCGATGGCCACGGCCTGGTCGGCCACCGCGCCGGCGAGGTCGCTGTTCACGAACACGTCCACGACGTCGACGGGGAACGGGATTGCGTCGAGGGAGGCGTAGCCCTGCTCGCCGTGGACGGTCTCGGCCTTGGGGTGGACCGGCACGATCCGCTTGCCGAACCGCTGCAGGACGCGGGCGACTCCGTAGGCGGCGCGGCCCTCGTTGGAGGACAGCCCGACGACGGCCCACGTGGAGCCGGTGGCGGTGAGGATCTTGCGGACGGTTTCCTGATCGGCGTGCACGGGGGCCTCCTGGGGCGGGACGTGTGGGGGTCGTTCGGCTCATGCCTACACCGTTTGCTCCTGCACGCGCCAAGTCCCGGGCGGTCGAGGCGCGGAGACGTTCCCCTTCCGCGCCGATCGCATCGCCGGAAGTCGGCCATTCGGAGGCGGGGGCGAAGGGGGACAAAGAGGTCTCCAAGCCTGCGCGCCGAAAGATCGCCAGGCTCGACAAAAGGGCCGACCCGAAAAGGGAGTGACGCATTCCTTACCATGGGCATGTAGTCGGCCGACATGGATTCGATCATCAATGGGTTGGTAAAGAAGCTGGTCGGCGCCGTAATGGCAGAGACGGGAAGGGGGAGCGGGAAAAGAGGACGTTCCGGTTCGAACGCGTGGACATCACACCATGTCCCGAAGAGCGGGCCCCCGGCTCACCGGCGCCCGGCTGTCCGAAATCCTGCGGGGCCGGGGACACGCTCCGTTGACTGGCCGAGAACCCCCCGTTAGGTTCACGATCGCTCGATCATCGATGTGCTCTGCAAAGAACCTGGAGGTTCCATGCCTGAGAACAATGAGCCGCAGCAATTCAGCGAGCTGGACGACCTGGACGTCATCGAATCGGCCGAGTTGAAGGTGGGCGGCGCATTCCACGCCTTCCGCTTCAAGTCTCTGATCGAGGCCGACCCGGAGTCCTGACCCAGGACAAGTGCACCGGTGGGGCTGGTCTCTCCAGCTCCACCTCCTGGAACCTCGTCGCGGGCGGAGGAGTGCGGAAAGCGTGCCGAATTCCGAACCAGATGTGCTTCTGCTCTTTCCCCCGCAGACGGAGGCGCGGCTCTTCCCCTATCTGAGCCTGCCGTATCTGACCGGATTCCTCCGGCGCGCCGGACGAACGGTGCACCAGGCCGACCTGAACGTCGAGCTGTTCCACGAGCTCCTCACCCCCGGGCCCCTGCGCCAGGCGCACCAGCGCCACCTGCGCCGCGCCGACACCGACATGCGGGAGTGGTACCGCGCCGCGATGGCCGACACCGCCCGCCGCTTCCTGCCCGAACTGCGGGGCCAGGTCCTCGCCAAGAGCGGCGCCGGAGCGCTCGGCGCCGACCGCGCCGTGCGCCTGGCCAACCAGGCCGTCGAAGTCGTCCTCGAAGACTCCTTCCTCACCCGGCTGTGGCCCAGCCTGAGCACGCTCGACGAGCAGGTTCGGCACACCGCCGCCCTGCCGGCCGAAGCCCTCGACGCTCCCACCGCCGCCCTGCGACGGCTGGTCGAGCGCACCCTGGCCGGCCGCCGCCCCCGCGTCATCGGGCTGTCCGTGGCCTTCTTCAGCCAGATCGCCCCCGCCCTGCTCATCGCCGCGTGGGCCCGCGCCCTCGCCCCCGAGGCGCACCTATGGCTCGGCGGGCAGCAGGTGATGCTGCGCCAGGACGACCTGCTGGGTCTGGCGTCCGTCGACGCCTGCGTCGACGCCCTCTGCGTCACCGCCGGCGAGGAACCCCTGACCCGCGCCCTGGACGCGCTGGACGGCGCCCTTCCCCCGGGCGACATACCCGGCATCCGCCGGCCCGGAGCCGGGGCGCACACCGCACCCCGCCCCGTGCGCACCACCTTCCGGGACGCCGCGCCGCCGGACTTCGCGGACCTCCCGATCCGGTCCTACGTGGCCGAGGACTTCCAACTCGCCATCGTCTCCTGCGTGGGCTGCTACTGGGGGCGCTGCGTGTTCTGCTCGTACGGAAACAGGTCGCTGCCGCAGGGCGCCTACCAGCAGGGCACGCCCGCCCAGATCGCGGACGCGGTGGAGCACACTGTCCGCACCCACGGCGTGGACTTCGTGGCCGTCGTCGACGAGAACACCAACCTCAGGCTCGTGACCCAGGCGATGCGCGAAGTGCGCCGCCGTGGCGTGCGCGTCACCTTCAGCACCCGCAACCGGCTCGAATCCGTACTCCTCGACCCCGAGTTCTGCCGCGAACTGGCCTCCCTCGGCTGCGTGTTGATGAGCGTCGGCTACGAGACCAACGCGCAGCGCCTGCTCGACCGCATGGACAAGGGCGTACGCGCCGCCGACTACCAGACCATCATCGACAACGTGGTCGGCGCGGGCATCAACCTCCGGCTCTCCGTCATGGGCGGACTCTTCGACGAGACCGCCGCCGAGGCCGAGGAGTCCCGCCGCTTCCTCCACAGCAACGAGGACAAGATCGGCATCGACGTGCTCCAGCTCATGGTCGCCGAGCCCGGAACGCTCCTCGCCGGGGACGCCGAGGGCTACGGCGTGGCACTCGACCGCACCGGCCCGCTCGCCGCCAACCCCGAACTCAACTACCTCGGCGGGCGCCACGGATACCCCCTGACGGTGCCGGCCGGCCCCGCGCGCGAGGAGTCGCTGCGCCGCCTGCTCGACACCTTCGAGGGCGTCCGTCCACAGGGCAACGACGCGCTCCCGCCCCATCTGCGCCGCCGCGGCCCCCGGGGCGAGCCGGTGTGGCGCGCCCGGCTGCGGCCCTGGGTACGCCCCGTGCCCCCGGGGCCCGCCGCGGCTCTCACCGGCCCGGACAGCGGCTCCCTGCTGCTCGCCGACCTCGTCTGGCAGCAGGTGTTCTCGCTGCCCCACGCCGACGTCGCCCTCACCTCCGACGATGACGCCGGTGCCGGTGCCGCCCGTGGCGAGAGCCGCGCGGAAGAGGGCGCCGTGCTGAGCGCCCTCACCGAGGCGGGCAGCGCCCGGCTCCGACGCCTCACCGCCGCCGACGTGGCGGTCGCCGTCCCGTCCCACGACCTCGTCCCGGGGAGCCGCCGATGACCGCCGCAGCACCCTCGCCGACCATCCCGAGGACCAGCAGGCTCGGCCTGGGCGTCGGCATGGACCTGCCCTGGGGGGAGCGCATCGGGTTCACCCCGACCCCCGGAGGCGGCGACGTCACGCCCCGCGTCCGCGCCTTCCTCCGCCGCCACCAGGAGCACTACGGCTACTCCTTCTTCGCCTTCCAGCCCCGCAACCGGGCCCGGCTGCGGGCGGCGGACTACGTGCCCGCGTACGACCGGCTGTACGACGCGATGCCCTCCGACCGGCCGCGCGCCTTTCACCAGACCCTCCTGAACATGGGCACACCGGAGGCGTACGACCGGCGTCCGGTGGCGGACTTCACCAACGAGCTCCACGCCCGCTACGGCTTCTCGTGGGTCGTCGAGGACCTGGGGATCTGGAGCCTGCGCGGCCGTCCGCTGCCCTACCCGCTGCCGCCCGTCATGACCGAGCGCGGCCTGGAACGGGCGACGGCCAACGCCCGCGAGGCACGCGAGCTGCTCCGGCCCGACCTGCACGTGGAGTTCCCCGGCTTCACCGAGGGCGGCTCCTTCGTCCTGGGCGACCTGGACGCCTTCGACTACTTCCGGCGGCTCGCCGACGACGCGGACGTCCGGGTCACCCTCGACGTCGGTCACCTCCTGAGCTACCAGTGGCTGCGCGGCCGGACCGGGTCCGCGATGTACGACGGACTCGACGCGCTCCCGCTGGAACGCTGCCGCGAACTCCATCTGTCGGGCTGCCAGATCGTCCGGGGCAAGTTCCGCGACCTGCACCACGGGGTGCTGCTCGACGAACAGATCGACCTCACCCGCCACCTGCTGGCCCGCTGCCCGAACCTCCTGGGCGTCACCTACGAGGACCCCGTCTACGACGAGGGCGGCGCCCTCACCCCCAAGAGCCGGCCCAACTACGAGCGCCTGCGCACCCTCGTCGCGCAATGGGCGGCCGAAGGGACCGGTGAGGCGGCATGAGCACCGCGACCGGACCGGCCCACGGGGCCGCGGGCGGCGTCCCGGCCGAACTCGACGCCGGTCAACTGACCGAGCTGCTCCTGCGGCTGCTCACCGACGACGACTTCAGGACCCGTCTCGCGCGGGACGGCGCCGCGGCGACCGCCCGGGACGCCGCCGAACTCGCCTGCCTGGCCACCATCGACCACGACGAACTCGCCTTCACCGCACGGAGGTTCCGCGGCAACCTGTGGAGCGGAGACGCCGCGGCGGGCATCGCCGCCGCGTTCCCCCGCTCCCTGGCGCTGCTCACCCGGGCGGGCTGGAACCGCGAACGGCTGCTGACCGCCTTCCTCCGCTCGCCGGAGTTCGCGGCGTACCGGGCGCTGCCCTACGCCGGAGAGGGCATCTCGCTGGAGGAGGCCTTCGGCCGCTTCGCCGGCGGCCCGCGCGGCGAAGGGCCCGCGCCGGCCGGATTCGAGCCGGGGCGAGGGGGCGGACCCGAGCCGTCGGCCGGCGGGGATTGCGGGCCGTACCTCGCCGACACCGTGAAGCACGAGACGCTGATGGCGCTGCTGACCGCGCTCGTCCACGAGGCCACGGTGTCGTTCCGCGTCGACCTGCCGGAGATCATGGCCACGGCACACGGCTACGCCGCCGTGCACCACCATCCCCCGGCGCTGATCGCCGAGTTGAGGGGCGCGGCCCCCACGGCGGGGGCGACGGACGGCGAACGGCGGGCCACCGTCCCGTGCTTGTATTCCAGCACGCCCCGCGGCCTGGCCTTCGGCCCCGTCTCCCCGGCCACCGCCGAGGCGCTCACGGTCCCCGGGCATCCGGCGGCCGACGACGTACGGCAGGCGCTCCTGAAACGAGGACTGTGGTGACGACACTGCGAGCGCTGCGCGAGGGCCTGGTCGTCGTGCCCGAGCACGGCCACGTCCTGCCGGTGTGGGACGCGCGCGGCTTCCACCGCGAGCACGTGCTCTTCTTCGACCGGCACCTCGACCTCAAACACGTACCCCCCGCGGACTGCGAGGCGCTCGCCGCGCTCCGCGGCCGGCCGGACGACCTGGCCGCGCAGGGCAGGAGGCTCCCCTTCCGCGAGCCCGGCCACGGCCGGTACGGACTGGACGACTTCCTCTACCCGGCACTCGCGGGAGGCTGGCTCGCCTCGGTGTGCTGGGTCGTGCCGGGCGACGCCGGCCGCGATCCCGCGCGGGCGCTGCTCGACGCCCTGAGCCTGGTGCCCCACGTCGGACAGCGCGTCATGGAGACCTTCGTCCGCACCCCGTGGGGAGCCCGCGCCGAACTGCCCGTGGGCAGCGTGGCCTGCACGGGTCTCGGCGCCCTCGGGCCGGACGTCCTGGACGGCGTCACGGCCGTCGACCTCGACCTCGACTTCTTCGTGGACAGCGACGGCGAGGCCGACCACACCGTCGCCGAGGTGATGGACGCCCTCGGCAACGACCCGTCCCGCTACCGCAGTTGGACGGGATCGATGAGCGTCTCCAGCGGCTTCGTCCCCAAGGCGAGCGGGGCAGCGCTGGCCGGGCGGCTCGCCCAGGCGCTGGGCATGGAGCTGAAGGCGCCACCCGCCGAGACGTTCACCCGCCACGGCGACGCCGCCGTCCCCGAGCGCGGGCTCGCCGCCGCGGCGCTGGGCGCGCCCGTCGAACCGGAGCTGCTGAAGCGGCTCTGGGCCGAGGAACTGGCCGCCTTCGGTGCGCAGGGAGCGACCCTGCGGGCCGTCCTCGACGCCCAGTCCGCACGCGTGGACGCGGCCATCTCCGGTGTCCGTCAGGCCCGTTCACTCGGCGCCCGCGCCTCATGGCCGGCGTACGTGGCGGGGCTCGCCGCCATGCGCGCCGGCCGGCACGCCGACGCCCTGGAACTGTTCGCGCTGTGCACCGAGGACATCTCCGACACCCTCGACGCCCACGCGGCCATCCTCGAAACCATCTGCGCCCTCCGTGTGGGCCGCGCCCGGGGCGCGGTGGAGCGGGCCCGCCGCGCCCTGGGCGTCATCCCGCTCCACCACGACACCGCCGGCCTGCTCGACCGGGCCGGCCGGGCGGCGGGGGACAGCGCCGCCCGGCACGACGCCCAGCAGCACGCCAAGACCCTCGCGGAGGTGTGGGATGGGAGATGAGACGCCGTTCCTGCCCGGCATGAGCCGGGAGCTGTTCTTCTCCGAGTACTTCCGCCGCAAGCCCTTCGTGCTGCGCGGCGTCGCCGGGCGCCTGCTCGAACCGGCCCTGGAATCCGCCGAGTTCGAGACCATCAAGCAGCGGATGGTGCGCGAGCACCCCGTCCAGGCCGTCGAACGCCCCGGCGAGGCGTGGTTCATCCGCGTCGCCGACCTGGTCAGCCCCCGGCTCGCCGCGCTGAGCGCCGCCGTACGCCACAGCCTGGACTGGCCCAACGTCTGGTGCGACACCGTGCAGACGCTCACCACGTCCGGGATCGGCTGCCACTTCGACGACAGCGACAACTTCGTCGTCCAGCAACAGGGCACCAAACGCTGGCAGTTGTCGCCGCCGTCCGGGCTGCCCGACGAGTCGCTGCGCCGGCGCATGCTCGGCGACCGCTCGGTGGGCACCGCCTACATGCCGGACGACGCCCTCGAATTCGTGCTGCACCCCGGTGACGTGCTCTACCTGCCGATCTTCTGGAGCCACTGGGGCGTGAGCGAAGGCCCCTCCCTGAGCGTGAGCATCGCCCTGAACTCCGCCAACGCCCTCAGCGACGTCCTGCCGTTGCTCACCGAAGAGCTCGCCGGGGAGCGCGCCTGGTGGGAACCGATGCCGGCCGGAACACCGCTCGACCGCCTGTGGGCCGCACTGAGCGACCCGGCACTGCGCCGCCGCGTCGAGGACGCCTACCGCGCCCAGCGGGTGGCAGCCGTGACGGCGGCTCCCGCGGGCGGCGCGGACCCCGCACCGCACGACGCCACCACCGGGCCCGTCACCACCGGGCCCGTCACCACCGCGCCCGCCACCCGTGCTCCGGCCGCGTCCGTACGCGCCGCGCGCGAGCCCGCCGAGCTGTCCTTCGCGCTCGGCGACGGCGCCCTGCGGGCCCTGCTGCACGCGGCTCCCGGCCCCCTCGACCCCGCGGCCCTGCTCGCCGACCCGACCCGCGAGGAGGTCTGGGGTCCCGCACACCGGGCCCACACCCGGCACGTCCTGCTCCGCGTCCTGCGGCTCCTGCGCCACTTCGATGCCGGCTGGTCCGCAATGCCCGCCACCCGCACCACGGCGCAGGCCGTCATCGACGCGCTGGCGGCGGCCGACACCACTGAACTCGACGCGCTGGCACGCCACCCCGTCGTGCTGGGCGCCGTCCGCAGGGCCGAACACGAAATCGCGGCGGACTACCGGGAGTCCAGCGGGTCCTTCGTCGCCCAGCTCATCGCGGCCGTCCTCGCCACGGCGGTACGCCTCCCCGAGGTGCTGGCCGGCCGGACCGTCGACGTGGCGCCCTCGGAGCCGCACGCCGTGGCCGTCCTGTCGCTCGGCGAGCGCTGGTCGGCACCGGCCGGCTCGGGCGCGCCGGCGGCCTTGCGGCTCGACCCCGCCGACGCGCATCCGCTGCTGCGCACCGCCGACGGCGCATGGCACCGCGCCCGAGTGGCGCCGCTCGACAGGGTGGACGGCAGCGGGCTCCTCCTCCTCGGCGCGCACAGCTGGTGGGACACGGCGGTCGGGCACGGCGTGTCCTGGCACTGCGGGCGCCCGCTCGACTCCGCACCGGGCATGGCCGGGGAAGCCGCCGACGCCGTCGCCCTGCTCGCCGAGTGCTGGCCGCAGGCCCGCGCCGCCGCGGAATCGAGCCTGATGGTCATGGCCGAGCCCGCGGACGCCCGGGAGTGGCTCGACGGGCGGCCGACCGGCCTCGGCCCGGCCCCGGCCCGCGCCCTCGGCCTGGTGACGGTGCTGGCGCGAAGCCGCTGGCGTACCGTCACCGACCTCCTCCCCGCCCGCGACCAGCCGCCCCCGGTCACCTCCCCCTGGGACGGCGTCTCCCGGTCGGCGGCCTGGGTGTGCGGCCAGGCCGTCGCCGCCCGCGCGCAGGCCGAGTTCGCCCGCCGCCTCGGTGAGCACGGCCACCGGGACGCGGCACTCACCCGGCTCGCGGACGAGGCCGTCGCCAAGGCGGACGAAATCCTGGCCGCCCTCGGCCGCTCGGTGCACGACGCCGACGACGGCTGGCTCGGGGCCTTCACGGCGCACCAGAACACATCGACGGACAGAAAGACCCCATGACCTCCTCGTCCAGCCCCACCCCCGCCGCTCCCGTACCCCAGGACACCGGCTCCGGCGCGTCCGCGGAGCCGCCCCAGGCGACCGGCTCATGGCGCGCCGTGCTCCGTGAGCCGCGCTTCGCCCGCGTCTGGGCCAGCCAGCTGACCAGCTCTCTGGGCGACCAGGTCTTCCCGTTCGCCATCGCCACCAACCTGCTCATCGACGACCACAGCGTCACCGGCTTCGGAACGGTCCTCGCGGCCCGCGCCCTCGGCATGGCCCTGTGCGTCCTGATCGGCGGAGTGGTCGCCGACCGCTTCCCGCGCGCCCGGATCATGGCCAGTGTCGACGTGCTGCGCACCGTGGTCGTCGGCGCCGCCGCGATCGCCGCCATCGGCTCGCCCACCTGGGTCCTCGCCCTACTGGTGCTGCTCGTCGGCGCCGGCGAGGCGTTCTTCGACCCGGCGTACGAGTCGCTGCTGCCGCGGCTGCTGCCCAAGCACCAGCTGGAGGCGGCCAATTCGCTCACCACCGCCACCGAGCGGACCCTGGGCGTCCTCGGCCCGACGGTCGCCGGCGCCGCGGTCGCGGTGCTCGGCGCCCGCAGCGCGCTGCTCTTCGACGCGGTGACCTTCGCGATCAGCGCCGCGCTGCTGCTCGGCGTCCGCGAGAAGAAGGTGGTCCGCGCCCAGGACGCGTCCGGCTCCCTGCTCGGCGAGGTGGCCGTCGGCTTCCGCGAGGCGCGGGCCAGGCCCTGGGTCTGGGCGGTCCTGCTGATGTCCGTCTTCCACATGATGACCACCGTGCCGGTGTGGTTCGTGCTGCTGCCCGACCGGCTCCTGGAGACCAAGGCCGACACCATCGGGTACGGCGTCGTGATGGCCGCCTTCTCCGCGGGCGCCCTGGCGGGCGGGATCCTGGTGCGCCGCGGCAGGCGCACCGGTTCCGGCACCTTCGCCCTCGTCGCGCTCCTGCCGTTCGGACTCGCCGTCGCCCTGCTCGGCGTGACCACGTCGGTGCCGCTGCTCGCCGTCGCCGCGGTGCCCGGGGGCGCCGGGCTCGCGGTGTTCCAAGTGCTGTGGATGAGCGCCCTGCAACGTCACATCCCCGACGAGTTCCTGGGCCGGATCATGTCCCTGGACTGGCTCTCCTCGACCGCCGCGGCGCCGCTCGGCTACGCACTGGTCGGGCTCGCGCTCGCCGGAGTACCGGTCTGGGTGATCACGCTGACCGGGGCCGTCCTCTTCGTCATGAGCACGCTCGCCCCGCTCCTGATCGCCGGTGTGCGGGAGTTCGGAGGGCCGGCCGCGCCGGCCGACCCGGCCCCCGCCCGGACCCGCCTGCCGGAGCCGGAAACCGGCTGAGCGCGCCGCATCCGCGAGGCCCGGCCGCCGTCCGGACCGCGCCGCCCCACCACCACCCGCAAGGAGACGGTATGCCCGACATCGCGACGCACACCCCGGCCGCCGAGCGGGTGCGCGTGGACGTGTCCTCACTGCGTCCGCTGTTCCAGGAACCCACACCGCCGATGGACCTCGCAGCGGCCGTCCTGCCGGGACATCCGGACGACCCCACCCGCGCGATCGCGCGGATGACGGCCAAGATCTACCTCAAGAGGCTGCTCGTCCAACTCCGCGCCCACGGCGACGCCCCGTCCTCGCCGGAGGCGCGGCGCTGGGCCCAGGGCCTGGTGGACTGCCTGCTGCGCCTTCCGCACGAACGACTGCTGCGGCTCGTGCTGCGCCCCGGCATCACCTCGTGGACCAAGGCGGCCGCACAGGTGGGGGAGGGCACCTTCGGCCTCGGCACCCGCGAACTGCTCGCCCACGCCGGGACGTTCCTGCTGCCCGGCCTGCTCCACCCCGCCACGCTGCGGGACGCCGAGATCCCGGTGTACGCCGAGGACGGTCAGGTGGTGCTGCCCGCCGCGCACCTGGCGCTGCGGGTGCCGGGTGCGACGGGGGTGCTCACCGCGCGCGCCACCGGCGAAGGACTGCGGCTGACGGCGGGGGAGCGCGCCCATGTCTTCCCCTGGGAATGCCTGCCGGACGGTCCGGACACCCCGGCCGAAGCCCACCCGGGAGTGCGCCGCCTCCTCGCCCTGCCCGGAGGCCCGCTGCTCACCGGCCCGTTGCCCTGGCACCGGATCGCCTACCCGGCGGAGGCCGAGCGGCCCCTGACGCCGGGACCGGACGCGCTAGCGCGGTTCGCGGAGTCGATCGGCTCGGGATGGGACACGGTGCGCCGCCACTGGCCGGAGGCCGCGGACGTGGTGCGCGACACCACCGTGCACCTCATGCCCGTACGCAGCCAGGGCAACTGGCCCTTCAACTTCACCCTGCCGAGCTTCCGCGGACTGGTCCTCACCAGCGAACGGCACACCTACCTAGCGGCGCAGACCCTGGTGCACGAGAGCGGACACAACCGCTTCAACTCGATCCTGGACGTCTACTCCGTCGCCGAGAACGCGGCCGACGAGCACTACTCGCCCTTCGTCGAGGCTCCCCGCCCCCTGGTCAACATCTTCCACGGCGTCCTGTCGTTCCTGAACGACGTGCACATGGCGATCCGTTGCGCCGACGCGTACACACCGGCCGACGGGCCACCGATCGCGCCCTACGTCGAGGACATCACCGCGCGGCTCGCGGTCGGCCTCGACACCCTGGAGCGCCACGCCAGGACCACCGAGCGAGGGGCCCAGCTCCTGGCGGGCTTCCGGGCCGCGATGCCCGGATGAGCCTCCACGGCGCCGGGACGAGCGCCGGTCCCGGCGCCGTCGCCGCCCGTACGGTGACCGTCCACGGCCCGGCGTCCGGGCCCCGGGTGTCGGAGAAGGAGAGCGGCGAGCACCACACCGCCCCTCTCGCCGACCTCTCCTGGCTGCGCGCCACCGCGGTGGCGCTGCACCGCGCGTCCGCCCCTCTCGCCGCCGCCCACGCCGAGCTGACCGGCCGCGAGGCCGAAGCCGTCGTGCGCACGGCCGGCCGCTGGACCCGCCTTCCCGGGGCCCGCGGCCCCGCGGCCGAACACACCCGCATCGAGGCGCTGGTGGAGATCCGCCGACCGGGAGCCCGCCTCCCCGTCGTGCTGTGGCAGTGGTCCGGAGCCGACCCGCTGGCCGCGTTCGCGGCCTCCGGCGGCCGGCTCGTCCGCGAGCTGCGGGCCGTCGGCCGCGCCACACCGCTGACCGACACCTTCGTCGGGCCCGTGGTGCTCGCTCCCGAGACGGCGGTGCACTTCGTCCACGAGACGCTGGGGCACAGCCTGGAGGCCGACAACTACCGTACGTACGCGGCTGGTTGTGGCCTCGCGCTCGGCTCGACGGTGACCGGCCCCGAGCTCACGGTCCTGGACGGCCCCGCGCCGGGCCTCGAAACCTCACGCCCCAGCGACGACGAGGGCCATCCGTCGCGGCAGACCCCACTGGTCGAGGCGGGCGTCGTCAGCGGGGTGCTGACCGACGCCCGTGAGGCACGGCGGCAGCGCCTGCCGCGCACCGGCAACGGCAGGCGGGCGTCCGGCGCGGCGCAGGCCCTGCCGCGCATGTCGGCACTGCGTGTCGCCAGAGGCACAACTCCCCCTGCGGACATGGTCCGTTCGGTCCGGAGCGGCCTGCTGTGCCGGGGCGCGTGGGGCGGCGGCTCCGTCGAGGAGTTCTTCGCGGTCCGCCCGGCGTGTGCGGAGTGGATCGAGGACGGCGAGCCCACGGGCCGGTTCGTGTACGGCTTCGACCTCAAGGGCCGCAAGACTACCGCCCTGGGGGCGCTCCGCTCGGTCGGGGACGACATGGACGTCTTCAACCCGGTCACGGGCTGCGGCAAGGACGGGCAGGAGCTGCCCGTCAGCATCCGCAGCCCGTCGTTCGCCTTCGACCGCCTCTGCGCCGTCCCGATCGGCGGCCCCCGAAGCTGACCCGGCCGGCGGCGCCGCGGAAAACCACATGCCCCGCCCCGCCCCGCTCCCTAGACTCGGGCCGCGCGCCACCGACCGGGTGTGCGCGGCCCCATGGCGGGCGCCGAGTGAAGTGACGCCCCGCGAAGGGCGCCGAGTGAAGAGAAAGGGAGCCGGGCCATGCGCGAGCAGCACACCACGGCTCTCTCCCTCCCGGCCCGATACGACGTGATCTTGGTGTCTCGCGTCGCCCGGTGACGGCTGCGCGGCCTTCACCGTCTGTCTTCTGACGTCCCATCACCGCCCTGGCAACCACGCCCCCTTCGCCGTTCCTACACGGCCGGGCGGACAGGGCTGATGCCGTCCGACATCGCGCCGACCCCTTCACCTCCCGCTTCCTCGTTCCCTGAGCGAAGCCACCCGAAAGGCTCCGGCCATGCGCACCAACGGGCGCCCCCGCACCACGACTTCCCTCTCCGCCGTCCGCAACATCGGCATCCTCGCCCACGTCGACGCGGGCAAGACCACGGTCACCGAACGGATCCTCTTCGCGACCGGCGCCGTCCACAAACGGGGCGAGGTGCACGACGGGACCACCGTCACCGACTTCGACGCCCAGGAACGCGACCGCGGCATCACCATCTTCGCGGCGGCCGTGAGCTGCCGCTGGGACGGCCACCGCGTCAACCTGATCGACACCCCCGGCCACATCGACTTCGCCGACGAGGTCGAACGGTCCCTGCGGGTCCTCGACGGCGCCGTCGAGGTGTTCGACGCCGTCGCGGGCGTCGAGCCGCAGAGCGAGTCGGTGTGGCGCCAGGCCGACCGGCACGGCGTGCCCAGGATCGCCTTCGTCAACAAGCTCGACCGGGCGGGCGCCGACCTCGACACGGCCGTCGCCTCCATCCGCGAACGCCTGGGCGCCGTACCCCTGGTGGTCCAATGGCCCATCGGACGCGAGGACGGGTTCACCGGCGTCGTCGACCTGGTCCGCATGCGCACCCTGCGGTGGAACGACGACACCTGCGTCACGGGCCCGGTCGACGCCGACCTGCTCGACGAAGCCGCGCGACGGCGCCGGCTCCTGGAGGAGACGGTGGCGGAGCTCCACCCGGACGCCCTGGAGGAGTTCTGCGCGGCGTCGACGCTGAGCGGGGAGACCCTCGTGCGCGTCCTGCGCGAGCTGACGCTCGCCGGGGACGCGGTGGTGGTGCTGTGCGGCTCCGCCTACCGCAACCGCGGGATCGAGCCCCTGCTCGACGCGGTCCTCGCCTATCTGCCGTCGCCCGCCGACATGCCGCCGGTGCGCGGCACCGTCGACGGCGCCGAGCAGGAGCGGGCGCCCGACCCGGCGGAGCCGTTCGCGGCCCTCGCCTTCAAGGTGAACTCCACCGCGCGGGGCCGCCTCACCTATGTACGGATCTACGCGGGCACCCTGCGCAAGGGCGACGCCGTACGCGACGCGGCGACGGGCCGGACCGAACGGGTCGGCCGGATCCTGCGCGTGCAGGCCGACCGGCACGAGGAGAGGGAGGACGCGATGGCGGGCGACATCGTCGCCGTGGTGGGCGTCAAGCACGCCCGCGCCGGCACGACGCTGTGCGCGCCGGACGCGCCGCTGCTCCTCGAACCGCCGTCGGTGGCCGAGCCGGTGGTGTCGGTCGCGGTCGAGGCGCGGCTGTCCGCCGACACCGGCCGGCTCGCCACCGCGCTCGCGCGCCTCGCCGACGAGGACCCCTCGCTGGTGGTGCGCTCCGACGCGGAGACCGGTCAGACGGTCCTGTCGGGCCTGGGCGAACTGCACCTGGAGGTGGCCGTGGAGAAGATCCGCCGCGACCAGGGTGTCGAGGTCGTCGTCGGCCGCCCGCAGGTCTCGTACCGCGAAACCGTGGTGCGCGGTGTGCGCGGCCTCGTGTACCGGCACGTCAAACAGGACGGCGGGGCAGGCCAGTTCGCCCATGTCGTCCTCGATGTCGAGCCGTTGGGCGGT
This sequence comes from Streptomyces sp. NBC_00083, assembly GCF_026343295.1. Taxonomy (GTDB): domain Bacteria; phylum Actinomycetota; class Actinomycetes; order Streptomycetales; family Streptomycetaceae; genus Streptomyces. The sequence continues at coordinate 2,431,967 of NZ_JAPELY010000001.1, forward strand.
CCCGGGTTCGCGTTCCGTTCGACGGTGACCGGCGGGCGGGTCCCGCAGGAGTACGTGCGCGCCGTGGAGGCGGGCTGCCGTGACGCGCTGGCCGAGGGCCCCCTCGGCGGGTTCCCCGTCACCGGGGTCCGGGTCACGCTCACCGACGGGGCGACCCACTCCAAGGACTCCTCGGAGATGGCGTTCCGCACGGCGGGCCGGTTCGCGCTGCGCGAGGCGCTGCGGGCCTCGGTGACGGGGCTCCTCGAGCCGGTGGCCGAGGTCACGGTCACCGTCCCCGAGGACGGCGTCGGCGGCGTACTCGGCGATCTCGCGTCCCGCCGCGGCCAGGTGTCGGCGTCCACGGCGGCGACGGCGGGCTCCGCGGTGATCACCGCGACGGTGCCGCTCGCCCAGCTCTTCGGCTACGCCTCCCGGCTGCGCGGCAGGACCCAGGGCCGGGGCACCTTCACGACCCGGCCCGCGCCGCTCGCACCGGTGCCGGCCGCGGTGGCCGACGCCCTGCTGGCCCGGTTGCCGCCGCCCGTGTCCGCCCCGCCCCGGTCCGCCGGGGCGGGGCGGACACGGGGGCGCATAGGGTGGGCGGATGCAGGAGCAGTACCGCACGATCGCCCGAGAAGGCGTGCACGAGAGCGAGATCAACAGGTCGCGCTTCATCTGCGCGCTCGCGCCCGCCGCGACCGAGGAGGAGGCGCAGGCGTTCATCGCGCGCGTCCGCAAGGAGCACCCGGCCGCCGGCCACCACTGCTTCGCGTACGTGATCGGCGCGGACGCCGGCGTGCAGAAGGCGAGCGACGACGGCGAACCCGGCGGAACCGCCGGAGTGCCCATGCTCCAGATGCTCACCCGGCGCGAGGTGCGGTACACCGTCGCCGTCGTCAGCCGGTACTTCGGCGGGGTCAAACTCGGCGCGGGCGGTCTGATCAGGGCGTACGGCGGAGTGGTGGGCGAGGCCCTGGACGCGGTCGGCACGATCGTGCGCCGCCGCTTCCGGCTGGCCACCGTCACCGTCGACCACCAACGCGCCGGACGGCTGGAGAACGACCTGCGGGCGACCGGTCACGCGGTGCGCGAGGTGCGGTACGCGGAAGCCGTGACCATCGGCATCGGCCTCCCCGAGGCCGGCATCGAGGACTTCCGCGCCTGGCTCGCCGACGCCACCGCGGGCACCGCCACCCTTGAGCTCGGCGGCGAGGCGTACGGCGACGGCTGAGGGGCGTACGGCCCGAGCGCCGAAGGGAAGGCCGGCGCGCGCTCCCGCCCGGCCGGGCCCGGTGGCGCCGTGCCCGCCGGCCCTGATCACGACTCCGGCCACGCCACCCCCGTGACCGATGACAGACTGAGGGCCGTGAGGGGCCAGGTGCCGGTCTGTGCCGGTGGGGCCCGTGATGGCGGTGGGTCCGGCGGGGGCCGGCGCGGGCGGTGCGAAAGGCGAGGGGAAACATGCAGGTCGGAGCGGTGTCGTGAGGATCCTCCACACCTCGGACTGGCACCTGGGCCGGTCCTTCCACCGGGTCGACCTGCTGGACGCGCAGGCCGCGTTCCTCGACCATCTGGTGACGACGGTGCGCGACCACGACGTGGACGCCGTCCTCGTGGCAGGTGACGTGTACGACCGTGCGGTGCCGCCGCTCGCCGCCGTCGAGCTCTTCGACCGCGCGCTGCACAGCCTCGCCGCCGCCGGGGTCGCGACCGTGATGATCTCCGGCAACCACGACTCGGCCCGCAGGCTCGGCGTGGGCGCCGGCCTGATCGAGCGCGCCGGGATCCACCTGCGGACCGATCCGGCGGGCTGCGGCACCCCCGTCATGATCGACGGCGTGGCCTTCTACGGGCTTCCCTACCTGGAGCCCGCCCTGGTCCGCGACGAACTGGCCGCGCCGAAGGGCGGGCACGAGGCCGTGCTGAGCGCCGCCATGGACCGGGTGCGCTCCGACCTCGCACAGCGCCCCGCAGGCACCCGCTCCGTCGTCCTCGCGCACGCCTTCGTGGCCGGCGGCGAGCCGAGCGACAGCGAGCGCGACATCACCGTCGGAGGGGTCGCCGCGGTGCCCGCCGGTATCTTCCACGGCGTGGACTACGTGGCGCTCGGCCACCTCCACGGCAGCCAGACGATCACCGAGCGGGTCCGCTACTCGGGCTCGCCGCTCGCCTACTCCTTCTCCGAGACCAACCACCGCAAGTCCATGTGGCTCGTCGACCTCGCCACCGACGGCGCCGTCACCGCCGAACGCGTGGACTGCCCGGTGCCCCGCCCCCTCGCCCGGATCCGGGGCCGCCTCGACGCGCTGCTCGACGACCCCGCCCTGACCCGGCACGAACAGGCCTGGGTGGAGGCCACGTTGACCGATGCCGTGCGCCCCGCCGACGCCATGGCCCGGATCGGGGCCCGCTTCCCGCACACCCTGAGCCTGGTCTTCGACCCGGAACACACCGACGGCGACCCGCACGCCTCGTACGCCCAACGGCTCAGCGGCCGCAGCGACCAGCAGATCGCGGAGGACTTCGTGGCGCACGTACGCGGCGGCAGCGGCCCCGACGACGGTGAACGGACCGTCCTGCAGGGCGCGTTCGACGCGGTGCGGGTCGACGACGGTGTGCGCGAGGTGGCCCGGTGAGGCTGCACCGCATGCGCGTCACGGCCTTCGGCCCCTTCGCCGGGAGCCAGGACGTCGACTTCGACGCGCTGTCGTCGGCGGGCCTCTTCCTGCTGCACGGACCGACCGGCGCCGGCAAGACCTCCGTACTCGACGCGGTTTGCTTCGCCCTGTACGGGGCCGTGCCGGGCGCCCGCCAGAGCCCCGGTACCGTGCTGCGCAGCGACCACGCCGAGCCCCATGTCTTCACCGAGGTCCTGCTCGAACTGACCGTCGGCGGGCGCCGGTTGGAGGTCACCCGCCGCCCCCAGCAGGACCGCCCCAAGAAGCGCGGCAGCGGCTTCACCACCGAGAAGGCGCAGACCTGGCTGCGCGAGTACGACCCCGCGGCCCGCACCTGGCAGTCGCTGAGCCGCTCGCACCAGGAGATCGGCGAGGAGCTCGGGCAGCTCATCGGGATGAGCCGTGAACAGTTCTGCCAGGTCGTGCTGTTGCCGCAGGGGGAGTTCGCCAAATTCCTCAGGTCGGACGCGGAAGCGCGCGGCCGACTGCTCGGCAGGCTCTTCGACACCCGCCGGTTCGCCGCCGTCGAGGACCGCCTCGCCGAACTGCGCCGGACCGCCGAACGCCAGGTCAAGGACGGCGACGAACGCCTGCTCGCCTTCGCCCAGCGCATGGCCCAGGCTGCCGGGGGCGACGCGGGCGAGTGGCCCCTGCCCGACGCACGGCCCGGCGACCCGGGCCTCGCCTCCGACGTGCTCCAGTGGGCGGCCGTCGCACGCGCCGGTGCGCGCGAACGCCTCGACATCGCGACGGCCGCCGCGGCCGCCGCCGAGAGCCGGCAGGCCGCCACCCGGAGCGCCGCCGACGAGGCGCGCCGGCTCGCCGCGCTCCAGGAGCGGTACGCCCAAGCACGCGCCGAAGTCGAGGAGTTGACGGCCCGTCGGGCCGAGCAGGAGGCGCTGAAGGCGCGTCTCGACACGGCCCGCAAGGCGGAACTGGTCTCGCCCGCCCTCGAATGGCGCGAGCAGGCCCAGCGCGACCACCGCACGGCCACCGCCGAACGCGACCGCTCCCGAGCCCGGTTGCACCCCGACCTCGCCGACGCGGGCGCCGACCAACTCGCCGCTCTGGAACGCAGGATGCGTCAGGATCTCGGCGCCCTGGACTCGGCCCGCAGGGCGGAGCGGCGCAGCGCCGAGATCGACACGGAGCGCGCCGCCCTCGACCAGAGGGCCCGCGCCGACGAGGACGTCCTCACCGACACGGCGGGATGGCTGGCCGGCTGGGAGGGCGCACGCCTCGCCCACCAGGCGCGGATCGACGCCGCCCACGAGGCCGCGGCCCGCGCCGAACACCTCGCGGGCCGGCTCGAACCGGCCCGGCGGCGCCTCACGGCGGCCCGCGAACGGGACGCCGCCGAGGCCCGGCTCGCCACGGCCGAACGGCGGCACGCCGACACCAGGGACGCGGCCAACGCCGCCCACGAACACTGGCTCGCGCTGCGCGAGGAGCGGCTGCTCGGCATCGCGGCGGAGCTCGCGGCGGGGCTGCGCGCGGGGGAGCCCTGCTCGGTGTGCGGCTCGGCCGAACATCCCGCTCCGGCGCGTCCCGGCACCGGCCAGGTCGACCGCGCGACCGAGGACGCCGCGCAGCGCGCCTACCGGGACGCCGACACGGCCCGCGTCGACGCCGAGGCCGCCCTCGCGTCCGTGCGGGAGGAACTCGCCGGCACCCGGGCCGAGGCGGGCACGGCGGGCGTCGCCGAACTCGCGGACGAGGCAGAGGAGTTGCGGCGCGAGCATGCCGCGGCACGGGAGGCCGCCGGCGGTCTGCACGAGGCGCAGGTGTCCCTCGCCGCGGCGGAGCGCGAGTACGAGCAGCGCCTGGCCGCCCAGCGCACCGCGCAGCAGAGCGTGGCGGCCCGCACCGCGAGCCGCGAAGCGCTCGACCGTGAACAGGCTTCCCTGGAAAGGGAGTTGAGTCAGGCGCGGGCGGGTGCCGCGAGCGTCGCGGAGCAGGCCGCCCTGCTCGAACACCGCGCGGACATCCTCGCCGAGGCCGCGGAAGCGGTCCGCGCCGTCGAGGACAGCGCGGAGCGGCTCAAGGAGGCCGACGGACGGCTCTCGCAGGCGGCGTTCCGCGCCGGGTTCGACACTCCCGACGCCGCGTCGGCGGCCCTGATCGACGAGCGGGGCCAACGCGGCATCCAGCACCGCATCGACGCGTGGCAGCACGCGTACGCCACGGTCACCGCACGCCTCGCGGAGCCGGAGACCGCGGCCGCGGGCGCGGCGCCGCCGGCCCGCACCGAGCAGTGCGCGGCCGAGGCGACCGCCGCCGAACGCGCCCTGCGGGACGCCGCGTCCGCGCTCTCGGCGGCCCGCTCCCGCGCCACCGAACTCGACGCGCTCAGCGGCCGGGCCACCGAGGAGACCCGCAGGATCGGCCCGCTGCGCGAGCAGTACGAGCGGGTGGCCCGCCTGGCCGGGCTCACCGCGGGCACGTCGGCCGACAACGAGCGCAAGATGCGCCTGGAGTCGTACGTGCTCGCCGCCCGCCTCGAACAGGTCGCGGCCGCCGCGACGGCCAGGCTCCAGCGCATGTCGGGCGGCCGGTACACGCTGGTCCACTCCGACGCCAGGGGCGGCAGGGGCCGTGCCGGCCTCGGCCTGCACGTGGTGGACGCCTGGACGGGACGCGAACGCGACACCGCGACGCTGTCGGGCGGCGAGACCTTCTTCGCCTCCCTCGCCCTGGCCCTCGGCCTCGCGGACGTCGTCACCGACGAAGCGGGCGGCGCCCGCCTGGACACCCTCTTCATCGACGAGGGCTTCGGCAGCCTCGACGACCAGACCCTGGACGAGGTCCTCGACGTCCTGGACTCCTTGCGCGAACGCGACCGCAGCGTAGGCATCGTGAGCCACGTGGGCGACCTGCGCCGCCGCATCCCGGCCCAACTGGAAGTAGTCAAGAACCGAACAGGCTCGACGGTACGGCTCCGGGGGACCGGCGGGGCGTGAGGGGGCGGTGCGAAGGCAGCGACGAATGGTGCCGTGCCGGTCCGCGCGTCCTCGGCCGCCCCGTGGTCGGCGGCGGCCTCGTCCCGTCCGCCGGCCTCAGCGGCCGATCGCCCGCCGGGGCAGGGGTGAGGAATACACCACGCTCGTCGTCACCGCGCCCAGGGTGCCGATCCTCCCGGATATCTCCTCCAGGTGACTCATCGAGCGGGCGCTGACCTTGATGACGAAGCAGTCGTCGCCCGTCACATGGTGGGCCTCCATGATTTCCGGAGTCGCCTCCACCAGGTCGTGGAACGGCTTGTAATGGCCGTTCGGATACCGCAGGCGCACAAAGGCGAGGATGGGTCTGCCGAGGCGTTCCTGGTCGACGACGGCCGTGTAGCCGGCGATCACCCCGGCCTCTTCGAGACGGCGCACCCGCTCGGTGACGGCGCTCGCCGACATCGACACGGTGCGGGCCAGCTCGGCGTAGCTCGCCCGTCCTTCCTGCTGGAGGGCTTCCAGGATGCGCCAGTCGGTGGCGTCGGGGGAATACGTGGTCATGGCCCCACACAACCGTGAAAACCCCGGCACAACAAGAGATGTCCCGGGGATCGGACCTTCCCGGAGTGGATCATCGGGCCATAGATTTTCAGCCATGACGACACAGCTCACCGACCCCGCCAACCCGGTTCTGCGCGTGGCCCCGGCCGCGCCCGCCGACGCCGCCGCCCACTTCCGCGCCGCCCTGGCCTTCCACGCGGACGTCTCCGATGTCGCCGGCGCGCTCGCGGCCGGCGGCGACCCCGGGTTCGTCGTCCTGGACTCCCGCTCCGCCGCGTCCTGGGACCAGGGCCACGTGCCCGGCGCCGTCCACCTGCCGACCGCGCTCATCACCGGCCGGGCCGAGCTGCTGCTCGACAAGGCGGTGCCCGTCGTCACGTACTGCTGGGGCCCCGGCTGCAACGGCGCCACCCGCGCGGCCCTCGCCCTCGCCGAACTCGGCTTCCAGGTCAAGGAGATGCTCGGCGGCTTCGAGTACTGGGTGCGCGAGGGTTTCGCGTACGAGACCCGGGAGGGCGGCGAGCGCCGCGCCGCCGACCCGCTGACCGCGCCGGTGGACGCGGGCGCCGACTGTGGCTGCTGAATGCGGTGAACTGCCTTGCGGGGGCGGCCCGTTGGGCCGGCCGCCCCCGCCGCCGGCCTCAGAGCTTGGACAACTCGTCGACCAGGTCGTCGAGGCCGAGCGAGCCCTGCGAGAGGGCCGCCATGTGCCAGGCCTTCGGGTCGAAGGCGTCACCGTGACGGGCGCGGGCGTTCTCGCGCCCGAGCAGCCAGGCGCGCTCGCCCAGCTTGTAGCCGATGGCCTGCCCCGGCATCGACAGATAGCGGATCAGCTCGCTCTGTACGAAGTCGGCGGGCCGGCTGCTGTGCCCGGCGAAGAACGCGTGGGCCAGCTCCGGTGTCCAGCGCTCGCCCGGGTGGAACGGCGAGTCCGCCGGGATCTCCAGCTCCAGGTGCATGCCGATGTCGATGATCACCCGGCAGGCGCGCATCATCTGCGCGTCCAGGTAGCCGAGCCGGCGCTCCGGGTCGGTCAGGAAGCCCAGTTCGTCCATGAGGCGCTCCGCGTACAGCGCCCAGCCCTCGGCGTTGGCGCTGACGTGGCCGATGGTGGCCTGGTAGCGCGAGAGCTGGTCGGCGACGTGCACCCACTGCGCGATCTGGAGGTGATGGCCCGGCACACCCTCGTGGTACCAGGTCGAGACCAGGTCGTACACGGGGAAGCGGGTCTCGCCCATGGTGGGCAGCCAGGTGCGGCCGGGGCGTGAGAAGTCCTCGGAGGGGCCCGTGTAGTACGGGGCCGCGGCGCCGCCGGGCGGCGCGATGCGCGACTCCACCGTGCGTACCCGCTCGGCGAGTTCGAAGTGGGTGCCGTCGAGCGCCTCGATGGCCTCGTCCATCAGGGACTGGAGCCAGTCGCGGACCTCGTCGACGCCTTCGATGTGCGCGCCGTGCTCGTCCAGGTGGGCCAGGGCCTCCCAGGGGCCGGCGCCGGGCAGGATCTTGGCGGCCTCGGTCTTCATCTCGCCGAGCAGCCGGTGGTACTCCGACCAGCCGTAGGCGTACGCCTCGTCGAGGTCGAGCGCGGTGCCGTTGTAATACTGCGACCAGCGCTGGTAGCGCTCGCGGCCCACCGTGTCGGGAGCCCCCTCGATGGCCGGCGCGTACACATCGCGCAGCCAGTCGCGCAGGGCGGTGATGGCGGCGGACGCCTCGGCCGCCGCCGCGTCGAGCTCGGCGCGCAGCGATGCCGGGCCGGGCGCGGCGATCCCCTCGAAGAAGCCGGTGTCGACCCATTCGCCGAGCTGTCCGACGACGGTCTTCGTGGCGAGCGGGCCACCGAACAGCTTGCGCTCAAGGCCCAGTTCGAGCGAGGCGCGGTACCCCTCGATCGCGGCGGGCACCGCGCGCAGCCGCGAGGCGAGGGCGCCCCAGTCCTCGTCCGTCTCCGTCGGCGACAAGGTGAACGACATCCGTACGTCGTGCACCGGCGAGCTGAGGTTGCTGATCTTGCGCAGGCCCTCGTCCGCCTCGTGGACACCCAGTTCGGAGGTCAGCCGCTCCCGCAACAGCCGTCCGCAGCGCCGCTCGGCGTCGCTGTCGGCGCCGGGCTGCCGCTCGGCCTCGTCGAGACGGGCGAGCGTGGTGCGCGCCAGGTCGGCCATGGCCGACTGTCCTGCGGGGGAGAAGTCGGGCAGGAGGGCGTGGCTCGCCCTGACGCCCAAGTAGCTCCCGGTGATCGGGTCGAGTTCGATGAGTGCGTCGACATAGGCGTCGGCGACCTGGCGGGGCAGCGCGCTGCTGGAAGTAACTGACATGCGGACATCCTCTCCGAGGGAGGGCTCCGCGTCACCACCCATCAGCGTGCGAGCACCTGTCGGACCGCCGCGCCGTCGTCCGCCGCGCGTCGTTCGAGGCACCGGGAACGGCGCCGTGCGAGGTGCCCGGCGCCGCTCTGGCCTGCTGGTGTCAGCGCTGTTCGACGTGCCGGGGCCGCTCCGGAGCGTTCTTCGACGCCGTCGTGCCGAGCCGGGCCGTGACCACGAGGGTGCCCTCCTCGATCTGGTAGTCCAGCGGGAGGCCGAGTCCGCGCATGGCCGCGACCATCCCCGTGTTGGACGACTGCGTGATGGCGTAGACGCTCTCGCACCGGGCTTCGGCGGCGAGGTCGAGGAGGCGGCGCAGCAGTTGGGAGCCGATGCCGCGGCGCTGCCAGGAGTCCTCCACCAGCAGGGCGACCTCGGTCTCGTCGCCGTCCCACAGCAGATGGCCGAGGGCGACGAGACGCCCGGAGGCGGTCTGCACGGCGAGGGTACGGCCGTAGCGCGGGCTCAGCAGGTGGCCGAGGTAACGGTCGGCGTCGCCGACGGGGCCGTGGTAGCGCAGGCCGAGCGTGTGCGGGGAGCACCGCTCGTGCATCGCCTTGGCGGCCTCCAGGTCGCGCGGATCCGCTCGCCGTACGGTGATCTCGTTGCCCTCGGGCAGGGTCAGCACGTCCTCGTGGCGCGGGACGCGCGGGCCGAGCCGGGCGTCCAGCTCGACCAGGGCCCGCGCGCGGGCGAACTCGGTCGGCGTGAACGGCAGATGGGGCCGGTCGATGGTGATCGCGCCGCCGCTCGGGTCCCGCAGCCGCATGGTGGTCGACTCCAGTACGCCCTCGACGGGGGCGATCTCCCCGTTGGGACGCCCGGTGAGGGAGACCGCGGGCAGCGAGTGAATGGTGCAGCGGCCCAGCAACTGCCTGAGCGCCAAGGGTAGTTCGGCGGCGTCGAGGGCGGTGCGGGTGGCGAGCCCGAGGACCCGGGTCGGGGCGTCGACGAGGTCATGGGCGTCGGCCCGCTCGGTCCAGGTGTCGGCGCCGCCGGCCGCGGAGACGGCCGCGGACAGTTCGGCGGCCGACAACCGGGCGGGGGCGCGCAGCAGGAACTCGTCGACGGTGCCGTCGGCCAGCGGGTGCGTCTGGAGCGTGAGGATGTCCACGCGCTGCCCGGCGAGCACGCCGCACAGCGCCGCGAGGCTGCCGGGCTCGTCCCGTACGGTCGTCCGCATCCGCCACAGGGCGGTCTCGCGGGCCGCGCCGTCGGACCGCGCGTCGTCGTCGGCCGAGGTGCCGGATCCCGCTGTCGCGCCGGTCGCGGCGCCGGTCGCGTGGCCGGCGGTTTCCGGGGGCGGGGGCGCATGACTGTGGCGCCGCGCCCACCAGGTGTGGAACGCGGCCGTGGCGATGAGCGCACCCGCCGAGGCGATCAGCAGGAACGTGCCGTCGGGACCGTGCGCGACCAGGTTCGCGAGCCCGTCGGCGACGGCCACGGCCGTGAACAACGCGGCGAGTTCGACGAGCTCCCGCCGCCAGGTGTGACGGCGGGCGTGCTTCTCGGACGCCCGGGAGCGCGCCGGGTCGTGGGCCGGGGTGGGGGAGGGGCTGGGGGCGTGGGGGCGGCCGTGCGTATCAGTCATGGCACCACTGTGGCCGAGTGGTGTTGCGTGATCGCGAACGCTTTGTGACTGACGGGTTAAGTGTGCTTCTGATGCCCTTTTGGCGGTTTTCCGTCGGGCGTGGCCTGGAGTGTTCGCCTCCGGTGACCGGCCCGTTCACGGCGTCGCGCACAGCCGTACGCGCGGCCCCGGTAGGCGGCCCGGCTCGATCCGGTGGCCTACCCGAGCCGCGCCGTCGCCCTCACGGCGGCGCCGACCGGGCGGCTCCCGTCGAGGATGACGCGCGCGACCAGGGCGGGGTCGTCGTTCATCGGCACATGTCCGCAGCCGGGCAGCCGAACCAGGCGGGCGCCGGGGATCGCGTGCTTGGCGCGGACGCCCTGGCGGCGCAGGAGCAGCCGGTCCTTGCTGCCCCAGGCGACGGTGACGGGGAGACCGGGCAGGTCCTCGGTGATCAGGACGTCCTGCCCGGCGGCCAGCGTCTCGGCGAAGCCGGGCGCCTCGCACAGCGCGAGCGTCTCGGCGACGACGGCCTCCGGCGAACGCCTGCCGGGCCGGGCGTAGATGGTGCTGGTCAGCGCGGTGCGTCCGGCGGCCGTGCGGGACAGCCGCTCGATGACGGGGAGCGGCAGGACCATCGCGACCTGCCGCATGGTCCGCAGCATGGCGAACGCGTACTGCCGCTCCGCCGGAGTCCAGAAACCGGCGGGCGAGAGCGCCGTCACGGACCGTACGAGTCCCGCGCGCGCCATCTCCAGGGCGAGCAGTCCGCCGAGCGAATTCCCCGCGACGTGCGGGCGGTCGACCCCGAGGGCCTCGCACAGCGCGCCGAGCACCGGGACGACGCCGGCGAGGTCGTACGAGACGCCGTCCGGCAGGCCGGGCGAGACGCCGAAGCCGGGCAGATCGACGGCGATCACCTCACGGTCCGCCGCCAGCAGGTCGAAGACCGGGTCCCACGCCTGGAGGTGATGGCCGATGCCGTGCAGCAGCAGGAGCGGTTCGCCGGAGCCCCGGCGCCGGTAGGCGACCGATGCGGAACGGCTCCCTCGGGGCGTGTCGATGGTGAACGAGACCTCTGCGGTCATGGGGCTGCTCCCTGTCCTGGGATCCGCGCTTAGACGACTTGTCAGCAACAACTACCGCCGAGTAGCCGGGAGTTCAATAGACATAACGGGCAGAGCGCGGACGTGACGGCGGGGGCGGTCTTCGCCCGCGGCCTCTTCACGGCGGCGCGAACGTCTCGTGAACGCTCTGTGGCACCCCTCGTGTGCGCTCCGTAACGGAACGAGGATTGGTCTTGACCAAGGGGGTGGGCCGTCCTATGGTCGCAGAGTTAGTGCAGGAACCTTTAATAAACAAGGGCACGGAAAGCCGCCGGGGACACGGCGATTGCGGAGGATCAGGGTGGGGACCACGCAGCTGGAATCGGTGCCGGAACCGAAGTACTGGCACCTCAAGACGGTACTCAGCGAGGCGCTCGACTCGGACTTCTCGGTGGGCGAGATCCTGCCCAACGAACGCGACCTCGCGGCCCGGTTCGGCGTCGCACGCGCCACGCTCCGTCAGGCGCTCGAACAGCTCGAACTCGAAGGCCGTCTCCAGCGCCGCCGCGGTGTCGGCACCACCGTCGCGCCGCCGCGCACCGCCGTCCCGGTCGCCACGGCCCAGCACGACTGGCCCGGCGCTCCCGGCGACGACTGGCAGACCGCCGACGCGACGACCGCCGTGCCGCCGACCGCGGTCGCGGGCCTGTTCGGGACAGCGGGTGGCGAGGAGATGCACGTCGTCCGCCGCATCCGCGTGACCCACGGCCAGGCCGTCGCCGCCGAGCTCCTCTACGTACCGGCCGGCTCGGTGCCCGAGCTCTCCGCCATCGACGTGCCGTCGGGTCCGGCCCGCGGCCGGGCCGTCCTGCGCGAACTGCGCCGTCTCGGCCTCGAAGGCCAGGATCGCGCGGTGGAGCTGGGCTCGGCCCGCGCCGACGACGCCAAGGAACTCGACCGGCTGCCCGGGGCCCCCGTCCTCGTCGTGACCACGCGGTTCCACGCCGACGGCCGCACTCTGGCCGTCTCCGTCGCCACCTACCGGGCGGACACCTGCCGCCTCACCTTCGGCGACTCCGGCGACCTGGAGATCAGCCACACCGCTCAGCAGCGCCAGGCCTCCTGAGCCTCCCCACACGCCGCGGCCCGCACCTCGACGAGGTGCGGGCCCTGCTGCGTCGCCGAAGGCTCAGCGGCGCGCGGTCACCGTGCCCTCGACGGCGAAGAGCTCCTCCTCCACATGGTCGAGGGCCAGCCGCAGCGCACCCGTCGCCACCGCCGCCTCGCCCAGCATGGACAGCACCACACGCGGCGGGCGCAGGCAGTACCGCGCCAACTCCTCGCGCAGCGGCTGCAGTACGCCGTCGATGCCGGCCGCCCAGCCACCCACCACGACCAGCTCGGGATCGAGGGCGAGCACCAGCGCGGCCACGTCGTGCACCAGGCGCTGAAGGAACCGCTCCACCGCGGCCTGTGCCCTGGCATCGCCCTGGCGGGCCAGCGCGAACACATCCGCGACGGCCTGCTCGTCCAACGGGTGCAGCGGCTCGTCCGTGGTCGAGAGCAGCTTCTCCGGGGTGACATCGCGGCCCAGCAGATGGAGCGCGCCGATCTCGCCCGCGGCGCCGCCGAAGCCGCGGTGCAACCGGCCGCCGATCAGCGCACCCGCACCCGGACTCAGGCCGGCCATGACGAAGACCATGTCGTCGGAGTCGGTCGCCGCGCCCTTCCAGTGCTCGGCCACGGCCGCCGCGTTGGCGTCGTTCTCCACCAGGACCGGGCAGCGGAACGAGCGCCGCAGCCGCTCGCCGAGAGCCAGCCCCGTCCACTCGGGCAGCGCCGTACCCAGCCGCACCGTGCCGTCCGCCTCGACGATGCCGGGGCTGCCGACGCCGACCGCGCGCAGCGAACTGCGCGCCACGCCGGCCCGGCGCAGCACATCGGCCACGGTCACCCGGACCCGTTCGAGACGCTCGTCGGCCGAGGCCGCCTCGGGCACCTCGCGCGAACCCGCGCCGAAGATCCTGCCGTCGAGACCGGAGAGCAGCGCGGCCACCCGGTGCGGGCCGATCTCTATGCCGAGCAGATGCCCGGCCTCGGCCCGGAACCGGAAGCGCCGCGCGGGACGGCCCTGACGCCGGGCCTCGCCCTCCTCGGGCGCCGACTCGACGACGAGCCCCGCCTCCATCAGGCCGTCGACCACGCCCTCGACCGTCGGCCGGGACAGACCGGTGATCCGGGTCAGATCGGTCAGTGTGGGAGATTCCGCGCCCCGCAGGGCGTGCAGCACCACCGCGGAATTGATCCTCCGCAGCAGAGAGGGATCCCCGCCGGTCAGCCGCCCCAACGTGTGTCCTCCCAGCTCGTGCGCGTGTCTGCCGGATCGTACTCGCTGGTCAGGTGTACGGCGAGCGGCGGCCCGTAACGGAGGCGCATCAGCTCGGGGCCACGAATCCGGACTCGTACGCGGCGATGACCGCCTGGGTGCGGTCCCGGGCACCCAACTTGGCGAGCACGGAGCTGACATGGGTCTTCACGGTCTCCGATCCGACGACGAGCCGAGCGGCGATCTCCGCGTTCGAAAGCCCCCGTGCCATCAGCCGCAGCACCGCGGCCTCCCGGTCGGTGAGCGCGGCTGCGGCGAACGCGGTCCGCGCGGCGTTGTTGCCGTAGGCGGCGGCGAGCGCGCGCACCGCGGCCGGGAACAGCAGCGAGTCGCCCTCGGCCACCAGCCGTACCGCGTTGACGATCTCGGCCGGCCGCGCCCGCTTGAGCAGGAACCCGTCGGCCCCGGCCCGCAGCGCCTCGTACACGTACTCATCGTTCTCGAAGGTCGTGACGACCAGGATCTTCGGCGGATCCTGGACCGTGCGCAGCACCGCACGGGTCGCCTCTATGCCGTCCATGAGCGGCATCCGCACATCCATCGCGACGACATCGGGCCGCACCTGCCGGATCAGCGGGATCACGGCCGCGCCGTCGGCCGCCTCGCCCACCACCTCGATATCGGGCTGCGCTTCGAGCACGGCCCGCAGACCCGCGCGGACCAGGGGTTCGTCGTCGACCAGAAGTACGGTTACCGGCATCCGGCCAGCCTAGTGGCCGACGGTGACGAGCCCCGGAGGGCTGTGGACAACCCCGGGTGGCGGGCCGCACCGGCGGCTCAGACCGGGGTCTCCAGCGGCAGCCGCACCCGCACCCGCCACTCGCCTTCGTACGCCCCTGACTCCGCCTCCCCGCCCAGCAGCGCGGCACGCTCCCGCATTCCGCGCAGGCCGCTGCCGCCCTTGCCGCGGGGCGTCTCACCCGTCAGCGGATTGGTCACGTCCATCTCAAGTCGCTGTCCGAGGACGGCCATGCGGATCCGCACGGGCACGGGGCCCGAATGCCGCAGCACATTGGTCAGGGCCTCCTGGAGGATGCGGTACCCCTCGCGCGAGACCGGCCCCGGCACCAGGTCGAGAGGGCCGGAGAGCTCCGCTTCGACCTCCGCGCCCGACCCGCGGGCCGACTCGATGAGCCGGCCCGCCTCCAGGAGCGTCGGACGCCGGCTGACGGGGAGCGTCGTCTCGCGCAGCACGAGCAGCACTCGCTCCAGGTCCTCCAGGGCAGCCCGGCCGGTCTCCTCGATGGCCAGCAGCGCCCGGTCGGTGAACGCGGGGTCGTCGGCCGCGCGGGCGGCGCCGGCCTGCACCACGGCGACGGTCAGTGCGTGGCCGATCGAATCGTGGATCTCACGGGCGATGCGATTGCGCTCGAGGAGCGCCTCCGTGCGCTCCTCCAGCGCGGTGAGCCGCTCGACGGCCGACGGCCCGAGCAGCCTGCGGGCGAGGTAGGTGATGAGATCACCGATCAGCACGACGCAGACCAGCATCAGCGCGACCGGTATCAGCGCGAGCGGCACGAGCCACCACCGCTCCTGCCAGGACGCCATCCAACCGAACACGACCGGCGCGCGACCGAGCCCGCGCGCCACCATGTCCACGGCCAGCGACGGCAGCCAGACGGTCCCCGCGATCGCCACCCAGGACAGCACGAGGCGGACCTCCAGCCACAGCACGGTGCGCCATCGGTCCCGCCAGGTGGCCGACGGCGCGTGGGCGATCGAGGGATCGGGTCTGCCGCGCTCGTCCGGGGTGAGCAGGAGCTGTGCCTGGACGCCCTCCTCGAGCCGCACCGCGGGTATCAGACCGAGCGGCACCACCAACAGCCCCAGGACGTAGACCTGGTTGGTGATGAACAGCCACATGGCCACGAAGGTCATCGGAATGAGCAGATGGAGCCATCGTGTGTAGGTGACCGGGCTGGCCAGCAGGCGAAGGGAGCGGCGCATTCGTCCATCGTCCCAGCGCGCACGGTGTCGCGGCTCCCCCGCGCGGGGGAGAGGATCCCCTCCGCCGGGGGAGGTGGCCGACCGGGCCGGGCGACACGCTTGAGGCATGACAAGGATCAAAGTCCAGGCACTCTGCAAGGAGTACGGCACCACACGCGCCGTGGACGGCCTCACCTTCGCGGTCGAGCCCGGCCGGGTCACCGGCTTCCTCGGACCCAACGGCGCGGGCAAGTCCACCACCCTGCGCATCCTGCTCGGCCTCGACCGGCCGACGTCGGGCACCGCCACGATCGATGGCCGGCGGTACGCGGAGCTGGCGGACCCGCTGCGCGAGGTGGGTGCCCTGCTCGACGCCCAGGCCGCTCACGGCTCCCGCACGGCCCACGCCCACTTGCTCGCCCTGGCGGTGAGCAACCGCATACCCGCGGCGCGGGTGGACGAGGTCCTCGAGGAATCCGGGCTCGCGGAGGTCGGGAGCCGTCGGGTGAAGACGTTCTCGCTCGGCATGCGGCAGCGGCTCGGTATCGCGGCCGCCCTCCTCGGCGACCCCGCGGTGGTGATCCTGGACGAACCGTCCAACGGCCTCGACCCCGAAGGGATCATCTGGATCAGGGAGTTGATGCGCGGCCTGGCCCGCCGGGGCAGGACGGTCCTGGTCTCCAGCCACCTGATGAACGAGACGGCCTCGTGCGCCGACCACCTGGTCGTCCTCGGCCGCGGGCGGCTGCTCGCCGACACCTCCATGAGGGGCTTCATCGACTCCCGCATCCAGCCCAAGGTGCGCTTGCGCACCACCGAGGACGGCCGGCTGCGCGAGCTCCTGCTCGGCGAAGGCTTCGAACCGGTCCAGGGAGAGGGCGGGCTCTGGACGGTCGAGGGGGCGCGGGTCGACGTGATCGGTCCGCTCGCCGCGCGCGACGGCATCCCCCTGCTCGAACTCGCCACGGAGGAAGGCACGTTGGAGCAGGCGTACCTCGATCTGACCGCGGGCGAGGCGCAGTACGCGTCCATCCGTGCCACCGCGACCCAGGAGGCCTGACCCATGGCGTTCCCCGCAGTGCTCCACACCGAATGGATCAAAGTCCGTTCGCTGCCGTCCCTGATGGGCTCGCTGCTGACGGTGCCCGTGGCGACGGCCGGGCTCTCGCTCCTCATCTGCGGCGCCCTCGGCCGCCCGCAGCCCGGCAGCACCGACTTCGACCCCGTCCTGTTCTCCTACTACGGCCTGAACTTCGGCCAGTTGGCCGCCATCGTCTTCGGTGTCATAGCGATGGGCGGCGAGTACAAGAACGCCGGGATCCGGGTTTCCCTTGCGGCGGTGCCCGACCGGACGCTGTTCTACGGGGCCAAGCTCGCGATGGTGGGCGGATGTGTCTTCGCCGTCGGCCTGGTGGCCAGCCTGATCAGCTTCCTCGGCGGCCAGGCCTTGATGGACCAGGGGTTCGGGAGAGGCATAGCGGACCCGGGCGCGCCGCGCGCCGTCGTCGGCTGCGCCGTCTACCTGGCGCTGGTCGGTGTCCTCGCGGCGGGTGTGGCGGCCGTTCTGCGCAGTGTCACCGGCGCGCTGAGTGTGCTGGTTCCGCTGTTCCTGATCCTGCCGTTCGTGGTGGGTGACATGGCACAGGGCGGCGGCGCGGCCGACTTCCTGCCGGATCGTGCGGGACAGCAGATCCTGCTGCAGCATCCGGCCGGGACGCTGGGACCGTGGAGCGGAATGGCCGTCCTCGTGGCGTGGACGATGGTCGCCACGGGCGCCGGCTGGTGGACCTTGAGGAGGCGCGACGCCTGACCGCGCACCGGCCGCCGCCAACGGCTGACGCGGCACCAATTGTCAGTGCCGGGCGGTTTACTGACGACATGACCACCGCCCTGTATCTCCAGCACATCGATCGGCTGCGCTCCCGGGAGTTCCCCGCGGAGCGTGGCCGTAGCGGCTCGGGTGTGAGCGGGCCGGGGTACCACAGCGCGTGTCTGAGCGCCGACGAGGAGGAGTGGGAGGACATGGCGGAACGGCTGGAACAGCGCGCCCAATGCGTAGCCGACCACGACGCGTTGATAGCGGAGCTCATCCGGCGGTGGGAGCAGCCGCAGTACATCAGCCTCTGGAGCGCGCAGGCCCGGCTGGTCGCGGGAGAGGCGATACCGGAGCCCTGGGCGGAGTTCGCCGTCGGTTTCGACTTCCTGCACCTGTGGCACGTCGAGGACCGATGGATCGCGGTGGGGCTCGATCTGGAGGAGGCGGGCCCGGGGTGGGACCTGAGCGTCACGGTGACGGAGACAGCACCGCCCTAGCCCGGCGCCCCGCCCGCCGGCCGGTATTCCGGTCGTGCCCGGCAGCCCGGCCGACGGCGCTTGTCGAGCTAGGTGCGGGGCTCCTGTGCCGCGAGGCGCAGGCGGGCGTACTCCTCGGCCATGGTCTCTGCCGTCCAGTGGGCGTTCAGGCCGCTGGGGTTGGGCAGGGCCCACACCCGGGTCGAGCCGATCATGTGCTCCTGGGGGCCGATGCGGGCCTTGCGGTCGCCGAAGGCCGTGCGGTAGGCGGTCACACCGACGACGGCAAGCCAGGCGGGCCGGAACCGCTCGACCTTCGCCGCCAGCAGGCGCCCGCCCTCGCGGAACTCCTCGGCGTCGATCTCGTCCGCGCGGGCCGTGGCCCGTGCCACCACATTGGTGATGCCGAGACCGTACGAGATCAGCTCGTCCTGCTCGGACGGCTTCAACTGCCGTGGGGTGAAACCGGACCGGTGCAGCACCGGCCAGAAGCGGTTTCCGGGGCGGGCGAAGTGGTGGCCCGTGGCACCCGACATCAGCCCGGGGTTGATGCCGCAGAACAGCACGGACAAGCCGCCCGCGATCACGTCGGGGATGACGGAGTCGCGAGCGGCCTGGAGTTCCTGAGGAGTCAGCACGGAGCCAGGATCACAGGATCGAGCCCGGAGCGTAACCGGCCGCCGCGGGGTGCTGCTTGACGATCTCCTCGATGCGGGAGACCACGGCGCCCACCTGGTCGCCGGCCGCGCCGGTGAAGGACAGCTTGTCGGCCATCAGGGCGTCGAGCTGGGCCCGGTCGAGCGGCATGCGGTCGTCGGCGGCGAGCTTGTCGAGGAGCTCGTTGCGCTCGGCGCCCTGCTCACGCATGGCGAGGGCGGAGGCCACGGCATGCTCCTTGATGACCTCGTGCGCGGCCTCCCGGCCGACCCCGGCGCGGACGGCGGCCATCAGGACCTTCGTCGTGGCCAGGAACGGCAGGTAGCGGTCCAGCTCCCGGGCGACGACGGCGGGGAAGGCGCCGAACTCGTCGAGGACGGTGAGGAAGGTCTCCAGCAGGCCGTCGAAGGCGAAGAACGCGTCGGGCAGCGCGACCCGGCGCACCACCGAGCAGGAGACGTCGCCCTCGTTCCACTGGTCGCCCGCCAGCTCGCCCGTCATCGAGGCGTAGCCGCGCAGGATGACCATCAGGCCGTTGACGCGCTCGCAGGAGCGGGTGTTCATCTTGTGCGGCATCGCGGACGAGCCGACCTGGCCGGGCTTGAAGCCCTCGGTGACCAGCTCGTGCCCGGCCATCAGCCGGATCGTCTTGGCGACCGAGGACGGTGCGGCGGCGAGCTGCACCAGGGCGGTCACCACGTCGTAGTCGAGGGAGCGCGGGTAGACCTGGCCGACGGAGGTGAAGGCGTGCGCGAAGCCGAGGTGGCCCGCGATGCGCTGCTCCAGGTCGGCGAGCTTCGCGGCGTCGCCGCCGAGCAGGTCCAGCATGTCCTGCGCGGTGCCGACGGGGCCCTTGATGCCGCGCAGCGGGTAGCGGGCGAGCAGGTCCTCCAGACGCCCGTACGCCACGAGAAGCTCGTCGGCGGCGGTCGCGAAACGCTTGCCCAGGGTCGTGGCCTGCGCGGCCACGTTGTGCGAGCGCCCGGCCATGACCAGCTCGGCGTACTCGCCGGACAGCTTGCCGAGGCGGGCCAGGACCGCCACCGCACGGTCCCGCATCAGTTCGAGGGAGAGCCGGATCTGGAGCTGCTCGACGTTCTCCGTCAGGTCGCGCGAGGTCATGCCCTTGTGGACCTGCTCGTGCCCGGCGAGGGCGTTGAACTCCTCGATGCGCGCCTTCACATCGTGCCGGGTGACCTTCTCGCGCTCGGCGATGGAGGCGAGGTCGACCTGGTCGATCACGCGCTCGTAGTCGGCGAGCGCTGCCTCGGGCACCTCGATCCCCAGGTCCTTCTGGGCGCGCAGCACAGCGAGCCACAGCTGGCGTTCCAGCTTGACCTTCTGCTCGGGGGACCAGAGGACGGCGAGCTCCGCGGAGGCGTAGCGGCCGGCCAGAACGTTCGGGATGCGAGGCTTCGCAGACACAGCAGTCACGTGGAGAGATTCTACTGGCGATTTCTGCAGGCCAGCGCCCCACCCCGGTTTGTCGCTTGCTACGAGAGCTCGAAGCCCAGGGCCTCGGCCGCCGCGGCGGGGCCGGGCTGGTTCCAGCGCTCGGCCATCGCCTCGCGCGAGGAGAGCGAGCGGAGCTCCGCGCGGTCCAGGTACAACGTGCCGTTGAGGTGGTCGGTCTCGTGCTGCACGATCCGGGCGGGCCAGCCGGTGAACACCTCGTCCAGTGTGTGGCCGTGCTCGTCGAGCGCGTGCAGGCGTACGGTCTCGTGCCGGGCGACCACGGCGCCCCACCCGGGCACGCTCAGGCAGCCCTCGAAGAACGCGGCACGGCCGGTCCCGACCGGTTCGTACGCCGGATTGACCAGCACCCGGAACGGCTGCGGGACACGGCCGCGCACCCGCCTGACCTCGTCCGACACCTCCGCCGTGTCCTCAATGACGGCGAGCCGCAGCGGCAGTCCCACCTGCGGCGCGGCGAGGCCGACTCCCGGTGCGGCGTGCATCGTCGCGCGCATCGCCTCGATCAGCCGGCCGAGCCGTCGCGGATCGAGACGGTCGTCCACCGGTTCGGCCGGGCGCCGCAGCACGGGGTCGCCCGCGGCCACGATCGCGAGGGGGCCCGGAGCGGAGAGGAGTTCGTCGACGAGGTCGTTGAGCGCGGGGGACGGCATGAGGACAGCATGCCAAGAACGATCACCCGGCGCGGCCCCGGGGCTGCCTTCGCGCCACCTTCCGCGACCCGCGGTGCCGCCCCGGCCGTGACGCACCGAGCGGCACCGGTTCCGCGGGAGGTGCGGTACGGGGAATGCGGAGCGTCCCTCGTAACCTTTTCCCGGGGGAGTCCGACGAGTGCGAGCAACCCGAGGAGTCCGGCGCCGGCCCACGCCGGCTGCCCCGGAAGCCGACGCCGACCCAGCGAAGCGGCACCGCAGGACCACGCCCCGACCCCCGATCGATCCGTCCCGCACCACCCCGGCCCCGCCTCGCCCGGCCCCCGCCCGTCCCGTCCCGTCCCGAACGAGGAGATCATGCACAACGCGTCCGTCCGCGCCGAGAACCCGGCGCATCCGCTGGACAACCCCGCGTACGCCTCGCTGACCGGGCCGCACGCCCGGTTCGCCGAGCGCCGGGGCCGGGTGCTGCGGTACCGGACCGACGTGTCGCCCTGGCTCGGTCTTCCCGCCGAGCCCGACGCCACGGACTGGGCGGACCTGGCGGCGCTCGCCGGGGCAGGCACGGAAGTGGAGCTCCCCGGGGTGCGCGCCCCGCTGCCCGAGGGCTGGGAGGTCACCTTCGACCTGGCGGGTGTCCAGCTCGTCGGTGAGGAGCTGGAGGCCCGGCCCGACGAGGAGGCGGTCCGGCTCGGCGCCGACGACGTTCCCGAGATGCTGGCGCTCGTGGCACGCACGCGGCCGGGTCCGTTCCTGCCGCGCACCGTCGAACTCGGCACCTACCTGGGCATCCGCCGCGACGGCCGGCTGATCGCGATGGCGGGCGAACGACTGCGCCCGCCGGGGTGGACCGAGATCAGCGCCGTCTGCACCGACGACGCCTTCCGCGGCCAGGGTCTCGGTTCCCGTCTGGTCCGCGCGGTCGCCGTGGGCATCGAGGAGCGGGGCGACACACCGTTCCTGCACACCGCCGCCGGCAACACCCGGGCGATCCGGCTGTACGAGTCCCTGGGGTTCCGGCTCCGCAGCACGACACGGTTCGTCGCCGCGCGCGTGCCGGAGCCGGCCGTCGTCGGCTGACCCCCGGGGCCTTCAGCCGTCGACCCGCACCCACTCGGACACCGGGCCCACCGGCTTGCCCGCCGCCGGAGTGACCCAGAACGCCCGGCCCTCCGCGGCGCTGAAGTGCGCCCCGGTGCGGCCGTCGCCGGAGGAGCGGCCCGTGAGGCGGCGCCCTATCCACGGCACCAGATGCTGACGTGCGAAGCGCACGTCGGCGGAGCGGCTCGCCGCCCAGCCGGGCCGGGCCGGGGGCGCCAGGGGCGTGCGCCAGTCCTCCTCCGCGGCGAGCCCCAGGGTCTGCCACGTGGCCTCGGCCACCC
This sequence comes from Streptomyces sp. NBC_00083, assembly GCF_026343295.1. Lineage (GTDB taxonomy): Bacteria > Actinomycetota > Actinomycetes > Streptomycetales > Streptomycetaceae > Streptomyces. The sequence goes on from NZ_JAPELY010000001.1 coordinate 2,453,881, forward strand.
TGCGGTGCCCCTCGGGCGTCAGGTGCAGCCGGTCGAAGTCCCACATGTGCTGCTCGGCGAGGGCCGGAGCGCCGTAGAGGTCGACCACCAACGCCCCGTGCCGGTCGGCGAGTTGACCGATGTGCGCGAACAGCTCCTCCATACGCGGCCGGAACCGGTCCAGGACCGGACCGTTGCGCCCCGGGCTGCGCATCAGGACCAGCTGCTTGCAGGAGGGGGCGAGCTGCTCGACCGCCTCCGTCAACAGGTCACGCACCCGTCCCATGTCGCACTTCGGGCGCAGGGTGTCGTTGAGGCCGCCGACCAGGGTGATGACGTCCGGGCGCAGGGCGGCCGCCGCGGCCACCTGCTCCTCGACGATCTGCCCGATGAGCTTGCCGCGCACGGCGAGGTTGGCGTAACGGAAGCCGGGCGTGCGGGCCGCGAGACGGACGGCGAGCAGGTCGGCCCAGCCGCGGTAGGACCCGTCGGGGAGCCGGTCGGACATGCCCTCCGTGAAGGAGTCCCCGAGCGCGGCAAAGCTGGTGTATGAGGCATTCATCTCCATGGCGCTGTGATCGTACCCCGCGGTAGCCATGGTGTTCCTGGGGCGGTGCGATGCCTGTGCGGCGACTCCTGGAACCGGTGACCGCGCGCGGATCGGCCCCGGGGGCGCACCCCGCCCCGCTCCCGCCCCCATCCCCTCCGTACCGGACGTGCCCGCCCCCTGTCCGCACTTGCGGTTCCGCGGTATGCCGGGTACACATCAACTTTTCGGGGGCCGGCCGGGTCGGCCGTGCGAGAGAGTGAGCGTGCGATGTTGTTCACCGCTGCCTTCTGGAAGGCCACCGCCGAGCGGGCCATCCGAACCTTCGCCCAGGCGCTCGCCGCCGTTCTGACGGCCGGGGCGACCAGTCTGCTCGACGTCCACTGGACCGCCGCGCTCGCGACCGCCGGGATGGCCGCGGTGCTCGCCGTCCTCATGGCGGTCGGGTCCGCCGGCATCGGGGCGCCGGGTCCGGGCCTCACCGAGACCACGGAACCGGCCCGCCCCGCCGCCGCTCCGGCCGGCGCCCCCACAGTGAGCGGTTAGGCCGCGGCCGGGGGTCCCACCAGCTCCCGCAGCACGTCCTCCATCGTGACCAGACCGGCCAGCTTGCCGTCCTCACCGAGCGCCGCCGCCAGATGCGTACGGCTGCGGCGCATCGCGGTGAGGACGTCGTCGAGCGGGGTCGCGGCGCGCACCCGGGCGATCGGCCGGAGCGCGGCGACCGGGAAGGCCACGTCGCGCGGTGACGCGTCGAGGGCGTCCTTGACGTGGAGGTAGCCCAGGATGCGGCTGTCGTCGTCGACGACCGGGAAGCGGGAGTACCCGGAGCTCGCGGCGAGCCGCTCCAGCTCCGCGGGCGTGGTGCCGACGGCGGCCCGCACCACCTCGTCCAGTGGCACCACGACGTCCCGCACCGGGCGCCGCCCCAGTTCGAGCGCGTCGCGCAGCCGGTCGGCCGCCCGGCCGTCGAGCAGCCCGGCGTCGCCCGCGTCGGTCACCAGGCGGGCCAGCTCGTCGTCGGAGAAGGTCGCGGCGACCTCGCCCTTGGCCTCCACCCTGAGCAGTCTCAGGATGGTGTTGGCGAAGGCGTTGATCGCGAAGATCGCCGGACGCAGTGCCCTGGCCAGCGTCACCAGCGGCGGCCCGAGCAGCAGCGCGGTGCGGGCCGGCTCGGCGAGCGCGATGTTCTTCGGCACCATCTCGCCGAGCAGCATGTGCAGATAGGTCGCGACGGCCAGCGCGAGAACGAACGAGACCGGGTGGATGAGCCCGTCCGGCACGCCCACCGCGTCGAAGACCGGCTCCACCAGGTGCGCGATGGCCGGCTCGGCGACCACACCGAGCACCAGGGTGCACAGGGTGATGCCGAGCTGGGCCGCGGCCATCAGGGCCGACACGTGTTCCAGGCCCCAAATGACGCTCCGCGCGCGGCGGTTGCCGTCCTCGGCGAGCGGTTCGATCTGGCTGCGGCGGACCGAGATCAGCGCGAACTCGGCCCCCACGAAGAAGGCGTTGACGACCAGGGTGGCCAGGCCGATGAGAATCTGGATCGCGATCATCGGGCCGCCTCCTCGTCGTCGTCATCGGTGTGCAGCGGCGCGTGCAGCAGAACGCGCGCCGCGCGCCGGCCCGTCGCGTCGACCACGTCCATGCGCCAGCCGGTCAGCTCCACACGGTCGCCGACCTTCGGGATCCGGCCGAGTTCGGTCGCCACGAGACCGGCGAGGGTCTCGTACGGCCCGTCCGGTACGCGCAGTCCGATCGCGGCGAGCTGGTCGTCGCGGGCGGCGCCGTCCGCGGAGTACAGGATGCGTCCGTCGGCGTCCTGCCCGGCGGGGGCGAGGTCGGGGGTCTCGTGCGGATCGTGCTCGTCGCGGACCTCGCCGACCACTTCCTCCACGATGTCCTCGAGCGTCACGACGCCGGCGGTGCCGCCGTACTCGTCGATGACGACGGCCATGGTCCGCTTGCCGTACAGCTGGTCGAGCAGCCGGTCCACGGTGAGCGTCTCCGGTACGAGCAGCGGCTCGCGCAGCAGCGCGGTGACCGGGTGCAGGCGGCGGCGCTCGGCGGGCACGGCGAGGACGTCCTTGATGTGGGCTATGCCCACGACCGAGTCGAGGCTGCCCCGGTAGACGGGGAAGCGGGACAGGCCGGTGGCGCGGGTCGCGTTGGCGACGTCCTCCGCGGTGGCCTGCACATCGAGCGCGGTGACCTGCACGCGCGGGGTCATCACGTTCTCGGCGGTCAGTTCGGCGAGGTTGAGGGTGCGCACGAACAGCTCGGCCGTGTCCGCCTCCAGCGCGCCCTGCTTCGCCGAGTGGCGGGCCAGCGCGACCAGCTCCTGCGGGCTGCGCGCGGAGGCCAGCTCCTCGGCGGGTTCGAGGCCGAAGCGGCGCACCAGATGGTTGGCCGAGGTGTTGAGGTGACTGATCAGCGGCCGGAAGGCGGCGCTGAACGCGCGCTGCGGGGCCGAGACGACCTTCGCGACGGCCAGCGGCGAGGAGATCGCCCAGTTCTTGGGGACGAGTTCGCCGACGACCATCAGGAACACCGTGGAGATCACCATGCCGAGCACGAGGGCCACCGAGCTCGCGGTCGACGCGGACAGGCCGGTCCACTCCAGCGGTCCGGTGAGGAGCTTGGCGATCGACGGCTTGGCGATCATGCCGATGACGAGGCCCGTGACGGTGATGCCCAGCTGGGCACCCGACAACTGGAAGGTGAGGCTCCGAACGGCCTTGAGGGCGCTGCCCGCGCCGCGTTCGCCGCGCTCGACGGCCCGTTCCAGGTCGCTGCGCTCGGCGGTGGTGAGGGAGAACTCGGCCGCGACGAAGACCGCGCACACCAACGAGAGCAGCACGGCCGCGAGGAGCAGGAGCACTTCGGTCATCGGGTCACCTCCGTCCCATGATCGGCCAGGCGGAGGCGGTGCGCGCGGTGTCGCGCGGCGGTACGGGTACTGGGAGGCTCGCCCATGGGCGGACGCTCACACCTTTCATCCGGTGGATCGAAGTCCACCCATGGTAAAGCACTGGCAAAGGGAAGGTGGTGCGACGGCTCAGGCCAGGGGCTTCACCCAGCGCCGCCACTGCTCCTGCGGCTCGTACCCCGCCGCCGCCCAGGCATGCCGCGCGAGCTCGTTGCGGACCAGCACCATGGCGTCCGCCCGACGCCCGCCGAGCGCCGCGAATCGGTCCTCCGCCGCGGCCAGGAGCGCCCCGCCGACGCCCCGGCGGCGGTGGTCCGGACGGACGGCGAGGCGGTAGAGATGACAGCGCCAGCCGTCGAACCCCGCGATCACCGTGCCGACCAGCACGCCGTCGTCCTCGGCCAGGATCAACGCCTCGGGGTCCCGGGCGACGAGACGCTCCACACCCGCTCGGTCGTCGCTGATGCTGGTGCCCTCGGCGGCCGTCTTCCAGAAGCCCAGCACGGTGTCCAGATCATCGGGCCCCGCGGCCCGGATGCGCAGCTCGTTCATGCGCGCCATCCCACCACCGCGGCCCCGCCCGCGACCAGGTGTTCTGCCATACGGACGCCGGTCCCGCGGGCCCGCTCCGCCCGCTACTCGTCCGGGCCCGGCGCCGGACGCCGGGCCACCCCGAGCACACAGGGCGACGACGGCGCCGGAATGCCCCGTTCGGGCACCCGCAGCCGGCGGTACCCCACCATCTCGAAGCCGGCCGCCTCGATCGCGCCCACCGGATCGCGCGCCGTGTGACAGCCGCCGAACAGCATCGGCCACACCGTGCGGTCCACCCCCCGCTGTACGGTCGCGAGCACCCGGCCCTCGGCCCTGCCGTGCTCGAAGAAGCGCAGCTCACCGCCGGGGCGCAGCACGCGGCGGAGCTCGCCGAGCGCGCGCGGCAGATCGCGTACCGAACACAGCACGAGCGAGGCGACCGCTGCGTCGAAGGCCTCGCTCTTGACGGGCAGCGCCTCCGCCGCACCCGGCACCACGTCCACCGGTACATCGGCCCTGAGCGCCGCCCGGACCGCCGACTGCCGTAGCGTGCGCTCCGGTTCGAGCGCCACCACCTCGGAGACGGCCGCGGGATAGTGCGCGAAGTTGAGCCCGTTCCCGGCGCCGATCTCGATGACGCGGCCCGACAGCCCGTCGAGGAGTTCGGCGCGGTGCGGGGCGATCCCGGCCCTCCGGTCGACCGCCTCGCTGTAGCGGGCGTAGAAGCGGGCGAACACCGGATGGTGCACGGCATCCGGGGCGAGCCTGGTGCGCGGCGCCATGGCGGACCTCCTGAGACTGCGGACCCCTCCCCGTATTGTCCCCGCGCCGGGCCCGCTCACCCGTCCGCGGACATCAGGGCCGGCATCGCCCCGCGCCCGGCGGCCCGCTCACCCGTCAGGTGACTCCACGAAGCAGAACTCGTTGCCCTCGGGATCCGTCATCACCTGGAAGACGCCCTGCTCGTCGGTCACCGTCGCGCCCACCGGGCGCGCCCCGCGCCGCACGGCCGCCGCCCGCGCCCGGCCCACGTCCTCGACCGCGAGGTCCAGGTGCAGCCGGTTCTTGACCGCCTTCTCCTCCGGCACCTTCTGGAAGGCGAGCCGGGGCGAACCCGGCGGGTCGACATGGGCCCACGAGGGGCCCCGGAGCACGGGGTGCCCGCCGAGCAGCGCCGCCCAGAACCGGGCGAGCCGCCCCGGGTCGGCACAGTCCACGACGAGCTGCCCGAGGCGGGCCCGTAACACAGCCATCAGATACTCCAAACGCCGCCGAGCGCGGGGGCGAGCCAATGGGCCGCCCGGATACGGAAGTCGGTGGGCGCCAGCCGTCCGGCGCCCTCGGGCACGGTGCCGAGCAAGGGTGCACCCGCGGACTCCGGCAGGTCCACCAGATTGCAGCGCGAGGCGAGGTCGGGCTCGGCGGGCCAGCTGCCGACGACGACCCCGGCGAACTCGATGCCACGGGCCCGCAGGGCCTCGCCGGTCAGGGCCGTCGAGTTGAGTGTGCCCAGTCCGGCGGGCGTCACCACCACCACGGGCGCACCGAGGATCCGGGCGGCGTCCGCGAGGGTGCCGCCCTCCTCGTCGAAGCGGACCAGGAGCCCGCCCGCGCCCTCGACCAGGACCAGGTCGTGCTCGGTGGCCAGCTTCGCCGCTGCCTCGGCCACTTCGGCGGGCCCGACCGGTGTCATACCGGCCCGGCGGGCGGCGGTGCCGGGCGCCAACGGCTCGGGGAACCGGGCCAGTTCGGCCCCGGTCACCGCGTCGCCCGCCAGGCGCCGCACCTCGGCCACGTCACCCGGCTCGCCCGGCGCGACCCCCGTCTGGGCGGGCTTGAGCACCGCCACCGAACGGCCGCCGGCGAGCGCGAGGGCGGCGATCGCCGCCGTGGTGATGGTCTTGCCGATCTCGGTCCCCGTACCGCTCACGACCAGAATCGTCATCTCAGCCCTCCCGCGCGGCCGCGCACACCGCTCGGCAGATGCGCGCCAGATCGTCGTCGCCCGTCACATAGGGCGGCATCGTGTAGATCAAGTCCCGGAACGGCCGCAGCCACACGCCCTCGCGCACCGCGGCCGCCGTCGCGGCCCCCATGTCCACGTCGTGGTCCAGCTGGACCACGCCGATGGCGCCGAGCACCCGCACATCGCGTACGCCCTCGATCGAGCGGGCCGCGCCGAGACCGTCGAGCAGTCCCGCCTCGATCCTCCTGACCTCGCCGCGCCAGTCCTGGCCGAGCAGCAGGTCGATCGAGGCGAGCGCCACCGACGCGGCCAGCGGATTGCCCATGAACGTCGGGCCGTGGGCGAGCACCGGAACATCGCCCGACGAGATGCCGTCGGCGACCCGGCTCGTGCACAGCGTCGCCGCCATCGACAGATAACCGCCGGTCAGCGCCTTGCCGACGCACATGACATCCGGTGAGACCGCGGCGTGATCGGCCGCGAACAGTTCCCCGGTGCGGCCGAAACCGGACGCGATCTCGTCGAGCACCAGCAGCACGCCGTGCTCGTCGCACGCCTCGCGCAGCACCCGCAGGTACGCCGGGGAGTGGAAGCGCATGCCGCCCGCGCCCTGCACCACCGGCTCCACGATGACCGCGGCCAGCTCGTCGGCGTGCCGCGCGATCGTCTCGCGCAGCTCCCGGGCGTACGACTCCTCGAACGCCGTGGGCGGGGCGCCCACGAAGAGCTGCCGGGGCAGCACGCCCTGCCACAGCTCGTGCATCCCGCCCTCGGGGTCGCACACCGACATGGGCTGCCAGGTGTCGCCGTGGTAGCCGCCGCGCCAGGTCATGAGCCGCTGCTTGCGCGGCTGCCCGACCGAGCGCCAGTACTGCAGGCACATCTTCACGGCGACCTCGACCGAGACCGAGCCGGAGTCGCTGAGGAAGACGTGCTGGAGCGGGCCGGGCGTGATCTCCACGAGCCGGGCCGCGAGCCGCACGGCGGGCTCATGGGTGAGCCCGCCGAACATGACATGGCTCATCCGGTCGAGCTGGCCGCGGGCCGCCTCGTTGAGCACCGGGTGGTTGTAGCCGTGCACGGCCGACCACCACGACGCCATGCCGTCGATCAACTCGCGCTGCCCGTACGCCGGTTCGGCCAGCCGCAGCCGTACGCCCGACGCCGATTCCACCAGGAGCTGCTCTTGGCGGCCCGGCATCGGACCGTACGGATGCCAGACGTGCCGGCGGTCCAGGTCGAGCAGGTGGGCGGGGGAGAGGTCAGGCATTGGGCGCGAGATCCGTCCCCGCGCCGCGGCGGCGCACGGCCACCAGGTCCGTGCGCGCCTGGTCGGCGGGCGCCTGCTCGGGCAGCTCGGGCGCGCCGTGGCCCCCGCAGGGCCCGCAGCCGCCGCCCTCGTGGGAGCCGCCGCCGCTCTCGTCGTGCGCACCGCAGCCGGAGGCCGAGCTGCCGCAGCCCGACGCGGCGGCGTCCGTGCCGCAGCCCGCGGCGGCGAGCGCGTCGGCGCGGTGGCGCGGCAGCGTCGTGGTACCGGCGCCCTCCACCTCGAACCCGGCGTCCGCGATCATGTCGAGGTCGGTCTGTCCCGCCTGGCCCTCGCTGGTCAGGTAGTCGCCGAGGAAGATCGAGTTGACCAGGTGGAGCGCGAGCGGCTGCATCGAGCGCAGATGCACCTCACGGCCGCCCGCGAGCCGCACCTCGACGTCCGGGCAGACGAACCGGGTCATGGCGAGGATGCGCAGGCAGCGCTGCGGGGTGAGGTTCCACTCCTTGCCGAGCGGGGTCCCCTCGAACGGGATGAGGAAGTTCACCGGCACCGAGTCCGGGTCGAGCTCGCGCAGCGAGAAGACGACGTCCACCAGGTCCTCGTCGGACTCGCCCATGCCCGCGATCAGGCCCGAGCAGGCCGAGAGCCCCGCGCCGTGCGCCTTGGTCACGGTGTCCACGCGGTCCTGGTAGGTGTGCGTGGAGGTGATCTCCCCGTACGTCGCCTCGGACGTGTTCAGGTTGTGGTTGTAGGCGTCCGCGCCCGCCGCACGCAGCCGCTCGGCCTGGCCGTCGGAGAGCAGCCCGAGGCAGGCGCAGACCTCGACGCCCTCGTTCTGCTCCTTGATCGTCTCGATGGTCTCCGAGACGCGGGCGATGTCGCGGTCCGTGGGGCCGCGGCCACTGGCCACCAGGCAGACCCGCTTCGCGCCGCCGGCCACGCCCGCGGCCGCCGCCTTCGAGGCCTCGTCCGGCTTGAGCCAGGTGTACTTCAGGATGTCGGCCTTGGAGCCGAGCCGCTGGGAGCAGTACGAACAGTCCTCGGGGCACAGGCCCGACTTCAGGTTCACCAGATAGTTCAGCTTCACCCGGCGGCCGAACCACTGGCGGCGCACCTTGCCGGCCGCGGCCACCACATCGAGCAGTTCGTCGTCGGAGGTCGCCAGTACGGCGAGTGCCTCTTCGCGGGTCGGCAGTTCGCGCCGCAACCCCTTGTCCACCAGCGTGTTCAGCAGGTCCATGGCGCCGATCTTCGCGCACGGCACCGCCCCTGGCCAAGGTAGGGATCCCACAACACAGTCCGTTTGAGGTGTGTGTATCGCCACACCATGACCAGTCATGGCACCGGCTAGGGTCTGTCGGCAGCCTACAAAAGGGACTCCACCATGTTGCGAGCGCCGTTCGACTGGATCGACAGAGAATCGGAGCGCCGCGAGCGCGCCGGTCTGGTCCGTACGCTCCGGCCCCGCGACGCCGGCCAGGACCTCCTCGACCTGGCGAGCAACGACTACCTCGGGCTCACCCGGCACCCGGCGGTCACGGCCTCGGCCGCCGAGGCGGCGCACCGCTGGGGCGCCGGTGCGACCGGCTCCCGCCTGGTCACCGGCACCACGGCGCTCCACGCGGAGCTGGAGCGCGAACTCGCCGACTTCTGCGGCTTCGAGGCCGCCCTCGTCTTCTCCTCCGGGTACGCGGCGAACCTGGCTGCCCTGACCGCGCTCGGCCCGCACGGCTCCCTGATCGTCTCCGACGCCGCCAACCACGCCTCCATCGTCGACGGCTGCCGGCTCGCACGGGCCCGGACGGAGGTCGTGCCGCACTCCGATCCCGACGCCGTGCGCAAGGCCCTCGACGCCCACGACGGCCCGGCTCTCGTGGTGTCCGACTCGGTGTTCTCGGTGGACGGCGACGCCGCACCGCTGCCCCAACTGGCCGAAAAGTGCCGGGAGTTCGGGGCGGCGCTCGTCGTGGACGACGCGCATGGGCTCGGGGTGCTCGGCGCGGGCGGGCGCGGCGCGCTCCATGCGGTGGGGCTCGCGGGCGCCGAGGACGTCGTCGCCACCGTCACCCTGTCGAAGTCGCTCGGCAGCCAGGGCGGCGCGGTCCTCGGGCCCGCCCGGGTCGTGCGGCACCTGGTGAACGCGGCGCGCACCTTCATCTTCGACACGGGGCTCGCCCCCGCGGCGGCCGGCGGCGCGCTCGCCGCGCTGCGCCTGCTGCGCGCGGAGCCGGAGCGCGCGGCGCGGGCCCGCGCGGTCGCCGCCGAACTGCACGGCAGGCTCACCGCCGCGGGGCATGCCGCGGTGCGTCCCGACGCCGCGGTGGTCTCCGTGCGGGCGCCCTCTCCGGAGGCCGCGGTGGCCTGGGCCGCCGACTGCCGGGCGGCCGGCCTGGTCGTGGGCTGCTTCCGCCCGCCGTCGGTGCCGGACGGCATCTCGCGGATCCGGCTCACCGCACGGGCCGATCTGACGCCGCAGCAGATCGACAGGGCGGTGGGCGCGATCCTGAGGACCGCGCCCACGGTGTGACGTACCGTCAACTCGCCCTGCGAAGGGACGAGATGAAGCGGTGCCAGGCCAGGTCGCCGAAGAGCAGCGCGGGGCCTTCGATCCGTTGGGAGTCGCGCACGGCAAGCAGCTCGCCCTTGAGCCGGGCCGTCTCGACACAGTTGTTCATGCCCACGCTACGGCTGCTGCGCCGCCACGAGGCATGGGTGAGGGATGTGCTGGAGGGAACGTGTGCGGGATGCGCGGACATCTAGCCTCCCCACCCGCCACGGACTAGCCCGGTTCGTCTTCGTCCCGGGCAGCCCTGGCGATGAGATCCAACGAGTCCTCGGAGGAAAGCGCGAGTGCCTGGACGCTCTGGAACGCGGCACTGTACGCCTCAAGGTCTTCTCTCCGTTCGAGGTAGAGGCTACTCGTCAAGTGGTCGATAACCACCACGTCCAGATCAGAAATGGCCGGAAACGAAAATATAAGAAAGGGACCCGTCAGTCCCACATAGCCGCCGCGGTGGAACGGAATGACCTGCAGCCGGACGTGTTCGAGCGCGGCCACGTCGAGCAGATGACGTAACTGTTCGCGCATCGCCGCGGGGCCGCCCACCCGTCGGCGCACCACCGCCTCGTCGATGACCGCGCTCAACATCAGCGGGGGATCGGCGCGCAGCACCTCCTGACGGGCGAGCCGCACCTCCACCAGGGAGTCCACCTTCGCCGGCGAGAGACCTCCGAGCGCGGCCCGCGTCATCGCCCGCGCGTACGCCGGCGTCTGGAGCAGACCGGGCACCACCGACGTCTCCAGGGTGCGGGCCGAACGCGCCTGCGACTCCAGGCTGATGAAGTCGCGGTACTGCGGTGGCAGCAGCCCGCTGTACGCGCGCGTCCAGTCCACCCCGCCGCTCCCCGCCGAATCCGCCAACGCGCCCAACAGGGCGCGAAGTTGGGGGTCGAGGACCTCGTAGGCGTCGAGCAGCCGGGCCACGTCGGCCGGCTTCACCCCGCTGCGCCCGGTCTCGATCCGGCTCACCTTCGACTGGTGCCAGCCGACCCGGGCGGCCGCCTCCCCGCTGGTGAGCCCCGCCCGGTCGCGCAGCCGGCGCAACTCCTCGCCGAGCTTGCGTCTGCGCACCGCCGGTCCGTGCCCCATGGCCGCCTCCTCCGCTTCCCGGCGAGGGGTAAGTGTGGGCCCAAATCCGGTCTTCCGTCGCAGAGTTCACCGCTTTGAGCGACAGATATATGCATATCTTGGTGGATCGCACCCGAGACCGGCACGATGAGTGGCACTCTGGCGCGAAGCACAGTCCGAGGCCGACAACGTCTGCGTGAGCGCTCATCCGCTACGAGACATCGAGCCGGCCCCGGGTGGGAAAGGGACAGCGTCGCCATGGCAGACCATCTCGAAGCAACCGTCACGCTGCCGAGCGATCCCGCCTCGGTCTCCGACGCGCGGCGCTACGTCGCGGGAATCCTCGCCGATTGGGGCCTGCCGCCCGACGCGGAAGCCGTCGACACGGTGCGGCTCATCGTCTCGGAGCTCGCCACCAACGCCGTGCAGCACACCCTCGGACAGTCGCCCACCTTCACGGTGGAGCTCCGTCTCGAACGCGAGGAGGTGCTGAGGGTCGGGGTCACCGACAGCCACCCGCGCTGGCCGAAACGATTGCCCGCGGCCGTGCAGCAGGACAACGGACGGGGCATGGTCATCATCCGCTGGCTCGCCGCCGAGTCCGGCGGAAAGCTGTCGGTCGCGCCCACGGCGGACGGCGGCAAGACCGTCTGGATCGCCCTGCCGTGGCGCACGGGGACGGCGGCGGTGCAGAGCGGCTAGGGCCCGGCCGCCGGACCCCGTGGCGCGGGGAGGGCCGCTCCAGGCCCCTGCTGACGCCCGGTCAGCCCACGCGTCCGTACCAGACGCTGTGGCTCCAGATCCGCTCCAGGCGCACCACGGTCCCGGTCTTGGGGGAGTGCCAGATCCTGCCCTCTCCCGCATAGATGCCCACGTGGTACACGCTGCCCCCGGAGTGGAAGAACACCAGGTCGCCGGCCCTGCGCGAGGAGGCCGACACATGCCGGGAGCTGTTGTACTGCTGCTGCGCCGAGCGGGGCAGCCTGCGGCCCGCCTGCTTGAACGAGTAGAGCGTGAGCCCCGAACAGTCGAAGCGGGACGGCCCCGACGCGCCGAACTGGTAGGGCGCGCCCTTCTTCGACGCGGCCACGTGCAGAGCCCTCGCGGCCACCGCGGCGGCGTTCGCCCCGGGTGCGGCGCCCGGTGCCAGCGTCGTGGCGCTCACGGCGAGGGTGAGGGCACAGACGGCGCCGAGGCGGACGGCCAGTGACGGTACGTATGTCTGCGCAGTCATGCGCAACCCTTCGTCAAACCGCCTGCGAAGGATGACCTGTCGGGTTCGGACTGGCGAAGACGCCCGGCCGCTCGCGCGGCTTCACCCCGAGGGAGAGCCCGTGTCCGGCTCTCCCGAAGTACTCGGGTCCTCCACTCCTGCCGGTCCACTCCTGTCGACCAGACGCCCGGAACGGCGGCAGGACTCGGCGTCCGCCCGGACCGCCCCGCCGCGGCGGCGGGGGCTTGTCGTCTCAGGGATCTTCACGCACCGACTGTCGTATTTCCGACCCGAAACGGCTTTGTGTGAGGCTGCTCACGGATGAACCGTTTGGGTGGACAAGGGTGGTTCGCCACCCCGGCGAAAGGGGTCGACGAGCCTCGTACCAGCAACGGAAGGATCGATTCCGCATAGTTGGCGGACGTCGTAAGCAACTCGTAAGGGCCGATCAAAGGAGCCGCGGGTGGGCCGATCGGGGGTACTCCTTCTGGTCCGTTTCGCCGGCCCCTTGAGCGCGTCGGATCCCCTTTGCTCCGTTCGGTGTCCGCTAACCCGCCTTCGGCGGCGGCACCATGAGCCGCCCCGCCCGCCGTTCGCCGTCGAGGACGCGCAGCGCCCGCGTCAGCGTGCCGGCGTCCACCCGCTCCTCGCCGCGCAGATGCATCAGAGTGAGCGCGTCCCTGAGCGCGGCCGCCCGGCCCACCAGGGCCTGGGCCGCACGCAGCGCGCCATAGGTGTCGTGGCCGTGGGCGGGGTTGATGCGGCCGAGCGAATCGACCACTTCGAGATAGGAGTCGATGAACGCGCCCTCGGCGCGGGTGAGCGCGGGCAGCGGCGGAAGTTCGGGCGGCAGCACCGTGGTTCACCTCTCGCGCGAGGAGGTCTTGCGGCTGACGAGCACGTGATCGGCGAGCCCGTACGCGACCGCCGCCTCCGCGTCGAGGATCAGGTCCCGCTCGATGTCGGCGGTCACCTGCTCGGCGCTCCGCCCGGTGTATCCGGCCAGAAGCCCCGTCAGAAGGGCCCGGCCGCGCAGCACTTCCGCCGCCTGGATCGCCAGATCGGACGGCTGACCGCGCAGCGGCTCCTCCAGGGCCGGCTGACGCAGCAGCACCCGGGACGCCGGCTGCACCATGCGCTTGCCCGGCGTGCCGGCCGCGAGCAGCACGGCCACCGCACTCACCTGACCGAGGCAGAACGTCTGCACGTCGCAGGTGACGAACCGCATCGCGTCGTGGATCGCGGTCATCGCGGTGAGCGAGCCGCCGGGGGAGTTGATGTAGAGGGAGATGTCCCGGTCGGGGTCCGTGTACTCCAGGTGCATGAGCTGGGCCATCACGTCGTTGGCCGAGGCGTCGTCGACCGGTGTGCCGAGGAAGACGATCCGCTCCTCGAAGAGCTTGGAGTACGGATCCAGCGTGCGGACGCCGACGGCGGTGCGCTCCTGGAACTCGGGCAGGACATGGCGGGCGGCGGGGCGGTGGTTCACGACGGCTACCTCTTCCGGGTCGACCCCCGAGGGGACCTGTAATAAATGTACAGGATGTACAGAGCGGTCCCTTGAGCTTCTGCCTGCCTGCCCCCGGAAGCAAGGGGACGACGGCGATTGCGCTGACAGCGAGCGCGGGGGCGCGTCGAGGCATGCGGGGCCGGATGATCCGTCCGTGGCCCGAGCGCCGGATCAACCGCGCGGAACCGGAGCCGCCGATACGCTTCTGACCTGCGGTTTCGATGCCTCTCGCAGGGTCGGGCGCCCGGCGGGGGCGGAGTCTAAGCTGGGTGCATGGCCTACGAGATTCCGGTGACGCAAGCCCGCGCAGAACTCGCGGAGCTGATCAACCGCGTGGTGTACGGCGGGGAGCGGGTCGTGGTGACGCGCCACGGCAAGCCCCTCGTCGCGCTGGTGTCCGCCGCCGACCTGGAGAAGCTGGAGGCCGACCGGCAGCAGGAGGAGCAGCAGGTGGCCGGTTCGCTCTCCTCCGTGCACCACGTGACGCCGACCGCCCCCGCGGAGCACCGCCGCTTCGGGATCGCCGCCGAGCACCGCGGCCCGCACGTCGGCGACTGACCCGAGAGCCCGCGGCGCCCACCCGGCCTGCCGCCCGCGCCGGTGCGTGCCGTGCCTGGAGGCGTCCTCCGTCCCGCCGATGAAAGGTGCCCCGTGCACGCGTCGGCGGGGTGTGTCGTTCCGCTTCGATGATCACGTCTTCCTAAAGCGTCAGTTAACGTGCTGGAAAAACTTCCGCCCTAACGTGCAATGCCTGGCCAAGGGGCCTGGAGTTGCAGTTCAACAAGTTGTTGCAGTCGGATACGGTTCCGCTGCGTCCGAGTGGAAGTGGCCCGCCGTCCGACCGGTCTCCGCCTCGACGCCGCTGGGTCCGTGCACGGCTGTCCGTGGACGGAAGGCACGACTGTGAGGTGGAAAGCGTGCAACTGACGCCGCACGAGCAGGAACGTCTGCTCATCCATGTAGCCGCCGACGTGGCGGAGAAGCGCAGAGCCCGCGGGGTGAAACTCAACCACCCCGAGTCCGTCGCCCTCATCACCTCGCACATCCTCGAAGGGGCCCGCGACGGCCGCACGGTGGCCGAACTCATGTCCTCGGGGCGGAAGTTGCTCACCCGGGCCGATGTGATGCCGGGCATCCCGGAGATGATCCACGATGTCCAGGTCGAGGCGACCTTCCCCGACGGCACCAAGCTCGTGACCGTCCACGAGCCGATCGTCTGACGGGGAGGAGCGCCGTGATTCCCGGAGAGATCCTCTTCGCCGACACGCCCATCGTCCTCAACGAGGGCTGTGAGACCGTCCGGCTGACCGTCGTGAACGCGGCCGACCGGCCCGTCCAGGTCGGCTCCCACTACCACTTCGCCGAGGCAAATCCCGGGCTCGATTTCGACCGTACGGTTGCCCGGGGCAAGCGACTTCACATCGCCGCCGGCACCGCCGTGCGGTTCGAGCCCGGCATCCCCGTCGATGTGGAACTAGTCCCGCTGGCCGGACGGCGCATCGTGCCGGGCCTGCGCGCAGAGACCGAAGGCGCCCTTGATGACTGACCTCGACCGAGCCGTCTACGCCGACCTGTTCGGCCCCACCGCCGGCGACCGCATCCGGCTCGCTGACACCGACCTCCTCGTCGAGATCGAGGAGGACCGCTCGGGCGGCCCCGGACGATCGGGCGACGAGGCCGTGTTCGGCGGCGGCAAGGTGATCCGCGAGTCCATGGGCCAAGCGCGGACCACCCGCGCCGAAGGCGCTCCCGACACCGTTGTCACCGGCGCCGTGATCATCGACCACTGGGGCATCGTCAAGGCGGACATCGGGATCCGCGACGGCCGGATCACCGGCATCGGCAAGGCCGGCAACCCCGACACGATGGACGGCGTCCACCCCGACCTCGTCATCGGGCCCGAGACCGAGATCATCGCCGGCAACGGGAAGATCCTCACCGCGGGCGCCGTCGACACCCACGTCCACTTCATCTCGCCCACCCTCATCGACCAGGCGCTCTCCTCGGGCATCACCACCCTGGTCGGCGGCGGCACCGGCCCCGCCGAGGGCTCCAAGGCCACCACGGTCACCCCGGGCCCCTGGCACCTGGCCCGGATGTTCGCCGCCCTGGAGAACGCCCCCGTCAACATCGGCCTGCTCGGCAAGGGCAACACGATGTCCCGGGAGGCCATGTACTCCCAACTGCGCGGCGGGGCGCTCGGGTTCAAGATCCACGAGGACTGGGGGGCCACCCCCGCCGTCATCGACGCCTGCCTGAACGTCTGCGAGGAGACCGGCGCCCAACTCGCCATCCACACCGACACGCTGAACGAGGCGGGCTTCGTCGCCGACACCCTCGCCGCCATCGCGGGGCGCTCGATCCACTCGTACCACACCGAGGGTGCGGGCGGCGGCCACGCGCCCGACATCATCACCGTGGTCTCGCAGCCCAACGTGCTGCCCAGCTCCACCAACCCGACCCGTCCGCACACCGTCAACACCATCGAGGAACACCTCGACATGCTGATGGTCTGTCACCACCTCAACCCCGCCGTGCCGGAGGACTTGGCCTTCGCGGAGTCCCGCATCCGGCCCTCCACCATCGCGGCCGAGGACTTCCTGCACGACCTGGGCGCCATCTCGATCATCTCCTCCGACTCGCAGGCGATGGGCCGGATCGGCGAGGTCGTGCTGCGGACCTGGCAGACCGCGCACGTCATGAAGGTGCGGCGCGGCGCGCTCGCGGGCGACGGACGGGCCGACAACCACCGGGTCCGTCGCTATGTCGCCAAATACACGATCAACCCGGCCGTCGCCCAGGGCCTCGACCACCAGATCGGCTCCGTGGAGAGCGGCAAGCTCGCCGACCTGGTCCTGTGGGAGCCGGCCTTCTTCGGCGTCAAGCCGCAGCTCGTCATCAAGGGCGGCCAGATCGCGTACGCGCAGATGGGCGACGCCAACGCGTCGATCCCCACCCCGCAGCCGATCCTGCCCCGGCCCATGTTCGGCGCGCAGGGCAGGGCGCCCGCCGCCAACTCCCTCAACTTCGTCTCCTCGGCGGCGATCGAGGACGGGCTTCCCGAACGGCTCGGCCTCGGCAAGGAGTTCGTGGCCATCAAGAACACCCGGCGGGTCGGCAAGGCGGACATGCGCGAGAACGACGCGCTGCCCGACGTCAGGGTCGATCCGGACACGTTCACCGTGAGCATCGACGGGGACGTGGTGGAGCCCGCTCCGGCCGCCGAACTGCCCATGGCCCAGCGGTACTTCCTCTTCTGACGGGCTGGCATCACATGAGTCGCGCTGCCCTGCTCGTCCTCGCCGACGGCCGTTTCCCAGCCGGTGGCCACGCCCACTCGGGCGGCGCCGAAGCGGCCGTCAGGGCGGGACGCATCCGCACCCCGGCCGACCTCGCGGAGTTCTGCCGGGGCCGGCTGCACACCGCCGGCCTCACCTCCGCCGCGCTCGCCGCGGCGGCCGCGGCCGGCCTCGACCCGCTCGTCCTCGACGAGGCCGCGGACGCCCGCACCCCGTCGCCCGCGCTGCGGACCACCGCCCGCAAACTCGGGCGCCAGATGATGCGGGCGGCCCGCGCGACCTGGCCGAGCGACGAGCTCCACGCCCTCGCCGCGGCGCGCCCGCGCGGCGCGCACCAGCCGATCGTGCTCGGTCTCGCCGCGCGCGCGGCGGGCCTCGGGCCCGAGGCCGCGGGGCACTGCGTGGCGTACGAGATGGTCAGCGGGCCGGCCACGGCGGCGGTACGGCTCCTGAGCCTCGACCCGTTCGACGCGACGGGCGTCCTCGCGCGGCTCGCGCCCGAGCTGGACGAGGTGGCCCGGCGGGCGGCCGTCGCCGCGGCGGAGGCGGTGGTGGACGGCGTCGACGCGCTGCCCGCGGCCTCGGCTCCGCTGCTCGATGTGATGGCGGAGGCGCATGCGGCGTGGCCGGTACGGCTGTTCGCGTCGTAGGAGCGGCTCCCTCCGTCCCGGGGGCTCCGCCCCCGGACCCCGTTCGCGCCCGCACGCCGCTCGTCCTCCGACGCCCGACGGGCTCAGGGTGTCCGGGCCACCCGCACCCCGCCCCGATCCTTCGCACACTCACCACCCAGGAGACCCCATGCACCTCGGCCACTCCCACGAAGGCCCCGCCGCCGTCAGCGCCGATGCCCGTCGTCCCGACGGCTCGCGACGGGCGTTGCGGGTCGGGCTCGGCGGGCCCGTCGGGTCCGGGAAGACCGCCACCGTCGCCGCGCTCTGCCGTGCACTGCGCGACCGGCTGTCCATCGCCGTCGTCACCAACGACATCTACACCCGCGAGGACGCCGCCTTCCTGCTGCGCAACGCCGTACTGCCGCCCGAGCGGATCCAGGCCGTGGAGACCGGCGCCTGCCCGCACACCGCGATCCGCGACGACATCTCCGCCAACCTCGAAGCCGTCGAGGACCTGGAGGAGGCCGTCGGGCCGCTGGACCTGATCCTCGTCGAGTCCGGTGGCGACAACCTCACCGCCACCTTCTCCAAGGGGCTCGTCGACGCCCAGATCTTCGTCATCGACGTGGCCGGCGGCGACGACATCCCGCGCAAGGGCGGCCCCGGCGTCACCACCGCCGACCTGCTGGTCGTCAACAAGACCGACCTCGCCCCGTACGTCGGCTCCGACCTCGACCGCATGGCCCGGGACGCCAAGGAGCAGCGGGCCGAACTGCCGGTCGTCTTCCAGTCGTTGCGGTCCGAGGCCGGCGTCGCCGGCGTCGCCGCCTGGGTCGGGGAGAAGCTCGCCGCATGGCAGGCGTGACCCTCGGCGCGGCGGGGCTGCGCGCCACCGCCCGCATCGTCGCCACCCCCGAAGGGCTGCCCGTCCTCGAAGGGGAGGGGCCGCTCGCCCTGCGCCGCACCCGCGCCCGGGGCGCGTACCACCGGGTCACCGTCGTCGGCGCGATGAGCGCCCCGCTCGGCGGCGACCGGATCGCGCTGGAGGCCGAAGTGCGCGGCGGGGCACGGCTCGACGTCGACTCGGCGGCCGCCACCATCGCCCTGCCCGGCCGGACCGGCGAGCGCGCCCACTACGACGTGCGGCTCACCGTGGCCGACGGCGGCGAACTGCGCTGGCTCCCCGAACAGCTGATCTCCGTGCGCGGCAGCGACCTGCGGATGCGCACCCGGATCGACCTCGCGCCCGGCGCCCGTCTGGTCTTCCGCGAGGAGCAGGTGCTCGGCCGGCACGGCGAACCGGCCGGCACGCTCAGCACCCGCCTCACCGTGCACCGCGCCGGGCGGCCCCTCCTCGACCAGGAGCTGGCCTTCGGCCCCGGCGCACCCGGCGGCTGGGACGGGGGAGCCGTCCTGGGCGGACACCGGGCGGCCGGCCAACTCCTCGTGGTCGACCCGGAGTTCACCGCCCGCCCGGCCGAGGCCCGGCTGCTGGGTGACGACGCCGTGCTCACCCCGCTCGCCGGTCCCGGTTTCCTCGTCACGGCGCTCGCCCCCGACGCACGGCTGGTGCGCCAGGCGCTCGACGAGGTACTGCGCACCCTTGCGCTGCCCCCGCGATGACCGCTCAGCGGAACCTCCAATCCGGCTATCGGTTCGGTAAAGAAACACCTGGCCGGGTTGTGCACAGGGGGCTCACAGACGAAAGGATCCCCCGACAGGACCGAACGCAGCGCTGAGCTGAACAGCGCACTTCAGCAGGGGGAGGTACCACTTGAGACGCACCGCAGTGCTCGGCTCGGCCGGCACACTGATCGCGGGCACGCTGATGGTGGGCGCGATAGCGGCCCCGGTCGCCAACGCCGACAACCGCGACCACGGTTGGTCCGAGGCGCGTGGCGTACAGGTCGCGGCCGACCGTGCGGCCAAGCAGGGCATCAGCTGGACCGACTGTCCCGCCGACTGGGCCATCGCCAAGCCCGTCCAGTGCGGCTACGTCAGCGTCCCGCTCGACTACGCGCGGCCCAACGGCAAGCAGATCAAGCTCGCCGTCGACCGCATCGGCAACACCGGCACCAAGGCCGAGCGCCAGGGCGCCCTGATCTACAACCCGGGCGGCCCCGGCGGCTCGGGCATGGCCTTCCCGACCCGGGTGACCAAGAAGAACCCGCTCTGGACCAACACCTCCAAGGCGTACGACTTCGTGGGCTTCGACCCGCGCGGCGTGGGGCACTCGACGCCCATCTCGTGCGTCGACCCGCAGGAGTACGCCAAGGCCCCGAAGGCCGACCCGGTCCCGGACAGCGAGGCCGACAAGCGCGCCCAGCGCAAGCTCGCCGCCGAGTACGCGGACGGCTGTGCCGAGCGCAGCGGCTGGATGCTGCCGTACATGACCACCCCGAACACCGCCCGCGACCTGGACGTCATCCGCGCCGCGCTCGGTGAGAAGAAGCTCAACTACCTGGGCGTCTCCTACGGCACCTACCTGGGCGCCGTCTACGGCACCCTGTTCCCCTCGCACGTCCGGCGCATGATCGTGGACAGCGTGGTCAACCCGGACCAGGACAACATCTGGTACCAGGCCAACCTGGAGCAGGACGTCGCCTTCCAGGCCCGCTGGAACGAGTGGGAGGACTGGGTCGCCAAGTACGACGCGACCTTCCACCTCGGCACCACCCGGGCGCAGGTCGAGGCGCAGTGGCTGAAGCTGCGCGCCGACGCCAAGAAGAACCCCCTCGACGGCAAGGTCGGCCCGGCCGAGCTGCTCGGGTTCTTCCAGAAGGCCCCGTACTACGACTCGTACTGGGTGCCGGTCGCCAAGGCGCTCAGCGCCTACGCGGCGGGTGACTCCAAGCCGGTCGTCGCGGCCGCCGCATCGGACATGACGGACATCGCGGGCAACATCGCCTCCGAGAACGGCAACGCCGTCTACACCGCCGTCGAGTGCGCGGACGCCCAGTGGCCCACCAGCTGGCGCAAGTGGGACCGCGACAACACCCGTCTGAACAAGGACTACCCGTTCCTGACCTGGTCCAACGCGTGGATGAACCTGCCGTGTGCCACCTGGCCCACCAAGCAGCAGAACCACCCGGTCAAGGTCAAGACCGGCAAGGGCCTCCCGCAGGTCCTGATCGTGCAGTCCACCAATGACGCCGCCACCCCGTTCCAGGGCGCCGTCGAGCTGCACAAGGCGTTCAAGAACTCGCGCCTCATCATCGAGAAGGGCGCCGGTTCCCACGGTGTGACCGGTCTCGTCAACCCGTGCATCAACTCGCGCGTGGACGACTACCTCCTCACCGGCAAGACCGACCGCGCGGACTTCACGTGCACCCCGCACGCGACTCCCGTGCCGTAGAAGGCAGATGAGCGCGGGGGCGGCCGGAACTCTCCGGCCGCCCTTCGCGCTGTCGCGGCCCGCACCGTCCGGGGCGCCGTCCGGTCAGCCGCGCGCCGCCAGCCAGGCGTCCTCCGCCGCATAGTCGAACAGGTCGCCGTACTTCGTCATCGCGGGGAAGGCGTCACGCCAGTCCCGCCCCTCCAGCCGTCCCGCGATCCACTCCACGGTCCGCGGCAGCGACCGCGCGTACCCGGTCACCGGCCGGTAGCCCAGCTCCCGCTCGGCGGCCGACATGTCGTACACGATGGGATGCGGACCGCTCCACGGCGTCACCCCGATGTCGCCCTCCGGCAGGCCCTCCACCGGCACGATCTCGCCGCGCACCCCCAGGACCTCGTCGACGGCAGCGCTGATCTCCGCGACCGTCGGCGCCTCGGGATCCGCCGCGTTGAGCACCCGCGAGCCCGGCTTCAGGGCGGCGAGCCTGATCAGCTCGGCGATGTTGGCCGTGTGCGCCGGATGGAAGCGGCTGCGCCCGCCGAACGCCAGGATCCGCACCGGCCGGCCGTCCAACGCCCGCTTCACGAAGTGCAGTTCACGGGGGCTGCGGCAGTGCACGCCGTGGATCGCGCCCGCCCGCAACAGCGTCGAGGGCAGCGCCGAATCCAGCAGCTCACGCTCCAGGAGCACCTTCCTCGTGCCGTAGGTGGCGTCGCCGGGTGCCACCGTGGTGAGCGACTCGGGGATCGGCACCGGATAGCACGGCGGACCGGCCGGCCCCGCCATCGTGTCGAAACCGCGGCCCCGATCGTCCTCGTACACCGCGCCGCTGGAGATCACCACCGCCGAACCGACCCGGTCGCCGAGGCCGATCAGCTGCCGGGCGTGCTCCTTGCCGTACGCCACCATGTCGACCAGCACGTCCACCCCGTCGCCGACGGCGGCGGCCAGAGCCGCGTCGTCCTCCCGGTCGAGCCGGACGCGGTGGACCCCATCGGGCCACGCCGGGTCCTCACCCCCGCCCCGTGAGGCGGCCCGCACCTCCCAGCCGTCCTCGGCGAGCGCGCGCACCGCGACCCGGCCGATCTGTCCCGTGGCTCCTATGACGAACGCTGTTCCCTTACCCATGCCGCGAGGCTACGGCCGGCCCGCCGACGGGGGCCAGAGCGTTTCACCCTGCGCGGATCCGCCCAGGGCGCAGCCATCGGGGGAACTCGGGGCGCACTCCCACGAATCGTCGGCCGACTGTCCGTCACCCCATGATGCCGCGGAACCGCCGCGACTCCTCGGCCTTCACATCGGCCGCGTAGCGGTCCACGTACTCCTGGCCGGACAACTCCATGACCTTGTACATGATTTCGTCGGTGACCGCCCGCAGGACGGCCTTCTCGCCCTCCATCCCCTCGTACCGCGAGAAGTCGAGCGGTTCGCCGAAGCGGATCGAGACGCGCTTGATCCTCGGCAGGGCCTGGCCGGGCGGCTGGATCTCGAACGTCCCCACCATGGCGCACGGAATCACCGGGACCCCGGCCCTGATCGCCATCACCGCGACGCCGACCTTGCCCTTGTACAGCCTGCCGTCGGGGGAGCGCGTCCCCTCGGGGTAGATGCCGAGCAGCTCGTCCTTGGCGAGCACCCCGAGGCCCTCACGGATCGCCGCCTGCCCGGCCTCCTTGCCCGACCGGTCCACCGGGATCTGCCCGACGGCACGGAAGAACGCCGCAGTGAGCCGGCCCTTGAGGCCGGGCCCGGTGAAGTACTCCTGCTTGGCGAGGAAGGTGATGCGCCGCTTCAGCATCACCGGCATCAGGAAGTGGTCGGAGAACGAGAGGTGGTTCCCCGCGACGATCGCCGCGCCCTCCTCGGGCACATGGTCGAGCCCCTCAAGGCGCGGCCGGAACAACACCCTCAACAGGGGCCCCAGAACTGCGTACTTGAGGATGTAATAGAGCACCCGCGAGCTCCTCACCATGCCGAAGGGTGGCCAGTGTAGGCGCAGGCCCCGGCCCCTGTAACCACCGCCGGGCGATCACGGGAGTGTCGCCCGCCGCCCGTGGCCGGCGGCCGCCCGTCCGCGGCTCAGCCGGTGAACCGCGCCCGCACCACGGAGCCGGGGGCGGCGTCGGCCCGCGCCAGCTCGCGGCCGTCCGCCGACCAGATGCCGGAACGGCCCGACGTACGGTCGAAGCCACCACCCGTGGGGCCCGCGAACGCGGCCGTCGCGGTCCACACGCCGTGCTCGGCGGCGACCCGGCGGGCACGCTCGGCGTGGAGTTCGCCCTCGTGGTCGAAGTGGAGGACACCGGCCACGTACCCGTCGATGCCGAGCGCGGCGGTCCGCGCGGCGTGCTCCGGTACGCCGGTGTCCCGGCAGACGGCCAGGCCGAGCCGCCATCCGTCCACCTCGATCACGGTGGGCTCCCCGGGCAGGAACCGGCCCGCCTCGCTGCCGTGGAGACACACCTTCCCGTACACCACGCGCGCGCCCTCGGCGTCCACGGCGAGGATGCCGATGCGGGGGCCGGTCACGGGCGCGCCCACCAGGGCGAGCGAGCCCGTCCCGGCGCACGCCGCGACGATCGGGGCCAGCCGCTCGTCGTCCGCGCCGACCGGCGGCGCGTCCAGCTCGTACCCCGTGAGCGACATCTCGGGAAAGACCACGACCCGGGCCCGTGCCGCCCGGACGGCCTCGGCGTGCTCCGACGCGTTGCCGCTCACGTCGTACGCCGTACACCTCGGCTGCGCCACCGCGATGGTCAGGGGATGCCTCACTGCGAACCTCTCGTCCGGAACCCGCGCGGCCGGCGGGGTGCTGCCCCCGCACGGCCCGGGACACCGCTCACGAGCTGCGCGACACCGCGGCCGTTCCGATCGCGGTGAGCCCGAGCACCACCCAGCCGAACCACAGCCAGCCGCTGCTGCCGAGCGCCACCGTATACGCCGTGATCACCACCAGCATGACCAGGGTGAGCACCATCATCGACTTCGTCGAACGGGGCATCGCGGTCCCCTTCCTCCCGGCAGGTGCCGTGAAGGCCATGGTCACCCCGTGAGGGGCCCCGGCGCTACTGCCCGCGGGTGCTCAGTGAGGCGAGATAGGCGTTGTAGGCCTGAAGCTCCTTGTCGCCGTCGCGCTCGGCGGCCCGGTCGGTGCGGCGCGCCTGACGCTTCTCGGTGGCGTACCACTGGAAGACGAGCGCGATGAGCACGAGCACCGAGGGGATCTCGCTGAACGCCCAGGCGATCCCGCCCGCCGCCTGCTGGTCGGCGAGCGCGTCGATGCCCAGCGAGGACGGCGGGTTCTTGTACGTGCCGATCATCGGCTCGCTCGCCATCATCAGGGCGATGCCGAAGAAGGCGTGGAAGGGCATTCCCGCGAACAGCTCCAGCATCCGCATCACGTAGCCCGGCCGGTGCGGGCCCGGGTCGACGCCCATGATCGGCCAGAAGAAGACGACGCCGACGGCGAGGAAGTGGACCATCATCGCGATGTGCCCCGTCCTGGACTCCATCAGGAAGTCGAAGATCGGCGTGAAGTAGAGCCCGTAGAGGCTGGCGATGAAGAGCGGGATGGTGAACGCCGGATGCGTGATCACCTTCATGTACCGGCTGTGCAGCAGCATCAGGAGGAGCTCGCGCGGCCCCTTGCTGCCGCGCGCGGCGACCGGCAGGGCGCGCAGCGCGAGGGTGACCGGCGCACCGAGCAGCAGCAGGATCGGCGAGAGCATGCTGATCACCATGTGCTGCACCATGTGCACGCTGAACATGACCATGCCGTAGTCGTTGAGCTTGGTGCACATGACGAACGCGATGGTCAGGACGCCCACGGTCCAGAAGATCATCCGGCTGACGGGCCAGCTGTCACCGCGCCGCCTGAGCCGGACCACACCCCACGCGTACAGGGCGAGCCCGAGCAGGCAGCCGATGAGGAAGAAGGAGTCGGCCGACCATTCCAGGCCCCGCGCCAGCGTGAACGGCGGCAGGTCCATGTTCATGTCCATGCCGTGCCCGCTGTGATCCATCCGCTGACTCCTGATTCGTACCGGTTGTCCCGCACCAGACTAGAACCGCCCCCGGCCGGTGATGCGGCCGGGGGCGGTTCATTGCGTACAAAACAATCCGGAAGGGGCCGGAGGGGCGCGTACTAGAGGACGCACTCCGCTTCGGCGTACCGCTCGGCCGGGACGGTCTTCAAGGTGGCCGTCGCCTCGGCGAGCGGGACCATGACGATGTCGGTGCCGCGCAGCGCGGTCAGCATCCCGAACTCGCCGCGGTGGGCGGCCTCCACGGCGTGCCAGCCGAAACGGGTGGCGAGCACGCGGTCGTACGCGGTGGGCGTGCCGCCGCGCTGGACGTGGCCGAGGATGACCGGCCGGGCCTCCTTGTCCAGGCGCTGCTCCAGCTCGATGGAGAGCTGACGGGCCACGCCCGCGAAGCGCTCGTGACCGTAGACGTCGGTGCCGCCGATGTCGAACTGCATCGAGCCCTCGCGCGGCTTGGCGCCCTCGGCGACGACCACGATCGCGAACTTCTTGCCCGCCGAGAAGCGCCGGCCGACCAGCTCGGTCAGCTCGTCGATGTCGAAGGGGCGCTCGGGGACGACGATGGCGTGTGCGCCGGCGGCCATGCCCGAGTGCAGCGCGATCCAGCCGGTGTGGCGGCCCATGACCTCCACGATCAGGACGCGCTGGTGCGACTCGGCGGTCGTCTTCAGACGGTCGAGCGCCTCGGTCGCCACGCCCACGGCGGTATCGAAGCCGAAGGTGACGTCGGTCGATGCGATGTCGTTGTCGATGGTCTTCGGCACGCCGACGATGGGGAGCCCCGCGTCGGAGAGCAGGGTCGCGGCCTTCAGCGTGCCCTCGCCGCCGATCGGGATGATCGCGTCGAGACCCAGCTCGGCGACGTGGCCCCGGGCGCGCTCCACGCCGTCGCGCAGATGCGCGGGCTGGACGCGGGAGGAGCCGAGGATGGTGCCGCCACGCGCGAGGATGCCGCCGACCGCGTCGAGGTCGAGCTTGCGGTAGTCGGCTTCGAGCAGGCCCTTCCAGCCGTCGTGGAAGCCGATGACCTCGTCGCCGTGGTCGACCACCGCACGGTGCACGACGGATCGGATGACGGCGTTCAGGCCGGGGCAGTCGCCGCCGGAGGTGAGCACACCAATTCGCATTGCCCGGAGAACCTTTGCAACGTGGGCCGACGACCGGACCACGTCGTCCGGTTGGATCCCCGTCACCCTACCGGCGCAGGGTGACGGGGGCCGAATCGGAGGTCCGACTGATGGACGTCGTACGAAAGTACGAAGTCCGGGCCGGCCGGACGCGCCCTCCGCGGGCCGTGTCGCGCGTCCTACGCGGGCTGCGTCGCCGAGGCGATGCGCTCCGCGCGCAGCGCCTCGTACCACCGGTCGTCGGTCGGCGGCAGCGCGTTCACATCGAGGGCCAGCTTCAGGAGCATGTCCGCGATCTGCGGATTGCGCGCCAGCACCGGGCCGTGCATGTACGTGCCGAACACGGTGTCGTTGTACGCGCCCTCCGTGCCGTCACCTGTGCCGTTGCCCTTGCCCAGGCGCACCCGGGCGAAGGGGCGGGCCGTCGGGCCGAGGTGGGTGATGCCCTGGTGGTTCTCGAAGCCGGTCAGCTGCGGCAGGCCGAGGCGCTCGTCGATGTCGCCGAGCACGTCGCCGACGCACCGCTCGCCCTCGCCGCGCGTCGAGATCACGTCGATCAGGCCGAGGCCCTGCTGGCGCTCGCCGACGTCGTTGATGAACTCGTGGCCGAGGATCTGGTACCCGGCGCAGACCGAGAAGATGATCGCGCCGTTGGACGCGGCGCGCTCCAGGCCGCCGTCGCGGCGCAGCCGCTCGGCCGCGAGCCGCTGCGGCCGGTCCTCGCCGCCGCCGATGAGGTAGATGTCACCGGAGGTCGGGATCGGCTGGTCGCTGCGGACGTCGAGGCGGTGCACGTCCAGGCCCCGCTGGCGCGCCCGGCGCTCGACGACCAGGGCGTTGCCCTGGTCGCCGTAGGTGCTGAGCAGGTCGGGGTAGACCCACACGAGGCGCAGGCTGTTGTCTGCCATGTCGCTTGCTTGCTCCTTGCTGGGGTCAGTTGCCGACGACGCGGCGTACGTCCTGGAACGCGGTGTAGTTGGCGATCAGCTCGATCCGTCCGGGCGGAGCCAGCTGGGTGCACTCCTCCAGGCTCTCGCAGACCCGGAAGTCCAGGTTCGCGACCTCCAGACGCACCGCCAGGTCCAGCTTGCGGTCGCCGATCACGAAGATCGGGTGACCGGCGAGCCGGGTGTAGTCGACGTCCCACAGCCAGGAGGTGTCCGTGCCGTCGGCGCCGCGGGCGTTGACGGACAGGACCACCGGCGTGGGCGGCGGGTCGATGAGGGAAAACGTTTCGAGCCAGCCCGCCGGGTTCTTGGCGAGGAGGAGCCGCAGCTCACGGCCCGCGAAGCTGACCACGTCGTAGCGGCCGGCCACCGCCTGCACCTGGTACATGCGCTCCAGGGCGACCTGCGGCGGCACCCCGAACACCGCGGCGACCGCGGCGGAGGTCGCGGCGTTCGCCTTGTTGGCGCGGCCGGGCAGCTGCAGGTGGATCGGCCAGGCCGAGCCGTGCGGGTCGAGGACGTAGTCGCCGTTGAGCACCCAACTGGGCGCCGGGCGGCGGAAGCCGCACTCGCCGCAGAACCAGTCGTCGCCCGGACGCTGCATCACACCGCCGCAGGAGGGGCACGACCAGGCGTCGTCCTTCCACTCCTGACCGGCCGCCACCCACACCACGTTGGGGGAGGAGGACGCCGCCCACACCACCAGCGGGTCGTCGGCGTTGGCGATCACCACAGCCTTCGAGCCCGACAGGCCCTCGCGCCACTTCTCGGCGAGCATCCGGGTCTCGGCGGCGCGGTCGAGCTGGTCGCGCGACAGGTTGAGCAGCGCGATCGCCTTCGGCGTCACATCGCGCGCCACGCCCGCCAGATACTTCTCGTCGACCTCGATCACGCCGTACTTCGCGTCCGAACCGCCCGCGAGCGCCGACGTGATGCCGGCCGGCATGTTGGCGCCGAGCGCGTTCGACACCACCGGGCCGCTGGCCCCCAGTGCCTCGGCGATCAGCCGGGTCGTAGTCGTCTTGCCGTTCGTCGCCGACACCAGGACGACGTCCAGATGAGTGGCGAGCCGCCCGAGCAGATCGGGGTCGAGCTTGAGCGCGACGCGCCCGCCGATCACCGATCCACTGCCCCGGCCCGCCGCGCGCGACACCGCCGCGGCGGCCTTGCCCGCGGTCACCGCCAGCTTGGCTCGCGGTGACAGGGGCCCGGCACCTCCAACGTGTCCTGACATCGTCCTTGATCCTCCTTGCGCCTGGGTCAGCTGTCAGCCTATCGAGATCCGGTCAGCGCCCCGAACCGCGCCACCATCCGAAATGGTCTCCGCTCCGTGGAACGTACTCTTGCGCCCATGCGCCACCGTCCCATTCCCGGCAGTTCCGGCTCCGTACGAGAGATGAGTCTCCTCGGTGACCGGTTGCTCCACGCGCCCTGCGAGCCCGTCACGGAGTTCGGCCCCGCGCTGAACCGCCTCGTCGAGGACATGTTCGCGACGATGTACGCGGCCGACGGGGTCGGCCTGGCGGCCAACCAGATCGGCGTGGGGCAGCGGGTGTTCGTGTACGACTGCCCCGACGACGAGGACGTGCGGCACCTCGGGTACGTCGTCAATGCCCGGCTCGTCGAGGCGGACGGGATCGAGGTGCGGGGGCCCGAGGGCTGCCTCTCCCTGCCGGGGCTCGAGGCGCCGACCTCGCGCTTCGACCGGGCGGTCGTGGAGGGGGTGGACCTCTCGGGGGCGCCGGTGCGGATCGAGGGGACCGGGTTCTTCGCGCGGTGCCTGCAGCACGAGTGCGATCACCTGGACGGGGTGGTGTACGCCGACCGTGTCGTGGGCCGGCACCGCTCCCGCCTCCAACGAGCCCTCCGCAAAGCCCCCTGGGCACCCACCCCAGACCCCGACCACGCTTGAAGGGCCCTCGTCCTCGAACGCCGGACGGGCTGGGGTTGCCGATGCTGGGCATGCCGCCAGGTTCAGCCCACCTGGGGGCGCGGGGAACTGCGCGGGACGCGGGCACGGTCCGCAGCCGAAGGCGGGGTTGCTGGGGCTCTGCCCCAGACCCCGTGTCGCGCCTTGAGGGCGCTCGTCCTCAAACGCCGGACAGGCTGAGGTGGCCCGCGCTGGCCGCGCTGCCAAGTTCGACGCACCTGGGGGCGCGGGGAACTGCGCGAGAAGCGAGCACGGTCCGCGCCCGAAAGCCGGCTGAGGCGGCCCGCACGGGCCGGGGTCGAGTAGCCGGACGGGCTGAGGGGGCACCCCGCCGAGGGCGCCCGGAGTGGGGACCCGCGGCTGGGTGCCCCGCCGAGGGGGCCCGGGGTGCGGCCCCCGACGGCGCAGTCAGGTCGCCCGGGGTGTGCAGCCCCCCGGGGTCAGAAGGCCGGGCCGCCCGCGCGGTCGCCCGCCGCGGCGAGGCGGCCCCACAGCAGGTCCGCGAGCGCCCGCACCAACTCCGCCCGGGAGCAAGGCCGTTCGCCCAGCCACCAGTCGCCCGCCGCATGCATCATGCCGACGATCCCGTGCCCCCACACCCGCGCGAGCACCTCGCTGCCGGGCCCCAGATCGATCCGCTCGGCTATGACCACGCCCAGGTCCTCGCCCATGCGACGGAGCAGCGGCGCCGAGTGGCGCCCCACGTCGAAGCCCTGCTCGGGCTCGGGCGTCGGCGCGTCCTCCGCGGGGTGCATCAGGAACCGGTAGACCTGGGGCCGCGCCTCGATCGCCGTGAGATAGGTGTCGAGCGTCGCCTCGACCCGCTCGCGGCGCCCCGCCGGCGCGTCGAGCGCGGAGCGCAGCGCGGCGAGCAGCGCGTCGGTGTGGCGCTTGGCCAGCGCGCGGTAGAGCCCGCCCTTGTCGCCGAAGTGCCGGTACAGGATGGGCTTCGTGATGCCCGCCTCCGCCGCGATCGCGTTCATCGAGGCCTTCGGGCCGTCCCGCAGCACCACCCGGTCCGCCGCCTCCAGCAGCTCGCGCCGCCGGCGTTCGGCCGCCGTGCGCTGCTGCGCGGCCTGCTGTGTGGTCTCCATGGGTTCGCTCCCCGCCCGTACCGCTTGCTGTGTCGGCCCCCTCTCGGGAGCCTTGCCGCAACGTAACACTCCGCCCGTACGGGACGCTGCGGGACCGGAGGCCGGTTGACATCGCATACCCGTCGGTAACAGACTGCGGTTACCGCAAGTAACGCTTGGAGTGGTGGAGGGGACATGGCCGAGTTCACGATGGATCTCAACGACGACCAGAAGCAGGTCCGGGACTGGCTGCACGGTTTCGCCAAGGACGTGATCCGTCCCGCCGCCGCCGAGTGGGACGAGCGCGAGGAGACGCCCTGGCCGGTCATCCAGGAGGCCGCCAAGGTCGGAATCTACTCCCTCGACTTCTACGCGCAGCAGTTCTTCGACCCGACCGGTCTCGGCATTCCGGTCGCCATGGAGGAGCTGTTCTGGGGCGATGCGGGCATAGCGCTCTCCATCGTCGGCACCGGCCTCGCCGCCGTAGGCGTCCTCGCCAACGGCACCGAGGAGCAGATCGGCACCTGGATACCCCAGATGTACGGCGATGTGACCGACGTCAAGGTCGCCGCCTTCTGCTCCTCCGAACCGGACGCCGGTTCCGACGTCGCCTCGATGCGCACCCGCGCCGTCTACGACGAGGCCAAGGACGAATGGGTCCTGAACGGCACCAAGACCTGGGCGACCAACGGCGGCATCGCCAACGTCCACGTCGTCGTCGCCGTGGTCGACCCCGAGCTCGGCTCCAAGGGCCATGCCTCCTTCATCGTGCCCCCGAGCACCCCGGGTCTCAGCCAGGGCCAGAAGTTCAAGAAGCACGGCATCCGCGCCTCGCACACCGCCGAGGTCGTCCTCGAAGACGTACGGATCCCGGGCAACTGCCTGCTCGGCGGCAAGGAGAAGCTCGACGAGCGGCTCGCCCGCTCCCGCGAGAAGGCGAAGGCGGGCGGTGGTGAGCGGGTGAAGAACGCCGCGATGGCCACCTTCGAGGCGTCCCGCCCGGCCGTCGGCGCGATGGCGGTCGGCACCGCGCGGGCCGCGTACGACTACGCCCTCGAATACGCCAAGACCCGCGAGCAGTTCGGCCGCCCGATCATCGACAACCAGGGCATCGCCTTCCAGCTCGCCGACATGCGCACCCAGATCGACGCCGCCCGCCTCCTGGTGTGGCGCGCCTCCTGGATGGCGACCACGGGCAAGAAGTTCGAGTCGGCCGAGGGCTCGATGTCCAAGCTGTACGCGAGCGAGACCGCCAAGAAGGTCACCGCCCAGGCGATCCAGATCCTCGGCGGCAACGGCTACACCCGCGAATATCCGGTCGAGCGGATGCACAGGGATGCAGCCATTTATACGATCTTCGAGGGCACCAGCGAGATCCAGCGGCTCGTCATCGCCCGCACCCTGTCGGGCATGCCGATCCGCTAGCGACCGGTACCGGAACGCGAAGGTGCCCCGCCCCCGGACCGGAGGGGGCGGGGCACCTTCGCGTCGTCCGCCGGGTCAGGCGGGCAGGTTGGCCTCGATGAGCGCGACGACCTCGGGGGCGTCCGGCTCCGTGCGCGGGCGGATGCGGGCGGCGACCTCGCCCTGCGGGGAGAGCAGGAACTTCTCGAAGTTCCACTGGATGTCGCCGGCCTCGCCGCCGGCATCCGCCGTCCTGGTCAGCTCCGCGTACAGCGGGTGCCGGTTCTCGCCGTTCACCTCGGTCTTCTCCAGGAGCGGGAACGTCACGCCGTACGTCGCCGAGCAGAACGTGCCGATCTCCTCGGCGGTGCCGGGCTCCTGGCCGCCGAACTGGTTGCACGGCACGCCGAGCACGGTCAGACCGCGCTCGCCGTACTGCTCCTGAAGCCGTTCGAGGCCGGCGTACTGCGGGGTCAGACCGCACTTGGACGCCACGTTCACCACGAGCACGGCCCGGCCCTTGAAGTCGGCGAGCGAGGTCGGCTCGCCGGACAGGGTGCGCAGCGGGATGTCGTACAGGCTCATCGGTAACTCCTTCTGGAAAAAGGTGAGTTGATCAGTCGGCGGCGGGCGTGAGGGGACGGAAGAGGCCCTCCTGGACCACCGACACCAGCAGTTCGCCCGCACGGTTGTAGATCCGGCCGCGGGCCAGGCCCCGGCCGCCCGTCGAGACCGGCGACTCCTGGTCGTACAGGAACCACTCGTCGGCGCGGAACGGGCGGTGGAACCACATCGCGTGGTCGAGCGAGGCCATGTCGAAGCCGCGCGGCCCCCACAACGGCTCGACGGGGATGCGCACCGCGTCCAGGAGCGTCATGTCGCTCGCGTACGTCAGCGCGCAGGTGTGCACCAGCGGGTCGTCGCCGAGCGGGCCGACCGCCCGCATCCACACCGCGCTGCGCGGATCGGCGCCCTTGATCTCCTCGGGCGTCCAGCGCAGCCGCTCCGTGTACCGGATGTCGAACGGCTGGCGGCGCGCCATCCGCTCCAGCGCCTCGGGCAGCGCACCCAGGTGCTCGCGGATCTCCTCGGTCACCGTGGGCAGCGACTCCGGCTCAGGGAACTCCAGCCGCGGTGGCAGCTGGTGCTCGATACTGCCCGGCTCCGGACGGTGGAAGGACGCCGTGAGGTTGAAGATCGTGCGGCCCTGCTGGACGGCGGTCACCCGCCGGGTGGTGAAGGAGCGCCCGTCGCGGACCCGCTCCACCTGGTAGACGATCGGCACACCGGGGCGGCCCGGCCGCAGGAAGTAGGCGTGCAGCGAGTGCACCGGGCGCTCGCCGTCCGTGGTCCGCCCGGCCGCCACCAGCGCCTGGCCCGCGACCTGGCCGCCGAAGACCCGCTGGAGGGACTCCTCGGGGCTCCGGCCGCGGAAGATGTTGACCTCGATCCGCTCCAGGTCGAGCAGGTCGACGAGTCTCTCCGCCGGGTTGGTCATGTCGTCGCGGTCCTCTCCGGAACGGGGGATGGGGGTCAGAGTTCGCCGACGTCGGTGATGCGCAGCACCGCGCGGCCCTCCTCGTCGGAGGCCGCGAGATCGACCTCCGCGCTGATGCCCCAGCCATGGTCGCCGTTCGGGTCGGCGAACGCCTGGCGGACGCGCCACAGGCCGTGCGCCGCGTCCTCCTCGATGGAGAGGAGCTTGGGGCCGCGCGCGTCGGGTCCGGTACCGAGATCGTCGTACTCGTCCCAGTACTTGTCCATCGCCTCGCCCCACGCGTCCGCGTCCCAGCCGGCCTCCGCGTCGAGTTCGCCGAGCGCGGTGAGGTTGTCGAGGGCCGCCAGCTCCACCCGGCGGAACATCGCGTTGCGTACGAGGACCCGGAAGGCGCGGGCGTTGGCCGTGACCGGCTTGACCTCGTCGGCCTTCTCCTGCGCCTCCTCGGCGGTCTGCACCTCGGGGTTGGCGAGCTGCTCCCACTCGTCCAGGAGCGAGGAGTCCACCTGGCGCACCATCTCGCCGAGCCAGGCGATGAGGTCTTCGAGGTCCTCGGTCTTCAGATCGTCAGGAATGGTGTGGTCGAGCGCCTTGTACGCGCTCGCCAGGTAGCGCAGGACGATGCCCTCGGTGCGCGCCAGCTCGTACCAGGAGGTGAACTCCGTGAAGGTGAGCGCCCGTTCGTACATGTCACGGATGACGGACTTCGGCGACACCGGGTGGTCGCCGACCCACGGGTGCGACTTCTTGTAGACGTTGTACGCGTGCCACAGGAGCTCCTCCAGCGGCTTCGGGTACGAGATGTCCTGGAGCCGCTCCATGCGCTCCTCGTACTCGACGCCGTCCGCCTTCATCTGCCCGACGGCCTCGCCGCGCGCCTTGTTCTGCATCGCGGCGAGGATCTGGCGCGGGTCGTCGAGCGTCGACTCGACGACCGAGACCATGTCGAGCGCGTACGACGGCGACTCGGGGTCGAGCAGGTCGAAGGCGGCGAGCGCGAACGTGGACAGGGGCTGGTTCAGCGCGAAGTCCTGCTGGAGGTCGACGGTGAGCCGGATCGTGCGGCCCTCCGCGTCCGGGGTCTCCAGCTGCTCCACCACACCGCCGTCGAGCAGCGAGCGGTAGATCGCGATGGCCCGCCGGATGTGCCGCAGCTGCGCCTTGCGCGGCTCGTGGTTGTCCTCCAGGAGGTGCCGCATCGCCTCGAAGGCGTTGCCGGGCCGCGCGATCACCGAGAGCAGCATGATGTTGGTGACCCGGAAGCGCGAGGACAGCGGCTCGGGCTCGGAGCCGATCAGCCTCTCGAAGGTGGTGTCCGACCACGCGACGAAGCCCTCGGGGGCCTTCTTGCGGACCACCTTGCGGCGCTTCTTGGGATCGTCGCCCGCCTTGGCGAGCGCCTTCTCGTTCTCGATGACGTGCTCGGGGGCCTGCGCGACGACATAGCCCGCGGTGTCGAAGCCGGCCCGGCCGGCGCGCCCCGCGATCTGGTGGAACTCCCGCGCCCGCAGGGTGCGTACACGGGTGCCGTCGTACTTGGTGAGCGCGGTGAACAGCACCGTACGAATGGGGACGTTGACGCCGACGCCCAGCGTGTCCGTACCGCAGATGACCTTCAGCAGGCCCGCCTGCGCCAGCTTCTCGACCAGCCGGCGGTACTTGGGCAGCATCCCCGCGTGGTGCACGCCGATGCCGTGCCGCACGTAACGGGACAGGTTCTGGCCGAACTTGGTGGTGAAGCGGAAGTTGCCGATCAGATCGGCGATCTTGTCCTTCTCCTCGCGCGTACACATGTTGATCGACATCAGCGACTGCGCGCGCTCGACCGCCTGGGCCTGCGTGAAGTGAACGATGTAGACCGGCGCCTGCTTGGTTTCGAGGAGCTCGGTCAGCGTCTCGGTGATGGGCGTCGTGACGTACTCGTACGAGAGCGGCACGGGCCGGGTCGCCGAGCGGACCACGGCCGTCTCGCGGCCGGTGCGGCGCGTGAGGTCCTTCTCGAACATCGAGACGTCGCCGAGCGTGGCCGACATCAGGACGAACTGGGCCTGCGGCAGCTCCAGGATCGGGATCTGCCAGGCCCAGCCGCGGTCGCCCTCGGCGTAGAAGTGGAACTCGTCCATCACGACCTGGCCGATGTCGGCGTGCTTGCCGTCGCGCAGCGCGATCGAGGCGAGCACCTCGGCGGTGCAGCAGATGACGGGCGCGTCCGCGTTGACGGAGGCGTCACCGGTCAGCATGCCGACGTTCTCGGTGCCGAAGAGCTTGCACAGGTCGAAGAACTTCTCCGAGACCAGCGCCTTGATCGGCGCGGTGTAGAAGGTGACCTCGTCGCGGGCGAGCGCCGCGAAGTGCGCACCCGCCGCCACCAGGCTCTTTCCCGAGCCCGTCGGGGTGGAGAGGATCACGTTGGCCCCGGACACGGCCTCGATCAGCGCCTCCTCCTGGGCCGGGTACAGGTTGATGCCCTGTTCCTCGGCCCAGGTGGAGAAGGCCTCGAAAAGGGCATCGGGGTCGGCACTCGGCGGCAGCTGATCGATAAGGGTCACGCCCCCATCTTGCCTGGCCCGGCCCCTAAGCGGGAACCGGCCGCCGAAGCGAAGATCATCGCAGGTAGGCTGCCCGGACGGCCCGTCCGCGGACGGGCCGTCAACTGTGCGTACGAGCAAGAGGAATGGGGCGGGGCACGGCCATGATGGGACCAGCGCACTCACTGTCGGGGGCCGCGGCCTGGCTCGGGGTGGGCGCCGCTGCTGCCGCCGCGGACCACCCCATGCCGTGGCCGGTGCTCGCCGTCGGCGCCCTGATCACGGCGGGCGCGGCGCTCGCGCCCGACCTCGACCACAAGTCGGCGACGATCTCGCGCGCGTTCGGGCCGGTGTCCAAGGCGTTGTGCGGCATCGTCGACGACCTCTCGCACGCCGTGTACAAGGCGACCCGCGGCCCCGGTGACCCGCGCCGCAACGGCGGTCACCGTACGTTGACGCACACCTGGCTGTGGGCCGTCCTGATCGGGGCGGGCGCCTCGGCGGCGGCGGTGTTCGGCGGGCGCTGGGCGGTCCTCGGCATCCTCTTCGTCCACCTGGTCCTCGCGGTGGAAGGCCTGCTGTGGCGGGCCGCGCGGGTCTCCAGCGACGTCCTGGTGTGGCTGCTCGGCGCGACCAGCGCGTGGATCCTGGCGGGGGTCCTCGACAAGCCGGGCAACGGCTCGGACTGGCTCTTCTCCGGCCCCGGCCAGGAGTACCTGTGGCTGGGCCTGCCGATCGTTCTCGGCGCGCTGGTCCACGACATCGGCGACGCCCTGACGGTCTCGGGCTGCCCGATCCTGTGGCCCATCCCGCTGGGCCGCAAGCGGTGGGCTCCGCTGGGGCCGCCGAAGGGCATGCGGTTCCGTGCGGGGAGCTGGGTGGAGCTGAAGGTGCTCATGCCGGTGTTCATGATCCTGGGCGGAGTCGGCGCGGCGGGAGCCCTGAACTTCATCTAGCCCCGCCCCCCCCGCCAGGAAGGCTGAGGCCCCGCACGGTCCGCGGTGGGCCGAGTGGTGGAGGGCCCGGGGCGCGGCAGAGGCGTCGCGGAGTGCCCTCCCTCGCGCCGCGAGCTAGCCGTGCCAGGAGTGCCACAGCGCCGCGTACGCCCCGCCCGCCCCCACCAGCTCCTCATGGCTCCCGAGCTCGGTGATGCGCCCGCGCTCCACCACCGCGATGACGTCCGCGTCGTGCGCGGTGTGCAGACGGTGCGCGATCGCCACCACCGTCCGGCCCTCCAGGACGCGGGCCAGGGAGCGTTCCAGATGGCGGGCGGCCCGGGGGTCGAGCAGCGACGTCGCCTCGTCCAGGACCAGCGTGTGCGGGTCCGCGAGGACCAGCCGGGCCAGGGCGATCTGCTGGGCCTGCGCCGGGGTGAGGGAGAGCCCGCCCGAGCCGACCTCCGTGCCGAGCCCGTCGTCGAGCCCCCGCGCCCACCCGTCCGCGTCGACCGCCCCGAGCGCCGCCCACAGCTCGGCGTCGTCCGCGCCCGTGCGCGCGAGCAGCAGGTTGTCGCGCAGCGAGCCCACGAACACGTGGTGCTCCTGGTTGACCAGCGCCACATGCCGCCGCACCCGCTCCGCCGGCATCCGCGACAGCTCCGCCGCGCCGAGCGTGACGCGGCCCGCGCGGGGCGCGTAGATCCCGGCGAGGAGCCGGCCCAGCGTCGACTTGCCCGCCCCGGACGGTCCGACGAGCGCGACCCGCGTGCCGGGGGCCACCGAGAGGGACACCTCGTGCAGCACGTCCACCCCCTCGCGGTAGCCGAAGCGCACGTCGTCCGCCTCGACGTGCCGCCCGTCCGGACGGACTTCCGCGTCGCCCGCCGCCGGCTCGATGTCCCGTACGCCGACGAGCCGTCCGAGCGACACCTGGGCGACCTGGAGCTCGTCGTACCAGCGCAGGATGAGCCCGACCGGCTCGACCAGCATCTGGGCGAGCAGCGCGCCGGTGGTGAGCTGCCCGACCGTGATCCAGTCCTTGAGGACGAAGACCCCGCCGATCGTCAGGACCGACACCATGATCGTCATGTGGGTGACGCTGACCACGGGGAACAGCACCGAGCGCAGGAAGAGGGTGTACCGCTCCCAGGCCGTCCACTCCGCGACCCGCCGGTCCGAGAGCGCGATCCGGCGCGCGCCCAGGCGGTGCGCCTCGACGGTGCGTCCCGCGTCGACGGTCTCGGTGAGGGCGGCGGCGACCGCCGCGTACCCGGCGGCCTCCGAGCGGTAGGCGGCCGGCGCCCGCCGGAAGTACCAGCGGCACCCCACCACCAGCACCGGCAGCGCGATCAGGACCGAGAGGGCGAGCGGCGGGGCGGTGACACCGAGGGCGCCGAGCAGCAGCGCCGCCCACACCACCCCGATGGCCAGTTGCGGCACGGCCTCGCGCATGGCATTGGCGAGGCGGTCGATGTCCGTGGTGATGCGGGACAGCAGATCGCCCGTGCCCGCACGCTCCAGGACGCCCGGCGGCAGCCCGACCGACCGCACGAGGAAGTCCTCGCGCAGGTCGGCCAGCATCTCCTCGCCGAGCATTCCGCCGCGCAGGCGCACCATGCGGACGAACACCGTCTGGACGATCAGCGCCACCGCGAACAGGGCCGCCACGCGCCCGAGTCGGAGGTCGCGGACCCCGGTCGACAGATCCTCGACGACACCGCCGAGGAGGTAGGGGCCGACCATCGACGCGATCACGGCGACCGCGTTGGTCCCGATCAGGATCGCGAACGCCGTGCGGTGGCGCCGCAGGAGTTCCCGTACGTACGCGCGGACCGTGGCCGGGGTGCCCACCGGCAGGGTGGTGGCCGACTGCGGGGCCGCGGGGTCGTACTCCGGTGCTGCGACGCCGATCATGCCGACTCCTCCACTTTCTCCATCGCCCGAGCCACTGCCTTCGTCTCCCTCGTGTCCTTCGTCTCCTTCGAGCCGGTCGCGCCGGCCGGGCCGACCGCACCCGTCGCGTCGGTCTCATCGGCTTCGCCGTCCGCGCCGCTCTCGTCGGCCGCCTCCTCTGCGGTCTCGCGGGTGACGACCGCCCGGTAGCGGGCATCCGTGCGCACCAGCTCGCGGTGCACGCCCACCGACGCGACCTCGCCGTCGTGCACGAAGACGACCCGCTCGGCCGCGTCGAGCAGCAGGGGCGAGGAGGTGAACACGACCGTCGTGCGCCCGGCGCGCAGCCCCTTGATGCCGTGCGCGACGCGCGCCTCGGTGTGCGAGTCCACCGCGGAGGTCGGCTCGTCGAGCACGAGCACCTCGGGGTCGGCCACCAACGACCGTGCCAGGCCGAGGCGTTGGCGCTGGCCGCCGGAGAGCGAGCGGCCCCGCTCGGTGATCCGGGTGGCCATCGGGTCGCCGCCGTCGTCCACCGACGCCTGCGCGAGCGCGTCGAGCACGTCGTCGCAGTGCGCGGCCTTCAGCGCGGCCGCCGCCCCGACCTGCCCCGACGACGGCACGTCGAGCAGGTCGTGCAGCGTGCCCGAGAGCAGCACCGGGTCCTTGTCCTGGACGAGGACGGCCGTGCGGGCGACATCGAGGGGCAGCCCGTCGAGGGCGACCCCGCCGAGCAGCACCGACGGCTGCCCGTCCGACTCCGGGGCGTGGCCGCCGAGCCGGTCCGCGAGCCGCCCCGCCGCGTCGGGGTCGCCGCACACCACGGCCGTCAGGCGGCCCTCGGGTGCGAGCAGCCCGCTCGCCGGGTCGTACAGGTCGCCCGAGAGCGGCTCCGCCACCGACCCCGAGGGCGCCGCCGTCTCCGCGCCGGCCGGGCCGGTGACCCGCTGGAGCGCGAGCACCCGCGCCGCCCGCTTCGCGGAGGGCCGCGAGAACGAGTACGCCATGGCGATCTCCTCGAAGTGCTGGAGCGGGTACAGCAGCAGCGTCACCGCGCTGTAGACGGTGACCAGTTCACCCACCGCGATCCGCCCGTCGAGGGCGAGCCGCGCGCCGTACAGCACGACCGTGATGAGCAGCAGACCCGGAAGCAGCACCTGGACGGCGGAGATCAGCGACCACATGCGGGCGCTGCGCACCGCGGCCCTGCGGACCTCCTGGGAGGCCTCCCGGTAGCGGCCGAGGAACAGCTCCTCGCCGCCGATGCCGCGGAGCACCCGCAGACCCGCGACGGTGTCGGACGCCAACTCCGTTGCCCGGCCCGCCTTTTCGCGCTGGATGTCCGCGCGCTGGGTCGCGCGCGGGAGCAACGGCAGGACGGCCAGGGCGAGGACGGGCACGCCGATCGCTACGACGATGCCGAGCGCGGGCTGGTAGATGACGAGACCGACACAGATGATCACCAGTGCGGCGGCGGCCGCGAGGAACCGCGACAGCGCCTCGACGAACCACCCGATCTTCTCGACGTCGCCCGTCGACACCGCCACCACTTCGCCCGCCGCGACCCGGCGCGTGAGCACCGAGCCGAGGTCGGCCGCCTTGCGGGCGAGCAGTTGCTGCACCCGGGCCGCGGCCGTGATCCAGTTGGTCACGGCGGTCCGGTGGAGCATCGTCTCGCCGACGGCGATGGCCACGCCGAGCAGCACGTTGAGCGCCGCGGCCAGCGCGAGCCGGTCGCCCGAACGGTCGACGGCCGCCTGCACCGCGAGGCCGACGGTCAGCGGAAGGCCGGCGATGCCGCACTGGTGGAGCAGGCCCCAGCCGAGCGCCTTGAGCTGGCCGGCGAGCTGGTTGCGGCCGAGCCAGTAGAGGAAACGCGGGCCCGAGCGGACATCGGGCTCACCCGGATCCAGGTAGGGAAGATCGCGAATCTGCATGACGTCCCGGGCTTCCTTGCGTCGAGTGGCGTGAGACGTGCAAGGCTCGCCCTTTCATGGTGCTGATTTCAATCGATTTTTCCGCGTTGGGGCCCAGAACGCGCCACCTTTCACCGGCCGGGTCTGGCGCCACGGCCGTGCTCGCGCTTCACTCCTGGTCCATGAGACGACGAAGGATCATGTCCATGCTCGGCGGCCTCACCCTGGCCGTCGCGGCGGTGCTCGGCGCGGGACCCGCGGCCGCCGCCGACGCGCCGCCCTCCGAGTTCGGCACGGACTGGCACGACCCGCTGACCGCGGTGCCCCCGGTAACCGTTCCGCACACGAAGTCCTGCCAAGTCGCCCTTGCCGCGACGCAGTTCCGTGACTACACGCCCTACCAGGGGAGTTACGCCCCGCCCAAGGGCTGCGGCGACCGGTGGAGCAAGGTGGTGCTGCGCCTCGACGGCGCGGTCAAGGGGCGCCAGTACGACCGCCTCGGCTATCTCCATGTGGGCGGGGTGGAAGTGCTGCGCACCTCCACCCCCGAGCCCTCCGTGGACGGTATCGCCTGGCACGTCGAGAAGGACGTCACGCGGTACAGCTCCACGTTCCGCTCGCCGCAGCCCGTGGAGATGCTCATCGGCAACACCGTCGACGACACCTACACCGGCGTCATCGACGTCAAGGTGACCCTCACGTTCTACGCCGCCGACGCCAAGACCGCGCCCGCCGCGCCCCCGGACCGGGTGCTCCCGCTGGACACCCCGCAGGTGACCACGGGCCGCAACTCCGAACGCGTCCTCGCCGAGGTGTACGCCACCGGGTCGGGCGGCGGCTGCGAGGAGTTCTGGTACCTCGCGGTCCCCGACCCCGCGACCTACTCCTGCAAGGCGCCCGCGGGACCCAACCGCGAGGTGCAGATCACGGTGGACGGCCAACTCGCGGGAATAGCCGCCCCGTTCCCCACCGTATGGACGGGCGGCTGGTCCAACCCCTTCCTCTGGTACGTCGTGCCCGCGCCCCGCGCCTTCGACGTACAACCGGTCACCTACGACCTGACGCCGTACGCCGCCCTGCTCAACGACGGCCGCCCGCACCGGGTCGAGGTGTCCGTCGCCGGTGTTCCCGCGGGCCAGGGCGGCTGGTCCACGCCGGCCAACCTGCTCATCTGGCAGGACCACGGACGCAAGACCGTTCCCGGCGCCCTCACCCGCCACGACGAGACGGCCCCGGTCAACTCGACCACGTACAAGCCCGGTTCACCCGACCTGCGCCTCGACGCCGCGAACAGCCACCGCCTCACCACGGCCGGCTACCTCGACACCTCGCACGGCCGCGTCACCACCACCGTGACCCGCTCGGTGTCGGGCGACTCGGTGCACCGGTGGACCGAAGGCGAGAACACCGACGCCCTGAAGGGCAGTTGGCACGACGACGAGAGCGTCACGACCCAGGGCCGCGGCCCGGCGGTCACCGCACGCGACGACCGTACGTACACGATGGACGGCACGACGACCATCGCCACCGACGGCCGGCTGCGCACCGTCATCACCCTCGGCGACCGGGCCGACTCCCTCACCCTGCACGGCTCCCGCCCCACCGCCTTCTCCCACCTGGACGACACCTACCGGGGCGACGCCTCCTGGACCATGAACGTCCCCCGCGAACAACGCCACGCGACCGGCACCTCCGCCGAGCGCTACCGCCTGTACGGCTCGACCGGCTGCTACGACCATGCCATCGAGACCGCCCAGGGCGCCGTCACCACGGACGTGCGGCACTGCTGAGCCCCGCGCACGGTCCCGGCCGCCGCCGGCCGGGACCTTCCGTGCGCCCCGGTCACCCCCGCGCTCACACCTCCGCGGGCTTCTCGGAGTCCACGCCGGGCCGGGCGTTCTTCCAGGCGCCGCGGGTGAAGTCGGGGATCTCCTGGGGCAGGCCGCGTTGTTTGATCGACAGGTGGCTCAGGGGGACCGGGGAGGTCCAGGTCGCCGCGTCGTACACGTCGAAGTCGGGGACGAGGCCCAGGCGCATGCACTGCATCAGGCGGAAGACCAGCATGTAGTCCATCCCGCCGTGGGTGCCCGGCGGGTTGGCGTGTTCCTTCCACAGCCAGTGGTCCCACTCGGCGTACCGCGAGAAATCGCCCCACGCGTCGTTGCGGTGGTCCGGCTCGATGTAGATCCGCTCGGGGTAGTCCTCGAAGAGGCCCTTGGTGCCGGCGAGGCTGTTGATCCGGCTGTAGGGGTGGGGGGTCGACACATCGTGCTCCAGGCGGATCACCCGGCCTCTGGCGGTCTGCACGAGGCTGATCGTGCGGTCGCTTCCGATGTACGTCTCCTTCCAACTCGGGTCACCGGCAGGCATGTTGGCGGCCCGGTACTGCGCGAGGCCCAGCGAGGGGGAGCCGACGCTGACGATGCTCACCGCGCGGTCGCCCCGGTTGATGTCCATGTAGTTGGCGACGGGGCCGAAGCCGTGGTTGGGGTAGAGGTCGCCGCGGAGCCGGGTGTGCCAGAGCCGGCGCCAGGGGCCCTCGTAGTAGCGGGGATCGAACATCATCGCGCGCAGATCGTGGTTGTACGCGCCCGCCCCGTGCAGCAGGTCGCCGAACTTCCCGGCGTGCGCCATGCGCAGCACCCGCATCTCGTTCCGCCCGTAGCAGCAGTTCTCCAGCTGCATGCAGTGCCTGCGGGTCCGCTCCGAGAGGTCCACCAGCTCCCACAGCTGGTCCAGTTGGAGCGCCACCGGGCACTCCACCCCGACGTGGACCCCGTTCAGGAGCGCCGACCTGGCGATGTCGAAGTGGGAGTCCCAGGGGGTCGCCACATGGGCGAAGTCGACGTCGCCGCGCTTGAGGAGCTGTTCGTAGTCGTGGTCGCCGTGCACATACACGGCGGGCGCGGGCTGCCCGGCCGCGGTCACCTTGGCGGCGGCCCGCTCGGCCTTCGCCCTCACCGGGTCGCACAGCGCCACCACGGCGACACCCGGTACGGCCAGGTACAGGTCGAGCATCGCGGCACCGCGGTTGCCGAGGCCCACCATCGCGACCCGCACGGTCGAGCGCCGCTCGAAGGGCACGCCGGTCATGGTGGCGCCCTGGCGCGGCCGTTCGGCCTCCTGGGACCGCACCGGGGACCGGTCCGCCGCCACGGCCGGGCCGCCCGGAGCGCCGAGTCCGACGGCGGCGCCCACGGCCCCCGCGGACCACAGGACGGAGCGGCGGCTGACGTCGTGGTGCTCCGGTGCTGTGTCGTTCATCGAGCCTCCTGCTGATCGACCGGATGTCCCCGGATGTCCATGGGCCGGCGCCCGCGCGGCCCTCGCCCGGCCTCGGGGGCCAGGGGCGGGGCAGTGCGCGGGGGCGTCGGCTGGACTCTTGATACCGGCCCGCGGAGCTCCGGCCGCGTTGCCCCGCGCAGGCGGACGGGGCGTGTCGGCCACCCGTGCCACCGCGAGGCGCGTGACGGGGCTGGGTGGAGACCGGTCACCGGGGTCGTCAGCAGCGGCGCTCCGGGGGCCTGTTCACCGGGGTCGTCAGCAGCCGCGCTCCGGGGCTCCGTCCACCAGGGTCGTCAGCAGTCCGCCGAGCACCTCGCGCTGGTCGGCGGTCAGCGGGGCGAGGATCTCCTCCGCGGCGCCCCTGCGCGCCCCGCGCAACGCGCCCAGCGTGGCCCGGCCCGCATCCGTGAGCTCGATGCGGATCACCCGGCGGTTGCTCGGATCCGGCACCCGGCGCACATCGCCGCTCTCCTCCAACGCGTCGACCAGGGTGGTCACCGCGCGGGGCACCACTTCGAGACGGGCGGCGAGGTCGGCCATGCGCGGCGGCTCGCTCCAGTGCGCCACCGTGCGCAGCAGCCGGGACTGCGCGGGCGTGATGCCGACCGGCTCCAGGTGGTGCCGCTGGATCCGGTGCAGTCGGCGGGTGAGCCTCAGCAACTGCTCGGCCAGCAGACCGTCGGCGTCGGGGGCCCGTGAAATGTGTGGCTGCATACGGGAACAATAACAGGACCTGGTTCATTGTGAGTATAGGTAACAATGAGCTATGCTCTCGAAATCGTCGCCGCTCCGCCCACCGGGCGGGGCGCCCTCACCCCTTGTCGAAGGAGCCCATGCGCCCCGAACAAGCCACCTGGACACCCCCGCCCCGCGGCACCGAGCCCCAGGAGCCG
Organism: Streptomyces sp. NBC_00083; assembly: GCF_026343295.1. Classification (GTDB taxonomy): domain Bacteria; phylum Actinomycetota; class Actinomycetes; order Streptomycetales; family Streptomycetaceae; genus Streptomyces. The sequence goes on from NZ_JAPELY010000001.1 coordinate 2,498,185, forward strand.
GCCCAGATCCGCCGCATCCTCGCCCTGTTCCGCCCCTACCGCGGCAGGCTCGCCGTCGTCGGACTGCTCGTCGCCGCGTCCTCGCTGGTCTCGGTCGCCTCGCCGTTCCTGCTGCGCGAGATCCTCGACGTGGCGATCCCGCACAACCGCACCGGCCTGCTGAGCCTGCTCGCCCTCGGCATGATCGGCACGGCGGTCCTCACCAGCGTCTTCGGCGTGCTCCAGACCCTGATCAGCACCACCGTCGGCCAGCGCGTCATGCACGACCTGCGCACCGGTGTCTACGCCCAGCTCCAGCGGATGCCGCTCGCCTTCTTCACCAGGACCCGCACCGGCGAAGTGCAGTCCCGCATCGCCAATGACATCGGCGGCATGCAGGCGACGGTCACCTCCACCGCCACCTCCCTGGTCTCCAACCTGACGGCCGTCGTCGCCTCCGTCGTCGCGATGCTCGCCCTCGACTGGCGGCTGACCTGTGTCTCGCTCCTGCTGCTCCCGGTGTTCGTGTGGATCAGCCGCAGGGTCGGCCGCGAGCGCAAGAAGATCACCACCCAGCGCCAGAAGCAGATGGCCGCGATGGCCGCCGAGGTCACCGAATCGCTCTCCGTCAGCGGCATCCTGCTGGGCCGCACGATGGGCCGCGCCGACTCGCTGACGAAGAACTTCGCAGCCGAGTCCGAGCGCCTGGTCGACCTCGAAGTGCGCTCCAACATGGCCGGGCGCTGGCGCATGTCCACCATCGGCATCGTCATGGCCGCCATGCCGGCCGTCATCTACTGGGCGGCCGGCCTCGCCCTGCAGACCGGGGGCCCCTCGGTCTCCATCGGCACCCTCGTCGCCTTCGTCTCGCTCCAGCAGGGCCTGTTCCGGCCCGCCGTGAGCCTGCTCGCCACCGGCGTGTCGATACAGACCTCGCTCGCCCTCTTCCAGCGCATCTTCGAATACCTCGACCTGCCCGTGGACATCACCGAGCCGGACGAGCCGGTGCGGCTCGCCACGGCGCGCGGCACCGTCCGCTTCGAGAACGTCGACTTCCGCTACGACGAGAAGCAGGAGCGCCCCACCCTCGCGGGCATCGACCTGACCGTGCCCGCGGGCGGCAGCCTCGCCGTGGTCGGCCCCACCGGTTCCGGCAAGTCCACGCTGAGCTACCTCGTGCCGCGGCTCTACGACGTCACCGGCGGCCGCGTCACCCTGGACGGCGTCGACGTGCGCGACCTGGACTTCGACAGCCTGGCCCGAGCGGTCGGCGTGGTCTCCCAGGAGACGTACCTCTTCCACGCCTCGGTCGCCGAGAACCTCCGCTTCGCCAAGCCCGACGCCACCGACGAGGAGTTGGAGGCGGCGGCCCGCGCCGCCCAGATCCACGACCACATCGTCTCGCTGCCCGACGGCTACGACACCCTCGTCGGTGAGCGCGGCTACCGGTTCTCCGGAGGAGAGAAGCAGCGCCTGGCCATCGCCCGGACGATCCTGCGCGACCCGCCCGTGCTCATCCTCGACGAGGCGACCAGCGCGCTCGACACCCGGACCGAACACGCGGTGCAGCAGGCCATCGACGCGCTCACCGAAGGCCGCACCACCATCACCATCGCCCACCGTCTCTCCACCGTCCGCGACGCCGACCAGATCGTCGTGCTCGACGCGGGCGTCATCGCCGAGCGCGGCACCCACGAGCAACTGATCGACCGTGACGGCAGATACGCGGCACTGGTGCGCCGGGATGCCGAACCCGCACCGGTCCGTGGCTGACGTCCGCAGCCGGCGTCCGGACCTCTGGCGTCCGGAGCCGAGCCCGACGGGCCCGGACACGGCGACGCCGCCGCTCCCGTGGGACGGGGAACGGCGGCGCCGGGCGTGACGAGCGTCAGACGAGCCAGCCGAGGAAGTGGAAGACGCCGGCGAGCAGGTCGGTGATGAGGTTCATGATCGTGCTTTCTGCTGGTACGGAGGCATCGGGACGATGCCGTCGTGGGACTGCGCAAACCAGGTCTGCAGCCCGTCGCTTGCGCCCCTCAAGCATCCTTCGCCACACGGGAGTTGAGCAACGAATGGCGTGACGATCACGCGTACCAGCGAACACCCGCTCCCCTGTTCGTGTGTTCCCACGCGCCGGGTGCGGTGCGTGTCGGCGATCCTCGAATGTCTGATATGTCGTAATTCCGGGGGTAGCGTGCCGGCATGAGTGAGACCCCGTACGGCCGACACCCCCGGCTGACCCGCCGCGGCCGGCTGCTCCTGCTGCTGGTCGCCCTGCTCGTGGTGGTGGCCGCCGTCGTGCTCGTCCTGGTGCTGAGGAAGCCGGGCGCGTCGGCCAGGAGCCTGGTGGTCCCGGAGGGCTGGCGGGCGAGCCAGGTGTACGAGGCCGTCGACAAGCGACTCGGTCTGCCGCCCGGCACCGCCAGGAAGGCGACGGTGTCGGCGAAGCTGAAGCTGCCGCCCGAGGCGAGGGGCAACCCCGAGGGGTATCTGTTCCCGGCCACCTATCCCGTCACGGACGACACCACCCCGGCCGGCCTGCTCGGCTACATGGTCGACACCGCCAACCGGCGCTTCGGGCAGGACCGGATCGCGGAGGGCGCCCGTGGCAGCGGCCTGACGGTCTACCAGGTGGTGACCATCGCCGGGATCGTGCAGGCGGAAGCCGACTCGGTGGCCGACATGGGCAAGGTCGCGCGTGTCATCCGCAACCGCCTGGAACGCGGCATGCCGCTCCAGATGGACTCCACGCTCAACTACGCGCTCAACCGCTCGACCCTGGCCACCACCACGGGCGACACCCGAATCGAGAGCCCGTACAACACCTATGAGCACAAGGGGCTGCCGCCCACTCCGATCGGCAACCCCGGGCAGCAGGCCGTGGACGCCGCGATTCGCCCGACCCCCGGCAGTTGGCTGTACTTCGTGACCGTGGCCCCGGGCGACACCCGCTTCACGGACAGCTACGCGCAACAGCTGCTCAACGTCAGGGAGTTCAACGAGAACCAGAAGAAACGGGGCGGCGCAGGCTGACCACGCCCCGCCCGGTCACACCCCGCGGCCCAGCGCACCCCGGCCGGTCACACCCCGGCCGGCACGCGCTCCAGAAGTCGCCCGATCTCGCGCACCGCCGCCCGGCCCGCCCGGTTGGCCCCGATCGTCGAGGCGGAGGGGCCGTAGCCGACCAGATGCACCCGCTCGTCCCGTACCGCCCTGGTCCCTTCCAGGCGGATGCCGCCGCCCGGTTCGCGCAGCCGCAGCGGGGCGAGATGGCCGATGACGGGACGGAAGCCGGTGGCCCACACGATGACGTCGGCCTCCACCGTGCGCCCGTCGTCCCAGGCGGCCCCGTGCTCGGTGAGCCGGTCGAACATCGGCAGCCGGTCGAGGACGCCCGCGGCCCGCGCCGCCCGCACGGCGTCGTTCAACGGCAGCCCCGTCACCGACACCACGCTCTTCGGCGGCAGCCCGAGCCGCACCCGCTCCTCCACCATCGCCACGGCCTCACGGCCTGCCTCCTCGTCGAAGGGGCCCTCGCGGAAGACCGGCGGCCGGCGCGTCACCCAGGTCGTCTCCGCCGCGACCCCGGCGATCTCCATCAGATGCTGGGTGCCCGAGGCGCCGCCGCCCACCACGATCACCCGCTGCCCGGCGAAGGCATCGGGCCCCGGATAGCCCGCGGTGTGCACCTGCCGCCCCCGGAACGTGTCGTGGCCCGGATAGCGCGGCCAGAACGGCCGGTCCCAGGTCCCGGTCGCGTTGATCAGCGCACGCGTCGCGTAGCGGCCCTCGGAAGTCTCGACGAGCAGCCGCCCGCCGTCGCCCTCCCGCACGGCCTCCACCTCCACCGGCCGGTGCACCCGCAGGCCGAAGGCGTCCTCGTACGCGGCGAAGTACTCGCCGATCACCTCGGACGACGGGCGGTCACCGGCCGCCCCGGTCAGCTCCATGCCGGGCAGGGCGTGCATCCCGTGCACCTTGCCGTAGGTGAGGGACGGCCAGCGGAACTGCCAGGCGCCGCCCGGCCGGGGCGCGTGGTCGAGCACCACGAAGTCACGGTCGGGCTCCAGGCCCGCCCGCCGCAGGTGGTAGGCGCCGGACAGGCCCGCCTGCCCGGCGCCTATGACCACCACGTCCACCTCGCGCACCCCGAATTCGTTCACGGTTCTACCAACCGTGTGGGGTGCGGAGATCTTCCCGGGGCCGCCTGCTCAGCGGCCCCGCCCGCTCAGCGCCCGCCGCCCACGAGCAGTGGGGCTCCGCCCGGCGCGGAGGCCGGGCGCCCGTTGGCCGCGGGCACGCCTAGCAGGGGAGATGCCGGGGCGGCCGGAAGGAGGCCGCGCGCGGCGAGCTCCGGGGTCACGCCCTCGCCGAACCAGTACGCCTCCTCCAGGTGCGGGTAGCCCGAGAGCACGAAGTGCTCGATGCCGAGCGCGTGGTACTCCTCGATCCGGTCGGCCACCTCGCCGTGGCTGCCGACCAGCGCCGTGCCCGCTCCGCCACGCACCAGACCCACCCCCGCCCACAGGTTCGGCGAGATCTCCAGGGAGTCCCGCGAGCCGCCGTGCAGGGCGAGCATCCGCTGCTGGCCCACCGACTCGCTCGCGCCGAGCGCCTGCTGGGCCGCCGCGATCGTTTCGGCGTCGAGATCGCCGAGCAGCCGGTCGGCCGTCGCCCACGCCTCGCGCGAGGAGTCCCGCGAGATGGTGTGCAGCCGGATGCCGAACCGCACCGTGCGGCCGCGCTCCTCGGCGAGCCCCCGGATCCAGTCGATCTTCTGCTTGACCTGCGCGGGCGGCTCGCCCCACGTCAGATAGACATCCGCGTGATCGGCGGCCACCGGCCCGGCCGCCGGCGAGGACCCGCCGAAGAAGATCTCCGGCAGCGGGTCCGGCGGCAGCGCGGTCAGCCCGCCCTCCACCTGGTAGTGCTCGCCGTCGAAGTCGTACGGCTGCCCGCGCCAGGCGCCGCGGACGACCGAGAGGAACTCCGCGGTCCGTGCATAGCGCCGGTCGTGGTCCAGATGGTCGCCGAAGCGGCGCTGCTCGACGGAGTCGCCGCCCGTCACCACGTTCAGCAGCAGCCGTCCGCGAGTGATCCGCTGGTAGGTGGCGGCCATCTGCGCGGCGAGCACGGGAGAGATCACACCGGGCCGGAAGGCGACGAGGAACTTCAGCCGCTCGGTGTGCTGGGCGAGCGCGGCCGTCGTCAGCCACGCGTCCTCGCACCATGTGCCGGTGGGGGTCAGTACCGCCTCGAAGCCCAACTGCTCCGCCGCCTTGGCTATTTGGGCCAGGTACTCGATGTCGGGCGCGCGCACCCCGGTCACCGGGGAGAGTCGCGAGCGCCGCACGCCGCCGTCGGTGTAGGCGTGGCGGTCGACCAGGGTCCGACCGTCACCGCCGGTGGGCAGGAACCAGTGCAGATGAACGGTCATCAGGAAGAGGCCTTTCCGTACGAGCGGGGCGTGGTGGTGGAGGGCGGGAGCGAGCCGTTGAAGCGGGTGTCGACGTAGTCCTTGAAGGAGAACCGGCGCGGGATCAGCTTCAGATCGGCGAAGGTGTCGGCGATCCGCTGCTCGGAGGAGACCGCGGCGTCGTCCACGGCCACCGCGACCCGGGTCCCGTTGCTGCGCCGCACCGAGTCGAGCGCCACGGAGTAGGGGAGCCCGGTCTCCTTCGACCAGACCCGGGCCCACTCCTCGGGGTGCTTGAAGACCCAGTCCTGGGCGCGGTCCAGCCGCGTGAGGTAGTCGCCGATGGCCTTCGCCTTCGCCGGGTCGTCGAGCGAGGCGGGCGAGGCGACCTGGAACCCGAGGCCGTTGGTGAGGCCCGCCCCCGTCGCCAGGACCCGGCCCTTCTTGGCGCCGAGGACCTGCGAGGTGTACGGGTCCCACACGGCCCAGGCGTCGACCTTGCCCCGGTTGAAGGCGGCCAGGGCGTCGGCCGGCTGGAGATAGCTGAGCGTGACGTCGCCGATGCCGAGCCCGGCCTTCTTCAGGGTGGCCAGCAACTGGTAGTGCGCGGAGCTGCCCTGGGCCACGGCGATCGACTTGCCCTTGAGGTCCGAGGGCGCCTTCAGCGGGGAGTCCTCGGGGACGAGGACGGTCTCGCCCGCGGAGGAGCCGTGGCTCGCCGCCACGATCTTGATCTTGGAGTTGGCTCCGGCGGCGAAGACCGGGGGCGTGTTGCCGACCGCGCCGATGTCGACGGCCTTGGCGTTGACCGCTTCGAGCAGCGGTGGTCCCGAGGTGAACGTGGACCACTTGATCGTGTAGTCGAGGTGGTCGAGTTCACCGGCCGCCTTGAGCAGGGACTGTGAACCGCCTTTCTGGTCACCGACGTTGAGCGTGAGAGAGCCGGAGCCCGAACCGGACCCGGTCCTGGAGTCGGCGGCCGAATTCCCGCCGCAGGCGGCGGCCAGCAGAGCGAGCGGCAGGAGCAGAACGGGCAGGGTGTGGCGTCGCATCGGTACGTGCTTCTTTCTGGGGATCAGCGGGAGCTGTCTGGATGAGGGCGGGCGTCCGGAGGCCCCGGGGTCGGGTCAGCCGGCGGACAAGGCGGGTCGGCGCACGCCCAGTTCGCCGAGGAGGCGGGAGCGCAGCGCGGCGAACCCGGGGGAGCCGACCTCGCGCGGCCGGTCGAGCTCGACCGGCGCGTCATGGGCGATGGCACCGTCCCGCATGACCAGGACCCGGTCGGCGAGCAGCAGCGCCTCGTCCACGTCGTGCGTGACGAGCAGGACCGCGCAGCCGCGCCGCTGCCACAATTCGGCGACCAGTTGCTGCGCCTTGATCCGGGTCAGCGCGTCGAGCGCGCCGAACGGCTCGTCGAGCAGCAGCAGGTCGGGTTCGCGCACCAGGGCTCGGGCGAGCGAGGCGCGCTGTGCCTCGCCGCCGGAGAGCGTCTTGGGCCAGGCGCCGGACCGGTGGCCGAGCCCCACTTCCTCCAACGCGGCCTCGGCCACGTCCCGTTGGGGTTTGCCGGGAAGTCCCAGCAGGACATTGCGCCACACCCGCTTCCACGGCATGAGGCGCGGCGCCTGGAAGGCCACGGCGCGCCGCCGGGGCACCAGTACCGTGCCCTCGATCTCCCGGTCGAGCCCGGCGAGCACCCGCAGCAGCGTCGACTTGCCGCAGCCGCTGCGCCCGAGCAGCGCGGTGAACTCGCCCGCCCGCAGGGTGAGATCGAGCCCGTCGATGACGGGGCGCCCGTCGAACGCGCGGGTCAGCCCCTCGACCCGTACCGCGTCCGGTACGGCATCGGAGGTGGCCGGTGCGGCCGGGGTGGTCACTGGCCGGTGAAGGTCGGTCGCCATTGCAGGAGCAGCCTTTCGAGAGTGCGGACGACGGCGTCGGCGAGCAGGCCGAGGAAGGCGTACACGACCAGGCACACGACGATCACGTCGGTGCGGAAGAACTCGCGGGCCTGGTTCATGAGGAAGCCGATCCCGGCGTCCGCGTTGATCGACTCGCCGAAGACCAGGGCCAGCCAGGCCGTGGCGAGGGAGTACCGCAGGCCGGTCATCGCGCCGGGCAGCGCGCCCGGCAGCACCACATGGCGCACGAGACCCCATCGTCCGAGCCCCAACGCCTGCCCCGCCTCGACGAGTTGGGCATCGACGCCGCGGATGCCGGCGTACACGTTCAGATACAGGTGGAAGGCCACGCCGAGCGCGATGAGGGCCACCTTGGGGGCCTCGCCGATGCCGAGCCAGATGATGAACAGCGGGATCAGGCCGACCCAGGGCACCGTGCGCAGCATCTGCACGGTGGCGTCGATCAGATCCTCGCCGAGCCGGGAGAGCCCGGAGAGCAGGGCGAGGAAGATGCCGGCCGCGCCCCCGATGAGCAGGCCGACCGCGACGCGCTGGAGCGAGATGGCCATCGCCGACGGCAGCGTGCCGTCCCCGATCAGACCGGCTCCCGCGTGGGCCACCGTGCCGGGCGACGCGAGGATGTCGGGGCTCAACACCCCGGTGGCGCTGAGGACTTGCCACAACAGGAGCAGGGTCAGCGGCCCCACGGTGCGGCGCGCCCAGCGCGGCACGGAGCGCAGCCGGCCGCCGCGGGAGGCGACGGGAACGACGGGTTCGAGAACGGGGCCGGCGGGCGGGCCCGCGAGGACTCGGGCCGTGGCAGGGTCTCCGGGCCGGTCGCCTCCCCGGGACGGCGTGGCCCCGCGGGCGGCTCCCTCGGCAGGCGTGACGTGCTCGGCGGGCGCGGCCTCTTCGGCCGGGACGGCTTCTTCGGGCGGGGCGACGGCGTCCGGCGGGGCATGGTCGACAGTCATGGGGACTCCATGGGTGCGAGCGGGTGGAGTGCGCCGGGGGAGGGCGGCCCCGGGCAGGCCAGGTCGGCCCATGCCGGCCTGGACGGTCCCGAAGGCACGCCCTCACGGGGCGCGGGTGCGGGATTCGGGCGCTGGGCACGGCCTCACGGCCCCGCGACCCACGCCGACGGGAGGCCGACGGCGACGGGCGACGGGAAGGCGGGAAGAGCCGGTGAAGGCCGGGAGGGCCCAGCGAAAGGATCCGCGGGAAGGAAGGTGCGGAGTGCGCTGAGAGGAGGCTCAGCGGTCGCGACGGGCCGAGGGGGAAGGTGTCAACGGCCGGACGGGACGCGCCGAAACGTCAGCAGCCGCGACAACAGGCGGCGGACGCCACCCGCAGCAGGTCGATGTGACCGCGCGTGGTGAGCAGGGCTGAACGTGACATGGCGTGAACGTAGCGACCCGTTCCGTACGGGGTCAACGATGTCTCGCCCCTCGGACGCCCGATCTTGCCCATCGGGCGACGGCTCCGGTGCGGCAGAGCGCGTACGGGCGACGTGGCCGGGAAGATGGGAGCCATGTCCGACGCTTTCACCACCCACGTCCTGACCATCACGACCGGTCCTCAGGAGACGGTCACCGATCTGACCGGGGACTGCGAGGAGTTCCTGCGCCGGCACGCGGCCGGCCGCGACGGTCTGCTCAACGTCTTCGTGCCGCACGCCACCGCCGGGATCGCCGTCATGGAGACCGGCGCGGGCAGCGACGACGATCTGCTCGCCGCGCTGCACACCCTGCTCCCCGCCGACGACCGCTGGCAGCACCGGCACGGCAGCCCCGGCCACGGCCGCGACCACGTGCTGCCCGCGCTCGTCGCGCCGCACGCCACGCTGCCCGTCGTCGACGGCCGGCTCGCGCTCGGCACCTGGCAGTCGGTGTGCCTCGTAGATACCAACAAGGACAATCCCAACCGCCAGGTACGGCTCAGTTTTCTCGGCTGAGCCGGGCGAATACAGCTTCAACAGCCCGTGAGTTGAGGGTGTGGCATCATGGCCGCGTTGTGCGCCCGGGGGTGCCGGGCCCCCATCCCCCCGAGCCGCTGAAATCGGAATGACAACAGCCTGCTTCTCCGGCGTGGAAGGCGTGGAAGGCCAAGGATGAAGGTGTCTGGCTCTGCGTTACCGTCGCCGGAGGACCGTCGGCTCAGGCGCCGTCTCAAAAAGGTTCGTCAGAACTGCGAGACGCTGCTCGCGGACTGGGGCATGGAGCACGGGTGCGGCATCGATGAACTGCACCGCTATCTCAGCACGCAGAACCGGCGGCCGATCCATCTCATTCCGATGCCCTTCCCGGAACGTCATCTCTTCGGTCTCTGGCTGAAACTCGACGATTTCGACATCATCGCTTACGAGAAAGCCGCCTCCCCGTCACACAAAGAACACATCATCGCTCATGAGTTGTCCCATATCGCCTTTGCCCACCGCGGTTCCGTGGAATTCGACCACAGCGATACCAGCCGCCTGTTCACCGACGTCGAACCCGCGGTGGTCCAGAGCATGCTGATGCGTTCCCGCTACAGCGACGACGAGGAGCAGGAGGCCGAGACGATGGCCTCGCTGATCCTGGCCCGCGCCACCAAGCGGTGGCTCGAACCCGCCTGGGGAGTCCCCGACGAGGCCGCGGAGATCGTCGCCCGCATCGAGAACGGCGTCGGCCACCCGGACGCGTCATGAACGCGGTCAACACGGTCCTCACCTGGGTGTGCGCGCTCGGCGGCATCGCCGCCTTCGGCTACCGGCTGCCGGACCTGCTGCGCAGGAAGCACGACGTCGCGCTGTGGGCGCTCTGCGTCTACTTCCTCTGCTCGGGAATCAGCTTCCTGGTCGACCTGGACGCGCTGCGGGTGCACATCTCCGACCTGTTCGGCCTGCCCAACATCACCTCGCTCATCGTGCAGGTCGCCGTCGTCGTCCTCACCGCGGCCCAGCAGGTGGTCCTCGTGTACTGGTCGTCGCCGCCCGAGGAGGCCCGCGGGCGGGCGCGGCGCAGGGTGCTGTTCTTCGGCGCCGCGCTGTGCGTCCTGGTGGCCGCCTCCCTCGCCGTCAGCCCGGTCGCCAGCGCCAAGACGGCCACCTCCACCATCCTGCTCAGCATCCAGGACGGCCGGTACGCGCTGTACATGTCGTTCTACCTCGTCATCTGCGGGGTGGGGCAGTTCGAGACGGTCCGGCTCTCCCTGCGCTTCACCAAGATGGCCAACCGGCAGTGGCTGAAGGTCGGTATGCGCACGGTGACCGTCGGCGCGAGCCTGATCCTCGTGTACTGCGTGACCCGCAGCATCCAGATCGCCGGCACCCGGCTGCACTACGACGCCTCCGTTCTCGACCCCATCCAGTGGTCGTGCGGCACCATCGGCGCGCTGCTCCAGATCACCGGCTGGACCATTCCGTCCTGGGGCATCCACCTCACCCGCGCCGGCGGCTGGCTGCGCAGCTACCGCTCCTACCAGCGGCTGCGGCCCCTGTGGTGGGCGCTCTGCCAGGCCTCCCCGGACATCGCGCTCGACCCGCCGCGCTCCTGGGCGCGCGACCTGATCCCGCCGCGCGACCCGCACTACAGCCTCTACCGGCGGGTCATCGAGATACGCGACGGGCAGCTGATGCTCCGCACCTCGCTCTCGCTCGCCGACTTCTCCCGGGTGGCCCGCTCGCTGGGCCTGCCCGAGGACCCCACCTCGCCGCTCGGTGAAGCCCTCCAGGTGCGGGCCGTCCTGAACCGGCCCGCGGAGGAGCGGGACGAGCAGGCCGACGCCGCGGACATCCCCGCCCGGCCGCCGTACGACGACTTCCGCGACGAGGTGGAGTGGCTGACCCAGGTGGCGTCCTCGTTCACCGCCCTCACCCAGGGCCGGGCCGTGCGCGCCCCCGCCAGAATCGCGTCATGACCCGGGCCTCCCACCCACCGGCCGTCGTACGCGACGGCACGGAGCACGGCCTTTCGGCCGCCGAGGCGCTGCGGGCGGCCCGACACCTGGTGACCCTCGACGCCGTACACGGCGCGACGGCCGCCCTCCCCACGGTGCGCCGACTCCTGCACGCCGTACCGCAGTTGACGGCCGCACCGGCCATCCCGCCCGGCGCGGACAGCGACCTGCTCGCCGCCCTCGCCGAACTGTGCGAAGTGATCGGCTGGATCCTCTTCGACGCGGGCCTCGACCACCGGGCGCACCGCATGAACCTGCGGGCCCTGGCCCTCGCCGAACGCTGCGGCGACCGCGCCGTCGCCCGCCTGGTGCTGCTCAACCACAGCATGCTCCACACCCACCGGGGCCGGCCGAGGGCCGCCCTGGCCACCGTGGCCAAGGTGGCGGGCCCCCGGCCGCTGCCCACTCTGATCGCCACCCTCGTCCTGGTCCGCCGCGCCCACGCGATCGCGCTTCTCGGCGGCCACCGGGAGGCCGGCGCGCTCGTCTCCCGCGCCCGCTGCCGGTTCCTCGACGGTGCCTCACGCCTCGACCCGCCCTGGTCCTGGTGGATCGACCAACCCGAACTCACCGGCCACCACGGCTGGGTCCTGGCCAGGCTGCACGACTGGGACCACGCCATCCCGCTGCTGTACGAGGCGGCCACGACCCCCGGCCCCTCCTACCGCCACCTCTTCACCGCCGAGCTGCTCGCCGCCCTCGCCGGGGCCGGCGCGTGGCGCGAGGCCGAAGACCTCATCACCGACCTCGCCCCGCGTGCCCCGGGCATCGGCTCCGTACGGACGACCCAGACCCTCGCCCGTACCGCCGCCCATCTGCGCGACCGCGCGGCGGCGCCCGTGAACCTGCGGGACGCGGCGGCCTTCCTGCTGGAGTCCGTCCCCCCTCATCCCGAGGGCCGGGACCGGCCTTCCCGCTAGGGCCGTCGCGCCCCGCGAGCACCACCCCACCCAGCCGACAGACAGGGACAACATGCTTCACATCCGGGTGTCCACGCCCGCGGCCGCCGCTCTCGTGGCGGTCGTTCTCCTCTTCGCCTCCGGAGGCCCCGTCTCCGAGGTCGCCTACGGCACCTCCGTGTCGCCGGCGGCGCAGGCGCGGACCACCACGCACGGCAGCCCGTACGTGTCGACCCACCTCTACTTCGGAACGGGCCGTCACAACGGCCAACCACCCATCACCGACGAAGAGTTCATGAAGTTCGTCGCCGATGTCATCACGCCGCGCTTCCCGGCCGGGCTGACCATACAAGAGGGCCGCGGGCAGTGGCGTGACAAGACGGGCAGCATCAACCGCGAGAACTCCTACGAGCTGACGGTGCTCTATCCCGCGCGCGAGGCCCGCACGCACGACCCCGACATCGAGTACATCAGGGACCTGTACTGCTCGATGTACGGCCTGGAATCCGTGGGCCGCGCCGACGTGCAGGCGCAGGCCGACTTCTGAGCCGCCCCGGTTCCGGGCGGACCGGTTCCCCCACGGCCGCCGTCCCGGCCGAGCCGCCCCCGCCGCGCACCGCGCGGCCTACGGGAGCGTGAGCCGGCGGATGACGAAGAGCATCCCGCCGAGCAGCACCAGGACCGCTCCCCTGATCAGCCCGTCGAGGTCACTGACCCCGGCGATCACCAGACGCCGCCCGCCCGCGCCGGTGGCCACGGCCACGGCGCGGGGCGTGGCGGTCGCCGCAGGCACGTCGGCGTCCCGGCCGGTGGCGGCGGTGGGCGACGGCGAGGCCGTCCCGCACCGCAGAACGCCTTCGACGTCCTGGCGGAAACCGTTCGGGCCGAGGACGGTGAAGCGGTAGCTCCGGCCCTGCCCCACCGGCACCGCGATGGTCCTCGCCCGGCCCGGCCCCACGCTGACCGCGACCCCCGCAAGATCGAAACGGAACGGCGCGTCGCCCGCGTTGCTCGCCGTGACGTCGACACCGCCTCCGGCGCAGTCGTCCGCGGCGACCACGGAGGGCACGGGCCCGCGCGCGGGCAGCGCCGCGCCGGTGCCCAGGAGGGTGCTCACCGCCGCGAGCGCGAGGGCCCGCGGGGCCGCGCCGTACTGCGATACGTGCCTCACGGGGGCCCCTTCGAGGTGGGGGAGTGGCGGCGGCAGGGACGCACCCCAGTACGCGCGCCGACCGCGGCGTGTTCAACCCGCCCTGCGCACGGGCCCGTTGACCGCCTCGCGATCCGGGCCTCACAGGCCGGGCGCGCCCCAGACCGGGAACCAGCGCGACAGATCCTCCTCGATCCGCAGTTCATCGGCGACGACCGCCCTGACCCGCAGTTCGAGCGCGTTGTCCCGCCGGTCGCCGGGGAGCGGCGCGAACGGATAGAACGTGCCCCGCTTGTAGAGGTACACCAGCGCGAACATCCGGCCCTCGCCGTCCTCGAACCCGACCAGGGAGCACAGGAGCTGGGGGCCGAAGCCCGATCCTTCCAGGGCGGTGTTCACGGCGTGCAGATCGCCCACGAGCGAGGTCAGGTCGTCCGGGCCGCGCCGCGAGAGCAGCCACGAATAGCCGTAGGAGTCGCGGCTGAACTCCACGGGGGCGCCCGCCCGTTCGCCGTCCGTGCCGAGCAGCTCCGTCACGTCCTCGCGGATTTCGGCGAACGCCCGGCCCTCCACCGTCGTGAAGCACACCGAGCCCCGGCCGGTCGGCGCGAAACCGGCCGCCGCTCCCAGCGTGACGGCGGCGGAGGGCAGCGCGAACAGCCGGTCCAGGTCGGGCGCGACCGGCCGGGTGCGGCCGAGCAGGATGTCGAGGAAACCCATGCGCTGTGCCCTTCGTCGCGGGGAGTGGGGCCGGGCCCCGGTCATGCCGGACGCCCGAGCTCCGCGGAGATCCCGGCCAGCCGGTCGAGCCGCTCCTCCAGGCTCGGGTGGGTGGCGAAGAGCCGGGCGACCCGGCTGCCCGCGCCGAGGGCGGGGACGAAGTAGAAGGCGTTGAAGGCGCTCGCGGTGCGTAGGTCCTTGGCGGGGATCCGGGCGATGTCACCGTCCAGCTTGGTCAGTGCGGAGGCCAGGGCCGAGGGATGCCCGGTGAGCAGGGCGCCGGCCCGGTCGGCGGCCAGTTCGCGGTAGCGCGACAGCGTCCGGACGAGCAGGAAACTCAGTGAGTACACGAGCACCGACACCGCCATGACGGCCGCGAGGACCGCCATCGTGTTCTGGTCGCGCCGCCCGCGGCCGCCGTACAGCTCCGAATAGAACGCGAAGCGGACGACGAGCCCCGCGACGACGCCGAGGAACGAGGCGACGGTGATCACCGCGACATCGCGGTGCGCCACATGGGACAGCTCGTGGGCGAGCACCCCCTCCAGCTCCTCGGGCTCCAGACGGCGCAGCAGCCCCGTCGTGACGCAGAGCACCGCGTGGTCGGCGTTGCGGCCGGTGGCGAACGCGTTGGGCAGGTCCGTGTCGGCGACGGCGAGCTGGGGCCTCGGCATGTCCGCGGCGGCGCACAGCCGGTCGAGGACGCCGTGCAGCTGCGGCTGCTCCGCCCGGGTCACGACCCGGCCGTGCATCGCGTACAGGGCGATGCGGTCCGAGAACCAGTACTGCGACCACAGGACGGCCGCCGCCACCACGACCACCACGACCGTCGACCTGAGCAGCACCAGGAGGGCCGCCACGAAGGCCACGTACAGCAGGCCCAGCAGGAACACCGTGACCAGCATGCGGGTGGTCAGCTGCCGGTCGGGTTCGAAACGGCTGCGCACGGCCGACTTCTTGATCATGGCGTACCTCGTCGGAGCGTGAAGGGGTGCTCACTCTCCACGATGCCACCGCGCGGGGGCTTCAGAGCAGTTGCCGCCGTACCAATTCGTGCAGGTGCCCGCGGGGATCGGCGAGGAGCTCGGCGGGGGGACCCTGCTGCACCACACGGCCCTCGGCCATCACGACCACCCGGTCGGCGTCGAGGACCGTGGAGAGCCGGTGGGCGATGACGAAGCGGGTCGCGTCGAGGCGCCTGGTGCTCTCGATCACGACGCGCTGGGTCTCGTTGTCGAGGGCGCTCGTGGCCTCGTCGAAGAAGAGGACGCGGGGGCGGCGCACCAGTGCCTGGGCGATCATGAGGCGCTGGCGCTGGCCGCCCGAGATGGCGCCGCCGCCGGAGATCATGGTGTGCAGGCCCATCGGCATCCGCTTGATGTCCTCGGCGAGCCCCGCCATGGCGGCCGCCTCCCACGCCTCCTCCTGGCTGAACACCTCCGCCCCGCAGATGCAGTCGAGGATCGACCCGGAGAGCGGCTGGGCGTTCTGCAGCACGACCCCGCACTGGCGGCGCACGGCCGCCCGGTCCAGGGCGGCCAGGTCCTGGCCGTCGTAGAGGACGCTGCCCGCGACCGGGTCGTCGAAGCCGATGAGCAGGCGCAGCAGTGTCGACTTGCCGCAGCCGCTGGGCCCGACGACCGCCACGAACTCGCCGGGCGCCACCTTCAGTGACACGTCGTCCAGGACGAGCGGCCCGTCCTCGCCGTAGCGGAACGACACCCCTCTCGCCTCGATGCCGCCCGCCAGCACACCGGGCTGGGTGCTGGCCCCGCGCACCTCGGGCGCCTCGTCGAGCACCGGCTTGATCTGCTCGAACATCGGGAGCACCGCGGCCGCCGAGACGAACGCCCCGGTGAGCTGGGTGACCGCGGTGAGCAGCATCGTCACGGCGGTGTTGAACGTGAGGAACGCGCCCGCCGAGAGGGAGCCGCGGGCCGGGCCCGCGAGCAGGGCGAACATCAGGAGCGAACACAGCGGCAGGTAGACGGCGTTGAGGACCGTCGTCATGTTCTTGATCCGCCCGGCCCGCTGGTGGAGCTCGCGGCTGCGGGCGAACTCGCCGGCCCACGCCCCGTACGCGAAGCTCTCGGCCGCCGCGACCCGCAGCTTGGGCAGCCCGCGCAGGGTCTGGAACGCCTGGTTGTTGAGCCTGTTGCTCAGCTCGACCAGCCGGCGCTGCCAGCGCAGCTCCCACATCCCCATGGCGAGGAACACCGCCGCGATGACGACGAGCACGGCGATCGCGACCAGGGCGAGCGGCACACTGAAGCACAGCAGCAGCACCAGGTTGACCGCCCCGACCGTGCCCGCCTGCACCACCACGGGAGCGGTGCCCGAAAGGACCCGGCGGATCGCGCCGACGCCCATCGCCGCGCTCGCCAGCTCGCCCGTGGAACGCTCGGCGAAGAACTTGGTGGGAAGCCTCAACAGGCGGTCCCACACGGCGGGTTGGAGGGTCGCCTCGATACGCCCCTCCATGCGCAGGATGGTGAGGTTCTGGAGCAGTGTGAACGCGGCCGACACGATGGCGCTGATCACGACGGCGAGCGACACCTGCGTGATGAGTCCGGTCTCGGCGCGCGGTACGTACGCGCCGAGCACCTGCCCCGTCGCGAGCGGCACCAGCGCGCCGAGCGCCACCGTCACCAGACCCGCCAGGAGCAGGCGGCGCAGATCGGGACGGGTGCCGCGCAGGCTGAAGCGGAGCAGCCCCCAGGCGCCGAGGGGCCGCTCGGGCAGCGGCCGGTACAGCATCACGGCGCGCCGCTCGAACCCGTCGGCGTTGCCCGCGTCCACCCGGGTGCGCCGGCCCGACGCCGGGTGCACCGCGTCGTACCCGCCGCGCCGCCACAGCAGGGCGACGGGGGAGCCGCTCGTGCGGTGGCCCACCAGCGGGCCGGAGTCCTCACGCCACCAGCGCCCGTCGAGCCGCACCGGACGGGTCCGGATCCGGGATCCGGCCGCGACCCGCTCGACCGGGTCGATCCGGTCGCTGACCGCGCCGCCGAGCGTGGGCTCGGCCAGGGTGATGCCGGCGGCGTCGGCGACGAGCCGGCAGGCGGCGTACGTCGCGTCGTCGCCCGGGGCGGCGGTGCGCGGGGCGGAGCCGCGGGTGCGGCCGATGGAGGTGAGCAGCGCCCGGTCCGCCTCCTCGCGGACCGCCTCGCCCGCCTTGATCCCGGCCGCGGTGCGGTCCTCGTGGGCGCGCTCCATGCGCTCGATCCAGCGGTCCAGTGCCGAGAGCAGCCGGTACTGCTGATTGACCATGCCCTGCCACAGGGCGCCGTCCACGAGCAGGTCGCCCGCGGCCTCCGCGCTGAACGCCGCCCCGTACTGAACGCTGCCCGGCGCCACCGCGAGCCACAGGTTGTCGTCGTCGGCCACCGCGTCGTCGAGCGCGGTCCGGCCGTCCAACGGGGCCTCGAACAGGACGCGTTGGCCGCGCCCCACCCCCAGCGAGAAGGCGTGTTCCAGCAGGCTCAGGGCCGCGTCCCCGGTGTCGTAGCCGCCGGGGTACGCGGCCTCGTACCCCTGGGCGTACGGCGGCCGGTACAGCTCGCGCAGCGCGATGCGGCGCAGCACGCAGTCGCGCAGGGGGCGGCCGACCAGGGTGTGGCGCGGGCCCTCGACGGGGCCGAGGAGCAGCGTGCCGGGTTCCAGACGGCCGAGGAAGTGCCAGTGGCCGCCGTCCGCCGCGTCGACCGCGAACAGGTCGAGGGCGCCGCCCACCACCAGCCACAGCACCTGGGGGCCCTGGAGCGAGAACCCGGGAAGCCCGGCGCAGTCGATGTGCTGCCCGAGGCCGCCGAGCGCCGCGACGACGGGGTCGTGGGCTGCGGCTTCCGGATGCGACGAGGGGTGCGCGAAGGGGTGTGCCGACGTCACCTCAGTGCTCCCTGACCAGCTCGGCGTAGGGCCCGGCGGCCGCGATGAGCTCCTCGTGACGGCCGCGCTCGACCACGCTCCCGTGGTCGAGCACCACGATCTCGTCGCTGTCGCGGACCGTGCTCAGACGGTGCGCGATGACCACGCAGGCACAGCCGCGGCGGCGCAGGTTGTCGATGATGACGTGTTCGGTCTCGGCGTCCAGGGCGCTGGTGACCTCGTCGAGGACGAGGACGCTGGGCCCGCGCACCAGCGCCCTCGCGATCTCCAGACGCTGGCGCTGACCACCGGAGAAGTTGTGCCCGTCCTGCTCGACGCGGCTGTGGATGCCGCCGGGGCGGCGCGCGACGACCTCGTACAGCGCCGCGTCCTTGAGGGCCGCGACGACGGCGTCGTCCGGGATCGAGGGGTCCCACAGCGCGATGTTGTCCCGCACCGTGCCCTCGAAGAGGAAGACGTCCTGGTCGACGAAGGACACCGACGCGGCGAGCGCCCCGCGCGCGATGTCCTCCAGACGCTGCCCGTCGATGCTGATGGTGCCCTCCCAGGGCGTGTAGAGCCCCGAAATGAGCCGGGACACCGTCGACTTGCCGCTGCCCGAGCCGCCGACCAGAGCCACCTGCCGGCCGGGCCCGACGGTCAGCGAGAACCCGGTGAGCAGCGGCTTGTCGAGCGGGCTGTAGCCGAACGTGATGTTGTCGAGCGTCACATGGCCCTTGAGGCGCCGGGTGCTCGCCGGCGGCTCGGGGCGTGCATGGAGCGCGTCCACGGGAAAGTTCTCGACGTCCTTGAGCCGGGCCACGTCCGCCGCGAAGTCCTGGATGCGTCCCGCCACGCCGTTGAGGCGGGTCACCGGAGCGGTGAAGCGGGTCACGAGCGCCTGGAACGCGACGAGCAGACCGATCGACAGGTGCCCCTCCACCGCCCGCAGCCCGCCGATCCACAGGATCAGCGCGCTGTTCAGGGTGGCGAGCGCCGGGGCGACGATGCCGAGCCAGGCGCTCGGCACGCCCAGGCGCTGCTGCTCGTCGAGGGTGGTGGCGTGCTGGCCCGCCCACCGCCGGAAGAACCCGTTCTCACCGCCGGTCGCCTTCATCGTCTCGATCAACTGGAGGCCGGTGTAGGAGGTGTTGGTGAGCCGGGCGCTGTCGGCGCGCAG
Source organism: Streptomyces sp. NBC_00083 (assembly GCF_026343295.1). Lineage (GTDB taxonomy): Bacteria > Actinomycetota > Actinomycetes > Streptomycetales > Streptomycetaceae > Streptomyces. The sequence continues at coordinate 2,517,233 of NZ_JAPELY010000001.1, forward strand.
CTTCTGCGTGCCGGTGGCCCGCAGCCGTACCACCACGCGCATCGCGACGACGTTGAGCAGCGCGATGGCGACGCCGATGAGGGTCAGCTGCGGATCGTAGGTCCACAGCAGGAACGCGTAGAGCAGCACCACGATGCCGTCGACGGCCGCGGCGGTCAGGTCCCGGGCGAGCGTCTCGGCGACCGCGTCGTTGGACTGGAGGCGCTGGACGAGGTCGGCGGGGCTGCGCTGGGCGAAGAAGGTGACCGGCAGCCGCAGCAGATGCCGGAAGAAGCGGGCGCTGCCGAGGGTGGAGGAGATGATGCGCCCGCGCAGCAGATTGGCCTGCTGGAGCCAGGTCAGCACGACGGTGAGCGCCACCATGGTGCCCATCGCCGTGAACAGCACGCCCAGCAAGGAGTCCTGATGACCTATCAGGAAGAGGTCGATGTACGTACGGCTCAGCGCGGGCAGGGTCGCGCCGACGGCCACCAGGAGCAGGCTCGCGAGCAGTGAGGCGAGCATCGTGGCGGAGGTGCCGCGCAGCCGGGCGGGCAGCGCGGACAGGACGCCGGGTCCCCGGCCGCCGCGCCGGAAGCCGGGGCCGGGCTCCAGGACCAGGACGACGCCGGTGAAGCTGGTGTCGAACTCCTCCGACGCCACGAAGCGGCGCCCCTTGGCGGGGTCGTTGACGTGGACGCCCCGGCGGCCGAGCCGGCGTCCCGTCCCGTCGTACACGACGTAGTGGTTGAACTCCCAGAACAGGATGGCCGGGGCCGGCACCTCGGCGAGCGCGGCCGGTTCCATCTGCATGCCCTTGGCGGTGAGCCCGTAACTGCGGGCCGCCTTCAGGATGTTGCTGGCCCGCGACCCGTCGCGCGAGACGCCGCACGCGATGCGCAGCTCCTCCAAGGGCACATGGCGCCCGTGGTGGGCGAGCACCATGGCGAGCGAGGCGGCGCCGCATTCGAGCGCCTCCATCTGGAGCACCGTGGGGGTGCGCACACTCGGGACGCTGCGGGGCGCGGGCGCCCGGCGGCGGGAGCGCCGGGCGCCACCGGCCGGTGTGCTCCTGCCGCGGCCGTGCCCTGCGGGCGGCAGCCCGGCGGCGGGGGGTGGGGTGCGGGGTGCGGTCACGGGAGGAGCCAATCGAGGGGACGCCGGTCGGCCAGGTGGACGGTGGCGGTGGCCGGGGTCATGGAGTCGACGGCGAACGGCGGACCGTCGGCCGACGACCAGCGGTAGCCGGACGTGGTGGGCGCGCGGTCGAGGCGTACGAGGACGCCCACCGGCCTGCCCTGCCGTGAGAACTGCTCGGCGAGGCGTGCGTCGCCGAGGAACGCGGCGATCTGCTGGCTGGACTGCGGCGCCCTGCCGACGGCGGCCACCCGGCCGCGCAGCACCCCGTACCGGTCGGCCGGCACGGACTGCACGGTGAGGTCGACCCGGGCGCCCAGCGGGACCTCGGCCCCGCTGTCGCCGGGCACGTACGCCATGACCACCAGGGGGTCGTCGGGGCCGGAGGCGCGTTCCACGCTGGCCACGTTCGCGCCGGTGGCGACGACGGAGCCGATCGTGGCGGCGAGGCCGGTGAGGCGGCCCGGGGCGATCGCCCGGACGGTCCGGTCGCCCTGCGCGGTGCGGACCTGGAGCAGCGGCGCCTGGGCGGCCAGGGCCTGGCCCTCCTTGGCGTACACCGCGGTGATCTGGCCCGCCACGGGGCTCTGCAGGACATAGCTGCCCTGCGCGTGCGTGAGGATCGCGGGCGCGTCGACGGTGGAGGAGACGGACCCCTCGACGGCCCAGAAACAGGCGGCGGCCATCACCACCACAGTGACCAGAAGGACGAGCCTGCCCTGCGGGCGCGCGAAACGCACCGGCAGGTCGAGTTCCTCCGGCGACTGCAGTTTGGAAAGGGCCTGCTGACGAAACTGCACGGAACTCTTCCCTCACCCGTGAACCATCGGCAAATGAGCCCCGGAACCTGTCGGGTTCCGGGGCTCGAATGCGATCTCAGAGACCGGCGACGAGACCGGTGGCCAGGCCCGTGACGGCGCCCGTGTTCACACCGGTGACCGAGCCGACGAGGCCCGTGACCGAGTTGACGATGCCCGAGACGGGGAGCACGGAGTCGGCGGTGCCGGTCACGTTGGAGAGAGCGGTGCCGACCAGGCCGCCGGAGACGTTGTCGAGGTCGGCGTCGGAGATCTCGAGGGTCTCAACCTGAGCGTTGTTCATGGTTCTGCCTTTCATGGGGACATTTCCTATCGGGAACTCCTTGCCGGTGCTCCCGCAGTGGCCAGGATCAAAACACGCCGACTGCGTGCGCAGCCAATCGCCGCGGCACTGATCAGGCGGTGTGTCCCCTTTCGAAATGGCAGGAGGTGCAGGGACGTTCATGATTTGGGGGCAGGTTCTTCACGAGCTTCACGGGACGAATTCCTGGGGCCCGTACTTTTCTTTATCGAGGCGATTGCGAAGTGGGACACTCCCGCACCAAAGCCGCTGTCGGGGGCGGCGGCCCGAAGGCCGGCCGCCGCCCCGGTAACGGGTCTGCGCACGGGATGTGCAGGTTCTCGGAAGGTGTCCTTCCGCTTGCCCGGGAGGCACGCCCCGGACACCTCAACGTCCCTGGAGCGCCTTCACGTTGTTGCCGAACGTCCAGCCCTTGGAGCCGTCCCAGTTGAGGGACCAGGTCATCAGGCCCTTAAGCCGGCCGCCGTAGGTGTTCCACGCCTGGGCCACCTGACCGGTCGTCATATAGCCGCCACCCGCGCCGGGCTGGGCCGGAAGGCCGGGGACCTGCTTGTCGTAGGGGACCTTGACCGTGGTGCCCTGGACGGTGAGGCCCTTGTCGAGGCAGTTGGTCTGCGCGGTGAACCCGGCGACCGTGCCGGCCTCGTAGGAGTCGCCTGAGCAGCCGTACATGCTGCCGTTGTAGTACTGCATGTTGAGCCACCACAGCCGGCCGTTGTCGGCGTACTTCTTCACGATCGGCAGATAGGCGCCCCAGATCGAGCCGTACGTCACGCTGCCGCCGGTGACGTACGCGGTCTCCGGCGCCATCGTCAGGCCGAAGCCGGCCGGCATCTGCGCGAGCACGCCGTCGATGATGCGGATGAGGTTGGCCTGCGAGGCGGAGAGCGTGTTGATGTTCCCGCTGCCCACCAGGCCGGTCTCGATGTCGATGTCGATGCCGTCGAAGTTGTACCGCTTCAGGATCGGCACGATCGTCGCCACGAAGCGGTCGGCGACGGCGCTGGAGCTCAGGTCGATGCCGGCCGCGGCGCCGCCGATGGACATGAGGACCGTCTGGCCGGCCGCCTTGGCCTGGCACATCTCGGCGGGCGTCGGCACCTTGACCGTCGCGTCCATGCCGTCCTCCCACAGGACGGTGCCGTCCGAACGGATCACCGGGAAGGCGGCGTTGATCACGTTGTAGCCGTGGGCGGCGATCCGGGAGTCGGTGACGGGGATCCAGCCGAGCGGGGGATGGACGCCGTTGGCGGCGCCGTCCCAGTTCTCCCAGTAGCCCTGGAGCACCTTGCCCGAGGGCCGCGCCTTCACCGCGCAGGTGTCCGCGCTCGGCGCCGCCTTCGGCACGCCGGGTGCGGCGGCGACCGGGGCCTGCGCGGCGAGCGCCAGCACCAGGCCGGCTCCCAGCATTCGTACCGTACGACCGATCATGCTGTGCTCCTTGCCTCCGGGAGCGCCGCTGGAGCGGAAGCGCGGCGGGTCCGGACCGTGGGGGGACCTGAAGGAGGTGCGGGGGGTGGCGCCCCATACCGTAGATTGGTCCAGACCTACCGTCAATCGCCCGTGCGCGTAAGGAAGTTGAGGCGCCGTCGTCCGGTCGTCGGCGCGCTCAGCGCGCGGCGGCGCGCCCCACCGACTCGACCAGCGGCAGCAGCCGGTGCGCCACCCGCTCGCGCAGCGCCACCTCGGTGCGGGTGCGCACGACGCCCGGCAGGCGGATGAGCCGCTGGATGACGTCTTCGAGATGGGCGTTGTCGCGGGCCGCCACCCGGGTCAGCAGATCGCCGCCGCCGGTGATCGAGAACGCCTCGATGATCTCGGGCACGGCGGCGAGGGCGTCACCGACCTCGTCGAGATGGCCCTGGGTCACCTCGATGTGGACGAAGGCGAGCACCGGGTGGCCGAGGGCGGCGGGGGAGAGCACCGGACCGGTGCCGGTGATCACACCCTCCCGCTCCATCCGGTCGAGCCGTGCCTGGAGCGTGCCGCGGGCGACGCCGAGGATGCGGGCGTACTCACGGACGCTGGTGCGCGGCTGCTCGATCAGCAGGCGCAGGATCCGGGTGTCGAGGGTGTCCACGGCCACGTCGCGTCGGTTCCCTTCTGGGTGGGCTGGCTCGGTCGGCAAGGCTGCGACTGTACCCATGGCCCACCTCCGCGAGCCGCAGGTGGGCCGGCGGTACACCTATCGGCGGCGCACACCCCGATCGTGCGGGCGATCGCCGTGGTGCGCCGGGCGTAGACTCACTCCGCGTCGAGTCGCACACCGCAGGGCCGTTGCGCCGCCGGTCTCGACGCCGCGTGAGTACGGCGCGCATCTCGTACGGTTCCACTCCGGGCCGCCCCGCTTCGCCGCGCCGGCCGCCGACGCCCCGACTGCGGACCGCGCCGGCCCCCAACAGCACGATCCCCGACCGTCGGGCACCCGTCCCGGGCGCCGGACTGCCAGGTCCATGGTCATCACCGCGGTGTCCGGCCCGTCGCCCACGGCGCGCCGGACAGCCGCCATCGAGGGGACAGCTATGCAACTGAACGAGCTCCTCCACGGCTTCGGCCACCAGGTTCTCCACGGCGACACCAGCACGGTGATCAGCGCGCCGCCCACCCTCGACGCCCACCGGGTGACTCCTGGCGCGGTGTACTTCGCGGTGCCCGGCCATCAGGAAGGCGGCCCCGAAGGGGTGGCGCGGGCCGTGGAACTCGGGGCGGCCGCCGTCCTCGTGGAGGGGCGGGACACCTGCGCGCCCGCGGACGGTGTGTGCGTCGTGCGCGTACCGGACACGCGGGTGGCGGCCTCGGCGGTCGCGTCCCGCTACTACGGCGAACCGGGCCGCTCCATGGACGTGGTGGCGGTCACCGGCACCAACGGCAAGACCTCGGTGTCTTACATGGTCGAGTCGGTCCTGCGGATCGCCGGGGGCGCGCGGGTGGGCGTCATCGGCACGTCCGGCAGCCGCATCGGCGATGTCCGCGTTCCGATGCCCCGGTCGGTGCTGACCACGCCGGAATCGCCGGACCTGCAGTACCTGCTGGGTCACATGCGCGACCGGGACACGGCCCGCGTGGTGCTGGAGGCCACCTCCATGGCGCTGCTCACGCACCGGGTCGACGACGCCCACATCGACCTCGGGGTCTTCACCAATCTGACCCAGGACCACCTGGACGACCACGGCTCGATGGAGAACTACGCCGGCGCCAAACTGCGGCTCTTCCAGGGCCTGTGCCGGCGCGCCGTGGCCAACATCGACGATCCCATGGGCGCCGTCATCCAGCGTCTGATGCCGGGTGCGACGACCACGTACGCCCTCGACACGGAGGCGGACTACCGGGCGCGCGACATCACCATGGACGCGGTGGGCAGCCGGTTCACCGTGCACCACCGAGGGCGCTCGTACCCCGCGGAGATCCCCGTTCCGGGCCGGTTCTCCGTGGCGAACGCGCTCGCCACCCTCGCCACCTGCCATCTGCTCGGCCACGACCTGGAGCTCCTGGTGGGCGCCCTGCGGCACATGCCGCCGGTGCCGGGCCGGTTCGAGCGGCACGTGACGGCGGGCGGAACCTCCGTGATCGTCGACTACGCCCACTCGCCGGACTCGCTGGAGAAGATCCTCACCGCGATCCGCAGCTTCGCCACCGCCCGCGTCATCACCGTCTTCGGCTGCGGCGGCGACCGTGACACCACCAAGCGCGCGGCCATGGGCGAGATCGCCGGACGCCTCTCCGACCTGTGCGTCCTCACCTCGGACAATCCGCGCGGCGAAGCGCCGGAAGCCATCCTCGATCAGATCGCCCCGGGGGTCGCCGCGACCGGCACCCCCTTCGAGCGCATCGCCGACCGCCGGCGGGCCATCGCCTCGGCCCTGGCCGCCGCGGGACCCGACGACATCGTGCTCGTCGCGGGAAAGGGCAGCGAGCCGCACCAGATCGTCGGGGACGAGCTGATTCCCTTCAGCGACATGGCCGTCGTCCGCGAACTCGCCCCGCGGGCCCCCGCGGTGAGCGCCGCGATGTCCGCTCTCGGCGGCTGACGCGCCGCGCCCGGCAGTCCCGTTCCGACGAGCGGCGTCCGGGGGTTGTGGTGAGGATGGCTCCGAACAGGGCACGCGTGGGGCGTCGAGCGGGCGCGGACGCCCGTGGCCGGACCGATGGCGTGAGGATGGACGGATGAACACTGCAGAGGTTGTGACGGACGCGTTCGGTCGTGTCCAGGAGGAAGTGCACGCCGCCGTCGAGGGCCTTTCGGCCGAGGACCTCGCCTTCCGGCCGGACGGCGGGGCGAACTCGATCGGCTGGCTGGTGTGGCACCTGACGCGTGTCCAGGACGATCACATCGCGGATGCCGCGGGCCGCGACCAGGTGTGGACGGGCGAGGGCTGGGCCGACCGCTTCGGCCTGACGCTCGGCGACGAGGAGACCGGATACGGGCACACCGCCGAGCAGGTCGCGGCCGTCAAGGACGTCTCCGCCGAGCAGCTGCGCGGCTACTACGACGCCGTCCACGAGCGGACCCTGGCCTTCGTCAAGGGCCTCGACGACGCGGCGCTCGACCGCGTCGTCGACGAGCGGTGGACCCCGCACGTCACGCTCGGCGTCCGCCTGATCAGCGTCATCGGCGACGACCTGCAGCACGCCGGGCAGGCCGCGTACGTACGGGGCCTCCTCAAGGGCCACTGACCCGTTCAGGCGGACGCGAGCGCCGTGTCGAGCCAGTCGAACATGACCTGGTGGGCGCGGTGGAAGGCGCCGACGTGGCAGTGCTCGCCGGCGCCCTCGGCCTCCCCGAGGGCGACCAGGGTGGCGGGGGCGTTGACGAGCTTCTCCGCGAGCAGCTGGGGCTGGCCCTTGAAGAACTGGTCGTTCTCGGCGTCCAGGATCAGGGTAGGGGCGACGATCTTGTCGGTGAGGCCTTCGAGGGTGTAGCCGCGGGACCTGCGGATGACGTCGGCGTAGGACCGCGCGCCGAACGCCCACAGCCCGTTGTTGAGGGCCCAGCGCACCTGGGTGCTCTCGGTGGTGGCGGCCGCGAGGGCCGCGTTGGCCGGCTCGTCGTGGCCCTCGTCGATCCAGGCGCGGACCTCCGGCGGGAGGGCGCCCTCGAAGGCGACGGAGGCGTCGAGGACACCGTCGTCGAGGATGAGCGCGGCCACCCGGTGGTCGTGGGCGGCGGCGCGGGCCACGAGATAGCCGCCGAGGCTGTATCCGAACAGGGTGATGCGGTCCGCGTCGATCTCCGGCCTCGCCACCGCGTAGTCCACCACCGGGGTGGACACCGCCTCCCAGTCGGGACGGAAGACGATCTTCTGCTCGCGCAGCACCGAGCCCTGGCCGGGCCCGTCGAAGGCCAGCACGTTGTAGCCGCGGCGCAGGGCGGCCGCCGCGATCACGAAGTAGGACTCCTCCGCCGTGGAGTCGTACCCGTTGGTGTAGATGACGGTCGGGCGCGGGGCGCCGCTGTCGTCCACGAGGAAGAGGTAGCCGGGCAGGGCGGTGTCCTCGTACGGGATGGCGACCGGCTCGACGGGCGAGTCGAAGAGGGTCACGGCCGCGGCGAAGGTCCGCCGGGAGGCGGTCGACAGCACGGTCACCTCCGGGTCGGTGGCGGGCGCGTCGCGCAGGTAGAACTCGGCGGTCCGGTAGTAGTTCGACGCCCTCAGGAGCGCCTCGCGGGCGCTGACCCGGTGACCGGCGACGAGCGCCTGCTCGCCGATGGCCGCCACCCGCTCGGCGGTCGCCTTCCACGACCGGTGCCAGCTCGGCTCGTCGCCGTCCTCGATGGAGCGTGCCGTGGCGAGGATCTCGCCGAGGTCGGAGCCCTGGTAGGCGGTGAAGCCGGCGGCCCGCAGGGTCTCGAAGGAGAAGGACTCGTCGTCGAAGAGGAATTTCATGCTGTGCCGTCCATTCGCTGGGGTCCGCACGGGCGCCGGGTTGCCACGGCCGTGGGCGGGATCTGGGGAATCGCCGATCGACTACCCGAGACGATCCCGTTCCGTCTCGTCTAGAGCCTAGGGCGCCGCCAGTCGAGACGCAACCGTTCCGTCTCGGTTAGGCTGACCCGTATGAGCGATGCAGCCACCACACCGTCCCCGTCGGAACGGCGCGCCGCCGGCGGGCCCGTCCTCCAGGACGAGGTCACCCGGGCACTGACCACCGCGTTCTTCGAAGAGCTCGCCGCGACGGGATACGGCCGCCTCGCGATGGAAGCCGTCGCCCGGCGGGCCGGCGCGGGCAAGGCGGCGCTGTACCGCAGATGGCCGTCGAAGCCCGCCATGGCCGTGGCGCTCGTCTCCGAAGCGGCCACGGCGTCGGAGGTCCCCGACACCGGCTCGCTCCACGGCGACGTACGGGAGTTCCTGCGCGGCTGGGTCACCGCGCTCGGCAACCCGCTGGCCATCCGCGTCATCCCGGACCTGATGGCGGAGGCCGCCCGCAACGCCGAGCTGGGCGAGGCCCTGCTGGCGGCGGTCCGCGACCCGCGCCGTGAACAGGCCGCCCAGCTGCTGCGGCGCGCGGCCGAACGCGGCGAACTCCCGCCGGACGCGGACATGGAGCTGAACCTCGACTTCCTCGCGGCGCCCGTCTACTGGCGCCTGGCCGTGGTCCGCACCCCGACCGGCGACGACTACCTGGACCGCCTCACCGCGAAGGTCCTGGCGGCGCTGGCGGCCTGAGCGCCCGCAGGCCGCCCGAGACCTGCGGGTCTGCCGGGGGCCCGCGGGTCCGCCGGGGACCGGAGGCCTGTGCCGATGGGCCTGCGTGGACGAAACGAGCGCGCCGATAGTGGTCCATTGGCACAGAAGCGCGAGGCCGAGTTGAGCCAATGGGCCGGGAAGTGTTGTCATGGGTGGGTCGATGGCGCTGTGGTCTCCGCAGCGCCTTTCTCATGTCCGGCCGAGACAAGGAGCAGTGGGTCTGTGGTGAAGAGGGTGTTCGTGGCTCCCGACCCCGGGAGGCTGCGGCTGCGCAGCGCGTCGCGAGCCGTCCTGGGGATCGGCCTCGCGGTCGTGGCCTGCGGCGTGGCTGGCCACTCGCTCGTCGCGGCGATCACCGGCGGCCTCTCCGCCCTCCTCGCACTCTTCACCGTGACGGACCCCACCGTGCGCGGCCAGGCGACGACGACCGCGCTGCTGCCCGTGGCCGGCCTGCCCGTCTTCGCCCTCGCGGCCTCGCTGCACGGCCTTCCCCTCGCGCGCGACCTGGCGTTCCTCGCCATCGTGGGCGCCGGGGTCTATGCCCGCCGATGGGGCCCGCGCGGCCACTCCCTCGGCGTGTTCGCCTTCATGTCCTTCTTCGTCGCCCAGTTCCTGCACATGGTGCCGAGCCAGCTGCCCGAGCTGTACGAGGCCGTCCTGCTCTCCCTCGCGGTCGCCGCGGCCGTACGGTTCGGGGCCTGGTGCTACGAGCGCGGCATGCCGGCGGTCGCGGCGGCCGTGGCACCCGCGCCGGGGCGCGGCCTGTACCGGGCGACGACACGACAGGCCGTGCAGGCCGTCGTCGGGGCCGGATTCGCCCTCGCGGTCGGCCAGATGCTCTCACCCGACCGCTGGTACTGGGCGGTCGGCGCGACCTGGTGGATCTTCGTCAACACCACCTCGCGGGGCGAGACGCTGGTCCGCGGATTCCGCCGGGTCCTCGGCACCGTCATCGGCGTCGGGATCGGCCTCGCGGTCGCCGTACCCCTGCACGGGGCGCCCGTGGCCACCGCGGCGCTGATCGCGCTCTGCGTCTTCGGGATCTTCTACGCGGCGGCCGTCTCCTACACCTGGATGATGCTCTCCGTCACCGTCATGGCCAGCCTGCTCTACGGGCTCCTCGGCGTCCTCGACACCGACCTGCTCGCCCTGCGCTTCTTCGAGACGGGCGTGGGCATGGCCGGATCCGTACTCGCCGTCCTGATCGTGCTGCCCATCACCACCCACGCCACGACGGACGCCTGGGTCCGGCACGCCCTGCACAGCGTCCGCGCCTCCGCGGCCGCCGCGGCGGCCCGGCTCGCCGGTGACGACGCCGACCCGCTGCCGCACATCGCCCAGCTGGAACTGACCCTCGCCCGGGTGCGGCTCTCGCTGGCCCCGCTGGTGCACCCGCTCAACCCCGTACGGGCCCGCAAGGCGCGGGCGCGGCAGATCCTCGGATACCTCGACGACTGCGCCCGCGAGGCGCGCAGCCTCGCCACGGTCGCCGCCGACGCCGAGGCCTCCCACGACCAGCGCCTGACCGCCGCGTGCGAGCGCGTGGAGGCCGCCGTGGCCGTACTGGTCTCCTCGCCGTCCGCGCCGAGCGCCTCCGCCCGCCCGCTGCCGCCCGACCACAAGCCGGCCCCCGCCGCCACGGAACACCCGGCGCTCGCGCACCTGCACGCGCTGGAGCGCGCCCTGGTGAGCCTGGGCAGGCCCCTCCAGGCCGCGCCCGGCTCGCCGCTCGCCGACGCGTGAGCGCGGGCGCGCGCGGCTGCCCGCCTTCACCCGGCGGGCAACTGCGCCATCAGCCACCCACGGGCCGCGCCTGAAGGCGGGGCCGGGGGAGGAGGCGCGCGCGTCGCCCTGGCAGGATCGCGCTCATGCCCAGGCCCGAGCCCGCACACGGCGGAGCCCCCTTCGACGCCCTGCTCTGCGACTTCGACGGCGTGCTGCGCCAGTGGGATCCGGACGCGATGGCCGCCCTCGACCGCGCCGCCGGACTCCCCGAAGGGGCCCTGGCCGCCACCGCGTTCCGCCCGGCGCTGCTCGACGCCGCGGTCACCGGGACGATCAGCGACGAGGAGTGGCGGACGCGGGTCGCGCGGGAGCTCGCAGGGACCTGCGGCGCCGCGCGCGCCGACGAACTCGTCCGGGAGTGGAGCGCGGCGACCGGCCGGGTCGACACCGAGGTGCTGGCCCTCCTCACGGAGCTGCGCCGCCGCGTCCCCGTCGTGCTGGTGTCCAACGCCACCACGCGCCTGGAGGACGACCTCCGCAGGCTGGGCCTGGCCGACGCCTTCGACGCCGTCGTCAACACGGCCCGTATCGGGTTCGCCAAGCCCGACCCCCGGGTCTTCGCGGCCGCGGCCGGGCGGGTGGGCGCCGACCCCCGCAGGTGCCTGTTCGTGGACGACACCGCCGGCCATGTCGAGGCCGCCAGGGCCGCGGGCCTGATGGGCCATCACTATCGGCATGCCGATGGACTGCGGGAGGTGACCGCTCCGCTCCTGGATTCCCCGGGTCCGGCGGTCTGACCGGCGGCCACAAGCCCCGGACCGCCGGGCCCAGTTGGTCCAGACCTCCTGCTACGGTCGCCGGAGCACGCCGGGCGGTGTGCGGGAGGGGCCCGGTGCGGGCCCGGCCCGGTGGGACTTCGGCGGAGACGGAATGGGTGGCACGGTGGGCTCGGACAAGGGCGCGCGGGCGTTCATCGGATCGTTCACCACGGCGGGCGGCCACGGGGTGACCGCGGCCGCCGTGGACGAGGAGACCGGGGCGCTCGTCCCGCTCGGATCGTCCGCGGCCGTCGCCAACCCCTCGTTCCTCGCGCCCTCCCCCGACGGCCGCGTCCTGTACGCCGTGGGGGAGACCTCCGACGGCACCGCCGCCGCCTTCGACATCACCGGACCGGTGCCCGTGCTCCTGGCCGAGCCCGTCCCGGTCGACGGCGCCGGCCCCACCCATCTCGCCCTCGGCGCCGGGCACCTCCTCACCGCCAACTACGACTCGGGCAGCGTCACCGCGCTGGCGATCCGCCCGGACGGCGCCCTCGACCGGGCCGTGTCCGTCCTCGCGCACCACGGCTCGGGCCCCGACCCCGACCGGCAACGGGAACCCCACGCGCACCAGGTGCTCCCCGACCCGAGCGGGCGCTGGATCGTCAGCGTCGACCTCGGCACCGACTCCGTACGCGTCTGCGCGCTCACCCGGGACACCGGCGCCCTGCGCCTGCACTCCGAGGCCGCGCTGCGCCCCGGCAGCGGCCCGCGCCACCTCGCCTTCCACCCCGACGGACGGCACGCCTACGTCCTCAACGAACTGGCGCCGACCCTCACCGTGTGCCGCTGGGACGCGGAGGAGGGGCGTCTTGAACCGCTCGGCGAGAATCCGGTGGTCGAGGACGGTGCGAGCGGGGAGATCTACCCGTCCGAGGTCGTCGTCGGCCACGACGGACGCTTCCTGTGGGCGGCCAACCGCGGGCACGACTCCCTCGCGGTCCTCGCGCTCGACGAGGGCGCCGACAGGCCCCGGTTCGTCACCACCGTGGGCTGCGGCGGACATTGGCCGCGCGACCTCACCCTCGACCCGTCGGGCCGCCGCCTGTACGCCTCCAACGAGCGCTCCGGCGACGTGACCTGGTTCTCCATCGACCCGGCCACCGGCATCCCCGCCCGAGCCGGATCCATCGAGGCGCCCGCCGCCTCCTGTGTGGTCTTCCGCTGACGGCTGACGTGCTCACACGCCGTTGACGGACCGACGGCGTGTCCGTTCCATCGGGGGGTACGTCATGGGGCCCGCGCCGGTCGTCCGGTGCGGGCCCCATGATGCGTTCGTGTGCGTACGGTCAGTGGACCGGCGAGCCCTGCGCCTGCGGGGTGATGCCCAGCGCGGCCGCGTACTTCGACAGGACCAGCTTGCCGATGGCCGGGTAGGCGCCGAGCGCCTCGGCGGCCGAGCAGTCGGCTTCCTTGGCGGCGGCGTCGAGCAGCCCGTCGGCCACCTCCGGGCCGATCAGGTACGGGGCGACGGCGAGCTGTGCCGAGCCGGAGCCGCGCAGCTGGTCGGCCATCGCGGCGATCGCGCCCTCCTGGTCGAGGGCGGCGGCCATCACCGGCACGGCGAGGCGCGCGGCCAGCAGCATGCCGGTGATCCCGGCGGCCTGCACGGCCTCGTCACCGCCCACGGTCGCCAGGATGATCCCGTCGGCCGCGGTCGCGACCGTGAAGAGCCGGGCGCGGTCGGCCCGCGCCAGGCCCGCCTCGGAGAGACGCACGTGCAGGGCTTCGGCGAGCAGCGGGTGCGGGCCGAGCACATCGGTCAGCTCGGCGGCGGCGCGGCTGTCCATGACGGCCTGCCGTATGCGGCGGATCAGGGCGCTGTCGGGACCCGCGAGCAGCGGCACGACCACGGCGTCGGGGCCCTCGGGCTCGGCGGCCTCGCGGCCTGCCGCGCGTGCCTGCTCGACGCGCGCGACGCGCTCGGCGGCCGTGTGGGCGAGAACCGCGTCGAGCGTGGGGTACTCGGCGGTGTCGGCGTCGGTGCTGTCCAGGTAGCCGATGCGGGCGTGCAGGCCGGGCAGCTCCGAGCGGGCGATGCTGATGACCTCTTCGGCCAGACTGCGCACGGCGGGGCCGGGAGCGCCGGGAACGGCGAGAACGAGCGCGGGTGCGCCCTCCGGAGCAACCACCGGTTCCGGGCGGCGGTGCCGGCCGGACTGGCGGGGTCGCGGCATTCGTACGGGCAGGCCGGATGCTGGCCCAGTGGGGGTGCTCATGGCGTCGCATGCTACTGGTTTTGCGTGGGCGGCTGTTCGGGGAGGGGACAGCTGAGCGGTATCTGTCCCGATTTACCCGGAGAGTGGCATAAAGATCAACTGTCCTGATCCGTCTCGGCACTCACTCGGTCGCGAGCCACATCATGCGCGCGTCCCGCGGAAGCCGCAGTTCCCCTTCCGCGAGACCCTCCGCGATCAGCAGACAGCCGTGCAGCGGGTCTCCGGCCGCCTCGACCGTGCGGGGCTCCGGCAGCTGCCGGGCCAACTCCCGCCGCAGCGGTACGAGAAGGGGGTCGCCCAGCTTGAACAGGCCGCCGGTGAGGGCGACATGCGGGGGTTCGCCGAGATCGGCGGGGCAGACCGCGGCGGCGGCCCCGGCGATGTGCCGCGCCGCGTCGCCCAGGATGCCGGCGGCCACCGCGTCCGACCCGGCGCACCCGGCTACCTCGGGCGCGAACGAGGCCAGCACCGCCGGCCGGTCGCCGCGCGGGTAGAGCAGCCCCGGCAGCTCGGCGGGGGCGCCGAACACGGCTTCCAGGCGGGCGAGCAGCGCCGCCGAACCGCCCGGCCGTCCGTCGTGGTGACGCAGCGCCGCGTCGAGCCCGGCCCGCCCGATCCAGGCGCCGCCTCCGCAGTCGCCGAGCAGATGCCCCCAGCCGTCGGCGCGGCGCCACGTCGTGAGGTCCGTGCCGAGCGCGATCATCCCGGTCCCGGCGGCGACGACCGTTCCGGCTCGCCGCCCGAGCGCCCCCACGTAGGCGGTGACCGCGTCCGCGGCCAGGGCGATCCGGCGCACACCGAGAGCGCGCGCAAGGGCGCCCGGCAGTTCGGCCCGCAGGCCGTCCCCCAGGGTGGCCATGCCGGCCGCGCCGACCGCCGCCGCGGCGATCCGCACCGCCCCGGTGCGCAGCTTCAACTCCTCGACCGCCGGGAGCAGTTGCTCCAGGAGGTGACCGGCGTCGATCCCGCCGGGGCCCGTCCGCACCGGCTCCTTGGAGTCGACCGTCTCGGCGGGGGAGCCGGGCCCGGCGCCGGACCCGGCCCTGCGCAGCGCGAACCGCACCCCCGATCCTCCCGAGTCGACCCCGAGCACCCAGGGCGCGCCGCCGTCCGTCACGGCAGTCGCCAGTCGACGGGGAGGGAGCCCTGCCGCTCCAGAAGTTCGTTCGTTCGGCTGAAGGGGCGCGAGCCGAAGAAGCCGCGGTCCGCCGACATGGGGGAGGGATGCGCGGACTCGATCGCCGGGAGATCGCCGAGCAGGGGGCGCAGATTGCGCGCGTCCCTGCCCCACAGCACCGAGACCAGCGGGGTGCCCCGGGCGACCAGCGCCTTGATCGCCTGCTCGGTGACTTCTTCCCAGCCCTTGCCCCGGTGGGCGGCCGGTTTGCGGGGCGCCGTGGTCAGCGCCCTGTTGAGCAGCAGCACGCCCTGCTTCGTCCACGGCGTGAGGTCGCCGTTGGACGGGCGGGGGGCACCCAGGTCGGAGTGCATCTCGCGGAAGATGTTCTCCAGACTGCCGGGCAGCGGCCGCACCTCGGGCGCCACCGAGAACGACAGGCCCACGGCGTGGCCCGGCGTCGGATAGGGGTCCTGGCCCACGATGAGGACCCGCACATCGGCGAAGGGCTGCTGGAACGCCCGCAGTACGTGCGCTCCCGACGGCAAGTAGGTGCGCCCCGCGGCGATTTCTTCGCGGAGGAAGTCGCCCATCGCGGCGATCCTTCCCGCGACGGGTTCCAGTGCGTCCGCCCAGCCGGGCTCGACGATCTCTTTCAACGGTCGTGCTGCCACGGGCGTCACTCTACTGGCGCAGCCACCGGCGCGATCGCCCCGCCGGTCACCCGAGCACCGCCGCCCGCACGCACAGCACGTCCGGCAGATGCGAGGCGAGCAACTGCCAGCTGTCGCCGTCGTCGGCGCTCGCGTAGACCTCGCCGTTGCGGTTGCCGAAGTAGACGCCCGCGGGCTCGGCGTCGTCGGTGCAGAGCGCGTCGCGCAGCACCGTGCCGTAGTGCTCCTCCTGGGGCAGGCCCGCCGAGAGCGGCTCCCAGTTCTTGCCGGCGTCCTCGGTGCGGAAGACACGGCACTTGTTGTCCGCCGGGACGCGGTCGGAGTCGGCCGTGATCGGGAAGACATAGGCCGTGCCGGGGCGCCGCGGGTGGGTGGCGGCGGCGAAGCCGAAGGTGGAGGGCAGGCCCGCGCCGATGTCCGTCCACTGCTCGCCTGCGTTGTCACTGCGGTAGACGCCCCAGTGGTTCTGCAGATAGAGGCGGTCCGGGTCGCCCGGATCCTGTGCGACCTTGTGGACGCACTGCCCGAACTCCGGGTCGGGGTCGGGCAGGAAGACCGCCGAGACGCCCTTGTTGGCGGGGGCCCAGCTCGCCCCGCCGTCCCGGGTGCGGAACACCCCCGCCGTGGACACCGCGACCGTGACGGCTCGGCTGTCCCGCGGGTCGGTGACGATGGTGTGCAACCCCTCGCCGCCGCCGCCCGGCACCCAGCGGGAGCGTGTCGGATGCTCCCACAGGGGGCGTACGAGCGCGAAGCTCTCCCCGCCGTCCTCGGAGCGGAACAGCGCGGCCGGCTCCGTCCCCGCGTACACGACATCGGGAGCCTCGGGTCCCGCCGGACGCAGCTGCCACACGCGCTCCAGGGAGGCGCCGGTGAACTCGGGGAACTTCACCGCCGGTTGCTTCGGCTCGGTCCAGGTGCGGCCCAGGTCGTCGGAGTGGAACACCGACGGCCCCCAGTGCGCGCTGTCCCCGCCGACCAGGAGCCGGGGTGCGGTGGGCCGGCGGGTGTCGATGGCGATGGAGTACACCGCCTGGGCGTTGAAGTGGGGGCCGTCGAAGGTCCACGTGCCGTCGCGCCTTCGGCCCAGAAAGAGCCCCTTGCGCGTACCCACAGTGAGCAGTACCTCGGTCATGCCGGTCCCTCCAAAACGCCGTTGTTCCGGATGTGGCCAGTGTGCACCCGACCACTGACAACGGCCTCCATGACGGGAAAAGCGCAGCTCAGTCCGGGTCGCCCAGGGGTTCGGTGACCGCGTCGACCAGGAAGGGGAGGAACCTCTCGGCCAGCGCCCCCGGTGCCAGGACGTCCGGCTCGACGTAACTCTGCCCGAGCGCCCCCTCACGCAGCGCGACCACGACCCGTACCAGGTCACCCAGGTCTCCGCGGGGCCGGAGCCCGGCGCGTGCCAGGAGTGCGCCGAGCAGGGCGGTCGCCTCCTCGCGCAGCCGCGCGTCGTGGCCGGCGAGCCGGGCCGCCGCCTCCGGATTGCGGATGGCGTACAGGGTGAACTCGGTGGTCACCAGGTACCAGGTGCGCTCGTCGGGCTCGATGTGCGCGAGCAGCGCGGCGATCCGCGCCGCCGTCAGATCGCGGTCGTCGGTCTGCTCGGCAAGCCGGCCGATCCGCTCCAGTTCGCGGGCCGCGTGCGCGTCGAACAGGGCGAAGAACAGCTCCTCCTTGGAGGAGAAGTTGGAGTAGAACGCGCCCCGGGTGTAGCCCGCGCGCCGGCAGACGTCCTCGATCCTCGCCGCGCCGAACCCCGACTCCGCGAACACCTCCAGCGCGGCGGCGAGCAGCCGGGCCAGCGTCTGCGGCCGGCGCTTCGTCGTTCCCTTGGGCACTGATGACTCCCCGACCCTTGACAGCGCGGACACGCTCGGAAAGCATCCAGGCGCGTATCGGATACGTGAATGTATCCGATGACCGCGTCCGGTCACCCCTTCCGGGCACTCCTTCCGGACGCACCCCGCAACTCCCCTCAGGAGGAACGCACATGGCCGACCACGTCACGGATCCCGCCCCCGCCGAGGTGATCGCGGGCGCCGCGGGTCCGGTGCCCGAAGGGGTCACGATTCCCATGCCGCCGGTCTTCGACGACGTCGAGGCCGAGCGCCGCTACCGCAAGGAGCAACTGGCGGCCGGATTCCGCCTGTTCGGCCGCTTCGGCTTCTCGGAGGGTGTCGCCGGGCACATCACGGTCCGCGACCCCGAGCACCCCGACCGGTTCTGGGTCAACCCGTTCGGCATGAGCTTCGGCCGGATCAAGGCGTCCGACCTGATCCTCGTCGACCACGAGGGCAACCTGCTGTACGGCTCGCGCCCCGTCAACCGTGCGGCGTTCCTCATCCACGGCGCCGTCCACCGGGCCCGCCCCGACGCCGTCGCCGCCGCCCACTCGCACTCCCTGCACGGCAAGGCGTTCTCCTCCCTCGGCGTCCCCCTCGACCCGATCACCCAGGACGCGTGTGCCTTCTTCGAGGACCACGGCCTCTACAGCGACTACCGGGGCGTGGTCAGCGACGCGGAGGAGGGCAAGCGGATAGCGGCGGCGCTCGGGGCGTACAAGGCGGTGATCCTGCAGAACCACGGGCTGCTGACCGTGGGGCACTCGGTCGCCGAGGCGGTGTGGTGGTTCATCACCATGGAACGCTCCTGCCAGGCCCAGCTCCTCGCCATGGCCGCGGGTACGCCCCGGCACATCGACCGCGAGACGGCCCTGCACACGCGGGGGCAGCTCGGCGGGCACTTCGCCGGCTGGTTCCAGGCCCAGCCCCTGTACGAGCAGATCACCGACTCCGACCCGGACCACGTCAACTAGGTTCTCCCGCAAGCGGGTTGCCCTTGCCGGGGCGCGCAGCCTCGGCATCCTCGACCGGTCCGGCGGTCGGGGGGCGAGCGCCTTTCGGGTGCGGACCGTGCGTGGTTGCTCGCGCAGTTCCCCGCGCCCCTGGGTGGGTCGACCTGGGCGGCATGCCCGGCATCGGCGACCCCAGCCGGTCCGGCGTTTGAGGGCGAGCGCCCTTGAGGCGCGATAAGGGGGCTGGGGCGGGGCCCCAGGCGACCCCGCCTTCATCTGCGGGCCGTGCTCGCGTCCCGCGCAGTTCCCCGCGCCCCTCAGCGGCGTTGGTGGCGCCCGGATCGCGGCAGGGCGTCAGATGGCGTAGCCGTACGGGGCCGGGACTCGTACCTCCGCGCCGAGTTCGCGGGCCGCGTGCAGCGCCCACGACGGGTCGCGCAGCAGCTCGCGGCCGAGCAGGACCGCGTCGGCCTCGCCGTTCGCGACGATCTTCTCGGCCTGTGCGGGCTCGGTGATCAGGCCCACGGCCGCCACCCCCAGCGGGCTCTCCTCGCGCACCCGCCCGGCGAACGGCACCTGGTAGCCGGGGGCGACCGGGATGCGTACGCCCGAGGCGTTGCCGCCGGTCGACACGTCGAGCAGGTCCACCCCGTGCTCGCCGAGCAGCGCGGCCAGACGCACCGTGTCGTCGGGCTCCCAGCCGCCCTCCTCCAGCCAGTCGGTGGCGGAGACGCGGAAGAACAGGGGCAGTTCCGCGGGCCACACCGCCCGCACGGCGTCGGTGACTTCGAGGGCGAACCGGGTGCGGTTCTCGAACGAGCCGCCGTAGGCGTCGGTGCGCCGGTTGGAGTGCGGCGAGAGGAACTGGCCGATCAGATAGCCGTGCGCGCCATGGATCTCGACGACCTTGAACCCCGCGTCGAGCGCCCGGCGCGCCGCCTCGGCGAACTGCCGCACGATCCCCTGGATCTGAGGGACCGTCAATTCGGTGGGCACGGTGTGGCGCTCGCTCCAGGCGACCGGACTCGGCCCGACCGGCTGCCAGCCCTCCTCGCTGCCGGGCGCCAACGGTGCGCCACCGCGCCAGGGGCGGTCCGTGGAGGCCTTGCGCCCCGCGTGCGCGATCTGGATGCCGGGGACGGTGCCCTGGCTCTCCAGGAACGCGGCGATCCGGCGCAGCGGCGCGATCTGGGTGTCGTTCCAGATGCCGAGGTCCGCCGGCGAGATCCGGCCCTCGGGGCTGACGGCGGTCGCCTCGACGAGCACCAGACCCGTGCCGCCGGCCGCGCGGGCCGCGTAGTGCGCGAAGTGCCAGTCGTCGGCCACGCCCGCGTTCGGCCCGAAGACCTCGGCCGAGTACTGGCACATCGGCGCCATCCACACCCGGTTCGGGATGGTCAGGGAGCGCAGGGTGTAGGGCTCGAACAGGGCACTCGCAGCAGACACGGCAGACTCCAGTCGACACGGGCCGGGGCGCCGGTGCGGCGCCGGGAACGACTCGTACGATACTCGTCGTAGTACGGGAGATGTCAAACTACGACGGCCCTCGTACAATGAGCCCCGTGACCACCACCACGAACACCCGTGAACTCGCCCACCCGGCGTGCGAGGAGATCCGCCTGGACGGCGTCCTGCACGCGCTGTCCGACCCCATGCGGATGCGGGTGGTGCGGGCCCTCGCCGCGGACGGGGGCGAGCTCTCCTGCTCGTACTTCGTGCTGCCCGTCACCAAGTCGACCACCACCCACCACTTCCGGGTGCTGCGCGAGAGTGGTGTGATCCAGCAGGTCTACCGGGGCACCGCCAAGATGAACGCGCTGCGCCGCGCCGACCTGGAGGCGCTCTTCCCCGGCCTGCTGGACAGCGTCCTGGAGGCGGCGCACCGCGAGTCCGCGCGCGTCGACGGCGACGCCTGACTCCGGCCCGGGGCCTCAGCCCGCGTCGAGGGCCGCCGTCAGGAGCCCGTCCCAGTCGGGGATCTTCACCGAGCCGCGCCCGAGGGACGCGCCGAGCGCGGCCTCCGCGCGCTCGATCGCGAGCCAGCCCCGCCAGGTCACCGGCCGCAGCCCCAACTCCCGCAGCGCGTCCAGGGGTTCGGCCGCGACCGGACGCCCGGCGAGGAGCGGGGCGTCCTGGAGCAGCGAGGCGACCGTCTCCTTCGCGCAGGGCCGGTTGGTGCCGATCACGCCCGTCGGGCCGCGCTTGATCCAGCCGGCCACGTACTCGCCCGGCGCCGGAGCGCCCTCGCGCAGTACCCGCCCCGCCAGGTGCGGCACAGTCCCCGTCGCCGGGTTGAACGGCAGGCCCCGCGGCGGCACCCCGAGATAGCCGACCGCCCGCAGCACCAGCTGCGCCTCGATCTCCTCGAACGCCCCGGTGCCCAGCACCCCGCCCGCGCCGTCCGGCACCGTCCGCTCGAAGCGCACCGCACCCACCCGGCCGTCCCGCTCCACGATCTCCACCGGGCGCAGATGGAACCGCAGGTGCAGCAGGCGCGCCCCGGGCCGCGGCGGACGCCCCACCCACCCGCGCAGCACCTCCACGTTGCGCCGCGCGGGCGCCGCGAGCGCCGAGGGGTCGACGAAGCCGGGGTCCCGCAGCAGCTCCTCGTGGGACACCGTCACATCGGCGCCCGGCAGCGCCCCCAGCTCCCGCAGCTCCTTCGTGGTGAACCTGGCCTGCGAGGGGCCCCGCCGGGCCGCCATGTGCACCTCGCGCACCCGGCTCGCGGCGAGCGCGCCGAGCGCGGCCCGCGGCACGTCGGTGGGGCGCAGCTCTTCGGCGCCCCGGGCCAGCATGCGGGCGACGTCCACCGCCACGTTCCCGGCGCCGATCACCACCGCCGAGCGGGCGCCGAGGACGAACCGGCCGGGGTCGCAGTCAGGGTGCGCGCTGTACCAGGACACGAACTCGGTGGCCGAGCGGCTGCCCGGCAGCTCCTCGCCCGGAATCCCCAGGTGCCGGTCGGAGGTGGCTCCGACGCAGTACACCACCGCGTGGTAGAGACGCGGGAGCAGCTCCGAGGGGACACCGCCCGGACCCACCTCGACGTGCCCAAGGAAGCGGATCCGGCCGTCCTCCAGGACCGAGCGCAGATTGTTCTGCAGCGACTTGATCTTCTCGTGGTCCGGGGCGACCCCGTAGCGGACCAGACCGTACGGGCAGGGCAGCCGGTCGAGCACGTCGACCCGGATGTCAGCGACCGCGCTCTGCTCCACCAGGCACTGGGCGGTGTACACACCACTCGGCCCCGACCCCACGACGGCGATGCGCAGCATGGTGGGCGCTCCTCGGCAGAGAAACCGCGAACCCCGCGGAAGACCGCGGACGCTTTCAGGATGGCACCACCGCGCGCACCGCGGATAGAGGTCCGCCCCCGGGTCAGGGAGCGGCCGGCGGCGCGCCCTGCTCCCAGTCGAGCCCGTAGCGCTGGAACAGCTCGGCCCGCAGGGTCACCGCGTCCATGGGGGCGCCCGGGAGCAGCGCGGCGAAGACGGCACCCATCAGGTTGGCGCGCAGCATCGGATACTCGTGCTCCACGTCCCGCGAGCCGTACCGCTCGACGGTGTCGCGCAACAGGGCGGCCAGACGCTGCTGCTCGGGGCACTGCACGAACCCCTGGGCCTGCAGGATCCCCGCCATGTGGGCCCGCATGAGGACGGGCTGGGAGTGGGTGAGCCCGAGGATCGCGTCGATCGCCCGCGCCAGCCGCTCGCGCCCGTCATCGGTCCGCGGCTCCCGCTCCAGGCCCGCCTCCAGGGTCAGATGCATGAGGCGGTGCACGGCGGACTGGAGCAGCTGGCGCTTGCCCGGGAAGTAGTACGAGACCAGTCCGCGGGCCGAACCCGCCCGGTCCGCGATGGCGCCGAGCGTCGTCGATTCATAGCCCCGTTCCGCCACCAGCTCGACTGTGGCTTGCAGCAGCCGCTCGCGAGAACGTCTGCGCAATTCTTCATTGACCGATGCGCTGCGCGGGGACATGCTGTAACTCCTGCGTTGACTGGCTCAGAGCCAATATACTCAGGCTGTCGCGGGGCGGTACCCCCTTCGTGGGGTCTGACCTGCGCGTGGGCTGCTCGTTCGGGGTGACGCGGGGGATCACCTCGGACGGGTGGCCCTTTTTCATCCCCGCCCGGGACCGGTGTCCCCGGCGGCGAGCGCGAGCACCGCCCGCAGGGCGTCGGGGCGCTGCTCCACCGGCAGAGGGTCCACGAAGTGCACCGCACAGCCGAGCGCCGCGGCACCGCCGTCGGCCCGCCGGTTGTCGCCGACCATCAGGACCTCCTCCGGCGCCTGCCCGAGCGCCTCGCAGGCCACCCGGAACAACCGCTCCTCGGGCTTCTGCGCCCCGTGCTCGAAGGACAGCGCATACGCGTCCACGAAGTCGTCCAGGCCGTGCGCGCGGAAGACCGGCCGAAGGTCCCAGCCGATGTTGCTCACCACGCCGACGCCGATGCCGCGCTCCCGCAGCGCCGCGAGAACCGGCCGTGCGTCGCCGTACGGACGCCACGCGGCCGGGGTCATATGGCGGTCGTACAGCGCGTCGTACAGACGGGGGTCGGGCAGCTCCACCGTGCGGCTGAGACCCGTGTACGCCCGGCGGTGCAGATCCCCGCTCGTGTCGCGCACGCTCCACTCCTGCGCCAGATGCGCGGGAACCCGCGGCGGGTGGGGACCGCTGGGCAGGGCGCCCGCCGCCTCCAACCGCATTGCATAGCGCGCCAGTTCGGCCTCGGGCAGCGTGATCGCGCAGGCGTCGAGCGCCGCGGAGAGCCACGCGTCCACGGGCTCGCCGCGAAAGAGGGTGCCGGAGAAGTCGAAGAGAACGCCCCTGATCGTCATGCCCGCGATCCTCGCGTGCTCAGCGCGGCCGGTTCAAGACCAGACGCCGGTGGGCCGCCGCGCTCAGCGCGACGACCGCCACGCCCACCAGCCAGCCGCCCACCACGTCCGAGAACCAGTGCACGCCGAGGAAGAGCCGGGTGAAGCCCACGCCGAGCGCCGAGACCACCCCGGCCGCGAGGACGGCCGACCGCACCCCGCTCCGCACCCCGTGCAGCGCGAGCAGCCAGACGACGAGACCGAAGGCGACCGTCACCCCCAGGGCGTGACCGGACGGAAACGCGGCGTACGACGCGGAGGCCACCGGGTCCGGCCAGTGCGGCCGCTCCCGGCCGACGGCCGCCTTCAGCCCCTGCTGCACGGCCGTGCCCGCGGCGCTGGTCGCCGCGACCCACAGCGCGAGCAGCCGCTCGCCGCGCCGCAGCAGCAGGGCCACCGCCACCGCGAGCCCCGCGCGCATCGTCCACGGGTCCCACACCCAGTCGCTGAGCAGCCGGTTCACATGGGTCAGCCCGGCATCGGCGGTCGCGTGCCGGTGCAGCGTCCCGGCGACCGCCCGGTCCCACGCCATCAGCGGACCCCACTCGGCCGCCACCAGGACCAGCAGGAGCACGGCGAGCGCGGCACAGACCAGGCCGGCACGCAGCAGCGCCGTCGGCCGGGCGGACACGGGGGCGGGAGCGAGCAGCATGCCGACGATCCAACCCGATACCGCACGGCCGGGGCTACCCCAGGGCGTGCAGACCCGGCACGAGGGCGACGATCAGCGGCACGGCGGGCACCAGAGCGGCATACGCGGTCAGGCGCAGCCGGTGGCTCGCGGGGAGCCGGGGAGCCGCCGAAAGAAGCCGGTGCACCCGCCGCGGGAGCTGCCCGTCCGGCGCGGGGCACGGCCCGAACACCCCGCGGTGCTCGTTGAGTTCGACCAGGGCGAGCGCGATCGTGAGCCGGCCGAAGCGGCGCGACGCCACATCGTCGGCGGCCAGCTCCACCAGACGGTGCATCTCGTCGCGGAACGCGGCGAACACCGGCACTTGCGGAAACCCGCGGGCGAGCGCCCCCGAACAGTGCAGCAGCCAGTCGTGGCGGGCCCGCGCGTGCCCCAGCTCATGGGCGAGCACCGCATCGAGCTGACGGCCCTTCAGGCGCTGAAGTGCCGCCGTGGTGATGACCAGTTGGGGCATCTGGCCCGGCAGCCACCAGGCGTCCGGCCGGGCCGCCTCAAGGACCACCAGACGCTCACCCGACGGCTCCTCGCCGGGCAGCAGCGGAGAACGCAGCCGCAACTGGGCGCGGCGCCGGCGACGGCGCGCCCAGCTCTCCCTGATCTCCCGCGTGAGCATCGCCCCGGTCCACGCGCCGCCGAGGAAGAGCACCACCGCGAGCGCCGCCGACCAGGGGCCGTACGGGCCGAGCGCGTACGCCTCGACCACGGCCCGGGGCGCGGGCGCGAACACCTGCCCCCGCACGGTCCGCCAGGCGGACGCGGCACTGAACACCATCGCGAGCCCGAAGCAGAGCAGGACCGCCGCCACCACGCACTGCCACACCCACAGCGCCACCACCGGCTCGCGCTCGACCCAGTCGGCGCGGGCGAGCAGTCGCGGGGCGGCGACGGCGGACACCAGGCCGAGCACCAGCAACGCGAGGGAGACCGTCATGGTCTCAGCCTATGAGCGAGGCCGCCGTCATAGGTATGTCCGCGGGCTTCAAGTGACGTACGCCACGACGCTCCCGGCGCCGAGGAGTCAGACGCTCACCAGCATCGCCAGCATCGCGATCCCCATCGACAGCCGGCACGCGAGCGCCAGTTCCGGGCGGGCGCCCCACGGCACGGGCGGCGCGCCCGCCGCCGACGCGGTGCCACCGCCCGCCGACGGCAGGAGCCGCACCCCGGCCGACAGGACGTAGCCCGCGAAGTACAGCAGCAGCGCCCCCGTCAGGAGCGGAACCCCGCCGGCCGTGTGCCCGGCGTGCCCCGCGTGCCCCTCCTGGGACAGGCCGCCGCCGGGCGCCATCGCGAGCGCCATGTAGACCATCGCGAGCGAGCCCACCACGTGGTGGAGATGGTGGGCCCCGCCGCGCGCCAGCCACAGCGCGCGCAGCGCGCCGCCGCCGAAGACCACCGCGCACCCCGCCGACATCCACGGCCCCGGCGGGGCCAGGGCCGCCGGCACGGCCATCGCGGCCATCCCGAACCCCATCACCGCCTCGCCGCCCGCCGCCCTGCGGGCCGGCTCGGAGCCGCTGCGCAGCCGCAGCAGACAGTACGAGCCCGTCGCCGCGCACAGCGCGACGAGCAGCCAGCCGGGCACCACCGGACCGTGCACGGCGTACCTCCCCCGCTCGATGTGACGCCTGCCGCCCAGGGAATGCCCATCCGCGGGGCCGCATACGCGGGCGCAGGGACACACAGGGGGAGCGCGCGGGGGATCACCGAGGCCGGCCGCTGCGGCGCCGGCCTTCGTCCGGGAAGCGGTCAGGGCCGAAAGCGCAGGGGATGGTCGGCCGGCACCTCCACCACCACGATGCGGACCCCGTCCGGGTCCGCGATCCACATCTCGATGAGCCCCCACGGCTCGCGCACCGGGGGCCGCACCACGACGACCCCGCGCCCCACCAGCTCCTCGTGGGCCGCCGCCACGTCCGCGACCTGGAGCCACAGCTGGAGCCCCGGCGCCGGCGGGCCCTCCGACCGGCCCGACACCTCCAGGAATCCGCCGCCCAGGAAGTAGACGGTGCCGCGCTCGGGTCCCGTACCGAACTCGCGGTGGACCGCGAGGCCCAGCCGCTCGCCGTAGAAGGCACGCGAACGCTCGGGGTCGGTGGGGCGCAGAAGGGTCCGGCTGCTCAGTACATGCACCATGGCAGGCGACCCTAGCCGCCGGGATACGCTCGACGGACCCCCCAGCACAACCGATCAGCAGGGAGACCGCACCATGGACACCGCCGGACGCGCCACCGCGGAGCTGAGCTACCGGGACGCCACGGAAGCCGACGTCGAGGCGCTGGTGCCGCTCATCGAGTCGGCCTACCGGGGCGACGCGAGCCGTGCCGGCTGGACCACCGAGGCCGACATCCTGCAGGGCCGGCGCACCGACCCCGAAGGGGTGCGCGCCGTCATCACCACACCCGGCAGCAAGCTGCTCACCGTCCTACGGGACGGCGTCCTCGTCGCCTGCTGCCAGCTGGAACACCGGGGCGACGCCGCCTACTTCGGGATGTTCGCGGTCTCTCCCGCGCTCCAGGGCGCGGGCCTCGGCAAGCAGATCATCGCCGAGGCCGAACGCCTGGTGCGGGCCGAGTGGGGCGTGCGCGAGATGCACATGACGGTGATCTCGCTCCGCGAGGAACTCATCGCGTTCTACGAGCGGCGCGGCTACCGCCGTACGGGAAAGATGTCGCCCTTCCCGTACGGCGACGAGCGCTTCGGTGTACCGCAGCGCGACGACCTCGCCTTCGAACTCCTGGTCAAGGAGCTGCGCTGAGATCACCCCGGCCGGGTGCGCCCCGGCCGAGCGGGCCCTAGGCGGTGAAGCGGCCGGTGCGCCGGATCTCCGGATAGTCCGTCGTCGCGCCGTCCAGCTGCAGGGCCCGTACGAGCCGCAGATGGTCCTGGGTGTTCACGGTCCAGCCGATCACCTTGAGCCCGGCCGCGTGGGCCCGCTCGACGGTCTCCAGGGTGATCCGCTCGATGCTCAGGACCAGGCTCCGCGCGCCGACCGCCGCGGCCCGGTCGATGAGGTCGGGGCCCCAGTCGTCGTCGACGAGCCCGGTGCGTACGCCCGGCACCAGCGCGGCGATCTCGGCGAGCGCCGCGTCGTGGAACGACAGGACCTCCACCCGGCCCACCAGATCGCGCCGCTCGATCACCGCGGCGAGCGCGCGCGCCGCGGCCACGTCCTTGATCTCTGCCTGGATCGGGGTCTTCACCGCGTCGAGGACCTCCTCGAACACGGGGATGCGCTCGCCCTGGCCCGCGTCGAGCTCCCGCAGCTCGGCGAGGGTCATCTCCCCGACGGGCCCCCTGCCGTCCGTGGTGCGGTCGACCTCGGCGTCGTGCATGACGACGAGGGCGCCGTCCTTGCTGAGGTGCAGATCGAGTTCGATGGCGTCCATGCCCACGCGTGCTGCGTGGACGAAGGAACGCAGGGTGTTCTCCGGCTCGACACCCATGACCCCGCGATGACCGATGGTGAGGAACGTCAAGACAGGCCTCGCTTCCGTCGACGGCGGTATGCGCGCGTGACGCGGTCCGGTGCGCACGCGGCAGCCGCAGCCTAACGGCCCGCCACCGCTACCGACCCCGGCTCGCGCGGGCCGGCGGGGCGGTCCTCGCGGGTTGACGCGATCCCGAGGATGAAGCCCGTGATCAGGGCTGCGACAAGGACGGCGCGGATGCTCATGGGCGCGGCTCCGGGTGGCGTACGAGGGGCGGGGGGCACTCCGTCCTACCTGTGCGAACCCCCCGCGGGCCAACCCGCGTCACCCGCCCGTGGGCGATTCCTCCAGCCCTTGACGCGCAGGCCGTGCGGGCCTCACCCGGGGCCCGGCCAGCCGTCGTGACGGTCCGGTTCCGCACCCCCGGGCGGGGCCTGCCGGTCGGCCAGCCGGTCGAGGTCGTCCAGCATGCCGCGCGCCAGCTCCAGCTCGGCCAGCTCCCGCAGCTCGCTCCAGCGCAGCGCGATCCGCGGATGCGCCCACGCCTCGTTCTCCTCGGCGTGCGCCAGCGCCTTTCTGACCTGCCGCAACTCGTTCTCGGTACGGACCAGGTGCTCCTCGACGAGGGAGCGCAGCCGGTGCGGGGCGGCGAGGTGTCCGAGCCAGATCCGCAGCACCAGCGGGTGCTTGAGGACGGGCGGGCCGCTCGCACCGGGGGAGTCGGCCCACTCGGCGAGCGCGCGCCGGCCCGCCTCGCTGATCGCGTACCGCCGCTTGGCGCGCGGCTCCTCCGGTCCCGAGCGGCGCGAGGTGGCGTAGCCGATCTCCTCGAGGCGGCGCAGCTCGGCGTAGACCTGGCTGATCGCGGGCGACCAGTAGAAGAAGCGGAGCGAGGAGTCGGCCCACTTCTTGAGTTCGTAGCCGGTCCGCTCGCCGGGGAAGGAAAGCAGCCCGAGCACCGCCCAGGCCGTCGCCGGCAGCGGCCTGGTCGTCCCGGGCGGGTGGGGGGAAGAACGACTGGTCATAGGGCGAATTGAAGTTGAGCGCGCGGCCCCGCCACAACCCCATCAGGGCCCGTGAAACCTCCGTGATCTTGAGATTCCGCTTGGCGGATCCCACCGTCCCCGGCCCGGCCCGCTCCGGCGATTCCCACAGCCCCGACGAGCCGCCCGCCGCCCCCGCCCGCCGGCCGCGCTGCCCCGGAGCCACCGGCCGCCCCGTCCCGGCTCACGGCACCCGGTCCCGGCCGGCGGCGCCCGTCCCGGCCCCCGGGGCCCCCACCCGCTCCGCTCGCCAAACCGCAGCCATCGCCGCACCATTGCATCAACGCAGGAAGAAGAGCGGTCCAACAGGAAGAGGGCAGGATAATTTATTGATCCCCCTCTTGAGCGAAAGAACCGAACACCGATACGGTGTCCTGACGCGAGGTTCTCCTGTGGAGGAAGTGACATGACGGAAATTCTTGTGCAGGACCCGGCCGTGGGGGGCGCAGTAGCCGACCGGCGGGTGGTCGACCACCCCGCGTGGCCCGCCCTCAAGAATGCCGTCGAGGAGATCCGGCCCTGGCAGTCCAAGGACGGATCCATCGACTTCGACGCCGAGGGCGCCCCCGCCCGCGCCGTCGTCGAGGCCACCCTCGACCAGGTGATATCCGCCATCGAGGAGCTCTCGCCGCTGCTCCCGCACGACGCGCCGTACCACCGCGCGCTCGTCGCCGACCTGCGCAAGTGGGCCGACAGCGCCTTCGACGTGCCGGACTTCCTGGACTCGCTGCTCCAGTTCCACCCGGCCGCCGACCGTGCCGACGGCCTCCAGCGCCTCGTCGTCTTCCCCATGTACACGCAGAACGGCAACCCCGACCGCAACCTCGAAGCGGTCGTGCTGCGCATGGTCTGGCCCGAGTGGCTCGCCGAACTCGAAGCGACCCGCTACGACAACCCGCTCTTCTGCGGCATCACCTTCGAGGACTTCACCGCGGGCTACGACACGCACTCCGCGGTCCTCTTCCCCGAGACCATCGCCGTGCGCGAGGCCCCCGAGCGCTTCACCTGGGGCGGCATCTTCTGCGACCGCGAGGCGGCCCGCTTCCGCGCCGTCACCGAGGCGTCCGTCGACATCCTCGGGCTCGAACTCCCCGAAGACATCAAGGAGTTGGTGTCCGACCAGGAGCGCTGCGAGAAGGCCTTCGTGCTGTGGGACATGGTCCACGACCGCACCCACAGCCACGGCGACCTGCCGTTCGACCCGTTCATGATCAAGCAGCGCCAGCCGTTCTGGATGTACGGCCTCGAAGAGCTGCGCTGCGACCTCACCGCCTTCAAGGAGGCCGTGAAGCTGGAGGCCGAGGGCAACCAGCACGGCCGCGACGTGCAGTACGCGGTGCTCTTCGACCGCATGTTCCGCTTCCCCGTCTCCGGCGACCGCGTCCGCAACTACGACGGGCTCGGCGGCCAGCTCCTCTTCGCCTACCTCCACAAGCACGACGTGGTGCGCTGGACCGACAACAAGCTGCACATCGACTGGGAGCGCGCCCCCCAGGTCACCAACCAGCTGTGCGCCGAGATCGAGAAGCTCTACCGCGACGGCATCGACCGCCCCAAGCTCGTCCACTGGTTCGCGGCGTACGACCTGGTCTCCACCTACCTCGCGCCGCACCCGGGATCGCGCTGGGCCAAGGGCCCCGACGCGCTCGACCTGACGCTGCCGCCCCGCAAACTCGTCGACGACGTGCTTCCGGACGAGTTTCCGCTCAGCATGTTCTATGAGGCGCTCTCCAAGAAGCTGAAGAACGTGATCGCCTCCACCAAGGGGATCACCGCCGCTTCCGCTCCGGCCGGAGCCGCCGCGTGAGCTCACGTACGGAAGGTTCGGAAGGGGCGAGGAAGATGAACAACGGACCTCTCAACGGCGCCGTCGTCGCCGTGGCGGGCGCTGCGGGACCCGCCGGCCGTGCCGCCCTGCTGCGGCTCGCGGAAGCGGGCGCGGTCGTCGTGGGCTCCGATGCCGACGCGGAGCGCCTGGCCTCGGCCGTGGACGCCGCACGGTACGCGCACGGCGGGGCCAGCGTCACCGGCGACACCGTCGACCTGCTGGACCTCCAGGCCACCCGGGACTGGGCCGACCGCATCCAGAAGGACTTCGGACGGGTCGACGGCGTGGTCCACCTCGTCGGCGGCTGGCGCGGCAGCACCTCCTTCCCCGAGACCGACCTGGCCGACTGGGACCTCCTGGAGAAGCTGCTGATCAAGACCGTTCAGCACACCTCCCTCGCCTTCCACGACGCGCTGCTGCGCAGCGACCGGGGCCGCTTCGTCCTGGTCAGCCAGTCCGGCGCGCACAAGCCCACCGCCAACAACGCCGCCTACAACGCCGGCAAGGCCGCCGCCGAGGCGTGGACGCTGGCGCTCGGTGACGCCTTCCGCAAGGCGGGGGGTGAGGACGGGCCGCAGGCCGCTGCTGCGATCCTGGTGATCAAGGCACTGGTGCACGACGCGATGCGCGCCGAGCGACCCAATGCGAAGTTCGCGGGCTTCACCGACGTCACCGAGCTGGCCGAGGCCATCGCCGGAGTGTGGGACAAGCCCGCCCAGGAAGTGAACGGACAGCGCCTGTGGCTGACCCCCAAGCCGTGAGGACGGACGCGCGAGCACACCACGATCCGGCGGTGCGCGGATTCGCCAGCGACAACTACGCCGGCGCGCATCCCGAGGTCCTCGCGGCCATCGCCCTCGCCAACGGCGGTCATCAGATCGCCTACGGAGAGGACGACTACACCGCACACCTCCAGCGCGTCATGCACAGCCACTTCGGCGCGAGCGCCGAAGCCTTCCCGGTGTTCAACGGGACCGGCGCCAACGTCACCGCCCTTCAGGCGCTGACCGACCGCTGGGGCGCCGTGGTGTGCGCGGAGAGCGCCCACATCAACGTGGACGAGGGCGGCGCCCCCGAGCGGATGGCCGGGCTCAAGCTGCTCACGGTGGCCACGCCCGACGGCAAGCTGACGCCGGAGCTCATCGACCGGCAGGCCTGGGGCTGGGAGGACGAGCACCGGGCGATGCCGCAGGTCGTCTCGATCACCCAGAACACCGAGCTGGGCACGGTCTACACGCCCGCCGAGATCAAGGCGATCTGCGACCACGCCCATGAGCGCGGCATGAAGGTCCACCTCGACGGGGCGCGGATATCCAACGCCGCGGCTTCGCTCGACGTGCCGATGCGCACGTTCACCAACGCGGTCGGCGTGGACGTCCTGTCGTTCGGCGGCACCAAGAACGGGATGCTCTTCGGCGAGGCCATCGTCGTCCTCAACCCGGACGCGGTCCGCCAGATGAAGCACATCCGCAAGATGTCGATGCAGCTCGCCTCCAAGATGCGCTTCGTATCGGTGCAGTTGGAGGCGCTGCTCGCCAAGGACCTGTGGCTGCGCAACGCCCGGCACGCCAATGCGATGGCCCGGCGCCTGGCCGAGGGCGTGCGCCAGGTCCACGGCGTGGAGATCCTCCACGAGGTGCAGGCCAACGCGGTGTTCGCGCGGCTGCCGCACGACGTGAGTGAGCGGCTCCAGAAGCGCTACCGCTTCTACTTCTGGGACGAGGCCGCGGGCGACGTCCGCTGGATGTGCTCCTTCGACACCACCGAGGACGACGTCGACGGATTCCTGATGGCCCTGAAGGAAGAGATGGCACGCTAGCAAGCGGTGCATATCTATGCGGTCGGCCGTAAAGTCATTGACTGCGGCCGGCCGCTTTCGTACGCTCCCGAGCCATGGAGCTCATCCAGCACAACCCTCAACTCTCCGCCTACCTGGCCGCCGACGACGTCATCGACCACCAGCACCCCCTGGTGCGCGAAACCGCCGACCGACTCGCGTCCCAGGCACCCGACGCATACGCATACGCCGAAGCGGCCTACACCTTCGTACGCGACGAGATCCCGCACTCCCAGGACTCCGGCGACCTCCGGGTGACCTGGCGGGCCTCCGACGTCCTCGCGCTGCGCACCGGCATCTGCTGCGCCAAGGCGCACGCCCTCGCCGCCCTGCTCCGCACCCGCTCGATCCCCGCCGCGCTCTGCTACCAGCGCCTCACCGACGACGACGGCTCCCACCCCCTCGTGCACGGCCTCGTCGCCCTGCGGCTGCCGGGACGGGACGCCTGGGCCCGCGTCGACCCCCGGGGAAACAAACCCGGCGTCGACGCCCGGTTCTCACTCGACGAGGAGCGCCTGGCCTGGCACGTGCGGCCCGAAGCCGGCGAAGTGGACTACCCGGTGCTCCACGACGCACCGCACGCGGCGGTCGTGGCGGCGCTCAGGGCCGCCCCCGACCGCCCCTCGCTCTGGCCGGCCTACCCGACCGCACTGTGAACCACGGGCCTGCCCCGGGGCGCGGCCGAGGGCGCCCCCGCCGCGCCCCGTCCCGTGCAGGAGTGACGATTCAGCCCGTCGCCTCGCGGCTCTTGACCTGCTCGGGCGTCGGGGCCGTACCCCCGAGGTGCGCCGGCACCCACCAGGTGTCGGCGGCGTCCTTGGGGCGTACGGGATAGGCGCGCTGGGCGGCTTCCAGGAGCTCCTGGCAGCGCTCGCGCAGCCGCCGCGTGATGGCGCCCGCGTACTGGTCGGCCGGCGCCTCCAGGGGCTCACCGACCCGGATGGTGACGGGAATGTGACTGCGCTTGAAGTTGCGCGGCCGGCCCTTGGTCCAGATCCGCTGCGTGCCCCACAGCGCCATCGGGATCAGCGGCACCCCGGCCTCCTGCGCGAGCCTGGCCGCGCCCGACTTGAAGCTCTTCAGCGTGAACGACTGCGAGATCGTCGCCTCCGGAAACACACCGATCACCTCGCCGGACCGCAGCGACGCCAGCGCGTGCTGGTAGGCGTCCTCGCCCTGCTTGCGGTCGACCGGGATGTGCTTCATGCCGCGCATCAGCGGCCCGGAGATCCGGTGCCGGAACACCGACTCCTTGGCCATGAACCGCACGAGCCGCTTCTGCGGCAGCGTGGCGAGACCCGTGAAGATGAAGTCGAGGTAGCTGATGTGGTTGCTGACGAGCACCGCCCCGCCGGTGCGCGGGATGTTCTCCGAACCCTGGGTGTCGATCTTCAGGTCGAGCGCCTTGAACATCGCGCGTGCGGCGCCGATGACCGGTCGATAGACGAGTTCTGCCATCTCAGGGGAGACCCTTCGTGTGCCCGGGGAGGGTGCTCCCGGAGAAATAAGTTACGCAGCCGTAGGTTTTAGGCTTTGGGCAGATGGTGCCCGATACGCGCCGGGCTGGCCAGTCCTGGCACCGGGCCCGGGAGAGATTCTCATCACGTCTTCGCAGGCGGGAGACGTGGGAATCAATGCCGAGCGGTGCGCGCTGCAACCGTACGACAGTGCGGGTAGTAAGCGTGTGAAGAGACGAGGGGGAGCGGCGACGATGGCAGGCGGCGTGCGGGACGGCGAGGGGCGCAGGCTCGGCGAGGCCGAGCTGGGGGCCCCACTGGGGCGGCGCGCCACGCTGGTGCAGTTCTCCAGCGCGTTCTGCCAGCCCTGCCGGGCGACCCGGCGCACCCTCGCGGAAGTCGCCGCGATGGTCGGGGGCGTCGCCCACGTGGAGATCGACGCCGAGGAACGGCTCGCTCTCGTACGGGAGCTGGACATCGCGAGCACCCCGACCGTGCTGGTGCTCGACGCGCACGGGACGGTCGTGCGCCGGGCGAGCGGACAGCCGC
Organism: Streptomyces sp. NBC_00083; assembly: GCF_026343295.1. Lineage (GTDB taxonomy): Bacteria > Actinomycetota > Actinomycetes > Streptomycetales > Streptomycetaceae > Streptomyces. The sequence goes on from NZ_JAPELY010000001.1 coordinate 2,551,227, forward strand.
GCCGTGCGGATGTCATCGCCGCGCTGGGGCAGGCGGTGTGAGCGGCGCGGCGCGAACGGCCGGACGCCGCACGGCCCCCGGCCCCCGGGCGCGGCAGTGAGGGATCTCCCACATCACGGAAGGTACTTGACTGGGAGCGCACCGGATCGTCAGTCTGACGATGTGCCGACAGACCCCCTTCTTCACGGACGCGCCCACGTGGACCTCGCTCGCTGCGCGAGCGCGCGCTGTCCGGGCTGCTGAACACCCGCAGCCCTTGACGCACCCACCGGAGAAGGACCATTCGATGACGGCCTCACCCGAGCTCGGTATCCCCCGGGCGGCAACGCCCGAACTGCTCAAGTCGGTCTTCCGCCAACACGCCGCGGGCGTCGCGGTGATCACCGCCCAGCGGGGCGGGCGCCCCGTCGGCTTCACCGCCACCTCCCTCAATTCCGTTGCCGCCGAACCGCCGTTGGTCTCCTTCGGGATCGGCACCGGCTCCTCCAGCTGGCCCGTCGTCGCCGAGGCCGACCACATCGGCGTGCACATACTCGGCGAGCACCAGCAGGAGCTCGCCGCCACCTTCGCCCGCAGCGGCGCCGACCGCTTCGGCCCCGCGACCGACTGGAACACCGGACCCGAGGGCGTACCCGTCCTCGGCGGCGTCCTGGCCTGGCTGGTCTGCCGGGTCGTGGCCCGCGTCCCGGCCGGCGACCACCGCATCGTGCTCGCCCAGGCCGTCGTCGGCGACCCCGCGGGCGCCGGCCGGCCCCTCCTCTACCACCAGGGCCGCTTCAACGCGCTGCGCGACTGAAAGTTCCCTGATCGGGGCGATTACTCACCGTTGGCAACGTCACAGTTCAAAGCGCTTGCTTACTGGGAACAAGCTGGGTGTACTGACGAGTAATATTTCGTTCGGAGCGCCGGTCGCCCCGACCGGAAACCGCCCCATCAGGCGCCTATGCTGCGTGCATCAAGGCAGCCCAGAAATGACGATGCAGTAGGAGAGCCGGCGTGAGCTTGAGGATCGTTGTCTGTGTGAAGTACGTGCCCGACGCCACCGGCGACCGGCACTTCGCCGATGACCTGACCGTCGACCGCGACGACGTCGACGGCCTCCTTTCGGAGCTCGACGAGTACGCGGTCGAGCAGGCACTGCAGATCGCCGACGAGGCGGACGACGCGGAGATCACCGTGCTGACCGTCGGCCCCGAGGACGCCAAGGACGCCCTGCGCAAGGCCCTGTCCATGGGCGCCGACAAGGCCGTCCACGTCGAGGACGACGACCTGCACGGCACCGACGTGATCGGCACCTCGCTGGTCCTGGCCAAGGCCGTCGAGAAGACCGGCTACGACCTGGTCATCTGCGGCATGGCCTCCACCGACGGCACCATGGGTGTCCTTCCCGCACTCCTCGCGGAGCGCCTCGGCGTCCCGCAGGTCACGCTCCTCTCGGAGGTCTCGGTCGCGGACGGCACCGTGAAGGGCCGCCGCGACGGCGACGCCGCGTCCGAGCAGCTGGAAGCCTCCCTCCCGGCCGTCGTCTCGGTCACCGACCAGTCGGGCGAGGCCCGTTACCCGTCCTTCAAGGGCATCATGGCCGCCAAGAAGAAGCCGGTGGAGTCCCTCGACCTCGGCGACCTGGACCTGGAGGCCGACGAGGTCGGCCTCGAAGGCTCCTGGACCGCCGTCGACTCCGCCGCCGCGCGCCCGGCCCGCACCGCCGGCACGATCGTCAAGGACGAGGGCGAGGGCGGCAAGCAGCTCGCCGAGTTCCTCGCGAGCCAGAAGTTCATCTAAGCGCCCCGCCGGCCCGGACACCTCCCGGCCGACCCCGCGCTCATGGCTCGCCGAGCCCCTCACCCGCCCGCCTTTTCTTCGCACGTGCAGGAGATTGAAGTCCCATGGCTGAAGTTCTGGTCTACGTCGACCACGTGGACGGTGCCGTCCGCAAGCCCACCCTCGAACTGCTGACGCTCGCCCGCCGCATCGGCGAGCCCGTCGCCGTGGCGCTCGGCGCCGGCGCCGAGAACACCGCCGCCGCGCTCGCCGAGCACGGCGCCGTCAAGGTCCTCACCGCCGACGCCCCCGAGTTCACCGACTACCTCGTCGTGCCGAAGGTCGACGCCCTCCAGGCCGCGTACGAGGCCGTGTCGCCCGCGGCCGTGCTCGTCCCCTCCTCCGCCGAGGGCAAGGAGATCGCCGCCCGCCTCGCCCTGCGCATCGGCGCCGGCATCATCACCGACGCCGTCGACCTCGAAGCCGGCGCCGAGGGCCCGGTGGCCACGCAGTCCGCGTTCGCCGCCTCCTTCACCACCAAGTCCCGCGTCTCCAAGGGCACCCCGGTCATCACGGTCAAGCCGAACTCGGCCGCCGTCGAGGCCGCCCCCGCCGCCGGCACCGTCGAGGCGCTCTCCGTCACCTTCTCGGAGCTCGCCACCGGCACTAAGGTCACCTCGCGCACCCCGCGCGAGTCGACCGGCCGCCCCGAGCTGACCGAGGCCGCGATCGTGGTCTCCGGCGGCCGCGGCGTCAACGGCGCCGAGAACTTCGCGGTCATCGAGGCCCTCGCCGACTCGCTCGGCGCGGCCGTCGGCGCCTCGCGCGCCGCGGTGGACGCCGGCTGGTACCCGCACTCCAACCAGGTCGGCCAGACCGGCAAGTCCGTCTCGCCGCAGCTCTACATCGCCAACGGCATCTCCGGCGCCATCCAGCACCGGGCCGGCATGCAGACCTCGAAGACGATCGTGGCCGTCAACAAGGACTCCGAGGCCCCGATCTTCGACCTGGTCGACTACGGCGTCGTCGGCGACCTGTTCCAGGTCGTCCCGCAGCTGACCGAAGAGGTCAACAGCCGCAAGGGGTGACCTGCGACTTCTGTTCGGCCGGGGGCCGCGTGGTGATCTTCACCGCGCGGCCCCCGGTCGTTTCGGACAACCATTGACGCAGGACAAGGCACCTACTAACTTCGCTATACGGATTATTGATTCCGTGCAGCGGAAAAGTTTCGACCGTGTGGAGGGTGCAGGATGGGCCAGCAGGAGCAGGTGGCAACGAGCCTCGACGGCGTCGTCAGCGAGGAGATCAGTGCCTCGCTCATCGCCGTGGACGAAGAGCTCGCCCGCCGATACCCGGGCGACCCCGGCACCCGCCAGCCCGTCCACACCGTCTACGTACCCGGAGACGTCTTCGACGCGGGCACCATCCGCTCCTGGGGCGACCAGGCACTCGCCGCCCTCGACGAGCACGCCCCCGACGCGGCCTCCTTCGCCAAGGTCCTCGGCATCTCCGACGACCTCGCCGCCCCCGTCTACGACCGCGTCCGCGCCAAACTCCGGCGCGAACCCATCGAAGACCTCCGCGTCGACTTCGAGGACGGCTACGGCCCCCGCCCCGACGCCGAAGAGGACGCCGACGCCGCCCGCGCCGCCCGCCTCATCGCCGAAGCCTTCAAGAACGGCACCGCCGCCCCCTACATGGGCATCCGCATGAAGTGCATGGAAGCCGCCGTCCGCGACCGCGGCATCCGCACCACCGACGTCTTCCTCACCACCCTCATGCGCAACGGCGGCCTCCCCGACGGCCTCGTCCTCACCCTCCCCAAGGTCACCTACCCCGAACAGGTCACCGCCTTCGTACGGCTCCTCAGCGCCTTCGAAAAGGCCCACGACCTGCCCGAAGGACGCCTCGGCTTCGAGATCCAGATCGAAACCAGCCAGTCCATCCTCGCCGCCGACGGCACCGCCGCCGTCGCCAAGATGATCGACGCCGCGCAAGGCCGCGCCACCGGCCTCCACTACGGCACCTTCGACTACAGCGCCTGCGTCGGCGTCTCCGCCGCCTACCAGGCCAGCGACCACCCCGCAGCCGACCACGCCAAGGCCGTCATGCAGGTCGCCGCCGCAGGCACCGGCGTCCGCGTCTCCGACGGCTCCACCAACGTCCTGCCCATCGGCACCACCGAACACGTCCACGAAGCCTGGCGCCTCCACTACGGCCTCACCCGCCGCGCCCTGGCCCGCGCCTACTACCAGGGCTGGGACATGCACCCCGGCCACATGCCGACCCGCTACGCGGCCGTCTACGCCTTCTACCGCGAAGGCCTGGAGCAGGCCGCCGGACGCCTCGCCGCCTACGTCGCCAAGACAGAAGGCGACGTCATGGACGAACCCGCCACCGCCAAGGCACTCAGCGGCTACCTCCTGCGCGGCCTCGACTGCGGCGCCCTCGACACCGCCGAAGTCGCCCGCCTCACCGGCCTCACCCGCACCGACCTCGAAGCCTTCGCCTCACCCCGCCGCGGCACCCTCACCGTCACCGCCCCCTAGCCCCACCAGCACCGGGCACCCCGACCCGACACCCCCGCCCCGTACCCTGTACGCGACCACAATCGCCACAGGGGAACGGGGCAGCGGTGTCAACGGGGGAGAGCCAACTACTGGCCGGCCGGTACCGGATCGTCGAACAACTCGGCCGCGGCGGCATGGGCGTCGTATGGCGCGCCCACGACGAAGTCCTCGGCCGCGACGTCGCCGTCAAAGAACTCCGCGCCTACAACGACGCCTCCGCCCCCGAACTGGGCGACCTGCGGCTACGCATGCAGCGCGAAGCCCGCGCCGCCGCCCGCATACGCCACCCCTCCGTCGTCGCCGTCCACGACGTCACCGAACACCAGGGCCGCCCCGTCATCGTCATGGAACTCATCGACGGCCCCTCCCTCGACGACGTCCTCACCGAACGCGGCGCCCTCGAACCCGCCGAAGCCGCCGCCATCGGCGCCACCGTCCTCCAGGCACTCGCCGCCGCCCACCGCGCCGGCGTCCTGCACCGCGACGTCAAACCCGGCAACATCCTCCTCGACACCTCCGGCCGCGTCGTCCTCACCGACTTCGGCATCGCCGCCATGGACGACCCCGGCGACGGCTCGGGAACCCACCTGACCCGCAGCGGCGAACTCGTCGGCTCCCTCGACTACCTGGCACCCGAACGAGCCCAGGGCCACACCCCCGGACCCCCCTCCGACATCTGGGCCCTCGGTGCCACCCTGTACGCCGCCGTCGAAGGCACCGCACCCTTCCGCCGCACCTCCACCTGGTCCACCCTCAACGCCATCGTCGTCGAACCCCCGTCCCCGGCCCGCCGAGCCGGCCCCCTCGGACCCGTCCTGCTGCGCCTCATGGACAAGGACCCCGCCCGCAGGCCCGACGCCGAAACCGCCGCCCGCCTCCTCACGGAGGCAGCCGCCACCACAGCCACCACACCGACCGCCGTCCGCACCACCACCCTGCGCACCACGCCAGGACGCACCACGCCAGGACGCGAGACGCCCGCGCACCCCACCGACGCGCCCCGCGACGCGACCGTACGCGACGCGCTGCCCCACCGGCCCCAGGGCTTCGGACCCGCACCCGCCACCCCCACGCCCACACCGCCCCTCGGCCCCGCCCCCGCACCCCGGCCGCCGCACCACGACGGCACCGCGCCCGTCGTACGCGACCTGCCGCAGCACCGGACCACCACCCCCGGACGCCGGCGCCGCACCCCCTGGATCGCCGCCGCAGCCGGCCTCGTCGTCCTCGCCGGCGGCGGCGCCTACGCACTCCTCGGCCCCGGCGACACCAACAACGGGCAGCAGACGGCCGGAGCAACAGCCGACACGACCCCGGACGCCACCGACGACCAACTCGGCGCCGCCGGCCTCACCACACCCCACCCCACCACCCGCACCACACCCAACTCGCCCCGCCCCGCCACGAGTTCGACCACCAAACCATCCACGAAAGGCGACCCGCACACAGCGGACGACACCAAGGACGGCAAGACCCCCGGGCCCAGGAAGAGCGCCCCCGACGCGGCCGCCACAGCCACCCCCGGCAGCGCCGCACCACCCGCCGGAAGCTGCCGGCCCGCCACCGGCAGCCGGTTCGACTGCGAGGTATGGCGCACCGCCCGCTCCATCCGCAGCGACGGCAGCGCGGCCGGCGTCCTCAACGCCGGCACCAACTACTTCTACTGCCAGACCGACCTGGGCCGCCGCGAAACCTACGGGAAGTGGACCAACACCTGGTGGGCCAGGACCGACGACGACAGCGGCCACACCAACGTCTACATCAGCGTCGTCTACATGAAGGGCGGCGACAACAACCAGCCCGCCCCCGGCCTCAAAACCTGCTGACCCCCACGACCCGCCGAACCCGCGCAGCCCCCGCGGCGCCGCGCTACGCGTCCACCGGCGGCGGAACCTCACCCGAACCGCGCTCAATCAACACCGTCGGCAACACCACCCGGGCCGGCGTCTCGTCCACACCGTCCAGCCGCCGGAACAACAACTCCGCCGCCGTACGCCCAAGCGTCGCCGCGTCCTGCGAAATCACCGTGATACCGAGCAGATCAGCCAACTCGATGTCATCGAAACCCACCAGAGCCACCGGACGCTCACGACCCGCGAGAACCCGCACCGCCGTCACCGTCACCCGGTTGTTCCCCGCGAACAGCGCCGTCACGCCCGCCGGACCCGCCAGCATCGACTCCGCCGCGGCCCGCACCCGCTCCGGCCCCGTCGAACCCAGCGACACCCACGCCTCATCGACCCGCAGCCCCGCATCCGCCATCGCCGCGTGATACCCCCGCAGCCGCTCCGTGGCCGTATGAATACGCGGCTGATCACCGATGAAACCGATCCGACGATGACCCTGCGCGATCAGATGCGCCACCCCCGCACGCGCCCCGCCGAAACTGTCCGACAACACCACATCGGCATCGATCCGCCCTGCCGGACGGTCCACGAACACCGTCGCCACACCCGCCTTTATCTCCGGCTCGAGATAACGGTGGTCGGACCCCGCCGGAATCACGATCAACCCGTCCACCCGACGGGCACAGAACGCCAGAACCAGCTCCTGCTCACGATCGGGATCCTCGGCGCTCGACCCATTGATCAGCAACGCCCCGTGCTCCCGCGCGACCTCCTCGACGGCCCGGCTCAGCGGCCCGTAGAACGGGTCGGCGAGATCCTCCAGAACCAGCCCGATCGAAGCCGTACGCCCCTTGCGCAACACCCGCGCACTGTCATTACGGCGAAAGCCCAGCGCCTCGATGGCCTCCTGCACCCGGCGCTCGGTGTCGGGCGTCACCCCGGCCTCCCCGTTGACCACCCGGGACACCGTCTTGAGGCCGACTCCGGCGCGCGCCGCGACATCCTTCATCGTCGGACGGTTGCCATAGCGGGGCTCGGGGTGGCGGGCATTCTCGGCCACAGTGCGCTGTCCTGTCGTCGTCGGGAGCCGTCCGGCGTGCTCTGGTGCCGGGCGGTATGTGTGGCGTCGAGCATAGGCCCTGGACAACGTTGTCACATCCAGGGAGACTCTCATCTTGACCTGCTGTTACCCGTCTTCCGCCAGGAGATCCGTCCTCGATGCACACCGACCTCGTCGCCGCGCTCGACATCGGCGGCACCAAGATCGCCGGAGCCCTGGTCGACGCCGACGGCCGGCTCCTCCTGCGCGCACAACGGCCGACTCCCGCCCATGAGGACGGCGACACGGTGATGCGCGCGGCCGAAGAGGTGCTCGCCGAACTGACCGGATCCGCCCTGTGGGACCGCACGAGCGCCGTCGGCATCGGCAGCGCGGGACCCGTGGACGCCTCGGCCGGCACGGTCAGCCCCGTCAACATCCCCGGCTGGCGCGGCTTCCCGCTGGTCGACCGCGTCCGCACGGCAACCGGCGGCCTCGACGTCGAACTCGTCGGCGACGGCGTCGCGATGACCGCCGCCGAGCACTGGCTCGGCGCGGCCCGCGGCTACGACAACGCCCTGTGCATGGTCGTGTCGACCGGCGTCGGAGGCGGCCTCGTTCTCGGCGGCAAACTTCACCCCGGCCCCACCGGGAACGCCGGCCACATCGGCCACATCAGCGTCGACCTCGACGGCGACCCCTGCCCGTGCGGGGCCCGCGGCTGCGTGGAACGGATCGCCAGCGGCCCCCACATCGCCCGCCGCGCCCTGGACCACGGCTGGCGCCCCGGCCCCGACGGCGACACCTCGGCCGCGGCCGTCGCCGCGGCCGCCCGCTCCGGTGACACGATCGCCATCGCCTCCTTCGAACGCGCCGCCCAGGCACTGGCCGCGGGAATCGCCGCGACCGCCACCCTCGTCGAGATCGAGATCGCCGTCATCGGCGGGGGAGTGGCCGGCGCGGGCGATGTCCTCTTCGCCCCCCTGCGCCGCGCCCTGCGCGACTACGCGACACTCTCCTTCGTCCAACGCCTCACCGTCGCACCGGCGTTGATGGGGACGGACGCGGGTCTGGTGGGAGCGGCGGCCGCGGCATCGGCCCGACGTGCGGACCGGGGGGCGGCGGCGTTGCTCAAGTAACGGCCGGCGCCCGGCAGTTGAGGACCGACACTTTCTGTCGTCCGTCAGCTGATGTGTGTCGACTGATGTCCGTCAGCCGTCAGCCGTCCGCCGCGAACCGTCAGCCGGGAGGCGTCGCTCGCTGACTCCCCGCCCCGGCCCCCGCCCCTCGCCAGCGCTCCGATCACTCCCTCCCGTCCATGCGGTTCGAGCTGTCGTCGGCCCGCCTCACCGTGACGAGCGTTTCCGGTAGGGCTTGTTGGAGTCTGTTGGAAGGGTGGCCGTAACGGTTGCTCGGTTTTGCGTCAAAACCCTTGACGGCACCCTGAGTTGGGGGTGTGATCCAAGCCTCGCGTTTGGTTGTGTTGGGTTGCACCCCGGAGGAGGGGGACATGGCGCAGTCATCGTTCAACGGTCCTGTGGCGCCTCATGGCGTACCAGGACATCGGATGTCCCGGCGGAGTCTTCTGCGCGGTGCGGCGGTCGGCGCCGGCGCGGTCGCGCTGCCCTCACTGCTCACGGCGTGCGGAAGCGGACCCGGCGGTGACACCAAGACGGTCCGCCTCGGCTCCAACGCGTCGGACGCCGTGCCCAAGAAGGCGTTCGCCGACGCGTTCGCCGCGTACGGGAAGCAGTCCAAGGACGGCCGGTCCGTCAAGGTCAACACCGTTGACCACAACACCTTCCAGGAGAACATCAACCGCTACCTCCAGGGCAAGCCGGACGACGTCTTCATGTGGTTCGCGGGTTACCGCATGCAGTTCTTCGCCCAGAAGGGCCTGCTGTACGACATCAGCGACCTCTGGCAGGGCTTCCACGGGTTCTCCGACGCCTTGAAGGCGCAGTCCACGGGCGCCGACGGCAAGCAGTATTTCGTGCCGTACTACTACTATCCGTGGGCGGTCTTCCACCGCGCGAGCCTCTTCCAGGAGCACGGCTACACCGCGCCCAGGACCTTCGACCAGTTCGTCGACCTCGCCCAGCAGATGCGCAAGGACAAACTCGACCCCATCGCGCTCGGCGAGAAGGACGGCTGGCCCGCGATGGGCACCTTCGACTACCTCAACATGCGGACCAATGGGTACGAGTTCCACAAGAGCCTGATGGCCGGCAAGGAGGCGTGGACCGACAAGCGGGTCAAGGACGTCTTCGACAACTGGCGCAGGATCCTGCCGTACTGCCAGCAGGGCGCCAACGGCCGCACCTGGCAGGAGGCCGCGCAGAGCCTCCAGAAGAAGCAGTCCGGCCTGACCGTGCTCGGGCTGGCGCACGTCGGGCAGCAGTTCCCCGCCTCCGACCAGGGCGACATCGCGTTCTTCCCGTTCCCGGAGATGGACCCGCAGTACGGGCAGGACGCCGTCGAGGCGCCCATCGACGGCTTCCTGCTCGCCAAGAACGCCAAGGAGCTGAAGAACAAGCAGTCCATGGCGAGCGCCAAGGACCTGCTCGGCTGGCTCGCCACCCCGGCGGCGGAGGACGCCTACCTCGCGGGCGACCCCAACAACATCGCCGTCAACAGCGGCGCGGACACCTCGAAGTACACCCCGCTGCAGAAGAAGGCGGTCGAACTCGTCTCCGGGGCCAAGCAGATCTCCCAGTTCATGGACCGCGACACCCGCCCCGACTTCGCGTCCACCGTGATGATCCCGGCGATCCAGCGGTTCATCGGCAACCCGAACGACGTGGACGGCCTCGTCAACGACATCGAACGCCAGAAGAAGACCATCTTCGCCTCCGAAGGCTGACGGCGGCCGACGACGGCCGCCGAAGACCCAAGGAACCTCCAACCGACCTGCTCCCGCTTCGACTTGGAGTACTCAGCCGTGGCGCTCACCACCGCGCGGCGTGCGGGGCGGCGGGGCAACGGGCGGTTCACCGCCCGCGACCTCGTCGTCCTCGGCCTGCTGCTTGGCCTGCCCGTCCTGCTCGACCTCGCCATCGTGTGGGGACCCACCCTGGCCTCCGTCGTCCTGTCCTTCACCAGCTGGGACGGCGTCGGCTCCATCAAGTGGGTCGGCACGCAGAACTACGCCAACCTCTTCACCAACTACCCGCCGTTCTGGCCGGCCGTCCGCCACAACCTCATGTGGCTGGGCGTGCTCGGCTTCGTGGCGACGCCGTTCGGGCTGCTGCTCGCCGTCCTCATCGACCGCGGCGTCCGGTTCAGCCGCTTCTACCAGTCGACGCTGTACATGCCGGTGGTCCTCTCCCTCGCCGTCGTCGGGTTCATCGCCCAGCTCGTCTTCTCCCGCGACCAAGGGGCGCTCAACGCCCTCGTCGGCGCCCGCGCCAACCCCACCGACTGGCTCGGCGACCCCGACCTCAACATCTGGATGATCCTGCTGGCCGCGGCCTGGCGGCACACCGGCTATGTGATGATCCTCTACCTCGCGGGCCTCAAGGCCGTCGATCCCTCCCTCAAGGAGGCCGCGGCCATCGACGGCGCGAGCGAGCGCCAGACCTTCTTCCGGGTCGTGTTCCCGACACTGCGGCCCGTCAACGTCATCGTCGGCGTCATCACGGTCATCGAGTCGCTGCGCGCGTTCGACATCGTGTACGCCGTCAACCACGGGCGCAACGGCCTCGAAGTGCTCTCCGTGCTCGTCACCGACAACATCATCGGCGAGGCCAGCCGCATCGGCTTCGGCTCGGCGATCGCCGTGGTGCTGCTGACCGTCTCCCTCGGGTTCGTCCTCACCTACCTGGTCCAGGAGATCCGAGGGGAGAAGAACCGGTGACCACCGACACCGCGCCCGCGCCCGCCGTCACGGCACCGCCGAACGCGCCCGCCGCCCGGGGACGCCGCCGGGTGCGACCGGGCCGCCTCGGGGTGCACGCCTTCCTGATGACGGTCTCGCTCGCCTTCCTCGCGCCGCTGCTGCTCGCGGTCTACGCGTCGCTGCGCCCCTACGACGAGACCTCGCGCTACGGCTACTTCTCCCTTCCCAAGCACCTCTCCTTCGCCTACTACCGGCAGGCGTTCAGCGACTCGGGCATGACGAAGTACTTCGTCAACACCCTGATCATCGCGGTGCCCGGCGTGGTCGTCGTGCTGTTCCTCGCCTCGTTCGTCGCCTTCGCCGTCTCGCGGCTGCGCCTGCGCGGCGCGATGGTCCTGCTGATGCTGTTCACGGCGGGCAACCTGCTGCCCCAGCAGGTGATCGTGACGCCGCTGTACGTCGTGTTCAACCGCATCCCGCTGCCGTACTGGATGTCCGACTCGCTGACGATGTTCGACTCGTACTGGGCCGTCATCGCCGTGCAGGTCGGCTTCCAGCTCGGCTTCTGCGTCTTCGTGCTCGCCAACTTCATGCGCACCCTGCCGCTGGAGATCCTGGAGGCGGCGATCGTCGACGGCGCGGGGGTGTGGACGCAGTACTGGCGCATCACCCTGCCGCTGTGCCGGCCCGCTCTCGCGGCGCTCGCCACGCTCCAGTTCACCTGGATGTACAACGACTTCCTGTGGGCCCTCGTCTTCATGTCCGACGGCGACAAGCTGCCCATCACCTCGGCCCTGAACAACCTGCGCGGCCAGTTCTTCACCGACTACAACCTGCTGGCGGCCGGCTCGGTGATCGTCGCGCTCCCCACCCTGATCGTCTTCCTGCTGCTGCAACGGCACTTCATCGCGGGCCTGACCCTCGGGTCGAGCAAGGGGTGACGCCGCCGCCTACGCCGCCGCCCACGTCACCGCCCCGCACGCCGTCGCCTGGCCGCCGGGGATGATGGGCGGTCGGCTCCAACGCGCCTGCAGTCACCGCCCGTTGGGCGCGCGAGCCGGACTCGTACCCCGCGCGACCAGGCATCCGGCCCGGCTCGAGCGGTGATCGAGCGTGCCTCGAGGTGAGCGCCCCAAGGTCTGCGGCCTCAAGCAGATGCGCCGCCTGGCGCGGCCCGCCGTCGACGGGCCGCGCCGGCCCCACCCCGGAGGCCGCCATGACCGTCGAACTGCACGTCGCCACCGCTCTCCTGCACGACTTCGACACGGCACACAACCCGCTCCCCGGCCGCGAGACCGGCCGCCGCCAGAGCCCGGTGAACCCGGCCGTCACCATCGTCGACCTGGAGACACCGGACGCACCCGAGGGCGCCGCCCTCATCGACCCCATCTTCCGGCGCACGGGCTTCCGAGAGGTCCGCATCACCGAGATCCGCTGGTACGACAGGGACGGCTACTTCATCGCCCCCAGCATCCCTCTGGCCGCCTGACCACCCGGCCCGGTGGGGCGCCACAGAGTCGTCGTCGCCTGTGGGGTCGGCGCACATGGGCCCGGCCCGCAGGGGTGTGGAGCACGTGGGTCCGGCGTACGGGGGGTGGTCATGGCAGGTGTTCTCTCCACTCGTCGGCCGGCGGTTTCGGCCCGGCCGGGAGGGCAGACCGTATCCGTGGTCCGGGGCCGTCGGCCACGGGTTATCCGGTGCGGCAGGACGCGACGGTAAATGGCTCGCGGCCCGCCGCCGTGGCGGTCACGCTGCTGGTGACAGCACTCTTCCCAGGAGCACCCCGTGACCGACCTCGGCCTTCTCGTCCCGCCCGCCGGCCTCGCCGCCGCCATCGACGCCGGGCACGTCGTCCGCAAGACGCACCCCGAACTCCCGCTCTCGCTCTACTCGTACAGCAGGACGTGCCAGTACGAGCAGGCGTGGAACGAGGTCACCACGCGCTGCCGCGGGCTGGTCGCCGACGACACGACCGGGGCCGTGGTCGCGCACTGCCTGCCCAAGTTCTTCAACGTCGCCGAGCACACCCTGGGCCGCCCCTACGCCCCGCCGCTGCCCGACGAGCCGTTCGAGGTGTACGACAAGGTCGACGGATCGCTCGGCATCGTCTTCCACTACGCGGGCCGCTGGCGGGCAGCCTCCCGCGGGTCGTTCACCTCCGAGCAGGCCGCCTGGGCCACCGCATGGCTCGACGGCCGCGACACGACGACGCTGCGGCCCGGCGTCACCTACCTCGCGGAGATCCTCTACCCCGAGAACCGCATCGTCGTCGACTACGGCGGCCGCCGCGACCTGGTGCTGCTCGCCGCGTACGACGCGACGGGCGCGGAGACGGAACTGTCGCGGGCCGCCGCCGACTGGGCGCCGGTCGGCTCGGTCGCGCGGACGTGGCCGGCCCTGCCGCTCGCCGAACTCCTGGAACGCACCGCGGCGGGCGAGCACGCCGACGGCCGTGCGGCACGGGGAACGGACGGCGAGGGCTACGTCATCCGGTACGCCTCGGGACTGCGGGTCAAGGCCAAGATCAGCGAGTACGTGCGGCTGCACCAGGTGGTCACGGGCATCACCGAACGGGACATCTGGCGCTACCTCGGCATCCGCCGGTTCGCCGGCGAGGACCCCGGTCGGATCGCCCAGGCCGTCGGCTGCGGCCCCGGCGAGATCGCCGAACTCACCGCGGACGGCGCCGACCCGCTGGACGTTATGCTGCAGCGGGTCCCCGACGAGTTCGACGCGTGGGTGCGGGGCGTGACGGCTCGCCTCGACGCACGGGCGGCCGCACTGGCCGCTCTCGCCGCACGGCGGTTCGCCGAGATCGAGCACCTCGCCAAGGACCGCGGCGCGTTCGCCCGCGCCGCCCGCGAAATACCCGAACGCGCGGCCCGCGCGGCCGTGTTCCACCTGCTCGACGGCCGAGGCATCGACCTGATGATCTGGCGGGCCGTCAAACCGGCCGCCGCCAACCCGTTCACCGACGACGAGGAAAGCTGAACCCCCGATGCCCACCGTGCACGTCATGACCGGACTCCCCGCCTCCGGAAAGACCACCGCCGCCCGCAAGCTCGTCGAGGACTCCGACGGCCGGTGCCGCCGCGTCAACCTCGACGACCTGCGTGCCATGTTCGACCCCGCGGGCGCCGGGCGCGAGCGGTCGGGCACCGCCGAGCAGAGTGTCCTCGCGGTCCAGGACAGTGCGGTGCGGGCGACCATCGCCGCGGGGTTCGACGTGGTCGTCGACAACACCCATCTGACTCCGCACATCCCCAAGCGCCTCAAGGCCGCCGTCGCGGGCCGGGCGCGGTTCGTCTTGCACGACTTCACCGGCGTGCCGGTAGAGGAGTGCCTGCGCCGTGACGCGGCCCGCGCGGAGCCGGTCGGCGAGGACGTCATCCGGCTGCTCGCGGACCGGCACGCCAAGGCGGTGCGGGGCGGCTGGCGGCTCACCGACGCGTGGCTCAACGACAGCGTCGTCCTCGCCGAGACCGAGCCCTACGCCCCGGACGTGTCCCTGCCGAGCGCCGTGATGTGCGACATCGACGGCACGCTCGCCCTGCGCCGCGGCCGCAGCCCGTACGACTTCACCCGCTGCGAACAGGACGGTCTCAACGGCTCGGTGCGCGACGCCCTGGTCGGGTTCCGGCAGGCGCACGGCGACACGATCGTGCTGCTGTCGGGGCGCGGCGAGGAGTACCGGCCGCAGACCGAGGCCTGGCTCGCCGCACACGACGTGCCGTACGACGAGCTGTGGATGCGGCCGGCCGGTGACGGGCGGCGCGACGACGTGGTGAAGGCCGAGCTCTTCGACGCGCACGTGCGCCACCGGTTCCGGGTGCGGGTCAGCCTCGACGACCGGGACCGCGTCGTCGCCGTGTGGCGCGCCATCGGCCTGCCCACCTGGCAGGTCGATTACGGCGACTTCTGAGCGGGGGAGCGAGGCGGCCGCGGCGCGCGGGCCGGGCGGGCGGTGTCAGACGACCCGGTCCGGCACGGTGTGGGTGACGACGACGAGGAAGGCGTCGCTCTCCAGGTCCATCACGACCTCCGCCGCGAGCCCCTCGTTCCTGCGCTCGTGCGCGAACGCCTCCGCGGGCCAGTGGCCGCGCGGATCTCCGGCGGGAAAGCGTTCCAGTACCGTACGACCCATTTCGTCGCACCCCCTTGTTCTCTCTTCGGGCACCCGCACAACGACGCTCACGCCGTCGGCGTTACGGCCCCCCGTGGCCGGTGCTCGCAGACAAGGACGCGGTGGGGCGCCCGTCGGTGGCACCCGGCAGGCAACAGCCCGGCCACAGTTGTGATGTGACCGAGGAGGGCCCGAGCCACGGCTGCGTTTCCGTGGCAGGGTGTTGCGGGCAGTCCACTGGGGGCTACGAAGAGGGGGAACCGTGATTGTGTGGATCAACGGTGCGTTCGGCGCGGGCAAGACCAGCGCCGCGCGCGAGCTGATCGACCTGATCCCGAACAGCACGCTCTACGACCCCGAGGTGATGGGCGGGGCACTACGGCAGCTGCTGCCGCAGAAACTCCTTGCGCAGGTGAGCGACTACCAGGACCTGCCGATCTGGCGACGGCTCGTGGTGGACGGCGCCGCCGCGCTGCACGCCGAGGTCGGCGGCGTACTCGTGGTGCCGATGACGCTCCTGAGGCAGGAGTACCGCGACGAGATCTTCGGTGGGCTCGCCTCCCGCCGCATCCCCGTACGGCATGTGGTGCTCACCCAGGAGGAAACGATCCTGCGGGCGCGGATAGCGGCCCGCGTGGAGTTCCCCGGCGACCCCGGGGCCGACGAACAGCGGGTCCGCACATGGGCGTACGAGCACATCGAACCCTTCCGTCGCGCGCTCGGCTGGATCGCCGCCGACGCCCACGCCGTCGACAACAGTGTGCTCTCGCCCCGTGAGAGCGCCGACCGCATAGCCGCCGCGGTCCGCTCCGGGGCGGCCCGCGCCTGCGAGATCGTGCAGACCCCCGAGCCCACCGCCGAGACGCTCGCCGCCGGGGTGCTGCTCTTCGACGAACACGACCGGGTGCTCCTGGTCGACCCCACCTACAAACCGGGCTGGGAGTTCCCCGGCGGCGTCGTCGAACGCGGGGAGGCGCCCGCGAGGGCCGGTGTCCGGGAGGTCGAGGAGGAGCTGGGCGTCACGCTCGACCGCGTGCCGCGTCTGCTCGTCATCGACTGGGAACCGCCAAGACCCCCCGGATACGGAGGGCTTCGGCTCCTGTTCGACGGCGGCACCCTCGATGCCGCGGGCGCCGCGCAGGTCCTGCTGCCCGGCGCCGAACTGCGCGGCTGGCGCTTCGTGAGCGAGCAGGAAGCCGCGCGGCTGCTGCCGCCCGCCCGCTTCGAGCGGCTGCGCTGGGCGCTGCGGGCGCGCGAACGGTCAACCGTGCTCAACCTGGAGGCCGGAGTCCCGGTCGGCTGACGCCTTCATGACGGCCGCCGCGTCCTCGGTCAGCGGGTCGCCGTGCCCGAAGCAGACGGTGTCCGCGCCGAGCGCGGCGAGACGCCGGAACGACGCGAGCGCCCGCTCCCGGTCCGTGTTGAAGACACCCACCATCACCCGGCCGACCCCGGCCACGCTGTCGCCGGTGAACAGCACCCCGTGGCGCGGCAGATGGACCGCGAGGGAACCGTGGGTGTGGCCGGGGCAGTGGACGGCGACCGCGCCGTCGCCGAAGCCCAGCGCCTCGCCGTCGCCGACCTCGCGGTCCACCCGCGTCGGCGGCGCCTGAGGCACCGTCAACGCCGTTTCGTAGAGCGGCAGTTCCCACTCCAGGAGCACCGGCTCGGCCATCGGGGCCTCGCCCCGGATCACCGGAGCGTCGAGCCGGTGCGCGATCACCTCGGCGCCGTGGCGCGCGGCGAGTTCGCCCGCCGCGCCGTAGTGGTCGCGGTGGCCGTGGGTGATCACGATCCGGCGGATCGCGGCCGGGTCGAGCCCGAGTCCGCGCACCGCCTCCTCGATGGGCGCCGCCGCGTTCACATCACCGGCGTCGACGAGGGTGAGCCCGTCCTCGTCGACCCACAGATAGGCCTGGCCGATGGGGAAGCGGAACATGTGGAGGCGGGGTGTGACCGTCACGAGATCCATGCGGCGAACGTACGTCGCCGGCGCCGCCCGCCGCACGGATCTACGCTCCCGGCGATGTCCGCCGAGCGCGTAATCTCACTGACGGAAAATCAACTCCGCTTCGAGGCCGCGTAGTTGACCAGGAAGTGGGCCTCGGCCACCGAGAGGCGCTCCAGCTCCTCGGGCGAGACGCTCTCGTTCACCGCGTGGATCCGTGCCTCGGGCTCGCTCAGACCGATCAGCAGGATCTCCGCCCCCGGGTAGAGCGTCGCCAGGGTGTTGCACAGCGGGATGGAGCCGCCCATGCCCGAGGACTGCATCTTCTCGCCCGGGTAGGCCACCGCCATCGCCTCGGCCATCGAGGTGTACGCCGGGCTGCTGGTGTCCGCGCGGAACGGCTGGCCCTGGCCTACCTGCTCGAAGGAGACGCGGGCGTTCCACGGCACGTGCTTCTCGATGTGGGCGTAGAGCCGCTCGGTCGCCTCGGCGGCGTTCTGGCCGGGCGGCACCCGCAGGCTGATCTGCGCGCGGGCGCTCGCCGGGATCGACGGCGTCGCGCCGGCCACCGGGTGGCAGTCGATGCCGACGACCGTGACGGCCGGCCGGGCCCAGATGCGGTCGGCGACGGTGCCGGTGCCCGGCAGCTCGACGCCGTCGAGGACCTTGGCGTCCTGACGGAACTCGTCCTCGGGGTACTGCAGTCCGTCCCACTCCGTGTCCGCGGCGAGGCCGTCGACGACGGTCTGGCCGTGCTCGTCGCGCAGCGAGTCCAGGACGCGGATCAGCGCGGCCAGCGCGTCGGGGGCGGCACCGCCGAACTGGCCCGAGTGCAGGTTGCCCTCAAGGGTGTCGACCGTCACGCGGATCATGGTCATGCCGCGCAGGGTCGCCGTCACCGTGGGCAGCCCGACCCGGAAGTTGCCGGTGTCGCCGATCACGATCGCGTCGGACGTGAGCAGCTCCGGGTGCGCCTCGGCGTACTGTTCGAGGCCGCCCGTGCCCTGCTCCTCGGAGCCCTCCACGATCACCTTGACCGTGACGGGGACACCGCCGTTGGCCTTGAGGGCGCGCAGTGCGAGCAGGTGCATGATGAACCCGCCCTTGCAGTCCGCGGCGCCCCGGCCGTACCAGCGGCCGTCGCGCTCGGTCAGCTCGAACGGCGGGGTCACCCAGGCGGACTCGTCCAGCTTCGGCTGCACGTCGTAGTGCGCGTAGAGCAGCACGGTCGGCGCGCCCTCGGGGCCGGGCAGCAGCCCGTACACCGACTGCGAACCGTCGGGGGTGTCGAGCAGCGCCACGTCCTGGAAGCCCTCGGTGCGCAGCGCGTCCGCCACCCAGTTCGCGGCCGCCTCGCACTCGCTTCTCGGCGCCACCGCCTCGTCCGCCACCGACTGGAAAGCGACCAGCTCCGTCAGCTCCGCCTTGGCGCGGGGCATCAGCGAGGCGACGGTCTCGGCGATCGGATGTGCGGTCATGGGCACGCTCCTTGTGGGTGCGACGTTGTCAGTACACGTACGGTCAGCGCACATACGTCAGTGCACGTGTGTGTATGGCGAAGATATGGCCGATCCTCCCACAGCGGGCCAGGACGGCGGCTCGGCGCTACTGCCCCGTAGGATGCGATGGTCAAGAGGACACTGGTCTGATGGGGAGCACAGGCACATCGTGAGCAGCGAGAACACAGACGGCGGGACGGACGGCCCCCTGGACGAGCACCAGGAGCAGCACGAGGACGAGCCCACCGCCGAGCCGGTGACGGATCCGGCCACCGGGCCCGTCTGGGACGTCGTCGTGGTCGGCGCCGGACCCGCCGGAGCCTCCGCGGCGCACGCGGCGGCGGACGCGGGGCGCACGGTGCTGCTCCTGGAGAAGGCCGAACTGCCGCGCTACAAGACCTGCGGCGGCGGCATCATCGGGCCCTCGCGCGACGCGCTGCCCGCCGGGTTCGAACTGCCGCTCCAGGACCGGGTGCACGCGGTCACCTTCTCCCTCAACGGGAAGCTGACGCGCACCCGCAGGTCGAAGAAGATGCTGTTCGGCCTCATCAACCGGCCCGAGTTCGACGCGGGTCTGGTCGCGCTCGCCGAGAAGGCGGGGGCCGAGGTCCGTACCGGCGTCACCGTCTCCAAGGTCGAGCAGCACGGCTCGGCCGTGCCCGACCGCCGCACCGTCGCCGTCGTCCTGTCCGACGGGGAGACCGTCCTGGCCCGTGCCGTCGTGGGCGCCGACGGCAGCGCCGGCCGCATAGGAGCACACGTCGGGGTCAAGACCGACCAGGTCGACCTGGGACTCGAGGCCGAGATCCCGGTGCCGCCGAGCGTGGCCGAGGACTGGGCGGGGCGGGTCCTCATCGACTGGGGCCCCATGCCCGGCAGTTACGGATGGGTCTTCCCCAAGGGCGACACCCTGACCGTCGGTGTGATCTCGGCCCGCGGCGAAGGCGCCGCCACCAAGCGCTACCTGGACGACTTCATCGCCCGGCTCGGCCTCGCCGGCTTCGAACCGGCCATCTCCTCGGGCCACTTGACGCGCTGCCGCAGCGACGACTCGCCGCTCTCCCGCGGCCGGGTCCTGGTCTGCGGCGACGCGGCGGGCCTGCTGGAGCCGTGGACGCGCGAGGGCATCTCCTTCGCGCTGCGCTCGGGCCGCCTCGCCGGCGAATGGGCGGTGCGCATCGCCGAGTCGCAGGACGCCGTCGACGCGCGCCGCCAGGCGCTGAACTACGCCTTCGCCATCAAGGCAGGGCTCGGCGTCGAGATGGCGGTGGGCCGGCGGATGCTGACCCTCTTCGAGAAGCGGCCGCTGCTGCTGCACGCCGCGATCACCGGGGTGCGGCCCGCGTGGAACGCCTTCGCGGACATCACCCGCGGCGCCACCACCCTGGCCGGCCTGGTCCGCACGCACCCGCTGGCCCGGCGCGCCCTCAACGCCGTCGGCCGCTGAGGCGTGAACGGCCGAGGCGCCGACCGCTGACCTGCTGACCCGCCGACCGCTGACCCGCCGACCGCTGACCCGCCGACCGCTGCCCCCCCCGGCGGGGCCCGCATCCGTGGGCTCCGCCGGAGCCGGCCCCGCCGGTCTCAGTGGGCGACGGTGACGGTGACGCGGAAGACGGGGTGGTCGGGGGCGATGCGGCGCAGCTCCTCGTCGCTGGAGTCGGGGCCGACACCGTTGAAGAAGACACCGACCTCCGCCTTCCAGCGCTTGAGGTAGGCGCGCAGCAGGGCGGCCTTGTCGTCGTCGGCGACCTCGACCGCGGTGAACGCCTCGGTCTTCTTGCCGAGGAGCAGCTCGCCGCCGCCGGCCGCCCGCATGTTGTGCGTCCACTGGACGTGGCCGCGCGGAGCCACCAGATACTGCGCCCCTTCGAACGTCAGCAGATTGACCGGGGTGCGCCGCCATTCACCGCTCTTGCGGCCGCGGACCGCGAGGACGCGGGAACCCCAGACGCTGATGCCGCGGCGGGTCACCCAGGCGACGGTCCGGTTGAAGACGTTGACCGTGAACCAGCCGGGCTTCTGAACGTGTGCGGATCCGGACATCGGGTGTCTCCCTGAGGCTGAGAGAGCGGTGCTCTCGTTCGTGAGCAGTGTGCACCGTGGCGGTGCCCCAAAGCAAGAGCGCTGCTCTCGAAAAGGTTCGGTGATCTGTTTTGTGTGCGGTAGCCGCGTTCTTGGTCACTGCTCTCGAAGCTGGCAGACTGGTGCCATGAGCACCGTCCAGGGAGCCCGCGCACGGGCACGGATCGAAGTCACCGCGGCCATCAAGGACGAGGCGAGAAAGCAGCTGGCCGCCGACGGCGCGACCAAGCTCTCGCTCCGCGCCGTCGCCCGCGAACTGGGCATGGTCTCCTCGGCGCTCTACCGCTACTTCCCCAGCAGGGACGACCTCCTGACCGCCCTCATCGTCGACGCGTACGACGCCGTGGGCGAAGCCGCCGAGCACGCCCTCGCACAGCAGCGCAAGAACGCGTCGCCCGCCGCCCGCTGGACCGCCGTCTGCCGCGCGGTGCGCACCTGGGCCCTCGCCCACCCCCACGAGTACGCCCTCATCTACGGCACGCCCGTCCCCGGCTACACCGCGCCCGAGGCCACCATCGGCCCCGCCGCGCGGGTCGGGCTGGTCCTCCTGTCGATCGTCCGCGACGCCCACCGGGGCCAGGGCATCGCGCCGCCGCCCCTCGCCGCGCCGGTGCGCCCGGAGGCCGGGCGGATGACGGCCGACCTCGCCCCCGACCTGCCGCCCGCCGCGACCGTCGCCCTCGTCGCCGCCTGGTCACAGCTGTTCGGTCTCATCTCCTTCGAGGCGTTCGGCCAATTCCACCGGGTCGTCGAGGACCGCGACGCGTTCTTCACGCACGCCGCCGACCAGCTCGCCCGCTCCGTCGGCCTGGTACTCCCCGCGTAGTACGCGCGATCACCTCGTACGGCGGACGACCGGGGCGCGGGCGCCGGTCTAGCGTGGCCGGTATGGAAGACCAGCAGGCGCCGCGCGCCGCCCGCCACGGCGGCCCACCCCCGTGGCACGGGGGGCCGCCGGGCCCGCCGCGGCGCCGGGCCCGGGGCCCGGACGGCGACGACGCGCAGGGGGCCGTGCGGCCGCCCTGGGCATCGACCGCCGCGCTCACCGTGTTCGTCCTGGTCGGCACCCGCTTCGCCGCGCACGCCCAGCCCGACCGCGCCCCGCTCGACGCGTTGGCACAGGTCCTGCTCGTCGCCGCGTGCGCGGTGCTCCTGCTGCGCCTGCGCCACCCCGTCGTCGCCGTCTTCGCGACCTCGGGAGCCGCCCTGCTCTACCTCGGCGCGGGATACCCCTACGGGCCGGTCTTCGTGCCCGTCGCCGTCGGCTGCTTCGCCGCGGTCGTCGCCGGCTGTCGCCGGCAGGCCTGGGCCGCCGTCGGCATGCTCTGGCTCGGCCACCTCCTCGTCGCGCACTGGCTCTACAGCCGGCTGCCGCCCGAGGGGGACGCAGCGGCGCCCTGGGGGCAGGAACTGGGCATCGCCGCCTGGGCGGTGGCCATCGTGGCCGTCGCCGAGCTGGTGCGGGTGCGCCGGGAGCAGTGGGCGAGGGAGCGCTCGGCGCGGCTCGCCGCCGCCCGGCGGCGCGTCGACGAGGAGCGGCTGCGGATCGCCCGCGAACTGCACGACGTGCTCGCCCACAGCATCTCCGTCATCAACGTGCAGGCCGGCGTCGGCCTCGCCCTGCTCGACTCCGACCCCGAGCAGGCGCGCACCGCGCTGACCACCATCAAGTCCGCCAGCAAGGAGGCGCTCGGCGAGGTGCGCCAGGTCCTGGAGACGCTGCGCGCGCCGGGGGAGGCGCCGCGCTCCCCGGCCCCCGGTCTCGACCGGCTCCCCGAACTCGTCGAGCAGGCGGCGAGCGCCGGTCTCACCGTACGGAGCTCGACGGGTGGACGGCGCCGGGAGCTGCCGCCCGGCACCGACCTGGCCGCGTTCCGCATCGTGCAGGAGGCCCTCACCAATGTCGTACGCCACTCCGCCGCACGCACCGCGCACCTCGCGATCGGCTACGAGCCGGGCGCCCTGGTGCTGAGCGTCGAGGACGCGGGACCGCCGTCCGGCGGCGACGCGGGAGGCAGCGGCAGCGGCCTCGTCGGCATGCGGGAGCGGGCCGCCGCCCTCGGTGGCACCATCGACGCGGGACCGGTCGCGGACGGCGGCTTCCGCGTCACCGCCCGGCTTCCGCTGCCCGGCGGCCCCGGCGCCCGGCGGACACCGCACGACGAGCCCGGCCCCGGACGTTCCGCGGCCGGCGACCCCGAGGAGGGGCCATGATCCGCGTGCTGCTCGCCGACGACCAGATCCTCGTGCGCGCCGGGTTCCGGGCGCTGCTCGACGCCCAGGGCGACATCGAGGTGGTGGGGGAGGCCGCCGACGGGGAGGAGGCGCTCGGCCTCGTACGCGAGGTGCGGCCCGACGTCGTCCTGATGGACATCCGGATGCCCCGCCTGGACGGCCTCGCCGCGACCCGGGGCATCACCTGCGACCCGGCCCTGGCCGGTGTGAAGGTGGTCATGCTCACCACCTTCGAGCTGGACGAGTACGTCTTCGAGGCGATCCGCGCCGGCGCCTCGGGCTTCCTGGTGAAGGACACCGAGCCGCAGGAACTGCTGCGCGCGGTCCGGGCCGTGGTCGACGGCGACGCGCTGCTCTCGCCCGGGGTGACCCGGCGCCTGATCGCCGAGTTCGCCGCGCGGTCGAAGGAGCCGGCCGCCGCGGACGCCCTGGCCGCGCTCACCGAACGGGAACGGGAGGTGATGGCGCTGGTGGGCATCGGGCTCTCCAACGAGGAGATCGCCCGCCGCCTCGTCGTCAGCCCGCTGACCGCGAAGACCCATGTGAGCCGCGCGATGGTGAAGCTCGCGGCCCGCGACCGGGCCCAACTGGTCGTGCTGGCCTACGAGTCGGGGCTGGTGCGGCCGGGCTGGCTCGGCTGACGGGGCGCACGGCCGGATGCGTAGGGAAAGCGCCACAGGACGTGCACGGTCCGCCAGACGAAGACGACCAGCGCGCAGCCGCCGCCCAGCAGGAGCAGCACCCGCCGCAGCGGATGGGGGAGTTCGAGGGCGGGGCCCGAGCCGGCGATCGCGCCGAACACGACCGAGGCCGCGAAGAGGGCGCTGGCCAGCGCGTATCCGATCTCGATGGTGATGGCGTCCCGCTTGGCCCGGCTCCGTGTGCCCATGCGCGAAGTCTCACAGCAGGGACGGCCGGGGAGCAACCGCCGCCCGTCGGCCACGCCGTGTCCGCGACGCGAGCGCCCGTGCCGTATGCGTCCGCATTTAATGCGGATGCATGCAGTCCGATGGCCTCTGCTACCGTGCGGCCATGGCAGCTGAGAAGCCCGAGCGCCTGCTCGCGGAGGAATGGCGGGGCATCCTCGCGGCCCACGCGCGCACGACCTGCGAGCTCGACCGCGAGCTGCACGCGTACGGGCTCGGCGCGAGCGACTTCGAGGTCCTCGACGTGCTGGCCGAGGGGCGCGAGGGCGAGCCTGCTTGCGCGTTCCGCGTGCAGGAGCTGGCCTCGCGGATCCACCTCAGCCAGAGCGCGCTGTCCCGGCTGATCGGCCGCCTGGAGAAGGACGGCCTGGTCACCCGGGGGATGTGCAGCGAGGACCGGCGCGGCGTGAGCGTGGCGATCACCCGGGCGGGCCGCTCCCGCCACGCCGAGGTGCTGCCCGTGCAGCGGGCCGTGCTCGCCAGGACGCTGGCACCGCAGCCCGAGGCCTGACCGCCGGGGCAGAGAAGACCCGGGTCAACTCCCCTGTCCCTGCGTCGAGTTGCCGCCCGGGATCCTATGGGCAGGCCCGCATCCCGGCGCCGCACCGCCGGTGCGTCCCTTGGGGGTCAGGCCGGGCCGGCCGTCGCGTGGCGGGAGCTGTAACCGATCAGCGCGGCACCTGCCGCAAGCGCCGCGACCGTGGTCAGGGCGATGGGCAGCGACGCCCACTCGGCGATCAGGCCGATCGCGGGCGGCCCGAGGAGCATGCCGCCGTAGCCGAGCGTGGACGCCGCGGCGACCCCGCCGGGCCCGGCGAGCGCGCCGGCCCGCGCGACGGCGACCGGGAAGATGTTGGCGAGGCCGAGCCCCATCACGGCGAACCCGGCCAGCGCGAGCCAGATCTGCGGTGCCAGCGCGCCGAGCAGCATCCCGGCGCAGGCCGTGAGGCCGCCCGCGACCAGGGTGCGGGTCTGGCCGAGGCGCTCCAGGAGGACGGTGCCGGAGAGCCGGCCGGCCGTCATGGCGAGGGCGAACAGCGAGTAGCCGACCGCCGCGACGCCGGGCGCGGCCGCCAGGTCCTGCTCCAGGTGGAGCGCGCCCCAGTCGGCCATCGCGCCCTCGCCGTACGCCGTGCAGAGCGCGATCGCGCCGAAGAGCAGCACCAGTCGGCGGGCGCGTCCGTCGAGGCGCTGTCCCCGCGCGTGCGGGGTGCTCGCGTGCTCGGGAGCCGGGTGCCGCAGCAGGACCCGCCCGGCCAGGGCCGTCACCGCGAGGCCGAATCCCGTGAGGGCCAGCAGGTGCGACGTGGCGGAGAGGTTGCCCGCGACGAGCGCGCCCGCGCCCGCGCCGACCATGCCGCCGAGGCTGAACGCGGCGTGGAAGCTCGGCATCACCGGGCGGCGCAGCGCGGCGACCAGGTCGACGGCCGCGCTGTTCATGGCGACGTTGACTCCGCCGTAGGCGGCACCGAACACCAGCAGGACCAGGCCGAGCGTGAGGGCGGAGTGGGTCTGCGGCGGGAGCGCGATGGCCAGCGCCATCAGGGCGCCGCAGGCGACGGTCACCGGATGGCTGCCGAAGCGGCGGCAGAGCCGGCCGGTGAACACCATCGTCACCACGGCCCCCGCCGAGACCCCGAGCAGCGCGAGCCCGAGCTCGCCGGCGGAGGCCCCGGTCTGCTGCTTGATCGCGGGGATGCGGACCACCCAGCCGGCGAACAGGAAGCCGTCGAGGGCGAAGAACACGGTCAGGGCGGAGCGGAGGCGGGACAGGGTGGGTGCGGCGGTGTGTGAGCCATGGCCCCCCGGAGCGGCCGTCCGTACTTTGTTTAGTAGCGGCACAAAGTCAGGATAGGGGCAGCGCCGGGCGCGCATCAACCAGCGTGCGGGCGAGGAGACGTACGGCACGCACCGGGGCGGTCCCCGGGCCGCCGGCGGAAGGGCCGCTTCCGTACGGATCATGGGAGACTCGCCCCCATGAACGGCAAGGTGACCACCACGCGGAGCAGGCTCGACAGGGGCCGCGGCGCACTCGGGCCCGCCCTGGAGCTGGTGCACACCGGCCGCGCGCCCACCCGCGCCGTCCTCACCGCCGAGCTCGGCGTCACCCGCGCCACGGCCGGCGCGGTCGCCGCCGAACTCGAAGCGCTCGGCCTGATCCAGGTCGACTCCCGGCCCGCCGCGGCGGGCTCTCAGGGCCGCCCCTCGCACCGCCTCGCCGTCCACGACGCCGGCCCCGTCGCGCTCGCCGCGCAGGTGCACGCCGACGGCTTCCGGGCCGCGCTCGTCGGCCTCGGCGGCGAGATCGTCGCCACCGACCCGGGCCGCGTCATCGTCTCGGCCGACCCGGCCCAGGTCCTCGGTCACGTCGTCGACGCCGGCGCGGCCCTGCTCAGGGGCAGCGGCCGTCGCTGTGTGGGCGCGGGCCTCGCCGTGCCCTCGGCCGTCGCCGAACCGGAGGGGACCGCGCTCAACCCGCTGCACCTGGCCTGGCCGGCCGGCTCACCGGTGCGCGAGATCTTCGCCGAGCAGGTGCGCGCGGCCGGCATCACGGGCCCCGCGTTCACCGGCAACGACGTCAACCTCGCGGCGCTCGCCGAGCACCGCCACGGCGCGGGCCGCGGCGCCCAGCACCTGCTCTGCGTCGCCACCGGCCACCGCGGTGTCGGCGGCGCCCTCGTCCTCGACGGCCGCCTGCACACGGGGAGTTCGGGCCTCGCCCTCGAAGTCGGCCATCTCACCGTCAACCCCGACGGCCGCCCCTGCTACTGCGGAAGCCGCGGCTGCCTCGACGTCGAGGCCGACCCGCTCGCCCTCCTCACCGCGGCCGGCCGCACCCCCGGGCCCGAGGTCTCGCTCCTCGAACAGGCGCGGGCGCTGCTGCGCCACGAGTACGCGGACGTCTCGGTGCGCCGCGGCGCCGAGGAACTCATCGACCGGCTCGGCCTCGGCCTCGCCGGACTCGTCAACATCCTCAACCCGGACCGCATCATCCTGGGTGGCCTGCACAAGGCGCTCCTGGAGGCGGACCCGGACCGGCTGCGTGCCGTGGTGGCCGACCGCAGCCTGTGGGGGCAGAGCGGTGGCGTCCCGATCCTCGCCTGCTCCCTCGACCACAACAGCCTTGTCGGAGCAGCCGAGTTGGCGTGGCAGCCGGTCCTCGACGACCCGCTGGGCGCCCTGGCTCACCAGGCGTAGACGCGCGCCGGGTTGGTGACGAGGATCCGCTCCACCAGCTCTTGGCCCAGGGCGAGTTCCAGCCTCGGCCGCACCCGGCGCAGCAGATGGGGCATGCCCGGCGTGTCCGGTGTGACGGTGTCCCCGCCGAGCAGCAGCCGGTCGGCGAACCCGGCGTCCGCCAGCGCCGCCACGGCGTCCGGCATCCGCCAGTCGGTGGCGTGGTTGGCCCGCGACGGCCCGTCGAAGGCGAGATGGGCGCCCGCCTCGGCGGCCATGCGGTGCACCGCGAAGTCGGGGGAGCGGTTGAGATGGCCGAGGATCACCGAGCGGGGCGCCACCCCCAACTCCCCGCACAGCAGGTCCAGTACGTCGAGCGCGCCCGTGCCGAGCTCCAGGTGGACGGCGATCGGCGCACCCGTGGCGTGGTGTGCCTCGGCGGCGGCGCGCAGGGTGAGCGTGGCGTGGTCGTCGAGCCCGTGGAAGCCGCCCGCCACCTTGATCAGCCCGGCCCGCACCCCGGTGTCGCCGATGCCCTCGGTCAGCTCGCCGACGAAGAGCCCGGCGAGCCGGTGTCGTACGGAACGCAGTACCTCCTGCGCGTAGTGCGCGGCCTGGTGCAGCCCGGTGGCGGCGATGATGTGCACCCCCGACTCCCGTGCCAGCGCGGGGAGTTCGGCGATCCGCCGGCCCATCCCGTACGGCGTCCACTGGACCACCGTGCCCCCGCCCAGCTCCCGGAACTCGCCGAGCGCCGCCGCCGCCCGGTCCACGTCGGCCAGTTCCTGGCCCGGCAGGCGCGGGCTGCGGATGAAGAGGTGGTCGTGCGCGTCGACGACCCCGAGCCGCTCGGGCGCCACCTCGCCGAGGACCGTGCGGACCGCGCTCACCACTGCCGCCCCGGCGCCAGGCGGGCGCGACCGGGCTGCGACAGGTGCAGCACCTCGAACCGGTCGCCCGGCTCCGGCGGATCGGGCCGTTCCCACAGGGTGAACCGCACCAGCTCCCAGCGGTCCGGATCGATGGCCACGGCGCTCGCCACCGCCCCCGGGGCGAGCGCCCGGTCCGCCTCCCGCGCCACGAACCCGGCGGGTTCGACCCCCTCGGGGACCGGCACGCACAGCCGGGTCGCGGCGACCGGCGCCGCCGCGGACGCCGGCCCCTCGGCATACGCGAGGCCGGCCCAGTGCCGCACCCGCGGGCGCCCGAAGTCGTCGACGATGCCCTGGAACCCGGGACCCCACAGGAAGGAGTGCATGCCTTCGGGCGTGGCCCAGAGGTAGAACGGGGCATAGGAGTTGACCGGAGATCCGGCGCCGCGCTCACGCATCAGATACGCCTTGAGGCCGAGCCCGGGGAAGTCGTCCAGGAGGTGGCCCCGGGTGGCCACGCGCTTGCGGATGATCTCCATGTCGTAGTCGGCGGGCAGGGTGATCTCGTACTGCATGGCCTGCATGGCGTCCTCCTCAGACAGCGGCGGCAGGTGCGGCAAAACCGGCCGCGGCCGGGTAGGCGTCGGCGGCGACATGGCGGTCCCAGTCGGTGGTCGTGCCGTCGGCGGACGCCTCCACGACCGCGAGGTGCGTCATGAAGGTGCGCGGGCCCGCTCCGTGCCAGTGCCACTCGTCGGGCTCGATCCAGACCGTGTCGCCCGCCCTGATCGGCTCCACCTCTCCGCCCCGGCGCTGTACCAGGCCCTCGCCCTGCGTCACATGGAGCACCTGGCCGTGCGGGTGGCGGTGCCAGGCGGTGTGCGCGCCGGGCGCGAAGTGGACGTTGAACATCCGTAGCCGGGACGGGGGTCGGGGCGCCGCGATCTCGTCGAGCCACACCGTGCCGGTGAAGTTCTCGGCAGGTCCGGGCCGGGAGTCGGGGCGTTGCCGGGTGATGTTCACGTACAGCCGTTCCTTCGCTGGTAGTTGACGGAGTGAGGTACGAGCGGGGCGGCCGGTCACCGGGGGGCGAGCAGCGAGAGCAGGCCGCGGACACCGGCGTCGAACGCCTCGGGCGAGCCGGAGGCGCGGGCCAGCACATAGCCGCCCTGGACGGTCGCCACGACGGCCGAGGCGATCTCGCGCGGCACCACGTGGGCGGCGAACTCGCCCTGGTCCAGGCCCTCCTGGACGATCCCGGCGATCCGGTCGCGCAGCCAGTCGAGCGTCTCGTCGACGGGTGCGCGCAGCGTGGCGTCGGCGATGATCTCGGGGTCCATCGTGAGGCGCCCGACGGGGCAGCCGCGCAGCACGTCGCGCTCGCGCAGCAGATACGCCGCGATGCGGTCGTACGCCGTGCCGTCGCCGCCGAAGGTGGCCTCGGCCGTGGCACGCATCTCCTCGGCGGTGCGCCGGATCGCGGCGAGCGCCAGATCAGGCTTGCCCGCGAAGTGGTGGTACATGCTGCCCTGGCCGGCGCCCGCCTGCTGCTGGATGGCCTTGGGGCTGGTGCCCACGTACCCCCGCTCCCACAACAGCTCCCGGGTGGCGGAGATCAGACGCTCAGAAGTGCTCATGACGTCACTGTACATACCAGTAGGTACAGAATCCAGGGCGACCGCGATTTCGTGCCGGGCAGGGGGGCGGGACACCGCCTACTCCGGCGGGGGTACGCCGACTGCCGCCCGCGGTACGACGACGTACCCCCGCGGCCGGGAGGAGGCTCGAAGCATGAACCGGCCCGCTCCGTCGGGCGGGGCCGGGGAACCATCGAGGGAGCTGAGCGAGATGAACACCCTGGCCTACGCGGGGCCCGGACCCTGGATCCTCTTCGTCCCGCTGATCTGGGCGGCCGTGATCGCCACCGTCGTCACCGTGGCGCGGCGGGCCGGATGGCGCGGCCGGCGGGCGTCCTGGCGCCCGCCGCTCGACGACCGTTCGCCCATCGCCGTCCTCGGCCGGCGCTTCGCCGCGGGAGAGATCGACGAGGAGGAGTACTGGCGCCGGATCTCCGTCCTGGAAGAGCACTTCGGACGGAACCACCTCACCGGCACGGGTAGGGGCAGCACGCCGTGAGCGCGGCCCGGCCGCGTGACCCGCGACCTCGGGGGTGCGAGTCGGGACTCGGGCGTGGCGGGTCGCGACCCCGGGCCTGCGGGCTGTGACTCGGGCGTGCGGGTGACGAGTCGGGTGCGCGGGCCACGACCTCGGCCGTGCGGGCCGGGACCGGGACTGCGGGTCACGACCTCGGCCGTGCGGACCCCGGCGGGACCGCGGGCCCCACGGCCGGACGGGCTCCAGCGGGCCCGCCGCGACCGCCGCGAAATCCGGCGGACAGGGCCTGGGGCACACTTGGCCCGGGGTGCATGTGGCCTCCGCACATGTGGCCTCCGCGCACGTGACCTCTGCCCGTGTGGCCTCTGTCCACATGGCCTCTGCCCACACGGCCTCCGTGTACGTGAGCTCCGTGCACGTGAACTCCGTGCACGTGGCCTCTGCCCACATGGCCTCCGTGTACGTGAGCTCCGTGTACGTGAGCTCCGTGCACATGGCCTCTGCCCACACGGCCTCCGTGTACGTGAGCTCCGTGCACGTGAGCTCCGCGCACGGGAGCTCCCGTGCACGTGGCCTCTGCCCACATGGCCTCCGCGCACGTGAGCTCCGCGCACATGGCCTCCGCCCGCACGGCCTCCGCGCACCTGACCTGTGGCCCAAGTGACCTCCGGTCCATGTGGCCTCCGTGCACATGACCCGCGGCCCACACAGCCTCCGGCTCATGCGGCCCCGGCCCACACGGCTTTCGGCCCGCGCGAGGCCCGCGCGGCCCCGGCCACAGAACCCGCCGCGTCCGGTCAGGTCGTGACGGTCGACCGGGCGGCGGCCGTCACGCGTTCGCGCACCGGGCGCGGCCTGCTCTCCTTGAACGCGGGCGTAGCCGTCGGCTCGTACAGCGGGTACGAGGGAAGCGCGGTGGCGGGTGAGGGTGCGGCAAGGGTGAACCACACGGTCTTGCCCGACTCGCCCAGCGGGTGCACCCCCCACGCCTCGCTGACCGCGGCGATCAGCGCGAGCCCACGGCCGCCGGTGGCCATGCCTTCGGCCTTGCGCACCGCGGGCGGCAGCGTCGGATCATGGTCATGGACGGAAATGGTGAGCCGGTCGAGCAGCAGCTCGATCTCCACCGTGCACATCTTGTCCGGCTCGGCGTGCCGGTGGACATTGGTCAGCAACTCGGTGACACCGAGCGCCGCCTCGTCTATCAGCGGATCCAGATGCCAGTAACGCAACTGCGCCGATACGATTCTGCGGACCTGTCCGATCCGCGACGGCAGGGCTTGGAGCTCCACCGTGCACTGCCTGCTTGGCTGGCTGATCACGGTTGCGACTCCCCGATTAGGTCCGGAAGTAGCTGTCTGGTCCGGCGGCCTTGCTCAGAGCGTCACCGCCGGTAAACCCTCAGTGATGTGACACCAGCGTGAACCAGCGGTGGGTTGTGCGCAACTCGCACCCGCCGGCGCACGCAGGTTCAGTGGTGCGCGCCGTGCGCCGTCTGCCGGATGGCCTGCAGGAATCGCCGCGTCAGATCGGGTTCGCGGGAACGGCCCGGCTCCCCGCCCATCGTCAGTCGGTAGCGGGTGCCGTTCAGTCGCGCCACCGTCCGGTCCTCCTTGGCGAGCCAGGGCAGCCAGGGCCGCGCCGTGCTGACCGCGTCGACGGGCGCGCTGTCGATCTCCCGCCCGTTGCTGGTGAGCAGGGCGAGCCGGCCGTCCTTGATCAGAACCTCGCCGGCTCTCGTCAGCGAGCGCGACCACCGCTCGATCCGCACGCCCTTCGCACTGAACTCGGGTTCGGCCATGACCATCCGGCCCCCTTCGCGTCGCTCCTGGTGGGCAGTCTGCACAACGTCGAGCCTACGCACCAGGGTGCGTGGGGGATCGGGTCCGGGCCAGCGCCGTCCAGCGCTCACCACCCGTCCCACAAGCCACTCCTATGGATACCCAAAGGCAACGTTTGTGCAGGTGAGAGCGGTATTGTCAGCCATGGGGGCGGCACGCAGACACGACGAGGAGTGGCATGGAAACCATCGATGTGGACCGCAGCGATCCGCGGTACCGGGCCTGGCTGAAGGAAGCCGTGCGCAAGGTCCAGGCCGACGCCAACCGCTCCGCCGACACCCACCTCCTGCGCTTTCCGCTGCCCGAGGCGTGGGGCATCGACCTCTACCTCAAGGACGAGTCGACCCACCCCACCGGCAGCCTCAAGCACCGGCTCGCCCGCTCGCTCTTCCTCTACGGCCTGTGCAATGGCTGGATCCGGCCGGGCAAGCCCGTCATCGAGGCCTCCAGCGGCTCGACCGCCGTCTCCGAGGCGTACTTCGCCAAACTGATCGGCGTGCCGTTCATCGCCGTCATGCCCCGCACCACCAGCGCCGAGAAGTGCCGCCTGATCGAATTCCACGGCGGCCAGTGCCACTTCGTCGACGACTCCATGAAGATGTACGAGGAGTCCGCGCGGCTCGCCGCGGAGACCGGCGGCCACTACATGGACCAGTTCACCTACGCGGAGCGGGCCACCGACTGGCGCGGCAACAACAACATCGCCGAATCCATCTACCAGCAGCTGAAGTTGGAGCGCTACCCCGAGCCGGCCTGGATCGTCGCCACGGCCGGCACCGGCGGCACATCGGCCACCATCGCGCGCTATGTGCACTACATGCAGCACGACACGCTGATCTGTGTGCCCGACCCCGAGAACTCCTGTTTCTTCGACGGCTGGACCAAGGGCGACGCACTCGCCTCCAGCGACTGCGGCTCGCGCATCGAAGGCATCGGCCGGCCGCGCATGGAGCCGAGCTTCGTGCCCGGCGCCATCGACCGGATGATGAAGGTCCCGGACGCGGCGAGCGTCGCTGCGGTACGGGCCCTGGAGAAGGCGATCGGCCGCAAGGCCGGCGGCTCCACCGGCACCGGGCTGTGGAGCGCCCTGCGGATCGTCGCCGAGATGGTCGCCGACGGCCGCACCGGCAGCATCGTCACGCTGCTCTGCGACCCGGGCGACCGCTACCTCGACAAGTACTACTCGGACACCTGGCTCGCCGAGCAGGGCCTCGACATCACCCCGTACGCCGCCACCCTCGACACCTTCCTGGAGACCGGGGTGTGGGCCGTCCGCTGACCGGGGCGCGGACCGGCCGCGAGAACCGGACACACCGGGACCTTCTGCCCGTGCGGTACCGGACGGCGCGTGCCAGGGTGACGTCATGGACACGCGCCCGGTAGCCGTCGCCGTAGACGGATCCGACCACAGCCTGCGAGCTCTGGAATGGGCCATTCCCACCGCCCGCAGACTCGCCGCCGAGCTGGTGATCGCGCATGTCCTGCCCGACCACACCCAGCTCTGGGCGGCCCGCAGATCCGCGCTCGGGCCCGGCCCCGCGCTCAACGACCCGGTGACCGACCGGGTCCGCGCCGCACTCTCCGGCCGCGACGAACTGCCCTCCGTGCGGTTCGACTCCCTCGAAGGCGAAGTCCCCGACGCGCTGCACGCGTTGGGGAGCGGCGCGCGGATGCTGGTGATGGGCTCGCGCGGGCGCGGCGGCTTCGCCAGCCTGCTCCTCGGCTCCAACAGCCTGGCCGTCGCCACCCGGGCGCCCTGCCCCGTGGTGGTGGTGCCGCGCCTGGCCCGTACCGGGGCGGACGAGCGCACCGAGGGGCGGGTCGTGCTCGGACTCAACCTGGGCGAGACCGCCGACGACGTGATCGAGTTCGCCTTCGTGGAGGCCGCGGCCCGCCGGGTGCCGCTCCAGGTGCTCACGGCCTACCCGGCGCCGCCCCCGGCCGCGCTGATGGTCGCGGGCGAGTATCCGCCGGGCCCCCTCGACCGCGACCAGTACGAGCCCGTCGAGCGCGACATGGCCGGCGAGCAGGCCGAGCGGCTCAGCCCCTTCGAGGCCCGCTTCCCCGGCGTCGAAACGGACGCGCTGATCGCACCCGCCGATGCCGCGGGCCACCTCGTCGACGCCTCCGCGTCGGCCGCCCTGATCGTGGTGGGCCGCCACCGCAGGCGCCTCAAGCCCGGCTCCCTGCTGATGGGCTCCGTGGCCCACGCGGTGCTGCACCACACGGAATGCCCGGTGGCTGTGGTGCCGGACCACAGCGACGACTGAGCGGACACCCGTCACCCCTCAAGTGCCCCTCTGCGGAGCCGTGTTGAGCCGCCCAGCGTTGACCCGCAGTTTGCCCCCGGCGCCCCGTTCGCTGTCTACGGTAGGAAAGATCCACTGAACGGCACGGGGAAAACGCGGGAGCTGTCATGCCATCTGTACTGATCGTCGGCGGGGGACTGGTGGGGCTGACCGCCGCCCTCTGCCTGGAGTACCACGGGGTCGATTACGTCCTGGTGGAACGCAACACCGAACCGACCGTGCTGCCCCGCTCCCGCGGTATGCACACCCGTGCCGTGGAGATCTTCCGGCAGATCGGCGTCGAGGACGCCGTGCAGGCGGCGAGCGCGTCCGCCCTGAAGATGGGCCGGTTCGGCGGCGCGCGCACCGGCCGCAGCATCGTGGAATCCGAGGCGCTCGACCTGCGCCACGTCTACGCGACCGGCGCCATGGTCGGCGTGGACGAGAGCCCGTCCGGCTTCTGCTTCTGCCCCCAGGTCCTGCTCGAACCCGTCCTGCGCGACCTCGCCGAACAGCGCGGCGGCGACATCCGCTTCGGCACCGAGCTGACGGCGTTCACCCAGGACGACGACCAGGTCGTGGCCACCCTCACCGACGTCACCACGGGACACGTCGAAACCCTGCGCGCCGACTACCTCCTGGCAGCCGACGGAGCCGGCAGCCCGGTGCGCACCACCCTGGGCATCACCAGCACCACCCGCCCCGCCACCCACCACTACCTCAATGTCTACTTCCGTGCCGACCTCACCGACGTCGTGCGCGACCGCACCTTCAGCCAGTGCGAGATCGACGGACCCGAGGTGTCCGGGCTCTTCCTGGCCAAGAACAACACCGACGAATGGTCCTTCCACCTCGCCTACGACCCGGAGCGCGAGCACCCGCGCGACTACCCCGACGACCGCTGCGTCGCCCTGCTGCGCACCGCCATCGGAATCGACGACCCGGAGCTTCGTGTCGACCTGCTCGCCCGCGGGGCCTGGGACACCGGTACCGCGGTCGCCGACGCCTACCGCAGCGGCCGGGCCTTCCTCGCGGGCGACGCCGCCCACCGGCACGCCCCCTGGGGCGGCTTCGGCGCGAACACCGGCATCGCCGACGTGCACAACCTGGCGTGGAAGCTCGCCGCCGTCCTGCGCGGCCAGGCGTCGGACGCCCTGCTCGACACGTACGAGCCGGAGCGCCGCCCGCGCGGAGTGCTCGTCGCCGAACAGGCCTGGCTGCGCACGGACTTCCTCGCCCGGTACGGCATCCGCACACCGGGCAACGCCGAGGCGCTGGCGCGCCAGCTCGGCACCGGGGAGATCATGACCCGCTACCGGTACGCGTCCTCCGCCGTCCACGGCGCGCCGGCCGGAGACACGGTCGAGGAGCTGACCGGCCAGACCGGTACCCGCGTCCCGCACCACTGGCTGGAACGCGACGGCATCCGGCTCTCCACGCTCGACCTGTGCGGCCCCGCCTACGTTCTCCTCGTCGGGGAGGACGCGGGGGTGTGGGCGGACGCGGCGGAGGGGGTGCCGGTGGCGGTGCGGGCGGTGGAGAACGAGGCGGAATTCTGGTCCGCGCTCGGCATGGACGCGGGGGGCGCGCTGCTGGTGCGGCCGGACGGTTTCGTCGCCGCCCGCTCCGACGACGGCCTCACGCCGGAGGGCCTCCCGCAGACGTTGAACCGTCTCAACTCCCTGTGACCCAGGGCCCCTTGTCCCGGACGGGGCCCGCCCCGCGCACAATGGGTAGCCCTCGCGGGTCATGACTCCCGTAGACATATGGGCATGACGAAGCAGCGCCAACCTTCCTTGCCGCCGTCTCTCGAACTCCGTTGCCACGGGAACCGGTGCCGCCCGGTGGACGAGCCGCTAACCGCCACCTCGAATTCCGTGGTCGTCTCGCGCCCACGGCCCAGCACCGGAATGTTGCCGTCTGTGTCCTCGCTACCGTGACCAGCACAGGCTGTCCTCGTTCACCGGCCGTGACGACCACCAGGACAACCACAGCCCTCAGCATCGCCGCAGCAGCTATCGGCGCGAGCCTCGCCACAGCCGCACCCGCCATGGCAGGCGGTATCGGTGACTTCCTGTCTCCCGCGTTCGGGACAAGCTGCGCCAAT
This sequence comes from Streptomyces sp. NBC_00083, assembly GCF_026343295.1. Classification (GTDB taxonomy): domain Bacteria; phylum Actinomycetota; class Actinomycetes; order Streptomycetales; family Streptomycetaceae; genus Streptomyces. The sequence continues at coordinate 2,587,499 of NZ_JAPELY010000001.1, forward strand.
CAGAACACGGGGGCTCACGCCAACGGTGCGACCACGCACGGCGCCGGATCGGCATCCGGGAACCTTGCCGGAATCCCACTCGGCAGTCCGCTCAACCAGTGCGGCGGAGCAGATCTCCCGCAGGTGAACGAGTTCCTCTCCCTTTCGACTTATGAGTACGCGCTGGACGCGACGGGGCTCTAGCCTCCTGCCTCGGGCCCGAACTCCGTACGCGCCTTGAGCCCGTAGCAGCCGTGGACAGCACCCGCACGTTGCCGTCCACGTCCTCCCCACCGAGGGGCAGCGGCGCACACGGTCCACATCCACCCCGTCCGCCGGAAAGTCGCCCAAGCACCCAGTCGCACCACGCCTTGCCCCGCCAGCGGCCCCGATGGGTCGCGGGTTTGCCAGTCGATACAGCGCATGTGCGCCCCCTGATGGTCGTATAGGCATTCGGGTGATCGGCCGTACCGCCGCACCACATAGATCGTTTTCAGCGCATGAAGAAGATCATCAGCGCCACGGCGCTTGCCCTCGCGAGCCTCGCTCTCGCCGCCCCCGCCCACGCCGACGGCCACGACAACGACAGCAACTTCGGCGAGGGCGTCAACGCCGCCAACAACTGGAACTTCTCGGCTGCCTCCGTCTGCTTCCAGGAACTCGCCGTTGTCCCGGTCGGCGGCGCCTGGAACGGCAACACCGTCAACCACTGCACCAACGGGAACGTCCTCAACCACGCGCACTAGCCTCGCCAGGCACCGCTCCGGTCCTGCTCCTGTTGATTCGTCGGGTGCCCGCCCCCGGGCTCGAACCGGGAACAACGCGGGTCCAGGCCGCGCGCCTCGCCGGCCAGGCGGGCTCGCGTCGGCCTGGCCGGCGAGGCGGGACGACGAGGTGGGACGACGAGGGGACTGCGGCGGGACGCTGTGCAGCGCGTCCGGCTGCGGGGCGCCCCGGTCGTCGCGGACCGGGTTGCCCGGGTGGACCTGCCATCCCGTCCCGGCATCGGCAGTGTCAGGGAGCCGGCGTAGGCGCCAGGACGCGGTTCAGGTTGCGCATCGCGTTTTTGAAGGACCGCCCCACCCCCGGCCCCGCCCCCCGCATGGCGAGCCGGAACAGCGCCGGACCCTCGCTCGCCATCGTCCAGCGCACGGCCGTACCGGAGCCGGAGGCGACCAGACGCCAGTCCTCCAGCATGGCCGTCACCCCGGGGACATTGGTCTCGTCGATCCGGTAGGCGTACCGCGCGCCCGCCTCCCTCGCCATGATCGTCTCGCGGAAGAAGACCCCGCCCCGCAGCCTGACCTCGCGCCCGGCCCCGCCGTCCAGGTGCCGGGCCGCCACGACCGGGGAGAACCAGACCGGCGTGGCCGCCACCTCGTCGGCGAGCGCACGGAACACGGCGTCCGGCCGCGCCGAGAGCCGGGCGGTGAACACCAGCCGCACCTTCGCCGACTCGGCGAAGTCGAGTTCCACGGAGCTGAGTCGGCGAGCCATGACGCGTTCCTCCTGGACGTTCGGCGCGGCGGAACCCGTACCGTGCGCGTACGCACGACAGCACGTACCGCCCGGCGGGAGAGAGCCCGCACACCATAGCTGGCGGTCCGTCAGATGTCTGCGGGGCCGCCGCTGTCGGGGCTCTCCCCGGCCACCACGACGTCCCCGAGGTGCTCGGTCATCTCGGCGCGGGAGCGGTCCGACAGGCCCGCGTCCGTCACCAGCGAGTCGACCTGGTCCAGTGTGGCGAACGAACTGAGCCCCACCGTCCCCCACTTGGTGTGGTCGGCGATCACCACGACCCGCCGTGCCGACTGCACGAAGCGCCGATTGGTCTCCGCCTCGGCCAGGTTGGGCGTGGAGAGGCCGGCCTCCACCGAGATGCCGTGCACCCCGATGAACAGCACATCGAAGTGGAGGGAGCGGATGGCGGCGTCGGCGACCGGCCCCACCAGCGTGTCGGAGAGCGTGCGCACCCCGCCCGTGAGGACGACCGTCGCCGCCCCGGGGCGCGGCCCGGAACCGGCGGACGCGCGCTGTGCGGCATGGAAGACGTCGGCGACCTGCACCGAGTTGGTGACCACCGTCAACTCCGGTACGTCCACCAGCTCCTGCGCAAGGGCGTACGCCGTGGTGCCGCCGGCCAGCGCGATGGCGCTGCCGGGCACGGCCATCCTGGCCGCCTCCCGCGCGATGTCCTGCTTGGCGCTCAGCTCCAGGGACGACTTCGCCTCGAAGCCCGGCTCGTGCGCCGTGGCCTCCGCGACGGGCACCGCGCCCCCGTGCACCTTCTCGATGACGCCCTGGCGGGCCAGCGCGTCCAGATCCCTGCGGACCGTCATGTCGGACACGTTGAGTTTCCGGGTGAGTTCATTGACCCGGACCCCACCGCGCCGTCTGACCTCGTCGAGGATCAGCGTACGGCGCTGCTCCGCGAGCAGATTCTGGTGGTCGCTCACTGCCGGGCCGGTCCCTTCCACTTCGTCGAACACACTCGCCGGGCACACCTGCCCCCTCGGCTCACACCACCCCATCCTGTCACGGGGAGATTCCGTGAGAGCACTGCACCGGGGCACCCGGATCCGAGATCCTGAAAGCTCCGCGCCGGCCGCGCCGCCGATCCTGCCACCACGAGATGGAGTCGCAGACGTGTCCCGTGCCACACCCGCCACCGAGGGCGGTGCTCCCGCCGTCGAGGCCGCGGGCCCCGCCCTGGAACTGCTGGTCCACGGAGTCGGGGGCACCACCCCGCAGAAGATGCTCGGCGACCCGCGCACCGTGCGCGTCACCGGCGACGACACCGCCGCCGTCTACCGCTGCGCCGAGGACGCCGACGCCGAGGCCCATCCCGAGCGCTACCGGGGCCGGCCGGTGCCCGAGGCGTACGTCTGGTGCAACCTGACGTCCGGCAACAGCGCCCGCGCCCTGTGGCTGCTCCTGCTGCCGTTCATGGTGGTCAACCTCGCCCACTGGATGCGGCCGCCCGCCAAGGACCCGCTCTGGGCGATCCGCCTGTACGGGGTGCTGGTGCGGCTCGTCGCGCTCAGCCTCACCGTGCTGCTCGTGGCGGCGGCCTGCGAGGTCGCGCTCGACCTCGCCGCGTGGCAGTGCGCGGGCACCGCCGGCTGCTCCCGCTCCTGGTACTGGCTGGGCTTCACCTCCGTGGCCCACCACGGCTGGTGGTCCCGGCCCGGCCGGCGCCTCGCCCTCGCCGCCCTGGTCCCCGCGGCCCTCATCGCCCTGCTCTGGTACCTCTCCAACCGCACCTGGAGCGCGTACGAGTCCCAGCAGCCGCTGGACACCGAACCCGCCGACGACCCCCGGTCCCCCCAACCGGCCTTCAGCCGCCCCGGGTTCTGGTACGGCAGGCGCCTGGTGGCCCGGCTGCGCGCCGCGCACACCGCCGCCGGGTTCCTCACCACCGCCGCCGGCGTGACCGTCGCTGCCGCCCGCCACGACCACGCCGCCGGCGGCGCCCCGGCGGCCCTGGGCCTCCTGTTGGAGTGCGCGCTCGCCGTCGTCGGCCTCGTCGTGGTGGGGGTGGTGTGCCGCCGCGGGCGCACCGAGTCCCATCGCGACGAGCGGCTCGACCAGGCGCTCATCTCCTGGCTGCCCGCCACCTCGCTCGCCCTGCTCGTCCTCGCCCTGCTGTACGCGTCGTGGGACCGCGCGGGCTGGGTCTCGGCCGGCACCCTGCCCGGCGACCGCGCCTTCGGCCTCCTCGCCTTCGCGCAGGGCGTCCTGGTCGTCGCGCTCGCCGCCGTGGCCCAGCTGCTGCGCCGCCGGGCACCGGGCCGGCGCACCGCGCTGCGTGGATTCGGCGGCCCCGCCGTCGCGATGCTCGCCTGCGCGCTCGGCGGCGTGATGACCGGCGGCGTCGCCCAACGGGTCGCCGACTGGGTGGACCACGGCGCGACCCCCGGCATGAGCCGCGCCGCCTACCACGGGCCGCCCCCGCTGCTCACCTGGCAGGCGTCGGTGATCCCCGCCCTGATCGTGGTGCTGCTGCCCGTGGCGCTGTTCTTCGCCGTACGCACCTGGCGCACCGCACGCGCCGACGCGCCCCGCGTCATCGCCGACTACCCCACCGAGCGGCCCGACACCGCCCGCACCCGCACGATCGCCGCCGCCCGCGCGACGGCCGGGCTCACCGACCACATCCCGCTCTTCGTCGGCATCCTCGCCGCCGCGTCCCTGGTCCTCGGCGCCGCGGCCCTCGCGGGCGCCTGGTGGGCCGGTGAAGTCCCGGCCAGAGCGGCCGACACCGCGCCCGACCCGGTCGCCTTCGGCGCCGACGCCGCCCAGTCGCTCGGCTCCTGGTGCACCGGCGTCGGCTTCCTGCTCTTCGTCACCTGGGGCCGGCGCGCCTACAAGGACGCCGCCGCGCGCCGCACCGTCGGCATCCTGTGGGACGTCGGTACGTTCTGGCCGCGCGCCGCCCACCCCTTCGCGCCGCCCTGCTACGCCGAGCGGGCCGTGCCCGATCTCGCGTGGCGGATGAACACCTGGACCGAGCGCACCGGAGGACGCCTCGTGATCTCCGGCCACTCGCAGGGCAGCGTCCTCGCCGCCGCCGCCGTGTGGCAACTGCCCGCCGCCACCCGGCGCCGGGTGGCCCTGCTCACCTACGGCTGCCCCGTCGAGCGGCTCTACGGGCGCTGGTTCCCCACCTACTTCGGTCCGGCGCCGCTCGAAGCCCTGCACCGCGAAGTGCACTGCTGGCGCAACCTGTGGCGCGCCACCGACCCGATCGGCGGGCCCGTGCGCACCGGCGGCGACGTGGACAAGGGCCCGCTGCTCGACCCCGTCGCCTACGGGCGGACCCGCGAACACCCGCTGCCCGCACCGATCCTGGGCCACTCCGACTACCAGGCGGATCCGGCCTTCGCCCGCGAACGGGCTCTGCTCCTGGCCGAGTTGGCGTCGGGCGTTCCCCATCCGCGTACGGATCGGAACCCGCGTACGGATCAGAGCAGTTCGGGAAGGTCCTCAGGGTAGAGCAGGGTCAGATCGTCGGTGCTGGCGTCGGGCAGCTGGGCGACCCGGCCCGCATGCCGCTCCACCATCGACTCGAACGTCTGGCGCGCGGTACGCCCGTTGCCGAACGCGGCGCCCCGGGGCAGCGCCGTGAAGTACTTCAGAAGACTCTCCGCGGTTCCCGTGCCGAGCCGGTACTCGTGCTCGTCGGCCTGCTGCTCCACGATGCGCAGCAACTCGTCCGCGGAGTAGTCGGAGAACCTGATGGTCCGTGAGAAACGTGATGCGACACCGGGGTTGACGCTCAGGAACCGCTCCATCTCCGCCGTGTACCCGGCGACGATGACGACCACCGCGTCACGGTGGTCCTCCATCAGCTTCACCAGCGTGTCGATGGCCTCCCGGCCGAAGTCGCGGCCGGAGTCCTCGGGGGAGAGGGCGTACGCCTCGTCGATGAACAGCACCCCGCCGCGCGCCCGGTCGAAGGCTTCCTGGGTGCGGATCGCGGTGGATCCGATGTGCTCGCCCACCAGGTCCACTCGGGACACCTCGACGAGATGGCCGCGCTCCAGGACGCCGAGGGAGGCCAGGATCTCGCCGTACAGGCGCGCCACCGTGGTCTTTCCGGTGCCGGGGGAGCCGGTGAAGACCAGGTGGCGGCGGGCCGACGCCGCCTTCAGCCCGGCCTGCTGCCGTCTGCGCCCGACCTCGATCATGTCGGTGAGCGCCCGCACCTCGCGCTTGACGCTCTCCAGGCCGACCAGCGTGTCCAGTTCACCGAGCACCGCGCCCGGTGCGCGGGCGGGCTCGGCGGGCGGCTCGGCCACCGCCGGCTCCACGGGGCGCCGGCCGGGGACGGCGGAGAGCAGCCCCATCGTCTGGGTCGCGCTCTGCACGGCCGGCGGTTCGGCGCCGGCGCCGGACTTCGCGCCGCTCTCGTCGCTGGTGCAGTCCTCGACGACCGCGCCGTCCTCGGAGAACTCGTAGCCCCGGCGGGCACACCGCTCGGTGCGGCAGCGCGTCAGCGTCGTACGGCAGCCGTCGATGACGTGGAAGCCGAACCCGCCGCTGCCGGTGACGCGGCAGCCGTGGAAGGTGCCCCGGCCCTGCGCCGACACGTAGAACCCGGCCTCGGCGGGCGAGGTGACCGTGACGCGCTCGATCCGGGGGTCGGCGCCCTTGGTGACGATGACGCCGGTCTGCGCGCCGTCGATGGTGCAGCCCGCCAGGGTGCCGCCGCTGCCGTGGTCACGGAACCAGGCGCCCGTGGAGGCCTGGCTGATGCGGCAGTCGTCGAGCTGCGCGGTCGCCCCGTCGCTCACCGACACCGCCGTGTTGCGGACCTGGGTGAGGTCGCTGTCGACGACGTCGGCGCGCGAACCCCGGTCGAGCACGAAGATCGCGTCCGGTACGTCGTGGACGCGGCATCCGTCGAGGACCGCGGCGGCGCCGTCGCTGACCCACACCGCCGGGTAGTCACCCGTACTGTCGTGGATCTCGCACTGGTTGGCGTCGACCCGGGTGCCCGGATCCCACACGGAGAGGCCGTTGCGGCCGAAGCGGCGGACCTTGGTCCGGGTCAGGGTGAGCACCGAACGCGACCGCAGGTCGACCGCGTTCTCCGGGATGTCGTGGATGTCGCAGTCGGCGAGCGTGAGGACCGCGTCGGTGTCCAGGGTGATGCCGTCGGCGGAGGTGCGGTGCACCGTGCAGTCGGTGAGGTGGGCCGTGGCGCGCGACGCGATCTGCACGCCGGCGCCCTTGATCTCGTACACCTCGCAGCCGAGCGCCTCGAGGCCGGCGCCCTCGCCGCTCACGGAGAGCCCGGCGCCGCTGGAATGGTGCACCCGGCACCGCTCGAGACGCGGATGGCCGCCGCCGTGCACCGACACTCCGGACTGCCCGGCCGCCACGACCTCGCACTCCTCGAACAGGCCGCCCGCGCCGTCGAACACGCCGATGCCCACGCCGCCGGGGTTGTCCACGGTGCAGCGCCGCACCGTGGGCCGGGCGCCGCCGCGCACCTCGATGCCGACGGCCGAGCGCGTCACGACCCGCAGGTCGACGAGCTCGGGCGCGCCGTCCTCCACGAGGAGCGCGGGCGCCGCCGCGTCCTGGCCCTCCAGGTACAGGTCCCGCACGGTCGCGGAGGCCCGCACGGTCAGCGCCACGCCGTCGGCCGGCGCGATCCGGACCGAGCCGACTGCGCCCTCGGGGCCGCGCAGCGTGACGGAGCGCTGCAGCACCAGGTTCTCCCGGTAGGTGCCGGGGGCGATGGTCAGGACGTCGCCGTCGCCCGCGGCTTCGAGGGCCGCGGCCAGAGAGGCGTACTCACCCGTGCGGCGGCGCCACCTCGACGTGCCCGTGTGCGTCACCTGGACCGTGCCCTGAGCCATGGTGCTGTCGTGCCCCCACCTCGTGCGTACGCCCTCGCACACACCTCGACCTGACCTGGAATGCGCGACTGATGGTCCACCGTAGCGCGCGCGGAGCCGGTGAGTTGACCGGTCAGCTGCCCGCGCCCGTACGGCCCCAGTCCGGACCGTATCGGGCCCATGCCCGGTCCAGTCGCTCGTACCGCCGGCGTATCAGCCGCCATACGATCAGCCGCCGGACCGCCTCGATGAGGGCGGCGCTCGCCGCGGCCGCGCAGATCCCCGCGAACACGGCGTGCGTCCGCGCCGCGGAGGGGCCCATCGGCCGGGGCACCGGGCGCCCGTGGTCATCGGTCCACAGAGGGAACGTGGAGCCGGGGCCGGGCGCTTGCTCCGGTGATGCGAGGGTGCCGCTGTGCCGACTTCCGTCGTACGCCGTCCAGTTGGCGACGACCCGGCCGCGGGAGACGCGGGCTATCGTGCCGTCCGGCTCGGCGAGCGGCGCCCGCCGCCCCGCCGGGTGCACCACGACGGCCGCCGTGACGTGCCGGTGCCTGAGCTGCTCGGCGACGGCCCGGCGCAGACTCGTGTCGGTGAGCGAACCGCAGAGGATTCCGACGGCGGGCGCGGCGAACACCATGAGCGCCAGCGCGGCCAGCGCCAGCCAGGCCTCCACGGCGTCGGTACGCCGGCGCAGCGGACTGCGCCGCCAGCGCCACACCCCGACCACGGCTCGCACGGGCCACCCGCCCCCTTCCGGCTTTCTCCGCTCGTCCCGTTCAACGCTGCTGCTACCCACAGGAGTTCCCGCGTGGCGCAGAGCTATGCGGACGGGCCGGGCGGGCCGGCCGAGCGGTCTAGGCGAGGACCTTCATCGGGTCGCCGACGTGGATCGTGCCGGTGTTCTCGGGCAGCACCAGGACGCCGAAGGCGAGTGCGCCGCCGATGCGGCGGTGCCGGGCCAGGCTGCGCAGCGGTTCCTTGCCGCGTTCCGCGGTGGCCTGGTCGGTGGTGGTGATGACGCAGCGGCCGCAGGGCTTCGCCAGCCGGAAGACGACCTCGCCGATGGCGATCCGCGACCAGGAGTCCTCGGCCCACGGCTCGGTGTGGCCGAGCACCACATTGGGCCGGAACCGGTTCATCGGCAGCGGCCCCTCGGCGGCGTGATCGCCCTGAGCGATCAGCGCGTTGAGGGCGTCGAGGGAGGAACGCGTGGCGATCTGGAGCGGAAAACCGTCGGCGAAACTCACCGTCTCGCCCTGCGGCGCGTACCGCGCGTCGATGGCCCGGCGGTGCGCCGGGTCGTCGAGATGCATCAGCCGTACCGCGGTGCCCAGATAGGAGCTGAACCACTGGTGCGCCTCGCCGTCGGCGGCCACCGCCTCGAACTTGCCGCCGAAGAGCGACACGGTCTCGGCTTCCGCCGTCCGCGGTGGCTCCACGACCAGGTCGTCGTGGCCCGGCGCGGACAGCCGCACACTCCCGCCCGGCAGTGTGGCGGCACTGCTCAGGGCCAGGGCGGGCCGCTCCCGTTGGGTGACGGCGACGCCCTGGGTGTCCACCAGCATCCAGCGGCGGTCCCCGGCGAGCCCCCATGGCTCGACCGCCGCTTGCGCCCTGTCGTATCCCCCGACCGACTTGACGGGATGGATGTGGATCCCATCCACAACCGCGTTGTGCCCCTGGTTCATGGACACATAGTGCCAGCCACTTCGGACATCCGTCCGGGTGGCTGGATCCGGGTTCGGTCAGTACCCGGTGCCCTGGTAGGGGCGGTTGTACGGATCCTCGTACGGAGCCGGTGCGGGCCGGGGTGCGGCGGGCCGCATGGCCTCGTACCCGGTGCCCTGCACAGGGCGCTGCGGCATGCCCTGCTGCCCCTGGTAACCGCGCGGGGCCGAGGGCTGCTGGGGGATGTACGGGGCGGCGGCGTGCTGCAGCGGTACGGGCTGCTGCATCTGCTGCTGGTACCCGTACGACGAGGCGTAGGAGGGGCTCTGCTGCGAGGGGGCGGCCGGCAGCGCGGGCAGCGCCGACGGAAGCGCCGGCAGGTAGTTGCTGCTGCCGGTGTCGTAGAGGGAAGGGACTCGGATCGGGGCGATCTGAGGTGTGCCCCTTTCTGCGACGAGGGAGTCGTAGATGGGGGTGTCCGGGAAGAACGGCGCGGAGTAGTAACCGCCGCCATAGGTGGAGCGGGGGGAGGTCATGGCACATAAGTTAAGCCCACGATGTGGCCGTTGGGGAGCCCCAATCTCCTGGTCATCCGTTTTACGTCGTTTTAAACGGCTTGACCTGCCGAAACATCGGGCACCCACCCTGCGTCCACGGCTCCGTCACGGCGCGAGGTGTGGCGCGCACATACGTCGCCCGAAGGGCGTGTGTGGGTGAGGTGAAGGGCCGGAACGCACGTCGCCAACTCCCGTGCGGCACACAGGAGTTGGCGATCGTCGATGCGGGGGGTGGAGGGCGGCCGCGTCCGGCACGGCTCAGGCGGGGGCGGTGGGTCAGTTCTCGAAGTACGCGTCGAGCACTGCTTCGAGCTGTTCGCTCCACCGGGCGAGCTCGGCCCGGTCGGCGGCCTGGACATCGTGCGAGAACCGCCGGGGTGCGGCCGTGTACACGGCGATCTCGAACCGCCGCGACCAGCGTGGCGTGCTGTACTCGACCGCGCTGACCTCGTCCCAGCGGAAGTCGGCCTCCTCCTCGTGCAGGCGCAGCCGGATCCCCCGGTGGTCGGCGACGATCGAGCCCACCCGGTCGGATATCTCGTACGCGGGCCGGTCGCCCGCGTCGTCCGTCCCGTTGGCCTCGTGGGCCTCGGCCGTGTCGCCGGCTTCACCGCGCGCGTCCCCGTCCGCCTCGGCCTCATCGCCGCCGCCGGCTCCGCCGTCCGCCTCCGGTTCGGCGGCCGTCGGGTCCGCAGCGTCCGCCGCGTCCGCACCCGCTTCCGCCGTGGCGTCCGCTGCGCGGGCCGCGTCGGGCAACACCTCCTCGGGCGCGGTGGCGCGAGGCGGTACGAGGCCGGGGACGTACGAGGGGTCCGTCGCCGCACCGGTCAGGGGCAAGTACTGGTGTTCTGATCGTTGCTCCACGGGCGGAAGTATGGCCGAGGAACCTGTGGAGCTGTGAACCCGCCGGCCCCGCCGCCGCGGTGGGGCGCACGATCCGGACACCACGTCGTCCGTCTGGCCCAAGCCCCGTACCCGTGTGAGGCGCCCGGCGCGGCCGCCCTCCGGCGCCCGCATGCCGTGCCGGGACTCGGCCGGGCCCTTCCCTGGCCGGGTGGTGGGGGCCTCCCCGTCACCCGGCCAGGGAACCCCGCCCGATCGCGCACCTAGCCCTTTTGGGCTGATATAGGGCTGTATGTGCGTATCCCATGACGCACCGTGACAGCCGGAAAGCTGGCGTCGCGTCGAGGCACAACGAAGGAAGCCGAGTGATGTCATCCGATCAAACCCCTCCCCAGGACGAGCAGATCCCCATAGGTCCGGGTGACGAGCCCGGATTGCTTCTGCTCCGCACCGTGGTCTCCTCGCGCCCCATGCACGAGATCGCCTCGCTCGTACACCTGCTGAACGAGGCCGGCGGCTGTCCGCCGCCGGGGGACCAGGCCCTCCGCCTGGCCGCCGTCACGCGCTCGGTGAACGAGGTCCACCAGCTGATCTCGCTGCTGCAGGAGCCTCCCGGCACCGCGGAGGACGCCGGCACCGCCCTGCACGCGGCCGCGACGGAACGGCCCATCGAAGACGTGGCGGCGCTGATCGCCAGCTTCGGCTCCGGTGACGGCCGGCTCCGCGTGCGGGTCTCCGAAGCCGCCGAACGCCGCGCGCAGGAGGCGGCGGAGACCGGCCCCGCGGTCCGGGCGGCGGAAGCCGTCGAGGCCCCCGTGCGGGCGCCCGAGCCCGCGGCGCCGTCCGCGCAGGCGGAAGCCCTCATGCGGGCGGAGGCCGTCGCTCAGGCGGAGGCCGTCGTCCAGGCGGAAGCCCTCGTCCAGGCCGAGGCCCTCGCTCGGGCGGAGGCCCCCGTGCGGGCCGACGCCCCGCTGGGGACGGAGGCCTTCGCACAGATGGAGGCTCCCGCGCAGGCGGAGGCCCTCACCCAGGTGGCCGACGGCGGCGAACCCCCCGTGCCGTCCGCCGGTTCCGCCGGCCCCACCCGCTCCGCCGAGGAGCAGATGGCGATGGCCATGGCGCTGTCGGCGCCGGAAGCCGCCCCCGGCGCACCGGAGCGCATGGCGCCGTCCGCCCCGGAGGCGCCGGCCGAGGCTCCCGCCCCTCAGGACCCCGCCGTCGCGGAGGCAATGGCGCCTCCCCGCCCGGACACGGCCCCGGCCCGCACGTCGCCCGCCCCCGAGCGGGCCGACGCCACCACGAGCACGCGCTCGTCGGCGTCGCGGCCCGTAAGGTCCGTCCTGCGGTGGCCGGCCGCGGTCGCCCTGCTGGTCGTCGCCGCGATCCACCTGCCGACCGACCTCAGGGACCTGCGCTCCGGCGACCTCGCTGCCGGAGCCTCGACGGGCATCGCCGTCGTCTGTCTGGCGCTGGCGTGCCTGCTCCCCCTGTACGACCCGCTGTGGGCCTGGACGGCGGGCGCGGCGGCCGCCCTCGGCATCGTCGTCGTCCACTCCGTGGCCACCGGACTCAACTCCGTCCATCTGCTCAGGGACAGCCTGGGCAGTACGTTCACGGGTGGCGCGCGGCTCATGGTGCTCTGCGCCGCCATCGCCGCCGTGCTGGCCGCGACCGTACTGACACGTAGGCCCAAGGTGCGTTCGGCCAACGAGGCCTGACACCGCCTGACCTCGCGGCGCCCCGAACTCCGTCCCGATCCACGGGAGTTCGCGGGCGCCGCGGCCCGTGTGCCGCCGGCGCGCGTACCGGCCGGGGCCACGGTGGACGGCGGGGCGCGGCCGGGGGAGGTGCTGCGAAGGCGGCCGGGGATTAAGTTGACGATGCAGCATCTTTCGGCGCGGCGACGAGAGAGCACCGCGACCAGCGATGGGGGAGAGCATGTCCATGCTTAAAGGGGCCAACGTCCCGGTGCCGGCGCACTCGGTCCGTGTCGAGCTGGCCTGGCGGTCGGGCCCCGGCGTCCCCGACGTGGACGCGTCGGCCCTCCTGCTGGCCGACGGCCGGGTCCGCTCGGACGCCGACTTCGTCTTCTACAACCAGCCCGCCCACTCCTCCGGCGCCGTGCGCCACGAGGGCAAGCGCTCCGAACCCGACGCGGTGACCGACACCCTCGTCATCGACCTCGGCCAGGTGGAAGCCGCCGTCGAGCGCGTCGTCCTGGCCGCGTCCGCCGACGGCGGCACCTTCGGCCGGGTCCCCGGGCTCGGCATCCGCGTCCTGGACGCGGCGACCGGCGCGGAACTGGCCCGCTTCGAGAGCCAGGACGCCACCGTCGAGACCGCCTTCATCCTCGGCGAGCTGTACCGCCGCCAGGGCGCCTGGAAGTTCCGCGCCGTCGGCCAGGGGTACGACAGCGGACTCGAAGGCCTGGCGACGGACTTCGGCATCACCGTCGACAAGCCCCAGCAGCCGCCGGCCGCGCCCACCGCCCCCTTCACTCCGTCGGTCCGGCCGCCCGCGCGGCCCGCCCCGACCGCGCAGGTGCCGCTCCCGCCCACGGCCCCGCCCGCGGCTCCGGCGCCGACGCCCGCGACGCCCGTACGGCTGTCGAAGGTCACCCTCACCAAGGAAGCCCCCCGCGTCTCGCTCGCCAAACAGGGCGGCTCGTCGGGCGCGCTGCGGGTCAACCTCAACTGGCAGACGCGCAAGCAGTTCAGCGGCTGGGGAGCCAAGCTGGGGCGCGCCACCGCCAACCACTCCGACCTCGACCTCGACCTGTGCGCCCTGTACGAGCTCTCCGACGGCCGCAAGGGCGTTGTGCAGGCCCTGGGCAACGCGTTCGGCGCGCTCCACCAGCCCCCGTACATCCACCTCGACGGCGACGACCGCACCGGCGCCGTCGAATCCGGTGAGAACCTCACCGTCAACCTCGACCAGAAGGACAAGTTCCGCCGGCTCCTGATCTTCGTCACCATCTACGAGGGCGCCCGCAGCTTCGCCGACCTGCACGCCACGGTGACCCTCCAGCCGCAGTTCGGCGCGCCCGTCGAGTTCTTCCTCGACGAGTGCACCGTCCCCTCCACGGTCTGCGCGCTCGCCCTCATCACCAACAACGGCGGCGACCTGATCGTCCAGCGCGAGGCCCGCTACCTGGTGCCCGCGCGCGGCGTCAGCCCCCAGCGCACCATCGACCAGACGTACGGCTGGGGCATGAACTGGACGCCCGGCCGCAAGTGAGCGCCGGCGCTCAGTACTGCTCGGGGGAGGCCTCGGGCCGGGACTGCTCGGGGGCGCCTTCGGCCCGGGACGGTTCGGGCGTGGCCCCGGGCCGGGCGTAGGTGCGTCCCTTCCAGGCGGCGCCCCGGCCCCGGTAGTGCTGCACCGCCGAGTCGACGGTCATCAGCAGGTAGAGCAGCGCCGTGAACGGCAGCGCCGGGGCGAGCACGAGCGGCTGGCGGTAGTAGCGCAGCATCGGCAGATACGTACCGGACATCACGAGCCAGGCTAGGCCGCCCGCCCACGCCGCCCCCGCGCTGCCGACGGCCAGGCCGGCCAGGCAGGTGAGCGGCGGCGCCAGGTAGACGAGGGCCAGACCCGCGACCGTCCCGAGCAGCAGCAGCGGATTGTGCCGCAGCTGGGCGTAGGCGCTGCGCGAGACCATCCGCCACAGGTCCGCCAGGCGCGGATAGGGGCGCACACTGTCCACCCGGTCCGCGAGGCCGAGCCAGACCCGCCCACCCGACCGGCGCACCGCACGCGCCACCGACACGTCGTCGATCACCGCGTGCCGCACCGCATCGGGCACCCCCGCGCGCTCCGCGGCCCCGGTGCGCAGCAGCACACAGCCGCCCGCCGCGGCCGTCGCGCGGGGCCGCGCGGCATTGATCCAGCGGAACGGATACAACTGCGCGAAGAAGTAGACGAACGCCGGGACGATCATCCGCTCCCAGCCGCTCGCCACCCGCAGCCGAGCCATCTGCGACACCAGGTCGTAGCCGCCGCCCCGGGCCGCGGCCACCAGTTCCCGCAGGCCGTCCGGCGCGTGCGCGATGTCCGCGTCCGTGAGCAGCAGATACTCCGGCCCGCGGGCCCGTGCGAGAGCGATGCCGTGGCGCAGCGCCCACAGCTTCCCCGTCCAGCCCGCCTCCGGCTCACCGGGGGAGACGACGCTCAGCGGCAGCCCTCCATGGCGGTCGGCGAGGGAGCGGGCGAGGGCGCCGGTGCCGTCCGAGCTGCCGTCGTCCACCAGGAAGATCTCCGCGCGGCCGGGGTAGTCCTGCGCGAGCAGCGAGGGGAGGCTGAGCGGCAGTACCTCCGCCTCGTCGCGGGCGGGGACCACGACCGCGACATCCGGCCACGTCGCGAGGTCGGCGCGGGGCGGCAGGCGCTGGTCGGTGCGCCAGAAGAAGCCCTGCCCGAGCAGCAGCCACAGCCAGACGATCAAGGACACCAGGGCGATCCATACGAGGGCGCTCACCCGCCGAAGTCTGCCCCACGGCCCGTGCTCGGCACGGGACCTCGGCCGGATCGGCCGGGACCGTCGACTATGGTGACCGGGTGAAGATCGCGCTGATGGACTCCGGAATCGGCCTGCTCGCCGCGACCGCCGCGGTGCGTCGGCTCCGCCCCGACGCCGACCTCGTGATCTCGTCCGACCCCGACGGCATGCCATGGGGTCCGCGCACACCCGACGGCATCAGGGAACGTGCTCTCGCCGTCGCCACGGCCGCCGCCGCCGAGGCCCCGGACGCCCTGATCATCGCCTGCAACACCGCCTCGGTCCACGCGCTGCCCGCGATCCGCGCCGCCCTGGAACCGGGGATCCCGGTGATCGGCACCGTACCCGCGATCAAGCCCGCCGCCGTCGGGGGCGAGCCCTTCGCGATCTGGGCGACCCCGGCCACCACCGGCAGCCCCTACCAACGCGGCCTGATCAACGAATTCGCCGACGGCGTCCCCGTCACGGAGGTGCCCTGCCACGGTCTCGCCGAGGCCGTGGAGCACGCCGACGAGGCCGCGATCGACGCCGCGATCGCCGCGGCCGCCGCGCTCACCCCGAACGGCGTAAGGACCGTCGTCCTCGGCTGCACCCACTACGAGCTGGTGGCCGAACGCATCCGTACGGCCCTGCGCCCCGACGGCGGCCCGCTCACCTTCTTCGGCAGCGCCCAGGCGGTGGCCGCCCAGGCGCTGCGCCGCGCAGGGATCGCCCCCGCGCCCGACGCCGCCCGGGTCGGGGCCCTGACGGTGCTGCTCAGCGGTCGCCAGGGCGCCCTGCCCGACGTCGCCCTCGCCTACGCCGAAGGCCGCCTCCTCAAGGCCGTGACCATCGCGCACTGAACGCCGGGCGGTGCCGTCGCGGCGGAATCTGAGTACGCTGCATTCCATGAGGGAAGCGTCCCCGGAGTACCCCACGCCCCCCGAGCCCCGTCCCGGATCCGGTGCCACCGAGCAGCCGCCCGAGGTCTGGATCGGCCGGGCCACCAACCGCGTCCAGTGGCTCCTCGCGGCCGGCGGCGCGGCGTGCATCGCGCTCGGCATCGAGCTGGCCGTCGACTCGACCTGGACCTCGGGCATCGCCCCGCTCCTGATGTCCGTCGTCGGCTGCCTGGCCGCCGGGATCCTCATCCTCTTCGGGACCCTCGCCTTCGTCCATGTGGCGGTCAGGGTCGAAGGGGACTGCCTGGAAGTGCGCTGCGGCCACATCGGTCTGCCGCGCCGGACCATCCGCCTCGACCATGTGGTCGGAGCCGACTTCGTGCCGCGGGTCACCCCGCGCCAGTGGGGCGGCTGGGGCTACCGCTGGCGCCCCGAGATCGGCACCGCCGTCGTCGTACGACGCGGTGAGGGCGTGGCGCTCAAGCTCGGTGACGGGCGCGTCTTCACCGTCACCGTGGACGACGCCGAAGCGGCGGTCCGGTTCATCCGCGACCGGCTGCGGCCGCTCGGCACCGGCAAGCCCGTCGAAGCCTGACGCCCCGCGCCGCCCGCGCGGGCGGCGCCCGTCCGGACTCCCGCGCACACAGCGAGCGGCCGTAGACTCCGCCGGGTGAGCACCACCAAAACCCCCACCACCGCCCCGGGCCCGCTCGGGACGCAGCCCGACGCCGCCTCGCGGCCGCGCCGGATCCTGAACCGCCTCCTGCGGCCCGCGGTCGCCGCCCTCGGTGGGGTGCTCCTGTATCTGAGCTTCCCCCCGAGGCCCCTGTGGTGGCTGGCGCTGCCCGCGTTCGCCGTCTTCGGCTGGGTCCTGCGCGGCCGCGGCTGGAAGGCGGGCCTCGGCCTCGGCTACCTCTTCGGCCTCGGCTTCCTGCTGCCGCTCCTCGTGTGGACCGGCGTGGAGGTGGGCCCCGGACCGTGGCTCGGGCTCGCCGCGATCGAGGCGCTCTTCATCGGCGCGGCAGGGGCCGGTACGGCCGTCGTCTCCAGGCTTCCCGGGTGGCCTGTGTGGGCCGCCACCCTGTGGGTCGCGGCCGAGGCCCTCCGCGCCCGCGCCCCCTTCGGCGGCTTCCCCTGGGGCAAGATCGCCTTCGGCCAGGCGGACGGAACCTTCCTGCCGCTCGCCGCCCTCGGCGGCACCCCCGTCCTCGGCTTCGCCGTGGTGCTCTGCGGATTCGGACTGTACGAGTGCCTGCGCCAGGCGCTGCGCCTGCGCGCCACGGGGAGCCTGCGCAAGGGCGCCGCCGCGGCCGCGCTGCTCGCGGTCGTCGTGCCCGTAGCCGCCTCCTTCGGGGCGCGCGGCCTGGTCAGCGACGCCGCCGAGGACGGCACCGCGACGGTCGCCGTGATCCAGGGCAACGTGCCCCGCCTCGGCCTCGACTTCAACTCCCAGCGCCGGGCCGTGCTCGACTACCACGTACGCGAGACCCTCCGCCTCGCCGACCGCGTCAAGGCCGGCAAGGAGCCGCAGCCCGACTTCGTGCTGTGGCCGGAGAACTCCTCCGACGTGGACCCCTTCGCCGACGACGACGCCCGCACGCTCATCGACCAGACCGCCAAGACCATCGGCGCCCCGATCTCGGTCGGCGCGGTGGTCGGCGGATACGGCACCAAGCTCTACAACGAGCAGGTCCAGTGGGACCCGAAGCTGGGCCCCGTCGCCACCTACGACAAACGGCAGATCCAGCCGTTCGGTGAGTACATCCCGCTGCGCGGCCTCATCGGCACCTTCGCCCCCGGCTACACCTCCATGGTGCGCGAGGACTTCAACCGGGGCACCAAGCCCGGCGTGTTCACCATGGCGGGCACCAAGGTGGGCATCGCCACCTGCTACGAGGCCGCCTTCGACTGGGCGGTGCGCGACACCGTCACCGCGGGCGCCCAGATGATCTCCGTGCCGAGCAACAACGCCACCTTCGACCGCAGCGAGATGACCTACCAGCAGCTCGCCATGAGCCGGGTGCGCGCGGTCGAGCACAGCAGGACCGTCACCGTCCCGGTGACCAGCGGCGTCAGCGCCGTGATCATGCCCGACGGCAAGGTCGTCCAGAAGACCGCGCTGTTCACCCCGGCGTCCCTGGTGGCGAAGGTGCCGCTGCGCTCGTCGCAGACGCCCGCGACCGAGCTCGGCACGCTGCCGGAGTGGGCGCTCGTCGCGGCCGCCGCGGCGGGCCTGGCCTGGGGGATCGCCCGCAACGTACGCCGGAGCCGGGACAACCGGGGCTGACCGGCCGGTCCCCGGCGGCCGTTAGGGTCGGGGGCATGGCAACTCCTGACTTCATCCGAGACATCCGGGCCACCGCCGGGCACCAGCTGCTCCTGCTGCCGGGCGTGAGCGCGATCGTCTTCGACGACGAGGGCCGGGTCCTGCTCGGCCGCCGCGCGGACAACGGCCAGTGGTCGACGGTCGGCGGCATCCCGGAGCCGGGGGAGGAGCCGGCCCAGACCGCGGTGCGCGAGGTGTACGAGGAGACCGGCGTACGGTGCGTCGCCGAGCGCGTGGTCCTCGTGGACGCGGCCCCCACCCCCGTCGTCTACCCCAACGGCGACGTGTGCCAGTTCATGGACATCGCCTTCCGCTGCCGTGCCACCGGCGGCGAAGCACGCGTCAACGACGACGAGTCCCTCGACGTGGGGTGGTTCGCCATGGACGCCCTGCCGCAGCTCAGTGAGTTCGCGCTGTTCAGCATCAAGCAGGCCCAGGCGGACGGCCCCACATGGTTCCGACCCAGCACCGAGCTGTGAAGTGTGTGTGCTGACCACATGGGTGGCTGAGGGGCGGCCTGCCTAGGGTCGAGCGCATGACCGCGCCCCTCACCCCCGAGCCCACCACGGCCGGGCCCCCCGCCACCCCCGGGCCCCATGGCCCCGGGCCCGCCGCCCTCCGCCCCGCCCCCTCCGTCTCCCTCGACCTGCGGGGACGCGCCGTGCTCGTCACCGGAGCGGCCGGCGGCATAGGCCGCGCCTGCGCCCTGCGGCTCGCCTCGGCCGGAGCGAAGGTCCGAGCGGTGGACCGGGACGCGGCAGGACTCGAGACGCTCGGGAAGCGGGCGGCCGGCCTCAGCGGCACCGTGGAACCCCTCGTCCTCGACCTCACCGACCTCGACGCGGCCGAGCGGGCCGCCGCGGGCACCGACATCCTGGTCAACAACGCCGGGCTCCAACTGGTGCGCCCCATCGAGGAGTTCCCGCCCGACGTCTTCCACACCGTCCTCACCGTCATGCTCGAAGCGCCCTTCCGGCTGATCAGAGGAGCGCTGCCGCACATGTACGCACAGGGGTGGGGCCGCATCGTCAACCTGTCCTCGGTCCATGGGCTGCGGGCCTCCGCCTTCAAGTCGGCCTATGTGTCCGCCAAACATGGCCTCGAAGGGCTCTCCAAGACCGCAGCCCTCGAAGGCGCCCCGCACGGCGTCACATCGAACTGCGTCAACCCCGGCTATGTGCGTACGCCCCTGGTGGAGCGGCAGATCGCCGATCAGGCCGCCGCCCACGGCATCCCCGAGGAACGCGTGCTCACCGAGGTGTTCCTCAAGGACGCCGCGCTCAAGCGCCTCGTCGAGCCACACGAAGTCGCCGAAGCCGTCGCCTATCTCTGCACCCCGCAGGCGTCGTTCATCACCGGCACCTCGCTCGCCCTCGACGGCGGATGGACCGCGCACTGAACACCCGCCCGGCCGCCGGTCCGCCCACCCGCCCGGCGACCGCCACAGAGCACCGCGCACCTGTCGAACTCCCGCTCCTCCTCCGCTCGTTCCGCTGCTTGTTCTGCACCCCTCAAGAGTTGTCCACAGGCCTGGCGAGGCCGCACGTCCGGCAGGTATCCCTGTGACCATGACCCATCACCCGCATGTCGCCGACCATCCCGAAGCCGCCTACCTGGAACTTCTGGCCCGTGGTGCGCCCGCGGAGGCGTACGACCGCCCGGCCCTGATCGCCCGCGCCGACGGCGCGGGACCGCGGGCGCTCGCGGGCCTGGACGCGATGCGGCGGCTCGCGCTGCGCGTACGGACCGACCTCGAACAGCGCAGACGCCGCGAGGCCGAACTGTCCGCCCTGTTCGAGACGGCCCACGACCTCGCGGGGCTGCGCGATCTGGACGCGGTACTGCGCGCCATCGTGCAACGCGCCCGCTCGCTGCTCCGCACGGAGGTCGCCTACCTCAGCCTCAACGATCCCGCCGCGGGCGACACGTACATGCGCGTCACCGAAGGCTCGGTGGCCGCCCGCTTCCAGCAGTTGCGGCTCGGCATGGGCGAGGGGCTCGGCGGTCTCGTCGCGCAGACCGCCCGCCCGTACGTCACCTCCAGCTACTTCGACGACGAGCGGTTCCAGCACACCAGCGCCATCGACACCGGCGTACGCGACGAAGGGCTCGTCGCCATCCTCGGCGTGCCCCTGATGCTCGGCAGCACCGGAAGCACGGTCATCGGAGTGCTGTTCGCCGCCGACCGCCACCCCCGGGTCTTCGCCCGCGAGGAGATCGCCCTCCTCGGCTCGTTCGCGGCGCACGCCGCCGTCGCCATCGACACCGCCAACCTGCTGGCCGAAACCCGCTCGGCCCTCGGCGAACTGGAGAGGGCCAACGAGACGATCCGCGACCACAGCGCCGTCCTCGAACGGGCCTCGGAGGCCCACGACCGGCTCACCGAATTGGTCCTGCGCGGCGGCGGAGTCCACGACGTGGCCGGAGCGGTCTCCGAAGTCCTCGACGGCACTGTCGAGTTCGCCGACGCCGACTCGCCCCACACCGCCGTCCTGCGGATCAGCGGCACCGACGGCCACGCGATGCGCCACGGCGACGACTGGCTCGCCGGAGTATCGGCCGGCGGCGAACTCCTGGGCGCCCTCGTCCTGCACGGCCACCCCGGCCTCGACCCCGTCGACCGCCGCACCCTGGAGCGCGCCGCCATGGTCACCTCGCTGCTCCTGCTCGCCCGGCGCTCGGCGGGCGAGGCCGAACAGCGGGTTCGGGGGGAGCTGTTGGACGACTTCCTGGACGCGCCGGGCCGCGACCCGCGACTGCTGCGCGAGCGTGCCGCCCGGCTGCGCGCCGACCTCGACGCCCCGCACGTGGTGCTCGCCGCCCGCATCGACGGCCCCGCCCCCGGCACCGCCGCCCGCCGGACCGCGGACCGCCGGCGCATCGGCTCCGCCGCCGCGTACCTGGCCGCCACCCGGCACGGCCTCGCCTCGACCCGCGACGGCGGTACGGTCCTGCTCCTCCCGCTCGGCCCCGGTGACACCCCGGCCGAGGTGGCCCGGCAGACGGCGAAGCAGCTCAGCGGCGCTCTGCACGAGCCGGTCACGGTCGGCGCGTCCGGCGCCGTGGAGGCCCCCGCCCTGACACCCGGCGCCGTCGCCACCGCGTACGCCGAGTCCCGCCGCTGTCTGGAGGCGCTGCGGCTGCTCGGCCGCACCGGCGAGGGCGCCGCTGCCCAGGAGCTCGGGTTCCTCGGGCTGCTGCTCGCGGACACCCAGGACATCCACGGATTCGTCGACCGCACGATCGGCTCGGTCGTGGCGTACGACGAGAAGCGGGGCACCGCCCTGGTCCGCACCCTCGACGCGTACTTCGCCAACGGCATGAGCCCGGCCCGCACCAAGGAGCAGCTCCACGTCCATGTGAACACGGTGGCCCAGCGGCTGGAGCGGATCGGCCGGCTGCTCGGTCCCGACTGGCAGACACCGGCGCGTGCCCTGGAAATCCAGCTCGCGCTCCGGCTGTATGTGGCGGCCCCAGCCATAAGGCCCTGACGAGTGGGGCGCCACCACACGGACGCCGCCCCACTCCAAGTACCGTGCACCCTCAGGCAGTTCGCGCGTCCGTACCGGACGGCGCCGTCGCCATCTGCTGTACGTCCTCCGTCGGCTCGACCTGCTCCAGGTCCCGGTGGCGTGTCTCCTGCGCACACCCGACGGCGACCACCGTGAGCAGCACGGCCGCGATGACGTACAGGGCGATGGGTGTCGAGGTGCCGTAGTCGGAGAGCAGCGCCGTCGCGATGAGCGGCGCGGGCGCGCCGGCCGCCACGGAGGAGAACTGGGCGCCGATCGACGCCCCCGAATACCGCATCCGGGTCGCGAACATCTCGGAGAAGAAGGCCGCCTGGGGTGCGTACATCGCGCCGTGGAAGACCAGACCGACGGTGACGGCCAGGATCAGGTTCCCGAAGCTGCCGGTGTCGATCAGCGCGAAGAACGGGAACATCCAGGCACCCACGCCCACGGCGCCGATCAGATACACCGGCCTGCGTCCGA
The DNA here is from genome assembly GCF_026343295.1 of Streptomyces sp. NBC_00083. GTDB lineage: Bacteria > Actinomycetota > Actinomycetes > Streptomycetales > Streptomycetaceae > Streptomyces. Next base: position 2,609,598 of record NZ_JAPELY010000001.1, read on the forward strand.
TCCGGTCGGACAGCGCGCCCCACGCCGGGATGACCACGAAGTGCACGGCGGAGGCGATGAGGACGGAGTTGAGCGCGGTCTGCTTCGCCATTCCGGCCGATGTCGTCGCGTACACCAGGATGAACGCGGTGATCACGTAGTAGCTGATGTTCTCCGCCATCCGCGCGCCCATCGCGACGAGCACATCGCGCCAGTGGTCGCGCAGGACCGCGACGAGCGGCAGCCTCTCGGTCGCGCCGTCGGACGTCCGGGTGGCGGCACGCGCCAACGCGGCCTTGAACACCGGGGATTCGTCGACGGAGAGCCTGATCCACAGACCCAGCAGCACCAGCACACCCGACAGCAGGAACGGTATGCGCCAGCCCCATGCCGTGAAGGCGTCGTCGGACAGCAGCGCGGTCAGTGCGGAGAGCACACCCGCGGCGAGCAACTGCCCCGCGGGGGCGCCGGTCTGCGGCCAGGAGGACCAGAACCCGCGCCGCCGGGCGTCCCCGTGCTCCGACACGAGCAGCACGGCCCCGCCCCACTCGCCGCCCAGCGCGAACCCCTGCACCAGACGCAACGCCGTGAGCAGCACGGGCGCCGCGGCTCCCACGGTGGCGTGGGTGGGCAGCAGCCCGATGCCGAAGGTGGCACCGCCCATCATGAGCAGACTCACCACGAGCAGCTTCTTGCGGCCGAGCCGGTCCCCGAAGTGCCCGAACACCAGGGCCCCGAGCGGCCGCGCCGCGAACCCCACGGCATAGGTGAGAAAGGAGAGCAACGTCCCGACGAGCGGCGCCGAGTCGGGGAAGAACAACTTGTTGAACACGAGCGCGGCGGCCGACCCGTAGAGGAAGAAGTCGTACCACTCGACGGTCGTGCCGATGAGGCTGGCGGCGACGACGCGCCGGAGATGGGCGGCGGCGGGCGGGGGAGCGGTGGCAGAGGCGGCCATGGGTACCACTTCCGGACGGTGGGCGAGGACGAGTACGTGTCGCCACACCGTAGGAAGGCGCAGGTCAGCGGTGTATGTGGTGGGACACCATAGTTGTGGGGGTGGGAGTGCGTGCCGCCACCACGTCTGTCGTACCAGGACCACGCCGGACGGCGCGGTCCCCCTCGGTCGGCCCATGAGCGGCCCCATGCGGACACGTCGGGCCTGGCCCCGGTCGCCACTCCACGGCCCCCGCCCGCTCCGCCCCCCGCCCCGCTGAAGCCGCACGTCAGGACCCGGGTCGGGGCGGCGGGGCGTGAAGTGCCCCTGGCCCCATGGGAATTGGCCGACCGCCATGGGATTATGCCGTTATCCAACGGTGGGTGCCGAGGCAGTACGGGGGTACGGATGGCCGGCCGATTCAAGCCACTGACCGACGACGATCCGAGGGTCGTCGGCGGATACGCCTTACGCGCCCGCCTGGGAGCGGGCGGCATGGGGCGCGTCTATCTCGCCTTCACTCCCGGCGGCCGGGCCCTCGCGATCAAGGTGGTGCGGCCCGACTACGCCGAGGACGACGAGTTCCGCCGCCGGTTCCGCAAGGAGATCGACGCCGCGCAACGCGTCCAGGGCCTCTACACCGCGCCCGTCATCGACGCGGACAGCGAGGCGGGCCTGCCCTGGCTGGCCACCGCCTATGTGCCGGGGCCCTCGTTGCAGCAGGCCGTCGCGGAACACGGACCCCTCCCGGCGCTCACGGTGTTCCGGCTCATGGCGGGCGTGGCCGAGGGGCTCGCGGCGATCCACGCGTGCGCGCTGATCCACCGCGATCTCAAGCCGGCCAACATCCTGCTCGCCGAGGACGGCCCCCGCGTCATCGACTTCGGCATCGCCCACGCCGCGGACGCCACCTCCCTCACCCACACCCATGTACGCATCGGCACACCCGCGTTCATGGCACCCGAGCAGATCCGCGGCCGCTCCGCGAGCCCGGCCACCGATGTGTTCGCCCTGGGCAACCTCGCCGTGTTCGCCGCGACGGGCCGCACGGCCTTCGGCGAGGGGAATCCGGACGCACTCTTCTACCGGGTCATCAACGAGGAGCCCGAGCTGGGCAGTTGCCCCGACGAGCTTCGTGTCATCGTGGAGAGGTGCCTGGCCAAGGAGCCCGGCGACCGGCCGCCCGTCGCGGACATCATGGACTACGCGCGCCGCCGGACCCAGGGCGAAACGATGAGCCTGGCCGGGTCGTGGCTGCCCGCGCCGATGGTGACGGCACTGGCCGGATACGGTACGGCCCCGTACGGGAAGAGTGCGCGGGCGACGGCCGAGTCCACCACGAAGACGAAGACTCGGCCCACCCCGAAGACGAACTCCGGGCCCACCCCGAAGGCGACATCCGGGCCCACCCCGAAACCGAAGACGGGGCCCACCGCGAAGACGAAGCAGTCGGCGGCGGTCGGCGGGGCGAAGAAGGCCGGACCCGTACCCAAGGCGCCCGTCCGCAGGACCCAGCCCCCGGCGCGGAAAGGGACATCGGGCTCCTCCGCGGCCGGCGGGCTGGCCCTGATCGGCGCCGCCGCCGTCCTCATCATCGGCCCCCACAACGTGCTCGCCTGGGTCGCGGCGCACGGCAGGTCCGCGAACCCGGCGGCGTCCGCGACGACGCCGGCCTACACCTTCCCGGCGCAGCCCACGCCGCGTGCGGACGTGAACACGGGAGTGCTCCCCACCGGGACGAAGACGGCCGACCCGGGCTGTGAACGGGCCCAAGCGGCGATCCGCAGCAACAACGCGGCCTTCGACAAGGCCTCGGCCGCCTCATTGAGCTCCCTGGCATCGAACCTCGACGCGGCCGCGGACGCCGCCGACGACCTCGCCGCGCGCAGCGCCATCCGCGCGCTCGCCGCCGACAGCCGGTCCATGAGCGAGAGCCAGGCCAGTTTCCAGCAGGCGATCGACCAGAAGGACTCCGCTCAGAGCCGCGTGTACTCGAACGCGTACAGTGCCGGCTTCACCCAGTGGAAGAGCGACGCGAGCACCTTCGAGGCCAAGTGCATCTGAGGCGTGTCCGGCGGATCCGGCCGCCGTCCCGGACGACGTCCGCCGGACAGGCCTGGGCCCCGGGCAGGCCTGGGCCCAGGGGACCGGCCGAACGGGAAGTGCCCCGTGTGTCCCGGGTGGGTGGATCGTCCCGAGAGGTCAGACTTGAGACACCGGCCCGGCTCGCGGCCCGCGCTCTTCCGAACCGAGGGAACACCATGACCTGGGCATCCTGGACCACCGTGGGCATCCACGTACTCCCCGGCGTCGTGCAGGCCGAGGAGTTCGGCCCGATGCAGGGGGACCTGACCATCCACACCACCTGGTCCGGGCACGAGGCGGACCTCGCCGTGCAGTATTCGGGCGCCGCCGACTGGTACACGCTCGTCGGCAGCCCCGTGCCCTGCCACTCCGAGGAGGACAGCCGCGCCTACCACCAGGCCGTCGTCGACGGGGTCCGCGAGGGCGAAAGGGCGCAGGACGTCCTGCGGAAGCTCGCCCGCACCGCCTAGCGCCCGCACCGCCCAGCGCCCGCACCGCCTAGCGCCCGCACGCCTTGCGGCCGGGCCGGAATGCGCGCACCGGAGCGCCGCCGCCTGGGAATCCCGCCCGCTGCGCCGAGCGGGTCACTTCGGCGGGCGGGGCGTTTCGGGCGACTCCGGTCAGGTGATGCATGGCCAACCGGCGGCCACCGCTTGGCGGCCGGCCCGCAGCCGCTCCCGCCCCACCCTCGCCCGGAGGCCCGTCGTGTCACTGCGTCACCGCCGTTTGCCGCTGACCCGTCACGGCGGGCGCGCGGTCGTCGCGCTGCTCACCGCCTCGCTCGCGCTGACCGGCCCGGCCGGGGCCACACCCCGGGGCGACGGGGACGGCGCGCTCAAGGCCCGGCTGCGGGAGCTCGTCGAGCGGCCGGACGGCCCGCCCGGCGCCATCGCGGTGCTCAGGGACGGCGATCGCGTACGGGTGGTACGGGCCGGCGTCGCCGAACTCGGCACCCAGCGGCAGCCGCTCGCCACCGACCACATGCGACTGGCCAGCGCCGCCAAGGCATTCAGCGGCGCGGTCGCGCTGCGCCTCGTCGACTGCGGCATGCTCTCCCTCGACGACACCCTCGGCAAGCGACTGCCCTCGCTGCCCGACGCCTGGCATGCGGTGACGCTGCGTCAACTCCTGCAGCACACCAGTGGCCTGCCGGACTACAGCGCCGCACCGGACTTCGTCGACGTGATCCGGGCCGATCCGCACCACGTGTTCGACTCCCGGCACCTGCTCGACTTCGTCGCCGACGAAGGGCTGGAGTTCGCCCCCGGCTCCCGCTATCAGTACTCCAACTCCGACAACATCGCCGTCGCCCTGATGGCGGAGGCCGTGACCGGGCAGCGCTACGAGGACCTGCTGGCCTCGAAGGTGTACCGGCCGCTCGGGCTCAGGGGGACCAGCCTCCCGGAGGGCTACCGGCTGCCCGAGCCCTACCTGCACGGGTACGCCGTCGAGCCCGGCGCCCCGGCCGAGGACGTCACCACCCTGTTCGGTGCCTCCGGCTCCTGGGCCTCGGGAGGCGTGGTCTCCACCCCGGCCGACTTCAACACGTTCATGGCCGCCTACGCGGGCGGCAAGCTGATCGGCGACGCGACCCGAAGGCAGCAGCGCACCTTCATCGACGGTGCCTCCGAGCCGGCCGGACCCGGCGCCAACAAGGCCGGTCTCGCGATCTTCAAGTACACGACCCGCTGCGGGGTGGTGTACGGACACACCGGCAACACCGCGGGCTACACCCAGCTCGGCGTCGGCACCCCCGACGGCCGGCGCAGCCTCACCGTCTCCGTCACCTCGCAGGTGAACCAGACCAACACCCCGGACCTCCTCGCCCACCTGCGCGCCGTCGAGGAGGACTTCGTCTGCGCCCTCCTGAACGACCGGGGCCCGCACACCCAGGGACACCCCTAGCCGACGGGCTTCGGGCGGCGGACGCGGACGGCGCTGCGGGGGCCGCCCCCACCAGGGATCCGGGCGGTCGCCCCGTCGCGCCGGCCGCCTGCCGCGGGACGCCATGGGAGCCGCACACAGCCAGGACGGCACTCACCCCGAGGAGTCGCACAGCCCGGCGCCGATGCCCTCGCTCGAAACCGGCCGCTCACGCCGCCCTTCGGTGCGACGGGGGACGCGGCGGTCGATCAGTGACAGGAGCGGGCCGGTCATCGACGTGGTGACCACCGCCGTCACCAGGAGCGCCAGATACAGGCCCGAGGTGAGCACCTTGGCGCTGTAGCCGACCTGGAGCAGAACGATCTCGGTGAGCCCACGGGTGTTGAGCATGACGCCGATGCGCAGCGCCTCCGCGGGCTCCTCGCCGCCGATCCGGGAGACCGCGTAGCCGCCGCCGATCTTGGAGACCACGGCCAGGACCGTCGCCGCGAGCGCGACCGCCCAGGGGATGCCGCCCGACGCCGTCCAAATCCCGAGCCCCGTGGCGATGAAGAAGACCGGCACCAGCCACAGGCCGAGCGTGGACACCCAGCGGACCGGCGCGTCCCAGTGCGGTGAGCCGGGCGGAATCATGAGGCCGACCATGAACGCGCCGAAGATGGCGGTGAGCCCGTGGGACTCCGCCCCGTGCGCCGCCACCAGCACGCCGACGCCCAACGCCACGGCCATGGGCCGCGGCCACCGGGCGCACAGGCGCTCGGCGGGGGAGGACGTGAGGAGACGGCGCCCCACGGTGGCCGCCAGCGCCCCCACCCCCAGGACGATGGATGCCGCCCACACGCCACCGCTGCCAGGTGTGGCGATGCCCACCACCACGGCCAGCAGGAGCCAGGCGACGGCGTCGACCAGCGCCGCCGACGTCAGAGCGAGCCGCCCGGCACGGGTGGCCGTCAGACCGCGGTCGGCGAGCACCCGGGCGAGCACCGGCACCGCCGACACCGCCATCGCCGTGGCCAGCAGCAGCACGAGGGCCGCGGCGGGCGCGGTCCCCCGTAGGGAGGGCCGGCCCTGCCACACGAGGTATCCGCCTAACGCCGCGCCGGCCGCCAGGGACGGCAGGAAGGTGCCGAGCGCCGTCCAGGCCACCGCCCTGTCCCTGATGCGTGCCGCATCGAGCCGCAGTTCGTGGGCCACGCCCACGAGGAACAGGACGAGCCCCGCGTGCCCGAGGTCGCGCAGCGGAGCCAGCACCTCGGCCGGCAACAGGAGCGACCGCGCCCCCGGCCACGCGAGGCCGAGGACCGCGGGACCGAGCAGCATGCCGAGGGCGATCTCGCCGACGACACCCGGCTGCCCGGTCCGGCGCGCCAGGCCGCGCCCGAGAAGTCCGACGGCCAGGAAGACCCCCAGCGCGACGACCACATGCGCGGCCAGGGGCAGCGTCATGGTCTCGGCGCTCCACCACCCGCCGCGCCGTCCCCCGCGCCGCTGCCGGAGCCTTCGCCCGCCCCGTCCGCCGTCAGGAAGGCGACGGCGCGCCGGACGACCGCCTCGTCGCGCAGCACCTTGGTGTGGCCCAGGTCGGTCACCCGCAGCAGCTCGGCCTGCCCCCAGGCCGCCACCAGCGCCTCGCTGTCGGTGATCGGCGACTCCGGGTCGTTCTCGTCGTGGACGACCAGGAGCCGGCTGGTGAAGTCCCGTGCGGCGAGGGCGGGTTCGATGGCGTCGAAGGACACGCCGAGCCATTCCTGTGCGCGGGCGCGCACCAGCCCGATCGCCTCGGGCGTCACCTGCATCACTTCGCCGGAGCGGCGCCACAGGCTCGTGTAGCTGCTGATGGGGTTGACGAACACGGCCCGCTCCAGGGTGACCCCGCGCTCCATGGCCAGGGTCGTGGCCGCGGCGCCCAGCGAGTGGGCGACGACGGCGTGGAAGGGGCCGAACCGCTCGTGGGCGGCCTCGACCGCACGGGCGAAGTGGATGACGGAGGACTCCGCCCCCTCAGACTCGCCGTGGCCCGGCAGGTCGGCGACGACCACCGCGCAGCCTGCCTGCGCGAGGGCCTCCGCCAGGACGGTCAGGTGGCCCGCGTTGCCCGCCCAGCCGTGGACCAGCAGGATCCGCCGCTCACCCTCGCCCCAGAGGTAGTGGACCACCTTGTCGCCGTCGACGACCTCGACCTCCTTGGCCGCCTGCTCCAGGATCGGCCGGGTCGCGTTCGGAGGCTGCGTCCGCATCGGCGTGAAGGCCAGCCGGCGCAGCTTTTCCGTGATGTCGGTGCCCAATGGAGTTGCCCCTTACTTTGGTTCTTCGGAACGGTGTTTCCTCCGCCCGAGACGGTGTCGTCATGACGACGCCCTCTCGACGACGTCTTCATGACGGTGTCTTCACGACGGTGTTTCTTCAAGACCCCGCAGGTAGGCGGAGATGGTCTTCCGCACCTCGGGCGACTCCACGATGTCGAAGTGACCTGCTCCTTCGACGAGTTCGAGCGTGGAGTTCCGCCAGTTCGCATGCAGATCGGCGGCGTGTGCCGGGGCCACATAGTCGTCGGCCGTGCCATGGATGAGGAGTCCGGGGACGCCGAGGTTCCGGACGGCGGAGAGCGCCGAGTACTCCTCCCACACCGTCGCGCCGAACCGCCTTTCGATGCCCTCCGCCACCGCCCGCACCCGATCGTCGTCGAGGGCGTACATCTCGGCGAACCGTTCCACCAGGAACCGGGTGGCGGGCGGCGACGAGATCGACACCACCGCCCGCGCGGTCACCCCGGCTTCCCACGCCGTCAGCGCCCACAGGCCGCCCATGGAGTGGCAGACCACGACGTGCAGTCCGGGGAGCCCGGCGTACAGGGCGCGCAGCAGGGCGCGTATCTCGGCGGGATCGGCCGTGCCGCCCAGTGCCTCTCCGTGCGGAGGCACATCGAAGAGCACCACCCGGTAGCCCTGGGCGAGGAGTTCCTCGGCGATCGACACCATGCTGCCCAGGTTGGTGTCCAGGCCGTGGACGAGCAGGACGGTGGGGCCGCTGCCACTCTGGAAGTACTTGTAGAAGCGGCCCCCGACCTTGATCGTGCGGGAGCGGCACCGATTGAGGAACGCCTTCGCGAACGGATCGTGGGGCAGCCGCACGACCGTGCAGAAACGCTCCACGAGGTCGTCCACGGACAGCGGAACACTCTCGTCCGCGGAGCCGGGTACGGCCGCGGACGCGGACCTGTCCCCGGGTACGGGCACGGATTCGGCTGGGCTCACTGCGCGTTCCTCAATCGGTGTGGGTGGGATGGACGGGTGCCCGGGTCAGGCGCCCGGCTGCTCGCTCAGCGCCGCCAGACACTGCCGGGCCCGCTCCGGCAGGACGTACTCGCCTTCCTTCGCGATGCGGTCGTACAGCGCCTCGACCCGCTCGTAGTGGTCGTCGAGGTTCTGGTCGAGCAGGTGGTACTCGGACTTGTTGTAGATGCCGAACTGCAGGTCGGTCATCAGGCCGAACGGATCGATGTCCGCCGCCCGCCGCGTCCCGCCGAACACCAGGCGCAGGAACTCGTCGACGCTCTCGTAGCCCAGCGTGGCCAGGAGGAACTCGATCGACGCCCACTTGCGCCTGACCTGGTGGGCACGCTCGTCGGGATCGACGATGAAGTCGAGACCGCTGGTCATGCCCTTCGGGTAGTGCACCTTGTTGAAGCAGCGCAGATCGATGGTGAGCCGGTCCTTGGTCGTGCGCGGCAGGGTGCTGTCGGCGTGCGCCCGGTAGTTGTCGAAGACCAGCGCGTCACCCACCCGGCTGTCGCAGTAGTAGCCGGGCGAGGGGGTGTCGGCGTACGTCTTCGCCCAGTACATCGCCATGAGGAAGTCCCGCACCGACGGCAGGTCGAGCTCGGACAGCTTCCCTTCGAGGAACAGGTAGAGCGCCTTGTCGACGGCGTCCTTCTCCTCGCCCTCCAGGCCGCACTCCAGCATCCGCTCGTACACGTACGGGAGGTTGGGCGCCTCCAGCTCGGCCTCCTCGAAGATCACGAAGGGCTGCCGGCTGAGCGGCGTCGGGGTGAGCGCGGTGTGGAAGCTGCGGTATTCGGTGGGGAATCCGAGCTGCTTCTTGACCAGCGACGGGATCTGCAGGGCGATCGAGCTGGCCGCGTGCGTACCGTACGGCCGCTTCTCGGCCGGCACGATGAACGCGTTCACGACCGCCGTCTCCACCTCGGGGAAGTGCTCCTGGACGATGCCCTGGTTCAGGTCGTAGAAGCGCTTCGCCGACGGCACGAAGAGCACACAGTTCTCGAACATGGTGGAGACCGGGAAGTAGCTGCCGATCGAGGCGGCGGCGAAGCTCTCCTGGATCACCGCCTGGCAGCGCAGCTGACGCGCCAGGTTGTCCGCGAGGTCGTCGTCCAGATTCATCGGGACGACGTGGGTGGGGTGCGACTCGGGCAGGAAACGGCTCGCGTTCAGCGACCGGTTCGGAGGCAGGCGGACCTCCCAATCCTCCTTCTCCACTTGGTACTTGTCGAGGACGGGGGAGAGCTGCTCGGCGTGCACCGCCGCCGAGGAGTGCAGGAAGGTGCCGGTCTTCTGGTAGGTGCCGGTGACGGTGGTGTCGTCGTCCACCGTCGCGCCCGGCGTCTGTGTCGCGTCGCTCATGACGTCGTGTTCTCCGCTCGGTCCGAAGTGTTGATGCGGTGCACATAGGTGCGGACGAAGTCCTCGTCGACGGGCGGGGACGGGTAGTCCCGGTCGCCGAAGACGGCGCCGCCCACCGGGAGCGCGGCGAACATGTCCGCGAGACCCTGCTCCGTCAGCCCGTCCACCAGGGCGGCGATCCGGGCCAGCGGGCCGGCCGGGTGCTCGGCGGCGAACGCCAGGGCCCGCTCGCGCCAGGGGCCGAAGGGCACGACCTCCGCGCCGCCCGCCGCGGCACCGACCATCTCGAAGAAACGGCCGAAGCCGGGAGCGCCCGCGTTGACGAAGTCGTGGTCCCGGCCGATGCGTTCCAGGTCGTCCGTCATCGCCGCCGCGATCGTCCGGCACAGGTAGTCGACCGGCAGCACCGTCGTGAGGTCGGCGTCGAAGGCCGGGAAACTCCCCAGTTCCAGGCTGCCGGTGATGAGGTTGTGCAGGAAGTCGCCCCGGTCGAGCCGGAAGTGCCCGGTGCGGGTCGAGGCGCCCACGAACGGCAGCCGGTACGTCGACGCCCGCGCGCCGCGCCAGCGCGCGGCGGCGACCATCTGCTCCGCCTGCCACTTGGAGGTGAGGTAGCCGAACTCCCGGTCCTCCTCGGTGACTTCGTACCCCAGGTACTTGGGCAGCGTGGCGAAGGTGGAGACGAAGTGGAACGCCTTGCCGCGGCCGCGCGAGGCCAGCCGCAGCGCCTCGTGCGTGCCGACGACGTTGGGGCCGATGTAGTCGTCGAGCGGCCGCATCCAGTCCACGAGGGCGCCGGAGTGGCAGATGGCGTCAACCTGCTCGGCCAGGTCGTCGAAGTCCTCCTCGGCCAGGCCGAACAGCGGCTGGGCGAGGTCGCCGACGACCGGGTTGAGGAGCGGCGCGAACTCCTCCTGCCACAGGCCGTACGCGTCGAGCGAGGCGACCAGGCGCTCCATGCCCCGGCGGGCGTCGTCCGCCCGCACCAGGCAGTAGGCGACCACCTCGGACGCCAGCAGCTCGTGCAGCAGATAGGCGCCGACGAACCCGGTGGCGCCGGTGACGAAGACCGCCTCCGGGCGGACCGGCGCCGCGCCGGCGTTGTCGAAGCGCAGCTCGGGGTCGAGGCAGCCCTTGCGGGCCGCGGAGAGGTCGACGCCCGAGCCGGCGGCGCTCTCGGCCGTCCCCGTGGCGCTCGCGCCCGGGGCCGTCGCGGGCGCCGCTTCGAGCCCCGCCTCCAGGAGCTTGTCCAGGAGGAAGTCCGCGAGCGAGGTCAGGTTGGGATGGTCGAAGGCGATCTTCGCCGGAAGGGCGAGCCCCGTCAGGTCCGCGAGCTGGTTGCGCATGAGGACCGCGGTCAGCGAGTCGATGCCGATGTCCTGGAGGGACACGCTGACGTCGACGGCCTCCGGCGAGGCGAAGCCGAGCGTCTTGGCGACCTCCGCACGCACCACGCCCAGCACCACGTCCGGATACTCCGGCGGCGCGGCCTCACTGAGGAGCTTGCGCAGGTCCGCCGCGCCACCGGCGCCGGAACGCTTGGCGGAGTTGCCGCTGAGCAGCGACCGGAACAGCGGAGGTATGCCGCCGCGGCTCTCGTAGTAGTGCTGGACGCGGTTCAGGTCGAGCGCGGCGGACATGGTCAGCGCCCGGCCGCTCCTGACGGCCAGCTCGAAGAGTTCGAGGCCCTCGTCGGGGGCGAGCTGGTCGAGGCCGAGCTGGGCGAAGCGCGCCCGGTCGAACTCGCTGAGCCCGGCGGCCATGCCCGCGCCCTCCCAGGGGCCGAACGCCACCGAGGTGGCCGGCAGGCCCTTGGCCCGGCGCAGATGGGCCAGCGCGTCGAGGAAGGCGTTGGCCGCGGCGTAGTTGCCCTGGCCCGGCGCCCCCATGACGCTCGCGATGGAGGAGAACATCATGAAGAAGTCCAGCTCCCTGTCCTGCGTCAGCTCGTGCAGATGCCACAGGCCGTCCACCTTGGGCAGGAAAACCGCGTCGAACCGCTCCGGCGTCAGATCGGTCAGCGCGCCGTCGTCCAGGACACCGGCCGCGTGGACCACGCCGCGCAGCGGACGCTCCTCGCCGAACAGCTCCAGCACCGCGGCGACGTCCTCGCGAACGGCCGCGTCGCACGCCACCACCGTGACCGTGACGCCCCGTTCGGCGAACTCCGCCACCAGGTCCGCGGCCCCCGGGCTCGCCGTCCCGCGGCGCGAGGTCAGCACCAGATCGCGTACGCCATGGGTGTCGGCGAGCCATCCGGCCACCCGCCGGCCGAGATCGCCGGAGCCACCCGTGACGAGCACCGCGCCGTCCGGGCGGACGAACTCCCGCTGCTGGGCCGGGACCAGGACCACCTTGCCCACGTGCCGGGCCTGGGCGATGAAGCGCAGCCCGTCGGAGGTGTGCGTCATCGGGAAGGCCCGCAGCGGCAGCGGCACCAGCTTGCCCTGGCCGAACAGCTCGGCGATGGAGACCAGCATCCGCTGGATGAGGTCGGGGCCCGCCTCGGGCAGGTTGTAGACGGTGTACGTCACACCCGGGTGGCTCCGGTCGATGGCGGCCTGCTCGCGCACATCGATCTTGCCCATCTCCAGGAACCGTCCGCCGCTGCCCAGCATGTCGAGACCGGCGTCGATGAACTCGGTGGCCAGCGAGTTCAGGATGACGTCGAAGCTCCCGCGCGGCTCGCCGCCGCCCGCGCTCCGGCCGAAGCGCTCGACGAACCCGAGGTCGCGCGAGGACGCGATGTGGTCGTCGTCCAGGCCGAGTTCGCGCAGCGCGGGCCACTTGGGTTCGCTCGCCGTGCCGTACACCTCGGCGCCGTGCAGCTGTGCCAGCTGCACCGCCGCCATGCCCACGCCGCCGGCCGCGGCGTGGATCAGGACCCGCTCGCCCGCCCGCAGCGCGCCCAGCTCGTGCAGGCCGTACCAGGCGGTGAGGAAGGTCATCGGGATGGTGGCGGCCTCCTCGAAGGTGAGGTGCTCGGGCATCCGCACCACCTGGCGCGCGTCCGTGATCACCTCGGAGGCGAACGAACCCCGGGCCAGACCGAGCACGGCGTCGCCCACCTTCACCTGGTCGACGCCGGCGCCGACCTCGGTGACCACACCCGCGAACTCCAGGCCGAACGCCGGGATCTCCACCATGCCGAGCGCGTTGAGCACATCGAGGAAGTTCACCCCGGCGGCCCGCACCTCGGCGCGGATCTCACCCGACGCGACGGCCCGCTCCGGCAGCGCCCTGACCTTCAACGGCTCGTCGAGGCGGCCCTTGGCGGCGATCTCCAACTGCCAGCGGCCCTCGGCCGGGAGCTCCAGATCGCGGGCGGACCCCACCCGCAGCAGCTGCGGTACGAGCACCTCGCCGTGCCGCAGGGCGCACTCCGGCTCCGTCTCCAGCATCAGCGCGGCGGGCAGCGCCGCCCGGTCCGCCGCGTCCTCACCGAGGTCGATGAGGCGGAGCCCCAGCTCGGGGTGTTCATTGCGCGCGGTGCGCATCAGGCCCCACAGCGGGCCGGCGCCCAGGCCCGACACCATGTCGTCGGCGCCGGTGCCCACCGCGTGCCGGGTCACCCACACCAGCGGGGTGCGGAGCCCGGTCTCCACCGCCTCCTTGAGCTGTTCGAGGCCCTGCGCGGCGAACGCGTGGGCCTGCGCGGGCACGTCGGCGTCCGAGTCCCACAGGCAGACGAGGCCGTCCAGGTCCTCGGCGTCCGCCGGCTCCCGGACCTTGATGACCTGGATGCCGGACCGGGCGAGCAGGGTCTTGACCTCGCGTTCCCACGCGGCGTCGCCACCACCGGGGGCCAACATGCCCCAGGATCCGCCCAGTTCGACGCCCGAGGTGTCGGCGGGCCGCCAGTCGACCTGGAACTGGAAGCGGTCCACGCCCGCCGCGGCGAGCCGGCGCAGTACGGCCCGGTCCACGCGGCGCGCGTGCAGCCGGTGCAGCCGGCCGACGTGGACGCCGTCCCCGTCGTGGATGTCGAGCGAGGCCCAGAACTCACCCTCGCCCAGCTCGAACTCGGCGACCCGCACCCAGATCTCCGACAGGCCCTTGACGCGCAGCGACAGACGCTCCGCCTCGAACGGCACGAACAGGTCGTCGCCGGTGCGGTTCTGCAGGCGCTGCGTCAGCAGCAGCGAGTGCATCGCCGAGTCGAGCAGGGCCGGGTGCAGGACGTAGCCGCCGGCGGACTGCTCCGCGTCCTGCGGCAGCGCGGCCCGCGCCCACACCTCCCCGCCGACGTGCCACGCCTCCTTGATGCCCTGGAAGGTCGGCCCGTAGCCGTAGCCGAGCGCGTCCAGGTCCCGGTAGAGGGCGGACGCGTCGAGCGGCTCGGCGCCGAGCGGCGGCACCGTCACCGATGCGGTGACGGGGGCCTCCTGCGCGGGCGTGAGCCGGCCCTCGGCGTGCAGCTGCCAGGCACCGTCCTCGCCCTCCGGCGCGCTGTACACCTGGACGGGGCGGCTCTCGCCGAGCCTCGGGCCCACCGTGACCTGCATCCGCACCGGCACCCCGGCGGCGAGCACCAGCGGCGAGGCGATGACCACGTCCGACAGGTCCCACGCCCCCTCGTGCGCGGCGTCGCCCGCGGCCCGCATGGCCTCGAAGAACGCCGTGCCCGGCATCAGGACGGCGTCCATCACCCGGTGCTCGCGCACCCACGCCGGCTGGTCGGACGCCACCACGTTGGTGAAGAGCGACAGTTCGGTGCCGGCGATCTCCACCCCGCCGCCGAGCAGCGCGTGACCGGTGGCGCTCAGACCGGCGCCGGTCTCGCGGGACAGCGGCGGCTCGAACCAGAACCGCTCCCGCTGGAAGGCGTACGTCGGCAGGGCCACCCGGGCGCCGCCGAACGGCGCGAAGTAGCCGTCCCAGTCGACCGGCACGCCCCGCACGTGCAGCTCGGCCAGGCTCCGCTGGACGACCGAGGCGCCGTTCTTGCCCGGGGTGCACGACGGCACCCACGACACCGGGCCCTCGTCGGCCAGGCAGGCCGCGCCCATCCCGGAGAGTACGGGCTGCGGGCCCAGCTCCAGGAACGTGTTGGCGCCCTCGCGGTGCAGGGTGCGCATGCCGTCGCTGAAGCGCACCGCGCTCCGCACCTGGCGGACCCAGTAGTCCGGCTGTTCCAGCTCGCCCGGCGCCGCGCGCTCACCCGTGAGGCTGCTGACGAGGGGGATCGCCGCGGGGCCGAAGGTGACGCCCCGTGCCACGGCACGGAACTCGTCGAGCATCGCGTCCATGTGGTGCGAGTGGAAGGCGTGGGACACGGTCAGGCGCTTGGCCCTGCGGCCCTGCTCCGTGAAGTGTGCGGCGATCGCCTCGACGGCGTCGGCGTCACCGGAAAGCACCGTCTGCGTGGGCGTGTTGAGCCCCGCGACGTCCAGCCTGCCGCGCAGCCCGAGCGCGTCGAGGGCGGCCAGCGCCTCCTCGCCGGTCACCTCCAGCGACACCATGGCGCCGTCGCGGGCGGGCAGCGCCTGCATCAGACGGCCGCGGGCCGCGACGAGACGGCAGGCGTCGTCCAGGTCGAACACCCCCGCCACATGCGCGGCGGCCAGCTCGCCGATGCTGTGCCCGAGCAGCAGCTCGGGCCGCACACCCCAGCTCTCCCACAGCCGCCACAGCGCCACCTGGAGCGCGAACAGGGCGGGCTGCGTGAAGTCGGTGCGGTGCAGCAGCGCCTCCTCCGCACTGCCCGGCGCGGCCCACATCACCTCCAGGAGGGGCTTCTCCAGAGCGGTGAAGCGGGCGACGACCTCGTCGAGCGCCTCGCGGAAGACCGGGTGGACGTCGTAGATGTCCTTGCCCATGCCCGGCACCTGGCTGCCCTGGCCCGTGAAGAGCAGCGCGAGGCGGGGCTCATCGGCGTGGTTGCCGGTGCGCACCGAATCCGCGGGCAGCTCGCCGGTGCGGGCGAACGAGGCGAGCTTGTCGAGGAGTTCGGCCTTGTCCTTGACGGGGAGCACCAGCCGCCGGCGGAAGTGGCTGCGTGTCGTCGCCAGGGAGCGGGCCACATCGCCCAGGCGGTCCTGGATGTTCATGCCCATGTGCAGGTGCAGGTTCTCCACCTGCCGGCGCAGGGCGGCGTCGCTGTGCCCGGACACCACGAACGGCACGGTGGGCGGCAGCGGCGCGGCCACGGCCTCGGCCACGGGCCGGGCGGCCGGCCGCGGCGGCTCCTCCACGACCACATGGGCGTTGGTGCCGCCGATGCCGAACGAGCTGACGCCCGCGCGGCGCGGCACGTCCTTCGCCGGCCACGGACGCTGGGACCGGACGAGCGCCATCCCGGCGCCCTCCCAGTCCACCGCGGGGGTGGGCTCGGTGACGTGCAGGGTCTGCGGGAGCGTGTCGTGCCGCATGGCCAGGACGACCTTCATCACCCCGGCCAGCCCCGCCGCGGCCTGGGTGTGACCGAGGTTGGACTTGGCCGAACCGACCCACAGCGGCGCCCCGTCGGCACGGCTGCTGCCGAAGACCTCGGCGAGCGCGGTGCCCTCGATGGGGTCGCCGAGCTTGGTGCCGGTGCCGTGCGCCTCCAGATAGTCGATGTCGCCCGGCTGGAGCCCCGACGCGGCCAGGGCGGCGCGGATGACGCGCTGCTGGGCGGGGCCGCTGGGCGTGGTCAGGCTCGCGGCGTGCCCGTCGTGGTTGACGGCGGTGCCGCGCAGCACGGCCAGCACGGGGTCGCCGTCGCGCTGCGCGTCGGACAGCCGCTTGAGGACGACCGCGGCGGAGCCCTCGCTCCAGCCGGTGCCGTCGGTGTCGGCGGAGAACGACCGGCAGCGGCCGTCGGCCGACATGCCGCGCAGCCGGCTGAACTCGACGTGCAGTTCGGGCGTGAGCATCAGGCTCACACCGGCCGACACCGCCAGATCGCATTCGCCGTTGCGCAGCGCGTTGCACGCCAGGTGGGTGGTGACCAGGGACGAGGAGCAGGCCGTGTCCAGGGTGAGGGTGGGCCCTTCGAGGCCGAACACGTACGACACGCGGCCGGACATGGTGCCGCCCGCGGACCCCGGTCCCACATACCCGTCGAGGTCGGTGAGGGTGCCGGCCATGGTGAGCCCGTACTCGTGGTACGCCGAGCTCTTGCCCACGCCGATGAACGCGCCGGTCTGGCTGCCGCGCAGCCGGTCCAGTGTGTAGCCGGCCCGCTCGAACGCCTCCCAGGTGGTCTCCAGGACCATGCGCTGCATGGGTTCGAGGGAGCGGGCCTCGCGCGGCGAGATCCCGAAGAAGGGGGCGTCGAAGAGATCGATGGGGCCGACGAACCCGCCCCGGCTGCAGTACGAGGTGCCGGGCACCTCGGGGTCGGGGTTGTACAGCGCCTCCGCGTCCCAGCGGTCCTTGGGCACCTCGACGATGCCGTCGCCGCCGCGCTCCAGCAACTCCCAGTACTCCTCCGGGGTGTTGGCGTCTCCTGGCAGGCGGCAGGCCATGCCGATGATGGCGATGGGCTCGTCCTGCACGGCGCGCCGGCGGTCGGGCACCACCACGCGGCTGCCGCCCGTCTCACCGGCCAGATGGGCGGCGAGGGACTTCACCGTGAAGTGCTCGAAGAGCTTGGCGCCGAACACCGGCCGTCCGAGGAGCTCTTCGAGGCGCCGCTGGACGCGGACGACGCGCAGCGAGTTGCCGCCGATCTCGAAGAAGCTCTGGTTGACGCCGATCCGGTCGTGGCCGAGCACCTCGGCCCAGACGGCCATGATGTCCCGCTCCAGCTCGTTGGCGGGCCTGGCCGCGGCGTCGACCTCCACCACCGGGTCCGGCAGCGCCTTCTCGTCGATCTTGCCGTTGGGGGTCAGCGGCAGCTCGTCCAGCTCCACGATGAACGCCGGGACCATGTACTCAGGCAGCCGCTCGGCCAGCCAGGGCCGCAGCAGCCGGTTGAGCGGCACCTCGGCCGGCTCGCCCACCGCGGGCGTGTTGGCGTAGGCGTCCAGCGCGTCACGGTCCCGGGCCGGGGCGGGCCGCGGGCTCAGGTCGGGGCTCTGGCCCGGACGGGAGAACACGGCGTCGCAGAGCCAGGGGGAGCCGGAGCGTCCGGGCAGCAACGCCAGCTCAAGGCCGGCCTCCTGGGCGGCGGCGGCAAGGTCGGCGGGGTCGGTCCACGAGGTGGGCGCCGGAGTGGTGGCGCCCCTGATCTCCAGGGCCGGGGCGACCCGTCCGCAGACCTCGGCGAGGCGGCCGTTGGGGATGCTGTTCAGTCGGAGCGGGGTGTCGGTGACGGCGCCGAGCGCGGCCCGGAGCGCGGCCGCGTCGAACGCCTCGGCCTGCCAGTCCTTCTCCGCCGCCGGGGTGGCGGCCCGGCCGGCCTCGCCGATGTGCAGGGTGACGTCGTAGCGGTAGCGCGTCATCTCGTTGGCGTAGCGGCCGTCGCGCAGGGTGATCTCGACGCGGGTGATCGACGGGAACAGCTGGGGCAGGTTCGCGAAGTAGTCGCGGCTGAGCACCAGTTCGCGCTCCGCGCGCAGGGCGCGCCCGGTGCGGCGGGCCAGCTCGTCGGCGCCGATGCCGCCGGCCTCGCCGTCCGCGCGGAAGTCCGCCACGTCGGCGTGGAACACGTCGAGCGTGGAGAGGTCGCGTACGTCACCGAGGAAGACGCGCCCGTTGGTGACCGCCCCGGTCGCCCAGGCGAGGACCGACGTCAGGTAGTCGACGCCGGGGAAGTACTGGGCCACCGAGTTGAGGACCACGGTGTCGAAGGCGCCCTCGGCAACCTCGGGCAGGGCATGGGCGGCGCGCTGTTCGCAGGTGACGTGGGGCAGCGAGGCCAGCTGCCGCCGGGTCATGTCGACGGCGGCGGCGGAGGCGTCCACGGCGTGGTAGGTGCGGCAGTGCGGGGCGAGACCGAACAGCATCAGGCCGCTGCCGGAGCCGATCTCGAAGACGTTCTCCGGCGCGTAGGAGAGGATCCGCCGCACGGAGCTCTGCTGCCAGTCGCGCATCTCCGCTTCGGAGAAGGGGAGCCCGTCGTAACTGTTGTGCCAGCCCGCGAGGTTGAACGTGGCGTCCGCGGACGCGGGTCGGGCGCCGGAGGGAGCGCTCTCGCCGCCCCCCTCGTAGGCGCGGTCCCAGGCGGCGGCCCACTCGGCCAGGGCGGCGCCCCGGTCCACGGGGGCGGGGCCGGCGTCGGTCGTCTCGCGGACGCAGTAGGCGACCAGGTGCTCGTCGCGGCCCACCACCACGGCGCGCCGGACCGCCTCGTGACGGCCGACGGCCGCCTCGACGTCCGCGAGCTCGATGCGGTGGCCGCGCAGCTTGACCTGCCGGTCGTTGCGCCCGAGGAGGGTCAGCCGGCCGGGCCCGGCGAAGCGCGCCACGTCACCGGTGCGGTAGAGGGCGCCGGGTCCGAAGGGGTTGTCCGCGAAGCGGAGCCGGGTCTGTTCGGGGTCGTTGCGGTAGCCGCGGGCCACTCCGGCGCCGCCGATGCACAGTTCACCGGGGAAGCCGAGCGGTACCGGCGCGAGGTGCTCGTCGAGGACGTACACCTGGGTGTGGTCGACGGGGCTCCCGATGAGGATGTTCTCCTCGTCGGCACGGGCCGCGACCTCCCAGACCGTGGACCACACGGTGGTCTCGGTGGGGCCGTACATGTTCCACACCGAGAGCGCGTCCGATGTGGCGAGCAGCCGGTCCGCCAGGTCGCGGGGGAGTGCCTCCCCACCACACAGGATCTTCTTCAGTGTGGTGGTGCCCCGCCAGCCCCCCTCCAGCAGCAGCTGCCAGGTGGCGGGGGTGCCCTGCATCATGGTGATCGCGTGGCGATCGAGGAGCCCGCTCAGCGCCTTGGCGTCGAGGGTCTCCCTGGCCTGTGCGATGACGGTGGTCGCGCCGCTGAGCAGGGGCAGGAACAGTTCGAGTACGGAGATGTCGAAGGACACCGTGGTGACGGCGAGGAGCCGGTCGTCGGCGGTGCACCCCGGGCGCCGGCGCATGGCCGCCAGGAAGGTGGCCAGCGCCCCGTGGGTGATCTCCACTCCCTTGGGGCGGCCGGTGGAGCCCGAGGTGTAGATGACGTACGCCAGATCGTCGGCGCCCGCCTCGACCGCGAGGTTCCCCCCGGTGCCCTGTCCGGTGCCCGCGTCGACGCCCACGCAGCGCGCTGCCCAGGCGGCGAGGGCGGTGGGTGGGGCGGCCGGGGTGACGATCAGCTTGGGGTCGGCGTCCTCGACCATCTGACGGATGCGTTCCGCCGGGAACCTGGGGTCGACGGGGACGTAGGCCGCGCCCGTCTTGAGGACGGCGAGGAGGGCGACGACGAGGTCGATCGAGCGGTCCAGGGCCACGCCGACCAGGTCGCCGCGGCCCACGCCCCGCTCGCTCAGCGCGTGGGCCAGCCGGTTGGCGCGGGTGTTGAGCTCGGCGTAGGTCAGGCTCTCGTCCGCGCAGACCAGCGCGGTGTCCCCGGCGTGGCCGAGCGCGGCCTCCTCGAAGAGACGGTGCAGGACCGGCAGGGTAAGGGCCCCGGCGCCGGAGGTGGTGTTGAACTCCTCGACGAGGAGCGCTCGTTCGTCGGCGCCGAGCAGATCGACGGCGGCCGGGAGCAGCCCGGTGGCGGCGGCCAGCCGGCCGCACCACGCGGCGAACTGGCCGGCGAGCCGGGAGACGTCCTCGGCCGCGAGGCGCGCGTCGTGGTGGAAGGAGACGAGTACGCCGTCGGCGGACCCGTCCCGCTCGACGTGGAGTTCCAGCTTCGGGCGGTCACCGCCCCGCTCGTCGGTGCCGTGCTCCCCGGGGTCGCGGGCGCCCCACGAGATCAGGACGTCGGGTATGAGCGTGCCGTCGGCCCAGCGTTCGCGCAGCGCGTCGTCCCGGCCGATCGCGTCGCGGCGGATCCAGCCGCGCTCCTGCCCGCGGGTGAACTCCTCGCGCACCAGGCGCAGGTTCTCCGCGACCGTCGCGTCGGCGTCGAACCGGCACGCGAGCGGCAGCCACGCGCTGAACAGCGCGCGGTGCGCGGCGTCGACTCCCGTACGAGGGGCGGACATCGCGAGGTGGACGACCTGCTCGCCGCCCGCGCGTGCGAGGAAGAGCCCGAGCGCTCCGGCGAGGTGCGCGGCGGCGCCCGCCGGGCCGTCCGGGCCGTCAGGGTCGCCCGGAGGCGGGACGGGGCAGCGTACGAGGACGGGATCGGGCCGCTCGGCGGTGCCGGAGGGGCCTGCGGCGGGCTCCGGGAGGGGCTCCGGACAGGGCAGTCGGCAGGGGTGGCCGGCGGCCTCGGTCAGACGGGTCCGCCAGCGGTTGGCTGCCTTGGAGGCCGCGAGGCCCGCGTCGGTGAGGCGCGCGCTCGCCTCCCCGCCGGGGGAGTCCAGAACGGTGCCCGGACCAACCTCCAGGCGCAGGGCGGCAGTTGAGACCGGAGTCTCCTGGCCCTCCAGGGTGCACAGCCGGGTCAGGGTGATGCTTCCGGTGCCGGTGGCCACCCGCAGGCCCGACGCGTCGTCGCAGGAGAGGACCGTGCCGGGTGCGGCGGCGGTGGTGTCCGAGGCGTCGCCGTTCGTGACGTGGGCCTCACGGACGGCGTAGACACGGCTGCCGGCAGCGATCTTGGGCCACACCAGCGGGCTCGCGAACGGGCCGTAGTCGGCGGCCCGGACCAGGGCGGCGACGCGGTGCGCGGGCAGGCTCCAGTCGATGAGGCCCTCGGCGGGGAACTGGGTGTGCCGCGAGAAGTAGCGGCGCGCCGCCGTGTCCTGCGGGGTCGCCGTCGCGCGGCCCTGCGCGATCTCGTCGAGCAGCGCGTCCAGACCGGCCACGGCCGCCTCGTCGCACTTCAGGCCCAGCGACAGTGCGGTGTCGTCCGGCGCGATCGGCACCGGCACGCGGCCGAGCACCGCGCCGCCGTCCACCGTCTGGGCCATGCGGTGCCAGGTGATGCCGTACTCCTGTGCCTCCTCCGCGACGGCCCAGGACGGGGCGTGCAGGCCGGAGTAGGCGGGGAGCGGACCGTAGTGGTAGTTGACGGCCTCGCGCGTCGCGCAGGCCAGCAGCGTTTCCGGGACCACCGCGTAGTTGCCGGCGCTCAGCAGGAGGTCGCAGGTGAGCTGCGCCGTGCGGGCGGCCGCCTCGGCCGGTTCGTAGTGCGCGATGCCTGCCTTGACCGCCCAGGCCCGAGCGGTGGCGTCCCCCGTCACCACGGCCGTGACCCGGTGGCCTTTCGCCACGAGTAGGTCGCCGCAGCGGACGAGCACGCTCCCGCCACCGATCAGAACGGAACTCAAAGAAGTCACAGCCATGTCTCCCCCGTGATGATCCACGGCGCGTCCATGAGCGCCGGCCGTCCCGGGGCAGGCGGCATCGACGCCCGGGGCGGCCCGATGAGGAGGCCCCCAGGTGTCGGATCCCAGCGCGCGTACAGGGGTGGCCCCCCGTGCGCCCGTGCCGATTCCCCCGAGATCGAGCGGCGTCGACCCACGCGCCGCCATGCGGGCGTGAGGTGTTCGCGCTGTCAGGATTGCCAGTACGCCAAGTGCTGAACTGCCGAAGTGCGTTGGTGCTGTGGTGCAGGAACGCGGTCGTGCAGGAGTGCGCAAGTACCGGATAGCAGAAGTGTGTTGATGCCAGGTCAGGGGCCGGAACGTCCCCACGTCGTTACCCCGGTTGTTCCACGGGGCGCCCCGACCCATCATTGGCCTGCCGTGAGAGCCACCGCAAGGCATGACGGTAAAGATCTTCGAGTGAAACCCGGGTGATGGGCATCACATGTAGTGGTCACACAATGCGCTCCTCCCATCGGCGGGGTGCGGGCACACTTGCTTCGGCCGCGTCGCTCCAACCAGCCTGCCCGAGAGCGGCGTTGGGCCGCGGGGACAGTACGACGACGTACACGAGCGAGGGGACCGCTATGCCCGACGAGTCGGCCGAGCCCAGAGGTGCGGCGCGGGAGGTCGACCCGGCCCGCGTCCTCGCGCTGTGCAGCGGCGCGAGCTTCATGGCGTTCCTCGATCTGTCGATCATCAGCATCGCCTTCCCGGACATCCTCGGCGATTTCCCGAGTGCGTCGCTCAACACCATGACGTGGGTGCTGAGCGGCTACACGATCCTGCTGGCCGCCGTGCTCACACCGGCCGGAAGGATCGCCGACAGCATCGGCCGGCGCACCGTCTTCCTCTGGTCCCTCGCCGCCTTCACGGCGGCATCGCTGGTCTGCGCCGTGGCGCCGTCCATCTGGTGGCTCATCGCGGCGCGGGTCGTCCAGGGCGCGGCGGCCGGTGGCATGATCCCCGCCGCGCTCGGCCTGATCCTCGCCACGACACCGCGGGAGCGCATCGCGCGGGCGGTCGGCACCTGGTCCGCGGTGGCGGGCTTTTCCGCCGTCATCGGACCGGCCGCCGGCGGCCTCCTGCTGCGCGCGTTCGGCTGGCGCTCGGTGTTCTACATCAACCTGCCGCTGTGCGGCGCGATGCTGCTCGCCGCCGTCGTGATCCTGCCGAAGCGGCGCTGGCCCGGCACCGGGGACCGGCTGCCGGACGCGGTGGGCAGCATCGCGCTCGCCCTGGGCATCGGCGGCGTGGTGAGCGCGCTCACCGAGGGGGACACCTGGGGCTGGACGGACGCCCGCACCATCGGGCTCGCCCTCACCGGCCTCGTGCTCATCGCCGTCACCGTGGTGCGCTCGCGCACCCACCCGGCTCCGGCCCTGGAGATGTCGGTGTGGCGCAGCCCCGTCTTCCGCACCGCCAATGTGGGTCTCGGACTGCTCAACATGACGATGTTCGCCTGGATGCTGGCGGCACCGCTGTTCGCCGCGGACATCTGGCACTGGTCGGTCCTGAAGACGGCCGGCGCCCTCTGTGTCGGCGCCGTCTCCTCGATGGCCGGCTCGCTCGCCGCGGGGCGGCTCACCCGGCCCGCGACCCAGGTGAAGGTGACGGTGCTCGGCGCGCTCTCCTTCACCGGCAGCAACGCCATCTGGGCCTCCGGCCTGTTCGGCGCGACACCCAACTTCCTCGGCGGCTGGCTGCCCGCCGCGATCCTCGGCGGCGGCGGCCTCGGCCTCGCCATCACCTGCCTGTCGTCGCTCGCGGCCGGGACGGTGCCGCCCGCCAAGTTCGCGGGCGGCCTCGGCATGACGCTGACGGTGCGTCAGGTCGGCGGTTCGGTCGGTGTCGCGGGCTTCGCCTCGATCATGGCCTCGGGGGCGTCTCCGGGTGGCATCGCCTCCTTCCACCACGTCTATGCCGCCGCGATGGCCGTCAACGTCCTCTGCGCGGCGGTGGTGTGCACGATGCTCCTCGCGCTGCGGCCGAAGCCGGCGACCGCGGGCGCGGCCCCGGCACCGGCGCCGCCGGCCCCGCAGGACCGGGGAGCCACGCCGGCGCCGTAGCGCGGCCTGCGTCAACTCCCGTACAACGCGTCTCGTTTGGTGCTCGCGTGCGTGCGACGGCCCCCACCCCGTACCGGCATCCCGTACCGGACAGAGGGATGGGGGCCGTCGCACGGAGAGAGGCAGGCCCCCCGGACGCGGCGCGATGGCCGTGCGCCCGGGGGGCCTGTCGTTCCCTCGGCTCCCGGCCGCGCTGCCGCGGCCGGCGGGACCTAGGCGGAGGGCACGCGGATCAGCAGGGCGTCGCCCTGCCCGCCGCCGCCGCACAGCGCCGCGGCGCCGAGACCGCCGCCGCGACGGCGCAGCTCGTACGCGAGGTGGACGACGAGCCGCGCGCCGGAGGCGCCGATGGGGTGGCCGAGTGCGATGGCGCCGCCGTCGACGTTCACGATGTCGGGGCTGAGGCCCAGCTGCTCGGTGGAGACGATGCCGACGGCGGAGAACGCCTCGTTGATCTCCACCAGATCCAGGTCGGAGGCGTCCAGCTTGGCCTTGGTCAGGGCTGCCCTGATCGCGTTCGACGGCTGCTCGTGCAGGCTCGCGTCCGGCCCGGCCACCACGCCGTGGGCGCCGATCTCGGCGATCCAGGACAGGCCCAGCTCCTCGGCCTTGGCCTTGCTCGCCACGACCACGGCCGCCGCGCCGTCGGAGATCTGGGAGGCCGTACCCGCCGTGATGGTGCCGTCGGCGCTGTACACCGGGCGCAGCTTGGCGAGGACCTCCGCGGTGGTGTCGGGGCGGACCCCCTCGTCGGTGTCGCACACCACGGGGTCACCCTTGCGCTGCGGGACCGTGACCGGCGCCATCTCCTCGGCGAACCGGCCGGCCGCCGCCGCGGCCGCCGCCCGCTGGTGCGAGGCCGCGGCGAAGGCGTCCTGCTTCTCGCGGGTCACCCCGGCGTAACGGCTGTTGTACTTCTCCGTCGAGACGCCCATGCCGACCTGGTCGAAGGGGCAGAACAGGCCGTCGTGGATCATGTGGTCGATCATCTGCACGTCACCGGCCTTGAAGCCGGCACGCGACTTGGGCAGCACGTGCGGAGCCTGCGACATGGATTCCTGGCCACCCGCCACGACCAGGTCGAACTCGCCCGCCCTGATCAGCTGGTCGGCGAGGGCGATGGAATCGATGCCGGAGAGACAGACCTTGTTGACGGTCAGCGCCGGGACGCTCATCGGGATTCCGGCGGCCACGGCGGCCTGGCGGGCCGGGATCTGGCCGGCGCCCGCCGTGAGCACCTGCCCCATGATCGTGTACTCCACCTGCTCGGGCGCCACCCCGGCCCTCTCCAGGGCCGCCCTGATCGCGATGGCTCCGAGCTGAGCACCGGAGAAGTCCTTCAGAGCCCCGAGCAGACGACCGGTGGGGGTACGGGCCCCAGCCAGGATGACGGAACCGGACACGATGTCCTCCGTGGGTAGAAGTTGTGGACCACAACACGGCTACATTACCCACGAGTTGGGGTCGCGAGGCGCACGCTCCTGCGGTGTGAGCGAGGGCACAGCCGAACGGCCGAACGCCGCGCGCGACCCCCGGAACGGCCGTCACGACGCAGGTGCTCATGCGGGCAGGTGTTTGTTCGTGCACATGTGCCCGTAGGGCGGCAGGGGTGTCCCGGCCTATTGTTGCCGCTGTCCGCCGGGTCGGCATCGAGAAAGGCCCCGCATGGCCAGCGCATTTCAGGTGCACAAGCTCAAGGGAATGTTCGCGGCGTTCGACGCGGACGGTGACGGTTGCCTCTGCGAAGACGATTTCACCGCGCTCGTGGCCCGATGGCGCCGGATGCCGGCGGTCGCCCCGGGCACGGAGCTCGACGGGCGGGTCGAGGCGCTCCTGATGGGCTGGTGGGCGGCGCTCCTCGCCGCGGGGAACGGCAGGGGTGACGGCAGGGTCGACATGGACGAATTCCTCGGCCTCGTCGACGAGTTGCCCGCCAGGGTCGCCGAAGTGACCGCGACCGCCGACACCCTCTTCGACGCCGTGGACGCCAACGGCGACGGCCGCATCTCCGCCGACGAGCACCGCACCCTCGTCGAGACCTGGAACGGCCGACCCGTGGACACGGCAGGGGTGTGCGAGAGGCTCGACCTCGACGGCGACGGCCACCTCGACCGCGGGGAGTTCGCCCTCCTGTGGAGCCAGTTCTGGATCAGCGACGACCCCGCGGAGCCGGGCAACTGGCTCTGCGGGCGCATCCCCGCCCCGTAGGCCGGCGGGGCGCGGATGGCAGGGTGGTGAAGGCGCGCGTACCCGCTCCCCACCTGGAGGCCCCGGCATGGCTGTCATTCACCGCACCGACCTGAACCCGACCAAGGTCGAGCTGCTCACCGCCTGGCTCCCGTCCCGCCCGTGGTACCGGGGCGCGGGCGCCCCGGAGTTGACCAGGGCCGGCGGGTTCCGCCTCGACGACCCGCAGGGAGACGTGGGGATCGAGTTCCTCGTCGTCACCGACGGCTCCGGGGCCGAGGCCACCGCCTATCTGGTGCCGCTCACCTATCGGGGTGCTCCGCTCGACGGGGCCGCCCACGCCCTCGTCGGCGTGATGGAGCACGGTGTGCTGGGGCGGCGCTGGGCCTACGACGCGTGCCACGACCCGGTGGCGGTCGCCCAGTTGGCCGCGCTGATCGAGGGCCGGGCCGAGGCCCAGGACCAGAACGTCAGCCACGTGCCGGACCGGGACGTCGCGCGTTCCTTCACCGGTGACGGTCCGGTGTTCGCCGGGGCCCCCACCGCCGTGGACGACCGGGAGGGCACCGCGCTGGCCGGCCCGCGGGGTGCGGTCCTCCGCCTGCACCGCACCCTGCGGCCCGCCCCGCAGGGCCCGCTGGAGCTCCCGCGGAACGCGACCGGTCACGTCTCGGGCCCCTGGCGCACACCGGACGGCACCCGGGCCGACGGACTCCTCGCCGTCCTGTACACCAACGCACGGGCCTAGCGCCCGAAAGCCCGGTCTACGCTCGGCTTGCCCGCACCGGAACAGATCCCCGGGTGCGAAGACGAGAGGGAAGATCCGTGACCGATGACCAGGGCGGCGTGGTCCTGTACTGGCGTCCCATGTGTGCCTACTGCATCAGACTCCGTCTGCGGCTGCTCTTCTCGCCGCTGCGGTACGTCAAGGTCAACATCTGGCGGGACCCCGAGGCGGCCGCGTTCGTCCGCTCCGTCGCCGACGGGAACGAGACCGTGCCCACCGTGACGGTGGCCGGGCGCCCGATGGTGAACCCGTCGAAGAAGGAGCTGCTCGCGGCAGTCGCGGCGCACTCCCCGGGCTCGATGTCCTGAGCCTGCGGTCCGGCCGCCCGCCGGCCCGGCCGGTGGCGGCTGTTTCTCCACCATGTCCGGGTCTCTTGCGGCCAGTTGGGACGCGAGCCGCCGTGCACCCTCGCTCGGGCAGCGGCACCATCCGAGCACGGATGGCGGGGGCGTCTCATGGGCCGCGGGCGCGTGAGGCGGAGACGGGGGAGTCGCATGAGGAGCGCGGACGGGGACCAGGGACAGGCAGGGGCGCCGGCACCGGAACGCCGGGTCACGGCCGCCGCACAGGGCGACGTGGTCGTCTTCATCATCGGGATGCGGATCAACCGCTGGCGTTCGGTACGCCACTGGCTGCCGGTCCTCGGCGCGATGCCGCGCATGCTGAAGGAGCTCTCGCGGGAGGAGGGGAGCGGCCTGCTGGCGCTGCGCGGGCTCGGCGGCGGCGCTCGTGTGCACGGCGTCGTGCAGTACTGGGAGTCGCGCGAGAAGCTGCTCGCCTACGCCTCCGACCGGGCAGGGGCGCACCGGCCCGCGTGGGCGGCGTTCAACCGCCGCGTGCGCGCCGGCAAGGGCGGCGTGGGGATCTGGCACGAGACGTACATTGTGCCGGCCGGCTCGTACGAGTCCGTCTACGTCGACATGCCGCCGGCCGGTTTGGGTGCGGCCTGGGGGTCGAGCCCGTGGGGCTGCGCGGGGAGCGGGCCGCGCAGCGGCCGGCGGGCGGCGCCGACTGGCGGACCGCCCGGCGACCGTCGTCCCGCGCCGCTCAGGCGGTGGCCTGCTGCTGGATGCGGATCATGTTGCCCGAGGGGTCCCGGAACGCGCAGTCGCGGGGCCCCCACGGCTGGTCGACGGGCTCCTGGAGCACCTCGGCGCCGGAGGCGCGCACCTTCTCGAAGGTCGCGTCGAGATCGGCGGTCCGGAAGACGAGCGTCGGCAGGGCGCCCTTGACGAGGAGCTCCTGCAGGGCGTCGCCGTCGCTCCGGGAGCGGCCGGCGTGCGGCTCCGACAGGACGATCTCGAGCCCCGGCTGGCTCTCGCTGCCGAGGGTCACCCAGCGGAAACCGCCCGAGGCCACGTCGTTGCGGACCTCCAGGCCCAGCGCGTCGCGGTAGAAGCCGAGCGACTCGTCCGGGTCGTTGACGGTGACGTGACAGTACTGAAGCGCGATGGTCATGGCGTCAACGTTAGGCGGCGCTGCCGTCGTCCGCTCCCCGGTTCCGGCGCGCGGCGGTGCGCGTCGGGCGGGTGTGCAGCTTCGCCACGCACGGGGGCATCGCCGCGACGGCGCTGTGCTCCCGGCTGCGGTACGCGCTCGGTGTCTCCCCCACGACCTCGGTGAAGCGGGAGCTGAACGAGCCGAGCGACGTACAGCCGACCGCCATGCACGCCTCGGTCACGCCGGCCCCGCCCCGCAGCAGCGCCATGGCGCGCTCGATGCGTCGGGTCATGAGGTAGCTGTAGGGCGTCTCGCCGTAGACGGCGCGGAAGCGGCGCGAGAAGTGCGCCGGGGACATGAGCGCGTGCCGGGCCATCGCCGGAACGTCCAGCGGCTCGGCGTACTCCCGGTCGATGAGGTCCCGCGCCCGGCGCAGGTGCACGAGGTCGGCGAGCTCTTCCGGGGTCATGCGACCGACGCTACCACCGGGCCCCCGGGCCGACCTGCCCGCTCGCGGCCGCCCGGGGACACGGTTCAGTGCAGGCCCTCCGGCAGCGGCGAGGGCGGGGCCTCGCGCTGGTGCGGGAAGGGCGCCGGGCCGGGCAGGCCCCGCTCGATGGAGACCGTCCGGGCCGGGGCCGGGATCGAGATGCCCTCGGCGCGGTAGCGGCTGTGCAGGCGCTTGATGAACTCGTGCTTGATCCGGTACTGGTTGCTGAACTCACCCACACCGAGGATCACCGAGAAGTTGATCCGGGAGTCGGCGAACGTGTGGAAGCGGACGGCGGCCTCGTGCTCCGGCAGCGCCCCGGTGATGTCCGTCATCACGCTGTCCACGACCTCCAGGGTCACCCGCTCGACGTGCTCCAGGTCGCTGTCGTAGCCGACGCCGGCCTGCACCACGATCGACAACTCCTGCTCCGGGCGCGTGTAGTTGGTCATGTTGGTGCGGGCCAGCCGCGCGTTGGGGATGATCACGAGGTTGTTCGACAGGTTGCGCACCACCGTGTTGCGCCAGTTGATGTCGACGACGTACCCCTCCTCACCGCCGCTGAGCCGGATGTAGTCCCCGGGCTGCACGGTCTTCGACGCGAGGATGTGCACCCCCGCGAAGAGGTTGGCGAGGGTGTCCTGGAGCGCGAGCGCCACCGCGAGGCCGCCCACGCCGAGCGCGGTGAGCAGCGGCGCTATGGAGACCCCGACGGTTTCCAGGGCGACCAGGATGCCCATCGCCACCACGACGACGCGGGTGATGTTCACGAAGATCGTGGCCGAGCCGGCCACACCGGTCCGCGCGTGCGCGAGGGACTGCACGAGCCCCGCGACGACCCGGGCCGCGGTCAGGGTGGTGATGAGGATGAGCAGGGCGGTCAGCGTGTGGTTCACGATGCCCGAGACCCGGCCGGTCAGCGGCAGCTCCGCCGCGGCCGCCGCGGCGCCGCCCACCACGGCCGCCCACGGGGCGATGGTGCGCAGGGCGTCGACGATGATGTCGTCCCCGGTCCACCGGGTCCTGAGCGCGTGCTTGCCCAGCCACTTCAGCACGATGCGCACGAGCAGCCCGGCGGCGATGCCCGCGGCCATCGCTATGGAGGCCGCCACCCAGTCGTGCAGGACAACGCCTCGGTTCAACGGGCACCCGCCGGGCGCGCGGGGAGCGGGGGCTGCGCGGAGGGCGCCGCGGATCGCCGTATGTGATGTGTCGTCACCTTGTCACCTGTCAGATCGTGCTGCCTGGAGCCTCGTTCGAAGGGCCGCCCCTGCGAACGGGCTGCCATCCTGCCGCATACGGCGAGCGCCGCCGCGCGCCGGTGCACGCCGGGCCGGCCGGGGCCCCGGCCACCCTCCGCCGCGCGGCGGGCACGGAGCGTGCGGGGAGGCATCAAACGCGGGCCGCGACGGTATACCTCCCCGTAGGGAACCCGTCCTTCCCGGCGGCCGGCCGCCGGTGCCCGGTATCATGGACGGTTCCCCTCCAGGGCGGCGGGAGCCCCTCGCGGGCAGGCCCTGGTGCGGCCCGGGAGCCCGCGTCCCGTCGTGGCCCCGGTGGAACCGGCCGGTCCCTCAATCCCGGCCCGAGCCCCTGACGGCCGTAGAGACGATCACGTGAGGAGCGAGGCGATGAGCGAGCGATGTGACGGGATCGTTCAGTACTTCGACCGTGAGAAGGGCTACGGGTTCGTCGTGCCGTTCGGGCAGCAGGACGCCATCTACGTGCGCCGGGAGGACATAGAGGGGGAGTCGCGCACGCTGTCGGAGGGCCAGCAGGTGTCCTTCGTCATCGAGCTCGCCGTGGGCCGCTTCGAGGCGCGTGCCGTACGCCCGTGAACGGCGCCCGGCGCCGTGCCGCCGCGCCGGGCGACGCTTTCGCGCCACCCCCGCCGTGACCGCCCGGCCACCGCGGGTGACCGCGGCCGGGGCCCCGTCATGAGCCGGGGCGATCAGGAGATATCTTGATGTCGAGCAATGTTGCAGACGTGGAGCGGAGCACCCGGTGACTGACTCGACCATCATCTACACCCACACTGACGAGGCGCCGGCCCTGGCCACGCACTCGTTCCTGCCCGTGATCCAGGCGTACGCCTCGACCGCCGGTGTCACTGTGGAGACCCGAGACATCTCGCTCGCGGGGCGCATCATCGCGAGCTTCCCCGAGTTCCTCGAGGAGAGCCAGCGGATCGACGACGCGCTCGCCGAGCTGGGCGAGCTGGCGAAGACGCCCGGCGCGAACATCATCAAGCTGCCGAACGTGTCGGCCTCCATCCCCCAGCTCAAGGCCGCCGTCGCCGAGCTGCAGGGCCAGGGCTACGCGCTGCCGGACTACCCGGACGACCCGAAGAGCGACCAGGACAAGGACGTCCGCGCGCGCTACGACAAGATCAAGGGCAGCGCCGTCAACCCGGTCCTGCGCGAGGGTAACTCCGACCGCCGCGCCCCCGCGTCGGTCAAGAACTACGCCAAGGCCCACCCGCACCGCATGGGCAAGTGGACCGCCGACTCGAAGACGAACGTCGCCACCATGGGCGCCAACGACTTCCGGTCCACCGAGAAGTCCACGGTCATCGCGGCCGACGACACCCTGCGCATCGAGCTCGTCGCCGACAACGGCACCACCACGGTGCTCCGCGAGTCCGTACCGGTCCTCGCCGGCGAGGTCGTCGACGCCTCCGTGCTGCGCGTCGCCGTGCTGCGCGAGTTCCTCACGGAGCAGATCGCCCGCGCCAAGGCCGAGGGCGTCCTGTTCTCCGTCCACCTCAAGGCCACGATGATGAAGGTCTCCGACCCGATCATCTTCGGGCACGTGGTGCGCGCCTTCTTCCCCAAGACGTTCGCGAAGTACGGCCAGGCCTTCGCCGCGGCCGGCCTCACCCCGAACGACGGCCTCGGCGGCATCTACAAGGGCCTCGAGTCGCTGCCCGAGGGCGCCGAGATCAAGGCGTCGTTCGACGCCGAGCTCGCCGAGGGCCCGGAGCTCGCCATGGTCGACTCCGACCGCGGCATCACCAACCTGCACGTCCCCTCCGACGTCATCGTCGACGCCTCCATGCCCGCCATGATCCGCACCTCGGGCCACATGTGGGACCGCAACGGCGCCGAGGCCGACACCCTCGCCGTGCTGCCGGACAGCAGCTACGCCGGTGTCTACCAGGCCGTCATCGAGGACTGCCGCGCCCACGGCGCCTACGACCCGTCGACGATGGGCTCCGTGCCGAACGTCGGCCTCATGGCGCAGAAGGCCGAGGAGTACGGCTCGCACGACAAGACCTTCGAGATCCCGGCCACCGGCACGGTGCGCCTGGTCGACGCCGCGGGCAACGTGGTCCTGGAGCAGACCGTCGCCGAGGGCGACATCTTCCGCGCCTGCCAGACCAAGGACGCGCCGATCAAGGACTGGGTCAAGCTCGCCGTCACGCGCGCCCGCGCCACCGGCGACCCGGCCGTCTTCTGGCTGGACGAGGGCCGCGCCCACGACGCCCAGCTCATCGCGAAGGTCCAGCAGTACCTGGGCGACCACGACACCGAGGGCCTGGACATCCAGATCCTCACCCCCGTCGAGGCGACCAAGCTGTCCGTGGAGCGCATCCGCCGCGGCGAGAACACCATCTCCGTCACCGGCAACGTGCTCCGCGACTACCTGACCGACCTGTTCCCGATCCTGGAGCTGGGCACCAGCGCCAAGATGCTCTCGGTGGTCCCGCTGATGAACGGCGGCGGCCTCTTCGAGACGGGCGCCGGCGGCTCCGCCCCCAAGCACGTCCAGCAGCTGGTCAAGGAGAACTACCTGCGCTGGGACAGCCTGGGCGAGTTCCTCGCGCTCGCGGTCAGCTTCGAGCACCTCGCGACGACCACGGGCAACGCGCGCGCCCAGATCCTCGCCGACACCCTCGACCGCGCCACGGGCACCTTCCTCAACGAGGACAAGTCGCCCAGCCGCAAGCTCGGCGGCATCGACAACCGCGGCAGCCACTTCTACCTCGCCCTGTACTGGGCGCAGGAGCTGGCCAAGCAGACCGAGGACGCGCAGCTCGCGGAGGCGTTCGCGGCGCTCGCCAAGTCGCTCTCCGAGCAGGAGACCACCATCGTCGACGAGCTCGTCGCGGTGCAGGGTTCGCCGGTCGACATCGGCGGCTACTACCAGCCGGACGCCGCCAAGGCGACCGAGGTGATGCGCCCGTCGGCCACCTTCAACGAGGCCATCGCGACCCTCGCCTGACCCCGCTTCCCCTTCGGGGGAACGCGGTCGAGCGTGCCGCTGCCGCCCCGGCCGGACTCCTTCCGGCCGGGGCAGCGGCGTGTGCGGGACGGTTCCGCAGCCTCCGGGGTGGGGCCGCGGCCGGTTCAGACGTGGCGCGGCAGCCGGACCGTCAGCGCGTAGAGCCGGGTCGTCTGCACCGGGTTCTCGTTGTCGTCGCTGACCAGCAGGAGCCGCAGCCGGCCGTCCCGGGTGCGGCCGGTGACCGCGAGGCCCTCGATGTTGTCGAGCAGCGGGTTGGGCTGCGGCTGCTTGGCCGTGGCGCCCAGCGAGGGGCAGGCCGCGAGATCCGCCAGCAGGGTCTTGCGCAGCACGCGCGCGCCGCCCGGCAGGTTCGTCACGCCGCTCACATCGCTCGCGCCCCTCGGGTCGGCGAGGAAGAGGCGTACCGAGTTGCCGACGCCCGCCGTGAAACCGCGCTCCAGGACGAGGAGCCGGCCGTCATTGGTCGCGGTGATCTCCGAGACGCCCGCGTTCGGTCCGGCGGGATAGGCGTACTGCCCGGCGAGCCGGAACTCGCCCCGCGCGCCGCCCCGTTGCCAGGTCTGGAACCGCAGCAGCGTACGTCCCGCCGCGTCCTTGGCGTCCCCCGCGAGGGGTGCCTCCATGGACGCGATGAGGGTGCGGCCTCCGGGTTGCAGCGCGAGGCCCTCGAACGTGGCGTTGGAGAGGGCGCGTCCGGCCGGGGCGACCCGCAGCGCGTCCGGCACCGGCAGCCTGCCGATGAGCCTGCCGTCGCGGTCGTAGCGGCGTACGGACGGCTCGACCTCCGAGGTGATCAGACGGGAGCCGTCCCGGTCCACGACGACGGCCTCCGAGTCGAGCTGGGCGCCCTTCTCGTCCGCGAGCGGCACCACCCGGGTGGGCGTGGCCGCGAGGCGCCCGTCCAGCTTCAGGGAGAACAGCTGGGAGCGGTCGGACAGCGCGGCGACCGTGCCGTCGGTGTCGAGGGCGAGCCCGGACAGATTGCCTACCACCGTGCCCTGGAACAGGGTCTTGTCCAGGGCGTCGGAGAAGCCGTCGAGGGCCGTGGAGGCGGAGCAGGCGTGGCGCGGGCCCGGGGCGGGCCGGGCCGCGGCGCTCCCCCCGGTGACGCCCAGGGAGACGACGACGGCCAGCGAGACGGTCGCGGCGGCAGTGGCGGTACGCAGACGCACGGGTTCCTCCCAAGTCGGGTACGGGCCCCGACACCGTAAACCGGCTTGTGCGACCGGCGAGTTGACCTCCGCCATCCTGCGCGGAAACGCTCGAAAGCCGGTCGAACCCGGCCCGGACCGGGGAGCCGCCCGCCCGGCGGTGCCGCGCGGGCCGGCCGGCACCGCTATGAGCCGCATGTGAGCTGCGCCCCTGGCGGACCGTGAGCGCCCCCGGGCCACTTATCCTGAGCGACCCGGTCCGTACCCGGTGTCCTGGCCGCACTACCTGTCCTTGGAGTCCGACTTGAGGGTAAATCTCCGTTCCCGAGTCACGATGTGGCTCGGGCGCACCTACCTTGCCAGGATCCAGAAGCGTGGTATCGGCCCCGGCACGATCTCGTTGCTGCCCGACGCACTGCTGATGCCGCTGCGCCGCGACGGACTCGACCCGGTCCCCGAGCTGACCGCGCACCAGGCCGACGAGCCGGTCAGCAAGGTCCCGCTGCCGTTCGGCATGGACGCCTGGGTGGTGACCGGTCACGACGCCGTGAAGGAGGTCCTCGGCTCCGCCGACGGGTTCAGCAACGACTTCACCCACCTCGCGGGCAACGCGGGCGTCGTCGAGGAGCAGCACCCCGGCGGGCTCGGCTTCAGCGACCCCCCGGTGCACACCCGGCTGCGCCGCATCCTGACGCCCGAGTTCACCATGCGCAGGCTGCGCCGGCTCACCCCCCGCATCGACGCCCTCGTCGAGGAGCGGCTCGACGCGATGGAGGCGGCGGGCGGCACCGTCGACCTGGTCGAGGCGTTCGCGCTCCCCATACCCTCGCTGACCATATGCGAGCTGCTCGGCGTGCCCTACGAGGACCGGCACGACTTCCAGCAGCTCGCCATGGAACGCTTCGACCTGTTCGCCGGGGCGACCGCGCCGCTCGGCGCGATGTCCGCCTCGCTGTCCTACTTCCGGGACGTCGTCAAGAAGCAGCGCGAGAACCCGGGCGACGGACTCATCGGCATGATCGTCAAGGAGCACGGCGACAGCGTCGGCGACGACGAACTCGCCGGACTCGCCGACGGCGTCCTGACCGGCGGTTTCGAGACCACCGCGAGCATGCTGGCGCTCGGCGCCCTCGTGCTGCTCCAGGACCCGGGGGCCCGCGCGCGCGTCGCGGACGACGAGGCGGGGGCCGCGACCTTCGTCGAGGAGGCGCTGCGCCACCTCACCGTCGTCCAGCTGGCCTTCCCCCGCTTCGCCCGCGAGGACGTCGAGGTGGCCGGTGTGCTCATTCCCAAGGGCGACATGGTCCTGTGCTCGCTCAGCGGCGCCAACCGCGACGCCTCGTTCACCGCGGACGGCGGCCGCTTCGACCCGCAGCGCAAGGCCGGCGGCCACCTCGCCTTCGGCTACGGCATCCACCGCTGCATCGGCGCCGAACTCGCCCGCATGGAACTGCGCGCCGCCTTCCCCGCCCTGGTCCGCCGCTTCCCCGAGATGCGCCTTGCCGTACCGGCGGACGAACTCGCCTTCCGCAAGCTGTCGATCGTGTACGGCGTCGAGTCGCTGCCGGTGCGGCTGCGGGGCTGACGCGCGCCGTCCGGGCCGGGGCCCGGACGGCGCGCGGCTCTCACCCCGTGCGTACGGTCAGCTCACCGAGAGCGCGGTGTCGTCCAGGACGAACGACGTCTGGAGCTTGGAGCCCTCGGTCGCGGTGAACCTGAGCGTCACCGTCTGCCCCGCGTAGGCACCGAGGTCCACGGTGCGCTGCGTGTAGCCGCTCGCGGCGTTCAGGTTGGTGTACGTGGCGGGGGTGGCCAGCACCGTCCCGCTCGCGTTCAGGACCTGCACCTTGAGGGTGTCGTACGCCGTGGTGCCGGTCTCCGCGGTGTCGATGTGCAGCTGGAAGCCGAGCTGGGCGGCGCAGCCGGCGGGGATCGTCACCTGCTGGGAGAGGGTGTCGGTGTGCGCGGTGCCCTTGCCGCCGAGCCAGGCCTTGTAGGAGCCGGAGTGCGCGGGCTCCGCGGCGTTGGTGTTGATGATGCCGCTGGTGGCCGTCCACCCCGAACCACCCGATTCGAAGCCCGGGTCGGCGAGCAGCTGGGCCGCGGTGCACGAGGTGGTGCCGCCGCCGCTGCCGGTGGCGCCGGAGAGCCACTCGGTGGCGTTGAGCGCGAGCGCGGCGTCGGTGCCCGCCGGGTCGTCCCAGCCGTCGTACAGGGTGTTGCCGGACTGGCCGGTGCCGTCGTCGATGGGCGAGCTGTCGCCCCAGAACGCGACGCGGCCGGTGCCGAAGGTGCTGGTGGCGAAGAAGGCGCCGGTGTTCCCCGAGGATCCGGTGCGGTAGACCTCGCCCTTGGCGGCGGCGTTGTCGGCCGGCTTGAGGGTCACGGTGGTGCCGTTGCGGATGATGCTGCCGGTCACCTTGCCGAACGAGCCGTTCAGGACCGGGTCGGTGGTGCTGGCGATGGCCCGGGGGTTGTCGGTGGCGATGTTGAGCGAGTCCACCGAGAATCCGAACGGGTCGGTGCTGTCGACGCTGTTGTTGGACATCAGGTCGTTGATGACCTTCACCGCGTCCGCGCCGTCGTTGTTGCGGTCGGAGCCGGTGTGGTCGGAGATGAGGAAGAGGCCGCCGCCGTTCTTCACGAACTGCATCACCGCGGTCTTCTCGGCGGCGCTGAGCAGGACGTTGGGCTCCGGCAGGACGAAGGTGTCGAAGTTCTTGAGGTCGGTGGCGGACGAGGTGCCGTAGGTGATGGTGCTGCCCGAGGGCAGCGTCTTGAGGGCGTAGGCGCCGGTCTTCTGGAGCGCCACGCCCCACGAGGACAGGGCG
This sequence comes from Streptomyces sp. NBC_00083, assembly GCF_026343295.1. Classification (GTDB taxonomy): domain Bacteria; phylum Actinomycetota; class Actinomycetes; order Streptomycetales; family Streptomycetaceae; genus Streptomyces. Next base: position 2,646,601 of record NZ_JAPELY010000001.1, read on the forward strand.
CCCGTCCAGTCCTTCTCGGCCGACGGCGAGGGGTTCTGGCCCAGCGGATCCGGCTGGCTCGTACTGATGATCCAGTCCGCGTTGCCCGCGGTCTCCGCCTTGGAGTTGTCGAAGAGCACCCGGTGCTGGGTGGCGGCGGCGGGGCGGACCGTCGCGGCGGGCGGTGTGGCGGCCTGGGCGACCGTGCCACCGGCGGCGACGAGCGCGCCCAGCGCGGTCAGGGCGCCCGCGGTCCGTCGGCGCGAGCGGCCGGAACGTATGGCTCCGAGCATCCTGCGTACCTCCATCGAGGTGGGGGAGAGGTGGTGGGGACACCAAGTCTGCGCGCGTAGAACGTCGTTGCACGGACACCCAAGCGGCGCGCGATTGAACCGTACATGGCGAAAACGCGCCGCGGCAGGGGCTGGACGGTGGCTGAATCGCCCGCCCGGCGCACACCCGGTGCGGCCGGCCGGGCGGATGCGCCGGGCCTCACTTCCTCAGGACGGCCTCCATGACCGCCTTCGCGATCGGTGCGCCGAGCTTGCCGCCGGCGATCTCGGAGCGCTCGATGTCCATGTCCGCCGGATCGACGAAGACCGCCACCGCCACCGGCGAGGTGCCGTCGCTCCGCTTGGCGTACGAGACGAACCAGGCGTAGGGCCGCTGTTCGCGCACGTCGGCGCCGTGCTGGGCGGTGCCGGTCTTGCCGCCCACCGTCACGCCGTCGATCCGCACCTTCTTCGCGGTGCCCTCGCTCGCGGTGAACTCCATCATCTCCTGCACCTTCCGGGCGGTGCCCGCGGAGACGGCCTGGCTCACCACCTCGGGGCTCGCCTTCTCAAGGGTGGCGAGGTCCGGCCCGCGCAACTCCTCGACCATGTACGGCTTCATCACCTTGCCGTCGTTGGCGAGTCCCGCGGTCACCATGGCCATCTGGAGCGGTGTGCTGGTCAGGCTGCCCTGGCCCATGCCGGTCAGCGCGGTCCCCGGCTGGTCGAGCCGGTCGGGGTAGCCGCTCTTCGCCGAGCGGACCGGGGTGAACTGCTCGTGGTTGAAGCCGAACTTCTCGGCCGTCTCGCGCATCTTGTCGTTGCCGGTCCTGAGCGCCGTCCGCAAGAACACGTTGTTGCAGGACCACTGCATGCCGGTCTTCAGGGAGACCTTGTCGCACAGGGAGTTGTCGACGTCGTTGCCCACCTGGGTGGTGCTGAGCGGCAGGGTGAACGGGGCCGGCGCGTCCGGCATGGGTGCGTCGATGTCGCTCACGATGCCGTGCTCGATGGCCGCGGCCGCGGTGAGGATCTTGAAGGTCGACCCCGGCGGATACACCTCGCGCAGCGCCCGGTTGGTGAGCGGCTTGTCCTTGGCCGCGTCCAGCCGGCGGAACTCCTCGCCCTCCTGTCGCGAGATCCCGGCGAAGGACGAGGGGTCGTAGGAGGGTGTACTCGCCATCGCGAGGATCTTCCCGGAGCGCGGATCGAGGGCGACCACCGCGCCCTTCGCCTTGAGGTCGGTCAGGCCCTTGTACGCGGCCTTCTGCGCGTCCGGGTCGATGGTGGTGATCACATCGCCGCCGCGCGGGGTCTTCCCCGTGACCAGGGACTTGGCCCGGTCGAGGAAGAGGCGGTCGTCCTTGCCGTTCATCACCTTCGCGTGCACCCCCTCCAGGAAGGTCGCGCCCTGTGCCTGGGAGAGGTAGCCGGTGACCGGCGCGTACATCGGGCCGTCCTCATAGGTGCGCTTGAACAGGAAGTCCGAGCCGGGCGTCGCCACCGAGCCGGTGACGGGCTGTCCGCCGACCACGATGTTGCCGCGCGGCTGCGAGAACGCGGTGATCTGCACCCGCCGGTTGTGCTCGTCGTTGGCGAGGGTGTCGCCCTTCACGAACTGGACCCACGTCGCCCTGATCAGCAGGGCGAGCACCATCACCCCGCAGAAGGCGGCTATGTGACGCAGCGGCTTGTTCATCGCACTCCCAAAGACGTTAAGACGTGCCGAATCGGTCTGAACCGGACATGTGGCGACAGCAGAACAGGTCCGGGACCTCGATGTCCAAGAGCGTCACAGGCGCTCTCGTCATAGCGATCCGGCTATCGGTGCAGGTCAGAGCCGCATGAGCGGGCGAGGGCGGATTCGGGCGATGGAGCGGCTGTTACGGAAGGGTCATAAAGCGGGCATTCGGCGAGCCTGCGGCGCCGTAGGGAACGCCGCCCGGCCTCTAAGCTGGGCAGCCATGTTCGCTCCCCAGGGCCCCACCTTCCGGGAACTCGCCGTGCAGGCGCTCTCCTCAGTCGAGCACGGCTACGACCTGCTCGCCCCCAAGTTCGACCACACCCCCTTCCGCACGCCCGAGGCGATCCTCGCGCCGGTGGCGGCCGTCCTCGGCCGGCTCGGCCCCTTCGACCGCGGCCTCGACCTGTGCTGCGGCACCGGCGCCGGCCTCGGCGTGCTGGGCGAGCTGTGCCGCGACGGCGTCACCGGCGTCGACATCAGCGCCGGGATGCTGGCCGTCGCCGCCCGCGCCCACCCGCGGGCCCACCTCGTGCGGGCCGACGCGCGGGCGCTGCCCCTGCGGCCCGCGTTCGATCTGGCCGTCAGCTTCGGGGCGTTCGGGCACTTCCTGCCCCGCGAGCGGCCCGGCCTCTTCGCCGGGGTGCACGCCGCCCTGCGCCCCGGCGGCAGGTTCGCCTTCCCGGTGGTGGCGCCGCCCCGGCCCGGCAGCCCCGGACACCTCGCCCTGCTGGGCTTCGACACGGCGATGCGGGTCCGCAACGCCCTGTGGCGCCCGCCGTTCGTCATGTACTACCGCGGGTTCGGCCTCGCGGACGTACGCGGGGAACTCGCGGCGGCCGGCTTCGGCGTCGAGCTGTACGCCCTGGAGGAGATCGGCCGGCGCGCGGACGGCAGCCCACGGGCCCGGCTGGTGGTCGCCACCAAGTAGCGCGGAGCGGCACGCGAACGGGCCCCGCCCGGCGGGCGGGGCCCGTTCGCGTCGCGGTGACGGCCCTCAAGCCGGCCGCCAAGTGGCCGTCAGGAACAGGTGAGTTGAGGTCCGGCCCAGTCGGCGTGGTCGTAGTCGATGCCGTCGCCGGAGTCGCTCACCACCAGCTTCAGCTCGCTCGCTCCGGTCAGATCGGCGCCGATCGTCCTCGCCGCGTCCGCGCCGGTGACCCGGCCGCTGTCGGCGACCGGCGTCCCGTCCCGGTAGACCCGGAAGACGACCGACCCCTTGGCGCCCACCTCGTCGTCGAGGCCCACGTCCGTCCTGAACGCGGTGCAGGTGCCGCCCAGGTAGTACGTCAGCGTGGACGAGGCGTGGGCGCCGAGGCCCTTGGTGTAGGTGGCGCCGCCCACGGTGAGGGTCCTGCCGTCGCCCGCGGCCTGCTCCGCGTTGCTGCGGTCGCGCTCGACCGGACCCCAGCCGTTGGTGGCCGACGTCCATGACAGGTCGCTGAGCTGGTGGACCCCGGGCCCCGGAGGCACCCGGGGGCCCGGCGTGACCCGGTACATCACCGTTCCGTGCGCGGGCACCGACGCGCCGATGGCACCCGTGGTGCTGCTCGTGCGGTGGGTCCAGAGGTCCTTGAGGGCGTACGAGGACGATCCGCCGAGCCCGATGGCGTCGATCGTCGTCGACACCGTCCTCGTGGAGGCGGTCTCGTTGGTGAGGGTCACCGAACGGCTGCCGTCGGCAAGGGGTTTGGTCATCACGACCAGGCCGCCCGAGCTCGACACCACCGTGCCCTGCTTGCCGAGCGGATCCTGGTCGACGGCGATCACGTCGGTGTTCTTCAGGATCGCGAGGGTGGCCGCGCTCGGGGCCCGCAGATCGCTGCCGATGAGCAGCGGGGCCGCCATCTGCGACCACAGGCTGAAGTGGGTGCGGTACTCGGTGTCGGTCATGCCGCCGTTGCCGACCTCCAGCATGTCCGGGTCGTTCCAGCCGCCGGGGCCCGCGGCGGCGGCCAGTGGCTGGTTCTGGTGCGCGATGCCGATCATGCTAGACCAGGAGTCACTGATGTCACCCGTGGTGCGCCAGGAGTTGCCGGTGCCCGACGCCCAGGTCCAGGGCTGGTTCTGGCCCCACTCGCAGATGCTGTAGAGGATGGGGCGGCCGGTCGCCCTGAGCGCGTCGCCCATCGCACGGTAGCGCTGCTCGGCGTCGACGCCGGTGTTGTTGCAGTTGTCGTACTTGAGGTAGTCGACGCCCCAGGACGCCCACAGCTCGGCGTCCTGCCGCTCGTGCCCCAGACCGCCGGGGAAGCCCTGGGCGTCGCAGGTCTTGGTGCCCGCGCTGGAGTAGAGCCCGAACTTGAGCCCCTTGGCGTGCACGTAGTCCGCGACCGCCTTGATGCCGTGGGGGAAGCGTGCAGGGTCGGGGACGAGGTTGCCGGCGGCGTCACGGGCCGGCAGCGCCCAGCAGTCGTCGATGTTGACGTAGGTGTAGCCGACGTCCTTGAGGCCCTTGGCGACGAACGCGTCCGCGATGCCCTCGACCATCGCCTCGTTGAACTCGGCCCGGCAGTGGGTGGAGTTCCAGTTGTTGAATCCCATCTGCGGGGTCCGCGCCAGGCCGTTGTCCACGGCCGCCGCCTCAGGCGCGGCCGTCACCTCGACGGCGACCGTCAGGCCCCCCGAGAAGAGAGCGAGGGCGCCCAGGGAGGCGACGAGACGGTGTCTGAAACTGTGCAGTTCGGTAGTCAAGTGCGGCTCCAGTGGGGGTAATTGGCGCACAAACGAACGGCGTCGAACGAAAGCAACCACATCTCAGCGGTCGGCCCGGGTCATGTCAAGAGAAGGGACCGCCGTGTCGGGCCCGTCACCTCGGCGTCGAGGACAAGTACCGCCGCGTGCGGCGCTTCCAGGAGGCCACCGAGCGGGGCCATGGAGATCATGGCCCCGCTCGGGGTGAGCGGCCGCCCCCGCCGCGCCTGCCCGGCGCTCAGCCCGACCGGTCGAGGGCGAGCAGCGACGCCACCAGGCGGTCCACCTCCTCCGGCGTGTTGTAGAGCGCGAACGAGGCGCGGGCGGCGGCCGCGAGACCGTAGTGGGCGAGCGCGGGCTGCGCGCAGTGGTGGCCGGCACGGATCGCGATCCCTTCGTGGTCCAGCCACGAGGCGATCTCCGCCGGGTCCCGGCCCGCCACGGTGAACGTCAGGACCGCGATCCTGCCGGGCGCGGACCCCAGGACCTCCAGGCCCGGCACCTGTCCCATCGCCTGCTGGGCGTACGCCGTGAGCGCGTCCTCGTACGCCGCGACCGCCTCCAGGTCGAAGGAGGTGAACCAGTTCAGCGCGGCGAGCAGCCCGGCCACCCCGGCGATGTGCCCGGTGCCGGCCTCCAGGAGATGGGGTGCGGGGGCGAACGTGGTGCGCTCGAAGGAGACCGAGTCGATCATGTTGCCGCCGCCCTGCCAGGGCCGGAGCTCCGCGAGGACCTCCGGCTTGACGTAGAGCGCGCCGATGCCCGTCGGGGCGTACAGCTTGTGCCCCGAGAAGGCGTAGAAGTCGGCGTCGAGGTCGGTGACGTCGACGGGCAGATGGGCGACGGCCTGGGCGCCGTCGACCAGCACCCTCGCCCCGTAGCGGTGGGCGAGCGCGGTCATCTCGGTGACCGGCGGCACCGTGCCGAGCACGTTCGACGCCTGGCTGAGCGCCACCATCCGGGTGCGCGAGGAGAGGAGGTCGGCGTAGGCGTGCAGGTCGATCCGGCCGTCCGCGAGGAGCGGCACCGGCACGACCCGGGCCCGCGTCTCCTGGGCGACGAGCTGCCAGGGGACGATGTTGGAGTGGTGTTCGAGGACGGGTACGAGGATGTCGTCGCCGGGGCCGAGATGAGCCCGGCCCCAGCTCTGCGCGACCAGGTTCACGGCCTCCGTCGTGCCGCGCACGAACACGACGGAGTCGGGGGAGGCCGCCCCGAGGAAGTCCGCGACGGCGGCCCGGCCCGCCTCGTACAGGTCGGTGGCCTCGCGCGCCATGGTGTGCGCGCCCCGGTGGATGTTGGAGTTGGCCGCGCTGTAGTAGCCGGCGAGCGCCTCGATGACCTGGCGCGGTTTCTGTGTGGTGGCGGCGTTGTCCAGCCAGACCAGCGGGTGTCCGTTGACCGTGCGGTGCAGGATCGGAAAGTCCTTGCGCGCCGACTCGGGCGTGAACGCACCCGGCGCCCGGCCCGGAACGCCGGCTTGTCCTGCCTCAGGAATAGTCATGGTAGGTGGACACCTCGACGTTCTGGAGCACCGCGATGGCGTCCTCCACCAGGACGGCCGTGTTGAAGTAGGCGGTCATCAGGTACGAGGTGATGCCCTTCTGGTCGACGCCCATGTTCCGCATGGACAGGCCCGGTTCCATCTCGTCGGGCACCGCGGACGGGCGCAGCCCGACCACGCCCTGCTCCGCCTCGCCCAGGCGCATGAGCAGGATCTCCGTGGTGCCGACGGCCCCGCCGCCGGAGAAGCGCATCTTGTCGGAGGGGAGCAGCGGCACCCCGCGCCAGGTCAGCAGCGGGCTGCCGAACCGGTTGTCGGTCACCGGGGGCACGCCCCGGCGGGTGCACTCACGGCCGAACGCGGCGATCGCCCTCGGGTGCGCCACGAAGTACCCGGGCTGCTTCCACACCCGGGCGAGCAGTTCGTCGAGGTCGTCGGGGGTCGGCGAGCCGGTGCGCGACTGTACGCGCTGCCCGGCGGAGACGTTGTTGACGAGGCCGAACTCGGGATGGTTGAGCAGTGCCGCCTCCTGCCGCTCGCGCAGCGCCTGCGCCGTCAGGTTGGCCTGGGCCCGGGTCTGGTCGATGGGGCCGTTGTAGAGGTCCGCCACCCGGGTGTGGACGCGCAACACCGTCTGGGCCAGGGACATGTGGTACTCGCGCGGCGCGTCCTCGTAGTCGACGTAGGTGCCCGGCAGCTCGACCTCGCCGACGTGGCCCGAACAGAGGTCGATGGGCGCCTCGGAGCCCGGCCGGACGCCCTCGCCGGAGGCGAACATGTCCGTCGCCTCCCTCAGCCGGTCGTCGCGCGAGGTGAGTCGGGTGAGCGCGGCGCGGTCGGCGCACAGGGCGGTGCCGGGGGTGAGCGCCTTGACGCGGTAGGGCATCGGCTCGCCCCGGGTCCAGGCGTCGAGGTCGAAGAACTGGTTGTCGCCGGCCACTTCGAGCAGCGCGTCCTCGCCGTACCGCCCGGTGACGCGCTTCTCGGCGCGGCCCTGGACGAGCACCCACAGCCGGTCCGCCGGGTCCCCTTCCTGGACGAGGACCTGTCCGGCGTCGAACGTCACCGGAGTGAAGGCGGCGGCGAGTTCGTCGAGTGCCGCGTCCTCGGCGTCGCGTAAGTAGGGCAGCTCGCGCAGGTCGCCTGCGACCACGCGCGGGGTGCCGTCCTCGTCGTACGTGCTGATCCGGTCGTCACCCAGGATGAAGGAGCGACGCCGGTTGACGCGGTAGACGCCGGACGCGACGTCGACCCAGGGCAGGGCGCGCAGCAGATAGCGCGGGGTGACCCCGCGCATCTGCGGGACGGTCTTGGTGGCGGTGGCGAGTTGCCGTGCGGTGTCGGGGCTCAGGGTCATTCGCTGGTCGTTCACAGGAGCGTTCACCGGTACCTCCTCGACGGGGCGTGACGAGGACCGATCGTGTTCCTGGATGGTGGGCACCGCAAGGGGCATGTGCCAGGGGCAGTCCTGAAATAGCGGGATTGGCGCTGCGGAAGCCCGCCTCGGTGCAGGTCGCAGTGGTCGGGGAAGGCGGCGGACGCGACTCAATCCGCCCTCGTCGCATCCCCTGATAGATCCCTAAAGTCCGACTTATGGGAATACTTTTTCCGGTCGACTTGATGGGATTTCGACGCGGATTGCGCTCGGGGATCAGCGGGCCGTGCGCTCGGCGACGGAGGTGCGCCAGCCCGCCCTTTCCGCCGGTGGCTCCGGTTCCGCCGGGGAGCCGGAGCCGCCGCGGGTGAAGAACCCGGCCAGGGGGAGCGTGGCGGCGCCCACGGTGACGGCGTCCGGTCCGAGCCGGCCGAGTCCGATGGTGACGCGCTCCGCCGGGTGGCGCAGCGCGTAGGCGGTCGCGTGGCGGCGCACCGACTCCAGAATGTACGGGCCGAGTTGGAGCCCCGCCCACCCGCCGATGAGGATGCGCTCCGGGTTGTAGAGGTTGATCAGATCGGAGAGGCCGGCGCCCAGGTACTCGGCGGTCTCCTCGACGACCGCGAGCGCCGTCGTGTCGGCGGCGGAACCCGGGTCCGGCGGGAACGCGGCGGCGAGCAGCGTGGTGACCGCGGCCTCCTCGGTGATCTGGGCCGGCAGCTCGGCGCCCGCCTCGCGCCAGCGCTGAATGAGCGCCTCGGCCCCCGCGTACGCCTCCAGGCAGCCGAGCGCGCCGCACCGGCAGCGCCGTCCGCGTACGTGCACGGTGGTGTGGCCCCATTCGGCGGCGCTGCTGTGCGCGCCCCCGTAGATCGCGCCGCCCGAGACGATGCAGGCGCCGACTCCCGAGCCGAACAGCACGATCACCGCGTCGGTGGCCCCGCGTCCGCCGCCGAACCACATCTCCGCCTGGCCGAGCGTCTTGGCCCCGTTCTCGATGAAGTACCGCGTGTCGGTGGGGAGTCGGAGCGACGCGCGGAGCAGCGACTCCAGGGGCACGGCGTCCCATCCGATGGTCTGGCCGTGCACCACGGCCCCGTCCGGGGAGCTGCGGTCGACGATGCCGGGCACGCCGACCCCGACGCCGAGCAGCCGGGCGGGGTCGAGGCCGCTCTCGCGCAGCACGGTGGCCACGCCGTCGCGGATGTGCCCGACGATGTGCCCGACGTCGTAGCCGCCGACGTCCAACGACAGCTCCACGCGCGCCAGTTCGCGCAGGACGAGGTCGAACAGCTCGACCCTGACCCGGGTCTCGCCGACGTCCACGCCGATGAGGTGGCCGCTGTCCGGGGCGACGCGGAGCAGGGTGCGCGGTCTGCCCCCGTCGGAGTCCACCACCCCGGCGTCCTCGACGAGGCCGTCGGCGGCGAGTTCGGCGACGACGTTGCTGATGGAGCCCGAACTCAGCCCGGTGGCGGGGCCGAGTGCCTGGCGGCTCATGGGGCCGTCGAAATACAACCGTCTCAGCACCGCGCCGCGGTTGTCCCGACGCAGGTCGCGGACGGTCCTTCTGTTCGGTGTGGCCATGTGGCTCCCTCCCTGCGTGCAACATACCGGTGCGCGAGCCTTCGGCGGGCGGCATGGCCCGTCTTAACTCACGCACTAAATTAAGGCATGAAGTCAGGGGGGAGGGAACCTGGTCCGTCAAGCGCCGCCGGTCACCTGCCGCACGAGCCGGTCGAGGAAGGCGTCCTGGCCCCGGACGAGCAGGCCGGCCGCGGCCTCGGGGGAGAGCCAGGCGAACCGGTCCATCTCGGGGAACGCGCGCACCGTGCCCGACCCGCGCGGCCACTCCATGGTGAAGGTGCCCGGCACCGCGTCGGCCGGATCGAGGTCGGCCTCGACCGCCCAGACCGTCACCGTCTTGCCGCCCTGCTGCACGATCTCGCCGAGCGGGACCAGGTCGCCCTCGGGAGGCGGCAGCCCCAGCTCCTCCTCGAACTCGCGCCGCGCCGCCGCCTCGGGCAGCTCATCGGGGCCGTACTCCCCTTTGGGCACCGACCACGCGCCCGCCTCGCGCCCCATGAAGAACGGGCCGCCCATGTGTCCGACCAACACCTCGATGCCGTCCTCCACCCTGCGGTACAGCAGAAGCCCGGCACTGCGTTTTCCGCCCATGCGGCCAGTCTGAGGGTCCCTGGGGCGCGGCGCCATGGGGCGACGGGGCGCAAGGGGTTCCAGTTGATATGTATGGGTATTCGCACGCGCAGGAGGTGGTGCACATGGCGGACTCCGGGCGGGACGAGACGGCCGAGGAGCGTGCCGATCGCAGGTGGGGCGATCTGCTCCAGGAGCTGAGGGTCGCCCAGACCGGCGTCCAGATCCTGTTCGGATTCCTGCTCGCGGTCGTCTTCCAGCAGCGGTTCACCTCGCTGGGCTCCACCGACCGGGCCATCTACGTGGTGACGGTGATCCTGGGAGCGGCGACCACCGGCGCGCTGATCGGGCCGGTGTCCTTCCACCGCATGCTGGCCGGGCAGCGGCTCAAGCCCCAGACGGTGACCTGGGCATCCCGGCTCACCGTGGTCGGCCTGGTGCTGCTCCTGTGCACGGTGGCGAGTTCGCTGCTGCTGATCCTGCGCGTCGCGCTGCACAGCGCCCTCGCCCCCTGGCTGGTGGCCGGGGTGGTCTGCTGGTTCGTCTGCTGCTGGTTCGTGCTGCCGGCCCTCGCGCACCGGCGCTACCACGACCGCGAACCGTCCGACCGGTGAGCCCTAGGTGCGGGGCTGCCCCGAGTGCTTGGCGGAGACGGCGAGCGTGAAGGAGTGGCCGGCCGGGTCGGCGTAGACCCGTTCGTCCCGCGGGCCGTTGTTGTCCTTGGTGTCGACGGGTGTGCCGCCCAGGGTGATCACCTCGCGCTCGGCGGCGTCCATGTCGCCGAACGCCACGACGATCCTCAGATGTGCCTGCTGGGAGTCCTCGGGGCGCGGCCAGCTGGGCGGCGCGTACCCGTGGTCGCGCCGAATGGCCAGATGGACGCCGTGCCCGCCGACGACCTCGACGAAGTCGGAGTCGTGGCCGGTCTCCACCTCGCCGCCGAGCAAGGCGGCATAGAACTCCGCCAGTTCGACCGGCTCGGCACAGTCCAGGACAAGGATGCTGGTCTTGGAAACACTCATGCGGGACGGGTTCCCCCTCGCGGCCCCGCCTAACGCGCCCGCCCGCCCCCGCCGCCCCGCCGTCACCGGCCCACCCGCGGGGACGGGCGGCGGCCGAGGAGTTCGGCGAGCCCGCGCCGGGTCGCGGCCAGGACGACGCGGTCCTCGGGCCCCAGCACGTACGTGGGCGGAATCCGCCACACCAGGTCGCCGGGGCGCCGGGTGGCACCGAGGTCGGGGACCCGGTCGGCGGGGGAGGAGGTGTCGAGCGCGAGGACCCGCCAGGCGCCCTCGCGGAACGCCTCCTCGACGGTGCGGCCCGCCAGTTGGGGATGGCCCGCCACGTCGACGGCCGCGAAGAGCAGCACCTTGCGCTCCACCGGGATGGCGCCCAGGATCTGACGGCCCATCATGGCTCCGGCGAAGGCGGGCGCCGCCAGGTGCGAGACGCTGCGGCTGCGGGTCATGGCCTGCGGGTGGGCGGCGCGCAGGGTGCGGTAGACGGCGGTGGCGAAGTCGTCGTCGTACAGCCGCATCACGACGCGCAGATCGGGCTTGACCGAGCGCGCGTACAGCGCCGCCTCCAGATTGGTGGTGTCCGAACTGGTCAGCGCGAGCAGGGCGTGGGCGCGGTGTATGCGGGCCGATTCCAGGATGCCCTCCTGGGTGACGTCGCCGATGACCGTGGGCACCCGCAGCCGGCGGGCCAGCGCGATGCCGCGGGCCCCCGGGTCGGCCTCCACGCAGACGACGGGGATGTTCAGTTCGCGCAGCCGCACCAGGACGCGGGCGCCGATCTTGCCCATGCCCAGCAGCACCACGTGTCCCGACAGGCCGCGCGGGGGGCGCGGCAGCGCGGAGGAGCTGCGGAAGGTGCCGAGCCCTTCGAGGACGGCCGCGATCAGGACCGGCAACAGCAGCAACCCGGTCAGTCCCGAAAGGAGTTGGAGGATCTGGCGGCTCACCGGGGCGCCGACGGCGGGGTCGTCGATGGCGAAGATGTCGAGCAGGGTCAGATAGGCGGCGTGCAGGGGGTCGTCGCCCGTGGTGAGCCAGGTCGCGACGGCCAGGGCGATCACCGAGGCGACGACTCCGGCGAGCGACCAGCGCAGCCGGCGCGAGAACAGCCGGCCCAGTGGCGCGCCGAGGTCGGTGAGGCGGCCCGGCGGCTGCGCGGGGCCCGTGTAGGTGACGGTCTCCAGGACGACCCGCCCGCGGTGGCCCGCCTCCTCCAGCGAGCGTTCGTCGGGCAGCAGCCGGGGCCCGTCCGCGCCGCTGCGGTCCGAACCCTCCGCGCCCGCCGGGTCGTTGGTGGTCGAGGAGAGCAGCGCCAGGGTGCACAGACCGGGATCGGTGACCTCGCCGCGGCGCGGCGGCGGGCGCTGTCCGGCCCGCAGCAGCACCCCGTCGGCGTGCACGACCTTGCTGGTGCCGGCGAGCGCGGTGGCGGCGAGGGCGGGCGCCGCGGTGTCCGCGTCCGACAGGACGGTCGTGGAGGACTCGGCGCCCGCCGGTCCCGGGTCCGGCGCCGTCAGGGCGGCCGCCTGGTCGAGCAACTCCTGGAGGTACTGGCCGAGTTTGCGGTTGTAGAGCCGGATGACGAGGCGGACACGGGGGTTGAGACGCCGGGCGGTGAGGGCCGCCCGGATGTTGGTCTCGTCGTCGCGGTGGACCAGGGCGAGCGCCGTGGCCCGCTCGACACCGGCCTCCGTCAGCGTCTCGTCGCTGGGCTCCACCGCCTCCACGAGCCCGGTGTGTCCGTTCCCCTCGGGGCCCGGGGCAGGGGTGCGCAGCACCACCGAGGACATGCGGCCGAACAGCGCGGTGGCCCTGGCCCGGCCGCCGGCCGGCAGGTGGGACGCGGGGGTGCCGTCCGCCGGCGGCACGACGAGGACCACCCGCTCCCCGTAGACCTCGCGCAGTTCGCCGGCGAGCCGGTGGGCCAGCGCGTCGTCCCCGCTGACGATCATGTGGCCGACGGGCGGACCGGGGCGCGGCGGTGACGGAAGCGGCTGTTGAGGAAGTGAGGGCACACCGCAGACCTTGCCCCATCAGGTGGCGCCGCGTCGACGGGCCGCCGGTTCCGGGCGCGTCCCGGCGTCAACCGCCGTGCCGGGGAACCCCTTTGTGGACGTGCCGGAGCGCTCCGAGGTGAACAGCGCGTGCAGCAGGACCGCGGCGAGGGTGCCGGCGACCACTCCGCTGCCCGCCACGGTACGGACCCAGCCGGGGAACCCGTCGTAGAGCGCGGGTGCCAGGAGCGGCAGCAGGCCCACCGCCAGTGCCAGGGCCGCGACGAGCGAGTTGGAGCGCTCGGCGAGCTCGGCACGGGCCAGCATCTCGACGCCCATGACCACGATGACCGCGTACACGACGAGCGCCGAGCCCCCGACGACCGCCGACGGCAGCCCGGCCACCAGGCGGGAGAGCGGCGAGAGCAGGCCCGCGACGACCAGCAGGGCTCCGGCCGCGGCCGTCACGTACCGGCTGCGTACCCCGGTGAGCCGGCCGATTCCGATGTTCTCCGAGCTGGTGACCATCAGCGACGTGCCGAAGAGCCCGCCGACGAGGGACACGAGGGCGTCCGCGCGGGCGACCCTCGGCACGTCGCGCCCGGGGTCGGGTACGCGGCCCGCGGTTTCGCTGTTGAGGACGGTCTGACCGGTGATCTCGGCCAGCGTGGTGAGGCTGAACACCAGGAGCGGCAGGGCTGCCAGAGGGTCGAACCGCGGTGTGCCGTAGGGGAAGAGGGCGGGCACCGAGAAGCCGGATCCGGCGGCCGGGGTGAACGCGCCGAGCCCCGTGCCCACCGCGACGAGCGTGCCCATCGCCATGCCGATGAGGACGGCGGTGCGCCGCCACACCCCGCGCAGCAGGAGATGGGCCAGCACCGTCGCCGCCACGGTCACGGCGGCGAGCAGCATCGCACCCGGGGCGGCGGTGCCCCCGGGGCCGGTGACGAGCTGGGCCGCGACCTTGACCATGGAGATGCCGATCAGGAGCACGGTCACGCCCATCACGAGCGGCGGAAAGAGCCGCACCACCCGTGCGTACAGGGGGAGTACGGCGAGGAGCAGCGCGGCGGCGAGGAGCACCGAGCCGCTCGCCACGGCGGGGCCGTGGTCGCGGGCGATCTGGAGGAACAGGGCGGCGGCCGCTCCGCCCGGCAGCATCACGAAGGGCAGCCGCGCGCCGAACTTCCAGACGCCGAGCGACTGGAGGAGTGAGCCGGCGCCGCACAGCACCAGGACCGCGCTGAGCAGCGAGGCCGTCCGGGCGGCCGGCAGGTGCAGGGTGGCCGCGGTGAGGAAGACGGTGGACACGGGGGCCGCGACCATGGCGAGCACGTGCTGCAGGGCGAGCGGCGCGAGCCGTCGCGGCGGGACACGTTCGTCGACGGGCGAGGTCATGGCCGGGCCTCCAGCCACGGCAGTTCCTCGGGGCTGTAGCGGTAGGCGCGGAACACCGCGTTCGGCTCGGCGGGAAAGAGCCGGCGCACCTCGGACTCCTCGTATCCGCCGAACTGCGGGACGACGAACTCCCAGCACAGATAGCCCTCTTGGGTCACTTCGAAGAGGCGGCCCGCGGGCGAGTCGGTGATGAGTGTGTTGCCCCCGGGGAGCCGCTGCGCCGATCCCATGAAGGGGGCGAAGAACGACTCGCGGGCCGGGTCGTGGTACTCCCACACCACCGCGCGGCTCTCGCGCTCGATCTCCACGACACGCGAGTACGGGACGTCGTGGCCCGGCCGGAAGACGCCGTTGTCGAAGACGAGGATGTTGCCGTTCGCCAGCTCGGTGGGGTGGTGCTGCTGGGAGACCGAGCCGGGATCGGTGCGCCACAGGATCTCGCCGGTGTCCCGGCCGATGACCACCACCGCGGACGCGCTGCGCAGGCTGGCCAGGATGTTTCCGTCGGCGAGCGGGGTCACGCTGTTGATCAGTGGCCAGTGCTCACGGGCGTAGTCGGGATGCAACGGGTACTCGTCCCGGTCGAGGTGGTCGGCGGCGCGCCACGACCACAGCTCGGTGCCGTCGGGGCCGACCTCCTTGATGGTGTCGGCCCACACCGTGCCCTGTGCCGCCTCGGAACCCGCCACCCCGCCGAGGACCGCGGCGGCCTGCGCGCCGCGCAGGGGTTCGAGCGCGGTGTACAGGACGCGCCCGTCGTCGAGACGGTGGGCATCGTGGTGCTGGAGGGGATCGCGGTGCTCTCGCAGGACCGTCCCGTCGGGCGCGGCCTCCAGCATCACGCCGCCCCGGTACTTGTGCCACATCGGAAACAGCGCCTCCTGGCCGGGCAGGACGCCGTTGTACGCCAGGTTCCCGTTGCCGAGGATGCGGGCGTGCCGTCCCGGCCGGTAAGGGAGGTGCCAGCTGTGCACCGTTTCGCCCCGCAGGTTCACGAGGTGCACCTCGCCACCCGAGGTGAGCGGGGCGTACAGCGTGAAGCCCGGGTGGGCGGCGCCCGGATCGAGGGCGATGAGGCCCGTGCCGCGGCGGCGGCGCTGGTTCTGGTCGACGACGGTCGGTCGAACGGACACGACGGCTCTCCTTCAAACTTTCTTTGATGGCTTCGAACAAGTTCGACCATAGAGACCTTGTGTGTCGGCGGTATGACGGGAGTGCGAAACCGTCCCGGGCCCTGCGTAAGGTGATCCTCAGGGAGGGTGGTGTCGATGAACGACGCAGGTGACAAGGGTGCCGGGCCGCGCCTGGGCGGGGCGGTGCGCCGTCGGCGGCGGGCGCTCGACCTCACGCTCGCGGTCGTGGCGGAGCGCAGCGGCCTCTCGGTCCCGTTCCTCAGCCAGATCGAGAACGAACGGGCCCGCCCGAGCATGCGGTCCCTCCAGCGCATCGCGGACGGCCTGGGCACCACGGCGGTGGAACTGCTCGCCGCGGCCGACGCCACGGAGCGGGCGGTGGATGTCGTGCGGGCGGGCCACGACGCCGGCCTGTCGCCGGGCGCCGGGGTACGCCCGCTGGTGCGGGGCCGTCACCAGATGCACGCCCTGGAGTTCACCGGGGAGCGCGCGGCGGACCGCGAATTCCTGCACCACAACGACGAGTTGATGTACGTCGCGGACGGCGCGGCGGAGGTCGAGGCGGAGGGCCGCCGCTACGTGCTGTCCAGTGGGGACACGCTCTACCTCACCGGCGGGGTGCGCCACCGCTGGCGGGCGACGCTGCCCGGCACCCGGGTGCTCGTCGTCGCCGTCTCCGACCACATCGAGGGGACCTGAAGGGGGCCGCCCCTCAACTGCCGCCCTCGGCAAGGCTGTTGTAGCGCAGCAGGTATGCGGCGAACCGGTCCAGATCCTCCGGCGCCCAGTCGGCGAGCCGCTCGTGGAAGGCCTGACGGCGCAGCTCCGCCGCCTCCGCGAGCTTGGCGGTGCCCGCCGGGGTCAGCCGCAGCAACTGGATCCGCTGGTCGTCGGGGTCGCTGACCCGCTCGATGAAGCCGAGCTTCTCCAGGCCCGCGATCTGCCGGCTGATCGTCGACTTGTCGAGCATGTAGTACGCGGCCAGGTCGGTGGCCCGGCACCCCTGCTGGTCCTCCATGTGGGAGAGCAGCGTGAACGAGACGAGCGAGAGCTCCGGGTGCATCCGGGCGGCGGCGGCCCGCGCGCGCCGGGCGAACGCGGTCAGCTCACGCTGAATGGTGACGACCGACTGGTCACGGCTGAGCACGACTGATCCCCTTCCGTCCACGAATGAGTTGTATAATACAACGCTACTCGGGAGGGCCGGACGTGGCGCGCCGTGGCGGGCTCACCCGGACCGCGGGTCCGCGTCGAGGGTGTCGAGCGCCTCGGTGAGCCAGCCGATCCAGAACGTCTCCAGCTCGATGCCGCCGCGCAGCACCAGATGGCGCAGCCGGTCCTGCTCGCTGTCCCGCTCGGGCGGGAAGTCCTTCGTCTCGATCGTCCGGTACGTGGCCAACTGGCCCTGGTGCAGGGCGAGATGACGCTCCAGCTCGGCCCGCAGGCCGCCCGCGCCGATGACGGCCGCCGCGCGCACCCGCAGCAGCAGCGGGTCCCGCATCGGCTTGGGGTCCTGGCCGGCCGCCGCCCACTCGGCGAGCTCGGAGCGGCCCGCGGGCAGCACCTCGTACTCCTTCTTCTGTCCGCGCGCCGGAGCGGCGGACGGCAGCGCGCGGATGAACCCGGAGTGCTCCAGCTTGCCCAGCTCGCGGTAGATCTGCTGATGCGTGGCCGACCAGAAGTAGCCGATCGACTTGTCGAAGCGGCGCGTCAGCTCAAGGCCCGACGAGGGCTTTTCGAGCAGGGCGGTCAGGATCGCGTGCGGGAGGGACATGACCGCATCCTAGATTCGGCCGTGCCCCTCCCCGTGCTTCGGCCCGTCAGAGCCGCGCGGCCAGCCGGGTGCCCTGGTCGATGGCGCGCTTGGCGTCCAGTTCGGCGGCAACGTCGGCGCCGCCGATCAGGTGCACCGACGCGCCGGCCGCGCTCAGCTCCTCGTACAGGCCGCGCCGCGACTCCTGGCCCGTGCACAGCACCACCGTGTCGACGGGCAGCACGGACGACTCGCCGTCCACGGTGATGTGCAGGCCCGCGTCGTCGATCCGGTCGTAGCGCACGCCCGGCACCATGGTCACGCCGCGGTGCTTGAGCTCGGTGCGGTGGATCCAGCCCGTCGTCTTGCCCAGCCCCGCGCCGACCTTGGTGGTCTTGCGCTGGAGGAGGTGGACCTGGCGCGGCGGCTTGGGCCGCTCGGGCCGGCGCAGCCCGCCGCGCTCGGCGTACGTGGTGTCGACGCCCCACTGGCGGAAGTAGGTCTCCGCGTCCAGGCTCGCGGCGTCGCCGCCGTCGGTGAGGAACTCGGCGACGTCGAAGCCGATGCCGCCCGCACCGACCACCGCGACCCGCTCGCCGACCGGCGCCCCGTCGCGCAGGACGTCGAGGTAGGTGACGACGCTCGGGTGGTCGGAGCCGGGGATCTCGGGGGTGCGCGGGGTGACGCCGGTCGCCACGACGATCTCGTCGTACGGACCGCCGGCGAGGTCGGCGGCGCTCACCCGCGTGTTCAACCGGACCTCCACGCCGCACAGTTCGAGCTGCGTACGGTAGTAGCGCAGCGTCTCGTCGAACTCCTCCTTGCCCGGCACGCGCTTGGCGATGTTGAGCTGGCCGCCGATGCGGTCGGCTGCGTCGAAGAGGGTGACGGCGTGGCCGCGCCCGGCCGCCGACACGGCGAACGCGAGCCCGGCCGGACCCGCGCCGACCACGGCGAACCGCCTGCGCAGCTTCGTGGGGGAGAGCACCAGCTCGGTCTCGTGGCAGGCGCGCGGGTTGACCAGGCAGGAGGTGATCTTCCCGCTGAAGGTGTGGTCGAGGCAGGCCTGGTTGCAGCCGATGCAGGTGTTGATGGTCTCGGCGCGCCCCTCCCTCGCCTTGGCGACGAACTCCGGGTCGGCGAGGAAGGGCCGGGCCATCGACACCATGTCCGCGCGGCCCTCGGCGAGCAGTCGCTCGGCGACCTCGGGGGTGTTGATGCGGTTGCTGGTGATCAGCGGGATGGAGACCGACCCCATGAGCTTGCGGGTGACCCAGGTGTACGCGCCCCGGGGCACCGAGGTCGCGATGGTCGGGATGCGCGCCTCGTGCCAGCCCACGCCGGTGTTGATGAGCGTGGCGCCGGCCGCCTCGATGGCGCGGGCGAGGGTGACGACCTCCTCCAGGGTCGAGCCGCCGGGCACCAGGTCCAGCATCGAGAGCCGGTAGATGAGGATGAAGTCGGCGCCGAGACGCTCACGCGTGCGGCGCACGATCTCGACGGGGAAGCGCATCCGGTTCTCGTACGAGCCGCCCCAGCGGTCGCTGCGCCGGTTGGTGGCGCCCGCGACGAACTCGTTGATGAGGTAGCCCTCGGAGCCCATGATCTCGACGCCGTCGTACCCCGCGGACTTCGCGAGTTCGGCGGCGCGTACGAAGTCCTCGACGGTCTGCTCGACCTCGTCGTCGCTCAGGGCGTTCGGTACGAAGGGGCTGATCGGCGCCTGGAGCGCGCTGGGTGCGACCAGGTCCTCGTGGTAGGCGTACCGGCCGAAGTGCAGGATCTGCATCGCGATCCGGCCGCCCTCGCGGTGCACCGCGTCCGTGACGGTCCGGTGCTCGGCGGCCTCCGCCTCGGTGGTCAGGCGGGCGCCGCCCGGGTAGGGGCGGCCCGCGTCGTTCGGGGCGATGCCGCCGGTCACGATGAGGCCGACGCCGCCGCGGGCCCGCTCCGCGTAGAACGCGGCCATCCGCTCGAACCCGTTCTCGGCCTCTTCGAGCCCGACGTGCATCGAGCCCATCAGCACCCGGTTGGGCAGTGTGGTGAATCCGAGGTCCAGCGGGCTCAGCAGGTGGGGGTACGCGGTCATGGGGGCGCCTCCGGGTGGGATGTCGTCGCCTCCGTTGTAGACCAGCCCACCCGCTTATGCAACAAGTTGCATACCACTGAGGCGGCGCTCACATCGCACGACCGTCGCACGACCGTCGCCCGCGCGGCGTACGCGCGTGCTGCACACACCCGTGTACGCACACCCGGGCCCTCACACCCAGGGCGGCGGTCCCTCGGGGATCAGCTGGTGCACATCGAAGAGCACCGCCGCCTCCACGCCCATCGCCGAACCCGCCGCGCGAGCCAGCCAGGTCAGGAACGGCCGGGGAGCGAAGGCGTCGGCCTCGGCGCCCAGCCCCTTGGTGTACTCGGCGTGCGCCGCAAGCGACGCGATGCCGCGCTCCAGCGGCTCCCCGGTCACCTCCACCCCGTGCGTGGGACGTTCCGCCCCCGCGAACGCGACGAACCGCACCCCGGGCCACGGGGCGAGGCCCTCCTCGGTGAGCTCGGGGAAGATCCAGCGGTTCCCGGCGTCCCGGGCGGCGTCGAGCGCCGCGAGCCCGACGGCGCGGTGGTCGGCCTGATTGACGAGGCCGCCGATCATCCGCTCCGTGTACGCGCCGGAGAGCACGACCTCCGGGCGGGTCCTGCGGATGGCCCGCACGATGTCGCGGCGCAGGCCCGTCCCGTACGCGACGACACCGTCGCGGTGGCCGAGGAACTCCACCTCGGTGACGCCGACCTCGCGGGCCCCCGCGCGCTCCTCCGCCTCGCGCAGGGGCGCGGCCCGGTCCGGCGGCACCGCGTCGATGCCGGCCTCGCCGCGGGTCGCCAGCAGGTACGCGACCTGTTTGCCCTGCGCGGTCCAGCGGGCGACGGCGGAGGCCGTGCCGTACTCGATGTCGTCCGGATGCGCGACGACGGCCAGCGCGCGGGTCCAGTCCTCCGGCAGCGGGGGAAGCGGGGGTCCGCCGGTGCCGCCCAGCTCGTTGAAGGCACTCATGCCTTCATGATGACCCCGAGCCCCGCATCCGTCCCCGGGGCTCCGCCCCGGACCCCGTATCGCGCCTTGAGGGCGCTCGTCCTCAATCGCCGGACGGGCTGAGGTGGCCTGCATGGGCCGGGGTCGAGCGGCCGGGCGGGCTGGGGTGGCCTGCACGGGCCGGTACCGGGTAGCCGGGCGGGCTGGGGGTGTGCATGTTGGCCGGCGCCTGGTAGCCAGGGGCGCGGGGCTGTGCCTTTTGCGCGGCTCTGCCGTGGTGGGCGCGATGCCGGGTGCCCTACTAGGGGCGCGGGGAACTGCGCGGGACGCGGGCACGGTCTGCAGACGTAGGCGGGGTTGCTGGGGCTCCGCCCCAGACCCCGTTCGCGCCTTGAGGGCGCTCGTCCTCAAACGCCGGACGGGCTTGGGTGGCCTGTATAGGGCGGGGTCGAGCGGCCGGGCGGGGTGGGGTGGCCTGTATGGGCCGGGGTCGAGTAGCCGGGCGGGGTGGGGTGGTCCGGGATGGGCGCTGCGCGGTATCGAGGGGCCGACCGGGCCGGCCGGCACGGAGTGGTCGGCTCACACCTTGCGGTACTCGTACGCCTCCGACGCCGCCGCCTCCACCGCCCCCACGTCCGCCCCCGCCGACGCGCTCACCACCGCCGCCACCGCCCCCTCCACGAACGGCGCGTCCACCAGCCTCGTCCCGGGCGGGAGTTCGTCGGCCTCGGCCAGCAGTGCCTTCACCGTCAGGACCGCGCTGCCGAGGTCCACGAGGACGGCCACGCCCGCGCCCCGGTCGACGGACTCGGCCGCCGCCACGATGAGCTCCTCGCTGGTGCCGAGCCCGCCGTCGGGCAGGCCGCCCGCCGGGGCGACGGGGGCCGTCGGACCGCCGCCCGCCAGGCCCCGGGCCAGCTCGGCGACGGCCGCCGCGACCGCCGCGCTGTGCGACACGAGCACCACTCCGACCAGCGGCTCGGACCCGCTCACGCCGCGGCCTGTGCCAGCGCGCCGACGAGCAGCGCCGCCGAGGTCGCCCCGGGGTCCTGATGGCCCACCGACCGTTCGCCGAGATAGCTGGCCCGCCCCTTGCGGGCGCGCAGCGGCACGGTGGCGAGCGCCCCCGCGTCGGCCGCCTTTGCCGCCGCGGCGAAGGACTCCCCGAGCGCGTCGACCGCCGGCAGCAGCGCGTCGAGCATCGTCTTGTCGCCGGCCGCCGCCCCGCCCAGCTGGGCGACGGCGGCCACCCCGTCCCCGAGCGCCCGCGCGAGCTGCTCCCGGGTGACCTCGGCCGCGTCCCCGAGCGCCTTGCCCGTACGCCGCAGCAGCGTCCCGTACAGCGGGCCCGATGCGCCACCGACCGTGGAGATCAACTGCCTTCCGGCCAGGGCGAGTACGGCGCCCGGGGTGTCCGGGGACTCCTTGTCGAGCACCGCCGTCACGGCGGTGAAGCCGCGCCGCAGATTGGCGCCGTGGTCGGCGTCGCCGATCGCCGAGTCGAGATCGGTGAGCCGGGACTCCTCCCGGCCCACCGCGGCGGCCGTGGCCGACATCCAGCGGGACATGAACGCGGCGTCGAGCATGGTCTTCCCTTCGGTCATGGCTCAGCAACCCCAGCGCAGCGCGGGCGTGTCGACCGGCGCGTCCCACAACCGGAGCAATTCCTCGTCCACCTGACAGAGCGTCACCGAACACCCCGCCATGTCCAGCGACGTCACATAGTTGCCGACGAGCGTGCGGGCCACCGGCACGCCTCGCTCGGCGAGCACCCGGTGCACCTCGGCGTTGAATCCGTACAGTTCGAGCAGGGGAGTGGCGCCCATCCCGTTGACGAGCAGCAGCACGGGGCCGGTCGGCCGCAGATCGTCGAGGACGACGTGCACCGCGTAGTCCGCGATCTCCCGCGAGGTCATCATCGCCCGCCGTTCGCGCCCCGGCTCGCCATGGATGCCGGCACCCAACTCCAGCTCACCCGGGGGGAGTTCGAAGGTCGGGCTGCCCTTGGCCGGTGTCGAGCACGCGCTCAGCGCCACCCCGAAGCTGCGCGCACTCGCGTTGACCCGCCGGGCGATCGCCTCGACCCGCTCCAGCGGGGCGCCCTCCGCGGCGGCGGCTCCCGCGATCTTCTCCACGAACAGGGTGGCTCCGGTGCCGCGCCGGCCCGCCGTGTAGAGGCTGTCGGTCACCGCGACGTCGTCGTCGACCAGGACCTTGGCGACGGCCACCCCCTCGTCCTCGGCCAGTTCGGCCGCCATGTCGAAGTTGAGGACGTCACCGGTGTAGTTCTTGACGACGAACAGCACCCCGGCCCCGCCGTCGACGGCCGCCGCGGCCCGCACCATCTGGTCCGGCACGGGCGAGGTGAAGACCTCGCCGGGGCAGGCGGCGGCCAGCATCCCCGGCCCCACGAAGCCCGCGTGCAGCGGCTCGTGCCCCGACCCGCCGCCCGACACGAGGGCCACCTGCTGTGCCACGGGCGCGTCCCGCCGCAGCACCACCCGGTTCTCCACGTCGACGGTGAGCGAGGGATGCGCGGCGGCGATTCCGCGCAGCGCGTCGGCGACGACGCTCTCGGGCACGTTGATGAGCATGTTCACCATGACCTCCAGGCGAGGCGTGCGGAGTGTGACGGCCCCAGTATCACGCGCACCTCCGTCCCCGGGGAGGTGGACGGCCGCCCCGAGCTCGGGCGGCGGCGGGTCAGAGCGGCCGGAGCATCCGCCGGTGGGTCGCCTTCTCGATGACGTCGGGCTGGTTGGTGATGATGCCGTCGACGCCCTCCTTCACCAGGGCGGCGGCGGCACCCGTGCTGTCGACGGTCCACGGGTTGACGCGCATCCTCGGCCAGTGCGGGCTCTTCAGCGCGTGCACCGCCCGGACGTACGCGGCCGTCACCGCACGCTGCTCGGGGTTGATCTCGTCGACGTAGGCGGCGTACTGCCCCAGCTGTGCGACGGGCGGGGCTCCCAGGAACCCGGTGCGCACCGCAGGGCGCAGCCGGTGCGTGGTGCGCAGCGCGGAGGCGCTGAAGCTCTGGACGACCAGGCGCCGGGCGACGTGCGGCCCGTCGAGCCAGCCGGCCCGGCCGAGGGCGTCCAGGGTCTGGCGCTCGATGCCCGGGTAGAGGTCGGGCTGCTTCAGTTCGAGCAGCAGGTTCTGGTCGGTGCGGTCGAGCAGGCCGAGGTACTCCTGGAGGGTGGGGACGCGTTCGCCCCGGAAGCGCGGCGCGAACCAGCCGCCGGCGTCGAGCGTCTTGATCTCGGCGAGGGTGAACGAGCCCACCGTCCAGGGGGAGCGCCCCGGGTAGCGCTGCTCGACGTCGGTGGTGCGGTCCAGGGTGGTGTCGTGGATGACGACGAGCGCCCCGTCGCGGGTGCGCTGGACGTCGTTCTCCACCCAGTCGACGCCCAGGCTCGCGGCGGTGCGCACCGAGCGCAGGGTGTTCTCCGGCGCGTGGGCCGGCGCGCCCCGGTGGCCGAAGACGGTGATGTGCCCGGCGGCCGGCGCGGCCCGTGTCGCGGGGGCGGGCAGGGCGAGGGCGAGGACCCCGCAGAGCGCGCCGACGACGGTGAACACAGCGGTGCGGTGACGCATGGGCATTCCTCAGGACGGCTCGGATCGTCGTCCGTGAGGGTGCCAGTGCGCGGGGCGCGTCGGCGGTTGCGCCGGGGAGCGGCGGCCAAGAAGACCTCCGCGTTCCCCGGTGCGGGTGGCTTCGGTTCGGTCAGAAGGCCCAACGGCGAGCGGATGAGCGGCCCGGGGCGCGGGTCACTGCTTGTCCTCGTAGCGCCGCTCGAAGCGGGCGATGCGGCCCTCGGTGTCGACGGTCCGCGCCTTGCCCGTGTAGAAGGGATGGCTCTCGGCGGAGATCTCCACGTCGATGACCGGATAGGTGTTGCCGTCGTCCCAGTCGATGGTCTCCTCGCTCGTCGCGGTCGACCGGGTCAGGAAGGCGAACCCGGCGGCGCGGTCACGGAAGACGACCGCCTGGTACGGGGGCTGCTTGTCGCGCTGCATGGGGACTCCCGGGTGTAGGTCGGCGCGGGCGCGCCGCGGGGTGCGGGCTTGCGGAGTTGGTGGAGGCGGCGGGATCCGGCCGCCCGGAACCGCCGAAGGCCGAGCCGGCCCGAAAGCCGCGGGGCCTTCCTGGCGGCACCGGGGGCGCAGCCTGCCTGGCGGCACCGGAGCCGCCCGGCCTCTCTGATGGCACCCGGACCACGGCGGTTCCGGGGCCCGGGAAGTCGTCGGGGTCCCGGGGGTTCCGAGACGGTCCGGCACCGCGGGGGTCCCGGATCAACGGGCGGCGCCGGGTGCCCGGGGCGGCGGATCATTGGTCAGGCATCGCCGAACCCGTCGAGCTTCTCGGTGTCGTCCTCGTCGACGAGGTGCATGGCGGCCTCCTCGGCGGAGGAGGCCGCGCCGTCCAGGCCGACGTCCCGGGCGAGCAGCCGGGTCTCCTCGTCCGGGTGCGCGCCTTCGTCGGGGGCGACCAGCCGCCCGGCACGGGCGCCGCCGACCTCGTTGTCGCGGGGCTCGCCGTCGGTGTCCCAGGTGTCGCCCATGCCGTCGCCCTCGGCCTCGGACACCTCGGGCACTTCGTCGAAGAGGCGCCGGTCCAGGCTCTCTCCGCGCAGCCGCTCGGCGGCCGTCACGCCGGTCCGCTCCACGGCCCAGGGGCGTTCGGGCGGCGAGTAGCCGGTGTCGAGGGGGTCGGCGGGGCCGTCGTCCAGGGTGTCCTCGGCGCCCAGGATGCCTTCGTCGTCCTGTACCTCGGAGCCGTCGGGCTGGTAGACGTCGTCCCCCCACGTCTCGCTGTCGACCACGGCTACCTCCTGGGTTGCGACCAGTGGTGCGCACGCCGCGGGGTCCGGCCCGGCCTGCGTTTCCAGTCTCGGTCCGCGCGGCGCCGACGACCACCGCACGCGAGCCGGGCGGGTGATCCACCCGCTCTTCCGCAGCTGCTTTGAACACGTTCAAATACTTGCGGTAGGGTCGGTTCCACATTCGAGGGGGCGCCATGAAGATAGTGATTCCCGGGGGCACCGGGCAGGTCGGCTCGATCCTGGACCGGGCGCTCACGGCCGCGGGCCACGACGTCGTGATCCTCACGCGACGGCCGCGCGGCCCGCGCGAGGTGGCCTGGGACGGTGAGACGACCGGCGCGTGGACCGAGGTGATCGACGGCAGCGATGTCGTCGTCAACCTCGCCGGCCGCAGCGTGAGCTGCCGCTACACCGAGGCCAATCTGCGGGCCATGATGGACTCCCGCGTGCGCTCCGCCCGGGTCGTGGGCGAGGCCATCGGCGCCGCCGCCCGTCCGCCGAAGCTCTGGCTCCAGATGAGTACCGCGACCGTGTACGCCCACCGCTTCGACGCCGCCAACGACGAGGCGACCGGGATCGTGGGCGGCGCCGAGCCCGGAGTCCCCGGCTACTGGGCCTTCAGCGTGGAGATCGCCAAGGCCTGGGAGGCGGCGCAGCAGGAGGCGAGGACGCCCGGCACTCGCAAGGTCGCCCTGCGCTCGGCGATGGTGATGAGTCCCGACCGCGATGGTGTCTTCGACGTCCTCCAGACGATGGTGCGGCTCGGCATCGGCGGCCCGGTCGCGGGCGGAGCCCAGTACGTGTCGTGGATCCACGACCGTGACTTCGTCCGGGCGGTCGACTTCCTCGTCGAGCACGAGGAGATCACCGGGCCGGTCAACCTGGCCGCCCCCGCCCCGCTGCCGCAGCGCGCGTTCATGCGGGCCCTGCGAGGCGCCCGGGGCGTCCCGGTGGGGCTGCCCGCCACCAGGTGGATGGCCGAACTCGGCGCGTTCGCGCTGCGCTCCGACACCGAGCTGCTCCTCAAGAGCCGTCGCGTGGTCCCGGGACGGCTCCTGGACGCGGGCTTCGCCTTCGAGTACCCCGAGTGGCCGCGTGCCGCCGCCGACCTGGTCCGGCGCTCGCGCGCGGACCGGGAGGGCGGGCGAGCCGGCTAGTCCGTGTCCGCGGGGGGCCTGCCGCGTCGGCGCGCGAACCCGGCGAGCACGAGCAGCCAGGCCGCGAAGGCGGCCCACAGCACGACCTCGCCGAGCGGACGCAGCCAGCCGATCCCGGCGACCTGCGAGGCGGTCAGCGCGGCCACCGCGGTCATGCCGAGCGGAAAGACGGTGGACCAGCGCCGGATGTCATAGCCCGGCCGGGGGTGGCGCAGCTCCGCGACGAGCAGCACCGCGCACGCGGCGAGGTTGACGGCGAGCAGGACCAGCGTGACCGTCCGCAGGGCGCAGTGCGCGGCGCCCGTCCATAGCGGGGACGCGGTCAGCTTCGCCGCGGCGAGCGCCGAGATGGCCGGCGCCCCGCCGCCGATCCACTGGTCGCCCGCGCCCGTGCGCACCTCGCGGAAGTCGAACCGGACCAGCGCCTCGCCGTAGAGGAAGACCCCGAGGCAGAACGCCACCAGTGCGGCTCGGGCGAGCCAGGCGCCCGCGCCGGCCAGGGAGAGCGTCGCCGCGAGCACCGCGAGGCCCTGCGTCGCGACACACACCAGGAAGGCCGCCCCGGGCATCCGCCGGTGCCAGTGGCGTACGACCGCGATCATGAGCCCCGGCCAGATCGCCGTCGCGAGGCCGAGCAGCGCCAGGGCCAGGTCGCCCAGGCCCAGCGTGCTGAGGCGGGTGCCGAGCACCGTGGTGGCGGCGACGGCGGTGAGCGCGGGCGGGGTGTCGGCCTCGCCGGACCAACGGGCCCGGTTGCCCAGGAGCCGCCAGGCGAAGTCGCCGGCGAGCACGAGCCACAGCAGCGCGGCGATCGCGAGCCACACCCGGGACAGGAGTTCGTGGCCGGTCAGGTGCAGCCCGATGGAGACGATCGCGGTGGCCATGACCGCGCCGCCGGCGGCCGGGGGCAGCTCGGCCCACCACGGGGCGCCCTGGCGGTTCATGGGCCCATCTCAACGCGGCCCGGCTCCCGCCGCCACCGAGGTGGTGGATCCGAGCAAATGCTTGTACAGTACAACTGATAGAAGTTGTAAAAGCCAACCATCGGGTCATGGTCGGGCGTCCCGGCCCCGGACCCGGTCAGAAGGGTCCGCTGATGTCCGCAGGTCACAAGGCCGGCCGCTCGGGCGCCTCGGGCGACGTGCGTACGGCGCCGTCCGACCCCGCGCTGCGACACGTCCTCACACACCTGATCACCCCGCTCCTGATGTGCCTCGGCATGGGTCTCGCCTACCTCGGCGCGTTCGCCACCCCCGAGCCGCACCACCTGCCGGTCGCGGTCGTCGGAGCGGGACCCGAGGCGAAGGTGTTCGCGCAGACGGTGAAGGACAAGGCCGGCGACGCGCTCGACGTGCGCACGCTCACCGACCGCGCCGCCGCCGTCCACGAGCTGAAGGCGCGGGACATCTCCGGCGCCTACGTCCTGGATGCCAGGGCGCCCGAACTCATCGTCGCCTCGGCGGGTTCCGACATGAGCGCCACCGCCGTCGAGAAGGTCTTCACCCCGGCCGCCGCCGCCCAGGGCGCACCCCTGAAGATCACCGATGTCGTGCCGCCGGTCTCCGGCGACCCCACGGGCTCGGGCATCTTCTTCCTGCTCATCGCGGTGAGCATCGGCTCGTACGCCTCCGTGGCCGTGCTCGGCGCGGCCGGCGCGGGGCTGTCGCTGCGCACGCGGGCCGGCCTGGTGGCCGGGGTCTCCTTCGTGGTCTCGCTGATCGGCGCCGCCTTCGCCGGACCGCTCTTCCACCTCGTCGACCACGGCCTGTGGGGCGTCTGGGCGATGTCCTGGCTGTACTCGGCGGGCATCCTCTTCCTCGGCGCGGGACTGCACACCTTCCTCAAGCGCTGGACCACCCTCGCCGTGATGGTGCTCTTCGTGATGCTCAACTTCACCAGCTCGGGCGGTCTGTTCCGGCCCGAGCTGCAGAACGGCTTCTTCGGCAGCCTGCACGCCTTCTGGAACGGCGCGGGCCTCGTCGAGGGCATCCGCGACCTGGTCTACTTCGGCGGCCACGGCCTCGCCCGCACCGTGTGGGTGCTCGCCGCCTGGCTGGTCCTCGGCCTCGCCGTGATGGCGGTCGCGGGCCTGGTCGAACGCCGCCGCGCCCCGGCCGCCGCCCCCGCACCCGCCACCGCGTCCGCCCGGACGGACGGTGCGGCGCGGCCAGGAGCCGGGACCGAAGCCGTGCGGGAAGCTGGGGAGGAGGAAGAGATCGAGGAGACCGTCGGCGTCTGACGCGGTCACCGACGTCCGGAGGCGCGCGATGTCCGCGGCGTCCACACCACCCGGGAGGCACCGATGCCGGCACAGCGCACACCGAGGGTCCGCCGGGTCTACGACCCGCCCGAGGAGGGAGACGGCGTCCGCGTGCTGGTCGACCGGCTCTGGCCCAGGGGCCTGTCCAAGGAGCACGCCGCCGTCGACGAGTGGCCCAAGGAGCTCACCCCTTCGACGGAGCTGCGCCGCTGGTACCACGAGGACCGCTCCCGCTTCGAGGAGTTCCAGGAGCGGTACGGTGCCGAACTGGCCGAGCCCGGACCGAGCGGGGCCGTGGAGCGGCTGCGCACCCTCGTGGAGGACGGCCCGCTCACCCTCGTCACCGCCGTGAAGGACATCGACCACAGCCATCTGCCGACGCTCCTGAAGGCCCTCGGCCACGGCCGGTCCCGCTGAAGCGGCGCGTCGCCTCCCCGGCTCTCCGGCGCGGGGCCGGCGCCCGTCCGGAGGAACCCGGCGCGCGCCGGGGCGCCGGGCCGGTTAGGCAGGGGACATGGCACCGATGTCACGGATGGGCACGATCGACCGCCGCTGGTTCGATCGGGTCGCCGCCGCCCGGCCGGCCGGCGCGGACCAGGTACTGCCCCGCCTGAGCCGCGCCGCCAACCACGGCCGGCTCTGGTTCGCGACGGCCGCGGTGCTCGCCGCGGCCGGCGGACCCACCGCACGCCGGGCCGCGCGGCGCGGAGTGGGCGCCCTCGCGCTCGCGTCGCTCACCACCAACACCGTCGCCAAGTACGCCACCCGGCGCGGGCGTCCGGTGGCGGACGCCGTCCCGCTGGTGCGCCGCCTGGCGCAGGCGCCGCGCACCTCCTCGT
The DNA here is from genome assembly GCF_026343295.1 of Streptomyces sp. NBC_00083. GTDB lineage: Bacteria > Actinomycetota > Actinomycetes > Streptomycetales > Streptomycetaceae > Streptomyces. Next base: position 2,675,733 of record NZ_JAPELY010000001.1, read on the forward strand.
TCCCCTCCGGACACTCCGCGTCGGCCGCCGCCTTCGCCGCCGGGGTGGCCCTGGAGTCCACCCGGTACGGCGCCCTCGTGGCCCCGGCCGCGGCGGCCGTGGCGTTCTCCCGCGTCTACGTCGGCGTCCACTACCCGGGCGACGTGCTGGCCGGCTGTGTCCTCGGCGTGGCCGCTGCCGCCGCCACCTGCTACTGGTGGCCGCCCCGGCCGCAGCCCGTCCATCCGCTGCACACCCGCGCCGCGGCACCCACGGTGCGGCGTGGACAGGGCCTCGTGGTGGTCGTCAACGGCGGCGCCGGTGCGGGGGTCCCGGGCCGGCTGCCCGCGCAGGACCATCTGAGACTGCTGCTGCCCGAGGCCGAGATCGTCCCCCTCGGGCCCGACGACGACCTGGGCGAACTCCTCGACGAGGCCGTCGCCCGTGCCGGCCGGCTCGCCGGAGTGCTCGGGGTGTGCGGCGGCGACGGCACCGTGAACGCCGCCTGTGAACGCGCCGCCCGCGCCGGGCTCCCCGTCGCCGTCTTCCCCGGCGGCACCCTCAACCACTTCGCGCTCGACGCCGGCGTCGCCGCCTTCGAGGACACCGCGTACGCCCTCGAACACGGCGAGGCGATCCGCGTCGACCTGGCCCGCGTGCGCGACGGCGAAGGCCGGTCCGTCGCCGCTTTCGTGAACACCTTCAGCATCGGCTTCTACGCCGACCTGGTCCGGGTCCGCGAAGGCCTGGAGGGCCGGATCGGCAAGTGGCCCGCGGGCGCCGTCGCCCTCGCCCGCGTGCTGCGCACCGCGACCCCCCTCCACCTGCGGATCGACGGCCGCCCGCGGGCGCTGTGGCTCCTGTTCGCGGGCAACGGCCACTACCGGCCCGACGGGCTCGCCCCCTCCCACCGGCCCCGCCTGGACGAAGGCCTGCTCGACCTGCGCACCGTCGACGCCGAGGTGCCGCTGGCCCGCGTACGCCTCGCCGTCTCCGCCCTGGCCGGAGCGCTGCGACGCTCGCACGTGTACCGGGCCGAACGCGTCCGCTCGGTCCGCCTCACCGGCCTCGAAAGCGTCAACTCCCTTGCGTACGACGGCGAGACGGCGGCGGCGCCCGACGGACTCGTGCTCGACAAGGAGGACCGGGTGCTCACCGTGTACAGCCCCGCCGAAGCCCAGGACGAACTCGCCCAGCGGGCCCGCACCGCGACGGCGGCCCTCGCCGCCGGAGCCACCGCCTCGCGGGCGCGGCGCACGCCCTGAGGTTCCGGCGGACTCGGGGCGTGCGCACCGCCCGAGTCCGCGGTACGCGCACGGACCGGCCGCGTCTCCGGAACCCCTCACCCGCCCCGTGCCGCCAACGGCGCCGCGGCGGGTTCCTCGCCCGCGGCCGGCGCCGGCGAAGGGGGCTCCGGCAGGGCGCGGGCGAGCAGCCAGGCCAGGACGGGCAGGGCGATCAGCGGGGTGAGCGCGGTCCGCAGCGAGGTGGCGTCGGCGGCGGCCCCGATCAGCGGCCCGGCCAGGCCGCCCACGCTCACCGTCAGGCCGAGCGTGACCCCGCTCGCGGTGCCGATCCGGGTGGGCAGATAGTCCTGACCCAGCGTCACCTGGAGCGAGAACGGCACGTACAGCGCCGCGGAGGTCAGCGCGACGAACAGATAGAAGGCGGGGCCCGGCACGAAGATCACCCCGGCGACGGCGGGCACGGCGGCCGCGTACGACCACCCGACCACCCGCACCCGGTCCCAGCGCGCCGCGAGCCCGCCGCCCACGACCGTGCCCACCGCGCCGCCCGCGTACAGCACGAACAGGGCCGCGGAGCCCGCCACTTGACCACCCGCCACCCGTTCGCGGGCGTACAGCGCGATGAACGCGCTCAGCCCGACGAAGACGAGGGAGCGGCAGACGACGACCAGGGACAGCTTCAGGAAGGAGGCGCGGTCGTCGCGCGGGGCGCCGCCGATGGCCCGCGCCTGCGCCCGGCCCGGCATCCGGGTCGCGCGCAACGCGAGCACACACAGCACGCTGCCCAGTGCGGCCGGCACCACGAGCAGCGGCGCCGCCCGCAGTCCGCCGAACCCCACCACCCCGGCGACCAGCAGCGGGGCGGCCGCGAAGCCCAGGTTGCCGCCGAGCGAGAACCAGCCCATCGCGGTGTGACTCCCGGCGCTCGCCGCGCGGGCCACCCGGGCCGACTCGGGATGGTAGGCGGCCACACCGACCCCGGAGACGGCGACCGTCGCCAAGGTCATGGCGTACGTGCCGCCGCTCCCGCTCGACGCGATGCCGACCCCGGCCACCGCCGTGCTCACCGGCAGCAGCCACGGCATCGCCCACCGGTCGGCGAGCGCCCCGAACAGCGGCTGGACGACGGAGGAGAGCAGCGAGGCGGCGAGCACGATGCCGGAGGCCGCGGCGTAGGAATAGGCGCGCTCGGCGACGAAGTACGGCACGAGGGCCGCGACGGCGCCCTGGTACACGTCGACACAGCCGTGCCCCAGGGCCAACAGCACCACCGCCCGCCGCGCCGGATCCCGGCGCCGATCACCGGACACCGTCCCGCCGCCCTGCATCGGCTCGCCCCGCGGGGTCGCTCCGCCGCTCTGGATCGGCCCACTCCGCGCGGGCGTTCCGCCCCGCGCCGTCGGCCCGCTCGGCCGTATCGGTCCACCTTGTCTTTTCGGCACGGCTCGATCATCACCGGGCCCGGCGCTGTCCCGCTTCCGATAAATTGCCTGGTGATGCCGAAAATCCGCCACACCCCCGTCGCCCCCACCCGCGCCCAGCAGATGGCACCCGGGGACAGCATCGACGCGCACCGGCACGACGATCATCAGCTCGTCCACGCGAGCCGCGGGGTCCTGGCCGTCACGACGCACGCGGGAACCTGGGTGGCCCCGGCCACGCGCGCGATCTGGGTGCCGGCCGGCACCGTGCACTCCCACCGGGCGCACGGCGGGCTCGAATTGCACCTGATGGGCGTCGCGGCCCACGAGGACCCGCTCGGTCTCGACGCCCCGACCGTCCTGACCGTCGGCCCGCTCCTGCGCGAGCTCCTGCTCGCCCACACCCGGGCGCCCGGCGACCGGAGCCCCGAGGGGCGGCGGCTGCGCGCCGTCCTGCTCGACCAGGTGCGCGCCGCACCGCGATGGCCCGTTCATCTGCCCGCGCCCAGCGACCCCCGCCTCGCAGCGGTCTGCGCGATCCTGTGGGCCGACCCCGCCGACCGGCGCGGGCTCGCGGAACTGGGCGCGCGGGCCGGCGCGAGCGAACGCACCCTGACCCGGCTCTTCCGCGCCGACCTCGGCATGACGTTCCCGCAGTGGCGCACCCGGCTCCGGCTCTACCACGCGCTGCACCTGCTCGCCGACGACACCCCGGTGACCACCGTGGCCCACCGGTGCGGCTGGTCCTCCACCAGCGCGTTCATCGACGTGTTCCGCCGAGCCTTCGGCCACACACCCGGCGCGCACGGCCGCTTGCGTTAGAGCACGCTCCAACTCATAGCGTCCGCTCCATGGACACCACGCAGCACACGAAGAACGCGACGCACCACGCCATCGCCGGGGGCGGCGCCGAGACGACCGACGAGCGGTTCGAGCGCGGGCTCGCCCTGCTGCGCACCATCGGCGGTGAGGAGCACCCCGCCGTCCTGGGCAGCCTGGCCGACATCGCGCCCGGCCTCGGCCGGATGACCGTCGCCTTCGCGTACGGCGACGTCCTGGCCCGCCCCGGACTCGGTCTGCGCGGGCGGCAGATCGCCACGGTCGGCGCGCTCGCCGCGATGGGCAACGCGGCGCCCCAACTGCGCTTCCACATCGACGGCGCGCTCAACGTCGGGGTGAGCCCGGCGGAGATCGTGGAGATCCTCATCCAGACCGCCGTGTATGCCGGCTTCCCCGCCGCGCTCAACGGCATCGCCGCCGCCCGGGAGGTCTTCGCGAGCCGCTCCGACCTCGCGGCGGACCCGGTCGGCACGGAGCCCCCCGCGGGCGACCGCTACGAGCGCGGTCTCGCGAAGCTGGCGGAGGTCGACGGGCACGCCGCCGACGAGGTCGTCGCGTCCCTGCGGGACATCGCGCCCGATCTGATGCGCTACATCGTCGAGTTCGCCTTCGGGGACATATACGCGCGCCCCGGGCTCGACCTGAAGTCCCGCGAACTGGCCGCCGTCGCCATGTGCACGGCGCTCGGCACAGCCGCGCCCCAGCTGCGGGTCCACCTCCACGGCCTGCTCAACGTGGGCGGCACCCGTGAGGAGGCCGTCGAGGTCATCACGCAGATGGCGAGTTACGCGGGCTTCCCCGCCGCGCTCAACGGCATGACCGCCGCCCGCCAGGTCTTCGCGGAACGCGCGGCCCACTGACCCGGCGGGGGCGCCGGTACCGCACGCGGGGTGGGCGCTCACAAAAAAGGGGGGTGGAGGCATCGCCAGGGGGTGGAGGCAGCACCAAGGGGTGGGGGCGGGCCTCGGTCGGCCCGCCCCCACCCCGGGATCCCCCGACGAGTGCTCTCAGGGAAGCAGCTTGTCCAGCGCGGCGGGGCCCTCGGCGGCCAGCTTGCGCTCGGCCCAGGCCAGGTTCTCCGGGGTGACGTCCCGCCCGGAGGCCAGCACCAGGTCCTCCGCGCTGACCTCGCCCCCGGCCCCGGTGTGCAGCAGTGCGTCAGGGGTCACGAGATCGGACTGCGAGCTGGAATCGGACCGGTCGTTCATGCCGCCTCCTACGTTCGTCCAGTAATGCACCATTCTGGCCCCCGCCTACCCGCCTCGCATCCGGCCCACACGCCCCATCGCCACCGGTGTGCGGGCCCCCGGGCGGCCCGGCGCCACCCGGGTTCCGGGTGCGCGGACGACCGTCTCCATCGGGCCCGCGCGGGGGTGCTCCGGGGGGATCTGCGCCGGCGCCTCAGGAGGACGCGTACACCCGGCCGGCGTACGTCGCGAACGCCTCCGCGGTCAGCTTGCGGGCCAGGTCCGCCTCGGTGATCATGCCGACCGGCGTCCCGTCCTCGACCACCACGATCCGCCGGATCCGCGCCTCGCTCATCGCCCGCACCGCGAGCGTGGCGTCGGCCCCCGCGTCGACGGTGTGGACGCCGCCCTCCGCGAGGTCGCCCGCGGTGACCTCGGCGGCGTCCTTGCCCGCGGCCAGGGCCTTCACGACGATGTCCCGGTCGGTGACGATGCCGGTCAGCGTGCCGTCGCCGCCCTTCACCGGCAGCGCGCCGATCCCGTGGTCGCGCATCAACTGGGCGGCGCGGTCGAGGGTTTCGGACGCCGGGACGCACCGCACGTCGGCGGTCATCAGGTCGCGGGCAGTGGTCACGGGAAGCCTCCGGTTCAGAGGTGCGCGAGCGGCACGGATACGGAACACACGCCTCGGCCCATGCTCGCCGCGCCCACGGCTCCGGGCGACCGGACGGCCGCCGTACGGGCGGCAGAGCAAGCGCGACGCGTGCGCCCCTTCCGGATTCTTGGAACACGTTCTACTGTGTGCGCCGCCGTACCGCGACCGTCCTGGAGGGGCCGTGCACCTCGCATACACGCCTGAGCAGCAGCAGTTGCGCACCGAGCTGCGGACCTACTTCGCCGGGCTCGTCCCGGACAACGTCTACGCCCGGTACGCGGATCCGGCCGCGCAGAAGCGGTTCTACCGCGAGACCGTGCGCCGGCTCGGCACGGACGGCTGGCTCGGGGTGGGATGGCCCGAGGAGTACGGCGGGCGGGGCCTGACGCCGATGGAGCAGTTCATCTTCTTCGACGAGGCCGCGCAGGCGGGGGTGCCGCTGCCGCTGATGGCCCTGAACACCGTGGGCCCCACGATCATGCGGTACGGCACGGACGAGCAGAAGGCGTACTTCCTGCCCGGCATCCTCTCCGGCGAGCTCGACTTCGCCATCGGCTACAGCGAGCCCGACGCGGGCACCGATCTCGCGGCGCTCAAGACCCGCGCGGTGCGCGAGGGCGACGAGAACACCGGCACGTACACCGTGAACGGGCAGAAGATCTGGACCACCAACGGCGACACCGCCGACTGGGTCTGGCTCGCCGTGCGCACCGACCCGGACGCCCCCGCGCACAAGGGCATCACCATGCTCCTGGTGCCGACGTCCGACCCCGGCTACAGCTGCACCCTCATCAACACCCTCGCCTCGCACGACACCACCGCCAGCTACTACGAGAACATCCGGGTCCCCGCCACGCGCCGGGTCGGCGAGGAGAACAAGGGCTGGCGGCTGATCACCAACCAGCTCAACCACGAGCGGGTCACCCTCGCCGCCCACGGCACCATGGCGATCCGCGCGCTGCACGACGTCCAGCGCTGGGCCGCCGACACCAAGCTCGCCGACGGCCGCCGCGTCATCGACCTCGGCTGGGTCCGCAAGAACCTCGCCCGCACCCACGCCCGCCTCGACGCCATGAAGCTCCTCAACTGGCAGATGGTCAACGCCGTCCAGGAGGGAACCCTCACCCCCCAGGACGCCTCCGCCGTCAAGGTGTACGGATCCGAGGCGCGCCGCGACGCCTACGCCGCCCTGATGGAGGTCGCGGCGGCGGCGGGTCCGATGAAGGAGGGCTCGGCCGGTGCGGTCCTGCACGGCGAACTCGAACGCGGCTACCGCTCCGCGGTGATCTTCACCTTCGGCGGCGGCAACAACGAGATCCAGCGCGAGATCATCTCCTGGATCGGCCTGGGGATGCCGAGGGTCCGCCGCTAGGCCGGCCGCAGGGGGACCCCGCCCGCCGGGGGACCCCGCCGCGACCGCCGTACGGGCCGGCGGTGACGTCCCGGTCAGCCGACCGGGGCGAAGGCGGTGATCGCCTCGGCGAGTTCCGCCGGGGCTTCCAGCGGGATCAGGTGACCCGTCCTCGGGATCACCAGGAACTCGGCATCGGCGAGGTACGGCACCAGGTGGTCGCGGAGCACGGCGACGGGCTCGACGCGGTCGTTCTCTCCGGCGACGACGAGGGCGGGGACGCCGATCATGCGGGTGTGCCGGGTGATGTCCTCCGCGATGCCGTGCAGCGGCCACTCCGCGCGGGCGCCGTCGGCGCCGGCCCGCGAGTCGGCCACGATCCGCGACCTGACCGGTTCGGGCAGCTCGGTCGCGGTCAGGACGGTGTCCCGTGCGCCGGCGGCGTCTTCGTCGGAGTCGTAGGCGTGGGAGAGGGCCTCCTGGTACGCGGGGGTGATCTCCGCTGCGGGCCTGGCCGGCCCGGAACCGACCAGGACGATCCCCCGCAGGCCGGCGGGCCGGGCCGCCGCGACCAGCTGCGCGACCTTGCCGCCCATGGAATGACCGACGAGGACATGGTCGGTGACGCCCGCGTCGGCGATCACCGCGCGCGTGTCGTCCGCGAGCCGGCGCAGCGAGTAGGGGCCGGGCAGGCCGCGGGAGCGGCTCCAGCCGCGGAAGTCGAGCGTGAGGACGTCGCGCCCGTCGAGGCGCTCGACGACGGGGTCCCAGGTGCGGGCGGAACCGCCCCAGTAGTGCAGGAACACCAGGGTCGGCCCCGCTCCCGGCCGGTGGTCGTAAGCGGGCAGTGCCGGCTGCCGGGTCGTGGTCATCGCAACTCCTCGATCGGTGGTCCGTGCGGACCTGCCCCTTGATTGGATCTCCGAGGGCCCGTCCGGGGCATCGGCGCGACTGGTCGTCCGATGGTGGAAACTGGACACGTGACCGCGATCCGGCAGATGACCTACCAACCCGTCGGGCACGGGGGCTCGGCCGTCGAGACGATGACGTTCGGCCGTCTTCGCGAGCTGAACGACGGCGGCACGCAGCGCGCCGACTTCCATGTGCTCGCCGTCGTCGACGCCGGACGGGGAGCGGTCACCGTGGACTTCCGCGCGCATCCGCTCCGGGAGCGGTCCGCGGTGTGGATCGCTCCCGGAGCGGTGCACCGGTGGGACGGGATCGAGGGCGTGGCGGGACACATCGTGCTGTTCGTCCCGACCGCGCCCGTGACCCGTGCCACCCGGGCGCTCGCCGCGTCCCCGGACCTCGTCGTACACCGGACCGTTCCCGACGCCGACTGGCCGTTCGTCGAGGCAGCGCGCGACCATCTGCTGCTCGAGACGTCCGCCCCGCCCTCGGACACCGCCACGGAGCTGCCCGGGATCCTGCTCTCCGCGCTCATCGCCCGGCTTTGCCCGCCGCACGGCGAAGCGCGGTCCATGAACCCGGTGTTCGGCCTGTTCCGGGCCAGTGTCGAGGCACACTTCCGGGAGCATCACGACGCCGGGTACTACGCCCTGGCTCTGGGATACGCGCCCCGCACCCTCTCCAGAGCGGTCCACCGGGCCACCGGGCGCACCGCGAAGGCGTACCTCGTCGACCGCCTCGTCCTGGAGGCCAAACGGCTGCTCGCGCACGAGCGCATGACGGCGGCCGGCTGCGCCACCGCGCTCGGCTTCCCCGACGCGTCGAACTTCTCGGTGTTCTTCCGGAACGCGACCGGCCTGCGGCCCGGCGCGTGGCAGTCGGCGGCGACCGTCCCGTGAGGGTGCCCGCGCCCGGCCGGTGGCGGGCCGGTGCCTCAGCCCCGGGCCAACTCCCGGATGGCGACGTTGAGTTCCAGGACGTTGACCCGGGGCTCACCCATGAAGCCGAGCGTGCGGCCCTCGGTGTGGTCCGCCACCAGCCGCTCGACCTGCGCGACGCCGAGGTGGTTCCGCTCGGCGACCCGGTGCACCTGGAGTCCGGCGTACTGGGGGGAGATGCTCGGGTCGAGGCCGGAGCCCGACGAGGTGACCGCGTCGGCCGGGATGTCCTGCGGCCTCACCTTGTACGTGGCCGTCGAGTTGTCCCGGACGACGGCCGCCCTGGCGTCCTCGACGAGCCTGGTGAGCTCCGGGTTGTCGGCGGCCTTGTTGGTGGCGCCGGACAGAAGCAGCGAGTACTGGGTGTTGACGCTGTTGGTCCCGAGGCCGCCCGAGGGGCGCGGCTGGAACCACCGCAGGTCCGGCGCGGCGGTCTCGGCCGGATCGTCCGGGTGGCTCTTGGGCAGGGTGTAGGTCTGGCCGATGAGGGACGACCCCACGACCCGGCCGCTGCCGTCCTTGACCTCCGAGCCGTTGGCCTTGCCGCCGAAGGCGGCCTGGGCGATGCCGGTGACGGCCAGGGGGTAGACGATCCCGCAGACGACCGTGAGGACCAGCAGGGCTCGCAGGGCGGCGCCGATCAGCCGCGCGGTGTTTCCGACAGAACTGTTCATAGCTGATCAGCCGATTCCGGGGATGAGGGTGATGAGCAGGTCGATGAGCTTGATGCCGATGAACGGCGCCACGAGGCCGCCGAGTCCGTAGATCCCGATGTTGCGGCGCAGCATCCGGTCGGCGCTGGTCGGCCTGTAGCGGACGCCCTTGAGGGCGAGCGGTACGAGCGCGACGATGACGAGCGCGTTGAAGATGACGGCGGACAGGATCGCCGAGTCCGGCGAGTGCAGACCCATGACGTTGAGCTTGTCGAGGCCCGGGTAGACCGCCGCGAACATCGCCGGGATGATCGCGAAGTACTTCGCGACGTCGTTGGCGATGGAGAAGGTCGTCAACGCCCCCCGGGTGATGAGGAGTTGCTTGCCGATCTCGACGATCTCGATGAGCTTGGTGGGATTGGAGTCCAGGTCCACCATGTTCCCGGCCTCCTTGGCGGCCGAGGTGCCCGTGTTCATCGCCACCCCGACGTCCGCCTGTGCGAGGGCCGGGGCGTCGTTGGTGCCGTCGCCCGTCATCGCCACCAGCTTGCCGCCCGCCTGCTCCCGCTTGATGAGGGCCATCTTGTCCTCGGGGGTGGCCTCGGCGAGGAAGTCGTCGACGCCGGCCTCCTCGGCGATGGCCTTCGCGGTGAGCGGATTGTCCCCGGTGATCATCACGGTCCTGATGCCCATGCGCCGCAGCTCCTCGAACCGCTCGCGCATGCCCTCCTTGACGACGTCCTTGAGGTGGACGACCCCCAGGATCCGGGCGCCCGACTCGTCCTCGACCGCGACGAGCAGCGGTGTCCCGCCCGCCTGCGAGATCCGGTCGGCCAGATCCGCTGCGTCCTCGGCGACGCGGCCACCGCGCTCCGTCACCCAGGCGGCGACCGAACCGGCCGCGCCCTTGCGGGTCTTCCTGCCGTCGACGTCCACCCCGGACATCCGGGTCTGCGCGGTGAAGGCGATCCAGACGGCCTGCGCGAGCTCGCCCTGGTGGCGTTCGCGCAGCCCGTACCGCTCCTTGGCGAGCACCACGATCGAGCGGCCCTCGGGGGTCTCGTCGGCGAGCGACGACAGCTGTGCGGCGTCCGCGAGTTCGGCCTCCGTCGTGCCCCGTACCGGCACGAACTCGGCGGCCTGCCGGTTGCCCAGCGTGATGGTGCCCGTCTTGTCGAGCAGCAGCGTCGACACGTCGCCCGCGGCCTCCACCGCACGTCCGCTCATCGCCAGCACGTTGCGCTGCACGAGACGGTCCATGCCCGCGATGCCGATGGCCGAGAGCAGGGCGCCGATGGTGGTCGGGATGAGACAGACCAGCAGGGCGGTGAGCACGATCATCGACTGCCGGGCGCCGGCGTAGATCGCGAACGGCTGCAGCGTGACCACCGCCAGCAGGAAGACGATCGTGAGGGAGGCGAGCAGGATGTTGAGGGCGATCTCGTTGGGCGTCTTCTGCCGCGCCGCGCCCTCCACGAGCGCGATCATGCGGTCGATGAACGTCTCGCCGGGCTTCGTCGTTATCTTGACGACGATCCGGTCGGAGAGGACCTTCGTGCCGCCCGTGACGGCCGAGCGGTCGCCGCCCGACTCGCGGATCACGGGCGCGGACTCACCGGTGATGGCCGACTCGTCCACCGAGGCGACCCCCTCGACCACGTCACCGTCGCCGGGGATGCCGTCCCCGGCCTCGCACACGACCAGGTCGCCCACGCGCAGCTCCGTACCGGGTACGGGCTCCTCGGCCGAGCCGCTCAGCCGGCGCGCGACGGTGTCGGTCTTGGCCTTGCGCAGGGTGTCCGCCTGCGCCTTGCCGCGCCCTTCGGCCACGGCCTCGGCGAGGTTGGCGAAGAGGGTGGTGAGCCACAGCCAGGCGGTGATCGCCCAGCCGAACCAGTCCGACGGGTCCTCGACGGCGAGGACGGTGGTGACCACCGAGCCGATCAGGACGACGAACATCACCGGGGACTTGACCATGACGCGCGGGTCGAGCTTGCGTACCGCGTCGGGGAACGACGTCACCAGCGCCTTCGGGTCGAAGAGCCCGCCGCCGACGCGTCCGGGCGGCGTGTCCGCCGCGGGGTGCTCCTCGTGCGGGGCACGGGTGGGCGTGATGGTGCTCATGAGGCGAGCCCTTCGGCGAGCGGTCCCAGCGCGAGGGCCGGGAAGTAGGTCAGTCCGGTGATGATGAGGATCGTCCCGACGAGCAGGCCCGCGTAGAGCGGCTTGTCGGTGCGCAGGGTGCCCGCCGTCTCGGGCACCGGCCGCTGCTCGGCGAGCGAGCCGGCCAGGGCGAGCACGAAGACCATGGGCAGGAACCGGCCGAGCAGCATGGCGATGCCGATGGTCGAGTTGAACCACTGCGTGTCCGCGTTCAGGCCGGCGAAGGCCGAACCGTTGTTGTTGGCGCCCGAGGTGTAGGCGTAGAGGATCTCCGAGAAGCCGTGCGCGCCGGGGTTGGCCATCGAGGTGACCGGCGTGGGCAGCGCCATCGCGGCGGCCGTGAAGCCGAGGACGAGCGCGGGAGTGATCAGGATGTAGCAGGCCGCCAGCTTGATCTGACGGGTGCCGATCTTCTTGCCCAGGTACTCGGGGGTGCGGCCCACCATGAGCCCGGCGATGAACACCGCGATGACCGCCATGATCAGCATGCCGTAGAGCCCCGAGCCCACACCGCCGGGCGCGATCTCGCCGAGCTGCATGCCGAGCAGCTGGATCCCCCCGCCCAGGCCCGTGTACGAGGAGTGGAAGGAGTTGACCGCGCCCGTCGAGGTCAGCGTCGTCGCGACCGAGAAGATCGCGGAGCCGCCGATGCCGAAGCGCGTCTCCTTGCCCTCCATCGCCCCGCCCGCCGCCTGGAGCGCGGGCCCGTGGTGGGCGAACTCGGTCCACATCATGAGCGCGGTGAAACCGATCCAGACGACGGCCATCGTCGCGAGGATCGCGTACCCCTGCCGCAGGCTGCCGACCATGCGCCCGAAGGTCCGGGTGAGCGCGAACGGGATGAGCAGGATCAGGAAGATCTCGAAGAGGTTCGAGAAGGGGGTGGGATTCTCGAAGGGGTGGGCGGAGTTGGCGTTGAAGTAGCCGCCGCCGTTGGTGCCCAGCTCCTTGATGACCTCCTGCGAAGCCACCGCCCCGCCGTTCCACTGCTGCCCGCCGCCGGTGAACTGGCCGACCTCGTGGATGCCGGCGAAGTTCTGGATGGCGCCGCACGCCACGAGGACCAGCGCGCCGACGACGGCGATGGGGATCAGGATGCGGACGGTGCCGCGCACCAAGTCGGCCCAGAAGTTGCCGAGTTCACCGGTGCGCGACCGCGCGAAGCCCCGTACGAGAGCCACCGCGACGGCCATGCCGACGGCGGCGGAGACGAAGTTCTGCACCGCGAGACCGCCGGTCTGCACGACGTGGCCCATGGCCTGCTCGCCGGCGTACGACTGCCAGTTGGTGTTGGCCACGAACGAGGCGGCCGTGTTGAACGCCTGGTCCGGGTCGATCGCCGAGAAGCCGAGCGAGCCGGGCAGGATCCCCTGCGCCCGCTGGAGGGCGTAGAGGAACAGGACGCCGACGGCGGAGAACGCGAGGACGCCGCGCAGGTAGGCGGGCCAGCGCATCTCGGCCGACGGGTTGGCGCCGATGGCCTGGTAGACCCACTTCTCCGGCCGGTAGTGCTTCTCGGAGGAGTAGACCCGGGCCATGTGGTCGCCGAGGGGGCGGTACGCCAGTGCGAGCGCGGCGATCAGCGCGAGCAGCTGGAGCACGCCGGCGGTAACGGGGCTCATAGCGGTGCTCAGAACCTCTCCGGGTACACGAGGGCGAGGACGAGGTACCCCAGCAGGGCGACGGCGACCAGCAGACCGACGATGTTCTCGACGCTCACAGCTTGGTCACCCCCTTGGCGGCGAGGGCCACCAGCGCGAAGACCGCGACCGTGGTGACGACGAAGGCCAGATCGGCCATCGTGAGCTCCTGAATGACGTGGTGAATGGGGGTCGGCCCATGGGCCGAAGATCAGCAAACCGCGAGTTCAGCGGCGTATGGCGGCTGTTGACGGGCTCCATACGACGGCGGCCGGACTCTTGACGCGGTCCATACGGCGGCGGCGGTGCGCGGGGGCGGAGGCGGGCACGGGAGCCGGCGAGTCGAGGGCCCCGGCAGGCGCCTAGCCGCCGATGTCCCGGTTGCGGAAGTCGGCCAGGGTCTCGCGCCGGACCAGGAGGCGGGCCGTGCCGTCGTGGACGGCGACCAGCGGCGGGCGGCCGACCATGTTGTAGCCCGAGGCCATCGAGAGGTGGTAGGCGCCCGCCACCGGCACGGCGAGCAGGTCCCCGGGACGCAGGTCCCCTGGCAGCTCCACGCCGTCGGCCACGATGTCGCCCGCCTCGCAGTGCCGCCCGACGACGGTGCTCGTGCGCGGGGCGGCGGTGCTCCTGCGGCCGACGAGACGGGGCGCGTACCGGACCCCGTACAGGGCGGGCCGGGGGTTGTCGCTCATGCCGCCGTCCACCGCCACGAACACGCGCCCGCCGGTGTGTTTGACGCAGAGCACCCGGTACAGCGCCACCCCGGCCGGTCCCGCGACGGCCCGGCCGGGCTCGACGGCCAGCCGGGGCGGGGGGAGCTTCGCGGCGGCGCAGCTCGCGGCGAGTTCGGCGCGCAGGGCACGGGCGAGCGCGGCGGGATCGAGGGCGGGTTCGCCGGGCCGGTAGGCGACGCCGTGACCGCCGCCCATGTCCAGCTCGGACAGGACCACGCCATGGGTGTCGCGGACCCGCGCCATCAGACCCACCATGCGGCGGACGGCGGCGGTGTACGGCTTGACGTCGGTGATCTGGGAGCCGATGTGGCAGTGCAGACCGGTCAGTTCCAGCTGCGGCTGACCCAGGACGCGGGCGATGGCGTGCTGCGCCGAGCCGTCCGTGAGGGCCAGGCCGAACTTCTGCCCCTCGGTGCCGGTACGGATCTTCTCGTGGCCGCCCGCCATGATGCCGGGCACCACCCGCACCATCACCTTCTGCGCCCCGCGGGTGCCCACGGCCGCGGCGAGCCGGGCGATCTCGGACGGGCTGTCGATGACGACGCGGCCCACGCCGAGCCGCAGCGCGGCCCCGATGTCCTGCGGGGACTTCGCGTTGCCGTGCAGGGTGACGCGATCGGCGGGGAAGCCCGCGGTGACGGCGAGTTCGAGCTCGCCGGCGGAGCAGGCGTCGAGGCCGAGGCCCTCCTCGCGGACCCAGCGGACCATGGCCCGGGACAGGAACGCCTTGGCGGCGTACAGCACATCGGCGTCGGGGAACGCGGCGCGGTACGCCCGGCAGCGGGCCCGCACCTCGCCCTCGTCCAGGACGTACACGGGGGTGCCGAAGCGGTCCGCGATCTCGGTGAGCGGCACTCCGCCGACGGCGAGCCCGCCGTGCGGCAGGCCGGCCGTGGAGGCCGGCCAGACGGAGAGGCCCTCGGCGTCCGGTGCGACCTCGGACAGGGCGGTGATGGTCATGGAGTCCCCTGGGGCTCGGGCGGTGCGCGCGGAACCGGCACGGTCCGCGCGCACCGCGGACTTGGCGGACGCCCCGGGGCGCGGGGAGGCGGACCGGGGGCGCCCGCTGCGCAGCCAACCCCGCGCCGAGCCCCGCGTGCGGGCCCCTGACACCGCCTTGACGCCCGGCGGCCCCTTTCGTACGCATCGCTGACGCGGGCCGGGCCGGACCGGCAGCAGCGCGGCGGCCCGAACCCGTCCGCCAGGGTCCGTACGGCCCGCGGGCCAGTAGACTCCGGAGCGGATCCGGCCCAGGGCACACCCACCGGAGGCGTCGGATGGCGGACGATCTCGACCCGGGCTACTTCGGCCCCCGATCGGTCACCTGGCAGGTGCACAGTGACCCCATGATGTGGATCGCGGGCATCCGGGCGCTGTACCTCCAGGCGCTCCACCCCCGCGCGGTCCGCGGAGTCATGCAGAACTCCGACTTCCGCAAGGACGCCTGGGGCCGCCTCATGCGGACCGCCGACTTCGTCGGGACGCTCACCTACGGCACCAAGGACGCGGCCGAGCAGGCCGGTGCCCGCGTCCGCCGCATCCACGCCCTGCTCAAGGCCGACGACCCGCGCACCGGGGAGCGGTTCGGGATCGACGACCCCGAGCTGCTTTTGTGGGTGCACTGCGCGGAGATCGACAGCTACCTCACCGTGACGCGGCGCTCCGGGCTGTGGATGAGCGACGCCCAGGCCGACCGTTACGTCGCCGAACACCGCGTCGACGCCCGCCTGGTGGGCCTGGACGAGGACGCGGTGCCGGGGTCCGTCGCCGAACTCGCCGGCTACTTCGACGCGGTACGCCCCGCACTGGCCGTCACCGAGGACGCGCGGGCCGTCGACGACTTCCTGCGGCGCCCGCCCACACCCGCCCTCCTGGTCCCGGCCCGCGCCCTGGTGTGGCGGCGCGTGGCCCGCCTCGCCTACGCCTCGCTGCCTCCGTACGCCCATGAGCTGTACGGCCGCCCCGCCCCCGCGGCGCAGCGCGTGGACCGCCGCCTGACCCGTACGGGAACGGCGCTGCGCCGCATCCCCGCCCAGGTCCGGTGGCAGCTTCCGCCGCGGCACATCCTGCGGGCCGTCGCCCGGCTCGGCCCCGAAACCCGACCGGCGCCGCACACACTCCGCGAGCGGGCGGCCATACTTGGGGGGCCGCACAGGAGACACGGGCAGTAACGGGGGCGACGGCACCACATGGCGGACACCAGGCTGATCCACGGCCGTTACCGGCTGCTCGACCTGATCGGGCGCGGCGGCATGGGCGAGGTGTGGCGCGCCCGGGACGAATCGCTGGGCCGGCAGGTGGCGGTCAAGCTCCTCAAACCACCGGCGCCCGACCACGAGGAGTCGGTCACCCGCGTGCTGCGCGAACGTTTCCGGCGCGAGGCCCGGGTCGCGGCCGCGCTCCAGCACCGCGGGGTCACCGTCGTGCACGACTTCGGGGAGCACGAGGGCGGGCTCCACCTCGTCATGGAGCTCCTCGAAGGCCGCGACCTCAGCCAGATCCTGGACGAGAACGACCGGCGGCCGCTGCCGGTGGCCGACGTCATGGACATCGCCGAGCAGGTCGCCGCCGCACTCGCCTACACCCACCGCCAGGGCATCGTCCACCGCGACCTGAAGCCCGCGAACATCATGCGGCTCGACGACGGCACCGTGAAGATCTGCGACTTCGGCATCGCCCGGCTCGACGCCGACAACGGCCTCGCCAACCGCCTCACCGGCACCGGCATCGCCATGGGCACCCCGCACTACATGGCGCCGGAACAGATCGGCGCCGCCGACGTCGACCACCGCAGCGACCTCTACTCGCTGGGCTGCGTGCTGTACGAGATCTCGACCGGGGCGCCGCCCTTCGGCCACCAGGACACCTGGGCCGTCCTGGTGAGCCACCGCGACACCCCGCCCCGGCCGCTGCGCGAGCACCGCGCGGAGCTCCCCGGCTTCTTCGAGCTGGCCGTGCTCGACCTGCTCGCCAAGGAACCGGGCCAACGCCCGGACGACGCAGCGGAGTTCGGGCGCCGGCTCGCCGAGGGCCGGGCCTCGTACGGCCGGCTCGGCGAGCCCGTCCCGCTGTCCCTGCGGCGTCCGCCCGCCCTTCCGCCCTGGACCCACGGCATCACCACCGGCCGCAAGGCGACACGCGCCGCCGAAGGCGCCGCGCCTCCCGACCCCACCGTCGGCCTCACCGGCCCGTGGACGATGGCCACGACGGCCGCGGACCGCGCCACCCCGCGGTGAACCCCGCTCCGGCACGACCTGTCGCCGGCCGCGGTCGCGAGGGCGCCGGAAGCGGGCGGTCCGCCCGGCCGGGACGGGTTCCGTGCGGGATCATCCCGTGTTACCAAGGGACATGACCGCACGCACCGCGTTCACCCGTGACCTGTACGACGCCGTCATCGTCGGAGGAGGCCACAACGGCCTGGTCGCCGCCGCCTACCTGGCGCGGGCCGGCCGCTCCGTCCTGGTCCTCGAACGGCTCGGGCACACCGGTGGCGCGGCCGTCTCCACCCGCCCCTTCGACGGCCTCGACGCCCGGCTCTCGCGCTACTCCTACCTGGTCTCGCTGCTGCCCCGGAAGATCGTCGACGATCTGGGGCTCGCCTTCGCGGTCCGCACCCGCACCATCTCCTCGTACACCCCCACCCGGCGCGACGGGCGCCCCGGCGGCCTCCTGGTCGGCGGCGGCGACGACCGCACCGCCGCCTCGTTCCGCCGACTCACCGGATCCGACCGGGAGTTCACCGCCTGGCGGGAGTTCTACGACACGACGCGCCGGGTCGCCGAGCGGGTCTTCCCCACCCTGACCGAGCCCCTGCCCGCCGCGGGCGCGCTGCGCGAGCGGATCGGGGACGAGGCGGCCTGGCGGATGCTCTTCGAGGAGCCGATCGGCGTCGCCGTGGAGGACCGCTTCGCCGACGACCTCGTACGGGGTGTCGTCCTCACCGACGCCCTCATCGGCACCTTCGCCGACGCCCACGACCCCTCGCTCGCCCAGAACCGCTGCTTCCTCTACCACGTGATCGGCCGGGGAACCGGCGACTGGGACGTGCCCGTCGGCGGCATGGGCGCCCTCACCGACGCGCTCGCCGACGCCGCCCGCGCGGCCGGCGCGGAGATCGTCACCGGCCACGAGGCGACCGCGGTGCGCGCCGACGGTGCCGAGGCCGAGGTCGACTACACCACCGGTGAGGGGTCCGGCACGGTCGCCGCCCGGCACGTCCTGGTCAACGCCTCCCCGCAGGCCCTCGCGGAGCTCCTCGGCGACCCGGCGCCGGAGCCCGCGGAGGGTGCCCAGTTGAAGGTCAACATGCTGCTCACGCGGCTGCCGCGACTGCGGGACACCGCCGTCGACCCCCGGGAGGCGTTCGCCGGAACCTTCCACATCGCGGAGGGGTACGACGCGCTGGCGACCGCGTACTCCGAGGCGGCGGGCGGAACGTTGCCCACCGCGCCGCCCTCCGAGATCTACTGCCACTCGCTGACCGACCCCTCGATCCTCGGATCCGGCCTCGCGGAGCGCGGCTACCAGACGCTCACCCTGTTCGGGCTGCACACCCCGGCCCGGCTGTTCGCCGACGACAACGACAAGGCGCGCGAGCTCCTCCTCGCCGCGACGCTCGCCCAACTGGAGGCCCACCTGGACGAGCCGCTCGCCGACTGTCTCGCGACGGACGCGCAGGGCCGCCCTTGCATCGAGGCGAAGACGCCGCTCGACCTGGAGCGCGATCTGCGGCTGCCCGGCGGCAACATCTTCCACCGCGCCCTCGCCTTCCCCTACGACGACGGATCGACCGGCCGCTGGGGCGTCGAGACGAGCCGAGCCAACGTGCTGCTGTGCGGGGCGGGCGCGGTGCGGGGCGGCGGCGTGAGCGGCATCCCGGGCCACAACGCGGCGATGGCGGTCCTCGGCCGCTGACACCGGGCCGAGGTGGCCTCCCCTTCGCACCCCGGCGGGCCGACCCACCCAGGGGCGCGGGGACGCAGCCGAGGCGGCCGGGCTGGGGTGGCCTCCCCTTCGCACCCCGGGCAGGGCCGGCCCACCTGGGGGCGCGGGGAACTGCGCGACCAGCCACGCACGGCCCGCAGCTGGGGCCCCTGGGGCTCCGCCCCAGACCCCGTTCGCGCCTGAAGGGCGCTCGTCCTCAATCGCCGGACGGGCTGGGGTGGCCTCGACTGCGTACCCCGCGCATGGCCGACCCACCCAGGGGCGCGGGGAACTGCGCGCTCAGCCACGCACGGTCCGCGGCCGAGGTCCCTGGGGCTCCGCCCCGGACCCCGTTCGCGCCTGGAGGGCGCTCGTCCTCAAACGCCGGCCGGGCTGGGGTGGCCCCGGTCGGTCGTCCGGGGACAGCCGAGACGCTGGGCCGAGGTACCCGCGCTCAGACGGCGTACGTCAGTCGGCCGACCGCACCCACCCCGCGGACACGACCTGCCCCGCATCCCCCGGCCGGGACTCGTCGAACACCGCGCGTTCGCCGTCGACGATCCGCAGGCCGCCCGTGTAGACGCCGCGCCCCACGTACAGGGGTCCCGTCGTGTACCGCCAGCGCAGCCGCACCGGCCGGCCGCGCCACGGGGCGAGGTCCGCCGTCGTCCGGTGCCAGACCCGCCCGGACCATCCCGTCACCGACCCCGCCGGATGCTCCACGGTTTCCTCGCCCGCCCGTACCGTCGTGAAGGGGACGGGCCGCCAGCCGGCCCCCGCGTCCGCCGATGCCTCCAGGGCGAGGACGCCCACGCCCGGCTCGGTGTCCCACCACAGGGCGCACTCCAGACGGGCCCGGCCGTCGGTGACGGACAGCTCGGGCAGGGTGAGGGTGGCGCTCGTCGCGCGCGCCATGCCCCCGAACCAGGACGTGCCGCCGTGTGCGGGGCGCACCGCGACCGCCCGCGCCAGGGCGTTGCCCGCCGCCACCCGGGGCGCGGACCCGGAGCGCCAATCGCGCACCGGGTGAACGGAGTTGGCGAGGACGACGAGAAACGTGTCGGTGCTCGGGTCGAGCACGAGGCTGGTGCCGGTGAACCCGGTGTGCCCCGCGCTGCGCGGAGTGGCCATCGCGCCCATGTACCAGTGCTGGTAGAGCTCGAAGCCGAGCCCGTGCTCGTGGCCGGGGAAGGCGGCGTTGAAGTCGGTGAACAGGAGGTCAACGGAGGCGGGGGAGAGGATCCGGGCCCGGCCGTAGGCGCCGCCGTTCAGCAGCGTACGGGCGAGGACCGCGAGGTCCCAGGCGCAGGAGAAGACGCCGGCGTGGCCGGCCGCCCCGCCGAGGCAGTACGCGTTCTCGTCGTGGACCTCGCCCCACACGAGCCCCCGGTCGAGCCCCGACCACGGCCTGCGGGCGTCCTCGGTGGCGGCGATCCCGGGTTTCCACGACGCGGGCGGGTTGTAGCGTGTGCGGTGCATCCCGAGCGGAGCGGTGATCTCGTCGTGGAGCAGCGCGTCGAGCGGGCGCCCGGTGATCCTCTCCAGGACCAGCTGGAGCGAGATCAGATTGAGGTCGGAGTAGAGGTAGGCGCTGCCGGGCGGGGCCGTCGGCGCCTCGTTCAGGACGAGCTTCAGCCTCTCCTCGCGGGTGGGCGCTGCGTACAGCGGGATCCAGGACGGGAACCCCGAGGTGTGGGTGAGCAGATGGCGCACCGTGACGCCCTGTTTGCCGGCCGCCGCGAACTCGGGCAGGTAGGAGGCGACCGTCCCGTCGAGGCGCAGGGCGCCGCGCTCGATCTGCTGGACGGCGAGGAGCGAGGTGAACAGCTTTGACAGCGAAGCGAGGTCGTACACCGTGTCCGGGGCCGCCTCGATCCGTGCCCCGGGCGGGAACTCCACCGCCGTGCCGCTCTTCTCGTCGTACGCCGCATAGCGCACCGCGCTGCCGATCGCCTCGTGCAGCGCCACCGTGGCGCCGCGCCCCGCGAGCAGCACGGCACCCGCGTACCAGGGGTGGTCGGGGGAGGGCCCGAGGAAGGCCCGCGCCTCGTCGACCAGGCGGTCCAGATGCTCGGGCAGCAGCCCGGCCCGCTCGGCACTTCCGCGCCGCAGGGTCCGCCCGCGCCCGGCGGCCTGCGCGCCGCCCGGCCTCGCGCCCATCACCAGTGCACCTCCGAGCCCCACGGCCGCGCCCGCCAGCCGCCGCCTGCTGAAGCCCCGTACGTCCTCGGTCATCGGCGGTCGGCCCTTCCCGGCGCGCTGGAAACGTCCTTCGTGATCACATCGAACCACGGAACGCCGCGACGGCCGCCGCGCGGCGGGTCGGCGGGCCCGCAACAAAACTGACGCAGCATCAGAAAATCTCTTCCTTCGTCGCCCCCGCTGCGGCATCCTGCGCCCCATGCAGACGGAGCTGAGCAAGAAACTGGGGATCGAGCACGCCGTCTTCGGCTTCACGCCGTTCCCGGCGGTGGCCGCGGCCATCACCCGGGCCGGCGGCTTCGGCGTGCTCGGCGCGGTCCGCTACACCGCGCCCGACGACCTGGCGCGCGACCTCGACTGGATGCAGGAACACACCGACGGGCTGCCCTACGGCCTCGACGTGGTGATGCCGGCCAAGAAGGTCGAGGGGGTCGGCGAGGCCGAGGTCGAGGCGATGATCCCCGAAGGGCACCGGCAGTTCGTCCGGGAGACCCTCGCCAAGCACGGGGTGCCCGAACTCGCCGAGGGCGACGTCTCCGGATGGCGCATCACCGGCTGGATGGAGCAGGTCGCCCGCGACCAGCTCGACGTGGCCTTCGACTATCCGATCAAGCTCCTTGCCAACGCGCTCGGTTCGCCGCCCGCCGACGTCGTCCGGCGTGCCCACGACCGGGGCGTGCTCGTGGCCGCGCTCGCGGGCAGCGCCCGGCACGCCCGCCACCACGCGGACGCAGGCATCGACGTCGTCGTCGCCCAGGGCTACGAGGCCGGCGGCCACACCGGGGAGATCGCCACCATGGTGCTCGTCCCCGAAGTCGTCGACGCCGTCGGCCCGCTGCCGGTCCTCGCCGCGGGCGGCATCGGCAGCGGCGAGCAGATCGCCGCCGGACTCGCGCTCGGCGCCCAGGGCGTCTGGCTCGGCTCGCTCTGGCTCACCACCACCGAGGCCGACCTCCACTCCCGCGCCCTGACCCGCAAGCTCCTCGAAGCCGGCTCCGGCGACACCGTGCGCTCGCGCGCGCTGACCGGCAAGCCCGCGCGCCAGCTGCGCACCGGGTGGACCGACGCCTGGGACGACCCGGCCGGGCCCGGCGCCCTGCCCATGCCGCTCCAGGGCCTGCTGGTCGCCGAGGCCGTGTCGCGCATCCAGAAGTACGAGGTCGAGCCGCTGCTCGGCACCCCCGTCGGCCAGATCGTCGGGAGGATGACCGCCGAACGCAGCGTCCAGGACACCTTCGACGAGCTGACGCGCGGCTTCGAGCGCGCCGTCGACCGCATCAACCGCATCGCAGGGAGGGACGCCCGATGAACCAGCCCCCCAACGGCTTCTGGGCCCAGGCCGAAGCCGATCCCGACCGCCCCGTCCTCATCGCCCCGGACGGCGAGGAGTGGAGCGCGGGGCGGCTGCACGCCGCCGTCAACCGGCTCGTGCACGGCCTGCGCGCCGCCGGCCTCGAACGCGGCGACGCCTTCGCCGTCGTGCTGCCCAACGGGGTCGAGTTCTTCACGGCCTACCTCGCCGCGTCGCAGGCAGGGTTCTATCTGGTGCCGGTCAACCACCATCTCGTCGGGCCCGAGATCGCCTGGATCGTCGCCGACTCCGGCGCCAAGGTCCTCATCACCCACGAGCGCTTCGCCGAGGCCGCGACCGCCGCGGCCGACGAGGCGAAGCTGCCCGTCTCGCACCGCTACGCCGTCGGTACCGTGCCCGGCTTCTCGCCGTACGCCCAACTCCTCGACGGACAGCCCGAGTCGGCGCCCGAGGACCGCACGCTCGGCTGGGTCATGAACTACACCTCCGGCACCACCGGACGCCCGCGCGGCATCCGGCGCCCGCTGCCCGGCAAGCTCCCCGAGGAGACCTACCTCGGCGGTTTCCTCGCCATCTTCGGCATCAAGCCGTTCGACGACAACGTCCACCTGGTGTGCTCACCGCTCTACCACACGGCGGTCCTCCAGTTCGCCGGTGCCTCGCTGCACATCGGGCACCGCGTCGTCCTCATGGACAAGTGGACGCCCGAGGAGATGCTGCGCCGCATCGACCAACAGGCCTGCACCCACACCCACATGGTGCCGACCCAGTTCCACCGGCTGCTCTCGCTGCCCGACGAGGTGAAGGCGCGGTACGACGTCTCCTCCATGCGGCACGCCATCCACGGCGCCGCGCCCTGCCCCGACCACGTCAAACGCGCCATGATCGACTGGTGGGGGAGGTGTGTCGAGGAGTACTACGCGGCCAGCGAGGGCGGCGGGGCGTTCGCCACCGCCGAGGACTGGCTCAAAAAGCCCGGCACCGTCGGAAAGGCCTGGCCCATCAGCGAGTTGGCGGTCTTCGACGACGACGCCGAACGGCTGCCCGCCGGTGAACTCGGCACCGTCTACATGAAGATGTCGACCGGCGGCTTCAGCTACCACAAGGACGAGACCAAGACGCGCACGAACCGCATCGGCGACTTCTTCACCGTCGGCGACCTCGGCTACCTCGACGAGGACGGCTACCTCTTCCTGCGCGACCGCAAGATCGACATGATCATCTCGGGTGGTGTCAACATCTACCCGGCCGAGGTGGAGGCGGAGCTCCTGGCCCATCCGTCCGTCGCCGACGCCGCCGTCTTCGGCATTCCCCACCCCGACTGGGGCGAGGAGGTCAAGGCCGTCGTCGAGGTGGCCGACGGCTTCGCGGCCAACGACGCGCTCGCCGCCGAGCTGCTCGCCCACTGCGCGGGCCGGCTCGCCGCCTACAAGCGGCCCAAGTCGGTCGGCTTCATCGAGACGATGCCCCGCGACCCCAACGGCAAGCTCTACAAGCGGCGGCTGCGCGCCCCGTACTGGGAGGGCCACGAACGGGCGATGTGACGCCGCGGGCACCTCCCGGGCCGTACTGGCGCCCCGAGCCGCCGTCGAGTTGAATGACGCGGCAGCCACCGGGCCACGAGCCGGCGGCGACCACGGGAGGTGTTGGGAGCCATGACGGAGCACGCCGAGGAGTTCGAGGCCCACCGTCCGGTGCTGACCGGGCTCGCCTACCGGCTGCTCGGTTCCCTGTGGGACGCCGAGGACGTCGTCCAGGACGCCTATCTGCGGTGGAGCCGGGTCGACCGCTCCGAGATCCGCGACGCCCGCGGCTTCCTCATCACCGTCACGTCCCGGCTCGCCATCGACCAGCTGCGCTCGGCGCGGGTGACCCGCGAGGCCTACGTCGGGCCGTGGCTGCCCGAACCCGTCGCCACCGACGCGCTCGGCCCGCTCGACACCGCCGAACTGCGCGACACCGTCTCCTACGCCACGGTCCACCTCATGGAGCGCCTCACCCCGCCGGAGCGCGCCGTGTTCGTGCTGCGCGAGGCGTTCCAGCTCCCGTACGAGGAGATCGCCTCCATCGTCGAGGCGAGCGTCGCCAACTGCCGCCAGATGTACAGCAGGGCGGGGCGCCACCTCGCCGCGGGCCGCGACCGCTTCCCGCTCTCCGACGACGAACACGCCAAGCTGCTCACCCGCTTCCTCGAAGCCGCCCGGGGCGGCGACCTCGCCGCGCTCACCGAGCTGCTCGCCGAGGACGTCGTCGCGTGGAGCGACGGCGGCGGCAAGGTCACCGCCGCGCGCCGCCCGGTCACCGGCCGCACCAAGGTGCTGGCCCTCATCACCGGACTCCTCGACCGGTACGAGATCGAGGCCTTCGACGTCCTCGACGTCAACGGTGCCCCCGCCCTCGCCGTCACCGCCGACGGGCAGCGCCAGGTCGCCCTGCTCGGCCTCCGCGACGGCCGGATCGAGGCCGTCTACACCATGCGCAACCCCGACAAGCTCAGCCGCCTCTTCGCGGGGTCCTGACGCCCGCACCGGCCGCGCGCGCACCGCGCGCACCTTGACCCCGGGCACCGGGCCGCCCAGGATCCAGCCATGGACGAGGTACGCAGCAGCACCGTCGACGGCATCGTGCGCCGCAGCGCCCGCCGCACCCCCGAGCGCACCGCACTGCGGTACGCGGACCGCACCTGGAGCTACGCCGAACTGGACGCGGCCGTCTCCGCCGCGGCCGCCTTCCTCACCGCCCGGGGGCTCGCCAAGGGCGACCGGGTCGCCGCCTACGGACACAACTCCGACGCCTACCTCATCGCCTTCCTCGGCTGCGCCCGAGCCGGGCTCATTCATGTCCCGGTCAACCAGCACCTCACCGGCGGCGATCTGACGTACATCCTGGAGCAGTCAGGCGCCGCCCTCGTCCTCGCCGACCCCGCCCTCGCGGACCGCGTGCCCGCGGGAGTGCCCGTGGTCCCGCTGCGCGACGGGGCGGGCTCACTGCTCGCGGCGGCAACCGAGCCGGTCGCGTACGCAGGCGAGGGCGAGGCCGGCGACGTCGTCCAGCTGCTCTACACCTCCGGCACCACCGCGCAGCCCAAGGGCGCGATGATGACGCACCGCGCCCTCGTCCACGCGTACGTCTCGGCCATCACGGCGCTCGACCTGCGCGCCGGTGACCGGCCCGTGCACGCGCTGCCGCTCTACCACTCGGCGCAGACCCACGTCTTCCTGCTGCCCTACCTCGCGCTGGGCGCCGACAACACCCTCCTCGACGCGCCGGACGCGGGCCGGATCCTCGACCTGGTGGAGGCGGGCCGCGCCGACTCGTTCTTCGCGCCGCCCACCGTGTGGATCGCCATCGCCGCGCACCCCGGCTTCGCCGAACGGGACCTCGGCGGACTGCGCAAGGCGTACTACGGGGCCTCGGTCATGCCTGTCCCGGTCCTGGAGCGGCTGCGCGCACGGCTGCCGCACCTGGCCTTCTACAACTGCTTCGGGCAGAGCGAGATCGGGCCGCTCGCCACGGTGCTCGGGCCCGACGAGCACGAGGGGCGCCTCGACTCGTGCGGGCGCCCCGTGCTGTTCGTCGAGGCGAGGGTCGTCGACGAGAGCGGCGAGGAGGTGCCCGACGGCACGGCGGGTGAAGTGGTCTACCGCTCACCGCAGTTGTGCGAGGGGTACTGGGACAAGCCGACCGAGACCGATGAGGCCTTCCGCGACGGCTGGTTCCACTCCGGCGACCTCGCGGTGCGCGACCGCGAGGGCTACTTCACCGTCGTAGACCGGGTGAAGGACGTGATCAACTCCGGGGGCGTGCTCATCGCCTCGCGCCAGGTGGAGGACGCGCTCTACACCCATCCTGCGGTCGCCGAGGCCGCCGTCGTGGGGCTGCCCGACGAGCGCTGGATCGAGGCGGTCACCGCGTTCGTGGTCCGCTCCGGCGAGGTGACGCAGGATCAGCTCATCGCGCACGCCCGCGCCTCGCTCGCCGCGTTCAAGGCCCCCAAGCGGGTGGTGTTCGTGGACGAGCTGCCGCGCAACGCCAGCGGGAAGATCCTCAAGCGGGAGCTGCGCGACCGGTTCGCCTGAACACCCCTGCGCAGAGGGGAGGGCGGACCTGCCGTGCGGGCTCAGTCCTTCTGCTCGCGCAGGTCCACGATGCGCTTGAACTTGCCCACCGAGCGCTCGATGGTCTCGGGATCGACGACCTCCACGTCGACGGAGACACCGATCCCGTCCTTGACCGCCGTCACGATCGAGCGGGCGGCGGCGTCGCGCTGCTCGCGCGCCATGTCCGCGCGGGCCTCCACCCGGACCGTCAGCGCGTCGAGCCGGCCCTGGCGGGTCAGCCGCAGCTGGAAGTGCGGGGCGAGGCCCGGCGTGCGCAGCACGATCTCCTCGATCTGGGTGGGGAAGAGGTTGACGCCGCGCAGGATGACCAGGTCGTCGCTGCGCCCGGTCACCTTCTCCATGCGCCTGAAGACGCGGGCGGTGCCGGGCAGCAGCCGCGTCAGATCCCTGGTCCGGTAGCGGATCACCGGCATCGCCTCCTTGGTGAGGGAGGTGAAGACGAGCTCGCCGCGCTCCCCGTCCGGCAGGACCTCGCCGGTGACCGGGTCCACGACCTCCGGATAGAAGTGGTCCTCCCAGATGTGCAGGCCGTCCTTGGTCTCCACGCACTCCTGCGCCACGCCCGGACCCATGACCTCGGAGAGGCCGTAGATGTCGACCGCGTCGATGGCGAACCGCTCCTCGATCTCGCGGCGCATCTCCTGCGTCCACGGCTCGGCGCCGAAGATGCCCACCTTGAGCGAGGTGGTCCGCGGGTCGACGCCCTGGCGCTCGAACTCGTCGAGCAGGGTCAGCATGTAGGACGGGGTGACCATGATGATCTCGGGGCGGAAGTCCTGGATCAGCTGGACCTGACGTGCCGTCATGCCGCCGGACGCGGGGATCACCGTGCAGCCGAGCCGTTCGGCGCCGTAGTGCGCGCCGAGGCCGCCGGTGAACAGGCCGTATCCGTACGCCACATGGACCTTGTGGCCGGGCCTGCCGCCCGCCGCGCGAATGGAGCGGGCCACGACGTCGGCCCAGGTGTCCAGGTCGCGCTGGGTGTAGCCGACGACGGTGGGCCGGCCCGTGGTGCCGCTGGAGGCGTGGATCCTGCGGATGTCGCTCTCGGGGACCGCGAACATCCCGAACGGGTAGTGGTCGCGCAGATCGGATTTGGCGGTGAACGGGAAGCGGGCGAGATCGGCGAGCGAGGCACAGTCCTCGGGCCGCAGGCCCGCGTCGTCGAAGGCCTTCCGGTAGAACCCCACATTGTCGTAGGCATGGCGCAGGCAGGCGCGCAAGCGGTCGAGCTGCAGGGCTTCGAGCTCCGGTCGGCTCAGCCGCTCCGCCTCGTCCAGCAGGGGTGCCATGGGTGCGCTCCCGTCCTCGCCCCGCCCCGCGGGGGCGACGAATTCGGACGACCGATCATTCGGTCGTTCTGTGTCGGATCAGTAATTCAGTCGCCCGTGGGGCGCGTCAAGGCCTGTGGACAACGGGACGGCGCGGTCCCGTGCGGCGGTCGCGCCGACGGCCGGAACCGTTGCCCTCCCGGCGGGCCGGGTGTGAAGATCATCCGTATGCCCACCTTCACCAGCCACGACGGCACCCGCCTCGCCTACCGGGTGACCGGCCGCGGGGAGCCGCTCATCTGCCTCCCGGGCGGCCCGGGACGCGCCGCCACCTACCTGGGTGACCTGGGCGGCCTGGCGGAGCACCGGCGGCTGGTGCTGCTCGATCCGCGCGGCACGGGGGAGTCGGCGGTGCCGGCCGATCCGGCCTCGTACCGCTGCGACCGGCAGGTGGCCGACGTGGAGGCGCTGCGCGCCCACCTCGGCCTCGACCGCGTCGACCTGCTCGGCCACTCCGCGGGCGGGAACCTGGCCCTGCTGTACGCGGGGCGCCATCCGGACCGGGTCGGCTCGCTCGCCCTGATCACCCCCGGCACCCGTGCCGTGGACATCGACGCGGGCGAGGCCGAATGGCGCGCCGCCGTCGCGCTGCGCGCGGGCGAGCCCTGGTACGAGGCGGGCCGCGCGGCCTTCGAGGAGGTCTGGGCCGGGCGCCCGGTGAGCGAGGCGGGGGACGCCGTGAAGCCCTTCGCCTACGGGCGGTGGGACGCGGCGGCGCGGCGGCACGACGCCGCCGCCGGGTCCGAGACCAACCCCGATGTGGCGCCCGCCTACTACGCGGAGGGCGCCTTCGACCCGCCCGTGACCCGGGCCGCGCTCGCCCGACTCGACGCGCCCGTCCTGGTCCTCGCCGCCGAGTACGACCCGGGGCCGACGCCCGGCCGCGCGGCGGAGCTCGCCGCGCTGATGCCGCGCGCCGAACTCGCCGTCCAGTGGGGCGCGGGGCACTACCCGTGGCTCGACGACGCCGAGGGCTTCGTCCGCACCGTCGCCGCCTTCCTCGATCCGGCGGTCGCCACCGTCCGGCACACCGTCGGCGCCGGCGACGGCCGCGGCGTGCGGCTCGCCTACCGCGTCCGGGGCGAGCGGTCCGCCCCGCCCGTGATCCTCGTCCACGGCCGGGGCGGCGACAGCCGCGACTGGGACGAGATCGCCGGCCACCTCGCGGCCACCCGCCGGGTGTACGCCCTCGACCTGCGCGGCCACGGGCTGAGCGACTGGCCGGGCCGCTACTCCTTCGAGGCGTTCCGCGACGACCTGATCGGCTTCATCACCGGGCTGGGCCTCACCGGAGCCGATGTGGTGGGCCACTCCATGGGCGGCGCCGCGGCCGCGCTGCTCGCGCAGGAGGCGCCCGGCCTCATCGGCCGGCTCGTCCTGGAGGACGTCCCGCCGCTGCTGCCACTCGATCCGCCGCGCGGCCCCGTCGAACGACCGAAGGGCCCGCTCGGCTTCGACTGGCCCGTCATCGCGGACATCAACGCCCAGCTCAACACCCCCGACCCGGCCTGGCACCGCCGCTTCGCCACCCTCACCACCGCGACCCTCGTCCTCGCGGGCGGCCCCAGGAGCCACGTGGACCAGAAGGCCCTGGCCGCCCTGGCCGGCCGCATCCCCCGGGTCCGCCTGGCCACCTTCACCACGGGCCACCTGATCCACGAGACGGACCCGGCGGGCTTCCTGGCCGCCCTCAGGGAGTTCGGCATCGGGTGACGGCCCTCAGCCGGCGTCCGCCTCCCTCGCCACCGTCCGTGCCCAGCGGTAGTCCGCCTTGCCGCTGGGGGAGCGCTGGATGCCGGGGGCTATCACCAGCTGGCGCGGGACCTTGTAGCCGGCGATCTTCGTACGGCAGTGGGTCTGGATCTCGTCGAGGGTGGGTTCCGGCGCGCCCTCGCGGAGCTGGACCACCGCCGCCACATGGCTGCCCCACCGTGCGTCGGGCACCCCGGCCACGAGCGCGTCGTACACGTCGGGATGCGACTTGAGGGCCTGCTCGACCTCCTCCGGGTAGACCTTCTCGCCACCGGTGTTGATGCACTGCGAGCCGCGTCCCAGGACCGTGACGATGCCGTGCTCGTCGACGGTGGCCATGTCACCGAGGAGCACCCACCGCTCCTGGCCCTTCTGGAAGAACGTCTCCGCGGTCTTCGCCGGGTCGTTGTAGTAGCCCAGCGGTACGTGTCCGCGCTGCGCCAGCCGCCCCGGCACGCCGACCGGCACCGGCTCGTGGGTGGCCGGATCGACCACCTGCGTACGCTCGTTGACCTCCAGGCGGAAGCCCTTCTCCGGACCCGAGTCGTCCGTGGCCTTGCCGTTGGACCCCGACTCGGACGAGCCGAAGTTGTTCAGGAGCAGCACGTTCGGCACCAGCGCCTGGAACTGGGCGCGTACCGTCTCCGACATGATCGCCCCGGAGGAGGAGACGCTGAACAGGGAGGACAGGTCGGTGCCCTTGAGCGGCCCGTGCAGCGCGTCGATGAGCGGCCTCAGCATGGCGTCGCCCACCAGGGACACACTGGACACCCGCTCCTTCTCTATGGTGCGCAGCACCTCCTCCGGCGCGTATTTGCGGTGGATGACCACACGCTGCCCGTAGTTGAAGGCGATGAACGAGGTCAGCGTCGAGGTGCCGTGCATCAGCGGAGGCGCCGGGAAGAAGGTGAGTCCCGCGCCGCCCTTGGCGACCCGCTCGGCCAGCTCCTGTGGCCGCTTCACCGGCTCGCCCGCCGGCTCTCCGCCGAACAGCCCGGCGAAGAACAGGTCCTCCTGACGCCACATCACCCCCTTCGGCATGCCCGTGGTGCCGCCGGTGTAGATGATGAACAGGTCGTCCGCGGAGCGCGGCGCGAACCCCCGCTCCGGGGAACCCGCCGCCTCGGCCTCGGCGAACGGCGTCACGTCGAGCGGCGGCGCGCCGTCCGGCACCTGGCCCACCCGGACCAGGTGGCGCAGCTTGTCGGCCCGGGGCAGGGCGCCCGCCACCCGCTCGGTGAACTCCGCCTCGAAGACGAGCCCGGCCAGATCGGCGTCCCGGTAGAGGTAGACCAACTCCTCTTCCACGTACCGGTAGTTGACGTTGACCGGGACCAGGCGCGCCTTGAGCGCGGCGAGCACCGTCTGGAGGTATTCGACGCCGTTGTAGAGGTGCAGCCCCAGGTGCTCTCCGGGTTTCAGTCCGGCGTCGATCAGATGGTGCGCCAGCCGGTTGGCGGCCTCGTCGAGGCCGCGGTAGGTCAGACGGCGCTCCGCGCCCGTCCCGGGATGGTCGACGTACACGAGCGCTTCGCGGTCCGGGACCACGTCGACGACGGACTCGAACAGGTCGGCAAGGTTGTACTCCACCATTCCTCCTGACACCGGCCCCGACTGACTCGGGGGTCATCAGAGCAAAGCCGTGCACAACTGGGAAGGGGTGCCGCAGAAGAAAACTGACTGTCTGTCAGAAAACTATTGAACTGCCGCCGCCACTACTGCAACCTGTTCTAGGTCTTGAGACGGGAGGACGGCAATGGGCGGTACGGAACACCTCGACGTACGGCGCGAAGGCGCCACGCTGGTGCTCACCCTGAACCGGCCGGAGGCGAAGAACGCGCTTTCGCTGCCGCTGCTGGTGGGGCTGTACGACGGCTGGCTGGAGGCCGACGCGGACGACTCGATCCGCTCGGTCGTCCTCACCGGAGCCGGTGGCGACTTCTGCGCGGGCATGGACCTCAAGGCCCTCGCGGGCCGGGGCATGGCCGGCGAGGAGTACCGGGACCGGCTCAAGGCCGACCCCGAACTGCACTGGAAGGCGATGCTGCGCAACCACCGGCCCCGTAAACCCGTGATCGCGGCGGTCGAGGGGTACTGCGTGGCCGGCGGCACCGAGATCCTCCAGGGCACCGACATCCGCGTGGCGGGGGAGGGCGCCACGTTCGGCCTCTTCGAGGTGAAGCGCGGGCTCTTCCCCATCGGGGGCTCCACGGTGCGCCTCCAGCACCAGATTCCGCGGACGCACGCCCTGGAGATGCTGCTCACCGGGCGGCCGTACAGCGCACGGGAAGCGGCGGGCATCGGGTTGATCGGGAGCGTCGTGCCGGACGGGACCGCGCTCGACCGGGCCCTGGAGATCGCCGAGCGGGTCAACGCGTGCGGGCCGCTGGCGGTCGAGGCGGTGAAGGCGTGCGTGTACGACACGGCGTCCATGAGCGAGGCGGAGGGGCTCGCGGCGGAACTGGAACGGGGGTGGCCGGTCTTCGCCACGGCGGACGCGAAGGAGGGGGCGCTGGCCTTCACGGAGAAGCGGACGCCGGTCTACCGGCGGGCCTGAGGCCGCCCGCCCCGCCCCTGGCCGCGGCCCTCCGGGTCCGGGGGCGGGGGCGGTCGGTGGAACGCGGGGCGCGCCCCGGACCCCCTTCGCGCCGTGACGGCGCTCGTCCCCACACGCCGGACGGGCCGTAGGTGGCCCGAGACCCAAGGAGTTGGCCCCATGACAGGATCCGCCTCGCCCGACGTGCTGCGCGCGCCGCTCGTCGTCGAGTTCCCCTTCACCCGGTCCCTCGGGCCGGTCCAGAGCGCCTTCCTCACCGGGCTGCGTGAGCGCCACGTGCTGGGGGTGCGGACCGGGGCCGGCGAGGTGCTCGTGCCGCCCGTCGAGTACGACCCCGTCACCGCGGAGGAGATTCGCGAACTCGTCGAGGTCGCCCCCACCGGCACCGTCACCACCTGGGCCTGGAACCCCGCCCCGCGCCGCGACCAGCCGCTCGACCGCCCCTTCGCCTGGGTGCTGGTACGGCTCGACGGCGCCGACACCTCCCTCCTGCACGCCCTGGACGCGCCGGGCCCCGACGCCGTCCGCAGCGGGATGCGCGTACGGATCCGGTGGGCCGCGGACCGTACCGGCGCCATCACCGACATCGCCTGCTTCGAACCCGGTGAGGCCGAGGAGGGAGACCGGCAGGGCCCGCACAGCGGCGAGTTCGGCGAACGCGTCACCGGCATCGTCGCGCCCGCCCGGCTCGACTACACCTACAGCCCCGGCCGCGCCCAGTCCGCCTACATCGGCGGCCTCTCCGCCCGCAAGACCGTGGGCGAACGCTGCCCCAGGTGCCAGAAGGTGTACGTGCCGCCCAGGGGTGCCTGTCCCACCTGTGGTGTCGCCACACAGGAACGGGTGGAGGTCGGCCCCGCCGGCACCGTGACCACGTTCTGCATCGTCAACATCAAGGCGAAGAACCTGGACATCGAGGTGCCGTACGTCTACGCGCACATCGCCCTCGACGGCGCCGGCCTCGCCCTGCACGGCCGGATCGGCGGCATCCCCTACGACCAGGTGCGGATGGGGCTGCGGGTCGAACCCGTCTGGAGCGAGGGCGGCCGCTACCCCGACCACTACCGGCCCACCGGCGAACCCGACGCCGACTACGACACGTACAAGGAGCTGATCTGATGGCGCCCACCCCTCCCGCCCGGGACGTGGCGATCGTGGCGTTCGCGCAGAGCGACCACCGGCGCCGCACCGACGAACTCTCCGAGGTCGAACTCCTGATGCCGGTGCTGCACCAGGTCCTCGACGCCACCGGCCTGAAGACCAGCGACATCGGCTTCACCTGCTCCGGATCGAGCGACTACCTGGCCGGCCGCGCCTTCTCCTTCACCATGGCGCTCGACGGCGTGGGCGCCTGGCCGCCGATCGCCGAGTCCCACGTGGAGATGGACGGCGCCTGGGCGCTCTACGAGGCCTGGGTCAAGATCCTCACCGGCGAGGCCGACACCGCGCTCGTCTACGGGTACGGCAAGTCCTCGCCGGGCGAGCTCCGCGATGTCCTGACCCGGCAGCTCGACCCCTACTACGTGGCGCCGCTGTGGCCCGACTCCGTAGCGCTCGCCGCCCTCCAGGCGCAGTCCCTCATCGACGCCGGCGTCACCGACGAACCGGCGCTCGCCGCCATCGCCACCCGCAGCCGGGACGCCGCGACGGCCAACTCCCATGCCCAGGTGGCTGGTTCACGCCCCCAGGGGGAGTACCTGGTCCGGCCGCTGCGGACCGGGGACTGCCCGCCCGTCGGCGACGGCGCGGCCGCCGTCATCCTCGCCGCGGGCGACCGGGCCCGCGAACTGTGCGAGCGGCCCGCCTGGATCCGCGGCATGGACCACCGCATCGAGGCGCACTCCCTCGGCGTCCGCGACCTCACCGACTCGCCGTCCGCGCGGCTCGCCGCCGAACGGGCCGGAGCCTTCCAACGGCCCGTCGACACCGCCGAGTTGCACGCCCCCTTCACCTCGCAGGAGGTGGTCCTGCGCAAGGCCCTGAAGCTCGGCGACGACGTCACCGTCAACCCGTCGGGCGGCGCGCTCGCCGCCAACCCGGTCATGGCCGCCGGGCTCATCCGGCTCGGCGAGGCCGCCGCCCGCATCCACCGCGGGGAGTCCGACCGGGCCCTCGCGCACGCCACGTCCGGCCCCTGCCTTCAGCAGAACCTGGTCGCCGTCCTGGAGGGGGAGTCATGAGCAAGGAACCCGTGGCCGTCGTCGGCGTCGGCCAGACCAAGCACGTGGCCGCCCGGCACGACGTCTCCATCGCGGGACTGGTCCGCGAGGCCGCCCGACGGGCCCTCGACGACGCCGAGTTGACCTGGTCCGACATCGACGCCGTCGTCATCGGCAAGGCGCCCGACTTCTTCGAGGGCGTCATGATGCCGGAGCTGTACCTCGCCGACGCGCTCGGCGCGGTCGGCAAGCCCATGCTGCGGGTGCACACCGCAGGATCGGTCGGCGGCTCCACCGCGCTCGTCGCCTCCAACCTGGTCGCCGCCCGCGTCCACACCACCGTGCTCACCCTCGCCTTCGAGAAGCAGTCCGAGTCCAACGCCATGTGGGGCCTCTCCCTGCCCATCCCGTTCACGCAGCCGCTCCTGGCCGGCGCCGGAGGGTTCTTCGCACCGCACGTACGGGCCTACATGCGGCGCACCGGCGCCCCCGACACGGTGGGCTCGCTCGTCGCGTACAAGGACCGCCGCAACGCTTTGAAGAACCCCTACGCGCACCTCCACGAGCACGACATCACCCTGGAGAAGGTCCAGGCCTCACCGATGCTGTGGGACCCGATCCGCTACTCCGAGACGTGCCCCTCCTCCGACGGCGCCTGCGCGATGATCCTCACCGACCGGGCGGGCGCGGCCCGCGCGCCGCGCCCCGCCGCCTGGGTGCACGGCGGCGCCATGCGCAGCGAGCCGACCCTGTTCGCAGGCAAGGACTTCGTCTCGCCCCAGGCGGGCAAGGACTGCGCGGCCGACGTGTACCGGCAGGCCGGCATCGCCGACCCCCGGCGCGAGATCGACGCGGTCGAGATGTACGTCCCGTTCTCCTGGTACGAACCCATGTGGCTGGAGAACCTCGGCTTCGCCGCCGAGGGCGCGGGCTGGAAACTCACCGAGTCCGGTGTGACGGAACTCGACGGAGACCTGCCGGTGAACCCGTCGGGCGGCGTCCTGTCCACCAACCCCATCGGCGCGTCCGGCATGATCCGGTTCGCGGAGGCCGCCCTGCAGGTGCGCGGCGAGGCGGGTGAACACCAGGTGGAGGGGGCCCGCAGGGCGCTCGGCCACGCCTATGGCGGCGGCGCCCAGTTCTTCGCCATGTGGCTGGTCGGCGCCGAACCCCCCACCCGCTGACGGCGGTCCACGGCGGACGGGTCCCGGCAGTCCCACCGCGGCCTGTCCGTCACAGCGGACGATCGCTAGGGTGGCCCCGGACGAGAAGAACCGGGGAGGAGCACGGACGTGGCCGACACCACCACCCAGCACACCTTGCGGAACCCTGCGGGGCACACCCCTTCCGGCTGGGACAAGCCGGAGCTCGATTTCAGCGGGGCCGAGTGGCAGTCGAGCAGCCGGGGGGCGGGGGACGTCCAGATCGCCTTCGTCGAGGGCTTCATCGCCCTGCGCAACAGCGGCAGTCCCGGCAGCCCGCCCCTGGTGTTCAGCCCCGGGGAGTGGCGGGCCTTCGTGATCAACGCGCGGGACGGCGAGTTCGACCTCACCTGACCCCGCCGGCCCCGGGCCGGAGCCGGGACGGCGGCCTCGACGGGCCCTGTGTACGAGCCCGTCGAGGCCGCCGTCCCTGTCCGCGAACCCCGCTCAGCCCTCGGCGGCCTGCTCGGGGAAGAGCTGGGCCCAGGGCCGCTGGCGGCCTTCGCTGACGGCGGCGATGCCGGCCTCGCCGTACCGTGCGGTCTCCCGGGACCAGGCCAGATTGCCGCTCATCAGGGCGCGCATGCCGTCGACGTAATCGTCCACCTGCCACCGCAGCTCCTTGGCGAGCCCGGTCGCGTCCAGGCTCGCGCCCAGCTCGACGGTCAGCTCCTGGAAGCGGGCGACCCGCGCGTTGGCCAGGGCCGCCACCCGCCGCAACGCCTGCTCGACGGTGCACATCTCCTGCCGCAGCAGAATGATCACGCTGTTGTTGACGTCGCCGGCCGCCAGCTCCTTGTCCACCGACACCATGTCGTTGACGAAGATCACCACATCGGCCGTGATCTCCCGCATCTCGGCCAGCGGCTCGCCCTCGTGCAACTCCTTGGGAAGGGTGTAGCCGCCGCAGCGCTCCACCAGGTCGAGACAGGGCTGCACGCCTATGGAGTCACGCCGGCCGCGCAGGAAGCCGGGGAGCGACAGGGTGCCGCTGCGGGTCCGGTTGAGGGCCTCCCAGTGATACGCCGTCAGATACGCGCGCCAGTGGGCGCGGAAGCGGTCCTGCCACAGCAACGGCGTGTCCGCGGTCACCCGCTGCCACAGATCACGGAAACTTTCGGCCAGCCGGTTGGTCACCTCACCGGGCACCGGCGGCGCGTCGCCCATGGTGCGCAGCACCGTGTCGACCTGCCGCAGCACCCCGTCGGGACTCTTCCCGAGCGGGCCGTCGAACTGGTCGTCGAAGACGAAGAACCAGGCGTTGAGATCGGTCGCCAGAGCAAGATGCGCGTCCGACGCGTCCGGATAGAAGTACGCCATCAGCCGTTCCAGGCCCATCGCGTCGTACTCGGCCGTCGCCTGCTCACCGGCGAGCATGCCGAACCGGTGGAGCCAGTCCAGTGTGTGCCGCCCCGCGCGTTCGTGCCGGGGATGCCGGCGCGCGGGGAAGGGAAGGTCGATGAGCCCGGTCCGCGTCCGGGCCGACCGGACCCTGCCAGTGCTGCCCATACGGCACCGCCTCCTTAGTACTCCATACGTCTTTCAATCATCAACGGGCCGGGCGCCGGGGTGAAGTCGTACGACGCCGGAGCCTTACAGCGCACCGGGGGCGTACGTGCGGGTCATGGCGCCCCTCCCCGGTGATCCGACTCAACCATCCATGGATTCAGCCAACTTAATGGGTCAAGGAGAAGACGGAAGACGGATATTCATGTCACGGTACGTGTCCGGGGCGTAGGCTCGGTGCTACTGCCAGAAGGGGAACCGCTGTGGCGGATACGAGGGGCCGGGGCGGGGTACCGCGCCGGATGCTCTTTGAGCGCGACGAAGAACTGATGCTGTTCGACAGCATGTTGGACGACCTGTGCGGCCGGGCGGGCGAGGGGAGCGCGCCCAACGGCGGCCTGCTCGCCATCGCCGGATCGGCCGGCCTCGGCAAGACCACGCTGGTGGCGGAGGTCCGCCGCAAGGCCGCGGCCCGCGGCTGCACCCTGCTGGCCGCCCGCGGCAGCGAGCTGGAGGAGAGCGTGGCCTTCCACGTCGTCCGCCAGCTCGTACAGCCGGTGCTCGCGGCGTCGAGCGAGGAAGAACACCGCAAGATACTGGGGAGTTGGTACGACATCGTCGCGCCCGCGGTCGGTCTCGTCGCGGGAAAGAGCGGCGTGGCACCCGACCCGCAGGGCGTCCGGGACGGACTGGACTGGCTCGTCACCCGCTTCGCCGTCCAGTACGCGCCGGTCGTGCTCGTGGTCGACGACGCGCACTGGGCGGACGAGGAGACGCTGGCCTGGCTCACCTCCTTCGCGCTGCGCGCCGGCGACCTGCCGCTCCTGATCGTCGTCGCCTACCGGCCCGAGGAACTGCCCCGGCACGCCGCCGAGTTCCGCCGGCTCGCCATGCGGCACGGCTCGCGCCCGCTGGACCTGTCGCCGTTCACCCCCGCCGCCGTCGCCGATCTGGTGCGTGACGTACTCGGCGAGGACGGCGACGACCTGTTCGCCCGCGAATGCTGGACCCTGACCGCGGGCAACCCCTACGAAGCCGTCGAACTCGTCGCGAGGATCCGCGACCGCGGCATCAAACCGCAGTACGTCAACGCCGGCGAACTGCGCGAACTGGCCTCCGCCGTCAGCGGCAACGGGCTCATCGAACGCATCGACCGGCTCGGCCCCTCCGTGGGGCGGCTCACCTGGGCCGTCGCCGTGCTCGGCACCGACGCGGGACGCGAGATGGCCGCGGGTGTCGCCGGGCTCGGCGCCGAGGAGATGGCCGACGCCATCGAGCGGCTGCGCGAGGCGCGGATCTTCGCCCCCGAGCACGACCGCCTCGACCGGCTCGACTTCTTCCACCCGCTCGTCGGCACCGCCGTCTACCGGGCCATCCCCGCCGCGATGCGGGTCGCGATGCACGGGCAGGCCGCCTTCGCGGTGAGCGAGGCCGGACTCGGCCCCACGGCAGCCGCCCGGCACATCCTGGAGATGCACCCCGAGAGCGACCGGTGGGCCGTGCGCCAGCTGCGCGCCGCCGCCCGTGACTACCTGCGGGCCGGCGCACCCGACGCGGCACGCCGCTGTCTGGCCCGCGCCCTGCGCGAACCTCCCGCCCTGGAAGAACGCGCCGAGGTGCTCTTCGAACTGGGCTGCTCGGCGCTGCTCAACGAGCCCGCCACCACGGTCAACCACCTCAAGGCGGCACTCGAAGAGCCCGAACTCGCCCCGGAACTGCGCGAGGCCGTCACCTACCGGCTCGCGCAGGCGCTCGCGCACACCGACCGCATGGGGGAGGCCGCGGACGTCGTCGCCGCCGAGGCCAAGCACTCCACCAGCGCGCGCACCCGGCTGCGCATGCAGGCCGAGACCTTCCAGTGGAACGCTTTCCGCGCCGACGAGGAGGACTCACCGGCCCGCTCGCGCAGCCTGGCCCGGCTCGCCGAACACCTCACCGGGCGCGGCAAGGCCGAGCGGTACATCCTGGGCCTGCGCGCCTGGGACGCGATGGTGCGCGGCGAACCCGCCGAGACCGCCCTGCGCTACGCCGAGGAAGCCCTTGAGGGCGGACTGCCCTGGACCGACGAGAACTGGGGCTTCGAGGTACCCGTCCTCGTCGCCCTCACCTTCATGTACTGCGACCAGCCCGGCCGTGCCGACGAACTGTTCAACGAGGGCATCGCCGAGTGCGAACGCAAGGGCTGGCGCGGCGCACACCTGTCCTTCGGCCTGACCCTGCTCGGCTACATCAAGTTCCACCGCGGCCGGCTCGCCGAGGCCGAGGACCTGGTGCACAGCGGACTGCGGATCGCCGACCGGGTCGGACACCAGGTACCCGCCCAGTGGTTCGCGCTCGGCATCCTCATCGAGATCCTGCTCGCCCGCGGCCGGATCCAGGACGCGCAGGAGCTCTCGGACGACTACAACTACGGCCAGGTCGTGCCCAACGCCGTCGTCTACCCCGACTCCGAGACCGGCTACAGCGAACTCCTGATCGCCCGGGGGCTGCGCACCGACGCCGAGGAGCGGCTGCGGGCGGTGGGCCGCAGGCTGGAACCGCGCGGGATGCGCAATCCCATGTGGGCCCCGTGGCGTCCGCTGCTCGCCCAGACGATCGCGCACACCGACCCCGCGGAGGCCGCGGCCGTCGCGCAGGAAGGCGTCGACATCGCCCGGCGCTTCGGCACCCCGGGCGCCGTCGGCCGTGCCCTGTACGCGGCGGCCAAGGTCACATCGGGCGCCGACAGCCTCGCCCTGATGGCCGAGGCGGTCCGCCAGCTCGAACGCTCACCAGCGGCGTACGAGCTGGCCCAGGCCCTCGTCGACCACGGCGCGATGCTCAGCCGCGCCGGGCTGCCCCAGGACGCGGCCGACCTCCTGATGCGCGGCCTGGAGAGCGCCGCGCTCTGCGGGGCCGACGCGCTGGCGGCCCGAGCGCGCGAGGAACTCGCCGCCTCCGGCCTGCGCCCGTTGCAGCTGCGCGCCACCGACTCCGACCTGCTCACCTCGCAGGAGAAGGCGGTCGCCGAGCTCGCGGCGCTCGACTGGGAGAACCAGCGGATCGCGGAGGAGCTCGGCTACAAGGAGCGCACCGTGGAGCTCCTGCTCTCCGGCGCCTTCCGCAAGCTCGGCACCGACCGCGGCGGCCTCGCGGGGCTCCTGCCCCACCAGGCCCGCGGCTCCGGCATCCGAGGCGTCCCAGGCCGCTGACCCCGCGCCACCCGGCCCCGGCCCCCTCCAGCCGTCCACGGCGGGGAGCCGGGGTCCTCGCGTCTCGCGCGAGCAGTTCCCCGCGCCCCTGAGCTACTCGATGCCGGGCGGGGCGGGGGCGACCCGCCCAGGGGGTTGGGCCCGGCTCCGCCGGGCGGCCCGGGGCACGTACCATTGACGGCATGTCCTTCCTCCGCCGCCGCAGCGCCGCCACTCCCGCGGGCCCGGACTTCGATGTCCTGGCCATGGACCCGGGAGACTGGCCCGGGAACCTCGGCGCCGGACTGCTCCCCGCCCCCGACGGCAGCTGCCAGGGTGTCTTCCTGCGGTACGACCTGTTCGGCGGTCGCGGCCCCGCGATGATCATCGGCAATCTGCCGGAAGGATCCCCGGCCCGCGAGATGGCCGAGGGCCAGGTCCCCTTCGAGGTGGCGCAGCTCCTGGTCGCGCTGGAGAACGACGAGCCGATCGAGGTCGTCGGCGCCGAGGACATGCCGGTGATGCAGGGCGACAACCTGCTCATCGTGCGCCGCCTCAAGCTCTCCGAAAGCCGCATCTCCTGCGTGCAGTTCGACCGCAGCGACAACGTCCTCGTCACCATCGCCAGCTGGGACCGGCCGATCACCGACGACCTGTACGCGCTCCTGAAGCCGCTGCCCGCCGAGCTGTTCCAGCAGGGCTGAGCCCGACACACCCGGCCCCTTCCTCCCAGCGGCCCGGCACCGTCCGTCCACGGTGCCGGGCCGTTGCCTGTCCGGCCCCTGAACCCGCCCCGCCCGGCACCGTGTTGAGCGCTCTGCGCCATCCGCAGGTCACAGCCGCCGCCAGAGGTCTGCGCCACTGGTACAAGTCGCGCCCGGCGAGAGGTACTTGACGAAGCGTCATCCGGGGTCACACTGTGTCCCGCGCGTATCCACGCGCCGCACGGCGGGAGAGCCCCCGTACACCTTTCGGCTGGAAGGGTCGTTCATGACGTCCAAGCAGAGGATCATCCGTGTGCTCGCGACGGCGACGGCCGGCGTCCTGGGCCTCGCCCTGGCGCCCGCCTCGCCCGCGAGCGCCGCCACGACGGACACCGAATGCCCCCGCGTGCTGAGATGCGACTGGGTCCCGGCCGCCTACCAGCAGACCGGCGACCCGGCCGACAAGGAGACGTACGGCAACTACGACCTCTCCGACCGGCCGCACACCAACAAGATCAAGTACATCGTCCTGCACGACACCGAGGAGACGTACGCGAACACCCTGAAGATCTTCCAGGACCCGACGCGCGCCGCCTCCGCCCACTACGTCGTGCGATCGGGCGACGGTCATGTCACCCAGATGGTGAAGACCAAGGACGTCGCCTGGCAGGCCGGCAACTGGTACATCAACTCCGACTCCATCGGCATCGAACAGGAGGGCTACGCAACCGGGGGCGGCACCTGGTTCACCCCCGCCATGTACCGCTCGACGGCGCAGCTCGTGCGCTACCTCGCCGCCAAGTACGACATCCCGCTGGACCGCCGGCACATCCTCGGCCACGACAACGTGCCGCCCACCACGGCCGGCGGCACCGCGGCCATGCACTGGGACCCGGGACCGTACTGGGACTGGAACCGCTTCATGTCCCTGCTCGGCGCACCCGCCGAGCCCACCGGCCGCCCCGGCGGCCAACTGGTCACCGTCGACCCGGTGTTCAAGGAGAACGTCCAGTCGTTCCGGGACTGCGAGAAGAACATCGACCTGCCCGCGCAGCCCAGCAGCGCAGTCCCGCTGTACACCCGGCCCGACACCACCGCACCGCTCTTCGCCGACCCCGGGCTCCACCCGCCCGGCCAGAGCGGCACCAACTGCGCGAGCGACTGGGGCAGCAAGATCAGCGCCACCCAGCAGGCCGTGGTGGCCGAGCGCAGGCCCGGCTGGACCGCGATCTGGTGGTACGGCCAGGAGGCGTGGTTCCAGACCCCGGCCCGCACCCGGGTCACCACCCCCACCGCGGGGTACGTCGTCCGCCCCAAGCCGGGCCTGACCGACGTGCCGGTGTACGGAACGGCCTACCCCGCCGCCACCGACTACCCGGCGGACTTCACCGCGCCGCGGGTGAGCGCCCCGCTCGGCTACACCATCAGGGCCGGCCAGTCCTACCCCGGTGGCGACCCGACGCCCGCGGGTTACTACTACGCCCCGACGATCGATTCGTCCTACCCGTACGACCACACGTACTTCCCCGGCAGCACCCGTTACGTGACGGTCCAGATCGGCCACCGGGTCGCCTTCGTGAAGGCCTCCGACGTCGACATCGTCCGCACCCGCTAGGCCCCGGCGGGCACAGGGAAGCGGGGCGCGCGCCCGGTGTGTGACACCGGGCGCGCGCCCCGCTTCCCCTCCGGACGGTCAGCGCGTGCCGACCGCCGCCCGCATCGCCCGCCGCGCCATCGCGCAGTCGTCGTGCAGCCTGCGCAGCAGCAGCCGCTGCTGCTCCCCGGCGCAGAGCACACCCGGCGGGGGGTTCTGCG
Organism: Streptomyces sp. NBC_00083; assembly: GCF_026343295.1. GTDB lineage: Bacteria > Actinomycetota > Actinomycetes > Streptomycetales > Streptomycetaceae > Streptomyces. Next base: position 2,718,207 of record NZ_JAPELY010000001.1, read on the forward strand.
CCGCGCTCGCCGCCGGGGCCTCCCGCATGGTGCGCTGCACCGCTGTCTCGTACGTCCGGATCTCCCGGGTCAGTACGAGCATGAGGTTGACCAGGAAGGCGTCCCTCGACGCGGGTCCCGCCGCCTGCGCCGCCTGGCTGATCCGCCGCCGCTCCATCGGGGCGTCCCCGAGGATCGCCCACAGCGTCGCCAGGTCGTACCCGGGCAGGTACCAGCCCGCGTGCTCCCAGTCGACGAGGACCGGTCCGGTCGGGGAGAGCAGGATGTTGGAGAGCAACGCGTCGCCGTGCGAGAACTGCCAGTCGACCCGGCCCGCGAGGGCCAGACCGTGCACCAGTTTCTGAAGGTCGCTCAGATCCCGGTCGGTGAACAGTCCCAGCTCGTGGTAGCGCGAGATCCGCGATCCGTAGTCCAGGGGCCGGCCGAACATCTCGGCCGGCGGCCGCCAGTCGTTGAGGTGCCGGATCGCGCCGAGCACCGCCCTGACGTCGGCACGCGGGGGTGCCTCCACGGGGTGACGGGTCAGAGCCGCCGCGCGTCCGGGCATCCGCTCGATCACCAGGGTGCAGTTGTCCGGGTCCGCCGCGATCAGTCGAGGCACCCGCACAGGTGGGCGGTGCCTGACGAACGTGCGGTATGCCGCTATTTCGTGCCGGAACCGCTCGGCCCACCCCGGCGAATGGTCCAGTAAACACTTGGCGACGGCCGTGGTGCGTCCTGTCGTGCCGACGATCAGTACGGAGCGTCCGCTGTGCCGCAGCACCTGCACCGCGTTGAACTCGGGACAGATGCGCTGCACCGAGGCGATCGCGATGCGCAGCTGGGACCCCTGGGGGCCCGACAGGTCGATTCTCCCGCTGAGGGGCTGTGTGCCGGTTCCCGGCCGGCGCGGCACCCGGCCGGCGCCGTAGGGCGACGGCGCGGCGTGGGTCGGATCGAGGTACGGTCCGCCACCCGCCCCCAGGGGACGGTAGGGCCGGGGCGGCGTGGACACGGAGGACGATGCTGTGTACATGGGGGTGACAGATCCCTTCGTGTGCCGACAAGTTGCGTGCGCTACCCGTCCCGGTGGCCGAGCCGCACCCTGGGGAATGAGGTCCGGCCCCCGGGTCGGGGTGGCGCTCTCATACCTGACACCCGGCCGCGGGTGGCACACCATCTGGCGTGCCCTGGCGAACCCTGGCGAATAGTCGCGCCGCATCTGACAGGGGGATTACTGTCAACTCAGCCGAGAACCTGGGGGCTTGACGTGAGCGGACAACCCAACACCCGCCTGAACGACCTGTTCGGCCTCGCCGGATGGTCCAAGGGCGAACTCGCGCGCATGGTGAACCGGCAGGCGGCGGCCATGGGCCACCCGCAACTGGCCACCGACACCTCGCGGGTGCGGCGTTGGATCGACATGGGGGAGTCCCCGCGCGATCCGGTGCCCAAGGTGCTGGCGGCGCTGTTCACCGAGCGGCTCGGCCGTGTCGTGACCATCGAGGACCTCGGGTTCGACCGGCACGGGCGCGCAGGAAAGCGGAACGACGTCAGGAACACCAAGAATCCGGACGGCCTTCCGTGGGCGCCCGAACGGACGGCAGCGGTCCTCACCGAATTCACGGGAATGGACCTCATGCTCAACCGACGCGGTCTGGTGGGCGCGGGCGCCGCGCTCGCCACCGGCTCCGTACTCAGCAGCGCCATGCACGACTGGCTGCACACCGACCCCGTACTCTCGGCCGACGCCCCCCGCTTCGACGACCCCCTGCACGCCGATCCCGCCGGGTTCGACCGCTACGAGGCCGCCCCCGTGGGATCGCAGGAGATCGACGCGCTGGAGCACTCCGTCGACATCTTCCGGGCCTGGGACGCCTCCCGCGGCGGCGGGCTCCAGCGCAAGGCGGTGGTCGGCCAGCTCAACGAGGTGGGCGGCATGCTCGCCTACCGCCACCCCGACCATCTCCAGCGCCGTCTGTGGGGCGTCGCGGCCAACCTGGCGGTGCTCGCCGGCTGGATGTCCCACGACATCGGTCTCGAACCCACGGCCCAGAAGTACTTCGTCATCGCCGCGCACGCGGCCCGCGAGGGCGGCGACCGGCCGCGCGCCGGAGAGGCCCTGTCGCGCGCCGCACGGCAGATGGTGCACCTGGGCCGCCCCGGCGAAGCCCTCGACCTGATGAAGCTCGCGAAGTCCGGCTCGGGCGAGGAGACCCTGCCGCGCACCCGCGCCATGCTGCACACCATCGAGGCGTGGGCCCAGGCGTCCATGGGGCGCGGGCAGGCCATGCGCCGCACCCTCGGCGAGGCGGAGGAGCTCTTCGTCTCCGACAAGGGCGATGTGCCGCCGCCCAGTTGGATGCAGATGTTCGACGAGGCGGACCTCCACGGCATGCAGGCCCTGGCGTTCCGCACGCTCGCCGAGCACGACGCCTCGGCCGCGGTCATCGCGCAGCACCACGCCAAGCAGGCCCTGGAGTTGCGCGAGGGCGGCCGGCAGCGGTCGAAGATCTTCGACTACATCTCGCTGGCGTCGGCCTGCTTCATCGCCGACGACCCGGAACAGGCGGACCGCTACGCCCGCTTGGCGCTGGTGTCGATGGGGGAGACCTCCTCGCACCGGACCTGGGACCGGCTGCGTGAAATGTACCGGCTCACCGGGCAGTTCGCGGGCCACGGCAAGATCCAGGATCTGCGGGAGGAGATCTCGCTCGCGCTGCCCCAGGCACCGTCGAAGCGGAGCCGGACCGCGGACATCTAGAGGGGGTCGTACGTGGTCACGTACAACCCCCAGGTCCCCGGCCCCTTTTGGGGGCCGCGCCCGCCCGTGTGTCAGGATCCGATGCGGGCCACCAGCACACAGGCGTCGTCCTCGCGCTCGTGCTCGCCGAACTCCTCGACGATCATCCGCACGCAGTCCTGGGCAGTGCGGCCGCCGTCGAAGAGCGGGGCGAGTGCGAGCAGCCGGCGCCGGTGCGCCTCGTCGGGCGCGCCCTGCCGGGTGAGCCCGTCGGTGTGCAGGACCAGCAGGTCGCCGGCGCGCAGGGTGATCTCGGCCTGACCGTAGGAGGCGCCGTGGGTGGCGCCGAGGAGCACCCCGTCCGGTGCGCCGAGCGTGCGCCCCGTCCCGTCGCGGAAGAGCAGCGGGGCGGGGTGGCCCGCGCGGGACCAGGAGAGGGTGCGGCTCGCCGGATCATAACGACAGCAGACCGCGCTGCCCAGGGCGGGCTGCACGGTCGTCTCCAGCAGCTGGTTGAGGTGGCCCATCAGGGCGGCCGGGCCGATGCCCGCGACGGCCATGCCGCGCAGCGCGCCGAGCAGCATCGCCATGGCACCGGTGGCGGTCACGCCGTGGCCCGTGAGGTCGCCGACGGTCAGTAACGAGGCGCCGTCGGGCAGTTGGAGTGCGTCGTACCAGTCGCCGCCGATCATGGCGCTGGACGAGGACGGAAGGTAGTGCGCCGCGATGTCGAGGGCGCCGGGGCCGCCGTGCGGCAGGCGCAGCGAGCCGCGCCACGGGGGCAGCACCGCTTCCTGGAGCTCGACCGCGAGGCGGTGTTCGGTCTGGGCGATGTGACGCTGGCGTCGCAGGCTGTCGCGGCTCTCGCGCTCGGCGTGCTGCGTGCGCCGCAGCTCGCTCACATCGCGCAGGACGGCCCACATCGACGCGGTGCAGCCGTCGGCGTCGAGCACCGGCTCGCCCATCATGTGGAGCGTGCGGGTCTCCCCGTCGGTCCGTACGATCCGGAACTCGCCGTCGATCGGCCTGCCGTCCACCAGGCAGTTGGTCACCATCGAGGTGAGCAGGGCCTGGTCGTCGGCGTGGACCACGGCGGGCAGTTCGTCGAGCGACATCCCGCCGCTCCCGGGGGGCCGGCCGAAGATCTCGAAGAGCTCCTCCGACCAGCTCACGGCGTCGGTCAACAGGTTCCATTCCGCGCTGCCGACGCGGCTGAGCGGGGTGGCGGGGCCGGCCTCCGGGGTGAACGCGTTCTCGACGGCGAGCGCCGCCGCGTCCTCCTCCTCGGCGGTGAGGCCCTCGCGCAGCTGGTCCAAGTGCGAGCCGAGGTCGTCGAGTTGATGGACCGCCAGGTCGCACAGGGCGCGCTGCCAGCGGCCCTGCGGGTCGTCGTCGTCCACGAGCGCGTCGCGGCGCACCGCGTCCACGCCGCCGCGCAGCCGGCGGGTCTGCGTGATCAGTGCGTCGACCGTGCCCCGCTCGGGTGGCTGGGGAGCGGGACGGTCCGCGAACAGATGGGACGGCATGAGGTTCTCCGATGCGGCCGCGGCAGAGCCTGGTCTGGCGTGGTGGACCGGTAACGACTGTTGCACAGGGAGCGATGCCCCGTAAGGGATTTGGCAACACTCGATACGGTGGTGCTCGTGGCATATGTCAAAGGCGACCGGATCGGCCCGCCGTGAACGGGGCGTGCCACCGGGCATATGCAGGACGGGAGTTGGCGCGCCACGCGTGGTCCACCGGACCGCCCGGCCGCAAGAACGCGTGGCCGGCCGCTCATCGGCGCGCCGCGGACGCGAAAGCCACGGCGGCTACGGCACAGAGCACGGCCCCCGCCGCGCCCGCCGCCGCGGGGCTCCACCAGACGACCAGCGAAGTGACCGCCGCGCCGAGAACCACCGCCCCGAGCCGCCCCGCCACCCAGCGGTCGGCCTGCTCCGCCTCCCGCTTGCCGAGCCGGCCCGCGAGCTTCATGAACGTACCCGTGAAGTACGTCGTCGGGGTGCCCCAGGTCCGGGCCTGCACGCCCATGGCGAAGGCGAGCACCACCAGCAGCACCAGCTGTGAGCCGAGCGCGTGCCCGAAGCCGAGCGCCCAGCCGCCCGCCGCGAGGGCGAGCAGCGCGGTCTCGGCGACGAGCAGCGGCCGGGGCGTCAGGCGCGGGGAGGCGACGGCCGCCGCGGCGGCGCCGAGCGCGTAGCCGACCAGGCCCGTCAGGGCGCGCGGCACCACGTCGCGGTCCCCCGCGCCCACCGACGCGCCGACCAGGACGAGGTTGCCGGTCATGACCCCGGCGAACACTTTTCCCAGACAGAGGAAGGCGAACGCGTCGGTGGCCCCGGACGCCGCCGAGAGCACGAGCAGGAAGCCCTCGTCGGCGCGGGCGGCGGGCGGTGTCGTGATCGCGGTGCTCATCGGCGCATTCTCGCCGTGCCGCCCGCCGGGCGCCCGGACGGCGCGCGTGTCACGCCACCGGGACGACCCCGTGGCACGTCCACGACAAGAGTCCACTACGGTCCCTGTGAGCACACCGGCCCGCGACGCGTCGCGGGCCTCACGGGAGGAAGAGCATGAAGATCGACTGGGACCGGCGCACCTGTGCGCGCCGCGGCCATGTGACGTACGCGCCCCAGGAGGCCGTACTGCGTGACCGGTTGCGCGCCGAGACCGGTCTGGGCGAGGCGTGGCGCTGTCTGCGCTGCGGCGACTTCGCCCTCGGCGCACCCCATGGTTCGGGCCCGGCCGAGGACGCGCCGCTCGTGCCCCGCGGCAAGGTGCTGCGCGACCTGTTCATCCTGCGCTTCCTCGCCGTCGAGCGGGCCGTGCGCGGCGTGTTCATCGTCCTCGTGGCCATCGCGGTGTGGAAGTTCAGCAACAGCCAGGACGCGGTGCGCCGTTTCTTCGACGACTACCTCGACGTGTTCCGGCCGGTCTTCCGCCACTTCCACTACGACCTCGACCACTCGCCGGTCGTCGGCACCATCCAGAAGACCTTCGACTACAAGCACTCCACCCTGGTGATCGTCGCGGTGGCGCTGCTCGTCTACGCGCTGATCGAGATCGTCGAGGCCGTCGGCCTGTGGCGCGCCAAGCGCTGGGCGGAGTACCTGACGGTCGTCGCCACGGCGATGTTCCTGCCGCTGGAGATCTACGAACTCACCGAGAAGATCAGCTGGGTGAAGATCGCCACGCTGACCCTCAACATCCTCGCGGTCCTCTACATCCTGCTCGCCAAGCGCCTGTTCGGCCTGCGGGGCGGGCACGCCGCCTTCGAGGCGGAGCGCCACAGCGCCTCGCTGATCGAGGTGGAGACGACGGCCGGCGTCGCCGCGCACCGCTGAGGCATACCCGCCGCACGCGGGGTACAGATACACGACAGCGGCGGCGCGACCGCCGTACCGAACGTCCTTGGGGGATCACACACCATGAACGCACCTCGTTCCACGCCCGCCGCGAAGGGCGGCCCCGGGCCGCTGCGCCGGGCGGCCGTGCTGCTCGCCCTGGTGCTCGGCACCGCGCTGGTGGCCGGTCCGGTGACGGCCGAGGCCGCGCCGCGCACCACGGTCGCCGCGGCACCGGCCCAGCAGGCAGCGCCCGCGAGCGACGCGGGCCGTACGGTTCAGGCGGCGGCGACGGCCGGACAGCACGCCGTCGCGGCCAAGTCCCACGTACTGGCGTCGAAGAAGTCCAAGAAGCCGAAGAAAAAGAAGAGCGGCTTCTTCAAGAAGGCCGGGATCGTCCTGCTGGTCCTGGTGATCCTCTTCATCGCACTGGTCATCTTCGTCATCTGGTTCATCGTGAGCCGGCTGCGCAGGCGCCGCGACCGGCACTGAGCGCTACTCGCCGGGGGCTCCCCGGCGCATCCGCTGTCCGACCGCGCCGCCGTCCGTCTCCCACCAGGGCCGTACGAGCTCCGCGTCCTCCGGCCGCCCCCGCTCGGGGGCGGCCGGAGCCAGTTCGGCATCCAGCCTGCGGTCGAGCACCACGCGCTGGGCGCGGTCGGCGCGCGACCACTGCACCAGGATCGCGAGCAGGAACGGCAGCGACACCAGCTCGGCGATGGTGACCATCGCGCCGCCGCCGAGCTGCTGGTCGCGCTGGACGTCGGGCGCCCAGGCGGGGGTGTGGTGGAGGTACCAGGCGCCCGCGATCAGGGTGCTGTGGGTCATCACGACGATGCCGGGCACCGCGTCGATCAGGCCGTCGAGGAAGACCAGGGCGGCCCGCACCGGATGCGTGCACCAGGCAGGCAGCGCCTCCTCGCGGGTGAGGACCGGCAGCACGAACAGGCTTCCGGCGAGGAGCAGGTGCAGGTACATCAGATCGTGCAGCGCGCCGTACCGCAGCGCCGTCTCGAAGTACGGCGTGAAGTAGATGCACAGCTCGGAGGCGAGCACCAGCGCGCTGCTGACCAGCGGGAAGGTGAGGAACCGCACCAGGCGTCCGCTCATCGCGCCGCCGAGCCGGCCCGCGCCGCGCTCGGGCAGCGCCCGCATGCCCAGGCGCAGCGGGTCGCCGAGCGCCAGGCCGAGCGGCGCGACCAGGTCGAGCAGCACGTTCTGGACGGCGGCCGGCCAGAACAGCTCGGTGTCGTACACCGCCAGCGCCGACATGGTGGCGACGGCGAGCGAGCCGAGGCCGAGGACCGCGAACGCCGCGACGCGCGCCGCCGGCCAGCCCTCGCCGCGCCGGCGCAGCCGCAGCACGCCCCAGCCGTAGAGCACGGCCAGCACGACGATCAGCAGCAGCGCCGCGGCGTCCGGCCGCCACACCGACAGCATCCGTCCCCCGGTCAGCTCGGGCAGGGCCATCGTGGACATCAGGGTCGCTCCTCACCGGCCCGTGACGTACGACGGGCCGCACACACGCTAGCCCCGCGCGCGCACCGCTCCCGCACCGGCCCCGGCGCCGCTCGGCCGAAGGGATGGAATCGGCCGAAGAACGCGTAGACGCCCTAGGTGCCTGAGGCATGTAGTGGAGATCGGTAAGACGGATCCCTTCGCTTGCGAGGTCTCCATGACAGGCAGCACCACCGGCGTCACCACGGACCACACCGCCACCGACGGCGACAGCGTCGCCTTCCCCCAGGACCGCAGCTGTCCCTACCACCCGCCCACCGCGTACCAGCCGCTGCGCGACGAACGCCCGCTCGCCCGCGTCCGCCTCTACGACGGCCGCACCGTGTGGATGGTCACCGGGCTCGCCGAGGCCCGCGCCCTGCTCGCCGACCCCCGGCTCTCCACCGACCGCGAGAACGAGGCCTTCCCGTTGCCGACCGCCCGGTTCGCCGGCGTCGCGCGGCGCAGGACCGCGCTGCTCGGCGTCGACGACCCCGTCCACGCCACCCAGCGCCGCATGCTGATCCCCAGCTTCACCCTCAAGCGGACCGCCTCCCTGCGGCCGCGGATCCAGCGGACCGTCGACACCCTGCTCGACCGGATGATCGCCGCGGGCGGCCCCGCCGACCTCGTCGGCGCCTTCGCGCTGCCCGTGCCGTCGATGGTGATCTGCGACCTGCTCGGTGTCCCGTACGAGGACCACGAGTTCTTCGAGGGCCAGTCCCGCAAGCTACTGCGCGGGCCGGACTCCTCCGACATCGAGGAGGCCCGCGACGCCCTGGAGGACTACTTCCTGCGGCTGATCGACCGCAAACAGCGGGAGCCCGGCGACGGCCTGCTCGGCGAACTCGTCACCCAGCGCCTCAACGAGGGGACGCTGGACCGGCAGGAGCTGGTGGACTTCGCCGTCATCCTGCTCGTCGCCGGCCACGAGACCACCGCCAACATGATCTCGCTCGGCACCTTCACGCTCCTCCAGCACCCCGAGCAGCTCGCCGAACTGCGCTCGGACGCCGAGCTGATGCCGGCCGCGGTCGAGGAGCTGCTCCGCTTCCTGTCGATCGCCGACGGCATGCTGCGGGTGGCGCTCGACGACATCGAGATCGGCGGGCAGACCATCCGCGCCGACGACGGCGTCGTCTTCTCGACCTCGGTCATCAACCGGGACAGCGCCAGCTACGAGGAGCCGGACCGGATCGACTGGCACCGCGCCAGTCGCCACCACGTGGCGTTCGGCTTCGGCGTCCACCAGTGCCTCGGCCAGAACCTGGCCCGCGCCGAGATGGAGATCGCGCTGCGCACCCTCTTCACGCGGCTGCCCGGACTGCGTCTCGCGGTGCCCGCCGCCGAGATCCCGTTCAAGCCCGGCGACACCATCCAGGGCATGGTCGAGCTCCCCGTCGCCTGGTAGCGGGCGGGGGAGCGCGAGAGAACCCGAGCACGAGAAGGAGCCGCACATGCGGATCGGCATCGACAAGGACGTCTGCATCGGCGCGGGACAGTGCGCGCTGACCGCCCCCGGCGTCTTCACCCAGGACGACGACGGCTTCAGCGAGCTGCTGCCCGGCCGCGCGGACGGCGCGGGCGACCCGCTGGTCCGCGAGGCCGCACGGGCCTGCCCGGTCGGGGCCATCGCCGTGCACGACTAGCGAAACACCCGGTTCCGGTCAGTCCGCTGTGGCCCCTGTGGCCGCTGGGTCCCCGGACGCGTCCTCGGAACCGGTGACCAGCCGCTGCACGGCCGGCGCGTAGAGATCGGCCAGTTGCTCGGGCGTGGCGCGTTCCCCGGCGCCGGGCCGGTGCAGACTGAGCGTCGCGCCGAGGCCGAGCAGCAGACCGGCAATGAGCTCGGCCCTCAACTCGCTGTCCCCGCCGCGCAGTTGACCGGCCAGCCGGGACGTGACCTGCTCGCGGAACCGCTCCCGCAGCAGGGTGCGTTCGTCCATGTTGCCGAGTGAGAACACCGCGCGCAGCAGCGGATCGCCCTGGTCCTCGCGCCGCATCCGCACCAGGGTCAGCACCATGTGCCGCCCCAGGGCGTCCAGGGGCGCCGCGAACAGCGCGTCGGCGGCGGGCCCGAAATCGGCGACGGTGTGGAAGAGCCGCTCCTTGCTGCCGAACCGCTTCACGATGAGCGAGGGGCTCACCCCCGCGTCGGCCGCGATCGAGCGCATCGTGACCTCCGCGTACGGGCGCAGCGTGAACGCCCGCCGCGCCGCCCGCCAGATCGCGTCCCGGCCGGTCCCCGTGTCGGCACCGGTGCCCTCCTGGCCCGTCATGCGCTCTCCTCGGCCGTCGTGCGTCCCGTCGCCCCCTCGGCGCGGTCCGGCCCGACGGTACCGCCGGCGGGGGCCGCGCCGCCCGGCAGGCACAGCGTGGCGACGAGCGCGGCGAGGGCCGCGCCCGCGGCGATCAGGAACACCAGGAGGTAGGCGTGGAGGGTCGGCGCGGTCTCGCCGCCGGCCTGGAAGGTGACATTGGCCAGGACCGCGGCGACCACCGCGCTGCAACAGGCCTGCCCGACCGAGCGCATCAGGGTGTTGAGCCCGTTGGCGGCGCCGGTCTCGCTCACCGGGACCGCGCGCATCACCAGGGCGGGCAGCGCCGAGTAGGCGATGGCGGTGCCGCAGGCCACCACCGTGGCGCCCGCGATGATCATGGCCATGCTGTGGCTGGTGAAGAAGCGCACGCCGTAGCCCACCGCCATGACGGCCGCGGCGATGGCGAGCGCCGCCTTCGGGCCGTAGGTGGCCGAGATCTTGGCCGACACCGGGGAGAGCGCCACCATCGCGAGGCCGCCCGGCAGCAGACAGAGCCCGCTGACCACGATGGACGCGCCGAGCCCGTAGCCGGTGGCCTTGGGCTCCTGCACCATCTGCGCGGTGACCAGCGAGTTGGCGTAGAACGCGAAGCCGATCAGGAGGGCCGCCACATTGGTGAGCAGCACCGCGGGGCGTGCCGAGACCCGCAGGTCCACCAGCGGGGAGCGGGTCCGCAGCTCGTACGCGCCCCACAGTGGCCAGATCACCACGGCCGCGCCGAGCAGTGCGAGGGTGCGCGGCGAGGTCCAGCCCCAGTCGGCGCCCTGGGTGATGGCGAGCAGCACCGCGACGAGCGCCGCCGAGAGACCGAGCGCGCCCACCGCGTCGAACCGGCCGCGCGAGCGCAGTGGCGATTCGGGCACGCACCACAGCACCAGGGCGATGTCGACCAGGCCGAGCACGGCCGAGGCCCAGAACATGGTGTGCCAGTCGAAGTGCTCGACGACGAGGGCCGCGACCGGCAGCCCCACGGCCGCGCCGATGCCGAGCGTCGAACTCATCAGGGCGACCGAGGAGAGCACCTTCGCCGGCGGCAGCTCGTCGCGCATGATGCTGATGCCCAGCGGGATCACGGCGAGCGCGGCCCCCTGGAGGGCGCGGCCGGCGATCAGTACGCCGATGTGGGAGCTGACCGCGCACATCACCGAGCCGGCCGTGAGCACGCCGAGCGAGATGATCAGGAGCCGCCGCTTGCCGTACATGTCGCCGGCCCGGCCGAGCACCGGGGTGAAGACGGCCCCGGTCAGCAGCGTGATGGTGACCAGCCAGCTGGCCGCGGCCGGGGTGCTGCCGGTGAGGGCGGGCACGTGGGGCAGGAGCGGCACCACCAGCGTCTGCATGACGGCCACGACCACGCCGCAGAACGCCAGGACCCCGACGAAGAACCGGGGGCGGGGCGGATCGGCGGACACGGGTATCGCAGGGGGCATGACTCTCCGTACGGCTGGAACGCGGACAGGGGTGCACAGGTGTTCACCCTCAGGGTAAACGCTTGTGCACCCCTTGATTCCCACCCGGGCGGAAGTTCCTGGGCCGTCCGGGACCGGCCCTCGCGGCGGCCTCCGGGACCGGCCCCCGGCGGATGCGCTCCGGGATCAGCCTCGGGCGGCGGGTTCCGGCAGCGGCACTCCGGGGCAGCCGGTGTCCTTCGCGGGCAGGGCGCCCGTCAGGAGGTACGCCTCCACCCGGTCGTCCACGCACGCGTTGCCGTGCTGGAACTGGCCGTGGTCGCCGTCGTCCACCGTGATCAGGCGTGACCCGGCGATCGCCCCGTGCACGCGCAGCGCGCCTTCGTAGTACGTCGCCGGGTCGTGCGTCGCGTTGAGCATCAGGACGGGCGGCAGCCCCTTGCCGGTCGGCTCGATGTGCGGCGCCTTGGACGTCGGCCAGCTCGCGCAGACGGCGGCGAACGTCAACTCCCGTGCCCCGGCGAGGGGGTGGACGCGAGTCGCCTCGGCGCTCGTGTCCACCCAGTACCGGCGGTCGCGCCTCCAGGTGCCGTCGCCGCACGTGACCGCGAAGAAGTCGGCGAAGTAGCCCGCGCTCATGACGGGGGACAACTGCTCGGCGGCGTCCTTCCGCGCCTGCTCCGATGCGCTCTCGGGATGCTGGAGCAGACCCATCAGCGACGCGAACTCCGGGAACCGGTCGTGCGCGCTGTAGAGCGCGTTCGTGGCCGCTGCGTCCAGATGGTTGGGCGTGACGAGGGTGCCTTCGAGGTCGAGGGGGTGGTCGTGCAGCGCGGCCCGCAGCCGCTCGTAGGAGGCCTCGGCCTCGGCGGGCATGCGGCCCTGGTGGTACGTCGCGTCGTTCTTGGCGAGCCACGGCAGGAAGTCCTGCTCGTACCGGCGCTGGAAGCTCGCCGGCTGCCCCGTCATGTACGCCTGCCAGCCGTGCGTGAGGTCCACGGTGCTGTCCAGGACGACCCGCTCGACGCGGCGCGGGAACTCGGTCGCGTAGTACGCCCCGAGGACGGTGGCGTAGGACGGCCCGTAGTAGGAGATCCGGTCGACGCCGAGCAGCGCGCGGTACAGGTCCATGTCGTGCACGGCCTGGTCGCTGGTGATGTACGGCAGCAGCCCGCCCGAGGCGCGCTCGCACTGCGCCACGAAGGCGCGGGCCCGGTCGAAGGTCGCCCCGATCGCCCGGGGAGAGCGGTCCCTGAGATCGCCGGAGGAGAAGAACGCGTCGACCGTGTCCTGGTCCGAGCAGACCACGTTGGTGCTCGCCCCGACCCCGCGCTGGTCGAAGCTGACGACGTCGTACGCGGCGGCGAGCTTCGGGCTCAGACCGGTCAGGTTGGCCGGCCGTTTGAGCCCGGACGAGCCGGGACCGCCCGCCGCCATCATCAGGACGCCGCGCCGCTCGCCGGGGCCGGTCGCCCGATGGCGCGACACCTTGATTGCGAGGTCCGGCCCGGCGCCGGGGTGGTACCAGTCCCGGGGCACGGCCATGGTCGCGCATTCCAGCGTGCCGGAGAAGCATGGCTGCCAGTCGAGGTGCTGGAGGCGGTAGCGGTCGGGTACGGGCGGGGTCGCGCTCTCCGCGGCGGCCTGTGCCGCGCCGGCCGGCAGGGCGGCCGCGGCGAGCAGCGCGCACACGGCGGCCGCGGCCCAGCGGGCCGGCTTCTGGAACAACTGCATGTGTTCTTCTCCCCGTTGGGATCGCTCCCCTTGCGGTGAATCGGTCGAGTCGATCGTCCACCGCCCGGGGCCCCGTCTCGATCCCGCCACCACCCCGAAACGGGGTGGCACGCATGCCACCCCGGTGGTGGTGCGGATGCCCGCCGCCCGCCCTACGGGGCGAGCGTGTTCCAGAACATCGACTCGTAGCTCTGGAGCAGCCGCCCGTAGTGCGCCCCGCTGCCCACGCCCTCGCCGTGGGCGTCGTCCGAGCCCGCCGCGACGGCCGCCACCGCCTGCTGTTCGAGCTCCGGGGCCGGTCCGGCGAAGAGGTCGAAGAAGCCGCACGCCTCGTCGGTGAAGCCGTACCGCGAGCGCAGCGCGGCCGCGAGCCGGGCGCAGTAGCCGCCCCAGGCAGCGAAGTTGGCGGTCAGGGCGAGCGCCACACTCGACGGGTCGCCGTTCAGGGCCAGCCACGCCACATACGCGGGGTAGGCCTGGCAGCCCGCGCGTGGCAGGTACTGCCCGATGTCCTGCGCGGTGAGCCCGCAGGCACTCTCGTACGCCCCGAGCTGTTCGAGGGCGAGGCTCTCGCCCTCCGCGAGCGAACCGAAGAACGCCGCGCACGGCGTGCCCCGGCCCGAGCGTTCGGCGAGGTGGAGGAAGGCGCGGCGGTCGGCGGCGATGATGTGGCGCTGCTCCAGCGCGAGCCCCGCGAGCGCCGAGCGCGGCGCCCGGCCGGCCTCGACGAGGGGCACGAGCCGGTTGTCGTCGGGGGAGGGGGCGAGCGCGGTGGACGCCGCCGCGATGATGTCCTTGGCGGTACGCGTCTGACGAGTCATGCGGGACCCTCTCAGCGGAGCTGCCGGTACGGTCACGACCAGCGTCTCACGCGGGGCCGCCACCGCACGGGCAGGCGGGCCGCGACCGCCCGCGGCCCGCTGCGCGGGGCTCAGGCGGCGACCGGGGCGCGGCTCCTGCGGCGGCGGTCCCGGGTTCTGTCGCGCTGCGGCCACAGCAGCACGTACGCCGTCGACACGACCACGAACGCCAGCCGGATCAGCCCGCGCGCCGCGTCGTCCGCCACCACGAACACGCTCCCGTACAGGGTCAGCAGGGCGAGCCAGCTCCACCACGGCACCAGCCGGCGCTGCCCGATCACATCCCACAGCAGCGTGCCGAGCAGGACCGACGCCGTGTAGTACGTGTACACGCTGGGGTCGAGCACGATGCGCGCGTTGGCGCCGAGCAGCACCACCGCCGCCCACCGCCCGCGCCACACCGCCACGGCCCCGAGCAGCAGCCCCAGCAGCGCCTGCGCCGGGCGGTCCCAGCCGGGCGTCTCGGCATCGGCGACACCGAGCCAGCGCAGCGCGGACGCCGGCTGGTTGGGTATCGCGAAACCCGCGGCCGACATCGAATGGGGATTGCTGAGGAAGAACGGCGCCCAGGCCACGGCGAGCACGGCCGCGCACCACAGGCCGGCCCGCAGCCACTGGTGCCGCGGCAGCGCGAAGAGCAGCGCCGCGAACGTCACCGCCGTCGGCTTGGAGTCCATGGCGAGCGCCAGCCACACGCCGGTGCCGATCGCGCCGCCGCGGGTCACCGAGCGGACCGCGAGCGCGGTGAAGAACAGGGCGAGCACGTCGTCGAGGTGCCCGAACCGCACCGACACCTCGATCCACATCGGGATGAAGGCGAGACCGGCGATGAGCACGCGTTGGCGCAGACGCTGGTGGTTGGTGCCGGTGCCCAGGAAGTACCAGGCCGCGCTGCGTCCCGCGATGACCACGATCACCAGACCGAGCACCGACATCAGGAGCGCCGCGAGGAACTGCCCGGTCCGCTCCGGGAAGGGGTTGAACAGGCCGGCCGTCAGGAAGCTGACCGGTCCCATCTGGAGCTCGGGGTGGTGGGCGTACAGATTGAGACCGCCGGTGCCGTCGCCCGACGGGCCCTGGTAGATGAGTTCCCCGCCGGCCCGCAGATAGTGCCAGGAGAAGCCGCCGTTGGGCTCGACCAACGCGAACCAGAGCGCGGTCCATGCGGAGAGCAGGATCAGATGCATCCTCTGACTGATGGCCGGCACGTGTGTTCAGCTCCTGTTTCCCTGCCCGATGCGGATGGCGTTCCGTGGAGCGCGCGGGGGCCCCGGGGAAAGATGTCATGCGGGGCCGGTCCGTTCTCCCGGCGGGTCCACATGTGCTGCGCGCCACATCGCGCGGTCCCCGGCGCCGACGCCCCCTGGCCATTACCTCTCACTCAGAGATAAAATGGCCGCATGGCTGCCGAAGAGGCACAACCGCTCGACGACTCGTTCGCGGACGTACTCGCGGGCGTGCAGCGGCTCATCAGGCGCCGGCTGCGCGGCGGCCTCGGCGCGCCCCGGCTGCGCGGCGCCCAGGTCGAGTTGCTGCGCCTTGTCGCCGCCCGGCCGGGCATCGGGGTGTCGGCCGCCGCCAAGGAGCTGCACCTGGCGGGCAATTCGGTCTCCACGCTCGTCAACCAGCTGGTGCGGGACGGCTACATGAGGCGCGAGACCGACCCCGGCGACCGGCGCTCGGCGCGGCTGCACGCGACACCCGCCGCCCTGGAGCGGCTGCGCGACTGGCAGCGCCGCCGCGCCGCGCTGGTACGGGACCAGGTGGCGCGCCTGGACGCCGCCGACCGGGCCGCCCTGGCCGCCGCGCTCCCCGCGCTGCGCCGGCTCGCCGACAACCTGCACGAGGAAGCGGAGGGGTCATGAGCGACGACGACGCGGACCGCCGCCCGGCCCGGGACGGAACGGCACCCGACCGGGACGGGGCGGCGGCGGCCGGGGGCGCCACGGCACCCGACCTGGACCGGGCGGCAGCCGCCGCGGGCGGCGCCACACCGGACCAGGCCGCGGCATCGGACCGGGGCGCCGTATCGGACCGCGGCGCCCCGCCGGACCGCGGCGGCGCGGCGGCGGGACCCGGCCGTGCCTCGGCGGTCCGGGGTGACACGGCGGCCGGCCGCGAGGCCGTGCGCTGCGACGGGCTCGCCTACGCCTTCGGCGGGACGAAGGCGGTCGACGGGCTGGACCTCGCCGTCGCCGCCGGCGAGGTCTTCGGACTCCTCGGCCCCAACGGCGCGGGAAAGACCACCGCCATCCGCTGCATCACCACCCTGCTGCCCGTGCCCGTCGGCCGCGTCCGCGTCTTCGGCCACGACGCCGCGAAGGAGCCGATGGCGGTGCGCCGGCTGCTCGGCTACGTACCCCAGCAGCTGTCGGCCGACGCGGGCCTGACCGGACGGGAGAACGTGACCCTCTTCGCCCGGGTCTTCGACGTGCCGCGCAAGGAACGCGCCCGCCGCGTCGAACAGGCCCTGTACGCCGTCGACCTCACCGACGCCGCCGACCGCATGGCCAAGACCTACTCGGGCGGCATGATCCGCCGTCTCGAACTCGCCCAGGCCCTGGTCAGCGCGCCCCGGCTGCTGATGCTCGACGAACCGACGATCGGCCTCGACCCCATCGCCCGCACCAGCGTGTGGGAGCACATCAACGCGGTGCGCCGGGCCACCGGCATGACCGTGCTCGTGACCACCCACCACATGGACGAGGCCGACCAGTACTGCGACCGCCTCGCACTGATGCACCGCGGGCGGATACGGGCCCTCGGCACGCCCGACGGCCTCAAGTCCGAGCTGCACGAACGCCTCGGCAACGGCCCCGACGACCCGCCGCCCACCCTGGAGGACGTCTTCCGCGACGTCGCCGGCAGCGGCCTCGACAGCCAGGGAGGTGACTTCCGCGATGTCCGCAGCACCCGCCGCACCGCAGCCCGCCTCGGCTGACCCCGGCTCAGCCGCCCTCGACGCCGACGGGAGGCTGGATCTGCTCCTGACCCCGCCGCGCCCCCGCACCGGCTGGCGCCTGCTGCCCGCCCGCGTCGCCGCCCTGTGCGCGGTCGAGCTGCAGAAGCTGCGGCACGACCGCGCCGAGCTGTACACCCGCGCCGTCCAGCCGGCCCTGTGGCTGCTGATCTTCGGCGAGACCTTCACCCGCATCAAGGCGATCCCCACCGAGGGCATCCCCTACATCGACTACCTGGCGCCCGGCATCATCGCCCAGTCCGCCATGTTCATCGCCATCTTCTACGGCATCATGATCATCTGGGAGCGTGACTCGGGCATCCTCACCAAGCTCCTCGTCACCCCCACCCCGCGCTCCGCGCTCATCACCGGCAAGGCCTTCGCGGCCGGGGTCAAGGCGCTGATCCAGGCCGTCGTGGTCATCGTGATCGCCGCGCTGCTCGGCGTGGCCCTGACCTGGAACCCGCTGCGGCTCCTCGGCGTCGCCGTCGCCGTGATCCTCGGCTCCGCGTTCTTCTCGTGCCTGTCCATGACGATCGCCGGGATCGTGCTGACCCGGGACCGTCTGATGGGCATCGGGCAGGCCATCACCATGCCGCTGTTCTTCGGCTCCAGCGCCCTCTACCCGGTGTCGATCATGCCGGGCTGGCTCCAGGCCGTCAGCAGGGCCAACCCGCTGAGCTACCAGGTAGACGCCCTGCGCGGACTGCTGCTCGGCACCCACGCCCATCTCGCCCTCGACTACGGGGTGCTGGCCGTCGCGGCCGCGCTCGGCATCCTCGCGGCCTCCTCGCTCCTGGGCCGGCTGGCCCGCTGAGCCCTGCCATCATGATCCCCATGACCGAGCCGAGCGGGGACGACGGATACCTCCTGGACAACCGGCGCACCGAAGCCGGCGAGCGCTTCGACGCGCTCGCCGAACTCTTCGACGCCTCGACGTTCCGCCACTTCGACGCCCTCGGCCTGCGCCCGGGGCACCACGTCTGGGAGGTGGGCGCCGGCGGTGCCTCCGTGCCGCGCGGCCTCGCCGCACGGGTCGGCCCCCGGGGGCGGGTGCTCGCCACCGACCTCGACACCGGATGGCTGGCCGGAGCCGGGCTCCCGGCGCAGGTCGAGACGGACCGTCACGACGTGGGCCGGGACGAGGCGCCCGCCGGCCGCTTCGACTTCGTCCACGCCCGCCTGGTCCTGGTCCACGTCACCGACCGGGCCCGCGCCCTGCGCACCATGGCCGAGGCCCTGCGACCCGGGGGCGTCCTGCTGATCGAGGACGCCGACCCCGCGCTCCAGCCGCTGCTCTGCCTCGACGAGTACGGCCCCGAGCAGGAGCGCGCCAACCGTCTGCGCCGGGGCTTTCGCGCACTCCTCGCCGAACGCGGCGCCGACCTCTGCTACGGCCGCAAACTCCCGCGCCTGCTGCGGGAGTCGGGCCTGGAGGGGGTCGAGGCGGACGCCTACTTCCCCGTCGCCTCGCCCGCCGCGGCCGTCCTCGAAGCCGCGACCGTGCGCCAGGTGCGGGACCGGCTCGTCGCACGCGGACTGGCCGACGACGAGGAGATCGAGCTCCATCTGGCGAGCGTCGCCGCCGGCCGCCTCGACCTGGCGACCTCGCCGATGATCTCGGCCTGGGGCCGGCGCCCCGCCCGCCCCCACGGGGCCTAGGCGGCCGGGTCGTAGGTGTAGTAGCGGGTGTGGTCGAGCAGGTCTGCCGGGGTCACGTCGTTCCAGGGCCGCATGGTGTCGTGCAGGTCCACCACGTCGCGGGTGCCCGCCGCCGGCAGGTAGGGCGAGCCCGGGTGAAGGGCCTGCCACCGCGCCCAGAGCCGGTCCACGAAGGCGTGGTGCAGCCAGAACACCGGGTCGTTGGGCGAGGCGCCCGTCGCCATGTTGCCGCCGACCCAGACGTGGACGCGGTTGTGCAGATTGACCCCGCGCCATCCCTCCAGATGGTTGCGGAAGCCGTCCGACGCGCTGTTCCAGGGCGCCATGTCGTACGTCGTCATGGCGAGGACGCCGTCGACCTCGGCCCGGGTCGGCAACTGCGCGACGGAGGCGCCGAGGGCCCTGCGCAGATAAGTCCGTCCGTCCACCCGGGCGTTGAGGGGCCAGCCGCCCGCGCCGTGCGCGAAGGGCCCGTCCATCACCTGGCCGTCCCGGGCGCGCCCGGTGCCGCCGAGGAAGTCGGCCGCCCACAGCGAGGCGCGGGGCGTGCGGTCCACCGTCCAGTCCCAGTACGGCACGGTGACCGCGGGGTCGACCGATTGCAGGGCCTGCTCGAACTCGATGAGGAATCTGCGGTGCCAGGGCAGGAACGACGGCGAGCGGTGGCCGACCCGGTCACCGGAGTCGGTGTCGCTCATGATGAAGGAGTTGTGGGTGCGGACGAAGGCGTCGTACCTCCCGTCGCGCTTGAGCTGAAGCAGCGCGTCGACGAGACGGCGCTTCTCGGCGGCGGTGAGGTCCGCCTGGTTCTTGCGAACGGCCATGAGGATGCTCCTGGTTGAGCCGGCGTACGGAAGCGGAGGTGGCGTCGGTGCGGATCAGGTGAGCGGCACGAGGTCGGCGCCCTGGAGCTCCAGCACGGCGGCGCGGGCGAGCGCGAGGGGCGTGGGGGAGGGCTCGTAGTGGTTCACGACGCTGATCCAGGTGCCGTCGGCGTTCCGCATCACGTGCAGCTCGTCGCCGTCGACGCGTACGGTGTAGCCGCCGCCGTGGTGCGCGTGGTGCCCGGCGCCGGGCAGGCCCTGTATCCGGCGCCCCTGGAACACCTCGTCGAAGGCGGCGGGCGCGTCGTGCGGCGCGTCGTTCGTGGTACGGCTGGGCGACGCGGTGGTGTGCGCGGCGGCGGTGGCGGCGTGCGCGGTGCCCGCGAGGCCGATCCCGGCGAGCGCGCCGGCGGTGACGCCGATGACCTGGCGGCGGGTGGGCGGAGCGAACGGTCGTGGCATGGCAAACCCCTTGTGCGTGGAGCCAGTTGGCGAGCCGACCGGCACCGGGCCCGGCGCCGGTCGGCCCGCCCCCATGCCTACCGGCCGGGGCGCCCGAGGGAGAAGAGGGGCCCGAGGGGTTGGTTGCTATACGGACATGTCCAGATTCGTAGTGCAGTGTTCAACGGCGGGGATCTTGTCGACTCCGTGTCATCAGCGGGCACCGGGTGAAACTTTCCCCTGGAATATGCCAAATCCGTGAAACTCTTCCGGTCCCGGCCTGCGCCGGGGACCGTCCCCCACCCCGCGAAGCTGACCGGATCCGTCCGCCGCGCTCCGGCCAGTGGCGTGAAGATGCCCGCGCTCACCGGCCCGTGGGGGCACCGGTGGGCGCGGGCGTCGGTCCGGCGTCGGTTCAGCCGCGCGGCAGGGCCATCGACTGGATCTGGGGGAGGGCCGTCCAGTCGTTGGAGGCGACGCTGGCATGGGCGGCGGCGAGCCGGGCCACGCGGGCCTGGGCGTCCGCCGGTGACGGGTTCTTGTCGTCGAGCGCCGGTGCCACGTTCTGCGCGTCGGTCATGACGACGAAGTAGTGGTGGGCGTCGTACCAGGCGGTGTCGATGCTGCCGTTGAGATAGGTCGCCGCGTCACCGTCGAAGACGACGAACCACGGTCGGATCGAGGTGTCCGCGTAGCGTGAACGGGGGTCGCCCGCCTGGGCGTTGTGCACGGCGGGGAAGACCTGCGCCTGCGAGACACGGCCCGAGGCCGCCAGGTCGCGCAGGTAGCGCGCGTACTCGACGTCCGTCCACAGCCGGTCGAGGGGGTTGCCCTCCTCGACGGTGCCCGGGATCACCTCCAGCATGACCTTGCCCGCGAGCTGCTGCCGGCTCGGCCAGTTGCCCGCGGCCGACGCCTCGTCGAGGGTGGCGTACTGGCCGCCGCCCGGCTTGGCGAGCAGATCCGCGGGCCGGAAGACGGCCGAGCCGAGGTGGGCGCTGATCGTCTGGTCGAGCTGGGCCGGACCGAGCCCGTAGGTGGACTGGAACCCCGCCTTCATCTCCAGCTTGATGACGAGCGGCGGGTGCCCGGGGTGGGCGCCCAGCCAGACCCGCACGTCGTCGAGGCAGCTCTCCAGGTCCTTGTTGGCGCCGCCCGAATAGAGCTGGCCGGGGGTCGAGGCATTGACGCAGTTGTTGCTGTTGCCCAGGGGGTTGGAGTGGCTGACCTTCCACTCCTTGGTGACGAAGTCGTCCCACACATCGAGTTCGATCATCGAGGTGCCGGTGTCCAGGGCCTGCGCCAGATAGGGGAAGGCGGCCGGGTCGTAGGTGTTGTGCAGGCCGGAGACGGTGGCCCCGGACAGCGGCAGGCTCTCGGGCCCGGCCGCCTGTGCGGTGCCGCCGGCGCCGGCCGCGGCGAGGGCGAGGCAGGCGCCGAACGCGCCGAACAGGGCTGCCCGCAGCCGGGGCGTGAAGCGGCTGGGCCGGGGATCCGACACGGTTCCTCCAAGTGGGGGGTGACATTCCATCGGGACGGTGCCATCGCCGAGTGACGCGGCGAAGACATGTCAAGTAACACGAGGAGGAATGCAGTTGTCACCCCCTGCGGTCACTTCCGTGCCGCAGGGCCGATCCGCGGGCGGCGCCCGGAGCCGGGGTCAGAAGGCGAAGACGGCTTCCGAACCGGCGTCCTTCATGCAGGAGTTGCCGTAGGTCTGGACGTGGCTGACGTGCTTGCCGTCCCAGACGCCGTCGGCGCGCACGGTGACCGGGTTCCACAGCTTCGTACACAGACGCGGGGCGCCGGGGGCGACGAGGGCGGTGAAGTCGCCCTGAGCGCGCCGGAGTTCGGCGCAGGCCGCGGCGGGCGCGGGGTGGGTTCCGGAGGGCTTGGGGGCGCAGCTCAGGGTCACCGCGCGCTGGACGGCGCTCTGCTGGTCGCCGGTGCCCGGCTCGATCGTGAGCACGAGGGCGGACGGCGGGTACAGGCTCATCGGCTGCATGGTGCCGGCCGGAGCCGCGGCCGCGGAGCCGAGGCCGGTGCCGGCCAGTCCATTGGCCAGCAGAGCGACGGCGACGGCACTGACTGCTGCGATCTTCCGCATTTCGAACACTCCTGGGGGTCGGTTTCCGAAGAACGAACAGGAGTCTGTCCCCCCGCGGTGAGCTCCGCGCAACGCAACGGAAACATCCGGTCACGGGAAGTCACCCGCCGGGGCCGCGTTCCCGCAGGGCGCCGCGCGGGCGCCCAGGTCGCCGCGTCGGCCAAGGTCGGCCAAAAGAAAGGTGTGTAAACGGGGGTTGCGTCGATTTCAAGGCAGTCGAAGCATCAATTCTGCGATTCTTAGGCCTAATTGAGGGGTAGTCAGAATTCGTTCGAGCGCGGTCCCTTCCGGAACGCGGCGGCGCCGGCCGCCACGAGGCCACGGTCCGTACGCGCCGGGCTCACTGCGGGCGGCGTCCCGCGCGAGCGCGCTCGGCACGGCGGCGTACCAGGATCAGAACCGTCATGACGGCGGCCAGAGCCGCGGCCGCGGACCCGGCGACCGTCCAGGACGACTCGTCCTCGCGCGGCGCCTCGGCGGGCTCGACCGCCGCCACCCGCGCGGCGCGCACCTGGGCGTGCTGGGCCGACCTGGTGGGCCGCACGGGCTCCAGGGAGCCGACCGCGTCCACGTGGTCCCAGGCCCCGAACCCCCAGTCCAGGAGGGCGCGCGCCTCCTCGTAGACCTCGAACCCGCCGCCCGACTGCGGGTTCATGACGGTCACCAGCAGGGTGCGCTCCCCCTGCTTCGCCGCCGCGATCAGGGTGTTGCCGGCGTTGCTGGTGTAGCCGTTCTTGACGCCGACGATCCCCGGATAGCGGGCGACCCCGTCGGCCCCGGAGAGCAGGCGGTTGGTGTTCATGATTCCGTACGAGCCGCCCCCGCCGGGGAACTGGGCCGACGAGGTCGAGCAGTACTCGGCGAAGTCCGGGCGGGCGAGCCCCGCACGGCCGAAGACCGCGAGGTCGAACGCGGAGGAGACCTGGCCGGGGGTGTCGTAGCCGTCGGGCGAGACGACCTCGGTGTCCAGGGCGCCGAGCTTCCGGGCCTCGGCCTGCATCTGGGCCGCGGTCTGCTCCCAGCCGCCGTTGAGCGACGCCAGGACGTGCACGGCGTCGTTGCCTGAGCTGAGGAACACCCCGCGCCACAGGTCGGAGACCTGATACGTGTGCCCGGCCTCCACGCCCACCAGGCTGCTTCCGGCGCCGATGCCGGCCAGATCCTCCTCGGAGACGGTGTGCCGGTCCTCGGCGCGCAGATGGGGGAGCGCGGTGACCGCGAACAGCGTCTTGAGCGTGCTGGCCGGCGGCAGCTTGCGGTGGGCGTCGCGGGCGGCGAGCACCTTGCCGGTGCGGGCGTCGGCGACCACGAACGAGAGGGCCGACACCTCGCCCGGAAGTGCGGGGGCGCCCGGCCGCAGACGGACCTGCTGGCCCGCCCCCGGCCCCGGCTGGGGCACGGAGGCGGAGCTGTCGGGGGTCGGGGCGAGGCAGCACAGACCGATGGCGGCAGTGGCGGTGAGCACCGCCATGGAACGGAATCCGGACCTGATGACCATTCAGTCACCGTAGGAACAGAACGGGCATCGCGCAGGTCGGCTTGTGCCGTCCGGCCTACAGGAAGGCATCCTGCGGCGGCGAGTCCCGGGCCCGGCGGTGCGGCCGGCGGGGTGGGGGAGGGGGCGTGACGGGCCGCCCCGGGACCGGATCCCTTGGTTCAAGGAATCGCAATGGTCTAGTCCAAGTCGTTGACGTGTTCCGGCCACCGGCCAATTCTGGGAGCCCCTCCCACCCCCAGGAGACCTCGACATGAAGCCACTTCGTGCTCTCCTCTGCGGCGCCGCGAGCGCCGCACTGGCCGCGGCCGGCCTCACCTCGTTCGTCGCCGGCCAGGCCTCCGGCGCGACCGCGGACGCCGCCGGTCTCGGCAGCCGCTGGTACGCCGCCGCGCCGTATCTGATGCCCCTCGACAACGACCCGCCCAACGCCCCCGCCATCATGGACGCCACCGGGCTCAAGGCCTTCCAGCTCGCCTTCGTCCTCGCCCCCGACGGCGGCGGATGCAGCCCCACGTGGGGCGGCACGGCACCCGTGTCGTCCGACACCGCGGTCGCCGGCGTCATCTCCTCGATCCGCGCCAAGGGCGGAGACGTCTCGGTCTCCGTGGGCGGCTACGGCGGCACCAAGCTCGGCCAGAACTGCGCGGACGCGAACGCCACCGCGGCCGCCTACCAGCAGGTCATCACCAAGTACGGACTCAAGGCGATCGACTTCGACCTCGAAGAGCCGGAGTACGAGAACACGGCCGCCATCTCCCACGAGATCGGCGCCGCCAAGATCCTCCAGCAGAACAACCCGGGCCTGTACGTCTCGGTGACCACCGCCGGGACCGCCGACGGCACCGGATGGTTCGGCAAGCAGATGCTGAGCGAGGCCAAGTCGCAGGGCTTCGTGCCGGACAACTTCTCGATCATGCCGTTCGACGGCGGGTTCAGCGGCGCCGCCGCACAGACCGGTGCGCTGACCAACTTCAACTCCGTCCTCCAGTCGACGTTCGGCTGGAGCGCCGCGACCGCCTACGCCCACGAGGGCTTCTCCGGGATGAACGGGCGCAGCGACTCCGGCGAGTTCTTCTCGCAGGCCGACTTCCAGACGGTGCTCGACTACGCGACGAGCCACAACATGGCCCGCTTCACCTTCTGGTCCCTCAACCGGGACCGGCAGTGCACCCCGCCCGACAACAACGGCAGGACGTCCGGAACGTGCAGCAGCGTTCCGCAGGCCGCCTGGGACTTCGCCAAGTACTCGGTGAAGTTCGCCGGCGCGACCCCTCCCGACTCCCCGCCCCCGTCCTCCCCGCCGCCCTCCTCGCCCGGCGGCGGCGGCACCTGCGCGGCGGCGGCCTGGACCTCCGGCGCGGTCTACACCCAGGGCAACGAGGTCTCCCACAACGGCCACACCTGGAAGGCCAAGTGGTGGACGCAGAACGAGGAGCCCGGCACCACGGGGGAGTGGGGGGTCTGGCAGGACGAGGGCGCCTGCTGATTCCCCGCCGCACGGCTCCGGCCCGCGCACCGCGCCGGCCGGAGCCCCGCCGGGTTCCGAAGATTTCTCCACGACATCGGCAACCCCCGTCGCCGCCGCACGTCGTCAGGGGTGAAGGCGCGAATTCCGCGCCCTCACCGCCGACCGTGGAGAAGCACAACGTGACCGTCCCTCAGCACACTTCCGCCACCACCGCGCCCCGCACCCCGCGCCGTCTCGCCGCCGCGGCGGCCACGGGCCTGCTCCTGGCCCTCGCCGTCCCCGCGCTCGCCGGCACCGCGTACGCCGACCAGCCGGCCGGTTCCGCCCCGGCCGCCGTGGCCAAGGCCCGCACCACCGTCTCCTCGCCGGTCAAGCGGGCGGGCGAGAGCAGGCCCACGGCCGCGCAGCCCACGGCCGAGCCGGCGGTCACCGAGCCCCGGGCCGTGCCGGCGACCCAGCCCCCCACCGCGGCGGCCGAGCCGAGCGTGGCACCCAGCGCGCCCGCGGCGGCCCCCGCTCCGGGCGAACCGAGCGCGGCACCCAGTGCCCCGGCCGCGGCCCCCGCCCCCGCCGACCAGAAGGAGCTCGCCCATACTGGGGCCTCGTCCACGGCCACCACGGTGATGGGTGTCGGAGCCGGCGCGCTGATCCTCGCGGGCGTCGGCGCCGTCTACGCCGTCCGGCGGCGCCACCAGAGCTGACGCACGAGAACCGAGGCACGCCACGGCCCCGTCCCGCCACGAGCGGGGCGGGGCGCTGCCCGCGCACCCGAGGAACTGATGGAGTACACCGCCGCCCCGCACCCGGCCGCCCTCTTCCCGCGCCTGCGCGCGCCCCGGTGGCCCGGCCTGCTGCGCCGCGGCCGTACCGCCCGGGGCGGGGCGCGCGCGGAGCCGTTCACGCCGGGAGCGGCGAGATCCGGCCTGGGCGCGTCCGGCACGGTCCGCGATCCCGGTACCGCGCCGCCGACGGTGAGCGAGCTCTACCACGCCCACCGGCTCAAAATGGTGCACTTGGCCGTCATGCTGGTCGACGACCGGGCCAGCGCCGAGGACGTCGTGCAGGACGCCTTCACCGCGCTCTACCGGCGCCACGGCGAGCGCATCGAGGAGATCGACAACGCCCTCGCCTATCTGCGCACCGCCGTCGTCAACGCCTCGCGCTCCGTGCTGCGCCGGCGCCGCACCGCACGCGGCTACACCCCGCCCCACGTCCCCGACGCCCCGTCCGCCGAAGAACGCGTGGTCCTCGACGAGGAACACCGCGAAGTGCTCGCCGCACTCGGGCAGTTGACGGCACGCCGGCGCGAAGTGCTGGTCCTGCGGTACTGGAGCGACCTCACGGAGGCGGAGATCGCGACGACCCTCGGCATCAGCCGGGGCTCGGTGAAGTCCCTCGCGAGCCGTGCCCTCGACTCGCTGGAGAAGATCCTGGAGGCACGGGCATGAGCGGCCCATGGAGCGAGCCCGAAACCCCCGGGCGGCCCGTCGAGCGGCGGCTGCGCGCGGCGCTCGCCGCCCGCGCGGACACCATCACCGTCACCGACCTGCGGCCCGCCGAACCGCCGGGCCCCGCGCAGCGCCGTGCCCCGCTGGCGCGGCTGCGGCTGCGCCGGTTCGCCCTGCCGCTGGCCGGGCTCGCCACGGCCGCCGCCGTGGCCATCGGCTACGTCGCCGTCACCTCGGGCCCCGTCGAGCGGCATCCGCTGCCCGCGAACTCGCCCGGCCCGGTCAAGCCCCCGCCGACGGCCGCGCCGTCCGGGACGCCCGGCCCGGCGCCCTCGCCGGTGCCCAGCGATCCGCCCTCGGTGACGCCCTGGCCGCGCCCCGGCGGGACGCCGCCCGCCGCGCCCTCGAAGGCCCCGGCGACGCCACGGATGTCGCAGCCCTCGCGCGGCGCCGTGCCTCAGCGGTCCGCTTCGCCGCCGCGGCCCACGGCGCGCTGACGGGTCCGACGGCGCCACACCACCGCGGGCGCCGCGCCCACCAGTGCGAGCGCGCCCGGCGCGAGGCCGGCCGCCGTGGTGTCGATGCCCGCCTGGTCGAAGGTGGCGGGCACCGGCAGCGTCGCCCAGCGGGTGACGGGCCACGCGATCACGAAGGCGCGGCCCACGGCCTCGTCGACCGGGACGAGCCCGTGGTTCTTGTCGGCCTGGTGGTAGCGGGAGTCCTCCGAGTCCTGCCGGTGGTCGCCCATCACCCACATCCTGCCCCTGGGCACGGTCACCTTGAACTGGCCGCCGTCCTGGTCGTTGGTGCACGGCGTGTTGCCGGGATAGACGTACGGCTCGACGAGCGCCTTCCCGTTGACCGTCAAAGGACCGGTGCCCTTGCACTCCACGGTGTCACCCGCCACCCCGATGACCCGTTTGATCAGGTCGTGTTCATTGGCCGACGGGAGCAGGCCGATGAACGACAGGGCCTTCTGCACGACGTTGGGGTGCGCCGTCGGCTCGCCGCCGAGCCAGTCGTCGGGGTCGTGGAAGACGACGACCTCGCCGCGCCCCGGCTCGGAGCCGAACCAGGGCGTCAGCTTGTCGACGAGGACGCGGTCGCCGGGCTGCAGCGTGTTCTGCATCGACTCGGACGGGATGGAGAACGCCTGCAACAGGAACGTCTTGATGAGCAGCGCGAGGACCAGCGCGACGCCGACGAGGATCGGCAGTTCCCTCCAGAAGGAGCGGGGGTGCCTGCCGCGCCCGGCGCCGTCCGGACCGTCCGGCTCCGCGCCGTCGGTCCCCGTGGTCCCGCCCGCGCCGACCGCTGAATTCCCCACGCCTGCTCCTTCGTTCCGTCTGCGGTCCGGCACCGGACGTCTGGATCCGCGCTCTGCCCGACGAACGGTAGTTCCCGCCCGCCCCGTTCCCCGGGGGCTTCGGGGGGTGTTCGGCCGCATTCCTGCATCCGAAGGACCCGGGGCGTTCCGGCGAAGGGCCCGGTGCCGCTCAGGAGGCGGGGACGGGACCCTGCATGTGCTGGCTGATCCACTGGATCAGGCCGCCGGCGGCCATGTTCGGCACATACGTCTTGGCGTTGTGGCCACCGCCCTGTATGACGCTGAGCTTCGTCTTGACCGGGCCCTTGGTGTACTTGGCGATGAACTGCTCGATCTTCGGCTTGGCCTCGGCGTCGGAGCCCACGGTGCCCACCTGGAAGGCGAGATAGACGTCCGGGCCCTTCGCGGCGATCAGCTTCTGCGCGAGGACGTTCGGGTTGTTCTCCGCCTTCTCCTTGTCGTGCCCGGCCCACAGCCGTGAATCGGGGACGATGTCGGGTCCCGAGGCGATGACGGCCTTGAACTGGCCGGGCTTCTGCAGCACGCTCTTGAGCCCCGCGAAGCCCCCGGTGGACGACCCCATGAACGCCCAGCCGTCACGGGACTTGACGGTACGGAAGTTGGCCTTGATGAGGTCGGGCACGTCCTCCGTCAGCCAGGTGCCCATCTTCGGCTGGCCGGGGATGTCGCTGGCGTCCCAGTACAGGCCGCCCGTGTCCGGATGGGGATTGAGGACCGGCATCGCCAGGATGAACGGGAGGCTCTTGCCCTCCTTGGACCACGTGGAGATGCTCGACTCCAGCTTGAGGTCGGTGCCCATCCAGTAGTTGGTCGGGTAGCCGGCGCCGCCGGGCAGCGCCACCATCACGGGAAAGCCGCTCTTGGCGTACTTCGGGTCCTTGTACTCCGGCGGGACCCACACCCACACCTTGCCCTTGAAGCCCGACTTCTTGCCCGCGAGGGTCGTCACCGCGATCTTCGTGTCGTTCTCGGGCACCGTGCCGGCCACCGTGAACTTGGCCTCGGGGCCGGTCGGCATGAGGACCTGGGAATCGGGCTTGCCCGCGTCGCCGCCGCCCGGCTTGTCGCCCCCGCCCCCGCCCGATCCGAAACTGATCGCGTCGCCCTTGTCGGAGAAGACGTCGAAGTAGTTCAGGACGGGCCACGCGATCAGACCGAGCGCGGTGACGGCGACGACGCCGAGTATCCAGCGTTTGGCGCGGTTGGCCCGGCGGTGGCCCCGGGACTGGTAGGCCCCGTTGCGGGGGTGGGTCATTGCGATAGCTCCGGGTGGTTCTGGTGGCCCGAGGGCAGGGGTGTTCGTTCCACCTGGGCTGATGGTCGGGAGCGGCCCTCGGGTTCCGGATTTGTCTTACAAATCTTGTGAAAGTGCTCGATCCGTCGAGGACGCCCCGGTGCCCGCGGCCCTCAGGCGCGGACGCACCGCACCCCTACCGTCACATCGAGATGCCGCCCCGCCATGCCCCGGGACGCCGTCACCCCGAACGCCGTCCGGTCGACCCGCACGGTGGCGCGGGCCGTGAACCAGCCCGCGCCGCAGGCCGATTCCCCGATGGACAGGGTCACCGGCCGGGCGCTCCCGCACACCGTGAGGACGCCCGCCACCGTGGTGGCCTCGACGCGGTCCGCGGTGAAGGTGATCAGCGGATGACGTCCGGCGTCCAGGAAGCGTGCCGAGCGCACGGCCCGGTCCCGCTGCCGGCTGCCGGTGGTGAAGCTCGCCGCGTCGATCTCGGCGCGCACCCGGGAAGCGCCCAGCGGCTCGGCGACGTCGACGCTTCCCGAGCGGAGCGCGAAGGTGCCGCGCACCGGCAGGAGCCCGAAGACGTGCCGGGTCGTGAACGCGACGGTGGAGGCGGCCGGGTCGATCGCGTAGTGGCCGAGGGCGGGCGCCGCCGGGGCGGGGGTTGCCTGGTTGGTGTCCATGGATCCGATTGCACCGCGGGACACCTGCCGCGCGGCAGAGCGGTCGGGAGGGACGCCGGGCGACGAAAGGCGGGCGATCCCGGGTCCCGTACGACTTTCGTAGGGTGTGCCGGGCCGGATGGCGGCTGTTCCGGCGGGGCCGCCCGAGCGTGACCTACCGTGAACGGCATGAGTGACGGACCCTGGCACCGTCGGCATCCCCACGTCGTGGACGCGGCGATCGCCCTCTGCTTCACGCTCGCCGACACCGCGGCCACGCTGACCGGCGCGACCTGGTGGCCCGAGCGGCCCGGCACCCTCGCCTGGGCGCTGCTCGGCCTCCAGGTGGTGGCCTGTCTCACGCTGGTGGCCCGGCGCAGGGCGCCCCTGACGGTGGTCGCCGTGCTCGGCGCGTTCACCCTCGCCGTGACCCTGCTGATCTCGCCCGTGCACGCCCTGACACCCGCCCACGCGGGCAACGTCTGGGCCCCGTTCTCGACGGCGCTCGCCGCGTACGGACCGGTCTTCTACGGCAGGACCGCCCGCGACCGGCGCCTGATGTTCCTCGTCATCGGCCTGTTCACGCTCGTCGTCGCCAGGCCCTGGGAGCCGTCCTTCACCGTCATCTCCATCGGCCTGC
This sequence comes from Streptomyces sp. NBC_00083, assembly GCF_026343295.1. Classification (GTDB taxonomy): domain Bacteria; phylum Actinomycetota; class Actinomycetes; order Streptomycetales; family Streptomycetaceae; genus Streptomyces. The sequence goes on from NZ_JAPELY010000001.1 coordinate 2,748,391, forward strand.
TGCGCACGGCGGCCGGCCCGCTGCTCGCGCTCTACTTCGATGCGCGCAGGCGCCTGGTGTGCGCCCTGACCGAACGCGCCGAACGGGCCGAACGCGAGCGCCATCTGCTCGCCGAGCAGGCGTGCGCCGAGGAACGCGCCCGCCTCGCCGGCGAGATGCACGACGTGGTGACGCACCGCGTGAGCCTGATGGTGCTCCAGGCCGGCGCGCTGCGCGTGACCGCGCCCGACGAGGCGACCCGGCGGGCGGCGGAGGAGCTCCGGGCGGCCGGCTGCCAGGCCCTGGAGGAGCTGCGGGACCTCGTCGGCATCCTGCGCACCGAGCCCGAGGAGGACCGCGCCCCCGTGCCCGGTGGACTGGCCGCACTCGTCGCCGAGTCGACGGCGGCGGGCATCCCGGCCGAGCTGATCGAGCGCGGCGACCGCGCGCTCGCCTCCCCGGTGGTCGGCCGCACCACGTACCGCATCGTGCGCGAGGCGCTGACCAATGTGCACAAGCACGCCGCGGGCGCCCGCGTCACCGTACGCGTGGAGTACGAGGAGAGCCGGGTCCGCGTCGCCGTACGCAACACCCGGCCGAGCGGGAGCCCCGACGCGGAGCTGGCACGCACCGGTTCGGGCCTCGGCATCACGGGCCTTCGCCGTCGCGTCGAACTCGTTCATGGCAGCCTGCTGGCGGGACCCGAACCCGACGGCGGGTTCTGCGTGGCGGCCGACCTGCCCGCCTATGTACCGACAGCGGAATCGGTGGTGTGAGACCGGTGGTGCGCGTGGTGGTGGTGGACGACGAGGCGATGGTGTGCGGGTTCCTGCGCACGATCCTCGGCTCGGCCGACGACATCGAGGTGGTCGCCGAGGCGCACGACGGCGCGGCGGGCGTGGCCGCGGTCCGCGAGCAGCGGCCCGATGTCGTCCTCATGGACCTGCGCATGCCGGGCATGGACGGCATCACCGCCATCGAGCGGCTGGCCAGGGGCGGGGACATGCCGCCGGTGGTGGTGCTGACGACGTTCGACGCCGACCAGTACGTCCTGCGCGCGCTGCGCGCCGGCGCCTCCGGGTTCCTGGTGAAGTCCACGCCGCCGGAGGACCTCATCGGCCTGGTGCGGGTGGCCGCCGAGGGGCACACCGTGCTGTCGCCCGCCGCGGCCCGCCGGCTCGTCGCGGCCTCGACCGACGCCCTGTCGGCCCGCGACCGCGCCCGCGAACGCGTCGCCCGCCTGACCGAGCGGGAGGCGGAGGTCCTCGCGGGCCTGGGGGAGGGGCTCTCCAACGCGCGGATCGCGGCCCGGCTCCACCTGTCGGAGGCGACCGTCAAGGGATACGTGTCGCGCATGCTCGACAAACTGGAATGCGCCAATCGCACGCAGGCCGGAGTGCTCGCCCACGACGCGGGCATCGTAGCCCCGTAGCAAGTTCTCCCCAACTACCTTCACCACGGCGTGAGTTGAGCCGTCCGGCCCAGGGGCCCGCGCAGGCGTGCGCGCGGCGCCGCGCGCCGGCGGCGGACCGACCGGGCCCGGACACGCCGTGGCAATGCGGGGCCCGGCGCCGGGCGCGGCGGATGCTTGATCCTGCCCGCTCGATGGGAGCCGTCGACAAGAGCGAGCAGCTGTACCGCACCGGCGGGTGCCCTCCGGCAGGCTCGTGCCGGCGGGATCGGCACCTTCCCCGCCCTCCTACGCATGGCGCTCGGGCCCCCATCGGCCGGGCCAGGAAGGAATCTGCCGTGCCGTCACTCTCCCCCCGCCGGACAAGAGCCGCCGCCCTGCTGGCCGCGCTGCTCGCCGTCCCGCTGACCGCGACCGGGGCCTTCGCCTCGGCCGCCGCCCCCCACGCACCGTCCACGGCGCCCCGGAGCGCGCCGCGGGCCGCGGCCCCGCCCATGGGGTGGAACAACTGGGCCCACTACATGTGCGACATCAGCGAACAGACCGTCGTGCGCAACGCCGACGCGCTGGTCTCCTCGGGCCTCGCCGCCAAGGGCTACTCCACCGTCACCGTGGACGACTGCTGGATGGCCAGGAGCCGCGACGGCGCGGGCGGCCTCGTCGCCGACCCGGTGCGGTTCCCGCACGGCATGGCCTGGCTCGGCTCCTATCTGCACGGGCGCGGCCTGAAGTTCGGCATCTACGAGGACGCGGGCTCGGCCACCTGCGAGGGATACCCCGGCAGCGGGCGCCCCCAGGGCGGCGGCGAGGACCACTTCGCGCAGGACACCGCCACGTTCGCCTCCTGGGGCGTGGACTACCTCAAGCTCGACGGCTGCAACATGTACGTCGCCTCCGGCCAGACCAAGGAAGAGGCCTACCGGGAGGCGTACGACCGCGAGGCCGAGGCCATCGCGGCCTCCGGCCGTGACATCGTCTTCTCCGAGTCGGCGCCCGCCTACTTCCAGCCGAACACCGAATGGGGCAGCTCCGACTGGTTCTCCGTGCTCTCGTGGGTCGGCAAGGACGGTGAGCTCTGGCGCGAGGGCACCGACATCGTCGTCTACAACCCGCAGAAGCCGACCGCGAGCCGCTGGGCGAGCGTCCTGCACAACTACGGCTACAACCGCTGGCTCGGCCGCTACGCCGGGCCGGGCAACTGGAACGACCCCGACTTCCTGCTCGCCGGTGACCCCGGTCTGACCGCCGACGAAGCGCGCAGCCAGGTGGCGCTCTGGTCGATGATGGCCGCCCCGCTGATCCTCTCCTCCGACGTGTCGGCCCTCGCCCCGGCCGGCCTCGCCGCCCTCGGCAACGCCGGTCTCGTCGCCGTCGACCAGGACCGCCTCGGACGCCAGGCCGCGGTGGTCGCCACCGACGGCACCACCGACGTGCTTGCCCGCCCGCTGGCCGGCGGCGACCGGGCGGTGGCCGTGCTCAACCGCTCCTCCACGGCCCGGACCGTGTCCACGAGCCTCGCCTCGGTCGGCCTGCCCGGCTGCCGGGTGAGCGCCAAGAACCTCTGGAGCGGCGCGAGTTCGAGCACCTCGTCGGCGCTCACCGCGACCGTCCCCGCCCACGGCACCGCGATCTGGCGGCTCACGCCGGGCCCCGGCTGCGCCCCGGCCGTGCCCACCGGGCAGCTCACCGGCAACGGCGCGAACTGCGCGGACGTGTCCGGCGGCGGCAGCGCCAACGGCACCCCGGTGGTCCTGTATCCGTGCACCGGCAACGCCAACCAGCGCTGGACCATGGCCGGCGACGCCACCGTACGGTCGCTCGGCAAGTGCCTGACCGCGAGCGGCGGAGCCGGCGGCGCGGCCGTCCTGTCCTCCTGCACGGGCGGCGACGCCCAGCGCTGGACGCCCGAAGCGGACGGCGCGCTGGTCAACGCCGCCTCGGGGCTCTGCCTCGATGTGTACGGGGGCGGCACGGCCGCCGGGACCAGGCTCGACACCTGGACCTGCGGCGCCCACCAGGCCAACCAGACCTGGGCGCTTCCCGTGTGAGGACGGCTCAGCCGGTCGGGGCGAGCCCCTGGCGCACGCTGATGGCATCGACGCGGAGCGTCACCGCGGCGGTGTCCTCGGCGCCGAGCGCCAGGAGCGTCGCCCGGTCCGCGGCCACGCTCACCTCGACCCGGAGGGCGACGAGGTACAGGTGCCCGGCGGTCTCCTCGTCCTGGAGCGCGAAGAGCAGGTTGTAGAAGTAGCGGGTGCCGTCGGCGGCGTCCCGGAAGGTGAGGTGGGGCGCTCCGTCCTGGTCGCCGAGGCCGATGAAGACCTCGGCGAGCGCGGCGTCCGTGCGCTCCCAGAACGCGGCGTTCCCGAAGGGCTCGACCAGGGCCTGGCGCACGGCCTGCTTCAGCGTGAGCACCATGACCTGGACGGGTGCGGTCTCCTGGAGACCGAAACCGGGAATGATCTTGACGAGGGTGCTGTCCGGCAGGGCGCGTGCCGCCGAGCGCACGGCCCCGAAGTCGAAGTCGCCGGCCGCCGGGGCGATCGCCTCCTGGAGCGCGGCCTCGGCGGCCCGCATCTGACCGATGGCGTCCTGGCCGACTTCGACGACCGTCTTGAACGCGGCCCTTGTGGTGGTGGCCCGGTCAACCATGGCTGCTCCCGAGGGGGTTGGAAGTGATCAAATGCCGACGCGCCAGTATGCCCAAGCGGCCGGCGAGCGGCAGAGCGGTCTCACATTCCGTACGCGAAGCACCCCGGGTGATCTCCCGCGATCGAGATGTGGCGGAGCGTCACCGAATGGGCCCCCTCTGACCTGCGAGAACCACACAAAGTGACGCCCGTCACTTCGGGTGATTATTTCGGCATGGTCCCCGCGGGGCCGGGCAGGGGCGCAGATGGCCCTGTCCCAGTACCGCATCGGAGGATCCGAACCATGCCCGAGCTTTTCATCGACGGCCAGTGGAGCGCCGCCGTCGACGGGCGGACCCGTGAGATCCGGTGTCCGGCCGACGGCACCCTCGTCGCCACCGTCGACGAGGCGGGACCCAAGGACACCGAGCGCGCCATCGCCGCGGCCCGAGCCGCCTTCGACCACGGACCGTGGCCGAGGACGGCCCCGGCCGAACGCGGTGCGCTGCTGCTGCGCGTCGCCGACCTGTTGGCGCGCGACAAGGAACTCCTCGCGCGCGCCGAGTCCCTGGACACCGGCAAGCGGATCGTCGAGTCCCGCTACGACATGGACGACATCGCCAACTGCTTCCGCTACTTCGCCACGCTCGTCGCCGCCGAGGGCGCGGGCCGCGTCGTCGACACCGGCAACCCCGTCGTCGACAGCCGTGTGGTGCACGAGCCGGTCGGCGTCTGCGGCCTGATCACGCCGTGGAACTACCCGCTGCTCCAGACGGCCTGGAAGGTCGCCCCCGCCATCGGCGCGGGCAACACCTTCGTCCTCAAGCCCAGCGAGCTGACCCCGCACACCGCGATCCACCTGATGAAGCTCCTGACGGAGGCGGGCCTTCCGGCGGGCGTCGCCAACCTGGTGCTCGGCGCCGGCGCCGAAGCGGGCGCGCCGCTCGCCGAGCACCCCGACGTCGACCTCGTCTCCTTCACCGGCGGCCTCGTGACCGGCCGGCGGATCATGGCCGCGGCCGCGCCGACCGTGAAGAAGACCGCGCTCGAACTCGGCGGCAAGAACCCCAATGTCGTCTTCGCCGACGTCGCGGCGAGCGAGGAGAGCTTCGACGCGGCCGTCGACAACGCGCTCACCGCGGTGTTCCTGCACTCCGGCCAGGTCTGCTCGGCCGGCACCCGGCTCCTGGTCGAGGACGGGCTGCACGACCGCTTCGTCGACGAGCTCGTGCGCCGCGCCCGACTGATCCGCCTCGGCGGCCCGTTCGACGAGCGCGCCGAGACCGGCCCGCTGATCTCCGCCGCCCACCGCGACAAGGTCGAGGCGTACGTGGCCGCCGGCATCGCCGAGGGCGCCGTGCTGCGCTGCGGCGGCGAGCGTCCCAACTCCGCTGATCTGGAAGGCGGTTACTACTACCCGCCGACCATCCTCGACGAGTGCCGGGCCGGCATGAGCGTGGTGACCGACGAGTCCTTCGGGCCCGTCCTGACCGTCGAGCGCTTCACCGACGAGGACCAGGCCGTACGGCTGGCCAACGACACCGTGTACGGCCTGGCCGGCGCGGTGTGGACCACCGACGAGGCGCGGGCCCGCCGCGTCGCGGCCGGGCTCCGGCTCGGCACCGTGTGGATCAACGACTTCCACCCGTACGTCCCGCAGGCCGAGTGGGGCGGCTACAAGCAGTCCGGGACCGGGCGCGAACTGGGCCCCGCGGGCCTGGCCGAGTACCAGGAGACCAAGCACATCTGGCGCAACACCGCCCCCGCACCCCAGGGGTGGTTCGCGAGCTGACCCGCTGAACCCCGGCCGGCCGTTCCCGCGGACGGCCGGCCACCGCACCGTGCCCCTCCTGAATCCCTGCCTACTTGGAGTCTGGTCATGAGCATGACGAAGGATGACGACGATCTGCGGGAGTTCGGTTACAGACCCGAACTCAAGCGCACCCTCGGCAACTTCCACACCTTCGCCGCCGGCATCAGCTACATCTCGATCCTCACCGGCACCTTCCAGCTGTTCTACTTCGGCTTCGGCTTCGGCGGCCCCGCCTACTGGTGGTCCTGGCCCCTGGTCTTCGTCGGCCAGTTGATGGTCGCCCTGTGCTTCGCCGAACTCGCCGCCAAGTACCCCGTGGCGGGCTCGGTCTACAACTGGGCCAAGAAGCTCGGCGGACCGCACGTCGGCTGGCTGGCCGGCTGGATGATGCTGATCGCCTCCATCGTGTCGATCGCCGCCGTGGCCCTCGCCTACCAGGCGACCCTGCCGCAGATATCCAAGGTCTTCCAGATCGTCGGCGACGGCACCGGCACCTACGACGTCGCCACCAACGCCGTCATCCTCGCCGCGGTCCTGATCCTCTTCACCACCCTGGTCAACGCGTTCGGCGTCAAGCTGATGGCCCGTATCAACACGGCCGGCGTCTTCCTCGAACTCGTCGCCACGGTCGTCCTGATCGTCCTGTTCGCGGTCCACGTCGTGCGCGGCCCGAGCGTCGTGCTCGACACCCACGGCCACGGCGGCAGCGGCGGCTTCGGCTACATGGGCGCCTTCCTCACCGCCGCCCTCGCCTCCGCCTACGTCATGTACGGCTTCGACACCGCGGCCTCGCTCGGCGAGGAGTCCGTCGACCCGTCCCGCAACGCGCCGCGCGCGATCCTGCGGGCCCTGCTCGCCTCGTTCGTGCTCGGCGGCCTGATCCTGATCCTCGCCCTGATGAGCGTCTCCAGCCTCGACGGCAAGGGCATCACCACCGACGGCCTCCAGTACGTGGTGCTCGACGTGCTCGGCGACACCGGCGGCAAGCTCATGCTCTGGTGCGTCCTGATCGCGGTCACCGTGTGCGCGCTCGCCGTGCACACCGCCGCCATCCGCCTCGCGTTCGCGATGTCCCGGGACAACAACCTGCCCGCCGCGTCCCTCATGGCGAAGGTCAGCCCGCGCTTCCAGACCCCGGTGCTGCCCGCCGTCGTCATCGGCGTCCTCGCCCTGGCGATCCTCCTGGTGAACATCCGCCAGCCGCAGATCTTCTCGGTGGTGACCAGCATCGGCATCATCATGATCTACGTCGCCTACCTGCTGGTCACCCTGCCCATGCTGGTCGCCCGGCTGCGCGGCAAGTGGACCCCGGCCGGCGACGGCAAGTTCTCGCTCGGCCGCTGGGGACTGCCGGTGAACATCGTCGGCGTGCTGTGGGGCGGGGCGATGACCATCAACCTGGCCTGGCCGCGCCCCGAGGTCTACAACGCCGCCGCGCCCTACCACTGGTACCTGCGCTGGGGCGCCTTCCTCTTCGTCGGAGCCGTCCTGCTCGGCGGCTTCGCCTACTACTGGTTCGTCCAGCGCCACAAGACCGGCGTCCTCGCGAGCCACGCCGCACCGGACAACGAAAGCGAGTCGCAGACCCATGCCCGTACAGCCCTCTGAAGCACCCGTCCCCGCCGAGGAGTTCGACTACGTCGTGGTCGGCGGCGGCACGGCGGGCAACGTGGTCGCGGCCCGCCTCAGCGAGGACCCCTCCGTCACCGTCTGCGTCCTGGAGGCAGGGCCCTCCGACGTCGGCGACGACAACGTCCTCAAGCTCGACCGCTGGATGGGCCTGCTCGAATCCGGCTACGACTGGGACTACCCGGTCGAGCCGCAGTCCCACGGCAACAGCTTCATGCGCCACGCCCGCGCCAAGGTGCTCGGCGGCTGCTCCTCGCACAACTCCTGCATCGCGTTCTGGGCGCCCGCCGAGGACCTCGACGCCTGGGAGGCGGCGGGCTGTTCGGGCTGGGGCGCGGCCGACATCTTCCCGCTCTACCAGCGGCTTGAGACCAACGACGCCCCCGGCGACCACCACGGCCGCAGCGGCCCGGTGAAGATCAGGAACGTCAAGTCGAACGACCCCTGCGGCGCCGCGCTGCTCGAAGCGTGTGCCCAACAGGGCATCCCCACCACGCAGTTCAACGACGCCAGGACCGTGGTCCGGGGCGCCAACTGGTTCCAGATCAATTCCGACGAGAACAACACCCGCCAGTCCTCCTCGGTGGCCTACCTCCACCCCGTCATGGACAAGCGGCCCAACCTCGTCGTGCGCACCGGGGTCCGCGCCAAGAAGCTCGTCATCGACGGCGACCGCCGCTGCACCGGCGCCGAGTACCTCGACCCGGACCTCATCCACACCCGTACCGTCACCGCGCGGCGCGAGGTCATCGTGTCGTGCGGCTCGATCGACACCCCCAAGCTGCTCATGCTGTCGGGCATCGGACCGGCCGCGCACCTGCGCGAGGTCGGTGTGGACGTCCTGGTCGACGCCCCCGGTGTCGGCGAGAACCTCCAGGACCACCCCGAGGGCGTCATCATGTGGGAGGCCAAGCAGCCCATGACGACGGCCTCCACCCAGTGGTGGGAGATCGGCATCTTCGCCGACACCGAACCGGGCCTCGCCCGCCCCGACCTGATGTTCCACTACGGCCAGGTGCCGTTCGACATGAACACCGCCCGCTACGGCTATCCGACCACCGAGAACGCGTTCTGCCTCACCCCCAACGTGACGCAGGCCAAGTCGCGCGGCACCGTCCGCCTGCGGACCCGCGACTACCGCGACAAGCCGATGGTCGACCCGCGCTACTTCACGCACGAGCACGACGAGCGGGTCATGACGTACGGGCTCAAGCTGGCCCGCGAGATCGCGGCGCAGCCCGCCCTGAGCGGCTGGGCCGGCGCCGAGCTGGCCCCGGGGCCCGACGTACGCACCGACGACGAGCTGCTCGACTACATCCGCAAGACCCACAACACCGTCTACCACCCCGCGTCCACCGTGAAGATGGGCGCCGACGACGACGTCATGGCGCCGGTCGACGCCCGGCTGCGGGTCAAGGGCATCGACGGGCTGCGGGTCTGCGACGGCTCGGTCATGCCGGAACTCGTCACGGTCAACCCGTGCATCACCACGATGGCGATCGGCGAGAAGTGCGCCGACCTGCTGAAGGCCGACGCGCGCTGACATCCCGCCGACCGGTTCCGGGCCCTCCCGCGCGGGGAGCCCGGGACCGGTCCTAGGACGGGGGTAGCAGCGGCCCGCACTCCCACTGCTGGAAGATCAGCCGGGTCTCCACCCGCGCCACCTCGGGCCGTGAGGTGAACTCGTCCAGGACGAGCCGCTGAAGGTCCGCGGTGTCCGCGACGGTCACATGCACCAGATAGTCGTCGGGCCCGGTCAGATGGAACAGCGAACGGGACTCCGGGAGCGCCCTGACCCGCTCCACGAACGGGCCGATCAGATCGCGCCGATGGGGACGCACCTGCACCGACAGGAGCGCCTGGAGGCCCCGCCCCAGCTTCGCCGGATCGACGCGCAGCTGATAGCCGAGGATCACCCCGCAGCGGCGCAGCCGCGCGACCCGGTCCAGGCAGGTCGAGGGCGCCACCCCCACCTCGGCGGCCAGATCGCGGTAGGTCGTGCGTGCATCGTTCTGCAGGAGCCGCAGAATGTGCAGATCCACCGGGTCAAGTACGACGGATTCGGCCATGGCCCGAACGTAACACGGAGTGTGGGGCCGGGGGCCCGGGGAGTGTTCACAGTGGCCCCATGGACGCCGACACCACACCCGTGGACGCCAGAGCCGTGGACACCCTCGCCGTGCACGCGGGCCGCGAAGACCTCGCCGGCCTCGGACTGCACGCCCCGCCGATCGACCTGTCCACCACCTACCCCTCGTACGACAGCAGGGGCGAGGCGGCCAGGATCGACGCCTTCGCCGCCACCGGCGAGGCCCCCGAGGGGCCGCCCGTCTACGGCCGGCTCGGCAACCCGACCGTCGCCCGCTTCGAGTCGGCGCTCGCCACCCTGGAGGGCACCGAGTCCGCCGTCGCCTTCGCCAGCGGCATGGCCGCGCTCTCCGCCGTCCTGCTCGCCCAGCACGCCACGGGCCGGCGCCACGTCGTCGCCGTACGCCCCCTGTACGGATGCAGCGACCACCTCCTGACCGCGGGGCTGCTCGGCACCGAGGTCACCTGGGCCGACCCGGAGGACGTCGCGGACGCGATCCGGCCCGACACCGCCCTCGTCATGGTGGAGAGCCCCGCCAACCCGACGCTCGCCGAGGTGGACCTGGAGGCGCTCGCCGATGCCTGCGGCGCGGTGCCGCTCCTCGTCGACAACACCTTCGCGACGCCGGTGCTCCAGCGCCCCGTCCGGAGCGGCGCCCGGCTCGTCCTGCACAGCGCGACCAAGTACCTCGGCGGGCACGGCGATGTCCTCGGGGGAGTCGTCGCCTGCGACGAGGCCTTCGCCCGCCGGCTGCGCCAGATCCGCTTCGCCACCGGCGGCGTCCTGCACCCGCTCGCCGGCTACCTGCTCCTGCGGGGCCTGTCGACCCTGCCGGTGCGCGTGCGGGCGGCCTCGGCGACCGCCGCCGAACTGGTGGCCCGCCTCGGCGCCGATCCGCGGGTGCTGCGCGTCCACTATCCGAAGGTGGGCGGCGCGATGGTGGCCTTCGAGACGCTCGCCGACCCGCACGAGGTGATCGCCCGGGTACGCCTGATCACGCCCGCGGTCAGCCTCGGCAGCGTCGACACCCTCATCCAGCACCCCGCCTCGATCAGCCACCGCATCGTGCCCGAGGACGACCGCACCGCCTCGGGCGTCAGCGAACAGCTGCTGCGCATGTCGGTGGGGCTCGAAGACGTCGAGGACCTGTGGCGCGATCTGGACCGGGCGCTGGGCGATTCGCTCGCAACACCCTTGCCCACCAAGGGAGTTCGGGTCCTGCACCCGGCGACGGAGGCGGAGTTCGCCGACGCGTGAGGGGCGCGGGCGCCCAGGGGGTCAGCCGCCGGTCTTGTTCCGGGTGAACTCGTCCTTGCCGAATCCGGCCCAACTGACCTCCAGCTTGGCACCGTTGAGCCTGGCCGTGCCCCGGGTGCGGCTGGTGTTCCCGTCCTTGCAGGTGAGATGCAGCGTCGCCGATCCGGCGGCGCTGCTCGTCGTTCCGCTGCACTGGTGCTCGCCGAGGACGGCCGCGTTCCCGCCCTTGATGACGAGGGCGACCGGCTTGTTCTGGGTCACCGCCACCCAGTTGCCGTCGAGAGCGGCGGCCGCGGGCGCGCCGGCGCCGGGCCGGGTGCTCGCCTTGCCGCCGGGCGCGGCCGAAGCGCCGGATCCGCCCGAAGTCGCTGCGGGCGGTGGGGTGTTCGTGGCCGGGGCCCGGCCCGGCGCGGTGGCCGACGGGCTGCCGGACGGCTTGTCCGACGCCTTGTCCGACGCCTTGTCCGAGCCGCCGCTGCTGCACCCCCCGGCGAGAAGGGCGGCGGCCAGCCCGAGGGAGGCGAGGCCGGTGGTACGCAAGAACCTGTGCACTGCTGATCGTCCCCTTGCTGCGCAATTTCCGGACGCGTCAAGCTATCAGCCGACGGTCGCGCGCACCCGGACTTCTTCTGTACCTGAACTCTTGACGGGCTCGCCGTGCCCTCCTAACTTCACACCTTGAAGAAAGGCGTGAACCCCACGCGTCGCCCAGGACGCCCTCGCGCACCACGTAACTCCTCCTGTACACCCCCCACTTACTCCGTGCATGCCGCGGTACTGGAGAGACGTATGAGAATTCCCGGCACCCCCGCAAGGCCCCCGCGCCACAGAGTCCGACCTGCCCGCCCCGCCCCGCTCCTCGCCCTGGGCGCCCTGCTCGCCTCCCTCGTCTCGGCGACCGCCCTCGCCCCCGCCGCGCAGGCCGCCGCCCTGCCCACGGGCTGGGTCACCGTGGCCGCGAGGAACAGCGGCAAGTGCGTCGACGCGGCCGCCGCGGGCACCGCCGACGGCACGGCCGTCCAGCAGTACGCCTGCAACGCGAGCGCCGCACAGCAGTGGCAGTTCCAGACGACGGGCGACGGATACGTCCGCGTCGCCAACCGCAACGACGCGAGCAAGGTGTGGGACGTCACCGACGTCTCCACCGCCGACTCCGCGCCGCTCCAGCTGTGGACGTACGGCGGCGGAGCCAACCAGCAGTGGCTCCCGGTCCAGGAGGCCGCGGGCACCTACCACTTCGTGAACCGCAACAGCGGCAAGTGCCTGGACGTGCCGAGCGCCTCGACCGCCGACGGCGCCCGCATGCAGCAGTACGCCTGCAACGGCAGCGCGGCCCAGTCCTTCGGCCTCGACGCGGCGGACGGTCCCCAACCCCCGGCCGGAACCCCGGACTTCGGGCCCAACGTCACGGTCTTCGACCCCTCCATGCCGGCCTCCACCATCCAGAACCGGCTCAACCAGGTCTTCGCCCAGCAGGAGAAGAACCAGTTCGGCGCGGAGCGCTACGCGCTGCTCTTCAAGCCCGGCACCTACAGCGCCGACGCCAACGTGGGCTTCTACACCCAGGTCGCGGGGCTCGGCCTCTCCCCGGACGATGTCACCATCAACGGCGCCGTGCACGCCGAGGCCGACTGGTTCCAGGGCAACGCCACCCAGAACTTCTGGCGCTCCGCGGAGAACCTCTCCGTCAACCCCACCGGCGGCAGCGACCGCTGGGCCGTCTCACAGGCCGCCCCCTACCGCCGCATGCACGTACGCGGCAACCTCCAGCTCGACGACGGCGGCTGGTCGAGCGGCGGCTTCATCGCCGACTCGAAGGTCGACGGACAGGTCCGCTCCGGGTCGCAGCAGCAGTGGCTCTCGCGCAACACCCAGTGGGGCAGCTGGTCCGGCTCCAACTGGAACATGGTCTTCGTCGGCGACGTCAACGCGCCCGCCACCACCTTCCCCAGCCCGCCCTACACCACGGTCGCCCAGTCACCCGTGACCCGTGAGAAGCCCTTCCTGTACGTGGACGGCGCGGGCGCCTACAAGGTGTTCGTGCCGGCCCTGCGGACCAACACCCAGGGCACGTCCTGGTCGGGCGGCAGCCAGAGCGGGAGCTCGCTCGGGATCGACACCTTCTTCATCGTGAAGCCCGGCGCCACCGCGACCGACATCAACCAGGCACTCGCCCAGGGCAAGAACCTCCTGTTCACGCCCGGTGTCTACCACCTCGACCAGACCCTGAACGTGAACCGGGCCGACACCGTGGTGCTCGGACTCGGACTCGCCACCCTGGTCCCCGACAACGGCATCACCGCGATGAACGTGGCCGACGTCGACGGGGTGAACCTCGCCGGACTGCTCATCGACGCCGGCACCACCAACTCCGCGACCCTGATGCGGATCGGGCAGAACGGGGCGAGCGCCCGGCACGGCGCGGACCCGGTCTCACTGCACGACGTGTTCTTCCGCATCGGCGGCGCGGGCGTCGGCAAGGCGACCCAGAGCCTCGTCGTCAACAGCTCCGACGTGATCGGCGACCACATGTGGCTGTGGCGCGCCGACCACGGCAGCGGCGTCGGCTGGACCAGCAACACCGCCGCCAACGGCCTGACCGTCAACGGCACGGACGTCACCCTGTACGGCCTGTTCGTGGAGCACTACCAGCAGCACCAGGTCGTCTGGAACGGCAACGGCGGCCGCACCTACTTCTTCCAGAACGAGATGCCCTACGACCCGCCGGGCCAGGGCTCCTGGATGAACGGCTCGACGCGCGGCTACGACGCCTACAAGGTCGCGCCGGGCGTGACCAGCCACGAGGCCTGGGGCCTCGGCAGCTACTGCTACTTCAGCGCCGACCCCTCCGTGGTGGCCGACCACGCCTTCGAGGCCCCCACCGCGCCCGGAGTCCGCTTCCACGACATGGTGACGGTCTCCCTCGGCGGCACCGGAACCATCAGCCATGTCATCAACTCCGAGGGAGGGCCGTCCAACTCGGCGAGCAACGTGGCCGACCTCGTCTCGGGTCCCTAGTCGATGTCGTGGCCTTCTGGCGCCGACGCCCGGGGCTGTGGTTGTCTCGGGGTCCGACGGCTGGGGGGTGTCACATGGATGTGGCAGGGAGCATGGCGTTATCCGCCGTACAGGTACTGACCAGCCTGGCCACGGGGGCGGCCACGGCGGCGGGGAACGAGGCGGGCCGGGCGGTGGGCGACCTCGTCCGGACGCGGCTGGGTACGTCCGAGGACGGCCGCGCCGCGCTGGACGGGGTCGCCGCCGACCCCGCGGACACGTCGGCTGCCGCCGGGTTGCAGGAGGCGATCCGGGAAGCGCTGGCCGCCGATCCCGAGTTCCGGACCCGCATGGCCGCAGCGCTGGCCGGTCCGCCGCCCAGCGCGCCACCCGCGCACACGGTCGGCCCGCAGTACACCGGCAGCATCGTCATCGGCGGCGGCAGCAAGGTACGGAACAGCCAGATCTCCCTGGGCCCGCTGACCATCACCAATACACGCGCCGCCCGCGTGTCCCTCACCGGGGCCGCCGCCCTGCTGGTCGCGCTGCTGGCCCTGGGCCTCTACGGAGGCGTGCAGTTGCTCACCGGCGACGACTCCCCGCACGCGACGGACATGCCGTCGTCCGACGCGAAATCCCCCGCGGCAACGCCTTCCGGCGCGACCTCCAGCACGTCGGATGCCGGCGCCCCGGCCGTGGGAGACGCGGCGAAGGTCCGGCAGATCCTCCCGGACGCGGCGAGCCTGCCGCAGGGATGGGCCGTCGCGAGCGGCTCGCCCACGACGCAACAGTGCCGCCGCGGCCGTGTCGGTATCTCGAAGGACCGGCAGCCCCACCAGGTCTGCGCCACGGGCTCGGTTCTCGACCTGCAGTCGGAATACGCCCCGGGTCCCGGTGCCGAGTACAGCAGGGTGAACGTCGAGGTCCTGGCCTACCCCTCGGTGGCCGCGGCCACCGAGGGGTTCGTGGGAGTGGAGGCCGAGAACGCCGACAGCAACGACGTGAAGCAGGTGAAGCAGGCGACTCTGCCGTCCTACGGGGACGAGTCATCGGCCGTCACCATGTCCGGCACCGTTCCCGGCAGTGATGCGCGCGTATCGCAGGGACTCTCGGTGGCCCGCTGCGGGAGCATCGTGGTGCGGGTCATCGTCTCCGACGACGACGGCGGCACCGCCGGCCTCGACGCGCTCGACGCCTTCACCCGGACGGTGACCGCCCGCGCGCAGCAGGTCCTGCACGACACGGCGCCCACCACCGCCGTAGCCCTGTGAAGGCCCCTCTTCCCGCGGGCTGCCCGGTGACCGGACCGGACCGCCTAGGGCCGGTCCGGCCGCGCGTCCAGCGTGATGCGCAGCGCCACGGTGCCGCTCGTGCCGCGCCGCACCCTGCTGCCCAGCAGGGTGAGCCGGCCGAGCACCCCGTACTTGCGGGCGAGCAGCGTCCGGCACGCGGCGGTCGTGGCGGCGTCGCAGATCTCCGCGGTCGCCGGGTGCGGTTCGCCGGTCGGATTGCCGCGCACATCGCACGGCGTGACCAGCACATCGGCCCGGTTGCGGATGCGTTTGACCTTCCAGGAGTCGGCGACCGTCCACACCATGAGGGTGTCACCGTCCCGGACCACCCATACCGGGGTGGGGACACCCGTGCCGTCCCTCTTGTACGTCGTGACGAGCAGGTACTTGCCGGCACTGAGCCGGTCCAGGACATCGGCACTCATGACGCCATCCCCAAGGTCGTGAAGCGGTGGAAGGGCTTTTGTAGCAGGTGAGGTCGCCTCCCGCGACACGGCGTGACCGGAAGGCGACTTGACCCCCTCGCGCCCCGGTGATCCCCCAGCGCCACGCTCCGCGCACTGCGACCATGGCGGGGACCCCTTTCGCGATGACAGGAGCGGACCCTTGGCGACCAGCTCGGACCGGCCGACCGGCCCCACCGACCAGTTCACGCCCTCCGTGCTGAACCAGCTGCTGTACGGCCACATCCACTCGGCCGCGGTGCGGGCGGTGGCCGAGCACCGCATCGCCGACCGGCTCGCCGACGGGCCCCGCACGGCGGAGCGGCTCGCCGCCGACGGCGGCCTGGACGCCGGGATGCTCCGGCGGGTCCTGCGGCTGCTCGCGATGCACGGGCTGTTCACCCAGGACGCGGAGGGCGCCTTCGGCCTCACCGAGGCGGGCCGGGCGCTGCGTACCGACGTGCGGGGCTCGCAGCACACGGCGGCCCTGCTGCTCACGGACGAGATGTTCCGGCGGGCCGCCGACGGCATCCCGGACGCCGTGCGGACCGGCAAGACGTCCTTCGAAGCCGCCTACCACGTCTCGTTCTTCGACCACCTGGCCGTCTCGCCCGAGCAGCGCGAGCTCTTCGACTCGGGGATGGCCTCGATGTCCCGCCGCACCGACGACCTCGTCGTGGAGAGCTATCCCTTCCCCGCCGCCGGAACCGTGATCGACGTGGGCGGTGGCCGCGGCGGGTTCCTGCACACCGTGCTGTGCAGCCAACCGGCCCTCACCGGGGTCCTGTTCGACCTCCCCGACACGGTGTCCGACCACCTCCTGGACACCGAGGAGGTGAGGGGACGCTGGAGCGTGCGCGGCGGCGACTTCTTCTCGGAGGTGCCCCGAGGGGGCGACCTCTACCTGCTCAAGCGCATCCTGCACGACTGGAGCGACGAGGAGTGCCTGCGCATCCTGGCGTCGATCCGCAGGGCGGCGGCGCCGGGCGCGCGGCTCCTCGTGGTCGACTCGGTGCTGCCGGACAACGGAGATCCGCATCCCGCGGTGGAGCTGGACATCGTGATGATGATGCTGGTGACCGGGAGGGAGCGTACGGCCAAGGAGTTCGAGGAGCTGTTCACCCGGTCCGGGTTCCGGCTGAACCGGGTCCTGGCCACCCCGTCGCTGCCCTCGATCCTGGAGGCCGAAGCCGTGTGACGGGCCCCGGCCGCGTCACCGTCGTCACTGGCTCGCCACCAGATCGCGGAGGAACAGAGCGACGAGCGAGGCGACGGCGAGGATGACGATCCAGGAGGCGATGCCGGTGTGCCGGCCGGTGCGCGCGGCCTTCCCGGGGCGCCGGGCGGGCCGCGCGCCGCGCACCCCGTCGGCGCGGGGCGCCGTGCCCGCGGCGGTGTCGGCGAGCAACCTGCGGCAGATCAGGGCGAGTTCACCGGTGCCGAGGGTGAGACTGGCCACCGCTTCGGAGCGGGCCGGGGCGGTGGTGCCCCCGTGGAGGATCCGGCCCGCGCGGATCAGCACCTGGTCCTTGCCGCCGGTGGGGGAGAGGCTGATCCACCGCTCCACATGGGCCCCGCGGATGACCACGCCGCCCGACCGTTCGCGGTACAGGGTGTGCTCCCGCCACAGCAGACCGGCCAACTCCCCTGCGGTGTCCCGCAGTTGTGCGCTCACGCCACCCCCCCACATCCCCATGTGTTCGAACAAGATTCGCACTGTAGCGGGAGGGGCGGGTGGTGCGCCAACCGGTCTCATTCACCCGGCGGGCTCGACTTCGAGGTAGTGGTGGCGGCGCGGCCCGCGGTAGGCGAGAGCCACCCATCCGAGCGGCCGCAGCGCGGTGGCGCACCGTTGGAGCGACTCGTTCGCCGCGTACTCGGCGCCGCTGCCGGGCGGCCCGAGCCACTCCACGCGGACGCTCCCGGGCCGCTCGGCGGCGCCGACGCGGTAGCCCGTGGCGCCACGGACTCCCGCGCCGTCGACGGCGGACGGCTCGATCCCCGCGGCCTCCAGGGCGATGGCGACCGCCCGCACCGGCTGGAGCCGCTCCCACGGGGCCGGGACCGTGGTGCCGGGCCCGCCCATCACCCGGCGGATGCGCAGCAGCCCGTCGAAGGCGGCCCCGACGGCGGCCTCACGGTCCGCGCCGGATACGGCGGGGCCGTCGCCCGTGGCCGGTTCGAACGGTCCGCTCGTCGCGCCCTCGGCCATCGTCCACCTCCCTGACCGTTCAGCATGCCGATGGTTGCCCCGTCGTGTCGAGCGCGGGGGCGGGCGGTCACCGGCCGCCGGAGACCCGCAGGATCGCGCCGGTGGTGTACGAGGAGTCGGGCGAGAGGAGCCAGGCGACGGCGGCGGCGATCTCGGACGCCTCGCCGGCGCGGCCCAGCGGGATCGCGGCCGCGGCCCGTGCCGGGCGCCCCGGGTCGCCCATCGTGGCGTGCATGTCCGTGTCGATGATGCCCGGCGCGACCGCGTTGACCCGGATGCCGTCCGGGCCGAGCTCCTTGGACAGGCCGATCGTCAGGGCGTCGGTGGCCGCCTTCGACGCGGCGTAGTGCACGTAGTCGCCGGGGCTGCCCAGGGTGGCCGCGGCGGAGGAGATGTTGACGATGGCGCCGCCGCCGAGCGCGGCCATGTCGCGTGCGGCCCGGCGGCAGCACAGGAGGTAGCCGAGGACGTTGACGTCCATCACCCGGCGCAGGTCCTCGGTGCGGGCTTCGGTGAGACGGCCGAGCGGTCCGGTGACCCCGGCGTTGTTGACCAGCCCGCTCACCGCGCCGAGTTCGGCGCCCGCGGCGTCGAAGAGCCGCTCCACGTCGGCCTCTTGAGAGGTGTCGCACCGCACCGTGATACAGCGGGCCCCGGTCTCGCGCACCGTCTCGGCGACCTCGTGCGCGGCGTCGTCGTTGCTGAGGTACCCGAGGGCGATGTCGTGCCCGTCGGCCGCGAGCCGGACGCAGGACGCCGCCCCGATGCCCCTGCTGCCCCCTGTGACGATGGTGACCGGACGTGCCACGTGCTGCCTCCCGCGCTGGTCGATGCCGTTGATCTTGTGACCTCATGTCCTACCGCACGGCCGGCGGGGAGGGGCGGGGCGCCCCCCCCGCAAGGGTCACTCCCCGGCGCAGACCGGCCCGTCGCCGCCGGCCGCCGACGGCGCCTGCGCGGCGTCGAGCCCCTCGGTCAGGGTGGCGAGCAGGGTGCGCAGGGTCTGGAAGTCCTCCGGGGGGAGATCGACGGCGTCGGCGATGCGGTGCGGCACGGAGCGGGCGCGTGCGCGGAGCGCCGTGCCCTGTGCGGTGAGGCGGATGGTGACCGAGCGCTCGTCGGTCCGGCTGCGGTGCCGTTCGACGAGGCCCGCCGATTCGAGGCGCTTGAGCAGCGGCGACAGGGTGCCCGAGTCGAGCCGCAGCTTCTCGCCGATGCGCTTGACGGTCAGCTCGCCGTGCTCCCAGAGCGTCAGCATCACCAGGTACTGCGGATAGGTCAGACCCAGGTCCTTCAGGAGCGTGCGGTAGACGCCGTTGAAGGCGCGCGACGCCGCGTGCAGCGAGAAGCAGAGCTGGAGGTCGAGCCGCAGATAGTCCTCGTCGTGCGGGCGGGCGGGGGGCTTGGTCACCATGCGCCCAGGCTAACACCGCGCGATTCAGTTGTGCACAACTTAATTGTGTGCAACAGTTGGTTCCGGGCAGCCGAGGCTTCCCCGTACGGAGCGCACCGACTCCGTACGGACGGACACGAGAGGAACCGATTCCCATGGACGCGCTCTACACCGCGGTGGCCACCGCCAACGGCCGTGAGGGCCGCACCGTCAGCTCCGACGGTCAGCTCGACCTTCCGCTCGCCTTCCCGCCCGCCCTCGGCGGCAACGGGCAGGGCACCAACCCCGAGCAGCTCTTCGCCGCCGGATACGCGGCCTGTTTCGCCAGCGCCATGGGCTCCGTCGCCCGTCAGCTGAAGCTCGACGTCAAGGACGTCTCGGTGACCGCCGAGGTCGGGATCGGCAAGGACCCCGCCGACGGCGGCTTCGGCATCGGCGTCGTCATGCGCGTCGAGCTCCCCGAGCACCTGGACGGGGAGAGCGGCGCCAAGCTGGTCGAGCTCACCCACGCGGCCTGCCCCTACTCGAAGGCGACCCGCGGCAACATCCCGTTCGAGATCGTCATCGAGTAGCGGACCCGGGTGCCACGGTTCACGCATGCTCGGCCAGCAGGCCGCGGTACCACGCCAGGGTGGCGTCGAGGGTGTCGCCCATCGCCACGGGCTCGACGGCGAACGCGGCCTCGAAGGCGCCCGAGTGCATGATCTGCGGCTCGGTGTGCTGGTAGAACATCTCGGCGTACGCGTCCACGAAGACCTGGTCGAACGGCCCGAAGGGGCGCAGCTCGTCGAGCGTGACGATCTTCAGCGGGCCGCCGACGCGGTCCTCGATCATCCCGAGCACCTCGCGGGTGGTGAGGGTGGGCGCGGTGGGCAGGTGCCAGACACGGCCGTCGCCCCGCGGGCTCTCGCCGAGCGTGGCGAGGCCGGCGGCCACCGCGCGGATGTCGGTGAAGCTGTGCGGCAGATCGATGTCGCCGAGGGTCAGCACCTCGCCGCCGGTCAGCGCCGCGGGGAAGACGGCCCCGCCGAGGGTGGAGTTGAGGACCCCGGGCCCGACGAAGTCGGCGGACCGCCCGAGCACCACACGGGCGCGGCCCTCGCGGTGTGCGGCGAGGTACTTCTCGTCCAGCTCCGCGCGCATCCTGCCCTTGAGGGTGGTGGCGCGCCACGGCGAGTCCTCGGTCATGACGTCGCCGTGGGTCTCGCCGTACGGGTAGAGCGTGTCGAGGACGACCAGGCGCGCCCCCTCGGCCTCCACGGCGCTCAGTACGGCCTCCTGGATCCGGGGCATCACGTCGACCTGGAGGTGGTAGGCGACGTTCACACAGTGGTAGACGACCCCCGCTCCCGCGACGGCCGCCGCGGCCCCTTCGGGGGTGCCGACGTCGCCCTTGACGCGGTCGACGCCGGTGATGGCGGCCCCTGTGCCCGACCGGTCGACGAGGCGGACCGGGTGGCCGCGGTGGGCGAGTTCGGTGGCGAGCGTCGTGCCGGCCGGACCCGCGCCGAGGACCACATGCAGGGTGCTGTCGTTGTGCGTCATGGAGGTGCCCTTCGTCGGCCGGAACGCCTTCGCGCCCGGCGTTGTTATGTGCCGTGCCGTTAGTTAGAGACTGTAACGCTAGCTAACAGCTCACGCAAGGGCTGTCGGTTCTGCCGCCGGGACGCTGCGCAGCGCGGCGAGCCGCGACCCGGCGCCCGCCGCCCGGACACGACGAAGGGCGGCGAGCTCATGCCCGCCGCCCAACTCGTCGTCGTCGCCGCCCACTTCGCCGGAAGCGGACGGCCCGTCTCACCCCGCGGGCGCCGCCGGAGGTGTCGCGGCGTCACCCTTCGCGGCCGCCCGCGACGAGAGCGGCGCCGCGATGTCCTCGAGGGACTTGCCCTCCGCGTCGACCGCGAGGAACGCGGCCACCACACCGGCCGCCGTCATCAGGGCGGCGCCGATGCTGAACGCGAGGACGGCGTCACCCACCACACCGCTGGACGTCAGCGCCGAGAAGACCAGCGGGCCCGAGATGCCGCCCGCCGCCGTCCCGATGGCGTAGAAGAAGGCGATCGCCATCGCCCGCGTCTCCATCGGGAAGATCTCGCTCACCGTCAGATACGCCGAACTGGCACCCGCCGACGCGAAGAACAGCACCACGCACCAGCACACCGTCATGGTGGTCGCGTCGAGCCACCCCTGCCCGAAGAGCCACGCGGTGACGAAGAGCAGCAGACCCGAGAGCACATACGTCCCGGCGATCATCCTGCGCCGGCCGACCGTGTCGAAGAGTTTGCCCAGGAAGAGCGGGCCCAGGAAGTTGCCGAAGGCGATCACGGCGAAGAAGTAGCCGGTGGTCCCGCTCGACACGTCGAAGAACTTCACCAGGATCGAGCTGAACCCGAACGTGATCGCGTTGTACAGGAACGCCTGCCCGATGAAGAGGGAGAAGCCCAGCACGGCACGCTTGGGGTACGCGCGGAACAGGGTCCGGGCGATCTCCAGGAAGCCCACGCTGGTGCGCTGCTCGATGGTGATGGAACTCCCCGGCTCCGGCAGCCGTTCGCCCTTCTCCTCCTCCACCGTGTGCTCGACCTCGTCGAGCAGCTCCTCCGCACCCTCCTCGCGGCCGTGGATGAACATCCACCGCGGGCTCTCGGGCACGTGTCGGCGCACCAGCAGGATCACCAGGCCGAGGACCACCCCCAGGGCGAAGGTGAGCCGCCAGCCGATGTTCTTCGGCAGGATGTCCGTGTTGAGGGCGAGGACCGAGAGCAGCGCCCCGCCCATCGCGCCCAGCCAGTAGCTCCCGTTGATGATGAGGTCCACCCGGCCTCGGTACTTGCTCGGGATCAGCTCGTCGATGGCCGAGTTGATGGCCGCGTACTCACCGCCGATGCCGAAGCCCGTGAGGAAGCGGAACAGGAAGAACCACCACGCGGTGAAGGACAGCGCGGTCATCGCGGTCGCGGCGAGATACACCGCCAGGGTGACGAGGAACAGCTTCTTGCGGCCGAACCGGTCGGTCAGCCAGCCGAAGAACAGCGCCCCGCAGCAGGCGCCCGCCACATACAGCGCGGCGCCCAAGCCGGTGACCTGGGCGTCCGTGATGGCGAGGCCGCTGCCGTCCTCGGAGAGCCGGCTCGCGATGTTCCCGACGACGGTGACTTCGAGGCCGTCCAGGATCCACACGGTGCCGAGGCCGATCACGATCATCCAGTGCCAGCGCGACCAGGGGAGCCGGTCGAGCCTGGCCGGCACGGAGGTCGTGATGGTTCGTGGCTCCGGCCCGGGGCCCTGCACCGTACCGCTCATGAACTGCCTCCTGCCGCCGCGATCCGAACCGCATCTGCCGGACGCGAGTACCCCGGCGCGCACCCCTCATACTCCCCGCGGGCGCCGCCCCCGTCGGGGACGCGCGC
This sequence comes from Streptomyces sp. NBC_00083, assembly GCF_026343295.1. Taxonomy (GTDB): domain Bacteria; phylum Actinomycetota; class Actinomycetes; order Streptomycetales; family Streptomycetaceae; genus Streptomyces. The sequence continues at coordinate 2,770,946 of NZ_JAPELY010000001.1, forward strand.
CCGGCCGGAGCTCGCGTGGCCGCCTACGGCGTCTCGCGCAGGTACAGCGCCCCGCACGTGTGGCAGAACGGGTGGGCGCGGTCGGTTCCCCACGCGTCCTCGGACTGTTCCTGCGCGCCCTCGACCAGCTCGCGTCCGCACATGGTCTGTTCCTCTGCGCCGCGGACCATGTGCCATTCCTTGAGCACGCCGTCGGGAAGCGGTTCGGCAACGATGCGATGGCGCACGGGTGACTCCTCTGCGGACTCGGCCCGCGTCCCTCGGACGCGGGCGCGGGGCGGCCGGGTGTGCCCCGGCCCTTCGACCCTGACACCGGTGTCCCGCCGTCGCATGCCGAACGCCCGCCGATGGGGGTGGCCCGCCCGGCCCGCTACCGGCCGAAGGACAGCAGGGCGTGCACCCGGTGGTCGGGCCTGGACGTCTGCACGCGCTTGTTGAGCAGGAACAGGCGCCCCTGCGCCCAGGCGGGTTTCGGGGCGTAGAGGGCGCGTTCGGCGTCGGCGGACGCCACGGGACTGCGCAGGAACACCTGCGGGGTGCCTCCGGCCGGGGCAAGGACCGCGACCGCCGCCGGCAGCCGGGGACCGGCGTCCAGGTAGACCACCACCTTGCCGTCCTCCACGGCGAGGGGCCGCACCTTGCGGCCCGGGTCCGGGTTCGCGCGCCACTTCTCCTTGCCGGTGTCCAGATCGACGGCGACGACCTGGGTGCCGTCGGCGTCCCGGGTCACGTCCGTTCCGGTGCCGTCGGCGGCGATGTACAGGGTCCCGGCGTCGGCCACCGCGCCGTAGCAGCTCTGCAACTGGTCGAGGCTCTGTCCGTAGCCGCTGCACACACTGGCGGTCTGGAACGCCGGCACACTGCGGGAGCGGAGTTTGCCGTCGGCGGTGAAGGCGAGGATCTGCCAGGACTTTCCCTCGGTGGGGAGCGCGGTGACGACCAGCGGGTCCACGGAGAGGACCTGGCCGATGCGCCACTCCTTGTCGTACTGGTAACTCCAGCGGGGCTTGCCCGTCGCGGGGTCGAGCTCCTGGAGCAGGTCGCCCGGCCGGCCGTGGGGATCGCCGGCGTCGAAGCAGTAGCCCGCACTGATGAGTCTGGCGCCGCCCGCGAAGGCCTGGGGGCTGCAACGGTCGCTGCGTGCCACGTCGTAGAGCTTGTGGCCGTCGGCGACGGAGTAGCCGGTCGCGCCGCCGTTCCACGCGACCGCGACGGTGTCGCCGGAGATCGCCATGGTGAGGGTGAGCGCCGAACCTCCCGACGGCGCCTCGTTCCTGACCGTCTTCCAGCCCGCCGTGCCGGTGGCGAGGTCGATCTGCTGCAGGATCGTGCAGTGGGCGCCCTTGATGTTGCTCGCCAGGAGCCCCACCACCAGTTTGTTCTGGGCGGAGGGGGCGTGCGGCACACCGCACAGCGGGGTGTCGAAGGTGAGCTTCCAGCGGTCCTTCCCGTCGCCCGCGCCGTAGCCGGTGACCTCCTTGTACATCGCCCTGGCCACCACGTCGCCGGCCCGCCACGGTCCGAACTGCTCGGCGCCCTGCTGGGTGAGCGCGGTCTCGTTCTCGCGCAGCCACACCGGTGACTCGCCGGCCGCGATGCCCGCGTTCGGGTCGTAGGCGGCGCCTCCCTCACCCGTGCCCTTGCCGTCCCCCTGGTCGACGGAGGGAGAAGCGGACGGCGGGGCGGTCGCGGGGGAGTGCGCGGACGGCTTTCCGTGCCCGGACCCCCCGTCGAGTGCGAACAGCACACCGCCGCCGACGAGGACGAGCCCCGTCGCCACCGCCGCGAGGACCAGCCGCATCGGGTGCCGGGATCCGATGCGCCGGCCGGGTGTCACCGGAGCGGCCGGGGACCACTGGGGACCGGCGGGGCCGAAGGATCCCATGTGGCCCTGGGCGTCGGGCAGTTCACCGGAGTCGCGTGCGCTCATGCGATCAGTGTGACGGGCGGGCCCCCTCCTGAGGAGTGGCTTTCCGGCACCGGCGTACGGTCACGTCGGCGCCCCCCTGCGCCGGGCACGGCACTGCCGCCCCGCGGTCGGCGGGGCGGCAGCGACGGGGTGGATCAGTGTCCGGCGGGAGCGTTCGCCGGGGTCACGTTGACGGCGGCCCAGGCCTTGTCGACCGTCTTGTACTCGGTGCTGGTCGCGCCGTACAGGTCGGCGGCGGCGCTCAGCGTGGCGGTGCGGGCGTCGTGGAAGTCGGTGGTGGAGACCATGTACCGGGTGAGGGCCCGGTAGAAGATCGCCGTCGCCTTGTCCCGGCCGATGCCGGTCACCGTCGAACCGTCGTACGTCGGCGAGTCGTAGGCCACGCCGTTGATGGTCTTCTTGCCGCTGCCCTCGGCCAGCAGGTAGTACGCGTGCGAGGAGACGCCGGAACCGGCGTGGACCTCGGTGTCGTACGACGCCTTCGACCAGTAGTCGACGGTGCCTTCGAGCTTGTCGAGGGACGGCTTGTCCAGGCGGCGCAGGAACTTCTGCTGGAGCCCGAGCTTCTCGCCCATCAGGTAGTTCGGCGGGTTGTTGGGGTTGTTGGTGGCGAATTCGACGTTGCTGCCGAAGATGTCGGCGAGCGACTCGTTCAGCGCGCCGGGCTCGCCGAACTGGTTGTCGTTGGCGTCGACACGCGTCGGCTGGAGGTTCGCCGTGGCGTCCACGACGCCGTGGGTGAGCTCGTGGCCGGTGACGTCGAGGACCACCAGGGGCTGGGCGAAGGTCTGTCCGTCGCCGTCGCCGTAGAGCATGCAGCCGCAGTCGGAGGACCAGAAGGCGTTGCCGACCTTGTTGCCGAAGTGCACCAGCGCGTGGGCGCCCGCGCCGTCGTTCTTGATGCCGTTGCGGCCCAGGGTCTTCTTGTAGAAGTCGAGGGTGCTGGTGATCCCGTACTGCGCGTCGACGGCGACGGTGGCGCGGTTGCTGGTCTTGCCGGTGCCCCAGCGGTTGGTGGTGCTGGTGAACGCCTTGCCGCCGGAGAACTGGTCGAGTTCCTGGCCGCCGGCGTCCCGGGTCTCGGTCTGGCCGCGGCTCGGGTCCTTCAGGGTGAAGGCGCTCTTCGCGGTCTGGGTGGTGGTCAGCGGCACGCTGCCGACGAACAGGGAGGCACCGGTGCCGTTGGCCGCCGCGGGGAAGCCGGTCGCCTTGGAGCCGGCGAAGGGGGCGGGTGACGAGGTGCCCAGCGCCGGGGTGAGCTTCTGGCCGCTCTTGCGGAGCTTGTCCTGGACGGTGGGTGAGATGAAGGAGTCGCCGGCCGGGGTGTTGCTGAGGACGGCGCCGCTGGCCGCGTCGACGACCACGGTGCGGGCGCCGGACTCGGCGGTGGAGCTGTTGGTGACCTGGATCTGGTAAGCGAGCGCGGTGCGTCCGGCGCGGGCGTCCACCACGAGCTGGGCGGAGCCGGCGGTGCCCTTGGCGGTGGCGGCGGCCTTCGCCTTCGCCTGTGCGGCCGTCACCTTGGCGCTGGTGGTGGCCACGGCGACCTGGCCGCGCAGGGCGCGCGTCACGCCGGTGTAGGCGGATCTCTTGTCGAGGTGGATGACCAGGTCGCCGCCGAGGACGGGGAGTCCGCGGTGCGAGCGGACGAAGCGGACGTGCTGCTTGCCGTCCGGGTCGACCAGTACGTCGGTGGCCTGAAGCGTGTCGTCCTTGCCGACCCCGGTGGCCGAGGCGTGGGCGACGGCGGCGGTGCGGGCCGCGTCGATCACCGGCTGGAAACCGGCGCTCGCGGCGGGGGCGGTGGCCCCCTGGGCGGTGGGTGCGGCGAAGGCCGTGGCCCCGCCTCCCGCCGTGATGGTGATGGCCGTGGTGACGGCCAGGGATATCGCCAGGCTGCGTATGTGGGGTGTACGCACGGTGGGGGGTCCTTAGAGGTGCGGGGGTGGTCGGCTCAACAACCACCCGTACACACGGTGCTGTTGTGCACCGTGGGGACCGTGAGGTCCTGGCCGGAACCCTGCTATGCCTGGCATGAACATGTAAAGGGGGATGATCGAGTTTCTGTGCCCCTGGAACCCAGATTTAACAAATGGTCCGTACTTGGATGGCCGGAAGGTGTCCAAACCCCCCGTCCACCGGCACAGATGAGCGATCGAACAGAATGGTTGCCTCGTCGGCGCGGCTTCCTTGCGAGCCCGTTCGCGCGGCCGTGGCGGCCGAACGGATCGTTCCCGTACGTCCGTTGCCGACCGGAACGGGAAGGAGTTCGTCCTTTTCAGGCGTACGCCCCGTCCGTCACGGAAAGGTAGGTCCCGTGCCGACGGACGACGAAAGGGCCGGGGGATTCGCAGCGGAGCTGCGGCGCCTGCGAGCCCTGCGCAAGGTGTCCCTCACGGGCCTCGCCCGCTCGATCCACTACAGCAAGGGATATCTCAGCAAGATTGAGAACGGCAGCAAACCACCCACGCTCGACGTCGCCCGCCGTTGCGACGACGTACTCGAAGCGCGGGGCGCGCTCGTGCGGCTGCTGCCGAGACCGGCGTCCGCTCCCGCGTCCCGCGCCACGCACCACGGCGCCGCCGACACGGGCCTGTGCCCCTATCGCGGGCTCGCCGCCTACGGGCAGCAGGACACGGCGTGGTTCTACGGCCGCGAGAGCGCGACGGCCGAACTGACCGGCCGGCTCGCCGAACGCATGGGCCGCGGCCCGCTCGCCGTGGTCGCTCCCTCGGGCGCCGGCAAGTCCTCCCTCCTCCGGGCCGGACTGCTGCCCGCGCTGCGCCGGGGCGCCCTGCCCGTGCCCGGCTCGGAGCGGTGGCCGGTCGTCGTGTGCACCCCGACGGCCCACCCGCTCAAGGAACTCCTGCGCTGCGCCGCGGACGTGCTCGGCGCGGCGTGCGCGGAGATCACCCCCGAGGCGCTCGCCGACCGGCCCGGCCTGCTGGTCGACGCGGCGGCGGCGCACGGCCGGGGCCGCGGTCTCGTCCTGGTCGTCGACCAGTTCGAGGAGGCCTTCACCCTGTGCGAGAGCGACCGCGAGCGCCGCGACTTCGTCGCCGTACTCCACGCCTTGTCCACGGCGCGGGCCGGCGACGATGCGATCGGCCGGGCCGGCGGGGGCGCCTGCGCGGAGGGCGGCGTGGGCCCGGCCGGGTGGGATGCCGGCGCTCCCAGCACGGGGGATGCGGGCGCGTTGCCCGGGTGGGGTGCCGGTGTACCCGCCCCGCGGGACGCCGACGTCTCCACCCCTGGCGAGGCCGGTGACTCCGGGGGGCGGGGTGCGGGCGGCGCGGCCGGGGGTGACGGTGATGTCAACACCGGGCGAGGCGCTGACAGTTCGCCCGCAGGTGACGGCCGCGCCTCTGTCACGGAGGGGGCGACCGGGCGGGATGGCGGCGCGCCCGGCTCCCGGGATGCCGATGGCTTCGCCCCAGGCGGGGCCGGTGGCTCGCCCGCCCCCGCCGCGGACTGGTCGACCGGGCGGGATGCCGACGGCTTCGCCCCGCACGGTGACGGTGCCCCCGGCGGGTGGAGGGCGGGCGGCTCGACCGCGGGTCATGTGGGCAACACCTGCCGGGACGACGGAGGTTCGGCGGGGTGGGTCGTCGGGGCCTTCGCCGCAGAGGGCGCCCACGGCTCGACCGGGCGGGACGATACCCCCCGCGACCGCGCCGCAGACTCCACCGCCCGCGCCGCAGACTCCACCGCCTGTGCTGCCGTCGTGATCGGGGTACGTGGCGACTTCTGTGGGCGTTGCCTCGACCACCCCCGCCTCGTGGAAGTCTTCACCCACGGCCTGTTCGCGCTCGGCCCCATGTCCGGCGCCCAGCTGCGCCAGGCCATCACGGGACCCGCCGAACGAGCCGGCCTGACTCTCGAACCCGGCCTGGTCGAACTGCTGTTGAGGGACCTGGGCCAGGACTCCGCGACCTCCGCCGGCTCGCTGCCCCTGCTCGCCCACGCCCTGCTCGTCACGTGGCAGCAGCGGGCCGGCCGGACCCTGACGGTGGCTGGCTACGAGACGACCGGCGGCATTCGCGGCGCCGTCGCCCGCACCGCCGAGTCGGTGTACGGGCGCCTCGACGCCGCGGAGCAGTCGACCGTGCGGCAGCTCCTGGTGCGCCTCGTCCACGTCGCCGACGACACCGTCCAGACCCGCAGGCCCATCGAACGAGCCCTACTGATAAGGCAGTTGACCGACCCGGAGTCCGGCGCCCGCGCGCTCGACGCGTTCGTGCGCGCCCGGCTCGTCACCGCGGGCAGCGACACCGTGGAGATCACCCACGAGGCGCTGCTGCACGCCTGGCCGCGGCTGCGCGGCTGGATCGACGCCGACCGGGCCGGCCTCGTCCTGCGCCAGCAGGTCTGCGACGCCGCGGACCAGTGGGCGCGGGCCGGCCGTGACCCGAGCCTGCTCTACCGTGGCACCCGTCTCGCCGCGGTGCGCGAACGCGTCCACCAGGGAGTGGAACGCGATCGGCGCGACCAACTGGGCCCACTGGAAAAGGAGTTCCTCGACGCGTGCGCGGCGGAGGAGGCCCGCGGTGTGCGCCACACGCGGCGCCAGACCCGTATCCGCCGCGCCCTGCTCACCACCCTCGTGGGCCTCCTCGCCCTCGCTGTGACGGCCGGCTCCCTCGCCTTCCAGCAGCGTCGGCGCGCCCTCGACCAGAGCCGCACCGCCCAGTCACAGGCCCTCGCCGTGCGGTCCGGTTCGCTCGCCGCCGGACAGCCGGAGGCCTCCATGCTGCTCGCCGCCGACGCCTACCGCACCGACCGCACCCCGCAGGCGCGCGGGGCCCTGCTCAGCACGCAGGCGCAGTACTTCGACGGACGGCTGCGCGGCCATGCCGGCCCGGTCAACTCCGTGGCGTTCAGCCCCGACGGCCACACCCTCGCCTCGGCGAGCTCGGACGCCACCGTACGGCTGTGGGACACCACGGACCACCAGGTCACCGCCGTCCTGCGCGGCCACACCGGCGCGGTCACCGCCGTCGCCTACGCCGCCGACGGCACCCGCCTCGCGACGGCCGGCGCCGACGGCACCGTACGCCTGTGGGACGCGGCCACCCGCCGGACGACGGCGACCCTGCGAGGACACCAAGGGGCCGTACGCTCCGTGGCGTTCAGCCCCGACGGCCACACCCTCGTGTCCGGGGGCACCGACCGCACCGTCCGGCTGTGGAACGTGCCCGACGGCACGGTACGCACCGTCCTCACCGGCCACGACGACGCGGTGATGGCGGTCGCCTACAGCCCGGACGGACACACCCTCGCCTCGGCGTCGATGGACCGCACCGTGCGCCTGTGGGACGTCACGGGCAGCCGGCCGCCCCAGGTCCTCACCGGCCACAGCGACCAGGTGCTCGGCGTGGCGTTCAGCCCCGACGGCCACACCCTGGCATCCGGCGGCGCCGACCGCACCGTCCGCCTGTGGGATCTGCCCGACGGCACGGCGCATGGTGTGCTGACCGGACACAGCGACGATGTGAACGCCGTGGCCTTCACCCATGGCGGCGACACCGTCCTCAGCGCCAGCGGCGACGGCACCGTCAAGCTGTGGGACGCCGTCAACCACCGTGTGGTCGCCACCCTGTCCGGCCACACCGACTATGTCCTCGCCATCGCCGCCGGCCCCGGCGAACGCCTTGCCACCGGCGGGTTCGACCAGTCCGTCGTGATGTGGGACCCGGGCCGCCCCGCGTTCACCGCCCGGCCCTTCACCGAGGCGTGGCAGTCCGCGTTCTCCCCGGACGGTGCCCTGCTCGCCTCGGCGCAGGCGGACCGTACGGTACGGGTGTGGGACGTGGCCCACCACCGGCTGCGGGCCACCCTCACCGGGCACGACGGATCGGTGTTCGCGGTGGCCTTCTCACCGGACGGACGCCTCCTCGCCTCGGCGGGCGCCGACCGCACCGTACGGCTCTGGGAGGTGGCGACGGGCCGCCTCGAAGCGACCCTGACCGGCCACGACGGATCGGTGTTCGCGGTGGCCTTCTCGCCCGACGGACGGCTCCTGGCCTCCGCGAGCGCCGACCGCACCGCCACCCTGTGGGACATCGCGACCCGCCGCCCCTACGCCACGCTCGACGGCCACGAGGACTTCGTCAACACGGTCGCGTTCAGCCCCGACGGCCACACGCTGGCCACCGGCAGCGACGATTTGACGGTCCGTCTGTGGGACGTGCGCGACCCGGCACAGGGGCCGCGCACCGTGTTGCGCGGCCACACCGGTTCGGTGCGTTCCGTGGCGTTCGCCCCCGACGGGCGCACCCTGGCCAGCGGCGCCAACGACGGCACCGTACGCCTGTGGGACCTCACCCACCGCACCACCGCCCGGACGCTCGCCGGCCACAGCGGCTCGGTGCGCGCGGTCGCGTTCAGCCCCGACGGCAGGACGCTCGCCTCCAGCGGCAGCGACCAGACGGTCCGGCTGTGGGACCCCGCGCGGGCCGCGCACCTCGCCACGCTCAGCGGACACACCGGGGCCGTCTGGGGCGTCACCTTCGACCCCGAACGGCCCGGCACGCTGGCGAGCAGCAGCAACGACGGCACCGTTCGGCTCTGGAACACCGACGTACCGCGCCAACAGGCGCAGGTATGCCGGCTGTTGGGCGACACGGGGCCCCAGCGCTGGGCTCGTCTGCTGCCCGACCTGCCCTTCCGGCCGCTCTGCCCCGCCTCCTCCTAGGGCCTCGGGCGGGCTGTTTCCCCGGGTGTTTCCCGTTTCCCGTCCGCACAGGAGACGGCCGCCTCCTCGACAGCGCACCCGGCACCGCACAGTCTCGAACCACCGCCGCCACCGCTCCCGTTCAGCACGGGACCACGTCGGCGGTCCGCCGGGCGGCAGTCCGGCATACGGACGACGAAACGGGGAAACGACATGCACCTCACCCTTGCCAGAGCCCGCCGCACCCTGGCCGCCGCCGGCCTCCTGGCGGCCTGCGCGATCGTGCCGGCCGCAGGCACCTCGACGGCCGCACCCCTCGGCACCGCGCCCCTCGGCACCGCAGCGGCGGCCCGCGCCGCGGCCGGCGGCTGCGACGTGCTCGCGCCGGGAGCGTCCGCCGCCGCCGAGGCAGCCGTGCGCGCCGCCTGTTCGCAACTCGGCATCTGGTACACCTGGGGCGGCGGCCACGGGGCCCAGCCCGGTGCCACCTACGGGCAGGTGGACCCCACCGACCCGGCGAGCAACCACGACCCGGAGCGCCGCGGCTTCGACTGCTCGGGCCTGGTGCGCTACGCCTACGCCCAGGCCACCGGCCAGGACATCCTGGCCGGCACCGCCAACAGCCAGTACCACTCCTCGCACGTCACCGCCCGCTTCGGCGCGGGCCAGGGCACCGGTCCGCTGCTCCCCGGCGATCTGATGGCGTGGGGCGGTGCCGACTCCATCCACCACATCGCCGTCTACCTCGGCGCGGGCAAGATGGTCGAGGCCCGCCAGTCCGGCACCCATGTGATGGTCAGCGACGTGCGGCTCGGCGGGGACTACAACGGCGCGGTACGCATCGGCGGTTCCCCGGGTCAGGACGGGAACTTCTCCACCTGGGGCACCGACGTATGGACCCACACCCAGCCGTCCACGACCAGCGCCCGCGTCAACAAGTTCGCGGGACCGACGCGCGTGAAGATCGCCTGCCAGAAGCACGCCCAGCTCGTCGAGGCCGACGGCTACCGCAACGACGCCTGGTCCTACCTGCCCGACTACCAGGCATGGATCACCAACATCTACATCCAGGGGCCGGCCTGGCTCGACAACGTCCCCACGTGTGCCTGAACCGTCCGCCCCACATCTGAACGGGCCGCACACCGTCCCGCACCACATGGTCCGGCCCCCCCATATGGTCCGGCCACACCGCACCCCTACGCGAGGAGTTCGCAGTGAACGCACGCAAGAAGATCGCCCTGTTCCTCTCCGCCACCGCCCTGACAGCCGGCCTCGCCACGGCGGGCCTGCCGACCGCCGTCGCCGCGCCCGCCGCCGCGGCCAAGCCCGCCGCGGAGTGCGGGGTCCGTTCGGACGGCCGCCTGTACTGCGGCAACGCGGTCGGCGCGAAGGGATACGCCGACCGGTCCTACCGCTCGGCCACCCGCGGCACCCTGACCACCGGGTTCAACTGGTTCGAGTGCTGGGGCCACGGCGACCCGCACCAGGGCGGCAACGACATCTGGTACTGGACGCAGCTCGACAACGGCGCCTGGGGCAACGTCCCGGCCGTCAGCGTGAAGACCGGTCAGGACCCGGCCCCCGGCCTGCGCCAGTGCTGACCACGCCGTCCCCCTGAGACACCGGGCCGCCCGTCGAATCCCCCGACGGGCGGCCCGGCCATGGCATCAACCCGGCAGTCATGGACGGAAGTTGACGATGTCTCAGGGAGCGTCTCGCCGTGCCGCGGGTGCGACGGAGGGGGAGGCCCGGGGGACGATTCCCTGCGCCGTGGCGAACAGGGAGGCGAGGCCCGCGTCGAAGCGTGCCGTGTACGAGACGTCGGCGAGGAAGCCGCCGCCCCGCTCGGCGCCGCCGAGCACCCCGACGACGATGCCCTCGCCCTCCCGCGCCGCGAGCACCCACGGGCTGCCCGACACGCCGCTGGAGAAGCCCGCACAGCGCGCCTGCCGGAAGCCGCCGTAGGCGGGCGCGGAGTCCACCGTGCAGACGTGCTGGCCCGGCCGGTCGTGCGGATAGCCGACCAGGGTGACCCGGCCCAGGTCGGACGGCAGGCTCTCCGGGTGCGGCGGCACCTCGAAGGCCGACCCCACCGCCTCCCGCACACTCTTCCCGCCGACCCGCGCCACCCGCACGAACGCCCAGTCGTACGGCCAGTTCCTGGCGCCCTTGCGGGCCTCGGCGAACCGGGGGTCCGGCACCGCGGCCAGCACCGGCCAGCGGCCGTACGGGGCGGTGCCGTCGTGGTACCCGGGCGCGAACGACGTGCCGTCGAGCGGCAGACAGTGCGCCGCCGTGACCAGCAGATCGCCGTGCCCTCCGGCCACCACCGCCCCGGTGCACGTCTTCCGGCCGCCGGGCCGCAGAAAGACACCCACCACCGGATACGAGCAGGCCGGCCGCACATCGTGCGGCTCGGGGCGGCGGCGCTCCGCGATGCAGCCCGCGGGCAGTTCCGGCCGTGACCTGCGGTACTCCGCGCTGTCGGCCCCTGCTCCTGCGGGCGGGCCCGCCCGGGGATCGGCCGGGGGCGGGGGCGACAGCGCAGCGGTGGCGGAGGGGCGGGCCCGCACGGCCGCGGTGTCGTTCCGCGCAACGGCGGGGGAGGACGGCGAGACCATCAGCGGGCCGGTCACCAGCAGCAGCACGGCGGCGCCGACGAGGACACCGCCCGCCCGCCCCGGCCGGCGCCCGTCGCGGGCATCTCTTCGCACCATCACCCTGGCGAGGCTAGGGCGCCGTCGGCGGGGGCGACCGCCCCGACACGGCCGCCGAGGGGGCGCACGGCGGGTACGCCCGGCGCACTCGGCCGCGCGGCTGCGAGCGGCCCCGCCCTGGGGGAAGCTGGAGGGACGGCCCGCGACGGCGCGTGCCGGTGCCCCCCGGCACGGACCGCGGCGGGTCCGCGCGGAGGCAGGCCCGTCCGCACAGGAGGTGTGTGCATGGATCCCGTGTCGGCCCTCAAGCGGATCGCTTTCCTGCTCGAACGCGCGCACGAGGCCACGTACCGCGTCCGTGCCTTCCGTACCGCGGCCGACGCGATCGGGGAGATGCCGCCGGACGAACTCGCCCGCCGCGCGAAGGGCGTCGGACAGCTGGAGGCGGTGAAGGGCATCGGTCCCAAGACCGCACGGGTGGTGCGCGAGGCGCTCGCCGGCGAGGTGCCGGGCTACCTCCAGCGGCTGGAAGCCGACCTCGAAGCGGCGGCGCCGCTCGTCGAGGGCGGCGACCGGATGCGGGCCGCGCTGCGCGGCGACTGCCATCTGCACTCCGACTGGTCGGACGGGGGCAGCCCCATCGACGACATGGGCCGCGCGGCGGCGGAGATCGGGCACGAGTGGGCCGTCCTCACCGACCACTCGCCCAGACTGACCGTCGCCAACGGCCTCACCGCTGAGCGGCTGCGCCACCAGCTGGACGTGGTGGCCGGACTCAACGAGCAGTGGGCTCCGTTCCGGCTGCTCACCGGCATCGAGTGCGACATCCTCGACGACGGCTCCCTGGACCAGGAGGACGAGCTGCTCGGCCGGCTCGACATCGTCGTCGTGTCCGTCCACTCCAAACTGCGCATGGACGCGGCCGCCATGACCCGGCGCCTGGTCGCGGCGGTGAGCAACCCGCACGCGGACGTGCTCGGCCACTGCACCGGCCGTCTCGTCACCGGGCGCGGGCGGCCCGAGTCCCAGTTCGACGCCGAGGCGGTCTTCGCCGCCTGCGCCGACGCGGGGACCGCCGTCGAGATCAACAGCCGACCGGAACGGCTCGACCCGCCGCGCCGGCTGCTGACCCGGGCCGTCGAGGCCGGCGCCCTGTTCTCCATCGACACCGACGCCCACGCGCCGGGCCAGCTCGACTGGCAGATCTACGGCTGCGCCCGAGCCGAGGAGTGCGGGGTCCCGCCCGAGCGCGTCATCACCACCTGGCCGCTCGACGACCTGCTGGCGTGGGCCCGCACCCGCGAACTCCCGGCGCCCACGTGACGCACGCGCAGCCGGGAGCCGGGGTGTTCACCCCGTTTCGGGTGAGCGCCCCGGCTCCCGTGTCATGCCGTACCGACGGGGTCAGGAGTGGTCGGTCTCGGCGTTGCGCGTCAGGCGCTCGGCCCGCTCCTGCTCCTCACGGAACTGCTCCATGGGGTCCTGGGTGTGCCCGGAGGTCCGCTCCGGCGACCGGGACGCCTTCGTCTTCGCCTGCTCGGCGGCCTGCTGTGCCTTGTCCCTGAACTTCTCGGCCTTGCCCATGGAGAGTCACTCCTGCTGGTGGGTGGGATCCATCCCTTTCACCGTGACACGCCGCCACGGGCCCCGCGCGCCGAGCGGTCACCCAGCGTGAGGCGGGCCGGGGGACCGGGCAGGGGGAGGGCGGTGGGATGATGGCCCGATGTCTGAACGAGTTGTTGTTGCCGCATGTGACGGGGCGTCCAAGGGCAATCCGGGGCCCGCCGGCTGGGCCTGGGTGATCGCCGGGCCGCAGGGGACGCCGGAGCGCTGGCAGGCGGGGCCGCTCGGCACCGCCACCAACAATGTCGGCGAGCTCACCGCCCTCGAACAGCTCCTCGAAGCCGTGGCCGCGGGCACCCGCATGCAGGTGCGCATGGACTCCCAGTACGCCATGAAGGCGGTCACCCAGTGGTTGCCGGGCTGGAAGCGCAACGGCTGGAAGACCTCCGCGGGCAAGCCGGTCGCCAACCGTGAACTCGTCGAGCGCATCGACCAGTTGCTCACCGAGCGGGATGTGGAGTTCGTCCATGTGGCCGCGCACCAGGTGGGCGGAGACCCGCTGAACGCGATCGCGGACCAGGCCGCGAGCGACGCGGCCACCTCGCAGCGTGCCGCGGGCACGGCCCTGGGTGACGTGGAGATGCCGGTGCCGGCGCCGGCCCGTGCCACTGTCGCGCGCAGCAGGCCCGCCGCGCGCAAGTCGACGTCCGCGTCCGGGTCGGCCCCCTCGGGGAAGCCGCGGACCATCAAGGCGAAGTTCCCCGGCCGCTGCCCGTGCGGTCAGCCGTATGCCGCCGGCACTCCCATCATGAAGCGCGACGGGGGCTGGGGTCACCCGGACTGCAGCCCTGTGGCGTGAGGCACGGGGCTGCGTGTCACCTCTCCGGTCGATGGCGGCGCGGGTGCCGGGGGCCCCGGCACCGCGCGTCGGTCAGTTGGAGGCCGCGGGGGTGACCGCGTCCGCCTCCTTCTTGACGTCACCGTCCGCGGACGCGGCGGCCGGGGCCGCGGCCTTGGCGTCGGGAGCCGTGTAGAACACGGACCGGTTCTGCCGGGTGCGCTGCGCCTCTCCCTTGGCGACGAGGTTTTCGAGGGTGTTGCGCACCACGGTGCCCGCGATGGTGCGGTCCGGGTGTGCCTCGGTGAGACCCGTCGTGATCTCGGCCGCCGAGCGCGGCTCACCGCTCTGGGCGAGGTGGGCCGCGACGAGGTCCCGCAGGGTGGTAGGAGCCCCGGAGGACGCCTTGCCGGCCTTGGTGCTCTTCACGGCCTTGCTCGGCTTGGCGGCCGGCCCGGTCTGCTTCTTACCGGCGCGACCTGCGGACTTCTGCGCGGCACGGGCCTGGGGGATGCGCGGGGCGGACGCCGCCGCGGTCTTCTTGCCGGCCGCCGACTTGGCCGGTGCCGCCGCCTTCCTGGGCGCCGGCGCGGCCGGACCGCCCACCGCGTGCTGCATGGAGGCGAGCAGGGCGTGGTTGTTCTCCAGGGTGGTCAACTGCTCCTGGAGGGCGCCGATCTGAGCGGCGATGTGTTCGCGTTCGGCGACGTTGCTGTCGAGGTCGCTCTGGATCTGCGCGGCGTACTGGGACTGGAGTGTGGTGCTGTCCGGCACGGGGGTACCTCCGAGGTGTGTGCGTACGTGATTGCTGCCGGATGTTACGCGTCTCCTCTGTGTGAAGTACCCAGTTCACGGTAGATGAGACGACCCGGGGCCACGAGGCTGTATGGACCCATGGCCCCGGCCCTCCACCGAGTGATGTCTCAGGTCGAGGGTGTGGGGTGCGTCCGTTCCCCTGCGGGGTACCGGAGTTGGCGCTCGCCCAGGGTGTGGCGCACACATGCCGCGACCACATCACCGAGGCTTCCGGTGTGTGCGTACAGAGCACGTTGGATGCGGGCGCCATTGCCTCGGGCCAGCAGTTCGGCGGTCGTCTTGCGGGCCCACGCCAGGTCACCGCTGTCGTCGAGTGCCTCCCGTAAGTGGTCGAGCAGGGCGGCCGTGACCGCCTGCGCGGGGGCCGGTCGCATGGTCAGCGGGTGCAGCAGGTCGCCGTCGAGCCCCGATCGGGCGCCGCGCCAGGCGGCCAGCCGCAGCAGGCCCACACCGTGCCTCAGTGGCTCGTGCCCGCTCCGCCAGTCCCGTGCCGCGGTCTCGACCAGTGCACGGGCCAGGCACGCCACCAGCACGGTGGTGGTGGCTTCCAGGCAGACGTCCGCGACACGGATCTCCACGGTGGGATAGCGGTGCGAGAGCCGGGCATCGAAATAGATCATGCCCCGGTCACGCACCACACCGCTGGTCACCATGGCGTCGACCTGGGCGTGGTAGCGCTCGGCGGAGCCGAAGAACGCGGTCGGCCCCGACATGGGCCACCGGCCCCACACCCTGCTGCGGTAGCTGCCGTACAGGGTGTCCGTGCCCTGCCAGTACGGCGAGTTCGCGCTGAGCGCGGTCAGGACGGGCAGCCACGGCTGGATCCGGTCCACCACCGCGACCCCTTCATCGTCCGATGCCACCGACACATGCACATGGCAGCCGCAGGTGAGCTGTTCCTGGGTCGTCAGGCCGAACTGTTCCTCCATCCACTGGTAGCGGTGGCTCACGTTGACGGCGGGCCGGGCCGGCAGGGGTGAGGTGGCGAGCGCCGCGAGCGCGGCCCCCGCCTCCCGGGCGTGCCGGGCCGCGACGCGGCGCCAGCGCACTATCTCGGCGCCGAGTTCCTCCATGCCGCTCTGCGGACGTGTGCCGAACTCCAGCTGCTGGCCCTGCAGTTCGCGGGCGAACACGCCCGCGGGCACGCCATCTCCTTCGACGGCACACTTGGTCAGACGGTCGAGCACCTCCGACGCCAGGGCGCGGGGCGCGCCGGTGACCGGGTCGACCAGGAGCAGTTCCTCTTCCACGCCTACGGTACGCACAGTGACGCTCCCATCCTGTCGGGGGATCCGCCGGGCGGCACGGGAAACGGCCGGGGGCACCAGCATGCACGGCGCGTGCCGCCCCCGGCGCGCGGAGACGGGGCCCTCTTTCGGTCATGCGGGGACGGGCCGGTTCCATCGGGCCCCACCGGTGCCGCGACACGTCCACGGCCCCTCGCGTCACCCTCCGTGGCCCCGGTGGACACGCCGGGGACCGGCGCGGATCCCCGACCGCCGGGCGGGTTGGCGGTATTGCTTGGGCGCGGGTGCGGGCGTGGACTGCGCCGGCCCCGCGCCCTTCCAGGAGAGACACAGAGACAAAGGAGAGATCTGCCGATGCGCACAAGTCTTGTCGCCGCCGGGGCCGTTGCCGCCGCCGGAGTCCTTCTCGGCGTGGCCTCGGGTCCGGCCGGGGCTGCCCTTTCGGACGCCGTGTCCGCGGCGCCGACCGGCACGGTCAGCAAGGACGGCACCGTCACCCTCTCGGGCACCTACCGCTGTTCGCCGCCGTCCGGGTCCGGACCCATCTTCGTGTCGAGCGGGGTGCTGACCGGTTCCGTCCTGCACGGCATCGGCGGGACGGCGGCGAAGTGCGACGGCGACGAACACACCTGGGTCAACCGGGAGAAGCTGAGCCACCCGGAGACGGTGCCGGCCGGCGAGGCCGTGGTCCAGGCGACCCTGATGCGTCTGGACACCCGCACCGGCCTGCCGCTGCCCGTCGTCCTGGCCACCGACCGGCACGCCGTGGACCTCCGCGCCGTCGAGGGCTGAGGGGGCCCGTGGCGGGGTCCGGAGCGGGGTCCGGAACACGGGTCCTGGGCCGAGCCCCGACCGGAGGCCGGACGCGGGGTTCGCCACCCCCGACGTCCGAGTGAGGATCTGGTTGCCTCCGCAAGTGTGGGGGCGGTGAGTTTCGGACATACCTGCATTCATGGGGTGTGAGGACCTGCCGCCCCCTGGAATCACATGCCCCGGGGCCCAGGAAGTCCTGTGTCTTCGGGCCCCAACACCTGCGATTCATCCGGCCGTTGCCCGGATCTGGCCTACGATTTTCTTGATCGAGAGTCAGAATGGAGCAAGAAACGACCGAAAGTGTCCTGTTTGTTTTGACTCCTGATCGGCGCGAGGTGAAGGTCTCGTGCATGTCCCCTTCGCCCCGGGCCGCTCCCAGCGGTCTGCTCCGTATGCGCGATTTCCGTTTCCTGCTCGCCGGAGCCGCGGCCGGGCAGGCCGGCGCCCAAGTCACCCTGGTCGCACTTCCGTTGGTGGCCGTCCTCGAACTCGACGCGCCCGCCTTCCAGGTGGGACTGCTCACCGCGGCCGAGACCGCCGCGTTCCTGCTCATCGGTCTGCCTGCCGGAGCCTGGGTCGACCGGATGCGCAAGCTGTCCCTGATGATCCGCGCCGACCTGGTCCGCTCCCTGGCCATGGCCAGCATTCCGCTCGCCGCCGTCGCGGACGCCCTGACCATGGCACAGCTCTACGTCGTGGCCCTGATCACCGGCATCGCGACGGTGTTCTTCGACGTGGCCCACCAGAGCTATCTGCCCCAGCTCCTGCCCAGGGAGCAACTGGTCGCCGGAAACGGGGCATTGGAGACGGTACGTTCCTCCGCCCAGGTGGCAGGGCCCGGCCTCGGTGGCGGCCTCGTCCAGCTCGTGGGGGCCCACCTGGCGATCGTCGCCGACGCCGTCGGCTACGCCGTCTCGGCCCTGTTCCTGCTCGCCATCCGCCGCCCCGAGCCCGCCCCCGAACCGGTCCCCGGCGCATCCCTGCGCAAGGACGTCGCGGAGGGCCTGCGCTTCGTGCTCGGCCACCCCCTGCTGCGGGTCATCGCGGGCGCGACCGGACTGGGCAACTTCTTCACCGCGATGCTGATGGCGACCCAGACCATCTTCCTGGTCCGCGTCCTCGGCCTGGCACCCGCCGCCGTCGGCGTGATGCTCTCGGCGTCCGCCGTCGGCGGACTCGCCGGAGCACTGGCCGCGGGACGGCTCGCGGCCCGCTTCGGCCAGGCCCGGCTGATCTGGCTGTCGGCGCTCGTCAGCGGCCCGTTCGCGCTGCTGTGGCCCCTGTCCGGCAGCGGCGCCGCCGCCACCCTGTTCGCGCTCGGCTCCGCGGTGGTCTTCTTCGGCGCCGTGGTCTACAACGTCGCCCAGGTGAGCTTCCGTCAGACCCTGTGCCCGCCGCGCCTGTTGGGCCGGATGAACGCGACCCTGCGCTTCGTCATGTGGGGCACCCTGCCGCTCGGCGCCCTCGTCGGCGGCACCGTCGCCGACGCGTTCGGAGCGCGCTCGGCGCTGTGGATCTGCGCGGCCGGCTTCCTCCTCGTACCGCTGCCCCTGCTGCTCTCCCCGCTGCGCCGGATGCGCGACCTCCCCACCGCCGCACACCCCGGGGACGACGAGCGGCAGGACGCCGCGCCCGGCCACGACGAGAGCGTCCCCGTCGCCTGACCGGTCACCGGCCCGGCCACACCCCTCGGCGCCGCCCGGGTCCGCACCCGTACCCGGCCGCCCCCGCAAGCCCCCGACCCCGAGAGAGGATCACGTGCACCCCAGCATCACGGGCCAGTACCTCGCCCGCTACCAGCGCCTCGGCGCAGGTGACCCGGCCCCCGGACCGCTGCCCGTCACCGGCGCCCAGCGGCGCTTCCTACTCGTGCGCGCCCTGGACCCCGCGGGACGCGCGGACATCGTCCCGATGTTCTTCGCCTTCCCGCGCGGCACCGTCGACCCGGCCCGCCTGCGCGCCGCGGCCAACCACCTGGCCGCCCGCCACCCCGCCCTGCGCTCGCCGGCCGTCGTCGAGCGGGGCACACCCGTGCTCCGGCCCGCGCCCGCCGACGTACCGCTGCACCAGGTGGCCCCCGCCCCCGGCGAGGACGCGCGGGACGCCCTGCGCCGCGCCCTGGCCGGCTGGGTGACCGAGGGGCCGCCGCTGCGCCTCTTCCTCGCCGACGACGGCCCCGGCGCCGAGGAGGAGGTGCTCGCCGTCGTCCTCGACCACACCGCCTGCGACGGCCAGTCCCTCGCCCGCGTCGTCGAGGAACTCGGCGCCGCCTACCGCGACGGTCTCGGACCGCACGACCTCTCACCCGCCGACGCGGCAGCCGAACTCGCCGCCTACAAGGACGCCGTCCTGCGCCAGCTCGCCGCCGAGGACCGTGCCGCCTCGCCCCGCGCCCTCGCGTACTGGGGTGAGCGGCTGCGCCCCGCCCACGAGCGGGCGCCCCTGCCCGGAGCGCGCCGCACGACCGCCGGGCTCCCCACCGGAGCCGCCGAGTCGAAGCTCCCCTCGCCCCCCGGCGGCATGCCCTTCCCGGCGCTGCTCGACGCCTGCCGGGCGGCAGCCGCCACCCTGTACGGCACCGGGCCCGTCTCGCCCATCGGCTACCCCTGGGGCGGCCGTCCCGCCGGCACCGGATCCGTACTCGGCTGCTTCCTCAACACGGTCGTCTTCCCGGCCGACACGGCCGGCACCCCGCCGCCCGAGGTGACGGCCACCCAGTGGTGGGACGACCTGGACCGCGCCGACACCCCCTTCGACGACGTGGTGCGGGCAGCGCGGGCGGGCGGATCCGCCTGGTCCGGCCGGCTCGACGGGCTGCTCACCGTCGACGACGCGCGCCACCGCACCCCCCTGCGGCTCGGCGCGACCGCGGGCCGCGAGGTACACGTCGACGGCAGGCAGGTCCGCGCGCCCTTCGCCGTCTCCGCGACCCAGGGCCCCGAACTCCACCTCCGCATGGTGTGGGACCGCTCGATCCTCGACGACCGTGCCGCCGAGGAGGCCTTCGCGGCCCTGTGCGCGGCGCTGCCCCTCGGCGCGCCCGTGCACTGATCCCCGGGCGCGGTCCGGTGCCGTACGCGACCGCCGGCGCGCGGCCCCGTACCCCCTGACACCCCGGCTCCTCCCGGCACTCCGTCCCACCGTCCCATCCGGACGGGCCGCGTGATCCGCGGCCCGTCCGGCGCACCGCCGTGCGGACGCACGACCGCGTCCCGCGCCATCGACCCGACAACCCAAGGGATCGCCCATGCTTCCCCTCTCCTCCTCGCAGGAGATCGTCTGGCTGCACGAACAAGTGCAGCCCGGCAGCCGCGCCTACAACTTCACCGCCTCCCTCGACCTGTGGGGCACCCTCGATGTGGACGCGCTGCGCAGCGGCCTGGCCGCGACGCTCGCCCGCCACCCCGGCCTGCGTCTCGAACTGGTGGCCGTGGAGGGCGCGATGCCCGGCCAGCGGGTCGCCGACCACTGCACGCCGCGGCTGCGCACCGTGGACATCACCTGGGAGGCCGACCCCGAGGCCGCCTTCGAGAAGCTGCTGCGGGCCGAGGCGGAGACGCCGCTCGACACCTTCGACGCACCCCTGCTGCGCTGGACCCTCGTCAAACTCGCCGAGGACCAGCACCGGCTCATCCACGTCGAGCACCACCTGATCCACGACGGGCACTCGTTCGCCATCCTGCTGAACGACGTCTTCAGCGTCTACAGCGCCCAAGTGCGCGGCGAGAGCGTCGAGTTGCCCGAGGCGAGTTCGTACGCCGACCACGTACGGGCCAGGGCCGGCGACATCCGCGCCGAAGAGCTGAGCGCCAGTCTGGAGTACTGGGCGGGGACCCTGCGCGATGCCTCGTACGACATGCCGCTGCCCGGACTCGCCCGGCCCGGCGCGCGCCGGCGCCACCACGGCGGCCAGCTGCGCCAGTCGATCGGCGCGGACCTCGCGGAGCGACTGCGCGCCCACACCCGTGAACGCGGCCTCACTCCCTTCGCGACCCTGCTCGGACTCTTCGCAGAGCTGTTGCGGCGCCACAGCGGACGCAGCCAGATGGTGGTGGGAACCGCTGTGGGCAACCGCCCGCGCGGCTACGAGGACGCCGTCGGCATGTTCGTCAACACCATCCCGCTCCGTCTCGACCTGGACCCCGGCGCCCCCGCCGAGGACACCATGGACGAGGTCACCGACACCCTCATCCGCGCCCTCCCGCACCAGGAAGTGCCGGTCCAGGAGCTGACCCGGGCGCTCGGCCTGCACACATCGGGCGCCGACAACCCCCTGTTCGGCGTCATGTTCAGCGCCCACGACGCGCCGCTGCCCGAACTCGACGTGCCCGGCCTCGACATCACCCTCTTCGAGGGGTTCAACACCGGCACCACCCGCTTCGACCTCGATGTGGTGCTGCTCCCCGACGACCGGCGGGGCGTGAGCCTGCGGCACGGCGCCGCCGGCATGACCCTCGTCTGGGACTACGACGCCGACCTCTTCGGCGAGGGCGTCGCGAAGCTGCTCGCCGAGCGCTTCCTCGACCTGCTGCGCGCCTACCTCGACGCGCCGGCCACCCCCCTCGCCGACCTCGCGCTCCCCGCGGCGCCCCCGGCGGCGGCCCCCGCGCCCGCCGTGGCGCCCGGCCGCGACCCGCTCGACCCGGCCGCCCACCAGGACCCGTCGCTCCCCGCGTTCCTCATCGGCGCCCGCCGCATCACCTACGGCGAGCTCGACGCCCAGGTGACCTCGCTCGCCGAGCGGATGCTGGCGGCGGGCGTACGCGCCGGACAGCCGGTCGCCGCGGTGCTGCCGCGCGGCGCCGACTCGGTCGTGACGCTGCTCGCCTGCCTGCGCACCGGCGCCGTCCACTGCCCGCTGTCGCCGTCCGACCCGGCCGCCCGTCTGGAGCTGCTGCTCGACCGGCTCGCCCCCGCGCTCGTCCTGACCGCCCCGGGCGCCTCGCCGGCCGTTCCCGCCGGCCTGCCGCACGCCCCGGTCGACGCGCCGGTCCTGCCGGCCGCCCGCGCGGCCGACGTGGTGCCCGACACGGCATACGTCATCCACACCTCCGGCTCGACCGGCATACCCAAGGCCGTCGCCGTCGGCCGGGACGCCCTCGTCAACCATCTGGCCGGCGTGGCCGAGCGGTTCGCGCTCGCGCCCGGCGACCGGGTCCTCCTCTTCGCCCAGCCCTCGTTCGACGTCGCCCTCGAAGAGATCCTCCCCTCCCTGCACGCCGGAGCCTGCCTCGTCGTGCCCGAACAGGACGTACCGACCGGCGGCGAACTGGCGCAGACGCTCGCCGCCGCCCGCGTCACCGTGGCCAACCTGCCCACCAGTTACTTCCTCGCCACCCGCCAGGACCTGCTGCCGGTGCTCACGGAAGGCCGCTGGGCGCCGCGCCTGCTCGTCCTCGGCGGCGAGCGCATCCCGGCCGACGTGATGCGTACGTTCTTCTCCGAGTCCGGCAGCGGCACGGCCACCGGCACCGGCCCCGGCGGCGAGAACGGCACCGGCCGCCCCGCGTTCACCGTGCTCAACGTGTACGGCGTGACCGAAGCCGCCATCAGCTCCACCGTGCACGAGATCACCCCGGAGAGCCTCGTCGACGGCGCGGAGATCCCGCTCGGCGTCGAACTCCCCGGTGAACGCGTCCACGTCCTGGACGAGGCGCTGCGCCCGCTGCCCACCGGCGCGGTCGGCGAACTGGCCATCGCGGGCGCCGGACTGGCCGAGGGATACGTCAAGAACCCACAGGCCACCGCGGCCCGCTTCGTCACCGTCGACGCGCTCGGCGGCGAACGCGTCTACCTCACCGGCGACCTCGGCTACCGCGGCGAGGACGGGCTGCTGCGCTTCCTCGGCCGCCGCGACAACCAGATCAAGCTGCGCGGCTACCGCATCGAACTCGAAGAGGTGGAGGCCGCCGCGTCGGCCGCGCTCGGCGGCCGGTCCTGCGCCGTCGTCCTCGACCGCGAAGCCGACGGCGGCCCCCGCCTCGTCGCCTTCCGCGAACGCGCCGACGAGGCCGAGGAGTGGGACGAGCAGGCGCTCCACGCCGAGCTGAGCCGCCGCCTGCCCGGCGCGCTCGTACCCTCCCGCTGGGTGCTCCTCGACACCATGCCGACCCTCGCCGGAGGCAAGCCGAACCGGGTGGCCCTGGCCCGTACGGCGGCCGAGACGGCGCCGGCCGCGCCCGCCGAGGAAGCGGCCCCCATGACCGACCCGGCCCGCTCGGCGGACCCGGCCGTCGTGCTGCTCGCCGAGGGCTGGCGCGAAGTGCTCGGCCACGACCGCTTCGACGAGACCTCGCACTTCTTCCACGTCGGCGGCCACTCCCTGCTCGCCGCGCAGCTCGCGGCCCATCTGGAGCCGCGCCTGGGGGAGCGCCCTTCGCTGCGGCTGCTCTTCCAGCACCCGGTCCTCGCCGACCAGGCCCGCGCCCTCGCGGGCACCGCCGCCCCCGCCCCCGCCCCCGCCCTCAGCACGCCGAAGGAGTCGTGATGACCACGAAGTTGATGGACCGTCAGAACGAGGAACACCCCGTCGAGGGCCGGCCGGGCGGCGCCGCCTTGAGCCTCCTGCGCGGCGCCCCGCTCGCCGAGTCCGCGGCCCAGGGCGTCCTCGCGCGCTACGAGGAGTGGGTGCGCCGCTCGCCCGAGGCGCCCGCCGTCATCGACGGGGAGCACCGCTGGAGCTACGCGCAGCTCGACGAGGCGGCGGACGCGGTCGCCGCGGCGCTCGCCGGCCGGGTCGGAGCCGGGGACATCGTCGGCGTGTGCCTCGACCGGTCGGCCGCCCTGGTCGTCACCGCGATCGCGCTGGCCCGTGTCGGCGCGGTCTACCTGCCGCTCGGCCCGCGCCCCGGGGAGCGCCGCATCGCGGCAGTCGCCGAGGACATCGGCGTCGCCTGCCTCATCGGCGCCCCCGAGAACCTGACGGCGTATCACCCTGCCGCGGAGCAGGCCGAGTTGCCGGTGTCGGGAGAGGGAGCCAACGCCGCGACCCGTGTCGTGGCCGCCTTCACGCCGGTCGCACCCGGCGCGCGCACCGCCCCGGCCGGGTCCCTCTACGCCGTGCTCACCTCAGGCTCCACCGGCCGCCCGAAGGCGGTCGCCGTCGCCGAACCCGCCCTCGCCGCCCTCGTCGACTGGTACCGCGAGGAGACCGGGCTCGCACCCGGTGACCGGCAGTCCCTGCTGATCGGCGTCGCCTTCGACCCCCACCTGCTCGAACTGTGGGCGGGCCTGGCCTGCGGAGCGGCCCTCGTACCCGCCCCCGACGACGTCCGCTGGGACCCGGCGGCCCTCACCGACTGGTGGCGCGCGGCCGAGGTGACGGCCTGCGTCGCCGCGACCCCGATGATCGAGCCGCTCCTCGACCGGCCCTGGCCCCAGGAACTGAAGCTCCGCCACCTCGTGGTCGGCGGCGACCGGATGCGCCGCCGCCCCGGCGCCGACGTGACCGCCACCGTGCACAACGCCTACGGCCCCGCCGAAGCCACCGTCGCCACCACCACCCACGCCATGCGGGCGGACGACCCGGACGTGGACACCGACGACGCGCCCCCGATCGGCCTCCCGGTCGCCGGCGCGAGCGTCGCCGTCACCGACGCCGACGGCGCCGTCGTGGCCCGCGGCGAGGACGGAGAGCTGCGCATCGGCGGAACCTGCCTCGCCCTCGGCTACCTCGACCCCGAGCTGACCGCCCGCCGCTTCACCGCGCCGCCGGCCGAACTCGCCGACCTGGAGCGGATGTACCGCACCGGCGACCGCGTCCGCATGCTCGACGACGGCCGTCTCGTCTTCCTCGGCCGCCTCGACGACCAGGTCAAGATCAGCGGCGTGCGCATCGAACCGGCCGAGGTCGAGGCCGCGTTCGAGCAGCACGAGGACGTCCGCAGCGCCGTGGTCACCGCACCGCGCGACACCGACGGCCGCGCCCGGCTCGTCGCCCACGTCCTCCCGGCCCCCGGCGCCACCCCCGCCGCGGACGACCTCCTGGCCGGTGTCCGCGCCTGGCTGCCCGAACAGGCCGTGCCCTCCACGGTGCGGATCGTGGCCGCCTTCCCGCTGGACGCCAACGGAAAGGTGGACCGGACGGCCCTCCTGAAGGAGGCTGAACAGGCCCCCGGGGCGCTCCCGTCGGACGCCGCGGTGCCCGAGGACGCCACCGCCGACGAACGGCTCGTGCTCGTCACCGTCCGCGACCTCCTCGGCCGCCCCGAGACCACCCTCGACGACAACTTCGCCGGCGCCGGCGGCACCTCCCTCCTCGCGGCCCGCCTCCTCGAAGCGCTGGAGAAGGCCACCCAAGTCCGGCTGCGGGCACCGGAGTTGCTGCGCCAGCCGGACCTGAGGGCGATCGCCGCCGTACTCGACAAGCGCCGCGCCGCGGCCCGCACCCCAGGATCCTGACGTGAGCACCCCGCAGCCCCGCACCGACGACCGGAAGGAACGGACCGTGACCGTGGCCCGGACCGGCCTGCCCGCCCTGGTGGCGCGGCACGCCGAACACACCCCGCACGCCCTCGCCGTGGCGGACGGCGACACCACCCTGACGTACGCACAGCTCGCCGCGGACGCCCGGCGCCTTGCCGCCCACCTCCAGGACCACGGCGTACGCCCCGGCGACTCCGTGGCCCTCCTCATGCCCCGCTCGGCCAGGACCGTCGTCGCCCAGCTCGCCCTGTGGTGGGCCGGCGCCGCCTGCGTACCCCTGGACCCGGCGCACCCCGCGCCCCGGACCGCGGCCATGCTGGAGGACTCCGGAGCCACGCTGACCGTCGGCGACGGCAAGCTGCTCGAATCCGCCGCGCCCCCCGGCGCCACCCTCGCCCTGCCCGACGACGAACAGCTCGCCGACGCGGAGCCCGCCGACGCGGAGACCGGCACCGGGGGACCCGGCCCCGACGCCACCGCGTTCGTCATGTTCACCTCCGGCTCCACCGGCCGCCCCAAGGGCGTCGCCGTCCCGCACGGCGCCATCGCCGAACTCGTCACCGACCCCGACTACGTCACCGTCACCGCCCGCGACCGGGTGCTCCTGCACTCCCCGGCGACCTTCGACGGCTCCACGTTCGAGGTGTGGTCGGCGCTCGCCAACGGCGCCGCCGTCGTGGTCTGCACCATCGAACGCCCCTCGTTCGAGGATCTCGCCAGGGAGGTCGAACGGCACGGCGTCACCGTCGCGTTCTTCACCACGGCCCTCTTCCACCAGCTCGCCGCGCGCCGCTCCCGCCTCTTCACCCTGCTGCGTACCGTCGTCGTCGGCGGCGAGGCGATGGCCGCCCAGCACGCCCGCGCCGTCCTGCGCGCGTTCCCCTGGGTCGAACTCGTCAACGGCTACGGCCCGACCGAGACGACCACCTTCGCCACCGCCCACCGCGTCAGCGACGCCGACTGCGACGGACCGGTCCCCATCGGCCGCCCCATAGCGGGCGCCACCACCCACATCCTCGACGAACAGGGCCGGCCCACACCTGCCGGTTCCCGCGGCGAGCTGTGGATCGGCGGAAGCCGCCTCGCCCACGGATACACCGGGCAGCCCGGACTGACCGCGGAACGCTTCGTCGACCACCCGGAGTTCGGCCGCCTCTACCGCACCGGCGACCTCGTGTCGGCCCGCCCCGACGGCGTCCTCGGCTTCCACGGCCGCACCGACGACCAGATCAAGGTACGGGGCTTCCGGATCGAGCCCGGCGAGATCGAGCACGCGCTGCGCGAGCAGCCCGAGGTGGACGACGCGGCCGTCACGGTACGCCGCCCCACCCCCGACGACACCCGTCTCGCCGCCTATGTGGTGGCCGGCCCCGGACCCGTTCCCCGCACCGAAGCGCTGCTGGCCCGCCTCACCGCCGTCCTGCCCGCGCACCTCGTCCCCGACGAGCTGACCTTCGTCGGCCACCTGCCGCTCACCGCCTCCGGCAAGGTGGACCGCCGCGCGCTCGCCGAGCTCGGCACGCCCGTCGGGGCCGCGGCCGCCGCCGCACCACTGACCCCGCTCCAGCAGGCCGTCGCCGATGTGTGGAGCCGCTCGCTCGGCTGCGAGGTGACCCGGCCCGACGCCGGCTTCCTCGACCTCGGCGGCCACTCCCTGCTCGCCCTCGTCGTCGCCGAGGACCTGCGCGAGGAGCTCGGCGTGGAACTGTCCCTCGCCGACTTCTTCACCGCCCCCACGGTGGCCGGCCACGCCGACCTGGTCGAGCGCGCCCTGCTCGCCGCCCACACCGATCTCCACCCCGACGCGCCCGAGGACACCGATGGCCACTGACACCTCCGCCGCCGCCCTGCAACAGGAGCTGCTGCGCAGAGCCCGTGCCCGCGCCGCGAACCGCACCGCGGCGCCGGCGCCCGCGGCCGCCTGTGACCCCGGCCCCGCCCCGCTCACCCACGCCCAGCGCCGCATGTGGCTGATGGAACGCCTCGGCCACAGCGGCGCCCAGTACAGCGTGCCGTTCGCCACCCGGCTGCGCGGCCCGCTCGACCCGGACGCCCTGGGCCGGGCCCTCACCGCGCTCGTACAGCGCCACGGCATCCTGCGCACCCGCTACGGGAGCGACGGCGACGAACCCTGGCAGGAGACGCTCCCCGCCCCCGGGGCGATACCGGTCACGGTCGTCGCATCGCCCGGCGACGGCGACGACCTCCTGGCCGCGGAGGCCCGCCGCCCCTTCGACCTGGCCACCGGCGCCCTGCCGCGCGCCCTCGTCCTGCGCCACGCGCCGCAGGACCACACCGTTCTGCTGACGTTCCATCACATAGCCATCGACGGCGGCTCCTTGGAGACCGTGGCCCAGGAACTCGCCACGTTGTACGCCGCCGCCGTCGAGGGCCGCACCGCCACGCTGCCCGAGTCGCCGCAGTACGCGGATTTCGCCCGCCGGGAGCACGCCGACGCGGCCCGCCTCGACGCCGGCCTCGCCCACTGGACCCGCACGCTCGCCGGCGCCACCCCGCCACGCCTTCCCCGGCCCGCCACCGCACCCGCGGACGTGGCGAAGCGCCCGGCCGCGACCCGTGCCGCCGCACTCGGCGACCACGTCCTGCCCGCCCTGCGCGAGCTGGGCCGCACCCGCAACGCCACCGTCTTCACGGTGGGCCTCGCCGCCGCGTTCGCCGCACTGCACCGGCTCACCGGCGAGAGCGACCTCGTCATCGGCTGCGCCGCCACCCACCGCGAGGGCCAGGCCATGCGCGGCCTGGTGGGGCTGTGCGTCAACACCCTTCCGGTACGCGTCGACCTGTCCGGCGACCCCGGCTTCGCCACCCTCGTCGAGCGGGTACGCGACGCGCTCCTCACCGCCCAGCACCACCGCGACGTGCCGTTCGACCTGATCCTGGAACGGCTCGGCGCCGGGGTCCGGGGCGACGACGGCACCGCCCTGGTGCGTGTCACCACCGACGTCGTCGGTGAACCGACCGCCCTCCAGCTGCCGGGCCTCGAAGCGTCCGCCGTCGAAGTCGGCCTGGGAGAAGCCAAGTTCGACCTGACACTCGGCCTCCTGGACACGGACCGCCCCGAGAGCCTCGTCCAGTACGCGCGGACCGCCCTCGACGACGAGACCGGGGAGGCCCTCGGCGCGTCCTTCGGCGCACTGCTCACCGCCGTGGCGGCCGACCCAGGGATCCCGCTGTCCCGCCTGCCCGGCCGCCGCGCCGAGACCCCGGCCGACGCGGGACACCCCGCCGAGGCACAGCTCCGGGCCCACCCCGATGTGGCCGAGGCACATGTGCCGGACCCACAGGGCGGCCCGCTGCTCGCCTACGCCGTACTGAGCCGCACCGGAGGGCCCTCGCCCGTCCAGCTCCGCACCCACCTGCGCGGCATCCTCACGCGCGACCTGGTGCCCGCCACCGTCATGCTGCTCGACACGATGCCGCGTACGCCCGGCGGCGCCGTGGACGCCGCCCGGCTGCCCGCCGCCCCGCGCCCCGCGGCGCCCGGAAGCCGCCACAGCCAAGCCGTCACGGAGGCCTTCGCCGGCCTCCTCGGCCGGCGGCCGGAGCCGGACGAGGACTTCTTCGCCCTCGGCGGCCACTCCCTGGCAGCCGTCCAGCTCGCCGAACGCCTGCGCACCGCCCTCACCCTGCCGCTGACCGGCCTGGACATCATGCAGGCCCGTACGCCACGGGCCGTCGCGGCGCTGCTCGACGCGCGCGAGTCGGAGCGCGCGGCAGCCGTCGAGGCATCGGCATCGGCAGCGGCATCGGCGGCTGCGTCGGCATCGGCCGGCACGGCCGCCCGCCCGCGCCGGGCCCGCGAAGGAACGGTCCTGGTGACCGGCGGCACGGGCGGCGTCGGCGCGTTCGTCCTGCGCGAACTCGCCGCGCAGGGGCGGCCGGTGCTCGCACTGGCCCGCCCCGAGTCGGGGCACCTCGTCGGCGGCGACGGCATCGAGGTGATCGAGGGCGACCTCGCCGACCTGGACAGCCTGCGCGCCGCGGTCGGGCGCGCCGACGCGGTGATCCACGCGGCGTGCACCTTCACCCGCCCCGACGTGGACGTCGCCGCCATGCGGGCGATGGTCGACGCGTGGCGCGGCGGGCCCTTCGTCTTCGTCAGCAGCGTCGACGCCTACGGCCGCCCGTCCGCCGCCCGGGTCGCGGAGGAAGCGCCGTCGCAGGCGCCACTGAGCGCCTACGGCCAGGCCAAGATCGACTGTGAACAGCTCCTGCTGCACGCGGCGGGCACCGGCGGCCGGGGCGGCGCGAGCGCCGTGCGCTCACCCATCGTGTGGGGAGCCCACGACCGGCTGCGCGACCAACTCCGGTGGGGCGCAACGGGGTTGCTGTACCAGGCGGCACTCGCGGGACGGCCCGTCAGCCTGCCGGCCCCCGGCACCGGCGGCCACGACTGGTACGGCGCGCCCTGGGTGCACGCCGCCGCCCTGGCCCGCGCCGTGACCTCCTGCCTCGACGCCCCCGTCCACGGCGTGGCCAACGCGGTGAGCGGACACGTGGCGTGGTCCGACCTGACCGCCGAACTGGTGGCGCTGCTCGACAGCGACAGCACCGTCACCTTCGACGAGGAGGTGCACCAGGACCTCGACCACCGCTGGCACTACCGCGCGGACCGCCTGGCCCCGGCCCTGCGCCCCGCCCCGGGCGAGGACCTGCACACGGTGCTCGCCTCGATGATCAAGCCCGCGGGAGCCTGAACGGCGGGGACCTGAACGAGAGGGATCTCAACGACGGGGACATCCAACGGGGTACGCCCGTGGCACTCGCGGTCCTTGAGCACAGCAGTGTTTGAGGACGCGCGGGCGCCACGTGCGTACGCCGGAGGGACCGAGGAACTCACCGCAGCGTCGTCGGCGGCAGGAACTCGCGGGGCGCCTCCCGGTGCCACCACGCTCCGGTCGCCCTCAGCTCCTGCCACGTGGTGAAGCGGTAACGCCACACCCGGGCGCGGATGAAGGCCGGTGGACCCTCGGGGAAGGGGTTGTGCCGCAGCAGGCGCAGCGTGTCGCGGTCCTGGGCCAGGAGACGCTCGACGAACCCGCCGAACCAGGAGTAGCCGTACGAGGGGGAGAGCGCCAGGAACCAGAGCATCCAGTCGAGCCGCAGATGGTACGGGGCGAACTGGCGTGGCAGCCGCCGCACCTCACCCGGCTTGCCATGGAACGCGTACTCCCGCCACACCGTGTCCGGCGTGATGACCTCGTCCGCCGTACCCTCGATGACCACCTCATGGCGGATGCGCGAGATGCTCCCGAACGCCCCATAGGAGTTCACCACATGAAACGGCTCATACGCCGTGTTCATGAGCTGTCGGCGCGACAGGAGATTGCGGGCCGGGCGATAGCTCAGGACCAGCACGAGCGCCGCGACGAGGGCGACCACGGTCTCGTACCAGAGCGGAGAGCCCGCCGGCGAGGGTGCTCGCGCGAAGCGGGGGCCGTCCACCGCGGAGGCGGCCAGGACGATGGTCAGCCAGTTCAGCCAGGCGAAGTTCCCGGACAGCACCAGCCACAGCTGGGTGCAGATGATGAGCACAGCGGCTGCGCCCGCCACTGGCTGAGGAGCGAACAGGGCGATCGGCACGACGAGTTGCACGAAGTGGTTGGCGGCCACTTCCACACGGTGGACCGGCTTCGGGAGATGGTGGAAGAACCAGCTCAGCGGCCCCGGCATCGGCTGGGTCTCGTGGTGGTAGTACAGACAGGTGAGATCACGCCAGCAGGCGTCGCCGCGCATTTTGATGAGCCCCGCGCCGAACTCCACACGGAACAGCACCCATCGCAGCAGCCACATCAGGAGCACCGGCGGAGCGACCTCGTCGTTGCCCAGGAAGACCGCGAGGAAGCCGGTTTCGAGCAGCAGGGACTCCCAGCCGAAGCCGTACCAGGTCTGGCCCACGTTCACGATCGACAGGTACAGCACCCACAGGACCGCCCAGAACAGCATGGCCGCCCAGAGCGGCACGGCGTCCGCGGCCCCCGCCACGACGGCCGCGGCCAGCAGCGCTCCCGCCCACGCGCATGCCGCGAACAGCCGGTCCGAGTACCGCAGATGGAAGAGGCTGGGGGCGCTGCGGAACGGCACGCGCCGCACGAAGTCGGGGACGGGCAGCATGCCGCGCTCTCCGATGAGCGCACGGAACTGACGTGCCGCCGCGATGAACGCCACGAGGTAGACGGCCGCCAGCGAGCGCTGGAACACGAGCCTGCCGAGCCAGTACGCCGACGACGAGAACCACTCCACGGCGGGTACGCCTCCAGCTGAGGTCGGTGAGGCCGGTGCGGGCCCTGGATGCTCGGGGCGGGCGGGGTGAGGGTTTGCGAGCCCTTAGTAGCGGGGATCGGCGTGCCAAGTCCAGGCGGGCGACGACCACATCACCCGCTCGCGCGAGAACCCTGATCATCGGAAGAGGCCGGCCCGTGTGCCGTACGCATCGAGCCGAGCGAGGGGGTTTCGAGCGGAGCCCGGGTGGCTGCTTCGTCGCGGGGCCCCGGACGCCCGCCCGTGCCCCGCGCCCTCACGGCAGGGACCCGCTCTCCCATGCCCCTCACCCATGACGCACGGAACGACCCGAGGGGACCACATGGTCCGGTGCGCCGTGTGTGACGACCCCATGTGGCGCGCGTTCTGCCGGTCCCCGGCGGTGTCGGGCGGTATCGCGACAGCCGGTATGCCCCTCGTCGGCGGTGCCGGTGCGTGCGAGGGTCTTTGCGTCGTGAGAGCCATCCTGACAAGGGGAGTTCAGCATGGGCATGCGCAAGGCAACCAGGGCCGCGCTCGGCATCGGCGCGATGACCCTCACCCTGGCCGCGGCGACCTCCGGGGTCGCCTTCGCCGGTCCGGGCAACAACAACGGTGCCACCGTGACCGGCGTGACCGGCGTCAGCCCCAGCGAGGGGTGCACCCCGGGCTACTTCTGCATCTACACGGGCGCCAACTACACCGGAACCATGTTCCGCATGTACCACTGCGCCGAATACAACCTCAACTACTGGAACGGCGTGGGCTCCTGGATCAATGACAACACCGGCGGCGCACACGCTCTGATCCAGGACCGCAACTACACCACGCTCGTCGACACCGACCCGACCAACCACTGGTACGACGGCAGCTACAACTTCGCCTCCGCGTGGCACGTCAAGGCGTGCTGACCCGCCGAGCCGACCGGTGCCCGCGAGCGGATGCGCCCCGGCCGCCGCTCACGGCCGCTTCCGTCGCCCGTCCCGCCGCCCGTTGAGGTAGGTGCCGCGGGCGGCGGGACGGGCGACGCCGCCGTCAGACGTTGACGCCGAAGTCGGAGGCGATCCCGGCGAGCCCGGAGGCGTAACCCTGGCCGACGGCGCGGAACTTCCACTCCGAGCCGTGGCGGTAGAGCTCACCGAAGACCATGGCCGTCTCGGTCGAGGCGTCCTCGCTGAGGTCGTAGCGGGCCAGCTCGGCACCGCCCGCCTGGTTGATCACGCGGATGTAGGCGTTGCGCACCTGGCCGAAGCTCTGGCCACGGGCCTGCGCGTCATGGATGGACACCGGGAAGACGATCTTCGAGACCGGTGCGGGGACCGACGTGAGGTCGATGTTGATCGTCTCGTCGTCACCCTCGCCCTCGCCGGTGAGGTTGTCACCGGTGTGCTGCACCGAACCGTCGGGGCTGGTCAGGTTGTTGTAGAAGACGAAGTGGCTGTCGGAGAGCACCTTGCCGCTCTCGTTGCACAGCAGCGCGCTGGCGTCGAGGTCGTGGTCCGTGCCGGTGGTCGTCCGCACGTCCCAGCCGAGGCCGACCGTGACGGCGGTCAGTCCCGGGGCTTCCTTGCTGAGCGAGACATTGCCGCCCTTGGCGAGGCTCACGCCCATGTCGATCCTCCGTGGTTGTGCCGGATGCGTCCTCGCATAACAACGCCCGGCGCAGCGCTACGGTTCCACGGTTGCGCAATCCCCGAACCGAGTCGGGGCAGACCCGGCCCGGCTCAGGGCCCCGGAGGGCTCAGCGCCCTTCCAGGACGAGGAGCACCTCGTCGACCTCCTGGCCGCGCGCGAACGCGAAACCACGGTCGCGGCCCGTCACGACGAAACCGCACTTCTCCAGGACGCGGAGCGATCCGGTGTTGTCCGCCACCACATGCGCGTACACCGGACGGGCCTCCTCCAGGGCGATCAACTGGGACAGCGCCGTCGTGGCGACGCCGCGGCCCCACTGGGAACGGCCGATCCAGTACGTGACCTCGCGCTCGTCCGGCGGACCGTAGACCGCCACATGGCCCGCCACGACACCGTCCGCGAGCACGGTGCGCATCCGCACGTCCGGGTTGCCGCGCACTCTCGCCATGTGCGCGTCGAAGAGCTTTTGGTCGTAGTGGTACTCCCGGGTGACCGCGGCCACCTGCTGCGCCTCGGGGTCGCGGGCGTGCTCCCAGAACGCGGACAGGTCGTCGTCACGCACCTCGCGCAGGGTGACGGACGCGGCGGTCACGAACCGGGCCCCGCCGGCGTGGCGCCCGAGGCCGCCGCCTCGTACAGGTTCTGGGTGGCGTCGCCGAAGTACGCGCTGTAGGAGACCTGCGGCGTGTTGCCGCCGGTGTGATAGCCGCCGATGACCCCGATCACGGCCCAGCCGCCGGGCCACGGCACCAGCATGGGCCCGCCGCTCGTCCCGCCCACGAAGCCGTCGCACGCGATCCGCGAGAAGGTGCCCGGGTCGGCCGTGTCGTCGCTGACCCACTTGGTCGTCCGGCTCACACACTCCAGCGGCTTCTGCGCGGTGCCGGGATAGCCGATCATCCGCACCGGGTTGTGCGCGTACCCGGAACCGGTGAGCAACTGGACCGCGCCGACCGCGTCCTGGAGCCGCCTGCCGTCCTCGTTGGGCTCGGTGACCGCGAAGCCGAAGTCATAGGAGGCGCCCGCGTGTTCACCCCGGTCGTAGTACTCCTGGGAGACGTACACGCCGTTGTCCTTGACGGGGAACACACCGAACGGCTTGAGCCCGTCGTGGTACTGCGGCACGAACCCCAGGTGGCGGACGGGCGAGGCGCCCGCGTACCCCTTGAGGCAGTGTCCCGCGCTCAGCACGAGGTCGTGGTCGGGGCTGCGCACCACCGAACCGCTGCACGTGCGCCCCGTACCGGAGGCGTCGGTCCAGAAGAACGTGCCGGCCTCGGGGATGCCGTCGAAGCTCTTGCTCGGCGGAATCACCTCGCCGGGCCGTGGCCCGTCCACGGTGGGCGGGCTCGTACGGGCCCCCGGTTCCCGGTCGGAGCCGCTCGCGTCGGGCACGGCGGCCGTCATGCGGTCGGCGCTCCAGTAGGCGGCCAGGCGCACCGCCTCGGGGTTGGGCTCCATGGGGAAGGCCGGCGACGCCGGGGAGAGCCGGGACTCCGGAGGGGCCGGCGTCGCTGCGAGCGCCGTCGAGCCGAGCCCGGCCGAGACCAGCAGAGTGGCGGCCGCCACAGCGGCGTGTCGGATGATCCTGCTCCTGCGCACCATCGATTCCCCTCTGGCCGAACACATGTGACGGTTCACCATACGGCGGCGGCGGTGATGGGCAGAAGCGTCCGAAGTCGCTCGGGCGCGGCGCCGTGGAGACCGGGTGACCGGGAGCGGCAGGCTGCCGGGCCACACCCCCGCGTACGCGGCCGGAGCAGCGGCGATAGGCGGATCGCTATGGCCGTGTTCCCCGGACGGCTCTTGGACGCCGGCCCGCTCGCCTGTTCTGCTGGAGACATGCGAGACAACACGACACGCTCTGCCTCCCTGCGCCACGCCCGCACCAAGGGCCCCGCGGTGCTGCTCGCCCTCATGGCGTTCACCACCACCGCCGCCTCCACCGCACAGGCGGCCGACGCCCGCGGTACCGCGCCCGTCCACACACCCTCGGCACGAGCGGCCACGGGTGTGTCCGGCACCCATGTGGCCGACGACCTCCGTACGTTGGAGGCGGCACACGACGTACGGATCGGCGCCTTCGCCTTCGACACCGGTACCGGGCGCACCGTCTCCTACCGGGGCAACGAGAGCTTCCCCTCCCTGTCCACGTTCAAGGCCATGGTCTGCGCCGCCGTTCTCGACCGGGCCCGGCACGCCGAACCGGGGCTCATGGACAAGGTGATCCACTGGACGAAGGCCGACGAGGTCCCCAACTCGCCGCTCACGCAGGGCCACGGCGAAACGGGCATGACCGTCGCCGACCTCTGCCGTGCGGCCATCACCCGGAGCGACAACACCGCGGGCAACATGGTGCTCCGCCAGGTCGGCGGCCCCGAGGGCCTGACCCGCTACTACCGTTCCCTCGGCGACCCGGTCTCCCGACTGGACCGCTGGGAGCCCGAGTTGAACGACTGGCGGCCCGGCGAGCGACGCGACACCACGACGCCCGCGGCGATGGGCCGCGACCTCGCCAGGACCTCCCTCGGCTGCGCGCTCACGCCCCCGGACCGGGCCACCCTGAACACATGGCTCCGCGCCACCGCCACGGGTGACGCGCGGATCCGCGCCGGGGTGCCGAAGGACTGGACCGTCGGCGACAAGACCGGCACCACCGACTCCTACGGGTCCGCCAACGACATCGCCGTCGCGTGGCCCCGCTCGGGCCACCCCGTCATCATCGCCATCTACACCAACCACACGGCCGCCGACGCCGCCACGGAGGACGCGGTGGTCCGGAGCACGGCGACGACTCTGGTGGACGGGCTCGGCCTGTCCGGCAGCTGACCGCTCAACTTCCCCGCGGGGGAGCCGTGTTGGCCACGGCTTCCCACACGGTGCGCGCCAGCACCTCGGGAGCGAGCGTGGCGTCGACGACCAGGTCGCAGGAGTGGCGCAGCGGCTCGACGTGCCGGGCATGGGCGTCGCGGCGATGGCCGAGGTAGTTCCGCAGGAGCACATCGAGGGAAAACCCCTCCCGCAGACACTTGCGCGCGATCTTGCGGGCCAGGCGGAGATCCGCCGGCAGATCGACGAACACATCGAAGCGCGAGTGCTGTGTCCGAGGCGCTGTATGGCGGGCAAACATTCCGTCGACGATGACATGGGTGGCGACCGCGAGGGCGGCGTCGACCTCGCGATTCAGGCGCTCCTGGTCCATCGAGCGGGGGTCTCCCACGTCCAGACGGGAGGCTCCCGCCTCGTCGCGCGTCCAGGCACCTCGCCCGGGGGTGCGGAAGTAGTAGTCGTCGCCGTGCAGAACCCGCACGGACCCCTCGTGGGCGCGGTCCGTCAGCGCGGCAGCCAGCGTCGTCTTGCCGGCGCCCGCCCCGCCGGTCAACGTCACCAACATCCGGTACCCCCGATCACGGCGATTCCGATCATCGTACGAGTGTCCTGGGCCGCGGATCCGCGGTGCGGGACCGCGCCGCGGCCCGGCACGCCGCGGCGGGACTCGCGGTCCGCCGTGGGCCGCCCCTGCTCGCACATCCCGACGACCACCGCGAACACCGCCTCCGGCGCGTCCTGGCGTGCCCGCGGCGCGCGGTTCTGCCAAGGTCGGCCTGTACGTCGCCTCGCGGCGGGCCCGCACCCTGCGCCCAAGGAAGTGAGAGCAAGACATGGAGAAGTTCTCCCTGGAAGCCATTGCCCGCGCTCAGCTGAAGGCCGCCCGGGAATCCGAGGCGGGGCGCAGCGCGTCCACCGTGATCGGCGGGCACGAGCGCGTGCTGCGCCAGACGGTGATGGCCCTGACCGCGGGGAACTCGCTCGGCGAGCACGCGCTCGGAGGCGAGGCGACCCTCCTCGTGTGGTCGGGCCGGGTCCGGCTCGTCTCGGGTGCGGACACCTGGGAGGGCCGCGACGGCGACCTGCTGGCCGTGCCGGTCACGCCGCACACCGTGGAGGCGCTGGAGGACTCGGCGTTCCTGCTCACCGTCGCCATGACGTGAGACGTCACCGGCGTGACGTAGAACGTCCGGCGCCCGGGACCATGTGCGCGCACTCCATGTCCGCGTGATCAGCGTGTGGCCGCCACGGTCAGCTCGTAGTGGCGGTTGATCTGACAGCCGAGGTTCTCGTAGCTGTTCACCTTGGTGTCCGGGTCGGTCCGCACGAGCCGGTACTTGCACGCCTTCTTGATGTGGTTGCCCTGGATCCCGCCGGGAAAGTCGATCTCCTTGTTCCAGAGGTAGGGGGACCTGTACCCGTTGATGCGGGCCGTGGCGTTCACATCGATCCCGCCCGGCGCCTCGATCTCGTACACCCACCCCGTCTTCGCCGCACCGTAGGTGGCGAACTTCTGAGCCACCCACTGCTCGCAACTGGTGCTGACATGTGCGGTGTTCTGGCCGCCGCCCTTGACGATGTACTCGGCGAGCGGGGTGACCGACTCGCCCCGTGGGGTGAATCCGTCCTCGAAGAGCTGCCGAACATTGTCCCGGGTGTCGCCCCGCCACAGGGTGTTGGTGTCGTCGCGCCACTGCCAGTGCTCGGACACCGCGGCCTTCTGGATGGCCGGGGCGATCAAGGGGGAGGTGGTCGTGCGGTACCAGCCCGACGGGCGGAACCGTCCCACCGGCCCGCAGGGGCCCGTGTCCGGTGCCGCCGCCTGCGATGCCGGACGGTGCGGGCCGGCCGCGCCGACGGGGGCGGCGACCGTCACAGTGGCACCGGCCAGCGAGGCGCCGGTCAGCGAGGCGGCGGTCAAAGCGGCGGCGAAGATGCGAGGAGCGGCTTTCGGCATGGCGGACCCCATCCGTTGATCAGCAGGACGGGCCCTTTCTAACGGGCACAGTTCGCGAATCGGGTGAAACTGGCACGAGGTCACTCCCACGAGGGAATCAGTCATATTGGCCGCCCCCCGCCCACGCAGCGACTTCACCTCGGGGGATGTGGACCGAACCCCCTACGGGGCGCCCCGTATGTGTCCCCGAAGGGACGGCCGAGGGGGTCTCGTTCGCGCGGGCGATGGATCGACGGCGCGCGCGGCGGACCCTGGGACGGGCCGCGCAAGGGCGGCTCTCGATGTCGCCGCGGTGGGCATCGCCCCGGCCGGCGCCGGCGCGACGGAGCGATGCGCGCAGCGCCCGGAGGAAGGGTCATCACGCCATGAACACCCCGCCGAACTCGCACACAGGAGGCGAACGCGTCTCCCCGGCACACCTGGACCACCCGCGCGGCCTCGCGGCGTTCCGCGTCACTAAGCTCCTCGTCGGGACCCACCTCGGGCTGAGTGTGCTGACACTGATCGCCGTGACCCTCCTGCGCGACGACCCCGCGCAGGTCAGCCCCGCCGTATGGGTGCGCACGACCATCGTCGTCGCCAGCGCCCTGGTGACCTACATATGTGCCGTCCGGGCCGCCGACGGGTCCCGTCCTGCATACCGACGGCTCAGGATCATCTCCGCCGTCATGACTGCGGCCATCGTCGCGATCATCGCGCTGCGCGGTACCTTCCCCGTGTGGTTCAAGGCCGAACAGGCGGTGTGCGGAGCCCTGTTGATCGCGCTCCTCGCACTGATCAACGGCAAGCACCTGCGCTCACTGTTCGCCTCCGGGCGATGAGGCGAGTGTGCGTGCGCCACGGCGTGCGGGGTCGGGCCCGTGATCTGGTGAACGTGGGTCCTCGGCGTTCCCGTACGGAGAGCGGCCGGCTGGAACCGTCAACTTGTGTACCGATGAACCATAGTGATGTGCCATCAGGACGAGAACCCGACGTGCACGTGGTCGTGGTGCGTGTCGTCGGAGAAGAACTGGTTCGCCGTGGTGCCGCCTGTGAGCTGCACGGGACCGCCCACGTTGTACGAGCCGGCCGCCGCGGCCGCGCGCATGAAAGCGGTGATCAGGGTGCGGGAGGTGGCGGGGTCGACCACGACGCGGCCGTTGATGCGCCACACGTCGAAGGCCCGGCCCAGCGGGTGGTCGCTGGGGCGGTCCGTGCCGAACACGTCCAACGGGTGACCCGAGCGCACGACGCTGACCGACAGCCGGTAGGTGCCCGCGAGTTGCAGCATCGCGCGCAGCACACTCTCGTGCACGGCGCCGCTGCGGATGTCGGCCACGGAGGCGGGCGGCAGCTCGATCCGGGACTGGGCGAGGACCTCGCGCGCCGCTGCGGTCAGCGGACGGGCGGGGCCGGGCGCCGCGGGATGCAGCGTGGTCACGCGCCAGGCGTCGGATGACCGGCTGAGCCGCACGTCGACCGTCGTGCCGCCGCGCTTCACCGTGCTGCCGGTGAGGGACGGCTGGTCGCAGACGACCAGAACGCTGGCCGAGTCGGACAGGATGCCACCGTACTGGGCGTCGATGACACGGACCACGGCCGCATCCGCGGAGGGCAGCAACGAGCCTGCTTCTCGCGCGAGTTGAGTCGCGGAGTCCTCGGGGACGCCGAGTCGGGCGGCCCTTTCGGCTGCCGCGCCGTCGCCCGCCTGTCCGGCGGGCCAGGTCCCGAGGGCCTCGACCAGCCTGACGGCGGCGAGCTTGGCCGCGGGCTCGATCTCGCCGGGGCCGGGATGCCATGCCACGGCGGCGGGGAGTTCGGTGGGGGGACTCGCCGCGGGCGACGGGGTGGGGGAGCCGGGGGCGGACGATGTGGTGCCGGACCCCATGGAGGCCGCCGGGGAGCCGGCCGTGGGTGTGGCGGTGGGCGACACCGTCTTCGTTCCGCCGGAGCAGGCGGTGGCGCTCAGGCACCAGGCCGCCGTGCCCATGAGCACCGAACGGCGGGCGACGCTTCCGGCCGGGGGCCCGCAGAGCGGGGAAGGCAGGACCATGACCGGCTCCTTGGGCGTACGGGCGGACGCAGTTGCCGTCAGTATCCGCCCCGCGCGCCGGACCTCGGCGCACCTCGCCGGGCGGCCGAAGGAATTCGACCGCGGGCGGGTCATGATGGGGAGCCGCAGTACGCATCAGAACGCCACACGTCAGAACACCACGCATCAGACCACGAGGAGCGTCATGGCCCGCAGGGTTCACCAGCCACGGGAGAGCGAAGAATTCGCCTTCATCCTCGCGATGGCCGACGGCCCGGTGCTCGCCTACTTCTGCGGGACGTGGCCGAAGGCCGTCGAAGCGTGCAAGGCGATGGAACCGGTCGTGGCCGATGTGGCCGAGGCATACGCGGCGCGCCTGACCGTGGTCAAGGCCGACATCACCCGCTGCCCGGAGCCCGTACTGCGCTACGGCGTCACGGGCGCGCCCACCATCGTCCTGATCAAGGACGGTGAGGCGGCGGCCACCGCCACCGGCCCGATGGACCGGGCGGCGCTGACGGCGTTCCTGGACGCCGGGCTCTGAGCCGCCGACTGTTTCAGGCGCCCCCGCGGGCGTCGAGTCGCGTTGCTCAGACGGACGGAGGGGGCGGAGCGGCCGGGGCTGGATCGGCGGGTGGGCGGAGGCGCTCGATCGCCACCATGGCGGCGTCGTCGCCCAGCGACCCGGCGGGAGTGTGGGCGAGGAGGTCGTCGCGCAGATGGCGCAGCAGGGCGTGCGGCCCGGTGCCGTTCCAGGCGGCGGCGCGCTCCGCCAGAGGGTAGAAGCCGCCGTGCGCGTCGCGGGCTTCGAGGACACCGTCGGTGTAGAGCAACAGGATGTCGCCGGGCTCGAACGGGAAGCTCTCGGCGAGGAGTTGGGACGGTGCCAGGCTCACAAGGCCCAGGGGCGGAGCCGGCTGGTCCACCTCCAGCGGGATGACCCGGTTGCCGCGCAGGAGCAGCGGCGGAGGGTGGCCACAGTTCACCAGCCGTAGCGCCTGCCCTGTGTCGGGAATGTCGAGCAGGGCCGCCGTGATGAACGCCTCGCCGGGATCGTCGGAGCGGTATCCCACACTGGTGTCACCCTCGCCATGGGTGTCGAACCCACCCTCGCCCTCGGAGAACGGCCCCTGTGCCTGGGACCCGTCCAGATCCGGGGCCACCGCCCGTTCGAGGTAGGCGGCGAGCGACGGCAGATCGGCCTCCTGGTGGGCCGCGGCGCGGAACGCGCCCAGCACGAGAGCCGCGTCCCCCACCGCCTCCAGTCCCTTCCCCCGTACGTCACCGATGATGAGCCGGGTGCCATGGGCGGTGCGCGCCGCCGCGTACAGGTCACCGCCGATCTGTGCCTCTGCCGCGGCGGCCATGTAGACGCTCGCCACACGCAACGGCCCCACGCGTTCGCGCAACGGCCGCAGCACCACCAGCTGCGCGGCTTCGGCGACCGAACGCAGCTGCACCAGCTCCTTCTCGTGCACCTCGCGCAGATGGGCGAAGAAGGTCACGAACACCGAGATCAGGAGCAGCGTGATGATCTGGAAGCTGTGGTTGAGGTCGGTGACGCTGCCGCGCACCATCGCGACGATCACCTGCGCCAGCACGGCGACCGCGCCGATGAACGCGGTGGTGCGCGGTCCGGCGAACGACGCCGCCACCGCGGGGGCCGCGGCCAGGAACGGGCCGAGGTGCACATCGGGCGGAGCCAGGAGGTCGCCGACGCTGACGAGCACGATCATCGCGAAGGGCACCGCGGACAGTGCGTGCTGCGGCGTCAGGGAGCGGGGTCGGACGGCACGCGGTGCCTGAAGATCCATCACTCCTGCATACACCGGACCGTGCCCCTGGCGCCGCTGGCGTGGCCGCATGCGCCACGCTCACCGCGCGCCACGGGCGACCCGCGTCCATGAGGCCGCAGCCCTCGGCGCAGACTGAACAGGGCGGCCACCACCCCACTTACGGGCCACCGGAACCACGACCGGGCCTCGGTCCGGTGGGCCGGGCCGCCGGACCGAGCAGGCAGGACGAGGAAGAGTGCAGCCAATGGACAGGGACAACGGTGTGGACGGGCGTATGGGCGACGACAGGGGCGACGACATGGACAGGGCCGCGGCCGAGCGTGCGGGTGGCGCCATGGGCGGCGGCGCGACCACCGGGGCCGGGGGAGGAGCGGACACGGACACGAACGCGGGCGGCGGCGCCGGCACCTCCCTCGACCCCCGGTGGGTGTCCGAGCCGGCGATCCACTGCGCGGCGGTACTGACCGAGACCGCCCGATTCGTGACGGCCGTCGAGGGGGCCGACCTGGCGACACCGGTACCGAGCTGTCCCGGCTGGTCCCTCGTCGACCTGATCCGGCACACCGGAAGCGTGCAGCGCATGTTCTCCGGCCTGCTGCGGAAGGGAGTCCAGGAACGGCCCCTCAGCCGGGACACGGATCTCGATCTGCCGTCGACCGACGACGGCTACCCCGCCTGGCTGACCGCCAGTGCGCAGGTGGCGGACCACGTGTTCGCCGACACCACCCTGGACGCCCCGATGTGGGTGTGGGGCGCGGATGCTCATGCCCGGTTCTGGGTGCGGCGCATGCTGTTCGAGACGCTGGTGCACCGCGTCGACGCCGAACTCGCCCTCGGCCTGCGGCCGGTCATCGACCCGGCCCTCGCCGCCGACGGAGTGGACGAGTTCCTGGTCAACCTGCCCTTCGCCGCGTCCTTCGCGCCCAAGACCGCTCAGCTGCGCGGCGCGGACCAGAGCATTCGTTTCCGTTGCGCCGACCGGGCGGGCGACTGGCTGGTCCGGCTGCGCCCCGACGGCTTCGGGCTCGACCCGAGCCCGGCCGACGCGGCCGACACCCGTCACGCGGACGCCACCGTCGAGGGGACCGCCGCCGACCTGCTGCTCTTCCTGTACGGACGTCTCGACCTCACCGCCCAGGCGATCACGACGTCCGGGGACGACGCCCTGCTGGGGCGCTGGGTGGAGAACTCCGCGTTCTGACGCGCCCTGACGCGCCCCGGCGCATGTCACGCGTTCTGAGAACGGGCCACAGAGCCCACCCCGTGACGACGGGCCGCAGAGCCCACCCCGTGAGGGAGCGCCGTCCGGGTGCCCGGCGGTGGGCTCAGCCCGGCAGGGAAGGAGCCGGCCACTTCACCTTCCTGGCGTGGTGGGCCCACACCGCAAGCACGGTGAGGGTGGCGGTCGCACCGCCCGTCACTATGAGGGTCGAAGGCGACGACCGGTCGAGCACGGCCCCTCCGAGCAGTGCCCCGATGGAGAAGGTCGCCTGGAACGAGGCGGTGAACAGGACGGAGGACGCCTCCGGTGACGCGGGGGCGGCCTCCGAAAACCATGTCTGCGAGCAGACCGGCACCGCCCCGTATCCGGCCCCCGGGCGGAGGCGGTTGCGGTGGGCATGATCCCGTCCTGTGTGGGGGCAACACATGGTGTTGCCCCCACTCCACCAACGCGGACGGGCGATCTCCGGCGGGTTCGCGACACCACCCGCACATCCCCGGGGTCATGTCGTGTTCTCGCGAACCCTGGCCGACGACGCCCTGGCCGACGACACCATGGCGAGCCGAGCCCTCATGTCCCAACGGGGATGTGCCAACGGAGCTTCTTCGGCGGTCAGTTGTGTCCGAACTTCCGCGGGTGCTTGTGCGAGACCTCGGACATGGGGTGCGCTCGCTCCGGAGCGTCGGGGCTGGAGGTCTTCGGCTGCTCGTTGGTCTCGGGGTTGGCGCTGCGATCGTGGCCGCCGGTGCGCGCTCCCCGGTTCTGGCGGGTCTGCTTCTTGCTCATGGTGGTCGCCCCCTGGTGGGCAGGTCGGGATTGAGCCACCTCCACGCTTGCACGCGGCCCCGTAGATCGCATGTCGGGTGGGGCCCGGCGTCAACGGGTCCCGGGCGCACGGCGGTCGGGACCGCCCGCTGGCCCGCTCGCCACCTCCGCCCGGCCTGTCACCTGCGCTGCGCGGGCGACCTGCGGGGCGGTAGGCCGTCGTCGACGAGGGCCTCCATGACGAGCCGGACACCGCGGGCCAGCCGGCCCAGCTGCTCCAGCTCCATCGCGTACATCCTGATGGTGTTCTCGATGACGGCCGGGGCCACGCCCAGGGTGGGCAGTTCGGCCCGGCTGGTCTGGAGCGCCACACGCACCGCGCGTATCTCGTGCTGCACCTGGATCTGGGCGTGCCGTGCGAGCAGCACATGGTGGCGTACGAGGGGGGAGTAGCCGGCGTAGCGGGCCGGCAGCAGGTCGCGCAGCCAGCGTGTGGCGGTGCGTTCCCAGTCACGGCTCCCGGGCGGTTTTACCTGACAGGGCCAGTCCGGGCTCAGCGTGGTGGTGGGGGCCGTAGGAGGCATGATCATCGCTTCCGGTGGGTGCCGACTCTGATCGAGAGGTGATGGGCGGCCCCGGCTCAGGGGTTAGCCGGGGCCGCCACGGGCGGGCCATCGGATCCGACTGCCTGGATCGGACATCCGGCGCGACGTGAGGAGGGGGGGCGTCACGCGGGATGTTCGTTCACAGAGGGACTGGGGGTCGCTCTTCTTGGCTCGGGGGGATCGATGTCCGCCTCGGCTCAGTAAACATATATACCGTTGAGTAAACAAGGGTATGAAAAAATTCATGCGCTGTTCAGGTGTGAAGATCCTGAGGTCTGAGGGGGCGAATCCGGCTCTCGGGGAAGAATCGGAAGGCTGATGGCCCGGCTAGAGGAAGAAACCGTGTTTGTCGGCGGCCTGCTCGTACTCTTCGAGCCGCGCCTGCGTGCGCTCCGGGTCCGCGTCCGCCATCGCCTGCAGGATGGCCGCGGCGAGCACGCCCGGCGCCGCGTACGAGTCGAACACGAGGCGCGAGCCCGTGCCAGCGGTCAGCGCCACATCGGCTTCTTCGACGAGCGGGCCGAGGGTGGTGTCCGTGACCAGGGCGATGCGCAGCCCGGCACTGCGGGCGGCCCGCAGTGCCGCCAGCGTCTCTTTGGCGTGCCGCGGCATGGCGAACGCCAGTACCCAGGTCCCGCCCGCCGACCGGGACTGCAGCAACGCGTCGTAGGCGACGCTGCCGCCGCGCGTCACCAGACGCACATCGGGGTGGATGCGCCGGGCCGCGTACGCGAAGTATTCGGCGAGGGACACCGAGATCCGCAGGCCGAGGACGGTCAGCGGCACCGAGAGGGCCAGCTCGCGGCCGATCTCCAGGACCTGGTTGGTGTTGGCGACGAGGCGCCGCACGTTCTCCAGAT
Source organism: Streptomyces sp. NBC_00083 (assembly GCF_026343295.1). GTDB lineage: Bacteria > Actinomycetota > Actinomycetes > Streptomycetales > Streptomycetaceae > Streptomyces. The sequence continues at coordinate 2,815,848 of NZ_JAPELY010000001.1, forward strand.
TCTCGATCTCGGCGTCCACGGCCGCCTGGAGCTCGTTGTGCCGGCTCTCCTCACGCCCCTCGGGTGTGCCGGCGACCGCGCTCAGGGCGATCGGCTGCAGCGCCTCGCGCAGGGCGGGATAGCCGCTGTAGCCGAGCGAGGAGGCGAAGCGCGTCACGGACGGCTGGCTCACCCCCACCCGTTCCGCGAGATCGGTGATCGAGAGGAAGGCCGCGTCGGTGAGGTGGTCGATGAGATACTGGGCGATGCGCCGCTGGCCGGGGGAGAGGCGACGGCCGTCGAACAGGGCGCGTACCCGGTCCGCCGGAACGCGCTCGTGGTCCGCGGACTGCCCGCTCGGCGTGATCGCAGCCGACTGGGCGCGTACCTGCTGCCCCGATGACACCGGCGGGCCTCCTTCTCATGCCATGTGTGCTCAAAACATAGCTCACCCCTGCGCCGGACCGGCCCAAATTCCTCCACTGACCTGGTTACTTCGGCCGAGCGCACAGCCCTGGCGGGGGTGTGGGCCGTGCCGCTCGGGAGGATCCTCCGATGGGACCACGCCGGGACGTGGGTCCCCAGCAGGTAAACCCGGTGGGGGTATGGTCGGGCCGGAACGCGACAGTCGCACGAGTGGCTACGAGCGGCGACGAGTGGCTACGAGTGGAGAGGGCGGGGCAGTGAACCGGAGGCACACGGGCAGGACCGGGCTCTCCCGGCTGGCCGTGCTGTGTGCCGTCCTGTTCGGGCTGTTCTCCATGCACGGCGCACCCGCGAGTGCGGCGGCCGGCTGTCACGGCGAGGCGGCCCTGCCGGCCCCCATGGCCGTGCCCCCGGACATGGGGCACGCACCCATGTCGGCGCCCACCGACGGCACCGACGGCACCGCCGTCGCCGGCGTGTCCGCTGTCCGGGCCGGGCTTCCCGGACACCGTGTCGCGCCCGTCGCCGCGGGGGCGACCGGGGAACTGTGTGTGTCCACCCCGGCCCGCGAGCGGTTGCCGCTCGCCGCCACCGGTCTTCTCGCCCTCCTCGGACTGGTGGTCCTGGTGGGGCGGGGGCTCGCCGGGCCCCGCACCGCGCTCCGGGCGGCCCGGCGTGGACCGCCACTCGGCGGCAGAGGTCTGCTCCTCCAGGTGTGCGTCGCCCGGACGTGACACGGGCTTGTCCGGCCCGGCCCCGTGCCGGACCGGCTCTGCGTACCGTCCGTCCGCGCGCCCGAGGAGTGGCGCGCCCACCTGGAATGAGCCTCACGATGTTCGCTTCCCACACCGTGCCCCCCAGGCACGACGACGCCCCCACCGCCACCCGTGTCCCCGCCGTGCCCCTCGCCGCGGCCTCCCGCGGCTTCGGCCGCCGTAGCGCCCTCGCCGCCGTCGGCACCGTCGCCGCTCTCGCGCTGACCCTGTCGGCCTGCGGTTCCTCCGGCGGCTCCGGGTCCGGCGACTCCGCGACACCGGGTATGCACCACGGCCCGGCCACCACATCGTCGTCCGGCGCCGGGGAAGGTGCCGGCCCGTTCAACGCCGCGGATGTGGCGTTCGCCCAGCAGATGATCCCGCACCACCAACAGGCCCTGGAGATGGCACGGCTCGCCGAGGGGCGTGCGGCCGACGCGGAGGTCAAGGACCTGGCCACCGCGATCGAGAAGGCCCAGGACCCCGAGATCGACACCATGAAGGGCTGGCTGAAGGCGTGGGGCAAGCCGCTCCCGTCGTCCCCCCACTCCTCGCCGTCCGCTTCGTCGTCGGCCTCGCCGTCGGCCTCGTCCTCGATGGGGGACATGCCGGGGATGAACCACGGCTCGGGCGCCGGGTCCGCCATGCCCGGCATGATGTCCGACCAGGACATGCGTGACCTCGCCGCCGCCAAGGGCAAGGACTTCGACCGGAAGTTCTCGCAGCTGATGATCGGCCATCACCAGGGCGCGGTCGCCATGGCCAAGGACGAGCAGAAGAACGGCGACAACGCGGATGCCAAGCGGCTCGCCGGCAACGTCATCGCCGCGCAGAACGCCGAGATCGAGCAGATGAACAAGATCGTCGCCCGCCTGAAGTAGCGGACGGCGCGGACGCGGGTGCCGCCCCTGGCCCCGGCGAGGGTCGGCACCCGCCCGCCCCCGGCTCCTAGTCGCCGTCCTCCGGCACAGGTGCCGTGGGGCGGCGGCGAGGGGGCGGGCTCAGGAGCAATGGCAGGTACACGTCGTCGACGATCTCGGTGATGAAGTCGTCCTCCACGGGCGCGCCGAACAGCAGGAACTGATTGCGCAGCAGGTCGGTCGCGACCGTGGCCCGACGCGACGTCAGCACCCACGGCTCCACCTCCCCCCGCTCGACGGCTCGTTCCAGCACGATCTGGACCGTCGAGGGCCGCACGGTGTGGATCCGCTGCCGGATCAGCTCGGCAAGTTCGGCGTCGCGGGTCATCTCCGCGAGCAGTCCGCGCATGATGCCGCCGAGCGGACTGGCCATGTTGACCGCCATCTGCCGCAGCAGGACCAGGACGTCGCCGCGCAGTTCGCCGGTATCGGGGAGGTCGACCTCGGAGATCTTCCCCAACCGGCAGGCGTCGACCACGAGTTGGGCCCGGCTCGGCCACCTGCGGTAGACCGCCGCCTTTCCCGTGCGGGCCCGGACCGCCACCCGCTCCATGGTGAGCGAGGCGTAACCCACCTCGCCGAGCTCGTCCAAAGTCGCCAGCAGAATGGCGCTTTCCAGTTCCTCGCCGCGACGACGCGGGCCTTTGCGGTGGTCAAGGGGTGGTTCGGTGGCCGGTTCCGTGGCCGGTTCGGCACTGTTGGGCACCCCTGCCTCCCGTGTCTGTCGCATAGGGGCCGTTGCGTTCTTCCGGGTGGACAGCCTAGCCTCCAACTTAGAGAACAGTCCGTTCTTTAACGTCTGAGGTTTCGAGGGTTTCGATGACCGAGATGACAGAGAAAGCCACCACATTCCTCACGTCGCAGGAGGCACCGGCCTTCCCGGCGGACCGCACATGTCCCTACCAACTACCCACGGCCTACAGTCGGTTGAGGGACGAGCCGGATGCGCTGCGCCCGGTGACGCTCTACGACGGCCGCCGCGCCTGGGTGGTGACCAAGCACGAGGCGGCGCGGCGGTTACTCGCGGACCCCCGGCTGTCATCCGACCGCCTGCACGCCGACTTCCCCGCCACCTCGCCACGCTTCAAGGCGTTCCGGCAGGGCAGCCCCGCGTTCATCGGGATGGATCCCCCCGAGCACGGGACGCGTCGCCGCATGACGATCAGCGAGTTCACCGTGAAGCGCATCAAGGGCATGCGCCCGGACGTCGAACGCATCGTGCACGGCTTCATCGACGACATGCTCGCCGCGGGACCCACCGCCGATCTGGTCAGCCAGTTCGCCCTGCCCGTCCCGTCCATGGTGATCTGCCATATGCTCGGCGTCCCCTACGCCGACCACGAGTTCTTCCAGGACGCGAGCAAGCGCCTGGTGCAGGCGGTGGACGCCGACAGTGCCGTCGCCGCCCGGGACGACTTCGAGCGCTACCTGGACGGGCTGATCACCAAGCTGGAGTCCGAACCCGGGACCGGGCTCCTCGGCAAACTGGTCACCCACCAGCTGGCGGACGGCGAGATCGACCGCGCGGAGCTGATCTCCACCGCCCTGCTGCTGCTCGTCGCCGGTCATGAGACCACGGCCTCGATGACCTCGCTCAGCGTCATCACCCTGCTCGAACACCCCGACCAGCACGCCGCCCTGCGCGCCGACCCGTCCCTCGTGCCCGGAGCGGTCGAGGAACTGCTGCGCGTCCTGGCCATCGCGGACATCGCGGGCGGCCGCATCGCCACCGCCGACATCGAGATCGACGGTCAGCTCATCCGGGCCGGTGAAGGAGTGATCGTCACCAACTCCATCGCCAACCGCGACAGTTCGGTGTTCGAGGACCCGGACCGTCTCGATCTGCACCGCTCGGCACGCCACCACCTCTCCTTCGGGTACGGGGTGCACCAGTGCCTGGGCCAGAACCTGGCCCGCCTCGAACTCGAAGTCATCCTCACCGTGTTGTTCGACCGCATTCCGACCCTGCGCCTGGCCGTCCCCGTGGAGCAGCTGACGCTGCGTCCGGGCACGACGATCCAGGGCGTCAACGAACTCCCGGTCACCTGGTGACCGAGCGGAAAGGAGGACCCATGCGGGTCTCAGCGGACCGGGACGTCTGTGTCGGCGCCGGCCTGTGCGCGCTGACCGCGCCCGACGTCTTCGACCAGGACGACGACGGCCTCGTCGACGTGGTCACCCCCGATCCCGGCCAGGCGCAGCAGGCCGCGGCCCGCCAGGCCGGCAACCTCTGTCCGTCGGGGGCGGTCCGCATCACCGAATGACGCGACCGTCCCGCGGCCCCACCGGACCGGCCCCCGCCTCATCAGGCGCGGGACCGGTCCGGTGCCGTACGCCCCCCCAGCGGCCCGGCCCGGCCATCTCCCGCGCCGCGCAAGCGCGTTGGCCGAAGGAGCGAGCACCTTGTCCGGAGCGCGGCGTCACAGCGGATCGGTCACGGAGGGCGCGGCCCACAGGTGGTCGAGGGCGTCGACCACGAGGCGACAGACGGTGTCCGGATCCGCGCTCGCCAGCGGCTCGCGCGCGACGACGGTCCGCATGAGGCCGATGCCGAGCAGCCAGGCCATGGCCAGATCCGCGCGCAGGGCCCCGTCCTTGGCCCCGGACAGCGCGGCAAGAGCGCTCTGGTACTGCTCGCCCAGCTCCCGCAGGGTCCCGGTCGCCTCGTCGCCGCGCCCTATCGACCGCAGGTAGACCTCCAGCGAGCGGTCCCCGGTCCCTGCCGCGCTGCTGGTCAGCATCGAACGCAGGGCCGTCTCGAAGAGCTCCTCCGGCGGTGTGGCGTGCAGCTGTTCCAGGCCACCCTGGGCGACGACCTCGGTGAGCAGGCCCTGTTTGGAACCGAAGTACCGGAAGAGCAAAGCCTGGTTGGCCCCGGCCCGCTCCGCGATGTCGCGGACCGTCGTCCCTTCGTAGCCGCGCTCCGCGAACAGGTCACGGGCGGCGTCGAGCAGCCGCCGCCGGGTGGCTCCGGCATCACGGCGGCGCTCTCCGGGGGGCGCATCGGGGGCTTGATCCATGGGACGGATCCTCTCAGACGGCCCGTCAGGATAACGGCCACAATGCGCCGTTGACCGCCCTCACGGGCAGGCCTACGGTTGTAAGCAGCTGCTTACATCTGGGAGGCCACAGTGACGACAGCCGATACCGCACCCCTCGCCTACCCCTTCAACACCTCCGACGGCATCCAACTCGCCGACGCCTATGAGCGCGTACGCGAACTGCCCGGCCTGTTACGGGTGCAGATGCCCTACGGCGAGTCCGCCTGGCTCGTCACCCGGTACGCGGACGCCCGGCTCGTCCTCGGCGACCAGCGGTTCAGCCGGGCCGAAGGGGCCCTCCACGACGAGCCCCGGCAGTCCGAAGGGCGTACGAACAGCGGGATCCTCGGCATGGATCCGCCCGATCACACCCGGCTGCGTTCCCTGGTGGCGCGGGCGTTCACCGTCCGCCAGGCGGAGAAGCTCCGCCCGCAGGTGCGCGAACTCACCGCGAGCCTGCTCGACGACCTGGAAGCGGCGGGTCCGCCCGCCGACCTCGTGGACACCTACGCCCTTCCGCTGCCCGTGGCGGTCATCTGCCGACTGCTCGGCGTGCCCACCGAGGACCGCCCGCGCTTTCGGGTGTGGAGCGACGCGGCCCTGTCCACCAGCTCACTCACCGCCGCCGAGTTCGAGGCGAACCGCGAGGAACTGCGGGCCTACATGGGCGAGTTGATCGCCCTGCACCGCCAGGAACCGCGGGACGACCTGATGACCGCGCTCATCGAGGCCCGCGACGGCGGCGACCGCCTCTCCGAGCTGGAACTCGTCGACCTGTGCGTGGCCGTCCTGGTGGCGGGGCACGAGACCACCGCGTCCCAGATCCCCAACTTCACCCTCACCCTGCTCGAACACCCCGACCAGCTGGCCCGACTGCGCGCCAGGCCGGATCTCGTCGCCAACGCGGTGGAGGAGCTGCTGCGCTTCGTCCCCCTGGGCAGCGGGGCGAGCCAGCCCCGGTACGCCACCGAGGACGTCGAGGTGGGCGGCACCCTGGTGCGGGCCGGCACCCCGGTCCTGGTCGCGACCGGCGCCGCCAACCGGGACGCGCTGCGCTTCACCGCACCCGGCGTGCTCGACATCGCCCGCGAGGGCAATCAGCACCTCGGGTTCGGCCACGGCGTGCACCACTGCCTGGGCGCCCCGCTGGCCCGGCTGGAGCTCCAGGAGGCGCTGAGCGCGCTCATCATCCGCTTCCCCGGCCTCAAACTGGCGGGCGATGTGACCTGGAAGTCCGAGATGCTGGTGCGGGGACCGCGCGTCATGCCGGTCGCGTGGTGAGCGCCGTGACCTGGACCGTACGCGTGGATCCGCAGCTCTGCATGGCCTCGGGCATGTGTGCCGGCGCCGCACCCGACGTCTTCGCGCTGGACGGTGAGCACGCACGGGTGCTGCCCGACGGCATCGAGCCGGACGACCGGATCCTCGACGTCGCCGACGCCTGCCCCGCCCAGGCGATCACCGTGCACGAGGGCAGCGCGGTCATCGGCCCCCGCCGCGACTGAAACCCCGGCGGCCGGAGGCGACCGGACGAGCGCCGGGGACGCGGGCGGCTACTCGAAGCGTGAGGTGTCGCCCGCTCCCCGGCGTACGATCTCCAGCTCGCCGCTGGAGAAGTCGAGGACGGTCGTCGGCTCGGTGCCGCAGTCCCCGGAGTCCAGTACGGCGTCCACCACGTGGTCGAGGCGCTCCTTGATCTCCCAGCCCTGCGTCATCGGCTCCTCCTCGTCGGGCAGCAGCAGGGTGCTGGAGAGCAGGGGTTCACCGAGCTCGGCGAGGAGCGCCTGGGCGACGGCGTGGTCGGGGATGCGCACGCCGACCGTCTTCTTCTTCGGGTGCAGCAACTGCCGCGGCACCTCCCGCGTCGCGGGCAGGATGAACGTGTAACTGCCCGGCGTGGCCGCCTTGATCGCGCGGAACACATCGTTGTCGATCTGCACGAACTGACCCAGCTGGGCAAAGTTCTGGCACACCAGGGTGAAGTGGTGACGGTCGTCGAGAGAGCGGATGGACCGGATCCGGTCGATGCCGTCGCGGCTGCCCAGCTGACAGCCCAACGCGTAGCAGGAATCGGTCGGGTAGGCGACGAGCGCGCCGGAACGGATGCTGTCCGCCACGCTGCTGATGGTGCGCCGCTGGGGGTTCTCGGGGTGCACGTCGAAGTACTTTGCCATTCGCCGAGTCTAAGGTCCCGGCCGGCCGGCGGCCCGTTCCGAAGGGGGCGGGGCCTGGCGCCGGCCCCGCCCCCGCTGCCGGACCTCACCCCGGGGTGCCCCCGCGCAGGCCGCGTACGAGGTCACGGGGCAGGCCGTGGGTGTCGTGCAGGTAGCTGTAGTCCTCCTCGTCGAGCGGGGTGGAGAAGCGGGGCCGGGACAGGATGCGACGACCGCGTTCGAGCAGCCGGGTGAAGCGGTGCTCCTCGTCCAGGAACACCTCACGGACCCGGCCGCCGGGCTCGCTCTGCCCGAAGTGGTCCAGGGTGTGCTGGAACAGTTCCCTGGGCAGATCGCCGAGCGTGCGGGACGGATCGTCCCGCCACAGGGTGGTGAGGGCGCGCCGGATCAGGCGTCGCAGGACGTACCCGCGCCCCGTGTTGGACGGCAGGACACCGTCGCCGATCACGACGATGCCCGACCGCAGGTGGTCGCAGACCAGGCGCAGCGACGGTTCGTCCAGCGGCCACAGCGACGGCACCGTACGCGTCCACGGCTCGAACAGGTCGGTTTCGAAGACCGACCTCTTGCCCTGGAGGACGGCGACGAGCCGCTCCAGGCCGAGCCCGGTGTCGACGTTCGGCCGGGGCAGCAGGCCGAGGCTCCCGTCGTCGCCGCGGCGGTGACGCATCATCACGTGGTTCCACACCTCCACCCACCGGTCGTCACCGGTCGGGGTCGAGCGCGGCGGGCCCTCTCCCGTCCTTACGAAGATCTCCGTATCGGGACCGCACGGCCCGGTCGGCCCGTTGGACCACCAGTTCTCGTCGGTGGTCAGCTCCACCGGCACCCCGCGCTCCTCCCAGGTGCGCAGCGAGTCGGTGTCCGGACCGGACCGCTCGTCGCCGCCGAACACCGTGGCGTACAGCAGCCGCGGATCCACTCCGAATCCGTTGACGAGCAGGTCGTGGCCCCAGTCGATGCTCTGCGAGCCGCCGTAGTCTCCGAGCGACCAGGTGCCGAGCATCTCGAAGACCGTCAGATGGCTGGAGTCGCCGACCTCGTCCAGGTCGGTGGTGCGCAGACAGCGCTGCACATTGACCAGGCGGCGGCCGAGCGGGTGGGGCCGCCCCTCCAGATAGGGGGTGAGCGGATGCATGCCGGCGGTGGTGAACAGGACGGAATCACCGGGCGGTGACAGGAGCGTCGACCCCGTGATGCGCCGGTGGCCCCGGTCCTGGAAGTACTCGACGAACGTGCGGACGATGTGGTCGGTGTTCATGACTGCGGATTCCTTCGCTGCGGGGCAGCCGGAAAGGGACCGCGGCGCGGGATGCGAACAGGAACCCGGAAGGAGAGTCCGACGATCCACCGGCGGGCCGTTTCCGGTCGCCGGGGAGTGGGGGATGAGGTCAGGCGGCGGCAACCGGCGAGCTGGTCGCTCGCGCGGTCGAGGTGCCGATACAGATGATGACCTTCATGCCGTCCACGGTAACGCGCTGGTCATGCGAGCGCACGCGAGTTTGCGGTTCGGGTGGGCGACATCACGCGCGCCGCGGCGACGGGGAGATCACGCGGGTGGCGGTGGGCGGGCGCGGGCCGGCGGCGGTCCACGCCCGGCGTCGGCCGGGGGGCGACCCGGCGAGGGGGTGGCGCTTCCTGATGGGGGGAGTACCAGGGAGCGCGCCGTCCCACCCCGCCGGGCGCCTTCCCAGTGGCGGCGCAGCAGCCAAGAACTCCCGCGGTTGCCCTGCCGGATCGATCTGCCCACCGGGAGCATGTGGGGCACGCAGACTGCCGAACGGTCGAGGCCACCCGTACAGGTCCGAGAGGGTGAACCCCGTCCGTTACGTCTCACCATCGCAGCGGCCGGAGCGTGTGTACAGGCGCATTCTGGACGCCCGGCGGACGGTGCCGCCGAGGAACCCGGCGGAGCGCGGTGTGCGGCGCCCCGAAGTGCGATGAGCCGGTGTGTGCGCCAACTTCCTTGCTGTGCACTCGACTTGGGGAAGGCGGGGAAGGCGGTCCCAGGTGACCCGGCTCGGGTGAGCCCGCCGGCTCAAGTCGTACCGTCGCCTTCCGCGGCCCGCTCCGCCGCCTCGACCTGCGCGGCGAACTCGTGAGCGGGCAGGCGCTCCAGGCTGCCGCCGTAACGTCGGGCCAGCTCGTCGGCGGGCTCCTGCGACGACTCGTGCAGATCCACGACCAGCATGGACGCCCCGTCCTCGATCCTGCCGCTCAGCATGATCAGGCCGGCTCCGCCCTCCATGAGCTGACGGTTCTCCGCCGCGTTGGCCAGGGCGGCCCCCGCCGCGCTGCCCAGGAGCACGCCGATCGGCCCGCCCAGCAGCCCCACGAGGCCGCCGACCAGCCCACCGCCCACCGTGGGCACCCCCGCACCCCGCACATGGTTCTCCGGCACATCCAGGACGCCCTCCGCGGACCGCTCCAGGACCGCCGCCTGACGCAGCCCCGGCAGCGAGACCGCCTCCTCGTAGGCCGCACGGCACTGCTCGGGACGGGTGAACGAGATCAGCAGAACATGGTGAGTCTCCGCCATCGCAGATCCACTCCTCGTTGCAGGGCACACGGCACGGGGCTCTCCCAGTGGACCGCCCCCACCGCGGTTCCGCCAGGCGGGCACGGCCGTCGGGCGGCGCCGCGATCGGCAACAGGAACGGCTCGATCAGGATCGGCTCGGTGCGGGCCCCGGCGAGGGAGTGGTCAGCCGGTCGTACCCCGCCCCGAACTCCTCCGCGGGGATCACATAGCCCCCGGGCCGGCGAGTGCCGGCCCATGTCGTTGACCCCTCAGCTTTCCGGGCCGCCGAACCACCGCTCTGCCGCCTGCTCGAAGGCCTCCCGGTCGGGGACGCGATCGCCGGCCCACGCGACCACGCCGTCCGGCCTGACAAGGACCGCGCCGAGGCCGAGGTCGTTCTCGGCCGGGCCCGCCGCGTACCGCAGTCGGCTCTCCCAGCCCTGCGCCGCATCGCGCAGGCGCCCGTCGGCGCTGAAGTCGAGCACGACGCCCTGTCCGTGCCGCGTCAGATCGGCGAGGTGCGTACCGTCCCCGAGGCGGAACTCGGGGGCGCCGAGGCCGACGAGGGGGTGCTCGTCGCCGAGGTCGTAGCGCACCCACGTTCCCGACAGGCGCTGGGACACATAGGTCGCTCCGTCCGGGGTCCCGATCAGGTTGCGCACCACATCCTGGAGCGCCTGGGCGTAGGGGCCGGGCCGCATGACGGCGACCTGGGCGCGCGACCAGTCGAGGACGGCCGCGCCGATGGGGAGCCGCTCGTGGGCGTACGTGTCGAGCAGCCCCTCCGGCGCGTGCTTGTGCACGGTCGCCGCGAGCTTCCACCCGAGGTTCACGGCGTCCCCGATGCCCAGGTTGAGGCCCTGTCCGCCGAGCGGGGAATGGATGTGGGCCGCGTCCCCCGCGAGCAGGACGCGCCCTTGGCGGTAGGCCGTCGTCTGCATCGCCCGGTCGGTGTAGCTGGAGGCGAGACGGACATCGCTCAGGGTGACGTCGGTGCCGGATATGTGGCGCAGCACCGCTTGGAGATGCTCGCGGGTGGGTGGACGCGTGCGGTCGAAGGCGCCGCCGTCGAAGTCCATCATGCCGATGTGCCCCGGCGAGATCTGGAGGTACATGCCCCTCGGCGTCAGGGTGAATCCGAAGCCGAGCTGCTCGGGCTCGGCCACCGTGGCGTCCATGGAATAGCCGGTGAACTGCGGTTCCGTGCCGGTGAAGTGGAATCCGGCGAGCCCGCGCACCGTACTGCGTCCGCCGTCGCAGCCGACGAGCCAGCGCGCCGCGTACGCGTGCTCACCGGCCCGTGCGACGACGCCCTCGCCGTCCTGGTCGATGCCGGAGACCGTGACGCCGTACCGGACCTCCACGCCGAGCCGGGCGGCCTGCTCCGACAGCACCGTCTCGACCGCTTCCAGGTGGGTCAGCACGGGGCCCGTCGCCGGGGTGGGCAGCCGGTGCGGCAGGGCGGCCGGGTCGATCAGCGCGGAATCGAGCATCATGCCCGCGAAGTGGCCGCCGCCGCGCCTCGGCTGCCACGAGGGCGCGGCGGTGCCCGGGGCGACTCCGGTGCCGGGGCCCTGGGGACCGCCCGATTCCGTCAGCAGCCGGTCCAGCAGACCGCGCCGGTGGAACGCCTCGGCCGATGCCGCGGACAGACCCCGCAGACCGAGGGGCTTCGCCTTGAGCGGGGAGCCGGACTCGTGCTCGCGCTCCAGCACCAGGACGGAACAGCCCGCGAGGCCGAGCTCGCAGGCGAGGAACAGACCCACAGGGCCGGCACCCACAATCACTACGTCATACATGGCGATCCCCTCCACCAACCGACAGCCGGGCGAGCACCCGGCCTGACGTCTCCACGGTGCCGCCCCCGGCCGACAGCCGGCCGACAGCCCCCGACACGCCACCGACAGCCCGGAGACGACGCACCGCCCGACCGGTCCCCGGGCGGGGCCGATCGAGCGGTGCGGTGGACGACGCGGGCCGGTGGTGCGAACCCTTGTGGTGTGGACCCGTGTGGTGCGGACCTATGCGGTGCGGGCCCGTGTGCCGTGGGGCTACTTGGCCGGATGGGCCAGGAGCAGCTCGGTGTTGTGGTCGACGGAGGCGCCCAGCCTGGCGGCCGGCGTGCCGTAGGGGTCGTTGTACGACAACTCGCGGTAGAGCGCGGCGAGTCCACGGTCGGAGGTGTCGCCGAAGTCCGTCGTGTAGGGCGCGGCCGACTCGATGAGCGTCGTGAAGAGCGAGAGCGTGCCGTCGCCGTTGTCCGCGATCTCGATGATCCGTGCGTGCTGCGGAAAGTCCACGTGGGACGCGGTGTTGATCTCCCAGAAGGCGCGCTCGGGAACGGCGTGGGCGTGCGGGGTGATCCGGTTCTCGTGGGTGTGGCCGTTCACCCAGGCCACCACGTTGGGGTAGCGCTGGAGCAGCGAGACGAGCGCGTTGCCGTCGTGACGGCCCTCGAAGGGGTGGTACGGGTCGGGCAGCAGGTTGCCCATGGTGGTGCTCGTGTGGTGGCTGAACAGGACGATGAGCGAGTCGCCCGAACCGCCGCGCACCACATGCCCGTCGGTGTCGTACCAGTGGCCGCTGTGCGACTTCAGGACCGATTCGAGCCAGTTGAGCTGGGCGGTGCCGAGCGAACCGTCCGCGAAACCCGCCCTGTTGGTGGTGTCCAGGCTGATGCCGAGCACACCGTCCGCCAGCGGGAACGTGTAGTACAGGTGACCGCTGTGGGCGGCGTCGGAGGTGAAGCCGTGGCCGACGGGTCCGGCACCGGCGTACGCCGGATTCAGGTGCGCCTTGGCGAACTCGGCCGGGGTGAACGGGCGGCGCCGCTCGTCCGGGGTCACCTTGCGTATCGCCCCGCCGTTGCCGAGCAGCGTGCCGAGCAGGAGCACCGCCTGCGCCGGGTCGTGGCGCAGGGCGGCGGCGAGCTTGGCCGCGGTTGCGTCGTCGCAGCCCTCGATCTTCCGGTCACCGGTGTACAGATCGTTGAGCAGGCCGAGGTCGGGCAGGCTGCCCTCGATGCTGTCGTCGTGGTTGCCGACCGTCGTGTACCAGGGGACGTCGAGCCCGGGGGCGTCGAAGGCGCGGGTCGCGCCCGAGAGGAAGCCCGGGATCTGCGGGAGGCCCTTGGCCTTGTAGGTGTCCTGGAAGGACAGTTCGGGGTTCCAGTAGGACGCGCTCCCGGAGTTCTGCACGCCCTCGTACCGTGTGGCGTCACCACTGCTCGGGGTGACCCGGCCGCCGCTCATGACGGTCAAGTACCAGTCGAGTTCGATGAGTTCGTGGTTGTCGGTGTTGTCACCGGTCGCCATCACCGTGCTGAACGGCAGTCCGGTGTACGGTCCTTGGCGCACCGCGTTGACCCGCTCGACCAGCGACGACGCGCCACGCACCGTGAGGGCTTCCTGCGGGCGGTGGGCGCTGTCGTTGTACTGGGCCAGGTACTCGAAACGTACCGGCGACTCGGTGTCCGCGAGGTGCAGATCGGTGAACTGTACGAAGGAGGCGAGCCCGGTGCGGCGGTCGTCCCGGCCCGCGCCGGCGCCGGCCAGTTCGCCGCGGACCACGAGCGGCCAGCCGGGGCCCGAGACCAGGCGCTTGTACGCGCCGGTGCCGACGGGCGTGGCGGCCTGCTCCAGCGTGGTTCCGCCGAGGCGTACGGCCCGCGCCGCGGTCACCGCCATGGCGCGGTCCTGCGCCGTCGCCGACCACAGTGCGGCCCCCGCGGCCGCGGCGGACATCCTGGCAACGAACTGACGCCGGCTCATCCCGCGCATGTGCGATCCCCCTGGTGACACTGACAGTCGATGGCGCGGCGGCCTTCGAGCGCGCCGCGCGGGCACACACTACTGGTGGGTAGCCGGATGTACAGGGGCTGGGGGGAAACTTGGGGGAAACAAAAAGGGGGCGGCGGCGCAGTGCGCGGATCGCCGTGAATTCCCGGCGGATTGCCCGGAGCGGGTGGGGCGGTGCCGCCGAACAGGGAGGGTCCGCGCCCTCCGAGGAGGCCGGCTGTGTCGCCGGGACACACGTCAACGGCCGCTGGTCGGGCGGCCGTTGACGTATACGGTCAGCTCACTTGCAGTACGGCACGGGCGCCAGGTTCTGCACGTAACGTGCCGCGACCCAGCCGGACTTGCCGGCGCCGAGCCGGTACCAGAGCTTGTTGCCGCCCACGTCCTGGCCGTTCTTCTTGCACTGGAGCGCGGTGATGGTGCCGTTGGGCAGCAGGGTGAGCCGCTTGGAGGTGGTGTTCGCCTCCTGGTGGACCCAGAGACCGCCGTTGGCCACGACGCGGCCCGTGGGCGCCGCCGCCGGTGCGGTGCCGGCCGTCTGCGCGGCCGGAGCGCCGTCGGCCGTCGGCGCCGCCGCGGACGCCCCGCCCGCGGCGAGCAGGATCCCCGAACCCGCGAGTGCTGCGACGGCGCCCGCGACGACGGCCCTGCGCATGCCAGATACGTACACGCTGTTCCCCTTTCATTCCCTTTGGGTGGTGCGCCCTGTAGGACAGGGGATCGTGGCGATCCGTTCCATCGCGGACGAAGAACTTCCTTAGTGTGTATGGCAGTTGATGTGATCAAGGGAGGTGTGGTCGGACTCCCGCGGGTGTGTGGGGGTGTGCGTGCGGCGGTCCGGCCCCGCGGGGGCCGTGTGGCACCGGGCGCCACCCGAGGCGGCATGGCGCACCGGCCGCCGGGAAGGAATGATGCGGCCATGTCACGCTCACTCGCTTCGGAAGGATGCCGTCAAGTGCTCCGTAGAAAAGGTGCGTTGCTCGCCGCTGTCGTCCTCATCCCGCTCGCCACGGCAACCCAGGCCGGCGCGGCCACCACGCCCGCACCGACGGCCGGCGGCTGCGCCTACACTCCGGCGGTGCCCGCCGACAACTACAAGGGGATTCCGACGTTCGACCCGGCCAAGGCGGCCCGTCCCTTCAAGGCCACGCTGCGCACCGGCCAGGGCGCCATCACCTTCAAGGCGCTGACCGACAAGGCGCCGTGCACCACCAACTCCTTCCGGTTCCTCGCGGAGAAGAACTACTTCAACGGCACGCACTGCCACCGGCTCACCACCGCGCGGCTGTATGTGCTGCAGTGCGGCGACCCGACCGGCACGGGCAGCGGAGGACCCGGCTACTCCTTCCCGGACGAGAACCTGACCGGGGCGACCTATCCGGCCGGGACGGTCGCCATGGCCAACGCGGGCCCCAACACCAATGGAAGCCAGTTCTTCTTCGTGTGGAAGGACACCAAACTGTCGCCCGCCTACACCCCGTTCGGCACGGTCACGGCGGGGCTCGACGTCCTGCAGAAGATCGCGGCGGGTGGTGAGGACGACCAGAACGGGCCGGGCGACGGCTTCCCCACGCTGCCCGTGAACATCAAGCGCGTGCAGATCAAGAAGGGGTAATCAAGATGATCAAGAAGGACTGATCAGGGGCACGTGATCACGGAGGTGTGACCGGCCTCGTGCGGGCCATCGCTGCACGTGCCGGTCGCACATGTCACTCGGCGGAGAGGTGTGCGCTCAGCCACTGGAGGGACGGCGGGATCTCCCGGAGCCACGTGTTGAAGTTGTGGCCGCCGGAATCGAGCGTGATCGACGAGACCTGTGCGGGCTTCTTGACCTTGGCGATGAACTTCTGGGTCGCCCGGAAGTTGCTCTCACCCTGGTGTGACGTGGTGACCAGGAAGGACGAGTGCCCCTGCGGCAGATGGTCGAGGCTCCACAGGAGGTCGGAACGCTTCTCCTCGCGCTTGTTGCCGTGGAACAGGTCGCCCGACTCCATGTCCACGTCCGGCTTGTAGTCCGCGGACAGGCCGACGCCCGCCGCGTACGCCTCCGGGTGGTGCAGCGCGATCTTCAGGGCGCAGTAACCGCCGGTCGAGTCGCCGATGAACCCCCAGTTCCGCGGCTTCGTACCGACGCGGTAGGTGCCGGAGATCGCTTTGCGCAGGTCGTCGGCGAAGAACGTCTCCGTCTTGGGGCCGCCCGGGATGTCGATGCACTGGGTGTTGCGCGGCGGGGCGACGGTGGGCCGCATCATCACCAGGATCATCGGCTGCGTCTTCTTCTGCTTCGACAGCGTCCATGCCGTCTTCGGGTAGTGCAGCCCCTTGATGAGGTTCTCGGCGGTGCCGGGGAAGCCGGTGAGGACGACGGTGACCGGGAAGCTCTTCTTCTCGTAGTCCTTCTGGAAGTACTCCGGCGGCAGGTAGACGTAGGCGGGCGTGGCGATCCTGGAGCGCTCGCCCTGCACCGAGACCCGCTGCACCTCGCCGCCGATGCTCGGCTTCCCGGCGCCCGGCACGTCGACCTTCTGCTTCCCCTCCAGCGTGATCCCCGGGCTCGCCGCCGCCTGCGCGTCGAGGACGCCGACGCCGTCCTGCCGGCCGAACAGGTCGGCCCACGAACCGTAGAAGAGGAACACCTTGTTGGCCGCGAGGCCCACGGAGGAGAACAGCAGGAGCTGGACCGCGCACATCAGGCCCACCCGTCCCAGCACCGGCCGCCAGCCCCGCCCCGCGAGTCGTGGCCACTGCCATACGACGAGGAGGGAGAGCAGGACCGTGGCGAGCACGGCCGTTGCCAGAGCGGTGGTACTGGTCAGGCCCATGGATCAAGACACTCTCTGGAAAAGGTCCTCCGGACGCGCCCCCCGGTGGCGCCGTCCAGCCGCACCGCTTCGCGATGCGCACCGGACAAGACCGCGATCCGGCGAGATCCGTTCCCTTGTCCGACCCTTTGTGATCGACGACCTTCCGACCTTGTGCGAAATCGGATGGATCGTGGTGCGATGTGGCGGCGGGCGGGGTGAGGGAGATGGGGGAGGCGCGGGAGTGATGCCTTCAGGGCGTGGAGCGAGCCGCCGCGCGTGCTGCTTCCTCGGCGTTCCACCGGCGTGCGGCCGTGTCCCGTTCGTCGGCGGACGCCAGCCAGAAGTAGAGCGGCGGAAGGGCGAGTTCGATCCCCATCAGGACGAGCTGGAACCAGTCGGGCCGGCCCAGGGCGGCCCACGACAGCAGCCGGGCGGCGCCGCCCAGGAAGAAGACTCCGGCGAGCAGACGTACCGCGTTGGACGGGATCGGTGACTGCCGCGCGACCCAGATCCACGCGAGCCCGTACCCGAGGAAGATCGCTCCGAAGAACCGCATGAGGCTGTCCACGGTGGGGCCGGGCGAGCCCGCGCCGGGCACCGAGGCCACGCCGACGATCAGATGGGTGGCGCCGATCGCCACATCGGCGATGCCCATCGCCCAGGAGAGCCACATGAGGAGCCTGGCCATGGTGGTGTCCCTTCGCCTTAGTAGGCATGTGTCTACTAAGGCGACCATAGGATCGCTAGTAGACACGCGTCAAGTAACCTGGCTCCGTGACCACGCGCCGCAGGCTGAGCCCCGATGAGCGCCGCGCACAGCTGCTCGACGTCGGAGCCCATCTGTTCGCGGCGAAGCCGTACCACGACGTCCTGATGGAGGACGTCGCCCAACGGGCCGGTATTTCCCGGGCGTTGCTCTACCGCTACTTCCCCAACAAGGGCGCCCTGTTCGCCGCGATCTTCCAGCAGGCCTCCAACCGGCTGCTCGACGGCACACGCATCGACCCGGCGGGCTCGCTCCTGGAGCAGCTGTCCGCCGGGCTCGATCTGCACTTCGACTACTTCGCGGCGAACAAGAACACGGTGCTCGCCGCGAACCGGGTGCTGGCCGGTGACCCGGTGATCCAGGCGATCATCACCGACGAACTCGCCGAGCTGAGCCGGCGCGTGCTCGACGCGACCGGGCTCGACGGCCCGGCCAGGGACCTGGTGTCCGCCGCCCTGACGAGCTGGCTGGTCTTCGTGCGGGCCCTGTGCGTGGAATGGCTCACGAGTGCGCCGTTCACCCGCGCCGAGCTGCACGCCATGGCCATCGGCGCCCTGCGCGGCGCGCTCGGCGCCGTCACCGACATCGACCGGCTCCTCGGCGCCCCGGACGGCTGAGCCCGGCCCGCGAGCCCCGGCGGTCCGGGGGCCCGCGGGCCGTGGCGCTGCCGGGCGGGGCCCCGGGGCTGCCGGCCGTGGCGCACGCCGCACCGTCCGGTCAGCCCAGGGCGGGCGCGCCGCCGGGGCGTTCGAACTGGGTGCGGTACAACTCCTCGTACCGGCCGCCGAGTTCGAGCAGTTCCTCATGGGTACCGTGCTCCACGATCCGGCCGTCCTCGACGACCAGGATGTGATCCGCGGAGCGCACCGTGGAGAGCCGGTGGGCGATGACCACCGCGGTCCGCCCTTCCAGCGCCTCGCCGAGCGCCTCCTGCACGGCCGCCTCGGACGTGTTGTCGAGGTGGGCCGTGGCCTCGTCGAGAATGACGACGCGCTGACGGGCCAGGAGCAGCCGGGCGATGGTCAGGCGCTGCCGCTCACCGCCGGAGAGCCGGTAGCCGCGTTCGCCGACCACGGTGTCGAGGCCGTCGGGCAGGGAGGCGACCAGTTCGTCGAGGCGGGCCTTGCGCAGCGCGTCCCACAGGTCGTCCTCGGCCGCGGCCGGCCGGGCGAGCAGCAGGTTGGCGCGGACCGATTCGTGGAAGAGGTGGCCGTCCTGGGTGACCATGCCGATGGTGTCCCGGATGGAGTCGGAGGTGAGATCCCGTACGTCGATGCCGCCCAGCCGCACCGTGCCCTCGTCGGCGTCGTACAGCCGCGGCAGCAGCTGGGCGACCGTCGACTTGCCGGCGCCGGACGACCCGACCAGGGCCACCATCTGACCGGGCTCCGCCCTGAAGGACACGCCGTGCAGCACCTCGGAGCCGCCCCGCGTGTCCAGGCTGGAGACCTCTTCGAGGGAGGCGAGGGAGACCTTGTCCGCCGACGGGTAGCCGAACCGCACCTGGTGGAACTCCACGGACACCGGGCCGGGCGGGACCGTCCGGGCATCGGGCTTCTCGGCGATCAGCGGCTTCAGGTCGAGCACCTCGAAGACGCGCTCGAAGCTGACCAGCGCGCTCATCACCTCCACGCGCGCCCCCGCGAGCGCCGTGAGCGGCGCGTAGAGACGGGTCAGGAGCAGGGCCAGCGAGACGACCGCGCCGGCTTCGAGGGTGCCGTGCAGGGCGTAGTAGCCGCCGAGTCCGTAGACGAGGGCGAGCGCGAGGGCCGAGACGAGGGTGAGCGCGGTGATGAACGCGGACTGGGCCATGGCCGTGCGGACGCCGATGTCGCGCACCCGGCCGGCTCGGGCGGCGAACTCGGCGGACTCGTCGGCGGGACGCCCGAACAATTTGATCAAGGTCGCGCCGGGCGCCGAGAACCGCTCGGTCATCCGGGTGCCCATCGCCGCGTTGTGCTCCGCCGCCTCCCGCTGGAGGCGCGCCATGCGGGTGCCCATGCGGCGGGCGGGCAGCACGAACACCGGCAGCAGCACCAGCGCGAGCAGCGTGATCTGCCACGAGATGCCGAGCATCACCGCGAGTGTGAGCACCAGGGTGACCAGATTGCTGACCACACCCGACAGGGTGTTGCTGAACGCCCGTTGGGCGCCGATGACGTCGTTGTTGAGGCGGCTGACCAGCGCGCCGGTGCGCGTCCGCGTGAAGAACGCCACCGGCATCCGCTGCACATGGTCGAAGACAGCGGTGCGCAGACCGAGGATCAGTCCCTCGCCCAGCGTCGACGACAGCCACCGGCTCACGATGCCGAGCGCCGCCTCGGCGAGGGCGATCGCGGCGATGTACAGCGCGAGGCGGGTGACGGTCCCGCTCTCCTTTCCGCCGACGATCGCGTCGACGACCCTCCCGGCCAGCAGCGGAGTGGCCACCGCGAGCAGGGCCGTGGCGACGCTGACGACCAGGAAGAGAGCGATGCGCCGCCGGTGCGGCCGGGCGAACGAGGCGATGCGGCGCAGGGTGGCCCGGCTGAAGGGGCGCTTGTCCTGCTGCGCGGTCATGACGTTGTGGAGCTGTGTCCACGCGGTGGCTTCCATACTCATGCGAGGAACGTACGACCTCAACATGGCTTGAGGTCAACGCACGGGTGCGGCGCGGACATCGCGTGACTGCGCCCCGGAACCAGGGTGCGGTTCCGGGGCGGAGCGACGCGGTTCTACCGGTCAGTCGTTCTTGCAGGTGTTGCCGGCGGCCGGGTTGAGCAGCCCGATGATGTCGATGGTGTTGCCGCACACCGGGAGCTGAACGCCGATGGGTACCTGGATGACGTCACCGGACAGCACGCCGGGCGAGTTCTGAGCCACTCCGGTGGTAGGCGGGACCGGGTCTGCGGCGGCGGCGACGCCGGCGGCGCCCATCACGGTGGTGGCGGCCAGGAACGTTGCGGCGAGTGCGGAACGGATACGCACGATTTCCTCCTGTTTGTGGGGAATGCTTATGAACAGACTCTCCGCGGTCGGGGCCCGGCGAAAGCCGCGTGACCCGTTGGGGTGAGGGGTGTGGGAGGGAACCATGGGTTACCGGCACGTAGGTTGATCGCTCAACCTGATCACGGATCGGGCACTCGCCGATCATCCGGGGCCGTCGCGCAAGGGTGTTGGCCGCCCATACACGGAACTCACTTGGCCCGTAGCGGGTTTATTCGGCCGCGTCGCGCTCATTCGTACAGGGACCGCCCCTGGAGCAGGGGCCGTTTCACTGACGGGAAGGCAGGCCATGTCCAATGGTGTCGTCATCATCCTGATAGCGGTCGCGGTGATCGTTGTCGTGGCGGTGGTCCTCGGTATGTTCGTCGCGCGCCGGGGCAACGGGCTGCGCCGTCGGTTCGGGCCCGAGTACGAACGGACCGTCGCCCAGCACCACGGCGACGTCAAGGCCGCGGAGAAGGACCTCGACGAGCGCGTCCGCCGCTACGGCAGCCTCAAGGTTGAGCCCCCGACGGCCGAGGAGCGGAGCCGGTACGCCGCCGAATGGGCCCGGATCCAGGAGGAGTTCGTGGACTCGCCCGCACAGGCCGTCGCCGACGCCGAGGCGCTGCTCGGCCGGCTCGCCCAGGAACGCGGCTTCCCGGACGGTGCGTCCGGGGAACAGCTCGCCGCGCTCTCGGTGCACCACCCCGACCACCTCGACAGCTACCGCCGGATCCAGGGTGTGGCCCAGAACCCCGACGGGCGCCGCCGCAGCACGGAAGAGCTGCGTGAGGCCCTCGTGCAGGCCCATGAGTTCTTCGCCGTACTCGCCGGAGAGCGCCGCGGCCACAAGGCCGGGGCCCTCGCGCCCCGCAGCGCCCGGCACACGTCCCGCGCCGACCTGAAGCACCGAGACACCGCCCGAGGGAGCCAGTCATGACCCACGCCGATCAGCCCATACCCGAGCGGCCCGTGGTGCCGGACTCCGCGTCCGCCCGACCGCCCGTCGAGCAGGCCGGGACCGAGCAGGGCGTGACCGAGCGCCCCGTGTCCCGGCCGGCCCCCGACGACCGGCGGTCCGCCGACGCCCCGGGCGCGAGCGGCGCGGCGGCATCCGGGCGCGCCGTACCCGAAGGCTCCGTGGCCGAGGCGCCCGCGACCGTGACGCCCGCGGCAGGGCACTCCCTCGACGGCCCCGGCGTCGCCGAGGCGCCCGCGCCCGGTCGGGAGGCCCACGACGACGGCCTGCGGGAGCGGTCCGCGCACGGCCACACCGTGTCCGAGCACGACGCTGCGGGAGCACAGGGAGCACAGGGCGCACGCGGGCCCGAGGCGCTGCCGGGTGACGGCGTGCCGGAGGAGACCGTGCTGCGGCCGGACGAGCGCGACAAGCTGCAGCTCAGGCTCCAGCACGCGGTCGGCGGCTTCGTGGACGAGCCGCGCGCGGCCGTCGAGGAGGCGGCGTCGGCCGTCGACGACCTCGCCGAGCACATCATCGAGACCCTCGGCCACCGCCGGGGCACGCTCCGCGAGTCCTGGCAGGACACGTCCGGCACGGCGGCCACCGAGGACCTGCGCATGGCCCTGCGGGAATACCGCCGGCTCGCGGAGCGCCTGCTCAGCCTGTGAGCGCGACGCCCATCGCACATCCGTCACGAACCGAGCCTCAACCCGCCTGACAGTAAAAGGAGTTGGACATGTCCAGACGCTACGGCGGAAACCCGGCGGCCACCGGCATCCTCATCATCGTGGACCTCATGGCGCTGATCCTGATCCTCTGGATCGCCTTCTTCCTGGTCAACGCCAACACGGCCAACGATGTCGTGTCGTGGGTGCGCAATGCCGCCGACTGGCTCTCGGGATGGTCGCGGGACATGTTCCACATCAAGTCGGACACCTGGCGCACAGTGGTCAACTACGGCCTGCCCGCGGCGGTCTACCTCCTGGTGGGCCACGCGGTGGCCGGCCGCGTCAGCCGGGCCTGACCCTCGTCCGGCGAGTCGGCGAGTCGGCGGAGCGGCGGAGCGGGAGGGCCGGACGGTCTGCTCGTCGGGGGCCCCGTTCCCCTCAGGGCGGCACGCGCGCCTCACTCGTTCGGCAAGGCCCAGTGGCCCTTCGGCCACGGGTGCCGAACAGTGGATCAAGAGTGGGGGAGCTTTGGAGCCGACCATCTGATGAGGAGCGCGTCATGCGCCGATGTGCCACTGTTGCCGCGATCGTTCTGTGTGGAGTTCTGACCGCGGGGACTGCCGCACCCGCCTTCGCCGCCCCGCCGACGCCTGCCGTGCCGGCGCCGGGGACAGCGCCCGGAGCCGATGAGAAGGCCTGGCTCGCGGACCTGAAGAAGGAGATCGACAAGCTGATCGCGGATGAGAAGAAGGACGCGGCGGCCGACGTCGCCGAGGCGAAGGCCGATGCGGCGAAGGAGCTGAAGGAGATCAACGACATGATCAAGACCGAGAAGGCGCAGTCGACGCCCGCGTCCTCCACGTCGGCATTGCCGGCGGCATCGGCGCCGAAGCCCATGCCGCCGATCGGCTGACCTTCACGTACCGCCCGCGCACCCCGGGCCCCGGCGAGACGCACAAGCCGGGGTGCCGGGGCTTGTCCGTGTCCCCGGGCCGGGGGAGGGGCTGCCGGGCCTGCCTGTAGGTGCCGCCGGTATGGGGGGACTTCACGAGGCCCGGCCAACCCGCGGATACGGACTCGCAGGTGCGTGGCCGGCGGACGCGGGGGCCGTAGGTACCGGTATGGGGGCCTTCGCGCCGCCCTGTCGGCCTGCGGGCCCGGCGCATCCGACTCGTTGGGGTGGTCCAGCGTGCCCGAGAGCGCTCTCTGCGCGTTGGTCACCGCATGACCGTATTTCCTGAGTTGCGGTGTGCGGACGCCGCCCTCCGCCTCGCGGCGCCGCGAACGGACGCCCCGTTCCCGGGCGTTGGGGCCCGCAGGCACCGCCGACGGCCACCTCGTGTGGCGGCACATCCCCGGAACGCACCGATGTGGGCGCACTCCACGGCGTCGGCCCCCGGCGTCGGCCTGCTGAACCGATCCTCCGTCGGACGCACTCGGGAGTACTCGGCCGCAAGGGCCCGCCCGGCCCGTTCCCCCTCTGCTGCCTGCAGCTCGCCCGTGTTCCCCGACAGCGTGTGAATGGAAGACTCCCGTGCGAATTACCGACGTTCACGGCTGCGAGGTCCGTCCCGGCCGGCTGGTCGAGTGGACTCTGGACCCCGTCATGGTCGAGGCCGCGACCAGCCAGCCCGATGATTCCCGTCCCCCGGCCTATGTGCAGGAGTCACACATCCGCACGGCCCGTTCGGTGCGGGAGGACGGCCTGTTCGTGCCGACCTGGCTGGGCGCGGCGTTCGACATCGCGGGGCCCGTCGACCTCGACCGGCTCGAAGCGGCGCTGCGGACCTGGACCCTGCGGCACGAGACGCTGCGCAGCGGCTTCCGCTGGGTCGGCGACGAGATGCGCCGGTTCACGGCCGCGTCCGACGCCGTGGCGCTCCGGCGCGAGGTGGTGGGCGACTTCCCCGACGCGGAGGAGCTGAGCCTCCACCTCCAGGACCGTTTCGATGTGGCCGCGGATGCCCTGGGATGGCCCAACTTCCTGTACACGGCTGTGGTCAGGGACGACGGCGTCAGCGTGTACATGGCCTTCGACCACAGCAACGTCGACGCGTACTCGCTCCAGCGCATCCCCTCCGAGATCTCCGAGATCTACTCGGCCCGCGCCGACGGGGGAGCGGAGGAGCCGTCCCCGGTCGGCAGCTATGTCGACTTCTGCGAGATCGAGCGGGCCAGCGCCGACCAGGTCGACGACACCCACGCGATCGTGGCGCGCTGGCGGGAGTTCATCGCCCGCTGCGACGGCAGGCTGCCCGCCTTCCCGGTCGACCTCGGCCTGGAGCCGGGCGGCCCGCTGCCGGAGCAGAAGCTCCTGTACGAGATGCTCGTGGACGACGCCGACGCCGCCGCCTTCTCGGCGTACTGCCGCCCCTACGGCGGCGGACAGGTGGGGGTCCTGGCGGCGACCAGCCTCATCGTGCACGACATCGGCGGCGAGCCGGTCTACCGCACCGTGGTGCCGCTCCACACCCGGGCGAAGTCCCGGTGGGCGGAGTCGGTGGGGTGGTACGTCGGCGGCGCGCCCATCGAGATCCCCGTGGCGAAGGCCCTGGGGTTCGACGACGCCCTGACGATGGTCCGGTCCGCGCTGCGTGCCAACAAGTCCCTCGCGCATCTGCCGATCGCCCGGGTGCTGAGGCTGCTGGGCTCCGACTTCCGGCCCACGTCGCCGGACCTCTACTCGATCGTCTCGTTCGTCGACGCGCGGGACATTCCGGGGGCGCGCCAGTGGGACGAACAGAAGGCGTACGCCATGCTCCGGGTGTCCTACGGGGACCAGGTGTGCGCCTGGTTCACCCGTCTCCACGGCGGGCTGCAACTGGCCATCCGCTACCCGGACACGGCGATCGCACACAAGAACATCCACCGCTATGTGGAGCAGCTGCGGGAGCTGATCACGTCGGTGGCCCGCGGTGGTCCGGCGCCGGCCGCGCCGCCACGGCGCGAACACGCGCTCCCCGCGCCGCGGCTGAGCAGTGAGGCCACCCGGCTGACGCTGTGAGCCGCGACGCTGTGAGCCGTGGATGAACGGGCGCACGGTGGAGCCGGCCGCGGGCCGCTCCACCGTGCGGTGCGACGCGACGCCGCTACTTCTTCGCGGCGCAGATCACGTCGTACGGCCGGCCGATGGCCATGGTCAGGCGCATGGGCTCGGTGGTGCCCGACGGGCACTGCGACTGCTGCTTCACGAGGTCGAGCACCGTGTACGCGTCCGAACCCGCGGAGGCGCAGGGCACTTCCTTCGCCGTGGACGTGATGCAGTCGCCCTTGACCAGCTGGCCGCCGCCGGCCCCCGCGTCCCCGGGGTGGGTCGCGGACAGGTTGCGCCCGCACACCGTCTTGGTCGGGATGCCGCCGCCCGAGCTCTTCTTGGACCCGTAGCTGACGCTCACCTGGATGATGAGGTCCGTACCGGCCGGGCACTGGATGGCGTCGGGCAGGAAGCTGGCGGCCTGGACGTCGAGTGCCTTGAAGGTCGCCCCCGAGTCGCCGCAGTCGAAGGCCGTGTAGCCGTTCGGGGCGTCGTCGGGGTCCGGGCCGCCGCAGTCGCCCACCTTCCATTCACCGCTCTTGTGGGAGGCGAACGACGAGGACGACGCCGACGACGAGGACTTTCCGTGGCTGTCGCCGAAGAGTTTGGACGCGCCGTAACCGAGGCCCAGCACCACCACGAGAATCACCAGCGCGGGGAGGCAGCCCCTGCGTCTGCGGGGCGGGGCCGGGGGAGGCGTGCTGCCCGGGTAGACCATGGTGGTGATTCCTCCTGGGAGTGCGGGATGTCGTGACCACAGGGGTGGACGCGGCATGGACACTTCACGGTTCCGCGTTCGGCGCGCCGCTCATCCCGCCCGCGAGAACACCCTTCGCCCGGGGGCGCCCGCCGACTCGGCGCGGCCGTTCGGCGCGGCGGGTTCACGGCGGCGCTGCGCGGTGTCGCTGATCCGGATCAGGAGCGCCACCATCAGCCAGTTGGCGACCATCGACGAGCCGCCCTTGGCGAGGAAGGGCAGCGCCTTTCCGGTGAGCGGAATCAGGCCCGTGACGCCACCCGTGACCACGAACACCTGCAGCACCAGGGCGCCGGCGAGCCCGGTCGCGAGGAGCTTGCCGAACGGGTCGCGGGACAACAGCGCGGCGTGGAAGGCCCGTTGGGCCAGCAGTCCGTACAGGAGCAGGACCGCCATCACCCCGGTGAGCCCCAGCTCCTCGCCGACGGTGGTCAGGATGAAGTCGCTGTTGCCGGCGAAGCCGACGAGCTCCGGGTGCCCCTGGCCCAGGCCGCTCCCGGTGATGCCGCCGCTGCCGAAGCTGAACAGTGCCTGCCCCAACTGGTTGGACACACCTGCCGCGCGGCCCGCCGCGGTGAAGGCGTCCATGGGGTGTTGCCACGCCACCACCCGGCCGTGCACATGGGGCTCGATCGAGCCGACGACCATCGCACCCACCACGGCCATCAATAGGCCGCACACCACCCAACTCGTGCGTTCCGTAGCCATGTACAACATGATCACGAAGAGCCCGAAGAAGATCAGTGATGTGCCGAGGTCACGCTCGAAGACCAGTACCAGCAGGCTGAGCACCCATATCGCGGCGATCGGGCCCAGCTGCCGGCCGGGTGGCAGCCGCATGCCGAGGACACGGCGGCCGGAGAGGGCCAGCGCGTCCCGGTTGACCGTCAGATAGCCCGCGAAGAACACCGCGATCATGATTTTCACGAACTCGCCGGGCTGCACGGACAGCGGCCCCAGCATGATCCAGCGCTTGGCACCGAACTGGTCGGCGCTGGAGAAAGCGGGCGCCATCAGGAGCACCAGCGCGACCGCCATCATCAGGTAGATGTACCGCTGGAGCCATCGGTGGTCGCGCAGGACGACGAGCACGCCCACGCACGCGGCCACCCCGATCACCGTCCACATCAGCTGTCCGTCCCCCGCCGGGGTCATGTGCAGACGTGGCTCCGCCACATAAGTGATGTCCAGGCGGCGCATGAGGACCAGGCCCAGGCCGGTCAGGAGCAGGGCGAGCGGCAGGAGCAGCGGATCGGCCCGCGCCGCCCAGCGCCGTACGGCAAGGTGCGCGATCAGTGCGAGCGCACCGATGGCGGCGGCGAACGTGGTGAACCCCGTGGGCAGCCGGCCCTGCATCGACAGACCGGTGGCCGCGTCGCCGCCCAGCGTGATCACGACGACTAAGCAGAGGAGCCAGGCCTCGGTGAGCCGTCTGTCGGGCGCCTGCGCCAGCGCCGCGAACGACATGGTGTGCCCGTACGCCTCCTCGGGCGGGCCGGATGCCGCCCGGCCGCCGCCCCCCATGGGTCCCCGCACGAAATCCTCCACCTCCCGCAACCACAGGCTTGGGCTCCTCATGGGCCCCTGCGCGCGGTGATCACACGCCGGAAGACGGAGGAAGGGGGGAGGCGGTTCCCCTTTCCGTCGCGGCCGGGGGTTCGAGCACCTACCCGAACACCATTGGTCACCGAGCCTCCGCTCCGCAGAGCCTCCGCTCCGCCGACCAGCGGCGGGCTCAGTCCTCGGCCTCCTTGCCGCGGGGCCGGCACGTCATCATCAGGGGGCCAGGACCGAGGGTGCCGCGCACCTGGACGGTCATGGTGGCACCGGGGTCGGGCCGCAGCTCCCAGCGGGCGCACACCGTGGCCAGCGCCAGCGTCATCTCGATCAGGGCGAACTGATCGCCGATGCACTTGCGGTTCCCGCCCCCGAAGGGCACGTGCGAGCCCCGCGGCAGCGTCTCGGCGCTCCGCTGGATCCAGCGGTCGGGGTCGAAACGGTCCGGGTCGGGGAACAGCTCGGGCCGGTGCTGCAGCAGGTACGCGCTGTAGAGCAGAGCCGTGCCCTTGGGCAGGTGCTGCCCGGCGAGCGTGGTGTCCGCGGTCGTGACGCGGGTGAAGAACCAGCCCGCCGGGTACAGCCGCAGGACCTCGTTGATGACCCGCCGGGTGCAGGGCAGCGCGTCGAGGTCGGCCGTCGTGGCGGTACGGCCGGCCAGGGCACGGTCGGCCTCGGCGTACACCTGCGCCGCGACCTCCGGATGTTGGCTGAGCAGCCACAGGGCGAACGCCAGACTGTTGGCGGTGGTCTCGAACCCGGCGCCGATCATGACCATGAGCTGATCGCGGATGTCCTCCTCGGACATAAGCCCGCCGGTGTCGTCGTTGTGCGCCGCCAGGAGCATGGAGACCAGGTCCTCGCCGCCGGGTGCCGCACGGCGCGCCGCGATGATGCCGTTGATGGCCGCGTGCAGCCGGGTGCGGGCGCGCCGGTAGCGGCGGTTGGCGGGCGTCGGCAGCCGGTAGAGGGGGCCCAGGGGCAGCATCACCCGCTGGTAGATGCCGTCGATGACGGTGTGCAGGCTCTCCTGCACCTCCGCCACGGCCGCGTCCTGGGCCTCGGCGGCGAGCACGCTGCGGGTGACGATCCGCAGGGTGAGCCTGGTCAGCGCGGCGGTGACGTCCAGCCGCGATCCCGGGCGCCAGCCGCTGGTCATGCGGTCGACCTCCTCACCCATGACGACGGCGTACTTCTCGATCCGGTCGCTCTGGAAGGCCGGCTGCATCTGACGGCGCTGCCACCGGTGCTCCTGCCAGCCGGACATGGGCAGGCTGCTGCCGAACAGCACACGGGCCTTGTCGAAGAAGGGACCGCCCTTGTCGAAGGTGCGGGAGTCAGTGAGCATGCGGTGTGCCGCTTCGGGTTCACACACCACGTAGGCCGGCCACGGTCCCATGCCGATGCGTACGAGGTCCCCGTGGGCGGGCAGCGAGGACAGGAACTCCAGTGGGCGCGCGTGCAGTTGCCAGGCGTGGCCGAGCAACGGCCAGCCACCCGGGGCCTTTCCCGTACGTGAGGGAAGCGTCGTGCTCACGGTCGGGCACCTCCAGAACGAGTCCGCCGGCTCGGGCTGGGGCGATGGCCCCCCCCGGGATCCCGGATATCCTCCCCGGGCCGAACGGCGCGGAACCCGGCGCGAAGCAGCACGCGTGCGGCGCGCCGGTGTGTTCTCCGGCGCGCCCGGGGGAGCGAGGCTCACTGCCGCCGTTCGGCAGGGGACGGTCGTCCGCGGTTCAGGGGCCGGTCGGCCGCGCGCCTTGGAGGCGTTCGAGGTCCGAGGGGCGGACCTGGATCGCGAACACCGCGATCAAGCCCGCGACCAGGGCGAACGCCGTGGCCACGACGAACGCGGTCGACACCCCGGACGTCAGCACCTGGTCGCTCCACGGCCGGGGCAGGGTGCCGGTGCGCCGGAACATGAGCCGCTGCGCCGGGTCGGCCTGGCCCAGGAACTTGGGCACCTGATGGGTCGCCTCGTTCCGGCTCGCCGTGCCGAACACGGTCACCAGGATGGACAGGCCCAGCGAACCGCCCACCTGCTGCGTGGCGTTGAGCATCCCGGACGCGGCGCCCGCCTCGTGCGGGGGGACTCCGGAGACGGCCATCAGGGTCAGCGAGACGAAGTTCAGACCCATGCCGAGACCGAACACCAGGATCGGACCCAGGATGCTGCCCCCATAGGTCGAGTGGATGTCCGTCTGCGTGAGCCATGCCAGCCCCGCGGCGGCGAGCAGCGAGCCCGTCACCATGAAGGGCTTCGGACCGAACTTCGGCAGGAGTTGGGAGGCGAGCCCCGCACCCACCGCGATGATCGCGCTGACCGGCAGGAAGGCGAGACCGGCCCGCAGCGGCGTGAAGCCCAGCACGTTCTGCACGAACAGGGTGAGGAAGAAGAACATGCCGAAGATCGCGGCGGACAGACTCAGCATGATGCCGTACGTGCCCGCCCGGTTGCGGTCGGCGAACATGTGCAGCGGGGTGATCGGCTGCTGCGAGCGCCGCTCCACCAGGACGAAGGCCACGAGAAGCACCACCGCGGCACCGAAGGACCCCAGCGTGTACGGGTCGCGCCAGCCCTCCTGGGCGGCCCGGATGAAGCCGTAGACCAGCGCCACCATGCCCAGGGTGGAGGTCAGCGCACCGGCGAGATCGAAGTGGCCGGAATGGCGCTCGGACTCCTTGATGACGCGGGGGGTGGCCAGCAGGATCAGTACGGCGATGGGTACGTTGACGAACAACACCCAGCGCCAGTCCAGCCATTCGACGAGCACACCACCGGCGAGCAGGCCGATGGCGCTGCCGCCCGCGGAGACCGCCGCGAACACACCGAAGGCCCGGTTGCGTTCGAGACCCTCGGTGAACGTCGTGGTGATCAGCGCGAGTGCGGTCGGCGACGCGATGGCGCCGCCCACGCCCTGGACGGCGCGCGCGGCGAGCAATTGGCCGGAACTCTGCGACAGGCCGCCGAGCAGCGAGGCGACGGCGAACAGCAGCACGCCGCACATGAACACCTTGCGGCGGCCGAGGATGTCACCGGTGCGGCCGCCCAGCAGAAGCAGTCCGCCGAAGGTGAGTGTGTAGGCGCTCACCACCCAGGCGAGGCCGGTGGTGGAGAAGTGCAACGCATTCTGGATGTGGGGGAGCGCGATGTTGACGATGGTGACGTCGAGCACCACCATCAACTGGCACGAGGCGATGACCAGGAGTGCGATCCCTTTGCCGCTGCCTCCCCGTCTGCCGGGGGCCGCGGTCGCGATCGTCGGTGCAGGCTGCGAACTCGTCATGGCGGACCTTGCCCTCGCACGAGGGACTGCGGACTCTGTCGTCCACCGTTCGACCTTATGCCCGGCCCGTGGGCGCCACCAGTCGATCAAGGCACGGCCGCGGCACTGCCGATCCGGGCCGCGAGGAGCCGGGCCGGAGCCAGGACGGAGCCGTGCGGTAATTCCATCTGACAGATCGGGAACAGGCGGCTATGCTCCCCGCGATGACTACTTCCACCAGCAGATTGGGGGACTCGTCCGCGCAAGGTGAGTGCTGATGCTCACTCAGATCGCGAACGAGGATTCCCGACTTTCCCTCTGGCTGCGCGTGCGCGAGTTCGCCGTGCCGCCCTCCATGATCGAGACCGCGACCGACCGCCGTTCCGTCGGCGACTGGGCCGGGGCCTGTGCTGCCGCGCACGTCGACGTCGACCTCGATCTCCGCGCCCTCACCCGCACCCACGGCCGGGCCCTCGCGGCCCAACTGCGTGCAGATCTGCGCCACTTGGCGCCCGACCTGTTGCGCTGGCACATGCCGAGAGTCGCCCCCGGCGGATTGCTGCGCCCGGGTACGACCCTCACCCTGGCCCGCTACGGCGACGACGGGGCAGGCGGCCGCGAAAGCCCCGTACACCTCGTGGTCCGTACGCCGCCGGCCTGGGCGGACGCCGGGCAGCGGATCAGCCTCGCCCTGTGGCGCGGCCCGCGGGCCGAGGCATCCGCCGGCGTTCGTCACCCCCGCCCGCGCCCCCATCCGCGGTTCCGTCTCGACCTGCACCGACATCTGTGGGACGCACGCAGGGCGGGCGAGCTGCGCACCCGGGCCGGCGCCGACGGGCCCGCAGGGAGATCCGCTCCCGGCGACCCGGTGGCCGCCGTGCCGCCCGCCCACGGCGATCCCGTACTGGACCCCGGTGTGACGGCCGCCGTCCCGCCGGACAGGGCCTGCGCGGTCGGCCGCTGGGGCGCCGAGACCGCCTTACTGCTGCGCGCGGAGGGGCGGCCCGGTGACCGTACGGCTCGGTTCGGGCGAGCGGCTGTCCCTCGACGTCGCAGCCGCTCCGGGCGGTCTTGGCCCTCCCGTCCTGCGGCTCGCCGGGCCACGGACGGTCACGGCCGCCGCGCCGCTGGTCCTGCCCCACGCGGCGACGTGGGAGTCTCCCGACGCGGAACTGCTGCGCACCGGGTCCCTAACCGCCGACCGGCTGCACCCCCTGGTCGCGGCCGCGCTCGCGCCGGACCCCGCCCGGCCGCCGTCGCGAGGCCGTGCCGACGGGCCCGGCGGGGCACGGTTGGTGGAGTGCCGGGGCCGACGGCACCGGATCGGGCTCCGCGACGGGGCGCTGTCCGCACTCGACCACGACCCCGCCGAAGTCCACAGGGAAGAGCTCCTCGCCGCGCTCGGCGGCACGCCACTGCCCTGCCTTCAGGCCATCGACGAGGCTCACCGCCGCCCGGAGTGCCTCGTCGGGGTCCGTGAACGCCTCGACCACGGAGACATCACCGGCGCACTGGCCGTCGTCGAGCAACTCCTGGTCCCCGAGGCGGTGTTGCGCGCCGGCGGACTCAAGGACGCCCTCGAGGACGCCGCCCGGCGGCAGATCGCGTACGGCCTGTACCGCTCGGGTCTGAGCGGCCCCGCCCCGGTGCGCCAGGCGCCCACCGTCTGGGCCCCGAACGATCCCCGCTTCCGCTCCGGCCATCTCCGCTCCCGCCCGAGCGACCACCGCTCACGTCCCCGGACGGCCCACTCCCGCTGACCGGCCCACACCCACCCCACCCGTCCACACCCGGCACCCACCACATACCCCGCACAGACCGCATCCCGCCGCGCCACACACGCGGCGCGGTCTGCCACGCCCCCGCGAAACCACCAGGTGATCCCTCATGCCCACACGAACCCCGCTCGCCCGCCCCGACGCCCGCCCCACGGGTCCGGACGACACCCCTCAACTCGACGTCGCACAGGCGCTGTTGGCCCTCCTCGGTGAAACCACCACGGAGCCGCGCCCCGACCCGCAGCTCGAAGCCCTCACCCTCACCGTCTCCGCCGACCTGCCCGTCCTGCTGTGGGGCGAACCCGGCATCGGCAAGACCGCGGCCCTGACCCAACTGGCCGCCGCCCTCGACCTCCCCCTGACCACCGTGATCGCCAGCGTGCACGAGCCGTCCGACTTCTCCGGGCTTCCGGTCATCGGCGACGACCCCGCGGAACAGGGCGTCCCGATGGCGCCGCCGGACTGGGCCGTACGACTCGTACGGGCCGGCCGCGGACTGCTCTTCCTCGACGAACTGTCCACCGCGCCACCCGCGGTGCAGGCCGCGCTGCTCCGTCTCGTCCTGGAGCGGCGTATCGGAGCCCTTCAACTCCCGCCCGGCGTAAGGATCGTGGCCGCGGCCAACCCGCGGTCCTCGGCCGCCGACGGGTGGGAGCTGAGCCCCCCGCTCGCGAACAGGTTCGTGCACCTGCAGTGGACCCACGACCACGACGTCGTCGTACGCGGCCTCGGCGGTACCTGGCCACGGGCCACCCTGCCCCGCCTCGACCGGGAGAAGCTGCCCGAGGCCGTGGCCTTCGCGCGCCGCGCCGTGTGCGGGCTGCTCGCCGCCCGGCCCTCCCTCGTCCACCAGATGCCCAGCAGCGAGAGCCGCCGCGGCGGTCCGTGGCCCTCGCCCCGCAGCTGGGAGATGACGTTGCGCCTGACCGCCTTCGCCACCGCCGCCGGTGTCTCCCGCGACGTACTCTCCCTGCTGGTCAGGGGCACCGTCGGCGACGGGCCCGGCCTCGAATTCCTGGCCGGGCTCGACCGTATGGATCTCCCGGACCCCGAGGACCTGCTCGCCGACCCGGCGGCCGCCACCCTGCCCGAGCGCGGGGACCTGCGCCAGGCCGTACTCGACGCGGTGGTGGCGGCGGTACGCGGACGCCCCGACGAGGCCCGCTGGGACGCGGCCTGGGCGATTCTGGTCGACGCGCTGGAGAGCGGGCCCCCGGACCTGGTGGTCGTGCCGGCGACCACCCTGGCTTCGGTGCGCGAACCGGGCTGGGACGTACCGGTGGCGATCGAGCGCCTCGCCGGAGCGGTCTCCCTGTCGCGACGCGCCGACGACGCGGCGGCCCGCGCGCGTGCCGCCGGGAAGGGACGCCGATGAGCCCGCACACATCAGCCGCATCGGCCGCGTCCGCCGCAATTGACACACCCGCCGCACCCGCCGCGCCGGTCGCAGCGGTCACATCCGCCGCGCCCGACACCCCCGCCGTGTCCGACACATCCGCCGCGCCCGACACCCCCGCCGTGTCCGACACATCCGCCGTGCCCGACACATCCGACGTGCCGGTCGCACCCGCCGCACCCGACACGGCAGACGCGCCGGTCGCACCCGCCGCATTCATCGCACCCGTCCCGCCCGGGGCACTCGCACTCGACTACGACAAGCTCTTCGCCGCACGGCTGCACGCCGCCAGGGTCCGCCCCTATCTCGCGGCGGCGCTCTTCGCGCTGCACCCCGTGGAGTCGCGGCGCGTCCCCACCATGGGCGTCGACCGGCACTGGCGGTGCTACGTGTCGCCCGCCTTCGTGGCCCGCACGCCGGCCGAGGAACTCGCCGCCGTATGGGTGCACGAGGTGTCGCACCTGCTCCGCGACCACCACGGGCGAAGCGACCGGCTCGCACGCGAGCACGGGCTGACCGGGCCTGCCCAGCGTCTGCGGATGAACGTCGCCGCCGACTGCGAGATCAACGACGACGTGTACGGAGACGGCCTCGTCCGGCCCTCATGGGTGGTCGAACCCGAATCCCTCGGCCTGCGCCGCGGCGAGCTCATGGAGGAGTACCTCCTCGCCTTCGGGCTCGGCCCGAGCACCCAGCTGACGGCCTGGCTCGACTGCGGCAGCGGGGCCGACGGACTCGACCGGGAGTGGGAGCTGGGGCCCGACGGCGCACACGGACTGAGCGACCACGAGCGCGACGCGATCCGCTTCCGGGTGGCCCAGGGCATCACGGGGCGGCCCGGCACCGCGACGAAGGGATGGCGCAGATGGGCCGAGGAGGCCTTCCATCCGCCGCAGGCGTGGCGCGAGTTGCTGGGGGCGGCGCTCCGCTCGGCCGCCTCGGCGGCGGGCGCCGGTCAGGACTACACGTACGGCCGGCCGTCGAGGCGCTCGTCCGGGATGCCGCGCGTCGTGCTGCCCAGCCTGCGCGCCAAACCGCCGAGGGTCAGCGTGGTGGTCGACACCTCCGCGTCGGTCTGCGACGCCGAACTGGGCAGCGCGCTCCTGGAGGTGGCGGCGATCTCCCAAGCCCTGGGCGGGCGTCGAGACCTGGTCGGCGTGCTGTCGTGCGACGCCGCGGCGGGTTTCGTGCACTCGCTGTGCCGCGGTGAGGGAATCCCGCTGGTGGGCGGGGGAGGTACGGACCTGCGCGAGGGGTTCGCCAGAGCCCTCGCGGCCAGACCCCGCCCGGATGTCGTCGTCGTCCTCACCGACGGCCAGACCCCCTGGCCTGCCACGCGTCCACCCTGCCGGACCGTGGTGGGGCTCTTTCCACGAGGTGGCGGGCGCTCGTCGTGGAAAGAGAACGACCCGGACCACATACCGGACGCCGCGCCGGAGTGGGCGCGCGTGGTGAAGATCGGTACGCCGTCCCGCGGGCGGTGAACTCGGCGCCGCGCGGCGGATGAAGAGGAGAGAGGCGCTCGGTACCGGTGTCGTCCGGAGCGCTCTCGACAGGCTGCCCGATCAGCACCTTCGGCGGCCCGCGGCGGGGCCGGGGGCCGCCCTGGGGAGGTCTGTCAGGCTGTGAGCACCGAGTCGTCGAAGGTGCGCGCACCGGGCAGCCGGTGCCGCGCGGCGATCACGGCGGCGTCGATGTCCCGCGTGCCCGTCGACACACACAGGGTGTAGGTCACGTCGTCCAGCCGTTGCCGCGTCGATTCGTCGCCGTCGGCGGCGTTCAGCACGACGAGCGCCTCGTACTCGTCGAGCAGATCACGGAGCACTGCCGGATGCGCCATCAGCATGAGTGGGGACCTCTCCAGTCGACACGGTCACGATGTGTGTCATCTGGTGCCCCCCTTTCCCGGACCTACACGTAGCGACCACAACGCGCTGGACGTGATGTGTGGGCACGCTCTATGTGGGCGCCCGCTATGTGCGCGCGTCCTGTGTGTGCGTGGCGTGTGGGCGCGACCCAGGACGGCCTGTGGCGCGCGCCACGGGGCGCCCCGCGGTTCGACCGTACGGAACGGGGGAACGTCACGGGCGTGAACGCGCAAGCGCTGAGCCTTCTGGAGCGGGCCGGGGCCGCGGAGGTCGAGCATCCGGGCGGCACCCTGCTCGCACACCTGCGCAGGACCGGCGACCTGCTGGCCTCCTGGGGTGCCCGGCCGGCGCTCGCCACGGCCGGACTGTGCCACGCCCTCTACGGGACCGACGGGTTCGCCACGGCGCTGGCCGGCCTGGAGCGCCGGACGGAGATCGCCGACGCCATCGGCGCCGAGGCCGAGGAGATCGTGTACGTCTACGCCTCGTGTGACCGAACGACCGCCTACCGCGAACTCGCCCTGGAGGACGGGCTGTTCGTGGATCGCTTCACCGGCGCGCACAGCCGTCCGGGGCCCGGCACCCGCCGGGACTTCGCCGAACTCACCGCCGCCAACGAGCTGGACCTCGCCACGGTCGCTCCGGGCTTCCGCGCCGACCACGCGGCCGGCCTGCTCACCCTGTTCACCCGGTGGCGCCCGCTGCTCTCGGAGCCGGCGTGGGCCCACTGCCGGCGCGTGCTGGACGCGACCGGCGGCTGAACGCGGTCGGGGCCCCGGACGGCTCAGGACGGGCGGGGCCGCGCGGTCAGCGAGCCCAGCATCTCGCGGGCCAGCCCGCGCGCCAGGTCCACCTTGTAGCCGTTGTGCCGCAGCGGAACGGCGTCGGCCAGCTCGGCCTCCACGGCCTGCGCGACGGACTCGGCGGTCGGTGTGGTCCCCAGCAGCGCCGCCTCGGTGCGACGGGCGCGCCAGGGCCGGTGGGCGAGCCCGCCGAACGCGACGGCGATGTGGTCCACCACGCCGCGCTCCAGGTGCAGCACCGTGGCGACGGAGGCCAGCGCGAACGTGTGGCCCGCCCGGTCCCGCGCCTTGCGGTAGCGGGAGACGGTCCCCTCGGGCAGGGGCGGCACCAGAACGCCGGTGACGAGTTCACCGGGCCGCAGCACCGTGTCCTGTTCGGGCCGTTCCTGCGGCAGCCGCAGGAACTCGGCCACCGGCACGCTGCGGATCCCTGTGGAACAGGCCAGCTCGACCGAGGCGTCGAGTGCCGCGAGCGCCACCGCCAGGTCGGAGGGGTGGGTGGCCACGCAGTGGGGCGAGTGACCGAAGATCGCGTGGTCGCGGTTGACTCCGTCGAGCGCTCCGCAGCCACTGCCGGGCACCCTCTTGTTGCACGGCTTCGACAGGTCCTGGAAATAGTCGCACCGGGTGCGCTGCAGGAGGTTCCCCGCGGTGGTCGCCATGTTGCGCAGCTGATCGGAGGCGCCGCTGAGCAGCGCCTGCGACAGCACGGGACGGCGCCCGCGCACCGCCGGATGTGCGGCGAGATCGCTGTTGCGCACGGTCGCCCCGACCCTCAGCGAACCGTCCGCCTGCTCCTCGATCAGGTCCAGGGGCAGCCGGGTGATGTCGACGACGACGTCGGGGCGGTCGATGCCCTGGCGCATCAGGTCGACGAGGTTGGTGCCACCGCCCAGGTAGCGGGCCTCGGAACGTCCGCCGTGGGCGGCGGTCGCCTCCGTGACGCTGCTCGGGCACACATAGGCGACCGGCTTCATGTGGTCACCTCCTGTATGGCCATCCCCTGGGGGGGCGCCTCCTGTGGGGGCGCGGGCCGTGCGTCCGCGTCCTGGGTGTCCGGGCCCCGCGGATCCAGGTCCTGCAGCGCCTCGGTGATGCTCGGATAGGCGCCGCACCGGCACAGGTTGCCGCTGAGCTGTTCGCGGACCTCGACGGCGGTCAACTGCACCGCGGCCTCGGCCGGCAGGTCCATTTCGCTGACGACGCCGGACTGGCCCGCCCCGGCTCCGGCGGGCGTACCCGCGGACGCGGGCGGCATGCCGGGGGCGCAGTAGCCGCACCGCGCGGTGTCCCGGTCGGGCCCGGGGCTGCGCAGCGGATGACGGTCGTCCTCAGGGCCGACGGGGGCGGCCAGACCCTCGATCGTGACGATCTCGCGTCCCTCTTGGCCGATGGCCAGGAGCAGACAACTGGCGACGCGGCGGCCGTCGATCAGCACCGCACACGCCTCGCAGCCGCCGTCGTCGCAGCCCCTCCCCGAGCCGGTCAGGCCCAGGTTGTCGCGAAGACACTCCAAGAGGGTGACGCGGTGGTCCAGTTCGACCCTGTGGGTGATGTCGTTCACCCGCAGGGTCACCTGCGACTCGGTCGCGCCCGGTTCGGTCTGGGCGCCCGGTGCCGGGCCCCCGTCGCTCAGGCCGTGTCTAGGTTCCATCGTCGTGGGCTCCTCGATCCGGACAGTCGGCAGCTTGACCGCGTTCCCACCCTCGCCCAGCTCACCTCCTCCGGCATCTTGAGCGCCGCCCAGTCAGTGGTCGCCGGGCGCCGGCGACGGCGCGAGCCCGTCGGCGACCAGTCCCGCCAGGACCGCCTGACCCAGGGCGTGCACGGCGGACTGGGGACGCACCATCACCGTGAACTCCTTGATCCGGCCGGACTCGTCGAAGTGGAGCAGATCGATGCCGTGGATCTCCTTGCCGCCCACCGTCGCCCGGAACGGCAGGACCGCCGACGGCGCTTCCTCACCGTCGGCGCTGGTCTCCGCGGCGCCCTCGTAATGCCCGATGTAGCGCAGGTCCGCGAGGACGCGCACCAGCACGCCGAAGAGCCCCAGCACCATCGGCTTGCCCTCGAAGGGCATGAACTTGACCGGGCTGTACAACCGGATGTCCTCGGTGAACAGTGCGTCGAGCGCGGCCAGATCATGCTTCTCCACGGCGGCGCGGAAGAGGTCGGCCGTGTGCTGGGGCTCCGTGAGTTCCTGGGGTTCCATGGGTGCTCCTCATACTCAACAATGTGACTAGTCAGTTTCTTGAGTAGGATGCGGCAGGGATCGAAGAAAGGGAAGGGGGTGCCCGATGGCCCTGCGACACGCCGTGCTGGCGGCGCTGTTGGACGGCGAGTACAGCGGCTACCAGCTGGCCAAGGCGTTCGACATCGGCGTCGCCAACTTCTGGCACGCCCTGCCCCAGCAGCTTTACGCGGAACTCGCCAAGCTGGAGAAGGACGGCCTGGTCACCGGTCGCCAGGTGGTGCAGGAGAGCCGGCCCAACAAGCGGCTCTTCACGGTCACCGACGCCGGCCGCGCCGAGCTGCAGGACTTCGCCGAGGCCGCGTCCAAGCCCTCCTTCATCCGCGACGACCTGCTCGTCAAGGTGCAGAGCGCCGACCGCATCGGCACCACGGCGGTCATCGCCCAGCTCGACGAACGGGCTGCGGCCGCCGACGCCAAGATCGACCTGCTCGGCGCGCTGCTGAGGCAGTTGCGCGGGGAGGCGGACGAGGAGGAGTTCCTGCTCCACGGCGAGCGGATCGGACCGTACCTGACGTGTCTGCGCGGTCTCGCCTTCGAGCGGGAGCACCGGGACTGGTGCCGGCGGATCGCGGCCGTCCTGCGGCGGCGGAGCGCCGGAGCCGGGCGCCGAGACAGCGCGGAACGCGTTCCGGGATCCGCGCCCACCTGGTGAAGCCGCCTTGGTTAGGGTGGTTGCGACAGCATCTTCACCCACCGCACCAAGGAGCAGACGTGAGCGAGACGGCGTCCATCGCCCTGCAGCAGGAGATCGCCCGGGAACTCCAGGTCGCCGAGGACTTCGAGGCCGAGCGGGAGATCGAGCGCCGGGTGGCCTTCCTCGCCGAGCGGCTCACCTCCACCGGCCTGCGCTGCCTGGTCCTCGGCATCAGCGGCGGGGTCGACTCCACCACCGCGGGCCGGCTGTGCCAGCTCGCCGTCGAGCGCGCGCGGGCCGCCGGTCACGAGGCGCGGTTCTACGCGATGCGGCTGCCCTACGGCGTCCAGGCCGACGAGCACGACGCGCAGGTCGCGCTCTCCTTCATCGAGGCCGACCAGGCGCTCACCGTGGACATCAAGCCCGCGAGCGACGCGGCGCTCCAGGCCGTGCTCACCGCGGGTGTCGGCTTCGACGGCGACGGCCACCAGGACTTCGTCCTCGGCAACATCAAGGCCCGCCAGCGGATGATCGCCCAGTACGCGGTGGCCGGTGCCCACAACGGCCTGGTCGTCGGCACCGACCACGCCGCGGAGGCGGTCTCCGGCTTCTTCACCAAGTTCGGCGACGGCGCCGCCGACCTGGTGCCGCTGACCGGATTGACCAAGCGCCGGGTCCGCGCCGTCGCGGACGCGCTGGGCGCCCCCGCCGAACTGGTGTGGAAGGTCCCGACCGCCGACCTGGAGACCCTCGCGCCGGGCAAGGCCGACGAGGACGCGCTCGGCGTCACGTACGACGACATCGACGACTTCCTGGAGGGCAAGCCGGTGGACCGGCAGGTCTTCGACACGATCGTCACCCGTTACCGCCTCACCGAGCACAAGCGCCAACTGCCCATCGCTCCCTGAGTGTTGAGGCTCCGCCCGGTCCGCACGATCGCGTAGGGCGGGCCCCCGGTTTCCCGGGGGCCCGCCCTACGCGTCTGCGGCGCTCTCGGCGCGCGAGGGGTGCGGCTACGGCAGCTGGTGCCGCTCCACCAGGACGCCCGCGATGAAGCCGAGCGCCGCCACGATGCCCACGGCGAGCAGCACCGTCAGCCACGGCACGGTGAGCCACGCCGCGATGCCGCGCTTCTCTGCGCCGTCCGCGGATTCAGCCACCGGACCCGCCAACGGCCCGGCCTGCGGCTGGAGTTGGGTCTGCTGCGCGGTGCCCGTCCGCGGCAGAGCGGTCGTGGCGTCGAGCGCTGTGCCGGTGTGTTCCTGCTGCGCCGTGGGGGTCGCGCTCACGACGGGTGAGGCAGTGGTCGCGGGCGAGGCCGCCGCGGGGTCCTGGCCGTCGCCCTTCGTGAACGCGTCACGCTCTCGGGCCATGTCTTCGGTACTCCCTTAGTTGTCCCTGTGCGGGGCCGTCTGTGGGGTGCCCCCATGTGAGGGGTCCCTGTGTGAGGCGTCCCGTGGGGGATGTCCCCGTGTGGGCCGCCCCTATGAGGGCTTCCCCGTCTGGTCTGTGCCTGCGTGCTGCGCCCCTATGTGTTGCGCCCCTATGTGGAGCGCCCCTATGTGGAGCGCCCCCATGTGGAGCGCCGTCGGCTCAGGGGGCGAGCGTGGTGATCCGCACCTTCTGACCGAGCGTCAGTCCGCCGGTGATCTGGGTGTTGGTGTCCGACTCGACGCCGACCGTCACCTCGGTGGGGTGCGTGGCGCCGTCGGGCGCGACCACCGTCACGGTGCGCCGGGGGCCGGTGCCGCTCAGCGCCGCCGTCGGCACGAACAGGGCGTCGGCGGCTTCGCCGGCGACGATCTGGACACTGACGCCCTGCCCGGTGTGCAGGTCCTTCGTCGGCCCCATGATGTCGAGCGTCACGGGGTACTGCGCGGCGTTGGCCGGGGCCCCGCCGTTGACGGCCAGGGTGCCGACCGACAGGACCTTCGCGTTGAGCACCGTGGTGGACTGCGCGGTCAGGGTGACCGTGGCCGCCTGGCCCGGCTTGAGCCGGAGGGCGTCCGCCTCCGAGACGTTCGCCTTCACCTGCATCCCGGTCGGGTTGGTGAGGACGATGAAGCCGCTCGGCGCGGCAGGGGTGCCGCCCGTGGCGGGGTTGCCCGTGGCGCCGGGCGCCGGCACCGCACCCGGAACGGCGCCCGCCCCCGCGGTGTACGTCGTCCCCGTCACGGTCTGGCCGACCGTGGCACCCACGGACGCGACGGTGCCGTCGACCGGCGCCGTCAGTACGGTGCCGTCGAGCGTGCGCTGGGCGGTGTCCACCGCGCTCTGCGCCTGCGCCACCTGCGTCTGGGCCTGGAGGAGTTGCGTGGGGTCCACGGACGGGTTCGCGACGGGGACCACCCGCACGTACGAGACGTCATGGACGAAGGAGACGCCGGACAGGATGCCGGGCGGGGCCGTGTCCGACGGCGTGGGTGTGGGCTTGGTGGGCGTCGGAGTGGGGGTGGGCGTCGGCGTGGTCTTGGGCGTCGGGCCGGTCGAGTGGGTCGCCCCGCCCGTCGGGTTGGTGCCCGTGCTGGGCAGCGGGCCGGCCGGCTGCCCGTGCGCCACCTGGTCGAGGTTGGCCTTGGCCGCGGCCAACGAGATCTTGGCCTGGGCGAGCACGAGACGCGCCGCCTTGTCGTCGACCTTCGCCAACACCTGGCCCTTGGCGACCTTGTCGCCGGGCTTGACGTCGACCTTGGTGAGCTGGCCGCCGGTGGTGAAGTTGACGCCGGCGTCGCTCGGCGACGTCAGCAACCCGGGCCCGGCGACGGTTGCCTGCACCTTTCCCGTGGATACGGCGGCTGTGCGCGTGTCCGTGCGCGCGTGAGCGGAGGCCGGCGTGTCCACCACCGCGTAAGCGCCACCCACGGCCGCGATGAGCACTACACCGAGCGCCGAGTTCAACAGGACGGCTTTATGCAGCCGCGGAAGGACCTTCATACGGCGAGACTGTCAGCCGCTCCCTACACCCACCATGACCGCCCGGCCAAGCTTACGGACCAGTAACTTAGCTGAACGGGCACATCTTTGGGCCGGACGGTCCTACGCAGCGGCCCGTGCTGCTCGCTCTGCGTGGTCACACCCGCCCCGCCCTCAACTCTGCCCGACGGCGCCCCCAAAGCGAAGGGGCTTTCTCACGCACTGTCATCAACGCGCCCGGTCGGCAAGGGCATTGCTGCGCACCCTGACACAGAGACCCCGGCTTTGTCAGTGCCCGTGCGTAACCTTTTCGGCATGGAGATCACATCGGGGGAAGACGCGGGGCGCCGCTTCGCATGGCGTGCCCTGCTGCAGCGGTGGAGCGACGAGTGGCTCGACCCCGTCCTGCACGAACAGGAGCGGGCGGAACCGTTCCCGGACGAGATGCGCGCGGCCCGGTGGCTGGGCGGCGAAGGAGCCACGCCCGAGGTCCTCCGCGCACTCGAACAACGCCTGGGCACCGTCCTGCCCCCGAGCTACCGCCAGTTCCTGCTGACCAGCGACGGCTGGCTCAGCACCACCCACGACATCGACCGGCTCCTGCCGGCCGAGGAGGTCGGGTGGACCCGGGACCTGGATCCGGAACTCGTGGACCTCTGGACGGAGGGCCGCGATGACCCCTCCTTCGACGTGAGCGACGACGATTACTTCCGCTACGGCGAAGGCCAGGACCCGGCCCTGCTGCGCCCCGCCTACCTGCGGCACACCCTGACGATCAGTCATACCCCGGACGCCACGGACGTCTACCTGCTGAACCCCCGAGTGGTCACGGCCGACGGCGAGTGGGAGGCCTGGCACCTCGCCCACTGGCTGCCCGGCGCGGTCCGGCACCAGTCCTTCTGGGCGCTGATGAACGCCGAGTACGCGACCTTCCGCGGCGACGAGTGAGGGCTTGCGGCGCGGGGGTGTGCCATCCCAACGTGGGCTATTGGTCAGCCAGTTGTGGCATGTGGCTCCGGCCCATGTGGTGCGACCCCACAGGCGGGGAGTCCGGCCCGTCAGCCGAGGAAGAGCGGCAGGGTCGACCCGAGCGCACCGAGTTCGGCCTGTTCGGCGACGGTCGGGGCCCGGCGGCCCGTGCCGACAAGGAGCGCCTCCGTGTCGGAGAACGACGATGGCACCGGCGCGCCGGCGATCCGCTCCAGCATCGCGCGCGAACGTGCCACACCTTCGGCGGGTGGTCCCTCACTCCCGGGCAGACGGGCGATCAGGTCCAGGTGGTGCAACGTCCATTCCAGGACGTACGCGTCGAGGTAGTCGCCCACCGTGAGGACCTGGTCCTGGGTGGTGACGCGCAGTCGGCGATCGGCGAGTTCGGCGGCGCGCCCAGCAGCGGAGCCGACGTCGTCCAGGTGGTACTGGAGCAGCGCCGGCTTCTCGTACGCCGCTGCCAGCCGGACGATCAGCGCGTCGAGCGGATCGTCGCCGGTAGGTGCCGCGTCCGCCACGCTCCAGTAGGTCACCGCGTCCACCGTCGGCTCCGCACCGGGTTCGGCCGGAGTGACAAGGGTGATCAGGACGTCCTGGGCGTCGATCACCAAGTGACACACGAGGTCCCGCACGAGCCAGCCCCGG
Source organism: Streptomyces sp. NBC_00083 (assembly GCF_026343295.1). Taxonomy (GTDB): domain Bacteria; phylum Actinomycetota; class Actinomycetes; order Streptomycetales; family Streptomycetaceae; genus Streptomyces. Next base: position 2,859,521 of record NZ_JAPELY010000001.1, read on the forward strand.
CAGCCGGACGGCCGGGCGAAGTCCTCGTCGGAGAGCCCGGCGACGGCGGTGCGCAACGCTGCCCACGTACGGGAGAAGAGATCCACGCCGGCACGGTAGCGGGGCGGCACAAAGGCCCACAAGCGGGAGTCGGCCGAAGCGTCGGCCGCGTGCAGGGCCGTCAGCCCTGGCGGGCCGTGCGGGCCAGTTCGCTGCTGATTCGCTCGCGCAGCGTGTCGTGGCGGGGAGCAAGGGCGTGGTGGTGGTCCCACCAGTTCTCGTGGGGGTAGAGCCATACCGGTCGACACACCAGGTCGGTGGGTTCCCATGTGTAGCGCGGCCACACATGGGCGTGCAGGAATCCATCGGTGTTGCCGAGGATCTCCAGGTTCACGCGACGAAACGCCGGGTCGAGCGCACGACAGGCAAGCTCGACGGCTTCGCCGAGAGCGTCCATGTCGGACAGGAAGTCCAGGCGTTTCGCCCGGGGGAGGTCGGAGAGACGCTCGACGCGCGGGTCGTCCACCAGGAGAACCGAGTAGCCCGGCAGGAACTGCACATCCCCGATCACCGCGAATCCGGCGCTCAACCGCCGCAACACGGTGGGGTTCTCGCCCCGCAGGGCGGCGCCGATCCGATCCGTACGCCAGTCGTCGTCATGCGTGGGGCCGTCACCCATGGGGCCGTCACCCATGGCGCCCCCGTTCACGACGCGGCGCCACGTGACACGGCAGACGCCGACGCCGACGCCGACGTCGACGCGTCAGCGACACGCTCCGACGACGACGCCGCCCGGGGAGCCGCATCGCCGCGGCGCAGCACGCCCGCACCCGGTTCGCGCACCATGAGGACATCCACCGGATCCTGCGCTTCCACGGTGAACCCGTGGCGTGCGTAGAGCCGTTGGGCGGGGCTGCCCTGAAGGACGTTGAGCCGCACGGGCACGCCGTCGGCATCGGTCCGCCGCAATACGGTCCGCAACACGGCGGATCCGACCCCGCGGCCGTGGATCCGGACGTCCAGGTAGAAGTGTTCCAGCCAGTGCCCGTCCTCGGCCGGGCGCACCGCGACACAGCCGGCGAGGGCGTCGTCGACCATCACCACCCAGGTGTGGCCGGGTACGAAGGCGTCGCGCAGCCGTTGACGTACCCGGTGTTCGTCGTAGCGCCCCAGGCGTTCAAGGTCCGGACGCATCGCCACGGCCCGCAGCTCGACGATGGGCTCGACATCCGCGAGCCGGGCCGGTCGCAGCGACCATGTGACGAGCCCGTCCTCGCCCACCCCGTCCTCGCCCGCCCCGGCCCCGCCCGCCCCGGTCACGTCAGCGTGGCCCATCCGTATCTCCCGCGTCCGCGTACTCGCATCCATGGCGGGAGTATGTCAACAGGCCCGACAGCCCGCGTAGGCAGGCGAAACCCTCCGTCTTCGGTGCCCGCACCATCGCGCCATCGTCTGGACGCGGCGCCTCCCGGGGGCCAGGGGCGGCCAGAGCGATCCCGTCCTGCAGGTGCACCGGCACGGAGGCCTCGCCGCGCAGCCCCCCGGCCTAAGGCGCCGACTCGGCCAAGGCCCCGCGTGGCAGGCAAGCAGAGGGCAGAGTCGCCGCGGACTCGCCGACGACGACGCCGACCGCGGACCCGGCACCCCAGGTACCAATCAGGTACCGCCCTCCCATGGCCGAGCAGGTACCAACTAGGTACCATCGACCGTATGCCGTCCCTGAACATCACCTTCACCGATGAGGAACTCGAAGCGGTGCGGGCCGCCGCGGCCGCCGAGGGGAAATCCCTCAAGCAGTACGTCCACGACCTGCCGCTGCGCGAACAGCAGCGCCTGCAGTTCGTCCGCTACGCGCTCTCGTGGGGGGAGCAGCAGCGCGCCGAGTTCGACGACGCCTTTCCCGACGAGGCGCCACCCGGATCCCGCGGTCAGGGGGCGGACGCCGCCTGATGGCCCTCTACATCGATGTCCCGTGGCTCCTCGACGTGCAGGAACAGGCCGTCCCCGAGGACGTGAGCGTCGCCGACTACTCCGCGCTCGTCGCGGCCGTCGCCCGCCACAGGACCCGCATCCCGCGCCCCTCCACCGCCGATCCCGAGCCCGCCTGGCGGGCCGCCGCCCTGCTGCACACCCTGGTGCGGCTGCAACCCCTGCCGCACCGCAACAGCCTCTACGCCTGCCAGGTGACGGCCGCGTACATGTACGCCTCCGGTGAGGGCATCGACCCGCCGTACGGCGCCATGGTCGACCTCGTACGCGACATCCAGGCCGGCAAGGTCAGCGTCTACCAGGCCGCCGAGCGGATCCGCGGCTGGCGCATCTGAGGCAGGGGCCACTCGGGGGCGAACTCCGGGGGCGGTGGGGCGTCGCTCTGCGCCGGACAGGAGTCCGCACGGGCCTCGCGGGGCGCCGCGACCGCGGGCGCCGCCGGGCGGCGGCGCGGGAGGAGGGCCCCGTACGCTCGTCCCATGGGCAGCGAGATGGGTTTGCGGGAGCTTAAGAGGCAGCGGACGTACGAGTCGGTGTCGGACACGGCGGTCGCGCTGTTCCTCGAGCGCGGCTTCGACGGGGTGTCGGTCGCCGAGGTGGCGGCTGCCGCCGGGATCTCCAAGCCGACCCTGTTCCGCTACTTCCCGGCCAAGGAGGACCTGGTCCTGCACCGGTTCGCCGACCACCAGGACGAGGCGGCCCGCGTCGTGGCCCGGGGCCGGTCCGACGGCCTCGCACCACTGACCGCCCTGCACGCCCACTTCCGCCATGGGCTGCGGCGACAGGATCCGGTGACCGGCCTGTGTGACAACCCCCATGTGCTCGCCTACCACGGGCTGCTGTACGGCACCCCGAGCCTCGTGGCACGGCTGTACGGCTACCAGGACAGGTCCGAGCAGGCGCTCGCCGCCGAACTCGGCGACGGGCTGGACGCCCGGATCGCGGCCGGCCAGATCATCGCCGTGCAGCGCGTCCTCGCCCTGGACAACTGGCGCCGGATCGACGCGGGCGCGAGCGCAGGCGCGCTCCACGCGGACGCCGTCGAGGCGGCGGACCGGGCGTTCGAGCAGCTGCGGGAGGGGCTGGGCGGCCGGTTCGGTGGCGGGGAGGAGGCGTAGGCGGCGCAGAGATACGCAGGGGGCGGGAAGCGCCCAGTCGACGCAAAATGTTACTGAGTAATAAATGTAACCGAGTTGCGGTAATGTGGTCCGCATGACGCCACTCGACCGCGCACTCGACCTGGAGCGGACCTACCACGACACCTGTCGAGCCGCCCTCGCCGCCATGGCCGAGGGTGCCGGGCATCGCGTGATCATCGGCGAGAACGCGTTCGCCTCGGGCGCCGACGCCGAAGTCCTCGGCTATCAACTCCGCAGTTGGGCCGAGGAGTTGCGGGAGATGCCGGAAGGGCCGCTGTTCTTCGGCCGACTCGACTTCGCCGCGTCGGCCGCCGGTGATCATGCCGGCCAGAACTATCACATCGGGCGCCGCCGCATCAGTGAACACCCCTCGGCCCCGCCCCTCGTCATCGACTGGCGCGCGCCCGTCTCGCGCCGCTTCTACCAGGCGAGCGCGCTTGACCCCCAGGGCGTGGCGGTCCGCCGCCGCTTCGGCTGGGCGCAGGGGAGCAGGGGTGCGGCCGAGGAGCTGACGGGCCTGGAGGACGAGCGCCTCACGGCGGACGGGTCGAGCGCCGCAAGCCTGCCCCTTGCCGGTTCAAGCCCCGAGGGTTCACCCCCCGCCGGTACGGTCCCCGCCGGCGCGATCCTCACCGGTGAGATCGAACGCCCCCGCGTCGGCCCCATGCGGGACATCGCGGCCACCATCCAGCCCGACCAGGACGACCTCGTCCGGGCCGAACTCGCCCGCTCCGTCTGTGTGCAGGGCGCCCCCGGCACCGGCAAGACCGCCGTCGGCCTGCACCGCGCGGCGTACCTCCTCTACACCTACCCGCAGCGCATCCGGCGCCGGGGCCTCCTGGTGCTCGGCCCCAACCGCACCTTCCTCGCCTACGTCCGCGAGGTGCTCCCCGCGCTCGGCGAGCACGACATCCGCCAGTCGACCGTGGACGACGAGATCGTGCGCGAGACCCGGGGCCGCGAGGCGCGGGCCGTCGATGAACCGGCGGCGGCGCTCGTCAAGCACGACGTGCGCATGGCCGACGTGCTCCGGCGCGCGCTGTTCGGACGCATCGCCGAGCCCGTCAACTCCCTTGCGGTGCGCGAGGGTTCGTACACCTGGCGGGTGGCGCGGCGTGAGCTCGCGGCCATCGTCGACGCGGTGCGGGCCGAGGCGCCGCCCTACGCCACCGGGCGGGAGCGGGTGCGCAGCCGGGCGGTGCGGGCGATGCAGCTCCAGGCCGAGCGGCGCACCGGGCCCATGAACCACACCTGGCTCCAGAAGATCACCAGGGCGCGCCCGGTGACCGAGTACGTCGACGCGGTGTGGCCGAATGCGAAGCCCGAGGAGGTGCTCGCCGAGCTCCTCACGGACCCCGACGCGCTGGCCTCGGCCGCCGACGGGATCCTGGACGACGCCGAACAGAAGGCGCTGCTGTGGGCCGAGCCGCCCCGGTCGTGGAAGTCGGCCGCATGGTCACCGGCCGACCTGGTCCTGCTCGACGAGGTGTCCGGTCTGATAGAGCACCCGGAGGGGTACGGGCACATCGTCGTCGACGAGGCGCAGGACCTGTCCCCGATGCAGTGCCGCGCGATCGCACGGCGCGCCGCGTTCGGTTCGCTGACGGTGCTCGGAGACCTGGCGCAGGGCACCACGCCGTGGGCGGCCCGCGACTGGCGCACCCAGCTGACCCACCTCGGCAAACCGGAGGCCGTCGTGGTGCCCCTGACCACCGGGTTCCGGGTACCCGCCGCGATCGTGGAGCTGGCCAACCGGCTGCTCCCCGCGCTCGACGTGGAGGTGCCGATCGGTCAATCCCTGCGCAGGGACGGCCGGTTGAGCTTCCGCGAGGCCGCGTCGGCGGGAGACCTGGCCGGCGCGGTGGTCGAGGCGGTGCGGGCGGCCCTCAGCCGCGAGGGTTCGGTGGGCGTGATCGCCGCCGACCTCGACGTGCCCGAACTGGACGCGGCCCTCGCCGCGGCGGGCCTGCCCGTGAGCACCGGGGGGCGCCTCGCCCTGCTGCCCGCGACGCTGGCCAAGGGACTCGAATACGACCAGGTGGTGGCCGTCGAGCCGGCCGCCATCGCAGCGTCGGAGGACCGGGGGCTGCACCGCTTGTATGTGGTCCTGACCCGTGCGGTGTCGGGGCTGGAGATCGTCCACAGCCGGCCGCTGCCGGGGGAGCTGGCGCCGCGCGCCTGACCGCCCGCGCCGGCTACCGCACGTCCGGCGGCTGGTTGCCGTGGTCACCCGGGGCCCGCCGCCCCATCTCGTCCGCGGTCCGCTGCCCGTAGCCGGAGGCCGGCCCAGTGCTGGGCCCGGCCGTCGGCAGACCGGCGCCGGCCTGGGACACCGCCCCGCTCGTGCCGCCCTCGGCCGTCTGCCCGCCCGTCCCCGCCCCGGCCACCGGCCCGCTCGCGTCGGCCTCGGTCGTCGGACGGCTCGTCCGCATCCGGGCGTAGGCGTACACACAGCCGGCGAGCGCCAGGTCGGACAGGAGCATGAAGCCGATCGAGTACGAGTTCTTCGCGCTGTAGATCGCGCCCATGACCAGCGGCGGCACGAACCCGCCGAGGCCACCCATGGCCCCGACGATGCCGGTCACGCTGCCCACCTGGGGCTGGGGCGTCACCTGGGACACCAGGGCGAAGACGCTGCCGCTGGCGGTGCCGAGGCCCGCGCCCATGCAGAGCAGGGCGATCGTGCCGCCGGGGTAGAGCGTGGGGTCGAAGGCCTGCACGATCGCGAGCAGGGCGACCACACCGAGGGCCGCGGCCGTCACCAATGCGGGGTGGATGCGGTCCGAGAGCCACCCGCCGATCGGCCGGAAGATGACCGTGGCGAGCGCGAACCCGGCCGCCTTGGAGCCCGCGTCGGTCGGCGACAGCGCGTACCAGGTCTTCAAGTACGTGGGCAGGTACACGCCGAACGCGACGATCCCGCCGAACCCGATCGCGTACAGCGCCGACAGCTCCCAGGTGACCCTCAGCCGCCCGGCCCGGCCGAGCCGTGAACCCAGCGTGGCCGTGGGGATGGGCCGGTCGGGGCGGTCGGTGATGAGCAGCGCCGCGAGCAGGGCGTACGCGGCGAGAGCGATCGCCACGACGAGGAACGGCACGTTGTAGCCGTGCTTGGCGATACGGGGGGTGAGGTACCCCGAAAGGGCCACACCGCCCATGCCCATGCCGAACACGCCCAGCGCGAGCCCCCGCTTGTGCGGCGGGAACCAGGAGTTGACCAGGGGGATGCCGATCGCGAAGGTCGTACCGCCGAGCCCCAGCAGGAACCCGACCACCAGCATCAGGCCGTAGCTGTCGCGCGCCGGGATCAGCAGCAGCACGGGCACGATGGTCAGCGCGGACATCAGCGGGAACATCAGCTTCGCGCCGTACCGGTCGGTGAGCGCACCCACCGGGATCCGGCCCAACGACCCGACGAGCACCGGGACCGCGACGAGCAGCGACTGTTGGAGCGAGCTGAGATGCAGCCGGTCCTTGTAGTCACCGGCCAGCGGAGCGATCAGGTCCCACGCCCAGAACGTGAGCGTGAACCCGACCGTCGCCATCACCAGGTTCCGGTACGCGGCAGCAGAGGGCTTCGAGGTGTCCACGCCCTCAGTCAAGGCCGCCACACCTACCGGGGCGCGCCGGACTGGGCCGTACGGGGGACGCCTCGGCGGCCTCGGGTACGCCCCGGCAGGCGCCGTGAGCTCGCGGAACGCGGGGGCCGGGGGAACGGGGGGCGAAGGTCAGCCGGCGCCGTTCCACGCCCGCCACAGCGCGGCGTACGCCCCGTCCGCGGCCACCAGTTCTTCGTGCGTACCCAGCTCGACGATGCGGCCCGACTCCATGACGGCGACGCGGTCCGCGTCGTGTGCGCTCTGGAGGCGGTGGGCGATGGCGATGACCGTGCGGTCCGAGCGGACGGAGGCGATCGCCCGCTCCGCATGGCGCGCCGTCGTCGGATCGAGGAGCGAGGTGGCCTCGTCCAAAATCAGTGTGTGCGGGTCGGCGAGCTGGACCCGGGCGAGGGTCAGCTGCTGGGCCTGTGCGGCTTCCAGGCCGAGCCCGCCCGCGCCGAGCCGGGTGTCGAGACCGTCGGGCAGCTCCGCCACCCAGTCCGCCTCCACCAGGGCGAGCGCCGACATGATCGCGTGGTCATCGGCCTCCGGCGCGGCCATGGTCATGTTGTCGCGCAGGGTGCCCATGAACACGTGGTGCTGCTGGGTGATGAGAGCGACGCGGCTGCCCAGGGCGCCGGCCGCCGCGAGGTCGGCGACGGGCACATCGCCGAGCAGGACCGCTCCGGCGTGGGGCGCGTCCACACCTGCCAGCAGCTTGCCCAACGTGGACTTGCCGGCCCCGGAGCGGCCGACCACGGCGAGGCGTTCACCCGGCCGCACCACCAGTTCGACGCCCCTCAACACCTCGTGCGGCGGAAGGTAGGCGTAACGCACACCCTTGACCTCGATGACATCGTCCGCGGGAACCGGCACCGGGGCGTTCGACGGGTGCGACACCAGGCCGACGCCCTTGATCCGCGCGAACGCCGCGCCGCTGCGCTGCAACTGCTCGACCCAGTAGAGCATCTGGTTGAGCGGGTCGACCAGCTGCCACATGTAGAGACCGGCCGCGACCACCGCTCCCAGCGGGATGGACCCGTCGAGGAAGCGCAGCCCGCCCACGACCAGGATGAGCGCCATGGGCACGGTGTGCGCGAACTCGGTGAGCGGGAACAGCACCGTACGCAGGGCGAGGGTGCGGCGGCCGGCGCGGTAGGTGACGTCGATGGCGTCGTCGAGCACCCGGTTCTGCCGTGCGCGCAGCCCGTACGCCTCGATGGTGCGGGCGCCGTGCGCGGTGGAGTTGAGGATGTCCGCGACCTCGCCGCTCGCCACGCCCTCGGCGAGATAGGCCTCGCGTGAGCGCGCCAGGTACCAGCGGCTCACCACCCAGACGAGGGGGAGGCCCACCAGGGAGCACAGTCCGAGGAGGGGGTCGAGCAGGACGACCGCGCCGAACATGAACACGACCTGCACGCCCGCGATGAAGATGTCCGGCGCGGCCGTGCGCAGCGTGGCCGCCACGGTCGCGACGTCCAGGGTGGAGCGGGTGACCAGGTCTCCGGTGCCCACCTTGTCCGCGACGTGCCCCGGCAGCGCGAGCGCGCCGTCGACGACCTCCTCACGGAGTCGGGCCAGCGCACGCTCGCCGAAGCGGTGGGAGAGGAGCCGGGCGCAGCGCGTCAGCACCAACTGGGCCGCCGCGAAACCCAGAGCGGCGGCGGCCAGTGCGTCGACCCCCGACGTGGACAGCGAACCGTTCTCGACGCCGTTGACGATGCGGCCGAGGAGCCAGGGGCCGGCGGCGCCGGCCGCCGCCGCGAGGCAGGTCAGGAGCAGGGTTGCCAGGATCGCGCCCCGGTCGTCCTTGAGGAGACGCAGGGCGGCCCGGCGTGCCGTCCCGGCGTCGGCCGTCGGAAGCCGTGCCGCCGTGTCGGCGCCGCTCATCGGACCACTTCCTCGCCCTGCTCGACGGTGGCGGCCGAACCCTGGGGACCGGCGCCGGGGGAGCGGAACACCAGTGCCGCGTAAGCGGGTTGGGCCGCGAGGAGTTCGGCGTGGGTGCCGGTGGCCCGTACGGTGCCGTCCACCATGTAGGCGACTTCGTCGGCGTGGCCGAGCACCAGGGGCGAGGTGGTGACGACGAGGGTGGTGCGTCCGCGGCGGTGCTCTGCCAGACGTGCGGCGACGGTCGCCTCCGTGAGCGCGTCCAGAGCCGATGTCGGCTCCACCAGGAGGAGCACCGCGGGATCCGCGAGCAAAGCACGGGTCAGCCGCAGCCTTTGGCGCTGTCCGCCCGACAGGGTGCGGGCCCGGTCTTCGAGGTGTGTGTCGAGCCCGTCCGCCGCCGCCTCCACGATGTCCTCCGCGGCGGCGGCCCGCAGCGCCCGCCCCACGTGGGCGTCGGTGTGGCCGGTGGGGCCCGAGAGGGCGGCGCGCAGGGGCCCCGCGAACAGATAGGCATCGTTGTCGGCGAGCAGGATGTGTCGCCGCAGCGCGGTGCGGTCCCACTCGGACAGTGTGGCGCCGCCCCATGAGACGTCGGAGTCGGTGTAGCCGGCCAGCCGCTCCACCAGGGCCCGTGCCGCGCCGGGCCGGGCCGCGACCAGAGCCGTCACTCTCCCCGGGGCGACCAGCAGACCCGAGGCGGGGTCGTGCAGCGCGCCCGGCGCGGCCGGCGGATCGGTCCGGGTGCGGTGGTCCTCGGAGGCCGGCCCGAGCGCCAGGATGTCGACCACGCGCCGTGCGGAGACCAGCCCGCGCGGCAGGTCGTCGGCCCCCTCGATGAAGAACGCGACGGGAGCCAGCAGAGCGGCCACATAGCCGTACACCGCGACGAGTTCACCCACGGTTATGGTGCCGGCGGCCGCCATCCGCGCACTGATCCACGTCACGACGGCGAGGAACACCAGGGGCAGACATGTGGTGAGCGCCTGGACCCAGCTGGTCATGGCGGCGATGCGGTAGCCGAGCGGGACGAGCGCCTGAGAGCGTTCCCGGTAGCGGCCGGCGAACAGGGGCTTGCCGCCCATGCCGTTGAGCACGCTCAGGCCGGCCACCATGTCGCCCGCGAGAGCGGTCAGATCGCCCTGGTCCTCGCGGTAGCGGCTCTCGGCGCCGTGCAACCTTCCGAGCAGGGGCCCCGCCGTCACGGCGAGGGCGGGCACGCCGAGAACGATCACCAGCGCCAGCACGGCCGAGATCCGGAACAGCAGGACGGCGGTGGCGGCGTACGCGATGGCCGCGCCCACTCCGGGCCCCGTGATGGTGAGTGTCTGAGCGATCCTGCCGATGTCTCCGGCCTGGAGATGGGCGAGTTCGCCCGCGGACACCTGCCGGGGCAGCGCCGACCCGAGGCGGGTGACATGACGCGTGACGACCTGCACCGTGCGGTACGCCGCGTCCATCCGCACCAGCGTCATGGTGCGGTGGCGCAGGATGCCGAGGACGGCGATCCCGGCGCCGGTGGCGACCACCGCGCCCGTCCACAGGAGCAGCGCCCGGGTGTCATGGGCCCTGAGCCCGGCGTCGATCGTCCTGGACAGCAGATACGGCGGAACCATGAGCCCGCACATCCATGTGCTGCCCCAGAGGGCGCCGAAGGCCACACGTCTGCGCTGACATGTGGTTAGCCACCACAGGAACCGCAGCGGACTCCGGTGGTCCGGCACGCCGGGGTCCTCGTAGGGGACCCGGCGTGCTGCTGCGGGCAGGGGTGCTCCGTGCGTCATCTCGGCTGTCCTCGCGTGCAGTTGACGGCGAACTCGACCGACCTCCGTGGCGGGCCTCGGGTGCGGCCGGCCGGCTCTCCTGGCCGTACCGGCTGCTCGCGATCGTATAAGGACGGTGGTGCGCCCTTCGGACGGAGGGTTCGCGTCGACACGGGCCGTGCACCGGGAAGATGGGTTCGGCACCCATGAGCAAGCCCCGCCGGTCGACGGCGGGGCCATGTCGTGAGGGGGCGAGCGGGAAGGGCGGGCCCTCCCACTCGCCGTGCCCGGCGCGGCCGTTCAGCCTGCCGCGCGCTCAGTCGCTCACCTCTCCTGCGCGGCCGGCCCGTAGAGCGCCGCGATCTCCTGGGAGCCGCTCCACCGGCTGTAGGTGGGTGACTGGGGCCAGCCCTCGGGGGAGTCCTGCCACTCCTCCTGACGCCCGTACGGCAGAACGTCGATCAGGGCGAAGGTGTGGCTGAGCTGCTCGGTGCCGCGCCCGGTGGTGTGCCAGGTGCGGTAGACGGTGTCGTCGTGGCGCAGGAACACATTGACCGCGAAGCCCTCGCCGGGCGCCGCGCCGACATCGGTGCCGAACGGGCTGTTCGCCGTCGAGTACCAGCTCATCCGGTTGCCGACGCGCCGCTTGTACGCGAGGGCCTCGTCGATCGGGCCCTGGGTGACGACGACGAAGCGGGCGTCGTACGCGTCCAGGAAACCCAGGCGGGTGTACTGGGACGTGAACCCCGTACAGCCCGAACACTGCCATTCCTTGCCGGGGAACCACATGTGGCTGTAGACGATCAGCTGGGACTTGTCGCCGAAGACGTCGGCCAGCCGGACCGGCCCTTCCTCGCCTTCGAGGACGTAGTCGGGCATCTTGACCATCGGCAGTCGGCGCCGCTGCGCGGCGATGGCGTCGAGCTGCCGCGTGACGGCCTTCTCCTGGACGCGCAGCTCGTCGAGTCGGTGCTGCCAGGTCGCGGCGTCGACCACGGGCGGTAGTGCTCGGTCGGTCATGGACTCCTCCAAGGATCACGGCACGGCATAGGTCTCGCACCTATGGACCGCGCCCGGACCCGAAACTCATCGCCCGACCGCACACCGGTTCACCGCCCGTGCCGCGCTCACCCCCGGGCCCGGAGCCGCGCCCACCCCCCGGTGGGCTGTCCGCCTCCCGGGCCGTCCGTGGGTCAGTGGTCGATGTAGCTGAAGTCGCCCATGGTCCAGGCGCTGACGTCCTTGATGGCCACGCGGTACATCCCGCCTGTCTCCGGGATGCCCACCGAGCCCTGCAGAATCCGTGCCACATGGAAGTGCAGGTACTTGGGCGGCCCGTCCTCGCGCGGTTCGGCCGTGAACACGGTGGCGAAGGCGCGCAGGTCGTCCGAGTCGGCGAGGACCTCCGACACCCGCTGCCTCCAGGCCGCCTCGGGGGCCAGCCGGCCGGTCAGGACGGCACCGGCGGTGACCACGGTCAGAGACATCTGATTGCTGTGCTCGGATTCGACCAGAGCGGCGACGTCAACAAGCAGTTCGTCAGGCTTCGACATGGAAGGAGATTCTAGCCACCGGACGAACGCCCGGCCCCGGCGACGTCGAGCAACGCTCCGTATCGCCCCGGAGGCGGAGAGTCGCCCCCCGGCGTGAGACGTGTGGCCGTCTGGTTTGCCGGGTATCGGCGTGTTACGGAAGTGAGTCCTGAGCCTCGGGAGCTGCTTATGCCCACCAGCGACGCGATCGTGATGCTGCGGGAAGGCCACAAAGAAATCAGGCGGCTGATCCGCTCCTACCGTGCCACGCGGGATCCGGACGCGGTGGAGCAGCTCCTGCGCGCGCTGGCGGTGTACACGTACATCGAATGCGAGGGCATGTATCCCCGCGTCTCCGTTCTGGCCCCCGAGACCGAGCCGACGATCCTGTCGCTGCGCGAGGAACACCACATCGCGGAGGTGCTCGCCGCGGAGCTGCACGACATGCGTCCCGAGGAGATCGCCTTCGACGCGAAGGCCCGCCTCCTGATGGACATCGTGGAACGCCACATGGACACCGAGGACACGATGTGGTTCCCCCATGTACGAGCCACCGTGGGCCGCAGGGAGCTGCGGGAGATCGGCGCCTGGATGTCGGTCCTGGCCGAACGGGCCCCCCGCCGGCCGCGGCGGATCGCCCAGCAGCGGGTCTGGGACGCGGTGGCGGCCTGAGGCGGCCCCACCTCACCCCACCCGATCTCACCCCACCCCGCCCCACGACACGGCACAGGGGGACCGGAGGGAAGAAGGGAGCAGCATGGCACCCGCACGTCACGAGCTGGACCGGGCCTGGGAGGTGGCCACCAGTGCGCAGGACGCACCCGAGTGGAGCCCCGAGCAAGAGGTCCTGCAGGTCTATGTGCCGGCCTGCTCCGCGCCCTGGTCCTGTGGCGCGCGACGACAGGTCCTGTGGCGTCTTCATGTGCCCGGCAGTGACCTGCGGCCGGTCAGCGTGAAGCTGGTCACCGCCGCTCACTGGCAGGGCGCCGTGTCCGAGTTGGCCGCCGACGTCGATCCGAGCTGCGGGGGCACGGCCGTGACCGTGCCGCACGTCGCGCCGGGCACGTACTGGATCCAGGTGGCGCGGGGCAGTCGGCTGCTCGCCACCAGCCGCCCCTTCGCGATCGGCCCGTCGCAGAGCGCCCGCCAGGGGTACGCGCACCGGCGCCCGCGCTCGGGCCCGCCCCGGGGCAGGCGCTACCCGCACTGATGGGCCTCGCGTAACGGAACGTGGGAACGGGAGCAGCCCGCCACGGCCTTCCTGTGGGTGGCCCATTTCGCCCCCTCAGTCGCAGAGGAACTCCCAACTCCCGTACCCGCAAAGGAAATAGTGCGATCCGGGCCGTCGGCCGGCCGGGGCGCTGTACGGTGACGTCGGCTGTACCGCACATGTCGTCAGTTCACCTGCTCCGCCCCGGTTTCCGCTGTATCCGGCCGAAAGGAACCACGTGAGCACTCACACCGAACCCGTCGAGCCCGCGGAAGAGTTCAGCCTCAAGCACTTCTCGGACAAGGACGGCACCCTCCTCTACAAGGACGTCGCGGTCTTCGCGACGGTCCAGGACTCGCGTCAGCAATTGCTCGTCGGCACGGGTGGCCGGCTCTACGTCGCCGCCGCCGATCACGCGCTGAAATGCTGGGTGCAGAAGCCCGGCGGCGGCGACGCGACCGCCCAGCAGGTCTTCGGCGTGATCGCCGACGAACAGTCGGGTGGCTACACCGCCCTGCGCGCGGAGGGCGTCAGCAGCTGGGAGCACTCCTACGGCGGCGACCTGACCAAGCCGCTTGGCCTGATCCAGGCGATATCCAAGAGCGACGCCTTCACCTCCGTGACCTGGGGAGCCCCGTACTGCACGGCCGGATGGGTGGCCTCCCTGATGCCGACCCTCAGCTCGCTGGGCACGGTCAAGATCCCCGGTGCGACCGTGGTGATCGGACAGAACGTCCACTCGTCGACCATCGTCGGCAGCCTGTGGGTCAAGGGCCTCGTGTCGAGCGACTGCAGGCAGGAGGACTTCCCGACCGAGTGGATGGCCGGCGTCGTCTCGACGCTGTGCCCCCGGGCCACGGGCCACGGCGACCTCGCCAACATCACGCTCTTCTGCGGCCTCCTGAAGAAGGCCGGGTTCAAACCCGCGCGGAAGGCCGACCTCGCGGCCCGGATCCGCTTCATCCTCACCAACTACCCGCAGCACGAGAAGACGCTGCGCGCGCTGCCCAACATCCAGACGTACTACAGCAGCCTCTTCTGATCCGGTGACGGCGTACGTCCTCCACCGGACCGGGGGACGTGCGCCCGGCCGCGACCGGGCCGATCGGGGGAACCCCGGCGAGGTGATGCCCCGCGGGGCGGCGCAACCGGTGTCATGGAGGACGCCCGCCGCCCCGCCCCTCCAGGAAGACCGCCCATGCGCACCCGAGCCCTTCGCCGCCTCGCCGTCCAGCCCAACGTGCTGTTCGGAGGTGTCTACGGCGCGGTCCTCGCCAGTTCGATGGTGGCCGCGCTGACCCAGTACGGCGCGAGGGCGCGCCCGGACCGGCTGTACGACGCCAAGTGGCTGCTGATCACAGCGATCGCGTCGGCCCTGGCCCACGGGTACGCGCACATCATCGCCCGGCGCGGCCACGAGACCGACCACGGTGGCCGGCAGGCGCTGTGGATCCTGGGCGAAGAGTGGCCGCTGGTCGCCGCCACGCTGCCCACCATGCTCCTGCTGTACGGCGCAGGGCTCGGCTGGTGGGGTTCCCAACGCATCGAGTACGTCGCGTTCGCCGTCAACATCGTGCTGCTCTTCGCCTGGGGCCTGTTGGCGGCACGCGCGGCCGGCCGCACCTGGGGCGCCGGGGTGCGCCTCGGCCTCGGAGACGGCCTGCTCGGCGTGATCGTGGTCGTCGCCAACGCGATCATCAAGTAGCAGGGCCCCCGGTGCGGGCCCCTTCCGCGCGCCGCCGCTCGATGGGCCGGGCGGGGTGGACTTACCGGGACGCCCGACTATATGTTCGGGGAAGTGGCCGCGGTGCGGGAAAGCCGGTGTGCGTCCGGTGCGGTCCCCGACCAAGGAACCAACGAGATCATGCGCGTCATCGTCGCCCGAGGACTCGCGGAGAACCTGCGATGAGCACCGACGGCCAAGACGAGATCCTGCTGAGCACCGAGGGCCACGCCGCCCACGTGACCCTGAACCGGCCCAGGGCACTCAACGCACTCACCCACGCCATGGTGCTGCGCATCGACGAGGCGCTCAGCGCGTGGGAACGTGATCCCGCCGTGGAGACCGTCGTCATCCGTGGCGCCGGAGAACGCGGCCTGTGCGCCGGCGGCGACATCCGCTCGATCTACGAGGACGCGCGCACCGGCGGCACCGCCTCGGCGGACTTCTGGCGCGACGAGTACCGGCTCAACGCGCACATCGCCCGCTACCGCAAGCCGTACGTGGCGCTCATGGACGGCATCGTCATGGGCGGCGGGGTGGGGGTGTCGGCCCACGGCACCGTCCGCATCGTCACCGAGCGTTCCCGCGTCGCCATGCCCGAGACAGGCATCGGCTTCGTCCCCGATGTGGGCGGCACCTACCTCCTCGCCCTCGCCCCGGGACTGCTCGGCACCCATCTGGCGCTCACCGGCGCTTCGGTCGGCGCCGCCGACGCCCTGCTGTGCGGACTCGCCGACCAGTTCGTCCCGGCCGGCCGTCTCGACGCGTTCACCGCCGACCTCGCCCGGCTGCCCGTGCGCGACGCCCTGGCCCGGCACGTGGCCGAGCCGCCGCCCGGCGAACTGGCCGCCCGGCGCCCGTGGATCGACCACTGCTACGCCGCCGGCACCGTCGAGGAGATCATCGACCGGCTCCTGACGAGCGGAGAGACCGAGGCCAAGGAAACGGCCGGCACCCTCGCCGCCAAATCCCCCACCGCTCTCAAGGTCACCCTGGCCGCCCTCCGGCGTGCCCGCGAACTCGGCTCCCTGGAGCGGGTGTTGGAGCAGGAATACCGCGTGTCGTGTGCGGCGCTCGGCACCCACGACCTCGTCGAAGGCATCCGGGCCCAGGTCATCGACAAGGACCGCACCCCCCACTGGTCACCTGCCACCCTCGCCGAGGTCACCGACGACGACGTGGCCCGCTACTTCGCCGTGGCGGCGGCGGGCCGGTCGAGGACGCAGTCCCCGCACAGCGCGCCCCTGTGGCCCGGGGCCGACCGATAGATGAGACAGCAACTCCTGCGCCGGAACGCCCCGTTGGGGCCGGTGGTCGCGGAGTCGCGCAGGGCCGGACCGTCGAGCAGGAGCCGCAGGGCAGCACGGCTGCGCGACGCCAGGTCGGGCCGGGCCGCGGAGATCATGGTCGTGGCACCGTTGAGGGCGGAGGCGAGATTGCCGCGCGCGATGTGCGGCGAGAGTGCGAACGGCCGCATGGCCGCGCCCAGTTCGGCGAGCGGACCGTCGAGGAGCGCTTCGAAGCCCTCCGGCTCGGAAGAACCGGGGCGGACGGCCGACGTGGGAAGCGACAGGGGTACGGGGCCGCCGAGCACCGGCTGCCAGTGGACGTCCGCGAGGCCGAACGCGAGAACGCGGCCGTGCAGGACGTACGCCGCGAGCGCGGGCGACAGCAGCCGCGCCGCCAGACCGAGGTGGGTCACCGACGCGGCGACCCGTACCTCCACGGCGTCCAGCGGCTGCCCGCCCGCCGCGGCCAGCCACTCCCGCACGGCCGCCACCCGCGCCTCGATCAGCGGGCCCGCCATCGCCACCCACGGCTCGGCCGGAGCGGCACCCGCAGGGTGAGTGCCCAGCGAGAAGAACGGCCCGAGCGCGGTGATCTCCTTGATCACCGCGCTCGGCTGTGGCGCGAACATCATGCGGGGACGGGGGCCGGGCCCTGCGCGACGGCGTCGGCGGACTCCCTGCGCGGCTCCAGGAGCCGCTCGGCCAACGGGCCGAAGAACAGCCCGATGGCGGCCCACAGGAGAAGCTGGGCGGCGACCGAGAAGAAGCGGAACGAGAACAGGACGTCGGCGGGGAAGCCGGGATACACGATCGCGCCCTTGGCGTCCTTCAGGGGCAGCGGTGTCTCCGTGGCCTGGTTGCCGTAGTGCTCCTTGTTGAAGCCCAGGTGCCCGAGCGACGGCAGCAGCAGCATCACGATCCCGGTCGCGACGACGAACGCCGCGCCGCCGATCAGTGTGGCGTTCCAGTTGCCGTAGCGGGCCTGGAGCCGCTTGCCGAGCCAGACCGCGGCCACCAGGAAGGCGATGGAGCACACCACCATGATCAGGTAGAGGCCGCTGCGCTGCCTGATCGTCTCCTCGTGGCCGATCGCGGGCGGATTGGCCGGATACTTGAGGAACGGGACCAGATACATCGCGACGAAACCACCGCCGGCCACGAGGAGCGCGAGCGTACGGGCGCGGAGCGCGCCGGTCCGGCCCAGGCAGACGGTGTAGGCGACCGCGAACAGGGCGCCCATGGCCATCCCGAAGAAGACCATGCCGACGCCGATGCCGACGTTGGCCTGGATGGTCCGGCTGAACAGGTCGGGGTCCGCCGTGTCGAGGGGGAGGCCGGCCGCCTTGTCCAGCGCGCTCTGGGCGGCGTCCCGGCCGCTCTCGTAGTCGATGGCCTTCGCGATCTGCGGCTCGGCGAAGATCCGCGCGAAGACGAACGCGAGCAGCCCTGCGACTGCGCCGACGAGAACGCCGCGCAGTATCAGTTTCTTTTCCATGTCGAGTTGTCCGTACTTCTTGTCCGTACTTCCGAGTGGGTCAGTGGCAGGGGAAGCCGAGGAAGTGACGACCGTCGTGGACGAACTCGTGGATGTGCATGTCGTTGCCGAACACCGAGACGGCGCCCTGGTCGACACCGATGAAGTAGTAGACCGCCAGGGCGATGATCGCGGTACCGACCAGCCACAGCACCGACTTCGAAACCGGCAGGACGATCGGCGTGGCTGCCGGGCGGGGTGTGGAAACACTGCTGCTCAAGGCGGAGCCCTCCTTCATGGGATCTTGCGTCCCTGTGAACACATGGGGCGGAGCGATGGAGAAGTGTCTGACTCGTCGGCCACCCTCGCGGGCGGTCGACTCACAGTGGCGCGACCGTGCTGGAATCTCACCAGCTTCCTTATCTCATCACTACACCGGGGAGCATAGGGCTGCCCTGCCGAACCGGTCAATCAAGGCGCTGCCAAGTCTTGGGCGATGCGGGCGCCGGGTGCCGGCCGGGGCGCCCCGGCCGGCACCCGGCGCCGGTGATCAGGAGGCGGTGATCAGGAGGCGGGCGTCCCCAGTTCGCCGCGTACCGTGCGGGCGGCGGCGACCAGGTTCTCCAGGGAGGCGCGCGTCTCGGGCCAGCCGCGGGTCTTCAGGCCGCAGTCCGGGTTGACCCACAGGCGCTCGGCCGCGATCGCCTCAAGTCCCGTGCGCAGCAGGGCGGCTGCCTCCTCGGCGCTCGGGATGCGCGGCGAGTGGATGTCGTACACGCCCGGCCCGGCCTCGCGCGGATAGCCGTGCGCCGCGAGCTCACGGGCGACCTGCATGTGGGAGCGGGCCGCTTCCAGGCTGATGACATCGGCGTCGAGGTCGTCGATGGCCTGGACGATGTCGCCGAACTCGGCGTAGCACATGTGGGTGTGGATCTGGGTGTCCGGCCGGACACCGGCCGTGCTGAGGCGGAACGCCTCGGTCGCCCAGGCCAGATAGGCGGGACGGTCGGCGGAGCGCAGCGGCAGCGTTTCGCGCAGCGCCGGTTCGTCGACCTGGATGACCGAAGTGCCCGCCGCCTCAAGGTCGTTGACCTCGTCACGCAGGGCGAGGGCGACCTGGCGGGCGGTGTCGCCGAGCGGCTGGTCGTCGCGGACGAACGACCAGGCGAGCATGGTGACGGGCCCGGTCAGCATGCCCTTGACCGGACGCCCGGAGAGCGACTGCGCGTACGTCGTCCAGCGGACGGTCATCGGTTCGGGCCGCGCGATGTCGCCGGCCAGGATCGGCGGGCGGACGTAGCGGGTGCCGTACGACTGGACCCAGCCGTGCTGGGTGGCCAGATACCCGGTGAGCCGCTCGGCGAAGTACTGGACCATGTCGTTGCGTTCGGGTTCGCCGTGCACGAGGACGTCGATGCCGGTCTTCTCCTGGAAGGAGATCACATCGCGGATCTCGGACTTGATGCGCTCCTCGTACCCGGCCTCGTCGATGCGGCCGGCGCGCAGGTCGGCGCGGGCGGTGCGCAACTCCGGGGTCTGCGGGAACGAGCCGATCGTCGTGGTCGGGAGCAGGGGAAGGCCGAGGTGGGCGCGTTGGGCGGCGGCCCGCTCGGCGTACGGCTGGGCGCGGCGGTGGTCGTCGGCGGTGACCGCGGCGGCGCGGGCACGTGCCGCGGGGTCGTGGGTGATCGGCGACGCGGAGCGTGACGCGAGGTCGGCCCGGTTGGCGCTGAGTTCCCCCGCGATGGCGCCCGTGCCCTGCCGCAGGCCCTTGGCGAGCGTGACGACCTCGGCGGTCTTCTGCCGGGCGAAGGCGAGCCAGCGCAGGATCTGCGGCTCGACCTCGCGCTCCGGGGCGGTGTCGAGGGGTACGTGGAGCAGGGAGCACGAGGCGGCCACGTCGACCCGGTCGGCGAGCCCCAGGAGTGTCCCGAGGGTGGCCAGGGACTTCTCCAGGTCGTTGACCCAGATGTTGCGCCCGTTCACCACTCCGGCGATCAGGCGCTTGCCGGGCAGACCGCCGACGGCCGCGAGGGCGTCGAGGTTGGCGGCGGCGGCGTCCGTGAAGTCCAGGGCGAGGCCCTCGACGGGGGCGTCGGCCAGGACGGGGAGCGCGTCGCCGAGCCGGTCGAAGTAGGAGGCGACCAGCAGTTGGGGGCGGTCGGTGAGGGCGCCGAGGTCGCGGTAGGCGCGGGCGGCGGCGTTGAGTTCGGCGGGAGTGCGGTCCTGCACCAGGGCGGGTTCGTCGAGCTGTACCCAGTCGGCGCCCGCGGCGCGCAGATCGGCCAGGACCTCTGCGTACACCGGCAGCAGACGGTCCAGGAGGGTCAGCGGATCGAAGTCGGCGGCGACACCGGGAGCGGCCTTGGCGAGCAGCAGATAGGTGACCGGGCCGACCAGGACGGGCCGGGCGGCCAGCCCCAGGGCGAGCGCCTCCTCCAGCTCGGAGACCTGCCGGGAGGAATCGGCCGTGAACACCGTGTCCGGGCCCAACTCCGGTACCAGATAGTGGTAGTTGGTGTCGAACCACTTGGTCATTTCGAGCGGCGCGACGTCCTGCGTGCCGCGGGCCATGGCGAACAGGCCGTCGAGCGGGTCGGCGGCGACGGCGGCGCGGTGGCGCGGGGGAATCGCGCCGACCATCACGGTGGTGTCGAGCACGTGGTCGTAGTACGAGAAGTCGCCGGTGGGGACCTCGTCGATGCCCGCTGCGGCGAGCTCCTGCCAGTTCGTGCGGCGCAGTCCGGCGGCGGTGCTCCGCAGGGCGTCCGCGGTGACGCGGCCCTTCCAGTAGCCCTCGATCGCCTTCTTGAGTTCCCGGTTCCGGCCCTGGCGCGGATAGCCGTACACGGTGGCCCGTGCTGCCGCGGGTGCGGTCCTGGTGGTCACGCGGATCTCCTTCGAGAGACGTATCCCTGAGATCCCGGAGACCGGCGCGGCAAGAAATGGGGTGACAGTCCGGCGGGCCGGCCTCGCGCGGTTCGGCGCACGGTCGTCCGTTCGGTATGTACGCCGACCTGCCCGCGAGGTCACCGGGATATCCGCACACGCGTGGTGCGTGCACGGACAGTTGGCAGGTCTTCGGACTCGCGGGCACGCCCTCCCTGACGGAGGACACCTACTGGCCGTCGCTTCCCAGGCCCGGTACGTCGGACCCAGTGCGTATGACGGCGGTCGTTCCCGCTCACCGCTGCGGGGCAGTCCCGGATTCCCACCGGGTTCCCTCTTGCGACGCATCCCGCCTGGCGGACGGGGCGAACCAGCTGTGGGGCCACCATAGGACGCCCGCGATCACGGCGCGGCGACGCGTCCGGGATACGGATCGTGAAATGAGACACGTTGCGCGTGCGCGGCGAGGAGTCAGGCCCTCGGTGGAGAGCCTTCGCGGGGGGAGCGGAGGACGAGCAGGGTGATCTCGCTGGGGGCGAAGACGCGGAACGGCGGGCCCCAGAAGCCGGTTCCGCGGCTGGTGTAGAGCAGGGTGCGGGCGCCGTGGCGGCTGAGTCCGGCCAGGGCCGGCTGGTCGAGGCGTACCAGATGGTGGAAGGGCCAGATCTGGCCGCCGTGGGTGTGCCCGGAGAGTTGCAGGTCGACGCCGCCGGCGGCCGCCCGGTCGACGAACTTGGGCTGGTGGGCCAGGAGGAGCACGGGGTGGTCGGGGTCGGCGCCGCGCAGCGCGCCGGCGAGGTGGGCGCGGTGACCGGCGAGGCCGGACGACTCGGCGGTGACGTCGTCCACGCCGGCGACCACGAGCGTGTCGCCACCTCGTTCGAGCAGCAGATGGCGGTTGCGCAGCGGCTCCCAGCCCAGCTCGCCCATCAGGTCGACCCAGCCCTGTGCCTCGCTGTAGTACTCGTGGTTTCCGGTGACGTAGACCCGGGCGCGGGTGGCCCGTACGGTGCCGAGCGGGGCGGCCTGGGCGCGCCGGCGTGCGGCCGTGCCGTCCGCGATGTCCCCGGTGTGGCAGACCAGGTCGGCCTCCAGCGTGTTCACCGTCTCGCAGACCCGCGCCGACCAGCGCGCGCGGTCGAGCGGGCCGTAGTGGGTGTCGGTGATGAGGACGACGCGCGTCCCGTCCAACCCGGCGCCCAGGCGCGGAAGGTGAACGTCGAGGCGGCGCACCCGGGGGACGCGGCGGGCCTCGGCGTATCCCCAGGCGAGCAGCGCGGCGGCGGTGGCGAGGGTCGCCCAGGTGACGATCCGGGCGCGGTCCTGGCCGTCGCCGGCTCCGGCCACGGTCAGGGCGAGCCTGAGCACGGCGCCGAGCAGTACGGACCAGGTGAACAGGATCCAGACGGAACCCAGCAGGGTGTCGCCGATGATCGCCGCCCGGTCCTGCTGCCGTCGCCCGTGACCGCGCACCATGCACAGCGGCATGCCGACCAGGCCGAGTGCGAACAGGGCGGTGCCGGTGAGTGCGACGGGGAGCGGCCAGTGCTGCCCGGCGTACAGGAGCAGCCAGCACGGCACCGTCCACAGCAGGACGGGGGCGACGAAGGGGAGGGAGCGCATCAGGCGGTGCAGCCCGCTCGGTCGCGTCGTGCGCTCCGCCCTGTCGGCGGATCGGGACTCGCTGGTGTCGGTCACACTTCCCCTCCTCGATCAGGCCCGCCTCGATCGAACGGGCTGGTGTCGCGCGCACTTTATCCGGTCCCGTTCGGACCGTTCGGACGGGCCGGGCCCCTGGGGACTCGGCGTTCCGGGCACCGCGGCCACGTGCTCGGCGAGGGTCAGGGGCGTGGCGGGTCAGGCCTCGCGCCGTGTGCCTGCGAGGGGCCGCCCAGGCCCGCGAGGCCCGCGGCGCGCCGCAGCAGGTCCCTGAGCATCGGGGAGGTCAGACGGCCCGTGAAGGTGTTGCGCTGGCTGGGGTGGTAGCAGCCGATCACATGGAGCTCGTCGTGCGCGGCCGGGCCGGGGCCGGGTTCGCTCCGGCCCGCCGTTCCCCCGCGCGGGGCATCCGGCTCCGCGCGGCGCAGCGTCACCACGTTGCCGTGCGCGAACCGGGGCCTGGGGCGCGGCAGTTGCCAGCCGGCGTCGGCGAGTACGGGCAGCAGCGTCTGCCAGCCGAAGGCCCCGAGGACGACGATCGCGCGGGGGTTCAGGAACGCGATCTCGGCCGCCAGCCACGGCCGGCACGTGTCCCGCTCCTCGGGCGTCGGCTTGTTGGCGGGAGGAGCGCAGTGGACGGGGGAGGTGACCCGCACCCCGTTCAGGGCGAGGCCGTCGTCGGCGGTGGTGGCGGTGGGCTGGGAGGCGAGGCCCACGGCGTGCAGGGCAGCGAAGAGGAAGTCGCCCGAGGCGTCGCCGGTGAACATGCGGCCCGTGCGGTTGGCGCCGTGCGCGGCCGGAGCGAGCCCGACCACCGCCAGCGGGGCATCGTGCGGCCCGAAGCCCGGCACCGGCCTGCCCCAGTACTCCCAGCCCTGGAACCCGGCCCGTTTCGTCTCGGCGACCTCCTCGCGCCAGGCGACGAGCCGGGGGCACGCCCGGCATCCGACCAGACGGCGGTCGAGGTCACCTAGCCCGCCGGACCGCGCCGCGTGGTACGCGGGAAAGCCGCGGTCTGCGGCGGTGGGCTGCGTTCCTGTGCTGCCGGCCTCGTCCATGGGCCCACGCTACCCGCGGGGTCCCGCACGCCCCCTCAGCCCTGCTCGCAGCTCAGCTCCATGCCGGGCGTGCGGGTTCCCGGACGTACCTGAGAGGCTGCGTCCCATGAGCACGCATGAGCGCCGCATCCTCGTCATCGGCATCGGAGCGGGGGACCCCGACCATCTGACCCTCGGCGCGGTCAAGGCGATCCGCAGGGCCGACGTCTTCTTCATCGTGGGCAAGGGGCCGGACAAGGCCGCCCTGACGGACGTGCGCCGCCGCATGGTGGAGGAGCACACCGAGGGGCCCCACCGCGTGGTGGAGGTGGAGGACCCGAGCAGGGAACGCCGCTCGATGGACCGGGGTGCGTACACCGATGCGGTACGGGACTGGCGCGAGCGGCGCGGAGAGCTGTTCGAGCGGCTGATGCGCGAGGAGATGACGGCGCAGGAGACCGGAGCGTTCCTCGTCTGGGGCGATCCGTCCCTGTACGACAGCACGCTGGGCATTCTCGCCGACATCGAGGCGCGAGGCTCGGTCCGGCCGCACATCGAGGTCGTCCCGGGCATCACGAGCGTCTCGACCCTGGCGGCACGGCACCGCATCCCGTTGAACCAGGTCGGCCGTCCCGTGCACATCACCCCGGCCCGGCGGCTGTCCGACGTGGCGCGGAACGACGACGGCGACATCGTCGTCATGCTGGACGCGCACGAGTCGTTCACCCAGGTCGAGGGGGACGACGTGTGGATCTACTGGGGCGCCTACCTCGGCACCCCGGACGAACTCCTGGTCGCCGGCCCGGTCCGTGAAGTGGCGGACCGTATCCGGCAGTTGAGGGCGGCGGCACGCGAACGCCACGGCTGGATCATGGACACCTACCTCCTGCGACGCGGCGCCGGAACGCCCCGGCCCGGCCCGTCGGCCTGAAGCGCCGGCCGGCCGCGCCGGATGCGTCACGGCTCGATGCGGATCACGGGTAGTAGGGCGTGTAGGTGATCGCGGAGACCTTCAGGTAGCGGGCGCCGTCGGCGGTGGCCCAGGTGGAGGCGTCCGGGTTGCCGGGCCAGTCGCCGCCCACCGCGGTGTTGACGATGAAGTGCATACCGGTGCCCGGCGGGGTGGTGTACCACTTCGTGCCGGTGAAGGCGCCGTCCACCCAGAAGTCGATGTGGTCGGGCCACCAGGAGTACGCGTAGGTGTGGTAACTGTTCGTCCAGGCCGAGGCGTTGTTCCGCACCCACTGGGTCTGGCCGTTGTTGGTGTCGTGGAACGTCTGATAGACGGCGGTCGGGTTCTGCCCGACGATTTCGGCGGCGTCCATCTCGGGCAGCCAGGGATTGAGGTACGCGCCCCACACCGCGGGGAGCAGCCCGCGCCCGTTGGGCATGCTCGCGGTGAAGCTGTACGTGCCGTACCCGTAGAGGGCCTTCGACTCGACGCGGCCCGAACGGTACTGGCCGCCGCCCGCGTTGTACGTCTTGATGATCAGGGTGCTGCCCTCGTACCAGACGCAGTCGGGTGTGTACGTCTCCAGTTCGTGGTTGGCGGTCCAGCGTCCGTTGACGACGTTCCAGGAGTCGACCGTCTGCGGCGTGCCCCAGGACGCGGCATGGGCGGGCGGCTGGGCCAGCAGAAGCATCGACAGGGCGGCGAGCACCGCACCCGCCCATCGGGGGGATCTGGCACGTGCTGAGAACATCGTGGCTCCCTCGCTCGGATCACGGGGGCGTGGGAGCGGTTCCACGGCCCCTTGTGCCACGGACAGTAGGTGTCCGCTCCGGAGGTGACAAGACCCTCCCCGATCTCTCAACTCACTCTGTGCGCAAGGTAGTTGAAAGCGCCTCAATCGAGGCACACCATCCCGTGGCGGCACAAGGTCCCGGTGCGCGCCATGTCGCGACCGGTCTCGGCCGTAGCCGCGGCAAACGGTTGTTCGTCTCCTCTGTGCACAGGTACAGATATGCGCGACCAGTCGGTACAAGGAGGGGAAAATCATGAAGAAGACCATGAAGAAGACCATGAAGAGGGCCGCCGGGGTCGTCCTGGGCCTGGCGCTGGCGGGCACGCTGGGGGCGGCGGGCACGGCCGAGGCGCAGGCCCGGCCGTCGGTCGCGGCTCCGGCGGCGGCGCCGACCGTCGGCGCGGCGAGCCCGGGGGGCCCGGCCGTCGTGGCACCCGCCTCGGTCGTCGCGGACCTGAAGGCCGCGACGAGCAGGGCCCGCGCCGCGCTGGCACCCGACGCCCGGATCATCTGCTACGCCGCCCACGTCCAGGACATCGGTTGGCAGTCGGCCGTCTGCGACGGCGCCGTCGCGGGCACGACGGGGCAGAGCCGGCGGATGGAGGCCGTCGCCGTCTCGACCAGCGGCGTCGGCGGTGTCTGTGCCAACGCCCACCTCGCCGACATCGGTTGGCAGGGCTGGGCGTGCCGCCCGGACGGACAGGTCGTGACGGTGGGCACCACCGGCCAGTCGCGCCGTATGGAGGCGCTCGGCGTCCAGGTCGGCTCCGGCAGCGTCGGAGCACAGGCACACGTCGAGGGGTACGGCTGGCTGGGCTCGGTCACCGGCAACCCTGTGTATGCGGGCACCACGGGCCAGTCCCGCCGCATGGAGGCCGTACGCATCTGGGTCTGACCCCGGCGGCGATGTCACGGCCGCATGACGGCGCCGTGACGCCGGCCTGACGGCCGGTGCGCTGAGCAGGGGCGGCGCCACCATGAAGCACCGCCTCTGCTCCGTCCCGTCGAGACGGGCCGTCGTTCGAGGGGCGGGCGCGGCCCGGAAGTGATATCAGGCGGTGTGCAAACATTTCTGCCCCGCCCGGGATTCGCGGACTCGGCCGAGGTCCTGGACCGGCGTCGGCTCGGGAAGCAGCGGGTCGAAGCGCTTCAGGTGTTCCGCGGCCTGACCGTGCCGGGCTACGGATGGCGGCGGCACCCCGCCGTACGGATGTGGTCCGGATACGAGGAGGCCCTGGTCTGCTACGGCCTGGTGATCTGCGGGGCGTGGACGGCGCAGGGCCGCGCCGACACCTGCGCCGGAACCCTGAGGGAGGACTACCGCCGATGGCGCGGCACTTCCGGTACGGGAGCCGTACGTGCCCAGGAGGAACTCGCGCGCGCCGGAGAACTCCCGCCCTGGCTCGGCTCCCCGGAATTCCACCGGAGCCACCAGTCGGCACTGGTGCGCAAGGAACCGGAGTTCTACCGGCCCCTGTTTCCCGAGGTCCCGGACGATCTGCCCTATGTCTGGCCCGCCTCGGACCGGGAGCGGCAGTCGGGCGGAGCATGAGGGGCGGGGGAGAGGGGTTCCGGGTGAGGACCCTCGACTCCACTGCGGTCAAGCCCTGTTGACGGCCGCCAGCACTGGCTCGATCCCGTCCTCGTCGGCGATGCGGCCCGCCAGGCTCCGGGCGCGCAGTCGGTAGGCCGGGTCGCCGGTGGCCTCCTTCAGCGCGGACGCGAGGCGGGCGGCGGTGAGCCGGCGCAGGGGGAGGGCGCGCGGCGCCACGCCGAGCCGCACCAGGCGGTCGGACCAGAACCCGGCGTCGAACTGGATCGGCACCGGGACGGCCGGGATCCCCGCGCGCAGCCCCGCCCCGGTGGTTCCCGCGCCGGCGTGGTGGACCACCGCCGCCAGACGGGGGAACAGCGCGCTGTGCGGGACATCGCCGACGGTGATGATGTCGTCGTCGTCCGCGTGGAGTCCGGCCCAGCCCTCCTGGAGGACCCCGCGCAGTCCGGCCGCCCGCAGCGCACGGACGATCTCGCCGGAGACCCGGGCGGGGTCGGGCACCGTGGCGCTGCCCAGACCGACGAACACCGGCGGTGGACCGGCGTCGAGGAACTCCAGCAAACGGGCGGGGAGTCGAGGGTCGGGAACGCGGGGCCACCAATAGCCCGTCACCTCAAGACCCTGGCGCCAGTCGCGGGGGCGCGGTACGACGAGCGGGCTGTAGCCGTACAGGACGGGCCAGTGTCCACGCTCGCGCTCGCGGTACTGCGCCTGCAGGCCGCGCGCCGGGACGCCCAGCAGCCGCCCCGCCTCCCGGGCTGCCGGAGCGTACACATGGGACAGGGCGAGGTGCACGCCGTGTCCGACCGCCCTGTTGACCGGTCCGCCCCAGGTACCGACGCCCGCCATCGGCGAGACGAACGCGGCGGTCGGATGGAGGGGCTGGAGGTTGAGTCCGATGCTGGGCAGCCCCAGCGCGTCGGCGATCGCGTAGCCGAGCGGGGCGACCGAGCCGGAGAGGAGGAGCATGTCGGCGGCCTGCGCGGCCCGCACCAGGTCGTCGGCCATCTCCCCGGCCAGCTCCCTGGCCATCTTCATCACCCGGGCGAGCTTGCCCGGTCCCGTCCTGCTGCGGTTCAGCGACTGGCCGCGCGCGCCGAGGAGTTCGGCGTGGGGGTCGATGGGCAGCGGGTGGAACCGGATCGCCGACCGCGCGACGAGGGGCTCGAACCGGGCATGGGTCACCAGGGTGACGTCGTGCCCCGCCCGCACGAGCCCCTCCGCGAGCCCGGTGTAGGGAGCCACGTCGCCTCGTGAACCGACCGTCATGATCGCTACTCGCACGGTCATCAGTATGCCGTCCGCGACGACGGACCGTACCCGTCCACGAGCGGGGCCGGGTGGCGTCCGTACCTGTGCCGGACGCCGCGCGTCGGCCGGTCAGGCGCGGGCGGCCAGGGCGTGGGGCCGCTGGATGTCCTCCGGGTGGGCGGTGTGCAGCACGGCCTCCTCGTAGGCGATGGTGCCTGCCGCGAGGTGGGCGTTGATGCTGGCCTCCAGGGTCTGCATGCCCTCACGGTGGCCGGTCGAGATCATGTTGCGGATCTGGCGGGTCTTGCCCTCACGGATCAGGTTGCGGATCGCCGACGTGCCGGTCAGCACCTCGAATGCGGCCACCCGGCCGCCGCCGGTCCGGGGGATGAGCGTCTGGTTGAGGATGCCGACCAGGGTGTGCGCCAACTGGAGCCGGACCTGCGGCTGTTGCTCGGCCGGGAACACGTCGACGATGCGGTCCAGCGTCTGCGACGTGTCATTGGTGTGCAGCGTGGCGAACACCAGGTGCCCGGTCTCGGCGATGGTCAGAGCCGCGGAGATGCTCTCCGGGTCGCGCATCTCGCCCAGGAGCAGGACGTCGGGGTCCTCGCGCAGGGCCGAGCGCAGCGCCGCGGGGAAGGAGTCGGTGTCGGTGCCGACCTCGCGCTGGTTGACCGCCGCGCGCTTGTGCCGGTGCAGGTACTCGATCGGGTCCTCGATGGTGAGGATGTGCACCGGACGGTGCGTATTGACGTAGTCGAGGAGCGCCGCGAGGCTCGTCGACTTTCCCGACCCGGTCGGACCGGTGACCAGCACGAAGCCGCGCGGCAGGCCCGCCCACCCGATGACGGCGGGGGGAAGCCCCAACTGCTCGGACGACGGCACCTCGTACGGGATGATCCGCAGCGCCAGCGCCGAAGCGCCGCGCTGCGTGAAGGCGTTCCCGCGCATCCTGGCCTTCGTCCCCCAGCTGAAGGCGAAGTCGACCTGCTTCTCCTGGCGGAACCGCTCGGTGAGTTCGCCGCCCAGTACCCCGGTCACCAGGCGGTCGACTTCCGGCTCGGTCAGGGCCGGCCCGTCGACCGGGCGCAGGGCGCCGTCGACGCGGAGGAACGGCGCCGATCCGGAGGTGAGCAGCAGGTCGCTGCCGCCTCGCTCCCACAGCTCACCCAGCAGGTGGTCGATGATCGCGGAACTAGGTCCGGGCATGGTGGACTCCAAAGGGGCGTGCTTGCTCATGGCAGGACCGTCCACTGCTTGACGGTGGCGGTGTGGCCGTCGAAGGACACGGCGGCCTGGACGAGCGGGCCGGACAGCAGGTCGATCCGGGTGCCGTCGAGGTGCTCGGTCGCGCCGCCGCTCCCGGCCGCGACGGTGTACGTCACGGTCAGCCCGGCCAGTTGGAAGGCCCTGGTCAGGCCGCACCGTGCCAGGTCGACCTGGTCGCTCACGGGTCCGCCCGAGCCGGGATGGACCGGCACGTCCAGCGCGCCGTCGGCGCCGGTGCAGGTGCTGCCGGTGAAGTCCACCGACATCTTGAGGGACGCCACGTCGCCGTCGTCGCGGTGCGCCACCTGGAGGACGGCGTGGTCGAGCGGCCCGGTCGTGGCCGGTGCCGGCTGGGCGTATCCGCCGAGCGTGAGGGACGCCCGGCCGCCTCCGGGGACGGTGGCGTCCGTGACGTCGACGGGTGCGCCGGGGGCCGGGGGTGTGAACCGGGTGATCGCGGTGACCGACGCCGCCTTCGCGGTCACGGCCGGATAGGTCGTGAACAGCACCGGCTCCGGCGGGATGCCGATCACCGGGCGGAGGTAGCCGGGGGCCGGGCTGATACCCAGGGCGATGGTCCGGGCCACGATGCCCCGGGTGACGACCTGCGACCCGACCTGACGCATCGACAGGTCGACGGCACCGGTCGGTGCGTAGACGGTGCCGTCGATCACCAGGCGGCTGTGCTCGGTGGCGGTGTCGGCGGTGTCGGTCGATTTCAGCACCGCGCAGTCGCTGCCCGCGGTGAGGCAGCCGGACAGCGCCCTGAGGGACGGGGCCCGGAACACGATGTCGAGCTCGACGCCGTCGAGCCGGTCGGTCGCGGCGCTACTGCCGGTGCCCAGCCTCGCCGCGTAGTCGACGGCGAGCTGGGACACCTGGTCCTGCCGGGTGATCCCGCAGGCGCCGAGGTCGACCACGTCGACGCCGAGGGAGCCTTGACGGGCCGTCAGGGGGTGGTCCGCGTCGCAGGCGGTACCGGTGCCGGAGACGGTCAGCGCGGTCGTGGGCGGCTGCCCCGGCGAGGGCGGTGCCGGGGTGGTGGCGTCGTCCTGGTGCGCAACGCGCAGCACGACCCTGTCGATCACCGAACCCGCCGGCAGGGGCAGCATCGCGAACCCGCCGAGCCGGACCGTCGCCGACGGGGTGGCCGCGGTGAGCGTCGAGGCCGAGGCGGTGGCGTCGATCGCCTGCGCGTTCTTGGGGTCGAGGAACGCCGCGGCGGTCGGCGTCGCGGTACTGGTCGCCGTCGAGGGCCGTACCGCGATCGCGGGCCGGTACGCCAACTCCAGCGTGATGCCGTCGAGTTGAGCGGTGGCGGTGGCGCTGTCCGCGCCGAGTCCGGCGGTGTAGGTCACGGCCAGGCCGACCAGCTGGGCGGGATCGGTCAGCCCGCAGGCGGCGACCAGGTCCAGCGTGTCGGTGGCCAGGGCGTCCTGGTGGGTGGCGAGTTGCTGCGAGGCGGTGCAGGAGCGGGGCAGGCCGGCCCCGGTCAGGGTGACCGCCGCGGTCGGCGGCGCTCCTCCGGCCGCCCCGGGATCCTCCCGGTGCGCGACGTGCAGCAGGGCCGAGTCAAGGACCGAGCCGGGTGCCACCGCCGGGGTGACGTAGCCGCCGAGCTCGATGGCGGCGGTCGGCCTCGTGGCCGCGTCGAGTGCGGCGCGGGCCGTATCGGCGCCGTCGATCGCCTCGGCGCTGTTCGGGGAGGTGAACGTGGCCGACTCCGCACTCGTCGCCGTGCGGGGCGGCGCCGGGTCGTAGACGACTTCGAGCCACATGCCGTCCACGGAGTCGGCGCCCGCTGTGCCGCCGTCGTCCAGGCCGGCGGTGTAGGTCGCGGTCAGCCCGGTCAGCTGTGCGGCGTCGGTGATGCCGCATGCCTTGAGGTCGACGCGGTCGTCGCCCGAGGGGGTCCGCGTGGTGAGCGGCAGGCCGGTGCAACCGCCGCCGCCCCCCGCGGGGATGACGTCGACCCGGGGCGCCGCCGCGTCGCCGGCCTCCTGATGGGCCACCCGCAGCACCGCGGAGTCGATCGTCGAGCCCGGTGGCACGGGCGGCTGGCCGAACCCGGCCAGGGTGATCGACGCGGACGGGGCCGCCGCGGTCAGGTCGGCGCCGGCCACCAGCGGTGTCGGCTGCTCGCCGATCTCCAGGGCGTTGTCCGGACGGGTGCCGGCGGCGGTGAACCCGGAAGACCGGGCCACCACGGTCGGCTTGAACGTGGTGGGTGTGCGGTAGGCGACCTCCAGCCAGATGCCGTCCAGGCGCTCCGTGGCGGTGGGGGCGCCGGTGTCCAGGGTGGCGGCGTAGGTCACCGTCAGGCCGGTGAGCCGGGCCGGGTCGGTGAGACCGCACGCGCTCAGCAGGTCGACCGGGGGATCGGTGGCGAGCGCCGGATGCCGGGGCAGGTTGTCGGTGCGGCAGGTGTCCTTGCCGACGGCGGTGGTGACCTTCACGGCGCCGGGCGCGGTCAGGCCGCCGTCGTCCTCGTGCCGTACCCGCAGCGTCGCGCTGGTGATGACCGAGCCGGGCGGCACCTGAGGCGTGAAGCCCGCGAGCTGCATCGATGCCGACTGTCGTTTCGTCGGGTCGAGCACGGCGTCGGCCGTGCAGTGCGCGGTGCCCGTCGGCTGCGAACACCCGGGCAGGGTCGGCTTTTCGCCGCTGGTGAGGGCATGGCCCGGGTCGGTGAAGCCGGTGTTCGTGACGATCGCTGTCGGTTGCAGTGTGTGGGACGGCTTCGGCGGCTGGATCCCGTACACCGCAACCTGTTGCGCGTCCGGGCTCACCGGGGCGCACAGTTCGACGTGTCCTCGGTCGACCTGGAACCGGCTGCCGCCGCCCATCATGACCGCGACGCCTTCGGGCCGGGTCCTGTCGCACCCGCCCGGGTCGGGAACGGCCGGGCGGGCGGCGGAGCCGGGGTCCCAGCCGGCCGGTGTGCCGCCGACGACGCTGACCGTGGGGTCGTCGACCGTCCAGAGCGCGGTGCCGCCGGTGAAGGTGAAGTCGAAGGCGTAGACGCCCGGTTGCAGCCACACCACGATGTTGTGGCAGCCGCCACCGGTGAGACGGTTGAGGGCGCCGGCGTCGTCGTAGTAGCCCGGTCGCAGCCGCACCAGCCAGGACCCGGCACCGGGGCACGCGGGCACCGTCCGCAGGGCCGGGACGGCCGTGGCGGGCGGGGTGTAGTCCGGGTCCGCGCCGACGGCCCCGTCGGCGGGATCCGACGGGGTGTCGTTGGCGCAGGCGTGCGCGTACGGCGCCTGGTTCGGCGGAAGTCGGGTCTGTGACACGGCAGGTGAACAGTCACCGACGGCGGACACGTCGCCCGACACCTCCATCGAGGCGCCGGCGCCCGTCGTGACGTTCGAATGCGAGAACACGCCGCCCTGCACGCGCAGGCCGGGCGTGGTCACGTCGATGCCGTCCTTCGCCGCCCGGCCCAGGCTGCGCAGTGCGTCCTGGGGCTGGGTCGTGCGCGTGGTCGCGGGAGACGCGTTCAGGGGGTCGCAGTGGACGGCCATCTGACGGCCGTTGATCGGCGGGGCGGTGTACAGGGCGCACGGGTTGCCCTGCGAGAAGTTCTCGATCGCGAGCTGGGTGGCGCCGTCCGCGCTGTAGCTCCGCCTGCCCTGGTCGACGTACACGCCCGCGGCCTTCAAGCCCGTGCCGGCGAAGGACAGCACCGCCACGGTGACCAGGCTGAAGACGACGACGAAGGCCAGCGCGAGGATCAGGGTCGCGCCCTGTTCGTCGGCGCGCGGTTGGCGGCGCGGCCCGCTGCGGCCGGTCATGAGGCGCTCGATCGTCGGGCGGCGGTGAGGGCCGTCGGGGGCGCGGCGGGGTCGCTCTGCACGGTCAGCGTTACCTCCATGGGCCGGGTGCACGAAGTCTCGGCACCGCAGCTCAGAGTCACCGGATGGGACGATGTGGTGGGGTCGAACCGGCCCAGCACCGTGGTGACGACGCCTCCGGCCGTGCACTTCACGCGGTTGAGGGCGCCGGTCGGCGGGTCGTAGGTGTAGACGACGTCGGTGCCGGTCCAGCTCAGGTGGACGATCACGTCGGCGGCGCCGCACGCGGGGCCGGTCGTTACGCTGTCGGCGCTCTGCACATCGCCGTAGTAGTAGCGGTTGAGCGTGCCCAGCGCGCCGGTGGCGGCCACCTTCTGCTCGGTTCCGGCCGTGAACCGCAGTCCGAGGATGATCGCCTGCGGCAGCAGCGCCCCGATGATGCCCAGGATGACGAGGGTGACCAGCAACTCGACGAGGGTGAACCCCGACTCCGGACGCGCGGTCGGCCGTGGTGTCGTCATGACAGCATCGACTCCCGCTTGACCACGTCGAGCGTCGTGTCCTTGACGGGGCGCGGGCCGGTCGTGTGCACGGTGAGCGTCACCTTCTGCACTCCGGTGTCGGCCGTCGGGCAGGACGGGGCGAACGTGCCCACCCCGTCCCAGTACTCGACGGTGACGGTCACGGTGTATCCGGCCGGCGGTGTCGGGGTCTCGTACCCACGGGCGCAGGACGCGTACGGATCGCTGACGACCTTCTCGGCGGCGCTGCGGACGACCGAGTCGGCGCCGGTCACCTTCGCCTGCGTGAGCGAGCTGATGATCGCGGTGCCGATGCCCCCGAGGACGGCCACGAACGCGACCCCCATGAGCACCACGGCGACGAGCACCTCGATCAGGGTCTCGCCCTCCTCGCCGCGGTGGCGCCGCGGGCGGCGTGCCGGGCCGGTCACTGGACGGTGACCTGGCTGTAGACGCCGTAGATCGCCGAGATGAGGGCGACGGCCACGAACCCCACGACGACCCCGACCATGATCACCACGGTCGGTTCGAACAGGCTGGTCAGCCGCTTGAGTTTGTGCTGCAGTTCCTTCTCGTAGAACTCCGACACGTTCTCCAGCTGGTCGTCGAGGGTCCCGGTCTCTTCCCCCACGCGCATCATCTGGGTGACCGCCCCGGGGAACAGCTTGGTGCGGGCGATCGGCTGGGAGATGCCGCCGCCTTCGAGCATCTCCATCCGGGCCGTCCCGATGGACCGTTCGTACACCAGGTTGTTGGCGCCCGATCCGGCGAGGCTGAGCGCTTCCGTGATGGGCACGCCCGCCTTGATCATCGAGGTCAGGATGCGGCAGAACCGCTCGATGACCATGAAGCGGACCACGTCGCCGACGACCGGCGTCGCCAGCAGGAAGCGGTCGCGCAGCACCCGCCCCCGCTCGGTCCGCAGGCCGGCGATCAGCGCCGCGACGACCGCGACGGCCACGGCGACGATGACGAGGTACCAGGCCGTGACGAAGTCGGTGAAGCCCAGCAGGATCCGGGTCGGCAGCGGCAGTTGCGCGTGGAAGGACGCGAAGAACACCTTGAAGCGGGGCAGTACGAAGATGACGAGGACGAGGACGACCGCGACGGCGAGTCCCATCACGAGGACCGGATACGTCAGAGCGGAGCGGATACTGCGCCGCCCCTCGACGTCGCGCTCGATGTAGCGGGCCAACTGGGCCATCACCACGTCGAGTTCACCGGTCGCCTCCGCCGAGCGCAGGACGGATATGTAGAAGGGCGGGAGCGCCGAGGCATGGGCGGCCATCGCGCCGGCGAAGCTCTCACCGAAGCGCAGCGAGTCGGAGACGTCGACGAGCATCTTGCCGAGCTTCTTGTCCTTGGTCTCGCCGCGGATGATCTCCAGGGCGTCCAGGATGGGCACTCCTGCCTTGATGAAGGCGCCCATCTGGCGGGAGAAGTTGCTCAGTTCGACCAGATTGACCTTGGCCGCGGTGAGTTCGAACTGGAGCGGGTTGCGGCCGGCGGCCTTGACCGACTCCACGGCGTAGCCCTGCCGGTTCAGGCTGTCGGTCACGCCGCCGACACTGGAGCCCGTGAGCACGCCGGTGGCCCGCTTCCCGTCCGGGCCGACCGCGACGTACTTGAAGGTGGCCATGCCGGTGCCCTCCTGGTTTCCCGGTGTCGGAAGTTGGTGTCGAGTGTCAGAGGTTCGTTTCGGACGGATCCGGCCGTACGGGTAGGGACGCTGCGGATCCGGCCGTACGCGGGTCCGGGCGCTGCGGCCGGGGAGCCGGGGCCTAGACCACGTACACGCTGGACATGATTTCCGCGATGGTCGTGACGCCCTCCTCGACCAGGCGGACGCCTCCGTCCAAGAGGCTCTCCATGTGCTGTTCGCGGGCGGCCCTGCGCAGGCTGCCGATCGGCGCCCGCTCGACCAGCAGCCGCTTGACGACGTCGCTCATCACGAGCAGTTCGAAGACGCCGATCCGCTCCTGATAGCCGGTCCGGGAGCAGAAGTTGCACCCCCGGCCCTGCCAGAACTCGGCGTCGGTCGACCCGCCGGCCTCGGCGAAGAAGGCCAGTTCGTCCACGCCCGGTGTGTAGGGCTCGCGGCACTGGTCGCAGATCCGCCGCACCAGCCGCTGGCTGACCACGCCGGCGACCGTGGAGGTGATCAGGAACGGCTCGATGCCCATGTCGGTGAACCGGTGCAGCGCCGAGCAGGCGTCGGCGGCGTGGATGGACGACAGCACGAAGTGGCCGGTGAGCGCGGACTCGACCGCGATCCGCGCCGTCTCGCCGTCCCGGATCTCGCCGACGAGGATCACATCGGGGTCCTGCCGGAGGATCGAGCGGAGCCCGGTCGCGAACGAGACGCCCGCCTGCTCGTTGATCTGGATCTGGTTGACCGACGGGACCACGTACTCCACGGGGTCCTCGATGGTGGTGATGTTGCGCTCGCTCTGGTTCAGCTCGCCGAGCGTGGCGTACAGCGTGGTCGTCTTGCCGCTGCCGGTCGGCCCGCCGCAGGCGACCATGCCGTACGGGGAGCGCAGCAGGGACGCGAACCGTTCGTACGTCGCGGCCGGCATGCCCAGCTCGGCGAGCCGCAGCAGCGTGCGGTTGCTGTCGAGCAGCCGCAGGACCGCCTTCTCGCCCCAGATGGTGGGGGTGGTCGCGACCCGGATGTCGACCGGCCTGCCGTCGATCTCGGTGGCGATCTGGCCGTCCTGCGGGCGTCTCCGGTCGACGATGTTCATGTTGGCCATGATCTTGATCCGGCTGACCACGGACGGGCCCATGTTCTCCGGCAGGCTCAGCACGTCGTGCAGCGCGCCGTCGATGCGGTACCTCACCCGGACCCGGTCGGCGTGCGGTTCGATGTGGATGTCCGAGGCCCGGTCGCGCAGCCCCTGGGTGAGCATGAGGTTGACCAGGTGCACGACCGGAGCGTCCTCGCTCACCACCCTGGCACCCGCGTTGGCGCTGCGGCCGGTCTCGGTCGCCTCGAAGGCCTCGACCAGGCTGCTGACCCCGGACAGCGCCCGATAGGTGCTGTCGATCGAGCGCCGGATGTCCGAGGGGGCCGCGATCGCCAGCTCCACCCGGTCCGGCGCGACGGCCCGGCCGACCTCGTCGAGGACGCGCGGGTCGCCCGGGTCGCCCGCCGCGATCAGCAGCGTGCCCCCGGACCGCCGCACCGCGACGACGCCCAGCGAGCGGGCCAGCGCCTCCGGCACCCGGGCCGCCGCCTCGGGGTCAGGTTCACTCTGGTGCAAGTCGGCTACGGGGAGGTCGAGTTGGACCGACAGTGCTTCGATCAGTGACCGCTCGTCGACCATGCCGAGTTCGACGAGGAGGGTGCCGAGTCGCTTGCCCGACGTGGACTGCTGCAGGAGCGCCTCGTCCACCTGGGCCGGGGTGAGCATCCCGCGCCGCACGAGGAGTTCGCCGATGCGCGGCCGCTGCGGCCCGGCGGGCGACGGCCGCGCTCCGCCGGATGTCGCGTCCCGCGCCGAGTCGCCCGGCGTGACCGAGGGCGGCTCCGAACCGCGCGTTCCACCGGGCAGGGTGACGTCCTCGCCCACCGGGTCTGTCGCCGCCGCGCGGCGCCGGAGAAGCCGGCGATTGGTCAAGGCACCCACCCCTTTCACGTATCCGGAACAGCGTCCGTAACAACGGCCGATCGTGCGCCGTACGTCGATCCATATACACGTCAGCTGCTGATTAGTCAGCGGCATACTACTGCATGCCGCGGCGCCGGAATCCGCGCTGTTTTCGCGGCTTCATCTCTTGTGGGGCGATCGCCCGCTGAGTAGTCTACGGCTGATTAATCAGGCTGTTACTATCGCTCGATTTTGCTGTACCGGTCGTCGTAGATGTAGATGGAGAAAGATGTCCACATACCTGCAAGGCAAGTTGCACCAGCGAATGCGTGCACGGCACGAGACGACGGAAGCCGGGTTCACGCTCATCGAACTTCTCGTGGTCATCGTGATCCTCGGCATCCTGGCCGCCGTCGTCGTCTTCTCCGTCCGCGGCATCAACGACAGGGGCCAGGGCTCGGCGTGCAAGACCGACAAGGCCACGATCCAGACCGCGGAAGAGGCGCTCTTCGCCCGCGACGGCCACTACGGGACCATGGACGATCTGACGGGGGGAGGGTTCCTGTCGTCCGCGTCCACCTGGTACACCGTGGCGCCTCAGGGAGCCACCTTCACCATCACGCTGCTTGCCTTCCCCTCGGGTCAGACGAACCCCTGCGCCACCCCCTGACGCGGCGGCGTTCGCCGTGCGGAGCGAGCGCTCACCGGATGTCTCGCCGGATGGCGTGGGCCCGACGGTCGGCCGTCGGCCGAGTGCGTCAGGCGGCGTCGCGCACGCCACCTGACGCCGCCGTCGGGCGGCGTGCGGCAACGCCCCGACTGCCGTGTCCCGCAACCACCTTGTGGCGGCCTGGGTCACTCGGGGCGCGTGCCGCGGGGCCCCGCGTTCCGGCGCGGATTACCCACGGGCCCCGGTGGCGATCGGCATGCGCGGTACGGCACCATTGCGCCCATGTCACCCACATTTGTCGTGTTTATCGGTCTGTTGGGACTCGCGGTGGGGTCGTTCCTCAACGTCGCGGTCTCCCGGGTCCCGGCCGGCCTCTCGGTCGTCCGGCCGCGCTCCGCCTGCCCCCGATGCGCCACGCCGATAGCGGCCCGGGACAACGTCCCCATCGTGTCCTGGCTCCTGTTGGGCCGCCGCTGTCGCGCCTGCCGGGTTCCCATCCCCGCGC
Source organism: Streptomyces sp. NBC_00083 (assembly GCF_026343295.1). GTDB lineage: Bacteria > Actinomycetota > Actinomycetes > Streptomycetales > Streptomycetaceae > Streptomyces. The sequence continues at coordinate 2,897,602 of NZ_JAPELY010000001.1, forward strand.
GCTACCCGCTCATGGAAGCGCTCACCGCGATCCTGTTCGCCGCCGAGGCGCTGCGCTTCGGCCGGTCGGAAGTGCTACCGGCCCAACTCGTCTTCACCGCAGGGCTGTTGGCCCTGGGTGCCTGTGACGCCGAGCAGTTCCTGCTCCCTCGGCGTCTGGTCTACCCGACGCTCGGGCTCACCGCCGTCTGTCTGCTCGCGGCCGCCGCCGCCACCGGACAGTGGCACCGGCTCGGCGTGACCGCGGCATGCGGAGCGGGCGCGTTCGCGGCCTTCTTCGCCCTCAACCGGGTGCGGCCCGACTGGCTCGGATTCGGCGACGTGCGGCTGGCCGGCCTGCTCGGCACCGGCCTTGGCTGGCTCGGCCCCTGGTACCTCGTCTTCACCCTGCTGGCCGGCAGCATCGCCGGATTGCTGGTGGGCGTCGCGCTCATGGCGGCGGGCCGGGCGACCCGCCACACCCGCCTCCCCTTCGGCCTGTTCCTCGCCGCCGGAGCCATCGCCGCCATACTCTTCGGCGCTCCGGTCATCCACTGGTACGCGAGCGTCAGCGACCTGTACGCGACAGGTGCGCCGCTCACCAGGGCCCTCCACCAGCCCTGACCACCCCGGCCCGACGTCGTCCGCGACCAGGCCGTCGGCTACCGGCGCGGCCGCAACGCCGTTTACCTTAGTTACTATGGAGAAACTTGATCTGCCACTCGCCGAGTGGATCGTGCTCGCACTCATGGCCGAACGCCCGAGTCACGGCTTCGCCATCGCCGCCCTCACCGCGGAGGGCGCGGAAATCGGTGAGTTCTGGTATATCTCGCGCCCCATGGTCTACCGCTCGATCACACGGCTGGTCGAGCGCGGACTGATCACGCCGGTCGGCGCCGAAGAAGGCAACCGCGGACCGCAGCGCATGATCTACGCCGCCACCCGCTCGGCGAAGGCGGCGGCCAGCCGGTGGCTCAGCGAACCGGTGGTCCAGCTCTTCGACGTCCGCGCCGAGCTGACGAGCAAGCTTCTGCTGCTCCAGCGTCGCGGCAGCAGCCCGACGCGCCTGGTCGAGCGTCAGCGGGTCGTCATGGACGAGATCGAGGAGTCGCTGGGTGCCAAGGAGCACACCGGTGACTACCTCACCCGCGCGATCTACGCCTGGCGGCTGGAACACGTCCGTGCCGCGCGCAGGTTTCTCGACGCCGTCGACGTCGAGGCGGCACAGCCCGCGGTCAAGAGCGGCTGACGTCAGGTCTCCGTCGTCTCTCCTTCGGCATTCACGTCCTTGCCGCGCAGGTCTCCGCCCGGGTGTCGCGCCTCGCACCCGGTAGCCGCGGACCGGGCTGAACGACGTGTGGGCATGCGAGAGTCGGGCCCGGCGATCGCGTCATCACGATCGCCGGGCCCGCGACGCACGTCAGCGTCTCAGAGGCACCCGCCGAAGACGGCTCGTCGGCTACGGCACCTCGACGGTGGTCTCGCAGGAGCCGCCGGCCGCGACCGCGTCCGAGCCCGGAAGCGTCGGACCGCCGTTGCCGTCGCCGGCGCAGACGTCCGTGCCGTTGCCGCCGGCGAGGGTGTCGCTGTCCGCGCCGCCGACCACGGTGTCGTTGCCGGAGCCACCGGAGAGCGCGTCACTGCCGGACCCGCCCAGGATGATGTCGTTGCCGTCGCCGCCGCTGACGGCGTCGTTGCCGTCACCGCCGTCGATGTAGTCGTCGCCGCTGCCGCCCGACACGGCGTCGTTGCCGCCGAACGTGCAGATCGTGTCGTTGCCGCCGTTCCCGCTGACGCTGTCGTTCCCGTTGCCGGTCACGATCACGTCGGCGCCGCTCGTGCCGTTCACCACTCCGTTGCCGGTGATCGTGGCGGCGAGGCCGCGGCAGCCGGCCGAGACGCCGATGGTCACGGTCGCGACGTTCGAGTCGTCCGTGCCGTCACTCGCCTTGTACGTGAAGCTGTCGCTTCCGACGTAGGCGCCGGCCGGCTGGTAGGTGAACGAGCCGTCCGGGTCGAGCGTGAGGGTGCCGTGCGCCGGGCCGGTCACGACCGACGCCGTCAGCGTGTTGCCGTCGGCATCGGTGTCATTGCCGAGAACACCGGGAGCGGCGACGACGAGCGGGGTGTCCGCCCCGATGTGGCCGTACGACTCGTTGGTGGCCGCCGGCGGCCGGTTCGTCGTGTTGCGCAGGACCGACGCGTCCTTGACGTACACCGGCGAGCTGTTGCTGTTGGCCGTGGCGACATCGGGGCGTCCGTCGCCGTCGAGGTCGGCCACCGCCGTGGCCTGCGGGTTGCTGCCGCCGTTGAGCCCGAAGGCGAGCGGGCTGCCGAACGCACCGGCGCCGTCGCCTTCGAGCACCACGACCTCGCTCGAATTGGCGCTGGAGACCACCAGGTCGGCGTGGCCGTCGCCGTTCACGTCGGCCACCGAGGCCGAGCTGAGGTTGGTCCCCGCCGCCAGGACGCTCGCGCTGCCGAAGCCGCCCGCGCCGTCGCCGAGCAGGACGGCGGCGCGCCCCGGGGAGCCGAGCGCCACGACCACGGCGTCGAGCCTGCCGTCCTCGTTGACGTCGGCGAGCGTGAGCCTGGACGGCAGGGTCACGCCGGCCGGGACGCTCGACGCCGTGCCGAAGCCGCCATGTCCGTCGCCCAGGAGCACGGAGAGCGTGCCGGACGACGAGTTCGAGGTGATGAGATCCAGATGGCCGTCGCCGTCGAGATCGGCGGACGCGATGCCCTGAGGGCTCGTACCGCCGGCCAGCGCGAGCTGCGTCGCCGCGCCGAAGGTGCCGTCGCCGTTGCCGCTCATCAGCGAGACGTTGTTCGTGTTCGCGTCGGACGTCGCGAGATCCGGCTTGCCGTCCTCGTCGAAGTCGCCCACGGCCACGTCCGTGGGGAAGCGCGCGACACAGGGGTTGTCGCCCGTGGTGTCGCAGCCGGGCGTCGGGTTGAGGATCACCGTCGTGCCGGCGCCGAGAGCGCCGGAGCCGTCGCCGAGCCAGACCAGAGCGACGTTGCCGCGCGAGTCCTGGCTGACCACGTCCAAGCTGCCGTCGCCGTTGACGTCGCGGATCACCGCCGAGCCGAGGAAGACGCTCGACGCGGTGCGCGGCGCGGCGTACTTCGTCACGGCGCCGAAGCTGCCGCCGCCCGTGCCGAGGAACACGCCGAGGCCCTCGGCGCGGATCGCCGTCACGAGGTCCGGTATTCCGTCGTGGTTGAGATCGCCGATCGCGACGGCGGAGCTGCCGCGGCCGGTGTCGTCGAGGTTCACCGCGGTGGCGAAACCGGTCGTGTCGGCGCCGGACGCCGAGGCCGGGCTCGCGGCCAACACGACGGTCGCTACCGCGAAGACGAGCGCCGGAACACGGCGTGACCGACCGCGCAGTACCGCGACTGAGCGGCCGGTCGGCGTGAGGTGCCGACGTGGTGATCTGTTCATGGGAAAGGCCCCTCCTCAGGGCCTGATGCATAAGAGGTGGTGACGTACTGATGCAGTACGACCCCCCATGGCAGAGCGCTGTGCCGGTCGGCCACCGATATGCCCGGCATTCACGGCCGGATGGCGCGGTGTCGACCGAATTCACTAGTCAGCAATTGACGACTTGTGCGGCGCAGCGCCCTGCGCGTCGGCCGGTCTGCCGCGGTGGGGCGGAAGGCCGGGCATACGCGTACTCAACTCGTATCGAGTACGCATTCGTTGCCCGCGCGGGAAAAGCGCGGGAAAGTTCCTCTTATGGACAGAAGAGGAAAGGGAATCGGCGTGGCCACGGACTGCTCACTTGGGCGGGCACGGTCCGTGCCCTGGTCGACGGTCCGTGGCCCCGTGCTCCGGACCGCCTAGTAGCCGTAGGCGGCGAGCGTCGACTGGATGGTGGTGTCGTTGTCCCACTTGGTGTTGAACAGGTCGTCCCAGGCGGCTGCCGCGCCGGCGTTGCCTCCGGTCAGGGCGACACCGAACTGCTGGATGTCTCCGTAGCCGGAGTAGTCGCTCGGATCGACATCGGTCCACGTGTTGGGGTCGTTGCCCGTGGTTCCGTTCAGCGAACTCGACGTCCACGACACGTGCATGATGTTCGACTTGGCGACGAGACCCAGCTGGGTGTTCCCGCCGGCGTTCGCCGTCACCGCGCCTCGCACCTGGCTGATCCCGGACTCCAGGCGCACCTTGCACGCCGTGCCCGCGCTGTCGCACGCGCTTCCGGTGAACACGTTCTGGCCCGCTCCGCTGGTGACCCAGGAGAACCCGTTCTGTATCAACGCCTGCTTGGACGCGGCGCCGAACGGCGCGGAGGCCGGGTCGGCGACCGCGATGCGGTGCCCACTCGTCCCGAGCCAGGTCACCACGCCCGACATCGTCGTGGGCGCACCCCCGGAGACCGGTGACGCGTCACACCGGGGCGACTGCGCCTTGCCGTTGCCGCTGCCGTTGGCGTCCGCGCCGAGCGCCAGCGGCGGAGTCCCGCCGTTGGACGGGTCGTCGCCGTGGGTCGAGCCCGCCCAGCTGCCGCTGCAGCTGTAGATCGCCAGGTGCCCGATCGCCACGGCGTGCTTGCTCGCGATCGTGCCGTTGCACTCGACGCTCGCGCTCGCCGTGCACGTACCCGTGTCGGCGGTCGGGATGACCGCGTCCACATTGGTCTCGTCCGCCGACAGGAACGCGTCGATGTGCAGCGGCCCGTCGACGCAGTTGTTCGACGAGGACGGATTGCACGTCGTGTAGGGGCCGGCGCTCTTCAACTGCTGGCGCAGGCTTCCCGACGTGATCCCGCGCATCGTCGACGTATCGATCGCCGGCTTGTTCCAGAACCCGCCGACCTGCGAGGCGCCGTTCGCCGTGAACGCCGTGAACGACTCGAGCGACTCGATCGCGCCCTTCATGTCCTTCGTGGCGGGATACATGTTGTTGGCGATACCGACCTGCGAATTCGTCGCCGCAAACACGGTGGGTGCCGTGCCGGCGATCAGCGCCGTCGCGAGGGCGCCCACCGCGAACGCCTTCCGAACCCGGCGCATCGCCGAGCGGCCTGCGTTCGGGGCGTTCCGCGTGTGTCTGGACCTCAGTTGCATCTGCTACTCCTCATCGTTGGGGCGGCGGTCGCCGCACGGACACGCCGCCGGTAGATGCAGGCAGATGTCCGACAACTCCCGGGCATCTGCGTGGCCTATCGGCATGACGGTGTCTCACCCGCCTAGATGGTGCGCACCCCTCCGTCCAGTAGTCAATGATTGACAACCATGTGCGCTGTGGATGTAATGCAGCTATCCAGCCTGCGGCGGCCGGCGGCCGAGTGCCGTCGGCCCCTGAGGCACGCAAGGAAAGGGCCGGCGGCACGATGGGCAGAGGCGTCTTATGGCACTGTTGAGCAAACTGTCGCGCTCTCGCGCGATCAGGTGGGGTGTGCTGGTTGTCGCGATCGGTGCGGTGGCGCTGGTCGTCGTGGCGCTCACGCGTGGCGGGTCGGACGCGTCCGCCGCCCAGAAGGACCCCGCGTGGTGCACGCCGGGCACCCAGCGCACCGCGCTCTGCCCCCACAGCAAGGTGTTCGTCCCCAAGGACTACGCCGTCCACGGCGACGCCTTCGAGTGCATCAACTTCGCCAGCCAGGCGGATGCCCAGGCGGTGCTGCGGGCCAACCCCACCGATCCGAACCACCTCGACGACGGAGGCGGCGTCGCCTGCCGTGGGCTGCCGGAACCGCGCGACACCACCCCCGTCACCGGAGCCGCGCAGCACTTCGCATGCGGACCCGGCGAGACCCGCAGCGCGCTCTGTCCGCAGGCGAAGAGGGCCTTCGACCCCCGCTACTTCCTGCGCTACGGCAGTGACGCCTACGACTGCTCGGACTTCGCCGCCCAGGCGGAGGCGCAGGCCGTCCTGCGCTTCGCGCCGTCCGACCCGAACCACCTCGACGACGACGGGAACGGCGTCGCGTGCCCGAACCTGCCGGGCCCCAAGGACGTCAAGCCCGTGCAACGGGGAACGTCGTGACACGGCAAGCGCTCGCGCGTGCGCTCGGGCTGAACGTGACCCATCGATTGAAGGAAACCCCGACTGCCATGACCTGGGACCAGCGCCGGTTCACCTCGCGCGCCAGAGGCCAAGACGGCTTCACACTCATCGAGTTGCTCGTGGTCATCGTGATACTCGGCGTCCTTGCCGCCATCGTGGTGTTCTCCGTCAAGGGCATCGGCGACAAGGGCCACAAGAGCGCGGTCTCCGCGGACGCGGCCACCCTGCGCACGGCCGAGGAGGCCTACTGCGCGAAGCACGGGCGCTACGGAACGGCCGACGACCTGACGGGTGACGGCCTCCTCTCCAGCGAACCGGTCTACAACCTGGTGCAGGTCGGCGACGAGAACAAGTGCGGTCACGGCGCAGCGTCGTCGTTCACGCTGACGGACACGTCCACGCCGACGGAGAGCGGAGCCGACTCGATCCCGGTGGGTGCGAACCCCGCGGACCTCGCGGTCGACGAAAAGGCCGATCGCGTCTACGTCGTGTCCACCGGTGGCAACAACGTGACCGTGATCGACGGCAAGACCGACACCGCGACGGGTGCTCCGATCGACGTGTCCAGCGCTGTGTCGAGCCCGTCCCGCATCGCGGTCGACGCCGGCACGGGCCGGGTCTACGTCGGTGGGACGAACGGCGTCGCGATCATCGACACCGCCCATTCCAATCAACTGACCCACGTCAGCGGCTTCACGGCGGCCGTCACCAGCCTCGCCGTCTCTCCCGAGAACGGCGACGTCTACATCGGCGGTGGTCTGTCGAGCACCTCGACCGTCGCCTACATCCCGACCGGCAGCTCGTCGGCGACGTCGATCCCGCTGCCCGCCCCGGGTCTCCCGGGCGCGAGCAACAGCATGGACTTCTCCTTCGACTCCGTGCACCACGCGGTGTACTTCGCGAAGTTGGGCCTCGGCAGCGGCACGGCCCCCCTCTCCACCATCGGCCTGTTCGCCATCTCGTCCCAGACCCACGAGGCCAGGGTGGCGGTGCAGTTCCCGACGAAGCAGTCCTGCGGCACCAACGCCGGGGACGTCCTCCTCTCCAACTCCGTTCGTGGCACCGCCGCTGTCGATCCCGGCCGCAACCTGGTCTACCTCCTGGCCAAGAGGTGCGCCCCGGACCCGGCGAACCCCAAGGGCCAGTGGAAGGTCGTCGCGACGACGATGGTCATCAACCCGGTCGACGGCAGCACGACCGCGATCGACGACCCGGTGACACCCACGTCCTCCGGCCCCAACGCCGTGTTCTACAACCCCGCGGCAGGGGCGGCCTACGCCTACTTCGACGGTGGCGCGAACTGCGGCGGAGCCGGGGCCCGCGTCGACCGGATCGTCGGAACCGAGGTCACGGGGCAGGCCTTGGTCTGCGCGGTGTCACCTGCCGTCGGGAATCAGGCGCACAAGTTCGCCGTGCTGAGGAACTACAACAGGATCTTCGTCGCACAACAGAGGAGTGGAGGAGCTCCGGGCGGCATCGGGATGGCCAACGGCAGCACGCTGCTGGGGCAGGCGCCGCTCGGAACGCCCCGCCAGTTCGGCGCGTTGGCGGCGGACAACACCACGGGCAAGGTGTACGCCGTCGACCCGCTGGGCGGGACGGTCGCCGTGTTCCGGACGGGGTCGGCCTAGGGTCATGCCAGACACGAGGGGCATGCGCTCAACCGCGACGCGGTCAGGGCCCAGGCCGACGCGCGAGCGCCGAAGGGCATGCGGTGGCCGCCGGCCCACCGCGACTTCATGACCGACGAACTCCCGCGATCCGCTCGGCGTGCGGATGCCTCCACCGGCATCCGCACGCCGAGCAGACGCCGTTGTGGCGTCCATGGGGAGGACGAACCGGCCGAAGCGGTGACCGCCATGGCCGAACCCTGCTGGAAACCGACGGTAACTCCCGCTCCCGCGCGACGGATTGAAGGACGGCTATAGGGTGTAACACCTGACGCCCGTCAACTACCGCGCAGACATGGGGCGCTGACGATCGGGCCGACTCGCGGGAGCCGTCGAGGGCGGCGGCCCCGGGCCGGTTCGGGACAGCGTTCCACGCCACCGCGGTTCCGGCCGCGGCACGGTGAGAGGACTCGATGTACACCAACGAGAAGGCCCAGGCCTCCGAGAGCAAGAAGCCCCACCGGGTCGCGGCCGGGAACCCGGTCAGGGAGGACGGCGCGTCGCCCGGCCTGCTGGCCCTCCAGAACACCGCGGGCAACGCGGCCGTCCTGCAGCTGCTCCGCCAATCCGGCCACAGCTGGGCCCAGGACCGGCACCGGCACTCCGCCGGCTGCGGCGACCAGCGGCAGAGCGGGGCCTCGGCAGCCGAGACGGTGCAGCGGTCCGCCGTCCCCGAGGTGTTGCGGGCATCGGGCCGCCCCCTTGACGACCGTACCCGTACGGACATGGAGGCCCGGCTCGGCGCCGACTTCTCGGGTGTGCGCATCCACGACGACTCCCACGCCAAGGCGTCCGCGGCCGAGGTCGGCGCCCGCGCCTACACGAGCGGTGACCACGTCGTCATCGGCGACGGCGGGGCCGACAAGCACACGTTGGCCCATGAGTTGACGCACGTGATCCAGCAGCGCCAGGGGCCGGTGGCCGGCACCGACCGCGGGGACGGCGTGCGCGTTTCGGATCCGGGGGACAGGTTCGAGCGCGAGGCCGAGGCCAACGCGCACCGGGCCATGTCCGGGGAGGCGCCCGTGCAGCGCACCACCGCGGCCGCCGCAGGACCGGCCCACCAGGGCGCGCCCGTGGTGGCACGGATGCCCGCCGACGGAACCGGGAGCGAGACGGCGAAGCCCTGGCTGGTCTTCGGCGTCGACGGGCGCAGCAAGGAACAGCTGGTCTCGGCCGTGGAAGCCGGGTACCGGCGCTTCGACACGGCGGAGAGCTACCGCAACATCGACACGGTGTCCGAAGTGCTGCGGGGCCGGCCGCGGGAGGACTACGAGGTCCTCTACAAGTTCGACGTCCGGTCCGGTGAGGGAGCCGCCGCGCTGCGCGCTCGGCTGAAACACGTCGCCACGCTGTTCGGTGGCAGGCTCGACTCGCTGATCATCCACAACCTGGACGGGGAGCGGGGCGCGCTGACGCAGGCCTGGCAGGTCCTCAACGAGCTGAAGAGCGAGCACATCACGGGGCAGGTCGGCCTCGGCAACATCGGCGAGAACCACACGGACCTGCTGCGCGAACTCGGCGGTGTCGACGTCGTGGAGAACTCGGTGGAGAGTGTGCTGCTCAGCGAGAACGTCGAGAAGGCAATCAAGGAGTCGGGCGCGCACCTGTACTACTACGACGTCATCAGGACCGCCCAGCAGATGGACCTCGATCTGACCTCGCCCGACGATCTGAACGGTCTCATCTACACGATGGCGGGCACGTTCCCCCGGTCGGACGGCACGTCCAACGCCACCATGATCAGCAGCAGTGGCACGGCCCGTACCCAGACGTCCAACCTGGCCAACTTCGGTGGCGGGCCCGACCATGAGGACTTCACCGGGGACGAGCAGTACGGCGCCATGGGCAAGATCGACCAGTGGCGCAAGCAGCAGAGTTCCGGCCAGACCAACGACACCTCGTTCGCGTTGCGCGGCGAACTCAGCGAGTGGCTCGTCGGGCTCTGCGACGGAGGCACGGCCGACACCCTGCGCCAGTCCATCGTGGACGCGGCGAAGAACGAAGGCCTGCCGGTGACGCAGACGTTCATCGAGAAGTGGCTGGTGGACGGGGGCCATGTCACCGCCGATGACCTCGGCACCGTCCGGGTTCCGTCGCGTGTGGGTCTGAAGCGCCGCTACATCGGCATGCCTCTGCGGGACGCCCTGGGTGCGCTGTTCGGCGTCAAGAACTGCGACTGGAAGTGGTCCATCCAGCTGGTGCAGCTGCTGTTCAGCGACGCGGATACGTGGGACTGCGCCCTGCGGTTCGGGGCGGACGAGATCGTCCAGGAGTGACCGGCGGTCCGGCGGGACGGATGTGAGGGGGAGGGGCCCCGCGGGAGGGTGTGAGGGGCGGGGCCCGGCGGATCGTGGTCGGTGCGCGACGGCTCGCCGACGAGCACCGACGCCCCGAGACGCCGGCCTGCCGAGCGCCCCCGGTCGGGCGGGACTCGGCGGCTGGCGCCGCGCCGACGGGGTGGGCGTCCGTCAGGCGCTGGCCGCCGCCGTGCAGGACGAGTTGCCGCCGCAGTACGTGATGTCCCAGTGGCTGCCCTCGTTGGCGTAGACGTTGCCGGCCGAAGAGCGCCACCGGGTCGCGCCGTCGCTGCGGGTCGCGATGTGGGTGAAACTGTTCGTGACGTACGAGTCGATGCAGGAGTTCCGGGAGATGTCGGCCTTGTAGCCGTTGTAGTGGCTGTAGGTGCCCGACGCGTGGCCGACTTCGGTGCCGCCGGTGACGTTGATCGCACAGCCGCTGGCGCTCTTGAGTGTCCTGAGGCCGTCCACGGTCGCCTGGTTGATCTGGTCGTACGAGGTGCAGGTGCCGTTGGACCGGGTGGTGCAGCCGCCGCTGGAGGAGTGGGTGACCCCGGCGGCCGACAGCTGCGAGGCGGCCGCGGACTGGCTGAGCTTGGCGACGGCCGCGTCGGCGGTGCCGGACAGGGCGAGGACAGTGGCTGCGGCCAGGGCGCCCGAGCCGACGAGCAGTCGCTGACGATTCATCATGATGCCTTTTCCTCCAGTGAGTTGAGTGGCAATGCGGTGAAGCGCGCTGCATACACAAGAGCTGAGAGGGGCGGGTGTGGCAGGGATGCCGACGGCCGCCGAGACTACCCCGGAAGGTGCCCTTGTGTGAACGCCAGGTCGATACCGCCCCCGACGACAGCGCCCGGTCGGCCGCCCGCCGACTGCCCGGCCTGTGGGGGTTCGCGTCCGCTGTCCGCCAGCCGGTCTCCCTGCCACCGCCCGCCGCTGCCGGAGTCTGTGTGTGTCTTGTCGTCGTCCTGTGTCTTTCCTGGGTCCCCGGACCGTGCCTCCACCGGATGCACGAGCATTCCCGCGTGATGACTCTTCGAAGAAAATCCATTGCGGGCAGCGGGACGGGAACCGCGCGCCTCCTCGCCACGCTCACCGCGAGCCTCTTGCTGCTGCTCGGCTTACAGGCGGCTCCCGCGTCCGCCCAGGTCTTCTGCGACCAGGGCCACTCGGTCGACGGCGCGATCTGGACGGAGTACACCCAGACACCGGGCGTGCAGCAGTCTCTCGGTTGCCCGACCAGTGACGAACTCGGCCTTCCGGACGGGGTAGGCCGGCGCCAGGTCTTCGACAACGGATCGATCTACTGGAGTCCCGACACCGGCGCCCATGCCGTGTGGGGTCTGATCGGCCAGGAGTGGGCTCAACAGGGCTGGGAGGGCGGCTACATGGGCTACCCCCTCAGCGACGAACTCAATAACCCCGATGGGGTCGGCGTCCGCCAGCAGTTCCAACAGGCGACGGTCTACTGGAGCCCTGCCTCGGGAGCGCACGCGGTACACGGCCTGATCGGGAGCTACTGGGGAGAGAAGGGCTATGAGCGGGGTTTCTACGGCTACCCCACGAGCGACGAGTACAGCGCCGGACACGTCGGTGGCAACGTTGCCGACAACATCGGCGTACGCCAGGACTTCCAGGCGGGCCGGTACCTCCTGTACAGCCCCGGCCAGGCCGACGCCTTCGAGAGCTGCCAGAACGGATGCATGGGCTATGGCGGCACCACGAACACGCAGTGGGTCAAGAAGACCGAGGTCTACGTCAGCCTGCGTGACTCCAACCTCAGTTCCGTGCACGTCACTCCGACCGACGCGGCTTTCGCGACCGTGAACCCCGCGAAGGACAGCGCCAAGGACCACATGTCGGACACCTGGAAGCAGGTATGGTCCAACATCCAGCCCTTCCCGAACGCCAACCAGACCCGGACCCAATCGGTCTACGATCAGCTGCTCTGTCACGCGGACTTCTCCTACTCGGACCCGCGTACCGACGGTGATCACTTCGGCGGTCCGACGTGGGACCTGGAAGCGTGGCGGCCCGAGCTGACCGGCGACAACGACGCGAAGCTCAAGACGATGCTCTCGTCCCGATGCAACTGGTAGGGCCTGGCCGAGCGAGCCCGCGCTTCAGCACAGCTTTCCGGTGTACCAGGCGTTGCGGATCTTCGTGGCGGGGCCGAGGTAGGTGACGCCGGGGGAGACGCAGCGGTTCTTGTCCCAGCCGAGGACGACGTCGATGTGGATGTCGATGATGCTGCCGTCGTGGGTGCAGTGGTTGTAGTACGAGTTGCCGTAGCTGACGAAGTAGCCGCAGACGGCGGCGTTGGCGGGGGTGGCCGTGGCCACGGCGGCGCCGCCCAGCAGGGCGAGGGAGGCGAGCGTGGCGGCGATCGGGCGAGTGCGCATCTGAGGCTCCTTCATGGGCGGTCGACCCAGGTTAGGAGCTGGATAAATGCCCTGTACAGGGCGCATTGTGCGGTCTGCGCCCGTTCCGCCGTACGGCACAGGGGTAGGCGAACAGGCGTGCCTCTGGGGCGACTTGGCGCCACGGGCCCCCGGCCCTGCCGGGTTCAGGCGGACTCGGCTGCGCGGCGGGTCTGGGGGCGGGGGCGGATCAGGTGCGCGATGCCCGCGCACGCCCGGCTCACCCGGTCGATCTGCTCGTCGGTGAGGTCGCTGCCCGCAGCGCCGCCGCGGTCTGCCCCGCGTCGTAGCCGGGCGGGACCCCGTCGACCAGGACGAGGTCCCCGGGAATGTGGTCGGTCCGCAGCGGGGCGATCTCCTGGTAGGCGGCGGAGTCGTACCAGGCGCGGGCCGCCTCGATGTCCGGGAAGCCGATGATCACCAGTGCCCCGAGCCACTCGCCCTCGCGGACCTCCAGCGGCGCGTTGTGCACGAGGAATTGGCCGCCGAAGGGCGCGAGCGTGCCCGGAATCCGCTCCATGTAGACGAAGACGTCGTCGTCCAGGTGGGTCGGCGGGCGCAGGTTGGCGATGGCGTACGCGGTCATGGGGTCCTCCTCGGAGACGGTGCCCTGCTCCTGTGCGGGGCTCCCGTGCGAACGCTCCGATCATGCCCGCGGCGGCGGGGGCGGGTCGATTACTCCGGAGGTAAGCGCCCGTGCTGTGGAGCCGGGACGGCCGAGCGTCGTCGGCGCTGTCCCTGGCACGCGCATGACGGATGTCAGTGGCGGCGTCACTCGCTCGACGGGCCGGTCAGTCGGTCACCGTCGACTCGGGTTCCCGCCTGCTTGACCTGTCGGACGATGGGGCTGATCTCCATGCCCTCGACACCGGGCAGGGCGCCGACGCGGCCGGTGGTGAACTCGAACAGCTCGTCGAGATCGCGGCACTGTACGACGGCATGGAGGTTGTACGGTCCGGACACCGCGGCGGCGAACCCCACCTCGGGCATCAGCGCCATGGCCCGCCCGACAGCCTTGACCTTGCCCGGATGGACCCGCATCCACAGGTTGGCCCGTGCGCGGTATCCCAGGGCCATCGGTGCGATCTCCACGTCGATGTGGACCACGTGGTCGGAGAGCAGGGCGTGCAGCCGTCGTGACACCCGGCCCGGCGTGAGGTCGGCGGCGGCCGCGAGGTCGACGAGACTGGCGCGTCCGTCGGCGGCGAGGGCCGCGAGCAGTTTCTCGTCCTCGGCGTTGAGCTGCGCGGCCTGATTCCGCACAACGGGGCGTTCGGTGAAGGGATTTCCGCCGCTTCCCAGCGCGGACTCCTGCTCGGGGGTCAGGGTTCCGGCGAGCGCGGCCCAATAGTGGCCGCGTCCGCCCACGAACTGGCGGAGCAGCACCGATGCCTGGACGTCGAGCACGGCGGCGGTGCGGGGGAGGCGGCGGCCGAGCAGATCGTCGCGTTGCTCCTGTGACCGCGAGCGGACGGCGCAGGTGATCTCGGAGCCCGCGGCGTTCAGGGCGACCCAGCCGACGTCGTCGCGTTGCGCGAGTGCGTCGGCGATGGCCGTGGCACTGCCGGGCCGGCAGCGCAGTCGCACCATCCATCGGCTCTGGCCGAGCGCCCCCGGATCGACGACGCCGATCACCCGGATCGCCCCGGCACGTCGCATGCGGCGATAGCGGCGGGCGATGGTCGGCTCGGAGAGCCCGAGGACGCTCGCCACGGTGGCGAACCCGACCCGTGGGTCGATCTGAAGGGCGCGAAGGATTCGCACATCGTCCGACTCCAGCATGGTGGAATCGGCGATTTCAGGATGCGACATGGCGGCAATACTACGGAGCGCGCCGTTTCCGGCCCGTAGCGCGCCATGGGTAGCCGAGGCTTGCACAGTACGGCCGACGGACAGGGGATGTGAAGGCCGAGCCTCTTCGGCTGCGGATCCCGGTCTCTCGGCAGCGACGCACCAGCGAAGGGCTCCGGGCCATGTCTGCTTCCCCCTCGAACGAAACGCTCCCCACCATCCTGGTCGTCGCCGCCGGACGCGGGTTGGGCCACGCCATCGCCGAGCAGTTCCTCGGCAAGGGGTGGCATGTCATCGGCACGGTCCGACCCGGCAGCCCGAGGCTCAAGCTCCACGATCTCGCCGAGGCCTCCGGCGGCAGGGTGGAGATCGAAACGTTGGACATCAACGTGCCGGAGCAGATCGCCGCACTGCGCAGGCGCCTGGACGGCCGAGCGCTGGACATGCTGTTCGTCAACGCGGGAATCACCACTCGGGACGAACACATCCCCATCGGGGAGGTCACGACCGACGAGTTCAACGACGTCATGCTCACCAACGCGCTGAGCCCGATGCGCGTCATCGAATCCCTGCAGGACCTCGTCACTCCGACCGGCCTGATCGGTGCGATGTCGTCGGGTCAGGGCAGCATCGCAAACAACGAGACCGGACTACGTGAGGTCTACCGAGGCAGCAAGGCGGCCCTGAACCAGTTCATGCGCAGCTTCGCGGTCCGCCAGAGCGAACCAGCACGCACACTCCTGGTGATGGCACCCGGCTGGGTCCGCACGGAGCTGGGGGGATCGGACGCCCCTCTCGGAATCGAGGACAGCATTCCCCGGCTGGTGAGCGTCATGCTCGCGCAGCTCGGCACTCCCGGGGTGCGATTCCTCGACTACCAGGGCCGAATCGTTCCCTGGTAGCCGGCGGGGAACGCGGTGCGCCCCCCGGCCACAGCAGCGGACCGCCCACAGAAGTGACGGCCGCGCCCGGTCGTCCCGGGCGCGGCGGTGTGGTCCGCGACTTGCACGTGCCCTGGACAGCCGCCGAGCGCGCGTTACGGCAGGGGGTGGAGCGGGATGGCGATGTACGACGGGGCGTCCTGCGACGAGCTGAGCTCGATCGCGGACGGGGCGCGGTTGGCGTCCGCGTAGAACGGATCATGGGTGTCGATGATCAGTTGGAGCTGACGGCCCCTGTTCAGGACGTAGTGGGCCGGCTGGAGGGGGACGGTCACCGTAGTGGCCCGGCCCGGCTGCTCGTTGGTGACGGTGACCGGGGCGTTGGTGATGATCGCGGCCTTGCCGGTGGCCGGGTCGCAGTCCATCAGGTACGCCACGATCGTGGCCTCCCGTGCCTGCGGCGTCACGGTCACCCGCAGTTCGAGCTCGCCCTGGACGCGCATCGGCTGCTCCAGCGGCTCCGTGGTCCAGGTCGCGGCGAGACCGCGATCGACCTCGGCGGTCCGGTAGACGTGCGGGAAGCCCATGCGCTCGGCCAGGCCGGTCTCGATGAGCTTCGGGGCGACGACGACCTCGGTGTTCTGGACGGAGACCTTGACGGGGCGGGTCCAGTCCGGTTGCGGCGCTCCCTCGGTCAGCCGACCGTCGCGCTCACCGGCGGCTGCGTCGGCGAGGTGGAACCGCTTGGGGGGCAGGGCGTAGCTCTGCCAGTCGGGGTGATGGAGGTCGGACAGCAGGTTGTGCATGTACTCCGAGCGGACCCCGAACGAGGGCGTGGCCCCGTCGCTCGCCGTGCCGCCCAGGTGGTGGTCCATCCACCGGTAGGCCATCTCGGTCGGCTTGGAGACCAGGCCGGCCAGGCCGGGCAGCTCGCCGTTGCCGTGGTCGCCGATCTGGACCAGCAGCGACTTGGGCGCGGTGAGGTGGTTGAACATGTCGACGACGGCCGGCACGGAGAAGATGGTCTCGTGCCAGGCGGTGGTCATCAGGATCGGGACCTGGTTGTCGTTGTACGCCTGCAGACAGTTCTTGGGCGACCTGGCCTCGGCGAACGCCCTGACGTCGTCGTCGATGTCATTGCTGCGGATCTTCTGGATGATGTCCCGGAACTCCGCCGAGCACCGGTCTTCCTTGAACAGCTTCACGAGCGCCTCGAAGGCCGCCAGGTGCCGGGTGCCGTTCTCGTACAGCGAGGCGAACAGGTCGGACCAGGCGCTGGTGCCGGCCACGGCCCTGACCCGCGGGTCGTTCCCGGCGAGCAGCAGGCTCGTACCGGCGCCGTAGGAGGCGCCGAAGCAGCCGATCCGTTCCGGGTCGACGGCGTCGAGTTCGCACAGCGTCGTGACGATCTCGATGGCGTCTTCCACGTCCCGCGGTCCGGCGACGTGGATCTCGCCCCCTGACCTGGCCAGGCCGCGCTGACTGTAGGTCAGCACGACGTAGCCGCCCAGCGCCCAGCGGGGGAGCATCGGCAGGTAGGACAGGCGGCCGAGCGGGGACAGCGGGGCGGGCATCACGACCGCGGGACAGGTCTGTCCGGGCATGAGGTTGCGCGGGACGCTCAGTGACGCGTCGATCAGCGTCCCGTCCGCCATGGCGATCGAGAGCTCCTGGTACCCGGCGATCTCCGCGTACGTCTCGTAGGTGTCGGCCAGGCCCCACTGGTCGAGCCGGCCGATGCGGCGCGGCGACGGGTCGAGTAACGCCTGCTCGATCGCCTCCAGCTTGGCGCTCTCGTCGACACTGATCGCGAACGGGTTGGCCGAGGTGCTGTCGTCGGCAACGGGCATGGCTGAGCCGCCTTCCGTGGCAGGGGTGTGGCGTCGAAGTGACAACGCCAGGATGTCCCCGCGGCGGCCGACGTGGAGGTGAGACCGGCTTCGCTCCCTCGCTTGAGTGAAGCGGATGATCTAAACGTTGCGGTGGTCGGCGCCCGGCGGTTGGCGTGTGGCTGTGATGCACCACGGCTCAGAAGGGGGCGCGGTCGTCGGGATCCGACATGCTCGATGAGATCCCACATGCTCGATGGAGGGTCTCACCGATCGCGTCGCGCGGCGTCCGCCGACCCTCGCTCAGTCGATGCCTTCGACGATGCGGAAGTCGCGCTCGACGCCGTCGGAGAGGACGACCAGCGCCTCCTGGTAGGCCGCGCTCTCGCGTGCCGCGACGGCCTGCTCGAAGCTGTCGAACTCGATCAGGACGGTGCGCTCGGCTGTCCCTGCGTCGTATGCGGCGACCCGACCGCCACGGACGAAGGTCCGACCGCCCGCGGCCTTGACGGCCGGACCGGCCAGCTTGTTGTAGGCAGCCAGTTTCTCGGGGTCTGAAACGGTGCGGTAGACGCTGACCCAGTAGCCCTTGGGCATGGAGACCTCCAGTGGTGGGGTGAATGCGGCTGGCTTACGGGGTGGTGCTGGAGGAGCGTCGGCGGGCGAGAGCGAGGCTTGTCAGCGTCGTGATCGCCATGGCGCCCGTACCGACCGGCGCCGCGGTGGTGTAGGCGCCATCGTCGGGGAAGAGTCGGCCTCGGCCGGGCCGCTGGGAAGAGGGTGGAGAACCGTGTCGACGGATGACGGCACCCTGCGCGCGTGCGTGCGCGGGTACTTCAGGCGGCGTCGAGGAGGTGTGCGCCGTTGTTGCGGACGTTGTTGACGGCCGTGGAGACGGGCCGGGCGTCGAGCCGGCCGTCGGCGGGCTGGGTGAGGAGGGCGCGGAGGTCTTCGGTGTCGTGGTGGTGGGGGTCGAGCCAGGTGTCGTAGTGGTCCGGGGTGAGGGCGAGGGGCATGCGCGGGTGTACGCGGCCGGCCGCGTCGGTGGCCTCGGTGGTGATGATCGTGCAGGTCAGCAGCCAGGCAGCCGGGTCGTCGTCCCCCTTCACCTCGGGGTCGCGCCAGTACTCGTACAGGCCTGCCATGGCCATCACCTGACCGTCGGCCGGGTGGATGAAGTAGGGCTGCTTCCGGGTCTTGCCGGTCGTCTCGTCCTTGACCGGGTCCCATTCGTAGAAGCCGTCCGCCGGCAGCAGGCACCGGCGTTTGGCGAAGGCGCGCCGGTAGGCGGGCTTCTCGTGCACCGTCTCCACCCGGGCGTTGATCATCCGCGAGCCGGCCTTCGGGTCCTTCGCCCAGGACGGCACCAGGCCCCACCGCAGCGCCCGCAGCTCACGCCTCACCTCAGCGTCGCCGTCCCGGCCAGCGCGTTCGAGGATCGCGTAGACCGGGTCGGTGGGTGCCACGTTCCAACTGGGAGCGAGCGCGTCGGCGGTAGGCCGGTCGGTGACGTGGAAGAGCCCGGTCAGGTCTTCAGGGCTACGAGTCGAGGCGTAACGGCCGCACATGCACCCACTGTGCCACGAGACCGTGCGGTTGAGGGGGAGTGGTCGGCGCAGCTCGCACTGCTGGATGTCAGGCGACGGGCTTGCATGCGAGCAGCCCTGGGGCGGGCGGCCCCGTGGATGAGCGCGGTCACGGAGCGCCCGAGCACGGCTACGGGCACGCCGACCGGGCCATGACTCGACCGGGGCATGACTCGCAGGGAGTGGCCCCTGCGGCCCGGTGGCGCGCGCCGGACTGGCGCTGACATGCGTGTGGGCTCCCGCCATGACATGGCATGCCATGTCATGGCGGGAGCCCACAGGTCCAGCTTGGTTGCCGGTGCCTACCAGCGGTACCAGCGGCCGCTTCCTCCCTTGGGACGGGCGATGAAGCCGACGAGCCAGACGACGAGCACGATGATCGCGATCCACCACAGCGCCTTCAGAGCGAAACCCGCGCCGAAGAGGATCAGAGCCAGCAGAAGAACGAGAAGCAGGGGAACCATAGTTATCAACCTCCGAGCCATCGAATGCCCTCGGTGAGGCAGGCCACGCAGCTCCGAAGCGACTGTTTACAAAATTCTTAGCCGGGAACGCTTCCATCTTTTCCGACCTGCCGAGAGGGGGTGGACGGGTGTGGCTGGCCCTGCGGTGCGGCCCGCCGGACTCCCAACGGCGAACTCGCTGTCCGGCTCGTCCACCGGCAGTACCTCCGGCACCCTCCCTCTGCCAAAGGCCGCGTCGGCTGGGATGCGACACTGCCGTTCGCCGCCCAACGCCGGCCTGGCGAGGGGTGAGGCCCGCACAGCGCTCCGCCGCGACACGACGCGGCGAGCGCTGCTCGGGACCACGCGCTACGTCGTAGCCCGCTTCTCAACGATTGACATCAGGCGCGACGGGCGTCAGGCGCGACGGGCGTCAGGCGCGACGGGCGTCAGGCGCGACGGCGTCAGGCGCGAATGGTGAGCCATGCGCCGAGGCCGCTGCACCCGCGCGCGTCATACGTGGTGCTGCGGTAGCCCGCGGGGATGGGCGAGTAGGGGCAGGTCCAGATGCCGTTGCGCACCAGCTGGTGGTACCAACCGCCCACTCCGCTACAGCCGTTGCGGTCGTAGTTCGTGATGACGTAGCCGGCCACGATGGGCGAACCCGAGCAGGTCCATATCCCGTCACGGACGGGCTGCTGCAACCATGCGCCCGCGCCGTTGCACCCGCTGATGTTGAACATGGTGATGACGTACCCGGGCGGGACGGCCACCCCGGGGCACGTCCATCCGCCCACCGAGGCGCTCCGCGTTCCGTTGTCCACCGCCGCGGCCGTGCCGGCGCCCGCTCCGGTGAACACAGCGGCGATCAACGCGACCGCGCCCACCAGCGCGGCTGTCCTGCGGCGCACCACCGCTGCCAGGGAACCGCTCCGTCTGTAACTGACTTGGCCCTTCACTGCGCACCAGCCCTTCCCATTCGCTCAGTTGATACCGGCCCGGCGCCGTCCTTAGGCGGGGCCGGGCCAGTCGCCCCGTGATCCAGTCGAGGCGTCAGGGCGAACCTAGGCATCGGCCCGTCGGAACTCAAGGCCTTCGGGGCGCCGCCGCACCCGAGGGGGTGTGCCACCACTCGTAGACCGTGCGGGGGCCCGGCGATGGGCTCGCCGGGTGCGAGGGTGCTCCGCCGAGCACGTGGGTCGACACGCTGGCTACGGTCATCCGCGCCCAGGCGGCAAGCACGTGTGACACACAGGGGCTGCCCTAGGCGGGCGGGCACACTCGACGGGCCGTCGTGGACGAAACAGCCGTACAGAGATCAGAGTTGATGGTTCGAGCCCCGCTCCCGCAGGTCTGACTGTCGGGGCCCGCTGGTACGTGGAACGTGACTGGTCCCGCCAGGCCCGCAGCGGCACGATCCCATACCCCCGAGTCCGTCCGCCCCGTCGTGCCCGCGGGCGCCCACGGTTCCGACATGAGCATTTTTCGGAAACAGAATGGCCTGAAAATGTCAGGGCGCGGCATGGACGCCCCTGACTCCATGCCGCAGAATCTAGCTCGCGGTCGGTCCGTGAAGATCGCGAACTCCCTTTCCCCGGGACGCTCGCCTCACGGCAGGCGCCTTTACTGGCACATGTTTGCGCTCGGCTGTTGTCTGCTAATCAAGCACTGCACTTCGGCGGTTGACCACTGTGCTCAGTCTCCCTTCTCCAGATCGAGGTCTCATGCGCACTAAAATATTGGGCTGCCTGTTCGGCGTGGCCTCGATGACCGCTGTCGCCCTGATCGGCGCCCCCGGCGCTCAGGCCGCTCCGCCCACCGCCTCCCACTCGGCCCCCGCGGCGACCATCAGCGTGCCGGCCGGCAAGGACAGTACGACCGTGACGGTGGGCGGGAGCGCCGTGACCGTCACCAGATCAGCACCCTCTGCGGCCGTACTCACCTGCACCGTCAGCCCCGGCAAGCCGTACCACGGCACTGCCGGCGTGACATCCACGGTCTGGGCCTACTGCAACAGCAACGCGGCAACACTGACGTTCGGGACGGCTCTGTACCTTCACGGATCCAACGTCGGCCAGAACAACGAGACCAAGCACAACTGCACATTTTGCTATGTGACCGTTACGGCGCCCTATCAGGCCGGCCAATGGAAATCGGGCGCGATTCTCGGTTACTTCGACAGCAGTGGGAATGGGCAGTTCACTGCTGAGGCGTACAGCGCAACGGCGACTCTCTGAACAGCCGTTGTCGCAGCGGTGGCTGAGAGCCGGTGATCGACAGGACGGCACGATGTGACCCGACGTACGTCAAAGGCCCGGGTTTCACCGCGTCTCAGGCACCGCAGAACTCGGCGTCTACGAGCCGCTGTTCGTGGACGTTCCAGTCGCCGTTGAAGTTCAGCGACAGTACGTGCCTGCCGTCCACCGTCCCCATGGACTGGGAGATGGAGCCCTGGATGCCGCCGCTGTGCCCCCACACCTCGACGCCGCACGACAGCGTCAACCTCATCAGCCCCAGGCCGTAGGAGAAGGCCGGCATGTCCTCGATCTTCACGGTCGTCATCATCTCTTCCAGCTGAGGCTTCTTCAGGAGCCGGCCGGAGAACAGGGCCCGGTAGAACCGGTTGAGGTCACGGTTGGTGGAGATCATCTCTCCGGCGGCTCCCGCGAAGGAGGCGTTGAGTTCGGTGACGTCATACGTGGCGCTGTTCGGCTCTCCCGGCCCGGCGAGTTCTCCGGTCAGCTTCGAATAGGCACGGCCGCTGGGCCCGGGTATGCGGGCGCGGGCACCCGGCAGGCTGGTGGAGTCCAGGCGCAGGGGGTGCAGGATGCGCTGCTCGATCTCGTGGGCGTAGGAGCGTCCGGTGGTCTTCTGGATCACCATGGAGGCGATGATGTAGTTGGTGTCGGAGTAGTTCCAGCTGTCGCCGGGGGCGAAGGTGGGGCGATGGTTCATGGCGAGCCGGACGAGTTGGCGGGGCGTCCAGGTGTCGTAGCGGTGGTGGAGGAAGTCGGTGCCGAATTCCTTCTGTTTGAACTCCGCGTCGTCGGTGTAGCTGTAGATTCCGCCGGTGTGGTTGAGGATCTGCCGTAGCTTGATCTTGCTGCCGTCGTTGCCGTTGCCTGTCACCAGCCCCGGCAGCCAACGCTCGACGGTGTCGTCCAGGCTGAGCGTCCCCTCCGCCTCCAGCTGGAGCATCACCGTGGCCACGAACGTCTTGGTGATCGAGCCGACCCGGAAGCGGTCGTCGGCCCGCGGCTGTCGGCCGGTTGTCAGGTCCGCGGTTCCCGCCCGGCCCGTCCAGGTGGCGTCTCCCCGCTCGGCGAGCGCGATCCCGCCGGGCGCCCCGTCCTTCACCACCGACTCCAACGCCGCTTGGGCGGCCTCGTGCCCTCCCTCCGCCACTGGCGCGTCGCCGGTGCCCGCAGCCGACGCGGGAAGGGCCGGCCCGGCGGTCATCACGGCTGCCGCGAGCGCCCCCACGCTCACGCCCCTCAGCCGGCGCGTCCAGCGCCTGTGGCCAGTGCTCCCCGGCGAACGTGACCCGTCTGCTGCATGCGCGTGCTCGTACACGGAAGATCTCCTGCGATGGGTGGACGGCGGCTGACCTGGGCCCAGTATTTTCGATCAAGGCCCGGACCCGGGATACCGCTAACCACCCGGTTGCAGGTGGGGTTTGCCCCCCTCGCGCATCGCTGTAGGGACGACAGGGGACCCTCACGTCAACTCCGCCTTGACTCAAAGGAGTTGGCGAGTTCAGCCTGCCAGCTGTTGCAGCCAATCGCGCAGCAGAGCCGTTTCCGTGTCTCGCAGCGGCACCTCGGTGCCTACGGCCGGGCTCCCTGAGGTGAGCGCGTTTTCGAGCGCGGCGTCGAGGGCGAGTGCGCGCGAAGCCAGATCCGATTCGGACGGGGCGGGCGGGTCCGTGGTGACGGAGGCGATGACGGTGTCCCGCAGCCGCGCCGAAGTGGTGAGGTCCCGCTCCGAGGGCGCTTCGCCGATCAGTGCCAGCGTGGCACCCGTCGTTGCCGCATGGATGACGCGGGTCGCCTGTTCCACCGGAACCCGGAGCCGCCCGGTCTCGGCCGCGCGACGCAGCAGTCTCACCAGCAGGCCGTGTGCCTCGTCCGCGGCGGGAGGCCGCCGGCCGGGCTGCACGGTGCCGTACATGAGCATGTAGAACGCGGGGTGCTGCACTCCGAAGTCGACATGCAGGTCCCAACCGCGGTAGAGGTCGGCCACCGGGTCGTCGGGGGTCAGCGCCAGCGCCTCCCGCTTCTCGGTCAGGTACATCTCGAATCCGTAGGCGGCCAGCTCGGTCAGGAGCCCGTCCTTGTCGCCGAACATCCGGTACAGCGCGGGCGCCGTGACGCCTGCGGCCGCTGCGACCGCACGCGTGGAGACCGCCTCGCTGCCGCCTTCCTCCAACAGCTGGGCGGCCACCTCTAGCACCTGGCGGCGTGTAGCGCGCCGTTCCTCGTTCATGGAACAACGATATCGCAGTTTGCGTATCGCTGCCTTATCGCTGATACTCGAACAGCCGGAACGGTGATCCGGATGGGTGCTGATTGATACCAGCACCCGCCCCGGGCATGCGCCGCACCCTCTACGGGGCCGCCGGCCCCTGACTCGTGGAGCAGCGCGAGCCACGGTCGCGGCGGGCAGCCCGTCGTCCGCCGGCACCCCACCCCACCGCCGCCATCGCGGCAGGAAAGGAAACACCCATGTCCGAAATCTCGATAGTGATCGCGTCGCACTCCGGCTACGGCCACACCGCGCAGCTCGCCACGGCCGTCGAAGACGGCGCACGCTCCGTCGGCGGGACGCAGGTCCAGCGGGTGGACGTCGCTTCCCTCAGTGATGCCGACTGGGAACTGATGGACGCCGCGGACGCCATCATCTTCGGCACCCCCACCTACATGGGCACCGCCTCGGGGGCGTTCCACGCCTTCGCGGAGGCCACCAGCAAGCGGTGGAGCACCCGAGCCTGGAGCGACAAGCTCGCGGCGGGATTCACCAACTCCGGCTCCATGAGCGGCGACAAGCTGCACACACTGCAGTACCTCTCGCTCCTCGCGGCCCAGCACGGAATGCTCTGGGTGAGCCTGAACCTCCTGCCGGGTTGGAACACCACCACCTCAAGCCCCCAGGACGACAACCGCCTCGGCTTCTACCTCGGTGCCGGCGCGCAGAGCTTCAACGACACCGCCACCGTCCACGACGCGGACCTGAGCACTGCCTGCCACCTCGGTCGGCGTGTCGCCGAGCACACCCGGATCCACCGCGCCGGACTGGCTGCCGCAGCGCACTGACACACCGCGGTTCGCCACCACCCCGGCGGCCCCAACCAGCCCGAGCGAACAGCAACTCCGCACCAGGGAGCCATGGTTGGGTCCGCCGTCGCGCGACGGGTTCGGGCCGGAGAGCCCAGCAGAAGGCCTCAGAGCCTGCCCTGCACGTGAGCCCGTACGCGGATGGCACGAGCCCCGTCGACCACAAGACACCTCTACCCCCCTCGGAGGAGTGAGCCATGCAGAACCGGACGCTCGGAAGCCAGGGCCTTGAGACCTCGGCCATCGGCTACGGCGCGATGGGCCTGACGATGGCCTACGGACCCACCGACGAAGGGACCGGCACAGCCGCCCTACGCCGCGCCCACGACCTGGGCGTGACCTTCTTCGACACCGCCGAGATGTACGGCTGGGGCACCGGATCCAACGAGATCCTGGTCGGCAGGGCGGTCCGGGACTTCCGCGACGACGTGGTCCTGGCCACCAAGTTCGGCGTCGACATGTCGGTGCCCGCGGAGCAGATCGGCGGCGCTCTCAACAGCCGGCCCGACAACATCCGCAAGGTCGCCGAGAACAGCCTGCGCCATCTCGGCGTGGAACACATCGACGTCTTCTACCAGCACCGCGTCGACCCCGAGGTGCCCATCGAGGAGGTCGCGGGAACCGTCAAAGAACTGATCGACGCAGGCAAAGTGAAGTACTTCGGCCTCAGCGAGGCCGGACCCGAGACGATCCGCAAGGCGCACGCCGTGCAGCCGGTATCCGTCCTGCAGACCGAATACTCCCTGTTCGAACGCGACGTCGAGCAGCTCTTCCCGCTCCTTGACGAACTCGGCATCGGCTTCGTCGCATACTCCCCACTCGGCCGCGGGTTCATCACCGGCACCGCCAAGCCCGCCGACCAGTACGAAGGCAGCGACATACGCAAGGTCGATCCGCGATGGCAGCCGGGCAATTTCGAGAAGAACGTCGAGGCCGTCGACCGGCTCGCCACCCTCGCGGCGACCAAGGACGCCACCGTCTCCCAACTCGCCCTGGCCTGGCTCCTGACGCGGGGCGAGCACATCGTGCCCATTCCCGGCACCCGCAGCCCGAAGCGCATTGAGGAAAACGTAAGGGGCGCCGATCTCACCCTCACCGACGCCGACCTCAGGACCATCGACGGGATCTTGCCCCACGGTGGCTTCGGCGCCCGCTACGCCAAGGGAAACGTGCCGACCTGGACGTGAGATCGGGCCAGGAGAGCCACGACTGACCGGGCCGCGCCGCACTGCCTAGGTGGCCTGGCTCGAATCGTCGGTCAGGGCGGCTGCGGTCGAGGTGAGGTGCTGGGCCAGGACCGCGGCTGCGGTGTCGGCGTCGCGGTGCAGTACCGCCTCCTCCAGCCTGCGGTGTTCCGTGGCGCCATCCCGTCCGGGGTTGCGGTGTGCTGACCAACGGCGGGCCAGCTCGCTCTGGGTCCACAGCCGGTCGAAGGTCTCCAGCAGTGCGCGGTTGCCACATCCCTCCAGCAATGTGCGGTGGAAGGCTCTGTGGGCCTCGGCCCAAGCGTCGGTGTAGTAGTCGCCCTCGTCCGGCGTGTACGCCGGGGTGCGCACCAGACGGTGGTGGGCGGCCCGTACGCGGGCCTCCCAGTCGACGTCGCCACGCTCGATGGCCATGCGCAGTACGACCGGTTCGAGGGTCCGACGGGCCTCGGCGATTTCCTGCCAGCGGTGGTCGGAGAAGGACGGGACGGCGAAGCCGCGGTTGGGCAGCCGGTCGGCGAGCCCCTCGCCGACCACCCGCACGAGCGCCTCGCGCACCACGGCCAGGCTCACACCCTGCGCCTTGGCCAGATCCTGCGGTTTGAGAGGGGAGCCAGGGGGGTGGTCCCCCCGCATGATCGCGTCCCGCAGATGTGCGTAGACCTGCTCGGAAAGCATCTGCTTCCCCGGCGGGGTCGAGGGGTGTGCCGTCTGGGTCATGAGCCCATCCTAGACGATCTCTTGGATAATCGATTATTCGTGTTACGGTCGATTTATTAGCGGACGAGGACTCGCCTCGCCCGGAAAGGAACGACCGCTGTGCCTGCCAACGACCCCTTCGCCCGCCTCCCCCGGGCGGCTCCGTTCACCGTCACCAGCACCACCGTCGCCGACGGCGCCGCGTGGCCGCCCGAGCAGCACTCCTGCGGCCTGCCCGGCGGGAACGACACATCCCCACAGCTGTCCTGGAGCGGCGCCCCGGCCGGCACCAAGAGCTATGCCGTCACCGTCTACGACCCCGACGCCCCCACCGGGTCCGGGTTCTGGCACTGGGCGGTCGCCGACATCCCCGCCACCGTCACCGACCTGCCCGAGGGCGCCGGCGACGACACCGGCTCACAGATACCTGGCGGCGCCTACCAGCTGCCCAACGACGCCCGCACGGCCCGCTACATCGGCGCCGCCCCGCCGGCCGGACACGGCCCGCACCGCTACTTCGTCGTCGTGCACGCGCTCGACATCCCCTCGACAGGCGTCCCCGCCGACGCCACACCGGCCATCCTCGGCTTCACGATGGCCGGTCACACCCTTGGGCGCGCGGTGCTGACCGCCACCTCGGAAACACCCGCCTGACAGCGCCCCCCCGACTCCCGGAGACCCCACCGCCATGCACCTCGATGCCCTTCCCCGGTCCACCCGCACCGGCGACGGCCCGATGGATCTGAACGCCGTCCGCGACGTCAGCCGCGCCATCAGCGCCGCTCACCTGTTCATCTATCTCGTCCCCGAGACCGCCCAGGAGGCGGCCGAACTCGGCGTGACCGACAGCGGGCCGGCGTATCTGGCCTTCCGGTCGGCCGCGCTCGGCGCCGTTCCCTGGCAGGTCACGCTCGCCGCCTTCTACAACTTCAGCCCACGGGCCGTACGGGCCATGGCAGGCGTATGGGAGGCCGCGCCGCCGGAGCGGTGGCAGGCCGCCCGCCTCCGGGCCGCCGGCCGGGCGATGCGACGCGTCAACGTATCTCTCACGGACGGCCACCTCGCCGAGGCCCGCTCGCTGATCGACACGGTCATCACCGGCGCCGACTACGCGGGCAAGGTGCTGGCCGCCGCGAACGCCTCGATCGAGCTTCCCTGCGATCCCCTCGCCGCACTCTGGCAGCAGATCACCGTGGCCCGCGAGTGGCGTGGCGACGCCCATCTCCTCGTACTCGCCGACAACGGCCTCGGGCCGTGCGACTGCCTCGTGCTGCACGCCGCGACCGGCCACCTCCCGACAGTTCTGGCACGAACCACCCGCCGATGGGACGACGATGAGTGGAGCGCGGCGACGGCACGCCTCGTCGCACGCGGATGGCTCAACTCCCACGGCGTACTCACCCACGCCGGCAGTGCGTCGCGCGAGCGCATCGAAGAGGAGACAGACGCGCACTGCGCCGCCCTATGGGCACCGATCGGCAACGCGGGCGCCCGCCGCTTCGCCTCGCTCATCGCGCCGATCGCCGACTCATTCACCGCAGCAGGGACGTTCCAGGCCGTCCGCGGACAGTCCGATCGCGCATACGGAGCTGCCGCAACAGGCACGCGGTGAGGCGCCGCTCTCTCTGGCAGCGGGGTTCCTGAACCTCGCACGAAAGCCGAGGCGAGGACGGCGGGACCCGCCGCAGGAACGCGGGGGCAGGGCAGTGGCCCGGGACAGGTCATCTCCACCGATGAAGAGGTGGGGGTGGGCAAGGCGGAACTCACTCCGGCTCGGAGAGAGCCAGTCGAAGGAGAGCTACGAGCGCGCCCGGTCCCATCGCGACGGCCGCGAAGAATGCAGGTTCCCATTGCCGTGAGAGGAAGGAACCTGAGCTGACGTGGTCCTCCATGCTGCTTTGGGTGACGACCCCGTCGTAAGAAACGTCCGGTGCTGCCCACTCGTGCGCGTGCTGCATTCCGTAGACGGCCGCGCCCGCCACCACCAGGACGGAGACGCACAACACCACCACGACCCACACCCGTCGGGCGGGCGCTGCCCGCAGGGGTATGAGAGCCGCGAGAACCCAGACGATCACCAAAAGCAACACGGCTGAGACAGTCACCGGATCTCCAACTCGTCGTCCTGCAGGACGACTTGAAGGTCGCACACAACGCGGCGACTGTCACTGCTCCCTTCGAGGGCAAGGCGCTGCGGGCAGGCCGAGGGCGATGGCAAGGCTCATCGTGTCCGTCAGGTCGCCCTCTGGTCTCTGATCGCTGAAGCTGCCCACCTGGTCTCGCTGCCGCGACGGCGGCGGATTACCTCTCTGCCTGGAACACAAAAAACTGTTCTGGCCGGAGTAGACATTCAGGTGGGGTGTGGTTATGGTTTCTCTCGTAGCCAGAGAGGTCGAAGGGCCCGGCAGAGACGAACTGCCGGGCAGCAGTACGAGTAGTTGCAGTGCGCAGGACGGTGCGGTGGCGGAGTTTCGAAGCCAGAGCGGTTGCATGACGGCGACGGGGCTGGCGGCCGGACCGGGTGGCCCGCAGTGTTCAGGGGCCGCCGTGAGCAGTACCCGCAAGTGCAGTTGCGGTACCCAGCAGTGAAGCGAGTGGTACCTCGGTGAAGGCGTCGGCTGCGGGCGCGCGCACCGGGAAGTTCGGCAGTGGGGTTCCAAGCCAGAGCAGATGCAGGACGGGCAACGGGGCTGGCTGTCGAAGGGTGGCGCTCACACAGGCCATCGGCGGTACGCATCACCAGCAGTACCAGCAGTACCAGCAGTTCGCGGTATCAGCAGTACGCAGTTCCCCTTAGTAAGGCAGTTCACCAGAGGGAAGAATCGGAGGAGCCAGGCGCCATCAGGATCGCCCGGACGCCCTCAGTGGTCCGGGTACCGCAGGACATCGATAGTGAGGTGGTCTCCGGTCGAGCAACCGCGATCCCCGCACCCCCGACAGTATCTCGGTCGGGCAGGCGGAAACAGAAGGCCGGTGCAGTACCAGGGCCGGCAGATGGTGTAGCAGTTCCTTCGGGGCCCAGGGCGCGCGCAAGCGCCCTGGGCCCCTCCATGCGTTCCGCAGAGAGGTCGCGCCTACCGGGGGGCATGGGGCATCACGATCGCGGAAGGCGACCGTCACACTCGCCTATCGTTTCGCGGACGCAGCGAGGCGAAGCACCTCGCTGAATCCTCAGGGCCGCAGGGTGACTTGTCCCTATACAAGGGGACGGAGCAGTGCTTGCTTCAGCTGTGGCCGCGGACGTCATAGCAGTACGTGCCGCGTCCCAGGGCCGACAGATCATGGTCCTTGGCCTGGCCTCACGACGAAGAGAGCCGCCGGACCGATGGTTGTTCGGGCCCGTCGCCAGCGCAGTCAGACAGCAGTGCAGTATGTGTGCACGGGGTGGTTCGGCGGGGCACCCGGCTTCTCTTATTGGAGGCCGAGCGACGTCAGCGCTGTCGTCCAGTCCGTTGCGATGGCGTTCTGTGCTGCTGCGAGTTGGACCTTGCCGGAGCAGACGGCAATGTGGAGCTTGGACTGGACTCTGTCCTTCGGGTTGTTGGGTCCAGCTCCCGCCTTGTGGCCCGGTGACGGCAACGAGCTCGGCGAGGCCGCCGACGAGAGGCAGCTGACCAAGACCATCGCCCGCTACGGCCGCGTCGATCTTTTGTGCATCGACGAGCTGGGCTACATGGAACTCGACCGCGGCGGTGCCGAACTCCTCTTCCAGGTTCTGACCGAGCGGGAGCAAAAGGAACAGCGTGGCGATCGCCTCGAACGAAGCGTTCTCCGGCTGGACCAAGACCTCCACCGACCCTCGCCTCTGCGCGGCCATCGTCGACCGTCTTACCTTCGGGCGCAACATCATCGAGACCGACACCGACTCCTACCGCCTGGCCACCACCCGCGCCCGCGCCGAACAACAAGCCACGGCCAGCTGACTTCCCGCAGGGCTCAGAGCGCGATCGGCCGGTACTTCAGAGCCTCGTCGACAATCTGCTCCGCGGACGCGCCCCCAAGGTCGTCCGAGGGGTGGAACACCAGGTCGCTCACCCGGGGGTGCGACACGTTCGCCTCCAGGAGCCGCAAGTAGTAGTCGCTCTCCGAGTCGGCCAGCAGGAGTCTGCGAACGATCTCAACGAGCTCGTCCCGGGTGATGTCCGCAACCACGGGGCGAGCCGGCCGGGCCGCCTCCCGCGCGAACTCCTCCAGGCTCCTGCTTCCGTCGTACTCAGCGAAGTCGAGGGCGTCGTAGTCATGACCGGTCATCGCGTTGAAGGCTGTGATTGCCTCGCCCGCTGCCTCTCGGCGGGATTCCAGCAGGTCAGCGATCCGGTCTACCTCGGCGCACAGCTCGTCCAGCCGCTGCCGGCTCACGGGCGGGGGCAACAACTCCGGTCTCAGGTCCACAGCCGCATTATGTCCGTGCGTGCCGACACGCCCGAGCCAAGCCCTCTGGGCGCTGCGGGCCCGTGACCGACACGGCCGGCCGCACGCTACGAGCCGACGGAGAACCAGTACCCGGCCTCTACGGCGTCGGCAACTGCGTCGCCCAACCCTCCGAGGAAGCGCATCCAACGCCACAGCACGGAGTCTCGGCCGGATGCGCGGTGGCCGAGGCGAGGAGTCCGGCTGGTCGCATGACGTCCCTGTCTCCGTGCTCGGAAGCAGGTGGCCGCTGAAGGGCAGAATGTGGCGACTTCCTCGACATCGCCGAACGCCTCGGTGGGCCGTTGGCTAGGGGCGGCAGGGGCCGGGTTTTGGCAGGCTCGTCTGAATCTCTCCACATGAGGCGTAGCGGTAGTCGGCCCAGGTCCATTCCGTGTCGGGGCTCGCAGCGGCGCTGGCGGACAAGCTCGACACGCTTCGGCCCAGAGCTTGGCGTTGAACGGCGGTCAGCCGGTCGTCACGGACGGGCGCGGTGGCCCAGCGCCGCCGCCGAGCTTCGGTCCCCAGTGTTACGGCGCAGCTGACGGCGGCTTCCGGGGCCAGCGCGGTCAGCTCACGAGCGCTTCCGGCGCTGTGGTCGGCCGAGGCCCTGGCGAGGAGGAGAGCTGCTTCAGCCGCCTGACCGTCTCCAACAACTCGACGCTCTCATAGAACCGTTCGCCCTGGTTTGCCTTGATGGCGGACTGCGTGTCGGTTGCCAGACGCTGCGCGGAAGCGGCGTGGGCATCGGGCGCGGGTGGGTCGGTGGCGCGCAGGAGAACATCGAGCGCGTGGCTGTGCTGGGTGTACTGGTCAGCCAGGTGCAATTGCCGCTCGACGGGCGTGGGTCGTGGCTCCACGTCGAAGAGCAGGGTTTCGTCGGACGGCTCGGTCATGGATGACGCCCCGAGGTCGTGCAGGGGTGAATGGAGCTTGTCTTCCGTCGGGTTGGGGTCGCCCGGCGGTCTCGGGGTGCTCAGGCGGCAGGGCCGAAGTCGCCCTGCTTCGGGGCGGTCTTGGCGATGGCGCGGGCGGGGCCCTCATGTGGAGGTGTTCTTCGGATGCATGTACTACGCGGCCATGCGGCCCGCGGAGGTTATTCACCTCCCGCTTGTGAGACCTGGTGATAGATGAGGCCCTCGTCGGCAGGCGTCGGCGAGGGCCTCTGCATTCGGTCCGGCCGACCCTGAAAGGCCACCGGATGACTGGCATTGAGAGCGCGTGCCAGGTCGGGTGTCTGCGAGGGCGCGCGGTTGCGCGCTGGTCCGGCTCTCGGGTTGCGCGGGGAGGCCGCGGATCCCGGACCTGTCCTCCCGCTGGCAGACCGCCAGCCTGGCCGGCCGAGACCACACCGGAGGGGTGTTATCGGTGGCGGTCTCACCGGACGGCACCTGGCTCGCCACCGCAAGCCACGACCGGACAGTGCGGATCTGGGATCCGGCATCCAAGCAGGCCCTCACCACGATGCGAACCGAAGGCACCCTACGCGCCTGCGGCTGGACGTCTGACGGGACCGGCCTTGTCGTGGGCGGTGAACTGGGCATCTATGTCTAGGAATTCCGTTTCGGCGCTCCCGACGTGTAGCCCCGGTGGCCGCCTACCCCACGTTCTCGGGCGCACATGTCCTGCGCGGACAGCAGCACCATCTGGGCGCCCCGCCAAGTCCGCCAAGTCACCACTGATCCACTGCCGACGGATGATCCGCAGCAGCCTCTGGCCCCCATCGTGGTCGATCTCCCACACCCCACCCGTTCTGATTCCAGTCCTGAGTCGCCAAGCCTGGGGCGCCGGCCTGCGGTGGGACACCCTGTTTGGGCGTCCCACCGCAGGAGATTTCAGCGTCAGCACGCGGGGGCAGACGGCATCTGTTCATACCCCGACATCAGCGTTGTGGTGGCCGTCAACTGCTGCCCTGACTGCTGCGTATCAACCCTCGGAGGACGGGGGCTTGGTCTTGTTGCACGAGAGTTGTTCGTCGATCTCCTTTCCGGTCATTGGCTTGTTTCGCATGCTCCAGTACTGGCCGGGTTTGAGATCGGGGCTGGCGGCCTGCCGAGTGTCAAGGATGCTGCCGACGCCGTCGCTCTCACCGGAGTAGTCCACCGAGATGTCGATTGCCGGGAGGAGGGCCGAGGGCCGTTGTGCGGGTGAAGCGCTGGCGTAGCCGACGTTGCTCCACAGGCGGACGACACCGGGCTCGGAGCCCTGCTGGGGGGCGTTGCCCCACCACAGTTGCTTTTCTCCGCCCTTCCCATCACTGGGCTTCCAGACTTCAACGCGGGAGATGCGTGCCCCCGGGCAGAGGGGGACCTTGATCTCGATGTGCGAGTCGGTGATCCTCATTCCCAAGGTCACGGCTTTGTCCGCAGTGGGGTGTTCCGGTACGAGCCCGCAGGCGGACGTCACGAGGGCGCAGAGGACCGCGCCGATGGGTGCCCGACGGCCGGTCCGGCGCCTGCTGGACATGCTTCCTGCCTTCAGCACGAGTAGCCCCCTGTGCCCAGTCCTGCGGCCCGTTCCCAGCGGTTGTGGCAGGGATTTATGCCCGCGCGGAAGTACCGGAAGACGAGGCCGAGTCCATATTGCATCCACTGGCGGCGGTGCACACTTTCGTGCCGGATTCGAGCCCGTGTGAGGTATGCGGGGTTGTTTAAGGTGAAGTAGGTGGTGCCGATCGTGGTGCCGCCGCGGGCGTGGAGAAGATAGCCGCCTGTGCATACACGCATGCCATAGCGATATCCGCAGGTGTAGCCGAAGAAGCGGTGGCCTACTCCGGCCAGTCCCCAGCCCAGTGCGCGCGCCGACCAGGCCCGTACTCGCTTGGATCGCCAGAATTTCCACGACAACTGGCCCGTGAGGTCGAACTGGTTGACCGGATCCGCAGGGTAACCGTAGGCGTTGGCGTTCCCGCCGTAGACGGGGTCCAGGGAGAGAAACCGGCCGGTGTCCGGGTGGGGACTGCTCAACCTGTCGGGCGGCGTCGTCACTGCGGGGAAGGAGTGGACGGACGACGGCGCGGTGCATGAAATCCACTCGCTCAAGTGTCGGGCGGCCACGGACACCCGGCATGTGCCCATCCCGCCGCAGTTCGTGCGCGTCCTTCTGGCTCACGTCGAACGGTTCGGTGTGGCCCTGGACGGCCGACTGTTCCGGAACCAGGCGGGCGAATACGTGGACGCAGCCGCCTATGGCATGACGTGGGGGCGTGCGCGGAAGTTCGTTCTGACCCGTACGGAGCTGGCGTCCGGACTGGCCAAGCGGCCCTACGACCTCCGGCACGCAGGGATCTCGTTCTGGCTGTACTCCGGCGTGGACCCGGCCGAGTGTGCGCGCCGCGCGGGCCAGAGCATCGAGGTCCTTTTCCGCTTCTACGTCAAGTTCTTGGACGGTATCCGAGAGCAGGCCGATCGCCTCATCGAACAGTCGATGGAGGAGTGGGACCGTGTCAATCAGGGCCCGCCACCCGCCGGCTGAACCCGGGTCTTGGTCCGTGACTGGTCCGGAAGTCCTGGTCAGAGGTGGGGTGGCTGCGGGAGGAACTGGGAGTTACGGAATAATCCGGACCCGCTCTGATTGAGTCGAGTCGAGTCGAGTGGAAGACGCCCGCCCGTCAACAGCCCAGGGCAGGCGCCCTCCGCCCGTGCCTCTAGAAGAACCCCAGCTTCTTCGGTGAGTACGACACCAGCAGGTTCTTCGTCTGCTGGTAGTGGTCCAGCATCATCTTGTGGTTCTCCCGGCCGATCCCCGACTGCTTGTACCCGCCGAAGGCGGCCGCCGCCGGGTAGGCGTGGTAGCAGTTGGTCCAGACTCGGCCGGCCTGGATGGCGCGGCCCGCGCGGTACGCGGTGTTCATGTCGCGGGTCCAGACGCCCGCGCCGAGGCCGTACAGCGTGTCGTTGGCCGTGGCGATCGCGTCGGCGAGGTCGGTGAACGAGGTCACCGCCACCACGGGGCCGAAGATCTCCTCCTGGAAGATCCGCATGCGGTTGTCACCCTCGAAGATGGTCGGCTGGACGTAGTAGCCGCCCTCCAACTCGCCGTCGTGGTGGATCTGTTGGCCACCCGTCAGGATCTTCGCCCCCTCCTGCTGGCCGATGTCCAGGTAGGAGAGGATCTTCTGGAGCTGGTCGTTGGAGGCCTGGGCTCCGATCATGGTGTCGGTGTCCAGGGGGTGGCCGGGGACGATCCGTTCCGTGCGGGCGATCGCCGCCTCCAGGAACTCGCCGTAGTGGCCGCGCTGGATCAGGGCGCGCGAGGGGCACGTACAGACCTCGCCCTGGTTCAGGGCGAACATGGTGAACCCTTCGAGCGCCTTGTCGCGGAAGTCGTCGTCCTGCGCCCACACGTCGTCGAAGAAGATGTTGGGGGACTTGCCGCCCAGTTCGAGGGTGACCGGCTTGATGTTCTCGGAGGCGTACTGCATGATCAACCGCCCCGTCGTCGTCTCGCCCGTGAACGCGATCTTCGCGACGCGCGGGCTCGACGCCAGCGGCTTGCCGGCCTCGACGCCGAAGCCGTTGACCACGTTCAGCACGCCCGGGGGCAGCAGGTCCCCGACGATGCTGAGCCAGACGTGGATCGACGCGGGGGTCTGCTCGGCGGGCTTCAGGACCACCGCGTTGCCGGCGGCCAGTGCCGGGGCCAGCTTCCACACCGCCATCAGGATGGGGAAGTTCCACGGGATGATCTGGCCGACCACGCCGAGCGGCTCGTGGAAGTGGTACGCGATGGTGTCGTCGTCGAGCTCGCTCAGCGAGCCCTCCTGCGCGCGCAGCGCCCCCGCGAAGTACCGGAAGTGGTCGATGGCCAGCGGAATGTCGGCGGCCAGCGTCTCGCGGACGGGCTTGCCGTTCTCCCAGCTCTCCGCGACCGCAAGCTCCTCCAGATGGGCCTCCATCCGGTCCGCGATCTTCAGCAGGATGTTCGCGCGGGACTCCGCCGAGGTGCGCCCCCAGGCGGGCGCCGCCTCGTGGGCCGCGTCCAGGGCCAGCTCGATGTCCTCGGCCGTGCCGCGCGCGATCTCGGTGAAGGGACGGCCGTTCACGGGGCTCGGGTTCTCGAAGTACTGGCCGCGCCGCGGCGGCACGTACGCGCCGCCGATCCAGTGGTCGTAGCGGGACTGGAACGAGACGAGCGCACCCTCGCTGCCGGGCGCTGCGTAACGAGTCATCTCCGTGGCCTCCCTCTGCCGCGCCGCCCGCCCTTGGGCGGCGCATGGAGCGCACGCTAGGCCCGGGGAGGTTGCAACCCCGTTGCGAGACCCTGCTCGGCCGCCAGCTCCGTCAACCGGGCCCGCACCGAGGCCTGTTGGCACCGGGGGAGCGCCTCCGCGAGCGCCCGCCACACCGGCAGGTCGTCCTCGCCCCACGGGCTGTACGCCCAGTCGGACAGGAGCCCCGGGTCGGCGCGGGCGATGAGTGCGGCCCGTAGCTGATCGGCGAGGCGCCGGCGCAGGCGGGCTACCGCCGGTGCCTGTGAGCCCGGCAGGAGCGGACCGCCGTAGACGTTCATCGCGGCGGCGACCGCGCCGGAGCCGAGCCGCCGGGCCACCGTGTCGAAGTCCGCGTCCACGGGTGCGGTCAGCCGGTAGGGGCGGGATGCCAGGAGGTCCGGTCCCAACAGGCCGCGCAGGCGCGACAGTTCGGCCCGCAGCGTCACCGGCCTGACCGTCTCGTCCTCGTACAGGGCCATGAGCATCCCGTCGGTGGTCAGCCCCTCGGGGTGGCAGGCCAGCAGGACCGCGATCTCGCTGTGGCGGCGGCTGAGGCGCACCGTGCGGCCGTCGGCGTCGAACAGCGCCTCGTCCCGCCCGAGGGCGCACAGGCGGATCGTGGAGCGGGCGGGGCGCGGTGCGAGCAGCGCCAGTTCGGCCTCGGCTGCCCGCGCGACGGCCTGGACGAAGCCCAGGCTGTGCGGGTGGGCGAGGCTGTCGCCCCCGGTGAGGTCGACCGCGCCGAGCAGCCGTCCCGTGCGCGGATCGTGGACGGGGGCCGCGGCGCAGGTCCACGCCTGTACCGGACGGCGGAAGTGCTCTGCCGAGAACACCTGCACCGGGCGGTCCTCGGCCAGCGCGGTGCCGGGCGCGTTGGTCCCCACGGCGGACTCGGCCCAACGGGCGCCCGGTACGAAGTTCATGCGTGCGGCCGCCGCACGGGTCCGTGCGTGGCCCTCCACCCACAGCAGCCGTCCCTGCGCGTCGCAGACGGCCACGACGTGCTCGCCGTCCCCGGCGTACGCGCCGGTCAACTCCCTTACCACGGGCATGACGCGGGCCAGCGGATGGCCGTCGCGATAGGCGGCGACGTCGTCCTCGCCGAGCTCCACGCGGGCCGCGCCGTCCGGGCTGACCCGGGCCCGCGCCGAGCGCTGCCACGACGCGGCCACCAGCGGGCGCACCGGCCGCGCCATCCGCCCGTTCGCGGTGAACTGCTCATGCGCCGAGCGGAGTTGAGGGATTCTTTCCGAAGGGTCGGCCCCGGCGTCGAGGGCCACCCAGGACTCGTCCCGCCTGTCCGTCACCGCGGCCTCCCCGCACATCGAATGGGCCGCCCCCATCGTCGTCCCCGCCCCACCGTCCGGCAAGGCGCGGGGGGCGGGCATCGTGGGCGGCGGGCACAACCGCGTTCGTCTCAGGCGAAGTTGACCAGTCGGATGTACCGGACCCAGTCCCATTCGGGGCCGGGATCGGTGTGGTCGGTGCCCGGCACCTGATAGTGGCCCAGGATGTGTTCACGGTCCTTGGGGATGCCGTACCGGTCGCAGATCGACGCGGTCAGCGCCGCCGACTGCTCGTACATCGCGTCGGTGAAGTAGGCGGGCCGGTCGACCCAGCCCTCGTGCTCGATGCCGATGCTGCGGGTGTTGTAGTCCCAGTTCCCCGCGTGCCAGGCGATGTCGTGCTCCCTGACCATCTGCGCGATGTATCCGTCGGCCGAGCGCGTCACATAGTGGGCGGACACCTTCTTCGCCGGGTTCTGGAAGATGCCGATCGTGTTGGACCAGGTCTCCT
Organism: Streptomyces sp. NBC_00083; assembly: GCF_026343295.1. GTDB lineage: Bacteria > Actinomycetota > Actinomycetes > Streptomycetales > Streptomycetaceae > Streptomyces. Next base: position 2,935,175 of record NZ_JAPELY010000001.1, read on the forward strand.
GGGTGACATGGAGGATGACGGAGTCGATCGCGTACGCCGAAGGCCTCGACGACGCGGTGCGGTTGGACGGGGACGCCGGCATCCAGTGGGCCCGCGGATAGTCGGTGGTGCCGTCCGCGGCGGCCTCCGTCGCCGGGAACAGCAGACCGGCGGCGACCGACCCGGCCGCGCCCTGCAGGAGTCTTCTTCGATTCATCGGGGCACCTCTGAGGTGGGAGAGCGATGCACTAGGAGAGGAGGGAGGCGAGTTGCGCGGAACGCTCCCTCAGATGACGGTGGAGACCCCGGTGCGGCTCGCCCCCGCCGGGCAGCCACTCCTTGCGGATCTTGGCGACACAGGTGTAGTTGGTGTCGCAGACATTGGCAAGCGGAGCCTCACCCGCCTGGCTCACGAACTGGTACGCGTCGAGGGCCGACAGGCCGTAGTCCCGCTCCAGCCAGCGCACCAGGTCCAACTGCGAGATGCGGAAGGCGTCTTCGAGAGGGCGCGCCGAACCCGTCGACATGATGTGGGTGTCCGACTCGATGCGCGGCCACGGCGTCGCGACGCCCTTGAGCAGCTCGACCACGACCACCGTGTTCATGGCGCACTCGACGGCCACCCCGCACGTCTCGCCCTCGCCCTGGCGGGCGTGCCCGTCACCCAGGCTGAACAGGGCGCCCGCCACGTTGACCCCCAGATAGCAGGTCACACCCGCGCGCATCTCCGGCGTGTCCATGTTCCCGCCGTGTGCGTCGGGCACGAGCGCGGAACGCACCTCCAGATTGGCCGGAGCCACCCCGACCGTGCCGTGCATCGGGTCCATCGGCAGTTCGACCTCGATGTCGCTCTCGCGGGCCCGGAACAGACAGGTGCCGCGCGCCCGGTCCAGCTCCCACATCCACACCGTCTCCGGCAGCGGCGGCTGGAGCGTGGCCGTGGTGTGCGTCGAGGTGAGGGCGCCGAACAGGGGGACGGTCGTCGACGCCGCCCAGTCCCGGGCGGGCCTCACGGACACGAAGTGCACGGCGAGCGTGTCGCCCGGCTCGGCGCCCTCCACGTAGAAGGGGCCCGTCTGCGGATTGAGGAAGGGGAACTCGCAGACGCGTGAGACGAGGTCGTTCTCCGAGCGCACCCGGCCGGCGAAACAGTCCTCGGTGTAGAGGTCGAGGACGGTTCCGGGGGTCACCCGGGCGATGGGCGGCGCGCCGCCGAACGTCCAGGCGTACTCGTTCTCCTTGGGCCGCACCGTCAGGATCCGCGGGTCGTCGCTCATCCTTGTACCGCTCCTGTCTCCTCGTGGTCTTCGTGGTCCTCGTCGGCTTCGACGAGGTGAACGCGGCCGGTCTGCGCCAGCCGCTCGGGATGCCGGCGCGCGAGCACCACCAGCACGACGGCCCCGGCCGCCATCCAGACCCCGACGACCGGCCCCGCGTACGACACCGGCGGCGCCAGCTCGGCGACGAAGGAGAACGCGGGGATGCCCGCCGCGGTGAGCAGCGCCGGGACGAACGCGGCGATGCCGAGCACCGGGAACACCAGGTGCCGCAGAGGGCTGAACAGGTCGCGGCGGCGCCGCAAAAAGTATCCGGCGCAGGCGAGGTCCACCACGATGTACACGCCGATGATCACGGTGACGATGACGGTGGCGAGCAGCGTGAACGCCGTCACCGGGCCGTAGCCGAGACCGAGTCCCAGGATCGCGGCCACCACCACCGCGAACTGCACGGCGACGCCGGTCACGGGCGAACGGCGCCGGGGGTGGAGGCGGGCGAAGGAACGCGGGAAGACGCCGATCCGGCCGAGCGCGAACGCCGTGCGGGTCGAGACGGTGGCACAGGCATTGGCGTTGGCGACGGTCGAGTTGACCACGGCGAGGAACAGGACCACCCAGAAGAGCCCGAACGACGCACGCGCCACCCCCTCCCACGAGGCGCCACCGGACGCCCCGAACCCGGCGAACCGGTCAGGGCCGTAGTAGACCGCCATCGCGTACGTCGTCAGGACGTACACCACCCCGATGGCCAGGGCCGCCCCGAACACCGCGCGGCGCACCGTGCGGCGCGGGTTGCGGGCCTCCTCGGCGAGCGGCGCCGCCGCCTCGAATCCGGCGAAGGCCAGCACCGTGTACACCGAGCCTGCGAATACGCCGCCGAACCCTCCGTACCCGTGCGCGGTGTGCGAAGTGCCGAACACCGTGAGGGAGTTGTCGGATCCCGCGGCCACGATCAGCATCGCCGCGAACGCCACGAACACCAGGACCTCGAAGACGCCGAGCACCGTCCCGAAGCGCGCCGAGGCCCGCACCCCGAAGAACCCGGCGACGGCGATGACCACCGCCCCGGCGAGCGACCACGGCCACCACAGGTCCGCCGGGCAGGCGGCCCACTGTTCGTGCAGGGTGCCCGCGGTGGTGAACCCCAGCTGCAGCAGGAGCAGGGGCGGCACCAGCGCCTCCACGAAGACGTAGCCCCAGCCCACCAGGAACCCCGCGGCGGGGTGAAGGCCCTGGGCGCTGTAGGTGGCGACCGAGCCGGCGGCGGGCAGCTCCTGCGCGAGTTCCGCCACGCACGCCGCGGTGAACAGGCACGCGACGAGCGCCACCAGGACCGACAGGGGCAGGCTGCCGCCCGCGAAGGCGGCACCCGCCGGGATCGACGCGGCCACCGCGGCGGCGGGTGCCATCGCGGTGACACTCTGGAAGAGGACCTCGCGCAGGCCGACCGCGTCGCGTGCGAGGCCGACATCCGTACGCGTACGCGATGACCCCGGCACGGTCGGCTCCCTCGGTCGGTCAACGGGCAGGCCCTTCACGGGAGTTACCGTACGGTCCGAGGCGTGCGGGGTGGAAGGGGACAAACGGCCTGCCCGGTTCAGGCGCCGGTGCCGCCCTCGTCCGGGCCTGCCACGGTGGCGAGGGCCGCCGCCGGGTCCTGGTCGGCCGGGCCCGCGGGGGTCCAGCGGCCGCGCTCCTTGCGGTAGGGCCACCAGCGGCCGTCGGGGCCAAACCGCAGCTGGGCGTCCCGGCCGGTCACCGTCCAGCGGTTGGCGCCGGCAGAGCGCAGGGCGGGGCGCTCGGCATCGGCCCAGGCGCGGTCGAGGTCCGACAGGGCCCGAGCCAGTTCCTCCCGTCCCGGAACCCACTCCTCCTCCAGGGCGCGCAGCGAGGCGACCCCGCCGAACCGCCAGGCGCGTACGGCCGCCGACAGGTCGGCGGGGCGGCGGCCCGAAGCGGCCGCGAGCCGCGCGGAGAGACGGCTGTCAGGGCATCCGGCCGCCAGCCGGACCAGATCCTGATCGTCCGTCAACTCCCCTTCGACAGGCCTGGTTTCATGACCCGGCGTGAGTGCGTCCGCGAGCAGACGGTGGGCCCGTCGCGCGGTGTCGGCGGCCAGGAACTCCAGGGCCGCCGGATCCACTCCGGGCTCCGGCGCGGTCTCGGTGTCCAGGTGCGCGGGGCCGCCCGGCTCCGGCGGCAGACCGGGCGGGTCGGGCAGCGGCGGAACGATGTCGCGGGCCGCGAACGCCTCGTCGGCCGGGACTCCGTGCGCCGTCGCGGCCCCGTCGGCGGCCGGAGCGGCGCCACTGCGTTCCTGGAGGGCGTCGAGCAGCGCCCGTTCGGTGCGGCCCCGCAGCAGGAGCAGGACGAACGGGTCCTGGTCCAGGAGACGGGCCACCTGATAGCAGAGCGCCGCGGTGTGCGGGCAGTGGTCCCACGCCTCGCACCCGCACTCGGGGTCCAAGTCGCCTATGCGCGGCAGCAGTTCGATGCCCTCGCTCGCCGCGTCCTCCACCAGGTGCGGTGGCATCTCGCGGTCGAGGAGGGCCGCGATGTGTCCGGCGCGCTCCGCGGCCATGGCGAGGAAGCGGTCCCACTCGTCCGCGTCCAGCTCCTGGAGCAGTACGTCGCCGCGGTGGTGCGATCCGTCCGGGTCCCGCACGACGGCGGTGATCCGGCCGGGACGTACGGTCACCGCGCCGACCGCGCCCGCTCGGGCCAGGCGGCGCCCCCGCTTGAGCTGCTGCCGGTCGAGCGCCGTGTCCTCCAGCGCCTTGAGCCATGCCTGGCCCCACCAACTGGTCGCAAAGGCACGGCCGTTCACGGGTGGCAGGGGTTCGAAGGTGCGCTCGTTCCGGGCGGCGTGCCCGTACGTGTCGTGCTCGTACGGGTCGGCCTTGTGTGTGTCGCTCATCGCCCGCTCCCTCGCAGCGCCACCAGATCGGTCAGTTCGGCATCGGACAGTTCGGTCAGCGCCGACTCGCCCGCGCCCAGCACCGCGTCCGCCAACTCCCGCTTGCGGACGAGCATGTCGGCGATGCGGTCCTCGATCGTGCCCTCCGCGATGAGCCGGTGCACCTGCACGGGCTGGGTCTGTCCGATGCGGTAGGCGCGGTCCGTGGCCTGTGCCTCCACGGCCGGGTTCCACCAACGGTCGTAGTGGATGACGTGACCGGCGCGCGTGAGGTTGAGCCCCGTGCCCGCCGCCTTCAACGACAGCAGGAACACCGGGACTTCACCGTCCTGGAAGGAGCGCACCATGTCCTCGCGCCGTTCCACCGGAGTGCCGCCGTGCAGGAACTGGGTCGGCACGCCGCGTGCCGCGAGGTGCTCCTCGATGAGCCGCGCCATGCGGACGTACTGCGTGAAGACCAGCACCGCGCCGTCCTCGGCGAGGATGGTGTCCACAAGCTCGTCGAGCAGCTCCAGTTTGCCCGAACGGCCGGTGATCGTCGGAGTCTCCTCCTTGAGGAACTGCGCGGGGTGGTTGCAGATCTGTTTGAGCGCGGTGAGGAGCTTGACCACCAGGCCGCGCCGCTCGAATCCGTTCGCTCCCGAGATCTCGGCGAGCGTCTCGCGCACCACCGCCTCGTACAGGCCCGTCTGCTCCTTGGTGAGGGAGACGGCGTGGTCGGTCTCGGTCTTCGGCGGCAGCTCGGGGGCGATGCCGGGATCGGACTTGCGGCGGCGCAGCAGGAAGGGCCGCACCAGGCGCGAGAGCCGCTCGGCGGCCGCCGGGTCCTGGCCGCTCTCGGCGGCGGACGCGTACGTGGCGCGGAACGTGCCGAGCCGGCCGAGCAGGCCGGGCGTGGTCCAGTCGAGGATCGCCCACAGCTCGGAGAGGTTGTTCTCGACCGGGGTGCCGCTGAGCGCCACGCGGGCGCGGGCCCCGATGGTGCGGAGCTGCTTGGCGGTCGCGGAGTACGGGTTCTTGATGTGCTGCGCCTCGTCGGTCACCACCATGCCCCAGGACGCCGCTGCCAGTCTGGCGGCGTCCAGGCGCATCGTGCCGTACGTGGTGAGCACGAACTCGCCGTCGGCCAGGGACTCCAGGGAGCGCGCGGTCGCGTGGAAGCGCCGGACGGGGGTGCCGGGCGCGAACCGCTCGATCTCCCGCTGCCAGTTGCCCATCAGGGAGGTGGGACACACGACGAGGGTCGGCCCGGCCGTCGCCGGGTCGCTCTGCCGGTGCAGATGCAGGGCGATGAGCGTGATGGTCTTGCCGAGTCCCATGTCGTCGGCGAGGCAGCCGCCCAGCCCCAGCGACGTCATGTCGGCGAGCCAGTTGAGGCCGCGCAGCTGGTAGTCGCGCAACTGGGCGGTGAGCGTGGCCGGTTGGGCGACCGGGTGGTCACGGGCGGCCTCGGGGTCGGCGAGCCGGTCGCGCAGCCGGGCGAGCCAGCCCGTCGCTTCGACGTCGACCCGCCGCCCGTCCATCTCGGTCGACCCGGTGAGGACGGCGGCCAGCGCGTCCACGGGCGTCACCTTGCGGTCCTGCGCGGTACGGACGCGCCGCACCTCCTCGGGGTCGACCAGCACCCACTGGTCGCGCAGCCGCACCACGGGGCGGCTCGCCTCGGCGAGGGCGTCCAGCTCCTGGCGGCTCAACTCGGTGTCGCCGAGCGCGAACCACCAGGTGAAGCCGAGCAGCGCGTCGGCGGAGAGCATCGAGGGCGCCGCGGACTCGACGCGCTCGGGCCCCTGTTCTCGCGGGCCGACCACGGCGCGCGCCGTGAGTTTGCGCGAGAGGCCCTTGGGCCAGTGCACCTGAACCCCGATCGCGCCGAGCGCGCGCGACGCCGGGCCGAGCAACTCGCCGGCCTCTTCGTCGGCGAGTTCGATCGCGTCGGGCACCGTGGTCGAGAGCAGCGGGGCGAGCGGCGGCCAGGTCCGGGCCGCCCGTCGCAGCGCGAGCAGCGCGTCCATGCGTGCGCGCGGTCCGAACCGGGCGGCCGCGCCGGACCCGGCCCACACCTCGGCGGCGTCCGCGACCAGCGCGGGATCGCTGACGCTGTGCATCTGGAGTACGGCACGGAACACCGGGCCGGAGCTGTCCGGGTCCGCCGAGGCGAGACCGGGGAGCTCCACGCGCAGCGAGATCCTGACGCCGGCGTCATGCCCCGCCGCCACATCGGCGGCCCAGGCCCGCTGCTCGGGCAGGCGCTGGGGGGCCTCGGCGGCGAAGGCCGGCGAACCGGTGGCGCGTGCCGCGCCCGGCGTGCGCGGCAGCCCGTCCGCGACGGCGTCGAGGAAGGCGCGCAGGAGCCGCTCGGGGTCGGGCAGGAGCACCGGCTCCGACGGGGCCGGCAGCGGAGCGGCATGGGCTTCGGGAGGCATCGCGGCGGCGAGTTCACGCACCTTGTCCAGGTCCTCGGCGCCGAGCGGCCCGACCCGCCAGGCGTCGTGGTCGGTCGCGGTCAGGCCGGGCAACAACAGCCCGCGCGCGGCCAGTTGGAGAGCGAGGAGCGCGGCGGAGCCCCAGAAGGCGGTCGCGCGGGACGCCTGCGCGAGAGCACGGGCCCGGGTGAGCAGCGGCAGTGCGTCGCGGACGGGCAGGAGCAGGGCGGACACGGTGTGCGGCGTGGCGTCCGCACCGACGACGGTGAGTTGTCCGACGGTGCCGGGGGCGGCCGGGAGGGGGTCGCCATCGGCCTGCCAGAAGGCGATGCGGCCGGTGCGGGAGGGGTCGTCGGGCAGGAAGGTGACGCTGCAGCGGGAGAGTTCGGCGAGCTGGGACGGCGTTGGAGCGGGGAGCCTTTGCACAGCGAAAACGCATTCCTCAAATTTGACTACGTTGGCCGAGGTCGCCGAGGGTACAGCAAAGGCCGGGGATGGGGGATCGGTTCGCCGGTGACCTGCGTCACGTGATGCGGGGTGGTGCTGTCAGCACCACCGGCGGGCTCTGGGTAGCCCCCCGAGCGGAGCCGGGGGGTGGCTCCATGGTCGTCAACGCCGCCGCTCCGTACGTTCATGGGGACCAGCGCAGGCACCCTGCGGGGGACACCCGACCACCGGAGACGTCATGTCACAGGCGACCATGCCGCAACCCGCCACGGGCCTCGGCGCCACGGGCCCCGGCGCCCAGGCCGCGCCGCGGGCGGGCAGCGAGTTCGGCCCCTTGCTCAAGGCGGTCAAGGGGCAGGGCCTGCTCGACCGGCGCACCGGCTGGTACGCCACCAAGATCGCCGTCAACCTGCTCGCCCTCGGCGCGACGGTCACCGCGATGGCGCTCACGGGCGACACCTGGTGGACCCTCCTGTTCGCCCTCCCGCTCTCCGTCCTGTGGGCGCGCAGCGCCTTCTTCGGCCACGACGCCGGCCATGCCCAGATCACCCGCGGCAAGGGCGCGGGCCGGATCATCGGCCTGTTCCACAGCGACCTGCTGCTCGGCATGAGCTACGCCTGGTGGAACGACAAGCACAACCGCCACCATGCGAACCCCAACCACATAGACAAGGATCCCGATGTGGGGGTGGGTGCCCTCGTCTGGACCCAGCGCCAGGCCGAACAGCGCGAAGGCTTCGCCCGCTGGCTCACCCGCCACCAGGCCGGGCTCTTCTTCCCGATGCTGCTCCTCGAGGGCATCGCCCTCAAGGTGTACGGATTCCAGGACCTCAAGCGGCAGCCGCCCCGCGAGCGCGCCGTCGAGGCACCCCTGCTCCTCGCCCACCTCGCCGGCTACGCGACCCTGCTGCTGTGCGTCATGTCCCCGGGCAAGGCCCTCGTCTTCGCCCTCGTGCACCACGCGCTGTTCGGCCTGCACCTCGGCATGACCTTCGCCCCCAACCACAAGGGCATGGAGATGCCCGACCCGGACGACGCCGAGGACTCCTCCTGGGGGCATCTGCGCCGCCAGGTCCTGACGTCGCGCAACGTACGGGGCGGCCCGCTCACCGACTGGCTGCTCGGCGGCCTGAACTACCAGATCGAGCACCATCTGTTCCCGAACATGCCGCGCCCGCACCTCCGGCTCGCCCAGCCGATGGTCCGCGCGCACTGCGCGGCACTGGGCATCCCGTACGCGGAGACCTCGCTGACGGACTCCTACCGTCAGGCGCTCGGGCACATGCACGAGGTCGGCGCACCACTGCGGAAGTGACGCATAGTGGAAGGCAGCTGGAACCAGCGGGCGCCGCCGGGCGTTCTCTGGACAGGAAGAGCGGCCTCGGGCCGCGCAGAGGAAGGCGACGGACATGTCGAAGCGCGCGATGATCGCCGCCGGTGGAGTCGTGGCGGGGCTCATCCTGATCCCCCTGATCGGATTCTGGCTCGCCCTGCTGGTGCTGATCGGTGTCCCCGTGGCGGCCTACTTCACGCTGGACCCCAGCCAGCGGCGCCGGCTGCGGCACATATCCCGCAAGGAGCTCGGCCGCTAGGGCGCCGCCGGGGAGCGGAAACGGGCCGGGTTAGGCTCGGGCTGATCATTGGCACGGCAGAGGGGAGCTCCGCGCGATGAGCGGCGCCAGGGGAACGGTCACAGCGGTCAGCAGCAACGAGGAGTACTCCTTCACCAAGCCGAACCGGGAGAGCATCACCCTGCTCCCCGGGCTCGGCGTCGCGGGCGACGTGCACGCGGGGGTGACGGTCAAGCACCGCTCCCGCGTCGCCCAGGATCCGACGCAGCCCAACCTCCGCCAGGTCCACCTCATCCACGGCGAGCTCTTCGACGAGGTCGCCGAGCAGGGCTTCGAGGTGGCTCCGGGGCAGCTCGGCGAGAACGTGACGACGCACGGCATCGACCTGCTCGGCCTGCCCGTCGGCACCTTGCTGCGCATCGGGCCCGAGGCGGTCGTCGAGGTCACCGGTCTGCGCAACCCGTGCCTCCAGATCGACGGCTTCCAGAGCGGCCTGCTGAAGCAGCTCGTGGGCCGCGACGACGACGGGAACATCGTGCGCAAGGCCGGGATCATGAGCGTGGTCCGCACCGGCGGCGCCATCCGCCCCGGCGACACGATCCTGGCCGAACTGCCGACGGGCCCGCACCGCCCGCTCGACCGGGTGTGAGCCGGGCTTCAACCGGGGCTCTGTGCCCATGAGTTGAGGTGAGGCCGCGCCATGCGTCAGGGTGGGCCGACGGATGCGGTGTCCTCGGGCGGCACCAGTCAGGACCCGGCCGGGGCGGGCCGTCCCTCACGCGGGGTGTACGGCCATCGCCTCCAGCGATGCGAGGAGCGCCGGCAGGCCCTCGTCCCGGCCCACCGGATGGACGTCGCCGGGACACTCGTCGAGCAGGACGAAGGCGACGTCGTCGGTCCTGGCCACCAGGGACCAGCCGGGGCCGTCGGCGCGCAGGGTGCGTGCCCCGCCCGGGGCGAACCCGGAGCGTACGCGGCCGACCGGGGGAGCGGAGTCGACGTACCCGCGCAGCTCGGCGAGGACGCGACGGACACCCCTCGGCTCACCGTCGTCGTGGTGGTGCCCGGTCTCCGCATCGGGCTCGTCGTCCAGGCTGCCGCCCGTGCGGTCGGCCGGGCCGCCCTCCTCGCCGGCAGGGTCGACGGGCTTGTCGACCACCTCGTCGGAGGCCCTCGCGCTGCCTCCCTCGCCCTCGTCGGAGTCGCCGGAGGCCGTGGGACTCGGCTCCCCGGGGTTGTGATCCGGGGCCTGAATCGTCGCGGCGGTCGATGGCTCCGCGGCCGATGGCTCGCCGGTCGGGGGCGGCCCGAAGGTGTCGTCGTCGAGCTGCTCCCGCCAGGTCGTCCACTGCACGGCGACCGCGTCCGCGCCGAGCCGGCGCTGGGCCGGGCCCCACTGGCTCGTGTCGGGCGGCGTGAGGGTGGGGGGACCCTCGGGATCCGGTTCGGGGTCGTGCGGGGCCGGGACGTTCGGCGCCGAGACGACCAGTTCGAGCGGCCAGCCGGGCAGCGCCGCCACCACGGTGCGCTCGTCCGGCGACAGCTCGTACTCCATGCCGCAGTCCCAGGAAGCGATCGCGACCGCCACGAGGGACACGTCGTCGATGACGACCGTCCAGCGGGCGCCCGCACCGTCCTGGCCCAGGACGAGACCGTAGCCCTGGGCGTACGGCCCGAGGCCGAGCGCCGCGCACGCCTCGGGATAGTCGTCGCCGAGCACGCTCGGGAACTGCGCGGGCGTCAGGAGCGCCGCCGTGAGTACGTAAAGTGCCTCGTCTGCGGCGGTTGCGGCCGCTTCGGCCTCGTCCGTCCCGGTCACGGAATCCTCCCCTTCGGTTCGCTCGTCGGCGCACCTTAACCAGTGGGTAACGCAGACGTCGAGAGCCGCGAACCACCAACACGCAGGCGCCGGCCGGGAACCGGGGTGCCCGTCAGGAGGCGGGCAGACCCATCAGCTCTTCGGCCACCTCGCGCGGGGACCGGTCCTGCTCGCGGGCGAGCGCCACGACCGCCCGGCAGGCGAGTTCGCGCACCCCGAACGAGAGGGCTTCCGGCGACACCCAGCCCGCTGCCTCGTCGAGCGCGTCGGGATCGTCCTCCGCGCAGGCGGTCACATACGCGGCCGCGGCCTCGAAGATGTTGTGGTGCCGGACGTCGCCCTGTTGCCGCGGTCGGGACGATCTGCGGAATCTCGCGAACATGAAGGCCACCTTTCCGAGGGCGGCTCCCGGTGCGATGCGCCGCGGTGCCGAGCATCGCGACGCGCCGGTGCCGATCATTGAAATGGTCCTCACCACCGTAGAGTTGGACGCCGCCCCGCAGATAGAGGGCGTGGGCGGCTGATCGCGCCCGGCTCGTCCTGACCGAGGCCAACCCCGACTCGGTGCCGACGGCGGGCAGCAGCGGCATCGCGTCCTCTTCGGAGGACGCCTTAGTGCGGGGCGGGGGCTTCGCGGAGGTGCTCGCGCGTGTCGGTCCGGTGTGGGCGTCGACCATGCGCCTCGCCGATCCGCTCGGCCTGCACCGCACGGCTGTCGGTCTCGTGCGCGGTACGCAGCCGGCGAAGCGCGACCTGCTGATGAGGCTGCCGGTCGACCGCAGCTGTCTCGTGGGCGCACTCGGTGACGGCACGGCCGGGCGCGCCGAACTCGTCGCGTAGGGCGTCAGGGTGGTGACGGTGGGGACGCCGGGCACACGTCATGTTCGACCGGCCGGAGGCCTTCGTGTGCGAAGTGGCCGGTAGGTGATGAAAGCGCACACCCGGGCGGTGCATGAGCTGAGGCGGCCCCGGTCAGGCCTGGCGCACCGCCACCGCCAGATAGCGCTCGTCCTCGTCGGTGTACGACTCCAGCAGCCACCCCGCCGCGGCGAGCAGCGGCCTCAGGCGGGGCTCGGCGCGCAGGTCGTCGTCGCTGAGCCGGCGGCCGTGGCGCGCGGCGAGGGCCGCCCGGCCGATCGGGTGGAACAGCGCGAGACGGCCGCCCGGCCGCGTGACCCGCGCCAACTCCCTTACGTCCTCGGCCGGTTGGGGCAGATGAGAGATGAGCCCCGCACCGAAGACCACGTCGAGGCAAGCGGCACGCAGCGGGAGCCGACTGACATCGGCGCGCAGGAGTGTGGCGTACCGGTCACGGCCGGCCCGGCCGGCTTCGGCGAGCATCTCGGGGGTGAGGTCGGCGCCGATGACCGTACCGCGCGGACCCACGGCGTCGCGCAGCGCCGACAGGGCGCGGCCCGTGCCGCATCCCGCGTCGAGGACGGCATCGCCCTGCGCGAGCCCGAGCTCCGCGACGGCCGCGGCATAGGCCGGACCGTCGTCGGGGAACTTGCGGTCCCAGTCGGCCGCTCGGGCGGCGAAGAATTCCTGAACGTGCGCGCGGTCGTCGGCCATGCCGCCATGATCCCCCACACCCGGCGAGACCTACGAGAGGTGGATCGAGGTGAGTCGAGTGGATCGAGGTGAGGCGGATCGACGTGAGTTAATGTGACGTGCTCATGATCTCCGATGCGGCGGGGGGCCGAGAACCATGAACCGGAAACACTTGTGGATGGTGACCGGCGGGGTCACCGCGGCCGTCGCGCTGCTTTCGGCGTGCTCGGGCTCCGGTGGCGGCTCGGCTTCCGGATCGACGCCGTCGGCGAGCGCCTCGGCCGCCCACCCGGTGGACGCCGTGTCCGCGAAGGAGGCGACGGCCGACAAGGTCAAGTCCGCCATGGAGGCGAGGCTCTCCGTGGACGAACCGCGATTCGGCTCCGGCGGCAAGTCGCCCTGCTCGACGGCGTCGGCCGAGGTGTTCACACAGAAGTGCGCGGACGCGACGCAGGGGACGAACGCGGACGCGTCGTTCGCCCTGGCGCAGATCAGCGGCAAGGACGGCTTCGCCACCCTGCGCTCCGTCGCGGAGAAGCTCCAGAAGGCCGCCGCCACGTATCAGGAGCTGGGCTGCGCGACCAACCCGGCGAAGGCCGCCACGCGTCAGGCGTGCCTCGGCCCGGCGGCCGTCGTCGCGCAGGGCTTCCCTGACCTCCGCGACGGCGCCAACCTCGGTCTGGCCGGCAAGTAGCCTCGTCGACGCGTGGTCTGGCCGGCCTGAGGCCGCATCGGGCCCGATGCCGCGAACGCACTGCTCCCGCCGCACGCGGTGTCCTTTTCGATGCGCCGGGCGCGCCCCCGGCGCACGCCGGTTCCGCATGGTTGACGCGTGCCCCCGTCCCGCCGCCTGCGTGCGACTCACCGGCGTCCTGCACCGCTTGCCCGTGGCGCGCCGGTGGTGAAGGGTGGCAGGAGAACGGGGAAACGGGGAACTGCATGAGCGGGGAGGCCTGACATGGCACTGAGCAAGGAACTCGACTGGCTGCTCGACGACCTGACCCGGCGGGTCGAGCACGTGCGGCACGCGATCGTCCTGTCCAACGACGGCCTGGTCACCGCCGCCGGCTCCAGCCTGGAGCGCGAGGACGCGGAGCATCTGGCCGCGGTCTCCTCGGGACTGCACAGCCTCGCCAAGGGCTCGGGCCTGCACTTCGGCGCCGGCAAGGTCCGTCAGACCATGGTCGAATTCGACGAGGGCGTCCTGTTCGTCACCGCCGCCGGTGAGGGCAGCTGCCTGTGTGTGCTCAGCTCGGCGGAGGCGGACATCGGTCAGATCGCGTACGAGATGACGCTGTTGGTCAATCGCGTCGGCGAGCACCTCTCGGTGGCCGCAAGGCAGCCGGGGGAGTACGGCGACTTCGGCGTCACACGCCGCTGAACTGGGGTTGTGCGCCGCCGGGTTGAGCGTGGGTTGAGCACGGTCCGAGTTATCCACAGGCCGAGCGGGATGTCGGCACCACGAGTTACGGTCGTCACCGAGAGTATTCGTCCTGAGTACTCGTTCCTCACGGGGGAGGATCCGATGACCGTCATCACCACCAAGAACGTCGTCGTGCCCGCGGCGGCGGCAACCGCGGCGTCGCCGGCCGGGTCGCGGCTCGCGCCGGGCGCCGCCGCTCGCGAACTGGAGCTGAGGCGCGGCGAGTTCGAGCTGGCCGTCCAACTCGGCCATATTCGTACCGTGCCGGACCCGGGCGGCGGCCACCGCCGGGTCACCGCGCGCGAGGTCGCCCGCCTCAGAACCGCGCCGGACTTCCCGGAGGCCCTACGGGAAAAGGTGCGGACGGTCGGCACGAGCGAAGGCGCCGACCTGCTGGGTGTGGCGCCCGGCCGCTTCACCAAACTGGCCCGCACCGGTCACCTCACGCCCGTGCGCTGCTATCTCAACCGCTACCGGGCGGTCGTCTGGCTCTATCTGGCGGACGAGGTCGTCGAACTGGCGCTGCGCGAGCCGGAGTTGCTGAGCGGGCGGCATCCGGAGCCCGACCGTGCGCAGGACTGGCGGGCGCGCAACTGGCGCGGGCGCAGGATCGCCATGCTGGCCCGCCAGAGCGACGACCAGTGGGAGTTGGCGGCCGCGACCGCCTCCGCACTCGACGGCGCGCACCTTGCCGAGATCGTCCAGGACCCTTACGAACGGGCCTGCCTGAGGCGGCTGTGCCCCGACACGTTCCGGGTCCATCCCGAGTCCGCCATCGCCCAGGGCGTCGTCGACCGGCTGCTGCTGGCGGACGAGCCGGACGAGATCGCCTGGTACCGGTCGCGTCTCGTGGAGGCGCTCGCGGACGCCCGGGACCAGTGTCCGGCACCGCGCCCGGCCGGGGAAGCGACTTCGGAGCGGGCCGCCCCGGTGAGCGGACAGCCACCGGCCCCCGGGGACGCCGGCCCGGCCGGTCCGCGCCGCGGCGTTCCCGCGCCGCATTCCGGCCGGTGGGAGCCCGATCCGAAGACGGAAGGAGCGCCGGTACAGCGAAGTCTGCTGAGGCGGCTACGGCGGCGGAAGTAGCCGTGCCGGGGTGGGGGGCGACCCGGCCGGAGTTCATGACATCCTGTGACGTCACAGCTCGCCGGACGGGATCGGCGGACGTCCGGGCGTTACGGGGAAGGTCGATGAGGCTCTGCTTCCTGGTGGAAGAGCACTACCGCCATGACGGCATGCCCGTGGAGGTGATCCGCCAACTCGTCGCCTGGGGCCACCAGGTCGACGTGGTGCGGCCCGGCGGCTCCCTGCTGCGGATGTCCGAGGCGGTCCGCGCGGGCAGTCACGACGCCTGGGTGCTCAAAACGGTCTCCGGCGGACCGGGGCTCCCGCTCCTTGAGGCCGCCGCCGCGGTCGGCCTGACCACGGTCAACGATGTGCGGTCCATCCGCGGCGTCCGGGACAAGGCGCTGGCATCGGCCATCGGGCGCAGCCGCGGTCTGCCGGTCCCCATGACGTACGCGGCCGCCCGGCCCGAACTGCTCATGGAGGTGGCCGAGTCGGAGTACCCGCTGGTGGTGAAGCCCGCCGACGGAAGCTCCGGGCGAGCCGTGCACCTCGTGCCGTCGCCGGACCGGCTCGCCTCGATGCTGCCCTCCCTCGCCGGGGAAGGGATGCTCATCGCCCAGCCCTATGTCCCCAATTCCGGCATCGACCTGAAGGTGTACTGCGTCGGCGGAGAGCTGTACGCCACCGAGCGCCGCTCACCGCTCCACCCGGATCGCGGCGTCCGCGAGCGGCATGTGCCGCTGCCCGCCGAAGTGGCCGCCATCGTCGACCAGGTCGGCGCGGTGTACGGCCTCGACCTGTACGGCGTCGACGTGCTGCTCGGCCCGGACGGGCCCGTGGTCGTCGATGTGAACGACTTCCCGAGCTTCCGCCAGGTGCCGGACGCGGCGGCCAAGGTGGCCCGAGCCGTGCTCGAACTGGCCCGCACGGGCAGCGCGGTCGCCGCCGCGGCCTTCGTCTCCGGCGCGGGACGCATCCCGAACCAGCCGTTCGGGAGCGAGGGGCCGGCCGCTGAGGCGCGGCCGGTCAGGACCTCTGCGGGGGCGGCGGGCGAGGCCCGGTGAGGCCTCGTGAGTAGTGCGACGGTGCGGGGGCGCGATCGGCTGGACGACACGACGATGGTGGGGCGAGGGCAGGTGGGGAACGCGAGAACGGTCGGATTCATCACGCCGGAGCCGGACCATCCGCTGCTTGCCGCCGCGCGGGAACTGCTGGAGCGCGAACACCGGGTGGTGACCCTGCACCCCGAGACGGCCGACCCCGCGCAGTCGGGTCCGGTCGCGGACGTCTACCTGCTCAAGTCGCGCACGCCGCGCGCTCTCGCGCTGGCTCGTGCGCTGGAGTCACGGGGGGTGCCGGTGATCAACTCGGCCGAGGCGACCGAGCTGTGCCAGGACCGCACGTTCATGGCCGAGCTGGCCGGGGAGGCGGGGCTGCCGTTCTCCGCGACCCGTACCTTCGGCTCGCTCACCGCACTCGTCGAGGGCGCGGCGCCCGCGTTCTCCGGCGTGCCCGGCGGCCCGCTCGTGGTGAAGAGCCGTCACAGCAGGCGGCACGACCTGGTGACCCGCGTCGACAGCCCGGCACGCCTGGCCGAGCTGGCCGGGGTGTGGGGGGACGAGCCCGTGGTGGTGCAGGAGTTCGCCGAGAACAGCGGGTACGACCACAAACTGTGGGTGATCGACGGGACGGTCTTCGCGGCACTGCGCCGCTCCGAACTCGCCCCCGAGGGCCTCGGTGGCACGCGGTCGCTCGCCCTCGCTGAACTGCCGCCCGGCTGGGCCGAGTTGGCCGTGTCCGTCGGCGCGGTGTTCCGCCTCGACGTCTACGGGGTCGATGTCATCGACACCGGGGGCGGCACCCCGCTCATCGTGGACATCAACGCGTTCCCCGGGATACGGGGCCAGGCCGGAGCCCCGGAGGCCCTGGCGGCGCTGGCGCTGCGCAGGGCCCGCGAGGCGGTCGCGGCGGTCTGAACGCGACCCCGCACAACGGCGGGTCCGCATGCCGGACCGAACCGGCGCGTAGGTCAGTGCGCGGCGTGTTGCAGCACCGTGTTCCACGCGGTGATGACGGGACGCCCGTGCTCGCGGCCCAGCCGGGACATCGCGCCCGTGTCCATGACGACCAGTGCGCCGCCCGTGGGCGGAAGGCCGAGGTAGCGGGCGGTCAGGACGCGCAGGAAGTGGGAGTGGGCGATGAGGACGACATCCTGGTCGCTCTCCCGCAGCGTGGGCGCGGCCTCGGCCAGTACACGGTCGGCTCGCGCGGCGACCTCGGCGGGGCTCTCGCCGGGGTGCCCGGCGGGACCGGGCGCGACCCCGTCGGTCCACAGCTCCCAGTCGGGGCGGGTGCGGTGGATCTCGTCCGTGGTGATGCCCTCGTAGCCGCCGTAGTCCCACTCGTGGAGATCGGGGGTGATCCGGGGATTCTTTACTCCGGCCAACTCCGCGGTCTGCAGGGCCCGTTGCAGTGGGCTGACGAGGGCGAGCCCGATGGGACGTTCGGCGAGCAGGGGCGCCACCGCACGCGCCTGCTCCTCCCCGTGCGCAGTGAGCGGCAGATCGGTGTAGCTCGTGTGCTGCCCCGACAGCGACCATTCGGTCTCCCCGTGACGTACGAGGATCAACTCACCCATGGCTATGTATTCCGTTCTCCCTGTGCGTCCCCCGGACCGGTATCGCCCCGGCCATACGCCGGGACAACCCTAGAAGAGGAGAGGGCATTCCGTGCGGACGGGGGTGTCGGACGTTGGATGCGTCACGTAGGGGGGACTGCGCCGGGTGCCGTGGCGCCGGGTGCCCCAGGGGTCCGGCGACCCCGGGGCGCCGGTTGGCCGTACCGCACCCGGGGTCGTTCTTCCCGTCGGTTCACGCGGAGTGCAGTGCGAGGGTCGGTGAGAGCCTTGAGGCGCGGACCGCCGGATAGAGGCCTGCGACCGTTCCGATGACCAGGGTCGCGCCGAACCCGCCCGCGACCGCCCAGGGCGGGACCACCCACGGGATTCCGCTCGACCACGAGTAGACCGCGGTAGCCGCGCCGCCGAGGACGATGCCGGCCGCGCCGCCGAGCCCGGACAGGAGCAGCGACTCGGTGACGAACTGCCCCCTGATCTGCCCCCGGGTCGCGCCGATGGAGCGGCGCAGGCCGATCTCGTAACGTCGCTCGAGAACCGAAATGATCATGGTGTTGGCGACACCGACTCCGCCCACCAGGAGTGCCACTCCGCCGAGCCCGAGCAGCAGACTGCTGAAGGCGCCCTCCGTGGCCGCTTTGGCCTGGAGGCCCGAGGAGGGATCGGATACGCCGACGTCGTGCGGGGTCTCGGGCGAGACGGAACGGGGGATCAGGTCGTGCACCCGGTCGACCGCGGCGTCCGCGGAGCGCTCGTAGACCGCCGTGGGCCGGCCGTCGAAGCCGAGGCGGCTCTCGGCGACGTCCCAGCCCACCAGCGCCGAGCGCGCGATCTCCGGTGCCAGCGGCAGCGGGTCGAGGATGCCCAGGACGGCGAAGTACTGACCGTCGATGTACACCTGCTGGCCGGGGGTGGTGATGCCGAGCCGGCGCGCCGCCACGTCGCCGAGCACCACCGAGGGGTACTTGCCGGTTGCCGGGTTGAGGAAGGTGCCGCTGCGCACGGTGCCGCGCAGCGTGGTGAGCAGGCCGTCCGTGGCCGCCTGCACCTGGATGCCGCCGGTGATGGTGTCGGGGATCTTCTCCGAGCGGCGGACCGTCTGCGGCAGGGAGCCCGTGGCGCCGACGTGCTCCACGCCGGAGATCCGCGCCACCCGCCCGGCCGCGTCCTTCGCCATCGGCACGGGCTTGCCGGTCAGCAGGTCCGTCCCGGGCGTCACCACCAGCATGTTGGTGCCGAGCTTGTCGAGCTCGCGGAGCAACTGCTCCTTGCTGGACGCCGAGATCCCCACCACCGCGATCATCGTGGCGATGCCGATCGCGATGCCGAGCGCGGAGAGCACCACCCGAAGCGGGCGGCTGCGCATCCCCGCGGCCCCGGTGTGCAGGATGTCCCGAGGGCCGAGCCGGGCCGGCCTGAGCACCGGCCGCCCGCTCATCGGGCGTCCTCGGACAGCGACTCCGTACCCGAACCGTCGCCACGGACGACGGCGCCGGCCGGAGAGCCCGGGATGCCATGCCCCGGTCCGTCACCGTCCGCACCCCCGCGGTCCGGACCGCCGGTGTCCTGGACGATGCGGCCGTCCCGGAGGCGGACCTGGCGCGGCAGCCGGGCCGCGATCTCCGTGTCGTGGGTGATCACGGCGATGGTCGCGCCTTCCGAGTTGAGTTCGTGGATGAGTTCCATCACCGCTTCGCCGGACGCCGAGTCGAGCGCGCCGGTGGGTTCGTCCGCGAGGAGCAGATCGGGCTCGCCGACGACCGCGCGCGCGATGGCGACCCGCTGCTTCTGCCCGCCGGACAGCTCGTGCGGCCGGTGCCGCAGGCGGTCGCCGAGCCCGACCCGCTCCAGCGCGCGGGCCGCCCGTCTGCGGCGCTCCGCGCGCGGAAGGCCCGAGTACAGCAGCCCCTCCGCCACGTTGTCCTGGGCGCTGACGCCCGGAACCAGGTGGAAGGCCTGGAAGACGAAGCCGATGTGCTGGGCCCGCAGCGCCGAGAGCCTGCGGTCGCCGAGGGCGGCCGCGTCATGGCCGGCGATGGTCACGGAGCCCGCGGTGGGCAGGTCGAGGGTGCCGACGATGTGCAGCAGGGTCGACTTGCCGGAGCCGGACGGCCCGACGATCGCGAGGAGTTCACCCCGCGCGATGGTGAGGTCGACCCCGCGCAGCGCGGCGATCCCGCCCGGATACTCCTTGGTGACCCCGGCCAGCTCGACCACGGGAGGCTCGACGGCGGCGGCGGCTTTCATGAGGGAGCCGGCATGGTTCATGTCGACGGCACCCCGACCCGCAGCCCCGAGCGCAGCCCGGCGCCCGCTATCTCGACGCGTCCCTGCGCGAACATCCCGAGCCGCACCCGCACTTCGCGGGCCGTGCCGCCGTCCACCACCTGCACCCCGAACGAGCCGTCGTCGAGCGCGAGCAGCGCCCCGACCGGCACGCTCAGAACGTTCCGGCGGGTCTCGCCGCCGAGCTTCACGGTCGCGGGAGACTTGTCGATCCCCTTGACCCTGCCGGGGTCGTCGAAGGTGACGGTCACGGCGATCCGGGGCGTCTTGTCGTTCGGGTCGTCGCCCGTCGTCGCGGTCGCGCCCACCGACGACACCGTGCCCGAGGCGGTGGTGCCGTCGGGCAGCTCCACCCGTACCGCGCCGCCGTCCTTGGCGAGAGCGGCGTCCGACACCTTCACCCGGAGCTGTACGACCCGGTCGGAACTGGTCGTCGTCATCACCTTCTGACCGGGCGCGGTGCGGTCGCCGACCGCGGCCTCCGCGCCCTGCACCCGGACCGGCCCCGTGGCGAACGCGATCTGCTCGGGGCCCACCTGACCGCTCTGCGCCACACCGTGCGCCTTCTGCCAGCGCTTGACCGCGTTGGTCGTGCCGGGCGTGAACGTCTCGTCGTCGGCCAGCCCGCTCCCGTACCCCAGAGCACGCAGGTTCGCCTTCAACTGCCGTACGTCACCGCCCTTGTCGCCGCTCCTGAGGACCCGGTACATCGGCTCGGTCCCGTACATCAGGCGGACGTCCCTGCCGTCGACCGCGTACAGCCTGCCGTCCCGTTTCACGGTGGAACCGCCGCCCGCGATCCAGGTGAGGGTGCCGGCCGCGCCCGCGTTCAGTTTGCTCTCGCGGGAGTAGCCGAGCGTGCCGTCGATGCTGGTGCTGCTCACCAGATCGCCCTGTTCGATGGGTGCGGTGGCCGCCGGAAGGCCGGTCCGCTGCTCGGTGGAATTCTCGGTTCCGGGCCGGGTGAGGCCCGTGACGGCGAGCCCGCCGCCCGTGACGGCCGCCACCGTCACCACCGCCGCGATCATGGTCCGGGGCCTCATGCGGCACACTCGTTGAGCGCCTTCATGAACGTGTCCGGGTCGGCGCCCTCGGGGATCTTGAAGCCGCTGCTGTGGCCGCTCTCCACCTTCGGGTCGGGCATGTCGAAGCCCTTCCCGCGCAGACACTGGGCGATCTTGACCTGTTGGTCCTGCTGCCCGGGGTCGGGGGCGCCTGCGCCGTCGCCTCCGGGCACCCCGGATCCGCAGGCGGTGAGTGCCTTGTTCCACTTGTCCGTCGAAGTGCCCTGAGGCTGAGAGAGCAGCTGGGCGTTCGGGTTCTCGCCCGGCTTGAGGTCGGGCACGTCCATGCCCTGCTTGCGCAGGCAGCCGCGCAGCGCCTGTGCCTTGTCGGCCGCCGCCGAGCCGTCGGCGCCCGCGTCCGAGCCGTTGCCGCCCGCGCCCGCGTCCTTCCCCGCGCCCCCGCCGGATGAGCCGGAACATCCGGACGCGAACAGGGCGAGCCCCGCCATACCGGATGCCAGGGCCAGAGTGAGCCGGTGGTTCCTCATCGCTTCTCTCCTCGCGGACATGCGTGGACGCGGCACGGCGGCACGCGCCGGCCGCTGGAGCGCGGCCGAGGAGAGCGTCCAGGAACCCGCTGTTTCGTTTCCCTTACGACCATGGGACCGTGGCGCAGCCGCCCGGAACAGCGGCCCGCGATCACCGGCCCGCGATCACCGTCCCGTAACAACGGCGAAAGGTGCGTTTCCGGTAGACAGGGGGCATGCGCGTACTGGTGGTGGAAGACGAGGCGTTCCTGGCCACGATGATCGCCGAGGGCCTGCGCCGTGACGCGATCGCGGTGGACGTGGCCCTCGACGGGCTCGGCGGGCTGAGCAAGGTGCGGCTCGGCGACTACGACGTCCTGGTGCTCGACCGCGACCTGCCCGGCCTGCACGGCGACGACGTCTGCCGTGCCGTGGTGGCCGAGGGCCTGCTCACCCGCGTGCTCATGCTCACCGCGTCGGGGGCCGTCCGGGACCGGGTCGAGGGGCTCGGGCTCGGCGCCGACGACTACCTCACCAAGCCGTTCGCGTACGACGAACTGCTGGCGCGGGTGCTCGCACTCGGCCGCCGTGCCCGCCCCGCGCTGCCCCCGGTCATCGAGCGCGCCGGAATCGTCCTGGACACCGCGCGCCGCCAGGCCCGTCGCCACGGCGGTGAACTCGCCCTGACCCGCAAGGAGTTTGCCGTCCTCGAAACCCTCATGCGGGCCGACGGCGGGGTGGTCAGCGGCGAGGACCTGATCGAGCAGGTGTGGGAGGAGCACACCGGATACGACACCAATCCGGTGCGGGTCGCCCTCAGCCGCCTGCGGGCCAAACTCGGCGAGCCTCCCGCCATCGAGACCGTCCCCGGAGCCGGCTACCGCATCGCCCGGCATCCGGACGCCGCACCTCGGGCCGGGCGGGCGCAGCGGTGATCCGCCGCCTGGTCCCCGCCACCGAGCGGGCCCGCCTGACCGCCCTGTACGGCGGACTGCTGCTGCTCGCCGGATGTGTCCTCGTCGGCGTGATCTACGTGTTCGTCCAGTACGGCCTGGACAACCGGATCGGCAGCGCGTTCACGGGAGCGGTCCCCGGCGGCCGCGCCGCTTCGCCGTCTCCCTTCGCCTCGCAATCCCCTTGCGCCTTGCCGCCCGCCGAGCTCGTACCGTCCGCCCAGGCCGGCCGGCACGCGAGGACCCAGGTGGTCCAGGTCGTCGCGGCCACCACGCTCAACCGGCTGCTGACCGTCTCCGGCATCGCCCTCGCCGTCTTCGCCGTGCTCTCCCTCTTCCTGGCCTGGTGGATGGCGGGCCGGGTGCTGCGCCCGGTCGGCCTCATCACCACCACCGCGCGCAAGCTCTCCGGTGCCAACCTGCACCAGCGCATCGACCTCAAGGGGCCACCGGGCGAGCTGAAGCAACTCGCCGACACCTTCGACCAGATGCTGGGCCGCATCGAGCAACTCGTCGGGGCGCAGCGGAGGTTCGCGGCCAACGCCGCTCACGAACTGCGTACGCCGCTGGCCGTACAGCGGGCCGCCGCCGAGATCGGTCTCGTCGACCCGGACCCCGAGCGGATCCGGTGGATCCGTGAGGAACTCCTCCAAGTGGCCGACTCCAGCGAGCACTTGATCGAGTCGCTGCTGCTGCTCGCCGCCTCCGACCAGGGCCTCGAACACCGCGAACGGGTGGCGTTGGAGGAGAGCGTGAGCGCCGTCGCCGACGAGCACCGCGCCCAGGCGCGCGAGTGCGGGATCACCCTCACGACCGCCCTTGAGTCCGTGAGCGTCGAGGGCGACCCGGTGCTGCTGACGCAGCTGATCCGCAACCTGTTCGGCAACGCGCTGCGCTACAACCACCGCGGCGGAACCATCCACATCGCCCTGGCCGGAGACGGCCGGACGCTCCGCATCGCCAACACCGGTCCCGCCGTGCCGCCGGACGCGGTGGCCGACCTCTTCGAACCGTTCCGCCGCCTCAACGAACGTCGGCACGCGCCGGGCGAGGGAGCCGGCCTGGGGCTCGCCCTCGTCGCCTCCATCGCCCGCGCCCACGGCGGCACGGCCTCCGCGGAGGCGAATCCGGGCGGCGGTCTCACGGTGACCGTACGGCTGCCCTGACCAAGTCCGCGTCCGGCACCGGATCCGCAGGAGGCGCTCCGGGACCGGATGCGCGGGCGCTCCGGGGTCGCGTCACAGGTGAGTGCGACGGTTCACGGATGCATGCGCGCCCCCTTGAGGATCTTGTCGACGGCGTTGCGCGGCCCGTAGACGGCGAGGCCCACCAGATCGAGATCGGCGCCCGGAACGGCGCGGACCACCGCCCGGTTGTCCGCGTCGTTGCCGGTGCGGAACATGTCGCTCGTGAACACCGCACGCGGAACGTCACGGCTCAGGGCCCGGGTGTGGGCCGCCCGCAGCACCTCCTTGCTCCCCTCGAAGACCAGGACGGGCTGACGGAACAGCGGGAGGTAAGGGGTGCCGTCCGCGTCGGCGTACGGCTCGCCGATCGTCTCCGGCAGCCGCGTGCCCAGGCCGCTGACCAGGAACGCCGTCACATTGAGGCGCTGCCAGGTCTCCAGGTCGTCGCGGAGCAGCACCGCGATCTTGGTGTCGAAACGTACGGGCGCGCCGTCGGGTGTCATGGAGTCCGATGTCATGGAGTGAGACTGCCGGGCCGGGGTCCGTCGCGTCTTGTACGTTCTTTGCGTGACCGCAGGACAGGAGATCTCCGCTTGGCGCCCCCGGGTCCCGGGGGTCGTGGAGGTCTTCCACGCCCGGTTCACCGAGCACGCGTACCCGATGCACGTCCACGACAGCTGGACCCTGCTGATCGTCGACGACGGCGCGGTCCGCTACGACCTGGACCGCCATGAGCACGGCACACCGGGCGACGCGGTGACCCTGCTGCCGCCGGATGTGCCGCACAACGGCTCCCCGGCGACCGCCCACGGCTTCCGCAAACGCGTGGTGTACCTGGAACGGACCCAGCTCGACGACAGCCTCATCGCCCCGGCGGTCGACGGCCCCGACGTGATGGACGCCGTACTGCGTCGCCGGGTCGGACAGTTGCACGGCGTGCTCGCGCACCGGGGTGAGGAGCTGGAGGCGGAGAGCAGGCTGGCGCTCATCGCGGAACGGTTGCGCGGCCATCTGCGTCCGCGTCTGGCGGCCGGCCCGCAGCCGCAGGGCCGGTCCGTCGCGCGACGGCTGCGGGAGCTCCTGGACGCCCGAGTCGTCGAGGGGGTGAGCCTCGACGAGGCCGCCGGTCTGGTGCACGCGCACCCCACACATCTGGTGCGCGCCTTCACCGCGGAGTTCGGCATCGCGCCACACCAGTACCTGACGGCCCGTCGGGTGGACCGGGCCCGTGGGCTGCTGCTCGACGGGCGCGCGCCCGGTGACGTGGCGCGTGCCACCGGGTTCTACGACCAGTCCCATCTGACCCGCCACTTCAAGCGGGTCGTGGGGACCGCGCCGGGCCGCTACGCCCGTCGCGGGCCCAGCTTTTGACGCTTCGTCAGGTCACGAGGAAGGCGGCCGACGTGGCCGCGCCGAGGGCGGCGCCGGCGACGGTCTGCATGACCGTGTGGTAGGTGAGGGCCACCCGTGACCAGCACACGGCGACGGTGACCGCGTAGCCGAGCAGCCACCAGGGGGAGTGCACCACGGCGAGCAGCGCGACGACCGCCGAGGCGACGGCGGCGTCCACCGAGATCTTCCAGACCGTGTTCACGACGAGCAGGAAAATGGTCATCACCCACAGGGCGAGCATCGCGGTCAGGATGCCCCCGGGGGCGTGGCCGAGCACCATGACGAGCGAGCCGGCCCCGATCGAGCCGAGGATGACGAAGAAGATCGGCGCCCGCTTGGTGCGGTCGACGACGTGCCGGTCGCCCCAGGTGCCGCGCTTGCGCTCCCACTCGATGTAGCCGGCCGGGACGATGCCTGCGCACAGCGCGCCGAGCAGCCCCCACAGCAGTCCGGTCCACTCGCCGGCCGCGGCGAGGCCGATCCCGAGCATCCCCGCCAGGAGCAGATTGCGGGGTTGCAGGAGGTCGGTGATGCCGCGGGCCAGGGCCGTCGCGCGGCCCCCGGTCCTGGTCAGGGTGGTGCTCACGCGGTCTTCTCCAGGGAGTGCAGGACGCCGCGGGCGCGTTCGCCGTTGACGGTACGGAAGGCGGCGGCCACCCGTACCAGCCGGGCGACTTCGCCGTCCTGGTCGGTGGCGTGCTTGGTCTCGACGGCGGCGGCGCTGCCCGCCGGGGCGCCGCCCGCCTTGGCGGCGAGCGCCGCCTTGATCCAGTACGCCTCGGCGAGCGGACCCGCGTCCCGCGCGTCCGGCACGTCGTCGCAGGCGGCCCGCCGGGCGGCCGGCAGCAGGGCGTCCGGCACGTAGTGGCGCAGCTTCTCCACGGCGTCCGCGATGTCGGCGGCCCAGCGGTCGATCCTCAGGTCCGCCGGGGTGCCGAAGCGGGTCAGCTCGCGGACGAGCGAGGCGGGCGGCTCGAAGGGCTGGTCGGGGAAGGCGGTCATCAGCTCCCGCCACAGCGGGTGGAGGCGGGCCTGCGCGCGCCACAGCCGCACGCGGCGCCAGCCCTTGCTGAAGGCCGGGATGGAGGCGCCCAGCGCGAAGAACGCGAACAGGACGACCTGCGCCGCCTCGGTCACCTCGTCGAATTGCAGGGCGAAGGCGGGGCTCGGCTGGTCGGCGACGCTGACCCACAGGAAGAGGGTGCGGCTGACGGTGTAGCCGACGCCGATGAACATCGCGAACGTCATCATGCCGAGCCCGATGCGCAGATGACGGGCGCCCGCGCCGGCGGTCGCGAGGGCCCACTGGTAGGCGCAGACGGCGGAGGCGGCGCCCAAGTACAGGTAGAACACGCTCATGTAGAGCGTGGCGCCCCACTGGCCCGCGTGGTCGGAGACGAAGCGGTCCGAGGCGTACGAGCGGTCGACCACGGTGAAGAAGAGCACGGTCAGCAGGATCAGCGTGGCGACCGACGCCTTGGCGGCCACCTGCTGGATCAGCCGGGCGAACCGGACGTGCCGCGGGATGACCCCGTCCTCCGGGAAGTGCCCGTAGATGGCGACGATGTAGCTGAGGATCGCCAGGATCGCGATGGTCGCCGTGTAGTGCTTGATCAGGACCGCGAGGTCGACGACGGGGCTGTTGTTCAGCCCGATGCGTACGACCTTCGTCTTGGTCCACAGGGCGATGGCGAAGCCCGCGTAGCAGCCCCACAGGGCGCGCCGGCGTTTGTCCTCCTCGTCTCCCCACAGCGCTGCGGGCATCCGCCACAGGGCGACGGCGGTCATCAGGCCGGCTATGAGATAGCCGGCAAGGTCTAGCGCGGTCACGGCATTCCTAGGGGTCACGAGTGGGGACGGAGGGGCGGAGGGGGCGGTGCTCAAGGCGGAGGAGACGGGCGGGAGATGGTGGGGGCAGGTCTCCGGCGGAGGATTACGAGCGGCGGAAGAACCCGCGGCGCCGGTGGGCGACCGGGCGGGAGAGGGAGTTGGCGAGCCGGCCGACCATGTCGTCGCTGGTCACGTCGCGCGCCAGGCGGGGGATGAGCGACGCGCCGAACTCGGCGATCCGCTCGTCGTGGGTGTCGTACTGGGCGCGTGCCTGGACGGGGCCGCCGGAGCGGAGGGCCTCGGTGACGGCGGGCGGCAGGCCGTCCGGCGGCGTCGCCTCCGCCATCGCCGCCGCGTCGGCCGCTGCGGCACCGCCCTGCGGGGCCGGCTCGTCGGTGGCGAGGACACGCTGGATCAGTGAGGTGTTGAAGACGGGAAGCAGTTGGCGGAGCTGGCCGGCGCTCAGGGTCGTACCGTGGTCGAACCACTCGTGGCACAGCTCGTGCAGGATGACGTGCTGTGTCTGGTAGGCCGTCGGACGCCGGCGGTAGAGCACGAAACTGGTGCCGCCCGACTTCAGGCGAAGCCCGCAGGCGGCGTTCACCCGGGCCAGCCGGTCGGGCAGTTCGTGCAGCACGATGGTGCGGCCGCGGGCCTCTTCCATGTTCGCCACGAGCGCCGGAATGCTGAAAGGGGCGGGGATGGGCATGTCCGCCAATCCGGCTTCGCACTCTTTCCGCAGCTCGCGCATGGACATGGAGACCTCTTGATCATAGTCACGTGTGTGTGACATGCGGTCTGCGATCCTAGCCAATCAAGATGAACGCCCTGCGGCCTGCTACCCGGGCTGTCCGCCAGGGGCGGCTTCGCGCCCGTTGTCCCGCCCGTCCCTGCTGTCCTTGTTGTCCTCAAGGAGGGAAAGCACGAACTGGAGCAGTTCCGGGTCGAGTCCGTCGTCGTCGATGCCGCGGCCGGCCAGACCACTGATTTCGCCGGTGCGCCGCTTCGCGAGGAACTGAAGCCCCGAGACGACGTCGTCGACGACCTCGGATTCGTCCTTGAAGAAGCGCCAGTCGACGCCGAAGCCGAGCCCGAGCGCCTTGAGGATCTCTTCCGAGGGGTTGGTGACCTTCCCGGCGAGGATGTTGGAGAAATAGCTGTGGGAGAGCGAGCCGCCGCGCTCCTTGACGAGATCGGCGAAGACCCGGCCGGAGATCTTCTCCCCGGGGAAGGTCTTGTCGACCATGTACTCGACCTTCTGCCGCAGCGTCCTCAGGTCGGGAGTGCGCTCTTCGCCGTTGTCCATCAAGGTCCCCACGTCCACGTCCGCCGCTCGTGCGTTGTCCGACGCGCGATGTTCGATTCGGTCAACGGATTGGTACTTTAACCGACCTTGGTACAAGAGCCCCGCCGACGGGCGGCCGGTCGGCCAGGGGTGCCGGGGTGACAAACGTGAGCATCTCGCTCCGCGATCAGAACCGGACTTGCGGAAACACTCTACGTCACTGTTAACTCGAAAAAACACGAACAAGGAGCCACGAGGGGAGTTCCTTGCTCGGGTGGCTGATGTGCCCTGCCCGCCTCATGGGTGCAGGTCGCACGGCCATGGCTAGGAGGTGTAGCCCTTCGCGACGGGGGACGCGCGAAGGGCTACACATGCATTATGCACCTTGTATGGGAGCCGCGGCGACCCGCTCAGGCGACGAGTTAGCCGGATCTGCCCGGCCTCCAGCGGAATTCGACCGATCATGGCGCGCCGGCGCGAGTGCCGTGGCCGCGACTTGGCCGGGAAAGACCGCTCGCCGCCCTCAATCGTCCTGTTCCGCCGATGAGTTGGTGCCGGGCAGATGGACGAGTACGAGGACGATCCCCGCCACGGTGAAATTGCGGGTGGCCGCGTCGAGCCCGTTCCACGACTTGGACTGCCACATCGCGAACCACTCGCCGCCGACCGCTATGAAGCCGGCCCCGAACAGTAGCAGCACCATCAGCAGCCCCACGGTGCTCAGCCACCGGGCCCGGCCGAGCCCGGCCCGGCCGCGCAGACCGGCCACCCATGAGACCGCCCCCGCCACGAGCACCAGAGCCGCCACCGTCTCCCAGGTGATGATCAGGACGTACGCGATGTCCTGGAGCGTGTGCGAGGTGATCGCCCGCCACATGAGGTCCGGGTCCTTGAACGTCGTGTCCATCGCGAGGACATGGCGGACGAACTGGCGGTTGGTGTCGAAGTCCGTGATGTTGCCGAACGCGACGAGCGCCATGTAGAGGGCGACCATGGCGGTGAGCAACGTCGCGGCGAGCGGCAGCGCGGGGAGCCGGGACGCGCTCTCGCGCCGTGCGGCGGCCACCCCGCGCGCCCCGGACGTGAACCTTGAGGTCATCGCGGACTCCCTTGTCGGACGGACCGAGTCGATTCCTGTGCCGGGCACACGACCTGTACGCGCGCCCGCCGTTCAGCGTGCCCACCATCCTGCCGGGCACCACTGACAATCGACGGGTCCTGCCCTCTCCGGTCCGGGCGCGCCCGGACCGGCCCGGACCGCGTCGAACCGGCCCACGTGGGTCCGGACCGGGCCCGCGCCGATGCCGTCGTACCCTCGTCAGCCGAGCCGGGTGATCTTCGCACCCAGCGACGGTTCGGACAAGGCCTCCTTCAGCGACACCGGCACGTTCACCTCGCCGATGCCGCCGCCCACGCTCAGCGTGCCGACGACCGTGCCGGCCTTCGCGGTGTGCGGCAGCCTCCTGCCGCCGTCCGTGAGCTTGATCTCGACGGAGGCGCCGGGCCAGATCGGCACGACCAGATCCTTGTCCGCGACGACCGGCACCGTCCCGCCGAGCCCGTCGTCCACCCGGCCGACCACGTCGCCCTTCTTGACCACCGTCTCGTTCCTGAGCGCCTTGTCCGCCGCCAGGATCAGCTGCTTGCTGGCCGCGGTCGCCGTCTCGATGATGTTCGGCCTGTGCTGTCCGAACACGGCGCCGACGACCAGCTGCTTGGTGTCGCCGACCGGTGTCTCCGCGGCGAACAGCAGATTGCCGCCGGCCTTGGTCGTCGACCCCGTCTTGATCCCCACGACGCCGTACAGCGGGACGAGCTTGTTGAAGTTGTGCTGGGTCCTGGACGTCTCCAGGGTCGAGCCGCCCGATGTGGTCGTCGAGGTGTACGACGGCAGCTTGGCGATCTGACGGAAGACGGGGTCCGCCATGGCGCGCTTGGCCAGGTTCACCTGGTCCTCGGCGGTGCTGACCGTGGACTCCTTGAGTCCGCTCGCGTCTGTGTACGTGGTGTTGGCCATCCCGAACGACTTGGCGGTGTCGTTCATCTTCTTGATGAAGGCCTCCTCCGTCGAAGCGTCCCAACGGGCCAGCAGGCGGGCCACGTTGTTCGCCGAGGGCAGCATGACGGCCTGGAGCGCTTCCAGTTCGGACACCTTCTGGCCGGCCTTGACCTCGACCACCGACTCCTTCTCGGTGACGCCGCTGGTGTAGTCGTCCTGCGCCTTCTGGTCGACCGGAACCAGCGGCCCCTTGTCGCCGGGCTTCAGCGGATGGTCCTTCAGGATGAGGTACGTGGTCATCACCTTGGCGACGCTGCCGATAGGGAGGGGCTTCATCTCCCCGTACGAACCCATCCGGCCGAGGCCGTTGATCTCGACCAAGGCCTGGCCCTCGGTCGGCCACGGCAGCGAAGGGGCGGCACCGTCGGCGGTGTGGGTGGACGCGCCGGTGAGTTTCAGCGTCGGCGTGGGGAGGGGACGCAACGCCTGGACGGCCACGACCACGATGGCGAGCAGCACGACCAGCGTGCCCCAGATCTTGACCCTGCGCGCCGCGGTGCGGGCCGGTGTCTCGGGCTTCGGCGGCGTGTTGGTGAGCTGGGCCAGCAGGTCGAGCGGCGGCGGGGGCCCAGCCGGTCCGCCGGAGCCGGACGCGGCGGTCGGCGCGGTGCTGCCGGGTGCGTCTGCCCCGGGTGCGTCGACCCGGGGCGCGGCCGGACCGGCCGGCGCCATGGTGCGGTCGTCGGTGGCCGCGGGGGCGCCGAACTCCCGGGTGCGCTCCGACTCCGTCAACCCCTCGCCGGCGGCGACAGCCGACCAGGACGGGGCAGAACGGCGGACCGGGGGACGGGGCGGCGCCGCGGCCGGCAGGTCCGGCTTCAGTGCCACGAACTCGCTGGTCCGCTCGGAGTCCGACTCCCTGCGGGCGGGCCGGACCGGAGGCGTGTCGCGGCCATCTGCCACCGGCTTCGGCGCAGGCGCCGCAGCAGACGGAGACGGGGACGGGGACGCGGGCGCGGACGCAGCGGCGGCGTCGGGTTCGGGGGAGGATTCCGCGGGGGCTTCGGAGACTTCGACGGCGTCGGGCTCGTCGGGCTCGTCGGATGCGTCGGATGCGTCTGGTGCGGCGGGCGCCCCGGGGTCACCGGCGGCATCGGGTACGGCCGGCGCGGCGTCGGCCGAGCCCGCAGTGGCGGCAGCGCGGTCGTCCTTACGGTCCCCGCGGTCCTTGCCGTCTTCGGCGTTCGCGGGTTTCACGCGCTGTTCGTCGTCGGCGAGTTCGGCAGCGGCCCCGGCTCCCGCGGCGGCGCTCTGCCCGGCCGGCTCCTCCGACTCACGGCGCGTCCTGCCCGGCTCGCGCACGGGAGGCGCGGCGGCGGGAGGAGCCTCGGTCGCGGCGTCCACGGCCGCGGGGCCCTTGGGCGCGTCCTGCTCGGGCGCGGGTT
This sequence comes from Streptomyces sp. NBC_00083, assembly GCF_026343295.1. Taxonomy (GTDB): domain Bacteria; phylum Actinomycetota; class Actinomycetes; order Streptomycetales; family Streptomycetaceae; genus Streptomyces. The sequence continues at coordinate 2,966,193 of NZ_JAPELY010000001.1, forward strand.
TCCCGGGGGTTGATTCCTCCGGAGCGGTCGTGGCGGCCGGCTCGTCGGCCGTGCCCTCGGTGTCGAAAGCCCCGTCCGCCTTCGCGCCGTTCTTCTCGTTCATACGCAGTACAGCCCGCCTTGCCGATCTCGCTCTGTGCTCGTGCTCTGTGTTCCGTACCCTCGGCCGCCCGGGATCCGGTACGGACGAGGGGGCCGGTCGCGGACTCGGTCGGTCCCGAAGTCGTCCGGAGCCCTACGCCGCGCCGGGTGGCCGGGGAGCAGCACCACGATCGCACGTCCGTATGACCAAACGGTGACAGCGGCGCGGCCGCTCTCGCGTGGCTCCGGCGCCCCGTGCGCCGGGCATTGTCAGACCCCCTTCCTATGCTGGCAGGGCAAGATCGAACGGGGATGTGTCAGGAGGCCGGGGTGCGGATCGAGCGTCATCACATCGGTGCGGCGGCGCCGGTCGCCGCGGAGGCGGATTTCGCGGCGCGGATCGCGGGGGACGTGCACCGGATGCGGCACGACGAGCATCCGGCGTCCGGCTGGCGATCGGTGGCCGGCGCGTTCCTGGACTATCTGGGGGCGCGCTCCCTCGGGCTGCCGGAGCTCGGCGGAAAGGACGCTCGGGTCGCGTTCGGCTCCGCGGCGGCCGCGGCCGTGGGCGCCCTGGAGTTGACGTTGTTCCCGGGGAGGCCGCTCGATGTGTTCATCGACTACGCCGGGGCCGGAGTGACGTACTGCGGGGAGTTCGAGCGAGGCGCCGAGGACGGGCGGACCGAGGGGAATGAGCGGGCGGAACAGGCCGCCCGGTCGGGGCCGGGCGAGCAGGGGCGCCGCGGCACACGGCTTCGTACGGTCCGCAGTTACGAGTGGCTCGACGGCCTCTACCTGGCCGTCGTCGCCCAGGTCGCGGACCGCTGCGTCGACGTCTTCGTCGACTCGGCGCCACCGTGGCGCGGGAACGAGGGGCGCGCCGATGTGGCGCTTGTCCACGCGTTGATGGCGTACGTCTTCGGCCACGAGGAGGGCCCGGACCGCGTGGCTTCCCCGGGCCCGGTGCACGACATCGAGAAGTGCGCGTTGATCGACATGGTCGTCGCGACGCTCGGCGAGGGCGACGACTGGCCGGGCCACCGGGCCGCCCTCAACACGCTGCGTGCCCTGGCAGCGGGCGACGAGGAGAAGTTCACCCGCTGCCTGGCGACGCAGTTGAAGCAGTACCGCGGCCGATTCGCCGGGCAGAACGCCGCGCCGCGCACCCTGCTGCCGCTCGACGCGATGGCCCTCATGGCGCTGGCCCACCGCCGTCACGGCTGGCCTGTGAGGATCGAATCGGGTTATCTGCCGCGCACCGTGGTGACGGGGTTCGCGCCGCCGACGCCCCGGGTGCGGGCCCATGGCCGGGACAAGCGTGCCGACGCCGTGGCGGAGCTCGCCGCCGGGGCGCTCGTCGTCGAGCGGCCGGTCCACCCGCTCGCGAAGCGGCCCGTGTATCCCGCGCCGTACGACGACTTGGCGGCCCAGGAGATGGCGCGCTTCCACGACCCGGCCGAGGACCCCAAGGTGCTCGCCCGGGATCTGACCTCCCTCATGGCGGACCAGCGCCGCCGGTTCCTGGCACGGGCGGCGCGCGCTCCCGGCGGGACGGATCCGCGCCAGTACGAGGCGCTGCTGCTCGGCGCCGAGGCGGGTGCGGGCGCCCTGCGCGTGGCACGGGCCGAGCCCGGCACCGAGGTGCAGGTGACCATCGGCGGCACCTCGCGCACCCTGCCGGCGTGGCGGGGTTCCTACCGCCCCAATCCGCACCAGTGGCAGCAGGCCATGTCCCTTGTCCTGGTCGTGGGCGCGCGCGGGCCGCTGGCCGACTGCGTGCTGATCGAGCCGGAGTTCTTCGCCGAGGGCGACCAGCCGTCGCCGGGCGGTGCCTACTGCGCGGCCCTCCACGACTATCTGCGCGGCGTCGACCCGGAGCCCGCGATGGACCACGCCCTGGAGACCGCGGCCCGGATGGCCGGCGGCTCCTTCCTCGCTCCGCCGGCGGTCCTGCTGTCCCAGCTCGTCGAGGGCGATCAGCGGGGGTTCGCCCTGGCGTTGGCCGACGCCCTGGAGGAACACCGCGAGCACTTCGAGGTGGGGGAGCGCGGGAAGGAAGTGGAGGCGGCCGTCGATCTGGATGTGCTGGGTCTTGCCTGCCATGCCCACCGCATCGGCTGGCCCGTCCCCGTGCGGTCGCCCTATCTGCCCGAAGGCCTGCTGCGTTAGCCGAACCGCCGCCCCCGCCGCTCCGTTTCCTCAGCCGCGCGCCCGCCCGGCCGAGCCGGAGCCGCGTACGACGAGGCGGGTCAGCAGGACCACCGAGCGGGGAGCGGAGCGGTCGCCGTCGATCCGTGCGAACAGGAGGCTGGCCGCGGTGGCGCCCAGCGCGACCGGGTCCTGACTCACGACGCTGAGCGGCGGGCTGAGCCGGTCGGCCAGCGGGAAGTCGTCGAACCCGACGAGGGCGACGGGATCGGGGCCGCCGAGCCCGTCCATCACCCCCATGGTGATGAGGTCGTTGGTGGTGAACAGCGCCGTCGGGGGCGCGGGGAGGGCCCGCAGTTCGGCGAGGGAGGCCGCGGCGTCGGACTGCGAGCGCAGTTCGTGGCGTACGAGAGCGGAGTCCTCGGGTATGCCGTGGGAGGCGAGGGCGTCGAGGTAGCCGGCGTGACGTTCGCGCTGGGTCCAGATGTCGAACCGGTCGCCGAGGTACGCGATCCGGGTGTGCCCATGGCCGAGCAGATGGCTGACGGCCCGTTCGGCGCCCGCGCGGTTGTCCACCGTCACCGTGTCGACGGCCAGCCCCTTGGCAGGCCGGTCCACGCAGACCACGCAGGTGCCGCCCTCCATCGGCTGGTTGAGGAAGCCGTGGTTGCCGCTGGTCGGGACGAGGATGAGGCCGTCCACCTGGCGGGCGGTGAAGGCGCCTATGACCTCGCGTTCACGGCGGGGTTCGTCATTGGTGCTGCCGACCAGGACGAGGAAACCGCGCCGGTGCGCCTCGTCCTCGACCGAGCGCGCCATGAGTGCGTAGAACGGGTTGGCCAGGTCGTCGACGACGAGCCCGATCGTGGAGGTGCGCAGGCTCTTCTGCCGCAGGTTGCGGGCGTTGTCGTTGCGTTGGTAGCCCAACTGCCGCACCGCTTGCTCGACTCGGGCGGCGGTGTCGGGCGACACCCCCGGCTCGCCCGAGACCGCACGCGAGACGGTCATGGGGCTGACGCCCGCCGCGCGGGCCACGTCCTTCATCGTCGGGCGCTTCACGGGCCTCCCCATCGACCGGTCCGTGCCCGGTCCGGCACGGCGACGCGTCGATGATGGCAGACGGCGCCCCACGTCAGGCGGCCCGAGGGGCGCCTGGGGCGGCGGGGTCGCAGCAGCCGGAAGAGCAGCCTCCGTGTTGGTAACGTTCCCATCGTCGGAGCTGGTCGTGGTCCGTAGAAGTGACGACACGTCAAAGTGCAGGCGCGACGCGGGCATTGGAGCGCCGGGGCGAGACGATCGTGAGCGCGGGCGAATGCCGGGCTCGAATTCATCCCTCACCCTTGACGGGTGGTCAGGGACACATCAACAATCCTGAGTTGATTGGTAACGTTCACATGCCCACCGAGCCTCCCCCGTCCCGAGGCCGCCCGCCGGACGGCGAGCGGTCCTTTGCGAGAAGGTGGTCCCCCCTCGTGCTCCGCTCCGTGCCCTCCCCAGGATCCTCCGTCCGGTCCAGATGCCTCGGCGCCCTCGGCGCCCTGGCCCTCTCCGCCCTGAGCGTCGTCGGCATCGCCGCCGCGCCCGCCCACGCAGGAACGCTCGCGCTGACCCAGTACGTCGACCCGTTCATCGGCACCGACGACAGCAACGCCCCCAACCCCGTGCCCGGCGGAGCCGGCGGCAGCACCTACCCCGGGGCCGTGGTGCCCTTCGGCGGAGTGCAGGTCGGCCCCGACACCCCCACCGCCTCCCCGTCCGGCTACCGCTACAAGGACACCTCCGTCGAGGACTTCAGCCTCACCCACTTCGACGGCGCGGGCTGCCCCAACAACGAGGACCTGCCGCTGCTGCCCGTCACGGGCGCCCTCGGCAGCTCACCCGGCAGCAACTGGACGGGCTACGCCTCCGGCTACACCAAGGCCAACGAGGTCGCCAAGCCCGGCTACTACAAGACCCGCCTCGACCGCTACGGCACCGACGTGGAGCTGTCCGCCACCACGCGCACCGCCATGGGCAAGCTGACCTACCCCGCGTCGACCGCGTCCCGGCTCCTGATCAACACCGGCCGCAGCGCCACCGGAAACCGCGCGGGCAGCGTGCACGTCAGCGGCAGCGAGCTGACCGGCAGCGTCACCGCGGGCGGGTTCTGCGGCTCGTCCAAGACGTACCAGATCTACTTCGACGTACGATTCGACCGGGCGCCGACGGGATTCGGAACCTGGTCGGGCGGCACCGTCAGCGACGGTTCGGCCACCGCGTCCGGCACCAACACCGGCGCCTACGTCACCTTCGACACGACCAGCAACGCGACGGTCCAGTTCAAGGTCGGCCTCTCCTATGTGAGCGTCGCGGGCGCCCAGGCCAACGTGACCGCCGAGAACAACGGCTGGGACTTCGGCGCGGTCCGCACCGCTGCCGACGACTCCTGGAACCAGATGCTCAACCGGGTCCAGGTGGGCGGCGGCAGCGCCACCGACCGTCAGAAGTTCTACACCGCCCTCTACCACGTGCTCCAGAGCCCCAACGTCTCCAGCGACGTCAACGGCGACTACCGGGGCTTCGACAACGCCGTGCACCACTCGGTGCGGCCCGTCTACCAGAACTACTCCGGCTGGGACATCTACCGCTCCTGGGCGGCCCTCATCGCGCTGATGGCCCCCACCGAGGCGAGCGACATCGCCAAGTCGATGGTCCTGGACGGGCAGCAGGGCGGACTCCTGCCCAAGTGGTCGCAGCAGACCAACGAGGACTTCGTCATGACGGGAGACCCCGGGCCGATCATCGTCAGCAGCATGTACGCCTTCGGGGCCCGCGACTTCGACACGTCGGCCGCCCTCGCCCTCATGGAGAAGGCGTCCAACGGAGGCACCACGCAGGGCGACGCCATACGTGGACGCCAGTCGACCTACACCAGCCTGCACTACCTCGACGACCCCTCCGACTCCCTCGAATACTCGGCGTCCGACTTCGCGGTGGCACAGTTCGCCAAGGCGCTCGGCAACACATCGAGCTACACCACACACATGGGGCGCGCCCAGTGGTGGCGCAACACATTCAACTCCGAGTCCTCCTATGTGCAGCAGCGCAAGAGCGACGGGTCCTGGAGCTGGCCGCTCGACCCGGCGAGCCAGTCCACCTTCACCGAGGGCAACGCCTCCCAGTACACCTGGATGGTCCCCTACGACTTCTCGGACCTGATCAACTCCATGGGTGGCGCCCCCACCGCCGTGCAGCGCCTCGACCACCACTTCACCGAGGTCAACGCCGGGCAGAGCAGGCCGTACTACTACATAGGGAATGAACCCGAGCACGGTGTGCCCTGGGCCTACGACTACGCGCGCCACCCGGCCGGTGCCACGGACGCGGTGCGCAAGGTGATGGCCGAGTCCTTCACGACCGGGGCCGGCGGCCTGCCCGGGAACGACGACCTCGGCGCCACCTCGGCCTGGTACGTGTGGGCCGCCCTCGGCATGTACCCGGCGACGCCCGGCGCGGACACCCTCGCGCTGCACGGTCCGCAGTTCCCCTCCATCCTGATCCAGCGCGCGGCCGGCGACATCACCATCAACAGCTCCGGCAGCGGCCCCTACGTACAGGCGCTCGCCGTCAACGGCACGTCCACCAGCCACAGTTACCTGCGCTACCCGGACGTCGCGGGCGGCGCGACCCTCACGTACACGATGGGCGGCGCACCCGGCGCCACCTGGGGCACCGGCGCGTCCGACGTGCCCCCCTCCTTCCAGGACGGCGCCACCCCGGTGCCCACCGCGCCCGAACTCGGCCCCGACCTCGCCCTCGGCAAGCCGGCGACGGGATCGGCGCCCTGCGCCACGGCGGAGTCGGCCGACAAGGCGGTGGACGGCTCCCTCGCCGACAACAGCAAGTGGTGCTCGGCCGCGGCGAACCCCTCGCTCCAGGTCGACCTGGGGTCCGTCCGGACCGTGTCGTCGTTCGTCGTCGAACACGCCGGCCTGGGCGGCGAGAACACCGGCTGGAACACCGGTGCCTTCCAGATCCAGACCAGCACCGACGGGACCGCCTGGACCACGGCGGCCTCCGTCACCGGCTCCCGGTCGAGCCGCACCTACCATCCCGTGATGGCCAGGGCGGCCCGGTACGTGCGCCTCGTCGTCACCAGCCCCTCCAACACCGGCGGGGGAGGGAGCGACGCGGCCCGCGTCTACGAGCTGGGGGTCTACGGGCCGAACGGCGGCAGCCACGACCTGGCGATCGGGCAGCCCGCCACGGGATCCGCCTCCTGCACCACCACGGAGACCCCCGACAAGGCGGTGAACGGCAGCGTCGCCGGCGGAACCGGAGACAAGTGGTGCTCGAAGGCCTCCGGCACCAAGACCCTCCAGGTCGATCTGGGCGCCTCCCATCCGCTGACCTCGATCACCGTGCGCCACGCGGGCGCGGGCGGCGAGAGCGCTGACTGGAACAGCAAGGACTTCGACCTGAGCGTCTCCGCGGACGGCGCCACCTGGACCACCCAGGCCCAGGTGCGGGGCAACACCGCCGACTCCACCACGAGCCCCGTCACCGTCTCCGCCCGCTATGTGCGGCTGTCGGTGATCACCCCCACGCAGAACGGTGACGCGGCGGCCCGGATATACGAGCTGGAGGTGAACGGAACCTGAGCGGCGCGGGGGCCGGCCGGCCCCCCGCAGGCCCCTTTTCGGCGTCGGCGGCCCGCCCCAACACCCCTGGGGCGGGCCGCCGTTGTGTGGCTGAAACACATGACGTCGGGCCGCCGGCCGACCGGAACGCGGGCGCATGCATAAAACGTCCGAAGCTTGGGAATTCAACCACCAGAACAGGGAACACGTGTGCGATGCAATACCTGTGTGATACAGGGGTAAAGGTGGGGATGTACGGATGAAGGCCATACGGTTCGCAGGTGCCGGTCGACCGCTCAACCTGGAGACGGTGCCGGACCCGGAGCCCGGCCCGGGGTGGGTGGTCGTCGACATCGAGGCGGCTGGATTGTGCCACTCGGACCTGCACATCATGAGCGGCATGGACCTGGGCGACCTCACGGTCAAATCGCCGGTCACCCTCGGGCACGAGGGCGCGGGAGTGATCTCCGCGATCGGGGACGGAGTGCGGGGCTTCGAGGTGGGCGACCGGGTCGGCATCGCCCTCGTCACACACCCCGTGGAGGCGGCCCGCTTCGCGCCCGGCGTCGGCCACGACGGGGCGTTCGCCGAGCGGGAGCTGGCCCATGTGTCGACGCTGGTGCACATCCCCGACAACGTGACGTTCGCGGAGGCGGCCGTCGCGACGGACTCGGTGGCCACCGCGTACCACGCGGTGCGGACCGCGGGCGCCGTGCGCCGAGGATGCACCGTCGGAGTCATAGGCCTCGGCGGGCTCGGCCTGAACGGTGTGCGGATCGCCCATCTGCTCGGCGCCACGGTGTACGGGGTCGACATCAACCCGGCCGCTCACGGCCCCGCCCTGGAGGCCGGAGCCGTCGAGTGCTTCCAGGACGCGGGACAGCTCGCGGCCCGGCACCCCGATGTGATCGTGGACTTCGCGGGCGCCGACTCGACCGCCGCGTCCGCCGTGCAGAGCGTGCGGCCGGGTGGCTGCGTGGTGCTGGTCGGCCTCGGCGCGCCCGTCGCCGCGATACCCGTCGCCTCGCTGGTGATGCGCAATGTGCGGCTCGTCGGCTCCCTGGGAGCGAGCAAGGACGAGCTGCGCGAGGTGTACGACCTCATCGCGAGCGGCGCCCTGAAGCCTGCGGTGCAGGAGGTGCCGTTCACCGAACTCCCGGCGGCGATGGACCGGTTGGCCCGCGGCGAGGTCCGCGGCCGGCTCTACACGCGCCCGCGCGCCGATCTGCGCGTGGAGGTGGGCGCCGGCTGAGCGACGGCGGATCGGGGTGTCTCGTCCACCTGCAGGGTGAAGACGTCCGGCCGGGCGTAGTGCCCGGTGGCGTCGAAGTCGAAGCGGGCACGGGCGATGTCCCCGAGGTCGAGCTCCGCGACGAGCACCCCCTCGCCGTCCCGCAGGGGGCCGGCCAGTACCTCCCCGAGCGGGGAGACGATGGTGCTGCCGCCCCCGATCAGGACGGTGGCGGGGGCGTCGCCCTGCACGGGACGGACATCGTCGGGCAGGCCCGAACGCAGCAGGTACTGGGCGGCGCTCAGCACGAAGCAGCGTCCTTCGAGGGCCACGTGCCGCATGGTGGCCTGCCAGGTCTCCCGGTCGTCGACGGTCGGCGCACACCAGAGGTCGACGCCCTTCGCGTACATCGCGGTGCGGAACAGCGGCATGTAGTTCTCCCAGCAGATGGCCGCCCCCAGCCTGCCGGGCCCGCGGTCCACCACCGGCATCGTCGAGCCGTCGCCGCACCCCCAGATCAGCCGCTCGGCCGCCGTCGGCATCAGCTTGCGGTGCTTACCGATGAACCCCTGCGGGCCGAAGAACAGCGCGACGCAGTACAGCGTCGACCCCGACCGATCCACCGCACCCACCACCGCGTGACAGCCCAAATCGCTTGTCAGGGCGCCGAGTTCATCGGTCTCCGGGCCGGGGACGGCGATGGCCGACTCGAAGTACCGCCGGAACGTGTCGCGTCCCTCGGGGCTCCGGCTGCCGACGCGCACCCCGAAGTCGAGCCCCTTCGGGTAGCCGCCCAGAAACGCCTCGGGCAGCACGACGACCTCGGCGCCGCGCCCGGTCGCCTCGCGCGTCAGGTCCAGCGCCTTGGTGAGGGAGGCCGGAGTGTCGAACAACTGGGAGCCGGCCTGGACCACGGCCGCGGTGAGGAGAGTCACGACGCCGAGCCTAGGGGGACCGCCGCCCCGGACGCCGGACGCGCGCGGTGACCGCGCGCATCCCTGCGAAGTGCCGGACGATCAGGGCCATATGACGGCCCCTCCGGAGCGACGCCGGAGAAGGGGGTCGTTCGCCGGGCGAGATCGGCGGTATGTCAGAGTGATCCGCATGGTTCTCCTTGGTCAGGCACCGCAGTACACCTCCCACAGAGGTCCCTCCCGCCGGAACCTCCTGATAGCCCTCGCCGTCGGCCTCGCCGTCTGTCTCGGCATCGGGGCCGTGGCGGTGTCGGCCTTCAACGACAAGCCGCTGTTCCACGACGACGTCGCCTACGAAGGCGGCTACGTGGTCGCGCTCGCCGGCATGAAGGCGGACCCGACCGGAAAGACCCAGGGCTTCCTCAAGAGCGGCGGCTGCGAACAGTGGCGTCGCGATCAGGGCGGCCCCAAGGCCGCTGCCGCGCCCGAGCGTTGGCTCCAGGGCTGCCGTGACGCGGCCGACGACGGCGACTGCCGCGACGGCCAGGCCGTCGCCAAGCCCAGGGGATCCGCCGGGATCAGGGGACTGGTCTGCGACAGCAAGAAGGGCGCCAGGGCGCCCGTCGCCGGGCAGTAGCGGACCGGTGCCGCCGGGCCCACCGCGCCGGTCCGCCCGGCGCGATCCGTCCCATGCCGCTCCCGCCGTCTAGGCAGCCCCGTCCGCACCCAGTACAACGGTGGGGCGGACCCGGCGGGCGCCGGGTACGGGAGCGGGCGGAGGCACGTGTGCGCAGGATCGCGATCATCGGGGCCGGACAGGCCGGACTGCAACTGGCGCTGGGACTCCAGGCGGCGGAGTACGACGTGACGCTGCTGTCGGAACGGACCGCCGAGGAGATCCGGCACGGCAGCATCACCTCGACACAGCTCATGCTCGGCCCGGCCCTCGCCCTGGAACGGTCAGCAGGCCTCAACCTCTGGGACGACCGGGCGCCCTTGCTGACCGGCCTGGAGGTGACCCAGTGGGACCCGGCCGGGCCCGAGCCCCGCGCGAAGCGGTTCACCACCTCGTACGACGCCGAGGCCCGCTCGGTGGACCAGCGGGTCAAACTCCCGGCGTGGCTCGACCTGTTCGCGGCGCGCGGCGGCCGGGTGGAAACCCGCGCGGTGGAGGCGCGCGACGTCGCGGGGATCGCCGCGCGCCACGACCTCACCGTCGTCGCCACCGGCCGCGGCGCCCTCTCGGCGCTGTTCGGCCGCGACACGCGACGCTCGGTGTACGACCGTCCGCAGCGCACCCTTGCCGCGTTCTACGCGCACGGCGTCACGGGGCGGGCCGACGAGTCCGACACGTGCCTGCGGGTCACCGTCGTACCCTCGGCGGGAGACGTGATCGTGCTCCGGGCGCTCACGGTCGGCGGCCCGTGCGAGATCCTGCTCATGGAGGCCAAGTTCGGTGGCCCGTACGACTGTTGGGGCGACCGGCCGGAGCCTCGCGCAGGGCTGCGGCGCGCGGTGGAGCTGCTGCGTGAGTACGCGCCGTGGGAGTACGAGCGCTTCGTGGGCGCCGAGCCCACCGACGCGGGCGCCGCGCTCTACGGCGCGGTCACGCCGACCGTGCGGCACGGCGTGGCCGAGCTGGGGGAGGGGCGATGCGTCCTCGGCATGGCGGACGCCGTCGTCGTCAACGATCCGCTCACGGGGCAGGGGGCCAACAACGCCGCCCGCTCCGCGGCCGGCTACCTCGACGCGATCCTCAAGCGCGGCGAGCTGCCGTACGACTCGCGATGGATGCGCCAGACCTTCGAGGAGTACTGGGAGCAGGCGCGCCACTCCCAGGCCTTCACCGACCTGATGCTGCGTCAGCCACCGGCGGAGCAGGTGGGCCGGGTCCTCGGGGCCGCCTTCGAGCACCCCGAGGTCGCCCACCGGTTCGCCAACGGCTATGCCGACCCGCGCGACTACCGCGACTGGCTGATCGACCCGGCGCGGACCGACGCCTACCTCGCCGAGATCCTCTAGTACGGCTCGCGACTGACATCGGCGCCCCACGTCAGACTTCCGATGGACGGCACACGGGCTCTGAGGCTGACTCGTCACCACCCGGTTGTCTCATAGCTTCTTGATCAAGGCGGAGCCACCTGCTCCACACCACGATCGAAGCGAGACCACCATGTACGGCAAAGCGTTCGCGCCCGAATACCGGGGCACCCTGGGGGAGTTGTCGGTCAACACCTCACTGGAGGAGGTACTGGCCAAGGCCGTCGAGGAGCGGCGCAAGGCCGAAGTGACGTCGGGCGCAGTGGAGTTGGCGCACGCCGGGCTCGCCGTAGCCGAAGCGAGCAGGCGGCTGGGGCGCGTCGAGGAAGCCGAGCAGGCGTGGAAGGACAGCTATCGCGCGGCCCGTGGCGTCGACGACAAGGGCGCGATGGCCTGGGCGATGTGGAGCGGTGGCACCCTGGCCCGCCAGCGCGGGGACCTCGCCCTGGCCCGGCGCCGCCTCGCCATCGCGGCCGACCTCGCCGAACAGGGCGGTGACATCGTCGCCCGCGGCTACTCGCTCGCGGGTCTCGCCGAGACCGGGCGCATCCAGGGCGACTACGAGGCCGTCGGCCGGCTCCACGAACAACTGCTCGCCGAAGCCCGCCGGCGGGGCGAGGCCCGGCACACGGTGTGGGCGCTCGAAGGCATCGCACAGATGCACCGCAACACCGGGTCCTTCGACCGTGCGCTCGCCCTGTTCGAAGAGGCGGCACGGATAGCCGAGGACGCCGGGGACGACCGGGGCAGGGCGTGGGCGCTGCGGGGAATCGCCGATGTGCTCTCCGCCCAGGGCGACACCGGGCGGGCGCTGGCCCTGCTCACCGAGGCGGAGACGCTGTGCCGCGCGATCCAGCTGGTCAGCGCGCTCGCGTACAACCACAAGATGCGCGGCAACGTGCTGTTCCGGGCGGGCCGCCACGCCGAGGCGGAGGAGTGCTACCGGGGCGCGCTGGAGGAGTTCCGGGCGATGGGCGAGCCGCGCGGCGAGACACTGGCCCGGCTCGGCCTGGTGAAGGCGCGGGCCCGACAGGGCCGCGCGGTGGACGAGACCGCCGCCGACCTGGACGACCTGGAGCGCGCGCTCCGCGCGATCGGGCTGCTGCGCGGCAGCGACATGATCAGCAAGGCGCGCACCGAACTGGGCGTCCCGTCGGCCGATGCCACCGCCACGACCGCCGCCGCGCGCTGAGTCCCGCGCCGCTCTCCGTACCCCCCACGACAGGAACGGAACCGCATGTCGATCCACACCGCTCCGCACACCGCACCCCCCACCAGCTCCACGCCCCCGGCCGGCTCCGCTCCCTCTCCCGGCTCCGCGCCGCACCCCGGCGCCCGGCCGACCGCGGCCGCCACGCTCGCCCGATGCCGGGACCTGGTCGAGCCCGCCCTGCGCAGGGCCGTACGGGAACTGCATCCGGGCCCGCGCCGCATCGCGTCGCACGCGTTCGGGTGGTGCGAGACGGACGGCACGCCGCGGGCCGGCGGCGGGGGCAAGGGCGTCCGGCAGGCGTTCGTCGTCCTCGGCGCGGAGGCCGCCGGCGCCCCCGCCGGTGCGGCGGTTCCGGGCGCAGTGGCGATCGAGCTGATCCACACCTTCTCCCTGATGCACGACGACATCATGGACGGCGACGGCCGCCGCCGGCATCGCGACAGCGCCTGGAAGGCCTTCGGCACCGGCCCCGCGCTCCTGGCGGGCGACGCCCTGTTCGCCCTCGGCGTGCGTACGCTGGCCGAGGTCGGCGGAGCGCGAGGTGGCGAGGCGATAGGCCAACTCACCTCGATGCTGGGTGAGTTGGTGCACGGGCAGGCCGACGACGAGCTGTTCGAGTCGCGGCCGTGGTCCGGCGACACGGCTGTGGGCCTGGGGGAGTACCGGGCCATGGCGGAGCGCAAGACGGGCGCACTGCTCGGCTGCGCCGCGGCCCTCGGGCCGGTGCTCGCGGGTGCGCCGCCGAGGGTCACGGACGCGCTCGGGCGGGCCGGCCGGCAGTGGGGCCTCGCGTTCCAGGCGGTCGACGATGTCCTCGGCATTTGGGGCGAGCCGGGCATCACCGGCAAGCCGGCCTACAGTGACCTGCGGCGCGCGAAGAAGACGCTGCCCGTCCTCGGCGCGATGGCCCAGGACCCCTCCCTCGGCCCCCGGCTCGACCGGCTGCTCGCCGCGGACGGGGCGTTGGACCCCGCTTGCCTGCGGCGGGCCGCCGACCTGGTGGAGAAGGCGGGCGGCCGTGCGTACGCCCTGCGTGAGGCCCGCGCCCGGGTGGCCGCGGGCCGCGACCACCTGCGGGCCGTGCCGCTGGCCGGGCCGGCCGTGGACGAACTCGTCGCCCTGTCCGACCTGTTCCTGAACCGGCAGCGGTAACTCCCGCTGTGCGGCGCCGAGTTGCGCCCACTACGACGTGAGCGCGGCGCCGGCGAGCGGGCGGTCCGTGAGCAGCAGGTCCGCGTGGTGGCGGGCGGCGACCAGCGGATGGGCGCGGAGCTTGCCCTTCAGTTCGTTGCGCCCGTACTCGGCGAAGAGGGGGTTCGCCGGGTCGACGGTCGCCCCGGGGGCGTGCGCGGCGTGGGGGAAGGGCAGCGGTTCGATCCGGGCGTCGAGGCGCGGGTTGTAGAAGAACGGCACCGAGAACCGTTCGGTCGCTCCGGGCGGGCTCACCACGCGGTGGTTGGTGGCGAGCAGATAGCCGTTGGTCGCCACTTCCAGCAGCTCGCCCAGGTTGACGACGAAGGCGCCGGGCAGCGGCGGCACGGCGTGGAAGCGGCCGTCCTCCCGCTGCACCTGGAGCCCGCCGACGGTGTCCTGGTGGAGCAGGGTGAGGAACCCGTAGTCCTTGTGGGCGCCGACGCCCTGCGCGGTGCCGTCGCCCGCGCTGCCGGGGTAGCGCACCAGCTTCAGGTGGAGATGGGCCCGGTCGCCGAAGATGTCGTCGTAGAAGCCCTGGGGTGCGCCGATCGCGGCGAGCAGCTCGTGCAGCAGCTTCTCGGCGACGGCGCTGAGCCGGTCGATCCAGGTGAGCGCCGCGGTCCGCAGCCCGGGAAGGGCGTCGGGCCACTGGTTGGGGCCCTGCAGCCACCAGTACGGGGGCTCGCCGGGGCCGGGTATGCGGGCGGGCCGCTCGGCGCCGATGTCGAGCTGGTCGCGCCAGTCGCGTGAGCCGCCGGTGCGTTCGTCGCCGACGCGGGTGTAGCCGCGGAAGTGGGGCGAGTTGACGTTGTCGATGGCGAGCCGGTCCGCCTCCGGCAGCCGGAAGAACGCCCGCATGGTGTCGTTGAGCGCGGCGGTCTCGGCGTCGGTGACGCCGTGCCCGACGAGCTGGAAGAAGCCGACGCCGTGCGCGGCGCTGTGGAGCTGGGTGTGCAGGCGCCGACGGGCCTCGGGGCCGCGGTCGGCGGCGGAGAGGTCGATGACGGGGAGCTGTGAAGAAGACACGTACGACATGGGAGCCATCCGCTGGGGGTGCCCCGGCCGGCGCGGGCGCGGTGGGGGTACGGGGAGAGAAGGGGGGCCTGGGTCAGCGGTGGGCGCGACAGGCCATGCTCGTGACGCGGACGTAGTCCACGTGGCGGCGTCGAACGAGCGGAGGCATGTGGCCCAGGGTACTCCTGGGCACCACGAGCGCACCTGTGACCACCCTCACAGCCACCCACCCGGGGCTCCGCCCCAGACCCCGCTCACGCCGTGAGCCCACTCGTCCTCAATCGCCGGACGGGCTGAGGATGCCTCGACTGGGCATGCTGCCAAGGCCGGCCCACCTGGGGGCGCGGGGAACTGCGCGGGACGCGGGCACGGTCCGCAGGCGTGGGCGGGGTGTCCTGGGGCTCCGCCCCAGACCCCGTTCGCGCCTGAAGGGCGCTCGTCCTCAATCGCCGGACAGGCTGAGGTGGCCTGCACGGGCGGGGGGTCGAGCAGCCGGACGGCCCGAGGGTGTCCATGCTGGGCATTCTGCCAAGGCCGGCCCACCTGGGGGCGCGGGGAACTGCGCGGGACGCGGGCACGGTCCGCAGTCGAAGGGCGGGGTGTCCTGGGGCTCCGCCCCAGACCCCGGTTCGCGCCTGAAGGGCGCTCGTCCTCAAACGCCGGACGGGCTGAGGTGGCCCGCATGGGGCCGGGGTCGAGCAGCCGGACGGGCTGGGGTGGCCTGCATGGGCCGGGGTCGAGGAGCCGGGCGGGCCGGGGTCGTCGGGAGTGGGCATCCTGCCGAGGGCAAGCCACCCAGGGGCGCGGGGAACTGCGCGGGATGTGCGTACCGTTCGCGACGCGGAAGCGGCCCCCGTCGTGGGAACGGCCTACGGGCCGACGGCGTCCCCGTCAACGCCCGGCCCGGCGGCCGGAGTTGAGGTGAGGGCGTCGTGCGGCCCGTCAGGGAGGAGCCGTCGTGCCCCGGGTCCGAGAAGCGTCGCTTCGCGGAGTCGGGGCGCGGCGTCCGGCGTCAGGTCTTGCGGGACCTGCTCATCAACATGCCGCCCGCGACCAGGGAGAACAGGCACACGCATGCGCCCGTGATGACATTGCTGAGGATGGCTCCGGTGCCGGCGCTCCGTGCGACGACCCAGGGAGAGACGATCAGCCACGCACCCAGGAGCAGAACCACGAAATTCAGGTCCTGCGACCTCTCCGGGACCATCGACATGCACAGACCCAGAACCGCGAGGGCTATGCCGACGATCAGGTTGCTGATGGCGAGAGTGGGCTTGGCGGCCGAGAAGTGGACCGTCCAGCCGGAGATCGCGGCGTAGATACCGGCGAGGATCACGAGTTCCTCGACGGCCGCGACACCACGGGTTTCCATCACCCGTGCGTAGCGGTCCCGCATTTCCGATGCATCGGGGTGCCCCGAGAGATCTCCAGGGCGGTGTGAGACGTCGGCCATCCGACTCGCCTCCTTCTGAAAAGTCTGCACGTCTGGCCGCGCTGCGACACGATGTCGCCATCCCATTGTGCGCTTATCTGCCCTTTATGAGTAGCTGGAGCGTTAAGTAATTTTTGGGTGTTTTGTGCAGCACGGCATGTGGTGGAGCGGACACCTTGCGTGCTCGCGGCGGACGCGTCGACGCGGGGACGCCCCCACCACGCCCTGCGGTCACCCTCCGGTCACCCGGGGAAGGTAGGACCGGACCATGTCACCCACGACGAGTGAGCCGGCGACCGCGTCCCCGGCCCGTTTCTCCGATGTCAAAGGCTGGTTCTGGCCCGCCGATCAGCTCCTGTTCGACTGGTTCCTGAACCGGCAGGCCCAACTCCCGGACCACTCAGGTGATTTGCTCGAACTGGGTGCCTATCTCGGCAAGAGCGCGATCTTCCTCGGTGGCCATCTGCGCCCCGGCGAGCGGTTCACGGTGTGCGACCTCTTCGATTCGCCGGCACCGGACGACCCCAACAGCGCCGAGATGGACAAGTCGTACGCCACGCTGACCAGGGACGCCTTCGAGACGAACTACCTTGCCTTTCACCCGGAGTTGCCCACCATCGTGCAGGGGCCGACCTCGGTCATCGGTTCGCGCGTCGAGGCGGGCAGCTGCCGCTTCATCCATGTCGACGCCTCACATCTGTACGAGCATGTGCACGGCGACATCGTGGCGGCGAGGAAGCTCGCCGCTCCGGAAGCGGTCGTGGCCTTCGACGACTTCCGGGCCGAGCACTGCCCCGGCGTCGCGGCGGCGGTCTGGGGCGCGGTCGCGACGCAGGAACTGCGGCTCATCTGCATCACCGCCACCAAGGCGTACGGCACCTGGGGCGACGCCGCGCCGGTGCGGGCCGAACTCCTGACGTGGCTGGAGTCGCGCCCGGACCTGTGGCACGGAGTGGAGGAGGTGGCGGGCGCGCCGCTGATCAGGATCAGCGGCAAGAAGGCCCAGGCGCCCGCACCGCCGCAGCCGCTCCACCCGGCTCCGTCGGACGAGCCGATCGGTCCGGAGGCGCCGGAGGCGGCGGGAGCGTCGCAGGTGCCGGGGGCGCCGCTCGCTCCTGCTGTGCCGGTCGCGCCGGCCGCCCCGACCGCGAGCCGGGGGCTGTTGGCCCGAGCCCTCGGGGCCCGGCGCCGGCGCTGATTACCCGATAGGTCTCAGGGTGCGAGCGTCAGTGTGCCGCGTCCACCTGTGGGCGCGGCACACATCTTCGGACCCCATACTGCACGAAATCTAGTGGTCGACGACCACACCAACGCCTTGCTCCTGTCCGAACAGGTCCGTCCAGGAGCCGAAGAACAGGAACGAGTTGTTGGTGGCGAGCCCCACCGCGGCGAACACCAGCACCTGCGTGGCCACCAGCAGGCCGAGCCGGCCCAGGAACGTCTTCCAGTGCTGGCGGGCCAGGCGCGGCCACAGCCAGATGGTGACGACGAACATCACCACGGCGCACAGCACGGTCAATACCAGCACCTTGTTACTCGTGAGACCCATGGGTCGACAAAACTCTCTGCCAGAAGAACGCCCGGCGCACCCGGGCGGCACCGCTCGGGGGTGCTCAGGAAGGTAGACAGGCAAGCGGGCCGATCCGTTCCCGTGCGCCCACGGAATTCGGCCCCGTGGTGTCCGGACGTCAGAGTTCCCTGACGAACCGGCGACCCGGGCGCCCGTTCAGCTGGATGGCCTCGGTGGGGACGAACCCCGTGCGCGTCAGGACCGCGTGGGAGGCGGCGTTGTCCAGGGTGACCTTGGCGCGCAGCGTGATGAGACCGTACCGCTGCGAGGCGAGCGTGCAGATCTCCTGCACACATGCCGTGGCCAGACCCTTCCCGGCGGCCCGTTCGGCGATCCGGTAGCCGAGTTCGGCCGAGCCGTCTTCCACGTCGAGCAGGTTGATCCGGCCCAGCACCTCACCGTCCTCGTCCACCACCACGTGGAAGAAGCAGATGCCCGCCTCCTGTTCGGCGAGCAGCGCCTGGTGGCGCGTGTCGAAGTGGGTGAAGTAGTCATCACCCCGGTCGGGAATCGACGCCGCGAAATAGCGGCGGTTCTCCCGCTCGAATCTCAGGAGCGCCGGGGCGTGGTCGAGGCGGAGAAGCTGAAGCTCAGGCATGCGCCCAGGCTACGCACCGGTGGCACGGCGGCAGTTGGAGGGCGCCGTGCGGCGGTGTGGGGAGGCGGCAGGAAGCGGCGTCCCGCCCGGATGGGGGAGTGGGTGGCGCCGCGTGACACCGGCGCGCGGCCCGGCCACGCTTGCCGCGCCACGCCCGCGGCTGCTCTGATGGGTCGCCGTGACGGCAGCGAGTGCGACCGAGACGGTCGAAGCGGTATTCAGGATCGAGTCCGCGCGGATCATCGCGGGAGTCGCCCGCATCGTGCGGGACGTCGGCATCGCGGAGGAGCTGGCGCAGGACGCGCTGGTCGCCGCGTTGGAGCAGTGGCCCCGGACGGGCGTGCCCGACAAGCCGGGTGCCTGGCTGATGACCACCGCCAAGCGCCGGGCGATCGACCTGGTGCGGCGCAGGGAGACGTACGCCCGCAAGCTCGCGGAGGTCGGACGGAGCGAGGAGGTGCCGCCGCCCGACCCGTCGGACGTCGACGATCCGGACGGCATCGACGACGACCTGCTGCGGCTCGTCTTCACGGCCTGCCACCCCGTTCTGTCGACGCAGGCGAGGATCGCGCTCACCCTGCGTCTGCTCGGCGGGCTGACCACGCAGGAGATCGCCCGAGCGTTCCTGGCGCCGGAGCCTACGGTCGCCCAGCGGGTCGTCCGCGCGAAACGCACCCTCGCGAAGGCCGGGGTCCCCTTCGAGGTGCCCTACGGAGCGGATCGCGACGCCCGCCTGGGCTCGGTGCTCGAAGTCATCTACCTGATCTTCAACGAGGGGTACTCGGCGACGGCCGGCGACGCCCTGGTGCGGCCCGGCCTGTGCGAGGACGCGCTCCGGCTGGCACGCGTACTCGCCGTCCTGATGCCCAAGGAGCCCGAAGTGCACGGCCTGGCGGCCCTGTTGGAGTTCCAGGCGTCCCGCATCGCGGCCCGCACCGGACCCGACGGCGAACCGGTCCTGCTCGCCGACCAGAACAGGGCCCGCTGGAACCGTCTGTTCATCCGGCGCGGCATTGAGGCGCTCCAGCGCGCGGGGGACGGCCCGTACTCGCTGCAGGCGGCCATCGCCGCGTGCCATGCGCGGACGATGCGGTACGAGGAGACGGACTGGGCCTCCATCGCCGCCCTGTACGGGCGTCTGGTGACACTCATGCCCTCACCGGTGATCGAGCTGAACCGGGCGGTCGCCGTGGCGATGTCCGAGGGGCCCGCGGCCGGCCTCCTGCTGGTGGACGCCCTGCGCGACGAACCCGCCCTGCGGGGTTACCACTTGCTGCCGAGCGTCCGGGGCGACCTGCTGGAGCGGCTGGGGCGCCCGGCCGAGGCGCGCGCCGAGTTCGAGCGCGCGGCCTCGCTGACCCACAACGTCCGCGAGCGGGACCACCTCTTGACGCGGGCCGCGCGCTCGGGGGCGTGAGTGCGGCGCCCGGCTCAGCCGGCGGCGGTCGGGGCGGGCGATTGCGCGGTGGGAACGCCGTGCGCGGTGACGAGCCGGGCGTTGCCCTCGGCGAGCTGGTAGGCGAGGCCCACGACACCGGTGTGGCCGGAGGCGACCTGGTCGGCGAGGACGCGCGAGCGGTCCAGGAGGAGGTCGACGGTGTGCCTTATGTGCGCGTCGATGAAGTCGCTGTCGGAGGTGACTCCGGCGGCGCGGGCGGCGAGCACGCTCGGGGTGACGCGCTCGACGACGTCGCGCACGTAGCCGGTGGCGGGCAGCCCGTTCTCGACGGCGGACCGGGCGGCCGCCACCGCGCCGCACGAGTCGTGGCCGAGGACGACGACGAGACGGCAGTCCAGGATGCTCGTGCCGTACTCGATGCTGCCGAGGACCTCGGGCCCCAGGACGTGCCCGGCGGTACGGACCACGAACAGGTCGCCGAGGCCCTGATCGAAGATGATCTCGGCAGCCAGCCGCGAGTCGGAGCAGCCCAGCAGGACCGCGAAGGGCGTCTGCACGGGGGCCAGCTCGGCCCGCCGTGCGGCGTCCTGATTCGGATGCCCCGGGGTTCCGGCGACGAAGCGCCGGTTGCCGTCGAGGAGCGTGGCGAGTGCCTGACCAGGAGTGACCGGAGTGGATGCCATACGGCCAGCCTACGAGGTGCCCAGGTCTCCGCGATCCGGGGCCCCCATGTCGGGGCCCGCGGCGATCTCCCCGGGGGGGGCAGGGCGCAGAGCAGGCGCAGGGCGTTGAGGAACCCCCGGCGGTCCGCCGCGGGCAGGCGGTCGGGGAGGTGGTCCTCGCGCCGCTGGATCGCGGACCGCGCCGCGTCGCGCAGCCGCCGTCCTTCGGGAGTCAGGGACAGCAGGCGAGCCCGTCGGTCGGCCGGGTCGGGGCGGCGGGACATCAGCCCGCGCCGCTCCAGGTCGTCGAGCACGCCCATGATGCGGGTCTTGCCGGCGCCGATGGCGCGGGCCGGCGCGGACTGGGTGCGCACGGGTTCGTCCTCCAGGTGCAGCAGGACCGCGTAGGCCCACATGGTCAGGCCGTGTGCCTCATGGTCAGGCCGTGTGCCTCCAGGACGGGAAGCTCCGTGGCCATCAGGGCCCGCCCCAGCGGTACGACCGCGCAGCACCGGCGGATCGCGGCGGCCGCGGCAGGCCGGGGCGAGCGGCCGGAGCCCTGGCGCGCGGTGCCGGCCGGTGCCGATGCCGTCGCGCGCCACCTCGCGGCGTGCGCTCTCGTCGTGGACGCCTTCGCGGCGGTCGATTCGGCCGAGCGGTCCTTCGCCCTGCCCGAGTTCGGGGCGGGAGCGGCGTTTCCGGCCGGACGGGCGATCGGGTTCCACCTCGTCGACTACGTCGTGCACGGCTGGAACGTGGCCCGCTCCCTCGGCCTTCCCTGCGCACCGGACGCCGGACTCCTCGAAGCCGCGCTGCCGCTCGCCCTCGCCGTGCCCGACGGCGGACGCCGGCTCGAACCGGGCGCTCCCTTCCGTCCGGCCCTCACGCCGCACGGCGCCGCGCACCCCCTCGACCGGATCCTCACCGCACTGGGCCGCTCCCCGCAGTGGTCGGGGTGAGCACATGGGTGACACGGGGCGGCGTGAAACGGCCGGTTCGCGCCACTCGTCGGCGACACGCTCCCACCACCGCGCGTCCGCTCGGAAAGAGGACGGGATCTGTCCTCTTGGGGTGCCAGGGTGTGGGTCGGGAACACAGGGACCCCTCGACGAATGGAGCAGGCCGATGAGCCGACACGTTCAGGTCACGTTCGACGCCCATGACCCGCGAACCCTTTCGGTCTTCTGGTGCGAGGTCCTGGGGTACGTCCATCCCGGGCCGCCCGGGGTCGAACTGCCCCGGGGCGCGGACCCCCTGGCCGCGTGGGACGACTTCCTCGCGCGGGCCGGCGTGCCGGAGGACCGGCGCAACACGAGGTCGGCCGTCGAGGACCCGGACGGCCACGGCCCACGGCTCTTCTTCCAGCAGGTGCCCGAGGACAAGACCGTCAAGAACCGGGTGCACCTCGACGTCCGCGCGGCCCCGGGGCTGCACGGCGAGGAGCGGATGGCGGCACTTGAGGCCGAGTGCGGCCGACTCGTCGCACTGGGAGCGGCACGGGTGCGCCGTCAGGAGCCCGCCCCGCCGATGGAGTCCGGCTTCATCGTGATGACCGACCCCGAGGGCAACGAGTTCTGCCTGGACTGAGGCGGCCGGGGCGCCGCCCACACCGTGGGCCGTGAACACGAACGGCATCGGCGGTGAACCGCGAACGTCCTGCGGCAGTCGGTCGCGCGACCATCCGCCGACCGGGCAAGTTGGCTCAACTCACCTGGTGTACAACGGATTTGGGGCCCATGTCACCGGGGACAATGGCAGCGGGTACCCGTCCATGTGTCAGTCGAGCGATGCCAGGCGCACGGCGCTCGACGCAGGAGCGCCGCTTCCGGCGCGGGTCAGGCGCCGTTCAGGGAACGGGAGCCTCCCCGCGCGGGGGCCGGAGCCGAACAGTCAGAGGCCGGGAACGCGACACGCCTTCCGCACGGCCGCACACCTGTCGAGTGAGGAATTCCCATGGGGAGCTTGGGTCGACGCGGCTTCATGACAGCAGCGGGATCATTGGCGACGATGTCGGCGACGGGCACGCCCGCCCTGGCCACGGCGGACGCCGCCGACGCCCCGACCGCGTCCGAGTACGTGGACGTACAACTGCTCAGCATCACCGACCTGCACGGCTATCTGCAGGCCCCGCCCACCAGCGACCAGGTCATCACGGGCGCCGCAGGCAAGAAGTTCACGGTCGGCGGGGTCCCCTACCTGGCCGCGCACCTGGAGGCGTTACGGGCCGGACACACCAACACGTTCTTCTTCGCGCAGGGCGACCTGTTCTCCGGCTGGGCCTTCCCTGCCGTGTCGCTCGCCGACGAACCGACCATCGAGGCGCTGAACGCCCTGGGCCTCGACTTCTCCACCGCGGGCAACCACGAGTTCGACCGCACCCCCGGCTTCCTGATCGACCACATGGAGAACGGCAGTCCGTACGCGGGTGAAGGGTGGACCAACTCCTTCCCCGACTCCACCGGAGGGGCCTTCCCCGGCGCCGACTTCCGCTACTACAGCGCCAACATGCTGTGGGGAAGATCCGGCGACACCGTCCTCGCCCCGGTCAATGTGGAGTACGTACATGGCCCCCATGGGCGGCGGCTGCCCATCGGGTTCATCCACCTCACCGTGACCGGCACCGAATCCGCCACCACGAGTTTCCAGACCGCCCTGCGCATGCTGGACCAGTTGGAGACCGCGAACCGCTGTGCCGCCCTCCTCAAGTCGCAGGGCGTCAACGCGATCGTCCTGAGCATGCACGACGGAGCGGTGGCCGGGAGCGACTTCAACAGCGGGAGCACCCCCTCGGGTCCCGCCTACGACCTGGCGCTCGCCGCCTCGCCCGACATCGACGCCATCGTCACCGGACACTGGCACTGCGCCTTCAACATGATGGTGCCCGACCCGTCCGGAAGGCCCCGGCCGTTCGTCGAGGCCGGCTGCCACGGCCAGATCCTCAACGAGATCAACCTGCGCCTCGATCCCACGACCGGGAAAGTCGTGCGGGAGCTCACCACCTCGACCAACCAGCCCAACACCCATGACGTGACACCCGACCCGGACCTCAAGGAGATCGCCGACTACTGGACCGGATACGCCACCCGCCGCGGCGCGGTCCGCATCGGCCGCCAGACGGCCTCGTTCACGCGGACCCGGAACAGCCTCGGCGAGAGCACGATGGGCAATCTCGTCGCCGACTGGGCGCTGTGGGCGGGCGGACAGGAACTGGATCCCTTCGACACGGGGAACATCTGGCCCAACGTCGCCGCCGATCTCGCGGTGATCGCGATCGCCCCCCGCCTGGGCCCGTGTGTCATCAACGACGACCTCCAGCTCGACACGGCCGCCCAGGGCGCCGTCGCCTACACCAAGGCGTTCAACGCGGTCGGCTACGGGGATCCCATCGTGACGGCGACCGTGACCGGCCAGTGCATCCACGACGCCCTGGAACAGCAGTGGAAGACACAGGGCACCGTCCTCGGCTTCGCACCCTTCGCCGTGTCGCACAACGTGCGGTACACCTTCGACGCCGCCGGACCGGCCGGCAACCGGGTCGATCCTGCCGACGTCCTCATCAACGGCGTGCCGCTCGACCCGCACGCCACCTACCGGCTCGCCACCACCGCGTACACGCTGCAGGGCGCGGACGACTACCCGGCGCTGCTCAACCACACCGAACCGGTCCGGCACACCCGCGACTTCGAGAGCTTCGTCGCGTACGTGCAGAGCCAGTCCGTGCTGACCCCCGCCCCGCTGGGCCGGGTCACCGCCCGCAAGGCCGCCACCGCGCGCGGCGACATCGCGCGGCTGCTGCCACTGGCCGCCCCGCACGACACGGACCGCACGCCACGCGTGGCCGCCGCGGGTACGGACGGCGCTCAGGGGCGCTGCTGACCCGGCCCCGGATCCGGGCGCTCCCGCGAACCGGCCCCGTGGTGCCCCACCTGTCGGCGGCCGAGCGGCGCCGACCAGCGCGTAGGGTCGACCGCGGCGGCGTGGCACGGGGCCCGCCGCCGTGATCGCCCCTCGCCCGGAGGCCGACCCTGAGTACCGTCACCGCCGAGATCGTGTCGGCCGTCCTCCTCTTCGGCGTGCTCGCCTTCGCCGTCGTACGGCCACGCGACTGGCCCGAAGCGGTCGCCGCGGTCCCGGCGGCCGGCCTCGTCGTGGCGCTCGGCGCCGTCTCGCCCGCGGAGGCCTGGCAGCAGACCCGAGATCTGCTGCCCGTCGTCGGCTTCCTCGCCGCCGTCCTCGTACTGGCTCAACTCTGCGACGACGACGGCCTGTTCGCGGCCGCCGGAGACACGGTCGCCCGGCTGTGCGGGGCCGGCGCCCAGCGGCTGCTCGGCGGGGTGTTCGTCGTCGCCGCGGTCGTCACCGCCGTCCTCAGCCTGGACGCCACGGTGGTGCTGCTCACCCCCGTGGTGTTCGCGACGGCGGCCCGAGCGGGCGTCCGGGCCCGCCCGCACGTCTACGCCACCGCCCACCTGGCCAACTCCGCGTCGCTGCTGCTGCCCGTCTCCAACCTCACCAACCTGCTGGCCCTCGCCGCCAGCGGGCTCTCCTTCACACGGTTCGCCGCCCTGATGGCGCTGCCATGGCTCGCCGCGATCGCCGTCGAGTACGGCATCTTCCGGATCTTCTTCCGCGCCGACCTGGCGGCCGTACCCGGCCGGGCACGGGAGGGCGAGAGCACCCCGGTGCCCGTGTTCACGGTGGTCGTACTCGCCCTGACGCTCGGGGGTTTCGTGGTGACCTCGTTCGCCGGACTCAGCCCGGCTTGGGCCGCGCTCGCCGGCGCGCTGGTCCTCGCCGCGCGCGCCCTGGCACGGCGCCGCACCACACCCCGCAAGGTGGTGGCCTCGGCGGGGCTGCCGTTCTGTCTGTTCGTGCTCGGCCTCGGCATCGTGGTCAAGGCGGTCGTGGACAACGGCCTCGGCACGGCCATCGGCCATCTGCTGCCCGCGGGCGACGCGCTGCCCGCGCTGCTCGCGGTCGTCGCCGTCGCCGCGGTCCTCTCCAACCTCATCAACAACCTGCCGGCCGTGCTCGCGCTGCTCCCGGTGGCCGCGGCCGGTGGCCCGGGGCCGGTCCTCGCCGTCCTCGTCGGCGTCAACCTCGGCCCCAACCTCACCTATGTGGGGTCGCTCGCCACCCTTCTGTGGCGGCGCATCCTGCACGAGCACGACGACGCGCCCGCACTCGGCCACTTCACCCGCCTCGGATTGCTGACCGTTCCCGTCACACTGGTCGCGTCAACGGCCGCGCTGTGGGCGGCGCTGCACCTGATCGGAGGCTGACCGCATTCCATGAGCGTCATCATCTGGATCACCGAGGGCACCTGGACCGCCTGCGTGGACGCCGCGCGCGAACACGCCGCGGCCGATGCCGAACTCGTCCTCCTGCACGTCACCGACGACACGATTGCCGAGGCGGCCCACGGCGCCTTCGCCGGACTCCTCGGCCGCGGCCACCGCGAGCGGGACCCCGGCACCCGCCTCGAAGACCTCTCCCGCGCGGCGACCGACGACCTCTTCGCCGAGGCCGAGCGACGCCTGGGCCGCCCGGCGCGCCGCCTCGCACCGCACGGCCGCACCGAACGGGAGGTCGTCCGCGCGACCGAGGGCGCCGACCTCCTGATCTGCGCCCGCGACGGCGACCGCGCACGCCTCGGCCCCCGCAGCCTGGACCCGGCCACCCGGTTCGTCGTGGACCACGCGCCCTGCCCGGTCCTGCTGGTCTGGCCGGACGCGGCACCCGGCCTCGGCTCCCTGCCGCCACCGCCACCGGGCCCGACACCTCCACCACCGTCGCCGCCCGGCCGTCCAGGCCCCTGAGCTGGAACCGCGGCACCGGCCGGTTGGCGAGCGGGCGCGCGCGGACGCTAGCCTGGGGCCAGCGGTGGCCCCCGGGCCCGCCGCGCGGCGGTGGGGCCCGCCGTACCCGAACCGCGGCACAGGCGCCGCCGACGGTCCCTACTTGCCAGCGCAGGTAGGAGAGGCATGTCCGACGGAACCACCCGGCCGACCGCGGCCGCCGCGTCCGAAGCCGGCACCGGGCCCGACATCGACCCCGACCTTCTTCCCGCGAGCGCGGACGCCGCCGCGCACGGGCTCGGCCCGGTCGTGGCCGTCGTGGCGCTCGGCGGAGCGATCGGAGCCTGTGGCCGCTACGGGGCCTCGCTCCTGTGGCCCACCCCGCCCGGCTCGTTCCCGTGGACGACCCTGCTGGTCAATGGTGTGGGCTGCGCCCTCATCGGCGTCTTCATGGTGGTGATCACCGAGGTGTGGACGGCCCACAGGCTCGTGCGCCCCTTCTTCGGGACGGGTGTGCTGGGCGGCTTCACCACCTTCTCGACGTACGCCGTGGACGTCCGCGGGTTCCTCGCCGACGGAGCGCCCGGCACCGGCCTGGCCTATATGGCGCTGACACTCCTCGTGGCGCTCGTGATGGTGGGGAGCGCTGTGTGGGCCACCCGCCGTACCCTCGCCGCGGGCCCGGGACGGGGGCGTGCACGATGACCTGGCTCCTCGTGGTCGCGGGGGCGATGATCGGGGCCCCGCTGCGCTTCCTCACCGATCGCGCGGTGCAGCAGCGGCACGGCGGCGTCGTCCCCTGGGGCACCCTCACCGTGAACGTCGCCGGCTGTCTGATCCTCGGTGTGCTCACCGGCGCGGTCACCGAGGGCGCCGCGTCCTCACAGGTGCAGCTGTTCGTCGGCACCGGCCTCTGCGGAGCGCTGACCACGTACTCCACGTTCTCCTACGAGACGCTCCGGCTCGCCGAGGGCGGGGCCACCGCGCGTGCCGCTGCGAACGTCCTGGTCAGCGTGGCGGCCGGGCTCGGCGCCGTCTTCCTCGGCGTGACGCTCGCCCAAGCGCTCTGGGGCTGAGTTCCACCGGAGGGCCCTCGCACGCAACCGATCCCGACCCTGTAGCGTCTACGAGCCTGTAGACATTCATCTTCCGACCGCCGGACCGTCATGTGCAGGACGCCTCCCCGACCTGCCTCGTTTCCGGCCGGGCGCGCCGTGCCCCTCGAACCCCGGAGAACCGCACCCCATGACGACTCCCACCCCCACGACGATGGCCCTGGACGGGTCGTCCATCGACGGTGGCCTGTACGGCGACATCACCGATTTCGCCCGGCACACGCACTGGCTGAACGGCCCGGTGTCGGCCTACACCAGTTACGGTGTCGCCCTGTTCGCCGTGTTCATGCTGCTCGGCTGGTGGATCGCCCGGCGCAAGGACGCCTCGGTGATGGCGGCGGCCCTGGCCGCGCCGGTCGCGATGGTGCTCGCGTACGGGGTGAACGACGCGGTCAAGTCGGTGTTCATGGAGCCGCGCCCCTGCCGTGCCCTCCCGCACGACTTCCTCATCGAGAAGTGCCCGCCGCTGGACGACTACGCCTTCCCCAGCAACCACACCACGGTCGTGGCCGCGGCGGCCGTCGCGCTGTTCTTCGTCGACCGCCGCCTGGGCGCCGTCGCCACCCTGGCCGCACTCCTGATGGGCGCCTCACGCGTGTACGTCGGAGCGCACTATCCGCACGACGTGCTGGTCGCCCTCGTGGTCGGAGGGGTGGTGGCGTTCGTGGTGTCGTGGTCCGCGCGCCGGTACGGGGCACCGCTCGTCACCCGGCTCCGGGGCGGCGCGCTGAAGCCGCTCCTCGCCTGAAGCGGGGCGCGCACGGTGTTCGGAGCGCCCCGCACCCCCTAGGCTCGGCGACGTGCTGCGAATCGTCGATGAACTCGCCGGACCTGGCCCCCTGCGCGTCTGCGCCCACGCCCCCGCCGATGGTGACGCGGGGACCGGGCTGCGGGTGCTGCTGATCGCGGACGTGCTCGCCCGCGTCGTCGAACTCCGCGGCCGGGCCGTGCTCCTGGGATGGACCGGCCCGGCCTACTCGGCCGCCACCACCGGGCTGCGGCCCGCCGACGCGGAGGGCGACCCGGAGTCGATCGCCGAAAGCCTCGGCGGCCCGCCCGGCGTCCATCTCACCAGCGGCACGTACGAGCGGGCGACCACCGCGTGCCTGCGCGTCGGCGAAGCCGAACTGCCTCCGCTCGACGGCCTCGATCCCCTCGCGGTACGCATGCTCCTGCTCGGTCACCCCTACGAGGAACCCGTCGTGGCCACGGCCGACGGGATCGACGAAGCGGCGGGCACCCTCAGCCGGTGGCGCCGCGCGGTGGCCCACGGGGCGGCGCACCCGTCGAAGCCGATCCCCGCCGACCTGAAGGCCACGGCCCGTACCGCCCTGGAGAGCCGCCTGGACACCGCCGCCGTCCTGCGCCTCCTGGGGGACCTGGAGACGGCGCCCGAGGTGCCCGAGGGCGCCAAGTTCGAGACGTTCTCCTATCTGGACCGTGTGCTCGGCCTCGAACTGGTCCGCGAGGTGGGGACGGTCTGACCCGACGGGGGCGGCCCCTGAGGGGGCCGTCACGTCAACCCGTGGTGCGGACAGGCAAATTGGGCCGCCGCCCTTCCGAGGCTCCTCGGCCCTCTGCCCCCTCTCGCTCCCTCGGCCCTCTCGCCCCCGCCCTCTCAGCCTGCGAAGCCGCCCTGCTCAAGGATCCTGTCGATGCGGCCACGATGGGCCTCCTCCCACGCGTCCAGCGACTCGTCCGCCTCCTGTGCCGGCTTGCGCCGTGCGCCGACGAGGACCTCCTGCCGGCGGGCGCGCGGCGTGACGACGACGCCCTCCTCGTCGGCCACCACCACATCGCCCGCGTTCACCCGCACTCCGCCGCAGCGCACCGGCACGTTGAGCGGCTCGACGGCCTTCTTGGTCCCCGGGACGGGGATGACGCCCCGGGCGAAGACGGGGAAGCCCAACTCGCGTACCTCGGCGAGGTCGCGAACGACTCCGTCCGCCACGAACGCGGCGATGCCCCGGCGTTGGGCGACGGCGCACACGTTCCCGCCGGCCAGCGCGTAGTCGAGGTCGCCCGATTCGACGACGACGACCGAGCCAGGCTCGGCACGGTAGATGGCGGCGTGCAGCATGAGGTTGTCACCCGGGGGACACCGAACCGTGAATGCGGGACCGGCCACCCGCGGAATCGGGGACCACAGGGGCCGAATTCCGATATCCATGACCTGCCCGCGCCCCAGAAGATCGGCGAGCGTGGTCGGCGAAATGCTCTTGAATTCATCGATGTCGTTCATGTTCTTCCTTGGTCGGGGCGTGAGTTGTCCGGTGCGTCCCGCCGCCGGTGGCCCTGCGGCGCTGAATTCCCCCATGTTCTCAGGGGATCTGATGTGGAGCCAGGACGAGTCCGCCGTACGGAAAGCCGCGCATGGAGCGCCGGGGTGGTGGTGCGGGTCCAGTGGCCCGGGGGGCGGAGTCGGCTCCGTGGATCGGCGGCGGGCGCGCCCCGGGCGTGATCCTGGCGTCGCCCACGGGGCGTCGGCAGGGCGTCGGCGGGGCCTTCGTCACGGCCGTGGGCAGGCGTCCTGAGCGCACGATTGCCGCGGGGGCGGTGTGGCGCAGGTCGCATTTTCCAGTTCGGTTTGAATGACTCACCGAACATAAAAGTCCCTAGTGTCCGAAATGGAATGCTATGGGATTGGGGGGTGCGCCCCGGAGAATGTCCCAATTGGGGCTAATGGGCAAGCCTCGCCGCTTTTGCCGGTGGGGCGTTCGGTTCCCGGATGTCCGAGTGAATTGGGTCACTCACCCAACGGGCTGTCAGGAAACGCCTCGGTCTCATTCGGGTTCACTGCAAAGCGAGTTGACGGCTCCGGCGGTGGTGTTCGCGGCCGCGCATTTCAGTGGATCAATATCCCGGATCGCCCTCAATGAATTCTGGCCTTGTTTCTCCTCGGCCCATTCGTCTACGTTCACCTCCAATCCGGATGGAACGCCGAATCCTGCCACCGTCCGGTACCTCCCACACACGTATGGCAGGAGCGGGGGACCCAGGTAAGCCGCCGATCCGGATTCCGGAACGGCTGGGGTGAAGTCGCGTGCACCGCGACCGGACATCTCCCGTCCGAACCCGACAGCTCACCTCGCAGGCGACGGAGAGGACAACACCATGCCTGCAAAGGGCAAGCACCGCCGCCCCAAGTCCAACTCGCTCAGCCGGGGGCTCGCCGCCGCCGGTGCGGGCGGCGC
Source organism: Streptomyces sp. NBC_00083 (assembly GCF_026343295.1). Lineage (GTDB taxonomy): Bacteria > Actinomycetota > Actinomycetes > Streptomycetales > Streptomycetaceae > Streptomyces. The sequence continues at coordinate 2,996,415 of NZ_JAPELY010000001.1, forward strand.
TGTACTCGCCATGCCGGTGATCGGAGCGACCACGGCCGCCGCGGCGCCCGCGTCGGTCCACACCGCCACCGTGGCGAGCGTCTCCGCGGCCGCCAAGCCGGCCACGGCCGTGAAGGCGTCCCCCCTGAGCTACGACGTCGTCTCGGGAGACTCGCTCTCCAAGATCGCCGACGCTTTCCATGTGAGCGGTGGCTGGAAGCAGCTCTACCAGGACAACCAGAGCGTCATCGGCGGCAAGCCCGCCATGATCCACCCGGGCATGAGGCTCACCCTCGGCGGCAAGGCCCCGGCGCCGGCCGCCACCACGACGGCGCGCGACGCCTCGCTGGACCGGGCCGACCGCTCCGCACGTCAGACCAGCCTCACCACCGCCAGCACGACCTCGTACGCGAACAACCTGGACGGCTGGATCCGACAGTCGCTGGACATCATGGGACAGAACGGCATACCGGGCACCTACGACGGGATCTACCGCAACATCATGCGCGAGTCCTCGGGCAACCCGATGGCGATCAACAACTGGGACTCCAACGCGGTGGCGGGCACCCCCTCCAAGGGCCTCCTCCAGGTGATCCAGCCCACGTTCACCGCCTTCCACGTGGCGGGTACGTCCACGGACCTGTACGACCCGGTCGCCAACATCACCGCGGCGTGCAACTACGCCGCCAAGACGTACGGCTCGATCGACAACGTCTTCGGCGCCTACTGAGACGGCACGCCGAAGCCGCGCGAAGGCCGGATGTCCTCCCTGCGGGGCGGGCATCCGGCCCGACGGCGCCGGCTCAGTCCCGGCGCGCCAGCAGATAGCCGCGCAGGGTCGCCGCCTCGTCGGCGCAGTGCGTGCGCTCCATCCGCATCTCCACCGCGAACCCCGCCTCCTCCAGAGCCGCCGCCACCCGGGCGGTCTCCAGGAACCGGAAGTCGACGTCCACCTCGTGTCCCCACCAGTCGTCGAGGTGGCGGACCTCCGAACCGACATGGAACGACACGAGGAGCAGCCCGGCCGGCCGCAGCGCCCGGTGTGCCTCGTCGAAGGCGCGGGTCAGCTCCGCCGGCGCCAGGTGGATGACCGAGTAGAGTGCGACGGCCGCCCCGAACTCGCCGTCGGCGGCGGGCAGCGCCAGCAGGTCGCCCTCGCGGAACTCCACCCCGGGGAACTCGCGCCGCCCGACGGCCACCATGGCACTCGACAGATCGACGCCGACAGTCCGCACGCCCCGGGCGGCGAGCCAGCCGGCGACATGTCCCGGACCACAGCCGAGGTCGGCGACCACGGTGCCGGGCTCCCTGCGCTCGACGAGGCTCGTGAGCAGCGCCCGGTCCAGGGGTTTGCCGCCGAGCTCGTCCCGCAGACGTGCCGCGTAGGTCTCGGCGACGGTGTCGTACGTGCGCCGCGTGACGTCGTGGCTTCCCCGATCGGACATGGGCACAGCTTGCACCGGCCGTCCGCGCCGCGGCAACGGGAAACCGGGCGGCGGAGCAGTGGCCGGGCGGGGGTGGCGCAACTTTCGTTCACCCGGCGGGGTGAACAATCTCAAGGCTGCACGTTTCTGCATACGCGCCTGTTCCTAGGGTGCTAGTGCGTCACCCGACCACGGTGACTGCCCGATTGCCGTAACCCCCGTACCCCCGGGGGCCTTTGCTGGACCGGGAGCTGCCCATGGGAACCACCGCTCGGCCATCCGTCCCGGCTCCCGTGCCCCTTCCGCCGGGGCTGCTGCCGGAGCGGTGCCGCCATGCCCGTACGCATCTGGTGCGCGGGGTCACGGTGGTGGAGGTGTACGGCACCGTGGACCTGGCCACCGCCCCCGACGTGCGGCTGCACCTCGACGCGGCCACCCGGACGCCCGGCGCCCGGGTCGTCGTGGACCTGCGGCCCGTGGAGTTCTTCGACTGCGCCGTCCTCACGCTGCTCTGCCGGGCGCACCGCAGGATCCGTGAGCACGGCGGCCGGCTGGGCGTGGTGTGCGTACGGCCGTGGCATCTGCGGGTCCTCGCCGCCGGCGGCCTCGGCGCGCTGATCCGGCCGGCCGCCACCGTCGAGGAGGCGGCGCTCACCGCGCCGGTCGCCCCACCGTCGGACGTCAACCACCGCTGATCGCGCCGAGGTCGGCGGGGCGCCTCGGTGCGAGGGGCTCTCCCTCGTCCCGGCGTCGCTGCCCCGGCCGTGCACCTCCTGCTGCCCTTCCGTACCTTCACCGGCGTGCCCCACGGTGATATGCACGTACAGCCGGACTTCGCGTCCCACCACCGAAGGGGTTCACGTGCACGCCCACGACAGCCAGCAGGGCCGATCCGTCACGCCCGGCGGGCCCGCGCCGCGGACTGCTGAGCGGGGCGAGGCGCCAACGGCCGTGCGGGGCATGGCGGGAGCGGGGTTCACCCCGGCGCACGTGCTCGCCCTGCAACGGTCCGCCGGCAACGCCGCGGTGGCCGGGCTGTTCGCCCAGCGGCCCGAGACCGTGCAGCGCTCCTCCGTCCACGACGTGCTGCGCGGATCCGGCCGGCCGCTGGACTCGGACGTGCGCGCCGACATGGAGAGCAGGCTCGGCGCCGACTTCGGCGACGTCCGGGTGCACAACGACGTGACCGCGCAGCGCTCGGCTGCCGAGATCGGCGCCCGCGCCTACACCTCAGGAAACCATGTCGTGGTGGGCCGGGGTGGTGCCGACCGCCATACCCTCGCGCATGAACTCACCCACGTCATCCAGCAGCGCCAAGGCCCTGTGGCGGGGACCGACACAGGTGAGGGACTGAGCATGTCGGACCCTTCGGACGCCTTCGAGCGGGCGGCCGAGGCGAATGCCACCCGGGCGCTCTCCGGGCCCGTGCCCGACGCGGAACCGGGATCCGCGCCGGCGTCCGACGCCGTACAGCGTGCATGTGACGGGCCGTCACACGCGCACCCGGCGGACTCCGCCGTCGTGCAGCGTGCCGTGGGTTTCGAGTTCGAGGCGCAGTGGAACGTCCGACGCGTCGCCGATCCCGCCGCCGACACCGCGATCCATGAGCAACGGATCACCGAGCGCGACCAGTTGCTCGACGCCAAGCTGATGGAGATGGTGCTCAGGCCCCAGGCGAATCAGCTGACCGAGGAGGAGAAGGCGGAGTCCCCCGAGGCCCTCAGGGCGCGCTGGTTCGACGGGGAGTTCCTCAACGCTGCCGGTGAACGCCGCCTCGAACAGACCGAGTTCAGGCGGGGCGGCGCCCAGCGGGCCGCCAGCGAGATGAGCCTGATGATCTCCAGCCAGATTCCCGAGGCGCCCCTGCTGGGTGAGAACCTCGGCAAGGGGCGCGGGCCCGACGGCGTCGTGGTCCGGGGCACCAAGTACGACCTGACCGCGGACGCCAGCCCCTCGGGCGGCTCCAACCTGGAGTGGGTCACCGACCCGTTGAACACCGTGGGCGAGGTCGGCTCCGTACTGGACAGCATCACCCGCATGACCGGCTACCTCAACGGACGTCAGAAGGACTCCTTCATCCCCTCGGAGGACGTCACCGCGGGCGGCGGCACCCCCGAACCCCATCTGCGGATCTACCCCTTCCGCGGGCCGCTCGAATTCGCCCCGCAGACCACCGCGGGGATGCGCCTCGACCGGCTGCCGGACATGATCGGCTATCTGTCCGACAACGCCGGCAAGGGGGAGAAGCCCAAGTCGAAGTCCCTGGGCGGTGTGCTGAACTCCATGCACGACAAGCTCACCCATGCCCCCCAGCGGCGCACGCAGGCCCGCAGCGACCTCTTCGGCGGCGGCCTCGGCACCCTCCCCGTGGCCAAGACGGGCGCGGAGCGCGCCGTGGGGGAGTTCAGTGCGTCGCCTCCCGAGGGGCTCTCCCTGTCGAAGGGCGACATCGGCAGTCTGACGGGTCTGGTGATGCATCTCGGCGCGTATGTGCTCGCGGGCGAGGAACTGCAGGCGGGCGCCAACGCCAAGTCGATCGCGGGCGGCCTCATGGCCCGCACCGACTTCGCCCACAACTTCGGTCTGCTGCCGCGCCCCGTGCAGGAGCACTTCCGCGAGCATCCGGACCAATTCGCCGACCTGGTCCTGAGCGCCGTCGGCCGGGAGGGGAACAGGCCGCTGTTCGGAGCGTCGGTCGAGCGCGGCCTGGCGAACGACCGCACGCAGACCACGATCGCGCTGACCCGCTCGAAGTGGCTGCGGACGGTGGCCCTCGGCCACGACCTGCTCAAGAACGCGGAGAACCTGACCTCCGAACAGCGGGACATGGTCGACGACGAGCCCGGCGCGCAGGCCGTCCACAAGTCGCTCGGCGCGCTCGGCGACCAGGACAACAGCGTCACCGTGAAGAAGGACGAGATCCAGCTGATGGTGGCGGAGCTGCGCCGCATGAAGGACATGGTGCCGGCGGAGAAACTGAAGCCGCTCGCCCTCGCCGCCTTCAAGCTGATCGAGCAGCTCAATCACGGAAAGGACCTCAAGTACGCCAAGCGGGACTAGCGCTTGAGCGAATGCCGGCACCGGGCGGCGTATCCTTTCGCGCGTGACGGCGAAGCGAAAGATCATCCTTTCCCTGTCGGTCTCGCTCGACGGCTGTTTCGAGGGACCCGAACGGCAGATCGACTGGCACCGGGTCGACGATGAACTGCACCAGCACTTCAACGACGAACTCCGCACCATGGGCGCCTTCATGGAAGGCCGGATCACGCACGAACTCATGGCGGGATTCTGGCCCACGGCCGACGCCGACCCGTCGGCCTCCGCGCCCGTCGCCGAATTCGCCCGCATCTGGCGGGAGATGCCGAAAATCGTGTTCTCCCGGACTCTCCGCGCGAGTGACGCGACCGAATGGAACACCGTCATCAAACGCGAGGTCGTGGCGGAAGAGATCGAGGCGTTCAAGGCGCTGCCCGGCGGTGACCTCGCGTTGGGCGGGGCGGACCTCGCGGCGACCTTCCGGCGTCACGACCTCATCGACGAGTACCGCCTCTATGTCCACCCGGTCATGCTCGGCACGGGCAGACCCCTGTTCAGGCCCGACGACCCGGCCCCGGCATCGGCCGGCGGCCCCCGCGAGCTGCGCCTCGTCGAGACCCGCACGTTCGGGAACGGCGTCGTGCTGCTGCGTCACGAGCGGGTCAGGGCATCGGGCTGACGGGGACGTCCGGACATCCGCCACGCCAGGGAGGCAGCGCATGGAAGCTGTAGCAGCGACGACGGCCGGGCAATGGCTCGCGACGGCCCTCGAAGAGGCCCGGACAGGCCTCGGGGAGGGAGGCATCCCGATCGGCGCCGCGCTCTACGGCGCGGACGGCACGCTGCTGGGACGCGGACACAATCTGCGGGTACAGCAGAACGATCCTTCCCTCCACGCGGAAACCGCCGCCTTCCGCGCCGCGGGACGACAGCGCTCCTATCGGGGCACGACCATGGTGACCACCCTGTCCCCGTGCTGGTATTGCAGCGGACTGGTACGGCAGTTCGGCATCTCGCGCGTCATCGTCGGGGAGGACACGACATTCCGGGGAGGCCAGGACTGGCTGGCCGGACTCGGGGTCGACATCGTGGTGCTCGACGATCAGGAATGCGTGGCCATGATGACCGAATTCATCGCCACACACCGGGCCCTGTGGAATGAGGACATCGGGGAGTGAGCCGATACGGATGGCGCGGCGCGCCGGGACATCGGGAAAGCCCGCGTGAACCCGTCCGTCATCCGCGCAGGATCGCCCTCAGCCCACCTGTCGTCGCAGCCGGTTGAGGTGAGTGACCAGGTCGCCCACGTGCCGGAGCGTGGCGATGGCCGCGGGCAGGGCCGCCGGGCGCGGCAGCGCGGTAATGAGCACGGCCGACATGCCGAAGGCATGCGGGGCGGTCGCGTCGTTCTCCGGGTTGTCCCCGACGAACAGGATGTCCTCGGGAGGACAGCCCGCCGCCCGGGTCACGGCGGCGTAGAAGCGGGGATCCGGCTTGCGCAGGCCCAGCGTGCTGGAGAGCACGAGTGCGTCGAAGCAGTCGGCGATCCCGGCCGTCCGCAGCGTCCGCAGGCGCACGGAGTGGGGGCGGTCGGTGTTGGAGGCGAGGACGCAGGACAGACCGCCCGCAGCCAGTGTGCGCAGCGCCTGCGCGGCCCGGGGATCGACCCGGGCGTCGGGCACCGCCATGAACACCGCCTCCACCGCGAGCCGCAGGTCGGGGACGACGGCGCCGCAGTCGTGGGCCGCTCGGCGCAACCGTGCGGTGAAGGGAGTGCGTACCCCGCGCGCCTGGTCGGTCAGGCGGAAGCGGCGGGTGACGCCGTCGAACCGGCCGGCGAAAGCGTCCGGAACCACCGAGCCCGGCAGGGTGCGCAGCACGTCCGCGACCAGCCGGCCGTCCGGGGCCGGCCCGTGCCCGGCCAGGGTGCCGACGAAATCGAGCGCGAGCACGCGCACCTGTGCCATGCGGACATCCTTCTGCCGGGATCGGGCCCACCCTACTGAGCCGGTCCCCGCGGACCTGGTTCATCCGGGTGCGTCGGCATCCCCCGTCGTACCGGGCGGCGTGCCCACCGCGGCGCGCCCGGCTGTGGCCGAACCCGGCGGGGGAACACGTGCTCCCGGCGCCGCCCATGGTGTGATGCTGCGTGGACATGACGACGAGCGAACGAGGAGAGGGACCGGCCATGCGCACGTGGTACGGAGGCCGGTGGCCGGCGGTGGCGGCTCTGACGGCCCTCGGGGTCGCCGCGCAGGTACTGCCCGCAGCCGCCGCCCCGGCGGAGCAGAGTTTGCGGGACGGTCAACAGGGGCGAGTACAGGCCTACTTGGAGCGCGTCACCGACTCTCCGGACGAGCTGCGGCGCTTCCTCGCGGAGATGCCCAAGGGCGGCGACCTCCACCACCATCTGGGCGGCGCGGTACGGGCCGAGTCGCTGATCGGGTACGCCGCCCACGACGGGAAGTGCATCTCCACGACGACCTACGTCGTCACCCCCGGACCCCTGCCCTGCGCCGCCGGTCAACGCCCGGCGCGGGACGCCGTGCCGTCCGGGCCGTTCCGGCGCGATGTGGTCCGGGCCTGGTCGATGGCGGGATTCGTGCTGCCGCCCGACGGCGATCCGCAGCCCGGACACGACCACTTCTTCGACGCGTTCGGCAAGTTCCAGGAGGCCGCGACCGGCCACGACGCGGACATGCTCGCCGAAGTGTCCCGCGCCGCGGCGAACGAGCACAGCGGCTACCTGGAGACGCTCGTCACCCCGCAGGCCGGCCCCCTCGGCCGGCTCGTCGACGGCATGCACCTCAAGGACCCCGACGACGGCACGCTCGCCGCGTTCCGCTCCACGCTGACCGCCGACCCACGCTTCCAGGCGCTCGTACGCCAGGCCGCGGACGACACCGACCGCGCCGTCCGCGACCACCGCGAGCTCCTCGGATGCGAGGCCCGGACCGCGCCCCGGGCCTGCGCGGTCGCCATCCGCTTCGACTACCAGGTGCTCCGCGCCCAGGACCCCCGCTACGTCTTCGCCCAGCAGATCCTCGGCTTCGAGCTCGCGCGCCGCCACCTCGGCGGGTTCGTCGGCGTGAACATGGTGCAGCCGGAGGACGCGCCCGTCGCGCTGCGGGACTACACCCTGCACATGAAGATGGCCGGCTTCCTCAAGTCCCGCTCCCCGCAGGTGCGGGTCAGTCTCCACGCGGGCGAACTCACCGAAGGACTCAAGGGGGTCGCAGACCGCGACCTGAGCTTCCACATCAACGAGGCCGTCCGCGTGGCCGGGGCCGACCGCATCGGGCACGGGGTGGACCTCGCCCATGAGCGGGACCCCGACGCACTGACCGCCCTGATGCGCCGCCGGCACGTCCTCGTCGAGGCCCCCCTCATCAGCAACGCGCAGATCCTCCGCGTCAGCGGCGACAGGCACCCGCTGCACACCTACCTCGACCGCGGCGTCCCGGTCGCCCTCGCCACCGACGACCCGGGCGTCAGCCGCACCGACCTGATCAGCGCCTTCCAACAGGCCGTCACCGACCAGGAGTTGAGCGTGGCGCAGCTGCGGACCCTGGCCCGCGCCTCGCTGGACCACGCCTTCGTGGAGGGGCGCGGCCTGTGGAGGGAGCAGGACCGGTACGACACGTACGCCGAGCCGTGCACCCAGGACACCCCCGACGCCCACCGCGCCCCGAGCCGCTCCTGCCGCACGTTCCTCGCGGCCAGCCCCAAGGCGTCGCTCCAGTGGAATCTGGAGGCGGACTGGCGCGACTTCGAGAACCGGTACGCGCGTCGCTGAGCCGCCGCCGGGCGAGTCGATCGTGGGTGCCGTCACCTCGGCGGCCCGGACGGGGCGGGGCCTAGGAGACGACCTGCGCCGGGCACAGCCGACGTGCGGCGCCGCCCTTGAGGGTGGCGTCGACGCAGCCGCCGGGCAGCCCGGCGTGCGCGGTGGTGCCGAAGTTGGCCGTGACGGTCAGCGTGCCGTCGCCGAAGACGGTCCGCTGGACCGCGCGGTCGGGCGTCAGCCAGGCGAACGACGTCAACTCCCGTGTTCCCGCCGCCTGGTGGAGCGGGGCGAAGTACTGCTGGAGCACGGCGAGTTCATGCTCGTTCTGCGCATGGCGCGGGTCCTGGTCGCTGAGGACGAAGTTCAGCGGAGTGTTGTAGAGCATCGCAAGGAGCGCCCGGTTCGTCTTCTCGTCGGGCAGCTTGCCGAAGGGCAGCTCCCAGCGCTCCACGTTGACCAGCGAGCCGTGCAGGGCGGTCTCGTACAGCGGCACGCGGTAGGCCGGGTCGTACATCGCCTTGAGGGCGTCGGCCGCCTCGGCCCGGTGTTCGGGCTTGAAGTCGTCCACCCGGACCGGCTTGAAGAACGTGTCGGGGGCCGCCGCCGGGGTGTATCCGCCCCACGCGGTGTCGTCCTTGGGCCGGTCCGCCGCGGTGTCGAAGTGGCCGGTCTCCATCGGCCAGAGCCGCCCGTCGACGACGGTGCCCGAACCGTGGTCGAAGGCGAGGACCTGCTGGGCCCAGGAGCCGGCCGCCTCCGAACCGAGCACCAGCGGGACGCGCCGACCAGCGGTCGGGCCGTACGTTCCGTCGGTGAGGCGGCGCATCCGCGCGAGCCGGTTGGCCCGGTCCTGCGCCATCGTCATCGGGTGGGCGGCATCGTGGTCCCGGAACAGCTCACCCGCGGCGTCCACGTCCAGGAAGTAGCTGTTCGCGCCGTTCGCCACCAGGGCGCGCGTGCGGTCCGCGAGGTAGTGCCGCTGCGGCTCGGCCTGCTCGAAGGCCTGCGAGCTGAGGTAGCAGCCCTGGTTGCGGAAGCCGGGCTGTGGCGTGCCGTCGGCCCGGCGCACACAGAACGACGGATAGACACCGTCGGGCCACACCGAGTTCGGCGGGGTGTCCGGGCCCTTCGCGCGTCCGTTGGCGAACGAGTCGTAGGGCCCGACCAGATAGCCGGCCCGCCGCGCCGCCGCGACGTCCTCGCTCCCCATGGGGGCCTCGTCGGCGTCGTAACCGAGCCAGAGCCGGGACACGCCGAGGGCCGTGAGGTGTTCGATGGCGGGGGCCCGACGGGCGCCGCCCCAGGCGTAGGCGTGGAACGCGCCGAGGAGCCTGCCCGTCTCCGGGTTCTCGCGGATCTTCTCGGCGAGGCTGCCGAGCGCGCCGTGCTCGGAGAGCCAGTGCCTGTAGTCGGTGGCGGGCGCGACCGCCGAGCCGTCGGTGAGGCTGAACGCCACGGTGTAGTCGCCGGTCGCCCCGGCCTGCGAGAAGGCGTGCTCGGCCGTGGTGTGCAGGCGGCCGTCCGGTGAGGCGTACGCCAGGGACGTACCGATGTCGGTGGGGGTGAGGTAGCTGACGCCCCGGCCGCCGCGGAGCGTGTAGCCCCACACGGGAAGGGTGAGCTGGGAGGCCATGTCCTCGGTGGAGCCTGCGAGCCGGGCGCGGTCGGAGTTCCAGAAGGGGTCGCCGACCGGGAGCGAAAGGCCTTCGCCGCGGGGGAGTTGGAGGGAGACGGCGGCCGGATCGGCCCCCGTGACCGGCCAGGACAGGGTGCCGTCCCGGTCGGAGGTGACCGAGACGAGCAGCCGCCCGCGCTCGCCGTGCGCCTCGACGTGCAGCCCCCGTCCCGGGTAGGACCACTGGGCGCCCCGCTGCGACCGGGAGACGCCTTCGGGCCGGCCGGGGGAGCCGGCCGCCGGGCCCGACACCGTCAGGGCGCGGCCGTCGCCGGTGCGCGCGACGATCCCCAGCGTGGCGGGGTCGATGGTGGCCGTGCCGCCGCCGATCGGCAGATCCACCCGGCCGTCGTGGATCCGCACCCCGGCGGAAGCGGTGGTCCCGGCGGAGGCGGCCGGGGTGAGGCCTGCGGCGAGGGCGGTGGCGACGGCAAGGGCGAGAAGAACGCGCCGGGCGCGGCGGCGGGCCGGGCGCGCGGCGGGAGGGTTCCGCGTGATCGTGTGCATGGCGCAGTGATAACGGAGAGTTGTAAGAGGGCTCTAAGAGCGCCGAGTTGGCTGGAGCACCGCCCGTCTCACGGCGCCGCGGGCGGGCTCAGGGCGAGGTGACACCGTCGGCCGGGACCGGCGGCCAGCGGCCGGGGGCGAGGACGCCCAGCGCGTACGCCTTCGCGACCAGGGCCGTACGCCCCTGCACGCGCCAGCGCTGGGAGAGCCGGGTCAGGTGGTAGTTGACGCCGTCCACGGTCAGGCCCAGCGCCTTGCCGATGGCGGCCGTGGTCGCGCCCGACGCCGCCAGGGACAGGATGCGGGCCTGCGCCTCGGTCACCGAACCGCGCGGCGAGGGCGGCGGCGCCGGGCGCTCGTGGCGGACGTACAGCATGGCGAGGAGCACGGGCAGGGGGCCGGGGGCGCCCATGATGGGGTCGATGGTGAACTCGCCGTGGCGCTCCACACCGTCGGGGGCCGAGCGCCAGCTCACCTCGATGGGGTAGCGGGACGTGCGTCCCGTACGCAACGCCCGCACCAGCCGCTCGATCTGCTCCTCGGAGCGGGGCGTGAACAGCTCGCGCAGCGAACGCCCCGCTAGCCGGCCGGGTACGGTGCCCCACTCGGCGGCCATCGCGGGGTTGGCGACGTGCACCCCACCGTCGATCCGGCACACGGCGATCGGCATGGGGATGCGGTCCAGCAGGGTCAGGAAGTGGTTGCGCCACGTGCTCATGTCCTCGACCACCGCCTGCTCGTCGGTCGAGTCGCGGGCCGTCGCCGCCTGCTCGTCGGCCGGGCCGCGCGCCGTCGCCGTCCGCTCGTCGGCCATGCCGTGTGCCACCGCCCCTCTCCAGGCCCGTCCGCAAGTGCCGGACGCGAGAAACCACTGCACAATCATGCAGTCCACGGCCCGGGAGCGGCACACCGGGCGGGTGAGGCTTGATCCATGACGGACACGATCCTGATCCCCGCAGCAGCCCGCCCCGCCGACGACGCGGCCGTCCCCCTCGTGGACATCACGGCCGAGGGCCTCACCGAGACGCCCATCCAGCAGACCATGGAGCTGGCCCGGGACCACGGGCCCCTGTTCCGGCGGCGTCTGGGCGAGCACCAGCATCTCTTCGCCGGCTCGCTCGACCTGGTCACCGAACTCGCCGACGAGGACCGCTTCTCCAAGGGCATCTCGAAGACCCTGGACTTCGTGCGCGAGTTCGCCGGCGACGGCCTGTTCACCGCCTACAACGACGAGCCGAACTGGTCCAAGGCGCACGACATCCTCATGCCGGCCTTCGCGCTCGGCTCGATGCGCACCTACCACCCGGCGATGCTGCGCGTCGCACGCCGCGTGATGGAGAGCTGGGACCGGCACGCGGCGCTCGGCACCGCGGTCGACTTCGCCGACGACATGACGCGGATGACCCTCGACACCATCGGTCTCGCCGGGTTCGACTTCGACTTCGACTCGTTCGGACGGTCCACCCCGCACCCCTTCGTCGAGGCCATGGTGCGCTGTCTGGAGTGGAGCATGCGCCGGCTCGGCCGCTCCCCGGACGCCGACCACCGCGAGCAGGACGAGGAGTTCGCGCGGGACTCCGCCTACCTCGCCTCCGTGGTCGACGAGGTCATCGCCGCCCGCACCGAGAGCGGCGACACCTCCGCCGACGACCTGCTCGGCCTGATGCTGGGCGCGGCCCACCCGGCGGACGGCACCACCCTGGACGCGGCCAACATCCGCAACCAGGTCATCACCTTCCTCATCGCCGGCCACGAGACCACCTCGGGCACCCTCTCCTTCGCCCTCCACCACCTGCTCAAGGACCCGACCGCGCTGCGGCTGGTCCAGCGCGAGGCCGACGCACTGTGGGGCGACGCCACCGACCCCGACCCCGCCTTCGAGGACATCGGGAAGCTGCGCTTCACGCGCCAGGTGCTGAGCGAGACGCTGCGGCTGTGGCCCACGGCCGCAGCCTTCACCCGGCAGGCCCGCGCGGACACCGTGCTCGGCGGGCGCCTCGCGCTGCGCGCCGGCGACCAGGTCACCGTGCTCACCCCGATGCTGCACCGCGACCCGGTGTGGGGCGACAACCCGGAGCTGTTCGACCCGGCGCGCTTCACCCCCGAGGCGGAGGCGGCCCGCTCCCCGCACGCCTACAAGCCGTTCGGGACCGGCGAACGGGCCTGCATCGGACGGCAGTTCGCGCTCCACGAGGCGACGATGCTGCTCGCGCTGCTCGCCCACCGCTACCGCTTCGTGGACTCGGCCGACTACCGGCTGCGCATCAAGGAGACCCTCACCCTCAAGCCCGACGGATTCACCCTGTCGCTGCTTCCGCGCACCCCCGCCGACCGCGCCCTCAACCGGGCCGCGCTGCCCGGCACGGGCCACCCCGCGACGCCCGGAACCGCCGAGCCGTCGGCCGGCCTGCCCTCCCGGGTCCGCAGGGGCACCGGCCTGCTGCTCCTGCACGGCACCAACTACGGCACCTGCCGCGAGTTCGCCGAGCGCCTCGCCGCCGAGGCCGCCGCCCTCGGCCTCACCACCGAGATCGCGCCGCTCGACGCCCATGCGGGCGCGCTGCCCCGGGACCGGCCCGTCGTCATCGTCGCAGCCTCCTACAACGGACAGCCGACCGACGACGCGGCCCGGTTCGTCCGGTGGGCCGAGGACGCGGAGCCGGGCGCGGCCGACGCCGTGCCCTACGCGGTGCTCGGCGTCGGCGACCGCAACTGGGCCGCCACCTACCAGCGCGTCCCCACCCTCATCGACGAACGCCTCGCGGCCCTCGGCGGCGAACGGCTGCTGCCCCGTGCCGAAGCCGACGCCTCCGGTGAACTCATGGGCACGGTACGGGAGTTCGCGCTCGCCCTGCGCGTGGCGCTGCTCGAACGGTACGGGGACCCCGACAGCGGCGGCGCCACCGCCGAGCCCGTCGAGGCCGCGTACACCGTCACCGAGATCACCGGCGGGCCCCGTCAGGCGCTCGCCGCACGGCACGGCCTGATGGAGATGACCGTCACCGAGGCCCGCGACCTGACGGCGCCCGGCCATCCGCGCCCCAAGCGCTTCCTGCGCCTGGCCCTGCCCGACGGTGTCGGCTACCGCACCGCCGACCACCTCGCGGTGCTGCCAGCGAACCCGCCCGCCGTCGCCACCCGGGCCGCCGCCGCCCTCGGCGTCGACCCCGACACCGTGGTGACCCTCCACGCCCGCGGCCCGGCCCCGGCCGCGTTCCCCGTCGACCGCCCCCTGTCGGTGGGCGAACTCCTCACCCACTACGTCGAGTTGGGCGGACGGCCGAGCGCCCCGCAGGTCGCGCTGCTCGCCGCCCACAACCCCTGCCCGCCCGAGCGGGCCGCCCTCGAACAGCTCCCGGCCGACGACCCGCGTCCCCTCCTGGAGCTCATCGAGGACCATCCCGCGCTGCGCGGAGCCCTCGACTGGCCCACCATCCTGGAGCTGCTGCCGCCGCTGCGCCCCCGCCAGTACTCCGTGTCGTCCTCGCCCGCCCGCGACCCGCGCCACGCGGACCTCATGGTCGCGCTCAACCCCGGCGGCACCGGCTCCGCTCATCTGCACTCCCTGCGGCCCGGCGACACCGTGCTCGCCCGCGTACAGCCCTGCCGCGAGGCGTTCCGTATCGCACCCGGCGCGCCCGAACCCGTCATCATGATCGCCGCCGGCACGGGCCTCGCTCCCTTCCGAGGCGCCGTCGCCGACCGCCTGACGGAGCCTCAAGTCGCCCCGGCCTTCCTGTACTTCGGCTGCGACGCGCCCGATTCCGACTTCCTCCACGCCGACGAACTGCGCGCTGCCGAGCAGGCCGGAGCGCTCTCGCTGCGCCCCGCCTTCAGCGCCCCCGCCGACGGCGCCGGCCGCTTCGTACAGCACCGTATCGCCGCCGAGGCCGACGAGCTCTGGCCGCTCCTGGAGGCCGGCGCGCGCGTGTACGTGTGCGGCGACGGCCACCGCATGGCGCCGGGCGTGCGCGCCGCCTTCCACGAGATGTACGCGCGGCGCACCGGGGCCACGCCGGCCGAGGCGGAGGGCTGGCTGGCCCGGCTGACCGCCGAGGGCCGGTACGTGGAGGACGTCTACGCCGGCTGAGCCGCCGGTCACATTCCCCGGCCGGTCCCGCCGTCCGGGGGGCGGTCCCGCGCGGGGCGCACCAGAATCGTAGGGACCAGGGAGGTCCGCCGCACGGTGGGCCTCCCCGCCCCCTCGACATCGGGAGAGAGCACGCGATGCCCACCAGCTCCGCAAGCACCGAGAAGAGCACCATGAAGGCCATGACGTACACCGGGTACGGGGACAACACCGTGCTCAGCCTCACCGAACAGCCCCTGCCCAAGGTGGGCCCCGGCGAGGTGCTCGTACGGGTGCGCTGCGCGGCCGTCAACCCCGTCGACTGGAAGATCATGTCCGGCGGCCTCGACGGCATGATGGACACCGTCTTCCCGGTCGTCCCCGGCTGGGACGTCGCCGGTGTCGTGGAGCGCGTCGGCATCGACACCCCGGAGTGGAAGGAGGGCGAGGAGGTCTACGCCTACGCCCGCAAGGACTACGTCCACGGCGGCACCTTCGCCGAGTTCGTGACCGTCCCCGTGCGGGCCCTCGCCCACCGCCCGCAGTCCCTGAGCTGGGAGGAGTCCGCCGGTGTTCCGCTGGCGGGGCTCACCGCCCAGCAGACCCTCACCCGGCTCGGCACCGGCAAGGGCGACACCGTCCTGGTGCACGGCGCCGCCGGCGGCGTCGGCACGTTCGGCGTACAGATCGCACGGGCTCTGGGTGCCCGGGTCATCGGCACGGCGTCCGAGCGCAACCACGACCGGCTGCGCGAACTCGGCGCCGAGCCCGTGACCTACGGAGACGGCGCCGCCGAGCGCATCCGGGCGCTGGCCCCCGACGGGGTCGACGTCGTCGTCGACTACGTGGGCGGGGTCCTCGACACCACCCGGGCCGTCCTGCGCGACGGCGGCCGCCACGCCTCGATCGCCGACCCGTCGGTCATGGAGGCCGGCGGCCAGTGGATGTGGGTGCGCCCCGACGGGCCCGGCCTCGACACGCTCGCCGGCCTCGCGGACGCGGGACAGCTCAAGGTCCCGGTCGCCGAGACGTTCCCCCTGGACCGCCTGGCGGATGCGTTCGAACTCAGCCAGACGGGTCACGCCCACGGCAAGATCGTGATCCGGGTCGGCGGCGAGGCGTAACCTCCACCGCCCGGAGCCCGAACCGGTGACGTGTCGGTGAACGCGGAGGTAATTCCGGACGCGCGGCCACCCGGATGCGCGTTCGGCTCCCGCCCGGTGCCTAGCATGAGCGGCGTCGTCCTCCCACCGACACGAACGGAGCGCCGTGATGAGCGACCCCGGCCCGGCGCCGGACCGGGACCCGGCCGCGCCCGACGAGCGGTCCGGCCCGCCGGCCCGCCGGCCGCGCCCGTCGGCCCGGCGCGCGGCCGCCCTGGTGGCCGCGGTGGCCGTCGTGGTGAGCGGGGGCGCCTGGGCCCTCGGCTCCTTCGGCGGCAATGGCCGCTCGGACGCGAAGGGCACGGCCGCCAAGGGCCCGACACCGGTCGAGGTGTCGCCCGCCTCCTGCGGCAAGGGGTGGAGCGGCGCGCCGGCGGGCCCCCAGGTCTTCGCCCTGAGCAACACCTCCACGACCGCCGCGGAGGTCGACCTCACCGACCCGTCGACCGGCGCCGTCTACGGGGAGATCGAGGGCCTCGCGCCCGGCACCACCCGCGAGATGCGGGTCGTCCTCGGCGGCGGCTCCTACGCCTTCAAGTGCCTGCCGGACGACGCCGACGCCGTCACCGGACCCACCGTGAAGATCGCGGGGGCGCCCACCGGCGGTGGCCCCGCCGCGGTCCCGCTGACCCAGCACGACCTCATCCCGGTCGCCCTCGCCTACCAGCGCTGGATCACGACGAAGACCGCCGAACTCGCCGACCGCACCGATGAGTTGAAGCGCGCCGTGGACGACGGCGACCTCGACGGGGCGCGTGCCGCCTGGCTTCCCGCACACCTCGTGTACGAACGGATGGGCGCCGCCTACGACGCGTTCGGCGACGCCGGCACCGCCATCGACGGCGCGGGCCCCGCCCCCGCCGACGCCGGGTCCGCCAAGGACTTCGCGGGCTTCCACCGCGTCGAGTACGGCCTGTGGCACGGCGAGTCGGCTGCGTCGTTGCGGGGCCCCGCCGACCGGCTCGCGCAGGCGGTCCACGCCCTGCGCGACAGCTGGCCGCAACAACGGCTCGACCCCGCGCAACTGGGCCTGCGCGCCCACGAGATCATGGAGGTCACCGCGCAGTCGGAGCTGACCGGCCGCACCGACTACGGCAGCGGCACCAGCCTGGCGACCGCCCGTGCCAACCTCGACGGCACCCGCGAACTGCTCACCCTGCTGCGCCCGTTGCTCACCACCCGCTACCCGGACCTGCCGCGCCTGGACAGCCGGCTCGACCGCACGCAGCGCACCCTGGACGGGTTCGGGAGCGACGGCACGTGGACACCGCTCGACCGCCTCGGCCACCAGGACAGGCAACGGCTCAACAGCGACATCGGGCAGACGCTGGAACTCCTCGCCCCCGTGGCGACGATCTGCGACGCGCGGAGGACGGCATGAGCGAGGTACGGCGGCGGGGCTTCCTGCGGGGCGCGGCCGCCGGAGTGGGAACCGCCGTCACGGGCGCCGCGCTGTCCGGTGCGATCCCCCGCCCGGCCCCCGCCGAAGCGACGGACAAGGCCGCCGCGCGCGTGGACTTCCACGGCACGCACCAGGCCGCCATCCTCCAACCACCGCAGCGGGCAACGGCGTTGGTGTCGTTCGACGTGACGGCGGCGGACCGGGGGGAGCTCGCCGAGCTGCTGCGTACGCTCACCGACCGGGCCCGCTTCCTGGCCACCGGAGGCACACCCGCCCCCGTCGGCATCACCGCGCCGCCCAGCGACTCGGGCGTGCTCGGACCCCAGGGGCCCACCGGCGGGGTGAGCGTCACCGCGGGCGTCGGAGCCTCCCTGTTCGACGACCGGTTCGGCCTGAAGAGCCGCAGACCGGCCCGGCTCACCGCGATGCCGGCCTTCCCCGACGACGACCTCGACGCGGCCTGGTGCCACGGCGATCTGAGCCTCCAGCTGTGCGCCGACAGCCCGGACGTCGTGCTGCACGCCCTGCGCGACATCGCCCGCCACACCCGCGGCGCGATGCAGGTGCGCTGGCGCACGGACGGCTTCACCAGTCCGCCGCGCCCGAGCGGAACGCCCCGTAACCACATGGGGTTCAAGGACGGCACCGCCAACCCGGACACCGCCGACCGCGCCGCGATGGACCGGCTGGTGTGGGTGGACGCCAGGGGAGCGGAGCCCGCGTGGACGGCGGGCGGCAGCTATCAGGTGGTGCGCCTCATCCGGATGATGGTGGAGTTCTGGGACCGGGTCTCGATCACCGAACAGGAACGGATGTTCGGGCGCAGCCGCGACACCGGCGCACCGCTCGACGGCTCCGCCGAGTTCGACGCGCCGAAGTTCGCGGAGGACCCCAAGGGGGACGTCATCCCGCTCGACAGCCACATCCGGCTCGCCAATCCGCGCTCCGGCCGGCAGAGCGAGAACCAGCGGTTCCTGCGGCGCGGCTACAACTACGACCACGGGACGGACAGCAACGGGGACCTCGACATGGGGCTGATCTTCTGCTGCTACCAGCAGGACCTGGCCCGGCAGTTCGAGACCGTCCAGAAGCGGCTCGCGGGTGAGCCGCTGGTGGACTACATCAAGCCGTTCGGCGGCGGCTACTTCTTCGCGCTGCCGGGGGTGCGGGACCGCGCCGACTGGTTCGGCCGGGCGCTGCTCGGCTGAGATCCGGCCGCTCCGGCGCACCGCCAACGGAGGGTCAAGTTTTGGCCTGGTCTTCCTGGGGGGCTGTTCACCCGGAGGACACGGTGGGGCAAGCGCGGTGTAGTGGTGCGCGCGAAGCATCGTGTTCTGTCAACGACATCACGACGGCGGCCGCACGCCGGCCGGCAGTGGAGGCACGGGGAGCATGGGAACCAAAGGCAGCGCGGTGGGCAGCGGGCGCAGGGCAAGACGCTGGGGAGCCTTCGCCGGAGCGGCGGCGCTCGGCCTGCTGAGCGGCACGGGCCCGGCCGTCGCGGACGCGGCGGGCCATCCCGGGCAGACGGCCACACCCGTCAAGCACCTGGTGGTGATCTTCCAGGAGAACGTGTCCTTCGACCACTACTTCGGCGCCTACCCGGTGGCCGCCAACACCGACGGCACGCCGTTCACGGCGGACAAGCACACGCCGAAGGACATCAACACCCTGCGCAACGCCGGGCTCCTGACGGAGAACCCCAACCAGTACCTGCCCAAGCGGCTCACCCCCGAACAGGCCCTGACCTGCGACCAGAACCACAGCTACGGGCCCGAGCAGTACGCCGCCAACGGCGGCAGGGCCGACCAGTACGTGCAGAACACCGACTCCGGCAAGTGCTCCGGCAACCTGTTCGGCGAGCCCGGCCTGGTCATGGACTACTACGACGGCAACACCGTCACCGCGATGTGGAACTACGCCCAGCACTACTCGCTCGGCGACAACTCCTTCAGCACCACCTACGGCCCCTCCACACCGGGTGCGGTCAACCTCGTCTCCGCGCAGACCCACGGGATCATCTCCGTCGACCCCGCCTCGGGCACCGAGCACCCCCGGCAGACCAGGACGCCCGATCCGTACGCGGTCACCTCACCCGACGCCCACGGGGTCGGCACCCTCACCAACGACCCGGACCCGGCCTACGACGACTGCTCCGGCAAGGACCACACCAGCAAGGACGCCCTCGGCGCCATGCAGGGCCGCAACATCGGCGACCTGCTCAACCGGCGCAAGGTCTCCTGGGGCTGGTTCCAGGGCGGCTTCAGGCCCAGCACCCCCTGGAACGGCGAGCAGGGCACGTACGCGAAGTGCTCGGGCACCACCCACACCAACGTGGGCGGCGCGGCGGCGGTGGACTACAGCCCCCACCACGCCCCCTTCCAGTACTACGCGTCGACCGCCAACCCGCACCACCTGCCGCCGCGGAACGTCGCGGAGATCGGCCACAGCGGGCAGGCCAACCACAACTACGACCTCACCGACTTCGACGCCGCGCTCACGGCGGGCAGCCTGCCCTCGGTGAGCTTCCTGAAGGCGGCCCAGTTCCAGGACGGCCACGCCTCG
The DNA here is from genome assembly GCF_026343295.1 of Streptomyces sp. NBC_00083. Taxonomy (GTDB): domain Bacteria; phylum Actinomycetota; class Actinomycetes; order Streptomycetales; family Streptomycetaceae; genus Streptomyces. The sequence goes on from NZ_JAPELY010000001.1 coordinate 3,016,022, forward strand.
TACTCCGACCCCATCGACGAGCAGCACTTCGTCGTCGACCAGATCAACAGGATCCAGCAGTCGCCGCAGTGGAAGGACACCGCGGTCGTCATCGCCTACGACGACTCCGACGGCTGGTACGACCACGCGTACGCCAAGCCGCAGAACGGCTCGAAGGACACGAAGCCCGGCTCCAGCGGCAAGGCCGCGGACAGTCCGGCCTGCCAGGCGGGCCCCGCCGCGGCCGGCGGCTACTCCGACCGGTGCGGCCCCGGCACCCGCCAGCCGCTCCTCGTCATCTCGCCCTACAGCAAGGTCAACTCGGTCGACCACACCCGGACCGAGCAGGCCTCCATCACCCGCTTCATCGAGGACAACTGGGGCACCGGACGGCTCGGCGACGCCTCGTTCGACGCCCGCGCCAACCCGCTGACCGCGGCCTTCGACTTCAAGCACCCCAACGGCAAGCAGGTCCTGCTCAACGCGGACGGCTCGGTGAAGTCCGTCAAGGCCATCCCCGAGCACCCCGCGCCGCCCGCGGGCGGCTCCGGCCCGGCCGCCACCACCGGCGGCTCCGGCAACCACCCGACGACCCAGAACGCCGGTGAATCCCTCGCCGAGTCCGGCTCGTCCGCGGCCCTCCTGCCGGCCGGCATCACCGCCGCGGCGCTCGCGATGGGCGGCGCGGGCATCGCCCTCACCGTGCACCGCCGCAGGAACCGCACCACCACCATCCGGTAACACCCGTAACGCCGCTGGACACAGGGCCGCCGACCGCGCGTCGGCGGCCCTGTGCGCAGGTCACGAGAAAGCCACCTCCGCGACACGCCGCCGTGGGAGTCGGGCCGCCCCAACGCGGGCAAGCAACAGAGAGGAAGAGGTGGTTCCGGCCCGCTCGCGGAAGGCGTCTGATGGGGATCTACGGGCAGGACTGGGCTTCGTACCAGTCATCGACACCGAATACGAGCGGCCTGTCCTTCGCCTTCGTCAAGGTCACCGAAGGACTCTCGTACATCAATCCGCGCTGGGCCGCCCAGCGCGACCACGCCAAGGCCGACGGGCTGGTGTGGGGCGGCTACCACTACCCCAACATGGGCAACAGCCCCCAGGCCGAGGCCGACTACTTCATCGCCCAGGTCGACTGGCAGCCGGGCGACGTCGTCATCCTCGACTGGGAGGGATACGACCCGGCCAACTCGGGCGTACCCAAATCCACCCAACGCGCCTACAAGGACGTCTGGTTGCGGCACACCAAGAGCCGCCTGCCGCACAACCCCGTCGGGATGTACGCCAACCTCGACTACTGGCGCAACGTCGACCAGGACGGCTACTACGCCGACTTCCTGTGGATCGCCACCGCCGGCCGCGCCGCCGGTGACCCCGGCATCCAGGCGCCCTGGATGTTCCACCAGTACGGCGAGTCCGGCGACCTCGACCGCGACTACTGCCCCCTGGCCGGCACGGCCGAACTGCGCGACTGGACACTCTCGTTCCAGCCCTCACCGCCCGAGGAGACCGACATGCCCCAATGGATCACCGGCCACGTCGACCCGGGCGGCCAGCCCACCGTCGTGCTGCTGCCGCACGGCACCGCGTGGAACGCCTACAACCGCAGGCTGCACCTCGGCATGGACCAGATCACCGACGCCCCGGCGACCGGCTCGGTCCGCGTCGCCATCCACGACGGACACATGTGGCGCGACATCGAGGACGTCCAGCTCGCGTCCGCGATCGGCTCCGTCGACGTGAACCTCACCCGCAACGACGTGAAGCTGAGCCTGCGGACCGACACGGCGGGTGTCAGCTTCGCCGTCGAAACCTGGTAGGACTCGGCCGCCCTCCTCGCGGACACCTGACGCGGGGCATGACACGCTGAGCACTCAGGTGTCCTGGAGTCATGCAAGGAGGCGGGTGCGCGTGCGGCCGACGCAGCCGGGGGAGGAGACCCCCGTGGAGCTGACGGTCCTGGGCGAGGAGCGCAGGCTGCGCAAGGAGCTCGGGTTCTGGAGCCTGACCGCGATCGGGTTCTCCAACATCCTCGGCTCCGGCTGGCTGTTCGCCGCCATGTTCGCCGCGCAGACCGCGGGCCCCGCCGTACTGCTCTCCTGGATCGGCGCCGGGGTGCTGTGCGCCCTGGTGGCCCTCGTCATGGTGGAGCTCGGAGCGACCCGCCCGGAAGGCGGCGGCACCGTGCGGTGGCCGCTGTACGCCAGCGGGCGCCTGGTGGGCACCGTCATCGGCTGGTCCGTGCTGCTCTCCGTCGGCGGCACCGCGGCCGAGATCAGCGCGATCATGCAGTACGCCGCGCACTACCTGCCCGGACTCTACGACAACGGCCGGCTCACCGGCTCCGGACTGGCCGTCGCCACCGGCCTGAGCGTGCTCCTGACCGCGCTCAACTGGTTCGCGGTGCGCGCCTTCGCGCGCCTCAACAACCTGGTGTCGCTGTTCAAGGTCCTCATCCCGGTCCTCACCGTCGTCGCCCTGTTCCTCTCCGGCACCCACTCCGGCCGCCTCACCGACCACGGCGGCTTCGCCCCGTACGGTTACGCCGCCTGTCTGACCGCGCTCGCCGGCGGCGGAATCGTCTACTCCGTCAATGGGTTCCAGGCGCCCCTCGACTTCTCCGGCGAGGCCCGCAACCCGCGCCGCACCGTGCCGCTCGCCGTCCTGACCGGCATCGGCCTCGCGGTCCTGGTCTACCTCGGCCTCCAACTCGCCTTCCTCTTCACCGTCCCCGACTCCCTGCTCGGCCACGGCTGGCACGGCGTCAACTTCGACTCGCCCTTCGGCCAGCTCGCCCTCGTGCTCAACCTGCACTGGCTCGCCACCCTGCTGTACGCGGACGCGGTGGTCTCACCCGGCGGCTCGGCCTACGTCGGCGTCGCCATCGACGCCAGGCACACCTACGCCCTGGCCAAGAACGGCCTGTTGCCGCGCTTCTTCATGCGGATCGACCCCCGCTCCGGCACGGCACGCCGCGCGCTCCTGCTCAACCTCGTCGTGATCGTCCTGTTCATGCTGCCGTTCGGCGGCTGGCAGGACATCGTCAGCGTGATGGGCGACATGTACCTGCTCGTGTACGCCGCCTCGGCGGTGGCCGTCGCCGCGTTCCGCGCCCACGCCAAGGAGCGCGGGCTTCCGCCGGCGGACGGGCAGGTGCCCGGGGTGCACTGGATCGCGCCCGTCAGCTTCGTCGTGGCCAGCGAGTTCATCTACTGGTCGGGCTGGCACCACCTGCGGCTCGCCCTGCCCCTCGTCCTCGCCGGCGTCCCGCTCTACCTGATGCTGCGCCGCGACGCCGACGGCCGCCCGCCGCGCGAGGAGCTGCGCAACGGCGCCTGGCTCGTCTTCCATCTGGCCGCCCTCACCCTGCTGTCCTGGCTCGGCACCTTCGGCGGCTCGGGAGACCTGCCGACGCCGTACGACTCCGTGGCGGTGGGCGTCGTCGCGCTCGCCGTGTTCGCCTGGGCGGTCCGCTCGGGCCGGACCCATCTGCGCACGGCCCCGGTCACATCCCTGGCCACCGAGTGAACCGGGCCGCCCGTCGCACCAACTGCCCCGTGGACCAGCGGAGTTGAAGCCACCGGTTGCACGGGACGCGCCCTAAACCCCCGCAACTGCCCCACCCGGGACCATCCATGGGACCGATGTGGGGGAACACCCGTCGCAACGCGTCCCTGAGGTGTTACCTTCCGTGTCAATCGATGCGGGAGGTGCGCGTCGGTTCCGGGGGGCGGTGAGCGCGGGTGGGGGATCTTGACGCGGCAGCGGGAGCGGACGCTTTCCTGCGGCACATGTTGTGGCGGTACCCGGGGCAGCGGCAGCCGATCGTGGCGCTGCTCGGGCCCCGGCAGTCGGGCAAGTCCGATCTGCTGAAGGCGGTGTCGCGGGCGTGCGGTTCGACGGTGGTCCACGCCGCCCTCGACTTCGAGGCCAAACCGGTCGACCCGGTCTCGGCCGCCGCGCTGGCCGCCTTCGAGATGATGCGCGGCTGGGACAACCTGCGCCAGCCCCCGGTCTTCCACCGCTTCGGCCTCGGGCTGCTCGCCCTCAACGAGAACCTGGACCCCGACCGCGGGCGCGCCGCCGACCAGATCCGCGAACTCATCAAGCAGTACACCAGCAACACTCGCGGCGGCCGGGCCGCCCGGCAGCTCGAGGTCGCCGCGGCCGCCACCCTGGACGTCGCCCAGGGAGCGCTGAGCCCGCTCGTGTCGGGCCCCGCGCGCGAAGTGGTCACCACCGTCCGCGAGCGGGCCAAGCCCGTCATCGGATCCCTGCTGCAGAGCGCCGCGCGCTGGGGCGTACGGGACGCGCTGCGCTGGCACAACACGGTTCCCGAAGCCGAGTCCGCCCGCTCCATCGACGCCCTGATCAGGCTGAGCTCCACCTCCCGGTCGGCCGCGGTGGGCCCGCTGATGGCGGCCTTCCTCGCCGACGTCAAGGACCAGGCCGAGCGGCATCCTCCGCTGCGCTCCGCGTGCTCGTGCCTGCTGCCCGCCGGCGGCGCCCGGCGTGACCGGCACGACCACGCCTGGGTGCTCCTGACCGACGGCGCGCAGACCCCGGCCGGACGCCGCTTCCTGACCGAACTGGCCGCCGCCAGGGCCCGCAACCAGCAGGCCGACATGGACGGTTCGGGCGCCGCCGACCCGCTCCTCGTCCTGTCCGCGTGCGGGCAGTGGCAGTCGGAATGGACGACCTGGTGGTGCGAGCCGTGGCGCGCCACGCCGCTGACCGCGACGCCCCAGCGCCGGGTGCCGTTGCTCTCCCGGGCGACGCGTTCCCTGTGGGCGCGCGACAACGACGCCGCCGTCGGCGTGGAGCGCGGGCCCGTGGCCGCCTGGTGGTACCCCGTGTGGCTCGACCCGATGACCGAGGACCAGGTCGGCGACGCGATGGACCGCTCCGATCCGTCACCCGCCCGGCCGCTGCCCGCGTCCGTCGTCCACCGGCTCACCGGCGGCCACCGCGGCGCGGTCTCCGCCGTCCTCGACGAATCCCTCGGCGCGCAGCCCGCACCGCACGGCGCGGGGCCGGCGCTCTCCCTGCTCACCCCGGTCGACGAGGACGGCACGCCCCTGTGGGTCCGGGCCCTGGACACCGGCCTGCCCGAAGGGCTTCCGGTGCCCGGCGCCGCGTGGAGCACCGCCCCCGCGGTGGTGCTCGCCGCGGCCTACCTCGCCGATGTGCGCACCGCCCACGACCCGCGACTCCCCGCCGCCTCCACGGAACTCCCGCGCAGCCTCGAACTCCTGCGCCGTCACCTGTGGGTGAGCACCTTCACCCACCGGCCCTCGCGCATCCGCGGGATCGGCTGGGGCGACGACGCGGACGGCCCCGCCACCCTGCACCCCTGGCTCGCCCGCTCCGTCCTGACCGCGCTCAACGCCGCCCGCCCGGCCCGCCCCGACGAGGTGAACCCCTGGCACGAGGTGTTCGCGGGCCAGGAGCTGGCGCTGGCCGCGCTGCCCGCCCCCGGCGGCGAGGCCGCGGCCGTCGAACGACGGCTCTTCCACGACCTGGCGCTCGGCCGCTTCACACCGGTCGCCGCGGCCCTGGCCGACCGCTTCGACGAGGACCACCGCGCCTGGATCCGCCTGCTCGACTACCTGTCGTCCGCTCCCTGCCGGCTGCTGTACAAGCGCTCGCCCCACGAGGCGTACGCCCTGCTGCTCGACGGGGTCGAGGACGGCGGGCAGACGGTCCTCGCGGTGGCGACCGCGAAGCTCCTCGCCCTGCTGTGGCTCTACAACGACCCGCTGACCGAGCACACCCGGCGCTGGGACGGCGAGATACAGGAATGCTTCACGCGCCTCGCGCACAACTCCCGTCTGCTGGACGTCAGTCCGCTCCAGCAGGCGGCGGCCGCCTTCGCCTAGCCCCGCGGCGGACGCTGCGCAGCCGCGTCCGCCGACCGCACCGCAAGGAGTCTCCATGCCACCCGCTGTAGGCAACCCCCGCTTCGGCCGGCTGCGCCGTCACCGGACCCTGTCGGTCCTCGCGGCGCTCGTGATCCTGACCGGCGTCGTCTTCGGTGGCCGCTGGGCCTACGGCCGGCTCTTCCCGCCCTCGCTGACCTGCGGCGCCGGCATGACCGCCACGGGCACACCGCTCGCCTGCGTCGGGGTGAACATCGACAGCGCGCCGTTCACCGACCACGAACCCGACCGCATGCGGGAGTTGGAGAACGCGGTCGGGACGGCCAACGGCCAGGTGAAGGGCGACTACACCAGCATCGTCCTGATGCTCGACCTCTCGCCCGTGTCCGATGTGGACACCCTCACCTACGGCTCGCTCTACCCCAACATCGAGGGGGCCCTCGCTGCGGTCTGGCGGGCCAACAACACCGCCGCCTACGGCAGTACGCCCGCCATCAAGCTGTACCTCGCCAACATGGGCAGCCAGTACGGCGGTTGGGCGGTGACCGTGGACAAGCTGAAGGAGAAGGCCAACGCCGAGCACATCTCCGCTGTCGTCGGGCTCGGCCAGAGCACCGATCAGACCCGGCGCGCCGCGGCGGCGATCTCCTCGCAGCTGCACATACCCGTCGTCGGCTCCACGGTGACCGGCGACTCGATGAACATCGACCCCGCCGACCCCGCCGGCAAGAAGCAGATCGCCGACCTCTTCCGGGTCTCTCCGACCAACTCCGACTCGGTGGTCGCCGCGACCCAGTACGCGTCGGGCCTCAAGCCGGCGGTGACCTCGCTCGCCGTCGTCGCGGACAGCGTCACCGGCGACGACTACACGCAGACCCTCGCGGCGGCGGCCAAGACCCGCTTCCAGGCGGCGAACCGGACCGTGACGGTGCTCCCGTACACCTCGCCCGGCGACCTCACGGCCGGGTCGGGCCGCCAGGACTACCTGGTGCAGCAGTTCAACCTGATGCACGCCAACCTGTGCCAGGCCGCACCGTCGGTGGTCTACTTCGCGGGCCGGGGCCACGACCTCGGCGCGTTCGTCGAGAACTGGGTGCAGGGCGCCCCGTGCGGCATCGCCCAGCTGCACATCCTCGCCGGCGACGACGCGTCGGAGAGCATCCACGACAAGGGGGTGCTCAACGGCATAGCGTCGGGCCGGGTCACCGTCGCGTACACCGCGCTGGCCAGCCCCGACGAGTGGGGCACCCAGTGTCCCGGGTCCGACGCCAAGCACAACTACGACCAGTTCTGGGCCGCCTTCACCGGCCGCCCCGACCCGTGCACCGGGCAGCCCCTGACCGCGGACAAGGATGTGCCGACGCTCTCCTTCGACCCGGTGGACCTGGCCAGCGGCCAGGCGATGCTGACCCACGACGCGGCCGTGGCGGCGATCAGCGCGGGCCGGCGTGACGCCGCCGGACTGCGCAACCCCGGCCTGCAGACCGGCATCCTGCACCAGTTCTACTGCGCGCAGATGCTGCCGGGGGCCAGCGGCTGGCTGTCGTTCGGCAGCGACGGCACCCCGGCGGGCAAGCCCACCCCGGTGGTCCAGCTCGGCGCGGACGGGACGACCAAGACGATCGCCCTGACCTGGCCCGACGGCACCCCCAACCTCAGCCTGCCGCAGCGCGGCGGCAAGGGGGCACCGGGCTGCCCGAACGGCGGCTGAGGCCCGCGTCGGCGAGCCGGGTCGCGGCGCGGGCGGGCCGTTCTCCCCGGACAGGTGCGCCCGCGGCCGCATGTTCCGCCGCGGGCACGGTACCCGCAGGGGGAGGAGGCGGCCGTCCGGCCGCCGGAGCACCCCCGGAGGAGGTGGCTTCGCATGACGGAGCCGATGGCCCAGGCCGTGCGCACACCCGGCACGGACGAGTTCCGCACGCCTGCGGACAGCACGACCCTGGAGCCCGCGCGGAGCGGACCGGGAGGTGCGCCCGCGACCCGGGGCCGTACCACCATCGCCGGCGGCGTCGTGGAGAAGATCGCGGCGCTCGCGGCCCGCGAGGTGCCCGGCGTCAACGCCATGGGCAGCGGCCTCGCCCGTACGCTCGGCGCGATCCGGCCGGGCCGCGCCTCCGTCACGCGGGGCGTCAAGGTCGAGGTCGGCGAGCGGCAGACCGCCATCGACCTGGAGATCGTCGTCGAGTACGGCGTGAGCATCACCGAGGTCGCCGCCGAGATCAGGCTCCATGTCATCGCGGCGGTGGAGCGCATGACGGAGCTGGAGGTCGTCGAGGTCAACATCGCCGTCAGCGACGTCCACCTGCCGGACCGGAGCGAGCCGGAGCTGCCCGAGAGCCGGCTTCAGTAGCATCGCCGCCACAGCGCCAAGGAAGGCGGCTCGATGAGCACCGAAATGACAGTGGTCCTGATCCTCGTGGGCCTCGCGCTCCTGGCGGCCGCCGTGGTGGCGGTCGTCCTGACGGCACGGCTGGTCCGCGCCCGCAAGATCCTTCAGGACGCCGGGATCCCCCTGACCCACAAGGCCGCCTTCTGGGGCGCCCTCGCCTACGTCATCAGCCCGGTCGACCTCCTCCCCGACCCGATCTACCTGGACGACATCGGTGTGCTGCTGCTCGCGCTGCGCGCCCTGCACATGGCCGCCGCCGCGCCGCGGGGGGTGCGGGAACTCAGCGGGGAGTGGACAGAGCGGTCCGCAGGGCGGACGAAGTGATCAGGGCCTGGGCGCAGCCGTCGGCGAGGACGACCGCGGTGTCGTGGGGGTGCCGGGCCAGCCGGCCGGCGGCGTCCTCGGCGGGTTCGCCGTGGCCGAAGGTGAGCAGCGGCGCTTCGAGGTGGTCCGCGACCTGGTCCGACGGGTCCGCCGTGCCGTTGCGGAGCGCGGATTCGAGGGCCGCGAGGGTCACCGATCCGGTGAGTTCGGGGGCCATGGGGCGCCGGTCGGGGCCCGTGGGGCAGGGTCCGGCCGGCAGGACCGGGTCCGCACCACCGTCGCGCACCCTGGCGCGGAGCGCCGCGAGCGCGTCGCCCACGGTGGTACGGGAGTTGAGGTAGGGCAGCGGTGACGCGAGGCTGTCCCCGGTGACCGCGTCGGCGACCCGGACGGCGCCCGCGTCGCCGTCGAGGAACCCGAGGCCCAGCATCCACGCGTCGTTGAAGTACTTCGACAGGTACTGCCGTCCGGAGTCGGGCAGGATCACCACCACGACGGCGTCGGCCCCGGCGCCGGCCGCCACCCGATGGGCTGCGGCCAGTGCCGTGCCGGAGGAACCGCCCACCAACAGGCCCTGGGTGCGCGCGAGTTGGCGCAGGGTGTGGAGGGCTTCGCGGTCGGCCACGGGTACGACGCGGTCGACGACGTCGGGGTGGTAGGACGTGGGCCACACGTCCTCGGCGGTGTCGGGGTGCAGGAAGTGTCCGGCCGCCTCGATGAAGTAGGGCCGGCCGTCGCCTCCCGCGTAGAGGGAGGACGCAGGGTCCGCGCCGATCACCTGGAGGGTGCCGTCGCCGGCCTCCTTGAGGTAGCGCCCGGCGCCGCTGATCGTGCCGCCGGTCCCGATGCAGGACACCAGATGGGTGACGCGCCCCTGGGTCTGGCGCCAGATCTCCGGGCCTGTGGTGAGGTAGTGGGCCTCGGGGTTGGCGGGGTTGTCGTACTGGTTGGCGAGCCAGGCGCCCGGTGTCGTCTCGGCGAGACGGGCCGCGAACCGCATCGGATGGTCGGGGTGCTCGCGCGGCCGGTTGCTCGGTTTGACCACGACCTCGGCGCCGAAGGCCCGCAGGGTGTCCACCTTCTCCTTGCTGACACGGTCCGACACGACCAGCACGGTCCGGTACCCCTTCTCGGCCGCCACCAGCGCGAGCCCGACGCCGGTGTTGCCGGAGGTCGCCTCGACGACGGTTCCGCCGGGTCCGAGCAGCCCGTCCTTCTCGGCCCGCTCGATCATGCTCCGGCCGATCCGGTCCTTGGCGCTGCCGCCGACGCTCAGGTACTCCAGCTTCGCGTAGAGGGCGGCGGCGCCGGCGGTGCGGATCCGGACCAGCGGAGTGCCGCCGATGAGGTCGAGCGCAGACTCGTATACGTCCATCACGGCACCCTAGCCAAGAGCCCCGCGGCGCGGACGCACTCCACGAGGACCCCCGCGACGCCGTCCCGGAAACAGCAACGATGTTTGCCGTCGCCGCCCGACGGGCGCAGGCTCCTCCACATGAGCGCACACAACGACTCCGCGGACGGCCCGGCACACCGCAACGGCCACGGCAAGGGCCACGGGCACGGCAATGGGCAGGGACACGGCAATGGGCAGGGACACGGTCACCATCACGGTGACCTGGACTGGGAGGCCATGGCCGCGCACCTGGTGACCAGCGGTGAACTCCAGCTGCCGGTCCTGCGGGAGACGGCCGTACGCCTGGGAGGGCTCTTCACCCCCGGCGCGAAGGTCCGACGCGTCCTCGACATCGGGAGCGGCCCGGGTGTCATGACGGGTGTCCTGGCGGAGGCGTTCACGGACGCCGAGGTGATCGCCGTGGACGGCGCGCCCGCGCTGCTCGACCACACCCTGGCCCGCGCCGGGAAGCTCGGCTTCGGCGCACGGGTCTCGGTCCGCCACGCCGAACTGCCCGACGGCCTCGCAGGCGACGGGAACGGGGAGGGCGGCCTCGGCCCGGCCGATCTCGTCTGGAGCAGCAAGGCGGTGCACCATCTCGGTGACCAGCAGGGCGCGTTGGACGCACTGGCCGGGGTGCTCGGTCCGGGCGGCGTGCTCGCGGTGGCGGAGGGCGGCCTCCCCATGCGCTGGCTGCCGCGCGACATCGGGATCGGGCGGCCCGGACTCCAGGCGCGGCTCGACGCCGCCCAGGAGGACTGGTTCGAGATCATGCGCACCGAGCTGCCGGGCGCCGCCGCGGTGGTCGAGGACTGGCCCGCGATGCTGCGCCGCGCCGGGCTCACCCGGACCGGCAGCTTCACCCTCCTCCTCGACCTGCCGGCGCCCCTCGACGGGCCGGCCCGCGCGTTCCTGCACACCCAGCTGACGCGGCTGCGCGAAACGATGAGCGAGTCGCTCGACGCCGAGGACCGCTCCACCCTCGACGTCCTGCTCGACCCCGACGCGCCGGAGGGGATCATGCGCAGGCCCGACGCGTTCCTGCTCACCGCCACCACCGTGCACACGGGCATCCGCCCGGCCTGATCGGCCGGTTGAGCCCGGACACCGCGCCGTCGCACGGCCGCCGAACCCCCGGTGGCCGTGCGACGGCGCGCCGGCGACCGGCCCCGCGGCCGTACGGGCGCGCCTCCGCGGCTACTGCCCGGCGTGCCCCATGGCCGGCGGCCGCTCGCGGTGCAGGGTGCCCGGCGGGATGCGGTGTTCGACGACCGGTGTGCCGAACAGGGAGCGCTGGAAGCCGAGTCGGCCGCCGAGGTCGAAGCCGCCGTACACGGCCCAGGACGCGGCCGCCGACGCCGTGCCGTGACCGGACGCGGTCGCCCCGGTGTCGGCGTCGCCGCGCAGAGAGGGGGCGAAGTCCGCGGTGACTTCGCCTATGAGTGCGAGGGGCCGCGTGGGGTGGGTGCCGTGCGCTCCCAGGGGTGCAGGTGCTCGAACTCGGCCACCAGGTCGAGGAGTTGATGCTCCGACCCCGGCCGCCCCACCAGCTGGACCGAGCCGGGAAGCCCCGTCGGCAGCGACCCGAAGGGCAGGGCGAGAGCGGGCCGCCCGGAGAGGTTCCAGGGCGGCGTCATCGGTGAGCACGCGGTGTTCATCAAGATATTGGCCAGCCAGCCGCGCTCGTGCCAGGCGTCCGCCGCCGCGCCGCGGCGGGCGAGCGCCGGGGTGAGGAGCACGTCGTAGGTGTCGAAGAACGGCCCGAGCCGTCGGTTCAGGGCCGCGTTGTGGTCCGACCGCAGCAGGCCGAGCCGTCCGGCCAGCCGGCCGATCGCGGCGTGGCGCCGGGTGCGCGGCGCGAGCAGCCGGGGGTCCAGACCCTCGGCGTCCTGCGCGGTGCCGCCGGCCCAGCGGGCCAGCACGACGGTGCTGAACGAGAGCGGGTAGGGCGGATGCGCGACGGCGACGTGGTGGCCCGCCCGGGACAGCGCCCTGGCCGCCTCGCGGGCGAGCGCCGCGTACTTCGGGCCCACCCGCACGCCCGTGATGGGGCTGCGCGTCGAGAACGCGATCCTGAGCCGGGGGGCGGGCTCCGGCCGGGACGTCCATGCGGCCCCCGCGAGGGCGGCGCCCCGGAGCCCGCCCTGGTGCGCCACCTCCCGGGCGGCCTCGTCCAGGGCTACTGCGCCCAGCGCCAACTCATCGTCCTGGAGCGGGACTTGGGACGCCGGCTCCTCAGTCGTCGGGCCCTGGGTCCTCACGCCCCGGGCCGGCTCCCCGGCGAGTACCGCGAACATCAGCCGCGCGTCCGCCGCCGTCGTCGCGAGCGGGCCGTTCTCCGACATCCCGTACCAGCCGCCGCCGAGGTCGCGCGGGACCCGGCCCGTGCCCGGCTTGAGCCCGATCAGACCGCAGTGCGCCGCGGGGATGCGCAGCGAGCCCATGCCGTCGCTGCCGAGCGCCAGCGGCACGAAGCCCGCCGCCACGGCGGCCGCGCTCCCTCCGGACGAGCCGCCCGCCGTCCGCGCCGGGTCCCACGGGTTGCGTGCGATGCCGTGCACACCGTCGGTCGTGCCGAAGACGCACAGTTCCGGTACGTGCGTGAGCCCCACCACCACCGCACCCGCCGCACGCAGCCTGGCCACCAGGACATGGTCCTGCGCGGCCGGCGCGGCGGAGGTCGCAGCCGAGCCGTTGCGGGTGCTCTCGCCGCGCACCGCCACGTTGTCCTTGACCGCCACGGGCACCCCCGCGAGCGGCAGCTCCGCGAGGTCGGCCCGTGCACCGACCTCGTCGGCCTCCTCCAGGGCCGCGGCGGCACGCACCACCCGGAACGCGCCGATGCGGCCGTCCTGTCCGGCGATCCTGGCCAGATGGTCGCCGACCACCTCCCGCGGCGTGACCTCCTTGCGGCGCACCGCCTCCGCTATCTCGACGGCGGTCCGGCCTGCCCATGCGGTCACGGTGGCTCCTCGGTATCGGTCGGCGCGCGAAGGTGATCGTCGCGAAGGCTGAGGAGGCCACTGTGGAGGGCGGGCAGCGGCTCTGTCGATACCCCGGCTCCGGCCCGGCCGCCCGTCGCGCAACGCTTGGTTGTGGGGTACGGCGCGGTGGTTGTTTGACCCGGGGGCCGGCCGGGCGATTGGATCACGCCGGTCGGTGCGGGGCGGTCCCGCGGCAGGGTGAAGGGATGTACGGCGTGGGCGGGCGGTCGCTGGGGCGGGAGTTCGGGTGGCTGTGGGCCGCGTGCGGGGTCAGCACGGTCGGCACGATGCTGGCCTTCGACGCGTTCCCGATGATCGCGATCGTCGTCCTGCACGCCGGTCCGGCCGCGGTGTCCGCGCTCGCCGCCGCCGGGCTCGCGGCAGGTGCGGTCATCGCGGTGCCGCTCGGCCCCTGGGTGGAGTTCCGGCGCAAACGGCCGGTGATGATCGCCACCGATCTGATCCGGTTCGCGGCGGTGATCAGCGTTCCCGCCGCGTTCGCGCTCGGCCGGCTCGGCTTCGCCCAGCTCGTCGTCGTGTCGGTCGTCGTCTGCGCGGCCGACATCGCCTTCCGCGCGGCGAGCGGCGCCTGCCTCAAAGCGGTCGTACCGCCGGAGGGCCTGCTCACCGCCAACGGCCGGTTCGAGTCCACCGCGTGGACCGCCACCATGGTCGGCCCGCCGCTCGGCGGCCTCGCCATCGCGCTGTTCGGGCCGGTCACCACCGTGACGGCCGACGCGGTCAGTTACCTTCTCTCGGCGCTCGGGATCCGCGCGATCGGCCGTGAGGAGTCGGCGCCGCCCGCGCGTCCCCACCCGCGCACCACCTTCCGGCGCGATGACCTCCTCGAAGGGTGGCGGCACATCCTGGGGCATCCGACGCTGCGCCCGCTGTTCTTCAACACGGTCCTCGTCAACGGCCTGATCATGGCGACCGTCCCGCCGCTCGCCTCGCTCATGCTCGGCCCCCTGGGGTTCGCGCTGTGGCAGTACGGTCTGGCGTTCGGCGCGCCCTGCATCGGCGGCCTGATCGGCGCCCGGCTCTCCCGCCGGCTCGTCGCGCGCCACGGACAGCACCGGGTCATGATGGCCACCGGGGTGCTGCGCGCGTGCTGGGTACTGGGTCTCGTGCTGGTCCGCCCGGGAGTCGTCGGCCTCGTGCTCGTGGCCACCGTCGAACTCGGCCTCATCACCTCCTGCGGCATCTTCAACCCGGTGTTCTCCACCTACCGGCTCGAACAGACCGGCACGGACCGGGTCGCCCGCACCCTGTCCGCGTGGACGGTCACCGGCAAGGCGGCCACCGCCGCGATGACCGGCCTGTGGGGTGCGCTGGCCGGCCTCGCAGGACCGCGCGCCGCGATCGCCACGGCCGGAGTGCTCATGCTGGCCACGCCGCTCCTGCTGCCGCGGCACGCCCGCGTACCGCGGCAGCAGGAGCGGGAGACGGCGCCGAGCGGCGTCTGACCACCGGTCCCGGGCGCCGTCCCCGGCAGCCGGGCAGGGGGTCCGGCATCAGCCGGCGCCGACGAACTCCCGCAGGTCCGCGTTGAGTTGCTCGGCGTGCGTCACGTACAGGCCGTGACCTCCGTTCTCGTACACCCTGAACGTGCTGCCGGGGATGAGGGCGGCGGCACGGCGTCCGGTGAGGGCGATGGGCGCCGAGGCATCCTGATCGCCGTGGATGGTCGAGCAGCGCCCCGAGGTCGTCGGCGAGCGTGTCGAGGCCGTAACCGCCCCAGACGTCCTGCGACTTGCCGTGCCCCCGGCGGTCGAGTCCCACGCAGCGGTACCCCTCCGAGGCGAGCGGCAGCATCTGGAACTCCCACATCTCGGTGCCGAAGTAGGCGCTGTTGACGAAGACGAGGGTGGTTCCGTCGGCCGGTCCGTAGTCGATGAAGTGGAGCCGGGTTCCGTCGGTGGGTGTCGTGAAGTACGGCATGGGAGCCTCCCCGTCGTGGTGACCGGCCGCTGTCGCGCGGCGTGGCCACACTGTGTCCCGGGGCGGGGGCGGAGCGCGATTACGTCCGGGGTAATGGGGTCGGCGGCGGTGGTTCGCTCAGCCGCCACCACCCGTCGCGGGGGCGGCGCCCTCGCCGGGGGAGGGGCAGTACTGCGCCTCCCCGTTGCCGAGCGACCAGTCGACGGACTGGTTCTCGTAGAGCGAGATGAACATGTTGTGCGGCTCGGTACCGGCGTACGCCTCGGCGAGTTCGGCGGCGCGACGGTAGAGCGCCCGCTTCTGGTCGGGCGTCCGCCCGGCGCGCAGGGTGATCGTCACGAAGACGATGCCGTCGTCGCGTCGGATCCCCAGGTAGGTGCCGTGGCGCAGGCTGCCGCCGGCCCCGTCGTGCCCCACCAGGACCTGGAACCGGTCGTCCTGCGGAATGCCGATCGTCTCGACGAGCGCGTCGTGGACGGCGCGGCCGAGCGCGTCCAGACGATCGGGGTCGGCGCCGAGCGCGTCGATGCGGACGAACGGCATGGCGGGGCTCCTTGCGGCGGGGAACAGGGGGCGGCTGTGGGCGAAGCCACTGTACATACTAGTAGGTACAGCGGAAAGGGGCCCCGCGTGCACGGCGTCCCCCGGGGGTACAGGGGCGAGAGGCGCGCCGCGATCACACGTCGCGGTGCCGCACGACGACCACGGCGAGCACAACGGCGATCAGGGGCCAGAGCGCGTACACGGCCCACGAGTCGGGGACGGTGGCGCTGTAGGCAAGCGAATGGGGATCCGGCGCCCAGTTCTGGACCAGGCGCTTCCATGCCGTGACCGGCATCGCGTGGCTCACGGCGGCCGACCAGCGTGCGCTCTGCGAGAAGATCGGCGGCAGCATCACCAAGGTGAAGGCGCTGGTGACCATGGTGGTGGCGCTGTGCCTGATCAGAGCCCCGAGGCCGAGGCCGACCAGTGCGCACACCGGGGCCAGCAGGGCGGAGGCCACCAGCGCCCGGAGCACTCCGGGGTGGGTGAGCGGAACTCCGGCCCGTTGCCCGCTCAGAATGGCTTGGGAGACCAGGAAGCAACCGGTCGAGACGACCGTGCCGACTGCGGTCCACAGCGCGGCGGTCACGACCGCCTTGGCCAGTACCACCGCACCACGGGCGGGGACGGCGACGGTGGTGGTGCGCATCAGGCCGCTGCTGTACTCGCTCACGACGGTGAGGGCGCCGACGCTGCCGGCGACGAGCATCAGCGTCAGGTAACCGGCCGCGGGAAACGCGTCGAACACGAGGAATCCCTGATCGGTCCTCGCCGCCGGGCTCATCGTCCGAAGGGTGTCGACTTCGGCCATGGCCGCCACGGCGGCGGATCCGATGACGAACAGGGCAGTGAGCGCGAGTGTCCACGGGGTCGAGCGCAGCGACCGCATCTTGATCCACTCGGCGGTGAGCAGGTCGCGGAAGCGCGCGGGCGGCTCGGTGACGGGTGCGGACGAGGTGGCCGCGGGCACGGAGGCGACTGTGGTCATCGGGGCTGTCCTGCCTGGTATTCGACGCTGTCGGTGGTGAGTTCCATGAACGCCTCCTCCAGGGAGGCGGTCCGGGTGGTCAACTCGTCGACCTGGATCCCGTTCTCGAAGGCGAGCGCTCCGACACGGTCCGCCGCCAGCCCGGTCACGGTGAGCTTCTCGGCGCCCGGTGAGCCCTCGGGCTCGACCGAGGCTCCCGCGGTGGCCAGCACCGCTGCCAGCTCGGCGGCCCGCGGGGTGCCCACCACGACGCTGGAACGGGCGCTGCGGGCCGCGAACTCCCGTACCGACTCGGCGGCGATGAGGCGGCCCCGGCCGATGACGACGAGCTGGTCGGCGGTGTTCTCCATCTCCGACATGAGGTGGCTGGAGAGGAAGACCGTGCGGCCTTCGGCCGCGAGGCGCCGGAAGAGGCGGCGCATCCAGAGCACACCCTCGGGGTCCATGCCGTTGACGGGTTCGTCGAACATCAGCACCGGCGGGTCACCGAGCAGCGCGGTGGCGATGCCGAGGCGCTGTTTCATTCCCAGCGAGAAGCCGCCGATGCGGCGGGCAGCGGCCTCGGCCAGACCCACCTCGTGCAGGACTTCGTCCACCCGGCGCGGGGAGATCCCGTTGCTGTGGGCCAAGGCGGACAGGTGGGCCGCGGCGGTGCGTCCTGCGTGGACCTGGCCCGCGTCGAGCAGCGCACCGACGTGCCGCAGGCCGCGCGGATGGCTGCGGAAGGGGACGCCGTTGACGGTGGCGGCGCCGCCGGTGGGCGCGTCCAGGCCCAGGATCATCCGCAAAGTGGTGGTCTTGCCGGCTCCGTTGGGGCCGAGGAATCCGGTGACCTGACCCGGTCGCACGGTGAAGGAGAGGCGGTCGACGGCGGTCTTGCCGCCATAGCGCTTGGTGAGTTCGTTGACTTCGATCACGTGGACCACAGTGCCGGGACGGTCGCGTCCGGTCATGGGGCCGTGGGTGGCAATCGTGCGGTCGCCTTCACCCGTGGGCGTACGTCCTCGGGTGGATCCCGCAGCGACGGCGGCTGGATAGTCTCGCTGGATGGATGCCCTACCGACCGCTTTCCTCCTCGTATGCGTCGCACAGCGCGGCCTTCCTCCGGAGAGGCCCCACCAGCGATGACAAGAACGAAGACCACGGCCTGGGCGGGAGGTCTCCTGTATCTCCTCGCCGTGGGTCTGCTCGTGGGAGGTGCACCGCGGGCCTCGGGCACCGTCCACGGATTCGGAGCACTGCTCGCGGCGGGTCTGCTCGTCGGTGTGCTGCGGCGCAGGCCGGTCCTGGCGCTGTTTCTCGCGCTCCTCGGGGCCACCTCCGTGGTGGTGGGAGTCCCGGGCGCCGCTGCCGGAGTGAGCCTGTCGGCCGCGTACCAGGGCCAGTTCCTGTCGTATCTGGCGGCGGACCTCGTCCTGGGTGTCATCGTCGCCACCTGCGCGCGGCGGGCCTCGATCGTTGCCGGCGCCGGATCCTGCATCGTCCAGCTCCTGGTCATCGGCGGCTTTTCGCATGGGGACAATCTGACCGTCAACGTCGTGATCGCCCTCCTCGCGACGGCCGCGGCCTGCGCGGGCGGGCTGTTGAGCCGCGAGCGTCGCGAGCACACGGTGGCACTGCGCTCGCAGGAGGTGGCCGAGGCCGTCGTCGCCGAAAGGCTGCGGATCGCACGGGAGTTGCACGACATGGTCGCGCACAGCATCGGCATCATCGCCATCCAGGCCGGGGCGGCGAGCCAGGTCATCCGGACCCGGCCCGTGGAGGCGGGTGAGGCACTGCGGGCCATCGAGGTCACCAGCAGGGAGACCCTGGCGGGCCTTCGCCGCACGTTGGTGGCACTCCGTCAGGCAGACCCGGGATCGGCGGCCTCGAAGAACCCGGCCGCCCTCGCGCCGTCGCCGGGCCTGACGGACATCGACCGGCTGGCGGCGGCCACGGCCGACGCGGGGGTACACGTGGATGTGCGCCGCAAGGGGCAGGAGCGCCCCCTGCCCGCCGACATCGACCTGTCCGCCTTCCGTATCGTTCAGGAGGCGCTGACCAACGTGGTCCGCCACGCGGGCACCGGAAAGTGTCGGGTGCTCATCGAGTACGGGAGCGAGGAACTGTCCTTGGAGATCGTCGACGACGGGCACGGTGCCACCGAGAACGGACCGGCCCACGGCTTCGGTCTCGTGGGCATGCGGGAGCGGGTCGCCCTGCTGCACGGCGACCTCAGCGCCGGGACGCGCCCCGAAGGAGGCTTCCGGGTGACGGCCCGGCTGCCGCTGCCCGACCTCGCCGGAGTTCGGGTGGAGGCCGGATGACCGCCGCACCTGTACGTGTCGTACTCGCCGACGACCAGCCTCTGGTGCGGTCCGGCCTGCGCCTGGTCATGGCCGACCACCCCGATCTGGAGGTCGTCGGTGAAGCCGCGACGGGCGCCGAGGCGGTCCGACTGGTCAGGGACACCGGCCCCGACGTCGTGGTGATGGACATCCGGATGCCCGGCATGGACGGGATCGAGGCGACCCGCCTGATCACCGCCGCTCCCACCGCGACGCGTGTTCTCGTCCTGACCACGTTCGACGAGGACGACTACGTCTACGGGGCGCTGCGGGCCGGAGCCAGCGGCTTCGTGGTGAAGGACATGGCGCTGAACGACATCCTCGCGGCGATCCGGGTGGTCGCCGCCGGCGATGCGCTGATCGCGCCGGCGGTGACGCGACGGCTGATCGCCGACTTCGCCGGGCGTCCCCCGCTGCGCTCCGCACGTGACGTCGAGGGGATCGTCACCGAGAGGGAACGGGAAGTCCTGACCCTCATCGGGCGCGGCCGGACGAACACCGAGATCGCGGAGGACCTCTTCATCACGGTGGCCACCGCCAAGTCGCACGTGTCACGCCTGCTCACCAAATTGGGCGCCCGGGACCGCGTTCAGCTCGTGATCACCGCTTATGAGGCGGGGCTCGTCACGCTGCCCGGCTGAGCCGGCACCACGGCACCGGCCCGGTCCGGAGCCGAGGTGCCCGCTGTCTCTCACCGCGGGGTCCACAACGGCGGCGAGAGGGATGCAGTCGGCGCCCGACGTGGCGTCAGAAGACGGAGAGGCCCGTGAGGGTCGTGAAGCGGTCGAGGGCCGCGACGCCCGCCACCGAGTTGCCGCGTTCGTCGAGACCCGGGCTCCAGACGCACACGGTGCAGCGGCCCGGGACCACGGCGATGATGCCGCCGCCCACGCCGCTCTTGCCGGGCAGGCCCACGCGGTGCGCGAAGTCGCCCGCCGCGTCGTAGGTGCCGCACGTGAGCATGACCGCGTTGACCTGCTTGGCCCGGCTGCGGGTGAGCAGCGCGGAACCGTCGGCCCTTATCCCGTGCCGGGCCAGGAACCCGGCGGCCCGCGCCAGGTCGGCGCAGGACGCCTCCAGCGCGCACTGGCGGATGTACTGGTCGAGGAGGAGGGGCACCGGGGTGGTGACGTTGCCGTACGACGCCATGAAGTGGGCGAGGGCCGCGTTGCGGTCGCTGTGCGCGGCCTCGGACGACGCGACCTCCTCGTCGAAGCCGAGCGCGGCGTTGCCGGACTCGGCCCGCAGGAAGGTGCGCAGGGTGTCGGCCGCGTCGCCGGTCCGGCGCTGGAGGCGGTCGGTGACGACGAGGGCGCCCGCGTTGATGAAGGGGTTGCGGGGGATGCCCGCCTCGTACTCCAGCTGCACCAGGGAGTTGAACGGGTTGCCCGAGGGCTCGCGGCCGACGTGCTCCCACAGCTCGTCGCCCTCGAGGGAGAGGCACAGGGCGAGCGTGAACACCTTGGTGATGGACTGCGTGGAGAAGGGGTGCTGCCAGTCGCCCACCCCGTACACCGTGCCGTCGAGCTCGGCGACGGCCATCCCGAAGCGCCGAGGATCGGCCGAGGCGAGGACGGGGATGTAGTCGGCCGGCCGGCCCCGGCCCGGCGTCGCGGCGATCTCGGCGGCGATGCGGTCCAGGACCGACTGGAAGGACGAGGACACGCTCAACTTGCTCTGCTCCGGATTCCCGCGCTGCTGCGACGTCCACACCCTACGGCAGCGGCCCGCGCCCGGCTGTCGCACGCGGCGCGGGCGTCCACGGCGGGCCACGCGGCCCCGCCCGGCCCTGCCGTACGCGGCACCGGGGGATCGCGCGCGGTCCGCCCCCGCGGATGAACGCGACGCCCTGGCCGCCCGGCATCGACGGCTGTGAGCGCCGCACCCGGACCCGCCCATCGTGAAGGGGGCCGTGCGCCGCCACCCCCCCCGTGTGGCTCATTCCCGCCGCCGCACGGGAGGGCGCGGCGCTGGGCGGCACCCGCGCCCCCGTGGGCAGGCACGACCGTCCGGTGCCGCACACGGACCGCCCGCCGTGGACCCGAGCCGCAGGGCGGTCTGAACTACCGCCGGAGAACACCCCCGTTGCCGGACCGCTTGGACACCCACGCCCCCGACTGCGGTATCGCGCAGCCCTGACCGCGAGTTCGGGCCATCTGGGCGCCCAAACCTATGCTTTCCAGCCAAGTTCGGTCCCGCTGCGGGGGTCGGAACGGATGGCCCCACCATGTGGGCGCATGAACCCGACCCGTTGGGGCAGACGCCTGCTCCGACAGTTCGATGATGGTGACAAGGGAGGAACCCCCATGGCGGCGGCGCAGGTGACGAGACCGGAGCGGACGGACCGGACGGACCGTACGGCGGTCTCAACCACGCAACGCGAGATGGAGGAGCTGCCGTACATCGACGATGCGGCGAAGGTGGCCCCCCAGGACGCGCGCAAGTTGTCGAAGCTGTTCTTCGACCGGCTCCAGGTGCTGGAAGAAGGCACCCGGGAGTACCAGTACGCGCGCAACACGCTGATCGAGATGAACCTGTCCCTGGTCCGCTTCGCGGCCGGCCGGTTCCGCAACCGCGGCACCGGTGACATGGAGGACGTCATCCAGGTCGGCACGATCGGTCTGATCAAGGCCATCGACCGGTTCGAGCTGTCGCGCGAGGTCGAGTTCTCCTCCTTCGCGGTGCCGTACATCGTCGGCGAGATCAAGCGGTTCTTCCGGGACACCACCTGGGCGGTCCACGTGCCGCGCCGGCTGCAGGAGCTGCGGGTCGAGATCGCCAAGGGCAAGGAGCACCTGGCGCTCCAGCTCGACCGCGACCCGACGGTCAAGGAACTCGCCGCGCATCTGAAGCTGAGCGAGGACGAGGTCATAGAGGGGCTCGTGGCCGCCAACGGCTACACCGCCGGCTCCCTCGACATGTCGCCCGACGGGGACGAGGGCGGCGGCCAGGCCCCCACCGTCAAGGGCCGCACCCTCGCCGACTGCATCGGTGCCGACGACCCCGGCATGGAGAAGGTCGAGGACCTTCACTCGCTGGCGCCCCTGATGCGTGAACTGAGCGAGCGGGAGCGGCGGATCGTGGACATGCGCTTCGGTCAGGAGCTGACCCAGGCGGAGATCGGCCAGGAACTCGGCGTCTCCCAGATGCAGGTCTCACGTCTGCTGTCGCGCATCCTGGCCAAGCTGCGCACGGGCATGGTCGACACGACCGTGTGAGCGCGCCGACCGCCGCGACCGTGCCATGAGTGAGCATGCGGTGTCATGAGTGATGTGAGTGAGGGGGCCACCCGGATCCGGGTGGCCCCCTCACTCACATCACTCATCGTCCGTCCCGCGTACCTCTCGTCACGCCCGCTGCGCGGCGACGAGTTCGGCGGCCTCCTCGTCGGTGGCGACCGAGGGCGGCGAGCCGTCGAGGGGCTTGCGCGCCGTCTCCTTCATGGCGAACGCGGCCACCAGGCCGATCGCGGCGGCGAGCATCGTGTAGAACGCGGGCATCAGGTCGTTGCCGGTGGCGCCGATCAGACCCTGGACCACCAGCGGCGTCGTACCGCCGAACAGCGACACCGAGATGTTGAACCCGATGGAGAGCGAGCCGTAGCGGGCCTCGGTCGGGAAGAGGGCGGGCAGCGCCGAGGACATGGTGCCCATGTAGCAGACCA
The DNA here is from genome assembly GCF_026343295.1 of Streptomyces sp. NBC_00083. GTDB lineage: Bacteria > Actinomycetota > Actinomycetes > Streptomycetales > Streptomycetaceae > Streptomyces. The sequence goes on from NZ_JAPELY010000001.1 coordinate 3,038,442, forward strand.
GGGCGAGGCCGAGGGCGAGGAGTCCGGTGAAGACCGCGACCGTGCTGCCCTGCTTGATCAGCAGGAAGCTGGGCACGGCGAGCACGATGAAGGCGAGCGAGCCGCCGATGAGGACGGGACGCCGGCCGACCCGGTCGGAGAGGCGTCCCACCGAGTTGATGAGCGCCATCAGGACGATCATCACGGCCACGATGGACATGAGCCCGCCGGTCTCGTCGAAGCCGAGCGTCGAGAGGTACGTCGGCATGTACGAGAGCAGCATGTAGTCGGTGATGTTGAACGCGGCGACCAGCGCGAGGCACAGCAGCATCGCCCGTCCGTTGCCGAAGAGGATCTGCTTGAGCGGCATCTTCTCGCGCTCGGCGCCGGGACCGCCCGCCTCCTCCAGCTTCTTGAACGCGGGCGACTCGTCCAGCTTCAGCCGCAGGTAGAGGCCCACGAGGCCGAGCGGCCCGGCCACCAGGAACGGGACGCGCCAGCCCCACTGCTGCATCGCGTCGTCGCTGAGCACCACGGTCAGCACGGTCACCAGGGACGCGGCGACGGTGTAGCCGATCAGCGTGCCGAACTCCAGGAACGATCCCCAGAACCCGCGGCGCTTGTCGGGCGCGTACTCCGCGATGAAGGTGGCGGCGCCGCCGTACTCGCCGCCCGTCGAGAAGCCCTGGACCATGCGGCACAGGATGAGCAGCGCGGGCGCCCACAGGCCGATCGTCCCGTAGCTGGGGATCAGGCCTATCGAGAGCGTCGCCGCGGCCATCATGATCATGGTGAGGGCGAGGATCTTTTTGCGGCCGACCCGGTCGCCGAGCGGCCCGAAGAACATGCCGCCGAGCGGCCTGACGAGGAACGCGGCGGCGAACGTCGCCAGCGACGCGATGACCTGCATGGTGTCACCGGCGCCGGAGAAGAAGACCTTGCCGATGACCACGGCGAGGTAGGAGTAGACGCCGAAGTCGAACCACTCCATGGCGTTGCCGAGCGCCGTGGCCTTGACCGCGCGCTTGACGGCGGCCTCGTCGGTGACCGTGATGTCGGAACGGCGCAGGGCGGGGTTGCGCCTGCGGTGGATCGCCCTGAACAGCGGACGGTGCCGGGCCACTGCTTCCGGCTCTGGTTGGTGATCCTCGGTGCTCAGCACGACGTCTCTCTCGTTCGACAATAGGAGGGTGCGCCCTACATGGAACTCCCTGGGAGCGGCGCGCATGCATGGCAAAGGTCCCCCGCCGGGGGACCAACGGCCCGTGCCGGCTCAGGACTCAAGTCCTTGCGCGCGGCACCGGCGGGAACCGCCGAAGGGGCCGCTGACGACGGAGAGCGCGGCGCGAATGTTCCCGCGCCACGCTGCTCCCGCGTCCCGGCGCCCGCCCCGCCCGTCCACGCGCTCGGCCTGCGGCCGGGGGACGGGCCGGGGGGCCGGCCGGGGTCAGTCCTTGAGGGTGTCCTTGGCCTTCTCCTTGGCCTGCCGGGCATCGCCCTTCACCTGCTCGGCGCGGCCCTCCGCGGTGCGGCTCTCATTGCCCACCATGCGGCCCATCGCCTCCTTGGCCTTGCCCTTGGCCTGCTCGGTCTTCGCCTTGGCCTTCTCGTCGCTCGACATGGAATGACCTCCACATACGGTCGATAGCGTTGTCCGACACCGTTACGCCTGGCCGTTTCGGCGGATCTCAAACAAGGAAGATCACGCGGCGGCGACGGCCCGCGGTGTCTCGGCGTCCGCCGGGGCGGCGGTTGACGTGCGGCGGCGCTCGGCGTGGGATGACGTGTCATGAGCGCCGCACCGATGCACCCGGACCAGCACCCCCTCGACGACGACCTCGTACGGCGGTTGGTGGCCGGGCAGTTCCCGGGGTGGGCCGGGCTGGGGGTGCGGCGCGTGGCGTTCGGCGGCACGGTCAACGCGATGTACCGGCTCGGTGAGGACATGGTGGTGCGGCTGCCGCTCGTGGCGGGCGGCGCCGGCGATGTGCTCCTCGAACAGAGGTGGCTGCCGCTGCTGGCTCCGCTGCTGCCCACCCCCGTACCCGAGGTGCTCGGACACGGGAAGCCCGCAGAGGGCTACCCGTGGCCGTGGTCGGTGTACCGCTGGCTGGGCGGCGAGCAACCCCGGGCGGGCGCCTGCGACCATCCTGTCGGGCTCGCCGAGGACCTGGCGGCGTTCGTGTCGGCCATGCGGAGCATCACCCTGCGGGGGGCGGGGACGGCCCATCGCGGCGGGCCGCTCGTCTCGCAGCACGACGAAACCCTGAAGGCCATCGGGCAGTTGCGCCGCCTGCCGGCAGAAGGCGTCGACTGCGACGCCGTGGAGGCCCTCTGGCGCGAGGCGGTTCGCGCGCCCGCGTGGGACGGCCCGCCGGTGTGGCTGCACGCCGACCTGATGCCGGGCAACCTGCTGGTCGCGGGAGGCCGGCTCACCGCGGTGATCGACTTCGGGTGTGCGGGCACGGGCGACCCCGCCTGCGATCTGTTCCCCGCGTGGAACCTGCTCCCGGCCGAGGGGCGCAAGGCGTTCAGGGACGCGCTCGCGGTCGACGACGACCAGTGGATCCGCGGCCGGGCGCGCACGCTCTCGCAGGCCGTGATCGCCCTGCCCTACTACCGCACGACGAACCCGGCGATGGCGGAGAACGCCCGGCATGTGATCCGTGAGGTGCTCGGGGACCGGTGACCGAGGCCGGTCCAACGAGCGCTGCGTGTACGGGAGTTGGGGTGGACCGGTGACGCCCCGGACAGGGTGTCCACCTGTCCGGGGCGTCATCGGTGCCGGGCCCGTCGGCGCCCGTGAGGTGTCTGCTCAGCCGAGCGGCTTCTCCAGTACGGCCTTGCGGTGGCTGAACGTCTCGATGGAGTAGCGCCCGTGGTAGCTGCCCGTGCCGCTCTCGCCGACTCCGCCGAACGGCAGGTCGGACACGGTCAGATGGGCGAGCGGGAGCCCGAAGCCGAGCCCTCCGGACGACGTCTCGGCGGCCAGCCGCTCGCGCGTGGTGCCGGACTCGGTGAAGGCGTACAGCGCGAGCGGCTTGTCGCGGTCGTTGATGAAGCCGATGGCCTCGTCCAGGCCCGCCACGGTGACGATCGGCAGCACCGGCCCGAAGATCTCCTCGCGCATGACCGGCGCCGCGGGGTCGACGTCGGCCAGAACGGTCGGTGCGATGTACTTGGCGGCCCGGTCGGTGGCGCCGCCCGTCACGGTGCGGCCCGAGTCGAGCAGCGCGCTCAGCCGGTCGAAGTGGCGCTCGTTGACGATCCGTCCGAAGTCGGCCGACTGCCGCGGTTCGGCGCCGAAGAGCGCCTCGACGGCGCGGACGAACTCGGGCTCCAGGGCGCGGGCGGTCTCCGGGTCGGTGAGTACGTAGTCGGGTGCGACACAGGTCTGGCCGGCGTTGAGGAACTTGCCGCGGGCCAGCCGGTCGGCGACGACGGAGAGGTCGGCGCCGCGGTCGACGAACGCCGGGGACTTTCCGCCCAGTTCGAGGGTGACCGGGGTGAGGTGCTCGGCGGCGGCCCGCATCACGATGCGGCCCACCGTGCCGTTGCCGGTGTAGAAGATGTGGTCGAAGCGCTCCGCGAGGAGGGCCGTGGTCTCGGGCACGGCGCCCTCCACGACGGCGACGGCAGAGGTGTCGAGGTAGCGCGGCAGCAGGCGGGCGATCGCCTCGGAGGTGGCGGGCGCCAGCTCGCTGGGCTTGACGACGACCGCGTTGCCGGACGCCAGCGCGCCGAGCATCGGCGTCAGCAGGAGCTGGAGGGGGTAGTTCCAGGGCGCGATGACGAGGACCACGCCCAGCGGGTCGTACTGCGTCCAGGCCGTCGCGTCCCCGCCGAGGTGCGCCGGGACCGGCGCGGACTCGGGGCGCAGCCACTCGTCGAGGTGGTCCAGGGTGTGGTCGATCTCGCGCACGGTGAAGTCGATCTCCGTGCGGAAGGCCTCGGTGGCGCTCTTGCCCAGGTCGGCGTGGAGGGCCTCGGCGAGTTCGCTGCCGTGCTCGGTGAGCATCTCGCGCAGCCGGCGCAGCTGGGTGACGCGCCACTCGACGGGCTTGGTGCGGCCGGAGCGGAAGGTGGCGCGCAGCCGGGCCACTATCTCGGCGGGCTGCTCGGGGGTGCGGTCGTTCACGGTGCCTCGCTGAATCAGTGCCGACCTGGGCCGGCGGTGTACCGGGTGGTCGAGCCGTAGGGGTCGATGCATATACCAACCATTGGAGGCGGTCATTCATTCCACCCCGGAGAAGAGTGCGGTACGCGCCCGCTGCGTAACGCACCGTAATGCTCCGGGGTGCGGATGTGCGGGGCGCGGCGCACGATGAGGGATGTTCCGGGGGCGGCCCCACCCGCCGTCCCCTGGCGACTCGATGCTCGCTCGCATGGCCCGCAGCGGCTTTCCACGGCTGCGTACCTCACGCCCTTCGTCCGATGCCGGAGCCGATGATGCTGTCGCCCCACTGGTACGTCGTCCATGAACTCCTGTCGCTGCTGCGCAGCCGCGAGCGCCGGGCCGCCCGCGCGCCGCTGGATTCCGGCGCACGCCAGGCGCGGGACGACGCCGCCTACACCCTGTGCGTCCTGATGGGGGAGCGGACGATCGCCGCGGCAGTGAAGGCCGCCGAGCACTATCTCGCGCGCAGCCGCCAGGCGGTGCTGCCCGCCGTCGCGGCGGCGCCGGAGCCGGCTCCCTGACCGACGCCCGCTCCGTCCCGCCCGCTACGCCCGGACCGGGAGGTAGGGGCCGGGGCCCTTGATGGTGCGGTGGATCGGGACCGTCGCGGTGTGGCGCAGGCCGGGCAGCGCGGCCACCGACTCGGTCAGATAGCGGTAGAAGAGCTGGGCGTTGGCCACGTCGATGCTGGCGTACAGGTTGAACGTGCCGGTCACCGCGGCGGCGAACGACACCTCCGGATGCGCGGCGATGGCCGCACCCGCCTCGGCGAGCCGGGACGGGTCGATCTCCAGCCACAGCGTGGCCCTGAAGTTCCACTGCAGGACGTCCGGGTGGTACTCGACGTCGAAGTAGAGCACCCCGGCCGTGCGCAGCTCGCTGATCCGGCGGCGCACCGTCGACGGGGACAGCCCCGTCGCCGCGGCCAGCTCCGCGGGCGCCGCCCGGCCGTCGCGGGCCAGCAGATCGAGCAGATGACGGTCGCCGTCGTCGAGCCGCACCGCGGCGGCGGGCGACATGTCGCCGTCCGGGGCGGACGGGGGAGTGAGGGCGGCGACCTGGGCGGCGGTCAGCGGGCCGCGCTTGTTGATGGTGCTGAGGTCCTGCCCGAAGAAGATGTGCAGCAGACAGTGGGCCGAGACGTCCAGCACCTGCGGGGTGCGCGGCAGTTTCTGCAGGAGCAGGGACTCCTCGATGCCCGAGCCGCGGGTCCGTACCGAACAGGAGAGTTCGGTGCCGCCCGAGCTGACGTTGACCCAGCTGGTGTCGGTGCGCCGGGCCATCGCCTTGCCGATCGAGGCCGCCGCGTCGGGCGTGCACCGGACGCGCACCACCCACGGCGAGTCGCCGAGCCGCTGCGGATCGGTCAGGCCGAGGACCCGGAGCTTTCCCGCGGACCGCAGCCGTGACCACCTGCGTGCGGCGGTCTGGTCGGAGACCCCGAGCGCGTCGGCGATCTCCTTGAACGACGCCCTCCCATTGATCTGCAGGGCATGGGCGAGCGCCATGTCCTCCTCCGACAACCCGCGGTCCATGCGGTCATGTGTGTCGAGATACGTCTGCATGGGCTCCAGGATGTCGGATCCGCGCACCTCGTGCGAACTGGCTTATGAAATCGCCCGTCGCCCTCGCACACTCCCTCACAGGGACCACACCGCGGCCATGACCGCCCCTCCGGTCCCACCCACACGCTCGACCCGATCGGAGAACCTGACATGCGCAAGTGGTGGCCCCTTACGGCGGTCTGCCTTGGCGCCTTCATCCTGCTGGTGGACGTGACCATCGTGAACGTGGCACTGCCCAGCATGGCTGACGACCTCGACGCCTCCTTCACCTCACTGCAGTGGGTGATCGACGGATACGCCCTGGCCCTCGCCGCCCTGCTGCTGGCCTCCGGTTCCCTCGCGGACCGCTTCGGCCACCGCCGCTTCTACGTCTACGGCCTGGCCCTGTTCGCCGTCGCGTCCCTCCTGTGCGGACTCGCCCCCAACGCCGGCGTGCTCATCGCCGCCCGCGTGGTGCAGGGCGTCGGAGGCGCCGCGATGTTCGCCACCGCGCCCGCCCTCCTCCTCAGCTCGTACCAGGGCAGGGACCGGGGCACCGCGTTCGGCGTGTGGGGCGCGGCCAACGGAGCCGCCGCGGCCGCAGGGCCACTGCTCGGCGGGCTGCTCACCGAGCACCTCAGCTGGCCGACGATCTTCTGGGTCAACCTCCCCATCGCCGCCGTCGCCATCGTGATGACGCTCCGCGTGGTGCGGCCCGACCGGCTCCGGGCGCCATCGGGCGGGCCGGCCCGTATCGACCTGCCCGGCGCGATCGCGTTCACCGTCGCCGCGGGCTCGCTCACCTACGGCCTGATACGTGGCGGGGAGGCCGGCTGGACCGGGGGCGTGACCCTGACCGCCTTCGCCGTCACCGTCCTCGCTCTGGTGGCGTTCGTGGTGATCGAGCACCGTACCGCCCGCCGCGGCGGTTCCCCGATGCTGGACCTGGCGCTGCTGCGCCGTCCGTCGTTCGCCGGCCTGATGAGCGGGGCGCTGCTGTTGCAGGGCGGCGCCTTCGGATGCCTGGTGCTGCTCTCGCTGTGGCTCCAGTCCGTGGTGGGGCTCAGCCCCGTCGCGGCCGGCATGGCCCTGACGCCGCTCGCGGCCGCGTCCTTCGTCGTCGCCGTCTTCGCCGGCCGTCACATGCAGCGGCTGGCGCCGCGCTTCCCGATCGGCGGGGGTCTCCTGCTGGTCGCGGCCGGCATGCTGCTGCTGCGCGCCGGCATGACCCCGGAGGCCGGGCGGTCCTCCCTCGTATGGGGGCTCGTGGTCGCGGGCATCGGCGTCGGTCTCGCCACGCCCGTGCTGGTCTCGGCCGCCGCCTCCACCGTGCCGCCGCAGCGTGCGGGCATGGCGGGCGGCGCGGTCAACACGTTCCGCCAACTGGGCATGACCCTGGCCATCGCCGTCCTCGGCGCGTTCTTCACCAGCAGCGCGGCCCACACCCTGGCCGCGTCCGGCACCGTGCCCGACGCCGACCGGGGCGCGGCGGCCCTCGCGGGCGGGCAGGCGCAGCGTCTCGTCGAAGCGGCGCCGGCCGGGCACCGTGACGCCGCCCAGCATCTGGTGCACCAGGCCTTCGCGGCCGGCCTCGACCGGGTCTTCCTGCTGTCGGCCCTCGCGGCGGGGCTCGGCGGCCTCGTCGTGCTCGCGCTGGTGCGGCCGGCGGCCCCCGGAGCGGGCGGAGGCGGCCACGCGGCGCCGGCGCCGGTTCGCCGGGACTCGGTGTCGTCCGGCGTGTGAGTGGCCCCGGTGACCCCGCGCGGCCGGTCGGCGGTGCGGGGTCACCGGCATGTCAACTGCCCATGTGCGTCAGCCCGTTCGGGGCGTCACGAACACGATGACGGAGGCGACCTGCTCCCGCCCGGGGTGAGTGTCCGCGCCGCCGAGCCCGTAGTGCGTCTCGACGCGCTGGACGACGAGCGGGTGGCCCGTGACCCACAGCGTGACGCTCTGGCCGACCGTCGGAATGGGCAACGGCCCCTCGAACATGCCCAGTTCGACCGCCTCGGAGTCGTCCGTCGCATGGACGAACGTCATGATCTGGCGGGTACGGGTGAAGTCCTGCTCGGAGTCGACCTTGTCGCGGGCGGCGAGGGTGGAGGTGATGGCGTCGGGGAGGCTCATGGAGCCATCCTGCCCCGTCGCCGCGCCGAGGCACGTCGCCGGGCAGCGGCGTCGACCACCAACGGCCCCTCGATGCGCCTCCCGTCGAGCGGTTTGTCGGCATGTGTCCTAGTTTTATGTCGTCAGTGATCCCGATCAACAGGAGTTCGCCGTGGGCGAGAGTGGCATGGACAAGGTCAAGGGCAAGGCGAAGGAAATGGCCGGCAAGGCGACCGGCAACGACCGGATGAAGTCCGAGGGCAAGACCGACCAGGCCAAGGGCAAGGCCAAGGACGCGATGGACGGAGCCAAGGAGCGCGCCAAGGGCGTCGGCGACTCCCTGGGCGACCGCGACCGCTCCTGACCCACGGTCGTCAAGCCCCCGGCCGTGCACGGCCGGGGGCTTCGCCATGCCCACGGGACGCCCGCGGCGCCACGCCGCACGGATGGACGCGGGCGCGCGGAGTCGCCCCGCGTGGTTGCGCCCGGACCAGTCCGGTGCCCCTGTGCGGATGGGCGGGACCCTGCGGAGTCGCCCTGTGCGGGCGGGCGAGGACGGTCACCCTGCGCGGACGGATGTGGACCACCAGCCACCCGTGCGGACGGCTCTACCCGCGCAGCCTCCTCACGGACGGTGTGGACCACTACAGCCCCCCGTGCGGATGTGCGCATCCGCGCAGCTGCTCCTCACGGACGGACGCGGACCTGGACGGTGCCCGTGTGCGGACGGGCGGGACCCTGCGGAGTCGCGCTGTCCGGGCGGGCGAGGACCAGCACGGTCGCCGTGTGCCGACGGATGTGGACCACCACAGCCACCCGTGCGGATGTGCGCACCCGCGCAGCTTCCCCTCACGGACGGGCGCGGACCTGCGGTGTCGCCCCGTGCGGACGGGGCGCGGATCCGCCGTGCCACGCCGCAGGGGCGGACGCGGATCCGCCGTGGCACGCCGCGCGGACGGGCGCGGGCCCGCACGGCCACCCCTCGCGACCCCCTCGGCGTCCTCTCCGGAACCGATCAGGAATCGAGAAGCGGGGGCCTCGGGCCGTGGCTAACGTGGCGGGCATGACCCACCCCGTCCCGACGGGGACCACGACATCAGGAGTGATCATGACCGGCTCGGCCACGCAGGGAATCAAGACCGTGCTGCACCCCGTCACCGACCTCGCCGCGGCCAAGGCGGTGTACACCGCTCTGCTCGGCACGGGGCCGACGAGCGACGAACCGTACTACGTCGGCTTCGAGGCCGAGGGCCAGCAGATCGGCCTGGTGCCGGGCGGCGCCGGCCAGGGCATGACCTCACCGGTGGCGTACTGGCACGTGCCGGACATCGAGGCGAAGCTCGCCGAGGTGACCGCCGCGGGCGCCAAGGTCAAGGACGCCCCGCACGACGTCGGCGGTGGCCGCCTGGTGGCGACCTTCACCGACCCCGACGGCAACGTGCTCGGCCTCATCCAGGGCTGAGCACCGGCCGGGTCCGCGCCGGGGCAGGGAGGGCGGACCCGCCCGTGGCCCGCCGGATCACGGGGCGGAGGCCCGTCGCCCGGCCCGCGCCCACGAAGTGCAACCGTACGTACCGCTCGCGGCCGCGCCGCTCGCGCCGGGCGGGACACCCGACGGGGACCGCGCACGCGGCGCCGCCGAACAGATGGAGAACACGACCAGCATGGCCACCAGGACGAAGCAGCAGTCGCCGGCGCCGCACGCCGCCGACAGCCACGATCTGATCCGTGTGCACGGAGCGCGCGTCAACAACCTCAAGGACATCAGCGTCGAGATCCCCAAGCGCCGCCTCACGGTCTTCACCGGCGTCTCGGGATCGGGCAAGAGCTCCCTGGTGTTCAACACGATCGCCGCGGAGTCGCAGCGGCTGATCAACGAGACGTACAGCGCCTTCCTCCAGGGCTTCATGCCGACCCTCGCCCGCCCCGAGGTCGATGTCCTCGACGGACTGACCACCGTGATCACCGTGGACCAGCAGCGCATGGGCGGCGATCCGCGTTCCACCGTCGGCACCGCCACCGACGTCAACGCCATGCTGCGCATCCTCTTCAGCAGGCTGGGCAAGCCCCACATCGGCTCGCCCAAGGCGTTCTCCTTCAACGTCGCCTCGATCAGCGGGGCCGGCGCGGTCACGGTGCGCCGCGGCGGCCAGGAGGTGAAGGAGAAGCGCACCTTCAGCATCACCGGCGGCATGTGTCCGCGGTGCGAGGGCCGGGGCGCGGTCACCGACATCGACCTGGCGCAGCTCTACGACGACACCAAGTCGCTCAACGAGGGCGCGTTCACCATCCCCGGCTACACCGGCGGCGGCTGGAACTCGCGCCTCTACTGCGAGTCCGGCTTCTTCGACCCGGACAAGCCGATCCGCGAGTTCACCAAGCGCGAGCTCAAGGACCTGCTGTACCGCGAGCCGACCCGGATGAAGATCGCCGGGATCAACATGACGTACGAGGGCCTGGTCCCGCGCGTGCAGAAGTCGATGCTGTCCAAGGACACGGACTCGATGCAGCCCCACATCCGGGCGTTTGTGGAGCGCGCGGTCACCTTCACCGTCTGCCCCGAGTGCGACGGCACCCGGCTCAGCGAGGGCGCGCGCTCCTCGAAGATCAAGCGGAAGAACATCGCCGACCTGTGCGCCATGGAGATCAGGGACCTGGCCGAGTGGGTCCGGGGCCTCAAGGAACCCTCGGTGGCGCCGCTGATCACCTCGCTCCTGGAGACCCTCGACTCCTTCGTCGAGATCGGCCTCGGCTACCTCTCGCTCGACCGGCCCTCGGGCACCCTGTCCGGCGGTGAGGCACAGCGCGTCAAGATGATCCGCCACCTCGGATCCTCCCTGACCGATGTCACCTACGTCTTCGACGAGCCCACCATCGGGCTCCACCCGCACGACATCCAGCGGATGAACGAACTGCTGCTGCGGCTGCGCGACAAGGGCAACACCGTGCTCGTCGTCGAGCACAAGCCGGAGACGATCGCGATCGCCGACCACATCGTCGACCTCGGCCCCGGCGCAGGGACCGGCGGCGGCACGGTCTGCTTCGAGGGCACCGTCGAGGGACTGCGCACCGGCGGCACCATCACCGGCCGCCACTTCGACGACCGGGCCGCACTGAAGGAGACGGTCCGCGAGCCCACCGGCGCCCTGGAGATCCGCGGTGCCACGGCACACAATCTGCGGGACGTCGACGTGGACGTCCCGCTCGGGGTCCTCACCGTCGTGACCGGCGTCGCCGGATCCGGCAAGAGTTCGCTCGTGCACGGGTCGGTGCCGGCGGGCAAGGACGTGGTGTCGGTCGACCAGAGCCCGATCCGCGGTTCACGCCGCAGCAACCCGGCCACGTACACCGGTCTGCTCGACCCGATCCGCAAGGCCTTCGCCAAGGCGAACGACGTGAAACCGGCCCTGTTCAGCGCCAACTCCGAGGGTGCCTGCCCCACCTGCAACGGCGCGGGCGTCATCTACACCGACCTGGCGATGATGGCGGGCGTCGCCACCACCTGCGAGGAGTGCGACGGGAAGCGGTTCCAGGCGGCGGTCCTCGACTACCACCTCGGCGGGCGCGACATCAGCGAGGTGCTCGCCATGTCGGTGACCGACGCGGAGCGGTTCTTCGCCACGGGGGAAGCCGCGACACCCGCCGCGCACCGCGTGCTCACCCGCCTCGTCGACGTGGGCCTCGGCTACCTCAGCCTCGGCCAGCCGCTCACCACCCTGTCCGGCGGCGAGCGCCAGCGGCTGAAGCTCGCCACCCACATGGCCGACAAGGGCGGTGTGTACGTACTCGACGAGCCGACGGCGGGGCTCCACCTCGCCGATGTCCAGCAACTGCTGGGCCTGCTCGACCGGCTCGTGGACTCCGGCAAGTCGGTCATCGTCGTCGAGCACCATCAGGCGGTGATGGCCCACGCCGACTGGATCATCGACCTCGGTCCTGGCGCCGGTCACGACGGAGGCACGATCGTGTTCGAAGGCACGCCGCGCGACCTGGTCGCCGCCCGCACCACCCTCACGGCCGAACACCTGGCGGCGTACGTGGGCCACTGAGCGGATCCGCTTCCCGGTGAACTCCCTTGCGGGAAGCGGGAGTTACGCCGACTCTTCGCTGCGCCGCTCCACCACGAGGAAGGCGTCGCTCTCCAGATCCATCACGACCGTGGCGGCTCGGCCACGCCTCCTGAGCTGAGCCGCCAGCTCCTCGGCCGGCCATGACCCGCGCGGTCCACCAGCGGGAAAACGCCCAAGTACCGACATCGAAGCAGCCTCCCTCGACCCTCATGCACGCTGTGTGCCGTCACTCCAGCGGTATCGGTCCGTCTGCCCGCGAACGGTGGCCGCATGCGCCGCCCCTGGGCGCGGCTCTACTGCCCCGACGGATCGGCGCCCGAAGGGAGTTCGTAGATGGCTCCGTCCGCGCCGGAGCGGAAGAGCCTGCCGGCGCTGAAGCCGTGGCCGCCGTGTCCGTAGGTGATCTGCGTGGACAGGTAGAGGCCCGACTGCACGGCGCAGAGCGCACCGTGTTCGGCCCGCCAGATCTGGCCGGCGGCGTGGGTGGCGATCAGGGGGCGCCCCTGGCTGTCGAGGGTGAGGCCGTCGGGGAGGGCGAGGGTGTCGGGCAGGCCGGCGGGGATCCAGCGGCTGGGGTGGGCGGGGTCGTCGGCGGGGATGCGGTACAGGGCGGGCGCCACGGTGGTCTGGACGACGTAGACCTGACCGCCGTCGGGGGAGACGGCGATGCCGTTCGGCTGCGGTATCCGGGCCCAGGCGGGGTCGACCCGGCCGTCGGGTGTGACGCGGCCGATGTTCCGCCCGCCCACGGTGGTGGTGTACACGGTCCCGTCGGGAGCGAGGGCCACGCCGTCGATGCCGCCGAGGCCCGAGGCGTACGTGCTGATCCGGCCGGAGTCGGGGTCCACTTCCAGGAGCCGGGAGACCGGCAGGAGGTCGCCGGTGAGCGAGTGCCCGATGTCGTTGCCGGTCCCGACGAGGAGCCGGCCGTCGGGACGGACGACGATGCCGCCATTGGCCCCGACGGGTCCCGTGAGGGCGACGGGCGCGCTGCCCGGCGCGTCGATGCGGTAGACGCGGCCGGAGAAGTAGGCGGTGACGAACATCCGCCCCCGCGCGTCGACGGCGATCGACTCGGCCCAGTCGGGGAGTTGGGCGATCCGCACCGGGGCGGCCGCCGTGACGGTTTCGCACGCGGGGGCCGCGTGGGCGGTGGTCGGCGCCGACAGCGCGGTGGCGGCGGCCAGCGCGAGTGCGAGCAGCGCGCCGCGGCGCGGCCCTCGTATCGCGGTGCGGAGCCCAGTGGTACGGACCCCAGTGGTACGGACCCCAGTGGTGCGGAGCTTGGTGGTCGGCCTCATCAATTCCCTTCCTCACGCGGCCTGTTCGGCTGCACTTCGAGTCCGGATCTTCCGGCATCGTCGAGTGTGCGTGAGGCGCGGGGCGTGGCGCAGGGAGTTGTGCCGACTGGCCGAAGGGCCACGGAAGGGGCCGGCCGCAGGGGCCGTGCGGGGGAGGGGCCGGGACGGCCGGGAAGGGTGCGGGCCCCCGGCGCGTCCCGGGCTCGAAGCCCCTCAGTGACGGCTGCGGCTGCCGACGAAGAGGCGGTACAGGGCGAGGACGATGACCGAGCCGATGATCGCGGCGATCCAGGTCGAGAGGTGGAAGAAGCCCTTGATGGAGTGGACGTGGAAGATGACCTTGCCGAGCCACCCGCCGAGGAGCCCGCCGACGATGCCGATCACCATGGTGACGAGGCAGCCGCCCGGGTCCCTGCCCGGCATGAGGGCTTTCGCGATGGCGCCGGCGAGAAGGCCGATCAGGATCCAGGCAATGATGCTCATGGCGAGTTCCATCCCAACGTCGTGGGCCCGCACCGCCGCGTGCGGCGGTGCGGGCGATGAAGTGTTCCGGGTGGCCGGGGGCCCTGTCGGGAAGAGTGCCCGCGCCGGGAACCCTTATGCCACTCGGGTCGTCCATTGGGGGGCTCAGCTGTGGGAGACGGCCAGCTGGTAGAAGGCCACGCGGGCGCCCTTGGTGGTGCTGCTCGACGACGACTGGTTGTACGAGCCCGCCTTGAAGTACTGGCGGTAGCTGTCGAACGAGGACGGGATCGCGTAATGGGTGGTGCTCCCGTTGACCGTCAGGTCGATGGTGTGGCCGCCGGAGGCGCCGATCGTGTAGCTCCACGTCTTGCCCACCGCCACCTTGCCCACCGTGTGCAGCGTCTGGCCGCCCGACGGTGAGTTCTCCGTGCCGAGGACGATGTCCCCGTTGGAGCGGTAGTACAGCTCGAGCAGCGGCTTGGTGGACGAGCCGCCCGTGCCGAGGTGGATCTGTCCGACACACACGTTGGACGTCACCGACACCACGCGCAGCGTCGCGTCGAGCCGGTGCGTCCCGCCCAGCGACCAGTTCGCGGCGCTGCCGTCGCGGTTCATCTCGCGCAGCTCGGAGCGGGCGTAGTTCGAGTTCGGGGTGGTGACGCCCTTCTCCGGCGCCCAGAACGTCATCGCGCCGTCCCGGGAGTCGCTGTAGAAGTACGTGTCCTGGTACCCGCTCGCGCCCTGGAGCCGGGACGAGGGGATGGTGGTCGGCGACCCGGGGGAGCCCACCGGCTCCTGCAGCTCCCACACGGAGAGGTCGAATCTGCCGCCGGGCGCCGAGACGTCCGCGGCACCGGCCGTGGCGACATGGGACTCGGCAACTGCCCTGATGGGGACGGGAGTTGACGGCGCGGCGCCGGTGAAGGCGAGGCTGCCGACGGCGGCCGCGGTCGTGACGAGGGGGAGGAGCAGCGGGCGTATGCGCATGGGAGGAGCCTTCCCGTGGGCGGGGAGTGGGGGGTGAAGGCGGAGCGGTGGGCGCCGGGGCGTGCCCCGGTGTCGAGGCGCGCCCCGGCATGGAGGAGTGGGGGGCATCCCTGTCCGTGCGTTCATCATGGTGAACAGAATGCCTGGATGTGAACGAGGAAACCGTAGGGGCCTCGGCGTGGACGCGTCAATAGGTCTGTACTTGGTCGTTCTCCGCGCTCCGTCACCGGCACGCACGCGCCACCGCCCGGCGAACTCCCCGGGACCCGGATCGTGTTGATGTACGGCGGCACCGTCGTCGGGAGCGTGTGCGCGGGAGCCGGGGGTACCCGGCCGGGCATGGGATCAGATGCTCGGCCTCAACCGGAACCACGGCTCCAACGGCACACCTGGCGCGCGACGGCCGCGCGCGCCGCCGTCATCGTCGTGGGCTTCATCTGCATGGTGGGCTTCGCGGTGCTGCTGGCCCGAGCCACCCTCGTCCCGTCGCCCGGGTCGGTCCGCTTCACGCACACCAACCTGCGTCCGGGCGACTCGATCCGCGCCTACTTCTCCCAGCCCGACTGGCGGGACACGGTGAAGCAGGTCGGCGGCAACGTGGTGCTCGGCATGCCGTTCGGCGTCCTCCTGCCGGTGCTGTTCCCCAGGACCCGGGGGGTGCTGCGGGTGGTCGCGATGACCGCGTTCGTGATGCTCACCGTCGAGGTCGCCCAAGGGCTCCTGGTCACCGGCCGGGCCTTCGACATCGACGACGTCATCCTCAACTCGCTCGGCGCCTTCGCCGGCTATCTGCTCCTGGGCCGTCGCCTGGGCCGCGCGCTGCACCCCCGGCGCCGGCACTGGTGGCAGCGGCGGCGTGGCCAGGAGATCCCGGCGAAGGAGGCCGACGAAGCGCCGGTCCCGGCCGGGGAGGGATGGCGGCCCCGGCTGCCCGCGATCCTGCGCGGGGTGCGCAAGCCGGCCCCGTGAAGCAGGTGGCGCGCGCCCGGTCGCGTGAAGCGACCCGGCGCACGCCGCGCCACGGACTCGGCGCCCGGCGGTCATCGACCCCCGGGCGCCGAGCGCGTCCTCACTCCGTGGTGATGCCGGTGATGACCGCGTCGCCGAGCGGCGCCTCGTCCTCTGCGTAGCCCGCCGTGCGCAGCGCGTCCGTGACCGTGCGGCGGGCGTCCCGCTCGGCGGTCCCGGTGTCGTCGGCCTCCACCTCCAGGCGCACGCTGAAGGCCGACGACCCGCTGTAGAACGTGAGCATCTCCAGGTGCTCGGCCTCTCCGAGCCGGGTGCCCCGCGGGTCGGCGGGGCGCAGCGCCTGCTTGAGGGTCTGGGTCCGCTCCTCGCTGCGCTCGCCGAGGAGGGTTCCGGGGATCGTTACGACGTAGGTGGTCATAACCGTAGGAGGTGCCCCGCGGGCCCCCTCCGTACACCCGTTGCGCGACGCGAACAACGGAGCGTCAGTTCGCGCGGCGAGACGGCGTGACCTGGGCGATCAACAGGGCGATGTCGTCGTGGCGCTGGGGCGGCGGCAGCGCTGCGAGGAGCCGGTCGCAGGTCGCTTCGAGCGGCAGGCGGTGATGGGTCAGCGCGTCGAGCAGGGCGCGCAGCCGGTCGTCGATGGGCTGGTCGCGGGTCTCTACCAGACCGTCGGTGTACAGGACGAGCCGGTCACCGGGCGCGCAGTCGACGGTGGTGGCCCGGAAGGGGACGCCGCCGACGCCGAGCGGAGCGCCCGTGGGCAGTTGCAGGAAGCGCGGGGCGCGGCCCGGCCGGTCCCAGATGGGCGGCAGATGGCCCGCGAGGGCGATGCGGCACTCGGTGCGGTGCGGGTCGTAGACGGCGTACACACAGGTCGCGGTGGTCTCGTCGAGCTCGGCGGTGATCCGGTCGAGGTGGCGCAGGACGTCGGCGGGGTCGAGGTCGAGGCCGGCCAGGGTGCGCGTCGCGGTGCGCAACTGCCCCATGGTGGCGGCGGCGTTGATGCCGTGACCCATCACGTCGCCGACGACCAGGGCGGTCTTGTCGCCGGCCACCGGGATGGCGTCGAACCAGTCGCCGCCGGCCTCGCCGATCGCGGCCGCGGGCTGGTAGCGGTAGGCGACGTCGAGCCCGGTGGGCTGGGGCGGCTGGCGGGGCAGGAGGTGGCGCTGGAGGGAGAGGGCGGCGTGGCGCTGCTGCTGGAACCAGCGCGCGTTGTCGATGCAGACGGCCGCCCGAGTGGCGAGTTCGAGCGCCAGGACCGCGTCGTCGTGCGTGAAGGGCTGCGGGTTGCGGGCCCGTTTCAGGTCGAGGGCGCCCAGGACCTCGCCCCGCGCGATGAGCGGGACCGCGAGGTAGGAGTGGAGGCCGGCGCCGGCCAGCAGCCGGGCGGCTTCCTCGTCGCGGGCGATGTTCTTCAGGTCGCCCGCGCCGACATGGCTGATCAGCACCGGCCGCGCGGTGGTGACACACCGTGTGACCAGGCGTTCCGCGTTGTACTTCGCGATGTTGCCCGGGGTGTCGGCGGCCTGGAGCGCGTCGGTGGGGTAGGCAGCGGCGACCGCGAGGGCCCGGATCGCCACGGGCCCGGACTCGGGGTCCTCGCCCGCGCCGCGGCCGTCCAGGACCGAGTCGAGGAGGTCGACCGCGGCGATGTCGGCGAAGTCCGTCACCACGAGGTCCGCGAGCTCGTGGGCGGTCCGGCTGAGGTCCAGGGTGGTGCCGATGCGGACCGAGGCGCGGGCGATCAGGTCGAGGCGCCTGCGGGCCTCGGCGGCCTCGTTCGCGGCGTGGTACTGCTCGCTGACGTCCACGATCGAGATGGCGATGCCGAGAACGCGCCCCGCGGAGTCGTCGAGCCGGTAGTACGACACGTTCCAGGCGTGCTCGGTCACGTCGTCCGGGGTGCGGCCGATCGCGGTCTGGTCGAGCAGCGGCACGCCGGTCTCCAGGACCCGGCGCATCGCCGCTTCGATGGAGGGGGTGTCGAGGAACGGCAGGGCGTCATGGACCGTCCGGCCCATGTGTTCGTCGGCGGGGACGCCGTTGATGCGGGCCAGCGTCGGGTTGACCAGGACATAGCGCAGATCGGTGTCGAGCACCGCGAGACCGATCGGGGACTGCGAGACCAGGCGCACCGAGAGGGCGAGGTCCCGCTCCACGGCACGCACCGTGGGCTCGTCGGTGGCGATGCCCAGCGCGTACAGGCTGCCGTGCTCGTCCTGGAGCCGCATGTTGCGGAATTCCACCATCCGCGTACGGCCGTCCTTGTGACGGATGGGGAAGACACCCGCCCAGGTGCCGCCGCCGCTCATCACCCGGGCGAACAGGTCCAGCACGAGAGGTCGGTGTTCCTCGGAGACCAGGAGCTTGGCGGCGGAGTGGCCGAGGGCGTCCTGCGCGTCCCAGCCGAACAGTTCCTGGGCCTGGGGGCTCCACAGGGCGATCCGTCCGGCCTCGTCCAGCACTATGGCGGCCACGCCCAGCACGTCGAGGAGGCCGCCGGGTTCGGACGCGGCGACGCGCAGGGGTCCGAGCCGCTCCCCGAATACCTCGGATGCGTTCATCGTCGGCCCTTCGTCAGCCTGCCTGCCGGTGCCTCACTCCTGTCCCAGCGCCTTCACCATCTTCTCCCCGTCCGGTCCGATCGGCAGACCATGAGCGGCAGAAGAATCGTGAGGAACACGGTGAGTGACCGCGCGATGCCGCCCTGCGGGAGGGGTGGGTCCGGTGGGACGCCGGCGGTCAGCGGGGCCGGCCCGATTGCGGCTCACGGTCACGGCACGGGGCCGGGTGCCAGGAGTGGGGCTGCTGGTCGCGCTGTTCGTCGTGGCGGGCCAGGACCGCGAGGAGGGTGGCCACGGAGAGCCCGGCCTCGGCGGGATGCCGCAGGGGGGCGCCCGGCTCGATGCGGTACGTGTTGGAGCGGCCCTGCCGGGTGTGCGAGAGGTACCCCGCCTCTTCCAGGTCCACGATGATCCGCTGCACGGCGCGTTCGGTGAGCCGGCAGTGCGCGGCGATGTCGCGTATGCGGGTCGACGGGTCGTCGGCGATCGCGGCCAGGACGCGGGCGTGATTGGTCAGAAACGTCCAGCCCGCGTGCGGCTCAGGTACGGCACCCATCCCCCGAGGGTATGACGCGGCATTCACGCAAACAAATGGGGGAATCGCATGTCGTGCGTCCCATGACTCCGCGGCGCGCGGCCGGTGAGGGGGACGCACCTCCGGGCGTGCATGTGAAGCAGATCACATCCGTCGGGTGTCACGTTCCGGTGGGGCGGGGGTGTCTCGATGGGCATGGACGGAGCGTGGGCGTGCACGGAGCGTGGGAAGGGGCGGATGGGATGCCGGGGTGTGCCGGAGACATCGAGAGGGGGCCGGGCCGTGCCTGAGGACGCCTTCACCGAGCACCGCGCGCTGCTGTTCACCATCGCCTACGAGATGCTGGGCAGCGCCGCCGACGCCGAGGACGTGCTGCAGGAGAGCTATCTGCGGTGGAGCGCGGTCGAGCCGGGCACCGTGGAGCACCCGCGCGCGTATCTGGTGCGCGTGGTGACGCGGCAGTCGCTCAACCATCTGCGCACCGTCCGGGCCCGGCGCGAGGAGTACGTCGGCACCTGGCTGCCCGAGCCCATCCGCACCGGCCCCTCGGTGAGCGAGGACGCGGTCCTCGCCGAGTCGGTGTCGATGGCTCTGCTGCTCGTCCTGGAGACGCTGAACCCCACCGAGCGCGCGGTGTTCGTGCTGCACGACGTCTTCGGCTACAGCCACGCCGAGATCGCCGCGTCGGTCGGCAAAACCGAGGTGACGGTACGTCAGATCGCGCACAGGGCGCGGCGGCACGTGCACGCGCGGCGGCGCCGCTTCGAGCCCGGCTCCGCGGCCACCCGGGAGATCGTCGAGCGATTCCTGCGTGCGACGTCGGCCGGCGAGATCCAGGGGCTGATGGATCTGATGGCCCCCGATGTCGTCCAGATCTCCGACGGCGGCGGAAAGGTGTCCGCGGCCCGCCGGCCGGTCACCGGCCATCTCGACGTCGCCCGGTTCGTCCTCGGCGTGGCCCGCACCAGCATCACCGAGGCCACCCGGGTCGAGCACGCCACCTACAACGGCATGCCCGCGGCGCGGTTCCTGAACGACGGCGCTCTCGACTGGCTGGTCGCCTTCGAGATCCACGAGGGACGGATCACCGGCCTCTACGCCATGCGCAACCCGGACAAGCTGCACCGCGACGACGCGGTGCGCCCACTCGACAGAGGAGCACAGCGACCGTGGAAACCATGACCGCAGAGCGCGTCATCGACGCCCCCATCGACGAAGTGTTCGCCTGGCTCACGACGACCACCCACTACACGCGCTCGCCCCTGGTGCTGCGCTGCCGGCTGACGCGGCGCGGCAAGGACGCGCCCTACGGCGTCGGCGCGGTGCGCAGCCACCTCTGGATGATCGGCTGGCTCAGGGAGCGGATCACCCGCTACGAGGCGCCGTACACCACGGAGTACGTCGTCGAGCGCAGTGTGCCGCCGTCGCGGCACGAGTTCGGCAGCATGACGTTCACCGAGGTCGACGGCGGGACCCGGGTGGTCTGGACGACCCGCGCGGAGATGGCGATGCCGGTGGTGGGTCCGTTCCTGACCCGGGCCGTGGTGCGGCCGATGATCGTCCGGTCGTTCGACAGCATCCTCACCGCCGCGGAGACGGCGTTGGCCCGCCGCCCCCGCGCGGAGCGGAGGGCGGCGGGCCGTCGGCGCCCGGCCTGAGCGACGGGCCGGTGCGGGAGGGATCAGCCGTCGATGCGGTGCTGGGTCCAGAACGAGGTCAGGTCCGTGCTGGTGGCCGCCTGGGCCGCCGCCTTGAACTCGGCGGTGGTCGAGACGCCGTACCAGTGCGACGTGGCGTAGTCCTTGAGGAGCTTGGCCATGACGCTGTCACCGAGGACCCGGCGCAGGTCGTGCAGCGCGCACTTCCCGTAGCCGTAGACGACGGTCGAGTAGCGCGAGGAGTGCGCGTCCCAGTACGCCATCGAGTTGGTGATCTTCTCGCTCGACGACGCCCACGAGACGCTGTTCCAGCAGTTGGCGCCGGTCTGGTTCAGGGCGAGGTCGGTGGAGTAGTCGGCGAACGCCTCGTCCAGCCACGGGTTGTTGTACTCGTCGTCGCCGACGATCCCGTACCACCACTGGTGGCCGATCTCGTGGGTGAGGGCCGTGGTGGAGACCAGGTCGAGGACGAACCCGGGGTACTCCATGCCGCCGAACCAGTAGTTGTTGTCGATCACCGCGTCCAGCTCGCCGTAGGGGTAGGCGCCGAACCGGGCGGCGTGGGTGTCCACGGCGGACTTGGCGGTGGCCAGCATCGACTGGGCGCTGGAGGAGCTGATGCCCGAGACCGAGTAGATGTTGATCGCGGTGCCGGCCGGTGACGTGCCGGAGATCTTGCTGAACGGGCCGGCCGCCCAGGCGAAGTCGCGGACCTTGGCCGCCGTGGCCGTGGTGATGGTGCGGCCGCTGGTGCCGGGGGTGTCGACCGAGGTGCCGGTCGCCGGGACCAGCAGGCCGGTGGGGTGGTCCAGGGTCACCTTGAAGTCGGCGGCCAGGGAGTAGAACGACTCGCCGTTGTTGGTGTACGGATCCAGGTGCCAGCCCGCCGCGTCACGGACCGCGAGCACCGGCAGGGCGTTGCCGATGTTGTTGAACGCCCCGTCCGCGCCGAAGCGGTCGGCGCCGTCGGGCACGGCGATACCGAGGTCGAAGCCGATGGTGGCGGACTGTCCCTGCGGCAGCGGCGCCGGAAGCGTCACCTTGAGGGCGGTGCAGGCGACGGAGAGATCACCCGCGGTGCCACCGGTCACGTTGGTGACCGTGATCGGCATGGCGGAGCAGGAGCCGTGGTAGTTGTCCCACAGCCGCAGGTACACCTCGCTCAGCGCGGTGGCGGAGGCGTTGGTGAAGGTCGCGCTCTCGTGCCCGGTCCAGTTGGTGCCGCTGGTGTTGCTGCTCAGACTGACGGTGTACGAGGGAGCGGCCGGCGTACGGGTCGAGTCGCCGGGCGGGGTCGTGCCGCCGGAGGTGTCCAGGGCGAGGTCGTCGAGGACGAAGCTCGTCTTGAGGCTGGAGTCCTCCTTGCCGGTGAAGGAGAGGTTCACGGTCTGCCCCGCGAACGCCGACACGTCGAAGCTCTTCTGGACGTACCCGGTGTTCTTGTCGAGGTTCGAGTACGTCGCGAGCGTGGTGGTGCCGATCTGCGCCGTGAGCTTGTCGTACGCGGTCGACGTCGTGGTCTCCGCGGTGTCGATGTGCAGCCAGAAGGTGAGCTTCGCCGAGCTGCATCCCGAGGGGATCGTGACGCTCTGGGAGAGCGTGTCGGTGTGCGTGCTCCCGACGCCGTCGAGCCAGGCGAACTGGGTGCCGCCGTGCGCGCTCTCGCCCGCGCGATTGGTGATCACGCTGGTGGACGACTGGGTCCACGGCGAAGTACCGCTCTCGAAGCCGCCGTTGGCGACGACCTGCGCCGGGGTGCAGGCAGCGGCGGCGCGCGGTGCCTGCTCGGGCGCGGCCGACGCCGAGGTGGCGGGCAGCGAGACGGCAGCCAGCGCGGCGACCGCGAACGCGGTCGCCGCGAGGGACTTGTGGGGGGTGGATCTCACACGGAACTCCTTGGAGGGGGCCGGGTCTCCGGCCTGCTCGATGGCCGCCCGGCCGGCTTGGGTGCGCCGCCGGGCGACCGCGGACGGTGTGCATCGCTGCACGATCGCTGAGGTGAGAACTCTTGCTGTGTCTCCCCGGGTCAGGGCGACAGCTGGGGGGAAGCTTCGCAGGTCTGACCGGTCCATGCCAAGAGAACTTCGGGCCCGGCTCGCCAGGGACCCGGCGCCCGACGGAAATTGACAGGCTCGCGCCATCGACACCATGATTCCACTAGTTGACTAATGGAATCGGTCGAGAGGGGGAGCATGATCGGCGCAGCCACTTCTGGCGAGGGTGACGCCCAGGGCGACGGTCGGGGCGGGGGAGGGGCTCGATGGGCCCTGGAGGCCCGCGGGCTCGGGAAGAAGTACCGCAGGGGATGGGCGCTGCGGGAGGAGTCCTTCCGGATCCCGTCCGGCCGCGTCTGCGGGCTCGTCGGGCCCAACGGGGCCGGAAAGAGCACCCTGTTGGGGATCGCCGCGCGGCTCGTCGAGCCGACCCGCGGCGAGCTGCGGATCTTCGGCCGCCCGGTCGGCGACCCGTCCGTCATGCCCCGTTACGCCTATCTGGGCCAGGACAAGCCGCTGTTCAAGCGGTTCACCGTGGCGGAGAGCCTGCGCATGGGCCAGGAGCTCAACCCGGGCTGGGACCGTGCCGCGGCCGAGCGGATCGTGCGCGAGGGCCGGCTGTCCCCCGACGCCAGGATCGGCAGCCTCTCGGGCGGCCAGCGCACCCGGGTGGCGTTCGCGCTCGCCTTCGGAAAGCGCCCCGACCTCCTGCTCCTCGACGAGCCGATGTCCGACCTGGACCCGCTGGCCCGCGACGAGATCGCCTCGCTGCTCATGTCGGAGGTGGCCGAACGCGGCACCACCGTCCTGATGTCGTCCCACATGCTCGCCGACCTTGAGCACATGTGCGACTTCCTCCTGGTCGTGGCCGACGGCCGCGTCCGCATGGCGGGCGACACCGACGAGCTGGTCCCGCTGCACACCCTGGTCACCGGGGTCACCGCGGACGGCGGCCTGCCCGACGCGCTGACGGCGCACACCGTGATCGACGTCCGCACCGCGGGACGGCAGTTCACCGCCCTGGTCCGCCACGAAGGCCCCCTCGACCCGGCCTGGCAGCTCGCCGAACCCAGCCTCGAAGAGGTGCTGCTCGGCTATCTCCGCCATCCGGAGGCGCCCGCGCTGCTCTCCCCGACCGCTGTCCCCGGCCACCGAGAGGAGCCCGCGGCATGAGCACCCTCACCCGCACGCCCGACCCGCAGGACGACACCCGCACCCCACGCCGACGGCTGCGCGGTCTCGCCTGGCTGATGGTCCGTCAGCACAGGGCGGCGCTCATCGCCTGCGCCGCCGCGATCCTCATCGGCGTGCTCTGGATGATCCACGAACGCTCCGTCGCCCTGGACTCCCTGCACGCGGCGGGCTGGCCGGCGAAGCCCGTCGACACGCTCGCCGGAGATACACGGCACCGCGTCGACAACGCCTTCGCCGATGCCGCCCGCTACCTGGGCTATCTCCCGGTCCTGTTCGGTGTGTTCGTCGGCGCCCCGCTCCTCGCGTCCGACCACGAGCACGGCACCGCCCGGCTCGTCTGCACCCAGTCGGTGACCCGGCTGCGCTGGCTGCTGTGGAAGGCGGGGTTCGCACTGACGCTCGCCGTCGTGACCACCGGTGTGCTGGGCGGGGTGTTCACCTGGTGGTGGCGGTCCGTGCGCCCCGCGGTCTCCAGTACCTGGCTCGACGGCACGGTCTTCGACAACTCCCTCCCGGTGCTGACCGCCCTCGCGGTGTTCACCACCTGCCTCGGCATCCTCGTCGGCGTGCTGGTGCGGCGCGCGGTCGCCGCGATGGTCGTCACGTTCTTCACCTCGGCCGCCGCCCTCCTCGTCGCCGACTACGTCAAGCCCCGGCTCGCCACCCCGCGACGGGTCGCCTTCCCGCTCAACGGTGAACACCCCGCGGTGCTGGCCCACGCGGTGCAGGTCGACACCTGGGTCGGCACCGCCTCCGGCAAGGTCTACGGCTGGGGTACGTGTGTGAGCGACGCCGCCGAGAACGCCTGCCGCGCCAGGCTCGGGATCGTCAACTCGGTGTGGGACTACTTCGGCGACGACCAGATGGCCGCGATCCAGTGGACCGCCGCGGGACTCCTCCTGGGCGCGGGCGCGCTCATGATGGCCCTGGCCATGTGGCGCGCGCGACGCCAGGCGCTGTAGCCGTGCGGAGATCCGTATGATCGCGACGCGCCGGACGGTCCGGGGCGTCGCCCGGCCGGCCGGGGACCGGGGCGCCGCCCGGGGGATGGGAAGGAGGCGGGTGCGATGGTCGTGTTCCGCATAGAGCGCCGCAGCGGCGTACCCGCGTACCTCCAGATCGTGCACCAGGTGGAGCAGGCGCTGCGGATGGGGGCGCTCGCCGAGGGCGACCGGCTGCCCACCGCGGCGCAGGTCGCCGCCGACACCAAGGTCAACCCCAATACGACGCTCAAGGCCTACCGCGAACTGGAGCGGGCCGGGCTCGTCGAGGTGCGGCAGGGCGCGGGCACCTTCATCACGCGCTCCCTCGCCGCGCCCGGAAGCGAGCCCGACTCGCCGCTCCTGGTGCGCCTGGCCGACTGGATGCGGGACGCCGCGGCCGCGGGCCTTTCGGAGGAGGAGACCGCGCACCTCTTCGAGGTGGTACGCGCCCGGATGTATCCGGTGTCGCCCGCATCCGTGACGCGCTCCTGACACGGCACGGCCGGCGGAGGCAGGTCCCGGCGGCCCGCGCCCGTCCGGGTGTTCAGCGGCCCCGGGCCGGTGATGTGGTGCGGGCGGTTCCCTCTTCGTCGCCGCGTGGCGCGTCGGCCGCCGCCCTCGCGACCGCGGCGCACAGCCGTTGCCGTACCCCCTCGGGCAGCGGCGCGCCCGCGGCGGACTCCACCACCTGCTCGGCCAGACTGCGCACCTTGGTGTTGGTGTGCTGAGAGGTGGCGACCAGCACCTTCCAGGCGTCGTCGGCGCTGATGGCGAACGCGGCCATGAGGATGCCGCGCGCCAGGTCGATGGTGCCACGGCTCTGCATCGCACGGCGCAACTGCTCCAGTTCCCTGCGCAGTTCGGCGCCGGTGTCCTGGACGGGCGCGGTCACGCGGAGGGCTTCGTCCTCGGCCGGCGCCGGCTCCCTGACGACCACCTGGTCGCCGTCGGGGCGGCCGAAGACCGTCAACCCGGACAGGTGTCGCGTACCGGTCGGGCCGACCGGCCCCCTGCATGCGCCGGACTGCCCGGACTCTGATGATTCACAGTGCGGCATGGCCATCTCCCCTGCGCACTACGGCAGTTCCTCTCAGGAACAGGGTGGCGCGGAAGGGCAACACACGTCAAGCGATACATGAAGTCCCGTTCCGGTATTCCTGAACATGAATCGGCGGGCCTACGATGCGCCCATGGGAGAAGTGCCGCAACCGCACACCGGATGGACGTTCATCACCAATCACGCCCGCGTCCTGGCGGCCATCGCCGACGACCAGAACGCGAGGATCCGGGACATCGCCGCCCACTGCAGACTCACCGACCGCGCCGTGCAGAAGATCATTTCCGATCTGGAGCGGAGCGGTTTCCTGTCGCATGCCCGGGAAGGGCGCGGCAACACCTACCGGATCGAGCCGGGAAAGATCCTGCGTCACCCCGCCGAGGCGGAGGCCGGACTCACGGTGGCCGCCCTCCTCGGCCTCCTCGCCCAGGACGAGGCGCACCGCGCCGACCGGCCCAGCGGCGGCCCCTGAACAGGAGCGCCGCGGCCCGCCGACGTCCCTCCAGGACGGCCCGCACGCGGTCCGGCCGCCCGGCGCTGCCGGCGACGGCCTGATCCCGGCGGGTGACGCTGGCCGATTTGCGAGCTGGTCGTGGCCCGCCCGCGCCGAGAGGATGCTCCCCTGCCGGGTGGGGTTATCGAAAGGGCGGGAACAGATGCGCATACGACGAAGAGGGTTGCGGGACACGCGGGCCGGGGCGCTGACGCGCGGCATGGTCGCGGTGGCGCTCGCCTGCGCCGGCGCGACGGGCATGCCCGCGGTGGCACAGGCGGCGCAGACCACGCCCGTCGCGGCCCCCGCGACCGCCTCCACGGCATGCGGAACGGACCCGGGGGCCCAGGGCCTCGCGAGTTCGCCGGTCTCCGACAGCCTGGTCTCCGTGGACCGCGCGGACGGCCGGATCGCACAGGTCCAGCTCTTCTACGACGCCACCGCCACCAGGGGCCTGCCCTTCGCCTGGCACCGCGAACAGGCCGCGCCGGGCGGCGCGTTCGGGGCGTGGCAGCGGGTGAGCGCGGCGACCGTCGGCCCGAAGAGTTATGCCATCACGGCGGCGGAGAACTCCGCGGGCGGTCTTGAGCTGCTGTTCTCGACCTACGGCACGTTCTGCCACTCGGTCGAGGACGCCGGTGCGAACACCTGGAGCAGCCCCGACGCCTTCGGGCTCGCACCGGCCCCGTACCACGGCGGCGTCGTGCTGTTCAAGGAGCGCGACGGCAGCCTCGACGCCTTCGCGTCGGGCTCGGGGAACGGCAGCACCCTGCAGCTGCGGCACCAGCAGAACGCCGCATCCGGCTGGGGCCCGGTGCTGGCCACCGGCCAGGTCCCCGGTCAGGACGTCGGGCTGAGCCAGCCGAGCACCGTCGAGCAACTCCCGGACGGGAGGCTGCACGTGACGGTCCGCGAATGGAACAGGGACCGGATGTGGGAGATCTACCAGACGCTTCCCGCCGGAGGGTGGGGCCCGTGGACCCTGATGGCCCCGGGCGCGGCACCGGCCGCGCACCGGCTCGCCGCGGGAGCCCCGGCAGCGCAGCTGAACGTCGACCGGACGACGGGCCTGCGGGACGGCGACATCGTCAAGTTCACCATCGCGGGCGGCCCGCCCGGCGCGTACGTATGGGTCAAGGAGTGCGCCCCCTCGGCCTCCGCGACCACGTGTGACGACGACACCGGCCGCCAGTTCCGTGTGTACCCCGACGGCACGTACCAGCTCTCGCCGAAGAAGCTCTACGCCCAACTCGCCACCCAGGCAGGGTCGTTCGACTGCCGTACCGCCTCGCCGGCCAACCCGTGCACGCTGGCCCTCACCGACAACGACGGGGCGCTCCTGACCACCGTCCCGCTGCGCTTCGCCCCGCACGGGCGCCTGGAGGCGCCGCCCACCCTCGACGTGAACCCCGCCACGGGACTCGTCGACGGCCAGGCCGTGCGGGCGACGGGCAAGGGCTACGAACCGCAGTACCACTCACTGATCATGGAGTGCGCGACCGGTGCCACCGACACGCTCGGCTGCCGGCCCCGCTCACGGCCGCCGGCCACGACCGACGCCGGGCACCTGAACGAGACGGTGACCTTGTCGGCGGCGTTCACCGCGATCGACGGCCGAACCATCGACTGCCACGCCGCGAACGCCTGCGAGCTGGTGGTCTTCGGCACCCGGGTGCGCGGCCCGGAAGCGGTGCGCCACCCGCTCGCCTTCGCCCCGGCGCCGCCCGCGGGAAGCTGAGCGCGCCCGAACCGCCCTTCGGCCCCGCCGTGCGCAACGGCGGGGCCGCCCCTCACCCGGCCACCGCGGCCCGGTAGGGACGGAAGAAGGCACGCAGCTCCTCCGCGTACAGCTCGGGCTCCTCGAACGCGGCGAAATGCCCGCCGCGCGGCGGCTCCGTCATCCGCACGGCGTTCGCCACGCGCTCCAGCCACGCCCGCGGCGGACGCACGAGGTCGCCCGGGAAGATCGAGAAACCGGACGGCACCTCGACCCGGCGGGAGAGCTGCGC
This sequence comes from Streptomyces sp. NBC_00083, assembly GCF_026343295.1. Lineage (GTDB taxonomy): Bacteria > Actinomycetota > Actinomycetes > Streptomycetales > Streptomycetaceae > Streptomyces. The sequence goes on from NZ_JAPELY010000001.1 coordinate 3,066,533, forward strand.
CGGCGGGATCTCGGCGTTCGCGTGGTACATCCGCATCGAGGACCCGATGGTCTCCGTGAACCAGTACAGCGTGATGTTGGTGAGGATCTCGTCCTTGGTGTAGCTCCGCTCGATGTCGCCGTCGCAGTCGCTCCAGGAGCGCAGCTTCTCGACGATCCAGGCAGCGAGTCCGGCCGGCGAGTCGGTGAGCCCGAACGCCGCGGTCTGCGGCTTGGTGCGGTGCATGGCGGCGTACGCGCCCTCCGTCGCACCCCAGGCGGCGCCGTCCTCGAGCCACACGCGCTCCTCCGGCGCGAGCTCCGCCGGGTCACCGAAGAAACGGGGCACACCCGCGTCGGTGCGGTGGACGGCGACGACCCGGTCGGGGTGGTCGAGCGCGAGGTAGCGGCTGACGTGGCTCCCGACGTCACCGCCGGCCGCGCCGAAGCGTCCGTACCCCAGGACGTCCATGAGCTCGGCCCACAGTCCGGCGACCGCGATGGAGTCCAGCGGCGGGCCGGCCGGACGGTCGGAGTAGCCGAAGCCGGGCATGTCGGGGACGACGACGTCGAAGGCGTCGGCCGGGTCGCCGCCGTGCGCGCCCGGGTCGGTCAGGAGCGGAATGACCTTCGAGTAGCGCCAGAAGGAGTCCGGCCAGCCGTGGCTGAGGACGAGCGGCAGCACGGGCCCGGCCGGCGCGACGGCCCGCGCGTGCACGAAGTGGATCCCCAGCCCGCCGACCGGGACGCGGAACCGGGGGAGCCGGGCGAGGGCCGCCTCCTGCGCCGGCCAGTCGAACTCGTCCGCCCAGTACGCGACGAGCTCCCGCAGGTAGGCGAGATCGGTGCCGAGCGACCAGCCGGCGTCCTCGGGAGCGTCGGGCCAGCGGGTCGCGCGCAGCCGCGCGCGCAGGTCGTGGAGCGCCTCGGGAGCGGTCACTGCGAGGAACGGCTCGGGGCGGGGGTGTACGTCCGGCATGGGACGCACCCTACCGACGGGCTGCCACCGCCGGCGCGGGCCGTCACCGGCCCGGGTCGCTCAAGGACGGCTGCCGAGCTGCTGGTTGTTGCCGCTGAGCACATGGTGTTCGGCGAGGACCTGGCAGAGTCCGACGTGCACACCGATGCCCGCGCAGTTGTCGTCGGCGGTGGGGGAGGGGGTGCCGGCGGTCGCGGCGCCGGACGGCGACAGACAGGCGCACACGGCGAGGACCACTGCGGCAAGGGCAGTACGCGTGGAGAACATGCGCTGCCCAACGACCGGCCCCGCCCGCCGACACTCCCCGGAATCCCGTTGCGGCGGTCCGGCCCCCGCCCCTAGGGTCGGCGCATGTCTCTGCGCGTACGCATGCGTCAAGCCCTGCCGGAAGCCATGCGCGCCCGCGACAAGGCCGCGGTCAGCGCCCTGCGTTCGGCGCTCGCCGCGCTGGACAACGCCGAGGCGGTGCCGGCCGGCGCGGCGGAGCTGCGCGGTGTGTCCGTCGAGGAGTCGCCCGTGGGCGTCGGCGTGACCGAAGCGGCGCGGCGGGAGCTGAGCGAGCGAGAGACGGCCGACATCGTCCGGCGCGAGATCGCCGAACGCCGTTCGGCGGCAGCCGAGTTGACCTCGGCGGCCCATGCGGGCCACGCCGCCCGCCTCCACGAGGAAGCGGCCGTCCTGCACCGGTTCCTCGACGAACAGGCCGCGCAGTAGCCCCGAAGGCGACCGGGCAAGCACGACAGCGCCCGCCCCGCAGTAGGGTGAGACGATGCCGTCCCTGCCGAAAGACCCCTCGCGGCCGATCACCGAAGACGAGCGCGACAGCGCCGTGCGGCGCCTCCAGGAGGCGTACGGCGACGGGCACGTTCCCCACGAGGAGATGGACGAACGCATCCACCGGGTGCTCACCGTCACGACGCACGGCGCGCTGGTCGCCGCCGTGGCTTCGCTCCCGCCGCAGAAGCCGGACACCAGCGCGACGATCGCGGTGGCCGCGGGGCGCATCAGGCGGGACGGCGCATGGCGGGTGCCGAGGACCCTCAAGGTCGAGTCCGCGTTCGGGAGGGTGCACCTCGACCTGTCCCGCGCGGTCGTCGAACACTCGTCGATCGACATCGAGTTGCGGCTCGGTTCGGGCAACGCCAGGATCACGGTGCCGCGCGGAGCCGTCGTCGACATCGAGGACCTGCACTGCGTGTGGAAGGACCCGCACGTCGGAGTTCCGCGGCACTCCACGCAGGGAGCGCCGCGGATCCGCGTCTCGGGCACCATGGAGTACGGGCGCCTGAAGGTCCGTTGGGCCCGCCGCTGACCGACGTCTCGACTGACGCCTGGAACAAGGGAGTTCGGGCCGGATGCCCGAACTCCCGGCGCGAGGTCAGTGCCCCGTGTGCACTTCGAGTGCCGCGCGCACGGCCGACTCCAGGGCTCCTTCGATCCAGGCCGGCTTGAGGGACGTGTGGTCCCCGGCGAAGTGCAGGGGGCCTTCCGGGGTGGCGATGTCGGGGAACAGTTCGGTGTGCTGGCCGGGCAGGAGTACGGAGGCCTCACCGTAGGCGTACGGGTCCCGCGCCCAGCTCTGGGTCCGGCCCGCGCCGGTGTAGAAGACCTCGATCCGCTGACCGTAGATCTCCTGGAGCCCGGCCAGCGCGTGCGGGTAGCGGGCGTCGTCGTCGAAGGAGTCCCAGCGCATCGCGTCGTCGGCCCACGTGTACGAGGCGAGCACGACGCCGCCCTCGCTGCCGGCCACGGGATGGGACGGGTTGAAGGTGAACCGGTTCGGATTGTCGCTGACCGAGCCGCCGCCGAAGCTGCCCACCCCTCCCGGCTGGTCACGGGTGACGGAACGGTAAGCGGCGTAGTAGGCGCGCTGGTTGGCCGAGAGGCGCTCACCGGTGACGGAGTCGTGCCGGCCCAGGAGACTGCCGTCGTCCGGGGCGAGACCGCGGCGGTAGGAGTCGTACAACCCGCTCCCGATCGTGGCGAGTTCGCGCTTCCAGTCCTCCTCGCCCAACTCCCACCAGCGCCGGCTGAATTCGAGCAGCACCTTGGTGGCGCTGTCGTAGTGGAGCTCGGTGACGGCCCTGCGCTTGCTGTACGACATGAGCGGCGCGACCTGGATGTGCCGCAGCCCCGAGAACGGCACCGTGATGATCGCGAGGTCGGCCGTGAACTGCTCACGCACGGGCGCGCCTTCGCGGCCCTCGGAGACCGTGTCGACCCACACATGGGGTCCGTCGGCCCTCACATGCGGGGTGTCGGTGTGGGGCCGCGACGGGTCCCAGTACTCGATCCTGGTGACGCGCCGGTCGAAGCGGATGCTGTCGCCGACCTCCTTGAGCAGGGCGTCGGGCAGGGCGGCGGTGCCGCCGCGCAGCTCCCAGAAGGCGGTGTCGGGGCTGATGAGCGCCGCGTCGAGGAAGCTGTGGATGAAGGAGAGGGGGAGGCGCGAGGTGAGGTCCTCCAGGCAGCCGATCAAGTCGATGGTGGGGTCGTCGAGCTTGGCGTACTCGCTCAGGAAGCGGCGCATCGACCAGTCGCCGAAGCGTTCGACGACCCGGGCCCACCCGGAGACCATCTCCCCGGCCGGCTTGTCCACGCGCCGCCCGTCGGGCCCGACGGTGCTGAACTCGTCCCGCACCGGAGCCAGGGCATCGCTGAGGATCCTGCTGGAGGGAACGTCCCACAGCGCGCGCGGGACCCCGAACGAGCGGTTCACCCGCCGCGGAGCCCGCGCGTAGTCGGCCCGCCGGACACGGAGGCCGTTGACGTGGATCCAGGTACGCAGCGCGGGAGTGCCGTCGGCGTTCTGGTCGACCAGGCGGAAGCGCTGCCGTGCCACCCCGAGGTGGTCGATGAGCGCCATCACCAGGGGATGGCTCCCCGGGATCCGCATGGCCCCGGCCTCCGCGTACTGCCGGGCATCGGCGAACGGCGCCTCGGCGCGCTCGTGGCCGCCCGTCCTGAACGTCTTGATCCGTCCGCCGGCGCGGTTGCCGTTGGCCTCCACGAGTGTGACCTCGTGCCCGGCGCGGCGCAGCAGCAGCGTGGCGACGAGACCGGCCGGTCCCGCGCCCACCACGAGCACCTTCCTGCGGGGCGCGGCCGACCGGGGAAGCCCGCCGCCCACCAGGACGTCGCGGTAGGCCGGAACCAGGTCGCGGCCGTCGGGTCCCCGCATCAGCAGGGCGCGCGCGACGTCGAGGCAGCGCTGCGAGAGCGACGCGGCTGCGGCGGGGGCCGTGACGGGTGCCGCGGTCGTGGCGGCAGCGGCGGTCGTGGCCGTCGCCGTGCTCGTGGCGACCGCGGCGACGGCGGTCGCCGAGCCGACTGCGAAGCCGCGCCGGGACAGGGAAGTGGACCGGGAGGAAGTCCCGGCCGTGGGAGACGAGTGCATGGCCTCACCATGCCGCCCGGCGTCCTGCCCACCGGACCGGGCGCGCTCACCCACCCCCGCGTCATTAACTCAAATGGCGCACGCGCGGCGGTACTTCGGCCGGTGCGGGTGCGCGGCGCGCGGTGTCGTCGGCCGGGCCCCCGGACGGCCCGCGGGCGGGCCCATCGGCTGTCGGCGCGATGGTCCCGAGCCCCGGCGCCGGCTACTTGCTGTTGAGCGCACGCTTCAGCTGCGCCTTGTCCATGCTGGAGCGGCCGTGGATGTTGCGGCGCTGTGCCTCGGCGTACAGCTGGTCGTACGTCGGGCCCTGCGACCCGCTGTGCGAGCGCCGGCCGCCCCGCTCCGAGGAGGACATGTCCTGGGTGGAACTCTTGCTCGCGGTCTTCGACTCACCCGAACGAGCCCGCTCCTTGTTGACGGTACGCGCCGCGATCTCCTTGGCGCGCTTCGTGCTCTCGCCCCTGTCCTCGGCGCTCTCCTTGATGTGCTCGTACTGCCGCTCCCGCTTCGGGCTCGATCCGCTGGGCATGTCGTCTCCTCGGCTGTCTCCGTGATCGGGGGGATCACTTCACCTTGTGCCGCCGCCGAGCGCTCCGCAATCGGGAGGCGGCTCGACGGCTGAGCCGTCCTGAGGGGCCGGCGAGGGCTCGGCGACGCCGGCGCGGTTCAGGGCGACCGCACTGCGGCGCGTACCCCGGGCGCACGCGCCGAACCGGGCCGGCCGACCCGTGCGCGGGGAGCCGCTCAGGCGGCTGCGGGCAGCTCGCACCAGGCGATGCTGTGCTCCAGGAGGCTGCCCATGACCAGGCGTCCCCCGTGCTCGGCGACCGATGTCGTCATGCGGAACCGCCGCCCGGTGCCGCGCAGTTGGCGCAGGGTCCGGCCCTGTTCGTCCACCTCGATCACCCGGGCGCCGGAGGCCGGCGGAGCCGGAAGGCGCCGCGCGGTGGCGGCCACGGTCCGACGGACGCCCGGGGAGGCGCGGTGCAGCCGCTCCAGCAAAGGGGTGCGCGGTCCGGCGAGTGCGACCCAGAAGCCGCCGCCGGGGCTGCGGGAGACGTTGTCGGGGAAGCCCGGCAGGGCGTCGGCGAGGGTGTCCCGGCGGCCGGCGTCCGGGCCGCCGAGCCACAGCCGGGTGAGCCGCCAGGAACCGGTCTCGGCGACCGTCACGAACGATTCGTCTGCGGCGAGCGCCACCCCGTTGGCGAACTGGAGCCCGTCCAGGAGCACCTCGGGTTCGCCGCCCGGAGCCAGCCGCACGAGCAGGCCCGACGGCTCGTGCTCCACGATGTCGGAGAGCCAGTCGTCGAGCCCGTGGCGCCTGCTGGACACCGTGAAGTAGACCGTGCCGTCCATGGCGGCCGTCGCGTTGCTGCAGAACCGCAGCGGTGTCCCGGCGACGGAATCGGCCAGCACCTCCACCCCCGTCCCCCTGCCGGGGTCGAGCCGGAGCAGCCCCCGGCGCGCGTCGCACACCAACAGGCGCCCGTCGGGCAGGACTTCGAGCCCGAGGGGCCGGCCTCGGGTGTGGCCGACCTCCTCGATCCCGGCGGGCCGGCCGGGCACGGGGAGAGTGATCCGCAGCACCCGCCCGTCCTCCACCGCGGTCAGCACCCGGCCGGAGGCGTCGAAGACGACGTCCTCGGGGCCGGTGCCGCCCAGCGCGACGCGATGCTGCGGCGGCAGCGGTGCGGGGGCGGGGCGGTGCTCCGCCGCGGGCCGGCGCCTCACGCGGCGCGGCGCGGACGCCGGGCCCGGACGCGAACGGGCAGGCCTATGGCGGGCGTTGCGGTGGACGGCATGGCAACCCTTCGGTCGCGTACGGGCCTTCTGCCGCGTACGGCGGGATCGTACGCCGTACGGCCGCAGGCGGCTCAGTCGCGGCTGCGGCGCCGGTGACTGGTGTCGCACCACGGGTAGCGCCGACTGCGACGGCACGTGCACAGGGCCACCACGCAGCGCTCCGAGACGGCGGTGGTGCCGTCCTCCAGCACCACTTCCACGGGGCCCTCGACCAGCAGGGGCCCTTCGCGCTGCAGGTGGATGCGCCGGGCGCTGTCAGACGGGTCGTTCGGCACGGATGACCACCAGCTCTTCCATCGTGTCGTCGTCACTGATCAGGCCCTGTTCCACCAGCCAGTCGCGGCGCGAGCGCAGCACGGGACCGAACGGAATGAACCGCCGGTCGGCCACCGCGGCCTTGAGGCCCTGCCCCCGCAGTTCGGCCAGCGTCGTCCGGGGGTCGCTGAGCGCCGAGTGGACGATCAGGAGCACGCCCCCGGGGCGGAGCAGGCGGGGCGCGTCGCGGCAGATGCGGCGCAGCAGCAGGCGCCCGTCGTGCCCCGCGTCCCAGGCGCGGGCGGCGCCGCGCCCGGGGACGGTGGGGGAGAGGGCGGGAACATAGGGCGGGTTGCTCAGGATGAGGTCGTACGAGCGCCCCACGAGGGGGGAGAGGAGATCGCCGCGCACGACCCGGACCGGCACCCCGGCCAGGCGTGCGTTGAGGCGGGTGCTGATCACCGCGCGCCAGGAGATGTCCACGGCGGTGACCCGGGCGCCGAGCCGGGCGGCCGCGAGGGCGAGCGCGCCGGTGCCGGTGCCGATGTCGAGGACCTCGGCGCCCTCGGGCACCGCTTCGTCATGCAACGCGTCGGCCAGCAGGTCGGTGTCGTCCTGCGGGTCGTAGACGCCGGGGAGAGCGATGAGAGTCACGCCCCCCGAGTACCCGGCAATTCCGTATAGATCCACATGAATTTGCGTTTAATAGCAGAAATCGTTGGGGCTACTGGGGAAGCGGGCTCCGCAACGACGAGTTCCGCGCCTTCCAGTGCCCCAGCAGGTGGTCCGCGAACCGGTCCTCGAGGAACACGGTGGCATCGACCCCGAACACGACGTCGGCGGCCAGCTCCGGCTCCTGCTCCAGGAGCCCCCCGATCACCTCGTGCCGCACGACCTGTTCGTGCACCGCGTCGGCCTCCACGTGCTCGGTGTAGAAGAACTCCGCGGCGGAGCCAGCACCGGCGCGTTGCATCGCGAGCGCCATGCGCCGCGAGGAGGGCGACGAGGTGACCTCCAGCGTGGCGAAGTGGCCGAGCAGCGCCCCGCGCAGGCCGCGGCGCAGCCCGAGGAGCGACATGAGGTTGACCGTGGCGAGCATCTCGGCGGACCCGGCGTCCACATACCGGCCGTACGCCGTCTCCAGACCCAGGTCCTCCATCAGGTCGGCGAAGAGTTGGGCGTGCACCCGCTCGGCGCGGCCACCGCCCCACTCGTCGAACTCGACCGCCGCCATGCCGGCCTTCGCCCGCCCCCACAGCCGCGGCAGCACCCAGGCATGCGGATCGGCCTCCTTGAGGTGGTACAGAGAGCGCTGCACGGCGTACTCGCGCAGCTGCCACAGTTCGCCCTCGTCCTGCAGGAAGTGGGAGACCCCGGTGCCGTGGACCGGCTCGACGAGCAGTTCGTCGAAGGCGTCGTCCACGTCGTGGTCGCGCGTGGCGTCCCGGCGCAGCGCCTCCAGGAAGCGGTTCTCGAGGAGCGCGCGCAGCGCGATCAGCGCGGGATCCCACTCGTGCGCGTCGCTCACGCCGTCGAAGCCCCGGTAGTGCAGCTCGTACCCGATGTAGAGGGCGAGCTGCAGATCGTCGCCGTACGGTGCCGCACGGCCGACCGCATCCTCGTCGGGGAGCCGGCCCGTCTCGCCGCGCAGATAACCGAGGATGCCCGCGGACAGCTCACCGCGGGAAACCGGGAGGGCGGGGCTTCGTTGTGCGCTGGTGGTCATGATCTACGCCTACCCGGTGAGCGCCGGGTGCAACAACCACCCGGGAGGACGGACCGCGAGGGGACGAGGTGATCGGACGGCCGGTGGGCGGGCGCCGCTGCGGCCTCAGCCCGAACCGGCCAGGCCCGCGGTGTCCGCGACACGGATCTCGAACCACACGGTCTTGCCCTGGCCGGTCGGCATCCAGCCCCACGCCGTGGAGAGCTTCTGCAGCAGGTACAGGCCGTGACCCGATGCGCGTGCCGGTCGGTGCGGACCGTCCGGGCGGGGACGGACGGAGCTGCGGTCGCTCACGCCCACCCACAGCCTGCCGTCGCGGCGGTCGAAGCGGAGTTCGTACGGCTCACCCCCGTGCACGCACGCGTTGGTGACGACCTCGGAGACGAGGAGCAGTGCGTCCCCCACGGCCGTGCTGTCCAGCAGGCCCCGAGGCCCGAACCACTCGTCGAGCACCTGACGGGTGAGGTCTCGGCACTGCGCCACCACACCCGGTCCGTCCGCCAGGCCGAACCGGCGGCCCTGTCGCACGCGCTGCGTGACATGTCCACCATTCATGCGGATCGCGTGCCCCGGGAGGCACCAGTCGAATCGCATTCAACTCCAAACCCCTCCAATCAGGCATAAAGTGGTGGCATCGCTCGGACGACGGGCCCCCGCCGCATGGCGGGCCGGGCCGCCGCCCCCGTCGAAGGAGTCCGCTCATGCCGATGGCCGGACAGGTTCGCCCAGCACCGCCGCCCCAGCAGCCGACCCTCCTGGTCCGGCGCAGGGCGCTCGGCGGCATCCCCGACGTGCCCCGCCCCCAGGACCTGAGCACCGAAGAGGCGCGGGCCCTCTCCGAGACCCTGTTCCGCAGGCTGGCCGGCCTCGACGAGGGCACACCCGAGCACGCCTGCGTACGCAACACACTGGTCGAGCTCAACCTCAGCCTCGTCCGGTTCGCCGCGCGCCGCTTCCGCGGCCGGGCCGAGCCGGCGCAGGACATCTTCCAGGTCGGCACCATCGGCCTCATCAAGGCGATCAACCGCTTCGACGTGGCCCGTGGCGTCGACTTCGCCTCCTTCGCGCTCCCGACGATCACCGGGGAGATGAAGCGGTTCTTCCGCGACACCAGCTGGGCCGTGCAGGTACCGCGCCGCCTCCAGGAACTGCGGCTGCGGCTGGCCGCGGCCCGCGACGTCCTCGGCCAGGAGCTGGGCAGACCGCCCACGACGGCGGAACTCGCCGCCCACCTGCGGATCACCGAGGCGGAAGTGGCCGAGGGAGACCAGGCCTCCAACGCCTACACGGCTCGCTCGCTCGACATCACCGACGACGACAGCGGAGCCACCGCCGTCCTGCGCACCCTCGGCAGGGAAGACCCCTCGTTCGACGTCATCGAGTGCCTCGACGCCCTCAAGCCGCTCATCGCCGCCCTCACCGACCGCGAACGGACGATCCTCTCCCTGCGCTTCGTCGACGAACTCACGCAGGCGGACATCGGCGAGCGGGTCGGGCTCTCACAGATGCACGTCTCCCGGGTCCTGACCCACATCATGGACCGGCTGCGCACCGGCCTCCTCGACGACGGTCCGGCTCCCTGACCGCGCGGCGCGGGACGGCAGGACCATCTCCAGCCACACCGTCTTGCCCGCGGCCGAGGGCACCGATCCCCAGTCGCCGGCGAGCCGGTCCAGCATCATCAGGCCGTGACCGCCCGGCATCGAGGGTGCGTGAGGACGGCGTACGGGAACGGCGTGGCTGGCGTCGCTCACCTCGACGCGGAGGTGGCCGTCCGCGTGGCGCAGGACCAGTTCGCGGGGGCCGCCCGCATGCAGACAGGCGTTGGTGACGACCTCGGAGACCAGGAGCAGCACATCGTCCACGCGCTCGGCGTCCGCGGCGTCGGCGGTCGAGGTCCACCCCCAGTCGTAGAGGGCGTCGGCGGCGAAATCCCGGCAGCGGGTGACCACGCCCTTCACCCCGAACAGGGCCAGACGGCGGGTCTGGCTTCGCCCGGCGAGTCCTGTGCCGCTCATCATTCTCTCCGCTACCTCGACTGCCGCGCCGCGGACGCGACGCGCGGTGGCTCCACGCTGCCCTGGTCCGGCTCGTACCCGCCGGTGAGCACACCCGGGGCGGTCGTCACCGCGGACATGGGGTCACCGGCCCACTTCGCCGCGGGCCGCCCACACACGTCCGCCGCGGACGTGGCCCGCACCCCGGGCGGGGCGACCCGTTAGGGAGAGTGCCCAATAGTCGCCGCTCTAGCTGCCCTGTTCTGCGGCAGGACGCAAGTCCCCCTTTCGGAGGATGCGAAGCACCCGCCCCATCGCCTGGAGACGGGTTCTTCGCGGCGGCGGGACGGACCGCCCTGCCCCTGCCCCGCCGCAGGGCCCCGAGACCCGCAGGGGCGGGTGGCGAGATAACGACCCCGAACGCTGGTTAAAAAACCGCGAAGCTGGTTTGATAATGTCACCGAAGTCCAGCCCGAGGAGCCACTGGTATGAAACAGGAACGTGCCGTGCGCACCCGTCAGTCGCTCATCCGCTCGGCGGCCGAGTCCTTCGAGCGACACGGATACGTCCAGGCCCGGCTGGCCGACATCAGCGCCAACGCGGGCGTCAGCCTGGGCGCCCTCCACTTCCACTTCGAGAACAAGGCGGCGGTGGCCGCCGCCGTGGAGACCACGGCCGCCGCCGATCTGCGCCGCGCCGGGTGGCGCGCCCAGCGGCCGGGCATGAACGCCCTGCAGCGCCTCACCCGCACCTCGCACGCCCTCGCCGACCAACTGCACCGCGATGTCGTGTCGCGCGCGGGCCTGCGGCTGAGCGGCGACACGGCGCGCCTGAGCCGGGTGGACCTGCGCCAGGAATGGCAGGCGTGCGTACGGCAGTTGCTGACGGAGGCCCGCGACGAGCGGCTGCTCGTCGAGCACGTGGACCTCACGGCCATGGTCGCCACCATCGTCGCCGCCACGACCGGCTTCGGCCTGCTCGGCCGCAAGGACCCGCGCTGGGTCTCCCCGGCCTCGCTCGCCGGGTTCTGGCGCCTCGTCATGCCCTGCCTGGCCGCTCCCGCGCCCGCCGAGACCCTCGGCGAGGTCGTGGCGATCGGGCCGAAGGCCGGCGTCCAGGAGCGCGACCTGCTGGCCGCCGCCGGCTGACGGGGACGGCCCGGCCGGGCAGGGTCCGCCCGCCGGACCCGCGAGCGGCCGGACCCGCTCGATCCCTACCGTAACGACGAAGCCGCACTCCCCGGCGATCCCGTCACCCCGGTCAGCGAGAGGGGCCGGGGGAGCGGATGTCCGGCGGAACGATCCACTGGGGCAAGGGAGTTGAGCGCCCCCTCGCCGTGAAGGCGCGGGGGCCCCGGGTGGGTGCCGGACCCGGTGCCCGAGGCGATGAGCCCTCCCGCTACGGACTCCCGCGCGAGGCGGGGCAGCAGCAGCTCCCAGAAGGCGGTGAGGGTGGCCGCCGACAGCCACTCTTCGTCCTGCTCGCCCAGCGCCTCGAACCCGGCCACGGCGGCGACCACCGCGAGCGCCGCGTCCTGCGCGGACACGTCCGCCGCCAACGCCCCCTCCTGGCGCGCCCGCGCGCACATCGCCTCCACCCACTCCTGCCATGTGCGGTGCAGATCGGCGCTCACGCCCGTCGCCTCCGAGCTGCCGCCGAGACCGAATCCCGCCCGCAGCACGACGTCGTGGTGGAAGCCCCGCACCAGGGCGTGGCTGGCGTCGATGAGTATCTGCACGGCGCACTCCCGGGCCGGGCCGCCATCGGTGATCAGCCACAGCCGCTGCGCCGCCGTCTCCCACACCGCGCCGGCCAGCGCCGCCTTGCTCGCGAAGTGGAAATGCAGCGCGCCATTGCTCACGCCCGCGCGGGCACTGATCGTGGCGAGCGACGCCGTCTCGAACCCCTCCCGGTCGAACAGCTCGGCGGCGGACTCGATCAATGTGTTGCGCGTGCGTACCGCGCGTTCCTGTCTGGCCATCAGGGCGCTCCATAACTGCGCAGGGGTAGCCGCGTTCGCCCGGTACGGCGGACCGTCGTCGTATGCAGCCGGAACACGCTCCGCGCCCCGGTACCGGGGCGCGGACGCAAGGCGCCAGGGCCTACCCGGTCGGCAGCATCGAGACTACCAAACCGGTCTTGCGGTTTTCTATGGCCGGGGAAGGTTGCCGCGACGCGAGCCCCGCCTCCGGGGAGGGCGGGCTCGCCCGCTAGCTGCGGGTTTGCCCGATGTTGCCGAGCCGGGCCTCAAGACCGTCCAGGAAGCGCTCCAGGCCATAGCGGAAGTTCTCGTCCCGGATGGTCCCCGGGTCCTTGCCCCGCTGGTCCGCGTAGCCCTTCTGGAGCCGCGGATAGGCCTGCGCCGCCTGCTCGGCCGCGGGCCACAGCCGCGTCACCCACTCCTGTTCGCTCTGCCCGCTGCGGGCGAGCATGGTCAGCCAGGCCGCCTCGCTGACCGCCGTTCCGGTGACGTACGCGAAGAGCGCCCGTACCGCGTGGTCCGATTCGCCCAGCGGGAACCCGGCGCTCTCGAACGTCGCGATCATCCGGTCGGACAGCCCCATGAGGTTCGGTCCGAGGTGGGCCATCCCGACCTCGCCGAGCACGGAGGCGATCCAGGGGTGCTGGAGGATCATCGCCCGCACGCCGTGGGCGCGTGCCGTGGTGGCGTCGCGCCAGTGCCCGGCCTGTGCGGCGTCCGGCTCGGTCAGCTCGCCGTACACCTCGTCCACCACGAGCTCGATCAGCTCGTCCTTGTTGGCCACGTGCCGGTAGAGCGAGGTGGCTCCCGCGTCGAGGCGGGAGCCCAGCTTGCGCATGCTCAGGGCGGCGATTCCCTCGGTGTCCAGCAGGCGCACGGCCTCCGCGACGATCTGCTGCCGGCTGAGCGCCGGCTGCTCGCGCCGCCCCTGCGGGCGGGTCCATACCGACGCGATCTCCCGCTTGCCTTCGCTGGGCATCGGGCGCCTCCTCAACTCCGAACGAGACCCGGGGGTCGGACCCCGTGGGAGCCCGTCATGCGAGCGCACGCCGTCCACCTGCTGCGTACACCGTTCGCGTCAGCGTACAGGCCGTAACGGGCAGGGAGGTTTCTTCTGGGGGAGGTCCGGGCGGCTTGTTCAGCCGGCTGTCGCGGCCAGCTCGGACGCGGCGCGTTCCTTGGCCTCCGCCTGCGCCTGCGCCAGGTTCCGCTTGGCTTCGGCGTAGACGTGCGCTCCGCGCTCGGCCGACATGTCCACCGAGGTCAGCACGGAGGAGATCACCACGCTCGGCAGGATGTGCCGCAGCAGGGTCGTCACCCGCTGCCCCAGATCCTGGTAACTGCTCAGCGCGTGCGACATGGCCTGTATCCCGGCGTACGAGCCGACCAGGACGTCGGCCGTCTCGTCCGTGACGACGTGCGGCAGGAGCTCGCCCTGCTGCTGTGCCTCGCGCAGCAGGCCGCGCATCATCTCGCCCCAGGCGAGGAACGGCCCGGTGCGGTCGAGCCCCGACGCCTGCTGGTCCAGCGTCAGATGGACGCTGGCACGCACCATCTGGCTGGTTTGCAGCCGGTGGGTGAACAGCACGATCACATCGACGACTTCTTGGACCTTGCACGGACGGAACGGAACGGTCAGGCCCTCGTCCTGCTCGTCGAGGAGGCCCAGTGCCAAGTGCTCCTTGGACTGGAAGTGGAAGTAGAGCGCGCCCTTGGTGACGCCCGCCTCGTTGAGGATCTCGGAGATGGTGGCGGCCTGGTAGCCGCGCTCCTCGAACACCTTGGCAGCAGCTTCGAGGATCGACCGACGCGTACGGATTGCTCTGTCCTGCTTGGCCACTGTCCTCCCTCCGGGTCTATGAACCTTTCGGAGGTCCATGCAAAAAAACCGTCAAGTTCGTATCTTACAGTGTCAGCCATCCGCAGAGCGGGGCACTTAGTCAGCCATTTTGGGAGCGAACATGACCGGAAACCTGGGGCCGGAACACCCTTCGGAAAGGGTGGCGCCGGTGATCCTCGTAACCGGAGCGACCGGCACCGTCGGCCGACTTGTCCTCGACCGCCTCCCCGCCGATCAGGCCGTCCGCGCGCTGACGCGCGATCCCTCCCGGATCAGCACGACCCGCCCCCGCACCGAGATCGTCCGGGGCGACTACGCGGACCAGCCCTCCCTCGAACGTGCCCTGACCGGGGTCCGCGGCGCCCTGCTCGTCACCAGTCGCGTGGGCGGCGACGACGACGCGCGGTTCCTGGCTGCCGCCCGTGCCACCGGAGTTCAGCACATAGTGAAGCTCTCCGCGGCCGCTGTCCAGGACCCGGGCGCCACCGACCTCGTCACCTCCTGGCAGCGCGCCAACGAAGATCTGCTGCGTGCGAGCGGCATCGCGTGGACCCTGCTGCGACCGCGCGCGTTCATGTCCAACACCCTGTCGTGGGCGTCCGGCATCCGCTCCGAGGGTGTGGTGCGCGCGCTCTACGGCAGCGCGGGCAACGCGTGCGTCGACCCCCGCGACATCGCCGACGCCGCCGTCCGGGCGCTCACGGGAAGCGGGCACCACGGGCAGGCGTACACGCTGACCGGGCCCGAAGCGCTCACAGCCGTTCAGCAGACCGGCCTGCTCGCCCGCGCGCTCGACGTGGACCTGCGCTTCGAGGAGCTCTCGCCCGACGACGCCCTCACGGCGTGGTCGCGCCGGTATCCCGAGGCGCTGGCCCAGGCGCTCCTGCACAGCGCGGAACGCCAACAGGCCGGCGCCAAGCGGGCGGTGGACCCCGCCCTGCCGGCCCTCACCGGCCGCCCCGCCCGGTCGTACGCCACCTGGGCCGCCGACCACGCCGCGGCCTTCTCCGCACCCGTACGGGAGGGGAAGGGCCGGGAGCCGGAGCCGACGCGCACCACGACGACCGGAACGGGCTGAGGCCGCCGTGGTCGTGGGGAGCGGCCGGGGCGCGCCGTCAGAGGTGTGCGTCGGCCGCGGCGATCACACAGCTGAAGACCTGCTCGCCGTTCTGGGTTCCGGTCACCAGGACGGCGACCTCCTGCGGGCCGGCCGGCACCCGGCAGGCCTCGATGGTGCAGGGCGCGTCCAGCTCGGTGTAGCGCAGGAACTCGCTCTCGACGCGCAGGGGCAGCAGGGGCGAGTGCTGCGGGTCCGAGCGCAGCAGGAGCGCGGTCGCGGCCTGCCGGGCGGCTTCGAGGAGGACCATTCCCGGCACGTGGTCGACCGGGTGGTCGAAGAGTATGGGGTGGCGTGTGTCCACCCGCAGCCGCCACCGGTCGGGCTCGCTCGAGGGCGACAGGACCACGTCGATGGGCGACATGCGGCCCACGCTCTGCGGGGAGACCGGGGCGGTCAGCTGGGGCGCCACCTCCTGGCCGGAGCGCGGCCGGTCACCGCGCAGCCGCCGGTAGATCTCAGGGGTGACACAGGTGTACATCGCGCCCCCGGTGGCGACGATCTCTCCGTCCCGGCGGATCACCGCGTCGTACCGAGTGCCCGCGAACGCCTGCCTGCGCCACTTCACTTCGCTGCACGTGACGTCGAGGTCGAGCGCCGCCGGGGTGGGGCCCACGCCCAGTTGTCCCGGGCGCACGGAGACCGTCAAGTCCTTCATCATGAATTGGTGGCCGAGCGGAACGCCGAATTCCGCGTGCGCCAGCAGAGAACCGACTTGGCGGATTGTTTCGGTGACCATCAAAGGGTCGTAATGGGTTCCGCTGACGGGGGTGTAGAAGCTGTGGCTCCGAGGCAGCTGGGCCGTGATCTGGAACGTGGCGTCGTCGACCCGCTCCCAGCCCGTGAGCAGCACCTCGGCCACGGCGGCCCGGTGCACGAATTCCTGGGGAACTGTCGTTGTGAGATAGGGATAACGGAACATCGGAGGTGCGACGACCCCTGTACCCTCAATTGCTGTCGACAGGTCCGCCGGCGTATGGAAGCGGAACGTGCTTGTGGACATGACTCCCCCAGGATCCGCGCTTCAAGCGAAGCGAGAAGGTACGTGGGACGGCCTCTCGCAAGCTCGAAGATACATACCAGCCGGTTTAATTTCCAGCCTTGAGGGTGTTGACGTAGGTCAAAAAGTGCCGCATCCGCTTCAACTCCGCTCACTGGCCTACCGAGTTCACGTGCCCGGTTCGGGGCGGCCCGAGGCTCCTGACTAGGGTCGTGGCATGAGCACCACAGCGGGTGAGCGCCCGAAGAACAGGGCCGTGGACATCAGCGCCACGGCGGCCGTCCTGGGGGTGATGGCCGCCACCGGAAGCCTGGCCACCGGCACCCTCTTCCTGCCACTGACCGTCGGATGGGTGATCCTGATCCTGCTGTCGTCGCTCGTCGCGATCGTCTCGGGCCACATCGGCCGCCGCCGGGCACGCCGCCGCGGGCTGCCCGGCCGCGGGCTCGCCCTGGCCGCGATCGTGACCGCGTATCTGACGCTGCTGTATGTGCTGTTCGTCCTGGTGTTGCTGATCGGACTGCTCGCCGGACTGGGCGCGGTCTTCGGCGGTTGATCGCCGGGGCCCCGGGCCTCATGCCCGGCGCTGTTCCCAATCGGCCTTGGTGAGCCGGTATTCGACCTCGCCCTGCTCGGACCCCGGGATCGCGTCCGGCCACTCTCCGGTGAAGGTGCGCAGGAACACGAGGCCCGCCTTCTCCATCACACGCCGGGAGCGCGCGTTCACCGTCATGGTGTTCGCGGTGACCGTCTCCACACCGAGCTCGCCGAACCCCCTGTCGATCAGGGCGCGAGAGCCCTCGGTCGCGTAACCCCTGCCCCAGGCGCTCTTGTTGAGCCGGTAGCCGAGTTCCACGACGGCCGCGCTCCGGTCGTCGAGGGGGCGGAACTCGAACCAGCCCAGGAAGGTCCCCGTGGCCCGCTCCTCCGCGGCCCAGTAGCCGCGGTGTCCCCAGCACGGGTAGTCGCGCATCAGGCGGGGGAGCGTCCGCTCCATGATGGTGTCGACGGTGGTGGGCCGGCCGCCGTTGATGAAACGGACCACGTCGGGATCGTTGTCGAGAGCGAACAGGTCGTCGGCATCGGCGTTGTTGACGGAGCGCAGCACGAGCCGTTCGGTTTCCAGGAAGAGGGACATGAGGCGATCTTCACCACCAGGGGCCCGGCCCGCCAGCCGATATCGGGGACGCGCTCGGGCGGGCCGCTTCGCCCCTTCCGAGGCACCGGTCCGAGGCCGGTCCCAGGCACCGGTGCGGCCGGCGCACCCCGTGGGTGTGCCGGCCGCACCGAGAACGTTCCGTGCCGTACGAGCGAGCGTCAGACGCGGTCGGCCGCGATGAGGACGTACTGGAACGAGCCGTCCTTGTAGGAGTTGATGAACGCTTCCTCGATGCCCGTGACGAGCGACGTGGTGGCGCGCAGCTCCCAGTACGGCAGCGTCTCGGGCGTCAGGTCGATGACCGCCTGCGGGACGAGCCGGTTGTCGGCCATGGCCCGCAGGTATTCACGACGCGAGTGGATGTTGCACTCGAAGTGCGCGTTGATCTGCGAGACCCACTTGGAGGGCTGGCCGTACTTCGGGTTCCAGCAGCCGGTGATCGTCACGTACCGGCCGCCGGGGGTGAGGATGCGGGAGTGCTCGGCGAAGAGGTCGTGCAGATCGACGTACATGCTCGACTCGTTGTTCCACGAGCCCGCGGCCTCACCGGTCGCGAACGGCATGGCCAGCATGTTGCAGACCCGGGACCGCACGGAGCTGTCGATGCCCAGGTCGCGGGCGCGCTGGTTGGCGAACTCGGCCTGCTTGGCCGAGAGGGTGACGCCCTCGACCGTGCACCCGAAGCGCTGGTGGGCCATGACCATGGAGCCGCCCCGGCCGCACCCCGCGTCCACCAGGGTGGCGCCGGGCGCGACGGGCCCAAGGTGGTCGAGGAGCACGTCCGACTGCGCGGACTCCAGACGGTGCAGCTCCGCGACGAGCTTCGTGTCGCGGTCGGGTGCGCCGGGTGCGCCGAGCGCCGAGTGGTCGACATCGCCGATGCCGTAGTGGTGGTGGTAGAGACCGTCGACATCGCCGAGGCGCAGGTTCACCGGCCGGGCCTCGTGGTCCCAGTACCGGGCGATGTCGTCCTGGTAGGGCGTGGCCGGGGCGGGAATGGTCGCGGTGGTGAGGGTGGGTTCGACGTTCGTGGACACGGTGGGTCCCCTTTGCTTACCAGAAGTCGGGCAGTGAGTAGCGGTAGGTATTGGTCTGATGCCAGTGGTGGTTGCCGTCCACCCACGCGGCCACTCCGTGGAGGAACCGGATCACTTGCGGCGCGGGACAGGCGACGGCCAGGGCGGAGGCCTCGGCCTCGAAGTCGTGCATGAGCTCGTTGTGGACCTCGACCGCCTTGAGGTACGCCTCACGGGGCTCGCACTGCTCGCTCTCGGCGATCACCACGGGCAGGTTCAGATGGCGGCCGGGAGCGTCGAGCTCCTTGGTGTAGGAGTAGAGGTCGTTGACGATGGTCGTCGCGTTGGAGGCGAGCGCGATGACCTTCTGCATGGCGGGCCGGGCGTGCAGGTCGGCGGCCAGCTCGTAGCCCCCGACGGTGTCGGTGATGGTCGGGCAGGGGCGGAAGTTGTTGAACTGCCGCATCGCCAGGTACTCCCACACCTCGGGCATGTACTCGGTCTGCGCCCATGCGGCCTCGGCGAGGTAGCCCAGGTGCAGACGGGCCATGTCGTGCCGGTAGCGGTCGGCCTGTGACGCACTGGCCGCCTGGACGAAGTACTCCATGGCCGAGCGGTAGGCCCGGCGCGGCGCGTCGCTGAACAGCGACTCCGCCCAGGGCGCCTGGTGCTCACGCGTGGTGTGGAGGGGGTCGAGCGCGGTGTGCGCGAGGAGCAGTCGCCCGCCGAGGCCCACGGGCGAGCCGCCGTGGTCCTCGCAGTAGCAGTCGTCGAGCGCGTTCTCCGCGGCCATCAGCCGGGTCGCGACCATCAGGTGCTCGATGGTCGGTGCGTCGGGATGGCAGGCCACCATGTAGCGGCCGAGGGCGAACCCGTCGAACTGGTCCTCCCAGTCCGGCGGATACAGCTCGACCTCGTGGACCGCCCAGTCCTTGATCCTGCGGCCGACCTCCGCCACCCGCACCGGGTCGGGCTCCGCCACCGGATGGTGGTAGAGGCCCGGCACCGGGGTGCCGTCCGCCGACGGTTCGGCGCGGGGCGCGAGGCGAAGGCCGCTGGTCCCCAGCCCGTTGGGGCCGCGCAGGACCCGTTCGAGGACCTCGGGGCTCATGGGAACGACGCCGTGCGGCCCGCCCCCGGGCAGGTCGGCGACGCCCAGGGCGTCCGGGGTCGCGGACGACCCCGCGACGCCGTCCGCGACACGGTCCGCACCGGCGCCCGTGGAGGGACCGGGGGGCGGCTCGGCGGGAGGAGCCGCGGGTGCGGCCGTGGGCGGATCCGGAGCGTCGGCCGAGAGCGGCACGCACACGCCGTCCACACACGTGATGTCGGCGATGGCCGGCACGGCGGGCTCTGCTGTCGTGACCTGCGGGACCATGTGCGGCTGCACTGGACTGAGGTCGGGGACGGGCATCCATTGCTCCTTGTGTGAGGCGGATTGTTCCGAGCGCACTCCCCGTGCCCGGAAGGAGTGCCGGACCGGCGAGCCGGGGCGCTCGGAGAGCAGGGGCCCGCTCGCCGTCGGACGCGAGTCGCCCCGGGCCGACTCCGCTTCTGGGTGCGGAGGTCGGTCCGGTACGACCGCTCGCCGAAGCGCCGCCGGTGGCGTACGGCGGACCCTGTTCAGGAGCGGGGGTTCAGTGAGCCGGGTGGCCGCCGGCAGTGGCTGCCCTGCGGCCGGCCCCGTTCAGGGCGTACGACGCCCACGGGCCGGGCGGCGCGGCGGGCGCCGTGATGAGCGCGGCCGTGGAAGAGGGCGTCCGGAAGGGTCGGCGCGCTCAGGGCGCGGGACACCGGCATGCGCGGGGCACGTCGATGTCCGCACCGGACCCGACTGGGCGCACTCTTCTCTGGGTGGGGACCGAGCCGTCACCGGCGGTCCCTGCTCGACGCCGGCTGTCCGGCCGTGCCGGCGGGAGACGGATCAGGGTGGACACGCCGCCCCTGCCCGCTCCTTGGGCGGAGGCGTCAGCGCCAGCGGCTGACTTCCACGTTCTCCAGGACGCCGAGCGCGTCCGGCACCAGGATGGCGGCGGAGTAGTAGGCCGTGACCAGGTACGAGATGATCGCCTGCTCGTCGATGCCCATGAACCGCACGGAGAGCCCCGGCTCGATCTCGTCCGGGATGCCCGACTGGCGGAGGCCGATGACGCCTTGGTTGTCCTCGCCGGTACGCATGCAGATGATCGAGGTTGTCCGCTTGTCGCTGAGCGGGATCTTCCCGCAGGGGTAGATCGGCACGCCGCGCCACGCCGGGAGACGGTGGCCGTCGACCTCGACGGACTCGGGGACCAGGCCGCGCTTGTTGCACTCGCGGCCGAAGGCGGCGATCGCCTTGGGGTGGGCGAGGAAGAGCTTGGAGCCCCGGCGGCGCGAGAGCAGCTCGTCCATGTCGTCGGGGCTCGGCACCCCGTCGTGCGGCTGGAGCCGCTGGCCGTAGTCGCAGTTGGTGAGCAGACCGAACTCGGGGTTGTTGACGAGCTCGTACTCCTGGCGCTCGCGCAGCGCCTCGACGGTGAGCCTGAGCTGGTGCTCGGTCTGGTTCATCGGCTGGTTGTAGAGGTCCGCCACCCGGCTGTGGACCTTCAACACCGTTTGCGCGACGGAGAGTTCGTACTCGCGCGGTGCGCTCTCGTAGTCGACGTACGTGTGCGGGATGACGGCTTCGCCGACGTGGCCCGCCGAGAGGTCGATCGCCGCCTCGCCGTACTTGTTCGTGGCCCGGTCCGGCTGCTCCGACGCCGCCTCCAGATGCTGGTGCAGGCTCTCGGAGCGTTCGGCGAGGTTGAGCACGTCCGACCTGGTGAGTTCGAGCACGGTGCACGCCGTGGTGGCGCGGACGGTGTGCTCCCACTGCGCCTCGGAGTCCACCAGCGCGTGCTCGCCGAAGTAGGCGCCGTCCGCGAGGAAGCCCAGCTCCGTGTCGTCGCCGTAGGGACCGGTGCCGACCTTGGCCACCCGGCCGTGGGCGAGCAGGAACACGCGGTCGGTCGCCGTGCCCGAGTTCGCGATGACCTCACCGGCGGCGAACTCCCGTTGCGTGCAACGGTTCGCGAGCTCGGTCAGCGCCTCTTCGTCGTCGTAGTCGCGCAGGGCGGGGAGCTCGCTGAGCTCCGCCGGGATCACCTGTACGCGGCCGC
This sequence comes from Streptomyces sp. NBC_00083, assembly GCF_026343295.1. GTDB lineage: Bacteria > Actinomycetota > Actinomycetes > Streptomycetales > Streptomycetaceae > Streptomyces. The sequence goes on from NZ_JAPELY010000001.1 coordinate 3,087,921, forward strand.
CGGTCTGGATGAACTCGACCCGGCCGTCCCCGACCGTGTAGCTCAGCCGCCTGTTGACCCGGTACGTGCCGCCCTGCACCTGGACCCACGGCAGTTTCCGCAGCAGCCAACGGGAGCTGATCTCCTGCATCTGCGGAGCGGACTTGGTCGTGGTCGCCAAGTTCCGTGCGGCGGCGGTTCCGAGACTCTGCTGGCCACGTGTGGCCGCCCCTGACGTCTCCGCACCCGTATCGACCGACATGACTCCCCAATCCCTGATTTACGCTGGCATTTCACCCTGGCATGCTGCGACTTCAGCGTGACAGAGGAAAGGGGAGCCGCCCATTCCCCGGACGGTGCATAGCGAAGCGCCCCGTTCGAAACGCGCGCGAACGAGCTCCGGCAGCCGTAAACATGTCCGGCGAAGATTTGGCGAGATCGAGTGCCCGATGTGAACGATGTGGCTGGTGGGTGCGGTGAGGCTCAGGCGTGGAGGCGGGCGTGAGGCTCGGACTCGAACCCGGCAGCGGACATCGAGCTCAAGTCCGCTGGGCGGGGACGGTGTTCGGACTCGGGGCGGGGCCGGTGTGGCGCTCATGTGCGCCGGTGCGGGACCTCACCAGGTGAACCAGCCGGGCGTCGCCGCGTAGTCCTGCGGGGTGTAGTCGCACACGGCCGCCTCGAACGGCTCGGCCGCGCTGAGGCGCCCCGCGAGCCGCTCGCCGGCGGCGTCCACGGTGTCCGCGGCCACCACGAGTGCGAGCACCGCCACGAAGCAGCCGGCGGCGAGCCTGCGCGAGGCCACCGCGCCCCGGGAGTCCGCGGCGACAGCGCAGGCGACGGAGACGATCAGGGCGCTCCCGATGAGGCCGAGAGCGGTCAGCGTGAGGTGGTCCAGCCGGGCGGAGTGGTGGCACAGCACATACCGGCGTCCGGATCGGGACGCCTCCCAGCGCTCCCAGAAGGCGACCGCGCCCAACAGGGCGCCCACCGCGACGAGATGCCACGAGCGGCAGGCGAACCCCCGTGTGGATTCAGGTGTGTCCGCGTCCGTGGTGTTCGCTGCGCCCATGGCTCCCCCTGGCTGGTGTGGCATGCCCCCATGCTCGCAGGCGCCCGGCGGGGCCCGGCCGTGCCCCCCGGGGGCCATGGATCACCGACTCCCGCTCATGTCTTGCTCGGCTGAGCAAACGGCGCTACCGTCTTGCTCATGCAAGCAAAACCCAGCACGGGCAAGCAAAAGGCAGGCCCCTCGTTCACGGAGACGGGGCGGCGGGCGCAGATCGTCGCCGCCGCGATCGAGACCATCGCCGAACTCGGCTACCACCGGGCCTCGTTCGCGAAGATCGCCGAGAGCGCCGGGCTGAGCAGCACGGGGATGATCTCCTACCACTTCAAGGGCCGGGGCGATCTGATGCGCGAGGTCGTCACGGAGGTGATGCAGCTGGCGGACGGATACGTGCGGCCCCGGATCGAGGCCCACGAGAGCTACGCCGCCCGGCTCCGCGCCTCCATCGAGGGCAACCTCGACCTGCTCGCCGACCACCCGAAGCACTTGGTGGCGCTCGTCGAGATCCTCTCCAACCTGCGCGGCGAGGACCCCGGGATGCTCGCGTTCCTCGACGGGTCGGAGGCGATCCTCGCCCAGCAGGTGGAGCAGATCCGCAAGGCGCAACGGGCGGGCGAATTCCGCGCCTTCGACCCCTGGGTCATGATGCGCGCGATCCGCGCCTCCATCGACGACGTGGTGCGTCGCGCGACCCACGACCCCGGCCTCGACGTGCGGGCCGCAGGAAGGGAGCTGGCCGACCTGTTCGACCGGGCCACCCGCAACACGCCATGACCGCAGCACACACGGGGGTAACCAGCATGACGGCACAACCGGCTTCACACACGCAGACGGGCCCGGCGCCCGAGGCGCCCCGGGCGCGGGGCACGGCGGCCCTGCGCAGGCGCCTCGTCGCACAACTGCTCTTCGAACTCGTCCTGCCGCTCGGCTCCTACTACGGCCTCCGGGCGCTCGGTGCCGGCCAGTGGCTCTCGATGACCGTCGGCGGCGCGCTGCTGCTGCCCTGGATCGCGTACGGCGTGGTGCGGCAGCGCCGCGTCGAGGCGATGGCGGTGTTCACGCTGAGCCTGGTGGTGGCCGGCACCCTGCTGAGCCTCGTCACCGGCAGCCCGCGGGCGCTGATGATCCGGGACAGCTGGCTGACCGCCACGATCGGGCTGTGGGTGCTCGGCACCCTGCTCACCCGGCGCCCCTTCATGATGTCCGCCGCGCGCGGCATCGTCATCGCCAAGGTCGGCGAGGAGGGACTCGCCGTATGGGAGGCCCGGTGGGACGTGGAACCCGGCTTCCGCCACCACCTGCGTGTGATCACGGCGATCTGGGGCGCGGTCTTCCTGCTCGACTCGGTCCTGCGGGTGGTGCTGGCGTACACGATCTCGGTGGACGCCTTCCCCCTCACCAGCACCGTCCTCTGGCTGGTGCTGCTCGGTGGCCTGATCGCCTTCCACAACTGGTACGTCACGCGCAACGGCCTGAAGGTGTAGGCCCGGCACGTCAACTGCGTTTCGTGCGGCGGGCGTTGCTCGTCAATGGCGAAGCGGCCGTCGGAACGCGCCGGCGGCCGCTGTCGGAAACCTGAGGGAGCGGGCCGCTAGCGCAGCACGCCGCGGACGGCCTCCGGGTCGGTCGGCGCCAGGGGAGCGGCGGCGCCCTTCGCCGTGAGGGACGGCGTGGAGGCCACGTAGTCCGGCGCGGGGTCGGGCTCCGGGGCGCACGTCTTGGCGATGCGGCCGCGGCCGTGGGGGAGGGTGCCGTCACGCAGGTAGTCGGTGAAGGTGTCGTTGAGGCAGGCGTTGCCGTGGAAGAGGATCTCGTGGAAGCTGCCGCCGTTCTGGACGACCAGCTTCGAACCCGGCAGCGCGTCGTGCATCGCGAGCCCGCCCTCGTACGGAGTGGCGGCGTCCTCGGTGGCCTGGAAGAGCAGGACCGGCGGCAGGCCCTTTCCGGTGATCTTCATGCGGCCCGCCGGGTCGCCCTGGTGGGGCCAGAACATACAAGCGGCGTTGTACCACATGTTGTTATAGGTGTAGAAGGGTGCCGACGCGTCGACCTTCGCCTGGTCCTTCTGCCAGAAGTCCCAGTCACGGGGCCAGGCGTTCTCGGTGCACTGGGCCGCGTTGTACGCCGGGAACGTGCCGTCGTCGCCGCCCGGCGCCGCGTACCGGTTGTAGGCCTCGTTCAGGGGCCGGGTGTCGTGCTGGGTGAGGTATGCCGAGAGCACGGTGGCCATCCGCGGCCAGCGCAGGAAGTTGTACCCACCGCCGTAGAAGGTGTCCTCGAACTCGGCGGGTCCGATCCTGCCCGGCGCCGGGGCCGCGTCGACCGGGGTGGCCCGCAGCCCCGCCTCGACCTGCTGGTACGCCTTCTCGACGGCTGCGGTGTCCGTGCCCAGGTGGTAGACGGAGTCCGCCTTGGCGGCCCAGGCCGCGAAGGCGTCGAAGCGGCGCTGGTGCTCCTTGTCCTGGAGGACGTTGTGGTCGTACCACGTGATGGTGGGGCCGACGATGCTGTCCAGGACCATGCGGCGGACGCGTGAGGGGAAGAGCTGGCCGTAGGTCGAGCCGAGCGAGGTGCCCCACGAGCCGCCATAGAAGTTGATCTTCGGCGCCCCCAGTGCCCGCCGGATGCTGTCCATGTCGCGGGCGCTGTCGACGGTGGTCATGTGCGGCATGAGCCAGGACCAGTCGGCCGCGCAGTCGGCGGCGTACCCGGCTGCCTTCGCGAGCCACGCCTTCGACGTGCCCTGACTCACCTGGTAGTCGGGACGCTCGCCGTCGAAGTAGTGGGCGTCGCAGGTGACATGGGGCTCGCTGCCGTTGGTGCCGCGCGGGTCGAAGCCGATCCAGTCGTAGGTCGAGGCGACGTCCTTGGGGATCTGTCCGGCGATGTAGGCCGGCATCCACAGCCCCGAGTCCCCGGGGCCCCCGGGGTTGAGCAGGATCGGGCCCTGCTGCCTGCTCCTGGGCGCGGTGGCCGGGAGCCGGTTCACCTTGATCTTGATCTTGCGGCCGTGCGGGTCGGCGTAGTCGACCGGTACGTCGAGCATCGCGCACTGGAGCGTGGGCGCGGTCGGGTCGTCGCAGGAGCTCCATACGAGCTTCCCCTGCCCGGTGTCCTCATGGACGGCGCCACCGGGCGCGGCGCCGGCGGACGTTCCGGAGAGCGCCACGACGGCTGTGGCTGCGGAGAGCAGCGCCAAGACTTTTCTCATGGCAGGCATCATGTGATATGTGAAATGTTACTGCCAGGGTCATGACGGGACGTTATGAAGCTGTGATCGAGGGGGAGTCGAGGGGGCAGGCGCGCCCGGCACCGCCGCGACCGCCGCCCCTGTGCGGCGTCGGCGCCCCTGTCGTGAACTCCCGTACGGGGCGGGCCAGTAGTCTGCCCGCATGATCTCCTCCTGCTCGGGCCTCGATGACACCGAGGTCGCCATAGCCGCCGCCCGCGCCGGTGCGGACGTGGTCCGTGGGCTCTACGGCCGCCGCCTCGCCCGCATCGACAAGGGAGCCGGCGACTTCGCCACCGCCGCCGATGTGGCGGCCGAGGAAGCCATCCTCGGCGTCATCCGCGCCGCGCGGCCCGAGGACGGGGTGCTCGGCGAGGAGGGCGGGCGGCGGGGAGCCGAGGGCGCGGCGCGCGAGTGGCTGGTCGACCCCCTCTGCGGCACCTTGAACTACGCCGTCGGGAACATGCTGGTGGCCGTCAACGTGGCGCTGCGCGACGGCCCGGCGGCGGTGGCCGACCCATTCGCCGACGAGGTCTTCCACACCGACGGGCAGCGCGCCTGGGTACGTCACGACGGGGCCGACACGCCCCTCGCACCCACCCCGGCCACCCAGTTGGTGGACCTCAACCTGGACCCGCCCTTCCCGGGCGCCCCCGAGTTCCGCGCCGTGGACGTCCTGGCCCACGCCGGCTTCGTGGAACGGTTCCGCCCGCGCGTCGTGTCCACGACCCTGGCGCTCGCCTGGGTCGCGGCCGGCAAGCGGGCGGCGTACATCACCGACGGCGGCGACCTCTCGGCCAGCGTCCACTTCGCCGCCGGCATCGCCCTGTGCCGAGCCGCCGGCTGCGTGGTCACCGACATCACCGGCGCCCCGGTCGGACCCGGGGGCCGGGGCCTGCTGGTGGCCGCCGACGCGGACACGCACGGCCGGCTGATGGCGATCGTCCGAGGGCGCGAGCCCGGGGACGTCACGAACGCGTAGGGGAACCTCGACGTGCCGCCCGCACCCCACGGGCGGCGCGACGGCGCCGGCCCTGGGCGGCGGGCGGCCGCGGACTACGGCCGGACCGTGGCCGCCGGCGGGGTCCAACGGTGGGTGCGGGGCACCGCGTTGGAGATTCCGTACTCCTCCTTGAGGCTCTCCGGGATCGCGTAGTGCATGACGCGCCCCCGGGTCAGGGAGGACAGTTCGAAGACGGCGGTGAGGTGGCCGATGCGGTCGAGCGCCCAGGCGCCGAACGGAGAGCGGTCCTCGATCGTCTCCAGGACACCGAGCAGGTGGGGGACGGCCTTGACGACGGTGTCCCACGGCGTGCGGGGCACCTGGAGCCAGTCCGCGCAGGTGTCTCCGACCAGATAGCGGATGAGCGCCGAGACGATCGGGTCGAAGAAGGTGCCCGGCACGATCTCCTCGTACAGGTCGATGAGCTGGCGGGTCAGCTCCGCCCCCTCGGGCGACGGCCCCATGTGCCGGAGCATGTACAGATCGAGGAACTGGCGTGCCTCGTCGAGGGACTTGGGGACGGCCTCCTGGTCGACGCCGAGCATGGCGCCGACCACGCGCCACGCGTAGTAGTAGGCCTCCGCGCCCTCCGTCGACATGTGGATGCCGAGCCGGTGCAGACTGTCGAGGACGAGCATCGAGAAGAACATCTGCCCGCCGATCAGGTCCTCCTGACAGATCGGCGTGCCGAGGGCCCCGACGTCCCACCGGTCCTCCCGGATGAGGTGATGACGGATCGACGCGTGCAGGAGCCGCACCTTCTGGGCCGCCGGAATGAAGCGGCTGCCGGCCTCGAAGGCATCGGGCTGCATCAGGTAGACGGTGAACTGCCCGGTCTCCGCCATGCGCTTGGACGGGTACTTCAGACCGTGGGTGGCCGACAGCAGCTTCGCCACGTGCGGCACGACGTAGCAGGCCGGCATGGAGGCGAAGGAGAGCGCCGTGGAGATGTGCACGTTGTTGTCGATGAAGAACAGGCGCGCCTTCTCCATCTCGCCCCAGTCGACCCAGGACGGTGGGACGCTCGTGGCGTCGAGGTACTCCCGGGCGACGTCGGGCAGGCCGTCCGGCAGGGGAGCGCCGGCGGTGGACACGTACCGCATCAAGGTGTTGAAGGTGCCCACCTGCCCCCGCGCGAACAGTTCGGCGACGGTGGCGTCGGCGAGTTCGTCACCGGCCGTGCGCAGGGCGGTCATCGAGGCCTCGGTGCAGTTCATGGGGCTCCTAGTGGTCCACGTCTTCGGCCGCGGGACCTCCCGGAGCAGCGGGAGCCCCGGCGGCCGGGGGAGGGGCGGGAGGGCGCGCGACGGGGCCGCGCGGGTCAGGACACGCGGACCGCCGCGGAGTGCGCGAGCGTCGTCAGGGCCGTGGCCGCGGGCGCCGGCACATCGAGGTCGTGGAGTACGCCCAGGGCCTCCTCCACCCGTGTGCTGATCATGTGCTCCACGCGGTCGGGAGCACCGGTCCTGCGCATCGTCGCGCGGACCGTGTCCAGGCCCTCCCGGTCCAGATCGCTCCGGCCCACCAGGGCCCGCAGCACCTCGCGCTCGGCACCGTCGGCCAGCCGCCAGGTCTCCGCGAGCAGAGCCGTGGGCCGCTGGCCGCGCACGTCGTCGGCGTTGGCCTTTCCCGTGTGCCCCGGGTCGCCGAACAGGCCGAGCAGATCGTCCCGCAGCTGGAACGCCTCGCCGAGCGGCAGCCCGTACGCGCAGTACCCCTCGCGCAGCCGGGCACCCGCACCGGCCAGCGCGCCACCGATCAACAGGGGCTGCTCCACGGTGTACTTGGCGGTCTTGTAGCGGATCACCTTCATGGACGCCGTGGTGTCGGGGTCGGCGCCGGTCCGCAGGATCTCCAGGCACTCGCCGGCGATGAGCTCGCGCGCCATCACCCACCACAGCGGGCGCGCCCGAGCAAGGTAGGCGGCCGGCAGGCCACTGGTGGCGAACAGCTGCCCGGCCAGCGCCATCAGCAGGTCGCCCACCAGCATCGCGAGCGACCTCGCCGCGGCGTCGGCCCGAGGGCCCCGCCGCACCGCGCCGCGCAGGGCGATGTGCGCGGTGGGCCGCCCGTGGCGCAGCGAACTGTCGTCGATGAGGTCGTCGTGCACGACCGCGGCGGCGTGCACCAGCTCCATGGAGGCCGCGGCCCGCACCAGCGCGTCGCTGTCGGGCTGCCCCGCCGCGCGCCAGCCCCAGTAGCAGAACGCCGCGCGCAGCCGTTTGCCGTCCGCGAGCGCCCTCTCCAGTTGCTCGGCCACCGGGTCGAGGAGCGGATCGATCGCAGCGAAGCGATCGGCCTCCTCCGCGACGAACCCGCTGAGCACCTCGTCGACACGGGACTTGAACGCGGCCGGCTCCCACCGCTCAGACCCCATCGGCGGCCTTCCGGGCCACGACGTGCCGGGCCAGGATCTCCAGGTGGGCCGGGGGCACATCGCCGTAGCGTCCGAGGACCAGGCGGCCCCGCGCCATCAGGTCGTGCTCGGCCTCCGCGGCCAGTTCGGCGGCGTCCGAACGGCGCAGCAGCCCCCGGACCGTGCCCAGCGCCGTGGCCGCCGTACTGACCGCCAGATCGGCGAGCCCCGCCGCCAGCAGCACCGCCCGCCGGTCCATGCCCGCGTGCCGACCAGGTTCCTGCGTCATGCCCATGTCCTCCGCCCACTGCCACCGCCTCGGGCGGGCCGGTCCCGCCCGCTCCGTGCCGCCGAGCATGGCGGCACGGAAGGGACGAAGGCGGAGGAACTCACGATCGAGTGATCGGATCGCTCTTCCGTGCGGCGGACGGGCGGCTGCGTTGACGTCCGTACGTGAGGTCGGCGCGGGGCGCTCGGCCGGGCACCGCGCCCTCGCGCCGGCGCCCTGTGTCAGCGGCCCCGGCGGACGTATTCACGGGCCACCACGCGCAGCGCGGCGGGCAGCGAAGGGCTCGCGGGCTCGCGCAGCACGCGGGTGCCCGCGGCCGTCGCCGCGTCGGCCGTGAGCACCTCAAGGGTGACGAAGGCCCGGGTGAACGCGCGGTGCGGGGGCGCTACGAGCCGTGGCAGGACCCGGCTGTCGAGCAGGTCGCGCCGGGCCCGGGTCAGCATCTCGCGCAGCAGCGCCCGTACGCCCGGTGTGTCACGCCCCTGCTCAAGGTCCTCCCGGCAGACGCCGTGGCTCTTCATCGTCTGCTCGGGGAGGCCGAGCCGCCCCTCGCGCAGATCCTCGGCGAGGTCGCAGACGAAGTCGAGGCGCTGGCTGCCGTCGATGTAGGAACGGCACGCCCGCTCGGCCTCCTCCCGGTCCCCGCCCGGCGCGAAGAGCAGCGAGGCCACGAGCATGAACGCCGGAAGCGAGTACGCGTCGACATACCGCTGGTACTCGTCTTCGTCGGCGAAGCCCGTGAAGTCACGGTCGAAGGGCGCGCCCGCGAGAAACCGCTCGACGGGGGAGCGCAATGAGGGGTGCACGGTGAGGGTGTGCAGCAGCGGCCGGAGCACGGGGTGGCCGCTCTCCCCGGTGGCCAGACCACGGCGGACCTCGGCCTCCCACGCGTCGTACGTGTCCTCGCCGACGGCGTCGGCGGGCGGGGCGTCCAACAGCGTGTCGGTGTGGTGCATGAACGCGACAGCGGCGACGACATGGGGCACCACCGTGGGCGGCAGCAGCAGACGCACCGCCAGGTAGGTCTGGCGGCGGTATCCGGCGACGAGCGCGCGCTGCGTGGTGTAGTCCTGGCGCAGTCGCGGGCTGTGGACGCCCGAGACCGTGAGGGTCGTGTTCCACGTACGCATGCCGACGGTCTCCCTACGAGTGGCGATGACGGAGCAGAGCCTACGCGGCCGCACGGCCGGCCACCTCGTCATCTCCCTGCGCACCGTCGAGTCCCATGTCTCCGCGCTGCTCCGCGAGTTGGCCCTGCCCGGCCGGTGCGCCCTCGCCCGATGGCGACCACGGAAAGCACCACGGAGCGGAACCAGGGGTGGGGGATCATGGGGAACCCATGGCACCACCGGCAGGACGGTGCGGCGCCGCACCGTACGGCCGGGCTCGAGATCGGAGCGAATGATGAAGGCTGTCCGTTTCAGCGCGTTCGGCGGGCCCGAGGTCCTGGAGATCGTGGACCTGCCCGACCCACGGCCCGGTCCCGGTCAGGTCCGGATCGCGGTACGCGCGGCCGGCGCCAACGCGAGCGACTGGAAGAAGCGCCAGGGCCTGATGGACGAGGAGCTTCCCCAGACCATGGGGTACGAGGCGGCCGGCGTCGTCGACGAACTCGGCGACGGTGTCATGGATGTCGCCGTCGGTGACCCGGTGTTCGGATTCTGTGAACAGGGCGCGGCCCAGGCAGAGTTGGCGGTGCTGTCGCACTATGCGCCGATCCCGCCGTCGCTCGGCTTCGCCCGTGCCGCCGCGCTGCCCGCCGCCCTCGAGACGGCCACGCGCGCGCTCGACCAGCTCGGTGTCGGGGACGGCGGCACGCTGCTCATCAACGGCGCTTCGGGAGTCGTCGGCAGCGCGGCGGTGCAACTCGCCGTGGTGCGGGGCGCCCGCGTGATCGGCACCGCGGGACCGGCGAACCACGACTACCTTCGCACCTTGGGCGCCGAGCCCGTCACGTACGGCGAGGGTCTCACCGACCGGGTCCGCGCGCTCGCGCCCGACGGCGTCGGCCTCGCCCTCGATGTCGCCGGGAGCGGTGTCCTGCCCGAACTCATCGAGCTCGCGGGGGGCCCGGCGAACGTCGTCACGATCGCCGACTTCGTCGGGGCGCAGCGCCACGGGGTGCTGTTCAGCCGTGGAGACACCGGCCGCGCGGTCCACGTGATCGCCGAGATCGGCGACCTGATCGAGGCAGGGCACTTCACGCCCCCGGCCGTCCGGACGTTCGCGCTCACCGAGGTCGCGGAGGCGCACCGCGCCGGTGAAGCAGGTCACGTACGGGAGAAGATCGTGCTGTTGGTGGGCTGAGGGACCCAAGGAGGCCGCGCGTGACCGCTGATCGCCGAGCGGCGGGCGGCCCTGCTCACAGGCAGCCGAGGAGCCCGTCGAGCGGGGCCGGCGTCTGCTCGGGGGTGAGCGCGTCGACGAGCAGATGGCCGTAGCGGATCTTGCGGCCCTTCTTCGTGCCGAGGAAACGCCGCATCTGCTGCTCCGGGGGCCGCCCGTGCTGAGCGGGCTGGCGCACGAAGGTCTGCCAGGCGCGCAGGTCGCCCTCGACGCGTACGACCTCCTCGACCCTCGCGGTGCCGAGCGCGCGGATGAGTTCCTCCTCCAGATCCCGCTCGCACACGAAGAAGGCGCCGTCCGCCGCCCCCGCCCGGTGCAGGGCCCGTTCGTAGAAGCGCCGCTCGCCCGCGTCGCACAGCCCGACCAGGCGTAGGCCGAGGCCGGTTGGGCCCAGGAGCGCGGCGTAGCGGCCCACGTTCATGGCCCCGCCCATCGGCACGACGCACACGCCCGTGCCGGCGAGGTCCCGTCCGCGCCGTATCGCGAGGGTCTCCACGGCGGCGACGTCGCTCGCCCCCTCCACGAGCACGGCGGTCCGCACCCCCAGGCGCCCGGCCGGCGCGCTCGCCGTGCTGTCGCCGCCGCCGCTCGCCCAGCCACTGAGCGCTTCCCGGAATGCCCGCATGTCCGCCATGGGGCCGAGTCTGCACCTCCCGCGGTGGCCGCCGCTCGCCATATACGAACGGCTCATCACGGGAACGGGTCGTCGTACGCCGAGATGCCGGCGTACGACGACCCGCGAAGATGTGGAGAGCCCCGAACCCGCCCTCACCGCTCCGGATCTGCACGTGGTGATGTGCTGTGCGCTGTGCACCGTTACCTGTGCCCCGTGCTGAGCTGCGCCGTAGATGGGGAGTCGAACCCCCGCGTTGCTCTTCACGCGCCACAGGTGGGCCGGAAGAACCGCCGGCCCTCGGCGTGTGCACGCCTCCGGAGCAGCTACCTGCTCCACATCGTCGCGATCTGCCGGACCCGTCAGTCCAGCAGGTCGACCTCCCAGTTGGCCCGCTGGATCCGGACGTCGACCTCCCGGATCTCCCGGGCCAGCACGTCGGCCCGCGCGCGCAGTTCTGCGACCGGGAGCGCGGAGAGCATCATCAACTCGGAGCGCAGCTGGCGCCCGTACCCACGCTCGCCCGTGCCCGCCGCCGCGTCCGCGGCCGAGGTGATCACCGAATGGCGCAGCCGCAGCACGTCCCGGCGGGCCAGCGCGTCGGTGAGGGTGCCGTCCTGGCCCATCTCCACCGTGGAGTTGGTCCGGTTGATCCGGCGGATCAACGATTCCAGCGTGGCCAGTACGGCATCGGTCTCGGCCAGCAACCCGGTGGCGTTCTCGGCGGGGGTCTCGCCCTCCTGGTAACGCGCGCTTGCGACGACGCGTGCCCGCAACTGCTCCACACGGCGGGTCGCCTCCGCGCGTTCTGCCAGTGCCTCGGCGAGCTTCACCGGCCCCACCTCCCATCTCCTCGAACTCGCACCGAGTATATGGGTGATGACCTGCTGAAATGCACCCGGTTTTCTCCGCCGGAGCTCCCGGCTACGCGACCGCGCCACGGCGTGCGGAGGGCGCGTGAGGGCCGAGCACCGCGAGGAGTTCGAGGCGCTCGGCGTCCTCGCTGCCGGGCTCCGCCGTGTAGATCATGATGCGCAGGTCGCTCCCGGCGACGCTCAGCACATCGCAGTCCAGGGTCACCTTGCCCACCGCGGGATGGTCGATGGTCTTGAGGGACGCCTTGTGCGGGCCCATCGCGCCGGCGTCCCACAGCTCCGCGAACCGATCGCTGTGCGCGCGCAGTTCGGCGACGAGCTGCCGCAGACGCCGGTCGGCGGGATAGCGCCGGGTGGCGGCGCGCAGATCGCCGACGACCGCGCTCTGCAGCGCGGACCGGGAGGCCGGGGTGTGGCGGACACGGCCGTCGGAGGCGACGAAGGCCCGCCACGCGCCATTGCGGTCCCGGCCGTGCCGCTCGCCCATCAGGGCCGTGTACAGCGGATTGGCGAGGAGCAGCGTCCAGGAGGCGTCGGAGACCGCGACGGGCGTCCCGGTCAGCCGGTCCAGCATCCGGTGCACACTCGGCGTGATGTACGCGGGGACCGCGCCCCGGCCCGGCGGCACGAGACCGGCGGCGTGGAACAGCTGCTCGCGTTCGGACGCGGACAGGCGCAACGCCCGGCCGAGCGCCTCGACGACCTGCTCCGACGGGTTGGCCGCCCGGCCCTGTTCGAGCCGGGTCACGTAGTCGACCGAGATCCCCGCGAGCATCGCGAGCTCCTCACGGCGCAGCCCGGCCGCGCGCCGTCGGCCACCGGTGGGCAGGCCCGCCGCCTCGGGGGAGACCCGGTCCCGCCGGTTGCGCACCATCCGTCCGAACTCCGTGCTCGCCATGCCCCCACTGTGCACCGTCGCCCGTGGTTCTTCCTGGTACTGGCGGTCCCAGGACAACGGGACGACTGTCCGACGCCGGTTCCGCGCCGCAGCATGGAGCCATGACCACCACACTGATCACCGGAGCGAACAAGGGTCTCGGCTTCGAGACCGCCCGCCGTCTCGTGGCCGAGGGCCACACCGTGTACATCGGCAGCCGCGACGCGGAGCGCGGACGGCTCGCCGCGGAACGGCTGGGTGCCCGGACCGTCCGGCTCGACGTCACCGACGACGCGTCCGTGCGGGACGCGGCACGGACCATCGAGGCCGACGGCGGCCTTGACGTCCTGATCAACAACGCGGGGATCGAAGCGCGGGGAGCCGGGAACACCGTGATCGGCGCCGCGGACGTGACCGCCGACGACATGCGGCGCACCTTCGAGACCAATGTCTTCGGACTGGTCCGCGTCACCCACGCCTTCCTTCCGCTGCTGTGCCGCTCCGCCGCCCCCGTCGTCGTGAACGTGAGCAGCGGCCTGGCCTCCCTGACCCGCGCCACCGACGCCTCCTCGCCGGCGCACGGCTATCCGGGCGTCGCCTACCCGGCGTCGAAGGCCGCGGTCAACATGGTCACCGTGCAGTACGCGAAGGCGTTCCCCGCCCTGCGGATCAACGCGGTGGAGCCGGGCTTCACCAAGACCGACCTCAACGGCAACACCGGCCACCAGAGCGTCGAGCAGGGCGCCGAGATCATCGTCCGCATGGCGCTGACCGGCCCCGAAGGCCCCACCGGCGCGTACGTCGACGCCGAGGGGCCGCTTCCCTGGTAGGAGGGGCGGGACTCACCAGCGGACGGCCGTGAAGTCGACCGGCCGGGGCCGCAGTCGCCGGGTGCGCGCCGCCAGGTCCCGCAGCCTCCGGGACATCTCGTCGGCGGGCAGCCGGTGACGGTCGCCGTGGCCCGGCAGGACCCATTCGAAGCGCAGGCCGGGGGCCGTACGGGTCAGGGAGGCGGCCTGCTCCTCGATGGAGTACCAGGTGACGCTGTCCGCGACGGCCAGGTCACCGGCCGCCCGCGACCAGTAGAAGCTGTCGCCGCTGAAGCAGTACCGGTCGTCGGCGAGGTAGAGCACGCTGCCCCGAGTGTGGCCCGGCAGGGGCTGCGCGGTGACTCCGTCCGCGACGCGTACGGGGTCGAGCCCCCGGATCACCTCGTCGGCGTCCGGGGCCGCGTCGAGGTCGCCCTCGTGGATCCACAGGGACGCGCCGAAGTGGTCGGCGTACCGGCGGCCGTGTGCGGCATGGTCGCGATGGGTCAGCAGCACATCGGTGATCCGGCCCGACGCGGCGTACCGGTCCGCGAGTTCGGTGTTCCAGCGGGGCGTGTCGATCATCATGGCCGTGCCGCCGGGCCGGCGCAGTAGATAGGAGTTGGCGCCGGCGGTGTGCGTGGAGTTGTGTCCGCAGATCAGTACGGTGTCGTCCAGGGCCATCGGGAAGGGGTCGAGCGTCCGGTCCGCGCGGCCGGAAGCGGGCCGGATGGAGCGGGTGGGGCAGGCGAAGACCGCCGCGTGGAAGCGCCGGTTCTCTGCGGCGTCGACGGGCGTGCGCAGGATCTCGGAGCGCCCTTCGACCTCGCCGATGAGGTCGGGGGCGAATTGCCGGGCCACGTCGCAATTGGTGCACCGTTCGTCCACGTACCAGCCGTCCATGGCGCGTTCCTCCCCAGAAGGTGAACCGGTCCGGCCGCCGCCCGCGCCGCAATGTGTCGCGTGTGACACATCGACGGTGCGCGCCGAGCGGCCAAGTAGCTTGATCCGAAGCTAAGTTGCTTCGTCGGGCGGGTCAAACGACGAAGGCGTCGGCGCCCCGCGAACGGCATGAACCGGCCGCTCACGCCGGCGTGCTCCCGGTCGCGCGCGACCGCGCCCGTCACGCGTGCGCGGCGCGAGAGGGATCGAGGACCGAGGCCGCCACGTGGTCACGGAACCAGCGGTGTCCGGGGTCGCCGGAGTTGCGCGGGTGCCAGGCCATGCCGAGGTCGAGCGGTGCCAGGTCCAGGGGGACGGGGAAGGTGCGCAGCCCGAGCGCGGAGGTGGCGTCGGGCAGCCAGTCCGGCAGGGTGAGCGCGACGAGGTCGCTGTCGCGCGCGAGCAGCATCGCGCTCGTGTGGGTGGGCACCACGACGGCGATCCGGCGGCTCAGGCCCAATGCGCCGAGGGCGCCGTCGATGGGGCCCAGACGCTTGCCGAGGCGGGAGATGCCGATGTGGTCGACGGCCGCGAAGGCGCGGGCGTCGATGGGCCGGTCGAAGAGCGGATGGCCGCTGCGGGCGATGCCGACCAGCGGCATGCGGGCGAGCGCCCGCGTCTGGACCTCGGGGTCCAGATGGCTGAGAACGCCCAGCTCGACATCGACCGTGCCCTGCCGCAGTGCGGGCCCGCCCTCGCCGGACTCCGGCAGGAACACCACGTCCACGTGGGGAGCCTCGGCCTGCAACCGGTCGGTCAGTGTGCCCGCGAGACCGACCAGGAGCAGCTCGGCGGTCTGCAGCGTGAAGGTGCGCTGAAGGTGCACGGCCTCGAAACCCGCCCCGGGCCGCAGCACGTTGTCACAGCCGCGCAGCAACGCCCCTACCTCGTCCCGCAGTTCGAGGGCGCGCGGGGTCGGCACCAGGCCCTGGCCGGCGCGGACCAGGAGGGGGTCGCCGACGGTCCGCCGGAGCTTCGCCAGGGTGCGGCTGACCGCCGCGGGCGAGGTGCCGAGGCGCTCGGCGGCGCGAGTCACGCTGTTCTCCTGAAGCAGCGCGTCGAGGACGCGCAGCAGATTGAGGTCCATGAAACGCTCCTGAGCTGCATTATTACGTCTGAGTCAACTATTGCGTGCTTATCCTTGCATTGTTGCGGAGGGTCCGGGCGGCGAGAGTGAGGGAGTCGGCGAGAACGCCTGACACCCCCTCAGTTCCAGCAAGGAGTTCCCATGCCGCAGTCCGCGCGCGCCGACCGTGAGGGCGACGTTCTGGCCGTGGTCAGCCAGAGCGGGCCGACGGTCTCGTTCTACGACGCCGCCTCGGACCGCCACCTCGACACCCTCGAAGTCCCCTGCTCACCGCATGAGTTGTGCTTCGACCCCACGCAGCGACTGCTGTGGTGCACGACCGCTTACGCGTCGGGCTACTACCACGCCAACACCGGCCGGCGCACCGAGCTGACCGTCATCGACCCCGACACCCGCCGCATCGTCGAGATCATCGACCTCGCCCCGGAACACGGGCCCCACGGCCTCGCCCTCGACACCGTGCGCAAGCGCCTCTACGTCAGCGTGGAGGGCTCGGCGGACCGTCCCGGCGGCGTCGTCGTCATCGACACGGAGACCCGGCGCCCCCTGGGCCGGATCGACACGGACGCGCCCGGCCCGCACTGGTTCGTCATCGATCCCGAGGGGCGTACCGGTTACGCGGCCAACAAGGAGGCGCCGTTCGTCTCGGTCGTCGACCTCGAACGGGACGTGCTGACCGCGAAGGTCGAGGTGCCGGGAAGCGAGGGCATCGCCGTCTCGCTCGACGGGTCGCTCGTCTACGTCGCCGCGCCGTACGGCGGTTCCTTCGACGCCGACGCCGACCCCGCCGACCGTCCGGCGACCGGTGTCCGGGTCATCGACGCCCGCACCCACTCCGTCGTCGCCACCCTGCCCACCCACGACATCGTCCTGCCGGTCCACATGACAGCGACGGGGAAACTGCTCGTCGCGGAGATGCGCAGCGCCTTCGACCCGGCGACCGCGCTGGGACGCCACATGGCGGGCCGCCTCACCGTGTTCTCCGGCCACACCCACGAGCAGCTGGGCCAACTGGACGTCGGGCTCTGCCCGTTGACCATCACCTCCTCGCCGGACGGCCGTCTCGGCTATGTGGCCGGCGTCGCCTCCTCCACCGTCGACATCGTCGACCTGGACACGCTGCGCGGCATCGGCCGGCTCGACATCGCCATGCGCGGCGAGGCGGGCGCCCACGGCCTCGCCTACATCCCGCGCCCCGCCTGACCTCCGGCACCGACCTCACCATCCGAGAACAGAAGGATCCACATGTACGTCATCACCGCCCCCACCAGCACCATCGGCCGCGACGTCGTCGCCGGCCTGCTCGACCGGGGCGTGCCCCTGCGGCTCGTCGTCCGGGACGCCTCGCGCCTCGCACCCGACGTGCGGGAACGTGTCGAGATCGTCGAGGGCTCGCACGGCGACCCCGCCGTCATCGACCGCGCGTGCGTGGGCGCCGAGGCCGTGTTCTGGCTCGCGCCGGGCGACCCGTCCGGACCCGACGTCCACGCCGCGTACGTCGACTTCACGCGGCCCGCCTGCGAGGCGTTCGTCCGCCACGGGGTCAAGCGCGTGGTCGGGATCTCGGCGCTCGGCCGGGGCACACCGCTCGCCGCACACGCCGGCCCGGTGACCGCCTCCCTCGCGATGGACGACCTGATCGGCGCGTCCGGCGTGCCCTACCGGGCCGTCACCTGCCCCTCGTTCATGCACAACCTGCTGCACCAGGCCCGTGCGGTGAAGGAGCAGGGCATGTTCTTCCTGATGGCCGACCCCGATCTGAAGTCCCCGATGGTCGCCTCGCGCGACATCGCCGCCACCGCCACGCGCCTGCTGCTCGACGACGCGTGGCGCGGCTCCGGCGAGGTGGCCTGCCTCGGCCCCGAGGACCTGACGCCCCTCGACATGGCGCAGACCCTCTCCGACGTCCTCGGCACGACCATCGGCTACCGGCAGACGCCCGGCCCGGCGCTGAAGGAGCGTCTCATCGGCTTCGGTTCGAGCGAGGCGATGGCACAGGCGATGATCGACATGTTCGACGCCAAGAACCAGGGCATCGACAAGGCCGAGCCGCGCACCGAGGAGTCGACGACTCCGACGACGTTCCGGCAGTGGGCCGAGGAGGTCATGAAGCCGGCCGTGCGCTCCTGATCCGGACCGCACACCGGTCCCTGTCGGCCGGGCGGGGCGGCCCCGCGCCGGACCTCGGTCCGGAGCGTGCGCGGGGCCGCGCTTGCCCGCGGGGCGCGGTCGCGATCACTGCGCTGCGGCTTCGACGAGGCAGTACGGTGCGGCGCCCGTCAGCGGCGCGACCGACAGGACGCGGAGCCCGGCCCGATGGCACACGGCGTCGAAGTCCTTCCGGGTGCGCTCCCTGCCGCCCACGTTCACCAGCATGTTGAGGTCGCTCAGATAGGTGATCCCGCCGTCGGCGGCATGGCCTTCGGCGTCGGTGGCGGCGGTCTCGGGGCGGACCGGCCCCACGATGTCAGGGAGGACCGGCTCCACGACGAGGACGCGGCCGCCGGCCGGCAGCACCTCGCGGCAGTGGCGCAGAATCGTGACCGCCTGGTCGTCCGACCAGTCGTGCAGCACGCTCTTGATCAGATACAGGTCCGATCCCTCGGGAACGGAGCGGAAGAAGTCCCCCGCACGGAGCGTGCAACGGTCCCCGAGACGGTGCCGGTCCAGCGTCGTCGGCGCCTGCGCCAGGCCTTCCGCAGTGTCGTAGACGACCCCCGTCAGCCGAGGATGCGCGTCGAGCACCCCGGCCAGGACGGTTCCCGCGCCGCCCCCGACATCGGTGACGGAGCCGAAGCGGCCGAAGTCGTAGGCGTGCGGGAGCGCTCCGGCAGCCGCGCCCGCGGCCTGGCTCATCGCCGAGTTGAACGCCTGCGACAGCTCGGGGTGCTGAGCGAGATGGCGGAAGAAGTCCGTGCCGAAGACCGCGTCGAACGCGATCTCCCCGGTCCGGACGCTGTCGTCCAGATGCTCCCAGGCGCGCAGCGCCACCGGGTCGGTGAACACCCGGACAAAGGAAGCGAGCGAGTGGGGGTGGCGCGGGTCGAGGAGAGCGCCCGCGGGCGTCGCCGAGAAGGAACCGCTCGCGTCCTGCACGAGCACGCCCAGGGCCGCCAGGGCGCGCAACAGCCGCGTCATGGTCTGCGGCTCGGTGCCCGCCTCGGCGGCGATGTCCGCCGCCCGCCGGGGCGTCTCGCCGATCAGCTCGGGCACCCTCAGGCGCACGGCGGCCCGCAGGGTCTGCGCCGCCATGCCTCCGAAGGCCATCCCGACGATCAGCCGGCGGTCGGCCGCCGGGTCTGCCGCTCGGACATCGGTGGTGGTCATGTGGGTCTTCCTCTCGTCGGTGGTGAGGGGGACAGGGCGGCCCGCGGCTGCCGGCCGCCGGCCGTCGCGAGGGACGCGAGCGCGCCGGGCGTACACCCGGCGAACGCCCGCACGTCGCGGTGGAGATGGGACTGGTCGGCGTATCCGCACGCAAGGGCGACATCGGTGACGCCGTCGCCCGCGCGCAGCGCCCGGACGGCGACGTCGAAGCGCACCAGCATGGCCGCGCGCTTGGGCGTCAGGCCCACCTGGTCGGTGAACCTGGACCACAGCCGCTTGCGGCTCCAGCCGCAGGACGCCGCGAGTTCCTCGACCCGTACGCGGCCTCGGCCGGCCACGATGCGGCCCCAGGCGGCCGCGACCTCGGGCGCCATCGAGGGCGCCCGCGCGGCCCGGCGCACCAGGAACTCGTCCATGAGCGCCAGGCGGTCCCGCCACGACGGCGCGGCCGTCAACCGCTCGCGCAGATGGAGCGCGTGGCGCCCCCACAGATCGTCAAGTCCCGTGACGGAGCTGCCCAGGTCCTGTGGTGAGACGCCCAGCAGCGCATAGGCGGCCGGTGGCGACACGTGCATCTCGACGCACTCCACGCGCTCGCCACGGACGCGGGTCGCGCCCGGTACCAGCGACGCGGCGAAGCCGGTCAGGCGCCGGCTGCCGCAGGCGCCCTCAAGGGTGAACGGGGTGTCCCCGAGCCCGATGACGATCACCACCGCGGGCCGCGGAAGCACGTGCTTGTCGAGCCCGGCCGCGGCACGGTCGCGGAACCCCGCCATCCGTACACCGTGGAGGGAGGCGTCCCCGCGGGGGCGGGCGACCTCCCAGCCCCGCTCGTCGTCGCGGTCCCGGGGCGCGGACCCCACGTCGTAGTTGCGCATGCCCTGAGCGTCCCGGATATCAACGGCCTTGTCTTGAAAGAAAGTTCCCCGGGGCGAAGGCTCTGCCGGTGTCACAGACGGGTTGCCGCCGCCAGCCACACCGTCACGGCACCCGCCACCAGGAGGATCAGGTTGAGGGCGATGTCGCGTTCCCCGCGCCGCAGATGGAGGCCGGTCGCGCCGATCTGCAGAGCCGCGAAGCCGGCCGCCGCCACCAGAGCGAGCCAGGGCGCGACGCCGGTCAGCGGCGGCAGGACCAGCCCGGCCGCGCCGAGCACCTCGGTCAGGCCGATGGCCCGTACCGCCGCCATCGGAGTGGTGTCCACCCACGCCATCATCGGGCGGAGCCGCTCACGGCTCCGAACGGCCTTGAGGCCGCCCGCGTAGAGATAGAAGAGCGCGAGGAGACCGGCGACGCTCCAGTAGGCGGTGTTCACGACGCCCCTCCGGGCCCAGCGGCGCCGAACTCCGTGGCAGGTTCAGTGGCGTACCGGCTCATCGTGCGGAGGGTGGCCCGGGGGTCCGGTTCCTGTCCGCCGGCGATCATGTCCTGGAGGTCCCGGAAGTACTGCACGTACAGGTCAGGCGTGAAGGTGCTGAGCATGACGGCCGGCTGATCGGTGGTGTTGGCGAAGGTGTGCGGCGCCCCGGGCGGCACCAGGACGAAGGTGCCGGCCGTCGCGTCGTAGTCCCGCTCGCCGACGGTGAAGCGTACGGAGCCGGCGATGACGTAGAAGCCCTCGTCGTGCTGGGCGTGGCGGTGTTGCGGCGGTCCCGGTGTGTGCGGCGCGAGGACGGACTCCGCGAGCCCGAGGCGGTGCCCGGTGTTGCTGCCGTCCTCGAGAACGCGCAGGCGTGTGGTGCCGAGGACGATCGTCTCGCCCTCACCCGGGCCGACCACCGACACGGCGGGTTCGGCGGCGGGGGCGGCGATCGGCTCGCCCGGCTTCGGTTCATCAGTCATGCACCGATTGCACCGCCGGCACCCGGTGGGCGTCCAAGACCCTTTCCGCGCAGCCGATACCGCATGGGTATCGTCGCAGGATGGAGCTACGTACGCTGCGCTACTTCGTGGCGGTCGCCGAAGAACTGCACTTCGGGCGGGCCGCCACCCGGCTGCACATGAGCCAGCCGCCCCTGAGCCGTGCGATCAGGCAGCTGGAGGGCGAGGTCGGGGCCACCCTGCTCGACCGGTCGCCGAGCGGAGTCGCGCTGACCCCGGTGGGCACGGTCCTGCTCGACGAGGCGCGCGCCCTGCTCGACCACGCGGAGCGGGCACGCGCACGGGTGGTGGCGGCGGCCGGGGCCGCGCTCCTCACCGTCGGCATCCTGGGCGACAGCACCGACGCGGCAGCCCTGCGCCTGGCGGGTGCCTACCGTCGGCGCCATCCGGACGTGGAGGTCCGCATCCGCGAGACCGACCTGGCCGACCCGACCTGCGGACTGCACGCCGGGCTCGTCGACGTCGCCCTCACCCGCGGCCCGTTCGACGAAACCGGCCTGACCGTACGGGAGTTGCGGGAAGACGCGGTCGGCGCCCTGCTGCGCACCGACGACCCGCTGGCGCGGCGCGAGGACGTCCGCCTGGCCGATCTGGCCGACCGCCGCTGGTTCCTCTTCCCCGAGGGGACCGACCCGGTCTGGCAGGCGTACTGGAGTGGCGGAGAACCCCGCGAGGGGCCCGTGGTGCGTGCCGTGCAGGAATGCCGGCAGGCCGTGCTCTGGAACGGGACGGTCGGCCTCACACTCCTCGGACACCGGCCGGGCCGGGGCCTGACCGTGGTGCCGCTCGCCGACATGCGGCCGAGCCGCGTCGTGGCGGCGTGGAGGGCGGGCGACACCAACCCGCTGATCCGGTCTTTCGTCCAGATCGCGGCCGCCGCCTACGGCGGCTGAACGCCGGCTCCCTGGGGCAGCCAGGAGAGGGTCGTGGCGGTCCCGGGCGCCCCGGAGTGCCGCAGGGCCGGAATGCCGCCCGGCTCCTGAACGCGTTCGACGACGTGGCGGCATCCGACCGCCGCCACCAGCAACGCCGCGGCGCCGACGTGCGCGACACGCCGCGCCCCCGCATGCGCCGCGCGCGGCGGAGCAGCAGGGAGAGTTGCAGCACGTACGCCGCGCACCGGATGCCGATGCCGGTGCTCCGGCAGCACTCCGCACATCGCACATCGCTGGTGCGGAACCACCGACGACGCACAGGTACACATGAACTCAAAGAGGCGGGGGCCCGCACAACCGGGCCGCCGAGGTCGCGGATTCGGTTCGGGAAGCGTGGAGACCGAACGCATGGTGCGGGCGCTGCTGCGCCGTCGCAAGAAGTCGCTGCACCCCGACGACGTGAAGGTCGCCGACAAACCCGCCGTGCGGCGCGCCGTGTCGGCCGCCGCACTCGGCAACACGATGGAGTGGTTCGACTTCGGTGTCTACGCCTACGTCGCCGCCACGCTCGGCAAGGTCTTCTTCCCGTCCAGCTCGCCGGGCGCCCAGGTCATCTCGACGTTCGCGACGTTCGCCGCGGCGTTCCTGGTCCGGCCGATCGGCGGCCTCGTCTTCGGGCCCCTCGGCGACCGGGTCGGACGCCAGAAGGTCCTCGCCGTCACCATGATCATGATGGCGATCAGCACCTTCGCCGTGGGCTTCCTGCCCGGGTACAAGTCGATCGGCCTGGCCGCGCCGGTACTGCTCCTCCTGTGCCGGCTGGTCCAGGGCTTCTCCACCGGCGGCGAGTACGCGGGGGCCACCACCTACATCGCCGAGTACTCACCCGACCGGATCCGGGGCTTCCTCGGCAGCTGGCTCGACTTCGGCACCTTCATCGGATACTCCCTCGGCTCCGGCCTGGTCACGATCCTGACCGGCCTCCTCTCCGAGGACCAGATGGTCGACTGGGGATGGCGGATCCCCTTCTACGTGGCCGGACCCCTCGGGCTCATCGGGCTCTACATGCGGCTCAGGCTCGACGAGACCCCCGCGTTCCAGGAGGCCGAGGAGCGCGGGCGGCAGGCGGCGGCCCGGAGCGGCCCCACCTCCGAGGAGGACGAGCGCCTGGAGCAGGCCCGCATGTCGGGCAAGGGCCGTCTCAAGGAGGTGGTGACCCACCACTGGCAGGCCATGCTCGTCTGCATCGGGCTCGTGCTGCTCTACAACGTCACCAACTACATGGTGACGTCCTATCTGCCGACCTACATGAGCTCGACCCTCGGCCAGTCCGAACTCACCGCCCAGCTCCTCGTGCTCGGCACCATGGTGCTCGTCGTCCTCACCATCACTGCCGTCGGCCGCTCCTCGGACCGGTACGGGCGACGGCCGCTCTTCCTGTGGGGCGGGATCGCGATGGTGATCTTCTCGGTGCCCGTCTTCCAGCTCATCCGGCAGGGTGGCATCCTGCTCCCCGCGATCGGCTGCGCCGTGCTCGGCCTCTTCCTGGTGTGCTTCGCGGGGACGAGCGCGGCGACCCTGCCCGCCCTGTTCCCCACGCATCTGCGCTACGGCGGGCTGTCGCTCGCGTTCAACTTCTCCGTCTCCCTGTTCGGCGGCACCACCCCGCTCGTCGCGTCCGCCCTGGTCAACACCACCGGCAACGAACTGGTGCCGGCCTACTACCTCATGGTCGCGGGCGTGATCGGTGTGATCTCGGCCCTGTGCCTGCGCGAGACCGCGGGCAAACCGCTCAGCGGGTCGTCGGCCATGGTCGAATCCGAGGAGGAGGCCCGCGAACTGGTCGCGCGCAGCCGTACCCACGCGGGACGCCGTGCACGCGACGTCTGGCTCCAACTGCGCCAGGGCCATCTGCCGCACCTGCACCACCACTCCGAGGACAAGGACCGCAAGGACCGGCGCGACTGAGCCGGCGCCGGCCCCCTCCCGTTTCTCTCCTGCCCGCCCTTCCTGCCCGCCCTTCCTGTTCGCCCTCCCGTCAGTAGCTCCCTCAGCACCCGCCCCCGGCCATCCGCTCCCACGCCTCGGCGAACAGTTCGTGCAGGGGAGCCGTCGGCAGAACGCGGGCGAAGGGGGAGCGGATCTCGTTCCTCCACAGGGGGCGCACCGTGTACGTCGCCAGCTTCGCCGTCTCCAACGGCAGGTGCGGCGCCTTGAGTTCGGTCCAGTCGCCCGGCAGGAACAGGGTGCGGCCGGCCCGTGCGCGCTTGGCCTCCGTGACCGTGCCCGTGCCGAGGAGTTCCGCCTGTACCTGCGCGTGCCGCTTGGCTGTCCAGCCGTTCCACCGTCGTACAGCACGGTCGGTGGGTGCGGCGAGCGCCGACAGCTGGAGGTAGAGGGCCGCCGCGTCCTCGCCCACGCCCAGTTCGGAAGCCACCTGCCCGACCAGGTCGGGGCAGGAGTGCCGCGGGTCGGCCTCGTACGCCCCCGGGGCCACCGCTCCCGATCCCGCCCGCCGCATCATGCGCTCAAGACCGCCGCCCGGCAGGAGGGGCGCGACCCGGGCCAGCTCCTCGGCCAGGCCGGCCTTCTGCCCGACCCGCTGCCACCCCTCGGGGCCGGTCACCGCCGCGGGCCGCAGGAACGAGGCGCCGCCCGGCGCGCACACGACCAGCGGACCCCGGGCGTACGCGGTCGGCGGGACGGCTCCGGCCTCCGCGCGGTCGTGCAGCACCACCGGGAGCCGCTCGGGGCCGAACCGCTCCGCGATCCGCTCCGAGGTGTCCTCGATCCGTCCCCCGGAAAGCGCCATCAGGAACTCGGGACGGTCCAGTTCCGCCCGCAGCCGCTCGTACAGCGCCGTCGCGCCCGCCACCGCGGGGTCGCCGACGGGCCGATCCGTCCACGCCCACACCAGCGCACTCGCGATCCGCCCGTAGTCGAGTCCGACCCGGGTTCCGTACGGCACGGCACACCCGGCCGGAGCCACGGGAACCACGTCAACTCCCTTGTGGAACCGGGAGGTTGACAGCTTCCAGTCGGCCGCCTCCACGGTCTGGTCCGCCACGGCGTCGTAACCGAACGCGAGCCGACGCGCCCACACCTCGCCATGGCCCAGGCTCGCCTCCAGGGCGTCCGCCGCCTCGTCGTCCAGTGCCGGCCGCGCTCCGAGCAGTTCGCGCCACACCCCGGCCATGCGCTCGGCGGCCGACGTCATGCCGCCGGGCCGCCACAGCTCGGCCGGATCGTCGGGCATGGCCGCGGCGAGGACGGCGCGCCGGCCCGCCTCGCCCAGCCGTGCCCGCACTTCCTGGTACGACTGCGCCGTCATCGGGGTCGCCTTGTAGGGCGCCCTGCGAGCCAGGGCCAGCTCCTCCTCCCGGTCGTGGTGGCCGACCAGGCCCGCCACCACGAGCCGCGCCACGGACCGCCGCACGCCGGTGAGTTCGGCGAAGCGGGCGGCCGCCGACTCCGGCACCGGAACAGGGCCCCGCTCGTCGACCAGGGCCACCAGGGCCCGCAGCCGGGCGGCGTCGTCGCGCTCCACCTCCACGATCCGGGCCTCGACGCCGGTTGCCGGGGTCGCGTCCGTGTCCGCGTCGGCCGAGGCGGGCGTCACGAACCAGCGCGCCGCGCCCCCGACCTGTGCCCGCGCCGACGCCACAGGGATCTCGGCCGCGCGCAAGCCGTCCAACGCGGCGGAACCCGGCGCGCTCCCCGCCCACCACCGGCTCCCCGCACGCGCGAACGGCTGATCGGCCCAGGTGTCCAGAAGGGCGAGCAGCGCGGCGCGGGCCCCCTCCGGAGTCGGCGCCACCGCCGCTCGCCACGCCGCCGCGTCGACGGCGCCGAGCAGCCGCGACCAGTCGGCGGGCGGCGCCGGTGGCGAGAGCCGCCGCACCTCCTCGGGGATCGCCCCGGCCAGGCAGGCGCCGTCGGCGGCCAGCGCGCTCAACGTGGCGGGCAGGGCGCTGTCCGGGGCGCGGCGCCCCCGGTAGGGAGACTCGTCCGGCAGCAGGCCGAACAGCGCGGGCAGCAACTCGGTGTCCGGGGCGGTGCGCCGCGGCAGGGCGGGCGGCGCCTGACTGAGCAGGACCACCCGCCGGTGCAGGTCACGGCGGCGCCGCTCCACCCGTGCGGCCCGTGCGGCCACCGCCGCCACGGCATCGGCGAGGACCGGATCGGTGACGGCGGGCAGCGCGCGGGCCACCGCCGCGGCCGTCGCCTCCGCCCCGTCGAAGGCGGCGGTCAGGAGTGTGTCCGCGGTGCGCCGCTCCACCGTGCGCAGCGCTCGGGACCCGGCGGGGTCCCGGGTGCGCAGTAGGTACCAGAACGCGGGCGGCAGGGCCACGCCGCCGGACACGGTGGCCTGCCGGGGCGGAGGCACCTGCGGATTCTTGGGCGTGCGGTGGCCGTCCAGCTCCCACAGCAGGACGCCGTCCGCGGTGTAGGCGCGTACGCCCGTGAGGGTCCTGGCCTCGGCGAGGACCACGTCCTCCACCGCGCCCTCGGGCGGTGACCACAGGCCCCAGGGCTCCTGTCCGGGCCGGTCGATGTCGAACCTGGCGGCCCGCCCGTCCACGCTCTCCACCAGGAAGTGGTCGGGCGCGTAGTCGCGGTGGGGGGTGCGGAACGACACTCGGGTGCCGACGAGCCCGGCCCGGGAGCCGAGCGGGGAGTCCGTCAACTCGCTTGGAAGGGGCGCCAGTTGGAGCGCCTCCGTGGCGGGCTCCATGCGGGTCCCCGAGGGTTCGGCGCCGCCCGGGGTCTGCGCGGCACGGTCCGGGAAGCCGGGCAGCGCCTGCGGTCCCCGCCGCTCTCCGGTGACCGGGTCGACGACCTCCCACGCCCGTTTCCCGTAGACGGCGTTGGTCCAGATCCCGGAACCGTCACCGAGTTGCAGCTCCTCCCCGTCGATGCCCTCCGTTCCGCCAGGACGCAGGATCCGCAGGCCGCCGTGCCGCCCGCCGCCGTCGGCGCTCTCGAACTGGAAGCCGTACGCGCCGTCCAGGCTGCCGCCGAACGGCACCAGGCCGCGCTCCTCCTGCGGTGTGAACGGCTCGTCGGGGCGGTCGGCCCAGACAGCGGTGTCGCAGCCGTAGGCGTTCGGCTTGAGTGTCCAGCTGACCAGGAAGGAGCCGCCCACGTAGTGGACCGCGAACATCGTGGCGTCCGCGGGGATTGCGAACCGGCAGGAGCCCCGGACCCCGTCGGGAGCGACCGCGTACGCACGGTCGCGCCCGAACACCGTCAGGACCGGCCAGGTCGACGTCACCCCCGCCACTCCCGGCGCCGCCGCGTCGGCCTCCACGCGCGGGGCTTCCGCGGCGAAGCGCGCGTACACCGACTCCAGTGCGGGCCACGCCAGTTCCTCGGGGAGGCCGGCCGCCAGCGAACGGTGCAGAGCGCCGCCGGCATCCGCCTCGCCCAGCGCGTCGGCGATCCCGCCGAGCGCCGTCACCGTCGGCCGGTCGAGCAGGATCTCCAGCTCGGCCATCGCCTCCTCGGCCCCCGCCATGCCTCCGCCCGCCACCGTGTCGACGAGCTTGCCGACCCGGGCGGCCACGCCTCGCGCGATGCCTTCGTTGCCGGGGAGCAGCGTCACCGCGGAACCCGGCCGACGGTGCGCCAGAGCCCAGTTCGGCAGGAGGTCCGCGTGGACGGTCCCCTCCAGGCGGGGGCCGAAGACGCTGTCCGCGGCGAGCGTCGTGAGATCGCGCCGCGCGTGCTCGCCCCAGAACCGGATGGCGATGTCCGGGCCGGGATCGACGACGGTGGCCCCCGCCGCGAGCAGCGCGTCCAGGACGTCGGCGTCGAAGCCCTGGTAGTGGTGCCGGGTGGTGTGCGCCGTCACCGGCGCGCCCGACTCTTTCAGGCACCGCCCCAACCGGCCGACGAGGTCGAGGAATTCGGGCGGCAGGGGCTGCCGCCCGACACCGCCGCCGGGCTGCGCCGCGTACTGGTACATGCGGATGAAGGTGCCGACCCAGTGGTGCGGCCCGCCTTCCGGCGCGATCCGGCCCGCCTCCATGGCCCCGGTCGCGCCGCAGCCGATGAGCATCCGCACCCAGGCGCCGCCGTCGGTGGCTCCGGTGGGAAAGACCTCAAGGAGCCCGGCCGTGACCGGGTCCGCCGGCGGATGGGCCGTCAGGACGGGGCCGGCGGCGGCCAGCAGCGCGTCCGGCACCGACTTCTCCCGGGTGGCCGACAGGATCTCGCCGACCAGCCGCGCCACCTCCTCGTCGCCGTGCCCGGCCGCCCTGGCGGAGGCACGGACCCGGCGCACGAGGTCCGCGGGAAGATCCGCCGACGAGCCGGCCCACGCGCTGAGGAACGCGGCCAGCGCCGTGTGCGCCTCGGCCGGCTCCAGCGTGTCGGCGAGGAACCGCTGGTGCGCCCCGAATTCCTTGGCCGGCATGGCACCGCCCGCGGCGAACAGCAGCGCGTTGGCCCGCCGGTACGCGGGGTCCACCGGCAGCCCGTGCTCCGCCTCCGCCGCACGCGCCGCCGTGTACGCGCGTCCGCCCGGCCGGCTCCCGAATCCGATCAGGCGATGACCCACGGTGTCCCAGAACCACGGCAGATGCGCCGGAGGCAGCCGCCGCGCCCGCGCCGCCATCGCGTCGACGAAGGCGCCGGGCTTCTGCCAGGACCGGCCGAGTTCGGTCCGCATGTCCGCGACCAGGTCGCGCGCGGTCCCGACCGCGTCCGGATCGTGGGCCGCGGCCCAGTCGGCGTACGTGGTCGAGCCGTGCGAACCGGCGGTCGGCAGCAGGGCGTCAAGGGGGACGATCATGCTGTGGATGGTCGCACGCCCCACTGACAGTGCGACAAGTGAGCGAAGCCCGGCGGCGGGAAGGGGCGAACGCAGCCGGACCGCGCGGGCCTTGGCCCCAGGCGTGACGGCGCGCCCGGGGGCGTACGGGCGGTGCGGGAGCGCCCCCCGGGGTTACCGTCGGTGGCATGGATCGTGACCTTCGCGGCTGGTGGCCCTGTC
The DNA here is from genome assembly GCF_026343295.1 of Streptomyces sp. NBC_00083. GTDB lineage: Bacteria > Actinomycetota > Actinomycetes > Streptomycetales > Streptomycetaceae > Streptomyces. The sequence continues at coordinate 3,116,475 of NZ_JAPELY010000001.1, forward strand.
TGCTCAGTGGCGCGGTGTTCGCCGTGTGCATGGCCGGGACCACGCTGCCGACCCCGCTCTACGGTCTCTACCAGGACAAGTTCGGGTTCTCCGAGCTCATGGTCACCGTGGTGTACGCCGTCTACGCCTTCGGTGTCATCGGCGTGCTGCTGCTCACGGGCAATGTGTCGGACGCCGTGGGCCGGCGGCCGGTGCTGCTGGCCGGCCTTGGGTGCGCGGCGGCGAGCGCGGTGTGCTTCCTGTGCGCCTCTGGGCTCGGCTGGCTCTTCGCGGGCCGGCTCCTGTCGGGCTTGTCGGCCGGACTGTTCACCGGGGCCGCGACGGCCTACGTCATGGACCTCGCGCCGCGTGGAGGCGCGTCCAGGGCCACGCTCGTGGCGACGGCCGCCAACATGGGCGGCCTCGGCTGCGGGCCCCTGCTCGCCGGGCTGCTCGCGCAGTACGCGGCCTGGCCGCTGACCCTGACCTTCGTCGTCCACCTCGTCCTGGTGGCCGCCTCGGTCGCGGTCCTGCTGCGGCTCCGCGAGACCGTACGGGACCCCCGGCCGCTGCGCAGTGCCCGAACGCAGCGGCCGACCCTGCCCGCCCGGGTGCGCCCGGTGTTCGTGCCCGCGGCCATCGCGGCGTTCGTGGGGTTCGCGCTGTTCGGGGTGTTCACCTCGGTGAGCCCCGCGTTCTTGACACAGTCCCTGAACGTCAGCAATCACGCGGCCATCGGACTCGTGGTCGCGCTGGCCTTCTTCGCCTCGACCGGTGGGCAGTTGGCGGTGGGGCGCGTGGGGCTGGCACGCTCATTGCCCCTGGGCTGCGCGGCGCTCCTGGCCGGCCTCGCGCTGCTCGCGGCGGCGCTCCGCTGGGACTCGCTGTCGCTGATGGTGCTGAGCGCGCTGGTCGGCGGCTGCGGTCAGGGGCTCGCGTTCCGCGGCGCCCTGTCCGCGGTGGCCGAGGCGTCCCCGGAGGACCACCGCGCCTCGGTGATCTCCACCCTCTTCGTGGTGGCCTACGCGGGGATCTCGGTGCCGGTGATCGGCGTCGGCCTGCTGGTGGGGCCGCTCGGCCTCGAAGGCGCGGGCCTGGTCTTCATCGCGTGCATGGCCGTACTGGCCACCGCCGCCGGCATCTACCTGCTGGTCCGCCCGGTGGAGGCGCGCAACCACGGCTGAGCGCCGCGTCTGGGGGTCGCGGTGGACTGCGGGGGGTGTCGCCGCTCAGGCCGGGGGTGGGCGCAGGAGGCTCTCGGTGAGGGTGTCCACCAGCCCGGCGGGGACGCTCGTTCCGGTCAGGGCGCAGTAGACGATCGGGCCCAGGAGGGCGTCCATGGTGGCGTCCGGGCCGAGCTCCGGCGAGAACACGCCGGTCTCGATTCCGCGCGTGAGCCAGTCGCGCTCCTGGTCACGGCGTGGGCCGAGGTAGCGCTCGCGGAAGCTCCGGGCGGTGGCCGGGTCGTGCTGCGCCTGCGCGACGAGCGTGAGCAGGACCTTGCCCGCCGGGTCGTCCGTGAGGAACCGCGCGAAGTCGTGGAGGTAGCCGCGCACGCCCTCCGCGGTGGGCTGCCCCGTCGGGACGGGCAGGCGCTTCTCGCTGTCCTCGATGAGGGTGTCGAGCAGGATCTCCACCTTGGACGGCCACCAGCGGTAGATCGTCTGCTTGGCGACGCCCGCATGGCGCGCGATCGCCTCGATGGTGAGGCCGCTGAAGCCGTGCTCGACGAGCAGATCGTCTGCGGCGTGCAGCACGGCCAGGCGGGCGGACTCGTCGCGCCGGGGTCCGGAGCGAGGCCTGCGGGACGGAGGGCTGGCGGCGGGCATGCGAGACACCCTACCCGGCACCGGGCCGCGAGAAATTGTCTAGACGAGACGTCGCGTCTCGTCTACTGTGGAGAGCCCAGCCACTAGGAGCCACATGTCCACGTCCTCGGGTCGTCACGCCCTCGTCATCGGAGCTTCGCGGGGTCTCGGCCTCGTCCTCGTACGCGAACTCCTCGACCGGGGCTGGCACGTCATCGCCACCACACGGGAGCCGGGAGGTGGACTGCGAGCGAGCGCCGACGCCTCGGAAGGCCGGCTCTCGGTCGAGCCGCTTGAGGTGACCGACCCCGTCCAACTCGACGCACTGCGTGCCCGCCTGACGGGACGCCGGATCGACCTGCTCTTCGTGAACGCCGCGATCGACCGGGGCAACCTGCCCATATGCGAGGTCCCGACCGCCATGTTCAACGAGGTGATGACCACCAACGCACTGAGCCCGCTGCGCGCTCTGGAGGCGCTGCGCGGACTCGTCGTACCCGGCGGGACCGTCGGGGTCATGTCCTCCGAGCAGGGCAGCATCTCGCTCAATACGGAGGGCGGTTACGAGCTGTACAAGGCGAGCAAGGCCGCCCTCAACCAGTTGATGCGCAGCTATGCCACCCGGCACGCAGGGGACGGGCACACCAAGCTGCTCATCGACCCCGGCCACAACCGCACCCGGCTCGGCGGGCCCGACGCGCCGCTGCTGCCCGAGGAGAGCGTTCCGGCGGTCGTCGACGTCCTCGAAGCGCAGGCCGGCGCACCGGGCCTGCAGTTCCTCGACCGCCATGGCGAGACCGTCCCCTGGTAGGGCCCCGGGAGCGGTGTACGGATCGGAGGGTGTCCGCCGGGCGGCCTGGTCGGCGATCAGCAGGCCCACTTGTTGGACTTCATATAGTGACTCACCGAGTCGGACGTCTTGTACCCCTTCGCGATAGTCCCGGACGACCCGCGGAACTGCGTAGCCGAGAACCATTCGAAGGCGCAGGAAGCGCCGTGGTTGTACCAGGACTTGAAGGACTGGAAGACCGCGTACTTCGTCAAGTCGGCGTTTGTGCCCGCGACTTGCTGCCGATGGCCGGTGTAGTTCTGCCCCGACCAGACACAGAAGTAGGTCGAGGGGCAGTCGGCCGCGCCCTGCGGTACGGCCGCCGCGCCGGCGGCTCCCGCGCTCGCGCCCAGCAGGCCCACGGTCAGCGCGACAGCGCCGGTGACGGATGCGAGTTTCCCGGTCGTGCGCATGCTGCTACCTCCATGAGGATGTGTGGCCGGGGCGGGCCGCGGTGCGGTTGCTCCCTGTGCCGAGCGGAGAAGCTAGTCAGCCACCGAGAGCGAAGCAATGCATTCCACATCAAGAGGCGCCAATGACGTGATATCAAGCCGTAAGGGCGCATAGCCAGCTCGAACGGCAGAGCGGGTTTTTCGCGACAACACGCCGCGAATGAACGCCACATGCCGTGCGATGGGTGTGGTCGGCAGGTCGGCGCCGACCACGGCGCTCACCGGGGAGTCAGCTGGCCTGATCCGTTCGGACGCGGGCCGGCGGCGCTGGGGGAGCTGCGCACATGTGCGGCACCGTCGAGCCCGAGTGCTCCATGGTTGCGTGCCGCTCCATCGGTGAAGATGGCCGGAGTTGGGCCTCACGCACCAGGTCACAGGTGAGCGGGAGGTGGGTGTCCGTGGTGCGCCGCATCATCCGCAGGTCCGCGTCGGCCAGTGCCGCATGGATGTGGGCGGTCGCGTCGCGGGGCACGGCGACCCGGAGGTGCCTGATGCGGGCGCCGAGCGCCGTCGGCCACGGGACGGCGTCCGAGCACGCGGCGGTGCTCAGACGCCGCTCCGCGCGGGGCACACGCTGCCGAGCCGTGACACCCGCCAGCCGTCCCCCAGCACACCCCCTGCGACGGTGAGCAGAGTTCCCGACCGATCGCGTACCGCGTGGGACAGGGCCGTCCCGCGCAGGGCCGGATCGGCAGTGAGGGCCTCGGCGAGGGCCGTCACCGCGGTCCGCGCACGGCGCACGGCACACATCTGCGGGTGTACGGCCCAGACCTGGTGCCCGGTGGCGGCACCGGCCAGCGCGGCGAACGACGCCAGGCCGCAGTCCAGCGGAACGAGCACGGGCCCGGCGCCCCCGAGGAACTCGGCGAGACGACGCGGCGGCACGAGCACGGCCGGTCCGGAGCCGCGGGCGTCCGACCCGAAGCCGGGATCGGTCGGTCCCGCGCCGGGGATGTCCGGCCCCGTGACCGGAAGCGTCGACCCCGCGTCGGGGGTCCGCCCCGCGCGGGGGGCGGGCGACTCCGTGCGGGATGCGACCGCCTCGGCTCGACCCCCGTTCGCCCCGGCCGGGCCCGCGCTCCCCCTGGCCAGTGCCGCCTCCGAGACGGACGCCTCCGAGACGGACGCCTCCGAGGCGGAAGCGCCCGAAGTGGCGGGCCCCGGACCGGCGGATCCCCGTGCCAGTAGGGGCGGTTCCGCTGCGGGAAGGGCGGGGAGTGCCATGGGTGCGGGCTCCGCTCCAGCGGCGGCCGGCTTCGCTCCCGGGCTTCGTGTGCGGCCCGGTCGGGAGGCGGTTCTTTCGACGTAGCGCGCCAGCGCCGCCCACTCCGGGCCCCCGTCGCCGGCCACCGTGAGTCCCGCCGCGCCCAGTGCCGCAGCGGCCTCCATGGCCGTGCGGACCAGTGCCTCTTCGTCGGGCGCCCAGCTCAGCGCGGGCGGGGCCGCCGGAACGAAGGGCAGCAGACAGGGCAGACCCGCCGCCGCGTAAACGGGCAGCGCCTCGCGGGTGCGCGCCGGGTCGCTGTGTCCGACCACCGCCACATGGCCGTCGCCCGCGATGGCCTCCGCCACACCCAGTGTCTCGTCGTGCACGTGCCATTCGGCTGCGTCCGGCCACGTGGCCCGCACCCGGTCCACCTCGCCGAGCAGAACCGTTCCCCAGACCGTGCGCGGCCCGGTCAGCGGGGCGACGACGGCGATGCTCGGACGCTGCACCGGTTCAGCCCCAGATGAAGGAGTCGCTGCTGTTCACGGGCGCGGCCGCCCGCACAGCCGCGGAGGCGGACCCGGCGTCGGCCGTCCCGCCGAGGACGAGCACGGCGGCGCAGGCCGCGACGGACGCGGCGGCGGCAACCCGGATGATCCGCGTGCGGCGCGCGGGCGCCGCGGCAGTCGGCACGACGGATGCGACGGCGGCCGGAGCGGCCGTCGTGGACGAGGCGGTGGCCGCGGTGGAAGCGATGGGTGTCGAGGCGACGAAGGCAGACATTCGGGTTCCCCCTGGAAGCGATCGGTCGGTGTGTGATCAGCATCTCCCGGAGGCCCATCAGCCGCTATGCGCAAGGGAGTTCCGGGACCGGACATGGCCAGAGGCGGACGTACCACCCGCACATCCCGTCCGTATTCCGGACGGTGCTGTCCCACGGAGCAGAATCATTTTTAAGATCACCGAAGGAGGAGCTCCCCTGGGGAGCAGCCGACGGAATGGGGGCGGACAGGAGTGGACGGACGGCCTGACACACGCACGGACACGCGCGCGGAGACGCGCAGGGGGACGCCCGTGGACGCCCGCGCGAGAGCGCAGGATCTCTATCGGATCGCCCTCGACGACGCCGCGTGGAAGCCGGAAGCCCTCACCGAGGACCGGGGATGGAGCGGTACGGAGTTCGCCGAGGCGCTCCAACTCCTGGGCAGGCTCGGCCTGTTCGTGCCGTCGCCCGACACCCGCAACGGCTGGACGGCACTGGCCCCCGACACCGCGCTGCGCAACCTCCTCCTCGAAGAGGAGAAGCACACCGGCGCGCTGCTCGGCGCCGTACAGCAGACGCGGTCCGCGCTCGCACAGGTCGTCGCCGACTTCCAGCCCGTACACGCCCGCGAGCTGTCCTCCGTCCAGATGGAGGTGGTGACGGGCGCCGCCAACGTGTCGGCCGCCCTGGAGGACGCCTCGCAGCGCGTGGAGAACGAGGTCCTGTCCCTCCACCCCGGCCGCGCCCTGCCCGCCGAAATGGTCGAGGCGGGCCTCGAAAGGGACCGCCTCGCGCTCGACCGCGGCGTACGCATCCGCACGATCCACCTGGGTTCGGCCGCCGCGGTTCCGCACATGGCGGCCTATCTGCGCCGGCTGGGCGGGGCCGGCGCCCAGGTCCGCACCGCGCACACGCTGCCGCTGCGGCTCATCGTGGTGGACCGCTCCCTGGCGATCGTGCCGGCCCCGCAGCTCGCGGACGGAGGGATCGCCGCGGTGGTCCTGCGCAGCGAGACGCTGGTCGATGTGTTCCGCGGGATCTTCGAGCACTGCTGGGCGGGGGCGAGCGTGCTGCCGGAGACGGCGGGCGGCGGCGATCTCGGCGACGGCGCGGACGAGGACGGCGCCGAGTGGCGGCCCACCGGACGCCACCGCGAACTGGTCCGGATGCTCGCCGGGGGACTGACGGACGAGGCGATGGCCCGCAAGCTCGGGATCTCCGAGCGCACGGTCCGTCGCCTCGTCTCCGAGCTGACCGAACGGCTAGGCGCGGACAGCCGTTTCCAGGCCGGCGTCAGCGCCGTCCGCCTCGGATGGCTGGACGACTGACGCGTCCGGCGGGGATGCCTGCGCGGCGTCCCCCGACCGCCCCCCAGGCGCCATCACCTCATCGGTGTCCGGCGTCTCGCGTTCCCGTGGTGCCGCCGTCCGCCCCCATGCGGTGCCCGCGAGGACGAGCAGCGCGCCCAGGAACCCCAGCCATCCCGGCCGGTCGCCGGCGAGAGCGATGCCCACGACCGCGGCCCACACGGGCTCCGTGCCGAGCAGCAGACTGACCCGCGAGGGAGACGTGCGGCGCACGGCCCACATCTGCACGAAGAAGGCGAACAGGGTGCAGAACGCCGACAGGTACAGCAGCCCCAGCCACTCGCCGGCGCCGAAGTCCGCGGCGGCCGCCCACGGGGTGCCGCCGGTCCCCGGCGCCGCCGAGAGCACTGCGAACACCCCGACGGCGCTGCCGAGTTGGACCGTCGTCAACGACAGGGCGTCCGCGCCCCGCACCGATCGCAGCCGGGACATCGCCAGGACGTGGACGGTACGGGCGACGGCCGCGCCCAGCATCAGGAGATCACCGAGCGACGGGCTGGTGAAGCCGGCGCCCTGCGTCAGGAGCACCACGCCGAGCACGGAGAGCCCGGCGGCCGCGAGGAACGACCGGGACAGCGGTGTACGCCGCAGCCGGCTCTCCGCGACGGGCGTGAAGATCATGGTGAGGCTGATGATGAGCCCGGCGTTGGTCGCCGAGGTCTGCACGACTCCGTACGTCTCCAGGAGGAAGATCCCGGAGAGGATCAGGCCGAGCAGCCCGGCCCCGCCGAGCTGGGGGCGGCTCAGGGCCCGCAGCCTGCGCCATCCGGCGACGACCAGCACCGGAAGGACCACCGCGAAGCGCAGCACGAGGACCGCCAGCACGGTGTGGGTGGTCGTGACGCCCTTGGCGGCGAGATAACTGGAGCCCCACACCACGGCGACCAGCAGGACGGGCAGATCGGTCAACCAGGCCCGGCGGGCCGCGGTGGTGGTGGTCATCGGGGACTCCTCGACAGGGGGAACGGTCGCTGCTCAGAGCGCGGTGTAGGCGATCACCAGGACGTCACGGTGGGCGGCGAGCCCGGCGTCCACGGGCCGCACCGGCGTCACCGAGTGAAGGGTGCGCCGGTCGTCGCCGAGCAGCAGGTCGCCGGGCTCGGAGAGCGTGGTGGTGAGCAGGTGCTCGCCCTCGTCGGTGTAGACGCCGCTCTCGCCGCCGGTGACGTTGGTCCGGCCGATCATGAGCGAGGTGATGAAGGTGACGCCGTCGCGGTGCCGTCCCTCGGGCGCCGGCTGGCCCGTCTGACCCGCGGAGGCGCTGATGCGGTACGGGTGGAGCTTCACGTTCCAGGCGGCGGTGCCGTCCACGGCGGTGAAGACACGGCCGAGTTCGACCAGCACCGAGCGCAGCAGTGCGTCGCCCGCGAAGGCGTCGGTCAGCGGGTCGAAGACGCGCTCCACGCCGCCGTTGAGCGGGTTGATCTCCGACTCCTGGCGGTACGGGGCGTGCGGCAGCAGGGTGAGCGCACCGGCCGCCGGGTCGAGCTCGAACTGGCCGTAGCGGCGGAAGCGGTAGGTGCCACCGTCGGCCATGTGCGTATCGAGGGTCAGCTCGTCCCAGTGCGCGGCGAAGCGCGCCCAGTCGGTCGCGTCGACTCCGACGAGGGAGGACAGCTCGGCCGCGGGCATCAGGTGACCGCCCGCCCCGGTAAGGGCGTTGACGGCGGCGACGGCCACGGGGTGGGCAACGGCAGTGGTCATGGAAGTGCTCCGTAGGCGTAGACAAGAAAGGAAGAAGGGGGTGGCGGGCGGCGGGGCCGCCCAGGACCGGTCCGGGGCGTCGGGCCCTCGCGGGACCGGGTCAGGCCGCCGCGAGGACCGTTTCCGTCGTGCGCGTGAACGGCGCCGACTCGGCGGCGATGGCCTGGTCCTCCCAGGCCTCGCGGTCGCGCAGGTAGAGCGGGCGCCCCGCGGTGATGGAGCGCGTGTCGGCGCCGCCGGTGCGCAGCCGCCAGGTCACGGTGCCGGTGGTGCGGGACGCGCACGCGTCCATGAACGTCTGGACGGCGAGCCGGAGTTCACCGAACCAGCGGCCTTCGAGGGCCTCGCGCGTCCACACCTGCTCCAGGCCCCGCTTCTCGCGGATCAGCTCGGCTTCGAGGCAGGCGCTCTCGACGTGCCGGTAGCTGCTGAGCAGCAGCCAGGCCGCGGGCATCTCGCGGATCTCCAGGACCTTCTCGCCGTGATCGAGGTGTTCGAGACCGGAGTAGCGTCCGAGGCCGTACGCGCCGACGCGCCGGTTGAGGCGGTCGACGAGCTCCGTCAGGGCGAGCCGCTCCCCGTCGAGGGCTACGGGCAGGCCGTGCTCGAAGGTGACCGTCAGCTCATCGGTCTCGCCCGGCGCGGCGGTCGGCCGGCTCCAGGCGTACATCTCCTCGGGCACCTCGTGGTGCTCGGGGTCGTCGAGGATGCCCGACTCGAACTCGCGGCACCACAGGTTCGAGTCGCCGCTGACGATGCGCCCGGCGAGCAGATCGATGCCTGCGGAGCGCAGCTCGACGAGCTTGTCGTCGCGGGTGACGGGGTCCAGGTCGTACGGGCTGCCGAACGCGCCCCGGTACCCGAGGAGCCGCAGGGCGCCGTTGAGCCGGCGCAGGGTGTTCTGCGAGCGGTTGGCGGTGTGCAGGACGGCCTGGGCGCCGAGCGAGTGCGCCAGCTCGACAGCGCTGTGGGCGATGAGCGGGCGGCTGAGCGTGGAGCTCACCGGGTGGATGCCGAGGTAGACGGCCTGGGCGGCGATCGCCGGTGCGACGTACCGGTTGGCGAACTCCTCGCGCCGGTCCAGGATGTGGATCGTGGCGCCGAGCGCCTGGGCGACCTGCCGCTTGTAGGTGCTGGACTCGTCCTCACCGATGTCGACGCTCACGGCGTGTACGTCGCGCACGCCCATCCGACGCAGTCTCAGCAGCAGGTACGAGCTGTCCAGACCGCCGCTGAACAGGGTCACGACGGGGCGGGTGGGATCGAGCTCTTCGAGCTGCGAGAAGGAACGTATGAGCGCGGGACGCATGGCCTCTCCAACCTCTGCACTGTTCACACGTCAGAGAATTCCGCCTCCACGAGCCCCGGACAACGCTTTCCCCCCGGCCACGCCCGGCCATGGCCGGACCCGGAAACGGCAGGGACCGACCGCGCAACGGCGCGCGGAAAGCGGGTGGAAAGCGGGTGGACAGCCTGAGCGCGGACCGGAAACGGCTCGGAGCGGCCCCGAAAGTCGGGACCGCTCCGAGCGGTGAAGGGGGCCGGCCCGCAGGGGCCGTGGAGTGCGGGAGCGCTCCGTCGGGCCGGGGCCCGCGGCGCGCCACGGCTCAGACGAGTTCGGGCTGGGGCTGCGGCTGGGGCCGGCGTACGGGCACCGCGGCGGGTTCCCACTGCTTGACGGTCCTGAGGTAGCGGTGGACCACCGAGGCCACCGCCAGAACCATCAGGGGCCCGTAGATCCACGGGTGGTGGGCCATCTGCAGCGGCAGGTAGCGGTACGCGACCAGGAGCGCGGTGAAGACGCCCGCGCCGTGGGCGACGAGCTGGATGGCCGGGCGGTCCCAGCCGTAGGCGAGGGCGCGCAGGCCCGCTTCGACGGTCAGGGTGAAGACGACGCCCGCGATGATGTCGGTGCCGTAGTGGTAGCCGAAGCCCAGGGTGGCGCCCAGCGTGGCGAGCAGCCAGAGCGCGCCGGCGACCTGCAGCACGCGGGGTCCCTTGCGGGAGTGGATGAAGATCGCGGTGGCCCACGCCGTGTGCAGGCTGGGCATGCAGTTGCGCGGGGTGAACTCGTCGAACGGCATGTGCTGCGGGGCGGTGATCGTGGGCGCGGTGTGCGGCCACAGGTCGGCGACCGCCCAGTGTCCGCCGTCGCCGCCGTAGGCGAAGATCGGCCCCACGACCGGGAAGATCATGTAGATGGCGGGGCCGAGCAGGCCGATCACCAGGAAGGTGCGGACCAGGTGGTGCGCGGGGAACTGGCGTTCCTTCGCCACGTTGCGCAGCTGGTAGAGCGCGACGCAGACCGCGGCCACCGCGAGCTGGATGTAGACGTAGTCGAGAATGTGCGAGCCCACGCTGCCGGTGGCCTCGACGATGCGCCCGGCCAGCCAGGACGGGTTGCCCAAGGCGTGGTCGGCCGTGGCCACGTACTGGTCCAGGACGGTCGGCCGAGTCTTGGAGGTGATGAGGAGCCAGGTGTCACCGGTCTTGCGCCCGGCGACGAGCAGCAGACCGAGCCCCACACCCTTGAGCAGCAGCACACGCTCGGCGCCGGTCCGACGGGTGAGGGCGATCACCACGCAGGCCAGGAGCACCCACAGCGCGCCGTTGCCGAACATCATCTTGGCGTCGACCAGCCACCGGACCAGGAAGAACACCAGATCGATCCCGACCGCGGCGCCGATCGCGATCCAACGCTGCCGCCAGGGGAGCACCACCATCATCAACGCCATCCCGGCGTAGAGCAGCGGACCCGACTTGGGGGCGAAGACCACCTCCCGCGCCTGGTTGGTGATCGGCCCCGGCATGCCGTAGTGGCGGGCGGCGATCTCCAGCATGACGAGGAACGCGAGGGCCACCACACTTGCCGCGGTCCACACGATCACGCGTGGTCGACGCAGGGCGGCGAGCAGCTGTGCGCGGTTGGTTCGGGCGGATATCCGCGAGGCTATAGGTATCAATTGTTTGGCCCATGTGTTTTTGTCGGACGCCGGTGGTGTGGCCGCTCTTCATGCCTGGTGGGGCGGGTGCTCGGTGGAGCGTGGGTGATGCGGACGAGCGGTAAGGGTTCGATCATGCTAACGGAGTCGTACAGGAGGGTTACGCCGGTCGAGTCATCGGCGCCCGGCGGGCCCCCGGGCGACATGGCGGGGACGGGACGGTTCCGTTCGGCTGAACGCAGAGTGAACCGCAGGTCGGAGCGGGGAGGCCGCCCCGTACGAGGCGACGATGGCGCGATCGCGTCTGGCGGGACGACGCCACTCGGAAAACGCGGTGGCGCAGATCGGGAACCAGGGAGACGCAGCTCTCACGCGGCGAGGGGCCCATGCGTCACCTTGCGTGCGCCCCGCACGCTAGTGTGCGGGTGTGGAAAACGACGTGGGACGACAGATCTCCGAAGCCCTCGGCGTGCTGCTCAAGCGCAGCACCCGGATCGAGCTGCACCGCACCTTGACCGCCGGCATGGGGGAAGCGGTGAACGAGCTGACGTACCCGATCCTCAGCGGCCTGGAAAGGACCGGGCCCCGCAGCGCGGCCGACCTCGCCCCCGACGTGGGGCTCGACCGGTCGGGCGTCACCCGCCGCGCCTCCCGGCTCGAAGCGGCCGGGCTCGTGCGGCGCGAACCCGACCCGGCCGACCGGCGCGCCACGCTGCTCGCGTTGACGGACGAGGGCGAGCGCACCGTGGCAGCGCTGCGCAGGCGCCTGTCCGACCACATCGAGGCCGGCCTCGCCTCGTGGCCGCCGGGCGAAGCGGCCGCGTTCGCGCGCTCGCTGCGGCGCTTCGTCACCGAGGGGCCGTTCGGCTAGGACGTCAAGGGGACCGCGGCGCCGTTCGGTCCGGGCCTGAACGAGCCGGATCGTGCAGCGACTCGGCTGCCGCGGCGGCGACGGCCCCGGCCACGAGCGCCAGCGCCGGCACGTCCAGCTTCCACTGCTGCCAGTACAGCGGCACGGTCAGCCGACGGCCCGGCGCGAACTCCATCAGGGCCCCCGAGCGCACCAGCGGAACCGCCTGCGGCTCCGGCAGGAGGCCCCAGCCGAGACCGGCGACCACGGCGTCGCAGTACCCCTCCGACGTGGGTACGGAGTGACGGACACGGCTCGCGCCCGGCCGCTCGGGGGCGAGCGAGCGCACGAAACGGTCCTGCAGTTCGTCACGCCGGTCGAAGACGATCACCGGCGCGTCCGGCAGGCACCGTTCCGGCGGGCCGTCCGAGAGATGCCGCGCCGCGAACTCCGGGCTCGCCACCGGCAGATAGCGGAAGAGGCCCAGCGGGCGCACCAGACAGCCGGCCACCGGTTGTGCCGACGACGTCACCGCCGCCATCACCTGCCCCTCGCGCAACAGCGCCGCGGTGTGCGCCTCGTCCTCGCGGAAGAGCTCGAAGCAGATGGGCGGCGTCTGCGGGACACGGGTCAGCGCCGGCAGGAACCAGGTGGCCAGCGAGTCCGCGTTCACCGCGATCGGCAGCCGCACCGGACCGAAATCATCGGCGATGCCCAGCTCCGCGTACGCATCGCGCTCCAGCGCAGCCAGCCGGCGCGCGAACCGCACCACCACCTGCCCGGACTCCGTCGGCCTGACCGGCTTCGTACGCATCAACAGCACCCGGCCGGTGCGCTGCTCCAGCGCCTTGACCCGCTGGCTGACGGCGGAAGGCGTCACGTGCAGCGCCGCGGCGGCGGCGTCGAAGGTGCCCTCGTCGATTACGGCGAGCAGCGTGCGGACCTGGTCGAGGGGCAGCTCAGTCATCACAGGAGCTAATGGTAGGTAAGAAACTTTAGCTGTACTAATGCCCTGGGTGATCCATAACGTCGAGGGCATGAACAGCGGCATCTTCCCGGCGGCCACAGCCGGATTCACCACGGGCCTGTCCCTCATCGTCGCCATCGGCGCGCAGAACGCGTTCGTTCTGCGCCAAGGGGTGCGCCGCCAGGCCGTCCTCGCGGTGGTCGGCATCTGCGCCGCGTCCGACGCGGTCCTCGTGGCCGTCGGGGTGGGCGGGCTCGGAGCCGTGGTCACCGCGTGGCCCGCGGCGCTGACCGCTGTCGGCCTCGCCGGTGGCGGCTTCCTGATCTGCTACGGCGCCCTGGCCGCCCGCCGCGTGCTGAAACCGGCCGCTGCCGCACAGGGCCTGACGACGCAGGGCGCCTCGACGGGCTCCGTCCGCACCGCGGTGCTCACCTGCCTGGCCATGACCTGGCTCAACCCGCACGTCTACCTGGACACCGTGCTGTTGCTCGGCTCGGCCGCCGCCGACCGGGGCGCCCTGCGCTGGACCTTCGGCCTCGGGGCGATGACGGCCAGCCTGGTGTGGTTCGCCGGCCTCGGTTACGGCGCCCGCCTCCTCAGCGGTGTCCTCGCCCGCCCCGCCGCATGGCGCGTCCTGGACACGCTGGTCGCCGTGACCATGCTCGCGATGGGCGCGATGCTGCTGGCCCGGACCGTCTGGCAGTGAGCCGCCCTCCGTACCAGTGGGGGACGGGCCCACGCCTGCCTCAGGGGCCGGTCAGCGTCCGGGTCTCGGCCCGGTAGAGCTCCACGGGGTCGAAGCCCATGCCCGCGAAATGGCCGGCGAGTTCGAGGGACAGGATGCCGTGAAGGCGCGTCCAGAACGCCAGCGCGCGGCTGAGCGCGGTGGCCGGCGCCTTCGGGTCGCGCGCCCAGGCGCGATGCTCCGCCAGATGGTCGTCGAGCGGCGTCGTGGTGGCAGGCTGCCGCTCGGCCGCGCACGCCGCGAGCAGGACGTCCATGATCTCGGAGGTGGTCCGGACGGTGTCCTCGGGCGCCTCATAGCCGGGTACAGGGGTGCCGTAAATGAGGAAGTAGCGCTGAGGGTCCTGCAGAGCCCAGTGGCGCATGGCGTCCGCGAGGCCGGCTAGATCGGTGCCGGCCACGGCGTGGGCCCGGAACGTGTCGGCGAGGCTGCGGTAGGCATCCCGGATGAGTTCGGTGATCAGGTCGTCGCGGCTCGCGTAGTAGCGGTAGAGCGCCGGCCCGCTCACCCCGATCTGCTTGGCGATCGCGTTGAGGGACAGCGCCGACGCGCCCGCGCTCGCGATCTGCTCCCAGGCGTGCTTCTTGATCTCTTCGCGCACCTGGGCGCGGTACCGCTCCCGGGGAGTCCTTGCTTCCGGCTCGGCCACGACCGCCTCCTCCACGCTGGCGACTGCATATCCAGTCTGTGGTTAGAGGTTATCACTGTCACTTTTGACTCTCACGACATGTCGGTGTGGCAGGAAAGATCCCCTCGGCCCAGCTCCGGAGCCGTCCGGTCTCCCGGCCCGTCAGTCCGGCAGCCGCGCCCCGCGAGTCGGCCCGGACTCGACGGGGAGCGGTGTGCGGTGCCGCACGGCAGACGGAACCGGATCGGCACCCAGATGTCGTGGGCGCGGGCCGCGGCGCAGCGGGTGCACGTACGGCGGGCGACGCCTGACTAGGGGCGGAGCCCCGCGAGCAGCGCGCCCGCCCTGGCGACGCCGCTCGGCCCGGCGTTCCAGTCGGCGCTCATGGGGCTGATGGCGACCTTGCCGGAGTTCACGGCTTCCACGTCGCCGCCCTTGGCCGGGGGCTGCGGCGCGAACTTCGCGCCGATCTTCCACGTGCCGTCACCCGCGTCCGTGAACTCCGGGACGAGAGGTACCTGGGGGTCCTGGAACGTCAGGGCGGCGCCCTTGGCGATGCCCTTCCCGTCCGCGCCGATGACCGGATAGTTGATGTTGAGCCCCACGCCGCGGGGCAGCAGGGGCCCCGACTCGGCTCGGTCCTGGAGGCGATGGATGAGCTTGGCCAGGAAGTCGACGGTGGGCTTCATGGCGTTGACCGTGGCCACCGGGTCGGGCGCGGCGAGTCCGCCCGTGCTGACGGCGATCGCCGGCACACCGGATTCGAGTCCGGCTATGGCGCCGCCCACGGTCCCGGAGTGGGTGGCCAGACCGGCCACGTTCGGGCCGAAGTTGGTGCCGGAGACCACCAGGTCCGGCGCGCGGCCCCGGAAGACCTCGGCGAGCCCGAAGGCGACCGAGTCGCCCGGGGTGCCGTCCACCGCCCATACCTTCGCCGCAGGATGCTTCACCGTGAGGCTGGTCCCGCTGAGCATCTTCGTCCCGGCGCCGCTCTGATTGGTCAAGGGCGCGACGATCGTCACGTCGTAGCCGGCCGAGGTGAGGCGCGCGAAAGCCGCCTGGATGCCGGGCGCGTCATAGCCGTCGTCATCGGTGAGCAGGATGCGCAGGGGAGCGTGGTGCGCGGGCCGGGGCGACGCCGCCGCCGGGACCGCCGCGGCGACAGCCGGCGTGCACAACAACAGTGCGGCCAGCGGCAGAGCGCGCTTGCGTCTCACAATGTCTCCTCGATGTAAGGGAGTTGATGGGACCGGCGGCCGCCCGACCCTCGACAGGCGACCGCCGGAGCTGTGGGTGTGCGTCGGGTCAGCGGACGCTGCGGATCGGGAGGATCGCGAGTGCCCCGATGAGGGACAGCGCGCCGCCGATCAGGAACAGCGCGCTGTAACCGCCGAACGCGGTGACGATCGCGGAGGCGACGAAGGGGGCGACGATCTGGGGCCCGGCGTTGGCGATGTTGAGGACGCCCATGTCGCGGGCGGCGTCCTCGGCGCTCGGCAGGACCAGCGTCACCACGGCGGTGTCCACCGCCATGAAGCACCCGAAGGCGAGCCCGTTGAGCGCGCTGAACACGATCATGCCGGTCCACGTCGGGCTGAGGACGGGAATGACCGTGACGAGCCCCGCCAGCGCCGCCGACGCCCCGACGAACACCTTGCGCCGGTTCCAGCGGTCGGACAGCAGCCCGCCGACCACGGTCGAGATCGCCATGCACGCCATCGACACCGGCGTGAGGATCGCCATCGCGGCCGCCGGCTCCAGACCGGAGGGAAGTGCGATGTGGTCCTGGAGGATGTACAGCTGATAGCCGATGACGGAGAAGTAGCCCAGCACCATGAGGGCCCGGCCGATGAAGGCCCACCGGAAGTCGTGGTGGGAGAGGGCCGACAGAAGCGCCGCGAGCCCCTGGCGCCGCGCCGCGGCCGGCGCGGGAGCCGGCGTCTCGCGCGGCACGTCGCGGAACGAACTGGCCAGCAGCACGGCGGCCGCCGCGACCAGCGCGCCGAAGACGAGATAGCCCGCGGTGATGCGGTCGGACAACTGGGAGGCGACGAGCACGCCGACGCTGCCTCCGATCGGCAGCGCCAGCCCCACCAGCGCTGAGGCCGTGCCGCGCCGGGCGACGGGGATCCGGTCGGGGACGATCGCCGTGACCGCCGCTTGGTAGACGTTCATGGTGGCCTGCACCAGACACCAGCCGATGCCCACCATCAGCGCGGTCCGTACGTTGCCGAGGAAGGCGAGCCCGGCCAGCGAGGCGAACGCGCCGCCCAGGATCCACGGATTGCGCCGGCCGCTGCGGTCGGAGAGCGCGCCGGCGATCGGGTTGAACGCCGTCGCGAAGACCGCGCTCACCCCGCCCACGAGCCCGAGCACGGCGACCTTGTGCGCCGGGTCGATGTCCGCGATCTGCAGGGGCAGGAGTACGGACCCCACGCCCATGTAGACGGCCAGCATGGAGGCATTGGCGACCAGGAGCAGCAGCATGAGCCCGCGCTGCCAGGACCCGACCGGGACGGCATCGGTAGTGGCAGCACCGTCCGAGTCGACAGGGTCGACAGGGGTGGGGGTGTCGCCGGGGCTGTGGGGCTCGGTGAGTTCGTTCGTGGTCATGACGGCCGCCGATGGGTGTGTGCCGTATTACGGCTGTCGAAGACGGACATGTCGACTCCTCGGGGACGGAGCAGAGGGGAAGGAGGAGGGGGAGAGGAGGGGAGAGGGGGAGGGGCCACGGCAGCGAGAGTCGCTCGGGCAGGGAAGAATTTCAGCCAGATGGTTACACGTGTTAGCGGTGTATGGGCATTGTGTAGCACCCCGTGGGGGAGTGGCGCTAGGGGTGGTGAACGGGAAAGGGTGGGAGGGGACTGGGGGGTTGATCGCCTCGGAGGGGGTGTGGCCTGCGCGTATGGATGGGGAGCGGGCGTATGGCGTGGCCGAAAAATGTATTGCCCTTGTGTCGGTCGCCGCCTAGGCGCCATACTCACCGCCGCCGCGCCCTTACTGCTTGTCGCTCACCCATGTGTCATCGGCGGGGCGGATTATCGCCTGCTGCCTGCTGCCTGCTGCCTGCTGCCTGCTGCCTGCTGCGTGGGCCGTGACGTGCCGCCGCATTGATCATGACGGCGCGCGATCGGTGTCACCGTCTATGCGGATATTGGTGGCGGCCGGTTGGGGGCGGGCTGGGTTCTCCGCAGGGGGAGCCTAGGGGCGTCCCATAAGTGGGCTGCCTCCATGGGGAGTTGCTGCCTTTGAGTTCACCCACGCGTGCAGATCATGCATAGGGTCGACCGTGCCATCCATGCGGTCTGTCCACCTGCGGGGGCCTCGCAGGTGGGTGCTGTCCCGTCCGTGAGCTGCCCGTACGTGGGCCCTGGGGTGGGGGCGCCATGGGGGCGCGCCGTCCGTCGGGCTTGCGCACGCTTGGGTGCGGGCCTGGTGTTGGCGCCGCCCGTATGTGGTGCCCGCGTATGTGGCGCCCACGTAGGTGGTGCCCACGCGCTTGGCGTCCTCGCGTGGGGCGCCGCACGCGTGGTGCCAGGGCATGTGGCGTCCTCACATGTGGGGCTCGTACGTGTGGCGCTCGACTCCTCCGTGTGGCGCCCGCACGTGTGGGGCTCGCACATGTGAGGCGTGGCCTTGGTTCGCCCCGAAGCCCAGCGGTGACCCCGACTCACCCTTCGTGCCGGGCCGCGCCCACCCCACCGAGCTACGCGCCCTCCGCTCCTCTCCTCTCCCCACCCGTTCCCTCTCCCCAACTCCACTCCATTCGCCGCCCCTTGCCCTCGTGACCTGAGAGGTCCGCCATGTTCACCACACCCCCAGTGTTCGCCCCTCCGCCGACCCCCGCGCCGCTCCTTCGTGACCGTCGCCCCGCTCGGCCTCCCCGGGGCGCCGCGATCGCCGGAGGGGTGCTTCTGCTCTCCGCTCTGGCCGTCGGGCTCACGCTCCGGGGTGGATCGTCCCTGTTCGGCGGCCTGGACGCGCCCTGGGTGAGGTGGGCGGAGGATCCGGGCGAAGGGGCGGCCACGGACTTCGCCGATGTCCTCGACCGGCTCGGCGGCCCGATCGGAACGCTCATTCCGCTCGTCCTGGTCGGAGTCCTGTGCGTCTACGGGCGGTGGCGGTCGGGCCTGTTCGCCTTCGTGACCGCCGTCGTCGCGAACGTGGTCGTGGTGCTCCCACTCAAGCAGGTCGTCAACCGTCCGAGACCGCCCCACCCGCTGGTCCTGGTCAACGACGGGTCCTTCCCCTCGGGCCAGGTGTTCACCACGGTGACGCTCGTGATGGTGATCGCGATCGTGGCGTTCCCTCCCCGGGCGAGACGTTGGTGGTGGCCGGTCGGCGCCCTGTATGCCGCCGCCATGATGTGGAGCCGTACATGGCTGCACGCCCAGTGGTTCAGCGACACGGTCGCCGGCGCCATGGCCGGGGCAGGCACCTGCCTCCTCCTGTGGCGCGCCTTCGCCACCCTGCTGGAACGAGAAGCCGTACGAGCGGCGGACGCCCGGCTGTTCTGAGGAGCCGTGTGCGGGAGGAGCGGCGGGCACACCCCCGGCCCGCGACCCCAGTCGAGTATGTTGAATTCTTGACGTTCGGCGAAAATGCGCCATATGGTCGGGGTGCGGGCAGCGCCCTCGTCGCGCAGCCTGGATGAGGAAGGAACGCTCATGGACAACTCACCGGACCGGGCCCCCGTCGTCGACCTGAAGGCAGGTCGTCTGCGGGGCGCCGTCGAAGAGGGCGTCACCGTATTTCGGGCGGTGCCGTACGCCACCCCGCCGGTCGGTCCCCTGAGGTGGCGCCCGGCACAGCCGCACCCGGGATGGAGCGGCGTGCGCGACGCGACCGCCGACGGGCCGAGCGTGCCGCAGATGTACGCGGAGGGCGGCGACCCCGTCCTCGGCGGCCACGGCTCGCCGCCGTTCGACGAAGACTGCCTCACTCTGAACATCTGGACGCCCGCCGTGGACGCCGGGCGCCGGCCGGTGCTCTTCTGGATCCACGGCGGCGGCTTCGTGTCGGGCTCGGGCTCCATGCCGATCTACTCCGGCGAGGAGTTCGCGCGGGACGGCGACATCGTCGTGGTGAGCATCAACTACCGTACGGGCCCGCTCGGTTACCTCTACCTCGGCGACGAGCTCGACGCGGCGGGGAAGGGGCGGGGGGCGGAGGAGGGCGAGGATCGGCCGTGCGCAACGGGGGCCGGGAACTTCTGGCTCACCGACCAACTGGCCGCGCTGCGTTGGGTGCACGACAACATCACGCATTTCGGCGGCGACCCCGACACCATCACCGTCGCCGGCCAGTCCGGTGGGGCGGTGTCCACGGCCGCGCTGGCCGGCCACCCCGAGGCGCGGGGCATGCTCAAGCGGGTCATCCTGCAGAGCCCGCCCTTGGGCCTGGACATTCCGGCGCCGGCCGCCTATCTCGAACGCACTGCCGCCTACCTGCAGTTCGCGGGTGCGGCAGACGTCGACGAGCTCCGCGAACTTCCATGGCCTCGACTCATCGAGGCGGCCGGCGCTCTGTTCGGGCACACGATGCGGTGGGGGTACTGGCCCACACCCTTCCTGCCCGTGCGGGACGGCGTCACCCTGCACGAACACCCCGGCCGCACCCTGCTCGACGATGCGGCCGCCGACATCGACGTCATGATCGGCTGGACGCGCGAAGAGGCGAACTTCGGGTTCGCCCTGGACGCCGGGTACGCCGAGGCGACGCGGGACCAGGTCGTCGCGCGGATCGCCGAAGTCTTCGACACGGATGCCGAGGCGGTGTACGCGGCCTATGCCCGCACCCGTCCCGGCGCCCGCCCCGTCGACGTGCTCATGGATCTGATCACGGACGAACTGTTCCGGGTGCCCTGTCTCGAACTTGCCGAAGCCCGAGCCGCTTCGGGGCGGCCGGTCTGGGCCTACCAGTTCGACCTCCCGGCGCCGGTCCACGACGGCAGGCTCGCGGCCGCGCACTGTCTGGAACTCCCCTTCGTGTTCCACAACTTCGACAAGTGGTCCCATGTGCCGCTCGTCAGGGGGATCGCCCCCGCCGTACGGGACGGACTCGCGGACACCATGCATCAGGCGTGGATCGCCTTCGTCCGCACGGGCAACCCCAACCACGCCGGCGTGCCCGAGTGGGAGCGGTACGGGGCCGAGTCGCGCGCCACGATGAGGTTCGACTCCGTCGTGACCTCGGTGAACGACCTGGCAGGCCACTCACGCACGCTGCACGAAGGCCGGCGGAGACCCTGAGGCGCAGCCGCTGTGCAAGCCGGCCCTCCAGTCTGTTACACGTGTAGGCTCACGGCCCCGTCACGGGGCGGGACCACGAGACTGCCGGGGACGGGAACGGGTGGGCCAGGGGCGGACGTGGCTGCAAATCCGTACGGGATCAGCAAAGAGCCGGCCCCCTCACCCCGCCCTCGTGAGAGCGGAGTCGGTGTTCCACAACCACCTTGATAACCAGGGAAGTTGGCGCGGAGCGGTGTCGGGCTCGGGCAGCGGTGTCCCCGCACGCCGCTGCCGCGGGATCCGGCGGACCTGTCCTCCTGCCGTGACCGGAACCGCTCAGCTCGCACTGCTCTTCCTCGATGTCGATGGGCCAGTCATCCCGTTCGGCGCGGCGTCCCAGCCGTACCCGACCTACGCGGCCGACCCCGAACTGCCGTGCGCCGACGGGAATCCGCTCGTGGCCAGGATCAACCCCGAACACGGGCCCCGGCTGGCGGCGCTGCCGTGCGATCTGGTCTGGGCCACGACCTGGATGGCGGACGCCAACGCATGCGTCGCGCCCCGCCTCGGCCTGCCGCAGCTGCCCATGGTGGAGTGGCCGGAGCCGTCCCGCACCGATGAACAGGACGCGCGGGACGGGCTGCACTGGAAGACGCGCGCCCTGGTCTCATGGGCCGCGGGGCGCGCGTTCGCCTGGGTCGACGACGAAATCACCGACGCCGACCGGTCCTGGGTGGCCGCCCACCATCACGGCCGGGCCCTGCTCCACCGGGTCGATCCCCGCCGTGGCCTGACCGACGGTGACTTCGTGACGCTCGACTCGTGGCTACGACGGCAGTAGCCCGCCTGGTGAAGTCCCGCCGGACGCAGGCCCCCGAGCCCCTGCCCTCCGGCTGCCTGACCGGCGCCGCACTGCGAACCACCTCGCGTAACGCGTGTAACGTGGTGGGTGCCACCGAATGGTCGGCTGCGAGGAGTGAGAAGGACGTCATGGCCGAAGCGAAGCCCCCCACACCAGCCGCCGCACCCGCCATCACCAGCGCGGACGTGGCCCGGCTGGCCGGGGTCTCCCGGGCCACCGTCTCCTTCGTACTCAACAACACGCAAGGGCACCGGGTCAGCGACGGCACCAAGGCCCGGGTGCTGGCAGCCGCCAAGGACCTCGGGTACGTACCGCACGCGGCGGCGCGATCCCTGCGGGCCGGGCGCAGCAACCTGGTTCTCATGCCGGCCTCGGTCTCCGCCATCGGCCGTCTGGTCAGTGACTGGGTGGACGACCTGCACAGCGAACTCGACCGGCACGGGTACACCACGGTGCTCCACGCAGGCCGCTTCCCGGACCCGGTCGCCGCCGCTCGGTCCTGGGCCGAGCTGAGGCCGGTCGCGGTCCTCGCGATGGACGGCGACCGGCTCACCGCGCAGGCCGCGGACGTGCTGCGGCGAGCCGGCATCCGCGGCCTGCTCGCCTTCGCCTCGCAGCCTGCGGAGGGCGTCTACACCGTGCCGTTCGACCACGCCTCCATCGGCGCGGCTGCCGCCGGACACCTCATCGCCCGGGGGCGCAACAGGATCGCCGTGGTGATGCCACAGGAGCGTGGACTCCAGGCGTTCGCAGGGCCCCGGCTGGCCGGTGCCCAAGCCGTCGCCGCCCGGCACATGGCGACCGTGACGCCCGTGGACCTGGCCTACTCCAGCGCGTCCGCCACGGCTCTGGCCAGGCGATGGGCCGCGTTGGACCTGGACGCCGTGTTCGCCTTCAACGACGAGTACGCCGCGCTGCTGATGCACGCGCTGCGGGCCGAGGGCATCTCGGTACCGGACGACGTGGCGGTCGTGGGCTCCGACGACCTGGTCCTCTCGGAACTCCAGCAGCCTCCGCTCACCACGATCCGGCTCGATCTGCCCTCCGCGGCCTGCATCGCGGACACCCTGCACGAACTGATCGAGAAGGGCACCGCGCCGCCGGTACCGGGCATGGAAGCCGTGCTGGTCCACCGTCGGACCTCCTGAGCACCGCCCTCCTCCGCCGGCGGCGCCGTCACCCCTCGCGTGCCAGCCGGTGCCGGAAGACCCACCACAGCATCAGCGCCGTACCCGCACCCGCCGCGGCTCCGGCGACCGTATCGCTGAGCCAGTGCGCGTGCAGCCATGTGCGGCTCCACATCATCGTTGCCGTAAACAGTGTGGCGACCACCCACCACGTACGCCTCCGCGCGGGCGGCACCAGCAGCGCACCCACCATGACCACGAGCATCGCCGCACCCGTGGCATGTCCCGAGGGGAAGGAACCGTGGTCCACCCGGACCAGCGGGTGGGCCGGGCGCGGCCGGTCCACCAGGTACTTGAGGGCCTGCACGACCACGAAACTCGCCGTGATGTAGGTGACGAGCAGATAGCCCACCGATGCCCAACGGCGGCGCACCACCAGGTAGATGAGGAGCGCGAGGGGTACGACCACACCCAGCGGGCCGCCGAACCAGTTCAGCACCGCGGCCACGGCGCCGTAGACGCCGCCGTGCGGGCCGCCCATCCACGACAGCCACCGGTCGTCGAGCCCCTGGAAGAAGGGGTGCCGGGGATCGGTGTCGACACACGCCCCCAGGACGACCGTGACGAGGAGAAGGACGGCCCCCAGTCGCAGAGCCCCGGGCCCTGGTGGGACCGGCGCGGCTCCGCGGCGGTGGCCCGCCGCGGAAGTGACTGAGGAGTCGAGTGTGCGGGACATGTGCGTGGGCCTCTCGAAGCCGGGTGTTCCGGCGACCGGATGGGATGGGGGCCGGCGGATGGGGACCGGCGGAAGGCGCCGGAGGTAGGGGAGGAGCGTGAGGTGGGCGGACGGGTGCAGTGGTGCGGGGGCGCCGGCCGGGCCCCCGCGCCACGGCATGTGTGCGCCCCACACAGCGAGGGTGCCGACGGGGCTCGGTCAGGCGCCCAGGTGCCGGGCGAGGAACGCCACGCCCCTGGCCACGATGGACGGGATGTCGGCCGAGCCGAGGAAGATGTGGTCGGCCCCCTCCACGGGCTCAAGGGTGACCTCGCCGCCGGCCTCCTCGAGCGCCTGGGCGAAGACCTCGCTCTGGCTGTACGGGACCAGCCCGTCCACCGTTCCGTGCACCAGGAGGAACGGCGGGATGTCCGGCCCGTGGGCGTACGTCGTCGGACTCGCGATCCGTGCCAGCTCCGGCCACTCCTCGGGGGTTCCGCCGAGGAGCGTGGCGAACGGATTGGGGAACGACGAGCCCGGCGGTATGGGCATCGGATGCGAGAGGAGCGCCACCAGTTCGTGGACCCCGTACCAGTCCACCACCGCGCTCACCGAGGTGGAACCCGTGGCCACACCGTCGGTGCCTTCGAGGGCGGGGCCGCCGGGGCTGTCCGGACCCACGACCCCGGCGAGCGCGGCGAGATGGCCGCCGGCCGACTCGCCCCAGACCCCGATCCGCTCCGGGTCGATGCCGAACGCGTCGGCGAAGTGCCGTACGTACCGGATGGCGGCCTTCACGTCGTGGAGCTGGGCCGGGAAGGGCGCCTCCATGCTGTGCCGGTAGTCGATGGAGACCAGTGCGAACCCGGCGCCGAGAATCGCCCCGTGCAGGAGCTCGGCCGGGACGGTCGGCGGGGGATAGCGGCGGTCGCCGTCGAGCCAGCCGCCGCCGTGGATCCAGATGACGGTGGGGAGGGGGCCGGCGGCCTGCGGCACATGGACGTCGAGCAGCCGGGGACGGTAGCCCGGGGTCGTGGCGTAGGTGACCCCGTCGAAGTGGCGTACCCCGTCCTCGGACACGGTGGCCGGCACGGGCTGCCCGTAGGGCGGAGGAGGCCAGGTCAGGTCGAGTCCGGCCGGAGGAGATTGCGTCATGGAGGCCCTTTCACGGCGGTTCGCCGCGATGCACGGCGAGCAGAGCGACGCGTCGGCTCGGGAGGGTTCGGGCGGTGACGACGGCGCCTGGAGCGGCGTTCGTAACGTTTGTCCGAAATCCTTGCGTTCCGCGGCGCGAGATGCCTAGCATGTTACACGTGTAACAACAAGTTGGAAGCGGCTTGCTGCCAGGAGTTCTAAGGCAACATGGCTTGTTTGCGCAAGGTCGGTTACACGAGCGATCAGGCTTCTTCCCCCCTTCGGGAGCCCCTCATGCTCACTCATCCCCCCTCGCTCGAGAGCCCCACGCCGCAGCCCTCGGCGCCCCGCTCTCCGTCCGGTCACTCCTGTGCCCACTGGTCGCTCGCGCCGACGGTCGAGCACGTCCCGCTGGTCCGGGCCCGCGTTCGCGCCGCCCTCGACAGGTGGCGCATACCGGCCGAGGTCGCGGACGCGCTGCTGCTGGTCACGAGCGAGCTGACCACCAACGTGGTGCGGCACGCCGCCGGCGTCACCGACCGGCTGCGCGTCACCGTGACCCTCACCGCGGGCTGGCTGCGGCTCGATGTCACCGACGGCGACCCCGTCCTGCCGCAGGCCCGGACCCCGCACCCCGGTGCCGAGAGCGGCCGCGGCGTGGGCATCGTCGAGTTCCTGGTCGCGGACGCGCGCGGCGAGATGTCCGCCCACGCCGACGCGTACGGGAAGACCGTCCGAGTGCGGCTCCCCGTCGCCTAGGAGGTGTCGACGGGGGCCGTTATCAAAATGGCGTGTCGTGCAATATTGACGCTCGACAATTCAGCGACATACTTGCTTCATTCTCCCGCTGCCCCCCGATTGAGGTGCCGCCCCATGGAGCTCTCCCCGTCCGCGCACGCCGACTCCTTCTGTCGTGATCGGCTCCCTCCCTTCTCGCTCTGGCCCGAACTGCACTTCGATCTACCGGAGTTGCAGTACCCGGACCGGCTCAACGCGGCCCAGCGCCTGCTCGACGACGCGGTCGAGCGGTGGGGCCCGGACCGCCCCTGTCTGCTGACGCCCACCGAACGCTGGACCTACGGCGACCTCCTGCGGCGCGCCAATCAGGTGGCCCGTGTCCTGACCGAGGACTTCGGAGTCAGGCCCGGACACCGGGTCCTGCTGCGCGGCCCGAACAACCCCTGGCTCGTGGTCACATGGTTCGGTGTGCTGAAGGCGGGCGCTGTCGCCGTCACCACCATGCCGCTGCTTCGCGCGAGCGAACTGTCGGAGCTGAGCGCCATCAGCCGCCCGTCCGTCGCCGTGTGCGACCACCGCTTCCTCACCGAACTCGCCGCCGCCGACGTATCGGGGATTCCCGTCATCGCCTACGGGGGCGACGGCGAGGACGACCTGGCGCGGCGCTGCGCCGACGCGAGCGGCGCGTTCACCGCCGTCGACACCGCCGCCGACGACGTGGCCCTCATCGCGTTCACCTCCGGCACGACGGGCCGCCCGAAGGCCACGCTCCATTTCCATCGGGACATCCTGGCCAACGCGGACACATTCTCGCGCCACGTGCTGAAACCCCGTCAGGACGACGTGTTCACCGGCACACCACCCCTTGCGTTCACCTTCGGGCTCGGCGGCCTGGTGGTCTTCCCGCTGCACGTCGGGGCGTCGACGCTGCTGATCGAGCAGGCGGGCCCCGAGCGGCTGGCCGACCTCGTCGCCGAACACCGGGTGACCGTGCTGCTCACCGCTCCCACCGCCTACCGGGCGATCATGGCGGCGGGTGCCGCGGGCAAGCTCGCCGGAGTGCGCCGGTGTGTTTCGGCGGGTGAGGCGCTGCCCGCGCAGGTGTGGGAGGAGTTCCACGCCGCCACCGGGCACCGCATCATCGACGGCATCGGCGCCACGGAGATGCTCCACGTGTTCATCTCCGCCGCCGACCAGGACATCCGCCCCGGCTCCACCGGCCGGCCGGTACCGGGGTTCCGGGCCCGGATCGTGGACGAGCGGGGGGACCCGGTGCCCGACGGGCAGCCCGGTCTGCTGGCCGTCACCGGCCCCACCGGCTGCCGGTACATGGACGACCCGCGCCAGAGCACGTATGTGAGACACGGCTGGAACGTCACGGGGGACACCTACATACGTGATGCCGAAGGCTACTTCTGGTACGTGGCCCGCAGTGACGACATGATCGTCTCGTCCGGCTACAACATCGCGGGGCCCGAGGTCGAGAAGGCCCTCGCCGTCCACCCCTGGGTCGACGAGTGCGGAGTCGTCGGCGTCCCGGACGCCAAGCGCGGCATGCTCGTCACGGCATATGTGGTGCTGCGCAAGGGAGTTGAGGCGGGCGAGGCGACCGTCACAGAGCTCCAGAACCATGTCAAGCAGACCATCGCGCCATACAAGTATCCGCGCGCGATCGAGTTCGTCGCCGAGCTGCCGCGCACCACCAACGGCAAGCTCCAGCGCGGCGAACTGCGCCGGCGAGCGGTCGGCTCCGCCGCGTCGTAGCCCACGGCGACGGGCCCGGCCGCCGACGGACACCCGCCGCGCTCCCTCGTCGCCCCGGCGCCCGCTCGCCGCAAACCCCTTGTCACTGAGCCGTCCCGGCCAGACGAAAGGCACCACCATGCCCAAGACCGCCGCCCCCCACGGGGAGCCCGCCCCCGCCGAGAGCCCCGCCGCCGGAGGAACGCCCGGCGCACACCTGCCCAGTGTCGTGGTCGAGAGCCGCGTGGAGTGGCAGGACACCGACGCGGCCGGCCACTACCACCACTCCACGGTGGTCCGCTGGGCCGAGGCCGCCGAGGCCGTCCTGTTGCGGAGGCTGGGCCTCGCCCGCCTCTTCGGCAGCATCCCCCGGGTCCGCTTCGAGGCCGACTACCACGCGCGGCTCTGGTTCGGCGAAAGGGTGCTGACCGAACTGCGGGTCACCAAGGTCGGCACCAGCTCCCTCCACTACGCCTTCACGGTCAGGGGCGAGGGGGACGAGGCCGCAGCCACCGGACGCATGATCATCGCTCACTCCGCCGCCCGGTCCACCGCATCCAGCGCCTGGCCCGGCGACGTGCGTGAACTCCTCACCACCGCCGGCCCCCAGGCCCCGGAGCTGTACGCGTGACCGGCGAGCGCCGCAATATGTTGCATGCTTGACGGTCGCCAAAATGGCGGCATATGTTGTTCGTGGAAACACTAGGAGGTACGCCGTGCGCGTAGCAGTTATCGGAGGAGGGCCCGGCGGGCTGTACTTCGCGGCCCTGGCCAAGCAGCTCTCCCCGAGTTGGGACATCACCGTGTGGGAGCGCAACGCGCCGGACGACACGTTCGGATTCGGCGTGGTCTTCTCCGACGAGACGCTCGACGGCATCGCGCAGGCGGACCCCCGCGTCTTCGACGCCATGTCCGCGGAATTCGCGCGCTGGAGCGACATCGACGTCCGCCACCGGGGCCAGGTCCTCACCTCGGGCGGCCACGGCTTCGCGGCGCTCGGCCGCAAGCGGCTGCTGCAGATCCTCCAGCAGCGGTGCGCGGCCCTGGACGTCGACGTCCGCTACCGCACCCAGGCGCCGCCGGTCGAGGAACTCTCCGCCCGGTACGACCTGGTGGTCGCGGGCGACGGAGTGCGCTCGGCGACACGCGCCACCTTCGCCGACACCTTCCGGCCCGAACTCGACGAGCGCACCTGCCGTTACATGTGGCTCGGCACCGACAAGGTCTTCGAAGCTTTCACCTTCATCGTCGCCGAAGGGGAGTTCGGGACCCTCCAGGTCCACGCCTACCCCTTCGACGACAGCCGCTCCACCTTCATCGTCGAGATCGACGAGGAGTCCTGGCGGCGCGCCGGTTTCGACGCGTTCGCGGACCGCGACCACCCGCCCGGCACCAGCGACGAGGACAGCATCGCGCTGTGCGAGCGCATACTCGCGGACCACCTCGACGGACACCGGCTGCTGCCCAACAACTCCAAGTGGATCCGCTTCACCACGGTCCGCAACGCCACCTGGCGCCACGACAACGTCGTGCTGCTCGGCGACGCCGCCCACACCGCGCACTTCTCCATCGGCTCCGGCACCAAGCTCGCCATGGAGGACTCGCTCGCACTCGCCGCCTGCCTCCACGAGCACCAGGACGTCGCCACGGCGCTCGCCGCGTACGAGAGCGAACGCAGGCCCGTCGTCGAGTCGACCCAGCGCGCCGCGCAGGCCAGTCTCGAATGGTTCGAGAACGTCGGACGCTACACCGGCCAGGACCCGCACCAGTTCGCGTTCAACCTGCTCACCCGAAGCCGCCGGGTCACCTACGACAACCTTCGCGTACGCGACGAGGCGTTCACCCACGCGGTGGACGCCCGGCACGCCGCGGAGGCGGCGGCGGACCTCGCCGGGCCCGGCCCGGCGGACGCCCCGCCGATGTTCCGCCCCTTCCGGCTGGGCGGTCTGCGTCTGCGCAACCGGGTCGTCGCCCCGCCCGTCGCCCTCTACACCGCGCGCGACGGCGTGCCGGGCGACTTCGAACTCGTCCACCTGAGCACCCAGGCCGTCGGCGGCTCGGGCCTGGTGTTCGCCGGCATGACCGCCGTGAGCGCCGACGCCCGTGCCACCACCGGCTGCCCCGGGCTGTACACGGACGAACAGGAAGCCGCCTGGCGGCGCATCGCGGACTTCGTCCATGAGCAGTCGGACGCCCGGCTGGGCATCCAGCTCACCCACGCGGGCCGCCGCGCCGCAGCCCAGCCACCCCGCCCCGGCGATGTCAATTATGCCTCTGAACAAGGCAGTTGGCCCTTGGTCGCGGCCTCACCGCTACCGTGGAACGAGAACAGTTCCGTCCCGCGTGAGGCCACCCGCGCGGACCTGGTCGCCATCACCCGCGACTTCGTCACCGCCGCCCGGCGCGCCGACCGCTGCGGCTTCGACGCCCTGGAACTCCAGCTCGGCCACGGCCATCTGCTGTCCGGGTTCCTCTCACCGCTCACCAACACGCGCACCGACGCGTACGGCGGCGATCTGGCCGGGCGGATGCGCTTCCCGCTGGAGGTGCTGCGCGCGGTCCGCGCGGTCTGGCCCGCGGGCAAGGCGCTCCTCGTACGGATCTCCGCCACCGACTGGGCCGACGGAGGCACCAGCGAGGCGGACGCCGTCGAGATCGCGCGCCGGCTCGCCGAGGCCGGTGCGGACGCCATCGACGTGTCCACCGGCGAGGTCGTCGCCCATGAACGCCCCCGCTACGGCCGCAGTTACCAGACGCCGTACGCCGACCTCATCCGCAACGCGACCGGCGTCCCGGTCGTCGCGGTCGGCGCGATCTCCACGTACGACGACGTGAACTCGATCATCCTGGCCGGCCGTGCGGACCTCTGCGCGGTGGGCCGCGCCCAACTCCACGATCCGCTGTGGACGCTGCACGCCGCGGCGGCCCAGGGGTACCGCGGCCCCGCCGCCCCCTGGCCCACGGCGTGGCGGGCCGGCAGCGGGCGCCCTCCCGGCGCGCGCACCGACCGTGTCCCGCCCCGCCTGCACCTGCTGCGGCAGCCGCCCGCTCCCGTGCACCAGCGCTGGCTTCCCCCGGCCCGCGCCACCGCCCTGCAGAGCGCGGCCCACTGAACCCGGAGGGACCCATGGAAACCCTGCCCCGCTTCACCGCGGCCGCCGTCCAGGCCGCCCCCGTCTACCTCGACCCCGACGCCACCGTCGACAAGGCCCTCGCCCTCATCGCCGAAGCGGCGGCGGGCGGCGCCACCCTCGTCGTCTTCCCCGAGGTGTTCATCCCCGGATATCCGTACTGGAACTGGACGATGAACCCGGTCCAGGGCTCGCCCTGGTTCGAGCGCCTGTACCGCTCGTCCATCGATGTGCCCGGCCCCCATGTGGACGCCCTGCGCGCAGCCGCCCGCCGGCACGGTGTCGTTCTCGTCATCGGCGTCAACGAACGCGACCCAGACCGCCTCGGCACGCTCTACAACACGCTCCTCACCATCGGCCCCGACGGTGAACTGCTCGGTGTGCACCGCAAGTTGGTGCCCACCTGGGCCGAGAAGCTCACCTGGACCGGCGGCGACGGAAGCTCCCTCACGGTGCACTCCACCCCCGTCGGACGGCTCGGCGCGCTCGCCTGCGGCGAGAACACCAACACGCTCGCCCGCTTCGCCCTCCTCGCCCAGGGCGAACTCGTCCACGCGTCCTGCTACATCTCGCTCCCCGTCGCCCCCGCCGACTACGACATGGCCGACGCCATCGCGGTGCGCACCGCGGCGCACAGCTTCGAGGGCAAGGTGTTCTCCGTCGTGGCCTGCTCGACCATCTCTCCGGAGATCGCCGACACCATCGCCGGCGACGACGAGGAGCTGCGCCGCACGCTGGCCCGCCCCCGCAGCGCGCTGTCCGGCATCTTCGGGCCCGACGGGCGTCCCGTCACCGAGCCGCTCGTGGACGACGAGGGCATCGTCTACGCGGAGATCGACCTGGCCAGATGCATCCAGCCCAAGCAGATGCACGACATCCTCGGCCACTACAACCGCTTCGACGTCTTCCAGCTCCACGTCGACAACCGCCCCCGCCCCCCGGTGACCTTCGCGACCGACCCCGCTCGCGCGTCGGCGCCGCCGGCCACGGCGCCCCTGGCCGCCGAGCACGACGGCACCACCAATCCCGGTACCAAGAAGGAGGACGCATGACCACCGAGCAGGACGACACCATGCTGGGCCGTGCCCGCGTCAGCGACACCCCGGAACTCACCGCCTACTACGGCGAACTCGCCGAGCTCGACGCGGGCGCGCTGTGGACCGTCGCCAACGACATCGAACCCTGGTACCCGCAGCCCAAGTCCGTGCCCGTGCTGTGGCGTTACGACGAACTGCGCCCGCTGGTCCACAAGGCGCTGCACCTGGTCGAGGCCGATGACGCGGGACGCCGCGTGGTCATGCTCGTCAACCCGGGCCGCAAGGACGTCAGCGCCGCCGCCGGACTCCTCTACACCGGGCTGCAGATCATGGGCCCGGGGGAGGCCATGACCGCCCACCGCCACCAGGCGGCCGCGCTGCGCTTCGTCCACGAAGGCACCGGTGCGTGGACCGTCGTCGACGGCCAGAAGCTGAGGGTCGGGCCCGGCGACTTCGCCATCACGCCCAACGGCACCTGGCACGAGCACGGCAACGAGAGCGAGGACGCCCCCGTCATCTGGCAGGACGGCCTCGACATACCGCTGGTCAACTCCCTGGACGCCGGTTTCTACGAGGTCCACCCCGACCTCTACCAGGCACCCGGCAAGGTCATCAACTCCTCGGTGCTCAGCTACGGCGGAAACCTGCTGCCCTACGGCGTGGAGAAGTGGACCCGTCCCTACTCGCCGCTGCTCGCCTTCCCCTGGGAGCCGACGTACGAGGCGCTGCGCAACCTGGCGAAGGCGAGCGCGGGCTCGCCCTACGACGGGGTCATCGCGGAGTACACCAACCCGCTCACCGGCGGCCCGGTCATGCCCACGATGGGCGCCCACCTGCAGTTGCTGCGGGCCGGCCAGTCCACCCGGGCACACCGCCACACCGGCTCGGTCATCTACACCGCGGCCAAGGGACACGGCTACTCCGTCGTCGCGGGACAGCGCTTCACCTGGAAGAAGGGCGACATCTTCTGTGTGCCCTCCTGGGCCTGGCACGAGCACCACAACCTCGACCAGGACGAGGACGCCTGCCTCTTCTCCTTCAACGACTTCCCCGTGATGCGCTCCCTCGGCTTCCACCGCGAAGAGGCCTACACCGACAACGACGGCCGCCAGAGAGCCGGTTGAGCCGCGGCGCCGTGCCGTGGCCGCCGGCCCTGACACCGGAGGCGGCACGGCGCCGCATCACACCAGGGGCGGTTCCCACCCCGCGCCGCCCCTGTACCGGGGTGGCCGCCGGGCACAGGGCCCCGCGGTCGCCCCGCCCCACCCCATGTGTCCCGCACACATGGGCATCCCGCACATGCATGTTCCGCACACCTGCAAGGAGCCCCCGATGCGACTGGTGACCTACACCCTCAACGACGACGGACCGCACCTGCTCGGCGCCCAGCTCGACGACGACCACATCGTCGACTTCGCCGTCCTGTCCGAGCGGACCGGCGTACGCCTTCCCCTCGACCTCCTGTCGTTCGTCCGCGCCGGAGAGCCCGCGCTGGAGGCGGTACGACGGCTCCTGGCCGACGGCCCGGCCGGCGCGCCCGCCGAAGCGCTGCGCCGCACCGGTGAGGTGTCGCTGCGCGCCCCGCTCCGCCCCGGCAAGATCATCGGGGTCGGGCTCAACTACGTGGAGCACGTCGCCGAGTCCAGCCGCAGCCTCGACACCGACAAGGAACTGCCGCCCCGCCCGGTGCTCTTCAGCAAGCCCGCCACCGCCGTCACGGGGCCGGGCCGGCCGATCCTGCACAACGCCGACCTGACCACGCAACTCGACTGGGAGTGCGAACTCGCCGTGGTCATCGGCCGCAGCGCCTTCCGCGTCAGCGAGGAGGAGGCGTACGGCCACATCTTCGGCTACAGCATCCTCAACGACATCAGCGCCCGCGACCAGCGCCGCTCGGGGCAGTGGTTCTTCTCCAAGGGCCAGGACTCCTACGCGCCGTTCGGCCCGGCCGTGGTCACCGCAGACGAGCTGAGGGACCCCATGGCGCTCGACCTGTCGCTGCGCGTCAACGGCGTCGTCAAGCAGAAGTCCAACACCCGGCACATGCTCTTCCCCATCGCGCGCCTCATCGCCGACATCTCCTCCGGCATGACCCTGGAACCCGGCGACGTCATCGCCACCGGCTCCCCCTCGGGCGTCGGCGCGGGCATGGTGCCGCCCGAGTTCCTGCACCCCGGCGACACGGTCGAAGCCACCGTCGAAGGCATCGGCACCCTCACCAACCCCGTGATCGACGCCCGCTGACCCTTCCCGACGTCTCCTGACACACTTTCACGAAGGACCACCCACCGTGCCGCACCCCACCTACCGCATCGGCCAGATCGTGCCGAGCTCCAACGTCACCATGGAGACCGAGGTCCCGGCCATCCTCCGGGCCCGCGAGACCGTTGCACCCGAACGCTTCACCTTCCACTCCAGCCGCATGCGCATGACCCATGTCACCCCGGAGCAGCTCAAGGCCATGGACGCCGACTCCGACCGGTGCGCGGTGGAACTCTCCGACGCCCACGTCGATGTGCTCGGCTACGCCTGCCTCGTGGCGATCATGAGCATGGGTCTCGGCTACCACCGCACCTCCGAAACCCGTCTGCACCGGCGGACGGTGGAGAACGGCGCGCCCGCCCCCGTCGTCACCAGCGCCGGGGCACTCATCCACGGCCTGAACACCCTGGGGGCGAAGAAGATCGCGCTGATCGCCCCGTACATGCGGCCGCTCACCCGGACCGTCGTGGACTACCTCACCCACGAAGGCATCGAAGTCCTCGACTACACCGCCCTCGAAATACCCGACAACCTCGACGTGGCCGCCCACGACCCCGCCCGCCTGCCCGGCCTCGCCCGCGCCCTCGACCACAGCGACGCCGACGCCGTCGTGCTCTCCGCCTGCGTGCAGATGCCCTCGCTCGGCGCCATCGACGAAGCCGAACAGCTCCTCGGCAAGCCCGTCGTCTCCGCGGCCGTCTGCACCGCCCACCAGATGCTCCGGGCGCTCGGCCTGCCCGCCGTCGCCCCGGGAGCCGGGCACCTCCTGTCCGGTGCGTACGCGGAGGCGCCGTTGGCCCGCTGACCACCCGCCAAGCCCCGACGGCGCGCCCGGCCGCCCTCCACCCGGACGGCGCGCCCGGCCCGTGGTGTCGATAGGATCGCGACCGCACACCACGGAAGGCGATCATGTCGGAAAGCCCGCTTCGGCCCAGCTCGTTGATCAACACGATCTACGGGGCGTTCCTGCGTGGCCTCGGCGGCTGGGTCTCCATCGCCGACCTGATCACCCTGATGTCCGAACTGGACGTCGAGGGCCCGGCGGTGCGCTCCGCGATGTCCCGTCTGAAGAAGCGCGGCGTCCTGGAGCCCGAGCGGCGCGGCGCCACCGGCTACGTGCTGAGCCCGGCCGTCCACGCCGTCTTCGACGAGGGCGACCGGCGCATCTTCAACAGCCTCGAACCGGCCGCCCTGAGCGACGGCTGGGCGATGGCCGTCTTCTCCGTCCCGGAGTCCGAACGCTCCTCGCGCTACCAGCTGCGCACCCGGCTGAGCTGGCTCGGCTTCGGGAACATCGCCCCCGGCGTGTGGCTCGCGCCCGGCCGGCTGCTCGACGACGCCCGAGCCATGCTCGTACGCCTGGAACTCAGCGACTACGTCCACCTCTTCGCCGCCGAGTACGCCGCCTTCAGCGACCTGCGGACCAACGTCAGCACCTGGTGGGACTTCCCGGCGATCCAGACCCAGTACGCGGCCTTCGCCGACACCTACGGCCCCGTCGCCGAGCGCCTGGCACGGCCCGGCGACATCGACCCCGCCGACGCCTTCCGCAGCTACGTGCCGATGCTGACCCAGTGGCGGCGGCTGCCCTACCTCGACCCGGGCCTGCCCACCGAGCTGCTGCCCCCCGACTGGAACGCGGTCACGGCGCGCCCCATCTTCCAGCGCCTGCACGACGTGCTCGCCGAGCCGAGCAGGCGTCACGTCCAGCAGATCACCGGGCTCCAGGCGTAGCAGCGCAGGCTCTCCGGAACCGCACACCGTTTCGTGCTTCCCCTCTGGACGGATCGCGATAACACGTGTAATCAAGTGTCCTGAAACCATCGCTCCGCTGCCGGGCGCGGATCCCCAAGTCCTGGCCGACCGACCCATTGCACCACTCCCTATGAGGTGAGCATGGCAATCCTCCGGTTGGTGGCACGACGACTCCTCTCGTCCGCGCCCCTGTTGTTCCTCGTGTCCGCACTCACCTTCGTCCTGGTGTCCCTGGTGCCCGGAGATCCCGCCCGAACGATCGTGGGCCAGCACGCGACGGCCGAGCAATATGCCGCCGTACGAAGCCAGTTGGGGCTCGACGACTCCTTGCCGGCGCAGTACTGGCACTGGATGGCGCACGCCCTCCACGGCGACCTCGGCTCCTCCCTGTTCAGTGGGGAAGCGGTGACCGCGGTCCTGAACGCACGACTTCCCGTGTCGCTCTCCCTCATCGTCGCGGGCACCCTCGTCTCCGGGATCCTGGGCGTCTCTCTGGGCGTGCTCACCGCGCGCCGGGGTGGATTTCTCGTCAGGATCGTCGACGGTCTCTCCCTCGTCGGTCTCGCGGTGCCGGCCTTCTGGTTCGCGCTCGTCCTGATCGCGGTCCTCGCCGTGAAGCTGCGGTGGTTCCCGGTCACCGGATACGTGCCGCTGACCGAGGATCCGGTCCAGTGGGCCCGCTGCCTCGTGCTGCCCGTGGTGTCGCTGTCCCTCGGCACCGTCGCCATGATCGCCAAGCAGACCAGGGACTCGGTCCTCGACACCCTCGGCCGGGACTTCGTCCGTGTCATGCAGGCCAACGGCTTCTCCCGCCGCTCCATCCTCTACCGGCACGTGCTGCGCAACGCCGCCCTGCCGGTGGTGACCGTGCTCGGCGTGGTCCTGATCAGCCTGCTCGCCACCGCCGTGTTCGTGGAGACGGTGTTCGCCATGCCCGGCCTCGGCCTCCTGACCCAGCAGGCCACGATCCAGCACGACATCCCCGTCATTCAGGGAGCCGTTCTCTACATCACCGTGCTGGTCGTCGTGGTCAACCTGCTCGTCGACCTGACCTACCGCCAACTCGACCCCAGGGTGCGTACGTCATGAACCGGACCACCGCGGCGACCGCCGCTCCCACCCCCGCACCCACCCCCGCACCCGCCTCCTCCGGCCCCGGCCTGGCCCGGCGCGTCCTGCGACGCCCGGCCGGGGCGCTGAGCGCCGGCTGGCTCGTCCTCCTGACGCTCGCCACCACCGGGGCGTCCGTGATCGCCCCGCACGGCCCGCTCGACCAGGACCTCGGCAGCGTCCTCGCCGGACCCTCGGGCGGCCACTGGCTCGGCACCGACAACCTCGGCCGTGACCTGCTCAGCCGACTGCTCTTCGGCGGACGCTCCACCCTGCTGGCCGTGGCCGAGGCGCTCGCCGTCTACCTGCTCATCGGTGTGAGCCTGGGGCTGGCGTCCGGATACCTCGGGGGCTGGGCCGACCGGATCACCACCCGGGCAGCGGATCTCCTGTTCGCCCTGCCCGGCATCATCATCGTCCTCGTGGTCCTGTCGGTCTTCCCCGGCAATCTGCATGCCGCGATGGTCACCTTCGCCGTCCTCGGCAGTCCGGGCATGATGCGCGTCCTGCGCTCCCAAACCCTCGGGATCCGTGGGGAGTTGTATGTCGCGGCCGCCAAGGTCGCGGGGCTGACGTCCGGTCGGATCCTGCGGCGGCACGTCCTTCCGCGGCTGACCAGCACGGTGATCGTGCAGGCGGCGCTCTTCGCCGCGATCGTCGTCATCATCCAGGCGGGACTCGGCTTCCTCGGCCTCGGCGCGCAGCCGCCGGACCCCTCCTGGGGCGGCCTCGTGGCCGACGCCTCGCAGATCATCGACCGTGACCCGTGGATGCTGGTCCCCGCCGGTGTGCCGCTGGTCCTCACCGTGCTGGCCCTCGGCATGCTCGGCGACACGATCCGGGACGCGGCCATCGCACGCTGGTCCGTCCCGCAGATGGCGGGACCGCGGACCGCCCCGCCGATCCGAGCGGGCGCCACCCCCTCCTCGGCCCCCGAGGCCGCCGACGAACCCGACCCGGACGCGCTGATCTCCGTACGCGGCCTCTCCGTGGAGATCGCCGGGACACCCGTCGTGCAGAACGTCAGCTTCGACGTACGGGCGGGTGAAACCCTCGGCGTGGTGGGGGAGTCGGGGTGCGGCAAGTCGGTCACCTCCCTCTCACTCCTCGGGCTCGTCCCGGGCGGGGGACACATCTCGGGCGGGCGCGTCGTGTTCGACGGCACCGACCTGGTCGGCGCGCCCGCAGCCCTCGGCGCCGTCCGGGGATCGCGGATCGCGTACGTCTCGCAGGAGCCGATGGTCGCACTCGATCCCACGTACACCGTCGGGCAGCAACTCGGCGAAGCCGTCCGGCA
Source organism: Streptomyces sp. NBC_00083 (assembly GCF_026343295.1). Classification (GTDB taxonomy): domain Bacteria; phylum Actinomycetota; class Actinomycetes; order Streptomycetales; family Streptomycetaceae; genus Streptomyces. Next base: position 3,153,857 of record NZ_JAPELY010000001.1, read on the forward strand.
CCACCGGCGGCTGCGCGGCCAGGCTCTGAGCGCACGGGTGACGGAGCTCCTGACGATGGTCGACATCCCCGATCCGGCGGCCGTCGCGCTGCGCCATCCGCATCAGCTCTCCGGCGGCATGGCCCAGCGCGTCGCCATCGCGCTCGCCCTCGCCGGCGACCCGGAGCTGCTGATCGCGGACGAGCCCACCACCGCGCTCGATGTGACCGTGCAGGCGGAGATCCTCACGCTGCTGCGCACCCTCCGCACCGAGACCTCCCTCGCGGTGCTCATCGTCACGCACGACTGGGGCGTGGTCGCCGACCTGTGCCACCGGGCGGTCGTGATGTACGCCGGGCAGGTCGTGGAGCAGGCCGGTGTCGAGGCCATGTTCGACCAGCCGCTCCACCCGTACACGGCGGGGCTTCTGGCCGCCAACCCCCACTTGGCGAGTGAAGGAGAGGCCCTGCCCACCATCCCCGGCGCCGTGCCCGCCCCGCGCGACTGGCCCTCGGGCTGCCGCTTCGCGCCCCGCTGCACCCTGGCCACCGGCCGGTGCACCGACCGGGCGATCACCCTGACACGACCCGCGCCGGGCCGGCTCACCCGCTGTGTCCACTCCTCGCAGCTCCTCCCGGAAGGCGCCGACTCATGACAAGCCCGCCCGTCCTGGACATCCGCGACCTCAGCGTCGTGTTCCCACAGGGCCGTCGCCTTCCCCCGCTGCACGCCGTGGACGGCGTCTCCCTGAGCATCGCGCCGGGCGAGACGGTGGGCCTCGTCGGCGAATCCGGATCGGGCAAGTCCACGATCGGGCGTGCCGTCCTCGGCCTGGCCCCCGTGCACGCCGGCCGGATCGACTTCGAGGGCACCGACATCACCCGTGCCCGGCCCCGCGACAGGCGAGAGCTGAGCGCCCGGCTGCAGGTGGTCTTCCAGGACCCGTACTCCTCCCTCAACCCGGCCCGGACGATAGGCCAGACCCTCGCCGAGCCGCTGCTCGTCCACCAGAGCCTCGACGCACGCGCGACGGCGCTCCACATCGCCGACATGCTGCGACGGGTCGGCATGCCCGCCGACACCGCGAGCCGCTACCCCGGTCAGTTCTCCGGCGGGCAGCGTCAGCGCATCGCCATCGCCCGCGCCCTCATGCTCCGCCCGAGCCTGGTCATCTGCGACGAACCGGTCAGCGCGCTCGACCTGTCCATCCAGGCCCACATCATGAACCTGCTGGGCGAGTTGCAGCGCGAGCTCGGCCTGGGCTACCTCTTCATCGCGCACGACCTGTCCGTCGTGCGCCACCTCTCGCACCGCATCGTGGTCCTGCACCGCGGCCAGGTCATGGAGTCGGGCCCGGCGCCCGCGCTGTACGCCGACCCCGTCCACCCCTACACCCGCGCGCTTCTCGACGCCGTACCCGAACCCGACCCCCGGGCCCAGCGCGCCCGCAGGCCGGCCCGGTCCGCGGCCGCCTCCACCGGCGCGCCCGCACCGGGCGGCTGCACCTTCGTCCACCGCTGCGCGCACGCCGTGGAGGTGTGTCACCGCGAGCGGCCCGCTCTGCTGCCGCTGCCCGGCGCGGGCGCCGACTCCGGACAGCGGCTCGTGGCGTGCCACCGGTCCGCGGAACTGCGCGCACCGGCCGGTGCGAGGAACGACCCACCCGGCGATCTGCCCACGGCTGTGGGCCCCACAGGTAAGGAAGCGCCATGCCCAGCAAGCGAATGACCCAGCGCGTGACCCGGCGCACGACCGGCGGCCTCGCGGCACTCGCGATGCTCGCCGTCGGCGCCACGGCCTGCTCGGGATCCGGCGCGGGATCCGGCGCGTCCGGCCACGGCCAGGGGGACACGCTCACCGTGGTCTCCCTCAGCGCGCCGGCCAGCCTCGACCCCGCGAAGGCGAACGTCGGCTCCGACAACTGGTTCGTCAACCTCACCTACGACACCGTCCTGCGTCAGCGGAGGGACGGGACGGCGGGGCCGGGCCTCGCCACGACGTTCGGCTATGTGGGCTCCGGCAACACGGAGTTCGAGTTCACCCTGCGCGGCGGCCTCAGGTTCGCCGACGGCAGCGCGCTCGACGCCAAGGCGGTGGCGAACTCCCTCGACTACAGCCGCAAGAACGGCCTCAACGTCTCCTGGACCTCGGCGATCGCCTCCGTGACCGCGACCGGGCCCCTCACCGTACGGATCCACTGCTCAAGCCCCAACCCCATGCTGCCCCAGCTGCTGACCCAGCTCCTCATGATCGGCTCGGTGATCAGCCCCAAGGGCCTGGCCCGGCCGGGACTCATGGGCACCCAGTCGTTCGGGGCCGGCCCCTACGTCCTCGACGCGGCGAACAGCGCGTCCGGAGACCACTACACGTACAGGCCCAACGCGAACTACTGGGACAAGACGAAGATCCACTGGAAGAAGGTGGTCATCAAGGTCGTGTCCAACCCCAACTCCGCGCTCCAGGCCGTCAGGACCGGCCAGGCGGAGGTGATGGGCATCTCGGCCAACCAGGTCGACACAGCGCGCGCCGGCGGTCTCGACGTGGTCGGTTCGCCCAACGCGGTACTCGGCCTCAACCTCGCCGACCGCAACGGGAGTTCGGCCAAGCCGCTCGCCGACGTACGGGTGCGGCAGGCGCTGAACTACGCCGTCGACCGCGACGCCATCACCAAGGCCGTCGTCGGGGGCCACGGTCACTCCACCGACGAGATCTCCCTGCCCGGCCTCGACGGATACGCCGCCGACTACGACCGCCACTACACCTACGATCCGGCGAAGGCCATGCGCCTGCTCGCCGAGGCGGGGTACCCCCACGGCTTCCCCCTGAAGGTCGAGACGCAGGGGTTCTTCGGCGTCGACCTCGTCACGCAGGCCGTCGTGGAGCAGTGGAAGAAGATCGGCGTCACCGCGGAGGTCACCACCGACACCAGCATCGGTCAGTGGCTCACCAACGCGACCTCCAAGAAGTTCCCCGTCCTCGGCTTCGGCTACGGCGGCGCCACGACGTACGCCCTGTCCCTCGACTGGATGCTGCCGCACCCCACGGCCTTCAACCCCTTCGCCACGTCGGACCCCAAGCTCACCGGCGTGCTCGCGGCCGCGGCCGCCGCCGCACCGGACCGGCAGGGCGCCCTCTACCAGGACGCGATGCGCTACGCCGTCGACCAGGCGTGGTTCGTCTCCGTCATGCGCATGGACGGCCTGTACGCCTACAACGGCAAGAAGCTGACCGGCTTCGACGTCAAACCCGGCTACCTCCCCGACCTCGCCTGGGAGGTGGCGCCCAAGTAGAGCCATGGTGGGCGGAGTTGGAGCCACGACTCGGGGGTGCGGGGGGAGGGGCCCGCACCCCGGAGGGTGGGGGAGGCGCAGGCGCGCCTCGGAGGCGTACAACCTTCCGGCGCAGCGCTCAAGGGAAGGCGTCCGAGCCGGGGTTCGGGGCGGCGGGGCGGAACTAGTCGAGGTGACGGCGTCGCACCGGCTCCCGGCCCTCGCGCCGGCGACGCGCGGGCTCGCCCGCACCCGCTTCGACGGGGTCACCGGGCGTCAGGAAAGGGCGAGTTGGGGCCGGTCCGGCTGGACTACCGTGACCGGATGACTTTCGACGGCTGGCTCGCGGACACCCGTGCCTCCTACGACACCGTGGCCGCCGACTACGCCGACCTGGTGCGCGACCTTCTCGATCGGACGCCCTACGAGCGGGCGGTCCTCGCGCTCTTCGCCGGCCGGGTGAAGTCCGCGGGCCCGGTCGCGGACGTGGGCTGCGGGGCCGGGCGGGTCACGGCCCATCTGCGGGACCTGGGCGTGGACGCGTTCGGCATCGACCTGTCCCCGGCGATGATCGACGTGGCCCGGCGGGACCACCCCGGCCTGCGGTTCGAGGTCGGCTCCATGACGGACCTCGGCCTCGCCGACGCGTCCGTGGCCGGACTGATCGCCTGGTACTCGCTGATCCACGTCCCCGACGACGAGCTCGACCCGGTCCTCCAGCACTTCCGGCGCGTGGTGCGCCCCGGCGGACCGCTGCTGCTGGCCTTCCACGCCGGCGACGGGACGAGGCTGAAGACGCGGGGCTACGGCGGTCATCCCATGAACGTGTACGTACACCTGCGCCGGCCCGCCGACCTGACCGCCCGGCTCGACGCCGCGGGCTTCGCCGTCGAGGCGCAGATGAGCCTTAGCTCGGCGGAGAGCGACGCGGGAGCGATGCTCCTCGCGCGCCGGATGCCGTGACCGCCGGGGCGCCGCCCCGGCTCAGGAGTGACGGGCCGCCGCGCGCCACGCGCAGACAGGTCAACGTGTCGGGTCTGGCGTCGCCTTGGTGCTCGGCCAGGGGATCACTCGGCGTCGACTGACCTCGGCAGGCCCGCGCGCCACCAGTATCGTCCCGCGACGAGTTCGTCGAGGGAGAGCAGCCGGGTGGAAAGCAACTGGGCCTGGGCGTCGGAGTGTTCGAGCGCGATGCGGAGATCCGATACGAGGTGCGCCGTCTCGCGGATCTCGCACGCGGCCCTGAGCGAGGCGACCGGGGTGTGCGTCGCGCGCGACACGACGTCGAGCACCGTCTCCAGGTGGGGGCCGCTGAACCGGACCAGGAACATCCAGTCGTCGGCCGGTTCGCCGAAGCGGGCCCACTCGAAGTCCAGCAGGGCCGTCACGTCCGCGTCCCGCGCGAGCCAGTTGCCCCAGTGGCAGTCCGCGTGGACCGGCACGTGGGCGCGAGCGTGGTGGGGCGCGCGCTCCGCCAGCGCCCGGAGGCCGTCGAGGAGGGGCCGGGGCACGGTCCCGTGACGGTCGAGGCGGGCGAGGGCGTCCACGTCGGCGACGAGTGCCTCGCGGCCGGTGAACCCGCCGTGGTCGAGCGGCTCGGCGAGCAGTTCGGCGACGGGGCCCGAGGGCGTCCATGTGTGCAGGGCGAGGAGGCGTTGGACGGCTTGCTCCGCCAGCGCGCGGGCGGTCGCACGGTCCACGCCGGGCAGGTGGATCCCGGGCGCCGTTCCCGGCACGCGGGCGTAGCAGGCGTAACGGATGGGCCGGGTGCCCAGCCGGTGGACGCCGCTGTCGAGCAGAGGGGCGGTGAGTCCGGCCGGCAGATGGGGTGCGAGGGCGATCTCGCGGTTCAGGCGCGCGTGGCCGTCGGCCTCGATGAGCTTCACGACGGCGTCCGCGCCGACGTAGACGTGGTGGGAGCTGCTCGGTGCGGTGCTCATGTGCCCCGGGTCGTGCCCCAGGGCTGCCGCGGCGATGGAGCGGGCGGCATCGTGTGCGTGCCGTAGGTCGGTCATGGGGTACTCCAGGCGTGGACGTTCGTGTGCCGGTGGAGTCGGCCCGGACCGCGGCGCGGCTCCGCCGTAGCGCGTCTCGCTTCCCGCCGGAAACGATCATGTGAGGGCCCCACACTACAGCGCGGGCGGCGGTGGGGGACGGGAGCGGGGGAGGGATGGTCGCGCCGAGCGGCCGATCGCGTAGGTCTGCCGAACGTGTCTGTGCGGTAAGGGAGTTCAGGCGTTCTGCCGCACTTGGATCGAGCGAAGTGCGGGGCATCGGGCGCGGCCCACCTGATCGAGCCCACGTACCATCAGGCGCGCCCGAAGTGCACCGAAGCGGAAGGAACACCCATGGCAGCAGCGCCCGTTCCGGCACCGATCACCCCGAGCCTGCACTCGACGGGTGAGGCGCCGCCCGCCGGGGGATTGATCATCTTCCTGAACGGCACGTCCAGTTCGGGCAAGTCGAGCATCGCGAGGGAGCTTCTGCCGATCCTCGGCGACACCTGCTTCTCCATGCCGGTGGACGCGTTCCACGCCCTGCGGACCACCCCGCCGGACCTCTCTCCCGACCGGCTCGCCGACGTGCTCAAGCGCACCTGGATGGGCTTCCACCGGGCCGTGGCGGGGATGGCGGCCGGCGGCAACAATGTCGTGGTCGACCATGTCCTCAGCGAACGATGGCGCCTGTTCGACTGTCTCTCCCTGTTCGTTCCCCAGGACGTCGTGCTGGTCGGTGTGCGCTGCCCCCTGCCGGAGCTGGAACGGCGTGAACGAGAGCGTGGTGACCGGCCGCCAGGGCTGGCCGCGCGGCAGCTGGCGCAGGTGCACGCCCACGGCGTGTACGACATCGAATGCGACACCGGCACCAGCAGTCCGCTCGACTGCGCCCGGCAGATCAGGGACTTCCTGCCGCACCGTCCGACCCCGACCGCCTTCGAGCGTCTGAAGTCGCTTCCGCACGAGGAGATCCGTAGAGGCGTGGCCCATAAGGGTGGGATTTGTAATATTAACCAATAAACCCGGCATGCCTCGACGCGCTGCCCCGTCCCTTCGGTGACCATCTCTCCGCACAGTGCTATCGGCGGAAGGGGTATCGGGATGGGGCTCCCGCGCGGTTGTCCGGCCGCTCGGCGCACGGTGCTCGTGGTCGCGTTCACGGCCGTCGCCACCCTGCCCGGCTCCCTCGCGGGGTTGCCCACGGCCCGCGCCGGGGGCGTGGGGGAGCACAGCCTGCGGCTGACGGTGACCGTGAACACCCGCCCGGGGCTCGGTGCCCTGCGGCCCGGCATCCGGGTGGGCGCGCCGGTGGTCAAGGTGTACCGGGTGGCCAACCTCGGGGAGGCCGACCTGTCCACGGTCCGGCTGACCGACCCGGCCGTACCGGGTTCGCTCATCCACTGCGCCAACGGCTCCGGCCACCCCGGATATCTGCGGGCCCTGTCGAGCACCGTGTGCTCCGCCGAGTTGCCCGCCGCCCCCGGCACGCACACCGGCTGGGTCGTGGCGACGGGGGTGGTGCCCTCGCTCGCGATGCGGATGCGGGCGTCCGCGCGGAGCGGTTACGGCGGCGTCGCGGGCGCCCTCACCCTCACCGAGAGCGCGCGACTGCTCAGCTTCACCGAGGCCGAGATCGGCTATGTGGTGACCAACCCCGGGAACAGGACGGTGTACGGCATCGCGCTGGCCGACCCCGTGCTGGTACCCGGCCCGCTCGACTGCGCCGGCCGTCAGGACATCCCGGAGCTGGGCCCTGGCGCGTCCGCCACCTGCACGGTGCGGGTGCGACGCGACCCCGGTGCCTACCGCAGCGCGGCGACGGCCACCGGAAGCGACCGCACGGACACCCTGGACCCGGAGGGGCGCAGCACGCCCCCGCCGGTCCTCAGCGCGCGGGCTGACGCGGAGTTCGTCCTTCCGGCGCTTCCGACGGCCCCGGCCGCGCCGGAGCCCCTGCCGCGCGCCGTGCCTCCCGGCCGCTCGTCGGCCGAGGCCCCGCCGCCCGCCGGTTCCGGCCGTCCGGGCGGACGCGGTCCCGGCGTCCCGGGCACGTCCCGTGGAACCGCTCCGGGTGCGGGCACGGCTGCCGGGCCGGGCGTACGCGCCGGCGCCGGGGGGCCGGCCGGGACCACCCCCGGCGGGGCCGGGGCGCCTGCGGGTGCGGGTGCTGTCGCCGGTGCGGGTGGCGCTGCCGGGGCCGCCGGCCCGGCGGGTCCGGCCGGTGGCGCAGGCCCCGCACCCGGCGGCCCGCCCGGTCCAGGTGCTGCCGGGGTGCCCGGCGCCGCGGCCGGTGCGGGCGCGGCAGCCGGACCCGGCGCACCCGTGGCGCCCGCCGCGCCCGCCGTACCGGCGGAGCCGAACGTGCCGGGCGGCGACAGCCCGGCCCGGCCGCCCGGCACCGGCGTCGTCGGCCCCGTACCGGTGGGCCCGGCCCGGCCGCCGGGGACGGCGCGTCCTCCCCGGTCGGCGGTGGCGCAGCCCCCGGTGCCGTCGCCCTCGTTCCTCGGCGCCCTGCAACGCCACGCGCAGGCGCACCCCGGCCTGTCCATCGCGGCACTGCTGCTGCTCTTCCTCCTGCCGGCCGCCCTCGCGGCGGTGCTGCTGGGCTCACGCCGCCCCTAGTCCCAAGGAGCCCAGGTGTCCTCTGCCGTACAGGCCCTCGCCATCATCCTCGCGGTGGCCCTGGTCGCCGCGGCGACGGTGGTGGCGAAGCACCGCTTCTTCCCACCGGATCCCGCCGACGAGCCGCGCGAGGACGTCGCCGAGTACATCTCGATGATGGTGGGCGTGCTGTACGCGCTGGTGCTGGGGCTCGCCCTCGTATCGGTGTGGGAGACCAGCGACAACGCGTCCTCCCACGTGCAGGCGGAAGCCGGCGCCCTGCACCAGACGTACTTGGTCGCGGATGCCCTGCCGGCCGAGGGACAGAGCCGGGTGCGCGCCATCTCCCAGCAGTACGCCGAGCACGTCGTCGACGCGGAGTGGCCGAGAATGGCGGCCCGCGAAAGCCTCGGCCCCGGCGGGTGGACGCTCCTCGCCGAACTGCGGGCCGCGACCCGGGTACCGGCCAACGCCACCCCTGCCCAGCAGATCGCGGCCCAGGAACTGCTGGCACAGCTGGGCACGCTCGACGAGGCACGGCGCGGACGCGAGCAGGACGCGCAGAGCAGCCTCTCGCCCGTCCTGTGGGTCGGACTGATCCTGGGCGGTGTGCTGACGGTGGCCTTCATGTTCCTCTTCGGCATCCAGCGCAACGCCACCCACATCGTGATGGTCATGGGCCTCGCCGCACTCATCACCTTCCTCGTGCTGCTCATCCACGAACTGGACTCGCCGTTCGGCGGCTACCTGGGCACGGACACCTCGGCGTTCACCCGCCACTTCCCCGGGTGAGCCGGCGCTCGTACACGATCGGCCACAGCACCACGAGGACGAGCAGCCAGACCGTCGTCACCGTCGCGAGGCGGGCTCCGAACCCCGCCAGGAGCAGGGGCAGCGCGCAGCACGGCAGGGAAACGTACAGGAGCGGGCGGTGTGCCCCGTCCGCCCGACCCGCCCGTTCCGCCCGTCCCGGCCGGGCGAGGGCGCTGAGCAGGAAGTAGCCGGACAGGGCCGAACACAGCAGCCACCGGGTGGCGTTCGGCAGGGTCTCCAGGTGCCCGACGGCGGCCCCGAGGGCGGCGGCCAGCGCGGCGAGGCAGCCCGCCACGAAACAGTGCAGGGGCAGCGCCGCGCGCGTGGGCAGGACGCCCGCCGCGAGATGCGGCACCCCCGCGTACCCGTGCCGGAACGACAGGGCCCACACCGCGGTGAGGAGGGCGAACGCGGCGACGGAGAAGCCGTACAGCTTCCGCTCCCACTCCACGTCGGCGGCGGCCTCGATCACCTGTGCCACCCCCTCGCCCAGCACGATGATGATGAACAGGCCGAGCCGCTCGCTGAGATGCTCCGTCTGCGACCGCGCGAACGACAGGCTTCCGGCGCGGACCCGGCCCGGCCGCCGGCCCTCACGGCGTTCGCGCCGCTCATGGGCCGCCTGGTGCTCGACGATCTCGCGCGCGGACACGGCGAAGGTGACGTACAGGTCCAGGACGACGCCCAGGGCCCACAGCCAGTGGCGGGCGGGGTCGTGCACCCAGAGGGAGACGATCCACGGAGTCACACCGAGCGACATCTGCGCGGCCGGCCAGTCCACGAGGACCTGACGCCGGTGCTGCCAGGCCCGGTTGGCGACCACCCGGGTCAGGACGTACGCGAGGGCGAAGACCCGGGAGCTCTGGTCGTTCCCCTCGTGCACACCCGGCACCGCGGCCGCCATGACGGCCATGCCGAACATCGCGACCAGCACGGTCCGGGTGTGCGTGCCCGCGTCGGCCACGTCGGCGTAGAGGGTGAAGCAGATCCACGCCGTCCAGAACGCGAGGAAGAGCAAGGCGTAGAGGCCGACGTCGGCCGGGCCGGGTGTGCCGTGCAGCAGGTGGGCGATCTGCGCCACGCCCGCGACGGCCACGAGGTCGAAGAACAGCTCCAGCCAGCTCGCGTGCCGGTCCTCGGGCGACGGCGCCCGCGCAGCCGTCCCGGCCGAATCGTCGCTCACACCACTCCCATCGCCGGTGGGCCGCCCCTGCCCGACGCGTCGCCCGGACGGAAGACGACAGTGCCACACCACGACCGGTGCCGCTGGTCCGCTCTCGTGTCCCGTGGCGAACGGGTGGTGGACACGCGGCGGGGCCGGCGCCGGAGCCGCGTCGGGAGCGGGGTTCGTCTTCGGCCTCGCCCGCAGGGCAGGCACACGTCATGGCGCGGTCGTGGCGGGCCGTGCGACGACGGTGTCCGGGCCCCGGCGTGCCGCGGCCGGGCTTCGGGGTTACGACGTAGACAGCACAGCACAATGTCCGTGCTTCCTGAACGGACCGACCGACCGCGAGGAACCATGGTGAGCCGCACATCCGAACCGTCGCGCTCCGCGGCCGGCCCTCCGCCGCAGACGCTGCGCGAGTACGCGCTGATCGCCGACGGGGAGCGGGGCGCCCTCGTCGGGCCGCACGGGGACATCGCCTGGATGTGCATGCCCCGCTGGGACTCCGACGCCGTGTTCGCCACCCTCATCGGCGGCCCCGGACACTACGCGCTCACCCCTGTCGGACGGTATGTGTGGGGCGGCTACTACGAGAACGGCACCCTCGTCTGGCGCAGCCGGTGGACCACCGGGACGGGCGTCGTGGAGTGCCGCGAAGCGCTGGCCCTGCCGGCCGACCCGCACCGCGCCGTGCTGCTGCGCCGCCTGCTGGCCGTCGACGGCGAGGCCCGGGTCACCGTCGACCTGGCGCCCGCCGCGGGTTTCGGCGCCGACCGCGCCCGCCTTCCGCACCGCGACGACGACGGCACCTGGAGCGCCCGCACAGGACCCCTGCGGTGGCGGTGGAGCGGTGTACCCGAGGCGCGTCCCGCCCGGTACGGTCACCGCGGCGGCCTCGCCGCGACGCTGACCCTCGAGCCGGGCGAACAGCGCGACCTCGTACTGGAGCTTTCCGAGCACGCCCTGCCGGAGCGGCCCGACGCGGACGCGCTGTGGAGCGCCACGCAAGCGGCCTGGGCCGCCGAAGTCCCCGCGCTCGCCCACACCCTCGCGCCCGAGGACGCCCGCCACGCCTACACCGTGCTGCGCGGCCTCACCAGCGCCTCCGGCGGCATGGTCGCGGCCGCCACCACCAGCCTTCCCGAACGGGCGGAAGCCGGCCGCAACTACGACTACCGCTACGTCTGGATCCGCGACCAGTGCTACGCCGGTCAGGCCGCGGCGGCGGCCGGCGGACACCCGCTGCTCGACGACGCCGTACGGTTCATCTCGGCCCGACTGCACGAGGACGGGCCGAGGCTCGCGCCCGCGTACACCGTGGCCGGGGGTCCCGTGCCCGAGCCGTCGCAGCTCGCGCTCCCCGGCTATCCCGGCGGGGGCAGCCGCATCGGGAACCGCGTGCGGACCCAGTTCCAGCTCGACGGCTTCGGAGAGGCGCTGCTCCTGTTCGCGGCCGCCCACCGGCACGGGCGGCTGGACACCGACGGGTGGCAGGCGGTGGACATCGCGGCCGACGCCATCGCCCGGCGGCGCTCCGACGCCGACGCCGGCATCTGGGAGCTCGACGCCCAGCACTGGACGCACAGCAAGCTGATCTGTGCGGCGGGCCTTCGCGCCGTCGCCCACATCGCGCCGTCCGCGAGCAAGGCCGCCGCATGGGCGTCGCTCGCCGACGTCGTCCTCGCGGAGACGACGGCCAACGGCGTTCATCCTTCAGGTCGTTGGCAGCGTTCGGCGAGCGATCCCTCGCTGGACGCGGCGCTGCTGCTGCCGCCCCTGCGCGGCGCGGTGGCGGCCGACGATCCGCGCACCACCGCCACCCTGCGCGCCTACACCGAGGAACTGACCCGCGACCACTACGCCTACCGCTTCCGGCACGACCAGCGGCCCCTCGACGAGGCCGAGGGCGCCTTCCTGTTCTGCGGCTACGTGATGGCGATGGCCGAGCACCAGCAGGGCAACCAGGCCGAGGCCGTGCGCTGGTTCGAACGCAACCGCTCGGCCTGCGGGCCGCCCGGCCTGTTCGCCGAGGAGTACGACATCAGCCAGCGCCAGCTCCGCGGCAACCTGCCCCAGGCCTTCGTCCACGCCATCATGCTGGAGAGCGCCGTCCGCCTCGCGGCCCCGCCGGAACACACCCCGTAGTCCCACCCCCGGCCGGGCGCACACACCTGCCTCCCGGGTGCGGAGTGTTCCTCAGGTGTGGAGGCGGCTGTTGGCACCGTCGTGGCTGTCGGCGCTGTCGTCGTCGAACCAGTAGTCCCCGGCCGCCAGATAGCGGAAGGCGTGTGTGCTGCGGTCCGGCAGCTCCACCGTCACCGCGCGCTTGCCGTCCTTGCGGGCCCGCAGCTCGTGGGTGCCGGGCCGCCAGTCGTTGAAGTCTCCGACGACGCTGACGGGGCCGGGCGGGGCGTCGACAGGGAGCACGAACGTGATCTCGATGCTGTCCTTGCTCCGCTTGCGTTCCAGCACGGAAACCTCCTGTGGGTGGATGGGGTTGGGCCCATCCTGGGGCCAGGACCGCGGCCCCGCACCCCGGCGGTGCCGCCGACGCGCGGGGCGGGCGCCCCCAACGGCCGAACACCGGCGGCCGCACGGGGTGCTGACCCTCCCGGGGAGCACTCGGGAGCCGCCGGGCCCGTGACGGGATCCCGGGCCCCGGCGCCTCGGCGTCACGGTGCGTGAGGGTTCGGGATGCGATCGGCGAGCGGCGCTGGTTCGCTGGAAGGGCTTGCGTCGTCTCCGGCCGCGGTCAGGGCGTGGCGGCTCGGCGGCGACAGCCCAAGCCCGGCCCAGGTCCAGGTCCAAGGAGCCCGCCATGTCGGACACCAGCCACAGCCGCGGACAGCGCGGCCACGACGACGTCCCCGGTACCGCGGCGGCCTTCGTCCGGCTCGGGGCGCTCGCCCAGGGGCCCGAGTACGAGGCGCTGCGCGACGACCTCGTGGCCCGGTGGCTGCCGATGGCGCGGCGCCTCGCGCTCAAGTACCGCAATCGCGGCGCCGAGATCGACGATCTGTACCAGGTCGCCGCGATGGGTCTGGTCAAGGCGGTGGACCGGTACGAGGTCGCGCAGGGCCCCTTCGAGGCGTACGCGATCCCGACCATCAACGGCGAGATCAAGCGGCACTTCCGTGACGCGCTGTGGGCGGTGCACGTGCCGCGCCGGATCCAGGACATCCGCAACAAGGTCCGGCTCGCCCGCCAGGAGCTGAAGGCGACGCGGCCGGGGGAGCCCACCGTCGCCGAACTGGCCGCCCTCTCCGGGCTCGACGAGCAGGACGTACGGGACGGACTCGAAGCCCTCGGCTCCTTCAAGAGCCTCTCCCTCGAAGCGGAGTCGCGTACGGAGGGCGGCGACGCCGGTGAGACCGTGTCCCTGACCGACACGCTCGGCGCCCCCGACCCCGGCTTCGACGCCGTCATCGACCGCGAGGCGGTGAGGCCCGCCCTCCGGGCCCTGCCGGAGCGGGAGTCGCAGATCCTGTACATGCGGTTCTTCGGCGACATGACCCAGAACCAGATCGCGGCGGCGCTCGGCATCTCCCAGATGCATGTCTCGCGCCTGCTCAACAGCACCTGCGCGCGGCTGCGGGACCAGGCACTGGCCGACCCCCGCGTCGGCGCGGCCTGACACCCCGCGCGGCCGCGCAGCCGACGCGCGGCGGCGCGGGCTTCGCCCTAGTTTGGCCCTGTCGGCGACGAACTCATCAGGCAAGGAGTCCGCATGGCGGGCAGGAGCAGGAAGAGCCGGGCCAAGACCGCGTCCACGGAAGGTGCGTCCAGGGAAGGTGCGTCCAGGGAAGGCGCGTCCCGCGAGGGCGCGGGCGAGGGCGGCGTGGGCGAGGACGGTACGGGCAGCGCCCCGGACGGCGGCTCCGCCCGTGCGGACCGGGCGGCCGAGCAGGTCAAGGCCAAGGTGAAGCAGGCCAGGGCCGACATCGCGGGCCGCTCCCGCACGGACGACCGGGGGACGCCGAGGGCCGGCAAGGAGTAGCGCCGCCCGCGCGCGGGCCCCAGTGCCTTTCTAGCCCCCTACGGGCCGTGTTTCCCCTCCCGCTGCGCGCGGGCCATCAGGGCGTCCCTGAGCGCGAAGACGGCGGTCCGGTCGGCGTCACGCGCGAACCGTTCGAGCAGTTCGGCCGCGCCGGGGTCCGGCCCGCCCTCCATCGCTTCGACGAGCGCGGCGATACTCGGCCACTGGTCGCTGGAATGGCTATCGTCCACGGGAAGTCCGGTTCTATTAGCAGATTCGAGGTCGGCACCGCCCCAACGGACTACTCATACCAGGACGAGACCGCTCATGGTGCCCGGCAGCGGCCCGAACCACCATTTAGAGCACGGCGTTCCGCCCCGCGCGCCGCCTCACACGCGCTGGGCGCGGTGGAGGAGCGGCTTGAGGAAGCGCGGCCCCAGCGCGGCACGCGCGGCGTTCGCGCCCGGAGCCCCGTGCACACCTCCGCCGGGATGGGCGGCTGCCGAGGCGAGGTAGAGGCCCTTGACGGGGGTCTCGGGCCGGCCCGTGCCCGGCACCGGCCGGAAGACCGCCTGTTGGTGCAGGGCAGTGGTGCCGTTGTTGATGGCGCCCAGGTGCAGGTTCTCGTTCATGGCCTGGAGCGTGGTGGGGGCCAGGATGCGGCGGGCGCGGATCAGCGACCGGAATCCCGGCGCGTACCGCTCCACCTGCGCCTCGACCCGGTCCGCCATGGCCTGCTGCTCGCCGTCGTCCCACCGGCCGGTGATTCCGTCGGGCCCGGCGTCGGACGTGATCTCCTGCGGCACATGCGTATAGGCCCACGCCGACTCCGTACCGGCGGGGGAGCGGCTGGGGTCCGCGGTGGTCATCTGTCCGACGAGGGCGAACGGACTGCCCGGGACCTGCCCCATCGCGATCTCGGAGGCGAACCGGGTCAGCCCGTCGACACCGTCGGCGAGGTGCACCGTCCCCGCACCGCGCGCCCCTGGCGCCGTCCACGGCACCGGCCCCGACAGCGCCCAGTCGACCTTGAACGTCGCGAAGTCCCACTGGAAGCGCGTCAGATCACGCACCAGGCGAGCCGGCAGGTGCTCCTCGCCCACCAGGTCCCGGTAGAGCGCCGGCGCGGAGACATCGGCGAGCACGGCCCGCCGCCCCCGGACCACCTCCCCGCGTCCCGTCCTCACCCCGACGGCCGTGCCGCCGCGTACGACGACGGACGCGACGCGCTCCCCGCACCGCACGGCGACCCCGCGCTTTTCGAGCCGGCTCACGAGCGCCGCGGTCAACGCGCCCGCGCCGCCCACCGGGACCGGAAAGCCGTGGCTCTGCCCGAGCATCGACATCAGCCAGCCGAAGCCGCCGCTGACCGCCGACTCCGGGGCCATGTCCGCGTGCAGGGCGCAGCCGGCCAGAAGGAGCCGGCCGCCGTCCCCCGCGAACTCCTCCTCGCCCAGGCGCCGTACGGGCAGAGCCAGGCTGCGGGCCAGCCGGACCCCGCCGGGTGCCCGCAGCTTCGCCGCGAGCCGCAGCCCGGCGCGCACCGGCGGGAAGGGCGCGAACAGGGCCCGCACCACGTCCGGGCCGACCGTGCACCACTGGTCGTACATGGCCTGCCACGCTTCGCCGTCGCGCGGCCCGAAGGCGGCCAGCCCCGCCGCGGTGTCCCGCACGTCGCGCTCCAGGACCGCGCACCTGCCGTCCCGCAGCGGGTGCGCGAGGACCCGTGGGGCATGGCTCCACCGCAGACCCTCCGCCGCCAGATCGAGCCGGGTCAGAACGGGCGAGGCGGCGGCCAGCGGATAGAAGGCGCTGAAGAGGTCCGACACGTAGTCCGGGTGGACGCCCCGGTCGCTGCGCACGGCGCCGCCGGGTTCGGGCTGCGCCTCCAGGACCTCCACGCTCCAGCCGGCGTCCGCCAGGACGTTCGCGGCCACCAGCCCGTTGGGACCGGCGCCGATCACCACGGCGTCAGGCATGCCGGACCCCGGCGGCAGGCCCGGCCCCGGCGGCGGCGCGCTCCACGACCCTGGCCAGCCGGGGCAGCATGCCCCGGTGGCGGAGCTGGAGCAATGCCTCGCTCACGGGATTGTGCAGGGTGCCGCCCAGGCCGCGCAGGGGGTGCTCGTCGCAGATGACCAGGGTGCCCGTGCCCCAGGGCCTGAGCTGGAGGAAGATCCTCGCGCTGCCCAGCGCCTTGAACTTCGCCTCCAGCTCCAGCTCCCGGCACGGCTCGCTGTGGCGGACGGTCGTCGTGCCCTCGCCCGACCAGGGGCCCACCCGCAGGGTGAACCGCAGCCGGGAGCCGGTCGTCGGCCAGGTGTCGTCGAGGGGCGTGGAGCTGTCCGGCCCCACCACCCACTCCCCGTACCGCTCGGGGTCCGCGAGCACCGCCCACACCTCGGTGGGGGAACGCTTGATCAGCTGGTGGCGGATGGCCATGGGAGAAGCTCTCCTTGCCGACGGGGCTGGGGCGCGTCCACGCAGCCGTGGAGCTACGGAACTCACGGCGCCCGGAACCTCCGGAGCCCGGACACGGGCGGATCGGGCGGTGCCGCTGCCGAGACCGTGCCTCCTCGAACGACCGGGACCGGCCTTCGGGACGGCGACGGAGCCGCTCACCGACCATGGTGCGCGCCCCGGTGGGACCTCGCATCCTGCCCGCTCCTCTCACCCGGGCGGCCGAGTCCCGGCACGCGCCCGCCTCCCCGGCGTACCGCGCGACGGCCCCCCGCGTCCCGGCCGCGGTCCGCGTGCGGTGTCCGGCGACCTTTCACAGACTGGGACCGGCAGGGTGCCCGCACCGGAGGAGAGTCATCGTGGAAGCGCCATCGACGGATCGTCCCGACGGGATCAGGGTCGCCTCGGTGCCCGCGGGCCACGTGTACGTGCGGCACTGCTCCGCGCCGGAACCCGACGGCGTCACCCGCCTCCGCGACCCTCTGCCCAGCGGCGGGCCGAGCAGCTCACGGCGGTGGTGGCCGCCGGTCATGCTGGACCCCGACTGGGTGAGCGCCCACCACGAGGACTTCGACGTCTTCCATCTGCACTTCGGGTTCGACGCGCACGGCCCCGAGCAGCTGACCGCCCTGGTGGACGCCCTGCGCCGGCACGGCAAGCCGCTGGTCCACACGGTGCACGACCTGCGCAACCCGCATCACCTCGACCCCGCGGCCCACGACGCCGCCCTCGACGTCATCGTCCCGGCCGCCGACCGTCTCATCACGCTCACACCGGGCGCGGCGCACACCATCGGCGAACGCTGGGGCCGGACGGCGACCGTGCTGCCGCACCCCCATGTGGTGGACCTGCCCCGGCTGGCCCGCCCCAGGCCGCCCGGCGACCAGTTCCGGGTCGGCGTCCACGCCAGGAGCCTGCGGCCCGACATGGCCGTCCTGCCCGTCGTACGCGTCCTCGCGGAGACCGTCGCCGGACTGACGGACGCGGAACTCCTGGTCAACATCCACCGGGACGTGACCGACCCCGAGGCGCCGGCCCACGCGCCCGAACTCCTGGCAGCGTTGCGGGAGTTGGTGCACCGGGGCCGCCTCACCCTGACCATCCACGACCGTTTCGACGACGAGCAGCTCTGGGACTACCTGGAAGCGCTCGACCTGTCCGTACTGCCCTACCGCTTCGGCACGCACTCCGGATGGCTCGAAGCGTGCCACGACCTGGGCACCGCCGTCGCCGCCCCCGACTGCGGCTTCTACGCGGAGCAGCGTCCCTGCCTGACGTACGGGCACACCCAGGAGGGCGGCCTGGACGAGGAGTCCCTGCGCAAGGCCGTTCTGCGGGCCTACGAGGAGCGGCCGGCGCCCCGGGCCGGCGTGCGGCACCGGGCTCGGGAGCGGACCGAAGTCGCCGCCGCCCACCGCGCGCTCTATGCCGGCCTGGTGGGCCGGGCGGAGTGAGCCGGCCCGTGGGAAACACGGACCGGTCGGGAAGGCGCGGCCGACCCGGTTCGCCGCCCGGACCCGGGGCACGCGCTCACCGAGCGAAACGTGTGGATTCGAACCATCTGAGGCGGTACACCCGCGAGGAGGCGACATGAGGGCACTCACCTGGCACGGCAAGCGAGACGTACGCGTCGACACCGTGCCCGACCCCACCATCCAGAAGGACGACGACGTCATCATCAAGGTGACGACGACCGGCCTGTGCGGGTCCGACCTCCATCTGTACGAGGTGCTCGGGCCCTTCCTCGACCCGGGCGACATCCTCGGCCACGAACCCATGGGCGTCGTCGAAGAGGTCGGCCCCGGCGTCACCGCGGTGAAGCCGGGGGACCGCGTGGTCATCCCCTTCAACGTCTCCTGCGGCACCTGCTTCATGTGCGGCCAGGGCCTGCACTCGCAGTGCGAGACCACCCAGGTGCACGAACACGGCTCGGGCGCCGCCCTGTTCGGCTACACCAAGCTCTACGGACAGGTGCCGGGCGGCCAGGCCCAGTACCTGCGCGTGCCCTTCGGCAACACCCTGCCCATCCGCGTCCCGGACGGCCCCTCCGACGAGCGGTTCGTCTACCTCTCCGACGTCCTGCCCACGGCCTGGCAGGGGGTCGAGTACGCCGCCGTCCCGCCGGGCGGCAGCGTCGCCGTCCTGGGCCTCGGCCCCATCGGCGACATGAGCGCCCGCATTGCCGCCCACCGCGGCGCCGAGACCGTCATCGGGATCGACCTCGTACCGGAACGCCTGGAGCGGGCCGGGCGGCGCGGCGTCCACACCCTCGACCTCCAGGAGCACGGCGACCACCTCACCGACGCCGTACGCGAACTCACCGGAGGCCGGGGCCCGGACGCCGTCATCGACGCCGTCGGCATGGAGGCCCACGGCAGCCGCGTCGCCGCCGCGGCCCAGAACGTGACGGGCCTCCTGCCCGACGCACTCGCCTCGGCCATGATCAAGCGGGCCGGAATCGACCGGCTCTCCGCGCTCTACACGGCGATCGACCTCGTCCGCAGGGGCGGCACCATCTCCATCTCCGGCGTCTACGGCGGCGCCGCCGACCCGATGCCGCTCCTGACCATGTTCGACAAGCAGCTGCAGCTCCGCATGGGACAGGCCAACGTCCGCCGCTGGGTCGACGACATCCTGCCCCTGCTCACCGACGGCGACCCGCTGGGCGTGGACGACTTCGCCACGCACCGCATGACGCTGGAGCAGGCGCCCGACGCGTACGAGATGTTCCAGAAGAAGCGGGACGGTGCCGTCAAGGTCATCTTCACGCCGTAGCCCCGCCCGCCCCACACCCGGAACATCCCCTGCCACCCCCGGACACGCACGGCGCCGCACCCGGCCGGGGCTCCCTCGCACGAGGGAGCGTTCATCCACGGACAGCGGGTACGCGGCGTGAACGGCCCCGGCCATGCGAGCGGCCGGGCGAATGCCATGGACCCCGCGGATGCGGGTGACAACCACCCGTGGTCCGTTTGAGGTTGGCGACCGAACGGTCATGGCTGAGGTGTCCTGAAGACCGCCACTGGGAGAGAACACATGACGACAGAGCACCACCACGCAGACTCCACCGCGAGCGGCGACGGCCTGCCGGGCAAGCCGGGGCCGGTCTCGCCGCCCGCGGCCGAGCCCACGCGGCCCGCCGGGCCGCTGCCGCCCAAGCCCGACCAGCGGGGCCCGGAGACCGTGAGCCCGACGGGCCAGGCCACGGGCGCCGACCCGGCCCGCATGGCGCAGAGCGGTGCCTACCTCACGACCGCGCAGGGGACGCGGGTGTACGACAGCGACCACTCGCTCAAGGCCGGGCCGCGCGGCCCCGTCCTGATCCAGGACCACCAACTGCGCGAGAAGATCACGCACTTCGACCACGAACGCATCCCGGAACGCGTGGTGCACGCGCGGGGCGCCGCCGCCCACGGCGTCTTCCAGGCCTACGGCACCGCCGGCGAGGTGTCGAAGGCGGCCTTCCTCGCCAAGGGCGTGGAGACCCCGGTGTTCGTCCGGTTCTCCACCGTCCTCGGCTCACGCGGCTCGTCCGACACGGTGCGTGACACCCGCGGCTTCGCGACGAAGTTCTACACCGAGGAAGGGACCTTCGACCTCGTCGGGAACAACATTCCGGTCTTCTTCATCCAGGACGCGATCAAGTTCCCGGACGTCGTGCACGCGGCCAAGCCCCACCCCGACCGCGAGATCCCGCAGGCCCAGAGCGCCCACGACACGTTCTGGGACTTCGTGTCCCTGCACACCGAGGCCACCCACCACACACTGTGGAACATGTCCGACCGCGGCATCCCCCGCTCCTACCGGATGATGGAGGGCTTCGGCGTCCACACCTTCCGGCTGGTCAACACCGCCGGCAAGAGCGTCCTGGTCAAGTTCCACTGGAAGCCGAAGCTCGGCGTGCACTCCCTGGTCTGGGAGGAGGCGCAGCTCATCAACGGCATGGACCCCGACTTCCACCGCCGTGACCTCTTCGACGCGATCGAGGCCGGCGCCTTCCCGCAGTGGGAGCTCGGGATCCAGGTCTTCCCCGACACCCCCGAGCAGACCTTCGAGGGAATCGACCTCCTCGACCCCACCAAGTTCGTGCCCGAGGAACTCGCACCGGTTCAGCCCATCGG
This sequence comes from Streptomyces sp. NBC_00083, assembly GCF_026343295.1. GTDB lineage: Bacteria > Actinomycetota > Actinomycetes > Streptomycetales > Streptomycetaceae > Streptomyces. The sequence goes on from NZ_JAPELY010000001.1 coordinate 3,174,238, forward strand.
CCTGATGACGCTGAACGCCAACACCAAGAACTACTTCGCCGAGACCGAGCAGGTCGCCTTCCACCCCGGGCACCTCGTCCCGGGCATCGACGTCACCGACGACCCGCTGCTCGCCGGACGCCTCTTCTCCTACCTCGACACCCAGATCAGCCGGCTCGGCGGCCCGAACTTCGGGCAGATCCCGATCAACCGGCCGCACGCGCCCGTCAACGACATGCACCGCGACGGCATGCACCAGACCGCCGTGCACACCGGAGTCGCCCCGTACCGGCCCAACACCCTGGACGGCGGATGCCCCTTCCTCGCGGGCGCCGACATGAGCGCCTTCGTGGAAACCCCGGTGAGCATCCCCGAGACCAGCAAGGTCCGGGAGGCTCCCGCGTCGTTCGCGGACCACTTCAGCCAGCCCCGGCTGTTCTGGCTCAGCATGAGTGCCCCCGAGCGCGAGCACATCATCGCCGCCTACACCTTCGAGCTGAACAAGTGCTTCGAACAGGCCGTCAAGGAACGCAACTTGAAGGTGCTGGCCAACATCGACCCCGAGCTGTGCGAGCAGGTGGCCGCGGGCCTCGGCCTGCCGGCGCCGCAGGCCACCGTGCCGCTCGTGCCGGCCGACCCCAGCCCGGCCCTCTCCCAGCTGGGCAGCACCTGGCCCACGGACGGCCGCGTGATCGGCGTCGTCGCCGACGCCGCGGCCGACCTGGACGGCGTACGGAGCGTGCGTCAGGCCGTCCTGGACGCCGGCATGGTCCCCCTCGTCATCGCGCCGACGGGCGGCACGCTCGGCTCCGGCGACGACGCGATCGCCGTCCAGCGGACCTTCGCCACGGCCCGGTCCGTCGAGTACGACGCGCTCCTGTTCGCCGGATCCCCCGAGCCCGGCGACGACGCCTACGGCGCACGCGACGCCAAGGCCGGCTCGCCCGCCACCGCGGGCGCCGACCCGCGTGTCCTGCTCCTGCTCACCGAGGCGTACCGGCACGGCAAGGCGCTCGGCGGATGGAGCGACGCCCGCGGGCTGTTCGCGTCGTCCGGCATCGGCGCGGACGAGCCCGGTGTCGTCCTGAGCGACAGCGGCACGGCAGCGGTGGAGAAGGTCAAGGGCGCCCTGGCCGAGCACCGGGCATGGGACAGGTTCCCGCCCGCTGCCTGACGCACCCTGTGTGCCCGCACCCCATCGGTGCGGGCACACGGCTGTGCGTGGGGAGCGGGGAGGTGGGGCGAGCCCATGTGCGGGGCGGGCCGCGGTGTGTGGTGGGGCGGCAGATGGGGTGGGTCGCCGAGGGCGGTGGGCGGCAGGTGGGGTGAGCCGCTGTCTTCACTCCGCGAGGGCGGTCATGCGGGCGCACTCCCGCACGACCGAGCCGAGATCGTGGTGGCGTCGGAGGAGCTCGCGCTGACGTTCGGCGCCGGTGCCCCGGGTCGTCAGGCGGCCCAGTGTGTCCCGCACCCGCTCCAGATCGCCGCTCTCGGACAGTGCGTCCCGCACGTGGTCGAGGAGGGCGGCGACCACCTCGGCGGCGGGCGCCTCGCGCATCGTGCGCGGGTCGACCAGCGCACCGGTCAGGCCCGAACGGGCGGCCCGCCAGGACGCCAGGCGCAACAGGCCCGCACTGACGTCGGCCGGTGGCCGGCCCGCCCGCCAGGACGCGGCGGCCGTATCCACCAGAGCACGCACGAGCGCCGCGATCAGGACCGTGGTGCTCGGCTGCAGACAGACGTCGGCGACACGGACCTCCAGCGTCGGATAGCGCGCGGAGAGCCGGGCGTCGAAGTAGATCATGCCGTCGTCGCGCAGGGCACCCGTGGCGATCATGGAGTCGACGTGGCGGTGGTAGCGGTCGGCCGAGCCGAACGCCTCGGTCGGGCCGGCGGACGGCCACCGGTTCCAGACCCGGCTGCGATAGCTGCTGTACCCGCTGTCCTCGCCCTGCCAGAACGGCGAATTCCCGCTGATCGCGGTCAGCACCGAGAGCCACGGCCTGATCCGGTCGAGCACGGCGACACCCTCGTCGTCGGATTCGACCGCCACATGCACATGGCAGCCACAGGTCAGCTGCTCACGGGCGGTGAGACCGAGGTTCTCCGCCATCCAGAGGTGGCGCTCGCCGAGGTCCAGCGAAGGCTCCACCGGCACCGGAGACGTGGCGAGGGCGGCCACAGTGGCCCCCGCCTCCCCGGCACGGGAGGCCGCTTCCCGACGACGGCGAACGATCTCGTCCTCGATGTCGCCCATCGCCGTGAGCGGGATGGTCGCGAACTCCACCTGCTCCTGCTGGAGTTCCTTCTCGAACGCCTGCTCCTGGGGGTCACCGGGCTTCGGGGAGGGCTCCTGGGCGGGGGAGACGACGACCGTGGAGAGCGCCAGGGCCTCTCCGGTGCGCGCACTGACCACGAGCAGCTCTTCTTCAACGCCGACGGTGCGCATGCGCGGCCTCCGATCCGTCCCCACGCTCCATACGAGACGTGTGCCCCGGCGGAGCGGAGTCATACGGGAGGGCCGGTCCTACGGGGACCGGGCACGGCAGCGGGCCTCGCACCGGGACCCGGGAGCGGAACGACGACCCGGGCCCGTATGGACCCGCCGCTACACGGGGTCGGGGTCCAGGCCGGGAACGGCCATCCGGCTCGCCTGCTCGCTCTGCTCCTGGGCCCGGCGGGCCTTGTCCCTCAGACGCTTGCGCTGCTCGGGGTCGGTGGCACGCTCGGCGGCCTCGCGCCACTCCAGCGCCCTGGCCTCCAACTCACGCGCACGGCTGCGGTATTCGTCTCCCACACTCATGGTCACTCCTCGGTAGGGCGGTGGAACGCGGTCGCTGCCAGCTTGGGCGATGTCGTACGAAGCAGCATCCGGGGTTCGGCCATGCGCGGAGCCCGCGTCCCGCACCGGCTCCCTCGCCCCGCTCCCGTGCCGGGGACGCGATCGTCCCTTTGGAGCAGAGGCTCGGGCAGGCGCCGGAGATGTCTGGGCATATTCGGGTAGCAGAGGTATGTCAGCCGCACACATACGTCGTGCGACGCCGCTGCGCAGGGGCCACGACGCCCCCCGGTAACAAGGCAGAGGAGTTCGAGCAACATGGTGATCGCTCACCCGACATCGCAGGTAATCGCCGCGGGACCCGCCACGGCGCTGCTCCTGGTCATCGTGGGAGTGGTGGTGGTGGGCGGGCTCCTCGCGATGTTCATGGCCGGCCGCCGCCGCGCGGCCCGCAAGCCCCCGCCCCCGCCGGCACCGCAGCCCGGCGCGGACTCCTGGGACACCCCGCCGTCGTCCCCCGACGCGGGCGACCACAACGACGGCAGGTAGACGACGGCAGGTAGACGACGGCGGGCACGTGCCCCAAGTCCCTTACCCAGTCGGCCCGAGAGATCGTCACGTCGTGGTGGGCCGCGGGGAGCGGCTGGTGCGAGTACAGGATGGAACGTTGAGGGAACTGGGTCAGACCTTCGTCCAGTGGAGGCAGTGGGCGAGCTGGGAGTGTGCGGCGGTGGCCCGGTCGGCGCGGCGGGCGCTGACCGGCTCGGGGCCCGAACGGGACACCGCGGTCCAGGCGTTGAAGGCAGCCGCGGCCGCGCTGATCGCCTGGGCCCTCGCGGGCTGGTGGTGGAACGCGCCGATGGCGATGCTGGCTCCGTGGACCGCGCTCTTCCTGGTGCAGAGCACCGTCTACCGGTCGCTCAAATCAGCCCTGCAGCAGTTCCTGGTGGTCGTCGTCGGCACGCTCCTGGCGGCCGGAGCCGGTGCGCTCACCGGCAACACCATGTCCGCCATGCTCATCGCGCTGCCGGTGACCATGCTGTTCGGCTCGTACGCCCGCTTCGGTACCCAGGGCCTCAACGCGCCGACCGCCGCGCTCTTCGTGCTGGTCTACGGCACGTACTCGGGCTTCGACATCCTCCACCGCTTCCTGGAGACGCTTCTCGGAGCCGCGATCGGGCTCGCGGTCAACGCCCTCGTGCTCCCCCCGGTGCACTCCCGCAGCGTGCGCCATCTGCGCGGACGGCTGCCGGAGGAGAGCGCGGCGCTGCTGCACACGGTCGCGGACGGACTCGACGAAGGTGACATGGGCCAGGAGGACGCGGAGGCCTGGCACGATCGCGCGCGGCGGCTCACCGACCGCGTGACCGACCTGCGGACGGCCCGCCGCTGGTCGGAGGAGAGCTACCGGTTCAACCCCGGCCACCGCCTGCGCCGTTCGGCTCCGCTGCCGCCGGCCGCCGACTGGGACTACACCTGGGACCGCATCACCAACCACCTCGAAGCCATCACCAGAACACTGGCCGAGACGGCTGTGAACCGGTCCGGCGAGGCCGCTCTTCCGGGCCCCGCCCCGCGGATCGTGGCCGAACTCCTGAGAGCGGCCGGCGACGTGTGCGGGCTCGACGACACTCTGGAGGGTTCGGACTCCACCGGGAAGGACGCCGACGAAGAGGCCGCGCGGCGCACCCGTGACCGCCGCGAGGCGCTGCGGCGGGCGTACGCCGCGGAGACCGAGCTGACCTCGGTCTTCCGGGAGCGCGGCGACGCGTTGCAGGACGCGCTCGCGGCCGTCACCGCGGACACCATCCGCCTCCTCGGCGACCTGTCGACGGTCGCCGGACGGGACCCGGAGGACGGCACCGACGAAGAGGCCGGTGCGCGTCACGGGGACAACGCGGAGGCCGGGGGAGCCGGAGCCCGGGAGTGACCACCCGCTCAGCCGTCAGCCGTCAGCCGTCAGCCGTCAGCCGTCAGCCGTCAGCCGTCAGCCGTCAGCCGTCAGCCGTCAGCCGTCAGCCGTCACGCGGCCTGCCGCCGGCCGTCGAGGGCCTCGATCAGTTGCTCCCGGGTCATGGTGGAACGCCCTTCGATGCCCGCGGCCGTCGCCTTCTTGTAGAGCTCGGCCTTGTTCAGGGCGTGCGGGTCCCGGCCCTTGGGTGAGGCCTGAGCGCGCTTCTTGCCCGTCGGCTTCTTCTCCGTCCGCCGGGCGGTCCGCTTCGCGGGGCTTCCCCCCGCGGTGGCCTTCGTGCCGGTGTCCTTGGGACCGCGGGCGCCCTCCACACTGGCGCGCAACGCCTCCATCAGGTCGACGGCTGCCGACGGCTCGGGCGCGGGATCGGCCTTCTCCACGCTCTCACCCGCCTTCTTCGCGTCGATCAGCGCGGCGACCTTCTCCTGGAAGGTGTCGTGGAACTGCTCGGGGTCCCACTTCATGCTGAGGGTGTCGATGAGCTGCTCCGCCATCTTCAGCTCCTTGGCCGAGGCGGAGGCCTTGCCAGGAAGGGAGTCGATCTCCTGCTTCGGATCCCGGATCTCATCGGCCCAGTGCAGCGTGTGCAGGGTGAGGAGACCGTCCTCGGCCTTCACGGCGACCAGGTATTCGTGCTGGCGCATCACGAACGTGGCGATGCCGGTCTTCTCCGCACGGCCCAGCGCCTGGGTGAGCAGGCTGTACACCTTGCCGTACCCCTTGCCGCGCGGAGCCAGGTAGTACGTCCGGTCGAAGTAGATCGGCTCGATCTCGTCCAGGCGCACGAAGCCGGTGATCTCCAGGGTCTGGGAGCGGCCGGGAGCGATGTCGTCCAGCTCGTCCGGTTCGACGATGACGTACTCGTCGCCCGTGTCGTAGCCCTTGACGATGTCCTTCGCATCCACCTCCTCACCCGTCCGCTCGTTCACCCGGCGGTTGCGGATCCGGTCGGAGGTGCCGCGCTGGAGCTGGTGGAAGTGGACGGTGTGGGTGTCGGTCGCGGTGTAGAGACCCACCGGGAGGCTGACCAGGCCGAAACTGAGGACTCCTGCCCACACGGGTCTGGCCACGACGCCACCGCCTTCGCTTTCGGCCCCCTCTCCAGCCAGGTTCTCAAGCCGGGCGAGCCGTGTCGCGTCGACGTGGGCGATGCGGTCCCGAGGCGTGGGTGCGGCGCCATGGGCGCCGCACCCATACACGTGTCGCCCGTACGGTCCAATCCCACACATGCGCTCGGCGCTCCCCCCGGACAGTGGCCGGAGGGAGCGCCGAGTACGCCGGGACAACGGCGCTGCGACGGGGCTGAGTCAGCCTCGGCGCCCCGCGACCAGGCGGTACAGGAAGAGCACGATCACCGAGCCCACGACCGCGGTGATCCAGGTCGACAGGTGGAAGAAGCCCTTCATTCCGTCCACTCCGAAGACGAGCTGGCCGAGCCATCCGCCGAGCAGCCCGCCCACGATGCCGATCACGATGGTGACCAGACAACCGCCCGGGTCCTTGCCCGGAGTCAGCGCCTTGGCGATGGCTCCCGCGATGAGTCCGATGATGATCCAGGCGATGATGCCCATGACGAAGACCTGCTTCCTTTCGTTCCATGGCCCGGCGGCGACGCCGACCGGGCGGTGACAGCGGGGAGCCGGCCCCCCGTTCGCCTTCTACGCCGTACCCCCGCAGCGGGTCCGCTCACGGGACCTACGGTCCCAGGACCGGGACCGAAGGTCCTGGTCGCAGCCGCACGGATGGGGGTACGAGGCGCGGAAATCGTTCCCGGTCCCGGAGTGGTCGCACATGCCGATGGAAGAAGATGGCGCCCGCCGCACGGCGGAAGAGGAAGCCGACCGCCCGGCCGCGGACGCCGCTGCCCACGGTGGGCACGGCGCGCACGCGAGGAAACGCGGGCCGCGCGAGGCGTGGGGCGACTTCAGGGGCTCCCCGTTCTTCCCGGCCGTCGTGCTCGTCTTCATCCTGTCCGCCGCGGCGGGCCTGTTCGCCGGCTCGTACACCTACTCCATGGCCAATCCGACCCCGCACCACATCCCGACCGCGCTGGTCGCACCGCCCGGATCCGTGCAGGCCGAGAAGTTCGTGGCGGGCCTCGACAAGGCGCTCAACACCTCACTCGCACTCCATCCGTACGAGGACGAGCGCGCCGCACGCCAGGCCATGGAGGAGCAGACCGTCTTCGCCATCGTCGACGTACGACCGGACGGGGTGCACATGGACGTGGCCGGCGCCGCCGGTGCTTCCGTGGCCCAGGTGCTCACCCAGGCCGCGCCCCCGGTCGCGAAGGCCATCGGCGTTCCGGTGACGATCACCGATGTGAAACCGCTGCAAAGGGGCGATCCGCGCGGCCTCGCGCTGTTCTACATCTCGCTCGCGGCGGTGGTGCTGGGGTTCGTCGGCTCCATCCAGCTGAGCGTGCACGCGCGGACCCTGAACCCGCTGGAGCGGATCGCCTTCACGGTGGCGTACTCCCTGCTCGGCGGGTTCACGATCGCCGCCGTGGTCGACTGGGGGCTCGGCGCGGTGCGACTGCCGTTCATCGAGTCCTGGATGATCCTGGCGCTCACGATGTTCACCTCGGGCATGGTCTTCACCATGTTCAACACCCTGATCGGCCGGTGGGCCATGCTGCCCACCTGGGGGCTCATGGTGCTGCTCGGCAACCCGTCGTCGGGCGGCGCGGTGTCCTGGCCCCTGCTGCCGTCGCTCCTGGGCCACGTCGGGCGCTGGCTGCCGCCGGGTGCCTCGGTCAACGCACAGCACACGGCGGTGTACTTCGCCGACGCCCAGCACGCCTTCCCGTTCCTGGTCCTCGCGGCCTGGTCGCTGCTGTCCTGCGCGGTGTTCTGGTTCTGGCGCCACCGTCACCCCGGGGGACGCGATCGCGGTGCGCCGGCCCACGGGGTGGCCGTCGGGGCGTGACCTCCACGGACTCGCGGCGGCACCGGGCAGCACTTCGCCCCGCCGGCAGGGCCGACGGGGCGAGACGGTGTGGCCGGCGTCTGTGTTACCAGCGGTACCAGCGACCGCTTCCGCCACGGGGGCGCGCGATGAACCCGATGAGCCAGATCACCAGGACCACGATGGCGATCCACCACAGCGCCTTCAGTGCGAAGCCGGCACCGAAGAGGATCAGGGCGAGCAGCAGAACGAGAAGCAGGGGAACCATAGTCATCAACCTCCGGTCCACCGTGTGCCCGGTACAGCGAGGGCCACGCATTGCGATCGACGTGCTTCATGTTCACCCTTCCTGACACGACGGGCCACTTGTGGAGCACGGGCGATCCGGGGGTTTGAACGCGCCGTATCGGGCGAGGTGTGGGGAGGTCAAGCCAAGAGCTCAATGTGCGGGAGTGGTTTTTGTGTCGGGTGACCAGAAGGCCGAAGCCAAGGTCGAGCAGGCCAAGGGCAAGGTCAAGGAGACGGCGGGCCGGGCCGTGGGCAACGAGCGACTCGAAGCCGAGGGCGGCGCCGAGCAGGCCAAGGGCGACGCACGCGAGGCCAAGGAGAAGGCCAAGGACGTCTTCAAGGACTGATCGGCGATCAGCGGGTGCTGATCGGTTCGACGGCACATGGCGGGGCCCAGCCGGAACACCCGGCTGGGCCCGCATGTGTGCGCAGACGGTGGTTCGGGCGGTGGCTCCGGGCCGCACTCCCGCCCGTCACCTCACCCGCAAGCGCGCCCACGACGGGCATCACCACCGGCGCCACGACCGTAGTCGCACAGGCACAGGCACAGGCACAGGCACAGGCACCGGAACCCGCACCCGGCGCCCACCCCGCCTCGGGCCCCCGCATCTGCCGAGGCGCCCGTGCGTCCCCCGCGCGGCACCTGCCCGAAACGCGGCCGAACCCGCAGGTGGACATGGGTGGAGGCATGGCGCGGGGTTGATCGCAGGACTTGGGACACGTGAGGGGACTTGAGAGAATGGCGTTCATGGATATCGCGCGCAGGAACAACGTCACCGTCACCGGCAACCCGCAGGGGCGCCCGGTGGTTCTGGCGCACGGGTTCGGCTGTGACCAGAACATGTGGCGCCTGACGGTTCCCGCACTCGCCGACGACTACCGGGTGGTGCTGTTCGACTACGTGGGCGCGGGCCGCTCGGACACGTCCGCGTTCTCCGAGGACCGTTACGGCTCGCTGAGCGGGTACGCCCGTGACGTGGTCGAGGTGTGCGAGGAGCTCGACCTGCGCGACGCGGTGTTCGTGGGCCACTCCGTGAGCTCCATGGTCGGGGTGCTGGCCGCCGCGGAGGCTCCCGAGCGGATCGGCGCGCTGGTCATGGTCGCCCCGTCGCCGCGCTACATCGACGAGGACGGGTACCGCGGCGGGTTCAGCGCCGAGGACATCGACGAGCTGCTCGCGTCCCTCGAATCGAACTACCTCGGATGGTCGGCGGTCATGGCGCCGGTCATCATGGGACACGAGGACCGGCCCGAGCTCGGCGAGGAACTGAAGAACAGCTTCTGCGCCACCGACCCGGAGATGGCGCGCGTCTTCGCCCGGACCACCTTCCTGTCCGATTCGCGGGACGACCTGAAGACGGTGACGGTGCCGACGCTCGTCCTGGAATGCCTTCAGGACGCCATCGCGCCCCGCGAGGTCGGCGCCTTCGTGCACGAGGCGATCCCGGGCTCGACCCTGATCACCCTCGACGCGACCGGGCACTGCCCCCACCTGTCCGCCCCCGAGGCCACCAACGAAGCGATCCGGGGCTTCCTGGCCGGCCTGCGATGATGTGCCGCAACGGGGAGCACCCCGATCCGCACGAGGCCGAAGCGGGCCGGACCGCGGACGCCGCGTTCGCCGCGCTCCTGGAGGACAGCGTCGACGAACTGTACGAGTGCGCGCCGTGCGGCTACCTCTCCACCCTGATGGACGGCACCATCGCCAAGATCAACACCACCCTGCTGGAGCTGCTCGGCCTGGAACGCGACGCCGTGGTGGGCCGGTTGCGCTTCACCGACCTGCTGACCGTCGGCGGCAAGCTGTACCACGAGACGCACTTCGCGCCGCTGCTGCGCATGCAGGGCGAAATCGGTGGCATCGCCCTGGAGATGAAGCAGTCCGGCGGCGGCCGCCTGCCGGTACTCGTCTCCTCGACCCTCAAGCGCGGCGGCAGCGGAGAGCCCCTCCTGATCCGCACCACCGTCTTCGACGCCCGGGACCGCCGGGCGTACGAAGAGGAACTGCTGCGCGGCCGCAAGGCGGCGGAAGCCGCACGCAAGCAGGCCGACGAGGCCCGCAGACAGGCGGAGGCCGACCGCGCCCGCCTCCAGGACGCCCTCGCCGTGCTCCAGCAGTCCCTGCTCCCCGACACCCTGCCGAAGGTCGCCGGGATGGAGACGGCCGCGTACTACCACACGGCCCATCCCGAGCGCCTGGGCGGCGACTTCTACGACGTCTTCCCCATCGGCGGAAACAGGTTCGCCTTCTTCCTCGGAGACGTGTGCGGCAAGGGCCCCCAGGCCGCCGCCGTCACCTCCCTCACCCGCTACACCCTGCGCGCCGCCGCCCTGCACGACCCCGACCCGGTCTCCGCGCTGACCACGCTCAACACGGTGCTCCACGCGCGGTACGCCGGCGGCGGTGACCCGCGGTACTGCACCGCGGTCTTCGGCACCCTGGACCCCGACCCCGAGACGGGCAACGTCTCCGTCCACCTCGCTTCGGGCGGTCACCCTCCGGTCATCGTCGTGCGGGCCGACGGCTCGGCGGACTTCCTGCCCACGCCCGGCGGCCTCCTCGTGGGCATCCTGCCCGCCGCGCGCTTCACGGCCGCCACAACCGTGCTCACCCCCGGCGACACGCTCCTGCTCTACACCGACGGCATCACCGAGGCCCGCACCGGAGAGGACCGCAACAGCCTGTACGGGGACGAGGCCCTGCTGGCCTTCGCCGCCGGGCACGCCGGCAAGCCCCCGGACGCCGTCATCCAGGCCCTGACCGGCCTCCTGAACAGCTTCGGTGAAGGCCTCGACGACGACACCGCCCTGCTCGCTCTCGGCGTCCCCGCCGCCAACCCGCAGACGAGAAGCCCCGAATGAGCCCACTCAAGATCACCTCCCGAGACTCCGCGACCGGCCCCGTCCTGGCGGTCTCCGGCGAACTCGACTACGCCAGCGCCGAAGGCCTGCGGGACCTGATCGCCGCGACCACCCTCGAACCCGGGCAGCGCCTCGTCCTGGACCTGGGCGGCATGGACTTCTGCGATTCGAGCGGCGTCAGCGCCCTGATCGCCGCCCACAACCACGCCCAGGCGGCCCAGGCCCACGCGGCGCTCGCGGCCGTGCCCGCCAACACCCTGCGCATCCTGCGCATCGTCGGCCTGGACCAGATCTTCCCGCTGTACCCCGACAGTGCCACGGCCACCTGCGCCTGACGCACACGTGGTGACCAGCTAGTCCGCCACGACGTCCCTGACGAAGACGATCCCGTCGGTCGTCGCCAAGTGGGCGGGGTCGAACGGCGCGTAGCCGAACCAGGGAGACACGCGGGGTGTCGGCGGTGTGGGGGCGAGGGAGGCGGCGAGCGCGGGTGCGTCCACGAGGCAGCGGTCCTGCGGCTGGGCGTACAGCAGCCCCTCGACGCTCGCCGGAGGCGGGGCCTCCACCCCTTGGTGGCTGATCGTGCCGACAGCGGTGGCGAGGAAGGCGTAGTCCCTGCCCAACCGTGCGCCGACGAGAGCCCCGGCGCTCCACCACTCCAAGCGCGCCCCGCCCATCCGCATCGCGCTCCTGTCCCGCTGGAGATGCGCGTTGTGGGCATGGACGAGCCCCGGTCCACGTTCGGCGACGGCGGCGAGATTCTCCGCCATCATCCGGTCCCGCAGGGCGACCAGCCGGGTCATGCGGTTCGGTGAGGTGTCGGCCATCCAGGAGTGGTAGCGCAGCAGACCGGTCGCGGTACGTCCGTACAGACGGGCCCGGTCCCAGGCGTCCCACGAGGACGCCGCGATCAGCTGCGGCGTCTGCTCCTCGAAGAGCGCCACCAGGTCGTCGGCGAGCAGCCGCAACTCCTTGGCCTCGGCCGACCGTCCGAAGGACCGGGCCGGGTCCGTCATCGCGGCCGGCTCGGTCCACACGTCGTCGGCGCCGAGCAGGCGGTCGAGCGTTGCCTCGGTGCAGGGGAGCAGATCCGCGCCCACCTGGTGGGACAGGTAGAAGTGCAGCGCGGTGAGGGCCTCGCGGGGGCTCGCGGCCTCGGTCATCTCCAGGGGGCCGTCGATGCCGGCGAACCGGAGCCGGTCGGATGCGGGCCGGCCGTCGTTGAACGCGCGCATCCACTGGACGAGTTCGCGGTTGGCCGCGCAGTCGTTGAACCATGTGTGGCTGAACCCGTGGGCCATGACGTCGCCGAGCGTGCCGCTGCCCGAGGTGACGTAGTCGTCCACGAGCAGGCCTTTCGTGCAGTCGCTCTCGAGCGCGATCGTGCGGTAGCCCTCGTGCTCGACGAGGTGCCGGAAGAGTTCGTTGCGCAGGTCGAGCAGGGTGGCCTCACCGTGGGTGGGTTCCCCCAGGGCGAGCAGCCGGGGACGGGTCGGGAGCAGCTTCATGACGGTGGCCGCATCCACGGCGTGCACGGCGTCCTTGATGTCGATTGCCATGGATTCAACGGTATCCTTGAAGCTTCGGTGGAGACTTTCCAGCGATACCCTCGGGGAAATGACCCAGAACCTTAAAACCGGTCATCGGCTGAGGCCGGTGGACCTTGCGCGCGATCACGGTCTCTCGACGCAGGCGGTCAGGAACTACGAGGAGGCCGGCGTCCTCCCGGCCGCGGAGCGGACTCCGCACGGCTACCGCGTCTATACGCCTCTGCACGCGGCGGCCCTGCGTGCCTTTCTCGCGCTGGTCCGGGGCCACGGACACGGCGGAGCCACCTCCATCATGCGAGCGGTGAACGAGGGCTCGGAGGAGGAGGCGTACCGGCTCATCGACGAAAGCCACGCGCAACTCCTCGACGACCGCCGAACCCTCCGGGCAGTGGAGAGCGCCCTGCGCGACCTGGCACCGGTGCCGTCCGGATCCCTCGCGGCACCCGGACCGCCCTCGGTCCGCGGTGCACGGCCCGGCGGCCTGTTCATCGGGCCCCTGGCGGCGCAGCTCGGCATCGTCCCGGCGACGCTGCGCGCATGGGAGGAGGCCGGCCTGGTCCACCCCCGCCGTGACCCGCTGACCGGGTACCGCGTATATGACGAGCCGGCCGTACGGGACGCCCGCATGACCCACCAACTCCGGCGCGGCGGCTACCCGTTGGAGCAGATCGCCCCGCTGATCACCCAGGTACGCGCAGCCGGCGGCCCGGAACCCCTGGAAGCCACCCTGGCAGCCTGGCACGCCCGCCTGGCCGCGCGGGGGCGGGCCCTGCTGACGGGGGCCGCGGAGTTGGACGCGTACCTCCGCCGGCGGGGCTAGGTCGTCAACGGGCGGTGGCCATACGATCGTTGCGAGGTCACCATCGGTGCTTTGACGAAATTAAGTACGCACCAAAACGTCTTCCCCGCACGGAAGTTGATGCATACGGTCGCCCTTGTCAGTCGGCAGGACAATGCCAAGGAGGGACACCATGAACCCCAACGTCAGAGCCGCGGCCGCCACGGCCGCGCTCGTCACCGGGCTGCTCGCCGCCGGTGGTGTGGCCAACGCCGCGGAGAGAACCGATGCCCAGAACCTCTCCGCGCACATCCAGAAAGCCGTCGTCGCCGAGCAGCAGCTCGGTGGAACGACCGGCGGCCCCATACTCGGCCTCTTCCTGACCGCGCCCGACGACGCCGAGACCGCGTCCTCCTGACGCCGCGGAGGCGCGCACCGTGGACCGTCAAGGCGAAGACCACATCACCTGGTGCCCGAGCGGTGACGCCGACCGCCCGGAATCCGTAGTCCTCGGCGTCAGGTCGGGAGAGAACGGGCACGTCGTCTATCTGGACCGGCCCGTGCCGGCGGCGGACGCGCTGCCCGGCATCCCCGAGGGCATCGCGCCCCACCGGGTGCTCCGGTTCGCCTCGCACTGCACCTCCGCCTGTGCGAACCGGGTGGGCGACGACTGCGGTCTGATCCAGCGCATCCAGACGCTGCCGTCGCCGCGCGACTCGGGCGCCGTGCCGCGGTGCCACCTCCGCCCGCACTGCAAATGGTGGAGTCAGACGGGAGTCGACGCCTGCCACCGCTGCCCCGCCCTCGCCACGCTCAACTCCGCCGACGACCAACTCGCCGCGCTGGTCGCCGATCCGGCCACGACCGTGGAGCAGTTGGAGAGCTGGATCGCCGCGGCGGAGTGAGCCACCCGGGAACCCGGCGGGCTCCGGCCCGTGAGCGGCGCCCCGGCCGACATCGCCGGCCGGGGCCACAGCGCCGAAGGGCGCTGAAGTGGCAGGCGGAACAGGTCAGTTGACGACCGGCACCGCCGAGCGGACCACCCGCGTCGCCGGTGACACCGACAGTCGTACGATGCTGCCCGGCGCGACGGCCGGTGCCCCGCGCGGCAGCGCCCACGCGATGGTGCGATCGCCCTGGCCCGTGTCCAGCGCGAGGAAGCGCGGCGCCGACTTGCGCCTACGGGGTTCCATGCGGAGCACCTCGCCCGTGACGGTGTGCGCGGCGCGGCGCTCCAGGACGGCGAGCACCACGTAGTACACGGTCAGTGCGGCAAAGCCCGCGACGAACAGCATCTCGATCGGCAGCGGCCCGTCCATCGTGTCGAAGGGCGGGACGGCGCTCCACCCCACGAAGTTGCCGGGCATCATCGCGAGGAAGCCCACGAGGAACATCCAGCGGTTGAAGCGTCCGGCCACGAGCACGCCGAGCAGGGCGACGCCCACCCACCCCGCGCTCAGGATCAGCCCGGGGCGGCGCACCGAGTGCTCGGTCGCCGGAGTGTGCGGCACCGCCCAGTCGGGCTGGCGCAGGGTCGCGAAGAGATACAGGCCCACGGCCACCACCGCCGCGGCGCAGGCCAGTTGCACCAGGTCGGCGGTCTTGGCACCGAACCCCGGACGCACCCGCGGATAGCGGATCCGCACCGGACGCCACGTGCCGCCGTACGACGACCAGACGCGTCGCTTGTCACCGGCGTCGAATCCGAGCAGGCGCCCGGCGCGGCTGGTGACTCCGAGCGCGGCGCCGTAGCCGAGGTAGCGGTCCCACACGGTGACGGCCGCCGGGGGCAGCTGCGCGAACTCCTCATGGGCGTGCAGCCAGGAGGCGACCCCCGCCCAGTGGCCCGCGCGGTCGAGTCCCCGCCGGGTCGCCCGCTCGCCGAGCGCCCGCTTCAGCAGCCACATCAGTACGACGGCCGGGAGAACGCCGACGAAGACGGCCGCCCGTATGCCGTGCCCGCCCGAGACGGCGGCCACGGTGAACGGCGCACCCGGCACGAAGAGCGTCACCAGGAGGGCCCCGGCGAGGATCCGCCCGAACCGCGGCCTGGAGAGCCCGCGCAGCCGCGCCTCGGCGATGATCTCCTGGCGCAGCTCGCTGTTCCAGGACGTGGCGCGCTCTTCGGCGCGGAAGGCGATGGCCCCGATGGGTGCTCCCGTCGCGCCGGCCCGTTCGGCGACGCGGTGAAGGACGCGGCGCTCGTACGGCGTGAGGTCTCCGGCGTCCTTGCCGGTGAGGTGCACCGTGCTGCGGGCCGGATCGTCGTCGGGCTGCCGCACCTCGATGACTCCGCGTGCCGCGAGGTCGAGAAGAGTGGCCGCGGCGGCGCGGTCCACGGAGCGCCACCGGTTGGCCAGCAACGCGACGACGGCCGGGGATTCGGGGTCCTCCCCGAACTCCTGCGTGGCCGGGCCGGCGACGACGGCGCCGTTGCGGGTCGCCGCAAGGGCGAGGCCGAACAGGGCGAGCCACAGGGCGATCAGCCCGGCGCCGCTCCAGTACATCTCCGCTTCGAACGTCACGCGAACTTCACCTGTACCGGTGCCTGCGCGGCGGTTCCGGCCTCGAAGTACTCCCGGCGCGCATGGGCGCCGCCTCGGCCGGCCACCACGTTGCCCGGGAAGCTCTCCAGAGCGCTGTGGTAGCTCTGTACGGCGCTGTTGTAGAACTGCCGCGCGTAGGCGATCTTGTCTTCCGCGGTGGTCAGTTCGTCCTGCAGCTTCGCGAAGTGACGGTCGGCCTTCAGCTGCGGATAGCTCTCGCCCAGCGCGAGCAACGTGCCCAAGGACGCGGTGAGGGCGTCCTCGGCGGCCGCCTTGTCCATGACTCCGAGGTCGGCGCCGGCCGCCGCGCCACGCGCGGCGACCACCGCTTCGAGCGTGGCCCGCTCGTGCGTGGCGTATCCGCGTGCGCTCTCGACCAGGTTCGGAATCAGTTCATGCCGCCGCTTCAGCTGGACGTCGATCTGCGCCCAGGACGCCTGCGTCTGGTTCCGCAGCCGCACCAGCCTGTTGTACGTACGGACCAGCCACCACACCAGCGCGATGACCAGCACGGCTATGGCCGCAGCCACGATGACACCCACAGTGTCGCCCCCCAAGAAAAAAGACTCATGACTCGACCCCCCGGTCGAACCTGGAGATCTTAAGCCGCCCTGGGCGGGGCCGTCGCCACATAGTGCGGCGCTCACGTGGGAGGCGGTCGGCAACGAGTCGTCGCCGCCGATGAACCGACGGGGGTCCCCGGCCGTCCTACAGAACGAACGGAAGCCGGTCACGCCGCGCAGGGACGTGACCGGCGCCGGACACCGGACCCCACCCGGTTCAAGTGGAGGTAAATCAGGCGGTCAATCCGGAACTGCCGTTTCTCCGCAGGGAATTCGTGTGAGGAACGTGTCCTGCCGACGTCCACTCCGGAGTGTAATTCCGATTTTCAGGCTTACAGGATTTCGATGGACTTCACCTTCGGGGGGCGGTTGGGGAAGGTGATGTCGTGCCACCGGTCGATCCTCACGGAGTCGCCGTTGGCGTCGAAGTAGATCAGGTCGTTGTTCCCCGTGGAGATCCTGTCGACCCACCACCCGCCGAAGTCGGTCCGGCCCTTGTTGGCGTAGCAGTCGACGCTCTGACGTCCACCGCTGTGGGACCAGATCTTCAGGAAGTTCTCGCCGCCACGGCACTCGACGTGATCGATGGCGAAGGCGTTGCCGGTGGGCATCACCACGGTGAACGCGGCTGCCGCGGCGACCGCCACGGTGGCGGAACGGACGATTCTCTTGGTTTTCGAGATCACAGGTCTCTCCTAAATTCGAATGACGAACCGGGAGCAGGCGACGTCACGACAAGGACTCGCGGCGTGCCGTGAGGGCACCACGAATGACCGGCGCGATGCGGCCTTCGTGCTGCCCTGTTGTGCGCTTGCACGGCAACGTTCCTGTAAAGCTGGTGTACATGGCAATCGCCTAGGAACTACCCGGCTGGAATGTGCCTCCCAATGTCCAGAACGGGGTCACTGGACCGTGTTGTTCGGATCGCTCTCGAATGTCCCGGATTAGCGCTCGTTTTCGGACGCCGCCGACCGTGTTCCTCGTGGGTTCAGGTCAGTAGCGGTAGTGGTCCGGCTTGTACGGGCCTTCGACCTCGACGCCGATGTACGCCGCCTGCTCCGGGCGGAGCTCGGTCAGCTTCACGCCGAGCGACGCCAGGTGGAGGCGGGCGACCTTCTCGTCGAGGTGCTTGGGCAGCACGTACACGTCGGTGGGGTACTCGGACGGCTTGGTGAACAGCTCGATCTGGGCCAGGGTCTGGTCCGCGAAGGAGTTCGACATGACGAAGGAGGGGTGACCCGTCGCGTTGCCGAGGTTCAGCAGACGGCCCTCGGACAGGACGATCAGGACCTTGCCGTCGGCGTGCGTCCAGGTGTGCACCTGGGGCTTGACCTCGTCCTTGACGATGCCCGGGATCTTGGCCAGGCCGGCCATGTCGATCTCGTTGTCGAAGTGGCCGATGTTCCCGACGATCGCCTGGTGCTTCATCCTGGCCATGTCGGCGGCCATGATGATGTCCTTGTTGCCGGTCGTGGTGACGAAGATGTCGGCCTTGTCGACGACCTCGTCCAGGGTCGTGACCTGGTAGCCGTCCATCGCCGCCTGAAGCGCGCAGATCGGGTCGATCTCGGTGATGATCACCCGCGCACCCTGGCCGCGCAGGGACTCCGCGCACCCTTTCCCGACGTCGCCGTACCCGCACACCACCGCCGTCTTGCCCCCGATGAGGACGTCCGTGGCGCGGTTGATGCCGTCGATGAGGGAGTGGCGGCAGCCGTACTTGTTGTCGAACTTCGACTTCGTCACGGCGTCGTTCACGTTGATTGCCGGAAACAACAGCGTCCCGTCCCGGTGCATCTCGTAGAGACGGTGGACGCCGGTGGTGGTCTCCTCCGTCACGCCGCGGATCTCCGAGGCCAGGGCGGACCAGTCGATCGGGCTGCGCTCCAACAGGGCCCGTACGACGGCCAGTTCCTCGTTGACGGCGTCGGGGAGCCGGCCCGTCTTCTGGCGCTCCACGCCCAGGTGCACCAGCAGGGTGGCGTCGCCGCCGTCGTCCAGGAGCATGTTGGGGCCCGGCAGGCCCGGCCAGGTCAGCGCCTGCTCCGTGCACCACCAGTACTCCTCCAGCGTCTCGCCCTTCCAGGCGAAGACCGGAATACCGGCCGCGGCGATCGCCGCCGCCGCGTGGTCCTGCGTCGAGAAGATGTTGCAGGACACCCAGCGCACCTCCGCGCCGAGCGCCACCAGCGTCTCGATCAGAACGGCGGTCTGCACCGTCATGTGCAGCGAACCCGTGATGCGAGCGCCCGCGAGAGGCCGGGACGCCACGTATTCCCGGCGCAGCGCCATCAGACCCGGCATCTCGTGCTCGGCCAGCGTGATCTCCTTGCGTCCGAACGCGGCGAGGGAGAGATCGGCGACCTTGAAGTCGGTGAACTCAGCTGACATGGGCGCTCCTTGTGCTCAGGACATCGCGATGGATGTCGAGGGCTGCCGTGGACTTGTTGAGGGTGATGTAGTGCAGGCCGGGCGCGCCCTCGGCGAGGAGCCGGTCCGCCATCGCCGTGGCGTGGGCGACACCGATCCGGTACGCCTCCTCGGGCCGCGCGCGGGCCGCCTCCAGACGGTGTGCGAGGTCCTCCGGGAAGGCCGCCCCGGAGAGCTCCGCGAAGCGGCGGATCTGGCGCACATCGGTGGCGGGCATGATCTCGGGGATGATCGGCACGTCGCAGCCCGCGGCGGTCACCCGGTCGCGCAGCCGCAGGTAGTCCTCGACGTGGAAGAACATCTGCGTGATCGCGTAGTCCGCGCCCGCCCGGCACTTCGCGACGAAGTGACGGATGTCCTGCTCCCAGTCGGGGGAGCGCGGATGCCGCTCGGGGAAGGCGGCGACGCCGATGGTGAACTCGCCCAGCGAGCGCACCAGTCGGACCAGCTCGCGGGCGTATGTGAAGCCCTCCGGGTGCGGGGTCCAGGGGCCGCTGGGGTCGCCCGGCGGATCGCCGCGCAGGACGAGCACGTCGCGGATGCCCGCGTCGGCATACTGGCCGATGATGTGCCGGAGCTCGCCGGCCGAGTGACCGACCGCCGTCAGATGGGCCACCGGCCGCAGGGTGGTCTCCGCCGCGATCCTGCGGGTGACGGCGATCGTACGGTCGCGGGACGAGCCGCCCGCCCCGTACGTCACCGACACGAAGTCGGGGGCGAGGGGCTCGATCCGCCGGATCGCCCGCCACAGCGTCTGCTCGCCCGCCGCCGTCTTCGGCGGGAAGAACTCGAAGGAGAACGTCGGCGGCGTGTGCGTCGCCGGTGCGGCGTCCGGCCGGTGCGGCGCCGCCGTCATGACACGGGGGCGAGCCGCGGTTCGAGAGCGCGGGCCGTCTCGGGGCCGTACGTCCGGTCGATGCGGGCGACCAGGTCCGACGGGGTCAGCTTGTACTCCTGGGTGCCGACCGATTCGAGCACGGTGGTGGCCAGGGCGCAGCCGAGCCGCGCGGACTGTTCCGGGGTGCACCCCCAGGCGGTCCCGGCGAGGAACCCGGAGCGGAATCCGTCACCCGCACCCGTGGGGTCGGCGATCCGGTCCGCGGGTACGGCCGCGATGCGCAGCGCCTTCGCCCCCGAGCCGGCCAGCGACACACCGCCCTCCCCGAGTGTGGTGATCCAGGAGCCGACGCGGTCCAGCAGGTGCTGCTCGGTCCACCCCGTACGGTCGAGCAGCAGCGCTGCCTCGTACTCGTTGGTGAACAACCACCGTGCGCCGTCCACGAGTTGACGGGCCTCGTCGCGGTCGAGGCGTGCCAGCTGCTGCGAGGGGTCGGCCGCGACGGGAATGCCGAGCCGGTGCGCGGTGGCGGTGTGCCGCAGCATGGCGCCCGGGTCGTCGGCGCCCACCAGTACGAGCCGGGGCTTCCCGGTGCGTGCCGTGACGGCGGCCAGATCGATCATGGACGCCTCGGCCATGGCACCGGCGTAGAAGGTGGCGATCTGGTTCTGGTCCTGGTCGGTGGTGCACACGAAGCGCGCGGTGTGCAGGGTCGCACTGACCCGGACCTCGGCGGTGTCGACGCCGCCGGCCCGCAGCCACGCGCCGTACTCGGCGAAGTCGACGCCCGCCGCACCGACCAGGACCGGGTCGAGGCCGAGCAGACCGAGCCCGAAGGCGATGTTGGCGCCGACGCCGCCCCGGCGCACCTCCAGCCGGTCGGCGAGGAACGATAGGGACACCCGTTCCAACTGCTCCTTGAGGAGCTGTTCGGCGAAGCGTCCGGGAAAGACCATCAGATGGTCCGTCGCGATCGAACCGGTCACGGCTATACGCATGGAGCACACTCCTTGGATCTGGGTCCGGGGGGTGGGGCGGGCCGGGACGGCCGCAGCGCGGGAAGGCGGTGCGCGGTCCGGGGGAGACCGCGCACCGCCTCCCCGCGCGCCGGGCCCGTCCCGGCCCGCGGAGACCACTCCGGCTCGCGTGTCCGGCTGCCCCGGCGGCGGGCCGTCAGCCCGCTGCCACGGCCTTGCGCAGGGCGTCGGCACGATCGGTGCGCTCCCAGGTGAAGTCCGGGAGCTCACGGCCGAAGTGCCCGTAGGCCGCCGTCTGGGCGTAGATCGGGCGGAGCAGGTCGAGGTCGCGGATGATCGCGGCAGGGCGCAGGTCGAAGACCGAGGTGATGGCCGACTCGATCCGCTCGACGGCGACGGTGTGGGTGCCGAACGTCTCCACGAAGAGGCCCACCGGCTCGGCCTTTCCGATGGCGTACGCCACCTGCACCTCGCAGCGCGCCGCGAGGCCCGCCGCGACGACGTTCTTGGCGACCCAGCGCATCGCGTACGCCGCCGAACGGTCCACCTTGGAGGGGTCCTTGCCGGAGAACGCGCCGCCACCGTGCCGGGCGTAACCGCCGTACGTGTCGATGATGATCTTCCGGCCGGTCAGTCCGGCGTCCCCCATCGGGCCGCCGATCTCGAAGCGGCCGGTGGGGTTGACCAGGAGCCGGTAGTCGTCGGTGTCCAACTTGATTCCGTCGACGGCCAGTTGGGCCAGGACGGGCTCGACGACGTGCGCCCGGACATCCGGAGTGAGCAGGCCCCCGAGGTCGATGTCGCCGGCGTGCTGCGAGGAGACGACGACCGTGTCGAGCCGCACCGGCCGGCTGCCCAGATACTCGATGGTGACCTGTGTCTTGCCGTCGGGCCGCAGATAGGGGACGGTGCCGTCCTTCCGCACTTCGCTCAGACGGCGCGAGAGACGGTGGGCCAGCTCGATGGGCAGCGGCATCAGGGTGGGGGTTTCGATGGTCGCGTAGCCGAACATCAGGCCCTGGTCACCGGCGCCCTGCCGGCCGAGTTCGTCGGCCTCCCGCACGCGTGCGGAGCCGTCGTCCCTCGACTCGTACGCCGTGTCGACGCCCTGTGCGATGTCGGACGACTGGGCGCCGATGGACACCGACACTCCGCAGGAGGCGCCGTCGAACCCTTTGGCGGAGGAGTCGTAGCCGATGTCGAGTATCTTCTGGCGCACCAGGGTGGCGATGTCGACGTAGGCGGAGGTCGTCACCTCGCCGGCTATATGCACCTGACCCGTGGTGATCAGGGTCTCGACCGCGACGCGCGAGGCGGGGTCGCGGCGCAGCAGTGCGTCGAGGATGGTGTCGCTGATCTGGTCGGCGATCTTGTCGGGATGCCCCTCGGTGACGGACTCCGAGGTGAACAGGCTGCGGGACATGACACTCCAGGACTGGGGTGGATGGGCACGGGGCAGCTCGTGGTGGTCCTGCCGTCCTTCGTATTGGCGTGTCGTGGTGGGGTGAGCACGGGCTCCGCTCCCACCCGCCGCCCGGGTCCTACCGGGCCCCGGCCTTGCGGAACACCCAGTAGTCGGCGCCCTCTTCGGCGATGTAGTTGGCGTCCTCCAGCGTGAACTGGAGCCTGGCGCGCTCGGTGACCTCGGGCGACCGGGCGAACTCCTCGAACCCGGTCTCCGCGGCGTAGCTGCCGCGCGTGGACACCAGGATCAGGCCGTCGGGCCGGGCGTATTCGATCAGGGTGAGCAGCGCCGTCGGCCGGACATGGCCGAGGGTGAAGACGCCGCTGCTGACCACGATGTCGTACTGGTCGAGACGCTCGTCCCGTACGGGAACCGACAGGTCGACCCCGCCGTAGACCTTGCGGTACGCCTTGGTCCGCTCGGCCTCGGCCGCCATGTTCTCCGACAGGTCGACGCCGTCGATCACGTAGTGGCCCAGGGTGCTGAGGACGCTGCCGACGAGACCGGTGCCGCAGCCGGCGTCGAATATCGTCGATTCCGGTGATCCGTAGGCGGAGGCGAGCAGGTGCACGAAGTTGGCCGCGACGCGCGGTGCCACCCACTTCTGGTCCGCGAGGTCGCCGTTGTAGCGCGTCGCCCAGTCCTCGTAGTAGGTCTTCAGGCCGGGGGAGTCGTCGAAGAACACGTGGGACTGCTTGATGTTGGTGAAGGAGTTGCTCATGGAATTTCCTCCCTGTGAATGAGTGGCGGCGTGGACGCGCAGACGTGAGGATCCGTGGACTCGTCGGGCCCAGCCGGTATGCGGTGTCGAGCTGTGCCAGCCCGTCACATCACGACGGGCACATCCGATGCGTCGGTCTTCTCCTCGGCGGCCTCGGTGCCGGCCCTGGCCCGTGCGTTCTTCACGTCGAACACCATGTAGACGCCGATCCCGCAGAGGACGAACAGAGCGCCGCCGACCTCGGTCCAGGTGGGCATGCGGTGCTCGACGGGAAGGCTCAGGATCGCGCCGAAGATGGTCTCCGTGGCGAGCAGCGGCCCGACGAGGGGGACCGGGATTCCCTGGGCGGCCTTGACCCAGATGTAGGTGCCCCACCAGGAGGCGATGACGCCCAGGAAGACGCACCACGCGATGATTTTGAAGAGCGGATACGGTTCGAACGTCTCCTGCGGGGTGGTGGCGATCGCGAAGGGCAGCAGGACCATGGAGGCGCCGCCCGCCCCCATCGCCACGAGCGCCGCCCAGATCGTCGGGTCGGGCTTGCGCTCCCAGGTGCGCTGCGACTGGGCGTTGCGGACCACGAAGTAGGACCAGGTGCCCATCGCGCCGAGGGCGAGCAGGATCGCGAAGAGCGAGGCGTGCGCGCCGCCCTTGCCCTTGCCCTCGATGAATTCGGTGACGCTGAGCAGGGTGAGACCGGACAGGATCAGAACGACCGGCCCGACGAGCTCCCGCCACGACATGCGCTTCTCCGCGAAGTTCCCGGCCACGGCGATCGTGATCGGTGACGAGCCCACGATGACCGCGGTGATGAATCCGCTGTCCATGGTCGCGGAGTACGACACGCAGATGTAGAAGAGGAAGTACCCCACGAACCCGATGTACAGGCCGAAGAGGGTCCTGCGGACCGGCATCCGCCTCAACTGGCGCCAGTTCCGGATCAGGACGTAGAGACCGCACAGGCCGAACAGCGAGTAGCGGCCGGTGACCAGGAGGAGTTCGCTCGCGGGTTTGACGGCGGCGGGGGCGACGAAGGCGAACGCCCAGAGCAGCGCGGCCGTCAGCGCGGCGATCACATTGTTCCGTGTGCTTCCCATCAGACAGTCGGCTCCAGCGTGCGGATCTCGCCGGAGTAGCTGACCATGCGGTCCTTGATGCTGCCCCCCGGATTCATGAACTCGGCCTCCGCGGAGATCCGGACGTCGGCCGGAACGTCGAAGGTCTTCAATTGAACGAGGGGTGAGTTGCCGATGGTCGACTGGATATTCATCCCGACTCCCTTTACTGAGTGGGTGACGCGGTAGGTATCAGGCACGGCCAGGAGTGACGGTGCAGGGCTGCGCGTGGCGGGTGACGGGGACGGTGGAACACGGGAGGTGCGGGGGCGGCGAGACACCGCTCCGGGTGGTGCGGGGAGTTCCTCGACGTCTCGCCGCGCCCCTGTCGGCCGCGTATCGGGGGTGCGGCAGGGTCAGAGAGCGGAATCGGGAATCTTGACGGAGTCGAGTACCGCGACGGTGTGACCGACCCTTTCGCCGCTGCGCACCCGGGCGAAGGCGTCCACCGCCGATATCTCGAACGCGGAGAGCTCTTTCTCCAGTTGCAGGGCCTGGGCGCCGGCGGCCGCGGGGGAGGTGCCGGAGAAGGCGTTCTCCAGAACCTCCACCGGGTAGAAGTGGAACGGCCCCAGCCCCTCGCGCTCCCACTGGGCGTATCCGCCGACCACATCGTGCGGCTCGGACTGCACCTTCCACGTGTAGGTCAGGATGCTGCCGTTGTATCCGGCCGCCCCGGAGAGCGCCAGGATCTCGGACAGCGGGATGCGCGCACCGATCGACGACAGCACACGGCCGCCCACCCGGAGCAGTGGATGTGCCTGCTGCAGGGCGAGGTAGTGCAGGGTGACGAGGTTCTTCTCGGCGAACCCCGGAATCTCCTCGTCGCGCTGGGCGATGAAGGTCGAACTCGTCTGTCCCTCGGCGAGATCCGCGGTCCCGGCCATCGGAATGTTGGGAAGGTTCTCGTAGACGACATCGACCTGGGACACCCTGCCGGCCAGCGGAGCGAGAAGGTCCCCGGATCCCCCGACCAGGTGGACGTCCTGGTCGAGGAGGTTGCTCTGAATGTTTTCCCGCGCATGGGCGAGAACATCGTCATGAAGGTCGGTGAAACCGACGGTCCGCGCGTGCAGGATCTCCACGGCCGCCAGGACGTCCAGGCCCGCGCCCGTGCCGATCGTGCAGAAACGCGGAGCCAGGACACCCATGTGCGCGAGCGTCTTGAACGCGGGCACGGCCACACTCGCGACCCAGTCGGCGCGCGGCTCGTCCGCCTTCGGAAGGTAGGAACGATCCGACAGTGTGAGCCCGATGGACGACCTGATCCGTTGTGTCTCTCCGATGTTGAAGAAATCGCCGGGTGACACGACCAGTTCCGCATGGTCGATCTCTGTACCCATTTCGGCCTCCTTCGACGTGGCGACAGCGCTACTTCTCCGAGGGCGTCGACAGGGCCCGAGCCGTTGAAAGGGCCGGCGGGCACGGCACGCGGGTCGCCTCGGAGGAATGAGCAGCAACTGGATGGCTTCCGTTCGCGCCGTTCGGCCGTTCACGAGACCGGCTCCTGCGGTGGAAGTGACTTCACTATCGTCCCGTCACCGGAAGCCTGTACAGGGCTGCCCTGTTGTCTCTCGACAGGCAACGCCGGCGAGGACGGTCTGTCGGCGGATGGCGCAACTCCGCCTGCATCACCGCCACTTGAGTGTCGCGACGGGAGACATTCCGGCCAGACGGGGCCTGCGCCGTTGACATCAAAATGATCAGCTCCCTAGCATGTAGCTATACCGGTTGGTATACCTCACCGTCTCCCCCGAAGGAGATGCACGCGTGACGCCCCACCTGCCCGTCGCGCCGGCCCACGGCGCCCCGACTCCGCCTGAACCACGTGCTGTCGACCCGCCCCGCCGCCCTTGTCGTCGCCATCCGCGCAGGCCATCGGCGGCCCGCCGGGGCCCTGCGGCAGCGAGGGTCCGGCCTTGGTCGGTGTGAGGGACTCGTGACGCTGCTCCAGGTCATGCCGGAGGGTGCGCCGGGGACGGTGAGCGTACGGACCGACGACTTCGACGTCATCCGCGGAGAGCTGCTGAGGATCGGTGTGCGCTTCGCACGCTGGCACGCCGCCCGCCGTGTTCCGGCCTGCGCCGACGACGCCGCCCTCATCAACGCCTACCGCAGCCACATCGACCATGTCAGCGCCGAGGGCGGATACCGCACGGTCGACGTCGTGCGTATGACTCCCGGCCCGGCCGGGCCCGATCCGTCCCGGCCGGGGTGTCCGGTCCGGGAGAAGTTCCTCGAGGAACACGTCCACGACGAGGACCTGGTGCGTTTCGTCGTGTCGGGTTCCGGGTGCTTCTACCTCCATGCCGCGCGCCGCGTCCACGCCGTGCTCTGCCGAGCGGGGGACATGCTGTCCGTGCCCAGCCGCACGGCGCACTGGTTCGACGCGGGGGTGCGCCCCACCTACACCGCCATCCGCTTCTTCCGGGAGGGCGACGACCGCGCCGCCCACTTCGTGCCCAACGGCATCGCCGGCCGGTTCCCGGTCCTCGACGACCTCGTGCCCATGACGTGAACACCTCCGTGTGTCGATCGCGGCCACGGGGTACCCAACGACGCACCCGGGGCCGGCCGGCCCGCCGACGGCTGCTCCCGCGCACGGGCGCGCACCACCCGACGTGGCCGGTTTCGCCGAGGCCATCTGGATCGCCGGGTCCGTGCCCGACAGCATCGCGGGAGATGGGCGCCGATCAGCCACGACGTACGTACTTCCGGCGCGGCCCGTGGTCAGGGCCGGCTGTCACAGACGACCTCAACGCTTCTGGGGGATTGACGATGGTACGGGAATCAGCACAGGGCCCTGCGGCAACAACCGCTGACAATGGGGAAGTTGAGACGGCGTCCGGGTGCGCCACTCCGGTGACGTTCGGACAGCTTCTGCGGGCGCACCGCAAGCAGCGGGGGCTCTCGCTCGCCCAACTGGCCGTGCGCGTGCACTTCAACCGCGGGCACCTCAGCAAGATCGAGACCGATAAACGGCCGCCGTCGGTGAGCTTCGCGGAGGCGTGCGACCGTGCCCTGAACGCCGGACACACCTTCGCCACCATCGCCGCGGCTCTGGAAGCCGCCGCCCGCCGACAGCAGGGATGGGTCCAGCCCGCGCAGCTGCCGGCCACCAAGCGCCACTTCGTGGGCCGCCAGGACGGCCTCGACCGCCTCGACCGGCTCTTAGAGAGCCACGAGCCCTCCCTCGCCGTACCGGTGGCCGTCGTCAACGGGCCGCCGGGCGTGGGAAAGACGGCCCTCGCGGTGCAGTGGGCCCACCGGGCCGTGAACGACGGCCACTTCGCCGACGGACAGCTTTTCGTCAACCTGGAGGGACCCGAACCGGGCACCGCGGCCTCGCCCGTCGACGTTCTGGGCGACCTGCTCCGCGCCGTGGGTGTCCCCGCCGACCGCGTACCGGCCGACGTGGACCAGCGGGCCGCCACGTTCCGCTCGTACCTGCACGGGCGGGAGATCCTGCTGGTCCTCGACAACGCAGCGGACGCCCAGCAGATCTACCGGTTGCTGCCCGGTTCTCCGGGCTGCGCCGTCGTCGTGACCAGCCGTTCGCGGCTGCCGGGGCTGCTGTCCATGGTGGACGCCGTGACGCTGCCGCTCGCCGAGCTGCGCCGATCGGAGGCGGCGCAGCTGATCCGGGCGAACATCGGCGACGCGCGCGCCGACGCCGACCCCGCGGCGGTGTCCGTCCTGGCGGAGCGGTGCGGGCGGCTGCCTCTGGCGCTGGTCCTCGCAGCCGAACACATCGTGAGCCACCAGCACCACAGCGCCGAGGTCCTCGCCGCCGAACTCAAGCCCGAGCGGGCCCGGTTGAACCTCGCCGAGGGCGATGTCGTGCTGCGCACCGCTTTCGACACCTCGTACAAAGCCCTGGACGAAGAGAGCGCTCGCATGTTCCGGGTGCTCGGCAGGCTACCCGGGCGGCTGATCGACGCCGTCGTCACCGCGGCATCCGCCGGGGTCAGCCAGGACGAGGCGTCACACCTGCTGCGCGAGCTCGCCGGGGCACACCTCATTAGGCGCCAGGACGAACGCCACTACCTGATGCACGATCTCCTACGGGCCTACGCGGCCGACCTCGCACGGCAGTCGGACGGCGAGGCCGAACACGCCGACGCCGTGCGTCACGCGGCCCTGCCGGTGCCGGCGATGAATTCGACGGCTCTTCCGTCGCTGCTCGTCGCCTAGTTCCGGGCCCCCGGCGGGCCGGCGGCCTCACGCGTCAGGTGGTCCCCACGCGTCAGGTGGTCGCGAGGCGTTCGGCGCGCGACCTCTCCAGGAGCACCGCGGCCATCTCCTCGGCGCGGTCGACGGCCCGGTCCACCGACTGCATCGAATGGGCGATGGTCGCGCCCTCGTGCAGGATCAGCACCTGGGCGGCCAGGGCCGCCGGATCCTGGACGTCGGCCTCCCTGGCGAGCTCTTCGAGGAAGGCGAGGAACCAGGTCTTCTGATCGCCGGCCACCTCCCGGCCCGGATGGTTCGGCGGCAGCTCGACAGAGGCGTTGATGAAGGCGCAGCCGCGCAGGTTGCGCTCGTGCATCCAGTCCCGCAGTGCGGTGAACGTGGACAGGATCTTCTGTGTGGGCGGCCCGTCGTGGCTGTTGACGTGCGTCACCAGGGTGGACCGCCACAGCCCGTCACGAGCGCGCAGATAGGCGACGATGAGGTCGTCCTTGGACCCGAAACGGTCGTACAGCGTCTTCTTCGTGACGCCCGCTTCCTCCGCGATGGCCTCGACGCCGACAGCGCGGATGCCCTGCTCGTAGAAGAGGCGGGACGCGGTCTCAAGGATCTTCACGCCGGCCGGCGTCAGATGCTGGACACCGCGTCGCTTGCCGCTCCGGCGGGTGCTTTCGCTGCTCGTGGTCACGAGTTGACGGTACACCCATCGGTATACCCACGACAGTTGCCGGGTGGTCGCAGCATCGCGAACTGACGGGGTGTTGACCGGAATTGGTGCAGCCTTTGGATAATCGGCCACCTATTGAGGTGAGTTGAATGGCGCACCGGGCGACGTGAGTTGAATGGCTCACCGGATACGCAGGACGCGCCCCGTTGCTCCGGCATTCTCTCCCGATGCCCGCGACGCCCCTGCCGTGACATGCCACGGACGGCCCAATGGGGATGCCGGGCCACGGTGTGGGTCAGGCTGGGCCGGGTGAGGGCACGCGTGCCAGGAAACGTTTTGGGCCGAGCGCGCCTGAACACGGCAATGGGGAGAGCGGATGGCTGAGGCGGGCGCCATCGATGTGGTCGTCTTCGATGTGCTCGGCACGATGGTGAACGAGCCGGGAGGCCTACGGACCGCCGTGCGCGAAGCCGTCGGGGCAGCGGAGCCCGGTGCGGGCGGGGAGGCCCGCGACGGAACCGGCGATGAGGCGGGCGGGGCGCCGGACGAAGCCTTCGTCGATCAACTGGTCGCCGTATGGCAGGAGCACGTCGCACAGGAACAGCGGCGCATCGACGAGGGCGAGCGGTCCTACGCCAACTCCGAGGTACTCGACCGCGAGGCCGCCCGGCTCGTGGCCGAGCGGGCGGGGCTCAGGGACCCGGAGGCCGTCGCACGCCTGGCCACCGCCTCCCAGCGGCTCGACCCGTGGGACGATTCCGCCGCCGGCCTCGCCCGTTTCGCCCGGCGCTTCCCCGTGCTGGGCCTGACCCACGCCAGCCGGGCGACGCTGCTGCGGCTCAACGCGTACGCGGATCTGCGCTGGCACCAGGCCCTGTCCGCCGAGGACGCCCACGCCCACAAGCCCGCCCCCGAGGTCTACCGACTCGCCCTCGACGCGGCACAGTGCCCGCCGGAGCGTGCGCTCATGGTCGCCGCCCACGCGTGGGACCTGCGCGGAGCCCAGGCGGTGGGCATGCACACCGCCTATGTACGCCGGCCGGTCGGTGACCCTCCCCGGGAGTCCGACACCTTCACCTGGCGGGCGGACAGCCTGTCGGAGCTCGCCACCGCGCTGATCCCGGCGTGAGGTTCGGGCCGCCCCGCGTCAGATCATCAGCAGCAGCCGCGTGTGCGGGACGAGCTTGCGGTTGACGCTGGTGCTCTGCACGAAGATCGTGAAGTCGTCGTTGTGGTCCGCCTTGACGCGGACCTCCGTGTCGGGCAGGCCGAGCAGGGCGCGGGCCTGCGGCCCGGTGAACACCCGGTCCGTCTTCTTCTCCAGCACCGCGATCTGCTTCCGCGCCTGGATCTTCTCCGACTTGCTCAGCTGGTAGAACGCACACCCGGTGCGGTAGGTGTGTCCGCATTCGACGACCCACTCCCGTATCGCGGCATCGCGAGCCACCGGGATCAGCTGGTACTGCGACGGGTCCACCGGGGTGAGACCGGCTGCCTCGATGGTGTCCTTGTTGACGGCCTCGGCCCCCGTCGAGAACACCGCCCGCGAACCCCGGATGCCCTGGGTGCGGCCCACCATGAACTTCTCGGTGGCCTGCTGGATGACCTGGCCGGCCTCTTCGAGGCCCTGGGTGCTCGTGGCGTCCCAGATGGCGATGTTGTCCTTCGGGAAGCCGCACTGCATGGCCTCGCGCTTGCCCATCTGGTCCGGCACGAGCACGGCCAGCGTCCAGTTGTCCTGCTGCCTCGCGACCAACTGGGCCACCGCCTGGACCAGTTCACGCGGCTTGTCGCTGGGCGCGTCGGGGCAGCGGTGACTGGCGTTCTCCTGTCCGTCGGTCAGGACGAACGTCAGGAAGCTGTGGTCGCCGTACAGTTGTGCCGTCTGCGCGAGCTCGCCCTGAGACTTCAGCGTGGCCGCAAGGAGCGCCGTCATGCCGCCCGCCCGGTACATCTCCTTGAGGGACGGCATGCGCAGCACGTCCTTGTCGTAGATGACGCACTCCACCTTGTCGGCGAAGACGTACACCGTGACGCGGGTCTCCTGGTCCAACTCCTGCGACCGGCGCGCCAGATATGCGATCTGCTGGTCGGCGACCTCGACGACCTTGCGGCTCAGGTGGGACATGGACGAACTCGCGTCCAGCACAAGAGCAACGTGATTGATGTAGTTCTGGACTCCGGACATGGTCGTCCCCCTCGTTCGACTCTCCGACTCGATGCTTCGATCGTCCCACCCACCACTGACAATCGATCTTGGTCAGGGTTCGTGAGGGAGAGGGCCGGCCGCCCGGTCAGGGTTCGCGTTCGTCCTCTTCCGGCAGCCGCATCATCTGCCGGACCCGGCTCCGGAACCGGCGGAGCCGCGGGAAGCGCCGGCCCTGCCGTCGCGACTGCTGGTCGAGCTCCTCGACCAGGCGCTCGGAGCGCTTCTCCACGTCGAGTTCGTTGAAGATCCGGTCGACCTCGGCCAGCAGCGCGCCGTGCAACTGCCACTGCCGGGGGTGGCGCTGCACCTGCGCCAGCAACAGGTCGGCCACCCGGTCGCGGCTGGCCCGGCCGGCCGTCAACTCGGCGGCCAGGCGCTCCTCCGCCAACTCGGCGTTGCTGCTGACCTGAGTGGTGATCAGGACGGCGAAGCTCTCGATCGCCCGCGCGAGGTGTGCGAACACGTCCCGCAGGGCGACGCCGATGTCCGGCTCGAAGAGGTGCTCGTCCGTACGTTCCTTCGCGAGGTCGGTGAGCGACCGGCAGACCACGCGCAGGACCACGGCGGAGATCTCCAGCGTGTCGAGCCCGGTGCGCAGCACCACCCGCGACAGCAGCCCCTCCTTGACGCGCGGATTGAGCCGGAGGCTGTCCTCGGCCTGCCGCAGGGAGGCGTCCACCTGGGCGATGTCGTGGTCGAGCCGGCGTGCCTCGTGCAGGCGGGCCGCGGCCTGGGCCACCGGTGTGTGGCCCCCGACCTCGTCGCCGAGGTCGAGGAGGAGGCGCCGCATCCGCGCGGCGAGTTCTTCGATGGCACCGCCGGCGGACTCCACCCAGACGGGCGGCGCGAGCAGCATGTTGAACAGCATGCCGACGCCCGCGCCGATCAGGGTCTCCAGGACACGGTCCCACGCGGTCGCCGACACCCGGGTGACTCCCAGGACGAGCATCGCGCTGATCGCCACCTCGGGGACGAATTCGCCGACCTTGACGAAACGCCCCACTACGAGCGCCGCCAGGATGATCAGCCCCAGGCTCCACCAGGTGAGGCCCACCAGAGAGCTGAAGCCGACGGCGAGCAGCACGCCCACGACGACGGAGTTCACCCTGCGTACGGCCGTGACGAGAGTGGTGTAGAGGGTGACCTGCACGACGAGCAGTGCCGTCAGGGGCGCGGTCAGAGGGGCGGGTTCGCTGCTCAGGCGCAGGGCCACCACATAGGAGATGACGGCGGCCGCGGTGGAACGCAGTGTCTGCACCACAGCCGGTTCACGGCGGCGGCGCGCGAAATCCCGCAGAGGCTGACTGAACTCCCGCACCATCCACCCCTTCCCTTTCGGTGTGCTTCACACACGGCCCCGCATCCGGGTGTACCAAATGGATTGAATCCGGCAATGCAAACTATTCGGGCAATTCACCCTGAGGGCGTCAGGAATCCCTCGGATTCGGTGTTTCCGCAGGTGGGAGAGGGGCGCCCGAGGTCCGGTGGGCCGCGTGTCACGTTGTTGAAACAGGGGGGAGTGCAAGGGATTTTCCGGGGGTAGGCGCAGGAGGTAATTGGTGGCGCTTCGGCAGTGAGGCGAACTGGATGAATCTGGTGGAACAGGACGAGGGGCAGCGGGCAGTCGCGGGCCGTGCGGACGGCGCGATGTCCGTGTCCGCCGTGCTGCTGGGCAGCGAGGACATCGCCACGGCCCGGGGCGTGGCGCGGGACTTCCTGACGTCCTTGCAGGCCGTGCACGGGCTGCCGGTGTGGAAGCGCACCATGGGCACCGTCCAGCTGGTCGTCAGCGAGCTGGTGACCAATGCCCGCAAGTACGCCCCCGGGCCGTGCCTGCTGACCCTGGAGGTCGACGACGGCGCGGTGGAGGTGACGGTGTGGGACAGCAGTACGACGCTGCCGCTGGTGCTCGCGCCGGATCCGAGCAGGGTGGGTCAGCACGGCCTGGAGATCGTCATGGCGGTGTGCCGCAGCTTCGAGGTGCACCGGGAGCCGGTCGGCAAGCGGATCAAGACCGCGATCGCCCTGGCCGACGAGCCGGACGGCTGCCGTTCGGTGTGACCGGTCACGCCCGGAGCCGGCTTGCGAACCCGCGGCGCCGCCATATTGAGCCCGGTGTTCCGGGGCAGACGGATATGGACAAGGCCGGTCGGCGTACGGAGGAGCAGTGGCGAAGGACTCATCCCTGAGGGCCGTCGGATGGGCGCGCTCGCTTCCGCTGAGCAGCAGCGTGAAGGAGGCGAGGGACTGGACGCGGGACCATCTGCGCACCCTGGAGTGGGCTCACCGGTCCCCGGACGTGACGGACGCCGTACTGCTGACCGTGTCCGAACTCGTCACCAACGCCCATGTGCACGCCCGTAGCGCCGCCCAGCTGATCCTCACCTGGGACGAGCAGTGCCTGCACGTGACCGTGCACGACGCCTCGCCCCGGCTGCCCGAGCCCCGCGACCCCGACCGCGAGGCACTCGGAGGACGCGGCCTGCTCCTGATCGACGCCCTCGCCGACGAATGGCACGTCTATCCCTGCCCCCGCGGTAAGAACGTCACGGCATGTTTCCAGCCGCCCGCTGTCGCCGATCCGACGTCACCACTGCCCGCTTGACCCCTGCCTCGCCACCGCCGGCCCGGCCACGCGACCGCACCGCTCAGGGGTTCACAGCTCCAGCAGGGTTTCCAGGGCGCGCAGTTGCCGGCGGATCTCGTCCAGCGGCTCGGTGCGTTCGCGGTCCAGGACCAGGTAGATGAAGAGACCGCCCTCGCGCAGATGGGGCAGGGGCCGGATCATGTGTAATTCGTCGGCGAGCGTGATGAGGATGTCCTCGACGCTGTCCGGGGTGTAGCCGAGGAGCTCCAGGGTGTAGAGCTTGGCGCGCATGACGTCGCTGTCGCCGTAGGCGACCTTCTCCATGTCGAGACCGCTGCCGCGGTCGAGCGAGCCCAGAACGTTGCGCTGCTGGAAATCGACGATGGCGACGCCGGTGGCGCCGCCGATCGCGAGTGACTTCTCCAGAGCGCTTTCGACGCTGTCCATCCGTGTACGTCTTCCTTTGAGGAGGCGCGTACCGGAGAGGGCTCCGCGGCGGGGCGGAAGCTGACCGGGACGTGCCTGGGATATGGAGGTGCGCGGTTCCCTGCGCCCGCAGGCACGAGCCCGGCCAGCACCTGCCGCCTACCCGGGATACGGGCATTCATGGCATTTCTCGGGCCGAGCGCCCGCGAGATCGAGCCAGAGTCGCCGCGAGCCGGGGTCGGGGTCGGGGGAGGGAATGGTGGGCCGGGTCGGACGGTGGGTGACGCAGCGACAGGGCCGGACCCGTCGGGGTCCGGCCCTGCGTGGCTTTCGGCGGCGCTACCAGCGGTACCAGCGGCCGCTTCCGCCGCGGGGCCGTGCGACGAACCCGATGAGCCACACGACGAGGACCACGATGGCTATCCACCACAGCGCCTTCAGGGCGAACCCGGCGCCGAACAGGATGAGCGCGAGCAGGAGAACGAGCAGCAGGGGAACCATGGTTATCAACCTCCAGTCCGCCGTGTGCCCCGGCAGCCACCCGCCACACCGTGGAATTCGCCGGATTCGGATTCGCCTTTCCGGGAACCCGCATCCGCCGACTTCGGGCCGGGGCTTGCATCCGCCCAGCTCCGCGTACGACACTCCTGTAACTTGGGTGCCTCGGTACCCCTCTCAACTCAACAACAGAGCCGTATGCCGCCCGCGCACCAAGCGACCTCTCCCGCACGGGAGTTGTCCGACGGGCATCCCTCCCGCGACGGAGCAGTTGGGGGGAGAGCAAAGGCAACGATTGCGTTCGCGACGTAAACCGTGCGGATGCCGCTGGAAGGAAAGCGTGTGAGCCGGATATCGGCACGGGGATTCGCGGTCGCGTCCGCAACCGCCGTCACCACCGTTGGCGCCGTCGTCGGCGTTGCCGCGGGCGGCCCCGCGGCCGCTTCGAACGACAACGTCGAGGCGACCGCCTCCGACTCGACGCTGCTCGCCGACCTGCCGGCCGGACAGCAGGCGCAGGTGCAGACGGCGTCCCTGGCCCAGCAGGCGGACGCCCAGTCGGCGCAGGCGGGCGCCGCCGCGAAGAAGTCGGCCGAGGAGGCCGCCCGTATCAAGGCGGCGCAGGACGCCAGGGCGAAGAAGGACGCCGCCCTCAAGGACAAGGCGAGCAAGGACAAGGCCGAGAAGGACGCCAAGGACGCGAAGGCCCGTGATCTGGAGACCCAGGCCGCCGGCCGCGGGGAGAGCCGCAGCACCTTCAAGGTCCAGAGTTCCTACTCGGTCTCCGATGTGCAGGCGATCGCCCGTCAGATCGTTCCCGCGGACCAGTTCCAGTGCTTCAGCAACATCGTGAACAAGGAGTCGAGCTGGAACTACACGGCCAGCAACGGCTCGGCCTACGGGCTGGTGCAGGCGCTGCCGGGTTCGAAGATGAGTTCGGCCGGCTCCGACTGGCAGACCAACCCGGCCACCCAGATCAAGTGGGGTCTCAACTACATGAACGGGCGGTACGGGAGCCCGTGCGGCGCCTGGTCGTTCTGGCTGACCCACCAGTCGTACTAGACCGTCCCCCGCGCCCGGCCCGGCACCGCCGGCAGGGTCAGCGGGCGCTGCCGAGGTCCCGGTCGGCTTCGCTTCCCCGGAGCATGAGGGTGGTCTCCTCGATGCGGCGGAAGCGGCCGTCGGCGCTGAAGTCGGCGAAGACGTACACCTCCATGGTGACGCTGGAGCCGTCCTTCTTGGTGACGTGGCAGGTGTGGCGGTCGGCGTACTTGTCGCCGTCGTACAGCTCGTCGTGGACCTCCACGTGGCCGTCGGCGACGATGCCGCGCAGGTGGCCGATGTGGTCGAGGAACTCGGCGCGGTCGGCCCACTCGCCGTCCGTGCGCTGGCGGTAGTCGGGGGCGAAGTGCCGCTCGGCCGCCTCGTCCAGAGTGATCCCGCGGTTGAAGAGCAGGTCGTTGAGGGCGGCTGCGATACCGGTGCGCGTCATGGTGCGGTCCTTTGTGTGTGCTGCGGCTGTGCCTGCCGCAGGGAGACAGGGAGCGAATGATGCGTGCGTTGCGCACGCTTCGCTCGTACTGTAGCACCCGATGCGTGCGTTGCGCACGCGATGCCGCGAGAGGTGACGCCGTCGGTTCCCCGAGCGCCGCGGATAGGTGTGCTACGCATCTCCGACCGAATGAAGTTGGCCGGATCGCTCGGCTGACGGGTGTTCGAATATGGCCATACTCGGGCCTGGGCGATCCGTCCCGATCCCTCTGTTCCGGAGGCCGCTGATGCCGCAGACCGGTGTTCCCGCAAGCACTGTGCTCAACGCCTGGCTGACAGGCGCCGAAAGCGCGTACGGCCAGCTCAACCCCGCAGGCCCGCTCTATGTGGGCGGCGCCGCCGCCGAGGCCGCGCTGACCGACCCGAGCGACTCCCTCTACGGCTTCTGTTCCAGCCCGAGCGGGTCGCACGGCAGCTGGTGCTGCTGACCGTCCAAGCGCGGTGAGGGCCCTTCGTGGAACGACGTCCCGCGAAGGGCCCGCCGCTTGACCGGCCGCCCGCCATGCGGGCTCCTTCCGGGCGCCCGCATGGCGCCGACTCCCGCTGAGACAAGGACGGTTGACGGTGAGCGGATCCAGACCCTCGACGACGGACGAGACGGAACACTTCACCCGGCCCGTCCGTGCCCTGGCCCGCCCCTGGCACGAGGAACTGGCCCGGCGACTGGCCGCGGTCCGCCCCCTCGGGCGGCGGGAGCGGGACGTACTCCTCGAAGCCGGGCACCAGGCACTGCTGCGCTCACTGCACGCCAAACTCTCCCGGCTGTTCCTCATCGAACTCCACGCGCTGCGCCTGGCCGGAACCGATGCGGCCACCGGGGCCGGAGCGGACGCGCGCACGGCGACCTGGGACGCCTTCATCGAGCAGGCGAGCCAGGTCGACTACCTCGGCAGGATCGCCGACCGCTACCCGACCGTGGCCGCCCGCGTCGCCTCCGTGGCGCGCCTCTCCGTGGCCGCCACGGCGGGGTTCGCCGAACGGCTGGCCGCGGACCGCGCCCTGCTGACCCCGCTCCTCGGCGCGCCCGCAGGGGAGTTGCTGGCCGTCGCCTTCGGAGCGGGCGACTCCCACCGGGGCGGACTCACCGTCAGCAGGGCCGACTTCGCCGGCGGGACCGTGATGTACAAACCCCGGCCGTCCGAGGCCGACGTGGCGCTCGGCGCGCTCCTGGACGACGTGTTCGCGGACCTCCCCGGCTCCCCGGCGCCGGACCGGCGCATCCGCGTGCCCAGAACGCTGGCACGCGACGGCTACGGCTGGGCCGAGTTCATCCGGCACCGCTACTGCGCGGACGAGGCCGAACTCGCCGCGTTCTACCGCAACCTCGGACACTGGCTGGCCGTGCTCCGCTTCACCGGCGGCACCGACATGCACGCCGAGAACATGATCGCCGCGGGGCCGGTGCCGGTGATCGTGGACGCCGAGACACTCTTCGACGCACCCGCGCCCTTCCCGCCCGGCGGCCGGGGCGACGCCGTGGACGTGGCCGCCGCGGCCATCCGGCGCACCGTCCTGCGCACCGGACTCCTGCCCGTACGCGGCACCGGCTTCGCCCTCGGCGGCGTCGACATCTCCGGGATCGGCTCCCTGCCCGGCCAACAGCCGCTGATCCCGCACCCCGTGATCGCCGACGCGGGCACCAGCAGGGCCCGCTTCGAGGTGGACCTGGTGGCCATGCCCACCGCGGGCAACCACCCCGCCGCCACCCCCGTCCTCAGCACGTACTGGGACCGCGTCCTGGCCGGGTTCCGCGACATGACCGCACATCTGCGCCGGCCCGGAACCGACCCGTACCGGCTGCTGCGCCGCTTCGAGGGCGTCCGGGCCCGGCGGATCCTGCGCCCCACCCAGGCCTACGTCGACATCGGCCGCATGCTCTGGCACCCGGCCTCCCTGCACGACGAGGCCGCGGCGGTCGAACGGGCCCGGGACATCCTGCGGCGCAACGCCGACGTCCTGCCCGGCGCGCCGACCGACCGCGCCGCCATCGACGCGGAGATCGCCGACCTGCTCCTCGGCGACGTGCCGATGTTCGGCTTCACCGTGGACACGGCCGCCGTCCGCACCACGATCGAGGACTGGCGCACCGCCGACCTGGCCCTGGAGGAGTCGGTGATCCAGGACGCCCTGGTGGGCGCCTATCTCAACGAGCGGTCGCTGCCCACCCGGGTACAGGCCGCCGCCGTGGAGCCGCACGCCGGCGACCGGGAGCGCCGCCGGCGCGCGCTCGCCGCGCAGATGGTGCGCCGGCTGTGCGACGGCGCGGTGCGCGGCGAGGACGGCACGGCCACCTGGATCAGCCCCGTCTTCACCCCCGCCGGCTGGTCGATCAGGGTGCTGCCCGCCGACCTCTACACCGGCCAGGGCGGCGTGGCGCTCACCCTCGCCGAGTACGCGAGCGAGGTGCGGGCCGGCCGCGCGGACCACGTACCTGGCGTGGAGGAGACGTTCGAGGGCGCCCTGCGCGTCCTCACGGCCACCGAGGACCGCACACCCACACCGTCCGCCGGAGCGTTCAGCGGCGCCGCCTCGCAGGTGTGGACGTGGCTGGCACTGCACCGCGTCCAGGGCGAGGACCGGCTGCTGCGCCGGGCCTGCGAGCGGGCCGAACTGCTCACGAGCGGGCCACTGGTCGACGACGACGTGGAAGTGGACCTCCTCAACGGCGCGGCCGGCGCCGTCGTCCCCCTCCTCGACCTGGCCGCCGCCACCCGACAGGACCGCTGGCTGGACGCCGCGGCCCGCATCGGCCGCCGCCTGGCCGGGCTCGCGGTGACCGACACCACGGGCGCCCGATGGCCGACCCGCCTCAACCCGGAAGGGATCGGCGGCTTCGCGCACGGCGCCACCGGCATCGGCTGGGCACTGACCCGGCTCGCCCTCACGGACGCGGGCTCCGCCGCCGACCGCCGCGACTGGACCCGCCTCGCCGAACGGGCCTTCGCCTACCAGGAGTCGCTCTACCGCCCCGACGCCGGCAACTGGCTCGATGTCCGCATCGGCGCCGAGGAGGACTTCTTCACCAGCTGGTGCCACGGCAGCACGGGCGTCGGCATCGCCATGCTCGACCTCCACCGGCGCGCCGGCGACCCCGCCCACCTCGACATGGCCCGACGGGCCGCCGACGCCTGCGCCGCGGAAGGCTTCGGGTGGAGCCACACCCTGTGCCACGGAGACCTGGGGCTCTGGGAGTTCCTGACCTCCCTGGGGCACGGCACCCCCGCCGGCCTCGACGGGGAGATCCTCACCGGTCTCGAACAGCGCGGCCCGGTCGGCGGCCTGGCCCGCGAGGCGTTCTCCCCGAGCCTCATGTCCGGCCTCGCCGGAGTCCTCCACACCCTGCTGCGTATGCACCCCGAGGCCCGCCTCCCCAACCCCCTGCTCCTCGATTGACGGGCCCGCGCCGGGACATGCCCCTCCACGGCGTCACAACGGTGCGTACGGTGTGAGGCGTGGACACGACGGTGCGTGCTGTCACGCTCAACATCTGGGGACGGGGCTCGGCCTGGCGGCGCCGCCTGCCGCTGGTCAGGGCCGAAATCGCACGGCTCGCGCCCGACGTCGTCGGCCTGCAGGAGGTGTGGCGCAGGGGATCACGGTGCCAGGCGGAGCAGATCGCCGACGCCCTCGGCTACCACGTGACGTACGCGCCGGCGGTCACCCGGCTCGACCGGTCCGTCCAGGGCAACGCTCTGCTCAGCCGGGAGCCCGTCACACGCCACGACGTGCTCCCGCTGCCGACACCGGCGGGCGTCGAACCCCGGTCGGTGCTGCGCGCGGAGACCGGCGCGACCACCGTGCTCGTCACCCATCTCACGTGGGAGTGGGAGCACGCGCACATCCGGCAGCGGCAGGTGCGCTTCCTCGCGGAGCTCGCGGCGCGGAGCGAGCGGGACGTCGTGGTGCTCGCCGACCTCAACGCCGCTCCGGACACCGAGGAGGTCCGGTGGCTGACGAGCCGGCTGGCGGACGTGTGGGCGTGCGCGGGCGGCGGTCCCGGCCACACCTTCACGCCCGCCAACGGGTTCGCGCGCAAGGACCGCGAACCCGCGCGGCGCATCGACTTCGTCCTCTCCGACGGACTGCGGGCGACACACGCCGAGTTGGCGTTCACCACGCCGGTGCGCGCCGGCCTTCGGCAGGTATGGCCGTCCGACCACTTCGGAGTGGTCTGCGACCTCGCCCCGGCGGCGCGCCCGGCGTAGTCCGGTGAACCCGGCCGGTCGTCGCGGTCGGCCGGTCGGCACGCTCAGCCGAGGCGGAACTTCTGAGCGCCGCTGCCGTTGCAGTCCCAGATCTGCAGCCGTGTGCCGTTGGCGGTCGCTCCGCTCGGGGAGTCGAGGCAGCGGCCCGACTGCGGGTTGAAGAAGGAGCCGTCCGAGCGGGCCACCCAGTTCTGGCCGCCGACGCCGTTGCAGTCCCACAGCTCGACCTTGGTGCCGCCGGCCGTGCCGTTCCCGTTGATGTCCAGACAGCGGCCGAGGGTACGCAGCGTGCCGTCGGCGAGGTGCGCCCAGTGCTGGTCCTCGGCGTACTTCTGGCACGCCCACAGCTGGACCGCGGCCCCGTCGGCCCCGGTGTCGTCGGCCGCCACGTCCACGCAGGTCCCGCCGGGGCCGGTGAACTTCCGCTGGTCGCCGTTGGGTTCGTCGGTCTGGCCCGTGTATCCCACGGAGGTGATGTTCGCCTGCACGGCGTTCTCGGTGGAGCCGCTCGGGTAGCCGGCGACCATCACGCCCTCGAAGAAGGTGCCGCGGTTCCAGTTGCTGTTGTCGCCGCCGGTGCCCAGGATGATGCCGCCCTCCTGCTGCATCGGCCGGTAGCCGCCACGGTTGGGCAGTGCCCCTTCCCACCAGGTGGACAGGGCGCCCGACTGGGCGTCGCCGCCCTTGAGCGCATAGGTGGTCCGGCCGTCGTTCTTGAGCATCGCGGTGACGTACGGGGTGGCGTTGCCGAGGTTGGCGGTGTTGGACCCGTCCGCCCCCTGGAACATTCCGTTCTCCAAGTCGGCCTCCACCCAGGGCCCCGATCCCGTGCAGGGAGCGAAGTAGCAGGTGGTGGCGATGGAGACGGCGTCCATGTGGCCGTTGCCGGTGTCGGCGGGGGTGCGCTCCGCGTTGCCGTAGTCGAAGCAGCAGGCGGACCCGGTGTGGGTGCCGCTGGCGACCATGTAGGCGCCCTCGGCCTGGCCGCCCACGGCGGTGCCCGACGCCTGGCCGCTGGAGCGGTAGCCGACGCCCGGCGAGATCCAGATGCCGTACACCTTGTGGCCGCCCGCCGTCACCGAGATCTCGGAGGCGTCGGCACCCCGGTCGGCCCCCATGCCCGCGGTGCCCGCGGGGCCGGGCAGGAGGTCGTTGTGGCGGGCGGTCTGGTCGTAGACCCTGCTGATCGAGCAGGTGGTGGCGCGGCAGAAGGCGTCCTGCGCGGCGGCGTTCGCGTATCCGCCGGGGGACAGCGGCCCGATGTCCGCGACGGCACCGTCGACGGCCCGCTTCACCTGGTACAGCGGGCCGTCGTAGGAGCCGATGAGGGCGCGGGTCGTGCTGTGCGCGGCGACGCACGGGGTGCCGGCGCTGCCGTAGATGTCGCAGGGCAAGGAAGGCGCGGCCTGGGACGCGCCGGGCAGCGCCAGAAGCGTTCCGAGGACGACGGACAGGACGGCGAGGACGGAGAGCAGGGCCCGCCATGCGGGAGCGCGGCGGTCGTTGTCCGAGACGTGCGACCCGGCGCGCGGGAGGGGCGTTCTGCGCATACGGTGCTCCTGAGGGTATGAGGGGGCCTCAAAAGGCGGGCGTGGCACGCGAGTTGTCAGGATGCGGCAGGGTTGGAACGTAGACCCGCTGTTTGGTTTCGTCAATGTTTGTTGCTTCGATGTGCCGGTACGTGAAAGAAGATTTGGGATTTCCCCGACTTGAGGAGCTGTTCCGCATGCCGCGTCGACTCCGTGTGGTCCTGATGACCGCTGTGTCCC
This sequence comes from Streptomyces sp. NBC_00083, assembly GCF_026343295.1. Taxonomy (GTDB): domain Bacteria; phylum Actinomycetota; class Actinomycetes; order Streptomycetales; family Streptomycetaceae; genus Streptomyces. Next base: position 3,216,111 of record NZ_JAPELY010000001.1, read on the forward strand.
TGATGGCGGGTTCCGTGATCGCGCCCCCGCCGGCGTCGGCCGTCATCGGCGGGACGACGAGCACCTACGCGCCGTGGGCGGTACGCATCCTGGTCGACGGCAGACCGACGTGCACCGGGACGGCGGTCGCCCCGCGGTGGGTCATCAGCGCCTCGCACTGCTTCTTCGAGCAGGGCATGCCCGTCGCGGACCGGCGGATCGAACTCCGGTTCGGCAGCCTCGACGAGCGCCGGGGGACCGTGGTGCGGCCGGTGGCGGGTGGGCGGGTGGGCGCCACCGACGCCGACATGATGCTGATCAAGGTGGCGCCGATGAAGGTCCGCACGGCCCCGCTCGCCACGGACGGCGCCCTGCCCGGCCGGACCGTGCGGCAGTACGGCTGGGGCGCCACCTGCGCCGGGGACGAGAACGCCTGCCAGTCACCGGTCCTGAAGGAGGCCGAACTGCGCGTCGTACGGCCCGACGACGCCCGGTGCGAGGGATACACGGCGCCGGGCGGCTCGGACTTCTGCATGGAGAAGGTGTCCGGGATCCCGGCCGGGGGAGACTCCGGCGGGCCGGTGATGAGCATCGCCCCGCACGGCGCCGAGACCCTCGTGGGTGTCTTCGACGGATCGGACCGCGAGGAGATCGCCGAGGCGGGCGAGGTCTCGCGGCAGCGGGCGTGGATCCGGTCCGTGATCCGCCGCTGAGAGAGCGAGCGCGTCGAGGTCAGGAACGCGCCGCCTTGATGAACTCCCGGATCGACTCGCTTGATTTGACGCCGCGTTCACGCTCCACACCGCTGGAGACGTCCACTCCCCAGGCCCCGGTGACCTCGACGGCACGGCGCACATTGCCCGGGTGCAGGCCGCCGGCGAGGATCCAGCGGCCGTCGGGGGCGGCGAAGTCGGGGGAGGCCCAGTTCCACGGCTTGCCCGAGCCCGGGTCGGGTGCGTCGAGCAGCAGCAGGTCCTCGCCGAACGCGCCCGGTCGCGCCGCCGTCGCGGACGCCGTCGTGGCCCGGATCAGTGTGCGGCCCTCCGCTCGCAGCGCCTCGTAGTACTCCGGCCCCTCGTCGCCGTGCAGCTGCACGGCACCGATGCCGCTCTCCTCCGTCAGCCGGCACACCTCGGGCAGCGGCTGGCCGCGGAAGACCCCGACCGTGAGGACATGGCTCGGGACTCGGGCCGCGAGGCGCCGCGCCGTGACGGCCTCCACCGTGCGGACGCTGGGCGCGAAGACGAAACCGATCGCGTCCGCGCCGGCCTCGACACAGGTGTCGACGTCCTCGGGGGTGCGCAGACCGCAGATCTTGACGAAGAGATCACTCATGCCCCGAGTCAATCAAATCGCGCCGCGCCCGTCCTCGGCGCTGTCCGGGTAGAAGTGGCCGTCCGGTCGTTTGGCCGTGGGCCGCAGGGGTTAACCGGATCCCATGCGATTCCTGTCAGCGAAGTCGGTGCCGGCCGGGGCGGGCTCCCCGGGACGAGGCGATGGGGAAGGGTGTGATGTCACGTTGCGGTCCCTGCTCAAGGCACTGGACTCGCTCGGCGAACTCAAGCAGCTGGACAGGATCGTCGGACCCCTGCAGAAGGCCGTGCGTGCGGTGCCCCTCGGGCCCTACCGTGCCGTCCTGCAGGGCCGCCCGATCGGGCATCCGCTCCACCCCGTCCTGGTCCAGGTGCCCATCGGCTCCTGGAGCTCCGCCGCGGTGCTCGATCTGCTGCCCGGGGGCGGGCGCCCCGCACGTCTCCTCGTGGGCCTGGGCGTGGTGTCGGCCGTGCCGGCCGCGTGGGCGGGATGGGTGGACTGGGCCGAACAGCCCGAGCGCCAGCTGCGTACCGGCGTGGTGCACGCGGCGGCCAACGGCGCGGCCATTGCCCTGTACGCGGGCTCCTGGGCGGTACGGGGCCGCGGCAGGCCGGTGCTCGGCCGACTGCTCGGGTTCGCGGGGCTGACCGTGGCCGGCGTCGGCGGCATGATCGGCGGGCACCTCGCCTTCCGGCAGGCGGTCGGCTCCAACAAGACGGAACCCGTCGACCACCTGGTGGAGCCGGGATGGCATTCCGTAGGCCGCGCCGCCGAGTTCTCGCAGGGGCAGGCGGCACGCCGGATGCTGGGGGACGTCGCCCTGCTCGTGGTGAAGGAGCCGGACGGGTTCCACGTACTGGTCGACCGGTGCAGCCACATGGCGGGCCCGTTGTCCGAGGGGAAGATCGCCGACGGCTGCGTCGCCTGCCCGTGGCACGGCAGCGTCTTCCGCCTGGCGGACGGGGAGAACGTGGGAGGCCCGGCCACGGCGCCCCAGCCCGTCTTCGAGACCCGGCTGACCGAGGACGGTGTCCTGGAGGTCAGGCTGCCCGAGGCGGTCTGAGCCGCTCCTGCGCCCGGACCGCCCGCGGGGGCGTCAGGACGCCGGCTTCTCCGGGGCGAGCGAGTTGCCCGCCGGGATGCGCCCGCAGTCGGAGGGCGCGCTCTTGCCCGCGAAGCGGTCGTTGAGCCAGCCGAGCGCCTGCGGGGCCCAGGGCACGATGGCGCCGACGTGGCTGAGCAGACCGTACTGCTGGAACTTGATCGACTTGTTGCCGGTGTCGCAGTACTGCCGCGCCAGCGTCCGCACATCGCCGGCCACCATCACGCCGTCACCCCTGCCGATGCCCGGCAGGTTGCTGAAGGTCCCCTCCAGCACACCGCCGTTGCCCTGCGCGATGAACCCGGGCACGGTGGGGGTGGGCGCAGAGCCGAGGTTCAGCCTGTTGACGGCATCGAGGAACTCGGGCACGGAGTTCGGGTCGGCGTACTCCGGCTTGGCCAGCTTCTTCCACGTCAGGCCGGGGTACTGGCCGAGCGCGTTGACGATCGAGCCGTTCTCCAGCTTCTTGTACACCTCGAGGCCGTAGCTGCTCATGTAGGGCTTGAGGTCGATGCCGAACGAGCGGGAGGCGCCGATGAGCGCCATCGGGATGACACCGGCCCAAACAGCGCTGCCGTCCACGTACTTGAGGTTGTGGGCCGGGGCGACGAGGAGCCCGCCCTCGGTGAAGCCGACCAGGTTGCGGTTGACGTCCGGCGCGTAGCTCGGAGCCAGGGTGGCGGCCCACTGGGTCGCGATGGCACCGCCCGAGTACCCGATCAGACCGAACCGCGTGGAGGCGTTCATGCCGGTCTCGGGAGCTCTGCCGGCGGCGCGGATCGAGTCGAGCGTGGTGGTGCCGTACTCGGGACCGGCCGCGAAGTCGGCGGTCTGCCCCTCCGTGTCCGGCACGACGACGTCGTAGCCCTGCAGCAGGAACGGCACGAGGACGAGTGCTTCGGCATTGGGAAGCACGCCCCCCAGGGTGACGTTGCCGGCGATCGCCCGCGACGGACCGTCCGCGGGGTTCAGCGAGTCGTAGGCCGACTGGTAGGAGACGGCTTTGCTGCCGTCGCCTCCCGGGCTGCGCACCACCGAGGTCACTCCGACGGAGGCGCGGCCCTGGGCGTCGGTGGTGCGGTAGAGCAGCTGAACTGCCTTGACCGGCGTGGGGATGCCGAGCAGGTGGTACTGGAGGGTTCGCGTCTTCAGTACGGTGCCGGGCGTGTACGAGGACAGCGGCTCGCTGCCGTCGTAGGTGTAGAAGGAATCGCTTCCCGCGGCCTTCGCCGACACAGCGGGGGCGGGGGCAACGGCCGGGGCGGCCGCGGCGGTCGACACCGGTACGGCGGCGACGGTCAGGGCCGTGATGGCTGCGGTGGCCATGTGGCGTACGGCGGTCGTGTGCATGAATACCTCGGCTCGCTGGATGGAACTGGGGGATGAGCGACGCACGTGTTACTAGAGGTAACGGGGCTGTAAGTTACCAAGAGGTAAGTCTGTTGCACAGGGCTGCGGCAGGAGTTTGTGTCCGGCCTCGCCCGGATGGTGGGCACGGGCGGGGCCGGGCGGGGTGGGCGCGGGTCGGGTCAGGTCAGGACGAGCCAGGTGCGGCCGTCGATCAGTTCGCGTGCTGCGTCGAGGTGGCCGCAGTGGCATGCCGTCTCGGTGATGACGTGGAGCAGGACGTCGCGCAGCGTGTGCAAGTGGGGCGCGCTGAACAGGTCGTGGGGCCACCACGCCAAGGGGGCGTCGGCCGGCGTGGCGGCGATGACGGCGTCGGCGCGCGCGGTGTCGCGCCGGTATCCGGCGAGCACATCGGTCGCCGGGGTGTCGGGCGCGACGTGCCACGCCTCGTCGCCGCTCGGCAGCGAGGCGATGAGGTCCTCGTCGCCGGCGACGACGGCGCAGAACCAGAAGCGCTCCACGTCGAGCGCGAGGTGCTGGACGAGCCCGAGGCAGTGCCATCCCGACGGCAGCACGGGCCGCCGCAGGGCCTGGTCGTCGAGCCCGTCGAGGATGCCGAGGACATGGCGGCGCTGTCCGTCCAGAACGGCGAGCAGGGCCCGGACTTCGCCGTCCGGGGCGGCCGGGTGATCGGTGTCGGTCGTCTTCGTGGTGTCGGTCACGAGCACACAGGATGACGCAGTTCTCCTGGCCGCGCCCCCGGTTGGGGCCCTCGACGGGCACCCGGCCCTGCGCGGTGTGCGGCGGGCGCGCGGTCGCCGCACACCGGCCGCGGCGTCCCGTGCGGGATCGAACCGGATCAATTGAAGCCATCCCGGGCGCTGTTCGCGCGGGGTTGTCCGGGAGCTCTCACAAGATTGTCCGTGCTTCGTAACGGAGGCATCCCCCGGCCCGGACCACTCGTCCTGTGGAGTGGTCGGACGGCGACCGGGTTCGGTGAGCAACTGCGTGAATGGGGCGGGACATGGCACGGCACGTCGGTGGGCGGGGCTGGTACGGCAAGGTGACGGGCGCGGCGGTCGGTGTGACGCTGCTCGCCACGGGCGCTTCGGTGTGGACCGCGCAGGCCGGCACCGCCGACGGCCCGTCGTCCAAGGGCTCCGCCTCGGCCGCACCGGCCGATCCCAAGCCGGTCGCGGACACCATCGTCCACTCCTCGGACGCGGGCCCGCACGGCGTCAACATCACCATCGACGACGGCCCCGACCCCGTGTGGACGCCTCAAGTCCTCGACCTGCTGCGGGAGTACGGGGTGAAGGCCACCTTCTGCATGGTGGGGACGCAGGCGCAGGCCCACCCGGACCTCGTGAAGAAGGTGGTCGCCGCCGGGCACCGCCTGTGCGACCACACCGTTTCGCACAACACCGCGATGGACAAGGCGTCCGAGGCCTACCAGTCGCAGCAGATACTCGACGCCGAGCGCATGATCACCAAGGCGTCCGGCGGCGTGCGTCCCCTGTACTACCGCGCGCCCGGCGGGGCCTTCACCCCCTACAGCCGTCAGCTCGCCGCCTCCCACGGCATGCGGCCGCTGGGCTGGAACGTGGACAGCAAGGACTTCGAGCGTCCGGGCGTGGACACCATCGTGGCCACCGTCGAGCACGAGCTGCCCAACGGGCCGACGGTCCTCTTCCACGACGCGGGCGGCGACCGCGGCCAGACCCTCCAGGCACTGCGCCGGCTGCTCCCCAAGCTCAAGCAGCAGGGGCACACCTTCGGCTTCCCGGTGCACTGAACCCGTAGGAACTCCTCGTATGGTTCCGTGCGTTGACCGAAGAGCAGGCCATGGACATGGCCCCGCGAATCACCAGAAAGCAGGACAGTACATGACGTACGAGCAGCCGCTGCCCGAGCCCGACCCGGAGGCGCAGGGGCCCACGGAGGCGGAGCGGGCCGGGCGTCAGGCCGTGCGCCGTCAGGCCCAGGGAATGGGGCACCACGAGGCCGCTCAGGCGTTCCGTCGTCTCGCCGCCGCACCGGACAGCCCCTCGGAGGACGAGGCGGACAGCCAGGAGGACCGGGGCGACGGAGGGCGGCGCCTCGCCGAACTGGCCGAGTGGGAGCGGATCGTGGACCAGCTGTCGCTCCACGCGGGCACCTACGACATCGACACCGACCCGTACGTGCAGGGCGAGCGCGCGGCACACTGACACCCCGGCGCTCCGTGTCACGTCCCGGCCGACGGGGTCAGGACGGCCGTGAGCTGGGTGCGGTTGCGGACGCCGAGCTTGCGGTAGATGCGGCTGAGCGTCGACTCCACGGTCTTGCGGGAGACGAACATCCGCTGGGCCGCCTCCTGGTTGGTGCAGCCGGAGCAGATCAGACCCGCGAGGCGCAGTTCGTGGGCGGTCAGATTGCTGCCGGGCGTCGCCTCCCGCACGTCACTTCCGCCCCGGCCCGAGGGAATTCCGGCCAGGCGGACGAGGTGTTCTTCGGCGAGTGCGGCCCACGGCCGCGCGCCGGCGGCCTCGAAGAGCGCGCGGGCCTGCTCCCAGGCGGTACGGGCGGCGGCGGACCGGCGCCGGCGTCGCTCGACACGGCCGCGGACGAGCAGCGTGCGCCCCTCCTCCACGGGCGTGCCCAGCGTGCTGAAGACACGCGCGGTGTCGTCGAGGAGCTCCACGGCGCCGTCGCTGTCGCCGTCGTGGTGCAGACACACGGCGCGCGACCGGGTCAGCGCGGCCCGCAGCATGGCGTGGGCGCCGTGCGGCCGGACCGTACGCTGCATGCGGTCGAGCAGGTCATGCGCGCGGGGCAGCTGCCCCGCGGACGCGAACGCCTCGACGGCGTCGGCCTGCCAGCGCAGGACCGCCGGATCACCGGCGCCCGACCGCTCCTCCAGGCCGGCCACCTCCATGAGCGCCGCAGCCGCCCGGTCGACGTGCCCGCTGTGCAGATGGACGGCGCCCATGACCCACAGGCTGCGCGTGGTGTGCAGGGGGTCGTGTTCCGCTCGGGAGGCCCGCAGGGCCCGGGTCGCGTACTGCAGCGCCTGCTCGAACGAGCCCCCGTGGCTGTGGGCCAGCGCAGCCGTGTACCAGGCCGGCCCCGGTGACAGATCCGCGGTCGCGGTGACGGACAGGGCGCTGTCGGCCCAGCGCAGCGCGCGGGCACACGCGCCGAGGGCGGCGTCGACCTCGGCCAGACTGCGCCACACCTCCGCGAGATCCTCCGCGCACCCCGCCGCCAGGGCGAGCGGCAGCAGCTCCATCAGGGCGGCGCGCGCCTGCGGGAGCCGCCCGTCGAACACGGCGTGGCGCGCCGCCAGGTACTCGGGGCTGTTGCGGATCCCCATGCGCAGCGGCGGAACGCCGAGCGTGAGCGCCCTGGCCAGCGTGGCGGGCGCCGCCTCCAGGCGTCCGAGGACGCGTTCCATGCGGGCCACCATCGTCAGCGCGGCGGACTCCAGGGGCACATCGCCCGCCGCGCGTGCCAGCAACGCCGCCGTGCTCGCGTGGTGGAGGGCGCGAGCGGAGTCGCCCGCCGCGACGTTGGCCTGCACGGCGGCCCGCAGTTCGATCGCGGCGCGCAGCGAGGGGTCGGCTCCCGCGGCGCGGCGGGCCGCGGTGAAGACGGGCTCCGCGCCGGTCAGGTCCTGACCGTACGCGTCGATGACCGCGAGGAGCGCCATGACCTGCTGGGTGGGTGAGCCCCGGTCCTCGACGATGTCGCGGGCCGCCCGGTGCGCGAGGTCCCGGGCTCCGGCCACCGCCGCGTCGTGCGCGGCCTCGGTCAGCCGCTCCAGCCTCGCCCCGTGTCCGTCGACCGGTGTCAGGCGGGCCGCAGCCAGCAGGAGTTCGGCGGCGAGTCTGCTGTCGCCCGCGGCGCGCGCCGGTACGGCCGCGGCCGCCGTCTCGCGGGCCGTCTCCGCGTCGGTCCCGTCCTGGGCGAGTGCGCGGTGCCAGGCCGCTCGGACCGGATCGCGGACGGCGCCCGCGAGCGCGCGATGCGCGCGGCGCCGGCTGGGCGCGTCGGTGGTGAGCGGCGCGGCCCGGGTCAGCGCCCGCGCCGCGAACCGCACGCGGACAGCGCCCGGTTCGTGCGCCGACGAGGGTTCCCGGGTGGTCAGCAGGCCGGCGCGCAGCCCGTACTCGACGTGGTCCTCGGCGGCCGCGCAGCCGGCCCGTCGCAGGAGGTCGGCATCGACCTGAGTGGTCAGGGCCGCGGTGCGCAAGGTGGCGAGGACCTCCTCGGGCACCGTGTCCAGCCAGGCGGCGGCGACCGCGTCGGCCCGGCGCAGCGACAGGGACGCGAGATGGCCGGTCAGGGCATCGGGGTCGGTGCGTGCGGCGGCCTCCAGGTCGGCACAGCAGGCGGCCAGCAGGGCGCGGTGGCCGCCGCAGTGGCGGTGGACGGCCGTGGCGCAGCGGGCCGGCAGGCCCAGTCCGTCGAGCATCGCGGCGGTCTCGTCGAGACCGGCCGGCTCCACGGCGAGCAGAGGGGGGCGGCCGCCCAACAGCCTCGCCGCCCGAGCGGGCCGCTCCGCGCACCGTTCGGTCGCCACGATCGCGAGCCGACCGGCGGGCAGGGTCCGCGCACAGTACTCAAGGACGTCGGCGGTGACCGGGTCGAGCCACTGGACGTCCTCGACGACGAGCAGCGTTCCGGGCCGAGCGGACAGCGCCCGTGCGGTCGCGATGCGCAGCCCGAGCCGCGCCGCCGGGTCCGGCGTCGGCGAGGTCCCGGTGAGCAGCGTGCCGTCCCGGAGCTGGGCCAGCCCGGCGCAGGGCAGCTGCTGGTCCGCTTCCCGGGCGTGCACGCGCAGCACCTGTCCGCCCGACCGCGTGGCCAGGTCGTCGACGAGGGTGGTCCTGCCCGAGCCCCAGGGGCCGTGGACGGCGAGCCTGCCGTGGCGCTCCAGTGACGTACGGCCCGAGAGGACAAGGGAGTCCCATCCGCCGGCGCCACCGCCGCGGATGTCACCCCATGTCTCTCCGTCCGGACCGCTCACACCGCGCACGGTAGGCCTCCTCGGGGTCGTGGCCAAGAGAGCGTCGGAGGTCGCCGCAGGCGCAAGGGAGTTCCCCGATGGCTCCAACTGCCCTGGTTGCGCGTCGAGTTGTGGCGTATGTCGAGAACCTCCCCGTGCTGTTCGGCGTCGTACAGGGTGCGATGTCCCCGCCCCGGCCGTCGAGCCGCCCGGAACACGGCAAGGGACTTTCCGGATGTTCAGACGGCGCGGGGCCCGGCGAGTCTGGGCTCGTCCCCGTGGCCGCCGCTCGAGCCCCGTCGCCCACCGCGATGCCGCCGCGCGCGCTCCGGCCACCACCAGCGTCAAAGGAGTGTGCTCCGCCATGCGTTCTCCGACCTGCCGGCGTGCGGTGACCGCCGCCGTGGCCGCCGTCACCTTCGCGGGCCTCGCGGCCCTGCCCGCCCACGCCTCCGCCCCGCCGGTCCCCGGGCCCGCGCCCTCGGTTCCCGCCGACGTCCGGACGGCCATGGCCCGCGACCTGGGCCTGACCGCCGAGGGCGTACGCCTTCGCACAGCCGCCGAACGCGGCGCCGGCCGGTCCGCCACCACCCTGCGCGCCACCCTCGGTGACCGGCTCGCCGGGCTGTGGTTCGACGCCGCGGACGGCCGTCTGCACGCCGACGTCACCGCCGCCGCCGACATCGGCGCGGTGGCACGCGCCGGGGCCGTCCCCCGGCTGGTGCGCCATTCGGGGGCTCAACTCGACGCCGCCACACGGCAGATCACCGCCTGGGGCGGGGCCGGTCTGCTGTCCTGGGGGCCCGACACCCGTACCAACCAGGTCGACGTCGTCCTCGACCCCGCCCGGTCCGACGCCACGACGTCCGCCGTGCGCGGTCGCCTGGCCTCGCTCGGGGACCTGGTGAAGGTGAGCGAGTCGTACGACGCGCCGCGCCAGCAGGGCGGGGCCGTGGTCGGCGGCGAGTCGTGGGTGCCCGGCACGGAGAGCCCGTGCTCCATCGGCTTCCCCGTCGCCCGCTCCGGCGGCGCCAAGGCGTTCCTCACCGCCGGGCACTGCACCAATGACGTCGACCAGCCGGCGTACGGCAAGGACGGCAGCCGCATGGGCACCTCCAACAAGAACGGCACCGGCAGCGTCGACTCCGCCGACGGCGACTTCGGCATCGTCGACGTCGACCAGGCGGGGTGGGACCTGTCGTCGAAGGTGTCCGGATGGGGCAAGGGTGATGTGAACCTCACCGGCTCCGAGGACGCCGTCGTCGGCACCGCGGTCTGCCACTCCGGTCGGACCACCGGCTTCCAGTGCGGTGAGGTGACGAAGGTCGACCAGACCGTCGACTACGGCAACGTCGTCATCAACGGGCTCTCCTACACCAGCGCCTGCTCGGCGGGCGGCGACTCGGGCGGAAGCTATGTCACCGCGACCGGGGGCAAGGCGGTGGGCCTGCACTCGGGCGGCGGCAGCGCCACCTGCTCCAGCGGCAGCGGAGAGAAGTTCACCATCTTCCAGCCCGTGAATGAGGCGCTCGCCACATTCGGCGCCACGCTCGCCACCGCGTCGCCCCAGCCGGGCGAGGTCACCGTCGCCGCCGTCTCCTCCAGGTCCACCCCCGCGGGCAGCGCGGTCGAACTGAAGAACAGCGCCGAGGGCGGCACGGCCCCGTACACGTGGAGCGCCGCCGGACTGCCTCCGGGCCTCGCCGTCGTGGCGGCCACGGGAACCGTATCGGGCACCCCGGCCAAGGCCGGCAGTTACGCCGTCACCGTCACAGCGACCGACAGCGCGGGCAGGAGCGGCTCGGCCGGCTTCACCTGGACCGTCACCACCCCCGGCACCGGGGGCCCCACCCTCACCGACCCGGGGAGTCAGAGCGTCTACGTGGGCCGGCCCGTCAGTGTCGCCCTGCACGCGGCGGGAGGGACGGGCCCGTACACCTTCACCGCCACCAACCTGCCCGCCGGACTGACCGTCGGCGCCGCCACCGGAGTGATCTCGGGCACTCCTACGGCCTGGGGGTCGCGCAGTGCGGCCCTGACGGTCACCGACGCGGCGGGCAAGAAGGCCTCCGTCACCGTCACCTTCACGGTGTGGTTCTGACATCACCGTGAGGGGCCCGGCGAGGCCCGTCGCGGTGTCATCTTCCGCACACCTGTGCACCGTTGGGAACGTGCCGCCCCGAAGGCGCGGACAAGGGCCGTGCGATGTCCGCTTCGTGATGGAATGGGGGCCCCGGTCAGGTGGGGGCGCGGTTGTCATGAGGCGGCGAATGGGGGATGGTTGCCGAACGGCAACGTTCTCTATGAGGGTGTGAGGTGAGGGGTTCGCACAGCGGATCCTCGACATTTGGTGTCTACCACCGACGCGGCAACCGACGTCGACGCAAGGGGAGGCTCCCTGTGGAGCAAGGCCCCGTATCCCGTCCTGATAGCTGACCTTCAGGGCGCGATCGTCCTGGTCAACGAGGCAGCCGGCGTGCTGCTCCCCGAGGCGCGGCCCGGTGTGCGGATGGCGGACGCCGTCCCGTCCTGGCTGGCGTCCGCGCACGCCGCGCTGCGCGTTCCCCGTCAGGACGACGGAGACGGCCCCACCGTTCGCTCCGGCACCGTGGAAGGGCGGGTCTTCGAGGCCCACCCCACGGTCGAGGACGGCGGCACCGTGCTGTGGTGGCTCGTCGACGCCACCGACCACCGCCTGGCCGAGGAGGCCCTGCGCCGGGAGCGTGCGCGCACCGCGTTCCTGGGCAAGGCGTCCAACCTGCTGCTGTCCTCGCTGAACCTGGACCGCTGCACGCACGTCACCGCTCAGATGGCGGCCGAGCACCTCGCCGACGCGGCGCTCGTCGTCGCACCGATGCGCGGCAGCCGGCTGCCCATCGTGTCGTGCCTGAGCGAGGGCGCTCCGGTCGAGTCGTCCGCCGCCGTCGATCCCGAGACGGTTCCCGGTCTCGCCGAGGCGCTCCAGGGCTTCCCGCCGGTGCCCACGCGCTGGGTGGAGCCCTCCACCGTTCCCGACTGGGTGCTGCCCGAGGGGTTCGGCCCCGCCGGATCGATAGTGGTCACTCCGCTTCCCGGGCACGGCGTGCCGGCCGGTGCGCTGATCCTGCTGCGGCGCGCGGGAGGCGAGGGGTTCACCACGGAGGAAGAGGTCTTCGCCCGGTTGTTCGCGGCACGGGCCGGTGCGGCCATGTCGGCCGCCCGCCTGTACGCCGACCAGTCGGCGATCACCGACGTCCTGATGCGTGAGCTGCTCCCGCCCGCCCTCCACCAGGTCTCCGGCGTGAACTTCGCGGGCGGCTACCGCCCGTCGGAGGACCACGAACGGATCGGCGGGGACTTCTACGACGTGCACCCCGCGATCGCCGAGGGGGCTCCGTCGCTCGTGGTCCTCGGCGACGTCTGCGGCAAGGGGCTCGAAGCCGCCGTGCTGACCGGGAAGATCCGCAACACCCTGCACGCGCTGCTCCCGCTCGCCGACGACCACCAGCGGATGCTCGGCCTCCTCAACATGGCGCTCCTCAACTCCCACCACACCCGCTTCGCCACCCTGGTGCTGGCCTCGGCCGTACGGGAAGGCGGCTCGGTCCGTATGCGCGTCACCAGCGCGGGCCACCCCCCGCCCATGGTGGTGCGCGCCACCGGCGAGGTGGAGGATGCCGACACGCGGGGCACCCTGATCGGCGCGATCCCCGAGGTGCGGGCCGAGACGGCCGAGCTGTCCCTGGCACCGGGGGAGACCTGCGTCCTCTACACGGACGGATTCACGGAAGCCCGCGGCGGGCCCATGGGCGACGTCATGTTCGGCGAGGAGCGGCTGCGGCGCGTCCTGGCCGAGTGCGCGGGCATGCCGGCCGAGAGCATCGTGGAACGCGTCCAGATGGTGGCGTCCCACTGGGTCGGCAAGGGCCGGCACGACGACATGGCGGTCGTGGTCGTCTCCGCACCCCGCAACCACCACCTGAGCGCGGTGAACGGCCACACACGGGGCAGGTTCACCGCATGAGTACTGAACTCCGTACGGCACCGACGGACGTGGTGTCCCCGGACCCGGCGGTTGTGCGAGCAGCGCTGTGGGACGCCGTCTTCGCGGGCGACGAGTACACGGCGACTTCCCTCGTGCAGCGGGCGCTGGACGAGGGGCACGACCCGGAGAGCGTCCTGCTCGACGTGATCGCCCCGGTCCAGGCCGAGGTCGGCGAGGAGTGGGCGGCCAACCGGATGAGCATCGCCCAGGAGCACGCGGCGACGGCCATCAACGACCGCGCCGTGGCCGCCCTGTCGATGCACCCGGCGGCGCGCAACGCCCCCGAACGCGGCCGGATCACCGTGGCGTGCGTCGACGGCGAGTGGCACGCGCTGCCCGCCCGACTCCTCGCCGAGGTGCTGCGGCTGCGGGGCTGGCGCGTCGACTACCTGGGCGCCCAGGTCCCCGTCGCGCACCTCGTGGCGCACCTGCACCGCACAGGACCCGAGCTGGTCGCGCTCTCCAGTTCCATCGCGACCCGGCTGCCCACCGCACACGCCACCATCACCGCCTGCCAGGCGGCCGGCGTCCCGGTCGTGGCGGGCGGGGCCGCCTTCGGGCCCGGCGGACGGTACGCCCGGCTGCTCGGCGCGGACGCCTGGGCCGCCGACGCGCGCCGCGCCGCGGACCGGATCCAGAACGCCCCGATAGCCCGGCCCGAGCCCGGCCACCAGCAGATCGACGATCTTCCGCACCTGGAGGACCAGGAGTACACGATGGTCACGCGTGCGAGGGCGGCCCTCGTACGCGCGGTGATGCTGGGCCTGGACGAGGCGTTCCCCGCCCTGCGCACGTACAGCGACGTGCAGCGCGAACGTACCGCGGAGGACCTGGCCCACATCGTGGAGTTCCTCGCCACCGCGCTCTACCTCGACGACGCGGACCTCTTCACCGACTTCATCGCCTGGACCGCCTCGATCCTCACCGCACGCGGCGTGCCCGCGCACAGTCTGCCGCCCGCCCTGGACCTCCTGGCGGGTGAACTCAAGGACTTCCCGCGCGCGCAACGCCTCCTCCGACTCGGCGCCGAGCGACTCGCCGCTCCGCGCGCCGTTCCCTTCGCCCCTGCCAGGAACCACCCGTGAGCACCCACCCATCCAGCCATCTCAGACTGACGGCCAGCGACACCGAGACCACCGTGCGCATAGAGCTGCGCGGCGACCTCGACTACGACAACGCCGACGTCCTCCTCGAAGCGGTCACCGACAAGCTGACCGGCCACCCCCGCCTGCGCGATCTCCACCTGGGGTGCGCGGGCCTCGGCTCCGTCGACTCGACGGGGCTCTCGGTCCTCCTGATGATCCGCCGCCGCACCGACGCGGCGCACGTCGCCCTGCACCTGGAAGAACGCACTCCGGCGCTCGAACGTCTCCTGACGATCACGGGTAGCCTGGGTTACCTCACGGGGGGCGCAAGCCAAGCCGCGCGCGAGGCCTCCGGCCCGGGAGAACCCCGGGCGGACACGGAGGAAGCCATACCGGCCCGCCCCACCGGACCGGACAGCAGTGCCTGACCCGAGCCGGCCGCTCTGAGAGCGTGCAGAGCGGGGCCGGGCACGCCGACGGGGGAGCCCATGCCACATCGAGACATCGACTCCCAGCGGACGGTCCACGAACAGGCCCACGCTGCGAGCGAAGTCGTCGGCCTCCTCGACCTGCTGTGGCAGCAGGCCCGCGACACCGTGACCACGACCTCGCTCTCCACGCCGCAACTACGACTGATGTACCTGGTCGAGCGCAACGACGGCATACGGATGCGGGCCCTGGGCAAACTCCTGCATACCGCGCCGCCCTCGGTCAGCAGGCTCTGTGACCGGCTGCAGGTGGCCGGCTTCATCGAACGGCTGCCGTCCCCGGACAGCCGCCGGGAAGTCACCCTGCGGCTCACGGCGGGCGGCAAGCGCCATCTCGAACAGATCCGGTACGAACGCGAAGCGACGCTGACCCTGGCCATCGAAGCCATGCCGCAGGAGGACCGCCGGGCACTGGCCACGGGGCTCGCCGCACTGCAGACCGCCATCACGGCCCCCCGGTAGGGTGGGCCCGTGCCATGACCCCAGCCCGCCGTACGACACGGCGGGTTCCTACGTGCAGAGGTGTGACCAGCGCATGAAGCGACGCGGACGGCTGCGAAGAGCGCTCGGACAGCAGGGAACACCAGGACTCGCCAACCGCCTGACCGCCTCGCTCGCCCAGTCGACTCCCGGGCGGTCAAGCTCCGTTACGCACCTCCTGCGCAGGGCCGCCGGCCACGACGCGGTGTGGCTGGGCGCGGCAGCGGTGCTCGGTGCCTCCGGCGGCCGGAGCGCGCGCCGGGCAGCGCTGCGCGGCATCGGCTCGGTGGCCATCGTCGCCGGAATCAACCACGCCCTGGCGAAGCCGGCCGCCCGCAGCTCGCGGCCGCTGCTCGACGCGCTCCCCGGGGTGTTCCCCCGCCCGAGCACCTCGTCGCTGCCTTCCAGCACCATGGCGTCGGCCGCGGCCTTCGCGTCCGGAGTCGTCCTGGAGTCGCCCCGCTACGGCGCGGCCGCGCTGCCGTTCGCCGCGGGCCTGGCCTACGTACGCGCACAGGGCGGCCTCGACCACCGGCGCCGCGCTGCGGCCGGCGCACTCGTCGGGATCGGCGCCGCGCTGCTCACCTGCCGCTGGTGGCCCGTGAAGCCCGAGGCCGCGGCGGCCGCCGCCCCTCCGCGCAAACCCGCCCCCGCCCTCAAGGAGGGCAAGGGACTTCAGCTGATCGTCAACCCCTCCTCGGGCGTCGCCTGGTCCAAGGACACCGCCGAGACCCTGCGGACGCTGCTCCCCGAAGCGGCGATCACCCTGTTCGAACCGGGCGACGACCTCCTGGCCCTGCTCGACCGGGCGGCCGTGCGCGCCGTCGCGGAGGGCGGCGCGCTCGGCGTGTGCGGGGGCGACGGCACGGTCAACGCGGGCAGCGCGACCGCCGCCCGCCACCGCGTGCCCCTCGCGGTCTTCCCCGGCGGCACCTTCAACCACTTCGCCGTGGACCTGGGCAACCAGACCATGGACGACGTGGTCCGCGCGATCCAGGCGGGCGACGCGGTCACCGCCGACGTGGGCCGTGCGACCTCGGCGGGCGACGACGAACAGAAGCTCTTCCTCAACACCTTCAGCATCGGCGTGTATTCGGAGCTCGTGCACGCCAGGGAGCGCCTGGAGAAGCGCATCGGGAAGTGGCCCGCCCTGGTCGTCGGCCTGGCCAAGGTCCTCGCCACCGGCAGCCCGCTCTCGGTGGTCATCAACGGCCGTGCCCGCCGCATCTGGCTGCTCTTCGCGGGCAACGGCATCTACCATCCCGCCGGCTTCGCGCCCACCTACCGCACCCAGCTCGACGACGGTCTGCTCGATGTGCGCGCGGTGGAGGCCGGCACCCCGCTCGCCCGCACCCGGCTGCTGCTCGCCGTGCTGACCGGCACCCTGCACAGCTCCCGGGTCCTGACGACTGCTCAGGTGCGCCGTCTGGAGCTCGAAGTCCTCGACGGCGAGCCGCACTTGGCGTACGACGGCGAAGTCACCGACGCCACCTACCGGCATCTGGTGCTCGACAAGATCCCTCAGGCGGTCACCCTGTACCGCCCCGCCGACCAGGATCAGTGGCTCCGCTGACGGCGCGGCGGTGACCGTGCGCCGCTGCGCATGTGCGGTGTTACCCAGCTCACACGCATGAGGTCGGCGGGAGGGGGCATCAGAACTCTACGGTCCGCATGGTCGGGAATCCCCCCTCCCTGACCCGGGCTTGCGCGCCCCGCCATCCCTCTCCCCCCTGGGATGTGCGGGGCCGCCGTACGTCGTGGCCCCTCTCGCCGTCTCAGCGGCCCAGGGCGTTGCGGACGACCGTCCAGACGAACGCCGTCCCCAGGACGAGGGCGGTCCCGCGGGGGCCGAGCGCGAACCGGCGGCGCCGTCCGCGCAGGGCGGCCACGGCCCAGCGCGCGTAGACCCAGAGGCCGAAGGGGAGCGCGGCGCAGAGCACGGGGTTCGCGCGGAGGGCGCCGCCGAGGTCACGGTGCAGGAGTGCGTAGCTCATCCGAGTGCCGCCGCAGGCAGGGCAGTTGAGCCCGGTCGCCCAGTGGAACGGACAGCGCGGCAGCAGTTGGCCGGGGTCGTAGGGGGAGTGGCCGTACAGGTAGAAGAGGCCGGCGGCCGCGGCGCAGGCGAGTGCGAGGGGTGCCGCCGCCGGGGGCATACGAGAGCGGCGCCCAGGGAACGAGTCCCTGAACGCCGCCCGGTGATGGGGCTGTTCAGCCACGCAGCACGCGGCCGTCCGAGTCGGTCTTGTCGCCGACCAGCAGCAGGACGCCGTCGATCAGCGCCCACACGCCGAGGCCACCGCAGGTGAAGAGCTGGGCGAGGGCCATGCCGGTGTGCCCCGTGTAGAAGCGGCCGATGCCGAACGTGCCGAGGAAGAGCTGGAGTACGCCCGCCACGATCTTCGACTTCTCGGAGTACGGGCGGCCAAGCGGGTCGAAGCCGTACGGAGTCGGAGCAGGCGGCATCCCGCCAGGCTGCGGAGTTCCGTACGCGTTGGGGGACTGGTCGCTCATGAAGTGTGTTCGCTCTCAAGAATGGTGACGCCCGGGATCGGTCCGGGCGTTGTTCGAACACCTTAGCCTTTACTTTTCCTTCATGAAAAGTTGACAGGTCCTTGACGGTTCCTTTTGGTGGGTCAACCGGCCGGCCGCCGGGGGTCAACCGCGGGTGCCGCGGCGCAAGGTGTGGGCGACCGCGCGCTGGGAGAGGGGGCCGAGGCCCTCCAACGCCTGCGCGAGGACGGCGAGTTGTCCGAGCGAGTCGAGCGCGCGCCCGGCACCCTCGGGGTCGACGCCCTCGTACAGCCCGATGCCGACGAAGGAGGCGGCCGCGGCGCGGGCGAGTCCCGCGGGGTCGGCGAAGGCGGCGAGGGGGGTCGCGCTGAGCAGCCGCGTCAGGACGGTCTCCAGCTCCTCGATCCACAGCGCGAGGCCGGCGGACGTGGCGGCCGCGAGGGCGGGAGCGGTCTGGCCGGCGGCCAACAGCTGCCCCAGGACGGCCACATGGCCGGCGGCGCGTTCCTCGGCCTGCATCTCCCGGGCGAAGGCCAGGAGCTCGGGGAGGGAGTCCAGCGCGGCGAACCGCTCGCGGTAGCGCGAGACGCGCTGCTCGGCGCCGTGGGCGCAGGCTGCGGCGATGAGCTCGTCGACGGAGCCGAAGTGGTAGAAGATCAGCGCCTGGTTGACCCCGGCCGTGGTCGCGATGGAGCGGGCCGAGGTCTTGCCGATGCCCTGGTCGATCAGGGTCGTCAGGGCCCCTTCGAGGAGTTTGAGGCGCGTCGCCTCGCTCGACGCGCTCATGCGCGGACCTCCTCGCGGACGGGCCGCAGTCCCGCACGCAGGCGATGCGTACCAGCGTCGACGTAGGTGGCGGTGAAGGAACCCCGGTAGCCGAAGAGGAACCCGAAGTACCGGTTGGTCACCGTCACCTGGATCCGGAACCGGCCGGTGGCCTCGTCGAACGACTCGCGAACCTCGGCGTCGCCCCCGATCAGGGACGGCACGCGCACGTCGACGGGGCCCTCCCGGAAGCGGTGCTCGCCGGAGCGGATGAGGAGCGAACCGTCGGCCTCGGCGCTCATGTGCAGGTCGCTGGCGAGGTGCTGGTGGGTGCCGAGGTAGTCGAGGACGCAGTTCCGCGCGGGGCTGAAGACCATCGTGGCGTCGAAACGGCGTGTGGCGGAGGGGAGTTGGAAGGTCCGCACGAACGTGACGGTCTCCCGGCCGAAGGAGTCCGCGTACGGGAAGTTCTCGATGACGAAGGGCACGTCACGGCCCTCCCGCGGTACCAGGATGTTGCGCGTCCCGCCGAGCCGGAGGAACGGCTTGACGTAGGGGGCTCCATGGCGGATCCGTTCCATGGTCCCGCGCCCGACGCACGCTTCACCGCTGTCGAGCCCGACGGAGAAGCGACGGCGGATCTCGGGGTGCAGCCGGCCGAAGTCCGGCCCCATGTGCCGGCGGAAGATCGAGGTCACGAGGGCTCCAGGGTGGCGAGCAGGCGGGGGGTGTGCGCCCGCCCGGGTGGGGTGCGGCGGCAGCGGCGCGCGGCGGGCGTGCCGGGCATCGGGGGGAGCAGGACGGCGAGGGCGCCCGCGACCAGTGCCGCGCCGAGGGTGAGCGGTGTCAGGGGCGGGACGAGCAGCACGGCGAGGACCAGGGCCAGGCGCCCGGCACACTCCCCGAGGGCGCGGGCGAGGGCGGCGCGCGGATGGATGCCGCGTTCGCACCACAGCCGGAGCCGGTCGAAGGACCAGGCGGTGGCCCAGCCCATCAACGGCCGGAAGACCAGCCGGTCGGCCAGCGCGCCGAACGGGCCCCAGCGCGGTCGGTAGTCGTACCCGGTCAGGAAGCGGATGCCGGTGGGCCCGGGGACGTAGCGCCAGTAGCCGCTCCCCTCGGCGAGCAGCGAGAGCGGATGGGCCGACGCGAAGCGCAGCGCCGAGACGCGTGTGCCGTCGGACCGCTGCCGCTCACCCGCGCTGATTCCGGTGCCGCCCACCCAGAGGAACGGGAACAGCCGGGTCGCGTAGCGGAAGCGCTGGGGCTCCGCCCCGGCGCGGGGCAGGTAGGAGATCGAGGTGAACCGCAGGTCCCAGAGCTGGTGGCGCGCCGGGTCCTGGGTGCGCTCCCAGACCAGATCGAGATCGGCCCCGATCGAGGTCTCCACATACAGCCTCACACCCCGCCACCCCCCTGACACGCGGTTTGAGCGTTCGCTCAAACGGCAAGGTAGCGGAGTTTGAGCGAACGCTCAAGAGCGGTTCACGGATCTCGCCCGCACCGTGCCCCCGCCGCCGTGCCCACGAGGGCCGTGCCCCTCCCGGACGGCAGGGCGCGCTCCTGTGGCGGCGCGGCCGTAGCGTTCCTGTCATGTGCTGGAGTGCGACGGCCGATCTCGCCGCCGGTGTGGGCATCGCGGTGGTAGGAGCCGCCGCGGTGGCCTGCGCGGCGCGACGCCCGCGTGACCTGCCGCTGGCCGCCCTGCCCCTCCTGCTGGGTGCCCACCAGCTCGTCGAGGCCGCCGTCTGGCGCGACGGCGGGGGGTCCGGACCCGCCACGACCGCCTGGGCCGTGATCGCGCTGCCCCTGCTGGCGCTGTGGGTGCCGGTGGCCGTGTTCTGCGCCGCGCCGCCGCGCGCCCGCCGTCGGCTGCTCGTCCCGCTGGCGGCCGGCGCCGCGACGAGCGCGGCGCTGGCGTACGCCCTGGCGACCCGCACCGTGACGGCCGAGATCCGGGGACACACGATGGGCTACTCCCTGGGACTGCCCCGGCCCGGACTCGTCGTCCTCGGCTACTTCGTCGCCACCATCGGCTCCCTGCTCATCTCCGGCGACCGTGGCCTCTTCCTGTTCGGTGTGCTGGTCGCCGCCGGGGCCGCGGTGTCCTTCGTGCTGTGGCGGCAGGAGTACATCTCGACGTGGTGCGCGGTCGCCGCGCTCTGCTCGGTCGTCCTGCTGCTGTGGGTGAGGCGACGGGGTCCCTCCCGCACCGCGACGGCAGGACGCCTGGTGTGAGGCCGCGACCGCAGGGCCCTTGCGCGGAGGCACCGGTGGTCTCGACGGAGGGCGCGGTCAGCGGGCCCGGCGGATGCGGATCGGACCGCGAGCCGTTCTCGGGTCGACCCGCCGGCCGGACTGGGTGACCTCCACCTCGCCGGAGTCGACCAGCCTCCGGGCCGCGCGCCGAGCCGGTTCCATGAACGCGCGCCAGCCGTCGCCGTCGCCCTCGTACACCGCCCGCGCGGCGTCGGAGGGACAGATCGAGGAGTCCGGATCGCGGGAGGCGAGGAGCCGCAGAATGGCCCGCTCAAGACGCCGGTCCGTCTGTCGTTCGCTGTCCGTCACTCTGCCAGTGTCACACCGGGCCCCGCTGCGGCAAGGGCACGCATGGCACCGGCGCCGCGACACGGGAACAGCCCCGACACCCCGCCGGGCGGGGGCCGAGGCTGCGTACGTGCGCGGGAGCCGGCCGTGCGGCGGGCGGCACCGGAGGCCACCCGTCGCGAGGGCGGGCGTGCCGGTCAGTCGCGGGGCGGGCGGGTGGTGGTCTCCAGGTAGAAGGCGTCGATGCTCTGGACGGCCCGCTCGAACTCCTCCAGATTGACGGGCTTGGTCACATAGGCGTTGGCGTGGCTGATGTAGGCGCCACTGACGTCGTCGGGCGCGGAGGACGTGGTGAGCACCACGACGGGGATCGTCTGCAGGTCCTCGTCGGACTTGAGGACGCGCAGCAGCTCCCGACCGTTCATGCGGGGCATGTTGAGGTCCAGGACGATGAGGTCGGGACGGACGCTGTCCGGGTCCCGCAGGTGTTCCAGTGCCGCGACCCCGTCGGTGACCTGGACGAGGTTGCGCGCCCCGCGCTGGGAGAGGGCTTCCTCGATCAGCATGGCATCGGCGATGTCGTCCTCGACGAGCAGCACGGCGCTGGGGTGGGAAGGGACGGTATTCATCGGTTGCTCCGTAGGTGCTTCAGAGGAGTGGTGGAACAGTCCCGGCCAACGCCGCCGGGCGCCTTGGCGGGTCATGCCGCTTGCTTCGCCGATTTGCGGGTACCCGGCTCCCGTACGCGCGGCAGCTTGCGCCGCGGAGCGCTGGAGCCGTTCGGCGGACCGCTGGAGCTGAACGAGGACGTGCAGCAGCGTCAGCGCGGATGCCGAATCGTCGGTGTCCGGGCACCCGGGGTCGTCCAGCAACTGCTGGGCGATGCGCCGCGCAAGCTCGCCGACGGCCACGTCAGTGACCGCGGTCGTCTCCTGCGGCGCGTTCCGCAGGACGAAGTTCTTGCCAGGCATACCCGGCACCCTAGGCCCCGAGTGGACCCCGCGACAACATTCGTTGTCGAAGAGCCTCTACAGTATTGCGCGCGACGCCGATCCGAAGCGTCACAGGGCGGAGGGGTTCACAGATGACCGGCGATGAGACGCTGTCGCGTCCGCGGGGGCTTTCCTCGTGGACGACCTCGCGATGGCTGCGCGTGGGAGTGGCCGCGTCCTTGGCGCTCCTGACCGCGCTGGGCCTGATCGGAGCATGGGTCCTCGGGCAGACGGCGTCGCTCAGCGACAACCTGGTGGACGTCAGGTCCCAGGCGCTGAGCACCTCGTTCCGCCTGGAGTCGGCGATGCTCAACCAGGAGACCGGTGTCCGAGGGTACGGGCTCACCGGAAACCCCGAGTTCCTCACGCCCTACCGGCAGGGCCTCGCCGAGCAGTCGGCCGACACCACGCGCCTGTCGCAGTTGCTCAAGGGGGACGCGCGCGGTCTCGCCGATGTGCATGCCGTGCAGGACGCGGTGGAGGCGTGGCAGGCCAGGATCGCCCGGCCCATCGCCGCGGCTCCGGCCGGAACGCCGTCGCCGCTGGCCACCGAGCGCGCCTCGGAGGGCAAGACCGCATTCGACCGGGTGCGCAGCGCGCTCACCGGACAGCAGGAGCGCCTGCGCGCCGACCAGAGCCGGGCCCGCGAGGACCTGGCGTCCACGATGAGGCTGCGCAACTGGGTGTTCGCCGCGATCGCCCTGGTCATCCTCGCGCTGGCGGGACTGGTCTTCGAGGCGCTGCGCCGCGGCGTCACCGACCCCCTCGAACAGCTAGGGATCGACGCCCGTGCGGTCTCCGAGGGCGACTTCACCCGCCCCATCACGGCGACCGGCCCCGCGGACCTGCGCCGGCTGAGCGGCGAGATCGACGTCATGCGCCGGCGCCTGGTCCAGGAACTGGAGGTCAGCGAGGAGTCCCGCCGTCTCCTCGACACGCAGACCGCCGAACTCCAGCGCTCCAACTCCGAGCTGGAACAGTTCGCGTACGTCGCCTCCCACGACCTGCAGGAGCCGCTGCGCAAGGTCTCCAGCTTCACCCAGCTGCTTCAGCGCCGGTACGCCGGCCAGCTCGACGACAAGGCCGACCAGTACATCGGCTTCGCGGTCGACGGCGCCAACCGCATGCAGGTCCTCATCAACGACCTCCTCGACTTCTCCCGGGTCGGCCGGGTCCACCACGCCCACCAGAGCGTCGACCTCGGCTCCGTGATGGAGCAGACCCTCTCCGGCCTCAGCGTGAGCATCGAGGAAACCGGCGCGAAGATCACCTGCGACGAACTGCCGAGCCTGGTCGCCGACCCCACCCAGATGGGCATGTTGTGGCAGAACCTGATCGGCAACGCCGTGAAGTTCCGCCGCCCCGGCCAGCAGCCGCACATCCAGGTGTCGGCCGCCCAAGAGGGCGCACTGTGGCGTTTCACGGTGACCGACGACGGCATCGGCATCGCGCCCGAGTACGCCGAGAAGGTCTTCGTGATCTTCCAGCGGCTGCACACCAAGGACGTCTACAGCGGCAGCGGCATCGGCCTCGCGATGTGCAAGAAGATCGTCGAATTCCACGGCGGTACCATCGCAGTCGACCCCGAGTACACGGACGGCACGCGCATCACGTTCACCCTGGCCGAGGCACCGCCTTCGGTCGGCGTCCCCGACACGAACCCTGAAGCCGCCGGCCCCGACCAAGCGGAGCCGACGCCATGACCACAGCGCCGACACCCCCCGGCACCAGACCGGTGGAGGCGATCTATCGCGTCCTCCTGATCGAGGACGACGAGGGCGACGCCCTGCTCGTCGAGGAGCTCCTCAACGACACCGGGCTGCGCTTCGAGCTCACCACGTGCACCAGCCTCGCCGAGGCCCGAGCCGAACTCGCCACCCCGCTCATCGACTGCATCCTCCTCGACCTGCACCTGCCGGACGTCTCGGGCACCACCGCGGTCACCGCGGTCCGCGGCCTCGCCCCGCACACCGCGGTCATCGTCCTGACCGGCCTGTCCGAGTCGCAGGCGGGCCCCGTGGCCATGGCTGCCGGCGCCCAGGACTACCTGGTGAAGGGCAAGGTCGAGGCGGACCTGCTGCGCCGCACCCTGCAGTACGCCGTCTACCGAAGCCAGACCGAGCGCGCCAGCGCGGAAGCCCAGGCGGCCCGGCTGCGCGCCGAGGAGAACGCCCGCCTGGAGCGCGGCCTGCTGCCCCAGCCGATCCTCGACACCTCCACCGTGACGGTCACCTCGCGCTACCTGCCCGGCGGCGAGCTGACCCTGCTCGGCGGAGACTTCCTGGACGTCGTGGAATGCGACGACGGTCTGCTCCGCGCCGTCGTCGGCGACGTCAGCGGCCACGGCCCCGACGCCGCCGCGCTCGGCGTCTGCCTGCGCATCGCCTGGCGCTCCCTGGTGCTCGGCGGACACCGCGGCCCGGACCTGCTGCACCTCATGGAACGCATCCTGATCGCCGAACGCGGCAGCCACACCCTCTTCGCCACCTGCGCCCTGCTCACCCTCGACGAGAAGGCCCGCACGGCCTCGCTCCACCTGGCCGGCCACCACGAGCCGCTGCTCACCACCCCGGCCGGCACCCGGGAAGTGCCCGCGGAACTCGGCATCGCCCTGGGCATCGCACCGGAACAGCGCAGCTGGGCGGAGACGGTCATCCCGCTCCCGGAATCCGGCGCGCTGACCCTCTACACCGACGGTCTGACCGAGGGCCACAACGGCACCGCGGACGGCCGGCTCGGCGTGGAGGGACTCCTGAACCTGATCGACCAGCTGCCGCCGACGGACCCGGCCGCCCATGTGGACCGCCTCATCAAGGAGACCCACGCGCTCAACGCGGGCCGGCACTCCGACGACCTGGCCGTCCTCCGCCTCGACTGGGGCGCCAGCTGACCCGGTCCCGTCACCCCGCGGCCATGTCCGGACCGGGAAGCAGGGTCTCGTCGAGGTGGTAGCCCAGTTCCCGCAGCCCGCGAGCGACGGCGACGGCGCGGCGGTGGCGTTCCGCGCGCTCCGGTGACATCCGGGTCTTCTCCGCCGGGCCTGCTTCGGGATGCGGGGGAGCGGGCGTGGCGTCCTGCACCGCGTCCCACGCCTCCCGCGCGATGAGCGCCGCGGCACTGTCGTCGATACTGCGGTCGATCCCGCCGCCGGCCGGTGCGGCCCGGCCGGTGTCCGCCCCGTCACGCGGCGTGCGCGCCGGCCCGCGGCTCAGATACTCCTCGATCGCCCGGCGGGCTTCTTGAACGTCGGCCGACTCGTCCCCGGTGGTTTCCGCCTCTGTCGTCATGGAACGCAAAGTAACGCTCCGCCACCCGACGGGCGCCGCGCCACACGCGTGGAACCCCACGTTCCACGCATGGGCGTGCATCCCTGCACGGGATGGCACCCGCTCCTGGTGGGACGGTTGCGACCTCACCCCGGCCCTCCGGTCGCACCAGAAACAGTCACCCCGCAGAAACCTAATTTCTATCTTGGTCGTGGTAGATTTCTTGCTGGCTGGAGGGGTGCGTGGTGATGCCCTCCGGTTGTCCGGCGAGTGAGAGGGGAGTGGCTGTGACCGTCGTAGCGAACGACACCAGGACCGTGCGAGGGGCGAGCACGGCAGGGACGCAGGCGCTTCCGCTGATCGAGCAGCCCGCACGGATCGCTCCCGGTGACGCGCGCGAGCTGTCGCGCCAGTTCTTCGAGCGCCTCGCCGTCCTGCCGGAGGGGACGCGGGAGTACCAGTACGCGCGGAACACCCTGATCGAGATGAACATGTCGCTGGTGCGGTTCGCCGCCCGTCGCTTCCGCAACGCCGCGGACGAGATGGAGGACGTCATCCAGGTCGGCATGATCGGCCTGATCAAGGCGATCGACCGGTTCGAGCTGTCCCGCGAGACCGAGTTCACCACGTTCGCCGTGCCGTACATCGTCGGTGAGATGAAGCGCTTCTTCCGCGACACCACCTGGGCCGTGCATGTGCCGCGGCGCCTTCAGGAACGCCGGGGCGAGCTCACGAGGGCCCGCGAGGAACTGGAGAAGCGCCTGGAGCGCTCGCCCGGCGTGCAAGAGCTGGCGGCGCTGATGGGCATCAGTGAAGCCGAGGTCTGCGAGGCCCAGGTTGCCGCCAACGGGTACACCTCCGCCTCTCTCGACGCCGCGCTCAGCAGCGACACCGAGGACGGCGAGGCGGCCCTGGCCGACTTCATCGGAGCCGAGGATCCCGCCATGGAGCTGGTCGAGGACTTCCACGCGCTCGCCCCGCTGATGGCCGAACTCTCCGATCGCGAACGCCTGTTGCTGCGGCTCCGCTTCGGCGCCGAACTCACGCAGAGCCAGATCGGCGAAGAGCTGGGCATCTCGCAAATGCAGGTGTCCCGCCTGCTGACCCGCACCGTTGCCAAGCTCCGCACGGGAATGCTGGGCGCTGCCGCCGAAGCGCGGGGCTGATAGAGCGGGCGCCCATTCCGTACATACGGAAAACCGGTGGCGGCGGGAGCGGATTAAGCCACGGCGCCCCGTACGCATGGCGACCGTATGCATGCCACAAATGAATGGCGCGGAACAGCAGAGCGCAGAGAACACGCGGAACAGGGGGCGGGCCCGACACATGTCGGGCCCGCCCCCTGTTCCGCGTGCTGTTGTGTGCCGCGTGGCGTGCGGCTACCAGCGGTACCAGCGGCCGCTTCCGCCGCGCGGACGTGCGACGAATCCGATGAGCCACACGACCAGGACCACAATGGCGATCCACCACAGGGCCTTGAGCGCGAAACCGGCGCCGAAGAGGATCAGGGCGAGCAGAAGAACGAGAAGCAGGGGAACCATAGTTATCAACCTCCAGAACGCCGTGTGCCCCGGGATGAGCCCGTCACACCCTCGCGACGGCAAGATTCAATTCCCTCGAAGAGTGCGGGACGAGAAGAGTGCGAGGTCATCCTCCAAAGGTGAAGCGAGTCGCCCGCTCCCTGTTTAGAACCCGCGAATGTGGCCAGGTGTATCCATGTCACGGTGTGCCAACGAATATGTGGGAGTGATTGTTGTGTCGGGTGACGAAAAGACTCAGTCGAAGGTCGAGCAGGCCAAGGGCAAGGTCAAGGAAGCGGCAGGCCGGACGGTCGGCAACGAGCGCCTTGAGGCCGAGGGCCGTGCGGAGCAGGCCAAGGGCGACGCACGCCAGGCCAAGGAAAAGATCAAGGACGTCTTCAAGCACTGACCCGCTCGGGACGTACGCGGAGTGGGGCCCAGCCGGAATCGCCCGGCTGGGCCCCATTCCGCATGCTCGGGGGCTCGCACGTCTGCCCGGCACGGTGTGTGGTCGCCCACGCGCAGGGCAAGCCGGTGTCGTGGTCCGTCGTCACACGCACCACACGTCACACGCACCACACCTCACGCGCACCACGCAAGGCCCCTCCCGCCGACGACGGGCAGCCGGTGAAGCCTGCTGAAACCAGCGTGATGCCCCGCTGAAACCCGTCCGGCGCACTCTCTCTTCATCAACGCGGCGAACGGCCGCGGAAGACATCGAGTCGCAGGAGCACGGCATGCAGAAGTTCGACACCACCGCCCCGATCACCGCCATCCTCACCGTCCCAGCCGGCCGCGTCCGGATCGTCGCCTCGGACCAGGCCCACGCCAGGGTCGACGTCCGGCCGGCGGACGCCGCGAAGGGCCGCGACGTGAAGGCCGCGGAGCAGACCACCGTCGGCTACGAAGACGGCGTCCTGCGGGTCGAGGGCCCCACGAAGAGCCAGGCTTTCGGCTCCAGCGGCGCCCTCGACGTGACCCTCGGACTGCCCGCGGGCTCCCGCGTCGAGGCCCGGACGGCCAGCGCCGAGTTCCGTACCGAGGGACAGCTCGGTGACGTCGTCTTCGACGGCGCCCACGGCACGGTCCAGCTCGACGAGACGGCCGCGCTCCGCCTCACCGTGCACGCGGGGAACGTCTCGGTCGGCCGCCTGGCCGGCGACAGCGAGATCAAGGTCTCGGCGGGCGACATCGAGATCGCCGAAGCCGTGCACGGCACCCTCACGCTGCGAACCGAGTCCGGAAGGATCACGGTCGGCGCCGCCCGCGGAACCAACGCCACCCTGGACGCCGGCACCTCCTACGGCCGCATCCACAACGCCCTCAACAACACGGAAGGATCCGCCGCCGCCCTGAACATCCACGCGACCACCTCGAACGGTGACATCACCGCCAGCAGCCTGTGACCGGGGAGGTCCGTTCCTGGACCGGGGAGTGCCCGTGACGGGACCTGTCGTGTCGGCCCGTCCCGACCGCACACCGCTGCCGTCCGCTCTCACCCACCCCCACCAGGTCGGTTCTAGAAGTTGCTGTGTGAGGGTTCCCAGATCGAGCAGTCATGGGCGAAGAGCACGCGTCGCGGGTCGAATTCGGCAAGTCGTTCCAACCAGTGCGCGTAGTCAGGGAGCGGCTGTGCCACGCCGTGCAGAGCGGCCTGGCGGGCCAGCTGGTCCGACGCGAACTGGGATGCGAAGTCGTGTGCCTGGCCGGCGAGGACCACGGTGCCGTCTCCCTGCCGAAGGACCAGCGACTGATGTCCTGGGGTGTGCCCGGGTGTCGGGATGATCCAGACTCCGGGCCGGACCTCGGCCTCACCGGTGAGTTCCTCGTAGGACGCGCCGGGGAAGTCGACGAGCTCGTCGATGGTGTAGTCGCCCCGGCGGGCGGCGGCCAGCTCGGTTTCCTGGACCAGGATCGGCTTGCCGCCCAGCAGTGGGTTTCCGCCGCAGTGGTCGAAGTGCAGGTGGCAGTTCACGACCAGAGAGATGTCGCCGAGGGTGACTCCAGCCGCGGACAGTGCCTCTTGCAGTGCTCGGCGCTGGGGCCGGTAGTGCGCCTCGGTCTCGGGGTCGGCGCTGCCGATGCCGCTGTCGAAGAGGATCAGTCCCTGTTCGTGTCGCACCAGATAGGCGAGCACGGGTTCAACTCGCGGTTGCGGGCCGCCTGTCTCTGAAGCCGGCCGGACGAAGTATCCCAGGTCGAGTCGGCGCACCGCCGTGTTCTTCCCCATGCCGGCCATCCTGGCAGCCATCGCTGTGCCGTTCAACGGGTCCGCCCGACAGCGGAATCGCGACCGGATGCGGCGGTCGTCGTCCCCGGCGTCCCCCTCATCGACCATCGTGCCGAGTGCCGAGTGCCGAGTGCCGAGTGCCGAGTGCCGAGTGCCGAGTGCCGAGTGCTGAGTACCGGGTCACGGCGACGCGGGCTGAAAGACCAGGAAGAAGAACCGGGCCCCCGGGCTCATACAGGGTTCGGCGGCGCACATGGTGACCAGGCCGCGCTGGGACGGAACGTGGCGCTCGCAGCACTTGTCCCGTGGGGAGAGGTCGCTGTGCGGGCCCGAGTAGCCGGGATGACGCATGATGCGGGTCTGGCCGTCGGGGTGGCGGAACGCCACATTGTGGGTGCGGTAGATCGGCCCTGACACCGGGTCCTCCGACACCTCCTCGTGGAGCTGCTGAAGGTCCTTGTTCTGCGGGTGGGTGGCCACCGCGGCCCGCAACTGGGCCGCCACGGGACCGGCCCACTGCTCCTCCCAGTCGACCAGATGGTGTTCGCGCGCGTCCTCGCGCAACAGCATCCAGCGGATCAGGTTCTGCTCGGGCACGCGCGGCGCTTCGCCTTCCACCTGGGGGAAGATGGAGACGAAGTCGTCGTTGTAGGCAAGCAGGTTCCACGCCACGTCATTGATGTAACAGGGCTGCCCCGTCACCTCGTTGACAGCCTTCTGCCAGGCAGGAGCGACACTCGTCCCCGACGTCGGGTCCAGCGGGGTGGGCGGCTCGTAGCCGAGCGCGTAGATGTAGAGCGCGGTGCGCTCCCCCTCCTCCAGGCGCAGCACCTTGCACACCGAGTCGAGGAACCCCTGGCTCGGCGCCGGCATCTCACCCCGTTCCAGGTGGCCGTACGTACGTTCCGTCACGAAGAGGGCCTGGGCGACCTGCGCCTGCGAGAGCCCCGGCGAACGGCGGCCCCGGCCCGTGCGCCTGGGTATGCCGAGTTCCGACGGGTCGATCTGCCCCCGCTTCCACCGCAGCAGCTGCCGCAGTGCGTCCTTGTCGGTCACCCCTCTGACCCTCCCTGGCCGGCCCCGGGCGACCCGCGGCCGCACTTGTCGGAGGCGCCCGCGCAGGTAATTCGCGAGCAGGTCACCCTACAACTGCGGCGCCGGGGGGTCGTACGGGTTACTTCGGGGCGGGCGATTTCGGGACCAACCGCGCGGGGTGTCAGGGGAACGGGTGCGGATGCGGGTTGACCTCCTCGGGACGCAGCGGCCGAGAAGTGTGGCCGAGACGGTGGGGCGCGGTGAGCACCCGGTCGAGACCGGCGATGCGCCGCAGATGGTGCCCGAACGTCATGGGAAGCAGTCCCGGCACGATCACCTTGACGCAGGCGAGGTCGGAGGCGGTGTGCACCGACGTGGTCTGGTCGACGACGATCGCTTCGAGCCCCGTCGCGGCGAAGCGACCCACCAACTCGTCCAGATCCGAGCGCAGATCGGTGTGCCGCGGCCATGGACAGCGGTCGGTCAGTTCGCTCAGACTCCGGCGCTCACGCGGCGGCCGCCCCCCGGGCGCGAGCAGGAAGTCGAGCCGGCGGGCGGCGACCGGGTCGCAGTACAGCAGCGCGTGGTCGTCCATCAGACGGACCTGCTCGGGGTCTTCGCGCATGCGAGCCGCGTCCTCCGTCCGCTGCGGGTAGATGAGCCCGTACGCCTCGATGGCGGTGACCAGTTCGTGCAGCGCGCCGAACACACCGCGCTCGGGGTCGAGCCCCGAGCCGCCCGCACAGAGCACGCGGGGGCGAGGTGCCCCGGCGCCCGGGGCGGGGGGCCGTTCGTCGACGGCCGCGGCCCAGAAGCAGGGAATGCCTTCGGCGCCGGTCACGTCGAAGACCTCGACGCGGTACCCGTCGCGTTCGCGGATGCGGTCCGCGAGCAGGGCGATCCGCCGGTCGCGCGCGGTGCGCAGATCGAGCGGGGTGGCCGGGAGACGGGCGTACCAGGTGAGCAGGAACGCGTCGCGCTCGGCCAGCTCCAGGAGACCGTACAGGGCCGCCTCTTCGACACAGCCGCCCAGGGCGCACCCGTTGGAGATCTCCGACACGAACGGGCGGACCGACGGAGGCTGGTGGCGGCCGATGCGGTAGTACGCCAGGCTCTCGGGGACCAGGACCGGCCGCTCGCGGGTGAGGGAGTAGCCCCAGACCCACGGCATCACGAGGTCGGGACGGTAGGGCTGGAAGGGGAAGCCGGGTGCCTGATAGCGGTGGGGTTCATGGCCGCCGGTGGTCGCGGGATCGAGTACACCCCCGGGGTGCCGGGCGGCGAGCTCGCGGTGGCTGCCGCGGACCACGGTGCGCCGTCCACCCGGCCGTCCGCCGCCGAGACGCTCAAGGGCCTCGGCGATCGCGGTGACCTCGGCGGTGCGGAAGTCGAGCGCGCGGCCGTACCCCCCGTCGACCGACTCGGGCGGGCCGACCTTCGCCTCGGCGAACGGCAGGGCGTGCAGTCCGCGCGTGCGGAGACCCTTGAGCACGCCGGTCTCGTCGTCGGCGTAGCGGGCCTCAAGGACACCCCGCTCCGCGCGCAGATCGCGCACCCGCAGAACGGCGGGGTCCGGCTTGGGCCGCGCGACGCGCGGGATCACGGCGCCGGCCGCGTCGTCGTCGGGCAGGCCGCCGCACTCCGGGCAGTGGGGGTCGGGCACGAGGAGGTGCCGGCTGATCTCCAGGCCATCGAGGCGGAGCATCGTGACGGTCAGGTCGGGGACGGCCCCCGCGGTGGTGAGCCGGTGCAGGGCGAGCCCCGCCGCGAGGTCGGCCGCGATCGGGGTGAGCAGCGGAGAAACGGTGCCGGTCAGACGGCTTCCGTACGTCGAGCGCAGAGCCGCCTCCTCGGCCGCGTCGGCCCGCGCGCCCGCACGGCGGGCGGCCAGGCACTGCTGACAGCCGGGGGTGCCGGGTCGGACCAGCGGACCGATCACCACGCGGTCCAACTCCGCCACGACGGCAAGATAGGGGGCCCCGTCAACCAAAGGACCCGCCAGACATTTTGACGCTGCGTCAGAAGAGTCCGCCGCGACCAATTGCATCCCTGGCGCGGGGCGGGGCACGACCGCCGCCCGGCGGAGCAGGGCTTGGCCGAGCAGGCCCCCGTCGTGGTGTACCCGTACGGCGGCCGAGGGGGGATCGGCCGACATGGCAAGCTCAGTCATCGCAGCGCACCGCTCTCAGCAGGTTGGGCAGTATGTCGGTGGCGGCCGGATCGTGGTCGAGCGGTACGACCACGGTGTCGTGCGCGGGGCCGCGCAGATCACGGCGGGCCTCCGCCACCGCCTCGTCGAAGGTGGCACCGGCGCCGAGGCCTCGCGGCGGACGCGTTCCCTGCGCGCGGACACGGGCCGCCGGGACCAGATGGGCGGTGTCGCGCTCGGGCGACCAGGCCCACAGCGCGGGGCCGGACGGCGCCGGGACGAACCGTCGGGGATCGAGGGCGAGCAGGGCGTAGTGGGCCAGCGCGCGTCGCGCGGTGCGCAGGCGCGCCGCGGTGAAGTCCGTTCCGGTGGCGTGCACTTGGTGCACCGCTCGGCCGGTGTCCGGGTCGCGGACCAGGGCCCGTGCGGCGTGCCGGGGGAACTGTGGCAGCGCTCCCTCGTCCAGTTCGGCGAGCAGCCCGCAGCGCTCGTCGATACAGCCCGCGGCGCGCCGGGAGAACTCCTCGGGTGTGACGGCCGGCCCGGCGCGCAAGGAAGCGATCCGGGCGAGGAACTGCGCCGCGGACTCGGGCGCGGCCGGCAACGCCGCCGGGTGAGGCCGGTAGGGATGGCTGGTGGTGGCCAGGGTCGTCGCGTCCAGGCGAGTGACGCGGACCGGCTGGTCCGCCCCTGATGTGCCGGGCTCCTCCGGCGCTGCCGGGGAGAGGCTGAGGAAGGCCCGCTGGAAGTGGTGGGCGAGCAGTGGGGCCGCGAACTCGGTGGATCCGTAGGAGACGTGAGGGGGGCGGACGGGGGCGTCCTCCCTGCCGTGCACGCGCAGCCACGCGCCGAGCCAGCCTCCGGCAGTACGGTCCGGCCCGGGGGCGAGCATCGGGCCGATCCACCACGATTCCGCGTCGCGGACAGCGGCGGCGAACCACAGGCCGCGTACGCGGCACTCCTCGTCGAGCCGGGCCACGGACCGCGCGTCGCCGCCCTCCGCGAGCAGGAGCAGGGCGTCGTGGCCGCCGTTCGCCAGCGCCGTCAGGGCGGCCTCCTGGCCGGCGACCGGCGTGATGCCGGTGAGTCCGGTGAGCCGCAGCGCGTCGGCCAGGGCGCCGGTGGCGGCGGGCGTGCCGAGGGCCAGAGTCCTGAGGTGCGGGTAGCGGGCGGCGCGGGGGTCCGGCTCGCGCGGGGCCACATCGTCCAACAGGCCGTGCTCATCGAGGAGTTGAAGCACGCGCAGGACCGTGCCGCGCCGGGCACCGTCGAGACCGTCGAGGAGCTGCGCCACCGTGCGGCTGCCGTCGAGGAAGGGGGCGAGCCGCTCCAGCCAGCCGGCGATGCCCGGCGCGGCGATGAGGTCGGTGCCCCGGCTGGAACGTACGTAGACGGTGCCGCTGCCGCTCGGCGTCAGAAAGACGTCCGGACGCAGGAGGGGGACGGAGACGGAGGTGATCACTGTGTCCTCGGCCGGAAGAGAGTCGGTACGGTCGGAAGGAGGTGGCAGACCGGTGCACCGCCGCCGCGTTCCCGGCCGAGCAGGGCGGCGAGCAGCGTCGTGCGGTGGGGACGTGTGCGCAGAACGGCATCGGCAGCCGCGGTGTCGACGTCGCAGCGGAGCCCCGCGCCGAGCCCGGCACGCGCCGCGGCCACGCCGATCCGCTGACCGATGACACCGGCGCGCAGGTTCAGCATCCGGTACCAGCGGTCGCCGTACAGCGGGTAGCCCGCTTCGTAGTCGCCGGTGACGAGCACGGCACAGGCGGACTCGAATCCGGCCAGCTCTCCCGGCCCGCCGGGCGGGAACAGCCCCCGGGGCGTGCCGCCACCGCCCGGGACCGGTGTGAGCCGGCCCGTGTTCCGGTCGAGCCGATGGCATCCGGCATCGAGACCGGCGACACGCTGGGCCACCACATACACGTCGCAGCCGACCGGCGCGGCATGGTCGAACGCCATCGGGCGGACGGCCTCCTGGAGGACCGCGAGAAGGGAGTCCACCAAGATCGGGACCGGCTCGAAGCCTGAACGCGCCGTACGGCGTCGAAGCATCGCCGCCCCGGGCACGATCGGCCCCGGGGCTCGGCCGGTGACGACCGAACGCACCTGCTCCGCACGGGAGTTGAGGCCGAGCAGTCGGCCCAGCTCCTCGTCCGCGAAGCGCGCGTGCGCCATCGGAGTGGCCTCGGCGGACTCCAGCAGGGTGAGCGCCTGGCCGGTGAGGACGCCCGTGTCGAGCGCTTGAAGACGGTGGCCGAAGGGGCCGTAGCGGGCCAGATTCGCGTCCAGTCGGCTGGTGAGCAGCAGCACGCACTCGGGTCGCTCCGGTGGCGGCCGGTCCAGTGCGCCGGTCACGTCGGTACGGACGTCGGCGCCGGAGAGGAGTTCGAGCGCGTGAGCGGACGGCAGATAGTGGAACAGGCCCGATCCGGTGGCCGCGTACACCTCACCCGGATAAGCGCCGCCGCCGGAGGGGACCGGCCGGCCGACGCGCGCTCCCGAGCCGGTCCAGTCGATCCTGGTGACGCCGTTGAGCAGCGCGAGGAGCGAACCAAGACGTTCCGCCGTCGCTGCCGCCGGATCGCCGCCGTCCGACGGCGACGGGAAGGTCGGCGGGAACGGCAGGGGCAGGACGGGCACGCCGGGATGGTGTAGGGGCGCGGTGGTGCCCGCTGCCGGATCGATGGCGGGCAGCACACTGCCGTGGCGCGCGTGGTAGCGACGCGCGGCTTCCCCTCCGGTCTCGGCGGACGCCGGGTAGCCGTCGGACGGCGGAGCCGACGAGGCGGACCTCATCCGTCGCCCCGCGCCGGTACGGCGACGCTCTCCGGCGCACCGGGGGTACCCGCCGCGGTGGCCAGGACCAGATCGAGGGCGCTGACGCCGTACACCTCCTCCACCGCGTCGGCCGCGAGGTGGCAGAGCAGATAGCGGGTCAGGCCGGGCAGCCCCAGCCGGGAGAGGTGGAGGTAGGTGTAGTTGAGCATCAGGCGGTACCGCAGGAAGCGCGGGTCGCGGTACATCATCTCCTTGTACGTGGCGCTGCCGCTGATCGCCCGGTGCAGCGGGCTGGCCGTGACCAGTCCGCCGATGCCGTTCTCCTCGTCGGACGGTATCTCCGCCTCGGGGATCTCGCCGGCCTCGTACAGTGCGGTCCAGCGCCCGCCCAGGGGGTCGATCGTCGACACCCAGCGATGCAGTGCGGCCGCCTCCTCGCGCCCGTCCGCGGACCCGGCCGCAGGAGAGTCGAAAGCTGCCACCACGGCGCGCACCTGGGCCGTGAGCGCCGCGCGATTGGCCGCGTACCGCCTGTCGAAAGCGCCCCGCACCTCGGGGCCGACGGTACTCAGGTACCCCTCGGCGTGCGATCGGAAGGAGACGAAACCGCGCCGGATCGACGCGTCCTGCGGATGCCGGCAGAGGGTGTGCGCGGTGGCGAGCATCAGGCGCAGGGCCAGCGTCTCGCGCGGCACTCCCGCGGCGACGGACTCCAGGTGCTCGAAGAGCAGGTTGTTGGTCTCCTCGTAGAAGAGGGCCAGTTCATCGGCGCCGACCGGGCAGCCCAGCACATCGACGCGGCGGTCGTGCTCCTCCCAGACGATGGAGTTGTCGGCGTAGAAGGGGGTCAAGGGGCCCGGCTCGCGCTCGGCCGCGGCGAGCCGGCGGTGCAGCGGCAGCAGGGCGGCCTCGTCGAGCGGCGCGGCGGTGGACGGCCGCTCCGCGAGATGCCTCCCGATCAGCTCCGAAACGGCCGGGACCACCCACTCGTCGAAGACGGCGGGCGTGGCGCGGACGACCAGGCGCAGATGGGGGCCGCGTCGCCAGTGCCGCAGCACGTAGGCCGATTCGACGCGGCCGGCGCAGCGCTCGATGACCGGCCGCACGGCGTGGAGGATCAGATGGTCGACGTCGTCACCGAAGTACGCGATGTGGGCCGCGCGCCACTGTGGCTCGTCCGTCTGCGGGCTGGCTGTCACGGGAGTCACTCCTTGGCGGTTCTTCGTGGTTTTTCGCAGTGCTCTATGTGGTTCGCTGCGGTTCTCTGACGGTTCTCCGCGGCTGGGGAACCGTCAGGGTGGCTCGGCGCCGTCGCTCGTCAACTCCGCCACCGTCAGCAGGGCCAGGGCGCGCAGCGTGGCCTCCTGGCCGAGCCGTATGCCGAGGCGGTTGCAGGCCAGGTGGGTCAGATGGCCGGCGAGCGCGCTCGGGTCGGCGGCGTACCGCTGGGCACCGCGGCACGCCGCGAGCCATTCGCTCACCGGATCGGCCCCGGTCGGCGTGGCGTCGGCCGACGCCGTCGCGCGCGCCGCGCGGGCGACGGAGAGGAGCGCGGCACGCCTGCTCCCGTACTGGCTCAGGACATCCGGCGACGGTCTTCCCGGCCCCGCGTTCCGGTCCAGGCCGGCGGCCAGCAGCGCGAAGCAGTGCGCCGTCCGCCGCGCCGGGCTCCACTCGGCTCGTACGGCGGCGACGCCCAGCTCGCTGCAGGTGGCGAACGCCTCCTCGGCCGCCCGCAGGCCGATGCCATGGCCGTACTTGCCGTGCTCGGGGCGGTAGACGTCAAAGGCGGCACTGTCGTTGGGGGCGAGAGCGCCGGGCTCACTCTCGGGCTCGTGAACCCTCAACTCGGCTGCCAATGAAGCGTACTGACGCTCTGTCATTCTTGCTGACGGTGGCAGTCCGGCGAACAGGGACGCCGCATGGTCGCGAAGGACGAGGCGCACCGCCGGTTCGGCTTCCGGGGTGGTCGGGCGTACCCGCAGACGGAGATGAGGGCCGCCCTGCCAGTGACGGAGATAGAAGAAGCGGTCGGCCAGGCCCTGTCGCCGCAGCTCCGCGAGGGCCGGCGGGAGGAGCGTGCCCACCACCAGATCGAGCGGATGCCCGGTGTACACACGCATGCTGACCCACCGGTCCTCGGTCCGCGAGGCGTCCGGTGTCCCCGCTTGCGGCGCCGCGCCGGCCGGGCGGACCGTCATGCCTCCCCCCGCCGCGGTGCCGCCGGGAGCCGGAGTGTGGGCATGTCGATCACGAACTCGGACACGTGCCGCGAGCCGTCCTGGTGTGCCGGTGCGTCGTGCAGATCGGGCAGCGCCTCCGTGAGCAGCAGCGGACGGCCCGTGGCGACGGCGCGCTCGAAGACGCGCAGCAGGTGCGGGTGGGCGAAGTCGACGTACACCGGCTTGCGGTCCTTGTCGTGGAGGGCGGGCCCGGTGAAGCCGTCGGCGGGGCGGGGGGTGAGGACGCGCAGGAAGCAACGTCGCGGCAGGCCGAGCGCCGCACGCCACGCGTGGACCCGGACGAGATGGGCGGCGTCCCGCTCGCCGGGTGCGCGGACGGGCCCCCGGCCCGGATCGATGAACCACGTCGCGCGCCGCACCACTACGGCTCCGACAGCCAGGCGGGGCAGCGCCGTCCAGCCCGAGCCGGCCGCGCGGCCCGCGTCCCCACCGGCCACGGCTGTGGTGGTCCCCGGTGGCAGAAGGCGCCATAGCTGCGGCCAGTCCGACCAGAAGGTGTACGACGTCTGGCCGAAGGCCTCCACCAGCAGCCGGGCCTGGAGGGGAAGGAGCGGCGTGGCCAGTAGTCCCAGATGGAGGGGTCGAACCACCCGCCCCATGGTGCGGTGGACCAGGTGCAGGCGCCGCGTATGTGGGTCGTGCACAACGTTCAGATCGGCGGGGCGGATCAGCTGCTCGGGCGGCCGGTGCGAGGTGGCGCCGTCCAGATCGATGGCGTAACGGGTGGCGGGAGCACGCTGGTTGAGCGCACTGCCGAAGACGGCGTCGAACTCGGCGTAGAGGGGACCGTCCGGCGCGTCGTGCGGGGCAGGGCTCCGGTGGGCTGCCGCGCCCCCGGCCTGCTCGGCGGTCAGACGGGCGATCCGGGTCAGACCGGTGCCATGCCCGCAGGTCACCGTGTTGAGTACGAGGCCGAGCCCGGTGGTGGTGTTCGTGCGGGGCAGCGCCTGGACGTAACAGACATGGCTGTCACCGGAGTTGAGCGGATCGGGCCAGGTGGCGCAGAGGTCGCGGACGGCCTGCGGGTCGAGGCGGAGGGTGCCGTCGGACGCCGGTGGAGTGCCGGCGATCAGACGGCGCAGCTCGTCCTGACGCCCCGCGTCCCGCGCGGTGGGCGTGTGCGGTGCGGCTGCCGCCCACCACGCGCCGAAGTCCCGGAGGAAGCTGGTGAACGACCGCTCGAACCCGGGGCCGTAGGCGGTCACGGCGAGGTGCAGCAGCGCTTCGCGCGGCGGTG
Source organism: Streptomyces sp. NBC_00083 (assembly GCF_026343295.1). Lineage (GTDB taxonomy): Bacteria > Actinomycetota > Actinomycetes > Streptomycetales > Streptomycetaceae > Streptomyces. The sequence goes on from NZ_JAPELY010000001.1 coordinate 3,254,193, forward strand.
CGAGAGTGTCGAAAGGGGAGAGCAGGGCGGGTATGAGGGCGAGGTCGGCGAGGGCCGGCTGCCAGGCGGACGGGTCGAGTTCGGCGGCCGCGCCCACGGCGGCGGTGTGGTGGAAGTACAGCGGCCCCGGCTCCAACTGCTCGCCCGGCCCCATCAGTTGGAGGATCTGGGCGGCGCTCGTCAGATGGTCTCGCAGGGCGGTGGCGATACGCCGATGGGAGCCGGGAGCGGCGGTGCCGGCGGCATCCGTCTGATCGCGGACGGCGCGGAGCTGGGCGAGGAGGAGGGTGAGGCGGCCGTCGTCGCGTGGTGGCTGGGGTAGGTGGCGGCCGAGCCACTCGCAGAGCGTGGCGGCGCTCAGCTCCTGGTCGGGCAGGCCGAGGCGGACCTCCAGGAGGCCGAGCCGCACGAGCCGGGCAAGGACGGCGTCGGCGGTGCTCCCCGTGCCGGGCGCGCCGAGCAGGGCGCGCAGCCGCCGGGGGCTGCCCGCCTCGCGGACGGCTCCCAGGATCGCGGTCAGGGCCGGGGTCGCGGGCAGGGCACGCACCTCGCCGGACGGTCCGGGCGCGGTGAACAGCCACTGGTCGCCGCCCTCGGGGGAGTGGTGTGCCGGTGTGGCCGACGGATTGACGCGCAGGTGCACGGCATCGTCCAGCTCGGGTACGAGGGCGAGCGCCGCGGCGATCCTGGACAACGGCAGCAGCCCCGCCTCGGCCACTTGCACCAGGGCGGTGCCGGAAAGCCGGACGCCACCGTCACCGGCGTCCGAGTGCGCCCAGCTGCCGAGGCCGCAGGCGGCGAAGGTGGTGAGCGGGCTCGGCTTGGCCATCGCGCGGCCCGCGTACTTGGCGAGCCGCACGGCCGCCCCGTCCAGCGGTCGCCGCCGGGACGCCTCGCGTCCGCCCCAGCGCAGCAGGTCCTCGTACAGGTCCGGGCTGGCATAGGCGAGACCCGTCGCGAACGACGGGTCCCGGACGAGCGCGCCGAGGGCCTGCGCCGCCGAGCGCGTCTCGGCCGGCAGGACACGTTCCAGTTCGGTGAGGAGTTCGCTCCGGGTGCGGTGCAGCGCGGCGTGGGCGTGAAGGTGCTCGGTGAGGACGACGCCGAGTACGTCCGCCGGGGCCGCCGCGTCGATCAGCGGGCCGATGCGCGCCCCTCGGTGAACGGCTCGGCGCAGGCCCACGAGGCGGGCCTTGTGCGGGCGGGCCGGCTCGGTGCCGATGAGTGTGTGCAGCGTGTCGCCGAGCCGGCCGGCCTCAGCGGCCAGCTGCTCGTCCAACGAGGCTATGTGCAGGGCGAGTTGCGTGCTGCGGGGGATGCGGGACGCGTCCAGTGCGGTGGTGGGAAGCCCGGCGATGCGTACGCCCACGGCGAGAGCGGCCGTGCCCCCGTCGGGCGGAGCGTCCACGCGCGTGGACGCGGCGGCGCGGCTCATCAGAACACCACCGGGAGGCGGAAGGCGGCCCCGGGCCGGGCCGCGCCGATGGCCACCTGGAAGACCACGGTCTCGTCGGGCGCCAGCCCCAGCAGGCGCTCGGCGCGGGCGGCGTCGTAGCCGTTGTGGACCCGGGCGGACAGGCCGTGGCGCGCGGCGGCCACGCAGAGCAGATGGGCTGCCGCCCCCGCGGCCAAGTGCAGTCGGCGGAAGGCGTCGGCGCCGTACGCGGCGACGGCGCTGCCGCGACGGACGGCGATGTAGGCGGTGCACGCGGTGGAGCGGAAGTTCATCGACACCCGGCCCTCGGTCTGTCCGATCCGCTCCAGCAGGGCGAGCGGGTCGCCGTCGCGGACCTGCCAGAGACGGCCGTCGCTGTGTACGTAGTGGCCGGGTGCGGAGTCGGCGACCCGCTGGACCAGGAGGTGGCAGGAGAAGTCGGCGAACGGTGCCGCTGCCAGGTCGGCCCCGAGATCGGTGAGCAGCGCCCGGGGCGCCGGGGCCGGGACGGGGTCGAATATCGCGGCCCCGGAGTGGCGGGCCCGCAGCACCGCTGCGAGGCCGGCGGGAACCCTGGGAGCTCCGGCCGGCGGGCGCTCCGCGGGGGGCAGGATCTCCAGGTAGCCCATCGGGTGCTCGTCCGCAGGCAGCCGGCCCGCGCAGAGGCCGTCGAGCGTGTCCCGGTCCTGGCCGGGCCGGGTACGCAGACCGAGCGCGGAGGCGACGAGGTGCACCGCGCCGAGCAGCATGCCCGCCTCCTGGGCGCAGAGCCGAGGAGCGTAGTCGCCGTAGAGGCGTGCCGTGCGGGCGAACTGACTGGTGATCACGGCGAAGCGGGATGCGGCGGGACCGCCGCATCCGGAGGGTTCCGCCGCGGAACCTCCCCCCATCTCTGCGTCCAGGCACACCAGTTGGTGGTGAAGCGGATCGAACCGGTACGCCGTGGTGGGGGCGACCAGGGTGAGCTGGCTGGGGTATTGGCAGCGGGCGGAGGCCACCGCGCGGTGCAGCGGCCAGCCGTGCGGGGTGAGGTCGTGCTGGAGCAGCCCGTACGCGTAGTGCAGCAGCGCGGCGAGGACAGCGGGGTCGGCGAGGCCGGCCGGGGCGGGGCCGGGGGAGGGTGCCAGGTGCAGCGGCGGTGGCGCGAGCGCGAGGCGGCGTCCTTCGGGGTACGCGTCGGGTTCCGCCACGTCGGTCTGGCCCGGAGCCGGGTGTCCCGCGGCCAGGGTGGCCGGGATGGCTCTGCGGGAGTAGACCGTGTCCGCCCAGAGCTCCGGGGGAAACGGCTCGGCGCCCGCCAGATTCCGGCGGGCCCGTTCGGTCACGCCGGTCATGACGGCTCCGTACCGAGGAAGCGTCCGGTGACCAGGTCGAGTACCGCGGCCGGCGGCGTGGCCGAAGGCTCCGGGCCTCCGGCGTCGGTGTGCAGTTGCGCCACCTCGTGCAGCAGGTGCATGCAGAGCTGGTTGGCAGCGAGGGCCGCGATCGGGCCACCGAGGTAGGGGCTCGGCTCACGCAGGCGGATGCCGTCGGCATCCCTGGCGCCGACCGTGGGTCGACCCGGCTCGGCACGGGGCGGCCCATCGGAGCCGGCCATGTCTGAGACCGCCTCGGGGAGGGTGACGGCGCTGATCACGATACGTTCGCCCTGTCCGGCCGCCTGGCCGTACCGGAGCCCGCCCCGGTGTGCGAGTGCGCGAGCCAGGAGCGCTGCCCCGGGGTCGTGTGTGTCGGTGGCGTGGAGTACGACGCCGACGTCCGGGGGTAGTTGGGCCGGGTCGTCGTCGAGTTGCCCGAAGTGGAAGGAGCCGCCCTCCTCCCGGCACAGCGCCACCCATGCGTTGAGCCGAGTCATGTCGGTGGCGCCCCCGGAGTTCCCCCGGGGTTCACTCAGCCGTAGGCGGACATGGGCCACGCCCGAGGCGAGCAGGGCGAGGACCAACGCGCTCGCCATGTGTCCGGAACCCACCACGAGGGGCGCGCAGTGGCGGTAGCGCTCGAAGCGGTGCTCGGGTGAGTCCGTGCGCGCCGCAATGAAGTCGATGAGCGCGGTGTGGTGCTCGCACACCTGCGGGCTCAGCCCGTGGGGCCGATCCGTCGTGGCGTCCCGCACGAAGCCTTCCCGCGCCAGGAGTTCCACCAGCGTGCGGACCTGGTGTGCGGCCTGGGGCGGAAGGTCGGCGGTGAGCTGGTCGAGGGTGCTGCGACCGTCGAGGAAGGGCCGCAGGCGCTCCAGCCACGGATAGATCCCGGGCCGCGCGAGGGCGGTCGTGCGCCCGGGTCCGCTGATCACCACGCCCCGCTCGGAGGGCAGCAGATGGGTGTCGGGAAGCAGTCTCGGCTTCATCTCCGCCTCCTCGGGAACACCTGGCGCGAACGCGCTCTCGCAGGCGTGAATGCGCCCGGTCGAGGCTGCGCTCGCGGCCTCCGGGCGGCCGACACTAGCCGAGGTGAATGGTCTAGTCCACCCCCTTCCCAGTTCCCCAACCGTCACGCTAGTGTCCCAATTGGACGTCCACATACGCCCGTTGATGCTCCATTAGGTTCGAAAGGAGGGCTTTGATGAACGAGAACAGTAATGTCTCGCTCGCAGCCGCGGTCGCTGACCTCGCGCTGGACCTCGACCTGGACTCGCTGGCCGGTGACGAGCACAGCCAGTCGCTCACGGCAGGCCACGGTATGACGGAGGTGAGCGCGTCTTTCTGCTGCGCTCCGCCGCCGAACTGCTGTAACTGCAGCTGTTCCTGAGCCGGTAGCGCGCGCCGGGCGAGCCCATGGCCCGGCGCGCGCGTCGACCCGGCGAGGCGATCCGTCCCGCCGTTGCCTGCCGCCTGGCTCCTGCCGCCCGTCTCCTGTCGCCGTTGCCACATGACTCCCGCCGCCGCGGGGCCTACCGTCCCGCCAGCCTGTGGAACGCGCGGGCCACGCCGCCGGCGGGGTGGACGAACAGGGCGGCCCACTGATGCTGGGCCCGGGGCCGGGTCAGGCCCACGCACATGGCGGCGACGGCCGAGGCCAGACCGCCGACCGCGAGCCCTGCCCGGGGATGTGTCGTGCTGGAGATCCAGCCGATCAGCGGTGCCGTGAGCGGTGTGGTGCCGAGGGAGGCGAGGGTGTACAGGCTCATGACCCGGCCGCGCATGGCGTCGTCCGTACCCAGTTGCAGCGCCGATTTCGCGGCGGTCATGAACAGGATCAGCACCGCGCCGGTGGGCACCAGCATGACCAGGAAGCTCACATGGCTCGGCATCGTGCTCGTGGCGACCTCCAGGACACCGAACCCGAACGCCGTCCCCACCAGATAGCCGGGACCGCAGGGGCCTCTCCGGGCCGCTGCCACGGAGCCCGTGACCGCGCCGACCGCGAACGCGGTGGAGCCCAGCCCGAAGGCGGCCGGCGATGTGTGGAACACATCGCTCGCCATCAGGGCCGTGGTGATCTGGAAGTTCATGCCGAACCCCGCGACCACGCCGACCAGAACCAGCGGAGCACCGAGTTCCGCGCGAGCACGCACGTAGCGCAGCAACTCCCTTACCTGGCCCTTTGATCGGGGCTCTCGATCGGGCGCCGCCTCGCCGGTCCGCCGTCTCGGCCGCATGCGCAGCAGCGCGGCGAGTACCACGAGGTAGGAGAAGGAGTTGAAGAAGAACGCGGGAGCGACACCGAAGACACCGATCACAGGACCGGTCAGGGCGGGCCCCGCGATCCGGGCGAGGTTGAACACCGCGGTGTCCAGCGCCACCGCGTTGGGCAGGTCCGCGGTGGGGACGGTCTGCGCGATGAAGGACTGCAGCGCCGGTTTCTCGGCCACCAGGGTCAGCCCCATCCCCAGCGCCAGGGCGTAGACGGCCGGAAGGCTCACCGCGTGGGTGAGGACCAGGATCCCCGGCGCCAGTGAGACCAGGCACAGCACCGACTGCGTGACGAGCAGGATCTTCCGCAGCGAACAGCGGTCCGCGAGGACCCCGCCCCACGGGCCGAAGAGCAGCAGCGGCAGAAACTGCAGTGCCGTGATGATGCCGAGGGACGTGCCGTCTCCGTGGGACAGATCGAGGACCAGCCATGCCTGGGCCACCTTCTGTATCCACGTCCCGGTGTGGGACCCGAGCTGGCCGAGCGTGAGCAGCCTGAATTCCCGGTGCCGCAGTGATCTGAGCATCCGCCGGCTCTCGCCGTCGCCCGCCGGAGGCAGGGGCGCGAGGCCGGTGGAGCCTTCTTCAGAGGGCGTGCTGGGGCGAACGACCGTATCCTCCTGGGCTTCGGATCCATCGGCGCACGGACGCACGGTGCCCTCCGTCGGCACACCGTGGCTGCTCCACAGGGGGATGGGCCCGGGGTCGGGCCCCGCGCGGCCCGGGGCCGTCGCGGAGCCGGCCCGTGCGCCGTGTGTCGGGAATGCGCGCCGGTGCCGCGCGGGGCCCGGCGCCGTAGTCCGTCCGTCCGCGCGGACCGGACGGCGCCAACTGGCAGGCCCGGCACGGTTGTCGGGGGCGCGGCCGGTCACCGCAGGCGCGCGGCGCACGCCTCTGCGATGGCGGGCACGACCTGGTGGAGGTGCTCGCGCCACCCGACATTGGCGTTCACCTCGCAGATCGTGAAGCTGCCGTCCGGCTCGAAGAGCAGGTCCACACCGGCGACCCCGAGCCCCAGCACCTCCGCCGCGGCCACCGCCAGCGCCTCCCCCGCCGGGTGGAGGCCGATGCAGGGTGTGGCGGTTCCGCCGAGGGCCAGGTTCGACTTGAGCCCGCCGTCCGCGGCCACGCGCACCTGTGCCGCCACGGCCTGCCCGTCGACGACGATCACCCGGAGGTCCCGGCCATGTGAGTACCGCACATACTCCTGGAACAGGTAGGGAGCCTCGTCGTTGAGACTGCCTTGAACGTCGTGCAGCATGGCCGTGTCAGGGGCGAGGAAGACACGGCGCCCGCGATGGCCCCGTACCGACTTCACCACACACGGCTCGGGCACCCCCGCCCGCAGCACGTCCGTCATCGACGCGTCCACGTAGGTGCTGGTGTCCGGGACGGGGAGCCCGGCGGCCGCGAGCTGTTGCAGGTGCCAGAACTTGTTCACGCACGCGAGCACGGCGTCGATCGGGTTGAGCAGCACCGTGCCCATGGCCTCCAGGTGCCGCAGCAGGGTGATCTCCCGGTCCGTGGAGAGCTTCGGTGTGGACAGGCGCGCGTAGGCGAGCTCCGGCGCTGCGATGGGTGTCCCGTTGAGGTCATGCAGGGTCAGACGTCCGTCGTGGATGCCAAGGACCAGGTCACTGGTCCGCATGACCGCGCCGCGGTCGCCCAGAACACGCTCGAATCCGCCGGCGAGTTCGGCGGTGATCCGGTCCTGGTCGAGCCCGCCGCCGAGAAGCAGCCAGAAGGGCGCGGTGGCCAGGCAGCCCGGGAAGGCCTTCGCCGGGACTTCGGTTACGGTCATCAGGGTGCTCCTCAGGACATCGGCGGCCACACCTTGCGGCGTGGGCCCTGCACATATGTGCCGCGCACCCGTGAGGGCAGCGTCGGACATCTGTCGTCGACAGGTGGATCACAGTGCCATCCTGTAGTCCGACAACCCCTCAATTCGCCCATATGTGGCCGTGTTTCCCCGCGGAGCACACCAGGTGGCTCCTACAGCTGCCGCACAGATGGAGTCGATGGGGCGAGACACCATACGAGGGCCGCGCTTCAGGGAACACACCCCGCCCGGGTAGGCCCTGGAGGGCGCGGTCGGCGGGGAACCAGCCTGGCATGTAACGCTTCGGGGCGCCGCGGCCAAGTAGAGGTGTAAGGCACCACACGCCGCCCTGCCCCAAGGAGCAATCCGTGCCAGCGGAGCATTCGACAGCACCACCTGCGCGCGACCCCGCCGGGTTCGCCGTCTTCTACGAGCAGCAATTCGACGCCGTGCTCGGCTTCGTCACCCGGCGCGTCGACAGCCCCCACCTGGCCGCCGACCTCACGGCGGACATCTTCGTGGCCGCGCTGGAGAACGCGCACACCTATGACGCCCGACGTGGCGCGCCCGTCGCCTGGCTGTACGGCATATCCCGGAACGTCATCGCCGCACACGTCCGGGGAAGCTCCCGCGAACAGCGCGCGGTTGCCCGGATCACCGGCCGCAGGCTGCTGGACGACCAGGACGTCAGCGCCATCGAGACCCGCATCGACGCCGCCCGCTCAGTCCGGCACATGGCTGCCGCCCACGCCGCCCTGCCCGACCCCCTGCGTGAACTCCTCGACCTGGTCGCCCTGGACGGGCTGACCACCAAGGAAGCCGCGCAAGCGCTGGGCATCAGCTCGACCGCGGCCCGAGTCCGGCTGCACCGGGCCCGCAAGGCCCTGCAAGCCGCTGGGCAGACCCGTATCGACCATCGCGAAGCAGTTCTGGAGGCCACCCAGTGAACGCACCCGTGCACTTCAAGCAGCAACTCGCGCAGGAGCTCACCGTGCGCGCGAACGCCCTGGCCCCGCAGAGCGGCCTCCGCGTCCGCGGCCGTGTCCCGCGCCGCCGGCTCACCCTCTCCCTCGGCGCCGTCGCAGCCGCCGTCGCTGTGGCGGTCGCCGTTCCGCTCCTGGGCGGAGTGCAGGGCGAGCAGGCCGAAGGAACGTCGGCGGCACCGTCGCTCCAGACCAAGGCCGGCAACCTCGACATCGTCACCGCCGACTACGCCGTGAAGTCAGTCCCCGACGGCACGGTCGCCGTGAAGGTGATGAGCCGCCGGGGCATCCCCGGGCTGCAGGACGCCCTGCGGCAGGCGGGCATCCCCGCGTCGGTGATGACCTTCTCGGCCTCGTGCCACACCAAGGTCCTCTACGACGGCGGCGTCGACTCCATGAAGGTGTTTCCCCAAGGAACCGCGGGCAGCGGCATCGACGGCCACTACTCGCTGATCAAGCCGAACGCCGTCCCGGCCGGCGATCACCTGCTGTTCGTCCCGACGACCGGGGCCCAGGGCCAGATCGGCACGCTCCAGATGTCGGTCGTACGCCAGGTCCCCAGCTGTGTCCCGGAGTCCGACAACGGAATCGGCGCGGGGTACGTCCCGCCGGGCACCAACCCGTAACCCGCAGATCGTAGGCGGGTAGTTGGCAGGAAGCCCGAGGCAGGCCGGCGGGAGAGGGGGGCCCGCCGGCGGTCAGCCCTCGCCGCTGGGGTTCCCGTTCAAACCCCGGCGCCTACGCCTCCGTTGGGCCCCGCGCACCATGTCACCCGCGGCGAGGGTCAGGGTCGCCACGCCTCGGACCCAGCGCGGCCCCCCGCGACTCGACCACACCACGCACACGCACCCGCCGACCACGAGTACCAGCACGCCCAGCAGTACCAGACCCACCATGATCTCCGCCTCCGTACTGACGTCGAACCGACGTCGTCGGTCCCCTTCCCCCGGGGCGCCCCAGGCAAGCAGGGCTGTCGCAGCGCCGCAAGGGTGTCGAGCGTACGCGAACAGGCAGCGTGCCCCGGGCCGCAGGGCTCGGCCTTCAGCCGACCTCGTAGTCGAACCAGATGCGATGCGTCCCATCGGCCTCGACGGCCAGCCCACCGGCCCCGGAGATCCCGGTCAGCGCGCCGGTGCCGCTCGACGGCACGATGCTGAAGAACTCCGCGGTGCGGTCGCTGCCGGCCGTCGTCGCCGAATGCACGAAGTTGAAGGCGCCCTCCCGGCCGTGCAGCGAGCCCTCGAACGACTCCATGGCGACATACGTGCCGACGCCGGTCGACTGGTCGAAGGCGGCGGTGAACAGCGTCGCCGAGCGCCCCACCACCTCTCCGTCGAAGTGTTTCTCCATCGTCGCGACCCCTACCGGCAGCCCCGTGGGCACGGCGGGCTCGGGCTTCAGCTCGGTCGGGACGAAGGCTTTGACGCTGAAAGTTGCCGTAGCTCTCATGCGACGACCGTACCGACGGGGTCTGACAATCGCGGCCGAGCGGTGTGCGGCCGGCCCGGCCGAACGCCGCGCCCACGTGCCGCGTGACCCGTACGGCCCAGCAACGCTGAGGGTCCGGGCCGGGCGGCACGGAGAGTAGGACCCGAGCGACCAGACGACCGGGACCGAGGCCCGACGGCCTCGGCGGCCCCGAGGCGGCCGTGGTCATGGCCGGACGTAGACGCAGACGCAGGCGTAGACGCAGACATAGAAGCGGACGCAGGAGCGCGAGGACCGGAAACAGCCGCATCAGAAGCAGACACGTCTCCTCACACCCGGCAGACAGGGTCACGACCATGAAGAACGCATCGGACGCCGAGAGCGGCGCCGGACGGCTGCACCGCCTGGGACGCTGGTGCGCCACGCACGCCTGGCGGATCGTCATCCTCTGGCTGGTCCTGCTCGTCGCGTGCAGCGTGGCCGACCGGCGCTGGGGCGGCAGCTTCGCCGACAGCTTCTCGCTGCCCGGCACCAGTACCCAGACCGGCGCGGACCTGCTCAAGGCGCACGGCGGCACGTCCGGAACCTCGGCGCCGATCGTGATCAAGTCCGACCAGGGTTCGGTCTCCGACCACCAGGCCTCGGTCGACGCCGCCGTGAAGAATCTGCAGAACCTGCCGGACGTCACCTCCGTGAGCAACCCGCTGACGACGCCCGGCGCCGTCTCGCCCAAGGGCACCATCGCCCAGATCAACGTCACGTTCACGAGCAACCCGGCCGGCTTCGACCATTCGTACGTCGGCAAGGTCGACGACGCCGTCCAGCCCCTGCGCTCCGACCACGTGAGCGTCGACTACGGCGATCCGCTGGGGCAGCTGGCCGCGCCGAAGGCGGCCGACCTCACCTCGGAGGCGATCGGCCTCGGCGTCGCCGTCATCGTGCTCCTCATCGGCTTCGGCAGCGTCGCCGCGGCCGGGCTGCCGCTGGTGACCGCCGTGGTGGGTCTGGTGGTGGGACTCGGCCTACTCGGCCTGCTGGCCGCCCAGTTCAGCTTCGGGCAGGCAGCGCCCACGCTGGCCGCGATGATGGGCCTGGGCGTCGGCATCGACTACGCGCTCTTCCTCTCCACCCGCTACCGCGCACTCCTCCAGGAGGGCGTGGATCCCGCGGACGGGGTCGGCCGCACCGTGGCCACCAGCGGCCGGTCGGTCCTGGTCGCCGCCGCGACCGTCGCCATGGCTCTCGCCGGCCTGTACGTCTCCGGCATGAGCTTCATCGGAACCCTGGGCGCCGCCGCCGGGCTGACCGTGATCGTCGCGGCGGCCGCGTCCGTCACGCTGACCCCCGCGCTCCTTGGCCTGCTCGGCCGGCACATCGACCGCCTGCACGTGCGCACGCCGGTCGCGGAGCCGAGCGGCACCAACGACGTCTGGCACCGCTGGGCCGCGAAGGTGGGCCGTCAGCCCTGGTTCTTCCTCATCGGGGGCCTGGCGCTGCTCGGGGTGCTCGCCATCCCGGTGGGCTCGATGCACCTCGGCCACATCGACGCCGGGGCCCAGCCCACCACCAGCACCGACCGCCGCGCCTACGACCTCATCACCGAGGGCTTCGGCCCCGGTGCCAACGGCCCGATCACCATCGTCACGCAGCTCGACAGCCAGCAGGCCGCGAACCAGGCGCAGAGCCAGACCCTCGCCAACACCTTGCAACACGACCTGTCGGCCGTCCACGGGGTCGCGTCGGTGACGCCGCCGAAACCGAGCCCCGACCACGCCCTCCTCGTCAGTACGGTCATCCCGACCACCGGCCCCCAGGACACGGCCACCACCGACCTGATCCACACCCTGGAGGACGACACCGTCCCGCACGCGCTCTCCGGCACCGGCGCCACCGGCTACGTCACCGGCCCCACCGTGTCGGGCCAGACGTTCACCGACACCCTCGTCTCCAAACTGCCCCTGATCATCGGCGTGGTCGTCGCGGCCGCGTTCGTGCTCCTGCTGTGCGTCTTCCGCAGCCCGCTCGTGGCGCTCAAGGCCGCCGTGCTGAACCTGTTCTCCATCGCGGCCGCGTACGGCGTCGTGGTCGCGGTCTTCCAGTGGGGCTGGGGCGGGAACCTGGTCGGCGTGACGGAGAAGGTGCCGATCGAGTCGTACGTGCCGATGATGATGTTCGCGATCATCTTCGGCCTCTCGATGGACTACGAGGTCTTCCTGCTGGCCCGCATCCGCGAGACCTGGCTGCACCGCGCCGACAACCATCTGGCGGTCGCCGCCGGTCTCGCCGCGACCGCGCGCGTCATCACCTGCGCGGCCCTCATCATGACCAGTGTGTTCCTGGCGTTCATGCTGTCACCGAACGTGGTGGTGAAGATGCTGGCGCTCGGGCTCGGCGTCAGCGTGATCCTCGACGCGACGGTCGTACGCCTGCTCCTCGTCCCGGCGACCATGTACCTCTTCGGCCGCGCGAATTGGTGGATTCCCCGCTGGTTGGACCGCCGGCTCCCGCACCTCGACCCGGAAGGCCCGCACGAGCCGCCCGAGGCCGTCGCCTAGCCGACCCGCTCACACGCCCACCAGCCCACCGGCCCACGGCGTTGTTCAGATCGAGCGCATTGACGGCTGTGGCCGAATCAGGTGTGGCTGACGTGGTTTGTCGTGAATCTGTAACGGCGCGGCCGCCACCGAAACGGGCCGCACGCCCTCCCCATCTGGCAGGACGGCAAGGCGCGTTGGGCGCCGCTGCGACGGGGGCGGGGTCTCACCGACCGGGGGAGACCCGTGAAAGGGGAAGTCCATGACCAGGACGAAGAAGACCGGCATGAAGGCACGCGCCGGCAGGGCTGCTGTGATCGGTGCGCTGGGGCTGGCCTCGGTGGCGCTCGTCGCCGCGCCGGCGTTCGCCAAGGGCAGCGTGGAGATCACCGCGCCCCACACGGTTCAGGTCGGCAAGACCATCACCGTCAAGGCGCACGGCGGCGACGACAGCGCCGGGCTCCTGCACCAGCTGTGTGTGGAGGAGAACGGCTTCGGCGAGGGCTGGCACCAGGAGACGTGCAGCGTCCCGGCCGAGGGCGACGCGCGGGTCACCGCGGCGGGCACGTCCGCCCGGAGCGGCGATCTGCGATTCCGCGCGGTGCTGTACGGCCTGACCAGCAAGCACGACCAGAAGCCCGTCCGTCTGCACGCCTCGGACGTGGTGACGGTGCACGTGCGTTGACGGGCTGGTCCGGGGTGCACGTCCTTGCCGGAGCGATGACCGTGACCGTCTTCCGACCGTGATGGTGCACGTGTGCCGACGGACCCCGTTGGTGTTCGTCCGCTGAACCGGCCGCCGACAGTGCGGCCCCGGGCGGGAGCGCGCGAGAGGGTGGGCCTTGCGCCTGCCCTCTCGCGGCCGCCGGCGCCGCGCGCCACAGCGAGCTGATTCCCGGGCTGCGAGCCCGGCGGCCTTCGGGTCGCCCCGGCGGAGGTCACCGGCGGCGCACGAGGAGTGCCGCGACCGCCGTGCCGGTCACGGCATCTCGAAGTCCTCGAAGTCGAAGCCCGGCGCGACGATGCACGAGACCAGGACGGGCTCGTCGCCGACCGGCTCCGCAGCCTGCCAGGTGCCGGCCGGCACCAGGAGTTGGGGCCGCTGCCCCGATGCGACGTCCGGGCCCAGGACCGCGGTCGACTCCTCCTCGGAGGTGGCCCCGGTACCGCCGAGGCGCAGCGTCAGGGGGCTGCCCCGGTGCCACAGCCAGAGTTCGTCCGACCGCACCCGGTGCCAGCGGGAAGCCTCACCGGGATGGAGAAGGAAGTAGATGCCGGTCGCGAAGGGACGGGGTCCCGGGTACCCGTCCGGAACGGCGCTCGGCGCGGTGCGCCATGTCTCCCGGAACCACCCGCCTTCCGGATGCGGTTCCAGCTGAAGCAGGGCGACCAGGTCGGAGATCTCGCTCATGGGCAGACATACTGGCGCACGGCGCGGACGCTCACAACGGGCGCCGCGCTGTGTCAGTGGCGGGTGCGATGGTGAGGGACATGATCCCTTGGAATCTGACCGCCATCGAACAAGCCCTCCGGAGTAGTTGGGCCGCCGACACCTGTTCCCCGGACGACATCACACGGGCCGGCTGGCAGCCCGACAACCCGGCCTGGGGGCACTGCGACATCACGGCCCTGATAGTCAACGACATCTTCGGCGGCGACCTCGTGGTCGGCGAAGTCCATCTCGATGGGGAGCAGCACGGCTTCCACTGGTGGAACCGGCTGCCCAGCGGGGTCGAACTCGATCTGACCCGCGAGCAGTTCCGGCAGGGGCAGAGCATCACCGCGGCCCGTGTCGTCCAACGCCCGCCGGGCCCCCTGCGCCGCTGGGACGAGTACCTCCTCCTGCGCGAGCGCGTCGTCGAGCACCTCGGCCACCTGCCCGAACCCGCTGCCTGACCCGCCCGGCGCACACGATCACGACGGTAGGCGGCCGGGCGGCGCCCACAGTCGGACGGCGTCCCGGTCGCGCAGCCGTCGCAGGAAGGTGAGGACACCTGCGGAGCCGGTGGCCCAGCCCATGTCGGAGCCCGTGAGTGTGTTGTCGGGGAACAGGGGGCGGCGTACGGTGCCGCCACTGCGGGCCAGGACGAGGGAGGCCACGTCCTCGGCCGCGTACCAGAACGATTCGTCGCCCGTCGCGAGCGCGGCGTCGACGAGCAGATCGCCGACGCCGGACAGGCCGCAGCACTGCGACACTGGACTCATCCGAGGAGCGATCCGGTGACACGTCCGGGCGCCCCGCAGGCCGACGGCCAGGAGCTCGGCGTCCTGTTCGCCCACGCCCGCTTCGATCAGGAGCGCCGCTATGCCCGTCAGGCCGCGGCACCAGGAACCGAAGCGTCGGCTGGCTTCGGGGCGCTCGGCGACGGCCAGCAGCTCCGTGAAGCGGGCTGCGAGGGTGTCGATGCCGGTGCACGCGGCTGCGCGGACGACCGGGTCGGCGGTCACCCGCTGCAGGGCGTACAGGAAGTGAGCGACGCCCGCGGTGCCGTGGGCGAAACCGAGCTCGTACGCCGCGTCCGACGACGACGCCGGCCGTGAGGGCGCGATGCCCGGATCGGCCCGCGACGGCTCGTGGGCCGGATCGGCCGTGCGGGTCAGCAGGGCTGCGGCGCAGGCCGCCGCGGTGGCCAGGTGGCGGGCGGCGTCGATCCTGCGCCCGTCCGCTTCGGCCTGTGCCGCCAGGACGAGGTGGCCCGTGCCCGTACCCGCAGCCCCGCCGATCTGGTCGCCGGTCTCGTCGGGTGGGGGAGGGTGCGGGGGCGGAGCGCCGAGGGAAGGCACGGCCGAGCGTGTGACCGCGCCGAGGAATACGTCGATGCCGGTTCGGCCGATGTACAACGCTCCGTTCAGGCGCGGCAGTTCGGGATGGCGTGCGGTCTGCCGGGCCAGCTCGTCGACGGCCTGCGGTACGCCCGGCCGGTCCATGTGGTGGAGCAGTTCCAAACCCACGCCGGCCGCGCCCGCGTAGAGGGTGAGCGACGAGCCGGGATGGTGGGTGCCGGGCCTGACACACAGTCCGGGCGCCGCGGCCACGCTCGTGGCGACCGTGTGGCCGATCACCTCGTCGAGGAGGGCGGGCGAGAGGCGCGGCGGGGCCGGCCGTCGGCTCGTACCGGGGAGGGCGGGCAGCCCCGCCGTGAACCGCCGTGCGGTGAGGGTCCGTTCGGCCGCGTCGAGGCTCATCAGGCCGGCGATCAGCCGGCGTACGGGCCGCAGCGCGGGGCCCGGCGCCGCGGCGGCCAGACAGGCCAGGGTCCGGTCGCGGTTCACCGTGCGCTCGGGATCGATGACGACCGGGTCCATACCGGTGAGCGCGAAATGCAGGGTCGCGCCGAGCGCGTAGAGGTCGTCCGCCGGGTCGGGTTCGGCGTCGGGCCGGTACACCGGAAGGGAGTAGCCGCGCGTCGCGCCGGCCGGGCGGTGGTCGGCGAGGGCGCTGATGCCGAAGTCGACGACGCGGGCGCAGCCGTCGGGGCCGAGCACCACGTTGTGCGGTTTGAGGTCGCCGACCACCACCGCGCGGGCGTGGATCGCATCGAGAATCACCAGTAACTGCCGTGCCAGGGTGCTGACCTGGCGCGCCGCGTCATCGCCACGTGCCGCGTACGGGCCGTGATGCAGGACGTCGCGGCGCAGATCGACCGGCCCGCAGTCGCTCATGACCAGGTACTCGTCCTCGCCGTGGCGCAGGTGGTCGACGAGACGCGGTACGCCCTCGACGCCGCCGAGTGCCGCCAGCACTCGGTGCTCGTGGCGCAGCCGGCCGCGCGCGTCGACTCCCCGCGCGTCCTCGGCCATGTGCGCCCTGGCCTGTTTGACGACGACCGCGGCGCCGGTCACCGTGTCCACACCTCGCAGGACGTCCCCGCGGGGAGAGCGGGCGATGCCGGTGCTGATGCGGAACCGGCCGCCGACCAGAGGGGCGCTCGGCGTCCCGCCGGGGGCGGGCCGGCCGAACGGGTCCTCGGCCCAGGGCGGTTGGCGGTATCGCGCGCCCGCTCGGGCGGCGAAGGTCCGCCCGTCGGGGCCGGTCATGACGAGCGCGCTCCCCTCGGCCCCGGTCGCCCGGAAGGGGCCGTACCGGTAGTACACCGGCGAGCCGCTCCGCACGCGGCGGTCGCTGAGCACCCGGGGGCCGGTGCGGCCCGCCAGGGCGTCGGCCAGCTGGTGGGCGATGACCACGAAGTCCTGGGCGCGCGGGTAGACGGTGACCGCCTTGCCGACCAGGCGCGGGTCCCGCTCGCCGCTGTTGAGGTCGCGCAGCACGCGTGGGCTGACCGCGAACTTGGCGTCGCAGGTGTGGCGCAGCAGGACCGGGACGACCAGGCGCAGCGTCTCGGCGAGTTCTTCGGCGCGGGTCGAGACGCGGAGCTTCCAGCCGTGCTCGCGCGGGGGCATGTCCGGGTCGAGGAGGTACAGCCACATCTCGTCTGCGGCGACCCGCCGTTGGGCTCCCGCGAGGAGCGCTTCGAGGTGCCGGCGCAGGAACGCCGCGTCATCGTCCCGGGAGCGGGAGCGGGGGCGATCGTCGGCGTGCGGGGCCTGTATGCCACCGGGCGGAGCCTGTGCGTCGCCGGGCCGCGCCTCGTGGCTGCGGTCGTGCTGCGGCCCGTGGATGCCGCTGGGCCGCGGCGGAGCGGGTATGGCATCGCGCCGCGGGGCTTCGACGTCATCGCCGCGCGGATCAGGAGCACTGCTGTGTCGCGGATTCGGGGCGTCGTCGTGTCGCGGCGGAGCGTCTGTGGCGTCGCGCCGCGGGACTTGGATGTCGTCGCCCCGCTCATCCAGTGGGTCGTCGTGCCGGGCCGGGTGCATGTGTCTCCCTTCCCCGCTGTCCATTTGTGTGTCCCCGGGGGCTCTGGGGCGCCGGTCCCCGGTCCTGTGCGCCGGCCGCCTGCGGGCGCGGCCCCGGCCGGTGGGCCGGGGCCGCTGTGGTCGGGCCAGCCTCAGTCGCAGGCGACTCTGGTGGTGGCCGTGGGCCACGGGTCGGCCAGACAGGCCTCGACGCGACGGCCCGGGTCCACGTCGTCCTCGAACTCGATGAGCTGCTCCTCCAAGTCGAGCGGACCCGCCTCGCGAATCTGGAGTTCCATGGGGCTCATAGCGATCCTTCCTGCGTCTGCCAGTGAATGAACAGGTGGTCTCGTCCTGAATCCGTGCATGGCGTGGCGCACCGGACGGCGGCATATGCGCAAGCGGTCGCCCGGCAGGAGTCACTACACCGGAGTCGCGGCCAGAACAGAAGCCCGTGGGCGAGAAAGCCGGCAGGAAATTCCGCGGGCCCCGGCGCGGCGGGTGCCGCGGCGGGAGCATCCGTCCGAAGCCCGCTGAACCCGGCTGAATCCGGAGTGATGCCCGGCTGAAACCCGCACCGCGCATTGTCTGCAACACGACGCGGCGAACAAGTCGCACGCCGTCAACGACAACGAGACGCAGGAGCCAGTCATGCAGAAGTCCACCACCGCAGCCACCTCCCCCTCGATCGCAACCTCCACCTCCACCTTCGCCGCCACCGCCGGCCCCGTCACCGCCGTCCTCGACATCCCGGCCGGCCGGGTTCTGGTGACCGCCGCCGAGCAGTCCGTCGTCACCGTCGAGGTCAAGCCCGCCGACGCCTCCAAGGCACGCGATGTGAGGGCTGCGGCGCAGACCACGGCCGTCTTCACGGACGGCGTCCTGCGGGTCGAAACCCCGGTCAAGAACCAGTACTTCGGTGCCTCGGGCGCACTGGAGGTGTCCGTGCAGCTCCCGGCGGGTTCGGGGATCGTGGCGAAGGCGGGTGCGGCCGAGTTCCGTACGGCGGGCCCCCTCGGCGACGTCACCTTCGACGGGGCGCACGGCACTGTGCACATCGACGAGGCCGCGACGCTGCGGCTGAACGTGCACGCCGGGGACGTACGGGTCGGCCGCCTCGTCGGCGACGGTGTGATCACCGTGTCGGCGGGTGACATCCACATCGACGAGGCCGCACGGGGCGCGGTCACCCTGCACACCGGGTACGGGGCGATCACGGTCGGCGCGGCGCACGGTGCCTCGGCGACACTGGACGCGGGCACGTCCTACGGCCGGGTCAGCAACGCGCTGAGCAACACCGAGGGTGCCGCGGCCGCACTCAACATCCACGCGACGACGGCGTACGGCGACATCACCGCCCGCAGCCTGTGAGACCGCAGCCTGTGAGACCGCAGCCTGTGAGACCGCAGCCTGTGAGACCGCAGCTTGTGAGCCCCCAGTCCGTGATCCTCGCAGCCGGTCAGGGTGTGGGCGGTGAGGGCAGGGGTCCGGCACCGGCGACGGGGTTCGCCGGCCGTGGGAGTCTGGGGGCATGGACACGTTCAAGAGCCGACTCCACGCCGCTTCGGAGTGGTGCTCCGCCGCCATCGACGAGTCCCAGGAGGGGCGTTGGGTCCGAGACGCCGTGGAGCGTCAGGTGATGCGCGACATCAGGTGCGCCACCAACCCCCTGCACGGCGGGCGGACGGCCCCGTTCAGCGATGATCCGGGCCGGGTGCGCGTCGGGCGCATCGCGAACTGGGCCGGTGTCCTGCGGCTGGCCGCCCGCGCCGGCGACTGGGTGCTCCGGCCCGTCGCGGGACGCCGCCCGCCACGTCCCGCCGGCATGGCCGAGCTGCTGTCCGGCATCTACGCGGTCGGGGAGCAGGGCGAGATCTGGATGAAGCGGTGTCTGGCGGGGGAGATGCCGCCGCAGGCGGAGCTCGCCAAGGCCGAGTGCTTCCTGTCCGGCCCGGGATCGATCGAGGACCTGGAGCTCTTCTTCTACGACTGACGCGACACCCGGTCGATGCGCCGGGCCGGGGCGGCTGCCGCCCCCGGGGGATGGGGAGGGCAGCCGGCGGGACCGCTTCCGAGGTCGGTATCCAAGGGGACCGCTTGCGAGGTCGGCATCCGAGGGGGCCGGCTTCGGCACCGGCGCAGGCCCCGTACCGCTACCGCCCCGCTCAGGCTCGGTGCGTGCCTGCCGCCAACGCGTTCTTGACCTCCTGTGCCACGCGGGCCGCGTCCGCGGGATTCCCCACGACATCGGTGTTGTTCATGTCGATCACGAGGACGTCGCTGGCCGAGTAGTGCTTGTGCACCCAGTCGTCATAGCCCGACCACAGGGTCCGGTAGTACTCGACGAGGGCCTCGTCCTGCTCGAAGTCTCGGCCGCGCAGCCCGATCCGGTGCAGCACCGTCTCGAAGTCGGCCGAGAGGTAGACCATGAGGTCGGGGGCCTTGCGGTAGGGGAGTTCGTCGATCTCGCGCATCATCTCGCCGAGCAGCCCCTCGTACACCTGCATTTCCAGGGTGCTGATCCGGCCCAGATCGTGGTTGACCTTCGCGAAGTACCAGTCCTCGTAGATGGACCGGTCGAGGACGTTGTTGCCCTCCTTGTACGCCTGCTTGATCGAGGCGAAGCGCGTCTGGAGGAAGTAGAGCTGGAGCAGGAAGGGGTAGCGCTTGGCCTGGATCTCTTCGGGGCTCGCCGTGTAGAAGAGCGGCAGGATCGGGTTGTCGTCCACGCTCTCGTAGAAGACGTCGCTGCCCAGCTCCTTGGCGAGCAGTTCGGCCACGCTCGTCTTGCCGATCCCGATCATGCCTCCGACGCAGATCACCGGCATACCTCGCTTCTCCCTGGGGGTCTTCTGTGCCTGGGTGGGCCGGGCCACCCAGGCACCGAGGCACCTGTCTGTCGGTGGAGTCTCGGTTCCCCAAGGTTGTCGTGATCGGCGTCACGCGGTCCCGGTCCGGACCAGGGCCGCGGAACCGGTCGCCGTCGCGGCGCCGCCCCCGGCCGCGCCCCACAGGCCCGTGCCACGAGTACCGCGCGCAACGACGAGCCACCGTGCCGCGGCCGCCATGAAGCATAGATGACGACGCGGCCACCGTCCCCGGCCGGAGCACGTGGCACCTGGCGACGCTGCCGTCCCCGTACATGCCGACGTCGCAAGGGCGGTCCTCCGCCGGTTGGGCCGGTCGGCCTCGTGGCCGTGGGGGCGCCTGCGGAACGTGGAAAGAAACGTGGGCGGATGTGTCGATCCGGGACCCCCGCGTTCGACGCCAGGGCAGGGGCACGGTCTCCAGGCCGTGGCTCCGGCCGACACCGCAGGCCACCCGCCGACTCGACGAGGAGACGACATGAAGATCCGCGCCCGTATGAGCATGAGCGCCGACGGCTACGTGACCACCCCCAGCGGATGGCCGGCGCTCACCGCCGACCCCGCGTTCGTCTCCGGTCACAGCCACGGCATCCAGGAGTTCCTCGCCGGGTGCGAGGCCGCGCTCATGGGCCGCACCACCTTCGAGCCCGCCCTCACCAACGACCGCTGGCCGTGGCCGAACCTCGAGGTGTTCGTGCTAGCGTCCCACCGCCCGGCCGGAGCCCCCGACCACGTCGTCACCGACAGCGACCCGGCGCGCCTCTTGGAGAAGCTCCGCGCGGCCAACCGAGGAGGCGACGTCCACCTGATCGGCGGGCCGAAGACGATCGGCGCGTTCCACGCGATCGGCGCACTCGACACCCTGGAGCTGGTTGTGCTGCCCCTGCTGTTCGGCGGCGGCACGCAGCTGACGCCCGCGCTCGACCCCGGCACCGGGCTGACCTTCGAGAGCCAGCGGGCCCTGCCGGGTGGTTCGGTGGAAATCGTCTACGCGTGCCGGGGGACCCGCGACGCGCTGCCGCACAAGCCTGCCGGCCAGCAGTGAATCCGTAGCGCACGCACACAACTCCCCTGGGCGCAACGGCGCGTGGAGGAGCGTGCGTGCGCGCACAGGGCGTTTGCCGGTGCGTCGGGTGGTCTTCCGCGCTCCCTGGCCGAATCTGTTCCGGCGGGTCATGGTGTGCGGGGAAATCGCACGGCTTCCGGGAGGGGCGGTGGGCGGGGTGGGGGCAGGGGACGAGGTCCGCTTCGACGGTCAGGTCGCGGTGGTGACGGGTGCCGGCCGGGGGCTGGGCCGGGAGTACGCCCTGCTGCTCGCTGCGCGAGGCGCACGCGTGGCCGTCAACGACGTGGGGACGGGGATCGACGGGCGCGGCGCGTCACCGTCGCCCGCGCACGAGGTCGCCGAGGAGATACGGCGCCTCGGGGGAGAGGCCGTGGCGGACGTCCATGACATCTCGACCCCCGACGGCGCCCGCGCGCTGACGAGAGGGGCGATGGAGCGGTGGGGGCGACTGGACATCCTGGTCAACAACGCCGGAATCTCCATCCTGCGACCCCTGGGAGAGCTCCAGGACGAGGAGTGCGGACGTGTGCTCAGCACACATGTGGGCGGCACACTGAACATGCTTCGGGCCGTGTGGCCCCACATGGTCGGGGCCCGGTACGGGCGCATCGTCAACACATGTTCCGAT
Organism: Streptomyces sp. NBC_00083; assembly: GCF_026343295.1. Classification (GTDB taxonomy): domain Bacteria; phylum Actinomycetota; class Actinomycetes; order Streptomycetales; family Streptomycetaceae; genus Streptomyces. The sequence continues at coordinate 3,275,382 of NZ_JAPELY010000001.1, forward strand.
GCCCTGTTCGGCGACACCGGGCTCAGTGTGTACGCCGCGGGCAAGGGCGCCGTGCTGGGCCTGACCACGTCGCTCGCGGCCGAGGGCGCCGCGCACGGCATCAAGGTCAACGCGGTGGTGCCGATCGCCGCCACCCGGATGTCCCTCGAAGCGCTCGACGACGACGCGCCGACGGCCACCGTGCTCACCGACCTCTTCCCCGCCCGGCGCGTGGCGTCCGTAGTGGCGCTCCTGGCCCATGAGTCGGTGCCCTGCACCGGGGAGCTCCTGCACGCCGCTGGCCGCCGCATCGCCCGGATCTTCCTGGGCGCGACCGACGGGGTGGTGTGGGAGGGCGAACCCACACCGGAATCGATCCGGGATCACCTTCCCGCCATCCGCAGCACCGAAGCCTTCCGCACCCCGGGCAGCGTCAGTGTGTCCATGGCCTACTCCTTCGCACGGCTGGGTGTGGGCGGAGGCACCGAGCCCCTCGCGCTCGACCTCAAGTCGCCCGCCGTCGACAAGCAGCAGGGCCCAGGCTCAGGCCTCGCCGACGCCTGAGCGACACACCGGCGGCCGGTCATCGGCCTCCCCACGGCCGCACCGTACCCGCCATCCGCGCACCCGGGAGGACCCATGCCCCAGGACATCGACTTCGCCCTGCCCGCTCCCTCGCGGATCAGTCCGGGCCTCGACCGGGCCCGCCTGCACAACGCCGCCTGGGTGCGCCGTCTCGGTCTCGTCACCGACGACCGTTCGGCGGCCTGGTACGACTCCTGGGACATGCCGCGCCTGGCCGCGCTCGGTTTTCCGCACGCCGACGGCCCCGGCCTGGACCTGTGCGCGGACGCGATGGCCTTCTTCTTCGTCTTCGACGACCAATTCGACGGCCCGCTCGGCCGGGACCCCGCCCGGACCTCCCGCGTGTGCGGGCAGTTGACCGACATCGCCCACGGCGCCGCCGCGCCCACCGACGCCGACCCGTGCACCGCCGCGTTCGCCGACATCCGGTCCCGGGAGATCCGCGGCGCCCACCCGGCCTGGATCGCACGGACCGCACACGAGTGGGAGTACTACTTCGCCGCGCAGGCCCACGAAGCGATAGGACGCCTCCGCGGCACCCCGGCCGACATGGAGACGTACCTCCAGGTCCGCCGGGGCATCGCCGGAACCGACCTCCCGCTGTCCCTGGGGGAGCGCGCCGCGGGCATCACCGTCCCCGCGGCGGCCTTCCACGCTCCTCAGCTGCGCATCATGCGGCAGACCGCCATCGACGTGACGCTGATGTGCAACGACGTGTACTCCGTGGAGAAGGAGGAGGCCCGCGGCGACATGGACAACCTGGTCCTGGTCCTCGAATCGGCACGGCATCTCACGCGTGACGCGGCCGTCGCCGAGGCCCGCCGGCACGTGGACCGCCGCGTCGGACGCTTCGACGAACTCGCCGTCCAGACAACCGCGTTGTGTGCCCAGCTCGGGCTCGGGCCCGAGGAGGAGGCCGCCGTGCACACGTACGTCGACATCATGGCCGCCTGGATGAGCGGCTACCACGCCTGGCAGACGGAGACGCTCCGCTACCGCACGGCCCCCGAGGTCGTCCCGGCCTCCGGCCCCGGCTATCTCGACCAGATCCTGCACAACAGCCCCGCCAACGCGCCCTGCCACCAGGCGTCCTGAAACACAGTTGCCGCTTGCGGAATTCATCCGCACGTCAGTTGTTTCAATTGCGGAACTGCGGCTAGACGGACCCCATGTCGGAAACAGCGAAGTCGGAAACAGCGAAGAAGAACGAGGCCTCGAACAGCACCGCGGCCAAGAGCACGGCTCGCTCCGCGAGCAGCGGAGCTCGGTCTGCTACGACCAAGGCTGCATCGGCTACGACGACCGGGGCCAAGTCGGCGACCACCGACGCCAAGTCCGCGGCGGCGCACGCCAAGACGGCCGCGAGCCAGGCCAAGGCGGCGGCGTCCGACGCCAAGGACAGCACCGGCCGCGGCGTAGTGGCGCTGCGCTCCAAGGCCAAGGCCGGCGGCGAGAAGCTGTCCGCGGTGCCTGGCAAGTCGCTGCGTGCCGCGACGACCGCGTGGACGGTGGTCCAGAAGCGCAAGCAGATCGCGGCGGGCCTGGGAGGCGGCGCGCTGGCAGCCCTGGCGGGCGCCTACAGCCTCGGCAGGGTGACCGCCCGGCGTGGACACGGGCCTTTCACCCGTGCCACGGGCGGCCGGTTCTGACAAGGCCGCCCGACGGTGAATCCGCTCCCGCGGAAATCACCCGACGGTAAAAAGCAGCCCCCATGGCGGGGGATATGAGCGGTGCGATCGGCCGCGGCCGATCGCACCGCTCATATCCCCCGCCATCGCGCGCCATCGCGCGCCATCGCGCGCCATCGCGCGCCATCGCGCGCCATCGCGCGCCATCGCGCGCCATCGCGCGCCATCGCGCGCCATCGCGCCTTTCGCGCACCCAAGTGGCGCTGACCGAACGCCGTCATGGTGCGGCTCGTCGGAATGCGTCGGGCGCCCCACGGCGCGTGGCCTACCCGCCCGGCCGCCCTCCGTCGTGGCACGCTGAACGCTCTGCCATGGTTCGCGAGGACGACACGGAGGAAACGTGACCAGCACACAGGCCGATGTCATCGTGGTGGGGGCCGGCCTGGCGGGGCTCGCCTGCGCGAGCGACCTGAGCCGCGCCGGCAAGACGGTGCGGCTGCTGGAGGCGTCCGACGCCGTGGGCGGACGCGTACGCACCGACCGCGTCGACGGATTCCTCCTGGACCGCGGCTTCCAGGTGTTCAACACCGCCTACCCGCAGGTCAAACGCCGCTTCGAGCTCCGTGGGCTCCGGCTGCGGCCCTTCACACCGGGCGCCCTCGTCCACACCCCGCAGGGCCGACGGCTCTTCACCGACCCGACGCGCCGGCCCCGCCGGACCGCGGACCTCCTGCCGGGCCGGCTGGCATCGGGCCGAGACCTCATGGCACTCGGCCTGCTCAGCGCCCGGGACATGCTGGGACCCGTCCGCGCCCTCAAACGCGGCTCCGAGCACACCACCGAGACGGCGCTCGCCGCGGCCGGCATCTCTCCCGAGCTGGTCGAGACGTTTCTTCGGCCCTTCCTGTCGGGCGTGTTCCTCGAAGAGGAACTGGAAACCTCCTCCCGCTTCTTCCACCTGGTCTGGCGGAGCATGCTGCGCGGCACCCTGTGCCTGCCCGCCGACGGCATGGGCGCGGTGCCCGCGCAGCTCGCCGAGACCCTCCCGCCGGACTGCCTTGTCCTCGACACCCCGGCACAGGCGCTGACGGACAGCGGAGTGCGGACCGAGGACGGTGTCCACTGGGAAGCCCCCACGGTCGTCGTGGCCACCGGCGCGTTCATGGCCGCCCGGCTGCTGCCGGGGCTCGCGATTCCGCCCACCCGCACCGTGACCACGTACCACCACGTGGCCCCGGAGTCTCCACTGGGCGAACCGACCCTGCTCCTCGACAGCGGGCGACGGTTCCTCAACACCTGCGTACAGAGCGATGTCGCCCCGACCTACGCGCCCGCCGGCAGCGCCCTCATCTGCACGTCCGTCCTGGGCGAGAGCGGCACCGAGCGTGAGGGCGAGCTGCGTGCCGCGCTCGGCGACGTGTACGGCACCGACACCGCGCGCTGGCAGCTGCTCCAAGTCGACACCGTCCACGAGGCGTTGCCCGCCATGACCCCTCCCTGGCCGCTGTCCCGGCCCACCCGCGTCGCCCCGGGCCGCCATGTGTGCGGCGACCACCGGGCCACCGGCTCGGTCCAGGGCGCCCTCGCGTCGGGGACGCGGGCCGCCCGCGAGGTGCTCACCGCCACCGGACCGGGGCGTACGCCGTAGGGCCTGACCGGTCGACATGTGCGGAGCGAGCCGCCACCCGAGCGGAAGGTCAGGCCGCCAGCACCCGCTCCAGCCAGGAACGGCGGGCCTGCCACGCCGCCCGGCTGATCGCCGCGTCCGGGACCACAAGGTCGAACGTGTGATAGCCGCCGGACCACACGTGCAGCTCGGCAGAGCCGCCGGCCCGCCAGATCCGGTCGGCGAAGGCGACGGCCTCGTCGCGCAGCGTCTCCGCGGAGCCGACGTCGATGAAGGCCGGCGGCAGTCCGGACAGATCCGTGGCGCGGGCGGGCGCGGCGTAGGGCGACACGTCCGGGCCCCCGCACGCGGAACCGAGCAGGGACTTCCACCCGAAGCCGTTCCAGCTCCGGTCCCACACATCGACACCGTCCATCTGATGGGCCGAAGCACTGTCGTTGCGGTCGTCGAGCATCGGGCACATCAGCAACTGCCCGGCCAGCCGCGGACCGCCCGTGTCGCGCACCGACAGACTCAGCGCGGCGGCCAGGCCACCGCCGGCACTCGTCCCCGCCACGACGATCCGGTCCGCGTCCAAGCCGAGTTCGGCCGCGTGCTCAACGGTCCACAGCAGCCCGGCGTGGACATCGTCGAGCGGTGCGGGATGCGGATGCTCCGGCGCGAGCCGGTACCCGACCGAGATCAGCGACGCCCCGAGCCGCTCGGCCTCGTCCAGCAGCGGCCCGATGAAGAACAGGTGCCGGGGATCGCCGGTGACGTAGCCGCCGCCGTGCAGGAAGTAGATGGCCGGGCGCGACGCGGCCGGGCCCGAAACGGCGGCAGGCGTGCAGATCAGCAGCTCGGCCCCCGAAGTGCCGGACGCCCCCGCAACCGAGCGCGAAGTCACCTCGAACCGCCCGCCCCGCCGCAGCTCGTCGAGCGTCGGCACCTCTGCGGCGTCCTCCGCTCGGACCTGTGGCAGCCTCTCCAGGCTCATCGGGCCCGCACCGCTCTCCTGCACGGCGCGGTATCCGTCCAGCAACGCCGCGTCGAAAGGTATGGCCGCCATCAATCCGCCCTCGTCAAAATGCGCGCGCCATCCCCGGGCACGGCGCTCATGGGTTCCGAATGCGCTCCCGTTGCGCCCTCGTTGAGGCGAGCGTCCGGTCGCTGGGGGCAGTGTAGATCTTGCTCTACGCGGCCCGGCCCCAGGGTTCCGGGGCTCCGCGCCGGGCCGGGGCACGGCAGCGGGCCGGAGCGTGCGACCGGTCGGGCTACGGGACGCGAAGCAGTCACGCGGTCGGCCGGACAGGTCCTGTCCGCCCCGTCGGGCGCTCAGCCCGGGAAGCGTCCCGTCGACCGCAACAGCCAGCGCCGTTCCGCGTACGCGAGGTCGTCGCGCCACAGCCGGCCCGCGGTGTGGTTGACGAGAGGGCCGGCGAGCGGCCGGAGCAGCTGGGCCACGCGGAAGCCGGGCCGGTCGGAGGTGGCGATGACCGCCTCGACCACGGCGGTACGCGGCCGGCCCCGGGCATCGGTGCCCAGCGGCGTCGCATGCGTCTCGACGACCGAACCCACCCCCTCGCCCCGGGTGATGTGCATGACCACGGTGCGCGGTTCGGGCGCCGTGAAGGCCGCGCGCACCGGGACCACCACACGGCCGGCCACCTTGAACGACACATCGACGACGAACGCGTCGTCCTCGTCCGTGCCGTCACGCCGCGGCGCGCTGACCACCGTCAGGTCGACGAAGGAGTACGGGTGGAACCAGGCGCCGTGCCACGGGTCGAGGCGGTTGGCGACAATGTCCTCGGGCTCACAGACACCCGCCGTCGTGTACACCGACGCGAGCGACCGGTCGAGGCGGGGACGGGGAGGCAACACCGGCGCTTCCAGGGGTGGTTGGGCCTCGTCGGCCGCGTCGAGCCGCACCCAGATCAGCACCCCGTCGTCGTGTACGGGCAGCGGCTCCCAGCCCGCCGTCGGGGCCCCGCTCAGGGCGAGCCCGTGCCAGTGACACACCAGGGTGCCGCAGTGCACCGGGCTGTTCTTGAGCGGCGCCCCCAGGTGCGGACACTGTCCGGGCCCGGCCACGGGCGTGCCGTAGGTGTCGCGCCACACCACGATCTCGCGTCCCGCAATGGTGCGCCCCCACGGGGCGGTCGCGGTCAGGGCCCGGGAGGCGCCCACGACGTACCAGTTGCCGGACGGTCTGGCCTGGGCGCGGCGCAGGGCCGCATCGATGAGTGCGGGGCTCGCCTCGCGCCAGGTACTGCGCTGCTGCTCCCAGGGCACGGCACGTTTGCGCAGGCCGAGGGGGAGGCGGGGGCGCCGTGCCGGATCGCGCGAGACCATGCGCTTCTGCTTTCGTGAGTAACCCATGCCGACCCCGCTCCCGTGGGCGGCCCTGCGTCGGCTCGCCTGCCCGCCATCGTGTCAGCCGGCCCCGGACGGCTCCGGCCGCCGCGCCACGACGGCGGCCGCGGCGGCCGTGGCGCTGTTCGGGGCCCCGGTGTGCAGGACGGTGCCGGGTGCCCGGCGGTGACGTGCCCGTGCGCGGCTGACGAGCCCGTCGAGAGCGATCAGCGCGCGCTTGCGGCGCGGGACCACGGCACGCCGGTGCACGACGCTGTAGCCGTCGGCGGCGATGGCGTCCAAAATGCCGCGGTAGAGCACGAACGCGGTGCGGATGCACGGCCTGGCCCGCGGGCTGAGCATCGCGATGCCGGGCGCGGCCTCCCGGTAGACGCGCCGGGTGAGGTGCTCCGCCGCACGCAGTGCCTGCGTGATGCCCGGGTCGCCCCTTCCCGTCCGTCTGCTCCACTCCAAAAGGTGCCGGTCGACGCCGTGCGCGGCCAGCAGGTCGAGGGGAAGGTAGACCCGGCCCCGGTCCAGGTCCTCGCCGACGTCCCGCAGGAAGTTGGTGAGCTGGAACGCCACGCCCAGGGCCGCCGCATGCGGTGCGGCCTCGGCGGCCGGCACCACCGTGCCCAGGACCGGCAGCATTTGCAGACCGATGACGGCCGCCGATCCGTGCATGTAGGAGCGCAGGTCGGCATAGGTGGCGTAGGAGGTGACCGTGAGGTCGCTGCGCATGGACGCCATGAAGTCCCGGAACAGCTGGGGGTCGATGGCGTAGCGGTCCGCGGTGTCGGCCACCGCCCGGATGACGGGCCGGGCCGTCGCCGCCCCGGGAAGCAGTCCGGCGTCGAGCTCCCGGTCCAACTCGTCCAGCGCGCACCTGCGCCGGTCCGTCGTGGCGGTGCTGTCCAGCGAGTCGACGATGTCGTCCGCCCAGCGGGCGAACCCGTACAACGCGTGGACGGCCGCCCGGTGTTCGAGGGGAAGCAGCCGGGTGGCGAGGAAGTAGGTCCTGCCGTGCCGGGCGTTGAGCGCCCTGCACTGCTGGTACGCGTAACGCAGACCGGGGTCGGTGATACCGGCGGCGTTGAGCTCGCGGGCGGTCATCAGGGGCGCTCCTTGGCGGAGTTCGGGGCCGGGGGCAGATCGGGTCGACGGGGGACGCGGGAGCGCGGGGCGGCGGCTCCGGTGATGCGGGCGGCGGCGAGCTTTCCCGAGACGAGCACCGTGGGCACGCCCACGCCGGGGGTGGTGCCGCACCCCGCGAGGACGACGTTCTCGGTGCCGTTGACGAGATTGCGCGGCCGGAAGGGACCGGTCTGCGCGAAGGTGTGGGCGGCGGAGAAGGGGGTGCCGTACAGATGCCCCTGGGCCTGCCAGTCCGCCGGTGTGACCAGGTGCTCGTCCGTCACCGATGCGGCGAGCCCCGCCAGGCCCCGGCGTTCCAGTTCGGTGAGGAGCCGGGTGCGGTAGCGCGGGGCGAGTTCGGCCCAGGCGCGCGCGTCGGGACCGATGGCCGTGTTGGGGCAGGGAGCGAGGATGTAGTGGAGGTGTCTGCCGGGGGGTGCGAGGCCGGGGTCGCTCGCGGTGGGCCGGGTGATGAGGAGCGAGGGGTCGCTCATGAGCCGGCCCTGCCGGGTGACTTCGTCGAACGTCGTCTTCCAAGCCGCGCCGAACGAGATGGTGTGATGGGCGAGTTGGGGCCAGGTGCGGTCGCAGCCGGCGTGCAGCACCACCGCCGAGGGAGCGGCCCGCAGACCCACCGGGCGCCGCGGGGCCCGGCCGAGGAGCCGGTAGGCGACCGGCAGGTCGGCGGTGAGGACGACGGCGTCGCACGGGATGCGTTCGTGCTCGGTCACCACCGCGGTGATCCGCTGCCCCGAACGCTCCAGCCGCACCACGTTCTCCCCGTAGCGCAGGCGCGCGCCCGCGGACGAGGCGGCGTCCGCCATCGCCGCGGGGAGCGCGTGCATGCCGCCGCGCGGGAAGTACACGCCGGCGACGGTGTCCATGTAGGCGATCACCGCGTACGCGGCCAGGGCGCGGGCCGGCGGCACGCCCGCGTACAGGGACTGGAAGGAGAAGACCCTGCGCAGGCGTTCGTCCTTGATGAAGCGCCCGATGCGGGCGTCGAGACGGCCGAAGCCGCCCAGGGCGGCGAGCCTGGCGAGGTCGGGGGTGAGCAGCTGCAACGGCGAGTCGAAGTTGGTGTCGATGAAGCTGCCGATCTGCGCCCGGTACAGCCGCTGGAGCCACTCCCGCAGCCTGCGGTAGCCCTGGGCCTCGCGCGCTCCGGCGAACCGGGCGACCTCGCTCTCCATGGCGTCACCGTCGGTGTGCACGTCCAGGGTGGCGCCGTCGGCGAAGCGGGCCCGGTAGGCCGGATGCAGCGCGATCAGCTCCACCTGGTCGTACAGGCTCCTGCCGACGGCGGCGAAGGCCTCGTCGGCGAACTCCGGCATGGTCAGCACCGTCGGCCCGGTGTCCCGCAGGAAGCCACCGCTGTCGAGCCTCCCCGCGCGGCCGCCGGGGCCCGGTGACCGCTCGACGAGGGTGACCCGGCGGCCCGCCCCGAGCAGGTGCAGCGCCGCGGAGAGACCGGCGAGTCCGGCCCCGACGACGACCACGTGGTCGGTGCGGCCCGGAATGGTGCGCCTCATGAGGCCTCTTCCGTCGTGGAGCGATGCGGGCCGGCCGGGGAGAGCGAGACGCCGCCCCCGTGGGTCGTCGCGCCTTCGCGGACCGTGCCGTGCGGGACCGCCGGGTCTACGGAAGCCGTCGCGCCGGGCCGCCCGGCTGCCGCGTACATCAGGGCGAGCAGACGGTCGTGGCCTTCGGTGCGCGGCGAGACGTGGCTCAGATGCCGACGGGCCGTGGTCAGCAGCTGGTCGATCCTGCGCGTCACGATCCGCCGGGCCCCCGTGGACGTCACCGCGTCGCGCACCGCGCGCAACCCGTCCGCGTCGAGGTCCGCGCGGCCCACCTGCCGCGCGAACACCTCCTGGGCCGTGGCGTTCCCGGTGGAGCCGGCCCTCGCGAGCGCCACGGCGATCAGATAGGTGGGTTTGCCGCTCCGGATGTCCTGGCCCGGCGGCCTGCCGCCGTGCTCGCCGTACAAGTCCCTTACGTCGTCGTGGAGTTGGAAGGCGATTCCGGCACAGCGGCCCGCCGCGCGGAGCGCCGCCGTCGTCTTCGCGTCGGCGCCCGCGAGCAGCGCCCCGAGCTGCAGCGGGCGCTCCACCGTGTACAGGGCGCTCTTGAGACACGCGGCGCGCACGGCGCGGGCCACGGACCGTGTCCCGGTGACCGCGCCGTGCATGTCCAGGTACTGCCCCGCGACCATCTCGGTGCGCATCACGGCCCACACGGAGCGGATCTCCTTCGCGACCGGTGCGGGCAGCTCCAGCTCACCGACGATGTCGTCGGCCCAGGCGAGCGCCAGGTCCCCGGCGAGGACCGCGGCTGACTCGCCGAGCCTGCGGTGGCCCGCGCCCGTCGCGACGCCGGCATACTGGCCGGCCACCGCCGCGTGCAGCGACGGCTCGCCACGCCGCACCAGGTCCCCGTCCATCACGTCGTCGTGGATCAGCGCACAGCACTGCAGGAGTTCGAGCGCGGCGGACAGGTCGAGCGCCGCCCGCGTCCGCGCGTCGCACGGCCGCGCGCAACCGCGCAGGCCCCACCACAGGAACCGCGGCCGTACGCGCTTTCCGCCGCCGAGCGCGAACCGCTCCAGACGCGCCGCCACGTCGTGCGCGAACGTCTCGTCCAGCGCCTCGGCCCACGCCGTGCGGTGCGCGAGCCAGTCCTGGAGCCGGCCACGGACCGCCGCGGGGACATCGGCATCGACCTCCGCGTACGCGGGCACCGCCGCCGGTGCCGGCCCGTCCGGGCACCCGGGGGCGGCCGGGGCGCTCGCTGGTCGCAGCCCCTCGCGCCGCCGACCGTCTTCCCAGTCCATCGCGGCAGCTCCTTCGGCTTGTCCGTGCCGGGCGGTCGGGGGACCCTCCCCGTGCCGGTGCCCGCCGGAGCGGCGGATACGCAGGGCGAGCATCAGCCGTCGCCCGTTCGGCGTGAACACGGGCTCACCGTGGTACTGGTGACCACGGCACGCCTTCACGTACCGGACCGCAGCAGAAGCAAACCTGATGGAGTCACTCGATTAGGGCGAGGGGAGCATCGAGCCGATGGACGAAGCCGACGTGGTCGTCGTCGGGGCGGGCGCGGCCGGCCTGTCCCTGACCGAGCGGCTCGCCGCCCCCGGATTCGCCGCGGGAGCGCCGTCCGTCGTCCTGCTCGACGCCCCACCAGGCCCCCTGCGCCCGCCGCGCCGCACCTGGTGCTTCTGGGAGAGCGGGGCCGGACGGTACGACGCGGCGGTCACCGCCACCTGGCGCTCCCTGCGCGTGCACGCCCAGGACGGCCGCAGCACCCGTCAGGACATCGCGCCGCTGCGCTACAAGATGATCCGGTCGGACACCTTCCAGACCCTCGTGGAGGAACGCCTCGCCGCAGCACCGCACATCACACGGCGTCAGGCCACCGTGCAGCGCATCACCCCGGCCGGCCGCGGCAGCCACATCCACCTGCGCGACGCCGAGGGCCGCGCCACAGTCCTGCACGCGCGGTACGTCTTCGACTCCCGCCCTCCGCGCGTCCTGCCCCCCGCCCGCACCTGCCTGCTGCAGCACTTCCGCGGCTGGTTCGTGCGCACCCGGCGGCCCGTCTTCGACCGCGGGGCCGCGGACCTGATGGACTTCCGCACGCCCCAGCCCCGCGACGGCCTGGCCTTCTTCTACGTTCTGCCGACCAGCGCCACCACGGCGCTCGTCGAGTACACCCAGTTCTCCGCCGCCGTGCTGCCCGGCGACGCGTACGACCGGATGCTGCGCGGCTATCTGACCGACGTCCTGGGCGCGGCCGGCCACGACGTGACCGACACCGAGACCGGGGTCATCCCCATGACCGACGGCCGCTTCGCCCGGCGGAGCGCACCCGGCGTCTTCCCCATCGGGGTCGCCGGGGGAGCGGTGCGCCCCTCCACCGGGTACGCGTTCTCCGCCATCCAGCGCCAGGTCACGGCGGTGTCCACCGCGCTGCGAGCAGGGCGCGACCCCCTGCCGCCCGCCCCGCACTCGCGACGGTCCCGGGCCATGGACGCGGTGCTCCTGCGCGGCCTCGCCAGCGGCCGGGTGGACGGCGCCGCCTTCTTCGAACAGCTCTTCTCCCACGTCCCGATGGAGCGGCTGCTGCACTTCCTCGACGGACGGACCACCCCCCTCCAGGACGTCGCGATCGGGCTGCGCACCCCGATCCTGCCCATGGTGCGCAGCGCGCTCGCCGCCGCCACCTGCCCACGGCGCCCCGTAGCGCCCCCCGCCCGGCCCTCCTGAGCCTCCCCTTCCACCGAGGAACACCATGCCCGTCCCGCCCGAGCCCGCCGCCCCCTTCGACCATGCCTCCCGCACCCGGGACGCTCCGGGACAGGACGACCACCCGACGAGCACCGGCCGGCCGGGGCGCGACGCACGAGCCCGCCTGCTGCCCGCACGGCCCGGCACCGCACGCCCCCGCGACGCCACATCGCTCTCCGTCGGAGTCGTCGGAGGAGGCATCGCGGGACTGGCGGCGGCGACCGCGCTCGCCGAACGCGGCGTGCGCGTCACCCTGTACGAACGCGCCGACACCCTCGGCGGGCGGCTGGCCGGCTGGCCGACCACCCTGAGCGACGGCAGCCGGGTCACCATGAGCCGGGGCTTCCACGCCTTCTTCCGCCAGTACTACAACCTCCGCGCCCTGCTCCGGCGCACGGACCCCGCACTACGACGGCTCACCCCGCTGCCGGACTATCCACTGCGGCACGCCGACGGCCTCCACGACAGCTTCGCCGCCGTGCCGAGGACACCCCCGTGGAGCGCTCTGTCCTTCGCCGCCCGCAGCCGCTCCTTCCCGCTGCGCGAGCTCGCCCGCGTGCACGCGGGGGCCGCCCTCGGCCTGCTCGACGTCCGCGTCCCCGACATCTACGCACGCCTCGACTCCCTCAGCGCGTACGACTATCTCGACTCGATCCGGTTCCCCCGGTCCGCCCGCCATCTGGCGTTCGAGGTCTTCTCCCGCAGCTTCTTCGCCGACCCGCGCACCCTGTCGGCCGCCGAGATGGCCCTGATGTTCCACATCTACTTCCTGGGCTCCGCGGAGGGCCTCCTCTTCGACGTACCCGACGAGCCGTTTCCGCAGGCGCTCTGGGACCCCCTCGCGGACCGGCTGCGGCTGCTGGGCGCCCGGGTCCGCACCTCCACGGAGATCGACGGTGTCACGCCGGACCGCCGGGGCGGCCTGCGCCTGGCCACCGAGCGGGGGGACGACCACCACGACGCCTGTGTGCTCGCCCTGAACGTCCCCGGACTGGTCCAACTCACGCGAAACAGCCCGGAGTTGGGAGACCCTGCCTGGCGCGCGCGCATCGAGGGGCTGCGCACGGCACCGCCGTTCCTCGTGAGCCGCCTGTGGCTCGACCGACCCGTCGCCCGCGACCGCCCCGGCTTCCTCGGCACCAGCGGGTACGGCGACCTCGACAACGTCAGCGTGCTCGAACGCTGGGAGGGCGAGGCCGCGCGCTGGAGCGCCCGCACCGGTGGCTCCGTCGTCGAACTCCACGCGTACGCCCAGCCGGAGCACGCCGACCGGCGCGCGGTGCAGGACCGGCTCCTCGGCCAGCTGCACCGCGTCTTTCCCGAGACGCGCGGCAGCGCGGTCGTCGACGCGCGCCACGAGTGGCGGGACGACTGCCCGTTGTTCCCCGTGGGCGGCTACGAGGACCGGCCCACCGTGCGCACGCCGCGCCCCGACGTCATGCTCGCCGGCGACACGATCCGCTGCGACCTGCCGGTGGCGCTCATGGAGCGGGCCGCCACGACGGGCCTGCTCGCCGCGAACGGTCTGCTCGCGGGGTGGGGCATCGCCGGGCACGACCTGTGGACGGTCCCTGCGCGCGGACGCACCCTGGTGACGCGACGCCTGGCGGCGCTGGCGGGAGGGTGAGGGGCGCCGACGGCGCTCCCCGGTACCCCAACACGCCTTCCTGGCAGGGGGGTTGAGATGCTCACCGAACGGCGAAGGGCCGTGGGAGTGGGCCCCGCCGGCTCATCACCGGCTCCTCACCGGCTCATCCTTTGACGGCATACCCGTCCCACAGCGGGCCGCCGGCCAGGTCCAGCACCTCGCCCACGACCGCGGCGAACCCCGTACCGTCCCCGGCGATCGCCTGTGCGGCAGCCTCGTGCAACGCGCGGTGCACGTCGGGGGCAGCCTCGGCGAGCCGCCGCGACAGCCACTTGCCTCCGCCGAGCCAGACTCCGCCGACCAGCAGGACCAGCTCCGACGCGCGTTGCAGCATGTGCGCGACCAGGTACACACGCTCGGCCGGATCCGCACAGCCCCGCAGGTCGTCGAGGAGGTCGGTCAGGACGTACCGCAGGTAGTCGCGCTCGGGGCCGGAGAGCGGCGGCGGGCCCGCGGCCCAGCGCTCGCGTGCCTCGCTCTGCAGGGAAGCGCCCAGCCCGTCCGTGTCGACCAGGAGCATGCCCTCGGCGCACATGGCGAGCAGCGGCGAACTCCGCTGCGCGGTCTCCCGGTCGGCGAATCCGTGCCAGACGGCCTCGGTCTGCACGAACAGCTCCACCGGCCAGCCGCGGTACACCAGGTTCTCGCGGGCGGGCGCGGGCGGCCCGTCCAGGAGGACCACGATGTCCAGATCGGACAGGGGCGTCCGGCGAGCGGTCAGCACGCTGCCGGCGAGAAAGGCGGCCCGAGCACCGGGAAACCGGTCCCGTACCAGGTCGCGGGCGGTGAGTATGGGATCGTCCATGACTGCAGCGTACGTGCCGGGGCGACGCGCCGATGGCGCCCGCGATCGGAGGCACCGCTCCGGGGGGACCGGCTCACTAGTAGCTGAGGCGGTATTCCGTGCCGCTCCAGCCGCCGAGCACACGGCGCGCAGTGCCATCGCCCGCGGCCGGGGGAGTGATCACCTTCCTCCGCTCTCCGGGTCAAGGAGAGCCACCCGGAGCCGGACCGGAGCGTCAGCCGGACGCCCGTCCTCAGGAGGCCGGCGGGGTCAGGGCGGTGCGGTCGAAGGGGCCGCTGTGCTCGGCGGCGTACGCGATGGCGGTGTTGACGGCGTCGAGACCGAACGACCGGACCCGTTCCGGGGCGAGGTCAAGGATGCCCGACGCGAGCAGCCGGATGATGCCGGCGTTCGCCGCGCGCGGGTACATCCACTGTCCGCGCACGGTGATCGAGTTGCGCATGATCCACGGGTACGGGAGTGCCAGGTCGTCGCCGCCGAGCATGCCCACGCCGCCCATGAGGACGACGCGGCCGAACTCGCGCACGGTCATGGCGGCCGCGCGTGCCACCGAGGCGGGGGCGCTCGGCGGCAGCAGGTCGATCACCATGTCGATCGCGCCGCCGGCCGCCGCGGACATCGCCGCGCGGTCGACGGCCTCGTCCCCCGTGAGCGGGACGGGGCGCAGCCGTGGTCCGAACCGGTCGGCGAGGAGGCCGAGCACGGCCTTGTTGCGGCCCGGGGCGACCACCCGGCCCGCTCCCATCGCGAACGCGACGGCCACCGCGCTGCTGCCGAGATTGCCGGTGGCCCCGCTGACGAGCAGCGTCTCGCCCGCCGCGAGCCCGCCCGCCAGGAGCCCGCCGTAGGAGATGGCGTGCACGCTGAGCGCCGCCCAGCGCGCCGGATCGTCCCCGGCCGCGGGAGGCAGCGGGAAGACGTTCTCCGTCGGGACCCGCATGCGTTCGGCGTACGAGCCGTCATGCAGGTACTCGGCGAGCCGCGCGCCGCCTTCGCCGCGCGAACTCCAGCCCTGCAGCGTGATGTCGGGTGTCAGGGCGTCGTCCCGGGAGCGCACCGTCGGGTCGCACCACACCAGGTCGCCGACGCGCAGCCTCGTGGCGTCCGGGCCGACGTGGATGATCCGTCCCACGCCGCCAAGACCCGGCACGACGGGAGGGACGAGGGGGTAGTTGCGTGTGCCGCCGAAGACTTCGCCCGCGTAGGGCGCCACGCAGGTGGCCAGGACCTCGACCACCACCTCGCCGCCCCCGGCCCGAGGTTCGGGTACGTCCCGCACCGCGAGCGGTACGCCGAATCCCGTCAGAACTGCTGCCCGCATGTCTTGATCTCCCCGTTCGTGCCTGCTTGTCCGAGCTGGTGAGATCGACACTAGGAGGCGATCCGGCATGCGGGAAGCGACGATCCGGCATCCGTGGTATGCGTAGGCCGCATGGACATCTCCAGTACGGGACTGCGGGTCCTGCGGCAGATCGCGGAGTCCGGCAGCTTCACCGCGGCGGCCGCCCGGCTCGGCTACACGCAGTCCGCCGTATCGCGCCAGGCCGCCGCCCTCGAACGCAGCGCGGGCACCGCCCTGTTCGAGCGCCGACCGGACGGGGTCCGGCTCACCGCCGCCGGACTGACCCTGCTGCGGCACGCCCACACCGTTCTGGCCTCGCTCGCGGCCGCCGAGCGTGAGCTCACCGGCACCGTCCCGCGTACCGAGCGGGTGCGGCTCGGCGTGTTCCTGAGCGCGGGTGCCGCGATCCTGCCGTCCGTCCTCGCCCACCTCGCGGAGGCGGACCCGCAGCTCACGGTCACCACCAGCGAGGGCACCACACCCACTTTGATCCGCGCCCTGCGCGCGGGCTCGGTCGACCTCGGGCTCCTGACCTCGCGCCCGCCCCACCGTCCCTTCGACGGCGAGTCGCCGCGTCTGCACGTCCAAACCGTCATGGACACCGAACTGGTGGTGGCCGTCCCGTCGGCCGGTGAGTTCGCGGGACGGGGCACGGTCCACGTCGACGAGCTGGTGGGCGCCGCGTGGATCGCCACCTCGTCCCTGAACTCCGAACCGCTGCTCGGCGCCTGGCCGGGTCTGCCGGGGCGGCCGCGTGTCGTCCACTCGGCGCGCGACTGGCTGACGAAGCTGCATCTCGTCGCGGGGGGCTTCGGTGTGACGACGGTGCCGGCCCGGCTCGCACCGGTGCTGCCGCCCGGCGTGAGCCTCGTGCGCGTCGAGGGCGCGCCCCCCGAAGTCCGCCGCGTCCTGGTGGCACGTCTGCCCGGACGGCCCACCCCGGCGGTCACCGCCGTCACCCGGGCGATCATGTCGTCCGCGTGAACCGCCGCCAGGGGGTACGGCTCGGGTGCCCCGCGCGTACCGCCCGCAGAAAGTTGTCGACGCCGCCCGATGTCGTGGTTAGGGTCGCGGGCGTGACGATTTCCCTGAACGACGCCGCCCGTAAGCTGCTTGACGATGTGCATCCCGCGGTGCTCGCCACCGTGAACCCCGACGGCAGCCCGCAGACCTCGGTGGTCTGGGTCGGCCGGGACGGCGACGACCTGCTGATCTCCTCGGCGGCCGGCCGCCGCAAGGTCACCAATGTGGAGCGTGATGGGCGGGTCAGCCTGACCGTCTACGACCAGGCCGATCCCCAGCGCTACCTGGAGGTGCGGGGCACCGCGACCGTCACCGAAGACCTGGGCCGCACGGTGGCCGTCGCCCTGGCCGAGCAGTACGAAGGCCCCGGCGCGGGCCAGGAATACGTGGACCTGCCGCCGGAGGTGGTGCGGGTGGTCGTCAGGATCACCCCGCACCGGCTGGTCGGAACCGTCGCTGACTGACCGACTGACCGACTGCCTGCCTTACTTCTGCGCGGCCAGCTGCTTCAGGTCGACGGTCTGGTCGGCCGGGGGCTGCGGAGGATCGACCGGCTTGTTGTAGTCGGTGAAGACCGTGTTCTCGGGGGACGTCCCGGTGGCGGTGACCTTCAGGATGTACGGCTTGCCATCGGTGGCGACGAACATCGACCGGGTCTTGCCGTCCTTCTGCTTCTTCAGCTCCACGGCCTTCTTGCCGTCCACGGTGGTGGTGTCGCCGCGTGACATCCCCTGCCGCTCGGACTTGTCCTCGTCCATGGTCGCCAGCAGGCCCTGCTTGTCGCACAGTCCGGTCAACTGGTCGTCGGCTGCGGGCATCCGCACCCACTTGTCGGCGACCTTCGGCACCAGCTTCTCGGCTTGGGGCTGCTGCTTGAGGTTGGCCTGCCAGTAGGCGCTGTTGCCCTTGAGGTACAGCGTGGCGTCCTTGTGCCGGATGTCGGAGACGGCCTGGGCGTTGGTGACGGTGCCCTGGCAGTTCTTCTGGCTGTCGACGGACAGATCGATGCCCACCCGCTGCCCGCCGTTCCGGGCGACCGTGCCCTTCAGGTGCATCGAGTCGGCCTGACGCGTCGCCTCGACGGCCTTCGCGGCGATCTGGTCGGCGCTCTGCCCCTTGAACGCCTCGTCGTCGCTCCCGCCGCACGCCGCGGCGCCCGCAAGGCATAACCCGACTACCGTCACCGCTACCGACGTTCGTGTCGTACCGCGCATGCGCGAACACCCCTTCTGTGGCGGCTCCCTCGGGCGTCGCCTTCGCTGCGCACGGTCCCTGCGACCGCGCCGTGCACCGCCTGGTACCCCCGGATTCCCCCGCATCACGGGGTGGCAGTCGTTCCGGATAGCGGCCCGGGGGTGCGCTTGACGGCGCGGCTGACGATGGCGGTCTCGACGTGGGTGATGCCCAGGCCGGCCAGGTCCTCGGAGAGGAACCCGTAGAGGGCCGTCAGGTCCGGGAAGTACGCGGCGGCGTGCAGGTTCGAGGGCCCCGACGTCGCGAACGCGCCGTGCACGGAGGGATGGTCGGCCAGCGCCTGCCCGGCGGCGGCCAGATGGTCGGGGGCGACATGCAGCAGGAGCTTGGCCTCTATGGGCAGCCCGAGACGGCGTGGATCGACCAGGACCTGGGTGATGAGACGGCCCTGCGCGGCCAGCCGGGCGAGGCGGCGCCGCACCGTGCTCTCCGGATGACCGGTCCGCGCGGCGAGCGCCGCCGAGGTCAGGCGCGCGTCGGGGGCGAGCGCGTCGATGAGGCACTCTTCCAGGGCATCGGCGTCGACGCCGTAGGGGCCGCCGGGGGAACCGGAAGCCGCCGCCGCGGGAACCGGCTCGGCGGGGCTCAGCGCCGCGCGTTCGGGCGGCGTCAGCACCTGGTGGCGCCACTGGGACGTGAGCCGGAAGACGTGCAGGATCGTGGCGCTCTCCAGGGCCGTCACCGCCTGCGTGGACGGCAGTTGACGGAAGACCAGCGGATCACGTGAACCGGGCTCGGTGCGCGCGACCGCGAATATCTCGTCACCCGAGGTGGTGATGTCGATGAACGGGATGTCCTCGCGCGCCGCGAGCGCCGCCACGATGGCGTCGAGCTTCCCCCGCAGGACCCGGATGCGCAGGAACAGGGCACCGGCCGCGCCGTCGCCCCGGGGCCGGGCCACCGGTGAGATCACCACGCGCACGGTCCCGTCGGCGCCGAGCGCGTGCAGGCGACGGCGCACGGTGGCCGGGCTCAGCCCCAGCACGTGGGCCGCCCGCTCCGCGGTGAGGCGGCCGTCGCACTGCAACGCGGCCACCAGCCGCTGATCCATGGGGCCGAGTACGGAATCCGCCAACACGCGTGTCATGACGGCAAGTTACGCCCATTGTGACGCCTCACCGAGCCCGACTCGGCTGCCCTGCACCAAGGATGGAGGTAGACAGCCAAGGCCTCCCAGTCGCACGGAGACCGCGGACCTGGCACAGCATCACCCATACATGGAGGAACGGAATGAAGCGGAAAATGACCGCCATGCTCGCGGTCGCCGGCATCGCCGCGGCGACCCAGCTCGCCCTGGGAAGCACGCCTGCGTCCGCCTCCGGCGCCGCGTACCAGCTCAAGAACGTGGCCACCGGCAAGTGCATGCGGGGCGCCAATTCCAACAACACGTACGCCGTCACCATGGTGAAGTGCAACCGGAACGACGCCGGCCAGTGGTGGGGCGTCGTCCAGGGGCAGGTGCACGAGGTCTTCGCCGGTACCCACGACACGAACGTCTGTCTGGCCGTGCCCAAGGGGGAGAGCGGTGACGCCCCCAAGGACGTCGACACGACCAGCTGCAACAACTACAAGACCTACTACCTGGGGATGAGCACGATCCCCAAGGCCAACAGGCCCACGACCCTCGGCACCGTCCCCGGCTACATCGGGCACTACGCGTCCGGCGACACCTACCTCAGCTGCTATCAGATCGACGGCAACTACACCAAGTGGCTCTGGGTGCCGTAGCACTCCGGCGACGCGCCGGCCGCGCGTCGCCCACGCCGGCTTCGCGACCTCCGGTCTCCACCAGGTGTGGGAGCCGGAGGTTCGCCGCTGCGCGTCCCTGTCCTCTCACCGAACGGAGCCGCTCTGGCCGAGCCCCGGGGGCGCACGTACAACGTCGGAATCTTCTGCATGCAAGCTCTCCTCGCGCGCTGTCGGTCCTCATCGTGCAATGCCGGGGCGTGCCGTGGCGCGCCAATTGAGCGCGGACACGGCTCCGCCGACCCAGCTGTCCGACAAGTCAGCCTCCCGCCGGCACCCGCACCGCGGCCAGCACCGGCAAATGGTCCGTGCCGGAGCGGAGGTCGCCTTCCGCGACGCCGGGAAGACCCATCGGCACCCCGCAGCCGAGGACCTCCACACCCTCGGTGGCGAAGACCGCGTCGATCCGTTGCAGGGGATCACCGAGCCGAGTGGTGTGCTCACGACCCCACGGCTTCGTCGCCCAGCCGTCCTGGAGCGACCGCGCCAGCAGACCGAAAGTACGGCCGTGGGGACGGTCGTTGAAGTCTCCGCCGACCACCGCGTGCGGAACGTCCAGGGCCGCCAGTCGGTCGAGGAGCAGCCCGCCCTGCTGGTAGCGCTCCTGGTCACTGACGCTCAGATGACAGCTGAGCACTCCGAGCCGGGCCCCGCCGAACCGCAGGACGGCGGTGGCGAAGCCACGTTGGTGCAGGCCCGGGGTGCGGGGGAGCAGGATGTCCTCGGTGCGCTCCACATGGGCACGCAGGGAGGACAGGATCATGGGGCCGGACGCCGTGGCGCCGCCGGTGACGTACACGAGCTCCGAGCTCCTGGCGAGACGAGCGGCGGCCTTGCGCCAGCGGAAGAAGCGCGGCGCTTCCTGGACGCAGACGACATCGGGCCGGCACGCCCGGATGACCCGGGCCAGAGCCGTGACGTCATCACGCATGGAGCGCACGTTGTAACTCAGTACCCGCACGACCGCGGACCCGTCGGCCTCCGTCACGGACTCGGGCAGATCCCGCAGGCTTTCGCTCTCCATGCGTCCCCTTCGTGTTCTGGCGGCCCGGCGCCACATCGACCGCGCCGGCCTTCCCTCCGGTGTGCAGCATCATTCGATCACTGAACTCGGATGAGTTCGACCGCGCGGAACACGTGCCGTGCCCGCGGCCGGCATCGACCGGTGGATCCCCGCCCACGCAATGCAGCTCGTCCGCGATCCCGCTCGTCACGAGACGGGCGCCCGCCCGCGGCCCCAGGCCGCAAGCGGCTGGAGCGCGTCGTTGAGCCGCATGCCGTCCTCGGTCAGCGAGTACTCGACGCGGGGCGGTACTTCGTCGTAGGAGACACGGTGCACGACGCCGTCAGCCTCCAGCTCACGCAGATGAGAGGCGAGTACCTTCTCCGTGATCCCCGGAAGCAGCCGTCGAAGTTCGCCAAAGCGACGGCAGGGGTATGTGTGGAGCGCCCACAGGATCAGCACCTTCCATTTGCCGCCGATCACCTCCATCGCGGCGTCGATCCCGCAGAGATGCCCTTCCGGCGCGCCCGGCCGGTTCAGCGTCGTCATGCCCCCACCCCTCCGACGTGCTCGCTCACCCCGGAGTAACCACCCACTCGCAAGTGCGTACTTGATCACCCCCGGCTCTGCGAGCAGCCTAATCGGCATGACACCGACCACCGTTGACACGACACCCGTCACACTCCTGGGCCTCGGCGCGATGGGCACCGCGCTGGCCCACGCCTGGCTTGCCGCAGGGCACCCGCTCACCGTCTGGAACCGCACACCGGCCCGCGCCGCGGCACTCGCCGCCGAGGGCGCGAGAGCCACGGAGCACGCCGACGAGGCGATCGCGGCGAACACCCTGATCGTGCTCTGCCTCCTGGACGACCACTCCATCGACGACGTGCTGGACGGCACCGACCTGACGGGCAAGGACCTCGTCAACCTCACCACCAGCACCCCGGCCCAGGCGCGCGCCCGCGCCGCATGGGCCCGCGGGCGCGGCGCCCGCTACCTGGACGGCGGCATCATGGCTGTCCCGCCGATGATCGGCCTGCCGGAAGCCGGCGGCTACGCCTTCTACAGCGGCTCGCGGGCGGTGTTCGAGCGCCACCGGGCGACGTTGGGCGTACCGATGGGCACCACGTACGTCGGCGAGGACGCGGGGCACGCGGCCCTGCACGACATCGCCCTGCTCAGCGTCATGTACGGAATGTTCGCCGGTGCCGCGCACGCCTTCGCCCTGATCCGCAAGGAGGACATCGACCCCAGGACCCTCGCTCCGCTGCTCGCCGACTGGCTCGTCGCGATGGCCCCGGCCGTTCACCAGACCGCCGACCAGCTGCACAGCGGGGACTACACCAACGGCGTCGTCTCCAACCTCGCCATGCAGGTGGCCGGCACGCCGACCTTCCTGCGCACGGCCGAACAGCAGGGCGTCAGCCCGGAACTGCTCGGCCCCTACTTCGAGTTGATGCGCCGCCGCCTGACCGAGAACACCGGAAAGGAAGGCCTGACCGGCGTGATCGACCTCCTGGCCCGCTGATCGGGCCACGCCTCTGTCCGCGGAGGCGGGCGACGACCCACCAGGACGGGTGCTGCCCGGGTGCGACACACCCAGGCACACCCGGGGCCCCGAGTGTGGCTCACCCGGGACCTGGACGCGTCGCCGCTAGTTCCGGTACCGGAACACGATGCGGCCACGCGTCAGGTCGTACGGCGGGAGCTCCACCAGCACCCGGTCCTCCAGCATGACCTTGATGTAGTTCTTGCGGATCTTCCCGCTGATGTGCGCGAGGACGTGGTGGCCGTTCTCAAGCTCCACGGTGAACATCGCGCCGCGCAGGCACTCGACGACCCTGCCCTCGACTTCGATGACGTTCTTGTGCTTCGTCATCGCAGCACCAGTTCCAGGTTGCTGCTCACCGCGCGGGCGTTGACGCCAGTGAGCAGTGCGGAGGCCGCGCGGTCGGACTCGTGGACTTCCGCCGAAGCCATGGTGTGCCCCGAACGGTGGAGCGTCGCCAGCGCGTGGGCGAGGAGTGCCCGCGCGATGCCGCGGCGCTGCTCGCCGGCCCTGACCGCGACCAGCCCGATACGAGGCCGTCTCGCGTGCACCACCCGGATGAGCCCCAGATAGCGGTCGGGCCCGGCGGCCACCGCGTACATCGACGGGTCGATGATGGTGTCGCCTGCGGGGCGGGGGCGTACCTCCGCCGGCATCGAATGCCACCCGACGGTCGCCTCGACTTCGGCACGGATGGCGCTGTCCACGTCCCGGAGCGCACGTTCGTCCACCTGACCCGCCGGCACGATCGTGACACCCCGGGGAGGCAGGAGCCCGCCGAGTCCGGTGGCCTGCGGGTCGGTCGGCAGGACGTACTCCCACTCGCGGCGCCACCGCGTGAAACCGGCCCGCAGCCAGCGGTCCGTCAGCTCGGCGTCGGCTTCGTCGACCACCGTGTAGAGCGGTGTGGGCAGCGCCGCCGGCAGCGCACCCACGAGCTCGTCGAAGACGGCGTCGTGCCAGGCGTCGATACTGACGAACAGACGGCCGTCGGGCCGGTGCTCCGCATGCGCCCGCCCGACGACCAGGTCGTCGTCGAGTGCATGCCATTGCCGGTCCGCGACACGCGTGATGACCACGTCGTTGCCGCGCGGGGCAGAGGTGAAGGGTTCTGTATTCATCGGAGTTCCTTCCAGGAGCCTTGATCTCAGGCGCTCCTGGCGACGCCGAACGTCAGCCGCCGGACCGTGACGGGTTGAGGGAGCACCCACGGGTAACTGCGTTCACGGGGCTCACCTCCATGCGTCGATCTACGGTCCACCGCGAAAGTAGCAGCGTGACGCCGCGCGGCTCAAACCCTTTTCGGCAGGGCAGGGCGGGGCGAGGCGGGGCAGGGCAGGGCAGGGCGGTGTGAGGCGGGGGCTGAAGGTGGGAGGCACCGGGTCCCCGGCGCCCCGTAGCCGACGGTCACGCCGTGGCACTTTACGATGGCGGCCATGTGGAGAGCGATGGCCCTGCAGGCCTTTCCCGGTGTCGAGTTGCGGGAGCCGGCGCGTGAGGCCGACCTTGTCGAGGCCGGGCGGCGCCTCGGGTGCGAACTCCCCGAGCAGCTCGCGCAGTTGCTGCGCGCGAGCGATGGCCTGACCGGACCGTCATCGGTCGACACGATCTGGCCGATCGCTCACATCGTGGAACACAACCTCCTGTTCCGGTCGGACCCGTCCTTCGCCCAGCTGTACATGCCCTTCGAGCCCCTGCTGTTCTTCGCGGACAACGGGGGAGGCGATCAGTTCGCCTTCGTACAGAAACCGCGACGCCCCGACGTCTTCGTCTGGGAGCACGAGACGGACAGCAGACGGTGGGTGGCCGGCGACCTGCGGGACTACCTGGAGCGCGCGCTCCAGGAAGACGGCGACGACGACTGGTACCGGCTGTAGGCGGACGGCCCGCCGCGAACGGGGCGTGCCGGCACGGGGGCGTCACCGAGGTGGGCGACTTCACCACCGAGCGCATATACGTCCACGGTCATGCGTCAACCGGCACCCTCGGCCCTTTTGGGCGGCAGGGGCGCCGCACCGGTCGGCCGGGCGCCGGGCCATGCGAAGAGGGTTGAGAACCAGTCCCAGCCGGTTCTCAACCCTCGGATCACGCAGTAGCGGGGACAGGATTTGAACCTGCGACCTCTGGGTTATGAGCCCAGCGAGCTACCGAGCTGCTCCACCCCGCGTCGGTAGGACCAGCCTACGCGCCCTTGGGACCGTTCATGACCACGGGCCCCCTCACGCCTTCGCCACGCGGGCACAGCACTGCGGCCCGCCGCCGGAACCGGCCCAGATGATCGTCACCGCGCAGACGCGGACGTTCCGCGCCGGGCGGCCTGGCCGGCCTGGAAGCGCACCCCGTCTTGCGGCGCGATAACCCGGGCCGCGATGTGGCCAGTTGGCAGGGGGCGAAGGTTGTCGCGCACGCGTACGCGGTCGTCGCCGACCCCGTCGACCGCTCCTCGCGCGCCCCCCTGGTGCCCGGTGTCACCGGCTGTACGGGTGCTGTTGTTGCCCGCTGCCGGAGTGTCGCCGGGGCGGGGTGGTGGACTGGCTGGGCAAGGCATGACGCCGGCAAAGCGGGCTTCCCCGAACAGAAGGAGCGTTCCGACGTGCGTATCCGCAAGAGTCTGGCCCTGGTGGTGGCGGCCACCTGCATCGCGCTGTCCGGCGCGGCGAACCCGTCCCAGGCCCGCGTCCCCGCGGCCGGACAGGCGCCGAGCGCGGCCGCGCTGCAACGGGCGGCGGCGCAGTGTGCGGCGGGGGAGGTCTGTTTCTGGCACGACAGGAACTACTCCGGCACCCCGTGGCGCTGGATGCCATCCAACGGCTACCGGGACATGCCGCCGAACCTCCACGATCACGTGTACTCCTTCTACGCCAACGTCCGCGCCTGCTTCATCGACTACAAGCCGCGCGATTTCCGCAAGGTCAACATCGGTGACTACGCGATGGCGTACGACACCAACTTCGGCAAGCGGATCGACGCGGTGGGCCTCAACAGTGCCTGCTGAGAAGGCCGTTGAGAGGTTCGGGGAACGCTCGTCCGCGGTCGTTCCCCGAGCGGTCGACGGCCCGGCACAGGACGCGCAGGGGTCGGCAGCCGAGCGGTTCCTTGGTGTCCAGACCCTTCGACGATCGATGTGGAGCGATTCGGGCGCCCGAGACCTCGGTCCGACGATCGTCCGCCTTCGGATCTGGGGCCTAGGCCGCCGTGTCCTGCGGGAACGTGACGGGGTACGGCTCCGCGAAGTCCGCAGAACGGCCGACCGCGCTCCACTTCTCGTCCTGCGCCAGCAGACGCCGGCTCTGGGCGATGGAGCCCTCCGACGCCATCACGCCGAGCGTGAGGTTGGTCGGGATGTCGCGGCGCTTGGCGACGCGTACCAGGATCTCCGCGGCGCGCACCGGGTCGCCCGCCGGCCCCTCGGTGTTCTGCCGGATGAGCTGGTTGATCGCGCCGACGGTGGTCTCGTACTGCTCGGGCACGTCGTGCACGGTCATCGAGGAGCCGGCCCAGTCGGTGCGGAACCCGCTCGGCTCGACGACCAGGACCCGCACCCCGAACGGCGCGGTCTCCACGCGCAGCACCCGGCTGAAGCCGTCGATCGCGAACTTCGCCGCCTGGTACGACGCGATGCCGGGGGAGCCGCCGACGCGCCCGCCCATGGACGAGAACTGGACGACAAGCCCACCGCCCTGCTCCCGCAGCAGGGGGATCGCCGCCTTGCTCACGTTGTAGACGCCCCAGAAGTTCGTTTCGAACTGGTCGCGGAAGTCCGCGTCGTCGGTGGTTTCGATGGGGGAGACGTTGGCGTAGCCGGCGTTGTTGACCAGTACGTCGATCCGCCCGAAGCGTTTCCTGGCCTCCTCCAGCGCCTCCTTCGCGGCCTCCGGGTCGGTCACGTCGAGGGCGATCGGTGCGATCCGGTCGCCGAACTCGGCGGCCAGGTCGTCGAGTTGCTCGGGCCTGCGGGCCGTCGCCGCCACGGTGTCGCCCGCCTCCAGGGCCGCGCGGACCAGGGCGCGGCCGAAGCCCCGGGAGGAGCCGGTGATGAACCAGGTCTGCTGCGTGTTCTGCACGTCCATGTTCTCGGTCATGCCACTTAGTGAAACACCGTTTTGTTATTAACGCAACCTCGTTGCGCTAGCATGGGCTCGTGGACACCAACGACTTCCGGCGCGCCCGGTCCCCGCAGGCCAAGCAGCAGCGGGAGGCCGCGATCCTGGACGCCGCGCGGGCCCTGGGTGCCGAGCACGGCATCCGGCAGGTCACGCTCACCGACATCGCGACGGCCGTCGGCATGCACAAGTCCGCGCTCCTGAGGTACTTCGAAACGCGCGAGGAGATCTTCCTGCGCCTGACCGCGGCCGACTGGCAGGAGTGGGCGCCGGTCCTGTGCACCGAGATCGATCGCGTGGACGACGGCGACGCGGCGGGCGTGGCCACGGCATTCGCCCGCACCCTCGCGGCCCGCGGCATGTTCTGCGACCTGCTGGCGCAGGCGCCGATGAACCTCGAACGCAATGTGTCGGTCGAGGCGGTGCGCGCGTTCAAACTGGTGACCCTCACCGCCGTCGGCGCGATCGTCACCGCGGTCCGCGCACGGCTGCCGGAGCTGACCGAGGCCGACGGCGTGGACCTGATGGCCGCCGCGACCTCGATGGCCGGCACGTTCTGGCAGATCGCGACGCCGGGGCCGGAGGTCGCAGCGCTGTACCGCGACGACCCGCGCCTCGCCCACGCGATCGTGGACGTGGAGCCGCGATTGGCGCGGATCCTCACGGCGATGCTGGAGGGCGTCATCGGGCAGCGCGCAGGCAGGTGGCCGGGACGCTGAGCCCCTCCGGCGAGGGAGCCGACCATGGGGTGGCGCCCCTCTTCGACCGAGCGGCGAACTCAACTCCGCTCACATGCAAGGCTGTTGGGCTCATCACAAGCGCGACGCTCGACGCTCTGGAACCCGACCGGGGCGAGGGGCCCCGGGCCGGGCGCTGCAGGGGTGCGGCTGCGCACAACGGGGGCGGAAGCGGCGGAGGCCGCGCCCGCACCGTGCCCTCCCGACGTTCTAGACGGCGCCCTGGCGAGCGGGCTCCCGGGGTTCCGGCTGGTCCGGAACGATGGCCCCGGCGGCGGCCGCCTGGTCCGCGACGCCGGCCCCGGTGGCGGACGGCCGGTCGGCAGCGCCGGCCCCGCCGGCCGTGACCCGGTCCGCACCCTCGGCCCCGCCCGCGGCACGCAGGGCCGCCTCGACGCGGCGGTTGCTCGTCATCGTCGCCGTGATCGCGGTCATGGTGAGGAGGAGACCGGCAGCGGTGTAGATCGGGGTGCGCACGCCGTAGGCGGAGGCCAGCCAGCCACCGAGGAAGGCGCCGAACGGGGCCGCGCACATCGCCAGCATCCGCGAGGTGGAGGTGACGCGGCCCATGAGGTGCGCGGGGACGATCGTCTGGCGCAGAGACGGGGCGAGCACCATCGTGGCGCCCATGCCCGCACCGCATACGGCCAGCGAGAGCCCTGCGACGTACGGGTTCGGGGCGGCGGCCAGCCCCAGAATGGCGAGCCCCTCGACGGCGGCCGTGCAGGTCAGCGCGGTGCCCGTGCCGAGCCGCCGGCCGAGGAAGGAGGCGATGCCCGCGCCGAGCAGGCCGCCGGTGGCCTCCGCGGTGAGAAGCAGGCCGAAACCGAAGGTGTTGATGCCGAGACGGTCGTGCGCGAAGAGGGCGAGCACGGTCTCGACGGCGATGAACGCGATGTTCCCGACCGCCGGACGCAGCGCAAGCCCCAGCAGCAACCGATCCCTGAACACATACGACGCGCCCGCCCGCGCCTGCCGCAGCAGCGACTCCCGTGCCTGCGGTACGGGCCGGGGGGCAGCGGGCAGCGACCGTACGAGTACGGCCGACAGAGCGAACGACACCGCGTCGGTGAGCAGCGGGACCGCCCGCCCGAGCGCGAGGAGGGCACTGCCCGCGGGCGGGCCGGCGAACCCGGACGCGGCGGTCTGCGCGCCACGCAGGCGGGAGTTGGCCCGCTCCAGGAGCGCGGGGTCGCGGCCGAGCAGGTCCGGCAGATAGGCCGTGGCGGCCGTGTCGAAGAAGAGCCCACCGAGACCGAGCAGGAAGGCCACGGTCGCGAGCAGCGGAATGCTCAGCACGTCGAGCGCGGCCGCAACCGCCGGAATCGCGAGCAGTACCGCACGCAGCGCGTCCGTCATCCACAAAGTGCGCCGACGGTCCCAGCGGTCCACCAGCGCACCGCCGAGCACCCCGAAGAGCAGCCACGGCAGCGTCCCGGCAGCCGTGACGACGGCGAGCGCCATCGGATTCCGCGTCAACGTCAGCGCGATCAGCGGCAGCGCGGCATGTGACACCCCGTCACCCAGCGAGGACACCGTCTGTGCGGTCCAGAGCAGACCGAACCCGGTCGCCAACTTCTCTCTCTTCACAGTCACTTGGAGCCCCCCTTGGGCTGCTGGTGCGATGCCGGGTGAAACAGTGCGAAGACCAGCGACGTGTCGGGGAGCGACGGATCGGACAGCTCCCGGTACTCGTCGGCCAACGCGTCGAGCCGGGCCCCCAACTCCGCGAACTGCTCGTCGGTGAGCCGCAGATGAGCCATCCGGACGTGCCGCTCCCCGTCCGCCGGTGACGCCTCCAGGTCCGCCACCGCATGCCGCATCAGCGCGTCCCGGCCGCCCTCGCCCGGATCCGGCAGCACGATCGACCGGGCGGCCATCGCGTAGTACCGCTCGGTCACGCCGCGGACCTTCCGTGTCCGTACGACCTTCACGAGACCGGCTCGTTCGAGCAGCCGCACGTGGTAGCTGGAGCTGCCCTTCGCGAGGCCCATGCGCTCGGCGATCTGCGTGATCGTCGCGGGCTCGAAGCGGAGGACGGCCATGATCCGGTGACGCGTGAGGTTGGAAACGGCGCGTAGCTGCTCGTCCGTGGTGACGTGAACTGACTCGGGAAGGTCGTCGGTGGGCATGTCGCCAATGGTCAACGTTTCTTGACTATTGGGCAAGGGGGTCGGGTTCGATCTCTTCAAACGAAGTCGCAGGTTCCGTTTGGCTGAGTCGCCGACGGGAGGCATCCGGTGCCTGACCCATGTCCCCGGGTACCGTCGGCAGGGCTGTTGTGTGTTGCCTGCCACGCTGGTTGACCCTCACACCGTGTCAGGCGCTGAACTCGGAGACATCATGTTCACCATCGGAGACTTCGCCCGGCACGGCCGCGTCTCGGTCCGGATGCTGCGCCACTACGACGCAACCGGCCTGCTGCGTCCGGCCCATGTCGACCCCGCCACGGGCTACCGCTCGTACACGGCCGCCCAGCTCAGCCGCCTCAATCGCGTCATCGCGCTCAAGGGTCTCGGCCTCACCCTCCAGCAGGTGCGGCAGATCTTGGACGAGGAGGTCAGCACTGAGGAACTACGGGCCATGCTGCGGTTGCGGCAGGCCGAGGTGGAGGCCGACATGGCGGCCGCCGCCGCGCGGTTGGTCCAGGTCGAGGCGAGGCTCCAGTCGATCGAGAGCGAGGGGCACATGCCCACGAATGATGTCGTCATGAAGAGCCTTCCGGCCGTCCGAGTGGCCGAGCTGACCGCGACGGCCGCGAGCTTCGAACCCGAGGACATCGGGCCGGTCATCGCGCCGCTGTACGCGGAGCTGTTCCGGCGTCTGGAGGCTGCCGGGGTCACGCCCGCTGGGGCCGGCGTCGCGTACTACGAGGACGCGCCGGGCGGCGGCGGGCAGATCAGCGTCCACGCCGCGGTCGAGGTGGCGGCGCCCCTGCAGAACGGTGCCTTCCACGTGCTGGATCTGCCGTCCGTCGAGCACGCGGCGACGATCGTGCACCAGGGCTCGATGGACACGGTGCTACCGGCGGCCCAGGCCCTGGCCCGCTGGATCGACGGCAACGGCTACGCGTCGACCGCGTACCCGCGGGAGATCAGCCTGGACTGCCCGCCCGACCGGGACGAGTGGGTGACCGAACTGCAGGTGCCGGTGACCACGCTCTGACAGGCCACAGGTGACAACTGTCAGGTGACAGCTGACAGGTATCAACTATCGGCTGACGGCTGACATGTGGTGTGGCGGTCCGGAGGCGGGGACCGTGAAGGTCACCCGCCGCCCGGCGTTCGCTACTCCGTGCCCGGTTGGGGCAATCTCCGCGTGATCCGGTCGAACAGGTCCGTCAGGGGCTCGCCGAGCTCCCGGCCGAACTCGGTGAGGCCGTAGGTGACTTGAGGCGGTGTCGTCGGCTCGACTTCGCGCCAGATCAGGCCGTCCTTGAGCAGGGCGCGCAGGGTCTGGGCGAGCATCTTCTCGCTGATGCCCCGGATGCTGTCGCGCAGTTCGAAGAACCGGAGGTCGTTGGTTCGAAGGGAGATCAGCACCCAGATGCCCCACCGGCTCGTGACGTGGTCGACCACGTCACGAGCCGGGCAGTCCGTGTGAAACACGTCATACCGGGGGCCTCTCTCGACCCGCGTAAGCTGCGCGCCTTCGCTCATGTCCGGAGCTTACCTCTGGGTATGTTCTTACGAAAAGTAAGTCCGGCTCCTAGCGTCAACATCCTTGGTGCACAGCCACTTTGTGCACAACGATGAGGAGCTGAACATGATCGTGGTGACCGGGGCTACCGGAAACATCGGCCGGCCTTTGACGCAGGCTCTGGCCGAGGCGGGCGAGCAGGTGACGGCGGTGTCGCGGCGTGCCGCGGCGGTGCCGGACGGGGTTCGGCACCTGGTGGCCGACCTGGCCGAGCCGGCGGGTCTGACGCCCGCGCTGGAAGGGGCGAAGGCGTTGTTCCTGCTGCTCTCCGGCGATATGCACGCCCCCGACGCCAGGCCGGGCGACATCATCGACGCCGCCGCGGCCCAAGGTGTGCGCCGGGTCGTCCTGTTGTCCTCGCAGGGTGTGGCCACCAGGCCGCTCGGCCCGACGCGGGTCGCCATGCGCGCTCTGGAGGACAAGGTGAGGGAGTCGGGACTCGACTGGGCGATCCTGCGGCCGGGTGGCTTCGCCTCCAACGCCTTCGCCTGGGCGGAGTCCGTCCGCACGCGGGGAGTGGTCGCCGCACCCTTCGGTGATGTCGGGGTGCCGGTCGTCGACCCTGCCGACATCGCCGATGTCGCGGCAGCCTGTCTGCTGGACGACCGGCACAACGGTGGGATCTACGCACTCACCGGGCCACAGGTGGTGACACCGCGTCAGCAGGCGGAGGCCATCGCCGCCGCACTCGGCACGCCGGTACGTTTCCATGAACTGACCCGCGACGAGGCCAAGGCCGGGATGACCCGGTTCGTGCCGGCAGAACTCGCCGACGACACCCTGGACATCATCTCCGCCCCCACCCCCGCCGAACTCGACATCAGCCAGGACATCGAACGCGTCCTCGGCCGCGCTCCCCGTGCCTTCGGCGACTGGGTGGCGCGCAACATCGCCGCCTTCCGCTGAGCGCGACTCCTGTGACGGGCCCCGGCCGCCGAGCGCGACGACGATCGCAGGCGCCGGCCGGGGCCGCCCCCCTCACAGCGATGCCGTACCCAGCGGTCGCTCGCTCTGTCCAAAGGCATAGGGCGGGATCGGTCCTGCGGCCCACGTCCGTGCCCCAGGCGCGATCCATACTGAGGGGCATGCCCCTCATCAGCCGTTTTGATCCTCCTGCCCGATCTGGGGCGGACGCCGTGCCGGGTCCCGGTGGTGTGCGTGGTCCGAGCGGTCCGCACCGGAGCGGCCGGGCTTTCGCGGAGACCGTCGCCGTGGCGGGCGCAGCCCTGTTTCTCCTGGCCGTCGCGGGGCCGCTGTGGTCGCTGCCGCACCCGGTGTTCCAGCTGGGTGCGATCGTGGGCGCCGTCCTCCTCTTCGCCGTACGCCGGCATCGGCCCGGGGCCGTACTTCTGGGCCTTGCCGTGCTGGCCGGGGCGGCACCTGTCGCGGCCCCGGTGGTGGCGGCCGCCGCCTACGCGACAGCCCTCGACGTGGTCCGCCCACGGCGCCGCGCGTGGCTGCTCGGGGGCGCGAGCCTGTTGATGATGGTGTCCGCCATCGGGACGGGCCCTGCGTTCGGCCCCGGCTCGGCCGTGTACAGCGCGGAACTCGGCTTCCTCATGGCGGCGACAGCCGTCGTGGTGCCGGGGCTCGTCGGGACGGTCCACGGGCAGCAGGCCCGGCTGCTGCGGGCGCTGCGCGAGCGCGGTGACGCGGCCGAGCGGGCCCGGCGCTCCGCCGACAACGAGGCACGCGTGCAGGAGCGCTCCCGGATCGCCGCCGAGATGCACGACCTCGTCGGCCACCGCCTCAGCCTCGTGTCGCTGCACGCGGGGGGATTGGAACTCGCTCTCGACCGGGCGGCGCCGGAGCTGCGCGAAGAGGCCGTCCTGGTCCGGCGCACCACGCGGGACGCGATGCGTGAACTGCGCCAGACCCTCGGCGTGCTCGGACCGCTCGGCCGTGACACCGGCCCGGACGCGCTCACCGATGACACCGGCACCACGAGCGATGTCGCAGCACTCGTCAAGGAGTCCCGCGACGGCGGCATCGACGTCCGCCTGACCTGGAACGGCCCCGACGTGGACACGCGCCCCGCGCCCGTGCGGCGCGCGGTCCACCGCGTGGTGCGGGAGGCGCTGACCAACGTCCACCGGTACGCCCACTCCGCCCAGGTGACCGTGCGGGTCGAGCACGACGAACGCGCGGTGAGGGTGATCGTCCACAACAGCGCGCCCGCCCGGCCATCGGACACCACGCCCACGGAGGGAACGGGGCGCGGCCTGACGGGGTTGCGCGAACGGGTCGACCTGCTCGGCGGCACCTTCGCGGCGGGCGCCGGTCCCGACGGCGGGTTCCTGGTGAGGGCGACCCTGCCCGCGGAGCCCGCCGACACCGTCATGAGCAAG
Organism: Streptomyces sp. NBC_00083; assembly: GCF_026343295.1. Taxonomy (GTDB): domain Bacteria; phylum Actinomycetota; class Actinomycetes; order Streptomycetales; family Streptomycetaceae; genus Streptomyces. The sequence goes on from NZ_JAPELY010000001.1 coordinate 3,308,212, forward strand.
GCACTCGGCGCCGGGGCCGAGGAGCCGCCGACGCCCAGGAATGCCGGGGCGTCGTTGCCGGACGGCGACCGCCGCACCGTGGGCGCCCTGATGGCCCTCCTGGGCGCGTCCGCGCTCTGGGTGCTGATGGCGCTCGCGATCGCCCTCGTGTACGGCCAGCCCCGGCACGAGACCCGCCATCCGCAGCCACGGCTGGGCATGACGTACGAGGAGTTGAACGGGGTGTTCGACAGCCCCGCCGAACGCGCCGCCGCCACCGGGCACGAACCGCCGCGCCCGGCCCGCGCGGTGGGCTGTGTCTTCCCGGCCGCCGGCCGCGGACCCCGCCCGGGATCCTTCGGCATCACCCGCTACTGCTTCGACGCGGCCCAGCGCCTGATCTCCATCGACCGCTTCACCGTCCCGTCCGTACAGGACGCCCAGCCATGGGAGAGCCGATGACCGAGCCGCCCCGTCCGATCCGGGTCCTGCTGGCCGACGACGAGGAGATGATCCGGCACGGCGTCCGGCTGATCCTGCGCCATGCCGACGGCATCGACGTGGTCGCCGAGGCCGCCGACGGGCACCGGGCCGTCGCCGAGGCCGCCGTCCACCACCCGGACGTGGCCCTGGTGGACATCCGCATGCCGCGGTGCGACGGTCTCGCCGCGATCCGGCCGCTGCTCGCTCTCGACCCCGCTCCGCGGGTCGTGATGCTGACGACGTTCGGCGACGACGACAACGTGATGCGGGCCCTGCGCGACGGCGCCGCGGGGTTCCTCCTGAAGGACGAGGGGCCGCAGGAGCTGATCAGCGCGGTCCGCGCGGCGGCGGCCGGCGATGCGGTGCTCTCCCCCGGAGTCACCGGCGCGGTGATCACCCGCATGCTGCACCGGGGCGCCGCGGACACCGGCGCGCGGGGTCCTGCGGATGAGCGGATCGCCCGGCTGACCGTTCGCGAGCGGGAGGTCCTGACGATGCTGGGGGAGGGCATGTCCAACCAGGACATCGCGGCCCGGCTGACCATCGGCATTGGCACCGTGAAGACCCATGTGAGCGCCGTGCTGGACAAGACCGGGTCGACGAGCCGCGTACAGGCGGCCCTCCTGGCACACCGGTCCGGACTGTGCCCCTGACCGCCGATCGGCCCGCAGTGCGGGCGACGGCAAGCGGCCGGCCTCTGCCGAAGGGCAGAGACGATCCTCTCGCCCCTGCCCTTCGGCAGAGCCCACATCACCACCTGGCGGCCGATGTTCACGCAGGTGAGAACGCCAAGGATGGGAACCTCCCGGCTCGCGAACGCTCGTGGGCCACCGTTCCCCATCCGGAGTCCTCGTGCCCAAGCCGCCTCTTCCCTTCGAACCCTTCGAACCCTTCCGACCTTCCGCAGCCCCCGGCGCCACCGCCGAGCCGGCGGCCCGCGCCACCCGACTGACCAAGGTCTACGGGAGAGGCGACACCCAGGTCACGGCGCTGGACGGGGTGACCGTGGAGTTCGGCCGGGCCCGCTTCACCGCGGTCATGGGCCCCTCCGGGTCCGGCAAGTCGACCCTGATGCACTGCATGGCCGGTCTCGACCGCGCCACCTCGGGTTCCGCGCGCATCGGGAGCGTCGAACTGACCGAATTGACGGACCGTCAACTCACGGCGGTGCGGCGGGAGAAGATCGGCTTCGTCTTCCAGGGCTTCAACCTGCTGCCCACCCTCACGGCGCACGAGAACATGACCCTCCCGCTGCGCCTGGCCGGGCGCCGCCCCGACCCCGCGTGGTCGGACACCGTCATCGCCGCCACGGGACTCGCGGAGCGCCTCGCGCACCGGCCGGCCGAACTCTCCGGCGGCCAGCAGCAGCGCGTCGCGGTGGCCCGAGCCCTGATGTCCCGACCGGAGATCGTCTTCGCCGACGAGCCCACCGGCAACCTCGACTCACGTTCCGGCGCGCACGTACTGGGCTTCCTGCGCGACTCCGTCGAGGAGTTGGGCCAGACCGTGGTGATGGTGACCCACGATCCGGTCGCCGCCGCCCACGCGGACCGCGTCGTCTTTCTCGCCGACGGCCGGCCCGTGGACGAACTGCACGCACCGACGTCCGGGGCCGTGCTCGACCGGATGCTCGCCTTCGAGGAGACCCAGGACCGGCACGCCGACTGACCACCCGCACCGGCCTCACTCCTCACCGCCGCCCTCCTTCCCCGCCGCCCTCCTTCCCCGCCCCGCACCGGCCCCCCTCCCTTCCCGAACCGCGGAAAGCCCCCATGCTGCGAACAGCCCTGCGCAACGTCCTCGCGCACAAAACCCGTCTGATCATGACCGTCCTGTCGGTCTGTCTCGGCGTCGCGTTCATCTCCGGCTCCCTGGTCTTCGCCGACTCCACCACCTCCGCCCACCGCGCCGCGATGTCCCGCGACTCCGCGGACATCGCCGTGAGCGTCGGCCCGAAATCCGTCCCCGGCGCCTCGCCGAAGGAGCAGTACGCGGCCCTCGACGACACCCTCGTACGCCGGCTCTCCCAGGTGCCCGGCGTCGCTGCCGCCCGCCCGACGGCCGACGGCACCGTCACCCTGGCCGCCAAGGACGGCACCCCGATGCGCGCCGACACCGCGATGGGCAAATTCGGTGCCGGCTACCTGCCCGGCCCCGACGGCAAGGACAGCCGCTACCCGCTGACCGAAGGCCGGGCCCCCGCCGGCGCCGACGAGATCGCCCTCGACCGCGGCACCGCGAAAGCCGCCGGTTACCGCCTCGGGGACGCGGTCACGCTCGCCGGCGACGGACCGGTCCTCACCCCACGCCTGGTGGGCCTGGTGTCCACCACCGACAGCCGGGTGAACGCCGGAGGGACCCTGGCGGTCTTCGACAGGGCGACCGCCCAGAAGCTGTTCGCCGCCCCCGGGCGCTACACCGGGATCGACCTGACGGCCGCACCCGGCACCAGCCAGTCCGAGCTCTCCGATCGGGTCACCGCCCTGCTGCCCACCGACCACGCCGAGGCCGTCACCGCCGGCGCCCGAGCCGCCCAGCAGTCCCTCTACATCGGCGCCAGGATCAAGAGCTACGAGCGGCTCCCGCTGCTCTTCGCGGCGGTCTCCCTGTTCATCGGGACCTTCCTCATCGTCAACACCTTCACCATGGTCATCGCCCGCCGCACCCGGGAGATCGCCCTGCTCCGGGCGATCGGCGCCACCCGCCGCCAAGTGGTCCGCTCGGTCCTGGCCGAGGCGACCCTGGTCGGCCTCGCCGCGTCCGCGCTGGGCTTCGTACTGGGCCTCGGCGTGGCCACCGTCCTGCCCCAACTCCTCGACTCGTCCGGCGACTTGCTGCCCAGCGGGCCCTTGGTGGTCGGGCCGATGCCGGTCATCGCCTCACTCGTGGCGGGCGTCGGCGTCACCGTGCTCGCCGCCTGGCTGCCGTCACGCGGCGCCGCACGCATCGCTCCTGTCGAGGCCCTGCGCACGGCCGATCAGCCGCCGTCTCCCGCGCTCTCCCGCATCCGCGGCGCCGTCGGCCTGGCCCTGCTCGTGCTCGGCGCCGGTCTGCTGATCTCGCTGAGCGACGCGGTCGGCGCCACCGACGCCAACCTCCAGACGGCCCTGCTCGGTTGCGGCATCCTCGTAGTCGCACTGATCCTGCTCGCCCCGCTCCTCGCCGGCCCCGTCATACGCCTCCTCGGCCGGCTCGTCGCCCGCTTCGGAGCGGCAGGCGACCTCGCCCGCGAGAACACCCTGCGCAATCCGCGCCGTACCGCGGCCACCGCGGCGGCGCTGATGATCAGCACGGCGCTCGTGTCCGGCCTCGCGGTCATCGACCACTCCACCAACCGGGCCCTGGACTCCCAGGCCGCCGCCGGTCTCAGCGCCGACTGCATCATCAGCACGCGCACTTCCACCACCGCCATCGACTCGGCGGCCGTCCGACGCGTCGCCGCGGTGCCCGGCGTGCGCACCGCCTCCGCCGTGGCGGACTCCACCATCACCCCGGGCGGCAAGCAGATCTCCGGAGTCGACCCCCGGACCGTGGGCGAGGTCATGAAGCTCCGCTTCGTCAGCGGCTCCGTCACCGACATCGGCCCCGGCAGGATCGCCGTCTCGCGCGGCTACGCCGCCGAACACCACCTCGCCACCGGGATGCCGCTCGACGCGAGCATCGGCGCCGGCGACCACGACCAGCGCTACACCGTGGTCGGCGTGTACGAGGACAACCCCACCGCCCAGGACGTCCTCGGCTACCGCGCCGACGTACAGAACCACGCGTACCTGCGCGACTCCGTACAGCGCCTCCTGGTCCGCACCGATGACGGCACGCTCTCCGCGGGCCTGGAGGAGCAGCTCCGCGCGGCGGTCGGCAACAGCCCGCTCCTGACCGTCCAGAGCCGCGGTCAGCTCGTCCGGGCTCAGGCCGGCACCGCGGGCGAACTCATGACCATGGTGATGGGGCTGCTCGCCATCGGCGTACTGATCTCGACGCTCGGCATGGTCAACACCCTTGCCATGTCGGTCTCGGAGCGCACCCGGGAGATCGGCGTCCTGCGGGCCATCGGCATGGACCGCCCGGCGGTGCGGACCATGATCCGTCTGGAGGCCGTGTGCGTCGCCGCCTTCGGCACGCTCCTCGGGCTGGCCGGCGGATTGTTCGGGGCGTGGAAGGTCAGCGGGCTGGCCAATGGCGCGATCCCGCAGTATTCCTTCTCGCTGCCCTGGGGCACGCTCGCCCTGGTCGTGGCGCTCGGCCTCGCGGTGGGCACGGTCGCGGCCGCAGTCCCCGCCCGGCGTGCCGCCCGGCTCGGCCCGCTGGAGGCGGTGGCGCGGGCATGACGAGGCGCTACCGGTGGGCAGTGCGCCGGCGCCGCGATGGTCGGCGTCGGGGTGACCGTCCGGTCCGCACTGCCTCAGGCCGTCTCGTCCCGGGGCGAAGTGAACAGGCTGACCATGGCGGTGATCGGGTCCGGGCCGAAGCACAGGTCGATGCCGTCGGCGGATTGCCGGGCCTTCTCGGCGCTGCGCGGGAAGAGGGCCTCTTCGTACACGGCGATCGCCTTGTCGACGTCCCCACGGTGTGCCGCGACGGCCTCCCCGAGTTCGGCGCCGTCGAGCATGGCGAGGTTGGCTCCCTCGCCGGCGAACGGGGACATCACGTGGGCGGCGTCGCCGAGCAGCGTCACACCCGGCACGGGGTCCCAGCGGTGACCGACGGGCAGCGCGTGGATCTTCCGGGGGACCAGCGGGCTGTCGGATTCCTTGATCAGTGCCTGGACACTCTCGTCCCATCCCTCGAACTGCTTCAGCACTGCCGTCGTGGCCGTCCGCGGATCGCTGAAGTCGATGCCGTCGAGCCAGTCCTCGGCGATCTGGACCGCGGAGGAGACGTGCAGGCTGCCGTCGGTCTCCCGGTGGGCCAGCACGGCCCTGCGGCCGGCGAGGGTGAAGAGCGCGCCGCCGCCGACGACGGCCGCGGCGGCCGGGTGCCGGGCGTCGGCGTCCAGCAGGTCGCTCTCCACGAACGAGATGCCGGTGTACGCCGGCTGGGCGTCGGAGACCAGCGGACGGATGCGGGACCAGGCGCCGTCAGCGCCGACCAGCAGGTCGCAGGTGATGCGCCCACCGTCGGCGAAGACGACCTCGTGCCGGCCGTCGCTCAGGGCACGGGCCCCGGTGGCCTTGCGGTTCCAGCGGACCGTGGTGGCGGGCAGGGAGTCGATGAGGAGGTCGCGCAACTGGCCCCGGTCCACCTCGGGGCGGTCGCCGTCGCCGTCGTCCGGCTCTTCGAAGTGGACGACGGCGTGTTGGTCCAGCACACGGCAGGCCTGCCCGCCGGGGTGGACGAGATCGCGGAAGCCTTCGTACAGCCCGGCGGCGCGCAGGGCGACCTGCCCGCTCTCCTCGTGGATGTCGAGCATGCCGCCCTGGCCGCGGACGTGACGTCCGGCCTCCAGGTCGAAGACGGCCGCCTCGACACCGTTCACGTGGAGCACGCGGGCGAGCGTCAGGCCGCCGAGACCGGCGCCGATGACGGCAATGGGATGGTGCGCCGTGGTGGTCATGGTGGTGCTCCTGTTCGCGTGGGGTGGTGGGGAGGGCCGCACGGGCGGGCGGCACGGCGGGTGGGCCGCACGGGCGGGCCCCGGGAACACCTCCACCGTAACGAACATGTTCGCAACGAACAAGTTCGTTACGGTCTTGTTCGGGTCACTCATGGCAAGCGAGGCCTGAGCCGGCGAATCTGTTCGCGACGAACGTGTTCGCTATGCTGAGGGCATGACCCCGAACCCCCAGCCGCGCAGCCGCCGAGAGCGCCCCGCCAAACCGGCACTCACCCGCGACGGCATCATCGGCACCGCGGTGCGGATCATGGAGGCCGAGGGGCTGCAGAAGCTCACGATGCGCAGGCTGGCGCAGGAACTCGACACCGGCCCCGCCTCGCTGTACGTGTACGTGGCGAACACCGCCGAGCTGCACGCGGCGATCCTCGAGGCGCTGCTGGGTGAGGTCGACCTAGTGGCCGCCGCGGCGACCGGCAACTGGCGCGAGCGGGTCAAAGCCGTGCTCGCCTCGTACATCGAGGTGCTCTACGCCTACCCCGGCCTGGCCCAGTCGGCGCTCATCGCCCGCCCTTCGGGTCCCCACTACCTGGACCTCGTCGAGGCGCTGCTCGCGCTGCTCGACGAAGGCGGCGTACCGGCCGGCCAGGCCGCCTGGGGCGTCGACGCGCTGCTCCAGACCGCGACCGCCACCGCGGCCGAGCACTCCGGCCGCCGCCAGAGCGCCGGCGCCGAGGACGACTGGAAGGCCCTCGCCGCCGGCCTGGACCAGGCCTCACCCGCGCGGCACCCGCACGTCGCCGCCCTCGGCGCGGACCTGATCTCCGGCCCGCCGACGGCACGGCGCGACTGGATCCTCCAGGCGCTGGTCAACGGGATCGCGCACACGCCACGCCCGCGCTGACGGGCACTCCGTAAACCGGTTGACCGGCGCCAGGCGGTCCCTGCTACCTTTCGGGTGGCCGTGCGAGAGATCGAGGAGGTGGTACCCGTGAACGCAGTATCGACATGGGTGCTCCCCTCCGGGGCCACGGTCGGGCGATAGGCCGTCGTCCGGGAGCGCCGTTCCAGCGCACTCCCGAAAGGCACGATCGTGCACTTCACTTCCGAACGACGACTCGACGACGACGTCATCGAGCGCGCCTTCTCCCTCGGCGAGATCCCCGGGTTCCTGTGGACACCCGCCCCCGCGTCCGTTTCCGCCCCGGTGCCGCTGATCCTGCTCGGCCACCCGCCCCTCGGTCTCGGCAGGATGTACCCCCGGCTCTTGGCGCGGGCTCTGCACTCCGCGGGAGAGGGTTTCGCCACCGCGACCATCGAACTCCCGGGAAGCGGCGACCGGCCCCGTTGGCCGGCCGTCGACCAGGCCCGTGCCGACCTGCGCCGGGCCATGGGGGCGGGCGAGCCGGTGAGCGACGAGATCGTCGACGCCCTCGTCCTGCCGCTCGTCGACAAGGCGGCACCGGAGTGGCAGGCCGCTCTGGACGCCCTTCTGTCGCTGCCCGAGATCGGCGGCCCGGTCGGGTACTCGGGGGGAGTCATCTCCATCGGTGTCCGGCTGGCAGTGGTCGAGCCCCGCATCGTGGCCGCCGGTCTCTTCGCCGGGAGTCTCGTGCCGCGCGCCATCTTCGACGAGGCGCGCCGGGTCACCATTCCGCTGCACGTCCTGCTGCAGTGGGACGACGAGGGGAACGACCGGCAGGCCGCCTTGGATCTCTTCGACGCGTTCGGCTCCAAGGAGAAGTCCCTGCACGCCAACATGGGCGGCCACACCGGGGTTCCGCAGTTCGCGGGGGAGGCCGCCGCCCAGTTCTTCTCCCGACATCTGAAGTAGGGCCGGCCCGGCGGCCGGCGTGCCGCCGGGGCGCCTGTTACGCCTCGGCCCCGCCCCCGGTACTCGGAGGCGGGGGCGGGTGCCCGGGAGGCCGGTGGCTCTCGACTGCGAGCCTCATCGTCGGCACAGTGCGAGAGCGGTGAGGCAGAGCGACAGGCTGGTCAAGGACATCGCGGCGACGGCGGTAGCGGTGACCCGTCGGCGCAGATGCGTGTAGCGACGGCGGTAGTCGGCATCCAACTCCCGCTTACGGTCGGCCACTTGGCGCGATGCATCGGCCTCGCGGGCGAGATGCCGGGGAATGTAATGGCGGATGACGTCGTCGCGCTCGGCCGTCGTCAGCCAGGGCAACTGCCCGGCGAACGCTTCGGCCTCCTCGCGGGCCTGGTGCCGGGCGGCCTGAACCATGAGGTAGCCCTCGAGTTCGGCAAGGCCGCCGCTCAACTCCTGCCGGTTCACGCTGAGTTCGCCTCCTACTGGTCCCGGTCGCCGGGCAGGTGCGGGTGCATCCCGTGGTCGTCGTCCACGATGTCGCGCCGGCCCTGGTTCACCAGGCGGTCGATCTGGGCCACGTCGGGGTGGTGCAGATCGAAGGCCGGTGATTCGGAACGGATGCGGGGGAGGGTGAGGAAGTTGTGCCGCGGAGGCGGGCACGTGGTGGCCCATTCGAGCGACCGGCCGAAGCCCCAGGGGTCCTCGCCGCGCACCCGCTGTCCGGTCCGAGCGGTCTTCCACACGTTGTAGAGGAACGGCAGGGTGGAGGCGCCCAGCAGGAACGCGCCGATGGAGGACACCGTGTTGAGGGCGGTGAACCCGTCCGCCGCCAGGTAGTCGGCGTACCGGCGGGGCATGCCTTCCGCACCGAGCCAGTGCTGGACGAGGAACGTGAGATGGAACCCGACGAACAGGGTCCAGAAATGGATTTTCCCGAGACGTTCGTCGAGGAACTTTCCCGTGAACTTCGGCCACCAGAAGTAGAAGCCGGCGAACGTCGCGAAAACCACCGTTCCGAACACCACGTAATGGAAGTGGGCCACGACGAAGTACGAGTCGGTCACATGGAAATCAAGAGGGGGCGAGGCCAGGATGACGCCCGTCAGGCCACCGAAGAGGAAGGTGACGAGAAATCCGATCGACCACAGCATCGGTGTCTCGAACGACAGCGATCCCGTCCACATGGTGCCGATCCAGTTGAAGAACTTCACGCCGGTGGGCACGGCGATCAGGAACGTCATGAAGGAGAAGAACGGCAGCAGCACCGCGCCCGTCGCGAACATGTGGTGCGCCCACACCGTGACGGACAGACCGGTAATGGCGAGGGTGGCACCCACCAGGCCCACGTAACCGAAAATGGGTTTACGGGAGAACACCGGGAAGATTTCGGTGACGATGCCGAAGAAGGGCAGCGCGATGATGTAGACCTCGGGATGCCCGAAGAACCAGAACAGGTGCTGCCACAGAAGGGCGCCCCCGTTCTCCGGGGCGAACACACGCGCCCCGAACCGGCGGTCGGCCTCCAGGACGAGAAGGGCGGCGGCCAGGACCGGAAAGGCCAGCAGCACGAGAACCGACGTCAGCAGGATGTTCCAGGTGAAGATGGGCATGCGGAACATGGTCATGCCCGGCGCACGCATACAGACGATCGTCGTGATGAAATTGACCGAACCCAGAATGGTCCCGAATCCTGAAAGCGCCAGCCCCATGATCCACATGTCGCCGCCGACGAACGGCGTGTGCGCGGCACCGCTCAGCGGCGTATAGGCGGTCCAGCCGAAGTCGGCCGTGCCCTGAGGGGTGACGATGCCGCCGATCACGATGAGGGCGCCGAAGAAGAACAGCCAGTACGCCAGCATGTTGAGCCGGGGGAACGCGACGTCCGGCGCGCCGATCTGCAAGGGCATGATCGCATTGGCGAAACCGGCGAAGGTCGGCGTCGCGAAGAACAGCAGCATCACCGTGCCGTGCAGCGTGAACATTTGGTTGTACTGCTCTTGCGACACGATCTGCAGTCCAGGGCGGGCAAGTTCCGCCCGGATGAGCAGAGCGAGCACGCCGCCGAACATGAAAAAGACAAATGATGTGATCAGGTAGAGATGGCCGATCGTCTTATGATCCGTCGTGGTGAGCCAAGAAACGAGCACCTTCCCTTTAGAACGTTTCTTGGGGTGGGACTCCGCGACCGGTTGAGCCGTAGTAACCATCAAAACCCCTCGCACACAGGCGGACAGACGCCACGTCAGTGCCCTTGAGGGGAAAAGCGAAACGCGAGAACCCGGACAATCAGCCATGTGGGCCTGTAATTGCTCGGCTCGGCTCGGCTCGGCTCGGCACGGCCGCCCCGCCTCGCATCGCATCGCGCCGGATTCAACCGGGGCCCGCTCGGCGGGGCGAAGGGGTAACCCGGTTTCCGGTATGCCTTGACGTCCTACGAGGCGGCGGCGCAGATTGATAGGGACCGGCGTAGCGCGGTGGAGTCGTGTGGGAGGCAGCCATGAAAGCTCCAGGCCCGCTCGCGCGAGCTGCGGGCAAAGGCCCGTACTCCTCCCGAGGGCTCGCGGCGCGCGCGAAGGGCGCCCGCACCGTCCTCGTGGAGGGCGAGCTCGATCTCGACAGCGCCGACGCCCTCTACCAGCACCTGCGCCGGGCGCTTGACCACTCGGCGGCAGGCGTGGTCCTCGATCTGCGGCAGGTCGCCTTCTGCGACTGCTCAGGACTGAGCGCGCTGCTCAGGGCCCGCCGGCGCGCGCTGGCGCAAGGTAAAACCCTCAGCATCCGTTCCGCGAGCCCCGCGATGCGCCGGCTCCTCGCGCTGACCCGCACCCGCGCGCTGTTCACCGCCGCCACCAGCTTTCCCGGCGACGCCTCGGCGGTGACCCGGGCTCTGGAACGCCCCGCGTGAGCGACCGGGCCCGCGGAGCAGGCGAACGCTCCGCTCACTCCCGTGAACGGAGCCCGTCCGCGCTGTCCGGAACGATGAGGCCGTCTTCGCCGGGCCGGGACGCCGCGGCGGTCAGGACGAGGACGGCCTGGTCGTCGTCGATGTCGTGACCCCCGGTGAACGTACGCACGGCGCTGGTCACCGCGTCGATGACGTGACCGGCGCCGCCCTCGTGCAACGCGCCGGCCAGGACGCCGACGAGGCGCTCTTCGCCGAACTGCTCGCCATCGGCGTTGCGGGCCTCGGTGATGCCGTCGGTGTAGAGCAGCAGGCTCTCGTGCGGGCGCAGGCGCAGATGGTGGGGTGTCACGTCGGGGTCGGCGGAAATGCCGAGCAAGGAGCCCTGCGCGTCCACGACACGGGCCGTGTGGTGGTCGCCGAGGTGCAGGGGGAGCGTGTGACCCGCGCGCACCAGCTCGATGTCCAGACCGTCCGGCGTGGGAGTGAGCTGCCCGTAGACGAGCGTGACGAAGCCGCCGCCGTGGCTGTCGGGACGATTGGTCAGGGCCCGGTTGACGGCCTTGACGACGGCCTCGGGACCCGGCAGGAACGGGGCGACGGCGCGTGCGGTGTGCCGGACCAGAGCGGTGGTGGTCGCGGCGATGGCGCCGCGACCGCAGACATCGCCCAGCATGAACGCCCAGCGGCCGTCATCGAGGGGGAAGACGTCGTAGAAGTCGCCGCCGATGTCGAGCCCCTCGCCGGCCGGATGGTAATAGGTGGCGACATCGGTGCCCGGGACGGCCGGCAGGTCGGGCAGGAGCAGGCCGGCCTGGAGGTCGCGGGCGAGAGTGGTGCGGTGGGCGTACTGCCGGGCGTTGTGCGCGGCCGACCCAGCGCGACGGGCCAGCTCCTCGGCCAGGGCGACGGTGTGACCGTCGAAGGTGTGCTCGCCGGTGGACAGCAGGGTCACGGTGCCGAACGCGCTGCCTCGGTCCATCAGCGGAACGCACAGGTAGCCGGTGACGCCCAGCTCGTGCCAGGGACCCGGACCGGTCGGTGTGCGACGGGCGACCTCGCTCGTGCCGGAGGCCAGGACGCGGGAGACGGCGTCGTCGTCGGCGTCGTACACCGGGATGTGGGAGGCGAGCAGAGCGCTCTGCTTCTCGGTGGGCGCGGCGGTGGCGACGCGGCGCACCCGCCCGCCCTGGACGACATCGACGGCGCACAGGGGAGCCAGTCTCGGGACGCACGAGTCGGCGAGACGGCGGAGGGTCTGGCTGGCGTCCAGGTCGGAGGTGAGCGCGGCACTCGCGTCCAACAGGAAGGCGAGGTCGTCGCGGGCGGCCTTCTCGCGGGCCTCGGCCGCCAGCCGCGCCTTCTCCGCGGCGTCCCGCTCGATCGCCAGGGCGGCGGTGCCCGCGAAGACCCGGGCCAGCGCGAGGTCGGCCTCCTGCGGTGCGCGGGGCACACGGTGGTACATCGCGAAGGTGCCAAGGAGCGAGCCGTCGCGGGCCAGGATGGGCGTGGACCAGCAGGCGGCGACGCCGGCCTGGCCGGCCAGGCCGCGGAAGTCCTCCCAGAACGGATCGGTGGCGATGTCCGTGACGATCACCGGCTGCCGCCGGTGCGCGGCCGTGCCGCACGAACCTATGCCCTCGCCGGTGGCTATGCCGTCGATGGCCTGGTTGTAGAAGTCGGGCAGACTCGGCGCCGCGCCGTGACGCAGGTGCCTGCCGTCGGCGTCCGCCAACAGCACCGAGACCAGTACCTCCTCGGGCGCCAGGTCCTCGATGACATGGGCCATCCCGTCCAGCACGTCCAGGAGCGGAGCCTGGCGGGCGATCTGCTCCAGCAGGGCCCGGTGCTCCGCCGTCAGCCGCTGGGCGTGCTTGACCTGGGTCGTCTCGACCCCGATCACCCGGACACCCATGACGTTTCCGCCGGCGTCCAGGCGGGGTTCGTAGGAGAAGTCGAAGAACGCCTCCCTGGCCGTGTCCCCGCGACCCAGCACCGCGCGGGCGTCGCGCCCCGTATGGGGTTTCCCGGTGCGGTAGACCCGGTCGAGGAGGGCGATGAAACCCTGCGCCGCCAGCTCCGGAACCAGCTGCCCCAGGGGCATGCCGGTCCGGATGTGTTCGCCGCCTCCGATGGCGGCGAAGAACGCGGCGTTGGCGGTCTCCACCATGTGCGCCGGACCGGCCAGGGACGCGAACACGGCCGTCGACTGCCCGAACAGGGCCCGCAGATCGTCCTCCGCCCCGCCCCTGGCAGTGCCGGATGCGCCCGCCCCCACGACAAGGCGGGCGGGCTGCGGCTTCGGTACACGCGTCATGCGCGGTGCCCCTCGTTCGGTAGGACCGGGCCTTCAGCACCGGCGGCGACGGCATCGCCTCTGTCCACGGCCAGCGCTCCGTCCACGTCCGCGTGGACGGAAAGCACCTGATGGAGACCCGTCAACTGGAAGAGCCGGGAGACCGGCGCCGGCACGGACGCCAGCCGCACCGCCCGGCTCCGCAGGGCCATCTGCTGGTGCAGACGGACGAGTTCACCGATGCCCGAGGAGTCGCAGAACGACAGCGCGGCGCAGTCGACCACCACCGGCCCCGCCGCCCGCCCCTCGGCCAGCTCCTGGTTCCCCGCGTCGCGCAGTTGCTCCACGCTGTCGTGGTCGAGCTCCCCGCGCAGCGCGAGCACCACGCTGCGCCCGTCCCGCCTGACATTCACCGAGAACACCCTCAGCTTCCTCCGTGTGAAGCGCTGACCGCCAACCCCCATGGGAAGAAACCGGCTTCCCGCGCCGCCTACCCCGGAAGCCCCCTGCGGAATCACACCATCCTCACGGAGAGCAGACGGCTCAGGGGCGGCCCGCCACGAACCAGCGGGCGGGGAGCTCCACCGCGGTGCCGTCGGGGTGGGTCTCGCTCATGACGAGGGCGGTCGTGCCCTCCGCGAGGAGGGTGAGGCCGGTCTCGCGCAGCAGGGCGGCCACCTCGCCCTCGGCCACCTCGCCGGGGCGCAGGTCGTGTTCCTTCACACGGCGCAGTTTCAGGGAGGGGCCGCCGGGCTGCGCGGCGATGGCGGCGATGACCTCCTTGGCCGCGCCGGTCGGTTCGAGGACGAGGGCGCGGCCGTGCGCGCCGACCAGCCGGGCGACCGTCGCGGCCACCGCGGGACGGTCCTCGGGGTCGCTCTGGTGCAGGACCGCCCGCATGTAGACGTTGGTGTCCCCGAGGCGGTCGTGCAGCGCGTCGGCCTGCGCCGGGTCTGCGAGGTTGAGCTGCTCGTACGTGGCGACCCCGTCCGGGTCGGCGCGGCGGGCGTGGGCGACAGCCGCGGCGGAGAGGTCGACGCCGACCGCGGCGGAGAAGCGGGTGGCCAGGAAGCGGGTCTGGGTGCCGTTGCCACACCCGAGGTCGGCGATGGGCAGTGTGTGGTCGGCGTACGGAGTGAGGTGGTCGAGGTCGCGCCGCGCGGTGAGGGCGGGGTCCGCGTCCCAGAAGGGCTCGCCCGCCTCGCCCGAGCTCTGCTCCCAGTAGCCGTCCCAGGAAGAGCGGTAACGGTCGGACACGGTCATGACGTCTCCTTGCGGTGGGTGATGCGCGATGTTCGGTCCGGCCGGTGCGTGGCGTGCGCTGTGTGTGCGGGGCGAGCAACAGGCCTGGTCCGGACGATAGTTGAGTGGGCGAGGTGAGAATCGCTGTTCCGGCCGCGCACCCTCGTACGAGCTACGCGGGCCGTCACGTTCACGTCCTGCCGCCGTGGGTGGGACGAGCGGTCCGTCAGTGCTCAAGGGCTCGGGCGGACACCTCTGCGGCTACCGCGCCGCGCGGATGCATGAGGTGTTCGTAACGCTCGACGGCGGCATCGAGGCCGGATCCGGTCGTGACGGCGTCGACGATGGCTGTGGCGAGGTCGGCCCCGTCGATCAGGGCGAGGTTGGCGCCCTGGCCGGCCGGGGGCATGAGGTGTGCGGCGTCTCCGAGCAGGGTGGCGCCTGCGGTGTGCTCCCAGGTGTGCGGGTAGGGCAGGCGGAAGACGGGCCTGCTGATGAAGGGGCCCTCGTTCTCGGTGAGCAGCCGCAGCAGATCGGTGTGCCATCCGGCGAAGACGCTCTGGAACCAGGCGCGTACGGCGCCGGTGTCGGCCGGATCGACACCGGCGTGTTCGGCCCAGTCCTGCTCGCACTTGAGCCCGATGTACACGCGGATGCTTTCGTTGCCGTTGCGCTGGCCGATGAGGACGTGCTCGGGGTCGTCGGCGTCGGTGGCGAGCATCATGCCGGGGCCGATCATCGCCGCCAGGCCGGGGTGGCGGCGGTCGACGTCGTGCAACCACGTCTCGACGAGGGTGTTGCCGGTGTACAGGGGTATGGCGTCGGACAGCAGGGGCCGGACCGTGGACCAGGCGCCGTCGGCCCCGACGACCAGGTCGAACTCCTCGGTGGGGCCGGCCTCGGGAGTGATCCGCGCCCGGCCGTCCGCCGTCAGCGTGACGGCCCGTACGGGGCTGCCCCAACGGACGTGGTCCGTGCCGAGCGCCCCCAGCAGCATGTCGCGCAGCTCGGTGCGGTCGATCTCGGGGCCGGTGTGGTCGTCGTGGTCCTCGGCGGCGACGCGGTGCCCGGCGTGGCCGCCGTCGTCCTGGCCGATGCGTCGCCCGGTGTGGTCGTACGCGCGCAGTTCCTGCGCCTCGGGACGGGACAGGGCGAGGAAGGTGTCGTACAGGCCTACGGTACGCAGGGCGGCCTGCCCCGTGTGCTGGTGGAGGTCCAGGCTGCCGCCCCAGTCACGTGCGCGGGGGCTGGTGTCACGCTCGAAGACGGTCGCTTCGATGCCGTGCTGACGCAGGACGGCGGCGCACAGCAGGCCGCCGGGGCCGGCGCCGACGATGGCGATGCGGGGGGTGTTCTCGCTCATGGGGTCCCTTTCAGGGGTGGTTGACCGGAGGCCCGGCGGGACCGGGCGGAGCTTCAGCGGGCGGGGCGGGTGTTGGCACGCAGGAGCAGCACCGCGGCGGCGGCGAGCATGACGAAGCCGAGCGTGTACGGCGTCGCGCGGCCGGAGCTCACGTACAGCCATCCGGCCAGCAGGGGGGCGGTCATCTGGATGGCGGAGCCTATGGAGGAGATGCCTCCTGCCAGCCAGCCCTGTTCGCTCGCCGCGACGGAGTTCGACATCATCGCGTCGAGGGCCGCGGTCGTGGCGCCCTGTCCGGAGGCGAACAACAGGGCTGCGGCGACGAGGAGTTGGGGTGCGTCGAGCGAGTGGGCGACCAGAGCCATGCCGGCACACCCCACGGTCTGGCCGACCAGGCCCGCGATGACCACGCCTCGTTCGCCGATCCTCGGCAGCAGCAGGGCGAGCAGCCCGCCCTGGATGACGATGTCGAGAACTCCGGCGACCGACATCAGCAGGCCGATCTGGGTGGCACCCCAGCCGACGGTGTCCCTGCCGAGGACCGGGAGGTTGTTGGCGTAGAAGTAGAACGGGATGCCGGCCAGGGTGAACCCGCCCAGGAGCAGGCGTAGTTCGGGGCGGGCGAAGGCGTCCTTGAGGACCTTGAAGGGGTGCAGGTCCTTCAGTTTCACCTTCGCCGTCCGGTTCTCGGGGGCGAGGCTCTCCGGAAGCGCGAAGACCGACACCGCTCCCACGGCCACGGCCATCAGCGCCGTGACATGGACCGGTGCGTCGAGGTGCCAGGTGGACAGGGCTCCGCCGATCGCGGGGCCGAGCATCATGCCCACCCCGGCGAGGGCCCCGAGCATGCCGTAGCGCTTGGCGCGGTCCTCGGCCGGCGTGATGTCCGCGACGTAGGCGAAGATCGCCGGCATGTCGCCCGCGGTGAGGCCCTGCAGCGCTCGGGCGGCGACGAGCACCCACAGCGCTCCGCCGACGCCGAACACGGCATAACCGGCGGCGGCTCCGAACGCGCTGATGATCAGGATCGGCCTTCGGCCGAAGCGGTCCGAAAGGCCGCCGAGCAGAGGCGCTACGAGGAACGCGCACAGCGCGTTCACCGATTCCAGCACCGCGACCCACAGGGCCAGCGAGCCCTCGTGGACGTACTCCAGGGTGACGAACGGGAGCACCGGAAAGACCACGGTCATCCCGATGGTGTTCAGCAGGGTCAGGCACACGATGACAACCCACGCCCGGCGGAGCGCCGGCGCGGCGGGTCCAGGTGGGGGTGCGGCCATGGGTGGGGCGGGGGCGGTGGTCTCGATGACGTCCTCCAAGCTAGAACGGAACTGTAAACAGAACCGTTCTGATTACGCAACTGTTATAGTTGGGTCATGGAGACGACACCGCAGGTCAGCCGCCGTGAACGGAAGAAGGCGGAGACGCGCAGAACGATCGCGGATACTGCGCTGCGGCTCTTCTTCGAGCGCGGATACGACGACGTGGGGATACGGGAGATCGCGCAGGAGGCCGATGTCGCCGTCGCGACGCTGTTCGCCCACTTCCCGTCGAAGGAGGCTCTCGTCTTCGACCAGGACGCCGAACAGGAGGACATGCTCCTCGACGTGGTGCGCCGGCGGCCGGACGGCGTGGCCATCCCGGAGGCCCTGCGTGGCTGGCTCCACGAGGTGGTGCGGGCCGCCCGTGCCGAGCCCGAACTGGAGCGCTTCCACCGCCTCGTCGACTCCACGCCGGCCCTGCGCGAGCACGCGGCCCAGATGTGGCTGCGTCACGAAGACGCGCTCGCCCGGACCATCGCCGCCGACATCGGCCTCGCCGCCCCCGACATTCCGTGCCGGCTGCTGGCCCGCAACTGCCTGGGCACCATTCCGGCGCTGCGCGACGCCGACCGGGCGGCCCGGGTCATCGACGAGACGTTCGCCTTCATCGAAGCGGGCTGGAACGCGACGACAAGCGCCAAGGGCTCCGGGCTCCCGGCCTGAGGGGCTGGTTCGCCCGGGGCTCCATCAGCCAGGCCGATGGGGCCCATCGGGCTCGACGGGCGGTCCGACGGGCGGCCCGGCAGGCGACTCGACAGGCGGCGGGGATGACTATTCGGGCAGTGGCCTGTCCTGAACGACGTTCTTCATGACGAGGGTCGACGTCAGGCGTTGCACACCGGGAAGCCGGGCGAGGCGCTGGTCGTAGAGCTCCTGGAACGCGGCCAGGTCGGCGGTCGCGACCCGCAGCAGGTAGTCGGGCTCTCCGAACAGCCGCTGTGCCTGCAGCACATGCGGCACCGCGGCGACGGCCTCTTCGAACGCCGTGACGGTGTCGGGGGTCTCCCAGCGCAGCGTGGCAAAGACGAGGGCCTCGAAGTTCAGGCCCACGGCCGCCGGATCGAGGATGGCCCGGTAGCCGCGGATGGCGCCCCCGCGTTCGAGATCGCGCAGCCGGCGGTGGCAGGGCGACACGCTGAGCTGCACGCGGGCGGCCAATTCGGTGACCGTCAGACGACCGTCCACCTGCAGCTCCGCAAGAATCTTCCGGTCCATGGCATCCATGAGAAAGATTCTCCCTCAGATCGCGCGATCATGAAGTAAAGACGCAAACACCTTCTGGCTCATCCCGCCTAGCCTTCCCTCGGAGCACGACATGTGAGAGGGAACAACCGATGAGCACGACGACACTGGCCGCCTTCCTGGCTGTGGACCTGCTACTGGTCTTCACCCCGGGCGCCGACTGGGCCTACGCGATCTCCGCCGGCATGGGGGGACGCCCGGTCCTCCCGGCTGTGACCGGACTGATCGTCGGCCACGCCGCCTACGCCCTGGTGGCCATCGCGGGGCTGGCGGCGATCGTCGCGAGCTTTCCCGCCGTACTCACCGCGTTGACCCTCGCGGGGGCCGGCTATCTGCTGTGGCTGGGCTGGGGCGTCCTGCGCGAGCCGGCCGTTCCGGAGGCCGCGGGCGCCGGTGAGACCGCACACGTCCCTCGCCTCCAGGCAGTGCTGCGAGGCGCCGGGATCAGCGGCCTCAACCCCAAGGCGCTCCTGCTGTACTTCTCGCTCTTCCCGCAGTTCATCGACCCGGCGACGGGCTGGCCGGTCGCCGCGCAGACCGGTGTGCTCAGCTCGATGCACCTGGCCGCGTGCGCGGTCGTCTATCTCGGCGTCGGCGTCCTCGCCCGTACGGTCCTCGCCACCCGCCCCGCGGCCGCCCGCCTCGTCACGCGCGTCAGCGGCGCCATGATGATCGCCATCGGCGCCTTCCTGCTGGTGGAACGCCTGGCCGCCTGAGGGCGCGCCCCCTCGGCCCGCCTCGGCCCCGGGACCGGACTCCCGGGGCCGAGGCTCCGCGTCACTTCCGCCAGAACAAGTGGTGCGTCACGCCGCTGGGGCTCGGCACGACCTCCAGGTGGTACCGGTCGGTGAGCTCGTCGGGCGAGTCCCACAGGCGCAGGCCGCTCCCGAGCTTCACGGGCGAGACGGCGATGTGCAGGGTGTCGACGAGCCCGGCGTCGAGGAACTCCCGGATGCTGGTGACTCCGCCGCCGAGACGGACGTCCTTGCCCTGTGCGGCCTCCCGCGCCCGGTCCAGGACCGTGGCCGGATCGCCGTCGGTGAAGTGGAACGTCGTGTCGGAGAGCGTGATCGAGGGGCGCAGGTGATGGGTCAGGACGAACACCGGAGTGTGGAACGGAGGCTCCTGGCCCCACCAGCCCTGCCACTCGTGGTCCGTCCAAGGGCCGCGCTGGGGCCCGAACTTGTTGCGGCCCATGATTTCCGCGCCGATGTTGCGTGCGAAGTCCCGCGTGAAGTAGTCGTCGAGACCCCTGCTTCCCCCGGAATCCGTGCGCATCGGCCAGCTCGCCGTGGCTCCGGCCCACGAGAACAGCCTCTCGGGGCTTTCCAGGCCGAACGGCAACTCAAGAGTCTGGTGCTCGCCGGCGGCGATACCGTCACTTGAGATGTTGAAGTTCATGACTCTCAGGAGTTGGTCGTTCATGCGTGCCTCGTCTGGTGCTGTCGTGTGGTCGCGCGGCAGACCGCCGCACACTCTGACGTCGATCGAGGTGGTGCCGGATCGACACATCGGCCCACATCTTTTTTCGCACGCCGCCGCGCCACCCCGCCACTCCGGAATCTGCCGGGGCCCACCGCTGCCACCTCTTGCTCCGTCTATCGAAAGTCGATAGATTTCGATCGTAAGGCGTTGGGTGAAGGGGTGGGTCATGGGCCGGATGACTGTGCGTGCGTTGCGCGCCGTGCTGGTGGTGGTGCTCGCCGGCACCGTGTTCGTGCAGGCGGGAATGGTCTGGGCGCTGGTCAGTGGGAGCGACCCGGAGGACGGGTCGCTCCCACTGACCCCGTTGCGGGTGGTCACGATCCTGGGCATGGGGGCGGCCCAGGTCGCCCTGGTCTGCGTGTGGCGACTGGTGACGATGGTGCGGCGCGGCACCGTGTTCTCGCACGCCGCCTTCCGGTACGTGGACGGGCTGATCGGCGCGATCGTGGCGGCCGCCCTGGTCTGGTTCGCGGTCACCGCCATCAATGCGCCGGGTCAGCGGGAGGACCCGGGAGTCTCCGTCATCATGGCCGGCATCGGTGTGGCCGTCCTGGGGGTCGCCCTGATCGTGCTCGTCCTGCGGATGCTGCTCGTTCAGGCCGTCGACCGGGATGTCGAAGCGGCGCGGATGCAGGCCGAGTTGGACGAGGTGATCTGATGCCGATCACCGTCGACATCGACGTGATGCTCGCCCGGCGCAAGATGTCGGTGGGCGAACTCGCGGACCGTGTGGGCATCACGCCCGCCAACCTGGCCGTGCTCAAGAACGGCCGCGCCAAGGCGGTGCGATTCACGACCCTCGCGGCGCTCTGTGAGGTGCTCGAGTGCCAGCCCGGCGATCTGCTGCGCTGGGAGGTCGAGGAGGGCGTGCCGGTCGAGTGAGCGGACGCGGCCGCTGCACCGGTCGGCGCGCGGCTCACTGCCCGCGGCGACAGGAGGGCCGCATCCGGCCGGAACGCCCCGTGCCGCCCGCGGCGACCTCCGGCCGGCTGGCGACAGGAGGGCCGCATCCGGCCGGAACGCCCCGTGCCGCCCGCGGCGACCTCCGGCCGGCTGTTCAGGCCCGCAGCGTCGTGAGCCAGTCGACGAGCAGCCGGTTGACGTCGTCGGGGCGTTCTTGCTGGATCCAGTGGCCGCAGCCCTCCAGGAGGTGGGAGGCGGAGAGGCCGGGGAGGGTGGTGGGATAGGCGTCGATGGCGTCGGCCATCCAGGTGGTGGAGGCGTCCCGGGCGCCGCCGATGAAGAGGGAAGGCTGCTCGACCGGGGCTCCGCGGTGCGGGGCGAGGTCCTCCCAGTCGCGGTCCATGGCGCGGTAGCGGTTGAGCGCGCCGGTGAACCCCGTGCGCTCGAACTCCCCGGCGTAGAAGTCGAGGTCGTCCTCGCTCAGCCAGGCCGGCAGAGCGGCGGTGGGGAAGCGGTCACGCAGCCGGCCGTCAGGGGCCACGAAGTGCGGGTCGGGCTCGCCGTCGGCGGGCATGGTGTCGGCGGACAGGGCCGCGTAGAACCCCGCGAGCCAGCCCCGCACGTCCGGCTCGATCTCCGCCTCCGCGCGGCCGGGCTCCTGGAAGTAGGAGACGTAGAACTCCTGCTCGGGGCCGCCGATCTGGCCGAAGACGTCGGTGGGGCGGGGGCCGCCCGGAGGGGCGTACGGCACGCTCAGCAGGCCGACGGCGTGGAAGACCTCGGGGCGGAGGAGGGCGGAGACCGCGGCGATGTTGGAGCCCCAGTCGTGACCCACGATCACCGCGCTCTCCTCGCCCAGGGCGCGCACGGCCGCGACGTTGTCCTCCACCAGGTCGACCATGCGGTACGCATCTCGCGCGGTCGGCTTCGAGGAGCGGCCGTAGCCACGCACATCGAGCGCCGCCACGCGGAAGCCGGCCGCGGCGAGGGCCGGGATCTGGCGCCGCCAGGAGTACCAGGACTCGGGGAAGCCGTGCACGAGCAGGACCAGCGGGCCGGCACCCTGCTCGACCAGGTGCATGCGCCCACCCGGGGTTTCGACCGTCCGGTGACGGAGAGCGGCGTACGGCTCGGACTGCATAAGTTCCTCCTCGGTGGGCCGACGGAAGCGGCCACGCGTCGATCATGCGTCGTGTCCGCCCGGCGGGGCCATGTTCATTGCCAGGCTGGCAAACTTGCAGGGCAGGACGGTGTGACGGCGTGTTCGGGAGGTACGGCGACGATGGCGGGCGACCACGTGGCACAGACGCTGGCGGCGATGGGCCCGCGGCTGCGCGCAGCGCGCGAGCGTCGAGGCGCGACGCTCACCGGCGTCAGCTGTGCGACCGGGATCTCACCGAGCACGCTGTCGCGCATCGAGACCGGCCGGCGCAAGCCCACCCTGGAGGTGGTGCTGCGGCTGGCGGAGGAGTACGGCGTCTCCCTGGACGAGCTGGCGGGCGGCGCGGCTGCCCCGCCGGCCGGGCCCCGCGCCCCGGCGCTGAGCTTCGGCGACGACAAGGCGGTGCTGCCGCTGACCCGCTACGTCGGAGGCCTGCACGCACACAAGCACGTCCTGCCCGCCGTCGAGGAGCCGCGGCAGGCGAGACCGCGGCAGGTCTCCCACGACGGCTACGAATGGCTGTGCGTCCTGTACGGCCGACTGTGGCTCGCGCTCGGCGGCCAGGACCTCGTCCTGACCGCCGGGGAGGTCGCCGAGTTCGACACCCGCACCGCTCACGGAGTCGCCAACGCGGGGTCCGAGGGCCCCGTCGAGTACCTGATCATGTTCGGACCGCAGGGTGAACGACTCCGGCCGCGCACCTGAGAAACGCTCTGACTGATATGCGCCGTCGCTGTCATCGGGTCCGGGTGTCATCTGCTCGGGGTGAGGTACCGGGTGGGTGTGTTCCAGCCGGAGAGGCGGATGCGGGGGAGGCCGTGGCGGGGGGAGGGGGTGCGGTAGGTGGCGGTGAGGGCGGTGCTTTCGCCGGGCCATAGGCTGACGTGGTTGTCGCTCCAGCGGACGGGGAGCAGAGGGGCGCCGTCCCGGTCGACCAGGTGAACGTCCGTCATCAGGGCGGGCGTACCTGCGGTACGTCCACGGGCCCCCACGTTGCGCAGGGTGACGGTGGTGGTGGACAGGGCGCCGGGGTGGCGGACGGTGTGTGCGGTGGCGACCATGTCGGCTGCGGGGGCAAGGGAGTTGAGGCCGGTCAGGTCGGCGTAGCCGGTGGTGGGGGTGTAGTACCAGTCGGTGGCGTCGTAGTCGAGGGTGTCCTGGCGGCCCGAGAGCCAGTACACGTTGCGGCTCACCTCGCGCCCGAAGCGGTCGCGCAGGGTCAGCCGTGCCAAGAAGGTGCCGCTCAGACCACGCACGTGGGCGGGCAGGGTGAGCACGGTGGTCTTCGCGCCGTCCCCGCGCACCCGGATGCCGTGCACCACGCGGTGGTAGTGACGGGTGCCGTCCATGCTGAACAGGGCGACGTCGGCGGTGAGCCCGGCGGCAGGAACGGGCCGACGGTTGACGACGGCCACGCTCCTGTCGTCGTACGCGTACTGGATGTGCAGCGGCTCGTTGGCCTTCTTCGCACCGTAATAGGCACCACCCTCGTCGAGATAGCGGTCGACGAGCTGCCAGTGCAGCGACGTCCAGCCGCTGTTGAACATCCAGTAGATGACGCCCGTCGCCGGTGCCGTCGCGTCCGAGGCGTTGCGGGCGTAGGCCTCGAACTGCGCCCGGACGTTCTCGTACTGGGCCAGCTGCGCCTTCGCGGTGTAGTCGGCGAGGCTGCGTGGAGCACCGTAACGGTGGGCCAGCGCGCTGTTGAACAGGCCCAGGGTCTGGAAGGTGCGGGAGGGAGAACGGTGGTATTGCGGCGCGGACGGCTTCGTCCAGAGGATGTCGAGTTCGGCGGGGGAGAGGGTGCGGCGCAGGGTGTCGAGGGTGGGGATGGAGGGGCCGGCACTGGTCTCGGAGTTGAAACCGCTCGCGCCGCCTTCGCGCTTGTCGTACCAGTACGCGGGCGGAACCCAGTCGTAGGGCCCGGTCATGCGCATGCCCGAACGGCCGCTCAGGGGAGTGGTGGTGTCGGACGCCGCCGGGACCACCGGAGTGCGCCAGTCAGCTGCGCGCAACGCTGCGAGGTACTCCCTCTCGGTGGGGAGGTCGGGCGCGTAGTCGCTGCCGATGAGGAAGGACAGGACACTGGGGTGGTCGCGCAGCCGGGCGGCCTCGGCGGCCATCGAGGCGCGGGCGGTCAGCCGGTCGGCGCCCGTCCACCTCTCAGCCGTATCGACGTGGTTGACCTGCGCCTCCCATTTGTCGCAGCACTCCCAGCCGGGCAGCGTCAGGATGCCGTGCCGGTCGGCGAGTTCGAAGAACTCGTCCGGCTCGATACGGCCCTCCAGTCGCAGCGTGTTCAGGCCGGCATCGAGCGCCGCCGTGATCCGGTCCTCGGCCCCGACCGTGTCCCAGCGCAGCAGTTGATCGGGGGACCAGCCGCCGCCGCGGATCAGCAGGGGGCGGCCGTTGATCGCGTACTGGCGGGCGCCCTCGCTGTTGAGCGGGGCTTTGACGTCGCGGATGCCGAAGGTGTGGCGGGTGGCGTCGGCCGTTCTGCCCGCGACCGTGGCGGTCAGGCTGAGGCCGTACAGGTTCTGAGGACCCATGCCCGCCGGCCACCACACTGCGGGCCGGCGCAGACGCAGTTGGGGGTGGTCGTCCGGCCCGAAGACGAGTGACCCGGTCTCGCCGGGCCGCAGCGTGACCCGCCGGCGCATGACGATCGCACCGCCCCCGCGAGGAGGTGGGGAGAGGACCGGGGCGGGAGGTGCGGTGGCGACTACGGCCGTGACCGTGGTCGTCGTGGTCGACCGGGAGTCGTTGCGCACCTGCGCCTTGACGGTGAGTTCGGCCGAGCCCAATGAGGGAACCGACAGGTCGGTCAGGACGTGCGCGTCGTGGAGCGCGACCGGCCCGCGACGGCGTACGAGAACGTCGCGGACGATGCCCATGTTGGCGTCGGGCGGCGGTTGCAACCAGTCCAGCCACCCCACCGTGAAGTGCCTGCGCGGGTCGTTGGGTTGGACGCGGAAGGCGACCGTGTTGACACCCGCACGCACCAGCGCGGTGATGTCGACTTCGTGGTGCCGGTAGAGGCCGGCGGCCGTGCCCGCGTCGACGATACGGCGGCCGTTGAGGTAGACGTCGGCGGCGGAGACCACACCACTGAAGTCCAGGTAGGCGCGGGCGCGCGTGTCGGCGAGAGTGAAGTCGCCGCGATACCACCAGGGCGTGGTGAACGCACCGGACGGGATGCGTTGTTGGTTGGTGGAGTAGAACGGGTCGGGATAGGTGCCGTCGGCGACCAGCGCGGCGAGCACGGTGGAGCGGGGCGCGGCCCGGTGCCAGCCGTCCGTCCGGAATCCGGGCGACGATACGGCGGCCGCCGAGGCGGTGACCTTGGCCGTGGACTGGATCGCGTAGCCGGTCAGCGCGGTGGCACTCCCCGCCGTCGACGACACCACCGTGGGCGCCGGGAAGCTCGGCGGCGGCCGGTCGGTCGAGGCCGCGGCCGGTGCCGCGGCGGCCATGGCCAGCAGGGCGATGACGACGACACGGCCGAGGTGTGCACGAAGGGCCGTGCGGTGCCGCCGAGGACCGCCTCGCCCGAGCGGAGCCCAGGCCCAGGCCCAGGCCGGAGTCGGTCCCGGCACCGGAGTTGGAGCCGGGGCCGCGGCCGCGGAACGAGGGCCGGTCCGTGTGAGGGGGCGCGGCGCGCGGTACATGGAGCTCCTGATGAAGGCCGTCACGGGACGCCGAAGTCTTTCGACTCGGGACGCGCCGGTGGGGGAGGCGCGAGGAAGGCAGGGAATCTCTCGGAACTGAGCCCCCAGTACCCCAGTACCCCAGTAGCTGAGTAGCCGAGTACCCGAGTACCCGCGTACCTGTGTACGAGACTGAGTAGGACGACGGTGTCAGCGGCCCCTGCCCAGCGGTTCGAATGGCTCCATGACATCGACTCCTCCCGCCCCCTCGGCCCCTCCCGCCCCTCCCGCCCACGAGGCCCTCGCTTCCTTCCGCCCCGCTCGTGTCATCACCTTGTCCGCGGTCGCGGTCGTCATGGTGCTGCTGCTCGTGGGGGCTGCCCAAGGCTGCGCGGCTCTGGAGGGCGGTTCGGTCCGTTCCGAGGCGGCGTTCCTGGATCACGTGCGCGACACGCAGACAGCCGGCGAGACCGCCGTTCGCGCCCTGGGTTCGGAACCCGCTTCCGTGCTCCTGCGCAAGTCCACGGACAACGCCTCCTGCATGGACGACCTCGGCTTCGACGACGGCGGCACGACGCGTGACCAGCCGTCCCTCTCGTGGGCCCCGGCCATCGCGGAGAGCGATGCCGGATACCGCACGGCACTCGCCACCCTGCGCGAGCGCTGGTCCGAGCGGGGATGGAAGGTCACGGCGCAGCCGGTGACGGACCCGGCGACCGGCCGCGCCACCGGCTTGCAGACGATCAGTACGACCGACGACAAGGGCGTCACGCTCTCCTTGCGGCCCGGCCGTCGCCCGGGTGAGGGACTCGTGGTCGCCGACGGCGGCTGCGTCCGGCACGAGGGTTCCTGGAACGCGAGCAGCTGGAGCTTCTACTGAGCCGAGCCGCAACTCCCGTCCCGCATATGGGGCGAGCCCCGCCTCTCGCCCCGACCTGTGGGGCCTCCGTACACGATCGACGCCCGGTTCCTCACGCGCTCCCCGCCCGGCCGCTTGCCCGATCCATACCTGACTCGACGCTCAACAGAGGCCAGCTCGGAGCAAGTTGACGCGGGGACGCTGCCGCAGACTCCGCCTCCCCGAGTGACGGCCCCGGCCCGCACCGGCGCGTGCGAGACCTCTTTACGGCCCCATGACGAACGAGTATCTTCCCGGTGCGCAAGAAGTTGCAGCAAGTTTCCGGCACAGCTTGCAGATTATGGGGTTCCCCACCCAGGACCCCCACGTCGGAGGTCGCGGTCATCGGCTGCGGCGCACCCTTGGAGAGTTCTCGATGAGACGCACGAGACGCACCAGACGCACCACCCCCTGGCGGCTCAGACGACCCTGGGCGGCGCTGGCCGCCGCAGCGGTACTGATCAGCCTTCTGTCGGCCCTGCCCCTGACCGGACCCCTGCTGAACGCGGCGCCCACCGCAGCCGAGGGCAGCAACACGGCGACGGTGTTCTACTACACCAAGAGCCGCAACTGGCCGCAGCCCTACCTGCATTTCGCCGCCGACGGCGCCGCCTGGACCCAGGCCCCCGGCGTCGCGATGGACGTCGGCTGTACGGACTGGGCGAAGAAGACCGTCACCTTGGGCACCGCCACCACCTGGCAGGCCACCTTCAACAACGGCAGCGGCACCTGGGACAACAACGGCGGGAAGAACTACGCCCTGGGCACCGGCACGATCACCGTCAAGGACGGGGTCATAGCCCACAGCGATCCGTGCGGCGACGGCAACGGCGGCCCCGGCCCGTCGCCGTCACCCACTCCCCCCACCGGCGGGACCAGTGCGACCGTCTTCTACTCCGCGCAGACCGTGGGCTGGAGCACCGTCAACCTGCACTACGCGCCGACCGGCGGTGCCTGGACGGCCGTACCGGGCGTCGGCATGGAACAGGCGTGTCCGGGATGGTTCAAGAAGACCGTCGACCTGGGCGGAGCGGCCGGGCTCGCCGCGACCTTCAACAACGGCAACGGCACCTGGGACAACAACAACGGGGTCAACTACGCCCTCGGCACCGGCATCAGCACCGTGAAGGACCGGACGGTCGCCAAGAACGCCGCAGATCCCTGCGCGTCCCGGCCGCCGGACACCAAGGCGCCGACCGTACCCGGCGCCGTCAAGGCGGCCGCCACGGACACGTCGATCCTCCTGACCTGGGACCCCTCCACGGACGACACCGGCGTCACCGGCTACCAGGTGACCCGCACCGGCGGCACCAAGGGCAGCCAGGTCACCAGCGTCGGATCCACCGTGCTCACCGAGTCGGGTCTGGAGGCGAACACCCAGTACAGCTACACCGTCAAGGCACTCGACGCGGCCGGCAACGTCTCCGCCGCCTCCGCCGCGGCGAGCGCGACCACGGGCCAGGCGCCGCCGCCGGCCAAGCAGGGCACCATGCTCGGCGGCGACCCCCGCAAGGACCCGATCTACTTCGTGCTGACCGCCCGCTTCTACGACGGCGACACCAGCAACGACCGCGGCGGCAACCAGAACGTGGCCTCCGGCAACGCCGCCAACAACGACCCGATGTTCCGCGGTGACTTCAAGGGCCTCGTGCAGAAGCTGGACTACATCAAGGCCCTCGGCTTCTCCGCCGTCTGGATCACCCCCGTGGTCCTCAACCGTTCCGACTACGACTACCACGGCTACCACGGCTGGGACTTCTACAAGGTCGACCCCCGTCTGGAGTCCGCGGGCGCCTCGTACCAGGACCTGATCAACGCCGCCCACGCCAAGGGCATGAAGATCTACCAGGACGTCGTCTACAACCACAGCTCCCGCTGGGGCGCCAAGGGCCTGTTCGTCCCCACGGTCTACGGCGTGCGCGACTCCCAGTGGTCCTGGTACTACGACGAGAAGCAGCCCGGCTTCGAGTACGACGGCCTGACCGTCGACCCCAAGACCGGCAAGTCGTACTACAACGGCGATCTCTGGTCGACCGCCGAGCCGTCCGGCAACACCTGCCTGAACTGGGGCAAGCCCACCGGCTACAAGTCCCCCGAGGGCTACACCATCTACAACTGCCAGTGGCCCAACCCCACCAGCGGCATGTTCCCGTCCGCGTACTACCACCAGTGCTGGATCGGCAACTGGGAGGGCGAGGACTCCCGTTCGTGCTGGCTCGCCGACGACCTCGCCGACTTCAACACCGAGAACCCCACCGTGCAGAACTACCTCATCGGCGCCTACAACAAGTACATCGACATGGGAGTCGACGGCTTCCGCGTCGACACCGCCGTCCACATCCCCCGCGTCACGTGGAACCGTCGCTTCCTGCCGGCCATCCAGCAGCGCGTCGCCCAGGACTGGGGGGCGGACAAGGCACAGGACTTCTTCGTCTTCGGTGAGGTCGGCGCCTTCGTCAACGACAAGTGGAACCGTGGCTCGGTCAACCACTCCGCGCAGTTCTACACCTGGAAGGAGCGCAAGGAGTACACCGACGACGACGTCCAGGCCGCCCTCGACCAGTACAACTACGAGGAGAAGCTCGGCACGGGCAACCAGCCCACCTCCACCAACGCCTTCCTCGCCGGGAACGTCTACCACACGCCCGACCACTCGAAGTTCTCCGGCATGAACATCATCGACATGCGCATGCACATGAACTTCGGTGACGCGCACAACGCCTTCAACAACGGCAAGGACTCCGACGACTCCACCAACGACGCCACCTACAACGTCGTCTACGTCGACAGTCACGACTACGGACCCAACAAGTCCAGCGTGCGCTATACGGGCGGGCAGGACGCCTGGGCCGAGAACATGGCCCTGATGTGGACCTTCCGCGGCATCCCGACCCTGTACTACGGCTCGGAGATCCAGTTCCAGGCCGGCAAGACCATCGACTGCGGACCCAGCTGCCCGCTGGCCACCACCGGCCGCGCCTACTACGGCGACCACGTCGAAGGCAGCGTCACCGCCTCCGACTTCTCCAAGGTCGCGAGCGCGTCCGGTGAGGTCGCCACGACCCTGGCCCAGCCCCTGGTCAAGCAACTCCAGCGGCTCAACGAGATCCGTCGGGCCGTGCCGGCCCTGCAGATGGGCGAGTACTCCACCGAAGGCGTCTCGGGCGGCGGCATGAACTTCAAGCGCCGCTACACCGACGCCGCCGGCGGCGTGGACAGCTTCGCCCTGGTCGCCGTCACCGACGGAGCCACCTACACCGGCATCCCCAACGGAACGTACAAGGACGCCGTTTCCGGCGACGTCCAGCAGGTCACCGACGGCTCCCTGGCCGTCGCCGCCCCCGGCAAGGGCAACCTGCGCGTCTACGTCCTCGACCTCGGAGGCAAGAACGCCGCGCCGGGCAAGATCGGCACCGACGGCCCCTACCTCAAGTAGCAGACACCAAAGGGAGTACGGCACCGCGCAGTGGAACGCGGAATGGTCTGGACCTTGACAGGTGCAGGCCATTCCGCTTGAGTCTGCCCAGACTTCACTCAACTCCCAGAAGGAGTGGTCGCGTGTCGAGACAACGGCTCTTCGCTCTGCTCACCGCACTCGCCGTCGCGGTAGGACTCGCCCTCTTCGTGCCGCTGGCGTCCCCCGCCTCGGCCGCCGCCGGCTGCGCCGGTGCCTGGAACTCCTCCTCGGTCTACACCGGTGGTACGTCCGCCTCGTACAGCAGCCACAACTGGCAGGCCAAGTGGTGGACCCAGGGCGAGACGCCCGGCGTCGCCGCGGTCTGGGCCGACCAGGGTGCCTGCGGCGGCGGCTCGGGCGGCACCGGCGGGACCTGCAACTACCCCGCCTGGGCCGCCGGTCACTCCTATGTGGCCGGTGACGTCGTCAAGTACACGGACGGCAACTACTACATCGCCGAGCACGACAACCCGGGCTACGACCCGGTCATCAGCACCTGGTACTGGGACCCGTACAGCTGCAACGGCGGCGGGGGCCCGACGGATCCGCCGTCCAGCGGGTCCTTCGTGGTCAGCGAGGCCCAGTTCAACCAGATGTTCCCGAACCGGAACGCGTTCTACACCTACAGCGGTCTGACCGCCGCGCTCAGCGCCTACCCGGGCTTCGCGAACACCGGCAGCGACACGGTGAAGAAGCAGGAGGCGGCGGCGTTCCTCGCCAACGTCAGCCACGAGACCGGCGGACTCGTCTACATCGTCGAGCAGAACACCGCCAACTACTCGCACTACTGCGACGCGACACAGCCCTACGGCTGCCCGGCCGGCCAGTCCGCCTACTACGGGCGCGGCCCGATCCAGCTGAGCTGGAACTTCAACTACAAGGCGGCCGGCGAC
The DNA here is from genome assembly GCF_026343295.1 of Streptomyces sp. NBC_00083. GTDB lineage: Bacteria > Actinomycetota > Actinomycetes > Streptomycetales > Streptomycetaceae > Streptomyces. The sequence goes on from NZ_JAPELY010000001.1 coordinate 3,338,865, forward strand.
GCGCTCGGCATCGACCTGCTGCACAACCCGAACCTCGTGCAGACCGACTCGGCCGTCGCCTGGAAGACCGGCCTCTGGTACTGGAACACCCAGAGCGGTCCCGGCACCATGACCCCGCACAACGCCATGGTCAACGGAGCCGGGTTCGGCGAGACCATCCGCAGCATCAACGGCAGCATCGAGTGCAACGGCGGCAACCCCGCCCAGGTGCAGAGCCGCATCAACGCCTACCAGAGCTTCGTCTCGATCCTCGGGGTCCCGGCGGGCAGCAACCTCAGCTGCTGACAGCTCCGGAAACCCATGTGCCCCGCTCCCGGAAGGGAACGGGGCACATCGGCGTACGTGGGGTGGTCACAGCTTCATGCGGTGCACACCTCCCTGCACCGTGCCCACGTACAGCCAGCCGCCGGCGGTCGCCAGGGTCGTGGCGTTCAGGTTCTGCAGGCCGTTGGAGATGTTCTGCCAGCTGCGGCCGCCGTCCGTCGACCGCAGGACGCCCCGGCCGCCGCGCGGCAGGGCCGCGTCCCACGAGCTGGTGGTGGCGGCGTAGAGCGCTCCGTCGACCTGGAGCAAGTCGCTGACCCGCAGCGGCAGTTGACCGGTGTCGGCGGCGCGGAAGGTGCGTCCGCCGTCCGTCGAGACCTTGATGGCGTCACCGCCGGTCAGCATCTTCGCGCCGGCGAACTCGATGGTGTCGACGCGGCCGTCGGCGACCTTGGTGAGGGTGTCGCCGCCGTCGTCCGAGCGGTACAGGCCGTCGGGGGCGCCCAGCCACAGCCGGTCGGGGTTCTTCGGATCGCCCGCCACGGCGGTGAAGTGCGTCCGGTCGTTGAGGAGGTTCTTCCACGTGGCGCCGCCGTCCACGGTGGCGAACAGGCCTGTGCCCAGCAGATTCGCGTACGAGACGTACACGCGGTCGGGGTCGGCCGGATGCACCGTCATGGCGTACACCGTGCCATTGCTCTCGCCCTTGTCCTGCCAGGTGGCGCCGGCGTCTGCGCTCCGCTGCAGATGGAAGTCGCCCCAGGCGCCGTAGCGCACCCGCCACACGATCCGTGAGTCCTTCGCGGAGGCCTGGAGCAGCCGGGTCTCCGCGCCGATCATGCCCTCGCCGCCGGTGGTCCCCCACTCCGCGCCCGTCGCGGGCAGCGGTGTCCGGTGCGTGCCCTCTTGACCGGCCGCGAGCAGCTGATTGCCGCTCACCGCAAGGGAGTTGACGGTGCCCCCCTGGACGCCGAGGCGGTGGTAGTCCGTGCCGTCCGGGGTGCCCCGGTAGACACCGGCCGCGTCGGCGGACACGGTCAGCGAACCGTCGGCCCAGCGGTCGAAGTCCGATGTGGTGGAGGCCTTGTTCACGGACGGGATGCTGCTCCACCGCCGGCCATGGTCGCGGCCGACCCGGATGTCCTTGCCGTAGCCCGCGTACATGTCGCCGCCGGTGAGGGTCAGGCCCGTCGCACCGTAGCCGTGGTTGTCCAGCGTGGCCCAGCTCCTGCCGCCGTCGAACGATCCGACGATGCCCGAGCCGATCTCGTAGATCGCCACGACCTGGCTGTCCGCCACGACGTTGACGGAGATCCCGCCGCTGGGGGAGTCGTACACCTTGGTCGCCTTGCCGAGCGTGCCCGAGGCCAGGCCGTCGCGCTTCCACAGCGACTTGCCCGCCGAGAAGTAGAGGCTGTCCCCGCCGATGGCCACGTCGTAGACCGCGTCGACGGGGATGCCGAGCGGCTCGGTGGCCCAGGTATCGCCGCCGTCCTTGCTGATCAGCAGGTCCGTGGCGGTGACCGCGACGAGGGTCCGGCCCGTCTCGTCGGTGAGGAAGCCGGTGAGCCGGGCGTCCGGAGTGTTCAGGGTCTCCCAGGTGCGTCCGCCGTCCTCGGTGCGCAGGATCGAGCCCCTGCGGGGAATGCCGGACGCGCTGTTGGCGGCGTACCACCAGCGCTCGGCGTTCTTCGGGTCGATGACGGTGAAGGCGCGGCCGTCCACGTCACCGAGCGGCAGCCGGGTGTGCTGCTGCCACGTGGCGCCGTTGTCCGCGGTCGACCACGGGCCGAGCTTGTCGTACTGGGTGAGGACGGCGGCGCCCGGCGCGCTCGGCGCCGTCGTGATGTCCCCGCTCTCGGAGTTGGGCCCCACGGGCTGCCAGCGGGAACGGCGGCTGTTCTCCGGAGTGACCTCGAAGCCGTCCTGGTTGGCGGTGAGGGTCTTGCCGTCGGTGGTGCGGCCGGTCGCGGAGACCAGATGGGCGCCGGTGCCGCGCCCGGTGATCTGCGCCTGGTAGACGTTGCCGGAACGGAGTGTCGTCGCGACCGTGTACGGCCTGCCGTGCGGCGGTGTCACGGTCAGGACGGGCGGCTCGGCGAGCGGCGCCGGGGTGAAGACGACCGCGGTGGAGGTCCCGTCGCTCGGGTCGGGGCCCGCCTGGAGGAACAACTGCCGCACGACCAGCAGGTACGGGACGCGCAGGGCGGTGCCGCGGTCCGGGGTGACGGTGACCGTACCGGCGATCTCCGCCTCGCCCGCGGGGCGGTCGGCCCGCAGCGTCACCGTCGCCGTGGCGCTGCCGCCGGCCGGGACGCGCAAGGTGTCCGGGCCGACCCCGGCCTGACCGCTCACCTTCAGCCGTACGGTACGGGCCTTGGCGGTGGAATTGGTGACGGTGAGCTGCTTGCTGCCGCCCACGGTGCGCGCGGCGAGGTCGGCGAGTCCGTAGGACAGGGTCGCCGGGCTGGTGGTGATGCCGGTGTCCGCCGCGTCGGCGGCCGCCGCGACGTCGAGGCGGCCCGAGCCGACGGTGCTCGCGCCGTACTCCTTGAGCTGCCTGGCGGAGCCCACCAGCTCGGAGGTGACCTTCGCGGGTGTCTCACCCGGGTGCAGCTGGCGCAGCAGGGCGGCCGAGCCCGCGACGTGGGGCGCCGCCATCGACGTACCCGACATGCGGTAATAGCCCGGCGCGTAAAGGGACTTGGGGATGGTGGAGCGGATGTCGTAGCCCGGCGCGACCAGGTCCGGCTTCAGGTCCCACCGCTGGTCGGGGCCGCGCGAGGAGAACGAGGCCATCCGGTCGGTGACGTCCGTGCCGGTGACCGTCACCTCGACCTTGCCGTGCGCGAGGCGGCGGCCGAGCTCGGCGTACTGGGTGGAGTCCATGCCGAACATGACGATGTGGTCCATGCGCAGCGAGTCGCCGGAGTCCTTGAGGGAGGTCTGCGGCGCGAGCGGGACGGAGCCGTCGGCGGCGGGGGAGCGGGACCCGTCCTCCTCCAGGGCCCGCGGGGCGGCGAACACCGGGCCGCTGCTCCCGGAGGGCCCGCCGAAGAGGGCGACCGCGCCGCGCCGCTCGGCCTCACGGGCCATGTCGATCTCGGTCAGGTAGAGATCCTGCGAGGACTGGGCGACGAGCATGTCGACGCGGACGGCCTTGCCCTTGACGTCACCCGCCTTGCCCCAGTCCTCCGGGGTGCCCCGGCCCACGTCGACGAGCGGGACGGTGACGGGCCTGACGGGCGGGTTCGCGGAGACGAGCCCGCGGTAGGCCTGGATCTTTCCGCCGCCCTTGTAGGCGGCGCTCGGTATGCGCAGGCCGCTGATGGACGCGCCGACCGCGATGACGCCGTCGGCGGCGGCCGGGGTGCTGATGGTGCCGCTGCTCGGGCCTTCGTTGCCGGCGGAGGCGACGACGACAACTCCCGCTCGCACGGCTGCCGTTGCGGCGGCCCCGAGCGGGTCGGTGCCGTCGCCCTGGCCGCCGAGGCTCAGGTTGATGACATCGGCGCGATGGGGATTGGCCGGGTCGATCGCGGCCTCGATACCGGCCACGATGTCGGAGGTGTAGCCCTCCCCGGCGTCGTTCATGACCTTGTACGCGAGGATGCTCGCGCCCGGCGCCACACCGGTGACGCCGCCCTTCTCGGCGGCCCTGCCCGCGATGATGCCGGCGACGTGGGTGCCGTGCCCGTTGTCGTCCATCGGGTCGGCGTCGCCGTTGGCGAAGTCGTAGCCGCCGACCACCTTGTGACCCTCGCCGAAACCGCCGCCGAGGTCGGGGTGGGTGTAGTCGACCCCGCTGTCCAGGACGGCGACCGTGGTGCCCCTGCCGTCGGCGCCGTTGCCCGCGGGGTCCTTGCGCCGCCAGACCTGCGGGGCGTTGACGAGCGGCACACTCGTGTCGGTGAGGACGTGCATCTTCGCGTCGGGGACGACGGAGGCCACCCCGGGCAGTTGCTTCAGGGCGGCGACCTCGGACGACTTCACGGTGACCGCGACCGCGTCGAGCAGGAGGGTCAGTTCGCGTGGTGCGGCGGTGTGCAGTCCGGCGGCCCTGGCGCGGTCCAGGAACGTGTTCTGGCGGGCGGCCACGGCAGCGCGGTCGGCGCCGACTCGGCCTGCGTCCGCGGAGCGCAGGACGCCCTTGCCCGCGGCGGCCGCGCCCCCGGTCAGCGTGACGATGACGCGCTGCTCCGGGTCCTGTCGGGGATCCGCGGTGGCGGAGTGGGGCACCGCGGACAGCAGGCCGCCGAGGACGGCGGCCGTGAGTGCGGCGGTGAGGGTTCTTCGAGGGGTCATGCTGGACCAAGTAATCGGAGTCCAGTGGTCCAGACAACGATTTCGCGTGGCCCATTGCTGCCCCTGGCACCTAGGGGCCAAGATCCAGGGCATGCCCCAGCTGACCGCCGCCGGAATCGAGCCGTTCGACGAGAGCGTCTACCGGGCGGTCCTCGTCCGCCATACGGCCTCACCCGTCGAACTGGCCGAGGACCTGTCGTGTTCCCCCGAGCGGGTCGCCCGCGCCCTTGACCGGCTGCGGGAGAACGGCCTGGTGGGGCGGTTGTCCGGAACGCGCCGCCGCTACGCGGCGATTGAGCCGGCGGCGGCCCTGGAGTCGCTGGTCCGCTCCCGGGCCGCCGACCTCGACGCCGTGCGCGCCGCGGCCGGCGAGCTGTCCCTGCTGTTCACCACGGCCCAGCGGGGCGGCGCCGAGCAGATCGAAGTCATCAGCGGTGGCGAGGCGTTGGGCCGCTGGTTCGTACGGCTCCAGCAGGAGGCGCACGAGGAGGTCATCACGCTCGACCGCCCGCCGTACGCCCTCACCACCTCCAACCCCGTCGAGTCGACCGCCCTCACCCGGGGCGTCCACTACCGCGCGGTGTACGCCCCGGAGGCCCTGGAGTGGCCCGGAGTCCTGGGCGACATCCGCGAGTTGGTGTCCCACGGGGAGCAGGCCCGCGTGCTGCCGGGGCTGCGCGTCAAACTCGCCATCGCCGACCGGCGCCTGGCCCTGATGCCGCTCACCCTCGACTTCACGACGGAGGTACGGGCCGCCGTCATCCGCCCCTCCGCCCTCCTGGACGCCCTCATCGACTACTGGGAACTGTGCTGGCGCACCGCCACCCCACTGGGCGCGCCCGCCGACGACCCGCTCGGCGAGGAGGACCGCCAGATGCTCACGCTGCTCGTGAGCGGCCTCAAGGACGAAGCGATCGCACGGCAGTTGGGCTGGTCGGTACGGACGATGCGGCGCCGCATCAGCCGCCTCCACGAGGAACTGAACGCGGCGAACCGCTTCCAGGCAGGGGTGATCGCGGCCCGGCGGGGCTGGATATGAGGGCGGCGCATACAGTCCGGGTGCGGCCCTTACCGACAGCATCGGCGCCGCGGCCGGACCGCTGTCCGCCCTTGCCTCGGCGCTCCCCGATCCGCCCGCCTCGATCCGCCCTGGCCCTTTCGGCCGGCAGGGCGGATCGAGGAGCGGGTCCTAGATGACGCCCTGGGCGAGCATCGCGTCGGCGACGCGCTCGAAGCCGGCGATGTTGGCGCCCGTCACATAGTCGCCGGGCGCGCCGTACCGCTCGGCCGTCTCGTGCGTCACCGCGTGGATGGACCGCATGATGCCGGCGAGCTCGTCCTCCACCCGCTCGCGGCTCCACGCGACCCGGCCCGCGTTCTGGGCCATCTCCAGAGCGCTGACAGCGACTCCGCCCGCGTTGGCGGCCTTGCCGGGGCCGAAGGCCACGCCCGCCCCCTGGAAGAGGTGCACCGCCTCGGGGGTGGTGGGCATGTTGGCGCCCTCCGAGACCGCCTTGACGCCGCCGGCGATGAGCGTGCGCGCGTCGTCGGCGCCCAGCTCGTTCTGCGTGGCCGAGGGGAAGGCCACGTCCGCCGGCACCTCCCAGACCCGGCCGTCGCGCACGAAGCGCGCCGAGGGGCCGCGCCGCACGGCGTACTCGCTGATGCGGCCCCGCTCGACCTCCTTGATCTGCTTGAGGAGAGCCAGGTCGATGCCCTTGTCGTCGACGACGTAACCGGAGGAGTCCGAAGCCGTCAGCGGGTTGGCGCCGAGCTGCTGGAGCTTCTCGATGGTGTACAGGGCCACGTTGCCCGAGCCGGATACGACCGCGCTGAGCCCGTCCAGGGACTCACCGCGCACCTTCAGCATCTCGGCGGCGAACAGCACGGAGCCGTATCCGGTCGCCTCGGGACGGATCGCGGAGCCGCCCCAGCCCTGGCCCTTGCCGGTCAGGACGCCGGCCTCCCAGCGGTTGGTGATGCGCCGGTACTGGCCGAACAGGTAGCCGATCTCCCGGCCGCCCACACCGATGTCGCCGGCCGGGACGTCGGTGTGCTCACCGATGTGCCGGGACAGCTCGGTCATGAACGACTGGCAGAAGCGCATGACCTCGGCGTCGGACCGGCCGTGCGGGTCGAAGTCGCTGCCGCCCTTGCCGCCGCCGATGCCGAGACCGGTCAGGGCGTTCTTGAAGATCTGCTCGAAGCCGAGGAACTTCACCACGCCGATGTCCACCGACGGGTGGAAGCGCAGGCCGCCCTTGTACGGGCCGAGCGCGCTGTTGAACTCGACCCGGTAGCCGCGGTTGACGTGCACGCGGCCGTGGTCGTCGGTCCACGGCACCCGGAAGATGATCTGGCGCTCCGGCTCCAGGAGCCGCTCGACGAGCCCGCTCCCGGCGTACTCGGGGCGGGCCGAGAGGACGGGGCCCAGAGTGTCCAGGACCTCTCGCACGGCTTGGTGGAACTCGGGCTGTCCGGGGTTGCGGCGCTCGATGTCCGTCCGCAGTGCGTCCAGCCTGTCCTTGGGGTCGGTCACGATCAATTTCCCTTCCGACGTGGGTTCCAGGGGCGTGCGGGCCCAGATCACAGTGCCACACCTTGCCCCGGGCGGGGGAAGCCGGTCCACCCCTCGGAAGGCCGTCGTGGGGGTCGCGCTCCACGGCGCGCTGTCGTGATCCACGGCTCGATGGCCGCCGTGGATCACGCAGGACGCCGCACAGGGCGCGACGTGCGGTTACCGGCTGAGCGACTTCAGGGCCGCCGGGTTGTACGGCTGCAGCTCGTCGAAGCGGTTGCCGAGGATCTTGGCCGCCCACTGCGGGTCCTGGAGGAGCGCCCGGCCCACGGCGACCATGTCGAATTCGTCGCGCTCCATGCGGTCCAGGAGGTTGCCGAGGTCGCCGACCTCCGAGCCCTCGCCGGCGAACGCGCCGATGAAGTCGCCGTCGAGGCCGACCGAGCCGACGGTGATGGTCGGCCGGCCGGTGAGCTTCTTGGTCCAGCCGGCCAGGTTGAGGTCCGAGCCCTCGAACTCCGGGAGCCAGTAGCGGCGCGTGGAGGCGTGGAAGACGTCGACGCCCGCGGCGGTCAGCGGGGCCAGGATGGCCTCCAGATCCTGCGGGGTCTGGGCGAGCCGGGCGTCGTAGGCCTCCTGCTTCCACTGCGAGTAGCGGAAGATCACCGGGAAGTCGGCCGCCACGCGCTCGCGGACCGCCGCCACGATCTCCGCGGCGAACTTCGTGCGGGTCACCGCGTCGCCGCCGTAGCCGTCGGTGCGGCGGTTGGTGCGCTCCCACAGGAACTGGTCGAGCAAGTAGCCGTGGGCTCCGTGCAGTTCGACGCCGTCGAAGCCGATGCGCTCGGCCTCCGCCGCCGCCTCGGCGAACGCGCCGATGACGTCGTCGAGGTCGGCGCGGGTCATCGCCCTGCCGGTTCCCTCGGTGCCGTCGACGCGGATGCCGGAGGGGCCGACGGCGGGCGCGTCCGCGTACGGGGCCTCGCCCTGCTTGCGCACCATGCCTATGTGCCACAGCTGCGGCACGATCGTGCCCCCGGCCTCGTGCACGGCCGCGGCGACCTTCGCCCACCCGGCCAGCTGGTCCTCGCCGTGGAACCGCGGCACCCGGTCGCTCTGCCCGGCGGAGTCGTGCCCGACGTAGGTGCCCTCGGTGACGATCAGGCCCACACCCGCGGCGGCCCGGCTGGCGTAGTAGCCCTGCACATCCTCACCGGGCACGCCGCCCGGGGAGAACATCCGCGTCATCGGCGCCATCGCGATGCGGTTGGGGACGGTCAGGCCGTTCAGCGTGATGGGCCGGGACAGGATCTCGGACGCGCGGGAGGCGGTGGACGTGGTGACGGTCATGCGGGTCCTCCGGGTGAGGCAGTGGCTCGTCGGGGTGAGACGAGAAGTGCATAGTACACATGTTATGTATCATGCATATTGCAGGCCGAGGTCCCGAGCGGCTCCGCCGGGGTGGCGTCGGCGATAATGGACCGATGGAAAGGGCGGGAGGCGACGTGCTGGAGAAGCTGGAACGGGAGCTGATGCTGCTCTCGCGGCACCAGGTGCTTGCCCGGCGCGAGCGCGACCCCGAGCGCCTGGAGCGGTCGGCCTACCTGCTGCTCTGCCGGATCGACACCCAAGGCCCCATGTCCATCGGGCAGTTGGCGGACGCGTTCGGGCTCGACACCTCGACCGTGAACCGTCAGACGGCCGCCCTGCTGCGCTGTGGGCTCGCCGAACGCGTCGCGGACCCAGGCGGCGGCATGGCCCGCAAGCTGCGCATCACCGGTGAGGGCGGGCGTCGGCTGGCCGAGGACCGGGAGTTCAACCGGTCCTGCCTGGCGCGGGTCGTCGCGGACTGGTCCCCGGAGGAGGTACGGGAGCTGGCGGAGGTGCTGGTCCGTCTGAACCGGAGCGCCGAGGCCCTGGAAGACCGGCTCTGGCCGCGCGCGGAGGAGAGTGAGGACCCCGGTGCGGACTGCCGGCTCCCGGTCGCGCGACCGGCGCCGCGAGTCCCGTAGGGGCTGTTCGACCTGCGCGATTCGGTAACCGGCGGCATGCCCCCACGGCGTCCATCGGGAGACCGCGGCAGAGCGCCACGCCCCACGGCGTGCATCCGGGGATCGCGGCGGAGCGCCGACGTCAGACGGGCCGCACCGTGCGGGGGCCGACGCACTCGGCGCCGTGCGCCCGCACCCGGTCGCGCAGCGCACGGTCGGCGGTGACGACCGTGCAGGGCCGGCCGGCATGGGCGGCGGCGAGCTCCACGATCAGATCGTCCCCGCTCGCGGGCGCGGACTCGACCCGCACCCCGGGTACGGACTCGACACCCCGGGCGGCGCCCTCGACGACGAGGATCACCTCCTCATCGGCGGCCCGCCGGGCCAGCAGGTCCCGCAGCCGCTCGGCGGCTCCCCTGCGGTCGCGCCACCATCCGTCGGGCACCGACCCGACGACGTTCGCGGCATCGACGATCAGCACGGGGCGCGCACTCATGACGCCCCCGGGCCGCGGCGGGCCCGGGAGGGCCTGACGCACATCGCTCTTGTGAACACGTGGCGTGATTCTGCCACGCCGCCGGGTGGGCGCCGCCGACGGTGAGGCGCTGGCCGTCGCGACCGGCCGGGGCCGGCGGGACCTCGCCGACATCGCGTAGCCGCGATATGCCGGCCTCGACCTTCACGAGCCACCATCCCGATCTCGACCCGGTCGGCGTGGCTCAGTCCTCGAAGGCGGGGCGCCTGCTCGCGCGGCGCCGGACGAAGCCGCGCCGGCCTGCGAGCAGGGTGATGCCCGTCCATCCGCCGACACCCATGGCGAGCGAGCCGAGGCGGTTGGCCGGATCGACGTCGGACGACACCTCCAGCGGTATGACGCCCTTCGGGTCACGTATGACCTCGACGCGGTCGCCCACGTGCCACGACGGGTCGTCGCCGTCGTAGTCCAGGGTCTCCTTGAGCCGCCCTGCCGGTCCGATGAGGGTGAAGCGGTGGTTCGAGTCACCGGCCGCGGCGCTGTCCGCCGCGACGCGGCCCGATTCCCGCACACCTCGGTCGTCGAGCGTGGCCTCGGGGGCGTACTGGACGGAACCCACCAGGACGAGGACCGCGGGCAGGAAGGAGCAGAAGGCGAGCCACCAGGCGCAGTGCAGGAAGCGCAGGAGGATCGCGAAGGCGAGGCACCCGATGAGACCGGTCACGATCGGGATCACGTCCATGCCCAACGCGAGGTAGGAGATGCCGGTGTTGACCGCCGCGATGATCCAGCCGATCCCCATCACGGCCAGCGTGAACAGGACGTACGAGCCCTGGTCGAGGGTCTTGTCCTGCGGCTTCTTCAGGTTCGCTTCGAGCATTGAGGCAGCATAAACATTCGCGTCGTGCCGACTTGGATCCGGGGCGGGGGCATCGGCGCTGGAGGAGTTCGGAGGAAGGCCTCACTCGGCCGTCCCGCATGGTCCTTTGGGCGCATTGGAACGCGAACTGGCAAGTAGCGAGCGCCACTTGGCTAGGCTCGCGTGCAGACCGTCGTGTCCGACCGGGAGGGGATCCCGCCATGTCTGAACGAAAGCCTGTTGAGATCCTGGAGTTCTCCGACGACCTGCACTCCGCCGACACCGAGCCCCTGCGGGACTTCCTGCGGGCCCGGCTCTCCGAACTCGCCGAGCAACAGGAGGAGGGCAGCGGCGCGGCCTGGGCCGTCCACCGGCTCCGGCAGAGCACGGACCGTATCGCGGTGTGCCTCTCCGACCTCCTGACCGGCTGGGGCATGGAAGTGGCCGAGGGGCGCACCGACGAACCGGGTCTCACCCAGCGGCTGCGCCAGGACGTCCAGATGTGGTGGAACGAACTCTGCCTGACCGCCGCCCAGTTCTCCGACCATCCCGACCACCTCCCGCGCTGGCGCACTCTGGAGCATCTGTGCCTGGAGTTCGCGGAGTGGCACGAGCACTGGAACGACGGCTTCTCCTCCGGTACCTACCAGGACGGCGCCCACCCGTAGCCGGAACGGCCGGTGAGGTGGCGCGCCGCGTCCGGCCGCAACCCTCCGCGGGCCGGGCAGCCACCCCTGCCCGGCCCGCTTCCGCCCCGGTCGGCGCGCCGAACCTCAGCTGCGGGGCAGGGTGCGGTCAAGGAGCGGAAGCAGACGGTCCCAGTGCAGCTGACGCGCGGCGGGATCGAAGGCGTCGGTGTCGGCCATCGTGTAGCCGTGAGCGGTGTCGGGGTAGATCTCCGAGGTGTAGTCGACGCCCGCCGCGTCCAGGGACTGGTTGAGCTCATCCAGGGCTTCCGGCTTCAGGTCGCTCGCGGCGTGTCCGAAGTGAACGGGGGCGGCGAGCTGCGAGAAGAGGGCGGGTCCGTCCGCGTCCACACGGGCGTGGAAGGCGGCGACGGCGGCCACCTCGTGGGGGTGCGCCGCAGCCGTGCGCACCGCGAGGAGCCCGCCGATGCAGTAGCCGGTCACCGCGACGGGACCGGCGGCGACCTCGGGCTGGGAGGTGAGGAACTGAAGGTAGGCGTCGGCATCGCGAACGGTCTGCTCGGCGGTGTGCCCCTGGATCAGGGGCATCAACTGGGCGAACACCGCGGGCCGTTCCTCGCTTCCGATGAAGTCGGGAAGCTCGATGACCGGCGTCGCGCCGTGCCGGTAGAAGAAGTTGGGGACGAGCACGTAGTAGCCGTGCCCGGCCAGTTCGAGGGCCATCTCCCGCAGGACGGGCCGAATGCCGAAGCCGTCCGCGTACATGAGCACCCCGGGGTGCCGGCCGCCGCCGTCGGGGAAGGCGGCGAACGCGTCGGACTGGCCGTCGGCGGTGGGAATCTGCAGGGTCTTGCTGGGCATGAATGCTCCTGTCGTGGTCGAAGTCTCAAGCCTGGGGGCAACACACAGGTGGCGGTACGGCTACGACAGCGCCGCCTGCCCGATCCAGCGCGGGGCGCGCACCGGGTTCGCGGAGCGGTGGGGGCGTACTTGGTTCGCGCGGAGTCCAACTGCTCTGATCCGGACCGTATTTGGCTAGTCTGCCACGACCCGGGTGAAGACTCAGTGCGCTCCTCTCGTCCGTGTCCTGTACGTGGCTCACTACACCGATGGTTGGTCGGCCGGGTGGGCCGCGGTTCGAGCGAGGGGGAGGTGCATGAGGGTGAGGTCGAGCCAGCGGCCGAACTTGGTGCCGGCCTCCGGGACGGTCCCGGCGTGACGGAAGCCGAACCTTTCGTGCAGCCGGACGGACGCCGTGTTCTGGGCCTCGATGCCCGCGACCATGACGTGATGGCCGGCCGCACGGGCCGAGCCGATGACCTCGGCCAGCAGCGCGGAGCCGAGCCCGAGTCCGTGCATGCCGTCGCGGACGTAGACCGAGTTCTCGACCGTGTAGCGGTACCCGTCCTTCTCGCGCCACGGCCCGTAGACCGCGAAGCCCGCCGTCTCGCCGCCCACTTCGGCGACGAACGCCGAGCCCCGCTCAAGGTGAGCGGCGACCCAGGCCTCGCCCTCGGCGGGGGACTGCTGGGTCTGCGTCCAGAGCGCCGTCGAGTGTTCGATCGCGTGGTTGCGGATCGCCACGATGGCCTCGGTGTCACCAGGGAGCGCTCGGCGTACCGTCACCCTCTCGCCTCTCGCATATATTGGATTCATGTCCAACATAGTAGATCCCCTGGTGGCCCGGATCTCGGCCCGCGTCCGCGCCGAACGGGAGCGCCGCCGGTGGACGCTGGCTCGGCTCGCGGTGGCTTCCGGAGTCTCGCAAGCCATGATCAGCCGGATCGAGCGCGGGGAGAGCAGCCCCACCGCCGTGGTCCTCGGCAAGCTGTCGGCCGCCTTCCAGCTGAGCATCGCCTCCCTGCTCACGCAGGATGAGGAAGCGTCGGACGGCAGAGCCGGGATCGCGGACGTGCAGCGACAGGCGGACGCCGCGACGTGGCACGATCCCGCCACCGGCTACCGTCGGCGGCAGATCACGGGGCCGCGGTTCCCCACGGAGATCGCCGAGATCCGGCTGCCGCCGGGAGCCCGCGTGCCCTACCCCGCCGCGGCCTTCGCGTTCGTCCGGCAGGTGGTCTGGGTGCTGAACGGACACCTGACCTTCCATGACGGAGACACCGTCCACGAGCTCGACGCGGGCGACGTCATCGAACTCGGTGAGCCCGCCGAGCGCGTCTTCGCCAACACCACCGACGGCGAGTGCCGCTACGCCGTCGTGCTCGCCCGCGGGACCCGGCCATGACGGCGGCCTAGAATGGACCTTTCGGTCCATTGTGAGTGAGTGGAGGCGGGCTTTGCCCAAGGAGCTGACGGCGAAGGGGAAGGCGACGCGGCGCCGCATCGTCGAGGGGGCCGCGGTGGTCTTGCGGGAGAGGGGCGTGGCGCTGGCGACGCTGGATGACGTCATGGCGCAGACCAGCACCAGCAAGAGCCAGCTCTTCCACTACTTTCCGGCCGGAAAGGACGAACTGCTGCTGGCCGTCGCCCAGTTCGAGGCCGACCAGGTCCTTGAGGACCAGCAGCCCCACCTCGGCCGCCTCGACTCGTGGGAGGCGTGGGACCGGTGGCGGGACGTGGTGGTCGAGCGGTACGAGGCCCAGGGCGACCAGTGTCCGCTCGGGTCGCTGTTCCTCCAGGTCGGTCGGACCACCCCCGGCGCACGGGCGATCGTGACCGAGCTGCTTCGCAGGTGGCAGGAGAGCCTGGCGACAGGCATCCGTGCCCTGCAGGCGGGCGGCGAGCTTCCTCGCACTCTGGATGCCGACGCCAGGGCGGCGGCGCTGCTGGCCGGGATCCAGGGCGGGGTGTCGATCCTGCTCTCCACGGGGAAGTCCGCGCATCTGCGTGCCGCTCTTGACCAGGGGATCTCCGGTCTGCGTGCGGCCGGGCGCGCGATGGCGTGAGGTGGAGCCGGTCGCCTTCGGGGGTGGTGGCGGGCGGTCGCGTGCCCGGAACGCCTGCGCGTCGCGCCGCGCGTCCCGCGTGAGGGGGTGCGCCGGACGGGGTTAATCGCGAATCCGGACGCTCGCCGGACAGCGAGAAGCGGCCGGGTCGATGCGGGAACGCGCGACGGTGTCGATGTGCCGGCGCGCGAGGGCGGCAGTGCCGGTGCGTCAGGCGGCGATGACGGCGACGCCGGTGCGGCCGCCGTCCACGTCCAGCACGACGCCGTGCACGAACGAGGACTCGTCGCCGGCCAGGTACACGGCGGCGTGCGCGACGGCGTCCGGGGTGCCCATGCGGCCCGCGGGGGTGCCCTGCATCATGACCTCGGCGGCGTGGGTCTCGCCCGGCGCTGGGGTTTGCACCACGCCGGGTGAGATGGCGTTGACCCGCACCCCGTACGGCCCGAACTCCGCCGCCCACGCGCGGGTGAGGGTCTCCATGGCGCCCTTGGTCGAGCTGTAGAGGGCGCCGACCGGGATGCCCAGCCGTGCGATCCAGGAGCCGAGGTTGACGATCGCTCCGCCGCCGGCCTCCACCATCGCGGGCGCTACGGCGGCGGTCAGGAAGAACGGTGCCTTCACGTTGACCGCGTAGACCTCGTCGAAGGTCTTCTCCGCGGTGGCCGGCGTGGTGTCCCCGGGATAGATGCCCGCGTTGTTGACCAGGACGTCGATCCTTCCGCCCAGAGCCCGCGCCGCCTCCCGGGCGAGCGCCTGGGAGGACGCGGCGCTTCCGTCCAGGTCGGCGCGTACGAAGACGGCGCGGCCACCGCGTGCGCGGATCCCGTCGACGACCTCCGCCCCGCGCTCGGCGCTGCGGCCCGAGACGGCGACGTACGCCCCCTCGGCGGCGAACGCCTCCGCGATCGCACGCCCGATGTTGCTCGTCGCTCCGGTCACCAGGGCGGTCTTGCCCTCAAGACGCACAGACACGGTCCACTCCATTTGCTCGGCTCTCCACCGTGAAACCGGACGGCGGGGCCGCACGGGACGACCCCGGGCCTCCGGCCGGACGGCGCCCGGGAGGTCCAGGGCGCAGAGACACTGTGCGACGACAGGATTGGACCCGCAAGTCCATAATCGGGCCGCGGAATCGGGCCGCGGGCTTCCGCGTGCCGATGGGGGTGTGGACCGCCCGGCGGTACATGCGGGCGCGGGCGTCACGCGGCTGAGATCCGTGCGTGCTTTTGGGTGGGCTGCGCCCTGATCGTGGCGATTGCGCCCCGATTCATCCGGTCGCCAAACGGTCGCTGACCTGGGGCGACGCGTGCTATTTTTTTGGTGAGCGATCGTTCAACTATCGAGCATCCATAGA
Source organism: Streptomyces sp. NBC_00083 (assembly GCF_026343295.1). Classification (GTDB taxonomy): domain Bacteria; phylum Actinomycetota; class Actinomycetes; order Streptomycetales; family Streptomycetaceae; genus Streptomyces. The sequence continues at coordinate 3,354,187 of NZ_JAPELY010000001.1, forward strand.
GGTGGCCATGGGTCGTAAACAGCTCTGGGACGAGGCGGAGGTCCTGACCTCGGCCATGCGGCTGTTCCGTCGCCAGGGGTACCTGGGTGCCTCGCTGCGGGACATCGAGGCGGCGACGGGTCTGCACCCGGGGAGCCTGTACCGGGTCTTCGAGAACAAGGACGGCCTGTTCCGCGCCGCCCTGGACGCGTACAACGACCAGGTCGTCCAGGGCCGAGTCCGGCAGCATCTGCTGGAGTCGGCAGACCCCCTGGCGGGCATCCGCTCGTTCTTCACCTCGACGTTCGAGACCGGCCCCGGCCCGGATCCGGGCTGCCTGCTCACCAACACCGCCGTCGAGTCCTTCACCGTCCCGCAGGCCGCCGCCGGGGTCCGCCGGGGGCTGGACGCGATCGAGTCGGGCTTCGCCGAAGCGCTGACGCGCGCCCGCTCCCTCGGCCTGCTGCCCGCGGATCTGGACGTCGACGTGTCCGCGGCCCACCTGCTGGCGCTCTATCAGGGTCTGCTGGTGCTGGTCCGGGCCGGCACGGACCGCACGAAACTGCACACGATCACCGACGGCGCGATGGCGTCGATCGGCCCCAAGAAAGAGGAACAGCGATGAGCGACTCACAGCAGCTCTGGGAGAACTACGCGGCGTGCTGGTCGGCTTCTCCCGGCGAGCGGATCGTCGCGCTCGGCGCGGTCGCCGTCGACGACGTCGCCTACCGCGACCCGGGCACGGAGGTCGGCGGCCTGACCGAACTGGCCGAATACATGGCCGGATTCGCGGAGGCCTTCCCGGGCCACCGGTTCCGCATCGACGAAGTCCTCGAGCACCATGACCGGTCGCTCGCACGGTGGACCCAACTCGGCGAGCAGGGCGAACCCGCGATGGCCGGTGTGAGCACCGCACTCCACCGTGAGGGCCGGCTCGCCGACATCACAGGCTTCTTCCTGCCCGACCCGCCCGGCCTGCCCGCCTGAACGAACCCCGCAGCCTCGCCGCGTCCCGTCCGTGTCGGCCGGGACGGTACGCGCCGAGGTAACGCCCCCGTGAAACAACGTGGTTGCGGCCACGCGGCGCCAGGCCGACGAGCGTGCCGATCCCGGCCCCGGCTCCGCCCGCTCAGCATGGATCAGTGGCGGGAGCGGGGCGGGGCGGCCGGTGCCTTCGCCTTCGGGCGGCCTGCGGGCGCCTTGGCCGGGGGAGCGGTCTTGGGTCTCGTAGTGTCCTTCGAGCCGGGTGTGCCGGTTATTCGGGCAGTACCGCCGGGGTAGTTGGACGCCGGGCGCGTGCCGCCGGTGCGGCTGGGGGTCGCGCTCGCTGCCGTCCTCTGGCCGGTCAGGATGCACGGCCGTACACCGGCCGGGACGAGGTCGCCGCCGGTGGTGCGAACCGGGGAAGGGCAGGGCGGTGCGCCGCCGGGGTTCTTCTGATCGCTGCCGCAGCCGGTGAGAGCCAGGGCGGCGACGGCGGTCGCGGTGAGGACGGTGACAGTGGCACGGTTCATCGGGGGTGCCTTTCGTAGCGGCTCGAATGGGTGAAGACGAGCCGCTGACCATACTGGTTGCACCCGAGCACGACCGATGAGCCCCTCGCGGAGCGGCAGCGCACCGAACCGGCGGAGCCACAACTGCCGCTCCCGAGGCGGCCGTCGGCTTGGAATACGCGGAACCCGGCGCTCCCCCCACGGACATGGGGACGCGGCCCGAACGACCGTGCCGCACCGCTGGAAGCGCCCTGCCCACGCGTACTGGACGATCAGTGCAGTTGTTCCGCGAGCCCGATGATGACGCCCGCCGGGCCGCGCAGGTAGCAGAGCAGATAGCTGTCCTCGAACCGGGCGATCTCGCCGATGACTTCGCCGCCGTGGGGGCGCAGGCGGGCCACGGTGTCCTTGATGTCGTCGACCGCGAACATCACGCGGTGTGTGCCAAGGATGTTGTGGGGACGGTTGCGAGGGCCGTCGCTGATCAGCGCGGGACTGCGGTACTTCGCCAGTTCGAGCCGGCTGTGTCCGTCCGGGGTACGGACCATCGCGATGTCACAGTGGACGCCGTCGAGCCCGGTGCACTGGTCGGCGAAGAGCCCCGAGACCTCCCCCCTGCCCTCCAGCTCCAGACCGAGCTCCACGAAGAACGCGATGGCGGCATCCATGTCCTCGACGACGATGCCCACGTTGTCCATGCGCTGAACCGCCATACTGCTTCTCCTTCTCCTTCGTGCGGCCGCTGCCGGCCGCTGATGTCTCCGGGACGGAGCCGACGGCACGTTCTCGACATCCGAAGGCCGGCGCGTCCCCGACGGACTTCCCTCACTGCGACACCTTCCCGGACCCGCAACTCCCGCTCCAGCCGACACACCTGTGGCTGTGAGCCTACGGAGGGGCACGCGATGTTGCAGGGGCCGGCCGACGTCACACGGCCACCGGCGCGCACGGGGCCTCATCGAGGCGCTGCGCGAGGTCGAGCAGGTCCTCGTGGCGCAACACGCGTCCGTCGAAGCCGGGGAGAGGGACGTGGAGGGGCTGGATCCAATGGGCGGGGATCGCGTCCAGACCGTAGTACGCGCCCGCGAGGCCCCCGGTCACCGCGGCCACGGTGTCCGTGTCGCCGCCGAGGTCGATCGCCGCGCGCACCGCCTCTTCGAAGCCGGCCGTGGTGCGCAGAGCCCACACTGCGGAACCCAGACAGGGCCAGACGGCGCCGTTGAACTCCGTTGCCTGATCGGGGTGCCAGTGGGGCGAGAGGACCCTGGCGTAACGATCGCGGTGGTCCGGGTGGACGAGAGCCAGGACGTCCGGGAGTGAGGCGAGGGGATCGGAGTCCTCGAACGTGACACGGATGAGTTCGTGGAAGATCGCGGTGCCCTCCCAGGCCGCGCGGTCCCCGTGAGTGAGGGCGGCGATGCGGCGGGCCGCGTTCATGGTGGGCTCTTGTCCGGCGGCGGCGAAGTGGACCGCGGAGGTCGAAGCCCGCATCAAGGAGCCGTTTCCGGCGGCGCGTTGATTGACCTGGAAGTGGAGTGCGGCGGCGAGATCCCACGACATGCCGTTGGTCAGGACGTCCTCGGTCTGCAGGCCGATGTCCTTGGGCTCCGATGCCGCCCATCGCTGGAAGCGGGCGAAGATGTCCGGCAGATCCAGCTCACCCCGTTCGAGCAGCGATTCCGCGACCAGGACGGCCATTTGCGTGTCGTCCGTCGCCTCGCCGGGGTCCCAGCCGCCGCCTCCGCACATCTCACCGCCGACTCCGGGCGCGGGAAACCGCGCGGAGAACGCGCCCGGGGGGCCGAACTCGAAGGGGCCGCCCAGGGCGTCACCCACCGCCGATCCGACGACCGCGCCGGCGGTCCGCTGAGTCCTCTTCATTCGCGCAGGCTATCTGTGCCGCGCCGTGGGCATGCGCGGAAGGGGTGGCTCGCGTGGGCCACTGACCCGGGGCCCTGCTGTGCCGCCGTAGGCCTTCGCGTGTACGGGTGGGGTCACGAGGCTCAGTTGAGCTCGCGTACCACCCGGGCGGGGTTGCCGACCGCGAGTACGCCCGGCGGCAGGTCGCGGGTGACGACGGCGCCCGCGCCCACCACCGTGTTCGCGCCGATGGTGACCCCGGGGCAGACGATCACCCCGGCGCCCAGCCACACGTTGTCCCCGATCGTCACGGGCTGGGCCTTCTCCCACCCGGCCCGGCGCCGCTCGGCATCCATCTCGTGCGTAGGGGTGAGGAGTTGGACGTTGGGTCCGATCTGGACATCGGCTCCGACGCTGATGGCGCCGGTGTCGAGGAACACCGCGCCGAAGTTCACGAACGTCCCCGCGCCGATGCTGATGTTGTAGCCGAAGTCGCAGCGGAACGGCTGCCGTACGCGGACGGACGGGTCGACCGAGCCGAGCAGCTCCGCGAGGATCGCGTGCCGCTCGGCGGCCGGTGCCGTAACGGCCGCGTCGTAGGCGGCGCACAGCTGGATCCGGCGCCGGGAGTCGGCGAGGAGTTCGGGATCGTCCGGCAAGTACCACTCGCCGGCCAGCATCAGGCGCTTGTTCTCACCCACGGGCGTCCTCCCGGCTCGTCTGCCCAAACCGTACGCCATGCGAGGACGCGCGCGGCGAGCCTGGGCCGTATCAGGAACGGGCCGTCAGGAAGTCGATGAGCGCGGCGTTGACCTCGTCCGGGCGTTCCTGTTGGGTCCAGTGTCCGCAGCCCGGCAGCACGATGGGCTCGCGGTGCAGGCCGGGCATGCGGTCGGGCAGGCTCGCGATGAATTCGGGTGCGCCGGGGAAGGCGGGGACGAGGTCGCGGTCGCCGTAGAGGTAGAGGGCGGGCGAGGTGATGACGGCGTCCTGCCAGGGCGCGGTCAGTTCCCAGTTGCGGTCGAGGTTGCGGTACCAGTTGAGCGCGCCCGTGAAGCCCCGCGAGAAACTCTCCGTGAGGGCGTCGAGATCGCCCTCGGTGAACCAGCCCGGCATCTCCTCGGGGTCCTCCATCGCGGCGAGCCAGCCCCGGTCGGGGTCGACCAGCGGCTGGGTGACCTCGCCGGCCGTGTCGCCGGAGGCTCCGTAGAAGAACTTCCGGAGTGTGAGGCGCGGGTCCTTCGCGAACTCGGCGTCGGCGACACCGGGCCGGTCGAAGTAGTTCCAGTAGAAGCGCCCGCCGAACTCCCTCTCCATGGCCACCAGCGGAGGTTCCGGCCCGCGCGACGGTGGCGGCACACTCAGCCCGGCCACCCCGAGCACCATGTCCGGCCGCAGCAGCGCGGTGTGCCAGGCGACCGGTGCGCCCCAGTCGTGCCCGACGACGTACGCCTTCTCCTCACCCAGCGCCCGGATCAGCCCGACCACGTCGCCGACCAGATGCAGGATGCTGTACGCCGCCACGTCGGCGGGGTGGTCGCTGCGGCCATAGCCCCGCTGGTCGGGGGCGACCACCCGGAAACCGGCGGCGGCCAGCGGCCCGAACTGGTGGCGCCAGGAGTGCCAGGACTCGGGGAACCCGTGCAGAAGCACCACCAGAGGGCCCTCGCCCTCCTCGGCGATGTGCAGCCGGACCCCGTTCACGTCAATCATCCGATGCTCAACCATGCGTCCGAGCGTACGCGGCGCTCCGCGGAGTGCGCGGTCGGGCGCGGAACGCCCCGCACGGAACGGGGAAGTCGGGGGGTTCACGTGCGGGGCCGAGCTCACAGGGTGGGGGTACTGGTCGATCAACTCCCTTTCCGGGTAACGGTCGTGGGCCATCATGGAGCCGGTGTACTTGTTCTGAAGACCGATCTTCGAGATGCCGGGCACGTCGCGGTAGATGGAGAAGCGCTGGAGGTCGTCCTCCCCACGCAGGTGGCCGTCGTCAGGTAGGCCTGCTCCTGGTCGGCGATGTTCGCCGGGATGGTCGCACGCACTGGTCGGCCAGTACTCCGGCCGCATGGTGATGGGCCACTCACGTCATGCGTGCAGCCACAGGCGTGTCGCTGCACGGTCACGCCGCCCGGTCGGCTGCGCGGGTCACTTGCTGGTGATGCTCCATGTGCCGTCGCCGGCGCCGGTGTTGAGCGTGGTCCACGGGGCGCTGTCGAGCTTGAAGGCGTCGAGGAGGAAGGCGGCGATCGCGTCGGCCACGAGGGCGACGCGGGCAGGGTCCTCGTCGGTCGTCTCGGCGACCGCCTCGCCGGCGACGCCGCCCAGGGTGTGCTCGCCCTCGGCGATAGCGAGCATGCTCTTCGGGGCCGGGCTGAGGTGGTAGGCGTCGGTGAACCACTCCGGCCCCCGGGTGGAGAGCTGGGACTGGTCCCTGCCGCCCGCGATGACCAGGGTCGGGGCGGTCATGGTGGAGTAGTCCGGCCTCATGAACGGCAGATGTTCGGCGGCGAACGGAGTGAGGGAATCGCCCGTTCCGGTCGCGGCGATGAGCGCACCGGCCGAGACCGCAGGGTGGGAGAGGTCCTCTCCTGGAGTCCCGTCGGCGTCGAGTACGCGCGTGCCGAGCAGCGCGCCGGCGGTCTGGGCGCCCCAGGAGTGACCGACCACCGCGACGCGGTCCCGGTCGGCACGGGTCCCCAGATCGCCCGCCTGGCGAAGGACGGCGCCGAGGCCGTCGAGAATCGCGTGGAGGTCGGCGATCCGGACGCGCCAGATGGTGGCGAAACGCGGGTCGTCCCAGGTGATGCCGTTGCGGCGGGAGTCGAGATGGGTGGGCTGCACGACGATGAACCCGGCGGCTGCCCACCGGTCGACCAGCGGTTCGTATCCGTCCATGGACCATGCGTTGCCGTGGGAGAACACGAGGACGGGAAGGTGGTGGCCCACCAGTGGGGCGGTGACCTTGACCTGGAGGTCGGAGTCTCGACCGGGCGAGGGAACGGCGATGGGCTTGACGGAGACGATCGGCCGAGCGGGGTGGCGCGAAGACATGGGGGACCTGTGCTCTCTGCAGGGGTGCCCTGCCATACTTTGGCGGAGCAGCGTTCCGCCAAACTAGCGGAACAACGTTCCGCGAGTAAAGGGAGGGCCCTGTGCCGGATTCGGTCGGAGTGCGCCAAGCGCAGGCACAACGCACCCGTGGCGCCGTCCTGGCGGCCGCGGCGGCGGTCTTCGTGGACCAGGGCGTCCAGGCCCCCATCCGCGACATCGCGGAACGCGCCGGCGTCGGCGTGGGAACGATCTACCGCAACTTCCCCACCCGGGCGGACCTCGTCACCGCCGTCTACCGGCACCAGATCGACACCTGCACGGCGCTCGCGTCCCAGCTCCTGGAGGAGTCGGCCTCCCCGTTCACCGCCCTGACCCGCTGGGCGGACGCGTTCGTGGACTTCCTGGTGACCAAGCACGGTCTCGGTGCGGCCCTGGGATCCGGTGATCCAGGGCTGGAGAACCTCCACACCCTCATGCTGGACACCCTGGTCCCGGCCTGCGCGACTCTGCTCGAGGCGTGCGCCGCCGCCGATGAACTCGGCCCCGGCATCACCGCCTACGCACTCATGCGCGCCATCGGAAACCTCTGCATCACCGGCCCCGACTACGACCAGGCCGACGCCAAGCACATGGTGGCAACCCTGCTCGCCGGATGCCGTCGCACGGCGTAGGTCACGTAGCGCAGCAACCGTCGGTCCGTCATGGAGCCGCCGGTAGGTCGGCGGCGGGTCGTCGACCGCCATGACCGGCGGGCACGGCAGCAGGCGGCGACCCCCCCGGTCAAGCGATGTGACACCGGCGTTCCGCTCCGCGCACTCCGTCCGCTGCGGGCCGCGAAGTACGGAGCCCGAGAAAGACGTTGTGGAGGGATCGCCGAGGTTGGTAGCTTTCCTTCGACCGTGACACCGCCCAAGGAGGTGAGACCCATGAACGCTGTATCGATGTGGGTGCTCCCCCTTGCCGTCACGGCCGGCGATTGACGTAGATGTCGCCGGGAGCGCCCCGACAACAGGGCACTCCCGAAAGGCGTCACCTATGTACTCTCTGCGCTTCACCCACGAATCGTCCTCGAACGGCATGCTCCAACGCGACTTCATCCTGGGCGATGTTCCCGGTGTCCTCTGGTCGCCTGCCTCCCATGGAGGCGGCCGCGCGCCCCTGGTCCTGATGGCCCACGGCGGCGGCAACCACAAGAAGCACCCGGCGATGTCGGGCCGCGCCGGTCTCCTCGTGAACGGATGCGGGTTCCACGCAGCCGTACTGGACGCGCCCGGTCACGGCGACCGGCCGCGTACGGCGCACGACGAGGCGGAGGTCGCCGAACTGTTCCGGGCGAGGGCGGCGGGCGAGCCCGAAGGCCCGATCGTCGTGCGCTACAACCATCACCTGGCGCAGCTCGCCGTACCCGAACACGTGGCGGTCCTGGATGCCCTCCAGGCGCTTCCCGAGATCGGCGACGACGGGCCGGTCGGGTTCTGGGGCATCAACATGGGCACCGCGATCGGCGTGCCGTTCGTGGCGGACGAACCCAGGATCACCGCCGCGGTGTTCGGCCAGCACTGGCCTGACGCACTGGCCGAGAAGGCGAAGCAGATCACCGTTCCGATCGAGTTCGACCTGCAGTGGGACGACGAGCACATCTCGCGCGAGGAGGGCCTCGCACTGTTCGACGCCTTCGCGTCCAAGGAGAAGTCGCTGCACGTCAACGCGGGCAGGCACAAGGAGCTGCCGCGGTACGAGGCCGAGAGCGCGGTCCGCTTCTTCGCCCGGCATCTCGGTCGGGTTTCCACCTCGCCGGCCGCCTGACCTGCGAGGCCGCGGCGCCCGGCGAGCCGGCCGGGCGCCGCGCTGACCCGAGGCCGTCGGACGGCCAGTGTGCTCGGGCGGGCATGGCGTGAGAACCGGCCGGGGGAGGTGAAATACCGGCTTCCTGAATCCGAGCGCGATCGTAATGCCCCCGCCGCTCGAAATGGCTTGTACACGAGGGCACTTGGACGACAAAAACACAACGTCGACATGGCCCGCCGAGTCAGCTACCTTCACCCCACACCAGACACCCCCTATCAGGAAGCGATGCATGCCCCACCTCGCGCTGTACACATTCGGCGTCCTCAAGACACCCCTCGCCGATCCCGCGCCTCTCACACGCGAATTCCATGAACGCGGCGCGGCCATTTACGAGAAGTTCAGCCAGCACCCCGGATACCTCGCGCGCGCCGAGCCGAAAGCCGGCGACCAGGGCTCACACTTCGAGTTGGACTGGGGTGTGTGGGGAGAGTTCGCCGTACCGACCTGGTACGACAAGGGCCACGCGGTGGACACCACTGCCTTCGCCGCGTCCCTCTCGCTCTGGACCGACCTTCACTCCGCCTTCGACGCCATCTACACCGGTCTGCACCGTGCGGCGCTGAACAGGCGTTACGACTGGTTCGAGAGGTCGGCACGCCCCGGGTACGTGTTCTGGTGGGTCTCCGACGGCGAGACACCCACCTGGGGGGACGGGGTTTCCAAGCTGGAGCACCTCCACGATCATGGCTCCGCGCCGCACGCCTTCAGTTTCCGCGACGCGTTCACCCCGGAGGGAACGCCGAGCAAGGGCTACAGCAAGGGCAGTGGCGTCGGGCTGAGGAGCGACCACGCGCATTGACAGGAAGGGCGGGGCGGGGTCGAAGTCCCGCAGCGACTGACGCCATGTTCCGTGGGCATTCGCAGGAACGTCGTGGAGCGGCTGATCGGAGCGTCGAAGGTCAACCGGGCGGTTGCCGCGAGGCCGACAAGCGGGCCTCTTTCTTTTACGGCATCGTAACCGTTGGGGCCATACGCCTGTGGCTTCGTGCCTGACCCCTCATACGGAACCCAACAGCCGCACTCGGCCAGGGGGTTGGGCCGCCCCCGTGACCGGGGCGGCCCTGAGGCACCGCCCCGATCACGGGGCGATGATCACCTCGAAGGCTTCGTTGTCGATGATGCGGTCGGACTGTATCGCCCGCCCGTACTCCAGACCCGCGTCACCGTTGTCCTTGTTGTCGACATGGGCCCGAATGCAGGGCGCGTTGTAGGGCGGGGTGGGCTGGGCGGCCCGGTCGACGGTGACGTTCGCGATGTCCCACACGTCGCCGACCGGACGCGGAGTGATGTCTACACACTGGTTCCCGTCCTTCCCGCCCTGTCCGGACCCGGCGAAGGGGTACTCGTCACAGGAGTCGTTGAGGACACCGGTGGCGCCCCCCACGAACTTGTTCGGCCCGCCAATGCCACAGGTCTTGTCGCGCCGTTTGTCGTTCTTCGGGTCGAGGGGGTCGGTGAACCGGTTCAGCGGGTGGTCGTGGTCGCCGTACTTGCCGGCCAGGTTCTTCTGCGCCCACTCGTAGGCGATGGCCGCCCCCCGGTACCGGGCCTTGCTGAACGTCACATTGGCCAGGTGGCCCGGGACGATGCAGCCGGGCCAGCTGCCCGAGTCATCGTCGCAGCGAACCTCGATGCCGTTCCACTCCGGCCGAATGTGGGTGGGCGGCCCCGACCCGTTGAGGATGGCCCCCTCCACGTGGTAGGTCGGCAAGATCGTCGTGTTGAAGCCCTTGCCCACCGACGAACGGTAGCTCAGGGCGCCGTCCTTGCCCTCGTGGAGGCGGCGGAAGCGGACGGCCGCGCCGTCCCAGGCTGACGACCCGGACGTGCACTGGCCGCTGCAGGTCGAGCTCAGGGCCATCGTGACGGGGGGCATTGTCGCCGTCATCTCGACGACCTCGGTAATGATGTCCTCCGACCATGCCGCCTGGGGCAAAGAGTCCATGGACGCCGCCATCGCGACGAACACCGTGGCGTGGTCGGCTACGCTCCCGTCCTTGCCGAGGGCCTCATAGATGACCCAGTGGCGTACGCAGTAGGCCTTGCGGCTGGACTGGCGGGGATCGGCCCCGGTACACATCCCCAGCCCGGGGTTCGGCTTGGGATCGGCGGCCTGGGCGCGGGCCGTTGGTGCGAGGGCGGCGGAGGTGGGGGCGGCGGCGCCTGCGGGGGCGGTGTCGGTGGTCCTCACGCACGTCCAGGCCGTGCCATGGCGCTGGAGTGGGGTACCGGGTGCGGTGGCGACGCACGTTCCATGACCGGGCGGGGCCGCGCTGGCGGGCGGCGCGGCGGTAGCGGGGGCGGTGCCTGCGGCGCACAGGGATGCGGTGAAGACCAGTGCGGCTATCGCCGACAGGCCGCGTCTGCGGTGTTTCACAAGGTGATCCCTTCCGTCGGTGGCCCCGTGGCGGGCCACCGAAGGTATGGAACCTGGCAACTCCCTTTCATATCAACCGAGAACGCGACAGTTCTTGATCGCATTTGGCCAGTTGTGGTATGGACCTGCCGCCCTCGGCGGCGCTAGTTTCCCTCACACTCGCCTCACAGACCACGCACAGGGGGAAGCTACGATGCGCCGCACAAGAAACCGCCTGGGCAAAGGGCTCGGAGCGCTCTTAGCCACCGCGACGGCCGCCGTGGGCCTGGCCGCCAGCCCGGCCGCCGCCGGCCCGGCCACCCCGGCCGGCGCCTCCGGGCAGACGGTCCAGGCCGGCCAGACCTGCACGGCAGCCGATCTCGGTACCCGCCACCCGGTCATCAAGAGCACCGAAGTGTCCCCGGCCATCACCCACTTCAAGGGGTGGTACGTCACCCAGGGATCAACCGGTACCCAGACCATCTCCACGAACGTTCAGGAAACCATTTCGGTCTCCGTGGGCGTCAACGGCAGCGTTCAGGGCAGCTTCGCCGTCGAGGCCCTCGGCACCGTCGGCGCGAGCCTCGGCCTGAACGTCCAGGTCAACTACACCACCACCAGCAGCACCAACAAGTCCATCACCTGGGACTTCTACCAGCCCGGCTACTACGGGCTCTACGAGGGCACCAAGAAGGTCACCGGCACCTACGGCAGCCTCAACTGCAACCGCGTCCAACAGGGCGACGGCAGTTGGGCGTTGAAGTGGACCGAGGGACCCGACACCGGCAGCTACACCACCTTCACCACCCTCGAAGAGGGCGCAGTGCGCTGCGAGGACAAGGTCCCCGCCAACAGCATCATGCGCAAGGCACAGGGCCTCCTCGACTGCGGCTCCGCCTCCGCCGCCGCGAAGCACTCGGCCGGGCCGGTTCCCTCGGCGAAGGCCGCCGAGGCCAGGCACGAATCCGAGCAGGCGGCCCAGGCCGCCAAGCCCGAGAGGAGCGTGAAGGCCACGGGAAGCGCGGCCCCTGCCGCCCAGGCCGCCGCTCTGAACTGCCAACCCGCGGTCTACAGGATCGACGTCCCCGGCAAGCCCCTGAACTGGAGTGCACCGCTCCTCGCCAACGACGGCATCCGCCTGCGCGAATCCAACTTCTTCAGCGCCCACCTGGACAACTGGCGCCTGTGCAACGTCACGGAGAACAACGGAGTCATCGAGGCGACCCTGTGGAACTGGGGCAACGGCGGATGCGCGACCGTCCCGGCGAACATCGCCAACCAGGAGCAGGCCTACCTGACGACGGCCACCTGCGGGGAGGACGACCTCCAGCGGTTCTACATCTACCGCGACGTACCCGGCAGCTCGAAGATCGGTCTTCAGAACAAGTACACCGGCTCCATGATGGGCCACGACCGGTACGCGGACGGGGAGTTGATCCGCCAGTACTCCAGCGGCCGGCCGGACGGCACGGGCACGTACGCCCTGACCGCGGTCTGATCACCTCCACGCCGTGAACACGGCCCCGCACGTGAACCCCGGCCTCGCGGTTCCGTGCGGGGCCTTCCGCGTCTTTCCACCGCGGCGTGAGCCTTGGCGAGATCCCAGACGTGGACGCGGCGCGAGCTCAGTCGGACGGCGTGGCCGAGGACCGCGTTCCGAACCACTGCTCCGCGTCCCACTCCTCGAACCGTTCCACCTCGGTGAAGCCGAGCCTGGCCGCGAGGCGGAGTGAGGGCGTGTTGGCGGTCTGGGTGCAGAGCACCACTGGCTCGCCGGGGAGCGTGCGGGCGAACCAGTCGAGTGCCGCCCCACACGCCTCCGTGGCGTAGCCGTGCCCCCACGCCTCCGGCAGGAACATATAGCCGAGCTCGGCCTCTCCGGCTTCCGCACGGACGTGCCCCGGACGTTCCGCGTCGCGTCGATCGAACGAGACCGTGCCGATCATCGATCCGTCGAGTTCGATCACGAACAGGCCGGGGCGTCGCCCGGGGACCTCGGGAACCGTCTGTTCCAGGTGTTCGCGAGGGAGAGCGCCACCGAGGAAGGTGCGAACCTCTGCGGAAGCGAACACCTCGATGAACGCCGCACGGTCCCGCGCCTCGGAAGCGCGGAGTACGAGCCGCTCTGTCCTGATCGGAGCAGGCGGCCAGGCGACGGGCCCCAGCTCACTCATGGCGGGCAACCTATCGGAAGTCGCCGTCTCGTACGGCGGAAAGGAGCTGCCGGGTGGGGATGAGGGTGGCTCCGTCGCGTGGGGGAGGAGCCGGCGTCGTGGTCGGCTCAGAGGGTGAGTGACCGTCAGTCCCGGGCTCGATGCCGGGGGATGCGGGGCCGTGGAACCGTGTCTCGGGACACCGTCTTCCAACGCGTCAGGAGGCCCGTCCGTGTCCGAATGCGCCATCTCCCGTTCAGGGACAGCAGTTGCAGAGGTTCCCTCCCCGCCCCGGTGGGCCGTCCGAGCCGCCTATGCCTCGGCGCTCTCCGCGACCGCCGGGTTCATCCCGCTCCACGCCGTGTGGGCGCTCGGGATTCCCCTCTGGGCACACAAGGAGGAGTTCCGTGAGTGGTACGCGGTCGGTGGCGGGCCGTACCTCTTCGTACTCAGCGGCCTGGCCCTCCTTGCGGGCATCCTGGCATTGAGTCTGGTGCGGCCGTGGGGGCTGGAGTTCCCGGGGTGGACCCCGTTCCTCGCCGGACGCAGGGTGCCGCGCCGGATGCTGGCCGGCGCGGCCTTCACGGTCTCGGTGTTCCTCCTCGTGTACACCGTCTGGGCAGCGGTGCAGACGGTCAATGACTTCAGTGACGACGGGATATTCAGCCCCTGGATCCCCGTCTACGGAATCCCGCAGTTCTTGGTGTGGGGCATCGGCTTGGCCGTCGCGGCACAGTCCTATCGCCGCCGGACGTTCTCCGGGACGTAAGGACGCTCGGGCGCGGTGGAGTCGAGCTCGGCCAGGGAGGCCCCCGGGCGGCTGGTGCCGGGTGTCGCGTTCAATCCAGGCGACCTCCCGACAGTCATGGTTTATCCGTTTTGCATGTGTATTTGGCATATGCATGGGTAGGGGTTGGGGGCCCGATGGACGCTGTTGTGCGGCGTGGAGGTGTTGAGGATGACGGCTGGCAAGAAGGTCAAGAACGCGGCCCAGAAGACCAAGGGCAAGATGAAGGAGACCACGGGCCGGGCTGTGGGGAACGAGAGCCTGGAGGCGAAGGGGGCTCGTGAGCAGATCGCCGGGGATGCCAAGCAGACCGTGCAGAAGGGGAAGGACACGTTGAAGCACTGAGAAGTGCCGGGGGAGCGGAGCGCGGGGGATCGCAGAGCAAGGGCCGGCGATGGGTGCCGGCCCTTCTGCGGTCGCGGTGGTCAGCGCCGCTGCCGCCTGCGTCCACGACGTGGCGTCCCTGCCTCTTCCTCGTCGTCCTCATCGTCCTCGCGGTCGTCGTCGGATTCCTCGGGCTCTTCGTCCTCTTCGGGCTCTTCGTCCTCGTACTCTTCGTCGCCCTCCTCGTCGTCCTCCGGGTTGTCCGTCTCCTCCTCGGGCTCGGAGTCGTCCTGCTCGGGTTGTTCGTCGTCGTACTCGTCGTCGCCCTCCTCCCCGGTGCCGTCCTCGTCCTGGCCCTCCTGCTCCTCTTCCTCCAGTGCCTCTTCGTGTGTGCGCACGACCTCACCGTCACGGATCTCGCCGCGCCAGCCTTCCGCCTCGTCGGTGGTGAGCGAGACGTGCCGCAGGAAGTGCTTGAGGTCCAGACGCAGTCGTCGTCCCTGAGCGCGCCAGATGTTTCCGGTCTTCTCGAAGAGGCCGGAAGGGTAGTACTCGACGACGACCACGATGCGGGTCAGTGTCGGCACCAGCTCGTGGAAGCTGACACACCCGCGCGTGCTGCCCTTCGCCCCTTCGGAGGTCCACACGATCCGCTCGTCCGGGATCTGTTCCTGGACGGTGGCCTTGTACCCGCGCGTGGACGGGCCGACCTTCACCTTCCAGTCGCTGGTGGTGTCGTCGCTGCGGGAGACGCTGCGTACGCCCTTGGCGAAGGTGCTGAAGTCCTCGTACTGCGTCCAGTGGTCGTACACCGTGCGCAGTGGCAGGCCGACGTCGATGAACTCGATGATGTTGATGACCTTGCCGCCGCCCTTGCGGCCCTTCTTGCCCTTGCCGAACAGGTTCGATGCGGCGTCGGTGACCGTGTCCTTCACGTTGCCGAGCTTCTGGCCGACCATGGCCTTGACGGGGGAGTCGCCCTGCAGCAAGCGGCCCCCGATGCCGGCGACGTCGGAGAGCTTCCCCTTGCCGTCGGCCACGTCCTGGAGCTGGTCGGTGACGTCCCAGAGTTTGTCGGTCGCCTTGTCCGCCAGCTGTCCGGCCTGGGCCCCCAGGAACGAGGTCGCTTCCTCGATGAGCTGGTCCAGTCCTGACTTGTTGTCCCGTTCTCCGGATCGCTGTCCTCCGGATCGCTGTGACTGTGCCATGGCCTACCTCCCCGCGGACGGCCTGCGGCTCGCCGTCTTCTTCGCTGCCGTCTTCTTGGCCGTCGTCTTTTTGGCGGCCGTCTTCTTCGCGGGCGTCTTGCGCGCCGGTGTCCGCGCCGCGGTCTTCTTCGCCGCGGTCTTACGGGCGGGCCCGCTCGCGGTCTTCTTGGTGCTCGCCTTCTTCGCGGGGGGCTTGGTGGCCGTCTTCTTTGCCGTCTTCTTGGCCGGCGCGGTCTTCTTCGCGGCGGCGGTACGGCCGTCGGTCCTGGATGACGCGCTCTTCTTGGCCGTAGCCGGGCGGCCGCCACTCCGGGAGGACGCGCTCTTCTTGGCCGGAGTCTTCTTCGCCGCGGTCTTCTTCGCGGGTGCCGAGGATGTGGAAGGGCTGCGGCGCCGTGTGGGCCGGCGCGGCGAGGGCTCGGAATCGGCGGTGCCGCGGGAGCGGGGGGAAGGGCGACTGCGTCTGCGCGGAGGGGGAGCCTCCTGCTCGTCCTCCTCTTCCTCTTCCTCGTCTTCGGGTTCCGTCTCGTAAGCCTCGTCTTCGTCTTCGTACTCGTCTTCGCCTTCCTCGTCCTCCGGCTCCTCCTCCGGTTCCGCTTCGTCGTCGGCCTCGTCCCGCGGCCGCTCGTAGTCCTCTTCGTCCTCGTAGGAGCCGTACTCCTCGTCGTCCTCGTACGGCTCCTCGCCCTCGTCCTGGTCCTTGCCGGACTGTGCGCTGCCGAGTTCGAGGGTGCGTTGGTGGAGGGAGTCGGCGAGGTCGGCGAGCTTGCGGTTGGCGGCCGCGCTCAGCGCCTTCTTCCCGACATCGAGGGCTTCGCCGCGCAGTTGGTCGCTGATCTCGGCGAACTGCGGCGTTTCCTTGAGCTTGGCAAGGCCCTGCGTCATGAGCTGGGCGGGGTCCAGACCGAAGCGCCGTCCCGCGAGGTACGTGGCCACGGAGAAGGCGAGGCGGCCCTTCTTGGCGCGTCCCAGTAGATAGCCCCCGGCCACGGCGGCCGCGAGGGTGATTTTGGTCGTGTCCTGCATGAGCTGCAATCCCTTCCACCCGGGCTGCTGCGTGCGCGCCGCCCGGGAACGTCCGGGGTCCGCGGCTACGCCGGTGTGCTCGTGATGTGGGCTGCCGACGCAGGGAGACCGCCCCGCTCAGAAGGCTTGGACGCCCTCTGCCCCCGAGGCGAGAGTGATATGTACATATATGATGGCATTGTATTCGGCACGTTGTGTTCCCTCAGTGGAGTGACCGATGGCCGCACCAGAACCGGCACGACCGCGCCGCGCCCGCCCGCGTCCGGCAGCAGAGGACGCCGACGACGCGGACAGGACAGCGCCCCGCCGCGCGCCCGCCAAGAAGGACCGGGCCGGAGTCCCGGACGCGGCCGCCGCGATGCGTTCCGCCGCCGGGCAGCTCGCCCAACTCCTGGGCCGGGTCCCCGACTCCGTGACCTCGCTCAAACCGACCGAGGACGGGTGGGAGGCACAGGTGGAGGTGGTCGAACTGGAACGCATCCCCGACACGACCAGCGTGATGGCCAGCTACAAAGTGGCCCTGGATTCGCGCGGAGCGCTGGTCTCCTACGAGCGGACCCGCCGCTACAGCAGAGGCATGATCGACCGGCCGACCTAGCAGGGCCGCCCCGGGAAAGGAGGCGCCATGACCATGGTGCCGCAGAGCGGCAGCAGCATGAGCAGAGGCGGCGGCGGCAGCGGCAACCTCTACGACGTACTGGAACTCATACTCGACCGCGGGCTCGTCATCGACGTCTTCGCCCGTATCTCGCTGGTGGGCATCGAACTCATCAAAATCGACGTGCGGATCGTCGTGGCCAGCGTCGACACCTATCTGCGCTTCGCGGAAGCCTGCAACCGCCTCGACCTCGAAGCCGGCCGCAAGGCGCCCGCACAGCTGCCCGAGGTCGTCGGCGGCCTGATGGAGGGCGGCGCCCACGGCAAGTCCAAGGGCGCGCTCAGCGGCGCTGTCGAAGCCGTCACCGAATCCCTGTCCGGCCGCTCCGAGAAGGATGACGAGCCGGAAGAGGAGCCGGAGGAAGAGGAGCCCGCGCCGCGGCGCCGGCGTCCCGCCCGGCGGCCGGTGCGCCGCGAGAAGGAGTGAGCGATGGCGCTCTACGTGTACGCGATCACGGGCAAGGACCACCCGCGCCGTCCCGACGGCCTCACGGGAGTCGGCGCCGACCCGGCCCCGGTCCGCACCATCACCTCAGGGCCTCTGACCGCGGTCGTCAGCGACATCTCGGAGGAGATCAGGCCCAAGCGGCGCGACCTCCAGATCCACCAGGAGGTCCAGGAACACTTCATGGCCGGTGCGGTCGTCCTGCCGATGCAGTTCGGCTACGTCGCGGCCGACGACCAGGAGGTGCGCCAGGCCCTCGATGCGAACACCGCCGCCTACCTCGACACCCTCGAACGGCTCGACGGCTGCGCGGAGTACCACGTGCGGGCGTCCCAGAAGGACGAGGACCAGCTCCTGCGGGACGTACTCGAGGAGTCCGCCGAGGCCCGCGAACTCAACGACCGCATCCGCGCAGGCGATCAGGACCCGCAACTGCCCCTCGCGCTCGGGGAACTCGTGGCCCGCGACATCCAGGAACGCCAGGAAGCACTCGGCGCGGGACTCATCCAGGCGTTGACCGGATACGCCCGCGAACACGTCGTGCACCCGCCGGTCTACCCCGACTTCGTCAACCTGTCCCTGCTGGTTCCGCACGAGAAGAAGGACGACTTCCTCACCGCCCATCAGGGGCTCTCCGACCAGATCGCGGACGGCGTCGACCTCCGCGTCACCGGACCGCTGCCCGCCTACAGCTTCGTCCAGTGACCGCCTCGGAACCGCCCACCCCATCAACCGCTCGCCCCATCACCAGGAGAGGAGGACGACGACCATGGGCCTCCTGTCGTACTTGGTCACCCTCCCCGCAGCGCCGGTCCGGGCCGTCGTCTGGGCCGCCCAGCGCGTCACGGAGGAAGCCGAGAACGAGTACTACGACCCGGCGCCGATATGGCGCGAACTCGCCGAGTTGGAGCGGCGCCTGGTCAACGGCGAGATCGACGAGGACACCTTCGACCGGTACGAGGACCAGCTCCTGGACCGGCTGGCGGAAATCAACGAGTTCCACCAACGCCGCGGATGACAGGAGGCCGCCATCGTGAACGAACCGCTCCCCGGCCGACTCGGATCCTTCCCCTCCCGCGCCGCCCCCGCGTCCTACGGGCAGAGCTCCTCCAGCCTCGCCGACATTCTGGAGCGAGTCCTCGACAAGGGCATCGTCATCGCCGGCGACATCCGCATCAACCTTCTCGACATCGAGCTGCTGACCATCAAACTGCGGATCCTCATCGCCTCCGTCGACAAGGCGAAGGAGATGGGCATCGACTGGTGGGAGCACGACCCCTCCCTCTCCTCCCGGCACACCGGCAGCCCGCTGGAACAGGAGAACCGCCGTCTGCGCGCCGAACTGGAACAACTGCGCGGCACGGGTACGGGTTCCGGCGCCCCGCGCGAAGCGGCGGCGGACACCGCCGACCGGGAGCCCGAGGACGAGGACGACAGCGGGCCGCCCCGGAGGCGAGCGCGGTGAGCCACAGCGGCAGCACCCTCACCTACGTCTACGCGGCGGCCTACCTCACCGATGCCTTGCGCGACACCCTCACCGATCTCCGCGGCGTCTACGGTGCGCCGGTCCACCCACTGGCCGAGCCCGCCTCGTCCGCCCCCGAGACCCGGCGCGCACCCCTGGCCTTCCTGGCCAGCCACGTGCCCGCCGACGACTTCAACGAGCACGACCTGAAGGTCCACTTCGAAGACCTCGAATGGCTGGAGGGCGTCGCGCGGGCCCACAACGACGTCGTGCAGGCACTCGCCACGCGCGCCACGGTCCTGCCCCTGCGCATGGCCACTGTCTACCAGGACGACGACCGGGCCCGCCAAGCTCTGAGCCGGCAGCACACGCCCTTCACCGCGCGGCTTGACCAGCTCGACGCCCACACCGAATTCGGCGTGAAGATCTATCTGGCCCCCGTCACCGATCCCGCGGAGGCACCAAGCGGCGCCGAGGGCCCGGAGCCGGTCTCGGCCTCGCCCGGCAAGGCGTACCTGCAACGACGCAGGACGCAGCAGCACGCCGTCGAAGCCCGCTACAGTCAGGCCCAACAGGCAGCGGCAGCCCTGGAGGCCATAGCCTCCCAGTACGCCACCCACCGCGTGAGTCACCCCGTCCAGAGCGGCGCCCTGAACGGCCCGGCGGAGAACGTCCTCAACGACGCCTATCTCGTGCCGGACGAGGACGGACAACGCTTCAAGGCCGCTGTCGAGGAAGCCACGTTCGGTTTCGACGGCATCCGTGTCGAGGTCACCGGCCCGTGGGCTCCGTACTCCTTCGCCATGACGCCCTCCGAAGAGGAGCGGGATGCCCCCGCCGGCCAGGAGCGGCGCCGATGAGCGTCGTGCACCACGAGGAACCGCTGCCAGGGCGCCAAGTCGCCCTGGTGGACCTCCTCGACCGGCTGCTCAGCGGTGGCGTCGTCATCACCGGGGACATCGTCCTGTCCATCGCCGACATCGACCTGGTCCGGATATCGCTGCGCGCACTCATCGTGTCCGTGAGCTCGGAGCTGCCAGGGAGTGACGCGGAGGAGATCCCCGACCATGAGTGAGAAGCGGACCCCCCAGGGCGCCGACCCGGGCCTGCACGACGTCGGCGACGCGATATCCCACGCGTTCAGCCTCCTTCAGGCACCTCCCACGCCCGACCCGTCCCCGCGGCCCGCCCGCCGCCTGTACACCGACCGCGACACCGTGGAAGAGGACCTCCTGAAACTCGTCCTGACCCTGGTGGAACTCCTGCGCCAACTCATCGAGCGTCAGGCGCTGCGCCGCGTGGAGGCGGGGGGCCTCTCGGACGATCAGGAGGAGGAGCTGGGAGCCACCCTCATGGCCCTCCACGACCGCCTGTCCGACCTGTGCGCGGAACACGGCTACGCGCTGGAAGACCTCAACCTGGACCTCGGCCCGCTCGGGCCCCTGCTCCCGCCCCGCGCCTGATGCGAACAAGCTGCTCGCACGCCCCGACGAACGCGGACCCTAGAACTGCGCGGCGTCGGTATCGAGCTGATGGTCGGCCCAGACGTAGCTCGCGGGGAGCAGATCGGTGATGGACATGGTCCGGAGCCCGTCCGCTGCTCCGACGATGACTCGTACGGCGGGAAAGTAGTCGAGGAGGACCTGGCGGCATCGTCCGCACGGGGAAACCACCCCTCGGTCGCGGTCGCCCACCGCGACGATCGTCTCCAGCTCGTAGGCGCCCTGCGCCGCTGCCGCGCCGATCAGAACCAGCTCGGCGCAGGGGCCGCCCGTGAAGTGGTAGGCGTTCACTGCGGTGATGATCCGGCCGTCCCGGGCGCGGCCCGCGGCAGCCATGGTGTGGTGGTCGCCCCGGCAGCGTGTCCGCGCGACGTGGGCTGCGGCCTCGACGAGCTCGTGGTCGACGTCGTGGTCGTCGGTCTGCGTGGTCATCTGGTCTGCCTTCGTGAGGTGTTGGACGACGTCGGCCCACATGACGGTGGCGCGCGAGCGGCAAGTGACCGCTGCACGGCCGCCGTCGGACCGAGTGGAGCTTGAGTCTCCCGTAGGGGGAGGCGCGCGGGTGAGGGACATGGACGGCGACACGCTCCACTCGAGCCGAAGACGCGCGCGTAGCGGGCCATGAGTGTTCACCGAGGCGCTGCGGGAGGGGTTTCGACGGGGCTCTACTGACGGGTGAGGACGTTGATCTCGGCGGCCGAGGTCCACGGGCTGCCGTTGATTTCCGACAGGGCCCGGAGCCGCACGAAGCGGCCATCGACAGCGCTGGTGAAGGCGACCTGTTTGGGGGTGGTGTCCGCGGCCCAGGTGCCCGTGGCGACCGGAGCGCCCCAGCTGGTTCCGTCGGCGCTGATGTAGATCTCGTACGCGGCTATGGTGCCGTTCTTGCTGCCGTCCTGGCGGGGTACGTACTGGAGGCCCGCGCAAGGGTACGTCTGTTTCATGTCGAGCTGGATCTCGTGCGGCGGTGCGGGGTTGGCGGCGGACCACTGGGTGTGCCAGATGGTGCCGATGACGCCGTCGAGGACGTTGACGGCCGCGCCGTTCTCGCCCGCCTTCTCCTCGCTGTCCGCGTACGTGACGGTCCAGCCCGCTCGGGAGAGGGGAGCGAGCGCGCCCCGAAGCGGGTCCGTGATGCTCGGCAGGCCGTTCTCGATGTGGCCGGCCAGGCGGCGGGCGTAGGAGGTGTCCACGGAGGTGGTGACCGTCAGGTCGTACCAGCCGTGGTCCGTGGGACAGTCGGCCCGCGCCGTGCCGGACGCGGGGACGACGACCGTCCAGGGGCCGCCGGTGAGGTACGCGCCGTCGGTGACCGTCACGGTGACGGCCGAGGAGCGCAGGTTGGTGAAGGTGAGCGTGAGCTGCGAGGCGTCCGCGGCGTAGCTGGAGGCTACCTCGACCAGCGGGGCGGATATCTTGCCGGCGAAGCGGCGGTGGAAGCCGTTCGGCCCGTACAGCGAGACGTCGAACCGGTCGTCCTTGCTGAAGTAGTCGGACAGCGGCGTCGTGGTGGTGTGCGCGCCCACGGTGTAGTGCCAGGGGCCGTCGGTGCGGATGGCGTTGGGCAGCACGGTGAAGGTGACGGCTGCGCTTCCCGTGTTGGTCATGTCGAGGTAGAAGCGGCCCTCGGCGCCACTTGTGCGGCCGACCACATTGGGCTGCCAGGGCAGGGGCCGGGCTGGTTTGGTGCCGGCTTCCTGCGTGGCGGCGACCGGGTTCGAGGGAACGCCGACGGTGTAGCAGGCGGCACCGATGGCTCCGCCCAGCGGACTGGGATCGGGCATCACGGCGGGCCAGCCGCCGGGCGACGAGAAGGTGAACACCGAGGTCAGGTCGCCGCACACGGCTCGGCGCCACGGGCTGATGTTGGTTTCGGTGAACGGCTTGCCGACCGCCGCCGACCAGGTCTCCAGGAATCGAAGGAGCGAGGTGTGGTCGAAGGTCTGGGAGCAGACGAAGCCGCCGGTGCTCCAGGGCGACACGGCGATCATCGGGACGCGCCAGCCCGGTCCGGTCGGCACGTTCTGGTGGATCTCTCCCGTGACCACGCCGTTCGCGTCGACGCCCACATTGCTCTTGCTGCCGCTCCCGCTGGCGGGCGACGGC
Organism: Streptomyces sp. NBC_00083; assembly: GCF_026343295.1. GTDB lineage: Bacteria > Actinomycetota > Actinomycetes > Streptomycetales > Streptomycetaceae > Streptomyces. The sequence continues at coordinate 3,376,447 of NZ_JAPELY010000001.1, forward strand.
GGGACGGGCGGCGGCACATGGTCGTAGAAGCCGCCCGCCTCGTCGTAGGTGATGATGAAGATGGTGTCTTCCCAGACGCCGTGCGGGGAGCCGTCGAAGGGCGCGTACAGAGCGTCGATGATCTTCGAGGTGAATGCCTCACCGGCCGGCGGCTTGGCCTCCGGGTGCTCCGACTCCGCGTAGTCGGCCACGATCCAGGAGACCTGCGGCAGCGTGCCCGCCACCACGTCGGCCCGCAGAGCGGCCGGAATGTCGGAGACGGTACGCATCCCACGCCGGTAGAGGTCGCTCGCGGGGTCCTGGTACTGCTCGAACCAGACGAGCGGGTTGTCGTCGAAGTTGCCGCCGTCGCCGCCGAGCGGGCCCTGCTGGTAGAACTTCCAGCTGATGCCGGCCTCCGAGAGGCGCTCCGGCGTGGTCTTCCAGGTCAGGGTGCGATTGCCCGCGTTGTAGGAGTTGTCGATCGCCACCGGGCCGCCGGGCAGCGATATGCCGTTGGTGCCGGTGAACATGTACAGGCGGTTCGGATTGGTCTGTGTGAACGACGACTTGTGGTAGTTGTCGCAGATGGTGAAGGCGTCGGCGAGCTCCCAGTAGAAGGAGAGCTCGTGACGGCCCAAGTAGCCCATCTTGACGCCGCTTTCGGACAGCAGCCACTGGTCGCATCTGCCCGCGTTCCACCACTTGTGGTCGGACGCCCAGTCCTGGCTTCCCGCGGCGACACAGAACGGCGACGTCGAGGTCCAGTTCATGCGGAACGGCTGGGTCTTCGCCGCCCCCTGGGTGAACACGGACTTGCCGTTGACCTTGAGGGCGTTGCGGTCGTTGAACCCGCGGACGCCGCGGTAGGCGCCGAAGTAGTGGTCGAACCCCCGGTTCTCCTGGCTGAGGATCACGATGTGCTTGACGTCGCCGAGCGAGGTCCCGGACGCCGCCACGGCGACCGCCGAGCGCAGTGATGCGGGCAGGAGCGTCGCGGCCGCGGTGGCGCCGGCCGCGGCGCCGAGGAACCTGCGGCGGCTGAAGCCGTTGCCCTGCGGGGTGTCGGCGATGCGGGCATCGCCTTCAGGTGCGTTGCATTCCGGTGCGTGGCCTATGGGTGCGTGGCCTTCGGGTCTGGCAGACATGTGAAGTTCCCTGGGGTCGGGTCGTTCTGCGGTCGGGGGTGGGCCAACTCGCCCGTGGATAAAGGCGAGTTGGAAGAGGTCGGTCCGGCAAGGGGATCGAACCGCTCCTGCTTGCTTCCGCTCGCCAAGACCTTGGCGCCCCCAGGTGGCTCTCGGCGGCACCTTCTCTGAACGCCATCGGAACACGAGCGCACCATCGGGCTAGACCGGTTATCTATTCGTTATCAATGGCTGCGCGGGTCCCGAACCACCACCGCCGCGCCGTTGCCAACCCGGCCTTCCCCGGAGCGGGAGCCACCCTGGCACGCCCGAATGCCAGGGCTTCGGCTCGTGGTTCAGGCGGTGCGGCGGTTGCCGTCGGTGTCGCAGGGCAGGTCGGTGCCGGGGTGGTTGGCCGTGAAGTCGCGCTCCGCCTGGTGCTGGACGTCGGTGATCGCGGTCGGTGCCACATCGATGACGCCGCCGAAGGGCCGGTCGACGTCGCGGATGATGAGCAGGGCTGTGGTCATCAGGGCGGTGATGACGATGAGGGTGATGAGCTGGCCGCGGTTGTTCTTCCTTGGCAGGCAGACGCCCAGGGCGGCGACGGTGATGACGAGGGTGGCGAGCAGGAACCAGAAGATGGTGCTGGGGATGCTGGAGCTTGCCTGGGTGAGGCGTTCGTCGCGCTCGTCGGAACGCTTGTTGTCGGCGGCGACCAGCATGCCGAAGACCGGCTGACCGACCACGTTCTTGAACGACTTGCGCAGGTCGGTCGACCACACGCTGGGCGCCGCCGATCCGTTGCCGTCGGACATCGCGGGCCACTCCTGGGCGACTACGGCACGGGCGTAGCAGGCGGCGTCGGCCTGGACGATGGCCTGTTCGGCCTTGGGGGCGTAGTCCGCGGTCTCGACGAGCTGGTCCAGGGCGCGGGCCTCGCCCCTGGAGGCGTTCTCGGCTCTGCCATAGGAGCCGTTGGCGGTGACCAGGACGAAGGACAGCAGCAGGATGGTCATCGTCAGCAGCGGGCCCACGAGGTCCTTGACCGCCATCCCCTCGGTGTCGTCGACGTTCAGCAGACGCGGCCGGAGCCAGCGGTTGGCGGCGAGGCCGGCGAGCAGGGCGAGCACGGCGACGACGATAACGAGGACCACAGGGGCCACCTCCGGAGTCTGGGAATCCCGGCGGATGGGCCGGGCTCGTGATCATTTCGACGCCGGTGCGGCCCGCGGAAGGACGGAAACGTTCCCTCGCCTCCACACGGGGGACGTCTCATCCGCCAGACGGATCAGGCGCCGTCCCGGCCGATGGACGGGTGCGCGAGCGCGCTGGACCTGGTCGAGATCACGACCGCGCTCCGGGCGGGTGGGAGCAGGACCGGGGCCGATGCGTACGGCTACAAGCAGGGCGCCCACCAGAGGGGCGCGGCTTTCGGGATCGGCCGGGACGCGGTCACCGTGGGGCGGAGATGAGCCCGAACCGGGCGACGGTCGCCCGTCAGGCCGAGCGTCCGTTCGCCGAGAAGTGCTGGTAGTCCGGCGGGCTCCAGCGGCCGCCCCAGCTCCAGCCGATCGCGCGCATCGCCGTGCTGATCGCGTCCCCCCGATGGATCATGCCCTTCTCCTGCCGCGACCGGTCCAGGAAGGCGGCGCCGGCCGGAGGGTAGACCTTCTCGTTCACATCGACGTACGGGTTCTCCAGGGTGTTGATGTCCACCGCGTCCCCGTAGGAGTGCTGCGAGACCTCGGACGGGTCGCCGGTGACCTGGCGGCAGTTGAACGCCGAGGTGTTGTCGGCGGCCATCGCCGCCTCGTCGTTGCCGTTGAACTCGGCCATCACCCGCATCTGGCGAATGGGGAACCTGGCCTGCAGAGCCTGCCCGAAGACCTGGAGCAGCGGTGCCACCGCCCGGTCGCGCACCACGAGTTCGCCCCGGTGCACCTGGCCGTCGAAACCCCAGTGGTTCAGCTGCACGAGCCGGAGCCCGGACGCCGGGACCGGGCAGCCCGGGTGCCAGCTGAGGCCCAGCTTCGCCTGCGGGACGTCGGTGACGACCGCGTCGAGCGCGTCGAGCGTGTCGAAGGCATGGCCCGGCGTCCCGGCGGGGCCCGGCGGGCGTGCCTCGGCGTCGGGGCCGGGGAGCCCGCAGAGGGACAGGGCGCACAGCGCGAGCGCGGCGACGACGGTACGGGGCCGAATCTTGATCACTGGACAGGCATAGCGCGTCCGGGTGGCCCGATGGTGCTTGCTCTCGGCGATGGTGAGGAGTGTCCGGAAACTTCCCCCGAATGCGGCGATCGTTCCCGATGGCGAGCGCTCGAAGGGGCTGGGCAGGGCTTGCGCTCGGTGGTCGGGACGGGCCCGCACGCGCCCTGCCGGTCCGGGCGCGACGTGCGACGCCCGCATCGCGCCTTCTTCCGGTGTCGCGCCGAGCGCCCGGGGCCGACGCTCCCGCGCTCTTCCCTGCCTAGTCAGATGCCCCATCCCTGGGAGCCAAGTGCACTGGATTCAGGGCGTGTTGACGCCATTCGTCCCGGCGAGTCCTTGAGGATCCGTGGTGACGCCGACCATGCTCCCGCCGTGTGAGAGCGCTCTCAGATGAGGAGTGCCGCTAGGGGAACGAGGTGTCGGCGTATGAAGGTCGGGAGATTGAGCGGGGTCGCGGCTGCCGCGGTGGTGAGTGTCGCGTTCGGCGCCGGTACGGCGCACGCCGACATACCCATCGGCCAGTCGATGTCCGGTAAGGCCACGTACTACAACGACAAGGGGTACGGCGCCTGCGGCACAGTCATCGACGCGTCGAGTCAGGACCTCGTCGCCGTGTCGCCTGCCTGGTGGACCACCGCGAATCCCAACAACGACCCGCTCTGCAGAGGGATTTCGGTCCAGGTCACCTACCAGGGCAAGACGATCAGGGTGCCCGTGCGGGACAAGTGCCTCTCCTGCGCCTCGACGCACATCGACCTCAGCCAGACCGCGTTCCGCAAGTTCGCGGCGCTGGACGTCGGCGTCCTCAACGGGGTCACCTGGAAATTCGTGAAGTAGCCCGGAACCGGAGCGAGTTCGCGCCGGATCGATCGGGAGAGGTCCGGCGGCCGGTGACGGGGCGGCCCTTCGGCACCGCATCCGGAGGAGGGGGACAGGTCGGCGCGGTCTACACGTGCGGTGGCCGGGATGCGCCGGGCGGGTCGGGCGTGCCGGGTTCGGCGGGGCGGTCGTGGGCGCGGGCGATGTGGGTCAGGTCGGTGAGCAGCGAGCCCAGCCAGGACTCGGTGGCGTAGTACAACCGGGGCGCGTCGGGCGGTTCCACGGCGAGTTCGGCGAGCGCCGGATCCAAGGGCCGCAGGACCGCCGTGGGCGTGTCGTCCCCGGGGTCGAGCGCGGCCGAGGCCAGCAGCATCCGTCCCGCCACCCGCTCGCCCAGCGCCGCGACGGAGGCGGAGGCCACCGGACCGAGCCGCGGCTGTGGCGGTTCGAGCAGCCGGGCCGAACCCCACAGGGCGTGGTGTCCGGCGATCAGGGTCGCCTGCCAGTCCACCTGGCGCGGCGCCGCGCCACGGGCCGCGCCCCCGAAGGGTGTGGGCTCGCTCTGGTACTGAGCGTACGCGGACTCGGCCAGGATGACGGCGTGTTGGAGCGAGTGGTGGCCCGGGACGGCGGGCGGCGCAGAGCCCGTGGGACCGGCCGCCGCCGTCGCTTCTTCTGCCGGCCTCGTGTCGGCGACCGCGGCCGCGGTCGCCACCGCGGTCTCGGCCGCCCTGCGCAGGAGTTCGGCCGCGGTGCGGCGCAGCTCGTCGTGGGCGCCGCGTGGCCAGGCCAGCAGGCCGAAGACGGTTCCGATGGCGCTGCCGATGAGCACGTCCAACATCCTGACCTCGGCCAAGTGCCAGGTAGGAGGCGACAGTTGGGCGAAGACCAGGGCTACGAGGACGGTGAAGAGTCCCTGCGCCCAGCCGACGCCCCTGACCGGCCCCACGGTGAAGGCGAACAGCATCCACAGGGGCAGCACCGCCGCGTACCAGCCGGTGTCGGTGCCCAACAGGATCAGTACCGCAGCGGTCACCAGAGCGCCGACGAAGGTGCCGGTGAGCGCGGTGCGTACGGTGCTCCAGGTCTCGTCCACGGTCGTACGGGTGAGGGTGAGTGTCGCCAGCATCGCCCAGAATCCGTGCGGCAGGGTGTCCAGGCCGGCCACGAGCCGGGCCGCCGTGAGGGCCAGGGCCAGCCGCACCGCGTTCTGGAAGAACACCGAACGCTGCCCGGCGTGGCCCTGGATCCGGTGCCACCACAGGGCAGGGCTCCTCAGTGACGCGTACCAGAAGCGGCCGGGCGCCGCCGTGATCGAGCGGTGCCGCCCGTGCGTGGCGAGGTCTGCTGCGGTGCCCAGGGCGAGTGCCGCGTCGGCGATCTCCAGGACGGCGGCGTGCCGTCGCAGCATCGCGGGGGAGTACGCGGGGGAGGCCGGCGCGGCGCCGGCAGGGACCGGGAGGCCGGCGGACAGGGCCGACAGGCGTGCGCGGACCGTGGAGAGGCGGGCGTAGGGCGTGACCGGTGACGGGCCCCCGCGCAGGCAGGCGGCCGTGGCTCTCGCCAGGTCCGCCACCGCCGCGAGTACGGCCGTGACCTGCGGCGGCGGGGGTGTTCGCGGAGCAGGGGGCAGCAGCGCGAGCCGGCCGAGCAGGGTGCGGGTGGCGAGGCCGGTGTGGGTGAGGGCCCGGTCGCGCGCCGAGGGCCCCGCGGGCCGTTCCGCCTCCGGGACGGTCAGCAGCCGCAGTTCCTGGCCGGCTCGTTGTGCCGCGCGGAGGCCGTCGGCCGTCAGGGCGTACGGGGGCGTGGTGAGCACGTGCGCGGTGCGGGCGGCGGTCAGCGCGGCATCGGCGGCCCGCGCCCGGTACGACGGCGGCGCGGGCTCGGGAAGGACGAGCGCTTCGACGGCGACGAACAGCAGCAGGCCGGCCGTCGTGCCGATCAGCCGCTCGGAGAGCGAGCCGGGGTCGTACGGGGGGAAGGACGGCAGGATGTAGAGCAGTTGCAGGCCGGGCGCCGCTCCGGCCGGGCGCGGCCCCCCGACGGCGGCGAAGGCCAGGGCGAACCCGATCAGCAGCATCCCGGCGACCGCGCACCAGGTCCTGACCGACAGATAGGTGCCGACCACCACGAGCAGCCAGCACACCGGCAGCGCCCGGACCACGGTGGCCGCACGCTGGCGCCCGGTGCCGGGAATGCGCGAGAGCCCGCCGACGGCGACGGCGGCGAACAGGGCGTAGGTCGCGGCGACGGGTTGGCCGAGACCGTACCGGAAGAGATAGAACCCGGCTGCGGCGGCCAGCGTCACGCGTACGGCCCGGCGGCCCGCGGCGGCATAGGCCGCCGGTGCCCGACGGGCGGGGGCACCCCACACCCCTCCAGAATCACTCATCGTCCGATGCCCGGCACCTTGTCGCGGGACCGGGCGCCGTACACCGCGGTTCGGCGGCATCCGCTCCCAGGAGCGCCGTCGCCGCGGAGGCCGGCGCGCCCACCCCTTGCGGCTACTGGCCCCTGCGCACCTTGACGCCACCGGCCAGGGCATACGAGCGCACCGTGACCACCGCGCCGCCCGGTTCGCCCGCCAGGGCGCGGCTGCGCCCGCCGAACAGAGAGAACCCCTTGACCTCGACCGTCGTACCGGCCGGAACGGTCAGGTCGACCCCTCCGAACAGGGCGAAGGCGTCGACCTCGGCAGAGGCGCCCTCGGGGCAGATCAGCTCGACGCCGCCGACGAGGGACACCTTCACCAGGCGCGTGGGACCTGCCGGGAGCGTCGCGTCGGTGTAGTCCACCGTGGCGCCGCCGACCGCGGCAACGTGCACGATGCGCTCACGCGCCGCGTAGGCACCCTGGCGCCGCAGACCGCCGAGCAGGGACACACTCCACTCGGTGCGGTGGGCGGGGGACGAGGCGTTCTTGGTGAGGTCCATGCCCAGAACGTACGTCCGTGGCGTGCCGCCTCGGCAGTGTGCACCGGCACCAACTCCGCATGACAGACGTCATGCCGCGCCGCTGGGTCAGGGGCGGCGCTCCGCGTCTCGCCGCACGTTCGCGGAACGTGGTGCCGAGGCCGCTCCGAACCGGTCGATCACGCGGAGCACGTTCACTCGAATGGCCCTATGCGGGTGGCATACGCCCTCGGTGAGGCGGAACGTCGGGCACGTCGAGACCGCCGACGCGCTGCCAAGGAGGCCGTCATGGCACAGACCGCGCCCCCGCCGGGGGGACCGTCATCCACACCTCCCCGTACCGACGACAGGCCGAGCGGCGCCCCATGGGCGAGCGGCGGCGCCGTGTTCGCCGGGGTCCTGCTGTTCGTCGACGGTGTGCTGGCCGTGCTCAACGGCATCGCCGGTATTGCCAGGGACAACGTGTACGCGCGCATCGGGGGCTACACCTACGAGTTCAGCCTGACCACCTGGGGCTGGATCCACCTGGTCATCGGCGTGCTCCTCGTGATCACCGGAGCGGGCATCCTGAAGGGCGCCGAGTGGGCCCGCGCCCTCGGTGTGGGCCTTGCCGCGCTGAGCATCGTCGCGAACTTCATCTGGCTGCCCTACCAGCCGATCTGGGCCGTCATCGCCATCGCCATCGGTGTCTTCGTGATCTGGTCGCTGCTCACGGACCGGCCGAGGGCGCCCCGCTGACCCGGTCGGGGACGCCGGGTCGCGAGGCCTGGTCCTGGCCCGCACGTTCCTGATGCTCCGACAGGAGACACCGCACCGGCCGAGGAAGGCCGGTGCGGTGTCTTCGCGTGCGAAGGCCCTGGCGGACCTGGCCGTCAAGACCGCGGGGCGCGTGCCCCGTCGGGGAGTCGGTAGCGTGTGCGGGTCGCCGTGGACGATCAGTGGCGACGTGAGACGCGGCCCCGGACTCGCGGGGCCCGGTTGATGGGGAGTGTGGCCGATGAGCAGGGATCTGGAACGGCCTGTGGTTGACGTTCCGCAGGGCAGGGCGCCGCAGCTCCTTGAGATCAAGGACCTGTGGGTGGGGGAGGGGGACGAGGCGGTCAAGGGCAGCCGGGTCTCCGTCCACTATGTCGGCGTCGCGCACTCGACGGGGCAGGAATTCGACGCCAGTTGGAACCGGGGAGAGGCGTTCGAGTTCGACCTGTTGGCCGGTCAGGTCATCAAGGGCTGGGACATGGGAGTGAAGGGGATGAAGGTCGGCGGCCGCCGTCGGCTCGTCATCCCCGCGCACCTGGGTTACGGCGACCGCGGGGCGGGGGCGGCGATCAGGCCGGGCGAAACCCTCGTCTTCGTCGTCGACCTGCTCGCGGTGAAGTAACCGCGACCGACGCGGACCTCGGCGGATGGGGCCCGCCCGCCACGGCGGCCCGGCCCCATCCGCCGGTCGCCCGCGCTTCCTGCGACACGACCGCCCGGCGCGCCCCCCGCCGGCGCGCGAGCGGCCGCGGCCCGTGCGGACCGCCGCCGGCACGGTTGGTCACTCCCGCCGTGCCGAGGAGACGCACAACTTGGGCACACCCCGGCCCATGTCATCGGGGCCATCCGTGTGGCGCAGGCGCCTCAACGCGCGGCAGTGCCGTCGGGCCGGGGCAAGGTGGCCGTGACGGGCGACTGACCGGCCCGGCAGGCGACGGCGACGAGGCGGAGCGGTATGGCGTCCGAAGAACACACGGCGGTCCACTGGCTCTTCGGAGACCAGCTCGGCCCGCACTTCGTCGACCCGGCCCGCGGTGGCCCCCACCGGAACGCGCCGCTCCTGATGATCGAGTCCCGCGCGGTCTTCCGGCGGCGGCGTTTCCACCGGGCCAAGGCACACCTGATCCTCTCGGCGATGCGCCATCGCGCGGCCGAGCTGGGCGACAGGGTGCGGTACGTCAAGGCGGACACCTATCGGCAGGGCCTGAGCCAGGCGGCGCAGGACGGGGGGATCACGGTCCACCACCCCACCTCCCACGGGGCCCTCGCCCTCGTGAGGTCGCTTCCCTCCGTACGTGTTCTGCCCGCGCGCGGCTTTCTCGTGACCCACGACGCGTTCAGGACCTGGGCGGACGGCCACGGGGGTGCCGAGCGCCTTCGCCAGGAGGACTTCTACCGGTGGGTCCGCCAGACCCACGACCTGCTGATGGAGGGCGACCACCCGGCCGGTGGCCGGTGGAACCTGGATCACGACAACCGTCAGCCGCCACCGCGTGGCGCCCGCACGCTGGACGTCCCCCCGCCCTACCGGCCGAGGGAGAGCGACATCGACGCGGAGGTGCGTGCCGATCTGGACCGCTGGTCGCGTGAGGGCGACGTCGAGTTCGTGGGCGAGGACGCTCCGCGCGGCTTCCCCGCCACCCGCCGGGAGGCCCTCGCGGCCCTGCGCCGCTTCGCCGACCGCCGCCTCGCGACCTTCGGAGCCTACGAGGACGCGGTCCTGGCCGAAGACGCGACCATGAGCCACAGCCTGCTCTCCTCCTCGCTCAACCTCGGTCTCCTGGACCCGGCCGAGTGCGTCGAACTGGCCGAGGAACGCCTGCGGTCGGGAGACGCACCCCTCAACAGCGTCGAGGGGTTCGTGCGGCAGATCGCCGGATGGCGCGAGTTCGTCTGGCACCTCTACTGGTACTTCGGCGATCGGTACCGCGGCAGCAACGTCCTGCGCCATCGTGCGCCGCTCCCCGACTGGTTCACGGAGCTGTCGCCGGCGGGGACGGAGGCGAACTGCCTCTCCCACGTCCTCGAACAGGTCAGGACCACCGGCTGGACGCATCACATCCCGCGCCTGATGATCCTGGGCAGCTTCGCGCTGCAACGGGGGTGGGAGCCACGGGCCGTGACCGACTGGTTCCACCGCAGCTTCGTCGACGGCTACGACTGGGTCATGGTGCCGAACGTCGTCGGCATGTCCCAGTACGCGGACGGCGGGCGCATGACCACCAAGCCCTACACCTCCGGCGGCGCCTACATCGACCGCATGAGCGACCTCTGCGGCCCGTGCCGGTACAAGCCGTCCGTGCGCGTCGGCGAGGACGCCTGTCCGTTCACGGCCGGGTACTGGAACCTGCTGCACCGCCACCGCGACCGGTTCGAGCGCAACGCGCGGATGACACAGGCGGTACGCGGCCTGGACCGCCTCCGGGACCTCGACGAACTCCTGGAACAGGAAGCCGCACGCGACGACTGAGGCCCCGGTGGGCGCCCGGCGTTTCCCCCGCCAGGGTCCCGGTTACGCATGGCGCATGCTTGCCTCCCGCGTCACCTGCGCGAGGAGCGTTCACGTGGCCCGACGACGACCGGCCGGGGCGCTAAGCTCCGGGCAACCGTGCCGCCTCGGGGGCGTTCGTCACGACGTCCCGCCGACCATGAAGGAGACGTGTCCGTGCTGCGCCGACCTCCCGTTCTCGCCCTCGTCACGACCGCGGTCCTGGCAGCATCCACGGCGCTCGCCGCGCCGTCGGCCGCTGCGGCTCCCGCCGCCGTGCCGACCTCCGCCGTGTACGTCACCGACGGGGCCGGCAGCTCCATCAAGGGCACCCTGCACTGGTACAACCGCTCGGCCACGTTCACCGGGACGCTGACGTCCAAGGGGTGCCGACGGGCCTGGTACAGCGTGTTCGACGGTTACGCCAACCCGCTGGGAGCCAGGAGCAGCAGCACCCACTGCAACACGGTGACCTCGGTCCCCGCCACGCTGCCCGCGGACGTCGTCGGGGGCGGCTCCTACGCCGGCGTCTGCCTCGACGACGCGAAGGGCAAGCCGATCACCTCGTGCGGGGTCTACCCGCGCCCCCACTGACCGGATCCTTCCGGCGGCCGGCGCCGTCCGCGGGGTCGGCCGGCGAGCGGAACGGCCGTCAGGCCATGGGGCGCAGGCGCGCGGGGACCGCGGAATTGGCCGACGGGTACGCGACGGCCGGCGAACTGCCCTTACGCCACTGCTTCCAGGTCAGGTTCCAGTCGCCGTACCCGTTGTCGAAAGCGGTCATGGGAGTGCCGTAACCGCGCACGACGTCGACGATGTCGCCGGGGCGGACCGTGTTGAAGAACCAGGCGGCGTCGTCCGTGGACATGCCGGTGCAGCCGTGGCTGACGTCCTCGGAGCCCTGGGATTCCAGGGACCAGGGAGCGGCGTGGACGTACTCGCCGCTCCAGGTCAGGCGCGTGGCGTACGAGACCGGAAGGTCGTAGAAGTCGCTGGTGCCACGGGCGATGCCGATGGAATCGCCCCGCATCCGCACCGCGCGCTCCTTGCCCAGGACCACCTTGATGCCTCCGCGCGTGCGGAATCCCTGCTTGCCGGTGGTCACGGCGATCGTCCTGACCGTGCGGCCGTTGCGCTTCACGGTCATCTCGTGCGCCGCGACGTCGGTGACGGCTTCGATCCGGTCCCCGGTGGTGAGGGTGAGCGGCTCGGACGCCCCGCCGTACAGCGAGTCCGTCACATGAACCCGGTCGAGGCCGCTGCGCACCTGGATCGTGGCGTGGGCGGGCCAGTACGTCCGCGGGCGGTAGTGCAGCGTGCTGTCGTCCACCCAGTGCCAGGCGCCCTGCACCGAGGGCTGCGAGGTGACTTGGAGGGACCGTTCGACGAGCCTTCGTGCCTGGGGGTCGTCGGCCGGGACCGGCCGGGACAGTTCGGCCACCACGGGCTGTCCCACTCCGTAGACCCCGGCCGTAGGACCGAAGGTGGCCGTGAGCCGGCTGCCCGGCCGTGGCCGCGCGGTCGCCAGGGCCCAACTGGCCTGCCCCGCGGTGCCGTCCTGGTCCTCGGCAGTGGCCCGGATCCGGTAGTGGGTACCGGCGCGCAGCGGAGCCGTACTGTGCCAGCAGGCACCGTCCTCACTGATCCGTCCTGCCAGGTGCCGCCCCAGGGTGTCAATGACGCTCACGTCCGTGAGCCGGCCGTCCGCGCGCAGCCTGATTGTCAGCGCATCGGCCGCATCCGCCACTTCGGCGGCATCGGCGGCATCGGCGGTCCCGGTCGCTTCCGGCGCTTCGGCCGAGGGAGCGGCTCCGGTCGTTCCGGTCGACGAGGTCCTCGCCCCGGAGCCCAAGTCGGCGCGCTGGAGCAGCAGTTGGCGCCGGTCGGAGTCGTCGCTCCGGTGCAGCCGGTTCTCGTCCCAGAAGCCCGTGGTCGAGCAGGAGCCCACGGGACAACTCCCGGCGCACCGCCCGCCCGTGGGCTCCTTGCCCATCAGAGCCTCCAGCGCCGAATCCGCCAGGAGGGGGACGGTCGAGGGCGCAGGGCGCGACGAGGCGGGCATGGGCGCCGCGGCAGCCATCGTCATGGCGCTCGCCGCGGCGAGCGCCATGCTCCAGTTCCTGACCCGGGGTCTCACCGTGTGGCCTCCCAAGCATCGACAGCGGGGTGGCGTCATCAGAGCAGACCTCAGGAAAGATCATATGACCGCGCCGTCGACGATGACCCCGAACGGGTGCAGGGGACCGCCCGGTTGCACCAACCGTCGCGGCCGGGATGTGCGGCTCGGGCCGTGGTCAGGCCAGCAGCTTGGTCTTGGCCTGCTGGAACTCCTCCGGGGTGATGTCGCCCTTGTCCTTGAGCGCCGCGAGCCTGCTCAGCTCGTCCACCGAACTCGGAACGCTCCCGGAGCCCGCCGCCTTCTGGATGTACTCACGCACGGCTTCCTCGTTCTCCCTGACCTGCGCCACGTGCCGTTCGCCCATGCCTTTGCCCCGGACGATCAGATACACGAAGACGCCCAGGTAGGGCAGTACGAGCACCAGGATCAGCCATCCCGCCTTGCCCCAGCCGCTGAGGCTGTGGTCCCGGAAGATGTCCGTGACCACCTTGAACAGCAGGAAGAACCACATGACCCACAGGAAGAGCCACAACATGGTCCAGAACAGGTTGAGAAGGGGATAGTCGTCCATGCTCCACTCCGATCATGGATGTCCTCCCTCATTCATACAGTCGGAGCAACGAGGCCGCACGTCGGACGGCTGCGCCGCACGTTGGAGCGGCACACCCGCAGCACGTCGGCACTGCGCCTGCACACGGCGGGAGAACCGCAGTCCGGCGGCCGGTCTTCGTGTTGCGTTCGGCCGCGACCGGGCATAGCGATGGAGCTGTGCGTGCCCGGGGAGCCGGGTCGACGGGACGGGAGGACAGCGATGGCCGAGCCCAGCCCCCGAACCGGACCTCGATCCGACGGGCCCTCGTCCACTGCCCCGTCCTCCGAGCCCTCCCAGCCCCGAGCGGCAGACCGCCTGCGGGACATCCTGCTGACCCCCGGCTATCTGAAGGTGCTCGTCTTCTGCGCGCTCATCGGCATTCCGGTGTCCCTCGCCGCCTTCTGGTTCCTGGTCGGGCTGCACGAACTGGAACACTTCCTCTGGGTCACCCTGCCCCACGACCTGGGCTGGGACAGGCCCACGTGGTGGTGGCCGCTGCCCCTCCTGCTCATCGCCGGTCTGGTCGTCGGCCAGGTCGTCTCGCGCCTGCCCGGCCGGGGCGGTCACATCCCGGCCGCCGGACTGCACACCGGAGGCACGCTCCCCGTCACGCTGCCGGGCGTGCTCCTCGCCGCGATGGCGAGCCTGCCGTTCGGCGCCGTCCTCGGCCCGGAGGCGCCGCTGATCGCCCTGGGCGGAGGACTCGCCCTGCTGTTCCGCGACCTCGTCCGGGCACCCGCGACCCCGCAGAGCACGGCACTGCTGGGAGCGGCCGGAGCCGCCGCGGCCATCGCGGTGATCTTCGGTAGCCCGCTGGTCGCCGCGGTCCTCCTCATCGAGATCGCAGGGGTGGGCGGTCCGCGGCTGTTCGCCGTCATGCTGCCCGCCCTGCTGTCCAGCGGGGTCGGAGCCCTCGTCTTCACCGGCTTCGGGCGCTGGACCGGGCTGCAGACCGGCAGCCTCGGCCTCAAACTGCCCTCGCCGGTGCCACGCCTGGACGGACCCGACGTGGGGTGGGCGCTGCTCATGGCCGTGGCCATCGGCGTCGCGATGCGTGGGGTCCTCGGCGCGGGCCGGAGGGTGGCCGCCTTCACCGAGAAGGCCGTGATCGTACGGACCGTACTGTGCGCGCTCGGCGCGGCGGCCTGCGCCGCCCTCTACGCCCTCATCACCGGCCGCTCACCCGCCGAGGTCGCCTCGTCCGGCCAGAGCATCATCAGCGACCTGGCTTCCAACCCCCACACCTGGAGCGTCGGCGCGCTGATCGCCGTCCTCGCTCTCAAGGGGACGGCCTACACCCTGTGTCTGGGCAGTCTCCGGGGCGGCCCCATCTTCCCCGCCCTCTTCCTCGGTGCCGCCGCCGGTGTCCTGCTCGCACCCCTGCCGGGCCTCGGAGTGCTCCCCGCGATGGCGGCCGGCATGGCGGCGGCCACGGCGGCCACCCTGCGGCTGCCGGTGAGCAGCGTCGTACTCGTCGCCCTGCTCCTGGGCAGCCCCGACCTGATGCCCCTGGTGATCATCGCGGCCGTCGTCGCCTTCATCACCGCGGAACTGCTGCCCGCGGTCTCCGTCGAAGGGGACGTGCCCCGCGCCTGAGGCGGAGCCCGCCGTGTCAGGGATTCACCCAGGCCCCGGGCGCCTCGGCCAACGCCGAGACAGTCGCGGGCAGTTGGGCCCCGGCGACATCGGCGAGCGATACGCCGTCCAGGATCTCGCGCACGTTGGACCGCAGCGCGATCCACAGGGGGAGCAGTGACTCGGCGGGGCCGGTGTAGGACAGCTCCGGCGGGCGTACGCCGCGCACCGACACCAGCGGACCGTCCACGACGCGGATGACGTCCGCGATGCTGATGGACTCGGCGGGCCTGGCCAGCCGGTAGCCGCCGTTGCCGCCCCGCTGGCTGAGCACGAGACCGCCGCGGCGCATGTCGTTGAGGATGCTTTCGAGGAACTTGTGCGGGATGTTCTGGGCGTCGGCGATGGCCTCGGCCTTCAGCGGCCCGGCATCGCGTGCCGCGGCGAGCTGCAGCGCGGCGCGTACCGCGTAGTCGGCCCTGGCTGAGATCCTCATGTGCGCAGTATTCCGTATGGCTTTGATCGGTGTCGGGGGCCGGTGGGCCGGTGGGCCGGTGGGCGGTCGGGCGGGGGACGCCGCCGCCCGCGCGATGCCGTGAGGGTCAGGGCCGGACGGGCAGGACGAACGGAGGGTGTGCGCCGTTGAGGAAGTAGTCCCCGACGTCGCGGAGCCGGTGGGTGACGGGCTCGTACAGCGTGTGGGCCCTGGCGTTGCGCCAGAAGCGGTCGAAGCCCAGTCGGGAGGAGACGGAGCGGGCGCCGATGACGTCCAGCGCGCGGGCGGTGGACTCCTGCGCCGCCCTGGAAGCGGCGGCTTCGGCGATGGCCACGAGGGCGGAGACCTCCGCGTACTCCTCGAAGGTGAGGCCCGCGCCGCGGGCGAGGCCGCCGTGCACGGCCGTCAGCGCCTGATCGGCGAGGGCCGCCGCGGAGCGGGCCAGAACGGTGAGCTCTCCGTAGGTGGTCAGCACCTGCGGGTCCTGGGGAGAGCCGACCGGCCAGTCCGGGTGCCGGGGTGCGTGGTGGCCCGCCCTGCTGTAATCGCGCGCTTCGGCGAGCACCCCTTCGGTCATGCCGAGCAGGAGCTGGACCGAGAGGAGACGGCCGACCGGCGCGGACAGGGCGGCCCGGGGGGACAGGACGTCCTCGTCCGCGGACAGGGAGCCGAGCACGTCCTGGGCCGCGACCGGCACGGCGTCGAACTCCACGTTCCCGCCGGCCGCGAGCCGCTGGCCGAAGGTGTCGGCGTCGTCGTCGATCCGCACGCCGAGCCGGGCGGCATCGACGACGACGGCGAACGGCTGCCCGGTGTCGGCCCGCTCGGCCCGTACCGCGAGGCGGTCGGCGACCAGGATCCCGGTGGCGTAGCTCTGGCGGCCGTCGAGCACATAGCCACCGGCCTTCCTGGTCAGCGTCAGAGGCAGCTCCTGGGGGCCGAGCCCGCCGCCCCAACACCAGCCCTCCGCCGCGGTCCTCCGCTCGACCTCGGCGGCGCGGGCGGCCTTGGCGAACAGCCGGGTGCTCCACGACAGGAAGTAGTGACAGGCGAGCAGTTGACCGATCGCGCCGTCGGCCGCGGCGATCTCCCGGACGACGGCGTAGGCCGTGGGCCAGTCGGCGCCGCCGCCCCCGAACTCGTGCGGGACGAGAAGCGTCAGGAGCCCCGCCTCGCGCAGCCGGGACACCTCGTCGAAGGGTGCCTTGCCGGCCTGTTCCCTGGCCACCGCGTCCGTGGCCAGGTCGTCCGCCGTCTCGCGGGCCACGCGCTGCCAGTGCGTACGGCCGGGCCCGGTCCGCTCGGAATCCGAAGCGGGGACGGACGGCGCTGTGGCAACGCCCATGGCGGTGGCCTCCTCAAGGTCGCTGACGGGGGTGGGGTGGTGGGCGCGTGATGGGGGCATGCCCCAACTCCCGTGACAAGTAAGTGAGTTCGGGTCGGCCCAGGTGCCCGATATGGCGTGCGATCGCTGGATCGGCCCGGCCGAGGGGGCGGGGCGGAACGTGGGGGCGACGCGCCCTACGCGTGACGACAGGCGGCGCTGGCGACGTGGCCGAAGTCGACATGCCGACGGCGTACGAGTCGCTGCTGTGTGGGGGCCATGCGCCCATCCTGCGCACCGGCCGTGCGGGTCGTCAATGCTTTCCTATTAAATCGATGGGAAATATAGGGAACACGGCGCAGGTCGTGGCAGCACCGGTCGTCGGCGACGGGCCGGGGAGCGTCGGATGCGGTCACTTCGAGTCGGACGCGGTCACTTCGGCCAGCCTGGCACGCAGCGCGGCCCCGCGGATCCTGAGCTTCCGCAGGGGAGTTGGCGGCAACGTGCGGGCCGAGCCCCGGGCGTAGCGGCGTTCGACGTAGAACTGCCCCACGCTGAGCACGGTCGTGACGGCGATGTACCAGAGGGTCGCGACCATCAGCAGCGGGATGACCTGGTAGGTCTGGTTGTAGACCAGTTGCACCGAGTACAGCAGGTCGTGCACGGCGAGCACACTGACGATGCTGGTGCCCTTCAACGTGCCGATCAGCATGTTGCCCGCGGTCGGGACGATCGAGCGCATCGCCTGCGGAATGACGATGCGGCGCAGCGATCGGCGCCGGCCGATCCCGAGGGCCTGGGCGGCCTCCGTCTGGCCCGCGTCCACCGAGAGGATGCCGCCGCGCACCACCTCGGCGGCGTAGGCGGCCTCGTGCAGGGTCAGGCCGATGACGGCGGTGAGGGTGGGGCCGAGCAGATTGACCGTCTTGACGGTGACGAACTGCGGCCCGAAGGGGAGGCCGAGGCCCAGCGTCGGGTAGAGGGCGCCGATGTTGAACCAGAACAGCAGCTGCACCAGCAGCGGGGTGGACCGGAAGATCCACACGTAGCCCCAACTGAGCGTCCGCAGAACCGGGTTGGCGGAGAGCCGCAGCACGGCCAGTGGAATGCCGAGCAGGAAGCCGAGCACGGTCACCACGCCGGTGAGCCACAGGGTGAGGAGCAGCCCGTCGACCACGGCGGCCGTGGTGAAGTACTGGCCGACGACGTCCCATTGGAAGGCGCGATTGCGGACGACGGAGTTGACGGCCATCGCGAACACGAGCAGCGCGACGACGGCGGCCAGTCGGCGGCCCGTCCGCCGGCGCGGCACGATCCGTGGCAGACCGCCGTCAGGGCCGGACCGGCCGGGGGTCGTCGGCCGGCCCGCGAGAGGGGCGGGCGCGGAAGTGGGGGAGGAGGCGGAGGTGGCGGCGACATCGGGCGGCGAGACCATCAGGAGGCTCTCCAAAGGAGGGAGGTGCCCGTGGGTGACCACCCGGGCGGCGCAATGGCGCAGCGGGCGGTCAAGTCCCGTGGGGGCTAAGGGGGTTGGGGCCGGTTCGGCGTCATCGCGCGCACCGCGTCCCTCAACGCGGCCGGACGGCTCCCGCTGCGCGGCGGAGCCGGTCCGTCCCAGATCGTAGGGGCCCACCAGGCGGATGTGTCAACCATGCGGAACGGTCGCAGGGGCTGGTCCGGCATCCGGGCCGTGGTTGACGAGAAGCGAGATGTACTGCTCAATTAGGCGCATGAACGCCGGACAGCGCCTGGTCACCCGCGACCACATCGACTTCGGTCGCGTGTGGTCCGCGGCATGTTGCGCCTGACACGGCAGCGGGCCCTCTGACCGGCCCTTCCCTCCCTCGGTAACCCCGTCGCGGGCCGAGTTCCTCTCCGCCGAACCGTCGTACGCACGCACGGAACACGCCTGAACCGTGCCGGATCCGCGTACGAGGAGACCGGCGGGACCTGACGCGCGCTGCTGCCGCCCCCCTCTGCCCCGCCCCGCCCGGGGCCCATGCCCCGGCGGCTCATCACCGTGTTCGTCACCTGCCTTCGAGCGCTCTGCCGCACCGTCGCGCCCGCGCGCCCCGAGGGCCGCTCCGTCGTACCCGGCCGCTGCCCGCAACGCGGCCCGGAACCATAGGACTTGAGGAAAGGCCGCCTTTCATGCCAGTGGAATTCCTTGGCATCGCCGCCACCAATGACGGCTCCGAAACGACCCCGCGCTCCGGCGCCGCATTCGACAAGGAGTTCACCCTCCGGATCGCCCGTGCGCACGAGGAACACGGCTGGGACCGCGTGCTGTTCGCGTACGGATCCGGATCGCCGGACCCCGCGCCGGCCGCCGCGTACATCGCGAGCAGACTGGAACGCCTCCAGATCCTGCTGGCCCACCGGCCGAACGTCTCCTACCCGACGTTCGCCGCGAAGACCTTCGCCACCCTGGACCAGATCAGCGACGGCCGGCTGACCGTGCACTTCATCACCGGCGGCAACGACCGCGAGCAGGGCCGCGAGGGAGACACGCTCACCAAGGACGAGCGCTATGCCCGCACCCGCGAGTACATCCGGATCGTCAAGAAGATCTGGACCACCCACGAACGCTTCGACCACGAAGGCGAGTACTACCGGTTCCAGGACTTCGTCAGCGATGTCTTCCCGTCGCAACAGCCCCGCCCCGGCGTCTCGTTCGGCGGGTCCTCGCCGGCCGCATACGCCGCGGGCGGTGCCGAGGCCGACATCTACTGCCTGTGGGGAGAGCCGCTGGAGAAGACCGCCGAACAGATCGAGGCCGTGAAGACCGCCGCGCGGGCCGCGGGACGCACCGACGTGCCCCGCATCCAGGTGGCGTTCCGTCCGATCATCGCCCCGACCGAGGACCTGGCCTGGGAGAAGGCCCACCGTACGGTCGGCGCGATCAAGGCCCGTACGGAGAAGGGCGAGCCGCTCACCAACGACCACCGGGGCACGGGACGGACGCAGGCCCGGTCCCCTCAAAACGTCGGCTCACAGAGGCTGTTGGCCATTGCCGAGGCGGGGGAGCGCTACGACCGCGCCCTGTGGACCCCGACCGCCGCGGCGACCGGAGGCGCGGGCAACTCCAACGCGCTGGTCGGAACCCCCGAGACCGTCGCCCAAGCACTCCTGGACTACTACGACCTCGGCGTCGACATCCTCTCCGCCCGGGGCTACGACCTGCTGGACGACGCGATCGACTTCGGGCGGTACGTCATCCCGATCGTCCGCGACGAGGTGGCCCGGCGGGACGCCGCGCGAGCGGCCCGCTCCGCACGGACGCCCGCGGCGGCGACAGCATGACGACCACCTCTCCAACTCCGATACCCACAACGGATCTGACGATCATTCAGGTTCTCATGTCGGACCCACGGGTCGCTCCCCTGCTGCGCGAGCTCGGTGACGAGTACTCCACGCGCTACGGAAGGGACGCCCACACCGAACTCGCCCGTTACCCGGACGAGGAGTTCACCGCACCGTACGGAGGGGCGCTGCTCCTACTCCTTCAGCACGGCGATCCCGTGGCGGGCGGCGCCTTCCGCCGCTACGACGGGACCACGGCCGAGCTGAAGCGGATCTGGACGCACTCCGCCCACCGCAGGCGGGGCCTGGCGCGGCGCGTCGTTGCCGCACTGGAACACGAGGCGGCCGGCCGCGGCTACCGGCGGATCCATCTGACCACCGGACCGCGCCAGCCCGAGGCCCGTGCCCTATATCTGACGACCGGCTACACGCCGTTGTTCGACACCGGGGCCGATCCCGAAACCATCGGCCCGCTGCCCTTCGAGAAGCACCTGCGACCCGCCCCGCCCCAACGAGAGGCAGCCGGACTGTGAGCACCCGTGACACCCGAACACGACTGCGTGCGGCTGCCGCCATCGCGCTGCTGCCCGCCCTGACGCTGACCGCCTGCGGAGCCGGTGCCGCCTCCGGCCCCGCGGCGGGCGGTGTCCAGGCGCCGGCTGCGCCGTCCGGCGACCCGGTCGCCGCCGTACGCACCGTGGACTCCGTCGCCGCGTTGCTCCCCGCCGAAGTCCGCGCGGCGGGCACGCTGCGGGTCGGCAGCTCGATCGGGTACCCGCCGGGCGCGTACTACCCGAACGGACAGGACAAGCCCGCCGCCGGCCAGGAGATCGACCTCGCCAACGCGGTGGCCAAGGTCCTCGGCGTGAAGCTGGAGCGGCAGGACGCCTCCTTCGAGACGATCCTGCCCGCCCTCGGCAGCGGCAAGTACGACTTCGCCACCGGCAACTTCGGCGTCACCGCCGCGCGTCTGAAGACCATCGACTTCGTCACCTACATCAACGACGGCCAGGGCTTCGCGGTGAAGAAGGGAAACACCGCGCTCAAGACCAAGGTCACGGACCTCACCCAGCTGTGCGGCCTGACCATCGGGACCGGCGTCGGCACCACCTTCGAGGCGACCCTCACCGCGCAGAAGGGCGTCTGCGCCAAGGCGGGCAAGAAGCCGTACGACGTGAAGGTCTACTCGGAGAACGGGGCGACCCTCACCGCGCTCCAGCAGGGCCGCACCGACGTGATCATGTCGACCATCAACGGCCTGCGCTACCAGGCGGCACAGCCCGCGTCCGGGACCGCCTTCCTCGGGGAGTACCACCGCCTCGACGTGGGCTTCGCCTTCAAGAAGGGCTCCCGGCTCACCCGGGCGTTCCAGGCCGCCGTCAACGAGCTGATCAAGGACGGCGCTTACGGCCGCATCCTCAACAAATGGGGCACCACGTCGTCCGCGATCGAGACATCGCGGATCAACCCGCCCGAGCACGCATGAGAGCCGAGCCGAGCCCCCCGGACACACGTGACCGTCATGCCGGACCGCCCCGGCACACCCGAGAGCCGAGCAGGAACACCACGATGAGACCGATCACCGACACGGCGCCACCCGGCGCGGCCGTCCCGGACGGAGCCCGCGAGGCCCCGCCCGCGCCGGACGGCCCGGCGTCCTTCAAGGTCGTCCCCGCCCGCCACTACGCCCGCTGGGTGGCGGCAGCCGCCGTGACCGTGCTGACGGCCCAGTTCGTGCACGGGCTCTTCGCCAACCCGGTCTGGGAGTGGAGCGTCTTCCGTGACTACGTCCTGTCCGAGACGATCGTGCAGGCGGTGTGGGTGACCCTCCAGCTCACCGCCTACGCGACGGTGCTGGGCTTCCTCCTGGGGACCGTACTGGCCTTCATGCGGCTGTCGCGCAGCCCGGTCCTGCAGACCGTCGCCTGGACCTACATCTGGATCTTCCGGTCCATCCCGATGATCGTCCAGCTGGTGTTCTGGTTCAACCTCAGCGCGCTGTACCAGGAGTTGGGCATCGGTGTCCCCTTCGGACCGGTGCTCTGGTCGGTGGACAGCAACAGCATCATCGGCACCATGGGCGCCGCCGTCATCGGGCTGACGCTGCATCAGGGGGCGTACGCCGCCGAGGTCGTACGGGGCGGTGTCCTGGCGGTCGACCCCGGACAACTGGAGGCCGCCGCGGCGCTGGGCATTCCCCGGCTGCGCCAGATTCGCCGGATCGTACTGCCGCAGGCGATGCGCGCCATCCTGCCCACGGCGGGAAACGAGATCATCGGCCTGCTCAAGGGCACTTCGGTGGTCTATGTGATGGCGATCGGAGAGCTGTTCTACCAGGTGCAGGTGGTCTACGGCCGCAACGGCCGCGTCATCCCGCTGCTCCTCGTCGCCACCGCCTGGTACGTGGTGCTGACCTCCCTCCTTTCGATCGCGCAGTACTACGTGGAGCGCCGCTACGCCCGAGGCGCCGACCGCACCCCACCGCCCACCCCGCTCCAGCGCGCGCGCCGCTTCGCCCGTGCCGTGCGCGGGGCGGCCGCCCGGCCCGACCAGCCGGTCGTACCCCTTCAGCGCCTGGGAGACAGCAGATGAGCGACGTGAGCGTGGCCGACGACGAAGCGAAGCCGGCGCACGACGGCGTGATGGTGGACGTCCGCGGCGTGCACAAGAGCTTCGGACCGCTGAACGTACTGCGTGGCGTGGACCTCCAGGTCCGGGCCGGCGAGGTCACGGTGCTCCTCGGCCCGTCGGGTTCCGGGAAATCCACCCTGCTGCGCACCATCAACCACCTGGAGAAGGTCAATCACGGCTGGATCAGCATCGACGGCGAACTCATCGGCTACCGCCGGTCCGGAGACAATCTGTACGAGCTGAAGGAGAAGGACGTTCTGAAGCAGCGCACCCACATCGGGTTCGTCTTCCAGAACTTCAACCTCTTCCCGCACCTGACCGTCCTGGACAACATCGTCGAGGCTCCCGTCTCCGCGCTGCGCCGCCCGCGCAAGGAGGCGGAGGAATCAGCCCGGCGACTGCTGCGCAGAGTCGGTCTCGCCGACAAGAGCGACGTCTACCCGAGGCAGCTCTCCGGAGGACAGCAGCAGCGCGTGGCCATCGCCCGCGCACTCGCGCTCGAACCCAAGGTGCTGCTGTTCGACGAGCCCACCTCGGCGCTCGACCCCGAACTCGTCGGCGAGGTCCTCGACGTCATCAAGGACCTGGCCCGCTCCGGAACCACCATGATCGTCGTCACCCACGAGATCGGCTTCGCCCGCGAGGTCGCCGACACCGTGGTGTTCATGGACGCCGGCGTCGTGGTGGAACAGGGCCCGCCCGCGGTCGTCCTGGACCACCCGCGCCACGAGCGCACGCGCGCCTTCCTCTCCAAGGTCCTCTGACCGCCCCCGTACCCCATCCCCGTCCCGCAGTGCCACCAAGGAGCACGACCATGTCCCCCTCGATCACCCGCCGAACCACCGCCGCCGTGCTGGGACTGACGACCGCCCTCGTACTCGCCGCCTGCGGCAACCCCTCCGACGGCGGCACGACCGAGATCGCGGCCACGTCCGGCAGCACGACGAAGATCAACCTGAGCCCGGACCAGCACCGCCTCACCACCGGCAAGGTCGACTCCCTGGCAGCCGAGGTCCCGGAGAAGATCCGCAGACGAGGCACCCTGGAGATCGTCGGCTCGACCGGCTCCGCAGCGCCCTTGACCTTCCACGCCACCGACAACAGGACCGTCATCGGGGTCGAACCCGACCTCGCCTCGCTCGTCGCCGACGTGCTGGGCCTCGAACCGCACTTCACCACGGTCTCCTGGGAGAACATCTTCGTCGGCCTGGACAGCGCCAAGTACGACGTGGGCTTCAGCAACATCACCGTCACCGAGGAGCGCAAGGAGAAGTACGACTTCGCTTCCTACCGCAAGGACAACCTCGGCTTCGAGGCGAAGAAGGGCAGCGGTCTGAAGGTCACCGGTCCCCAGGACGTGGCGGGCAGGACCGTCGCCGTGGGCAGCGGAACCAACCAGGAGAAGCTGCTCGTCGAGTGGAGCAAGGAGAACGAGGAAGCCGGCCGCAAGCCGGTGAACATCAAGTACTACCAGAACGACAGCGACACCTACCTCGCCCTCCAGTCCGGCCGCATCGACCTCTACCTCGGCCCCAACCCGACCGCCGCCTACCACGCGGCCAGCACGGGCAGGACGGAAGTGGTCGGCACCTACTCCGGTGCCGGCGCCACGCTCCAGGGCCTCATCGCAGCCACCACGAAGAAGGACAGCGGCCTGGTCAAGCCGCTCACCGACGCGCTCGACGCGATCATCCACAACGGCACCTACGCGAAGGTGCTTGAGCGCTGGGGCCTGTCCGGCGAGGCCGTGACCAAGTCCGAGACCAACCCGCCCGGACTGCCCAGGACCAACAAGTAGGCGCCGGTGCGCGGCGCCGCGTCGCTCCGCCGGACAGTCGTCCCGCACCAGCCGTCCGCACCCCCCAACGCTTCCCGCACGCACCCCCCACGCTCCCCGCACGCACACCCACGCTCCCGAAGGGTCACCCATGGCCACCGTCCTTTCCGTCTCCGGAAGCCCCTCCGCCACCTCGCGCACCGCCCGCCTGCTGCGGCATCTGGACGCGCGGCTCATCGCACAGGGACATGACGTCATCCCGCTGGACGTCCGCACCCTCCCCGCCGAGGCCCTGCTCGGTGCCGACTTCCGGCACCCCGCGATCGCCGCGGCGAGCGAACTGTTCGCCCGCGCCGACGGCGTCGTCATCGGCACGCCCGTCTACAAGGCCGCGTACTCCGGGCTGCTGAAGGCCCTGCTCGACCTGCTGCCGCAGTTCGGCCTCGTAGGCAAGACGGTTCTCCCGCTGGCGACCGGCGGCAGCACGGCGCACGTCCTGGCGATCGACTACGCGCTGCGCCCGGTCCTCAGCTCCATGGGCGCCGCGCACATCGTCCAGGGCTGGTTCACGCTCGACCGGGACCTCCTGGTGGGCGCGGACGGCACCCTCACCATCGCGCCGGCCGCGGCCGAGGCCCTGGCAGGGGTCGTCGACCAGTTCTCCGAAGCCGTCGGCAGCCGTACGGCCCTGACGGCCCGACAGGCCGCCTGACCGCGAAGGCGCCGGCCGATGCCCGTCCTCGTGTGCGGGCCCTCTTGACGCGGAGCCAGGACCGCCGGACACTCCGAAGGAGAGATCCCTAGTGAATCAGTAGGAAATGATGGAGCGTCAGGAGTCGTGCGCCGCCGGCCCGGACCGCACCGGCGGCATCGGCCACGCAGTGCGTGCCGACCGTACGGTGCGAGCACTGCGTGCCGACCGTACGGTGCGAGCACTGCGTGCCGTGCGAGCCGTGCGAGCTGTGCGTGCCGTGCGTGCGGTACGTGCCCTGCGGCCAGGGCGGCCGCCCCTCCTGCTGACCTCCCGCCGTCACATCGATCTCCTGCGTGTCTGCAGCGCGGCGGACTCCCAGCGCTGACACCGGGGGTGCCCAGGGCACCCCATCGCTGCCGGGTACGGGTGCGCGCCCACACCGTCGCGCACCCCCCACGCCACGTGCACCGCTCGACGCGCCGCCGGGCACCGGAGACCGGAACCCGGCCCCAGGGAGACACATGACCGCCGCACCCCCGCCCACCCTGCCGTCCTGCCCCCCTTCTCCGGCGTTCCGGGGACGGATCGGCTCCGACGCGAGCAGCGGCTACTACGCCGTGTCCCGCCGCTACCGTCTTCACCTCTCGCCGTCCTGCCCCCACTGCCTGCGGATCGCCATCACCCATAGCCTGCTCGGTCTCGAAGAGACCCTGCCGCTCGTCGTGCTGCCCGCCGTGCCCGACAGCCCCGACGGCGGCTACCGCGCACTGCGCCCGCTCTACGAGGCCGGTTCGCACAGGCATCAGGGGCCGGCCACCACACCGGTACTGAGCGACGACTGGACCGGGCGGATCGTCAGCACGGACACCCCCGGCATCCTCCGAGACCTGGCGCGGCACTTCGGCGACGACCGCCCCGACCGGCCCGTCCTCCACCCCGCCGAGGCCCAGGAGGAGATCGAGCGCATCGGACGCCTCTGCGAGCAGGGCGTCAACGAGGCGGCGCAGCAAGCCGGTCGGGCGGGCGCCGATGCCGGGGCACGCCAGACCGCCGTCGGCTGCCTGCTGCGGGCCCTGGACTCCCTGGAACGGCGACTCGCCCACCACGACTTCATCCTGGGCGACCACATCACCGCCGCCGACGTGCAGGTGTGGGTGACCCTGATGTACCTCGACGTCGTGCACCGTCTGCACCTGGACGCCGTAGCGGTTCACCACATCGCCGGCCATCCGCAAGTGTGGGCCTACGCCCGGCGGCTGGCCGCCCACCCCGCCTTCGCCACCCACCTCGACCTGCCGGGCATCGCCCGTCGCCACCATGCCCACTGCCAAGGTCTGGAGGCCGCGGGTGCGGCGGTTCACATTCTGGACTGGTCCGCCCCCGCCCTGGAGGCGCCCGCCGCAAGGGCGGCCCACCACGGGCCGGACGGTTTCATGGAACCGCAATACGCCCTACACCTCCGCCCGTCCGGATGCGCCTAACGTGCGATGACAGGGGCTGCCGCGGCAGCGCGGCAAGGCCCGAACGGGACCCGACAGCGGATGACAGGGCGGAGGGAGGCGACGGTGATGTTCTCCCTTCCCCGCCTCCTCGCCCCGGCTGCTCCGGGCCGCACCGCACGGGGCTGCGTCCGTCTGTACTCCCGGCTCCACATCGATCTGCAGCGGGTGGCGTGCGCCCTTTGTCGTTCCTGACCCGTTCCTCGCAGCCGGCCCTCCGCATCAGGGCGCGGTGATCACGTACGGTCGACCAGGAAGGCACCCCTTTCGTGTCCGCACACCCTCCCCTTCACCTTGCCGTGGCGCTGGACGGCGCCGGCTGGCACCCGGCCGCATGGCGCGAGCCGGGCGCCCGGCCCCACGACCTGTTCACCGCCGGCTACTGGGCCGGTCTCGTGACCGAGGCCGAACGCGGCCTGCTCGACTTCGTGACGTTCGAGGACTCGTTCGGGCCGCAGTCCTCCCACCCGACCGAGCCCGACGGGCGTACCGACCAGGTACGGGGCCGGCTCGACGCGGTGCTCGTCGCCGCACGGGTCGCCCCGCTGACCCGGCACATCGGATTGGTGCCGACCGTGGTGGCCACGCACACCGAGCCGTTCCACATCTCCAAGGCGATCGCCACACTGGATTACGTCAGTGCCGGTCGCGCCGGGCTGCGCGTCCAGGTCGCGGCACGGCAGGACGAGGCCGCGCACATCGGGCGCCGCACCCTTCCCCGTCTTCACCCCGCCGACTGGGACACCCCGCAGGGCCGCGCACTGGCCGCCGAACTCTTCGAGGAGGCCGCCGACCACATCGAGGTGGTACGGCGCCTGTGGGACAGCTGGGAGGACGACGCGGAGATACGCGATGTCGCCACCGGGCGTTTCATCGACCGCGACAAGCTGCACTACATCGACTTCGAAGGCCGGCACTTCAGCGTCAAGGGACCCTCCATCACCCCTCGGCCACCCCAGGGACAGCCCGTCGTCAGCGCTCTCGCGCACCACAGCGTGCCGTACCAACTGGTCGGCCGTGCCGCCGACATCGGCTACATCACTCCGCACGACACCGACCAGGCCCTCGCCACCGTGGCCGAAATCCGTGCCGCGCAGGCCGCGGCGGGGCGTGAACACGAGCCGCTGCACGTCTTCGGCGACCTGGTGGTGTTCCTGGACGACGACCCCGCGGCGGCCAGGGGCCGGAAGGACCGCCTCGACGACCTCGCGGGCACCGTCTACACCAGCGACGCCGAGGTGTTCACGGGCACCCCCGGGCAACTGGCCGACCTCCTCCTGGAGTGGCGCGAGGCCGGTTTGAGCGGCTTCCGGCTGCGCCCCGCAGCGATCGGTCACGACCTGGAGCAGATCACCCGCCACCTGGTGCCCGAGCTCCAGCGCCGGGCCGCCTTCCGGCACGCCTACGAGGCGAGCACCCTGCGCGGACTGCTCGGACTCGCCCGCCCCCTGAACCGCTACACCGCTGCCTGAAGCCGGAGGAGTCGTACGACCATGAGCAAGCACACCTCGGGCAGGCCCAACCCGGACGGGCCGCTCTCGGGCAAGCCCCTGAAGCAGATCCACCTCGCGGCCCACTTCCCGGGCGTCAACAACACCACCGTGTGGAGCGACCCGCGGGCAGGCAGCCACATCGAGTTCAGTTCGTTCGCCCACTTCGCACGGACCGCGGAACGGGCCAAGTTCGACTTCCTGTTCCTCGCCGAGGGGCTACGGCTACGCGAACAAGGGGGCCAGATCTACGACTTGGACGTGGTGGGACGGCCCGACACGTTCACCGTCCTGTCCGCGCTCGCCGCCGTGACCGAACGCCTCGGCCTGGCCGGGACCATCAACTCCACCTTCAACGAGCCCTACGAGGTGGCCCGCCAGTTCGCCGCCCTGGACCATCTGTCGGGTGGCCGCGCGGCCTGGAACGTCGTCACCTCCTGGGACGCCTTCACCGGCGAGAACTTCCGGCGCGGCGGATTCCTGCCGCAGGAGCAGCGCTATTCCAGGGCCAAGGAGTTCCTCTCCACCGCCACCGAGCTGTTCGACTCCTGGCACGACGGCGCCATCGTCGCCGATCAGGAATCGGGCATCTTCCTGAAGGACGCGCAGGCCGGAGCATTCGCCCACCGGGGACAACACTTCGACATCGCCGGGCAGTTCAACGTGCCGCGCAGTCCGCAGGGCCGCCCGGTTATCTTCCAGGCCGGCGACTCCGACGAGGGGCGCGAGTTCGCCGCCGCCGGCGCCGACGCCATCTTCAGCCGACATGGCACCCTGGAGGCGGGCCAGGAGTTCTACGGCGACGTCAAGGGACGCCTGGCCCGCCACGGCCGGGCCCGTGACCAGTTGCTCATCCTGCCCGCGGCGACCTTCGTCCTGGGCGACACGGAGGCCGAGGCACAGGAGCTGGCGCGCGAAACTCGCCGTCAACAGGTCAGCGGCCAGACCGCGATCACGTACCTCGAACACATCTGGAACCGCGACCTGTCCGGCTACGACCCGGACGGCCCGCTCCCCGACATCGACCCGGACCCCGGCGAGCACACCATCGCCCAAGGGCGGGCGAGCGTCCGGATGTTCCGGGATCCGATCGCCGTCGCCAGGCAATGGCGCGAGCGCGCCGAGGCGGAGAACCTGTCGATCCGCGAGCTGGTCATCGAGACGACCGGCCGCCAGTCGTTCATCGGCTCTCCCGCCACCGTTGCCGAGAGCATCAACGACTTCGTCCAGGCCGACGCCGCCGACGGCTTCATCCTGGTCCCGCACATCACCCCGGGCGGCCTGGACGCGTTCGCCGACACCGTCGTACCGCTGCTCCAGGAACGCGGCGTGTTCCGCCACGACTACGCGGGCACCACGCTCCGCGACCACCTCGGCCTGACCGAGGCCGCCGCCTACGCCGACCCCGGCCTCGACCCCGATGCCCGCGCGCAGCGGGAGACCGGGAGGGCCGCGTCGTGAAGTTCCTCGCGGTCACCCTCATCGTGCACGCCCCGGATCCGGTGACCGGTGTCCAGAAGTCCACCAACGAGCGCTTCCGCGAGGTCATCGACAACGCGCGGCTGGCCGAGGAACTCGGATTCGACGGCTTCGGCGTCGGTGAACGTCATGAGCGGCCGTTCATCTCCTCCTCGCCACCGGTCGTCCTGAGCCACATCGCCGCGCTCACGTCCCGGATCCGGCTGTTCACCGCCGTCACCACGCTCAGCCTGCTCGACCCGGTACGGGCGTACGAGGACTACGCGACCCTGGACCACCTGTCGGCGGGCCGTCTCGACCTGATCATCGGCAAGGGCAACGGCGCCGCCCAGCGGGAGCTGTTCAGCGTCACCCCCGGGGACCAGTGGGACCGCAACGCCGAGAGCTATGAGCTGTTCCGCCGCATCTGGCGGCAGGACAAGGTGAGCGCCACGCCGCGCTTCCGCCCCGAACTCGCGGACGCCGAGGTGTGGCCGAGACCGCTCCAGCAGCCTGTCAGGGTCTGGCACGGCAGCGCGACCAGCCGCGAGTCGGTGGATCTCGCCGCCCGTTACGGAGACCCGCTCTTCTCGGCCAACGTCACCCATCCGATAGGGCCGTACGCCGAACTCATCCGCCACTACCGGGAGCGGTGGGAGCACTACGGCCACGACCCGCGCCAGGCCGTCGTCGGCGCGGGAACCGCAGGCTACTACGCGGCCCGTACCTCACAGGAGGCCATCGCCGCGTACCGGCCGGTCTTCGAGGGCCACCTCGCGTTCCAGAAGAGCCAGGGCCTCGAGCCGGTGTTCGCCACGCTGGAGGACTTCGTCGAACGCAGCTCGGCGCTGATCGGCAGCCCGCAGCAAGTGATCGACAAGGTGCACCGCTACCACGAGGAGTTCGGACACAGCGTGCTCCACCTGCATGCCGACGCGAGCGGGCTCACCCCTTCCCGGCACCGGGCCTCGCTCGAACTCTTCCAGTCCGACATCGCACCCGTTCTGCGACGTGCCATCCCCGATCCGCCGTTCCCCTGGGCCCCGCGCGTTGCCGAGCGCGAGCCGGAGTCCGAGCGCGAGCCGCAGGCCGAGGCCGGGCCCACGCGCCGGCCCCAGCCCGGGTCCACGCGCCCGATCGAGTCCGTGCCGCCGCCGGAGGGCGAGCCGGGGACCGTGCCCACCAACCGCTGAGGAGCACCACCAGATATGTCCGGCATCCATCTCGGAGTCCTCGACCTCATACCGATCCCATCCGGCTCCACCGCCGCGGACGCGCTGCGCAACACCATCGACCTCGCGCAGCAGACCGAGCGGTTCGGCTACACCCGGTACTGGTTCGCCGAGCACCACCTCAACCCGGGTGTGGCCGGGACCTCGCCCGCCGTCGTACTCGCCCTGACCGCCTCCGCGACCTCCACGATCAGGATCGGGTCCGGGGCCGTACAGCTCGGCCACCGCACCGCCATGTCGACCGTCGAGGAGTTCGGACTGATCGACGCCCTGCACCCCGGACGGCTCGATCTCGGCCTCGGCCGCTCGGGCGGCCGGCCACCGGGACGGACCGAGGGCCCCCTGCCGACCACGATCCCCGTCGTCGACGGGCGCGCTCCCAACGGCCTGAGGATCCCGCCACGGTTCTCCTTCGAGCACCTGGTCGGGTCGCCGCGCTTCCTGGCCCAGCAACACCTGTTGCGCCAGCCGGACGCGCGCGCCCAGGACTACGGCGAGCAGGTCGACGACATCCTCGCGCTCCTGCGGGGCGACTACCGCTCCAGGGACGGCATCGACGTCCATGCCGTCCCTGGCGAGGGCGCCGATGTGGAGGTGTGGATCCTGGGCAGCAGCGGCGGCCAGAGCGCGGAGGTCGCGGGCCGCAACGGCCTGCGCTTCGTGGCCAATTACCACGTCAGCCCGGCCACCGTACTGGAGGCGGCGGAGGGCTACCGCGCCGCGTTCCAGCCGTCCGACCACCTCGACAAGCCGTACGTCAGTGTGTCGGCGGACGTCGTGGTCGCCGAGGACGACGAAACCGCCCGGGAACTGGCCGCGGGCTACGGTCCGTGGGTCCGCAGCATCCGCACCGCCGAGGGTGCCATCCCCTTCCCGACCCCGGCCGAGGCACGCGCCCACCCCTGGACCGAGGAGGACCGGGCCCTGGTCGCCGACCGGGTCGACACCCAGTTCGTCGGCTCTCCGGCGCGGGTCGCCGACCAACTGGAACAACTGCAGGAGGCCACCGGCGCCGACGAGCTGATCATCACGACCATCACCCACGACCACGCCGACCGGGTGCGCTCCTACCAACTTCTCGCAGAGGAGTGGCACGGCCGGTGAGGGCGCGTGCGCCGCTCACACCGCCGGTGCCGCTGCCTCCGCCGGCGCCTCGGAGGCGAGGGCGTACCCGGTGGTGGGCGTCGTGCGGATGAGCGGCCGGTGTGTGGCGCCGAGCTTGTCGCGCAGGCTGTCGATGTGGGTGTCGACGGTGGCCAGGTCGGCCGGCGCGTTGCGCTGCCAGACCAGCTCCATGAGCCGGGCTCGGGAGAAGTCCCTGTCCGGGTTGGCCGCGAGATGGGCGAGGAGTTCGAACTCCATGCAGGTGAGCCGCAGTTGGAGCCCGTCGACCCAGGCCCGACGGCGGCCCGCGTCCACCACGAGGCGCCCGACCTGATGGCAGGGCGCCGCGGGCTGCTCGGCCGAACCGGGACGTTCGGCCGCGCGGGCCGGGGCCGTCGTCCGGAACTCGGCAAGGGTCCGGCGCCGGTGCCGGCGCTCGGCTGCGCTCGCCGGAGCGTTGCGGACGTCCGTCCGGTGTTCGTGGGTGGTGCCGCCGGAGCGGCGTGAAGTGTTGGGGACGTATACATGAGTCATGTTGTCACCTCCGTAAGGTGTCAGTGAGTGTTTGATGTGTGTGAGTGATCGATTGCCGAGGACCTGTCGCCGCGCGCGGCTCAGTACAGCCCGGATGGGCTGCACGCCGACGGATGCCTTGGCGAACAGAGTGGCGGGAGCAGGCTGAGGTGCGGTCGAGCCCCGAGCGACAGGGCCTACGCCGACGGCGCCGCGTGAGCGGGTGGGTTTACGCCGCGTGGCCGCACGGATGACGGGCCGGCCTGTACGGAGGCGGCCTGAGCGCAACGCAGTCGAGGTGGCCCAGCCCGCGGAATACGGGCGCAGCGCATGCCGTGAAAGCCGATCCGGATCCTCGGCAGGGCGGCCGAAGGGCAGGGCGCGAGCGCGGAGAACCGCGAGCGTCAGCGGATGCCGTAAGGAGACGAGTGAACGCGCTTGTGCGCGCGGAGTCGCTCCCGACTCGGACTGATGTCCATGCCCCGCCTCCTTTCCTCGGCTCCAGGACCTGCCCGCGTTCACGAGAACCCGGGGTTGCTTCCACCGTAACGGGCCGGGTGAAGCACCGAACAGGGACTAAAGACCCTTGATTGCGCGGGTGTGCAAATAAGTCCCGGATCCGGGTCGGAGGACGGCATTCGCTACGTCTCCGCTGTCGCGGGCCCGACCGGTCGGCGGGCCGTACATGGGCCGGCGCCGCTACGGCTTCGGCCTGGTCGTGGCCCGAGACGTCTCCGTTCCGGGATCGGTATGGGGTGCGTCTGGGTGGCGGGATCGGCTTGGGGTGACTCTCCTGGTGCGTAGCACCTTCTTCACGTATCGCGTATCGCGGGAGCGCCCCCATGGACCGTGCAGGCTCGGGAGTCAGCCGTCTGTCCCGGACGGTCCACGTGCTGCGCGCCCTCGCGTCGGCCGTCCTGGTGACGGCCCTGTACTACGTGGCGCCGCTCGACTGGGGCGTCGGTGTGGGCACGGTGGCGGTGCTCGTGGGGGCGCTGGTCGTGTTCGGATGGCTGCTCGCGCGGCAACTCGCCTCGATCACCCGTGCGCGCTTCCCGTGGCTGCGCGCCGTGCAGGCGCTGGCGGTCGCGGTGCCGCTCTTCCTGGTGATGTTCTCCGCCGCGTACTTCCTGCTCGCCCACGACTACCCGGAATCGTTCTCGGAGCCGCTGAGCCGGACGGCTGCGCTGTACTTCACGATCTCGGTGTTCGTGACCGTCGGCTTCGGCGACATCGTGCCGACCAGCGAGGTGGCCCGAGCGTTGACCAGCGCGCAGATGATCGTCGACCTGATCGTCCTGGCGGTGCTCGGCAAGGCGGTCTTCGGCGCCGTCCGGGTGGGCCTGCGCCGCCGAGGCCGCCCGGAGCCGGGCTACGGACTGGACCCGGGAGCGTCCGTCGAGGGCGGACCTGACGATCAAGGAAGCTCTTGATGGGCAGGTCATGAGCAGGCAGACCGGACAGCCGTCCCCATCCCACGGGTAGCCCGTCGTTCAGCCGGAGCGGGCGCTCCAGTCTCTGGTCCGGGCAGCGGAGCAAGCGGGATGAGGGCGATGCCAGAGCAGATCAAGGAACAGCTGCTGCTGTCCGCGACTTCGAGCCGTACATAGCCTCGATTGGGCGACCGACCTGCGGATCTACCCCTTCTGGCTTGAGGAGCGGCAATCTCCCACATTCACTGACCGGTAGACCGAGCTGTAGTGGAGCGCCGCAGCCGCGCCCGGTGAGGCCGAGGGGGCGGCTGCTGATCCGGGGGAGCGCGTTCCGAAGCAAGCACTAGCTCTTCAGTCCGAGTACGCCACCGCGGGCATCGACCGAACGGACGATTTCGTGACCCCGTTCAGAGGCGACAGACGCCCTGCCCGGACAGGCCGTCATGCCAGTTATCCCATGCGCGCGGACGGGAAATCTCATTACAGCGGCGACGTGCGCACCCGCGCGCCCCCCATTGCGCCCACTTGATCATCGAGAGAGGGAGACCCCGTCATGGCCTTCGCAGTACTCGACCCGGTGGAATCGACTCGGATCGATGCCCTTGCGGCTCGCGCCCAGGTCACGCATCTGATGTGCCGGCAGGCTCCTGCGACACCGCAGCACGTCGTCGACGATGCGCGTCTTGTGACGACGGAGCTGGTCACCAACGCCTTGCGGCACGGCGGGGGAGTGGAGTCGTTCATTGCGCGCGTCGTCGATGGTCGCCTGATCGTCCGTGTGGCCGACTACAGCGACACCCGTCCCGTCTCGCCGCCGCGCAGCTCCAGCGGGCCGGCGGTGGGGGGATACGGATGGGCGCTCGTGCGTCAGCTCAGTGATGAGGTGACCATTCAGAGTGGGATCGGCGGCGGCAAGTCCATCTGTGCCGTCCTCACTCTCCAGGACTGAGCTGACCTTCTCGCGTGCCTGAGCTACGGGTTGAACCTCGTGCGGGCGGTTCGGGGAGGACGGCGGCCGGGCCGGCCGCCGGCTCTCCTCGGCCAGGCGAACGTCTACCGGGCCAGGTGGGCAAGGATCGCGTCCAGCCCGAACGTGAAGCGGCTTTCGAACGCATCGTGCCCCATGTGCGCGACGACCCGGTGCAGTGCCGGGTACGTACCGGCCTCCAAGGCCTGGGCCAGCCGGTTGTCGAGCCGGCCGGGCGCGGCCTGTTCTTCCTGGACCAGCCCCAGGAGAAAGTAGATGACCGTCCACGCCGTCCAGGCGGCCTGTTCCTCGTCGGCCCCCGCTTCCAGCAGGGCGGAGATGAGGCCGTCGGCGAAACGCAACGTGTGCGGCTCGGCCGGGTAGGTCCCGGTCATCAGAGCGGCGCCGTCGCGGTGCGCGAGCAGCGCACGCCGGTACCGGTGCGCCAGTTCCCGGGCCCTGGGCAGCGGCGAAGAAGGCAGGTCCGCGTAGCCGATTTCGCCCACGATCGCGTCGGCCAGCAGCTCCAGCATTCGCGCCTTGGTCTTCATGTGCCACAGGACGGTGTTCATGCGCACCCCCAGGGCGTCGGCCACCGCCCGGGTCGACAGACCCTCCAGTCCCCGTTCCTCCAGTACCTGGAGTGCGGCATCGATCACGGCCGCGCGCGTGAGCCGGCCTGCGGCGTCTTCCCTGCCTTGCTTCTTGGTCACTGACCTAGTTTACTTCCCATCGGATCTTGGTCACTGACCAATGGGACGAGTGAGGGAGAAGAATCATGAGCTACGAGGTCGTCGTCGCCGGAGGCGGGCCCGTGGGTCTGTGGCTGGCCGCGGAACTTCGCCGCTGCGCAATCACCGTGGTGGTCATCGAAACGCGCACCGAACGCGACACCCGCTCCCGCGCTCTGACCGTGCACCCCCGCACCATCGAGACGTTCGCCTCCCGCGGCGCACACGCTCCCTTCATCACAG
This sequence comes from Streptomyces sp. NBC_00083, assembly GCF_026343295.1. Lineage (GTDB taxonomy): Bacteria > Actinomycetota > Actinomycetes > Streptomycetales > Streptomycetaceae > Streptomyces. The sequence continues at coordinate 3,411,920 of NZ_JAPELY010000001.1, forward strand.
AGAGCGTGCCGCTGCCCGGCGGGCACTTCGGCGCACTGGACACCCGGCTGGACTTCCGCCGCCTCCCCAGTCCCTTCCCCCACACGCTCGTCCTGCCGCAGCAGCGCACCGAGGCACTGCTGGAACAGCAGGCGCTCGAACTGGGGGCGACCATCCTGCGCGGTCACGAAGTCACAGGCCTGAGCGAGGGACCAGACGGCATCCGTGTACAGGTCCAGACCCCCAATGGGCTCCTCACCATGGAGGCGGCCTACCTGGTGGGTTGCGACGGCGCACGCAGCACCGTACGCAAGGCTGCCGCCGTCGACTTCCCCGGTACCCCGGCCACCGTGTTCGGCTGGCTCGGCGACGTCGTACTCGATGAGCCCCCGGCTCCAGGCCACAGCTGCTTCGGCCCGGCCGGGACCCTGATGGTCGCGCCGATGCCCGGCGGCCTCCACCGTCTCGTCGGCCTCACGCCCCGCGACATCGCCACCACCTGGCCCGGCGACCTGACCCTGGAGGAGCTGCGCGAAAACGTCATCACCATGGCTGGGACCGACTTCGGCATGCGCGACCCTGTCTGGCTCTCCCGCTTCGGCAACGCCACCCGGCTGGCCGCCCAGTACCGCAAGGGCCGCGTCTTCCTCGCCGGCGACGCCGCGCACCAGCACTTCCCCGCTGGCGGAGTCGGTATGAACGTCGGCATCCAGGACGCCGCCAACCTCGCCTGGAAGCTAGGCGCCGTGCTCAACGGCTGGGCCCCCGACACACTCCTGGACACCTACCACGGCGAACGCCACCAGGTCGGCGTCGACCTCACCGAAACCAGCCGCGCCCAAGTCGCCCTCATGACCGCCTTCACCCCGGAGGGACTCGCCCTTCGCGGCCTGCTCGGCCAACTGATCGCGGGCCTGCCCGAGCTCAACGACCGTCTTGCCGCCCAGGTCAGTTCCCTCTCCGTCGCCTACCGGCCGACCGCACCCGACGCCCACCCGCTGACCGGCACCCGCGCCGACGACCTCGCCGTCGACGACACCGGCCTGTTCGCCCTGCTGCGCGCCGACGGCTACCTATTGCTCGACCTGACCAGCAGCCCGGACCGGCCCCTCCACCACCTCGCCCGGCCCGGCCTGCGCGTGCACACCGCCACTCCGCACCTTCTCCCGCCCGACTGGTCCGGCATACGTGCCGCCCTCATTCGCCCCGACGGCCACGTCGCCTGGGCAGGCACAGACAGCCACGACGCGACGCTCGTCAACGACCTCTCCGCCGTCCTCGCCACTACCCACCGGAAGCCATCCGGCTCGTAACCATCCAGCACAGGGCCCGCGCCCGGCTGCCCCGGCCGAACTGCGCCGCTCTGGATGGGCGACCTCTGGTGGGGCGTCAGGCGGCAGTGCGACTTCTCGGCCGGGGTGCACGGTGTCGACGCCGTCCTCAAAGCGGCCGCATCGCGTGGCGAAGTGCGGCGGCGACGGTCGGGCTCCCGTTGCTCCGGTCGAGGGATCCGACTTCCAGCTCAACGCCGGGAATGTGCACCTCCGCAGGGACTTCCTGGAAGACAGCGTCGCCAACTGAGTCGCCCACATGGGTGAGGACCAGGCCCACCTGGGTCAGGCAGACACGCTCCATGCCAGCGAGGCGACCGCAGTCGCGAAGTAGAAACCGGGAAACGCGAGGTTGTACAGCACGCGGGTACGCAGATGAAAGGCGAGCGCGCCCAGGTAGAGCAGTACGAGACCGCAGGCTGCGACGACGCCGACGGGGCGCAGCGCGGCGCTGAAGAGACCGAGGAGGAGGCCCGCCGCACCAGCCAGTTTGAGGGCGGCCAGCCGTGGCAGCCAGGTTCGAGGGACTCCTACCTCCGCCGAGTTGGCCAGTACGAAGCGTGCTCCGGCGAGATCGGCGGCGGCGACAGCGACGTTGAGGGCGGCGGTGAGCAGGGTAACGACGAAGAGCGTGAGCTGTGTACCGGTCATGCTTTGAGGGTGTGCGCGGATCTCGGCACCGTCCAATACCTGCTTCTATAACCTGGCGGCATGGACGTGGACACGCGCTTGCTCCGGTACTTCGCCGCGGTGGCGGAGGAGGGCAGCCTGACGGGGGCGGCGGAAAGGCTGTTCGTCTCGCAGCCCGCGCTGACTAAGCAGATACGGCGCCTGGAGGACGATCTCGGGGTGCGCCTCTTCGTGCGATCGCGGTCCGGGATGGCCTTGACCGAGGCCGGTCGTGAACTCGCCTCGCGGGTACCCGCGGTGCTGGACGGCTGGGACGAGGCAGTGCAGGCGACCGCCCGATCGGCACGGGTACTGCGCCTGGGTTTCCTGGACGCAGGCGCGGTGGGTGCCGTCGCCGAGGTCATCGCCGGCTTCCGCCGAGCGCAGCCGGAGTGGCGGGTGGAATTGCGGCAGTTCGACTGGTCCGACCCGAGCGCCGGCCTGGCCCGGGGTGAGGCGGACGCGGCAGTGGTGCGATTGCCGTTTCCGGGTCAGGAACGTTTTTCGGTACGCGAGCTGTTCGTCGAGGAGCGCGGGGTGCTGCTACCAGCTCGGCACCCGCTGGCGCACAACGAGACGGTGGAGTTCCGGGAGTTGTGGGACGAGCCGTTCGTATCGGCCGGGGTCGAGACCGGAGCCTGGAGGGAGCACTGGCTGGCGGTGGGGGAGCGGGACGGTCACCCCGTCCGGATCGGCGCCGTCACAAGCCGCCCCGATGAGTGGCTCGGAGCCGTCGCTGCCGGCTGCGTGGCGCTGGCACCGGAGTCGGCGTCCCGCTACTACTCCCACCCCGACGTCGTGTTCCGCCCGGTCCGGGGCGTCTCACCCAGCCGCGTCGGATTGGCCCGGCCTCGGGGAAGGACGCACGAGGCATCCCTGGATGAGCTGCTGAAGGCCATCACCCGTCGGCTGAAACGGAGTTGACGACGGGGCCGAAGGCAACGAGACCGCTGTCTTTGATCATTTGACGGAGGAATTGAGCTCCTCAAGCCGGAAGGAACTCCCGAACTCCCGGAACCTATGCCAACGTTGAGGTGGTGCTGCACAAATGAGAGATCCGAAGGTGATTGCGCTTGGTCTTCGCGAGCGCGCGATGCGTGGTGACGACACGGTGGATATTGCGCTGTGGGTAAGGGGAGAGCTTGGTAGTGAGACCACCTTCTTCGCTTTCGTCAGCTGCTTCTTCCATGGTCTGAGAGTTCCTGTCTCTGCGATCAGGGAGCTCGAGGGATGGAGGGGTGTGGGAGGAACCCGTGACGTGTCGGATGCGGAAGTGCGAAGGAGTCTGGACCCGTATGTCCTTCCGCTCAGGCACCAGCTGCCAGAGTGCGGGGAGTCGGAGTGAGGGCCTCTGGGGCGACGTGAGGAACCAGCTTTGCCTCATCCTCAACTCGCCTACCGCGCAGCCGAATTGGCACCAAATTCGGAACGTGGTGGTCCTCGGGCGGCGATCGTCGGCAGCGGGCTGGTCGCTGGGCTCAGCGGAACCTGGCCCGGACGGTCTGCGTGGGGGAGGCCATCCCCGACCACCGCCCCGATGGGCGGGCGCGACCGGTCAAGGTGCTTGACGCGCACGCCCTTCCACCCGCGAGGACGTCTGAGATCGCCGTACTGACGTCCACCCGCATCAGAGCTGGCCCGGCCCGGCCCGAACGCCCAACTGGACAAGGACCGTGAGCACCCTGGTGCCGGAGCGGAGCGCCGCAGCCCCTTCCGGGGCCCGAGTGCCGCATGCATCGGCAGGCTCCGTCTCAGCCGCCGAGCTTGACCGCACGATGTACGTCCCCCGCGTAGGCCTCGGGCTGTTCCCAGGCTGCGAAGTGGCCGCCCGCAGTGTGTTCCACGTAGTCGCAGTTGTTCAGGAACGCCTCGGCGTAGCTCCGCGGTTCCGGTTTGGTGTCGCGCGGGAACACGGAGAGCACGGTCGGTGTATCGATGCGGCCAGGGAGGGTGGCTGGTTCGACATAGGTGGCGAACGAGGTGCCGATCGTGCCGGTGACCCAGTAGGCGGTGGTCCAGGTGAGGAGCTCGTCTGTGGTGAAGGCCGACTCGTCGGACCAGGCCTCCAGTTTCTCGGTGATCCACGCTGCGAGGCCGGCGGGTGAGTCGCCGAGGGCGACGGCGAGCGTGTTCGGCCGCGTCGACTGCTGGGCGATGTAGCCGCCCTCGGCCCGGAACCACTGTGCCGACCGGGCGAGGTAAGCAGCCGCGTCGGGCGCGAGGGTCGCTGGGTCCGCCGTGAGCGCACGCAGCGGGGCGATGTTCGTGAGGTGCAGGGCAGCCACGCGGTCCGGGTGCTCGGCCGCGAGGATCTCCGCGACGGTGCCGCCCACGTCGCCGCCGGACACCGTGTACCGCGCGTAGCCGAGTTCATCGAGAGCATCCGCAATGATTCCGGCGATCCGGTTGGCCGACATGCCGGGACTGACGAGTGGGGCCGCGAACGGGAAGCCCGGGAGCGCGGGCACCACCACATGCAGGTCCGTGAGTAAAGGCAGGACGCGCTCGAACCGCAGTACCGAGTCCGGCCAGCCGTGCAGCAGCACAACCACGGGAGCATCGGGATCAGCGGATCGCTGGTGGATTACGCGCAGCTCGGTGTCGCCCGCCTGCACCGCCTCCCAGGGGTGGGCGCGAATGCGGCGCTCGTGCATGCCCCAGTCGTACCCGTTCGCCCAGCGTTCCAGGAGCTCGTCGAGGTGGGTGTCGCTGATGCCGCGCGTACCGTCGTTGCTCCACGGGGCCGTGACACGCCGCGTCCGGTGGAGTCGTTCTCGCATCTCGTCGTTCATGTGTATCAGCGTACACATTATGTGTATGATCGTATACATGACTTCGCGAAATGCGGCCGCCACCAGACAGCGGATCCTGGAGCACGCGCAACGCCAGTTCGCCCAGCACGGGTACGCGGCGACCACGGTCAAGGGCGTGGCCGACACGGCCGGCGTGTCGCCCAATCTCGTCACGCGCTACTTCGGCGGCAAGGACGGCCTTTTCCTGGCGGCGACCCGTGTGGAGATCCCGGTCTCCGACTCATTCGACGGCGACCGTTCCACGCTGGGTGCGCGCCTCGCGGCGAGCATCGTCGAGCGCTGGTTCGAGGCCCCCGGGGACGATCCGCTGCTCGTGCTGCAACGCGCGTCCGGCGAACGCCCGCAGGCGGCGGAGGAATTGGCCGCGTTCCTTGACGCGAACTCGCTGGAGCCGCTGCACCGCTACCTGCGAGACAGCGGCCTGGACGACGAGGAGGCTCGTAGCCGAGCCGCAGCGATCGACGCCTTCGTGCTCGGCGTCTCGACCCGCCGCAGGGTCCTGCGCTGCGGACTGGGCGACCCTGCTGGTCTCCAGTCCTGGCTGAGCGCCACCATCCAACGCCTCGCCGACGGCTGATGCACGACAGTAAAGGGGCAATGCGTGGCGGCAGCGCCCCGGGCCATGCGGGAGGTCCGGGGCTGCGTCATGCGTGCGCTGGCTCGTGACCCCAGTGCCACCCACTGATGGTTGTACAGCGAGGTTCTGCCTCGTATCAAACAGATGGTGCTGCAGGTGAGTTGGAGGAGTTCAAGGTGGAGGTCGCCGTGTATCTCGCCAATCCCGGGGCGCCAGGCCGTCACTCCGCTGCCGCCGATCTGTTCCGCGGAAACGTCGCGCGAGCTCACACGCTAGAGCAGCACATAGACGATTCGGCGAAGCGCGTTGCGGTCGTCCACCGGCAACCGACCGGGATACCGGTGCCGCCGGGGCAGATACACCGGCAACCGCGGACCAACACGTTCCCCCAAGTCATCAAGCTCTGGACCGGAAGCCGCACAGCCGATCCTGCCGACACCTCACCGGACTCACGAACCACCAGGCGAAGTTCATGCTGAGACCATCAGTTATGCGGGATCATGCAGTATGAATCATCTGGGCGAGGTGCACATCCGCAACTGGACGCTGCGATGGATGGCTCTCCTCGCGGCCGACCTCCAGGATCAGCTTGCCTGGCTGGGGATGCGTGAGTTGGAGACGGGGTCGGTTGTTGAAGAGGTGGGGCTCCTCTGCCGAACCTCAGAAGGGCTTGCGCAGCGCGGGGTTTTGGAACCCGATGATCTGCGCGTTCTTCAGGCCATTGGCCTTTTGCTCGGCGAAATCGATGCCACCTGTCGCGCCAGCCTCTGGGGCAGTGCCCTGGCCGCAGATCCGGCCTGGGAGCGAATACGTGCTCTCGCCCGCCAATTTCTTCTCACGACGCAGGGTGACTGGACCACGGCGGCCCTACCCGCTATCAACGGGAGCCGTACATCGCGAAGCGCTGGGGGAGAGTCACACAGGCCGCCTCGACGGGCTCAGTGATCACCCGCGTGCGGGCCCACGGCTAGGCAACTGCTGACACCCGTGCCTGAACTGGGAACGCACTCGCCTAGGTGCGGCTCGGCGCCCTACCTCGCCTGTGTCCACGAGCGGTGCTTCTGATCTGTGCCTCATGCGCGCACCGCGTCCACTGCGCGATCTTCACCCACGCACCGGCCCCCGCGCCCCGCATGGCCGCGCCAGTGCGGTCAGCAGGTGGCTGAAATGGGTGGTCCGGCCGTACGTGGTGGTCTGGGCCTGGTTGCTGGCGGGCGGGGGAACCGCGGTGCTGGTGAGAGAGGTGGTTGTACGCGGTGCCCAGGGATAGGGTCGCGTTAAGCGTTCGCTTAGCGTGTCGCATCCGCGGCGGGCACCGTGAGAGAGGCGAAGGAGTCCGATGCCGGTTATCGACGTGTGGATGCAGCACCCGACGCTCCGTCACTCCAACCATGAGATGTTCGAGTCGCTGCGCCAGTGGACCAGACAAGGTCTGTTGGAGGAGCCCTTGCCGGTCAGGGCGACGGTGGCCGCGATGGCCGCGGCGGACGTCGAGATCGGTCTCTCCGCGGCCTGGTACGGCCCTCAGGGGCCACTCATCAGCAACGATGAGGTGGCCGCCTTCGTCGCCGAGTCCCAGGGGCGGCTGCGCGGGGTGGCCGGCGCGGATCTCACCCGCCCGGTCCAGGCGGTGCGGGAACTGAGGCGCGCGGTCGAGGAACTCGGCTTCGTAGCCCTGCGGATCGTTCCGTGGCTGTGGCAACTCCCGCCCACCGACCGGCTGTACTACCCGCTGTATGCCGCCTGCGTGGAACTCGGCATCCCCTTCTGCACCCAGGTAGGTCACACCGGCCCGCTGCGTCCGTCCGAGACCGGTCGCCCCATTCCCTACATCGACCAGGTCGCGCTGGACTTCCCCGAGCTGACCATCGTGTGCGGGCACATCGGGTATCCGTGGACCACGGAGATGATCGCGGTCGCCGACAAGCACGCCAACGTGTACATGGACACCAGCGCCTATACCACCCGCCGCTACCCGCGCGAGCTGGTCGACTACCTGCGCGGCCGGGGTCGCAGGAAGGTGCTGTTCGGCACGAACTACCCCATGATCACACCGGCCCAGGCGCTCGAGCACCTCGGTGATCTGGACCTGGAAGAGGAAACCACCGAGCTGTTCCTGTCCGGCAACGCGCGCAGGATCTTCAATCTGTGACGTGAGTGGGCTCCGGAGGGGCGGGCGCGGGAGCTTGGCTGCGTCAGAAATTCAAGACGGCGTTGGGGTGCTGGGGGCAGGGCTGGTCGAGTCCGGTGATGCGCTGGGCGCGTTCGGCGTCGAGAGGGGGGGGAGGGGGCGGCGTTCATGTACGCGTCGATAGAGAGACCGGCCGTAGTTTTACCCGGAGGTGGCCCACTTGGAGACGATGTCCTTACGGCATCGTTGTCGCCGTGGCTTTCGTCAGGGGAGCCAGGCGTGTGCGGAATGCAAGGTAGCTATAAATCCGTGCCCCGGTTCATTTTCTGCTGACGGTATGGATGCCGGCGTAGCGGTCGCGGCTGCCCGAGAAAGCCGCCCCGGGCAGGGCCAGCGCTTCGTGGCGGGCCGCGCGTTGGGCCGCCTGGCCCGCTGAGACCCGCTGGGAGGCCCTTCGGCTGGCCGGCCGGGCGGGAGTGAGGGGGCGCCCTGGTGGGTGGGGGCGTGCCGGCCGCCCGGTGTCGGTTGGGCGTCGTCCCGCGGGTATTGCCACCTGTCGGGCGACGTCGAACTTCCCTTTGTCGTGTGATCAAAGGTTCTGATGGAGGGTCATCAGCGGCGCGGCTGGATTTCTCACCTGCACCGAGGGGCGCGCTGCAACTCGGCTGCCGATCCTCGGAGTTGGCCGAATCGCGGATGGCGATCGCCTGATGTGATTCCCCTCCAGAGGGTCGGCCAGAGTGCGCGTTGAGTTCCCTGACTTGGGCACGTTTTTCCTCACACCTCCTTCTTTGAGTGGGGTACCCCGTGAATTCGCGTACTGATCCGTAACGGCCGCACTGCGGATGCGAGGATGTAGCCAGTCATGGATGCCGGGTGGTGTGCACGAACGGTACGGGCCGCAGTGTTCGCGGCCATGTGCGTGCTGCTCGCTGCCGTGGGGCACATCCTGATGTCGGACTGCACTGTGCCCTGGTGGGCGCTGCTGGCAGGGTTCGTGACCACCGGTGGCGCCGGCTGGCTGGTGGCCGGCCGGGAACGCGGGCCGACCCTGATCGTCACGCTCGTGGTCGGAGCGCAGACCGTGCTCCACTGGGGATTCGCGCTCGCGCAGTCCGCGGAGGCGGGGGCCGTTACGGGCCCGGCCGGCGAGGGAATGGGCGCGATGGGGATGGGCTCCATGTCCATGAGCTCCATGCCCATGGGTTCAGGACCCATGAGTGGCATGCACGCGCACTCCATGTCCATGCCGATGCACATGGATATGGGCAGCTCGGCTCACGCGGGCGTCGTTGAGGGTGGACTGGGGCACTGGCTGGCGAGTGGTGTGCCGTCGTGGGGCATGTCAGGGGCTCACCTGGTGACCGCGGTGCTGTGCGGCCTGTGGCTGGGGTACGGCGAGCGGGTCGCCTACCGGCTGTTGCGCGCCGTGGCCGGGTGGCTGGCCGCGCCGCTGCGGCTGGTGCTCACTCTGCCCGCCCTGCCGCGCCGGCCGAGGCGTCTGGCGCGGCGGAACCGTTCGCGCTGGGTGCCGTACCGGCTTCATCTCGTCCATGCGATCACCACTCGGGGACCTCCCACGAGGACCGCTGTCGTCTAGAACAGCAGTCTGCCCGAGGCGGAATTCATGGTGTCGTCGACACCTCGCCTCGGTTCGCGGCCGTGCCCGCGCGCACCGCCGCCGTCCCCTTGTTTGCTGGAACCGGCGCGTCCGTGTGCCGCTGTTCCACGCGTGATTCGTGAAGGACACAAGGTGCTTGCTCCTGCCCTGCCCGCATTACGCGGGCTCCGCGAGAAACGTAGGAAACACGAGAACACCCCGGAGGTCGACGAACTGATCACGGGATGGGCCCTGGCGGCCCGCAGCGGCGACGCCGAGGCGGTGGAGCGGTTCATCCGGGCCCTGCACCACGACGTGAAGCGCTACGTCGCGCACTTGAGCGCGGACCCGCAGTCGGCGGACGACCTGACCCAGGAGACGTTCATCCGGGCGCTGGGCAGTCTGCACCGCTTCGAGGGACGCTCCTCGGCTCGGGCCTGGCTGCTGTCGATCGCGCGTCGTGCGGTGATCGACGACTTCCGGCGCGCCGCCGCTCGGCCCCGTCTGGCCGACCGTCATGACTGGCGGCGGGCCGCCGAACAGACCCAGCCGGTGGACCTGCCGGGGTTCGAGGAGGGCATCGCGCTCCTCGACCTCCTCGCCGCGCTGCCGGAGGAGCGCCGCGAGGCGTTCCTCCTGACCCAGCTGCTGGGTCTGTCGTACGCGGAAGCGGCCGATGTCACCGACTGCCCCGTCGGGACGATCCGGTCCCGGGTGGCCCGCGCCCGCGTGACGCTGCTGGAACTCCTCGCCGAGCCGGAGGAGCCCTGTCCGAAGATCGGTGATCCGCTGCCGGCCATCGGCCCGGCCCCCTGCGTGGTAGCCGTTCCGACAGCCGTGGCAGCCTGACCAGGAGGCTCGGCGCGTTCCCCGGCGGGGTACGCACCGAGCCTCTACATCTCGCCCAACTCACCCAATTGAGGAGCGAGTTACTGAGGCTTCGTCTCCTGATGGGCCTTTCCTGCCCCGAAGTGGAGTCGGCACCCGGGCCACCCCGATGGGGTCGGCGCCGATGCAACGATGCGCACGTCATTCGTTCGGGTTCTTCGGTCGCCCCATAGCGTCCCGGCGCCGCCACTCGTGACAGGTTGGGGCCCGAACTGGTCGGCCCGCAGGGAGAGTGGGTGAGCTCGTCGGCATGGATACGTCTGTGACCGTCGGTGTCTTCGTGTTCGATGACGCCGAGGAACTGGATGTCGTAGGTCCGTGGGAGGTTCTGGGTTTCTGGGGCGCGCACGTCGCTGCGGCGCCCGTCCGCCTCGTCACGGTCGGCCGGGAGGAGGGGTGGGTGCGCTGCGCCAAGGGGCTTCGCCTGGGCGTGGATCACGACCGTGACGCGGTCCCCGCACTCGACGTACTGATCCACCCCGGCGGCGACGGCACACAGGTGCTGGAGAAGGACAGCGCCCATCTGGACTGGCTGAGGCAGCTGCACGCGGATGGGGTGCTGCTGGCGAGCGTGTGTACGGGCTCGCACGCGCTGGCGGCGGCCGGACTGCTGAGGGGGCGTCCCGCGACCACGCACCGGGACTTCGCCGGCACGCTGGCGGACATCGACGCCACCATCGACATCCGTGCCGGCGAGCGGTATGTGGACGATGGCGCGATCGTCACCAGCGCGGGCGTGTCCGCCGGCATCGACATGGCCTTTCACCTGGTGGAGCGGCTCGGCGGCGCCAAGGCGGCGGACGAGGTCCGCCGCGGGACGCAGTACGACCGTCCCGTCAACTGATCTTGGCCTCCGCCAGCCGGTCCACGGCAAGGGGCTGCGCCGCGTAGGTGATGCGGACGACGCCGTCGGCGTGGCGGTCCGCGGTGGCGGCCACGCCGAACACCTCACGCAGCAGTCCGGAGGTCAGTACGTCCAACACCGGCCCCGCGGCCACCACTTGGCCACAGTGGAGTGCCACGAGATGGTCGCACAGGCGAGCCGCCAGATCGAGGTCGTGCAGGACGGCGAGGGTCGTGATGCCGGTGGCCCGGATGAGATCGAGGACTTCGAAGCGCGCGCGGATGTCGAGATGGTTGGTGAGCTCGTCCAGGACGAGGAGCCGGGGCCGTTGGGCGAGTGCGCGGGCCAGCAGCACACGCTGACGTTCGCCGCCGGACAGGCGGGTGGCGTCCCGTTCGGCCATGTGCCGGATGCCGCACAGGCCGAGCGCCTCCTCCACGGCCTCGCGGTCCTCGCGACTTTCGCGGCCGACGAGTCCGTGGTGCGGGGTGCGGCCGAGGGCGACGACCTCGGAGACGCACATGCCGGTCGGGCTGCCGCCGCTGTCCTGCAGGACGGCGGCGGTGCGGCGCGCGGCGCCGCGCGCGGTCAGGGCCCACACGTCGTCGCCGTCCACCCGTACCACGCCGCGGTGGGGGCGCAGGGAGCGGTAGACGGTACGCAGCAGCGTGGACTTGCCGCTGCCGTTCGGGCCGATGAGGCCGACGATGTCGCCGGGCTGGGCCTCCAGGCTCACGCCATCGAGGATCGGGCGGTGGCCGAGTTCGACATGGATCCTGTCGATGGTGAGCTTCATACGGCGTCCAGGCTCTTGTTGCGGCGCAGCAGCCACAGGAAGAAGGGTGCCCCGAACAACGCGGTGAGGATGCCGAGGGGCAGTTCGTTGGGGCGGTTGACGGTGCGCGAGACCAGATCGACGACGACCAGGTAGATGGCGCCGACCAGGGCGGCCTGGGGGAGCAGTCTGCGATGGTCGGCGCCGGTGGTGAGGCGGACCAGGTGCGGGATCATCAGGCCGACGAAGCCGATCCCGCCGGCGACGGCGATGACCGTGCCGGTCACCAGCGAGGCCAGCGCCAGCAGCAGGGCGCGCAGGCGGTGCACGTCGACGCCGAGGGCGGTGGCGGACTCGTCGCCGACGAGCAGTGCGTTGAGCCGGCGGCCGAACAGCGTCAGGACCACGGTAGTGGTCAGGACGACGGAGGCGACGACGGGCAGCTGTCCCCACTGGGCGCCGGCGACGCTGCCGAGCATCCAGAACATGACCGTGCGCAGTTCGGTCGGGGTGGCCTGCAGCTGGAGGTAGCTGGTGGCGGCCAGGAACAAATACCCCACGGCCACTCCGGACAGGACCAGACGCGTGGGTGCGAGCCGTCCTTGTTTGCGGCCGAGGAGCAGGACCAGGGCCGCGGCGGCCGCGGCGCCGAGGAAGGCGGCGGAGGACACGCCGAGCCCGCCGAGCGCGCCACTGGTGAGGGTGATGACGAGCACGGCGCCCAGCGAGGCACCGGACGAGACGCCCAGCACATAGGGGTCGGCCAACGGGTTGGCGACGACGGCCTGGAGGACCACACCGGCGACGGCAAGACCCGCGCCGACCAGCGCGGCCAGCACGACGCGCGGCGTGCGGAAGGTCCAGACGATCTGGTCCCTGGCGGGATCCGCGGCCGTCCCGCCGCCCGTCAGGTGGTGCCAGATGATGCGCCACACCTCGCCCGCCGGCACGGTCACCGCACCGATGCCGATGGCCACGATCATGGCGCCCACCAGCACGGTCAGCAGCGCCAGCAGCACGAGGAGGGGGTGGGGGTCGAGCCTGCGCCGGTCCTTGCGCGTCAGAAATCGTCGGGGTGCAGCATCTTGGCGATCTTCTCCACGGCGAGGTCGTTGCTGGGCCCGAGATAGACCGAGTCGGACAGCACCAGGGAGCGCTCGTTCTTCGCGGCCGGCCACTGGGGGAACTCCTTGAGCAGTTTGCGGGCGTACGCCTCGGGGTCGGGGTCGTTGTAGCTGATCACCACGAGGGCGTCGACCTGCTCGGCGGCGACCTTCTCCTTGCTCAGATCGGCGAAGGCGCTGTTGGAGGTGGCGGAGAAGGCGTTGGTGCCGCCCGCCTTGGCCAGGATGTCGTTCCAGATGCCGTGGGCCGCGATGGAGCTGAAGTCGTTGCCGCCCATGCTCATGTTGGAGAACACCACCATGACGTTCGGCTTCTTCTCGCTCCTCACTTTGGCCGATACGTCGCTGATCCGTCGGCGTGACTCGGTGATGAGCTGTTCGGCACGCCCGCTCACATGGAAGATCTTCCCCAGATCGCGCAGCAGTTGATAGCTGTCGTCGACGGTCATGCGGGAGGTGTCCTGGTCACAACCCTGAGGTGAGACATAGGAGTTGGCGCCGACCGCCTTGAGGTCGTCACGGGTCGCGAAGCCGTTCTTGGCGTCGAGGCCGTACGACGTGGTCGACAGCACCAGGTCCGGGCTCAGGCCCAGCATCGCCTCGCGGGGGATGTCGTAGGCGTCGTTGAGTGCGATGTGGCCGGTGGGCAGCTTCTTGATGGCCTCGGCCCGGCCCGGCACCTCGGAGCGGCCGTACGACTGCTCGTTGGCCACGATGCGGTCGCCGAGCCCCAGTGCCAGCAGCGAGGACGCCTCGGCGACGGAGGCACCGTTCATGACGACCACCCGGCTGGGTGCCTTCGTGTAGGTGGTGGTCGTTCCGCAGTTCTTGAGGGTGACCGGATAGCCCGGGGCGCCGGCGCCCGCGGCGGCCTTGGCCGTCGGGGACGGCGAGGCCCCGCATGCCGTGGCGGCCAGGCACAGGGCGCCGGCCAGGGCCACGGCAGCGGGCCGTTTCGTCTGCACACGATCTCCTAGGGGGTGGGAGGTGCTCCACCCAAGGAGTCGGGGCGAAGGGCGCCCCAGTTCCCGGGAGTTCAGTCCTTCCGTGCGCCGGGCGGTGTCAGGGTTCCGGTTTTCACACAGTGGTCCAGATATCGGAACACCAGGGCCCGGTCGGCCGAGGGGCAGCTGATGGTGGTGCCGTCGAGTCCGCGCAGCACGTTGTCCGCACGGACGCGGCCCAGGGCGAGCTCCGGCTCGGCGTCCCCTTCGGCGGCGAGGGAATCGAAGAACGCGCCGGTCGTCGCCGCCACGTCGGCCGACCGGGGCAGCTCCGCGCGCCATCGCGTCAGAGGGATCTGCTGGACGGCGTAACCGTATTCCCGCACCCAGTCGTACACGTCGGCCAGGCGTACGGGGGCGACGGGGGCGTGGTTGAAGACCGTGCCGGGTGCGGCGGTCAGGGCCAGCCGTACGACGGCGCGGGCGACGTAGTCCGCGGGGGTCCACACCTCGGCGTCGAACAGCTCGGGCACGATGCCGGCGGGTATGCCGGCGGCCAGGACGCTCCACAGGAAGTCCCGCCGGTTCACCTGGCCGGTCTCCGGTGTTCCCGTCACGCGGCCCAGACGGTGCAGGGTGACCGGCAGGCCGCGTTCGGCGGCCTGTTCCAGGAGGCGTTCGGACGCCCACTTGGACTGCTGGTAGCCGCTGACCAGCCCCGGATGCGGCGGGAAGAACGCCTCGGGCACTTCCGGGTCGTGGCTGCGGGGTGGTGCGACGGACAGCGTCGACACCAGGTGGACCGGGATCGAGCGTGCGGACGCCATGCGCAGCAGCTGACGGGTCGATTCGGTGTTGGCGGCGCGCAGGCTGGCGTACTCGCGCATGATGCTGACCGTCGCCGCGTTGTGGACGACGGCGTCGCAGGTCTCGGCCAGTTCGGTGCACCGCTCCGCACCGAGGCCCAGGTGGGGGCGGGCGAGGTCGGCGGGGACGGCGGTGATCCGTTCGGCACCCGCGGGCAGCGGGATCTCCTGAGCGGTCAGGGCGTGCCGGATGCGCTCGGCGGCCTCGGCGGGCGTGGCGGCCCGGACCGGGCAGACGAGCTCGGCGTCGGTGGTGGCCAGCAGTTCGGCCAGCAGATGGGGGCCGACGAATCCGGTGGCCCCGGTGAGCAGAATGGTGCGCGGTGGCCGGGCGACGGTACGCGACGAGGGGCCGGGCCGGATGTCGTCGTCCAGGACGGCATCGGCCAGGACTGCCGGGGGCAGCGCGGACGTGGTGGGCGGCGCGTCCGCCCGGCGTTCCAGACGGTGTGCGAGGCCGGCGGCGGTCGGGTGCTCGAAGAGCCAGGCGACGCGGACCTCCCGCCCCAGCTCGACGCCGAGCCGGTTGGCGACCTGGATGGCCTGGAGCGACTGGGCGCCGAGGTCGAAGAAGTCGTCCTCGGGTGCCATCCGATCGAGGCCCAGGATCTGGGCCCAGGTACGGCTGATGGCCGCCACCAGGCCGTCCCCGTCGTCGGCCGGAACAACGTCTTCCGCCACCGCCCCGCTGAGAGTGCTCCTGTCGATCTTTCCGGTGCTGGTGCGGGGCAGCCGGTCGGTGAACTCCACGGCCGACGGAACCATCGCCGCGGGCAGGACCTTCCGCAGCCCCTCGCGGACCTCGGTGGCGGTGGGCCGGGGGTCCTCCACGACGACGTGGGCGGCGAGCCGGCGTGTTCCGTCCGGCAGGACCTGCCCGACGACGGCGGCCTCCAGGATGTGCGGCTGGGCGAGGAGGGCGGCCTCGACCTCCGAGGGATGGACCCGGTGCCCACTGATCTTGAACTCGTCGTCCGCCCGCCCGAGGAACCGCAGCTGCCCGTCGTCACCGAGCCGCACCAGGTCGCCGGTGCGGAACGCCCTCGGGCTGCCCGGCAGTTGGGGAAGCGGAGCGAACCGGGAGTCGTCCGCCGCGTCCGCGCCCCGGTAGCCGAGCGCCAGTGCGTCACCGAGGAGGTGGAGTTCGCCTCCGACGACCGCGGCGCGCATACCGGGCAGCGGAACTCCGATCGGCACGTCGTCCGCGTCCGCGGGGCTCTCGTGGAGTGCGGCGACGGTGGCCACGACCGTCGCCTCGGTGGGGCCGTAGGTGTTGAACAGGCGCACCGATGGGCCGACCGCGTTCCGCCAGCGGGCGACGCGTTCGGGCAGTGCGGCCTCTCCGCCGATGATGACGGTCCGCACGCCCTCGGGCAGTGCGGCGGTGCCGGTGGAGAGGGTGTAGGCCAGTTCGTGCCAGTAGGCGGTGGGGAGATCGAGCACACTGATGCGCAACTGCTCGACCGCGCGCAGGAACTGCGGCACCGACTCGGTCATCTCACGTGTGCGCAGGACGAGGGTGGCGCCCGAGCAGAGGGTGAGGAAGACCTCCTCGACGCTGGCGTCGAAGTGCAGCGGCGCGAACTGAAGGACGCGGTCCTCGCGGCGCGGACCGTAGCGGTGGGCCGCGCCGGCGACGAAGGTGGCGAGCGCGCCGTGGCTGATCTCCACGCCCTTGGGCCGGCCGGTCGAGCCCGAGGTGTGGATGAGGTAGGCCGGCTCGCCTGCCGTTCCGGGCGGGGCGAGGGGTGCCTCGGTGTCGTCCCCCGGGGCGTCCAGCAGAAGCAGGGACCACCCCGCGCAGCCGTCGGCGCCCGAGCTGTCGGTGACGACGAGCGACGGCTTGGCGCTGTCCAGGAGCGTGTGCGTCCTCGACGTCGGCGCGCCGGGATCGATCGGGCAGTACGCGGCGCCCGACAGCAGGACGGCCAGGATCGCCGTGACGGCGTCGATGCCCCGCGGCAGGGCCACGGCCACCACCGCGCCGGGACCCGCGCCCCGGGCGGCGAGGCGTCGCGCGAGCCGCCGCGCCGCGCCGAGCAACTCCGCGTAGGTGACGCTGTGTCCGTCGTGCTCGACAGCGACGGCGTCACCGCGCCGGCCGGCCTGCCGGGCGATGAGCTCCAGTACCGGGAGGGCCGGGCCGGGCAGGGGGCCGCCGTCCACCACGGTGCACGCACGCCGGCCGATCGCACGGTCCGGTGCGGCGAGGGCTTCGCGCAGCAGGGCCAGCAGCTCCCGCTGGTGCGCGGCCAGGGCCCCCGTGTCGTAGAGGTCGGGGTTGGCGTCGAAGGCGATGCGCAGGCCCGCACCCTCGGCCCGGTCGTACACGTTGACCGCGAGGTCGTCGACGGGCCCCGCGGAGACGTTGTGGACCGTGCTGCGGTGCCCCGCGAACCGGAGGTCGTACTCGAAGGGCATGATGTTCACGCCCGGCCCCGACAGCCGTCGTCTGCCGCCCACCAGCTTCAGGTCCCGCCGCAACTCCTCATAGCGGTACCGCTGGTGCGGCCGGCCGGCCCGAAGCTCCGCGGCCACCCTGGCGGACAGATCCCGAAGGCTGTCCTGCTCGTCCACCGGGACGCGCAGGGGCAGGATGTTGCGCACCATGCAGGGCACGCGCAGGGACACCGAGCCGAGCCGGCCCATGGCGGGCAGACTGAGCACGACCTCGGGGGCGCCGCTGACCCGGTGGACGTAGGCGGCGGTGACCGCGAGCAGGACATCGGACCACGTCACCGACAAGGCGTCCGCGACGGCACGCAGCCGTGCCGTCTCTGCGGGATCCAGGTCGACGACGCGGCGTAGGAAAGTACGGGCGGGCAGGGCCTGTTCGTCGGTGAGGCTGGGGACCGACGGACGGTCTTCGAAGCGCTGCGTCCAGTAGGCGCGGTTCTTGGCGAAGCGTTCCGAGGCGCGGTAGGCGGCCTCCTCCTGCCGGACCGACTCCACGGTGCCGAAGCCGCTCTCGCCCGGGGGAGCATCCTCCATCAGGGCGGTGTACACCTGCGCCACACGGTGCGCGACCAGGGACAGGCCGAAGCCGTCGAGGGCGATGTGATGGACGCGGTGATACCAGAGGAACGCGTCGGGGGCCGTGCGCAGCAGGGCGTGGCCGAAGACCGGGTCGCGTTCCAGGTCGACGGGGCGGGCGATGTCCTGGGCCATCCATGCGAGCGCCGCCCGGTGCGGGTCGGCCGCGTCGGTCAGGTCGGCGATGTGCGGCTCCCACGCGACGTCCCCGGCGCGCACCTGCCACGGCCGGCCCGACGCGTCGGTGACGAAGCGTACGTTCAGCGCCTCGGCCTCCGCGACGGCGTGACGCAGCGCCCTCGCGAAGACGGCCGGATCCACCGAGCCATGGATGTGTACGTATTCGGCGGTGTTGTAGGCGGGACTGCCGGGATCGAGGTGGTGGCCGGTCCAGATGCCTTCCTGGGCGGCGAGGAGGGGGTGGCGCTCGGCGTGCCGGTCAGACGTCGGCATGGGCCGCTCCCGCCTGGCGTTCGGACAGCAGCTGCCACCACTGGCCGAAGGACGCGCGCTCGGCGAGCTCGATGAAGCTCACCTCCGCACCGGTGCTCCGCCAGCGCTCGGCGAGGGTGGTGATGCGCAGCGAGTCCAGGCCGGCGTCCAGGGGGTTTTCGTCCAGGTCGACTTCGTCGGGCTGCTGGTGCAGGAACTCCGCCAGATCCGCTCGGAAGGCGTCCAGTGTCAAGGGCTCAGACATGGTGTTCTCTCTTGGTAGCCGCACGGGGTGGCGGTGGCGGTCAGTTGACCTTGCGGTCGGCGTCGCTCCAGAAGCGGTCGCGCAGCTCGCGGCGGAGGATCTTGCCGCTGGGGTTGCGCGGGACGTGTTCGATGAACTCGTAGGCGGCGGGCAGCTTGAAGGCGGCCAGGCGGTCGACGAGGAACCGGTGCAGGTCCCGCGGGGAGGGTTCCCGTCCCGCCACGGGTACGACGAAGGCGTGGACCTTCTCGCCCCATCGTTCGTCCGGGGCTCCCACGATCACCGCCTCGGCCACCCCGGGATGGCGCTCCAGGACGTTCTCGATCTCGGCGGGGTAGACGTTCTCACCCGCGACGAGGATGGCGTCCTTGATGCGGTCCTGGATGAAGACGTAGCCGTCCTCGTCGACGTATCCGGCGTCGCCGGTGTGGATCCAGCCGTCGACAAGGGTCTCCGCGGTCTTGTCGGGCAGCCCCCAGTACTCGACCATGCGGGCCGGCGTGGCCAGGCAGATCTCACCGACGGCACCCGGCGGCAGCTCCTTGCCGTCTCCGTCGACGACCATGGTGGCGACCCCCGGATAAGGGTGGCCGGCGGCCTTCATGCGACGGTGGCCGGGGACGTGGTCGGCGGGCGGCAGGCACACGGCGGTGTTGCCCGTCTCGGTCAGGCCGTAGATCTGGGCGAACTCGCTGCCGAACATGACCAGGCTCTGCTCCAGAAGGGCCTCGGAGATCGGAGACCCGCCATAGACGATCTTGCGGAGCGTCGTGAAGTCGGCCGCCCGCACTCCGGGTTCGGCCAGCATCATGCGCAGCATGGCCGGGACCACACAGGCGGTGGTGACGCCCCGGTCGCGGATGAGGTCGATCGCGTCGCGCGGGGCGAAGGCGCGCATCGCCACCACGGTGGTGCCGGCGTTGAAGTTCTGAGCGGCCCACCACAGGCCACCGACGTGGAATCCGGGGATGCCGACCAGGGCGACGTCGCCGACTCGCCAGTCGATCCAGTCCAGTTGACGGCTCGCCAGGGCGTCGCGGATGGCGAAGAAGCTCCGGTGGGCCAGGACGACGCCCTTGGGAAGGCCGGTGGTCCCGCTGGTGTAGAGCTGGGCGACAGGTGTGTCGGGGGTCGGTGCGCAGGCGGGCTCGGTGTCCGGGTGGCCCGCCTTCCACGCGGCGAAGCCGTCGTCCGGGCCCAGCCGGACGACCGTTTTCGGCAACGCGGTCGGAAGCCGGTCGAGAACGGGAGCGAACTCGTCCTCCAGGAAGAGGAGTTCACTGCCGGAGTCCTGGAGGATGTGGCTGATCTCGGGAGCGGTCAGCCGCCAGTTGATGGGCACCAGAACGGTTTCGCTCTTGGCGCATCCGAAGAGGATCTCGTAATAGTGCTCGGATTCCTTGCCCAGGTAGGCGACGCGTGCCCCGGGTCGTGCGCCGGCGGCACGCAGGGCGTGCGCGGTGCGGTTGCTCTCCGTGTGCAGCTCGGCGTAGGTGAGGTCGCGCCCCTCGCAGGTGACGGCGGTGACCCGCGGAGTGTGGGCGGCGTGGAAACGTGCCGTGTCGACGAGGGTCTTGAGCTGGGGGTGGTGCAGCCTTTCGCCGGGTGTCTCGGGCGCGGACGGTTCGGCCATGGGCGGGTCTGCCTCTCGGTCTGTTCCGGGGCTGCCGGAGGGCGTGCCGCCACCGGACGCGATGGCGGCACGCTAGAGGTGAAGGGCCGTATGTCTAGGGGGCGTTGACGAAGGCGAGCTTCACGCTGCCGTCGCAGCGCCCGCCGGCGTCGTCCCAGTACCGATAGGCGGTCTCCGCGACGAGCAGCGGTTCTCCGCCGGGTGAACGCCGCTCCACGGACAGGAACTCGATCTCTCCGAAGAAGGACCGCGCGTTGATGGGACGCCGGAAACTGCCGCTGAAGCGGGCGATCAGGATGTCGGGCAGCTGGTGGCGCCAGTAGTCGTCCAGCGTCCAGTCGGCGAACTCTTCGAGCAGTCCCTCTTTCACCGCCTTGGCGACGGTGTAGTACATCATCTGGTTGTAGCTGATGTTGACTTCGACAGCGTTGAGATGGCCGGTGTCATCGATGTAGCAGGACTCCGGGATGGCCAGTTCGCAGCGCGCGGACACCAGGCTGGACCGGGTGCTCACGGCCGCCGATCGCAGGTATGCGCAGTGCGCCTTGTACGGCCGCAGAACCTGGGGCAGCAGTTCGTCGTCATGGGCGTAGTCCCGGACGGGCGGCTTGTGCTGTACGGGGGTACGCATCTCACGCGGCCCCGTCGTAGAGCTTGCGCTCGTCGTGCACGGTCACCCGGAAGGAGACGGTCGGCTCCGGGGTGGTGGTGTGCCGGGCGCGGTGGATCAGGCTGCGGTTGTCCCAGACCAGGAGGTCGCCCTTCTCGAAGGTCTGGAGGTGGATGTTGGGGTGGGCGAAGGTGTCGTCGAGCTGGCCGGTCGCCGCGAACAGGCGCTGGAGCAGGTCGCCCTCCAGCGGTTCGCCGTCGCCGTCCTCCATGCCGACGGTGAAGCCCTCGCTGATGTAGAGGATGGTCTCGCCGGTCATCGGATGGATGAACGTGCTGGGCTTGACGGCCGGCGGGGTCTTGGTGTCGACCTCCTCGATGATCTCCGAGAGCGGCCGGTAGACGTCCGAGGGCCGGATCTTGAAGTACTTGCGCACCGAGTGCCGCGAGAAGGTGCCCGCCGTCTCCTTCTTCAGGTCCTCGGGGAGCAGCCCGTACGCCTTGCCCATGTCGATGAAGTAGGTCCCCCGGTTCTTCTCCGGAACGACCTGCGGGTAGATGAACGTCAGGCCGAAGGGGTCCGGCATGAACTGGTAGTCGGCGTGCCAGAACTTCCCGGTCTTGGGCACGCCGATCTGCTTGCCGTCCTCGGGCACGTTGGAGGAGACGAATATCTCCTCCACCTCGGGGTGCTTGTACATCGGTTCGTAGTAGGTCTCGGGACGGCCGAACAGCCGCCCCAGTTCCAGGAATTGACGGGGCGCCAGATCCTGGTCCTTCAGGACGACGATCTTCTTCGTGTAGACGGCCGCCTTGATGGCGTCGATGTCCTCGGCCGAAGCGTTGGCGTAGTCGAATCCGTCGACCGTGGCGCCGAGGTTGGTGCCCGTGACTTCGTTGATCTGCATGGTCCCTGCTCTCGGTTGAGGTCCTGACAGTGGTGGTGGCCGCGGCTACTGGGTGAGCTTCGCGTCGATGAGTTCGGTGGTCGCGCCGAGGGTGAGGTCTTCCTCCAGTTCGTTGTCGTCGATGTGGACGCCGAGATCGCGCTCGATCCGCATGCTGATCTCGACCATCGTCAGAGAGTCGACGTCCAGCTGGGCGAAGGTGGCCTCCGGGCTGATCCGGTCGCGCGGCGCGTCGTGCAGTTTCGTGACGATCTCGACCAGCTGGTCATAGGTAGTGCTCATGACTCCTGCGTTCCTCCTGTGTCGTGCGGGTGATCGGTCCGGGCGAGAGCGGGCCAGGTCAGGAGGCAGGACCCCCAGGTCAGCCCGCCGCCGAAGGCAGTGAGCAGCACGCGCTCGCCCGCGTGGATGGTGTGCCGGGCAGCCGCGTCGGCCAGGGCGAGCGGGATGGACGCGGCGCCGGTGTTGCCCACCGACTCGACGTTGGTCACCAGTCGCTCCGGGGGCAGTCCGAGCTCCTCCGCCACCGAGCGCAGGATGCGCAGGTTGGCCTGGTGGGGGACGAGGCGGTCGATGTCGTCGGCCTTGTGGTCGGCCAGCGTCAGCGTGGCGCGGGCGGAGGCCGTCATGCGGGTGACCGCGTGCCGGAAGACCTCCTTGCCGCGCATGGCGAAGTAGTGGTCCTGCGCGGCGGCCGGCGCGGCGGCCGAGCGCTGTCGTGCACCACCGGCCGCCACCATGATCAGTTCCTCGCCGGCGCCGTCGCTGCCGAGGTCGAAGTGGCCGACGGCGCCGGGTTCATCGGCGTGTCCGGCGCGCAGCACGACGGCGCCGGCACCGTCGCCGAAGATCATCGCGTTGGTCCGGTCGTCCGGGTCGACGATCGTGGAGTAGGTGTCCGCGCCGATGAGCAGGACGCGTTCGGCCACCCGGGCCGCGATGAGCCCGGCGGCCGTGGCGAGGCCGTAGACGAACCCGGTGCACACGGCGCCGACGTCGAAGGCAGCCGCTCCCGTCAGGCCGAGCCGGTCGGCCACGAGGGGGGCGGTCGCCGGGCAGGAGCGGTCGGGGGTCGTCGTGGCGACGACGACGGCGTCGACGTCGTCCACACCCGCGGACCGCAGCGCCTGTCGGCCTGCCTCCGCGGCCAGGTCCGAGGTGGCCTGGCCGGGGCCGGCGATGTGGCGGCGGCCGATTCCGGTGCGGGAGCGGATCCAGGTGTCGCTGGTGTCGAGCCGTCGGGAGAGTTCCTGGTTGGTCACCACACGCGGCGGGAGCCAGCCGGCGAGCCCGCACAGGACGGCGGCGCGATCGTGCGGCGGGGAGGTGGGAGGGGCGGGTTTGCTGAGCGGTCGGTCGAGCGTGCTGGACACAAGAGCTCCTAGGTCTCCCGGCATGCATGAAGGGATATCTGGGATGGCGGGTACGGAAGGGGCGTGGGAGGGGGAGGAACCGGCGCGCTCAGACGTCGGCACGCCTTCGAAGGGGCAACAGGGCCAGAGCGCCGACACCGATTCCGGCCGCGATCACGAAGACGGCGCCGCGGACCCCGTCCAGCAGGCCGGCGGCCGTCAGGTCGTGGCTGCCCGTGCCGGCGACGGCCACCAGGACGGCCAGGCCCACGGCGCTGCCGACCTGGAGGGTGGTCGACGCCATGCCGGACGCGATGCCCTGGTCCTGGTCCGGGACGCCGGTGGCCGCCGCGATCCACATGGCCGTCCAGGTGGCGCCCTGCCCCAGGCTGAGCAGCGCGATCCCGGGCAGCAGACGCGCATAGGAACCGTCACCGCTGAACGCGAGGGCGAGGAGGAGGGCGCCGACGGCGCCGGTCGCCATGCTGCAAAGGAGCGTGGTCCGCACGCCCAGCGCTGCAACCGCCCGCTCGCCGGCCTTCGTCCCGGCGGCCACGACGACGGCCGGCACGAGGAAGGCGGCCCCCGTGGCCATCGCGCTGTAGCCGTGCACCGTCTGGAAGTAGAGGGTCAAGAAGTACGGCAGCGAGCTGAACGTGGCGCTGAACAGCGCGGTCAGCGCCATGGCGCCGAGCAGACCGCGGTGGCGGAACAGGTGCCCCGGTGTCAGCGGGGCTCGGCTGCGGCTCTCGGCGAGGACGAACAGGGACAGGGAAAGCGCCGAGAGGGCCGCGCAGATCAGGACACCGCGGCTGCCCCAGCCGGCCTCCGGCGCATGGATGAGGACGAAGACGAGCAGCGTGATGCCGACGGTGGCGGTCAGTGCGCCCGGCAGGTCGAAGTTCCGCTGCCGGGTCAGGGGTTCGTCCGGGGGGAAGAGGAACGTTCCGGCCAGGGCGATGGCCCCGGCGAGCGGGACGTTGACGAGGAACACCGCCGGCCAGCCGAAGGAGTCGACCAGCACCCCGCCCAGCAGCGATCCGAAGCACAGCCCGCCGGCCCCGGCGGCGCCCCACGCGGCCAGCGCCCGGTTACGACGGGGGCCTTCCTCGTACAGCGTGTTGATGAGGGAGAGGGCGGCGGGGAACAGCAGCGAACCACCGACACCCTGGACCGCGCGCACCGCGACCAGCACGCCGGGCGACTCCGAGAGGCCGCCCACCAGAGAGGAGACCGCGTACAGCGACGCGGCCACGACGAAGACCCTGCGCCGGCCCAGCAGATCCGTGGCCCGGCCGCCCAGGAGCAGGAACCCGGCGGTCGTCACGACGTAGGCGCTGACGACCCACTGAAGGTCCTGTCCCGAGAAGCCGAGCGTGCCGCCGATGCTGGGGAGGGCGACGTACACGATGTTGTAGTCGAGTGAGATGACCAGTTGCGCGGCGGCCAGGACCAGGAGCGGCAACCCGAGGCGTTGACGGGACGGAGCAGACGGCGAATTCACTGCACACATTGCGGAACGCTTCCCCCTAAGAATCCGTCCCCCTGAAACAGGACGGCGGCTCACCCCGGGAGCGTGGCTCACAAACGTCGCCATCCACAAGTTCTCGCCTCTTGTTTTCGGACTGGCTTGCGAGCCGGTTGCAAGAATCATGGATGTCTTGATTGAAGCTCGAACATTCAACAAGGGTGCTGGAGGAGCCTGCTGTGGAACATGCCAGGTGGGCATGCAGGTTACGGGGCAGAAGAGCGGGGTCGCTGCGTGTTCGAAGAGCGGGCCGGCGGGCTCCCTATGCGACAAGTCGGCTGACAGTGCCTGTGGGTTCCAGCCCTTTCGGTCGAATCTCGACGCGTCATGGATGGCTGATTTCAGCGCCCTTGAAAACGTACCAGCTCCCTTCGTCGATATCGTTCCGGGCGATCCGGAGTGCGATATTTCGAAAGGGCCGACAAGTGCTCAATCATAGGGAGTCGGATGGAAGAGTCATCCAGTTCCCGGCAGTAGCCAAGTTCTTTGTCACACGCCCGAATCGGGTCATTGGCAAGGTACCCCCCTACCGTATGGATGCATGGAGAAGTCGAGGCGTGCTCTTTCCGTCCCCCCAGCTTTATTGGCGTTCGTCGTGCTGCTCGTGACATTGACGGCGGCGTCCTATGCCGCGGGGCGCGCGGCCGGTCCGGTGGCCCCGGGGATGCACCGCACCGTGCCGGCGTCCGAGGAGTCGCCGGACCGGCCGGGAATGCCGGGCATGCGAGGCCTCGGCCCGCTCGACGGTGAAGGCCAGGTGAGCCGATGACCGCCGCCAATGCGCGTGAGGGCGCCGGTGAACCCGGCGCGACCACCGACCTGCTGGTCGGCGGCATGACGTGCGCCGCGTGCGTGGGCCGGGTCGAGAAGAAGCTGGGCCGCGTCGAAGGCGTGACCGCAACCGTCAACCTGGCCACGGGGCGGGCCCGTGTCGCCCACCCCCCGTCGGTCACCGCCGAGCAGCTGATCTCCGTGGTGGAGAGCGCCGGTTACACGGCCGAGCTTCCGCCACCGCCCGCGGAGGAACAGCCAGAGGGCGCGGCACCCGAGCGGCCGTCGGCTCGCGCGGGCGTCAGCGACGGGGGCCGGCTGCTGATCACGGCGTTGCTTTCGCTGCCCGTCCTGGTGCTCTCCATGGCGCCGTCCCTGCAGTTCACCTACTGGCAGTGGCTCTGCTTCAACCTGGCGGTCCCGGTGGTGTGTTGGAGCGCGCGGCCGTTCCATGAGCGGGCCCTGAAGGGGCTGCGGCATGCCACGGCCACCATGGACACCCTGATCTCCCTCGGCGTGTTCGCCTCGTTCGCCTGGTCCGCGTACGCCCTGTACTTCGCGGGCGCGGGCCGGCCGGGCATGCGCATGCCGTTCAGTCCGCTGCCCGAGGCCGGCGGCGGGAGCGCGCATCTGTATCTGGAAGCGGCCGTGAGCGTGCCGCTGTTCGTGCTGGCCGGCCGGTACCTGGAGGAACGCGCCAAGCGGGGGACGGGATCGGCGCTGCGCGCGCTCGCCGAAATCGGCGCGAAGGACGTCGAGTTGCGCGCGGGCGGCCAGGGCCGGCGGGTTCCGGTCTCCGCCCTGCGGGCCGGCCAGGAGTTCCTGGTACGGCCGGGGGAGAAGGTTGCCACGGACGGGGTCGTCACCGACGGCAGCTCCGCCCTGGACCTGTCACTGGTGACCGGCGAGAGCGTGCCGGTGGAGGTCGGCCCGGACTCGGCCGTGGTGGGCGGCGCCGTCAATGTGGGCGGACTCCTCGTGGTCCGGGCCACGGCGGTCGGCGCCGACACGCAACTCGCGCGGATCACGCGTCTTGTGAGCGACGCACAGGCGGGCAAGGCGCGTATCCAGCGGCTCGCCGACGCCGTCGCGGGGGTTTTCGTACCCGCCATCGTGACCGTGGCGTGCACGGTACTGGGCTTTTGGCTCGGCGCCGGAGCGGATCCCTCGGCGGCCGTGACCGCGGCGGTCGCCGTCCTGGTCGTCGCCTGTCCCTGCGCCCTGGGGCTTGCCACCCCGACCGCCTTCATGGCCGCGACCGGCCGCGGCGCGCAACTCGGCGTCCTGCTGCGCGGCCCCGAAGCACTGGAACGGCTGCGGCACATCGACACCGTCGTCTTCGACAAGACCGGCACCCTCACCACCGGACGCATGACCCTGACCGGGACGACGGTGGTGGACGGGGAGGACGCGGGCGCGATCCTCCGCCTGGCGGGGGCGGTCGAACACGGCTCGGAGCATCCCATCGGCCGAGCCGTCGCCGCCGCCGCGCGCCAGGCCGAGGACGGCGACCGGCTGCCGCCGGTGACCGGCTTCCGTGCGCTTGCCGGACACGGTGTCCGGGGCCGGGTCGACGGCCATGAGGTGGTCGTGGGCCGCCCGCGGCCCGACATCCCGCTCCCGGACGCCCTGCAACGGGCCCTGGAGGACGCCCATTCCGCCGCTCGCACGGCCGTGGTCGTCGAGAGGGACGGGCGCCCCGTCGGCGTCCTCGCCGTGGGGGATACGCTGCGGCCCTCCAGCTACTCCGCCGTACGGCACCTGCGCCGGCTGGGCATCGAGCCCATCCTGGTGACCGGCGACGGACCCGCCGCCGCCCGCGCCGTCGCCGAGCAGGTCCGCATCGACGAGGTGCACGCCGAGGTCACCCCGGAGGGCAAGGCCGCCCTCGTCGCCCGGCTCCGGGACGAAGGGCGCCGGGTGGCGGTCATCGGCGACGGCGTCAACGACGCCGCCGCGCTGGCCTCGGCCGACCTGGGCATCGCCATGGGCGGCGGCACCGACGCGGCCATCGGCGCCGCCGACATCACCCTCGTACGCGAGGACATGCAGGCCGTGGTCGCGGCCGTACACCTCACGCGCCGGACCCTGAGCACCATCCGCGCCAACCTCATCTGGGCCTTCGGCTACAACGTCGTCACCGTTCCCCTGGCCGCCACCGGCTGGCTCACCCCGATGTTCGCCGCCGTGGCGATGTCCGCCAGCTCCGTCCTGGTCGTCGCCAACAGCTTGCGGCTGCGCGCCTACGCGCCACCCGGACACCGCCACCGCTCCGGATCGGCATCCGCCGCCGGCAGGGGCGGTCGGACCCAGCCGTCCACGGCGCACGACGGCACCGCCTCGCCCCTTGAGGAGATCCGATGAGTGCCCCCTCGTCCACCGACCCGGCCGAACGCTCCTCGCCACCCCGGCGCCGGGCGGGGGCCGGAGCGCTGAGCGCCGCTCTGGTACCCGTGGTCACATGCGTGACGGCGCTGTTGCTTCTGACGGCCTATACGTCCACGGGCGCCGCTGGTGACGCGCCGGCGAGGATCAGCGTCAGCAACGCGCGTATCTTCGTGCCGCCCAACTCCGAGAACACGGCCGCCTTCTTCGACATCAGCAACACGGGAGCCACCGGTGACGTGCTGACCTCCGTCTCCTCCCCTCGGCTCGGGGGCGTCATGCTGGGGCGACGGGTCACGAAGGACGGAGCGGGACACATGGAGCCGTTGGACAGCCTGCCGATCCCGGCCCGAGGACGGGTTCAGATGACCCCGTACGGCGTCGACGTCATGGTCGAGGATCCGCCAGAGCTGAAGGCCGGGGACAAGGTCCGCTTCGATCTGAGGTTCCGTGACTCGGGCCAGGTGACGGTGGAGGCGGTGACGGTGCCCGTGCGGTCGTGACGAGGACGAGCGGCCATCGCGTCCTCCTCATGGGTCAGCCTTCGCCCATCAGCGTGCGGATCTCGGTGACGGCCGCGACGAGCGCCTTCCGCTCGGGGACGGTGGTCTCCGGGTGCCACAGGTCGACCAGCAGGCACGTCCGTGGACGCGTCCCGCGGTTCCACGCCTCGTGCTCGAAGGAGTAGTCGAAGAGCAGGCACGCACCCTCCTGCCACAACCGCGTCTCGCCCGCGACCGTGATGCCGCACCCCTCGGGGATGTCGACCGCCAGATGCAGGTTGATGCTGAAGTTCCACAGATCGCAGTGGGGAGCGATCGCCGCGCCGGGCAGCAGGGTCGAGAAATGGCTCTCCAGCAGGGGACAGAGCTTCCCGGTGTCGACCGCCTCCTCCTTCAGCATCTGGAAGGCGGTCGGCACCGCGGCGGCCGATTCCTCCACCAGGCCGCCCTTGCGGTAGAGATAGAGAGCCTGCCAGTCCGTCTGACGCGTGAGGTAGTGCTCGTAATCGGAGAACGCGCCTCGCCGGGCGGCCCAGGCGTCCTCCAACTCCTTCTTGATCGTGGCGTGGTTCGCCTCGAAGGCGCGCACCACGGGTGCTATCTCGGGGTGGCCGTATGGATCGTGCCAGGCCTGCTGGGAAACCCCCGGTAAAATCCACTTGGCCCCCTTCTGCATCGGGTGGCGGTCTTTCTTTCCCGCTGCCAGCATCTCCTCCACCCGAGCGATCGAATCCGATCCGTGCTCGCTCTTGATTCCGGCGAATGCGTCGTCTATCTCCGGGGTCATGAATGCTCCAGGATGTCGGGCGTCACAGTCTCTGCATACCGTGTGGAGGCTACCCAGCGGGCGCCCGCCCCGTCCCCGGGGAAAGGGCCCCGCACGGCCGGATCGGGTCACGGCTGGAGGGATTCGTGGTGCAGTGCGCCGGTGGTGCTTCCGGTGCCCCAAGAATTCTGCTGGTGCCGGGAACCGGGGAGGGAAATGAACCGACTCCCTTGAGGGAAATGCGCGCGGTGTGCGCGGTAGGTCGGGCCCTAGCCGAACAGCCCTAGCCGAACAGTCTGTCCAGGTGCTGATCCACGGCCTTGAGTACGTCCTGGGGATCGATCACACTCAGTTCGATCAGGGTGGCGAAGCCGGTGAGCGCGAGAAAGAGGTCGGTCTCGGTCGCCGGGTCACAGGCGGAGCGGATGTGCCCGTCCGCGACCGCTTGGCGGATCAACTGCTCAATCCGCGCGCGCCCTTGGGCCATGGCGTCACGCGTGCGAGCGAGCACCTTCTCGTCGTGCAGTGCCTCCAGAACGTACGCGGCGTTCATCCGGCTGGTCGCGCGGGCGTCGGCGTGGAGCGGAAGCATTTCCGTGAGCGTCAGTCGGAGTACGTCGCGGGGGTGCGGCGGGTCACCGAGTTCCGCCAGGCTCCGGCTGATGCGCTGCGTGGTCTGCTCGGCGGCGAAGTCCATGGCGAAGGTGAGCAGGGCCTGCCGGGAGGCGAAGTAGTGCTGCAGCTGTCCGTGGGAGATGCCTGCCTCCCGTGCCACCTCGCGCAGGCTCAGGTGCAGGACGCCGCGCAGGTCCACCACTCTCCACAGCGCTCTGGCGATCGCTTCGCGGCGCTCGCGGTGATCCACTTGTTTCGGCACGGTCTGCTCCGCTCTCGTTCCCATACGGTTGACATAATACAGCTGACCGATAACGCTGGGGAGCCTGCGGATACCGGCCGGAGAGGACAAGCTATGCCTGAGCAGCCGAGAGTGCGTACCGCCGACGGCGTCGTGGAGGGCCGCTGGCGACAGGGGCACGCGGTGTTCCGCGGCATCCCCTATGCCCAGCCGCCCGTGGGTGCGCTCCGCTTCGCCGCTCCCGCACCGGTCCGTCCCTGGGAGGAACTCCGGCAGGCGGCCGAATTCGGGCCCGTCGCACCCCAGTCCGGGCCCACTCGGGCGGAGCCGTCGGAGGACACGGGCTGGCTGACGCTCAACGTATGCACGCCGGACCCCGGCAGCGCGGGCCTGCCGGTGTTGGTGTGGATCATCTGTGGGGGCTACATGGCGGGGGACCCCGGTGACCCGATGTACGACCCCACGGCGCTGACCGGGGCAGGGCTCGTCGTGGTGAGCGTCAACTGCCGTATGGGTGCGGAAGGGTTCGCTCTCCTCGACGGCGCCCCGGCCAACCGTGGCCTGCTCGACCAGGTCGCGGCACTGGAGTGGGTACGGCAGAACATCGCCCGGTTCGGCGGGGACCCGGAGCTGGTCACCGTGGCCGGGCAGTCCGGCGGGGCAGGGTCGGTCGCCGCGCTCCTGACGATGGCGCCGGCGCGTGCCCTGTTCCGACGGGCCATCACTCACTCGGTGCCGGGCCTGCACTGCATGCCCGCCCTGGCGAAGCAGGTCACCGCCACGCTCGCGGACCGCCTCGGCACGGCGCCCACCGCCGCCGCGCTGGCCGGCATCGCCCCGCAACGCCTGGCCGACGAGCTGACCGCTCTGTGCGTCGACCTCCCCCAGTACCGGGAGCGCTGGGGGAGGCTCACCCACCTGGGTATCGCGGTGTGCCCTGTGATCGACGGCGAGGTCCTCACCGAGACGCCCTGGACCGCCCTGGCCAACGGCCGCGCCGCCGGAGTCGACCTCCTCATCGGCCATACACGCGACGAGTTCCGGCTGTTCAGCGTCATGATGGGGCGGCGGGGAACGTTCACCGCGCAGGACGCCGATACCGCCCTGGACATGTTCGCCCCCGCGCCGGGCGGTCCGGACGCGTACCGCGCAGCCCATCCGCACGCGGGCCCGGAAGAACTGCTGGAGACGGTGTACTCCGACGCCACCTTCCGCATGCCGTCGCTGCTGCTGGCCGAGGCGAACGCGGCGGCGGGCGGCAACTCGTTCCTTTTCGAGCTGCACCTCAGCTCACCGACGATCGGTGGAGCCTGCCACAGCCTCGACGTCCCCCTGGCGTTCGGCACGATGGACAGCCCCACAGGCAAGCAACTCCTCGGTGACGAGCCCACGCCCGAGGCCGTCGAGGTGTCGCGCGAACTCCAGCAGGGGTGGGTCCGGTTCGTCGCCACCGGAAACCCCGGGTGGGCGGCTTACGACCCCGACCGGCAGCTGACCCGCGTCCTGGCCACCGAACCGAGGACCGTGCCCTATCCCGAGGAGGCTTCCCGCCGGATCTGGCAGGGCGTCCCCCCAGCTCCCTTCGACCTCACCTGAAACTGAAAGGGCCGCGTAGGGCCCCCGGGGTGCCATCGCGTGAGAGACCAGGACGCGGACGCCGTGGCCTTGCGCGTGGCACCTGAAGACACTTCCCGACGAATCAGCACCACGAGCTCCGCGGTCCTGTTCGCCACCCGGGTCGTCGCGGCGCTCGCCAACGCAGGGTTCCATGCGGTCGCCCTGACTGCTGCCGCCACGATGGTCCCAGCCGACAAGGGGATTGCCCTTGTTCCACACATGGTTGGGCCGGCGAGCCCCCCTCGGCGCCCCGTGGACGAGCCCGGCATTGTCCGGGTCCGGGCTCCTTGCGACCGTTACGGGCCCTCGGACTTGCCCATGCCTTGACGATCCGTTTTCTGCTTGTTCAACCGGCCGACCACACCCCCGCAGCGTGACGTCCCTAGGTTTCCTGAGGCTTGGGAAGAAGGGACTATGGACGAACGCCTCGCGGTCCGCGCCCGTGGGATCACCAAATGTTTCGGCGACGTCGTCGCGCTCGACGACGTCGCCCTAGATGTGGCCCAGGGACAGATTCACGGTCTGGTCGGGCCGAACGGTGCCGGCAAGACGACCCTGCTCGGTCTGCTGCTCGGGCTCGCCGTCGCCGAACGCGGCACTCTCCAGATCCTCGGGACGCCGGTCGGGCGGACTCTCGCCGCACCGCGAGAGGTGGCCGGCTTCGTGGACAACCCGGGTCTCTATCCCACGCTCACGGCCCGGCAGAACCTCGCCGCGCTGGCCGCCCTGCACGGAAGTGCCGTCGATGCCAGGGGAGTTGACGAGGCCATCGACCAGGTGGGTCTCACGCAGGTGGCCGACGAGCGTACCCGCGGCTTCTCCCTCGGCATGCGCCAACGCCTCGGCCTCGCCGCAGCCC
The DNA here is from genome assembly GCF_026343295.1 of Streptomyces sp. NBC_00083. Lineage (GTDB taxonomy): Bacteria > Actinomycetota > Actinomycetes > Streptomycetales > Streptomycetaceae > Streptomyces. The sequence goes on from NZ_JAPELY010000001.1 coordinate 3,443,978, forward strand.
TGCTCACCCGGCCCCGGCTCCTCGTCCTGGACGAACCGTCCAATGGGCTCGATCCGGCGGGCAAGCAGCACGTGCACGGCGTCCTCACGCGGCTGGCCGAGGAGGGCACGAGCATCGTGCTCTCCAGCCATCGCATGGACGACCTCGAAGCGCTGTGCTCCGAGGTCACCATCCTCACCACCGGACGTGTCGCCTTCTCCGGGCCGCTCGACAAACTCGCCGCGGGAGACGGTGAGGTGCGCTACAGGCTGCGTACCTCCGACCCCTCGGGCACGCGCAGGGTGGCCGCCGGCATGGCGGGCCTGCGGATCGTCGAGGACTCCGCCGCACGGTACGACGCGGGGGTCCTCGTCCTGGACGCATCGCTGTCCGCGCTCGATCAACTGATCGCGCAGCTCGTCCGATCGGGCACGGCCGTGCGGGAACTCGCTCCGCTGGTATCGCCGTTGGAGGCCGCGTTCCTCGCCTTGACGGAACAGCAGGAGGCCGGACCGTGACAACGACCCTCGACCGTGCCGCCGCGTCCGCGTCCGCCGCCCGCCGCGTGCCCGTCGCGCGGGCCTACCGCTTCGAACTCGTCAAACTGATGTCCCAGTGGCGGGTCCGGCTGCTGCTCCTGGCCTGCTGGGCGGCCCCGGGGCTGTTCGTGGTCGGCGTGAGCCGGCAGAGCACGCTGCCCTCCGACACACTCTTCGGCCGCTGGATGCACGCCACGGGATGGGCCGGACCGCTGGTCATCCTGGGATTCGCGGGCACCTGGGCCCTGCCTCTGCTGATCTCACTGGTCGCCGGCGACGTGTTCGCCGCCGAGGACCGGCTCGGAACCTGGCGGCACCTCCTGGTCGCCGTCCGCTCGCCCCGCCGGATCTTCGTCGCGAAGACGCTGGCGAGCCTCACCGTGATCGGGCTGATCGTGGCCGGGCTCGCCTGCTCCAGTACGGCGGGCGGACTCGTGTCGGCCGGCAACCGGCCCTTGGTCGGCCTCGACGGCCGGCTGCTGACGCCGGGAGACGCGGCCTCAAGGGTGCTGCTCGCGTGGCTCTGCGTCCTTGCCCCGACCCTGGCCCTCGCCGGCCTCGGACTGCTCGGCTCGATCGCCCTGGGGCGGTCTCCCATGGGCCTGCTGCTGCCTGCCCTGGCAGCCCTCGTGATGCAGGTCGCGCAGATGCTGCCGCTGCCCGTCGCCGTACGCCTCGCCCTGCCCGGCTACGCCTTCATCGCGTGGAACGGGCTGTTCACCGGCCCCGCGCAGCTCGGTCCGCTCCTCATCGCCACCGCGGTCGACCTGGCGTGGGTCGTGCTGGCGACAGCGCTGGCCCACGCGCTGTTCGTGCGGCGGGACTTCACGCACCCCGCCCACGACGGCTCCGGGCGGCGCGCCATCGCGACGGGGCTTCTTCCGCTCGCCGCACTGACCGCCCTCACCGTCGGCGTCATCCGGGTGGCCGCGCCCACGTCGGGCTCCGGGATCGGGCAGGCCAAGGTCGAGAGCTCCGTCGCCACCGCGTTCGGCCACCTCTACCGCATGCAGACAGGGGAGTTGAACCGTCCCGCCGTCACCGAGGCCCAACTGCGCGTCTCCGCGGCGTGCACCAAGAGCGACGGCCGAACCGCCCAGGAAGGCGCGGGCAATGACTGGCGATGCGTGGTGACCTGGCATCTGCCCGGTGTGACGCCCACGGGCACGGCCGTCTACCAGCTCGACATCGGATCGGACGGGAGGTTCGTGGCCGACGGCGACGGGCCGAAGGAGGTCAACGGCTACTTCCTGGTACGGACTTCGGCCGGGAACGCCCCGAATCCGCTGTGGCAGTTCGACGGCTACGTCGAACTGCTCGACACCCACTGAAGGGACAGTTCCGTGCAGGTAACACGTCGGCGCCGGATCAGCGAGGACCGGCAGATCGCGCTCTTCGGCAGACGCCCCGGCCGCCGCACCACCCTCGTCACGGCGGGCATCGCCGTGGCCCTCGGCGTCACGGGAACAGCCGTCGCCTCGACCTACCAGTTCGGCACCCAGCAGGTCGGCCAGGTCACCGCCAGGGGCCAAGTCATCTCCAGCGACCAGTACATCGCGCCGTACGGCACCCGCACCGTCATCAACGACGGCAAGATCATGTCGTCCGCGCCCAGCCCGGACGGCACCCGTCTCGCCGCCACGGTCACCGACGGCGACGCCTCGCTGGTCATCATGGATCTCGCGTCCGGGCAGGTGAAGCAGCGCATCGGCACCAACGCTGCCGACGGCCTGCGCATCAAGAGCGGCGCGGTCGGCCAGGAGGGGCCGACGTACTCACCGGACGGGAAGCAGCTGTGGCTCGGCCAGAGCGACGGATACACCAGGTTCACCGTGGGCGCCGACGGCATCCTGTCCGACCCGGTCGTCTTTCCCATCGCGGCCGACGGTTCGAAGCACGCCCTGGTGGGCGCCGCGGTGTTCTCGGCCGACGGCGCGACCGTGTACGGCGCCGTGAACGGCCAGAACCGGGTCGTCGCGATCGACGCGGCCACCGGCGCCGTCCAGCACAGCTGGGCCGTGGGCAACGCCCCGCGCGGCCTCGCGCTGGCCGGCGGCAAGCTGTACGTCAGCAACGAGGGCGGCCGCCCGGCCAAGGCGGGCGACACCACGATCAACTCTTACGGCACTCAAGTGCCGGCGAACCCGGCCACCGGCGCCACCACCACCGGCACGCTGAGCGTCATCGACGTGTCCGACCCTTCGGCGGCCGTCCGCAGTATCGACGTCGGTCTGCACCCGACCGCGGTGTACGCGAAGCAGGGCACGGTGTTCGTCACCAACACGGCGGACAACTCGGTGTCGGTCGTCGACTCCCGCAAGGACAGGGTCGTCCAGACCATCGCCACCCGGCCATGGCCCGAGGCATCGGTCGGCTACGAGCCCAACGCCGTGACGCTCACCGACGACGGCCACCTGCTGGTGACGCTCGGCCGCGCCAACGCGGTCGCCGTATTCCGCTACGCCGCTCCCCAGCAGCCGGCCAACTACATCGGCCTCCTCCCGACGGACTACTTCCCCGCACAGGTCACCACGGTCGGCCGGGAAGTCATCGTCTCCAACACCCGTGGCATCGACGCCCGGCGGCCCGGCGGCACCGCGCACGGCACTCACGACACGACGTCGAGCCTGACACGGTTCAACCTGCCCGGCGACCAGGTCATCAGGGCCCAGACGGCCAAGGTGTTCCAGCAGAACGGCTGGACCAACGGATCGGTCACCTCGGCCAAGGGGAAGAGCCACACCAAGCCGGTGCCCGTCCCCGCCCGGCTCGGCGACCCCTCGACGATCAAACACGTCTTCCTGCTCGTCAAGGAGAACCGCACCTACGACCAGGTCTTCGGCGATCTCCCGCAGGGCAACGGCGACGCGTCGCTGACGCAGTTCGGCGCGAACGTGACCCCGAACCAGCACGCGCTGGCCCAGCAGTTCGGCCTCTACGACAACTTCTACGACATCGGCACGAACTCGGCCGAGGGCCACAACTGGCTGATGCAGTCCGACAATCCGGAGTACACCGAGTCCTCGGCCGGCGAGTACACGCGCAGCTACGACACCGAGGACGACGCCCTCGGCCACCAGAAGTCCGGCTTCCTCTGGACGGGTGCGCAGGCAGCGGGGAAGACGGTCAAGGACTACGGGGAGTTCCAGTCGCTGGAGACCAAGCCCTCCGGCGCGACCTGGCAGAACCTGTACTGCGACTCGAAGACCATGGCCACGACCGGCCGTCCGAGCGCGTATCCCATCAAGACCGGCTCGGCGATCCCCTCGCTCAACAAGGTCTCGGTGCCCGGATTCCCGCTGTTCGACCTCGACGTCCCGGACATCTACAAGAACGAGATCTGGAAGCAGGACTTCGAGAAGAACGGCCCCGCGAACCTGAACATGTTCTGGTTCTCCAACGACCACACGGGTGGCCCGGCGAGTCCAGCCGCGGCGGTGGCGGACAACGACCTCGCCGTCGGCAGGATGGTCGACGAGATCTCCCACAGCACGTACTGGAAGGACTCGGCGATCTTCGTCGTCGAGGACGACTCCCAGGCCGGCCTCGACCATGTCGACGGCCACCGCGCCCCGGTCCAGATCATCAGCCCGTGGGCCGCGCACGGCACTGTCGACCAGCACTACTACTCGCAGATCACCCTGATCCGCACCATCGAGCAGATCCTCGGGATCCACCCGATGAACCAGAAGGACAGCGCGGCCACCCCGATGTCCGGTGCCTTCACCCGCAAGCCGGACAACACCCCCTTCACCGCTGTCCCCAACCGGACGTCACTGACACTCGGCGTGAGCCCGCAGCCGTCCTGCGGCACGGACGCCCCGGCGGCGCAGGACACCGCCGCCGCGCCCGCGCCGACGTCCGTACGGGTGCCGGCGGCCGAGCAGGGACTCGCGGCGCAGTGGAAGACCTGGGCCGCGCACCAGCGCCTGACCGGCCCGAACGCCGTCCCGGACTACGCCAACCCCGCCCAGATGAACCGCTACACCTGGTACCAGACCCATGACTGGACCAAGCCCTACCCCGGTGACAGCAAGATCTACGCCCCGAACGCCGTGCCCGGCGCCTACCTGCCGTCGCCCGACTCCGACGGGTGACGGGCGTCGGCAGCGCGGGCTGAACGCACCGGAGTGTCGGCGCGACGGCCCCCGACGGCCCGGGTGGACCTGCGAGAGGAAGGTGGAGGGGGCCTCCTACGGCACCACCCGGGCCGGCACCGGACAGCGCACGAACAGGACCGCCTCCACATTCTCCGAGGCGGCTGCGTACACGTGGGGCACATCGGCCGCCCAGTGTGCCTGCTCGCCCGGGTGGACCAGCCGGGGCGAGCCGGCCGGGCCCACCCGGGCCGTTCCCGACAGGACGACGATGCGTTCCTCCGTGCCGGGGGCGTGGGCGGCCGACTCTTGGGTCGCGTCCGCCCGGATCCGGATGCGGAACACGTCGGTGACCGCCTCGGCGCTCTCGAACCTCTCGCTGAGGGTCGCGTCCACGGCCGCACCCGACACCCTGACCGGCTCGTCGACGTTCAGGACGCTGCTGAGGGGGACGTCCAGAGCGCGGGTGAGCGCGTACAGGGTCTCCAGTGTCGGGTTGCGCTGGCCGGTCTCCAGCTCCGACAGCGTGCCCTTGCCGATGGCGGAGCGGCGCGCCAGTTCGGACAAGGACAGCCCCTGATCCGTTCGGAGCTCCTTCAAGCGCCGTCCCACCTGGTCCGCAAGAGCCACGCTTCTTCTCCGCTCAGTTGTCGGCACCCTGCTGCCCGTTGACTGCGACGACGCCTCCGGCTTAACGTTTCGCAAGCATAGCGTTCTGTATATGGAACGCAGGGGCAGGTCTCGGAGCGGCCTCGGTCTCCCCGGAAGCCCGTGCCCAGCAGAACGGGAGTACTGAAGTGTCCGATCGAACCATCCGCCGACTCGCGCCGGCGTCGGCCGTCACGGCGGGGCTCATCGCGGTGCTGGTCGGCGTCACCAGTTCCGCCGCGATCGTCTTCACCGCCGCCCGGACGGCCGGCGCCGGGCCCGGGGAGGTCACGTCGTGGATGCTGGCGCTCGGCGTCGGCATGGGAGCCACCTGCATCGGGCTGTCCCTGCGCTACAAGGCCCCGGTGGTCACGGCCTGGTCCACACCGGGCGCCGCGCTCCTCGTGTCCGCACTCGGCGGGGTGACGATGGCTCAGGCGACCGGAGCCTTCCTGGTGTCAGCCGCACTGATCCTGCTCAGCGGTCTGACGCGATGGTTCGAGCGGGTCATGAGCCGCGTCCCGGTCTCCCTTGCGGCGGGGCTGCTGGCCGGGGTGCTCGTACAGTTCGGCACCGGTCTGTTCGCCCGCATGCACGGCCATTTCACGCTCGTCTTCCCGATGTTCGCGGTCTACCTCGTGGGGCGGCGCGTCGCCCCACGCTTCGCCATCGTCGGACCGCTCGTGGTGGGCGTGGCGATCGCCGCCGCGCAGGGCTCGCTGAAGGCGGCCGGGGTGCGCTTCGACTTCGCGCAACCGGTGTTCACCGCACCGGAGTTCTCCGGGCAGGTGATCATCGGTGTCGCGCTGCCGCTGTTCGTCGTGACGATGGCCTCGCAGAACCTGCCGGGCGTCGCGGTACTGCGGGGCGCCGGGTACGAGCGCGTGCCCATTTCGCCGTTGATCAGCTGGACCGGTGCGGTCAACCTGCTCCTCGCTCCCTTCGGTTGCTTCGGCCTGAACCTCGCCGCCATCACGGCGGCCATCTGCACCGGCCGCGAGGCCCACGAGGACCCCGAACGGCGCTACCTCGCCGGCGTGTGGGCCGGGGTGTTCTACCTCCTTGTCGGTGTGTTCGGCGGGGCCGTGGGTTCGCTGCTTGCCGCGATGCCGGACGCCCTGGTCCTGGGCATCGCAGGGCTCGGACTGCTCGGCACCATCGGCAACTCGCTGGCCTCGGCGCTGGGCGACGACGACGGGCGGGAGGCCGCCGTCATCACCTTCCTCGCGACGGCATCAGGTGTGACGCTGCTCGGCATCGGATCGGCGTTCTGGGGACTGCTGGCAGGGGTGCTGACACTCGCGGTGACGCGCGTCCGCATGCCGCGCCGTCCCGCAACGCCGAACCGCCGCCCGACCGTTCCTGCCCCCGCCCCTGCCCCCGAGGCCGAGGTGACGGGCCCGGCCACCGCCGCGTGAGGTGGCCCTGGTCCTGGTCTACCGTCCGGCGCGGGACCGGCTCAGGCCAGACCGCCCGTGGCCCGCAGGTTCTGGCCGGTGATCCAGCGACCGTCCGGACTCGCGAGGAATGCGACGACGTCGGCCACGTCCGACGGCTGTCCCAGCCGGCCGAGAGGCGTCATCCCGGCGACCGTCTGGAGAGCCTGCGGGGGATTGGTGCCCCGCAGCATCTCGGTGTCGGTCGCGCCGGGAGAGACGGTGTTGACCGTGATGCCGCGCGGCCCGAGCTCCCGGGCGGCGACCGCGGTCAGCTGTTCGATGGCGCCCTTGCTGGCCGCGTAGGGCCCGATGCCCGCCACGGGACGCACGGTGTTCATGGTGGAGATGTTCACGATCCGTCCTTCGTCGCGCATGTGCCTGGCGGCGTAGCGCATCGTCAGAAAGACCGACCTGGTGTTGCCGGCCATCACGTCGTCGAACACCTCGGCCTCGGTCTCGGCGAGCGGGGAGGGAGTGAACGACACCGCCGCGTTGTTCACCAGGAGGCTCAGGCTGCCGAGGTGCGCTTCGGCGGCTTCCATCAACCGCTCCGCGGCGTCCCGTTCCTTCAGGTCCATCCGTATGGCTCGGACCGTGCCGCCGCTCGCCTGTACGGCCCGGACCACATCGGCTGCGGCTTCCTCGCTGGTGGCGTAGTTGAAGACAACCTCCGCTCCGTCGCGGCACAAGCGTTCAACAATCGCCCGGCCGATTCCTCGGGAGCCACCCGTGACGACGGCAGTCATGTCTGTGAGCATCGATCCTCCGCGCTGACGCAGTGATGATCCTGGAAGCTCGAACGTACTGAGGGCGCCGCTTCCGTGCCGCCGCTTTCGCCGAGCGCGCTACGGCACCACCTCTGCGGCTGCCACGAGGGCGCCCGGTTCGCGGACCGTGCCCACCGGGTCCGCGTGTCCGCGAGCGGGGCCCGGCTGAAGAGGGAAGGCTTCACGGATGCATGCCATCCTCCACGCCCTGTCCATCACCGGAGCCATGACGTGGGACATCACCTGGGCCCTGATCCTGGGCTTCGCCCTGTCCGCCGTCGTCCAGGCCGTGGTACGCCGGTCCACCGTCGTCGCCCTCCTCGGCGACGACCGCCCCCGCACGCTCGCGCTCGCCGCCGGCCTGGGCGTGGCGTCCTCTTCCTGCTCCTACGCCGCGGTGGCACTGGCCCGCTCCCTGTTCCGCAAGGGCGCGAACTTCACAGCGGCGATGGCCTTCGAGATCGCCTCCACCAACCTGGTCGTCGAACTCGGAGTGATCCTGGCGCTGCTGATGGGCTGGCAGTTCACCGCCGCCGAGTTCGTCGGCGGACCCATCATGATCGTCCTGCTCGCGGTGCTGTTCCGACTGCTCCTGCGCGACAAAATGCTCCGCGAGGCTCGCGTGCGGGCCGAACGCGGCGTCGCCGGCTCGATGGAGGGCCACGCCGCGATGGACATGTCAGTCAAGCGCGAAGGCTCCTTCGCCCGAAGGCTGTTCTCCCCGGAGGGCTTCACCTCCACGGCGCACGTCTTCGTCATGGAATGGGCGGCGATCCTGCGCGACCTGGTCATCGGGCTGCTCATCGCCGGTGCCATCGCCGCCTGGGTTCCCGACTCGTTCTGGCGCGCCTTCTTCTTCGACGGCCACCCGCTGGCATCCAAGCTGTGGGGTCCGGTCATCGGCCCGCTGGTGGCGATCGCCTCGTTCGTGTGCTCGGTCGGCAACGTGCCGCTCGCGGTCGTCCTGTGGAAGGGAGGCATCAGCTTCGGCGGGGTGGTGGCGTTCATCTTCGCCGACCTGCTGATCCTGCCGATCCTCAACATCTACCGGAAGTACTACGGGGCCAGGATGGCCGCCTTTCTCCTCGGCACGTTCTACCTGGCCATGGTCGTCGCCGGATACGTCGTGGAGTTCGCCTTCGGGGGCCTGGGTCTTGTCCCCGACCGCGAGGACGCGAAGATCCCCATGGAGGGCGTGACGTGGAACTACACGACGTGGCTCAACATGGCCTTCCTCGTGGTGGCGGCAGCCCTGCTGCTGCGCTTCCTGCGCACCGGCGGAGTGCCCATGCTCCGCATGATGGGCGGCTCACCCGACGCCGGTCATGACCAGGGCGACGACGCGGGGCATGGCCACGGCCGGGGGTAGGTGCCGCACCCGGAGGCAAGCGCACGACGACGGTCTCGCCGAGGGGGGGGGCCTCTCACTGAGAGGGGCGACGGCCTCACCCCGGGGGGTGGTGCTGATCCGGTTCCGGAACCGCCGGTCGGCAGGAACGCCGTCCTCGCGCCGACTCGAGCAGGGAGTGCAGAGATGGTCAACAGGGTCGTGCGGCGACGCAGGTTCGTTGGCGCGAGGGGTGGCCCGTCAGACGAGCGAGTCGGGCCCTTACGTGTACGGCGCCCGGCAGGGCGGGCGCCGTACACGCGCGGCGAGACCTACCGGTCCCATGTCCCCGAGTTCCGCGCCGCTGGCCTTGGCTTAGTGCCGCCCGGCCGCCGTGCGGCGGCGCATCGCGAACAGGACTCCTGCCCCGGCGGCGATCACCACGGCAGCCGACCCGGCGATCAGAGGGGCGTCGCTGCCGCCACCCGTCTCGGCGAGCGCAGTGCCCGCGGGCGAAGACGCGGCGGCCGAGGGGGCGGAGGGGGCCGGAGAGACCGACGCGACCGGCGCGGCTGCTGACGAAGTCGGCTTCGCGGTGGTGACCGTCGAGGCCGAGGGGACGGGCTTGGCCGAGGTACCGGCCGGGTGGGAGGCCGTCGGCGCACACGGAGTGTCCGGGGAGACCGGCAGGTTCGTCAGCCGCTCGTCGACGAGGGGGCCCGCCGTCACGGAGACGTTCCACTGGTAGCCCTGGAGCCACGGCACCAGGATCGTCGTGCTCACACCCTTGGCCGTGGGATGGGCGATGTGTGCCGTACCGAGGGTCTCGCCGTCGAAGCCGGACGCCATCCGCACCCGTACGGTGATGTCGGCAGGCGTGCCGGACGGGTCCTTGTCCGTGATCGTGATGGCGGCACGGGCTTCCCCCGTGCTGGTGTCGCAGGTTGCCTTCGTGGTGAAGTCGCCGATGCTGCAGGCATCGGCACTACCGGCGGCGAGGAGCACGATGCCGGCCGAGGCGGCGGCTATGAGGGCAGGCTTGATCTTCACGGGTCCCTCCCCAGGGAAACGATCCAAGAGCGGTCCCGGAAGCGGGACACAGCTCGCCGCGGGTGCACACCAGCGGAAGGCCTCGCGGCCGGAGGAGCCTGACGAAGCGGCTCATCATTACACCCCCGCCGGACCACCACCACACCAGTCCCAGCAGTGAAACCACGCCCGTCGGCCCCCATGGGGCACGGGGGAATGACATCAGATCCAGGTAGTCGGAAGGCGCTGCTGATGCCGTCTGATGACTGCGGCTGAGATGGGCCACAGGCACGACGCGCTCGGCCCAGGGCGCATCGGTGCGAAGCACCATGGGCCTCCCGGGCAACGCCACCCGGTCAGCAACGGGGGCGCCCTCCCCACGCTTCCTCGTACAGAACGGACACCCAAACAAGGACAGCTCTACCGATAGAGCCCACGAGTGCGCTGCGTTGGGCGAGCGCCGTCCTTCAACGGCGAGGGGGCGGGCGCCGGGCGAAGGACATGGGCGTGGCCACGTCCGGCCTGGGCGAGGAGGCGTACGCCGCGCCGTCCGTCGACCCGGCCCGAGCGACTGACGGCGGTACGGGTGACGGTCGTCGTGGGCCCTCGCGCGGAGGAATGACCGAGCGGCCGGCCCATGCGGAATTTGCGCCTCCTTGACCAAGGCTTGTATAGGTGAAGATCACGGAATCCTCACGGGGTTGAGCGCCCTGGATATCCTCTGGTGCGCTCAGGGGGACGAACGGCGGACGCCGATGCCTCCGCCGCACCGCTCAAGTGGCGCGGACGCTGCCGCGCTCCGCACAGCATCAGCACAGGAACAAAGGGTGGGGACCAATGTCTGACAAGTCGCGCAAGCCCGCGCACCGGCTCTCCAAGAGAAACCGCTACATAGGCTGGGGTGTGGCCGGTGCCGCGGTGGCCGCGACGGGCGGCCTGATCGCGCAGAGCGCGTCGGCGGCTCCCGCGTGGCCCGCGCAGAAGACGTTCACGGGTCTCGCGTTCGACACCTGTGCGGCTCCTTCCGCCGCTGCGATGAAGGCCTGGAAGCCGGGTCCGTACGGGGCCGCGGCGGTCTACGTCGGCGGAAAGAACCGCGGCTGCGCGCAGCCGAACCTCACCGCGTCCTGGGTGAAGACGGTCACCGCCCAGGGCTGGAAGCTGATCCCGTTGTACGTGGGAGCCCAGCCCTCCTGCCAGACCGGCAAGAGCCCGGAGAAGATGACGGCCGCCAACGCGACCTCCCTCGGCGCCTCGGACGGCGCGGACGCCGTGGCCAAGGCGTCCGCGCTCGGCATGAAGGCGGGCAGCGCGATCTACCTGGACATGGAGCCGTACGACGTCAAGAACACGGCGTGCAACAACGCGGTCCTCTCTTACGTGCGCTCGTTCACCAAGACGCTGCGGGCCAAGACGTACCGGGCGGGTTACTACGGCTTCAGCACCTCGAGCGCCGCAGCCGTCGCCACGGCCACGGACCGCACCGACCTGCCGGGCAACCTCTGGTACGCGAAGTGGGACAACACCAACACGACCACCAGCGACTGGCCCTGGGCGAGCAAGCTCTACACCGACCACAGCCGCGGCCACCAGTTCATGGTCAACAGCAAGGAATCCCACGGCGGTTACACCATCACCGTCGACCGCGACGCGTGGGACGCCCCGGTGGCCATCGTCGGCTGAGTGGACCCCAGCAGCCGGTCCCGATAGGTCGAGAGCCCACCAGCGGCCGGGCAGCCCGTGACGCTCGGCTCGCCGACGGGCAGTGTGGCGCGAGGTGATGGCGGGTGCGCGTGGACGTCTCCACGAGCCTGAACCAGCCGGACGCTGCCGGCATGGAGAAGCCCGCTCCTCTGGCTCTGTTCACGAGAACGGGTTCTGGCTCGACTTCTGTGGCGTGGCCACGCTGCGCGAGCGGTCCAGGTAGCGGGCGGGTGACCCATCCAGGTTGGCGAGGATGGACCGGTGGTCAGACCCCCGCCGCCTCGGCTGCCGGCCCCGTGCTCAAGAACTGCTTCGCCGCCCCAACCGCTTCCCCGTTGAGTTCCTCGACGGAGACTCCCCAACTCTCCTCCCAGCCGTCCAGGTTATGCGCGCAGCGGACGAGCGGTTCCAGTTCGTCGGGGTAACCGAGGTCGTAGGCGATGTCTGCCCAGATGAGATGGGTGCCGACGGCGGGATCCAGGGATCCGTCGGCGATCCGACCGGCGACCCAGTAGGCCATTGCCCACGTCGCGGCCCGAGGGTCAGCGGGCGGGTGGAAGAGCAGTCCCAACTCCTCCAGCACCTGGTCGAAGAGCGCCGGAGCCTCCGGCTCTTCGCTCCGGAGGAGACCGGCCAGCAGTGCGAGGGAGCGACTCTCAACCCCGGCCATCAGGGCGTCCAGCCCAGCCTGGATGAGCCGGTCAGACCCGACGTGCCTACCGAATGCCCTCTCGCGCGCGAGGTGATTGAGCTGTTTGAGAGCGTCGTCGCGGGTCATGGCAGTCCTCTCGTTCGGTGTCTGGGAGAAGGAGGTTTGCATATCCGATCCTCGTTGAGCACGGACATGATCTTGTCGAGCGACGCAGTCTCGGAGCCGGTGGGGCCGGCGCTGTCCAAGGCGCCGAGCACAATGCAGACGGCTCCGGGAGTAACCCCTTCCAGCGGGGCGAGTCCCGGTGTCTCAGGAGCGAGGAGCCCCTGGGTGGCCCGCGGCGTACATGAATGCTTCGATCCCGGATATCCGGTCATCCATGGTGCGATTTGGGGCCGTAGCCCTACTCATAGCGTGTGCCGCCGCAGCGGTGACCTCGGCGTTCGTCGTCTCGCCGTGGTGGTGGTTCGCGGGTGCCCTGCTGGGCGCCGTCGCCCTGCTGGGCTGCTACGACCTGCTCCAGCGGCGCCATTCGGTCCTGCGTAACTATCCGGTCCTCGGGCACGCCCGTTTCGCCCTGGAAGCGATCCGTCCCGAACTCCAGCAGTACTTCGTGGAGCGCAACTACGACGGCCGCCCCTACGACCGAGACACCCGCAGCATCGTCTACGAGCGGGCCAAGGGCGTGGACGCCGAGGAGCCCTTCGGCAGCGAGCGCGACATGTACAGCCGCGGCTACGAGTTCCTGGTGCCGTCGATGCACCCGGTCGACATGCCGAAGCAGGCACCCCGGGTGCGGGTCGGCGGCCCCGACTGCACCCGGCCGTACGACATGGCGCTGCTCAACGTCTCCGCGATGAGCTTCGGCTCGCTCTCCGGAAACGCCGTCCTCGCCCTCAACACGGGCGCCGCGCGGGGAGGTTTCGCCCACGACACCGGGGAGGGCGGCTTGTCCGAATACCACCTGCGTCCCGGCGGCGACATCATCTGGGAGATAGGCACCGGCTACTTCGGCTGCCGCACCAAGGACGGCGACTTCGACCCGGACAAGTTCCGCGAGAAGGCAGCCCACCCAGCCGTCAAGTGCGTCTCCCTCAAGCTTTCCCAGGGCGCGAAGCCGGGCATCGGCGGAGTGCTGCCCGGCGACAAGGTCAACAGCGAGATCGCTCAGGTCCGCGGCGTTCCCGAGGGAGAGACGGTCGTCTCACCGCCGTACCACCGCGTCTTCTCCACCCCGCGCGAGATGGTGCGGTTCCTGGCACGCATGCGCGAGCTCGCCGACGGAAAACCGGTCGGCTTCAAGCTGTGCCCCGGCGCCCGGGTGCAGTTCCTCGCCGTGTGCAAGGCGATGATCGCCGAGAGCGTCACCCCGGACTTCATCGTCGTCGACGGTGCCGAAGGCGGCACCGGCGCGGCCCCGCTGGAATTCGCCGACCACCTGGGCATGCCGCTCACTGAAGGGTTGATCACCGTCCACAACGCGCTGGTCGGCGCCGGACTGCGCGACCGCATCCGGATCGGCGCGAGCGGCAAGGTCGCCACCGGTTCCGACATCGTCAAACGCCTCGCCATGGGCGCCGACTGGACCAACGCGGCTCGCGCGATGATGTTCGCCGTCGGTTGCATCCAGGCCCAGCGCTGTCACACCAACCGCTGCCCCACCGGCGTCACCACCCAGGATCCGCGCCGGGCTCGCGCCCTGGACGTCCCGGACAAGTCCGAGCGGGTCCAACGGTTCCAGGAGGCGACCGTCTCCAGCGCCCTGAAGATCATGGCCGCGATGGGCGTCTCCGACCCCGGCGCCCTCGGCCCGCACCTGCTGCGTCGCCGTGCCACCGACAGCGACGACTTCCGCTCCTACGCGGAGCTCTACGAGTGGCTCAAGCCCGGCGAGCTCGCCCTCAACCCGCCCGCAGGGTGGGCCGCCGACTGGAAGGCCGCCGACCCCGACAGCTTCACCGGCTGATCCCTTCCTGTGCCATGTGTCCTCATTCTGTTTGGCACGGTTCGCGACGGGCGCACCGGATGTGCAGAACCGACGTCGGCACCACTGAAATCCCCCAGGCCGGACCCCGCAGGTCGCCCCCTGGAAAGTTCCACAGAAAGCCCCACAGAGAGGACATCCATTCATGTCTCGCACCGTCGCCCGCCTCCTCGCCGATGCCCTGGAAGAGCTCGGAGTGCGGCAGATCTTCGGCGTCGTGGGCGACGCCCTCAACCCGCTCACCGATGCCATCCGGACCTCGGAGGCCCTGTCCTGGGTGGGGTGCCGCCACGAGGAGGCCGCCGCGTTCGCGGCCGGAGCCCAGTCGCAGCTCACCGACACGCTGGGCGTCTGCATGGGCACCGTCGGACCTGGTTCCGTGCACCTGCTCAACGGCCTGTACGACGCGGCCAAGAGCGGCACACCCGTGCTCGCCATCGCTGGGCAGGTCCCGCGCTCCGAGGTCGGCACGGACTACTTCCAGGAGGTCGACAACGACCTCCTCTTCAAGGACGTCGCCGTCTTCCGCGCCACGGTCACCTCGCCCGAGCAGCTCCCCGCCCTCCTCGAGGTCGCCGTGCGCACCGCCATCGGCCGCCGAGGCGTCGCCGTCCTGACCCTTCCCGGCGACATCGGTGACCAGGAGCTGCCCACCGACCGTCCGCTGCGGCTTTCCGTCGCCCGCTCCGAGAACCGGCCCGACGACCCCGCCCTCGACGAGGCCGCCGACCTCATCGACCACGGCGGGAACGTCACCCTGCTCGTCGGCCGCGGGTCACGTACCTCTCGCGAGGACGTACTGGCCCTCGCCGACCGGCTCGCCGCGCCCATGGTCCTCACCCTCAAGGCCAAGGAGGGCTTCGAGGGCGACAACCCGTTCCAGGTCGGCCAGACCGGACTGATCGGCAACCCGGCCGCCGCCCACGCCATGGACCACGCCGACACGCTGGTCCTGCTCGGCACCGACTTCCCCTACCGGGAGTGGTACCCGGAAGGCAAGAAGGTCGTCCAGGTCGACCGTGTCGCCGAGCACATCGGGCGGCGCGTGCCCGTCGACGTGGCGCTCGCCGCGGACGTCGGCCCCACTGTGCGCGGGCTCCTGGAACGCGTCGCGGTCCGAGAGGACCGCAAGCACCTCGACTCCGCACGCGAGAAGTTCACGCACTGGCAGGACGGGCAGCGCCGGCTCGCCGCGCCCGGCCACGACAAGGGCCTGATCGGCAAGGTCCGCTCCGCCTTCGACAACCGCGACCACCTCATACGTCCCGAGGCACTCGCCGCCGCCGTGGACGCGGCGGCCGACGACGATGCCGTGTTCACCTCGGACACCGGCATGGCCACCGTCTGGCTCTCCCGCTTCGTCGAGATGCGCGGCAGCCGCCGGCTGATCGGCTCGTACAACCTCGGCTCGATGGCCAATGCGATGCCGCAGGCCATCGGCGCGCAGTTCCTGGACCGCGAGCGCCAAACCGTCGCGTTCTGCGGCGACGGCGGCCTGTCGATGCTGCTCGGCGACCTGATGACGATCCGTAGCGAACGACTGCCCGTCAAGCTCGTCGTCTTCGACAACCGGCGCTTGGGCATGGTCAAGCTCGAACAGGAGCAAGCGGGGCTCCCCGAGTTCGGCACCGTCCTGGACAACCCGGACTTCGCGGCGGTTGCCGAGGCGCTCGGCATCAAGGGCATCCGCGTGGAGCGCGCCGAGGATCTGGCCGACGCGGTCGAGCGCACCTTCGCCGAACCCGGACCCGTCCTCCTCGACGTGCTCACCAACCCCGACGAAATCGCGGTGCCCGCCAAGCCCACCGTCCAGCAGGGCTGGGGCTTCGCCATCGCCAAGGTGCGCGAGAACCTGCGCAGCATGGGGAGTTGAGCTCCACGGGCCGACCCGTTCCCGGCCCGGCGTACGGCCGCACTGCCTCGCCGGGCCAGGGTGGGCACCCGGGCCCGGCACCAGACTCCAGGACCCACCTCCTCCGCCGCCCTCTTCGAGCTGGAGGGCCAGGGAGTGCTGTTGGTTTGATCTGGGTGGCCGCCGCGCGCAGGCACTCCGTACAACGTGTCAGGAGCCGTCCAGCGGAAGCAGGGCCAGCAGGTGGGCCCCGGGCCCCGAGTCCTGGACGGTGAGTGAGCCGCCCAGATGGGTGGCGATGTCGCGGGCGATGGCCAGGCCGAGGCCTGAACCGCCTTGATCGCGGCTGCGGGCGTTGTCCAGCCGGGTGAAGCGTTCGAAGACCCGTTCACGATCGGCCGCCGGGATGCCTGGTCCGTCGTCGCGGACCACCAGCAGGGCTGTGCCGTGGTCCTCGTCCACGCGCAAGGTGAGCGAAACGCGGTGGTCGGCGTGCCGTTGTGCGTTGTCGAGCAGGTTGGTGACGAGCCGGGCGAGCCACAGCGTGCTTCCGCGTACGGTGATCTCCGGGGTGATCTGCGTCTCTACCGGGACCCGGTCCAGCTTGCGCGTGCGGGCCGCTTCCCGGACGACTTCCGTGAGGTCGACCGCAGCGGAGGGCGGTGCCTGCGCGGTGTCGAGCCGGGCGAGCAGCAGCAGGTCGGACGCGAGGTCCTGGAGCCGGACGGTGTCCTCCAGCGCCCCACTGACGAGCTCACTCCACAAGTCGGGGTCGGGGTGGGCCTGGGCCACTTCGAGTTGCGTACGGATCACGGTGATAGGGCTGCGCAGTTCGTGGGAGGCGTCGGCGATGAACTGGCGCTGGCGGGACACGGATGCTTCCAGGCGGTCCAGAGTGGCATTCATCGTGGCCGCGAGCCGGGCGATCTCATCCTGGCTGTGCGGTACGGGTACCCGGCGGTGCAGATCACGGTCGCTGATCTCGGCGACCTCGGCGCGGATCGCCTCGACGGGGCGCAGCGCCCAGCCGGTGACCCGCCAGGTGACCAGGGCGACGGTGAGGACGAGCAGCGGCACCGCGAAGATGAGCGAGGCCCGGATGAACTCGTCCGCCGCGTCGGCCTCCCGCAATGACGTGCCCGCGTACACGGTGATGAGGCCGTTCCCGGTGGCGGTGGTGACCTGGACGACGCGCTGTCGGTGCTCCTCGCGCACCGGACGGCCGGTCCAGGTTCCTCGTACGGTGCCCGGTGCGCTGGGGCGGGCGGTCGAGAGGGCGGGGCGGCCGGTCAAGTTGGGGCTGGCCGCGAGCACCCGCCCGTGGGCGTCGACGACCTGGAGGAAATCGGTGCCTCGGTCCGGCGTCAACACGGCGTCCAGCCGGCCTTCGGCCGCGAGACCGGCGGTGAGGACGGCCTGCCGTTCGGCGTCGGTCTGGGCGTTGCGCATCAGGTTGTTCTCCAGCAGCCCCAGCAGCCCGAAGGAAGCGATGCCGAGCGCCAGCGCGACCACGACGGACGCGCCCAGCGTGGCGCGGGCCCGCACGGACCGGGGACGGAGCCGCCGGGCGAGACTGCGGAGCAGGGCGGCGATCCGGCGGGGCGGGCCGCCAGGCGCTGCGTCGCCGTGCGCGTCCTGCTCAGCCACCGTCGGCCGCCAGCCGGTAACCCGCACCGCGGACGGTTTCCACAGCAGCCCGCCCGAAGGGGGTGTCGATCTTACGGCGCAACGCGCTGACGTGGACCTCGACGACGTTCAGGTCTCCCTCGTACGCGGCGTCCCACACCTGCTCCAGGATCTCCCGCTTGGGCACGACCTCGCCGGCGCGGCGAGCCAGGTGCACGAGCACCGCGAACTCGCGCGAGGTCAGCCGGGCTTCGGTCCCGCCCCGCGTGCAGCGCTGGCCGGCCGGGTCGATCACCAGGTCGCCGAATTCCATGATCTGCGGGCTGCGCCGGCCCGTGCGCCGGATGAGGGCGCGCAGCCGTGCCACCAGGACGACGTACGAGAACGGCTTGGAGAGGAAGTCGTCGGCGCCGGTGTCCAGGGCTTCGGCCTCGTCGTACTCGCCGTCCTTCGCGGTGAGCATCAGGATGCCGGACTCGCAGCCATCGGCGCGCAGTCGGGCGCAGACCCGGTAGCCGTTGATTCCGGGCAGCATGATGTCGAGCACAATGACGTCGTAGTCGTGCTCGCCCGCCAGCCACAGACCCTGCGGGCCGTCGTGGGCGACGTCGACTGAGAAGCCCTCTGCCTGAAGCCCTCGTTGCAGGGCCGCGGCCAGCCGCCGCTCGTCCTCGACCACCAGTACGCGCATGGGGCAAGGTTCTCAGGTCGAGCAGCCGGCTTGCTGAAGGGTTCTTCAGGTCGCTTCAGCAAAGCTTCAGCATGTTCCCCGCATGATCTGCCCGAGCCGGGCGCGTGCCCGGTGGAACGCGAGGAGCAGCCAGATGACTCAGTCCAACCCCCAGCCTCCCGAGCACCCCGTGGGTCCGGGAGATGAGGCTGCCGGGCCGACCAAGGCGGCGCGGCGCCGCGGCAGCTTCACCCGGCTGACCCGACAGGGGCGCACGCGATGGGTGGCGCTCGGGCTTGTGATCCTGATCGGCGGAGGTGTGGCGGCTGCGGCGGTGGCGGAGCACCACCACGAGGAGCGCGCCGGCGGCCGGTACGCCTCCGAGGGCCCGGACCACCGGGGCGGGCCGCGATCGGAAGGCCGGGGCGGGGAGAAGAAGACGCGGGAAGCCGGCCAGCAGCGATGGGGTGCCGCGACCGGTGGACTTGAGCAGGCCCCGGCACCGCTTCCCGCGCTGCCGGCCGCGCAGGCCGTGGACAAGGCGACCGGTGCCGTTTCCGGCGGCAAGGTCGAATCTCTGCGAGTGGTCGCCCAGCAGGGTGGCGGCAGCGCGTGGCAGGCCGTGGTGCTCGACCCCCAAGGGGTCCGGCACGTGGTGACCCTGGCCGGCGCCGACGGCACGCCCACCAGCAACACGGTGGCCCAGCAGGGCCCGGAAGCGACCCGCTGACCGAGCGGCCATGAGCCGTTCGACATATCCCTCCGGCCCGGCAGGACGGATATGTCGAACGGCGCGAGGTTCCTGCCGTGGAGCTCCGCCGTCCGCGCTCCTGCCCGCTCCGGACCAAGGACTGACCCGCCGAGCCAGAACCCCTCCTCGTGAACGGAGCCAGTCCGGATACCGATGACTGCCAAGGCCTTCTTGGGCCTTTGTTCTCGACGGACCCCGCGCACTCGGTCAGAGGTGCACGTCGATGAGGAAGGGGCGGTGGGTGGCGTAGCCGCGGACGAGGGCTTCGGTGAGGTCTGTGGCGGATTCGACCCGGCATGCCGGTACTCCCATGGAGTGGGACAGGGCGACGAAGTCCATCGCGGGTTGGTTGAGGTCCATGCCCAGGAGACGGGACGGTTCGGGTTCGCGTTGGTGCCAGTTCGCTTTGAGGACTCCGTACTCGCTGTTGTTGGTGATCACGAAGGCGATGGGGAGTTCCAAGTGGGCGGCGGTCCACAGGGCTTGAGGGCTGTAGAGGGCGGCGCCGTCGCCGATGGTGCACAGTACGGTGCCGCGGCCGCGCGCCAGGCTGGCGCCGATGGCTGCGGGTATGGCCCAGCCGAGTCCGCCGGCCACCCATTGGTACTGGTTGGCGTGGCGGAGGTCGAGGGCGGCACGGATGTGCGGGGCGGCCTGGGGGGCTTCGTCGACGACGATGGCGTGGGCGGGGAGCGTGGCGGCCAGCGCCTCGGCTGCCGAGGGGAGGCCGAGGCCTGACGGAGCGGGGGCCTCTTGGGGTGGGTCCGGCAGGGTGTGCGTGGCTGCGGCACAGGCGGGAAGAACGTCGAGCAGTGCGCTCAGGGTGGGCTGCAGTTGGCCGTGCAGGGCCAGGTCGATCGGGGTGTCGCGGCCAGGTGCGGAAGGATCCTCGGTGATCTGAACGGCCGTGGTGCGCTCGTGCAGGAGAGGGCCGGGGGCGTAGGGGTAGTAGAGGGGGAAGGGCTGTGCTCCGGCGCTGATGACCAGGCGGTAGGGGCTGAGTGTCTCGTGGATGCCGGGTACGTGGGTGGGCAGGTATCCGCGCCACAGCGGGTGCCTGGTGGGAAAGGGGTTGGTGGCGGGCCAGCCTGTTCCCCATACGGGCGCCTGCAGCTTCTCGGCGAGGGCGAGGCCCTCGGCGGGGGCGTGGCGGGCGAGTTCGTCGCCGTAGACCAGGGCGATGCTGCTGTGCGGCGTGTCATGGAGGAGTTTCGCCAAGTCTTCGGTGGGGGCTGCCGCCGCGTAACGGATCGTGGTGATTCGTGGCGCGGCCGGCCCGATTTCGTCGAGCAGATTCATGGGAAGCGACAGGAAGACCGGCCCGGTCGGCGGTGCCATGGCCATGCGGAATGCCTGACGCAGTGCCGTGCCGAGTTCTGTTCGTGTACTGACCTGGTGGGCCCACTTGACGGTGGCGCGGGCCAGGCCCGTGAGGTCGCCGGCGAGCACGGGTGCGTGGATGAGGTGGCGCAGATCCTGCTGGCCCGCCGTGACCACGAGGGGGACGCGCGCGGCGGCGGCGTTGGTGAGCGCGCCGATCCCGTTGCCGAGCCCGGCCGCGGCGTGCAGGTTGACGAAGGCGGGCCGGCCGGTGATCCGTGCGTGGCCATCGGCCATGGCAACCGCGGAGGCCTCCTGCAGTGCGAGCACGTATTGGAGGCTGCGCCGGCTCGCGAGCTGCTGGATCAGGGGGAGTTCGGTGGTGCCGGGGTTGCCGAATACGTGGCGGACGCCCTCGTCCTGGAGGACGTCGAGTACCAGCGCGGCGCCGCTGAGGCCGACGGGATCGACCGCTGTGGGGGAGTGGGTGGAGGTCATCGGGGCTCCTGGTGGTCCCGGCGCGGGCCCGCTGCGGAACGAGTGTTGCCTGCCGGGAGCTTCATCGCTGGGTCGGTGGGGTGGGTTCCGGCGATCTGCAGGTGTCCGCAGTGGCTGTGCGGGGCGTTGAGGGTGCGCAGCAGGTACGAATCGGTGGGAGCGATGTCACTGCCGCAGGCGCCGAGGCTCTCCCGGTGGCGCCCGACGGCAGCGTTCTCCCGCACGCTGTCGGTGGGACAGCCGCCACGCGCGACGCGGGCTGACTGCACGGAAGACGAGAAGGACACTCGTTCTGTCACGGCGCGGATGATCTGCTGGTCCAGCGTGTAGAGACGGTCGCGCGCCTGGGTGAGTTCAGGGCCTTCGGAGTGTCGGGCGTACGGCATGGCGAGCCCTCCGTGGGCACGGTGACGGCATCGGTGAGTCCGCTTCTGCCCGTGCCGGTGCGCGCGCACCTGCGGTCTGCGCAGAAGCCTTGGATGTTCGACTGACCCGATATCCCATGATCATGAGAGTCCAGGCGGTGGTGCGGAAGCATTCGGCAGGCGCGCAAGACGGCACCCGCACTACAAAGAGCGCCCCTGCGCGCCCGTCATGGAGCTGTAGGAGCTCCTGCCGCAGGACCTGCCCGCACTCGGGCTGAGACGGGAGGCGGCATTGACCCCGGGTCAGTGTCGCGGGCGGGCGCCGTCGGGCCGGTTCAGGTCATCGCCCAGGTGTCGATGCAGGAGCAGGAGGGCGGCGAAGTCCGGGCCGAGGGCGAGGCGTTCGAGCAGGACTCGGATGTGGGACCCGGCGCCCTTGCGGACGCTCCGCAGTAAGCGTCTGCCCTCATCGTCGTCGCCCTGGCGCACGCGTACTCGTTCCGCCACGTGATCATTTGTGACCGCTCGGCCGTGGGCGACACTCAGGCGCCTCCACACGACGAGGCGAGCGACGGTCACCCCATGGCACTAGATTGCTAGCATGCTAGCATCGCCTGTGTGAGTGACGAAGAGGTCAAGCAGTTCAACGTGTACTTGCCGATCGGGCTGATCAAGCGGGTCAAGCATCACGCCATCGAGTCGGGCCTGTCCCTCTCGGCAGTGGTCGCTGACGCCCTGCGCGCTTACCTCGACGACACCCATGGGCAGCGACAGCAATCGCCTGAGAAGGAGACCTGACATGGCGACCGAAGGTATTGAGGCCGTGTTCCTGGAGACCCACAACTGGGGCAAGGCGGCGAAGTTCTTCCAGACGCTGGGCTTCGAATTGGAGTTCTCGACCGATCACAGCTCCGGCCGGCTCCGCAAGGGCGACGGTCCCTACGTGTTCATCGCCGAGGTCCCCGAGGGCCGCGAACTACGGACGCAGATCGTGCTGAAGGTGGCCGATGAGGATGTGTTCCATCTCGATCCCGCAGTCGAGGTGGTCACGCCGTTCGAGGACACCCATTACGGGACCAGGGAGATGACTGTCCGTGACCCCGACGGACGTCAGTGGAGCCTCCAGGCCCCGGCCAAGAGCTGACCGCAAGGAGAGGGGCATCGTGGCAGACGAGGAGAACGAGGCGCCGGACAGCACCGCGGTGCGGGTCGCCCTCTGGCGGGCACTGCACGTGCAGGTCGACCCCCCGCCCCATGTGTTCGACGACGAGATCGGCCTGCAGCTGGCGGCCCCTGACGGCGGATGGCGGCGTCGCCCGGACATGGACCCGCGCACCACCAGCGGGTTCCGGGCGGCCATTGTGAGCCGCGCTCGTTTCATCGAGGACCTGATTGCCGAGCGGATCGACCACGGCGTCACCCAGTACGTCATCCTGGGGGCGGGACTCGACACCTTTGCCCAGCGCAGACCGGAGATCGCCGCCCGCCTGCGGGTCTTCGAGATCGACCAGCCGGGCACCCAAACCTGGAAGCGACGACGCCTGATCGAGCTCGGCTACGGGATCCCCGACTGGCTGCGACTGGTGCCGGTCGACTTCGAGGCGGGCGGGGACTGGTGGAAGGAGTTGGCCAACTCCGGCTTCGACCCTGGCCGGCCGACGGCCGTCGTCTCCACGGGCGTCACCATGTACCTCACCAAAGAGACCACAGCGGCGACCCTGCGCCGCCTCGCCGACCTGGCTCCCGGTTCGACGCTCGCCATGACGTTCATGCTGCCGACCGAGCTCATCGATGACGCCGATCGCCCCGCACTCGAGTCGACCAAGCCGCAGGCGCGAGCAGCTGGAACACCGTTCATCAGCTTCTACACCCCGCAGGAGATGCTGGCGCTGGCCCGCGACGCCGGCTTCAAAGACGCCCAGCACGTGTCGGGAGCCGCGCTGGCCGACCGCTACTTCGCCGATCGGACCGACGGCCTTCGCCCGTCAAGCGGAGAGGACCTACTGGTGGCCAGTACCTGACGCTCCTCGGCCACGCCACCAGATCCGAAAAGGAGGTTGGGGGAGGGGTCGTGGCGCAGGGGGACGGCACGTCGGCCGGCTCGAAGTCCCGGGCGCCGGTCAGTGGGGCCTGGGGGCGAGTTCGAGAGCGGTCAGCCAGCGGTCGAGCGCATCGATCGCGTCGTCGTCGACTGCCCCACTGATCCATTCCTGTGCTCGTGCCCAGGCCGGCTCGGCGTCCATCAGTGCCTGATGGCCGGCGTCCGTTACGACGACGCGAGTCGTCCGGCCGGTGGCCGAGACTTCCGCGGCGCTGACATAGCCGAGCTGGGCGAGCAGATCGAGATTGCGGCTGATCGTCGAGCGCTCGATGCCGAGCCAGCCGGCGATCTCGGACGGTCGGACGGGTTCACCGGAGACGGCCATCTCGGAGAGCACTTCGAGTTGGGGCAGGGTGAGTCCCGACTTTCGCAACTCCGCTTCGAAGCGCCGCGAGACCAGACGGTGCAGCCGTGCGATGCGCCTGCCAAGACACCGGTCCGCCATCCACAGAGCCTGCTGTCGAGGCCCGTTCGACTCTTGGTGTTGCATATGCACCTCCTTCTCTGTAGCGTAGCCCATCCGATCATTGTTGTAGCTACAACACATGGAGAAGCTATGCCGGACTTCGGCGATTTTCTGGAGCGCAATCAGGTGTTCGCGGCAAACGTCGACCTCGCCCGGTTGGTGATGCCGGCATCGATGCCGGAGCGTCTGCCGCTGGTGCTGACGTGTGCCGATCCGCGAGTCGAGCCCGCGGGCTTCCTCGGACTCGGAACCGGGGACGCCGGGGTCCTGCGGAACACGGGCGGCCGGGTGGACGGCCGGGTGATCGAGGACATCGTCTATCTGGCGGTGCGGCTCGGAGTCAGGATGGACGTCGCGGTCGTACACCACACACAGTGCGGCACCGGAATGCTTGCCGACCCGGCGTTCCGCCGCGCGTTCGCGGTTCGCACGGGAGGCGACGACATGGCACTCGCCGAGCGCGCGGTGACGGATCCGGTCGCGACCGTACGGCGCGATGTCGCGAAGCTCCTTGCCGACCCGCTGATGACGAGCGAGATCCTCGCGTCGGTGTCGGGTCACGTACTACGCCTGGAGACCGGGCTCGTCGAGACCGTCATCGAGCATGGCGCGCTGGCCGGCAGGTAGCCGTACGGGAGGCGAGCGGCGCCGCCGGTCCGGTCGAGGAGTGTCGCCGCCGCCTGTCAGGTGCCAGGGCGTAGACCCGCGACATTCGGAAGTGGAAGCGGCGTTCGATCATGGGCTTGCACGATCCGCCCTCCTAAAATCACTCTGGTTCCGGGCAATTGCCGTGCAAGGATCTCGCCCGTGATGACCAGGCCCACTCTGACGGAACGGCGCTCCCCGTGGGTCGTGACCCGTGGCTGGCGTCAGAAACGGCCGCGCTCGTGCAGCGAAACGGTCTGGTCCTGCGGCTTGACGGTCGGGAAATGCACGATCCGGCCTCCGTCTTCCGCACCTTCGCCCGGGAGTTGATGTTCCCCGGCTACTTCGGCCACAACTGGGACGCGCTCGTGGACTGCCTCCACGACTGGCACGGTCCCGGCCACGGGAACCAGGACCTCGCGATTCTGATCGAGCACGCGGATGACCTGCTGAAGTCGGACTTTCTCGAGCTGCTCGTATCGGTGCTCGCACAGGCGGCCTGGAACTCCAACCTCCGCCTGGTCGGCGACGGTGAGCCCGATGACGGGTGGCGGCAGCGTATGGCTCAGCACTTCGTCTTCGTCCTCGACCGCTCTGCACCCGCTGCCTTCACAGAGAAGGTGGCCCGCGGCATGGACGTGGCGGTGGCGCTCTCGGACGGTCGCCTCCTCGCCACCCTGACCGACATCGACTGGCCAGGCGGTGACCCCGTCTTCGCCCCCTGGACGGCCGGCCCGCTCTCCTTCGCGGACGAGGAGATCCTCAGCGGCAGGAACATCAAGGCCATCAAGATGTTCCGAGACCAGCTCGGCTGCTCGATCCACGAGGCCCTCGACATCCTTGAGTCCCGCTCTGAGCACCTGCGCCGCGAGCCTTCGAACGACTGAATGGCGGGCCGCGCCGGTCGAGCAACGGGATTCGCTGAGCAGCCCCTCGCCTGGCGAGATGGGGCCGGAGGAGCGGATTTACCCGGCGAACTTCACTGCGTCCGCCAGAGCGAGACGGGTATCGCGCGGGTGGAACTCCTCTCCGCGAAGTCGCGGGTGCCCGGCTCCTGCCGTGGCCGAGGCGGTCCGCGGGGACTGACCAGTGGTGGAGACGCGGGCCGCGGGCCGGACGTGCCCGACGGCTCCGCTGATGGGCAGGGGCAGCTCTGCCAACATCAACACCACGTCAGGCTCGCGCACGGGGGCATGGGCACGCACGCTCAGCTCTTTGGCGGCTGGGGCACGATCATCGAGCGTCGTAGTGGTCTCGCGCGCTCTCGATCTCTTCATGGTGGTCCGTGACCCACTGGGCGAGCGCGTGGACGATGGTGCGCAGGCTCTCGCCGAGGGGCGTCAGTTGGTACTCGACGCGTGGCGGCACCTCGGCGTAGACGGTGCGGGAGACGACACCGTCACGTTCCAGGTGGCGCAGGGTGAGGGTGAGCATGCGCTGGGAAACGCCTGGAACCCGCTGGTGCAGGGCGCCGAACCGCAGGGGACCGCGGCTGAGGATGCCGATGACCAGGACCGACCACTTGTCGCCGATCCGGTCGAGGGTCTCCCGGAACCGTCCGCCGTTGTCCGGCCAGTTCTCGCAGGGGTGGGGGGCATCGGCAGGCCAAGCGTCACCCGGGTGCGGGGCGGCAGCACGGTCAGGATCAGTGGTGTGCTTTGCGTACATCAATGTGCCTTTTGTGAGGTCCTCGATGCATCCCTATGGTGGGGCTACGTACAAATCGTAACTGACCGAGGAGTGACATGCCGGTTCAGCGTCTCAACCACGCCGTCCTCTATGTACGCGACGTCGAACGCAGCGTCGCCTTCTACACCGACCTGCTGAGCTTCCGCACCGTCTTCCGCGTCCACGCCGACGGTGGCAAGGCAGCCGAGGGCGCGTTCCTGCAAGCCGAGGAGTCGACCAACGACCACGACCTGGCCCTCCTTCAGATCGAGGGCCCGGCTTCCCCGCAGGGCACGGACCGGCGCCCCGGACTCGCGCACCTGGCATGGGAGGTGGACACCCTGGCCGAGCTGCAGCAGATCCGCGGCAAGCTGCTGCGGTCGGGGGCGCTGACCGACGAGATCGACCACGGCACCACCAAATCGCTCTACGCCAGCGACCCGGACGGCCTGCAGTTCGAGGTGTGCTGGCTGGTGCCCGCCGACAGGATCAACGAGGTGGGCCGCGAAGCCTTCGCACCGTTCGACCTGGACGCGGTCATCGCACAATTCGGCGCCGACCTCCCCGGCGGGACCGGCATCTCCGTTCCAGCCCGCCACTGAACCAGCAGACGCGGTCTTTCGGCCCGGTGGCCTATCTGATCGGCCCACCGGAGACCCACTCAGGGCCTGCCCTACGCGGTCGACCTGCCGACCGGCAACACTCTTGCCCGAACTGCGCGCCATGCAGGCCGAGTTGTCCAGCGCAACGCAGACGCCTTCGAGCACGCCGCCCTGGTCCGGCTCGGGTGGGCATCCACGGGGGTAGATCCGTGAAGTGCCGGCGGGGGGACCAGTACGCCAACCGCGTGCGCGCTCACCAGGACCAGTCCGTGCGCCACACATAGAGGCACCCCCTGTGGCCGAGCGGGCCTCACGCCCACGGCCCCACCCCGTCACCGATCTCTCCGACGCGCGGCCTTCCGCCTTCGACGCCGGCATCATTCCTGAAAGGTCATCATCCCCATGTCGTACCTGCTGCACATAGACGCCTCCTCGCTGAGCGAAGCCTCCGTCTCCCGCAACGTTGCCCAGTCCTTCCGGGCGGCTTGGCGCGGTCCGGTCGTCCACCGCGACCTCGCCGCCTCGTCCGTGCCCCACATCACCGCTGCGGGCGTCTCCGCCCGAGTCACCGACTCCGCCCGGCACACTCCGGAACAGGCCGAGGCCGCGAGGCTTCAGGACGAGCTCATCAACGAGTTCCTCGGGGCCGGGGCCTATCTGTTCACTGTGCCGCTGTACAACCTCTCCATGCCCTCGGTGTTCAAGGCATGGCTGGACCAGATCATGGTCGCCGACCGCACTTTCGGCTTCGCCGACGGCGCCCCTACAGCCGGCCGCCCGGCCGTGGTGATCTCTGCCCGCGGCGGCGGATACGGTCCCGGCAGCCCCAACGAGGGCAAGGACTATCTGGTCCCCACGCTGGAGACCATCCTGGGCTGGTCCCACATGCTCGGACTCGACGTGACCACGGTGACTCCCGAGCTGACCATGGCGCCCCACGTCCCGGCCATGGCCGAGCTCGTCCCGCTTCACCAGACATCCCTGGCCGCAGCCCACGCGCAGGCCCAACGGCTGGCGGAAGCCATCGTCAGCCGTGCGACCTGAGGTGCGAGGCGGGCGCCCCTTCCGGGATCGGCGGACTCGACCGCATGTGCACCACCGTCCGGGATCACACCTGCCGCCGATGCCCGTACGCTCTCCGCTAGAACGGCCCCATTGAACGGCCCCTAGAACGGCCCCTAGAGCGGCCGGGGAAGAGGCTGCGTGCTCGGCTCGGATCGTCGGGCGAGTTCGGGATCGCCGCCGGGGGCCGCTCGGACAGCGGGGGTTCAGGATGCCGGCGGGGCAGTTCGCTGCGTGCCTCGCGGGCTCCTGCGAACTGCACCGGGCCGCGCTTCAACAACACTGCTCCCTCAAGCGCGCTCACAGCGCTGGGCACGGCCTCGGCCCCACCACTCGCCGGCCTACCCGACCGAAACGGGCACGGATAGTCGGGTGGGGCAGGCACGTTCCCTCCTACGGTGATGGATCAGAAGGGAAGGAGACCGGAGTGCTGGACCGGCTGAACCGGCTCATGGAGCACATCGAGACTCATCTCGATCAGCAGATCGAGGTGTCAGAGCTGGCGCGTATCGCTGCGACGTCCGAGTACCACCTGCGGCGGTTGTTCTCCGCGCTCGCGGGCGTCCCGTTGTCGGAGTACATCCGGCGCCGGAGGCTCACCATCGCGGGAGCCGAGGTGCTCGCGGGCGAACGGACGCTGCTGGAGGTGGCGGTGCGCCATGGCTACGGATCGGCCGAGGCATTCGCGCGGGCGTTTCGTGCGATGCACGGCGTCAGTCCAGGGGAGGCCAGGCGCACAGGTGCGGCTCTGCACTCCCAGCCCCGGATGTCCTTCCGCCTCGTCGTCGAAGGGAGTACCACCATGAAGTACCGGATCGTGGAGAAGGACGAATTCCACATCGTCGGCCGAAAGGCTCGCGTCCCACTTGTCCACGAAGGAGTCAACCCGCACATCCTCGAGATGATCCAGGGCATCGCCCCCGAGACCGCGCAACGCATCACAGACCTGTCGGACCAGGATCCCGAAGGCATCCTCTCGGCGATCGTGCACCACTCCGACAGCCGGGAGGAGGGCGCCGAAATGGACTACTACCACGCGGTCGTGACCGGCTCTGCCCCTCCCGAGGACCTCGATGTCCTCACCGTCCCGTCCGGCACCTGGGCCGTCTTCGAGAACACCGGTCCTTACCCGCATGCACTGCAGCACCTCTGGCGGGACGTCTTCACTCAGTGGTTCCCTTCCAACCCCTACGCGAGTCGGCCGGGCCCCGAGATACTCCGCACCCGACCGACGCACGACTGGTCCGAGTCGACCAGTGAACTGTGGATCCCGGTCGAACGGACCACTGCTTGAGGAACCCCACCACGGCGCGGCCCGTTCGGCGGGGGTGAGGGTGCGGGGGTCTCGCGGAGGAGCCGCCGCAGGTCGCGGCCGGGACCCAGCGGGCAGCGGCGCGGCGTCTCGCTCGTCGCCTCAACTGGCCAGTGTCGAGGCCCATTAGGCGCTGCGTTTCAACCCGTCCTCAGGCCACCCTGATGTCTGACGGCACCTCACCCAGAGTCGCCATTCCGACCCGCTCGCCCCCGCCCATCGCCAGTGCGCGGGGGCGTCCGGAGGCCCAGCCGCCTCCTCGTAGTAGTCCATTTCGGCCGGCCGGCTTCCTTCTGCGCATTATGGGCTGCATGGCGCGGTCGTCGAGTTCTGTCTCTGCCTCGGCGCCGCGCTCGTCACGCTCCGCATGCCGCTCCGCCGTGGTCCCACTCGCTACCGGTGGAGCGGCCGTCCCACAACAAGGCGCCTCAAGTGAGCCATGTGTCTGTCGGGCTAAGCTCGGGACGACTGATAGTTGATCAGATGGGGGGCGGTACCACCATGGTGGACGAGAACAAGAGGGCGGTCCTGGGATTCTTCGAGGCGGTCAGCAACCGCCGGCTGGAGGACCTTCCCAGGTTCATGGCAGCTGACGTGGTGGACCACAACAAGATCATTCACGGTGAGGTCGACGAGCCGGGGGCGGCTTTCGAGGGATTGCGCCAGCAGTTGGTCGCCTTCGATCCGCTCACGGTGCGCGTGGATGAGCTGATCGGAGAAGCAGACCGCGTGGTTGCCCGGGTGACCCAGAGCGGTGTTCATGGCGGAGTCCATCCGCGCATGCCTGCGCCGACCGGCCGGAGCTTCGAGAACGAGGCCATCTGGATCTTCACTCTGGCCGACGGCAAGATCACACAGATCCGAGCCGTCAGCGACCGCCTCGGACTCTTCCTTCAGCTGGGCTGGCCGTGGCCACAGGCCGACTGAGACGCCATTTCGTTTGGTGTGATCTTGCGGCAGTCCGGTGTCGTGACGACTGGGCTTGTGCAGCGGATGGTGCCGGACGGCTTGTGGGAGTTGTTCGCACGCGTGGTGCCGTCGGCGCCGGAACGTCCTCAGGGCGGTGGCCGGCGTCGAGCGAACCATGTCCTGGCTGAACGGATGCCGACGCCTGCACCGCCGCTACGAACGCAAGCCTGAGCACTTCCTCGCCTTCGTCTGCATCGCCAGCACCCTGGTCTGCTACCGCCGCATCATCAAATGAAAGGGCGTCTTACGGCGAGTGGCCAAGGTGCACCGCTCAATTCGGTGTGGGGCGGGGCTGCCAATGCGCGCCGAGCGGAGTTGAACATGTTCAGCTTTCGTGGCAGCGTGAGCGCTTGACGATCTGGTGTGCGAAGCAACCAGGGTTTGACGTACGCAAGGGGGAGTCATGCGTGATGAACGAGGGCGAGTCGCTGCGGGGTTGCGTGGAGTGGTCTTGGCGGTCGCGGTGTTGACGCTGGCCACGGGGTGCATATGGCAGCCACAGACATTGGCTCGGGCCGACATCGTAGGCACCTGGACCGAGGGCGATACCGGGACCCTGCTCTTCAAGGACGACGACACCGTCGTCGTAACCAACCTTGCCGAGTTCAATAACGACGGCGACAAGGTGTCGGAGTGCAGCGGCACCGGCGAGTGGGGCGCGTATCCCGACGACAAGGAAGCGCAGAAGGTGTGGACCACCGTCTGCGACGGCAACCCGTGGGAATTCGGCGGCTCGAAGGCGCATCCGAAGATGCGGCGCAGCGTGGGAGATCCTGATAACGGGGACGATCAAACCCTCAGCCGCAAGTAGCAGAAGCCACCCGGGGCCTCCAGCCCGCCATCCAGGTGCACCCAGAGGTGGCCACGAAGATAATCGCAGCCGGCACCTCCCGATCCCCATGCCGACGCCGGCCACCGCCCTGAGGACGTTCCGGCGCCGACGGCACCACGCGTGCGAACAACTCCCACAAGCCGTCCGGCACCATCCGCTGCACAAGCCCAGTCGTCACCACACCAGACGGCCGCAAGATCACACCAAACGAAATGGCGTCTGAGTACCCTCTCCCGTCACCTGAGACAGTCCTCGATCAGCGACAACGTCGGCTGAGACGAAGCCGCCTGAGAAGCAACGCCGTCCGAGACACTGGACCGCGCCTCGGTCGGAGGTGGCGACAGCGGCGGAGACCGGCTGCGCATCCAACAAGGTGGCAGGGCGCGCCGGCCTCGCGGTGCCTCGGCCTACCAGGCCGGGCGCGGGTCGCGTAGTTCCGCAGGAGTCTGCTGGGGCAGCCATGTGTGCCCGACGTCCGTGCGTCGCAAATACCCAGGGCGGGGTGCGTACTCCTGCGTGGGCGGGGCCGGCTCGTGGAAACGTTCAGTGCCGGGCAGCGGCAGCTCCACCAGCTTCCTCTCGCGGAACATCCACAGCCCGAAGCAGTCGTCTTCTGCGTCGTGGAGCATGACCTGTACGCACTCCGGGCTGTTCCACGGCAGTGCCTCCAGGTCTTTGAGGATGCCGGTCCGCTGACGTTCCCGGAAGAACTCCAGGTACCAGCCGCCGACGAACCAGCCGGGTATCGGTTCGAACCGGCCGCGCCATGTACGCGACTCGTCGTGCTGCGTGAGCGGCTCCATCACCTCGTCCTCGTACCGGGCCAGCACGAGTACCTGCGCCATTCTGCTCATGGCCGCATATGACCGGATGCGGTTCCCGTGGGAAAGCCGATTTCCGTGAGGTGTCCGCTGGGAAGCCTTCGTCGCCAAAGTGTCGTCCGGCTGGCGGCCGGATGGCTGCTGTTGCCCCGAGCCGGGCGGTGTGGGCAGGAGGCTGGCCGGACGCCTGGGTCTCACGGATAGGAAAAGCAACCATGTCGCCGTGGGTCGACGAGCCCAGGTACTGCGAGTGCTCGCCGCCTCCGTAGTCCGTCTACCCCGTGGGCGGCGCGGAGCCGGTAGAGAGCCGATGGCCGCTCCCCGAACGCCGGGACGACCAGGTCCCTCGATCCCGAACTCCACCGTGCCGTACCCATGGCCAATGAGGAGAATTAGGGATGAGAAATCGGGAAGTGGCTAAACCGGCCGAGATGGGGGAAGGGCGATCGCCGAAACGCCTCGACGGCTACATCCTGCTGCGCCTCGGCCGGCACGTGACTACACAATGGGTCCATGGCCACTGCTCCGATCTCTCGTCATGTGCTCCGCGCCAAGGATCTCGCGGACGCCCGCTATGCCGAGTCACTCACCGTGGCCGACATGGCAGCGGCCGCGGCGCTGTCCCCGGCCCACTTCAGCCGTTGCTTCAAGGCCGCGTTCGGAGAGTCGCCCCACCAGTACCTGCTGACCCGACGCCTGGAGCGCGCCGCCACCCTGCTGCTGGCGACCGACTGGACGGTGGCCGCGATCGGTGTTGCCGTCGGTGTGCGGAGCATCGGTTCGTTCACGACGAGTTTCCGCAGGATGTACGGGATGACCCCGCAGGCGTACCGGAATGCGCACCCTCCCGCCGCACGGCATGTGCGCATCCCGCGCTGTGTGGCGATGGCATACGGCCGGCCGCGGAACCGCACGTTTCGAGAAGACACAGGAAAGCCGACTGATTAGCGTCGAAGGCAGGCAACACACCAGGGAGCGACAATGACAAAGATCAAGATCGCCAATGCGCAGTTCTGGGTGCACGACCAGGATCAAGCGCTTGACTTCTACACGCAGAAGCTCGGCTGGGAGGTTCGGGCGGACGTCACGATGGAGGCATGGAACTTCCGGTGGCTGTGCGTCGCGCCATCCGGCGCGGATGGTCCGGCGCTGGTGCTGATGCCGGTACCGGGGCAGCCGATGCTGGACGAGGCGAGCAGTGGTCAGCTGTCGGAGCTGGTGGCCAAGGGCGCGGGCGGCACGCTGTTCTTGGAGACCGACGACTGCAAGGCCGCGTACGACGAGCTGTCCGCCCGGGGTGTCGAGTTCAACGACCCGCCGACGGTGCAGCCCTACGGGATCGACACGTCGTTCCGAGATCCGTCGGGCAACAACATCCGGCTCACGCAGATGATGGAGTTCGATCCGGAACGGCACTGACTGACTTCCGCAGGGTTCGATTCCTGACCAGGCTCGCAACGTACTGCAGATTGACGAGGCGCACCCCGCGGTGCGGGCCGGGGCCCCGGCGCTCCACGATGTGGGGACACGAGGCCCTCCCGGGTGCCCAGCTTCACGCGGAAAGGTACGTGGCGGTGAACAGCAGCGCCGGGTATGCGCCGACGAAGGCGAAGACGAATGTGCTGAGCCCCATGGTGAACGCGATGCCGACGTGCAGCGCCGCGCCCGCCGCGAGCAGACCCCAGCGCGGCCCTGCCGGCAGGACGAGGGTGACCCAGAACGACACTTCCAGGACCATGACGCTCCAGGCGAGGAGTGCCGCGATGAGCGGGCGGGTCCGCAGAACCGCGGCGATCCCGGGCGAGCCATAGGCGTCGGTGGAGAGGATCTGGGCAAGGCAGGAGCCGTCGCGCCAGGTGCGCGAGACCAGCTTGGCCGAGCCGGCGATCAGATAGCTCAGGATCAGCTGACAGGCGAGGAAGCCGAGGAAGAGCCGGCCCACCGTGCCGCCGACGACCAGAGTGGCGGTGGCGGTGAGAAGGCAGAGCGCGGCCATCTGGTCCGCTCCGTCGGTCCCGTAGTCGTTGCGGTGCAGGCCGAGGAGCAGGGTGGTCAGCAGGACGCAGGCCAGCGCTGCCGCGCCGTTCGTGGACAGTGCCGCCACGGCCGGGGCGGCGCACCCCGCCGTGAACTGGACGGCCAGCACCTTGCGATACCGCTCCCAGACGAAAAGGCCCCGCACCGCCTGCGGACAGCGGTGCTGATCCGCGCCGACCACGGTCCAGGCCAGAGCGCCGCCCTCGCCGAACTCGTGGCTCTGGCGCAGATCGCGGAGCGCCGAGACCGCGAGGCCGACACCGCAGACGGCCAGGATCGCGCGGGCCGTCTCGCTCTCGTTCAGCATCGGTTGCCCTCCCGCACGCCGCTCTCCCGCACGTCGCCCTCCCGCACCCCGGTGTCCCATGCGCCGACGCCCTCCGCCGCGTTCTCCAAGCGGTGCACCGCGGAGACGAAGACCACCTCGGGCGCCTCGTCCCGCAGGCTCGCGTGCGCGATGACGAACGCGAAGCCGATGGCGGTGGCGTCGTGCGCCGCCGACGCGGCCCGGTTGAGCAGGACGAGATAGGACGTACTGATCATCAAGTGGGCGTCCCGGGTCCGCGCGTCCTCCTCCTCCCATCCGTGCGCGGCCTGCCGTACCAGATGCGAGGCGGCGTCGAACAGCGCCTTGCCCGGCCGGCCCCGTGCGCCGCCCTCCGGCAGCACGAGCCGCAGGGGTCCGAACGTGCCGTTGGCCAGGACGTCGCGGTACATCAGCACCTTGTCCTTCGTCGCCGGATTGGGTGCGAAGAACGTCCACGACGGGAGCAGCGGAACACACCAGGCAGGCAGCCGGCCCCGGACGGTCTGGCCGAGTCGGGGCAGCGCCGCGGCCGCCGTCAACAGCAACCACGTGGCCAGCACGACGGCGACGCAAAGGGAAGCCACAGGACGCCCCGTCAGCGGGCGAAGTGGCGCCGGCGCAGCGCGAGCAGGTCGGCCACGGTGGCCGCGGGCTCACCCGACTCGCCCGCGATCTGCTGGATGTCGGCCTCCGAGAGTTCCGCCGTGGCCCCGGCCGTGGCGTAACCACCGTGCGCATGCTTCTCGTTGACGGCGTGTTGCGCCGCGCGCTGGATATTGTCCGTAATCATGTCCATCGTCGTGATCGTCTGACACGGCTCGGGCCGACGCATGTGCAGGTACCCGTCATCCGGATGCTCCATGTCGAGCAACTGCAGCTCAAGACGCGTCAGTTGGGGCGCTCGGCGCATCATCAAGTAGGTGATGTCCACGGCGGGACGGTCGGATCCGGTGTGCTCGACGATGCTGAAGTCGGTGTCACGCAGCGGCCCTCCGGTGTACGGGAAGGTCAGCGTCCGGAACGGGAAGCCGTGCGGCAGTGCCAGGTCGCGCACCAGCGTGTGTCCCGCGCAGACCAGGTCGAATGCGAGCGACGCGGCCACCAGCTGGGTTCCGGGGGCCGGACGTTGGGGTACGGGTGTGTCCCGAACCGTCTGCCAGGCGCCACTGAGCGCCGCCGCTCGCAGCCGCTGCCACGCGGGGGCCGAGGCGTCGCCCACGTAGATGACCACGGACCCCGCCGGGGGAAGCAGACCGCCGTCCGCCACGCCCCCGGCGTCGGGCGGCACGGTCACCACATCCACACGTTTCACCGCGGCCGCCAAGGCTGAGGCTCGCATCATGTACGTCTCCCATCATGCGTGGTTCTGTCCCGTTGTTGGGACACGGCCATCAGTGTTGCGGGCCGCCGGTGTGGCCAACACCCCCCGAATGTTGGGGGGCGGACAACGGGCTGCGCGCGAGTGGTGGGTTCGCGGGGCTCTACTGCCGTAGACCCGCGACGAGCTCCTCGCGTCCGGATGTGCCGGTCTTGCGGTAGACGGACCTGAGGTGGTCGGAGACCGTATACGGGGACATGTCGAGCAGCCGTGCGATCCGCTTGGTCGAGAGGCCTCCGAGGATGTATTCGACGATGGCCCGCTCGCGTGGTGTGAATCCGTACCAGACGAAGATCGCCGGCAGAAGTTGCGAGGCGGGCGCGGACTGGAAGGTGAGAGCGATGTCCCCGTGCGGTCCGCCGAGCGGCTGCGCGTGCACTGCGACCCACCCTCCGCATGTCGGGATCCGGCTGAGGGCGATGCTGTGGGTGCGCCGTGTGAAATAGGTGATGCCCCACAGGAGATGGGGCAGCGCGTCGTCCTGGGAGCGCGGGGAGCCGGGGACGAACTCGTTCAGCCAGGTTTGTGCCGTCTCCGTCATGCCCTTGATCGTGTCGTCCGGGCCGATCACGACCACGCCGGGGAACAGCCCGCGTCGGCCGGGGCGCAGGGGTTTGCCCGCCACGTACTGGCGCAGGGCGAGCGCGAGGGTGTCGCCAAGCCGCTCGGCGTGCCGGGTCTCGGCCGGCGTGAACGGCCGGCTCGCCCACCCCCGCAGCAGAACGAGGCCGCCCCACACCACCCCCCGGTGCGTCAGGGCGATGGGCATCTCGTGACCGGCGCCTTCAGCGGGCCTGGAATCGTGGTGAAGGCAGCCGACACCGGTGAGCGGATCAAGACCGGCCAGTGTGTAGCCGTCGTGCGGCAGATAGCGCTCAATGCGTTGGGACAGGGCCGATGCCAGCTCGGGAACGGTGCTGGCGGCGGCCGCCGCACAGAGCAGAGCGCGGCGGAAGTCCTGCGCCTCGGGTGCGCGCACCCGGAGCTCGGACTTTCCCGATCCCGTGGGGGCCTCCGGCTGCCTTGGCGGCCCTGGATTGCCTGGTGGGCCGGGCTTGGACGGGGTCCCGGGTGTCCCGCTGATGTGTGGGTACCGCATCAGAGGCCGGGGCGGCGGACGGCTGCTGCCGTCGTGACGGTGCGCTGTGAGAGTACGGGCATGAGCGGCACCACTCCTGGGGACGACATCCCGGACGGCGAAGGTAGTGATTGAGTCGTGCCCTATGGCTGTCCCGCCCGGCACGGCCCATGCCGGTCAACACTCCTGTGGGCGACGCCATTTCAGGCCACCTTGCGCGTCACGCCGACCCGGCCGACCATCGGCGCGCGATAGCCACGGCGTGCGACGGATGGCCCGTACGGCGGCGGAGGGACCGACGAACGGCGGCAGGAGATCCGGCAGTCCTCATGGCGGAGCGAGACGGAGCACCCACCTCGAGTTCGACCTGTAGCAGGCGTGCCCCGAACAGCCCGCGAGCCCCGGACCGATGCGGTCCGGGGCTCGCTCGCGTATCCGCGGGGGAGGGGTGCTCTGCACGCGGTGCCGTGCTCAACGACGGCGTCGCACAGCGATGCCCCCGCGCCCGTGGCCGTGCCGGTAGAAAGCCGGCCTTCATGGGCCGTGAGGGCCGCGTCGATGGAGGGTCGAACCCCGCCGAATCGAGAGGGTCACCGCCTGCATGGCCATCCGGCGGGCACGGAGTCGCGCCACTTCAGCGAGTCTCAGCGAACGTAGCCGACGGCTGTTCGGCGTTCTGGGCCTGGCGGGCGCGCTCGGCCACCATCCGGGCGATGCGCGTCAGCACCGCCGGATCGAGTGGGCGGTCACCGCCGCCGTAGACGATGTAGATCATGACGGTCCCCGCACGAGCGATCGTTTCCATGTGGAACTTCGTGGCTGAACCGTTTGACTCCTGGCCCGAAAAGGCCACGCTCTCATCGCCGATCGACCCCAAGGACATCGGCGAGTCGCCGCCTTCCTTGCCGGCCCCTTCGCTCCACCGTTTGTAGCCCTCGGCCGCCGTCCGGGCGCTGTCAAATGCCTCGACTGCGATGTCGGCCTTGGTGGAAGCGCCCGGATCGGTATAGACGACCTCGCCCAAGCCGCGCAGCCCTTTGCATTCGCCCCCACGACAGGAGTTGTCCGTGGTTGCTTCCTGGACGTTCGCTTTCCCGGACAGCGACCAACCGGACGGCATGCTGGATACATCGGGCAGGATCTTCTTGAGGAGGTCGAGGTCCTTGATCGGTACGGCCTTGTGCCCCTGTCCGCCACCCTTATCCGCCTCGGATCCGCTGCCGGCGGCCGGAACATCCGACCCGTTCGCCCCCGCCCCCGCCGACGGCGCCCGTGTTGCCTGGTCATCACCCCCCAGGACTTTGGTGAGCCCGTAGGACGCGAGCCCCATGACGAGCGCCACGGCGAGCAGCATCAACGCCACGGTGGCCGGAGTCCGGCTTCCCTTGCGCACGGTCAGGGGGCCGAACGAGATGGTGTTGTGCTTCGAGCGGTCGCCGATGTGGGCCTGGTTGATGTCTCTTCCCGCCTGCTGCGCCCCTGTCGGGCTGCGTCGCGCCGCCTCGTACAACTGCTCAAGCCGACGAGCGAATACAGCGTCCGCGGCGAGGGCGGCGGCGACTTGCCGCTCCGTCTCGCCGGAATCCCCGCTCCCCGGATCGAGGGCCGCGC
The DNA here is from genome assembly GCF_026343295.1 of Streptomyces sp. NBC_00083. GTDB lineage: Bacteria > Actinomycetota > Actinomycetes > Streptomycetales > Streptomycetaceae > Streptomyces. The sequence goes on from NZ_JAPELY010000001.1 coordinate 3,482,114, forward strand.
GGCCCTCGGGGGAAGACCCCAGTCGCTCCCGCATCAGCCGTGCCGCCTCGGCGCCGGCCGCTCCGCCGATGGCACCCGCCGCCCCGTTCGATGCCTGGTTCAGCAGCGCCATGACCCAGGTCGTCAATTCGGATGCTTCCATGTAGTGAGTATCCGCAGAGTCACCGCAGTTCGATGGCTTCTTTTCAGCCCTTCGTCCCGGTCAGTCATCTCGATCGCGTAACCCCTCAAATGCGCCTGGGTGATGGGCTATTGGGTGGTCGGGGTCCTCGGTGGTGGTGACTCTTTTTCGGCCGGTACCGCGCTAGGCAGTTTCGTTTGGATCACCGGGCAGACCAGAGGAAGATGCCCGCGATATGGAGTCCGGCGAGGTAGATGGTGGCGGTCTTCTCGTAGCGGGTGGCGATGCCTCGCTACTGCTTCAGGCGGTTGATGCACCGCTCGACGGTGTTGCGTTGCTTGTACGCCTCGCAGTCGAAGACCGGTGGTCTTCCGCCAGCCGGTCCGCGCCGTCGGCGGTTGGTCTGCTGGTCGGCCTTTTCCGGGATCACCGCCCGGATGTCGCGTCTGCGCAGATGGTCGCGGATCGCGCGGGAGGAGTACGCCTTGTCAGCCAGGATCAGGTCCGGCCTGGTGCGGGGCCGTCCCAACGAGCGGGGAACGCGCAGACGGGCCATGACATCCGTGAAGGCCGGTGCGTCTCCGGCCTGACCGGGGGTGAGGACGAACACCAGCGGCCGGCAGTGGCTGTCGGCCGCGAGGTGGATCTTCGTGGTCAGTCCGCCCCGGGACCGGCCGATGGCGTGATCGCCCGGCTCTCCGGCCGGGCCCCTTTTTGCGGGCTCCGGCCGCGTGCTGGTGAGCGCGCACGATGGTTGAGTCCACGGACACGGCCCAGCTGACGTCTTCGTCCGCGTCGGCCTGGGCCACCAGGGCGGTGAACACCCGCTCCCACGTGCCGTCGACGGCCCACATCCGCAGCCGGTTGTAGATGCCCCGCCAGTTGCCGTACTTCTCCGGCAGGTGCACCCACTGGGTACCGGTCTGGAACTTGAAGGCGATCGCGTTGATCACCTCACGATGGTCCCGCCGGCGGCCACCCCGCTTCGGCGTGCGCGGTCAGGGAGCAACGGCTCAATCCGCGCCCACTGCGCATCAGTCAACGGCACACCCGGACCAACGACCGACTGATCCAAACGAATCTGCCTAGGGGTTGAGGCGCTTGCGGACCTGCTCCATCGCCGCCCGTCCTTCAGGGCTCTCGTATGCCTGCATGAGCGCCTCATAGCTCGGATTGACGAGGGCCGCGATGCTGTCCCGCACCTCAAGGATCCAATTGGGCTGGGCGGACGCGGCCCAGGAACCACGCTCCGCGAGACGACCACTGGCGGACACCTCGTACAGGCGGACCTGGACGACGGGGTCCGATTCGCCGATGACCGAAAGAACCCAATCGCCGGGCGAAAGTTCCACGTGGGCACCGAAGTTGGCGTACAAACCGTCGAAGGCGCGCCTGCCGATCTCCGATGTATCGACCGACGACAGCAGCATGAGCCAGTTGTCCCGCGCTGGCCTGCCGGGCTCGGTGGGCATGTTGACCATCATGGATCGAACGGTAGCAGCGACGCTTTCGCGGAGCCATATTCCGTCCTGAACTGCCGTGCACAGCATGCCACTTCGGGCAACGGAGGTCGCGTGCCGGCCACCCGCCCCGCTCAGCCACGTCCGCCGACACCGGCGCCCGCACCGTGTCCCAGCCTTGCCCCGACCTGGCACTAGGTAGTTTCGTTTGGATCACCGGGCGGACCAGAGGAAGAGGCGGGCACACCCGGTCCAACGACCGACTGATCCAAACGACAGGACCTAGTGCGACCCCTCGCCGGGACTCACGAGCGGGAGCCTCTGCGCTGCCCGAAGGGCGTTGCTGCGCCCTGCCGACGTCGAACATCGGAGAGGCGCCCCCGTGTCTGATGACACTTCACCTCGGGGCGCGCCAGACTTATCCGCCACCCAGGCCGTCCCGAAGTTCTCCGGGGGAGCACCCCGCGGATCCAGGCGCTACACGTACACCGGAGCGGTGCAGCCGCCTCCGGGCCTTTCGGTATCGCACCCCGGTGACTGTCCTCGGCAGGGTGCCGCCCCAGCCACCCCCCACCCAGGCTGGCAGAGTCCCCCCGGGGCTTACGGTGGCGACAATGCATCGCTCGCAGTAGCTCTCCGCAGAGGCACGATCATTTTGCATTCCGCCGACCGCAGCCCTGCGAGCGTGGCGTCCCCTCCATGCGAATCAGCCCCGCGCTGTCAGGGCGTGTATCGGAAGTGGTTTGAGAGGCTGTTGGTTAGTCAGTCCCGAGACAGGGCAGCGAGCCAGCGGTCGTCCTGGAACTCGGCTGGGACTTCGTCCTCCCACGGATCAACCCCACGGCGTTCCATTTCGTCGAACCATCGGTCCCGCTGTGATTCGGGCAGGCGTCGTCCGCACCAGGGGCAGAAGCCGATAGTGATGCTCGATGTTCCGCCGTCGTGGATGATCAGCCCGTACTCCTGGAACTTGGCACTGAACTTGATCAGCGCGTCCGGGCATGCGAAGGGGTCATTGTGCTGGTCGCAGGGCATGTTCACGCGTCGGCTCATCGCCTCGCAGCAGTGGTTGGTCATGACCTCGGCTTCTCGTTCATCGGCACTATGCCCAGAAGTAGATCACGGTCTGTGATGATCTCCGGATGGCACGTGAAGGTCTGACGGATACGCAGTGGACCCGGTTGGAGCCGTTGTTACCCAAGGCCAAGAAGCCGGGCCGTCCGCCGATATGGACCAGGCGGCAGCTGATCGACGGCATGCGGTTCCGCACCCGTACCGGCATCCCGTGGCGGGACGTCCCCGAGCGGTACGGACCCTGGGCCCGGGTGTACGACCTGTTCCGCCGCTGGCAGCGGTACGGCAGCCGGCAGCGGATCTTGGAGCAGTTGCAGGCCCAGGCCGACGCCAGGGAACTCATCATTTGGGACCTCAACGTCGACTCGACTGTCTGCCGGGCCCACCAGCACGCCGCCGGGGCACGGAAAGAAGGGGCCTGCAGGCCGAGTCGCCCGGCGGCGACACCGTCGAGCCGGACGACCACGGTCTCGGACGCTCGCGAGGTGGCTTGACCACCAAGCTGCACCTGGCTGTCGAGCAGGGCCAAAAGCCCATGTCCATCGTGATCACGGCCGGGCAGCGTGGGGACTCCCCGCAGTTCGAGCCCGTCCTGAAGAAGGTCCGCGTCGCCCGCCCGGGTTCCGGCCGGCCGCGCACCCGGCCCAACCGGGTCCGTGCCGACAAGGCTTATGCCTCTCGCAGGGATCGCGCCTACCTGCGCCAACACGGGATCCGCTGCACCATCCCGGAAAAGGCCGGCCAGGCCCGCAACCGCAGGGAACTCGGCTCTCGTGGCGGCCGGCCGCCAAAGTTCGACGCCGAGGACTACAAGGCTCGGAACGCGGTCGAGTGCGGCATTAATCGCCTCAAAAGACACCGCGCCGTGGCAACTCACTACGACAAACTCGCGGTCCGCTACGAGGCGACCGTGCTCGTCGTAGCCATCAACGAGTGGCTGTGACCAGCACATTCGATACACGCCCTAGACGGGCGTCGACCCGCGCTCCAGCCCAAGGGAACACCCTTCCGCGGTCGTCCTTAAGTCGGCGAGGCCCCCCCCGCACGGCGGACCCACTCCCCACCATGCGGAGGACGCCGGCAGAGGGGGCGGGCTGGCATCTTCGAGATGTGTCACACGAGCGGTGTCTGACGAATCGAAGGAGCGGCGATGTCCAGCTTCAGCCCCGAAGCACCTCTGGCGAACGGGTACTTGACCACCACTCAGGGCGCCGGCCGTCTACCCGATTCCCCTGTGCCCCGCTGGGCACGGATCGCTGCGCACGCAGTGCCCTACACGATCCTGCCCTCGGGGTTGTGGCGCCTGGGAGTGATGCTGGCCATCCCTGGTTTCGGAACAGTCGAGGCCCGCGACCACGGTGCCGGACTCGATCTGTACCTGGTCCTGCTCTTCGTGGTTTCCGAGGGACTCGGCCTGCTTACCCTGGGGCTGGTCCAGCCCTGGGGTGAGTGGGTGCCGCGCTGGATACCCCTACTGGGCGGACGCCGCGTCCCCCCGCTCGCCACCCTGGTCCCGGCCGCACTGGGCACGCTCGCAACCACAGGGGTCGTGTACTACTTCTTCCTCCACATCCTCTTCGCGGGATTTCCCCCAGGACACACGACCACGGAACAGGTCGTCCTGACGGCCTGCTACCTGCCGCTGCTCGCCTGGGGACCGTTGCTCGGATCGGTGACGTATGCCTACTACCGTCGACGTGCGAGCGGACAGAGGTCCGGTCAGTTGGGCGGGGCTGGAAGCGCCGTGTGCTCCGCTGGACGATGTGTTGGCGGGTCCGGTCTGGCGGAACAGTCCGTGGGCCACGGTGCGCGGCCTGGTGAGTGAGGTGCCGCGTAAGAACATGGGCGGCCGGCGCTGGTGGTAGGCACACCAACTTTCGTCCGGCCGCGGGGCCTCCTTGCAGGGCATCCCGTGCCGTGGGGCGGTCGAGTGGCACGGGATGCCCATCAGTCGGCTTGAGGGGTTCAGCCGATCTGTGCCCCGTACGCCTGGAGTGCTTCCGGGACGGGCTGGAAGAAGGTCTCCCCGCCCGAGGAGCAGTCGCCGCTGCCTCCGGAGGTCAGGCCCAGGGCGGTGCTGCCGTCGAAGAGCGAGCCGCCGCTGTCGCCGGGTTCGGCGCAGACGGTGGTGTCGATCAGGCCGTCGACCTGGCCCTCCGCGTAGGTGACCGTGGCATCGAGTCCGGTGACCTGACCGCCGTTGACGCCGGTGGTGGAGCCGCTGCGCTGGACCTGCTCGCCGACGGTGGCGTCACCGGCTCCGCTGATCTGCTGTGAGGAACCGTCGTACAGGTCGACCGCGCTCGGGTGGTCGATGTCGCTGGTGTAGCGCACCAGGGCGTAGTCATGGCCGGGGAACGTGGACGCCTCGGTGACAGCGATCTCCGAACCGCCTTGCTGGTCCGACCAGTTGGAGACGGCATTGCCGCAGTGGCCGGCGGTGAGGAAGTACGGCTGTCCGCCCACTGTCACGTTGAAGCCGAGCGAGCACCGTGCGTTGCTCCCCCAGATCGCGTCGCCGCCCGAGATGAGGGGCTGGAAGCGGCCGGCCGTTCTCTTCAGGGTGACGCTGTCACCGAGGTCGCGGACGGCCTTGTCGAGCTGGGCCAGCCGGGTTCCGGTGACGGTACGGTCGGCCTTGACGACCACCGTGTTGCTGACGGGGTCCATCGACCACGCCGTGCCCGGTATGGACGCCCTTGCTTTCAACTCCCTCTTTGCGGAGTCGAGTTGTGCCATCGAGTGCTTGACGGTGCGAGGTTGGGCACCTGCCGTGCGGACGGCGTCGGCGGTCGCGGCGTCGACCACATTCACGATGAGTTTCTTGGTTTTGGCGTCGTAGTACGAGCCCGCTGTTCGGTCGGCGAGGGTGGCGTCGATCCGGTGAGCCAGCCGGCCGGCCGATGCGGCGCTCATAGGGGCGGCGTTCGGCGCGGGGGCCGCGGCCGCGCTCTGCATGGTCAAGGTCGCGCCGAGCGCCAGGGCTCCGGCCGCGGCGGTGGCCGCACGTCGTCCTGACATCCATCTCTGCTTCAACTCACAACCTCCTGTGGGGGGTGAGCCCGGCCTCGGGTCGCGCACCGGGCCCATGAAGCGTGCCGGCGGCGGGCGCGCCTGCCGGGATCCCCGGCAGGCGACGCGTCCATGCCAACTCGCCGGGACGAGTATCGTCATTCCTTGCTTCCTTGCGCAAGTGATGAACTCGCGTTGTACGTAAGGGATTTGGCGATACTTGCGAACAAGTAGAGGTCCTACGTGAAGTCCTGCCGCCCGTTCGCAAAGGAAGCCGGCTCGTTCGTGAGGAGGTCGAGACAGCAGCCGCCTCGGGCACGGCTTGGCCGATGAGACCCGCGAATCGGCGCGTGGATGCAGACCGGTATCGAGGACGCCCGGATCTGTCAGCGGAATACTGGCAGGACGTTAGTGGCGCTTGCGCTTCTTCCTGCTCCGGTTGTCGGCGTTCGGCTTGCCATGGGTCGACCGGGCGGGCGCTGTCGGGCTCGCCGCCGACTCGTGCAGGCCGATCCGGCGCGTCTGCCAGACGGTCAGCTCCCACAACCCGATCGCGACGCCGACTCCCCAGACGCCGAGGGGGAGGGCGCTGAAGTCGGCATCGTCGGGCTGGGGGCCAGCCAGCCGCTCGGGTCCACCAGCAGGTTCTCGGTGGTGCCCGCGACCCTTGCCCTGTTGCAGCCCAGGCCGACGATGTCGGCGTGGTCCATCGGCTTGTCGTCGGTCCGCTTCAGCCTGCAGTGGTGGATCGGGCCGGTCTTGCCCTCGGTGGTGTGTACCGAGGTGATCCGCACCTCGGTGCGCTGCCCCTGGCTCTGCATCAGTGCGGCCTGGAAGACCAGGCCGGCGCCGAGCGTGACGGCGAGTCCGAGGACCAGCCCGGCGAAGAACACCCACCCCTTGGTCGCGGTCGATATCAGCACCGCGATCGCGAGGGCCACGGTCAGAGCAGTGAGGATGAGCGCCGCCGGGAACCAATCGGGGTTGGTGCCGAGCATGCCGATGCCCACCATCAGCAGGGGGGCGAGCGCGGTTGTCCGGGCGTGCCTCCGCACCACGTGCGCAGGCCAGGCCACGTTCTTCCGGGACCCGGGCGCCATCAGCGGCCCTCGAACCGACGCAGCCCGACCCGCCGGGACAGCCAGACCAGCAGCTCGAAGAGCCCCACAACCACAGGCAGGGCCCACGCGGCGATGTCGATCCCGCTGTAGTCCGTCTCGGTCAGCTCCGGCGCCATCCAGCCGTGCGGGTCGGTGAGGACGTCCTTGGTCTGCCCGACGTCCATCGGCCCGTCGCAGGAGTCGTTGCCCAGCTCGGCGTGGTTGAGCGGCTTGCCGTCCACCCGCTCCAGCCGGCAGGTGTACTCCGGCCCGTGCTTGGCCTGGTACCTCTTCACGGAGGTGACCCGCACCTCCGCCCGCTGCCCCTGGTGCGCCATCACCTCCGCTTCCAGCAACGGCCCCGGCAGTGACAGCGCGGCGATCCCCAGGATCACGCTGCCGACGATCAACCACCCGTTCGGCGCGGCGGTGATCATGAGGAAGAGAGTCGCGATCAGCGCGCAGGTCCCGAGCGCCAGTGCGAGGCCGCTCCAGTCCGGATCGGCGGCCAGCAACGACAGCCCGAGGATCACCGGCGGACCGAAGAACGCGATCGTGGTGAGGCGGCGGACCTTCCGGGACGAGGTGACGGTGGCTATTCGAGGCACGGCTCAGTGTGACGAACGGGGGCGTCAGGCAGAAGAACGGGGGTCCGTCATCACAGTCGTCGATCTCGATCAGCCTGGGCCTGGACCAGGACTCCCCGACCAGGGCCGTCTCCTTCACGCAGTGCACCACGCGCCGCCGCCAGGAGGCATCTTGCCGTGGCGGACGCTGACGTAGTTCGACAGGACGGCTCGTCCGGAAGGCTCGCCCTGTCGTGCGTTCCGTCGTGGGCGCCGCGCACGACGGGGTCTCCGTGGTGGTCCAGGACATCGCACACCTCGATGCTGACCCTGTCGCCATGGCGTCAGTCAGAATCGAGGCCGTCGATCAGGCGGTTGAGGAACCGCGTGAAGGTGGCGTCGGGGGTGAGGGGACGCCCGGGGGCGGAAAGGGCTTCGGCGAGTTCCGGGTGGCGGCCGTCTGCGGCGACAGCCGTCAGGTAGCGGCCCTCGGCTGCGGCTCGGTCCGGTGATCGTGAAACCGCGGCCTGCGCGATCTCATGACCAACGTGCCCGGCCACGAATGCGGTGATCTGGGCGAAGACCTCCAGCTTCGCCGCGCCGTCCAGCCCGGCGGGCCGCAGTACGGCCAGCACGTGTTCCAGGAAGGCCAGTGTGTTGGGGCCCGGAACGCGACGGGTGGACAAGGCCGCGGGCAGCCAGGGGTGGCGCAGCATGTGGGCGCGCTGCAGACGGGCCACGGCCTTCAGATCGGCACGCCAGTCGCCGGTGGGTGGGTCGGTGACCGCGAGTTCGCCGCAGACGTGGTCGACCATCAGTTCCAGCAGCGTCTCCTTGTCAGGGGCGTAGCTGTAGAGCGACATGACGCCCGCCCCGACCTCGGCGGCCACCCGCCGCATGGTGACCGCGTCGAGTCCTTCCGCGTCCGCCAGGGCGACGGCCGCCGCAGTGATCTTCTCCCGGCTGAAGGAGGGCCTGCGGCCCCTGCGGGGCTCGGTGGGACGCAGCCAGAGCTGTTCGGGATCGACGCTCTCGGCGCCGGGCTTTCCGTCGCTGGACACGGTCTCACGCTCCTTCCTGGGGCGGCTCTTGCCAAGGTCATCCAAGCATCCTCTATTCTCGTACAACGTACGGAAATAGAGAAGGGGAACGATGTCATCACGCACGCCCGACGCCGTAGCCAGGCCGGCCTGGGTGCCACCCGCCGGAAAACCGCCGCTGTCCTCACGGATGATGAGGGCGACCTGGCGAGGTCTGCCGGCGAAACGGCACGAGGTCGGATGGGAGCCGGGACTGTTGGTGCCGGCCGCCGACGGCAGCCCATTGATCACTGACCACTACTTCCCGCGCGCCCAGGGAGACTTCCCCACCCTCCTGGTCCGCTCGCCCTATGGCCGAGGCCTGCCGTGGTCACCCCAGTACGGCCTGCTCTTCGCCGAACAGGGCTTCCACGTGGTCCTGCAGAGCTGCCGCGGCACCGGAGGTTCGGGCGGCGTGTTCGATCTGTGGCGCAATGAGGCCGCCGACGGCCAGGCCACGGTGTCCTGGCTGCGCGAGCAACCCTGGTTCAACGGAACACTGGGGACGGTCGGTCCCAGCTACCTGGGCTACACGCAATGGGCCCTCGCCTCGGACCCACCGCCAGAACTGAAGGCAATGGTGGTGCAAGTAGGGCTGCACGATCCCTACGCCATGTTCCACACGGGCGGTGCGCTCCGCCTGGAGAACGCCCTCGCCGTGGGCATGGGCATGAACTACCAGCACCAGGGCATGGCACCGTTCCTCAAGGCGACGCTGCGCCTGCATCGCCGCCTGCGCGACGTCACTACCGCGCAGCCCCTGCGCGGGGCGTACGTGCCGGCCCTCGGCAGCGAACTGCCTTGGTTGGACGACGTGATGACACACCCGGACGCCAAGGACGCCTACTGGCACGGCGCGTCGATGGCGGAGTCGGCCCGACGGCTCCGCGTGCCCACGGCTCTGATCGCCGGATGGCACGACGTACTGGTCGACCAGACCTTCGAACAGTACGACCGGCTGCGCCAGGCCGGATGTGAGACCGCCCTGCTCGTCGGTCCCTGGACCCACACTTCGGCCCTGCAGCAAGGATGGCCCGCGGTATTCACCGAGAGCCTCGCGTGGCTGCGCGCGCACCTGTACGCCGATCCCTCCCGCCTGCGTCCCACCGCGGTGCGTGTGCACATCGGCGGCGAAGACACCTGGCGGGACCTCGACGACTGGCCACCGGCCGCGGTTACCACCTCGTGGTACCCCACCCCCGGCGGGCATCTCACCCGGCTGGCCCCCACGGAGTCCGCACCCGTGGCGGCGTTCCGCCACGACCCGGCAGACCCCACCCCCTCCCTCGGCGGTCCGCTGCTCTCCCGCACCGCCGGTCCCCGGAACAACGCCACTCTGGAGGCCCGAGACGACGTCCTGACATTCACCGGCCCGCCACTGACCGAGCCCATGGACATCCTGGGTCCCGTCTCCGCACGGATGAGCATCTCCACGGACACCGGACACGCCGATGTCTTCACCCGCCTTTGCGACGTGGACGCACAAGGCCGCTCCGTCAACATCTGTGACGGGTTCGTCCGACTCCGGACGAACCCGCCACAGGAGCCCTCGCAGGTCACCGTGCCGATGAGCTCCACCGCCCACCGCTTCCCCGTCGGCCACCGCATACGGTGGCAGATCAGCGGAGGCGCCCACCCGCGCTACGCCCGCAATCCGGGCACAGGTGAGTCGCCGGTGGACGCCACCACCTTCACACCGGTGCGCATCACGCTCCACACGGACTCGGCACTGATCCTTCCCAGCAGCTCTGAGCTCGCGTGATTCGTCAACTCTCCGGGAAACGGTAGACGAGCCGGGCCGTGCGGCCCGGCTCACTCCTCCTGATGTGCGCCGGGTACCCGCGGTGTCGTACCGTGGCTGGGATCCTGTGCCGAGGTTTCGGTGGCAGTGACCGGATTTCCTGTTCCTTCTGCGTGTCGATCTTGAGGTGACGTCCTATCAACCAGGCCATGTAGTCGTCCGTGTTCCCCGCGTGCTGTGTTGTCGCACGTGTCCGGGGGGCGGACGTCGCGCTGGCCTGAGTTGCGTCACCGTTCCCCGCAGTTCTCTGTCCCGGGTGCAGCTCTGCCGTCTGCCCCGGGTTCGTGTTTTCCGGCTCCGGTGCGGCTGTCGGCAGGGCTCCCCGATCTCTCTGGATCAGGAGTTCCCGCTTTGTCTTCCTCCGCGCTCGACAACGAGCCAGAGCACACCACCACCCCGACCCCGACCCGCCCGTCACCTCGGCCCTCGAAGATGGCCTTGAGAGCCTGGATCGCCCTCCTGGTGCTGCTGACGGCCGAGCTGATGAACATGCTCGACCAGTCGGTCGTCCTGACCGCCCTGCCCGCGATCCAGGAGTCAACCGGTGCAGGGCCGGTCGAAGTGCAGTGGCTGACCACCGCCTATTCCCTGCCCGTCGCCGTCGGGCTGATCACCGGCGGACGTCTCGGTGACATCTACGGCCGGCGCAGGATCCTGCTCATCGGCACCGCCGTGTTCACCGCCGCCTCACTGCTGTGCGGTCTGGCCACCGGCGCGGGCGTGCTGATCGGCGCCCGCCTGCTCCAGGGCGTCGGCGTGGCTGTGATGCTCCCGCAGGTCCTGGCGACCCTGCACGTCACCTTCGAAGGCCAGAACCGCAGTAAGGCGTTCGGTCTGTACGGGGCCGTCCTGGCCATCGCCAATGTCCTGGGCCCGGTCCTGGGTGGCGTGCTCACCCAGGCCGACCTGTTCGGGCTGTCCTGGGGGCCGATCTTCCTGGTCAATGTGCCCGTCGGGCTGGCCGTACTCCTCCTCGGACGTAAATTCATCTCCGAATCGAGCGTCCGCAAGGCTGACCGGCTCGACCTGGTCGGCATGCTGCTGTCCAGCCTGGCCATCGTCCTGATCCTCTTCCCGCTCAGCGAGGGTCACGCCCAAGGCTGGCCGCTGCGGTGCTTCGTCATGCTCGCCGCCGGCGTCCTTGCCCTCGGTGTCTTCCTGCGCCAGCAGCTGTGCAGGCAGGGCAGCTCCCCGCTGGTGACCCTGTCCCTCTTCCGGGTCAGGCAGTTCTCCGGGGGCATGGCCGCGGACCTGCTGCACGGCCTGCTGTGCGGCCTGTTCTTCATGACCTGGACGCTGTACTTGCAGCGTGGACTCGGCATGAGCCCACTTGAGGCGGCCGTGGCCTTCGTGCTGCTCTCCGTGGGAGAACTGGGCGGCGCCACGGTCGCGGCGAAGTCCGCCGGACGTTTCGCCCGCCGTCTGCCGCAGACCGGAGCCCTTGTCGCGACCGCTGCGATGGTCGCCTACGGACTCCAGATCGGCGGCCACCAGGCCGACTTGACCCTGCCGGCGATGACCGCTCCGGTGGTCTTGATCGGCTTCGGCCTGGGCATGGTCTCCGGTCCGCTCGCCGATTTGTCGTTGGCCAGGGTCCCGCACAAGGACGCAGGCTCGGCCTCGGGTTTGTTCAACACCGCCATTCACCTGGGCATCGCGCTGGGCACCGCGCTCACCGCGGTGGTGTTCTTCGCCATCACCGGCGGCTCTCCCGACGGCGCGGTGAACCGCGACGCGTTCGTCACCGTGCTGTGGTGGGTCGGCGGCCTTCTCGCCCTGATGTGGGCCCTGATGTTCTGCCTGCCCAAGCAGGCTGACAACCAGGCCGACTGAGCCACCTCCCGGTCCGCTGGCGGAGATGTTGAACAGGTAGCGGTAGCGGCCCGGGAAGTTGATGTGCCGGACCCTGAGCAGTGAGAGACGCGGGTGTCCTCATCCTTGACGACTTGTCCGCGGCGCGGAGCTGGGCGACGGCGGCGCCCAGGTGGCGGCCCTGGCTGATCCAGCTGCCTGTCCGCAGCCGCCACTGGTGGGCGCCGCGTCCCCGCGGAGCGGGCTGAAGTCGATGTCCAGGTGGGGGTCGTATGCCTCGGCGGAATACCGAGTTCGTGGGTGGAGTACTCGCCGAAGCGGCGGACGCGCCTGGTCAGGTACGGCGAGATGTAGGGCAGGTCCTTCGGGTGAATCGGTGGCGGCCCGTCCCCTTGTGAGGTCAGGATCCGGAGACGAAGCCTGCTGACTGATCGAGGTGGAACGGAGAACCGGGACTCTCGGGCATCCAGCCCCTGGCCCGAGCGGTGCGGATGGTATCGGCGACATCGGAGGGCCGGACGGGGGTGGCGGACTGGCCGAAGACACTGCTGGGGTGGGGCTGGTTCGTCGTGATCACCAGTGTCGTGCCCGGAGCGTCGGCGTGCTCGACCGCGTAGGTTGCGGGGCTCCAGCACATGTCCTGGCTGTAGGTGGGTCGCCTGCGCAGACGCCATCGGTAGTCGACGCCGTCGACGGTAATGCGCCGCGAGCCCTTCCTGGCCAGTGCCATGGTCTCCTCCTTCTGTCGAGTGGAGAGTAGTAAAGGTCTGTCGGCTGTGTCCTGGGGCTTTTGCCGGGGGATTCAGTCTCTGCGCCTGGGGATCACGTCCGGGAGGACCGGCGGGACGGCGGGGCGGGCGGCTTCCGGGGTGGCCAGCGGGGCGACGATGGTGACCGGCTGATCGCAGTGCGGGCAGTTCGGGTCGTGGTGGGTCCAATGGGTCGCGCCCTTGAGGGAGTTGGCGGGGGACCGCCGGGCGAGTGCGGGCCGGACGAGCGCTGGTTCGGGCCGGGTGTGTGTGGGCGGATTCTCGCCGAGCCGGCGAGTGGGGTCTTCGCCGCGGGCCCGGCGGCTGTGTCGGCATGCCCCGCCGACACGTGTGTCGTCGTCATACGGGATGCGCGACGGTCACCAAAGATCCCTCCGCGTACGGCCAGTTGGATGGCGGGTCTCATGGATCGCAGCGGAGGCTGGGCGCATCTGCGGGAGTGCTTACATGCGTGCGCTCAGAAGACGTGGGGGAGAGCCCCTGCAGGGAATCCGGAAACGGCCCTGAGTTGTGGAGCGTTGCGGTCAGGCACCTTGCGGATGGAGGTCGAGTGCGATGTGCGGGGCGAGTGCGCGCAGGAAGTCCGGCGCGTCGAAGATCTCGCCGGCGGACGCGACGCCGACCGTCTTGATGCGGCCGGTCAGGACGCGTTCGAGGGCCTCGGCGACGAGAGGTGCGGTGACGGCGTAGATGTCCTGACCGCCGGCCGTGGCCCGGCGTTCGACTCCGCCACGGCGCACGACGGCGTCGACGAGGAAGGCCTGGTCCGAGCGCCCGCTGCGGTCGGCGGCGGTCGGGGCCGGTGTGTGGGGTGCGGCGACATCACGCACTGCCTCGACCGTCATGTAGGTGGTCACGTCGGGGATGGACAAGTGCTGCGGAACAGTGACGACATCCGCCATCGTGAACTCGCCGATGACCTCCCGCGCTCCCATCGGTTGGGGGAAGGTCCACTGAAGGGCGGGCGCGGCGTCGGTGCGGCGCTCCCACTGGCCGCCGCGGTAGCGCAGGCGGACGTCGCCGCGGCGCTCGCGGGAGACGGCGCCCGACAGGCGAGTGCCGGCAGTGGGGTGCCAACTGCTGAGCGCATAGGCGATGTGGGCCTCGTCGGCTGCGGTCCAGTCGCCCATGGCCGCGGTGGCCAGCAGGTCGCCGAGGCCGCCGAAGAAGGCCATGGCGGGAACGATCACCGCGCCCGCTTCCCGGGCTCGCTCCTGGTAGTGGGCGAAGGTGTCGAGGTTGGCCTCGAGTTCGGCGGCCACGTCCAAATACGGGATCTTCGCTCGGAGCGCGGCCTCGATGACGGGAGCGGTGGTCGTTGCGAAGGGGCCCGCGCAGTTGACGACGGCCGCCGCACCGGCCAGGGCCCGCTCCAGTGACGAGGCATCGTCGGCCGACGCGACCCGCGCTTCAAGGCCGTGCTCCTGGGCCAGCTCCTGCAGCGCCTGGGCGTTGCGCCCGGAGGGCACCGGTACATATCCGCGCGCGGCCAGTTCCGCGACCACGAACCGCCCGGTGTGACCGTACGCGCCGAACACCGCCACCTGCTGACCTGACCCCATGAGAATCCCCCGTGCACTGGAACACCCGCCGCGACGTCGATCCGCCGCAACCTGACACGTACATCCTGTCCTCGCGGCAGCACCCGCACGAGCGTCGGAAACGACAAGGCGCGTACAGTTTCGGACATGCCCACCGTCGCGTTGGCCGTCACCGACGGCATGCTCCACTACGAACTGTCCGTAGCGATCGAGATCTTCGGCGCTGATCTGACGCACATCGTGGACCCCTGGTACGACTTCGCCGTCTGCGGAAGCGGCCCGGTACACGTCGACCGCTTCCGCCTGACGCCCGACCACGGACTCGACCATCTCGCGCACGCGGATACGGTGATCGTCCCCGCCCTGGCCGACCCTGACTGTCAACCACCCATCGCCCTGGTCCAGGCGGTGCGCACCGCCCACGAGGCCGGCGCCCGCGTGGCCTCGCTGTGTACGGGCGCCTTCGTCCTGGGCGCGGCCGGACTGCTCGACGGCAGGCGCGCCACCACCCACTGGGCCCACACCCAGGAACTGGCCCGACGCCACCCGGCGGCCACCGTGGATCCGGACGTCCTCTACGTCGACAACGGCGACGTCCTCACCTCTGCGGGCAAGGCCGCCGCCATGGATCTGTGCCTGCACCTGGTCAGCCTCGACCACGGCTCGGCCAACGCGAACAAGATCGCCCGCCGTCTGGTCATCCCGCCCCACCGCGACGGCGGCCAGGCCCAGTTCATCTCCACACCCCTGCCCGAGCCCGGCAACCATCCCCTTGACGGACTCTTCCCCTGGGCGCTGGAACGACTGGACCAACCGCTCACCGTGGAGGACCTAGCCCGCCGGGCCCGCATGAGCTCACGCAACCTCGCCCGCCACTTCAAACAACTCACCGGCACCACACCACTGCAATGGCTCCACACCCAGCGCATCCGCCACGCCCAGGAACTCCTGGAAACCACCAACGCCACCGTCGACACCATCGCAACGGCCACCGGCATGGGCACCGCCACCACCCTGCGCCGCCACTTCCACCGCAGCGTCGGCGTCCCGCCCGACACCTACCGCCGCACCTTCCGCCCCTAGAGCCAGTCTCACGTCCGCATCACGGAAGCTGACAGATCATGGTCAGCAGCGACCAGCGACCAGCGACCAGCGACCAGCGACCAGCGGCCAATGGGCTTCCCCGCCGCAGTTCGAACCGTGCTGGACCAGGTCCGCGTGCCTCGCCTCGGATCGGGCCGGCCACGCGTCCAGCCCGGTCGCGTGCGGGCTGCACTCGTCGCGCCGCCGCAGGAGGGTCGTAGGGCCCACAGGGCCTATGCCTCCCGCAAGAACCGCGCCCTACCTGAAGTCTGGCCGACCGGGGCTCGCAGGCGTTCGAGTTCCCGAATCTCCCCCGAACTGGGTGCGTTCGCCCTCGCCGCCGGTGCGTTTGCTCCGGACTCGGCGCACCGTTGCACTGTCAGGGGGAAACACGAGTCGTGGTATCCCTATCTCACGAGGCAGGGGAGGCCATGGAGATTCGTTCAACGACCAGCGAGGACTTGGATGTCTTCGTCAATACAGTGCATGCGGCGTTCGGGCACTTCCCGGAGAGCCCGGTCGAGGGCGGAGGGCTGTGGTGGTCGGCGCTCGAAACCGACCGTTGTCTGCTCGCCCTGACAGAGGAGGGGCGGCCTGTCGGCACCGCCGCCACGCACTCCTTCGAACTCACTCTGCCCGGCGGGTCCCTCGTCCCGGCTCCCGGGGTGACTGCCGTGGGTGTTCTGCCCTCGCATCGGCGTCGGGGCGTGCTCAGCGCGATGATGCGGCACCAGCTCGCCCAACTGCGGGCCCAGGGGGCGTCCCTGTCGGTTCTGTTGGCCTCTGAGGCCACGATCTACGGGAGGTTCGGCTACGGGCCGGCGACCTATACGGCGCGGTTGACGGTACCGCGTCACAAGGCCGCCCTTGCCGTTCCCCGGGCGCACAAAGCGGCCGGCGCGCCGGCGGTCGGCGAGGAGAACGGCTCGGTGGAGGTGCTGCGTCGGGCCGAGTGCGGCGAGATCCTGGAGGAGGTCTACGACCGGTATCGCCGCGCACAGCCCGGCGCGTTGTCCCGGCCGCACCGCTGGTGGGCCCTGCGCGCGGGACAGCCCCCGATATCGCCGGCCCCGCGCTACATCGCTGTCCACCGGGACAATGACGGCGTCCCTGACGGGTACGCCAGCTACTCGATCACGTCCGGCACCTTGACCGTCGACGAGACCATCGCCCTTGACGATGCCGTCTTCACGGCCCTGGCCCGCCTGGTGCTCGGGCACGACCTGGTCACCCAGGTCGTCTTCAGGCACGTTCCCCCCGATCACCCGCTGCGCTGGCAGTTCGCGGACTTCTGTGCCGCCGAGGTGAGCGGTGACAGTGACTGGCTGTGGGTGCGGCTGCTGGACGTTCCGCGTGCGCTGACGGCACGCGGCTGGCTCACGGACGGCGAACTCGTCCTCGACGTCGACGACCCGTTCCTCGGCGAGCGCAATCGCTATCTGCTGACCACGCGGGCCGGCAAGGCCGAGTGCGTCCCCACCCACCGGGAGCCCGACCTGTCCCTGGACATCAGCGACCTGGGCTCCATCTACCTCGGCGGCACCACCCCGAGCACACTCGTGCGCGCCGGCCACATCCATGCCCACCACCCGGGCGCCGCCCCCCTGGCCGATGCCCTCTTCCGCGCGGAACGCTCCCCGCACTGCCTGCACTGGTTCTAGCCCCAAGCCCGTCAACCCCACCCTCGCAAAGGACAGGCAGGCGCGCTCTCGGGCCGTGTGCGCCGGCGTGTCAGAGCGAGCCGGACGGCGCCCGCACCACCGGCGACGTAGGGGCAACAGGCTGCGCCAGGCGAACCGTCGCGGGCGCCCGGCGGGGACGAGGGGGAGGGGCTCTCGCCACCGCGTCCCGCCCAGCCGCCACGGTGCCCGCCCAGGCGCCGTACCGGCCGCTGCAGCAGAGCGCCGCCGGGCCCGGATGGCCCGTCGCGCCGCCCCGCAGTCCGACCCTGGGAGGGTGCTGCTGCACAAACTCGGAACACTCGCCGCCCGACGGCGCGGCGCGCACCGCGCAAGCACGCCGCGCACTCCCGCAGGAGCACGCCCCCGGGGCCCCCGTGCGCGCCCTACCGGGGCCGCTCCGGGCCGGAAATGATGAACACACCGCGTGAACCAGATGATCCGCACCCTCCCGCCTTCGGGCCGGTCGTGGGCGCGGCGAAAGGAGACCGTTGGTGTTGCTTCTCATTTCCCCGGACAGCGTCGAGGAGGCCCTCGACTGCGCGAAGGCGGCCGAACACCTCGACATCGTCGACGTCAAGAAGCCCGACGAGGGCTCGCTCGGTGCCAACTTCCCGTGGGTGATCAGGGAGATCCGGGATACGGTCCCGGCCGACAAACCGGTGTCCGCGACCGTCGGGGACGTCCCGTACAAGCCCGGCACGGTAGCCCAGGCCGCCCTCGGCGCCGTGGTCTCCGGCGCCACGTACATCAAGGTCGGCCTCTACGGCTGCACCACGCCCGAGCAGGGCATCGACGTGATGCGTGCGGTGGTCCGCGCGGTCAAGGACCACCGCCCCGACGCCCTCGTCGTCGCCTCCGGCTACGCCGACGCCCACCGCATCGGCTGCGTCAACCCGCTGGCCCTGCCCGACATCGCCGCTCGCGCCGGTGCCGACGCCGCCATGCTCGACACCGCCCTGAAGGACGGAACCCGGCTGTTCGACCACCTCGCGCCGGACGTCTGCGCCGAGTTCGTCACCCGGGCCCACGCAGCGGGGCTGCTCGCCGCTCTCGCCGGCAGCGTCCGGCAGGGCGACCTCGCCGCGCTGACCCGGATGGGCACCGACATCGTGGGCGTCCGTGGCGCCGTCTGCGCGGGGGGCGACCGGGTCGCCGGACGCATCAGGCCCGACCTGGTGGCCGCGTTCCGCGCGGAGATGGACCGCCAGGCACGGGAACACGCCGCCGGCGACCCCGTCGCGAGCTGATCCGCCCATGCCGACCTCCGACACCGGAGCGGAAAGCGACGCGCACCCCACACCAGCAGCCCGCCGAGAAGCGGGGCCGGGGTCCGAACTGCCCGCCTCCGCAGCCACTCACACCTCCGCCTCCCCAGCCGCACCCACATCCATGGCGCGCCGCGCCCCCGGCCCCACCCCCCGCCACTTCGCCGTCATCGACCCGGCCACCGGCGAGGCTTTCGAGGAGGCCCCCGACCAGCGGCCGGAGGAACTCGACGCCATCGTCGAGCGGGCCCGCCTGGCGTGGGCGGGCTGGCGGGCGGACCCGGACGCTCGTGCCGACGCGTTGCGGGCGGCCGCCGATGCCGTCGAGACGGCCGAGGACGTACTCGCCCGCCTGCTCAGCCGGGAGCAGGGCAAGCCGCTCACCGAGTCGGGCGCGGAGATCGCCCGTACGGCGGCCCGGCTGCGGTACTTCGCCGGTCTGACTCACCCCCGCAACAGGCCGATCCGCGACGACCGGCCCATGCGCAGCGAGGTCCGGTGGCGCTCGATCGGCCCGGTCGCGGCGATCGTGCCCTGGAACTTTCCGCTGCAGCTCGCCGCCGCGAAGTTCGCCCCCGCGCTCGCCGCCGGCAACACCATGGTCCTCAAACCGTCCCCGTTCACGCCCCTCGCCACCCGGCTGCTCGGCTCCGTCCTCGCGGCCGCCCTGCCGCGCGACGTCCTGAGGGTCGTCACCGGCCGCGAACCGCTCGGCGCCCGGCTGGCCTCCCACCCGTGCATCCGCCACGTCACGTTCACCGGCTCGGTGGCCACCGGGCGCAGCGTCGCCGCGTCGACGGCGGGCTCCCTCACCAGGGTCACCCTCGAACTGGGCGGCAACGACGCGGCCGTCCTGCTGGACGACGTCGACGTGGACCGCATCGCGGACCAGCTGTTCTGGGCCGCGTTCCGCAACTGCGGGCAGGTCTGCATGGCCGTCAAGCGCGTCTATGCGCCAACTCGGCTGTACGCAAAGGTGGTTGAGGCGCTCGCTCAGCGCGCGAGCACCGTCACCGTCGGGCCGGGTTCGGAGCCCGGCACCCAGCTCGGCCCGGTCAACAACGCCCCGCAGCTCGCCCGCGTCGAGGATCTCGTCGGGCAGGCCCTGGCCGCCGGAGCCAGGGCTGCGGCGGGCGGGCAACGCCTTCAGCGTCCCGGCTACTTCTTCGCCCCCACCATCCTCACCGACGTCCCACCCGACAGCCCCGTGGTGACCGACGAACAGTTCGGCCCCGTCCTGCCCGTGCTGCCCTACCGCACCCTCGACGAAGCCGTCGAGGCGGCCAACGGCACCCGCTTCGGGCTGGGCGGCTCCGTCTGGGGCACCGACCTCGACCGCGCCGAAGCCGTGGCCGAACGGCTCGAATGCGGCACCGCCTGGATCAACCACCACGCGGAACTCTCCCTCGCCCAGCCCTTCGCGGGCATCAAGGACAGCGGCCTCGGCGTCGCCGGCGGCCCCTGGGGGCTCTACGGCAACCTCCGGCCCTTCGTCGTCCACCGCCCCTGCGACCGCCCGCCCGCCGAGGAGGCTCCGCGATGAGGTTCCGGGCGGCGGTACTGCGTACCTACGACGCTCCGTTCACGATGGAGGAGGTGACCCTGCGCGCGGCGCCCGCCGCCGGGGAGCTCCTGGTCGAGATCGCGGGCTGCGGCATGTGCCGTACCGATCTCGCGGTACGCCGCTCCGCCGGACGCAGTCCGCTGCCCGCCGTCCTGGGCCACGAAGGCGCGGGGGTGGTCGTGGCCACCGGCGGCGGGCCGGACACCACGATCGGAGTCGGTGACCACGTCGTGCTGAGCTTCGACTCCTGCGGCCACTGCCCCACCTGCCTCGCCGCCGCGCCCGCCTACTGCGACTCCTTCGCCGCCCTGAACCTCTTCGGCGGCCGTACCGAGGATCCGCCCCGCTTCACCGACACGGCCGGACGGGCGCTGGCACCACGGTGGTTCGGGCAGTCCTCGTTCGCCCAGTACGCCCTTCTGCCGGCGCGCAACGCGGTCCGGGTCGACCCGGACCTCCCCCTCGAACTGCTCGGTCCACTCGGCTGCGGCTTCCTCACCGGGGCCGGCGCCGTCCTCAACACGTTCGCCGCCGGCCCCGGCGACACCCTCGTCGTCCTCGGCGCGGGCGCGGTGGGGCTGGCCGCGGTGATGGCCGCCACCGCCGCCGGGGTCCTGAGTGTGGCGGTGGACCGCCACCCCGGACGGCTGGCTCTGGCCGAACGGTACGGCGCGCTCGCCCTGCCCGTGGAATCCACCGGGCTGCCGGAGCGCATCCGGAAACTGACCGACGGCGGCGCGCGGTACGCCCTGGACACCACGGCCGCGCCCGCACTCATCAACGACGCGCTCCTCGCCCTGCGCCCGACCGGCACCCTGGGCCTGGTGGCCCGGCTCCCCACCGCGCTGCCCCTCGAGCCGGGCACGCTGGACCGGGGCCGGAGCATCCGTCACATCTGCGAGGGCGACGCCGTGCCGTCGCTGCTGGTACCCCGACTGGCGAGGCTCTGGCAGGACGGAAGGTTCCCGTTCGACGAGCTCATCCGCACCTACCCGCTGGCCGACATCAACGAGGCCGAACGCGACTGCACGGAGGGGCGCGTGGTCAAGCCCGTTCTGATCCCGGAGAGGGCACGCCGCTGAACCGGACGGCCCCTCGCTCCCAGGCTCTCCCCCGGCTCCCGCGCGCCCTTTCCCGCATGCGCTCCCACCCAGGCAGGACAACGGAGGGCATATGGCCGGCCCGACCACGCAGCAGACGGACGACGAGAAGGCGGTTCCGCGAGCCCGATCCGAAGCCGTCGCCGGGATCGATGCGGGAGGTGTGGACGGAGGCGTGGGCCTGACCGCCCTCCTGGTCGCAGCGGCGCGGGCGATCGAGAGCCATCGCGACGACAGCCTCGCCCAGGATTTCTACGCGGAACACTTCGTGCGCGCCGCCGCGCCGTGCGCCGACTGGCCGGTGCGGATCCAGGAGGTGCCCAAGAAGGACGACGATCCGTTGTGGGGACGGTTCGCCCGC
Source organism: Streptomyces sp. NBC_00083 (assembly GCF_026343295.1). Classification (GTDB taxonomy): domain Bacteria; phylum Actinomycetota; class Actinomycetes; order Streptomycetales; family Streptomycetaceae; genus Streptomyces. The sequence goes on from NZ_JAPELY010000001.1 coordinate 3,503,505, forward strand.
TACTTCGGACTGCGGACCAGGGTCCTCGACGACTTCGTTCTCGCGTCCACCGCGGCGGGAGCGCGCCAACTGGTGCTGCTCGGCGCCGGGTTGGACACCCGTGCCCTACGCCTGGACTGGCCGGCGCCGGACTGCGTGGTGTACGAAATCGACCGGGCGGGTGTACTGGACTTCAAGCACCGCGTGCTCGCGGACCTCGGAGCTCGACCGACGGTGAAGCGTGTGCCGGTGCCGGCCGACCTGCGCTCGGACTGGACGGGCGCGCTGGCCGCCGCCGGATTCGACGATGCGGCACCCACCGTCTGGCTGGCCGAAGGGCTGCTCTTCTACTTGCCGGGGCCGGCCGAGACCGAACTCATCGACACCGTCGATCAGTTGTCGGCCGACGGCAGCGCCCTGGCCTTCGAGGCGAAGCTGGAGAAGGATCTGATGCAGTACCGCGACAGCTCGATCTACGTGGCGACACGGGAGGAGATCGGCATCGACCTGCTCGACCTCTTCGCCAGGGGACCCCGGCCCGACTCGGCGGGCCGTCTGGCCGACCGGGGCTGGTCGACGTCGACGCTCACTCCCTTCGACTTCACCCACCGGCACGGCCGCGGCCCCCTCCCGCAGCCGAACGACGCGCTGGAGGGGAACCGTTGGATCTTCGCGCACAAAGGACGGGATCAACGCGACTGACCCGGCCCGACCGCATGAGGCAGCGCGGCCGGCCCGGACGGGTCACGGCGAGGGCGTACGGTCCGTTCGTCACACCGTCCCAGTGCTGACCAGTCGGTCTCCGGGAATGCCGGCCAGGTCCGGCGCGTAGAACTCCTCGATGCCGGTGGCCCACGTGGCCACGGTGATGCGGTCGTCGGCGTCCGGGGCGAACGCGTCGAAGAGGGCGTGGATGTTGGCCTCCTCGAAGCCGATCGCCCTCATCAGTGCGACGAACAGCGGCCGTTCGATCAGCCCGTCCTTGTCGGGGTCGCCGAGTGCGGACAGCGCCTGGGCGAACTCGCTGACGGTGGGTCCGAACCGCTCGGGATCGAGCACGAAGGGCCGGAACTCCTCGACGCTGATCACCCCGTCACCGTTCGCGTCCAACTCCGTGGCCAGCGTGGTCCAGTACCGCCGGAACGCGGCCCGGATGGCCTCCTTCTCGCTGTCGCCCGAGGAGGCGGCGGCCTTCACCACTCGGTCCGTCATGAGATCGAAGTCGTCGGGGTCGAGGACCCCGTTCCCGTTCGCGTCGAAGAGGGAGAAGACCAGCTCGATCCGCTGGGCGGCTTCAGTCCGCATGTGTCCGTCACCTGTCGTCCGCGGCCCGCCAGTCGCGGGCCTTGCCGGTTATGTGCCCTCAGGCAAGCGCTTGGCGTGAAGACTGGGAGCGACAAAGCAATACAAACCACCGGAAGGAGTGACGTGCCCGCAGCCGCCCGGCAGTGACCCCGGATCGCCGGGTCACGATTGTCGTCCCTCTATCGCGCGGATAGGGGACCCGTCGACAGCCCCCCGTGAGAAGCGAGTTCCCGTGGCCGGTGTTCCCGGGCGATCCCGGTAGACAGTACGAACAGGATGCCCTGGAACACCAGCGACTCTTGTGCCCGCGCCACCGGCCACCACATTCCGCACCAGCCCCCCACCTCTCAGTGATCACTGCGCACTCCTGTTCTAGGGTGTGGGTGGAAGTGCGGTAGAGGGGACACTGGGTGTGAGCAGGCGCGGTTGGGCTGGGCGGGGGCGGCGGGGTGGCGAGGAAGACGGCCATGGCGTCGCTCACGGGCGTCGGCGCGCGGCGGTCAAGCGTGGCCCGAGCGGTGCGATGGCGAAGTGGTGGCGTGCGCTCTCGCCGCTCGTCGCCTTGCTGCGCACCGTGCCGCGGCGCCTGCGGCCCGCCTACCCCCGGCCCGGACGCTCCGGCTGGCGGCGCTGGGTGCCGTCCTGGCGGCAGTGGCTCGGGCTCGTCGGCTCCGGATTCCTCGGTCTGTGCTGCTTGATCGGATACGCGTACGCGACCACCGACATACCGGACGATCTCAACACCTTCGCGACGCAGCAGGACAATGTCTACTACTGGTCCGACGGTTCCAAGATGGCTCGTACGGGCTGGGTCAGCCGGCAGGAGATGCCGCTCGACAAGGTGCCTCCGCAGGTCCAGGGCGCCGTACTCGCGGCCGAGAACGCGAGCTTCTACAGCGACTCCGGAGTCTCGCCCTACGGCATCCTGCGCGCCATGAAGGCCGCGGTCACCGGCGGCGAGTCCCAGGGCGGTTCGACCATCACCCAGCAGTACGTGAAGAACGCGTACCTCAACCAGGACCGCACCGTCTCGCGGAAGTTCACCGAGATCCTGCTCGCGGTGAAGCTGGACCGGCAGACCAGCAAGAAGCAGATACTCCAGGACTACCTCAACACCAGTTGGTTCGGGCGCGGTACGTACGGCATACAGCGGGCCTCACAGGCGTACTACGGCAAGGACGTCTCCCAGCTCAATCCGAGTGAGGGCGCCTTCCTGGCCTCGCTCCTCAAGGGCGCCGCGCTCTTCGACCCCGCCATCAGCAAGGACAACCACGATCGTGCCGTGGAACGCTGGGGCTGGACACTGGACCGGATGGTCTCCACGGGCGCTCTCACCCGCGCCGAACGCGCGAAGTACACGAAGTTTCCCGAGCCGCTGGCGCCTACCGTCACCGGCGATGCCAAGGGCCAGGCGGGATACCTGGTGGAACTGGCCAAGGCGTACGCGACCAGGGCCGGTCACATCAAGGACGCCGACTTCGACCTGGGCGGCTACCAGATCTACACGACGTTCGACAAGTCCCGCATGACGGCTCTGACCGCTGCCGTGCAGAAGGCGAAGAAGAGTTTCGACGCCACGCGGCGGCCCGCCACCGACGCGCACGCGAAGATCGGTGCGGCGAGCGTCGCCCCCGACGGCCGGCTGCTCGCGGTCTACGGCGGACCCGACTACCTGAAGCAGGGCTTCAACGAGTCCAACGCGACCACCGTTCCGGTCGGGACCGTCTTCACGCCGTTCGTGTACGCCACCGCACTCGACGACGGCATCGTGCGCTCACGCGACAAGCCCCGCACCCCCATCAGCCCGTCCGCCAAGTACGACGGAAACGACAATGTCACCGTGAAGACGCCCGAGGGCCCGTACTGGGACCGCGGCGGCAAGGTGGCGAAGGGGCAGAACGACGGCGGACGGAACTGGGGGCAGGTCACCTTGCGCCAAGCCATCGCCAACTCCGTCAACACCCCGATGCTTCAACTCGGCCTCGATGTCGGGCTCGACCGCGTCGACGCCCTCGCCGAGCGCTCGGGCATGCTCCCGTCGAGCCTCGGCCCGCACGTCCCCCTCTTCGCTCTCGGGGAGAACTCGACACCCAGTGCCATCCGCGTGGCCGGCGCCTACGAGACCTTCGCCGCCGAAGGCATGCACACCGAGCCGTACTCCGTGCGCGCGATCTCCCGCAACGGCGCCGCGATGCCGCTCGACAAGCCGAAGCCCGCCCGCGCGATGTCGGCCAAGGCCGCCCGCGCGGTGACGGACGCCCTGCGGGACACGGTGACGCAAGGGACCGCGAAGAGCGCCCGTACGGTGCACCCGGGCACGGGGGGCAAGACCGGGACCACCGCCGGGAACACGGTCGGCTGGTTCGCGGCCAACACCGCGCAGGAATCGACCGCAGTGGTCATCTACCGGATGTCCCTGACCGATCTGGTTCCGCTGTCCCTGACCGGGCTCGGCGGCGACGCGCCCAACACCCCGAGCAGTGAACGAGCGGTGCGGCTGTGGTCGGACTACATCAGGGCGGTGAAGTGAGCGCCCGCGTCGAGCCGGCAGCCGCCACATGAAGGCGGTGAAGTGACCGCCGCGCGTGGCCCCGGGCATCCACGGCGCATACCCCGCGCCGCCGCGCTTCCAGGGGAAGGCCCACCCCGGCTCGGCTTCGCCCGCTCGACCTATTTGATCTACTTGACCAGCGTCTTCCAGTCCGGTGCCTGTGCGGGGTCGAGCAGGCGCAACTGGGCCAGCACCTTCGGATCCTGCACGTCCAGCCAGTCGGACAGTTCACGGAACGACACGCACCGCACGCCCTGGCGCGGACAGACGTCCTTCATGACGTCCTCGACGGCCTTCATGTAGATGCCGCCGTTCCAGTCCTCGAAGTGGTTGCCGATGTACATCGGGGCCCGGCTGCCGTTGTAGACGCGGTTGAAGCCGTTCAGATACGACTTGCGGGTCTGCTCCAGCCACGCCGGGTACTTCGAGGGGTCGCCCTGGGTGCTCTCGCCGGACTGGTTGTAGAGGAAGTTGAAGTCCATGGAGAGGACTTGCACCTCTTTGTCCTGCAAGGGCATGAGTTGCAAGGGGAAGTTCCAGATGCCGTCGATCTTGTTCGGCCAGAGCTGGAAGTCGCCCGATGAGCTCGCGTCGTAACGCCAGCCGTACGGCTTGATCGCGGGGATGAGGTTCTTCTGCCCTTCAAGGCAGGGGGCGCGGCCGCCGACGACCTCGCGGTCGGGGTCGAAGGGGAGCGGCGCCTCGTCGGTGAATCCCGTGTTGGTCTTCCACGTCTTCACGAACGAGTACGCCTGGTCTATTTCGCTCTTCCACTCGGCGGGGCTCCAGTCGCCACCGCCCTTGGGGCCGCAGAAGTGGCCGTTGAAATGCGAGCCGATCTCGTCGCCGTCGGCCCAGGCGCCGCGCAACTGCTCCAGGGTGGTCTTCACGTGCTCGACGGTGGGGTAGGAGATCGCGGCCGACCCCTGGCTGTGCTGCGGCGGGCGGTACAGCATCCGCTTGCTCTCGGGCAGCAGGTAGATGCCGGTCAGGAAGAACGTCATGTGCGCCTTGTTGGCCTCGGCCACCTGACGGAAGTGCGAGAAGAGGTGATCGTCCCCCTCCAGCGCGCCGTCCCAGGAGAAGACCACGAACTGCGGGGGCTTCTCGCCCGGCTTCAGCCGCTGCGGCTTGAGCTGGCCGGGCTGCGGGCCGGTGTACGAAGTGGAGCCGTCCCCGAGCACCTTGGTCTTGCCGTCCCAGGCCTCTTCCTTGCCCTTGGCGGGGCCGGCTTTTCCGTCCGGTCCGGAGGAGGGGGAGGCCGTGGTCTTCTTGCTCCGCTCGGCCGCGTCGGACGGGCTGCCCGCCGTGAGGGCGTACGCGGTGGCAGCGGTCGCGCCCAGCGCCAGGATGGCGGCGCCGACTCCGAACCTCTTGCGGTTCTGCGCCTTCCTGCGCGCCTTGCGGACGGCCCGGGACTCCGGCGGGACACGGGAGGCGTCGTCGGTGTCAGCCATCGCAGTCGTGTCCCCCATGGTCGCCGCAGCCGCCGCGTGTGGATAGTTGGTACGAATATAGAACTTATTTGGCATGCCTGTCGCACCACAAGTCCCAGTGGTCGCCCCTCAAGCACCACACCCTGCGGGCGCCGCAGGAGCGGCCCGGCGCGGGGCGGACGGCCCGGTTTGCCCGTGCCGCTCGCAACCGCTTCTGCGGGCCCGCGCAAAACGGCAGGAATCCGGCGGCAGGAATCCATCAGTCGGAGGTCGACCAGACCGAAATGCGGCGCAGACGCGGGGCCCGGCGATTACCGCCGGGCCCCGCACCAGTGACGTTCCACCCCGGTGTCCCGTCAGACGTCGACTCCGGTCGGCGTGTAGCCGACGGCCGCGTCGGTTCCCGGAGTTCCGGAAGGCGGGGTCCTGCCGACCCGATAGCGGACGTTGCCGTGCTCGACCACGTCGCCGGCCCGGTAGCGGTCCACCACCGCGGGGTCGAACGCGAAGGGTCCGGTGACGCCATCGGGTCGCCCTTGCTTCGAAGCCACCCCGAAGACCTCGCCGTCGTACTCGTTCGCCATGCGTCCTCCTTGCCGTTCGGGCGGTGACGCGACCCTCCTTGGTCACGCCGCCGTCGTCGTGCCAGTTGCGCCTGCCCGAGCACGGCGGACGCACACACCATCCGTCCAGGGAGCCCGGCCGAGACCTTCGAACGAAGCAGGGTTGCGGTCGCGGCCGACGAACGGGTCCAAAGACGCGGCAACTCATGCCAAAATTCCACCCCCCAGGTCCATGTGGACCGGTGACAAGGGGAAAACAGTGATATCAAAGACATTGCGACCTGCCATAGGCGTTGCCTTGGCCGCGGTCCTGTCGTCGGCGTTCCTGCCGACGACGTCCGCCAGCGCCGCCCCGCGGCCGCACGCGGCGGACAGCGCGACCGTCGGCACCTTCGCCCGCATCGCCGGCGACGTCCTCACGCAGCGCAGCCAGGCCCTGGTCGAAGACCGGGCCGGCCGCCACACCGCGGCGACCACCGGCTCCAAGGCCCGTATGTCGGCACAGTTGAAGCAGGACGAGGACGCCGCACTGGCGTCGCTGCGCTCGCGCAAGACGCGGCTGAACGCACTCGGTGAGAGCTACACCGACGCGAACACCCACGTCGCCGTGGACCAGGCGACGGTGTCCGGTCGCCAGGCGACCGTGGAGGTCACCGAGGACACCACGCTCACCTACAAGAAGATCCGTGGCGACGAGCCCGCCACGACCGGCTTCCGGACGCGGTACGAGCTCGCGCTCACCAACACGGCGGGATCTGGCTGGGAGTTGACGTCGATCCAGTCCAAGGACAATGGACCGGTGGCCGTCAACGAGCCGACGGTTGCCAAGGCCGCGGTCGTCACGGACGACGGACAGACCTACCCGGACGGCACTCCGGCATCCACGAAGTACCCCGCGCCGGCCAAGCCCAAGACGAAGACCGGCACGGGTTACGACTACGCCGCGATGGCCGCGTACGCCGAGAAGTACTGGAAGAACTACAACCCCGCCTACCGGCAGTTCAACGGCGCGGGCGGCGACTGCACCAACTTCGTCAGCCAGGCCCTCAAGGCGGGCGGATGGAAGAACGCGCCCGGCTCGACGTCCGACTACCGCAACTGGTGGTACGACGGCGCCCTCCAGACCAACTCCTGGGTCGGCGTGAACGACTTCGCGTGGTTCACGCTCTCCAATCAGCGTGCGACCAACCTGGCCAACGTCTACCAGATGGACGTCGGCGACGTCCTTCAGATGGACTTCGACCGGGACGGGTCCAAGGACCACTCCATGATGGTGACTTACCGGAGCAGCACCGGAACTCCGTACCTCACCTACCACTCGACCAACACCTACCGGAAGTCGCTGGCGAGCCTCATCGCCTCGTACCCCAACGCGGTCTACTTCGCCTACCGCACCTGACGGTCGGGCCCGGCGGACCGTCACCCGATCCGCCGGGCCTCGCCCCAACTGGGCCTTCGCGACGGGGCGTTGAGTACGAGTACTCATGATCCGGCCGCCCCTGGAGGCGCAGCGGTTGTCCCCCCGTGACGTCCCCGGTGGCTCCTCCGGCGAGAACGAGGTCGTCGATCGGCCTCGATCCTCCTCGACCCACCCCATCCGGACAGACGCCCGCGGACACGGCTCGTACGTGAACTCGTACGTGAAGTGGTCACGCGTATGGAGAGCGAAGGCTGGAAGGGGCCACGCCCCGTCGGCGTCGTCGAGGTGGCGCGTGAGGTCTCCGTGAAACTCACCCCCTCCGGCTCGGTTCGTCAGCGGCCGACGGACCGTCATGCGAGCCCAGCGTGGTGCAGAAGGTGCTTCGATCCAGCACACATACTCGTGACATCACTCACAGGAAATCCACAGACTGCGAGGGCAACTTTCCGCAATTGCCCGAATTCGGGATGTCCCACGGGGGTGGGCGGCGGAGGATAATTCCTCTTGGTTATACGAGTTGAAGCCTAGGATTCACGAACTGTCGTACCCGCGGGGAGTGCTGCCGCCGTGCGACGCCCCATTTCGTTTCAGACCCAGAAGAGGGCTGTTCGTGCAGATCCGTCGAATTCTCGCTACAGCCGTCGTGGCCACCGTGACCGCTCCTGTCGCGATGCTGTCCGTCGCGCCGGCGCTCGCCGACACCAAGCCGGCCGCCCAGACGCAGAACAAGCCGTCCATCGCCGAGCTGGAGCAGGCGGTGAAGGATGCTCAGAAGGCATTCGACGACGCCGTCGTCGCCGAGAAGGCCCTTACCCAGTCGTTGACCGACACTCAGGCTCCGACTTACCCGCTGCTTGCCGCATTCAACGCCGCGCACAAGGCGGCGGGTGAAGCGGAAAGCAAGAAGTCCGCCGCGGACAAGGCCGTCACCGAGACGAAGGCGAAGCTCGCCGCTGCCGTGAGCGACGAGGACAAGACCGCCGCGCAGCAGGCGCTCACCGAGGCCGAGGCCTCCGCCAAGGACGCCGCGGACGCGAAGTCCACCGCTGACAAGACGGCGGCCGACGCAAGCAAGGCTCTTTCCGACGCCAGGGTCGAGATCTCCAAGAAGATCTACGCGGCGCAGGAACTGATAAAGAGCAATCGCGCCAAGAAGACGGCTGCGGAGAAGGCCCTCGCGGACGCCAAGAAGGAGGCTGGGGAAGGGGACTGTGTTCCCACGGGCGGGCTGACTGCCGCGGCGGTCGGGCTCCCCTCCAAGATCCCCGCCGGGGCGACGGTCGATTTCACTCTCCACCTGGCCAACACCACGGGCCGGACCCTCGACCAGGTCATCCCGACCGCCTACGCCCACGCCACCGACAAGAGCGGCACCAAGGACCTCGACGGGCTGCTGCACGTGCAGTGGTCCAACGGGTCGGGCTGGCACGACATCGACGGCCAGCACCGTGCCGGTACGGTCAAGGCGCTCCGGACGGGTGCGCTGACCGACGTCAAGCTGCGTCTCACCCTCGGCGCCCAGGCTCCCGCCGATGGCACCGGTGTCGTCTTCATCAACGCCAGTTACACAAACAACGACGGGACCTGTGGAGGGGTTCCGGACGCCGGGATGTATCCCTTCCAGATCACCGCGGCGGGCAGCAAGCCCTCCACCGAACCGTCCAAGCCGACGGCCACCTCCACCCCGGCGGCCCAGAGCAGCAAGAGCCCGGCGCCCGTCGGCGCCACCAGCGGCGCTGGAGACAGCGGCAGCTCCAGCGGTTCGCTTGCTAAGACCGGCTCCTCCTCGGCCGTCCCGCAGCTCGCCCTTGGCGGCGGCGCTGCGATCGTTCTCGGGGCCGGCGCAGTATTCGTCGTGCGTCGCCGCAAGGCCGCCGACAACGCCTGACACCGTGTGGCCCCGGGGGCTGTCCCATCGCCAGCGCGAAGGGACAGCCCCCGGGTGCGTTCAGGCGAGGATCTGAAGGAGGCCGACTTGGAGCGGCGCCTGCCTCCCGAATGCGTCAACCCTGTGTCGACATCGACGGCGACCATCGGGGCCGGTGCACCCCATCTGCTGCGATCGCAGGAGACACAAGTGTCTGCGAACGGCCAACGACGAGAGAACGGGGAAATGCGCGCGTGAGGTTGGGCCGTGACCGTCGGCCCGGCCCGAGCGCAATCGCAGGCGGGCGTCTCATCCGGCCGGCGGCCCGCATGCTCCGGCCAGCGCACCCGCAGCGTCAGAGCGGTGTCTCCCCATCGCAGTCGCCCCCGGACGCGCTAGCCGGGCCGAGCACTGCGGCGTGAGCGGAGACCTTGTTCGTCATGGCCTGGATCGACTCGCGAAGCTCGGGTTCCGACAAGAACCTGAGCAGCACGATCGTCCTCATGACCGGCCTCAGCTCTCGGAGGAACGGGGCCCGCTCAGCATCCAGGGGCCTGATCGATCTGTTCCGGGGTCCCGTGAGAGGAGCGGTGGAGCGTCGTGTGGTTAGGGTGCGGGTGTGCAGTACTACACGATTGGTGAAACGGCCCGGCTCCTGGGCGTCAGCGTGGACACGGCTCGCCGCTGGGCCGACGCCGGCCGCTTTCCCGTCCTGCGCGAGGACGGGCGGCGGCTTGTCGAGGGGCGTGAACTCGCCGCGTTTTGCGTGCAACTGGCTCAGGAGAGCGCGGTGGATGCGGAGAGCGAGCTGCGGACATCCGTGCGCAACGCGTTCTCGGGGATCGTCACCCGGGTGGTGCTCGGTGATGTCTCTGCCCAGGTCGAGATCCAGGCCGGCCCGCATCGCGTCGTCTCCCTCCTGACGCGAGAGGCTGTGGAGGAACTCGGTCTTGAAGTCGGCTCCCAGGCCGTGGCGCGAGTGAAGTCGACGAACGTCCATATCGATCTGGCCTGATCCTGCCCGCCGGAGCCCGCCGGTCCAGCGTCCGCCTGGCTCAGGCCTCCGCGTCGTCAGCGGTCAGGGCGGCCACGCCCGTTGCTCTCCGTCCTGATCGGCGGCTCAGCTTGGCAGCCCGCAGCCCGCAGCCCGCAGCCCGCAGCGGTTTGGCTTCGGCGAGCCTGGTGGTCGGGTCGGTCGCACCTAGAACCCGTCGTTGTTGCGTTCGACGTCGGTGGATACGGTGCGGAACAGAGACGGATCGATGGTGATCACCCCGCCGCCCCGCCCGGAGCCGACCGCTCCGGGTCCGCCGTTCGGCGTCGGAGGTAGGAGAGGGCCGTCGCCGCAAGGAGCGGGGCGTAACAGGCCAAGAGGAGCGCATGCTGTGCAGGTGTGCGTGTGACCCGCTCGATCAGCTCGGGGACCTGCGTCCAGGCGAACCAGCACGAGAACGTGCCGAGCACCGCCGCGCCGAACAGCGCGGGCACCACCGCCGCGAGCGGAGGCACGCGGCGTCCGCCGATGAAGGGCAGCCGGCGGGGCGCGGTCTCACCCCAGGGCCGCACCAGGCCGAGCGTCAGCAGGGCGAGGGCCTCGGAGATCGCGGCGAGGGCGAGGGCGAGCACCATTTCGCGGCCGTCGCGCCCCGACTGGTCGGCCACTGGGGGCCCCGGGCGCCTGGGCAATCCGCCACAGGCTGGCGGGCAGGGTGACGACGGGCACGGCGTGAGCGGTGAGGACCGCCCAGCGCGGAACGCCGGGCAGCGTGTCGGTCTTCGGCATGCGTCACAGCGTGGTGACCGGCGGCGCGCCGGACATCAGCCCGAAGCACGATGCGGTCCGTCGCGCGGGGGAGGCCGCGCGGCGGGTGTACGACCCAAAGAGCCACCCATCTGCTACACACCATCTGGTACACCCGGATCTGATGACCGCCGGGTACGCCCAGATCAGCCCCGATGGTGGGGCGGTGGAAGGTCGGGCACCCCGTAGGCGGGGGCACGTCGATGCCTGCCCCATGGCGTGACGTGCGTGTTAGCGGAACGACAGTGCCACGTTAGTCGGGTCGCCAAGACTGGCCTGATCCCCTGTCAGCCAACGTGTTGCTCTGAGGGGCCCGTTTCGGCAGTACTCCGGCCCATGAGTCAGGGCCCGGCTGCCCCCTTGCTGATGAAGGCGACCACGTGACTTCGAGCGACTTCCGTGCCCAACAGGCGCATGACCAGGCACAGTCCCCTTCTCGGCGTGCTGCTGCACCGGCGCGGGCGACGGCGCCGTCCATGGCAATGGCGGCACTCCAGGCCACTGCGGGCAACGCGGCAGTCGTACAGATGCTGCGCCTCGCCGGTCACCCCGGGGCCGCCCAGGAGCAGCACCAGCACTCCACCGGGTGCGGACATCAGCAGGCCGGCGCGCCCCCGGTGCAGCGCTCCACCGTCCACGACATCCTGCGCGCCCCTGGACGGCCGCTCGACGACACTACTCGCGCCGACATGGAGTCGCGGCTGGGGGCGGACTTCTCGGACGTACGCATTCACACGGACTCCGCCGCGAAGGCCTCGGCCGCCGAGGTCGGTGCACGTGCCTACACCTCTGGGAGCCATGTCGTCATCGGTGACGGCGGTGGGGACAACCACACCCTCGCCCACGAGCTCACCCACGTCATCCAGCAGCGTCAGGGCCCTGTCGCGGGAACCGACAACTGCTCTGGGGTGAGTGTCTCCGACCCGTCGGACCGGTTCGAACGCGAAGCCGAGGCTAACGCACGCCGGGTCATGAGCGGCCCGGCCGTCCAGCGGGAGGTCGAATCCACCCCGCAGGCCGCCACCCACGGGGCACCCGCCGTGCAGCGGATCCGCGCCGTACCCGGCGTGGCAGGGGTCCGGGCCTCGCAGAACGGCATGTACATCGTGCCCAGCACCCAGACCGGGGAAGCCAACGAGATCTGGGTGCACGAGAGCGCCGCCCCGCCCCGCTACTGCGTGGTGCACCCGGCGCTGGACCCGGGGAACATCGGCGGCATGCAGGGCACCTATACCCCCTACATGCCGAGCACGCGGTTCCTGGCCGACTGTTCCCACACCGCTGAGGAGGTCATGCACCAGGCGAGTCTCGACTTCGAGGCCGAGCAGGACGCCAGCGCCTTCACCTCGACCGGCCAGACCTTCGGCGAGACCCACGGGGACAACGTCACCAGGGCGCAGGCCCACGCCGGCAGCAGGCCTCCGGGGATGACGGACCTCGATGAGGCGCCCCAGGCCGGGCAGGCTTTTGCCACCATCGAGACCGCCTGGATGGGTGACGTACACAACGACCCCGACAACGCCTACCCGAGGGGGCCGAAGAACTGGCCTTACCACGTGGCCGCCGTCGTGGCCACGGACGGCGGAGACCAGATAACCCTGGAGCAGACCGCCGGCGACACGAACGCCGTCCCGGGCGAGGGGCACGCGGGCATTTTCGACATCTACCAGGCGGGCCATCAGTCGAAGAGCTTCCACGGCCGCTATGCCAACGGCCGCAGCTTCACGCGGGGCGCGATCACCGTGACCCTCTTCCCCATCAACGTCGGCCGGCTCGCTTTGGACCCCACCCCTCGTGACTGACGTGGAATGGCTCTGCTCCAAGTCCCGTAGGAGCCGCGAAAGGTCGGCGGGACGAACCCGCACGAACCTCAAGATGCTTGTGCCCAGTACCGCCGGATAGGGCGAGGTGGCGGCTCTTGCAGAGCGGTACGAGCGTGTGACCTTCGACGAGGTGCACCGCGAGGTGCTTCACCTCTTCGTCCCACCGGATCTGCTCCGGGGAGAGTTGGGGCTTCGGCGACGTCGTCATGATGGCCTGTTCTGCGCTTCGGCAGCGCAACCGCTGCGCCTGGCCTGTCGGGCCCACCCCCCAGAGCCGTGCCCTGTTGGTTGTCATCGAATTGGCGCGGATCACCGCCGACCCGGCCGGGGCAGCAGGCCGGGTATGGCCGCGGCTCGGGCGCGATGAGTGACAGACACTGAACGAGGCCCTGGTACAACCGCGACGGTGAGCGGCTGTACCAGGTGGAGGAGGAGCAGTCCCGGCGTCAGCAGGCGGAGCGCAAAGCCGCGGAGCGTGAGGCGCAGCGGCCGATGTGTGCCCGGTGCGGGACGAAGTACTCCGGCGAACGCTGGCAAGGACGACCGCGACCGTGTGGAGGCGGAGCCGTGTCGCCCGGCGCGAGGCGGAGGAGGCCGTGCGGGGCGGTGAGCGGGGCAGCAATAACCGCGCTTGCCGTCGTGTACGGGCCGCCTTCCGAACGCGACGACCACTGACCGCCACCGCTCCGACCGGCCACCGGGCCCCCGCAAGCCCGGGATCTCGCACATCACGGCGTAGGTGAGCCGCTACCGGCGGCGCGGAACGGTGATCTGGATCCAAGCCGATCCAAGTACTGCTGTCTGCCACGGACATGACTATCCCAGCGGATCGGGCGGCGGCCAGCCAGCGCAGGCCGGACTCACCAAGGGGGCGTGCGGCCGTGGCAGTCACCTGTGCGAAGATTCTGCGACGTTCGGGGGAGGATTCATGCGTGGGATCAAGGCGGCTTTGGTGGCTGTCGCAATAGCGGCACTCGGGGTGGGGGTGAGCGGCGTCTTTGACCCGCCCCGCAGGTCTCCCTCGACTGCCAATGACCTCACCCCGCGTGACCGTGCGACGCGTTACAAGGAACAGCTGAGGATCAGCGCGGACATGAACTGGGAGGTCAAGCAGGAGTTCATGTCGGTGGGGCTGGACGTCACGGACGACATGTCCACCTACACGGCGGAGGCCACCTGCACGCTTGGGCTGCGCGTCATCTACGACGAGGCGAAGAGGCCCCGGCTGGCCAAGGCGTACGCAGACTTGGAAGCAGACGGCTGGCAGCAGAACACGGACGCGGAGCCGGGTGCGCTGCGGTACCACAAGGACAACTCGGTCACAGCCAAGTCGAAGTACGCCAACGACACATGGCAGCTGGCCGTGGGGCGCGAGCACGATGTCAACGAGCCCGGCAGCGACATCGACTCTGACAGGCCGGGCAAGTACGTCGACATCACGGTCGACAACTGCACGCCGCCGACCTGAACCGGGCTCGCCGGGCCGTCCGGTAGGCGGCAAGAAGGGCATCGGCCAGGGCGGGTGTCCGGCCTGCGGGGTCCACGTCTCGATCCGTAAAGGCAGTCGGGATCTCCTACTTCGACGCGTTCACTACTCAGCAGAGCAAGGTGGGCGGACATCCAGGGTGGACGCAGAGCCCGGACTGGCCGGACTGCTCCTGTGGCGTGCCGATGGAGCGCCTGGTGACGATCTCGGCGAGCGAATCGTGCGGCCGATGGGTTCCCGTGGAGGAGCGCACACGTCCCGGGTCCGGGTGGGAGGCCCCCGACTCACCCGCGTACGAGGACAATAGCCACGGTACGGAGATGGGAGACATGGGCGGCATCTACGTCTTCATCTGCCGCCGCTGCCCGGCCTGGCCCACCGTGCACCGCTACGACTGCTGCTGATGCCGGTGTGTATGCCGCTGCCGGTCGACGAGATTGCAGGATGACGATCGAGTGGGGCAGCAGGGGCCGGAGCAGTGGCTCCGGCCCCTTTGGCCAGCCGATCAGCTTGTGCAGTTTGCACACACTGCCTCCAGCCGTCGGCAGGCCCGCTGTGACCGCTGCGGGCACGGACTTGGTCTGTAGGAACGTCAGGGCGTCCATGACGAGGCCGATGATGACGGCCGTGAGGAGCACCACGGCGGCGTGCACCCGTTGTGCCCAGACGGAACAGCCTGCTGACGGTTCGTCAAGACGTTGATCCACGTGAAGACGTCCGAGCGATTCCTGTCGATACCGCCGAGGCAGCGGTGTGTGCCGGCAACGGGCAGCTGTCCCTGGCAAGCATGGATGATGCCGGATCGTGGCCATACCTTGTCGCCGCCAACCTCGATATCGGCAGCTCTGTGACGGCTATTGCCCGTTCGCGCCGTGATCCGGCGCTTCCCCGCCAGCACTGGCCCCGGGGCCTGCATACCGTGGCGGCCGGGGCCCTGAACTCCGGCGCGTACGCGTATGCCGCCGCCTCCACAATGCTGGTCTACGGCGTGTTCCAGTTTCCCGCGCCCAAGGCTGGGCCGTAGCTCGTCGCGCCAAAAGTGCACGGGGAACACTTTGCTGTGGGGGACCGCCGACCACCATCCACGAACTGCACGCCTCCGGAACCGGGCGGCAGAGCCTTCGCTGCTGGATTTACTGTCAGAGAAGCCAAACAAAGCCACCCGGGTCATGCTGCTGCCGGCTGATCTGTAGCTTCTGCCGGCAGCCATCTCCCCGCGGCGCCGGGCGCTGGGGGCGCCGACCGCGCGCGGGACGCCTGGCTGGAATTCAGCTCTAGGCTCAGCACCTCGGCACCGCGCAGAAGGCCAGGGGTGCCCGCTTCCGCAGGATGCTGAGTCCGTTCCCGGCCCTACGGAGCGTTCTGTGCCTCGATCAGGTCGAGGTCGCGAACGCAGAAGCCGTGGTGCTGGAAGGTCTCGTTGAGTACCGTGCGCAGGCACTGCCCTACCGAGCGGCCCCGGGCGTACGGCGGCCAGACATCGTCATCGGGCACTGGAGCTCGCGCTGCGAACCGCACCGCGGTGGCCTCGTCGAGCCAGGCCTCGAGCTCGGCGGCCTGTGCGTCACGCACGCTCACGATCTCGTCGAGGGCCGGATCGAGCGAGAGGTCGAGCCCGTGCGCTCCACGGTAGGGCTCGACGCTCGGTCCGATACCCATCGGCGTGAACAGCTCCGTCGAGCCCAGGCAGCAGCGGCGGAACCACGAGTCGTGGACGAAGACCAGGTGGCGCATCGTCTGCACCGCCGACCACTCGTTGTTCACGCTGCGGCGCTCGATGCCGTGCGTACGGCGGATTCGCGCGATTGTGGAGGCCCAGGCGGCATGGAGTTGACGCGATGCCTGGCGCAGATCCGTAGGGTCGTCGGAGCGGATCAGCACGCGCACCGGATGTCGTCGGTCGAGCTCGGCCTCGACGTACTCGGTGACCTCGACACCGTTCACCACGAGGTTGGTGACGAGGCCGTCGATCACGGCATCCTGCATGACGACGCCGATCAGACGTGCCCCGGTCAGATCGCACTCGCGGAACTCCGCACCGTGCAGGTCCACTTCGTCGTACCGCATCATGCTCCGCATAGTAGGTCCGAGCACCGACAAGCCGGCCTCCCCGGCTGGATGTTGCCTTTGAACCTGCCGGGCTTGACCGTCGACCAGATCGAGGAGACCGAACGGGAGTCACTGCGCCTGCGTCAGGAGTGAATCGGGACTGGGCCCCTCTTCAGTCGGGCTCTCCACGGCATGGTTCAGGCGCCGGTCAGAGCAGGTTGTAGATGTTGTAGCCCCAGCCGATCTTGACACGGGCGTCGAACGGGTCACCGCCGTGCCCGTTGCCGAAGTAGCGGTACAGGTCGCCGTTCTTGGCGCGGGCTACGAGGTCCGTCCGGCCATCACCGTTGAGGTCTCCCACCGACAGGATGCGGTCGTACGCGTTCCAGCCACCACCGATCTTGGTGCGCGAGTTGAACGGCGCGTTGTAGTTTCCGGTTCCTGTGTAGAGCCACAGCACACCCGCCTTGTCGGCGGCGACGATGTCGGCCTTGCCGTCTCCGTTCAGATCGCCCTGGCCGGCGATCTCGGTGTATGCGTCCCAGCCACCGCCGATCTTGATGCGGGGAGCGACTCGGCCGTCGGAGTAGCCGAGGTAGAGCCACAGCACGCCGGACTTGTCGCGGGCGATCATGTCGGCCTCACCAGCACCGGCCAAGTTGCCGGGAGAGAGGACCTTGTCGTAGATCTGCCATCCCCCGCCGATGGTCTTGGTGTCCAGTTCGAACTCCGAGACGTGGTAGGTGTAACTCAGCCGGCCCTGCTTGTCGATGTGCCAAGTACTCTCGCCGTAGCCGTCCTTGTCGTTGTCGACCTCAGCCTCGAAGGCGGCGAAATCGTAGGTGACGCCGACGTCGTAACGGGCCTTGAAACCACCCTGACCGTCCGGGAAGTACAGGTACAGGTTCCCGGTCCGCTTGTCGACGGCCGTCATCGAGAAGCGGGGCGTCGCCCCCTGGCCGGGCGCGCCGACACGCGGTGCGGCAAGCTGTGCGGGGCCATGGGCACGCTGCTGGGTCTCGGCCTCGGCGCGCTGCGCCATGGCGGCGGTCGGGTTATCGGCGGCTACGGCGGTGCTTGCGGCGGTGGCCATCACCGCCGTGATGGCGGTGGCGGCGAGCGCGCGCTGGTACGCACGGCGCTTGATGAACTTCATGAACTAGCCCCCCGGCTGTCGTGGAAGATGGCGCGATTGGTATGGACCGCGACATAGTTGTTCGAACGATACCTGGATCCTTCACAGCTCCCTCACAGGGGGCTGGTCGGCTGGACGCGGTCGAACGCGGCGCCCACGGGGCGGCGAGGGCCTCCAAGGCCCCTCGCTGTCGGTCGTCCGACGCCGTCTCACCGCCGCCCTCGGCCCGCCCCGGCCGGTTACGGCGGGCCCCGGCCGAGGAGTACCGCAGGCCGTAGGTCACGCGGCCTTGTCCGGCCTGGGGCACGATTCGGCCAGCGTGATGATGGCCGGGTTGTTTCTGCTGGGACTGGGCTGGTCGTTCAGCCTGGTGGCGGGCCGGAACTCCTGCGGGTCGAACCCGGCCAGCCCCCTTCGCCTGCTGGTCGCTGCCCGAGACGGTCGCCTACCTGCGCACGGCCGGGCGATCCTGCGTTGGCCGCCCCGCCGCAGCGTAACCTTCCAGCGCGTCAAGACTTGGAAGAAATGTCAGGATTCGGGATGAGCCAGGCGGCCGAGGAGGGATACCGCGTCGTCGAGGGGTACCGGTTGGAAGAACCGCGCGTCGACGTGCTCAACGGCGGCAATCGCGCGTGGGGCCAAGTCGGCGCCGGCGTCGGTGACGCGTAGCCGTTTGGCACGGGTGTCGGCCGGGTCGACGGCACGCTCGATGAGTCCTTTGTGTTCCAGGGTGCGTAGTACCTGGGAGGTCATCTTGATGTCGGTGCCGGCTTGGCGGGCGAGCGCCAGCTGGTTGGGGTGTTCGCCCTGGGTGTTGAGCCACCAGGCGCAGGCGAGCAGTACGAACTGCACGTGGGTGAGGCCGAGTGGGGTGAGAGCTGTGGCAATGTCGCGCTGCCAGCGCAGGGTGGCATGCCACAGCAGGAATCCGGGGCTGTCGCCGGGGCTGAGGGGCATCAGCTGAGAGCCAGCTTGACCAGTGCGGCCATCGTGTCGGGCCAGTCGGCGGTGATACCCGGGCCGATCTGCGGGCCGGCCTCGTTGGCGCCGGTGCCGGTGATCTCCATCCGATACACCACCCGGATCCGGTCCTGGTCGATCCGCTCGATCCGGTGGGTGGTGCGCAGCACCAGGCCGTCGAAGCGGGCCTCGTCGACGAACCGTTCATTCTCGACCGCCTCGGCGATGCGAAGGAATACCGGGTCGTCCCCGGGCGGTGTCATCGCGATCTGCGTGCCCGCCGCGAACGGCCCATTCAACTCGATCTTCTCGATCTCGGCGTTCCAGGTGCCCCAGTTCTCAACGTCGGCCCAGAGCCGCCAGATCGCCTCGGGGGTGGCGCCGGTCTCGATGCTGTGCTCGTACTCCCACATGAGTACCCTCCTTCAACAGATAATCTGTGAGTAGATTATCTGTGCGGAGACTATCTGTCCAGCAGCGGCACGATCTCTTCCGCCGTGCCGCCACGACCCACTCAAGCGGCCGCCCGCGTTCTCGCTGCTTCACCGCCTCGCCGCCTCTGCCTGGCGGCCGCTGGTTCGGAGCAGGCAGGGGAGCAGCTCGCTCGCCGTAACTCTCCTGCCGACAAGAACTCCTGAGTCATAGCCCGCCCCTTACGTTGGCCCAGAGCTCAACGGGGCCGCGCGAGCCGCGGATGGTCACCCTGGGCGTGGGCGCTTCGGCCGCGTACTGCTCGCGGTCCTCGTCGGGCCTGAAGGAGTCGCAGAGCCGCACGCTGACGGAGCAGTTGTTCTGGCAGCGGGGGGTCGCGGCGGTCGGCGTGTCGAGGTCGGCGTCCAGGGAGCTCATCGGTTGAACGGTGGAGCACGCAGGCCCCAGCCCCTCCCGGCGGTTACGCGTTGGGGAGCCGTCCTGCGTCGACATGATCGGCGAGGTAGATCATGACGCCCTAGGGATCCCTGCCGCGGAAGGTCAGGGTCACCCCCGCAATTCCTGGAATATCAACCTCTGGAACGAGGTTTGGGGAGTGTCCCATGCAGAGCGGCGTTCCCCTGGGCCGGCAGCCCGAGGGTGAGCGGAGGAGTGAGAGATGAAGTCCGTCATCCGGACGACCGCCGGTGGCCCCGAGGTGCTCCAGCTAGTCGAGCGCCCCGTGCCCGAGCCCGGCCCAGGCGAAGTACGGGTCCGTGTGAACGTTTCGGGTGTCAACCCCACCGACTGGCGCAGTCGCAGACGTGCGCTGCCGCCGGGCATGATCGAGCAGGTGCCTCACCAGGACGGTGCCGGAGTCATCGACGCTGTCGGTCCGCAGGTCGACCCGGCACGGGTCGGAAAGCGGGTGTGGATCTGGGAGGCTGCATGGGAGCGGCCCTGGGGAACGGCACAGCAGTACACGCTCGTGCCGGACCGGCACGCCGTCGACCTGCCCGACCACGCTTCATTCGAACTCGGGGCCGCCCTGGGTATTCCGGCCCTAACTGCCCACCGCACGCTGACAGTTCATGACGGCGGACCAGGGCGTCTCGCGCCCGGCGCACTGCTGGGCGCGACCGTATTGGTGGCAGGCGGCGCCGGTGCGGTCGGCAACGCGGCCATCCAGCTTGCCCGTTGGGCCGGAGCGCGTGTGGTCAGTACAGTCAGCGGTCCTGCCAAAGGCGCGCTGGCGAGAGCGGCAGGCGCCCACCAAGTGGTCGACTACCGCTCGCAGGACGCGACCAGAGAGATCCTGGCCTTCGCCCCCGAAGGCGTGGACATCATTGTGGAGGTGGCCCCGGGCACCAACTCCACTCTCGATATCTCCGTGGCCGCGCGGGGAGCTGTGGTGGCGTACTACGGGGGCGGCGAGGACGAGCGGCTCTGCGTCCCGGTGCTCTCCTCACTGGCGGCCAACCTGCGCTGGCAGAGCGTCTTCGTCTATACCGTGCCGCCTGCCGCGAAGCAGCGGGCCCTCACCGACGTTGCGGCTGCCGTGGACGAAGGTGCGCTTCGGGTGGGTGAGGAGGCGGGGATGCCCCTGCATCACTTCACTCTGGAGCGGACGGCCGAAGCACATGCCGCGCTCGAAAGGGGAGTGGTCGGCAAGGTACTGCTCGACATTCCGTGACCTGTTCAGAGACCAACACAATGCCGGTCACCGCGCACGCGGTAGAGCCCAGGGGGACAGGTCCTCGATCTCGCGGGTGAGGTGGGCGCGGCCGACCGGCCCGCGGGTGAGCAGCGAGGGCGCGCCGGGGCGTCGGACTCGTAGTTTCGACACGACCGGCGCCGCGACTCTGAGGTGGCCGGTGCCGAGGTCGTCGAGGCCGACTTCGGCGGCCTCCCGCAGGGCGATGACCGAGGGCCGGGTCTCGATTCGCTGACGGTCTGGGCGCCGATGCCGCCATCGGGTTCGTGCCCGCTTCGGGGTCGGCGTTGATGTACATCCGGGGCACCCCGATGCGCCGGCCGGCGAGCGCATCGGCTGTCGCTTCGACGACGTCGGCGAGGGCGAGGGCCGGATACAAGGCGGGCCGCACCTGCGAGGCCGTGGGCAGCGCCAGCCAGGGCTGTGCACGCCCCAGGTCACCGCGCGTGTGCGGGTCGTCGGCCACGATGACGTCGAGGAGTTCGAAAAGGGTCGGCCATGGTGCGGGGGTGCGGGACCACGACGTCCATGGTCGGCACCGGCGGCCAGTTCCCGCGCACCGAGATCACCCCGCGGCTGGGCGTGAACGCGCACAGCGCGTTGTTCGACGTGGGAGCCCGGCCCGAGGTCTCCTCACCCAGACCGAACGCCCGAACGATGCCGAGGGCGCGGTGCCGGAGCCTTGGAGGAACCGAAGCCGTAGGCACTGGTCAGCCAGGCCGCGCTGTGCGGGGTCTCCGCACACCTCGAAGCCGCTCTTGCGTAAGGGGGCAAGGAGCATCGGGAAGTGCTGATCGGCTTGGGCGCCGACTGGTGCTCTGACTGGAGGGTTGGACGCGGCGTGGGGGCCGACGGCACCCGCGAGCTGATCGCGAACGGCTGGTAGCCGGTGATCCGGGTGGACAGGGCGGTTCGGGCCTCTCGCCTTTGAGGCGCGCTCTGCCGAGAGCCGCGCTCGGAGCCGCGCCTGCGATGCCGGGCTCGGCGCACTCGGCACCGGACTCGGCCGCCGACATCGCGGTGCGCCCGACAGCGCCCAGTCCCAGGCCGGTTGGGGCCGGCCGGACAGGGAGCACGTCTCGTCGTCGGGGCGGGTGGCGTCGGCGGCCCAGGTCTAGCCGAAATCGTCCCGCTCCGGCCCAGGCAGCCCCAGCGCAGAGCGGGTACCCACCCCCGCCGTGGCGCCTGAAGCTTCGCCCGCCTGAACCATCAGGAGGCCGACGAGGTTGGATGTCCTCATGGTGAGACGACAGCGGGAGAAAAAGGGGCGACCCCCCTGGGGCGTACCCATGGGCCTCGTCCTTCTCGCGACGCCGGAAGGGTGGCGCCACAATGTCCGCACCGTGGAAGGCGGGATGCTCTGTGGGCGCCTCGCCGGCGTTGCGCCCGACGCCGACCCAGCCGAGGCACGGGCCGCCGCGGCGGCCGTTGTGAGGGAACTCGCACGCGACGTCAACGCACAACATGTCGACGTGATGTGGGACCCGCCCCGGGAGCCCGGATCCTGGACCGCTCAGGTCACCGTTGCCGCGACCCCGCCGAGCACCTGCGGTTGAGTGACAGGCTCACGGGCAGTCCCGAACCTGCACTCTCTGCAGTTGGGAGGCAGCTCTCGTCCTGAGCACCGGCCCTCATGCGGAGGGGCGCGGGCCTCTCAGAGGTTCCGCTCATAAGTATGGAACGGTGTTTGCCCACCAAGCCGTTGCGTGTCGGGTCCGGGGCGCTGGCGCTCGGCGCGCTCGCTGTCGTTCTGTTCGGGTCGCCGTGGCTGCCGAGTTCGCTGCCACCAGCGGTTCGTCACACCCCGTTGTTGCTGACCATCCCTCTGGGGATCCTCTTGATCGTTGATGGGGCCGACTCCATGCGTCTGGTGCGCGCGATGAGGACGGCGTCTCGCGATGGCGCGCCCGGGTCGGCATCGCCCTGGGCTCGGTGGCGATACCTCCACCGTGCCGACAGCCGAGGGAAGCAGCCGCGCAGCGGCCCTTGCGGTGGTGGGCGATGTGCCCCTCGCGGCAGCGCGCACTGGCCAACAGCGACACGCGTCGGCGCTGCCGCGGGCGTTTTCCGGAGAACTATGCCGCTGATATGAGTTTTTGGTCTGGTCGAGGTGTCGCGGGGCTGGGCGGGTGTGGTGCTGGCTCGGGCCAGGAAGGAGGGCTGGGAAAGATCGGCACGCGTGCTGGTCGACGTATCCCCTGAGAAAGGCTTCTGATGAAGAGCAAGTTCAGCAAGGCTCTGGCAGTGTCGGCCGTCGTCATCGCGCTGGGAGGCGTCGCCGCTCCCGCGTACGCGGACGTCGCGACCGGCGGGCACTCCGCCGGTGTCGCCTCCGGAAGCGAGCCCTTCGTCGCCGGTCGCTGGATGCACTTCGCTCACACCACGCACGTCCACACCGCGGACGCCGGACGCGGCTGGGCCACCGCCACCCACGACGGCACCGCGGTCGGTGGCGAAGAGAGCAGCCTCGTCGTCATCCGCTGACCCCGCAGCACATCCAAGGCCTGCACGCCCGTGCGGCGACACCACCGGCCCTGGGGCTCTGTGGTCGCTCTGGGGTCGCCGTCGCAACACGTGCAGGCCCTGGGCGAGGCGCCGCGGGTCCGGCAGTGAGCCCGGCCGCGCGCCTCGCTTCTGTCCTGTCGGTCGCCGGTCAGGGGTCGTCAGGAAGGGATGGCGCCGCTGAGCACCCACAGGTGGCCGAAGGGGTCCTTCACCCGCCCCTGCCGCTTGCCGTAGGGACGGTCCTCGACCGGGATGACGATCTCGCCGCCGAGCTGGGCCATGCGGTCCGCCGCGGCCACCGGGTCGGGCAGGTCGATCTGGAGTAGGACGGGGGATCCGCCGATGGACAGCGGGTCGTTCCATCCCCACTCCTCGACACTCTGCGCCAGGGCGAAGGTGCCTGCCGCCAGGGAGAACTCGGCGTGCATCACAAGCCCCTGGTCGTCGGCCACCCGGTCGGTCAGGGACGCGCCCAGGGCCTTGGTGTAGAAGTCGATCGCGGCGTCGGCGTCGGAGACGAGCAGCTTGGGCTGGAGTTCATTGGTCATGATTCGATGGTCGCGAAGAACCTCGTGCCCCGCCTTGTAGATTTCGGCCTTCCTCCGCGAGCCACGCCGTCGGCGTCGTCCCCATCAGGTCCTGGAAGTCCCGCACCAGATGGCTCTGATCGTGGTAGGCGCACTCGGCCGCGATCTCCGCCCAGGAGTCGGCCCCGTTCCCCGCGCGGCGCACGGTCGCCGTGAGGCGTGCGACCCGTGAGGCGAACTTCGGGGTGATCCCCACCGTGCTCCCCAGCACCTGCCGCAGCCGACGCGGACTGAGGTGCAGCTGCCGGGCCACGTCCTCCACCGGCACCCGGCCGTGGCCGACACGGATGACTCCGAGGGCCTGAACCGCGTAGGGGGAGACGTCGGGACGCCGGGCCCGTACCAGATGGTCGAGCAGCCGCCGGCGCATCAGCCTGACCCGCTGGTCGGCCGGCAGCTCCGCCAGCTCCTCGCTCAGGAGACCCAGCCATGGCAGGAGTGCGATCGCGTCGAGACCGCCCGCGTCCAGTTCGCTCAGCGGGACGCCGGTGAGGCGCTGGGTGGCCGTGGGGGACAGCTCGACGTACACCGTCGGCTGGCCGGGGCGCAGCGTGAGGGACGGGGTGCCGGTCCCGGGCCGCATCAGGCCCGTAACCACGGCCTGCGCCCGCCGGGCCTGGTCTCCGTAGCAGACGTCGATAGGTGTGCCGAGGCTCAGGACGAGGCGGCACGAGAGGACCGGGAGCGCACGGTGCAGCCGGGGAGGGCCGGTGTGCTCACTGACGGCGACCACGCCGATCCCCGCGGCCTCGCATGCCTGGCTCAACTCCACAGGGCCAGTGTCCCACCGGTGCCGGTCCCGCGCCGGAGATCGCCCGACGTGCCGGGCCCTCCCGGCCGCGGCCGCCGGACACCCCGGGCCGGCCGGTGCGGGACCGCGTCGCCCGGATCGAAGCCGAACGCGTCGCGCAGCGCGAGGCGCCCGATCCCGCCGGACGTCGAAGCGCAGGCGGACGAGTCCGGCCTGCGCTCGGTGGGTCCGGCGACCTCGCTATCCCGGACCCGTGTGCTGGTCCTCCCTGACCGCGCGGAGCTCCGGGAAGGGCATGCGGATCCGGGCCACCAGATAGGACAGGCCCGTGGTGCCCGCCGTGCCCCGCAGGGTGCCGACGGTACGGTCCACGAGGGAGAGGTGCGTGATCTTCCAGCGCCAGAACGAGTAGCCGACGTCGAGCATCGCCTCGGCCAGGCGGTGCTCGACCCCCGCACCGGCCGCGCCCCGCTCGCACACCTCCTCGACATCGGTCGCCCGCGCCGCCAGCGCCTTGAGATAGGCGCTGTACAGCGGGCTCGTCGCCCCGTCGGACGCGGTGCCGAGCCGGTCGTCCAAGGCGTGGAAGCCCCGCGACTGCGCGCCGCTCGCGGTGCCGAGGTAGCCGCGGAACGCCGCGAAGTGCTGGATCGGCAGGCGCTCCAGGAGCCGTACGGTCTCGTCCAGGATGCGGATCATGCCGGTCACCCGGCCCAGGTGCTCCAGGGCACGCTCGGGGCCGTCCCACGTCGGCGAGCCGTCCGCCTCCGCGAGCGCGTCCACCGCCGCGTCGATGTCCACGGCGGCCTGCGCGAGCCAGAGTTCGCTCGCCTGGTGGGCGACGATGAAGAAGCGCTCGGCCGCCTCGACGGACAGGTCCTTGCCCGCGGGATAGAGCGGATGCTGGAGGCCGAGCAGCTGTTCGAGACGGAGGTACCCCCCGTAGTCCGGCGGGCTCACGGGTGCCCGCCGCTCGCTGCCCGCCATTGCGCGGTGTGGGCGAGCAGCCGCTCGACCCCGGTGTCCAGCTCCTGGGGATCGCCGCAGAACGCCAGGCGCACCAGGGTCCTCGCCTCGGGCGCGGGCTCGGCGGAGAGCGTCCGCACGGACTCCGACACCACCGGACGCAGCGCGAACCCCGCGGCCGGCGCGAGACCCACGTCGTACCGTTCGAGCAGGCCCTGGACGAACTCCTCCGCGTCGTCGCACACCCCGGCGACGTCGAGGACCGCGTACCAGCCGCCCTGCGGGAGCTCCGCGAGGAGCCCGGCGTCCCGCAGCGCGGGCAGCGCCCGGTCGCGGTTGGCCCGCACCAGGGCCGCGTTGCGCACCGCGCTGTCCCGCGACTTGAGCGCGGTCAGGCCCGCGTACTGCACCGGCGTCGACGGGCTGACCAGGCTCGCCTCCTGCACCACCCGCATCGCGTCGGCGGCCCGTCGGTTGGGGGTCACCACATAGCCGAGCCGGTAGCCGGTCATCGCGAGGCTCTTGGAGAAGGAGAACGTCGAGGAGATCCGGCGCTCACTCTCCGGCAGGCCCCGCTCCAGGGAGGCGAACGAGGTGTGCTCGCCGTCGTAGACGAAGTGCTCGTACGCCTCGTCACTGATGATCTGGACGTCGCGTTCCCGGGCCACCGCCAGGATCGCGGCCAGCGCGTCGGCATCCAGGACCGCGCCGGTCGGGTTGGCGGGGGAGTTGATGAGGATCGCGCGGGTCCGCGGGGTGAGGGCCGCCCGGATGCCCTCGGCGGTGGGACGGTAGTCCGCGCCCAGCGGATAGAAGACCGGTCGGAACCCGGCGAGCAGACACTGCTGGAGGTGGATCGGCCAGTGCAGCTCCGGCAGCAGCAGCTCGTCGCCGGGCTCGGCCATGGACTGCATCAGGGCGGCCAGTCCCTGGCATGAACCGGGGGTCACGAAGATATGGTCCGGCGAGGTGTGGTGGCCGTTCTCCATCTCCAGCTTCACGGCCAGCGCCTCGCGCAGCGCGGGCATCCCCTCGGCCGAGGTGTACGCGGTGCGGCCGCCGCGCACGGCCTCCGCGGCGGCCTCGGCCACTTCCTGCGGCGGCTTGAAGTAGGGCTCTCCGACGTGGAGTTTGATGACGGGGCGCCCGGTGGCCCGTTCCCTCAGCTCCGCCGCGTTGAACACCTCGTGCAGGCAGGAGGAGGGGATGGTGCCGGCCCGCGACACGGCGTTCACGAACGCCCCTGACCGGCTACGGGACCCTCGGATCCGGCGACGGTGAACTCGTAGACGAAGAAGCTCTGCAGGGCCGGCTCACGGTCGCCGATGACGTGCTTGGCGCGCTGCTGGAAGCCGTTGACGGCCAGCTCGTGCTCGACGATCAGCGGGGACAGCTTGTGCTCCTCCTCGAAGGAGGTCACCATGTCGTCCTTGGTGATCTGCATTTCCGCGATCGCGACCATCCAGTTGTCGCGCTCGATGGCGTAGTCGATGACGAACTTGTACCAGTTCCACAGGGTCTTGCGGCGGCGGGCCTCCAGCTCGCGGGACCACTCGGGCACCGACCCGTCCTTGTGGTACGCCGCTATCTCCTCGTCGCTGGCCAGCAGATGGCCGCCGCCCAGCTCGATGATCTCGGCGGACTTCAACCGTTGGGCGTCCTCGGGAGTGCAGTACTCCGGACAGAACTCGTCGCCGAGGATCAACAGGCCGTGCTCGCCCAGGAGTTGGCGGGCGTGCGCCAGGTGGCTGTGCGGCAGGTGGTGGTGGCTGCCCCAGGAGATCATCACGTCGAGCGGTTCCTGCCACTGCTCGAACGGGGCACCGTACACCTCGCCGCCCGGCTTGTCCGCGAGGCGCTCGCGCGCCTGCTCCAGGGGGTTGCGCGCGACGTCGTTGGCGATGACCCGGCAGTCCGGCAGCCGGTCGGCGATCATCCCGGCGAGCACGCCCGAGCCCGAGCCCACGTCCATGACGGTCAGCGGCCGTCCCAGTTCCTCGCGCCGGGCCGCGACGCGCTCCACGATGAGCAGGTCGCCGTCGGTGATGTCGGGGTGCCCCTCGCGCATGATGGCGCCCACGTCGATTTTGCGGAACTCCTCGCGGGTGTAGATGGTGCTTTCCTCGATGACCGTGTCCGTGGTGCCGTCAACGGTTTCCATGTGCCTGATTCCTTCCGCGTCGCCGCTTTCCGATTCGGTGATCACGCGCTACGTCCCCCGTCGATGGCGACCAGCGCACCGGTGACCCAGCCCGAGGCTTCCGGGTCCAGCAGATTGCACACCCACCCGGCGATGTCGTCGGGTGTTCCGAAGCGACCGAGCGGGGTCGCCTCGACCATGTCCGCGACCAGGTCGCGGGTGGCTCGTTCGTCAAGGCCCAGGTCCCCGTACATGGGGGTGTCCACCGGGCCCGGCAGAATGGCGTTGACCCGGACCCGCGGCGCGAGTTCCCGCGCCAGCGAGCGGGTCAGACTGTTGAGCGCCGCCTTCGTCGCCCCGTACAGGGCGCGGCCCGGCATCGCGAGCGCCCCGCCGACCGACGAGACGTTCACCACGGCGCCCTGCCGTGCGCGCAGTTCGGGCAGCGCCGCCCGGATGAGGTGGACGGGGCCCAGGAGGTTGACACCCAGCATGGCCTCCAGGTCGGCCAGGTCGGCCGTGTCGATCGGCGCGAACCGGGCGAGACCCGCGTTGTTGACCAGGCCGTCCACGGCGCCGAACCGCTCGACGGCTGCCTCGACCGCGGACCGCGCGCCGTGCTCGGTGCTGACGTCGGCGGGGTGGAGCAGGGCCCGCTCCGCACCCTCGGCGTCCGCCGCCTCGCGCAGCGCCTCGGCCCGGCGGCCGACCAGGGTCACCGACGCTCCCGAGGCCAGCAGCCGGCGGGCGGCGGCCCGTCCGATTCCGGTGCCGGCTCCGGTGACCACGATGCTCTTGCCGTGGAGGCTCATGGACGTAGGGCCCACTTTCCTTGATCCGCGGACGTGCCGTCGCGGCTTACGTTAGGGCGCCGCCGCACAAGGGAGAGGAATTCTTTCACTGGCCGAAAAGAACCCGGCCCACCTGGTGTCCGGGGCTCACACGCGCCGGATGAGGGTGATGCCTTCGCGCACCGTGAGCACGACCTGCTCCACCCTCGGGTCGTCGCGCACCTGCTCGTTGAACGCCCGCAGGGCGACGGTGTCCTCGTTCTGGTCCAGGGGGTTGGCCACCCCGCCGAACTGGAGCACGTTGTCCACCGCGATGACGCCGCGCGCCGAGAGCAGCGGCAGCACCCGGTCGTAGTACGCGCTGTACCCCGTCTTGTCCGCGTCGAGGAAGACGAAGTCGAACGGGCCCTGCACGTCCGCGAGTTGATCGAGGGCGGGGCCTTCGCGCAGCTCGATCCGGTCCGCCCAGGGCGACGCCGCGATGTGCCGGCGGGCGATCTCGGCGTGCACCGGGTCGATCTCGCACGTCACGAGCTGCCCGTCGGGCGGGAGTTGAGCCGCCATCGACAACGCGGAATAGCCGGTGAACGTGCCGATCTCCAACACCCTGCGCGGTCGCAGCATGTACAGCAGCATCGAGAGGAAGCGGCCCTCCATCGGGCCCACCATCATCTGCGGCAGGTCGCAGACCTTGCGGGTCTCCTCGGCGAGCGCGGCCAGCCAGGGCGGCTCGCCGGTGGAGAACTCCTCGGCGTACGCGTCGACCTTGGGCCTGACGATCATGGGTTCTCCCTGTCGGCGGTGGTCAGCAGCCAGGAGGCGAGGGCCTCCTCCCGGCCGCGGAGGTAGAAGTGGTCCCCGTCGAAGAGACGGAACGCGAAGGCGCCGTCCGTCACTTCGGCCCAGGCCCGTGCCTCGGACTCGGTGACCTCGGGATCCTTGTCACCCAGGCAGGCGGCGACCGCGCAGCCCACCCGGGTCTCGGGCCGCGGCCGGTACCGCTCGACCAGGCGGTAGTCGGCGCGCAGCGTCGGCAGGACGACCTTGCGCACCTGCGCGTTGCCGAGCAGCGCCTCCGGGGTCGCGCCCAGCCGGGACAGCTCGTACCACAGGGCCGCGTCGTCGAGGTGCTTGTCGCCGGGCCTGTGGAAGCGGGGTGCCGGGCGGCCCGAGACGGCGAGCAGGGACGGTCCCAGCCCGTGCCGGGTCTCCAGCCGCGACGCTACCTCGTGGGCGACGGCCGCGCCCATGCTGTGCCCGAAGAACAGCACCTCGCGGTCGAAGGCCGGCAGCAGCGCGTCGCACACCCGTGCCACCAGGCGGTCCATGGCGTCGATGTGCGGCTCGTCGAGCCGGTCCTCGCGCCCCGGATACTGCACCACGACCGGCTCGACCCACGGCGGCATGCGCTTGGCGAACGGGCGGTAGAAGCTGGCCGAGCCGCCGCCGTGCGGGAAGATCACCAGCCGCCGGCGCGCACCCGGCCGGGGCCAGTAGCAGCGGCACCAGGTGCGGTACGGCGCGTCGGCGCCCGGTGGCCTGTTCACGGGCCGCTCCTCGGGTCGGGTTCGCCCGGACCCGCGTCGACCGCGGAGCCAGCCAGCACCTCGGGCGTACTGCCCCGGTGCAGACGTACAGGGCCGAACCGCTCCGTGGCCTCGGCGGTCAGCCGGCACAGCGCCAGGTGGTACTGGCCGTCCTTGGCGGGGTCCTCGCCCGACGCGACGGCGGTCCGCAGCGCCCCGAGGGCTCGCGCCGCGGCCTTGGGCCACAGCTCGCCCAGGATGCCCCGCTGGTCGGGAGCGGTGGCCGGGCCGAGCGGCTCTGCGCTGGGGTAGACGGCGTAGGGGTCCGCCGACTCGGCCAGGGTGGCGGTGGCGCGGATGTCCTGCGGCATGTGCGGGCGGGGGCTCCACAGCAGCGGGCCGTGGGTGTTGGCGAGGGTGAGGTGGCCGCCCTCGGTGTGCAGGGTGATCCGGTGGAAGAGGTGGATGTGGTTGTCGGGGTCCCCGGGGTCCATGTCGTTCTGCAGCCGCAGAGTGAGCGGCACCCCGCCGACTACTCCGTCCAGGCTCCGGTAGACCGGCGTCGATGCCGACAACTCCTCTGCGCCCGGTGGCAGTTGCGAGGGCTCACCTAGGGCGAAGGGGCGCACCCCGCCCAGCGCGCGGCCGATGATGTCGAACGCGGTGTAGAGCACCTGGAAGGAGCACGCCGCGTCGACGTGCAGCGGCCGCTGCCGGATCAGCAGCCGCCGCGCGGTGGCGATGAACCGCCGCACCGGCTCCACATGCGGATAGTGCGTGTTCAGGCGGTAGGCCACCCGGTGCTCCCGGGCGGACCGCAGGCAGTCGGCCAACTCCCGCTGGTGCAGCGGGTGTTCCTGGAGCACGTGGTGCCCGCGGGCCATCAGCTCCCGGGCCAGGCGGGCGCCTGGGCCGCCGTTGATCCCGGCGCCCACCACGACCGCGCACGCCTCCACGTCCTTCGGTACGGCGTCCACCTCGGTGAACAGCGGCACGCCGTAGTGCTCGGCCACCCGGCGCGAGCGCTCACTGCCCCGGGCGAGCACGCCCGCCAACGCGTACGGCGAGTCGGCACGGGCGGCCCCGGCGAGGTAGATCCGGCCGAACTTGGTGCCGCACACCACCAGCCGGGGCCGCCGCCCGGCCGTGCTCACAGCTCGCCCTCCTCGGTGTCGGCGGCCTCGGCGAGCGGAACGCGGTAGGTGTCGAACAGCGACACCTCGTCCAGCTTCGCCACCTGCTCCACCACCACGGACGGGTCGAGCACGTCGGCCGCGTAGTACACACCGGGCGCCACCGAGCCCGCCACCAGGGCGCTCGCCGCGAGCGCCGCGACGAGCCCGGTGAGCCGGTAGGTGTCCCCGGCCCGCAGCACGAGGCTCCGGGTCGCGTCCGCCCCGTTGTGGCGGCCCGTCAACTCCAGTGCGAACAGCTGGTAGGGGGCGCGGCCGAACAGGTCGAGGGCGGCGGCGTCGATGAGTTCGCGGGCGGCCGGGCTCAGATCGCTCTGCCCGGCCATGGCGCCCTGGAGCCGGCTGAGCGCCTTGAGCATGTGGGAGCCGCCGTCGAACACGTTGTACCAGTCCACCGTGGCCAGACCGAGGTCCTGGGCGACCCGCTCGATCTCGTAGCTCAGATACGGGTAGGCGCTGACGGTGCCGGGGAAGAACGGCAGCCGCACATCGGCGAGCGGGGTGAGCGCGCGCAGCACCCGCGCCCCGTCCCGCCACGCCGACTGGGCCTCCCCGTAGCCCCCGCCGAGGCTGAGCAGGTAGTCGGCGGCGCCCGCCGGGGTGAGCCGGTCCATGGTGCCCGCGTACGCGGTGAGCCGGACGGGCTCGCTCAGGTCCTGGGCGGCGAGCCAGCGCGGGAGCAGCCCGGTGAGGCCCGGCATCATGCCGGCCGTGAGCAGCGCGGTCCGGCCGCTCTCGGCGAGCCCCTGCTCCGACAGGGCCCGGTGCACGGGTTCGTCGCCGCCTGCGTCCACGTAGTCGGCGCCCGCCGCGAGGGCTACCCGGGCCACGGTGTCCAGGACCACGTACGACGGGCCGGCGCAGTTGACGACGATGTGACTGCCCCGGCAGAAGTCGTGGAGCGAGGCCGCGTCGGCGGTGTCCGCACGGGCCGGCTCCACGGCGCCGGGCCGGCCGGTCGCCGTGAGCTCGGCGGCCAGTGCCGTGGCCTGCCGGGGGTCGCGCCCGCCGATGCGCAGCGTCGCCCCCGGATGGGCGGACGCCAGTTCCTGGGCCACGACGCGGCCCACCGCGCCGTAGCCTCCGAGGACCGCGATGATCGGAGCGTTCACGCTTGGTTCTCCTTCTCCGTACGGACGTCGGTGAGCAGGGCCGCGATGCGGGCGGCGCGCGCCGGGTCCAGGCAGTCGAAGTGGGTGCCGGGGGCGTCGAGCCGCCGTACCTCACCCAGGCACTCCGCGGTCCACCACTCGGTCATGTCCACGCGCAGCGTCGGCCACAGGGCGATCTCGTCGGTGTGCAGGACCAGGGTGAGATCCCCGGCGTACGCCTCGGGCCGGTGCACGGCGCAGGCGTCGGCCAGCGCCCGGCCGGCCCGCAGCCGCGGCGCCAGGGCCTCGGCATCGGTGCCGAGGGCGGCGGCGAGCGCCGCGATCCGCTCCTCCTCGGGCCGGGCCGCGTACTGCCCGAAGGACGCGGCGAACCGGGCGTGCGGACCGTCGAGGCGGGCCAGGGCTCCGTCGGGGACCCGGCCGGGCGTCGCGGCGAGCACGTCGGCGAGCGCGGGCCCGGCCGACGCGTCCCCGGGCAGCCCGAGGACCGTCGGATCGAGGCCCGCGCCGAGCGCGAAGAGGTACTCGGCGAACGCGTCGTCCTCGACCACGGCGGGCAGCGGGTAGCTGCTGATCACCGTGAGGTCCACCTCGGCGCCGCCCTCCGCGAGCAGCCGGGCCGTCTCGGCCGCGAGGACCCCGCCCACATGCGCCCCGACGAGATGGAAGCGGCTGTGGCCGGTGGCCCGCAGGGTCTTGGCCCGGTCGTGGGCGATCCGCTCGATGAGCAGGGCCGGGGTGGCGTCGGCGTAGTCGGTCAGCGGATGGCTCGCCGAGAGGTCGAGCAGCGGACCCGCGTCCTCCAGGGGGCCGCACAGCGCGGCGTACCGCTCGACGGTGCCGAAGCCCTCGCCGCAGGTGGCCCACACGCCCTCGTCGTCCCCGCCGACCAACGCGGCGGCCGCGGCCGGTGCGCTCTCCCGGGCGGCGCTGTGTTCGCCGTCGATCTGGCCGGTGGCGAGCAGGGCGGCGAGCCGGGCCACGGAGGCGCCGTTGAGGACCTCGCGGAGCAGCTCGTCGAAGAAGGTGTGCTTGGCCTCGGACACCTCCTCGCGCAGCACGCCCACCACCTGGGCGGCGAGCAGCGAGTCGCCGCCGGCCTCGTAGAACGTCTCCTCGCGGCCCACCGCGGTGGTGCCGAGCACGGAGCACCAGGCGGTCTGGATGCGCTGCTCCAGATCGGTCATCGGCACCCGGTCGCCCGCTCCGGCACGGTGCTCGACGGCGCCCTTGGGCAGCAGCCAGGAAGCGAGGGTGCGCCGGTCCGTCTTGCCGTTGTCGGTCAGCGGCAGCGCGTCGACCAGCTGGAGGTGGGCCGGGACCATCTCCTCGGGCAGCCGCACGGCGACATGGCCGAGCACCTCGGCCGCCCTCACCGGCACCCGGTCCTGCTTGAACTGCACCGCGAAGACGTGCATGCCGATGGTGGCGAGCGGGTCCTTCGTGTCGGGCAGGCACACCACCGTCTCGCCGCCCGCCTCCGCCAGCAGGTCGAGCCACTGCTCACGGGCGACGAACGTCTGGTCCGCGCCCTTGCGCACGTCCTCGAAGTCGCCGTTGGTGGCGTCGAAGAGGAACTCCATCGACGTCAGGATCTGGTAGTTGTCCCGGGTCGTCTCGATGAAGATGAGCCAGCCGCCCGGCGCGAGCATCTCCCGCATCCGGCCCAGGACCATTGAGGCGTTGCGCGAGTAGTGCATGACGTTGCCGCACAGGATCACGTCGAGCGAGTTGGGCTCGATGCCCTGCGGGCGGTACTCCTCGTTCATGTCGAAGAGCTGGTAGTCCACCCACGGGAAGTCGGTGAAGCGTTCGGCCGCCTTGTTCAGGAAGAACTGCGACACGTCGGTGAACAGGTACGAGCAGTCGGTCCCGGCGAGCCGCGGTACCGCCTCGACGCTCACCCCGCCCACGCCCGCGCCGACCTCGAGGAGGCGCAGGGTGCCGCGCGGGGCGTGCTCCTGGGCGATCCGCTGGACGACGGAGGTCGCGACGCGGTTGAGGTAGGAGTTGAGGAAGCCCTCGGTGTAGGCGGCCTCCTGAATCTCCAACCTGCCTTCGGGAAACAGGAGTTGGACCGGGTCCTGCTCGTCGCGCAGCAGCTGGGGCAGGTGGGCGGTGGCCGTGCGGAAGTAGCTGAGGAGCTCCGAGCCGTCCTGCGCGGTGGGCAGCGCCTCGTCCACCCGCAGCCACGCCTCGTCGACCGACCCGGGCTCGGCCCGCCGCAGCGCGCGGTACTCGCCGTCCTGCGGCGAGCGCTCCACGTACTCCTCGCGTTCGAGCGCGGCGAGCCAGCGCCGCACCAGGCGGTGGTGTTTGGGTGCCACGCCCGCGGACGACAGGATCGTCCCGAGCGAGTGCCGGTCGTCCGCCGTGGCGAACAGGCCGCTGTTCTGGAGCACATCCATCATGGCGAGCAGCGCCGCCTCGTCCAGCCGCCGGGCGAATCCGACGACCTGCTCGGCGTTGACCCCGGCGCGGACCTCTTCACCGTCGGCGGTCACCGCCTCGACGAGCGCGCTGTCGCGCTCGGTGGCGCCGGCGGGTACTCGCGCCGTCTCGGCGAACGCCATCAGCCGCCGCTCCCAGGGGCGCTCGCCCTCGACGAGGACCACGCAGTCGGCGACCGCCGGGTGACTGCGCAGGGCCGCCTCGACCTCCGCCGTCTCGATGCGATGGCCCCTGATCTTGACCTGGCGGTCGTCGCGGCCGAGGAACTCGATCTCCCCGTCGGGCAGATACCGGCCGAGGTCGCCGGTGCGGTAGAGCCGCTCACCGGTGCGCGGATGGGTCACGAATCGCTCGGCGGTCCGCGACTCGTCGCCGAGGTAGCCGAGCGCGAGCCCGATCCCGGCGATGTAGAGCTCGCCCGCCACCAGGTCGGGACAGGGCTCCATCGCCGCGTCCAGGACATGGAAGCGCTGGTTGGTGAGCGGCCGCCCGTACGGGATCGACGGCAGCCCCGGGGTCACCTCGTCGACGGGGTGCAGGATCGACCAGATGGAGGCTTCGGTGGCGCCGCCGAGCGACACCACGCTCAGGCCGGGCACCTTGGCGCGGACGGAGTCGGGCAGCGACACCGGTATCCAGTCGCCGGAGAGCAGCGCCAGACGCAGCGACGGCAGCGGCAGCGGCTCGGTGCCGAGGTACTCGTTGACCATGTGCAGCTGGGCGGGGACGGAGTTCCACAGGGTGACCCCGTGCCGGGCGACGAGGTCCGCCCAGTGCGAGGGGTCGGCCCGCCGGTCGGGGTCGGGCAGCACCAGCGCGCCGCCCGCGGCGAGGACCCCGAACACGTCGTAGACCGACAGGTCGAAGCCGAGATTGGCGAG
The DNA here is from genome assembly GCF_026343295.1 of Streptomyces sp. NBC_00083. Taxonomy (GTDB): domain Bacteria; phylum Actinomycetota; class Actinomycetes; order Streptomycetales; family Streptomycetaceae; genus Streptomyces. Next base: position 3,538,908 of record NZ_JAPELY010000001.1, read on the forward strand.
GGCGAGGACCCGGTCGTCCGGGCCCACCCTGAACCGCTCGTTGATGTCGTCGATGGTGTTCACCGCGCCGCGGTGACTGATCATGACGCCCTTGGGGCTGCCGGTCGACCCCGAGGTGTAGATGACGTAGGCGAGGTCGTCGGGCTCGCGCAGCCGTTCCACGGGCGCCACCGGAGCGGGAGCCAGCGTGTCCACCGCGATGGCGGTGACGCCGTCGGGCAGGACGGTGCGGCCCGAACGCACCAGCGCGCAGCGGACCTTGGCGTCCTGGAGCATCTGCTCACGGCGGACCTCCGGCTGGTGGGTGTCGACCGGGACGTAGACCGCGCCGGCGAGCAGCGTGCCGAGGACGGCCACCACCTGCTCCCAGCTCTTGTCCATCACGACGCCGACCAGGTCGCCGGGCACGCAGCCCGCGCCCTTGAGGGCGGCGGCGACGGCGTGCGCCCGCGCGGCCACCTCGCCGTGGGTCAGGACGGTGTCGCCGCTGATCACGGCGGGATGCTCGGGCGCGCGGGCGGCCGCCGCGAACGCGCCCTCGTGCAGCAGGGCCGGGGAGAGCGGTCCCTCGGTGGCGTTGGCTTCGGCGCGGCGTGCGCTCTGTTCCGCGGGCAGCCCGGTCGGCACCGCCAGGTCCCACACGGCGGGGTCCACGGCCATGCGCTCGACGAGTGCGCGGAAGGAGGCGAACATCGCGTCCACCACACCGTCGGCCAGCACGCCCTCGCGGACGTCCCAGTTGAGCGAGAGGCCCTCGCGGTCCTCCATCACCTGGCAGTCGATCCACACCTGCGGGGTCTGGCTGATGCCGTGCACCAGCCGCCCCTCGGCGTCGTCGGCCGGGGCGGACGCGGCGTCCCCGAGCCCGATGGCGCTGGTGAAGACGACCGGCATCAGGGCCGCGTCCTGGCCGCGCCTGCGGGCGATCTCACGCATCACCTCGACGCCGGTGAACAGCCGGTGGTCGAGGTCCTCGAAGAGCCGGCCCACCAGCTGCTTGCCCCGCTCGGCGAAGGTGCCGCCGCTCGCTCGGTCGACCTCCAGGAGCTCGACGGAGGTGAAGTCGCCCACCAGCGAACCGACTTGGGGGTGCAGGGGAAGCCGGTTCAGGAGTGTGAGGTCGAGCGTGAAGCGCTGCCGGTTGCACCAGCGGCCGATGACCTCCGCGTACGCGGCGAGCACCGCGCCCGACGGGGTGAGGCCGCGCGCGGTCGCCGTGTCGCGCAGCGCCTGCCAGTCCGGACGGGACAGCGCCATCCGGTGGCGCACGAACCGGGCCGGGCCCTCGGCCGCCGGGGCGCCCCGCATCGGGAACGCCGGGGCGGGCGGCAGCTCGTCCACGCGGGCCAGCCAGTAGGCGCGGTCCCGTTCGTAGCGGGTGCTCTGCCGGAGTCCGCGTTCGGCGAGCAGATAGTCCCGGAAGGTCACCGGCAGCTCGGGCAGGTCCGCGCACGGGTCCGCGTACAGGGTGCGCAGCTCGTCGAGCAGGAGGTTGATCGACACGTAGTCGGCGATCAGGAAGTCCAGCGAGACGTGCAGCAGCGCGTGGTCGGCGAAAAGGGTGGCCCGCAGCTCGAACAGCGGCCAGACGCCCGCCGGCCTGATCTCGTGGTCCATCGCGTCGCGCTGCGCCGCGAGCGCCGCCCCGGCCCGCTCCGGAGGAGCCTCGCGCAGGTCGGTGACCTCGATGCGGTACGGGGCCACCGCGGTGAGCACCCGCTGGGACCCCTCCTCGTCCACGACCGCCCGCAGCATGTCGTGCCGCTCGATCAGCCGCTGCCAGGCCTGCTCCATCCGGGCCGGGTCGAGCGCGGTGAAGCGCAGCTCCCCGTACGCGTGGCAGGCCACGCCGCCGTACGCGAAGAGGTCCTTGCGGCCCAGCAGATAGGCGGTCTGCACATCGGTGAGCGGGAAGGGGGTGTGGCGGTCCTCGGGGTGGTGCGTGACCGTGGTGCGGGTGCGCTCCTCGCGCAGGTGGTCGAGCACCTGCTCCTTGTGGGCGCGCAGTGCCTCGCGGCGGTCGTCGGTCAGCGCGCCCTGGGGGGCCCGGAACCGCAGACGCCCCGACTCCTCCCACAACTCGACCCCGGCGGCCTCCAGTTCGGCCAAGAGCCCGGCGATGTTCATAGGGTTCCCTCTTCCATGGCGGTCAGGGCGGTCGTGTTCCGCTGCTCCTGGACGAGCGCGGCGAGTGCGCTCACGGTGGGCGCGGCAAAGAACTGACGGAGCGTCAGTCGAACTCCAGTGGCCCGGTACAGCTCCTCGGCGGCGCGGGTGGCGGTGAGGCTGTCCCCGCCGAGCAGGAAGAAGCTCTCGCCGCGGCCCACCCGTTCGGTCTCCAGAACCGCGCCGAAGACCCCGGCGACCACCTGCTCGGTCTCTCCCCGGGGAGGCTCGCCCCGGTCCGGTCCGGCGCCCGCGCCGGCGGCCAGCTCGGTGAGGGCGGCGCGGTCCACCTTGCCGTTGGCGGTGAGCGGCAGCCGCTCCACGGCCTCGATCCGGTCCGGGATCATGTAGTGCGGCAGCCGTTCGGCGAGCGTGGCGCGCAGCGTGTCGGTGTCGGGCGCGATGCCGGTGTCGGAGACGACGAAGGCGACGATGCGGTGGCGCGGGCGCTCCCCGACGGTCAGCGCCACCGCGCGGGCCACCGTGGGCGCCGAGCCGAGCGCCGCCTCGATCTCACCGAGTTCGATCCGGTGGCCGCCGACCTTCACCTGGTGATCGGCGCGGCCCAGGAACTCGATGACCGCCCCCGGCCGGTAGCGGCCCAGGTCCCCGGTGCGGTACCAGCGCTCTCCGGCGTACGTCACGAACCGCTCGGCGGTGCGCGCCGGATCGCCCCGGTAGCCCGCGGCCACACCGGCCCCGCCGATCCACAGCTCGCCCGGCACCCAGTCGGGGCAGTCCCGGGCGTGCGCGTCGGCGACGCGGTAGCGCTGGTTGCGCAGGGGAGCGCCGTACGGGATGGAGGGCCATCCCTCCAACAGGCCTTCCACCACGTGGTAGTTGGACCAGATGGCGGCCTCGGTGGCGCCGCCCAGGGCGATCAGGCGACAGCGCGGGGCCCGCTCGGCGAGCCGGCCCGGCAGGTCGAGCCCGACCCAGTCCCCGGAGACCAGGGCCAGGCGCAGCCCGTCGAGCGCGGGGCCGTCGCCCGCCGCCACGAGGAGCATGTCGAGCAGCGCCGGCACCGTGTTCCACAGGGTGACTCCGTGGTCGCGGACCGAGCCGAGCCAGCGGTGCGCCTCGCGGCGGTCCTCCTCGGCGATCAGGACGAGCGCCCCGCCCGCCGACAGCGGCCCGAAGATGTCGTACACGGACAGGTCGAAGTCGAGCGCGGAGACGGCCAGGACCCGGTCGTCGGGGCCCACACCGAACCGCTCTCCGATGTCCTCGACGGTGTTGGCGGCTGCCCGGTGGGTGATCTCGACGCCCTTCGGTTCGCCCGTGGAGCCCGAGGTGAAGATGGTGTACGCGAGGGCGTCCTCGGACACCTCGACCGGACCGGGCAGTGGCTCGGCGGCGAACGCGCCGGTCACGTCCACCCGGCGGACCGTCGCGGGCCAGTCCCCGGAGGTGCCGCTCGTGAGCGCCACCCGCGCCCCGGCGTTGGCCAGGATGCGGTCGCGCCGCGCGGCCGGCTGGTCCACGCCCACCGGCACGTACGCGGCTCCCGCGGCAAGGACGCCGAGCACCGCGGCGATCTGGTCGGGCCCCTTGGGCAGTACGACGGCGACCATGTCCTCGGGCCGCACCCCGGCCTCCCGGAGCGCGCCGGCCACCGCCAGGGCGCGCGCGGCCAGGCCCCCGTAGTCCAGCGCGCCGGACTCGCCCCACAGCAGTGCGCTGCGCTCCGGCGCGCTGCGGGCCCGAGCGAAGAACGCCCGGTGCAGGGGGCCGCCGCCGGCCGGAGCCTCCGTGGCATTGGTGGCGACGCGGGCCGCGCGCTGCGCGGCCGGGAGCGGCACGGTGATCTCGGCGGCCCAGTCCGCCGTGCACAGGCTGCGCAGCAGACGCTCGTACGCGCCGAACATGTCGGCCACGACCCCGTCGGGGAAGAGCTCCTCCACCACGTCCCAGTTGATGGCGAGCCCGCCGTCCCGCTCGACCACCTGGCAGTCCAGCCACACCTGGGGGGTCTGGGACAGGCCGTAGACCTGCTCGCCGAACGGCATGCTCAGGTCGGCGAGCTTGTCGGAGACGCCGAGGGTGCTGGTGAAGACGACGGGCATCGGCGAGTCCATCACCCCGTCGCGCAGGGCGAGTTCGCGCAGCACCCAGATCGCGGACACCGAGCTGTGCTGGAGGCCGTCCCAGATCTGCTGCTGGAAGCGGCGCGCGGCCGACGCCCAGCCCTCACCGGCCCGTGGCCGGTGCCCCACCAGGAGCAGCGAGGTGAAGTCGCCCACGATGTCGTTGATGTCGGGGTGCACCTCGCGCCGGTCGAACAGGGTGAGGTTCAAGGTGACGTCCGGATGGGCGCTCCACGCGGCGAGGACGTCGGCGAAGGCGGTGGCGAGCAGCGCGGAGGGCGTGAGGCCCACCTCGCGGCCCCGCGCGGTGAGCGCCGCCCACGTATCCGGCTCCAGGGCGAACTCGCGCCGGGCGAAGCGGGGGGCGCTCACCTGCACCGGGTCCACGGCGAGCGGCAGCGCCGGCGCGGGCGGCAGGTCGTCGAGACGGGCCCGCCAGTAGTCCCGGTCGGCCGCCAGATCGTCGTCGGCGGGCGCGGCCTGCAGCACATAGTCCCGGAACGAGACACCCAGGGCGGGTAGGTGGGTCCTCGGGTCGCGGTAGAGGGTGGAGAGCTCCCAGAACAGGGTCATGATGCTCAGGGCGTCGAGCACGATGTAGTCGAAGCCGAAGGCGATCCGGGTGCGCCCGGCGCCGTAGCGGGTGGCGGCGATGTCGAAGAGCGGCCAGCTGCCCACGTCGAAGACCCGGTGGTCCATGGCCGCGCGCTGGGCCGCGAGCGCCGTCTCCTCCTCGCCGGCGGGAGCGTCCGTGACGGTGAGGCGGAACCGGGGCACCTTCGGCAGGATCTTCTGGTTGCCGTCGTCGTCGAAGACGGCCCGCATCATCTCGTGCCGCTGCACCAGCCGGTTCCAGACGTCCTCCAGGAGGGCGAGGTCCACGTGCTGCCCGTCGAACTCCCAGTACCAGTACGAGCCGACGCCGCCCAGGGTGAAGTCGGAGCCCCGGCCCAGCCAGTAGGCGCGCTGGACGTCGGTCGCCGGGAAGGGCTCGCCGCGCCGTGCCAGGTCGGCGGTGACGGTGGGCAGCCGGGTCGGGCGCCCCGGGGTGAGACCGGCCGCGAAGTCCCGCAGTGTGGGCGCGGCGAACAGCCGCCCGAGGTCGGCGTCGTGCAGGCCCTCGGCCTTGAGCCGGGTGAGCAGCCGGGTGGCGAGCAGGCTGTCGCCGCCCAGCGCGAAGAAGTCGTCGGTGCGGCCGACCCGTTCGGTGCCGAGCAACTCCTCCCACAGTGCGCCGACGGCCGCCTCGACGGGGCCCTGCGGCGGGATGTGGGCGGCGCTCGCGCGGGGTGCGCCGGACAGGAGCTCCGTGAGCGCGGCGCGGTCCACCTTCGCGTTGGCGTTGAGCGGCAGCGCGGCGACGGCGGTGATCCGTTCGGGCACCATCGCGGCCGGGAGCAGCGCGGCCAGATGGTCCCGCAACGTGGACTCCAACTCCGCTTCCCCTTGTGGGAGTTCCGTGCCGTCCGTGCTGTGACGACCGGCCGCGCCGGGCGCCGGCACCACGGCCGCGGCGAGCCGGCGCGGCTCGTCGCCCACCGGCACCACGGCGGCGGCCGTCACCTCCGGGTGCGCGACCAGGGCCGCCTCGATCTCGCCGGGCTCGATGCGATGGCCCCGGATCTTGACCTGGAAGTCGGACCTGCCGAGGAACTCCAGCGTGCCGTCCGGCCAGTAGCGGGCCAGGTCGCCGGTGCGGTACCAGCGCAGTCCCTCGTGCGTCACAAACCGGTCGGCGGTGCGCTCCGGGTCGCCCCGGTATCCGTCGGCCACCGAGGCGCCGCCGATCCACAGCTCGCCCGGCACCCAGTCCGGGCGGTCCCTGCCGTTCGGGTCGCTCACCCGGCACCGCTGATTGGCGAGCGGCACCCCGTAGGGCACACAACTGCCGTGCAGGACGGGCCTGTCGGTCTCGAACACGGTGGAGTGGATCGCGGTCTCGGTCGTACCGCCGAGCCCGGCGAAACGAAGCCCGGGGAAGACCTCGGCCGCGCCCTCGGCCAGGTCCACCGGCACGCGGTCGCCGCCGAGCAGGGCCACCCGGAGGGAGGGTGCGCCGCCGTCGGCCCGCGCTGCCTCCAGGAGCATGGCGAACAGGGTGGGCACGCAGTTGACAACGGTGACGGCGTGCTCGCGGGCCAGCGCGAGCCAGGACCGGGCGTCGCGCCGCTCGGGCTCGCTCACACAGACCACCGCGCCGCCGGCCGACAGGGGGCCGAAGATGTCGTAGACGGACAGGTCGAAGTCGAGCGCGGAGATCGCGAGGGTCCGGTCGTCGGGCCCCACCGAGAAGTGCTCGCCCAGCGCGGCGACGGTGTTGCCGGCGGCCCGGTGGGAGACCACGACCCCCTTCGGTGTCCCGGTCGAGCCCGAGGTGTAGATCACGTACGCGGGTGCGGCGGGATCGGGTGACGCGGGTATGTCCAGCGGGGGCGTGGACGCGGACGCGGCGAGCGTGGCGGCGGTGACCTCGGCGCCGGCGCCGCTGGACTCCCGGATGCGGGCGCGGCGCTCGGCGGGCTGGTCCACGCCGACCGGCACGTAGACGCCGCCCGCCGCGAGCACCCCGAGGACGGCGACGATCTGGTCCGGCCCCTTGGGCAGCGTGACCAGGACCGCCTCGCCGGAGGTGAGCCCGCCCTCGCGCAGCGATCCGGCGAGCCGCAGCGCCCGTTCGGCCACCTCGCCGTAGCTGAGCGCGCCGCCCCGGGACAGGAGAGCCGCCCGGCCGGGATCGGCGGCGGCCCGCGCGAAGAACGGCGCGTGCAGCGGGGAGACGGGCAGATCCCGCGCGGTGGCGTTCACCGCCTCCCGCACCTGGCGCTGGCGCGCGGGGAGCAGATCGGGCAGCGGGGCCTCCCAGTCCGCGCCGGGCGCCGTCAGATGGGACACCAGGGTGCACAGGGCAGCGAACATCGCGTCGACGGTGCCCTCCGGGAAGAGCGCGTCCACCGCCTCCCAGTTGAGCCGGATGCCGTCGGCCTCCTCCACCACCTGGAGGTCCATCCACACCTGCGGGGTCTGCGAACTCATCCAGGCCGGCTCGCCCAGGACCCCGCGCACCTCCGGCCCGAACAGCTCGCCCATGCTGAGGGCGCTGGTGAACACCACCGGAGCCAGGGCCCCGCGCCGGCGCGTACGGGCCAGGTCACGCAGCACCTCGGTGCCCGGGTAGTCGCCGTGCGCGGCCGCCTCCCGGAAGCCGGCCTGCACCTGGCGGGCCCGCGCGGCGAAGGAGTCCGCCTCCTGGCCCTCGACGGTCAGCAGTAGCAGACTCGTGAAGTCGCCCACCAGCAACGGCACGTCGGGGTGGACGGGGTCGCGGTCGAAGAGCGGCAGATTGAGCAGGAAGCGCTCCTCCGCGCTCCACAGCGCCAGCACCTGGGCGTAGCAGGCGGCGAGCGCCATGGAGGGGCTGACGCCGTGCGCGCGCGACAGGGCCAGGAGGCGTGCGCGTTCGGCGGCGTCGAGCAGATGCCCGCGGCGGGTCGTACGGGCGTCGCGGACCTGCTCCGGGGCGACGGCCAGGGGGAGTTGGGGTCCGGACGGCAGCGCGGCGAGCCGGGACGCCCAGTGCGCGCGGTCGCGTTCCCGGCCCTCGGCGGGGCGCGCGGAGCGTTCCGCGAGGTAGCGCCGGTAGCTGTAGGCGGCCGGCTCGGGGTGCTCCTCCGGGTGGTCGTAGTGGTGTGCCAGGTCCGCGATGACGATGCGGAAGCTCATCGCGTCGCAGACCAGCATGTCGATGTCGATGTGCAGCCGTCCGGCGCCGCCGGGGAGCAGGCTGACCCGGACGTCGAGCACCTGGCCGCGTGCCGCGTCCATGCGCTGGTGCGACAACACGCCCCGCAGACGGGCCAGTTCGGCCTCCGCTTCCGCGGGCGCCAGGGCGCGCAGATCGTGCACGCCGGCCAGGCCGGTCGGTGACTCGTCGATGCGCTGGGTGCCGTCGTCGAGGAAGCGGGCCCGCAGCATGGGGTGGCGGGCGGTGAGGGAGCGCAGGGCGGCATCGAGGCGGTCGGGGTCCAGGGCGGGACCGTCGAACTCGAAGTAGAAATGGCTGCCGGAGCCGAGCGCCTGCCCCGGCGCGCGGCCGATCCAGTAGGCGTACTGCATGGGGGCCAAGGGGAAGGGCGCCCGCTCGTCGAGCTCGGTGTACGCGTCGTCGAGCACGGCCGCGGTGTCCCGGGGCTTGTCGCCGTCGGGCCCTCCCGCGCGCCCGGTCGCCAGCCGCCACCAGTCGCACAGCCGGGGCTGCTCGATCAGCTCGCCGAACGTGACCGCCACGCCCTCGCGGCGCCACTGCCCGGCGAGCCGCATGATGCCCATCGAATCCAGACCCCGGGCCACCAGGTCGTCGTCGTCGAGGATGGACGCGACGGGTTCCTCCAGCAGGTCCGCGACGGCCCTGCGCATGTCATCGAGCGAAATTCCCATGGGTGCCCCCGATGGTGGTCAACAGATCCGGCTGACGGGCAGGTCCGCGTTCTTGGCGACCAATTCGCAGGCGCCCACGAAGCGTTGGACGAATTCCTCGGCGAAGGCGGGGGTGAAGCGGCCCTCGTTGTAGAAGAGCAGGACGTGGAATCCCTCGCTGTGCGGCACCAGGACCAGTTCGAGCTCGAATCTGCTGCCCACTCCGTCGGGTACCAGGACTTCGATGTCGAGATCGCCGACGGTGATGCTGTAGACCGGTTCGGCCAGCATCTGAAAGACGATGTCATCGGCGCGCGCCCCGTCGTTCCCGGAACCCGGAAGCGGCAGCAGCTGATAGGGAATTCCCTGGTTGAGGAAGCCGCCCACGACGGTGGCGTGCGTGGTTTTGAGCGCGTCGAGTACCGGCGCCGACGGGGTGATCCGGGTGCGCAGGACGACCATGTTGGCGAGGAAGCCCACCGTTCGCCGGGTCTGCGGACGCAGCCGGTTGGCGTAGAGGGAGGCGACCGCGAGATCGGTGCGGCCGGTCGTGCGGTGCAGGGTGGCGTAGTAGAGGGTCAGCATCGCGGCGAACAGCGAACTGCCCCGGCCGACGGCCAGCGCGCGCAGCGCCCCCACGGTGGCTTCGGACAGCTCGCCGCGCACCAGCGCCGTCCGGCGGGGCCCGGGGTCGGGCCGCGCCGGCAGCGGAGGCAGCGCGAGGTCCGCCAGCTCGCGGCGCCAGTAGTTCAGCTGCCCCTTGAGCTCGCCGTTGTCGAGGGCCTCGCGCTGCCAGTCGGCGAACTCGGTGAACTGCCAGCCGGGATCGGGGAGTTCCTTGGTCCCGCCGGCCAGCCGGTCGAGCACGGCGCACAGATCCTGGAAGACGACACCGCAGGACCACGAGTCGGTGACCAGATGGTGCATGTTGACGCACAGCACGTGCTCGTCGTCGGCGACCTGCCACAGCGTGCAGCGCACCGCGTTCTCGGTGGCGTCGATCCGGGTGGCGAGCTCCTCGGAAATGCGGGCGTCCACCGCCGATGCGGGATCCGCCTCGCCGCGCAGATCGACATGGCGCACCTCCACCGGATGCGGTTCCCGTACGATTTGGCGGAGCTTTCTGCCGCCGCCGCTGAATACCGTGCGCAAGGCGTCATGGCGGGCCGACACCCGGTCCAGTGCCGTGCGCAGAACGGAATGGTCCAACGGCCCTCGAAGGCGGCACATCATGGGGCAGTTGAGGGCTCCGTCCTGACCGCGGTAGCGATCGAGGAACCACAACAGCCGCTGTCCCACGGAGGGTTCGGTCTCGCGCTCTTCGGAATTCCCCACGGCGCACAAGCTACCGACCGCCACCGAACGGGCTTCGGGGACTGAAAGATACTTGGCGGCATTGAAAGAAACCGGTGGTGGCGCGCCGTGCGCTGCTAGCGTCCCCGGCATGCGGGACCTCGACATACCGACACCGGCCCACACCCGACTGTCCTGGGACTACACACCGCGCACGCCCCAGCTGCAACGTCTCTACCAGCGGGCCCAGGAGCAGCAGTGGAGCGCCGCCGAGGACCTGGACTGGACGCAGGCGGTGCCCTTCGGCGCACCGCTCCCCGACGGCACCGACTTCGCGCGGGCCTCCTTCGAGGCCTCGCCGATGGCGGTGCGCGGGCGGCCCATGTGGGACACCTTCCGCTGGGAGCTGCAGAGCTGGCTGGTCAGCCAGTTTCTGCACGGCGAGCAGGCGGCGCTCGCCGCGGCCGCCCGGCTCGTGCAGGAACTGCCCGACGTCGAGGCCAAGCTGTGCGCGGCGAGCCAGGTCGCCGACGAGGCCCGGCACGTCGAGGTCTTCTCGCGCTACCTGCGGGAGAAGATCCCGCAGCCGTACGCCATCAACGAGGCGCTGCACGCACTCCTTGAGGACGTCCTCACCGACGCCCGCTGGGACATCACCGCGCTCGGCATGCAGATCGTCGTCGAGGCCCTCGCGATGGCGGCGTTCCGGCTCGCGGGCACCACCTTCCACGACCCGCTCATCCGCCGGATCGCCGCCCTCGTCGCCCGCGACGAGGCCCGGCACGTCTCGTTCGGGGTGCTCTCGCTGCGCGGGGTGTACCGCGAACTCACCGCGGCGGAACGGGCCGACCGTGAGGACATGGTCCTCGACGCGGCCTCCCTGATGCGCCGGCGCTTCCTGCTCGCGGACCTGTGGGAGCGCCTGGAGGTCGATCACGCGGCGGGTGTCCGGTTCGCGGCCGGCGACCGCGCCATGGTCGCCTACCGGCGGACCGTGTTCACCCGGGTCGTGAGCGCGCTCGACCACATCGATCTGCTGACCGACCGGGTCCGCGAGGGACTCGACCGGCTCGATCTGCTCGGCGACGGCTCGCAGGTGCGCCGCCCGGCCGGGCGGACCGGCTGAACTCGACGGAGGCATCCACTCATGACCGTGCCCGACCGCTTCGCCCCGACGCCGCCGCACCCACGCGACGGCGCGCCGCCCCGCGTCCCCGGCGCCCGCACCGCGGCCGCCCCCACCGCGCCCCCGACCACCGCCCAGGCGCTCTCCGTGCGCCTGTTCATGGCGGGCCTCGGCGCGGCCGAGCTCATGACCGCCTATCTGGGGCTCAGGCTCGGCCTCTACGACGCCCTCGCCGAGGGCGGCCCGGCGACCGCCCCGCAACTGGCCGAGCGCGCGGGCATCGCGCCGCGCTACGCCCGGGAGTGGCTGGAGCAGCAGGCCGCGGCCGGCATCCTGCTCGCCCAGAGCGGTGACGTCCCGCCGGAACAGCGAATGTTCACGCTGCCCGCCGGACACGCCGAGGCGCTGACCGACCCCGGCAGCCTCTTCTCGATAGCCCCGCTCGTGCTGCTCCCGATCGGCGGCATGGCGTCCGTCCTGCCCCTGCTCATCGAGGCGTTCCGCACCGGCGAGGGCATCGCCTACGAGCGGTTCGGGCCCGAACTGCGCGGCGGGCAGGCCGGGTTGAACCGCTCGGTGTTCCAGCACCAGCTGGCCGGGTGGATCGCCGCCACCCTGCCCGCGGTGCACGCCGCGCTCGGCGGGGAGGGCGGGGTCGTCGCGGACGTGGCCTGCGGCTCCGGCTACTCCTCCATCGCCCTTGCCCAGGCCTACCCCAAGGCGCGCGTGCACGGCCTCGACCTCGACGAGCGCTCGGTGGCCGACGCACGGCAGAACGCCCGCGAGGCGGGCGTCGCCGACCGGGTGACGTTCGAGGTCCGCGACGCCGGCGACCGCGACCTCGCGGGCCGCTACGACTTGGTGTGCGTCTTCGACGCGCTGCACGACATGGCACGGCCGGTGGAGGTGCTGCGCTCCTGCCGGGCGCTGCTCGCACCGGGCGGGTCGGTGCTCCTGATGGAGCCCAATGTGGGGGAGAGGTTCACGGCTCCGGCCTCGGAGACCGAACGCTTCCAGTACGCGGTCAGCCTCCTGCACTGTCTGCCGGTCGGCATGGCCGAGCAGCCCTCGGCGGCCACCGGCACGGTGATGCGCCCCGGCACGGTCCGCGCCTACGCCGCGGAGGCGGGCTTCGCGCGGGTGCGGGTGCTGCCCGTGCGGCACACCTTCCACCGGCTGTACCAGCTGCTCTGACCGCGCGCCCGGTCGACGGCGAAGGGCCCGGACATCCACGCGGATGTCCGGGCCCTTCGCCGCTCCTACTCCTTGGTGCCGCCCAGGAATTCGTCGAGCAGCATGTTCACCTCGGTCGGCTTCTCCAGGAGCGCCGCGTGCCCGCTGTTCTTGATCTCGCGGTACGCGCAGCCCGGGATGATCTTGGCGAGTTCGCGGGCCATCGGATACGGCGACATGATGTCGTGCTCCATGCCGACCACCAGACAGGGCACGGTGATGCCCGCGATGCGCTTGGGGTCGGGGTCGTACGACGCCGACGCCTCGGCGTGGCCGAGCGCCCCGTGTCCCCCCGATTCGGCGAGTCCGCGCAGCCCCTCCAGGTACGGCCCGATGAAGGCATCCCGGTTCAGGGCGCGCGGGCCGAACAGGTACATCGCCCGGTAGATGCCCTCCATCACGGGCGGCATCACCACCCCCGCCCGCAGCCGCTCCAGGGCGTCCTCGCGGATCGCCCGGTGCAGCGCGCTCGGCTTCCACGGCACCCCGACCAGCGCGGCCCTGGTGAGTAACTCGGGCCGCTCGACGGCGAGTTCGAGGATGATGGTGGCGCCGAGGGAATAGCCGACGATCGCACAGGGGCCGATGTCGAGCTGCTCGATGAGCGCGGCCACGTCCTCGGCCAGACCCTCCATGGTGTACGGGGGAGGGGTCTCCTGCGACGGCGGCACGCCCCGGTGGTCGAAGGTGATGACTCGGTGGCCGCGCTTGGTGAGGAACGGGACCTGCATCTGGTTGAACAGGTTCGCCTGGTGCTGTCCCGGGACGAGCAGCACCGGGCTGCCGTCGGGGTCTCCGAAGATGTCGTAGCTCAGGGTGACGCCGGTCTTGAGAGAGATCTCCACGCTGCCGTCCTTCACGGACTCGCCCGGCGGACCGGGCGGGGATTCGGTGGGTGGGGCCCGGGGTGGGGCGGGCCGGGACCGGGCGGTCGAGGACCGGACCGGAGGGGCGAGGCCCGGTGTCGGGCTGGGAGCCGGGCCGGGGACCGCGCGGTGCGGTCGCCGGCTGGTGCGGCCCGCCCGCCGACGCTATCGGCGGGGGGCGGGGTGCGGTGGCGCCGGTGACAGGTCCTGTACAGAACCGCCCGTCACCAAGGACTCGAACGCGGAGCGCCCGGGGCCCTCCACGGGCGGTTCGGGGAGCGGGTTGTCGCGCAGGAAGGCGAGGATGCGGCGGGAGACGACCCGGTCCGCCATGAGCTCCTGCGGAGTCATCAGCATGTTGTAGAGGCGCAGCGCGGCATCCCGGACGTCCTCGTCGTCCTCACGGAGCACCGCCATCGCCCGGACGAACCGGTTGGGCAGATCCTCGGCAGGCGCCGCCCGCTGCCCGCGCAGCCCTGCCCGCAGCTGCGCGAACCTGGCCTCGTCCGTGGCCAGTTGGAGCCCGAACCAGCGCCCCGGGCCGTCCGCCGTCCACTTCTCGTACGCGAGCAGCGCGGCGAGCGGGTCGTCGGCCGCGCGGTCCGCGACGCGGGCCAGTTGCCGCGCGTGGCTGAAGGCGAGGGAGGTGCCCCGGCCGAAGGTGGGATTGGTCTGGACGGCGGCGTCGCCGAGCAGCACCAGCCCCGCGACGATCGGGCGGCCCTGCTCGTCGAGGAGCCGGCGCCAGCGGTTCTCGATGTTGCCCATCGGTGCCGGGTCGTCGAGCGGCTCCCCGCGGTCGAGCCAGACCGCCGTGCGGGGCACCGCCGACAGGAAGCGGGTGAACGTGGCGGGGTCGCGCAGCCGGTGACGCAGCGGGTCGGACACGGCGACCGTCGCCGAGAGCTGGAAGGTGCCGTTGTCGCCGGGGAAGACCAGCGCGGTCGCATAGTCGAGTTCGGCGACCTGAGGCACCGTGGTCGAGGGGAAGTTCCGGCCGGGGCGCAGCCGGTAGTGCCGGGTCAGATAGAAGAAGCCGCACGGCTGCGCGGTCTCGCTCGGCACGGGCAGTGCCAGGTCCGAGAGCCAGCGGGCGACCCGGGAGCGCCGGCCGCTCGCGTCCACCACCAGGTCGCCCCGGAACTCCTCGCGCCCGGCCGCCCGGACCGCCACCACGCGGGGCACGCCCTCCACCTCGCCGGAGAGGCGCAGGCCGGTGACCCGGGTGCCGTGCACGTAGGTGACGCCCGGCTGGGCCAGCGCGGCCCGCCGCAGCACCCCCTCGTACACCAGGCGCCGGGACAGCACGGTCGCGTCCGGCCGGCCGTCCTTCAGCGGGACCGGCAGGGCGCCCCGGGCGGCCAGCGCGGTCAGGACGTCGGGCGCCTCCTCGCTCAGGACCCTGGTCGCCAGGGCGAGGAAGGCATGGCCCTGGCGGGCGTGCGGGACCTCGGGGCGCCGCCAGTGAAGGACGTCGTCGTCCGGGCCCGCGTCCGGTGGCGGCTCCCCGCTCTCCAGGACGGTGACCCGGTGGCCGCGGCGGGCGGCGAACAGCGCGGCCGCCGACCCGGCGAGCCCGCCACCGATCACGATGACGTCGGTCATGGCGCGCTCACCCTGCGGCCACGCGGTGCGGAGCGTCCCAGGGGACCCGGTAGCCGTACACGTCGTCCGCGCTCTTCAGGCTCAGCCGCAGGAAGAAGGGGAGCATCAGATCGCGCATCGCCCGGCCCACGGGGCCGTTGGGCGTCATGTGTCCGCCCGTCTTGCGGGCCCGCCGCACCAGCCCCTCCACGCGCGGGCGCCGGATCCCCTCGAACGCGGCGAACGCCCGCTGGGGATCGGCCTCGTCGCGCAGGCACGTGGCGAGGACCGCGGCGTCCTCCATGCCGAGGGCGGCGCCCTGGCCCAGATGCGGTGAGATGGCGTGGGCGGCGTCGCCCATCAGGCATACGTTCTGCCGGTGCCAGGTGGGCAGCGACGGCAGGTCGTAGAGCGGCCAGCGGCCTATCGGCCCCTGGGTCGCGCACAGGATCCCGGCGACCACCCGGTGGTCGGCCGCGTGCCGGCGCAGCAGCTCGGCCCGCCACTGCTCGTCGGTGATCGAGGCGGCCCAGCCCCGGGCGGGCTCCTCGGGCTCGGTGTGGTTCTCGAACCAGTACACCTCCCCGCCGGGCAGGACCTGGTAGCCGAAGAAGCCGCGCAGCCCGAACACCATCCGCAGGACGCCGTCCGCCTCGCCCGCGCCCTTGGTGCGGGCGAAGCCGCCCGAGCCGATGCCCTGGGTGAAACTGGGCGCCGGAGCCTCGGGGAACACGGCCGCGCGGACCGCGGAGTTGATCCCGTCGGCGCCGATCAGCACGGCGCCTTCGGCCGCTGAACCGTCGGCGAACCGGGCCGTGACGCGGCCCGGTCCGTCCTGCTCGACGCCGACGACGCGCTTGCCGAACTCGACCGGCACGCCCGCCTTCTCGGCCGCGTCGCGCAGCCCCTTGTTGAGCAGACCGCGCTTGATGACGGTGGTCCGCTCCGGGTTCTTTCCGATGGTGCGGCCCCGGTGATTGGCGAACACCAGCCGGGTGGTGGGCTCGCCCGCGCCAAGGACCTCGTCCGGGACGCCCAGGCTCTCCAGGACGCTGCGTCCGTTGGGCCCCAGGTTGATGAACGACCCGGCCGCGTCGTCCGGCTCCTCGCGGCCCTCGTACAGCACGGGCTCGAATCCGCAGCTTCGCAGGAACAGCGCGAGCACCGGACCGGTGATCCCGCAGCCCGCGACGAGGACCCGCTGTTGGCCGGGGGTGTCGAAGGAACGTGCGTGAGGCATGGGCGTACTTCCTCCTTCGCCCGGTCGCCGGACTGGCCGGAACCGGAACTAACCAGCAACGAAATGACGGAACTTACGGACCGTCACAAATCCGCAGAGCACACTGATGCCGACCGTCCAGGCGACCGTGGCGAGCACCGGCACCAGGAGCGGCCCGCCGTGCGAGAGCCCCACCAGTGCCTCGACGGCCGTGGAGACGGGCTGGGCGGCCACGACGGAACGGATGCCGCTCGGATAGGCGTCCAGTGGCATGTAGCCGGACGACATCAACGTCAGCGCCAGAGTGGGCAGTTGGACCCACGCCATGATGACCGGTGGATACGGCGCGGACAGCGCGGCCACCACCGCGATGGAGGTGCACATCAGGCCGAACAGGGCCACCAGGACGAAGAAGCCCACCGCGGCCCCGAAGCCCTGCTCGAACCGGAACCCGGGCACGTAGGCGATGACCGCCACCAGGACGGCGATGCCGAGGATCCGCACCAGATCGCCGAGCATGCGCCCGAACAGAATCGACAGGGCGTTGATCGGCATCGCGCGCAGCCGGTTGAAGACACCGCTGCGGATGTCCACCCAGAAGGCGATCGCGCTGGAGCCGATCGCCGAGAACGCCGTGATCAGAATGATCAGCGGGGCCAGGCGGACGACATAGCGCTCGCCCAGGGTGTCGTGTACCAGGATGTTGAACGCGGCCAGCAGCATGAAGAGCTGGACCAGCGGAAAGCCGAAGGTGGCGAGCAGCATCATCGGGCTGCGGACGAAGAGCCTGAGCACCCGGCCCGCGATGACGCGGCTCTCCGCCCAGAGCCCTCCGGCGCGGGTGGGAAGGGTGGCGGGCGCGGTGGTTGTCGCGGTCACTGGGTCACCTTCCGGAAGGCGCGCGCGGTGGTCCACCCGCACAGCAGGATCAGCCCGGCGCACCACACGAGGGCGGGCCAGACCCGGCCGGTGCCGGTGCCGCTGTCCGACAGGGCGCGCAGCGCCTCGATGACGGCGGAGACGGGCGAGACGTTGACGACGGGCTGGAGCCAGCCGGGGAAGAGGGTGGCCGGCACGAACCCGGTCGACACCACGAGCAGCGGCAGATAGGGGAGGTACAGACAGGCGGCCAGCGCCTCCTGGCTGCGTACGGTGAGACCCAGGGTCGCGGTCACGGCGGCGAGCGCCGCGGTGAACAGGACCGCGACCAGGAGGAAGCCGATCGCCGCCAGCGGCCCCTCGTGGAAGCGGAATCCGGCGAGGTGGGCCACGAGCACGATCACCACGGTGGAGATCACCGCTTCGGCGGCGACCGTGAGCAGGCGGGCGGCACCGAGCGCGGAACTGCTGATCGGCATCGTGCGCAGCCGGTTGAACAGGCCGCTGCCGCGGTCGGCGGCCAGAGCCATCGCCGAGGCGATCGCGATGAACATGAGGGCCTGGACCACCAGGGTGGGCGTCACCGAGGGGCCGAAGTCGATGCCCTTGTCGGAGAGCATGCCGCTGAAGGTGGCGTAGAAGATGCCGAAGAACACCAGCGGCTGCACGACGGTCCCGAAGAGCGCCGGCTTGCTGAAGGAGCGCTTGAAGTCCCGCTCCGCGAGGACCTGGACGTCGTTGAGGAAGGCCGGTCCCGTCGGGGCGTCCGGCGCCGCGGTGGCCGTCGGGGTGCTCATGAACGGCCCTCGCCCGCGTCGAAGGCGGGGCTGTCGGCGCCCCGGTGGTCCTTGGTCAGCGCGAAGAACACGTCGTTGAGGGTCGGCGGGTGCACGGCGATGTCGTCGGCCTTCAGGGCCGCGCCGTCGAGGGCGCGCACGATCGCGGAGAGTTCGTCGGTGCCGCGCAACGGGACGACGAGGACGTCGTCGCGTTCCTTGACTCCGGCGAAGCCCGCGAGGACGCCGGCCGCGCGCGACCGGTCGCCCGCGTCGGTGATCTGCACCTCGCAGACCGAGCCGCCCACGTCCTTCTTCAGCTCCTTGGGCGTGCCCTCCGCGATCACCCGGCCCTCGTCGATGACGACGATCCGCTCGGCGAGGGCGTCGGCCTCCTCCAGGTACTGCGTGGTCAGCAGGATGGCCATGCCGTCGCGGGCCAGCCGGCGCACCGCGTCCCACAGGGCCTGCCGGCTGCGCGGGTCGAGTCCGGTCGTCGGCTCGTCCAGGACCAGGATCGGGCGGGGCACGACGAGGCTCGCGGCCAGGTCGAGCCTGCGCCGCATGCCGCCGGAGTAGTGCCCGGCGGGCATGTCACCGGCCTCGGCCAGCCCGAACTGGTCGAGGAGCTCGGCGGCGCGGGCGCTCGCACCGGCCCGGGACAGCCGTAACAGGCGGCCGAAGAACACGAGGTTCTCGCGGCCGGTCAGCGTCTCGTCCACGGCGGCGAACTGGCCCGTGACCGCGACGCTCGCACGGACGCCCGCCGGATCGGTGGCGACGTCGTGCCCGGCCAGCCGGGCCGTGCCGCCGTCCGGGGTGAGCAGTGTGGTGAGGCAGTTGATGACGGTGGTCTTGCCCGCTCCGTTGGGCCCGAGCAGTCCGACGACGGTGCCCGCGGCCACCGAGAACGACACGTCGTCCACTGCCGCCTTGGGCCCGAAACTCTTGCGGAGCCGATCGATCTCGATCGCCGCTTCGGCCACAGCAGGACCCCTTTCCTCACACCGGAGGCTCCGCGGGCGCGGAACCTGTACGAACGGAACGCCGCAAAGGCGCACTAATCGACTCATTGGGTACGCTCCGCGCCGCGACGGTAGCAACACACGCCGTGATGGGAGCCGTTGCTGTCAGAGATCTGTCAATCAGCCCACCAGGAGCTTCTGTTCCCTCAGTTGCGTCAGCACATAGGCGACCACGTCCTCGGAGGTGACGATGCCGCGGCCGGTCTCCTCGTCGATGGGCGGCAGGTCGAAGTCGTCCTCGATCGCGAACGCCAACTCCAGCAGGGCCAGCGAGTGGTAGCCCAGGTCGTTGACGAGATGGGCGGGCCGGTCGGTGGGCATCTCGTCGGCGTCCGGGGCGAGTTGGCGCACCAGAGACAGGATGCTGTCGCGTACGGAGCTCTCGGTGTGGGCCATGTCCGTCTCTCCTACGTCCGGGTCGGTTCGGGTGAAGCGGCGCGGTACGCGCGCCACAGCGAGCGGCGGCGTGGTTTGCCGCTGGAGGTCCAGGGGATCGAGCCGCGGGGCACCAGGTGCACCACCGCGCGGGCCCCCGTGGCGCCCCGCGCGAGCAGCCGGGCCAGGCGGTCGTCGTGGGCCGTGTCGCGTGGCCCGCCGTCGGTCTCGATCACGGCGACGGCCACCGGTCCCGCCGGGTCGTCGCCGAGGACCACGGCCGCAGCGCGCGGCAGGACACCGGCCTCCCTGAGCGACTGCTCCAGATCCTCGGCGAACACCCGGGTGCCGCGCACCTTCAGGCTGTCGCCGAGCCGGCCCTGCACGAAGAGCTCGCCGGAGTCGAGGAATCCCGCGTCGCCGGTACGGAGTTCACCGTCCGTAAAGCGGCTGCCGGCGCCCGCCTCCCCGAGGTGGCCGAGGCCGAGGGAGGGGCCGCGCACGACGATCTCGCCGACCGTGCCGTCCGGCAGCGGCCTGCCCTGCTCGTCCACGACGCGTACGGTCGTGCCGGGCAGCGGGGTGCCGCAGCCGACCACGGGGCCCCGGTGGCTCCACCCGGCGCCGCGCCGCACCCCGGTCACCGCGAGTGTCGCCTCGGCGAGGCCGTAGGCGGGCAGCAGGGCCGAGCGGTCGAAGCCGTGCGGGGCGAGCAGGGCCGTGAACCGGTCGAGCAGGCCAGGGGCCATGCGCTCGGCGCCCACGACCATCGAGGTCACGGAGGAAAGGTCCAGACCGCCCAGTTGGCCGGGATGCACCTTGCGCACCACATGGTCCAGACCGAAGGCGGGCGTCGCGGTGATCGAAGCGCCCCGCTCGCCGAAGCACCGCAGATGCTCCAGCGGGCGGCGCACGAAGTCCTCCGGGCGCATCAGCCACAGATCGTTGCCCGCGACGACCGGTCCCAGAAGGCAGCCGACGAGCCCCATGTCGTGGTGGACGGGCAGCCAACTCGCCCAGACCGACTCCGGGCCGACGCCCAGCCACTCCCGGATGACGGCCAGGTTGTCGCACAGCCCGTCCCACCCGATGCGTACGCCCCGCGCGGGACCGGTCGACCCGGAGGTGAACTGCACCAGGGCGGTGCGGTCGTGCTGCACCTCGCCCGGCTCCGGCCCGTCGGGCCCCGGCGCGAGGAGATCGGCGCCGCTCAGGACACCGATGCCCGCCGTCCGGGCGCCGCCCGCCGCGTCGCCGACGACCAGGCGCGGACGCGCGGCCGCGAGCAGGGCCGCCATCCGCTCCTGGTGGCCGGTGGCGACGGGCCGCCCCGAGGCCTCCGGGGCGAGCGGCGCCGGGACGGCCCCCACCAGCAGAGCGCCGAAGAAGGCCGCGACGAACGTGGGCCCCGACGGCAGCACCACGGCCACCAGATCGCCCGGGTGCACCCCGGCCCGCGTCAGCCGGCCGGCCGCGCGCCGCGCGTCGGCGGCCAGCTCCGGGTAGGAGCGGTACCGCCAGCCGCCCTCGCGGGTGCTGAAGTGGATGCCCCGGGAGGCGGCGGGATCACGGATCCATGCGAGCAACGGCCCTTCGGACACGCCCTGTTCACCTCCCCGTTCGGTCATCATGCAGGCTTCGCTGCGGGAGCCTAGGCACCCTCAGGCAAGGGCCGGTGGATGCTGTTGAGTGTCTTTCACCGGCCCGCGGCCGACGCCCCTTCGCGGCGGACCCTGGTTGTCCCGCGTGCGGGGAAGCCTCCTCGCACTCACCCAACGGCGTACGCGTATCTCCCGCGTACCGGCAGGAGGGGCCCATGCTGGACGGATTCGTCCCCTGGCCGAGCGAGTTCACCGAGCGGTACCGTGCCCGCGGCTACCGGCAGGGCCGCACCCTGCACGACCTGCTGCTCGCCGCGGCCGCGCAGCACGGCCCGCGGACCGCCGTGGTCTCCGGGACGACTCGGCTGACCTTCACCCAACTCGTCGACCGGACCGCCGAGTTGTCGTCGGGGCTGCACCGGATGGGGATCCGGCCGCGCGACCGGGTGGTCGTCCAGCTCCCCAACCGTGCCGACTTCGTGGTGCTGTGCTTCGCACTGTTCCGGCTGGGCGCGGTGCCGGTGATGGCGCTGCCCGGCCACCGCCGCAACGAACTGGTGCACCTGTGCCGCCGCAGCGAGGCCGTCGCCCTGGTGATCCCGGACCGCTTCCAGGGCTACGACTTCCGGGCGCTCGCCCGTGAAGTGCGGGCGGAGGTACCGGAGGTGCCGCATGTGCTGGTGTCGGGCGACGCACAGGAGTTCACCGCCCTCGACTCGGTGCCGTGCGCCCCGGTCGCGCTCGACCCGGTCGACGCCGGCGAGGTCGCGCTGCTCCTCCTGTCCGGCGGGACCACAGGTCTGCCCAAGCTGATCCCGCGTACCCACGACGACTACGCCTACAACGCGCTGGCCTGCGCGGAGGCACTGCGGGTCGACCAGGACAGCGCCTATCTCGCGGCCACCCCGGTCGCTCACAACGCGGCGCTCGGCTGCCCCGGCGTGCTCGGCACCCTGATCCGCGGCGGCAAGGCGGTGCTCGCCGCGAGCCCGAGCCCGGACGAGGCGCTGCCCCTGGTGGTCGAGGAGGGGGTCACCCTGACGACCCTTGTCCCGCCGCTGGTCATGATGTGGCTGGCCGACCCCGAGGTGCTGAAGGCGGATCTGTCGGGGCTGCTGCTCCAGGTGGGCAGCTCCAAGTTCCAGCCGGAGGTGGCACGCCGGGTGCGCGAGGGGCTCGGGTGCCGGCTCACCCAGTGGTACGGGATCGGGGAGGGGCTGCTGACCCACACCCGGCTCGACGACCCGGACGAGGTCGTCACCCACACCGAGGGCCGCCCGCTCTGCCCCGACGACGAGATCCGGGTGGTCGACGAGGAGGACCGGCCGGTGCCGGCGGGAGAGGTGGGGGAGTTGCTCACCCGGGGGCCGTACACCATCCGCGGCTACTACCGGGCGCCCGAGCACAACGCGCGGGCCTTCACCGAGGACGGCTTCTTCCGCACCGGCGACCTGGTGCGGCTGCGCCCCGACGGCAACCTGGTGGTGATGGGACGGGCCAAGGACATCATCCACCGGGGCGGTGACAAGGTGTCCGCCGAGGAGGTCGAGGAACATCTGCTGACCCACCCGCAGGTGCGGGACGTCGCCGTGGTCGGCCTCGCCGACGACATGCTCGGCGAGCGGATCTGCGCCTATGTGATCACGGACCCGTCAACTGGCCCGGCAGAGACGGGACTTGCCCGCCTCAAGGCGTATCTGCGGGAGCGGGGCCTCGCCTCGTACAAGCTGCCCGACCAGGTCGAGCGGGTGGACTCCTTCCCCAAGACGCCGGTGGGCAAGATCGACAAAGCCGCGATGCGTGCGCACGGAAGCCGCTGAGGCGCTGCTGCGGGCCGTGCTGCCGCCCCGGGCGGTCGGCGCGGCCCGCGCCGACGACGTGCCCGGACCGCTTTTCGCGGCGGAACGGGAGCTGTGCGCGGGGGCCGGGCCGCGCAGAGAAGGCGAGTTCACCACCGGCCGGTGGTGTGCGCATCGGGCACTGGCCCGGCTCGGCGAGCTCCCGGTGGCGGTCGGACGGGGCCCGCGCGGCGAACCGGTGTGGCCGCACGGTGTCCTCGGCAGCATCACCCACTGCCCGGGGTTCCGCGCGGCCGCCCTGTGCCGTGCCGACGACGCGTGGGCTCTCGGCATCGACGCCGAGGTCGACGCTCCGCTGCCCCCGCGCGTCCGCGAGCGGCTGATCAGCGCGGACGAGGCAGGCCGTATGCGGCCGGAAGTCGCCGGAGAGCGCCTGCTGTTCAGCGCCAAGGAGGCCGCCTACAAGGCGTGTTCGGCCCTCGTGGGTGACGGCCGGCTGTCTCCACTGGCCGGCCTGCGCATCTTCGTCGAACCCGGCGAGCACGGGCCGGGGGCCGCCGGGCGCTTCCGCGCGCGGATCCCTGCCGTGAACGGGCTCAGGGGCGCGGACACGTACCGGTTCGAGGGAAGGTGGCAGCGGTCCCACGGTCTGGTGGTCACCTCGTGCGTGGTGGTGCGCTCGGGCACGGAGGTGCCCACGACACGTCCCCGTCGTGTCGTGGGCACCCCACTCGGCCCTCAGACCAGATCGGCCTGGGACTCCAGTACATAGCCCCGCCCCCATACGGTGCGTATGGAAAGGCCGAGCGGTTGTATTCGCTCCCTGGTCCGCATCATGTGCAGGTCCAGGGCGTTGCGCGTCCTCGAACCATTGACCTGGCCGAGCCGGTAGCGCAGCGCCTCGCGGGGAACGACCTCGCGGAAATTCGGTACGAGCAGTTCCAGGAGCTCCGTCTGGGTGGGCGAGACCGTCACGGAACGCGAGGAGAAGTGCAGTACCCCGCTCTCGTCCAGACACGGAAGCCGGTTCATTCGATACCGGCGGCTGAGGGCGTTCACCCGGGCCTGTAAGTCGTGCGCCGCGATGGGGGCTCTGACCCAGTCCTCGCAGACGTCCTCGCAGACGGGAGCCTCGGCCCTCGCCTCCACGACCAGTATGCGAGGCACGCCGATCGTGCGGTAGCGATCCCGCAGTTCCTGTTGCGCCGGCCATCTCAGTAACCGGACTTCTTCACGTGACAAGTACGCGCCCCTTCCACGCCCATGGAGTTATACGCTCACTCATCCCCGCACCCTGGAACCCGGGAGCGGGAGCCACCCAACGATGAAATTGCGGCGCGAAGAGACGCCGGTGAACAGCCGCTTGCCGCCGGTCACATGGAGCACGCCCGACGAGTCGACGTGACAGCCCCGTTCAAGCCATTCACCTCGTGTGCGTGCCTCTGAAATTGTTGACCATTGGATCAAAATCGATTGGCGCCCGCCGGGTCCTGACGACCGGCGGAGGTCCTTCGCCGTAACGATTCAGTCGGGGTTGCCGATAAAGATCGGCGGCTGGCCCACCCCTGTCACCTGTCCTCCACGGCGTGATGCAAACCCCCGCCGTGCCCCCTCGCCTCCTCATATGAGCTGGACGAACAGGCTCAATCTAAGGGCTCGCGCGGGTCCGCGTCGCTAAATCTGTCACTCATATTTTGGCCACCGTCATCGTAAAGCGACGGGAACGCTCGCGTACGACCGGAACGTCACGCTGGGTATCCGGACCACCTCGCCGGCGGGCTCGAAACGGGGGGCCCGGCTCAGCAGCCGACCCAGCGCGACCTGTGCCTCGATCCGCGCGAGGCCCGCGCCCAGGCAGTGATGGGCGCCACCGCCGAAGCTCACGTGCGGGTTGGGGGAGCGGCCCACATCCAGCCGCTCCGGGTCCTCGAACCGCTCCTCGTCGTGGTTGGCCGAACCGAGCAGGAGCACCACCACCCGGCCGGGCCGGATCATCCTGCCCCCGATCTCGATCTTGTCGACGGCCATCCGGGCGGTCGCCTGGATCGGGGCGTCGTAGCGCAGGAACTCGTCCACGGCGCTGGGCAGCAGACCGGGATCGGCGCGGAGCCTGGCCAGCTCGCGGGGATGGCCGAGCAGCGCCGCGCAGCTCGTCGCGATGAGGTTGGTGGTGGTCTCGAAGCCCGCGAAGAACAGGAAGATCGTGTTGTCCACGATCTCCTCCCGGCTCAGCCGCGCCTGCGGCTCGTCGGTCACCTCCGCCGTCAGCATCTGCGACAGCAGGTCGTCCCCGAGGTTGCGCCCCCGCTCGTCGAGCAGCGCCCCGATGTACTCCCGCAGCCAGGCCACGGCCGCGTGCGCGGCGGCCCGGTCCTCCTCGGCCACGTACAGCGCGAACGCCTTCGCCAGCTGGATGGCGTGCGGGCGCACCAGGTCCCGGTCCACCGGGGGAATTCCGACCAGTTCGCACACCACCATGACAGGAAGCGGAAAGGCGAGCTCGGTCACGGCATCGAAAAGTCCCCCGTCGAGGCCCGGCGCGATCAGCTCCTCCACCTGCTCCTCGATGAAATCGTGCATACGCTGCACCAGCCGCGGGCTGAACGCCTTTGCCATCAGACGCCGCAGCCGCGTGTGATCGGGGGCGTCGCGGTCCAGGATTATTCGCTGGAAGAAGCTGTTCGCCGGACCGTCCCCGATGCTGAATTCATGGTATTCCGGCGGGTATTCATGGCTCAGCCGGCGATCTCGCAGCAGCGGCACCACGTCGGCGTACCGGCTGACCACCCACTGGCCTGGGCCGCCCCTGCTCAGCGGCCCCGAGGCGCGCAGTTCCGCATAGACGGGGTACGGATCGGACAGCACTTCAGGGGCGCGTGAATTGAACCGCAGGGGCAGATCCGACGTCATGCCGCTCTCCTGTCGAAAGGCGGGGATTTCGGCCCGGATCCTAGCAGCGGGAATCGCCCGTGCGGCAGCGGAAGACGGAGAGGATCTTCCTTTCGGAGTTGTTCTGTCTCTTTCCTTTCAGGGCTGATGAAGACTCGGTCCGCTGTCCTACGCTGCCAGTTGTGACCGATGTGAGAGACAGGGAACTGCCGAGGTTCAGTCTTGACGACGCGGCGCTGCTGCGTGATCCCTATCCGGTCTACCGGAGGCTTCGCGCGGCCGGACCGCTGTGCCGGGGCGGCCCCGCCCAATGGGTCGTCACGCGGTACGACGAGGTGTCGCGGCTCCTCAAGGACCGCAGGCTCGGCCGCGCCTTCCCCGTCGAGTTCCAGGAGATGTCGGTGGGTGCCGGGCCCGCCGTCGACTTCCTGCGCGGCATCGTCATCGACCGGGACCCGCCCGACCACACACGGCTGCGCCGCCTGCTCACCAAGGCGCTCCCGCCGACCACCGTCCGCACCCTGAGCGGCCTGATCGGCGACCTGGTGGACGAGCTCCTGACGGCGGCCGAGGAGCGCGGCTCCTTCGACGCGGTCACCGACCTCGCCCAACCGCTGCCCGTCCTCGTGATGAGCACCCTGCTCGGCATCCCGCACAGCGACCGCGCCGAGGTCATGCGCCGCTCCCTCGACGTCGCCAAGGCCTTCGCCGTGTTCATACCCGAGGAGGAGCGGGCCGCCGCCCACGACGGGGTCCGCTGGCTGCGCGGCTACCTGCGGGGCCTGCTCCGCGAGCGCCTCGCCCACCCCGGCGACGACCTGCTCAGCGCGATCGCGCTCGCCCGGGACGACGAACACCGCCCGCTCACCGAGGAGGAGACCGTCGACAACGCGCTCTTCCTCTACTACGCGGGCTTCGAGACCACCACCAACCTCATCGCCACCGGCTGCCACGCGCTGATCCACCACCCCGACGAACAGCGCCGGCTGCGCGCCGACCGCGCTCTGATGCCGACCGCCCTGGAGGAGTTCCTGCGCTGGGACGCCCCCATCCACACCACCACCCGCCTGACCCTGGAGCCGGTCGAGGTGGGCGGGCGCACCATCCGCCCCAACCGGGTCGTGGTCCTGCTCCTGGCGTCCGCCAACTTCGACGAGCGGCAGTTCGCCGACCCCGAGCGCCTCGACCTCGCCCGGCGGCCCAACGCCCACCTGAGCTTCGGCGGCGGCGCCCACCACTGCCTGGGCGCGATGCTGGCCCGGGTGGAGGGCTCGGCCGTGTTCGGCCGGCTCCTCGACCGTCCGGGCCTGCTGGAACCGGCCGGCGAGGCCGACTGGCAGCCGAGCGCGGCGGGCTTCCGCTTCCCCTTCTGCGCCTACCGCAGCATCCCGGTCGCCCGCACCATCTGACCGTATGCGGGGGCGTACACGACGAAGGGGCCACCGGTACGCACCGGTGGCCCCTTCGCGTCGCCCCTGCGGTCAGTTCGCCGGAAGGATGTTGTGGTTGACCCGGAACAGGTTCTCCGGGTCGTACTTCGCCTTGAGCCGGGTGAGCCGCTCGAGGTTGGGGCCGTAGGCGTCGCCGAGCCGCTGCGGGCCGTCGTCGCCGAGGTGGTTCACGTACACCCCGCCGGTCGTGTACGGCAGCACGCGCTCGTAGACCCGCTGGGTCCACTCGATGTTGGCGGCGTCGTCGGCCGGGTCCTCCCACTGGCTCAGCACGCTGACCAGGTAGCCGGTGCGGTGCGGGAACGCCGTTGCCTCAGCCGGGAGTTGGGCCATCACGCCGCCCATCAGACCGCCGCCCACCAGGGACAGGGCGGAGGGGTTGGTGGTGAAGCCCTCGCCCAGGATGTCCAGGGCCTCGCCGTGCAGCTCGTCGAAGTGGAACGACCGGGCGTACAGCCGCCGGCCGGCGACGGTGTTGTCGTCGAGCATCCGCTGCACGGCCAGATACGGCATCCGGCCCACGTGGTTGAGCAGCGGCTTGCGGCCGAGCCCGCTCAGCGGAGCGACCGCCTCCTCGCCGCCGGCCTCCGGGTCGGCGTGCACATAGCCGAGACCGACCGCCGGCTCGCCGTCCACGGTGAGGAAGGCGAACGAGGTGGTGAGCGCGTCCGGCGCCGTCTTGTTGAACTCGCCCAGTCGGCGGGCGACTTCACCGGTCTCCGCGACAGGGAAGGCGAGCAGCCCGGCAAGGCAGTCGCCCTGCGGATACAGCTTGTACTGGAAGGAGGTGGCCACGCCGAAGTTGCCGCCGCCGCCGCGGATCGCCCAGAACAGGTCCGGGTCCTCCTCCTGGCTGACCCGGCGCAACGTGCCGTCGGCGAGCACGAGGTCGGCGGAGATCAGGTTGTCCACGAGCAGGCCGCGGTAGCGGGCGAGCCAGCCGAGGCCGCCGCCGAGCGTCATTCCGCCGATCCCGATGTACGACTCCTGCGAGCCGGTGACCGCGAGCCCGTAATGCATCGTCTCCGCGTCGAACTCGCCCTGCACCAGGCCGGGTTGGGCGAGCGCGGTGCGGCCCGTGGGGTCGACCCGGATGCCCTTCATGGCGGACGTGTCGATCACGAGTCCGCCCTCGACGCTGCCGGTGCCGGCGAAGCAGTGCCCGCCGCCCGTCACCGCGAGCAGGATGTCGTGCTCGCGGGCGAACCGCACGACGGTGGCGACGTCCGCCGCGCCCGCGCAGCGGGCGAGCGCGCCGGGCCGCTTCTCGAAGTAGGCGTTCCAGATCGACTTCGCTTCGGTGTACTCCTGGTCCGCCTCGGTGATGAGGGGGCCGCGCAACTGCTCGCGCAACTCCTCGACGAGTCGCTCCGGGACAGTGTCGCCGGAGGTGGTGGTGAGCCGCATCGCGCCTCCCGTACGGCTGGACATCGAATGGTGTCGCTCATCCAACCCCGGCCCGGCAGGGGGCCCCGGGGACCGGACAGAGTACGGAAAGGTCCGTACGGCGCCGCCGGGGAAGGGCTGCGCCTTCGGTAGCGTGGGACCCCCGCATGTTCCCGCGTCCACGGAGTGGCTCATGTACGTTCGCCGGATCGTCCCCAACTTCGAGTCCGAGGGGCAGGCCCTCGCCGACAGCTCCGACTTCTACGGAGTGCTGGGATTCGAGGAGGTCATGAACCACGGCTGGATCGTGACGCTGGCCTCCGAGGACAATCCCGCCGTGCAGCTCAGCCTGATGACCAAGGACATGACGGCCCCCGTCATCCCGGACGTGAGCATCGAGGTGGACGACGTGGACGCGGTGCACCGCGCGATGGTGGAGCGCGGCGCCGAGATCGTGCACCCCCTGACGGACGAGGAGTGGGGAGTGCGCCGCTTCTTCGTCCGTGACCCGAACGGCCGGGTGGTGAACATCCTCAGCCACTCCTGACACCGGGATCACCGGCGTCATCGGTAACGCCCGCCCCGCGCCGCCCTGTCGGGCGGCGCGGGGCGGGCGCAGCCGTGCGCCGGGTAAGGGCGGTTCTCGCGGGGTGCCCGGGGCGCCCGGGGCGCGTGAGGCGCGTGAGGTGCCCGCCGCCGTCTCCACCAGCGGAACCCCGAGAGCAACCGGAAGTCCGGTCGGCTGTCAGGCGCGCCCGGGCCAGACCGGCCCCTCTTCGGTCCACACGACACCCTTGTTGCGGCAGAGGCAGAAGGGGTGACCGATCGGGTCGGTGTAGATTTGCCAGCCGTAGCCGTTGGGGCCGACGAACTCCTGCCTCAGTGTCGCCCCCAGGTCGAGGAGGCGGCGCTGCTCGGGCTCGAACTCGTCCACTTCGAAGTCGAGGTGGAACTGCTTGGGGTGCTCGGTGTCGGGCCACTGCGGAGCGCGGTAGTCGTCCACCCGGATGAAGGCCAGCTCGATCTCGCCGAACTGGATGCCGGCCCACTCCTCGGAGCTTCCCTCCTTGACCGGACGGCCCGTCACCTCGGAGTAGAAGGCCGCAAGCTTCATCGTGTCCGGGCAGTCGATAATGAAATCAGTGAGTCTCAGCATCCCGCGATTTTGCCACGGGACGACGGAATCCAGGGCGAGATGGGGGGCGGAGACGGCCGCTCCTCCGTTTAGAACTACGCCCGCCCCCCTTCGGACTGCCCAGGGAGCAGCGTGCCGCCGTCCTTCGCGTACCGGCGTGTACCGGATCACCGAGTACGACCTCGCCGACCGCGATGAGCACGGCCACTACAACGGAGCGGAGGACGTCGTCAGCGGCCATAGGCCGGTCGAGGCGACGCAGCTGGCGGTGATCGCCGCGTTCGTGGAGGCTGCGGGACTCGCCCACCTGACGATTCGCGAGCCCGCAGTCGCGGGCTTCGTCCACTTCGGCGGGATGGAAGGACACGGCTCGGCGCTCTCTTCCCGCCCGATCTCACCGGCGGCTCGCACATCACGATCCCCGTCCCCCCTTGGGTAGCAACCCCGACCGCAATCCCCTCCGGGCCTTCCTCCGACCGCCGGGCAAGGGCGAGGCCGGCCGCGGCCTCACCGAGCCTCCGGCCCCGCGCCGCCACCCGCAGGGGAGCAGTCCATGCCGGGTAAGAGTTCACTAGCCCTCGGTCACTCCCATTCTCGGATCGAGGCCTAACTGGCCGACGAATCACTCACCAGCCCGTGCATGAGGCCGTCCTGCTTCCCCTCCAACATTGGTGATACGTCTGCCCCGCCGCACTGATTGAGGGGACTTCCCAAGGGGAGGCCGAGCAGATTGCCGTTCATGGTTCCGGAGCCGGCCGTGGTGGCTCCGGCAGCGTGGGACCCAACGTTGTGATTGGCGCACTTGGTAGCGAAGGCGGGCGAGAGGAAATCGCCGACTCCGCCGGCTGAAGCCGGAGTAGCAGTCACGAGGCCGATGCTGAGGGCGGCACCTACCAGGCCGAGCGCCGTGGAGCGATACGCAACGGATGTCATGCCTGGCGGAACGACGCACACAGGAGTTAGTAACGGCCGACCACATGACCGGATCCACGGGGAGCGGCACGGTACCCAGACCCGGACACTTTGAGGTGCCCCAGCCGTACTGACAACTGCCTCCCGCAAGCATAGGTGTGCCCTCACCCGGCACCGCCAAAGCACTGCGCAGAGGCGACCGCCATCCGCGTGCAAGCGCCTTGGCGGCGTGGCCTCGCTGGCACCCACCGCGCCCTTGTGCCCCGCTCCCGACTGCCAGGGGGCTGCGCTTCGGCAAGACCCGAAAGGGACGGCCGCGCACTCCACGGCCTGTCGGCTCAGATCGACCGGCAAATGGCTCACTTGAGGCGCCCTGTGGTGGGGCGGCCGCCCCACCGGTAGCGGGTGGTGGCGCGGCGGATCAGCATGCGGAGCGTGACGAGTGCGGCGGCCAGGTGGAGATAGAACTCGACGACCGCGCCGTTCCTCTCGGTACAGCGCCGCAGCTTGCCGTAGCCGCTCACCCACGAGTGCGTTCGTTCCACGATCCACCGCTTGCCGGCCTGGATTGGGGCGGGTACGCCCTTGCGGGCGATCTCACCGGTGAAGCCCAACTCCTGAAGCAGAGTGCGGGACTTGTTGTTGTCGTAGCCCCGGTCGAGGTTGACATTCACGTCCTGAGGCAGGGGCCCGACCTGCCCGATGGCGGCCTCGAGGGTCGGCCCGAGAAGAGGCGAGTCGTAGCGGTTGGCCCCTGCGGCGACCAGGCCGAGCGGGACGCCGTGGGCCTCGGTGGCGATCGAGCGTTTCAGGCCCTGCTTCCCGCGGTCGACCGGGGACCGGCCCGCACGCTCGCCGCCGCACGGGGCCTTGGTGATGCAGCCGTCGACGGATATCTCAGACAGGTCCAGGCCGATCATGCGGTCGTGCGACCAGCGCGAGCACCACGTGTTCGAACACGGTTCGGTCGGGGTCTGCGGCGGTGGCAGCCGAGTGGGTGGCCCGCAGCGAACTCCGGTCGTGTGGGCAGCAGTGCGGCGAATTGGTCCCAGAGGGGTTCGAGCAGGCAGGATGGCAGCGCGGGCACGGCTGTCCTTCGGGGTCACAGAACGTAGAGCACTCCATGATCGCGTAGGGCCGCGTGCCCGTTGCTGCCCGCCCCAGCCCTTCAGTGCCCATCGCCGGTCGGTCTTGTTCCGGGGGGGCGTCGTATTCTCGGGCGGCGACCCGCCCATTGGGTCGGCCTGCGGTCGGGCTCGCTCTGAGTGCGGTGAACGTCTCGAGCCCGGGTGGTCTCTCCGGTTAGTCGGCGCCGACGGCGGGCAGGAGCAGGAGCTTCCCGCGGGCGTGCCCGGTCAGGCTGATCTCAAGGGCCTTGCGCCAGTCCGCGAGGGGGAAGGTTCCGGCGACCGGCACGGTGAACCTACCTTCGGCGGCCAGTTGGGCGAACTCGGGGAAGACGCCGAAGAGTTCGTCGTCGGTCCGCTTCGCGGGGTCTTCGTGAAAGGTGTCGCGCACCCCGATCTCCGGCGCTGCGGCCAGGTCGGAGCAGGTCAGCACACGCTTGGGATCGCCGCCGACGATCTCGACGAGTTCGGGCAGGGCGCCACTGGGCGGCGCGGTATCGAAGGCGAGGTCGACCTGGCCGACACCGAGGTCCTTGACCCGCTCGGCCAGGCCTTCGCCGTAGCCGACCACCGTGGCTCCGAGGGAGCGCAACTGCTCGGTGAAGGTCTCCCCGGCGGTCGCGATCACCCGCGCCCCGCGGACGAGGGCGATCTGCACGGCTGCGTAGCCGATGGTGGTTCCGGCACCGTTGACCAGGATCGTGCGGTCCGCGGCCAAGCCGAGTCGCGCGAGGTGCCAGGATGCGGTGCTCAGCGCCATCGGGAGCGCGGCGGCCCGGGTGAGGTCCAGGCCCTCGGGCACGGCGAACCAGTGGTCCAGCACGGCGCGGTCCGCCGCGCCGGCGCTCGGCTGGCCGGCGAAGTCGGCGGTACCGAACACGCGGTCGCCGACGGCCACGTCCGTGACGCCTGCGCCGACGGCCTCGACGGTGCCCGAGACGTCGCAGCCGATGCCGCGCGGCAGGCTCCCGGGGAAGAGTCCGCGGCACAGCGCCCAGTCGGCCGGGGCCAGTCCGCACGCGTGCACGGCGACACGGATGCGGCCGGGCCCCGGTTCGGGCACGGGGACTGTCTCCAGGCGCAGGACGTCGACGGGCTCGCCGTTCTCGTGGAAGCGCACCGTGCGCATGATGCCCGGCGCGGAAGCGGGTTCGGTCATGAGTCTCCTCCAGGGTTAATCGGAACGTGTTCCGTTTGCCTCCGGCATAGACTACCGCCAGGACCGACTCAAATGGAACGTGATCCGATTAGACATGGCCACCGAACCGTCCCCGGCAGCCCACCAGCTGCGCGCCGATGCCGCGCGCAACCGCGAGACTGTGCTCGCGGCGGCCACCCGCGCCTTCGCCACCTCCGACACCGAGCCATCGATGCGCGCAATCGCCCGACAGGCGGGCGTCGGCGTCGCCACCCTCTTCCGCCACTTCCCGACCCGGGAAGCGCTCGTCGACGCCGTCTATCAGGACCAGGTCGTCCGACTGACGGCCGGGGCACACGAGTTGCTCGCCAACCACCCGCCCGCGCAGGCGCTGCGCCTGTGGATGGACCTGTTCGCGGAATGGCAGGCCACCAAGCACGGCATGACCGACACCCTGCTCGCCATGATCGATTCCGGCGAAATCTCCCTCGCTCACACTCGACAGGAGCTCCTGTCGGCCATCACCACGATCCTCGACGCCGGCGCCACCGCTGGGGACATCCGCGCCGATGCTCGCGCCGACGACGTCTCCGCCAGCATCCTCGGTATGCTCGCCGTCGCCGCCAAGTCCGGAGAACCCGCCCAGGCCCGACGCCTGCTCGACCTGCTCATGGACGGCCTCAGACCGCGCTGAGGTGGCGCGAGGCGCCCCACCACCCACCGCCTCAAGCGATCCATTTGCCGGTCGGTCTTAGAAGCGTTAATCGTTCTCCTGCGGTTGTGACGAGGGACGGTACGGGCTGCTTGGCCCCGCGGTCGGCGGGGCGTGTGCCGAGGGGGCGCGCCTGCCCGCGCGCGTGGTGTGGGTGCCGGGACGGGGAGCCACCCGGCCTGTGCCCGGTACGCGGCGGTGCGCTCCTTGATTCGGCTTGTCGGGATCGCGGCTGTCAGGGGGATCGGGTAGGGGCCTGCGGCGGCCCGGTCGCGAAGAGCCGTGACGGTGCGGTCATGTGAGGTATCGGTGGGCCCGTCGGGTCTGCGCGGGTTCGGTGGTCTGGCCGGGCCGGTCAGTGCCGGGTACTCGCGTCGTAGGGGTCCAGGCCGGGTGGGTGGCTGAGGTCCCGATGCCTCGTGCTGTGGGGGGACGGTAGCTGCGGCGCCAGGACGATTCGTGGTAGCGGCGGGTTTCCAGGTGCCATTGGTAGTCGCCCGCCAGCCAGTGCTTCAGACCGTCCAGGTAGCGCATGACTGCACTGGTGATGTCTGCGCCGACGGCCTCGGAGGCGAGTGTGGCGGGGATGTCGGTCGTGATCAGCCGATCGAACAGTGCCAGGCGGGAGTCGAGCAGGCGCTCCACCGCGTCGGCGGCCTTGGTCTGCCCGTCACCGGTGTGTGCTCGGAACACCACCACCGCGTTGCTGACTTCCTGCTCGTACTCGGTCTCCCGCCGGTACGACACCAGGTCGTTGTGCAGGTCGACCACATCGGTGAAGGCGTCGGCCGCCCTGGTGAACACCTGGCGAGCCATCAAGTCCGCTGGCAGGTCCAGACCGAGGACGTGCTCCACCAGTTGGGCGGCCCACAGGGCCCCACCGGCGGCACGCCGCACCTGCAGGTAGTCGACCGGCTCCGGGACCTGCCCGCGGGCGAGGTTGTCGATCTCCCAGAGCGCGTCGTCGAAGAGGTTGGGCAGACGGCCCCCGAGCCGGTC
Organism: Streptomyces sp. NBC_00083; assembly: GCF_026343295.1. Classification (GTDB taxonomy): domain Bacteria; phylum Actinomycetota; class Actinomycetes; order Streptomycetales; family Streptomycetaceae; genus Streptomyces. Next base: position 3,573,099 of record NZ_JAPELY010000001.1, read on the forward strand.
CCGCCATGCGGGCGGGTGGTTCGAAATGGTCCGCGCCCACAGGTCGGCAAGACCCCGTTCGGCCGGGTTGGCCGGTCGCGGTGGGCTGCCGCAGGCGAAGGCCGACAGCCTCTTCAGGAACGCCTGCGCGCCGAGCAGGTCGCGTGGGCGTTTGAACCGGTGCAGCATCAGGTCGTCGAGGTACCAGCCCCACACGTACCAGTCGGCGACCAGGTTGAGCAGATCACCGCGCGCGCTGGGATGCACCAGCGCGCCGAACAGGGCGAAGTCGAAGTCGCTGAAGTCGCGCTCGTCCCAGACCCGGAATCCTGACTCCGGCGCGGCGAGGATTCCGATCTCGTGGGCCCACCGGGCACTGTGGCTCCTGGCTGCTGCGACGTCAGGGCTGCGGCGCACGGGGTACGGCGGCCGCAGGACCTTCGCGTGCATCTCTTCCCCCACCTGTCTGCCGCCGATCACGGGGACCACCGTTCCACGCATCGTCGCCACGTTGCAGCCGAGAGGGCCGACTTCCATTCCATCGGGTGACCGGCGTGCGGAAGGCAGCCAGGCCCTCGGCCATGCGACGGTCCACATCGTCCGGGAGCTGGTCGGTGAGAGCGAGTTCGTCGGTGGCGCGCAGGGTCGGCGCATGCGGTCGCCGAGGTGATGCGGGCCTGGGCCCTGGCGTGCTCGCCCGCCAGGGGGCGGGAGCGCTGGAGCGTCGTGTGGTTGGGGTGCGGGTGGGCAGCACTGCACGATCGCTGAAACGGCCCGGCTCCTGGCGTCAAGTGTGGGACACGGCTCGCCGCTGGATCGCGCGGCAGCGCAAGGAGATCCGGGCTGCGTACGAGTTCCGGGCGGGCACCGGGGAGGACCAAAAGCGGCTGGCCGGGTGGCAGACTGCCGAGTTGTGCCCGGGGGAGTCGTCGCGGGACCTGATGGTGGCCGCACCGGTGACCCGCGGCCGGAACGACTGCACCGAACCACCAGCCCCGGGGCGGGTGAAGCGGTCGGACGGCACTTCATGCTCCGCGCCTCGCCGCGTCCATGGCAGATACCTCAGGTGATCAGGCCGGCGCTGGTCAGCCAGATGTGTTCGCATGTCGCCGACGCCTCCTGGAGCTTCTCGCGGGATTCCTGTGAGGCGTGGTAGAAGGTCCGCTCGATCATCCAGCACAGGGCGCGTGCCATCGCCGAGGCCTGATCTGGTGCGGTGCCGGCCTGAATGCCGGCGCGTTCCAGGACTGCGGTGATGGCCGCGATGAACAGGTCAGCCGTGTGGTTCCACAGCTCGCCGATCTCCGGCACGGTCAGCGACAGGTCGATCGCCGTACGCATGACCCGGCCGTGCTCATTCCACAGCTCGACCGTGCGCTGCATCGCCGCCGCGATGGCCTGACGCGGCTCGTCCGTCTGCGCCGTGACCCGGGATCGCTCCCACAGATGCTCGACGGTCCGGGCCACCAGTGCCGTGACCACTTCTTGCTTGGAGCCGAAGTAGAAGTACAGGGCACCACGTGTGATACCGGCGCCCTGGGCTACGTCGCCGACGGTCATGGCGTCGTAGCCCTTGTTCGCCAGCAAGGCCTCGCAGGTGTCGAGGATGGCCCGCTCCCGGACATCCCCCTTGCGCTCGGTGGGGCGACGGCCGCGCGCGGAATGGTGGCCGGACATCAGAGCTGAGCCCCCTCGGCGAAGTCGGTCGTACGGGAGAGCGCCTCCCACGCGCGGATGTCCTCGTCCACGGCCGTGCGCGCGGCGGTGACCAGCCGCAGCGCGTCCGAGCCCAGGACGAGGTGGGACGGCGGCTGCTCGACCGACGTTATGTGTACGACCGCTTCCCCGGCCTTGGCCGGATTGCCCAGCTGATTCCCGCTGGCCTTCTGCCGCGCTTCGCGGATGGGGGTGAACAACTCGTCGTAGTCGTCGACCGTCCGCGCGGCACGTGTCATGGACCGTCCGGCCCAGTCGGTGCGGAACGAGCCCGGCTCGATCGCCGTCACATGGATCCCGAACCGCGCGACTTCCTTGCCCAGCGACTCCAGGATGCCCTCCAGGGCGAACTTGCTACCGCAGTAGGCGGACATGCCGGGCACCGCCATCAACCCGCCCATGGAAGTAACAGCCATCAGGTGTCCGCGGCGCCGGCGGCGCATGTGGGGCAGCGCTGCCTGCAGGGTGGCCACTGCCCCGAACACGTTGACCTCGAACTGCCGGCGCACCTCGGCCAGCGGGGTTTCCTCGAACGTCCCCTCCAGGCCGTAGCCGGCGTTGGCGACAACGACATCCAGCGGGCCGACGCTCCGCTCGACCTCCGCGACTACGCCGGAGGCGGCGTCACCGTCCGTGACGTCCAGGATGCGGCCGTGAGCATGTCCGGGCCCTAGCGCTTCGAAGGCCCGCAGGTCCTTCTCGGAACGGACGGTGCCGACGACGGTGTGCCCGGCGGCCAGGGCGGCTTGCGCGAAGGCGCGCCCCAGACCCGTGCTGACGCCGGTGATGATCCAGTTCCGCTTCTCCATCGTTCCTCCAGAGGTCGCGCGCCGGGGTCGGTCCCCTGGAGAAAACTCTACACTCTGTCGATTTTTATCGTTACCGCGTTGATTCTGATGGTGCTCACGGGATGGAGTCCTCAAGGCCACCCGCGTGCCGCCCATCGCCGGGATCGGCGCCGTCAGGGCCCCGCAGCCTGGCGGTCAACCAGAGCCGCGCCCCGGTCATCACAGGGACACCCGGCGGGGCCTGAGGGAAGGTGCGGTACTTGACCACCGGCAAGCCCCGGTCGCTCTGCGAATCCACGATGGCGCGTTCTCCGCAAGAGACCTCACCGCCTGCCGTCCGCGCACCGGAGAACTGCTGCCCACGGTGAAGTTTCTTCCGGTTGGGTGCCTCGCTGGCCTGCGTTGATGCCGTGCCGCGCGGGGGCTGCCGGACGGTGCTGGGTCCGCGGCTCGGCGAGGCCTGGACTGCCTCGGCGGTGGATCCGCGGGCTATCCCGTCGCCTCGCTGCCGCCGCGCCCAGAAACGACGGCCGCGGCGCCTTCGCCGAAGCCGTCCTCCGCGCAGCCGACGGCCACCTGCCCACCATCCACCCCGCTCACGGGCACCGCCCAATGCGCCCAGAACCGCGCCCGGTTCGTCCAGGCCCGCTACACCCGGCCGGACCGCCTCACCGAACCCGCCCCGGCCGCCCCGTAGTTCGACGGCCCGATGGGCCGGACATCGCTGAGTAGCTGTTTTCGCTCCCAGGTGGGTGTGCTTCGCATGGGCGAAGGCCGGGGGGGGCGAGGTTGGTGAGGGTGCGTACTCGTGGTCAGGAGGTTCGTGCGTCGTGGCTCTCGCGGTGGGTGAGGACGGCATCCATGTGGGTCTGCGCCCACTGCCTGAGGTCGCGTGTCAGGTGGTGGAGTGAGTGGCCGAGGTCGGTCTCCAGTGACGATGTGGCCGAACTGGACACCATCGGTCACTGACCAGCACGCGGGGCACCCACCAAAATCCGGCGGTCAGGGCTGATGAACGCCCGTGATCTCAGCTGTTGCGATGGGTTCCCGGGCGGTGGGTGCGTCGGCTCATCATGACCCTGGCTCTGGCCGGTGACCTCTCGGTGCTGGCCAAGGGTCTGGTGGGGGTCGCGTGACGCCGACCGGCCAGCCAGCAGCCCTGTCCATGAAGGAAGTTGCGTACGGCGCGTGGCGCGACTCGCCGCCGAGGCGGGCTTCGTCGACCTCGCGTGGCGCATGCCAAAGGAGGCCGGGTTCTTCCAGCCGCTGCTCGTGGCTCGCGCCGGCAACCGATACGAGCCCCTCGGTGGGCGCGATGCGTTCCGGGCGCCGGTGGCCGGCGCGGGGGCGCAGGGTGACGCAGTAGCTGTTGGCCGCCGCCCCGCAGGACGCCACCTGGTGGTGGTGTTGATGGTGGTGGGCGCGGACTCGCACCGCGCGGACGCCCCCGTCACCTCGTCCCATTGCCCTGCGAGGTTCGCCTGCGAAGCCGAGTCGATCATGGTTGACTGCTGCGCGCCGCGGTGCCCGGGGGTCGGTGCCGCGCTCGTTCACTCCCTCTCTCCAGGGCGTGATGCAGGTCACGCTGCCCCCATGTCACGAACGGAGCGGCTACTTGCGTCTGCTGGTCGTCCGCACGGTGCGGAGCGAACGACTTCGAGGAAGCGGCGGAGCGATGAACACGACAGCGGCACAGCAGCACGAGGTTCTGGTTCTGGGCGCCGGCTACGCCGGGCTCTCGGCGGCGATCCAGCTCGCGGCCCGCACCAGGAAGCGCGGCAATCTGCGCGTCACGGTGATCAACCCCTACGACACGTTCACCGAGCGGCTCCGGCTGCACATGACCGCCACCGGTCAGGAGACGGCCGAGCTGAACATTCCGGAGTTGCTCGCAGGAACCGGGGCCTACTTCGTCCGCGGCTGGGTCACCGCCGTCGACGCCGAGGCGAAGACCGTACGGGTCGACGACGACCGGGTCCTGCGCTACGACACACTGGTCTACGGCCTCGGCAGCGTCGCCGACACGTCCACTGTGCCCGGTGTGGACGACCACGCCCACACCCTCAACGGCCCGCAGGACGCGGCCGTACTCGCGCACCGGCTGGCCCGGCCCGAAGGCGGGACCGTCGTGGTCGGCGGCAGCGGCCTCACCGGTGTCGAGGCCGCAGCAGAGATCGCCGAGCGCCACCCGGAACTCCACGTGGTGCTCCTGGGGCGCCAGGAGCCCGGCGCGGGCATGCACCCGAAGGCCAAGGCCCACCTGGACACGGCACTCGCCCGGCTCGGCGTCGACGTACGCAGCGGCGCGGACGTCACCAAAGTGCTGCCGGACAGCGTCGAACTCGCCGACGGCACCGGCATCCCGGCCACCGCGGTGCTGTGGACCAGCGGCACACGTGTCGCGCCGCTGGCCGCCGCCGCGGGCCTCGACGTTGACGAGCGCGGTCGCGTCGTCACCGACGGCGCACTGCGTTCGGTCTCCCACCCGGATGTGTACGCCGTGGGCGACGCGGCGGCGATCCGGCAGGGCTACGGCGTGATGCACGGGACCTGCCAGAGCGGCATGCCCACTGGGGTCCACGCGGCCCTCTCGATCCTGCGCGTGCTGGCCGGCAAGGAGCCCAAGCCGTTCCGCTTCGGCTACTACCACACCCCCGTGAGCCTCGGTCGCAACGACGGCGTCGTGCAGTTCACCCACCCCGACGGCAGCCCCCGCCGGGTCGTGCTGACCGGCAAGCGGGCCGCGAAGTACAAGGAGACGGTCACCGCCTCGCCGTGGCCGACCTTCGCCCGCATGAAGAAGATGCCCGCATCGGGCGCGTTCTGGCCGCACGGCGGCCGCTACACCCGGATCAGGAGCACCAAGTGACACAGCGTCAGCCGCAGCCCCACCAGGCCGACCCCGACCAGCTCGTCTTCCAGCAGTACCGCACGCTGCTGTTCTCCGTCGCGTACCGCATCCTCGGCTCCGCGGCCGACGCGGAGGACGTCGTCCAAGATGCCTGGCTCAAGTGGTCGGCTTCCGATCGCTCCCAAGTCGCGGATCCCAAGGCGTACTTGGCCCGCATCATCTCCAACCTGGCGATGGAGCGAATCCGTTCGACGCGCCACCAGCGCGAGACGTACGTCGGCCCCTGGCTGCCCGAACCGATCCTCACCGGTCCGGACACCGCCGAGGGCGCCGCCGCGGCGGACTCGGTCTCCATGGCCCTGCTGGTCGTCCTGGAGACGTTGAGCCCGCTGGAGCGCGCGGTGTTCGTCCTGAAGGAGGTCTTCGCCTTCAGCTACGGGGAGATCGCGGAGGCGGTCGAACGCTCCGAGCCGGCGGTCCGGCAGGCCGCGCACCGCGCCCGCGAACATGTGCAAGCCCGCCGGCCCCGGTTCACCGCGGACCGCGCCAGCCAACGCGACGTCACCGAGCGGTTCTTCGCGGCGGCGACGGGCGGTGACATCAACACCCTGATGGAGGTGCTGTCCCCGGACGTCACCCTGTGGACCGACGGCGGCGGCAAGGTTCGCCAGGCGCTCAAGCCGGTCATCGGCCTGGAGACCGTCGCCCGCTGGTTCGCCGCGCTCGGCACCACCACCTACCAGGGTGTCGAACCCGGCCAGATGCGAGCGGAGATCACCTCGATCAACGGCGGACCGGGTGTGGTCTTCCGTGGTCCGGACCGCGTGATCGCCACGATGACCTTCGACCTCGACCCAGAGGGCCGTATCGCGGCGATCCACAATGTCGCCAACCCCGACAAGCTCCTCGCCGTGGCCGATGGAGCACGACACCAACTCATCTGATGCGTGGGGGAGTTGTTGCCGATATCCGCTGATGGCTTCCCGTCGACCGTGACACCGCCCGAGGAGGTGAGACCCGTGAACGCTGTATCGATGAGGGTGCTCCCCCTTGCCGTCAGGGCCGGCGAGGACGGGCCTTGCCCTGTTCGACTCCTTCGCCTCCAAGGGAAGTCGCTGCACGTGAACTCCGGCAAGCACAAGGAGCTGGGCTCGGCCGCGATCGGCTCACAACGCCTCTAGCATCGTCTCGAGGTCATCAACGGCTTCATGGCAGGCACCGGTCCGATTCGGGCAGCGCCTCGACGTGGCAGTCAGTCGCTGCGGGTCGCCCAGATCTCTACGTACGGGCCCCGATCCACCTCGTCGATCGTGAACCCCGTCCCTGCCACCGCGGCTGCGAACTCATCGGGATCCCACACGGTGTACCACCGTCGGCCGTCCGGCTCATCAAGCCAGCCGGTACGGCCGGTGGCACTCAGACACGCATACATCCGGCCCCTGGGTCGCAACAGTCCGGCGAACTGCCCCAACACGTCCACCACGTCCTCGGTGTCGAGGTGGACGAGCGACGCGGATGCCCAGATCCCGTCGAACGTTCCGGCCGGAAACCGTGATCCGACCTCGCGCAGGTCACACTCAGACGTGGGCGCGTGGGCGTTGGCCATCGCCACGAACACTGGATTGAGATCGACACCGCGCACCACATGCCCGTGCGCCCGGAACCTCGCGAGGTCACGTCCGGGACCACACCCCGCGTCGAGGATCAGCGAGGGCGCGGGCAGGGCGCCCGCGAATCGCTCAACACGATCCGCCATCTTCGGAGCATGCGCAGCCGCGTATGCGCCGGCGTGGCCGCTGTAGACGGCGACCGACTCGGCTACCGGGTCCTGCTGCCCTCCGGGGGATGTGGTGCGTGACTTCATTCCCCCATCATGAGCCGCCCCTACGTCGTCGACCAGTGGCCAGAACTCCAAGGGATCAAGCTCATACGCTCCCACCCAGCGATCCAGGCAGTCTCCCTGGCTCATCCTGAAACGCTGGTGTCAGTGACGCTTCCGTCCCGCGGGCGGGGCCGTCGAACGCGGCGGCCCGGTGCGCTGTTCCAGGCCGGCGAGGATGAGGGCGAGGCCGGCCTCGAATGCCTCCCCGTGGTCGAGTACGGGTACGTCGTCCGGCAGGTCCCCGTCCGTCTGCCTGTGCGGCTCGGCCTGCTTCTCCAGGACACAGCCCTTGCCCGCGGCGACGGCGCGACATGGGCCGCGCGTCTGCGAGGTTCGCGGCTGCCGCCGGAATTGCGGATGCGCCCCGCCCGTCCGAGGGCGGGTGGGGCGCATCTCCTGAGGAGTCGAAATCCTGGGGTCAGGAAGCCATCAGGCGGAACATGTCGTACCCGAAACCGATCTTGACGGCGGGGGCGTAGGGGGCGGCGGCGTTGCCGGTGCCCCGGTAGTAGTACAGGTCGCCGTTGGCGGCACGGGCCAGCAGGTCGGCGGTGCCGTCGTTGTTCATGTCGCCGATCGACACCAGCTTGTCGTACATGTTCCAGCCGGCGCCGATCTTGGTGCGCGCGGCGAACGGCGCCTTGTAGTCGCCGGTGCCCTTGTAGAGCCACAGCACGCCCGCCTTGTCGCGAGCGACGATGTCGGCACGGCCGTCCCCGGTCAGGTCGCCCTGACCGGCGATCTGGGTGTACGCGTCCCAGCCCGAACCGATCTTGGTGCGCGGGGTCACCCGGCCGTCGGCGTACGCGAGGTACGTCCACAGCACGCCGGCCTTGTCGATGCCGATGATGTCGGACTGTGCGGCGCCGCCGAGGTCACCGGGCGAGAGGACCTTGTCGTAGATGCCCCAGCCGCCGCCTACGATGACCGTGTCAGTGTCGGTCGTGAACGACAGCTGGCCGTTCCACCAGAAGTAGAAGCCGTCCTGCAGGCCGTCCTTGTCGTTGTCGACGGCCTGGCTCTGGTTCAGTTCCGCGTAGCTGATGTCGGCGGCATCGATGAGCTTGATGCCTGCCTGAAGCCCGCCCGACAGGTTCTGCGGGTACAGGTAGAGGCTGCCCCGCTTGTCGACCGCGGTCAGGTCGAAGGCCGGGGTGCTGACGGTGCCCGGCGCCGCGGCTGCTCGCGGTTCGGCGGCGAACGCCGACGGCGCGTCCTTGTGGATCCTCTTCTGGACGGCCTCGGCCCGCTTGGTGGCCGCACCGCTCGGGTCCGGGCTCGCCGAGGCGGAGCCGACGGCCGCAGTGCCGGCGATCGCGAGGCTGAGCGCCGTGGCCGCGATGGTGTTGAGGACGCGGCGGCTCTTGAAGTACGTCACGAATTTCCCCCCTGTTGCATGTTCAGCAGCGGCATCACCTCGAAGGGGTGCCGCAGTTTCCCCGATAGTCTTTCACAGCCTCTTCACAGCTTGTTCGGCCGATCCTGAATTCCGGACGTACGAATCCGAGCGGTGAACCGTCGCGTTCGGTTCCGCCGTGTGCGAATTGCCGGATCGTCCGGCGTCACCAGCGGACGCATCCGGCTCCTTCCGCGGCGTCGGTCGGGCCCGATGCATGCCCCGCACGCCGCCCGCTCACCTGTCTGTCGCACAATTGAGGTTCTCTGCCTTCCCCTTGACGGTGATTCAGGACCAGTGGCCAGACCCGCAGGGGCGAGGTAGGCAGACCGAAGCACACCCCCGGCACATTGGATGACTATGTGGACTGCCCTAGAGCCTCCCGCCATTACCGTCGCCCCCGGTGACAGCGCCGTCGTCAGGTTGCGGGTGCGCAATACGGGGGACACGGTCGAGGAGTACCGGCTCACGCCCGTCGGTGACGCGGCCGGCTGGGCGAGTGTCGAGACGCCCGTGTTGCGGCTCTACCCGGGGGCGGAAAGCACCTCCGACATCACGTTCGCACCGCCGCGCACCTCGGATGCCGTGGCGGGCCCGACCCCGTTCGGCATCCGGATCGAGCCGCGCGAACACCCCGGGGACGCCGACGTCGTCGAGGGCCGGATCACCATAGGACCGTTCGCCGAGGTACGGGCCGAACTGGTGCCGCGCTCCGTGCGGGGCCGCCGTCGCGCGCGTGGCCGGGTGGCCGTCGACAACCTCGGCAACCAGCCGCTGACCGCGTCCTTCTCCACCCGTGACAACGGTGACGCCGTGACCGTTGAGGCAAACCCCACCGCGGTGCGGGTTGACCCCGGCCGGGCCGGGTTCGCTGAAGTGAGACTGGCCGCCGTCAACGTCAGCTGGTTCGGCGGAACGCGCCAACACCCGTTCACCGTCGCGGTGTCGAGCCCAGGTGAGCCAACTCCGCAGGAGCTGCGGGGCACCTACCTTCAGCCGTCCGTGTTTCCGCGCTGGGTGCTCGCGCTCGGCTCGATCCTGCTCGCGTTGATCGTGGCGTTCATCATGATCTGGCTCCGGCACGACACCGGAGTCAAGAGCCAGACCGCCGAGCAGGCGCCGGCCCGGCAGATCCCGCTCCCGCAGGGCACCCCGAGCGCGCTGCCGTCCGCCCCTGCCGCACCGTCGAAGGAGCCGAGTCCGCCGCCGTCCGTGCCGGCGCCCGATCCGTCCAAGCCGAAGCCGGGTGCGGGGGGATCCGGCGGTGGCGGTGGTGGGGGAGGGGGCCCGAAGAAGCCGCAGTACGACCCGACGAAGCTGGTGCGCATCCAGTCCGGACTCGGGATGTACCTGACGACGAAGACGTCCGACGCGCGGGAGGGGCGCTACGTCACCACCTGGGGCGAGATCAAGGACAACCCCACGTGGGACCAGTATTGGTACGTCCGCCCGCTTCCTCGCGATGAGTTCGCGTTCACCTCGTCCTCCGAGCCGTGGGCCGTCGTCGACAACCTGCGTGAGGGCAACAAGATCGAGATGTGGGGGGCGGTGGGCGGGGACCCCAGCCTCACCAACGGGCAGATGACCAGCAATCAGAAGTGGGCGATCCAGCCGATCGAGGGCGCGGAGGGATTTGTGAAGCTGGTCAGCAAGGACGACAAGTGGTGCCTGTCGGACCTGTCTCCCAACGACAAGGTGCTCCAGGTCGCGGAGGTCCGCCCGTGCGGCGCCCTCCCCGCCGACCAGCAGCGCTGGCGCATAGTCGCCTGAGTTGACGCGGGGGTTCGAGACGCGAGCAGGGCCGGCGGTCCCGGCTGATCTCCGCGATCCGCGAGTACCGGGGCCATGAGGACGAACCGAAGGGCTTCGGCCGGCGCGACTTCCGCTGCCTGATCGTCCGCGCCCGCATCCAACTCGGCGGACCGGCCGTGCTGGTCTGGGACAGCGTCCGCCTGTACCTGGCGGCCGGTATGCGCGAATTCATCGTGGCGGACGCCGAGTTGCTCACGGTGTTTCGGATGCCCACTGATGCCCGGACCTCAGCCCGACCGAGGGTGTCTGGTCGCTGGTCAAGCCTGATCTCGGCAATCTTGCCACGGCTGACTTCGGCCAGATCACCCGCGTCGTGAAGCGCAAACTGACGATGCTGCAGTGCCGACCCGAGGCCATCGATAGCTGCCTCGCAGGCACCGACCTGGACCTGTACCTGGACCTGGACCCGTGTGCGTCGGGTCGACGGACCCGAAATTGGTCGAAGCTCAAAGCTGCTGGTCAGCTACGGTGATGGCATGACTGCCAGCCTGCCCGAGGACGTAGCCGACGTGCTTGACCTCGTCCTGAACCTGGATGAGCCCGTTCATGTCGCCCTCCGACGGCAGGTGCCCCAACTCAGGGTGGAATCCCGCTGCAAGTGTGGGTGCGGCACCGCCTACTTCGAGTTCGACGCCGACGCGGTCGAGCCCGCGCCAACGGGCCCTGGCACCGTCGTGGCTGTCGACGTGCAGCTGTTCACCGAGACCGGCGAGTGCCCTGGCGAGGTTCTGGTCTTCGCGCAAGGCGGCTACCTCTCATGGCTGGAGATCTGCTCCTGGAGCGATGACGTCGAGGTGAATCTCGCCGCGGCACGGCGCTGGCTACAGCCACCGTCCTGAACCCGAGCCGACAACAGCCGGCGATCCCGGACCCTGACGCCGCCACCACGAGCCGTCCGACATCACGAGTTCGAGTTCAGTGGCATCGGCTTGGCGAGACCATGAACGGGCTTCCTTCTCACTCTTTGAATGAGTTGGTCCGATCTCTTTCCTCGCCTTCCGCTCCCGCGAAGAACGTCGGGCTCGCAGCGTGCCGCGCGGTGTGTTCACGGTCGACTGCATGGTCCTGCACCGGCTTCGACTTGTCGGCGGGACCTAGCCCAGTACCCGCCCGAGGAAGCCGCGCAGGTAGCCCGCGACGACGTCCAGGTGACTTTCCAGCAGGAAGTGACCGCCGTTGACGAGGTGCACCTCGGTGTCCTGGGCGTCGCGGGCGAAGGCCTGTGCACCCGCCGGCCCGAAGATCTCGTCGTTGCGGCCCCACACGGCGAGCACGGGGATCGCGCTGGTGCGCAGGAACTCGTGCAGCAGGGGGTAGAGCGGGCGGTTGTTCTGGTAGTCGCGGAACAGAGCCAGCTGGATCTTGTCGTTGCCCGGGCGGGAGACGAGTGCGAAGTCGTGCTGCCAGGTGTCGGGGCTGACCAGGCTCGGGTCGGGTACGCCGTGCAGGTACTGCCATCGGATGGCGTCGATGTCCAGCGCGGCGCGGACGGCGGGTTCGGTGTCGGGGCCCGGGTTCGCCCCGTAGGCCCAGACATCGGTCCAGAACGATTCGACGAAGCCGTCTTCGTATCCGTTGCCGTTCTGGGTCACGAGGGCGGAGATCCGGTCGGGGTGCCTGAGCGCGACGCGCCACCCGATGGGGGCGCCGTAGTCCTGGACGTAGAGGGCGTAGTGGTCCGCGCCCAGCTGATCGAGCAGTCCGCTGGTGATGTCGGCGAGGGCATCGAAGGTGTAGGTGAACTCATCTGCGAGGGGGGCCGCGGAGTGGCCGAAGCCGAGGTGGTCCGGCGCGATGACGTGATAGCTGTCGGCCAGCCGCGGGATGAGGTCGCGGAACATGAACGAACTCGTCGGGAAGCCGTGCAGCAGGACGATCATGGGAGCGTCGGCGGGGCCGGCTTCGCGGTAGAAGATCTCGTGCCCGTCAACGACAGCGGTCCGGTGGTGCACCATACTCATTCTAACCCCTTCGGATATCTGATCTGGTTAGCTTGGTGTCATGCAAGCATGTCATCGGCTAACCTGTCAAAGGATTCGAACTGGTTAGAGGAGGTGGCGCCCGATGGACGTTCTGCTGGACCTGCTCAACAGCAGGCCGCTGGTCAACGGCGAGGAACGGGACGGGCTTGGTGACGCGGCCGCCGGTAGACGCTGGGCGCGGGAGCACGGCGGCGACGGCACTCTCGCGGAACTGGAGCTGCTGCGCGAGGCGCGGGACGCCCTGCGAGACGTCGTGTGCGGAGCGAGCTCGCCAGATGTGTTGGGCCCGCTGCTCGACGGAGTCCGTCAAACTCCCGAGATCACCCCGGACGGTCTTCGGTGGACCGTCGAATCCCCCCGGCACGCCCGGCTGGCCGTGGAGGTGATCCTCGCCTGGGCCGCCACGGAGAAGGAGTTGCCCGGCCGGCTCCGCCCCTGCGCCAACGCCGAGTGCCGCCTGTTCCTGCTCGACCGCAGCCGCGCCAACCGTGCGCGCTGGTGCTCGATGGCCGTCTGCGGGAACCGCGAAAAAGCACGCCGCCACTATGAGCGCAGCCGCTGATTTCTCTCGAGGCGCCAGTCGTCTCCACCTGGTAGAGCAGAGCTTGGAACACGTCCGGGATCAGGGGATCGCGCCCTTGCTCGACTCCAGGATCTGCCGCTCGATGCTGAACTCGTGGAGGAGCTGGGCGAGTGTGACGGCGATGGCGGTGCGGGCGGCGGCTGTCCCGCAAATGATCTTCGCGGGCGATGCCGAGCACAGCGTGGTGGAAGCCGTCGCCTTTCAGGCGGCAGTCACGGAGAATTTCCGGTACTTCATGCGGGCGAAGACGCGCTCCACGCGAGCCCGGACCTGTCTGTGGACTCGTTGTGCGCTTTCTTCCACTCGGGCAGTTCCCCGCCCTGGCGGCGCCGGTGGGGCATCACGAGTCCGGTGGCGGGATAGCTGCCGTCGGCGATCGGCATAGCCTTGCCGACCGCGGCTTCGGCTCCGGACTCCGCCACCACCTCGCAGTCGTTGCGGTTGCCGGGGAGGGGCCACCCGACCACGACGACCCGGCGGGTGTCGGCGTCGATGACGACCCGGTGGATGGTGGAGCGCCGATAGTTCTTTGACTGCTCGACGGCTCGACTGCTCGACAGCGGGACGGGCTGGCGCAGGGTCAAGTTGCGCGCCAGTACGCCGCGAGCAGCAGCACTCGGTCCTCTAACGGCAGCCCCCATGGCCGGTCCCGCCGGGCGGCGTCCGGTCCGGATCCTGAGGCGCCGGCCTTCTCAGCCGTTGGCGGAGCCAGATGACGACCCCGGCCAGCAGCGGTGGGCCGAGGATCACCGCCTTGACCGCGGCCTTCGACGCCAACCACGCCATACCCCAGTAATGCCAACCGAGGAAGTACCAGGCGCCCAGCCACACGAGGGCGGCGACGCTGATGGCCAGGACGGCGGCGAGGGCCGTTCTCCATCGGCTCCATTCGGTCGCACTGGCCGCGGAGTTGTGGTCGGTCATGGGGCTGAGCCTATAAAACGGACCCACCTGCGTGATCACCCCGGTGCGTGAACCGGTCACCAGCGAAGCCGGGCCAACATGTTCCGGATCACATGTCCGGCCGTCGGCAGTGCAGGAACAGGTGGGGCTCCGGTGTGGCGCCGGGGTGTGCCGGGGTGAAGAGCAGGCTCTGCTCGGCCTGCACCGTCAGGCCCGCGCCGGTGACCATGGTGACGAAGTCGTCGTGGGAGAAACTCGTCGCGCGCACGGGCTGATCCATGAAGACGACGTCGACCTCTTCCGCGTCTACGGGAACGGTCGCCAACGCCACATGGCCGCCGGGCTTCACGGCGCGGGCCACCCGAGCCACGAGGTGGGTCTGTTCCTCGCGGGACATCTGCAGCAGCGAGAAATACACGCATGCGGCGTCGTAGGAAGCGTCGTCGAGCGCGACGGTCCGGGCGTCCGCGCACCGGAACCGGGCCCCCGGAACCTGCGCGGTGGCGATCTCGACCATGACGGGGGAGACATCGATGCCGAGCACCGTGTGCCCGGCGGCGGCGAGGGTCGCCGCGGTCGGCCGGCCCGTTCCGCTGCCCACGTCCAGCACGCGGCCCTGCGGGGGGAGTTCGCCCAGCAGCCACGTCAGCGACGCCAGATGCGCCGGGGCGGCGCCGAACGCCTTCTCGTAGGTGATGCCCAGCGCATCGAACACGATCCGGGCAGGCTGTGACTCTGACTGTTCCTGTGCCTCGTCCTTGGCCGGATCATGGGCCGTGCCTTGATCGGTCCCGCGGCACTCGTCGCTCACGTCGGCTCCTCCGGTCTGCCACTCACGCCCTGCCGTGGACACCCATCGTGCCGCTCCCCGCCACCGCCCGAACAGAGAACAGGGAATCCGGGCCCCGCAGCCTTTCGGTCGCGGGGCCCGACCGTTCGCGGCGACCGTCCGCCTCGCCCGGGGTCCGATGTGAGCGTCGGGAGCCTCAGGCGTGCGCAGAACTCGTCAGGTCGCGGTCAGTTGTGTCAGTTGTGGCAGGATCCCTGTCCCAGCAGCAGGCCGAGCCCGCACAGGAGGTTGAGGCCGAGCCCCGTGTCGCCGTGGCTGCTGCTGGTGCTCGGCGGGGTGGGGTCGTCGGGGGTGCTGTGGGCCGAGGCGGTGCCGACGGCTCCGAGGAGCGTCGTCGCAGCGAGCACAGTGGCGGCCAGGAAGGTGCGGAATTGCATTGTTTCGTTTCTTTCACTTCGGGCCGGGACGGTTTCCCAGCCCCTCGACTCCATGGTTCGGCCCCCGTACGGCTCGCGCATTTCCTGGGGCGGCATTGGAGTGGCAGGCCCGCGATAGCGCGGAAAGACCCGGTCGGGGGCCAAAGCTTGACAGGGTGCGACGCCTCGACTCCCTGTGCGGGGCGCCCGGTTGTGGCGGCGCGATGCAGGTCGCGGCGTCGGCCCACTTGGCCCCCGGTGGCCCGTAGTTGCGCGTACCGGACCCGAACAGTGCGTAGGGCATGGGCTGTTGGCCGCCCTGAACGGAGGTGTCAGGGCGACCCGAATCGCCCGTCCTCTCGTGGTCAGCCGGCTCGCCCGTTGGCGTCCAAGGTGTTGATGTCGACCGCGTCACCGTAGGAGTGCTGGGACACCTCGGACGGATCGCCGGTCATGGCGCGGCAGTTGACGGCCAAGGTATTGCTGGCGGCCATGGCGGCCATGGCGGCCTCGTCGTCACCGTCGAACTCGGCCATGACCGCATCTGCCGGATGGGGAACTTCGCCGTGAAGGCCTGGTCTAAGGCTTTGAGGAGTGCGGCCACCGCCCGTGCGCGCACCACGAGTTCGCCCCGGCGGACCCGGCCGTCGAACCCCCAGTGGCTCGGCTGTACGAGCCGGAGATCCGACGGTGGGACCGCGCAGCCGGAATGCCGGCTGAGGCCCAGTCTCTCCGACGGGGCGGCGGTGACGACCGCGTCGAGGGGATCGGGCGCACCGAGGTGGTGGCTCGGGGATGGCTGTGGGGGAAGTTCTCCCGAATGCGGTCCGTCCCCCTTCAGGCAGGGGTGCCTCACTGACGGGTGCCTCGCTCGTGCAGAGCACGCGGGCCGGGCGTGGGTGGTGCCGTGTGTCCGTGGCGGTGATCGCTGGGCGCGATGCCGTAGGCCGTTTTGAACGCACGGGTGAACGCGGACGCGTGGGTGAATCCGCAGCGCGCGGCGATGACATGGATCGGCACGGACCGCAGGGCCGGGTCGAGGAGGTCGCGGTAGGCCTTCGTCAGGCGTTGGTGGCGGATGGCGGCGACGAGGGTCGTCCCGTGGGAGTCGCGGGTGAAGAGCCGGTGCAGATAGCTCAGCGAGACGTGATGCGCCGCCGCGATCATCGACGGGGTCAGGGCGGGGTCGTGGAGGTTCTGCCGGATGAACGCCCGGACGTCGTGGAGCATGGCCCGCTGGCGGGTCTCCGGCGGCAGCGCGTCTTCGACGTCGAGCTCACTCGCCAGATGGGCGGCGAGCAGGTCGACGACCACACTGCCCAGCCGCGCGGCCTCGGCGGGCCGGAGCGCGGGCAGTTGACGGTCCAGGCCGTGCAGAAACGCGGTCAGGAGCGAGCCGGTGCCCTCGTGCCCGTGCAGGACCCGCCCGAGCAGATGGCTCACGCGGCGCGGAGGCAGCGGCAGCAGCGACACCGGCAGGTCGATGCCGATTCCCTCGGTGCGCGGGTGCGCCGGTTCCGCGCCGGGGGCGGCGCGGAACCGGGAATCGTACGGCTGCGAGCTGGTCACCAGGTGCATGTGCCCGGGGGTGAGGGTCCGTGTGGGCGCCGAGCCGGACGTGAGCATGGTCAGGTGGTAGACCTCCTCGTCGCTCCGGCGGATCATGCGCCCGGTTCGTCTGACGCGGATCGACGGGAACGCGGTGGCCAGGAGGGTGACGGGCCCCAGCCGTGCTTGCCGGACGGTGGCGGTGAAGGTGGCGGCATGGTCGCTCGTCATCTCGGCCGCGCGGGAACGGCCCATGACCTCCCGCCAGCGTTCGAAGCAGTCGGGCCCGTCCGCCCCCGCGCCGCCGTCCGCGCCGTCCTTGCCCGCGCAGGCCTCCGCTCCCGCTGTCATCCGGCTCGTGCCCCCGTCGTGTGGATCTTCCGGGATGCTAACCGAGTCGACCGGGTGTCAACGCGGTAGGACGGCTCCGCGGCAGGACGGATGCCTGGCGCGGGGGAGGGGAGCGGCCCGGGTCCGCGCCGAGGACCACTTCCGGATGCGCGGGCCCGTGCCACCCCGCAGTGTGGATGGCGCCATGCCTGCCCTGCGATGGAGCGAGGAGACCGAGATGACGCCAGCGAAGGACACCGGCCCGCGGGAACCGTCCAAAGGCGACAAGGTGACGTGGAAGAGTCACGGCAGCCAAGCCGAGGGGAGTGTGGAGAAGAAGATCACCAAGCGGACGGAGGCGGCCGGCCGCACCGTAGACGCCTCCCCCGATGATCCTCAGTACGAAGTGCGCAGCGACAAGTCCGGGCGGACGGCCGTGCACAAACCCTCGGCGCTCAAGAAGAAGAAGTAGCAGAGCGCGTGGGACGAGTGTCCGATCCGCGCGGACGGGTCAGTCGCGCTGCCAGAGCGCGGGGACGTTCGGAGGCTCCCAGCCCGTGATCGCGGTGTGTGCCTGGAGGCACCGGTAGGAGGGGCCCGCGTACGTCACGGTGTCGCCGGCCCGGTAGGACGTCCCCGCGGCCCAGGTGCCGGAAGGGGGCGTGGTGGGTGGCGTCGTGGGGGGTGTGGTGGGGTCCTGGGGGGTGTCCAGGACGAAGTCGTACGTGCCCTCGCGCGCGGGCCCGACCTGGCGGACGTTCATGAGCAGGCGCGCGTCGAAGATCGTGTCCGTGCTGTTGCGCGGTTCTCCGGGGAAGTACAGCTGCGTGGTGATGATGCGCCCGCCCGGGGCCTGCACCTTGACGTGGAGGTGCCGCGTCCGGCCGGGGTAGAGGCCCGGCACGATCGTGGTCAGGCTGAACGCGCCCTGGGCGGTGCTGAATTGGTGGCCTCGGAACGTGTAGCCGGTGTTGTCGTAGTTGCCGTTGTCGTCGGCCTGCCAGAAGTCGAGCAGTGCCCCGGCGATCGGCCGGCAGGTCCGGCTGAAGACGTAGCCGCTGACCGTGAGGCGCGTACCGGGGGTGCCGTCGGTGATCAGGGTCGTCCGCAGAGGAGAGTTGGGTTTGAAGTACGGGCCCTCGATCTGCTCGACGGTCGGCTCGTCCCCGTCGTGGCACGACGGGGTCGCCGCCAGGGGCCGGGCCGCGGTGCCACGGTCGCGGGCCAGGGCCACGCCGCCGCGGACGAGTAGGGGGGTCGCGCCGAGCGCGGCAGCGGCACGCAGCACCGACTTGCGGCTGACCCGCGGGGACGCGGCGTTTTCGGCCGATGCCTCGACGGGCTCTTCGGAAGCGGACATCACGAACCTCCTGAGGACGGGCGGGGAGCGGGGAAGCACGGGAGCGGACGGTGTGAGCGGTGCGCGTGTGCTTGCCCGTAGCCAAGCTAGGAGTCGACGGGGTCGGTCGCGATGGACTCGATCCGGGGATCGTGGTGATTTCCCGCGGCGTCGGACCGGAACGCGCCCGGCGACGTACCGGTCTCTCTGCGGAAGAACCGGCAGAAGTACGCGGGATCGGGGAACCCGACCGCGCTCGCGACCTGACGTACCGTCAACTCTGTGGCGATCAGGAGGCGTTTGGCTTCCAGCGTCTTCTGGCGACGGATGAGCGTGCCCGGTGTCAGGCCGGTGGCCTGCCGTACCAAGGTCTGTAGATGGCCCGCTGACATGCCGAGTTCCTGCGCGCAGGAGTCGACCGATCGGCCGGTGCCGCCGGGCAGCCGGAGCAACCGGGCGAACTCGGCCGCCACCTCGGCGGCGCGGCTGCGCATCGAGGCCTCCCCGGCGGGCGAACAGCCGCGCAGCGCCCGCGCGATGAGGATGTGCAGATACGCGCGGAGCACCATCGTGTAGCCGGGGTGCAGCGCCCGGTACTCGGCCTCCATCTCGGCCAGGAGCGCTTCGATGGAGGTGGACTGGCCGGCCGGATCGTGGCCGGGCCCGGTCGACAGGGCGCGCAGTGCGGTCACGTCCTGGGGCCGGGAGAGCAGGAAATCCTCGTTGAAGAGGACCACATGGCCCGTGAGGTCTTCCGCGTCCGCCCAGTGGTGTATCTGGCCCGGCGTGATCACGCACACCTGCGGGGGCCTCAGGGGTCGGCGGGCCGAGTCCAGCACGTGGGCGCCGTGGCCCCCGGTGACGTACACGATCTCGTAGAAGGTGTGCCGGTGCGGGAAGTTGGCGCGCGACAGCGCGCCGATGGTGTCGAAGGTGCCGATGGCGAAGGGGAGCAGATGCGGGAACGGGACGTCCAGGCGGTGCAACGGGATGTCGAAGCGCGGGGCACGCCGTGGCTCGTCCATCCCGGCAGTGTGGGACACCGGCCGCTCGCAGGTCCAGACCAATCGTCGCGATCGGGCCATCCGGCCGGGGCCCAGCCGCTGGCGCTCGCTCGGGAGGTGCTCGCACAGGGGGATGTCCGGGAGGCGGACACCGTGCGGCCCCGGCGCGCGATAATGGCCTCATGCTCGTGGACACGGTGCGTACGCGACTCGGATCCGCCCTCTTCTCCCGTGTGGCGGGGCCGGACGGACCCGTCAACCGGGCCCGGATCCACGACACGCCCGGTCCCCGCTGGTTCGCCCCCGACTCGCCGGTGCGAACGGTGCACGGCGACGCCTCCATGTTCATAGGCGGCATCGCCGCCCTGCTCCTGCAGTCCCTGCACCCTCTGGCCATGGCGGCCGTCGCCGGGCACTCCGGTTACAAGGGCGACCCCTGGGGCCGCCTCCAGCGCACCAGCACCTTCCTCGCCGTCACCACCTTCGGCACGGCGGACCATGCCCAGCACGCGGTGGACCAGGTGCGCGCCGTGCACACCCGGATCCGCGGGACCGCTCCCGACGGGCGCCGCTATCGCGCGGACGACCCGCACCTGCTCACCTGGGTGTACACCGCCGAGGCGTACTGCTTCCTCCGCGCCCACCAGCGCTTCGGCGCCCGCCCGTTGACCCCGGAACAGGGCGATCGGTACGTTGCCGAGGCCGCGCGGGTCGCGCAGGCACTCGGGGCCGACACGACGCCGACCGGCACGGCCGGGCTGCTCCGCCGCCTGGACGACTACCGCCCCGAACTGCGCGCCACCCCGGCGGCCCGGGAAGCGGCCCGCTTCCTGTTGCTCACCCCGCCGCTGCCGTGGGCGGCCCGCCCGGCGTACGGGGTGCTCGCCGCGAACGCGGTCGGGCTCCTGCCCGGCTGGGCGCGCCGCGCACTGACGCTGCCGCACGTCCCCGTGGTGGAGGAGACCCTGGTACGGCTGGGCGGCCACGGGATGACCCGCACGATCCGGTGGGCCATGCGCCCCCCGGCCTGACCGGCCCGGGGCCCCGTCAGCGGTGCGACCGGCCCGTGCCGTCCTCGGGCCCGACCACCGGCCCCCGTCCCTCAGCGGTGCGCGGGGGCCCTGTCCTGTCCTCGGACCGGCGGGGGGCATGCGGAGCACAGGGCTCCGTCGTGCCGCCGCGCCGCACCGACGGGCCTGCCCGAGACGCGGATGCGGCGCAGGAGGCCGGGCGTGGTGCGCAGGGCCGGGGCGCTGCGCCAAGTGACGCCCGAATGGCGGGAGTACAGATGCGACAGGGCGCGGTTGGGCAGCCCGCTGGAAAGGAACTCCGCGTCGATGTCCACACCCGTGATCAGGCCTCGTCCGCAGGTGGTGCAGAGCCGGTAGTGGATCTGGCCGACGACCTTGCGGATGTGCACCAGGAGCAGGCACTCCTGGCCGGGGTTGGCGCCGGTGCCGGTGCCGGGCTCGCCAGGAATGTGGGTGCAGAGGAACTCGATGTCGCGGTACGCGAAGATCCTTCGCCGCAGCCGCCTCGTGAACCGTTCGCGGCGGCCGTGCCGCGCACCGTGCGCCGTAGACGGCTCGGCGGCGGGCGCGGAACGGACGAGGACGCTCCTGGGACGTGCGTGGTGTCCGGACATGGGCCACGTGTGCCCTGCCGGCCGTCCCTGACACCTGTGCGCCGCTCCCCGGCGCGCGGCCGAGCCGCGATACTGCGGGTTTGGAGCGGGCTCATCGGGTACTCGCGCCGACGTACGACGTACGACGCACGCGCTTTTCGCGGGAGGTATTCATGAGCGAGCTGGGAGACATGGTCGGCAAGGCCAAGGAATGGGCCAAGGGCCACCCCGACCAGGCCGACAAGGGAGTGGCGAGGGCCGAACGGCTGGTGGACGAGCGCACGGGCAACAAATACGACGCCCAGACCGACAAGGCCGCCGACGCGGCCCGCCGCTCCTACCGGGCCGATACGCCGGAGCGCTGACCCGCTTCCCGGGCTTCTTCGCGCCCCCGGCATCGTGTGCCGGAGGCGCGTCATGCCCATGCCGTGCGCTCGCGGCAGTCGAAAGGCAGAACCCGGCCCGTCCGAGAATCGCTCCGGGCCGGAGCACCGCCGGAGAGTTCCTCCGTTCTGTGTCCGTGACGAGATCGCCTACGACGGGCGTCGGTGTGCGGGTCCCCATGTCGGTTGTGGTTGCCGGTCGTCCACTTCGGGCTCATGTGCCTGATCCATCCGGACCGCAGCGGCCCCTTTCGACGGTGACGCGGTGTTAATGGCGTGACATGAGTGACGGCTGGCGCGCCATCGGCATGGCGATTTCGCGCCCGGTCCGCCGGGGCAGTCGACGTTCCGCGGGACGCGATGGTCGGCCTTCACCGGCGTATCCGGCTCGGGCAAGTCCTCGCTTCGGTCATCGACCTGGGACCTGGCGGTGGCGACGCGGGCGGCCGCGTCGCCGCCACGGGCCCCCGGCCAAGGTGGCAAAGTCCCGCCGCAACGCCACCGCCCCGCACCTCGCGGCCCGCCGGACGGGCTCCTGATGGCCCTCGGGTTCGTCCGAACCGTGCTGGCACCCTCAGTCCGTCGGGACGGGCACCTCCGCCCCCTGCTGCGGAACGACTCCACCGGGGGCGCACCGCGCGGAACCAGTGCGGGCGACTTCGTCGCGAAGCGGGGCGAGGAGCATCTGTACGGTCGCCCTCAGGTCGGCGGCGGCCTCCGCGCCCGCGATGGTGGGGCGAAGAGGAAAGGGCAGGAGCCACCACGTGGCGTCCCGGTCTGCTCGGTCGGTGGCCGGCAGAGCGGGCAGATCCGGCTGGTGGCGGTCGAGCAGCCGATCGGCGGCGCGATGCATGGCGAGGTACACCTGGTACAGGCGGTCGTGGGAGAGCTGCGCCGCGGCGGTGCGAAAGCCCACGCGCAGGGGTGAGCGGCAGCCTTCGAGTCCCCAGTAGGACGTGGGCTCCATGCACACGGAAAGCCCCGACCACGCCCCGCAGAACTCCTGGCCGTACCAGTCCCACAACTCCGTCGACGGCAGCACCGCGTTCTTCCCCGGAGCATGCCACCGCGGGGCGTACGGGGCCTCCAGTTCCGCCCCGACGATCCTGCAGAGCACCCGTGTCGTATGCAGGGCCTTCGCGAACGTGCCCCCCACGCCACCCGCGGTCAGCTCCTGCGCTGTCCAGCCCACCAGCTCGTCCTCGAACTTCGTGATGATTCCCCCCAGTTGATAGAGATCCGACTCCAACTCCCGCCCTCCCGGTGCGGCATCACCGAGTACGGCAAGGAGCCTCGGCCAGGCCGTGATGCCCATCCGGCGGCCCCCGCCCAGCGCCAGCCACTCCACGCCGGACGGCTCCGCCCGCCACGGTTCGCCCGCGACGGACAGGCCCGCCGCTGCCGTACGGGCCGCCAGTGCGGCCCGCAGGTCCGGGATGCGGGGGGCTGGGCAGACCAGGAGCGTGGAGCCGCCCACTTCGAGCGCTCTCAGATAGGCGACCGGTTGCTTGTCGGTCAGCGGCGCGCCGAACTTCCCTTCGATCGACATCCAGGTCCTGCTTCCGGCCCGCCCGGCGATGTCCACCCGGCCGCCGCCGCCGTCCGCGCCGGCCACCTCGCTGCTGAACTCGACCCGGCCGCGCACCTCTTGGGGCACCGCGTCCGAGGAGAGCAGCGCGACCATCGCCGCGCGCGCCGCGGGATGCCGATTGAGCACGAAACACAGCGCTTCGGTGACGAGAGTCTCCGGGTGCGGCACTTTGAACCGCTCGGCCAGATGCGCGAGCACGGACGTGTTCATGGCGGCTCCCTGGATGACGCCGGTCCACACCGGCACAGCGGACAACTCGACTGCCGCGGAGTCGACTTGATGGCAGGACCGAGGCCGGGTCCACCATGTTCTGCGGCTACGCCCGCCCGGTCGGGGAGAGTCTGTCGGCCTGACGGCGCGTGCGTCGGTCGAGCGTTGCCAGTGCGGTGTTGACGAGCACCACGACAGCGAAGGACACGGCCATGGCGTGGTGCCCGACGGCGAAGAGTGCGGCCGTGGCCGAGCCGAACACCACGGCCTTCACCAACAGGACGCCGGACTGCGGTAGGTGCACACGGGCCTTCGGGGCGGCGAACATTCCCCACACCACGGCCGCCAGGCCCGGCGCGGCGAGCGCGAGGAGGATGCGTACGGCGACGGGGCCGCCCTGCGCGTACCCCCACACGCCGATCGCGGTCAGGGCGCAGAGTTCCAGGACGAACGCCAGGCCCTCATTGATCAGGTGCGCAGGACGAGGGAGTTGCAACGGACGTCCTTCGTGATCGCCGGGCCCGGGTGGGAGCAACCCGTATTAGAGCAAGAGGAGCCCGCTGGCGGAAGAGGCTGGTGCCGTCCGCTGCGGTCCGCCGCCGTCGGGTCGTCGGCTCACGCCTGGATGGTGGTGAGGTGGCTGCTGGGGTTCCGCCGGGCGATGGAAGCGTTGAGCGCGGTGGCGAACAGGCACCACCCCGCGTACGGCAGGAGGGCGCGCCCTGCTGTGCGGTCCGTCCGGGCGAGCCGGCGCAGGAGTTCGAGATTGCTGAGATCGAGCAGTACGGTACCGGCCAGGCCGGCCCTGGGGCTGCGCAGGCCGAAGAAGAGCCAGTTCCAGCTCGCGTTGAGAGCGAGGTTCCCGGCCAGGCTCGCGGCCACGTGGCGCCGCTCGCGCCGGTCGCGCACCCCGCCCAGGGCACGGCCGCCGGCATAGGCGACCGTCGCGTACAGGGGGGTCCACACGAGACCGAACGCCGCCGACGGAGGCTGCCACGCGGGGGTGCGCAAGGACTTGTACCAGGAGCTGTCGGGATCGACCGCCCGCGCTCCGACCACCGCCGTGGCCGCGACCGCCGCGGCGGTCGCCCCGTAACGCAGCCAGGGCCGCACCGCGACCGGGGAGCCCGAGGTGTCCGTGGTGCCCGGGGTGTCGGGGGTGCTGAGGTCGGGCTTGCGCATGATGGCCATACGGGTTCTCCGCCTTACGCTGCGAGATCCGCCTCGTCGCGACGCGCGCCGACGCTCCCGCCGCGGCGGGGGTCGGCGAGGAGCAGGTCGGCTGCCGCGATGGCGTCATCCACGCAGGCGGTGCCGGTGGCCACGCACAGGGTGTAGGCGACATCGTCCGCTTCCCTGGCGGCGGCGGGGTTCTGGGAGTAAGCGTGCGCGATGCGAGCCTCGGCGTACCGGGTCAGAAGGATCCGCAGGGTCTTGGGGTGGGCTTCAGGCATCGCAGCGCGACCTCTCGTCGTGTCGTATACCCGTCGGCTGCCCGCTTTGCCGCTCTTCATGCCTGGGGGCGGTCTGCCACGGATTCCGTGGATTGCACGGATTGCACGGATTCCACGGACCCGACGAACTCGGCTGCACCAGCGGAGACGACCAGTGCGGCCCAGTGTCACATCGCCCGGGGCCGAGTCGGGCGTGAGTCGCGTGGGCCGGTCGGGTGTCGTCCTGGGCGAGGCGGGCACGCGGTCGGGGCCGGGCGCTCCCGCCCGGCGCTGAGACCCATGCAGACGGAGCGCCTGTGTCGAAGGTCGAAGAATCCGTCGAGGTCGATGTCCCCGTGCGTGCCGTGTACGACCAGTGGACGCAGTTCGAGTCGTTTCCGCACTTCATGGACGGCGTGGAACGCATCGAGCAGCGCACGGACCGGATGACGCACTGGGTGGCGAAGATCGGCGGCGTCAGCCGGGAGTTCGAGGCGGAGATCACTGAGCAGATCCCCGACGAGAGGGTCGCCTGGACCACCCTGGGCGGCGATGTCAGGCAGGCGGGTGTCGTCACCTTCCACCGCATCAGCGACACGCGGACGAAGGTGATGCTCCAGCTCGACTACACGCCCGAGGGGCTCGCGGAGAACGCGGCCGACAAGCTCGGCATCGTCAAGCACCGGGTCGTCGGCGACCTGAAGCGGTTCAAGGAGTTCATCGAGGACCGCGGGCGCGAGACCGGCGCCTGGCGCGGGCAAGTCTGAGCGGCTCCCTCTCCGCGGTGGGGCCGCCCACCGGCTGACTGGCATCCGGATGGGGTGGGGCATGGCAGGGCTCGGCAGGCCGTGGCACGGCCGGGCGGCGCCACGCTCGCCTCAGCCGGTCAGGATTCCCGTCACGCCGCTGCCCGGCACGGCGCCGTCGTCGGACGGAACGGTGACACGGGTCGGCTTGCCCAGGGCGGAGAGGCCGGTCGTCACGGTCACGTGCGCACCCCCGAGGTCCATGGACATTCGGGTTCGGACGACCCGCCCCTGCTGGTCGACCCACGCTTCGCCGTAGGCGGGCAGATCACCACCGACGAGGTCACGGGCCTGGTCCACCTTCTTCCGCGTCTCCGGGTCCATGCGCAGGGTGAGCGTCTCGTGGTCGAGCATGCCGCGGTAACGCGTGGTGGGTACCCCCGCCACCTTTTCGCTCCCCGCCTCGGTCACGCGCCGCATCGCGGAGATCTGCCGCAGCACATGCTCGGGGTCATTGAGCGGGGCTCGCAGGACGTAGTGCGCCACCGCGGTGTCGCGCGGCACCACCACCCAGGTGTCGTCGTCCAGACCCGACGACGCACCGCGCACGTAGGCCTGCTTCCCGGCGAGAACCTCGTCGAGGTGGCTGATGCCGCCCTGCGGGAAGTCGACGGCGAGGGACGCCTTGTGGGCGGCGAAGTCGACGTCGCCGGTGACGGTGATCGCGGCGTTCACACCGCCATCGCTGATCTCGATCTTCTGATCCATACGAGCGGGGCCCTTGCTCGTGGCCGCGACGGCTGCCTTCACCACAGGCGCCTGGTCGGTGGCGGGCTCGGCGGCCCCGCCGGTGGTGGTTGCCGTCGAGCAGCCGGCACACAGCAGCAGGGCGCCGGTGGACAGGAGGCCGGCGGACAGGGCCGCATGGCGACGCATCAATGCTCCGGGATGTGCGAGAAGGTGTGTCGAGCTGCGTCGCCCAGCGGGTCTTGCTTGCCTCGAACGGGGGGGTGAGGCCTCGCCGACTGGAAGACGGCCGCAACGCCTCACCAGCGGACTTTACCGTGCCTTGGGATCTGGTCGGTCGGCCGCCTCGCTTCCCACCGAACGTGCGCCGTTCATCGCCCGTCG
This sequence comes from Streptomyces sp. NBC_00083, assembly GCF_026343295.1. Taxonomy (GTDB): domain Bacteria; phylum Actinomycetota; class Actinomycetes; order Streptomycetales; family Streptomycetaceae; genus Streptomyces. The sequence goes on from NZ_JAPELY010000001.1 coordinate 3,599,536, forward strand.
ATCCGTCGACAGGGCCTCTCCAGTCCGCCCCGCTGGACATCGCCCAACTACCCTGCATCCACCGGGATTTGACCCCGCCGTGAGAAGCGGTGCGCCACCATGGCACCGTGGTGATCATGACCACTGATACACCGGCGGATGTGCGCGTCACTCAGGCATGGAGCCGGATCACGGAATGGCTGGCCGACTACGCCCCACCGTCGTACGCGGCCCTCAGGCCCGGCGCGTCCGACCACGAGATCGCGTCCCTGGAAGCAACCCTCGGCGTGTGCGTGCCGGAGGAGTTGGCGGCGCTGTGGCGGCTGTCCGCCGGTGAGGACGGAGTGGACGGCTCGGGGCTCATGCTGGGTGATTGGACCCTGCTGCCGCTCGACGTGGTGATCCGGGTTCATCAGGAGCAGATGGACTTTCAGAAGGGGCTCGGCGAGGGGGAGGACGAGGACGCCTCGGCGGTGTGGAGGCCGTCGTGGATTCCGTTCTGCGCCCTCAACACCGACGACACCGCCTCCGGCCTCTACCTGGACGGGACGACCGGATGCGTCGGCCGGTGGACCAGATACGGGGAGCGCGAGCAGGAGTACGCATCTCTGCCCGCCTACCTGGAACTCATGGCGGTCAGCCTGGAAGCCCCCCTGGCGGCGGCCGGCCCGGAGCACCCCGGCATGAGGGGCGGCGCCTTGGTGTGGGGATCGCGCAGCGACGGACCCGGCGAGGAGCGCGGACAGCGGTGGACCCACCACCTCGGTCAGGCTCCGCCGCGCCACCCCGCGAAGACGCTCGGCGCGATCCGGGAGGCGCTGCCCGTCGATGAGCGTGCGGAGTTCGACGTACAGCGCGACGCCCTCGACCTGGCCGACCCCGACTCCGTCCGCGCCTTCCGGGACCGCTGGTGGGAGCGTGCCGTGCGGGCCCAGGAGGAGTTGGAGCGCGAAGTCGCCGCCGCGCTGGGCGGCAACATCCTGGCCCAGCCCGGCCACACGCTCGCGCCGCAGTACGCGGCCACGCTGCCGCCCGCCATCCGCCACGTCCCGCCGTCCCTGGACGACATCCAGGCCGCCCTGCGCCACGAGAGCATCCGCGCACGGTTCAACCAGGACTTCCTGGCGGCGGTACCGCCGCACTATCCGGCGCTGCTGCTCCGGTGGTGGGACATCGCCCGCCTCATGGCCGACCCCCGTGGCGAACGGGCCGTACGCGCCGTCATCAAGGGCCGCCGCACCTCGGAGTAGTGCATGGTCCGGCTCGGACGCCCCGGCCGGCTCCACGCGTGGCCGGGACGCGGCCGCCGCCAGTACCGGTCCGATGGGTGCGCCCGTCTTAGTTCTGCCCCTGACGCCCCGGTCGAAGGGCGGGGCGACCGGCCCACGGCGTGCACGACGGTGTGGGCCGCCATTAATGGAGCGAACGGAGAGGATTGGTGTGCGGTAGCCCGTCCGTGACGGCATATGGACCTGCTCGGGGTCGCCGATCGTCTCGGGGTATGTGATCACCGACCACGACCGCAACGGGTGCAGCGGCGTGGGCGGCTGGTACCACCAGTTGGTGCGCAACGGCATCTGGACCTGCCCCTACTCGCCCATCCCGGCCGGCTACCGCGGCACCACGTACGACGCGTGCGGATGCAGCGGTCTCGGCGCGTGGCTGACCATTCGCGCCGGACACCGGGCACGGGCGGGCGCCGGGTTTGACGGGGCGCCCGCCGCCCACGCCCCACGCGCACTGACGCGGCGCGGGCGCCACCCCTTCCGGATGGCACCCCGCGCCGCCGTCGCAGAGGCTGATTTCGGACCAACTTCCGCGACGAACAGCCGAAGAGGGTCGTCCGGCGCCTCCTCGGGCGCGAACGCGGGCATCGGCCGGACGCTCGGCGCTCGCGCGGGCGGTCGCGGCCACGACCGGGGGAGCGTCGGCGCGGCCGGGGGAGTGGGGCCGCGGGCTCCTCCGGCGAGGAGGAGGCCGAGGTGCCGGTGCCCCTGACCCTGCCCCTCGACGACCCGGCGGCCGGGCAGGGCCTCGTCGGCGCCCCCGTATCGGCGGAACCCACCCCGCAGGGCACGAGGACGTACTGACTTTGACGGAGGGCGGGGCGGCGGCCGCAGCGGGTGCACGATCGCGTGGCCTGCGCGAGCCTGGAACCATGAGTGATCCACTGGTACCCCCCGAGGAGACGCCGCCTGCGGAGGGCTCGATCGCCGAGGCGCACGAGGAACGTCCGGACGGTGGGCTCTGGGAACATCCACGGCTCTGGCTGTGGCTGATCGCGGCGGGAGCGGTGCTCGTCGCGGCCTTCTTCATCGCGCGCGTCATCTCTCTGTAACCGCGACTGGACGCACCGGGGCGGTTCTGCCGATACCCGAGCCAACCCTCCCGATACCCGAGTCAAGCCGACTCGGATTCGGACTCGTCGAGCGCGCTCAAGCCCTCCTCCCAGCGCCGCCGCCGCTGGTCGGCGCTCTGCTCCCACCAAGGGGCGCCCCGTTCCCCGAGCGCGACCTTCGCCCGCTGCACACGCCCGCGCGCGGACCGCTCAGCCGCTACGTCCTCATCGGAGAGCGCAGTGCGCACCGCGCGCCGCGCCGCCATGAGGTGCTTGCGCAACCGGGCCGCGATGTCCTCGGGGAGCATCGGGTCGGTGGCCCGCCACCTCCGCCCATCGATGACGACGAAGCGCCCGTCAGGAGTGTGCTCGATGCTCCGGTTCGAGGACATGCGCCAGATTCTCCCCCGCCCGCGCCGGCCCCACCAGCGGAACCGACCCCGCGACGGGCAGCACCGCGACGTTACTTGCCGCTGTGGACGGGAAAGGCGCTGCGTTCGCCGTACTCCACGCCGCGCATGCCGCGCAGGGTGCCCATGTCCGCGCCGGAGATCTCGAAGTCGACGTCGGCGTTGCAGCGCATGTGTGCCGGGTTCGCGGCCTTGGACAGCGACACCGTACCCAGTTGCAGCGTGTAGCGGATGCACAGCTGCGGGCCTACAAGTCCCGAGGCCGGCTTCCGCGAGGCGCCCACCGAGAACGGGTTGCACACTCCCCGACGCTCGTTGCGCCTAATGTCGATCCGCGCTTAGATCTCCATCGAATGCGGCGTAACTGCCGTGCTCCCTAAGGTAATTGATTGATCGGGAGGACTCCGTGAAAGGCGGTGCGAGGGCGAACGCGGACTAAAAGCTCCCGCACAACTGCTACCCCGGCGGTGTGGTGGCCGGCGGAACCACCCCGACAACAACATCTGGGTGACCGTCCAGGGTGTCTGCTCCTCCGAGGCGCGGTGAACAGGGCCTGCCCCAGACGTTCTTGACCGAGCATCAGCGTGGTGCGCGCGGAATCGTCCGCACGCACCACGCTGCCCTGTCCGCCGTTCGTGGTCAGGCGGATACGGAATGGCTTCCGGGGCCGAGTTCCGGGTGGGCTTCGAGCAAGCGATCGGGGGCCGCCTGGCGCCAGGAGTCCTCCAGGACGTCGCGCAGCTCGCCCAGTCCCTCCAGTGCGGCCAGCCGCACTCTCACCCAGGCCGATCCCGCCTCGTGCGCGGGCACCCAGAACTTCTCCGGTTCGGCCGCGATCAGCTCGGTCCGCTCATGGCGGGGACAGCGCACGGCGAACGAGGTCTGCTCGTCCGGGACGGTGATGAACATCCGCCCGGCCACCCGGAAAGTGGGCATGCTCCAAGCCTCCTTCTCCACGGTCTCGGGAAGGGACAGGGCAATGCGCCGGACGTCCTGGGCGGTGGGTGTGTGCGTCATGAGCACCACGGTAGTGAACCCTCGATGCCCGGCACGCGCCAGAGTGGGCCGCAGCTGTGTGACCATCTGTGTCAGGCCGAGGGTGGCAGGGCCGTGTGGTCGGGGTGGCCGCCGGTACGGCGCTCTTCTTTGAGTTCCGCTTCGAACAGATGGTCACGACCGTCGGCGAGCTCGGCTCTCGCAGCGGATTCAAGAGCCTTGTACGGCTCGTAGAAGGTGGTGTTGTACGCCTCGATGATCTGGAACGTCCAGTGCCCGGGGATGACGTTGCGGCCCAGGATCTCGTGCCGCACCCGCTCGGCCCAGTCCTCGTGCCCGGCTTCCCGCAACAGCTCGACCGTCCGGTCCAGTTCGAAGTCGCTGGTGCCGGTGAGCTGATGAAACGCGTACAAGTGTCCGCGGGCGCGCTCGGTGGTCTCCAGGGCCTTCGACAGGGCGCCGAGCGCTTCGACCGTCGTGTCGCAGACGCCGGGCGGACGCTTGTGGGCCTGGTCCGGGGCTTCGTGTGAATCGCTCATGCGTCAGGCTTAACCCGCAGCGGCCCTTTTCTCTCGCCTGCGACCGGCCTCCTGCCTCCTCGACGACCCATGCACGTCACGCATGCACGTCACGCACGCCATCGGACGCACCCTCCCGGCCGACGAGCGAGGGCCCCTCCCGGAGTACTCGGAAGCCGGCTGCCCGCGCGGGGTGCGCGGAGCCATCAGGGCGGTCGGTGATCACGACACGGAGTCGGGAACCGGTACCGCGTGGGCATCGATCAGGGCGGCTGCCACCGTGTCCACGAGTCGGTCGGGGGCGTCCGCGCGGCGGGCAAGCACGATGCGGCTCGGGGGATGGCCGTCCACCGGGACGAACGCGATGCCCGGACGCGCGTGCCTGCGCGCGGCCCCGGCCGGGAGCAGCCCCGCCACCCCGTCCCACGCCACCGCGTGCAGGCATTCTTCGACGGACGCCACGACCGGACCGGGAGTGCCCTCATCGGCGGCGAACCAGTACGCGCGCCATTGCGCGTCCGTCCCGGCCGGCAGCCGGAAGCGTGGCCGTCCGGTGAGTTCCCGTATGTGCAGCCGCGGCCGCGCGGCGAGCGGGTCGTCCGCGGGCAGCGCCACCACCAGCGACTCCGTACCGAGCTGACATACGGTCAGCCCCGAGGTGTCGAAGGGGAGCCGGGTCAGCGCCAGATCGACCCGGCGCCCGCGCAGCCCGCCCGACGGATCGGTCAGGGGCGCCTCGTGGAGCCGTACCCGTAGCGCGGGGTGGCTGTCGCGCAGCACGGCGAGGACGGCGGGGCCGGCCTCCAGTCCAGCGCCGGCGACCGTGCCCAGGACGACCTCGCGTGCGGACTCCACGGCGCGCACCCGCTCACGGGCGCGCTCGGACCGGGCCAGCAGGTCGCGCGCTTCAGCGAGCAGCACTTCTCCCGCCGCGGTCAGACGGGCCCCGGTCGGCATCCGTTCGAGCAGGCGGCACCCCAGGTCCGCCTCCAGGTCACGGATTCTGCGACTGAGGGGCGGCTGGGCGAGATGCAGCCGCGCGGCGGCCCGGCCGAAATGGCCCTCTTCCGCGACCGCGACGAAACACCGCAACGCCCTCAAGTCCATGACCGGCAACGATACCGATATCGACACCGCCCCTGCGGATCCGGTCTTGGACGCGGGCGCGGGATCCGGGGTGAGCTGGAGCCGTCCCCGCGTGGACCACACGCTCGTCCCGCACCACACGCTCGCCCTGCACCGCACACTCAACCGGCCCGACCCGGCCGCATCCTCACCTTTCCGCTTTCCGTCTCGTCTGCTGTCGACTGTCCAGGGAGTACCCATGTACGCGCACCCCGACGACCTCAACCGCGCCCGCTCCGTCGGCGCCGCCGCCGCACCCGAGTTCGCCGCATGGCTAGCCTTCCAGAACGCGGTCGATCGCGAGGACGGCGCCGTTCCGCGCCGCTACCGCGAGCTGATCTCGGTGGCGGCAGCCCTCGTGACCCAGTGTGCCTACTGTCTCGACGTCCACACCGCGGCCGCCCGCCGGCACGGCGTCACCGCCGAAGAACTCGCCGAGACCGCCTTCGTCACCGCCTCCGTCCGCGCCGGCGGAACTCTGGCCCATGCGCTCCTGGCCGACCGCCTCTACGAACACCACGGCCACGGTGCTCCGTCGGCGTCCCCTGCGACCCCGGCCGGCCCGGTGGCCCACACCTGCTGACGGAATCGACGACGGCCCGCCCACGTGAGACGAGGGCGGGCCGGCCGGCCTTCGGCCGAACCGTACTCAGTGCCGGTTGGTGGCCGTACGGCGTCGGGCCGCGAGCAGCACACCCGCGCCGGCCGCGATCACCGCGGCAGCCGCGCCACCGATGAGGACGGTGTTGCTGCCGCCGCCGGTCTCGGCGAGAGCGGAGCCCGAGTCTTCCGGAGTCCCTGGCGTGGCCGAATCCGCATTCCCTTCAAGTCCTCGTCCGCGACGAGGAGGACGACTGCTTCGGCCTCTGGATGATCTACGACGGCAAACTGGTAGAGGTGTCACTGCCGCGTACCGTACGAGAGCCGTCTTCGTGGTCCGTTACCGGAGTCCTCTCCCGTACCGACCGTGGCGCCTGAGCGTTGCGCTCCGGTTCGTCAACTCGCCCACATCAGAGGTGAGGCGAGGGTGACGGCTGCTTCATATGGCTGAGTGGTCTTGTCGTAGCGGGTGGCGATACCACGGCGTTGCTTCAGGCGGTTGCAGCACCGTTCGACGACGTTGCGGTGCTTGTACGCCTCGCGGTCGAAGGCCGGCAGGTGGCCTCCGCGGCTGCCGCGCCGGGCCCAGTTGCGGATCTGGTCAGCCCGCTCGGGAGTGGTGTGCGCGATGTCGCGGCGGCGGAGCCAGGCGCGAATCGCTTTCGAGCCGTAGCCCTTGTCGCCCAGGACACGATGGGGTCGGACGCGCGGCCGTCCCGGTCACGATCCGGGGCACCCGGATCGCCGTCATCACAGCGATGAACCGGGTGCAGTCGTTGGTGCTGCCGCCCGTCACGACGAAGGCGAGCGCACGGCCCCCTCCGTCACAGGCCAGGTGAATCTTGCTGGTCAGGCCACCTCTGGACCGGCCGAGGGCCGGGTCACGGAGCCCCCTTTTCGGGCTCCGGCCGCATGCTGGTAGGCCCGGACGATTGTGGAGTCGACGGACACCAGCCAGTCGACGTCGCCCGCCGCGTCCGCCTCGGCCTGGACGGTCCGCAGCATCCGGTCGAACGTCCCGTCCGCCGTCCACCTGCGAAAACGGGTGTGGAGTGTGGCCCACGGCCCGTAACGCTCGGGCACGTCCCGCACCGCCTAGGGTGACAGGATGCAAATCGTCCTGGTGAGCGGGCCCTCGGGGTCAGGGAAAACGACCGTCGCGCGCATCCTGGCCGAGAGGATGCTTTCTCCCAGCGTGCACCTGCACACCGACGACTTCTACGCGGCGATCAAGCAGGGAGCAGTGGCGCCGTACCTCCCAGAAGCGCACGAGCAGAATCAGACCGTCACCGCAGTGATCGCCCAGGCCGCCGCCGGATACGCCGCAGGGGGCTACCACACCGTGGTCGACGGGGTCGTCGGCCCGTGGTTCCTGGAGGCGTACGAGAAGGCGGCGGAAGCCGCAGGCGTCGGACTGGTCTACGTGGTGCTGCGGCCAGACAGGGAGTCACGCTCGCTCGCGGGACGTCCCGCGATCAACACCCGCTCACCGACCGGCCGATCCTCAACCAGATTTACGACACCTTCACCGACCTCGGCCCTCACGAGAAGAACGTCCTCGACTCCACACACCTCAGTGCGGAGGAGACAGCCGAGGCCGTGCTCGAACTTCCGTGAGACTGCTCAACCTTCGCCGTGAGGGGGGCATATAGAGGGAATCGGCCTCCGTGAAGCCCTGATTGGCGTCGTTCGGGCCACCACGGCGCGCTGTCAGCGGGCGCAGATAGTGTCGCGGCATGAGCCGGATCATCTCGTACAGCACAGCAGACAAGTCACATGTCATCGGATTTCTGGGAGCCGCAGGTCACTTCACGCAAGAGCAGCAGCGCCTTGCGGGCATCATGCGCCAGAAGGCGCTGGCCGCCCAGACGGAGGTGGACAGGCAGGATCTGGGCTGGGGTCTGACAGTGCCTGAAGCACTGGAGCATCTTCTGCACGGACACGCTTCCTCTGCTGCCCCTGCCTCCGGCAACGCCTATGCGGCCGCGATGCAGATCGTCATCGACTGCAACGCCAGCGATTCGATGGACTGGGCGGTGTACTCCAAGCCGGCCACCTTCCTTGACGCACTGGACCGCGAACTGCTCCGCGTGGGAGTGAGTGCGGACCTGTTGCCCGGAGCCTTCATCGTGGGCGGCCTGCCCAGCGGATTCCCTTTCCACCTGCCGCTGCCCTCGCACGCCATGGAGAACTTCGGCTTCTGGCCGTTGGAGAAGACCCTGCCCGCCGCCGAGGCCTATCGGGCGGTTCTGGACCACGTCGACGAGGACTTCACCTACGAGCTTGAGCAACTCATCGAGAAGCTCGACGAGGAGCACGAGAACTGGGTCGAGAGCCAGGACATCGACTGGTACACCCAGGACACCATCTTCTTCTCCATCACCGGATGAGCAGGACGCACCACGATCTGGGCGTTGTGGTCGCAGGCTCCGCCCGGATGCCCCGTAGGCGACTTGCAAGAACGGTTGTCGCTGGGGCTCGGGGAACGGCCGCGGCCCTTTGGTGCAGAGAATGTTGGTGAGGAACAGGAACACTGTTCAGTGCGTGTCGGGCGACGGTAGGTTGCTGCGTCGCGCGCCGGCCGACGCTGGCGCCCTGAGTCGCGTCAGGAGAGCACCCATTGGGGCGGGTGCTCTGGGCCGGCCGGGCAGGTGAAGACGTGCAGGTCGCGATCACGGCCGAAGCGGAGCCGGGTGGGCTGGGCGACGGACCGGCCGCCCCTGATCGAAGCCATCCCCTGTTCGGACGGATCGCGGTCTTCCACGGGCATCCAGCTGTGTGAGTCGGGGTCCGTCTCGTCGCCCCCAGCCGTCAGCAGGAGCCGCATCGGGGCCCTACAGGACGCGCACGCGATGTCCAGCGGGCCCGTCGAAGCCCAGCTGGGAAAGCCACCGACCCGCCATCCGGGAGGGATCGAGAGGGCGCCCTGGTAGTTCGGCGCGTCCCGGCCGCCTTCCGCGGTCTGGGCATCGTCCCAGGCGTCGATGCGGGCGATCAGAGCCGCAGGCAGCGTGTCGTCCTCCGCCCACGGATAGGTGTGCACCTCCTCGGGGTGCACGACACAGGGTTCGGGGAGTTCGTCCTCCCGCCGGAGCAATGGCACTTCAGGTGCGGCAGCAAGGAAGCGGCCCGCGCTCTCCGTCTGCGCGGCCAACCTCCACCGCAAGAGATATCGGCGCTCCAGGTACCGGCCGTGGGTGCGCGGGCAGCGAAGGAGCTGCACCAGGTCAGCGCCGCCGGGACCAGCGGCCAGCCCGGGGACGTCCCGGCCGAAGAACTGGGCGAGCCCCACGAAGGGCGCCGGCCCGTCCTCCCCCGGGCTGCCGGCGCCGGGCCACGGGCGGCTCCGAGGCCACACGCCCGCGGACCGGGCGGCGCGGATCTCCTCTGGTGCATACCCCTCGGTCTCGGGCTCGTGCAGTTCGCGGCAGACCGGCCACGGCTCGTCGCTCGGCCACAGCAACGGCCCGCCGACATGGCTGTCGTGCCGTTCGGGCTGCCCCAGCCGCGGGTGCAGGCGGGTCGTCCGCCCTCGATATGCCGCCAGCTCCGGGAACACCGCTTCCACTGCAATCGGCCTCGCCGGCGTTGTCCTGGTCATACGCGGAACGTACGCGGTCGGGACCGCGTCACACCAACGGGATACCGCGCACCCTCCTGCGAGGAAACACCATGTCCGGTCGAATCAGCATGGTTCGGGCCGGCACGACCACCGTCCTGACACAAGCCACATATGCGATCTCAAGTCTCGGCAACATCACTTCCCGGAGGAGGAGAGCGTTCCCGCCACTGAGCAACAGACGTTCTCGAAACCAACCCACAGAGCCAGGCTCCGACGCGCCATCAGGGCTTCCGCCATGAGGGAGATCTCGTCCAGTTCCGCGCTGTCCCGTCTCACCGAAGTTTGACCGCAGCTTCGACAGGCGGAGATGGTGCCGAAGGTGCTGCTGAGAGTTGCCATCGCGGGGCGCCGAGCAGGTCGCCATGGATGTGGCGCCGCCGAGCTCCGAGGGGATTGGGCGTTCCACCACTCATCTGTGCCGCAGCCTACTTCGTAGTGCCACCAACCCTCATCCTGCCCTTGGTTCAGGAGCGCTTTGATCTGGGCGAAGTCCGCGTCGGCCGGTACGTTGAAGGCCACCATGGGGGCGTCCGCGCTCATGACCGCACCGCCGAGGTGGAAGACGGCCAGGCGTTGGTGTACCTCCTGAGGGCTGCGGCCCGGCGGCCCGGAGGGTATGGGCACGACGCGAATCGTGCAGTTGCCGGCCGAACTGGCCCTCTCGGCTGCCCAGTGCAGCCCATCTGAGATGGTCCGGAACTGCACGACGTCTCCCTCGGCCACACCGTCTTGCAGAAACGAGGCGGTTTCGATCACGGCCGTGACGGCACTGAGCCGTGTCGCCCGCAGGCCCTCGGTCCTGCGGGAACCAGCCCTCGCGGGGGACGAACCGGAACCAGACCTTGACCTTCTCAACCGCGTGCACGGCGCCGATCATGCTCGGGTCGCCAGCAGCATCTTGCATCGGGGCTGAGCTGAGCGGTAGAGCTTGGGGACAAACCCGTCGGCGCGTCGCCCCAGGCCCCGTCGACGACGAGTCGGGTGTGGGCGGTGGGCATCAACTGGTGTCGGGAGCGTTCACCCCAGGCAAGGGCCTTGTCGGGGCCTTCGAGAGCGGGGGCATGGCGAAGTGGCGCGCCCAGGCGGACTACCTCGTGGCCGCAGGTGCGCTGTACCGACAACCCGACCTGACTCCGGGCCAGTTCAGAGGTTTCACGCCCGGCCAGCTTTTCCGGCAGGCGATGATCCGTGCCCAGATCCCACCGAGATCGAGCAGCCCATGGTCGACATCCGGCGCGCCGCCCAACTCTCGAAGCACGGCATGCAATGCGGCGCGCAAGACACCGTCACCTGCCCCAAGTTCCGTGAACTCGCGGCGTGGTGGTGCGTCCCCACACCCGGTGAGGGCCATCGGAACCTCGCGGAGAGGGCGCCCGACCGCCAGCGCGGCCGGCCGAAGCGACCCTATGGCACCGGCTACCCGGTGAAGCGCCGCTGAATGTCGCCCGCACTCCCGCTCGGCCGTCACGGGGCGGTGGCGGTCGCCCAGCAACACCCGGGCGCTCCCCGTTGTCGCCGAACGGTTTCCAGAATATTGACTTCGTCGACTTCTCCGCACTTCTACGGGAGGGCGTCAGCGTACCCGAGAAACCGCCATTGCGCGTGTCTGCCGGGTGGGTGTCCCCGTGGGTGAACTCGCCTTTGGGTGACTGGCGAAGGACGAATATGAGCCAGGGAGCACCAGAATCGGTCATCCCATGGAACGGAGCGCTTCGTTCCTTGGAGGCGGTGAAATCTGAGGTGTAGCGATCCCTTGCATCCGGATATAACCCGATTACGTTGTCCAAATGCACGCGAGATCGGTCCGGTCTCATGGTTGACACGTGCGGCATCGGGTCGTGAATATGCAGTGCAGATCACGGCGCATGATCCAATCCGGTCCCGACACGGCGGGGTTTGGGCGACTGTCCTATTCGTCGGCCCCGTCATCCAGATCTGTTCGCAGGGAGGGAATTCCAGGCTCAAGGTACGAATCCGACAGCGCTCCGTGTCCAGCTGTCGCTTTCCATCCCTAGGGTCCTCCCGTGCCCGGCAGAGGTGGTATGCGGGCGATCCGGCCGGAGAATTCATTTCGCCGTCATTTCCGTCACCCAATCATGACACCCGCGATTCCGTGTGCCCGGACGCAGGTGATGAAGGAGTGTGCACATGACGCTCAACGCCCTGATGGGCACGTCGTCGAACGGCGACGAACTGCCGCGTGACGGCGCGACCGCACGGCTCCACAGCGTGATCAGCGGCCACTGGTCCTCGGACGTCCTGCTGCGCCTGCGGCTGAAGCGATGGCCGGACCCTGCGGAACCGCTTCCGGGGAACCATGAGGTCGTCGCTCTCGACGACGGCGGCTACGCGCACACCGTGGACACCGGCACCGGCTTCGTCACGGTGCAGTTCACGCCCGAGCCCGACTCCGCGCCGCACGCGCTGGAGCACAGCGATCCGCCGACCCCACGCTGGCGCGCAGCCGTGCTGACGGAAAGCGTCAGGGCGGACGATCCGAGGGCTGCCGCGGTCGCCGGGGCGCTGGCCGATGCCCTGCGCGGTGAAGGCACCGCCTTCAGCGAGACCGAGGTGGCGCGGCTGTGGGGGGCGATGCCGCTGCTGCGCCGGTACGCCACCGAGGACAGCGCCCTCACCGACTGGGCACTGATATTCCGCGACCACTACGTGGAGAACAGCGTCGGCTTCCTGTTGGCCGCCGAACGCGCCGGGTTCGCACCGCAGTGGATCTACGCCCTGGACAAGGGCGACAAGACGTTACGCCGGGACCGCGTGCACGGGTGGTTCCTGTCCCGGGGCTACCGCAGCGCCACCCTCGACAACTCCGTCGTGAACGGCACCGCCACCGAGGAGGAGGTGCGCCGGGCGCGCGAGGTGGGCTCCGACGTGGACGCCTTCATCCGGGCGGCACACGCCGAGGGCCGACGCGTGCTCATGGTCGACGACGGCGGCATCATCGCCCTCGGCTCCGCACGCGAACGCCTGGTCACCGAACAGCCCGACGCCGCACTGGAGTTGACCGTCAGCGGCCTCAAACGCATATCGGCGGCCACCGACATGCGCCTGCCCGTCCTCAACATGGCGCGCTCCGAGGTCAAGACGCATTTGGCCTACAACGAGATCGCCGACTCCTGTGTGCGGCGGCTGCGCGCCATCGTGCCGGGCGAGAAGTTCGTGGGCCGGCGCGTCCTGTCCCTGGGCTTCGGCACCCTCGGCGCCCGGGTCGCCAGAGCGCTGCGTGCGACCGGGTGCCGCGTCACCGTCGTGGACACCGACACACTCGCCCTGGTCCGCGCCGCCGAGGAGGGCTTCGACACCAGCCGCTCGGCCCATGCGGCCCTGCTGCACACCCGCCCCTTCCTGATCATCGGGACCACCGGCGAGGACGCGCTCACCGAGGCCGACCTGCCGCTGCTGCCCGACGGCGTGCTCCTGGCCGGATTCGCCACCCGGGACTTCAGCCTGCTCAGCGAGCGTCGCGTCGCCACGACGGCGTCGGACGTCCCCGGCGTGGGTGTGCGCTACACCCTGCCTGACCGCCGTTCCGCTGTCCTCCTCGGCGACGGCCGCTCTCTGAACCTGTACACCTACGAGGGCATCCCCAACCGTGGTTACGACGCCTACCGCGCCGCCACTCTGGTCACCGCCAAGCACCTGTGCCGCTCCGCCGCAGACTTGGCGCCCGGCATCCACCTAGGGGTGGTCGACCAAGTGGTCCGCGACGCGGGGCTGTTCGACGCGTACTACGACACGTACCTCGCCGACACGGTCCAGCCGGCCGAGGACGGCGTCGAGAACGGCGGGGACGCACATGAGTGACCTGCCCCGTGTGTGCGTCGTCGGCTACGGAGTGGCCGGCAAACTCCACCACCGCCTGCTGGAAGCCGCCGGTCTGCGCGTGTGCGCCGTGGACCCGGCCCTGACCGGCGTGCCCGTCGGCGTCCACAGCCGCCGGCCCGTCGACCACAGCCCCACCGTGCGGGACATGACGGGGCCCGTGCACCTGTGGTCGCTCTGCACACCCACCCGGGTGCACGTCGACGTCCTGGCAGAGGTCCTGGAGCGCGACCCGCTGGCCCGCGTCATCATGGAGAAACCGGCCTGCCGGGCACAGGACGTGCCCCGGCTCCAGGATCTGCTGGAGCGGTATCCCGGAGCGCGCGTGGTCGTGATGAACCAGTACCGCCACGCCCATGCGCTGCGCCTGCTGGACGGCCTGCGGCGCCATCACCTGCCGGACCATCCGGTGACGGCGGTGCGCGTCGCCTTCAGCAAGGACCGGCGGGCCGACATGGAGGCGGGCCGGTTCGTCGACCGCGACCACGGCGTCTTCGGCTACGAATGGCCGCACATGCTGGCGGTGGCGAGCTGGCTGCTGCCACCGGACGCGTACCGTGCCTATGTCGAGAGCCCGGTCGAGGACGTGCGCGGCGACGTCCACGAGGACTACTTCGTCACGGCCGCCCGGGAACGCGCCGTGGTGGCGGACGGTGTGGAGCTGGATCTGTACTCGTCGGTCGTCGGCGACGCGCCCGGGGACACCGGCGTGCCCGACTGGGCCCGTCCCTTCGGCCACTCCACCGGCGGCCGCCGGCGACTGGCCCAACTCCAGGTCGGTCCGGCGCTGTTCACGGCCGAGCTGGATCCCGTGGCCCTTCCGGGCGGTGGCCGGCTGCCCAACAACACCCACCGGCTGACGGCCCAACTGCCCGGCGGCTGCCAGGAGACGCTGGTGAACGACTCTCCCATGGACAACGCCCTGCGCACCGCGGTCGCCCAACTGCTCGGCGACCTGCCCCTGCCTCCGGTCGACCTGCGGCCCGTGCACCGCATCAGCGCCCTGGCGGGCCACTTCGGGCACGCCCGTGAGACCGCGGCGGTCGGACAGCTGAGCGGAGGCGCCGTATGAGCAGGCTCCGCTTCGGTATCATCGGCTGCGGTGTGATCGGCGGTCTGCACGCCAGGGTGCTTCACACCTACGCACCGCTCGCCGCACGGGCACGACTCGTCGCCGTTGCATCGCCCTCACCCGAGCGCGCGCACCGGCTGGCCGGGGAGACCGGCAGCGAGGCGACGGACATCGCCACCCTCATCGAGCGTTCTGATATCGATGTCATCAGTGTGTGCACCCCCAGTGGCCTCCATGCCGAGCTGGGGCTGCGGGCACTGGCCGCGGGCAAGCACGTCGTCGTGGAGAAGCCCATCGACGTCACCGCCCAGGCGTCGGACCGGCTGATCGCCGGCGCACGACGAGCCGGGCGTGCCCTTGCCGTTATCAGCCAACACCGCTTCGACCCCGCCTCCCGGCTGCTGCGATCCGCCCTGGACGCCGGGGAGTTCGGAACGCTGACATCGGGACTGGTGGAAGTGCCCCTGTGGCGTGGCCAGTCCTACTACGACTCGGGCGGCTGGCGCGGCAGCCAGGCCCTGGACGGCGGAGGCGCGCTCCTCAACCAGGGAGTGCACGCCGTCGACCTCGCCCAGTGGCTGATGGGCCCGGTCGTCGAAGTCGCCGCGCACACCGCCCTCAAGGGGCACCGCGGCATCGAGGTCGAGGACGTCGTCACCGCGAGCCTGCGGCACGCAAATGGCGCCCTGACGTCCCTGCTGGCGACGACCGCGGCGTACCCGGGGCGCACCACGCGCCTCACGGTGCACGGCGACCAGGGCAGTGCGGTGATCGACAACGACGAACTCATCTACTTCCACGCCGCCGGACCCGGGGACGACACCTCCGCCTACGGCGCTTATGGTGCGGGCAACCAAGCCGCCGAGCGCTGTCCGCCCGCTCCCGCCCAGCAGCGGGACGCCAGCGGCCTGCTTCCTTCGCCGCACGGCGACCAACTCGTCGACTTCTGCGACGCGGTCGCCGAGGGCCGGGCGCCAGCCGTCGACGGAGAGGAGGGCCGCAGGGCCCTGCTCACCGTGCTCGCGGTGTACGAAGCGGCGCGCACCGGCGCCGTCACCCAGGTGGCGCACGCCCCCGATGCGACACCCCACCCTTCCGCCACCATGACCCCGGAGCCGGCATGACCAGTGTGAGTTTCGTCGTCGCCGACGACGAGTTCGAGCGTGACTTCCTCCAGCTTCCCCTCGACGTGGCCAACGCGGCCGCCCTGCTCGGGCGGGACGGAATGGACGTCGTCGTCTGGGACCGCCGCCTGAGCGACGAGCCGCCCCACGTCGACGCGGTCGACGTGGCCGTCGTCGTGACGGCGATCGCGGACCGCGCCCAGTGCTACCCCCTCGATCTGGGCCCGGTGCGCACCGCCGTGGAACAGGTACGGAGGACCTGGCCGAAGGCCACCGTCCTGGCCGTCGGCCCGCACGCCACCCAACTGCCCACGGCCACGCTGCGCGAGCTGGGCGTGGACCACGTGGCGCGTGGCGAGGCGGACGCGGCGGCGGTGCACGGCGTACGGGACCTGCTGAGCGGCAGGCCGGTGCTGGGCGAACTGCCGCTGAGCGGGACGTATCCGCCACTGGACTTCGACGGGGCGCCCCTGCCCGCCTACGACCTGCTGGACCTGACCGCCTACACGGCCGAAACGTTCACCGGCGGGCGGGTCAAGCGAGGACCGTGCGGCATGGTGCTCGGCGTGCGCGGCTGCACCTACGGATGCACCTTCTGCCACCTGCCGTTCGGCACTCGGATGCGCCCGGAGCCCGTGGAGCGCACACTCGCGGAGATCGCGGCGATGCGTGAACGCGGCGTGGACTCGCTGTTCTTCCTCGACTACGTCTTCGGTCTGCACCCGACCTTCTACAAGGAGCTGTGCACCGGACTCGTCGGCGGCGGCCTGGAGTGGAGCGGGCAGAGCCGGGCGGAGGTGGTCCTGCGCCAGGACGTGGATCTGTGGGCCGCCGCGGGATGCAACGGCATGTGGCTGGGCGCTGAGTCGCCGGCCGTCTCGGAGACCGGCGTCGGCAAACGAGTCCCGGCGGAGAAGATCGACGCGGCGATCCGCCGTCTTTCGACGGCCGGGATCACCCCGTTCGCCTTCGTCCTGCTGGGCCTGCCCGGCGACCCGGCCTGCCTGAGCGGCGAAGTGGTCGACTGGGCCGCCTCGCTGCCGGGATACTTCGGACTCAACCAGCTCTTCCTGCGTCCCGGCACACCGCTCTACGACGAACTGGCGGCCGATTACAACGGCGGTACGACGCCCACGACATGGGCCGAGGTGGAGGCGGTGACACGGCGCTACCGGGAGCGCTATCCGGTCAGCCTCGACGACCTCTGGCAGCGGCTCGTCAAGCTGCCGAACTACATCGGCAACGCGATGGCCGCCGTATGAGCACCCGCCGCCTCATAGCCGATGCCGGGCCGGTGCGCCGCACCGGGCCCGGGGCCGAGTGGCAGGAGTCCGTCGTACCGTGACCGCGGATGCCCAGAGTGCGGCGCGCGGGACGACTGCCGCCGGGCCGGTGCTGCCGCGCGCGTTCTGGTGGCTGTGGACCGCCACGCTCGTCAACCGGCTCGGCGGCTTCGTCGTCGTGTTCCTGTCCCTGTACGTGACACTCGACCGGGGCTACTCGGCCTCGTTCGCGGGGCTCGTCACCACGCTGTACGGCGTCGGCGGCGCCGTCGGCGCGGTCGTCGGCGGCCTGCTCGCCGACCGCCTGGGCCGGCGAGCGACCCTGCTGGGCGCTCAGTTGCTGTGCGCCGTCGGCACGGGGGCGCTGGCGTTCACCCAGGGACGGGCCGCGCTCGCGGCCACCGCGTGCCTGGTCGGCCTGGCGGGCAACGCCTCCCGGCCGGTCGTCCAGGCCATGGTGGCCGACATGGTCACCGCGAAGGCGCGTGTCAGAGCCTTCTCCTTGGTCTACTGGGCCGTCAACATCGGGGTGGCGGTCTCCGCCGCGCTCGCGGGAGTGCTGGCGCAGCACGGATACACCCTGCTGTTCCTCGGTGAGGCAGCGGTGACCGTGGTGTGCGCCCTGACCGTTTACCACGCGGTGCCCGAGACGCGGCCCGACCCGGCCCGGCAGGGAAACGACGCCGACCCGGGCGCGGACGCGGGCGCGGACGCGGACGCCGGGAAACTGTCACGACGGCGTCGCTTCACGGCCTTCGTGGCCGTGACCTTCCTGGTCGCACTGCTGATGCAGGAGGTCAGTACCGCGCTGCCGCTCACCATGACACGGGAGGGCCTCAGCGCACGCGACTATGGCCTGGTCATCAGCCTCAACGGCCTGCTCGTGGTGGCGCTGCAACTCCCCGTGAGCCGGATCCTCGCGCGCTTCGGCCCGGCGGGCCCCCTGGCCCTGGGGACGCTGCTGCTGGGCGGGGGGCTGGGCATGACGGCCATGGCGGGCTCCCTCACGGCGTACGCCCTGACCGTCGTGGTGTGGACGGTCGGCGAGATCCTGCTGGCCCCGACCGCCATGGCAGCTGTGGCCGACCTGGTGCCGGGCCACGCGAACGGCCGCTACCAGGGGATGTACAGCTTCGCCTGGTCGTCCGCGGCGTGCGTCGCGCCAGCGGCCTCGGGATACGCGCTGGACACCGTGGGCCCGACCCCCCTGTGGGCGGGCAGCGCGATGCTGGGCGCGCTGGCGGCCGCCGGGTACTTCCTCATCCTGCGCGGACGGCCGACGGGCAGCACCACGGATGAATAGGACGACGAGCGAGCAGAACGACGCACGAGCAGAACGACGCACGAGCAGGACGAGCAGGAGGATGTACAGGGATGGCCGATGAGATCACGTTCTGGGATTTCTCCAGGTCGCAGGCGCTCAGCCGCCACAACGGTTCGCGCATCGACGTGCGGGAGATCTCGGAACTGTGCGCTGTTCGCGGGGAGATCGAGGCCGTCGATCCGCACCTGCCCTCAGCGGACGAGATGGTGGGAATCCATCCTTTGGCGCTGAAGCGGCCGCGCAGATGGGAAGCGGCGATCGCCGCGATGATCTACGCATCCAGCGGACAGGTCGCCTTGCGGGAGGAGATCATCAAGGCGCGAGAGCTGCTGGACCGACTTTCGAAGCACGACCGCAGCGCTCTCACGGTGCCGCGCATGCTGGCGCTGGTCCCCACCATGATCGCCGGCTTCCGCTTCAGCCGGCAGGGCGAGACGTTCAACCCGGAGGCGAACCGCTATCTGGAAGGCGCTCGCTTCCTGTCGGTGCTGCTGGAGGAGCGGCCGGCCCTGGAGGTGGAGATCGGACTGTGCGCGCACCGGGCGGGTGTGAGCAATCCGGTCCTTCCGGAGCACGTCAGCTCGACGGGCGCGAACCGCATGGTGGCGTTCGTGGCCTCGCTCCTGGACAACTCGCGGGCGGGGCGGCGCACGGTCAGTGTCTCCCAGCAGACGGCGACCGACCGGGCCGCCGGCACGGTGAACTCCCTCGTCTTCCTGCACTACGCGCACGGAGGGAAGCTGGAACACTTCCTCCGCACCCTCGACCAGCATGCGGACGACATACGCGCCGTGCTGGCCCGGCACGACGCCGCCTCGGCGACGCGTTTCCGGTTCACCCCGCTCGATCCGTTCAGCGAGGTGGTGGAGCGGGACATGGAGGAGGTGTTCGGACCGGACTGGACCGGGGCGCCCACCGATCCGCGATGGCGGCCCGGGGGCACACTGGACTCGGCCGTCGAGGAGGCGAAGGGGAAGATGGCGCGATTCATGCGGGACGCGCCGCTGGACGTCGACCGGCTGCTCAGGCTGCACAAGGACTCCGACACTCCAAGCGAGCGAGGTGTCTCGGCGCTCCACTGGTTCGACCGGCACCAGCGGCAGCCGCTCGGCGTCCGGGCCCGTTACGACGTCGCCTTCCACCACCGCCTGGCCCTGACCACCCTGGAGAAGGACGGTGTGGGGATCGGCATGGAGCGGGGGTGGGACGCGTACCAGTGGCTGGCCTGGAGCGCCGCGTACGGCTCCGCGGGAACGGCGATGCCGCTCCTGTACGCAAGGAGCTCGACCGAACCCACGCACCACGTCTCGCTGCGGAGCTTCAACCTCCGGCAGTTCTGGTGAAGGGCGGGAGCGTCGGCACCCCCACCTGGCACCTTCCGGCGCCCGGTCCCGCGGGCCGGGCCGAACGCCAGTAACCCAACCACCCCAGTCACACCGCTCGTTTTGCAGACCCACTACGCGGACATGGTGGATCGCCGCCGCACCGACAGCGGTGGCGATCCCGTTGGCAGTCGTGCTCTGCGGGACGAGAGGGCGTAGCTGGTCGATGTCGGGCCTCGTCAGGCGCGGTGGTTGGGGAGAACGCGTGCTGATGCCTGGTCAGTGTGACGCGGATTCGGGAGCGAAGCTGCGCAGGAGGTTACCGGTCGTGTCGGGGCCCTCCAGCATGGGTGTGTGACTGACACCGTCCAGGATCTCGATTCGGGCGTGGGGGACTCGGCGGTAGTCCTGGGCGGAGGCCGGCTGCCAACGCCGGTCCTGGGAGCCCAAGATGACCAGCGTGGGCAGGCCGAGACCGGCGAGCCGGTCAGGGATGGGTTGCTCCTTCACATACGCGGTGGACGCCTCTTGGGTCGTGGTGAGGCCGCGGTGCGTCATGCCCCGGATGTCGGCGATCATCTGGTGGGGGATCCGTACCTTGCGGGTGGAGGCGGTGTTTAACCCGTCACGGATCAAGCCGTCGGTACGCAGCCGCCAGAGCAGTTCCCCCAGCACCGGCGTCAGGCGGCCGGCGACGCTGTCGCCGAGGAACGCGTCGTGTCCCGACACCGCGTCTTGGCGTGGAACCCCTCTGTGATGGTCTACGTCTTCTCTGCTGAAGATCATGGTCGTAGGAGAGGACACAGGGTGAGTGACCGCGAGCGAGGCCAGGACACCGAACCCGCGCCCACCGGAGACGCTCCCTGGTGGGCCGGGCTGAGGCTGACCGGAGGAGTGGTTCTCGCCGTGAGCGGGATAGGGCTGCTGCTGTGGCTGATCCTGCGCGGAGGCGCGGCTGACGACGACTGGTCCCGCTACTACGGGGCCGGGAAGATCGTGGCCATCGGATGCGTCATTGTCGGCACGACGCTCCTGGCCCGCCGCCGCGGGTGAGGCGGTGTTGGAAAGGCGGACGAGTGCGACACAGCCTGTTTCGGCCGGCGATCAGGTCGCGGTCAAGGGGGTGTGTGATGGGGGAGCCCGGCCGTGGCGCGCGTCCGGTGCGGTGCGGCGGTGCCGGTGGAGCGCACCACGACGGGCGGTGCGCGGGTGGTGCGTTCTTGCTGGCTCAGAGCAGTACTCAGGCGTGCCAAATGCCTCCAAGGGGCGTCACGATGTGTGATGGATCGCTCGCAGGGCAGGGCGCCTGCCGGTGCGTCATCTGGGGGCCGACCTGTTCCGGGGTGCTCGGTCGCGCAGGACAAGCAGGGTCCAGCCGCGGCCGGCTGGATCGAGTGGTCTGGTCGCGGCGGTGAAGAGTTCTGCGGCTCGGCGGTAGGAAAGCCGTCCTCGGCCCGTCACCGGGCAGCGGTCGGCTGGCGGTGTGGCGGCGGGAGCCCGCCGGGCGGTGACGAACACCGGCCCCGCGGTGCGCCCGGCCAGCAGCATGGGCAGCAGGCGCGCTGTGCCTTGTCCCCAGCTCAGGTGTCCTGCCGCATGCTCCTTGGTGCGTCGGCGGGGTAGGTCTAGGTGGTCGATGTTGAGGGCGAGTACCTGTTCAACGGGGGCTCGCGACTCGTGGAGGAGGTGCCACAGAGCCAACTCCCTGAGTGGAGCCCGCAAGGCGAGGGCGGCGCGGGCCCGATCCGGGTCAGCGGCGGTCGCCCTCGCAGTCGTAGAAGCACCAGAGGGGGCGGGTGTCAGTGCAGGGTTCGGTGTTGGCGGGGCCAGTCCGGTCGCTGGGTCTGTGGTGGTCCAGCCTTGTGCCAGCCACCATGCCGTAGCTGCTCGAAGGCAGGCCAGTTCGCGGGCCAGTGTGCGTGGTTGCGCGGCGGCGGCGCGGTCGGCCAGTCCCCGTAGCAGCCGCTTTGGGGCCCTCGGGTCGTCGAGCAGGGCAAGAGGAACGACGGGTGGGTGGGCGCCCCTGCGCTCGCGACCGGTCGGGGCCCGGCGGTCGACCAGTGGCCAGGCCCATCCGTGCAGCGAGATGCGGTAGACGCGGCGGGAGGCGCTGCCGAGATCGGCCGCAGCGAGGTAGCGGTCGACGGCGGCACTGTATTCCACCGGTGCCGGGCGGAGTGTGCCCACGTCGCCGGTTTGGCGCTGACTCATGCTAGCCATCCGCAGTAAATGAGCTTCGTGAGGACTGCCTCGGTCTTCCATAACTGAGCCTATCACCAGGCATGTTGCAGTAAATACGGGCCATTTACTGCGGTAATTCATGCCGATGGGAAATTGCTCGTGGGAGACTCAGGTTTCTTCCTGGAATTGCTTGCAGGGAATAGGTTGATGGAGGAAGAGTGCGGACCCATGACGCTTCGCACTTGCCCTTCCGCTGTATCCAGGCCCCGGACGGCTGCTCACCGTCTGCGCACGCTGCGGCACCCTCGATTCCGCCGTTTCCTCGTCGGCCAGAGCACGTCGCTGCTCGGCTCCGGGATGAACACGATCGCCACGACCTTCGCTGTGCTGCAGCTGCCTGGCGGCGGGGTCGACGCTGTCGGCGTGGTGATGGGGGCTCGGATTCTCGCGGTGTTGGCGGTGCTGCTGCTCGGCGGAGTGTTCACCGATCGGCTCGGGGCCCGTGCGGTCATGCTGACAGCG
Source organism: Streptomyces sp. NBC_00083 (assembly GCF_026343295.1). Classification (GTDB taxonomy): domain Bacteria; phylum Actinomycetota; class Actinomycetes; order Streptomycetales; family Streptomycetaceae; genus Streptomyces. The sequence continues at coordinate 3,621,789 of NZ_JAPELY010000001.1, forward strand.
GATCTGCTTCGATTCGCCTCTCAGGGCGTGCTCGCCGTGCTGCTGCTCACCCACAGCGCGAGAATCTGGGAAGTCGTCGCCCTGGCGGTGGTCCTCGGAATCGGTGAGGGAGGGTTCAGTCCGGGCCTGACAGCTCTGGTGCCTGGCCTTGTTCCTGCAGACGACCTTGCGGACGCCAACGCGGTGCTGCAGATCGCCCAGGCTGTGGCCTCGGTGGCGGGGCCAGGTCTGGCCGGTCTGCTCCTCGCGGTTTCTGATGCGGGCTCAGTGGTCGCTGTCGACGCGGTCAGCTACGGCATGAGCGTTGTGGCCCTGGCCGGGCTGCCCCTGTCGCAGTCGGCCGCGCTCCGCCGCGGGTTGTTCACCGAACTGGGGCGCGGCTGGAAGGAGTTCACCTCCCGCACATGGTTGTGGGTCACGACCCTCCACATCAGCCTGTTCAACTTCCTCCTCTGGGCTCCGTTCCTGGTACTTGGACCGGCTCTCGCCCAGCAGCGGCTCGGCGGCGCGAGGGCCTGGGGACTGGTATTGGCCTTATACGGCATCGGCTCGATCGTCGGCGGCCTGGCGCTGCTCGGCAGGAACCCCAACCGGGCACTCGCCTGGTCCATGGCCGCATCCGTCGGCTGGGCCATTCCGGCGGCGGCGCTGGCCGCGCGGGCACCCCTGGCCTGGGTGGGAGCCGCTGCACTCCTAGCGGGGGGCGGAGCAGCGGTGTGCAATACCCTCGTGACGACTGTCATCCAGCGCGAGATCCCCGCCGAGATCCGCGGACGCATCAGCGCCCTCGACAGCTTGGGCGCCTTCGCTCTGGGACCGCTCGGACTGGCGCTGGCCGGGCCGGTGTCGGGCGTCGTGGGAGCAGACCGGCTCCTGGGGCTCGGTGTGCTGTGGCAGCTGACCGCAGTCGCGGTGGTACTGGCGCTCCCGTCCGTGCGAAGGCATGACGCAAAGTGAAATTCTTGAGCTGGCCGTCAAGTACGGCAGACCCTGGTCCCCTACTCGGGTTCGGTGCGTGCTTGAGAGGCTTTGAGTCGGCTGACGACGTAGCTGGCGGGATCTCCCCGTTGCGTTCGTGCCAGTTGTGGGCCGTGCCGTCGGCGGGGCCGAGAAGGTCGGCGGGGCCGAGGAGGTCGGCGAGCATCTTCCAGTCAGCGGCGCCGACCATCGCCAGCCAGGCCCCGTTGCGCCCAGCTTGGTCAGTCGCTCTCTCTGCTCGGGCAGCAGCTGTGTCTAGGTGCGGGGTTGCTGCTGGCGCCACCTGCGGGTGCCGATGTCGTCGCCGTTGTAGGCGACGCGCGGCGCGACGTGGGCGGGGCGCTGTCGGCGTCGGCCAGGTCGGTGGGCGCCGGGTAGTGCCGTTAGAGGAGGGGACCGTCTACGAATTCGGCTCCGGCGGCGATGGCGAGGTCTGGTCCGAGAGCGGCGGACGGGGTGTGAGCGCCGGGGCGTCCCTTGCCTGCGGCGAGCTGGAGAGCGGTCTGCGCGGCTACGGCGGAGGTGAACTCCATGGCGTCGCCGGCTCGGAGCCAGCCCTCGCGGACGGTGCCGTCGGGCCAGGTGATGAGGGCGTGGCCCCAGGTGTGGGGGCGCGGGCGGGGGGCGGCCTTGGCCTTGATCCCGGCCATCCTGCCGATCGCGAAGGTCTGCACGGCCGGGATCCGCAGGATCGCTGACAACACGGGCAGGGCCGTTCGGACCGCGAGCGAGGCGGGAATGAGGCCGGAAGCCGCCGACGCCGAGGGGGCGCCGCTCACCCTTTGCGCGGCGATGAGTTCACCGGAGGGGACGCCGACCGAGGAGATGTGCTCCCCGTTGGGCAGGGTCAGGTGATGGATCTCCCCGCCGAGGCGGGTCTTGACCAGCTGGCCGCCTTCGTAACGCCGGCCTCCCATCGCGAGGCTGTTCACGATGCTGGCGGCAAGAGCGGTGCCGAGTACGCCTTCCTCGACGGCGACCGAGGCGATGGCGTCTACCCGGACTCGGCTTGGGACAGGGCGGTTCTCGCACATGCGTGCCACGATCGCCTCCGTTCCGACGACGCCGAACCCCGCTCCGGTCACCAGCGTGCTTCCTGCGGTGGTGGCTTCGTCGTGCAGGGCGAACAGGCGGTGGAAGGCGGTCGGGTCGTTTGCCTGGTCGACGTAGTGGCCGCCGGGCATGCAGGCGCGTGCGAGCCGGGCGGCGCTCTCGGCATAGTCGCCGATGGTGTTGACGACGACGGCGGGCCGCTGGTGGGTGATCTCGGCGGCCATGGCATCGGCCCCTGACGCGACGACAATCTTCGCGTCCGCGTCGAGCCCGAGGTCGGCGGCGGCCTTACGCAGTCGGTCGGCATCGCGTCCGACCAGGACGGGGACGGTTCCGGCCGCCACGGTCTGTGCCGCGACGGCACGCCCCACGGGGCCGGTGGCCCCCAGAATCCAGATCTCGCTCTGTGTCATAATTCCTGCACCCTCCGCGATGTCTCACTGTGTCATCATCAGGCTAGCATTGATGTCACAGTGAGACATCTGTGCGGGTAGGATACGGGGATGGCACGTTGGGACGCTGGAGCACTGGAACGCCTGCGCCAGGCAGCACTGGACCTGTTCGGCGAGCATGGCTACGACGCCGTGACGGTGACGCAGATCGCGGAACAAGCGGGGCTGACGCGGCGGACCTTCCACCGGTACTTCCCCGACAAGCGGGAGATTCTTTTCGCCGGCTCCGAGCGGCTGCCCCCCGCCGTGGCGGAGGCCGTCCTCGCCGCGGATCCCGAACTCGCACCGCTGCAGGCGGCGCTGTCGGCCCTCCGTATGGTCGGTGCGGAGGTCAGCGCGATCATCTCCGATTCCGCACAGCGCAGAGCGATCATCGAGACCAGTCCGGAACTACGGGAACGCGAGCGCACCAAGGCCGCTGCGGTCACCGCTGCTCTCCGGGACGCCCTGGAACGGCGCGGGGCCGGGCCTACTGAGGCGCGCCTCGCGGCGCAGGTGGCCTCGATCGTCTCCGAGGAGGCGTTCGGGCGCTGGACCGACGGCGAGGGTCCCTTCCCCCGGTGTTTCGACGTCGCCGAGGCGGCGGTCCATGCGGTGCTGACCAAGGACACATGAGCCAACGCTCCAGCACGGTGGCTCTGTGGACCGAGGCGTTGTGCAGAGGCCAGTCGGACGCAACGAGATCCTCGATGTGATCCCACTACTCCACCCGATCTGGGCCGACGCCGACCCCGACGGCGTCACCTTCGCCGAGAGCCAGGCTGTTCAAGCGAGGACGAGGAGCTGGAACGGGACTTCGTGGCGCGCACGGCCCGCTGGAGCCACACCGAGCGGGTGCTGCTCACCTGCAACCAGGTTGTCCACGACTACGAGCTGCCCGCGACCGAGGGCAAGCGCGGCGACCCGCGATGGCCGGTCTTCGTACGCCGCCACGGCTTCGACATCGAGCACCCCGTGCAGTGGTAGGTCGAAGCGCTCGCGCCGGACGAACTCAGCCCCCTGGTCCTCGCCGCCGCCGACCTGCACGTCGACCGTCAGGTCCTCGCACGGCAGAGAGCCTGGCAGGAGGAGCAACGCCGCGCCCTGGCTCCTTCGTATGGGCTCGGGCACGCCGGGCGGGACGTCGTCCTGGACGGCCGCTTCGGCCCTGGGCCGCAACACCCGGTGCGACACCACCGCGCAACGCGAGCGCCGCAACGGGCCCTCGCCGATGCGGTATATCCAGGCGAAGGCCGGACCGGCCCGCGGGATTCTGCTGTCAGGTCAGGTCAGGTCAGGTCAGGTCAGGTCACGTCAGGTGGAGGTGGGCAGGGTTTTCATGGTGACGTAGCTGGTCACGGTGGCGATGTTGGGCAGTCCTGCGAGCTGGTTGGCGTGGAAGTCCTCGTAGGCGGGGAGGTCGGCGATGTCGATCTGGAGCAGGTAGTCGTAGTTGCCGGTGATGTGGTGGGTGAAGACCACCTCGGCGAGCCGGGTGACGGCGCGTTCGAAGGCGGTGACGTCGGGCCGGGTGTGCCGCATGAGCCGGATGCCCGCGAACACCGTCAGCCCGCGGCCGAGGGCGGTGGGTTCGATGTCGGCGCGGTAGCCGCGGATGACGCCGGTGGCCTCGAGGCGGTTCACGCGCCGCAGGCACGGCGAGGGGGACAGCCCCACGCGGACGGCCAGCTCGGCGTTGCTGATCCGTCCGTTCTTCTCCAGCACGGCGAGAATTGCTCGGTCCACGTCATCCATGGAGACAGATTAATGCGCAGATGCTTTCAGCTACGCATAATTATGCCCCGTACAGGCAGCAATTTGCTGCCAATATTGCCGCGAAAGTGGGCCGTCGCGGGTCTCGCGAGCGATGCTTATTTGGTCATCAACCCGGCCAAACCGAGTTCGTTTGCTGAGGAGCTCCCCGATGAAGACCCTGATCACAGGCGGTACCGTCCTCACCATGGACCCGACCGTCGGCGACCTGGCGCGCGGCGACGTACTGATCGACGGCGGGCGGATCGTGCGGGTCGCGGAGCACATCGAGACACCCGAGGATGCCGAGGTGGTCGATGCGAGGGAGCGGATTGTCATGCCTGGCTTCGTCGACAACCACCGCCACAACTGGCAGACCGCGTTCCGTGGCATGGGCGCCGACTGGACCTTCGGCCAGTGGGCCGCTGCCATGCACGGCACGGTCAAGCCCCACTACACGCCGGAGGACGTCTTCGCGGCCACCCTCCTGGGGCGCCTCGAAGCCCTGCACTCCGGCATCACCACGATGCTCGACTGGTACCACGTCGCCCAGGGACCCGAGCACGAGGACGCCGCCGTCACCGCCCTCCAGCAGGCTCCCGGCCGGTCAGTGTTCTGCCTCGGCGCCGGCTGGGCCACCCCCGTCTCCGTCGACGCCGACATCCATCGCGTCCGCGCCCAACTGGCCGACGATGACGCACTGGTCACCATGGCCTGGGGACTGCGCGGAGCCGACGACACCGGCATGGACACCCTCGCCCGCGAGCTCCAGCTCGCCGATGAACTCGGTCTGCGCACCAGCCTCCACACCGGCGGCGACCACCGTCCCGTCGCTGCCATGCACGAGCGCGGACTCCTGCGCGACACCACCACCTTCGTGCACGGCAACGGCATCGGCGACGACGAGCTGCGCATGCTCGCCGGCGCGGGCAGCCATCTGTCCGTCAGCCCGGACGTCGAGCTGAAGATGGGTTTCGGCGCGCCACTGACCGGCCGGGCATTGGCCGCCGGTCTGCGCCCCACCCTGTCCATCGATGTCGTCCCCTCCGTCGGCGGCGACATGTTCTCCACCATGCGCACCGCCTTTTCCGCCCAGCGTGGCCTCGACGGCACTCTGCGCGCCCGTGACCTGCTCCACTTCACCACCATCGACGCCGCCCGCTCCTGCGGCCTTCACGCCCGTACCGGCAGCATCACCCCCGGCAAGGACGCCGACGTCATCCTCCTGCGCACCGACGACCTGACCGTCTTCCCCGTCACCGACCCGGCCGGCTCGATCGTCACTGCCGGCCACCCCGGCATCGTCGACACCGTCCTTGTCGCCGGCCGCATCGTCAAGCAGAACGGCGCACTCCTCGGCGCCGGCCTGGGGCCGCTCAAGCAACGCCTGCTCGCATCCCGCGACCGGATCGCCGCGGCCGCCGGCATCCCGCTGGACGGCACCTGGAACCCGAAGCCGTAACGCGGGCATTCGATGGGGGCTGTGCCCGACAGGGACCGCCTGTCGGGCACAGCCCCCATCGGCGCCTCGGGGTGACAGATAGTTCGATCGTTCGGCACTGGTGCCAAACGGCGTGCCCATTCAGTGCCTAGTAGGCCGCTGGCTTCAGTTGCCTTCCCCGGGAATGTCGCTGGCGCAGGGGTGATGGTGAGACTCGCCAGAGCCGGCACTGTGACGCATGGCGCGCGCACTGACCGGCACCTCTCGGTGCGAATGCACTCCTTGTTCCGAACCTCGGATGGGGAGCTCAGGGCCGGTGGCTGATCAGGGCCGTGGCCGTGGCCGTGTCCGGGTCCAAGGGGCGTCCTGGGAGTGTGGCCGATGGCCGATGGCCGATGGCCGGGGGCTGGTGGCTGGTGTCTGTGGCTGATCCGGCTGTGGGGTGGGTGGTGGCTGGTCGGGGGAGCGTCGGCCATCGGTGATGACCGATCCGGGGGGATTGGTCATCGGCCACCCGGTCACGGTGACTGCCGGGCGGCCCCTGCGCTGCTTGCTGGTGTCCGGTCGGCAGACTGGCTTGCCCAGCCCCGACTGTGGCTTGCCCGGGGGTTGTTCGGGTGGGTCGTCGGGGTTTGCTCTGGCTATCGGTGGTTTGCCCGGTGCTGCCATGCCCTTCGGTCACGTAGTGGGTAAGCCTGTGACCTGTGCTTTTCGGGAAGTGGGCATGCCTTCGGGCAAGCCCCGATGAGGAGAGTTCACGGCACGAGATCCGAAAGGAGCTGTGTCGTGCTCAACTTGCTCCACGCCGCTCGCGCTGCCCGCACTGTTCGCGCTGCCGACGCTGCCTGCGCCGCTGGTGGTGTCTTCGACCGCCTGGACGCCGAGTGGGCGGCCTTGTGCGCGGACGTCACCGTTCAGGCGGTGGTGGCTGACTGGCTGATGGCCGATCAGCTGGGCGAGGACGTCGCCGCCGTGACCGATTCCTGGGCGTGCACGCTCGGCCCGGCCCAGCTCCTTGCTGCCCTCACCCCGCACGTGGCGCACCGCTTGGACGCGCTGGCCGATGCCGTACTGCGGGCCCTGCTGGTCCGCGCCGCCGGCCACGACGGGTCGGCCACGCTGGCCGCCCGGATCATCGTGCAGGCGATGGTGCCGGCCGCGGTCCGTCTCACCCGCGGCCAGGTCCGGCCCTTCGGTGGCCGATGCTTCGAGACCGTCGGCCACACCGTGATCGTCGCCCTGTACGAGGCGGCGCGCTCCGGCCGCATCCACCACCGCGCCTCGCAGCCCGCCGCCAACTTGATGCTCGACGCCCTGCGCCAGGTATGCCGCGAGCTCGACGCCGACCGCGAGACCAGCGGCGCCGACCTCGCCCTCCTACAGGACTGGAGCGACCCCGGACTCGGCCCGGCCGGCCATGCCCACGCCTGGACCGTGCATGCCGCCGCCACCACAGCCGGCCTCCACGACAGCACGCAGGAGGAAGCCAGCCAGGCCCGCCTCGAACTGCTCGCGCTGCTCCTGGACGCGATGGAGACCGGCACCCTCACGCCGGCCGACGCCCGGTCCATCGCCTGGCACTACAGCACGCGGCCTGTCCCGGACGCGGCCGCCGCCCACCGGGCCGGCACCACGGCGGCGGCCTGGCAGCGCCGCCGCTCCCGCGCCGTCCACGCACTCAAGGCCGCCCGCGCATCCCTCGCCTGACGACTCCTTACCTGTCCGACCGGAGAGAAGAAAGGCCCGGCTTGCCCTGCGCGTAGAAGCCCCTCGATGCCCATGAGGCACGAGTCACCCGCGCCCAGCACCGCCTGGTCGTTATTGGCGCTGCCCTGGTGAAGGCACCGTTCGGCATGGCCGCCCGTGCCCGGTGGGCCGGTGGCCCGCCACGATCCGTGTATATCCGGGCGAGCCTGTCCCCGGGGCAGCGATTGATTCGTGGGAGGTCGGCTGTTCGCGGTCCGTCTTGTCCGGTTGCTGTCCGGGGCCCGGTCGGCGGGGCGGAGCCCGGTTGTGCTTGGGTAACGCGCTGCTGCGCGCGGAGTGCGAGGGCGGCGGCAGCGTGGAGAAGGGGCGGCTGCGTGGGGGTAGGGCGGCGGTGCGGGGGTGGTGTGCGGCGCGTGTCCCGGGTCTTACCGTGCTGTGTTGTGTGTTCCTGTTTCGAGGAGTTCGCGGAAGCTGCGGGGGGTGTGGCCGGTCAGGCGTCGTACGGTGTCGGTGGTGCGGTTCTCCGTGCCTCGGGCCAGGTTCAGGTCCATGGCGGCCAGCATCGCGGCGAACGGGGCCGGGATTTCGCGTGTGTGCCGGTCGCGGATCTCCTCGTAGGAGAGGCGTTGGTGGGTCACGGGGCGGCCGGTGACCTCGGTGAGGATGGCGGCGATGTCGTCGTGGCTGAGCGCTTGGGGCCCGGTGAGGACGAGGTCGGTGTCGGGTGCCTGTTGGTCGGTGAGGGCGTGGAGGGCGACGGCGGCGATGTCGTGGGCGTCCACGAAGCCGATGCGGCCGTCCTCGGTGGCGGTCCTGATGACTCCTTCCTCACGGATGCTGCGGGCGTGCGTGTGTGTTCCGGTGAAGTTCTGCATGAACCATGAGGGCCTCAACACCGCCCATTCTTCGATGAGTTCGGGCAGGGCGCGGTGTACTTTGCCGGCCGCGGGGCCGCCCTCGGAGATGGCGGAGGAGCTGAGCAGGACCGCGCGGCGCACACCCGCGGCGCCGGCGAGGCGGAGGAACGGCAGCATGACGGCTGCGGGGTCCGGGTCGCCCACGGGTGGCACCAGGTAGAGGCGGTTCGCGCCGTGCAGCGCGCCGGCGTGGGTGGCGGGGTCGTACCAGTCGAAGGCGACGGGCTCCGCGCCGGCCACCGGGGCCGCCCGGCGGCTCGCGGCGCGGACGCGGTGGCCGGCGCTCGTCAGCCGGGCGGCGAGGCGGCTGCCCGTGGTGCCCGTCGCGCCGGTCACCAGGGTGGTGGTGTTGCTCATCGGGTGCTCCTGGTGATGTCGGTGCCCGGCTGGGCTGCGGCGAGGGGGTTCCAGTAGTCGCGGTAGGAGGTGATGCGCCCTTCCCGGACGGTGACCACGGCGATGTAGGTCATGTCGAAGGGTGCGCCGGTCTGCACCACGCGGCCGATGCCCCGCATCTCGACCACGATGGTCTCCGGCTCGGCGGTCTCGAGGATCCTGAGGTCGGGGAAGGCGTGCAGGTCGATGTGGTCGGGATAGTGCTGCATGTACGCGGCGACTGCCTGCCTGCCGTCGAGGCGCCGGGGCCATCCGTGCGGGGCGAACGGGAACTCCATCACGCCGTCCTCGTCCCACAGGGCGACCCATGCGGGAATGTCCTTGTCGAGCAGCAGGCGCAGGCCGTGGCGGAAGAGGTCCGCCGGGGAAGTGGGTGCGGGCATGGGTATCCTCCAGAGGAAACAATCCGGACCGCAAGTCCGGTTTGGCGGCACGACGAGAATACGGACCGCTGGTCCGCTTTGCAATCGAGGGAGCAGCATGCCGGAGCGCACCCGTAAGGACGCCACCCGCAACCGCGAGGCCGTGCTGGCCGCCGCCGACGCCCTCTTCACGCGGTGCGAAAGCCCGGACTCCGTCACGACGGCCGACATCGCGGCAGCGGCAGGCGTCGGCAAGGGCACGGTGTTCCGGGCCTTCGGTGACCGCGCGGGGCTGCTCCGCGCGCTGTACGAGGCACGTCTCGAACCGGTCCGGGCGGCCGTGGAGGCCGGCCCGCCGCCTCTGGGCCCCGCCGCCCCGCCGCGGGACCGCGCTCTCGCGCTGCTCGACGCGGTCCTGTGCTTCAAGCTCGACAACCGCCGTCTCGCGCTGGCGCTCGAGGGCAGCGGCGGCAGCGAGGGCAGCAGCCCCTACCGGGCGGAGCACTACGAGCGGTGGCACGGCCTGCTGCGGGAAGTCCTGGACCAGGTCCCCGGCCTGACGGACAGCGCGTTCACGGCCCACGCCCTGCTCGCCGCCACCCGGGCCGATCTGGTCGAGCACCTCGCCGGGGAGCGGGGCCTGCCGAGGGAGCGCATGCGAGCGGACCTGGCGGCGCTGGCAAGGAGAGTGCTCGCACCGGGTGGCGCGGAGTAGGCTCCACAGGCCCCGCATCCGCCGGCCGGGCCGACCTCGGCTCGAAGCGGCAGGGGCCTCGGCCCGGCGCCGCACCGGATGACCGACCGCGACGGACCCCCGCTCGCCTCGGCGACAGGCACCGGCGGTAGGTGTGGTCACGGTCTGGCTGGGTCACGGTCCGGCTGGGGTCACGGTCCGGCTGGAGGCGGCGGGAGTGCGAGGTGATCGATCCGGCCCTCGAGGGGCGACGCCTTTGCGCAACTCCCGTGAACTACGAGGGATATGGCCCGCAGTGGAGGAGCGGGACGGACGGTCTGTGCGGGTCGTGCGAGAGGGTGCACTACACCCGGATCGAAGCCGAACGCGCCGCGCAGCGCGAGGCGCCCGAAGCGGACGCGAAGAAGAACTGCGGCCTGTTCCGCCGCCGGTAGCCCCAGGCAAGCCCAAGGGGAACCTGGGCAAGCCACCCCCGGATGGAGACCTGCCCACCGGCCGGGACGGGCTGAGACGGGCAAGCCGGGCCGGGACACCCCGTCCCGGAACGCGACGGCGGATCCGGTGCGCAGTTTCGAGACGGGTCGGACGGTCGCGCGACGCGATGTCCACCGCCCCGGCCGGTTGCGGAGCGAACCGGCGCTGCGGGTCCTCACCGGCACTGGCGAGGCGCTGGTGACCGTCTACGCGGCCGGCGCGCAGGTCCGTCGGCCCGCCCTGTACGCCAAGGCCCGCACCGAGGGGGACCGCTCGGTGCGTACGGAGGCGTTCGACGCGACGGTGTCCGGCCGGTGAGACCTAGAGGCCGTGCCGTGTGGCAGGACGCCGGCCTGTGGATGCCGCCGGCGGCCGGCCCAGCATCAACGCCTCCTTCCTTCCGGACGGGGAGGGGCGCCGGCTGCGGCACTGGTACGTCAACTTCGAGCGCCTCGCCCGCCGCACCGCGGGCGGGGCCGACATCTTCGACGTCACGGTGGACCTGCTCATCGGCCCCGGTGGCTGTGGACGGACGCGGTCGAGGACGAGTACGCGCAGGTGCGGCGCCTCGGCATCGTCTCCGACGTCGAGCACCAGGCAGTGGGCACCGCCTGAGGCGGGGTCCTGGCGGTGCTCGCCGGGGGCTCGGGTGGTTCGCTGGCGCCGAGCGGTGGGGCGCTTGGGAGGTGTGAGTCGGCCTGGTTCACGCTGTTGTGCCGGGCCACCGTAGTTGTCACCGGGCGGCCCCGACGGCCTGGTGCTCGATGGCGTACGGGCCACGCTTGTGGTCACCGGCGGGAGAGCGCTCCTGTCACCACGACGCCGTGGACAGAGCATCTGTCACCGATCCCACGGCGCCGACCAGCATGGACGGTTCGGCCGTACTCACCGCGCCACTCGTGGTGACAGAAATCTTGGCCAGGTGGCAACTACCGTGGCCCGGCACAGCCGTGCCTTCGCGGCCCCGCGGCGGCCGCTGGAGGGTTGTACCGGAAGGGGGCTAGAGGGTTGTCTGCACGGGTGCACTAGGCGGGGGACTGCGGGTGTGACCGAGGGTGTGAACCCCCGAAATCGGCGGCCGGTCGTTTGCCCTGGCCGGCCCCCGTGGGCACGCCCTCTTCGGGGAACGACACCTCTTACCTGCGCGATAGCCGAAGGCAAGAGGCCATGTTCCAGGCCGGGACGCCCGCAGACCGCCTTGCCCACCGTCACCACCGGGCGAACGGGCCGACACGGCACGGACATCACGAGCGAGGGGGAAGTACACGGTGAGCAACAAGCTGCTGGCGCCGGACGGATGGCTCGTGCCGGGACTGCCCTGGCCGGAGCAGACCCGGGACGGCTGGGGCGAATGCGCGGTGGCCGTCGCCCCGACCATGATCGCGCGCGACCTGGTCGGCAAGAGCGCCCGGATCGCGCTCGATCTCGCGGCCGGCCTGGCCCGTGACCCGAAGGACGGGCCCGGCAAAGCCGTCTTCTTCTCCGACGTCACCCTCTGGCTCGACAAGCAGGGCAAGGACTGGGCGGACTTCGGCGCCGACTACGAAGCCGTCATCGACGAACTCGTCAGAGCACCGGTCCCGTAGCTCTACACGACGCTCGTGCAGAAGCCCTACGCCATCCTGTGCGACGCCAGCCGCGACGGGGTGCGCCTGTACTACCCGGGCGGCGACGTCGAGCACATCACCCCGCAGGTCCGCGCCGACGTCCACGCCGCCATCACCACCAGCCTGGAACGGGTCCGGCCGCCCAACATCCAGGGCCTCACCGACCGCGGCGCCTTCCAGACCCGATAGCCGCACCGCGCACAGCGACGGGCCCGGCCTCCACCCAGGCCGGGCCCGTCGGCCATCGGCGGCCCGCGCTGTCGGTGGCGGCTGGGAGGCTGGCCGGATGAACGACGGTGACGAGCAGCTGCTGCGCGGCCGGGTGTACGGCCACGGCCATGAGGACCGCAACTCTGGTCCGCTGCCGCACCAGAGGTAGGCCGCGCGGGTCGGTGGCCCGCTGGACGGACTGCTGCTCGACATCACGGGCTGGCGGCCGGAGGAAATAGACGACGGTGTCGCCTTGATGACCGAGCTGGGGCGGTGGCCCGGTGGCCGGGCGCTGTACGACCCGCGCCCCGGTGAGCCGCACCCGCCGGGCGGCTCGGGTGTGGTGTGCCGCTTCCACTACTCCGGCGGCACGTCCTGACCGACAGGCGTCAGAACCCATCTTTGAACCCGACTTGGTCTCTTGCATTCGCCAGATGGGGTGGGCGGAGTAGCCGCATGACGGCGTTACTCCCTTCGTGGTGGGCCCAGTGGGCGCATCTGACGGGGAGGTGGCGTCACGTCAACCGGCCTGCTTCTCCACTGACATCACCGAATTGGACATGCCTGAAAGAGCGCTGGGCGGGTACAGGCCGGGACGGTTTGTCTGGAATCTGTCCGCACCAGGGCTCTTGACGAACCCTCAGCGTGGGAAGTGACCGCGCCGGTTCCGCTCCTGTGGCTCGTCTCGATCCTGCGAGGCCGGATATAGAGCCATGTTTACGGACAGTCTCCCCCCTGTCTCAAAAGCCCTCACTGGTCACATGAACCGATCTCTACATTGAGTAATGGATCAACCACGTGATGTAGGGAGCTATATGCGCAAGCACTACCGCGTCCTGGGCGCGCTCGCCCTTCCGGCCGCTCTCACCCTGACGTTGACGTCTCCGGCCGCGCACGCGGACGCGAAGTCGCAGACGGCGGTCACCTTCGACACCGTGGGAAGCCACGACTGGACGGTTCCTGAGGGCGTCACGAGCGTCACGCTGGACCTGTGGGGCAGTGGCGGAGGCGCTTCGGGTGGCACCGGCGGTGCGGGTGGCGGGGGCGGTGGCGGCGCGTCGGGCACGAAGGGGCTCGTCGGTGCGGGCGGCATGGGTGGCGGCGGTGGCGGTGGCAACGGGGGTGGTGGCGGTTCCTCCGGCTGGCACTCGGTGTGCACGCTGGCTGTTGCCCCCGGTCAGACGCTCAGGCTGGACGTCAGTGGCGGCGGGAGCGGTGCCGGCGGCACCGCGGGATCCAACGCTGTCGGCAAGCGGGGCAAGTACGGCACGTTCAAGGCGAGTGGGGGCAGTAACGCGCCTGCCGCCGCCCAGAGTGAGGCATCTCGCGCGGACAGCCTGGGGGAACTTACCCGGGTCGATCGTGTATTCGTCGAGGACGGGCAGGAGGAAACCCAGCCTCTTGCCGGTGCTGATGGTTCCGGCGCCATGGTCAAGAAGGGCCCGGTGGGAGCTCCGGGTGGCGGCGGTGGCGGCTGGGGCGCCGCGGGCGCCATCCCCGGTATCCAGGGCTCGGGCGGTTCCGCCAACGGAACCGGCGGTGCGGGAGCGTCCACCAGCATGGGCGGAGGTAACTTCTGCCAGGGCCGGATGACGGACATCGACGGGCAGTTCTTCTGGCCGACGGCTGCGGATGGGCAGGGCGGGACGGTCGGCGCGGACGGCCGCTGGGGCAACAGCGGCGGTGACCCCAACGGCGGGACCGGCGGCGCTGGAGGTAAGGGCGGCAGCATCGACCCCCGCGGCTACGGTGACGGCGGCACCGGCGGTAAGGGCGGCGACGGCGGTACGGGTGGTCTGGGCGGCGAGACCGCGGGCGCGGACGGCGCGGACGGCAGCGCGGGTCAGGACGGCGCGAGGGGCGGCGACGGCCACTCCGGCGCGGCGATCATCACCTACCGCACCACCTCCTGACCCACACAGCACTCGGCGGTGGCCTCCCCGGCAGCAGCACGGGGAGGGCACCGCCATATCCGGCCGGGGCTGGGAGCAGCGCCAGGCGCGCCGTTTTACCAGGTGGTGATGCGGAAGCGGTCCTGGGGGTTGTTGTCGTGCTGGATCACGTTGCAGATGGATGCGGCTTTGGTGTCGAAGGCGCAGCTGAGGTGGTCGCGGACGGTGCGTGCCGGGCGGCCTCCGAAGGAGGGCCCTCCGCCGCCTCCCGCGGCGGGCTGGGCGGCCTGGGTGTATTCGGGGCCGTAGATGAGGTCGCCGTTGCGGTTGCCCATGCCGTGTTCCCAGCTCTGGCGGTCCTTCATGTCGGGGCTGCAGAGCATGAGTTCGAGGCTGCGGGTGTCCATGTCGGGGCGCAGGTTCTTGGAAGTGGCGCAGCGCTTGGGGTGGGAGAGGGGGGTGAGGTGGCCGGTCGCCTTGTCCCAGCGCCACTTCTGCCGCTGGTCCTTGGCGTTGCAGGGCCGCGGGACGAGGTTGTAGTGCTCGGTGCCGCCGACGGTGCTCTTCTCGGCGGCGAGGCAGTTGCGCGGGTCGCTGGGGCCGGCTCCGTGGGAGGTGATCTTGAGGTCGGCTCCTTCGGTGAAGGGGTCGGCGAGTGCGGGTGCGGCCGCGGCGAGGGTGGCGGCGCAGACCGCGGTGGCGAGGACGACGTTCTTGATCATCATGTCCGGCTCAACGACGGCCCGGCTTCGGAGTTACCCGCAGAGGCGGCCGCCGCTTTGGAGGTCGCCCCGCGCGCCCTGCCGGCAGCAGGGCAAGCCCGACAGCTGCTCGGCGCCGACCGCGAAGTCACGGAACCCGGCCCGCAGTGCAGGGCCGCCCGACCCCCGACTCATACAGCGCGAACGGTTTGCGCCGGCCGCGGCCGTGCTGCGTCAGGGTGGACCGCGGGCCGGGTGAGCCGGCGCGTCATGAGCGTGATCGCGGCAAGAGTCAGCATCGTCTCCGAGTGGCCAGGCAGGGTCTCGTAGTCGCGTACGTTCCGGCGCGCGTGAAGCAACCACGCCATACTGCGCTCTACCACCCAGCGGCGCGGCAACAGCACGCACCCCTTGGCTCCTTTGGGCCTGCTCACGGTTTTGATCGTCAGGTGGAGATAGACCTTGGCCCAGTCGATGAGAGTGCCGGCGTACGCGAGATCGGCCCAGACGATCGTGATCTCAGGGTGCATCAGCCGCAGCCGGAAGAGGACTTCGCGAGCCGCAACGCTGTCGTGGACGTCAGCCCGGGTGACCATGAGGAACACTGGCAGCCCCTTCAGATCGACGACGACGTGCCGCTTTCTCCCGGGAGTCTTCTTGCCTGCGTCGTAGCCTGAAGTGGAGCGCGGGACCGTGGCGGCGACCTTCATCGACTGCGAGTCGAGCACGACCGCCACTGGGTGCGGGGAGGTACCCATCGCGCGGCGGACCCGGCGGCGCGGCTGGTCACGGATAAGGTTGAAGACTCCGGCCGACGACCAGCGGGTGAAGAACCCGAACACCGTCTTGAACGGCGGGTAGTCGCTGGGCAGGGCACTCCACTTGCAGCCCGAGTCAACGAGATAGCGGAGCGCGTCGACAATCTCCCGCCGGGGATGCGCTTCCGGA
The DNA here is from genome assembly GCF_026343295.1 of Streptomyces sp. NBC_00083. GTDB lineage: Bacteria > Actinomycetota > Actinomycetes > Streptomycetales > Streptomycetaceae > Streptomyces. The sequence goes on from NZ_JAPELY010000001.1 coordinate 3,637,352, forward strand.
CGGCCCCCGCGCGCGGTCTGGCAAGCGGGCACCGGTAGCAGCGGCTCGATCAGCAGCCATTCCAGGTCTGTAGTGTCCGAGGGATACCGCCTCCGGCGCATAAGACCGCCCCCTGTCCCGCCAAGCGATGAGGTCGAGGGTCGACTCGACGGAGTTGAGCTGTGCGACGATATGGCGCACCCGCTTGTCTTGCGGGTCCAGGGGGGCGTGCCGGGCGAAGGTGCCGGTGACCAGCCGGCGAACCTCTGTGAGCAGCACATACACTCTGACCGTCTCGTACGATTCCAGCTCGTTGGGATCGGCGGTGAACTGGTAGCCGTCCCCACGGGTGTAGATCACCGGGGGCCATCCCCTCGTCATGATGATGTCGCGCATCATGGCCATGCCCGACTGCACTTAAATGCGGGAGAGTTGAGTGGCCCGCATCAGCTGGGGCATGTGAAGCCCGGCCGGGCGGGCCTGCATGAGCACTCGCCAGATGACTTCAGCGTGTCCCCGTGCCGCGTCGCCCCGGTGCCGTGACCGGGGCATGTCTACTCGCCTAGCAAGAGCTTCGAGAGTTCCTCGTCCACGTCCACCTCTCCGGTGTCCACGGCTGTGGTTATCCACTCGCAGGTAGCGCGGACACGGTCGATGTTGCGGTGCACCGTGTTGCGCTCGTCCTCGGAGAAGCGGCGCTCACCCAGTGACGGCACGATCCGGCCCGTGGCCGCGACGAACCGCTGGCAAGCGCCGACCAGGTCCAAGAACTCCAACGTGTGGTTGAGCCGGCGCACCGTCGGCCCGAACGGGTCCTCGGTGCCGCTGAGTTCCCGTTCCTGTGCGGCGCGGATCTGCCGGGGCTGCTCTACCTGTGCGTGATTCACCTGATGGCGGGCGGTGTCGTCGGTCATGGCCTTGAACGCCACCGACGGCCGCCGCAGCAGATCGGTCGCAACCTGGGTGGCGACCTGCTCGTCGCCGACCAGGTCATGCACGGCCTCGATCTTCTCCTGCACAGTCTCCGGGCCCGGTCCGTGGTAGCCGACTCGTTGCCGGGACGTCTCCGGTGTCCACCGCCGCCTTCCCGTCCGCTCGTCCAGCGGCGGCGTCTTGATCGCCGTCCAGCGTTCCTCCGGATCGGACATCGCGGCAAGAGTCTGGTGCGTACTGAATGCCGCCCCCGGGCACCGGTGCCGCTCGGGCCATCGGCTGGCCACCCACCGGTACGACTTGAGCGTCTGCTCCGTACTGGGCACGTCAATCCACCCCCTGCCAGGCTGAAGCACGGCCCGGTGACCGTGAGAGGTAACTCCAACCGCCCGGCACCCGGCTGAAATCCGCCCATCGACCCGTGCCGCAAAGGCGTGGCACGTCAGCGTCTGATGCACCGGAAAGCGCTCCGCGAAGCCCTCTACTGAACTACCGCGGACAAAGAGTCTTGCGCACAACGAGACCTCCACTGTGGCGCGTGCACGAGATCAGCAGAGGTTCAAAGATGGGTTCTCAGGAGTCGCCGATGGAGTCGAAGCCGCGCATCGGCGTGAGTTCCTGCGCGCACCCGCACGGCGTGCACAGCCGCGTCCCCGGGTTCTCCGCGGCGTCCAGGGCGCGCTGCACATCGAGCAGCGGCGCGTCCTGCGGCGCTGCCTCGCGGTCCGGCGCGTGCAGCACGCCGCGCGCCGGGCCCCGGCCCTCGCGCACCTTCGCCGGCGGGCGCCGTGTAGGCGCAGGCGGCGAGTGATGCTGACGGCGGTTGGGCTGGTCATGGTGGGGAGCGTCCGCAATGGACATGAGTCCCCCTATGGGTGCAGACGGGCCAGGGTGATGGCCTGCGCTAGGAGCGCAGCGTCCGCAGGGAGTCGCCGTGCGGTCGGCCGTCCTTGTAGGGGTAGTAGTACTCATCAGCTCGAGGTGGCTGTGAGAAAGAGCGCATTGCACAGGGGGCGGTTGGTTCCCCTGGTTGTGGAGGCCATGGCCTTCACCTCTCGCTCATGCATGGGAGGCGGACCATGGACCATGCGGGACGCAAGGGTGGCAGCGTCAGGCAGGCAGAGGCACGATGCTCACCGCACGGTAGGCGTAACCGTCTTGTCTGAAGCCGGGGGCTTCCCACGCGAGGTTCACTTGCTGTCCGGACGACAGAGCGCGGAAGCCGGTCATCTGGATGGTGGAGTAATGGCCGAAACAACCGCCGGGGGTCTCGGGCGAGTCGAGCACCCCCCACCCCTCCTCGTCGCTCCACCATCGGACAGTCGCAGTCACCATGACCGAAACCTTACGAGTTCTGAGGCGCCCACCACAGGAGATCGGGATCTTTCAAGATTCCCGGCGGCGTCGGGTTCTCAGGGTCTGGTGAGGATGTCGTGGGTGCCGATGCGACGCCAGATGACGTGCGGGGTGTCTGGGCGACGTGGCGGCCCGATTGCCACGTGGCGCGCCCTGCGAGTCCGGTGTCCATGGACCAGGTGAGTTCGTAGATGCCGGTCGCCCGTCGAACGCGCTTGACGCGGAGGCCGGGGCGGAAGCTGCCGGTGCGTAGGTCCTCGACGAAGGCCGCCACGGTGCGGTGGAGCTTGCGGCGCTGTTCGGTGCCGGTCCGGGCCTGGGCCAGCTTCTCCGAAGCGCATGCTGACGATGTGGCGCTCCCGTGGTCGAGCCGGCCCACGAGCGGGGCCAGCTCGCCATGCCCCGCACAACCAAGAGGCCACCTGGCCGGCTGAACCGGCGACCGCCCCGGTCCCGCACTATGTCCTCTGCGAGAGGGGGCGTCCGCCCCGGCGGGCAGCTGATCACCTCGGCGGAGTGACCGTGTTTCTTGACCGATCCACCCGGCGGGGGCGCAGGCCCCAGCGGATGGGGGCACTCTTCGTAGGTGCGGTGATCAGTTTTGCAGGCGGGCCAGGAGTACGGGATGGTCTGCCAGGGCTGATTCCAGCATGGCGCGGGCATGGGGCTCGAAGGAAGCGAGGTCGGCCGATGTCCAGTCGATGCCGCCCAGTGGTGGTTGCGGGTCGTATTCGATGAAGAGTTGGACGGTGCGGGCGGTCTGCTTTCCTGCGAGGCGTTCGACCAGGTGAAGCGCCATATCGATTCCGGCCGAGACTCCGGCGGCGGTGAGTACGGGTCCGGCATCGACCCAGCGTTCGGCGACAGGGGTGGCGCCGAACTTGGCCAGCAGGTCGCGGAAGCCCCAGTGGGTGGTGGCCTGACGTCCGTTGAGCAGGCCGGCGGCGCCGAGGATCAGTGAGCCGGTGCACACGGAGCCGACGATCTCGGCCGTTCGCGCGGCCTTGCGGATCCAATTCAGCAGGGGCTCGTTGGCCAGAGCCGCGAGGGTCGGCTCGGTTCCGCCGGGCACGATCAGTGCGTAGGGCTCGGCGACTTGGTCGAATGTGTGGCTCGGTGTCAGCTTCAACGGGGTATCGGTGTCCAGGGGCTTGAGTTCCGGGCCGACGACGACCACCTCGAACGACGGGTCGAGCTGGGTCAGAGCCGCCAGCACCTGAAGCGGCCCTACGAGGTCGAGCGGGGTGATGCCGGGGTAGAGCACGAGAGCGAGCGTCTTGGTCATTGCGTCACCTTCGGCTCCTGGTCGAAGGGAGGCCAGGGGAGGGCCGGTAGCTCGTCTGGATTCTTGGGATGCAAGTCATTCCGACATAGGGTCCGTGTCATGGAGCAACGACGGGTGGTTGTGGTCGGGTACGACCAGGCGGAGTTGCTGGACATCGCCTGCGTGACGACGAGCTTGATCACGGCCAACCGGCTCGGGGCCAGCCCCGCCTACGCCGTGGATGTAGCCACGCCCGGAGGACGCGCGGTCACCTGCGAGGCGGGTCTGACGCTGCAGGGCCAGCGTTTCCTGGAACGAGTGAAGGGCCCCCTGGACACGATGATCGTCTCGGGAGGCTTGGGCCATGAGGCTGCGGCGGACAGTCCTCTGATCATCGGCCACATCCGACGCCTGGCCAGGGAGAGCCGCAGGGTCGCCTCGGTATGCACGGGGGCCACCGTCCTGGCGGCTGCCGGCCTCCTGGACGGCAAACGCGCCACGACGCACTGGTCGTACGCCCAGCAACTTGCCTGCAACTACCCGGAGATCGACGTGGATCCCGCACCGATCTACATTCGCGACGGCCGCGTCTCCACCGCCGCGGGCGTCACCAGCGCCCTGGACCTGACGCTTGCCTTCATCGAAGAGGACCACGGCTCGGAGTTGGCGCGCGGGGTGGCCCGCGGCCTGGTCACGTATCTGCACCGGCCCGGCAACCAGGCACAGATGAGCATGTTCACGACTGCCCCAGCACTCACGAATGGGCTGGTCAGGAGGGTAGTTGATCACATCGTCGGCCACCTGGCCGGCGACTTGAGCGCCACCGCACTGGCAGCCTACGCGGGGGTGAGCGAACGTCACCTGACCCGTCTGTTCATCGACCAGCTCGGACAGGCACCTGGCCGGTTCGTCCGGAACGCGCGCACCGAGGCGGCCGCCCAGCTTCTGGCCTCCACCTCGCTACCCATGGCGAGGGTGGCCGCACGGTGCGGCTTCGGATCAGCCGAAACGCTCCGCCAGGCGTTCGCCGGCCGTTATGGCACATCGCCGTCACGCTACCGCGCAACGCAAAGCACATAACCGGCACCGGTGTCCATCGGTTCGATCATTCGCGCAGCCTCGCGAGCAGAATGCCGTATGCGGCGCTCTCGGGGTCGGTGGCGGTCGCCATGAGTCTTTCGCTCGACGCGAGTTGTCGGCACCGCCGCCTGCAGGTGCGTGACCATCGGTGCTGCGCTGCCCGCTTGAGCTCGCCGTCGTGGCCGACACTCGTGTATGCCGCTTCTGTACGCCGGGAGCCTCGTTCTCCTCGAGTTCGGGGGTGCGCCGCGGGACCTGAAGAACCTGTGGCCGCCCGAGCCGCGGTACAGCGCGGGCGGCAAGACTGCGGGGGGACAAGGGCACTGTCGAGAACCGTTTCAGGACCGCCGTCTGCAACGGGCAGGTGGCCCCTCGGCGACGCGCGCCACGCGATCGCAAGCGACTGGACCGCTGCACTGGCCGCCGTCGGACCGCCTTCGATAAAAACGGCAGCTGATCCCCGTAACCCGAGGCGAGATCGTCATCGACTTCGGCCGTACGTTCTTCTGATGCCAGGTGCGCCAAGGATCCGTACTCGTCGGATGCTCCACTCGCTACTCGACGCGCTGCGCGGCGTCTCGTGCAGCGCTGGTGACGACACTGAGCAGACTCCGGCCAGGAACCGCCCCGCCCGCCTCGGCTCCTACACGCCCTGGCCCGACGGGCTCCGGGGCTGGGTGAACCGACGGACCCCCTGACGACGGCGCCCTCACTAGGACTTATCCGGGCGATCTCTGGGGGCAGAGGCGCCCAGCACCCGTGAATCTCGTTACCGAGGGTCTTGTCCAGTGAGGTAGAAGGGCGGCATGGACACCACCGTACTTGAGCAGATGCTGGACGAGACCTTCGATCACGCCGTCGTGCACCACGGATACACCAACTACATGCGCGACTACGAGGTCATCATCTACGCGACGGCTGATCCCCGAACCGGCATCGCGCCGTCCCACCTGCGGTATCTCTTCCGGTACTGCGTCGAGGCCCGGTGCGATACGTCAGTGTCGGCGGAGATCTGGCGGGTTTCTTTGGACGACCGGCTCATCGACCACGAGACTGGTGTCGACCTCGATGGATATGTCTGGGGGGCGAAGTGGCACTGCCTGTACCCGGGATCCAAACTCCTCCCCGGGTCGGAGGCGACCCAACACTGGTCGAAGGCCCTTGGGATCGACTTCCATGAGGTACGCATTGAGACGAACGCGCACAACCTGACCCTTCTCTTCTCTGACCTTCAGGTGAGCGAGGTCCCGTTGGGATACGCCCCCTTCGTCGTGGATTAGAAATCAGGGTTCGTGTGATCTTGTGACTTGGGCTTGTCCAGGTCGTTCTCCCTGTCGTGGGGCGGGCTTGTCTGAGTGACGCGGAGTGGGAACGGCTGCGGCCGTTCCTGCCAGTCGGCAACAGGCGTTGTGGCAGGCGGCGGTATCGCCGGCAGGTGATCGACGGGATTCTGCACCGGGTGCGGACCGGCGTTCAGTGGCGTGACCTGCCCGAACGGTTCGGCCCGTGGAAGACGGTCTACGAACGGCACCGGCTGTGGTCGGCCGACGGCACCTGGGAACGTCTGCTCCAGCAGGTCCAAGCCGCCGCCGACGCCGCCGCAGGCGAGATCGACTGGGACATCTCGGTCGACTCCACCGTCGTCCGCGCGCACCAGCATGCGGCTGGCGCCCGCACCGACCCGCCTCCGGGATCGAAGAGGGGCCGAAGAGATGGAGCACCAGGCTGAGACGCCGTGGCAGAGCTCGTCGCCCGCCTGGTGGAGGTGGTGCGGGAGGGGAGGGCTTGGGCCGCTCGCGGGGTGGGTTCATCAGCAAGCTCCAGATGACGGTTAGCCGCTGCGCGGCCGGGTGTACGGCCACGACTACGGCCGCCCCGCCCCTGGCCCGCTGCCGCACCAGAGGTACGCCGCGCTGGTCGGTGGCCCGCTGGACGGCCTGCTGCTCGACATCGCGGGCTGGCGGCCGGAGGAGGTGGACGGCGGCGTCGCGGGTCGGCGGCGGGCTTCGCGGCCTTCTTCGCCGCGGGGCGCCGGGACGACGTCGCCGGACGGGCGGGCCGCTCGGTCGCGGCTGGAGCGACCGGGGCATGAACCGGTGCGGTGGCAGTCGGCTGCGGCTCGGCCTTCCCCACGAGCGGCTGGACGGCCTGGAGGTCACCGCCGCCGTTGCCGCGATCGAGGCCCGCGAGATCGCATGCTCGCCGACCGCGACATCGCCGTCGGCCCGACCGCGACCGGGCTGGTGCGCGAGTGACTGGTTGATGTGGTCCTCCTTTACGCCGCGCAGCTGCGCGGCACGCGGCCGGCTGCCGCAGCTCTCCTGTCGATCGCGGCCTGATCGTCCCCGCCCCACCCGCCGGGACGCGCGTGCCGGGTGGACTCAGGCCGGCTCCGATACCCGGTGCCGGCTCGCGACGACGACCAGGCTGCCGATGACCGCGAGGCCCATCAGGACGGTGCCGAAGATCGTCGCCCCGTTGGTGAGTCCCACCGCGTCGCTGAGGTAGCCCGCCGACACGGGCAGGATGCCCGCGGGGATGTAACCGCCCACGTTGAGCGCTGCGTTGGCTTCGGCCAGCTGCTGCGGCGGAACGCTGTGGTTGAGCAGGGAGAGGCCGCCGAGCTGCCCCATGCCCTGGCCGGTGCCGGCCAGCAGCGCGGAGGCGATGAGTACGGGGACCGACGAGGTTTGCACGGCGATGATGAGCGTGATCATGCTGAGCGTGGTGCTGACCGCTCCGGCGGTCAGGATCGTGTGCCGGCGCAGCTTCTGGACCGCGAACTGTACGCCGGTGGCGGCCAGGAACATCGCGAAGGCCATGGCTCCGGCGACGATCCGGCTGGTGGTGCCGAGCAGGCCGGACAGCAGTGAGGGTCCGAGTGAGAGCACGAACGACGTCGCGGTGATTCCAGGCGCGAACGCTGCGATGCCAAGCGTGAGTTGCAGGCCGTTGCCGCGCGGTACGCCGGGCACCCGCACCCAGGCGCCTTTCGCGGCCTTGGCGGGACGCCGTACGGGCATGCGCAGCACGGCGAGGATCGCGGTGGCCAGCAGGACGCTCTCGACGCCGAAGACCGTGACGGTCGGGGCCGGGACGCGCTCGGAGAGGATGCCCGCGAGGAGCGGTCCCAGACCGGCGCCGAAGACCATCGCGCAGGAGGCGAGCAGGGCCGCGAGCCGCTTGCGGCCCTGGCCTGCCACGTCCGTCACGGCGGCCATGCCCGCGGAGACGACGGCGCCGACGGCGATGCCGGTGAACAGCCGGGCCACGATCAGGGCGGCCACGCTGGATGCGGTGGCGAAGATGACGCAGGCCGCGACGGCGAGAGTGAGCGCGGGCAGCAGTACCGGCTTGCGCCCGAGCCGGTCGGAGACGACGCCGGAGACGAGCAGCGAGCCGATCAGCCCGACGATGTAGAAGGCGAAGATCACGGTCAGGGTGCCCTTGGAGAACCCGATGTCGCGCTGCCACAGCACGTAGAGCGGGGTCGCCGCGTTGGACAGGACGAAGACTGCGGTGACCGGCCACGCGGCGAGCCACACCCACCGGGCGGGCGCCGGGGAGGGGCTGGTCTCCGGAGATCCGCTCGCCTGCGACCGCCCGCCCACCCTGGGGTTCTGCGGTTCGCCCACCGCCTCCACGGGCATCGTTCGACTCTCCGACATGGCCGCTCCTTCCAGCAGGCTCAGTACGAGTTAAGTCGAACTTAGCATGCAGTACGATTGGAATCGTACATAGAGTTCGGATTATGAGGAGCTGGCTATGCCTTCGACAGTGCGTCCGGCGCCGACCCGGCTACCGGCCGTCACGGTGCTGCCGGAGCCGGCGGACCTGCCCGAACCATTGCCCGAGCCGGCGGTCGAGGACTTGCGACTGGAGCGGGTGCTGGGCGTGCTGAGTGACCCGCTACGCCTGCTGATCGTCCGCAAACTCCTCCTGGAGTCGGAGCAGTTCGACCACTCGTGCGGTTGGTTTGGTATCGACCGTCCCAAGTCCTCCCTCACCCACCATTTCAAGGCCCTGCGCGAGGCGGGGGTCACCAGGCAGCGCCAGTACGGCCTGGAGCGCCGCAGCCACGTTCGGGTCGACGACCTCAACACCCGTTTCCCCGGCCTTCTGGACCTGGTCGTGGCGTGGACGCCTGACACGCCGAGCTGAACCGGTCGGAGGGGCATGTCCGTTGTGCTCCTGCGCGCCCTCCTCGTCCTGACCAACTTCGAAGTCAACCGGTGACGGACGATCAAGACCGCAGACTCCCGCCCGTGACCAGCCCGACAACCCCGACCGATTCTCGGGCTCGTGCGTCAGACGCCGGATGAGCCCAAGAACTCCCCAGGCACGGCCAGTCGTTGAGGAAACTGAGCGTGGCCACCATCGGCTTGCCCTGCGGCTTGAGTCGTTCGTGGCCAAGTCGACCATGCGCCTCACGCGGGATGGCAGACTGCACAGATGATCGATGATCTTCCTGCTGGTCTGATTGCTCGCCACCCTGCCGATGACGACCATCTCCGCGTGCTCGCCGTACTTGACGCGTGGTGGGGCGGCCTCAAAGGAGAGGCGGGGGCGACGGAACGGGCATTGCTGTTGCCCCGGCTGTACTTCCAGCACTTCACCACCACCAGTTTCCTGGTCGAACGCGGCGGTGGCGAGATTGCGGCCTTCCTCGTGGGCTTCCTGTCGCAGACAGCCCCCGAAACCGCCTATGTACACTTCGTCGGCGTCGATCCGGCGCTGCACGGGCAGGGAGTCGGGCGCGCCCTCTACCGGGCCTTCTTCGAGCTTGCCCGGTCACATGGGCGCCGTTACGTGCACTGCATCACCAGTCCGGAGAACACGGCGTCGCAGGGATTCCACACCCGGCTGGGCTTCACGGCCTCGGATGTGAAGCCGGACTACGACGGCCCCGGCCTCGACCGGGTGGCGTTCACCATCGAGCTTGGCTGACGTGACTGGGCGGGGGCGGAGTTATCGATATGTCGGGCCGGTCGAGCTGAAGACTGCCGTCGCCTGACATCCCTTGTGACACCGATGGCAACCGGCGCACCGCCTGAATCACGGTCCGGGTCCCTCGCGTTCGTTACTGCCCACCAGGCGGGGCCGTCTCCGACCGGTTCCGCCCCCGGGCAGGAGTTGATCGTTCCGCCCGTGCGCCCACGAAGACCACAAATGGTACGCGTCGTCTGAGTACGTGTACTCAGGCACCTGCCTGCCATTTAGGCGAGCCTGCCGTCATGAGTACTCCCTCTCGTCTCGAACTCCGGCCGGCGGTTCGGCTGTCCGTCATAGCCGTCATCGGTGCCGTATTGGCCTGTGGTGTCTGTGCTTTCTTCGTCACGGTCAAGGAGCACAGCGCTCGGTCCTGTGAGTCGACCGACGGCATGTGCTTCACATGGCCGGACGTGACAGTGGTCCCCGTGAGTCTCGCGACAGCTCTGATCGCCCTGTCGGTCGTCTACAAGTGGCTGGAGATCCGACCACGACTCGCGATCATCCCGCCCACCGTCCTGCTGGCACCCTTCCCCCTCGCCGCAGCACAAACGGCCGCCGACTGGCGGGCGGTCACCCTCGCAGGCGGAGCATGGACGTGCTCCCTCGCGCTGACCGCCTGGAGCCGCTACCGGCCCTGGGGACTCTCGTCCGCCGCGATGCTCCTCCTTGCTTCCCTCGTCGTTCTATACCGATGAGGTGCCCCGTGCCCCGTGCCTCGTCCACCGGCAGATCTCCCGTAGACAGGAGCAATGCTGAGCGTGCGACGCGCCGCTGGCTGACGCAAACTTGAGGGCAGGTCATCCGTGTGCGATCCAGCGGAAAGGCGGATTCCACAGTCACGCAAAAGGCCTCCTTCCACACAGGAGCGCTGCCCCCAGCAGCCGCGATTGACATCCGTGCGCACACCACCTGCCACGCCTCCACAGGCGAACGCCGTAACGGGCACGCCGCGCCCCCCGTTATCCGAGACGGGCACGAGGCCTCAAATCAGCTGGTCGGCGCGGCGCGCCGGCGATAGAGGTGTAGAGCGCAGTCGACGAGGGCGACGCCTGCGTGGGCCCTCTAGCGCAGCATGCTGACGCTGCCGGTGAGCCGGGCGAGCGCGGCGTGACCGCCTTGCTCGACGATCTCGACATCGAAGGGGCAGGCCGGCCGTGTCGCCGTGGGCCAGGGCTCAGTGTTCTGTTGCCAAACGAATCTGGACCATTTGCCATCCAAGGTGGACTGCTCGCAGGCGCTCCAGCGGCGCCGGGGTGGGTAGCCGCTGTATATGGGGCGGTGGTGGAAGCAGATCGGTGCAGCAGACTCTTTCTTCAGTGACTGATCGGCACGGCAAAAAGACGGCTAGCGACCGGCTGGCGGGTACGAACGCGGAGCAGGGTGGAGAACACCCGCCCTACGGTCAGCGGTTTGCGCCACCCTTCCTGCCGCCGTCGCGCCGCCGTATCCAGTCCGGCGGCGGCGCAGCCTGCTCTTCCCGGTCGTCGGGTGCGCTGCCCTTTCGGGCGGTCGTCTGCGCCTGGTTCGGTACGTGCTCAAGCGCCGGCCTGGTGGGCGAAGTCGCCGATCATGTTGCCTGTGTTGATGCCTACGGGGCCGACCTGCTGAGCGGGACTGACATCCGCGCCCCCGCATTGGTTAAGGGGGCTTCCGATGGGGATCCCGGCGAGGTTGCCGCTGGCACCACCAGCCCCCCGGGTGGTGACACCATTGGCTTGGGCACCGGAGTGCAGGTTGGAACAGCCGGTGGCGAAGGCGGGGGACAGGAAGTCCCCCACCCCTCCGGCTGCCGCCGGGGCCGCGGCGGCAAGCCCCGTGCCCAAGGAGATGGCGAGGAGTCCGAGCGCGATGGACCTGCGGCGAGTGATCATGACGACCTAACGACGGCCGCGCCCGCTCGTCACGTGACACAGACAGCCATCACGGCCACGAGCTTTCGACCTTCAGCCCGCGGCCCAGTGCATGCCGAGCTTGGCGAGTGCGTCGAGTTGGTCGGCGTCCAGCCGCTCCCGCCGGCTCTTGGTGTTGGAGAGCCATACGCCCAGCTTCACGACCACCGGCTCGGCCTCACCGTCGGCTGCGACCTCCTCGCTGTGCGCGCGGGGCACCGGCCGGTCCGCGCCTTCCCGCTCCACCCACTGCGCAAGGGCCGCCAGGCCTCGTTGGAATGCCTGCTGCGCCTTGCTCGGGCCCTTCGCCGTATGTGCCGCTGCGGGTGCGGGAGACGGCACCTCAGCGCCCTTGATGCCCAGCGCGGCGAGTCGCTCCTGCTGCTCGGGCATCAGCTGTGTCCAGGTTCCTGGTTCCTGCTGGCGCCAGCGCCATCGTCCGATGTCGTCACTGTCGAAGAGCACGCCCGGCGCGATGTAGGGCAGGGCCCCGTCGGCGTCGACCAGGTCGGCGAGCACCCGGTAGTGACGCTGCCAGTCCAGCGGCCACGGGCAGTCCCAGTCCGGGTCGATGGCCGTCAGCTGTGCCGCGCGCTCCGCTGCCCGCTTCGGGTCCTTCCCGAGCCCGCCTTTGCGGCGGAGGTTGGCGAGGTGCTGCCCGATGGGCATCAGCGCCTGGCCCTCGCCCCACACCTGGTCCTGACGGGGTGCGAGGTGTCCGGTGGCCGTCCGGTAGGACCGGAGCGCGGCGAGCTTGGTCTCCCACGCTTCCTCGCCCGGCTCCCACACCATCCCGGCCTCCGGGGCGTCCAGGAGCGTCTTGCGCCGTTCCTCGAGCTCTCCGGCCCGCAGCGCTTTCCGCTGCTGGTGCACCCATCGGCCGAGCGGAAAAGACTTCGTGACGCCCACTTCGACCTCGACGTCGTAGGGGACGGCGTGGACGCCGGTGATCTCGTTCTCCTTCCGCCACCGGATCAGGGCCTGGTAGCCCTCCAGCCACACCAGGGACTCCGGGCGGTAGACCCGGGTGCGGAGGAACGCGGCGATGGTAGCGGCGTCGCGGGGGCTGGAGAAGTGGAGCAGGGCGGCTTCGGCGGCGGCCTGGGTGTCGTCGTCCTCCTGGTCCTCGCCCTCACCCGCGCCGCCGGCCCCGACGATCTGCCCGTCCTCGTCACGCCGGACGTGCACCTTGCGCTTGCCGCTCGTGAGCGCCCGGGAAGCGAGCTGCTCAACAAGTCGATCATCATGACTGCGGAGCCCCTGGAGGACCGCTACCAGGGGGCGGAAGGTGGCGCTGGCGACCATGTCGGTGGGGTCCTCGTTCGGCTCCAGGAAGACCGGCACGATGATCCTGGCCACCTTCGTGGAGCCGTCGCGGTTCAACCTGAGCGCGCGGCCGATGTTCTGCACGATCTCCACCTGGGAGCCGCGGGTGTCCGCGAAGCAGATCGAGTCGACTCCCCGCTCGCCGGTGATGTCCACGCCCTCCCCGAGAACGCGAACGCTGGCGAGGAAGGCACGGTGCACCCGGCGCCCGGCCGCGTCGATGCCGTTGGCGAACTGCCGCAGCGCCTCGCGCCGCTCGGACACCAGATGATCCCCGCAGAGCCACGCCGACCACACCCGGTCCGGTGGGACGTGGCGGCCGGCTTCCAGCTCGTAGAACTCCGCGTCGATCGAGGACGCGGGGAGCTTGTCGGCGGCGGCCAGATCGGCGTCGGAGGCATCGTTCAGGTACAGCTCGGCAGCCGTCTCGGGCAGCTTGTCCGCGAACGCGCGGGCCTCTTCGACTTTCTGGTGGAACGTCATGACTGTACGGAGGTTGTACGCAGCGGCGTGCTCCAGGAGCGCGGTCTGCAACAGGGCCAGGCGCCGGCCCCGCTGCGCCTCCTCCGACTCCCCGAGGACGGGGGAGGGGTCGCGGATCTCCAGGACGTCGATCTCGAATCCGGCAAGGATTTCGCGCTCGATGGCCTCGCTCAGACCCAGCTCTGCGAGCCAGGCGCCGTAGGTTCCCTCCGGGTCGTCCGACATCGTCGCGATCTCCGCCTCCTGGCCGTCCGCGCCCTTCTGCGGGCGGGCCGCGGCGAGGATGCGCGGGGTCGCGGTGAGGTAGAGCCGGAAGTCGGCGGGGATGCGCTGATTATCGTGGATCGCCGCCCACGGACGACCAAGATCACCAGCGGTTCCGTGGGCCTCATCCACGATGGCGAGGTCGAACCGGTCCATTTGCTGCCCGTAGAGCCGCTCTCCGCCCGCCAGAGCGGCCTCCAGCGGCCCGCGAACCTTCCGCTGGCCCTCTGGTGCGTCAATGTCCTCGCGGTCCACGAGGGAGGCGTACGTGGCGAACACGACGACCGGCCCGTGCCCGGCCCACAGGGCGAGCTGGATCGGGTTGGTCGTGGTGCGCACCCCGAGCTCGTTCAGCACCGCGTCGTTCTCCAGCGAGCACACCGCGACCATCGGGGCCCGGTGGCCCACCAGGCGCCACGCCTGGGCGGTCTGGGCGAGCAGGTCCAGGGTCGGCACGGTCACGAGGATCCGGTCGTCCGCGAACGACTCCAGCGCGCACGCGGCGGCCGTGATCGTCTTGCCAGAGCCGGTCGCTGACACGATCGTTCCCCGGGCACCCTGCGGGGGCACGGATGACCTTGCAGGGAATCCCACCCACTTCCTAAACGCGGACCGCTGGTCTACCTGGTGTTCCTTGAGCCGAATCGCTGACATTCCATGCCTCCCCTGGAGTTGAATTCCTGCGGTCTTTCAGAGGGCCGCGTGCGGAATGCAGGCCGCGCCCATGTCGTTCCAGATCGACGCATCCGCCTTGTGCCACCCGCCCGGCTTTCCGTCCTTGAAGGGCGGCACGTCGTCCGGGTCGTAGTGACCGGTATCGAGCGTGCACACGACGACGTCCCCGTCCGCGTTCCGTGTCCGGGCCGTGCACAGACCGCCGGCGTCGCCCAGTGCTTCCAGGACCTGACGGCGCGCCGTGGTCTGCGGGTGAGTGGCCGGGAGCAGGGCGCGCCGGACGTACCTCTCCAGCCGCACCAGGTCGGCACGCTCACGCTGCCTCACGTCCGCGATGTGTACGGCCAGTTCAGCGGTCCCAGCGGACCGGCCGCCGCGCCGGGACCAGTCCCGGTCCGCGATGCCCACCAGGGCCTCGTTCACGGTGGTCACGCCCTCATCCCAGCCGTCCCCGAACACAGGGCCCCGCGAGCGCGGCGCCATGCCGTCCAGCTCCACGACCTCGCTCTGGGCTCCGGCGACCGCCCCGGCCACCAGGTCGTCCGCCTCGCTCGCGGGCACGCCTGCGCCTCCAGGAGGGCGAAGAGCCGGATCCGGGCGTTGACGCCCGCCGTCTGGTACTGACCCACCCTGCGGATGGAATCGCTGCTCAGCGCGGGATCGGGACCGGTAGATTCGTGGTGACCGGTCATCTGCGGTCGTTCCTCGTGACCGGTCATCTGCGGTCGTTCCTCTCGGAATTCCGGGGAGGTTCCCGGGTGGTTGGGGGGTGCCCCGTGTTTCTGCCAACGTTACATGCTGCATCAATCTGATGCACGCGGTACACTGGAACCCACACGAATGGACGACCCCCCACCCCGTAGCCAGCCAGGCCCGCGCAGCGGGCCTCAACGGTCCTGGAGGCGCAGCCGGAAGGACCGTCATGCGGGGGAGCGCAGCGGAGCCGCCGGCCAGACCGGAGCGAAGCGAAGGACTGGCAGCGGGACGAAGTCCCGCCGATCCGGAAGCGCAGCGGACGGATCGTCAACCAGACTGCGCAGCAGTCTGGTTGAGCGGGATGCGCAGCATCCCGCCAGCGCTCCCGCGGCGCGGGAGCGCAACCACCGCGCGCAGCGCGGTGGTTCGCTTGCACATCGCGCAGC
>NZ_JAPELY010000004.1 GCF_026343295.1 Streptomyces sp. NBC_00083
TGACTCGACGGTAGGTTTCACGTTTATCGTGAAACGCTTTCGCGTTTTCATTATACGCTTCGTACCGTCACTCGTGCTGTAGTAGCCAAACATGTAGCGGACGACCGAGGCGCCGTTGGGGCTGTAGCCCGAGTAGTCATTCAGGCTTGAATTGGAGACGAAGACCGCTCCTCCAGAATTCGAGTTGTAGAACAGACGGAAGCAACTGAAGTGATTTGAATAGCTGCACATGTCATTGACGTACGACGTCGCAGCCTGAGCGGTGGGTGCATTGACCGCAGTGACTCCGACTACCGAAATCGACGCGCACGCCAGGGCAGCAAACCGGCGACTTACCGACGTAATCTTCATGATCCCCATCCATCCCTACTGATCTACCGCCTTCAGCGGATCCCAAAAAACGGCGCGTAGCCTTCCTTGCACCGAAGCATTTAACTGCACCCGCCACCCGCTACACGGGATGGGCGGAACGGTTTAGCGGACGAAAATATACACCCTTTTACGCAACTTCTACGGACGCGTCACCAAATGGAGATATTAAGACATCTTTCATAATCCAAAAAGGATCCATTTCGAGTGAATTACGCCATTCCTCCTATCCATTATTAGGCACGCGAAAAATTTGGCATGTCGGATTTTTCTGCCTAAAACCTCATGGAGGCTCTCCGTTTCCCCCAGCACTCCGGGAAACCGCACGAACAGAAATCCCTGATGCCAACCAGCGCCGATCAACCCCCAAAACAGGACCATGTTGCCGACCAGCCATGACCCAGGCGAACATTGCCGCGCAGGCGGGGTCACCGCGGTGGACCGATCGGCCATACTCATCGGCGACGAGTCAGTCACCGTTAGTGGCCTCATCGGCAACGAGAAGCGCAGGTCCGACCCTCTCGTGTCGGTAGTCGTCCCGCGGGCAGTCCCGCCCAAGGCCTGGACTACCCGACGCAGGCACAGAACGCGAACACGGTAATTTCTCCCCGCAACTATTCCTCACCGCCGACCGATGTCTCGCAAATCGGCTCCGGCGGAATCGGGCATCACCAGCACGCCCTGGTCGCCGTCCTGCAACGTAAGAGCGAGATCGTCCTGCGCCGGGCCCCGGGCACCCGCGCCTCCGCACATCACCGACCAGCTTTTCGCGGAGGGGTTCAAGTCATTCGCCCGATCACCGTGACATGCGCGCCGGCCTTCGGGCTCGCCGCGGCCTCTTGGGCGACTTGTACCCGCCCTGGCGGGCGAGCCGCACCCGGCCTGCCGAGGCGCTACGGCCGACACCTTCCCGTGGCCGGACCAGCCGGTCCGCGTCGATCACACCTGTCGAATGGGCTCTGCGCCCGCCGAGCGCAGGACCAGCTCCAGGCCGACTGGTGGGGCTGGATGCCGTCGAATATAGGAGGGTTCGAGCTTCGTGATCGCACGCCGTCATCCGCGACAAAGCCGTGACCTCACGTCCGGCCTGGAGGGCACCACGTCCCGTGGCCGTCCGCCACGGAAGCACTCAACGGGCCTCATCGTCGAAATCTCGGACTGCTTCTCGCCGCCGCGGGCTCCGCTGACTGTTCCAACAGTCCCTGAAGCTGGTCGTTTCGTCGCTTCTGTCCCATTACCTGAAGGACTCGCAGTCTGGGGCACCGCACAGCAGACCGGTGCTGGCACGGTACTGACATCATCAACGAAAGTGGCCTTCTGAACCGCGTTTCCGCAGTTCAGAAGGCCACTACTGATGTGGAGCCTAGGAGATTCGAACTCCTGACATCTGCCTTGCAAAGGCAGCGCTCTACCAACTGAGCTAAGGCCCCGGGTGAGGTGGTGCGGGACCAGAGTACCGGGTCGTACCGGGGTTCTCGCAAAAGGATTGGGACTCCCGGTGAACGACCACTCTCCGTAAGATGCTCGTCGAGGTTCGCACCCGTGAAGCGGCCTCGATGGGGAAGCGATGGGGAGACGCGCAATGGACACAGCACAGCAGGAAGCGACCGCCAGAGCGAGGGAGCTTCAGCGGAGCTGGTACGGAGAGCCGCTGGGCGCGCTCTTCCGCCGGCTCATAGACGACCTCGGGCTCAACCAGGCCCGGCTCGCCGCTGTTCTCGGGCTCTCGGCGCCCATGCTGTCGCAGCTGATGAGCGGGCAGCGCGCCAAGATCGGCAATCCCGCCGTCGTGCAGCGCGTCCAGTCGCTCCAGGACCTGGCGGGACAGGTCGCCGACGGCAGTGTGAGCGCCGTGGAGGCCACCGACCGCATGGAAGAGATCAAGAAGTCGCAGGGAGGCTCGGTGCTGACCAACACCGGCCAGACGACGTCCAGTTCGGGTGCCCCGACGGTACGGCGCGTGGTACGCGAGATCCAGTCGCTGCTGCGCTCGGTGGCGGCGGCCGGAGACATCATCGACGCCGCCGAGACCCTCGCCCCCGCCCACCCCGAACTGGCAGAGTTCCTCCGGGTGTACGGCGCGGGGCGCACCTCCGAGGCGGTCGCGCACTACGAGGCACACCAGAGCTGACAACGGTTGGATCGATCCTGGGGGGCGCCGGGTGGGTGAGGTCTTCGCCGGCCGGTACGAGCTGGTCGACCCGGTCGGACGGGGCGGGGCCGGAGCCGTCTGGCGCGCCTGGGACCGGCGCCGGCGCCGCTATGTGGCGGCGAAGGTGCTCCAGCAGAGCGACGCCCACACCCTGCTGCGGTTCGTCCGCGAGCAGGCCCTCAGGATCGATCACCCGCATGTGCTCGCGCCGGCCAGCTGGGCCGCCGACGACGACAAGGTCCTGTTCACCATGGACCTGGTGAGCGGCGGCTCGCTCGCCCACCTCATCGGCGACTACGGCCCCCTGCCGCCCCGCTTCGTGTGCGTCCTGCTCGACCAGCTCCTGGCCGGCGTCGCCGCCGTCCACGCGGAGGGCGTCGTCCACCGCGACATCAAGCCGGCCAACATCCTGATGGAGGCCACCGGAAGCGGCCGTCCCCATCTGCGCCTGTCCGACTTCGGCATCTCCCTGCGCAAGGACGAGCCCCGCCTCACCGAGACCAACTACGTGGTGGGGACGCCGGGTTACTTCGCGCCCGAGCAGATGATGGGCGCCGAACCCGATTTCCCGGCCGACCTGTTCGCGGTCGGCCTGGTCGCCCTCTACCTCCTGGAGGGCAGCAAGCCCGACGCGCGCGCCCTGGTGGAGTACTTCGCCGCGCACGGCACCCCGGGTGCCCCCCAGGGCGTGCCCGAGCCGCTGTGGCAGGTCCTCGCGGGGCTGCTCCAGCCCCATCCGCAGAACCGGTTCCGTACGGCGACGGGGGCGCGCAAGGCACTGGCGTCGGCGGTGGAGCTGCTGCCCGAGCCGGACCCGGACGAGGAGCCCGTCGAGGTCTTCGACCAGATCGGCCCCCTGCCGCCGGGCTTCGCCGAGGCGGGCCCGGAACGGGGGGCTCCCGCCGGGTACGAGGGGGAGGGGGCGAGTTCGTCACCCGCTCCACCGGAGGGCTCGGCCCCGAGCGAGCACGCGGCCCCACGGCAAGGCCCGGCTCCGGCGGAGGGCCCGGCCCCGGCGGGGGGCCCGGCCCCGGCGGAGGGCCCGGCCTCGGCGGGGGGCGCATCCCTGGCGGGGGGCGCAGCCCCGGCGGGAGGCTGGACCACGGCAGACGGCTCGGCTCCGGCAGGGGGCTCGGCCCCGGCGGGAGGCTGGACCACGGTAGGGGGCTCGGCTCCGGGAGGCGGTCGGCCCGTGGCAGGCGGCTCGGCTCCGGCAGAGGGCTCAGCCGTGGCAGGGGGCGCAGCCCCGGCGGGAGGCTGGACCACGGCAGGGGGCTCGGCTCCGGCAGGGGGCTCGGCCCCGGGAGGCGGCTCGGCTGTGGCAGGGGGCCGGACCAGGGCAGGCGGCCCGGCCCCGGCAGGAAGCTGGACCCCCGCAGACGGCTCGGCTCCGGCAGAGGGCTCAGCCGTGGCAGGGGGCCCGGCCCCGGTAGCGGGCCGGACCACGGCAGGCGGCTCGGCTCCACGAGGAGCCTCCGCCCCATGGGCAACCTCCGCCCCACGGGCAACCTCCGCTCCCCCGGAGGGCTCGGCTCCCCCGGAGGGCTCCGCTCTCCCGGGGCGGTCGGGTGCGGCCGGCCTCCCCCCGGCCCCGGCGCAGCCGCCCACCCCTCCGACCCAGGCTCCGGCGGCACCCGCGCCCTCGTACCTGCCTCTGTACTACGACCGGACGCCGCCCACACCGGCGACCACCCCGTACACGGCGCCCTACCCGGCTTCGTACGCGGCGGAGCCGTACGCCGCATCGCCCGCCACTCCGTACCCCAATGCCGTCGCGCAGCCCCAAGTTCCCGTCCGGTCAGCCCCGTTGGAGGGATCTTCACGGCGGGGGCGGCGGGCGCGCCGGGCAAAGGCGCGTCCCGGGCCGCCCGCCAAGGTCGCCGTTCCCGTACTGCTGCTGGCTCTGGTCTGCTTCGCGGTCGGCTTCTGGGCGCTGGCGCGGATCTGAGCGCGGCGAGAGGCGATGCCGGTCACCAGGGGCCGGGCGGGCCGAAGCCCTGGGAGCCCGGTCCGGGGGCGCCCGCCGCCGCGCGCCGACGGGTCACCACCGTCCACACCCCGAGCCCCGCCAGCAGCACCGTGCCCGAGCCGATTCCGAGGGCCGCGAGGAGTTTCATCGAGGCGGCGCCGGCAGCGGGGCCGGCCGGGCCGAAGTCGGGCGCGGGGCCCGCGTACGCGGGGGCGGGTGCCTTCGCTCCCCGCACGGTCAGCTTCAGCGTCACGTCGTAGGGCGCGTCGCCGAAGGTCTGCCCGACCTCGGGGCTGAGCGAGACGGCCAGGTAGTAGGGGCCGTTGATCCGCATCGCCGAGGTCTCGTCCGACGGCGCGTACCGGTTCTCGTACGCGACCGGGGCCAGCGGATCGAGCGAGGCCTCCTTGCTCCGCCCGTCGTACGGAGCCGACGCCCCGGCGACCGGGCCCCGCTCGGGGTTGTAGAGCTGGAGGGAGAGCGCGGTGCCGACGTACCCGGTCCGCGCGGTCGTGACGGCGTCCAGGCCTCCGCTGACGAAGAGCTGCCTGCCCCAGTCGAGCGGCACCCGGAAGAAGAGGGTCTCGCCCGGCCGTACGGCGTCCTTCCACTGGCCGTCGGAGAGCTCGGCGGCGTCATGGAATCCGGTGCCGCCGTGCACCCTGCGCGGGGCGCCGGCCGGTGGCGCCGGGGATGCGGAGGGCCAGCCGGAGGGCGCCGTGCCGGGCCCCGTGCCCGCGCGGGTGGGCTCGGTCGAGTACCGCAGGTCCAGGCCCCAGTCGGCGGTCGTGGAGCCGGGATCGCTCTCCCGCTCGACCACCATGTAGTAGGAGCCGGGCTCCTGACAGGTCGACAGGCTCGGGCGTACGGCACGGTAGGCGTACGCGGCGAAGGGGTGCGGGTACTGGGCCGAGCCGATCGAACGGCGCTGCGCGTCGCAGGTCTCGCCGTCGGCGTCCTGGATCGACACCCGGACCGAGTCGCCGTAGGCGAGCTTGGCGCCGGCGGGTCCCGGCAGGGCGACGGCCGAGGCGTAGGCCTCCTTCTTGTCGTCGAGAACGAGGCGGAAATAGAGCTTGCCGCCCGGCTTGATGACCGACCTGTAGGCGGTGTCGGCCGCCAGTGCCGGTGCGTCGGTCTCCTGCCCACCGCCCGATACGTTCCGTACGCCCTCGGGGAAGCGGTACGAGGACGGCGTCCCCGCCGCAAACACGGGCCCCGGCGCCGCCAGGAGCACACAGAGCGCGCCGGCCAGGGCGGCTGCCCTCGCCGCGCGCAGGTGGGGCGGTGCCGCGCCCGCCACCGGTGTGCTCGCCCGGTACCCGCCGTGCCGCGCCTTCGTCCCGGTCCTCGTCCGCACGTCGCCCCGCCCCACCTTTGCCCTCGCAAGTCAGCTCTTCGCTCACGTGAACTCGCCGGTGCCCGGGGCCCGCCCCGGGACAGCACGAAGCCCCGGCCACCTCAGTGGCCGGGGCTTCGCAACCGGGTCTTTCGGTCTCACACACCCGAACCTGCGGGCACGGAGTCGGTCGCCTCCGTCCACAGATCCTGCTCGGCGCGATCCGCCTGGATCTGGCGGTACACGAGGAGCCCGCCGATGGCGGCCAGTGCGACCAGGAGAAGCTTCTTCACCGCGCGACCTCGTCTTTCCTTGACGTAAGGGACCTCTGCCGCCCGACTATACACACCGATCGATATCAATCGGTGATGCTCCATCCGTGTGTAGTTCATCGGAAGATCCGTCGATACGGTGCGTCGTTCCTCGCCTCGCACGCCGCCCCCGCACATCATCGGATACAACGCAATTCGGGCAACCCAACAGCAGTGTCTGCTCACGGAAGAAGCGAGGACGTCATGGCAACCAGCAAGCTCACGACCTGGTGGACCGCACTCATCGGCGCGCTGGTCGCGCTTCTCGCCTCCCTCGGTCTGGCCGGCCAGGCCGCCGCCGCCCCCGCGGCTTCCGTACCGCAGCACGACGTGACGTACAACCGCAGCGAACCAGCCACCTCCGTTGCGCCGGCCGTGCAATGGGCCCTGCCCTCCGCATCGGCGCTGCCGCCCACGATGAAGCAGCGCATCCGGGCCGAGGCCCACGGCTCCTCGCCCTCCTCGCGCCACCGCGGCGACGTCCGTGACGCGGCGGAGGACGCCGTGCAGGGCGGCGAAGGCGCCGCCGAGGAACCGGCCCAGGATCCGGCCGGGGCCGACGCCCCGCCCTCCCCCTGACCCCACCCGCTCTGCCCGAGCTGCGAGCCCGGCGACTCCGAGGAGTCGCCGGGCTCTTCGGTGTCCCGGCCCGTGTCCTCTATATACGCGCGCCACCGTCCACCCGCGTGCGCCACCGCCGGGTCTGCCGCCCGCCGCCTCCCCCACCCGTCAACTCCACTTCACGAGCCATATGCTGAGTCCCGGGGCGCCGCCCTGGTGGGGCGCGGTGACCCCGTCTCGCACAGCGCCGAGCGGGCCCCGTCCGCCCCGGTCATGTGGCCCGGTGACCGTATGGAAGTGCTGTTCACGACCCACTTGGAAAGGTGGTGAGCCGTGACCCGGCGCATCATCATCGTCACGGCCGTCCACGGGCCTTCCGCCCCTTTCCTGTCGGAGGCCTTCGCGTCCCTCCGTGCCCAGGAGCTCCCGGCCGGCTGGGAGTGGCGTTGGCTGATCCAGGAGGACGGCGCGGGCGACGATGTCGCCCCCCATGTGCCGGCCGATGAACGCGTCTCGTTCCGGCAGGGACGCCGCGGCGGTCCCGGTGTCGCGCGCACCATCGCGCTGGCGCGCGCCGACGGTGACTACGTGAAGGTCCTGGACGCGGACGACCAGCTCGCCCCGGGTGCGCTGGCGCGCGACCTCGCCGCCCTCGAAGCCGATCCGTCGATCGGCTGGGCGACGTCCCGGGTCCTCGACCTGCTGCCCGACGGGACGACCGCCGGCTTCCCCGGCGACCCGGAACCCGGAGCGATCGAGCGGAAGACGGTGCTCGACTACTGGGCCGCGCACGACTACCGCGCGCAGGTCCACCCCGCGACGCTCTTCGTCCGCCGCGACCTGCTCATTGCCCTCGGCGGATGGATGGCGCTGCCGGCCTCCGAGGACACCGGTCTCCTGCTCGCCCTGAACGCGGTGGCACGCGGCTGGTTCTCGTCGGAGGTGGGGCTGCTCTACCGCAAGTGGGAGGGCCAGGTCACGGGCCAGTCCGCGCACACCGACACCTCGGAGCGGAACGCGCGGATGGCGGTCGTCGAGGCGCGGGCGCGGGCGCTGGACCACTTCCGGTGGCGCAGCCCGACCGGCTCGGAGTGACCGCGGCTGCCCGGCCGGGCAGCCGCGGCGCGCGTCATTCCAGCGATCCGGCGTCCACGCGCGAGAACACGAGCTCCGTCTCCCCGACGATCGGCCCCCGCCACCGGGTGGGCGGGACGGGGTTGCGCACGGCGCGGGGGTAGCTCGCCGGGGAGTAGTCGTTCACGAGCCGGTAGGCGTTGAACCCGTGCTTCGCCATGGTCGCCGTCAACTCGTCCACGCTGTCGCCGAGTTGGGCCATCCGCTCCGGCGTCACCTCGACGGCGATCTCGACGTCGGCCCGCAGCTCGTCGAGCACGGGGGCCAGCCCGCGGACGGCCCCGCCCTCCGCGCCCTCGACATCGATCTTGATCACGCGCGCCCTCGCCACCTCCTCGGGGCGCAGGAGCTCCGCCAGGGGGAGCGCCGCCATCTCGAAGGTGGACTCGGCGGGACCGTCGTACGGGACGATCGAGTTGGCGCCCTTGTTGTTCGAGCTGGCGAGGATGAAGGTCAGGGTCTTGCGGCTGTCGGCCACGGCGACGTTGAGCGCGCGGACGTTGCCGCAGCCGTTGAGTTCGACGTGGTGCAGCACGCGGCGGTGGAACTCGGGGGACGCCTCGATGGCCACGACACCGCCCTCGTCCCCCACCAGGCGGGAGCCCAGCACGGAGAACGCCCCGATGTTGGCCCCGACGTCGACGAACACGTCGCCCGGACGCAGCCGGCTCCGCAGCCAGTGCGTCATGTGGGGCTCCCACACCCCGAACAGGTAGAGGTAGCGCTGAATCAGGTCCTGTGTGTCGACCGCGAACCTCGCCCCGGACCGGGCCTCGACCACGCGTCGCCGGGGATGGTCCCGGAGGTAGGGGTTCAGGAGGCGCTCGGCCACCGCGGCCTTGCCCACGCCGCCCGGAGCGTCCCGCACGTACTTGCGGCCGAGGGTGACCAGCGCGTCTGAGAGAGGGGTAGCCATGTGCCCGCCTTCCGTGCAGCCCGGGACACCGTAACCCTCGGCGTGATCACGGGAGATACCCGGGCGGCCCGTTCCCGCCGGGTCAGCGGCGGTCCTGGTCGAGCGGAAGGCCCAGCATGCGAATGGCGTTCCCCCTGAGCAGTTTGTACGCGACGTCCGCGGAGAGCCCGGCCATGTGCTCGGCGGCCACCTGCTTGGTGTGCGGCCATGTCGAGTCGACGTGCGGATAGTCCGTCTCGAAGGTCGCGTTGTTCACCCCGACCGTCTCGATGGCCTCGATCCCGTGCTTGTCGCGGAAGAAGCAGCAGAAGATCTGCCGGTAGTAGTAGGAGGAGGGCGGTTCCGGGATCAGGTCCTTGACCCCGCCCCAGGCCCGGTGCTCCTCCCAGACGTCGTCGGCCCGCTCCAACGCGTACGGGATCCACCCCATCTGGCCTTCGCTGTAGGCGAGTTTGAGCCGCGGGAACTTCACCAGGACGCCGGAGAAGAGGAAGTCCATCATCGACGCCATGGCGTTGTTGAAGCTCAGCGAGGCCTGCACGGCGGGCGGGGCGTCGGGGGAGGCGGCGGGCATCTGCGACGACGAGCCGATGTGCATGTTCACCACGGTCTCCGTCTCCTCGCACGCGGCGAAGAACGGGTCCCAGTAGCCGGAGTGGATGGAGGGGAGACCGAGGTACGTCGGGATCTCGGAGAAGGTCACGGCGCGCACGCCACGGGCGGCGTTGCGCTTGATCTCCGCGACCGCGAGGCCGACGTCCCACAGCGGGATGAGGCACAGCGGGATCAGCCGGCCGCCGCTGTCCCCGCACCACTCCTCGACCATCCAGTCGTTGTAGGCGCGGACGCAGGCGAGCGCCACCTCCTTGTCCTTGGCCTCCGCGAAGGTCTGGCCGCAGAAGCGCGGGAAGGTGGGGAAGCAGAGGGACGCCTCGACATGGTTGAGGTCCATGTCCTCCAGGCGGGCCTTGGGATCCCAGCACCCGCGCCGCATCTGCTCACGCGTGATGCCGTCGAGCGTCATCTCGTCCCGGGAGAAGCCCACGGCCGCGATGATGCGCTTGTACGGGAAGATGCCGCCCTCGTACTCCCACCAGTCCGTGACCTGCCCCTGCGGGTCGGTGGTGAACCTGTACTTCCCCCCGATGTACGCCAGCTCCCCGATCCCCGCCGTGAAGGGCTTCGGCCCCCGGTCGCGGTACTTGCCCGGGAGCCAGGTCTCGAAGAGGTGGGCCGGCTCGATCACATGGTCGTCCACGCTGATGACGCGGGGAAGCTCCTGGCTGTCAATGTCCTTACTGACCACGGTACTTAACCCCCAGCTGCCTGCCGGTTCCACCGACACCGAATCTGACGATCCATCAGATTCAGCGTATGGCGCACCTCTGTCGACGGCAAGCGCTCCACCGGAACCGGACCCCTTGCGCGTTCGCGGGAGATCGGCTGAACTGACGCACCATCAGGTATGACCGGAGGAGGCGCGGCCAAGTGCAGACGATGTGGCTCAGCGGAGCCGAGTGGTTCGCCGTGCTGCGGATCGGGCTCGGCCTGTGGTGGCTGGAGAGCTGGCGCCACAAGGACAAGACGACCTGGTTCGGCGGCGGCGGGATCGCGTGGGCGGCCGGCATCGCCGACAAGCACCGGTGGTCCTTCGTCCGCTCCGGCTTCGACGTGGTGGTCAAGCCGCGGCCCCGGACGATGGCGTACGTGGTGGCCTACGCGGAGCTGGCGCTCGGCCTGGGCCTGGTCGTCGGTCTCCTGACGCCGGTCGCCCTCGTCTGCGGTCTCGCGCTGGTTCTGATCTATCTCGTCCTGATGATCCACGACGTGGCCGAGCAGGGGCAGAACCTCATGATGGCCCTGATCTCCGTCACAGGACTGCTGGGCGTCTGCTGGCAGGCGTGGTCACTGGACGCGGCGCTCGGCTGGTTCCTCTAGGGCACCTGGGCAGCTGGGCACCTGGGCTCCGCACCACCGGTCTGTTCATGCCCGGCACGTCACCCTTCGACGAGGAGAAGGCAATGAGCGAGCAGAGTCACGACCCCGGCCCCGGCACCGAGGCGGACACGCCGTCCGCCGCCGCCGAGCACCGGGAGCCGGAGGACCCCTTCCGGGCCGGGCACCTGGCACGCGCCCGGAGCGCCGCCTCACGCGCGGCCGCCCTCCTGCGCCACGTCGAAGCCTCCGGCGCCGGCGAGACGGGCCCGGAGGGATCCGCACGGGCCGAGATCCTCTTCAAGGCCAACCACGCGGCACGGACGGCCGCGCAGGCCATCGCCGTTCTCCTGGAGAGCCGACCCCATCCCGCGGCCGACTCCCGCTGTGCCCGGAACGCCGCCGCCGCCGCGTCCCAGGCCGCGCAGATGGGGCAGCTCCACGACGACGGCGGCGAAGCCGCCACGGCGGCCTCCCGGGCCGCGGTCAAGGCGGCCCAGGCCGCCGGGGCCGCCGCGGTGGCGGGGGCGGTGGGCGAGAACGAGACCTTGAACGCCGAGGCGGACGCGGCCGAGAAGGCCGCCGTAGCAGCCGCCGAGGCCGCCGGCTGGATACGTCCGGGGGAGCAGATCCAGCCGGTCGCGACCGGCACCAGGAGCGCCGATGTGATGGCGATGATGCACTTCTGACGCGCGGGCGCCGCGGCGCCCGGCGGGCGTCACGGGCGGCCGGCAGCTCCCCGGCCGCCCGGCGCACGCGGAGCGCCCGTATGCTGCGGCACCGGTCCCTCCCCTGTTGGGACCGGTACCGCACCACACAGGCGACGTCGATCCGCACCGGTGCGGCACGGATCAAGCAGAGGCCGGACCCCGTCACCCGACTCCGCCACAAGTTGACCGAGAACGTGTGACGTCGTGACGGGCCTCTCCGGACCCGGACCTGGTGGTCCGAGCGGGTCACGCCCTGTGGCTGTCCCGCTACGGCCAGATCCTGCCAGCTGCGGCTTCGCGTGAGGAGGCCCGCTCACCTCACGGACACCTTCTTCGCAGGTCAGCCGTATAGGGTGAGTTTTCCGGTCCGGATGCCAGGTGCGGAAGACAGTGAGAGGTGGAGACCTTGAGTCCAGGCTCAGGGGCACGCACGGCTTTCGCGGAACGTCTCGCGTTGCTGTACAAGGAGGCCGGCGACCCTCCCCTCAAGCGCGTCGCGGAGGCCGTCGTCCGGCTTCAGCGCGTCGACGAACGAGGACGTCCGGTGCGCGTATCCGCTCAGCGGATCAGCGACTGGCGACGGGCCAGGAACGTGCCTGCCCAGTTCGCCGCCCTCGCCGTCGTGCTGCACATCCTGATACCCGAGGCGCGGCGTTCACGCGCCGCGCCCGTCTCCCCCGGCCTGTACGACCTGGCGCACTGGCAGCGCCTGTGGGAGCACGCGGTCGCCGACCCGATCGGCGGCGACCGGCCCGCGCCCTCCTCCGAGGAGAAGGAGCCCCCGCAGGCCGAGGCCCCGGCGGTCCCCGGAGGCGTGTGCCCCTACCGGGGTCTGGCTTCCTACCGTCCCGAGGACGCCCGCTGGTTCTTCGGCCGTGAGCGCAGCACGGACGCCCTCGTGGCCCAGCTCCGCGCGGTGGAGGGGACCGGGGGCCTGGTCATGCTCGTGGGCGCCTCGGGGGCGGGGAAGTCGTCCCTGCTCAACGCCGGTCTGGTGCCCACGCTGCAGGACGGCGCCCTGAGCGACGACAGCGGCCGGTCGCGGGCGACGCTTCCCTTCGTGCCGGGAGCCGATCCCGTCGGGGAGCTGACCCTCCGCATCCCTGAGCTGGCCCCCGTCGTCTCCGCCCTGCGGAAGCCGGCCTCCGCCTCTCCCGAAGCCCCTGACACCCCGCACTTCGGGCACGCGGTGCGGCAGGCCTTCTCGGCCTGGGGGCAGCGACAGGCCCCTTCCGGCCCCCCGCCAGTGATCATCGTGGACCAGTTCGAGGAAGCGTTCACGCTCTGCTCCGACGAGGCGGACCGGCGCCGGTTCATCAAGCTGCTCCACGCGGCCTGCACGCCCGCCGGCCCGGGTGACCCGGCCCCCGTCCTCGTCGTCCTCGGCATACGCGCCGACTTCTACGAGCAGTGCCTGGCCCATCCGGAACTCGCCGACGCGCTGCAGCACCGGCACATGGTGCTCGGCCCGCTGACCGCCGCGGAGCTGCGGGAGGCGGTGACCGGCCCGGCCAAGGCCGTGGGCATGGAACTCGAACCCGGACTGACCGAACTCATCGTCCGGGAGGTGAGCACCGACGGCCCACGGGCGGCGCAGAACGCGGGCGCGCTGCCGCTCCTCTCCCACGCCCTGCTCGCGACCTGGCAACGGCGCAAGGGAGGACGGCTGACGCTGGCCGGCTATCGCGCGGCGGGCGGAATACAGGGAGCGGTGGCGGCGACCGCCGAGCGCGCCTGGTCCGACCTCGACCCGGCGGCCCGCGCGGCCGCGCGGCTGCTCCTGCTCCGGCTGGTCAGGCTGGGCGAAGACACCCAGGCCACCCGCAGACGGGGGACACGACGCCAACTCGCGGAGGAGTCGACGGACTCCCACAAGACGGAGGAATCGCTCGAAGCGCTGGTGCGCGCCCGGTTGGTGACGCTCGACGCGGAAACCGTGGAGATCACGCATGAGGCGTTGCTCCACGCCTGGCCGCGCCTGCGCGACTGGATCGACGAGGACCGGGCCGGCAACCTGCTGCGTCAGCGGCTGGAGGAGGACGGCAGGGCCTGGGAGGAATCGCACCGCGACACCTCCCTGCTCTACCGGGGCTCCCGGCTGGAACAGGCCCGCGCCTGGGCGAAGTCCGCCGGCGACAGGTTCCTGACCCGGGCCGCGGTGGAGTTCCTGGCGTCCTCGGTCAAGCTCCGCAGGCGCACGGTCTGGATCATGCGCGGGGCGATCTCGGCCCTGGTCGTCCTGGCGATGCTCGCCGTCGGTGCGGCGGTGGTCGCCTGGCAGCAGCGGGACGACGCCGTGTTCGAGCAGGTCGTCGCCGAAGCCGATCGCGTCCAGCACACGGATCCCTCGCTGTCGGCGCAGCTGGCCCTGGTGGCGCACGACTTGCGGCCGGACGACGAGGGGGCGAACAACCGGCTGATCTCGATCGTGAACGCGCCGCTGGCCACCCCCCTCCTCGGCCACACCGGCGCCGTCTACCTCACCTCGTTCAGCCCCGACGGCCGGACCCTCGCCACCGCCAGCTACGACCGGACCGTACGCCTGTGGGACGTCGCGGACCCGTCGCGTCCCAAGCCGCTGGGGAACCCCCTCACCGGCCATACGAGTTGGGTGAGCAGCGCGGTCTTCAGCCCGGACGGCCACACCCTCGCCAGCGCTTCGGACGACGGCACGATCCGGCTGTGGGACGTACGGGACCCCCGTCACCCGCAACCGCTCGGTGCGCCGATGACCGGCCATGACGGCACGATCTACCTGCTGGCCTTCAGCCCGGACGGCCATACCCTGGCCGGCGCCACGGAGGACCACACCGTCCGCCTGTGGGACGTGGCGGACCCCCGCAGGCCCACGAGCCGTGAGGTCCTGACGGGTCACACCGCCGCCGTGCGCTCGCTGGCGTTCAGCCCCGACGGCCGGACGCTGGCGGCGGGCGCCGACAACGGTGCGATCAGACTGTGGGACATGGCCGATCCGGCTCGTCCGGCGCCGATCGAGACCGTCCTGACCGGCCACACGAGCACGGTGCACTCCGTGGCGTTCAGCCCCGACGGCCGGACGCTGGCCAGCGGCGGCTCGGACGACACCGTCCGGCTCTGGAACGTGAGCGACCCGCAGCACGCGGCGGCCATCGGTTCGCCGCTCACCGGCCACACGGGCCCCATCTGGTCGGTGGCCTTCAGCCCCGACGGGAGCATGCTCGCCGTCGGCAGCGCCGACAGCACGGCCAGCCTGTGGAACGTCAGCGATCCCGCCTACCCGTCCCAGGTGGGCGAGCCTCTCGCGGGAAGCAGCGGCGAAATGTACGCCCTGGCGTTCAGCCCCGACGGCCACACCCTCGCCACCGGGAGCGGCGACAGCAAGGTCCGTCTGTGGTCGATCCCGGCCTCGGACATGATCGGCCGCGTCGGAGCGTTCCGGCCGGACGGGCGGGTCCTCGCGACGGCCGCGCGCGACGACCGGGTGCGGCTGTGGGATGTGGACACCCCGGGCCGGCCCGTGCCGCTGGGCCGCCCCTTCACGCCGTCCGGGGAGGGCGACGCACGGTCCCTGGTGTTCTCCCCCGACGGCCACACGCTCGCGGTGCTCATGGGAAACCAGTCGATACGCCTGTGGAACGTCACCGATCCCGCCCGGCCCGTCCCGCACGGGCCGCCCCTGCTGCTGCGGACCCGGTTCTCGGGCGCCGAGGCGCTGGCCTTCAGCCCCGACGGCAAGACGCTGGCCACCGACTACGACGACCGCACCATTCAACTGTGGGACATCAGCGACCCGTCCCGCCACCGTCCGCTCGGCGCGCCGCTCACCGGTCACAAGGGGTACGTCAACTCCCTTGTCTTCAGCCCGGACGGGCGGACACTGGCCAGCGGCAGCGCGGACGACAGCATCCGACTGTGGAACGTGGCCGACCCGCGCCACGCGGCGCCCCTCGGAGCGCCCCTCACGGGACATCTCGGACCGGTCAACGCGCTCTCCTACAGCCCGGACGGCAAGACCCTGGCCAGCGGCAGCGACGACGACACCGTCCGGCTCTGGAACACCGCCCACCCGTCCACGGCACGCCGGCTGGGCGCCCCGCTGACCGGTCACACCGAAGCGGTCGTGTCGCTGACGTTCAGCCAGGACGGCCGCACCCTGGCCAGCGGCGGCAACGACAACACGGTCCGGCTCTGGGACATCGCGCACCCGTCCATGGCCTCGCCGATCGGCCAGTCGATGAGCCCCAACGCCAAGACGGGGAACTTCCTGTCGTTCAGCCCCACCAGCCACATGCTCGGCGTGTCGAGCGGCAGCGACACCGTCCGGCTCTGGAACCTCGACGCCGACGAGGCCAGGAGCCGCATCTGCTCCACCACCCGGGGCGTCCTGACACCGGAGAAGTGGCACGAGAACCTGCCCCGGCTCTCCTACGCACCGCCGTGCGCCCCCTGACCACGCCACGGTGATCCCCGTCACAAATCGCGATCCCGGACGAACAGTCAGGCCCCGCTCCCCGGGCCGCGTTGTTAGGGTGCCTACAAGCCCGACCGCTGGTGCATCCCCCGTCGCCAGCGGTCGGGCCTTTCCATGCCGCCCCGCGCCCTCCCGGCACATACGCGAAGAGGGCGCCTCCCACGTGGGGAGACGCCCTCTTCACCGGTACTGCTTCTGTGGGGCTAACAGGATTTGAACCTGTGGCCTCATCCTTATCAGGGATGCGCTCTAACCAACTGAGCTATAGCCCCGCCGCGCTGTGCGGGATGTCCCGCGCGCCGACCTCTGAAGATTAGCGCACGGGACGGCCAGTCCCAAAATCGGTATCCGTGCCGCCGTGAACTGCGGCTACTCGTCCTCGGCCAGAGTGAGCTCGACACCGCCCACGAAGCCCGCGGAGAGGTTGTAGATGAAGGCGCCGAGCGTCGCGAGGGCCGTGGCGAGCACCACGTCGATCACCGCGATGACCGACGTGAAGAGCAGCACCCGCGGCAGCGAGAGGAACGACTGGAGGTCGAAGCCGTTGGACTCGTTCGAGCCCGTGGCCTCGCTGATCGTGCCGCCGACCGTGGAGAACACACCCATGGCGTCCATGACCATCCACAGCACCGCCGCGGCGACGACCGTGCAGATGCCGAGCGCGATGGACAGCAGGAAGCTGACCTTCATCACCGACCACGGGTCGGCCTTGGCCACCCGCAGCCGCGCCTTGCGCGTACGGGGCGCCGTGCGGGCCCCCGTGCGCGGCCGGCGCACTCCGTCACCGGTGCGCTGCGGCGCCGGATAGGCCTGCGGCGGGTGGTACGGCTGCTGGCCGCCCTGCCCGGTCTTCTCGCGCTCGCCGGGCAGCGCGCCGCCACCCTCGTACTCCGCCCGGCCCTTGGCCCCGCGGGTTTCCGTCACCGTTACCCCCTGGGAGTCCGCGGCAGGGCCACGGGCACCGTTCGCTCCGGAAGCGGCCGCTCCGGCGCCCGTGGCTCCACTCACGCTTTACTCCTCGTGCTCCCCGGCCGACGGCTGGACGCCCTCGGCAGCAGCCTCGGCAATAGCGCCCTCGGCGTCGTCGGCCCCGTCGACCTCTTCGGCCTCGCTGCCCGCCTCGGCGTTACGGGCGATGCCGACCACGGCATCGCGCTTGCCCAGGTTGATCAGTTGGACGCCCATGGTGTCACGGCCCGTCTCCCTGACCTCGTTGACTCGCGTACGAATCACACCGCCGCCGAGGGTGATGGCGAGGATTTCGTCCGTTTCCTCGACCACCAGCGCGCCGACCAGCGAGCCCCGGTCCTCCACGATCTTGGCTGCCTTGATGCCGAGACCGCCGCGGCCCTGGACGCGGTACTCGTCGACGGGGGTGCGCTTCGCGTACCCGCCATCGGTTGCGGTGAAGACGAACGTACCGGTCCTGACGACATTCATCGAGAGCAGCTCGTCTCCCTCGCGGAAACTCATGCCCTTGACGCCGGACGTGGCACGTCCCATGGGGCGCAGCGCGTCGTCGGTCGCGGTGAAGCGGATGGACTGCGCCTTCTTGCTGACGAGGAGCAGGTCGTCCTCGGCCGAGACCAGCTCCGCGCCGATCAGTTCGTCGTCGCCGCCGTCCGCGGTCTCCCGCAGGTTGATGGCGATGACACCACCCGAACGGGGCGAGTCGTAGTCCTTGAGCGAGGTCTTCTTCACCAGGCCGGCCTTGGTGGCCAGGATCAGATAGGGCGCCGCGTCGTAGTCGCGGATCGCGAGGATCTGGGCGATCTTCTCGTCCGGCTGGAAGGCCAGCAGGTTGGCGACGTGCTGGCCGCGCGCGTCCCGCCCGGCGTCCGGCAGTTCGTACGCCTTGGCCCGGTAGACGCGGCCCTTGTTGGTGAAGAACAGCAGCCAGTGGTGGGTGGTGGAGACGAAGAAGTGGTCGACGATGTCGTCCTGCTTCAGCTTGGTGCCCCGCACGCCCTTGCCGCCGCGCTTCTGCGAGCGGTAGTCCTCGGTCTTGGTGCGCTTGACGTAGCCGCCGTTGGTGATGGTGACGACGATGTCCTCTTCGGCGATCAGGTCCTCGATGGACATGTCGCCGTCGAACGGCACCAGGGCCGAGCGGCGGTCGTCGCCGAACTTGTCGACGATCGCGGCCAGTTCCTCGCTGACGATCGCGCGCTGCTTCTCCGGCGAGGCGAGGATCGCGTTGTACTCGTTGATCTTCGCCTGGAGCTCGTCGTGCTCCGCGACGATCTTCTGGCGCTCCAGGGCCGCCAGCCGGCGCAGCTGCATCTCCAGGATGGCGTTGGCCTGGATCTCGTCGATGGAGAGCAGCTCCATCAGGCCCACGCGCGCCACGTCGACCGTGTCGCTGCGCCGGATCAGCGCGATGACCTCGTCGATCGCGTCGAGCGCCTTGAGCAGGCCGCGCAGGATGTGGGCCCGCTCCTCGGCCTTGCGCAGCCGGAACTTCGTACGCCGGACGATGACCTCGATCTGGTGCGTCACCCAGTGGCGGATGAACGCGTCGATCGAGAGCGTGCGCGGCACCCCGTCGACCAGCGCCAGCATGTTGGCGCCGAAGTTGGTCTGGAGGTCGGTGTGCTTGTACAGGTTGTTCAGGACGACCTTGGCGACCGCGTCCCGCTTCAGGACGATGACCAGGCGCTGGCCGGTGCGCGAGGACGTCTCGTCGCGGACGTCGGCGATGCCGCCGACCTTGCCGTCCTTCACCAGGTCGGCGATCTTCTGCGCGAGGTTGTCCGGGTTGGTCTGGTACGGCAGCTCCGTGACCACCAGGCACTGGCGGTTCTGGATCTCCTCGACCGCGACGACCGCGCGCATCGTGATGGAGCCACGGCCGGTGCGGTACGCCTCCTCGATGCCCTTGCGGCCCACGACCAGCGCGCCGGTCGGGAAGTCGGGGCCCTTGATGCGCTCGATCAGCGCGTCCAGGAGCTCCTCGTGCGAGGCCTCCGGGTGGGCCAGGTACCACTGGGCGCCCTCGGCGACCTCGCGCAGGTTGTGCGGCGGGATGTTGGTGGCCATGCCCACCGCGATGCCGGCCGAGCCGTTGACCAGGAGGTTGGGGAAGCGCGCCGGCAGGACCGTCGGCTCCTGGTTGCGGCCGTCGTAGTTGTCCGTGAAGTCGACGGTCTCCTCGTCGATGTCACGGACCATCTCCATGGCCAGCGGCATGAGCTTGCACTCGGTGTACCGCATGGCGGCGGCCGGGTCGTTGCCCGGGGAGCCGAAGTTTCCGTTGGAGTCCACCAGCGGCATGCGCATCGACCAGTGCTGGGCGAGGCGCACCAGGGCGTCGTAGATCGAGGAGTCGCCGTGCGGGTGGTACGTACCCATGACGTCACCCACGACGCGGGCGCACTTGTAGAAGCCCTTCTCGGGCCGGTACCCGCCGTCGTACATCGCGTACAGGACGCGGCGGTGGACGGGCTTCAGGCCGTCCCGGACGTCGGGCAGCGCACGCGAGACGATGACGGACATCGCGTAGTCGAGGTAGGAGCGCTGCATCTCCGTCTCGAGCCCGACGGGCTCGATGCGCAGGGCGAGGGCTTCCTCGGCGGCGACGGCCGCCTCGGCGGCTTCAGCGGGCGTGGGCGTGTTTTCGTCGGCCATTGCTGGTTCTCAAGTCCTTTCGAAGCGGTCAGCGACAGACCGAGTCAGATGTCGAGGAAGCGGACGTCCCGCGCGTTGCGCTGGATGAACGAACGGCGTGCCTCGACGTCCTCGCCCATCAGCACCGAGAACAGGTCGTCGGCCTGGGCCGCGTCGTCCAGGGTGACCTGGCCGAGCACACGGTGCTCGACGTCCATCGTGGTGACGCGCAGCTCCTCGGCGTTCATCTCGCCAAGACCCTTGAAGCGCTGGATCGAGTCCTCGCGGATCCGCTTGCCGTTCTGCTTGCCGAGGGCCACGAGCGCGTCGCGCTCACGGTCGGAGTACGCGTACTCGAAGTCGTCCCGGCCCCACTTGATCTTGTAGAGCGGGGGACGCGACAGGTACACGTGGCCGGCCTCGACCAGCGGCCGCATGAAGCGGAACAGGAAGGTCAGCAGCAGGGTGTTGATGTGCTGGCCGTCGACGTCGGCGTCCGCCATCAGGATGATCTTGTGATAGCGGAGCTTCTCGATGTCGAAGTCCTCGTGGACCCCGGTACCGAACGCCGAGATCAGCGCCTGGACCTCGGTGTTCTGCAGGATCTTGTCGATCCGCGCCTTCTCGACGTTCAGGATCTTGCCTCGGATGGGCAGGATCGCCTGGTACATCGGGTTGCGGCCGGACTTCGCCGAACCGCCGGCGGAGTCACCCTCGACGATGAAGATCTCGCACTTGGTGGGGTCGTTGGACTGACAGTCCGACAGCTTGCCGGGCAGCGACGCCGATTCGAGCAGCCCCTTGCGCCGCGTCAGGTCGCGCGCCTTGCGGGCGGCGACACGGGCCGTCTGCGCCTGGATCGACTTGCGGATGATGTCCGCGGCCTCGACGGGGTTGCGGTCGAACCAGTCGGTGAGGTGCTCGTGCACCACCTTCTGGACGAACGTCTTCGCCTCGGTGTTGCCCAGCTTGGTCTTGGTCTGGCCCTCGAACTGCGGCTCGCCCAGCTTGACGGAGATGATCGCCGTCAGACCCTCGCGGATATCCTCGCCCGAGAGGTTGTCGTCCTTCTCGCGCAGCAGCTTCTTGTCACGGGCGTACCGGTTGACCAGGCCCGTGAGCGCGGCGCGGAATCCCTCCTCATGCGTACCCCCCTCATGCGTGTGGATGGTGTTCGCAAAGGAGTAAACGCCCTCGCTGTACTGAGAGTTCCACTGCATCGCGATCTCGGCCGAGAGGAGTCGCTCCTTGTCCTCGGCCTCGATGTCGATCACGGTCGGGTGGATCAGCTCGCCCTTGCGCGAGTTGAGGTACTTCACGAAGTCGACGATGCCGCCCTCGTAGAAGTACGTCACCGTCAGGGGCTGCGGCTGCTCGCCCTCCTCGGCCGAGTCCGCTCCCGAGACCGCCCGCGCCGACTCGCGCTCGTCGGTCAGCCTGATCGTCAGGCCCTTGTTGAGGAACGCCATCTCCTGGAAACGCCGCGACAGCGTCTCGAAGGAGTACTCGGTGGTCTCGAAGATGTCCCCGTCGGCCCAGAACGTGACCGAGGTGCCCGACTTCTCGATCGCCTCGTGCTTGGCGAGCGGCGCCGTCGGGACGCCCAGCTTGTACTCCTGCGTCCAGCGGTAGCCGTCCGTCCTGACCTCGACGGCGACCCTGGTGGACAGCGCGTTCACCACGGACACGCCGACGCCGTGCAGACCGCCGGAGACGGCGTACCCGCCGCCGCCGAACTTTCCGCCCGCGTGCAGCACGGTGAGCACGACCTCGACGGCCGGCTTCCCTTCGGAGGGAACGATGCCCACGGGGATGCCGCGGCCGTTGTCGACGACGCGGACACCGCCGTCGGGCAGGATCGTGACGTCGATCGTGTCCGCGTGCCCGGCCAGGGCCTCGTCGACCGAGTTGTCGACGACCTCGTACACAAGGTGATGCAGACCACGCTCACCGGTCGAGCCGATGTACATGCCGGGTCGCTTGCGGACCGCGTCCAGACCTTCGAGGACGGTAATCGCGCTGGCGTCGTACGAGGTGGTTACCTCGCCGTTCTCACCGACGGCAGTGGACGGGGTCTTCTCGTTGGGGTTGCCGGAATCGGCCACGAAGCGCCCTTTCTGGCACAGCACAAGCCTCCCCTGTACAGGCAGGAGCGGCTGCGTCGTTCAGCGATGGTCAGCGTCGGGCGCCGCCGTGGCGGCAGGCGTCCGATCACGTCTTTCGGTGGGTCCCGCGAGGACGGCGGGATTATTGACCAGTCTACCGGTAGCGCCGACATGAATGGGGGTTTGCCGGTACCTGAGTCCGCATGTGCCGCCCTGAGCGGGCGCCTTCCGACTCCCCATATCCGGGGAGGGGCCCCAAGAGCCTCACACGGGCATTCAGCGCTTCGGCCTGTCAACCTCCGACTACCGTGAGGGACACCTCATGCCCATCAGGGGGTTCCAGGGCGCACAGAAGTCACGTTTTCCCACGTCACAGGGGGTGCGCCTGAGGCACACGGGCGCACGGGGCGCCCTCACCCGTAGGTGTCGCCGGGCCCGGTGCTGCCCGGCGCCCGCAGCCGGCCGTAGCGCTGCGGGGGCCCGCCGGGGCCGAGCACCTTGATCAGCCGGACCGTGCCGTGCCCGAGGTCGGCGTTGATGCGGGCCACCAGCTGGGGTGCGAAGAGGCGCAGCTCGGTGGCCCACGCCGTCGAGTCGCACTGCACGGTCAGGACGGCGTCGGCCTGGTCGTACGACTTCGGCACACAGTGGTTGGCCAGGTCCTCGCCGACGATCTGCGGCCAGCGGCCCATCACACCGCCCACCGCGGCGGGCGCCTCCCAGCCGCGCTCATTGATCAGCCGGTTGATCGCGGCGCCCAGCGGCAGCGGATCGCGCCCGTCCGCACGCGCACCCGAGCGCAGCCCGCCGCCCCTGCGGGCCTGCTTCTTCTGCTGCGCGGCGTCGCCCCGCGCCCTGGCCTGCTCCTTGGCGGCGCGCAGCGCGACCCGCGCGAGGTCCACGCCGGAGGACTCGGGAACCTTGGGCGCCGCTGCCGGCTCGCCCTGGCCGGAGGGATCGCTCATGCCCGCGCCACCTCGCCCGCCGCGACCTCGTACCGGACGCCCGCCAGGATGCCCGGAACGTCGTCGTCCACCGCGGCCGTCACCAGGACCTGCTCGCCCGGCGCCACCAGTTCCGCCAGCCGCTCGCGGCGCCTGGCGTCCAGCTCGGCGAAGACGTCGTCGAGCACGAGCACCGGCTCGTTGCCCTCGGCCCGCAGCAGGTCGTACGAGGCCAGGCGCAGCGCGAGCGCGTACGACCAGGACTCGCCGTGGCTCGCGTACCCCTTCGCGGGCAGCTCGCCCAGGCGCAGCAGCAGGTCGTCGCGGTGCGGGCCCGCCAGCGTCACCCCGCGCTCGATCTCCTGCTTGCGCACCTCCGCGAACGCCTCGATGAGCTGCCCGTACAGCTCCTCGCGGGTGTGCCCGTCGCCGGGCGCGGACGGCTTGTACTCCAGGGCCAACGGGCCGCCGCCCGGGGCGAGTTGGTCGTACGCCTTGTCGGCGAGCGGCTGGAGGGCGGCGATCAGGTCGAGGCGCTGGGCGAGCAGCTCGGCGCCGGCCTGGGCCAGGTGCTGGTCCCACACGTCGAGCGTGGAGAGGTCCATGCCGCGGCCGCCGTGCCTGCGGGCCATCGCGGCGGACTTCAGGAGGGTGTTGCGCTGTTTGAGGACGCGGTCGTAGTCGGAGCGCACGGCCGCCATCCGGGGGGAGCGGGCGGTGATCAGCTCGTCGAGGAAGCGGCGGCGCTCGCCCGGATCGCCCTTGACCAGGGCGAGGTCCTCCGGCGCGAACAGCACCGTACGGACGATCCCCAGCACATCGCGGGGTCTGACCTGCGACGACCTGTTGATACGGGCCCGGTTGGCGCGGCCCGGGTTCAGTTCGAGCTCGATCAGCTGGGAGCGCTCGCCCTGGGTGACGGCGGCCCGGATCACGGCGCGCTCGGCGCCCATGCGGACCAGCGGCGCGTCCGACGAGACCCGGTGGCTGCCGAGCGAGGCGAGGTAGCCGACGGCCTCGACCAGGTTGGTCTTGCCCTGGCCGTTGGCGCCCACGAAAGCGGTGACGCCCGGGTCGAGCGGAACCTCGACCCGGGCGTACGAGCGGAAGTCGGCCAGCGAGAGATGGGTGACGTGCATGGTGTCGCCGACCTCCCCCGGCTTACCTACTGCTCGGTACGGCTACTTGGACTCGACCGCGTGGCCGCCGAACTGGTTGCGCAGCGCGGCGATCATCTTCATCTGCGGGGAGTCGTCCTGACGGGACGCGAAGCGGGCGAAGAGGGACGCGGTGATCGCGGGGAGCGGCACGGCGTTGTCGATGGCGGCCTCCACCGTCCACCGGCCCTCGCCGGAGTCCTGCGCGAAGCCCTTGAGCTTGTCGAGGTGCTCGTCGTCGTCCAGGGCGTTGACCGCGAGGTCGAGCAGCCAGGAACGGATGACCGTGCCCTCCTGCCAGCTGCGGAACACCTCGCGGACGTCGGTGACCGAGTCGACCTTCTCCAGGAGCTCCCAGCCCTCGGCGTAGGCCTGCATCATGGCGTACTCGATGCCGTTGTGGACCATCTTCGAGAAGTGGCCGGAGCCGACCTTGCCGGCGTGCACCGCGCCGAACTCGCCCTCGGGCTTGAGCGCGTCGAAGATCGGCTGGACCTTCGCGACGTTCTCGGCGGTGCCGCCGTACATCAGCGCGTAGCCGTTCTCCAGGCCCCAGACGCCGCCGGAGACGCCGCAGTCGACGAAGCCGATGTCCTTGATGCCCAGCTCGACGGCGTGCTTCTCGTCATCCGTCCAGCGGGAGTTTCCGCCGTCGACGACGACGTCACCGGGCGACAGGAGCTCGGCGAGTTCGTCGATGGTGGACTGCGTCGCCGCGCCCGCCGGAACCATCACCCACACGACGCGCGGGCCCTTGAGAGTGTCCACAAGCTCCTTGAGGCTGTGGACATCGGCGACGTCCGCGTTGCGGTCGTAACCGATGACGGTGTGCCCTGCGCGGCGGATGCGCTCGCGCATGTTGCCGCCCATTTTGCCGAGGCCGACGAGACCGAGCTCCATCACAGAATCCTTTGACGTTGAGGCGTTCGTACCCGCGTCCGAGCCTACGCCGGAGCCCTTGTACACACCTGCGGGGTCAGCCGCTCAGACGTACGTCCCGAGTGCCCGGGACGTACGCCCTCAAGCCGCTCAGCCGGACAGGCGCACCGGCATGATCAGGTACTTGTACGCGTCGTCCGCCTCGGCGTCCTGCGCGGGCTTGCCGCTGAGCAGCGCCGGCTTGGTCGAGGTGGTGAAGGCGAGCTGGGCGACGGGCGAGTCGATCGCGCTCAGGCCGTCGAGCAGGAAGGTCGGGTTGAAGGCGATCGAGATGTCGTCGCCCTCCAGGTTGGCGTCGACCCTTTCCACAGCCTGTGCGTCGTCGCTGGAGCCGGCCTCCAGGATGAGCACGCCCTGCTCGAAGCTGAGCCGGACGGGCGTGTTGCGCTCGGCCACCAGGGAGACGCGCTTGACGGCCTCGACGAACGGGGCGGTCTCGATCACCGCGACCGAGTTGAACTCGGTCGGGAAGAGGGTGCGGTACTTCGGCAGGTCGCCTTCGAGCAGACGGGTGGTGGTGCGCCGCCCCGCGCCCTCGAAGCCGATCAGGCCCTCACCGGCGCCGGAGCCCGAGAGCGCCAGGGTGACCGTGTCGCCGCTCGTGAGCGCCTTGGCGGTGTCCAGGAGCGTCTTGGCGGGGACCAGGGCGACCGCGGAGGCGTCCGGGTTCTCCGGCTTCCACAGGAACTCGCGGACCGCGAAGCGGTAGCGGTCGGTGGAGGCCAGGGTGACGGTGTCGCCCTCGATCTCGATGCGCACACCGGTCAGGACGGGCAGGGTGTCGTCGCGGCCGGCCGCGATGGCGACCTGGGACGCGGCCGAGGCGAAGACCTCACCGGGAACGGTGCCGGTGGCGGTCGGCATCTGCGGCAGCGCCGGGTACTCCTCCACGGGAAGGGTGTGGAGGGTGAAGCGGGAAGAGCCGCAGACCACGGTCGCCCGTACACCGTCTGTGGAAATCTCCACCGGCCGGTTGGGCAGGGCGCGGCAGATGTCGGCGAGCAGGCGGCCGGAGACGAGCACCGTGCCGTCCTCGTCGACCTCCGCGTCGACCGAGACCCGTGCCGAGACCTCGTAGTCGAAGCTGGAGAAGCTGAGCGCGCCGTCCTCCGCCTTCAGAAGAAGGCCCGCGAGTACGGGCGCGGGCGGACGGGCCGGGAGGCTGCGGGCCACCCAGGCCACCGCCTCCGCGAGTACATCGCGCTCCACCCGGATCTTCACCGGAACCGCCTCCTGCTGTTGCTGGCTCGCCCTGCTGGCTTTCGTCGTCGGCTGTATCGCCGGGGACCAGTCTGACGTACGCCGCTGACAGTCGGTGCGCGTCGGGGTCAAGTCGCGTCGAGGCGCGGCGGGAGCTCCGGCGGCCAGTTGTGCACAGGCCCCACTTCGAAGCGGATTCCCAGCTAACTCTAAGTGGGAGTAGTAGTAGGGCCTGTGGAAACCGTGGATAACCCCGTTTTCGCAGGTCACCCGCAGTTTTTTGTCCACCGGCCCTGTGGGTGGAACCCGTGGACAACTCGGGGTTTCTGTGGACGCCCGAAAGTTCTGCACACCCCATGCACAGAAGAGGGGCGGTTCTCCCCAGCCCTGTCCCCAGCTTTACCCCGGTTCCCCACAGGCCAACCTGCCCCCTTGGTGTGACGGCTTTCACTCGGTCCGGTGATCGGGGGTGTTGCGTTGCCGAACAGTGGACAGGGCTGTGGAGAAGCTGGGGACAACGGATCAAGAGCTGTGGGCCGCCGGTGGACAACTCTTCCCACAGGCTGTGGACAGAGGATTCGTCCACAAGCTGTGGAGTAGCGATGCCCACAAATCCACAGGCTGTTGACCTGGGGTGATGGAGTATCAGCCGCCGCGCCTGTGGACGCAATCTGGACAACTTCGCGGTCCCCAGGGTGTGGACGGCCAGAAACCCCCAGATCTGTGGAGAACCCCCTCTGACCAGCCGGTATTCGAACACCGCGACGCGCCTGGGACTCGTACACACGCTT
Source organism: Streptomyces sp. NBC_00083 (assembly GCF_026343295.1). Lineage (GTDB taxonomy): Bacteria > Actinomycetota > Actinomycetes > Streptomycetales > Streptomycetaceae > Streptomyces. The sequence continues at coordinate 26,589 of NZ_JAPELY010000004.1, forward strand.
CCTCCGGGGCCGTACACACGCTTCCCGGGGCTCCATGAGCGCGTTTTCGAGGGCTCGGGGAGGGCCCGGGGAGGGTCCGGAAGGGCTTCGGGGATGCCCGAGGAAGGCTCCTGGAACACCTGAGGAAGGCTCCTGGAACGACTGAGGGCGCCCGGAGAATCGATCTCCGGGCGCCCTCAGCCGGCGTGGTGCCGGCCGGCTCAGCCGTTCTTGATGCGGTTGGTGAGCTCGGTGACCTGGTTGTAGATGGAGCGCCGCTCCGCCATCAGTGCGCGGATCTTGCGGTCGGCGTGCATCACCGTCGTGTGGTCGCGGCCGCCGAACTGGGCCCCGATCTTGGGCAGCGACAGGTCGGTGAGCTCGCGGCACAGGTACATGGCGATCTGGCGGGCCGTCACCAGGACCCGGCTGCGCGAGGAGCCGCAGAGGTCCTCCACCGTCAGACCGAAGTAGTCGGCGGTCGCGGCCATGATGGCGCTCGCGGTGATCTCCGGCGCCGCGTCCTCGCCACCGGGGATCAGGTCCTTCAGGACGATCTCGGTGAGCCCGAGGTCCACCGGCTGCCGGTTGAGGGAGGCGAACGCGGTGACGCGGATCAGCGCGCCCTCCAGCTCACGGATGTTCCGCGAGATCCGGGACGCGATGAACTCCAGCACCTCCGGCGGGGCGTTGAGCTGCTCCTGCACCGCCTTCTTGCGGAGGATCGCGATGCGCGTCTCCAGCTCGGGCGGCTGCACATCGGTGGTCAGACCCCACTCGAAGCGGTTGCGCAGCCGGTCCTCCAGGGTCATCAGCTGCTTGGGCGGCCGGTCCGAGGAGAGCACGATCTGCTTGTTGGCGTTGTGGAGCGTGTTGAAGGTGTGGAAGAACTCCTCCTGCGTCGACTCCTTGCTCGCCAGGAACTGGATGTCGTCCACCAGGAGGATGTCGACATCGCGGTACCGCTTGCGGAAGGTGTCGCCCTTGCCGTCGCGGATCGAGTTGATGAACTCGTTGGTGAACTCCTCCGAGCTCACGTACCGCACCCGGGTGCCGGGGTACAGGCTGCGCGCGTAGTGGCCGATCGCGTGCAGGAGGTGTGTCTTGCCGAGGCCCGACTCCCCATAGATGAAGAGGGGGTTGTAGGCCTTGGCCGGCGCCTCGGCGACCGCGACGGCCGCGGCGTGCGCGAACCGGTTCGACGAGCCGATGACGAAGGTGTCGAAGAGGTACTTGGGGTTCAGCCGCGCCTGCGGCTCGCCGGGGCCGCCCTGTGCGGACGCGCCGCCGGACGGTGAGGGCGCGAGGTGGCCGGAGCCGCCGCGCTGCGCGGGCTGCCCGTCGGGAAGCTCCCGCCGCTCGGGCCGCTGATCGTGGCGCTGCTGCTCGTACGAGGGCGGCTTGGGCTGGTCGTACTGGCTCCGGCCCTGGTCGTACTGACCGCGGTCCTGGTCGTACGGTCCGCGCTCGGGCGGCTGGGGGGAGCGGTAGTCGCGCTGGGGCTGCTGCGGGCGGCCGGCGCCGTACGGCTCGCGCCACTGCTCGCCCGGCGCGTCGCGGTCCTGGAAGCCGCCGAGCCGCGGCTGCTGCCAGAGGTCTTCCTGAGCGCGCGGCCAGGCGCCCGGCTCGGAACGCTGCTGGTACTCGCCGGGGTAGGCGGGGCGCGCGGTGGGCAGGCCGTCGTCGGCGGGGCGGCCGTAGGGGTCGTCCTGGTAGCGCGGCTGCTGCTGTTGCGGCGCGGGCTGCTGCGGGGCGGGCGGCGCGGGCTCGCCCACCGAGTCGTCGACGGTGATCGCGATCCGGATGGTGCGGCCGCACTCGCGGCTGAGGGTCTCGCTGATCAGCGGGGCGAGCCGGCCCTCCAGGACGCGCTTGCCCCATTCATTGGGGACGGCGAGCAGTGCGGTGTCGGCGACCAGGGCGAGCGGCTGGCAGCGCTCGATCCACTGCTTGTCCTTGGGCTCGATGCCCTGCTGCCCCTCTCCGAGGAGATGCTCCAGCACTCGTGGCCACACTGCGGCAAGATCGGCAGGTACGTCAGCCACAGGGCACGCTCTCTCGCAGGTCCCACGAATGTGTGGTTCTCGGGACGGTATGGGATGGCATAGACAGACAGGCGAGGACAGATGGGGAGAAGACTCGGAGTTCAGCCACGGTAGTCGGGCCCACTGACGTGGTTCAAGTTGTTGTCCACAGCCTGTGCATACCGCGGGCCGGTGAGGAGCCGGTTTGACCGGATGGCGTAGCCGCGCGTACCGTACCCAGGTCGAGTTGTCGATGGCTGCTGCCGCCTGCCTCCGATGGGCAAAGATCACGATCTGTGGTCGTGAAGCGGTGCACACGGGCGTATACGCGAGCTACTCGTGGGCGCACGGTGACAGCCAGGCGATGTCCCGCCGCCAACGAATCATTTCTGGAGCCCCCGAGTGAGCAAGCGCACCTTCCAGCCGAACAACCGTCGCCGCGCCAAGACCCACGGCTTCCGCCTGCGGATGCGTACCCGTGCCGGCCGCGCGATTCTCGCGAACCGCCGTGGCAAGGGTCGCGCAAGCCTGTCCGCGTAATAGCTAACAGGTCATGACGTGCTGCCTACCGAGAATCGGCTGAGGCGGCGCGAGGACTTCGCGACCGCGGTTCGCCGAGGACGCCGGGCCGGTCGCCCGCTCCTCGTCGTCCATCTACGCAGCGGTACAACGGACCCGCACGCGCCTGGGGAGAGCGCTCCCCTGACGCGTGCGGGTTTCGTTGTCAGCAAGGCCGTCGGCGTGGCCGTCGTCCGCAATCTGGTGAAGCGCAGGCTCCGCCATCTCATGCGCGAACGACTCTCCCAGTTGCCCGCCGGTAGCCTGGTGGTCGTACGGGCATTGCCCGGTGCGGGCGATGCCGACCATGCACAGCTGGCCCGAGACCTGGACGCCGCCCTCGCGCGGCTGCTGGGAGGGGGCGCGCGATGAAGTACCCGCTGCTGGCCCTGATCAAGCTGTACCAGTGGACGATCAGCCCACTTCTTGGGCCCGTCTGCCGGTACTACCCGTCGTGTTCCCACTATGGATATACGGCGATCGACCGGCACGGTGCCGTCAAAGGCACAGCCCTGACCGCCTGGCGCATTCTGCGGTGCAACCCGTGGTCGCCGGGCGGTGTGGACTACGTACCGGAGCGCAAGCGACCTCGATGGCATGAGGCGCTGCGCGCTGCCTGGCGCGGCGACAAGGGCGGGCAGTCCGCCGCTGAGACCGAGACAAGCCCGGCCGCAGAGACCCCGCCCAAAGCTCAAGGAGCCTGATTAGTGGACACGATTGCCAGTCTGTTCAGCTTCATCACCTGGCCTGTTTCCTGGGTCATCGTCCAGTTCCACACGTTGTACGGCGCGATCTTCGGGCCGGACACGGGCTGGGCCTGGGGCCTGTCGATCGTGTCCCTCGTGGTGCTCATCCGTATCTGTCTGATCCCGCTCTTCGTGAAGCAGATCAAGTCGACGCGGAACATGCAGGCGCTCCAGCCGAAGATGAAGGCGATCCAGGAGCGCTACAAGAGCGACAAGCAGCGTCAGTCCGAAGAGATGATGAAGCTGTACAAGGAGACGGGCACCAACCCGCTCTCCTCGTGCCTGCCGATCATCGCGCAGTCGCCGTTCTTCTTCGCGCTGTACCACGTGCTCGCCGGCATCGCCAACGGCAAGACCATCGGCGTCATCAACCAGCCGCTGCTCGAGAGCGCCCAGAAGGCCCACATCTTCGGTGCTCCGCTGGCCGCGAAGTTCATGGACAGCGCCTCCAAGGTCGAAGGCCTCGGCGCCTCCCTGACCGATGTCCGCGTCGTCACCGCGATCATGATCGTGATGATGTCGGCCTCGCAGTTCTTCACCCAGCGCCAGCTGATGACGAAGAACGTGGACCTCACGGTCAAGACGCCGTTCATGCAGCAGCAGAAGATGCTGATGTACGTCTTCCCCGTCATGTTCGCCGTGATGGGCATCAACTTCCCCGTCGGTGTCCTCGTCTACTGGCTGACCACCAACGTGTGGACCATGGGCCAGCAGATGTACGTCATCAACCAGAACCCGACGCCGGGATCCAAGGCGCAGGCCCACTACCTGGACCGCCTGATCAAGAGCGTCAGCACGCACGGCGAGGTGCGCGGCAAGAAGCGCCGCACCATCGTGCAGGCGATCGTGGCCAAGGGCCCGGACCGCAACGACAACGAGCGCAAGTTCATCACCGGGCTGTCCAAGCAGGGCTTCGCGGCCCAGGCCGACGGCTCCGTGGTGAAGGCGGACCCGGCGACGCTCGAGGCGGAGAACGCGGCCTCCAGGCGCCAGCAGCCCAAGCGGCAGACCAAGGCGCAGCGCCAGGCCGGTGCCACTCAGCAGGACGACGTGGCCGCGAAGACCTCGCTGTCGAAGGGGGCGACCGCTGACGACGCCGCGGCCGAGCCCGCCGACGAGCCGGCCGAACCGCAGGACGCGAAGCCCAAGCAGGATGCCAAGCCGAAGCAGGGCAAGCCCACGGCCGGCCAGGCACGAGCCAAGTCGGGTCAGCGCAAGGGTCAGCAGCGGCCCAAGCACCCGTCCAAGAAGTAAGAAGGAGTCCATCCGTGACGGAAGGCACCACCGCCCCGGCCGCTGAGGGCGTCGACGCCCTCTCCCGCCTGGAGCAGGAGGGGGAGATCGCCGCCGATTACCTGGAGGGCCTGCTCGACATCGCCGACCTCGACGGCGATATCGACATGGACGTCGAGGCGGACCGAGCCGCGGTCTCGATCATCAGTGACAGCAACAGCCGTGACCTGCAGAAACTTGTCGGCCGTGACGGCGAGGTCCTGGAGGCGCTCCAGGAGCTCACCCGCCTTGCCGTGCACCGGGAAACCGGTGACCGCAGCCGTCTGATGCTGGACATCGGCGGCTACCGGGCCCAGAAGCGCACGGAGCTCGCCGCGCTGGGCGCCAAGGCGGCGGACGAGGTGAAGAGCACCGGTGAGCCGGTGAAGATGGACCCGATGACGCCGTTCGAGCGCAAGGTCGTGCACGACGCGGTGGCGGCCGCGGGGCTGCGCAGCGAGTCGGAGGGCGAGGAGCCGCAGCGCTTCGTCGTCGTGCTGCCCGCCTGAGCGGTCATTGCTTTCTCGGCCCCGTCTGTTCGCAGGCGGGGCCGATCTTTGTCAGCCTGATAGTCAGCCACCACAGTGCGGTATCGCCGCGTAGGTAGGGAAGGACGGTCCCCGTGACGGAGGCAGAGGCAGCAGCGGAGCTTCCCCCGGCGCCCGAAGAGGCGCGGGCGGTCTTCGGGGAGTTCTTCCCCGAGGCCGTGCGGTATGCGGAGCTGCTCGCGGATGCGGGGGTCAAGCGCGGTCTGATCGGGCCGCGTGAGGTGCCGCGTCTGTGGGAGCGGCATCTGCTGAACTGCGCGGTGCTCTCCGAGGTCGTTCCCGAGGGCGTCACGGTGTGTGATGTCGGTTCGGGAGCGGGGCTGCCCGGCATTCCCCTGGCGCTGGTGCGCCCGGACCTGAAGATCACCCTCCTTGAGCCGCTGCTGCGGCGCACCAATTTCCTCCAGGAGGTCGTGGAACTCCTCGGCCTCGACCATGTGACCGTGGTGCGCGGCCGGGCGGAGGAGATGCTGGGCAAGGTCACGCCGGTCCATGTGGTGACCGCGCGTGCGGTGGCGCCGCTCGACCGGCTGGCCGGCTGGGGGGTTCCGCTGCTGCGTCCCTACGGCGAGATGCTCGCGCTCAAGGGCGACACGGCCGAGGAGGAGATCGTGGGGGCACGTGCCGCGCTGAGCAAGCTCGGTGTGGTGGAGACCTCGGTGCTCCACGTCGGTGAGGGCGTGGTGGACCCGCTGTCCACGGTCGTACGGGTCGAGGTCGGCGAGAGTCCTGGGGGTGTGCGGTTCGCCGCCAAGCGCGCCAAGGCCGCCAGGACGAGCAGGACCCGACGCCGCCGTTGAGGCGAGCAGGGCCCGCCGACGTTGAGATTTCGTCCGCTTCGGGGCGTTGTGGGTAAATGCTCCATAGAAGGCGGCATACGTACGCATTTCGGAGTGTCGTAACGGTCTCCGGGGAGCGCGGATGCATCGTGTTTCACGTGAAACGTCGCTCACTGCTGCATGGAATCATCAGCCGCGGCCGTGCGGCTTCCTCTCCGCGCGACCGTAAGCCTTTTGCTGGGGGCCTTGAGTCCCCCGCAGGGGCTACGGAGTTGTCCACAGAGGTGGATTCATCCACAGAAGACCGGGCCTCGCTGGTTCACGACCCCGAAGGCATGGGAGGCTCTGTTCATTGCGAGCCTGATGTCGAGGAGAGTGAATCCTTGCGGTCCGACGCCAACATCGCGGGACCGATGACCGATCCGGTCCCCGGTCCCCGTACCGAATCGGCGGGGGAGGATGTTTCACGTGAAACACCGCCCCCGATGGACGACACCCCCATTGGTCGTGCTGCCCAGCTGGCGGTGGAAGCTCTCGGCCGTGCCGGCGAGGGCCTGCCGCGGCCGGAGCAGACCCGAATCATGGTCGTGGCCAACCAGAAGGGCGGCGTAGGAAAGACCACTTCCACGGTCAACCTCGCTGCCTCCCTCGCACTGCACGGTGCGCGGGTCCTGGTGGTCGACCTCGATCCACAGGGCAACGCTTCGACGGCGCTGGGCATCGACCACCATGCCGAAGTCCCCTCGATCTATGACGTTCTGGTCGAAAGCAGACCACTCTCCGAAGTGGTCCAGCCCGTCCCGGACGTCGAGGGTCTCTTCTGCGCGCCTGCCACGATCGATCTCGCCGGTGCGGAGATCGAGCTCGTGTCGCTGGTCGCACGAGAGAGCCGGCTGCAGCGCGCCATCCAGGCGTACGAGCAGCCGCTGGACTACATCCTCATCGACTGCCCGCCCTCGCTGGGCCTGTTGACGGTCAACGCGCTCGTCGCGGGGGCCGAGGTGCTGATCCCGATCCAGTGCGAGTACTACGCGCTGGAGGGGCTGGGTCAGCTCCTGAGGAACGTCGATCTGGTGCGGGGGCACCTCAACCCGACGCTGCATGTCTCGACGATCCTGCTCACCATGTATGACGGCAGGACCAGGCTCGCCTCCCAGGTGGCCGACGAGGTGCGCAGCCACTTCGGCAAGGAGGTGCTGCGGACCAGCATTCCGCGTTCGGTCCGCATCTCCGAGGCGCCGAGCTACGGGCAGACGGTCCTCACCTACGACCCCGGCTCCAGTGGCTCGCTTTCCTACCTCGAAGCTGCCCGCGAGATCGCCCTGCGCGGCGTCGGAATGCAGTACGACCCCACGCACGCGCATGTGGTCAGCCAGAACAACCAGCACAGCATGTCGGAGGGGATCCAGTGAGCGAGCGACGCAGAGGACTGGGACGGGGGCTCGGTGCGCTGATTCCTTCTGCCGCACAGGAGAAGCCGGGTTCGTCGGTGGGGACGGCGTCCACGTCCCCGTCGGCGGTTCCGGTGCTCACCGCCGAGCGGGGGGTGGCGGCCGCGAAGGTGGCGACGCTGCCGCCGGCCGCTGTTTCACGTGAAACGGTTGTGGAGCCGGAGGCCGTTGCGGAATCCGACGCGCCGGCCGGTGTGTTCTTCGCCGAGCTGCCGATCGACTCGATCACGCCCAACCCGCGCCAGCCGCGCGAGGTGTTCGACGAGGACGCGCTCTCCGAGCTCGTCACCTCCATCAAGGAAGTCGGGCTTCTGCAGCCCGTCATCGTCCGGCAGACCGGCCCCGAGCGCTACGAACTCATCATGGGCGAGCGGCGCTGGAGGTCCTGCCGCGAGGCCGGCCTGGAGCGGATCCCCGCGATCGTCCGGGAGACGGACGACGAGAAGCTCCTTCTCGACGCCCTGCTGGAGAACCTTCACCGCGCACAGCTGAACCCGCTGGAAGAGGCTGCCGCCTACGACCAGTTGCTCAGGGACTTCAAGTGCACCCATGACCAGCTGGCCGACCGTATCGGCCGCTCCCGGCCCCAGGTCTCCAACACCCTGCGCCTGCTGCGCCTTTCGCCGTCGGTCCAGAAGCGGGTCGCCGCCGGAGTCATCTCGGCGGGGCACGCGCGGGCGCTGCTCTCGGTGGAGGACTCCGAGGAGCAGGACAGCCTCGCCAAGCGGATCGTGGCCGAGGGGCTCTCCGTGCGCACGGTCGAAGAGATCGTGACGCTGCTCAACTCGGAGCCCAAGAACGCCCCGAAGGCCAAGGGCCCCCGGGCGGGCGCGCTCCTCTCGCCGGCGCTCAGCGATCTGGCGACCCGTCTCTCGGACCGCTTCGAGACGCGGGTGAAGGTCGATCTGGGTCAGAAGAAGGGGAAGATCGTCGTCGAGTTCGCATCGATAGACGATCTGGAGAGGATCCTCGGCACCCTCGCCCCGGGCGAGGGGCGGGTCCTGACGAAGGGCCTCGCCGAGCAGGCCTCGGAGGACGGCGACAGCTGACTGCGGTCGCCGCCGCTCACGGGCGGGCCGTGTTTCCCGGTCATACGGGAACACGGCCCGCCCTTTGCATGAGGACGGTGTCGCTGCCGTGAAGGGGTGGATACGATGCGTTCTGGTATGGCACATCGACCTTGATCCATCCTCTAGGGAGGGCGGGGCCATGCGAACGGTGAGCCGCACTCGGCTGGTGACAGCAGGGCTCGGTCTCGGGGCGGTCGGCGGATTCGTCGGCAGCCTGCTGCGGGAGTTGAACGCACTGTCGGCCGCGCAGGGGGCGGCAGGTGAGGGAAGTGAGGAACAGCCTCCATGGGGCGTCGGCTCGTACCGCTCACGCTGGACAACCTTGCGGACCTCCCCAAGCGCTGCCGCGGCTGTGTCTTCTGGGAACTCGACCCCGTCAGCGGAGAAGCGGCGTTAAAGGCGGGGCGTCCCGAAGTCGAGAAGGAATCCTGGATCTCCGGGGTGCTCCTGGAATGGGGCTCCTGCGGCCGGGTCGTCTACGTCGACGACATCCCGGTCGGCTATGTGCTGTACGCGCCGCCGGCCTATGTGCCCCGTTCCACCGCCTTTCCCACCAGCCCGGTGGCCGCCGACGCCGTCCAGCTGATGACCGGATGGATCATGCCGGGCTATCAGGGCCAGGGGCTCGGGAGGGTTCTCGTGCAGACGGTGGCCAAGGACCTGTTGCGTCGTAACTTCAAGGCCATCGAGGCGTTCGGGGACGCGCGGTGGAAGGAGCCGGCCTGCGTATTGCCGGCCGACTATCTGCTGTCGGTGGGATTCAAGACCGTACGGCCCCACCCCCGGTACCCACGGCTGCGTCTCGAACTGCGTACGACACTGTCCTGGAAGGAAGATGTCGAGCTGGCCCTCGACCGGCTGCTCGGCGCGGTGCAGAAGGAGCCGGCCCTCAGGCCGCTGTAGAAGCGAGAAGGCTGCCGCCGGAGAAGTCAGTCCATGGGAAACGGGCCCGCCCCCAGGAGGGAGCGGGCCCGTTTCACGTGAAACAGCGAGCGCGTCGCGCCTTACTTCTCGGTGATGAAACCGTCGAGGTCACGCAGGAGCGCGGCCTTCGGCTTGGCGCCGACGATCGTCTTCACGACCTCGCCGCCCTGGTAGACGTTGAGCGTCGGAATCGACATCACACCGTACTTGGCGGCCGTGGTCGGGTTCTGGTCGATGTTGAGCTTGACGATCTCGATGTCGTCGCCGTGCTCGGCGGCGATGGCCTCGAGCGACGGGGCGATCTGGCGGCAGGGGCCGCACCACTCCGCCCAGAAGTCCACCAGAACGGGCTTGCCGCTGTTGAGGACGACCTCGTCGAAGTCGGCGTCGGTCACGTGCTTCAGGGTGCCGGCCACGGCAGTCTCCTAAGGGGTGTTGGGGGGGAGGGAGGAGAGGGAAGGTGCGGATCAGACGGTGGCTGCGGCCTTCTCGCTGTCGGCCAGGGCCGCGAGGAAGCGCTCCGCGTCGAGGGCGGCGGAGCAGCCGGTGCCGGCGGCCGTGATGGCCTGCCGGTAGGTGTGGTCGACGACGTCGCCGGCGCCGAAGACACCCGTCAGGTTGGTGCGGGTCGAGGGGGCGTCCACCTTCAGGTAGCCCTCCCCGTCGAGGTCGAGCTGGCCCTTGAAGAGCTCGGTGCGCGGGTCGTGGCCGACGGCGATGAAGAGGCCGGTCACCGCGAGCTCGGACGTGGCGCCCGTCTTGGTGTTGCGCAGCGTCAGGTGGGAGAGCTTCTGCTCACCGTGGATCTCGGCGACCTCGCTGTCCCACGCGAACTTGATCTTCTCGTCGGCGATGGCACGCTCCTGCATCGCCTTGGAGGCGCGCAGGGTGTCCCGGCGGTGGATGATCGTGACCGACTTGGCGAAGCGCGAGAGGAAGGTCGCCTCCTCCATCGCGGTGTCGCCGCCGCCGACCACGGCGATGTCCTGGTCCTTGAAGAAGAACCCGTCACACGTGGCGCACCACGAGACGCCGCGGCCCGACAGCTTGTCCTCGTTGGGCAGAGCCAGCTTGCGGTGCTGCGAGCCGGTGGTGACGATGACGGCCTTGGCGCGGTGGACCGTGCCGGAGGTGTCCGTGACGGTCTTGATGTCACCGGTCAGGTCGACGGCGACGACATCGTCCGGCACCAGCTCGGCGCCGAAGCGCTCGGCCTGGCCGCGCATGTTGTCCATGAGCTCCGGGCCCATGATGCCGTCCTGGAAGCCGGGGAAGTTCTCCACCTCGGTGGTGTTCATCAGCGCGCCGCCGGCGGTGACGGCGCCCTCGAACACCAGCGGCTTCAGCGACGCACGTGCGGTGTACAGCGCGGCGGTGTATCCGGCCGGGCCCGAGCCAATGATGATCACGTTACGGACGTCGCTCACGGGTTTCTTCCTCGTCTCTACGGACTGCCTACTGCCTGTCGGGGCCCCGGTCCAGGACTCTCACCCCACCCAACGGATCCTACGGGGGTTGCATTCCCGAGCCGGACGGGCGCCATGGAGACCCCGGTCTCGTCGGGCCCCGGCGGGCCTCAGTGGCGCGGGTAGGAGCGGGCCAGCAGGACCTTCCCGTGGGCGGAGGGCCCGGCGTTCTCGCAGGCCGCGTCGACGACGTACGCCTCCACGGCGGAGGGATCTCCCTGGTCGGGCAGCACGACGAGATACACCCGGGTTCCCTCGTACGTGCCCTGCTCGGTGGCGAGCGGCGTCTCCGAGGGGCGGCCGGTACCCGCTTGGACACAGGGCGGGACCGCGGCGGCGGACCGGACGGTGTCCGAGGACTTCTCGCTGTTCGGTGCGTTCTTCGTGGACGGGGCGATCTGTGCCGAAGGGGCCTTCTGTGTGCTCTGGGCGCCCTGGGACGCCAGCAGCGACTGCACGTGTCCTTCGAGGCTGCCCGCCGAGAAGGAGGTTCCGTCGGAGGGCGCCGCCTGGGACTCGGCGTGCTCGGCACGGGGGGCGGTCGTGGGCGACTGCAGGCTCTGCACGAAGAAGATCCCCGCCCCGACGGCCGCGGCGCCGAGCACCGCGGTGAGTACGGCGGCGCGGCGCCGGTTCTTCCTGCCGCGGCCGGGCCCCGGACCGGCGGCCGCACGGGCGTGCCCGGCAGGGCGGTCGTGCGGAGGGGTTCCGGACGGGGTCGAGGGAGCGGCGGATGCCGGTGTCGTGGGTGTCTCCGGTGTTTCACGTGAAACACCGGCCGTTTCACGCGGCCCGCCCCCGGGGGCCGTGGCGTTCAGGAGGGCTTCCGCGGCGAGCGCCGCGTCGATGCGTCCCACCACATCGGCGGGCATGCGCGGTGGGCCGGGGAGCGTCCCGAGCAGATCCCGGATCTCCTCCAGGGAGTCGCGTACATCGGCACACAGCGCGCAGCCCTGAAGATGGCGGCGTACGTCCGCCGTGCGGGCCGGCGGCAACAGGCCCTCGGTGAGTTCGGAGATCTCCGAGACGTCCGGGTGTTCCGTTGTTCCGGTCGTGGATGTCACGCGCGCCCACCTCCGCCCTTCACGGCAGCCGAATCGCTCGGTCCTGCATCGCTTGATCCTGTGTCGTTCGTGTCCGACGCAGGTGGGACGGATGTCCCTGGCGTCCGGTTCCTTCCCCCACGGGACTCGTCGCTACCCCTGGTATCCGCTGTATCCGCGCGCAGATGAGTGAGAAGGGGCACCAGCCGTGCGCGGCCACGGGCACAGCGGCTCTTCACCGTGCCGGTGGGCACATCGAGCACGGCGGCGGCTTCGGCGACGGGGTAGCCCTGCATGTCGACGAGGACGAGCGCGGCGCGCTGGTCCGGTGGCAGCGTGCCCAGGGCCTCGATGAGCTGCCGGTGCAGTTCCTGCCGCTCGGCCGGCGCCTCGGCCGACTCGTGCGGTTCGAGGAGCTGGTCAAGGCGCTCGGTGTCGTCGACCGGGGACGTCTTGCGGGAGGCGGCCTTGCGGGCCCGGTCGAGACAGGCGTTCACCGTGATGCGGTGCAGCCAGGTGGTGACGGCCGACTGGCCGCGGAAGGTGTGGGCGGCCCGGTAGGCGGAGACGAGAGCGTCCTGGACGGCGTCGGCGGCCTCCTCGCGGTCCCCCAGGGTGCGCAGAGCCACCGCCCACAATCGGTCGCGGTGGCGTCGCACGATCTCACCGAAGGCATCGGGGTCGCCGTCGACATGGCGCGCCAGGAGGTCCTGGTCGCTCATGTCGCCCAGCGTGGCGTCGTCCAACGGTGAGCCTCCCCCTGCCGTTCGGTCAGCCGGTGAACTTCACATCCGTGATGCCCTGCTTGTGGCCGGGGTCGCTGTACCCGTCCCCGGCCGCCTCGGGCATCGCGGTCATCCACAGAAGCACGTAACGCGAGGCGACGGGAGAGCTTGCCTTGAGATCGATCTTCTTGCCGCTGGTCTGCGAAGTCGCGATCTTCTTCATGCCCTTCACCCCTGTCGAGGGGGTGAGCGAGTCGGTGGCGTACAGCGTGATGGTGGTGTGATCTCCGCCGTAGCGCAACAGTATCGACGCGGTCGAGATGTTCTTGGACGAGCCCAGGTCGTAGACGATGCCCACGCCGGCCTTCACGGAGGGCACGAGGTCCGGGCCGTCGTAGAAGCTCTTGGTGCGCCAGAACGAGGAGGCGCTGCCGTCGTACGTGTTCCTCACGTCGGCGGCGTTCTGCGGCGATCCGTCCGGCGCGTACTCCTGGGCGCCCTGGATCGTGAGCGGCAGGGGCGCCTTCGGCTTGTCCCCGTCATCGCCGCTGTCCGTGGTTCGGGTGTTCCCGGTCTCGTTGGAGCCGCCCTTGTCGCGCTGGAGCAGGGCGTCGGCGAGCTGCCAGCTGCCGAGGCCGAGCGCGGCGATCAGGAGGGCGGAGACGGCCCACTTGAGCGCCTTGCCGGTGCGGCCCTGGAGCGGCGGGGGCGGCGGCACGACGGCCTGGGGGGTGGACGGCCCGGGACCCGTAGTGGGGCGGCCGTACGTTCCCTGCTGGTAGGTGGTGCGCTGGTATTCGGGCGGTGCGGTGAACGCGGGCTCCGGAGGCTTGATGCGCGGCATCTCCCCGATCGCCTTGACCAGCTCGTCCGGGGTGGTGCAGGGCGGCTCCTGGCGGGACGCGGTGGCCCCGTCGTTGACCAGCGCCCGCATGGCGAGCTCGGACAGGCCGCGGTGGACGCCGGCCCGTACCTGGTCGGGAGCGATCAGGCCGACGCCCTTGGGCAGGCCGTGCAGCCCGTACGCGTCGCTTTCGTACGGCCAGCGCTGGGTGAGCACGGCGTACAGCAGTGCTCCGATGGCCTCGGTGTCGGTGCGCTGAGGCGTGTCGGAGGTGATGCCGCGCAGTGCCGCGGCCACGGCGAGGCCGCGGATGCGGTACTGCCCGGTGGAGGTCCGCAGGACCGCGCTCGGGGTGAGACGGAGGTGCGCGAGGCCCTCGCGGTGGGCGGCGGCCATGGCCTGGGAGACCTGGGTGACCATCTGGTAGGCGTCGTGCGCCTCCAGCGGGCCGAGCGCGAGCAGGGCGGTGAGTTCGGTGGCGTCCGGGAGCCACTCGTGGACGACGTAGACGAGGTCGTTCTCCTCGACGGCGTCCAGGACCTGCACGAAGCGGGGGTCGCCGAGCAGCGCGGAGGAGCGTGCCGCGGCCAGCACGGAGCGGGCCCGCGCGTGGTCGGCGGGCAGCAGGTGGACGCCGACCGCGCGGCGGAGTTTCTCGTCGACCGCACGCCAGCTGCTGAAACCGTCCAGACGGGTGACGCACTCCTCCAGGCGGTAGCGCCTGGCCAGCTTGTGACCGCTGTGCAGTTCGGGCGTCGCGATGGACGGCTCAGCGGCCTTGCGCTCGCCGCCGGTGCCGTTCGTGCTCTGCTCCGCCGTGTCTGCCGTGTCGATGGACTCCGTCACCCCGTCGGTCGTCGCCTGGTCCGCCTTGGCGGTCAGCGGTGTGTCACCGCTGTTGTCGGCTACGTCGACGGCAGCCGTGCTACGTTCCGCCACCGTCGCTCCTGCCTCCCCATCCGTTGCGTGCTGTTGGCCAGCCATGCAAAGTCATGCCAATTGTGCCCACAGTCCAGCACTATGCACGACACGCGGTGGCCGACGATGGTTGTGCGCCCGCCCCGGCCTCAGCGGCCGAGCCGCCCGCGCACCATGCCGACCATCGCGTTGAGCTCTTCGATGCGCATCCGCTTGGCCGCGACGAAGAAGACTCCCATCAGCACCCCGCCGCCGACGACCAGTGCCACGACCGATCCTCCCGCGCCCTCGCCCAGGAACTTCAGCAGGCCGAAGCCGACCGCGCCACCCACCACCGCGGCGGGAACCGCGGCGAGGCACAGGCGGGCGTACGTACGCAGGACGTGCGCGCCGTCCAGATCGCCGCCCAGCCGGTTGCGCAGCCGCCGCCACGCCACTCCGACGCCCACGGCGTAGGCCAGCCCGTACGCGGCGGCCATCCCCACGACCGCCCATCGGGCGGGCAGCACTACGTAGCAGGCGGCCGAGACCGCCGCGTTGACGGCGGCCACGATGACCGTGTTGTAGAACGGCGTGCGGGTGTCCTCGTAGGCGTAGAAGCCGCGCAGGACGACGTACTGCACCGAGTACGGGATCAGGCCGAGCGCGAACGCCATCAGGATGAAGCCCATGGACTGGGCGGCCTGGATGCCGCTCGACGCGTACAGCAGGGTGCACATGGGGACGCCGAGCGCCAGGAACGCGAACGCGACCGGCACGATGGCGACCGCCGAGTTCCGCAGGCCCTGCGAGATGTCGTCGCGGACCGCGCCCGGGTCGTTGTCGTGCGCGGCACGCGAGATGCGCGGGAGCAGCGCGGCCATGACCGAGACGGTGATGATGGCCTGCGGCATGCCCCAGATCAGCTGGGCGTTGGAGTAGGCGAGGAAGCCGGCGCCGTCACGCCCCGACTGCTTGCCCGCGGCCGTGGCGAGCCGGGTGACGACGATGACGCCGGCCTGGTTGGCGAGCACGAACATGACGGTCCACTTGGCGAGCTTGACCGTCTTGCCGAGCCCGTGGCCCTTCCAGTCGAAGCGGGGCCGGAAGCGGAACCCGGTCTCGCGGAGGTAGGGAAGCATCGCCAGGGCCTGCACGACCAGGCCGAGCAGGGTGCCGATGCCGAGCAGCCGGACGCCGTCGTGCGGGATGGTCTGGACGCCCATGTGGGACTGGGCGGAGGTGCCGTAGACCCAGATGAACAGGCCGAACGTGCAGATCATCACGATGTTGTTGAGGACCGGAGTCCACATCATCGCGCCGAACTTGCCGCGCGCGTTGAGGATCTGTCCCATCACCACGTGCACGCCCATGAAGAAGATCGTGGGCAGGCAGTAGCGGGCGAACGTCACGGCGACGCTGTTGGCGGCCGCGTCGTTGCCGATGGTGGGCGACATCAGCTGGATCAGCATCGGCGCCCCGATGACGGCCAGGGCGACGATGGTGCCGAGCGCCACCATGACGAGCGTCAGGAGGCGGTTGGCGTAGGCCTCGCCGCCGTCCTCGTCGTCCTTCATGGAGCGCACCAGCTGGGGCACGAACACCGAGTTCAGGCCGCCGCCGACGGTGAGGATGTAGATCATCGTCGGCAGGGTGAGCGCGATGGTGAACGTGTCGCCGAGCAGGGCGGCGCCCAGGGCTGCGGTGATCACCAGGCTGCGTACGAAGCCGGTGAGCCGCGACACGAGAGTGCCGGCCGCCATGACGGCGCTGGACTTCATCAGGCTGGAGGCGCGGCCGCCCGCCTTCCGGGCCGGCGCGGGGACCGGCTCGGGTGCGGCGGGCACGGGCGGTCCTGCCTGCTGCTGGTCCCGGTAGAGATGGGCGAAGGCGTCCTGCTCGGGCAGCTCCTCGCCCGCCTGGGTGACCAGGTCGTCGACGCCCACGAACTGCGTGGTCCGGGCGTCGTCGCCGTAGGGCAGATGGCGCGAGGGCCCCTCCGGCTCGGGCGGCGGCGTCTGCGCCCAGATGCGCGGATCGGGCGCGTACTGCTGAGCGGTCGGCTGCTGGTAGAGCGGCGGCTGCTCGGCGTAGGTGCCCGGAGGCGGCGGCGGGTGCGCCGCACGGTCGTAGAGCGCCTCGGTCACCGGGTCCTGGGCGGAGAGATCCTGCGACCGGTACGGGTCGTAGGCGTAGGCGTCCTGGACATACGGATCAGGCGCTGACTGCGGCGGCGGGACCTGGCCCTGCTGGGCGGGTGCCGGGGGCATGCCCCCGGCGGGCGCGGCACCACTGCCTGCGCCCTGCCCACGGTCACCGTCGTACGGCGCGTTCATGGTTACCCCACCTCATCGTCCCCGGCCGACGGCCACGACATAGCTCAATGGTCCACTTTCTCACCCGGGCCGGGTGAGGCCCCGCTTTCGGGACCGGTGTCCGGTGTCGGGTCACTCGGCTGCCCGGGATCGGCGTCCGCCGAACCGTTCGGCGTGCCGGGGCCGTCGTCGCCCTCGGGCTCGTCGCGCGCCATGGAGCGCTTGCGGTGGGTGTACATCCTGATGCCCGCGAGCACCAGGAGCAGGACACCGCCGGCGATGACCAGCATCACCGTCGGAGTGATCTCGGAGACCTGGACGGTGAACTCCATCGGGTCACCGTACGGCGTGCCGTCCTCGGTGTAGAGCCGCGCCGTCACCGGGACGGGGCCGTTGGCGTTGGCGATGGCGGTGAACTTCACCGACTGGCTGCGGTCGCCGTCGACCTTCACCGGCTGTTCGCCGATCGCGGCGCCGTCCTCGCCCAGCTGGAGACGGGTGGGGCTCTTCGGCTGGATCCGCAGCACCAGATGGCCGACGCCCTGCACCAGCTTGTTCTGCACGGTGACGGCGATGGTCGCGCTGCGGCCCGACATGGTCGCGGTCGACTTCTGGATCAGATGGACCTGGTTGGCGAGCCCGTCCAGATAGAGCTGGACCCCCGACCGGTATGTCTGCGCGCCGCCCGGGTCGCCGCGCCAGGACGTCGACATCTCCCGGTTGATGGCGTTGCCGAACGGCGTCACCACGCGGTCGGGTGCGGCCAGGATCACCTTGAACCTGTCCAGGGTGCCCTGGGTGTCCTTCATGTCCTGGAAGGCGTCGACCGGCAGTTCCTGCCGCCGCAGCGCGTCGGGGTACGCGCCCGCGCCGGGCACACGCGTGGTGACACCCGGATCGGGTTTGGCCGTGGCCGCTCCGGACAGGTCGAGCGGCTGGGTCCAGCGCTGCGGGTCGAGCGCGTGCAGCGCCGTGGCCATCGACTGCGCCTGGCTGACGGACGGAGTGCGCTGGGGCGCGACCACGATGCTGCGTTGTTTGTCGGAGTCCTGGAGCGTGATCGCGAGGGTCTGCGCGAGGAAGTCCTGCACGGAGAGGGTCGAGGCGTCGGCCATGGACAGGTCGCCCTGGAACGCCGTGGAGAGCCCGGCGTCGGCCACGATGGCGCTGGCGCCGCCGCCGATCGGTCTGACCGCGGTGGGCGCGTACGGCAGCGAGCCGTCCCGGAGGCTGTCGCTGCGTGCGATCACGTTGTGCGCGCCGGCCGAGGTGGCCACGTCGACGATGGAGGGGTCGACGGCGCCCTCCACGGGCCACGCGTAGTCGACCGACGGCGTCACGTGCAGGATCGTGTCGATGGTCTTCTGTGCGACTTCGGTGGCGCTCTGGAGGTGGCCCAGCGAACCGGGGACGTCCCTGCCGTGGTGGGCGAGCGAGGCCAGATCGGGGTCGGCGAACGGCAGCGAGACGACCTTCTCGCCCTGGACCGCGGCCTCCAGGGCGCTGAGCCACGCCTTGGCCACGTCCTGGCCGGTGCCGTTGACCAGGTTGTCCCCGACCTTGATCTTGTAATTGCGGGTCATCGCGTCGACGGTGGCCAGCAGATCGGGGTCGATGACCCAGGTCACGGGCAGCTGCTTGCCGAGCGAGACCATCTGGTTCAGCCTGCCGCCGGGCCCGATGTCCCTCGCCAGGGAGTCGTCGGCGAAGACCGGTGTCTGCTGGGCGTCCGAGCCCGTCTGAGCGGTGAGGTGCGTCGAGGAGATCAGCGGCCACATGAACGTGAGCTGGGTCTTCTTGCCCTCGGTGGCGTCCGGCTGCCACGGCAGGAAGGTCCGCTCGATGCCGAGCACCCGCTCGGACTGACGGCCGGAGGCCTGACCGGACACGGAGACGCCGAGCGGGTACACCCCGTCCTCGCCGAGGCCCAGTTTGGAGACCGGCACGGAGAGCGTGAAGTCCTGGCTGATCCCGGCGTCCAGCCGCGCGAACTTGACCGTGGGACCGTCCCCGAGTTCCGCCGCGTCGATTCCCGGTACGTAGGCCTTGCGGTTCGCCGTCTCGTCGATCGCGCTGCGCCCGGAGAGCTTGGACCCCACCCGCAGCCCCACGTGGGCGCCGGTGACGGCCTGCTTGCCGGTGTTGGTCACCGTTCCGGAGATCGTCAGCGTGTCGCTCTTGACGGGGGCCTGGGGGGCCATCGAGTCCAGCGACACGTGTACGCCCTGGCCCGGATCGGCCGCCGCTTGGGCCGCCGGGGAGGCCGTCGCGGACAGGAGGCCGGCGAACAGCGGGGCGCCCACGAGCAGCGCCGCCGTGCGGCGCAGCCACCGGCGGGCAGGAGAGGGGGACATCCCCTGAGAAACTGCCGCCTCGGCCACGCGCTCGCCCGTCCCTCGATGTCGTCGCTTTCGGTTGCTGCGTCCACGCATGGTAACGATGCGGACTGTGGCGAAGTGCCGCGGTCTGCTCCACATGATCGGAAGAGTGCCGTACCGACCGGCACGTGCGCCGACCGGGGGTCCGTCCCGCCGGTGCTCACGGGGCCGCGATAAAGGGTGACGTCCCGGTCGGCCGGGCCACGTACCCTTTTCTGTTGTGCCGAACGCCAACGAAGACAATCCCAGTGCACTGAGCCAGGTGCAGCGCCGCGCGGTGAGCGAACTGCTGCGGGTCTCCCCAGTCGCGGACGACCTCGCCGTCCGATTCGAGGAGGCGGGCTTCTCGCTCGCCCTGGTCGGCGGCTCGGTCCGGGACGCGCTGCTCGGGCGCCTCGGCAACGACCTGGACTTCACCACCGATGCCCGCCCCGAGGACGTGCTGAAGATCGTGCGGCCCTGGGCGGACGCGGTCTGGGAGGTCGGGATCGCCTTCGGCACGGTCGGCTGCCAGAAGGACGGCTACCTCATCGAGGTGACGACGTACCGCTCCGAGGCGTACGACCGGACCTCGCGCAAGCCCGAGGTGTCCTACGGCGACTCCATCGAGCAGGACCTGGTACGCCGCGACTTCACCGTGAACGCCATGGCGGTGGCCCTGCCGCAGAAGGAGTTCGTCGACCCGTACGGCGGCCTCGAAGACCTGGCCGCACGCGTCCTGCGCACGCCCGGGACGCCCGAGGAGTCCTTCTCCGACGATCCGCTCCGGATGATGCGCGCCGCGCGCTTCGCCGCCCAGCTGGACTTCGAGGTGGCCCCCGAGGTCGTCACGGCCATGACGGACATGTCGGGCCGCATCGAGATCGTCTCCGCGGAGCGCGTACGGGACGAGCTGAACAAGCTGCTGCTCTCCGCGCACCCGAAGAAGGGCCTGCGGCTCCTCGTCGACACCGGGCTCGCCGACCACGTCCTGCCGGAGCTGCCGGCCCTGCGGCTGGAGAGTGACGAACACCACCGGCACAAGGACGTCTACGAGCACTCGCTGATCGTCCTCGACCAGGCGATCGACCTGGAGGAGAACGGCCCGGACCTGGTGCTGCGGCTGGCCGCGCTGCTGCACGACATCGGCAAGCCGAGGACGCGGCGCTTCGAGTCGGACGGGCGGGTCTCCTTCCACCACCACGAGGTGGTCGGAGCGAAGATGACCAAGAAGCGGATGAGTGCGCTGAAGTACTCGAACGACATGGTCAAGGACGTCTCGCAGCTCGTGGAGCTGCATCTGCGCTTCCACGGCTACGGCACCGGAGAGTGGACCGACTCGGCGGTGCGGCGGTACGTCCGTGACGCGGGGCCCCTCCTCGACCGGCTGCACAAGCTCACGCGCTCGGACTGCACCACGCGCAACAAGCGCAAGGCGAACGCGCTGTCGCGGGCGTACGACGGCCTGGAGGAGCGGATCGCGGAGCTTCAGCAGCAGGAGGAGCTGGACTCGATCCGTCCCGACCTGGACGGCAACCAGATCATGGAGATCCTGGGTGTCGGGCCGGGTCCCGCGATCGGGCAGGCGTACAAGCACCTGCTGGAGCTGCGGCTGGAGAACGGCCCCATGGATCACGAGGCGGCGATCGCGGCGCTGAAGGAGTGGTGGGCCGCTCAGGGCTGAGGCCGTGTTTCACGTGAAACACGACGGCTCGGCGGCCTGAGCGAGGGGCGGTGTTTCACGTGAAACACCGCCCCTCGCCGTGAAAGGCCGGCAGCCGCCGACCCCCTAGGAGACGCGCGCCAGCGAAAACCGGGTCATGAGAACGGCCACCCCCGCATAGATGACGGACACCGTCAGGACGAGGGAGGCGGAGCGGCCGTCCGCGGGGAGCATGAGGGCGGCAACCGCTGCCGCCCCGACGAACGCCATGTTGAACAGGACGTCGTAGAGGGAGAAGATCCGGCCCCGGAACGCGTCGTCCACCGTCGACTGGATCACCGTGTCCGTCGTGATCTTCGCGCCCTGCGTGACGAGGCCGAGGACGAAGGCGGCCACGATCATCGGAGCGGGGGCGAAGGGCAGCCCGAGCGCCGGTTCGAGCACCGCGGCGGCGGCCGCACACACCATGATCCACCGGTACTGGCCCAGCCGGGCCACCGCCCACGGAGTGACGAGCGCCGCCACGAAGAAGCCCGCTCCCGAGACACCCACGGCGAGCCCGAGAAGAGCGAGACCGCCCGTCCCCCCGCTCGCCCCGTCGGCCCAGGCATAGCGGCAGAGCATCAGCAGCATCACGGTGAGCGCGCCGTAGCAGAACCGCATCAGGGTCATGGCGGTGAGGACGCGCGCGGCGGATCTGCGCTCGTTCAAGTGCCGTACGCCGTCGGCGAGTCCACGGGCCGTGGAGCGGAGCACCGCGGCGATGCCTGGCCGGACCATCGTGGGGTCGGGGCCGAGCAGCCCCGCCGGCAGGCGCAGGGAGGCCAGGGATGCGCAGAGATAGAGGACGGCGCCCAGAAGGACGGTCGCGGCATCCGCGTCGATCACGAGGCGCAGGGCGAAGGCGAGCCCGCCGCCCGCCGTGGCGGCCAGCGTGCCGGCGGTCGGGGAGAGCGAGTTGGCCATGACGAGCCGCTCTTCGTCGACCACCCGGGGCAGGGAGGCCGAGAGTCCGGCGAGCACGAAGCGGTTGACGGCCGTCACGGCGAGGGCGGAGGCGTAGAAGAGCCAGTCGGGGACGTGGCCGAGGACGAGCAGCGCGGTGCAGCCGGCCAGCGCTGTGCGCAACAGGTTGCCGTAGAGGAAGACCTGGCGGCGGCGCCATCGGTCGAGCAGGACGCCCGCGAAGGGTCCGACGAGCGAGTACGGAAGGAGCAGGACCGCCATGGCGGAGGCGATCGCGCCCGGCGAGGCCTGTTTCTCGGGGGAGAAGACGACGTACGTGGCGAGGGCGACCTGGTAGACGCCGTCGGCCGCCTGGGACAGCAGCCGCACCGCCAGCAGGTGCCGGAAGTGCTTCAGGCGCAGGAGCACGCGGAGATCACGTACGACGGGCATGGAAGCAAGCGTCACATACCCGAAGGGTCCCTGTGCGCACTCGGCGCACAGGGACCCTTCGGCAGTCCTCAGGGGTGCGAGCTCTAGCGCTCGACCTCGCCCTTGATGAACTTCTCGACGTTGGCGTAGGCCTCGTCGTCGAAGTACTGCACCGGCGGGGACTTCATGAAGTAGCTCGACGCCGACAGGATCGGGCCGCCGATGCCGCGGTCCTTGGCGATCTTCGCGGCACGGAGGGCGTCGATGATGACACCCGCCGAGTTCGGGGAGTCCCAGACCTCGAGCTTGTACTCGAGGTTCAGCGGAACGTCGCCGAAGGCACGGCCCTCGAGGCGCACGTACGCCCACTTGCGGTCGTCCAGCCACGCCACGTAGTCCGACGGACCGATGTGGACGTTCTTCTCGCCCAGGTCGCGGTCGGGGATCTGCGAGGTGACGGCCTGCGTCTTGGAGATCTTCTTCGACTCCAGGCGGTCGCGCTCCAGCATGTTCTTGAAGTCCATGTTGCCGCCGACGTTGAGCTGCATGGTGCGCTCAAGACGGACACCGCGGTCCTCGAACAGCTTGGCCATCACGCGGTGCGTGATGGTGGCGCCGACCTGCGACTTGATGTCGTCGCCGACGATCGGGACGCCCGCCTCGGTGAACTTGTCCGCCCACTCCTTGGTGCCGGCGATGAAGACCGGGAGGGCGTTGACGAACGCGACCTTGGCGTCGATGGCGCACTGCGCGTAGAACTTCGCCGCGTCCTCGGAGCCGACCGGCAGGTAGCAGATCAGGACGTCGACCTGCTTGTCCTTGAGGATCTGGACGACATCGACGGGAGCCTCGGGGGACTCCTCGATGGTCATGCGGTAGTACTTGCCGAGACCGTCCAGGGTGTGGCCGCGCTGGACCGTGACGCCCTTGTTCGGGACGTCGCAGATCTTGATGGTGTTGTTCTCGCTGGCGCCGATGGCGTCCGAGAGGTCGAGGCCGACCTTCTTGGCGTCGACGTCGAACGCGGCGACGAACTCCACGTCACCGACGTGGTACTCGCCGAACTGGACGTGCATGAGACCCGGGACCTTGGCGGCCGGATCGGCGTCCTTGTAGTACTCGACGCCCTGCACCAGCGAGGCGGCGCAGTTGCCCACGCCGACGATGGCTACGCGAACCGAACCCATTCCGGTTGCTCCCTGTTCGATCTTTTCGAAGTCCTGCGAGTGCAGGGCCTTCAGTTGGCGGTGTCCTCGGACGGATCCGGCCGGGTGCTGTCCCGGTGCCGGGGCAGGCCGCCCGTCTCTCCTGATGTGTGGTCCTGCTGAGCGGAGCCGGTGGCGGGGCCGGATCGCTGATCCCGTCCCGCCCGCTCGCTCTCGATGAGCTCGTTCAGCCAGCGCACTTCGCGCTCCACGGACTCCATGCCGTGGCGCTGCAGCTCAAGCGTGTAGTCGTCCAGGCGCTCGCGCGTACGGGCCAGGGAGGCGCGCATCTTCTCAAGACGCTCCTCCAGCCGGCTACGGCGCCCTTCCAGCACGCGCATCCGCACCTCTCGCTCCGTCTGGCCGAAGAAGGCGAAACGGGCGGCGAAGTGCTCGTCCTCCCAGGTGTCGGGGCCGGTGTGGGAGAGCAGCTCCTCGAAGTGCTCCTTACCTTCCGCCGTCAACCGGTAGACGATCTTGGCGCGGCGCCCTGCGAGTGAAGCGGCGAGCGCCTCCTCGGGCGCGCTGCCCGGCTCCTCGATCAACCAGCCGTTGGCGACCAGCGTCTTGAGGCAGGGGTAGAGGGTCCCGTAACTGAAGGCCCGGAAGATCCCCAGCGAGGTGTTGAGCCGCTTGCGCAGCTCATAACCGTGCATCGGGGCCTCGCGGAGCAGGCCGAGTACGGCGAATTCGAGGATGCCGGAGCGTCTGCTCATCCTTCGCCTCCTCGGCTGTCGGGGACCTTTATGCCGTGCTGATGTATCGACTCGATACATCAGCACGATAGGGCGGTGCGGCAGCCGCGGCAAGGGGAGCCATGGTGAACGGCGTCACATCCTGGATTCACAGGGAGCAAGTTGCCTGATTTGGGGTGAACTTCGGCCCTAAGGAGGTTTTGACCGTGCGTAGTCTGTGCGCCATGCAGACCACTGTGTGCCGAGTGACGTCAGGGGGCGTCGGCGTGTTCAGCGCCATCGGCACACGGGATGCAGCGCGTCGCCGTCCCTCGCGGGGCGGCCGGGCGCACCGGGGGGACAGGAACTCAGCTGCCGTTTCCAGGCGCTCTCGCCTGCCCGAGGAGTAGTCGTTCGATGAGCGAGCACCGTCGCAAACCGCCGCAGCCCCAAGGCGGTGGGCGTGCCGCGGCCCGGCGCGCCGCGCAGCAGCCCTCCGGTCGCAGGGGGGCCAGGCCGACGTCCGGTTCTCCGGGGCCATCGGCCCACTCGTCGTCCGGTGCGTACGGATCGACGTCCACCCCGCGCGAGGAGGACCCCGCTTACGGCGGCCGGGCCGAGGCCCGCAAGGCCCAGCGCGGCGGCCGCCGGCGCGCACCGGACGTCGCGGGTCCGCCCAGGGGGCCGGGCCGCCGGAGTGCCTCCGGCGGTTCCGGCAAGAAGCGCTTCATCGACTATCCGCGCTTCGGCAAACAGGGCTGGCGGCGCTGGGTGCCGTCCTGGAAGCTCGTCAGCGCCTGCTCGCTGGCCTGTTTCGGCCTGCTCGTCGCCTTCATCGGCGCGGCCTACTACATGGTGGCCATCCCCGATGTCGCGCAGGCGGCGAAGGCGCAGAACAACGTCTACTACTGGGCCGACGGGTCGCAGATGGTCGCCACCGGCGGTGAGGTCAACCGTCAGATCATCCCGTACGAGCAGATCCCCTCGGCGATGCGGTACGCCGTCATCTCGGCGGAGAACAAGACCTTCGAGACCGACAGCGGTGTCGACCCCCAGGGCATCGCCCGCGCGCTCCTGAACATGGCCAAGGGCGGCCAGACGCAGGGCGGTTCGACCATCACGCAGCAGTACGTGAAGAACGCCCAGCTCAACGACCAGTCGCAGACGATCACGCGTAAGTTCAAAGAGCTCTTCATCTCCATCAAGGTCGGCGCGACCAAGAAGAAGTCCGAGATCATGGCGGGCTATCTGAACACCGCCTACTACGGGCGCGGCGCCTACGGCCTGCAGGCCGCCGCCCGCACGTATTACGGCAAGGACGCCAAGAGCCTCGACCCGAGCCAGTGCGCCTTCCTCGCCTCGCTCCTCAAGGGTGCTACCTACTTCGACCCGGCCGGTGCCCCCGAGATCGACCCCGCGGCCACCGCCGAGCAGAACACCAAGAACGCCACCGAACGCTGGACGTGGATCCTCGACCAAGAGGTCAAGGACAAGCACATGGCCCAAGCCGAGCGGGACAAGTACCGGGTCTTCCCGATGCCCGACAAGCCCAAGAAGGGCGCCAACCTGAGCGGGCAGATCGGCTACCTCGTCTCCCTGGCCCAGGCGTCCGCGAAGAACAGCAACCCGGACATGAACCTGTCTCAGGGCGGCTACCAGATCTTCACGACCTTCGACAAGAAGAAGGTCCAGGAGATGGAGGGCGTGGTCAAGAAGGTCCGGGACAAGAACATCGACCCCAAGAAGCGCCCCACCAAGGACACGTTCGTCCAGTTCGGCGCCGCTTCGGTGGATGTGAAGACCGGGGCCATCGTGGCCATCTACGGCGGCGACGACGCGACCAAGCACTTCACCAACAACGCCGACGAGACCGGCGCCCAGGTCGGTTCGACCTTCAAGCCGTTCGTCCTCGCGGCCGGCATGGAGTACGGCAAGCGCGATCCGAACAAGCCCGCCTCACAGGGCGACTCCTCCCGTACCCCCGTCTCTCCGGACAGCATCTACAGCGGCAAGAACAAGCTGAAGATCAAGAACTATGACGGGACCGTCTGGAAGGACGAGAACGGCAACGAATGGCTGCAGACCAACGACGGCGATGAGTCGTACAACCCGCCGAGCTACGCCATCGACCTGCGGTACGCGATGCAGGAGTCGGTGAACACCCCCTACGTCCAGCTCGGTATGGACGTAGGAACCGACAAGGTCAAGCAGGCGGCCATGGCGGCGGGGCTGCGCGACAGCAAGACCAGCATGGCCTCCTCCAGCGTCCCGTCCTTCTCCATCGGCACCTCGTCGCCCAGCGCGATCCGCATGGCGGGCGCATACGCCACCTTCGCGGCCAGCGGCACCCAGCGAGACCCGTTCTCCGTGACTCAGGTCAAGAAGAACGGGCGGGTGATCTACACACACGAGGACCAGTCCAAGAGCGCCTTCCCTGCCGCCGTGGCCAACAACGTCACGGACGTCCTGAAGAACGTCGTCGACAAGGGCACCGGAACCAACGCCAAGCTCAGCGGCCGGCAGGTGGCGGGCAAGACCGGTACCACCGACGGCAACCGGTCGGCATGGTTCGTCGGCTACACCCCGCAGTACTCGACCGCCGTCGGCATGTACCGCCTCGACGACAACGAGACCAGTAAGAAGCGCGAGTTCCTGAAGATGTTCGGGACGGGTGGCCAGGAGAAGATCCATGGTGCGTCCTTCCCGTCGACCATCTGGCACGACTACATGCAGGAGGCGCTCGGCGGCTCCCCCGCCGTGCCCTTCCCCGCGCCGGAGAAGATCGGCGACAAGGTCTACGGCGGCGGCATGTCGCCCAGCCCCACCCCGGTGGCGACCCCGAGCACCCCGCCCTCGCCGTCCCCGTCCATCAAGCCGTCCCAGACTCCGACGATGTCCCCGTCTCCGAGCCCCAGCAGCACGTGCAGCCGGTGGGACTGGACCTGCAACGACAACACGGGTGGCGCGAATCAGGGGCCGACGAACGGCGGGACGGACGGCGGGCCGACCCCCAGCCCGACGCCCAGCCGAACCAAACCCGGCGGCGGGACCGGCGGAGCGGGACCCGGCGGTTGGTTCGGAGGAACCAACGGCGGCTAGACCGGCCGGCTGAGGAACGGGGGGTGGTGTTTCACGTGAAACACCACCCCCCGTTTCACGTGAAACAGCGACCTCGTTTCACGTGAAACACGGCCGCTCCCCGTATCCACAGCGGTGTACGGCAGGATGTCCGGCATGACGAGCGAGACGAGCCCCCGTGCGTACGAGGACCGGCGCGGAGACTCCGCGGAACCCGTCGTGCGCCCCACGGAACAGGACGAGGTCGCCGCGGCGGGCAGCCAGCTGATCGGCGGCCCGCTCGGCCGGTGGGCCGGGCCCGGCCACCGGTGGCTCACCCCGGTCAGGATCGTGGTGCTCGTCGCGATCGGGATGTTCGCCCTCGGGATGGCGCAGAAGCTGCCCTGCTACGACTGGGCCTGGTTCCGGGGCGCCAATTCGCAGTACACGCACGCCTGCTATTCGGACATCCCGCACCTGTACTCGCTCCGTGGGTTCGCCGACAATCTCGTGCCGTATTTCGACCGGCTCAACGGCGACATGAACTACCTCGAATACCCGGTGCTGACCGGGCTGTTCATGGAGGTCGCCTCCTGGCTCACGCCGGGCAGCGGCGACATGCAGCACCGCGAGCAGATGTACTGGATGGCCAACGCGGGAATGCTGATGGTCTGCACGGCCGTCATCGCCGTGTGCGTCGCACGCACCCACCGCAGGCGCCCCTGGGACGCCCTCCTGGTCGCCCTGGCCCCCGCGTTCGCGCTCACGGCCACCATCAACTGGGACCTCTTCGCCGTCGCCCTCACCGCGGCCGCCCTGCTGATGTGGTCGCGCAGCCGACCGCTCGCCTTCGGCATCCTGATCGGCCTGGCGACCGCCGCGAAGCTGTACCCCGTACTGATCCTCGGCCCCCTGCTCGTCCTGTGCTGGCGGGCCGGGAAGTGGCGCGAGTTCGGCGCCGCGGCGCTGGGCGCCGCCGGTGCCTGGCTGGTCGTGAACCTGCCGGTGATGATGCTCGCGCCGGAGGGGTGGAAGAAGTTCTACACCTTCAGCCAGGAGCGGTCCGTCGACTTCGGATCGTTCTGGCTGATCATTTCGCAGCGCACGGGCCAGGGCCTGGACACCGACCTGGTGAACACGCTGGCCCTGATCCTCATGGTGCTCGCGTGCGTCGGGATCACGGTGCTCACGCTGACCGCGCCGCGTCGCCCGCGCTTCGCTCAGCTCGCCTTCCTGATCGTCGCCGCGTTCATCATCACCAACAAGGTCTACTCACCGCAGTACGTCCTGTGGCTGATCCCGTTGGCCGTGCTTGCCCGGCCGCGCTGGCGGGACTTCCTCATCTGGCAGGCCGGCGAGGTCGTGTACTTCCTGGGAATCTGGCTGTACCTCGCCTACACGATGAGCGGCGAGAAGCACCAGGGGCTGCCGACCGAGGGGTATCAACTGGCCATCGCCGTCCACCTGTTGACCACGCTGTACCTCTGTGGCGTGGTGGTGCGCGACATCCTGATGCCGGACCGGGACGTTGTACGGCGAGACGGCTCGGACGACCCGTCGGGTGGCGTACTGGACCGGGCCGAGGACGTCTTCGTGCTCGGCCAGGCGGCGCACCCCCCGCGTCACGCGGCCATGCTCGACGAAGGGCCGCGGGTCGAGTGGGGCATGCGAACTCCCGCGCGCTGAAAGGCCGGTAACAGGAGTCGGGCCCCTGAGCGACGGCGGCTGTCGTCGGTCAGGGGCCCGAAGTGCAACGTGCGGGGAAACCCCGCTAGCGCTCGATGAGGCGGTCGAACTGCGTGGTCGTGTGGCGCAGATGGGCGACCAACTCGTCACCTACGTGCGGCTCCTGCGAGTCCGACGGCACGAACAGGATGGACACCTGCATGTGCGGCGGCTCCGCGAACCAGCGCTGCTTGCCCGCCCAGACGAACGGCGACAGATTGCGGTTGACGGTGGCGAGCCCGGCACGGGCGACGCCCTTGGCCCGAGGCATCACACCGTGCAGCGCCTTCGGAGCCTCGAGGCCCACGCCGTGCGAGGTGCCGCCGGCCACCACGACCAGCCAGCCGTCGGATGCGACCTTCTGCTGGCGGTAGCCGAACCGGTCGCCCTTGGTGACCCGGGTGACGTCGAGGACGGAGCCCCGGTACTCGGTCGCCTCGTGGTCGCCGAGCCACAGCCGCGTGCCGATGCGGGCCCGGAACCGGGTCTGCGGGAACTGCTGCTGCAGCCGGGCCTGCTCCTCGGCGCGCAGGTGGCTGACGAACATGGTGTGCAGCGGAAGCCGGGCCGCGCGCAGCCGGTCCATCCACGCGATGACCTCCTCGACGGCGTCCGAGCCGTCGGTCCGGTCGAGCGGCAGGTGCAGCGCGAAGCCTTCGAGCCGTACGTCCTCGATGGCGGAGCGGAGCAGGCCGAGCTCCTCCTCCTTCACGCCGTGGCGCTTCATCGAGCTCATGCACTCGATGACCACGCGGGCGCCCACCAGGGCGTGCACGCCGTCGACCGACGAGACCGAACGGATGACGCGGTCCGGCAGCGGCACCGGCTCCTCGCCGCGCCGGAACGGCGTCAGGACGAGTAGGTCGCCGCTGAACCAGTCCTTGATCTTGGCGGCCTCATAGGTGGTGCCGACCGCCAGGATGTCCGAGCCGAACCGGGACACCTCGTCCGCGAGCCGCTCATGGCCGAAGCCGTAGCCGTTGCCCTTGCAGACCGGGACGATGCCCGGGAACTGGTCGATCACGGACTTCTGGTGCGCCCGCCAGCGAGCGGAGTCGACGTAGAGGGTGAGCGCCATGCCGTCCGGACCTTTCTGATGGCTGCGATGTGTCGCAGGTACGGGGAACGAGGTTACGCAACCGGTCAGCGGCGCGACATATACATGTCCAGCGCCTTGTGGAGCAGCTTGTTGAGCGGGAAGTCCCACTCGCCGAGGTACTCGGCCGCCTCACCACCGGTGCCCACCTTGAACTGGATCAGACCGAAGAGGTGGTCGGTCTCGTCCAGGGAGTCGGAGATGCCGCGG
Organism: Streptomyces sp. NBC_00083; assembly: GCF_026343295.1. GTDB lineage: Bacteria > Actinomycetota > Actinomycetes > Streptomycetales > Streptomycetaceae > Streptomyces. The sequence goes on from NZ_JAPELY010000004.1 coordinate 56,594, forward strand.
AGGTCGTAGACGGTCGCGCCCATCGCGTAGGCGTCGCGGAGCATCCGCCACTGCATCGCGTTGGACGGACGCACCTCGCGGCCGATGTTGTCGGAGGCGCCGTAGGAGTACCAGACGTGCCCGCCGACGACGAGCATCGTCGCGGCCGAGAGGTTCACACCGTTGTGGCGCGCGAAGTAGAGCCGCATCCGGTTGGGATCCTCGGAGTTGAGGACCGTCCACATGCGCTGGAAGTACGACAGGGGGCGCGGCCGGAAGTGGTCGCGCACCGCGGTGATCTCGTACAGGCGCTGCCACTCGGCGAGGTCCTCGTAGCCGCCCTGCACGACCTCGACGCCGGCCTTCTCGGCCTTCTTGATGTTGCGGCGCCACAGCTGGTTGAAGCCCTTGAGGACGTCGTCGAGGGAGCGGTTGGCCAGCGGCACCTGGAAGACGTAACGCGGCTGGACGTCACCGAACCCGGCGCCGCCGTCCTCGCCCTGCTGCCAGCCCATCTTGCGCAGGCGGTCGGCGACTTCGAAGGCACGCGCCTCGATGTGGGTGGCCTCGACGTCGCGCAGGCGCTTCACATCGGGGTCCTGGATGCCGGACTTGATGGCCGCGGAGTCCCAGCGGCGGATGACGACCGGAGGGCCCATCTTCACCGAGAACGCGCCCTGCTGCTTGAGGTGGGCGAGCATCGGCTTCAGCCACTCGTCCAGGTTGGGCGCGTACCAGTTGATGACCGGGCCCTCGGGCAGGTACGCCAAGTACCGCTTGACCTTGGGGAGCTGGCGGTAGAGGACGAGGCCGGCGCCTACGAGCTGGCCGTTCTTGTCGAACCAGCCGAGGCTCTCCGAACGCCACTCCGTCTTGACGTCAGCCCACGCCGGGACCTGGCAGTGGCTCGCCGCGGGCAGGCTCTGGATGTACGCCAGATGCTGCTCACGGCTGATGGTCCTCAGGGTCAGGCTCATGCGGGGCGCTCCTCGGCAGGTGTGTCCCCATGGGGTCAGGGGCTCCGGCTCTCGTGCCGAAGCCTACTGGGCCACAGGAGCGCGCTGGATGGCCGCACGGCACAGCGCCGTACGGCCATCCGTGGTGTCGGTCGCCGTGCGGCCGTCAGCCGACGACGCCGCCGAAGAGTCCGCCGTGTGCCATTCCGAGAAAGAAGCCGACGGCCGAGGCGCCGAGGCCGAGGATCAACAGGAACCGCTCGCGCGTCGTCACCGAGATGAACTGGCCGTACGCACCCGTGAGGATCCCGATGAGACCGGCCCAGGAGCTGACCAGGTGGAGGTTGTAGAACCAGGCCGTGGTGAAGGCCAGCACGCCCAGGACGACCGTGACGGCCATCAGCGTGTCCTGGAGCGGGTGGGGCTTGCCGTCGGTGGCGAAGAGCGAAACAGGGGAGTTCGGTCGCACTGCTTGTGCCATGGGGCACCTCCTGGCGGACGGCGGCGCCGAGTGACGCCGCACACACCGATGTGTACAGATTGCGTCCCCTGCCCACCGGATTTCAACCGGAAGCAGGTCAACAGGTACTCTGGACGGTCTGCACCGGTGTCAGTCGTGCCCGCATGCCCTCCCGCTCCTCACGGAGGGGGATTGTCAGTGGGTGCGGATACCGTTGCTAACGCATCACGACCCTCCTGCCACGGAACGACCGTGGCCGCTGAGTCCAAAGGAGGTGGGTTCCACATGCGTCACTACGAGGTGATGGTCATCCTCGACCCCGATCTGGAGGAGCGCGCTGTCTCTCCCCTGATCGAGAACTTCCTCTCCGTCGTCCGCGAGGGCAACGGAAAGGTTGAGAAGGTCGACACCTGGGGCCGTCGTCGTCTCTCTTACGAGATCAAGAAGAAGCCCGAGGGCATCTACACGGTCATCGACCTCCAGGCCGAGCCTGCGGTCGTCAAGGAGCTCGACCGTCAGATGAACCTGAACGAGTCGGTCCTCCGGACCAAGGTCCTCCGCCCCGAGACCCACTGAGCTTTCGCTCAGAGGTAATCGGGTCCGAGTAGCAACACAGCAGCCAGCAGCAATCCCCGCCGAGAGGTTCATCCATGGCAGGCGAGACCGTCATCACGGTCGTCGGCAATCTCGTCGACGACCCCGAGCTGCGCTTCACCCCCTCCGGTGCGGCCGTCGCGAAGTTCCGTGTCGCGTCCACTCCCCGCACCTTCGACCGTCAGACCAATGAGTGGAAGGACGGCGAAAGCCTGTTCCTGACCTGCTCGGTCTGGCGTCAGGCGGCGGAGAACGTCGCGGAGTCGCTTCAGCGAGGCATGCGCGTAGTCGTGCAGGGCCGGCTGAGGCAGCGGTCCTACGAGGACCGCGAGGGCGTCAAGCGCACGGTCTACGAGCTGGACGTCGAGGAAGTCGGCCCCAGCCTCAAGAGCGCCACGGCCAAGGTCACCAAGACCACCGGTCGCGGTGGCCAGGGTGGATACGGCGGCGGCGGTCAGCAGCAGGGCGGCGGCAGCTGGGGCGGAGCCCCCAGCGGTGGCCAGCAGGGCGGCGGCGGTGCTCCCGCCGACGACCCGTGGGCCTCCAGCGCGCCGGCCGGCGGCGGACAGCCGCAGCAGGGTGGCGGCAGCGGCGGCGGCGGTGGCTGGGGCGGAAGCTCCGGCGGCGGCTACTCGGACGAGCCGCCCTTCTAGGGCAGCTCAACCCCACTTCTTGATCACACAGGAGAAACACCATGGCGAAGCCGCCTGTGCGCAAGCCTAAGAAGAAGGTCTGCGCTTTCTGCAAGGACAAGACCGTCTACGTGGACTACAAGGACACGAACATGCTGCGGAAGTTCATTTCCGACCGCGGCAAGATCCGTGCCCGCCGCGTGACCGGCAACTGCACGCAGCACCAGCGTGACGTCGCCACGGCCGTCAAGAACAGCCGTGAGATGGCGCTGCTGCCCTACACGTCCACCGCGCGATAAGGGAAGGGTGACCGAAAAATGAAGATCATCCTCACCCACGAGGTCTCTGGCCTCGGCACTGCCGGCGACGTCGTTGACGTCAAGGACGGCTACGCTCGCAACTACCTGGTCCCGCGTGGTTTCGCGATCCGCTGGACCAAGGGTGGCGAGAAGGATGTCGCGCAGATCCGTCGTGCGCGCAAGATCCACGAGATCGCGACCATCGAGCAGGCCAACGAGGTCAAGGCCCGTCTCGAAGGCGTGAAGGTGCGTCTGGCTGTTCGCTCCGGCGACGCCGGCCGTCTCTTCGGCTCCGTCACCCAGGCTGACGTCGCTTCGGCGATCAAGGCCGCCGGTGGCCCGGACGTGGACAAGCGCCGCGTCGAGCTCGGTGCGCCGATCAAGACCCTTGGTGCCCACCAGGTGTCCGTGCGTCTGCACGCCGACGTTGTCGCGAAGCTTGGCGTCGAGGTCATCGCCGCCTAAGCACTGCACAGCAGAACGGGCCGCACCCTTTGGGGTGCGGCCCGTTCTCTGTTTCACGTGAAACAGAGAAGAGACTCCTTGTGCGCCGCCGCGCCGGGGGCGTCCGTTTCACGTGAAACAGACGTGGACAGGGCGTATGCGGTGTCGTGGTCAGCGCGTCGCGCCGGTGACCAGCCAGCGCCCGGAGCGGGCCCGCCAGGCAAGGGTCAGCATCCGGACCACCATCATCAGGCCCATGGCCCACCACAGTGCGGTCAGTCCGCCGCCCAGCGTCGGCACGAGCAGGGCGACCGGGGCGAAGACGGCGAGGGTCACCAGCATCGCCCAGGCCAGATAGGGGCCGTCGCCCGCGCCCATCAGTACGCCGTCGAGCACGAAGACCACGCCGGCCACCGGCTGGATGACGGCCACCACCAGCAGAGCGGGAAGCAGGGTGTCCTGGACGGTGTGGTCGCTGGTGAAGAGCGGCATGAACAGAGGGCGGGTGACCACCACGAGCAGGCCGAGCAGAACTCCGAAGGCGACACCCCACTCGACCATGCGCCGACAGGCCTGGCGGGCCCCCTCGGTGTCTTCGGACCCCAGATAGCGGCCGATGATCGCCTGTCCGGCGATGGCGATCGCGTCGAGCGCGAAGGCCATCAGGCTCCAGAGGGACAGGATGATCTGGTGGGCGGCGATGTCGGCGTCGCCCAGACCGGCGGCGACGGCGGTGGCGATCATGAGGACGGCACGCAGCGAGAGCGTACGGACGAGGAGGGGCACGCCTGCCTGTGCGCTGTTCCTGATGCCCGCGGCGTCGGGCCGCAGGGAGGCGCCGTGACGCCGCGCCCCGCGCACGACCACGGTGAGATAGACGGCCGCCATGCCGAACTGGGCGATGACGGTGCCCCATGCCGATCCGGCGATGCCGAGCCCGGCTCCGTAGACGAGCCCCACATTGAGCGCGCCGTTCACGGCGAAGCCGCCGATGGCGACGTACAGGGGCGTCCTGGTGTTCTGAAGACCCCGCAGGATGCCGGTCGAGGCGAGCACCATGAGCATGGCGGGAATGCCGAGCGCGGATATGCGGAGATAGGTGACGGCGAACGGAGCCGCGGTGTCGGAGGCCCCGAAGAGTTCGACCAGCCAGGGGGCGGAGGGGAGAACGGCGACGACGACCACGGCGCCCAGGAGCAGGGCGAGCCAGATGCCGTCCATGCCCTGACGTATCGCGGCCCGCAGATCGCCCGCGCCGACGCGTCGCGAGACGGCGGCGGTGGTGGCGTACGCGAGAAAGATGAAGACGCTCACGGCGGTGCTGAGCAGGGTCGCAGCAATACCCAAACCGGCCAGTTGCGGAGTGCCGAGGTGACCCACGATCGCGCTGTCGGCCATCACGAAGAGAGGCTCGGCGACCAGGGCGCCGAAGGCGGGCACGGCGAGGGCCACGATCTCGCGGTCGTGGCGTCGTCTGGACGGGCGCCGGTCGTTCTCCGGCGCCGCGGGAGCCTGTGTCATGGGGTCAATCTAATCTTCCACAGGTAATGGACGCAATGCATCTCTGGTCCTTACTTCGGAGTCCGTTCCGGGTTCGTGTGCGGGCCATCCGCTCCGATCTTGAGCCAGTCGGGAAAGTTTTTCTCCCCCACAGCCGGTGGACGGAGAATCTGCAGGTCAGAGCCGTGATCGCGGAGGCGCTATGACTTTGTCCACAGTGCTGTCCCCCGGTCCGTGCACAGGTTCCGGAGACTTCTCCACAGCATCCGGTCGTTCGTCCACATGCCCTGTGGATAACCAGATTGGCTGACGCCGCTCGCGGGCCTAACGTGGTCCGGCGCCCGACGCGCCGGAACCGGAGTCGGGCATCTCGATTTGTCAGTGTCGTGCCGTAAAAAGAGTGGCACGGCTAGGTCCGCGGAGCGGACGGGAGGAGGTGGCCCGGTGAGCATTCCCGAGCCGTTGGACGAGCCCTGGGCCGATACCGGTCCGAGCGACCGTCTGCCTGTTTCCCGCCAACGCGGCGACAGCGAGGGCCGAGGCCGTGGCCGCGGCAGAGGCCGTGACGATCAGCACGACCGCGGTCAGGACGACTGGGACGGCGGTTCCTCCGGATTCGAGCGGGTACCCCCGCAGGACATCGACGCCGAACAGTCGGTCCTGGGCGGCATGCTGCTCTCCAAGGACGCCATCGCGGACGTCGTGGAGATCATCAAGGGCCACGACTTCTACAAGCCCGCGCACGAGACCGTCTACACGGCGATCCTCGACCTCTATGCCAAGGGTGAGCCCGCCGACCCCATCACGGTCGCCGCGGAGCTGGTCAAGCGCGGCGAGATCACCCGGGTCGGCGGCGCCTCGTACCTGCACACGCTGGTCCAGTCGGTGCCGACGGCGGCCAACGCCTCGTACTACGCGGAGATCGTCCACGAGCGTGCGGTGCTGCGCCGGCTCGTCGAGGCAGGCACGAAGATCACGCAAATGGGATACGCGGCGGACGGCGACGTCGACGACATCGTCAACTCCGCCCAGGCCGAGATCTACGCGGTCACCGAGCAGCGCACCAGCGAGGACTATCTGCCGCTCGGCGACATCATGGAGGGCGCCCTCGACGAGATCGAGGCGATCGGCTCGCGCAGCGGCGAGATGACCGGAGTGCCCACCGGCTTCACCGACTTCGACTCGCTCACCAACGGCCTGCATCCAGGCCAGATGGTCGTCATCGCCGCCCGACCCGCCATGGGTAAGTCGACCCTGGCGCTCGACTTCGCGCGGGCCTGTTCCATCAAGCACAACCTGCCGAGCGTGATCTTCTCGCTCGAAATGGGACGCAACGAGATCGCGATGCGTCTGCTGTCGGCAGAGGCCCGGGTCGCGCTCCACCACATGCGCTCCGGCACCATGACCGACGAGGACTGGACCCGCCTGGCCCGCCGTATGCCGGACGTCTCCCAGGCGCCGCTCTACATCGACGACTCGCCCAACCTGTCGATGATGGAAATCCGCGCCAAATGCCGGCGGTTGAAGCAGCGCAACGACCTCCGCCTCGTCGTCATCGACTATCTGCAGCTGATGCAGTCCGGCGGTTCGAAGCGCGCCGAGAGCCGGCAGCAGGAAGTCTCGGACATGTCGCGAAACCTGAAGCTCCTCGCCAAGGAGCTGCAGCTCCCGGTCATCGCGCTCTCGCAGCTGAACCGTGGCCCCGAGCAGCGCACGGACAAGAAGCCGATGGTGTCCGACCTCCGCGAATCCGGCTCCATCGAGCAGGACGCGGACATGGTCATCCTGCTGCACCGTGAGGACGCCTACGAGAAGGAGTCGCCCCGCGCGGGCGAGGCGGACCTGATCGTGGCCAAGCACCGTAACGGCCCGACGGCCACCATCACGGTCGCGTTCCAGGGCCACTACTCGCGCTTCGTGGACATGGCGCAGACCTGACGGGAGAGGCGCGGATCCGCGCCTTCCGTGCCCTGCCCTCCCCGGCGATCTCCTTTGGCCGGCCCGAAGGGCGGGGAAGCGAGGCGAGCGGCCGGGGGCCGACCCCCGCGTGAGCGCATCGCTTCATGCCGTCCCCGGCGTCCCCGGGGACGGCCTCACTGGTCCGCCGGCCCCTCCGCGAGGGCGTCCAGCTGGTCCTTCGACCACGCCAGCGCCCCGGTCCGCAGGTCGTCGACCACCGCGCGCACCCACTCAAGCTCCGCGGCCGTGACGGCTCGCAGGTACTCGGTCTCCAGGCGGGTGATGCGCGGCAGCCCCCGGTCCGCCTCCGCGGCCATGGCCGCTTCCAGGCGGTCCAGCTTCTCCGCGAGGGCGTCGGCCCGCAGCCCCAGTACGTTCGCCATCTCTCCCGGCGTGAGCAGCAGCAGGTTCGACAGGGCGGCCGGGAACTCCGGGAATTCCTGCTTGGGCGTGGAGAGCATCTCCTCCAGCCAGGCGCGGGCGGTCGCGCGCCCCGCGTCGGTGACGTCGTACACGGTCCGTTCGGGGTACTGCTGATCGCGCTCCGTCTCGCGAACCGCGATCAGCCCTTCGCCGTTGAGCCGCTCGATCGTGCGGTAGAGGTTCGCGCGCTGCTTGACGTTGACCACCTGCTCCTTGCCCCAGTCCTTGACCAGGCGCTGGATGCCGTACGGGTGCAGCGGCTTGTAGTGCAGCAGGGCCAGGACGGTCAGGGCGAGGGGCGAACTGCGCGGAGCAGAGGAAGTCATGCCCTTCACTTTAGCCCCGGAACAACTAGTTGACGAGAAACTAGTTGCAGTGCAACTATCGAGTGGTCAACGCAACGCAGCCCAGAGAGGAACCACCGAAATGTCCCTCACCGAGCGCATCCACTGCGATCACGGCCTCGTCAAGCACCTGGGAAGGTGGACCGAGGCCGGCCGTTTCGAGGTCAAGGCCCGCCACGGGGCCGCCGTCCTGGACCTCCGTTCCCCCGGCCTCCCCGATGACCTCGAGATTCACCTCGACATGGACCGCGCCCTGGTGAAGCTCCTGGTCGACGACAGCACCGCCCTTGACCACGGGAACCTGAGGTGGAACTCGCGCGGGAAGATCAAGGACTCCCGGCCCTCCTCCACCGGAGACAAGGAGACCGGCCGCCGTATCCATCTGTCCGGCTCGGCCACGAACAGCGAGATCCGCATCCACCGGGGTGGCATCGCGATCCTGTCGGCGATGTTCTCCCGCGCCTACGTCCAGGATGTGCGCCGCGCCCACAGGACCGGCGGCGTTCCGACGATCGACGACCCGACCAGGGGGAACCGGTCATGACCCGCATCGGCACGGTCCGCACGGCGCTCGTCATCGGCGGCGGGATCGCGGGCCCCGTCGCCGCGATGGCCCTCCACCGCGCAGGCATCGAAGCCGCCGTCTACGAGGCGTACGACTCCACGGCCGACGGGGTCGGAGGCGCCATGACCATTGCCCCCAACGGCCAGAACGCCCTCGACGCGATCGGCGCGGGTGCCGTCGTCCGTGACATCGGCACACCGGTCACCGCCATGGGCCTGCGGAGCTGGACGGGCAAGCACCTCGCCCAGTTCGCCCCGCCCTCCCGCCTCCCGGCGCTGCAGTTCGTCTGGCGCGCCGACTTCTACCGTGCGGTCTACGCCGAGGCGGAGCGCCGCTCGGTACCCATCCACCACGGCAAGCGGCTGACCCACGCGACGGACACCGGCTCCGGCGTCACCGCGCACTTCGCGGACGGCACCCGGGCCGACGCCGACATCCTGATCGGCGCCGACGGCATCCGCTCCACGGTCCGCCCCCTCATCGACCCGCTCGCGCCGCAGCCGAACTACGCCGGCCTGGTCTGCTTCGGAGCCCGCATGGACCGATCCGGGCTTCCCTCCACCAACGGCGTCATGTACATGTGCTTCGGCAAGCGTGCCTTCTTCGGCTACCAGGTCTTCGACGACCCCTCGGCGATGTGGTTCGTCAACCTGCCCCACGGCCTCCCGATGACCGTCGCCGAGGCCCGCGCGATCGGCGCGGAGCACTGGATGCGTACGCTGCGGACCGCATGCGCCGACGACCGCACCCCCGCCCTCGAAATGATCAGCCGTACCGACCCCGGCCGGCTCCTCATCACCGGCCCGATGGAGAACATGCCAAGGGTCCCGACCTGGACCCGCGGCCGCATGACCCTGATCGGCGACGCGGCCCACGCCGCCTCGTCCAGCTCGGGGCAGGGCGCCTCCATCGCCACCGAGAGCGCCGTCGAACTGGCGCGCTGCCTCAGGGACCTGCCCTACGACCAGGCTTTCGCGACGTACGAACAGCTGCGCCGGCCCCGCGTCGAACGCATCATCAGGCTCGGCGCCCGTACGAACAGCAACAAGACCGCAGGCCCGGTCGGACGCGTCGTGCGCGACCTCGTGATGCCGGCGGCCATGAAGCTGGTCAACCCGGAGAAGACAGCCTGGCAGTTCGACCACCACATCGACTGGAACACGAAGGCCGCCCCGCTCACCTGAACTCCGGCCGGCTCCCCACCACGGGCGAGGCGCGCTCAGTCCGTGGCGGGTTCCCGGAATCCCACCACGGCCGCGCCGTGCTCGTGCGCCCATTCGGTCAGCACGGCAATCGGCTTCACCAGCGTCCCGCCCAGGTCCGTCAGCACGTACTCGACCTTTCCGCCTTCGGCGTGGCGGTCGACCAGGCCGTACCCCTGCAACCGCCGGAGCGTCTGGGTCAGGACCTTCCGTGAGATCCCGCCGATCAGGGCGGTCAACTCACCGTGCCTGCACGGTCTCCGGCTCAACGCGAACAGCACGACCACCGCCCATTTGTCGGCGATGATCTCGATGGCCAGCCGAGCCGGGCAGTCGGCGAGGAAGACGCTGCCGGGGTACGCACGCATCCCCCGACGGTAGTCCGCGGCAAGGAACCTGGAGGTACCCGCCGCCTCACTAGCGTCCCCGTCGGAAGCTGCCGAGAAGGGGAAGCGAATGAGAGCTGGGACCGACTGGCCGGGCGGGCGCAAGGTCGTCGCCCTCGTCACCGTCGCGCTGGAGCTGTGGTCGCCGGGCCACTGGCCCGCCTACGCGCCGATGGCCGCGGCATGGCCGATGCCCGGCGTCGACGACACGCACAGCACGTCATGGGCGAAGTACGGCGTCACCACCGGCATGCGCCGGCTGCTCGACCTCCTCGGTGACCTGCCCGCCACCGTCGGCGTCAACGGACTGGTGGCCGAGCTGCACCCCGGGACCGTCGTGGCCGTGCACGAGGCGGGGCACGAGATCGCCGCGCACTCCTGGGCCCAGGACGTGGTGCCCGGGATGCTCGATGCCGACGCCGAGCGGACCAATATCCGTCGCTGCACCGACGTTCTCCACGGCGTCACCGGCGTTCGCCCGACGGGGTGGATGAGCCCGCGGGCCACCGGTTCGCACCACACGGCCGACCTGCTCGCCGAGGCCGGCTACCGCTGGACCGGCGACCACTGCGACCACGATTTCCCGCAGATCCTGTCCACCGCCCACGGCCCCCTGGTCTCCCTCATGCACAGCGACCATTCCGACGTCCGCGACGCGGCGGCCGGCCCGTACGCCTACCGCGACCTGCACCGCGAACTGCTGAACCAGGCGCTCGACGCCCCCGGCCCGGGGGTGTTCCGCCTGACCGTCCACGCGCATGTCGGGGGCCGGCCGCTCCTCGCGGGCATGATCGGCCAGGTCCTCGACGACCTACGGGCGTCCGACGACGTCTGGGTCGCCACCCACGCCCAAGTCGCCGAACACCTCCTGGCGCACCGGGGAGGAACGCGATGACCCGCGTGCTCGTGGTCGGCGGAACCGGCGCCATGGGCAGCCGTGTGGTCCAGCACCTGCTGGCCACCACCGATGCCACCCTCGCCGTCCCCACCCGCCACCCGGAGTCCGCCCACGCCACCGAACTCGCCGCCACGGCCCCCGACCGCGTGCGGCTGGTCCGCTCCGACCCGGAGGATCTCGACGTCCTGCTCGGCCAGGCCGATCGCGTCTTCGCCAACACCGACTTCTTTGCCACGGGCAGCGCCGTCGGTGAGTACCGGCAGGGGCTGCACCTGCTGGCCGCCGCGGAACGGGCCGGCGTGGACCGTTTCATCTGGTCCTCGCTGGACAGCGCGGTGTCCCTGACCGGCCGCCCCGTCCCGCACTTCGACAGCAAGGGCGCGGTCGCGTCCCACATCGGTCTGATGCGGTCGGAGGAGATGCTCCGCAAGGAGACCGACGGCTGGTACACGGACCACGTCTCGGTACTGACCACGGCGCCGTACTTCGAGAACCTGCGGGACCGGCTCGCCCCCGGGCCGGACGGCCACGGCGGCCTGACCTTCCGGCTCCCCCTCGGCGCCGCCCGCTACCCGCTCATCGCCCTGGACGACATCGCCCGGTTCGCCTGCCACATGTTCGACAACTGGCAGTCCTGGGGCTCCCGCGACCTCGCGGTGATCGGCGACAGCCTCACCGGCGACGAGATCGCGGCGGTCTTCGCTCGGGTCACGGGTGTCCCCAGTACGTACGCGCCGATGTCGCACGACGACCTGTGCGCCACCGTCCCCGACTTCGGCCACGACTACGCGGCGATGTTCCAGTTCTTCGCCGACCGTGATCTCTACTCCCGAGACCGGGACATCAGCCTCCTGCGCCGCCTGCACCCCGGCTTGATGACCTTCGAGGACTGGCTGCACCACACGGGATGGGCAGGTCAGGACGGCACCGCCGGCACGGACGGATGACCACCTGGATGCGCTGCCGTGGGGTTGAGGCATCTGGGACCCAGGGCCCCTCGTGCCTTCCCCGCGCTCGCCGTCATCGTGTCGGCGGGCTCGGTTCGTCGGCGGGATCGTCGATCGGTACGCACTCGTTGAGCAGGGCCACGACGTCGTTCCAGGCGCGTTGCGCGTGCTGAGGGTGGTGGCCGACGCCCGGTCGCACGGCTTGGTCGACCGGCGGGTGGTGGAAGGCGTGCAGGGCGCCGCCGTAGACCGTGAGGCGCCAGTCGACACCCGCGCTCTGCATCTCAGCGGCGAACGCCTCCCTCTGCGCGGGCGCCATGATCGGGTCCTCCGAGCCGACACCTGCCCAGACCGGACAGCGGATGCGCGCCGCCTCGCCCGGACGGCCTGTGGTCAGGGCGTTGACCGTGCCGATCGCGCGGAACTCGACACCGGCTCGGCCGAGTTCGAGCAGAATGGCGCCTCCTGTGCCATACCCGATGGCGGCGATCCGGTCGGGGTCCGTGCGTGCTTCGGCACGCAATACGTCGAGTGCCGCCCGGCCGATGTCCCGCAGCCGCTCGGGATCCGCGAGCAGAGGCATCGCGCGCGCCATCATCTCCTCGGGGTCCGTGAACCAGCGTCCGCCGTGGATGTCGAAGGCAAGTGCCACATAACCGAGTTCGGCCAGGGCGTCCGCCCGGCGCCGCTGGAAGTCGTTGAGCCCGGTGCCCTCGGGCCCGACCAGGACGGCCGGCCTTCGGCCGGTGCCGGCCGGGAGCGCCAGGTGTCCCACCATCGTCAGGCCGTCGGCCGGATACTCCACCGTTCGCGTCGTAACCGCTGTCGTCGTCGCTGTCATACGGATGGACGGTAATGACCGGGCGGGTGGAGCGTGGCCCTGTTCACGGCCGGCGGAAGACGTCTGCGCCGGTGTGCCGGCGAAATGGGTTCGACGTCGGCGGGATGCCGGGCTAGACCTTGCCCATGACGTCATCCAGCTCCGCCGCATCTCCGTCCTCATTCGAAGAACTGCTGCCCGCGACACAGCGTGCCCTGCTCCATCGCATCGCGGTCGCGCAGTCCGAGGGCCGGGCCCCCTCCCTCGTCGCGGCTGTGGCGAGGGACGGGCGGATGGTCTGGTCAGGGTCACGCACCTCCGTGGACGGGCATGGCCCGGATGCCGACGTCCAGTACCGCGTCGGCTCCATCACCAAGACGTTCACCGCCGTGCTGGTGATGCGGCTGCGTGACGAGGGGCTGCTCGACCTGGCCGATCCGCTGGAGAAGCACCTCCCCGGCACGTCGGCCGGCGGAGCGACCATTGCCCAACTCCTTTCTCACACAGCCGGGTTGCCCGCCGAGGCGCCATCGCCCTGGTGGGAGCGGACGCCCGGGGACCTGCGGCCCGAGCTCGCCGACGTGCTGGGCGGGCAGCCGCGACTGCACCCCGCGGGCCGGCTGCACCACTACTCCAACCCGGGCTACGCCCTGCTCGGCTCCCTGGTGGAAGCGGTGCGTGGCGTGCCCTGGGACGAAGCGCTGCGCGCGGAGGTCCTGGAGCCGTTGGGGCTCGACCGTACGAGTACGCAGCCGGAGCATCCCCATGCGGGAGGCTGGGCCGTGCACCCGTGGGCGGATGTCCTGCTGCCCGAACCGTCCCAGGATCTGGGCCTGATGGCGCCCGCCGGCCAGCTGTGGTCGACGGCACGGGACCTCTGCCGCTTCGCCGTCTTCCTCATCGAGGGAGACGAACGGGTCCTGCGCGCCGAATCGTTGGCGGAGATGCGTACACCGGCCGTGGCGCCCGAGCCGGGCGGCTGGGAGGGCGGGTACGGGCTGGGCATGCAGCTGGCGTGTGCGAAGGGCCGTGAACTCGCCGGACACACGGGGTCGTTGCCCGGATTCGTCGCGGGTCTGTGGATGAGCGCGGCTGACGGGGTGGCAGCCGTCGCGCTGTCCAACGCGACCTCCGGCCCGCTGTGCGGCACGCTGGCGGCCGAGCTCGTGCAGATCGTGGCAGAGGCCGAGCCGCGTCTCCCCGAGCCCTGGCGCCCCCTCCCCGAGGTGGATGAGCGGCTCCTCGGGCTCACCGGCCCCTGGTACTGGGGCACCCACGTATACGGGCTGCGTCTCACGGCGGACCAGGGGATGGCGCTGGAGCCCCTGCGCGGCAGCGGTCGGCCCTCCCGGTTCCGGGCTGTCGCCGATGACACCTGGATCGGCCTCGACGGCTACCACCGGGGCGAGACGCTCCGAGTGGTGCTGCGGCCGGACGGAACAGTGAGCCATCTCGACCTGGGGTCGTTCGTCTTCACCCGCGAGCCCTACGGGCCCGACGCTTCAGCGGTGCCGGGCGGTGTGGACCCCGATGGATGGCGGGGGGTCTGACGTTTCACGTGAAACGCGCTGGGTGTTCCACGTGAAACACCCAGCGCAGGCTGAGGCGGTCTCTGTTTCACGTGAAACAGAGACCGCCGCGGGGCCTAGAGGGTCTTCTTGAATCCCACGTGGGAGGCCTCGAAACCCAGCCGCTCATAGAAGCGGTGGGCATCGGTGCGGGTGGCGTCGGAGGTCAGCTGGACCAGTCGGCACCCCTGGCGCCTCGACTCATCGACGGCCCATTCGATGAGCTGGGTGCCCAGGCCGCTGCCGCGCTCCGCGCCATGCACCCGTACCCCCTCGATGATGGAGCGCGTAGTGCCGCGCCGGGACAGGCCCGGGATGATGGTGAGCTGGAGCGTTCCGACGACCTCGCCGCCCCGGTCGGCCACCACTACCTGCTGGTTCGGGTCGCTCGCGAGCCGGTCGAAGGCGGCGAGGTAGGGCGTGAGGTCGTCGGGCGACTCGCGCTGGGCGCCCAGCGCGTCATCCGCCAGCATCGCCACGATCGCCGGGATGTCCTCGGGTGTCGCAGGCCTGATTTCAAGATCACTCATGGCCCGGACGATACTCCGGGGTCACTCCGGCGTACTCGCGGTCGCTGCGGCGTACTCCGGGTCGTTCCGGCACGCTCCGGGTCGCTCAGGCGGCGACGTGCAGTTCCTCGACCGCGCGGACCAGGGGAGCCAGTTCGGCGTTCTTCGCCGCTTCGTCCAGGGCTTCGCGCAGGGCCCGGTCGTTGGTGGGACGGGCCGATGCGAGCAGGGCGAGGCCGGCCTCGGTCACGTCGGTGTAGATGCCGCGCCGGTCGGTGTCGCAGAGGTACCGGGTCAGCAGGCCGCGGTCTTCGAGCCGGGTGACGAGCCGCGTCGTGGCCGACTGGCTGAGGACGACGGCGTCGGCGACCTGCTTCATCTGGAGGTGGCCGCCGGGGCCGTTGTGCTGACGGCTGAGGACGTCGAGCAGCGAATACTCGCGCACGCTGAGGTCGTGCCCCGTCTGCAGGGCGCGCTCGATGTGGGCATCGATCCTGCTGTGCAGCAGGGAGAGCGCGCACCAGCCCTGGGAGAGGGCGGTGAGTGCGGGATCCGTCGCGGTCATACGTGTGTCCTCCGTCCGGAGCAGCTTCTCCTCAGGATAGTCCACGTGCGCAATAGCCCGCGTTTGCAATTAGCCAGCGTCTGCAATTATTGTGGACGCTCGTAAGGGGCTCACGCAATCTCCTGGAAGGTCATCCCATGCCACTCGCGCTCCTAGCCCTCGCCATCGGGGCGTTCGGTATCGGCACCACAGAGTTCGTGATCATGGGGCTGCTCCCCGAGGTCGCCGGAACCTTCGGTGTCTCCATCCCCACCGCCGGTTTTCTGGTCAGCGGCTATGCGGTCGGCGTGACGCTCGGCGCCCCGCTGATGACCATCCTGGGCACGAAGATCTCCCGCAAGCGGATGCTGATGCTGCTGATGGGCCTCTTCATCGTCGGCAACGTGCTCTCGGCGGTCGCGCCCGTCTTCGGGCTGATGCTGGCCGGCCGGATCGTCGCCTCCCTGGCGCACGGCGCCTTCTTCGGGATCGGTTCGGTCGTCGCGGCCGAACTGGTTGCCCCGGAGAAGAAGGCGGGGGCGATCGCCATGATGTTCACGGGTCTGACCGTCGCCAATGTCGTCGGTGTGCCGGCCGGCACACTCATCGGCCAGCAGGCCGGCTGGCGGGCGACCTTCATCGTCGTCGCTGCGCTCGGCGTGCTGGGCCTGGTCGGAGTGGCCAAGCTCGTCCCCGACCTGCCGAAGGCCGAGGGCGTGCGGCTGCGGCACGAGATCGCCGCGTTCCGGAACGTCCAGGTGCTGCTCGCCATGGCGATGACCGTGCTCGGCTTCGGCGGAGTGTTCGCGGCGATCACCTACATCACGCCGATGATGACGGGCGTCGCCGGCTACGCCGACACCTCGGTCACGTGGCTGCTCGTCCTCTTCGGCCTCGGCATGGTCGCGGGAAACCTCGTCGGCGGCCGCTTCGCCGACCGCGCTCTGATGCCGATGCTCTATGTGTCGCTCACCGGGCTCGCCGTGGTCCTCGCGCTGTTCACCGTGGCCGCCCACGACAAGCTTGCCTCCGCCGTCATGATCTTCCTCATCGGCGCTCTGGGCTTCGCCACCGTGCCCCCGCTGCAGAAGCGGGTGCTCGACCAGGCAGCCGGCGCTCCCACCCTCGCGTCCGCCGTGAACATCGGCGCCTTCAACCTCGGCAACGCGCTCTCCGCCTGGCTCGGCGGCATCGTCATCGCGGCGGGCCTCGGCTACACCGCCCCCAACTGGGTCGGCGCGGCACTCGCCGCCTCCGCCCTCGTGCTCGCCCTCGTCTCCAGCGCCCTGGAGCGGCGTACGGACACGAACAGCCGCATCACCGCGGGATCCGTGCCCGAGCCGGTACGGGCCACCGCCTCTCCTCGCTGAACACACCGCACCGCACGTCCAAGGAGTCATCCCGCATGAGCACCCCCACCATCGCCGTAGCCCCGCTCACCATCCAGGACGCGGAAGCCCTCGTCGAAGCGGCCCGCGCCGCCGCCGAGGCAGCTGGAGTCACCGTCGCGGTCACCGTCCTGGACGCGGGCGGCCATCTGCTCGCCTTCCGCCGGGACGACCGGGCCGTCCTCATCGCCGGTGAGACCAGCACCCGCAAGGCGTACACGGCGCTCCAGTTGAACGCCCCGACCGCCGATCTGGTGGACGCGGTCCAGCCGGGCGGCCTCTTCCACACCCTGCCGACCGCCCTCGACCGCCCGCTCCTCTTCATCGCGGGAGGCGTCCCCGTCCACCGCGACGGGCGGCTGATCGGCGCCATCGGCGTCGGTGGCGGAGCCCCCGATCAGGACCACGGGTTCGCGAGCACGGCCGTGGAGGCCCTGGCTCGGCGCTGACCGTCGCGAGCGTGCGTCCCCAAGTGCCGTCCACGGTGCTGCACATGGGGGAGGCAGCATCGCCGGTATGCGGGCCCGGCGGGAGTTACCCGGCCGCCACGGTGAGGGGCGCGAAGCGTCGCGTCCAGTCGCCGGGCAGAGCCGGGATGGCGGACGCCATTACCGTGTTGAAGGCGACCGACTCCAGGCCGGACTCCTTCAGCCAGTCGAGCAGCTCCTCGTGGCGCACATCCACATCCGTGCGCAGGGGGCGGTCCGTGCCGGCCGCGAGCGAGGCGACGAGGGCCTTCGCCGTCGCCGTGTCCCGGGCGATCAGCGGGCCCACCACGTGTGTGGTCACGTTGGGCCAGGCGGCCGCGAAGCCGGTCAGGCCGGCCGAGTCCTCCGCCACCCGCAGCTGGTCGCTGAAGGCCGGCAGCCGGGCGATCAGATGGGTGCGGTCCTCGCCGAAGACCTCGGCGTCGAGCCGGAGGATCGCGGGCAGGTCGTCGGCGGTCGCGGGGCGCGTGGACACCGTGGGAGCCGGACCGGACGGGCGGAAGTGGCCCGTGACCATCTCGGCGCGGCCGACGGCCTCGAACCCCAGCTCCTCGTACAACGGGCGGCCGTACGGGGTGGCATGGAGAGTGAGCGGCGTGCCCCGCAGCTCCCGCAGAACGTCCTTCATCAGGCGGCGCCCGACTCCCTGCCGGGCGAAGCGGCCGGCCACCAGGACCATGCCGATGGCGGCCAGGCCCGGACCGTACGAGGTGACGACGCAGGCGGTGAGCAGGCCCTTGCCGTCTGGGGCGTCGACGCCGTACCCGGTGCCCGCCGTGAGGAGGAGCCCCCATTTGTGCTCCTCGCGAGGCCAGCCCCTGTCTTCGGAGAGGTCGGCGCAGGCGACGAGGTCTTCGATGGTGAGGCGGCGCAAGGGGAGTTCGGTGAGCGGTGAGGGCATGAGGGTCAGATTGTCGGACGCGCCGATGCCGCGTCCACCGCTTTCCGCTCCTGCGCACGGTGCTTCCTGCCCCGGCTGGTCAGCCCCCAGGGCTTGAGCACCGAGACCGCGGTCATGAAGAAGTAGGCGCTGGAGGAGACGACCGGGGCGGCCACCAGGCTGATGTCGGGAACGCCGGCAGTGACCGCGCCGTTGATCTCGGGCCGCAGCGAAAAGGCCGACAGGCAGAGCGTCACCAGGGTCAGCCAGAACTTGACCCAGACCCAGTGATGACGAGCCAGTCCCCACCGGGTGCCCAGGGACAGCACCACTCCGGTTCCCAGGGACACCAGCGCAATGGGCACCACCAGCCAGTCGCCGAACACCTTCATGGCGCGGTAGGCGGCCTCGGTCATGGCGGGTGAGTCCGTCGTGCAGGCCGTGATGCCGAGGGCGAGCAAGCCGAGAGTGAGGCCCAGCCAACTCACGGAGACGGCTATGTGGGCCACCAGCCAGCCCCTGCGCGCGGGCCGACGGAGATGTTTCACGTGAAACGGCGCGCGGCGCGGGCGACGGGACGGGGGAAGAGGTGGGTGTTTCACGTGAAACAGAGTGCCGCCGAGAGGCCATGGAGGGCGTCCGACAGGGGGAGTAAGCCCTCGTACTGGCCTCGGCGTACATGGCGAGACTTCACCTCTTCGCTGCGGTACCCGTATCGGTCGCGGGAAACGCCGATCATCACCTGGCCGGGATCGCCACGCACGCGTACACGGGCGGAGACCTGCGGGAGGCCTACGCCCTGGTCAGCTCCGCGCGGTGATGACGGGCGTCAGCCGAGATCGGGTGCGTGCATCGCGCGCACGCCCTCGATGTTGCCGTCCAGGTAATGCCGGAGCGAGAGCGGGACGAGGTGCACCGAGGCGATCCCGACACGCGTGAACGGGATGCGCACGATCTCGTACTCGCCGCACGGATCCTCGATCTCGGGGCCGTGCCGCAGTGAGGGGTCCATGGAGTCGAGGCGGCAGACGAAGAAGTGCTGCACCTTCACTCCGGTCGCGCCCCCGTCGGCGCCGATGTGTTCGACGGTGTCGACGAAGCACGGCACCACGTCGGTGATCTTCGCGCCGAGTTCCTCGTGCACTTCACGGTGGAGCGCCTCGACGACCGTGGAGTCCTCGGGCTCGACCCCGCCGCCGGGAGTGACCCAGTACGGATCCATGCCGGGCTTGGTCCGCTTGATCAGAATGAGGTCGTCGCCGTCGAGCAGAACGGCTCGGGCGGTGCGCTTGACCACTGGACGTACGGGCATGGGAGAAATGTGGCCCGAAGGAACCCCTGCGAAACTCTTCGGGCCCTTCCCGCCGCCGCTCAGCCCCAGTCGGCCGCGGCACGCAGCAGCCAGTCCTGCGCCCGCGCGATGTGCGCGAGGCCGAGTGTGCCGGTGCGCGCCGCGAGGAAATAGGTCCGCAGGGGCGGCACCGGCGGGTCGAGCAGCGCCACCACCGCACCTTGTTCCAGCGCCGTCTCGCACAGATAGCGCGGCAGCACCGCGAGTCCCGCGCCGGCCGTCACCGCGGCCAGGACCGCCCGCAGGTCGGGGGCGACCACCGTGCCGGCGGCGGCGGGCTTGGCGTCGAAGACGGACGCCCAGTAGCGCGTCACCAGCGGCAGCGACTCATGGACCTCCACCACCGGGATGGGCTCCAGCGCCCGAGGCCCGCCATGCCGCACCGCGCCCGGCCCGAGCCGTGCCGCCCAGCGCACCCCGGCGACCAGCACGTGCTCCTCGTCGCACAGCGGGGTCGAGGTCAGCAGCCCGCCGCGGGGCCGGGCCGTGGCGATGGCCAGGTCGTGGTGGCCGGCGGCCAGGCCTTCCAGGGTCTCCTCGGCACTGCCGAAGGAGGCGCGCAGTGCGAGGCCGTGGGGGATGAGCGGGGTGAGCGCGGGCAGGGCGCGCAGGGCGGTGAACTCCGGCGGCCCGGCCAGGTGCACCGTCCGCGAGCCCGGTTCCTCACCGAGGGCCGGCTCGGTGAGCTCGACGAGGGCGTCCAGATGCGGCGCCGCCCGCTGGGCCAGCTCGTCACCGATGGTCGTGGGGGTCACACCGCGCGCCTGACGCAGAAAGAGCGGGCGGCCCAACTGCCGCTCCAGCGTGCGGATCTGGCCGGTCACCGCGGGCTGTGAGAGCCCGAGCAGCGCCGCGGCCCGGGTGAAGGAGCCGGCCCGGTGCACGGTGACGAAGGTACGCAGCAGGGCAAGGTCCATGCCGCGCCTCCCGTCCCGCACTGCCTCACGACGCCCCCGGCCGGGCACCACTATAAATATGTCGATAGGCCCCTGTCGCTAGGGTGATTGGACACTGACGCAGAGTCAACTAGCCTTGTCCAGGTGGTTCTCAGCGCGCGAGAACCGGGACGGTCCGAGCCACGAGGGGGGAGGCTCGGACCGTCCGTCTTCCGTGGCCGGGGTGGCCGCGACCGGGCCGAGGGCCCTACGGGCGCTGTTTGCCCGCCTCGTCCAGGGCGCGCTCCACGTCCGCGATCAGGTCCGGGGCGTCCTCGGCGCCGACCGAGAAGCGGATGAAGCCCTCCCCCACCGCGTCGCCGCCCCAGCGGCCGCGCCGTTCCGCCGTGGAGCGCACACTGCCGAAGCTGGTCGCGTCGTCGACCAGGCGCAGCGCATCGAGGAACCGCTCGGCGAAGCCGCGGTCGGGCAGGTCGAAGGAGACCACACAGCCGAAGCGCCGCATCTGCGCGCAGGCCAGACGGTACGAGGGGTCCGAGGGCAGACCGGGGTAGCGCAGGCCCGTCACCTCGGCTCGTTCGGCCAGAGCCTCGGCGAGGGCCAGGGCGTTCGCGGCCTGCCGGTCGGCGCGCAGGTGCAGGGTCGCGAGGGAGCGGTGGGCCAGCCAGGCCTCCATGGGCCCCGGGATCGCCCCGACGACCTTGCGCCACTTGCGTACCCGAGCGGCGAGGTCCGCGTCGCGGCACACCACGTAGCCGAGCAGGAGATCGCCGTGCCCGGTCAGCCCCTTGGTGCCGCTGGCGACGGCGAAGTCCGCGCCGAGATCGAGGGGGCGCTGCCCGAGCGGCGTGGCCAGGGTGTTGTCCACCGCGACCAGAGTGCCGGCGTCGTGGGCGGCCCGTGCGAGCCGGCGCACGTCGCACACGTCGAGACCGGGGTTGGACGGGGTTTCGATCCAGAGCAGCCTGGCGCCGTCGAGGTGCGCCAGTTGGGCGTCGTCGGCGGTCGGCGCGGTGCGCACCTCGATGCCGTACGCCTCCAACTGCTCACGGACCAGGGGCAGGGCCTGATAGCCGTCGTCCGGCAGGACCACGGTGTCGCCCGCGCGCGCCTGGGAGAGCAGCACGGCTGAGATCGCCGCCATCCCGGACGCGAAGACGATCGCCTCGGCGCTCTCGTCGGGTGATTCGAGGTCGGCGATGGCCCGTTCCAGGTGGGTCCACGTCGGGTTGGTGTCGCGGCCGTAGGTGTAGGGCCCGGTCGCCTCGCCGGGCAGGTGGAAGTGGGCGGCGAACACCGGACCGGGCAGGGTGGGTTCGTGGGCGACCGGGTCGGGAAGGCCGGCGCGTACGGACCGCGTGCCGTCACCTGTCATACGTCGTGCTCCAATCACTGCGGATGGCGGCGGGCCGGAAGATCCGGCCGGGGGCGGCCACCGCTCGGTCGTCGTCGGCTCAGTCGTTGTCGTCGGGGAGGACGATGTGCATCGCCCACGACACGATCGAGATGATCAGGGCGCCGACCACGGCGGTCCAGAAGCCCTCGACGTGGAAGCTGAGGTTCAGCTTGTCGGCGAGCCAGGAGGTCAACAGCAGCATCAAGGCGTTGATCACCAGCGTGATCAGGCCGAGCGTGAGGATGAACAGGGGGAAGGACAGCAGCTTCACGATGGGCTTCACGACGAAATTCACCACACCGAAGACCAGCGCCACCAGAACCAGCGTCAGCGCCTTCTTGCCGGTGTTGTCGCCGGTCAGGGTGATGTTCTTCACCAACCAGATGGCTACTGCCAGGGCAGCCGCGTTGGCGATCGTCTTGACTACAAAATTCTTCATGGGTCCGATCGTGGCAGACGTGATCGGCACAAGTGCAGGGGCGGATGGCGATGAAAGATTTCCGGCTCGACGAGTTGGAGGCGGAACGCGCCGCCAACGACGGGGCGTATCTGCAGTTCCTGCGGGAGCGGAACATGTCGGCGGGGCTGTACGCCCTCGACGCCGGCGCGCACGACCCGCAGTCCCCACATGCCCAGGACGAGATCTACTTCGTGGCCAGCGGCCGGGCGTCGATCACCGTGGGCCTGGAGACGACGCAGGTCTCGCGCGGCAGCGTGGTCTACGTACCGGCCGGAGTGGCCCACAAGTTCCACCACATCACCGAGGACCTGAGGGTTCTGGTGGTCTTCTCTCCGCCTGAGAGCTGAGGGCCGCCCCCGACTCTCCCTAGGGGTTCGGTCAGGGGAGTTCAAGGGCTGTGAGTGCCCCGCGCGGCACCCTGTCGCCTCTAGCATCGAGAGTGTCGAAAGCACGGAATGCGTGCGGAGACCGAAAACTGACAGAAAGAGGTAAGGACGATGGCGGCACGGGAGATATTCGCGGGGATGCCCTGGTGGGTGAAGTGGGTCGCCGTGCCCGTCATCGCCCTGGTCGTGTTCGGCGGTCTGATCGCGAGCGTGGTCGGCTTCCTGTTCGGACTGCTGTTCAAGCTCCTGGTCTTCGTGGCTCTCGTCGGCGGTCTGATCTACGTGGTGCGGCGGTTCATGTCCTTGTCCTCCTCGCGCGGCGACTGGTAGCGGAGCCCGCCACGCCGGCGCGGCCTCCCCGGCCCGCGTGGCGGACCCCGTCCGGGCGCGCGGCGGATTAGCCCGGCCGGGGGATTGACCTGGACAAACCGCCTTCCGCTACAGCCTCGGCCATTAGAGTGGCGAGTCTCTGCCGCCCCCTGGGAACCACGGGTCCCGACCGCGCCCGACCACCGGCCCGACCGGCCCGTGCCGCCGCACCCCGAGGCGCGGCAGCCGCGCGGGGGCGGCCCCCGCGGGCGGGCACGTCGCCCGTCGGTACGCCTGGGGGTGACCTGTGGCCACGGCTTCGAACGCCGCCGTCCCTACCCTGATCGGCTCGGTCCAGCGAGCCCTGCGACTTCTCGAAGCGGTCGCCGCCCACCCCGACGGGGCCCCCGCCAAACAACTGGCGCGTGAGGCCGGACTGCCGCTCCCCACGGCGTACCACCTGCTGCGCACCCTGACCCATGAGGACTATCTGCGGCGCGAGAGCGGGGTGTTCGTCCTCGGCCCCGCAGCAGAGCGCCTGGCACATGGCGGGGCGCTGCAGAATCGTCGCAGCAAGATCGCCGACTCACTCGCCCGGTGGCGGGACACGATCGGGGCGCCCGTCTACTTCGCCGTCTACCGCGAGGGTGAGATCGAGATCGCCGGGGTTGCCGACACCCCCACCGCGCCCGCCGTCGAGGAATGGGCCGACTTCCGCGAGACCGCGCACGCCCACGCGATCGGCCAGTGCCTGCTGAGCCAGCTCGACCACCGGACGCGCGAGGACTACCTGGACCGGCACCCGGTGGAGGCGATCACGCCCTACACCGTGCGCGACCGCTGGGCCCTGGCGGAGCGCCTCGCGACTACGGAGCGTATGCAACCGGTGGTCGAACGGCAGGAGTACGCCCTGGGTACCGTCTGCGCCGCGATCCCCATCACGGCCGGCTCCAGCGCCGCGACGATGGCCATCTCCGTCCCCCTCCACCAGCAAGAACGCCTTCTGCCCGCGATCGAACAGCTCCGTGGTGAGGTCGGTGCCCTCTTCAGCTCCCTGGTGTTCTCTATCAGTATCTGAAATATCACTCCTTGTGATCTGTTGGCACGTACAGCACGATGGCGTCAAGAAGGCTCTGAGGTTGTTCCTGGCCGGTTTCAGCTAAAGCGGGGTACGTGACGATGCGTGAGTCGGTTCAGGCAGAAGTGATGATGAGCTTCCTCGTCTCCGAGGAGCTTTCCTTCCGGATCCCGGTGGAGCTGACGTACGAGGCGACGGACCCCTACGCGGTGCGCATGACCTTCCACCTCCCCGGCGACGCGCCCGTCACCTGGGCCTTCGGGCGGGAACTGCTGCTCGACGGCATCAACGGCCCGACCGGCGACGGCGACGTGCGGATCGAACCCAGCGAACCCGATGAGCTCTGCGACGTGCACATCCGGCTGCAAGTGGGCGCCGACCGGGCCCTGTTCCGCGCCGGCGCCGCCCCGCTGGTGGCCTTCCTCGACCGGACCGACAAGCTCGTACCCCTGGGCCAG
This sequence comes from Streptomyces sp. NBC_00083, assembly GCF_026343295.1. GTDB lineage: Bacteria > Actinomycetota > Actinomycetes > Streptomycetales > Streptomycetaceae > Streptomyces. The sequence goes on from NZ_JAPELY010000004.1 coordinate 80,713, forward strand.
GAGTGGACGCTGGGGGATTTCGACGAGCACCTGGAGGACGCGCTCGGGCGGATCCTGGCGGAGGAGAACGCCGGCTGACCCGCTACTTCTTGCGGCGATGGCCGCCGGAGCCGCGCTTGGCGCCCAGCCGCGGCGCCGTGCGGCCACCCGGGGCCGGCCGGTCGGCGGAGACCACGAGGGCGGCCAGCGCCGTGGTCAGCGGCACCGAGGCGACGAGGCCGATCGATCCGACCAGGGTGCGGACGATCTCCTCCGCCACCAGCTCACTGTTGGCCACCGTGCCCACGCTGCTCTGCGCGATCGAGAACAGCAGCAAAAGGGGCAGCGCGGCACCCGCGTAGGCGAGCACCAGCGTGTTGACCACCGACGCGATGTGGTCGCGGCCGATGCGGATGCCCGCCCGGTACAGGCCGCGCGGGCCCATCGTCGGGTTCGCCTCGTGCAGCTCCCAGACCGCCGAGGTCTGGGTGACGGTCACGTCGTCGAGCACCCCGAGCGAGCCGATGATGACGCCGGCGAGCAGCAGGCCGGACATGTCGATGTTCGGGTAGAGGCCGTGGATGAGGCCGGTGTTGTCGTCGGTGTTGCCGGTGAGGGCGGCCCAGCCGATGAAGAGCGAACCGAGCACCCCGATCAGCATCAAGGAGACGAGGGTGCCGAGGACGGCGACGGAGGTGCGCGCGGACAGTCCGTGGCACATGTAGAGCGCGATCAGCATGATGGCGCTCGCGCCGACCACCGCCACAAGCAGCGGATTGGAGCCCTGCAACACCGCCGGAAGGATGAACAGGGTCAGCACGGCGAACGAGACCACCAGCGCCACCAGTGCCATCACCCCGCGCAGCCGGCCCACGAGCACGACCGCGAGCGCGAAGATCCCCGCCAGCAGAGCCATCGGAAGGCGCCGGTTCACGTCGGTCACCGAATACTGCAGGTCGTGCGGGGCGTCGGGGGCGTACGAGACGATCACGTCCTGGCCCGCGTGCAGTTGGCGGGGCGAGTCGGGCTGGACGATCTCGGTGAAGGTGCGGCCCTTCTCCTTGCCCGAGGTGACCTCGACGGTGGCCTTGCCGCACCACCTCGGGGGTGCTTCCCGCGCCGACTGGCTCTCGGCGGTGGAGGTGTCGCCGTTCGATGGAGCTTGACCGGCGTTGACCGATTTGCAGTCCACCTTGTCCACTTTTACGACTTTGGCTTGCTGGGTCTGGCGGTCGAAGCCGACGCCGGTCCGCTGGTGCGGCGGGGCGCCCCCGGGCCAGAGGACCACAAGGCCCACAAGTACCGCTGTGGAGAAGGGAATCAGCACCGCGGCGATGACCTTGCGGAGGTGCTTCGACACGGGTGCGGCGGGCCCGTGGCTGTGCGAGTGGCCGTGTCCGTGGCCGGATCCGCCGGAAGGGTGCGGTGGGTGCGGTTCTGGTGAGGTCACCGCCCGATCATCGCAAGAACAGAGGGGGCCCTCTGTTCAGCGCGCCAGTGAGGACGCTAGCGTGGTGACACCTTTGCACACGCGGGAGCTCGGAGCACCGGGCTGAGAGGGCGCTGAATACCGTACGAACCGTACGGAAGAGGCTGCGCCGACCGCCGAACCTGTTACCGGGTAATGCCGGCGTAGGGAGTAGGTCTCATGACCGTTCAGGACACAAGCACGCCTGCCTCCAGCTCTGAGGAGAGCGGGAAGTCCATCGGCTGGCACAAGGGGTACATCGAGGGATCGCGCCCCGACCTCAAGGTGCCGGTCCGCCAGGTGCACCTCACCAACGGCAAGGCCGTGACGCTGTACGACACGTCGGGGCCGTACACCGATCCCACCATCGACACGGACGTCCGGCGCGGCCTCGCCCCGCTCCGCGAGAACTGGATCATCGGGCGCGGCGACACCGAGGAGTACGCCGGGCGTCCGGTCCGTCCCGAGGACGACGGCATCAAGCACACCTCGCCGCGCGGGGGCCTGAAGAACCTCGACGCGGTCTTCCCCGGCCGTCCGCGCCAGCCCCGCCGAGGTCGCGGCGGCCAGGCCGTCAGCCAGCTCGCCTACGCGCGGCGCGGCGAGATCACCCCGGAGATGGAGTACGTCGCGATCCGCGAGAACGTCTCCCCCGAGGTCGTGCGGGAGGAGATCGCGGCGGGTCGCGCGGTGCTGCCCGCCAACATCAACCACCCCGAGATCGAGCCGATGATCATCGGCAAGCGGTTCCTGGTGAAGGTCAACGCCAACATCGGGAACTCCGCCGTCACCTCCTCCATTGAGGAGGAGGTCGACAAGATGACCTGGGCCACCAAGTGGGGCGCCGACACGGTCATGGACCTCTCCACGGGCCGCAACATCCACACCACCCGTGAGTGGGTGCTGCGCAACTCGCCCGTCCCGATCGGCACGGTGCCGCTGTACCAGGCCCTGGAGAAGGTCGACGGCCGCGCCGAGGACCTGACCTGGGAGATCTACAAGGACACCGTCATCGAGCAGGCCGAGCAGGGCGTCGACTACATGACGGTCCACGCGGGTGTCCTGCTGCGGTACGTGCCACTGACCGCCCGCCGCAAGACCGGCATCGTCTCGCGCGGCGGCTCGATCATGGCGGCCTGGTGCCTGGCGCACCACAAGGAGTCGTTCCTGTACGAGAACTTCGAGGAGCTGTGCGAGATCCTCGCGTCCTACGACGTGACGTACTCGCTCGGCGACGGCCTGCGCCCCGGCTCCATCGCGGACGCCAACGACGAGGCGCAGTTCGCGGAGCTCCGCACGCTCGGGGAACTCAACACGATCGCCAAGCGTCACAACGTACAGACGATGATCGAGGGCCCGGGACACGTCCCGATGCACAAGATCAAGGAGAACATCGACCTCCAGCAGGAGATCTGTGAGGAGGCCCCGTTCTACACCCTGGGGCCGCTGACCACCGATGTGGCGCCCGCCTACGACCACATCACCTCCGGCATCGGTGCGGCGATGATCGCCTGGTGGGGCACCGCGATGCTCTGCTACGTCACGCCCAAGGAGCACCTCGGCCTGCCCAACCGCGATGACGTGAAGACCGGCGTCATCACGTACAAGATCGCCGCACACGCGGCGGACCTGGCCAAGGGGCACCCCGGCGCGCAGGAGTGGGACGACGCGCTCTCGGACGCCCGGTTCGAGTTCCGCTGGGAGGACCAGTTCAACCTGGCCCTCGACCCGGACACCGCCCGGGAGTTCCACGACGAGACGCTGCCCGCGGAGCCGGCCAAGACCGCGCACTTCTGCTCGATGTGCGGCCCGAAGTTCTGCTCGATGAAGATCTCCCAGGACATCAGGCGCGAGCACGGCGGCGATCTGAAGGCGGACGAGATCGAAGCGGGGATGGCGGAGAAGTCCAAGGAGTTCGCCGACGCGGGCAACCGGGTCTATCTGCCGATCGCCGACTGAGGCGATGCCTGGCGCGCGCTGTCCCGGGAGCCGGCGGCCTCCGGGACAGCGCCCCGCCGATGTCCTCAGTCCGGCTGGTGTTCGGGGCCGCCGAAGTCGGGGCTGGTGAAGTCCGGGCTGGTGAAACTGGGGTGGCCCGAGGATTCGCCCTCGTCGGGACTGCCGAAGCCCGGACGGTCGTAGCCGAGGGAGGGGATGCGGCCCGTCGGGCGGCGTGCCGGGGTCGCGGGGTCGACGCTCGGGTCGGCGAGCGCGTCGCGCAGGAACGGGTAGATGCCGCGCTCCAACAGGGCGTGGCGCCACGCCTCGCGGGCACGGGAGAGTTCCTGGACGTGTTCGTCGGGTGCGTCCGCCTCGCCGTCCTCGTCGACGGCCACGACCTGCGTCGCGCCGTTGCGCACCGCGGTGATCAGGAGGCCGACGGCGGCGGCGAGGATCGCGGCGGCGGTCAGCGCGCCGAAGAACCAGCCGGCCGTCACCATGGTGTCGGCGAAGGCGGGCACCGGCTTCAGCATCTTCAGGATGTAACCGACCAGCAGGAAGATCGCGGCCGCGGTCCCGGCAAGAACCGGGGCCAGCACCGTGACGACGGCGCCGACACCAGCGCCCAGGGGCTCCAGCGACGCCCCGTCCGGGGGCAGCAGGGCCGAGTCGTGCGCGGCGGTGTCGCCGGAGGCCTTCAGGGCTTGGCGTGTTCTGACGTAGTGGTCGTACTCCGGGGCCGCCCGCTCGGTGACGAAGGTGCCGGCGGCCAGCACCATGGTGCGCAGCTGCACGGCGTTGAGACGCTCGCCGATGGCGGAGAGACCGGGCCGTTCGTGCGCGGTGCGCAGCGCCTCGTCGAGGATCCGCTCGAACTCCTGGCGGTCCTCGGGAAGCAGGTGCGGAGCGCTGTTCATGTGCATCCCCCGATGCTCCGTAGGGCCGGGAAGCCCGCCTGGTGAACGGGCAGTTGGGCGGAAACGGAGGAGAGCCTGCTACGGATAACCCGATGGTAGAGCCGCTACGGCACGGGGTGACAGGGTGTTTCCGGAAATGGCATACCCGGCGCTTTGCGGAAGGCCTTCCCGGTCACCCCTCAGCCATGCAGCGGGAGCTGCTGGACCAGCAGTTTTCCGGCCATGGTCACGCCGCCGTCCATGGCGATGGCCAGACCGTCGGCGTACAGGTGCGGGCCCTCGACGACGGGGCGCGAGTCCTCCTCGCCGTCCTCGGTACCCACCTCGCCGAGGAGATACGGGATCGGGCTGTGGCCGTGCACCACGCGCTGCCCGCCGTATGCCGCGAGCAGCTCGCGCGCGGCCTCGGGGCCCGTACCGTCGCGGAACGCGAACCGCTTGGTGAGCTTGCGGAACAGGTCCCAGCACTCGTCGGCGTCATTGCGGTTGAGGATGGCGTGGACGGTGTCGTTGACCGCCTCGATGGAGTCGCCGTAATCCAGATAGGCGGTCGTGTCGGAGTGCATCAGCAGGTGGTCGTCCTCCTGCTCGATGGCGTCGAGCCGGGACATCCACTGGAGGTGTACGTCCTGGAGCCGGTCCATGTCGGCCTTCTGGCCGCCGTTGAGGAGCCAGGCGGCCTGGAACGTGGCGGTGCCCGCACCGGAGTTGACGGGGGTGTCGGCGAACCGCTTGGCGCCGATGAGCAGCAGCTCGTGGTTGCCCATGAGGGCCTTGCAGTAGCCGCCGGCGGCCGCGGCCTCGGCGGAGAGCCGCATGACCAGGTCGATGACGCCGATGCCGTCGGGGCCGCGGTCGGTGAAGTCGCCGAGGAACCACAGGCGCGCGGTACCGGCGCTCCAGTTGCCGGATTCGTTGATGAGGCCCTGTGCGCGCAGGGCGGCCAGGAGTTCGTCGAGGTAGCCGTGGACGTCACCGACGACGTACAGCGGGCCGGGGCCGTCGGGTGCCTGCGCGGGGGCGGGCTGCTCGACCACGGGCACCTGGACGGTGTCCCCCCGGTTGATGATCGGGAGGTCACGGGCGGTCGGCGTGTATCCCTCGGGCGGCTCATCGCCCGGATAGGGGGTTGCGCCGGGCGCCGGGCCGGGCGCCTGGGGCGCGGGCGCCTCGGGCTGCGTCACCGGGGGCTCCGCGCGGAACTCCGGGGCCGGGGGCTCTTGACCGAACTCCGGTGCCACCGGCATGGGGTGAGGTTCCGTGGCGGGCTCCATGGAGGAGAGCTCCCCCGTCGGCTCCTGGTGGAGCTCCGGGGCGGGCGGGGGCGGCCAGGCGCCCTGTTCCCCGGGTGGTGGCACGGGGTTCTGTTGTGCGTACGGCGGCACCCGGAAGTCACGCAACGTCTCCGTCCGCACGGGTCCCTGACCGGCCCCCTGAGTCATCGACCCCTCCACCACCGTCGCGCCGCCGTACACCGTGGGACCCGCCAGGTCGGGCGGGGATCCGTGGTGTCGTGCGCCCATCATAGGAATGCGCCTCATGCTGTGTGACGCACCAGGGGTGGTCAATCCGGGTGCGAGCAGGGTTCGCGGGTGGTTATGTCCCCAATGTGGCGGTCCGATCCCGGCTGATCTTCGCCCTTCCGACGACCCGGGGTCGCCCGCCACCCGGCCGGGTGGTGTCACCCGGCCGGATCTCCCTCAGTTCTGACCGGGCTGACCCGGCTGACCGGACGGGCCGGGCTGACCCGTCGCGGGCGAGCGCGGCGGGCTGACCGTGGTGCGCGGCGGACGGCGTTGGGAGGACGTCCGCACGATCAGTTCGGTCGGTATCACCTGCTCGATGGGGTGTCCGTTGTCGATCCCTTCGATCGCGTCGATGAGGAGCTGGACGACGGCCGTGCCGATGCGCCGCGGTTTGAGCGAGAGCGTGGTGATGGGCGGTTCGGTCGTGGCGTAGACGGTGGATTCGCTGCAGCACACCAGGAGGAGGTCCTCCGGTACGCGCAGCCCGTAGCGCCGGGCGGCCGCGAGCAGGTCGGTGCCGTTGGGGTCGAAGAGTCCGTAGACGGCGTCGGGCCGGTCCGGGCGGGCGAGCAGCCGGTCGGCTGCGACGGCGCCCGCACAGGGGTCGTGGGCCGGGTAGGACTCGTACACCGGGTCCTGGCCGACCCGTCCGCACCAGGTCAGATAGGCCTCGGTGGACAGGCGGGTGTAGGTGTCGGTGGTGGTTCCGGTGAGCAGTCCGATCCGGCGGGCGCCGGCGGCGGCGAGATGGTCGAGCAGGTCGAGGACGGCGGCCTCGTGGTCGTTGTCCACCCACGCCGTGACGGGCAGGCTGCCCGCCGGGCGGCCGTCGGAGACGACGGGAAGGCCCTGGCGTACGAGTTCGGTGACCACGGGGTCCTGGTCGGAGGGGTCGATGACGACGGTGCCGTCGAGGGCGACGTTCGACCAGACGTCCGCGGGGCTGCGGCGTGAGGTGGCGGGAAGGATGACGAGGGCGTAGCCGCGGGCCAGCGCGGCGGAGGTCGCGGCTCTCGCCATTTCGGCGAAGTAGGCGAATTCGGTGAAGGTGAAAGGTTCATCCCCGTAGGTCGTCACGGTCAGGCCGATGAGGCCGGACTTGCCGGTACGGAGCGTGCGGGCCGCTGCGGATGGGCGGTAGCCCAGCCGGTCTGCGACCTCGCGGACGTGGCGGCGGGTGGCGTCGGGGAGCCGGCCCTTGCCGTTGAGCGCGTCTGAGACGGTCGTGATGGAGACACCGGCGGCGGCGGCCACGTCCCGAATGCCCGCCCGCCCCAGCCGGCGACCGGTCGACCGGCTCACCTGGTGCTTCCCTGCTGCTGTCATGGCGAGCCGATAGTAGGGCGATGACGGGCGGTTGGCCCGGGTGCATATGCACGCGTTGACAGGCACGTTTCTGCATGATCGTAAACAGTCAATGACCTTGATATGCAAGGGAGTTCGAGGGTCAGGCGTTGTGGTGGCGCTTGTCGACCCCCGGGCGGCTGCCAACTGCCCGAGGTCTCGAAGAGGTCTCAACTCACCTTCACGGGTGACGCGCGCCAGGGCGCGGGCCACCGGCGCGCGCCAGGGGGAGGAGCGCTCCCCCCTGCTCGTACGCCCGCCAGGAACCGGCGCCCGTCCGCTATTCGCAGGGGAGCCGAATCCTCATAAGGTGAGGAGTATTGGATGTGTACGGAGCTGTCCGCGGCGGCGTGCACAGCATCTGTACGCGACGGTCGAGGAGGACCTGCGGTGAGCGAGACGAGCCCCAAACTGCGCGCCGAGCTGGACGGCATCCCCACCTACAAGCCCGGCAAGCCCGCTGCCGCGGCCGAGGGACCGGTCGCCTACAAGCTGTCCTCGAACGAGAACCCCTACCCGCCGCTCCCCGGCGTGATGGAGAGCGCCGTCGCGGCCGCGGGCGCCTTCAACCGCTACCCGGACATGGCGTGCACGGGGCTGATGAACGAGCTGGCCGAGCGGTTCGGGGTGCCGCACACGCACCTGGCCACGGGCACCGGCTCGGTGGGGGTGGCGCAGTCGCTCGTGCAGTCCACCTCGGGCCCCGGCGACGAGGTGATCTACGCCTGGCGCTCCTTCGAGGCGTACCCGATCATCACCCAGATCAGTGGAGCGACGTCGGTCCGGGTGCCGCTGACGCCGGGCGATGTGCACGACCTGGACGCGATGGCGGACGCGATCACCGACCGGACCCGGCTGATCTTCGTCTGCAACCCGAACAACCCGACCGGCACCGTGGTGCGCCGGGCCGAGCTGGAACGATTCCTCGACCGGGTGCCCTCCGATGTCCTGGTGGTGCTCGACGAGGCGTACCGGGAGTTCATCCGCGACGCCGAGGTGCCGGACGGCATCGAGATCTACCGGGACCGCCCCAACGTGGCCGTCCTGCGCACCTTCTCCAAGGCGTACGGGCTCGCGGGGCTGCGGGTCGGATTCGCGGTGGCCCACGAGCCGGTCGCCGCGGCGCTGCGCAAGACGGCCGTGCCCTTCGGCGTCAGCCAGCTCGCCCAGGACGCGGCGGTCGCCTCGCTGCGTGCCGAGGACGAACTGATGGGTCGCGTCGGCTCGTTGGTCTGCGAGCGGGACCGGGTGTACGGGGGTCTGGTGCAGCAGGGCTGGACCGTGCCCGAGACGCAGGCGAACTTCGTCTGGCTGCGCCTCGGGGAGCGCACGGTCGACTTCGCCGCGGCGTGCGAGGCCGCGGGCGTCGTGGTCCGGCCGTTCGCCGGCGAGGGCGTGCGCGTCACGATCGGTGAGAGCGAGGCCAACGACCTGTTCCTCAAGGTCGCGGAGGGCTTCCGCAAGCAGGTCTGACCTCCCGGGGCCGTCGCCCGGTCAGATGGCGTCGACCCGGATCGGGTCGCCGGAGCGGACCGTGGCGAGCTGCCGGGGGTCGCCGTCGATCCGGCCGAGGATGTTGCAGGGGCTCGCGAGCCGGCATTCGTCGCCGCGCGAGATGGGGGTGGGGCCGTACGGCAGCGCGAGTGCGTCGCCGTCGGTCCAGAACGCCACCGTGCCCGGCTCCACGACCTGTCGCGCGTCGGGTTCCTGGGCCAGGGAGACCGGGGTGTCGAAGTAGACCTCCTCGCCCCAGGTGTGGGCGGTGGAAACGATCGGGAGTGCCCCCGCGAGCGCCGTGCTCGTGGGGGTTTCTTCGAGGGTCGCGGTGAGGCTGCCCGCAGGCCATGAGACGCGTATCCGTAGCTGGTTCTCCATGGCGCCGAATTCAACAAGATGTTGAAAGCCTTGGGAAGGGGGTGTCCACGCCCGCCCTTCTCCGTCGATTCTCCGTGGCGCACATGTGGCGCACGCCCTAGAGGACCCCCCTGGAGGGCTCGACAACCAGTACGACATAATGCTTGTGAATGTGAACGCGTTCACAAGCGTGTCCCGCTTCCTCCCATGATCGGGGGGATTTAAGGGGCAAGCCTGTGGCTGTGACCCGGCGATGTAAGGAGAGTGCCGACGTGGACCTGGCTCTGGCGCCGGAGACCCTGGCGCGATGGCAGTTCGGCATCACCACCGTCTACCACTTCCTCTTCGTGCCCTTGACGATCTCGCTCGCCGCGCTCGTCGCCGGCCTGGAGACCGCCTGGGTGCGAACCGGCAAGGAGAAGTACCTCAAGGCGACCAAGTTCTGGGGCAAGCTCTTCCTGATCAACATCGCGATGGGTGTGGTCACGGGCATCGTCCAGGAATTCCAGTTCGGCATGAACTGGTCCGACTACTCGCGGTTCGTCGGCGACATCTTCGGTGCCCCGCTCGCCTTCGAGGCGCTCATCGCCTTCTTCTTCGAGTCCACGTTCGTCGGGCTGTGGATCTTCGGCTGGGACAAGCTGCCGAAGAAGATCCACTGCGCCTGCATCTGGATGGTCTCCATCGGCACCATCCTGTCCGCCTACTTCATCCTGGCGGCCAACTCCTGGATGCAGCACCCCGTCGGCTTCAAGCTCAACAAGGTCACCGGGCGCGCGGAGCTCACCGACTTCTGGAAGGTCCTGACCCAGGACACCACCCTGGTCGTCGTCTTCCACACCCTGACCGCCGCCTTCCTCACCGGAGGCGCGTTCATGGTCGGCGTCGCCGCCATCCACCTGCGCCGCAAGAAGCACATCCCCGTGATGCGCACATCGCTGCGGCTCGGCCTCGTCACGCTGGTGATCGGGGGACTGCTCACGGCCGTCAGCGGCGACTCGCTCGGCAAGGTCATGTTCAAGCAGCAGCCCATGAAGATGGCCGCCGCCGAAGCGCTGTGGGACGGCGAGAAGCCCGCGCCGTTCTCGATCTTCGCCGTCGGCGACGTGGCCAAGGGCCACAACGACGTCGAGATCTCGATCCCCGGCGTGCTGTCCTTCCTGGCCGACAGCAACTTCTCGTCGTACGTCCCCGGCATCAACGACGTGAACAAGGCCGAGCAGCAGAAGTTCGGGCCCGGCGACTACCGGCCCAACATCCCGGTCACCTTCTGGGGCTTCCGCTGGATGATCGGCTTCGGCATGACGTCCTTCGCCATCGGCCTCGTCGGACTCTGGCTCACCCGCAAGAAGTTCATGCTGGCGCCGGGGATGCGGACCGGTGAGGACGAAGTGCCCCATCTGGTGCTCTTCAAGAGCAAGGCGCTCGGCACCCGCCTGACCAAGTGGTACTGGTTCGCCGCCGTCTGGACGCTCGGCTTCCCCCTGATCGCCAACTCGTGGGGCTGGATCTTCACCGAGATGGGCCGCCAGCCCTGGGTCGTCTACGGCGTCCTGCGCACCCGGGACGCGGTCTCCCCCAGCGTCTCGCAGGGCGAGGTCCTCACCTCGATGATCGTCTTCACCCTGCTCTACGCCGTGCTCGCCGTGGTCGAGGTCCGACTGCTCGTGAAGTACGTGAAGGCCGGCCCGCCCGAGCTCACCGAGGCCGACCTCAATCCGCCCACCAAGATCGGCGGGGACGACCGCGACCCCGACCGGCCGATGGCCTTCTCGTACTGAGGCTGAGGAGATCGAGGCATGGAACTCCACGACGTCTGGTTCGTACTCATCGCCGTCCTGTGGATCGGCTACTTCTTCCTGGAGGGATTCGACTTCGGGATCGGCATCCTGACCAAGCTGCTGGCCAGGGACCGGACCGAGAAGCGCGTCCTGATCAACACCATCGGTCCCGTCTGGGACGGCAACGAGGTGTGGCTGCTCACGGCGGGCGGTGCGACCTTCGCCGCCTTCCCCGAGTGGTACGCGACGCTCTTCTCCGGCTTCTACCTGCCGCTGCTGGTCATCCTGGTCTGCCTGATCGTCCGCGGTGTCGCCTTCGAGTACCGGGCGAAGCGGCCGGAGGAGAAGTGGCAGCGCAACTGGGAACAGGCCATCTTCTGGACCTCGCTCATCCCGGCGTTCCTCTGGGGCGTCGCCTTCGCCAACATCGTGCACGGCGTGAAGATCGACGCGCACATGGAGTACGTGGGCGGTTTCTGGGATCTGCTCAACCCGTACGCGATCCTGGGCGGCCTCGTCACGCTCTCCCTCTTCACCTTCCACGGAGCGGTGTTCGCCTCGCTCAAGACGCTCGGTGACATCCGCCAACGCGCCCGTGCGATGGCGCTCAAGCTGGGCCTCGCCGCTGCCGTGCTGGCGCTCGCCTTCCTGATCTGGACCCAGGCCGTGGACGGGGACACGAAGAGCCTGATCGCGATGGCCATCGCCGTGCTGGCGCTGGTCGGTGCGATCGGTGCCATCAAGGCGGGGCGTGAGGGCTGGTCCTTCGCGCTGTCGGGCATCACCATCGCCGCCGCGGTGGCGATGCTCTTCCTGACGCTCTTCCCGAACGTCATGCCGTCCTCGCTGAACGACGCCTGGAACCTCACGGTCACCAACGCCTCGTCCAGTCCGTACACCCTCAAGATCATGACGTGGTGTGCGGGGGTCGCGACCCCGATCGTGCTGCTCTACCAGGGCTGGACGTACTGGGTGTTCCGCAAGCGGATCGGCACGAAGAACATCGCCGAAGCGCACTGACCGCGGGGCCGCACGGTTCGCCGGAGGCCCCACGGCCCACAGGGTGTGTTTCACGTGAAACGCACCCTGTCGGGCTCCGCCCCACTCCGACCCTCTCCGTTGGGGGATGTTTCACGTGAAACCGATCGACCCACGCCTGCTGCGGTACGCCCGCGCCACCCGCTTCTTCCTTGCCGCGGTGGTCGCCCTCGGGCTGGTCGGGGCGGGTCTGATCATCGCCCAGGCCATGCTCATCGCCGAGGTCGTGGTGGGGGCGTTCCAGCACGGTGACGACGTGGCCGGGCTGAGGACACCGCTGCTGTATCTCGTGGCCGTCGCGGTTGGTCGGGCCCTGGTCACCTGGCTCACGGAGCTCGCCGCCCACCGGGCGAGCGCAGCGGTCAAGTCGGAGCTGCGGGGCCGGCTCCTGGAGCGGGCGGCGGGGCTCGGACCGGAGTGGCTGAGCGGTCAGCGCACGGGCTCCCTGGTGGCACTCGCCACGCGTGGTGTCGACGCGCTCGACGACTACTTCGCGCGCTATCTGCCGCAGTTGGGTCTCGCGGTCGTGGTGCCGGTGGCCGTGCTTGCGCGGATCGTCACCGAGGACTGGGTCTCCGCGGCGACCATCGTCGTCACACTGCCGCTCATTCCGCTGTTCATGATGCTCATCGGCTGGGCGACCCAGTCGCAGATGGACCGGCAGTGGCGGCTGCTGTCCCGGCTGTCGGGGCACTTCCTCGACGTGGTGGCCGGGCTGCCGACGCTCAAGGTGTTCGGCCGGGCCAAGGCGCAGGCCGAGGCGATCAGGACGATCACGTCCGACTACCGCAGGGCGACCCTGAAGACCCTGCGGATAGCCTTCATCTCCTCCTTCGCTCTGGAACTGCTCGCGACGATCTCGGTGGCGCTGGTCGCGGTGGGCATCGGCATGCGGCTGGTCCAGGGTGACCTCGATCTCTCCACCGGCCTCGTGATCCTGATCCTGGCCCCGGAGGCCTATCTGCCCCTGCGCCAGGTCGGCGCGCAGTACCACGCGGCGGCGGAGGGGCTGTCCGCTGCGGAAGAGATCTTCGAGGTCCTGGAGACCCCGCTGCCCGAGGGCGGGAGGGCCGAAGTGCCCGCGGGGCCGGTCCGCATCGAAGTGGACGCCGTCACCGTGCGCCACCCCGGCCGCACCGACCCCTCCCTGGCCGACGCCTCCCTGGTCGTCGAGCCAGGCGAGACGGTCGCCCTGACCGGGCCGAGCGGCGTCGGCAAGTCCACGCTCCTCAACGCGCTGCTCGGCTTCGTGACACCGCGGGACGGCGGACGGATCCTCGTGTCCGGCACGGATCTCTCGACGCTCTCCCTCGCGCAGTGGCGCGAGCGAATCGCCTGGGTCCCACAGCGGCCCCACCTGTTCGCGGGCACGATCGCGGAGAACGTCCGACTGGCCCGGCCCGACGCGGACGACGCGGCCGTGCTCGGCGCCCTGCGCGACGCGGGTGCGCACGACTTCGTGGCCGCGCTGCCGGACGGCGCGGCCACCGCCCTCGGCGAGGGCGGCGCCGGGCTCTCGGCGGGGCAGCGCCAACGCCTCGCCCTGGCACGTGCCTTCCTGGCCGACCGGCCGGTGCTGCTGCTCGACGAGCCGACGGCCGCGCTGGACGGCGATACCGAAGCCGGCGTCGTCGAGGCGGTACGCAGGCTGGCGGTGGGCCGTACGGTCCTGCTCGTCGTGCACCGCCCGGCGTTGCTCGCGGTCGCGGACCGCGTGGTCGAACTGAGGGCCACCGACACACCGGAGCGTGCCCCGGTGCAGGAGACACCCGCCGCTGCGTCAACTGCCGCTCAGGCAAAGCCTGTTGAGACCGACGATCCTGGCGACGTATCGGGGCCCCCGGCCGGTCGCAACCCGCTGGCCCGGGTGCGTGCCGCGGCGCGCGGAGTACGCGGTCGCATCGCCCTCGCGCTGCTCCTCGGCGCGTTGGCGCTCGGCTCGGCCGTGGGCCTCATGGCCACGTCGGGCTGGCTCATCTCGCGCGCGGCTCAACAGCCGCCGGTGCTCTACCTGATGGTGGCCGTCACCGCGACCCGTACTTTCGGGATCGGGCGGGCCGTGTTCCGTTACGCCGAGCGTCTCGTCTCGCACGACGCCGTCCTGCGCATGCTCGCGGAGCTGCGGGTCGCGGTCTACCGACGCCTTGAGCGAATCGCGCCGGCGGGGCTGCGGGAGACGCGCCGCGGGGACCTGCTCGCGCGTCTGGTCGCCGACGTCGACGAACTCCAGGACTACTGGCTGCGCTGGGCGCTCCCGGCCGGCGTCGCTGTCGTCGTGTCGGTCCTGAGCGCCGGGTTCACCGCGTGGCTGCTGCCCGAGGCCGGCGCCGTACTCGCCGCGGGTCTGTTCGTCGCCGGGGTCGTGGTCCCCTGTGTCAGCGGGGCGCTGGCGCGGCGGGCCGAGCGGCAGCTCGCTCCGGCACGGGGCCTGCTCGCCACCCGAGTGGCCGATCTGCTCACCGGAACCGGCGAGCTGACGGTGGCCGGGGCCCTCGGACGCCGCGCCCGCGACGTCAAGGACGCCGATGCGACGCTGACCCGGATCGCCTCGCGGGGCGCCGCCGCCACCGCGCTCGGCGGCGGGCTCTCCGCGCTGGTGTGCGGGGTCACCGTGGCGGGCGCCGCACTGGCCGGCGTGCAGGCGGTCGCGGCCGGCCGGCTCGACGGGGTGCTGCTCGCCGTGGTGGTGCTGGTTCCGCTCGCCGCTTTCGAGGGGGTGACCGCTCTTCCGTTGGCGGTGCAGTCGCGCCAGCGGGTCCGGCGCAGCGCCGAGCGCGTCTACGAGGTGCTCGACGCGCCCGCCCCGGTACAGGAACCGCCCACGCCCGCCGCCCCGCCCGCCACGCCGTTCCCGCTGGAGCTGCGGGGCCTTCACGCGCGGTACGCGGGGCAGGAGCGGGACGCGCTGCACGACTTCGGGCTGCGCCTCACCCAGGGCATGCGGGTGGCCGTCGTCGGCACCTCGGGGTCCGGCAAGACCACCCTCGCCCAGGTGCTGCTGCGTTTCCTCGACCCCACGCGGGGCACGTACGCGGTCGGCCGGAGCGACGCGACGGGGCTGGACGGCGACGATGTGCGGCGGCTCGTGGGGCTCTGCGCCCAGGACGCGCACCTCTTCGACAGCTCGGTGCGGGAGAACCTGCGGCTCGCCCGCACCGACGCCACCGACGACGACCTGCGCGGAGCCCTGGACCGGGCCCGGCTCCTCGACTGGGTCGACGCCCTGCCCGACGGTCTCGACACCCTCGTGGGCGAGCACGGGGCCCGGCTGTCCGGCGGTCAGCGCCAGCGGCTCGCCCTGGCCCGCGCACTCCTCGCCGACTTCCCGGTGCTCGTCCTGGACGAGCCCGCGGAACACCTGGACCTGGCGACCGCCGACGCCCTCACCCGGGACCTGCTCGACCTCACGGAAGGCCGCACCACCGTGCTGATCACGCATCGGCTGCGCGGTCTCGAAGGCGTCGACGAAGTGATCGTCCTCGACGAGGGCAGGACCGTGCAGCGCGGCCCGTATGAGGATCTCGCGCTGGTCGACGGGCCGCTGCGGCGCATGCTGGAACGAGAGCGGGAGACCGAGGCCCGCCAGGACCCGACTTTCCTCGCCAAATAGGACTAACTACTCTCAAGGCATGTCAGTGCCGCGAGACCCGAAGAGACCGCCGGGCCACCAGGACGCCCAGGGCCTGGACCGCGGGGACCAGGATCCGCTCGAAGCGGCGACCCGGGCCACCCGCAGCCTGCAAGGGCTGTCCACCGAGCTCACCGCGCGGGTGCCCCAGCTCCTCGAGGCGATGCGTTCGGTGGGGACGGGCCTCGAACTGCACTCCACCCTCGACCGGATCTGCGAGACCGCGGCCGAACTCGCCGACGCGCGGTACGCGGCGATCGGAGTCGTCGACGAGGAGGGCAGGGGGCTCTCCGACTTCGTGACGTACGGCGTCAGTGAGGCCGAGGCCCTAGCGATCGGGCACCGGCCCGACGGGCACCGCGGGTTGCTCGGCTGGCTGATCCACCACCCCGAACCGCTACGGCTCGCCGAGATCTCCGCCGACCCCCGCTCGGCCGGGCTGCCGCCGAACCACCCGCCGATGCGTACCTTCCTCGGCGTCCCCATCCGCGTGCAGGGCGAGATCTTCGGCAACCTCTATCTGACGGAGAAGCACAGCGGGGGCGACTTCAACGACTACGACCTGCACATGGTGCGGGTGCTCGCCACCGAGGCCGGGATCGCCATCGGCAACGCCCGGCTCTACGAGGCGGCGCGCCAGCGCGAGCGGTGGATCGACGGCTCGGTCGCCGTCACCACCGCCCTGCTCTCGGGCGGCGACGCGGACGACGCCCTGGAGGTCGTCGCCGAACAGGCCCGCCATCTGGCCGACGCCGACGCCGGCATCGTGCTGCTGCCCGCCGAGGAGGGCGGCCTCGAAATCGTCGCGGTCTCCGCCGACAATCCGCAGGTCTCGCTCGGCATGGTGGTCCCGCCGGAGAGCCCGGTCGTGGCCAGCCTCCTCGACGGCGAGGCGGTCTTCGTCGACGACGCGGCGTCGGACCCCCGCGCGATCACCAAGTTGTCGGAGCGCTACGGGCCGAGCATGCTGCTGCCACTGCAGAGCGGCGGCCGGGTCCTGGGCGCCCTCGCCACACCCCGGGTGCTGGGCGGGCGCCCCTTCACCGAGGCCGAGCGGACGCTGGCCGGCCAGTTCGCCTCGCAGGCCGCGCTCGCCCTGATGATGGCGGAGGCCCAGCGGGACCGCGAGCGGCTCGCGGTGTACGAGGACCGTGACCGCATCGCCCGCGACCTGCACGACCTGGTCATCCAGCGGCTGTTCGCCACCGGGATGATGCTGGAGGGGGCCCAGCGCAAGTCCATCGTGCCCGAGGTGCAGGGCGGCATCGGGAAGGCTGTCGATGAACTCGACGTCACCATCCAGGAGATCCGCACCGCGATCTTCGCGCTCCAGCAGGGCCCGGCCGAGGCGCCCTCCGGGCTGCGCACCCGTGTGCTGCGGGAGATCAACATGGCGGCGGTACCGCTCGGCTTCAAGCCGGCGCATCGCTTCCTCGGCGCCGTCGACACCCTGGTCGGCGAGCTGACCGGCAAGAACCTGATCGCGGCGCTGCGCGAAGCGCTCTCCAACGCCTTCCGGCACGCCGAGGCGTCCCGGATCGAGGTCGCCGTCGACGCCACGGCCCAACTGCCGGACGGTAGCCCCGGGGTCCGGCTCACGGTCGCGGACAACGGCGTCGGTATCCCTCCCGGCGGGCGCCGCAGCGGACTGCGCAACCTTCAGCGGCGGGCCGAGGCGCTAGGCGGATCGAGCTCCTACGGCCCCGGGATCGGGGACGGCGGAGGCGGCACGACGGTCCTGTGGGAGGCACCGCTGTGACGGTCCCCGAGGGGCGTTTCACGTGAAACGCCCCTCGGGGACCGCCTCCGCCGCTGTTTCACGTGAAACGGCGGCGGCCCGCACGGACCGAGCCGTCGACGCCTCGCTCCTCGGGGGTGCTCAGAGAGCCTTGAGGATCTGCTCGATCACGACCGCGACGCCGTCCTCGTTGTTGGGGGTGGTGCGCCCGGACGCGGTGGCGAGGACATCGGGGTGGGCGTTGCCCATCGCATAGGACGTGCCCGCCCAGCTCAGCATCTCCATGTCGTTCGGCATGTCGCCGAAGGCCACCACCTCGGCGGGCGAGATTCCGCGCTCGGCACAGCACAGGGCCAGGGTCGACGCCTTGGAGACGCCGGCGCCGCTGATCTCCAGGAGTGCCGTCGGACTGGACCGGGTGACTTCGGCGCGGGCTCCCACCGCGGTACGGGCCAGCGCGAGGAAGTCGTCGGGGGCCAGCTCCGGGTGGAAGGCGAGCACCTTGAGAATCGGCTGGCCGGACGCGTCGGCGTCCTCTGCCAGCAGTTTCTCGGCAGGGGCGATGCTCGCCGCCGGGTCCATGTGCAGCGGCGGATAGGCGAGTTCGTGGTGGAAGCCGCTGGTGCGCTCGACCGCGAAGGACGTGCCGGGCACTGCCGCGCGGAGCAGGGCGACGACATCGCGCGCGGCGGGCCCCTCCAGGGGCCGTACCTTCACGAAGCGGGGTCCGTCACTGTCGCCGTGCAGATCGACGACGGCCGCGCCGTTGCCGCAGATGGCCAGGCCGTGGCCGTGCACATGGCCGCTGACGACGCCCATCCAGCGGGCCGGGCGGCCGGTGACGAAGAAGACCTCGATGCCCGCCTCCTCGGCGGCGGCCAGGGCCGCGACCGTACGGTCCGACACAGACTTGTCGTCACGCAGCAGGGTGCCGTCCAGGTCGGTCGCGATGAGCCGCGGCGTGGTCGGAATGGGGCGGATGGCCGGAGCGGGATCGGTAGCAGAGGTCACCGGCTCATTGTCCCGTATGTGAGCGCACGGGCGTGCGAGTGGCCGCACAGATGAGAGCGCCGGCCGGTGCGCCTGGATCACAGGGGGGCGTACGCGACGCTGGGGGTGCCCCGAGCCGGCCGCGCTCGGCGGGTGCGCGGATGCGGAACGAATTCGCCGCCGGGTGCGGGGAAGGCTGGCGTGATGGGAGAGATCCGGGTCGGCACCTGCTCGTGGACGGACAAGGCGCTGGTCTCCAGTGGCTGGTATCCCCGCGGCCGGCGTGACGCGGAGGGAAGACTGCGTCACTACGCCGAACAGTTCCCGGTCGCCGAGGTGGACTCCACGTATTACGGGCTCCCGAGCACCCGCAACAGCCTTCTGTGGGTCGACCGCACCCCGGAGGGCTTCCGGTTCGACGTGAAGGCGTTCTCCCTGCTCACCGGCCACCCGACGCGGCCGGAGGCGCTGCCCGCCGATCTGCGCCCGGCCCTCGCGCGGCAGCGGACGGGCAGCGATGACGGGCTGCTCGACGAGGTGTGGAACCGGTTCGCCGCCGGTCTCGAACCGCTGCGCGCGTCCGGCCGCCTCGGCACGCTCCTCTTCCAGTTCCCGCCCCGGCTCGCACCGGGGCAGGCCGCCGCGGAGTTCCTCCGCCGGTGCCGTGAGCGGGCCGAGGGGTGGCCGATGGCTGTGGAGTTCCGGCACCCCGACTGGTGGCGCGCCGACCGCGTCGAGGCGACGACCGCCCTCCTGTCGGAGCTGGGCACGGCCGCCGTCGCCGTGGACATGGTGCAGACGCTCCCCACCTCAGTGCCACCGGTCGTGCGGGTCACCAGCCCGGAGCTTGCCCTGGTGCGTCTCCACGGTCGCAACAGCGCGTGGGGTACCGGCAGCAAGGAGGAGCGGTTCCGCCACGAGTACACACCCGAGGAGCTCGCCGAGTGGGCGCCGCGCGTCCGTGCGATGGCCGAGCAGGCCCGGGAGGTGCACGTCCTGTTCAACAACTGCTGCGGTGATGCCGCCGTGCGGGCCGCCCGGTCGATGCGGCACCTGCTCGGCTCTCGTAGGGTCGTGCCATGCGACTGAGCACTGTGATCCTGCCGATCGACCGCTGGCACGACGGTGGCCGCGACACTTGGCTGCGCGCCGAGGAGCTGGGCTTCCACACGGCGTACACCTACGACCACCTGTCCTGGCGGACCTTCCGGGACGGCCCGTGGTTCGGCGCGGTCCCCACACTCACCGCCGCCGCTGCCGCCACCACGCGGATGCGGCTCGGCACGCTGGTCACCTCGCCGAACTTCCGCCACCCGGTGACGCTCGCCAAGGACCTGCTCACCCTCGACGACGTCTCCGGTGGCCGGCTCACCCTCGGGATCGGCGCGGGCGGCAACGGCTTCGACGCCACCGTGCTGGGACAGGAGGCGTGGACGCCGCGCGAACGGGCCGACCGCTTCGGCGAGTTCGTGCCGCTGCTCGACCGGCTGCTCACCGAGGACTCGGTGACGTACGACGGCACCTTCTACTCGGCGGTCGAGGCGCGCAACATCCCCGGCTGCGTCCAGCGGCCCAGGATCCCCTTCGCGGTGGCCGCGACCGGTCCGCGCGGGCTGAAGCTGGCCGCGCGGCACGGGCAGGCGTGGGTGACCACGGGCGATCCGAAGCTGTTCGAGTCCGGCACGCCCGAGCAGTCCCTCGACGCGATCTCAGGCCAGCTCAAGAAGCTGGGCGTGGCCTGCGAGGAGATCGGCAGGGACGCGGACGAGCTGGACAAGATCCTGCTCACCGGCTTCACCCCGGAGCCGAGGCGTCACCTGGAATCTCTCGACGCCTTCGTGGACTTCGCCGGCCGGCACTTCGAGCGCGGCATCACCGAGATCGTCCTGCACACACCGATCCCGGACTCCGACTTCGCCGCCGACCGGCAGGTCTTCGAGCGGATCGCGACCGAAGGGCTCGCGCAGCTCGGCGGCTAGGGCAGTGGTCAGCCCTACCTGCCGCGGGCCCGCGCGCTCATCCAGGGGGTGAGCGCGCCCAGCGGGACCAGCTCCTTGTAGGTCTCGTCGCCGGGAAGGGGCACGACCAGCCACCAGCCGGGCGGGAAACGACGGCCCTTGACGTGGGCGATCCCACCGTAGAGGGAGCGCAGGAACGCCGGCACGTGGTCGCGCGGGACATCGTCGAACTGCACACCGTCGACGGTGATCTGGGCGTCGTCCTCCGGATACACCCGTACGGTCACGGACGGGGATCCGCCGAGTTCGACGAATGCCTCGTGCGGCAGCGATCCGTCCGGGTCGAGCACCGTGAACGCGCCGGCGGAGGTGCGCCGTGAGGTGCGGTCGGCGCCGATGTCGTCGGTGACCTCGACCTCCAGCCGGTGCTCGGCGGCGATCAAGCGAATCGCGCCGACCACGGACTCGGTGGTGGGCAGTCGCGGATAGATCATGACGCCGATCATGCCAAGCGCGGGCTCAGCCCGGTAGCCGGATGTACCGCGGCGGCACCGCGCCGGTGAGCCAGACGCCGTTGGCGCTGACATGGAAGACGTGGCCGGCGCGGTGCATGGCTCCGGCGTCCACGCTCAGCACCACGGGCCGGCCGCGGCGGGCGCCGACCCGGCCTGCGGTCTCCCGGTCGGGCGAGAGGTGGACGTGGTGACGGTCCATCGGTCGCAGGCCTTCGGCACGGATCGCGTCCAGGGAGCGGGCCACGGTGCCGTGGTAGAGGTACGCGGGCGGTTCGGCGGGCGGCAGGTCCAGGTCGACGGCGACGGTGTGGCCCTGGCTGGCCCGGATCCGGCCGCCCTCCACGGCGAAGCGCCGCTTGTCGTTGGTGGCGACCACATGATCGAGCTCGGCGCGGGTGATGGGGAAGCGGTGCGCGGCCGCTGCCCGCAGCAGCACGTCGATCTCCACCCAGCCGTTCGGGTCGAGCGCGAGACCGATCCGTTCGGGCTGATGGCGCAGGTGTTTCGACAGGTACTTGGACACCTTCACGGTGCGTCTGTCGTCCGGGAGGAGTCGCGCGTCGTCGTGCGGCGGCTCCTGCGGGGTGTGTGTCATGGCGCAAGGGTGCCGGGCGGCGCTCGCGCACGGCACCCCAATTTCCTTGCGGGCGCACTCCGTCAGGGCGGGCTCCGTCAGGGCGCGATCTGCTGCGCGGCCCATCGCGCCCACTCCTCGTGCATGGCGCTCAGCCGCTTTCCGTACTCCAGGGCGAGGCGGCCGTGCACCGAGATCCCGTCGTCGTCCCAGTCGATGGTCGCCTCCGCGTGCTTGAGGCCCGCGAGTTGGCGGGCCGAGCGCTCGGCCTCGGTGAGCAGATACGTTTGCGCCTCGATACGCGTGAGCTCGCCGAGGAAGAAGACCCGGAGCAAGGAGTCGCTCCGGCGGGTGCGGGCCGGCTCCACTTCGGTGAGCCAGTGGCGCAGCTCGGCGCGGCCCGCGGTGGTGATCGCGTATTCCTTGCGCCCGCGCGGGCCTTCGGCGGAGACCTCGACCAGCGTGGCGTCGGCGAGTTTGCCCAGCTCTCCGTAGACCTGGCTCTGCGTCGCCGACCAGACGTGGGCGAGCGAGGTCTCGAACAGCTTCATCAGGTCGTAGCCGCTGGCCGGACGGTCGGACAGCAGGCCCAGGACTGCGTGGCGGAGGCTCATGCGGACCACTCTACCTTCCACTCTTGACACGTCAATCGAGGAACCTCTACATTCGACATGTCGAAGTTGGAATGTGGAGCCGGGTGGAGACACCCGGAACAAAGGGGGACTCCCATGAACTACCTGCGCGGCTTCATCCCGTGGATCGTCTTCGCCGCCGTCGGCAGCGCGCACTGGCAGTGGGGCGCCCTCGCCGCCCTCGTCACGGCCGCCTACCTCTTCGCCATGGACCGCAGGCGCGGGGTGCCCACCGACTCCCTGATCCTGGAGCAGTCCACGATCGCCTTCTTCGCCGTCTTGAGCGTCATAGCGTTCGCCGCCACGGACAGCGGGCTGCGCGAGTACGGCGGTGCGCTGGCCACCGGCTGGCTGGCGCTGACCGCCTGGGCCACGCTCGCCGTCCGCAAGCCCTTCACCACCGGAATCGCCAAGCGGCAGGCGCCGCGCGAGGTGTGGACCAACCCGGTGTTCCTCCGGATCAACGTGGTGCTGACCTCGGTCTGGGCCCTCGCCTTCACGCTGACCGCCCTGGCCCTCGCCGCCATCGACGCGGAGTCGCTGGGCAGCACCGCCTCGATCGCTGCCCAGGTCGCCGGCTTCGCCATCCCGGCCGTCATCACCGCCCAGTACCCGGAGCGCGCCCGCCGCGCGGCCGTCCACAAGGGGGCCTGACCATGACATCGACGCGCGGTACCGCGACGACGCGGGCACAGGCGACGCCGGCCGCGTACCTCGCGGGCAACTTCGCCCCGGTCCCGGAAGAGCTGACCACCTACGAGCTGCCGGTCACCGGCGCCATACCGCCGGAGCTGTCCGGCTGGTACGTCCGCAACGGCCCCAACCCGCAGGACGCCGCGTCGCCGCACTGGTTCTTCGGGGACGGGATGGTCCACGGGGTGCGACTCGAAGGCGGCAGGGCCCGCTCCTACCGCAACCGCTGGGTGCGCACCTCCACCCTCACCGAGGGGGCGCGGGTCCACGACCGGGAGGGCAACGCCGACCTCACCGCCGGTGTCGCCAACACCCACGTGGTGCGGCACGCCGGCCGCACCCTGGCCCTGGTCGAGTCGTCCTTCCCGTACGAGCTGGACTGCCGGCCCGGACACGAACTGGAGACGCTGGGGGCGTACGACTTCGACGGGCGGCTCACCACCGCCATGACCGCCCACCCCAAGACCTGCCCGGCCACCGGGGAGCTGCACTTCTTCGGGTACGGCATGATGCGCGAGCCGTTCCTCACCTATCACCGTGCCGACGCGCGGGGCGAGTTGGTGGTGAGCCGGCCCGTGGAGGTGCCGGCGGCGACGATGATGCACGACTTCCACCTCACCGCCGCCCATGTGGTGTTCATGGATCTCCCCGCGGTCTTCGACCTGGAGACGGCGATACGGCCCGGCGGCGGGCTGCCCTACCGCTGGGACGCGGAGCACGGGGCGCGCCTGGGCGTGCTGCGCAGGGACGATCCCTACGGCGAGGTGCGGTGGCTGCCGATCGACCCCTGCTACGTCTTCCACGCCCTGAACGCGTATGACGAGCCGGGCGACGGCGCCGGGCGCGGGGAGCGGATCGTGCTGCACGTGGTGCGGTACGAGCACTTGGGGGCCGGGCGGCCCTCCCTGTGGAAGTGGACGCTGGGCCTGGGTACCGGAGTGGTCCACGAGGAGCAGGTCGACGACCGCGTGTGCGAGTTCCCCCGGATCGACGACCGGCTGGCCGGTGTGGAGGCTCGCTTCGGGCATGTCACGGTGGCGCAGTCACCGTCGTCCGGGCCCATACCGGGGGCGCTGCTCCGGTACGACCTGCGGACGGGAGCGGTCACGCGGCACGACTTCGCGCCGGGGCGGACGCCGGCCGAGGCGGCGTTCGCCCCGGCGGACGACCGGCCGGGTGGTCCGGGCTGGCTGCTCAGCTATGTCTACGACGCCGCCAAGGACGCCAGCGATCTCGTCATCCTGGATGCGGACAACCTCGCGGCTGCGCCGGTCGCGACGGTCCATCTTCCGCAGCGCGTGCCGTTCGGCTTCCACGGCAACTGGCTCCCGGACCGCTAAAACGTGACGTCAATCACCCTTCAGAGCACGCCAGTTGCGTTTGTTCCACAGTGAAGTCCGGTTATCCACAGGTATTTTGGCGCGACTGTGGACAAGTGGCGCCCTATTTAGGGTATTTGCTCAATATGTCGTCAATGGACGTGAATTGCGTGATCAGCGATCCGCACCTGTCCCGCGTTGACCCGACAGGGCGTCCAGCGTCCTTGCCTGCAGCTCGCGTTCAGTGGCGGCGGCGATGAACGCGGCGACGTTGTCCTGCCCGACCAGGGCCTGAACGGCCCGGAGCGTGGGGGCGGGCAGTGTCACGGGGGCGGGGTCCGGTTCGGACGGTGCGGCAGCGGGGGCGCCCAGGTGCTTCTGGAGATGGCGAGTGGCGAACAGGCGCATGGCGCGGGCCAGTTCGGCATCGACCGTCTGCTGGGCCAGGGGGCGCAGTCGGCGCACCAGATCGGCCGCCTCGGTGGCGTCCATGTCGGTCGGGGGGTGGGGTCCCAGGTAGCGGGCGAAGACATGTTCCGTGGTGAAGTCGAGGAAGCGGGCCGCGATGTGCTCGACCTGGCCGCGCAGTTCGCGCAGGTGACCGGAGATGGCGGCGAGCGGGACGCCGGCGGCGTGCAACTCGGCTGCCACCGCCAGCTCTTGAGGGCTGGGCACGAGGAATTCGGTGTCGTTGTCCGGTATGCGTTCCAGGATGCCGAGCTCGACCGCTTCGGCGACCGCGTCGTCGTCGGGATCGCCGCCGAAGGTCGCGTCGAGATCCGCGCGGGAGATCCGCGCCGCCTCCTCGTCGGTCCACGGCCCGTCGACCTCGACGACGAGGCCGAGCACGCCGCCGAGCCCGCGGCCGGCGTCCCAGGCCTCCAGGAGCTCCTTGATGGAGGCCAGGGTGTAGCCGCGGTCGAGCAGATCGGCGATCTGGTGCAGCCGGGCCAGATGGGTGTCGCCGTACACGTTGGAGCGACCGCGCCGCTCGGGCCGGGGCAGCAGTCCGCGGTCCTGGTAGGCGCGGATGGTGCGGACCGTGGCGCCGCTGGCGTGCGCCAGGTCCTCGATCCGGTACTCGGCCGGAGCCGGGGGCTGCGGCGCCACCTGCTGAACTGCTGACTGCCCGGACAAACCCACTCCCTCTAACCCAGGGCGGCGCGGCCCACCGCGCCCGCCGCCGCTCGGGCCGCCGGCGAGGTCGCGAGGTATTCGACGGCCTTGCGCAGGGAGCCCTCCTGCGAGGGATGGTACGACCGGCGCAGGTAGCGGGGTATGGCCGAGCCCAGCTCCTTCCAGGTGGGCAGCAGACCACGGCGTACGGCCCGGTTGTGCTCACGCAGTGAATAGCGTGCCCGGCCCGCGAGTTGGGGGTCGTGCCGGATCAGATAGGAGGCTCCCCACGCCCACAGCCACAACAGCACCGGGGCGACGACGGCCATCCCCTCGATCCGGCGGGCGTACCGGGGCAGGCCCGCGCCGCCGCAGTGCTGGTACATGTCGAAGGCGACGGCCCGGTGCTCGACCTCCTCCGCGCCGTGCCAGCGCAGCAGATCGAGCATGACCGCGTCGCAGCCGGCCCCGTCCAGGCCCTCGGCGTCCAGCACCCACGTGCCGAGGACGGCCGTGAACTGCTCGATGGCGGCGATCAGCGAGAGCCGGAAGCGCAGCCATTCCTGCGTCGGGATCGGGGCGCCGAACGGCGGCGCCTCGCCGAGGAGCTTCTCGAAGAGGAAGTCGACGTGCCGCGTGTAGGGCTCCGTGTCGAGCCGCTGGCGTGCCAGATGGTCCAGGACGTAGGCGTGTTGCACGCTGTGGGTGGCCTCCTGGCCCATGAACCCCTTGACGTCCTTGAGCAGCACCGGGTCGGTGACCAGCGGCAGGGCCTCCTTGAACACCTTCACGAACCAGCGCTCGCCCGCCGGCAGCAGCAGGTGCAGCACATTGATGACATGGGTGGCCGTGGGCTCGTCCGGTATCCAGTGCAGCGGCGTCCCGTCCCAGTCGAACGAGACCCGGCGCGGGGATATCGGGTGGTGCTGCTCGCCCTGCGGGCCCTCTCGGCGCTCCGTGCTCACAGCGGCGGCTCCAGCCGGGCGATCGCGCGCAGTGCCCTCGGGGTGAACCGGGACATGAGGTGGGCGCCGCGCGCCTCGGGTGTCACCGGCACCACCGCCTGGTTCTTCACCACGGCGCGCAGGATCGCCGAAGCGACCTTATCCGGCGGGAAGTTGCGCAGTCCGTACAGGCGCGAGGTCTTCTTCTGGAGGCGCTTCTCCTCCGTGGCGTCCGCCCCGGCGAAGCGCGTGGTCGAGGTGATGTTGGTGTTGACCAGGCCGGGACAGATCGCCGAGACACCGATGCCCTGTCCGGCCAGTTCGGCGCGCAGGCATTCGCTGAGCATCAGGACCGCCGCCTTCGAGGTGCTGTAGGCGGGCAGCGCGCGGGAGGGCTGGTAGGCGGCGGCCGAGGCGGTGTTGACGATGTGGCCGCCCTGCCCGCGGTCGGCCATCTGCTTGCCGAAGATGCGGCAGCCGTGGATGACGCCCCACAGATTGACGTCGAGGACCTTCTTCCAGTCCTCGGCGGTGGTGTCGAAGAACGAACCGGAGAGCCCGATCCCGGCGTTGTTGACCAGGACGTCGACGATGCCGTACTCGGAGGCCACCTTCGCGGCGAGCTTCTCCATCGCCTGCTCGTCGCTGACGTCGACGGCCTCGCCCCAGGCCTCGGGCGCGCCGATCAGGCGGGACATCTCGGCGGTCCGGATGGCGCCCTCGGCGTCCCGGTCCACGGCGACGACGCGCGCCCCCGCCTCGGCGAACGCGAAGGCCGTGGCGCGGCCGATGCCGCTCGCGGCGCCCGTCACCAGGACGAGCTGCCCGCCGAACCGGTCGGCGTGCGGTCCCGTCGCGACGGCGTCCTGCGCCGGGATGCCGTCCTCGTTGGCGCGCACGAACTCGCTGATCCAGGAGGCGAGTTGGTCCGGCCGCGTCCGCGGCACCCAGTGCTTGGCCGGCAGGGTGCGCCGCACCAGGCGGGGCGCCCAGTGCTCCAGGCCGGCGGAGAGCTTCGGCGAGAGGAAGGCGTCGTCGAGCGGAGTGATCAGCTGGACGGGCACATGCGCGTACGCGTCGGGGCGGGGGCGGCGCAGCCGGGTGCGGACGTTGTCGCGGTAGAGCCAGGCGCCGTGCGCCGCGTCCTGCGGCAGCGAGCCCGTGGGATAGCCGTCGGCGGCCACCTTCTCCACCCGCTGAAGGATCTTGGGCCACTGCTTGCCCAGAGGACCGCGCCAGGCGAGCTCGGGAAGGACCGGTGTGTGCAGCATGTACACGTACCAGGACTTGGCGCCCTGACCGAGCAGTTGGGCCGTCGCGCGCGGTCCCGGGCGGCGCATCCGCTGCTTGATCCAGTGGCCGAAGTGGTCGAGCGAGGGGCCCGACATCGAGGTGAAGGAGGCTATGCGGCCCTCGGTGCGCTCGACGGTCGCGAACTCCCAGCCCTGCACCGACCCCCAGTCGTGGCCCACCAGATGGACCGGCCGGCCGGGGCTGACCGCGTCCGCGACCGCCAGGAAGTCGTCGGTCAGCTTCTCCAGGGTGAAGCCGCCGCGCAACGGCGCCGGCGCGGTGGAACGGCCGTGGCCGCGGACGTCGTACAGCACCACGTGGAAGTGTTCGGCGAGCCGCCGGGCGACCTCGGACCACACCTCCTTGCTGTCGGGGTAGCCGTGCACGAGCACCACGGTCGGCTGGGCGTCGTCGCCCAGTTCCGCCACGCACAGCTCTATGCCGCCGGTCCGCACCCAGCGCTCGCGCGGCCCCTCGATATGCCCGTTCGTCACGCTCACGCCGCCTTCTCCTCGGCCCAGCGCCGCACATGCGGCAGGTCGTCGTCCAGCCAGAACGCGCTCTGCTCCGGGTCCCTGGAGTCGGTGACGACCAGGATCTCCTCGAACTTCGCGCCCGTACCCCGGAAGCCGAGGTGCGGCTCGACCGCCCACAGCCCCGGGTGGGGCGGGTGGTCGGAGAACTTGTAGGGGGACCACAGGGGCGACCAGCCGTCCCGGTGGCCGTGGAGCGCGTCGCTCGCCAGGCCCTTCAGCGCCTGGGTGCCGAATCCGAAGACCTTCGGCGACCAGCGGCGCTCCTTCACCTGGTCGATCTTGTGGGCGATCACGCCGAACGGATAGGCGCGGTGCCGGTTGGCATAGCCCTGGCGGACCATGAGCCGGTCCACGCTCTCGTAGATCTCGCGCAGCGGCCGCTTCTCGCGTATCTCGCGCAGGATCAGCGCGCGGTGCGCCTCCAGGTCGGCCAGCAGCCGGTCGTGCACCGGGTTGAGACCGAGGCAGCCCGAGTAGCCGACGTCGGCGGTGAAGCCCTTGTAGACCGGGGCCATGTCGAGGATGAAGGGCATCCCCGCCTCGAGGCGCCGGTTGGTGGGGAAGAACTGCAGCGGCACCCGGAAGTTCACGAACGCCGTGCGGTCACCGAACCAGGCGAACGGCAGATGGAACCAGTCCCGCACGCCCCGCTCACCGAGCCACTCCCGCTGCATGCGGGCCGCCTCCCGCTCGGTCACTCCCGGCTTGAGCTGGGCGGCGACCGCCTCCGCGCACTCGTACGCGAGGCTCTGCACCTCTCTGAACCCGCTCAGCCGCGTGTCGGGCCGAGCCTTCACTGCCGATGGCATCCGTCCACCCCTGTCGCCCTACGCGTGCGTAACTTGACACTGATGAATGTGACAATGCTCAGCGGCTGCGTCAAGAGGCCTGCGTCAGCCTGTGGACAACGGCGTGTTTGTGGACAACCGCGTCGCTCGGGACGGGGAACCCATCAGCCTCACGTACGGGGTCCCCTACGGGGCCGTACCTCTGGAGTCGGACATCGATCCAGCCGTCTGGGCTGACGATTCATGTGGCCCGCGCCACTACCGTCGATGACGTGACTGTGATCGCGACCGAAAGCCTGAGCAAGCGGTTCCCCAGGGTGACCGCGCTTGACCGGCTCTCGTTGGACATCGGACCCGGTGTGACCGGGCTGGTGGGCGCCAACGGAGCCGGCAAGTCCACGTTGATCAAGATCCTTCTTGGTCTCTCGCCCGCCACGGAGGGCACCGCCGCCGTGCTCGGCCTGGACGTCGCCACCAGCGGCGCCGAGATCCGGGAGCGGGTGGGCTACATGCCGGAGCACGACTGCCTGCCGCCCGACGTCTCGGCCACCGAGTTCGTCGTGCACATGGCGCGCATGTCGGGGCTGCCGGCGACCGCGGCCCGCGAACGCACCGCGGACACGCTGCGCCACGTGGGCCTCTACGAGGAGCGCTACCGCCCGATCGGCGGCTATTCGACCGGCATGAAGCAGCGTGTGAAGCTCGCCCAAGCCCTCGTCCACGACCCGCAGTTGGTCCTCCTGGACGAGCCGACCAACGGTCTCGACCCGGTCGGACGCGACGAGATGCTCGGCCTGATCCGCCGCATCCACACCGACTTCGGCATCTCGGTGCTCGTCACCTCGCACCTCCTGGGCGAGCTGGAGCGCACCTGCGACCATGTCGTGGTCGTCGACGGCGGCCGGTTGCTGCGCTCCAGTTCCACCAGCGACTTCACCCAGACCACCACCACCCTCGCGGTCGAGGTCACCGACTCCGACACCCACGCCGACGGCACGGAGGCGGTCCGCAAGGCCCTGGCCGAGGCCGGCCTCACCCTGCACGCGGGCATCGAGGACGGGCTGCCCGGCGCCGGGCACATCCTCCTCGTCGAGGCCACCGGTGAAGAGGTCTACGACACGGTCCGCGACACCGTCGCCCGCCTCGGCCTCGGTCTCGTACGGATGGAACAGCGCCGCCACCACATCGCCGAGGTGTTCCAGACCCCGGCACGGGAGCCGGTCTCCGAACGCGCCGCCGCATGGGCAGCCACCGCGGCCGGCACCGAGCAGAAGGGAGGCGGCCACGATGGCAACTGACAGCGCCCAGACCCAGATCCACAACATCGGCTACCGCAGCTACGACGGGCCGCGCCTCGGGCGGGCCTATGCGCGCCGCGCGCTCTTCTCGCAGTCGCTGCGCGGCACGTACGGACTGGGCCGCAGCGCCAAGTCCAAGGTCCTGCCGATGCTCCTGTTCGCGGTGATGTGCGTGCCCGCGGCCATCATCGTCGCGGTCGCCGTCGCCACGAAGGGCAGTGCCCTGCCCGTGCAGTACACGCGGTACGCGGTCCTGTTGCAGGCCGTCATCGGCCTGTTCATCGCGGCACAGGCGCCCCAGTCCGTCTCACGCGACCTGCGCTTCAAGACGGTTCCGCTGTACTTCTCGCGGCCGATCGAGCACGTCGACTACGTCCTGGCCAAGTTCGCCGCCATGGCGTCGGCGCTGTTCATCATCACGGGCGCGCCCCTGGTGATCCTCTACATCGGCGCCCTTCTCGCCAAACTCGACTTCGCGGACCAGACCAAGGGGTTCGCCGAGGGGCTGGTCTCGGTGGCACTGCTCTCCCTCCTCTTCGCCGGGCTCGGCCTGGTCATCGCCGCCCTGACGCCGCGCCGCGGCTTCGGAGTCGCCGCCGTCATCGCCGTCCTGACGGTCTCCTACGGCGCCGTCTCCGCGGTCCAGGCCATCGCCTTCAACCAGGGCTCCCCCGGAGCGGTCCAGTGGATCGGGCTGTTCTCCCCCATGACGCTCATCGACGGCGTGCAGACCGCGTTCCTCGGGGCGAGCTCCAACTTCCCCGGTCAACAGGGCCCGGGATCCGGGACCGGTGTGGTCTACCTGCTCGTCGTCCTCGCGCTCATCTACGGCTCGTACGCCGTGCTGACCCGCCGCTACCGGAAGGTGGGGCTGTGACCACCATCGACATCGACCACACCTCACGCTGGTTCGGCAACGTGGTGGCGGTCAACGACGTCACGATGACGATCGGCCCCGGCGTCACCGGGCTGCTCGGCCCCAACGGGGCCGGAAAGTCGACCCTCATCAACATGATGGGCGGTTTCCTCGCGCCCTCCACGGGAACGGTCACGCTCGACGGCGAGCAGATCTGGCGCAACGAGTCCGTCTACAAGAAGATCGGCATCGTCCCCGAGCGGGAAGCCATGTACGACTTCCTCACGGGCCGCGAATTCGTCGTCGCCAACGCCGAGTTGCACGGCCTCGGCGCGCGTGAGGCGGGGCAGGCCCTGGCCACGGTCGAGATGGAGTACGCGCAGGACCGCAAGATCCAGACGTACAGCAAGGGCATGCGCCAGCGCGTCAAGATGGCGTCCGCCCTCGTCCACAACCCGTCGGTGCTGCTGCTCGACGAGCCGTTCAACGGCATGGACCCGCGCCAGCGCATGCAACTCATGGAGCTGCTGCGGCGGATGGGGGCCGAGGGCCGCACGGTCCTGTTCTCCTCGCACATCCTCGAAGAGGTCGAGCAGCTCGCCTCGCACATCGAGGTCATCGTGGCCGGCCGGCACGCGGCCAGTGGCGACTTCCGCAAGATCCGCCGCCTCATGACGGACCGCCCGCACCGCTATCTGATCCGCTCCAGCGACGACCGCGCGCTGGCCGCGGCGCTGATCGCGGACCCCTCGACCGCCGGGATCGAGGTGGACCTCAAGGAGGGCGCGCTGCGCGTCCAGGCCGTCGACTTCGGCCGGTTCACCACCTTGCTTCCGCAGGTGGCCAAGGCGAACGGCATCCGGCTGCTGACGGTCTCGCCCTCGGACGAGTCCCTCGAATCCGTCTTCTCCTACCTCGTAGCGGCCTGAGCGCCTCCAGAAAGGAGCGGACGTTCCCATGTACAACCCGACCGTCGCCCGGCTCACCTACCGGGCTCTGCTCGGCCGCCGCCGGGCCGCCATCCTCTTCGTCCTGCCGGCCCTGCTGATCGTGATCTCCGTCGCCGTACGGTCGTTCAGCAGCGGAGCCGACGACCAGGTCGCCGCCGACCTCCTCGGCAGCTTCGCGCTCGCCACGATGGTGCCGCTGATCGGTGTCATCGCCGGCACCGGCGCGATCGGCCCCGAGATCGACGACGGCTCCATCGTCTATCTGCTCGCCAAGCCGGTGAGCCGGTCGACGATCATCTTCACCAAGCTCATCGTCGCGATCGCCGTGACGATGGCGTTCTCCGCGATCCCCACGCTGATCGCCGGGTTCATCCTGAACGGCAACGGCCAGCAGATCGCCATCGCCTACACCGTGGCGGCCCTGGTCGCCTCCATCGCGTACGCCGCGGTCTTCCTGCTCCTCGGCACCATCACCCGGCACGCCGTGGTCTTCGGCCTGGTGTACGCGCTGGTCTGGGAGGCGCTCTTCGGCAACCTGGTGCCGGGCGCCCGCACGCTGAGCGTGCAGCAGTGGTCGCTCGCGCTCGCCCAGCGGATCGGCGAGAACGGAGTCATCTCCTCCGACGTGGGGCTGCCGCTCGCGGTGACGCTCCTGGTGGGCGTGACCGTGGTGGCCACCTGGTACGCGGGCCAGAAGCTGCGCACCCTGAAGCTGGCCGGGGAGGAGTGACGGGGGCTCCCCGGACAGGGGCGGGGCCCGGCACCGCATCGCGGTCGCCGGGCCCCGCTTTATTGTCCGTCCGGGGCTTCCCGCTACCTGTGGCGCTTACGGGGCGGGGGCGGAGGGTGCGGCAGCCGGCGCTTGAGGTCGGCGATGTCCTCGGAGAGATCCGTGACGCGGACGCTCATGGACCCGACGACACGGTTGGTGGCGTCGAGCCGCCGGTCCACGGACTCCAGCCGCCGGTCCATGGAGTCGAGCCGTGTCGACATCCGGCTCAGCACCGGACCGAGCTCCTGGAGGGCGGGCCCGATCCGGGCCATGGAGCTCTCCAGATCGGTGACCCGGTGGTCGAGGCCGTCGTAGCGGGGGTCGCTCGCGATGACGGTCCGGGTGCGGGGGGACTCCTCGGTGTCGAGGAGGTAGGTCCGCACACACCGCGCCACTTCGCTGTCGCGAAGGAGCATGGCTATGTTGAGGACGGTTCGGCGGGTGAAGAGGCGGAGGTGCGAGCGCCCCTGTGGATAACTTTCCGGGGTGGCGCAGGGTGGCGTGGTCAACTTGACCACGTCATCAACGCGCAGGTCATTGCCACTAAGAGTGGTCATTCCATTGGAGGTCAGCTCCTCGCGGTGTCGCCTGACGATGCTGTGCACAGCGTCCTTGTGGACAGCGAAGTACTGGGCGACGCCTTCCGTGGTCACGTGCAGACCATCGGGTAGCAGCTGCAACGCCCTGACCTTCTCCAGGACGTCGACGCGTCCCAGGTGGTCGGCGCGCAGGGTGCGCGATTCGAGTAGGGCGACTTCGGATGGCATGGTCGGCCTTCCGTTCATGGTCGTCGGTGCATGACAGGGACGCCCTCACCCCGGGCCGCGGGGGTGGAGGTCCGCTCATCTACGCCACTGACTCAATGACCGGTCCGTACCGCGACCGGCAATCCCCGAATTCACGAAAGGTACGACGCCGCTAACCCCAGTTGCCTCCACGCACCGGGTACAACGAGCGGACTTTCGTACAGGTCACGCATCCGGGGAACACATGTTGGGAACAGACGTTTCGCCAGGCCGCCCTGCCCGGCGCGCCCCCGCCCCACGCGTCGAGCCCTCACACCGTCCGGTCGCGGGCCGCGAAGAGGCCCACCGCCAGGGCCGCCGCGCAGACGCAGAGGACCAGGGCGATCGGTACGGTCCAGCCGCCCGTCGCCTGGTGGACGGCGCCCGCGGCGAGCGGGCCGGCGGCGGCCAGGAGGTAGCCGACCGTCTGGGCCATGCCGGAGAGCCGGGCCGCCGTACGGGCGTCGCCCGAGCGCAGCACGATCAGGGTGAGGGCCAGGCCCACCGCCCCGCCCTGTCCGATGCCGAGCACCCCCGACCACAGCCAGGCGCCGCTCACCGGGGCGATCATCAGGCCCGCATAACCCGCGGCGACCAGCGACGTGACCAGCACGATCAGCGGGCGCTGGCTACGCATCCGGCCGGCCAGGAGCGGCACGCCGAACGCGCCCGCCACCTGGATCAAGTTGTTGAACGCGAAGATCACGCCGGCCGTGGAGCGGCTCATGCCGTGGTCCGTGAAGATCGTCGGCATCCACGCGATCAGGACGTACGACCAGAGCGACTGGAGGCCCATGAAGAGGGTGACCTGCCAGGCGAGAGCGGAGCGCCACACGCTCCTGCCTGCAGACCCTGCAGACCCTGCAGACCCTGCAGACCCGGACGCGGCACCGGAGGCGGAGCCCGCCGTGGCGCCGACGCGCACCTCGTGGCCCGTACGCCCCCGTGCGATCACGACCTGCGGCAGCCACGCCACGGCCGCGAGCACCGCGAGGAGCGACCACACCGCGAGGGAGGCCTCCCAGCTGCCGCCGAACGCCTTCTCCAGCGGCACCGACGACGCGGCCACGAGCGTCGCGCCCGCGATCATCGCGCCGGTGTAGACCGACGTCATCGACGCCGCCTTGTCGGGGAAGTCGCGCTTGATCAGACCGGGCATCAGCACGTTGAGCAGGGCTATCGCCGTGCCGACGAGCACCCCGCCGCCGTACAGCGCCACCGCCGACGGCGCCACCCGCACCACGATGCCGACCGCGAGGAGCAGCAGCGCGAACAGCAGCACCGGCTCGCTGCCGAAGCGGCGGGCCAGCCACGGCGCGACCAGCGCGCCGAGCCCCAGGAAGAGCACCGGTACGGACGTCACCAGGCTGCTCGCGGTCGACGAGAGGCCGAACGATTCGCTGATCTCGCCGACCAGCGGCGACACGCTGGCCAGCGCCGCGCGCATGTTCACCGACGCCAGCACGATCCCGATCAGCAGCACCACCGGATGCGCGAGCAGCGCCCGCCGGGCGGCGAGGCCCTGGGGCGAGGGCCGTACATCGGCCTCGGCGTCGGGCAACAGCAGTTGGTCAGCATCCGGGCGTGACAAGACAAGCACCTTTCTCAACGTTGAACTACTTCACGCGTCCATCCACGGCCGCGCGTGTCTGCGGCCTCCCGCGCTCACGGCCTCCCCGTCCACCAGGTCGCGCGTCACCCCCGGGCGCCCCGCCTCAGGTGGCGTTGAGCCGCGCCGTCACCGCCCGTACCGCCTCCAGTGGCGTGCGCAGCAGTTCGCGCACGACGCGCTCCGCAGCCGCCGGGTCGCCGCTCTCGATCGCGTCGACCAGCGCCTCGTGGGTGTCGAGGTCGATGGGAGGCATCTCCTCGTCACGCAGTGACGTGACGAGGCTTTCGTGCACCTGGACCGAGAAGAACCGGTAGACCTCGATGAAGGCCGGGTTGTGGGTGGCCTCGACGACGCCCAGGTGGAACGCCATGTCGGCGTCGGCGGCCCGGTCGCCCTGTTCGCGCAGGGTCCGCAGCACGGCGCGCAGGGCCACCATGTCGGCGGCGTCCCGGCGCTCCGCGGCGAGCCGGGCGGCTTCGGCCTCCAATGCGACGCGCAGTTCGAGGACGTCAAGGGTGCCGGCGGCCCGAATGCCCTGGAGGACCGCGGAGGGGTCGGCGGTGGAGCGTACGAAGGTGCCGTTGCCCTGGCGGGATTCGAGCAGCCCGGCGTGGACCAGGACGCGGACGGCCTCGCGGACCGTGTTGCGGCCGACGCCCAGCTGCTCGGCGAGGTCGTGCTCGGTCGGGATGCGGTCGCCGACCGCCCAGTCGCCGCCGGTCAGCTGGGCCCGCAGCTGATCGACCACGCCATCCACGAGGGACTGCCGCCCCGCCGCCCGAAGAGCCACGTCGTACTCCATTCACCCGGTTGCCCAGTCATCCTACAACTGGTCATCCTACAACTGTCCGGCATGGCGTCTCATCCCTTCCTCAGCGTCACGCGCCATCATCTAGGGATGACGACCCTGCTCCACCGCGGCGCCGAGCCCTCGCGGCCCATCCGCTCCTGGGTGCGTTCCACGCCCGGAACGCACATCTGGCTGCTGTCCATCGCGGTGACCAGCCTCGTCATCCAGCTCTCCACGCGGGAGTTCGAGCGGTTCCTGCTGCACCGCAACAGCAGCAACATCCACGAGCTGACCCATCACCCCGTGCAATCCCTCTTCACCAGCGCCTTCTGGATCGAGAACCCGTCCTCGCTGCTGCTGTACCTGGTGATGTTCGAGGTGGTCCACGGCACGGTGGAGCGCTGGCTCGGCACCCTGCGCTGGCTGTGCACGGTCGTCGTCGGGCATGTGGTGGCGACCCTGATCAGCCAGGAGTACGTCCTGTGGTCGATCCAGAACCAGCATCTGCCACGGCGTCTGGCGCACGCCATGTCCCATGTCGTCGACATCGGCGTCAGCTACGGTCTCGCCGCCTCGGCCGGCATCCTCGTCTACCGGCTGGCGAAGCCCTGGCGCTGGTTCTACCTGGCCGGGGTGGTCGGGTTCTTCGGGATCCCGCTCGCCACCGGCGGTACGTTCACCGACCTCGGCCATGTGACGGCGCTGTTCATCGGCTTCGCCTGCTGGCCGCTGACCAGGGACCTGCCCGAGCGAAAACCAGTGGCGGCCAACGAGCGTGCCGGGCACAGTGGTTGACGCAGCCGCACACGTGAAGCGCGGCCCGCCGCACGGGGGAGGAGCACGACGACGACCGCCTGCACGGGTTGTCGGGCTCTTGTGCGGGGCGGCGCGTGGCAGGCACCGGAGCAGCGCCTACAGCTCCGGTTCGCCGCCCGTGCGCGGCTGCACAGGGGCGGCCGCTTCGAGCGCGCATCCGCGCGAGGCCGCCCCTCCCTCCACGACAGGACCATGGGTAAGGGGCGCCCGCAATGGCGGACGCCCCTTACCCCTGCCGATGACGGACCGCCGGTCCGCACCCGTGCCGCCGAAAGACCGCTCGGCGGCCGGACTCACCCTTGCAGCAGTTGCTCCAGGACCACGGCGATGCCGTCGTCGTCGTTGGAGGCCGTGACCTCGTGGGCCACGGCCTTCAGTTCGTCGTGGGCGTTGGCCATCGCCACGCCGTGCTCGGCCCAGCCGAACATCGGGATGTCGTTGGGCATGTCGCCGAACGCGATGGTGTCCGCCGCCTTGCAGCCGAGACGCCGCGCCGCGAGGGAGAGCCCGGTCGCCTTGCTGAGGCCGAGCGGCAGCAGCTCCACCACGCCGGCGCCCGCCATGACCACGCCGACCAGACTGCCGACGACCTGCCGCGTGATCGCCGCGAGCGCGTCGTCGTCGTAGTCGGGGTGCTGGATGTAGACCTTGTTCAGCGGGGCCGACCACAGCTCGGCGAGGTCCTCGAAGCGGTTGACCGGCAGCGGGCCCTCCTGGACCCGGTAGCCGGGGCCGACCAGCACATCGCCGTCGAGCCCGTCGCGGCTCGCGGCGAGCGCGAGCGGGCCGATCTCCGCCTCGATCTTCGACAGGGCGAGCCCGGCGAGCTGGCGGTCGAGCGTCACCGACGTCAGGAGCCGGTGCTCGCCGGCGTGGTAGACCTGCGCGCCCTGCCCGCACACCGCGAGCCCGTCGTACCCCAGGTCGTCCAGTATGTGCCGGGTCCAGTTCACCGCGCGGCCGGTGACCACGATGTGCGCGGCGCCGGCCGCCGTGGCGGCGGCCAGCGCGTCACGGGTGCGCTGCGAGACCGAGCCGTCGGAGCGCAGCAGCGTGCCGTCGAGGTCGGTCGCGACCAGCTTGTACGGGAACGGACGGCCCGGGGCGGTGCTCACTTGGCGATCGGCTCCAGGACCTCACGACCGCCCAGATACGGGCGGAGCACGGCCGGGACGCGCACCGAGCCGTCGACCTGCTGGTGGTTCTCCAGGATCGCCACGATGGTGCGCGGGACCGCGCACAGCGTGCCGTTGAGGGTGGAGAGCGGGGTGACCTTGCTCTTGCCGTCGCTGGTGTCACGCATACGGACCGAGAGGCGCCGTGCCTGGAAGCCGTCGCAGTTGGAGGCCGAGGTCAGCTCGCGGTACTTGCCCTGGGTCGGGATCCACGCCTCGCAGTCGAACTTGCGCGAGGCCGACGAGCCGAGGTCGCCGGTGGCGACGTCGATCACCTGGAAGGGCAGTTCGAGGGCGGTCAGCCACTGCTTCTCCCAGTCGAGGAGGCGCTTGTGCTCGTTCTCCGCGTCGTCCGGGTGGACGTAGGAGAACATCTCGACCTTGTCGAACTGGTGGACCCGGAAGATGCCCCGGGTGTCCTTGCCGTACGTACCGGCCTCGCGGCGGAAGCACGGCGAGAAGCCGGCGTAGCGCAGCGGGAGCTTGTCCGCGTCGAGGATCTCGTCCATGTGGTACGCGGCGAGCGGGACCTCGGAGGTGCCGACCAGGTAGTAGTCGTCCTTCTCCAGGTGGTACACGTTCTCGGCGGCCTGGCCGAGGAAGCCGGTGCCCTCCATGGCGCGCGGGCGGACCAGCGCGGGGGTGAGCATCGGAATGAAGCCGGCCTCGGTGGCCTGCGCGATCGCGGCGTTGACCAGGGCGAGCTCCAGGAGCGCGCCGACACCGGTCAGGTAGTAGAAGCGCGAGCCCGACACCTTGGCGCCGCGCTCGACGTCGATGGCGCCGAGCGCCTCGCCGAGCTCCAGGTGGTCCTTGGGCTCGAAGCCCTCGGCGCCGAAGTCGCGGACGGTGCCGTGCGTCTCCAGGACGACGAAGTCCTCCTCGCCGCCGACCGGCACGTCCGTGTGGACGATGTTGCCGAGCCGCAGGAGGAGCTGCTTGGCCTGCTCGTCGGCGTCGTTCTGCGCGGCCTCGGCGGCCTTGACGTCGGTCTTGAGCTGCTCGGCCCTCTTCAGGAGCTCGGCGCGCTCGTCCGGCGTGGCCTTGGGGATGAGTTTGCCGAGCGACTTCTGCTCGGAGCGCAGCTCGTCGAAGCGGAGGCCCGAGGACCTGCGCAGCTCGTCGGCGGAGAGCAGGGCGTCGACGAGGGCGACGTCCTCTCCACGGGCGCGCTGGGAGGCGCGAACACGGTCGGGGTCCTCACGGAGCAGGCGAAGGTCAATCACCCCTCCAGGCTACCGGTGCGGACTCCTGCCACCCCACCGGTATATCCCCCGCGCGCCCCATCAGCGTGGCACTTTGTCCGGATTGACCGAATTGGGAATATGGAGGCGCACAATTCCCGAGCGGGTGTCGGCAGGAGTCAAGGAAAGCCCCGCTATTCCCTGGAAAGAGGCGGTTTCGGGACCGTCGTTGACCGACTCCCTTGCCGTGCACCGGACTTGTCCACAGAGGTGGACACGCTCGGAAACTTATCCACAGGCTGTGTGGGAGATCTGTGGACTGCGGAAGAGATCATTCCGAAAGCCGCATGCGGGACCCAGGATTCCCCTCTCAAACCCGCTCCACACACTCATTCGGGTGGGAATTGCTCGCTCTAAAGGGTTGATCAATGGAATTGAGGTGACAGAGGATGTCCTGGCGGCCTGTGGACCGATGTGTCGTCACTAGAGGGATTTGTCGACTGTGTCCGGTTGTGTTGTCGACTTACCCACAGGTCGAGAACCCGCCCTGTGGATAACTTTGTGGACAACGAAAATCAGCAGGTAGGACCGGTCGGTGAGGCGCCGGCGCAGCTGGGGACAACCTCTCCCGAGCAGCCCTGTACGCCCCGGGCCCGCCGTCCTGGCCCTCCTACGCGCGCCCGTCCTGACAGCGCGCTAGCCAGTCCGCCGCCTTGTCGAACTCCGTGTCCGAGGTCCCCTGCCGGGGCGGCCGCACGTCGTCGAGGGTGACCTCCGCCCTCGGGTACGAGCCCAGGAAGCGGATCTCGGGACAGATGCGCCGCAGCCCCATCAGCGCCTCCCCCACACGCCGCTCCGAGATGTGGCCCTCCGCGTCGATGGCGAAGCAGTAGTTGCCGATGCCCTGACCGGTCGGGCGGGACTGGAGCAGCATCAGGTTGACCCCGCGCACCGAGAACTCCTGGAGCAGTTCGAGCAGGGCGCCGGGATGGTCCTCGCGCTGCCACACCACCACCGAGGTCTTGTCCGCACCGGTCGGCGCCGCCGGGCGAGCCGGGCGGCCCACGAGCACGAAGCGGGTCTGGGCGTTGACCGCGTCGTGAATGTCGGTGATCAGCGGTTCGAGGCCGTAGGTGGCTGCCGCGAACTCGCCCGCGAACGCCGCGTCGTACCGCCCCTCCTGGACGAGACGCGCGCCGTCGGCGTTGGAGGCGGACGACTCCCAGAGCGCCTCCGGCAGGTTGGCCCCCAGCCACTTGCGCACCTGCGGCTGGGCGGCCGGGTGCGCGGTGACCGACTTGATGTCCGCGAGCGTGGTCCCCGGGCGCACGAGCAGCGCGAACTTGATGGAGAGCAGCACCTCGCGGTAGATCATCAGGGGCTCGCCCGAGACCAGCTGGTCGAGCGTGGTCGTGATGCCGCCCTCCACCGAGTTCTCGATGGGGACGAGCGCCGCGGCGGCCTCTCCGTTGCGCACCGCGTCCAGGGCGGCCGGCACGGAGACCATCGGGACCAGTTCGCGGGTGGCTGCCTCGGGGAGGGTGCGCAGGGCGGCCTCGGTGAAGGTGCCCTCGGGCCCCAGATAGGTGTATCGCGTGGCGGACATGCGGTTCACACTAATGGCCCGAAGTCCCCGGCACGCACCGCTCGCACCGGCCGTCCCACCAGGCGGGCGCGGCGCTCCGGCCGCGCCCGCCGCTCATGACTCCAGGAGCCGCTGGCCCACGTATTCGCCCGCCCGCGGCCCGCCCGGCACCGCGAACAGACCGCTCGCCTCGTGCCGTACGAACGCGGACAGCGCGTCACCCCGGTCGAGCTTGCGCTGCACCGGCACGAACCCCCTGATGGGATCGGCCTGCCAGCAGACGAAGAGCAGGCCCGCGTCCGGTGCGCCGTCGGCCGTGCTGCCGTCGTGGTAGGAGAACGCGCGCCGCAGCATGGCCGCGCCGCCGTTCTGCTCCGGGGCGGCGATGCGGGCGTGCGCGTTCACCGGGATGACCGGCTTGCCGTCCGGCCCGAACGCGTCGAGCTTCATCGCCGTCGTCTCGCTGCCCCCCGAAAGAGGGGCGCCGTCGGCCTTCTTGCGGCCTATCACCTTCTCCTGATCGGTGAGCGGCAGCTTCTCCCAGGTGTCCAGGAGCATCCGGATGCGGCGTACGACCGCGTACGAACCGCCCGCCATCCAGGCCGGCTGTCCGCTGTCCGGCACGAAGATCCGCTGTTCGAAGTCGGCGTCGGTGACCTTGGGGTTGCCGGTGCCGTCGATCTGGCCCATGAGATTGCGCGCGGTCATCGGCTTCTTCGTGGCGCCCGGGGCGCGGTTGAAGCCGTTCATCTGCCAGCGCACCTTCGCCGCGGCGCCGGCGTCCTGCTGGATCGCGCGCAGGGCGTGGAAGGCGACCAGCGCGTCGTCCGCGCCGATCTGCACCCACAGATCGCCGTTGGACCGCTTGGGGTCGAGCTGGTCGGAGGAGAAGTCGGGCAGCGGGTCCAGCTGGCCGGGGCGCCGGTCGGTGAGTTGCGTACGGTCGAAGAAGGTGTGGCCGAAGCCGAAGGTGACGGTCAGCGAGGAGGGGCCGGCGTCCAGGGCGACCCCGGTGTCGCCGCTGCCCGCGGGCTCGCCCGCCATCAGCGCCGCGGCCGTCGCCGACCAGCGGCGCATCAGGGCGGCCGCCTCCTTGCGCCCGGCGCCGGGGGCCAGGTCGAAGGCGATCAGATGGCCGGTCGACTGAAGCGGAGTGCTGATCCCCGCTTGATGTTTCCCGTGAAACATCACCTCCGTGGAACCGACCGACGACAACGGGCTCGTCGCGTCCGGCGATGCGACCGCCGCGTACGCGCCGGCCCCGCCCGCCGCGCCCAGCGCCAGACCGGCCACCCCCACGCCGCCCACGGTGCCGAGCAGCTTGCGCCGGGAGATGTCCAGGCCGGGCTCGGCGGAAGCGGCCGGCGGCTGCCCGGCGCCCGGGGCCGTCCCGGCCTTCTTGGTGTTCTTGGTCTCGGTCATGTCAGGTCAACTCAGCCGATCTTGACGTTCTTGTCCACGGTGGTCTCGTCGATCTCGGAGGTGCGTACGGTCACCGAGATCTGCCAGTCTCCCGCCATCGGGATCTGTACGCCGCTCGCGCTCCAGTGTCCGGTGGTGACGTGGTCGGGCACGACCGGCAGCGGCCCGACCGACTTCGCGGCCAGGGTGAAGGCGACCTTCACCTCGGGGGCGTCCTTCGGCTTGCCCGCCGGGTCCGTCAGATAGACGTGCAGGTCGTTGGCGCCGGTGCGGCCGGGGTCGAGGGTGAGCTCGGCGGTGCCCTTGCCGTTCTGGCCGCCGGTGTCGAACGGCAGCCGGACATCGACGGGCCGGTCCGCCACGGCGACCTGGGACCCGGCCTTCGCCCGGTCCACGGCCTCCTGCGTGCGGCCCGGCTCGGTCGACGTCAGCACGGTCGTCACGGCCAGCAGGACCACGGCGATGCCCGCCTCGGCGAGGACCGTGCGGCGCAGCCCGCTCCGGCCGGGGTCGGCGTCGCGGACCCGCTTCTCGCGCGCGGAGCTCACCGCGGCCTGCTGGCGCGCGAGTTGGGCGGCCCGCTTGGCGTCCTTGCCGTCGTCGGGCACGGTGACGGGCTCGGGCTCCGGCTCGCTCGCGCGCTGCTCCACGATCACGGCGGCCCCGGTCCCGGACGCGGCGCGCTCCGAGAGACGGGCGGTCCAGCGCCGCGAGAACGAGGCGGTCGCGACCAGGACGGCCACCAGGCCGACCTTGACGAGCAGGAGCTGTCCGTAGGCGGTGTCGACCAGCGCCGACCAGGTGCCGACCTGACGCCACGACTGGTAGAGGCCCGTCGCCGCGAGGACGGCCACGCTCCAGAACGCGATGCGCGAGAAGCGGAGCACGGCCGCGCGCTCGATGTCGGGTGCCCGGTACAGGACGACGAGCAGGGTGGTGAGTCCTCCGAGCCAGGCCGCGACGGCCAGCAGGTGCAGGACGTCGACGGGCATGGCGATGCCGGGCTGCAGCCCCGTCGAGGCGTGTTCGGCCAGGGCCCAGGTGGCGGCGAGCCCGGCGGCGACCACGGCACCGCCGACGGCCAGGCCGAAGGTGAGGTCCTTCCTCTCGTGCTCGTCCTCGCGCTTGGTGTACGCGCCGAACAGCACCGACACGAACAGGGCGGCGGCGCCGAGCAGCAGCAGCCGGGAGATGAGCGCCGCGCCCGGCTTGGTCTGCAGCACGGCCCGCAGCCCGTTGAGGTCGAAGGCGTCCGAGAGCTTCCCGGAGCCGGTGTAGGGGGTGCGCAGCAGCAGCATCGCGAGGGTCGCCGCGGTCATGGTGAGCCAGCCGCCGACGACGACCCGCTGCACCGCGCTGACACCCGCGCCCCGGCGCCAGCAGGCGAGCACGAAGGCAGCGCCGCCGGTGAGCAGCACGAAGCCGGCGTACGCCGCGTACCGCGTGATGCCGTAGAGGGCGCCGACGAGGCCGCCGCCCACCTCCTGGGTGGGGAGGACGGCGGCGGTCGCGGAGGGGGCGCCGATGGAGAAGGTGAAGGCGCCGGAGACGGGGTGGCTGTCGGCGGAGATCGCCTGCCAGGCCACGGTGTAGGTGCCGTTGGGGATGCCGGTGCGCAGCCGGACGCCGTACTTGACGATGTCCCCGCTGCACAGGTTGATCAGTTCGGCGGTGTCGGAGCGCTTGCCCGTGGGGTCGAGGACGCGGATGGAGTTGGCGTCCAGGGCGACGCCCTCGGAGAAGGTGAGGGCGACCTGGGCGGGCGCGGAGGCGACCACCGCCCCGTCCTTCGGGTCGCTGCCGGTCAGTGCGGCGTGCGCGGACGCGGGCACGGCGCCCGCGAACAGGGCGCCGAGCAGCGCCACCGTGACGAGCAGCAGCCGGGTCAGGGGCCTGCTCGTGGTGGTCCGACGGGGTGGGGCGGTGGCCGTCATGTCAGTCCCTCAAGTCCCTCTGGTCGCCTCAGTGGTGCTTCGGGTTGTAGGTGGCTTCCTTCACCGGAAGGTCGACCTTGACGGGATCGGCCTTCTCGAAGTGCAGCTCGATGGAGACGTTCTCGCCCTGCTTCGGCTTCTTCTTCAGGC
Source organism: Streptomyces sp. NBC_00083 (assembly GCF_026343295.1). Classification (GTDB taxonomy): domain Bacteria; phylum Actinomycetota; class Actinomycetes; order Streptomycetales; family Streptomycetaceae; genus Streptomyces. Next base: position 124,614 of record NZ_JAPELY010000004.1, read on the forward strand.
CCATGAACATGATGTGGCTGCCGCCGCGTTCGAGGTCCAGCTCGCCGCCCGCGGGGATGTCGAAGGACTTCACCTCCTGCATCTTCTGGTTCTTCGTCTCGTGGATCGTGACGTCGTCCGACAGGTCGCTGGTGACCTTGGTGAGCTTGTCGGCGGCCTTGCCGTCGTTCTTGACGACGAGGAAACCGCCGGCCATGTCGCTCGTCGGCAGCGGCATGAACGCGTCGCTCACCTGGAGCTTCGGCTTGGCCTCGGCGCTGCCGGAGCAGCCCGCCAGGGCCAGGCCGGCGGACAGGGCTATGACGGCGGCGACGGTCGGGCGGGTGGCGCGGGTGGTGCGGCGGTTCACGGGTTCTCCCCCTTGATGATCTTCGGCAGGTCCTTGGTGTAGTCGGCGATGGTCGCGTCCTCGCCGTACAGCACGTAGCCCTGGTCCGTCTTGGGGGAGAAGGCGATGACCTGGGCCCCGTGCATGGAGACGACCTTGCCGTCCTTGTCCTTGGTGGCCGGGTCGATGCCGATGCCGATCGAGCGCGCGCCCTTCTGGATGGTGGCGAAGTCGCCGGTCAGGCCGATGAAGGACGGGTCCTGGCCCTTGAGCCACTTGCCGAGCGAGGCGGGGGTGTCGCGCTCGGGGTCGGTGGTCACGAAGACGACCTGGAGCTTGTCCTGGTCGGCCTTGGGCAGCGACTTCTTGGCGACGGCGATGTTGCCCATGGTCAGCGGGCAGACGTCCGGGCAGTTGGTGTAGCCGAAGTAGATGAGCGTCGGCTTGCCCTTGGTCTCGGCACGGAAGTCGAACTTCTTGCCGTTGGTGTCCGTCAGGACGAAGTCGGGCTTGGCGAACGGCCGGTCGAGCAAGGTCGCGGCCTGGGTCTTCGCGGAGGCGGAGACATCGGCGACGGGGCTGTGCGAGCCGTCGTCGCCGCTGCTGCCGCACGCGGTCAGGGTGAGCGCCGCTGCCACCGCGAGGGCGGCGGCAGTCAGCGCGGTCTTGGTGCGCATGAGGTGATGTTCCGGTCTTTTCCGGTGGAAGGAGTGCAGGGTGCGGGTTACGCGGAGCGTCGCCGTCCGGCGAACACCCCGAAGGCCACGCCCGCGATGCCGACGACGATGCCCACCACGGCCAGGACGCGCGCGGTGGTGTCGGTGTCCGAGGACGGGGCGGCGGCGGTCTTCTGACCGGCCGTGCTCTTGTCCGCTGCGGGCGCCGCACCGCCCTGGCCGGTGGCGGCGGCCGTCAGCTGAAGGGTCGGCGCCGGGTTGGCGGGCTCGGGCGCGCCCTGCTTCGCCTCTTCGATCCAGCGCACGACCTCGTTGTTGTCGTACGTCTGGAGGGCCTTGAAGACGAGCTGGTCGGTGTCGGTGGGCAGCGAGCCGATGGACAGCGGGAACTTCTGGAACTGGCCGGACTCGATCGAGCCGCCGCTCCACGTCACCTTGGTGACGGCTTCGTTGATCTGCTTGCCGTGCACGGTCAGCGGCTTGTCGAGCTTGGACTTGGTGACCTCGACGTTCCATCCCGGCACCGGCTGCGGCATGACGGACGCCAGCGGGTGGTCGGTCGGGAAGTTGACCTCGACCTTGACGGTCTTGGCGTTGTCGCGCTCGTTGGGGACCTTGAAGTCGACGACGGCGTAACCGCCCTTGGCGGCCGCTCCCTCGGGCTGCACGGTGACGTGGGCGAAGGCCGTCCCCGAGAGCAGCAGGACGGAACCGGCGGCGACGGAGCCGACGAGGGCGATACGGGTGCGCGAACGGGCAGCGTTCATGGCAGAGACACTCCAAGTGAGCAGGAAGGGTGGGGACGGCCACCGCGCACGGGTGCGCGGGGACCCGCGACACCACCCCTGCGGTACGTGTGGGGAGTGGGCCGCGTTCAGGCTGCGAGGGCGTACGCCGCGGGCGGCCCGCGCCTGATCACCGAGTGCTGCAGTGCTGCCCCGGCTGGGGGAGGCGTGGCGCGCGGGTCACCGAGCGGGACGCGCGGCCCCTGCCCCTCGGCCGCCAGGAGTCCGGCGCACAGCGCGCCCACGAAGGACAGGGCGCGGCGCAGGGAGCGTACGAAGGCGTCCTCGGCCGCGGCCGAGACGGACTCGCCGGCCAGGCGCACCGCGCCGAACAGGGCGGCCTCGCCGCGCCGCAGCAGCCACCCCGTGGCGAGCGCCGCCAGCAGGTGGCAGAGCAGCATGGGAAGCGTGGGCAGCAGCGAGGCGGCGAGCGACGCGGAGTGCGCGGGGCCCGCGCCCGTCATGCCCGGCATCATGTCGCTCATCCGCGCCATGCCGGCCGGGGCGGCGTGGCCGCCGCTGATCCCCGCCGGGTCGATGCCGGCGTCGCTCACGATGCGCTGGGCGTCCGCGGCGGTGAGCCGGGTCGAGCCGTCGCCGCACAGGAGACGGCCGGCGAAGCGGATCAGCGGGAGGTCCCCGGTGGATCCGTCGCCGGACGCGGCCGCCGTGTGCTGGCCGATGCCGAACAGGGCGTGCAGGCCGAGCTGTCCGACCGCGAGGCCGCCCGCGATGGACGGCAGCGAGCGCTCGCGCCCGGCGAGCGGTGCCACGACCGCGAGCACTCCGAGGAAGCCGGCGAGCAGCGTCCACCAGGGGACGGTCGCACAGGCCGCCATGACGTGCCCCATCGCGGACAGCACGACGCAGACCGCGGCGAACACCGCGGCCCTGAGCAGCCGGAGGCCGGCGCCTGCTGGGGCGTGGAGGGAAGACATGGCGGGGCCATCATCGCACTGGGCTTACCCGCCCCATACGCCAGGTCCAAAAGGTCACGTTTGGCCCGGCGGCCGCCGGGCCGGTGGGGCGGACCGGTGGACGGAGGCGGCCGGTCCGGTGCGGCGGCCACGCTCGGAGGCGGCGGTTCCGGTGGCGCTACACCGGCGCGCGGGGGCGCGTACATCCGCCGAACGGGCGCCATCACGTCAAGAGGGCGCTTACGGGCGAGTAGTTGCGGCAATACTGCGCCCGTAGAGAGAAGGACTATGTCGAGCCGCAGTTGCAGCCAGGAGGCTGGAGCATGAGCATCTGGTGGTCCCTCCACTTGCGGCGCGAGGCCGCGAGCGTGCCGCTCGCCCGGCGTCTTCTGCTCGGGACCATGGAGACCGCGGGGGTCGACCCCGACGTCTCCTACGACCTGTCGGTCGCCCTCACGGAGGCCTGCGCCAACGCGGTCGAGCACGGCGGGGGCGCGGGCGGGGGCGCGGGGAGCGCCTCTGCGGCCTACCAGGTGACGGCCTACCTCGACGGCGAGACGTGCCGCATCGAGGTCACCGACTCGGGTCCGGGCTTTCCCGGGCGCAGGACCCGGCGCGCCGCACCGCCCGCGAGAACCGGCTGCCTCGCCGAACACGGCAGGGGCCTCGGCCTCATCGAACAGCTCGCCGACCACGTGCACTTCAGGAACCGGCCCGGCCGGGGCGCGGTGGTCAGCTTCGACAAGATCCTCAAATGGCGCGAGGGCGCGCTGCTCAAGGTGTCCTGAGCGGCGCGCCCCCGGGCGCGTGAGCGGGAGCCGGGTCAGGCCTGCTTGACCCGGGCCATCCATGCCTCGACCTCGTCGGAGCGGCGCGGCAGCGCGGCCGACAGGTTGGTGTTGCCGTCCTCCGTGACGAGGATGTCGTCCTCGATCCGGACGCCGATGCCCCGGTACTCCTCGGGGACGGTCAGGTCGTCGGCCTGGAAGTACAGACCGGGCTCGACCGTCAGGCACATGCCCGGCTCCAGGTCGCCGCCGACGTACGTCTCGGTGCGCGCGGCCGCGCAGTCGTGGACGTCCATGCCGAGCATGTGACCGGTGCCGTGCAGCGTCCAGCGGCGCTGGAGGCCGAGCTCCAGGACCTTCTCGACGTCCATGTCGCCGAGCAGCCCCCACGCGACGAGCTTCTCCGCGAGCACGCGCTGGGCGGCGTCGTGGAAGTCGCGGTAGGGCGCGCCCGGCCGGACCGCCGCGATGCCGGCCTCCTGGGCCTCGTACACCGCGTCGTAGATCTTGCGCTGGAGCGGCGAGAAGGTGCCGTTGATCGGCAGGGTGCGGGTGATGTCGGCGGTGTAGAGCTCGTTGGTCTCCACGCCGGCGTCCAGGAGGAGCAGGTCGCCGGAGCGGACCTCGCCGTTGTTGCGCACCCAGTGCAGGGTGGTGGCGTGCGGTCCCGCGGCGCAGATCGAGCCGTAGCCGATGTCGTTGCCCTCGACGCGGGCGCGCAGGAAGAACGTGCCCTCGATGTAGCGCTCGCTGGTCGCCTCGGCCTTGTCGAGCACCTTGACGACGTCCTCGAAGCCGCGGGCGGTCGAATCGCACGCCTTCTGCAGCTCCGCGATCTCAAACGCGTCCTTCACCAGGCGCGCCTCGGAGAGGTACACACGCAGCTCTTCGTCGCGCTCGGCGGTGACCTTGTCGGTGAGCGCGGCCTCGATGGACGCGTCGTGACCCCGTACGCACCGGACCGGACCCGTGGCCTCGGCCAGGGCGGCGGCCAGCTCGCGCACGTCCTTGGCGGGCACCCCGAGCAGCTGCTCGGCCTCGGCCAGGGAGTGGCGGCGGCCGACCCACAGCTCGCCGGTGCCGGAGAGCCAGAACTCGCCGTTCTCGCGGTCGGAACGGGGCAGCAGGTAGAGCGTCGCCTCGTGGCCGTCGCCGGCGGGCTCCAGGACGAGCACACCGTCCTCGGTCTGGTCGCCGGTCAGGTACGCGTACTCGGTGGAGGCGCGGAAGCTGTACTCGGTGTCGTTCGAGCGGGTCCTCAGGTTGCCCGCGGGGATCACCAGCCGCTCGCCCGGGAAGCGCGCGGAGAGCGCGGCGCGGCGGTCGGCGGTGTGGCCGGCCTGCGCCACCGGCTCCAGGCCGTGCAGCTCGGTGTCGGCCCAGCCGGACTTCATGTTCGCGGCCAGCTCGTCGGAGACGCCCGGGTACAGGCCGTTCTTCCGCTGCTGGATCGGCTTCTCGTCGGTGGTCTCTTCCGGGATCGCCGGGCTGAGCTCCTCTGACACGTCTGCTCCTTGGTACGACACTGGGCCGTCCTCCATCGTACGGGCGTACGGAAGGGGGTCCAGGGTCGTAGTGCCTCTTACCGGGGCGGACGCGTCCTGCGCGGCTAGACGAAGCGGGCCGCGAGCATCACCACGTCCTCACTGTGGTCCGCGGAGCCGAGGCCGTCGGGCAGCAGGGTGCGCAGCACGTGGTCGAGGATCGCGTCCGGGTCGTCGCGCACCTGCCGCGGGACGCTCGCCGCGGCGGCGTGCAGCCGGGCGAAGGCCCGGTCCATGGGGTCGCCGGTACGGCGCAGCAGCCCGTCCGTGTAGAGCAGCACCGTTTCTCCAGGGTCGGGAGAAAGCTCCACGCTCGGCGCCTCCCAGCAGGCGAGCATGCCGAGCGGAGCGGAGAGCGACGTCTCCACGAACTCGGTGCGCCGCTCCCCGATGATCAACGGCGGCGCGTGTCCCGCCCCGGCGAGCACGATCTTGCGCGGGGCGGGCTCGCAGTAGGCGAACAGGGCGGTGGCCGAGCGGGCCGGCTCGGTCAGGCGCAGCAGCAGTTCCAGGTCGGACAGGACGGCGACGGGGTCCTCGCCCTCCATCACGGCGTACGCCCGCAGGCTCGCGCGCAGCCGGCCCATCGCGGCCACCGCGCTCGGGCCCGATCCGGTGACGGACCCGACCGCGAGGCCGAGCGCGCCTTCGGGCAGCGGCAGCGCGTCGTACCAGTCGCCGCCGCCGCGCGGCCCGGTGCGGTGGCGGGCGGCCAGCTGGACGCGGGCCACCCGGGGCAGCCGGCTGGGCAGCAGCTCCTCGGCGACGGTCGCCACATGGGCGCGGGCCCGCTCCAGCTCGACGAGGCGGGCCAGGTGTTCGGCCGCGTACCGGATGTAGAGGCCGACCAGGTGCTGCTGGCGCTCGACGGGCTCCGCGCTCTCGTCGTAGAGCCAGACGGCGGCGCCGAGCCGGCCGGCGCCCTCGGTGGCGAGCGGCAGCGCGTAGCTGGCGGCGTAGCCGAGGCGGGCGGCGACCTCGCGGTGGCGCGGGTCGAGGCCGTCGGGGTCCCTCATGAGGTCGGGGCCGCCGTCGGCGTCGGGCAGCCCGTCCAGGATCCGGCCGTACGCGGTGGCGCTGCGCGGCACGGTCTCGATGTGGCCGAGGTCGGCGTGGGCGAGGCCGAGGCCGGTGGTGCTGGCCGGGCCCAGTCCGTCCGCCGGTTCCAGGACGACGAGCCCGCGCCGGGCGCCGACCAGGGCGGCGCCCGCCTTGAGGAGTTCGTCCAGGGCGTCGTCGAGCGCGGTGGTGCGGGCGAGCCGCTCCGTGAGTTCATGGAGCGTGGTGAGGTCGGAGACCCAGCCGGCGAGCCGGTCCTGGAGCACCGCGCCCGGCGGGGTGTGGGCGACGGGTGGGGGCAGGGGCGCGTGAGTGTGCGCCGGAGACGGAACGGCTGGATCGATTCCAGCCACTTTCGGCAGGTGAGGGGCGCTCATGGCAGCCGGCTTTCCGACTGGTTGATTCTGCGCAATAGCATCGCAAACCCCCATGTCATTCTGCGCCGCTATCAATGCATCCACATGTACACGCACAAGTGAGGGGATGTCCAGCATTGTCATAGCGGGACTATTGGTGTCCGTGGGGCGTCCAAGTTGGCCGGAAAATGACCCTGGTGGCCCTGTGCTGGGGTCGACTGAGGACGTTCAACTGTGCGTCGTTTCAACCGTGTTGGGTACGTAATCGGTGTGGTCCGTGGCAGTTGAGCTGCCGCGGAACCTTGCGGACGGCCTGAGCGTCTTAAGAGCCGACTGGCCACGCCTCACCCCCGAGCGGCGGGGTTTTTGCCCGCAGGACGGCAAGCGCCATGCACGCGCCACCCTTCGCCATGCTTTAAATGGTTACGGGCAGTGGCCGTCGCCACCCGTGGTGACGGCTCGTGATCGATCCTGGCGGATCCCCCACCGCCTGCTCACGGAGCACGTACGCGCAGTGAAGTGATGCACACGTCATGTGATGTGGACTCGGCGTTCAACGGAAAGGAACGAGCGCCCATGCGCGAGATCCTCGGAAGGCGACGCAGGTTCCGGTTTTGGCGCAGTGAAAGGGCTGCTCAGCTCGGCGCCGCGCTGACCTGTGCGACCCAATGGAAATGGCCCGTGGTGCCCGGAGTGGGACTGGCCGCGGGCGACCGCGGCTGTGCCTGCCCCGACCCCGAATGCGTGGTGCCGGGGGCGCACCCCTTCGACCCCGTCCTGCTCGCGGCGACCACCGACGAGCGCATGATCCGCTGGTGGTGGACGAACCGGCCGGCCGCGCCGGTGCTGCTCGCCACCGGCGGCGGCGCGCCCTGCGCGATCAGCCTCCCGGCCCTCGCCGGAGCCAGGGCGCTCGTCGCCCTCGACTCCATGGGCGTGCGGCTCGGCCCGGTCGTGGCGACCCCCACCCGGTGGTCGCTCCTGGTCGCTCCGTACTCGATGGAGCGCCTGGGCGAGTTGCTCTACTCCAAGGACTGGGTGCCCAGTTCGCTCCGCTTCCACAGCGAGGGCGGATATCTGGTGCTGCCCCCGTCGCGGACGGGCAAGGGGCAGATCCGCTGGGAGCGGCCTCCGCTGGGGACGACCGGACCCTGGCTGCCGGAGGTCGAGACGGTGGTGGACGCGCTGGTCGAGGCGAGCACCAGCGCACCGGACGGCGGGAGCCGGCTGGCGTACTGACAGGCGAGAGGGCCGCACCGGCCCATGTGTGTGAAGGCGGCTCGGTTCCCGGGCCGCCTTCACTCTTTCGGGTGCGAGCTTGCCCTGGTTGTACGGGAATTGGGTGTGCGCAGCGCCGGGCGCCCGGTTTCCGTGGCTATCTTCGGCCCACCATCAGGAATTCCAGGGCAGGCGGGTCCCCCATGAATCTCCAGCACCTCCGCGTCGCCGGGCTCACGGCCGTCGTGGCGGGCGCCGTGCTGCTGCCGCTGGTCGCCTCGGCGGGGCCCGCGGGAGGGCCGGAGAAGAGGGCCGCGGCGGATGACGCAAAAAGCCCCCTCACTCACGCGCTCCTGCGGGTGAACAAGCCATGGTCGCGCCCCGCGCAGGATCCGACCGCGCGCTGCGGGCCCGCGCTCGTCTCGCCCGAGGGCGTCGAGGCGCAGACCTGCGTACTGGGCCGGGGGCGCGAGACGTGGGGGCGTACCTACTACCGCAACGCCACCGGCCAGGAGCTGAGCGCCGTGCTCACGCTGATGGGCCCGGCCGGACGGACCCTGGAGACGAACTGCCAGGTGGCCGCCGACGACCAGCCGAATTCCTGCGAATCCCCGCACGACAGGCGGCCGGAGGGGGTCGCGGGCACGGGGGCGTATTCGGCGGTGACGGAGTTCGCGGGGGCGGGAGAGGACTCACCGCTGCTGCTGCGCTCCGGGAGCAACTCCGCGGAACCCTCGGCTCGTTGACCGCGGCCGAGTAGGCCCGACGGAGCCGGCAAATGGAAGGGCCCGATCGCTGGCGACGGGGGATGCACCAGCGACCGGGCTCTAAGAACGGTAACAAGAGATCGGTCGTTCGCAAATTCGATCTCGGTAATTCGGACACCGATTTACCTGCGAGTACGGCGAGTTGTGACAGGAGTCACCTGTCGGCCGACCGAAAGGGCGGCCGCCGTCACTCTCAGCTGAGCGTCACTTGGCGGTTGGTGAGCCCGCCGCGGGCCCGGCGCTCGTCCGCGGTGAGCGGCTCCTCGCTCGCGAGCGCGCCGGCGAGCCGCTCGGCGAACTCGGCGGCCGGCTTCTCGCACTCCTCGGCGCCCATCCCGGCCGGCAGGTCCCACACCGGCACGGTCAGGCCGTGCGCGCGGAACGAGCCGACGAGCCGGGTGCCCTCGCCGAGCGAGGAGGTGCCGGCCGCGTGCAGCCGCGCCAGCGCGTCGAGCAGCTTCTCCTCCGGGTGCGGCATGACCCACCGCAGGTGGTTCTTCTCCGGCGTCTCGCACCAGTACGAGGAGTCGACCGACGTGAGCCGTACGGTCGGGATCGCGGCGGCGTTGGCCCGCTCCAGCGAGGCGGCGACCTCGGTGGCGGCGTCGTCCGCGTCCGGCACCCAGAACTCGAAGCCGGTGTGCACCTCCGGCTCGAACGGGGCGGCCGGGTCGAGCAGGTCCTGGAGGCGGGGACCGTCGGACTCGGCGCGCTGGGCGGCGACCGGCGAGCCGGGCTCGGCCGTCAGCGCGCGCTTGAGGGTGTCCGCCAGGTCGCGGCTGAGGTCGCCGGAGGGGGTGTCGTTCTGGAGGCCGAGCAGCACCGAGCCGTCCTCGCGGCGCAGCGCGGGCCAGGCCATCGGCAGCACGGTCGCCAGCGTCACGGACGGCACGCCCTCGGGCAGCGGGTCCTTCAGCGTCAGCGGCACGGTCGCCGCGGGGACCAGTTCGCGCAGCGCGACCCAGTCGCCCTCACCGGCCAGGCCCTCGAAGGGACGCTGGACCAGCTCGGTCACGGCGTGCGACGCGGCCCGTCCGTGACACGCCTTGTAACGGCGGCCGGAGCCGCACGGACAGGGCTCACGGGCCCCGACGACCGGGATCTCCCCGTCGCTGGTCTGCGGCTTGACGGCCTTCGCCTGGGGACGCTTCTTGGCCATGGTGTGGCTCTCTCCCGACTGCGGTGGTGCGGTGTCGCTGTGTCGGGCGCGAGCCTAGCCGCACCAGCCACCCGGCCGGGCCCGAGCGGCACGTTCGGACGCCGCCGAGCGGTGGACGGGCCGAACCCCCGGCGTCGCCCCGCCGCCCCGGCACCACGCGGGGGCCGCTCGCGCCCCGGTCGAGGCCGCGAGCGGTCCTCCGCCCGGTCGAGGTCGCGAGCGGTTCTCCGCTCAGTCCACATCGTCGAACGCGTCCGCGAACTCCAGGTCCGGCACCGTCGCCGGCCCTGCGACGCGCGTAGCGAAATCGCCGTGCCGGTGCGCCGCCGTGAGGATCACCCACACCGTGATCTCACCGGACGCGCTGTCCCGTACGCCCCAGTCCTGGGCGAGGGCGCTGATGATGTTCAGCCCCCGGCCGCCGCGCGCGGTCACCGACGGCGTCGCCGGGATCGGCCTGGTCGGGCCGCCCCCGTCGGTGACCTCGACCGTCAGCCGTCCCGCCTTGTCGATGTGCCAGGCCGCCTCGATGTCGCCCTCACCTATGTCGGACCGTCCCAGCGGCCTGCCGTGCCGGCAGGCATTGCTGAGCAGTTCGGACAGGATCAGTACGGCATCGTCCACGACCGGCTCGGACACCCCGTTGCCGAGCAGCTGCTCGCGCATCCGGTGTCGCGCCTTGCCCACGCCCGCAGGGCCATGGGGTACGGCCATGCTCGACGACGTGGGCACCTCCTGTGCCACCACCAACGCCACCCCCGAGACCTCCTTCGCCCCACGCCACGGTGTGAATGCCCCAATGGACTGGACCGGAAACCGGCCAACCGGCGCCGGGAGACGCATTCATCACGGTCGAATACGGAGCGAACGCGCCGGTGCACACCCTGTAAGGGGCTTTACATGCGCCCGAGTTGGGACAGGACCTGTTTCGGCCGGTTGGTGATGATTGCCTCCACTCCGAGGCTTACGCACAGGTCGACGTCCTCGGGTTCGTTCACCGTCCAGACGTGCACGCGGTGCCCCGCGCGGTGCAACCGCTCGATGTAGGCGGGGTGGTTGCGCACGATGCGCATGCCGGGTCCCGCGATGCGCGCTCCGGCCGGCAGCCGCCCGTCGCGCAGCCGCGGCGAAAGGAACTGCATCAGGTAGACGGTCGGGATGTCGGGGACCGATGCCGTCACCCGGTGCAGGGAGCGCGCGGAGAAACTCATGATGCGGACGGGGGAGGTTTCACCGGCCGGCGGCGGCTGAGTGAGGCCGAACCTCTTGAGGAGGTGCACGAGACGCTCCTCCACCTGGCCGGCCCACCGGGTGGGGTGCTTGGTCTCGATGGCCAGCTCGACCCGGCGCCCGGCGTCCGCGACGAGTTCGAGCAGCCGCTCCAGGGTGAGGACGGAGGTGAACTCGCGGTCCCCCCAGTCCGGGCTCTCCTCGCTGTCCTTCCAGGAGCCGAAGTCGAGCGCGGCGAGATCGGAGAGCTCCAGGGCGGACACGGCGCCACGGCCGTTGGAGGTGCGGTTGACACGCCGGTCGTGCACGCAGACGAGGTGGCCGTCGGCGGTGAGGCGGACATCGCATTCCAGGGCGTCGGCCCCGTCCTCGATCGCCTTCATGTACGCGGCGAGCGTGTGCTCGGGCGCGTCCTCGGAGGCTCCTCGGTGGGCCACCACCTGGACGCGGGCGGGGTCCGGGGTGTGCGGGCTGTGCTGTCGTGCTTGGGTCACCGCGTCATCGTGCCACCGCCGGGGCACAGGTTGGCGCACGAATACACAGCTCCTGCTTACAGTGGCCTGACGTGCGGTGGGAAAAGCTGAGCGGAGTCATCCGCACAGTGCGGGGTCCGATGTCGGACCCCTGACGCACCATTGGTGTTGCCGAGCCCCGCGCCGACCCCGGCAGCCGGCCCGGCCCCGCCGGACCGTCCCCCAAGACCGAGTGGAAACCGAGGAGAGCAAGCTGTGAGCACCGAGAACGAGGGCACCGCGGTCCCGGCCGTCCCGCCTGCCCCGTCGTCTGCACCTGCTGCACCTCCCGCCCCCGCCGAAGCCCCTGCCCGAGCCGACGCCCCCGCGCCCGCCGCAGCCCCCGCCCGTCCGGACGCGGCGCACGGCGACGCGGAGCGCACGCTCGTGCACGACCCCGTGCCGCCGACGGCCGGGGCCGACCGGGGCCCCGCTCAGGACCCGGCCACGGCGCCGCTGCCCGCCACGCCCGGAGCGCCGGCGCCCCAGGCGTACGCGGCGCACGAGTCGGCGCCCCCGCAGCAGGGCGGCGCCGGGTGGCCGCCGCCCCCGCCGGTGCTCCCCTCCTACGGAGGCGGCGGCGGAGGCAACCCGGGCGATCCCTGGGGCGCCCCGCAGCCGCCCGCCCCGCGCAGGCGCGGCGGTGGCCTGATCGCCGCCGTCGTGGCGGCCGCCCTGGTGGCCGGCGGCATCGGCGGAGCCATCGGCTACTTCGCGGCGGACCGGGACAACGGCGGGTCGGGCTCCACCACGGTGGCCTCGTCCGACACCCCCAAGGACTTCAAGCGCGACCCGGGCACGGTGGCCGGAGTCGCCGCCAGTTCGCTGCCGAGCGTGGTGACGATCGACGCCCAGGGCAGCGACGGCGAGGGCGGCACCGGCACCGGCTTCATCTACGACAAGGAAGGCCACATCCTCACCAACAACCACGTGGTGGCCTCCGCGGCGAGCGGCGGCAAGCTGTCCGCGACGTTCTCCAACGGCAAGAAGTACGACGCCGAGGTGGTGGGCCGCGCCCAGGGCTACGACGTGGCCGTCATCAAGCTGAAGAACGCTCCGTCCAACCTGAAGCCGCTCTCCCTCGGCAACTCGGACAAGGTCGCGGTCGGCGACTCGACCATCGCGATCGGCGCGCCCTTCGGCCTCTCCAACACCGTCACCACCGGCATCATCAGCGCCAAGAACCGTCCGGTGGCCTCCAGCGACGGCCAGAACTCCAAGGCCTCGTACATGAGCGCCCTGCAGACCGACGCCTCCATCAACCCGGGCAACTCGGGCGGTCCGCTGATCAATTCGGCCGGCGCGGTGATCGGCATCAACTCGGCGATCCAGTCGGCGGGCACCGGCGGCATGGGCGGCCAGTCGCAGGCCGGTTCGATCGGCCTCGGCTTCGCCATCCCGATCAACGAGGCGAAGAACGTCGCGGAGCAGCTCATCAAGACCGGCCAGCCGGTCTACCCGGTGATCGGCGCTTCGGTCGGCATCCAGCAGGGCGGCGGCCTCGCCCCGGGCGGCGGCACGGACGGCGCCCAGATCTCCCAGCAGGGCAGCGGCAGCCAGCAGCCGATCACGCCGGGCGGCCCCGCGGACAAGGCGGGCCTGAAGCCGGGCGACGTCATCACCAAGTTCGGCGACATGCCCATCGACAGCGGCCCGACCCTGATCAGTGAGATCTGGACGCACCAGCCGGGCGACCAGGTCCCCCTGACGTACACGCGCAACGGCAAGGAGACCACGGTGACGATCACCCTGGGCGAGCGCAAGGGCGACAGCAACTGACCTGACAGCGGCAGGCGGTGACCGCCCGCGGTGACGTAAGGACGTCGCCGCGGGCGCCGTCGTTCCCGGGCACGGTCGTTCCGCCGTTCCCGGGCACGTGCATTGTGACGAAGCGGCCCGCCCGTTGGCCTGTCTTCGTGCACTGGCCGCAGTGGCGGGACGGCTCGGGGAGGCGGTCTTGGCGATGGATGTCGGGGAGTTGCTGCAGTCGGGGGCAGGCACCCTGCTGGGGCTGATGGTGACCGACGCATGGGGCCAGGTGCGGGAGCGCTTCGCCGGGCTCATGGGCGGCAGCGGACCGGAGTCGGTCGAAGCCGTACGGCGCGAACTCGACGCGGCGCGCGCCCAACTCCTGGACGCGCAGCGCCCGGAGGAGGCGGAAGTCCGGGCGGACATCCAGGCCGAATGGCGTTCGCGGTTGCGCCGGCTCCTCACGGAACGGCCCGAGCTGGCCGGGCAACTCCAGGAGATCGTGGCCGAGTTCGCACCCCACGAGGCCCCTGGCGACCACGATCACATCGACTTCAGCGGTGGCACCTTCCACGGCCCTGTTCAGGGCAAGGGCACCATGTACAACCAGCAGTGGTGAGCGGCGGCCATGCCAGGACCCCGGCGTGACCACATCGACTTCCGGCACAGCACCGTGCACGGCCCCGTCCAGGGGCAGGGCATCCAGTACAACAACGACAACCGCACCTTCGTGGCGCCGGCGGAACCGGATCACGCACGGCTCGGCGGGGACGCGCTCCTGATCCGGGACTACAGGTCCGCCGTGCACCATTTCAGCCACGCGATCCGGGGCGACCCGCAGCGGGCGTCCCACCACTACTACCTCTCCCTGGCGAACCTGGGGGGCCACCACCCGTGCGCCCTCAGCGAGGCCAGGGTGCGGCTGTCCCTCGACGCCCTCGGCCACGCCCTCACGGCGCTGCCCTCCTGCGCCTACGCGCGGGTGGCGGACCTCCTGATCCGCGACGCGCTCGCCTCGCGGTACGGGGAGGGCAGAACGGCTCTCACGCCGCAGGAGCGGCGGCTGGTCCACCGGGCCGGGAAGCGCCACGCGCGAGAGCTCACCACCCATGTGCCCGCACCGGAGAACGCCTGGTGGAGGGCTTTGCACGCACGGGTACCCGGCCCATATGAGGGGTGACGGAGATGACGGCACGCCCCGCTGCACAGATGATCAGAGAGTACTTTCTCGATCCGCCCGACCCGGCCCGTCTGGAAGCCGCCGAGGACCGGCTCGCTGCCGCGGAGGACCGGCTGGAGTGGGCCCTGCGGGACCTGGACGCCTTCGCGCCGAAGCCGCCGCCTCCCGCCCCGGCCCCCCTCCCCGAGGTGAGGCCCCATCCCGGATACGCCCTTGCCGCCGCGGCCGTTCTCGCCTTCGGCGTCTGCCTGGTCTTGATCGATCCCTGGTTCACCATCATCGCCCTGCCCTGCCTGGTGGGTTCGATCGCCCTGGTCAACGCGGGGGTGGCCCATCGGGCGGACGACCGCGCGGCGCGGGAGCGCGCCATCGCCGAGGCCAGGAGGAAGAAGGCCGCACGAAAAGAGGCGGACGCCCGAAGAGAGGCGCATCTGCACAGCGAGGTGGACCGGCTCACCGACGCGCTCGACGATGCCCGCGACATCTACGACGAGGAACTCCGGGCCTACGAGGACGAGTGCCGGCGCCGGGGCCCCAAACCCAGCGACGCGCTCATGGACCGCACGCTGCTCGACGACATCCACAGCGTCAAGGAACACGCCCTGGTGCGGCTGCGGTTGCACCGGAGCGAGCTGGTCCGCCCGGCGTACATGCGGGAGATGACCCCGGCGGAGCTGGAGAACGCGCCGGCGAACACCCCCGATGCGCATGATCCCTTCGTGGTGTACGGGCCGGCCTACGGCGCCGACTACCCGGTGTGGTGCGTGCTTGGCGAGGGGCCCCACGCCAAGCGGCGGTACAGCCGGTACAAGGTCATGATCATCTGCACCACGCGCTACCACGTCGCCCTGTACCGCTGCGTGCTCGACTTCTTCACGGGGGAGCTCGACGAGGAGAGCACGGCGGAGTACCACTACGCGGACGTCGTCGCCGTCCACAGCGAGACCGACCCGAACTCCACCAGGAAGATCAACATCCGCACCCCCCGGCAGTCCCAGCGGCACCTGAGAGACGCCCCGCAGGCGGAGCGCTACTTCGAACTCGTCGTCTCCAGCGGCGACCGCGCCCGCATCGTCACGGGCCTGACCCGCCGCCGCACGGGCGACGACAACCCCGAGCACTTCCATGTCCTGGGGAACGACCCGAACTTCGACGCGGGCGCCGACTCGATTCGGATGATGCTGCGAGAAAAGAAGAGCGGCACCGACCCCCGCTGACGGCGCTTCGCGGTCCGATGTGCAGGTAGCCCAAGTGGTGGACGGAAGGATCGTGAACTCTGATCGGCCTCACCGGCTGGAACCAGCCTTCTTCGGCGTCTTCCCGCCTCGTGAACACCTCGCCGCTAGGAGGGTCGGCGGCCCGTTCGATGCCTCACAATGTCCCCCGATCCGGGCGGACCAGGCGTGGCGATAGCGTGCGCTGCCGACCCGTTGCGATGGTCCGCCGTATGGACGGAAACCGTCAGCCACTGAGGCAGTCGAGCACGGGCGAGCCCCGTCGAATCCGCCAAGTTATGTCCGACGGGGCGACGTTGTCTCAGTGAGCTTGCTGGAAGCGAGCGACACTACGGCGTCTGGAGGCCGCGAAGGCGTCGATCGCGCCGGCACCCTGGCCAGGTGTGTCGTTCCGTCCCTGGAGTTGGGCAGCAAGCTTCCTCAAGCTGGAGGTATCGGGCATCACGGCGATCTCGAAGTGAGACTGCTTCACGGGTTCGAGGTTCCCACCCCATGTGACGACACCCTCGCAGTCGGCGAGGATGTCTGCGATCACGATACGTTCGCTCTCGCTCATGCCTGTGTTCTTGACATCGGCTCGGAGGGGGTAGTGCAGCGGACGAATCGCGATGGCAGTGCCCGAAAGGTAGTTTGACTCGAAAGCAGCACCGACCTTTCGATCGGTGGTGTGTCCGTGGAGGTCACCGGTCCTGAGCATGTCGACTTCGTACGCGAATCGGCGCGCCACATAGCGCAGGATTATCGCTGCGTCCCCTTCGGCCAGGGCGACCGCCACATTCGTTCCCTCCACCTGCTGAGTCGTCGCGTGGTTGAGGACGGGCCAGCCGTTCGCAGATCGGGGCTCATTCCAAAGGGCTTCGCGGGTACCGGAGGCGGCCTGCGATGTCCCGGAGGTTGTGAGGGCTATGACCGCGCTGGCTCCTACGCCGAGGCTGAGGGCTTGTCTACGCGTCAAGCTCGATGTCATGGGGTGCCTCTCTGTGCTTGTAGCGGTGAATGAGGAGCAGGGCAAAGCTGACGAGGGCACAGGCCAAACCTGCAAACAGCAGAGCCGTGGTCCATAGCCCGACTGCCTGTGTGCTATTGCCACTCGTCCAGTGGCAGGTGATTGAGGGAGGAAAGGCATCCACGCTTACCGATGTCAGGCCGTAGTGGCGACTGGCGTCCATGTACACACCGCGGCCGGTCAGGTCGCCGCATACATCCATAGGTTTGGTGAACGCGAGCCCGTAAAGGGTGCCCGCTCCGTAGGCGGAAATTGCCGCTGCCGTGCCGATCACTGCCCAACGGGCAGGCTTGGACGGCGCCCGTTTTGCCACCCACAAGGCGTACGGCAGTACGCCAACGACGTAGAGGAGGACGGTAATCACGGGCGGGACGAACACTGCGAAGGAAGACACCATGCGTCCTGACGTTACCTCGAGCCAAGCAGCCGCTGCTGGTTCACTTTGTATCTGGCCTGCTGCAGAGTCTCGGTAGAGGCATGTTGCACCAAGCTTTTACCGAACGCGTTGCACCACTCGTCAAGCTGGTCGGAAGGAAGTAGCCACGGCATGAGGGCCGTACTCCCGCCGAATTGCTTGATCAGGAGGGCACGACCGCCGACCAGGATGACTCCGTCTGAAGACACGGGGGTGTCGGTGAGTATTTTGTTCGCCTGGTGGGCTGCCTCGCTGCTGGTACCTCCAAAGCGTTGGTTGACGTAGGCATTGAAGCGTGTCAGACCTCCACTGCCCAGGTAGTGGTCGTGGACAGCCTCGGCAATGGTCTTGCCGCCGCGAACGGCTTGGGCAAGGAGGTATCCGTCGGCATCTTCAACGAGATCGGTGAAGGTGAACGTTGAGGCGACGCCGATCTTGCCCATCTTGTCGTTGATGTAGGTCGCGCCGGAGGCGTAGGAGCCGTGGTCGCGGCGCCATTCGCCATATAGGGTCATCAGGTCGCCGCCCCAGCCGGCGACGTCGCCGAGGCTGATGTCTCCCTGTGGGTTCGGCTTCACGTACTGGCCGTTTGCCGTGGCCATCATGTGCTCTGGGCCGAGGTATTGACCGGTGAACGGGTCTTTGAATTCGGTCCAGATTGCCATGTTGTGATCGTTGGCGTAAGCGATGAAGCCTGCGTCAGCCTGTCCGAGCATGCCTCGCCAGGTTGCGTCGTCGTAGTTGTCACTACGGATGTACTCCATAACGAGCCGGTTCGGGTCTCCCTTACCGTAGGCCTTTGCAAGGTCGTACAGCGATTGGATGTAGGTGATGAAGGCGTCCGTGGGCGTTACGGGGCTGTTGACCTTGTCTTGGCCAGGGTCAGTTCCGACAGCATGGGCATCGCGATCGAGTGCGAAAGTATCGGTCCCGTTGCTGACTTGGTACTCCTTGATCTGATTGAACGACCAGTTCGGCGGCAGTGGGTACCCCAAATTGCCCGAAAAGCCCCAGGACATGCCGGATACGAACGAAAAGCGCGCGTACGTCTCCTTGGTGACCTGAGCGCATACGTTCCGGGATCCGTAGACGCCGTGTATGTACCGCTTGCCGCGGCTCCCGAGCCCAGACGCAACACCCCGGAAGTAGTCCAGGATTTGAGGCATGTCGCCGTCGGTGGCGTCATAGTCGACGGCGAAGTAGATCACGGTGCCTCGGTTGAATCCGAAATGCACCGCCTGATCGTGCGCCTTCTGGGCGTGAGCGACACCGGTCTCGAACTTGTACTCGTTCAGGCTCCTGCCGTTGTCCTGGAAAATTGGGAATACGCGAAGGCCGCCGGCAAAGATGTTGGCGAGTTCACCTTCTTCAAGCATCTTTGAACCGCCGCCGGAGGAGGCCTCATTCAGATACCTACCCACGAACCGGTAGCCGTCGCTGTACATTTTCTTCGCCCGTGATGGTGTAATGGTGTAGGCGGTGTCGGAAGCTGTAACCGGTCGGTCCGGATCACCCATCGACACGAGAAGCTGACACCACGTCGCGTAATCTCCGTGACCATTTACAGCCAGCCCCGAGAACTGCTGGAAGATGGTAACGAATGTCGCCAGATTACTGTCGAACGTCGACTTGGAAACCGTCTTGGTCTGCACGGTGTTTCCCGATCCGTCGACAGTGACGATGGGCTGGTTGAACACGCACGCCGCAGAGAACAGCTGAACGAATATACCGGACGATCCCTCGGATATCATAGCCTTGGACTTGAGCCCGGATTGTGTTCCGGAACCAAAATTCCCGGTGGCATCCGCCTCGGCGACTCCCAACTCCAGCTGGATGGCCTTCATCAGGTTCTGCTGGACGTTGCGGGAGTAGTGCCCGTCTGCCGGCCCGATGTCAACGGTCTTTTTCGTCCAGTAGCGACCATTCAGCCACTTCTGGATGGAGCGGACCTCGTCCGACCCGCCTGCGGTCAGTACATAGGCGTCCATGTTAAGCATTGCCTTGAAGACCTTCGCCTGGAGTTTTCCACTCTGATCCAGGCCCATGTCGGACTGCATGTGCTTGACGGCAAGTTCCATGTCCGAGTCGAAGTAACCGGTGTCGTAGTACCCGCCGGTGTATCCCTTGCAGAACAATCCGTATCGAATGATCTTGACGATGTTCTTATTACCGGCCCAGCCACTGCCGAGTTCGCCGAGAGACGCCAGCTTGCTGACGGTTCCGTCCCCGAAGTTGGCAACCACCGGACTGATGCCGAGTTCCTTCTGTAGCCCCATTATGAGGGCGTACATGGTGGACCAGCCCACCCTTCCGTCCTCGGGGCACTTCTGATATCCAGATGTGCTCCCGTAGGTTCCGTTCACCCATTTCTGCGCTTCAAGCACCTTCTCGTCGGCCATGATCAGATTCCTTTCGGATGAGTGCTCAGGAACACTGTCCGGTCTGGTCCGTAGAGCCTGCCGGACGGCACAATTTGTCAGCGCCTGAGGAGACGCTGACGATGACAGCTGTGCAAGATGAGGTGGAGAGACCCGTCGATCAAGACCAAAGCGACGGATTCGGTCAGTAAGTGCCTGGCGCTGCGACGGTCCAGCGTGCCAAGTGCACGCCGGAGGCCGATCTCGCTGATGCGCTCCATGGTCGCGACCAGAGTGGTGTTCGCAATCCCAACCACGCTGACGGTTAGGCATCTACACGCGATCAGGAATGATCGCACCTTCTCCGCGCACACGACCGAGGCAGTTAAGGTTCGCTGCGGATTTGTGGCAGTCCGCATTACCGATCGGTTCGTCGCAGCAGGAACACGGGTCCTGCAATTCAGATCCGACGGTGGTGGCGGACTGTCGCCCCCATCGGACATATGGGGCAGCAGACTGCGGCAACGGTGAGGGCTGGGGAACGGAGTGGCTCGGCGGTCTCTGAACGAGCCGAATGTCGGCTGTTAGAAAATCGTGAGTTTGGTGATCTCCCGAACCGGTACGGGATGAAAAGGTACGACGGGAACGCGAGGTCCATTTACCGGCCGCCGGGCACCGCCCGTTGGCCCTCGTTAACGCTGTCAGTGTGTGCCTCATCAGCGGGTATCGGCCCTGGGCGGGGCTTCGGGCAGTCCAATAGAATCAGGAAGACTGGATTCCGGGTAGGTGAGCGCTGGACCCCACCGCGGTCATCGGAGTGCGGGCGTAGCCATCTGTTGCCATTCCCGGGTCGACCATGCTGTGACGCTCCTACTCGCTTGGACAGAACGTCACGGTTGACTGTCCGTCCCTGCCTATGGAGACCGCTGAGGCCAGCGCGTCCAAACTCGGATTTCTAGCCGAAGTGGGCGTTGCTGTATTGGTTTTATTGACGGCTGCCGACGCAGCCGAGAAGCCAAGCCTATTGATGTGCAGCAATTTCGTCCCCCCGGAGGCGCTTCTGTGCTGCGGGAGCGCGCCGACCCCCAGCTGACCTTAGTAGACATGGAGTGCGGAGGGATTTCAAGAGGGTTTCGTTCCGTCGTGAGCCGGGATGTTGTGGGATTGTTACCCTCCTTCGTGCAACCCTTTGGAGAGAATACGGCGACCACTTCCATTGGCTTGCATTTTGGTCATTGGTGAATATATCTCAAAAGTCTTTAATTGGGTGCATGGGGGATATGTCTTCCAGAGTTATAAAATTGCATCATAGGTGTGCCCTGAACGAGCGGCCGCGATCGCGGAACAGTCCGCGATGTACCTGCCCCGGGTCACGCCAGACTCTGCTGCAGTTTCTCGATGCATTTGGGGCGGGGCTGCCTCCGCGGTCCAGACGCCTCAGGCGGTGCAGCTCCGACGCGGCTGCTCTGTTTGGAGCCTTTCAGGAGGACAAGGCTTGACACGCCTCTGCCGCAGCCGCGTATGGAGGTACATGGCGGAGGTGGCAGCCTGAACGACGGAACTGAGCTGCTGAAAAGGACGCCGCGCCAGAAGCTCGCCGGCAAGGCCGCTTCCGGCAGTCCAGTCGGAGCTTGTTGTGCCGGGTGCTCAGGAGTTGATGGCTCGTCGCTGGACAGGCTTCGGTCCAGGCGCCGGGGAGCCGGTACGCTGTACCCGCTCCGACGCTGGTCGGCGGGGCGCGGGTGGGTTGCCCGAGCGGCCTAAGGGAACGGTCTTGAAAACCGTCGTGGCAGCGATGTCACCGTGGGTTCAAATCCCACACCCACCGCAGGTGAACGGCCCCAGGGCCTGTTGAGAAGGGGCGTTCCGGATTCCGGGGCGCCCCTTCTCGCTGTCCGGCGGGGCCCTATCGCGACGCGCTCATCCGTGCCGCCGAGGCGATCGTCGCGTGGGCCTCGTGGGGGGTGAGGCCGGTGTGGACGGCGGCCGAGGCGAGGGCGGCGGTGAGCTGTTCGCCGATGCCGTTCTCGTAGGCCCGGCACGCCGCCCAGAACAGGCGGGTGTTGCGCTGGCCCTCGTGGGCGGCGAGGACGAAACGCACCAGGCCCTGACCCTGGTGGTCGCCGGGCTGCTCGGGGTGGTGGGGCCGGGGCGGAGGGGTCAGCAGGCCGAGCAGGGTGCCGGGGCAGGGGGCCGGGCCGAGGTGGGCGGTGCCGGGGGCGAGGCGGTAGACGCCCCGGCTGCTGAGGGAGCCGGGCCCGACCAGGTAGCCGCCGGCGCCCCGGATGTCGATGCCGGGGGCGATGCGGCTCGCCGAGTTGGGCACGACGGTGTCGGGCGGCCCGGTCAGCCAGATGTGGCGGCCCCCGCTCGGGGTGATCACGACCACCGTCTCCGGGATGGTGAACAGGTGCCGCAGCGCCAGGTGTTGGAGCGCGGCCGTGGCGTCGGCGCCCGGGGGCTTGGTGTCGAGGTCGATCCCGATGAGGTGGTGCGGCGCCCGCCCGCAGGCGATGCCGTAGCCGGTGGCCCACGGCGCCGCCGCGAACAGCGCGCGTACCGCGGCCGGATCCGTGGTCGCGTCGTGCACCCCGTGCCCCGGCATGCCGCACTCGCCCCGGCAGAGCACCGGGTGCGCGCCATTGCGGTGCGGCGAGGGGAGCGCGGGGAGCTTGGTGCGCGACAGGGGGATGACGGGCAGGCCGCGCTCGGCGGCGGACAGGGCGTGGGCGAGGGCCAGGGTGGCGGCCTGCCGGTCGATGGTGGCCATGGCTCCATGTTCGTACGAATGTTCGAGAAAGGGAATCCCTGTCCGGGGCCGCCCCGCTCGCACGGCGTCCGGTCCCGCCCCTCGACCCCATCCGCGCGGGGCGACGACCCGGTGGCGCACCGGTGTCTTCCAGGTGAGCGGATGGTGGCGGCCAAGGTTGGCCGAATCCCTGCGGAAACGGTTCTTCCTATGGGAGGGCGCGGCGCCGACGCGAAAGTTCAGCCCTGGCCAGCGGTTTGGTATCGCATTGGGGGTTTATCGACATGTCCTCACGCTTGCGGGCGAAAGGTGCCTCATTGACTGGTTCGCCGGGGATTCGGTGGGCAACTCTGATGTCGCGACGTCGTCACCAAGCGTCCGAGGCGGTCGGCCAACTGCCTTGGAACGGACCGCACTTACGTCACTCATGTGACGCAGGAGCGGTCCGGAACGCCGAACCAACCCGTATTTCCGGTTCCTGGAGGAATTGACATGGCAAGCATCCGTACCGCCCGCGTCCTCGCCGTCGTTGCCGCGCTGCCCCTCGCCGCCGCCCTCTTCTCGGGTGTGGCGACCGCCGACAACGGCGCCCTCGCGGGTCACGGATCGAACGCGGCGGTGGCAACCGTCAGCGGCAGCGGGGTCGGGCACGACAACCGGGGTAATTCGTCCACCACGCAGCAGCAGGCCGTCGGGTCCGGCGCCTCGAACCAGAACAACACCGCCCAGGTGAACGGTTCCGCCTTCACGTCGATCAACCAGGGCAACGAGAATGTCGCCGTGAACTTCACCCGCCTCTGGTGACCCGCGGCCCCCACCGCGGGGTCCGGTCCGGGGGGTGATGGACGGCCCGGGTGACAGTGCTGAGGCACGGTCACCCGGGCTGTTCGCTTGCGCTGGGTGGGAATCCCGGGCCGTTCGCGTGCGAGGGGGTGGGAATCCCGGGCCGTTCGCGTGCGAGGCGGTGGGAATCCCGGGCCGTTCGCGTGCGGAGGGGGCCGGGGTCCGGGTGCGGCCGTCCCGTGGGCGCCCGGCTGGTGCGCGTGGTGCGCGGGCATTGACAGTTCCGCTCTATCTGACGGACAGTCAGAAACGCGTCAGCGCACACCCCACCCGTACGCATTCGTACGCCCCGTACGCACGGAAGGCCGCCGTCGTGCACCTCGCCCCGACCGAGCGCCAGCAGCGACTGCGCTCCGAACTCCGCTCCTACTTCGCCCGGTTGATGCCGGACGGGCCGCCGGCCGCCGCGGATCCCGATGCCCAGCGCGCGCTGCTGCGCCGCATCGGCGCCGACGGGTGGCTCGGCCTCGGCTGGCCCGTCGAGTACGGGGGTCAGGGGCGCGGCGCGGACGAGCAGTTCGTCTTCTTCGACGAGGCCTACCGCGCGGGAGCGCCCGTCTCGATGGTCACCCTCAACACGGTCGGCCCGACCCTGATGAAGTACGGGACCGACGAGCAGAAGGCCTACTTCCTGCCCAGGATCCTCCGCGGCGAGCTGGTCTTCGCGATCGGCTACAGCGAGCCCGAGGCCGGCACCGACCTGGCCGCCCTGCGCACCAGGGCCGTGCGGGACGGCGACACCTGGGTGATCGACGGGCAGAAGGTGTTCACCTCCAACGCCCAGAACGCCGACTGGATCTGGCTCGCCTGTCGCACCGATCCCGGCGCGCCCAAGCACCGGGGCATCTCGATCGTCCTGGTGCCGACCGACGCGCCCGGATTCTCCTGGACGCCGATCGAGACGGTCGGCGGCTTGACCACCACGGCGACGTACTACGACGGCATCCGGGTGCCGCTGGGGAACCTGGTCGGCGAGGAGAACGCGGGCTGGGGGCTGATCACCAACCAGCTCAACCACGAACGGGTCGCACTCGCCGCGATCGGCATGCAGGCCGAGGATTTCTACGAGGCCGCGCTCACCGCCGCCTGTACGCCCGATCCGGTGACTTCCGAGCGCCGTGTTGACCACGATTGGGTGAAGGCGAAGGTGGCCGCCACGCACGCGAGGCTGGCGGTGAACCGCCTGCTCAGCTGGCGTTTGGTGGGGGATGTCGGGGCCGGGATCCTCGCCCCGGGAGACGCCAGCGGGGTGAAGTTCACGGGAACGGAGTCCGCGGTCGAAACGTATCGAATGTGTCGGGAAATCGTGGGGGACGCGGGCCTGATACGGGGTGGTTCGCCCGGCACCTTCGGGGACGGGGAGCTGGAGCGGATGAACAGGGCGGCGCAGATCAACACGTTCGGGGGCGGGGTGAGCGAGGTGCAGCGGGAGATCGTCGCGACGATGCGGCTCGGGATGAAGCGGGGGAAGCGGTGAAGGACGGGGGCGGGGTGAGCGAGACGGAGTTCCTGGGGCGGCTGAAGAAGTTCGAGGGGCAGGCCGCGGCGACCGCGGGGGTCGGCAAGGACCTGGTCAACGAGCCGATGATCAGGCACTGGTGCGAGGCGATGGGTGACACCCATGCCGCCTACACCGGGCCCGACGCCATAGCGCCGCCCACGATGCTCCAGGCCTGGACGATGGGCGGCCTCTCCGGGCACGGCGACGGCACGGGCCGCGCCACGGCCTACGACGAGCTGTTCGAGCTGCTCGACGGCGCGGGATACGCCTCGGTGGTGGCGACGGACTGCGAGCAGGAGTACGTACGCGACCTGCGCCCCGGCGACCGCGTCAGCTATGACGCGGTGATCGAGGAGGTGTCGGAGCGCAAGACCACCAAGCTGGGCACCGGCCACTTCATCACCACGCGGATGGACGTCCTGGCCAACGGCCGGCTCGCGGGCACCCACCGCTTCCGCATCCTCAAGTACGCGCCCGCGCAGCGTGGTTCGTCGGCGGCCGCTCAGCGGCGGCCCGCGCGACCCCGGCCCGTCGTCAACCGGGACAACGCCGGATTCTGGGCGGGAGTCGCCGAGCACCGGCTGCTCATCCAGCGCTGCACCGACTGCGCCGAGCCGCGCTTCCCCTGGCTGCCGGGGTGCCATGCCTGCGGATCGGCGCGGTGGGAGGCGGAGGAGGCGAGCGGCGAGGGCACCGTGTTCTCGTTCGTCGTCATGTACCACCCGCCCTTCCCCGCCTTCGACCCGCCCTACGCGGTCGGCCTGATCGAGCTCGCGGAGGGCGTGCGGATGATCAGCAATGTGGTGGGGGTGCCGGCGGACGAGGTGCGGATCGGCATGCCCGTGCGCCTCGAATTCACGCGCGTGGACGCTGAGTTGGAGCTTCCGCTCTTCCGGGCGGCGGTGGCCTGATGGACTTCACGCCCACCGATGAGCAGGCCGCCGTGCGCGACCTCGCGGCTCAGATCTTCGGGGACCTCTCGACCCATGAGCGGCTCGCCGCAGCCGGCACGGGCTCCGACGCCGAGCTGTGGAAGGCGCTGTGCGCGGCCGGGCTGCCCGCGGCCGTCGAGGAGGTCGGCCTCCTCGGCCTGGTCCTCGCCCTTGAGGAGCAGGGCAGGGTTACGGCCCAGGTCCCGTTCGCGGCGGCCTGTGTCTACGGCATCCTCGCGCTCGCCGCGCACGGTACGGCCGGACAGCGCGAGCGGCTGCTCCCGGCGCTGCGCGACGGTACGGCGGTGGCGACCGGAGCGTTCCCCGCCGGAGCGGGGCGCGTACGGGCGGTCGGAAAGGGGGAGTTGACCGGGACCGTCCCGTTGGTGCCCTGGCTGCGGGACGCCACCCATGTGCTGGTTCCGGACGAGGAGCGGCGCCTGTGGCTGGTGCGGGTCGCCGACGCGGAGACCGCACCCGTGGAGACGACCGCGCCCTGGTCGGCAGGGCGTCTCACGCTCGCCTCCACACCGGCCGAGCGCGTGGGCGGGCCGGCGGCGGGGGCGGCGCCCTACGAGGACGTACTGGCCACGGCCCGCACCGCGTTCGCAGGGCTCCAGGCGGGGGTCTGCGCCGGCGCACTGGCCAGGGCGGTCCGGCACACCACGACCCGGGAGCAGTTCGGGCGGCCCCTCTCCACCAACCAGGCGGTGCTGCTGCGCGCCGCCGACGCGTACATGGACACCGAGGCGATACGGGTCACGTCGTACGAGGCGGCCTGGCGGCGGGACGAAGGGCTGCGGTACGGGACGCACGCGCTGACGGCGGCATGGTGGGCGTCCGAGGCCGGCACCCGCGTCGTGCACGCGGGCCAACATCTGCACGGCGGCCTGGGGGCCGACCTCGAACACCCCGTGCACCGGCACTTCCTGTGGGGCCGGCAGCTCGATGCCTACCTCGGATGCGGGGCGGAACTGCTGGCGGAATTGGGGGAGTTGATTGTGTCGGAGCGGCGCGAGGCAGCGG
Source organism: Streptomyces sp. NBC_00083 (assembly GCF_026343295.1). Taxonomy (GTDB): domain Bacteria; phylum Actinomycetota; class Actinomycetes; order Streptomycetales; family Streptomycetaceae; genus Streptomyces. The sequence goes on from NZ_JAPELY010000004.1 coordinate 150,947, forward strand.
AAGGGACGGCGGAAGGGACGGCAGCAGGGACGGCGGCTACGGAGGGGCTGGTGGAGGCATGAGGGCAGGAGACGAGCTGCCGCCGCTGGAGATAGCGATCACCCGGACCCTGATCGTGGCGGGCGCGGTGGCCTCGCGCGACTACCAGGACGTGCACCACGACGCGGTGCTCGCGCGGGAGAAGGGGTCGCCGGACATCTTCATGAACATCCTGACCACCAACGGCCTGGTCGGCCGCTACATCACGGACTGCTTCGGGCCGACGGCGCGGCTGCGGGCGGTGAGGATACGGCTCGGGGCGCCCAACTACCCGGGGGACACGATGACGTTGACCGGCACGGTCACGGAGGTGGAGGGGGAGGACGCCGTGGTGCGGGTGACGGGGGCCAACGGGCTCGGCCACCACGTCACCGGCACGGTACGGGTGTCCGTGCCGGCGCCGGCGGCGGAGTCCACGCCGGTGTCCGTGCCGGAGCCCATGTCCGTGCCGGCGCCCGCGCCGTCGTCCCGGCGGGAGCCGGGGCCTGAGCCGGGGCCCGAACCGGTGCCGCGTCCGGGGCCGGGCGCGGGGGCGGCTTCCGGCAGCGGGGTGGCGTCATGAGCGTGCGCGGGGCCGATTCGCTCGGCGGGCGGGCGGCCGTCGTCGGGATCGGGGCGACCGAGTTCTCCAAGGACTCCGGGCGCAGCGAGCTGAAGCTGGCGGTCGAGGCGGTCCACGCGGCACTCGACGACGCGGGGCTCGCGCCCTCGGACGTCGACGGCCTGGTGACGTTCACCATGGACACCAGCCCCGAGATATCCGTGGCGCAGGCGACCGGCATGGGCGAGCTGTCCTTCTTCTCGCGTGTCCACTACGGGGGCGGCGCGGCCTGCGCCACCGTGCAGCAGGCGGCGCTCGCGGTCGCCACCGGGGTCGCCGAAGTGGTGGTCTGCTACCGGGCGTTCAATGAGCGCTCGGGGCGTCGCTTCGGCTCCGGGGTGCAGCAGCGTGAGCCGTCGGCGGAGGGGGCGGCGCTCGGCTGGGCCCTGCCGTTCGGGCTGCTCACCCCCGCGTCCTGGGTGGCCATGGCGGCGCAGCGTTATCTGCACACGTACGGGCTGACGCCCGAGGTGTTCGGGCATGTCGCCGTCACCGACCGACGCTATGCAGCGACCAACCCGGCGGCCTACTTCCACGGCAAGCCGATCACCCTGGCCGATCATGCGGCGTCGCGGTGGATCGTCGAGCCGCTGCGGCTCCTCGACTGCTGCCAGGAGACCGACGGCGGACAGGCGATCGTCGTCACCACCGCGGAGCGGGCCAGGGACCTGCGGCAGCGGCCCGCCGTGATCGGCGCGGCGGCGCAGGGAGCCGGCCGTCGACAGGAGGCGATGACCAGTTTCTACCGGGACGGGATGACCGGGCTGCCCGAGATGGGGGTGGTCGCCCGGCAGCTGTGGCGGAGCTCCGGGCTCGGCCCCGCCGAGATCGACGTGGCGATCCTGTACGACCACTTCACGCCGTTCGTGCTGATGCAGCTGGAGGAGTTCGGGTTCTGTGGGCCGGGGGAGGGCGCCGACTTCGTGGCGGCGGACGCGGTGCCGCTCAACACGCACGGAGGGCAGCTGGGCGAGGCGTATCTGCACGGCATGAACGGCATAGCGGAGGGAGTGCGGCAGATCCGGGGCACATCGGTGAACCAGATACCGGGCGCGGCCCACGTCCTGGTGACGGCCGGCACGGGCGTCCCCACGTCGGGGCTGGTCCTGGGGAGGGAGGGCTGACACGACGTCGGGGCCGGAGGCCGGCCCCTGGGAGGGAGGGCTGACACGGCGTCTGGGCTCGCCCCTGGTGGAGGGACGCCTGACGCTCGCCCCGGTCACCGACCCCGCTCGCCCCGGTCACCGACCCCGGTCGCCCCGGTCACCGCGGGCCGGACGGCTGATCCTCCGCACGGACGGCCGACGCTGCGGGCTGAGCGGTGGCCGGGTGGTGCGGGGGGCCGTTCACTCGGGCCATGCGCCGCCTCAAGAGCAAGCAGCCCGCCGCCCGTTCCGCGACGAGTTCCGCGACGAGTCCCGCCACGACCTCCCTCACCACTTCCCGCACCACCTCCCTCGCCACGTTTCTCAGCGCCGGCCTCGCCGCCCTCCTCGCCCTCGTCACGCTGCTCTCCCCCACGGCGGTCGCGGCCCCGGCCGACGACGGGCCGGACGACGAACGCGTCGCGGTCGCGCCGCACTTCACCGGCGCCGCCTTCGACACCTGCAACACGCCGTCGCTGGCGGCGATGCGGGGCTGGCGGAGCTCGTCGTACCACGCGGTCGGCATCTACTACGGAGGCCGCGGCCGGCACTGCACGGCCCAGCCCAACCTGAACCGGAACTGGGTGAGCGAGGTGCACGAGATGGGGTGGCAGGTGCTGCCCGTCTTCGTGGGGTCGCAGGCGCCGTGCGTCTACGCCAAGAACAAGCAGGGAGTGCGGATCGGGAGCCGGCCGGCGGAGCAGGGCAGCTCCGAGGCGGGCCAGGCGGTGCGGGAGGCACAGGCCCTCGGCATCCTGTCCGGCAGCCCGCTCTTCCTCGACATGGAGGCGTACGACGTGGGCAACGCGGCGTGCGCCCGCACCACGCTCGACTTCGTGCGGGCCTGGAACCGGGAAGTGCGCGGACACGGCTACCTCCCCGGGTTCTACAGCAGCGCGGATTCCGGGGTGCGACAGATGGAGCAGGCGCGGCAGTCCGGGGTGGGCGACCTGCCGGCGGTGATCTGGTTCGCCCGCTGGCACACCGAGGCCGCCGTATACGAGGAGGAGTCGCTGCGCGAGGACGGCTGGCGCCGGTCGCGCATCCACCAGTACGCGGGTGACGTGACCGAGTCGCACGGCGGGTACCGGCTGGCCGTGGACCGCAACCAGGTCGACGCCCCGGTCGCCCGCATCGGCTGAAGCGGGCCCCCGCTCAGCCCCCCGGCCGCCCCCGGCCGGGGGGCTGAACCCTGAGGGCCGGGGTCGCGTCCTCCACCTTCAGGAGGTGCAGCCACCCCCACCCCTACAACCTGAGGCGGACACCGCTTCGGGACCTGGGGCCGATCCCGGGGGGCCTTCGCGCTCATAGCGTGGAGCCATGACAACGCCCGTCTGCACCACCGCCTCCCGGGCGGCGACGCCCTACCCCGCGTACGCGTCCTTCTCGTCGTACGTCCGCGCAAGGGGCCCCGTGCTGCTGCGCACCGCGCGCTCGCTGACCGCGAACGCGAGCGATGCCGAGGACCTGCTGCAGACGGCGCTGACCAAGACGTACGTCGCCTGGGACCGCATCGAGGACCACCGGGCGCTCGACGGCTATGTGCGCCGCGCGCTGCTCAACACCCGTACGTCGCAGTGGCGCAAGCGCAAGGTCGACGAGTTCGCCTGCGAGGAGCTGCCCGAGCCGGAGACCGTGCCCGGCCCGGACCCGGCCGACCAGCAGGTGCTGCACGACGCCATGTGGCGGGCGGTGATGAAGCTGCCCGACCGGCAGCGGGCCATGGTCGTCCTGCGGTACTACGAGGACCTGAGCGAGGCGCAGACCGCCGAGGTGCTGGGCGTGTCCGTGGGCACGGTGAAGAGCGCGGTGTCGCGCGCGCTCGGCAAGCTCCGTGAGGACCCGGAGCTCGAACCCATACGGTGACGCCCGGTGACGGCCGGTTCCCACGCGGCGTTCACCGCCGGAGTATCCGCAGGTAACTTCGCGGAACCCGGCCCGAAACTACTCCCGGGTAGTGACATACCGCGCGGTACGTGAGCAGAATTCGGCAGACCCTATCGCCACAGAGCGCACCGTAGCGCTCACCGGGAGGACGCCGTGCTGAGCACCATGCAGGACGTACCGCTGCTGATCTCGCGGATCCTGACCCACGGGTCGACGATTCACGGCACGTCCCAGGTCACCACCTGGACCGGCGAGGCCGAGCCGCACCGCCGCAGCTTCGCCGAGATCGGCGCACGGGCCGCCCAGCTGGCCCACGCCCTGCGCGAACTCGGCGTCGAGGACGGCCAGGCGACCGCCACCTTGATGTGGAACAACGCGGAGCACGTCGAGGCCTACTTCGCGATCCCCTCCATGGGCGCCGTGCTGCACACCCTCAATCTGCGGCTCCCCGCCGAGCAGTTGATCTGGATCGTCAACCACGCCGCCGACCGCGTGGTGATCGTCAACGGTTCGGTGCTGCCGCTGCTCGTCCCGCTCCTCCCCCATCTGCCGACCCTCGAACACCTCGTGGTCTCCGGGCCCGGCGACCGCTCGCTCCTCGCCGACATCGACGGCGCCGGCCCGGAGGTGCACGAGTACGAGGAGCTGCTCGCCGGGCGTCCCACGACGTACGACTGGCCCGAGCTGGACGAGCGCACCGCCGCCGCCATGTGCTACACCTCCGGGACCACCGGCGACCCCAAGGGCGTCGTCTACTCCCACCGTTCGATCTACCTGCACTCCATGCAGGTCAACATGTCGGAGTCGATGGGCCTCACCGACCAGGACACGACGCTGGTCGTGGTGCCGCAGTTCCATGTGAACGCCTGGGGCCTGCCGCACGCCACGTTCATGTCCGGGGTGAGCATGCTCATGCCCGACCGTTTCCTCCAGCCGGCCCCGCTCGCCGACATGATCGAGCGCGAGAAGCCGACGTACGCGGCGGCCGTCCCCACCATCTGGCAGGGCCTGATCGCCGAGGTCACCGCCCGCCCGCGCGACCTCAGCTCGATGCGGAACGTCACGATCGGCGGCTCGGCCTGCCCGCCCGCGCTGATGGAGGCGTACGACAAGATCGGTGTGCGGCTCTGTCACGCCTGGGGCATGACGGAGACCTCGCCGCTCGGCACCATGTCCAACCCGCCGGCCGGTCTCACCCCCGAGGAGGAGTGGCCGTACCGCATCACCCAGGGCCGCTTCCCCGCAGGCGTCGAGGCGCGGCTCACCGGGCCCGGCGGCGAGTTCCTGCCCTGGGACGGCGAGTCGGCGGGCGAGCTGGAGGTGCGCGGCCCCTGGATCGCGGGCGCGTACTTCGGCGGTGTGGGCGGCGAGGACTTCCGGCCGGCCGACAAGTTCAGCCCGGACGGCTGGCTGCGCACCGGTGACGTCGGCGTCATCAGCCCCGACGGCTACCTCCGCCTCACCGACCGCGCGAAGGACGTCATCAAGTCCGGCGGCGAGTGGATCTCCAGCCAGGAGCTGGAGAACGCGCTGATGGCGCACCCGGAGGTCGCCGAGGCGGCGGTCGTCGCGGTCCCGGACGCCAAGTGGGGCGAACGCCCGCTCGCCACCGTCGTGCTGAAGCCGGGCGCCACCGCCGACTACGCCGCGCTGAAGGAGTTCCTCGCCGGCAGGATCGCCAAGTGGCAGCTTCCGGAGCGCTGGGCGCTGGTGGAGTCGGTGCCGAAGACGAGCGTGGGCAAGTTCGACAAGAAGGTCATCCGCCGGCAGTACGCGGACGGGGAGCTGGACGTGACGGAGCTGGGCTAGCTCCGGGGCGGCCGGTCGGCCAGACCGGGACGGCGGCAGCGGTCAGCTGGGTCCGGGCGGCACGACCGCGGGCCGGCCCGGTCGGCGGCCGTACGGCCGGTGGCCGCTAGCCGTGCAGCCAGCGGCGCAACAGGCGGCTCGTGGTCGGCATGGCGACGTACGTCATGAGCACGCTGAACAGCACGGTGAACACGGCGGTCCGCGCCACCAGCGGCAGGCCGGTCAGATAGGGCCCGAGCACCGCGTTGCCCAGCAGGGAGATCGGGAAGATGGCGAGGCCCGAGCTGATCGCCATCTTCCAGCGGGGCGGCGCGGGCCGGGTCGCGCCCGGCTTGGCGAACCAGGTTTCCATGCCGGTCAGTTCGCGCCGGGCTATCTCGGTGTGGTGGTGGCCCGTGCAGTTGGAGAAGAACAGGGCCCGTTCCGCCGAGCTCTGCCAGCGTTCGAGCGCGGCCGCGTCGCGGAAGCGGTGGACGAGGAACCAGGGCGCCCCGGGGGTGGCCGGCCGGAAGAGACCGTGGCCGAGATGGCCGGGGAAGCGCCGTGCCGCGGCGAGGATGTCGCTCGCCCACTGCTCGAACGCCTCCGCGTACCCCTCCTCGACCTGGCGGGCGATGAGCAGGGTGACCTCGCCGTTGTCGGCGGGGACGGTGGTGTGTTCCTGACGCATGGCGGAGCGCGTGGGGGCCACGGGCCTCTCCTCGTGGTTCGTACGGTGTCGCGCGCCGCCGCCAGCCTACGCACACGGCCGCGCGACACCAGGCCCCGTCACCTCTCCGTAGGCCCCGTCACCTCTCCGTGCCCGCCGGAACGGGCTAGTTGGTGCCGATTTTCGCCAGAAGGTCCACGATGCGGCCCTGTACCTCGCCGCTGGTGGACCGTTCCGCCAGGAACAGGACCGTCTCGCCGGACGTGAGCTTGGGCAGCTCGGCCCGGTCGATGCCGGCCGAGGTGTAGACGACCAGCGGCGTGTGGTTCAACTGGCCGTTGGCGCGCAGCCAGTCGACGATTCCGGCCCGTCGGCGGCGCACCTGCATCAGGTCCATCACGACGAGGTTCGGGCGCATCTGGGCGGCGAGCGTGACCGCCTCGGAGTCGGTGGCGGCGCGCGCGACCTGCATGCCGCGCCGCTCCAGGGTCGCGGTGAGCGCGAGCGCGATCTCCTCGTGCTCCTCGATGAGCAGCACGCGCGAGGGGTGCTGCTCGCTGTCGCGCGGCGCGAGGGCCTTGAGCAGGACGGCCGGGTCGGCGCCGTACGCCGCCTCCCGCGTGGCCTGCCCGAGCCCCGCCGTGACCAGGACGGGGACCTCCGCCGCGACCGCCGCCTGACGCAGCGACTGGAGCGCGGTACGCGTGATGGGGCCGGTCAGCGGGTCGACGAACAGCGCGGCCGGGAACGCGGCGATCTGCGCGTCGACCTCCTCGCGGGAGTGCACGACGACGGGCCGGTAGCCGCGGTCGCTGAGCGCCTGCTGCGTGGAGACGTCGGGCGCGGGCCACACGAGCAGCCGGCGCGGGTTGTCGAGCGGCTCGGGGGGCAGCTCGTCGTCGACGGGCTGCGGCTGCGGCCGGTTGGCCACCTCGACCGCGCCGCCGGGACCGTCGAGTGGCTCGGGCCCCTCGGCGCCCTCGTCCGGTGCCCCGATGGCGTACGCGCGGCCCTGGCCCTCCGAGGGGGGTGAGGGCAGCACGGGCTGCGGGCGGGCCGGGGCGTCGGCCGGCCGCTCCACACCCTCAGGAGGTGTACCGAGCTTGCGGCGCCGGCCGCTGGGCTGCCCGGCCTGCGTGGGGTGCGCGGGGGCGGGTGCCTGGGCCTGGGCCTGGGCGGCCTGGGCCTGCGCGAAGGGGGTGCCCTGCCCGAGCGCGCGCACGCTGAACGCGCGGCCCTGGGTGTCCCCGGCAACGATCGGGATCCCTCCGGGCGGGGTCTCGGCGGGCAGCGGCTGCCGGGTGGGCCGCGGCGCCTGCCCCTGCGGCGGTACGGGACCGGCCGCACCCGTCACCGCGCGTGCCGCCCACTCGGGCTGCTCCGCCGGGTGCGGCTGGGGCGGGGTGTGCTCGTCCAGCGGGTCGCCGGGGGCGGGGTGCCCGGGGGCGGCGGTACGGGTGCGCGTGCGCCCACCCGCGGCCGGGCCGGCGGCGGGCGTCCGCTCCGCGGGCGAACTCCCGGCCATGACCGGGGAGCCTCCGGGGGTGGGACTTGTCCCCGCGGGGCCGACGGGGGTGGGGCCTGCGGGGGTGAGGCCGGTGGGGGCGGGGCCGGTGTGGGCGGGGCCCGTGGGTGCCGGGCCCATGGGTGCGGCACCCACGGGGTTCGCTGCGGCGGGGTTCGTCCCCGGGCCGGTCCCCGAGGCGGCCGGCCTGGAAGCCGGGTTCAGGGGGGCGCCGTCCGGGGTGGGGCCGGCCGGAGCGGGGCGGGCCGGAGCCTTGCCCATCGAAACAGGGCCCGTGGGCTGAGCGCCCATGGGTCGAGCACCCGTGGGCTGAGCACCCATGGGCTGAGCACCCATGGGTTGAGCGCCCATGGGTCGAGCGGTGCCAGTGGGCTCAACTCCCGTGGGCGTAACGCCTGTTGGGGCACCACCCGTGGGCGGGGCGCCCATAGGTCCGGCACTTGCAGGGTCAACACCCGTAGGTCCGGCGCCCGTAGGTCCGGCACCCATGGGCCCAGCGCCCACAGCCCCGGCACCCATGGGCCCAGCGCCCACAGCCCCGGCTTCCGCAGTGCCAACCGGCACAGAGCCAACGGCCGCGGGACCGGCTGCCGCAGGACCGGCTCCCATGGGGGTGCCCGACGGCGTGCGCGGCGCGGGGCCGACACCCGCGGCCCTCGGGTCAGCCCCCGCAGGGGCTCCGCCGGGGGAGACGGCCGCGGCGCCCGGTGTCCCGGCGCTCGCCCGGCCGGCAGCGTCCGTGTTCGTGCCGGGGCCCGAGCCCATGTGTCCCGCACCCATGGCGCGAGCACCTACAGGGCGGACGGAGTCGTGGTGTCCCGGCGCCGGGGCGTCGGCCGTGGTGAAGGCCGGCGGTGCCGGGTGCGGGGCGCGGTCGGCGTCGGCGGGCGGCAGCGCGAACGCGGTCCGCACCGAGCCGGCCTCCTGACCCTGGGCGGAGCCGGTCGCACCGGCCGGAGCGGAACCCAGGGCGCGCCTGGCCCGTCGCCCGGTCGGCTCGCCCGCCCCTTCGCCGGAACCGGAACCGGAACCAGAAGCGGGATGGGAGGACGGAGCGGACGCGGAGGAGGGGGCGGAAGAGGAGCCCCCAGCTCCCTGTCCCGTAGCTCCCTGTCCCCCAGTCCCCTGCCCCAATGCCGTCGGCCCCTCCGCTCCTCCCGGCGCGGGCAGCGCGCGGCGGGCGCGGCGGCCGGTGGCCTCCGTCGGCACGCCCTGCGGCGGCACGGTCTCGCCGAGCGCGGCCCGGCCCATGCCGGAGGACTCGCGGGCGCTCTCCGCGCCGGTGACGACGGACCCCTCGGAGGCCTGTCCGCCCCCGCCGCCCTGGGGCAGAGCGAGTGCGGCCGCCTGCTCGGCGGGGCTGGGCCGGCCGCGGCGCCGTCCCGAACCGGAGGCGGCGCCCACCGCGGGCGCGTCGGCGCCGGGCACGCTCCCCGGAGCGCCGCCGTTTTCGCCGTCGCCGATGTGCTGCTGGGCCGGGATCCGGGCTCGGTCACCGTCCGGGCCGCCGTCGCCCTCCCCGGCGCCCGAGCCCGAACCGGAGCCCGGACCGGACTCGGCGCGCGCCCGGCGGCGCCCGGTCGGCGACTTCTCCTCGGTGACCGGGCTCTCCAGGAACGCGTCCATGGAGGCGCGCCGGCCGCGCCTGCGCCCACCGCCGTCCTGCTGCGCGGGCAGCAGTGCCTCGTCGGGCCGCGGGGCCACGGGAGCCTCGACCGTGCCCGCGCCGGCGCCGAGCGGCACCTCGAGCACGTACGCGGAGCCGCTCATGCCCGGCACGTCGACGGTCTGCAGGACGCCGCCGTGCGCCTTCACGATGCCGCGCACGATGGGCGCGTGGACCGGGTCGCCGCCCGCGTAGGGGCCGCGCACCTCGATGCGGACGACCTCGCCGCGCACGGCGGCCGCGACGACGACGGTGGAGTCCATGTAGCCGCCGAGGGCGACCGGTGCCTTGCCGGTGGCGTCGACTCCGGCCACGTCCGCGATGAGGTGGGCGAGGGCGGTGGAGAGCCGCGGGGCGTCGACCTCGGCCTCGATCGGCGGGGTGTGCACGGCGAACTGGGCGCGTCCGGGCCCGATGAGTTCGACGGCGCCGTCGACACCGGCGCCGACGACCGAATCGACCGGCACCTTGGTCTTCTTGAGCTCCTCGCCGCCCGCATCGAGCCGCTGGTAGCCGAGGACGTTGTCGACGAGCGTGGTGATGCGGGAGTAGCCGGCGGCGAGGTGGTGCAGGACCTGGTTGGCCTCGGGCCACAACTGGCCCGCGTCGTCGGCGGCGAGGGCCGCGAGCTCCTGGCGCAGCTCGTCGATGGGCCCGCGCAGCGAACCGCCGAGCACGGACAGGAGCTGCTGGTGCCGGGCGGCGAGCGCGTCGTACCGCTTGGTCTCGCGCTCCAGGACCTCGGCGTGCTTGGCGGCCTGCTCCTCGTAGGGGCGGCGGTCGGTGAAGGTCATGACGGCGCCGACGAGCAGATCGCCGTCGCGCACCGGCGCGGTCGTCAGGTCGACCGGCACCTTGGCGCCGGACTTCGTCCAGATGACCTGCCCGCGCACCCGGTGCTTGCGCCCGGACTTGAGGGTGTCGGCGAGCGGGCTGCCCTCGTACGGGAACGGTTCGCCGTCCTCGCGGGAGTGCAGCACCAGCGGGTGGAGTTCCTGGCCGCCGAGGTCGCTGGCGCGGTAGCCGAGGATCTGCGCGGCCGCCGGGTTGACGAGCACGACCCGCCCGTCGGTGTCGGTGCCGACGACGCCCTCGGCCGCCGCGCGCAGGATCATCTCGGTCTGGCGCTGCGAACGGGCCAGCTCCGCCTCGGTGTCGACGGTGCCCGAAAGGTCGCGTACGACCAGCATGAGGAGTTCGTCGCCGGAGTAGGAGCCGGGGCCGCCGCCGCTTCCGTACGAGGCGTACGCGTCCCGCCCGTCCTCCAGGTTGGCGCTGGTCACCTCGACCGGGAACTCGGTGCCGTCGGTGCGGCGCGCGACCATCCGGGTGGGCTTGGTGCGGCCCTGGTCGTCCTCGCTCTCGGGCCGGCGCATGGAGCCGGGGATGAGCCGCGAGTCGAACGAGGGCAGCAGATCGAGAACTCCCCGCCCCACCAGCCCCGTACCGGGCGCCTCCAGCATTTCCAGCGCGACGGTGTTGGCGTTGACGACCGTGCCGTTGCAGTTGACGAGGAGGAGCCCGTCCGGAAGGGCGTCAAGTATGGCTGCGAGGCGAGCAGCGCCTCGGGATGGCCTGCTGCTCACGACGACGCTTCCTCCCTGAACCACTGCACCTTGCGGCCTGTCACTGGAAGGGAGTCTAAAGGCTGACGATGTGCGAGCGACGGCGGATGAGGGGGAGCTCTCACCAAGGTTGTGTGACTACGGCGTACGCGGGGCGGGCGCCGGGAGCCGTACGGGGTGTCCTACCTGGCGCTCGGCAGCACGGGCAGCATCTTGTCCCACCGCGAGATCTCGCACCCATTGGAACGGTTGTACGTCGCGTCGACGGGCCGCCCGGCCCAGGTTCCGGTGATGTGGGCGGTGGCGGGGCCCCCGTAGACGAACGTGCACATCTGGCCCTGGGGCACCGGCGCGAAGGTGTCCTTTCCCCAGGTCGTGACGGAGTCCAGCTTGTCGCAGGCCTGCTGGGCCCGCGGATGTGTGCCGCCCGCCGGGTGGCATTCGAGGGTGTACGTCCCCTCCGTGCCCGGGTTGTCCGTGATGGTGACGGTGAGCCGGTCCTCGGTCTGCCCGCCGCCGAGCAGCGGCAGCGGAACGGGCAGGGGGCCGGCGGAAGCGGCGGGAGCGGCGGCCAGCGCGGCGAGCGAGGCGGCGGCGGTGACGACGAGGCGGCGCAGCATGGGTCTCGTATCTCCAGGCGTGTGGACGGACTTGCGACGGGCGGGCGGCTTCCGGGGCCCGGGGGCGCGGGACCGTCCGCCGCCCGGGTTCCGGGGGCCGGCCCTCCCTTGCCCCGGGGGGTCTCCCGTGGACTAACGCGCGTCAACGCCGTGCGTTGCGCCGCGCGACGAACGCCTTTGCTCTGGCGCCCATCCGCCTAGTACCGTGGGGTGCGATTGGTGACGGCCCGCAAGGCTGTGTCATCATCTGCACGCACCACTCGCGCGAGCGACGGTGTGCTGGAGGCGTCGCCTAGTCCGGTCTATGGCGCCGCACTGCTAATGCGGTTTGGGTCTTAAAGCCCATCGAGGGTTCAAATCCCTCCGCCTCCGCCAGCACGACCCGAAGCCCCGGCCCCACAGGCCGGGGCTTCGGCCGTTCCCGGACACACGCGCCGCCCCCCGCCCGTCCCGAACAAGCCCCCGACGGGCCCCAGGCCATCTCCGGCCGCCCCCGCAACCCACCCGCAAAAGCTCACGCAGAGGCATTTCCGCAGGTCAGGGGCGGTGGGGGGAATGGATTTCGCGTCACGGCGCAGGTCATGTAATGTTGTTCTCGCAACGCCGACGGGGCAGAAAAAACCCCGGAAGCACAAGCACTCGTAGCTTAACGGATAGAGCATCTGACTACGGATCAGAAGGTTGCAGGTTCGAATCCTGCCGAGTGCACACAGGTGAGAGGCCCGGACGAGAGTCCGGGCCTCTTGCGTTTCCTGGGCGTACAGCAGCGAAGTACAGCAACCGCGCCGACTGCTGCGGGCCGCGAGATGGCGTCAGCCAGTGGCAGTCCCCCTCATGCCGTCGGACAGCTTGTCGCGGTCGCGGTACGCACTTCCTCACCGCTCGCCTCCCGTTGCGCTCGTTCTCCCACGGCCGGGCGACGACGCCGGTCAGGGCGCCCGGAGTGCCCATGGTCAGCTCATCGGGGATGCCGGTCTAGGGCACGGTCAGGTTGAGGATCTCGGCGTTGCCGTCCATGACGAAGATGACGTCGACTGTCATCGGCGGGGCACCGGTGTTCCGGGAGGTGGCGATCTCACCGGTCGGCCGGGTCGCGATCTTCAGGGCCGGGGGCTGGGCCACCTCCACGACTCGCCCTTCTTTGTCACGGCATCCCGCAGCAGGTGCACCACAACAGGGGCCCCAGGACTCAGGCGAGCTTCGATACCTCCACCTCCCCGTCGGCCGAGCCTGGCCATAGTCTTCGAGTCGGGCATCGACGCCACCGGGGCCCAGGTTCCCGGTGAACACCCCGAGCATGTCCTTCACGACGTCCCACGGCAGGTTCAACGAGGCGCTGAATCCGCGAAGCGGCCGAGACGCTACGCGAATGCCGCTCAAGGCGATGTCTCCGGCGGGGGTGCTCAGGCTCCGGGAGGGAAGAGGTGCGTAGGGGGGTGCCCGACGGTGGGGTACCCATGGGAGTTGGGGCGAATGGCGGGGAGTCAGTTGACCCATGGCCGGCGGCAGCTGCAGTCCAAAGCGGCCTGCCTGACCGCGAGCTACCCAGGAAATATGCCGTCCTGCATAGCGCCAAAGTCGAGCGCGGGGTTGGGAGAAGCTTTGGGAAGGTTCGGATGACAACTGCTCATCCAGGTCCTGCTCACGGACGTCGAAAATAGCATCGTGGCGGACGCGCCGACGGCCCCCGACCGTTCATCCTGGCCAGGAGCCGTTCCGTAAGGTGGCGGGTAGGAGATTCAAACCCGCGGTGCTCGATCTGAGTTGAACGTGCCTAAACCCTCTACTTGATGAGATCGGAAAGATACGTCTCGGTGAAGTCGCGAGTTCGGCCGAAGTCGCGGTTAATCTCTTGTCCGCCAGCGAGTTCGACTAGGGACTTCGCGCACCGCTGGAGAGCCGCGAGGTAAAGAGCGTCATCCCACAGGAATGAATTGAACTCTTTGCAGCTTGCCTCGGCCTTCTTCGCGACCCCTTCCACTTTGTCTGGAACGGTTGAGCCGGCGAAGATTGTGCGAACTCCCGCAAGGAGGTGGTAGCGGGCAGGCTTCAGCTCGCGCTCGATTGCGCCACTTCTGAAGAAATGGTCCAACTTGCAAAACGCATATGCGGCCGAATAGTAGTACGCCTCATGGTGGGAGTCGGAGAAGACGTCGCTTCCGACGCGATTCCGGAGGTCTCCGTAGTACCGGGCAGCGGTGTGAGGGATTCTTAGGTATAGGGACGCGAAGGACTGCATTAGGTTGCGGAGGGAAATTACCCTCCAGGTTCCCTGAACCTGGGCTGACCCTGACCACTGGCGAGAGCGGCGCTCGTAGTAAACTCGTTTACCGGGCTCAGTCTCGAATGAATTGAAATAGGCTTCAATTCTCTTTTGGAGCTCAGACAGGGCGAACAGGTTCTCCTTGGTGACCTGCCCCTGCTTGTTCGTTGCCTTTGTGATGCTCTTAGCGACGTCATCATCGAGCGTTACAATCAGCCGGAAGGGAACATAGACGCCGTCAAGATTGCCGCGTTCGGAATGGAGAATGTGGCTGGTCTGGCATCCGTTGACGACCTGGAAGTCAATCAACGTGAGCCGATTTCCGGTAGATCGGAGATCGTGTGCTACGACCGTCACGCCGTTGTTGAGAACGCAGAACCTGCTTCGATCGCCAGAGGCTAGAGTTTGCCTAATGTCCCCATTTACATCTGTTTCTCCTTGGAAGTCGCGGACATTGTCAAAGAAGAGAGTCTTACGGATCTCCCCCTCGTCGTCCGTTACTAGCTTAATGAACTCGCTCCCAGGGAGTACGCCGAGGTACGCTTCACGGACACCTTCCACCTCAGGCAACGTGGTCCGGTTGTCGAACTGAATTTGTACCTCTAGTGCCGAATCGATAGCCCTCCAGTTCCTTTGGACCTCCCCCGCTCCCCAGACATGGAAGTCTACCCGAGAGAACAAGTTGGACCCGGTCAGTCTCTTGCGGGTATCTGCGATCTTCTTGGTGATTGGTCCGCGTGAATTCCAGGATCCGGTGGTGACATAGTAGAGGCGGCAGACGGGATTCTCGCGAAAACGGCTAGACTCCTGCAGAAGTCGATGCAGCATCTCCTGTTGACGTTTCAGGTTCGGATGGGGTGGTTCATCCTCCACCAGTAGGGAAATTGCCGCATCGGAGAATACGCTGACGTCTCCAAGGTCGAAGCTTGGAGAGGTTTTAACCTGTGTGGCAATGATTGATGCTTCAATTGCTCCTGTCCCGGACAGTGCGTCTTCAAGGTCACCGAGATTCGACACAAGCTCGTTGTTTACGGAAAGCGCAAAGCCGTCAATCCCGAGCGTCCCGTCATCTCCGCAGGAATAGTCCTCGACGCTGAATTGATGGTCGTGATGCCTTGACAGGATGATAAAGTTCGCGAAGCGTTCGAAGGCGACGTACTCCTTAAGGTTTCCAACTCCTGCACCCTTGGCCCAGTTCTCCATCAGGCTACGAGTCACCCGGTCCATGCTGCCCCTCCATTTCGGTGATCGCCCCAACCGATGCGGCGAGGAGAATCTTATACATCGATTGTCCTGCCGCGTTGAAGTTTTGTGTATTTCATTAGGTGATGTGCAGGTACCCGCAGGCACGGCTAGCTGAAGGGCGCTGGCGGCAGTTGTAGGCAGTCGTTGCCTCTCCGGTCCTCTCTGCGCGGCGTCCAGCCTCGGCGGCCGGTGGCCGCGGCTCACGGCCACGCGGAGCGTGTCCCTCAAAACCGATGGAAGGCCTTGCGCTAGGAGGCGGAGCTCTTCCTCCTCGACGTCCTCGTCGGCGAGGACGCCCACGCTGTGGTCCAGGAGCTCCCGTACCGGCGTCGAGTCGGGTGGCCTCGGCAGTGTCGGCCAGGGGATAGGGGGCCCGCTGATTGGAAGACGGCGTCGGCGCGGGCGCCGGAGATCAGGAGTGCCGCCTCGATGATGCGGCCGGTGATGTCGGGCGATATGCGGGTGACCTTCAGGACGAGAGCCGGGCTGATCTGAAGCGAGTCACTTCCGCTGGTGTCGGGAGGCGGGTGCTTCTCGTTCTCGCACCTCAACCAGGGCAGGTGGGGCTTGTCCAGCGGCGCTTCCACTGGCATGACCCCAGACGACGCGCTGGGTACGTCCGCCGACGCCAGGTTGCGAGGGGTTCGGACGCGAGCCAGGCTGCATGGCAACTCTCCGCCGTGACTCAGACTGAGGTATTCGGTCAGCGGACTGACTGTTGGTACCCGCAGCAACGTGGCCAGATGTCCGCACGCCCTCAGCTTGGTGGTGCGGATGCTGAGGCAGAGCCGCGTTCTTCGGTGTGCGGCCGCCGCCGATGTACGTGATTCTGCGAAGAGGGTGATGCACGAAGTGCCCTTGCCGTGGACTTTTTCCATCGGCCCTTCGGCTTGGAGCAGTGCGAGCGCGTTCCGTAGCGTCGATGTGCTGACCGTGTAGCGGGCGACGAGCTGCGCTTCCGAGGGGTGGCGTTCGCCGGCATTGACGTGGCCGGTCGAGATCTGGGCCCTGAGGGCGTGGGCGATGACGTGACGGCGAGGAGCCACGGCGCTGGCCACCCACCCTCTGCATCCGGAGGGCGATGAGTCGGCTGCGGGCGGGCAACGTCAGTAGTCGCCCGACTCGAAGCGGCTTCGCTTGGCCCCGCCGGGCAGGTTGAACAGGTCGGCGACGCGGCACGGGTGACCGATCTGGATTACGTCGCCGTGCTGGACTGTGGCAGCAGGTGAGTTCGATCGACGCGGCGGTGGCGCCGCCGGGCACCCAAGTGCTCATTGGTTACCGCCTGTCGGTGAAGGCGTGCGATGGCATGAGCAGATACGGGTCTTGAAGATCACCAGGGCTTCCGTGGGTGCCACGGCAGGACTCGCGTGCTCACACTCGTGGTGGCGGGCGACGCGGCATGTGCTGCAGCGGTACGGGGCGGAGGAACGGCTAATAGGTACTCGCGTACGGTGGGGCGTCTGGCGCGCCCTCCGCTGCCGCCCAGCGGCCGATGCAAGCATGGCCGTGTCTTCCATTGCGCGCGTCGCCCGTTCCTCGGCAGCCGTCACGTACGGGCGGATGAGTGCCGTCTCCTCTCCGGCCAGGATGTCCCAGTTGCGCGCGTCGAGCCGTTGGGCCGCTCGGCCGACGTGATTCGCCGTTGGGCGGGCTGGAGTCGCGGCGTCGGCTCTTCGTTCTCCGGTGCTGTGCTCTGGTGTGGCTGAGACACGCCGCGGATACGGTTGAACATGCTGATCACCTCCTCAGGGCTCATGGTCGTGCTCCCGGGTGGTGTCTATCGTCGCGGGCGCTCTGTCGTTGACTCCGGCCCGGACGTTGCGGGCGTCCGAGCTGCTGTCGACGAGTCCGAATACGTCGGCCATCGCCAGCGCTGCGAGGAGCTCTTGCCCTTGCTCGGGAGCGAGGGGGCGCGGCACGTGCGCCTCCACACGGATCCAGTCTTCGATGCGCATCACGACGGATGAGATGCCCAGGACGGTGGGACGTATGGCCAAACGGTCGGCACGACTCTTGCGGGATAGCGCGAGATTGGGGGGCAGTGGTCGAGATTTGCCAGATGCGTGAGCAGCCGGCGTACTCCACACCGCTGACGTGCTACGACAGTGCATCGCCGGCCAGGAGTCGGTCTGATCGTCGCGTTCTGGGTGGCCGCGGACTTCATCCTGGGTGTGGCCTACCTGATCTACCGGTTCACGAGCAGGGAGCCGCGCGCGCGGTGACTCGGGTGGTTGTCAGTGGGGCCCGGTAGCTTCGGGGGTGTGGGTCGGGTGTGGTGGTGTTCCGGGGTTCGCTGGGGGGCGGGCGGGGTTCGGCTGGGGTGGGGGGAGGGGCGGGAGAGTGCGCTCGGGTACGGCCAGGGGATCGCGTTCCGGGTCGTGGGGGCGCGGCGGTGTGTGGGGGCCCGGGGCAATGTCTGTCCGGTGGCCGCGACGGTGCCGGGGCGCAGTACGCAGGCGCGGTGCGGGGAGTGTGCGCGGCTCGACCGGGCGCATTCCGTGGCCGCCGACACCTTCCTCGACGATCCGCGTACTTATCGGGTCTACCTCGCCTGGTTCGGCGCCGGGATGGTCAAGGTGGGGATCACCGCCGAGGAGCGGGGCCCGGCCCGGCTGCTCGAACAGGGGGCGGTGGCCTTCGGCTGGCTCGGGCGCGGGCCGTTGATGGCGGCCCGGCGCTGCGAGGAGCTGCTCAGGGCCGCGCTCGGGGTGCCCGACCGGATCGCGTACGCCGAGAAGCGGGCGGTACGGGCCGGGCTTCCCGGGGTGGCCGAGCGCGCGGCCGAGGTGGCCGCGCTGCACGCGCGGGCCGTCGCCCTGCCCGGCTGGCCCGAGTCGCTGGAGCGGATCGACTGCGAAGTCGTCGACCACGCGGAGGCGTTCGGGCTCGCCGGGCTCGCGCCCGCTTCCGGTGTCGTCGTGGAGTTGGTCGACGGCGGTGTCGTCGGCGGCCGGCTCGTCGCGGCCGCGGGGCCCGATCTGCATCTGGACGTGGCCGCCACCGGGATCGTCGTGCTCGACACCCGGCTCATGAGGGGGTGGGGGCTGACGGCGGCCGGCAGTGATGGGGAGCGCGGCGGCTCGGACCCCGCCGTCTCCGTCGCCGTCACCGTTCCCGTGCGCCAGGTGCCCCGGCCCGGCGGGGTCCAGGACCAGCTGTTCTGAATCCCGGGGGCCGACGCCTCGGGGTTCCTCGGAGTCCCGCCGCCAAATGATCTGGACAGCACCGCCGCCCGCGCACGAGGGTGGGGGCATGAGCGATCACGTACAAGGGCCGATCTCCGGGCTCGAACCGCCCTACTACGCCGTGGTGTTCACCTCCCTGCGGACCGAGGGCGACCGTGGTTACGGGGAGACCGCCGGTGCCATGGACGAGCTGGTGCGGGAGATTCCGGGGTACCTCGGGCACGAGTCCGCCCGCAACCCCGGCGGCCTCGGGATCACGATCGGGTACTTCCGGGACGTCGACGCCATCGCCGAGTGGCGCTCGCGCGCCGACCACCGGCAGGCCCAGCGGCGCGGGCGTGAGCAGTGGTACGAGAGCTACAGCGTCCACGTCGCCAAGGTCGAGCGCGCTTACGGCTTCGAGCGTGGCTGACGGCCCGGTGCCGCCGGAGCCGGCCGCGGACCCCGCCCCCGCCGGCCCTGCTCCCGCCGACCGCACCCCCACCGCCCCCGCCGGCCGCACCCTCACCGGCTCCGGCGGCCGCACCCCCACCGGTTCCGGCGCCGCCGCCCCCGCCCCCGCCCCCGCCCCCACCGGCCCCGGCGACGCCGCCCCCGCTCCCGACGGCGCCCGCGTCCGCGCCTTCTTCGGGCGGCTCGGGCTGCCCGGCCTCGTCGATGTGCACACGCACTTCATGCCCGAGCGCGTCCTCGCCAAGGTGTGGGAGTACTTCGACTCCGCCGGCGAGCTGGTGGGCGGGGTCGAGTGGCCCATCACCTACCGGGAGGAGGAGGCGGAACGGGTGCGGCTGCTGCGGGAGGAGTTCGGGGTGCGCGCGTTCACCTCGATGCTCTACCCGCACAAGGCCGGCATGGCCGAGTGGCTCAACGGCTGGGCCGCCGGGTTCGCCGCCCGGACCCCGGACTGCCTGCACACCGCCACGTTCTTCCCCGAGCCGGGCGTCGACCGGTATGTACGGGAGGCGCTCGACGCGGGCGCCCGGGTCTTCAAGTCCCATGTGCAGGTGGGCGGTTACGATCCCGGCGACCCGCTGCTCGACCCCGTGTGGGGGATGCTCGCCGAGGCCGGCGTGCCCGTCGTCACGCACTGCGGGTCGGGGCCCGCGCCCGGCAAGTACACCGGGCCGGGGCCGGTCGGCCGGGTGCTCGCCCGCCACCCCCGGCTGCGTCTGGTCGTCGCGCACATGGGGATGCCGGAGTACGCCGACTTCCTCGACCTCGCCGAGACGTACGGCTCCGTCCTGTTCGACACGACGATGGCCTTCACCGACTTCAGCGAACGGACCGCGCCGTTTCCGCTCGGGGAGCGCGGCCGGCTGCTCGACCTGGGCGAGCGGATCCTGCTCGGCACCGACTTCCCGAACATCCCGTACGCGTACGACCACCAGCTGGACGCCCTGGAGCGGCTCGGGCTCGGCGACGACTGGCTGCGCGCGGTCTGCCACGACAACGCCGCGCGGCTGTTCGGGCTGGACCGGGTGAGCCCCCTGGACGGCTGAAGCCCGGCTCCGGTGTCGCGCCCGGCCGCGGGCCGTGGTCGCCCCTCGCGCCGTTCCCCCGCGCCCCCGGCGGGGCTGTCCTTGGCGGGGTGCCGAGGCGGGGCGATGTCTGTCCTCCGGGGGTCGAGGACGCGCGCCCTCGCGGCGCGGACGGGGTCGGGCGCGGAGCCCCGGGGCCACCCCCGCCTTCGGCCGCGGGCCGTGGTCGCCTCTCGCGCCGTTCCCCCGCGCCCCCGGCGGGGCTGTCCTTGGCGGGGTGCCGGGGCGGGGCCGGTGCCGGCCCTCCGGGCCCGCTCAGGCCCTTCGCCCCTCTCTGGCCCTGCCACTTTCTCAGGGAAATCACAGGAACGGGCAAGGCTGTTCTCACGGCCCCCTCACAGGGTGAGCCCCATGACCGTTACCTCCTCGCCCCAGGGGCGGACCGAAATGCTCAGGCCGGACGGGAGCCCCGTCCGTGTGCTCGTCGTGGACGACGAGGCGCCGCTGAGTGAGCTGCTCTCCATGGCCCTGCGCTACGAAGGCTGGGAAGTGCGCAGCGCCGGCGACGGGGCCGGGGCGGTGCGGGACGCCCGCGAGTTCCGGCCCGACGCCGTCATCCTCGACATCATGCTGCCCGACATGGACGGCCTCGCCGTCCTCGGCCGGCTGCGCCGCGAACTCCCGGACGTGCCGGTGCTGTTCCTCACGGCGAAGGACTCCGTCGAGGACCGGATCGCCGGGCTCACGGCGGGCGGCGACGACTACGTCACCAAGCCGTTCAGCCTGGAGGAGGTCGTGGCCCGGCTGCGCGGCCTGATACGCCGTTCCGGCACGGCGGCCCTGCGCAGCGAGTCGGTGCTCGCGGTCGGCGACCTCACCCTCGACGAGGACAGTCACGACGTCACGCGCGGCGGGGTCAACATCCACCTCACCGCGACCGAGTTCGAGCTGCTCCGCTTCCTCATGCGCAACCCGCGCCGGGTGCTGAGCAAGGCGCAGATCCTCGACCGTGTGTGGTCCTATGACTTCGGCGGTCAGGCCAATGTGGTCGAGCTCTACATCTCCTATCTGCGGCGCAAGATCGACGCCGGGCGCTCCCCGATGATCCACACGCGCCGCGGCGCGGGGTACCTGATCAAGCCCGGGGAGTAGGGGCCGCGGTGGGGAGGTTCCGGCGGCCCTGGTCGCTGCGCACCCGGCTCGTGGTGTCGGCGGTCGTGCTGCTCGCGGTGGTGGGCGCCGTGATCGGCACCGTGACGGTGCTCGCGATGGGCGCCAACCTGCAGAACCAGCTGGACGCCCAGCTCAAGGGCGCGCTGGTACCCGGCCGGATGGGCGGCGGCCATGACGCGCCCGGCCCCGGCTCCCCGAGCGGCTCCGCCACCGCTCCGACCTCCGGCCGGATCGACTTCGTCGTCTCCCGGCCGGGCCAGCCGCTGCACGCCGTGGCGGCGGGGCCCGGCGCGGGCGGGCGGCTCACCGGCGCGCAGGCCGTGCGTCCCGAGCGCCAGGGCGAGGCCCGCAGCGCCGCGCTCTCCGCCGCACAGACCCGGGCCCTGTCCGCCGTGGCCAGGGACGGCCGGGTGCACTCGGTCTCGGTGCCCGGACTCGGCGACTACCGGGCGGTGTGGGACCGCGAGGGCGGCTTCGTCATCGGCTTCCCCACCGACGCCGTGGACTCCACCGTGAGCACCCTGCTGATCGTGGTGATCTGTGTGACCGCCGCCGGCCTGGTGGCCGCCGTGATCGCCGGTACGGCGATCGTCGGGGTGGCCCTGCGCCCCCTGCGGCGGGTCGCGTCGACCGCCACCCGGGTCTCCGAACTCCCGCTGCACAGCGGCGAGGTGGCGCTGTACGAGCGTGTGCCGGGCGCCGAGGCGGACGCGCGGACCGAGGTCGGGCAGGTGGGCGCCGCGCTCAACCGGATGCTCGACCATGTGCACGAGGCGCTCAGCGCGCGGCAGGAGAGCGAGACGCGGGTGCGGCAGTTCGTCGCCGACGCGAGCCACGAGCTGCGGACCCCGCTCGCCTCGATCCGCGGCTACGCCGAGCTGACCCGGCGCGGTCGCGAGGAGGTCGGGCCCGACACCCGGCACTCCCTCGGCCGCATCGAGTCGGAGGCGGCCCGCATGACGGGCCTGGTGGAGGACCTGCTGCTGCTCGCCCGCCTCGACGCCGGACGCCCGCTCTCGTACGAGAGCACTGATCTCTCCTCGCTCGTCGTGGACGTCGTCGGCGACGCGCACGCCGCCGGGCAGGGCCACGCCTGGCTCCTCGAACTGCCCGCGGAGCCCGTCGCGGTGCGCGGCGACCGGGAGCGGCTCCAGCAGGTGTTCGTCAATCTGCTCGCCAACGCCCGTACGCACACTCCGCCCGGCACGACGGTGACCGCACGGGTCGAGCCGCGCGGGTCCTGGGTCCTCGTCGAGATCGACGACACCGGGCCCGGGATCCCGGCCGAGCTGCTCCCGCACGTCTTCGAACGGTTCGCGCGCGGTGACGCCTCCCGCTCGCGCAACGCCGGCTCCACCGGGCTCGGCCTCGCCATCGTGCAGGCCGTCGTCGCCGCGCACGGCGGCCGGGTGAGCGTGCGCAGCACCCCGGGCCGGACGGTGTTCACCGTCCTCCTGCCGACCGCCGGCACTCCCGACACGACGGTCACCCCCGACATGGCACTCACCTCCGACACGGCACTCACTTCCAACACGACCGTCGCTCGCGACACGACGGTCACGACGGCCCCCGCCACCCCCCGCGGACGTCTCACAGGCCCGGCACAGCCTGACCACACAGGTGTGACAGCGGCCCTCGCGAGGGTCGTCGTATGCGAACCGACCCTTCTGCCACGAGCGCCACGACCGCGCCGCATGCGGTGAGCCCGGCGCATCCGATGACCCTCCCGGCCCGCCGCCACCTGCCGGTGTCGCCGGCCGGCACCGCCGTCCTCGATGTGACGGTCCCCGTCTACAACGAGGAGCGGGACCTGGAGCGGTGTGTGCGCAGGCTGCACGCGCATCTCGCGGACACCTTCCCGTACGCCTTCCGGATCACCGTCGCGGACAACGCGAGCACCGATGCGACTCCCCTGATATCGGCGCGACTTGAGCGCGAGATCCCCGAGGTGCGGGCCTTCCGCCTGGAGGAGAAGGGGCGCGGGCGGGCGCTGCGCACGGTGTGGTCGGCGTCCGACGCGCCGGTCCTCGCCTACATGGACGTGGACCTCTCCACCGACCTCAACGCCCTGCTCCCGCTGGTCGCGCCGCTCATCTCCGGCCACTCCGACCTCGCCATCGGCTCCCGGCTCGCCCGCTCCTCGCGGGTGGTGCGCGGCGCCAAGCGGGAGTTCATCTCGCGTACGTACAACCTGATCCTGCGCGGCTCGCTGTCGGCGCGGTTCTCCGACGCGCAGTGCGGGTTCAAGGCGATCCGGCGCGATGTCGCCCAGCGGCTGCTGCCGATGGTCGAGGACACCGGGTGGTTCTTCGACACCGAGATGCTGGTGCTCGCCGAGCGGGCCGGGCTGCGGATCCACGAGGTGCCGGTGGACTGGGTCGACGACCCCGCGAGCACCGTGCACCTCGTCAGCACCGCCAAGGACGACCTCCTGGGGGTGTGGCGGGTCGGCCGGGCGCTCGCGGTGGGGGCGCTGCCCCTGGACCGGCTCGCGCGGCCGTTCGGCGACGACCCCCGCGACCGCCGGCTCCCCGGCGTGCCGGGCGGCCTCGCCCGCCAGCTCGTCGGGTTCTGCGTGGTGGGCGCGCTCTCCACGCTCCTCTACCTCGCCCTGTACGCCCTCGCGCGCACCGGGGCGGGGCCCCAACTGGCCAACGCGGCAGCCCTGTTGGTGTCGACGGTCGCCAACACCGCCGCCAACCGGCGGCTCACGTTCGGGGTGCGCGGCCGGGACCGTGCCGTACGCCACCAGGCGCAGGGCCTCGCCGTGTTCGCCATCGGACTCGCCCTGACCAGCGGCTCGCTCGCGGCGCTCGGCGCCGCCCACGCGGGCGCCGCGCACTCCACCGAGGTGGCGGTCCTCGTCGCGGCGAACCTCGCGGCGACCGTCCTGCGCTTCCTGCTGTTCCGCGCCTGGGTCTTCCCGGACCGCACGGCCGCACCGGCCGACCGCACCCCGCTCCACCCCGCCGAACCGAAGGGCGACGCACGATGACCACGACCACCCCCCAGGCCGAACCGCGCGCGGGGGCCGCGTCGACCGGGCAGCGCCGGTCCGCACCGGCCCGGCTGTGGCGCGGCAGGCCCGAGGATCCCGCCTGGGCGCGGCCCGCGCTGTTCGCGCTGCTCGCCGTCGCCTTCGGCGCCTACCTGTGGAACCTGAGCGCCTCCGGGTACGCCAACTCCTTCTACTCGGCGGCCGTGCAGGCGGGCAGCCAGAGCTGGAAGGCGTTCTTCTTCGGCTCGCTCGACGCCGCCAACGCGATCACCGTGGACAAGCCCCCGGCCGCGCTGTGGCCGATGGCCCTGTCCGTACGCCTGCTCGGCCTCGGCTCCTGGCAGATCCTGCTGCCCGAGGTCCTGATGGGCGTGGGCACGGTCGCCGTCCTGTACGCGGCGGTGCGGCGCCGGTTCAGCCCGGCGGCGGGGCTCATCGCGGGGGCGGTGCTCGCTCTGACCCCGGTCGCGGCGCTGATGTTCCGCTTCAACAACCCCGACGCGCTGCTCGCGCTCCTGATGACGGTCACCGTCTACTGCGTCCTGCGCGCCCTGGAGGACGCCCGGACCAAGTGGCTGGTGTGGGCGGGGGTCGCGATCGGCTTCGCGTTCCTGACCAAGACCCTCCAGGCCTTCCTGATCCTGCCGCCGCTCGCGCTCCTCTACGCGGTGTGCGCGCCCACGTCCGTGCGTCGCCGTCTCGGCCAACTCGCCCTTGCCGCAGGTGTGTTGCTGGTGTCGGGCGGCTGGTGGGTGGCCGCCGTCGAGCTGTGGCCCAAGTCGTCCCGCCCGTACATCGGCGGCTCGCAGCACAACTCCTTCCTTGAGCTCACCTTCGGCTACAACGGCCTCGGCCGCCTCAGTGGCGACGAGACGGGAAGCGTCGGCGGCGGAGGCGCCCGCACCGGCGGCATGCCCGGCGGCATGGAACTCCCGGCGGGCATGCGTCCGGGAGGCGGCGGTGGTGGCGGTGGCGGCTGGGGTGCGACCGGCGTCGGCCGCATGTTCAACTCGGAGATCGGCTCCCAGATCTCCTGGCTGCTTCCGGCGGCCCTGCTCCTGCTGGTCGCGGGTCTCGCCATCACCTGGAAGGCCAGGCGCACCGACACCGCGCGGGCCGCGTTCCTCGCCTGGGGCGGGGCGCTC
Organism: Streptomyces sp. NBC_00083; assembly: GCF_026343295.1. Classification (GTDB taxonomy): domain Bacteria; phylum Actinomycetota; class Actinomycetes; order Streptomycetales; family Streptomycetaceae; genus Streptomyces. Next base: position 175,943 of record NZ_JAPELY010000004.1, read on the forward strand.
CTGATGACCGCCGTCATCTTCAGCTTCATGGCGGGGATCTTCCACCAGTACTACACGGTGGCCCTCGCCCCCTACATCGCGGCGCTCATCGGCATGGGCGCGACGGTCCTGTGGGAGGAGCGCTCGCGCTTCCGGGCCGCGCTGGGGCTCGCGGTCACGGTCGCGGTCACGGCCGTCTGGTCGTACGTGCTGCTCGCGCGCACCCCGGACTACGTGCCCTGGCTGCGCTGGGCGGTGCTGATCGGCGGCCTCGCGGCGGCGCTCGGCCTCGCGCTCGTGGGCCGGCTGAACCGGGGCCTCGCGCTCGGTGTCGCGGCGGCCGGGCTCGTGGCGTCCCTCGCGGGCCCCGCCGCGTACACGCTGAGCACGCTCGGCACCGGACACACCGGCTCGATCGTCACGGCCGGCCCCGCGGGGGCGAGCATGGGCGGCGGGCCCGGGGGAGGCGGCGGCCGCGGCGGCATGCGGTTCGGCGGCGGCCCGGGTGGGGGCCGGGCGGGGACCGGTCAGACGGGTGGGGGTACCGGCCAACAGGCCGGGGCAGGCCCGGGGCAGGGCGCGGGCACCGGCGGAGGGGGCGTGCCGGCCGGCGGCACGATGGGCCAACCGCCCACCGCACCCGGCCAGACCGGCCAGACCGGCCAGACCGGCCAGGCGGGCCGGGGCGGCGGGGCCATGGGCGGCGGTATGGGCGGTGGCGGCATGGGCGGCCTGCTCGACGGCGCCAAGGTGGGCGCGCAGGCCCAGGCGGTCCTGAAGGAGAACGCGGGCCAGTACACCTGGGCCGCCGCGGCCATCGGCTCCCAGAACGCGGCGAGCTACCAACTCGCCACCGAGAAGCCGGTGATGGCGATCGGCGGCTTCAACGGCAGCGACCCGTCGCCGACCCTGGCCCAGTTCAAGGCGTACGTCGCCGAGGGGAAAATCCACTACTTCATCGCGAGCGGCGGCGGGATGATGGGCGGCGGCCAGGCCAGTGGCGGCTCGATCAGCAGCTGGGTGGAGAAGTCGTTCACGAAGGTGACGGCCGGGACCGCCACCTTCTACGACCTGACCTCGCCGGTGAGCGGCTGAGCGGCTGAGCGGCTGGGCGGTCCACGACGACGGGGCGGTGGCCCGAGACGCGCGTCTCGGGCCACCGCCCCGTCGTCGTCCGGAGGCGCGGCGCACGAGCGCGCGGATTAAGGACTTTACGGCGTAGAGGAGTCGCTATACGGTGTACAACAGAGCAGTGCCATACACCGTATAAGAAGTCAGGGGGACGCCATGACGGCGACGACAGCCGAGAAACCGACCGCACCCACCGGGGGGCATCCACAGCGCTGGCTCATCCTCGGAGTCATCTGCCTGGCCCAGCTCACCGTCCTGCTCGACAACACCGTCCTGAACGTCGCCATCCCCTCGCTCACCACCTCGCTCGCCGCGTCCACCGCCGACATCCAGTGGATGATCAACGCGTACTCGCTGGTCCAGTCGGGCCTGCTGCTCACGGCGGGCAGCGCGGCCGACCGCTACGGACGCAAGAAGATGCTCGCGGCGGGACTCGCCCTCTTCGGCGTCGGCTCGCTGGCCGCCGGCTTCGCGCAGAACGCCGGGCAGCTCATCGCGGCCCGTGCGGGCATGGGCATCGGCGGGGCGCTGCTCATGACCACCACGCTCGCCGTGGTCGTGCAGATCTTCGACGACGAGTCCCGCGTGAAGGCCATCGGCATCTGGGCCACGGTCAGCTCGCTCGGCTTCGCCGTGGGCCCGCTCATCGGCGGCGTCCTGCTCGACCACTTCTGGTGGGGCGCGATCTTCCTGGTGAACATCCCGGTCGCCGTCCTCGGCCTGGTCGCCGTACTCGCCCTCGTACCGGAATCCAAGAATCCGCTGGGCGACCGGCCCGACCTGCTCGGGGCGCTGCTCTCCACGGTCGGCATGACCGGCGTCGTCTACGCGATCATCTCCGGGCCCGGCCACGGCTGGCTCTCCGCGCAGGTGCTGGCCCCGGCCGCCGTCGGCGTGGTCTTCCTCGCGGCGTTCGCACGCTGGGAGCTGACCGTCGAACATCCGATGCTGGACATGCACTTCTTTGGGAACCAGAGGTTCGTCGGCGCGGTGGCCGGGTCGATCCTGGTCGCGTTCGGCATGGGCGGCTCGCTGTTCCTGCTCACGCAGCACCTCCAATTCGTGCTCGGATACGGGCCGTTGGAGGCGGGGCTGCGCACCGCGCCGCTCGCGGTCAGCGTCATCGTGCTCAACATGTCGGGCGTCGGCGCCAAGCTGGTGACGAAGGCGGGCACCCCGCGGGCCATCGCGATCGGCATGAGCGCCACCGCGGCCGGGCTCGCCGCGATCGCGCTGCTCGGCGGGCACAGCTACGGCGGCACGCTGCTCGGCCTCGTCGTGATGGGCGCGGGCATCGCGCTGTCCATGCCGGCCATGGCCAACGCGATCATGAGCGCGATCCCGCCGGAGAAGGCGGGCGTGGGCGCGGGCGTCAACGGCACGCTGGGCGAGTTCGGCAACGGGCTCGGCGTGGCGGTCCTCGGCGCGGTCCTCAACGCGCGGTTCGCCGCGCTGGTGCCGGTCGCGGCGGCCTCGCTGCCCGCGGCCCTCGCGGCGGCGGGCGACGACGCCGAGCGGGGCCGGATCGCCGACGCGTTCGCCTCGGGGCTGGAGACGAGCCAGCTGGTCGGGGCGGTCGCGGTGCTCGCGGGCGGGCTCCTCGCGGCGGTCCTGCTCCACCGGGCGGAACGTTCCGCGCCCGCGCCCGCCGGGGCGGCTCCCGCGGCATAGCATCGTCAGGGGTGGGAGCCCCGAATTCCGGACATGACCCGAGGGGACGGGACCCGACGGGTCGGCGGAACCGAGGACCGAGGAGGGCAGCGATGGTGTCGGCGGCGGACCGTACGAAGGACGCGGCGCGTACCAGCGTGTGGCTCGGGAGCAAGGCGGGCCGCCGGGTGCGGCGGGCGGAGCCGGGCGAGGGCGGGCCGGCGCTCGACCGGGACCGCATCACCGCGGAGGCCGTACGGCTGCTCGACGCCGAGGGCGCGGTGAAGTTCTCCATGCGGCGCCTCGCGGCGGAGCTGGGGGTCACCGCGATGTCCCTGTACTGGTACGTCGACAACAAGGACGACCTCCTCGAACTCGCCCTCGACGCGGTGTTCGCGGAGATCGAACTGCCCGCCATGGAGGACAAGTCGGCGGACTGGCGCGATGAGCTCCGCACGGTGGTGGTGGGCTACCGCGCGGTCTTCGTCCGGCATTCCTGGGCGTCGGGGCTGATCGGCCGCTACCTCAACATCGGGCCGCACTCGATGGCGTTCTCGCGCACGGCCCAGCGGATCATCGCCCGCACGGGGCTGCCGGCGCACGGGCAGATGGGCGGGCTCGCGGCGGTGTTCCAGTTCGTGTATGGGTTCGGCACGATCGAGGGCACGTTCGTGCAGCGGTGCGCGGACGCGGGGCGTACGCAGGACGAGTTCTTCGCGGAGGCGATGGGGGCGTTGGCCTCTCAGCCGGAGTACCGGGACCAGTTCGCGGATGCGGCGTCGCTGATGGCGGCGCGGGGTGGGGAGACGGTGCAGGAGATGCGCCAGCGCGACTTCGACTTCGCCCTGTCCGTCCTGATAGCCGGCATCGAATCCCTGAGCACCCCCTGACCCCCGAGACTCCGCCGCGGTGGGCTCGGTGCCGGGTGCCCTACAGGGGCGCGGGGAACTGCGCGAGACGCGGGCACGGTCCGCAGACGTAAGCGGGGTGTCCTGGGGCTCCGCCCCGGACCCCGTTCGCGCCCGAAAGGCGCTCGTCCTCAATCGCCGGACGGGCTGAGGTGGCCCGGGGTGGGCATGCCGCCCAGGCCGACCCACCTGGGGGCGCGGGGAACTGCGTGAGACGCGGGCACGGTCCGCAGACGTAGGCGGGGTTGCCGGGGCTTCGCCCCAGGCCCCGTGTCGCGCCCGAAAGGCGCTCGTCCTCAATCGCCGGACGGGCTGAGGTTGCCCGGGATGGGCATGCTGCCAAGGCCGGCCCACCTGGGGGCGCGGGGAACTGCGCGACCAGCCGCGCACGGTCCGCAGACGTAGGCGGGGTAGCCGGGGCTTCGCCCCAGGCCCCGTTCGCGTCCGAAAGCCCGGCACCGGCACAGCCACGGGCGCGCAGCGCCGAGGTCACACCATGGGGAGGGTGTCGCCCTGGACCGTCTGGATGTCCAGTTCGATCCGCAGCGTCGTGCCGATCGCAGAGATCCCCGCCTGCACCACCTGGTTGTACGACATCGCGAAGTCCTCCCGCCGCAGCTCCGCCGTCGCCCGGTACGCCGCCCGCACCCCGCCCCACGGGTCCGGCCCCGTACCGAGGTACGACAGGTCGAGGTCCACCTCGCGGACCACGCCGTGCAGGGCGAGTTCACCCCGTACCGTCCAGCGGTCGGGCCCGGCCGGGGCCAGGTCGGTGCTGCGGTAGGTGATCTGCGGGAAGCGCTCGACGTCGAGGAAGTCGGCGGACTTCAGGTGCCCGTCCCGCATCGCGTTCCCCGTGTCGATGGACGCCGCCCCGATGACCGCCTCGACCCGCGACTTCTCCAGGTCCTCCGCGATCTCGATGCGCCCGCCGAACTCCCCGAACCGCCCGTGCACGCTGGAGATCCCCAGGTGCTGGGCGACCGCGCCGACCGACGAGTGCGCCGGGTCGATCGTCCAGGGCCCCGGCGGCGGCAGCTCCACACCGCCCTGCCGGGCCAGTACCACCGTGCCGACCGCGGCCCGCCCGCTCGCCGTCACCAGCGCCGTGGAGGCGGCCGGGGCGTACCCGACGGCCGTCACGATCACCGTGTACGGGCCGGGCGTGAGGGCCACGTCCGCCGACACCGAGCCGTCCTCCGCCGCGCCGACGCGCAGCACCTGCGTGCCCGTCATGTCGGTCATCGTCACCACGGCGTGCGAGATCGCCCAGCCGTCGCGCGTGCGTACCTGTGCCCGCAGTCCCATCCCGTTTTCTCTCCTCAAGTGCGAAAGGCCAAGCGTGCGCAGGCCAGGTGCGAAAGGCCGGGCCCCGGGGGCGGGACGGCCGGCCGTCCCCTGCCCGCCGCCCCTTCCCCGGGGCCCATTTCCACGCCGGGCGCGCCCCGCCTCCGCTCGAAGCGGAAGCGCGCCCGGGGGTCTCAGCTACTCGCCGGGGTGGGCGAGTTCGATGTCGTGGCCGTCGACACCGCGGCCGGCCACGGTCAGCGAGCCGGCCACCGGCGGGTAGCCGGTCGCGATGACCGTGTACTCGCCGGAGTTCAGGTCGGCGAAGGCGTACGCGCCGTCGTCGCCGGTGGTGGCGTTGGCGACCACGTTGCCCGCCGCGTCGAGCAGCGTCACGCGGGCGTCGGCCAGCGGACGGCGGTCGCCGCCGCCGCGGATCGTGCCCTGGACCAGCGCGCCGGACTGGAGCGCGGCCTCGATGCGGGTCACGCCGTGTCCGGAGATCTCCACCGGCAGCGCCAGCGGACGGAAGCCGTCCGCGTTGACCGCGACGGTGACCTGCCCGGGGACGAGCTCACCGAAGGTGAAGTCGCCCGTCGCGCCCGACTTGCCGGTGGCGAGTAGATCGCCGCGCACATCGGTCACGATCACCATCGCGCCCTCGACGGGCGCCCCGCTCTCCGCCGCCTTCACCGCGCCGACCAGGCCGCTGGTGCCGGACAGGAGGATGTCGTACGCGAGCGCCTCGGTGCCCACGACGATGGTCGAGGCCTGCGGCTGGAAGCCGTCGGCCGCGGCGATCAGGACGTAACTCCCGGCGCCGGGGGCGGCGAGCAGGTACCCGCCGTCGGCCCCGGCCACCGCGCGGCCCAGCTGGCTGCCGCCGAGCGAGATCAGCGTGACGGCGGCGGAGGCGACGGGCGCCCCCTCGGCGCCGCGGACGGTGCCGCGTACCGGGATGCCGTCGAACACGGGGGCGGCCACGGTGTCGGCCACGGGAGCCTCGACCGGCGCCTGGGCGGACACCTGGGCCGGAACCTGGGCGGGGGCCGGGGCGGCGGCGGGTGCCTCCGCGGACTCGGCGCCGCCCACCGCACGGGTACGCAACGGGATCTCCTTGATGAACAGCGTGATCAGGAACGCGAGCAGCGCGCACGGCGCCGCGTACAGGAACACGTCGCCGACACCGTGTCCGTACGCGCTCTCGATGACGGTGCGGATCGGGGCGGGCAGCGTGGCCAGGTCCGGGATGGCCCCGGAGCCGCCGCTTCCGCTCTTGGCGGCCGCGGCGCCCTGCGGGCCGAGCGCGGTGAGGCCGTCGGTGACGTAGTGGGTGACCCGGTTGGCCATGACCGCGCCGAGCGCCGAGACGCCGACCGCACCACCGAGGGAGCGGAAGAAGACGACGACGGAGGAGGCCGAGCCGAGGTCGGCGGGGGAGACCTGGTTCTGGGTGCACAGGACGAGGTTCTGCATCATCATGCCGATGCCGAGACCCATCAGCGCCATGAAGATCGCGAGGTGCCAGTACGGGGTGTCGTAGCGCATCGTGCCGAGCAGACCGAGGCCCGCCGTCACCAGCACACCGCCGCTGACCAGCCACGCCTTCCACTTGCCCGTCTTGGTGATGACCTGGCCCGAGACCGTGGACGCGATGAACAGTCCGCCGATCATCGGGATCGTCATGACACCGGACATCGTCGGCGTCTTGCCGCGCGCCAGCTGGAAGTACTGGGAGAAGAAGACCGTGCCCGCGAACATCGCGACACCCACGAAGAGCGAGGCGAGCGAGGCGAGGGTGATGGTGCGGTTGCGGAAGAGGCGCAGCGGGATGATCGGCTCGCTGGCCTTCGACTCGACGAACACGAACAGTGCGCCGAGCACGATCGAGCCGCCGACCATCGCGTAGGTCTGACCCGAGATCCAGTCGTACTTGTTGCCCGCGAAGGTCACCCAGACGAGGAGCAGCGAGACCGCGGCGCTGATCAGGACGGCGCCGGTCCAGTCGACCTTGACGTCCCGCTTGACGACGGGGAGCTTCAGGGTCTTCTGGAGCACGATGAGCGCGATGACCGCGAAGGGCACGCCGACGTAGAAGCACCAGCGCCAGCCGAGCCAGCTGGTGTCGGTGATCAGGCCGCCGAGGAGCGGGCCGCCGACCGTCGCGACCGCGAACGTGGCGCCGAGGTAGCCGCTGTAACGACCGCGCTCACGCGGCGAGATCATGGCGGCCATGATGATCTGGGCGAGCGCGGAGAGACCGCCCACGCCGATGCCCTGGAACACGCGGCAGGCGATGAGCATGCCCGAGCTCTGGGACAGACCGGCCACGATCGAGCCGGACACGTAGATGACCAGGGCTATCTGGACCAGCAGCTTCTTGCTGAACAGGTCGGAGAGCTTGCCCCACAGCGGGGTGGTCGCGGTCATCGCGAGCAGCGAGGCCGTCACGACCCAGGTGTACGCGGACTGGCCGCCGCCCAGGTCGTTGATGATGTGTGGCAGCGCGTTGGAGACGATCGTCGAGGACAGGATCGCGACGAACATGCCGAGCAGCAGTCCGGACAGCGCCTCCATGATCTGCCGGTGAGTCATCGGCGCGCCGCTCTCGGAGGGCGCGTGCCCTCCGTGCTTGGCGTGGCCGCCCCGCACACCGGCTGGTGTGGTCGTAGCCATGAAATTCCTTGTCTTGTACGTCTGTTGGCGGGTGTACGGGTCTGTCGCGGAGCGCCGTCGGGCGCCGTCGGGCGACATCGGGCGTTGCTGCTAGGCGGATGTTCGGGTGGGCGGGCGGGTCTCGGGGGCCCGGACGTGGGGTGCCCGGCAGTCTCCGAAGGAGTCGCGCAGGCGGGCCAGCATCGCGTTGAGCCGGCCGACCTCTTCGTCGGTCCAGTCGCCCAGGGTGTGCGCGAACATCTCCGTGGTGCGCAGCCCGAGATCGTCGACCATGGCCCGGCCCGCGGGGGTGAGCCGCAGGATCCGCGAGCGCTTGTCGGCGGGGTCGGCGGACCGTTCGATCCAGCCGCGCTCGGCGACGTGCGCGACATGACGGCTCGTCACCGACATGTCCACCGCGAGGAGTTCGGCGAGCCTGCTGATCCTTATCTCGCCGTGGCGCTCCAGGAGGGTCAGCACGGCGGCCGAGCCGGAGGGGCACTCGGGCGGCAGGATCCGCGCGAGCCCGCGCTTGACCGCGCCGATCGCGCTGAGCTGTCGCCCCAGCTCCTCATAGAGGCTCTGCGCGGCCATGGACACCTCCCGAAATCTTGTTGCTTCGGGCAACCATAAGATTGTTGGTTGCCGAAGGCAAACTAAATGACGGGGTTGGCGGCAAAGGAAGCGCAAAGGCTTCGCAACTGAAAACCCAAGGCGCAGGTCGGGGCCTTGCGGATGCGGATGTGAGGTGATCGCGCGTGGGTGGTGTGGGGGAGGTGCGGAGGCGGCGTGGGTCCCGGGGGCGGGTGTGACGAGAGAGGGGTGTGCCGGTGGGGGGTGTGGGGTGGGAACGGTGCGGGGGTGGTGCGGGGGTGTGCGTGGCGGGCGCCGGAGCCGCCCTCGCGGGGGCGTTCGCGCGGGGGCGGGGGTTGGGCCCGACCCCCAACTTCGCTAGGGTCCTGCCCCATGGCACACAACCCCCACGCACCCCAGGGTCCCGAGGGCAACTACGACCCCGCGGGCTCCACGCAGATGTTCCGCGCCTTCGTCGACGAGGGCGCACCCCAGGGCCGCCAGCCGGCCACCCCGGCGGCGGCCCCCGCGAAGCCGCGGGTCGGCCTGATCGTCGGCGTGGTGGCCGTGATCGTGATCCTCGCGGCGGTGGGGTGGCTGGCGCTGGGCTGAGCGGGGTCCGCGTAGCGGGTGCGGGTAGGGGTCATACCGGGCCCCACCCGCGCAGTTCCCCGCGCCCCGGGGTGGGGTGCCCTTGGCGGCATGCCTGGCGCCGGCCGCCCGAGCTGCTCGGTGCCGGCCCGTATGGGGCCCCCTCAGCCCGCCCGGCGGTTGCCCTTGGCAGGGTGCCCAGCGCGGGCTATCTCAGCTGCGTGATGCCGGCCCGTATGGGCCCCCTCTGCCCGTCCGGCGTTTGAGGACGAGCGCCTTTCGGGCGCGAAATGGGGTCTGCGGAGCCCCAGGAGACCCCGCCTATGTCTGCGGACCGTGCTGGCGTCTCGCGCAGTTCCCCGCGCCCCTGGGTGGGCTGACCTTGGCGGCATGCCTCGCGCGGGCTACCTCGGCTGCTCGGTGCCGGCCCGTATGGGTCGCCTCAGCCTGTCCGGCGTTTGAGGACGAGCGCCCTTAAGGCGCGAACGGGGTCTGGGGCGGAGCCCCGGGCGACCCCGCTTTCGGCTGCGGATCGTGGTCGCGTCTCGCGCAGTTCCCCGCGCCCCTGGGTGGGCTGACCTTGGCGGCACGCCCCGCGCGGGCATCCTCGGCCTGGCAGGGCTACTGCCACGTCGCCGTGACGGCGCGGGTCTCCACGCGCATGCCGAGCGGCACGCGCCACGCGTCCACACACACCCCGTACGTCCGTGACACCACCGCCCCCGCCGCGATCGGAGCCGGCAGAGCCTGGCGGGAGGTGATGGTTGCCCAGTCCACCCCGAGCAGCCCGATGATGTGTGTCTCGAACACCGCGCTGCCCGACTTCACCGCCGTACCCCCGGTGTTGTGGAACTGCACCGTGACGTTCTCGCACCACCGGTGCGCCCCCGTCGAGCGGCTCGGCGCCCCTACGTCGAGCACCGCGGGACCGGCGGGCGGCGCGGGAGGGGTGGGCGGCGCTGGCCTGCCCGGAGCGGAGGGGGTGCTTCCCGGCGCAGGGCCGGAGGGCGGTGAACTCCCTGGTCCGGATGGCGAGTTGGCGGCATGTGACGGCGTCCCGCCGCCCGGCGCCTCCGCCGCATCCGACGGCGTACCGGACGCACCCGGTGCGAGGGACGGGGCCGGGCCGGACGGCGCACCCGGAGCGCCGGGCGTACCGGGTGCCCGGGGCGTACCCGGGACCCTCTGACCGCCGCCGGAACCTCCCGCTCCGTCCAGCGGCTCAAGCGTCACCCTGCCGCTGGGCGGCACCGCGTGGTCCGGTGCGGTGAGGCCGGTGCCGGCCGCGCCCACCGCCACGTAACCCGTCCCGGATCCGCCGCCCGCGCAGGCCGCGAGCGTGCCGCCCAGGCCCAGTACCACTGTCGCGGAGACGCCGATCAGCACAGCACGTCGTCGCATCGCGCCAGTGTGGCTGACGATGCGTCAATTAACCAGAGCGCGCCTCGGGTTGAGGCGCGCCAGGGGATGCCCGGTAGGGGGCGTCAGTCGGAGATCAGGCCCTCGCGGAGCTGGGCGAGCGTACGCGTCAGGAGGCGCGAGACGTGCATCTGCGAGATGCCGACCTCCTCGCCGATCTGCGACTGCGTCATGTTCGCGAAGAAGCGGAGCATGATGATCTGCCGCTCCCTGGGCGGGAGTTTGGCGAGCAGCGGCTTGAGCGACTCGCGGTACTCGACGCCTTCGAGCGCCGTGTCCTCGTACCCGAGGCGGTCCGCGAGCGAGCCCTCGCCGCCGTCGTCCTCGGTGGCGGGCGAGTCGAGCGAGGAGGCGGTGTAGGCGTTGCCCACCGCGAGCCCGTCGACCACGTCCTCCTCGGACACCCCGAGCACCGCGGCCAGTTCGGGCACGGTGGGCGAGCGGTCGAGCTTCTGGGCCAGTTCGTCGCTGGCCTTGGTGAGGGCGAGCCGCAGCTCCTGGAGCCTGCGCGGCACCCGCACCGACCACGAGGTGTCGCGGAAGAACCGCTTGATCTCGCCGACGACGGTGGGCATCGCGAACGTGGGGAATTCCACGCCCCGTTCGCAGTCGAACCGGTCGATCGCCTTGATCAGGCCGATCGTGCCGACCTGGACGATGTCCTCCATCGGCTCGTTGCGGCTGCGGAACCTGGCGGCCGCGTACCGCACGAGCGGCAGGTTGAGCTCGATCAGTGTGTCGCGTACGTAGGTCCGCTCCGGACTGTCGGTATCCAGCGTGGCCAGGCGCAGGAACAGGGAGCGGGACAGCGTGCGGGTGTCGATGGCTGCGGTGTTTGCGGCGTGTCGGTGCACGGCGGGTGCCGGTGCGCTCTTGGTGAGCGTGAGCACCTTCGAGCTGCCCTGTTCTGCGGACATGCCAACCCCCTGGAAGTTGCGGCGGTCGCGGACGGTCGCGTTGGGCCACGACCATCGGAGGAAGCAGCCTCCACCTGAATACCGGACGGGGGGCTGCGGCAAACGCGGTTTCAGCAGAATGTCACATGTCGGCAACACGCTGTAGTGACATGTCGACAAGACGCTTGGGAGTACCCGCAGCATGCAGGGGGTGCGGCGATTTCCTGGCGAAGATTTTTCCCTGGAGGTGTCAGGGAGCCGGATCACTCGATCCGGTCACGCCTCGATTCGATTTGCGGATCGCAGTCGGGCGAAGCTCCTGGCCAGGAGCCTTGACACATGCATCTGGGAGACTCCCAGTTCCTGACTGATCTGGGACTGCGTCAGGTTGCTGTAGTAGCGGAGCATGAGGATCCGCTGCTCGCGTTCGGGCAGCTGCACGAGGAGGTGGCGGACCAGGTCGCGGTGTTCGACGCCGGCGAGCGCGGGGTCCTCGTAGCCGAGCCGGTCGAGCAGTCCGGGCAGCCCATCGCCCTCCTGGGCGGCCTCCAGGGAGGTCGCGTGGTACGAGCGGCCCGCCTCGATGCAGGCGAGCACCTCGTCCTCGCCGATCCGGAGCCGCTCGGCGATCTCCCCGGTCGTCGGCGAGCGGCCGTGCAGGGTCGTCAGGTCCTCGGTGGCGCCGTTCACCTGCACCCACAGCTCGTGCAGCCGGCGCGGTACGTGCACCGTGCGGACGTTGTCGCGGAAGTACCGCTTGATCTCGCCGACGACGGTGGGCATCGCGAAGGTGGGGAACTGCACGCCGCGGTCCGGGTCGAACCGGTCGATCGCGTTGATCAGGCCGATCGTGCCGACCTGGACGACGTCCTCCATGGGCTCGTTGCGCGAGCGGAAGCGGGCGGCGGCGTACCGGACGAGCGGCAGGTTCGCCTCGATCAGCGCCCCGCGCACCCGGCCGTGCTCGGGCGTGCCCGGTTCGAGGTTCTTCAGCTGGCCGAACAGCACCTGGGTGAGGGCGCGGGTGTCCGCGCCCCTGGTGGAGGTTCTGACGGGGCCCCTGGGGCCCTCCGAGTCCTGGGCGGGCACGTCGGGGGCGTCCTGGGGCTCGTTCTGGGGCGGCACTTGAGGCGTAGTACTGGCCGGCACGGTCACGCCACCCCTTAGTCCTTGGTCTTGGTCCTTGGTCAACTCATCCGTCAAAAGCGGTCATAGCATCACAAGACATGTCCACTGTGTGCAAGCACCGTATAACCACGTGTTGGGGGCAAGTTGGGGCAGATGGCCCCGCCGGTTCCTCGTCCCGCTGTGCCGAACGGGTGGCCTCGCGCCCGCCCCGCGCATGCCGTGCGCGAGGGCGGAAACTCGGGTGCGGGTGACGTACGGCCGCCCTAGGCTGCGCTCGCGGCGGGGGCCGGGATGCCGAGGCCGTGACGCCGTACCGACCGCCCGAAAGGGACCGAGCCGACCCACCGTCAGAGGGCCGGAGAGGACGGGCATGACCAGCGAGCTGTACGCGATCTGCTTCCGCACGGCCGAGCCGTCGCGGCCGGCCGGGTTCTGGTCCGCGCTCTTCGACCGTGCGGCGGTCCCGGGATCCGACGGCGACATCACGGTCGGGCCTCCCGACGGCGCGGGCTTCCGCCTCCGCTTCGTGCCGGGCCACGAGCCGAGGACCGGCCCCAACCGAGGCCACTTCGATCTGACGAGCGCCTCGCCGGAGCATCAGCGTCAGACGGTGGCGAGGGCTCTCGCGCTGGGTGCGCGCCACATAGACGTCGGTCAACTCCCGGAAGAGGGCCACATAGTGCTGGCCGACCCGGACGGCAACGAGTTCTGCGTCATCGAGGCCGGCAACCGCTTCCTCGCCGGCACCGGCTCCGTCGGAGCCCTGGCGTGCGACGGCACGCGGGAGGTCGGCTGCTTCTGGAGCGGGGCGCTGGGGTGGCCGCTGGTGTGGGACCAGGATCAGGAGACCGCGATCCAGTCACCGCACGGCGGCACGAAGATCACTTGGGGCGGCCCGCCGGTGGCGCCGCAGACGGGCCCGAACCGGCTGTACTTCGAGCTGGCGCTCCCCGCCGGGGCCGACGAGGCCGCCTGGGACAGGGAGATCGGACGTCTCGTCTCGCTCGGCGCGAGGCGCGCGGGCGGCGGCGAGGGGGTGGGCGGCGGCGAGAGGGCGGGCGCGGCCGGGAGCGAGGGCGGACGGGCCCTGCTGCTCGACCCCGACGGCAGCGAGTTCTCCGTACGAAGACCCCGCTAGCGGGGCCGCCGCGAGGCTCGCGGTAGCGACGTGAGAACGCCGCCGACGGATCAGAACGGGTAGTCGGCGATCACCCAGGTGGCGAACGCGCGCCACTGGCCGGCCGCGGCCTGGTGCGCGGGGTGCTCGATGTAGCGCTTGAGGGCGTCCGCGTCCGCCACGGCGGAGTTGATGGCGAAGTCGTACGCGATCGGCCGGTCGGTGATGTTCCAGGCGCACTCCCAGAACTCGATCTCGGGAACGAGCCCGTCGAGCTCCTGGAAGGCCTTCACACCGGCGACCACGCGTTCGTCGTCGCGCGCCACACCTTCGTTGAGCTTGAACAGGACCAGGTGGCGGATCATGCGTCTCTCTCCTCCGACTCGGGGCATACGGCTCACGCCGTACGGCATGGGGTCATGTGGTCTGCGCCTACAGCGGACCACACCGGCGCAGGGGCTCCGCCGGCCCAGCGGCTCAGCGGGATCAGTGGCTCAACGGGATCAGCGGCTCAGCGGATCAGGTTCGTCATGAACTCTCCGACGCCCTTGGCCGCGCTCGAAATGCCCTCGAACCCGGTCTGGACCATCCCGGCGGCCTGCACGGGCGACGTGATGATCGTGTAGAGCACGAAGACCACGGCTATGTAGAGCAGGACCTTCTTGATGTCCACTGTGCCCAGCCCCTCCCCGGCGCCGCCCCTGTGCGGTCGGGTGAGTCTAACTGCAGCTCCGCCCGTACTCACCCGGCCTTTAAGGACCAAGGACCCCGCGATCGGGGCCCTTTGCCCGACGGTACCGACGTGACGGGAGAGCAGGATGGTTCTTGCGCCCCCCACATCTGGCAGGAATGCGGTGGGCGAGGAACAGGACCTCACTGCGGGGTCCGCGCCGCAAGCTTCCCCCCTGACTGCGGCGCGGGCTTGCAGGTCCTGTTCTCATCGGGGGGAGCGGCTTGTCCCCCCGATGCCGCTCCCCCCGTCCAGTCGTCGAAGCCCCGGCCGCCCAGCGGCCGGGGCTTCTTCGCGTCGTGTCCCGCACGGGCCCCGGTGCTCCCTGGGCCGTCACGCGCGCACGCCCCTGAACAGCGCGAAGGGCCCAGTTCGATGAACTGGGCCCTTCGTCTACCGCGGTAGCGGAGGGATTTGAACCCTCGGTGAGTTTCCCCACACTCGCTTTCGAGGCGAGCTCCTTCGGCCGCTCGGACACGCTACCGAGAGAGAGCTTAGCCCAAGGTGGGCCGTGGTTTGAAATCGGTTCCGCGAGAGGTGGATCACCGTTGCCGGAAAAAGGCCGTGAGCTGCGCCGAGCACTCGTTTTCCAGGACCCCGGGCACGACCTCCGGGCGGTGGTTGAGGCGTTGGTCGCGTACGAGGTCCCACAAGGAGCCGGCCGCGCCGGCCTTGTCGTCGCGGGCGCCGTACACGACCCGGTCGAGCCGGGACTGCACGATGGCGCCCGCGCACATCACACACGGCTCCAGGGTGACGACGAGCGTGCAGCCGGTCAGCCGCCACTCGCCCCACTTCAGGGCCGCGCGCCGGATGGCGAGGACTTCGGCGTGCGCGGTCGGATCGCCCGTCGCCTCGCGTTCGTTGTGCCCCGCAGCGAGGAACGTGCCGTCCGGCGCGAGCACGACCGCGCCGACCGGCACGTCGCCGGCCGACTCGGCCCGTGCTGCCCCGGCCAGGGCGGAGCGCATCGGCTCCGCCCACCGTTCGCGTACGGGGTCGTGCGGGTCGGGCACTAGCGGACGGCCTCCAGGACCTCGGCCGCGCCCAGCGCGTCCGCGATCGTCACGAGGGCGTCGCCGTCGAGCGCCAGGAGGCGGCGCTCGCTCACTCCGAGGTCGGCGAGGATCGCGCTCTCGCCGAGCGGTCCTGCCGGGGCGGCGCCGTCGGACGGACCGTCACCGCCGTCCGGCTCGTCCGCGGCCCCGGCCGCTTCGGCCGCTTCGTCGTCGTATCCGTCCTCCGTGCCGTCGAGGTCAAGGGTGTCCAGCTCGTCCTCCTCGTCGTCCTGGTCGTGGCCGAGCAGTTCGTCGGTGAGCATGGCCCCGTACGAGGAGCGGGCGGCGACGGCGGCGTTGGAGACGAAGACACGGGGGTCCTCCTCGCCGTCGACGCGGACGACGCCGAACCAGGCGTCCTCCTGCTCGATGAAGACGAGCACCGTGTCGTCGGCCCCGTCGGCTGCTGCTTCCCGGGCCAGGTCGGCCAGGTCCGACAGCGTCTCCACATCGTCGAGCTCTGTGTCGCTCGCTTCCCACCCGTCTTCGGTGCGCGCGAGCAGTGCGGCGAAGTACACCGTGACTCTCCCACTGGTCATAGGCATGCCGGTTGGGGGTCCCCCCGGCTGTGGCTTCCTCCGGAATCGTGGCAGAAAACACCGCGGTTGCGAGAGTTCTTCCGCGGTTGGGTTTTCCCGGTCGTCGCGATCACGGGTTCCGGCACGTCGTGATCACGGGTTCCGGCCACCCCGCACGGGGCGCCCGGTGGCCGTGGTCACGGAGCCGCCGGGGCGCCGGTATCGCGGGTCACCAGCGGAAGGTTCGCATGCGCATGGCCTGGCGCATACGGGCCGCGCGGGCGCGGCGGGGCTGGACCCGGTCGCGCAGCGCCTTCGCCTCGTGGAGTTCGCGCAGGAACTGGGCGCGTCGCCGCCTGCGGTCCGCGTCGCTCTCCGGCTGTGGCTGACGCTCGCGTCGTTGCTGGGGGTCGTGCTCGTCCGGCATTGGGTCACACCGCCCGGGTTCGGTTCCTGCCTTCCCACCTTCCCCCCGTTCGGCCGATTGACGCCAGCCCCCGCCGAGGACGGATGGGCCGCGGCGCCCCTGGGCCCCGGCTACTGTGGACGTCATGCGGATCCATGTCGTCGACCACCCTCTCGTGGCACACAAGCTCACCACGCTGCGCGACAAGCGCACCGACTCCCCGACCTTCCGGCGGCTCGCCGACGAGCTGGTCACCCTGCTCGCCTACGAGGCCACCCGGGACGTGCGCACCGAGCAGGTGGACATCGAGACCCCGGTGACGCCGACGACGGGCGTGAAGCTCTCGTACCCGCGCCCGCTGGTGGTCCCGATCCTGCGGGCCGGCCTCGGCATGCTCGACGGCATGGTGCGGCTGCTCCCCACCGCCGAGGTGGGCTTCCTCGGCATGATCCGCAACGAGGAGACCCTGGAGGCCTCCACGTACGCGAGCCGGATGCCCGAGGACCTCTCCGGCCGTCAGGTGTACGTGCTCGACCCGATGCTGGCGACCGGCGGCACGCTCGTCGCGGCGATCCGCGAGCTGATCAAGCGGGGTGCCGACGACGTGACGGCCGTGGTGCTGCTCGCCGCGCCCGAGGGCGTCGAGGTCATGGAGCGCGAGCTCGCGGGCACGCCGGTGACGGTCGTGACCGCCTCGGTCGACGAGCGCCTCAACGAGCACGGCTACATCGTGCCGGGCCTGGGCGACGCGGGCGACCGGATGTACGGGACCGCCGACTAGCGGGTCGACGGGCCCCGGGCTCCCGGCGGTGAGGCGCTCCCCGTGGCGGGGCGCGCCTCGGCCGACGGAAGCCCCCTCAGCACTTCCCGGAGGGCGCGGGTGCGGGCCTGGCCAGGGCGGCCAGGGCGGCGTTCGCGTCCTTCGGCGTGTTCAGCGCGCCGAACGTGGTGCCGATGATCAGGTCGACGTCCTGCGTGTCGCGCGTGTCGGTCTTCTGCGCCGCGCCCTTGAGCTGCGTACCGAGGACCGAGAAGGAGCCGCGGGTCGCCGTGGGCGCGCCGAGCAGCACCCCGTTGCCGGGGACCTTCTTGTCGTACTCCTCGGGCGCGTTGCCGACCTTGCCGATCGCGAAGCCGCGCTTCTTCAGCTCGTCGGCGACCGACTTGGCGAGGCCGCCGCGCGGGGTCGCGTTGTAGACGTTGACCGTGATCTGGCCGGGTTTCGGCAGGGCCTGCGGCGCGGCGGCCGGAGAGGCCGACGCGGCCGGCGTGGGGCAGTCCTTCTTGTGGGCGGCGGCCTTGGCCTTGCCGCCGCCGAACACGTCGATGAGCTGGACTGTTCCCCAGCCGATCAGGCCGAGGGCCACGACCGCGCCGACCAGCGCGAGGACCAGCCGGCCGCGCTTTCGGGGACGGCGCATCCGCGGGTACGCGTCACCCTTGATGCGGTACTTTCCGCCCATGCCGGGGGGAGTGAGCATGCTCATAGGCGCAGGGTAGTGCCGACCCGTGGCGATGCCTACTAAATGATCAACGCTGGGCGCGCGTGTGCGCCCGTATGCGCCGCAAAGGGTCCGAAAGGCTCACCCGGCTGTCGGACTCAGTCCATTTCGAGTACGCGTGCGTGCAGAACCTGGCGCTGCTGGAGCGCCGCCCGTACCGCCCGGTGCAGCCCGTCCTCCAGGTAGAGGTCGCCCTGCCACTTCACGACGTGCGCGAAGAGGTCACCGTAGAACGTGGAGTCCTCGGCGAGGAGGGTCTCCAGGTCGAGCTGGCCCTTGGTGGTCACGAGCTGATCGAGCCGGACCGGGCGCGGCGCGACGTCCGCCCACTGCCGGGTGCTTTCCCGGCCGTGGTCGGGGTACGGCCGCCCGCTTCCGATGCGCTTGAAGATCACACGGAAAGCCTACCGGGCGAGCGGCTCCGGGCGCAGCCATGGTGGACGAGTGCAATCCTGGGCAAAACGCATGAAACCCGACGCAGGGGGCTCGTCATGACCGACAGCGACCGGACGGCGGCGGCGCCCGAGCCCACCGGCGGCGAGCAGCCGGACGAAAGCGGAGCGCACGGTACCGCCCCGGCGCCCGCCGCGGATTCCGCGCCCCCCGCTCCCCGGGACACGCCCGGCGCGGGGACTCGCCGGCTGCCGCCGGAAGCCGCCTCGATCGCCGCCGGGTACGGCTTCACCGGCCCCGCACTCGAACTGGGCGCGCTCCTCTGGGACGGGGCGTGCCTGCCGGACGCCCCCGTCCGCATCCCGCTGTCCATGCTCAACCGGCACGGCCTGGTCGCCGGGGCCACCGGCACCGGCAAGACCAAGACCCTCCAGCTCATCGCCGAACAGCTCTCCGCCAACGGCGTGCCGGTCTTCCTCGCCGACGTGAAGGGCGACGTGTCGGGGATCTCCGCGCCGGGCGAGCCGGGCGACCGGGTCGCCGAACGGTCCGCACAGGTCGGCCAGGAGTGGCGGGCGGAGGGCTTCCCCTGCGAGTTCTACGGCCTCGGCGGCAACGGCCCCGGCATCCCGCTGCGCGCCACCGTCACCAGCTTCGGCCCCGTACTCCTGTCGAAGGTGCTCCAGCTCAACCAGACCCAGGAGCAGTCGCTGGGCCTGATCTTTCACTACGCCGACTCCAAGGGCCTTGAGCTGTACGACCTGAAAGACCTCAGGGCGGTCGTCGGCTTCCTGGTGTCGGACGTCGGCAAGGCGGAGCTGAAGGGGATCGGCGGCCTGTCCACCGCGACGGCGGGCGTGATCCTGCGGTCCCTGACCGCATTTGAGCAGCAGGGAGCGGAATCCTTCTTCGGGGAGCCGGAGTTCGACACGAGCGAGCTGCTGCGGCTCGCGCCGGACGGCAGTGGCCGGGGCCTGGTCTCGGTCCTCGAACTCCCCGCCGTCCAGGACAAACCCCAGCTCTTCTCCACCTTCCTCATGTGGCTCCTGGCCGACCTCTTCCAGAAGCTCCCCGAGGTCGGCGACGTGGACCGGCCCAAACTGGTCTTCTTCTTCGACGAGGCGCATCTGCTCTTCACCGGCGCGTCCAAGGCGTTCCTGGAGTCGATCACGCAGACGGTGCGGCTGATCCGCTCCAAGGGCGTCGGCATCTTCTTCGTAACCCAGACCCCGAAGGACGTGCCCGGCGACGTCCTGGCCCAGCTCGGCAACCGAGTCCAGCACGCGCTGCGCGCCTTCACGCCGGACGACGCGAAGGCGCTGAAGGCGACGGTACGGACGTTCCCGAAGTCGCCGTACGACCTGGAGGAACTCCTGACGGGGCTCGGCACGGGCGAGGCCGTCATCACCGTCCTGAGCGAGCAGGGCGCCCCCACCCCGGTCGCGGCGACGCGCCTGCGGGCCCCGCAGTCCCTGATGCGCCCCATCGACGCGGCGGCGCTGGACGGGGCGGTCAAGTCCTCCTCCCTGTACGGGCGTTACGCGGAGCCCGTCGACCGCGAGTCGGCGTTCGAGAAGCTGTCGGCGGCGGAGCAGGCGAGGGAGGCGGCGGCGGTGACGGCCGCCCTGAACCCACCGTCCCCCGCACCGGGCTCCGCGGCCGGCCGGCCCAAGAAGCAGGACGAGTCGCTGGCGGAGCAGGTGGTGGGGAGCGGGATCTTCCGGTCGCTGGCGCGGTCGGTGGGCACGCAGCTGGGCCGTGAGATCTCCCGCTCCCTCTTCGGAACGCGCCGGAGATAACGCATCCGGTGCCGGTGCCGGTGCCGGTGGCGCGGGGGGTGGGGCGCAGGTTTTGCGCAGTTCCCCGCGCCCCTGGGGGGTTCGGGTGGGCCGGGGTGCCGGGCTGGGCGTGCCGTCCGCGTGCCTGGCTGCTCGATGCCGGGCGGCATGGGCATCCTCAGCCCGTCCGGCGCTTGAGGACGAGCGCCCTTCAGGCGCGAACGGGGGTGCAGGGGGCGGAGCCCCCGCCGGGGTTCGAGGGGCGGAGCCCCTCGGGGGGTCTGGGGCGCAGCCCCAGGGCTCGGCTGATCCAACACCGGGTTACGGGCGGGTGGGTGGGCAGACCCCCGGGGTCTGGGGCGGAGCCCCAGGGAGCCGGGCCTCAACCCCGCCGCACGGGTGGGCGGCCCCAGGGGCCCGGGGCCCCAACCCCGCCGCACGGGGGGGGCGGCCCTGAGGGGGAACGGGGTCGCGACCCCGCCCGCCTCACCCGCCCCGCTTGGCCGCAGCCTTCGCCTCCTGCTTGTACGCCCGTACCTTCGTCAACGACTCCGGCCCGGTGATGTCCGCGACGGAGCGAAAACACCCCGCCTCCCCATACGCCCCGGCCGCCTCCCGCCACCCCCGGGGCCGGACCCCGAGCTGCTTCCCCAACAGCGCGAGGAAGATCTTCGCCTTCTGTTCCCCGAACCCCGGCAGCGCCCGGAGCCGGCCCAGCAGCTCCGCCCCGGACCCCGCGCCCTCCCACACCCCGGCCGCGTCACCCCCGTACTCCTCGACGAGGAACTGGCACAGCTGCTGGATCCGCTTCGCCATCGACCCCGGGTAGCGGTGCACGGCCGGCTTCTCCTTGAGCAGCTCGGCGAACGCCTCCGGGTCGTACGCCGCGATCGCCCCCGCGTCGAGATCGTCCACCCGCATGCGCTGCGCGATCGTGTACGGGCCGGAGAACGCCCATTCCATGGGCACCTGCTGGTCGAGCAGCATGCCGACGAGCGCGGCCAGCGGGCTGCGGCCGAGCAGCTCGTCGGCCTCGGGCTGCTGGGCGAGCCGAAGGGTTGTGTTCATGCCTGAATGATCCCGGCCCCCGCACCCGCCCGCACGCCGACACCGGCCCCGGCACGCCCCGATCCCGGTCCCACCCCCCCGTCCCGTCCTCCCGCCCCGCTACACCGCCCCCCGCCCCACCGCACCCTGTTCGAACCGGCTCACGCTTTCGTATGACAGCCCTACGGATCCCGAATGGGCCAGTTCCGCACGGGTAGTTCGGCTCGGACGACCGTCGACACGTGTGCACCAGGAGGGGCGACCGCAGTGAGCCAGCCTTTTGTCCTGCCGGATTTCTATCTGCCGCATCCGGCCCGGCTCAACCCCCACCTGGAGTCCGCGAGGACCCACTCCCGTACCTGGGCCCGGCAGATGGGCATGCTGGAGGGCTCCGGCATCTGGGAGTCGGCGGACCTCGACGCCCACGACTACGCCCTGCTCTGCTCGTACACCCACCCCGACTGCGACGCGGAGCAGCTCGCGCTGGTGACCGACTGGTACGTGTGGGTGTTCTTCTTCGACGACCACTTCCTGGAGATGTTCAAGCGGACCCTGGACCGCAAGGGCGGCAAGGCCTATCTCGACCGGCTGCCCGCGTTCATGCCGATGGACCTGGCCGACGGGTTCCCGGAGCCGACCAACCCGGTCGAGGCGGGCCTCGCCGACCTGTGGGCGCGCACCGTGCCGTCGATGACGGCCGAGTGGCGCGAACGCTTCGCCGTCAGCACCCGCAACCTGCTCAACGAGTCGCTGTGGGAGCTCGCCAACATCAACGAGGGGCGCGTCGCCAACCCCGTCGAGTACATCGAGATGCGCCGCAAGGTGGGCGGCGCGCCGTGGTCGGCGGGGCTCATCGAGTACGCCGCCAACGCCGAACTCCCCGCGTCGGTCGCCGAGTCACGCCCGCTGCGCGTCCTCACCGACGCCTTCTCCGACGGCGTCCACCTGCGCAACGACCTGTTCTCCTACCAGCGCGAGGTGGAGGACGAGGGCGAGCTGAGCAATGGCGTCCTGGTCCTTGAGACCTTCCTCGGCTGTACGACCCAGGAGGCCGCCGAGGCCGTCAACGACCTGCTGACGTCACGGCTGCACCAGTTCGAGAACACCGCGCTCACCGAAGTGCCGGGCCTGTGCCTGGAGAAGGGCCTCACGCCGGACCAGAGCGCGGCCGTCGCGGCGTACGTCAAGGGGCTCCAGGACTGGCAGTCCGGCGGCCACGAGTGGCACATGCGCTCCAGCCGCTACATGAACGGCGACGCCCGCCCCACCTCTCCCTTCTTCGGAAGCCTCGACGGCGTGCTCGGCACCTCGGCGCTGGACGTCACGACCCTGTTCGGACGCCAGGCGGAGGCCCGCAAGCGCAGCTTCACGCACGCACCCGGGCAGAAGGTCGGCCCGTCGCTGCTGCCCGACTTCGATGTGCCCTACCCCCTCACGGTGAGCCCTCATGTGGCCGGCGCACGTGAACAGTCCATCGTGTGGGCGGACCACATGGGGCTGCTCGACGACATCTGGGACGCCGAGAAACTGGCGGGCTACGACTTCGCGCTCTGCGCGGCCGGGCTCGACCCCGACGCGACACCGGAGGAGCTGGAACTCAGCACCGAGTGGCTGACCTGGGGGACGTACGGGGACGACTACTACCCCATGGCGTACGGGCGTCCGCGCGACCTGGCCGGGGCGCGGGCGGCCACCGAGGGGCTCCGCTCGTGCATGCCGGTCGACCGGCCGGGGGACGGCGCACTGGCCGCCCGTACCCCGATGGAGCGCAGCCTGGCCGACCTGTGGGAACGCACCGCGGGCCCGATGTCGCCCGGCGCGCGCGCCGCCTTCCGCCGGTCGCTCGACGTCATGCTGGACAGCTGGCTCTGGGAGCTCCACAACCAGGCGCAGAACCGCATCCCCGACCCCGTCGACTACATCGAGATGCGCCGCTTCACCTTCGGCTCCGACCTCACGATGAGCCTGTCGCGCCTTCGGCACGCCGACCGGCTGCCGACCGGGATCCACGAGAGCGGGCCCCTGCGCAACCTGGAGAACGCCGCCGCCGACTACTGCTGTCTGCTCAACGACGTCTTCTCGTACCAGAAGGAGATCGAGTACGAGGGCGAGCTGCACAACGGTGTCCTCGTCGTGCAGAACTTCTTCGACTGCGACTACCCGACGGCCCTGGGCATCGTGGACGACCTGATGCGGTCGCGGCTGCGCCAATTCCAGCACGTCATCGACCATGAACTCCCGCTCCTGTACGAGGACTTCGAGCTCGACGAGGAGGGCAGGGCTGCCCTGGCCGCCTATGTGGCCGAGCTCCAGGACTGGATCGCGGGCATCCTGCACTGGCACGCCTCGGTACGCCGCTATAGCGACGCGCACCTCCCGGACTCCCTGCCCCACGGCCTCGCACCCCACGTGGACTCGGAGCAAGTGGATCCTCCGCATACGGACCCCCCTCAGGGAGACCCGGGCCATGGGGACCCGAGCCATGGGGGCTCAACTCATGTGGACCCAGCCCATGTGGACCCAGCCCGTGGGGCCCCGTCCCAGGTGAGTTCGCCCCAGGTGGGTTCGCCCTATGACGGCGGGCCGCAGGACGCGTCGGGGGCGGCCCCGTGGTGGATGCGGCCCACCGGGGCCGGTACCTCCGCGGACCGCGTGCGGCTGCCGGCGGCCGTGGGGGAGGCGGTGCGGGACGCGGCGGAGCAGGCGGCGGCCGCGGCGCCGAAGGCCGCGATGGTGGTCCCGCGGCCACCGACCGGGCGGGCGCTCACCCTTCCCGCCCCCAGGGTGGCGGGGTGCCACACCTCGTGATCCTCTGATGTGTGCGGGGGCCACCCGGCACGAGGAGGCGCGCATGGGGCACAACCACGGCGTGCCTTCCGCCGCCTCCACCGCCCCCGGCACACCCGGCACACCCGGCACTTCCGGCGCATCCGGGACGCTCAGCGGCACCTACCGCAAGCGACTCCTGTGGACCATCGGCATCAGCGCGTCGATCACCCTCATCCAGGTGGTCGGCGCGCTGCTTTCCGGCAGCCTCGCGCTCCTCGCCGACGCCGCGCACAGCCTCACCGACGCGGTCGGGGTCGCCCTCGCACTCGGCGCGATCACGCTCGCGCAACGCGCCCCGACCCCGCGCCGCACCTTCGGCTTCTACCGCGTGGAGATCTTCTCCGCCGTCCTGAACGCCCTGCTGCTCGCCGCGATCTTCGTCTGGGTCCTGTGGTCCGCGATCCGCCGCTTCAGCGAGCCCGTCGAGGTCAAGGGCGGTCTGATGTTCGTGGTCGCGGTGGGCGGACTCGTCGCGAACCTGGTGGGCCTGTGGCTCCTGAAGGACGCCAAGGACAAGAGCCTCAACCTGCGCGGCGCCTATCTGGAGGTCCTGGGCGACGCGCTCGGCTCGGTCGCGGTGATCGTCGGCGGTCTCGTCATCCTGCTCACCGGCTGGCAGGCCGCGGACCCGATCGCGTCCATCGTGATCGGCCTGCTGATCGTGCCGAGGACGTACGGACTGCTGCGCGACGCCCTGCACGTCCTGATGGAAGCGACCCCGCAGGACATGGACCTTGCCGAGGTACGCCGCCATCTCCTCGCCGAGCCGGGTGTGGTGGACGTACATGATCTGCACGGCTGGACGGTGACCTCGGGGATGCCTGTGCTCACCGCACATGTGGTGGTGCGGGAGGCCGCCCTGGACGGCGGGTACGGGGCGCTGCTCAGCCGGCTCCAGAGCTGTGTGGGGGACCACTTCGACGTGGCCCACTCCACCCTCCAGCTGGAACCCGAGGGCCACAGCGAGGCCGGGGACTCCCTCCACCGCTGACCCGGCCCGGCTGTCACAGATCGCGACGCTGTCCCGTCCCTTGTGTATGAACGCCAACATCGCCAGTGATGCGAACGAGAATGAACCGGCTGTGACCATGGACGAAGCGGCCATGAACGAGGCGCCCATAGGTGACGCGGCCATGGACGAAGCGGCCATGAAGGGCGCCGAGGAAATGGGCGTGCTGGACATCGCGGTGGCCGGCGGCACCGGCACGCTGGGCCGCCATGTCGTCGAGCAGCTCCGGGCGCGTGGGCACCGGGTGCGGGTGCTGAGCCGGGGATCGGCCCAGTTCCCCGTCGACCTGTCCACCGGCGAGGGCCTGGCCGCGGCGCTCGCGGGCTGCGACGTGGTGGTCGACGCGGCCAACTCGACCGCCCCGCGCACCGTGCGCGCCACCCTCGTCGACGGCACCCGGCGGCTCCTCGAAGCGGAGCGCGCGGCGGGCGTGGGCCACCACGTGTGCGTGTCGATCGTGGGCTGCGACCGGGTGCCGATGCCGTACTACAAGGTCAAGACCGACCAGGAGGGCCTGGTGGCGGCCGGCCGGGTGCCGTGGACGATCGTGCGGGCCACCCAGTTCCACGAGCTGGCGGCGGGCGTGTTCACCGCGACGGCCCGCGCCCGGTTCCTGCCCGCGTCGGCGAGCGTGCCGCTCCAGCCCATCGCCGCCGCCGAAGCCGCCCGCGCCGTCGCGGACGCGGCCGGCTCCGCACCCCGCAACGGGCGCGTCGAGGTGGCGGGCCCGGACCGTACCGACCTGCGGGCCCTGGCCACGGCCTGGCGCGCCACCACGGGGCGCGGAGCCGTCCTCCTGCCCGTCCCGATCCCGGGCCGTATCGGCCGCGCCCTCCGCGCCGGCCATCTCACCGAGTCCTCCCCCGACGCCCGGGGGACCATCGGGTTCGCGCAGTGGCTGGAGGAGCAGCCGCGCCCGTAACGGGGTCCGGCGCGGGTGGGTCCGGCGCGGGAGGGTCCGGTGTCAGCCGGGCGGCGACGGCCGGAGCCGTGCCTGCGTGGGGCACCGCAGCGCGCCCAACACCCTTGGGACGTAGGCATGGTGGGTCACCACATACACCGGGGTGGGCCCGTCCCGGCACTCCACCACATGTGCCCCGGGCGCGGGTCGCGGGCCGGGGTCGGTCCAGTAGGGCGGACGGACGCGTACGGCCACGAGCGTGCGGGGCACCGGGCGCCGGGCGATGCGGCCGGAGGGGTCCGGGGTGGCGGCGAGCAGCCCCGGACCCGCGACCAGATACCCGAACCCCTCGTGGCTGTACGGGACTTCGCCGAGCACGCGTCCCGGGAAGCACTCGTCGGCGAGCGGGGACAGGGGGGCCACCCGGATCGTGTCGGTGGTGCGGTGGTGACGACGGCGCGTCAGCCAGGCCGCCCCCGCGAGGACCGGCACCGCCCCGACCGCGGCGAGCAGCAGCGCCGTCGGCACACCGCTGGTGACCCAGGGTGTGGCGAAGGCGAAGCAGCAGATCAGGAGCACCGAGGCGAGCGGCACGGTGAGCCGCCAGGGCTCGTGGGCCGGCGGCTCACCGGCGTGCCGCCGGGCCCTGCGGTACGCGGTGCGCAGGCATGCCCCGCCGACGGAGAGCAGCACGAGCGCCGCGGCGAACGGCAGCCGGTAGCCGCCCCGCGGATCCGCCGCGGTGTACTGGCGCAGGCCGTGGTAGTCGACGTACCTGATCTGCCCGCGCCAGTACGTGAGTTGGAGCGCCGAGCCCGGGTGCACGGCGGCGAACACCGGGACGCGGCCGTCCATCTTGACGCGCGGCGGCACCACGTCGGGGCGCTCGGGGCGCTGGGGCCGGGCGGGCCGGCCGAGCCCCAGCCAGTAGTCCGTGGAGCGGTGTTTGTGATCGGCGGCGACAGAGGTGACCGGGGCCCCCACGGTGTGTCTGCACTCCGTAGAGATCCCGGCGGCCGGGCAGTCGGCCGCCGCGGTGAACGCCCGCTCCATGTCGAGTGCGCCGGGCACGGTGGCGAGCAGCAGCCAGCCGGCGGCGATCAGGAAGGCGACGCCGATCACCGCGGGGCCGAGTACGGCGCCGTACGCCGTGGAGGCGAGGGCGCCCAACGGCGTGCGGGCGTGGGGCCCGAAGGCGCCGGTGCGGACGGACGGGTCGTTCGGGGCGGCTGCGGCTGCGGCTGCGCTCATCGCTCGCCACTCGGGGCCGCGTACCGCTCTACAGGGGATGACGGGATCATCATCCGGTCATTCTGGCGGCCGGAATGGACCAACTGCCGCGCTCCGAGTGGTGGTTCAGACCAATAGGGGGCCCGGGTGTTTGACCTGCGGAACCGTCACGGCGGCCCTCGTTCCGCATCTGCCGTCGCTTCGGGGGTGGGGCGACAATTCACCCGTAGGTGTCATGGGGGCGGGACATGAGCCAGTGGCATGTGCGCGCGGGCACGGGGTGCCGGCGGGCGGGGCGGACAACCGACTCGGTCGACACCCTGATGTTCCAGGACGCCCGGTGCGAGAATTCGCTCCACCAATCGCTCCACCAAGCCGGCCGGCACACGTGCGCGGACCACCGGCACATGCACGGCTCATGTGCATTCTCCACATGCACACCACCCTGGTGCTCCCCGACTGCGTACGAGTGGCCGCGAACGGGCATATGCCTATCCGGCGCTCCCGAGTGAAGGTGATGGGGCCATGTCCGCGGACATGAAGGTGCTACTGGTCGACGACCACGAGGACAACCTGTTCGCCATGGAGAGCATCCTCGCCCCGCTCGGCTACCCGCTGGAGCTCGTGACCAGCGGGGACGCGGCGCTCAAGGCCGCGCTGCACGGGGGGATAGCGGTGGCGGTCCTCGACGTGGTGATGCCGGGAGTCAGCGGGCTCGACGTGGCCCGCTATCTGAGCCGTCTGACCCAGACGCAGCTGATCCCCGTCATCCTGGTGACCGGAATGGGCCACGACGGCGCGACCGCCGACGAGGCGCTGCGCCTGGGTGTCGCCGACTACCTGATCAAGCCGCTCGACCCGTGGGCCCTGCGCATCAAGGTCAAGTACCTGTACCGCGCGAGCGCGCTCCTCGCGGCCGCCCCGCCCCACCAGCGGGGCCCCCGCAACCACCCGGCGGACTCCGCTCAACTCCCGCCCCGACGAAGGCAGTTGCGGCCGTCGGACACGGTGCGCGTCTCCGGGAGGCCGGAGGACACCCAGAGCTGAGACCTCCCCATGTGGGCCCGCCCCATGCCGTGTTGCCCAGGGAGCGGATTCGACCGACTCCGCCCGGCGCCGGATACGGCCGGGCGCCGGACGGGCATGATGGTGGACGCACCCTGAGCGGCGCCGCCTCGAACCCTGGGGGTGCTGCTGTGCTCCGGCGCTAGGAAGCAGTCGACCGGTACGCGTGCTGTTGTGCCACTTCTGAAAGGATCGTGGGGGTTTCCTCATGCGTGCCAACGCATCCGGGTTCGGCCTGTGGGAGCGGGTGGCGGCAGCGGCCACCGTGCTCGAACTGTTCGGCGAGATCGACATCGAGGCGCTGACGGCGCTCGGACCCGCCGTGGAGAAACTGATCGACCGCCAGGCGCCGGAGGTGGTGGTCGACCTGCGGCCGGTCACCTTCCTCGACGCGGGCGGCCTGCGCCTGCTGGTGGCCGTCCAGGACGGCGTGGCCGCACGGGGCGGCACGCTGCGCGTGGTCCGGGGAGCCCCCGGCGTGATGCGGCTCTTCCGCTTCGCCGACCTCGAATCGGCCTTCGTCCTCCTGGACCGGATCCCGCCCGCCCTGACCGACGACGCCAACCCCCCGGGCCCCGCCCCTCCCACCCCCCACCCGACCCTGACCGTCCCCGACCCCTGAGACCCCGGCCGGCTCTCCCGGGTCCTGGCGGGACGGAGGCCCGAAATCCGTCGGCGGCGTCCCTGAGGCGGGCGCCGGCCCGTCGCCGAGCACGTCGAGACCGTGGATGAGCCCGCCAACGACGAAGGGCCCCGCAGCGAACTGCGGGGCCCTTCGACGTATTGCCCGGTGAGAGCAATGGCGGAGGATACGAGATTCGAACTCGTGAGGGGTTGCCCCCAACACGCTTTCCAAGCGTGCGCCCTAGGCCACTAGGCGAATCCTCCGCGGCAAACAATACAAGACGTTGAGGGGTGCTCGCGAACTCGTTCCCACCTCAGGGATCAGGTACCCTGTGCGGAGCCCCTCACGTGGCGCTATCTGACTGAACTCCCCCAGGGCCGGAAGGCAGCAAGGGTAGGTTGGCTCTGGCGGGTGCGTGGGGGGCGCTTAATTTTTCTGCGCGGGTGCGGGTCTACTCCCCCTGCGTGGGCGCCCTTTCGTCCGGCCGGGGCCGGCGGGGGATCCGTCGGCGGGTCCGGTTGTCAGTGGGCCCCGATAACCTCGTATGCGTGTCGTCCCTTGCGCTGTACCGCCGCTACCGCCCCGAGTCGTTCGCCGAGGTCATCGGGCAGGAGCATGTCACCGACCCGCTGCAGCAGGCGCTGCGGAACAACCGGGTCAATCACGCGTACCTGTTCAGCGGGCCGCGGGGCTGTGGCAAGACGACCAGCGCCCGGATCCTCGCCCGCTGTCTGAACTGCGAGCAGGGCCCCACGCCCACGCCGTGCGGCGAGTGCCAGTCCTGTCAGGACCTCGCGCGCACCGGGCCGGGTTCCATCGACGTGATCGAGATCGACGCGGCGTCGCACGGTGGCGTGGACGACGCCCGTGAGCTGCGCGAGAAGGCCTTCTTCGGGCCCGCATCGAGCCGCTACAAGATCTACATCATCGACGAGGCCCACATGGTGACCTCGGCCGGCTTCAACGCCCTCCTGAAGGTCGTCGAGGAGCCGCCGGAGCACCTCAAGTTCATCTTCGCCACCACCGAGCCCGAGAAGGTCATCGGGACGATCCGGTCGCGTACGCACCACTACCCGTTCCGCCTCGTCCCGCCCGGCACCCTGCGGGAGTACCTCGGCGAGGTCTGCGGCCGCGAGGGCATCCCCGTCGAGGACGGCGTGCTGCCACTCGTGGTGCGGGCCGGCGCCGGTTCCGTGCGTGACTCGATGTCCGTCATGGACCAGCTGCTCGCCGGCGCCGCCGACGACGGTGTGACGTACGCCATGGCCACCGCCCTGCTCGGCTACACGGACACCTCGCTGCTCGACTCCGTGGTCGACGCCTTCGCCGCGGGCGACGGCGCCGCCGCCTTCGAGATCGTCGACCACGTCATCGAGGGCGGCAACGATCCGCGCCGCTTCGTCGCCGACCTCCTGGAGCGGCTGCGCGACCTCGTCATCCTCGCCGCCGTTCCCGACGCGGGCGAGAAGGGGCTCATCGACGCTCCGGCCGATGTCGTCGAGCGCATGCAGGCACAGGCCTCCGTGTTCGGCGCGGCCGAGCTGAGCCGGGCCGCCGACCTCGTCAACGCGGGGCTCACCGAAATGCGCGGGGCCACCTCGCCCCGGCTCCAGCTCGAATTGATCTGCGCCCGCGTGCTGCTGCCCGCCGCCTACGACGACGAGCGTTCGCTCCAGGCCCGCATCGACCGGCTGGAGCGGGGCGCCCTCCAGTTCCAGGCCGCGCCGGGCGGCGGTCCCGCCATGGGGTACGTGCCGGGGCCCGAGGCGCATGCGCCGATGCAGGGCGGCCCCGGTGGCCCCGGCGGGCCCGATGCCGCTCGGGCCGCGGTGCGGGGTGCGGGGGCGACCGGTGCTCCGGGGCAGACGGGCGGGCCCGCCCACGCCGGTCCCGGCGCACCGGCCGCACCGGCCGCTCCGCAGGCGCCGCAATCGGCCCCGCAGCACCAGCCGACCCAGCAGCATCAGCCGGCCCCGCACCCCGCCCCGCAGCAGGCGCCGTCCGCGCAGCCCCAGGCCGAGCCCCAGCCCGTACAGCCGCCCGTGCAGCAGCCCGCGCAGGCCGGGCCCGCTGCCGGGGCCTGGCCGGCTGCCGCGGCGGCCGGGCAGGGGAGTGGGGGCCAGCGCCCCGGCGCCTGGCCCGGTGCGGCGGCCCCCGGTTCCGGTTCCGCCGCCGGTTCGGGGTCGGGTACGGGTACGAGTACGGGATCCGGTTCCGGGGCGGGCGCCTGGCCCTCCGCCGCGTCAGCCGGACCGGCAGGGTCCGGCGCGCCCGCCGCCCCCGAGCCCGCCGCTCCCGTCCCCACCGCTCCCGCCCCGACCGCCGCCGCCCAGGGCAACGCCCTGCAAGTGCGCAACATGTGGCCGGACATTCTGGAAGCCGTCAAGAACAAGCGGCGCTTCACCTGGATCCTGCTCAGTCAGAACGCGCAGGTGGCCGGGTTCGACGGCACCACCGTGCAGCTGGGCTTCATCAACGCCGGCGCCCGGGACAACTTCGCGAGCAGCGGCAGCGAGGACGTGCTGCGCGGTGTGCTCTCCGAGCGGTTCGGCGTGCAGTGGAAGGTCGAGGCGATCATCGACCCGTCGGGCGGCGCCCAGCCCCCGGCCGCCGCGGCCAACTTCGGAGGCGGCGCATCCAGGCCCGCCTCGCCCCAGCCGTACCAGCAGCATCAGCAGGCCCCGTCGTCCTCGCAGCACTCCGGGCCCCAGCAGGGCAGCCAGGGTGCGCAGGGAGGTCAGGGAGGCCAGGGGCCGGCAGCCTCCGGCTACGGATCCGCCGGGGCGGCCGGATCGGCTGGATCGGCCGGGTCCGCCGGGTCGTCGGGAGGCCCCGGCGCGTCCGGCGCCCAGTCCCGGCCCCAGGGCCACGCCCCCGGGCAGCAGTCGTCCCAGGGCGCCGCTTCCCAGCGCCACGAGGAGCCTCCGCCACCCCCCGTGCGCCTGGAGGACGACGTTCCGGAGGACGACGACCCGGACCTCGTGGACAACGCGCTCTCCGGCCACGACCTGATCGTGCGCGAGCTCGGGGCCACCGTGGTGGAGGAATATACGAACGAGGGGTGAGGGTCCGCCTGGTGGCCCGCACAAAGACCGGACCGGCGCGGCGGCTAGGCTGACTGCCGTGAAGGTCCTTGTCATCGGCGGCGGTGCCCGCGAGCACGCCCTGTGCCGTTCCCTGTCCCTCGACCCCGACGTGACGGCGCTGCACTGCGCCCCCGGCAACGCCGGGATCGCGGAGGTCGCCGAACTCCACCCCGTGGACCAGCTGGACGGGGCGGCGGTCGCCCGTCTCGCCGTCGAGCTGGGCAGCGAGCTGGTCGTGGTCGGGCCCGAGGCCCCCCTCGTCGCCGGCGTCGCCGACGCCGTGCGGGAAGCGGGCATCCCCTGCTTCGGCCCCTCGAAGGAGGCCGCGCGGCTCGAAGGCTCCAAGGCCTTCGCCAAGGACGTCATGGCGGCGGCCAACGTGCCCACCGCCCGCTCCTACCTCTGCACCACCCCCGAGGAGATCGACCGGGCGCTCGACGCCTTCGGCGCTCCCTACGTCGTGAAGGACGACGGCCTCGCCGCCGGCAAGGGCGTCGTCGTGACCGACGACCTCGCCGCCGCCCGGTCCCACGCGCTGGCCTGCGAACGCGTCGTCATCGAGGAGTTCCTCGACGGTCCCGAGGTCTCGCTCTTCGCGATCACCGACGGCGTCACCGTCCTGCCGCTCCAGCCCGCGCAGGACTTCAAGCGCGCGCTCGACGGCGACGAGGGCCCCAACACCGGTGGTATGGGCGCCTATTCGCCCCTGCCGTGGGCCGACCCGAAGCTCGTCGACGAGGTTATGGAGAGCGTGCTCCAGCCCACCGTCGACGAACTGCGCCGCCGCGGCACCCCGTTCTCCGGCCTGCTGTACGCGGGCCTCGCGATCACCTCGCGCGGGGTACGGGTCATCGAGTTCAACGCGCGTTTCGGCGACCCCGAGACCCAGGTCGTCCTCGCCCGCCTGCGGACCCCGCTCGCGGGCGTCCTGTTCCACTCGGCCAACGGCACCCTGGACGCACAGGAGCCGCTGGCCTGGCGCGAGGACGCGGCGGTCACCGTGGTCATCGCCTCGCACAACTACCCCGAGGCCCCCCGCACCGGCGACCCCATCGAGGGGCTCGCCGAGGTCGCCGCGCAGGATGAGCCCACCGCGTACGTTCTGCACGCCGGGACCCGCAGGGACGGCGACGCCGTCGTGAGCGCGGGCGGCCGGGTCCTGTCGGTCACCGCGACCGGCGCGGACCTCGTCCAGGCCCGGGAGCGGGCGTACACGGCGGTCGGCCGGATCCGGCTCGACGGCTCGCAGCACCGCACCGACATCGCCCGCAAGGCGGCCGGCGCGCAGGGCTGAACTTCCTCGACCTCTGCGGGGCCCCGGTGTCACGCCGGGGCCCCGCGGCGTTGCGGCCCGGCGGCGCCCCGCGCCCGCAATTGCCCGGAACGGGCCGGACCTGAACAACCGCACCTCTGCCCAAAGCCATTCCATCGAGTGACGAGTGGCCCATCCGGATGACTCCCGCCCATGGCCCAACTATGGTGCGGCGAAGGCGTTCCGGCACTTGGCCCACCGGCATTGCGATGTCGGTGGCGGGTGCCACAGTGGGGGCATGAGCAACGTCGCCGCAGGGCAGAGGGGGTGAAGTCCGGCCGTGTCCGGTACCGCAATGGGTGGAGAGGCGGGCGCGCTGCACGCGCGTTCGCGGGCTCTCGCCGTGCTGCGCATCCGCAGTAGGGCGCTGGCCGTGGCCCTGCTGCCGACGGCTGTCGCCGTCGTGCTGATCGTCGCCGCCGCGCAGGGCCGTATCGAAGGCAGTGGCTGGTCCGCCGTGTGCTGGGCGGTCGTCGCGGTCGCGGTGCTCGTGCTGCTGGTGGCGGCCGCCGTGACGGCCGTGATCGTAGGGGCCAGACCGGCCCTCTCCCCGACGGTGGACCTCTCGGAGTCGGCCGCCCCCGACCTGTACCGCCTGGTCAGGGACTTGGCGGAGCGCCTCGGTGTGCCGGCGCCCTCCGCGATAGCCCTCACGCCGGACTGCGACAGCTGGCTGGAGGACCGTACGCACCGGGCGCACGCCGCCGCGGTGCGGCGGTCGGCGCCCGCACGCTCGCCGCGGGGCGGCGCCGAGGCGGGTGCCGGTATCCGTGCCGGGGCCCGTGCCGATGCCGGGGCCGACGGCGGTCGCCGGGTGCCGGTCGCGCCGGTCCTGGTCATCGGCTCGCCGTTCATGTGGTGGATGCGCGTCGGTGAGCTGCGCGCGATCCTCGCGCCCGTCGTCGCCGGTACGGGGCCCTCCGCACACCCGGACATAGCCGCCGCCCGCCGCTTCGTGCGCGGGCTCGACGCGGCCGTCGGCGTGGCCGCGAAGCCGGGCCTCGGCCCGGTGCGGCGGCTCGCCCTCGGTTTCACCGGATCGATCGCCCGGCTGCTCCTGCGCGGCTGCCGGGTGCACGCGGGCGAGATGGAGCGCGGGGTCGCCGCCGCGGCGTCCGAGCGCGCACAGGCCGTGGACTACGGCGTGCGGATCGTCGCCCAGGAGCAGGTCGGGCTGGCCTACGCGGGGTGGGACCGGCTGCTGACCCGGGTCGCGCTGCCCGCCTGGCGGATGGGGCGCTGGCCCTCCCGGCTCGACGCGGGGGTGGTCTCGGCGCTGACCGAGCTGTCCCGCCGCGACCGCCTGGCCGAGGGCTTCGCCTCCCGGCTCGGCGAACGGCCGGCCTGCGACCTCCTGGAGGAGCCCGGCATCGCCGACGAGGCGACGTCGCTGCTCGCCGCCCGGCTGTTCCACGGCGGCCCCGCCGAGCCGGGCCCCGACTGGGCGCCGCTCGACTGGGCGGCGTATCCGGAGGAGGTCGTGGACCGCAAGTGGCGTACGGAGGCGGCGCGGCTGCACCGGGTGCTCGACGGGCTCGGTGAGCGGCGCGGTTCGCAGCCCGGGGCGCCCACGCTCACGCGCGTCATCGACCACCTGACCACGTCGGGCGACGACGTCGCGGACCGGCTGGCCGCGGGGATCGCGGCGGAGGTCGCGGGTGAGGAGGCCGCGTCGGCGCCGCCCGCGCCGGTCCCGGAGACCTGGTGCTTCGATACGATGCCGCTCTTCCCGCTCCAACCTCCGCGTACGGGGCGGGAGTTGCTCGCGGACCATGTGACGGCGATGGTGTGCTGTGCCGCGGTCGACACGGCCGGTGCGGCGCCGGGGCTCGACTGGCTGGACGGGCCGTCGCTTCTCGTCGACGAGGTACGCCGCTCCGATCTGGCCTCCCCGGTGCTGACCCTGATCGAGGACGGCGACGCGGATGCGCTGCGCGACTGGCTCGCCTCCCTGGGCATCCGCCCAGAAAAACCGGTCCGCCTGGTCTGACCCACCCCGGGGCTCCGCCCCCGACCCCGTTCGCGCGTTTCCCACCCACCTCCCGTGCGGCAGGACTCCCTTGGCCCGACCCCTGGGGCTCCGCCCCAGACCCCGGACGCGCCTGAAGGCCGCTCGTCCTCAATCGCCGGACAGGCTGGGTATGCCGATGCTGGGCATGCCGCCGAGGCCAACCCCCGCCAGGGGCGCGGGGAACTGCGCGAGACGCGGGCACGGTCCGCAGACGAAAGCGGGGTTGCCTGGGGCTCCGCCCCAGACCCCGTTCGCGCCTGAAGGGCGCTCGTCCTCAAACGCCGGACGGGCTGAGGATGCCGATGCTGGGCATGCCGCCAAGGCCAACCCCGCCAGGGGCGCGGGGTGCCGGGGCTTCGCCCCCGCGCCGTGCCACGGGCTACGCGTCGCGTTCGCCCCGACACATCCGGAATGCCGACTTCCCCTTCACGTCAATTCGCGACGAACGGTGACGGAGTGCGTGCGTTATGTGATGTGCTGGGGACCGGTAGCTGACAGGCCGGGCACCGCGACGGCGCCCGTGTTGTTCCGGGGGAACGAGGGAGGGAAGTGGCATGGGGGTGGAACGGTCGGAGCACATCCGGCGCTGGGAGTCGGGTGCCCTCGCGCACGCCGTCTCGGACCCCTTCGGGCAGGGCCCGCTGCCCTGGCTGCGCGGCAGCGAGACCTACTTCGACGACACCGGCCACGTGGTGCCCTGGTACGTCGATCACGTCGATCACCTCCCGGTCCAGCGCGGCGCCTCGCGCGGCGCCTCGCGCAGCGCCGCGCGCGGCAGCACCCACGTCAGCGGCCCGCGCACCGCCGACGACGTACGCCAGCAGATCAAGGGGTTCGCCTCCAGCGGGGCCGTCGCGCCCGGCGAGGCCATCGACTTCCACATCACCGTGGACCCGCCGCAGCAGTTCACCGTCGACGTCTACCGGATCGGCCACTACGGTGGCGACGGCGCCGCGAAGATCGCCACCAGCCCCCGGCTCTCGGGGATCGTCCAGCCGCCCCCGCTGACCGCGGACCGGACGGTCTCCTGCCACCACTGGTGGCAGTCCTGGCGCTACCAGGTCCCCGCGCACGCCTCGGTCGGCGCCCATGTCGCCGTCCTGACCACCGCCGACGGCTACCGCTCGCACATCCCGTTCACGGTCCGCGACGACCACCCGGCCGATCTGCTCCTGCTGCTGCCCGACATCACCTGGCAGGCCTACAACCTCTACCCGGAGGACGGCCGCACCGGCGCCAGCCTCTACCACGCCTGGGACGACGAGGGCGGGCTGCTCGGCGAGGAGGACGCGGCGACCACCGTCTCCTTCGACCGCCCCTACGCGGGCGCGGGCCTGCCCCTGCACGTCGGCCACGCCTACGACTTCATCCGCTGGGCCGAGCGCTACGGCTACGACCTGGCCTACGCCGACGCCCGCGATCTGCACGCCGGCCGCGTGGACCCCACCCGCTACCGCGGCCTCGTCTTCCCCGGCCACGACGAGTACTGGTCGGCCCCGATGCGCCGCGCCGTCGAACTCGCCCGGGACGGCGGCACCTCGCTCGTCTTCCTCTCCGCCAACACCATGTACTGGCAGGTCGAGTTGGGGCCCTCCCCGTCGGGCGTGCCCAACCGGCTGCTGACCTGCCGCAAGCGCCGCGGTCCCGGCCGCCCGGCGCTGTGGCGCGAGGTCGCCAAGCCCGAGCAGCAGCTCCTCGGCATCCAGTACGCCGGCCGCGTCCCCGAGCCCGCCCCCATGGTCGTACGCAACGCGGACCACTGGCTGTGGGAGGCGACCGGCGCCGGGGACGGCGACGAGATCGACGGCATGGTCGCGGGCGAGGCGGACCGCTACTACCCGCGCACCGCGCTCCCCGAGCACCGCGACCGCATCCTGCTCGCCCACTCGCCGTACCAGGACAGCGAGCAGCACACCCGGCACCAGGAGACGTCGCTGTACCGGGCGCCGTCGGGCGCGCTCGTCTTCGCCGCGGGCACCTTCGCGTGGTCCCCGGCGCTCGACCGGCCCGGCCATGTGGACACCCGGATCCAGCGCGCCACGGCCAACCTCCTCGACCGCATCTGCAAGCGGGACTGAACGCCCCCGGGCGACCCGGCCGGACCCGCGACCGGGGGAGCCCCGCGCATGGGAGAGAATCGGAACCGCTCCCTGGATCAACCTACGCGGAGGAACCGTGTCCGGATTCGTAGAAAAGCCCGAGCCGATCGAGGTTCCGGGCCTGACCCACCTGCACACGGGCAAGGTGCGTGACCTCTACCAGAACGAGGCCGGCGACCTCGTCATGGTCGCCAGTGACCGGCTGTCCGCGTACGACTGGGTGCTGCCCACCGAGATCCCGGACAAGGGCCGCGTGCTCACCCGGCTCTCGCTGTGGTGGTTCGACCTGCTCGCCGATCTCGTCCCGCACCACGTGATCTCCAGCGAGGTCCCGGCCGGCGCCCCGGCCGACTGGGCGGGCCGCACCCTGGTGTGCAAGTCCCTCGCGATGGTCCCGGTGGAGTGCGTGGCCCGCGGCTACCTCGCCGGCTCCGGCCTCGTCGAGTACAACCGGTCCCGTACGGTGTGCGGCCTCGCGCTGCCCGAGGGGCTGGACAACGGCTCCGAGCTGCCCGCGCCGATCTTCACGCCCGCCACCAAGGCCGCCGTCGGCGACCACGACGAGAACGTGAGCTACGAGGAGGTGGCCCGCCAGGTCGGCGCGGAGACCGCCGCGCAGCTGCGCCAGACCACCCTCGCCGTCTACGGCCGGGCCCGCGACATCGCGCGTGAGCGCGGCATCATCCTGGCGGACACCAAGTTCGAGTTCGGCTTCGCGGGCGAGGAGCTCGTCATCGCCGACGAGGTGCTCACCCCGGACTCCTCGCGCTTCTGGCCGGCCGACACCTGGCAGCCGGGCCGCGACCAGCCCTCCTACGACAAGCAGTACGTCCGTGACTGGCTGACCTCCGCGGAGTCCGGCTGGGACCGCACGAGCGAGCAGCCGCCGCCCGCGCTGCCGCAGCGCGTCGTGGACGCGACGCGCGCCAAGTACATCGAGGCGTACGAGCAGCTCACCGGCGTCAGCTGGGCGTAGCGCGGTCCCGGATCCGAGCGGTCCGGGCACGAACACGAAGAAGCCCCCCGGCCGATGGCCGGGGGGCTTCTCCTGCATGGAGCGAACGACGAGGTTCGAACTCGCGACATCCACCTTGGCAAGGTGGTGCTCTACCAGCTGAGCTACGTTCGCATGCGCCGTGGCGCGGAGACCACTATACCCAACCTCGCTCGCGCGCGAGACGCACGGCCGTATGACGGTTCTCCGCACCCAGTTTGGCGGCGGCGGAGGAGAGGTAGTTGCGCACCGTTCCCTGCGACAGCGCGGCCCGCTCGGCGATCTCCGCGACGGGCGCCCCGTCGGCCGCGAACCCGAGCACCTCGGCTTCGCGCACGGTCAGCGGCGAGTCCCCGGCGGAGATCGCGTCGGCCGCCAACTCCGGGTCCACGTAACGGTTTCCGGCGTGCACGGAGCGGATGATCTCGGCGAGCCGACGGGCGCTGACGGTCTTCGGAACGAACCCGCGCACCCCCGCCGAAAGGGCCCGCTTGAGATGGCCGGGGCGGCCGTGACTGGTCACGATCATGGTCCGGCAGGAGGGCAGTTCGGCCCGCAGTCTTGTGGCCACCGTCACACCGTCCGCGCCGGGCATCTCCAGGTCGAGCACCGCCACATCGGGCCGGTGGGCCCGTGCCATCGCGAGCGCCTCGGGTCCCGACGCGGCCTCCGCGACGACCTCCAGATCGTCCTCGAGACCGAGCAGCGCGGCGAGCGCACCCCGGATCAGATGCTCGTCGTCGGCGAGCAGCACCCGCACCCGGCCGGCCCGCGCCGCGTCCACTCCGCTCGTCCCCGTCTCCTCGGCCGGGCTCACCGCGGCACCTCCGCCGTCAGCCGGAACATCCCGCCACCCGCCGGGCCGGCCTCCAGGGTGCCGCCGAGCGCGGAGAGGCGCTCGCGCAGACCCGCGAGGCCCGAGCCGGGGGCGCCGCCCGGCCGCTCCGGTACGCCGTCGTTCTCGACGACCAGCGTCGCGGTGTGCTCGGTGACGGCGAGCCTGATCGCCACAGTGCGCGCGTCCCCGTGCCGCAGCACATTGGTGGTGGCCTCGCGCACCACCCAGCCGAGCGCCGACTGCGCCTCGACGGTCAGCCCGTCGGCGGGCCCGCTGTACGCACAGCCGATCCCGGCCGCCTCCAGCACGCCCCGGGCGCCCTCGATCTCGACCCCGAGGTCCGCCTCGCGATAGCCGCGCACCACTTCCCGTACCTCCTTCTGCGATTCCTGGGCGATGCGCTGCACCTCCACCATCTGGGCCACCGCCTCGGGCCGGCCGCGCTCGGCGAGCTGCACGGCCAGTTCGGCCTTGAGCGCGATGACGGCGAGGTTGCGGCCCAGCACGTCGTGCATGTCCCGCCCGAACCGCAGCCGTTCCTCGGCGACCGCGAGCCGCGCCTCGGTCTCGCGGGCCCGGTCGGACTCCCACATCACCGACAGCGTCCAGGCCCCGCAGCGCGCCATCAGCAGGATCCACGTACCGGACAGGGCGACCACGATGGCCAGCGCCAGCAGCCGCCCGCCGGGCACGCCGGCCGCCGCGAACACCGCCACGGCGGGCAGCGCGAGCAGCGAGAACCGGTTGAGGAACCGCCACGGTGTGGTGAGCGTGCTGTACGTCATCCCGAACGGCAGCACGAGGTAGACCACGACCAGGACGAGGTCGGTGTCCTGGAGGCCGTGCGCCGCGTACAGCGCGGCGACCAGGGCGAGCGAGACCAGGCACAGCGCGAGGGAGACCAGGAGCGGGCCGCGCGGCGCGTCCCCGCGCCCCAGGTACTGGTCGAGCGCGCCGCGGTGCGCCCGGATGCCCTGGTGGGCCTGGGCCGCGCCGAGGGCGAGCGCCGCCACGCCCAGGGCGAGCGGCAGGGGCTGGTGGCGCAGGCTCGCCAGCACGAACGGCGCCTCCCAGCTGAGGAAGAAGAACCACGTCGAGCACCGCCAGATCAGCCGGCTCTGGAACTCGACCTTCTCGACCCTGCTGCGGTCCCGCCAGTGGCGTCGGTGCCATTCCCGTATCCGGCCGAACACCTCGCGTCCCCCCGTCTCAGCGCCGCGGCTCCCAGCGGAAGCGCTTGCGCACGACCAGGACCGCGATGAACGTCCAGACAACCATGACGAGCAGCTCCCGCAGTACCTCACCGGCCCCGGCGCCACCGGTCCAGGCGCCCCGGACCAGCTGGATCAGCGGGGTCAGCGGCAGCGCCTCGCACACCGCGGCCAGCTTGTCGGGCAGCACGTCGAGCGGTACGACCATGCCGGAGCCCGCCGTCGAGAGCAGCATCAGCGGCATCACCGTGATCTGGGCGCCCTCGGCGGTCCTGGTGACGGCGGAGGTCGCCGCGGCGAGCGCGCAGATCATGCCGATGCCGAGGAGGAGCGCGAGGGCCGCGAGCCACCCCGATGCGGGCAGCGGCACGTGCAGCCACAGCGAGCAGCCCGCGACGAGCAGGACGGACTGGGCGAGCGCGATGAGGACCGCGGGCAGCGCCGCGCCCGCCAGGATCTCCCGGTCGCGCAGCTCGCCGGTGCGCAGCCGCTTCAGGACCAGTTCCTCACGGCGTACGACGTAGATGCCGACCAGCGGCGAGTACAGGGCGAAGAGCAGGGCGAAGCCGAGCGAGCCGGGCAGCAGCACGGTCCCCGCGTTCAGGCCGGTCTTCTTGAGGTCGATGCTGCCGACCGTCCCGTACATGGAGGCGGTGAGCAGGCCCGGCAGGACGAGCACGGTGAACAGGGTGGACTTGTTGCGGCCGAGCAGGGTCAGTTCGGCGCGCGCGAGCGCCTTCATGCGGTCCGCTGCGGTCCTGCGGGACCGCGCGGGCGCCAGGGCCGGGCTCTGTACCGCGTGCACGGTGGTGCTCATCGAACGGTCTCCTTCGTGCCGGCCCCGCGGTCGGTGCGCTGCTCCTGCGCGATCTTCAGGAAGGCCTCTTCCAGCGAGGCCGAGCGCACGTCGAGCCCCCGCAGCTCGACGTCGCTGTCCCTGGCCCACAACAGCAGCCCGGTGGCGGTGTGCTGGAGCCGCGCGGTCCTCAGGCGCACCGTGCGGCCGGCCGTCTCGTGGCCGGTGACGCCGAGCCCGTCGAGCGGCGGAAGGTCGCCCAGGTGGTAGCCGTCGGGCAGGTCGAAGGAGATGTGCGAGGGCTGCGCGGCGACGACCTCGTCGACCCGGCCGCTCGCCGCGATCCGCCCCTCGTGCAGGATCGCGAGCCGCTCGGCGAGCGCCTCGGCCTCCTCCAGGTAGTGGGTGGTCAGGAGCACGGTGGTGCCGCCGTCGCGCAGCGCGCGCACCAACTCCCAGGTGTCGCGCCGCCCTTCGGCGTCCAGGCCGGTCGTCGGCTCGTCGAGGAAGAGCACCTCGGGCCGGGCGAGCAGGGCGAGCGCCAGGTCGAGCCGGCGCTTCTCGCCGCCGGACAGCTGCTTGACCCGCACGGTGGAGCGCCGGGCCAGGTCGACGAGTTCGAGCGCCTCGCCCACGGGCCGGGCCCCGCTGGTGCAGCCCGCCCACATCCGTACGGTCTCGGCGACGGTCAGTTCGGCGGGGAAGCCGCCCTCCTGGAGCATCACGCCGGTTCGGTGACGCACGGCGGCCCGCTCGGTGTACGGGTCGTGGCCGAGCACCCGGACGCGGCCGCCGCTGGGCGGGGCGAGTCCTTCGAGGAGTTCGACGGTGGAGGTCTTGCCGGCGCCGTTGGTGCCGAGCAGCGCGAAGAGTTCGCCGCGCGCCACGGAGAAGGAGATTCCGGAGACGGCCTCGAAGCCCCCGGCGTAGCTCCGCCGCAGCTCCTCGACCTCGATCACATCTGCTGTGCCTGTTCCTGCCATGCCTTCAGCGTCGCGCCGTGGACGGGGCCGGGGCAGTGCGCGGTGTCATCGCCGCACATGACAAATGTCAGGAGGGAAGCGGCACTTGGCGGGGCACATGACGAAGGCCCCGGTTCGATGAACCGGGGCCTCACGTGCTTCCTGAGCGGACGACGAGATTCGAACTCGCGACCCTCACCTTGGCAAGGTGATGCTCTACCAACTGAGCCACGTCCGCATGCATCCGCCAGCTTTCACTGGACGGCGCGAGCACTACTCTACCTGATCCAAAAGGACCACTGTCAGGCAGTGCAGAGCGGGTGACAGGAATTGCACACTGCGCCTCCCCCCTGGAAGGGGGGTGTTCTACTACTGAACTACACCCGCACGCTCCGGTGGACTTGGCTTTTCGGCCTTGCCCCTCGGCGTGCTCCAGACTCTAGCTGATCAGCAGGGGGGGTGTGCAACTCCGGTGTCCGGGGCGGCCGCAGAGCCGCCCCGGACGGGGGTCGTCAGCTCGCCTCCGCGAAGGCCTCGTAGACCGCCTTGGGGATCCGGCCGCGGGCCGGCACGTCCATCTTGTTGGAGCGCGCCCAGGCGCGGACGGCCGCCGGGTCGGGGGCGACGGCGGTGTGCCGGTAGGTCTTCCCGGACTTCGACTGCTTGCGTCCCGCCGTCACGTAAGGCGCGAGCGCCTTGCGCAGTTTCTTTGCATTGGCGGGATTGAGGTCGATCTCGTAGACCTTTCCGTCCAGGCCGAACGTGACCGTTTCCGCCGCTTCTCCGCCGTCGATGTCATCGGAGAGTGTGACCACTACGCGCTGAGCCACGGATATCGGATCCTTCCTACGGTGTCGCCACTCGCACGTACCTGACGTGCTGCGATACCGGCCTTCCGGCTGTTATGGAGCAATGTCGTTTTCGCTGGGATTCCTTTGTACAGCGGCACCCATTGCAATGTGAAGCCCAGCCAATTGCATCAGCGTGTCTCCACGCAATGACTTCGGCGACTTTTTCTCGGGATTTTTCCCACATGTTGTCGCCGCCGAAACCGGAACGTGATCAGGCCCTTCGGATATCTACCCGCGTAGATTTTTTGGCCGGGTACTCTGAGGGAACCGCCTTCGCACCACACCACACCGGGAGTGCCAGTGGCACGCGTCGTAGTCGACGTCATGCTCAAGCCGGAAATCCTCGACCCGCAGGGACAGGCGGTGCAGCGCGCACTGCCCCGTCTCGGCTTCGAGGGGATCGGCGACGTACGTCAGGGAAAGCGTTTCGAGCTCGAGGTCGAGGGACCGGTCGACGAGGCCGCCCTCGCCCGCATCCACGAGATGGCCGAGACCTTCCTCGCCAACACCGTCATCGAAGACTTCACCGTCAAGGTCGAGGAGCAGTCCAAGTGACTGCACGTATCGGCGTTGTCACCTTCCCCGGCACGCTGGACGACCGGGACAGCCTGCGGGCCGTGCGCATCGCCGGCGCCGAGCCGGTCTCGCTCTGGCACCGCGACAAGGACCTCAAGCAGGTCGACGCGGTCGTCCTGGCCGGCGGGTTCAGTTACGGGGACTATCTGCGCGCCGGGGCCATCTCCCGGTTCTCGCCGGTGATGGAGACCGTCATCGAGCAGGCGAAGGCCGGTCTCCCGGTCCTCGGCATCTGCAACGGTTTCCAGATCCTCACCGAGTCGCACCTGCTGCCGGGCGCCATGCTCCGCAACAACCACCTGCACTTCATCTGCCGTGAGCAGAAGCTGCGGGTGGAGAACGCGGAGACCGCCTGGACCGCCGACTACGAGGCCGGCCAGGAGATCCAGGTTCCGCTGAAGAACATGGACGGCCGCTACGTCGCCGACGAGCACACCCTCGACGAGCTGGAGGCCGAGGGCCGGGTCGCGTTCCGCTACCTCGACGGCAATCCGAACGGCTCGCTCCGTGACATCGCCGGCATCACCAACGCCG
The DNA here is from genome assembly GCF_026343295.1 of Streptomyces sp. NBC_00083. Taxonomy (GTDB): domain Bacteria; phylum Actinomycetota; class Actinomycetes; order Streptomycetales; family Streptomycetaceae; genus Streptomyces. The sequence goes on from NZ_JAPELY010000004.1 coordinate 219,638, forward strand.
CCGGCAACGTCGTGGGTCTGATGCCGCACCCCGAGCACGCCGTGGAGCCGCTGATCGGTACGGGCCGTACCGATGGCCTCGGATTCTTCACCTCGATCCTGAAGAAGCTGGTCAACGCATGAGCCTCGACACCGTCAAGCACGCCGCCGAGACCCCGGACGTCGAGCAGCCCTGGAAGGAGCTCGGCCTCAAGGAGGACGAGTACGCGCGCATCCGGGAGATCCTCGGCCGCCGCCCGACCGGCGCCGAGCTCGCCATGTACTCCGTCATGTGGTCCGAGCACTGCTCGTACAAGAGCAGCAAGGTCCACCTGAAGCAGTTCGGCGAGAAGGTCCCCGAGAACGACGCCATGCTGGTCGGCATCGGTGAGAACGCGGGCGTCGTCGACGTCGGCCAGGGGTACGCGGTCACCTTCAAGGTCGAGTCGCACAACCACCCCAGCTACATCGAGCCCTACCAGGGCGCGGCCACCGGCGTCGGCGGCATCGTCCGCGACATCCTGGCCATGGGCGCCCGTCCGGTCGCGGTCGTGGACCCGCTGCGTTTCGGCGCGGCCGACCACCCCGACACCAAGCGCGTGCTGCCCGGCGTCGTCGCCGGCATCGGCGGCTACGGCAACTGCCTGGGGCTGCCCAACATCGGCGGCGAGGTCGTCTTCGACGCCTGCTACCAGGGCAACCCGCTGGTCAACGCCGGCTGCATCGGTGTGATGAAGCACGAGGACATTCACCTCGCGCAGGCGTCCGGCCCCGGCAACAAGGTCATCCTGTACGGCGCCCGCACCGGCGGCGACGGCATCGGCGGCGTCTCGGTGCTCGCCTCGGAGACCTTCGAGTCGACGGGACCGGCCAAGCGCCCGGCCGTCCAGGTCGGCGACCCGTTCCAGGAGAAGCTCCTCATCGAGTGCACCCTGGAGATCTTCAAGGAGAAGCTCGTCGCGGGCATCCAGGACCTGGGTGGCGCGGGCCTGTCCTGCGCGACCTCGGAGCTGGCCAGCGCCGGCTCGGGCGGCATGCGCGTCGAGCTGGACACCGTCCCGCTGCGCGACTCCTCGCTCTCGCCCGAGGAGATCCTCATGAGCGAGTCGCAGGAGCGGATGTGCGCGGTGGTCGAGCCGCAGCACGTCGAGCGCTTCATGGAGATCTGCGAGAAGTGGGACGTCATCGCCACCGTCATCGGTGAGGTGACCGAGGGTTCCCAGCTGGAGATCTTCTGGCACGGCGAGCAGATCGTGGACGTGCCGCCGCGCACCGTCGCGCACGAGGGCCCGGTCTACCACCGGCCCTTCGCGCGCCCCTCCTGGCAGGACGCGCTCCAGGCCGACGACGCGGGCAAGCTGGCGCGCCCGCAGTCGGGTGACGAGCTGAAGGACCAGGTCCTGAAGCTGGTCGCCTCCCCGAACCAGGCCTCCAAGGCGTGGATCACCGACCAGTACGACCGTTTCGTGCAGGGCAACACGGTGCTCGCGATGCCCGAGGACGCGGGCATGGTCCGCATCGACGAGGAGACCAACCTCGGCGTGGCCATGGCGACCGACGGCAACGGCCGGTTCGCCAAGCTCGACCCGTACACCGGCGCCCAGCTGGCGCTCGCCGAGGCCTACCGCAATGTGGCGGCCTCCGGCGCGAAGCCGCTCGCCATCTCGGACTGCCTCAACTTCGGCTCCCCCGAGGACCCGGACGTGATGTGGCAGTTCGCGGAGGCCACCCGTGGTCTCGCGGACGGCTGCCTCCAGCTCGGCACCCCGGTGACCGGCGGCAACGTCTCGCTCTACAACCAGACCGGCGAGACCGCCATTCACCCGACCCCCGTGGTCGCGGTGCTCGGCGTGATCGACGACGTGAACCGGCGCACCCCGATCGCGTTCGCCGAGGAGGGCCAGCTGCTCTACCTCCTCGGTGAGACCCGTGAGGAGTTCGGCGGCTCGGCGTGGTCCGAGGTCGTCCACCAGCACCTCGGCGGCCTGCCGCCCCGGGTGGACCTGGACCGCGAGAAGCTGCTCGGCGAGATCCTGATCTCGGGTTCGCGCGACGGCATGATCGACGCCGCGCACGACCTGTCCGACGGCGGTCTGATCCAGGCGGTGACCGAGTCCTGCCTCAAGGGCGGCAAGGGCGCCCGCCTGGTGGTGCCGGACGGGCTCGACGCGTTCACGTTCCTGTTCAGCGAGTCGGCCGGCCGCGCGGTCGTGTCCGTGCCGCGCTCGGAGGAGCTGCGCTTCACCGACATGTGCGGTGCGCGCGTTCTTCCGGCCACCCGGATCGGTGTCGTGGACGGTGAATCCGTCGACGTCCAGGGCGAGTTCAGCCTCGGTCTCGGCGAGCTGCGCGCGGCCCACGAGGCGACGATCCCGGCGATCCTGGCCCAGTAAGGCCCCAACACGTCGGCCCCGTACCCCGGTTGACCGGGTACGGGGCCGACGTGCGTTCAGGCGGAGACCGGTTCACTTCCGGCCGGGGTGGGCTCCGGCTCGGTGTCGGCGGGCAGCCGGACCGCGAGCACGGCGGCGACGGCCATGACGCCGGCCGCGACCATGAAGACCACGTCCATCGCGGTGACGAAGCCGTGCACCGCGCTGTCGCGGGCGGCGCCGGTCAGATGGATGAGGGCGCTGGTCGAACCGCCCGGCACCTTCGCCTCGTACACCCGGCTGAGCAGGGTGCCGAAGACGGCGGCGCCCAGCGCGTTCCCCAGGGTCTGGAAGAACCGGATGCTGGTGGTGGCGATGCCCAACTGGTGGGCGGGCGCGGCGTTCTGGACGTACGGGATGAGCTGGCCCATGAGCAGGCCGAACCCGCAGCCCATGACCAGGAGCGCGGCGCGGATCAGCCAGAGCGAGGTGGTGGTGGAGAGCGTGGCGAGCAGGGCGAGGCCGAGCGCGGCGGTCACGGTGCCGGTCACGGTGAAGCTCTTCGTCCGCCAGCCGCGCGCCGCGAGCCTGCTCGCGCCGAGGCCGACGGCGGTCATGCCGATCGCCATGGGGATGAGGTAGAGCCCGGCCGCCGCGGGTTCGATGCCGCGCACTTCCTGGAGATAGATCATCACGTAGACGAGCGCGCCCATCATCGCGGCGCCGAGCAGCCCCTGGATCGCGAAGCCGTACCGCAGCTGGGGCACCTTGAACATCGACAGCGGCAGGACCGGCTCGGCCGCGGTGGTCTGGCGGCGCAGGAACAGGGCGAGCGACAGGACGCAGGCGACGAGCAGGCCGATGATCTCGGGGGAGGCCCAGGCGTACTGCTTGCCGCCCCAGCTGGTCGCGAGGAGCAGGCTGCTGGTGAACGCGGCGGCGAGCGCGGCGCCGAGGTAGTCGATGCGGTGGCGGGCGGGGGAGACGGGGAGCTTCAGGACGAGCAGGGCGCCGATGAGGGCGGCGATGCCGAGCGGCAGGTTGATGTAGAAGATCCAGCGCCAGTTGGCGTGGTCGGCGAGCGTGCCGCCGATCCAGGGGCCGACGGCCATGGCGGTGCCGGCGACGATGCCGCCGACCCCGCTCGCCTTGCCGCCGCCCTTGCCGCCCGGGGTGCTGAGCTGGGCGAGGACGACCAGGGTGACGCTCATGAGTCCACCGCCGCCGAGGCCCTGGAGGGCGCGGGCCGCGATGAGTTCGGTCATGGACTGGGCGGCGCCGCACAGCGCCGAGCCGAGCAGGAACGAGGCGACCGCGCCGACGAAGACCTTCTTCGCGCCGAGGCTGTCGCAGAGCTTTCCGTACAGGGGCAGCGCCGCGGCCGAGGCGAGCGCGAACGCGCTGATCAGCCAGGGGATCTTGTCGACGCCATGGGCGGGATCCAGATCGCGGGCGATGGGCACGGTGGCCGCCGAGACGATGTTCATGTCGAGCACGGCCAGCAGGATCGTGGCGATGCAGACGATGAGGGCGACGAGGCTCTGGGTCTTGGTCATGAGGGGGGCGGAGGAGGTGGGGGTGACGGAGGGGGCGGCTTCGGGGGTCCTGGCGTTCACGGTCGTCGTCATGGGCACCACCATGGACCAGAAAATGTACCGAGTCAATGTTTCATCTCGGCTTAAATTTCATCCTGGTACAGTGATGCGTATGACTGCTGGTGAGGGCCTGCGCGAACGCAAGAAGCGGGAGACGGGGATGCGGATCTGGCGCACGGCGCTGGACCTGTTCACCGAGCGCGGCTTCGACCATGTCTCGGTCGCGGAGATCGCGGCTGCCGCGGACGTCTCGAAGATGACGGTCTTCAATTACTTCGGAACGAAGGAAGACCTGGTCATCGCGCCGATGATGAACCACGTCGGCGATGTCGTACGGGCCGTGCGCGAGCGGGCCCCGGGGGAGTCGGCGGTGGCCGCGGTCCGGCGGCAGTTCCTGGCGATGGTCGAGGTACGCGACCCCTCCGTCGGCCTCAACGACGACCCGCGCTCGCTCCAAGCACGCCAACTCATCCAGAAGACACCGGTGTTGCTCCAGCGCGCCGCGCTCGCCTTCGGCGAGGCGGAGCGGGAGCTGGCCGAGCTGCTCGCGGGGGAGGGCGGCGACCCGATGCTCGCGGCGGTCGCGGCCGCGCAGCTGACCGGCGCCCGTAACGCGCTGATCAACGAGCACCACCGCCGCATCCTCGGCGGGGAGTCCGCGCGGTGGGTCGCCACCGATGCGGCGGAGCGCGCCGAGCGGGCGTTCGCGCAGGTGGAGAACGGTCTCGGGGGCTACCCCGGCCCGGCGTAGGCTCGCTTTCATGCCCCCGGCCAAGAAGCGCACCCGCAGATACGACCCGGCGAAGACCCGGGCCGCCGTCCTCGCCCAGTTCGGCCACGTGGCCGACGCCGTGCGCACGCTCACGCCCGAGCAGCTGGGCCGGCCGACCCGGCTCGGCGACTGGACGGTGCGCGAGCTCGCCGTCCACCTCACGATGGCGCTCGGCGTGCTGGAGCGGCGCCTGGCCGAGCCCGAGCCGCTCAAGCAGGAGCTGGCGCTGCTGGACTGGCCTTCGGCGACGGCGGGGGCGGCGGGGCAAATCGCTGACGACACAAGGGAGTTGGCGGCCCGGGTGGGCGACCTGGACGCGCTGTACGCGGAGCGTTCGGCCCGTGCCGCCGAGCTGTTGCGCACCACCGCGGACGAGCGGCTGGTGCCGACCCGGTTCGGCGCGATGGCCTTCGGTGACGTGCTGGTGACCCGGCTGGTCGAACTCACCGTCCACACCGACGACTTGAACGACGCGCTGCCCGAACTCGCCGTCCCCCACGACCGGCAGGCGCTCGCCGCGAGCACCCGGCTGCTCGCCGACGCGCTCGCCCTGAAGGCGCCGGGCGGCTCGGTGGAGGTGCGGATCCCGCCGTACGCGGTGGTGCAGTGCGTGGCCGGTCCGAAGCACACGCGGGGGACGCCGCCGAACGTGGTCGAGACGGATCCGCTGACGTGGGTGCGTCTCGCGACGGGGCGGGTGGGGTGGGGTGGGGCGCTCGATGCGGCGAGGGTTGCGGCGAGCGGCGACCGAGCGGACGTGTCCCACGCCCTCCCCCTCCTGACCTAGCCCCGGCCAGGCGCGCTCCCCTGGGGCTCCGCCCCAGACCCCGGTTCGCGCCTTGAGGGCGCTCGTCCTCAATCGCCGGACGGGCTGAGGTTGCCGATGCTGGGCATGCCGCGAAGTTCAGCCCACCTGGGGGCGCGGGGAACTGCGCGAGAAGCGAGCACGGTCCGCAGACGAAAGCGGGGTTGCTGGGGCTCCGCCCCAGACCCCGTTCGCGCCCGAAAGGCGCTCGTCCTCAATCGCCGGACAGGCTGAGGTGGCCCGCATGGGCCGGAGTCGAGCAGTCGGACGGGCTGAGGTGGCCTCTGCTGGGCATGCCGCCAAGGCCGACCCCCCTAGGGGCGCGGGGAACTGCGCGAGAAGCGAGCACGGTCCGCAGACGAAAGCGGGGTTGCTGGGGCTCCGCCCCAGACCCCGATCGCGCCTGAAGGGCGCTCGTCCTCAAACGCCGGACAGGCTGAGGTGGCCCGCAGGGGCCGGGGTCGAGGAGTCGGACGGGCTGGGGATGCCGATGCTGGGCATGCCGCCAAGGCCAATCCCGCCAGGGGCGCGGGGAACTGCGCGGGACGGGGGTGCGGGCCGTACCTGGAAGCCGGGGCTCCGCCCCGTGGGGCTCGGCGTCGAGTCAGCGGCCCCCGCGAAGCGAACTCCGTCACACTCCCCCGCCCCGCACCCACTCCCCCGACGCAGTCGCAAACCGCGGGAACGCCCGGCGCACACCCGCGCCGACCTGCGTGGACGCCGGGCGCGGGCGGGGGAGGGGGGCCGGCGGCGGGCGAGGCGCGAAACCTACAAAAAGGGCTATCGCGCCCACCTGTCGGTATCCCCAATTCGGACCAGTGGTCGATCTCGCCTACACTCGGTGGCGTGCCACGTGGTGACGGACGACTCAACCACGACCTGCTCCCCGGTGAGAAGGGCCCCCAGGACGCTTGCGGCGTCTTCGGTGTCTGGGCTCCGGGTGAAGAGGTCGCGAAGCTCACTTACTTCGGGCTCTACGCCCTCCAACATCGGGGCCAGGAATCCGCGGGCATCGCGGTCAGCAACGGCTCCCAGATCCTCGTCTTCAAGGACATGGGACTTGTCTCCCAGGTCTTCGACGAGACCTCTCTCGGTTCACTCCAAGGTCATATCGCGGTCGGTCACGCCCGCTACTCGACCACGGGTGCCTCCGTGTGGGAGAACGCGCAGCCGACCTTCAGGGCGACCGCCCACGGCTCGATCGCGCTCGGCCACAACGGCAACCTGGTGAACACCGCGCAGCTCGCGGAGATGGTCGCCGAGCTGCCGAAGGAGAACGGCCGGGCCACCCAGGTCGCGGCCACCAACGACACCGACCTGGTCACCGCGCTGCTCGCGGGCCAGACGGACGACGACGGCAAGCCGCTCACGATCGAGGAGTCGGCCGCCAAGGTCCTTCCCCAGGTCCAGGGCGCCTTCTCGCTCGTCTTCATGGACGAGCAGACGCTCTACTGCGCCCGTGACCCGCAGGGCATCCGCCCGCTGGTCCTCGGCCGCCTGGAGCGCGGCTGGGTCGTCGCGTCGGAGAGCGCCGCTCTCGACATCTGCGGCGCCGCCTTCGTCCGCGAGATCGAGCCGGGCGAGCTCGTCGCCATCGACGAGAACGGCCTGCGCACCTCTCGATTCGCAGAAGCGAAGCCCAAGGGCTGTGTCTTCGAGTACGTGTACCTGGCGCGCCCGGACACCGACATCGCGGGCCGCAACGTCTACCTCTCCCGCGTGGAGATGGGACGGAAACTCGCCAAGGAAGCCCCGGTCGACGCCGACCTGGTGATAGCGACTCCGGAGTCCGGCACCCCCGCCGCGATCGGATACGCCGAAGCCAGCGGCATCCCGTACGGCTCCGGCCTGGTCAAGAACGCCTATGTGGGCCGTACGTTCATCCAGCCCTCGCAGACCATCCGCCAGCTCGGTATCCGGCTCAAGCTGAACCCGCTGAAGGAAGTCATCCGGGGCAAGCGCCTGGTGGTCGTGGACGACTCGATCGTCCGCGGCAACACCCAGCGCGCCCTCGTGAAGATGCTCCGCGAGGCGGGCGCCGCCGAGGTCCACATCCGGATCTCGTCGCCGCCCGTGAAGTGGCCCTGCTTCTTCGGCATCGACTTCGCGACCCGCGCGGAGCTGATCGCCAACGGCATGACCATCGACGAGATCGCCACGTCCATGGGCGCCGACTCGCTCTCGTACATCTCGACCGACGCGATGATCGAAGCGACGACGATCCCCAAGGACAACCTCTGCCGCGCCTGCTTCGACGGCGTGTACCCGATGGAGCTCCCCGACCCCGAGCTGCTCGGCAAGCAGCTCCTGGAGTCCGAGCTGGCTTCCGGCCCCGCCGCGACCGCGGCCGCCGACGCCCTGCGCCGCCCGTAAAACCCTTGCAGTACGACACGAAAGTTCTCTGAGCCATGGCATCCGCTGAATCCAATGAGAGTGCTTCGCACCCGGCCACTGGTGCCAGCTACGCGGCCGCGGGCGTCGACATCGAGGCGGGCGACCGCGCCGTCGAGCTGATGAAGGAGTGGGTGAAGAAGACGAAGCGCCCCGAGGTCCTCGGCGGCCTCGGCGGATTCGCCGGACTCTTCGACGCCTCGGCCCTCAAGCGCTACGAGCGCCCCCTGCTCGCCTCCGCCACCGACGGCGTGGGCACGAAGGTCGATCTCGCCCGCAAGATGGGCGTGTACGACACCATCGGCCACGACCTCGTCGGCATGGTCGTCGACGACCTGGTCGTGTGCGGCGCCGAGCCGCTGTTCATGACCGACTACATCTGCGTCGGCAAGGTCCACCCCGAGCGCGTCGCGGCCATCGTGAAGGGCATCGCCGAGGGCTGTGTCCTCGCGGGCTGCGCGCTGGTCGGCGGCGAGACCGCCGAGCACCCGGGCCTGCTCGGCCCCGACGACTTCGACGTCGCCGGCGCCGGCACCGGTGTGGTCGAGTACGACCGGCTCCTCGGCGCCGACCGCATTCGCGAGGGCGACGCCGTCATCGCGATGGCGTCCTCCGGTCTTCACTCGAACGGGTACTCACTCGTCCGGCATGTGGTCTTCGACCGGGCCGGTATGAGCCTGGAGCAGCACGTCGAGGAGTTCGGCCGCACGCTCGGCGAGGAGCTCCTGGAGCCCACCAAGATCTACTCGCTGGACTGCCTGGCGCTGACCCGCACCACCGAGGTGCACGGTTTCAGCCACATCACCGGCGGCGGTCTTGCCAACAACCTGGCCCGGGTCATCCCCGACCACCTGCACGCCACGGTCGACCGCTCGACGTGGACGCCGGGCGCGGTCTTCGACCTCGTCGGCACGGCGGGCAACGTGGAGCGGCTCGAACTGGAGAAGACGCTCAACATGGGCGTCGGCATGATGGCGGTCGTCCCCGGGGCATCGGTGGACGCGGCCCTGCAGACCCTCTCGGACCGGGGCGTCGACGCCTGGGTCGCCGGAGAGATCGTGGAGCGCGGGGAGCACCGCGACGGCGCCGAGCTGACCGGCGACTACGCCAAGTAGGCCGCCGCAGGCAGCACGAAACCCGGTCGGGGGCGAAAGCCCCGACCGGGTCGGTGTGCTCAGAGCAGCGAAAACAAAAGGTGCTGCGAAAGCGGGATCAGCGAAGTCAAGCGCCGCGGCGCTGCGACGACGGGCCGGACTCTTCGTCCTCGTCCTCGTCGTCATTCCCGTACAGCTCCGCATAGCGGGCGTACGGGTCGTCCTCCTCCTCGTCCTCCAGTGGCTCCGCGTTCGGCGGTTGGCTCACTGTCGGGTTCGGAGTAGATGCGCCCAGCTCGTTGGCCAGACGCGACAGGTCAGTCCCGCCGCTGCTGTACTTCAGCTGGCGGGCGACCTTCGTCTGCTTGGCCTTTGCCCGGCCGCGCCCCATGGCTCGACCCCCTCGGTGACGGGGCTCGACGGCCCCAGAGTCTTGACACGCGTTCATGATCCGGAACGGTCTCTCCATGGAGAGACCGCGTCCGTAGGGCTTCAACGGTACCTGCTTCCGCGGCCATACGGTACGCCGCCCGCATGACGCGCCACTTGGCAGAACCAACAAAGCGCCCTGTCCTCGCTGGTCAACCGCGATTTTAACCTCTTCTCGGGGTCCGACCCGCCGACCGGCGTGAGTCATGTCTCTCAGCGCGGCCGACGGGCCCCTCGAAGGCTCAGTGTTGACGTGCCTCCGCCATGCGCTGCTCGGCGATCCGGTCGGCCGCCGCGGCCGGCGGAATGCCATCTTCCTTCGCACGAGCGAATATGGCCAACGTGGTGTCGAAGATCTTCGCCGCCTTGGTCCTGCACCGGTCGAAGTCGAAGCCGTGGAGCTCGTCGGCGACCTGGATCACGCCGCCCGCGTTCACCACGTAGTCGGGTGCGTACAGGATCGAGCGGTCGGCCAGATCCTTCTCCACACCCGGGTGCGCGAGCTGGTTGTTGGCCGCGCCGCACACCACCTTCGCGGTGAGCACCGGCACGCTCGTGTCGTTCAGGGCGCCGCCGAGCGCGCACGGGGCGTAGATGTCGAGCCCCTCGGTGCGGATCAGCGCCTCGGTGTCCGCGGCGACCGTCACCTCGGGGTGCAGCTCGGTGAGGGCGCGTACCGACTCCTCGCGCACATCCGTGATCACGACCCGGGCGCCGTCGGCGAGCAGGTGCCCGACCAGGTGCCGGCCGACCTTGCCGACGCCCGCGACGCCCACCGTGCGACCGCGCAGGGTGGGGTCGCCCCACAGGTGCTGGGCCGAGGCGCGCATGCCCTGGAAGACACCGAACGCGGTCAGTACGGACGAGTCGCCCGCGCCGCCGTTCTCGGGGGAGCGGCCGGTCGTCCACTGGCAGGTGCGCGCCACGACGTCCATGTCGGCGACATAGGTGCCGACGTCGCAGGCGGTCACGTAACGCCCGCCGAGGGAGGCCACGCAGCGGCCGTAGGCCAGCAGCAGCTCTTCCGTCTTGATCGTCTCGGGGTCACCGATGATCACGGCCTTGCCGCCGCCGTGGTCGAGCCCGGCCATGGCGTTCTTGTACGACATGCCGCGCGACAGGTTGAGGGCGTCGGCGACGGCCTCCGCCTCGGTGGCGTACGGGTAGAAGCGCGTCCCGCCGAGGGCCGGGCCCAGGGCGGTGGAGTGGATGGCGATGACGGCCCTGAGCCCGGTGGCTCGGTCCTGGCAGAGCACGACCTGCTCATGTCCGCCCTGGTCGGAGCGGAAGAGGGTGTGCAGTACGTCATCGGCTCCGGTCACATCGGTCACGGTGGTGACTCCCAAGTACGAAGCGGTGGTTGACGGCCCGCCTGCGGGTGGGGCGGGGCCTGGTTCGGGAGCAGGTTAAGTCCTACGCGCCCGTAGATCAGGCCCAGTGCCGAGGATCACCCCCGAGAGGACGACGGGGGCGCCCGCCCGTGGGACGATGCGGGGCATGGCGGTGGTGTCTTCGGTGATCGTTCCGTACGCGTCCTACCTGCGGGTGTACGAGCCCCTGGCCGCCTTTCCCGAACCCGAGCGCGGCCACTGGCAGCGCTATGTGGAGCGCGGGCGCACCCCGGACGTGCAGGACGAACTCCGGCGCGCGCTGGCCGACTTGGTGCCCACCCCGCCCGTCCCGGTGCCGGTGCACGAGAGCGCCGAGGCGTTCGTGGCGGAGGTCGGCGGCGAGGTGTGCGTCTGCCCGTGGCGGACGCGGCTGCGGGGCTGGCAGGCGCTCGACGGCCTCGCGGGACAGTTCCCCGAGCCGGTCCTCGACGCGCTGCTGCCCGCGGTGGTGCGCCGCCAGGCGGAGGCGGACTACGAGCGGTGGCGGGAGCGGAACCCGGACGCCCGGCCGTGGATCCTGACCAGCGTCTGGCACATCCCTGTGACCTGGTTCACGGTCTTTTCGGGCGAAGAGCGCGAGTATGCACCCGGTGGGGGCGCGACGGCGCCCGTGCTGCGGTACCGCACCCCGATGGTCGAGGCCCGGCGCCGGCTCGCGCGGACGCTGCGGACGGTGCGGGAGCACATCGACGAGGGGCCGCTGACCGAGGGCCTGGTGGATGTCGGGCGGTGGCTGGAGGATTTCCATCCGCGCTCGCTGGTCGAGCTGGACTACGGCGGCCTCGTGCACGCCCTTCCGCACGAGAGTCTTGAGGCGGACCGCTCGGCGGCGGACGTCGCCGAGGGGATCGCCGCGCTGCGGGCCGGCGACGACGACGGCGTGCGGGAGGCGTACGGACGCTTCACGGAGCGCTGGCGGGCCGTCAAGGAGCGCCGGATGGCCAACTGAGGCCCTCCGACGGGTCCTCCCGCGGCCGCGCGGCACGGCTTCAGGACGTAGGTCCTGATCCGGGCCTTTCCCCCAAGCGTGACGGAACGCACTTATCTCGCCCTTGCGTCCAGACCCCACCGTCGTGCCAAAATAGGACAAGGGGTCCGGGGAGGATCCCTTCCGCCCAACTACGGGCGGATTGCTCGGTATTGCTCGCTATGGGGGGTCTGACGACTCCTGATCGCTCTGTGACTGATCGTCACTGTGGCGTGACTGTCCGCTATGGCATGGTCCATCGGCTTCCGTCGCTGATGAACACCTGGGAGGGCAATTCCATCGGTTTGGCCGACGTGGCTGGACGGATGGTGTAGTTGTAGTGCCGAGGACAAGCCGTTCGTCCTATAACCGACTCGGCTCGCGTCCGCCATTTCGGGCAACGCGGGTCAAGGTGCAGAATTTAGAGGAAAGAACCGAGATGGTTCGGTTCTCCCGAGGAGGCCGCTCATGACCGCTCGCACCCCTGATGCCGAGCCGCTGCTGACCCCGGCTGAGGTTGCCACGATGTTCCGCGTGGACCCGAAGACGGTGACCCGCTGGGCCAAGGCCGGCAAGCTCACGTCCATCCGCACGCTGGGTGGGCATCGCCGGTACCGCGAGGCAGAGGTCCGCGCACTGCTGGCGGGTATTCCGCAGCAGCGCAGCGAGGCCTGAACAACACCCCAGTAATCCGGGCATTCCGGGGCCCCCACCCCGGCCACGCCCGCCTATGGCTCCATACGGCGCCCCGCCCGCCCCAACGGGTGGAGTGTCGTCGATCGCGCTGGACTCCGCCGGGTCCAGCGCGATTTTTTTATGTCCGGCCTTGTCCGGCACATCCGGCACCTCCCCCGGGCGCCTCGTGGCGCCCGCGGAGGGACGCCCTCCGCCGGCGCGCGGGGCGGGCCCTTCGAGGGGGTGCAATTGCACATATTAAATCGGGGCGTTGTATGAGAGGTGTAAGTTCATCCGTTCCTGAAACTCATTTCGTGACTCCCGTCACACCCCCAAGTCCCCTCCACTCAGAGCCTTTCACCGCGGGGACGGCCACGCGTCCGCCAATGGTCACCGGTTGGGAGGACTTTCGTCCTCGGGCCGAACGGGCTCGGAAACCTCCATGGCGAGCCGCAGGAGGCGGTGGCAGACCGCGCAGTGCCGGGTGAGGTGGCGATAGCCGAGAGCGGCCGACAGATGGGCACGCAGCAGCGCGCGCGTCTCGTGCCTCGACGATGCCGCCATCCGCCACCTCCTGGGGCAGCCCCCGCTCCCCTTCCTTGCAGGGGTACCGGCGCCGGCGAACGCCGTCAAGACGCCAGGAAGGGCCGCCTCGGCCCCACGGACCACGAGCCCCGCTCCGGCTGCGTCTTCTCGCGGCTCCGCAACGGGGGGGCGGGCTCCAGGGGCCGGGAACGACGAAGCCCCGCTCCCTTGGTGGGAAGCGGGGCTTCGATCTGCTGCGGTCCTGACGGGATTTGAACCCGCGGCCTCCACCTTGACAGGGTGGCGAGCACTCCAAACTGCTCCACAGGACCTTGTTTCGCAGCGCGTTGGTGCCTGGCTGCGAGACAGACTGTACAGCAGGTCAGACGGTCAGGTCGAACTCACTCACAGCGATACCCGCGCTACGGCGCCGCCGCGTCGATCGCCTTCACGATCCGCTTGTCGGAGACCGGGAACGCCGTGCCGAGCGCGTGCGCGAAGTAGCTCACCCGCAGCTCCTCGATCATCCAGCGGATGTCCAGGACCGGCTGCGGAACGGGCCGCCCCCGCGGCAGCTGTTCGAGCAGCCACGCGTACTCGTCCTGCATCTCGTGGACCTTCTCCATGCGGGTGGTGTCGCGCTGGACGGCCGTCGGCATCTGCTGGAGCCTGCGGTCCACCGCGACCAGGTAGCGCATCAGGTCCGGCAGCCGCTTGAGCCCGGTCAGGGTGACGAAGCCCGGCGGCACGAGTGCCGCCAGCTGGGTGCGTACGTCCGCCACGTTCGCGACCAAGGTCAGGCTGTTCGTGGCCTTCAGACGGCGCTCACAGGCCTGCCAGGCCGCCAGGATCTGCTGCACCTGGCCGACCGTGCGCACCGTCGCGTCCACCAGGTCCGCGCGGACCTTGTCGTACAGCCCGCGGAACGATTCCTCGTCCCACGCAGGGCCTCCGTGGTCCGCGATCAGCTTGTCCGCCGCCGCCATGGCGCAGTCGTCGAACAGCGCCTGGATCGAGCCGTGCGGATTGCGCGACAGGGCCAGCTTCTGCTGGTTGGTGAGCTTGTCCGAGGCGAACTTGGCCGGGTTCACCGGGATGTTGAGCAGGATCAGCTTCCGGGTGCCGCGCCACATCGCCTGCCGCTGCTCGGCCTCGGTGTCGAAGAGGCGTACGGAGACGCTCTCGCCCGCGTCCACGAGCGCCGGGAACGCCTTGACCGGCTGGCCGGCCCGGCGCGTCTCGAAGACCTTGGTCAGGGTGCCGATCGTCCAGTCCGTGAGGCCCGAGCGCTCGATGGACTCGCCCGAGGGGCCCGCCGTCGCCGCGGCGGCCTGGGAGAGCGCCTGACGGGCCTTCGGGCGCAGCTGGAGCTTGAGCGCCTCCAGGTCCTTGTCCTCGGCCAGCTTGCGGCGCCGCTCGTCGACGATCCGGAAGGTGATCTTGAGGTGGTCCGGCACCCGGGTCAGGTCGAAGTCGTCGGCCGTGACCGGGACGCCCACCATCCGCTGGAGCTCCCGGGCCAGCGTCACCGGCAGCGGCTCCTGCAACGGCACGGCACGGTCGAGGAACTTCGCGGCGTAGTTCGGCGCCGGCACGTAATGGCGGCGGATCGGCTTGGGCAGGGAGCGGATCAGCTCGGTGACGACCTCTTCGCGCAGGCCCGGGATCTGCCAGTCGAAGCCCTCGTCGGTGATCTGGTTCAGGACCTGGAGCGGTACGTGCACGGTCACGCCGTCCGCGTCCGCGCCCGGTTCGAACTGGTAGGTCACCCGGAACTTCAGCGGGCCCTGGCGCCAGGAGTCCGGATAGTCGTCCTTGGTGACGGCCCCGGCCTTCTCGTTGATGAGCATCTCGCGCTCGAAGTCGAGGAGTTCGGGCTCCTCGCGCTTCTTGTGCTTCCACCACGAGTCGAAGTGCGCTCCCGACACGACGTGGTCGGGCACCCGCCGGTCGTAGAAGTCGAACAGCGTCTCGTCGTCGACGAGGATGTCGCGGCGCCGCGCGCGGTGCTCCAGCTCCTCGACCTCGGTGAGGAGCTTGCGGTTGTCCGAGAAGAACTTGTGGTGGGTGCGCCAGTCGCCCTCGACCAGGGCGTTGCGGATGAACAGGTCGCGCGAGGCCTCGGCGTCGATGCGGCCGTAGTTGACCTTGCGGTTGGCCACGATCGGCACGCCGTACAGGGTGACGCGCTCGTACGCCATCACCGCGGCCTGGTCCTTCTCCCAGTGCGGCTCGCTGTAGGTGCGCTTGACCAGGTGCTCGGCGAGGGGCTCGATCCACTCGGGCTCGATCTTCGCGTTGACCCGGGCCCAGAGCCGGGAGGTCTCCACCAGCTCCGCCGACATCACGAGCTTGGGCTGCTTCTTGAAGAGCGCCGAACCCGGGAAGATCGCGAACTTGGCGCTGCGGGCACCCAGGTACTCGTTCTTGTCGGTGTCCTTCATGCCGATGTGCGAGAGCAGGCCGGCGAGCAGCGAGGTGTGCACCGACTGCTCGGGAGCGTCCTCCTCGTTGAGGTGGATGCCCATCGTCTTGGCGACCGTGCGCAGCTGCGAGTAGATGTCCTGCCACTCGCGGATGCGCAGGAAGTTCAGGTACTCCTGCTTGCACATCCGGCGGAAGCTGGAGGAGCCGCGCTCCTTCTGCTGTTCCCGTACGTAGCGCCACAGGTTG
Organism: Streptomyces sp. NBC_00083; assembly: GCF_026343295.1. GTDB lineage: Bacteria > Actinomycetota > Actinomycetes > Streptomycetales > Streptomycetaceae > Streptomyces. The sequence continues at coordinate 235,305 of NZ_JAPELY010000004.1, forward strand.
AGGAAGGCCAGGAAGTCGCTGGTCTCGTCCTTGAAGCGGGCGTGCTGCTGGTCGGCCTGCGTCTGCTTCTCGCTGGGGCGCTCGCGCGGGTCCTGGATGGAGAGCGCGGCCGCGATCACCATGACCTCGCGCACGCAGCCGTTCTTGTCGGCCTCCAGGACCATGCGGGCCAGCCGCGGGTCGACCGGAAGCTGGCTGAGCTTGCGGCCCTGCTGGGTGAGGCGCTTCTTCGGGTCCTTCTCCGCCGGGTCCAACGCGCCCAGTTCCTGGAGGAGTTGGACGCCGTCGCGGATGTTGCGGTGGTCCGGCGGGTCGATGAAGGGGAACTTCTCGATGTCGCCGAGGCCGGCCGCGGTCATCTGGAGGATGACGGACGCCAGGTTGGTGCGGAGGATCTCGGCATCCGTGAACTCGGGCCGCGTGACGAAGTCGTCCTCGCTGTACAGCCGGATGCAGATGCCGTCGGACGTACGGCCGCAGCGGCCCTTGCGCTGGTTGGCGCTGGCCTGGCTGACCGGCTCGATCGGCAGGCGCTGCACCTTGGTGCGGTGGCTGTAGCGCGAGATGCGGGCGGTGCCGGGGTCGATGACGTACTTGATGCCGGGGACGGTCAGCGAGGTCTCGGCCACGTTGGTCGCGAGCACGATCCGGCGGCCGCTGTGCTGCTGGAAGACGCGGTGCTGCTCGGCGTGCGAGAGGCGTGCGTAGAGGGGGAGCACCTCGGTCGAGCGGAGGCTCTTCTTGATCAGCGCGTCCGCGGTGTCACGGATCTCGCGCTCGCCGGAGAGGAAGACCAGGATGTCGCCGGGGCCCTCGGCCTGGAGCTCGTCCACGGCGTCGCAGATCGCGGTGATCTGGTCGCGGTCGCTGTCCTCGGAGTCCTCTTCGAGGAGCGGCCGGTACCGCACCTCGACCGGATACGTACGGCCGCTGACCTCGACGATCGGGGCGCTGCCGAAGTGCCGCGAGAACCGCTCGGGGTCGATGGTCGCCGAGGTGATGACGACCTTCAGGTCGGGGCGCTTAGGCAGCAGCTGGGCCAGATAGCCGAGCAGGAAGTCGATGTTGAGGGACCGCTCGTGGGCCTCGTCGATGATGATCGTGTCGTAGGCGCGCAGCTCGCGGTCGGTCTGGATCTCGGCGAGTAGGATGCCGTCGGTCATCAGCTTCACGAAGGTCGCGTTCTGGTCGACCTGGTCGGTGAAGCGGACCTTCCAGCCGACCGCCTCGCCCAGCGGGGTCTTCAGCTCTTCCGCGATGCGGTCCGCGACCGTGCGGGCCGCGAGCCTGCGGGGCTGGGTGTGCCCGATCATGCCGCGCACGCCGCGGCCGAGCTCCATGCAGATCTTGGGGATCTGGGTGGTCTTGCCGGAGCCGGTCTCACCCGCGACGATCACGACCTGGTGGTCGCGTATCGCCTGAAGGATCTCGTCCTTCTTCTGGCTGACCGGGAGCTGCTCGGGGTACGTGACCTCGGGCACGCGGGCGGCCCGCCGGGTGACGCGCTCGGCGGACTTCTGGGCCTCGGCGGCGATCTCGTCGAGCACGGCCTGCCGGGCCTCGGGCTTGCGGATGCGGCGGGCGCCTTCGAGACGGCGGCCCAGGCGGTGGGCGTCGCGCAGCGAGGCACCGTCGAGCAGCGTCTGGAGATCGGCGAAGGAAGTAGACATACCTGGTTCAGGATCTCACCCGCCGAGGACGAGTGGCGAACGCATTTCGCCGCGCTGCGGGCCCCACCCCGTACCATTTCGGGCATGCCCCGCACCCGAGCCCCGCGCCGCCGCCTCACCGCGGTGCTGCTCGGGGTGCTCGGGGTGCTCGCGGTGGCGCTGTGCGGGCCGGTTCAGGCGGCCTCGGCCGCGCCCGCCGCGCCGGTCTCCGCACTGACGCGCACGTCGGCCGCGTCACCGGCGGCGGACGCCTCCGACCGCGGTACGCCGCCCGTCTTCCGGGACCACTCGGGCCCGCCCGGCTGCAAGCAGGGCGGCCGGCACCAGGACTCCGACCCGGCGGCGCCGGTCCGGGTCCGTACCGCCCACGAACAGGCCCCGGTCCTGGAGGACCGGGTCGCCCCCGCCGCGCTCGGCGCGCTGTACGCGGCCCACCGCAACCCGCCGGTGCGCGGGCCCGCGCCCGGCGCGCCCACCCCCGTCGAACTCTCGGTGCTCAGGGTCTAGACGACCGGCCCCGCCCCTGGCGACCGCCCGTCCCCTTCTCGTACTCCTCCTTCCTTTGTACGTCTCGTACGCACCGGAGTTCCGCATGCCCAAGAACACGCCCAAGACCGCGCCCGAGCGCTCCAAGTCCGCCGCCACGCCCGCCAGGTCCCGCAAGCCGTTCCTCATCGGGGCGGCCGTCCTCGTCGCCGCCGGCGTGCTGGGCATGGCGTCCTACCAGGCGACGTCGCCCGGCCCGAAGCCCACCGTCAACGACGCCGCGTCGGCCTCCGAGCCGACGGGCGGCGGCTACCCCGAGCTGGCGAAGCTGGCCCGGCGCGATGCCAAGGACCCGCTCGCCCAGGGCCGGCCGGACGCGCCGGTCGTGATGATCGAGTACGCCGACTTCAAGTGCTCGTACTGCGGGAAGTTCGCCCGCGACACCGAGCCCGCGCTCGTGAAGAAGTACGTCGACGAGGGCACCCTGCGCATCGAGTGGCGCAACTACCCGATCTTCGGCGCCGAGTCGGAGGCGGCCGCGCGCGGGGCGTGGGCGGCGGGTCAGCAGGGCCGGTTCTGGCAGTTCCACGCGGCGGCGTACGCGGAGGGCGCCAAGGAGAAGGGGTTCGGCGGCGACCGTCTGAGGGCGCTGGCCGAGGAGGCGGGCGTGCCGGACGTGGGCCGCTTCGAGCGGGACCTCGCCGGTGACGCGGCGAAGGCGGCGGTGAAGAAGGACCAGGAGGAGGCGTACGGGCTCGGCGCGAGCTCCACGCCCTCCTTCCTCATCAACGGCACGCCGCTCGCGGGCGCCCAGCCCGCGGACTCCTTCGCGCAGGTCATCGACGCGGCGGCGACGCGGGCGGCGAGGTCGGCCGGCGCGGCGGGGCCGGCCGGGGCGGCGGAGAAGTGACCCCGGACGTCGGTTACCTCGCGGCGTTCCTGGGCGGTCTGCTCGCCCTGCTCAGCCCGTGCAGCGCGCTGCTGCTGCCCGCGTTCTTCGCGTACTCGATCTCCAGCCCCACCAAGCTCCTCGCGCGCACCGGGATCTTCTACGCCGGGCTCGCCACGACCCTGGTGCCGCTGGGCGCGGCGGGCTCGTACGCGGGGCGCCTCTTCTACGGCCACCGGGACCAACTGGTGCTGTTCGGCGGCTGGCTGATCATCGCGCTCGGCGTCGCCCAGATCGTCGGCATGGGCTTCGCGAGCCGGCGCATGACGGAGCTGTCGGGGAAGATCCGCCCCACGACCGCGCTCTCGGTGTACGCGCTGGGCGCGGTCTACGGCCTGGCCGGGTTCTGCGCGGGGCCGATCCTGGGGAGCGTCCTGACGGTGGCGGCGGTGAGCGGCAGCCCGGTCTACGGCGGCCTGCTGCTCGCGGTGTACGCGCTGGGCATGGCGGTCCCGCTGTTCCTCCTGGCCCTGCTGTGGGAGCGCTTCGAGCTGGGCCGGCGCGGGTGGCTGCGCGGCCGGGTCCTGCGGCTGGGCTGCCTCGAACTCCACACCACCTCCCTCCTGTCGGGCCTGTTCTTCATCGCGCTGGGCGCGCTGTTCCTGGCGTACGACGGGGCGACGGGGCTGCCGGGCCTGCTCGACGTGGACGACTCGTACGCGGTGGAGGAGTGGACGCGGGGCATCGGCGACGCGGTGCCGAACTGGGCGCTGCTCGTGGCGCTGGTGGCGGTGGCGGGGGTGACGCTCGGCGTACGCGGCCGCCGCGCGCGGGCCCACCCGAGGGAGGAGGAGTAGCGGGCTCCGCCCCAGCCCGGTCCGCGCCCGAAGGGCGCTCGTCCTCAAACGCCGGACGGGCTGGGGATGTCCGTGCCGCCCGGCACCCGTGCCGCTAGGGGCGCGGGGAACTGCGCGAGAAGCGAGCACGGTCCGCAGACGTAGGCAGGGGTTGCTGGGGCTGCTCCGCCCCAGGCCCCGTGTCGCGCCCAAAGGCGCTCGTCCTCAATCGCCGGACGGGCTGAGGATGCCCATGCTGGGCACCCTGCCGGCGCCGGCCTACCTAGGGGCGCGGGGAAGTGCGCGGGCTGAGGGGGCCCCGGCCAAGCACCCTGCCACGGGGGAGCCCCTTTAGAGGCGCGGGGAACTGAACGGGAGGTGGGTGCGGGGCCGGAAACGGCGAAAGCCCCGGCCGGAAGGCTGGGGCTTTCTCTGGTGGCTGGGGCCGGGGTCGAACCGGCGACCTATCGCTTTTCAGGCGATCGCTCGTACCAACTGAGCTACCCAGCCACGTAGCTCACCGAGGTGAACTACAGCGGTCCTGACGGGATTTGAACCCGCGGCCTCCACCTTGACAGGGTGGCGAGCACTCCAAACTGCTCCACAGGACCAAGCTTGCGCGAGACCAAGTCTCGCACAGGATTGTGCGTGCCCCCAACGGGATTCGAACCCGTGCTACCGCCTTGAAAGGGCGGCGTCCTGGGCCACTAGACGATGAGGGCTAATTGGCCCGCCTGGGCGCTTCGCAGCGCGTCGGGGACGTGAGAAGCATATGGGATGCGGAGGGTTTCGCCAAAACGGTTACCCGGGACCCTGCCGGAGCCCCGCTGAACACCCCGCCGCACGGCCGTATCCCCGTGCCTGACCGACAATGGTCGGGTGCTGGAGATGACGCGCGAGGAGTTCGAGGAACTGGTCGGCGAGGCGCTGGACCGCATCCCGCCCGAGCTGACGCGGCTGATGGACAACGTCGCCGTGTTCGTCGAGGACGAGCCGGACCCCGACGATCCCGAACTGCTCGGCCTCTACGAGGGAACCCCGCTCACCGACCGCGGCGAGTGGTACGCCGGTGTCCTCCCCGACCGCATCACCATCTACCGGGGACCCACGCTGCGCATGTGCGGGACGAGGGAAGAGGTCGTCGCCGAGACGGAAGTGACCGTGGTGCACGAGATCGCCCACCACTTCGGCATCGACGACGCCCGCCTCCACGCCCTCGGCTACGGCTGAGCCCCTCGGGAGCCCCTTTGGAGCCCCTTCGTGGCCCGAGTGCCGCCCGCGGCATCCCGCTCGGACGGATGTCGGGCGCAAGCCGGGTGCGCGCCGGGCGTGTCCCCCGTGGGGGCGCGGGAGTTGGAACGAGTGACCCCGCTGCTCCCGTGTTCCGGAGGTGCCCCCGTGCGCCAGTTGACCACCCCTGCCCGCCTGGCCGAGCTGGCCGTGACCGTCCTGGTGCTCACGGCGTCGGCGGGCTGCATGAGCGTGAGCGACGACGAGGGCACGCCGAGGCCCTCCACCTCCGCCGGGCAGCACGGCGAGGCGGCGGCCAGGCCCGACGAGGGCAAGGGCGGGGTGAGCGAGGGCAAGGGGCGTACCGGCAAGCGCGACCCGAAGGCGACCGGCACGGCGGCAGGCACGGCCAGGCCGAGCGGGTCGTCCGCGCCGGGGTCGGCCGCGCCCTCTGCGGGTGTCCACCCGAAGCCGGGCGGCGCGGGCGGCCCCGCCAAGCCCTCGCAGGGTGCCTCGCAGCCGGCCGCGACGCCCACCCGCTCCGACCCGCCTCCGCCGCCGGCCTCGCCGACCCCGCCCCCGGTCTCGCCCCCGCCGCCGGCGTCGCCGTCCACCACGCCGGGAGCCGACACGCACAACAGCGCGCTGCGCAGGAACCAGGCTCCGATTGATCAGGAGCCGACCGCATCACCGCAGGTGGGACCGGTTTAGACGGACTCGGTTTGCCTTAGGGGGGTGGGGGTGCGTATGGTAGTAGATCGTTTGATCCCATTGCCCGGCGCCGACACAGAAGAGCGCCGTGTGGCGCGTACTCTCCCTAGCCGTGGCTGACCGCATTGAGGCGGTCGAATTGCGAATTCACGGAGTTGACGGGCGCGTGCCGAGACTCCGGAAGGTTTCGCATTTCGCATGTCCATTTCCAGCACTGACCACTCCGTCCTGCCCGAGAACGAGAACAACGACTCCGTCGAGGCCGTCGAGAACGACGTCGTCGAGGCCGTAGCGGCTTCCGACGTCATCGAGGTCGTCGAGATCGTCGACGCCGAGGCGGACGCCGTCTCCGAGGCGGACGAGAACGCCGAGCCGACCGTCACCTTCGCGGACCTCGGTCTGCCCGAGGGCGTCGTGCGCAAGCTCGCGCAGAACGGTGTGACCTCCCCCTTCCCGATCCAGGCCGCGACCATCCCGGACGCCCTGGCCGGCAAGGACATCCTCGGCCGTGGCCGCACCGGCTCCGGCAAGACCCTCTCCTTCGGTCTGCCGACCCTGGCCACGCTGGCCGGCGGGCACACCGAGAAGAAGAAGCCCCGCGCGATCATCCTCACGCCGACGCGTGAGCTCGCGATGCAGGTCGCGGACGCGCTCCAGCCCTACGGCGACGTGCTCGGCCTGAAGATGAAGGTCGTCTGCGGCGGTACGTCGATGAGTAACCAGATCTACGCCCTGGAGCGCGGCGTCGACGTCCTCGTCGCCACCCCGGGCCGTCTGCGCGACCTCATCAACCGCGGCGCCTGCTCGCTCGCCAACGTCCAGGTCGCCGTCCTCGACGAGGCCGACCAGATGTCCGACCTGGGCTTCCTGCCCGAGGTCACCGAGCTGCTCGACCAGATCCCCGGCGGCGGCCAGCGGATGCTCTTCTCCGCCACCATGGAGAACGAGATCTCCACGCTGGTCAAGCGCTACCTGACCAACCCCGTCACGCACGAAGTCGACAGCGCGCAGGGCAACGTCTCGACGATGACCCACCACGTCCTCGTCGTGAAGCCGAAGGACAAGGCGCCGGTCACCGCCGCCATCGCCGCCCGCAAGGGCCGCACCATCATCTTCGTCCGCACCCAGCTGGGCGCGGACCGCATCGCCGAGCAGCTCTGCGAGTCGGGCGTGAAGGCCGACGCGCTGCACGGCGGCATGACGCAGGGCGCCCGTACCCGCGTCCTCGAGGACTTCAAGAAGGGCTACGTCAACGCCCTGGTCGCCACCGACGTCGCCGCCCGCGGCATCCACGTCGACGGCATCGACCTGGTCCTCAACGTGGACCCGGCCGGTGACCACAAGGACTACCTGCACCGCTCGGGCCGTACCGCCCGCGCCGGCAAGTCCGGTGTCGTCGTGTCGCTTTCGCTGCCGCACCAGCGCCGCCAGATCTTCCGGCTGATGGAGGACGCGGGCGTCGACGCCTCGCGCCACATCATCCAGAGCGCCGGCGCGTTCGACCCGGAGGTCGCCGAGATCACCGGCGCCCGTTCGCTGACCGAGGTCCAGGCCGACTCCGCGAACAACTCGGCCAAGCAGGCCGAGCGCGAGGTCGCCGAGCTGACCAAGGAGCTGGAGCGTCTGACCCGTCGCGCCGGCGAGCTGCGCGAGGAGGCCGACCGCCTGGTGGCGCGTGCCGCCCGTGAGCGCGGCGAGGACCCGGAGACCGCGGTCGCCGAGGTCGTCGCCGAGGCCGAGGCCGAGGTCGCGGCTGCTGCTGCCGCCGCTGCCGTACCGGCCCAGTCGGAGGCCCGCGACGACCGCGGCAACTTCCAGCGCCGTGACGACCGGGGCAACTTCGACCGTCGCGACAACCGTGGCGGCGACCGCGACAACCGCGGTGGCGACCGTGGCGGCTTCCGTCGCGACGACCGTCCCTCGGGCGGCTTCAACCGTGACCGTCGGGACGACCGCGGCGGCGACCGCGGTGGGTTCCAGCGCCGTGACGACCGTCCCTCCGGCGGCTTCCGTCGCGACGACCGTCCCTCCGGTGGTTTCCGTCGCGACGACCGCCCGTCGGGTGGCTTCAACCGTGACGACCGCGGTGGCGACCGTGGCGGCTTCCGCCGTGACGACCGTCCCTCCGGTGGTTTCCGCCGTGACGACCGCCCGTCGGGTGGCTTCAACCGTGACGACCGCGGTGGCGACCGTGGCGGCTTCCGTCGCGATGACCGTCCCTCGGGCGGCTTCAACCGTGACGACCGTGGCGGCGACCGCGGCTTCAACCGCGACCGTCGTGACGAGCGCCCCTCGGGCGGCTTCAACCGCGGTGGCAGCGACCGTCCGTTCAACCGCGACCGTCGTGACGACCGTCCCTCCGGCGGCGGCTTCCGCTCCGGCCACGACCGCCCCCAGGGCCGCCGTGACGACCACCGTGGCGCCGGCACCGGCACCGGTACCAACACCGGTTCCTTCGGCCGTCGCGACGACAAGCCCCGCTGGAAGCGCAACGGCTGATCGTCCAGCCCGTTCCGCCCGCCTGAGGCCTGACGGCTGACGGCTCATCAGGGCCCGTACCCCACCTGCCCGGTGGCGTACGGGCCCTTTTGCGTGTCCTCGCCCCCGAGGGGTCCAGGAACCGTTCGATTCCGGCCGCCCGTCGGCGCATGCCGTACCCGCCGGTTGGGAATCGCTGGGGGCATGACAAATGACGTCGGCACCACCAGCGGGGGAGTCCCGGGGCCGGACTCGGACGAGGAACGCCTGGCGCAGCTCGGCTACAAGCAGGTCCTCGCGCGCCGCATGTCGGCGTTCTCCAACTACGCCGTCTCGTTCACGATCATCTCGGTGCTCTCGGGCTGCCTGACGATGTACGCGTACGGCATGAAGACCGGCGGCCCGGCCCTCATCACCTGGGGCTGGGTGGCGGTCGGCCTGATGACGCTGATCGTCGGCCTCGCGATGGCCGAGATCTGCTCCGCCTACCCGACCTCGGCCGGCCTGTACTTCTGGGCGCACCGCCTCGCCCCGCCCCGGCACGCCGCCGCGTGGGCGTGGTTCACGGGCTGGTTCAACGTGCTCGGCCAGATCGCGGTGACCGCGGGCGTCGACTTCGGGGCGGCGTCGTTCCTCGGGGCGTACCTGAACCTCCAGTTCGGCTTCGGGGTCACCCCGGCCCGCACGATCCTGCTGTTCGCGGCGATCCTGCTCCTGCACGGCCTCCTGAACACCTTCGGCGTACGCATCGTGGCGGTCCTCAACAGCGTCAGCGTGTGGTGGCACGTGCTGGGCGTGGCGGCGATCGTGGCGGCCCTCGCCCTCGTCCCGGACACGCACCGCTCGACGTCGTTCGTCTTCACCGACTTCGTCAACGAGACGGGCTTCACCAACAGCGTGTACGTGGTCCTGATCGGCCTCCTGATGGCGCAGTACACCTTCACGGGGTACGACGCGTCCGCGCACATGACGGAGGAGACCCACGACGCCTCGACGGCCGGGCCGCGCGGCATCGTCCGCTCCATCTGGACGTCCTGGATAGCCGGCTTCGTCCTGCTCCTCGGCTTCACGTACGCGATCGGTTCGTACGACACCCAACTGAACTCCGACACCGGCGCGCCCCCCGCCCAGATCCTCCTGGACTCCCTCGGCGAGACGGGCGGCAAGCTCCTGCTCCTGGTCGTGATCGGTGCCCAGCTCTTCTGCGGCATGGCGTCGGTGACCGCCAACTCCCGCATGATCTACGCCTTCTCACGCGACGGCGCGCTGCCCTTCTCCCGCCTGTGGCACACGGTGAGCCCGCGCACCCGCACTCCCGTCGCGGCGGTCTGGCTGGCGGCCGGCGCCGCGCTGGTCCTCGGCCTCCCGTACCTGATCAACGTGACGGCGTACGCGGCGGTGACCTCCATCGCGGTGATCGGCCTCTACATCGCGTACGTCATCCCGACCCTGCTGCGCCTGTTCCGCGGCGACGCGTTCGCCCGCGGCCCCTGGCACCTGGGCCGCTGGTCCCGCCCGATCGGCATCGTGGCGGTGGCGTGGGTGGCGGTCATCACCGTCCTGTTCATGCTGCCGCAGGTCTCCCCGGTCACCTGGGAGACCTTCAACTACGCCCCGATCGCGGTCCTGGCGGTCCTGGGCTTCGCGACGGTGTGGTGGGTGGCCTCGGCCCGGCACTGGTTCCTGCGGGACGCGGGGGGCGCGCCGAAGGAGTGACCGCGCCCTGTTCATCCCGCTCTGCCCGACTGTGGGGGGTGCTGTCGGGCCCCGCCCACCCCGCGACGGGCCCGACAACCGATACCCGATCGGCTGCCGGGCGCCGTCCGGCTATGCTCGGGGGTGACTCGCCAAGGGCCATTAGCTCAATTGGCAGAGCAGCGGACTTTTAATCCGTTGGTTGTCGGTTCGAGTCCGACATGGCCTACCGCGAAGCCCCAGCTCAGAAGGATCCGAGCTGGGGCTCCGGTCGTTTTCAGGGGTCTGAGGATCGGCGGCTCGGCCGATGCCCGGCCGAAGTGACATGGATCATGGTCCGCCGCACGAAGGCCCCGACCGGGTCCGCATTCCCGGTCGGGGTCTCCTCGTACCGCCGTCCGGCCGGGCCCGGCGCCAGTCCTCGACCAGCTCGGCGTACCGAGGGTCCGTCCACTCCTGGTTGTCCATGACTACCTCCTGCCTCACAGGCTGGGGGTCACGCCTTCGGCTTGGGGATGATGACGATCTATGAACTGGACTATCGGCTCGGCCTGTTCGCGTGTGCGCGGCACGCCCGCCTTGACCAGCCGTCCCTAGGCTCCCGCAGTCCCTCGCCCGCCTCGGTGGAGGAGGACTGCGCAAGGGAGGGGGGACATAGCTCCCGTGCCCGTGGCCGCGTAGGTCCGCCCTCACGGTGACGTCCGCGACGGGGTGACGTTCGCGACGAGAAGGCCCTCGGCGGGCGGCAGCGCTGAGGGTCCTCTCCATGGCATCGGTTCGAGCGACGGTCAGTCGATGCGCTTCGCGGACTTGATGGAGATCGGGTCGGCGGGAACGTCCCGCATGCCCTTCTTGACGGTGGTGGGGCTGTTCACGATCTGGTCGGCCACCTCCATCCCCTTGGTGACCTTCCCGAAGACGGCGTAGCCGGCGTCCCGGCCGGGGTTGAGGAAGTCGTTGTCGGCGACGCTGATGAAGAACTGGGAGGTCGCCGAGTTCGGGTTGGAGGTGCGGGCCATGGCCAGGGTGCCGCGGGTGTTCAACAGTCCGTTGCTGGCCTCGTTGCGGATCGGGTCGCGGGTGGGCTTCTGCACCATCTGGTCGGTGAAGCCGCCGCCCTGTGCCATGAAGCCGGGGATCACGCGGTGGAAGATCGTGTTGTCGTAGAACCCCGAGTCGACGTACTCAAGGAAGTTCTTCACCGAGATCGGCGCCTTCTCGGCGTTCAGCTCGATCTCGATCTGTCCGAAGCTGGTGTCCAGCAGAACGTGCGGCGTCGTGTCGCTCACGGTGTTCTCCATCTCTCCGAGGGTCGGTTCGATCATCCTAGGGAGCCGGAGCGTAGTCACAGCGTGACCAGCGTGGCAGGCCGCCCGGCACGGACACGACGGTCCTCGGCTGTCCAGGCGGGGGTGGGGGCAGGGCGCGACAGATGGCGGCGCGAGAAGATCTGACCATTTAGCTCGATCGGGGGCGATAGTCCTGATTTGGCAAAGAAACGGACCTCCGGCGTGGACGCTCTTGGGCGAGGTGCCTTCCGTCCTGGGGCACGATCCGGCCCAGGGCGTCATTTGCAGATCCTGGAGGATCTATGCGACACCCCGTCTCCCGTCTGCGCACGCGAGCGTTTGCCGTGGGGCTCACGCTGACAGCGGCCACGCTCCTGCCCTCGGCCTCCGCCGGTGCGGCCGACCAGTACGAGTGGGCCGCGCTGGGCGACTCGTACACCGCCGGCGGGTTCGTCGGAGACCCGCAGCCCGCGCTCGGCGACCCGGACCGCGACGGCTGCGACCGGACCACCAACTCCTATCCCGACGTGGTCGACCGGGAACTCCAAGAGTTCCCCCCGGGCAAGTCCGTCCACCTGACCAATGTCAGCTGCGGCAACGCCGCCATCGCCCACATCGCCAAGGACAAGCAGAAGCCGATCAGCCTGGTCCAGCCCCCGGCCGGCGGCTGGCACGAGGTGGATCCGCAGATCAAGCGGGCCAACCTCAACGACGAGACCGACGTCGTCACGATCGGAGTCGGCGGGAACAGCCTCCCCTTCGGCGGCATGCTCCTCAAGTGCCTCGAAGACGGCAAGGACGGGAAGTCCTGCCGCGAGCACTACACCAATCCCCCCGAGGGGGAGGAGAGCATCCAGGACAAGCTCGCCCGGGTCCAGGACGAGTACATCGAGATGCTGGCCCAGGTGCACCAGGCGGCGCCCAACGCCAAGGTGATCACGGTCGGCTATCCGGCAGTCCTGCCCGAGCAGGGCAGCGAGTGCAACCGCCTCCTGTTCACCGAACTCGGCCCGATCACGCACGCCGACGTCGACTGGCTTCGCGACGACGTCCTCAAGCAGCTGAACAGCACCATCCAGCGGGTCTCGGAATTCTTCGGCGACCGCTACGTCGACGTCTACTCCTCCAGCGTCGGCCACGACGCCTGCCAGCCCGCAGCCACCAAGTGGGTCGAGGGGATCTGCGGCGACGCCGAGGACTACTGGCCCTCCAAGCTCCCCGGCACCCTGGTGAACTGCGGTCTCCTCGGCAAGCGCGTCACCCTGGTCCACCCCAACGCCGCGGGCTACGCCAACACCGCCGCCCACGTCGAACGAGCCATCCGCATCGCCCTGCTCGAACGCTGACCGTACGGATGCCCCGGCACCCGCGCCGCAGAAGTGGCGCGGGTGCCGGGGCAACCTGGCCGACGACCGCACAGCGCACCGCTGTTCAGGGTGAGGGCGGGACGGGCCTCGGTGACGAGCGCGATCCGTTGGACACGGGCACGGCCGCTGCCCATCCCCGCGCCGTGCCCGCGCGGGCGACCGCGCTCACGCTCGCCGCGGGGCGATTTCGCCGATCAACCCGCGGATCCGGGCCTCGATTTCGTCGCGGATCGGACGGACCGCCTCGACGCCCTGCCCGGCGGGGTCGGGCAACTGCCAGTCGAGGTAGTGCTTTCCGGGGAAGACGGGGCAGGTGTCGCCGCAGCCCATCGTGATCACTACGTCGGATGCCCGCACGGCGTCGACGGTGAGGACCTTGGGCACCTCGGCCGACACGTCGATGCCCACCTCGGCCATCGCGGCTACGACGGACGGGTTCACCGTGGCGGCGGGGGCGGACCCCGCGGAGCGCACCTGTACGCGGTCGCCCGCGAGGTGGGTGAGGAACGCGGCGGCCATCTGGGAGCGGCCGGCGTTGTGGACGCAGACGAACAGCACGGAGGGCGGGGCGGCGTCAGACATGGGCGGGGGCCTCCTCGGTCGAGGGCGCGGGAGCGGTGAAGAAGCGGCGGGCGTACAGGGCGACGTGGACGAGGCCGATCAGCACCGGTACTTCGATGAGGGGGCCGACGACTCCGGCGAGCGCCTGCCCGGACGTGGCGCCGAACGTCGCGATGGCCACCGCGATGGCCAACTCGAAGTTGTTGCCCGCAGCGGTGAACGCCAGCGTCGTCGCGCGCGGGTAGCCGAGGCCCACAGCGCGCCCGGCCGCCATGGAGCCGGCCCACATGATCGCGAAGTACGCGAGCAGCGGCAGCGCGATGCGTACGACGTCGAGCGGCCGCGAGGTGATCGCGTCGCCTTGCAGGGCGAAGAGCACGACGATCGTGAACAGCAGCCCGTAGAGGGCGAACGGACCGATCGTCGGGATCAGCTTCGCCTCGTACCAGGCGCGGCCCCTGACCTTTTCGCCGATCCGCCGGGTGAAGTTACCGGCGGCGAGCGGGATGCCGAGGAAGATCAGCACGCTCCGGGCGATCTCCCGCACGGACACGGCGAGGCCGGCCTGCTCCAGGCCGAGCCACCCGGGCAGTACGGACAGGTAGAACCAGCCGAGGGCCGAGAACGCGATCACCTGGAACACCGAGTTCAGCGCGACCAGGACGGCGGCGGCCTCGCGGTCTCCGCAGGCGAGGTCGTTCCAGATGATCACCATGGCGATGCAGCGCGCCAGGCCCACGATGATCAGGCCGGTGCGGTACTCGGGCAGGTCGGGCAGGAACAGCCACGCCAACGCGAACATGAGCGCCGGACCGACGATCCAGTTCAGCAGCAGCGAGGGCAGCAGCAGGCGGCGGTCGCGGGTGACCGTGCCGAGGCGGTCGTACCTCACCTTGGCGAGCACTGGGTACATCATCACCAGCAGGCCGAGCGCGATCGGCAGCGATACCCCGGTCACGGTCACCCGGGCGAGCGCGTCCCCGAGCCCCGGCACCACCCTCCCGAGGCCGAGGCCGACGGCCATCGCCGCGAGGATCCAGAGGGCGAGGTAGCGGTCGAGGAACGAGAGGCGGCCCGCGACCGCTCTCTCGGGTGCGGTGGTCACGACGTCGCCCCGGCCGACCGGGCGGGAGTGGCCGACAGGTCGGTGCCGGGGCGGGTCAGGACGCCCGCCAGGCGGTCGGTCGTCTCGGGAAGCAGCCAGTAGTAGACCCACGTACCGCGCCGCTCGCAGTCGATGAGACCGGCCTGCCGAAGCAGCTTGAGATGGTGCGAGATCGTCGGCTGCGACAGGTCGAACGCCGGGGTCAGGTCGCAGACACAGACCTCGCCGCCGGCACGCGAGGCGATCATCGACAGCAGGCGCAGCCGCACCGGGTCGCCCAGTGCCTTGAACACCTTGGCCAGTTCTCCGGCCTGCTCCTCGTCGAGGGGGGCCGTCAGCAGGCCGGGGCAGCACTCGTCCGTCCCGTCCTGGCCGAGCACCGCAAGCTCTTGATTCGACATGGCTCTATGTTGACGTTTTTCGATTCAAGGCGCAACCTTGAATCGAGGGATGTCAATGCAGCCTGATCCGGGCCTCGCCAGGCCCTGTCATCGAGGAGTGAAGGCCATGAGCGAGCCGTCCAGTGAGCTGCGTGAGACCGTCCGTCGGCGCTACGCCGCCGCAGCCGTGCAGGTCACGCAGGGTGGGAGCGCCTGCTGCGGGCCGGGGGCCATCGAGATCGACGACACCTTCGGCTCCGCCCTGTACGCCGCCGACGAGCGCGACACCCTCCCCGCAGAGGCCGTCGCCGCCTCGCTGGGCTGCGGAAACCCCACCGCCGTCGCCGATCTGCGCGAGGGCGAGCGCGTACTCGACCTCGGATCGGGCGGGGGGATCGACGTACTCCTCTCCGCCCGGCGGGTCGGCCCCACGGGAAGGGCGTACGGCCTGGACATGACGGAGGAGATGCTGGCCCTGGCCCTGGCCAACCGGCGGAAGGCGGGGGCCACGAACGTCGAGTTCCTCAAGGGCACCATCGAAGCCATTCCCCTCCCGGCGGGCACGATCGACGTGGTGATCTCCAACTGCGTGATCAACCTGTCCACCGACAAGCCGGCCGTCTTCGCCGAGGCCTTCCGCGTACTGGCCCCCGGCGGCCGGATCGGCGTCTCGGACGTGGTCGCGGACGACACCCTCACCCCCGGCCTGCGCGCGGAGCGCGGCGACTACGTCGGCTGCATCGCGGGCGCCCTCTCCTTCACCGAATACCGCAGCGGCTTGGAAGCCGCCGGATTCGTCGACGTCGTGATCACCCCCACCCACGCGGTCGCGGACGGAATGCACTCCGCGATCGTCCGGGCCACGAAGCCGGCCGCCGAAGACGCCTGCTGCGGCGTCAAGGCGTGCTGCACGCCCACCGAGCAGGCCGAGGACGCGTCCACCAGCGTGACCGAAGCCAAGACCGCGGCGGGCTGCGGCTGCGTCTGACCCGATGCGCCCGCCCACTCCGTGCGGCGGTGTGCGAGTTCAGTTCGCGGCCAACTGGGCCTGGCGATCAGCGAGTTGGCCGCGCTACGCTCGTACGAGCGAGACGGGGTGTCTCGCGTGAAAGTCGGGTGGGACGACGGCAACGAGGACCGTCTCAAGAGGCCGCCCGGCTGAGCTCTCCCAGGACCGGTGGACGCACGGGGGCGCCGCGGGTGGAGCTGTTTACTTGTGAGCGCTTTGAGCGTCCAAAGCCTCAGTTGGGCCATATTCATGTGGCCGAGCTGAGGCGACCCTGTCATCGGTTCGGCCGCCCTCTCGAAAGGGATGCGGACCGGTGAAACTTTCCCCCCTCGCCGCGCAGGTGCTCGTCCTCCTCCTGGCGGTGGTCTCCTCCACGCTCGTCGCCGGTGTCGCCGGTGTGCTGAGCTTCGCGGCCGGCTCGGGCATCGCCGCCTCGGTGCTCTACGGCGGCGGCGCGTTCCTCCTGGTGATGACGTTCTGCGTCACCCTCCTCACGGCCCTCGGGCTCCTCGGCGGGGCCGGGACCGCCGGGTAAATGGTTCAGAGCACCCCTCGCCATGGCGTACAGTTGTGTTTACCGACGCGGGGTGGAGCAGCTCGGTAGCTCGCTGGGCTCATAACCCAGAGGTCGCAGGTTCAAATCCTGTCCCCGCTACTGAACGAAGAGGCCCGGCACTTGTTTCAAGTGCCGGGCCTCTTCGCGTTCCCGGAGCCTCCGGGCGACGGTTGACCTTGACGTAGCGTCAAGATCTAGCGTGGTCGTCGTGAACGGCAAGGAATGGTCGATCCAGGAGATCGCCAAGAAGGCCGGGACGACGAGCCGCACCCTGCGCCACTACGGGGAGCTCGGCCTGCTCGTCCCCAGCCGGATCGGAAGCAACGGCTACCGCTATTACGACCAGGCCGCCCTCGTCCGGCTCCAGCGCGTCCTGCTCCTTCGGGAGCTGGGGCTCTCGCTGCCCGTCATCGGCGAGGTCCTGGAGGGCGAACGCGATCCCGCCGCCGCCCTGCGGACCCATCTGCGCCTGCTCGAACAGGAGCGGGAGCGCATCGCCCGGCAGATCGCCTCCGTACGGACCACCTTGCACAAGACCGAGGAGGGAGCGGAGCTCATGGCCGAGGAAGTCTTCGACGGGTTCGACCACACGCGGTACGAGGAGGAGGTGAGCCGGCGCTGGGGGAGGGCCGCGTACGAGAAGGGCGACCGCTGGTGGCGCTCGCTGACCGACGAGCAGAAGCGGGGGTTCCGGCGCGAGCACGACGACATCGCCCGCGACTGGGGGCGGGCCCGCGCCGACGGGGCGCCCGTCGACGGTGAGGTGGCCCAGGACATCGCCCGGCGCCATGTCGCCTGGCTGTCCACCACGACCGACGTCGGCAGGTCGTACGTGACCGGGCTCGGCCGGATGTACGTCGACGACCCGCGCTTCGCCGCCACCTACGACGAGCACGGCGAGGGCACGGCGGTCTTCGTACGGGACGCCCTCGCGGTGTACGCGGAGCGCCACCTCACGGACGGCCCGGCGACCGGGGGCGCGTGCCCGGAGTAGTCTCGCGTGCACGATGAGTGAGTGCGGAGGCGCGGGGCGACGACGGGCGGCGCGGCGGAAGGTGCCTGCGGCGCTGCTCCCGCTCGTGTTCTGCGTACTCTCCGCGCTCGTCCTGAGCGGCTGCCAGGGACGGAGTGCCGGGCTCGTCCCCGCGGCCGTGCCCCGCCCCGTCAAGGAGGCGACGACCCGGCCCTCGCCGGGCCCCGCGGGGTGCCGGCTCAACCGCGGCGGCTGGGCCGAGCTGCCCTGCGTACCCGATCAGGGCACCCACCACCGTCACACCCTGGGGAGCTGCGCGCGGGGCCGCCCGGGACCCCATCGGTGCCGAAGGCGCTGAGCCGCCGGCGCCGGTGAAACGCGGTGACCCCGTTGGGCGCGTCCGAGTCGACGCCGGGCCTGTCAGGGGCCAGTCTGGACTGGTGCGGCAGCGAGCGGAAGGCGAAGGGCGCCTGGTACGGGTGCTACCCGTGCTCCTGGTCGTCGTCGGCTTCGCCTTCGACGCCTCCACACCGCCCGAGCTGACCGCCGCCGCGCTGTTCGCGGGCGCGCCGGTGGCGGCCGCGCCGTTCTACTCGGAGCGCGGTACCGCCGCCGTGGGCCTCGGCTCGGTCCTCGCCGTGGTGGCGCTCTGGTTCATACACGACCTCCCCAACCTCGGCGAAGGCGCGAGCGAGCTGTTCACCGTGCTCACGGTGAGCGCGCTCGCCCTCGTCATCAACCGCATCCTGCGCCGCAGCGGCGAACAGCTCGCCTCCGCCCGGGTCATCGCGGAGACCGCACAGCGCGCCGTGCTGCCCACGCCCGCCGCCCGGATCGGCGGACTGCACGTCGCCGCGCGGTACGAGGCCGCGCAGGCGGACGCGTTCATCGGCGGGGACCTCTTCGCCGTGCAGGAGACCCCGTACGGGGTGCGGCTCATCGTCGGTGACGTCCGGGGCAAGGGGCTCCAGGCGGTGGAGGCCGTCGCCGTGGTGATCGGCGCGTTCCGGGAGGCCGCCGAGCAGGAGTCGTCCCTGGAGGCGGTGACCGAGCGTCTGGAGCGGGCGCTGGCCCGCGAGGGCACCCGGCGCGACCGGCTCGACGCGGTCGAGGGGTTCACGACGGCGCTGCTCGCCGAGATCCCGCGCGGCGACGGCACCGTACGCCTGGTGAACCGGGGCCATCCCGAGCCGTTCATGCTCCACCGGGACGGGTCGCTCGACGTGCTCGCGCCGAGCGAGCCCGCGCTGCCGCTCGGCATGGCCGACCTCGGGGTGTGGCCGGACCGTTCGGACGTACGGGCCTTCCCCGCCGGCTCCACGCTGCTGCTCTACACGGACGGGCTCTCCGAGGCGCGCGACGGGACGGGCGCCTTCTACAAGCCCGCCACCCGGCTGCGCGGCGCGATCTTCCCGGGCCCGGACGAGGTCCTGGACGCGCTGGTCGACGACGTACGCCGCTACACGGGCGGCGGCACCAGCGACGACATGGCGCTGCTCGCGGTGGCGCGTCCCGCCGAGGGCCAGCCGGACCGGCGCCGCACGATCAAGATCGTGAAGTGAAGTGAAGTGAAGTGAAGTGAAGTGAAGTGAAGTGAAGTGAAGTGAGGGGAGAGGAGAGGAGAGGAGAGGAGAGGAGAGGTAGGAGGTGGGGCGGCGCGGGCGCGGGCGCGGGGGCGGGGCGCGGGGGGCCGGGGTTCGGGCTTCACGGTGCGTGGCCGAAGGGTCTCGCTCCGCATAACAATTGACACACCGTCAGAAGCTTGATGTTTGAGCGGGTGTGACGGAGGAGATGGTGAGGGGCCGTCAACTCGCCCGGTTTGCCCCGACAGCCGCCGCTAAGTCCGGGCCAAGGGCGTTAACGATCAGTGGGAACAGCTTGGAATCCGCCCCCGCTGTCTATTAACGTTCGATAACGCAGCGCGGCCGTACCAGCCGTCGCCAAGGCGGCACCGCGCGCCTGCGCCGAATCCCCTTCGGGGAACCGGGGAACCACCAACTTGGGGTGAATCGGACGTCCGTCATGGGCGCTCGTAGGAGAACTTCCTGCTCCGAATCCGCCCCCTCGGGCCTGACGGCCAGGGGGGACCCCCATCGCCAACCGGTAGGCGAGAAGGACGGAAAGGAGCGCGCCTCAGTGGCGTCCAACGAGCCCGGCCTCGGCACCCCACTTCCTCCTGTCTCCCTGTACGGGGACGCGCCCGGCGAGAACGAGAGCTGGGAGGAGTGGGACCCGACCGAGGAGTCCGTACGCGCGGTCCGCGGCCGGCACAGAGTCGCCAGACAGCGCGGCGGACTCGCCCGCAGCTCCACCGTCCTCGGCGTCGGCGTGATCGCGGCGGTCGGCGCGGGCGGCATGGCCACGGCGCAGACCAAGCCGCCGGTCTCCATATCCCTGCCCGACTCCCTCACCGACCACCTGCCCGACCTCGGCTCGCTGCCGGGCGTGGGTGAACTGGTCTCCCACGGCGGTGCGGCGCACGACGCTGCGGCTGCGGACGCGGAGGCCGACGGGTCCTCGGCGGCACGGGCCGACCGGAAGATCGCGGCGGCGCCGCTGACCATGGCCGGGCTCTCCACCTCCGAGGCCGAGGCGGGCGCCACCGACGCGGGCGAGGCGCTGCGCGCCCGCATCCTGCAGCAGGCCGAGCAGCAGAAGGCCGGAGCCATCGCCGAGGCGAAGGCGGTCGCCCAGAAGGCCGCGGAGGAGAAGGCGGCGGCGGAGGCCAGGGCCAAGCAGGACGCGGCCGAGGCGAAGGCCGCCGCCGAGAAGAAGGCGGCGGACGCGGCCGCGGCGAAGAAGGCGGAGGAGGAGCGGCTGGCGAAGCTGGCCGCGGCGTACTCCCTGCCGGTCGGGTCGTACACGCTGACCTCCACCTTCGGCGAGGCCGGCTCGATGTGGTCCTCGGGCCACCACACGGGCCTCGACTTCGCGGCCCCGACGGGCACGCCGCTCAAGGCGATCCACTCCGGGACGGTCAAGTCGGCGGGGTGGGCGGGGGCGTACGGGTACCGGACGGTGCTGGAGCTGGAGGACGGCAGTGAGCTCTGGTACTGCCACCAGTCGTCGCTCGCGGTGACTGTGGGGCAGAAGGTGTCCACGGGGGATGTCATCGGGCGGGTCGGGGCGACGGGCAATGTGACGGGGCCGCACTTGCACCTGGAGGTGCATACGCCGGGCGGTACGGGGATCGACCCGATGGCCTGGCTCCAGTCGAAGGGGCTCACCCCCTAGCGGCACCCGCGCAGTTCCCCGCGCCCTGGGGCGCTTGCCCTTGGCAGGGTGCGCGGCATCGGCATCCCTCCCCTCTTGGCAGGGTGCTTGGTCTCGGCATCTTCAGCCCGTCCGGCGTTTGAGGACGAGCGGTTTTCAGGCGCGAACGGGGTCTGAGGCGGAGCCCCAGCAACCCCGGCTTTCGTCTGCGGACCGTGCCGGGGCACCCGCGCAGTTCCCCGCGCCCCTGAAAGCCGCGGCGGAGCCGCTACCGGCTCGGGTGGGGCCGGGTGGAATACGGGGTGGGGCTGGGGGGTTGGGGGCGGCATGAGTTTTCTACGTGTGCTGGGTAGTTCGGACCTCTCCGTCTTCCCCCTCGCCCTCGGCGGCAACGTCTTCGGCTGGACCGCCGACCAGGACCAGTCGTTCGCCGTGCTCGACGCCTACGCCGCCGGCGGGGGCAACTTCGTGGACACCGCCGACGCCTACTCGAAGTGGGCCCCGGGCAACTCCGGCGGCGAGTCCGAGACGATCATCGGGAAGTGGCTGGCCGCCCGCGGCAACCGGGCCGACATGGTCATCGCCACCAAGGTCGGCTCGCACCCCCGGTACGAGGGGCTCGCCGCGACCACGATCAAGGCCGCCGCCGAGGAGTCGCTGCGCCGCCTGGGCACCGACTACATCGACCTGTACTACACGCACTTCGACGACACCTCCGTCCCCGTCGAGGAGATCGTCACCGCCCTCGACCAGCTGGTGCGGGACGGCAAGGTCAGGGCGCTCGCCGCCTCCAACATCTCCCCCGAGCGGCTCCAGGAGTCCCTGGACTTCTCCGACCGCGAGGGCCTCGCCAAGTACTCGGCACTGCAGCCCCACTACAACCTCGTCTCCCGCGGCACCTACGAGGGCGCGCTCCAGGACACCGCCTCGCGCGGGGGCCTCGCCGCCGTGCCCTACTTCGCGCTCGCCGCCGGCTTCCTCACCGGCAAGTACCGTCCGGGCCACAGCGTGGACAGCGCGCGGGCCGCGGGCGCGGGCAAGCACCTGGAGAGCGAGCGGGGCCGCAAGGTGCTCGCCGCGCTCGACCGGATCGCCCAGGAGCGCGACGCCGAGATCGCCACCGTCGCGCTGGCGTGGCTCGCCGCCCGGCCCACCGTCGCCGCGCCCATCGCCTCCGCCCGCACGGTGGAGCAGCTCCCCGCGCTGCTCGCCGTCGCCGACCTGGAGCTGACGGACGCGCAGATCTCCGAGCTGACGGCCGCTTCAGCGTAGGTACGGATTGTGGGCCCCGTACGGCGCCGGGCCCGCGGCCGGACCCGGCTGTCCGTACGGGGCGTACCGCGGCTGCGGGGCGTACTGCGCGTGCTGGGTGTAGGGGTGCGGCGGGCCGGGCTGGGGCGGCAGCCAGATGCGGCCGGTCGCTCCCGCCGCGTACAGCAGCGCCGGGGCTGCGACCGGCTTGCGCTCCCACAGATGGTGGAGGAGTTCCTGCTCGCGGGCCGCGAAATCGGGCCCGGGGCCGGTGGCGCCCGCGCTGCGGTACGCGCGGTGGCGCAGGAACGCGAGCGTGGTCGCGAACGCCTCGTACTCGGCGACCGCGCGCGCCGCGGCCTTCCCTCCGAAACGGTGGTGCGCGAAGTCGCGTGCCGTCGCGCGGGCCCGCATCGAGGACAGCGCGAGCGGCTCCGCGGGCCCGAGCCAGCCGGCCGCCGCGTACGCGGGCAGCTCCGCCGCGACCGTACGCAACTCGCGCTGGCGGCTCCACACCGCGAGCCAGGTGAGCAGCCCGAACACCGGCACCATCACGGCCCCGTACACGATGTAGAAGCCGTACGTCCCGAACAGGGCCGAGCTGTTCCACAGGGCGTGCATGCCCATCGCGAGCACCAGGCCGAGCAGCGGGAACGCGACGCGGCGCAGCCGCCGGCCGGGCGGTGAGAGCGCGGCGAAGCCGAAGCCGATGCCGGAGAGCACCGTGAACAGGGGGTGCGCGAACGGCGACATGACGACCCGTACGAAGAACGTGGCGGCCGTCGTCGAGGTGAGGCCCTCGCTGTGGCTCGCCTGGTCCTCGCCGAACGCGTTGCCCAGGTACAGGATGTTCTCGGTGAAGGCGAAGCCCGTCGCGGTGAAGCCGGCGAAGACGACACCGTCGACGATGCCGTGGAAGTCGCGTCTCCTGAAGCAGAAGAGCAGCAGGACGGCCGCCGCCTTCGCGCTCTCCTCGACGATCGGCGCTATGACGCTCGCGCCCAGATGGTCGGCCGAGGACGGGTCGGCGGTGGCGGTGGCTATCCATCGCGTCGCGAACGAGTTGGCGATGATCGCCACCAGGGCGGCGGCGCAGGCGCCCCACGCCAGGGCGAAGAACAGGTTGCGCCACGGGCCGGGGTCGACGCGGTCGAGCCAGCGGAACGCGGCGCCGAGCAGCGGCACCGGGAGCACCGCGAGGCCGAGCCCGACCAGGAACCCCTCGGTGCCCGTCTGCTCCCGCACGAGCGCGAAGATGACCAGGCCGCACAGGGCGAGCAGGGTGATCAGCGCGCCGGCGCGGACGGCCTTGGAGCGCCAGAAGTCGCGGCGCGGCCGGTAGCGCCACTTCGCCCGGTCCGGCGGGACCGCGTCGAACCGGGGGTCGTCCGCGCACGCCGGGACCGGCCGGGCCGGGACGGCCTGGCCCGGCTGCTGGGGCGCCTGCCCGGGGTGCGGGCGGTGCGGAAGCGACTCGAAGGACACGAGACGACCCTAACGAGCGTCACTGACAATGCGCGACGGCGCCCGCACTACCCGCTGTGTGCGCCGGTGGCGGCGGGGCCGGAGCGCTCGGCGCGGCGGAACAGCAGGTCGTGCACGACGTGGCCTTTGTCGAGGCCCTGCCCCTCGAACCGGGTCAGCGGACGGAACGCGGGCCGGGGCGCGTAGCCGCCGCCCTCCACCGTGTTCTCGAAGTCGGGGTGCGCGTCGAGGACTTCCAGCATCTGCTCGGCGTAGTCCTCCCAGTCCGTCGCGCAGTGCAGGACGGCGCCGGGCTTCATCCGCGTCGCGGCGAGCGAGAGGAACTCGGGCTGGATCAGGCGGCGCTTGAGGTGCCGCTTCTTGGGCCACGGGTCGGGGAAGTACACGCGCATCCCGTCGAGGGCGTCCGGCTCCAGCATTTCGCGGAGCAGGATGATCGCGTCGCCGTTGGCCACGCGGATGTTGCTCAGACCGCCCCGCTCGGCGAGGCCGAGGAGGTTGCCCTGGCCGGGGGTGTGGACGTCGACGGCGAGGATGCCGGTGGCGGGGTCGTCGGCGGCCATCTGCGCGGTGGCCTCGCCCATGCCGAAGCCGATCTCCAGGACGACCGGGAGTCCGTCGAACATGTCGGCCAGGTCGACCTTGCCGAGCCCGTCGATGTCGAAGCCCCACACCGGCCACAGGCGCTCCAGGTACTCGCCCTGGCCGGTGGTGACGCGGCTGCGGCGGGGCTGGAAGCTGCGGATGCGGCGTTCGTGGTGCGAGCCCGCGGGGTCGGCGGCGGGGCCGCCGGGAAAGCGGGGCGCTTTGTCGCGCGGAAGGACGCGGTTTGCCGGGGCGGGGGCTTCTGGGGTGCGGGGCGGTTGCTCAGACACAATGCATCGATTCTACGACCCCGGCCGCCGCGACTCCCTCCCGCCGAGGCTCTGCCCCGGGCCGGTAGAGGGGTGTTGCGGGGTGCGTTTTCCGGTCTGCTTTCGGGTGCGGGCCGGTGGGGGCTGGTCGCGCAGTTCCCCGCGCCCCTTGATGTCGGTCTGCTTTCGGGTGCGGGCCGTGCCCGCGTCTCGCGCAGTTCCCCGCGCCCCCAGGTGGGTCCACCTTGGCAGGGCGCCTGGTCCAGGCATCTTCAGCCCGTCCGGCGATTGAGGACGAGCGGCCTTCAGGCGCGAACGGGGTCTGGGGCGGAGCCCGTCAGGCGGGCGGCATCGTGGACAGGACCCTTCGGGCCACCTCCCTGCCGATGGGGAGGGACGCCGTCGCCGCCGGGCTCGGGGCGTTCAGGACATGGACAAGCCGCGGGGTCTCGCGGATCAGGAAGTCGTCGACCAGGGTCCCGTCCCGCAGGACCGCCTGGGCCCGGACGCCCGCCGGAGCGGGACGCAGATCGCCCGCGTCCACGGCGGGCAGCAGGCGGCGGACCGCCGCGGTGAAGGCGTGCTTGGACAGGGAGCGGTGCACCTCGCCCGCCCCGTACCGCCAGTGGCGCCGGGCTATCCGCCACGAGCCGGGCCAGGCCAGCGTGCCGGCCAGCTCGCGCGGACGGACCGTGCGCCAGTCGTAGCCCTCGCGGGCCGCGGCCGGCACCGCGTTGGGCCCGACGTGGACCGAGCCGTCGACGCCCCGGGTGAGGTGGACGCCGAGGAAGGGGAACGCCGGGTCGGGCACCGGGTAGACCAGGCCCTTGACCAGGCCGGGCCGGGCCAGCTCGTAGTACTCGCCGCGGAACGGCACGATCCGCACCCCGGGGTCGTCGCCCGCGAGCCGCGCCACCCGGTCGCAGTGCAGCCCCGCGCAGTTGACCAGGGCGCGGGCGCGCAGCACCGTACCGTCGGCGGTGCGCACGGCGACGCCGAGGGAGGCGCGCCGGTCGATGCGGACGACCTCCGCGCCGTAGCGCACCTCGGCGCCGGACAGCTCGGCGAGGCGCGCCGCGACCGCCCCGTAGTCGCACACCCCGGTCGTGCCGACGTGGATCGCGGCGAGGCCGCGCACCTCGGGCTCGTACTCCGCTATCTGGGCCGGGCCCAGCTCGCGCACCGGGATGCCGTGCTCGCGGCCGCGCTGGACCAGGGCGTGCAGCCGGGGCAGCTCGGCGCGCTCGGTGGCCACGATCAGCTTGCCGGTGACCTCGTGGGCGATGCCGTGCCGCGCGCAGAACTCGACCATCTCGGCCGCGCCGCGCACCGCGAACCGTGCCTTGAGGGAGCCGGGCTTGTAGTAGATGCCGCTGTGGATGACCCCGCTGTTGCGCCCGGTCTGGTGGCGGGCCGGGCCGCTCTCCTTCTCCAGGACCACCACACGCGTGCCGGGTGACGCCTGCGTCAGCGCGTACGCCGTCGACAGGCCCACGATCCCGCCGCCGACCACCAGCACATCGCAGTCGTACGTCGTCGTCACCCCAGGCACCTCCCACCCCGGTCGTGTCTTTCCCGGAGGACGGCCCCGGACCCCCTCACCACATACTGCACTGACCCACTGACAATCCCGGTAAACGTCCGGTGGAGGCCCTACGCGGGCGTGACGAGCAGGGGCCTGGCCCGTTCGCGCAGCTCGGCGACGCGCGGCTCGTCCCCGTAGGGCTCCAGGCGGTGCAGCAGATCGCGTACGTACTCGGTGGTGCGGGCCGACGAGATGCGGCCCGCGACCTCGACGGCCCGGGTGCCGGCGGCGCACGCCGCGTCCAGGTTGCCCGACTCCAGTTCGGCGACGGCGCTCACCACGAGCCGCAGCCCGTGCGAGCGGACGAACTCCTCGGTGGGCCGCGAGAGCGCCTGCTCGGTGAAGCGGCGCACCTGGCGGGGCGCCTTCAGGTCGCGGTAGCACTCGGCCGCGTCCGCCGCGAAGCGGTCGTAGGAGTAGAAGCCGAGCCAGGACGGGTCGCTGTCGCCGTCGCGTGAGCGCTCCAGCCACGCCTCGGCGGCTTTCAGGGCGCCCTCGGCGGGGTGCCCGTCGCCGGCCTTGGCGTGGGCGCGCGCTTCCACGAGGCGGAAGAAGGACATGGTGCGGGCGGTGGCGAGCCCGCGGTTGCGCTCGACGGCGGCCTGCGCGAGGTCGACGCCCTCGTCGGCGAAACCGCGGTAGGTGGCCTGGAGCGACATCGAGGCGAGCACATAACCGCCGAGCGGCACGTCGGCCGCGGCGCGCGCGAGCCGCAGGGCCTGGATGTAGTAGCGCTGCGCCGCCTCCTGCTGGCCGGTGTCGAAGGCCATCCACCCGGCGAGCCGGGTCAGCTCGGCGGTCGCGCCGAACAGGGCGCGCCCCACCTCGTCGCTGTACGAGCCGAGCAGCAGCGGGGCCGCGTCGACGCGTAAGCACTCGGGCACCATCGACGAACGCCAGTCGCCGCCGCCGTACTTGGAGTCCCAGCGGCGGGCGTCCTCGGCGGCCTCGCGGAGCTTGGCGACGTCGCTGTGGCCGACCTTGAGCGGCGGCAGGTCGGTCAGGTCGAGGCTGCGGGCCACCGAGGAGTCGGCCGGCGTGATGAGCCAGCGGGACGCGGGGGTGGCGTAGGCGCTGACCGCGAAGGAGCCCGCGAGGGACTGCCAGATGCCGCCACCGGCCCGGCGCCCGGCCAGATCCAGCCGGTACAGGTCGGTCGCCGAGCGCACCGCCTCCGAAACGTCGCGCGGGAAGGCGAGCCCGACCTCGGGGGCCGGGTCCGCGTCCGCGAGGCCGATTTCGTGCAGCGGGACGGGCCGGCCCAGCTTGGCACCGATCGCCGCCGCTATGAGGTGGGGCGCGGCGCCCTGGGGCACCATGCCCTTGGAGACCCACCGGGCCACGGAGGTCTTGTCGTAGCGCAGGGTCAGGCCCCGCTGCGCGCCGAGGTCGTTGACCCGGCGGGCGAGGCCCGCGTTGCTGATTCCCGCGAGGGCGAGAACGGTGCCGAGCTTCTCGTTCGGCCCGCGTTGCTCCCTGGACATGCGCCACCCCTCGACACAGACGGCGTTCCCCCGGGCGGTGTGGATGTCCGGTTCGTCGGCCGCAAAAGCATGTGGCCGAGCCCTCGGGAATATGCCACCCGTGAGGAACAGCAGTAAACACAGCGTAGTTCGCCGCATCCCTACCGTTAAGGGGTGGTCTTCCGTATGGCGAGATTGTTTTCCGTACGGACCGGTGCCGGCGTCCGCGCGGGCGGCGGGGGCGCCGGGCCGTTGCGCCGGGGGTGCGGCGGCGATGGCCGCCGCCGCGCTCCCGGCGCGCGGCCGTGCGCCCGGCCGTGCGCTCTCGCAGGGCCCCCAGGGGGACGCTTCCATGTGTGGTGCGTGGGTCGGCCCGCTGCATGGATCCAGCGGGCTGGGGGACACCGCCGCCTCAATCCCCGCGGGCGGCGGACCGGTCCGGGAGGCGAACGGCGCCTCCCGGACTGTGTGTTGTGGGCCCCCGGAGACGGCTGTGACGACGGCCGGGCGCCGCGAGAATGGCTGAATATCGCCCCCTGTCCACGGGGTTGGGCGGCCCTGGGCGATCACCACGGACTCGCCCCGTACGTCCCGGGAACGGTGCCAATCGGCCACCCTCCGGGGTGAATTCACTTGTCCCGCCTGTCCCCCGGAGCCCCTCGTGGGCGCGGTTGTCGTGACAGCATGGGGTCCCGGCCTCCTCGGATCCGTGGGAAGCGCCCTGACGGGATGCCGTCGCGGGCTTTTCTGACGGAGCGTCACACAAAGGTCCGGCCCGGGGTTGTCCACGAGTTGTCCACAGCCTGTGGAGGCGCGATGCGATGGTTGGTGGGGTGGAGCAGCGTCGCCGCAAGCTTCCGCACGGGTGCCTACGGGGCGGGCGGCGCCTACGGGCCCGGCTCCTACGGCACGGCGGGCGCCGTCGGCGAGCCCGACGAGGGCCGCACCGTCCACCCGGTCGGCGCCCAGCTCCTGTGGGGCGACCCCGATCCGCTGTGGGCCGTCGGCGACTGGCGGCCCGACGAGATCCGTACGGTCGCCGTCGGCGCCGACACCCGGCTCGCCGTCCTCGGCTGCTGCGCCGCCACCGACGAGGAGCTCCGGGTCGGCCTCTTCGCCGCGCGCGGCGGCGCGCTGCGCCACCTCTCCGCCTGGCCCGGCAGCTACACCGCGGTCGCCCAAGTGGCCCGCCGCATCACGGTCGTCGGCGACCTGGCCGGCGCGCGCCCCGTCTTCTACACCCCGTGGGCGGGCGGAACGGCCTACGGCACGGCGGCACTTCCGCTCGCCGACCTCATCGAGGCCCAGCTCGACATCGGTCACCTCGCCGCCCTGCTCGCCTGCCCCGACGTGCCCGAGGCGCTCGGCGACTCCACGCCCTACGCGGGCGTACGCCGCATCCCGCCCGGCCACGCCCTGGTCCTGCGGGAGGGCTCGCGCGAGATCACCGGGTACGAACCGTTCGCCTCGCTCGCCGTGGCCGCGCCCCAACTGGCGCCCGCCGCGGCCGTGGACGGGGTCCGCGACGCCCTCGTCGGCGCGGTACGGGCCCGGCTCACCGCGCCCCGGCACGCCCCCGAGACCCTGCCCCCCGACCCCGGCCCGGTCCCCGGCATGGGGCCCGCGGAGCGGCGCGCGGCCCGTGGCGGCCCCGCCCCCGGCATAGGGGCCGATCTCTCCGGCGGCCCCGCCTCCGCGACCCTCGCCCTCCTCGCGGCCGGTCTGCCCGGCGTCCCCGGCACCGTGCTCGGCCACGGCACCGGGGCGGGCGAACGGCTGCTCGCCGTCACCTTCAACGACCTCACCGTGCCCGGCCGCCGGCCCGAACTGGAACGGGCGGGCGCGATCGCCGCCAACCCCCGCCTGCACCACGTGGTGGTGACCGGCGCCGAGGAGTCCCTCCCCTACGCCGACCTCGAAGGGCCCCTCACGGACGAACCGGGCCCCTCCCTCGTCGCGGCCCCGCGCCACCGCAGACGCCTCCTGTCGGGCAGCGCCGACCACTTCACCGGAAGCGGAGCCCGCCAGGTCCTCGACGCCCATCCGGCGCGCCTGGCAGATCTGTTGATGGACCGTCAGCGTCGCCATCTGCTCCGCCCCGCGACCGCCCTCGCCAAGGCGGGCGGCCCCTCGGCCAACTCCCTCTTCGTCCCGCTCACCGTCTACCGGGCCGCCCGCCGCCTCGCCCGCACCCCCTACCGCACCGGCATCGAATCGGCCGCGGACGCCCTGCGCGAGCCCCGCTTCGACGATGCGGCGAGCCCCCTGTCGATCTCCCTGGCCGCCCTGTCATGGACCCGCCCGGGGCCTGCGGCCCGCTGGCTCACCGGGGAAGCGCTCGCGGAAGTATCGGTTCGCCTGATGGCGTCGGCCACCCGCCCCGCCCCCTCGCAACGCCCCGGCGAGGCCCGCGCGTCGGCCGCCCTCGCCCGCTACGCGTCGGACCACCGCATCCTCGAACAGGCCGCCGAGGTACGCAGCCAGCGCCTGCACGCCCCGTTCCTCGACAACCAGGTCGTCCGCGCCTGCCGGGCCCTGCCGGAATCCCTGCGCGTCCAGCCCGGAGCCCGCGCCGACATCCTGCGTACGGTGCTCTCGGCATCCGGGGTGCGCGACCTGCCGCCCGGCTGGGGCGCCCCCTCGCACGCGCCTTCCACGGCCGCGGCCCGCGCGGGCCTGCGCCAGGCCGCCGACCCGCTGGTCGTCCTCTTCGAAGCGCCGCTGCTCGCCGACGCCGGCCTGATCGAGGCCCGCACCGTACGCAAGGCGGTCCGCGCGGCGGCGGCCGGCGAACCCCTGCCCCTGGACGGCCTCGCCGACCTCATCTCCACGGAGCTGTGGCTGCGCCGCCTGCTCGCCAGGCGGGGCACCTGCTGGACGGGGACGGCGGCGCCGAGACAACGCGCGGTCGCGGGCGGCGTCACCCCGCCCAGGCGCCCCACGCTGCGGTCCTGAAACGCCCCCGGTGCCACGCCCTTGGGCGGCGGGCGCGGCGCGGGAGCGGGCGGCCCCGCCATAATGAACGCGTGCGGTACCTGATCCTGGGCGCCACGGAGGCGCATGACGACACCGGCACCGCCATACCCCTGGGCGGGCCCAAAGTGCGCGCCCTGCTGACCGCGCTCGCCCTCAGCCCGTCGCGCCCCGTCCCCGTGCCGGCCCTCATCGACGAGGTGTGGGCCGACGATCCGCCGCAGGACGCGCCCGCCGCCCTCCAGGCCCTGGTCGGCCGGTTGCGCCGCGCCATCGGCAAGCAGGCCGTGGAGTCGGGGCCGGCCGGCTACCGGCTCGCCGCGCCGCCGCAGGCGATCGACCTGTACGCGTTCGAGGAGCGCGCGGCGCACGGCGCCGACCAGCTCGCCGCGGGCGACCCCGAGGCCGCCGCCGAGACCCTGCGCGCCGCCCTCGCCCTGTGGCGCGGCCCCGCCCTCGCCGACCTGCCCGAACGCCACGCGGCCGTACGCCCCGAAGCGCGGCGCCTGACCGCGCTGCGCCACCGCATCGAGGCGGACCTGCGGCGCGGCGCCGCCGAGGGGCTGCTGCCCGAGCTGATGGAGCTGCTCGCCGCGCACCCCTACGACGAGACGCTGCACGCCCAGGTGATCCGTACGCTGCGGGCCGAGGGCCGCCGGGCCGACGCGCTCGCCGCGTACGACAAGGCCCGCCGCACCCTGGCCGACTCCCTCGGCACCGATCCGGGCCCCGAACTGGCAGCGCTGCACGCCGAGTTGCTCCGTGACGAGCCCGTGCCCGCCGGCCTCGCCGGGGGAAACATCCGTCCCCGCCTGACCTCGTTCGTGGGACGCGAACCCGAACTAGCCCTGATCCGCACCGACTTGGCCGCGTCCCGCCTGGTCACCCTCACCGGACCCGGCGGCACCGGCAAGACCCGCCTCGCCGAGCAGGCCGCGGCCGCCTCCGACGCCGCCGCCTGGCTCGTGGAACTCGCCCCGCTGGACGAGCCCGGGGCCGTGCCCGGCGCCGTGGTCTCCGCGCTGGGCCTGCGCGAGACGACGCTCCTGGCGCGCGAGGGCCAGCCCACCCACAACGACCCGACCACCCGCCTCGTCGACGACCTGTCGCGCCGCCCCGACACCCTGCTCGTCCTCGACAACTGCGAGCACGTCATCGACGCAGCGGCCCGCCTAGCCGAGACGCTCCTCACCCGCTGCCCCCGGCTGCGCATCCTCGCCACCAGCCGCGAGCCGCTGGGCGTGCCGGGCGAGGCGGTCCGCCCGGTCGAGCCGTTGCCGCCGCTCCCGGCCCACCGCCTGTTCGCCGAACGCGCCCGCACCGCACGCCCCGACTTCGACCCCGAGGCCGATCCCGGGGCGGTCGCCGAGATCTGCCGCCGTCTCGACGGCCTGCCGCTCGCCATCGAACTGGCCGCCGCCCGACTGCGGTTGCTCACCCCGCGCCAGATCGCCGACCGCCTCGACGACCGCTTCCGCCTCCTGACCGGCGGCAGCCGCACCGTCCTGCCGCGCCAGCAGACCCTGCGGGCCGTCGTCGACTGGTCCTGGGGCCTGCTCGACACCTCCGAGCGCGACGTGCTGCGCCGCGCCTCCGTCTTCGCCGGCGGCTGGGACCTCGCCGCGGCCCAGGCCGTGTGCGGCGCCACCGACGACCTCGCCGCGCTCGTCGAGAAGTCCCTGGTCATCGCCGTCCCCCTGGACGACGGGAGCGGCATGCGCTACCGCATGCTGGAGACCATCCACGAGTACGCCGCCGAGCGGGCCGCCGAGACCCCCGACCGCCTGCGCGAGGCGGCCGACGCGCACACCGCGTACTACGGCGCCCTGGTCCGCCGGGCGGAACCCCTGGTCCGCTCGCACGACCAGCTCCCCTGGATCCGCCGCCTGGAGACCGAGCTCGACAACATCCGGTCCGTGCTGCGCCGCACCACGACCCCGCCCACCGCCGACGAGGACACCGCCACCGGGCTCGCGCTGGACATGGGCTGGTTCTGGTGGCTGCGCAACTACCGCACCGAGGGCGCCGACTGGGCGCACGACGTGGCGAAGCTCTCGCCCACCCCCGACGACCCGTCGCATCCCCGGTACTGGCCGCGGCTCCACCTCGACCTGCTCCGCTTCTTCCTGCTCTCCGACGTCGACCGCGACCAGGGGTTCGCCGACCCCGCCGTGCAGGAGCGCCTCACCGAGATCCGCCGCGCCTTCGAGACCGGCGGCCCGCAGGCGGCCCGCTTCCCGGGCCTGCTCTGGCCGTTCGCCACGTTCCGCACCGACCCGCCGGGCATGGTGCGCGAGTCCATCGACGCCGTCGTCGCCAACTGCCGCCGCCACGGCGACGACTGGGCGACCGCGGTGAGCCTGATGTTCCGTACGCACATGGCCATCGACATGCCCGGCGGCTTCGAGGGCGTCGACGACGACCTCGCCGAACTGCGCGACCTCGGCCGCCGCGTGGGCGACCGCTGGATGCGCGCCCAGGTGGCGGGCGCCGCCGCCGAAGCCGCGATGACCCGGGGCCTGCCCCAGCTGGCCCGCCCCGCCTACGAGGAGGCGCTCCAGCTCTCCCGCGAGGTCGGCGCCCACCAGGAGGCCCCCTTCCTCACCGCCCGCGTCGGCGAACTCTGCTACCGCGAGGGCAACTTGGACGCGGCCGAGAAGGCCCTGCTTGAAGCGGCGACGGACGCGCACCGCTACCGGGTGGCCGACGCGCTGCCGTACATCCACTCGCTGCTCGCCACCATCGCCCTCGACCGGGGCGACATCGAGGCCGCCGTCCGCCTGCGCACCCAGGCCCTCGACTTCTCCACGGCGGGGCCGCAGGGCCAGCCCCCGCACTTCACCGCGCTGCTCGACGCGCTGGACGCCCGCGTCGTCGCCGTCGAGTCGGGCCCGCGGGCGGGCCTCGTCCGCCTGGCGGACGGGCTGCGCACGGCGGCGGGCGCCCAGTGCACCGAGCTGGTCCTGGCCCATCTCGCCGAACGCGCCGCCCAGTTGCTGGTCGCGCTCGGCGAACCCGCCCTCGCGGTACGGATCCTGGGCGCGGCCAACGCCTGGCGCGCCGACATCCCGCGCTCCGTACCGGAGGCGGCGATCGAGCGGTCCATCGTCGACGGCGCCCGCCGCACGCTCAGCCCCGGGCAGTACGCCACGGAGAGCGCGGCCGGGGCGGCCCTGACCCCGCCCGGCATCCCGCCCCTCCTGGACGCGGTGACCGGCGCCTGAACCGCCCCGGCCCGGCTACCGGCAGCTGATCTGCGACTGCGCCCAGTCGGCGAGCGCCGCCGTCCCGAACGGGCCCTCCGGCTCGACGACGAGCCGGATCGTGCGGCGCCCCGCGAGGTCGGCGTGGACCGGCACCGCCGGGTCACCGCCGTGCAGCACGGGCGAGCGCCACAGCAGGACCCCGTCGCCGTACACCGAGAAGCGCACCACCCCGAGTCCCATCGACAGATGGTCCACGCCCGCGTACGCGTCGTAGGTGCGGCACTGGCGGTTGAGGTCGATGGTGACCGAGGAGCGGCCGTGCACGGTCACGCCGTGCGGGAAGCGACGGTCGCCGATGCGCATGCCCGAGCGCTGCCACAGCCAGCTGGAGTCGCCGAGCCGCACTTCGGGCTTGGTGCCGTCGCCGAGGACGCCGTACTGCAGGCGGTTGACCTGGTACACGGTCGGGGCGGGCGGTGGCGGCGGGGGAGGGGTGGGCTTCGGCGGAGCCGGCTTGGGCGGCGGCACCGGCCGCGGCGGCGTGGGCCTCGGGTGCGTCGGCGGCCGGGGCGGGGCCGGCCGGGCCACCGGCTTTTTCGGCGCGGCCGGCTTGGGCGGCGGGGTGGGCGCGGGCGCGGGAGGTGCGGGCGGTTCGGGCGCGGGCGGCGGCTGCTCGTGCGGCA
Organism: Streptomyces sp. NBC_00083; assembly: GCF_026343295.1. GTDB lineage: Bacteria > Actinomycetota > Actinomycetes > Streptomycetales > Streptomycetaceae > Streptomyces. The sequence goes on from NZ_JAPELY010000004.1 coordinate 269,253, forward strand.
CGGCGGGCGCGACCGCGGGGGGTTTCGCGTCGGGCTTGGGCGCCGGGGCGTCGTTGCCGGTCAGCGCGAACACGACACCGGCCGCGACCGCCACGGCGACCGCCGCCGCGATGCCGGCCTTCGCCGGCGCGCCGAGACCTTCCGCCGCGGCGCCTCCCGCCGCGCCGCCCGATGAGCCGCCGCCCGTCGCCGCGGCAGCCGCCCCGGCGCCCGCGGCACCGGCCGCGCCGCCCGCCACGACACCGGCCGCCTTGAGCGAGAACCCGGCGGCGAACCAGCCGATGACCGCGACCGGGAGCAGCGCGGGGATCCCGGCGTTGACGTCCTTGAGCTCGACGACCGCGACCCGGCACTTCGCGCACTCCTCCAAGTGCTTGCTGAGGCCCCGCTCGGCCCGCATCCGCAGCCCGCCCCGCGCGTACGCGCCGAGCCGGTCGGCGTATCGGGCGCAGTACCCGCCGGAGGTCAGCGCGGTGGAGACGTGCGCCTGGAGGTAGGCCTGCTTGAGCCCTTCCCTGGCGCGGCTCGCGAGCACCGCGGTGGCGTTGGCGGTGAGCCCGAACAGCGGCGCGATCTCGCTGGGCGACTCCTCCTCGACGGTGGTGTGCCACAGCACCGCCTGCCAGCGCTCGGGCAGGGAGCGGAACGCCTGCATGGCGAGCGTCTGCTCGGCCTCGTGCATGGCCCGCACATCGGCGCCCAGGTCGATGGTGTCGTCGTCGGACACCTCGGCCGAGCGGGCGGACTGCTGGGCGAAGACCGCGAAGTCGTCGACGAGCTGCTCCCGCTTGGCGGTCCGCGTCCAGGACGCGGCGACCCGCCGCACGGTGGTCATCAGGTAGGCGCGCACGGCCTGTTCGGGCCCGGCGCCGCCGCGCACCGCCTGCAGCGTCCGCGCGAAGACCTCCGCGGTGAGGTCGTCGGCGGTGTGCGCGTCACGGCAGCAGCTGCGGGCGTAGCGCCGCACCGCGTCGGAGTGGCGGCGGTACAGCTCCTCGTACGCGCTGTCGTCGCCGGCCCGCATCGCGTGGATGAGACCGGCGTCGGACTGCCCGGCGTCGGCGATCTCCAGGGCCATGCCTTCGCGCAGCCCGCCCTCGCGCTGCGGCGGCACGCTCGCGCCGGGATCCCCCACACCGTCCATGGGCCCCCAGGGGCCGGGCAGTACGGTGCCGCCGAGGTCGGGCGGGGACGGCTCGCCCGCACCCGGCTGCTCGGGACCTGAACCGCCCACGGCCTGCCCCGGAAAGGACACGGGACCACCCGGCGCGAGATGCCCGGGACCACCTGACGAGACCTGGCCGGGACCGCTCGGAGCGATGTGCCCGGGGCCGCCCTGGTTCGGCACCTGCCGTGGCGGACGCGCCCCGTCGGAGCCGCCCGAATCCGGGCCGCCGCCGCCCGAGCGCGACTCGTCCCGCTCTTCAACGCCCATAGCGGAAGCTCCCGTAAGCACGCCCAGACCCGACCACCGGGCAAGCGTGCCACAGAGCACAAGCGGAGCCGAGCCTCAGGCGCGGCAACCACTCATCCGGGGAGAGTTACCGCACCCGGGCACTAGCCATCACCCTTTCGGGTAAGGCTCGGCGCCGTGATGACGGCCCGCCGGGCCGCCGTCAACTCCGGTCGCGCCCGCACGGGTTGACCGTCAGGACGACGGGCGCGAACGGAGCCCTTCGAGCAGGATGTCCAACAGCCGCGCGGAGGCGGCGGCCTGCTGGTTGGCGTCCGGCAGCGAAGGCGCCGCCGTGGCTATCACCAGGAGCACATCGGCGACGGTCACATCGCCGCGCAGCTCACCCGCGGCCCGCGCCCGGTCCACCAACTGCCCGACCACGTCGAGCAGCTCGGCCGCGCCCGTGTCACCCAGCTCCAGCTCGGGCGCCGCGCGCTGCTCGACGACCCGGCCCCAGCCGGACGCCTGCTCGGCCCCGCCGACCTGCCGCTGCTGCGGCACCCGCGCCTCGTCGAGCCCGTCGCGCGGCCCCTCGGCCCGTACGCCCTCGGAGCGCGCGTCCTCGGGCCGTGCGCCCTCGGCCTCCTCGCCGTCCACACCGACCCGCAGCACCTGCGGCGGAAGCAGCCGGCCCGCGCCCGATGCCACCGAGGTGCGCAGGAACCGGGAGAGCGCCGACCACGGCTCCTCCTCCTGACCGAGCGCCGTACGCGCCTGGTCGGTGAGGCGCGAGGTCTCCTCCTCGGCTATCCGGCGCACCAGGACGTCCTTGCTCGGGAACCGCCGGTAGACGGTGCCCACCCCCACCCGGGCCCGGCGCGCCACATCCTCCATCGGCGCCCCGTAACCGAGCTCGCCGAACACCTCGCGCGCCGCGCGCAGCACGTGCTCGAGGTTGCGCTGGGCATCCACCCGCAGCGGCGCGGAACGCGACCCGCCGACGCCCGGACCCGTGCCCAGCCGGCTGTTTCCGTCGGATGAGGCCACGACGGCCGTCTGCCAATGAGAGTCCTGAATGTGCATTGATCCCCCGGTTATTACGTCTCCCCCCGGAGACTCCCCGCCCTGACAGCCGGGGACGGGTCCCTCACCCGAAACCCCGACGAGTAACGAACATAGTTGAGCCGGACTCAATTCAGAAGGGGTTCTTCCGCGTGGCGTGCCCCCCGATCGGACCAAGGGCCTCCGCTCGACCGGATCGGCCCTGCCCAGCACGTGTCACCCATCGACTGGCCTGCGCTTTCTCCGTTCCGGTGGGTGGAATGGGCCACCCGCCCCGGGAGTGCCTTCCGGTCACACAATTTGTCAGGCCTGTGGACAAAGCCCGGGGCCCGTTGCGTCATGGGGTGGTGACAGAACCTGTGCGCGTTCTCGTGATCGGCGGCGGATACGTCGGGATGTACACGGCGCTGCGTCTGCAACGCGCCCTCAAGACGGAGCTGAGGAGCGGGACGGCCGAGATCACCGTGGTGGCCGCCGACCCGTACATGACGTACCAGCCGTTCCTGCCCGAGGCGGCGGCCGGGAACATCTCGCCGCGCCATGTCGTGGTCCCGCTGCGCAGGGTCCTGGACAAGTGCCGGATCGTCATCGGCGAGGCCGACCGCGTCGACCACCACCGGCGCACCGCCACCGTCACCACCCTCGCCTCGCCCGAGGACGGAACCGGCGCGGTGGAGCTGGAGTACGACGAACTCGTCATCGCGCCCGGCTCGATCTCGCGCACCCTGCCGGTCCCCGGACTCGCCGACTACGCCATCGGATTCAAGACCGTCGAAGAGGCCATCGGCCTGCGCAACCACGTGATCGAGCAGATGGACATCGCCTCCTCCACCCGCGACCCCGCCATCCGCGACGCCGCCCTCACCTTCGTCTTCGTCGGCGGCGGCTACGCGGGCGTCGAGGCGCTCGCCGAGCTGGAGGACATGGCGCGCTACACCGCGCGGTACTACCACAACATCAAGCCCGAGGACCTGAAGTGGATCCTCGTCGAGGCCAGCAACAGGATCCTGCCCGAGGTCGGCGAGGAGATGGGCACGTACGCGATCCGTGAGCTGCGCGCCCGCAACATCGACGTACGCCTGGAAACCCGCCTCGACAGCTGCGAGAACCGGATCGCCGTCCTCAGCGACGGCGCCCGCTTCCCCACCCGCACCGTCGTGTGGACCGCCGGCGTCAAGCCCGCCCCGCTGCTCGCCGCCACCGACCTGCCGCTCACCGAGCGCGGCCGGCTGCGCTGCACCGCGGAGCTGCGGATCGAGGGCGTCCAGCACGCCTGGGCGGCCGGCGACGCGGCCGCCGTGCCCGACCTGACGGCCGCGGCCAAGGACGCCGAGTGCGCGCCCAACGCGCAGCACGCCGTGCGCCAGGCCAAGGTGCTCGCCGAGAACGTGGCGGCGGCCGTGAAGGGCGGGGAGTTCACGCAGTACCGGCACAAGTACGCGGGCTCGGTCGCCTCCCTCGGCCTGCACAAGGGCGTCGCCCACGTCTACGGCCGCAAGCTCAAGGGCTACCCCGCCTGGTTCATGCACCGCGCCTACCACCTGAGCCGCGTCCCCACCTTCAACCGCAAGGCCCGCGTGCTCGCCGAATGGACGCTCGCCGGGCTCTTCAAACGCGAGATCGTCTCGCTCGGCTCGCTGGAACACCCGCGCGCCGAGTTCGAGATCGCCGCGGGCGGCGGCCCGCCCGCCAAGGGCCCCGCCCCGCACGACAACTGACGGTTGTCAGTGCGGTCCGTCACACTGGGCGTGTGACCATAGGTGGGCCCACACCTGCACAGAGTGATCCGGCGGACCACCCCCGCACCAGCACCGGCAGCACCGCACCCGCAGCAACACACGAGGCTTGGAACACCGTGAACTTCACGCGTTGGAGCGCCCGGCTCCCCGGTACGCAACGCCGCGCCGCAGCACGGACCGACCGCGCCGACCGGGGCTCCGTGCCCGCGGCCCGCGGCGCATCCGGGCCGCAGCCGGAGCCCTGGCCGGACGATGTGACCGAGCCCCCGGTCCTCGACGACCTGTCGGTGCGCGACATCCTGGGCCAGCTCCCCGCCCTGGTCGCGCTCCTGACCGGCCCCGAGCACCGCGTCGCGTACGTCAACGACGCGTACGCGGCGGCCTTCGGCACCCGCCCGCTGGGCGCGCCCGCCGCCAAGGTCTCGCCCGAGCTCGCCGAGCTCGGCCTGCTCCCGCTCATGGACCAGGTGCTGCGCAGCGGCAAGCCCCGCACGGTCAAGTCCCGCCGGATCCAGGGCGCCGGCTCCTACACGGTGACGTGCAGCCCGGTCGAGGTCCCCGGCCAGGACGAAGGCGGCGTCCTCGTCTTCGCCGCCGACGTCACGGACCACGCCGAGGCCGCCGAGCGGCTGCGCGCCAGCGAGCGCCGCCACCGCGAAACGGCCGTCACCCTCCAGCGCTCCCTGCTCCCGCAAGAGCTGGAGCAGCCCGACGACCTGCGGGTGGCCGCCACCTACCAGCCCGGCGGCACCGACGCCGCGGTCGGCGGCGACTGGTACGACGTGATCACCCTGGGCGCCGGCCGCACCGCGCTCGTCATCGGCGACGTGATGGGCCGGGGCGTGCGCGCCGCCGCCGTCATGGGCCAGCTCCGCACCGCGGTGCGGGCGTACGCACGCCTCGACCTGCCGCCGCACGAGGTGCTCCAGCTCCTGGACGGCCTGGCCGCCGAGATCGACGCCAGCCAGATCGCCACCTGCGTCTACGCGGTGCACGACCCCAACGAGGGCCGCCTGGTGTACGCGTCGGCGGGCCACCTGCCCATCCTCGTACGCCACGAGAACGGCACCGTCCACCAGGCCGAGGACCCCACGGGCCCACCGCTCGGCACCGGCGGCTGGCTGCACACCTCGGGCACGATCGACCTGCCGCCCGGCGCCACCGCCGTCCTCTATACGGACGGCCTGGTAGAGCGCCGCAGGGAGGACATCGACGAAGGCGTGGCCGCGCTCGCGCGGGCGCTGTCCGGCGCGGTCGGCACCCCGCAGGTGGTGTGCGACCGGCTGCTGCGCTCGCTGGGGGTGACCGCCGAACACGACGACGACGTCGCGGTCCTGGTCTGCCAGCACCCGGCCCGCACCGGGCCGGCCGCGGAGCTGTTCCACAACGCGGCGCTCGATCTGCTCGGCGGCATCGAAGCGGCGCCCCGCGCCCGCGCGTTCGCCTCCGGCGTCCTCGCCTCCTGGCGCTTCCCCATGGAGCTGCGCGACCTCGGGGTCCTCGCCGCCAGCGAACTGGTGGCCAACTCGCTCCAGCACGGCACCCCGCCGATGCGCCTGCGGCTCCGCCGCACCGACCGCCGCCTGATCATCGAGGTGACCGACGGCGACGACCACCTGCCGCGCCGGCGCCGCGCCGACCCCGGGGACGAAGCAGGACGAGGCATCTCGATCGTCGCGACGATCGCCTCGTCCTGGGGTTCGCGCCGCACGCCGGGCGGCGGCAAAGCGGTGTGGTGCGAGTTCGCCCTGCCGGGATAGAGCGGGCCCGGTGCGGACGCGGGCCTCACGCGTTGGCGGGCGCCTGCTCCGGCAGGTGCACCGCCACCACGCGGGACTTCGCGGCGAGCATCGGATGGTCCTGCGCGAGCGTCAGCTTCTTGCCCAGCCGCAGCGCGAGCACCGTGATCCCGAGCGAGAACAGCACGAACGTCACGATGTACGGGCCGTGCAGCGCGGCGCCCATGGGCCCGCCGACGGCCGGCCCGATCGCCAGCGCCAGCTGCTTGACCAGTGCGAACGCCGAGTTGTACTGCCCGACCATCGACTCCGGCGCCAGATCGGCGACCAGCGGCGCCACGGTCGGCGACAGCATCGCCTCGCCCAGCCCGAACAGCGCGTACGTCGAGACGAACGCGGCGGTCGCCATGGCCTGGCTGCCGTGCCCGAGGCCGGCGTAACCGGCCGCTATCCACGCGACGGCCCAGATGAGACCGACGGACGCGATGACGCGGCTGCGCCGGCGGCGCTCCACGAACCTCAGGACGAGGAACTGAGCGACCACGATGACGGCGGTGTTGGCGGCGAGCGCGACACCCAGCGTCGAGGGCTCGATCCCGGCGGCCTCGGTGCCGTACGCGGAAAGACCCGACTCGAACTGGCCGTAGCAGGCGAAGAACAGCACGAACCCGAGCACGCACAGCTGCACCATCGCCCGGTGCTTGAGGATCGCCCGGATCCCGCCGCCCGCGCCCTGCTCACCCTGGGGACGCGCGTCCGGCACACCCACGGAGCGCGGCATCTTCGCGGAGCCGGCCACGGCGGCGAGCACCAGGAACATTACCGCTTCGATGGAGAACAGCAGGGTGAAGCTGGACGGCCGGCTCGCGTCGACGATCTGGCCGCCGATGAGCCCGCCGATGCCGAGCCCGAGGTTCTGGAGGAAGAACTGCAGGGCGAAGGCGCGGGTGCGGGTCGCGGGACCCGAGCACCAGACGATCATCGTGGCGAGCGCCGGCTGCATCACGGCGGTACCGGCGCCGAGGAGCGTCGCCGAGGCCACGGCGGCGGGCACGTTCGAGGCGAAGCCGAGGCCCAGCGCGCCGGCCGAGGCGAGCAGCGCGGCGCCGACCAGGACGGGCAGCGGGCCGCGCCGGTCGATGACCCGGCCGGTGAACGGCAGCACCACGAGCGCGGCCATGGCGAAGACGGCGAGCACGACACCGGCCGTGGTCGCACCCAGATCCCGCACCTGGGCCACGTACACATAGAGGTACGGAACGGTGAACCCGAGTCCGAACGCGCTCAGCGCGTTCCCCGCCTGGATCCGGCGCATCGCTGCACCCATCGCCTTGGTCACACTCACCACCTTGAGTCGGGAAGTCCGTGGGCCTGAGCCGGGGCGTGCCGGGGCACGGCGACGTGAGCGGAAGGGCTCGAACGTGAAGGGCTCAGATCTGAAGACTTCAATACTAAAATTAGATCCTTAACAATACACACTCAAGGACTTAGAAGCCAACGAACGCCGTGCCATACTCGCGACATGGCTGAGACCACCGAGCCCGACGAGCCCGACGGCCCCCAGGAGCCGACCCTCGACGAGCAGATCGCCGCGTATCAGCGGGAGTACCGCGACCTCGACCCGCAGGTGGAGAAGGTCGTCTCGGCCCTCGGCCGCCTGAACCGGCGGATGAACGTGGCGTACGGCCGCCAGGTCGCCGCACTCGGCATCAGCAACGCCGAGTGGGAGGTCCTCAAGACCCTGCTGCTCGCGGGCGAGCCCTACCGCCTGGGCCCCGGCGAACTCGCCAAGCGCCTCGGCCTCACACCGGCCGCCATGACGCACCGCATCGACCGCATGGCCGGCGAGGGCCTGGTCACGCGCGACCGCGACGAGAACAACCGGGTACGCGTCATCGTCGAGCTGACCGACGAGGGCCGCACGAAGTGGCTCGAGGCGATGCGCATGGCCAGCGACTTCGAGGAGGACCTGCTCCAGGACCTCTCCGGGCAGGAGCGCGGCCAGCTCGGCGACATGCTGATCCGCCTGCTGCGCAGGGTGGAGCACGCCCAGCCGGACGCGGGCGGCCGCCTCACCGACCTCGACTGAGACCCCGACCGAGGCACCTCGCGGGCTCCGCTGAAAAACCAGTGGACAGGAGCCGGGGCCGGGGTTGACACGACCCGCCCCGATCCGTAAGGTTCTTCGAGTTGTCGCGGGGCCGATACGGTTCTGCAACGACCGTCCGCCGCAGACTCTGCGGCCACCCAACTCAGCACGATCTCCCGACCGGGATTGTTTTCGGCATGCCGAATTCATTTCGATGGGACCGGAAGCCCCGATTACGGGTTGCCGGAAAAATCCGCTAGGGTTCGGGAGTCCGAACGGCCCAACAGCCGGGAAGACAAGCCGACTTGGCCCCGGGAGACCGGGAATCAGGACCGAAAGGATCTGATAGAGTCGGAGCCGCCGGAAAGGGAAACCCGCAAGGGAGAACCTGGAAGGCACCGAGGAAATCGGACACGAAAGAGTCTGATAGAGTCGGAAACACGAAATACCGAAGGGAAGCGCCCGGAGGAAAGCCCGAGAGGGTGAGTACAAAGGAAGCGTCCGTTCCTTGAGAACTCAACAGCGTGCCAAAAGTCAACGCCAGATTGACAACCCCGTCTCCACTTCGGTGGGACGAGGTTCCTTTGAAAAGTCCTGCACGCCCTTGTGGTGGGCAGGCAATTACACAGCGAGGACGCTGTGGACGGGCCGCCTTATTCCGGTGGTTCCGTCCCGCTCTTACGTGATGTGTGCACCCGATTACGGGTAAACATTCATGGAGAGTTTGATCCTGGCTCAGGACGAACGCTGGCGGCGTGCTTAACACATGCAAGTCGAACGATGAAGCCCTTCGGGGTGGATTAGTGGCGAACGGGTGAGTAACACGTGGGCAATCTGCCCTTCACTCTGGGACAAGCCCTGGAAACGGGGTCTAATACCGGATAACACTCCTCAGGGCATCTTGAGGGGTTAAAAGCTCCGGCGGTGAAGGATGAGCCCGCGGCCTATCAGCTTGTTGGTGGGGTAATGGCCTACCAAGGCGACGACGGGTAGCCGGCCTGAGAGGGCGACCGGCCACACTGGGACTGAGACACGGCCCAGACTCCTACGGGAGGCAGCAGTGGGGAATATTGCACAATGGGCGAAAGCCTGATGCAGCGACGCCGCGTGAGGGATGACGGCCTTCGGGTTGTAAACCTCTTTCAGCAGGGAAGAAGCGAAAGTGACGGTACCTGCAGAAGAAGCGCCGGCTAACTACGTGCCAGCAGCCGCGGTAATACGTAGGGCGCAAGCGTTGTCCGGAATTATTGGGCGTAAAGAGCTCGTAGGCGGCTTGTCACGTCGGATGTGAAAGCCCGGGGCTTAACCCCGGGTCTGCATTCGATACGGGCTAGCTAGAGTGTGGTAGGGGAGATCGGAATTCCTGGTGTAGCGGTGAAATGCGCAGATATCAGGAGGAACACCGGTGGCGAAGGCGGATCTCTGGGCCATTACTGACGCTGAGGAGCGAAAGCGTGGGGAGCGAACAGGATTAGATACCCTGGTAGTCCACGCCGTAAACGTTGGGAACTAGGTGTTGGCGACATTCCACGTCGTCGGTGCCGCAGCTAACGCATTAAGTTCCCCGCCTGGGGAGTACGGCCGCAAGGCTAAAACTCAAAGGAATTGACGGGGGCCCGCACAAGCAGCGGAGCATGTGGCTTAATTCGACGCAACGCGAAGAACCTTACCAAGGCTTGACATATACCGGAAACGGCTAGAGATAGTCGCCCCCTTGTGGTCGGTATACAGGTGGTGCATGGCTGTCGTCAGCTCGTGTCGTGAGATGTTGGGTTAAGTCCCGCAACGAGCGCAACCCTTGTTCTGTGTTGCCAGCATGCCCTTCGGGGTGATGGGGACTCACAGGAGACTGCCGGGGTCAACTCGGAGGAAGGTGGGGACGACGTCAAGTCATCATGCCCCTTATGTCTTGGGCTGCACACGTGCTACAATGGCCGGTACAAAGAGCTGCGATGCCGCGAGGCGGAGCGAATCTCAAAAAGCCGGTCTCAGTTCGGATTGGGGTCTGCAACTCGACCCCATGAAGTCGGAGTTGCTAGTAATCGCAGATCAGCATTGCTGCGGTGAATACGTTCCCGGGCCTTGTACACACCGCCCGTCACGTCACGAAAGTCGGTAACACCCGAAGCCGGTGGCCCAACCCCTTGTGGGAGGGAGCTGTCGAAGGTGGGACTGGCGATTGGGACGAAGTCGTAACAAGGTAGCCGTACCGGAAGGTGCGGCTGGATCACCTCCTTTCTAAGGAGCACAGCACCGTCTGCAGACAAATGTTCTGCACGGTCAGCTCATGGGTGGAACGTTGACTATTCGGCACTCTTGGTCAACTCGGGCCGCCAGTACTGCTCTTCGGAGCGTGGAAAGCGGATCGGGGCGATGGAGAGGGCCGGGCACGCTGTTGGGTATCTGAAGGTACGGCCGAGAGGCTGCCTTCTAGTGCCGGCCCCAGTGAACTCCACTGAATGGTGGGGGTGATGGGTGGTTGGTCGTTGTTTGAGAACTGCACAGTGGACGCGAGCATCTGTGGCCAAGTTTTTAAGGGCGCACGGTGGATGCCTTGGCACCAGGAACCGATGAAGGACGTGGGAGGCCACGATAGTCCCCGGGGAGCCGTCAACCAGGCTTTGATCCGGGGGTTTCCGAATGGGGAAACCCGGCAGTCGTCATGGGCTGTCACCCATACCTGAACACATAGGGTATGTGGAGGGAACGAGGGGAAGTGAAACATCTCAGTACCCTCAGGAAGAGAAAACAACCGTGATTCCGGGAGTAGTGGCGAGCGAAACCGGATGAGGCCAAACCGTATGCGTGTGATACCCGGCAGGGGTTGCGCATGCGGGGTTGTGGGATCTCTCTTCTGTCGTCTGCCGGCGACAGGACGAGTCAGAAACCGTTGATGTAGGCGAAGGACATGCGAAAGGTCCGGCGTAGAGGGTAAGACCCCCGTAGCTGAAACATCAACGGCTCGTTTGAGAGACACCCAAGTAGCACGGGGCCCGAGAAATCCCGTGTGAATCTGGCGGGACCACCCGCTAAGCCTAAATATTCCCTGGTGACCGATAGCGGATAGTACCGTGAGGGAATGGTGAAAAGTACCGCGGGAGCGGAGTGAAATAGTACCTGAAACCGTGTGCCTACAAGCCGTGGGAGCGTCGCCGCATTGAGTTTACTCAGTGCGTCGTGACTGCGTGCCTTTTGAAGAATGAGCCTGCGAGTTAGCGGTGTGTAGCGAGGTTAACCCGTGTGGGGAAGCCGTAGCGAAAGCGAGTCCGAATAGGGCGACATAGTTGCACGCTCTAGACCCGAAGCGGAGTGATCTAGCCATGGGCAGGTTGAAGCGGCTGTAAGAGGTCGTGGAGGACCGAACCCACCAGGGTTGAAAACCTGGGGGATGACCTGTGGTTAGGGGTGAAAGGCCAATCAAACTCCGTGATAGCTGGTTCTCCCCGAAATGCATTTAGGTGCAGCGTCGTGTGTTTCTTGCCGGAGGTAGAGCACTGGATAGGCGATGGGCCCTACCGGGTTACTGACCTTAGCCAAACTCCGAATGCCGGTAAGTGAGAGCACGGCAGTGAGACTGTGGGGGATAAGCTCCATGGTCGAGAGGGAAACAGCCCAGAGCATCGACTAAGGCCCCTAAGCGTACGCTAAGTGGGAAAGGATGTGGAGTCGCAGAGACAACCAGGAGGTTGGCTTAGAAGCAGCCACCCTTGAAAGAGTGCGTAATAGCTCACTGGTCAAGTGATTCCGCGCCGACAATGTAGCGGGGCTCAAGCGTACCGCCGAAGTCGTGTCATTCCAGCATATAGGGCCAACGCCTGCTGGGATGGGTAGGGGAGCGTCGTGTGCCGGGTGAAGCTGCAGCGGAAGCTAGTGGTGGACGGTTCACGAGTGAGAATGCAGGCATGAGTAGCGATACACACGTGAGAAACGTGTGCGCCGATTGACTAAGGGTTCCTGGGTCAAGCTGATCTGCCCAGGGTAAGTCGGGACCTAAGGCGAGGCCGACAGGCGTAGTCGATGGACAACCGGTTGATATTCCGGTACCCGCTTTGAAACGCCCAATACTGAATCAGGCGATGCTAAGCCCGTGAAGCCGTTCCGGACCCTTCGGGGAAAGGAAAGTGGTGGAGCCGGTGACCCAGACTTGTAGTAGGTAAGCGATGGGGTGACGCAGGAAGGTAGTCCAACCCGGGCGGTGGTTGTCCCGGGGTAAGGGTGTAGCCCGTGCATCTAGGCAAATCCGGATCGCACATATAAGGGTGAGACCTGATGCCGAGCCGATTGTGGTGAAGTGGATGATCCTATGCTGTCGAGAAAAGCCTCTAGCGAGTTTCATGGCGGCCCGTACCCTAAACCGACTCAGGTGGTCAGGTAGAGAATACCGAGGCGTTCGGGTGAACTATGGTTAAGGAACTCGGCAAAATGCCCCCGTAACTTCGGGAGAAGGGGGCCATCACCGGTGATGAGATTTACTCTCTGAGCTGGGGGTGGCCGCAGAGACCAGCGAGAAGCGACTGTTTACTAAAAACACAGGTCCGTGCGAAGCCGTAAGGCGATGTATACGGACTGACGCCTGCCCGGTGCTGGAACGTTAAGGGGACCGGTTAGTGACCTTTCGGGGTTGCGAAGCTGAGAACTTAAGCGCCAGTAAACGGCGGTGGTAACTATAACCATCCTAAGGTAGCGAAATTCCTTGTCGGGTAAGTTCCGACCTGCACGAATGGCGTAACGACTTCTCGACTGTCTCAACCATAGGCCCGGTGAAATTGCACTACGAGTAAAGATGCTCGTTTCGCGCAGCAGGACGGAAAGACCCCGGGACCTTTACTACAGTTTGATATTGGTGTTCGGTTCGGCTTGTGTAGGATAGGTGGGAGACTTTGAAGCGGCCACGCCAGTGGTTGTGGAGTCGTCGTTGAAATACCACTCTGGTCGTGCTGGATGTCTAACCTCGGTCCGTGATCCGGATCAGGGACAGTGTCTGATGGGTAGTTTAACTGGGGCGGTTGCCTCCTAAAGAGTAACGGAGGCGCCCAAAGGTTCCCTCAGCCTGGTTGGCAATCAGGTGTTGAGTGTAAGTGCACAAGGGAGCTTGACTGTGAGACCGACGGGTCGAGCAGGGACGAAAGTCGGGACTAGTGATCCGGCGGTGGCTTGTGGAAGCGCCGTCGCTCAACGGATAAAAGGTACCCCGGGGATAACAGGCTGATCTTCCCCAAGAGTCCATATCGACGGGATGGTTTGGCACCTCGATGTCGGCTCGTCGCATCCTGGGGCTGGAGTCGGTCCCAAGGGTTGGGCTGTTCGCCCATTAAAGCGGTACGCGAGCTGGGTTTAGAACGTCGTGAGACAGTTCGGTCCCTATCCGCTGCGCGCGCAGGAACATTGAGAAGGGCTGTCCCTAGTACGAGAGGACCGGGACGGACGAACCTCTGGTGTGCCAGTTGTCCTGCCAAGGGCATGGCTGGTTGGCTACGTTCGGAAAGGATAACCGCTGAAAGCATCTAAGCGGGAAGCCTGCTTCGAGATGAGTGTTCCCACCTCCTTGAGAGGGTAAGGCTCCCAGTAGACGACTGGGTTGATAGGCCAGATGTGGAAGCCCGGTAACGGGTGGAGCTGACTGGTACTAATAGGCCGAGGGCTTGTCCTCAGTTGCTCGCGTCCACTGTGTTTGTTCTGAAGCAATGAACTCCCGCATGCCCTCTGGGTGTGTGCTGGTCGAGTTCAACTTCATAGTGTTTCGGTGGTCATAGCGTTAGGGAAACGCCCGGTTACATTCCGAACCCGGAAGCTAAGCCTTTCAGCGCCGATGGTACTGCAGGGGGGACCCTGTGGGAGAGTAGGACGCCGCCGAACAAATTTTGGGAAAAGCCCCGCACCTTTTGGTGCGGGGCTTTTTCGCGTTCTGGGGGCGATCGCGGCGCAAGGGAGGCCGCCGGCCGGTGAGGGGCAAAACACCTTGCGGGCCGCGTAAGGCCTGGTCAGCATGGGCGCATGGACTTTTCGATTCGCCCTGTCCGCGCCGATGAATGGCTGCGGATGAAGGAATTGCGTCTGGTCGCGCTGGCCGACCCGGCTGCCCCCGTCGCGTTCCTCGAGACCACGGAGCAGGCGCTGGCCCGCCCGGACTCGTTCTGGCAGGAGCGGACCGCCGGGGTCTCCCACGGCACCTCGGCCCGGCAGTTCGTCGCCGAGGCGCCCGACGGCGAGCTGGTGGGCACGGTCGTCGTGCTCGTCGAGGCCGTCGGGGCGAAGGACATCTTCGGCACGGAGATCACCGCACCGCAGGCGCACCTGGTGGGGGTGTTCGTGCGCGCCGAACACCGTGGACTCGGCCTGACCGAGCGGCTCTTCGACGCCGCCGTCGACTGGGCGTGGTCGCTGGACGCGCCGCCCGTCGAGCGGATCCGGCTCTACGTCCACGAGGACAACCCGCGGGCCCAGGGCTTCTACCGCAAGATCGGCTTCGTGCCTACGGGGCTGACCGCGCCCCTGGACAACGAGGCCGGCGGCGTGGACCTGGAGATGGAACTCCTCCGCGCCTGACCGTGCCGTACGCCCCCACGTGCGCCCTCAAGCGAGGGCTTCGGACCAGCGGGCGCGTGCCTGTTCGGGGGAGCGGAGCAGGACCAGGGGCGGCATGCCCCGGTCCTGGCCGGACGACAGGAGCTCCGGGAGGCGCGGCAGCGGGGCCACGGCCGCGACATCGTCCAGGACGAGCGTCATTGGTGGGTCGAGGCGACCGTCAGATGACCGTTCGGCCATGCGGCGGCCGCGCTCGACCACGTCTGATGCGAGCGCCGTGAGCAGCGGCATCGCGGCGGGGTCGGACCGGGGATCCTCGATGGCTTCGCCCACCACATAGAGGGTGCCCCCCTCGTTCACAAATGATTCCAGGGCGAGCGAATCCGCTCGGTTCGGTGTGCAGGCCTCCCGGATGTGGATCGAGGAGAGGCAGGCCAGCGCCCGCGCCGTCAACTCCCGGGCGATCTCCCGGCGTTCGGGATACGCGGTGAGCGCGGACTCCAGGAGCCCCGCCCCGCCGCTCTGCGCCTTGGGGTGGGTGCGCAGGATGCGTACCGGCTCGTGGGCGGCGGTGCCCTGGGCCCAGCGGTGCAGCTGTTTCGTCGCGCGGCCGTCGCGGCTCTCCAGGGCGGCGGCGTGCAGCCAGGAGCGCAGGAGGGTCTCGGCGGTGTCCGCCATGGCGGCGTCCACGCGGGCCTGCGGGCGTACGGGGGCGAGGAGCGCGATCGCCCGCGCGGCCGCGGTCTCCGGGTCCTCGCAGCCGGCGGTGGGCGACCAGTGCAGGCGGGCCGGGGTGTCGCAGCGGTGGGTCGGGTCGTAGACGTGGACGGGGCCGAGCTTGGCGCGCGCGTCCTTCGTCTCCGCCCACAGAACGGGGTCCGACGTGACGACCAGGGCCGCGCCCTCGGCGTCCTGGATCGCCTGGAGCGCCCTGGGCCTCCGGGTGTCGGGCGAGCCGAAGAACAGGCGGGAGGCTGGCGGCTGTTCGGCGCGGGGGGTCGGGATGTGTTCCACCGGGGCGGGCGTCAACCCGGTTGAGGGGGACGGCAGTTGGGCCAGTGGTGCGGGTTCGGGGAGGTGCTGGGACCGTACGGGCTGGGGGTCCTGGGGGGCCTGTACGTGCTCCGGGTGCGGGGGGACCGGGGCGTACGGGCTCTGCGGGTGCTCGGCGGGGACGGGGTGCCCGACGGGCTGCGCGGGGTACGCGGGCCGTACCGGCTGGGCGGGGTAGGGAGCCGTGAGCGGGGGCGCGCCGAACCCGTGGGCCGGGTACGGGTCCGTGCCCGCGGCCGGTTGCGCGACGGGTCTCGCGCCGGTGGGGTGACCGGCGGTCCTCGCTCTCGCGCGTACCGCTCGCCACCGGGTGAACGTGCCGAGTGCGAAGACGATCAGGACGACCGCGATCAGCAGCTCGCCGATGAGCAGGCCCCAGAACAGGCCGTAGCCCGAGAGCGAGGGCGGAGGGGTGTCGGGCCACGCGCCGGGGAGGTCGTGCGGGGCGGTGACCAGGGCGCGCAGGGCCATCGGGCTGTGCGTGAACGATACGCCTGGCGGCCACGCGCCGTGGGTGAAGAGGCCACCCAGGCCCGTGGCCGTCCAGACCAGTACGGTCAGGCCGAGCAGGAAGGCCAGCAGGCCGACCAGGAGTGAGTCCGGGATGCCGCGCTGGTTGGTTCTCGGTGCTCCGGTTCCGCTCATGTCAGGCCACCGTGGACTCGGAGGAGTCGGGGGCGGCGGACAGCTGCTTTTCGATCATGGCGGCTCGGCGTTCCGTCTCCGATTCGAGCTGGGAGTCCAGCTCCGAGGCGAGGATGTCGTCGGTGGCCGCGGACTCCGTCATGGCGCGGTCGGTGAAGACCAGGGGGCGTTCGCGTTCGGTGATCAGGTGCTTGACCACCTGGACGTTGCCGTTCACGTCCCACACCGCGATGCCGGGGGTGAGCGTGGGGATGATCTCCACCGCCCAGCGGGGCAGGCCGAGGACCCGGCCCGTCGCCCTCGCCTCGTCCGCCTTCTGGGCGTAGATCGTCCTGGTCGAGGCCATCTTCAGGATCGCGGCCGCCTCGCGTGCGGCCGCGCCGTCCACGACGTCGCTCAGGTGGTGGACGACCGCGACGAAGGACAGGCCGAGGCGGCGGCCGAACTTCAGCAGACGCTGGAAGAGCTGGGCGACGAACGGGCTGTTGATGATGTGCCAGGCCTCCTCGACGAGGAAGATGCGCTTCTTCCGGTCGGGGCGGATCCAGGTGTGCTCCAGCCAGACGCCCACGATCGCCATCAGGATCGGCATCGCGATCGAGTTGCGGTCGATGTGCGAGAGGTCGAAGACGATCAGGGGGGCGTCCAGGTCGATGCCGATGGTCGTCGGGCCGTCGAACATGCCGCGCAGGTCGCCGTCGACCAGGCGGTCCAGGACGAGGGCGACGTCCAGGCCCCAGGCTCGTACGTCCTCTATGTCGACGTTCATCGCCTCGGCCGATTCGGCCTCGGGGTGGCGGAGCTGTTCGACGATGTCGGTGAGGACGGGCTGGCGGTCAGTGATGGTCGTGTTGACGTAGGCGTGCGCCACCTTGAGAGCGAAACCCGATCGTTCGTCCAGGCCGTGGCCCATCGCAACTTCGATGATCGTTCGAAGCAGCGCGAGCTGGCCGGTCGTGGTGATCGCCGGGTCCAGGGGGTTGAGCCGGATGCCGCCGTCCATGGCGGTCATCGGGTCGAGCCGGATGGGGGTTATCCCCAGCTCGCGGGCGATGAGGTTCCACTCGCCGACGCCGTCCTCGCCCTGGGCGTCGAGCACGACGACCTGACGGTCGCGGAACCTCAACTGGCGCAGGACGTACGTCTTCTCCAGGGCCGACTTGCCGTTGCCGGACTCGCCGAGGACCAGCCAGTGCGGGGCGGGGAGCTGCTGTCCGTACAGCTGGAAGGGGTCGTAGATGTAGCCCTTGCCGCTGTAGACCTCGCGTCCGATGATCACGCCGGAGTCGCCGAGGCCGGGCGCGGCGGTCGGCAGGTAGACGGCCTGGGCCTGGCCCGTGGAGGTGCGGACGGGCAGCCGGGTGGTCTCCACCTTGCCGAAGAGCAGGGCGGTGAAGGCGTCGGAGACGAGAGACAGCGGATCTCGCATGGCGGGTACTGCCTCTCAACTAGCGGCGGATTCCGGTCGCGAACGGCAAGGTGTTGACGAAGGCCCGGTGGTGCTCGCGGTCGCACCACTCCAGCTTCAGATACGACTTGCCTGCGGAGGCTCTGATGGTCCGCTTGTCGCGGGCGAGCGCCTCCGGCGAGCGCGAGGAGACCGTGATGTAGCCGACGAGGTTGACGCCGGCGGCGCCGCTCGCGAGGTCCTCGCCGCGCTGGTCGAGGCGGCCGTGGGCGGCGATGTCGCGGGGGTCGACCGTACGGTTCATCTTGGCCGCGCGGGACGCCTCGGCCTCGTCGTTGGTCTTCTCCGTGAGCATGCGCTCGATGGCGACCTCGGTGGGCTCCAGGTCCATGCAGACGGCGACGGTGCGGATCACGTCCGGGGTGTGGACGAGCAGCGGGGCGAGGAAGTTGACGCCGACCGGGGTCATCGGCCACTCCTTGACCCACGCCGTGGCGTGGCACCAGGGCGCCCGCGTCGAGGACTCGCGGGTCTTGGCCTGGAGGAAGGTGGGCTCCATGGCGTCGAGCTCGGCCGGCCAGGCGTTGCGCTTGGTCATCGCCTGGATGTGGTCGATGGGGTGGTCCGGGTCGTACATGGAGTGCACGAGCGAGGCGAGGCGGCTCTGGCCGAGGGGCTGGCGTACGCGGATGTCGGCCTCGGCCAACCGGGCGCAGATGTCGGTGAGTTCGCGCGCCATGACCACGGCGAGGCCGGCGTCGCGGTCGAGCTTGCGGCCGTGCGGGTTGGCGGCGCGGGCCATCGCGTTGGCCTCGGCGGCGAGTTCCCGGCTGTACTGCATGCAGGCGACGAGGTAGGCGCGGTGCTGCTCGCTGGAGGTGGACACCATCGACTGGAGCTGCTCGTACGACTCCTGGAGCCAGTCCGGGGCCTTGGTGTCGCCGCGCTGGGCGACGTCCTTGGCGTGGGCGTCGGGGTCGGCGGGCAGGGTGCGGGCCAGCATCTGGAGGCGCGTCACGAAGCCGTCGCCGTTGGCGACGTGCTTGAGCAGGGTCCCGAAGCGGTCGACGAGGGCCTCCTGGTCCTCGCTGTCGCGCAGGCCGACGCCGGGGCCCTCGATCTCGATGGCGGCGGTGACGGTGCGCCGGTCCGCGTGGAGCAGGACGGCGATCTCGTCGGGCCCGAAGGGTGCCGCGAGCCAGGTGATGTGGCCGATGCCGGGCGGCGGCCCGACCTCGACCTCGCGTCCGTCGAGACGTACGCCGGCTTCGGGCGAGCCCGAGCGGTAGGCGGTGCCGCGGCGTAGCGAACGCTTGTAACTGCGGTTGATTTCGAACCACTTGTAGAACGTGCGGTGCTTGTACGGCACGTACACCGCGGCGAGCGCCAGGAACGGGAAGCCCATCAGGAGCACGATGCGCAGGGACAGGACCGGGACGAGCAGCCCGCACATCATGCCGAGGAAGGCGCCGCCGATGATCAGTGCGATCTCGCCGGTCTCCCGGTTCTTGCCGACGACGGCCGATGGCCGGGCGCGGCCGATCAGATACGTACGGCGGGGCGCGACCGGCTGGGACTGGGTCGTCAACGCCCTCCACCTCCAGTGTTCTTGTTACCTGCGGCACCGCCGGAGTTGCGGCGGTGGGTGTGCGGCGTGCCGGACGTGGGGCCGTTGCCGCTGCGCGGCGGAGGTGCGGCGGAGGGGACAGTTCCGCCGCCGACTCCGCCGCCGGAGCCCCGGCTGCTGTGTGCGGCCACGCCACCGGACAGGGGGTTGGCCGGGCGGGCCTGGGCGGCGCCGCCTCCGCCCTGGTTGCCCCGGCTGCTGTGGGTCTTGATGCCCTGGGAGACGAGGGCGGCGGGCGAGGAGACCATGGCGGCGGCCTGGGCGCCGCTGGTGGCCTGCTTGTGGTTGGAGCGCGCGGAGGCGATCTCGTCGCCGAAGCCGGGCACGAAGCGGTAGATCATCCCCGAGGCGAAGATCGCGAGGAGGATGATGGCGAGGCCGGAGACGACGGCCGAGAACGAGTCGGGTCCCTTGCCGGCGGAGAGCGCGCCGGCGAGGCTCAGGACGATCACGATGATGGGTTTCACCATGATGATCGCGATCATGATTCCGGCCCAGCGCCGGACGTGGCCCCACATGTTCTTGTCGACGAGTCCCGAGTACACGACGACGCCGAGCAGCGCGCCCACGTACAGCAGGAGGGCGCGGATGTAGAGCTCCAGGAAGAGGATGCCGGCGGCGAGGATGGTGACGAGGGAGACGACGATCAGCATGATCGGGCCGCCGCCGATGTCCGTGCCCTTCTTGAGCGCGGCCGAGAACGAGCCGAAGAAGACGTCGGTCTGGTCGCCGGTGCCGGCGGCGATGACGTCGGTGACCGCGTCGGTGGCGTTGACGACGGTGTAGAGGATCAGCGGGGTGAACGCGGAGGCGAGCACGGTCAGCCACAGGAAGCCGACGGCTTCCGAGATCGCGGTCGACAGCGGTACCCCGCGGATGGCGCGCTTGGCGACGGCGAGCAGCCACAGGACGAGCGTGAGGATCGTGGCGGCGGCGAAGACGATGGCGTAGCGGGCGAGGAAGGCGGGGTCGGTGAAGTCCACCTTGGCGGCGGTCTTCACGAACTTGGAGAGCGTGTCGACGACCCAGACGGCGGCGTTGGCGCAGCCCTTCGCCAGGGAGGTGAGGGGGTCGGCTGCGCCGGCGTCGGAGGGGGCGATGGAGGACTTGGACCCGCTCTTGCTGCCGCCGCTCTCGCAGTAGTCCCGGGCGAGGCCGACAATGAGGTCGCACGGGTTGTTGCTGCTGCTCGGGCTGGGGCTCGGGGTTCCGCTGGGCGTGGGGGTGGGGCTGGGTGCCGCCCAGGCGCCGGAGGCGAACAGCACGACGGTGGACGGCAGGACGGCCAGCAGGGCGTACGACAGAGGGCGTCGGCTACCGGGCATAGGTGAAGCCTCCGTATCCCTGTACAGCCTTGGCGATGTCGTCGGCGGTGGAGGCGCGGTTGTCACCGCTGACGGGGGTGGGGCCCTCCGTCTGCGAAGAGGACGCGACCTTCCAGTCTCCCTCGACCCACTTGAGCTTCTCGGTGATGGTGAACCAGGTCTGCGTCACGGGCTTGGTGGACCCGGGGCCCGCGAGGCCGACGAGGCCGGTGCACCAGACCTCGACCGACGCGGAGGCGGCGTCCTGCTGTGTCGCCTTCGTGCCGACCGGCACGGTGCGTGAGACGAAGGTCAGGCCGGCGGGCGCGGTGCCGTCGTCGTTCAGGCCGACGTTCTTGAGGAACCCGGGGCTGTACGCCTGGTTGAGGCTGTTCAGCAAGCCGTCCACGACGGACGGATCGTGAGTGGCCCGGATGATGTCGCTACGGGTCCCGGCGTGGAACATGCCCTCGGAACCCAACGCCACCGCGTAATTCGCCGCCGCCGACTGCGCCCCCTGCTCGCTCTGGGGGAAGCCCGATGCGATGCCCGCTTGTTTGCCCGGGACCGGCTTCGTGCCGGTGGCTGCTGTCGCGCCGGCGGCGCCGGGCTTCGCGGCGGGGTCGGGGGACGTGCCCGTGTCGTCGCCGCCGCGGTTCGCGAAGGCGATCGCCGCGATGAGGAGGACCACGACGCCGACCACCATCACCAGGGAGCGGGAGGTCCGTGGTGGGCGGCGGGTGCCGCCGTAGGTGTCGCCCGGGGCCTCCGGGAGGCGGGTACGGGTCTGGCGGGTGCCGCCGAGCGTGCTGAAGCGGTCGTCGGCGTGACCGGGGTCGGCCCCGCCGTGGCCCGGCTCGTCATCGAAACTCATGCCTGCGCCCCCTCGACCGTGTGCGGTTCCGCGTAGTACGACGGTAGCCGTGCTGGTTCCCGCGCGGGCGCGGTGTGGTGACTCGACATCAGGGGGACGCAACCTCTGCCGGTGGGCACGACGGACGGATGGTGTGGGAGGTACGGAAGGGACAGCGGCGGGGCTGACTGGGGGTCAGACCGCCATTCCGTACACGATGGTGAAGAGCGTGCCGAGCGAGCCGATGATGAAGACTCCGGTCAGGCCGGCCACGATGAGGCCCTTGCCCTGTTCGGCGCTGAAGGTGTCGCGCAGCGCCGTCGCTCCGATCCGCTGTTTGGCCGCACCCCATACCGCGATGCCGAGGCAGAGGAGGATGGCGACCGCCATCACCACCTCGACCATGATGCGGGCCTCGTTTCCGAGCGTCCCGAACGGCCCCCAGTTGGGGGCGATTCCGCCGATGATGGTGGTGATGTCGCCTTTTCCGGCTGCCAGGTACATGTAACTCACCGCCCCTGTCGGGTAGTTCGAAGCCCTTGCCGCACGGCATGGGTCAGGTTCTATCTTCGCTGATGAAACCGCCGGAGGAGGACGCCTTCACGCCTCTCTTTACCCGCCCCCGCATGCCAGTACCGGTTGCACCGCCCTGACCTGCGGTGAACCGGTGTGTGCGGAAACGCGTATGGTCACTCTGTGTATCACGGAGGGTGACTCCGGGCAATGACTGTCGTTGTTACACCCTTGGGCCGCTTGTCGTGTCGGCGGGGACGCGGCTGGTCGGCGCGGGTCAAAAGGGCCGGGCCGGTTCATAGAAACTTCTCAGAAAAGCTTCATGGTCGTTCTCAGCGGGGCAGGCAAGAGTCAGAGTGTCTCGCAGTCCCCGCAAGCAGGCCCGCCGACCACCAGGAGCCGCCCGTATGAAGCGCACTGGCATCTCCGGGAGGAAGTTCGCGACGCGGCGCGGAAGGTTCAGCGCCCTGTCGGCGGCGGCCGTTCTCCTGGCCATACCTACCTACGGCGACCATGACACGGCGTCAAGGGGCCAGACCACGACGGCGCCCGCGTCGGCGGCCGACGCCCGGGTGGGCGCCCTGTTCAAGGAGGACCTCGACGGCGGGCACTTCTGCACCGCGTCGGTGGTGCACAGCGCGGGGCACGATCTCATCGTGACCGCCGCGCACTGCCTGTCCACGGACGGGTCGCAGGACGGCAGGACGGTGTTCGCGCCCGCCTACCGGGACGGTTCGGCGCCGTACGGGACCTGGCCGGTGGAGTCGGTCTACGCGGACGACAGCTGGAACGAGGACGGCGACCAGGACAGCGACGTCGCCTTCGCGGTGCTCGGGCCGGGCTCGGACGGCGGCAAGCAGGTCGAGGACGTGGTGGGCGGCGCCCCGCTCTTCACGGGCCGCGCGACGGGCGGGCCCGTGACCGTCACCGGGTACCCGTCCGACACGGAGGTCCCGCAGGTCTGCACCAACACGTCGGTCGCGTACGGGGACTCCCAGCAGCGCATCGACTGCCCCGGCTACCCCGGCGGGACCAGCGGCAGCCCCTGGGTCGTGGAGGGCGGGGCGGTGGCGGGGGTGATCGGAGGGTACGAGTTCGGCGGCGACGACCCCGACGTCTCGTACAGCGTCGTGTTCGGGCCGGTCACCAAGTCGCTCTACAAGCTCGCGGAGTCGGCGGGCACGCCGAAGCCGGCGCCCGCGCCCTCGGCGGCGCCCACGCCCGCGGCCGGCACGTCCGCCGGCGGCGGGGCCGCGGGGAGCGCAGGGGCCGGCGGGGACGACGCGGCCGCCGCCATCGCCGAGGTGACGAAGATTCAGGCGCTGGTCTGCGCCTGCCTGTTGCCCTAGCGCGGCGGCCCCACGGGTTGTCATGGCCGGGCCGGGGGGCCGCCCGTGGCGCCTTGAAGCGCTCCTTCCCGGGTATCCCCCACGTGACGGCGCGCCGGGTTCGTGGCTGAATGAGCGAGGGTGCGACACGAGTGCGGGCGAAGTGGCGGTGAACCGCGCCTCGATGGGGGAGGGTTGAGGGGTGCGCAGAGTCTGGATGGTGGGCGGGATCGGGTTCGGGGTGTGCCTGAGCTTCATCGCGCTGCTCGTTGTCGGTACGTACTCGGCCGCCGCGGGACTCGCCTCCGCCGCGGGCAACGCGGTCGGGCTCGCCAAGGGTGCCGTGCCGTCGCTCTACCAGCCCCTCGTGCAGAAGTGGGGCACCTACTGCCCGAGCCTCAACCCGGCGATGCTCGCCGCCCAGCTCTACTCGGAGAGCGGCTGGAAGACCACCGCCGTCAGCCCGGTCAACGCGCAGGGGATCGCCCAGTTCATGCCCGCCACCTGGGCGACCCACGGCATCGACGGCAACGGCGACGGCAAGCGGGACATCTGGGATCCCGCGGATGCCATTCCGTCAGCCGCCTCGTACGACTGCGAATTGGCCAAGTACGTCAAGGACGTGCCCGGCGACGCGAGCGACAACATGCTCGCCGCGTACAACGCCGGTGCGTACGCCGTCATCAAATATGGCGGGATTCCGCCGTACAGCGAGACCCGGGGCTATGTGAAGACCATCCGCTCCCTGGAGAAGAGCTTCGCCGCGCCCGTCGGGCGGGTGCAGCCTTCGCAGCAGGCGGCGGGGGCCATCTACTACGCGCAGCAGAAGCTCGGTACGCCCTACCTCTGGGGTGGGGAGGGGACGGCCGAGCAGGGCGGGCGGTTCGACTGCTCCGGGCTGACGCAGGCCGCGTACCAGAGCGTGGGGATCACGCTGCCGCGCGTCGCCAACGACCAGTACAACGCGGGCCCGCACCCCGCGCGCAGCGAGCTGCTCCCCGGTGACCTGGTCTTCTTCTCGACCGACCTCGGCAACTCGCGGGCCATCCACCACGTCGGGCTCTACGTGGGCGGCGGCTACATGATCAATGCTCCCTATACCGGCGCCGTCATCCGCTTCGACAAGATCGACGCACCGGACTACTTCGGGGCGACCCGCGTCACCAAGGACGGTGCGGCGGCCCTGCCGACGCCGCAGCCGGGAGCCTGAACGAGGCTCTGCGGTGGCTTGAACTCTCCGTGAAGCCAAGGCCCTGAGCTGCGACGATGAGTCTCTCTTCGATAACGTCGGCGTGATCATTCAGTGGAGAGTGGAACGTGGCGGCCGCGGAGGGCGTTCCCTGGACAGTGACTGGTGTACGTACTGACCACGGGGGTTGGTAGCAGGACGCAACAAGGCAAGGGGCCGCAGCATGGCTGGACTCGCATTCGACGGAGCGAATCCCGATGTCGGCCTGCTCTACGACATCAACGGACTCGCCAAGGACGCCCCGTCCTGGTTCGACCGCGCCATGGCCTTCGTCGGGGAGTACGGCATCCTGCTCGGCCTCGTGCTCGTCGTGCTGTGGTGCTGGTGGAGCGTGCGGCGCGCGGAGGACCGGCAGTCCGCGGTCGTCTCCGTCGCCGGGATCGTCTGGGCGCCGCTCGCCGCCTCCATCGCCGTCCTCGTCAACATCCCCATCCGCGACTTCGTGCACCGGCCGCGGCCCTTCCTCGACCACAAGGGGCTCGACGTCCTGGTCGGCGGGAAGAGCGACTTCTCGTTCGTCAGCGACCACGCCACCCTCGCCATGGCGATCGGCGCCGGACTCTTCGTCGCCCACCGCAAGTTCGGCCTGATCGCGCTCGGGCTCGCCCTGCTCGAAGGGTTCTGCCGGGTCTACATGGGCGTCCACTACCCGACCGACGTCGTGGGCGGCTTCGCGCTCGGCACCGCCGTCGCGCTGCTCCTCGCCCCGCTCGCCCAGCTGCTCCTCACCCCGGTGGTGGCGGCCGTGGCCCGCTCGCGCCGGCTCGGTCTGCTCGTCCACTCGCGCCGGGCCCTGACGGTGGTTCCGGCCGCGGCCGGCGGCGCGGTCGAGCGGCCCGGCTCCGCGGAGCGCGACCTCGCGGCCTGACGGTGCGTCAGCGAGCGGGTTCCGGCGGTCGGAGCGCCCGCGGTCGGAGCGCCCGCGGTCAGAGCGCCTGCGGGAAGTCGAAGAGCCTGCCCGGGTCGTACTGCTTCTTCAGCTGCGCGAGACGCGGTGCGGCCGTGCCGTAGTAGGCGGTACGCCAGTCGGTGAGCGAGGGGTCCGGATAGTTCTGGTAGGCCGCGCCCGAGGCGTACGGGCGCATCGCGTCATGGGTGCGGGTCAGCCAGGACTGCTGCGTCGCCCCCGACGTGCCCGGCCGCCAGGACGCCACGTACTGGACGAGCACCCGTGAGGTGCGGTGGACGAAGGCGGTGGCATCCGGGGCCACCCGGTTGACCGCGCCGCCGAGCGCGGTGAGCACGATGGTGCCGCCGCCCCCGTTGTCCGACGCCGCGATGCGGGTGAACCGCTCGGCGCTGCCCATCAGTTGACGTATGCCGTCGGGGGGCAGCGCCTTGTCGTAGAAGTCGGACTTGGCGGCGTACGTCTCGCGCTGGAGCGCCCCTTGCGGGGAGCGGCCAGGGGTCGTGCCGGGCAGGTGGCACTGGGCCTGGCTGTAGGTGGAGCACCCGCCGTACAGCAGCATCGCGTCCTGGAACCCGGTGCGGTGCAGGGTGACCGAGGAGGCGGCGGCGCCCGCGCGGTCGGCGAGACGGTCGAGGGCGTTCTGCAGATCGCCGTACGAGCCGAGCGAGAACGCGGCGATGGTGACGGTCGGGTTGCCGCCGCCGGCCGCTCCGGCCAGATGCGCCGCGGACCAGATCTCGTCGGGCTGGTCCGGCCCCCACTCCTGCCACGCGCCGACCACCGCCTGCGCCTGCCGCCAGGGCCAGGTCAGGTAGGCGGTGACGCCCTGCGGCGCGGGGTGCGTGCGGAAGGTGAGGCCGGTGACCACGCCGAAGTTGCCGTTGCCCGCGCCGCGCAGGGCCCAGAACAGGTCGGGGTTCTGCTTCGCGCTCGCCGTCACTTTCCGGCCGTCGGCGGTGACGAGGTCGACGGAGGTGAGGCTGTCGCAGGCGAGCCCGTACGCGCGGGCCGTGACGCCGTGCCCGCCGCCCAGGGTCAGACCGGAGACGGCGACGGTGGGGCAGGAGCCGCCGGGGATCGTACGGCCGCTCTTGGCGAGCCCGGTGTAGACGTCGAGGAGCCGGGCGCCCGCGCCGATCGTGCCGTCGGACGACACGGAGTCGAGCCGGGACACGTCGATGACGAGGCGTCCGGTCCCGGACGACCATCCCGCGTAGTCGTGGCCGCCGCTGCGTACGGAGATCGGGGTGTGGTGCGCGCGGGCGTAGGCGAGGCACTCCTGGATGTCCGCCGCGTGGGCCGCGTACGCCACGGCGTCGGGCTTCTGGCCGTCGAAGCGGGTGTTGTAGAGCTGGCGGGCGGTGGCGTAGTCGGCGTCGCCGGGGCGGACGAGCTTGCCTTCGAGGGAGTGGCCGAGCGCGGTCCAGTCGGCGGGCGCCGGGGCCGCGGACGAACTCGGCGCGGGGGAGCGGGTCGTCGCGGTGGAGCTCGGCGCGGGCCCGGGGTGTGCGGCGCCGCCGCAGGCGGAGGTGGCGAGGGCGGTCGCGGCGGTGCCGGCGGTCGCGGTGAGGAGGGTGCGGCGGCGCATGGGGGCTCCCGGGGGCGTGTGGGGCGCTGCGCAGGCTCCTTCCCGCGCCGCCCCTCCCCGAACCGGAGCGCGGGCCTGGCCTTCGGGCCCGGCCCGCGGACCCGGAACCTCAGGCGCGGGCCGGCCCGTCGGTACGGGATCGTTCGGGGCCGTGTGGGGCGGGGCCGGGGGACGGGGGGCCGGGCTGCGCGGGGATGGGCGCGGTGTCGGGGAGGCGGGTGTCGCCGGTACGGGCGGGTGAGGCGTCGGAGAGGTGCGCGTCGGGGACCGGGGTGTCGGTCGAGTGGGTGTCGGCGTCCGTGCGGGCTCTGTCGCGGCTGCGGCGGGCGGGGCCGACCCAGCCACAGCCGCAGCGGGCGATCGCGAAGCTTCCGCGTTCCGTGACGGTCGTCTGGTGGGGCACCGCACCACGGTACTGCGGGCGTGCGTGACGGGGGCCCCACCGCGGTCGTTAGGAGGGCGGGGCCAGGCCGTCTCCCGCGGACCGGGCCAGTGGGCGTTGGGGGTTTGGCGGCGATGGTGGTGCAGCGGAACGGAGCCGGGCGAGCGGGCGCGATGGTGGCCGCCGTGGTGGTCGGCGGGGTGCTCGCGACGGTCGCCGGGTGCGGCGCGGACAGCGCGGAGAGCGCGAGCGGCGCCCCGGCCGACCCGGCGGTCACGGTGCGGTCGGCCGCGGACCGGCTGGTGGCGGCGGGCGGTTCACGGGTCACGACCTCCATGGAGATGGCCACCGGGGGCACCCGTGTGACGATCCGCGGCGAGGGCACGTACGACTTCCGGCACCGGACCGGACAGTTGACGGTGACGCTGCCCCAGGACGCCAAGGGTGTGGACGAACGCCGCCCGATCACCGAGCTCCTCGCGCCGGGCGCGCTCTACATGAAGAACCGGGGTGCCGGGGTGCCCGCCGACAAGTGGGTACGCGTCGACACGGCCTCGCTGGCCGACGGCAACCTCGTCACGGGCGGCGTCACCGACCCGTACGCGGCGGCCGTACTCCTGCGCGGCGCCCAGGACGTGACGTACGTCGGCGAGGAGCAGCTGGCCGGGGTGGAGGTGCGCCACTACCGGGGAAGCGCCGCGCTGCCGGCGTCGGTGGCGAAAGGGTTCTCCAAGGGCGCGGTGCCGTTCGACGCGTACCTCGACGCGGCGGGGCGGCTGTGCAAGGTGCGCCACCGGTTCAGCTACGTCAACCGGGGGCGGCCCGTGGCGGTGGCGTCGACGACGCTCCTGTACGGGTTCGGGGCGGCCGCGCCGGTCCGGCTTCCCGCGGCGCGGGACATCTTCGACGGGAAGATCCAGCCGTAATCAGCCAGATATGGCCCCCTCAGGTGGGGCGGTGGTGGCGGAAATGGTCCGTCCGTGCCATGCGCGGTGCGTACCCCTCTCCCTACGCTAGGAAGCCGACGACGGCGAGCGGGCGGCCGACCGACTGACGGCGGGAAGAGGTCGAGGAAGGGGTGATGTGCGTGGCTTCGCTTCGCGGTGTGACCGTCCAGGACCACGTGGCCCTCGTCGAGATCGAGCTGTGCGGGGAATTGATGATCGCGGCGTCTGCGGCGGAGGGGGACCGGCTCAGCCCCGACCTGATCGACGAGGTCCTGAACGTGGTCCACTTCACCCCGCCCCCCGACGCGCTCTGGCCGTCCCGGTAGCGGGCGCGCGGTCCGCCTGCGTGCGGTTTTCCGGGTGCGGGGGTGCGGGGGTGCGGCGCCGTTCGCGCAGTTCCCCGCGCCCCTGGGGGGTCTGGGTTTGTGCTTGGCGTGCGGGCCGTGGGTGGCCGGCCGCGCAGTTCCCCGCGCCCCTCAGGAGGTGGGGCGGGGCCGGGGGCTCCGGGTGCCCTACTGGGGGCGCGGGGAACTGCGCGGGAAGGGCGCACGGTCCGCAGGCGGAAACGGGGTTGAGGGTGCTGGGCGCCGCAGGCGGCAGCGGGGGTTGAGGGTGCGGGGCGCCGCAGGCGTTGAGTGGGGGCGAGAGTGCGAGGTTCCCGCAGGCTGAAGGGGGGTTGGGGGGCGCGAGGTCCATCGGGGAGGACGGGGCGTGGTCCCGGCGGGGGCGGGGTGTTATGTGCGCATCATGCGGGCGATCGCCTTCGTCGCTTCCTCGACCTTCGCGTCGATCTCATCGCCCCCCTTCACCGCCGCATCCGCCACGCAGTGCCTCAGGTGCTCCTCCAGGAGCTGGAGCGCGAAGGACTGCAGCGCCTTGGTCGACGCCGAGACCTGGGTGAGTATGTCGATGCAGTAGACGTCCTCGTCGACCATCCGCTGCAGACCCCGGATCTGACCCTCGATCCGCCGCAGCCGCTTGAGGTGCTCGTCCTTCTGCTTGTGGTACCCGTGCACCCCGTGGTCGTGATCGGTCACCGGGGCCGCGGAGGCCGGCGGGGCCGAAGGGTCCTCGACCGGGGGGCCGGCCGCCTCGGTGGTCGTCATCGCGTCCTCCCGTTGTCTGCTGCATGTCTGTGCGGCCATGTGCCCAGTGGGCTGCCGGTGATCTACGTGCTGGTCTACGTGCTGGTCTGCGTGCTGACTCGCGTACTGATCTGCCGTGCGGGGCAAGGGCTTCGATACCCCTCGTGGGTATAGGGTAACGAATTTTCGAGTCCCGGGCGGGGGCCCGTGCTGATCACTGTGCCTGATGGGCGACACTGAAGAACGCCGGTTAGCCGTGGCCGGATGATGCGCCTAGCATCAGCCTGACCGAATCCCAAGCACTC
The DNA here is from genome assembly GCF_026343295.1 of Streptomyces sp. NBC_00083. Classification (GTDB taxonomy): domain Bacteria; phylum Actinomycetota; class Actinomycetes; order Streptomycetales; family Streptomycetaceae; genus Streptomyces. The sequence continues at coordinate 299,000 of NZ_JAPELY010000004.1, forward strand.
CGAGGACCCCACGTGCGCTTTCGTCTGACCCCCAGGGAGACGAGCTTCTACGACATGTTCTCCGCATCCGCGGACAACATCGTCACGGGCTCGAAGCTCCTCATGGAACTGCTCGGAGCGGATTCCGCGTCCCGGGCCGAGATCGCGGAGCGCATGCGGGCAGCGGAGCACGCGGGGGACGATGCCACCCACGCGATCTTCCACCAGCTGAACTCCTCCTTCATCACGCCGTTCGACCGCGAGGACATCTACAACCTCGCGTCGTGCCTCGACGACATCATGGACTTCATGGAGGAGGCCGTCGACCTGGTCGTCCTCTACAACGTGGAGGAACTGCCCAAGGGCGTCGAGCAGCAGATCGAGGTCCTCAACCGCGCGGCCGTGCTGACCGCCGAGGCCATGCCGAACCTGCGGACGATGTCCAATCTGACCGAGTACTGGATCGAGGTCAACCGTCTGGAGAACCAGGCCGACCAGATCCACCGCAAGCTGCTCGCCCACCTCTTCAACGGCAAGTACGACGCCATCGAGGTGCTCAAGCTGAAGCAGATCGTGGACGTACTCGAAGAGGCGGCGGACGCGTTCGAGCACGTGGCGAACACGGTGGAGACCATCGCCGTCAAGGAGTCCTGACCCAGTCATGGACACCTTTGCTTTGATCGTGACCATTGGCGTCGCGCTCGGATTTACGTACACGAACGGCTTCCACGACTCCGCCAACGCCATCGCGACCTCGGTGTCGACGCGGGCGCTGACCCCGCGGGCGGCGCTGGCGATGGCCGCGGTCATGAACCTCGCCGGTGCCTTCCTCGGCAGCGGTGTCGCGAAGACCGTGAGCGAAGGGCTCATCTCCACGCCCGAGGGCAACAAGGGGATGGGCATCCTGTTCGCGGCGCTGGTCGGCGCGATCATCTGGAACCTGGTCACCTGGTACTTCGGGCTCCCCTCGTCGTCCTCGCACGCCCTGTTCGGCGGCATGGTGGGGGCGGCGCTCGCCGGTGGTACGACCGTGTACTGGTCCGGCGTGCTCGACAAGATCGTCATCCCGATGTTCGTGTCGCCGGTGGTCGGTCTGGTCGTCGGTTACCTCGTGATGTGCGCGATCCTGTGGCTGTTCCGCAAGTCGAACCCGCACAAGGCGAAGCGCGGATTCCGTATCGCGCAGACCGTCTCGGCGGCCGGCATGGCGCTCGGCCACGGCCTTCAGGACGCGCAGAAGACGATGGGCATCGTGATGATGGCGCTGGTCATCGCGGATGTGCAGGACGCCGGCGGGCAGATCCCGATCTGGGTCAAGATCGCGTGCGCGGCGATGCTGTCGCTCGGTACGTACGCGGGTGGCTGGCGGATCATGCGGACGCTGGGGCGGAAGATCATCGAGCTGGATCCGCCGCAGGGGTTCGCCGCGGAGGCGACGGGGGCGTCGATCATGTTCGGATCGTCGTTCCTGTTCCAGGCGCCGATCTCCACGACGCATGTGATCACTTCGGCGATCATGGGTGTGGGGGCGACCAAGCGGGTCAACGCGGTGCGGTGGGGGGTTGCCAAGAACATCATCCTGGGGTGGTTCATCACGATGCCGGCGGCAGCGCTGGTCGCTGCGCTGAGCTATCTCGTGGTGCAACTGGCCTTCGGCTGACCGGCCCCGGTCCCGTTGGCGCGGTTCCTCGCGCCCCTGGGTGGGTTGCCCTTGGCAGGGTGCGCAATCCAGGCCGCCTCGGCCCGTCCGGCGTTTGAGGACGAGCGCCGTTCGGGCGCGATTGGGGTCTGGGGCGGGGCCCCAGGAGCCCCGGCTTTCGTGTGTGGACCGTGCTGGGGCACCCGCGCGGTTCCTCGCGCCCCTGGGTGGGTTTGCCCTTGGCAGGGTGCGCAATCCAGGCCGCCTCAGCCCGTCCGGCGATTGAGGACGAGCGCCGTTCAGGCGCGATCGGGGTCTGGGGCGGGGCCCCAGGCAACCCCGCTTTCGGGTGCGGACCGTGCTCGCGTCTCGCGCAGTTCCCCGCGCCCCTCAACTACTCGGTGCCGGGCAGCATGTGTGTCTTCAGCCCGTCCGGTGTTTGAGGACGAGTGCCGTTCGGGCGCGATTGGGGTCTGGGGCGGGGCCCCAGGAGCCCTGGCTTTCGTCTGCGGACCGTGCTGGGGCACCCGCGCAGTTCCCCGCGCCCCTAGGTGGGTCGATCTAGGCGGTATGCCCAGCATTGGCATACCCAGCCCGTCCGGCGATTGAGGACGAGCGCCCTTGAGGCGCGATCGGGGTCTGGGGCGGGGCCCCAGGGGGTTGGGGTGGGCCCGCCCTGGGGAGGGCGGGCCCTTCGTCTTGCGGTGGCACCGCCATGCAGCACCGCAGACGGCATGAGGTCGGACCTAGCCGAAGCGGCCCGAGATGTAGTCCTCCGTGGCCTGCACGGAGGGGTTGGAGAAGATCCGCTCGGTCTCGTCGATCTCGATGAGCTTGCCGGGCTGCCCGACCGCCGCGAGGTTGAAGAACGCCGTACGGTCCGAGACCCGCGCGGCCTGCTGCATGTTGTGCGTCACGATCACGATCGTGAAGCGCTCCTTCAGCTCCCCGATCAGATCCTCGATCGCCAGGGTCGAGATCGGGTCGAGCGCCGAGCAGGGCTCGTCCATGAGCAGGACGTCCGGCTCGACCGCGATCGCCCGCGCGATGCACAGTCGCTGCTGCTGGCCGCCCGACAGACCCGAACCCGGCTTGTTGAGGCGGTCCTTCACCTCGTTCCAGAGGTTCGCGCCCTTGAGGGACTTCTCGACGACGTCGGCCAGCTCGTTCTTCTTGTACGAGCCGTTCAGACGCAGCCCCGCCGCCACGTTGTCGAAGATCGACATGGTGGGGAAGGGGTTGGGGCGCTGGAAGACCATGCCGACCGTGCGGCGCACCGCCACCGGGTCGACCGCGGAGCCGTACAGGTTCTCGTCGTCGAGAAGCACCTTGCCCTCGACGCGCCCGCCCGGGGTCACCTCGTGCATACGGTTCAGGGTGCGCAGGAACGTGGACTTGCCGCAGCCGGACGGGCCGATGAAGGCGGTCACGGAGCGCGGCTCGACCGTCATCGAGATGTCGTCGATCGCCTTGTGGGCGCCGTAGTAGGCGGAGAGGCCCGATACGTCGATTCGCTTGGCCATGTCACTTACTCACTGCTTCTGTAGAGGGGAGATCGGTCGCTGCGTGGCCCCGCCCGGCGGAGCCGGAGAGTGTCGCTCTAGCGACCGGTCTTGGGGGCCTTCCAGCGGGCGATGCCGCGAGCCACCAGATTGAGGATCATGACGAAGGCGATCAGGACGAGGGCGGCCGCCCACGCGCGGTCGTACGACGCGTCGCTGCCGACCCGGTACTGCTCCCAGATGTAGAAGGGGAGCGAGGACTGGGCGCCTTCGAAGGGGTTGGTGTTGATCAGCTGGCTGCCGAAGACGAGCAGCATGATCGGGGCGGTCTCGCCGGCGATGCGGGCGACCGCGAGCATGAAGCCCGTGGTGATGCCGCCGATCGCGGTGGGGATGACCACCTTCAGGATGGTCCGCCACTTCGGGACGCCGAGGGCGAGGGCGGCCTCGCGCAGCTCGTTCGGTACGAGCTTGAGCATCTCCTCGGTGGAGCGGACCACGACCGGCATCATCAGGATCGAGAGCGCCAGCGACCCCATGAAGCCCGAGGGCTGGAGGTCGAACATGAGCATCAGGGTCAGGATGAACAGGCCGGCGACGATGGACGGGATGCCCGTCATGACGTCGACGAAGAAGGTGACGGCCTTGGCGAGCGCGCCCTTGCCGTACTCCACGAGGTAGACCGCGGTGAGCAGGCCGAGCGGCGCGGAGATCAGGGTGGCGATGCCGATCTGCTCCAGGGTGCCGATCAGCGCGTGGTAGATGCCGCCGCCCTGCTCGAAGGCGGGCACGCCGGCCATCGAGTGGGTGAGGAAGTACCCGTTGAGGACCTTGGTGCCGCGGCTGATCGTCGTCCACAGCAGGGAGAACAGCGGGATCACGGCGAGGATGAAGCAGACCCAGACCAGGGAGGTCGCCACCCGGTCCTTGGCCTGCCGCTTGTTCTCGACGGCCGTGGTGACCGTGTACGAGACGAGGATGAACAGCAGGGCCGCTATGAGCCCCCACTGGACCTTGCTGTGCAGGTCGAAGGCGAGGCCGATGCCCACCGCGAGGACGATCGCGACGACCGCGAAGCCGGCGCCCGCCCAGCGGGGCAGGGAGCGGTGGCTGAGGCTGCCCTTGCGGGGGACCGGGGTGGCGGGCCGGGCTTCCTGAACGGCTGCGTGGCTCATGCCGGGCTCCCTTCGGGGCGGAGGTCGAAGGAGGTCAGCGGGCTCATGCGTTGGCCCCCGAGTACTCCTTGCGGCGGGCGATGATCATGCGGGCGCCGCCGTTGACCAGCAGGGTGAGGACGAAGAGGACGAGCCCGGAGGCGATCAGGGCGTCGCGGCCGAGCTGGTTGGCCTCGTCGAACTTCGCGGCGATGTTCTGCGCGAAGGTGCCGCCGCCCGGGTTGAGCAGGTGCAGCGAGAGGACGTAGCTCGGGGAGAGGACCGTGGCGACGGCCATCGTCTCGCCGAGCGCGCGGCCGAGGCCCAGCATCGAGGCGGAGATGACGCCCGAGCGGCCGAAGGGCAGCACCGAGAGGCGGATGACTTCCCAGCGGGTCGCGCCGAGGGCCAGGGCGGCCTCCTCGTTCATGCGCGGGACCTGGAGGAAGACTTCGCGGCTCACGCTGGTCACGATCGGCAGGATCATGATCGCGAGCAGGATGCCGACGGTGAAGATGGAGCGGGCGACGCCGACTTCGGTCTTCTCGAAGATGACGGTCCAGCCCAGGTAGGTGTCGAGCCAGTCGTTGAGGCCGCCGAGGTAGGGCACGAGGAACAGGGCGCCCCAGATGCCGTAGACGATCGACGGTACGGCGGCGAGCAGGTCGACGACGTACGCGAGGGGTGCGGCCAGCTTGCGCGGCGCGTAGTGCGAGATGAACAGGGCGATGCCGACGGCGACCGGGACGGCGATGGCCATCGCGACGACCGAGCTGACGACGGTGCCGAAGAGCAGGACGGCGATGCCGAACGCCGGGGGGTCGCCCGCCGGGTTCCAGTCGAAGGTGGTCAGGAAGTTGCCCTGGTCCTTCGAGATCGCGATGCCGGCGCGGATGCTCAGGAAGATGGCGATGGCCGCCATGACGACGAGCAGGAAGATGCCCGAGCCCCGGGAGAGCCCGAGGAAGATCTTGTCGCCCGCGCGGCCGGTGGACTGCTTGCGGCGCGCTGCCGGGGCGGGAGCGGGTGGCGGAGGTGTGTCCGTTGCTATGGAAGAGGCCATGATCTTTCCGGTCTGTGGGCGGGGACCTGTCGGGCCCCCTGGCGGCGGTGCACCGGATGGTGTGCGGCGGGGGCCGGATCGGGGCCCCCGCCCCACGAGAGCCGCCGGGTCTTCGGCCCGGCGGCTCAACAGTGTTGCTACGAGAGGGAGTTGATGGTCTCGATGACCTTGGCGTTGATCTCGGCCGGGATCGGCGCGTAGCTGGCGTCGGTGAGCAGCTTCTGCCCGTCGGCGCTCGCGGCGTAGGAGAGGAAGGACTTGACCGCGGGGAGGGTGGCGGCCTTGTTGCCCTTGTCGCAGGCGACCTCGTACGTGACGAGGACGATCGGGTAGGCGTTGTCGGCCTTGGTCGTGTAGTCCAGCTTCAGCGCCAGGTCCTTGCCGGTGCCGGCGATCTTCGCGGCGGCGATGGCGGTGGAGGCGTTGGCGGAGCTGGCCTTGACCGGGGCGGAGGCGCCGGTGTTGATGTCGACGGTCTTGATCGACTGGGACGAGGCGTAGGAGAGCTCGAAGTAGCCGATGGCGCCGTTGGTCTGCTTGACCTGGGCGGCGACGCCGGCGGAGCCGGAGGCGGCCTGACCGCCGGGGGCGGCCCACTTCTTGGCGGGCGCGTACGTCCAGTCGGACTTGGCCGTGGCGCTGAGGTACTTGGTGAGGTTCTCGGTGGTGCCGGAGTCCTCGGAGCGGTGGAACGCCTGGATCGCGAGGTCGGGCAGCTTGGCGCCCTGGTTCAGCTTGGCGATCGCCTCGTCGTTCCACTTGGTGATCTTGCCGTTGAAGATCTTGGCGAGGGTCGGGGCGTCCAGGACGAGGCTGTCGACGCCTTCGACGTGGAAGCCGATCGCGATCGGGCCGCCGACCATCGGGAGGTTGATGCCCTGGCCGCCGCCGGTGCAGACCTTCTTGGAGTCCGCCACCTGCTCGGGCTTGAGCGGCGAGTCGGAGCCCGCGAAGGCGACGGTGCCCTGCGTGAAGGCGACGATGCCCTCGCCGGAGGAGGAGGACTTGTAGTTGATCTGCGCCTCCTTGCAGGACGCCATGTAGTTCTTGACCCAGAGGTCCATGGCGTTCTTCTGCGCGGAGGAGCCGGACGCCAGGACCTGGCCCTTGGCGCCGTCGCACTTCACGTTGGACGCGGCACCGGAGGCCGTGCCACCCGTACCGCCCGTGCTCCCGCTGCCGCTGTTGTTGTCGCTGCCGCACGCCGTGAGGGCCAGGGCGCTGGACACGGCGATGACGCCGAGGGCGGTGGCGCGGAGCCGGTTCTTGCGCTGAAGCTTCACTTTCGGGTGTTCCTTCCGGGAGCCGCCGGGTTCCGTTCGTTCTACGGCGGCGTGCGTTGGATGAGCGGTGTGGGCGGGATGCCGTTCACCGTGTAAGGCCGAAATTAGGCAGAACAGGTGAAGCCGTCGGCGGGGAAGAGTTAACGGAAGGTGAACCATGGCGGGCAGTGCGGTGCCGACCGTTACCCGTTCGTGTTCAGGCGGCGTACAGAACCGGTTCTGCCCGTGGGACGTCAGGGGCGGACGCGTTGCCCGAGGTCAGCGGGGCCGAGCGGGTTCAGACCAGACGCGGCGCGTCGAGCAGCGCCAGCAGCAACTGGCGGTCGCGGGGCTCAGTGAGGCGGTGGTGGGCGGCGGCGGGGGTCAGCCAAAGGAGCCGGTCGACCTCGTCGGTGGGGGTGAAGCGCCCCTCGCCCGCCTCGGCGCCCCAGTACTCCACGCGCTTGGGGCGGCCCAGGTGGTCGGTGTAGTGGGCGGTGGGCAGCCGCACCCCGGGCACGCAGGTGAACCCGGTCTCCTCCAGCACCTCCCGCAGCGCGCCGGCGAGCGGCTCCTCGCCCCGCTTCAGCTTCCCCTTGGGGTGCGACCAGTCGTCGTACTTCGGCCGGTGCACGAGGCAGATCTCCAGGCCGCGGTCGCCCCAGTCGGCGCGGCGCCACAGGACACAGCCCGCCGCGAGGACGGTGCCGTCGGGTGCGGTGCTCATGACGCGGCCGTCGTCGCCGCGGGTGCTGTCGTCACCGCCACAGGCTGCCAGATCCGCTGGAAGGCGAAGCGGGCCGCCTCCACCTCGTGGCGCTGGTCGGCGTGGAGCACACCGAGCGCGTACGCCGTCGCCGGGGCGATGCGGGGGGTGCGGGCGGCGGCCGACGCGGCGGCGGCGGCCTCGGCGGCGTCGCGGTGCCGGTCCAGCGCCCTTCCCGCGCCCGGCAGTTGACTCGTGGAGGGCTCGTCGGGCAGGAGGCCGGCGGGGCGCGCGTGCAGCACTTCCTGGGCGTACCGGTGCAGCCGGAGCAGCCGCCGTACCTGATGCCAGGGCTGGTCCTGGCTCTCGCTCTCCTGGACCAGCGCCTCGGAGTTGTACGGGCGCGCCGCGCGCGCCAGCGGCAGCGCGGCCACCGCGTGCTCCAGCCGTTCCTCCGCGGCGAGCGCGGCGGGCACCAGGACCTCGGCCGCGGGCGCGGCGGCGGCCGTCGCGAGCGGCGCCTCGCTGGCGAGCAGCGCGACCGCGTCCGCCACGGCGTGGAACCGGGAGGAGCCGAGCGCCTGGAGCGCCGCGGAGTGGGCCCGGGTGCGGGCCGGCGTCAGCTGCCGTTCGAGCAGCGCGCCCGCGCGGGCCGCGCCCACCGTGAGGGTGCCGCCCTCGCCGCGCGCCGGCGCGACCCGGCTGCCGGAGAGCCGGTGCAGCGCGTCGAGGAGCCGGGTCAGCCGGGCGGAGCAGATGTGCTCACCGCCCAACGTGGCGCACAGCCAGGCGAGTTCGGTGCGCAGCTGGTCGGCCCAGGCCGGATCCAGGAGCGGGCGGAAGGTGGCGAGGGTGGCGCCGATGCGACGGGCGGCGGCGCGCATCGCGCGGGCGGCCCCCTCGGCGAGGTCGCTGTCCGGTCCCGCCTCCCGGTGGAGGCGCAGACCGCGCAGGAACGCGCCTGCCTGGGCGTGGAGGTAGTGGGCGAGGAGTTCGCCGGCCGGGTCCTGTCCTGTCACGTTCTCAGGGCGTTGCACGCCGGCGCCTCCGGGCGTCTATCAGCATCTCCTGCACATTGCGCAGCGGCAGTCCGTCGGCGTCGGCCGCGTGCCGGGTCCAGCTGCCGTCGGCGCCCAGGTGCCAGGAGGCGGTCGTCGGCGACATGCCGGTCTCCAGGAGTCGGCCGAGGGCCGCGCGGTGGGCCGGGTCGGCGACCCTGACCAGTGCCTCGATGCGTCGGTCGAGGTTGCGGTGCATCATGTCGGCGCTGCCGATCCACACCTCGGGTTCGCCGCCGTTGCCGAAGGCGAAGACCCGGGAGTGTTCGAGGAAGCGGCCGAGGACGGAGCGGACCCGGATGTTCTCCGAGAGCCCGGCGACCCCGGGGCGTACCGCGCAGATGCCGCGGACCCAGATGTCGACGGGCACGCCGGCCTGTGAGGCCCGGTAGCAGGCGTCGATGACGGCCTCGTCGACCATCGAGTTGACCTTGATGCGGACGTAGGCGGGGCGCCCGGCGTGCTGGTGGGCGGCCTCCTTGTTGATCCGCGCGATCAGGCCGTCCCGCAGCGACTTGGGGGCGACGAGCAGACGTCGGTAGGTCTCGCGGCGCGAGTATCCCGACAGCCGGTTGAAGAGGTCGGAGAGGTCGGCGCCGACCTGCGGGTCGGCGGTGAGCAGCCCCAGGTCCTCGTAGAGGCGGGCCGTCTTGGGGTGGTAGTTGCCGGTGCCGACGTGCGAGTAGCGCCGCAGGGTGTCGTTCTCCTGGCGCACCACGAGGGAGAGCTTGCAGTGCGTCTTGAGGCCGACGAGCCCGTACACGACGTGACAGCCGGCCTCCTCCAGCTTGCGGGCCCACTTGATGTTGGCCTGCTCGTCGAAGCGCGCCTTGATCTCCACCAGGACGAGCACCTGCTTGCCCGACTCGGCGGCGTCTATCAGGGCGTCCACGATCGGCGAGTCGCCCGACGTGCGGTACAGGGTCTGCTTGATGGCGAGCACGTCCGGGTCGGACGCGGCCTGCTCCAGGAAGGCCTGCACCGAAGTGGAGAAGGAGTCGTACGGGTGGTGCAGCAGCACATCGCGTTCGCGCAGCGCGGCGAAGATGTCGGGCGCGGAGGCCGACTCGACCTCGGCGAGGTCGCGGTGGGTGCCCGCGATGAACTTGGGGAACTTCAGCTCCGGCCGGTCGAGCGCGGAGATCCCGAACAGACCGGTCAGGTCGAGGGGGCCCGGCAGCGGGTAGACCTCGGCGTCGGAGACCTTCAACTCCCGTACCAGCAGGTCGAGTACGTACGGGTCGATGGACTCCTCGACCTCCAGGCGCACCGGCGGCCCGAAGCGGCGCCGCATGAGCTCCTTCTCCAGCGCCTTGAGGAGGTTCTCGGCGTCGTCCTCCTCGACTTCGAGGTCCTCGTTGCGGGTCACCCGGAACATGTGGTGCGCGAGCACCTCCATGCCGGGGAACAGCTCCTCCAGGTGCGCGGCGATGACGTCCTCCAGCGGGACGTAGCGCTGCGGCGAGGCCTCCAGGAACCGCGAGAGCAGCGGCGGCACCTTCACGCGGGCGAAGTGGCGGTGGCCCGAGACGGGGTTGCGCACCACCACGGCGAGGTTGAGCGAGAGCCCCGAGATGTACGGGAAGGGGTGCGCGGGGTCCACGGCCAGCGGCGTGAGCACCGGGAAGATCTGCTGCCGGAACAGCGTGAAGAGGCGGGCCTGCTCCTTCTCGGTCAGCTCCGGCCAGCGGATCAGGTGGATGTTCTCGTCGGCGAGGGCCGGGGCGACGTCCTGCTGGTAGCAGGCGGCGTGCCGGGCCATGAGCTCGCGCGAGCGGGTCCAGATCAGGTCGAGGACCTCGCGGGGCTGGAGGCCGGAGGCGGACCGGGTGGCGACGCCGGTGGCGATGCGGCGCTTGAGTCCTGCCACCCGGACCATGAAGAACTCGTCCAGGTTCGAGGCGAAGATCGCGAGGAAGTTCGCCCGCTCCAGGAGCGGCGTCGCCGGGTCCTCGGCGAGCTCCAGGACGCGTTCGTTGAAGGCGAGCCAGCTGCGCTCGCGGTCGAGGAAGCGGCCGGAGGGCAGCTCGTCGCCCTCGCTCTCGTCCTCGTACGCGTCGAGGTCCGCGTCGAGGTCGGGCTCCAGATCGGAGGCGACGGCGGCGAGCGTGTGGGGGCGGTGCGCGGCTATGGAGGCCACGGACGGCTGGGCGGGCTTGAGCGTGTCCTCGGCGCTGGGCTGCTGGCTCATGTCCCCATTGTTCCGCGCACCGGCCCCGTCCAGCGCGTCGGAGCGGGCGGGAGTGAGCGCCCGGGGGGCTCTGGGGGGCGGGGGAACGGGTCCGTTCCGGGTGGCGGGCGCCGGCGGCTTCATTGCGTGAGCGTCGCAAGCGTGTCTGAATGGCTGGTTACGAGGACATGGCGTGCGGGAGAGCGAACTGGCTCCGCCGGGGGTGGGGGCGTCTGCCTGGGTGTGCCGGGTGCCCTGCGTCTTGGGGGCGCGGGTGGCTCTGGGGTGCCGGGTGCCCTACAGGGGCGCGGGGCTGTGCCCTTTGCGCGGCTCCGCCGCGGTGGGCGCGGGGCGTGGGTGCGACGCCGGGTCGCCTACTAGGGGCGCGGGGAACTGCGCGGGTGCCCCAGCACGGTCTGCACTCGAAGTCCGGGGGGTTGCCTGGGGCTCCGCCCCAGACCCCGGGGGATGCCCCACCCCGCCCCTTCCCGAAACCCTCCGGGGGTGATGAACGGCTGAGGTTCAGGATCCTGGGGCTCTGCCCCAGACCCCGTTCGCGCCTTGAGGGCGCTCGTCCTCAATCGCCGGACGGGCTGAGGCTGCGCACGCGTCCGGCACCGAGCAGTCAGGGGCGCGGGGAACTGCGCGAGAAGCGAGCACGGCCCGCAGCCGTAAGCCGGCCGGGGCCGGCCGGGGCTCGGTCAGGACTCGGCGCGGTACATCAGGTCCACCTCATGCGTGGTGAAGCCGAGACGCTCGTACACCGCGAGCGCCGCCGGATTGTCCGCGTCGACGTAGAGCATCGCCGTCGGCAGTCCCTCCGCCGCGAGGTGGCGCAGGCCGGTCGCGGTGAGCGCCTTGCCGAGGCCGCCGCCCTGCGCGTCGGGCCGGATCCCGACGACGTACACCTCGCCGAGCCGCTCCTCGGCGTGCACCTTCGTCCAGTGGAAGCCGATCAGCTCGCCGTCCCTCTCCGCGAGGAAGAACCCCTTGGGGTCGAACCACGGCTCGGCCTTGCGGTCGTCGAGGTCGTGCTGGGTGAGCGAGCCCTGCTCGGGGTGGTGCGCGAAGGCCGCCGCGTTGACCGCGAGCCACGCCGCGTCGTCCTCGCCCGGCGTGAAGGTGCGCACGGTGACACCGGCCGGCCAGACGGGCTCGGCGATGCCCGACCCGCTCAACGGGCGCCGCAGCTGCCGCAGTTCGCGGAAGAGCGTGAGCCCGAGGACCTGCGCGAGGTGGCGGGCGGCGGAGTGCCCGCCGTGCGCCCACACCCGCAGCCGCTTGCCGGTCGTGCCGAGCAGCGCGCTGCCCAGGGCGCGGCCGTGCCCGTGGCCGCGCCGCGCGGGGTGCACCACGAGTTCGGCCGCGGGCGCCTCGACGGGGTCGGTGTCCTCCAGCTGCGCGTACCCGGTGAGCGTGTCGTCCACGGTCAGCAGGAAGTGCCGCACACCCTCGCGCCGGCCCCCGCGCAGCCGCAGCCGCCCCTGCTCGGACACGGCCTGCTGCCCGTCGGTGCGGGCTGCTTCGGCGATGAGGTCGAGGACGGCCTGCGCCTGGGCGGGGCTCAGCTCGTCGAGCGTCTGGATGGAGCGGGAGGACGGAGTGGGGGCGGCTGCGTCTGTCATGGATACGAGGGTACGGCGGGCACCCCGCGAGCCCGGCCGCACGCGGACCGGGGTGCCGTGAGCCGTCCGCGGCCGGGCCACGGCAACCAGCTCGTAACCCGCGGACCCCTGTTGCGCTACGCGCGTTGACCATAGGCTGCGCCGGAACCTCACCGGAACCTCACAGGGGACTCAAAGACGCCATGCCAGCGAAACCCCACAGGAAGCGTGCCGCCACCCGGATATGGGCGGGCGCCGCGGGACTTGCCACGGTCGGGGCGCTCGTCGCCGCGATGCCCGCCACCGCGCACGACCGCGGTCACGGACACCACCCGAAGCCGGACCCGACCGTCGACGTGCAGCTGCTCTCCTTCAACGACCTGCACGGCAACCTGGAGCCCCCGGCGGGCTCGGCCGGCGCGGTGACGGAGCGTCAGGCGGACGGGACCACCAAGTCCGTGCCGGCCGGCGGCATGGAGTACCTCGCCACCTCGCTGCGTACCGCCCGCAAGGGCCACCCGTACTCGATCACCGCGGCCGGCGGCGACATGATCGGGGCGAGCCCGCTGCTGTCGGGGCTCTTCCACGACGAACCGACCATCGAGGCGCTCAACAAGCTGAAGCTGGACGTCACGGCCGTCGGCAACCACGAGTTCGACGAGGGCACCACCGAGCTGGCGCGCATGCAGAACGGCGGCTGCCACCCGACCGGGGGCTGTTACGAGAAGGGCAGGAAGTTCCCCGGCGCGGACTTCCCCTACCTCGCGGCCAACGTGACGAACGAGAAGACCGGCAAGCCGATCCTCAAGCCGTACACGGTGTGGAAGAAGAACGGCGTCAAGATCGGCTTCATCGGGGTGACGCTCGAAGGCACCCCCAACGTCGTGACCGCGTCCGGCGTCAAGGGCCTCAAGTTCGCCGACGAGATCGAGACGATCAACAAGTACGCCAAGGAGCTGGACCGCCAGGGCGTCAAGTCCATCGTCGCCCTGATCCACGAGGGCGGCATGCCCTCCAGCGGTGCGTACAACGACAGGTGCGACAGCCAGGGCCCCGGCAGCGGGATCTCCGGCCCGATCGTCGACATAGCCAAGGGCATCACGCCCAAGGTCGACGCGCTGATCACCGGCCACACCCACCAGGCGTACGTCTGCACCATCCCGGACCCGGCGGGCAATCCGCGCATGGTCACCTCGGCGGCGTCGTTCGGCAAGCTGTACACGGACACGACGCTGACGTACGACCGGCGCACCAACGACATCGTGCGTACGGCGGTACGGTCGCCGAAGTCCGCGAACCACATCGTGAGCCGGGACCAGGCCAAGGCCCCCGACATGACCCGGCTGATCGCCCGTTGGGGCGCGTTGGCGGCGCCGGTGTCCAGCCGGCCGCAGGGCTACATCGCGGGTGACATCAACGGGCGCGGCTCGGACGCGCCCGAGAAGCCGCTCGGCGACCTGATCGCGGACGCGCAGCTGGCGGGCCTGTCCGCACCCGACAAGGGCGGGGCGCAGCTCGCCCTGATGAACCCCGGCGGCATCCGCTCCGACCTCGTGTACAAGGCGAGCGGGAGCGAGGGGGACGGGGTGGTGACGTACGGCGAGGCGTTCACCGTCCAGCCGTTCACCAACATGATGAACGTGGTCGACCTGACCGGGGCGCAGCTGCTGACCGCACTCCAGCAGCAGGTGAGCGGGCCCAACGAGGCCGACCCGAAGATCCTCCAGGTCTCGAAGGGCCTCACGTACACGCTGGACCTGACGAAGTCGGGGGCGGCGCGGGTGCTCGTCGACTCCGTGCGGCTGAACGGGGCGGCGATCGATCCCGCCGCGACGTATCGCGTGGCGATGAACGAGTTCCTGGCGGGGGGCGGGGACGGGTTCCCGGCGCTGGTCGGCACGAACAAGCTGGTCGGGGCGTCGGACTTGGACGTCTTCGACGCGTACCTCGCGTCGAACTCCTCGGCGTCCACCCCGCTCCAGCCGCCGGCCCCGGGCCGGATCACGGTCCTGAAGTAGAACGACCCCGCGCAGTTCCCCGCGCCCCTGGGCGGGTTGCCCTTGGCGGGGTGCCCAGTCTCGGCATCCTCGCGTGCCCTTGGCAGGGCGCCTGGTCGCGGCCGCCTCAGCCCGTCCGGCGTTTGAGGACGAGCGCCTTTCGGGCGCGAACGGGGTCTGGGGCGGAGCCCCAGGTCCTGAACCCCAGCCCCCCTTTCCCGCCCCCGGAGGGTTTAGGGAAGGGGCGGGGTGGGGGCATCCTCCCGGCCCCCGGCCGTCGGGTGCGGACCGTGCGGGGCTGGTCGCGCAGTTCCCCGCGCCCCTAGTAGGTGACCCGGCACCAAGCCCGCCACCCGCGCCCACCGCGGCGGAGCCGCGCAGAGGGCACAGCCCCGCGCCCCTAGTAGGTGACCCGGCACCGAGCCCGCCACCCGCGCCCACCGCGACGGAGCCGCGCAGAAGACACAGGCCCGCGCCCCTGGCGGGATCGGTGCCGGGCGGCATGCACATGTTCAGCCCGTCATGGGGGTCCCCCCTGGCCCTTAAGGCCTTGGGGGAGTTTGAGGACGAGCGCCCTTCAGGCGCGAACGGGGTCCGGGCTGAGCCCCAGGAGGTCACGCCGGGGGTGGGGTGGGGGCGCCCGGGAGGGTGATGGTGGCCAGGGTGCCGCCGCCCTCCGCCGGGGCGAGCCCCACCTCACCCCCCGCATGGCGGATCGTGCGGGCCACGATCGAGAGCCCGAGCCCCGACCCCGGCAACGCCCGCGCCGACGGCGAACGCCAGAACCGCTCGAAGACGTGCGGCAAGTCCTCCGCGGGAATGCCGGGCCCCTGATCGCGTACGGTCAGCACCCCCCGGTCGAGGACGACCGTGACCGCCCCGCGCGGCGGGCTGAACTTCACCGCGTTGTCCAGGACGTTCACCACCGCCCGCTGCAGCCCGGCCGGCTCGGCCCGTACGTACCAGGGCGCGAGGTCCGCCGTGATGGTCAGCTCGGGCCCCCGCAGCCGGGCCCGGTCGAGCGCGACCCGCGTGATGTCGTGCAGGCCCACCACCTCGAACGGCCCCTCGCGCACCGCGTCCGGCCGGGACAGCTCCTGCAAGTCCCCGATGAGCGCGGCCAGTTCGGACATCTGCGCCTTGACGGACGCCATCAGGGCCGCCCGGTCGGCGGGCGGAATGGCCCGCCCCGTCTCCTCGCTCCGGGCGAGCAGCTCGATGTTGGTGCGCAGCGAGGTGAGCGGCGTGCGCAGCTCGTGCCCGGCGTCCGCGATGAGCTGTGCCTGCCGGTCACGCGAGGAGGCGAGCGCCGCGGTCATCGCGTTGAAGGAGCGGGAGAGCCGGGCGATCTCGTCCTCGCCCTCGACCGGGATGCGGACCGTCAGGTCCTCGGTGCGGGCCACGTGCTCGACGGCCCCGGTCAGCTTGTCGACGGGCCGCAGCCCGGTCCGCGCGACCCAGAGGCCCGCCGCGCCGGCCGCGAGGACACCGATGCCGGCGAGCCCGGTGAGCAGCAGGGCGAGCCGGTTGAGGGCGGAGTCGACCTCGGTGAGCGGGCGGGAGAGCGAGACCGTGGCCCAGCGGCCGGCGAACTCCTGGCGCTGGGTGTGCACCCGTACGTCCATGCCGCCGTCGGTGGTGCTGCTGTGCAGGCTCTCCGCCTTGGTCCCGCGCGCCACCGCGATGTCCTGCGGAGTGACCCGTACCGGCGGCGAGTCCGGGGCCACGCAGCGGGTTCCGTCGGGCAGCACGACCTGGATGTACGCGAACGGCTTCTGCCCCGGCGGGAGGTTGCTCTCCGACACGCAGGACTGGAGCGCGCCCTGGACGAGGCTGCTGGGCGCGCCGGTGTTGCGCAGCGTCGTGTCGAGTTCGGCGCCCAGCTGGGCGCGGGTCAGCAGCCAGCACACGACGGAGACCGCCGCCACCGCCACCGCGACCGCCGTGGCGACGAGCATGGCGAGGCGGGAGCGGAGCGGCATCGCGCGGTAGCGGCGGACCAGTCGGTTCACTCCGCGCCGCCCGGCCGGAGCGCGTACCCCACGCCCCGCACCGTGTGCACGAGCCGCGGCTCGCCGCCCGCCTCGGTCTTGCGCCGCAGGTACATGACGTACACGTCGAGGGAGTTGGAGGAGGGCTCGAAGTCGAAGCCCCACACCGCCTTGAGGATCTGCTCGCGGGTGAGGACCTGGCGGGGGTGGGCGAGGAACATCTCCAGGAGCGTGAACTCGGTGCGGGTCAGCTCCACGAGCCGGTTGCCGCGGGTGACCTCACGCGTGGACAGGTCCATCCTCAGGTCGGCGAAGGTCAGCACGTTCCCGGTGTCCTGGCCGGCGGCCCCCGCGTCGGCCGCGTACGAGCTGCGGCGCAGCAACGCCCGGATGCGGGCGAAGAGTTCGTCGAGTTCGAAGGGCTTGACCAGGTAGTCGTCGGCGCCCGCGTCGAGCCCGGTGACGCGGTCGCCGACCGTGTCGCGCGCGGTCAGCATGAGGATGGGCGTGGTGGAGCCGGCCGCGCGCAGCCGGCGGGCCGCGGTGAGACCGTCCATCCTCGGCATCTGGATGTCCAGGACGATCAGCTCGGGCCGGTAGGCCTCCGCCTTGGTGAGGGCGTCGAGGCCGTCGACGGCGACCTCGGTGCCGTATCCCTCGAAGGCGAGACTGCGCTGCAGCGCCTCGCGGACGGCGGGTTCGTCGTCGACGATCAGAATGCGCTGCGGTTCGTCCTCGGCGGGGCTCATGAGCGGGTTCCTTCTTCTGTCTCTCTGCCGGCTCGGACCCTCAGCCTCGCACGCGGACGGTGCGGCGCGGGACGGCTCGCGGTCCCGCGCCGTGCGGTGTCATCGGTGTCGGTGACTGCCGGTCAGTAGCTGCCGCTGAAGGCGCCGCCCGAGCTGTCGCCGCCCTGGTTGGCGCTGCCGCCGGTGTCGGCGCCGCCGCTGCCGCCGCTGCGCAGGCTGGCGAGGTCGGACTTGACGGTGTTGACCGGGATGGCGAAGCCGAGCCCGACGCTGCCGGCCGACGAACCGCTCGCGCTGCTCGAACTGGGCGAGTACATCGCGGAGTTGATGCCGATGATGTTGCCGTTCATGTCGATGAGCGCGCCGCCGGAGTTGCCCGGGTTGAGCGAGGCGTCGGTCTGGAGCGCCTTGTACGTGGTCTTCGACGAGCCGGTGTCGCCGTTGAACTGCTGCCCGCCGAACTCGAACGGCCAGCCGCCTCCGCCACTGCCGCGCCCCTGTCCCTGCCCTTGTCCTTGGCCCTGTCCTTGGCCCTGGCCCTGGTCGCCCTGCTCCTTGGCGACGGTGACGTCGCGGTCGAGCGCGGAGACGATGCCGGAGGTGACGGTGCCGGTGAGGCCCTCGGGGGAGCCGATGGCGACGACCTGGTCGCCCACGGCGATCTTGCTGGAGTCGCCGAGGGACGCGGGCTTCAGGCCGCTCGCACCGTTCAGCTTGATCAGCGCGAGGTCCTTGTCGGGGTCGGTGCCGACGACCTTCGCGGTGTAGCTCTTGCCGTTGCTGAGCTTCACCTTGACGGAGGTCGAGCCCGAGATGACGTGGTTGTTGGTGATGATCTGGCCGTCGGCGGTGACGATCACGCCCGCGCCGGTCGACTCGCCCGAGCCCGACGTCGCGTTGATCTCGACGATGCTCGGCATGACGGCCTTCGCGACGCCGGAGACCGTGCCGTTGGTGCTGTTGGAGGCGTTGGTGCCGCTCACCCCGGAGCTGACGGAGGCGGTGTCGCTGCCGACGTAGTGCTCGACGAGGCTCGCGGTGCCGCCGCCTATCGCCGCGGCGATGATGGCGACGGCGGCGACGAGGCCGACCGAACGCTTGGCGCGGCGCGGCTTCGGGGCGTCCGCCTCCCCGCCGGCGAGGTGGGCGCCGCCGTGACCGCCGCCGTATCCGCCGCCGTGACCGCCGTCGTGGAAGGCACCGGTCGCGGGCTCGGCCTGGGCGCCCGGCCATCCGGTGGTGCCGGGGCCCGTGGCCGCCGGGGCGGGCGGGGTGGCCGGCTGGTAGGGGGGAGGCGGGGGATAGGCGGCCGCGTGGGCCTCGGCCTCTCGCCGGGCGTCGTCCTTGGCTCGCTGCCAGGACTCGTCAGAGTGGATCGGCTGCTGCTCGGGGTACTCGCCGCTGTGGCGGGGGCTCTCGGTCATGTCTATGACCTTCGCCACCGTTGATGAGAGCAGCCTGAGGACGGGGTAAGAAGCCCGGCAGAACCTCGTTTGCCCGAAATAAAGACGCCTCGCGGCGTCCGGCACGACGACTCCGGCGGGTCAGCCGCAGCCGCAGGACCGGCGCACGACGAGCCGCGAGGGGAACTGCTTGAGGCGTTCGCGGCGCGAGCCCGCGACCCGCAGCCCGTCGTCGAGGACCAGGTCCACCGCGGCCCGCGCCATCGCCGGCCGGTCGGAGGCGATCGTGGTCAGCGGCGGGTCGGTCAGGGCCGCTTCCTTGACGTCGTCGAAGCCGGCCACGGCCAGCTCGCCCGGCACGTCGATGCGCAGCTCGCGGGCGGCCCGCAGCACGCCGATCGCCTGGTCGTCGGTGGCGCAGAAGATGGCCGTCGGCCGGTCGGGCCTGGCCAGCACCCCGAGGGCGACCTCGTAGGCGTCGTACCGGTTGTACGGGGCCTCGATGAGCCGGCCCTCGATGGAGCGCCCGGATTCGAGCATGGCCCGCCGCCATCCCTCGACGTGGTCGGCGACCGGGTCGCCGACGGACGGGGTGTTCTCCACGCCGCCGATGCAGGCCACGTACGCATGGCCGTGCTCCAGGAGGTGGCGGGTGGCGAGCTGGGCGCCGCCGATGTCGTCGGTCACCACCGCGACGTCGTCGATGGCCTCGGGCCGCTCGTGCAGCAGCACCACGCGGGCGTCCCAGGCCTCGATCTCGGAGGCCGCGCGCTCGCTCATGCCCTGGCTGACCAGGATGAGCCCGGAGACCCGCATGCCGAGGAAGGCCCGAAGATAGTGGACCTCACGGTCGTCGACGTAGTCGGAGTTGCCGACCAGGACCATTTTTCCGCGCTCGGACGCCGCCTGTTCGACGGCGTGCGCCATCTCCGCGAAGAACGGCTGGCGCGCGTCCGGGACGATCATTCCTATGAGATCGGTGCGCCGCGACGCCATCGCCTGGGCCACCCGGTCGGGCCGGTACCCCAGTTCCTTGATCGCGGCGAGGACACGCTCGCGCGTGGCCGGGGCGACCGGCCGGGGTCCGTTGTTGATGACATAGCTGACGACGGCGGTCGAAGTACCCGCAAGTCGTGCCACGTCGTCCCGCGTCACCTTGGCCACGCGCGGCAGTCTACGCGGGGTGACCTGCCTCTGGGCAGGGCATATCGCAGGTCGTGCCCCATGCGTGATGTACCCGCATGGCCCAGAGGCCGGCCGGGGCCTACCGCTGGGAGCGGGCCGCCGCTTCCTTCGTCTCGGCGGTCGCCGCGTCCACGACCGCCTTCGCCTTGGCGTCCTCCTTGGAACGCTCGGGCTTCTCGGGCGTCACGAAGCGGTAGCCGACGTTGCGTACGGTGCCGATCAGGGACTCGTGCTCGGGCCCGAGCTTGGCCCGCAGCCGCCGTACGTGGACGTCGACCGTGCGGGTGCCGCCGAAGTAGTCGTAGCCCCACACCTCCTGGAGCAGCTGGGCGCGGGTGAAGACGCGGCCCGGGTGCTGGGCGAGGTACTTCAGGAGCTCGAACTCCTTGAAGGTCAGGTCGAGGACCCGGCCCTTCAGCTTGGCGCTGTACGTCGCCTCGTCGACCGAGAGGTCGCCGTTGCGGATCTCCATCGGGGAGTCGTCGGAGACGGCCTGCGCGCGGCCGGTGGCGAGCCGCAGCCGGGCCTCGACCTCGGCCGGGCCCGCGGTGTCCAGCAGCACGTCGTCGATGCCCCAGTCCGCGGTGACGGCGGCCAGGCCGCCCTCGGTCACGACCAGGACCAGCGGACAGCCGGGGCCGGTGGAGCGCAGGAGCTGGCAGAGCGACCGCACGTGCGGCAGATCGCGGCGGCCGTCGATCAGGATGACGTCGGCGCCGGGGGTGTCGACGAGGGCGGGGCCCTCGGCGGGCGCCACGCGCACGCTGTGCAGGAGCAGGCCGAGGGCGGGGAGCACCTCCGCCGACGGCTGGAGGGCATTGGTCAGGAGCAGTAGGGAGCTCATCGCTCTCCTCCTACCCGGATGGTCCGCTTCGTATCGTGTCCGGTTCGCTGGCCCATGACGTCGTTTCCTCCTGCTCGGTGAGAGCTCGGGGGTGTTGCGGCACTGCTTCGTACGGTCCGGCCGGGGCCCGCGGCGCGGGCCCTTTCGTGAGCGTTTGTTCACCCGTCCGTAACAACGACGGGAAAACACAAAAGGACCCGGGGGCTACGTTGCCCGGATCCTCTGCCCTGGAGAATAGCCCACATGAAGGGCGAGACAGAGGGCCGATTTCACACTCCGGATGTTTCCTCGATCACTCCGGGCCCCCGGCGCGCCACCCTGCGTACCGCCGACGGTGTCCGGATCGAGGCGGTTCACGACCCCTGCGCGAAGGGGCCGGCGGACACCGCGATCGTGGTCGCGCACGGCTTCACCGGAGCAGCCACGAAGCCCGCCGTACGCCGGGCGGCGGGGGTCTTCGCCCAGTACGCGGCCGTGATCACCTTCTCCTTCCGCGGGCACGGAAAGTCCGGCGGACGCTCGACCGTCGGCGACCGCGAGGTGCTCGACCTCGCGGCGGCCGTCGAGTGGGCGAGATCACTCGGGTACGAGCGGGTGGTGACGGTGGGTTTCTCGATGGGCGGCTCGGTGGTCCTCCGGCACGCCGCGACCCACCGGGGGAGCGGGCGGGGGCGCACGGAAGCAGTGGCGGCGGTCAGCGCGCCCGCCCGCTGGTACTACCGGGGCACGCCCGCGATGCGCCGGGTCCACTGGCTGGTGACCCGGCGTACCGGTCGCCTGGTCAGCCGGCTCGGCTTCGCCACCCGCATCCACACCAAGGACTGGGACCCGGTGCCGCTCTCGCCCGTCGAGGCGGTCCCGCTGATCGCGCCCACGCCGCTGCTCATCGTGCACGGCGACCGCGACCCGTACTTCCCGGTCGACCATCCGCTGATGCTGGCGGCGGCCGGACCTGCGCAGTTGTGGCTGGAGGAGGGCATGGGCCACGCCGAGAACGCGGCCGGGGACGCGCTCCTGGGGCGCATCGGCGACTGGCTGATCGCCGCGCGGCCCGCCGCGTAGCCCATCATGGAGGGCGAGGAAAGGAGCCCCACCATGGCAGCGGGAACCATCCGCTTCTGGGCCGCGGCCAAGTCGGCGGCGGGCGTCGCCGAGGAACCGTACGCCGCCCGGACGCTGGCCGAGGCGCTCGACGCGGTGCGCGAACGGCACCCCGGCGAGCTGACGCGCGTACTCCAGCGGTGTTCGTTCCTGGTCGACGGTGACCCCGTCGGCAAGCGGAAGCATGAGACCGTACGGCTTGCCGAGGGCGGCACGGTCGAGGTGCTCCCGCCGTTCGCAGGAGGGTGACCCCCACGTCATGAGCGAGCAGTACCCGTACCACCATCAGCAGCAGCCCCCGTACGACCAGTACGGGCAGCCCGTGCCGCAGCCGTCCGAGCCGCAGCCGCCGTTCCCGTACGAGCCGTACCAGGACCAGCAGCAGTACACGCAGACCTGGGAGGGCCAGACCTGGGACACCCAGTACCAGCCCACCATCCCGCCCGCCGAGCACCGGCCGCCGGAGCCCGCCCCCTACCGGCCGCGCCACGCCCAGCCGTGGCAGGAGGGCGCGCCGGAGACGGCGTACCTGCCGCCGCAGGGGGGAGCGCAGTACGACGCGCCCGGCGGGGCTCCGTACGGGACGCCCGCGTCCGGCTCGGGTGAGCCGTACGGGACGACGTCCGTGCCGCTGCCGCCCGAGATGCCGATGGCGTCGGCGCAGGCCGCGGCTCCGCTGTACGAGCCCGCGGCGACGCCGAACCCGGCCGCGCACTCGGCCTCTCCTGCGGCCCCGCAGGCGAACCCGAATCCGTACCTGGCCGAGGCATCCGCCGGAACACCGGCCGGGGGCGCCGCCGGGCCCGCGTACAACCCGCCCACCACGGTCGGCAACGCGCGGATCACCGACGCCCAGCGGGCCCGCGCGGAGGGGCGCTCGCCGATCATCGCGCCCGGCATGCGGCCCGCCGCGCTGACCGCCGTGCTGGGCCTGCTCCTCGCCGTCGCGGCACCGGTCGGCCCGTACGCCCTGGTGGTGCCGGTGGTCCTGCTCCAGGCCGTGACGGCGGCCGGCTGGTTCCGCCTGAACGGCATGTGGCCGGCCCGGCAGGGCATCGCGCTCGCCTTCGCCGGCGGCCTCGTCGCCGACGTCGCGCTGCTGGCGCTCGGCCGGGAGAACGGTCCCGCCGCGATCCTCGGCACGCTCGGCGCCTGGGTGCTGCTCACGCTCGTGCTGCAACTCCGCTCGCACGCCGACCCCGACGAGCGGATGTACGGCCTGATGGCGACGGTCGCCTCCGCGGCGCTCGCGATCCTGGCCGGCGGCGCCCTCGCCGCGCCGCCGCACGCGGTCTCGGTCGGCGCCGCGGCCGTCGCGGTCGCCGTGCTCGCCCGTGCGCTGCCCCTGCCGGCGCCCGCCTCCGTGGCGGTGGCGCTGCTCGCGGCTGCGGGCGCCGGCATCGCGGTCGGCGGCCTGACCGGCATCGGCGCGTCCGGCGCGCTGCTCGGCCTGGCGGCCGGCGCGTGCGCGCTGATCGGGCTGCGGGTGGCCTCGTACGACTATCCGTCCCGGTTCGTGCACATGACGGCGGGTGTGGCGCTGCCGCTCACCGCGGCGGTTCCTGTGCTGTATCTCATCGGGCGGGCCGTGGCGTAGGGAACCGGAGCTAGGCTCGCGCTCGTCATGGATGAAGATCCATGACGAGCGTGACAACGATGACATCGAGAGTCGGCGGCCGACTGGCGGGGGACACGTAGGCAATGCGCGCACTGCGAATACTTCTGATCATCGCGATCGTCCTCGGGGGCATCTTCGTCGCCGTGGACCGCATCGCGGTGAACATCGCCGAGTCGAAGGCCGCCGACAAGATCCAGAGCAGTCAGCGGCTGAGCTCGTCCCCCGACGTCGACATCAAGGGCTTCCCCTTCCTGACGCAGGTCCTCGCCAAGGAGCTGGACGAGGTCGACGTGTCGCTCTCCGGCGTCACGGCGACGGCGGGCGGCCACTCGGTCAACGTCACCGAGGTGACGGCCGAGCTGTACGCGGTACGGATCGACAGCAGCTTCTCGTCGGTGGTGGCGGGGCGCGGCGAGGGCGCGGCGAACATCTCGTACGCGGACCTGTCGAAGGCGGCGCCCAAGGGGGCGACGGTGGGCTACGCCGGCGCCGAGCGCGCCGCGAAGGGCCAGGTGAAGGTATCGGGCCCGCTCACCGACCTCCTGGAGGGCCAGGGCGTGGCGCTGCCGTCCGCGGTCAAGGCGCTGCTCCAGGGGCGGACGGTGTCGGCGTACAGCACGGTCGCGCTGAACGGGTCGGGGGCGGTGCAGCTGCGCGCGGAGGCGTTGCCGAAGCTGCCGGTGCCGGGGTTCGACCAGCGGCTGCGCAAGGCGGTCGACTACGACCTCAAGATCGAGGGGATGCCGTCGAGCATCAAGCTGGACAAGGTGACGGCGTCGGAGACGGGGCTGCGCTTCTCGGGCAAGGGCACGGACGTCCGCCTGGCGGGCTGACCCCCACCACCCCGCGCCCCTGGGTGGGCTGCCCTTGGCAGGGTGCCGAGTCTCGGCCTCTTCAGCCTGTTCGGCTGCTCGACCCCGGCCCATGCGGCCACCTCAGGCTGTTCGGCTGCTCGACCCCGGCCCCTGCGGCCACCTCAGCATGTTCGGCTGCTCGCCCCCGGCCCGTGCGGGCCACCTCAGCCCGTCCGGCGTTTGAGGACGAGCGCCCTTCAGGCGCGAACGGGGTCTGGGGCGGAGCCCCAGCAACCCCGCTTTCGTCTGCGGACCGTGCCCGCGTCTCGCGCAGTTCCCCGCGCCCCTCAGCGGCACTGGTGCCGCCCGGTACTGGCATAGCCAGCCTGTCCGGCGATTGAGGACTAGCCCCAGCAACCCCCCTTCGGCTGCGGACCGTGCCCGCGCCCCTGGCGGGATCGGTGCCGGGCGGCATGCGCGTCCCCAGGAGGTCTTTCTTGGCCCCGGAGGGTTTCAGGAAGGGGCGGGGTGGGGCCGGATCTCCGGGGTCCGGGGCGGAGCCCAGGGGGTTTTCGGGGGGCTGGGACCGGATGGTGAGACAGGGGTGTCCGGTCCGTAGATGCGGGGTGGGCGAGGGGCGCCCCCGGCGGAGACGGACAGCCCCTGGAAGCGGGATGCGTATCAGCATGCGGATGATCGAGTCTCAGCATGCGACACGCCGGTGACACACCCCTCACGCGTCCCTACGATCGGACGCATGAAGCGACAGGCGGACCTCACGAAGCGGCGGGCAGTAGACCTGTGCCGCGTCGCCGCCATGCTCTGTCGCCCCTTCTGAGCGGGACGCTCAACTCCCGCGTTTCCCGGGCCACTTGGCCGCCCGAAGGCCGCCCCGGCCCACCCCGCGCCGCGTACGCGAGCCGCAGTGACGCGTACCCGCACCCTGCATCGCCGCCCCCGCAGACTGCCCCGGAGGAGAAGAACATGAGCCGCAGTGACGTCCTGGTAGACGCCGACTGGGTCGAGGCCCACATCGACGACCCGAAGGTCGCCATCGTCGAGGTCGACGAGGACACCTCGGCCTACGAGAAGAACCACATCAAGAACGCGATCCGGATCGACTGGACCAAGGACCTCCAGGACCCGGTCCGCCGCGACTTCGTCGACCAGGAGGGCTTCGAGAAGCTCCTCTCCGGCAAGGGCATCGGCAACGACACCACCGTCGTCCTGTACGGCGGCAACAACAACTGGTTCGCGTCGTACGCCTTCTGGTACTTCAAGCTCTACGGTCACCAGGACGTCAAGCTCCTCGACGGCGGCCGCAAGAAGTGGGAGCTCGACTCCCGCGACCTCGTCGACGGCGACCAGATCCCGAGCCGCCCGGCCACGCAGTACAAGGCCAAGCCGCAGGACGCCTCGATCCGCGCCTTCCGCGACGACGTCGTGGACGCGATCGGCACCAAGAACCTCGTCGACGTGCGCTCGCCCGACGAGTTCTCCGGCAAGCTGCTCGCCCCGGCCCACCTCCCCCAGGAGCAGTCGCAGCGTCCGGGCCACGTCCCGTCGGCCCGCAACATCCCGTGGTCGAAGAACGCCAACGACGACGGCACCTTCAAGTCGGACGACGAGCTCAAGGCCCTCTACGAGGCCGAGCAGGTCGACCTGGCGAAGGACACCATCGCGTACTGCCGCATCGGTGAGCGCTCGGCCCTGACCTGGTTCGTGCTGCACGAGCTGCTCGGCCAGGAGAACGTCAAGAACTACGACGGCTCGTGGACCGAGTACGGCTCCCTCGTCGGCGTGCCGATCGAGCTCGGCGCCAACAAGTAGTTCCGCACAGCCCGCACACCCCACCAGACCGTAGACCGTAAGGAAGAACCCATGTGTGGAGCGAAGGCCGGCGGCCCCGACGCCTCGACGATCAAGCCCGGTGAGACCACGATCCAGGGCCAGGTGACCCGCGACGGCGAGCCCGTCACCGGCTACGTGCGCCTGCTCGACTCGACCGGCGAGTTCACCGCCGAGGTCCCGACCTCGGCCACCGGACAGTTCCGCTTCTACGCGGCCGAGGGCACGTGGACCGTGCGCGCCCTGGTGCCGGGCGGCAGCGCGGACCGTACGGTCGTCGCCCAGACCGGTGGCCTCGCCGAGGTCGCCATCGCCGTCTGACCGACGGCACACCGCACCACCGCTGTACCGGCCGGAGGGCCGCACCCCGGGGTTGGACGCCTTGGAGATGGGGTGCGGCCCTCCGCGCCGTGCGGGACCGGGCCCGCTCCGGCGTATCGGGCCGGGCCCCTTGGCCGTACGCTGGATTCATGTTGGCCCGGCGTCGGCGCGGCTATTTCTGGATGATGGGCGGCTGCATCCTGCTCTTCGTGTCCGCCTGGGGATTCGTGCGCCTGTGGTCCGTCCCCGCGGCCGTCGCGATGTGCGTGGTCGCCATGGTCATCCCGCCGGTCGCCGCGATGGTCGCCAACCGGCGCGGCCCCGACGACCGCTGGTGGGACGACCCGTCGGGCGACCCGAAGTCGGACGAGTGGTGGGACGAGCTGGACGGCAAGAAGCGCCGCCGCTGAACCCCGGCCGGAAGCGGCTCAGTACACCAGCGCCTGCACGCCGTCCGCCATGATCTCCTGCACGAAGACCTGCGCCCCCGCGATGCGCACGCCCTCCAGGACGTCCCCCTCCGTGATCTCGCGGCGGGTCGCGCACTGCGTGCACAGCGTGATCCGGCCGCCCGCCTGGACCGACTCGATGAGGTCGGGCAGCGGCGCCGCGTGCGGCAGGGCGAACTCCGCGGCCCGCCCCGGCAGGGCGAACCAGGACGCCTCACCGGTCAGCCACAGCGACACCTCCACCCCGCTGGCGACGGCCACCGCCGCCACGGTGAAGGCCTGCGAACACCGCTCGGGCGCGTCGGCCCCCGCGGTCACCTTGATCACGAGCTTCTGGTTGGGCATATGCGGAACTGTATGCCGAGCGATGACGGGCGTGCGCTCAGCGGGACAGCTGTGCGCACCGGTCGGGATCACGTCCGAGCGGCGAACCCGACGAACGACTCCCAGGCGGCGGCAGGGACCGCGAGGGTGGGGGCGGTGGCGGGGGGCTGCTTGGAGTCACGGATGTGGATGGTGGTGGGGCAGGCGGCGATCTCTACGCATTCGCCGCCGTCGCCACTGCTGTAACTGGACGCGCGCCAAGGGAGGGCGACCTCGACGCACTGCCCGCCGTCGCCGCTGCTGTAGCTAGACTTGCGCCAGGTGAGGGCGATCTCGATGCACTCGCCTCCCTGGCCCGTGCTGTAGCTGCTCTTGAACCACGTCAGCTCGGTCGACTTTTCGACGCTCATGTCTCTCCCAGCAACTGCTCTACGAAGGCCAGTGATTCGCGCGGTGTAAGCGCTTGGGCGCGCAAGAGCCCGTACTGGTCCTCCAGTTCCCTGACCGTCGGCCGGTCGGTGAAGAGGCGGCTGGCCTTGTACGCCGGTACGTAGGCGATCCTCCGTCCTTTCGCCGTCTCGATCAAGGTGAACGGACCGGAGAGCGCGGCATGCTCCTCGCGATTGTTCGGCATGACCTGCATCTCCACATTACGCCGCTGCCCAACGAGCAGGATCTGCTCCAACTGGCCCCGCCAGACGCTCAATCCGCCCAGCCGCCTACGCAGCACTGACTCCTCCATCACGAAGCTGATGGTGGGCACTGGCTTCCGCGCGAAGATTTGCTGTCGAACAAGTCGTGCCGCCACGCGCTGTTCGATTGTCTCGTGGTCCAGCACGGGCCGCCAGGAGGCGAACACCGCCCGCGCATAGTCCTCGGTCTGCAACAGGCCGTTGATCACGAGCGTGTCGTACACATGCCACTCAACCGCCTTCTTCTCCAGCGCCGCCGCATCCTGGAAGAACGCCGGATACTGCGCCCTCTCCATCTCCTCGATCAGCTCGGCCAGCACCCCATCCGCGCCGAGCACCTGGTCCACCAGCGTGATGAACTGCCCCGATGGAATGCGTCGGCCCTGTTCGTACGAGGCGATCGTCGACGCCGAGTACCCGGTGCGGACGCCGAGTTGGGCGCGATCCATGCCGGACCGCACCCGGAACCGCTTCAGCTGCCGCCCGAAGATGTGCGGTACGCCCGAACCCGACTCGGCCCCCTCCCCCTCCTCCGGCTCCGTCCCCGTCTCCGGCTCTTCCGTCTCAGCTTCTTCGCTCATGCCCACCCCATTGCCCCGGCGCCCTCGACGGTCACGGATCCTGTGCGTACAGCCCGCACTCGTACGCGTACAACGAGTGACGGGGCCGGGGCGGACCACCCCCGGCACGCGCCCGTGCCACCGGCGGCCTACCTCACAGAGAGCGGGCCGTCCCCACCCATTAGGCTGGGGGGCGGCCCTGACCGCCCTATACCGCTCATGCGAGGAGCCCCCCGTGCTTGAGGCTGTTTTCTCCACCCTCCTTGTCCTGGTCTGCGTCGGCGTCCTCGCCTTCGCCGGCCTGACCGTGAAGAAGCTGTACCAGGGCCAGCGCTGACCCCCCTCCGTCGTTAACGAAGAGATCGCAGCCTCATGATCGAGATTCCGTCCGACCTCCACCCCGACCTGGTTCCCCTGGTCTTCCTCCTCGGTACGTGGGAGGGCGCCGGCGTCACCGACTTCCCGGGTGCCGAGAAGGCGAACTTCGGGCAGTCCGTGACCTTCTCCCACGACGGCCGTGACTTCCTGGAGTACGTCTCGCACTCCTGGATCCTGGACGCCGAGGGCAACAAGGTGAAGCCGCTGGAGTCCGAGTCGGGCTACTGGCGCATCGACAAGGACCGCAAGGTCGAGGTCGTCATGGTCCGTGACCAGGGCATCGTCGAGATCTGGTACGGCGAGCTCGCCCACCAGAAGCCGCAGATCGACCTCGTGACGGACGCCGTGGCGCGCACCGCCGCCTCCGGCCCGTACACCGGTGGCAAGCGGCTGTACGGCTACGTGAAGAGCGACCTGATGTGGGTCGGCGAGAAGGCGACCCCCGAGGTCGAGCTGCGCCCCTACATGTCGGCGCACCTCAAGAAGGTCGTCACGCCGGAAGAGGTCGCGGACATGGCCCGCGGACTCGGTGATCTTCCGGACGACGGGATCGCCTTCTTCAAGTAGGTCTTACGCTGGGGGCGTGGTGACCACCGACTGGCAGAGCGACCTCCGCAGGCGCGGCTACCGCCTGACGCCCCAGCGACAGCTCGTCCTGGAGGCCGTGGACGTACTGGAGCACGCGACGCCCGACGACATCCTCACCCAGGTGCGGAAGACGGCGGGCGGCGTGAACATCTCCACCGTGTACCGGACCCTGGAGCTCCTGGAGGAGCTGGGTCTCGTCTCGCACGCGCACCTGGGCCACGGCGCCCCCACCTACCACCTGGCCGACCGGCACCACCACATCCACCTGGTCTGCCGGGACTGCACCGAGGTGATCGAGGCCGACGTGTCCGTGGCCGCCGACTTCACGGCGAAGCTGCGGGACACCTTCGGCTTCGAGACGGACATGAAGCACTTCGCGATCTTCGGTCGCTGTGCGCAGTGCGCCAAGAAGGCTTCGGGCGCCGAGTCGTAGGCTTGCCTGCATGAAGAGCCCTCTGCTGTCCCAGGCCGGCGCCGTCCCCGCCGAAGGGCGCGACGAAGGTGTCGCGGCGCACTACGGCGACCTGTTCCGTGAGCAGCGCGCGCTCGCCGGCGGCACCGGTCTCGTCGACCTCTCGCACCGCGGGGTCCTCACGGTCACCGGTGACGACCGGCTGAGCTGGCTGCACCTGCTCCTCACCCAGCACGTGAGCGACCTGCCCGCCGGGCAGGCCACCGAGGCACTGATCCTGTCCGCGAACGGACACGTCGAGCACGCCCTGTACCTGGTGGACGACGGCACCACGGTGTGGATCCACGTCGAGCCCGACACCCAGGGCGAGCTGATCGCCTACCTGGAGTCGATGAAGTTCTTCTACCGGGTCGAAGTGGCCGACCGCACCGAGGAGTTCGCGGTCGTGCACCTGCCGGCCGGCTCCATCGCCGAGGTGCCGGACGGCGTGGCGGTGCGCGAGACGGCGTACGGCCGTGATCTGTTCCTGCCGCGCGCCGATCTGGAGGAGTACGCGGCGCAGGCGGGGCCGCTCGTCGGGATCCTGGCGTACGAGGCGCTGCGGGTCGAGGCGCACCGGCCCCGGCTCGGCTTCGAGACCGACCACCGGACGATCCCGCACGAGGTGGGCTGGATCGGCCCGGCCGTCCACCTCCAGAAGGGCTGCTACCGGGGCCAGGAGACGGTCGCGCGCGTCCACAACCTGGGGAAGCCGCCGCGCCGCCTGGTCTTTCTGCACCTGGACGGCAGCGAGGTGCTGCTGCCCGGTTCCGGTACGCCGGTGCGGCTCGCGGCGGACGGGGCCGAGGGGCGTCAGCTCGGCTTCATCACGACGTCGGCCCGCCACCACGAGCTGGGCCCGATCGCGCTGGCCCTGGTGAAGCGGAACGTGCCGGTCGACGCGGCGCTGCTCGCGGGGAACACGGCGGCGGCCCAGGAGGTCGTGGTCGAGCCGTAGGGGCGGGGCGCCCGGCCTCGTCGCCGGGTGCTCGGATCTCTGCTCGACCCCTGCTCAGACCTCGATCTGCAGCGTGAACGGGCCGTGGTTGGTGAGGGACACCCGCATGTCCGCGCCGAAGCGGCCCGTCTCCACGTGGGCGCCAAGGGCGCGCAGCTGAGCCACCACCTCGTCGACGAGGGGCTCCGCGACCTCGCCGGGCGCGGCCGCGTTCCAGGTGGGGCGGCGGCCCTTGCGGGCGTCTCCGTAGAGCGTGAACTGCGAGATCACCAGCAGCGGCGCGGCCAGGTCCGAGCAGGACTTCTCGTCCTCCAGGATGCGCACCGACCACAGTTTGCGGGCGAGCTGTGCCGCCTTCTCGGGAGTGTCACCGTGGGTGACCCCGACCAGGACGCAGAGCCCCTCGCCGATGATCTCCCCGACCGTCTCGCCCGCCACGACGACCTTCGCGCCGTCCACCCTCTGCACCACCGCTCGCATGGGCCCCAACTTATGCCACCGGTGCGTCCGGATTCCGAGCGGCTGAACGGGTGCAGTGCACCTGCACGTGCCGTACCGGGAGTGGCACGATGCGTACAGGCGGTGCTTCCCCCACGCCCTTCGGGCCCGGGGGAGACCCCATGCACCGGTCGAGGGGACGGAAAGACGCATGAATGCACCAGGCGCCGGGCAGTCGCCCGGTCCCGTATCGCTGACCCGGACCAGCCCGCGTACCGCCGTACGACCCGCCGTGCGGTGGGCCGGCGGCGCCCTGCCGCCTCAGCGCGCCCACGACCTGGCCGCGCTCCGGCTCGCGGAGCTGCGCGCGGTGCGCCGGCAGTCGCAGAGCGACGAGGCCGACCTCAGTTACGTACGGCGGCTCCTGCACGGCCGGATCGACATCCTGCGGGCCGAGCTGGCCCGGCGCACCGGGCCGCAGGCGCCGGTCGTGGAGCGGCTCGCCGAGATCCTCACCGACGCCCCGTCCTCGCACCGGGCGTCGGCCCGCCACGTCACGCTGTCCGCGCCGCGCAACGAGGAGTACCGGGTCCTCGCCGCCGAGATGGACGCGGAGGTCGAGCTGTCCGACCTGTCCGCCCGTACGGACGAAGAGCTGCACACCGCGACGGGGCGCCTGATCCGCTACGAACAGCAGGTCTCGCGGCGCCGCAAGGAGGTCCAGCGGACCGCCGACGATTGCAGCGCGGAGATCGCCCGCAGGTACCGTGATGGGGAAGCACAAGTAGACGATTTGCTCATCTGACCCGCCGACCGGAAGCGATCCCTCCGGGGCGGGGCTCCCGTCCGGAAGGCCGCACCCCATGACCGCCGTGTCCTCGACGTCCCCGATACCCCCGGTCCTCGCCGAAGTCGTCCGTTCCGGATTCGTCGAGGGCCATCACCGGGGCTCGCTGGTAGTGCTGGCGGCCGACGGCAGCGTCGAGTTCTCGCTCGGCGACCCGGCGGCGCCCGTCTTCCCCCGCTCGTCCAACAAGCCGATGCAGGCCGCCGCCGTGCTGCGCGCCGGGCTCGACCTGTCCGGTGAGCGCCTGGCCATCGCCGCGGCCAGCCACTCCGGCGAGGGCTTCCACCTCGACCTCGTCCGCAAGATGCTCGCCGAGCACGGCCTGACCGTGGACGACCTCCAGACCCCGCCCGACCTGCCGCTCGACGCCGCGGAGGCCGAGACGTACCTGGCCGCGGGCCACGTCCGCGAGCGGCTCACGATGAACTGCTCGGGCAAGCACGCGGCGATGCTCGCGGCCTGCAAGCAGAACGGCTGGGACCTCGCCGGCTACCTCGACCCGGCGCACCCTTTGCAGCGCCTGGTCCACGAGAGCGTCGAGGCCGCGGCCGGCGAGCCGGTCGCCTCGGTCGGCACCGACGGCTGCGGGGCGCCGCTGATGGCGATCAGTCTCACCGGGCTCGCCCGCGCGTTCCGTACCTTCGCGACGGCGGAGCCGGGCTCGGTCGAGGGCCGGGTCGCGGAGGCGATGCGCGCCCACCCCGAGTACGTGGCCGGCACGCGGCGGCCCGACACCTGGCTGATGCGCGAGGTGCCGGGGACGCTGTCGAAGATGGGCGCCGAGGCCGTGCAGGCGGTGGCCTTCGCCGACGGCCGCGCGCTCGCCTTCAAGGTCGACGACGGCGCGATCCGCTCGCTCGGCCCGATCCTGGCGCGGGCGCTGCGGCTGATGGGGGTGGACGCTCCCGTGGTGGACCGGATCGGCCGCGCGCCGCTGTTCGGCGGGGCCGCAGAGGTCGGCGAAATTCGCGCGACATTCTGAGCGCGGCCCGCCTAGCGTGACCGCCATGAGCACCCCCGCCGCGCCCGACGTCGACGTCCGCGCCGTCACCGAAGCCGAGTTCGCCGACTGGATCAAGGCGGTGCAGCTGGGGTTCCTGCGGCCGCCGGTGGTGAGCGAGCAGTACACCCGTGACCTGCGCGCCAACAGCGATCTCGGGCGGGTGCTCGCGGGCTTCGACGACGGCCGGTGCGTGGCCACCTACCGGTCCTTCGCGCAGGAGCTGACCGTGCCGGGCGGCGCCGCGCTGCCGGTGAGCGCGGTCAGCGCGGTCACCGTCGCGCCCACGCACCGCAGGCGCGGCCTGCTCACCCGCATGATGGCGGCCGACCTCGCGGCGGCCCGGGAGCGCGGCGAGGTGGCGTCCACGCTGATCGCCGCCGAGTACCCGATCTACGGCCGGTACGGGTTCGGTCCCGCGACCTGGCTCACCGAGTGGGAGATCGACGTGGCCCGCGCCGGGCTCGACCCGAAGTGGTCCCGCCCGGCCGACGGCGGCCGCATCGATCTGGTGAGCCCGGCCGACGCCGCGAAGATCGGCACCGAGGTGTTCGAACAGTTCCGGCCAACACGGGCGGGCGCGATCAGCCGTGACCGGCGCTGGTGGGACCTGGCCACCGGCGCCTCCCGCCGCGACGGCCCCTGGACCGAGCCCTTCTTCGCCGTGTACCGCACCACCGACGGCGACCCGGCCGGCCTCGTCGCGTACACGGCCGACGACCGGTGGAGCGACGCCAAGCTGTCCGAGAACACGGCGACGGTGCAGGGCCTGATCGGGCTGACCCCCGAGGCCGACCGCGCCCTGTGGCACTACCTGTGCTCCATCGACTGGATCCGCCGCGTGCGCACCGGCTACCGCGCCCCCGACGACCTGCTCCCGCACTACCTCCCGAACCCGCGGGCCGCCGGGATCGTGACCCACGCCGACTTCCTGTGGCTGCGGCTGCTCGACGTCGTGCGGGCCCTGGAAGCACGCACGTACGCCGCCGAGGGCGCCCTCGTCCTGGAGATCGAGGACGAATCGGGCCCGGCGGGGGGCCGCTACCTCCTGGAGGCGAACCCCGCGGGCGCGAGCTGCACCCCCACTACCCGCACCGCCGAACTCACCCTGCACATAAGGGAGTTGTCCTCCCTCTACCTCGGCGACCAATCGGCGACGAGGCTGCTGGCGCTCGACCGGCTCACCGAGGAGCGGCCCGGCGCGGCGGCCCACCTGGACACCCTGTTCCGCACGAACGCCCGCCCATGGTGCCCGGACATGTTCTGAGCGGGGCGGGTTCGGGCGGGGCGGCGCGCTGAATCCCTGCCTCAGTGGGGTTGGCCGAACCAGTGGGTGAGGGTCGGCTCCAGGGCGGCGGGGGGTGCCCAGCACACGTATCCGTCCGGGCGGACGAGCACCGGCTCGACGTCGGCACCCCGGTGGGATCCCTCGGCCGGGGCGACGTGGTCCACCCGGTCCGACCAGGGGGCGGCGGCCTTGGCGTACCTGCCGTCCGCGTCCAGCAGGATGCCGCGGCCCGAGCGCAGGAGCGGGTGCAGCCGGCCGCCCGCGCCGAGGTCCAGGTCCGGTACGGGCAGGCCTATGAGCGGGTGGAGTTCGGTGCCGGGCATCGGGTAGCGCGTGGCCATTCCGGACATGAGGTCGGCGAGATGGCGCCGTACGTCCGGCAGTTGGGCCAGATCGGTGAAGATCGCGCGGGTGGCGACGACCCCGGGGTCGCGGGTGCCGGCCCAGTCCATGAGGAGGCTCTGCGCCCGCACGTTGCGCAGGACCGCGGCCCCGGCCGGATGGCGTTCCGCGTGGTACGTGTCGAGCAGGCCGGCCGGGGCCCGGCCGCGCACCGCCGCGCCGAGCTTCCAGCCCAGGTTGAACGCGTCCTGGATGCCCGTGTTCATGCCCTGCGCCCCGAGCGGGAGGTGCACGTGGGCGGCGTCCCCGGCGAGGAAGACCCGCCCGTGCCGGTACTGCTCCGCCTGCCGCGACGCGTTGGTGATGCGGCGGGCGTAGCGCAGCTCGACCAGGTGCGTGCGCGCGCCGAACACGGTGTGCAGGCCCCGGCGTACGTCGTCCTCGGTGACCGGTGTCTCCCGGGGCAGCAGCGACTGCTCCGGCCCGCCCAGGACCAGCCGGCGCAGCGGCCTGCCCTCGGTGTCGGTGCCGAGCGGGAACAGCGCCGCCCAGTGCCCGCCCTCGGCCCAGGTGTGGGACGCGGCGGGTTCGTCGCCGCCGAGCCGCACATCGGCGGCGACGATCGTCAGCGTGCCGGGCTCGCCGGGGAACGCGGCGCCCAGCAGCGACCGTACGGTGCTGTGGGCGCCGTCTGCGGCGACGAGGTACCGGGCGCGCAGGGTGGCGCCGTCGGCGAAGGCCGCGGTGACCCCGTCGTCGTCCTGGGCGAGGCCCACCAGGGCCCGGTCGCGCCGGACGCGCAGGCCGCGCGCGGAAAGATGGCGCTCGAGGAAGCCCTCGATCGTCACCTGCGGAACGGACCGCCAGGGCAGCCGGTGCCGGTCGGGAACGTCCGGGAGCGGGATGCCGGCGAAGTGGCTCGTGGCGGTGGGATGGTCGCCGGTGGCCAACAGCGGTTCCAGAAGCCCGCGTTGGTCGAAAGCCTCCAGGGTGCGCGACTGCACGCCGCCCGCCCTGGACAACTCGCTGCGCCGCGCCAGCTTGTCGACGAGGACGGCGGACGCCCCCGCGGTCAGGAGTTCATTGGCCAGCGTCATGCCGGTGGGGCCTGCGCCGACGACGAGGACGTCGATCGGTGCGGGGGTGCCTTCGGCGTCCTGGGCGTTCGGGGTGCCCGGGGTGCCCGGGGTGTCCATGGGTTCTCCTCTGTTCGTCCCGATCGGGGCAAGGGCAACGCTCGCGCCGGCCGGTCGGCCGCGGCCAGCAACTCACCTGTTTCCGCCGGGACTTGACACCGGATAGCCTCGGTCCGGTGGAATCCGACGACTACGACGATCTCGACCGGCGGCTCGTGCACGCCCTGCAGATCGACGGCCGCGCTCCGTTCAGCACCATCGCCGAGGCTCTCGGGGTGTCGGATCGCACCGTCGCCCGCCGGTACGCCCGGCTCCGGTCGGCCGGCGCGGTCCGGGTGCTCGGGGGCATCGCCCCGGAGGTGCTCGGCTCCGTCCCCTGGATGCTGCGGGTGCGCTGCGCACCCGCCGCGTCGCTCGCGGTCGCCGAGGCGCTGGCCCGGCGGCCCGACACGTCGTGGGTGAGCCTCAGCTCGGGCGGCACCGAACTCACCGCCGTGGTCCGCACGGCGACCGAGGCGGACAGCGAGGAGCTCCTGCTCGCCAAACTCCCGCGCACCCCGCGCGTGGAGGGCGTCACCGCGCACTGCGTGCTGCACGCCTTCTACGGCGGCCCGGACAGCCTGATCGGCAAGCTCGGCTCACTGGACGCGGCGGCGATCGAGCGGCTGACCCCGCCCGCGCTGCCGCACAGGGAGGGCCCGGTGCGGCTCGGCGACGGCGACCGCAGACTCCTGGCCGTGCTCGCCACCGACGGCCGGGCGGGGTTGGATGAGCTGGCCGAGGCGACGGGCTGGTCGCCGACGACGGTCCGGCGCCGGATGCGGGAGCTGCGCGAACACGGCCTGCTCTACCTCGACCTCGACGTCGACTGGCGCATGTTCGGCGTGACCACCCGGACCCTGCTGTGGCTCTCGGTCGCCCCGGCCCACCTGGAGGAGACCGGCCGGGCGCTGGCCGAGCACCCGGAGGTCGCGTTCGCCGCCGCCACGACCGGCAGGACCAACCTGTACGCGAGCGTGCTCTGCGCCGGCCAGCGGGAGCTGTACCGCTATCTGACCACCCGGATCGCCGCGCTCCCGGCCATCACCCACATCGAAACGGCCCCGGTGATCAAGACGGTCAAACAGGCGGGCCATCACCGGTAGGTGCGGGCCGGGGCGCCGCGGGCTCGCACGGCGTCCCCGCGGGCGGGCCGCAGCGGGGACGGGGCTTCGTGGCGTGGCACACTTTTGCAAGCGTCTGCTTGCAAAAGTTAGCGGGGATGGTGCACTCTCGGGGCATGGCATCGCTCAACGTCGGCAATCTCGGCGAGTACCTGCGCGAGCAGCGGCGCACCGCGCAGCTGTCGCTGCGGCAGCTCGCCGATGCCGCCGGGGTGTCCAATCCGTATCTGAGTCAGATCGAGCGCGGCCTTCGCAAGCCGAGCGCGGACATTCTGCAGCAGCTCGCGAAGGCGCTGCGGATCTCCGCCGAGACGCTGTACGTGCAGGCCGGGATCCTCGACGAGAGGTCGCCCGAGGCCGCGGAGACGCGGAGCGTCATCCTCGCCGACCCCTCGCTCAACGAGCGTCAGAAGCAGGTCCTGCTCCAGATCTACGAGTCCTTCCGCAAGGAGAACGGGCTCGACACGGCCGCGGACACCGACGCCGGTACGGACACGGGCACCGAAGGCGCCGCCGGCGGCAGCGATGCCGACCACCCTCAAGCGAGCAACTGAGTACTGATCCGGGAGGACAGACATGGCCATCACCGATGACCTGCGCAAGACCCTCACCGACCCCACCCCCCTCTACTTCCTCGCCGGTACGGCGGACCTCGCGGGGCAGCAGGCCAAGAAGGTTCCGGCCCTGATCGAGAAGATCCAGTCCGAGGCGCCCGAGCGCATCGAGGCCGTGCGCCGCACCGACCCGAAGGCCGTGCAGGAGAAGGCCGCCGCCCGCGTCAAGGAGGTCCAGGCCGCCGTCACGACCCGCGCCACCGACTTCTTCGGCGCCATCGACGGCGACTTCAAGAAGCTGGGCGAGAACGCCCAGGACCTGGCACTGCGCGGCGTCGGCGTCCTCGCCGAGTACGCCGTCAAGGCGCGCGAGGGCTACGACTCCGTCGCCGAGCACGGCCAGGACGTCTTCAAGCAGTGGCGCGGCGAGGCCGCCGACGAGATCGTCGAGCTCGCCGGCGCCGTCGAGCCCACGAGCGAGACCCCGGCCGCGCCGCGCGAGCCCCTGGTCAAGGACGTGACCCCGGCCGCGGCCGCGGCCCCGGTCCCGTCGCCGGCGGAGCCCGCCGTCGCCGCGGACGCGCCCGCCAAGAAGGCCACCCCGCGCAAGACCACGGCGAAGAAGGCCGCGCCCAAGTCCGCGGAATAGTGGAGTAGCGGGACAGCCCTGGAGCGGCCCAGCGGCAGGGCGGATTGCGGGGCGGGCACCTTCTCGGTGCTCGCCCCGTTGTCCTAGTACCTTGGCCGCGAGGCGCTCTCCACGCTCTTCACATCCACGATCCGACCGTTATCCAGCAGGACTCACTAGGCGGTGCACGGCATGTTGCTCACGGGATTCAGCCTTCTCACCTCGCTGCTCTATCTCGCGATGCTCGTCATCGCCGTGGTGGCGCTGGTCTTCGCCGCCCTGGCCCGCGAGGACGCCTACCGCGCGGCCGACAAGAAGACCAAGCCGTTCTGGCTGGTCATCCTCGGCATCACCGTCGTGGTGAACCTGTTCGTGCCCATGCTCTTCCTGCAGCTCGCCGGGCTCGTCGCCTCGATCGTGTTCATGGTCGACGTGCGTCCCGCGCTGCGGCAGGTCTCCGGTGGCGGCCGGGGCGGCCGCCGCGGCGGCGGCTCCAGCAGCGACGGACCGTACGGGCCGTACAACGGCGGCCGCTGAACCGCCGGGCAGCCCGCCCGGGGCGGCTCAGGCCTCCCGGGCCTCGGGGCGCTTGCGTTCCAGGAGGAGTACCGCCACGTCGTCCGTCAGCTCGCCGCCGTTCATGTCGCGGGCCCGGGTGACCGCCGCTTCCAGCAGCGCGTCGCCGCGCAGCCCGGACGCCAGCTGACCGTTGATCATCTCCAGCATGCCGTCCTGCCCGAGGCGCTGGCCGCTGCCCTCGCCGGTGCGGCCCTCGATCAGGCCGTCGGTGTACATCAACAGGCCCCATTCCCGGCCCAGTTCGACCTGGCGGCGCGGCCAGCGGGCACGCGGCAGCAGGCCCAGGGCGGGGCCGCTGTTCTCGTACGGGAGCAGCTGGGCGCGGCCGTTCAGGGCGATCAGCGGCGAGGGGTGGCCGGCCAGGCAGAGGCCGGCCCTGCGGCCGTCGGGCGCGATGTCGACCGTGCACAGCGTCGCGAATATCTCCTCGCTGTCGCGCTCGTGCTCCAGGACCTCCTGGAGGGTGGAGAGCAGCTCGTCGCCGCAGAGCCCCGCCAGGGTCAACGCCCGCCAGGCGATGCGGAGTTCGACCCCGAGGGCCGCTTCGTCCGGGCCGTGGCCGCAGACGTCGCCGATCATCGCGTGGACCGTTCCGTCGGGCGTGCGCACCGTGTCGTAGAAGTCGCCGCCGAGCAGCGCGCGGGAGCGGCCGGGGCGGTAGCGCGCCGCGAAGTGCAGGTCCGAGCCGTCGAGCAGCGGTGTCGGCAGGAGCCCACGCTCCAGGCGGGCGTTCTCCTGCGCGCGCAGCCGCGACTCGGCCAGCTTGTACTGGGCCGTGTCCGCGCGCTTGCGCTCCACCGCGTACCGGATGGCGCGGCTCAGCAGCCTGCCGTCCAGCTCGTCCCGGAAGAGGTAGTCCTGCGCGCCGACCCGGACCGCCTCCGCCGCGCGCTCCGCGTGCGTGGACGGGGTGAGGGCGAGCACGGCGTGGCGCGGGGCGAGGCGGAGCAGGTGGCGCAGGGCGGCCAGCTCGTCGTCGGGGTCGCGGCCGGGCAGCGCCAGATCCAGGAGTATGCAGTGGATGTCGTCGGTGAGCAGCCGCTCGGCCTCGGTGAGGTTGCGGGCGGTGCGGATACGGACCCGGGTGCCGGCCTCGTCGAGGAGTTCGTGCACGGTGAAGGTGCCCGCCGGGTCGTCCTCGATGACCAGCAGGTTGAGCGGGCTGTCGGCGCTGCCCGTCTGGGCCTCCGGGGCGGCTCGCTGGTGCGGTACGGGTACGTGCTGGGATGCGGGCATCGTCGGTTCCGGATTCCTTCCCTCCCCCCGAGGGCGCGGAGGGACGCCGGTCGGCGCCCCACCAGCCGGGACCCTAGCGTCATCCACCCGCGCGGCGGAATGGCGATGGGTCGTTCATCACTGGCAGCCGGTTGGCATATGCCGCATGCCCGATTTGTCGGGGCCCCAGGAAGTTGCTCCGTGGGCTACTTGTCGGGGCGGACGACGCCGAGTATCGGCATGGTGCCCGCTCCGGTGATCGTCACCGTCCGGCCGGGGCGCGGGGAGTGCACGATCGCTCCGTCGCCGATGTACATGCCGACGTGGCTGGCGTCGGCGAAGTAGATGATGAGGTCGCCGGGGCGCATGTCCTTGATCGCGACGTGCGGCAGCTGGGCCCACTGCTCCTGCGAGGTGCGCGGCATGCCCCGGCCCGCCGCGATCCACGCCTGGGAGGTCAGGCCCGAGCAGTCGAAGGTGTCGGGGCCGGCCGCGCCCCACACGTACCGCTTGCCGATCTGGTCGGTGGCGAACTTCACGGCCTTCTTGCCCTGCTCGCTCGCGGAGGTGCTGATGTCCTTCAGGACGCCCGTGCTCAGCCAGGCCGTCTGCGCGTCGAACTCCTTCTTGCGCTCCAGCTCGGCCAGGCGCTCGCGCTCCTGCTCCTTCAGGTCGGCCTGGAGCTTCTCGGCCGCCGCGATCTTCGCCGTGATGTCCTTCTTCGCGGCTTCCTTCTTGACCCGGTTGGCCTCCAGGTTCTTCCACTGGGCCGTGGCGTCCTTGCTGTACGCCGCCAAGTCGGCCTGGGTTCTGTTCAGTTCGCCGAGCAGGCCCTGGGCGGCCTGCTGGCCCTGGCGCAGCAGATCGGCGCCGTTGAGGAAGCCGTCGGGGTCGCCGCTGAGCATCAACTGCGCGCCGGGCGGGAGGCCGCCGTTGCGGTACTGCATCCGTGCCGTGGCGCCCGCCTGGTCCTTCAGGCGCTTGATCTTCTCCTGGCCCTTCACCATCTCCTGGGCCAGCTTCACGATCTGCTCGGACTGCGCCTTGGTCTGCTCCTCGGCGAGGTTGTACGCGTCGGTGGCCACGGCGGCCTGCCGGTACAGGTCGTCGATCTGCGCGCCGACCTCCTCCAGGGTCGGGGGAGCGCCGGACGCGGTGGCGGACGGGGTCGGTGTCGGGTTCGGCGCGGGCGCGGCGAACGCCGTGCCCGGCGCGGCCCATGCGGTCAAGGCGCACACCAAGGTGATCGCGGCAGCCAAGCGGCGCTGCTTCGGCACTGAGAACTCCCCCTCCAGCCAACTCCGGACCCATACCGGAACACCGGGCACTCCAGATGTGATTTACCGTCAGTAACATCACACCGATGTCCGCGATGCTGCCACGGCCCCGGCCAAAACGACAGAGGCACCGGACACCGGAAGGGGCACGCGCGCTGATGCGTTCCTCCGTCCGACCCGCCCCGTCTGACGAACCGCGAGCGCCACGCGTTCCGCCCGCCACGGGAGTTCACTCGTTGGACGACGCTGACAGGCCTCAACGCGGCGCGAGCGCCGCCCAGTCCACCGTGACCTCGCCCTGGCGCCAGCGTCGTACGCCGTCGATGACGGGCCAGTCGGCGGACAGGGCGCGCACCGACGCGATCCAGCGCTGGCGCGCGCCGAGCGAGGCGTACGGGGCGGCCGTCGCCCACGCCCGGTCGAAGTCGCGCAGGAAGGCGTGGACCGGCTCGCCCGGCACATTGCGGTGGATCAGCGCCTTGGGCAGCCGCTCGGCGAGGTCGGAGGGGTGCTCCAGGGAGCCGAGCCGGGTCGCGAAGGTGACCGTGCGAGGGCCTTCGGGGCCGAGCCCGACCCAGACGTGGCGGCGCCCGATCTCGTCACAGGTGCCCTCGACGAGCAGCCCGCCCGGCGCGAGCCGCGCGCACAGGCGGGCCCAGACGGCGGCCACCTCGCCCTCGTCGTACTGACGGAGCACGTTCGCCGCGCGGATCAGCGCCGGCGGCCCGTCCAGCGGCACCTCGAAGCCGCCGTGGCGGAAGGTGAGCCCGTCGCGCTCGTACGGCTTGGCGGCGGCGACCCGGGCGGGCTCGATCTCGATGCCGACCACCGAGACGGCCGGCGCGGCGGTACGCAGCCGCTGGAGCAGCTCGACGGCGGTCCAGGGGGCGGCCCCGTACCCGAGGTCGACGGCGAGCGGGGCGTCCGCGCGGCGCAGCGCGGCCCCGTGCGCGTCGGCGATCCAGCGGTCCATGCGGCGCAGCCGGTTCGGGTTGGTGGTGCCGCGGGTGACGGTGCCGACGGGGCGCTTCGCGGGCGGGGCGGGTGGAGCCATAGGACGAGAGTAGGCGGCGGTACGGGCCCGCCGAGCCGGGGCGGGACACCGCCGGAGCCGGCGCGGCGGCACGGCCCGCTCACCCGCCGGGCCGGCCGGGGCAAGGCCCACGCGCCGGCGGGGAGCCTCGTGCCGGGCACCCCGTTCGGCGTGTCCGGCAAGTTTTTGGCAAAGTGGAAATGAATGGACGGGTTCCGATGTTCGGGGCATTGGAGTGGCGTGCCCGCATGCCCGCTCCGCGTCCAGAGGCAGCGCCCCGAGCCGAGGAGGGCCCCGACGTGAGCCAGTACGTGTCCCGGTTCACCGGCACCCTGGCGGGGCCGCCCCGGCTCCGGCTGCCCGGCGGCCACCGCAAGCCGCGCCGGATCGCCATGCTCAGCGTCCACACCTCCCCGCTGCACCAGCCCGGCACGGGCGACGCGGGCGGCATGAACGTCTACATCGTCGAGCTCGCCAAGCGCCTCGCCGCGATCAACATCGAGGTCGAGATCTTCACGCGGGCCACCACGGGCGGGCTCGCCCCGACCGTGGAGATGTCGCCCGGCGTGCTGGTCCGGCACATCGACGCGGGCCCGTACGAAGGCCTCGCCAAGGAGGAGCTGCCCGCCCAGCTCTGCGCCTTCACGCACGGGGTCATGACGGCCTGGGCGCGCCACCGGCCCGGCTACTACGACCTGGTCCACTCCCATTACTGGCTCTCCGGCCACGTCGGCTGGCTCGCCGCGCAGCGCTGGGGAGTGCCGCTCGTCCACGCCATGCACACCATGGCCAAGGTCAAGAACGCGGCGCTCGCCGAGGGCGACACCCCCGAGCCGGCCGCGCGGGTCATCGGCGAGACGCAGATCGTGAACGCGTCGGACCGGCTCATCGCCAACACCGCCGAAGAGGCCGACGAACTGGTCCGCTTCTACGAGGCCGACCCCGGCAAGGTCGCCGTCGTCCACCCCGGTGTGAACCTCGACCGGTTCCGCCCGGCGGACGGCCGCGCCGCCGCGCGCGACCGGCTGGGGCTGCCGCACGACGCGTTCGTACCGCTCTTCGCGGGCCGCATCCAGCCCCTCAAGGCGCCGGACATCCTGCTGCGCGCGGCAGCCGACCTCCTCGAACGGGACCCGTCGCTCCGCTCGCGGATGATCGTGCCCGTCGTCGGCGGGCCCTCCGGCAGCGGCCTGGCGAAGCCGGAAGGGCTGCAGAAGCTCGCGGCCAAGCTCGGCATCAGCGACGTCGTACGGTTCAAGCCGCCCGTCGGCCAGGACCGGCTAGCGGACTGGTTCCGGGCAGCGTCCGTGCTGGTCATGCCGTCGTACAGCGAATCGTTCGGTCTGGTCGCCATAGAGGCACAGGCGGCCGGCACACCGGTGGTCGCGGCGTCCGTCGGAGGGCTTCCGGTGGCGGTACGGGACGGCTCGACCGGGTTCCTCGTCCAGGGCCACGACCCCGGGGACTACGCGACCGCGCTCCACCGCTTCGTGGCGGAGCCCGCGCTGGTGGAGCGCATGGGCGGCGCGGCGGCCCGGCACGCGCGGTCCTTCGGCTGGGGCACGGCGGCGTCGGCGACGGCGGACGTGTACATGGCGGCGATGCAGGAGCACCGGCGGCGGGTGCGGTCCCACCACGGGTGAGCGCCGGGTCCGCCCGGGGCGGGGCGGGGGTTCGCGTAGGCTCGCGGCATGGCTGACGTGCGGCAGGTCATCGAAGCGGCGCTCAAGGACGCGGAGCTCTCGTGGGAGTCCCCGGAACCCGGCGCGTACGTGGTGACGCTGCCGGGCACCCGCAAACTCTCCACGACCTGCTCGCTGCGGGTCGGGCGGCACTCCCTCTCCGTGAACGCGTTCGTGGTGCGCCACCCCGACGAGAACGCGCCGGCCGTCCACCGCTGGCTCCTCGAACGCAACCTCCGTCTGTACGGCGTGAGTTACGCGGTCGACAGGCTCGGCGACGTCTACCTCGCGGGCAAACTCCCCCTCGCCTCGGTCACCCCGGAGGAGCTCGACCGCCTGCTCGGTGTCGTCCTGGAAGAGGCGGACGGCTCCTTCAACACCCTGCTGGAGATGGGGTTCGCGGCTGCCATTCGGCGGGAGTACGCGTGGCGGGTGTCGCGGGGGGAGTCCACGCGGAACCTCGACGCGTTCGGGCACCTGACGGGGGAGGGCTCCGCGGAGGGTGCGGGCCAGGGCTGAGCGGGGCCCCGCCCCCTTGCCC
This sequence comes from Streptomyces sp. NBC_00083, assembly GCF_026343295.1. Lineage (GTDB taxonomy): Bacteria > Actinomycetota > Actinomycetes > Streptomycetales > Streptomycetaceae > Streptomyces. The sequence goes on from NZ_JAPELY010000004.1 coordinate 343,111, forward strand.
GGGGCGGAGTTGCCCAGCTCCCCGGGGTCACACCGCTGAACCCGTACGGCGCTCCGCCGCCCCCGCGCTCTCCGCGTCCTCGCTCACCGCCGGCAGCGAGGCCTTGGTGACCTGGGGGTCGGTCGGCAGGCCCCGCATCAGGGCCCAGTACCCCACCGCCGTTCCCGTCCCCAGCACCGCACACGCGCCCCACAGCCACGCCGCGCCGAAGTGGTCGATGACGTAACCCGACATCAGCGGAGCGACCAGCGCCGCCACCGACCACGACATCGTGTACACGCCCTGGTAGCGGCCGCGGCCGTGGGTGGGGGAGAGGCGGACGATCAGGCCGGTCTGGGTCGGGGCGTTGACGATTTCGGCCAGGGTCCAGACGCAGATCGTCAGGGCGTACACCGCGACCGAACCGGCGAACGCCGTCAGGCCGAACCCGTACCCCGCGAGCAGCGCCGAGACGATCAGGAGGTGCCGCGGGTCGCGGTGCTGGGTGTAGCGGGTGACGGGGATCTGCACCGCCACGATGAGGATGCCGTTGACGGCGATCGCCAGGCCGAAGTCGGAGCTGGAGAAGCCGTCCGTGCCCATCGCGACCGGCAGGCCCACGTAACCCTGCTGGAAAATAAGGGAGATGAGGAAGGACAGGCCGACCACGCCCATGAAGCGGCCGTCCCTCAGGACCGTACCGATGCCGATCGCCGGCTCCGCCACCTTCTCCTCGGCCGTCCGCTGCGGGCGCGACTCAGGGAGCTTCAGGAACACCACGACCGCGCAGACCAGCGTCAGCGACGCCTCGCCGAGGAAGCCCGCCAGATAGCTGTACTGCGCGATGAAGCCCGCCGCCATCGACGAGACCGCGAAACCCAGGTTGATGGCCCAGTAGTTGAGGGAGAACGCGCGGACCCGGTCCTCGGGCTTCACGATGTCCGCCATCATCGCCTGCACCGCGGGACGCGAGGCGTTGCTCGCCATGCCGACGAGGAAGGCGACGCCCGCGATCGCGACGGGGTCCGTCATGAAGCCGAGCAGCGCGACCGCGAAGGCCGTCGAGGTCTGAGCGATGACCAGGGTGGGGCGGCGGCCGAGCCGGTCGGTCATGATGCCCGCGCCGATCGACGACACGACCCCGCCGAGCCCGTGCAGGGAGGCCACGAGTCCCGCGTACGAGGCCGAATAGCCCCGGTCCAGGGTGAGGTAGAGCGCCAGGAACGTGGCGACGAAGGCGCCGAGCCGGTTGATGAGGGTGCTGGTCCACAGCCACCAGAAGGCCCGGGGCAGCCCGGAGACGGTTTCTCGTGCGGCGAGTCTCAGACTGGCTACGGACATGCGGCTTCCCCCCGGAACTGTGGCCTGGAACGACGTGAGCCGCAGCACCGGCTGTGTAAGTGGCGCGGCTAACGACCGCACGTTACAAGTGGGCCGGTTCCGGGGGCCACCGAATTGACGGCGTCCGTCAATCGAGACGCCCCCGCCACCTCGGTCCCCGCGCGCGCGACGGCCCTGGAACGTCGATTAGGCTCGGACGCATGGCCGACGCACCGTACAAGCTGATCCTGCTCCGCCACGGCGAGAGCGAGTGGAACGAGAAGAACCTGTTCACCGGGTGGGTGGACGTCAATCTCACGCCGAAGGGCGAGAAGGAGGCGGCGCGCGGCGGTGAGCTGCTCAAGGACGCCGGCCTGCTCCCCGACGTGCTGCACACCTCCCTCCAGAAGCGCGCCATCCGCACCGCCCAGCTCGCGCTGGAGTCCGCGGACCGCCACTGGATCCCGGTGCACCGCAGCTGGCGCCTGAACGAGCGGCACTACGGCGCGCTCCAGGGCAAGGACAAGGCGCAGACGCTCGCCGAGTTCGGCGAGGAGCAGTTCATGCTCTGGCGCCGCTCGTACGACACCCCGCCGCCCGCCCTCGAGGACGGCACGGAGTTCTCGCAGAGCGACGACGCCCGCTACGCGACGATCCCGCCGGAGCTGCGCCCGCAGACCGAGTGCCTCAAGGACGTCGTCACGCGCATGCTGCCGTACTGGTACGACGGCATCGTCCCGGACCTGCTCGACGGCAAGACCGTGCTGATCGCGGCCCACGGCAACTCGCTGCGCGCCCTGGTCAAGCACCTCGACGGCATTTCCGACGCCGACATCGCGGGCCTGAACATCCCGACCGGCATCCCGCTCGTGTACGAGCTCGACGCCGAGTTCAAGCCGCTCAAGCCGGGCGGCACCTACCTGGACCCCGACGCGGCCGCCGCCGCGATCGAGGCCGTGAAGAACCAGGGCAAGAAGAAGTAGCCTCCCGGGCTCCCGGGCCTCCGGCTCGCGGGGGCCCACGGAATTCCCGACATGCCTCCCTCCTGCGCGCAACGGCGCGGGTGGGAGGCGTTTTCGGTACGGGGCGGGTCAGCGCCCGCGGCGTCCGGCGAGGCGGCGCACGAGCAGCGGGACGACGGTCCCCGCCGCGAGGGCGGCCAGCGGTACGGCGACCCGCGTCCAAGGGGCGGGGAGCGATCGGTACGTGGCGGTGCCGTCCTTGATCTCGATGAAGCCGCACGGTCGCGCCCCGGCCCCACCGCCTCCGTGACCGGTGCCGGCGGCTCCGCCCCCCACTCCCGCTCCGGTCCCGGAACCCGTGGCCCCGGCGAACCCGAAGGCTATTTCGGCGACCGGGACGACGGTGATGCCGTGGGCGGTGACGGGTGCGCCGAAGACGGCCGACGCCGACGCCCCGCCCCCGATCCGCCCGGCCAGGCGATCCATCAGGGCCGCGGCCGGGTCGTCCTGCGGGGCGGGCTGGTCCGGCACGGCTGAGCTGGTCATCGAGTACCTCCGGAAGGGCATGCGGACAGGGCCGTAGCGAGGATAGGGCGCACCCCTCGCTCACGCTCCGTGGTCGTCCGGGTCCGCTCCGGTCGCCGTTCTCCGGACCTCTGGCTAGCCTCGCCCCGGGGGGTTCGCCACGACGGGAGTTCGACGTGAATGCCGTGAAAGCCACCCTGGTCCGCCGCTGTGCCCGCCTCTCCGCGGCCGGCGCCCTGTCCGCCGCCCTGCTGGTCGCCGGCGGCGCCGACGCCTTCGCCGCGCCGGGCGCGAAGCCCAGCCCCTCCGCGTCCGCGTCGAAGGCGGCCGGCTCCATCACCGTGAAGGCCGCGCCGACGTCGGTGAAGGCCGGCGGCAAGGTGGTGTTCACGGGGCGCACCAAGGGCATGCCGATAGGCAGCAAGCTGGTGCTCCAGCACAAGAAGGGCAGCAAGTGGACGACCCTGCAGGCCAACGCCACGGTCAAGCAGGGCAGCAGCTACGCCATCGAGGCCAAGCTCAACGACAAGGGCAAGCAGGAGCTGCGTATCAAGGCGGACAACGCCGTCTCGCCGACCGTCGACGTCACCGTCAACTGACGTCGGTGCGCGGTACGCGCCGTCCGCGGAAGGCGGTACGCGGCGTACGTGAGCGGGGCCCCGCCATGGCCGGCGGGGCCCCGTCCACGCTGTGTTCAGTGCGCGTTCCGCGTGTCCCGTCGTGTCAGCAGGAGCAGCCGCCGCACTGGCAGGGCGCCCCCGACTGGCAGCCGCAGCCGCAGCCCGAGCCGCAGCCGCAGGCGCCGACCAGCGGCAGCCGGGTCACTTCGACGGGTGTGACGGGTACGTCCTGCCGTGGTTCGGTCGCGGGTGAATCGGCCATGGGTCCCTCCCGGGGTAGGCAGAACAATGAGCCTTCGCCCATTGCATGCCCACTCCGGCGGGCGCGTCAACGGCGCATGTGGGCAAGGAGGTTGGGGCGCCGTACCACCCGCCCCGTACGACCGCGCCCGTCACCCGTCCCCGTACCCGCGGGCTCAGGCCCCTTCGGTCTGCGCCGGCGCCTGGAGTTCGTCCGCGTGCTCGCCGGTGACGAGGTAGACGACGCGCTTGGCGACCGAGACGGCGTGGTCCGCGTACCGCTCGTAGTAGCGGCCGAGCAGGGTCACGTCGACCGCCGTCTCGATGCCGTGCTTCCAGCGGTCGTCCATCAGGTGCTGGAACAGCGTGCGGTGCAGCAGGTCCATCTCGTCGTCGTCCTGCTCCAGTTGGAGGGCGAGGTCGACGTCCTTGGTAATGATGACCTCCGCCGCCTTCGCCATCAGGCGCTGGGCGAGCTGGCCCATCTCCAGGATGGTGGCGTGCAGGTCGTTCGGGACGGCGCGCTCCGGGTAGCGCAGCCGGGTCAGCTTGGCCACGTGCTGGGCGAGGTCGCCGGCGCGCTCCAGGTCGGCGCTCATGCGCAGCGAGGTGACGACGATGCGCAGGTCGGTGGCGACCGGCTGCTGGCGGGCGAGCAGGGCTATCGCGCGGGCCTCCAGGTCGTGCTGGAGGTCGTCGACCTTCTGGTCGGCGGCGATCACGTTCTCGGCGAGCTTCAGGTCCGCGTCGAGCATGGCCGTGGTGGCGCGCCCGATCGCCGACCCGACGAGCCGGGCCATCTCGACCAGCCCCTCGCCGATCGAGTCAAGTTCCTCGTGGTACGCGTCACGCATGGTGTCCCTCTCTCAACGACTCCGGGGGCCGGGGGCGCCTGTGACCCCCACGTTCCCACGTTCCGTCCCGCACGCGTCCGGTTCGGCCACGGGAAGTGAACCATCTCCGTCACCTCGGTGAACTCTGGGCGACGAACGTTCGAGCAGGCCCTCTTTTGGCTGGGAGAGTGTCGGCGGGGCCGCATAACCTGGACGCATGGACGTGAACGCGGCGGTCGCCGCATTGGCAGCGATCGCCGGCGTGTGCACCGGCGTGATCGCCATGCTGGCGTTCCGCTGGAGCGAGCGGGACCAGGCACGGCCCACCAGGTCGTCCCTGCACACCGACGCGGTCCTGCCCCCGGGCGTGGACACCGTCCTGTCCGTGCTGCGCTCGTCCGCGGTCGTCCTGGACGAGAGCGACTCGGTGGTGAAGGCCAGCTCGGCGGCGTACGCCCTTGGCCTGGTCAGGGGCGGCAAGCTGGCCGTCGAACCCATGCTGCACATGGCGCGCGACACCCGGCGGGACGGCGAGATACGGCAGGTCGAGCTCGATCTGCCCCGGCGCGGCACCGGCCGCGGCGACGCCCTCGCGGTCTCCGCCCGGGTCGCGCCGCTCGGCTCCCGGCTCGTGCTGCTCCTGGTGGAGGACCTCACGGAGGCCCGCCGCATCGAAGCGGTACGGCGTGACTTCGTGGCCAACGTCAGCCATGAGCTCAAGACGCCGACGGGCGCGCTCTCCCTGCTCTCCGAGGCCGTCATGGACGCCTCCGACGACCCCGAGGCGGTCACCCGCTTCGCCGGCCGGATGCAGATCGAGGCGACCCGGCTCACCAATCTGGTCCAGGAGCTCATCGACCTCTCCCGGGTCCAGAACGACGACCCGCTGGAGGACGCCGAGCCGGTCCGCGTCGACGAGCTCGTCGCCGAGGCGATGGACCGTTCCCGCCACCCCGCGTCCACCAAGCAGATCACCATGGCCGCGGGCGGCACCGCCGACCTGTACGTGTGGGGCAACCGCGGCCAGCTCGCGGCGGCGCTCGGCAACCTCGTCGAGAACGCCGTGAACTACTCGCCCGCCAGGACCCGGGTCGGCATCGCGGGCCGGCGCATCGCGGCGCCGGGCGGCGACCTCATCGAGATCGCCGTGACCGACCAGGGCATAGGCATCTCCGAGAAGGACCGCGAGCGCGTCTTCGAGCGGTTCTACCGGGTCGACCCGGCCCGCTCCCGCGCCACCGGCGGTACGGGCCTCGGCCTGGCCATCGTCAAACACGTGGCCGCCTCGCACGGCGGGGAGGTCACGGTGTGGAGCTCCGAGGGACAGGGCTCCACCTTCACCCTGCGGCTGCCGGAAGCCGGCGCCGTTCGGGACCGTGCCGCAGGGCGCGGCCCGGTCACGGTCGACGAGGACGACGACGTCCCGTACGAGACCTTCAGTTCCGCTGTGCCCCGTTCCCCAGCCATAGTTCCTGCCCCGGAGGTCCTTCCGTGACCCGAGTGCTCGTCGTCGAGGATGAGGAATCCTTCAGCGACGCCCTGTCCTACATGCTCCGCAAGGAGGGCTTCGAGGTCGCGGTGGCGGCCACCGGGCCCGACGGCCTGGACGAGTTCGAGCGCAACGGCGCCGACCTCGTGCTGCTCGACCTGATGCTGCCCGGCCTGCCGGGCACCGAGGTCTGCCGTCAGCTGCGCGGCCGCTCCAACGTGCCGGTCATCATGGTGACCGCCAAGGACAGCGAGATCGACAAGGTCGTGGGCCTGGAGATAGGGGCCGACGACTACGTCACCAAGCCGTTCTCCTCGCGCGAGCTGGTCGCCCGCATCCGCGCCGTGCTGCGCCGCCGCGGCGAGCCGGAGGAGGTCACCCCGGCGGCCCTGGAGGCGGGCCTGGTCCGCATGGACGTCGACCGCCACGTCGTCACCGTCTCGGGCGCCAAGGTCGACCTGCCGCTGAAGGAGTTCGACCTCCTGGAGATGCTGCTGCGCAACGCGGGCCGCGTGCTGACCCGTATGCAGCTCATCGACCGGGTGTGGGGCGCGGACTACGTGGGCGACACCAAGACGCTCGACGTCCACGTGAAGCGGCTGCGCGCCAAGATCGAGCCGGACCCGGGCGCGCCGCGCTATCTGGTGACGGTCCGGGGCCTCGGCTACAAGTTCGAGCCGTAGACCGCGAGGGCCCGGCGTCTCGCGGGCCCCTGGATGTGCGAAGGGCGCCCCACCGGCCGGTGGGGCGCCCTTCGCGTTGCGCCGGTGACGGCGGCCGGTATCAGTGGCCGGTCGTCGCGCTGTGGGACGCCGAGCCGGTGCCGGCGGGCTTGCCGCTGCTGCCCGCGCCGCCCGGGGTGTTCTGCGTGGCCGCGCCGGACGGGCTGCCCGTGGGGGTGCCCGACGGGGTGCCCGGGGCGGAGGCCTTGGGCTTCGGCAGCTCGCTGGGGCCGACGCCCTCGAAGTAGCTGGTGGCCGGGACCACGTAGGCGCCCAGGCTCACCGCGCCGGCCTTGCTGAACTGGAAGGTGACCTTCTGCGAGTCGCCGTTCTTGGCGGCCTCGCGGCCGTTGTCGATGACCGCGGAGGCGTTGCCCTTGCCGCCGAGCACGACCGAGCTGTGGCCGGGGACGGTGATGGCACCCGTGCCCTTGGCGGGGGAGAGCTTGACGACCGCGCTGCCGACCTGGACGGCGTCCAGGGTCTGCGGGTCGGCGCCGTTGTTGAAGAGCGTCGCGGTGACGACGGCAGGGCCCTCGGCGTCGGTCTTCGGCTGGGTGACGACCGTCGCGCCCTGGACCTTGATGTCGCCGACGGTGACGTACGCGTTGTCGTTCTTCACCCCAAGCGTCTGGGCGTTGTTGCCCGCCGCGCAGGCGGAGAGGGAAGCGAGCGAGAACGCGATGGCAGAAGCGGCGATGGCGCCGCGTCGAAGGCTGCGGCTCACGGCGGCGGCAACTCCTTGGACGTACGAGAGGGACTTCGGACGGACTTCGGACGGGCTACGGGTCAGCCGGCCGCATGCCTGAGAGCCGGCTAAGGGTGTGTCAGCGGCCTTAGATTACCGAGCCGTCCGACGCCGCCCGCACCCGACCCGCCCCTACGGACGACCGGCCCGGCGAACTCGGGTGGATCATGCGCGCCGCTCGCTCTTTCGGGGGCCCTTCCCATAGGCCGGATGATCAATTTCCCGGGCCGCCACACATTCCTTACCGAAAATCCGCGCGAGTGCGCACGCCGGGCCGTTCGTTGATCAATTCCGGAATGAATGACAGACGGCCGAACGGGTGAACGAGCGCCGAACGGAGTAGATGAAGTTCACCGTCCGGAACCCGGCAAACCGGGACGTTCAGCCTCTCGCGACCCCGATCGAGGGTGCGGAACGTAGGCGTTTCGCAACTCCTTCGCAGCTGCTCCGACCTGCGAATACCGCTGTGCGGAAGCCCTCCGCAGCACGTTCGTGATGCTGTTGTCAAGCCCCGAGATATGCCCTGACCTGCGAAAACGCCATTCAGAAGAAGCCGTATCCGTGTTACCCTGGATAGCCACGGAAGGGGTACCTGTCACATGACGTTCAAGGTTGGCGACACCGTGGTCTATCCCCATCACGGGGCCGCGCTGATCGAGGCTATCGAAACTCGCCAGATCAAAGGCGTGGACAAGACCTACTTGGTGCTCAAGGTCGCCCAGGGCGACTTGACTGTGCGCGTGCCCGCGGACAATGCGGAGTTCGTCGGCGTTCGCGATGTAGTTGGTCAGGACGGGCTGGACCGGGTCTTCGAGGTGCTGCGCGCGCCGTACGCGGAGGAGCCCACGAACTGGTCCCGTCGTTACAAGGCGAACCTTGAGAAGCTCGCCTCCGGCGATGTCATCAAGGTCGCCGAAGTGGTGCGTGACCTGTGGCGGCGCGAGCGCGAGCGCGGCCTGTCCGCGGGCGAGAAGCGCATGCTCGCCAAGGCGCGCCAGATCCTGGTGAGCGAGCTGGCCCTCGCGGAGAACACCAATGAAGACAAGGCCGAGGCCCTTCTCGACGAGGTTCTCGCGTCCTGACGCCGTTAGTTCCGGGGCCCGCCCCGGAATGCCCGGCATTGCCGCGGTGCCCGCTGACCAGCAGATCTTCTGCTGTGTCGCCGGGCGCTGCGGCATGTTCGTATCCGTTGCCGAAGCACCCGTCCCTTGCCGAAGCACCCGCACCGCGCGGACGCCGGGTCCCGGGCGGCTGTCTGACCAGTCGTCACGGAAGGGCAGGTCAGAGCGGAGCGCCCGGCACTCCCCTGCCGTAGAAGCAGGGGTACCCCCAGGCCATACCCATGTCGTTTGAGGACACAAACCTTGTCAGACGAATCGCGCCCTTTCCGCACGGCCGCGGTGGTTCCCGCCGCCGGACGCGGCGTGCGGCTCGGACCGGGCGCCCCCAAGGCGCTGCGCACGCTGAGCGGCACCCCCATGCTCGTCCACGCCGTCCGGGCGATGGCCGCCTCGCGCGGCGTCTCGCTCGTCGTCGTGGTGGCCCCGCCCGACGGCGCGACGGAGGTGAAGAACCTCCTCGCCGAGCACGCACTGCCCGAGAGGACCGACTTCCTCGTGGTGCCCGGTGGTGAGAGCCGCCAGGAGTCGGTGAGGCTCGGCCTCGACGCGCTGCCGCCGGGCTTCGACGCCGTACTCGTCCACGACGCGGCCCGCCCGCTTGTCCCGGTCGACACCGTCGACGCGGTGATCGAGGCCGTACGCGACGGCGCGCCCGCCGTGGTGCCCGCGCTGCCGCTCACCGACACCGTCAAGCAGGTCGAGCCGAGCGCCGACGGCTCGCCCGAGCCGGTCGTCGCGACACCCGAGCGGGCCCGGCTGCGCGCGGTGCAGACGCCGCAGGGCTTCGACCACGCCACGCTCGTACGCGCCCACGAGACGGTGACCGGCGACGTCACCGACGACGCGAGCATGATCGAACAGCTGGGTCTCACCGTCGTGGTGGTGCCCGGACACGAAGAGGCGTTCAAGGTGACCCGGCCGCTGGACCTCGTCCTCGCCGAGGCCGTACTCGCACGACGGAGGGCCAACGATGGCTTCTGAGCACTCCGGGCACGCGGGGCAGGCCGCCCCCGCGCGGCCCGCTCCCGCGCCGCTGATCCCGCTCGTCGGGATCGGCACCGACGTCCACGCCTTCGAGCGCGGGCGCGAACTGTGGTGCGCGGGCCTGCTGTGGGACGGCCCCCAGGACGCGGAGTTCGGCCTCGCGGGCCACTCCGACGGCGATGTCGCCGCCCACGCCGCCTGCGACGCGGTCTTCTCCGCGGCCGGCATCGGCGACCTCGGAGCGCACTTCGGTACCGACCGCCCCGAGTGGTCCGGCGCCTCGGGCGTGGCGCTGCTCGCCGAGGCCGCGCGGATCGTCCGCGCCGAGGGCTTCGAGATCGGCAACATCGCGGTGCAGGTCATCGGCGTACGCCCGAAGATCGGCAAGCGGCGCGAGGAGGCGCAGAAGGCGCTGTCGGCGGCGGCCGGTGCGCCGGTCGCGGTGTCCGGCACCACCACCGACGGTCTCGGCCTGACCGGCCGCGCCGAGGGGCTGGCCGCGATCGCCACGGCGCTGGTGTACCGGGTGCCGGGGCCCACCGGTTCGGGGGCGTGACCCCCACGGGTGATCGTCCGGGCCGCCGACGAAGATCGTCCGGCGTTCCGGGGCCCAACAGTCGCCAAATTGTGTGCCCCGGGGCCCGAAAAGGGTCGCGGGGCACTCCTGTCGGGCCACTACCCTGGTGAGGTGACCATTCGCCTGTACGACACCAGCGCCCGGCAGATTCGTGACTTCGTCCCGCTCACGCAGGGTTGTGTCTCGATCTACCTGTGTGGCGCCACCGTCCAGGCGGCCCCGCACATCGGCCACATCCGGTCGGGCCTCAACTTCGACATCATGCGCCGCTGGTTCGCGTACCGCGGCTACGACGTCACGTTCATCCGCAACGTCACCGACATCGACGACAAGATCATCAAGAAGGCGGCGGAGCAGGACCGCCCCTGGTGGTCGATCGGGTACGACAACGAGCGCGCCTTCAACGACGGCTACACCGCGCTCGGCTGCCTGCCGCCCACCTACGAGCCGCGCGCCACCGGCCACATCACCGAGATGATCGAGATGATGCGCGGCCTCATCGAGCGCGGCCACGCCTACGAGGCGGACGGCAGCGTCTACTTCGACGTGCGTTCCTTCCCCGCCTACCTCCAGCTCTCCAACCAGGACGTCGACGACCTGCGCCAGCCCGACGAGGGCGTCGCGGGCAAGCGCGACCCGCGTGACTTCGCGATGTGGAAGGCGTCCAAGCCCGGCGAGCCCGACTGGGAGACCCCGTGGGGCCGCGGCCGCCCCGGCTGGCACCTGGAGTGCTCGGCGATGGCCCACAAGTACCTGGGCAGCGCCTTCGACATCCACGGCGGCGGCATCGACCTGATCTTCCCGCACCACGAGAACGAGATCGCCCAGGCCCAGGCCTTCGGCGACGCGTTCGCGACGTACTGGGTGCACAACGCCTGGGTGACGATGTCCGGCGAGAAGATGTCGAAGTCGCTCGGCAACAGCGTGCTCGTCTCCGAGATGGTCAAGCGCTGGCGCCCCATCGTGCTCCGCTACTACCTGGGCACCCCGCACTACCGCTCGATGATCGAGTACAGCGAGGACGCCCTGCGGGAGGCCGAGTCCGCGTTCGCGCGGATCGAGGGCTTCATGCAGCGCGTGGTGGAGAAGGCGGGGGGCGTCGTCGAGCCCGCCGCCGAGGTGCCGCTCGCGTTCGCCGAGGCGATGGACGACGACCTGGGCGTGCCCCAGGCGCTCGCGATCATCCACACCACGGTCCGCCAGGGCAACAGCGCGCTCGCCGCCGACGACAAGGAGGCGGCGACCGAGCGCCTGGCCGAGGTCCGCGCCATGCTGGGCGTCCTGGGCCTCGACCCGCTGGACGCGCACTGGGCCGAGGAGAGCGACCGGGGCGACGACCTGCACGGGGCCGTCGACACGCTCGTACGCCTCGTCCTGGAGCAGCGCGAGGCCGCCAGGGCCCGCAAGGACTGGGCCGCCGCGGACGCGATCCGCGACCAGCTCACCCAGTCCGGCCTGGTCATCGAGGACAGCCCCAGCGGCCCCCGCTGGACCCTCGGCCCGCGCTGAACCACGCGCGATGTGCCGCTCGGGCGATCGGGCGGCACACTTCATATACGTACGTACACGATCTGCATGTGCATGTGGATCGCGGATCGATCCACAGAAACAGGTAGTCATGGCCGGGAACAGCCAGCGCAGGAACCGCCGCACGTCCAACAAGAAGGGTGCGACGGTCGGCAGCGGTGGCCAGCGGCGCCGTGGCCTGGAGGGCAAGGGCCCCACTCCCAAGGCCGAGGACCGCAAGAAGCACAAGAAGAACCGCATCGCGACCTACAAGGCCAAGCAGGCCGCCACGCGCCGTCCCGCGCCCCGGCGCGGCGGCGCCAAGGGCCCGTCCGAGATGGTCGTGGGCCGCAACCCCGTGTTCGAGGCGCTGCGCGACGGCGTGCCGGCGACCACGCTCTACGTCCAGCAGTACATCGACAACGACGAGCGGGTGCGCGAGGCGCTCCAGCTCGCCGGCGAGCGCGGCAACATCAACCTGATGGAGGCCCCGCGCGCCGAGCTCGACCGCATGACCAACGGCCTCAACCACCAGGGCCTGGTCCTCCAGGTCCCGCCGTACGAGTACGCGGACCCGCAGGACCTCACCGCGGCCGCGTACGACAACGGCGAGGACCCGCTGATCGTCGCGCTCGACGGCGTGACCGACCCGCGCAACCTCGGCGCGATCGTCCGCTCCACCTCCGCCTTCGGCGGTCACGGCGTGGTCGTGCCCGAGCGGCGCGCGGCCGGCATGACGGCGGGCGCCTGGAAGTCGTCGGCGGGCACCGCGGCGCGTACGCCGGTCTCGCGCGTCACCAACCTGACGCGCGCCCTGGAGGCGTACAAGAAGGAAGGGCTCACGATCGTCGGTCTCGCCGCCGACGGCGAGCACACCGTCGAGGAGCTCGACCAGATCGCCGGGCCCGTCGTCATCGTGATCGGCAGTGAGGGCAAGGGACTTGGCCGGCTCGTCGGCGAGACCTGCGACTACCGCGTGCGGATCTCGATGCCGGGCGGCGCCGAGTCGCTCAACGCCGGTGTGGCCGCGGGCATCGTGCTCTACGAGGCGGCCCGCCGCCGCGCCTGAGCTGGGTGATCTTGACGGGTCTCGGACAGATTCGGGCCCGTCAAGCAGTGTCCTAAACACCCATCACTCGGTTAGATGAGTGTGGACACCAGAACGCCCCGGCCCGGGTTCGACGACCAGCCTGCCCTGAGCATGGCCAAGGTGGACTGCGACCCCGCGCAGGTCATCGTCAACCACGCGAGTTTCCGGGTGCAGCTTGCACCCAAGTCGCTGCCGAAGCCCAGCATTTCGAGCACCGCGGTGCGCCGCAGGGCGCCCGTGGTGTGGAGCGGGAAGTCGGCGCCGGGGGCGAGCGGACTGCTGCAAGCGGTCCGCGCCACCTCCGTCGGAGGCGCCGGCGCGGGCTACGACACCGGCGCGACGCAGACCATCCCGCGGGTCTCCGTCGACGACACGATGCCGACGCCGCTGATCCCCGGATCCGGCGCGGGACCGGAGACCGCGCTGCTCCCGCAGATGCGCACCCCCTACGGTCAAGAGACGTACGCCCAGGGCGAGTTCGAGGAATTCGACGAGCTCGACGGCGACCCGGACGACGGCTCGCCCGCCAAGCGGCGCGGCGCCGACCCCGTCCGGCACGCCTACTATCCGGGCCGCCGGATGAACCTCGGCGTCGTGCTGCTCCCGCTGCGCGTCTTCCTCGGCTTCATCTCCGTGTACGCCGGCATGGGCAAGCTCTGCGACCCCGTGTACTTCGACGGCGGCGAGCGCGGCTCGATGGTCAAGTGGCTGAATTCGCTGCACCCTTGGGCGCTCGCCGAGCCCCTGCGCGACTTCGCCCTCTCGCACCCCGTGGGCGCGGGGCTCACCGTGGCCTTCCTCCAAGTCGTCGTCGGCGTCCTGACGATGCTCGGCCTGTGGCAGCGCGTGGCCGCCGTGTTCGGCGCGTTGCTGTCGGCGGCCCTGCTCGTCACGGTGAGCTGGCAGACCGTACGCGCCTATGACGCGCCCGACATCATCTACCTCGCAGCCTGGTCCCCGCTGATCATCGCGGGCGCCCCGGTGTACTCGCTCGACGCCCGTCTCGCCGGCGAGGCGTGGCGCAAGCTCGGCCCGCGCTCCGAACTGTGGGAGCTGCGGCGGCGGGTGCTGCGCCGCGGCCTCGTGATGACGACCGTCGTGGTCGGCCTGACCCTGACGACCGGGGCGATCCTCGGCGGCGCGGTCCGCTCCACCACCGTGGTGACGGTGCCCGGCCCCGACGACGACCCGACCAACTACCTGCCCGGCACCCCGCTGCCGAGCGAAACGGGCCCGGCACTGGCCCCCCGTACGCCCTCGAAGGCCGTCAAGCCCTCGCCCAAGGCGAAGACGTCGGCGAGCCCCTCCGCGAAGACGTCCAAGAAGCCGAAGCCGCACCAGACGGTCACGGCGGGCACCACCGGCCAGCCGAGCCACTCCGCCGGCACCGGCGGCCAGGCGCCCTCCCACCACCGCTCCACCCCCAAGTCCCCGCCGTCCACGAGCGCGGGCCCGACGTCCTCGGGCGGTACGGGCTCGTCGGGCGGCACCGGAGGCACGGGCGGCAGCGGCGGCCGCAGCAACCGCAACCCGATCGGGGGGCTGCTGGGCTAGCGCGAGGCGCGCGAGCGCCGCGAACGGACGAAGGGGGCCGGAACATTCCGGCCCCCTTTCGGCGGTGCGCTCCGGGGCCCTTGCCGGGCGAACACCCGCTTTCGTCTGCGGACCGTGCCCGCGCCTCGCGCAGTTCCCCGCGCCCTTGAGCCATTTCGGTGCCGGGCGGCATGCGCAGCTTCAGCCCGTCCGGCGTTCGAGGACGGGGCCGTTCAGGCCGAACGGGGGCCGGGGCAGGGAGCGGGGCCCTCAACTGCGGTGCGCAGCAAGCTCCTTGGCCGCCTCCGTGAGGTCCTTCGCCGTGTCGATGGCCCGCCAGTACGCCCCGTGCGGCAGGGGGAACCCGGCGAGCCGGCGCTCCCGGGCGAGCCGGGGGAAGGTGGTGCGCTCGTGGTCGCCGACGTCCGGCAGCATCGCGGTGAAGGCCGCGGAGAACACGTACACGCCCGCGTTGATGAGGTACGGCGAGGGCGGCGACTCGATGAAGTCGGTGATGTGGCCGAACGCGTCGGTCTCGACGGCGCCCCAGGGGATGCGGGGCCGGGCCAGCGCGAGGGTGGCGGTCGCGTCGCGCTCGCCGTGGAAGGAGGCCATCTCGCGGAGCGAGAACCGCGTCCAGATGTCGCCGTTGGTGGCGTACCAGGGCTGGTCGGGGTGGGGCAGCGAGGCGGCCGCGTACTTGAGGCCGCCGCCACGGCCCAGCGGCTCGTCCTCGACGACCGTGGTGACGCGCAGCGGGAGATCGGCCTTCGCCAGCCAGTCCTTCAGGACGTCGGCGAGGTGGCCGCAGGAGACTACGGCGTCAGTGACGCCCTCGGCGGCCAGCCAGGCAAGCTGATGGCCGATGATCGGGACCCCGGTGCCCGGGATCTCGACCATCGGCTTGGGGCGGTCGTCGGTGTACGGGCGGAGCCGTGAGCCCTGGCCGCCCGCCAGGACCACGGCCTGGGTCGGGAATGTCGCAGTCGTGCTCGCTGTCATGCGGTGAACGATAGGCGTCCCCGCAGCGGGACGTCACCGCTCCTGGGCCACGCCGGAGGCGAAGGAGGTGTCGCAGACGGGGCGGGAGAACGACTGGGCCTTCACGGGGCCGTAGTGCTCCACGGCGGCCCTGCCGAGGGCGCGGGCGATCGACATGCAGTGCTGGGCGAGCGAGGGGCGGTGCTCGACCTCGCGCTGGAGGTGGGTCAGGGCGGTGCCGGGGTCCTTCTCCTGGAGCTCGGTGAGGAGCGCGTCGCGCAGGACGTCCTGCGGGGCGCGGGACTTGGCGCGTACGGAGACGTTCTCCGAGGAGGCGGTGAGGATCTGCGATCCGTTGCTGCCCGCCCAGTTGACCCGGGTGACCGCGAGGGTCCCGGACAGGACGAGAACGACGGGCAGGACGAGGGCGAGGGTTCGGCCGATTCGGCGGGCTGTGTGCGTCACGGAGGCGAGCGTAGCGGGGAGTGATGATTTGGCGACATTTAGTCACTCTGTCGGGGGATGGTTCGACGTCGTTTTTCGAATGGCGTGTTGACGAACGCGATTCGAAATGACCGGTGTGCCGGGGTATTTGTCGACAACCGGCTGCGGCCCCGCACGCGAGTGCGGGGCCGCCACAACCGTAGACCCCCAGGTGGGGGCCGCGTACCGGTATCAGTCTGTAAGGCGCTCGCCCGTGGAGGTGGAGAACACGTGGGTCTCACCCGGACGCGGGACGACGTGGAGCTGTGTGCCCTTCTCCGGCACCGAGCGGCCGTCGACGCGGACCACGAGGTCCTTCGTCTCGCCGCCGACCTCGGCGGAACCGTACACATAGCCGTCGGCGCCGAGTTCCTCGACGACGTTGACGGTGACGGCGAGACCGGCGGGGGCCTCCGCGGACGTCTTGGTGAGGGACTTCGCGGCGGCGCCGCCCTGCTCGACGATGTCGAAGTGCTCGGGGCGCACGCCGACGGTGACCGTGCGGTCGCCGCGGTCGGCGGCAGCGGAGAGCGCCTCGCGGCTGACCGGCACCACGCTGTTGCCGAACTTCACGCCGCCGTCGGTGATCGGCACCTCGACGAGGTTCATCGCGGGCGAGCCGATGAAGCCGGCGACGAAGAGGTTGGCGGGGCGGTCGTACATGTTGCGCGGCGAGTCGACCTGCTGGAGCAGACCGTCCTTGAGGACGGCGACGCGGTCGCCCATCGTCATGGCCTCGACCTGGTCGTGCGTGACGTACACGGTGGTGATGCCGAGGCGGCGCTGGAGCGAGGCGATCTGCGTACGCGTCGAGACGCGGAGCTTGGCGTCGAGGTTGGAGAGCGGCTCGTCCATGAGGAAGACCTGGGGCTCACGCACGATGGCGCGGCCCATCGCGACACGCTGGCGCTGACCGCCGGAGAGGGCCTTGGGTTTGCGGTCCAGGTACTCGGAGAGGTCGAGGATCTTGGCCGCCTCCTCCACCTTCTTGCGGATCTCCGCCTTGTTCACGCCGGCGATCTTCAGGGCGAAGCCCATGTTGTCGGCGACGGTCATGTGCGGGTACAGCGCGTAGTTCTGGAACACCATCGCGATGTCCCGGTCCTTGGGCGGCAGGTGCGTGACGTCACGCTCGCCGATGCGGATCGCTCCGCCGTTGACGTCCTCCAGGCCCGCGAGCATGCGCAGGGAGGTGGACTTTCCGCAGCCGGAGGGGCCGACGAGTACGAGGAACTCGCCGTCCTCGATCGCGATCTCGAGCCCGTCGACCGCGGGCTTGGTGGAGCCCGGGTAGACCCGGGTCGCCTTGTCGAACGTGACAGTGGCCATGACTGATGTGTCCCTTCACCGGCAGGAACGTGCCGGACGATCCGAGTAGAGGGAGAAGTGGTGTAGTCCACCTGGGTGGACTGGTTCAGGACGCTACCTGGCGATGTCGGGGTTGTCAGCAGTTCCGGCCCGCGAACTTCGGCGGGGCGGGGGCCCCGCTCTGACCGTGTACTCCGGCCGGGCGCCGGTCCGCTGCGGCGGGGGCGGGCCTGCCTCGACGCGGCGGGGGCGCCCGTCTCACCGGCAACCGAGCCCCGGCCGGGCCCGCCCCGCCACATTCCCGGCCACGTCCGGGCGAGCGTTGGTTACACTTCACGCGTTGCCTCCTTAGCTCAGCTGGCCAGAGCACCGCTCTTGTAAAGCGGGGGTCGTCGGTTCGAACCCGACAGGGGGCTCCAGGCAGGACACGCGAAGGCCCCCAACCGATCATGGTTGGGGGCCTTTGCCATCTACAGCTGACAGGGGCGCGGTTGATCACTCCCGGCCGGCCCGCCCCGCCCCGGGCGACGCCTGAGCAGCCGGTCCATGTGGCTGAGGGCCTCGCGCTGGGTGTCCTGGACGACGTGCGCGTACACGTCCATGGCCGACCGATCCGTGAGTGATCGAGGGCCATGAGAGGGGTGGGTATGACGGGTGATCTCCCGACTTCACCGGACGAGGCCGATGGCTTCAATCTCGATCATCCACTCGGGGTCGGCGAGTGAGGAGACCTCTACGAACGACTCCGCGAGGTGGGGCTCGTCGGGGAAATGTTCCCTGCGCAGCTTGGCGAAGATGTCCTGCCGTGCGATGTCGGTGACGAACACGGTCGCTTTGATCACGTCGGCGAGGCTGGAGCCCGCATTCGTCAATACCGTCGACAGGTTCGCGAGCGCCTGGCGGGCCTGCGCCTCGAAGTCCCCGGCGCCGACCGTGGCCCCCTGGGCGTCGATCGGGGCCTGGCCCGAGGTGAAGACCAGATTCCCGACGCGGATGCCGAGCGATATGCCGGCCGACTCGTACCAGTCGGGCTCCGCGGAGACGCGTACACGCTCGGCGGCGGATGGTGTAACGGACACAGTGCTGACGCTCCTTCAAAAACTGCTTGCCTGAAGCCAAGTGGCGGTAATCGCCCGCTCGATGGCGATCCATGCAGGACAACCACGTAAGGCCGTGATCCATTTCCGAGGACCGGTGGGGTCGCCTCTGGGGCAGGTCGAGTGTGAGCGCGGTGCGAAGGGACCGATCGCATCCGCGGGGAGGGGCAGTCGCCCCGCCGGGCGTGATGCCCGTGTGGGACGGCGGTGCGTGACGGCGGCGTGTGACGCCGGTGTGCTCCGGTCCGGCCAGGTCCGGGACACTTGGAGGGTCGGGGTGTGGGGAGAGAGGCAGTCAGCGCATGAGTCGTCGTTCCAGTGGGCTCGCGGGGGTCTGGGCCGAGGCGCAGCGGCAGCAGCAGCGGCAGCGGGAGGCGCAGCAGCGGGCGGTGGCGCAGCAGCAGCGCCAGCAGCGGGCGTACGAGCGTGACCGTGCTCGGGCGCAGCGGGAGCAGCAGGCGGCGTACCGGCAGGGGCGGGAGGCGGACGCCCGGCTGCGTACGGAGGAGTTGGAGGGCCAAGTCGCCCGGCTGGGCGCGCTGTTGGCACAGGGGTGCCGGGCGGCGCCGTTCCGGGTGGCGGCGTTGACGCGGCCGGAAGCCGTGGCGCCGTTCGAGCCGGGTCAGCTCGGCCGGCCCGTGCCGATGCCCGACCCCGCGCACTACCAGGCGCAGGGCGGCTGGACCGTCGGGCGGCGGGCGCAGGCCCAGCAGGAGGCGCAGGCCCGCTATCAGCACGACTGGGCGGCCGCGCAGGCCGCCGAGGCCCACCGGGTGAGCCAACTCGCCGCGTACCGGGCGCAGTACGACGCCTGGGCGGCCGGGCAGCTCGCCGAGGTGCGCGCCCACAACGCGGGGCTCGCGCAGCTCGTGGACGCGTTGCGGGCCGGCGACCCGGGCGCGGCGGTCGACTACTTCTCGGCCGCGCTGTACGCGTCGGACGCCTGGCCGGAGGGGTTCCCGCGTCAGGTGGCCGCCGCCTTCGACCGGGGTGCGCGCCAGCTCGTCCTGGACTGGGAGCTGCCCGGCATCGATGTCGTGCCGGAGGTCAAGTCCGTACGGTACGTGGCCAGTTCGGACCAGGAGAAGGAGACGGCCCGGCCCGTCACGCAGCGGCGCGCCCTGTACCGGGACGTGCTCGCGCAGTGCGTGCTGCTCGTCCTGCGCGACCTGTTCGCGGCCGACGAGTTCGGGGTGCTGGAGTCCGTCGTCGTCAACGGCTTCGTCGACGACGTCGACCCCGCGACCGGGCGGCGTGCCGAGATCTTCCTCGCCGCCGTGAGCGTGGCGCGCGACGCGTACGCGCCGCTCAACCTCGGGCAGGTCAGCGCCGTCGACTGCCTGGTGGAGGCGGTGCGCGGGCAGCTCTCCGCCCGCCCCGACCAGCGTGCGGCCGTACGCCCCGGACGGCGGCCGGCCGACGTGGGCACCGGGGTCGTGTCGCACGGGGGCGGCGGCGAGCCCGACCTGTTCACGATGGACCCGATCGAGTTCGAGGGGCTGGTCGCGGAGCTGTTCCGGGCGCGCGGGATGCAGGCGCTCACCACGCAGCGCTCCAACGACGGCGGCGTCGACGTCGAGGCGCTCGACCCCGACCCGATCAGCGGCGGCCGGATCATCGTCCAGGTCAAGCGCTACCGCAATACGGTGCCGCCGACCGCGGTGCGCGACCTGTACGGGACGGTGCAGGGGGCCGGGGCCAACAAGGGGGTCCTGGTGACGACTTCGGGCTTCGGGCCGGGGTCGTACGGGTTCGCCGAGGGCAAGCCGCTGACGTTGGTGTCGGGGGCGGAGCTGGTGGATCTGCTGCATCAGCATGGGTTGCGGGGGCGGTTGGGGGCGGCGGTGTCGGCGTCGTCTGCGGGGGAGGCGGAGGGTGCGGGCGGGGTTCCCGCTCAGCGGGGGGCGTCGTCGTCTTCCGCGGGCTCCGGTTCGTCCGAGGGCGCCGACGACTTCAACGTGCTCGGCATGGTGTGGGCGGGGGCGGTCGCGCTCGACGTGTGCGCGTTGGTGTGCCGGGGTGCGCGGGTGCTCGCCGAGGACCACTTCGTGTTCTTCAACAACCCGCAGAACCCCGGGAGTTCGGTCCGTATGGTGCCCGGCGTCGGGGGTGACCGGGCGGCGGTGCGGGTGGTGTTCGACGCGTTGCCCGCGGGGGCGGACCGGCTGGTGCTGGTTGCCGCGGTCGACCCCGAGGTGCATCCGGATCAGGATCTGGCGGGGTTCACCGAGGCGGCGATCTGTCTGCGGGACGCGGCGGGGCGGGAGCTGGACCGGCTGCCCGTGGCGGACGGGCGTCCCGGCGAGACGGCGCTGGTGCTCGGGTCGTTCCGGCGGCGGGCGGGCGGAGACTGGGACTTTGTGGCGGGTGGGAAGGGGTATCGGGGTGGGTTGGGGGAGTTGGTGGGGGAGTACGGGGTTGCGGTGGCCTGAGCCGCGTCCTCCCGCCGGGGGTAACCGGACGGCCGAGGTCCAGGCCCCGGGGCTCCGCCCCGATCGCCGGACGGGGTGGCTGTGCCGGTGCTGGGTGGCACCAGTGCCGCTGGGGGGCGCGGGGAACTGGGCGGGACGCGGGCACGGTCCGCAGACGTAGGCGGGGACGCTGGGGCTCTGCCCCAGACCCCGGGGGATGCCCCACGCCGCCCCTTCCCTAAACCCTCCGGGGGAGGGAGAAAGGGCTGAGGTCCAAACCCCTGGGGCTCCGCCCCAGACCCCGTTCGCGCCTGAACGGCGCTCGTCCTCAAACGCCGGACGGGCTGGGGATGCCGATGCGGGCCGGCATCGATTCCGCCAGGGGCGCGGGGAACTGCGCGAGACGCGGGCACGGTCCGCAGACGGAAGCGGGGTTGCCGGGGCTCCGCCCCAGGCCCCGTTCGCGCTGAGGATGCTGAGGATCGGCACCCTGCCAAGGTCAACCCCGCCAGGAGCGCGGGGAACTGCGCGGGACGTGGGCACGGTCCGCAGACGTAGGCGGGGTTGCCGGGGCTCCGCCCCGGACCCAGTCCCGGGCCCGGCACCCCGCCAAGGGGCTAGTGGCGGCCCGCGATCCGGTCGGCCAGCCGTGCCACGCGGTCCGTGCGCGCGGCCGGACGGGAGAGTTCGCGGCGGTCCGCGCCGCGGTAGGCCGCGTACATGCCCCGTACCCCCACCCACCGCAACGGCTCCGGCTCCCACAGCCGGACCTTGTGGTCGACCCAGGGAAGGGCCGTCAGGTCGGTGTCGCCCGCCTCGCCCGCGTCCCGCCGCACCAGGTCCCGCAGCGTACGCCCCGCGAGGTTCGCCGTGGCCACGCCCGAGCCGACGTAGCCGCCCGCCCAGCCGAGCCCCGTCGCACGGTCGAGGGAGACCGACGCGCACCAGTCGCGCGGCACGCCGAGCACCCCCGACCAGGCGTGGCTGACGCGCACCCCGGCCAGCTGCGGGAAGAAGCGCACCAGGACCTCGCGCAGGGCCGACACCGTGGACGCCTGGGTGCGGCCGTCGTTGTCGGTGCGCGAGCCGAACCGGTACGGCACCCCCCGCCCGCCGAGCGCGATGCGGTCGTCCGCGGTGCGCTGCGCGTACATGTACGCGTGGGCCATGTCGCCGAGCGTCTCGCGCCCCGCCCAGCCGATCGCGTCCCACACCTCGGGCCCCAGCGGCTCCGTCGCGATCATCGAGGAGTTCATGGGCAGCCACGCCCGCCGCTGCCCCTTCAGGGAGGCGGTGAAGCCCTCGGTGCAGCGGAGCACGTAGGGCGCCCGCACCGTCCCGTACGGGGTGACCGCGTGCCCGGGGCGGATCTCGGTGACCGGCGTCGACTCGTACACCCGCACCCCCAGCCCCTCGGCCGCCGTCGCGAGACCCTTGACCAGCTTCACGGGGTGGATGCGCGCGCCGTGCGGCGTCCACGTCGAGCCGACCGCGCCCGCGACCCGGATCCGCTCGGCCGTCTCGCGTGCGCCCAGCAGCAGCCGGTCCTTCTCGCCGAAGGCGGCCTCCGTCGCGACGAAGTCCTTGAGCCGCCCCAACTGGGCCGGTGTGTAGGCGACTTCGAGGACCCCGCCCTGGTGGATGTCGGCGTCGATGGACTCCTCGGACGCCACCCGCACCACCTCGCCCACCGTGTCGTTCATCGCCTCCTGGAGGCGCGCCGCGCTGTCCCGGCCGTGCAGCTCGGCGTACCGGTCGCGGCCCGCGATGCCGTTGTAGAGCCAGCCGCCGTTGCGGCCGGAGGCGCCGTAGCCGCAGAAGCGGGACTCCAGGACGGCGACGTCGAGGGAGGGCGCCGCCTTCTTCAGGTAGTACGCCGTCCACAGGCCGGTGTATCCGCCGCCGACGATCACCACGTCGGCCGTGGCGTCGCCGGGCAGCGGCTCGCGGGGGGCGGGCAGGCCGTCGGTTGCGTACCAGAAGGAGACTCCGCCGTTGATCGTGCTCATGGGCCCTGTTGGTACACCCGCCTTCCGGAACTGTCCACCCATGGAATCCGCAGGTGGCGGCCGCGTTGCGGAATCCGTGGGACCAATGGCGGCGTGGGGCGGGACCTTTGGCGGCGGGGTCGGCGCGGCTGGGTGTTTAGTGTCGGGAGACGGGCGGATTCGCCGCGTTTGTTCCTGTGTCGTCTCCGCGCGGCGCCCGCGCCGATGTGCGGCGTCATGTCCGTGTATGGGTCCGTGTATGTGTACGTGTTCCTGTCCGTGTGTGTCGAAGGGTGACTCTCCATGCGTGTACGCAGTTTCCGTCGTGCCGGTGTCGCGCTGGCCGCGGCCACCGCCCTCGGACTCTCGGCGGCGGCCTGCTCCTCGGGGTCGCAGGGGTCGGACTCCGGCGCGTCGTCGCAGGCGGAGCTGGCCGTGAAGACCTCGCCGGACGCCGCCGTGCTGGCGAAGCTGCCCGCGAAGGCGGAGGGTGCGGAAATCGTCGTGGGCGATCCGAACGCGCCCCACACCGTGACGGTGTACGAGGACCCGCGCTGCCCGTTCTGCAAGCACTTCGAGGCCGGCGGCGCGAGCGCGGTCGCCCGGCTCGCCGCCGACGGCAAGGTCAAGGTCCGCTACACCATCGCCTCGTTCCTCGACGCCAACTTCGGCGGCGACGGCTCCAAGCGGGCCGCCAACGCGATGCGCGCGGCGGTGGAGCGGGGCAAGTTCCCCGAGTTCCACGCGGCCGTCTTCGCCAGCCAGCCGGCGAAGGAGACCGACGACGGGTTCACCACCGACAACCTCCTGAAGATCGCCGACCAGGTGCCGGGGCTGCGCGGCGCCGCCTTCGACCAGGCGGTGCGCGAGAACACGTACAAGGACTACGTGAAGTCGGCGGAGTCGGCGTTCGAGGACTCGGGCGTCAACAACAGCCCCACCGTTCTCATCGACGGCAAGAAGCCGGGCGGGGACGGGCGGGCGATGTTCGACGCGGAGGCGTTCAAGAAGGTGCTCGCGGACGCGGGCATCTCCTAGTCCGCGCCCGCCGGCGCCCGGCGCCGCCGCAGCCACCCGGCCGTCGCGCGCACGCCGTCGGCCGGGTTCCACGGCGGGCCGCCCTGCCCGCGCGTCAGCGGATAGAAGGCGAGCCCGATGAGTACGGACGCGAAGTGCCCGAGGTCGGTGAAGGTCCGGCCGCCGACCAGCGGGGCTCCGTAGAGGACGAGGACGACCAGGAGGTAGAGGTACCGGTAGGGCGGGGCGATGCGGTACGTGAGCACGGCGACGACCCCCGCGAGGGCGTAACTCACGCCCACATCAAGGGTGTTGACGGCGGTGTGCGGGGCGTAGTCGTGGCGGATCGCCCACAGCAGGGCGCCCTCGCTGATGAAGGTGGCGGTCACGTGCGTACCGAAGGCGACGGCCAGCCAGCGCCACGTGCCGAGCCACCGCTCGGCCTGTGCGTGGAAGACGCTGTACAGCACGGCGTACGACCACCAGGTGCCGCCGTCGATCCAGAACGCGCTCGCGATGAGGACCCGGCGGGGGTTGGTCGACAGCTCGTGGATGTTGGTGGAGCGCTGCCGCAGGAAGTCCGTCTCGAACTCCGGCGACATGTGGTGTATGGCGATGGTGGTGACGAACAGCGCCGCCAGCCAGAGGTAGGTGCCGGGCGCGCTGCGGACGTAACCCAGCACGGCACGCACCGGCCGCACGCCGGGAGGAAGGAGCCTCATGCCCCGATTCACGCACGCGGGCGGCGCGGGCGGTGGGAGCGACATCGGCCGTCCACGGGGCGAAATACCTGGACGGGGCGGCGAACGGGCGGCCTAACCTGCGGGCATGATTCGCACCGCCACCCCTGACGACGTCCCCGTGATCCACCGGATGATCGGCGAGCTCGCCGCGTACGAGAAGTGCCCCGACGAGGCCCGCGCCACCGAGGCCCAGCTCCGCGAGGCCCTCTTCGGCGCCCGGCCCGCCGCGTTCGCGCACATCGCGCAGGACGCGTCGGGTGAGCCGGTCGGCTTCTCGGTCTGGTTCCTGAACTTCTCGACGTGGCGCGGGGTGCACGGCATCTACCTGGAGGACCTGTACGTACGCCCCGAGGCCCGCGGCGGCGGCCACGGCCGGGCCCTCCTGACGGAGCTGGCCCGCATCTGCGTGGCCCGCGGCTACGAGCGCCTCGAATGGTCGGTCCTGAACTGGAACGCCCCGACGATCGCCTTCTACGAGTCGCTGGGCGCGCGGGCGCAGGACGAGTGGACGGTGTACCGGCTGACGGACGGCGCGCTGGCCGGCCTCGGTGCGCCGGGGGAGGGGGTCTGACGCGGCCCGAGTGCCGTCAGGGCGGCGGCCCTTGAGATCCGCCCCGGCGCGGGGCCGTCCGGTCGGCTCCGTGTGCGGGGTGGGCCCGGACGTCGGCCGAGGCCTCGAAGCGGGCGGTGGCGTCACCGGCCCGCTTGGCGGCATCCAGCCGCACCACGGCCTCGGCACACCCGCCGCACCCCGGCACGGGGTCGGCCTCGTAGAGCCAGGCGTCGAGGGGGTCGGGGGGGATGGCCCACATCAGCGCCCCACCTCGATGTGCCGTGTCCGCGTCCGTTCCTTTGCCGTGACCATCCCTCGTCCCTCCCGAACCTGTGGATGCCGTCGCCGATCGGCGCGCTGTTCAAGGACGGTAGGGACCGGGGGACCGGAAGACGGGCTCCGATGCGCGATGATTCCCGCGCGGACGGCAGCGCCTCCCGGTGATTCTCACGTGGTGTCCAGCGCCCGTCGCGCCCGAGTGATCAGGCGGTGGGCCTGGGCCCCATGGACGGCCGACTCGGACAGGGCGTCCCAGACCCGGCGGTACACGCCGACCGTCTCGGCGTCGTCCAGCCACAGCTCCGCGTGCCAGTCCTCCGCGATCGCCAACCGCTCGTCGTACAGCCAGAAGCCGTTGGCCGGCGGAAGCCTGAGCGGTGCACCGAACGGCACGATGCCCAGCTTCACGGTGTCCAGGCCGAGGACGCCGCTGAGCCGGTCGAGCTGGGCGGCCAGCACGGCCGGCGGGCACACCAGGGCGTGCAGCGCGGGCTCCCACAGCAGGATGTGGAAGGTCTTTCCGGGCGCGTACAGCATCTCCTGACGCCGCACCCGGGCCCGGACGGCCTCCTCCACGTCGCGGACCGACCGGTGCAGGTCGACATAGCGCGAGAAGACGTGGCGGGCGTACTCGGCTGTCTGCAGCATGCCGACGACCATGGCGCCCTGCCAGGCCCGGAGCGTGGTGGAACGCGCGTACTCGGCGGTGAGTGTGTCCTGCACCGGCCGGTGACCGGCGGTGAGTTGGCGGCGCCAGGAGCGCGACCGGGACTCCAGGATCCGCAGCCGGGTGGTCAGCTCGTCCGCCGCCTCCGGGTGTCCCGTGGCGTGTGCCCACGCGACCAGGTCGTCCGCCGTCGCGGTCTGGCGCCCGGTCTCCAGCTTGCTGACCTTGGACTGCGGCCAGCCGAGCTCGGCGGCCAGGCGCCTGCCCGTGAAACCCCGATCGGTGCGCAGCTCACGCAGCCGCGCACCGAGAACGAACCTGGCCTGCTGGAAGTCGGTGGTCACTCTGCGGGCGGCACCTGGTCCGCGAACACGTCGTGGGCGATGGCGTGGTGCCAGGCGGCGTCCCGCACCTGGCAGGCGCGCAGGACCTCCACGGGGTCGGTGATCAGTTCGACGCCGGTCAGCCGGTCGTCGCCGTCGAAGTGGAGCCGCGCGATGACGCGTGCGTCGAAGAGCCAGAAATCCTCGGCCGGGAGCGCGAGGCGTTCCGCGTCGCTCCGCCACAGGTTGCGGATGTCCTCGCCCACGGCGCCGTTGCGGCGGGCGTTGTCGAGCAGGTAGCGCTGGCCCGGCGTGGGGGGAGCGTCCACGACGCGCACGCGCTCGAACCGCTTGCCCAGCGCGCGCTGTTCGCGCCGGGAGACACACCAGGGATCGTCCAGGTCCCACCCGGCGTCCTCGCCACGGACGAACCGCCGGTAGGTCTCGGTCGTCTCGTCCTCCTGGTAGCGGCGACGGCTCTCCAACCGCCAGGCGGTGTGCTCGAAGGTACGGAACATGGTCCCGAACTCCTCGAAGCCGATCATCACGGGCACCCGCACCGCCTCCCTCGGGGCGAAGTCGGCCAGGAGTACGCGCGGCACCATGACGAATCCCTCTCCCGGTGCGACGCCTCGGAGCTGGGCCACGTCGTCCGGGTCGGTCACCGCGTTCCCCTGGACCAGGATCTCCCCGGTGTCCTCGTCCTCGTACAGGGTCGGGCAGCCGTCGTTCCCGGAGTTGGTGCCGATGCATCGAAGTCGTCGAGCCATGGTCGTGCCCCTCTCATCGGACGGTTCGCGCACCAGGATGGGACCGGCCGTGGTGTTCTGTCCGGCGTGATTCCCGGATATTCGCGCGTTCCGGCACTGTCATCCCCCCTGCCGCTCAACCCCGTTGCGCGTGCAGCCGGGCGCGGCCGAGGTCCTTCAGGGCCAGGGTCGCCGCTTCGATTCCGCTGGTGAAGGACACCTCCGACAGGATGCCCGGCGCGGCCACCTGGTCGCCGGCCAGGTACAGGCCGGGGGCTCTCGCGATGGCGGGGCGGTCGCGCCAGGTCGTCGTGGGCGGGTCGACCGCGCCGGTGCGGCCGGCCGCCAGGGCCTCGCGGCGCCAGCTCGTGCGGGCCCGCCAGGCGGGGAGCGCCGCGTCCAGGAGGCGGGTCGCGTGCGTGACGCCGTCGGCCTTCGTCGCGTGCTGGGCGAGGGGGAAGTGCGCCTGGTAGAGGTGCTCGCCGGCGGGCGCGAGGCCCGGGTCGTGGACG
Source organism: Streptomyces sp. NBC_00083 (assembly GCF_026343295.1). Taxonomy (GTDB): domain Bacteria; phylum Actinomycetota; class Actinomycetes; order Streptomycetales; family Streptomycetaceae; genus Streptomyces. The sequence goes on from NZ_JAPELY010000004.1 coordinate 370,471, forward strand.
GTGAAGCGCTCCAGCCAGCCGGGCGCGTCCAGGTCCGAGACGACGAACGGGTCCGCGCGGTGCGGGGTGAGGGCCAGGTCGAGCAGGAGGGTGCGGCCGCTCGGCCACCGCAGGCGCGGGTCGCCGAGCAGGCGTCGGGCCGCGTCGAGGGAGGTCGCCACGACGATCGGCCCGTCGGAGGGGCGGGGGAGCTCGCTCACGCGGGCGCCGGTCTCGACCCGTACGCCCAGCTCCCGGGCGCGGGACGCCATCCGCTCGATGAGCGCGCCCCAGCCGCCGAGCGGATAGCGGGCCTCCGGCGGGAGACCCGCGACGCGGTGCAGCCGCTCCTGCACGAACCGGGCCGAGAGCGACCCCGGGTCGTGGTGGAAGAGGGCGACCGCGACGTAGTGCGCCGCCGCGCGGGCCCCCTTCGCGCCCACCCGCCCGGTGGCCCACGTCATGAAGTCGGCGTCCACCGGGGCGAGTTCGGGAGGTGTGCGGGCGAGCCGCAGCAGGGCGGGCGGCGGGAGGCGGTGCAGGGCGCCGCCCCGGTGGAAGCGGAAACGGAGGGCCTCGCGGGGGCGTACGGAGGCGACCGGGCCGAGCAGACCGCGCTGTTTGAGCCAGGACCAGTGCGGGCCTGCGCTGTACAGGGCGTGCGGGCCCTCGTTGGTCCGGTACGGCGCCGACGCGGTGCGGGCCCGCCCGCCGAGGGTGCTGTGCGCCTCGTACAGGGTGACGGCCGCGCCCGACTCGGCGGCGGTGATCGCGGCCGTCAGACCGGCGAAGCCGCCGCCCACGACGCTGATCAGGCCCGCGCGGGACCGGCCCGCGCCGCCCGGCCCGTGCGGTGCGGGGGCCGGTCCGGCCGTCGTTCCCCTTGCCGTGCCGCTCGTCATCGTCGTCTCCGTCCCGTAGGGGGTGCGTGTGGAAACAGGACGGACGCCGGGCCGGGAATGTGACATGTCCGGGGAGTGAATGTCCGGAGTGAGGGGTTCCCCCGGCCGCGAGCAGGGGTGATTGTCAGTGCCATGGTCCAGCATGGGGACATGGCAGCGGCACGGAGTGCGAAGAAGACGGCGGCTACGGCGGGTGCCCGCAGGGTGGAGGTGCGCCTGCCGCCCCTCGCGCCGTTCGGCGCGGGTGAGCTGGAGCCGGAGGGAGACTACGACGGGCTGGAATTCAGGGACCTCGACCTGACGCGCCAGCAGGCGACCGGGGCGCGCTTCCTCGACTGCGGCGTGTACGGCTGCGTCCTGGACGACACCCGGCTCACCGGGGCCCGCTTCATCGACTCGGTGCTCTCCGGCATCCGCGGCGTCGGTACGGACCTGGCGCGCGCCAACCTGCGCGACGTGGAGGTACGGGACGTCCGGATGGGCGGGGTGCAGCTGCACGGCGCGGTGCTCGAACGGGTGCTGATCAAGGGCGGGAAGATCGACTACCTGAACCTGCGCGAGGCCGTGCTGCGTGACGTCGTCTTCGACGGCTGTGTGCTCGCGGAGCCCGACTTCGGCGGCGCAAAGCTGACCCGCGTCGAGTTCCGCGGCTGCGAGCTGCGCCGGGCCGACTTCACGGGTGTGCGGATGACGGACGTCGATCTGCGCGGGGCGACGCTGCTCGACATCGCGCGCGGGGTGGAACGGCTGGCCGGCGCGGTCATCAGCCCGTCCCAACTCCTCGACCTGGCACCGGCGTTCGCGGCGCAGGTGGGGGTGCGGGTGGAGGCGTGACGGGGTGGCGGTGCCGCGGGCCGGCCGGCTGCTAGTCGATGCGGGGGAAGCGGGCCTGGAGGTCCCAGACCACCGGGTTCTCGCCGAGGTCCTCGTGCATGTCGGTCAGGTCGGCGATCAGGTCGTGCAGGAAGTCCCTTGTCTCGCGGCGGAGTTCGGCGTGCGAGAACGTGAGGGGTTCCTCGTCGCCGGGCATCCAGTCCGCCTCGACGTCGACCCAGCCGAAGCGGCGCTCGAAGAGCATGCGGTCGGAGGACTCGGTGAAGTCGATCTCGGCGTACTGGGGGCGGGCGGCTCGCGAGCCCATCGGGTCGCGGTCGAGGAGCTCCACGGTGTCGCACAGCGCCCACGCGAAGTCGAGCACCGGCACCCATCCCCAGGATGTGGACACCTCGCGGTCCGCCTTGGTGTCGGCGAGGTAGACGTCTCCGCAGAACAGGTCGTGGCGGAGGGTGTAGACGTCCGCGGTGCGGTAGTCGATGCGGGTGGGGTCGGGGAAGCGGCGGGATAGGGAGTAGCCGATGTCGAGCACGGGTCGATGGTGTCATGCCGCCCCGCCCACCCCCACGAGAGCCCCGGGCCACCTCTGCATGTCCGGCTGCTCGACCCCGGCCCATGCGGCCACCTCAGCGTGTCCGGCTGCTCGACCCGGGCCCATGCGGGCCACCTCAGCTTGTCCGGCTGCTCGACCCGGGCCCATGCGGGCCACCTCAGCCCCTCCGGCGTTTGAGGACGAGCGCCTTTCGGGCGCGAACGGGGTCTGGGGCGGAGCCCCAGCAACCCCGCTTTCGTCTGCGGATCGTGGTCGCGTCTCGCGCAGTTCCCCGCGCCCCCAGGTGGGCTGAACTCGGCGGCATGCCCAGCATCGGCATCTTCAGCCCGTCCGGCGATTGAGGACGAGCGCGCTCAGGGCGTGAACGGGGCTGGGGCTAGTTGAGGAGGCGGCGTTCCTTGGCTACCGCTACCGCGCCGGCCCTCGTGTCGACGCCGAGCTTCTCGTAGATCCGCCCCAGATGCGTCTTCACCGTCGCCTCGCTGATGAACAGCGCCCGCGCGATGTCCCGGTTGCCCAGCCCGCCCGCCAGCTGCGCCAGGATGTCGAGCTCGCGCGGGGTCAGCGCGGGCCCGGACGCGCCGCGCAGCTGGTTCATGACGCGCCCCGCCACCGGCGCGGACAGCGTCGTACGCCCCTGCGCCGCCGCCCGGATCGCGGCGAACAGCTCCTCGGGCCGCTCCGCCTTGAGGAGGTACCCCGTCGCCCCCGCAGCGATCGCCCGCGTGATGTCCGCGTCCGTGTCGTACGTCGTCAGGACCAGCACGTGCACCCCCGTCACGGAGATGCGTCGCGTCGCCTCCACCCCGTCGATGCCGGGGCCCAGCTGGAGGTCCATCAACACCACGTCCGGCTTCAGCTTCGCCGCCGCGGCCACCGCCTCCTCGCCGCTGCCCGCCTCCCCGGCCACCTCGATGTCCGGCTCGCTGCCGATGAGCGCGAGCAGCCCCGCCCGCACCACCGCGTGGTCGTCGCAGAGCAGGATCCGTACGGGGTCGTTCTTCATGGCCGGGGCTCCAGGGGGATCGCCGCTGACAGGACGGTGCCTTCGCCGGGAGCCGACTCCACGGTCAGGCTGCCCCCGAGCTGCCCGGCCCGCACCCGCATCGCGGGAAGCCCGTGACCCCGCACTCTTTCCGCCCGCCCACCCGCCCCGGCCTCCGGCGTGAAGCCCCGGCCGTCGTCGGCGACGTCCAGGACCACCTGGTCGCCCAGATAGGTGAGAGTGAGCGCCGCCGTCGTCGCCCCCGCGTGCTCCCGCACGTTGGCGAGCGCGCCCTGGGCGATGCGCAGGAGCGCCGAGCCGACCCGGTCGGGCAGCTCCGCGACCGGCGCCCCGTCGATGTGGCAGCGCACCTCGACGCCCCCCGATTCCGCGGACTCCCGCGCCGCCAGCGCGCGGAGCGCCTCGTCGAGGCCGCCGCCCGCCGCCAGGTCGGCCGGGGCCAGATCGTGGACGAAGCGGCGTGCCTCGGCGAGGTTGCGCTCCGCGATGGACTCGGCGGTCCGTACGTGCCGGCGCGCCGTGCCGGGGTCGGCGGACCACACCCGGTCGGCCGCCTGGAGCAGCATCTGCTGGCTGGACAGGCCCTGCGCGAGGGTGTCATGGATTTCCATGGAGAGCCGCTGCCGCTCGGCGAGGGTGCCTTCGCGGCGCTCGGTGGCGGCGAGTTCGCGCCGGGTACGCAGCAGGTCGTCGATCAACTCCCGCTGTTTGGCGGCGAGTTCGCGCTGCCGGTCGGCCTGGAGCTGCATCTGGACGAACACGGCCGTCGCGATCGCCGCGACGGCGGGCGGCGCGATCACGAGGTTCGGGTCGAAGCCGTTGCCCGCCAGCTCGACCTGGGCGGTGACGACGAACGCCGTGAGGACCACGACGAGCGCCACGGCCGCGCGGGGCCGGAGCGTGCGCAGCCCCGTGTAGAACAGCGGCACCGCACACCACGCGAAGCTCGGCGCGAGCACCACCAGAACCATCCAGGTGGCGACGACCCCGCCGAGCCAGGCCAGCCGCCGCGCGACCGCCCGCGAGCCGGACGCGGGACCCGATGCGGGACCCGATGCGGGACCGGGTGCCGAGCCCACGGCGGGGCCGAGCACAGGCCCGAGCACGTACAGCACCGCCAAGGTCGCGGACAGCGCGATGATCCACGGCGTGCGGGGCTCGCCGGGGTGGCGGATCAGGAACCGCGCGAGCGAGGCGCCGAGCAGCAGGAAGAACGCGGCGTGCATGACCAGAGGCAGCCACCGCTCGGTACCGGCCGCGTCGCTGCCCGGTCCCGCCGATCCGTCGCCCGGCCCGGCCGCACCACCACCCGGCCCCGCCGATCCGTCCCCCGGCCCGGCCGCACCACCACCCGGCCCCGCCGATCCGTCCCCCGGCCCGGCCGCACCACCACCCGGCCCCGCCGATCTGTCGCCCGGCCCCGCCGCATCGTGCCGCGCCATCACCGCCACCTCCCTCCCATCTCTCACCTCTCACCTGCGCGTACGTCCCCATCGTCACCCGGCGGGGCCACCCTCGCATCAACCGATCGGCTGACGGGAGGGTCGGCCGTACCGCTGCGCGGGAGGAGCCGGTACGCCGACGGGAGAGGGGCGTCCGCGCCGTGAGGATCGACAGCAGAACCTCACCGCCGAGAAGGGCCCCACCATGCAGAACAGGAAGCTCACCGTGCAGAACAAGAAGCTCGCGCTCTCCGTCACCGCTCTCGCCATCGGCGCCGCCGGAACGTTCGGCGTGGTCTCCGCCAACGCGGCGGCCCCCGCCGCCCCGGCCACGAGCGCCGTCAAGGCCGACGCCGGTGACCGCAACCTCACCACCTCCACCCACCTGACCGTCGCCGCCGCCACCAAGGCCGCCCAGGCGGCGCTCGACGCGGCCGCCAAGGAACACCAGAAGGTGTCGGTCGCCGTCGTCGACCGGAACGGCAACACCCTGGTCACGCTGCGCGGCGACGGAGCCGGCCCGCAGTCCCCCGAGTCGGCCGAGCGCAAGGCGTACACCGCCGTCTCCTGGAACGCGCCCACCTCCGACCTCGCCAAGCGGCTCGCGCAGACCCCCGGGCTCAAGGACATCCCCGGCACGCTGTTCCTCGCCGGCGGGGCACCCGTCCAGGCCAAGGGCGCCCCGGTCGCGGGCGTCGGGGTGGCCGGCGCCCCCAGCGGCGACCTCGACGAGAAGTTCGCGCAGGCCGGTGTCGCCGCGTTGACGAAGTAGCCCGCGGCATTGACGAGGTAGCCCCTCGGAGGGGTAATGGGCCGTCCCCGGCACCGGGTTGCCGGGGCGCCCGTAGGATCACAGACGTGGACAAACGACCGGAGCGGCGTACGGCGCCGAAGGGGCCCGGGGCCCGCCGTGGCCGACCCGCACGCATCGCCGCGGCCCGCATCGCCGTCGCCCTGCTCGCCGCCCTCGCCGTCACCTCCTGCAACGGCGGCGTGTCCGGCACCCCGGGTGCGTCCGGCACGCGCGACCAGCTCTTCCCCAGGCTCGGCAACGACGGCTACGACGTGCAGCACTACAGCCTGGACCTGGAGTACGACCCGGCGAGCGGGAACCTGTCGGGCGGCGCCACCATCGTGGCGCGGGCCACCAAGGACCTCAGCGCCTTCGACCTCGACTTCGCCGGGATGGACGTGCGCGCCGCCACCGTCGACGACGAGCCGGCCGCCGTCAACCGGGCCGGCGACGAGCTGACCCTGCGCCCGCACGAGGACCTGGACCGCGGCGAGACGTTCACGGCGTACGTGCGCTACTCGGGCAGGCCCAGGACCATCACCGACCTCGACGGAGCCCAGGAGGGCTGGCTGAAGTCAGCGGACGGCGGCGTGCTCGCGCTGGGCGAACCGGCCGGCTCCATGGCCTGGTTCCCGTCCAACAACCACCCGAGCGACAAGGCCACGTACGACATCAAGGTGACCGTGCCCGACGGTCTTCAGGTGGTGTCCAACGGCGAGTTGGCGTCCACGGCCCACAACGGCGGCCTCACGACGTTCAATTGGCAGACCAAGCAGCCCATGGCGACCTATCTGGCGATGCTCGCGATCGGGCATTACGAGATCGACGACAAGGGGACCACCAAGTCCGGCATCCCCGTCTACACCGCCGTCGCCCCCGACGCGAAGCAGAAGACCGCCGAGGTCGTGGCGCAGCTGCCGGACATCATCGCCTGGGAGGAGGCGAAGTTCGGGCCCTACCCGTTCTCCTCCACCGGCGTGATCGTCGCGCCGGCGAAGTCCGCGGCGTACGCCCTGGAGACGCAGAACCGTCCGGTGATGCCGCTCGACCAGTTCGACCTCAGCACCCTGGTGCACGAGCTGGCCCACCAGTGGTTCGGCGACTCCGTCACGCCGGCCGCCTGGCGCGACATGTGGCTGAACGAGGGGTTCGCGCAGTACTCGGAGTGGCTGTGGAGCGAGGACCACGGCGGGATGAGCGCGCAGGACCGCTTCGACATCGAGTACGCGAAGGGCGACGGCGACGAGATCTGGGCGTTCCCGCCCGCGGCCCCGCCGACCGCCGCCGATGTGTCCGGCCGCCCGGTGTACGTGCGCGGCGCGATGGTCGTGCACAAGATCCGTGAGGCGGTCGGCGACGAGAAGTTCTTCGCGCTGCTCCAGGACTGGCTGCGCACCCACCGGCACGCCAACGCCTCGACCAAGGACTTCACCCGCTTCGCGGACGAGGAGGCGGGCCACCGGCTCACGGAGGTGTGGAACACCTGGCTCTACGGGGACGGCAAGCCGGATTCCCCGTAGGGGCCCGTGCTTCCCGTCGAACTCTCCGTAGAACCAGGTGAGTCGAGCGGACGCGCCGCGCGGTGCGGCGCGCGGATTACTTCACGTTGATGGCGGTCCAGGTGGCCGCCACCGTCTTGTACTCGGTGCTGGTCGTGCCGTACAGGTCGCCCGCCGCCTTCAGGGTCGCGGCGCGCGCGGCCTTGTAGTTGGTGGTCGAGGTCATGTACGTCGAGAGCGCCTTGTACCAGATCTTGTACGCCTTGACCCGGCCGATCCCGGTGACCTTGGAGCCGTCGTACGTCGGCGAGTTGTAGCTCACCCCGTTGATCGTCTTCGCGCCGCTGCCCTCGGACAGCAGGTAGAAGAAGTGGTTGGCCGGGCCGGACGAGTAGTGCACGTCCTTGTTGCCGACGCCGCTCGACCAGTAGTCGGCCGACGCGCCGTCCTTGCTCGGCTTGTCCATGTAGCGCAGCGGGGTGCCGTCGCCGTTGATGTCGATCTTCTCGCCGATGAGGTAGTCGCCCTTGTCGGAGGCGTTGTTGGCGTAGAACTCGACCGAGGTGCCGAACATGTCGCTGGTGGCCTCGTTGAGGCCGCCGGACTCACCGCTGTAGTTGAGCTTGGCGGTGGCGGCGGTCAGGCCGTGGCTCATCTCGTGGCCGGCCACGTCGAGCGCGGTGAGCGGCTTCTTGTTGCCCTCGCCGTCGCCGTACGTCATGCAGAAGCAGCTGTCGTCCCAGAACGCGTTGACGTACGCGTTGCCGTAGTGGACGCGCGAGTAGGCGGCCTTGCCGTTGCCCGCGATGCCGTTGCGGCCGAGCTCGGTCTTGTAGAAGTCCCACGTCTCGGCGGCGCCGTAGTGCGCGTCGACGGCGGCGGTCTCGCGGTTGGACGGCGAGCCGTTGCCCCACGTGTCGGTGGACTTGGTGAAGAGCGTGCCCTTGCCGGAGCTGCCGCCCTTCAGGTCGTACGTCATGTGACCGCCGCGGGCGGCGTCGTTGAGGCTGTAGGTCGAGCCGCTCTTGGTGGTGCCGAGCGTGACCGTGCCCGAGTACTCGCTGGTGCCGGTGCCCGTCTCGATCTCCTCGTGGGAGTAGAGCTGGGCGCCGGTGGCGGCGTCGGTGACGATGTCGCGGCGGCTGGGCGTGCCGTCCGGCTGGGTGCCGGTGACGGTGCGCTCGAAGGCGAGGACGGGCTTGCCGGAGGCGGCCCAGACGACCTTGCGCGAGCCGGTGGGGGCGGCCTTGAGCGAGGTGGTGGAGGCGACGGATATCTTCGCGTCGGTCGCCTTGTCGACGCCCTTGACGGCGCCGTCCTTCGCGGTGTGAACGACGAGGTCGCCACCGAGGACGGGCAGGCCGTCGAAGGTGCGCTCGTAGCGGGTGTGGACCGTGCCGTCGGCGTCCTTGATCACATCGCGGACGACGAGCTTTTCCTTGGCGCCGAGCCCGAGGTGCTGGGCGGCGGCGGGGGCCGCGTCCTGCGCCGCGCTCAGGGCGTCGGCGCGCTGGGCGGTGGTGAGGTCCAGCGCGGTGGCGCCGGCGGCGCGGTCGGCGGCACCGGCGGTGGAGCCGGCCTGGACGCCGACGACGACCATGGCGGCGGATGCAGCAAGAGCGGCGGCACGCAGAGTGGTTCGCACTCGGTGGTCTCCTTCACTCGTTCTGTGGGGGCGAGTTGGAGACTGCCAGCCGATGACCACTTCTTGACAGTGACGCGACAAGTATTTGACCTGATCGTGTCCGAATGGGGTGCGCCACTGTCCGCTCAACGGCGAATTCCGGCCGTTGGCAAGGGAGTTGGGGGACAGGCTGAGGGATGTGTGTGTCGGTTCCATCGACACACGTGCACCAGATGTGCACATGGCGCCGCCCCGGTCACGGCAGTACCGGGGCGTGGGCCGCGGCCCCGGGGGCAAGGCGGGGCGGACATGGAGGTGCCCCCGGCGATCAACGCCGGGGGCACCTCAAGCGCGGGACGTCATGCGCGGGATCTCGCAGTCGGGATCGCGCGCGGGACGTCGGGCGCGGAACGTCAGACGCTGACGCCGAAGTCCTGCGCGATGCCGACCAGGCCCGAGGCGTAGCCCTGGCCCACGGCGCGGAACTTCCACTCCGCGCCATTGCGGTACAGCTCGCCGAAGACCATCGCGGTCTCGGTCGCCGCGTCCTCGCTCAGGTCGTAGCGGGCGATCTCGGCGCCGCCGGCCTGGTTGACGATCCGGATGTACGCGTTGCGCACCTGGCCGAAGTTCTGCGAGCGGTTCTCGGCGTCGTAGATGGAGACCGGGAAGACGATCTTGTCGACGTCGGCGGGCAGGCCCGCGAGGTTCACGTTGATCGCCTCGTCGTCGCCCTCGCCCTGGCCGGTGGTGTTGTCACCGGTGTGGACGATGGTCTGGTCCGGCGTCGACTTGTTGTTGAAGAACACGAAGTGGCCGTCGGAGTAGACCTTGCCCGTCGTGTTCACGGCGATCGCCGACGCGTCGAGGTCGAAGTCGGTACCGGTGGTGGTGCGGACGTCCCAGCCGAGGCCGACCGTGACGGCGGTCAGGCCCGGGGCCTCCTTGGTGAGCGAGACGTTGCCGCCCTTGGACAGGCTTACAGCCATGGGATGTCCCCTTCTTCGTGATGTGCGGGCTTCGAGCCGTCCCGAAGCTACCGTCATTCCCCATAACGTCGGCAGGGGACCGTGAGGTTCCATCCCGCTTTGCTTTCTTTGCCAAGGGGCCGTCAGGGCGAAAGCCGCGCGGCGGGCACGGGGAAAAGAGGGTGACGCGGTGCCGGGCACCCGTCACCATGGATGTCATGTCCGGGCCCTATGTCATCCGCGGCTCCGTCTCCCTCCCGGAGGCCGAGCTGATCTGGCGTTTCTCCAGGTCGTCAGGGCCCGGTGGCCAGCACGTCAACACCAGCGACTCGCAGGTGGAGCTCCGCTTCGACCTCGCGGCCACCGAGGCGCTGCCCGAGGTCTGGAAGGCCCGCGCCCTCGACCGGCTCGCGAGCCGGCTGGTGGGCGGCGTCGTCTCCGTACGCGCGTCGGAGCACCGCTCGCAGTGGCGCAACCGGGAGACCGCCGCGGTCCGTCTCGCCGCCCTGCTCGCCGAGGCGACCGCCCCGCCGCCCAAGCCGCGCCGGGCCACGAAGATCCCGCGCGGCATCAACGAGCGCCGCCTGCGCGAGAAGAAGCAGCGCGCCCAGACGAAGAAGGGCCGCTCGGGGCGGGACTGGTAACCCCCGGACGCCCCGTACGAACGCGTCTGCACGGATACGTCATGGACGCGCCGGATTGGTCCCGCTTCACCCCAACTGCCGGTAACGCCCCCGGAAGTACGTCAGCGGGCCGCCCTCGGCGCTCGGCAGGCTCGCGGTCAGGACGCGGCCGATGGCGAGGGTGTGGTCGCCCGCCTCGACGCGCTGCTCGGTGCGGCACTCCAGCGTCGCCAGCGCGCCGCCGACCAGTGGGGCGCCACTCGCCTCGCCCCTGCTGTACGGGATGTCCTCGAACAGCAGCCGGTCGCTGATCCGGCCCTTCATCGCGAACCGTCCGGCGATGTGCCGCTGGCTCTCGGAGAGCAGGGAGACCCCCCACAGCGGCTGCTCCGCCAGCAGGTCGTCCATCCGCGACCCGCACCGCAGCGACACCAGGACGAGGGGCGGGTCGAGGGAGACGGAGAGGAAGGCCGTCGCGGTCATGCCCACGTCTTCGCCGCGCGGCCCGTGGTCGCTGTCGTGCGCGGTCACCAGGACCACGCCCGCGGCCAGCCGGGACATCGCGGCGCGGAACTCGTCATTGCTCACCCCCACAGGATGGGGGTTCGCCGGGTCACGCGCGGAAAGGGCGCCGGTAAGGGGTGTCTGCAACACAAACGGAACGCTAGTCTCCTGCCACCGCGGACCACATCGGGCCCCGGGACCAGCCGGGACCTAGGACCTTCGGCGGAGTCGCCCCGGTCCGGACCGGGCGGGCCGCCGGTTCCCAGGCGGCTCCCGGGCCGTTCTCAGTTTGCGTTCAGGAAGGGTAGGGGGCAAAGGCGGAAAGAACGGCCAACCCCCCACCATCTGTTGTGACTTGAGTCACAGAGAGCACTATTTGTTGACCCTGTGTACCGGCTAGACAGCTCGCTGTGATTCAGTGGCGGGACAGTACGAAAAGGAATGTCGATCTGAAGCCAGGAGTTGCTGTCGAGGTCTCGGGGAGAGCGAGCAATGGAGACCGAGTCGGAGCCCTACGTCCGTCTTGCGACCCTGCGGCAGCTGCACCAGGTGGTCGGGGAGCTGAACACGGCCCGCAGCCTTGCGGACACGCTGCAGACCGTTGCGGACGGCGTCATCGCCGGGCTGGGCTACGAGCTGGCCTGCGTCAATCTCGTACGCCCCGACGGTGACCTCGTCGTCGCCGCCTTCGCGGGCAACGCGGCGGCCGAGGCCCTGATCACCGGGCGGGTCGGCTCGCGCACCTCCTGGGACCGGCGCCTGTCCATGGGCGAGGACTGGGACGGGCTCCGCTTCATCCCGTACACCGAGGGCTGGGTGCTCCTGGAGGACGACGTCCCCCAGTGGTACACCGAGGGCCCCGACCCCCGCTTCGCCGACGAGTGGCACCCCCAGGACCGGCTCTACGCCCCGATGTACTCCTCGGGCGGCACCCAGGAGCTCCTCGGCGTCATCTCCGTCGACAAACCCCGCAACGGCCGCAAGCCCGGCGCCTGGGGGCGCGAAGCGCTCCAGATGTACGCCTCCCAGGCCGCGATTGCGATCAGCAACGCCCGGCTCCGCGCAAACATGCAGCGCGCCCTCGTCCGCCTGGAGCGCGAACAGCAGGCCCTGCGCGCCAGCGAGGAAAGCTTCCGCCAGGCCTTCGAGTACGCGCCCTCCGGCATGGCCATCGCCGAGATGGGCGGCGACCAGCACGGCCGGCTCCTGCGCACCAACGACGCGCTGTGCCGGCTGCTCGGCCGGCCCGCCTCCGTCATGCGGCGCTACTCCTTCGCCGACCTCGTGCACCCCGAGGACATCGGGACCCTCCTGCGCACCTCCGCCGAGGGCGGCCGCGCCGAACTGCGGCTCGGGCGGCGCGACGGCACCTACGTCTGGGTGTCCCTGCGCAACTCCGTGGTCGCCGACACCGCCGACGGCCCGCGCTTCCTGCTCACCCACGTCGAGGACATCGAGGACCGCAAGCGGCACGAGCTCCAGCTCGCCCACCGCGCCTCCCACGACGCCCTCACCGGCCTGCCCAACAGCGCCGAGCTGCGCGCGAGGCTCTCGGCGCGGCTCTGTCCCCGGCCGCACTCGACCGGCCCGGCGAGTGCGGCCGAGACCCTCGACGCGGCGTACGGGCACCCCGCGCCCGCGGCCGAGGCCGAAGTGCACGGCCACGCGTTCCGCGCCGACGGCTTCGACTTCGACGCCCTGCCCGGCGGCGGACCCTACGACCACCATGTCCACACCGTGGCCCCCGACAGTGAGATCGACGACGGTACGAAGGGGCTCGCGGTGCTCTTCTGCGACCTCGACGGCTTCAAGTCGATCAACGACAGGTTCGGCCACCACACCGGGGACGCCGTCCTCATCGAGGTCGCCCGGCGCCTGACCACCGGGGTCCGCGACGGCGACACCGTGGCCCGCCTCGGCGGTGACGAATTCGTCGTCCTCGCCGACGGCCTCGGCTCCGCGGACGCCGCCGACCTGGCCGTTCGGCTGCGCAACGCGATCATCCCGCCCATCCGGGTGGACGGCAGGGCCGTCCGCGTCGGGGCCAGTTTCGGCATCGGCTGGGCCAGCTGCGGGATGTCCGTCGAGGAGGTCCTGCGCTCCGCCGACCAGCGGATGTACATCGAGAAGCGGTCGCGTTCCAAGGTCCACCGCCGCGCGGGCTGAGCGGACCGGAAACGGATCATGTGTGACCGGGGCCAGATCGGGCAGCGGTCTGTTCGGGGTAGGCTCGGCCGGTCGGCGACGGCTGGCGGACAGTGAGGAGTGACCCCGGATGACGACGCCCGGCAACAACGGCGCGAACACCCCCGAGGACGACGATCCGTTCGGCTACCTGTACGAGGACGGGCAGGCAGCAGGTGCCAACCCGCCCCGCACCGGCGGCGGCTACGGCTACCCGGGTCCGACGGTGGGGCAGCAGCAGCCCGGAGTCCCGAGGACGTCGTACAACCAGGTGCGCACCGTCGGTGAGCGCCAGTACGGACAGATCCCGCAGCAGCAGTACCAGGGCCAGTACCAGGGACCCCCGCAGCAGGCCCAGCCGATCCCGCCCCAGCAGTACGGGCAGCCGACCGCGCAGTACGCGGCCCCGGAGACCTACCCCGGCGGCGCCCCGCCCCGGCAGGGTCCGCCCCCGCAGCAGAACGGCGGTGGTGGCCGCGGCCCCAACACCAAGGGGCTGCTCATCGGCGCGGTCGCCGTGGTCGCGGCGGTCGTCATCGGCATCGCCGTGGCGCTGGCCAGCAACGGCGACAGCAAGGACAAGAAGGACGACGCCGCCAAGCCCGGCAGCTCCACGTCCGGTCAGCCCGCGACGCCCAGCACCGACCCCTCGCCCTCGGACTCCGCGCCCGCCGCCCTCCCCAAGGGCGACGCGGCGACGCTGACGCTCGGCGGCCCCGCTCAGGTCGGCACCAACGTGCCCGGCGCGAAGGGCACCGGCGGCGCGTTCGTCGGCAACTTCAACAACGTGGGCGCATCGGTCACCTGGAAGCCCACCGTGCAGAAGGCTGGCTCGTACCGGCTGTACCTGCGTTACGGCATCCCCGGCACCGACGCGAGCGCGACGATAACGCTCAACGGCAAGCCCGAGTCGCGCCCCATGAACATGAAGAACTTCGCGAACTCCCCGGCGGGCGACTGGGCCAAGGGCTGGCAGAGCACGTACGCCATAGTGCAGCTCGACAAGGGTGCCAACGAGATCAAGCTCTCCTGCGAGCAGGGCAACCAGTGCAACGCCAACATCGACCAGTTCTGGCTGGTGTCCGGCTCCTGAGGCCCGGCTCCTGAGGCCCGGTTTCTGAAGTCCCCCGCGAAACCCGCTCGGTTCAGTGCGCGTGCTCGGTCACGCGCACCGAGCCGAGCATTTTCGTGTACGCCTCCGCGTCGAACTCGCCCGCCGTGGGCGCCAGTACGGTCGCCGCGGACAGCGCCACCGCGCGCGTCAGACGCCCCGGCCAGTCCAGACCCTCGACCAGGCCCGACAGCAGACCGGCCACCGCCGAATCGCCCGCGCCGGTCGGATTGCCGCGCACCGCGGCCGGCGGGGCCGCCTGCCACAGCCCGTCGGGTGACGCGGCGAGCAGGCCCTCCGCGCCGAGCGACGCGACCACCGTGCGGGCGCCGCGTCGGCGCGCGTCACGGGCCGCCCGCAGCGGCTCCCGCGAACCCGTCAGCTGGGCCAGCTCGTCGGCGTTGGGCTTGGCCAGGTCGGGCCGGGCCGCGATGCCGCGCCGCAACGCCTCGCCGCTGGTGTCCAGGAGCACCGGCACCTTCGCGGTACGGGCCTGGCGCACCAACTGGGCGTACGCGCCGACCGGAAGCCCCGGCGGCAGACTCCCGCACAGGGCCACCGCGTCGGCGCCGTCGAGCAGCCCTCCGTACGCGCGGAGGAAGGCCTCCCACTCGGCGGGCGACACCAGCGGGCCCGGCTCGTTGAACTGGGTCGTGTCGCCCGTGGCCGCGTCGACCACGGCGATCGTGCGGCGGGTGGCGCCCGCGACGGGGACGAGCGCGTCGACGGGCGCGAGCCCGGCGAGCAGCCCGCGCAGCACCTCGCCGCTCGGGCCGCCCGCGAAGCCCGTCACCACGGCTTCGTGGCCGAGCGCGGCGAGCACCCGCGCGACGTTGAGGCCCTTGCCGCCGGGGCGCTCCGTGACCTCCTCCACGCGATGGCTCGCGTGCGGGACGAGGGCGGGGACGCGGTAGGTGAGGTCGAGTGCGGTGTTCAGCGTGACGGTCAGAATCACGGGGTGATCATGTCAAACGGACGGCGGCAGGCCCAGCCCCCGGACCCACCGCCCCGCTCATGTCGCACGCGCCCACCCGACCCGATGCGGCCGGGGCCGCTCAGCCGAGCTTCGGCTCGACGACCCAACTGCCCTTGCGTAGCACGCCCTTGACGGCGAAGGAGGCGTCCAGGACCACCAGGTCGGCGTCCTTGCCGGGTTCGAGGGAGCCGACCTTGTCGTCGAGGCCGAGCAGCCGGGCCGGATTGGCGGAGATCGCCCGCACGGTGTCCTCGACGGAGAGCCCGTCGACGGTGACCGAACGCTGGAAGGCGCGGTCCAGGGTGAGCGTGGAGCCCGCGATCGAGCCGCCCTCCACGAGCCGGGCCACGCCCTCCTTGACCTCGACCTCCAGTGGGCCCAAGTGGTAGAGCCCGTCGCCGAACCCGGCCGCGTCCATGGCGTCGGTGATGAACGCGACCCGGCCGGCACCCTTGTGGTGGAAGGCGAGTTCGAGGGCGGCGGGGTGCAGATGCGTCCCGTCGTTGATCAGCTCGACGGTGACCCGCTCGTCCTCCAGGAGGGCCGCGATCGGACCCGGCTCGCGGTGGCCGAGCGGGGGCATCGCGTTGAAGAGGTGGGTCGCCACGGTGGCGCCCGCCTCGATCGCCTCGACGGTCTGCTCGTACGAGGCGTCGGTGTGCCCGATCGCCGCGATCACGCCGTGCTCGGCGAGGAGGCGTACGGAGTCGAGGCCGCCGGGCAGCTCGGTGGCGAGCGTGACCATCTTCGCGGTGCCGCGCGCCGCGTCCATCAGCTTGCGGACCTCGGCCGGGTCCGGGTGGCGCAGCAGACCCTCGCTGTGCGCGCCCTTGCGGCAGGGCGAGATGAACGGGCCCTCGAAGTGGATGCCGGCCAGGTCGCCCTGCTCGACCAGCTCGGACAGCAGCCCGGCGCGCTGCGCGAGCACGTCCATCTCGCCCGTCACCGTGGAGGCGACCACGGTGGTGGTGCCGTGCAGCCGGTGGGTGTGCACGCCCTTGAGGACGTCCTCGACGGTGCCGTTCGTGAACGAGGCGCCGCCGCCGCCGTGGTTGTGCATGTCGACGAAGCCGGGGACCACCCAGTGGCCCGACAGGTCGAGGGAGGGCGCGTCGGCGGGGGCCGAACCGGAGACGGAGGTGCCGTCGACGATCACGCGTCCGTTCTCGACGACCCCGGTCGGGAGGACGACACGGGCGCCGGAGAGAACAAGCGATGCGGCCATCAGGCGGTTACCTCACTGGAGTCGGTGTCGGTGTCGGTGCGGGTGTCCGTGTCGGAGCCGGTGGATCCGGTGTCGGATTCGGTGCCGGAGGCGCCGGTCAGCGTGGTCCCGGCGACCAGGTCCCAGGCGAGCAGGCCCGCGCCCAGACACCCGGCAGTGTCCCCGAGGGCCGCCGGAACGATCTCGGGCAGCTTCTGGAACGTCACCCGCTCCTGGACGGCGGCCCGCAGCGGTACGAACAAGGTTTCCCCGGCTTCGGCGAGTCCGCCACCGATGATCAGCACCCGGGGGTCGAGCAGGGTGAGCGCGGTGACCAGGCCGTCGGCGAGCGCGTCGATGGCGGAGTGCCACACGGCGAGCGCGCGGGGGTCGCCGGATTCGACGGCCTTGGCGCAGTCGGCCGCGTCCGCGTCCGGGTCGCCGCTCGCCTCCGCCCAGGCCAGCGAGACGGCGGAGGCGGAGGCGAGCCGCTCCAGGCAGCCCCGCTGACCGCAGGGGCAGGCGACGCCACCGGGGCGTACGACGATGTGGCCGATCTCCCCGGCGAAGCCGTGCGCACCCGGCTCGACCCGGCCGTCGATGCCGATGGCGCCCGCGATCCCGGTGCCGAGCGGCACGAACAGGAAACGGTCGGTGCCGTTGCCCGCGCCGATGCGGCCTTCCGCGAGCCCGCCGGTGCGTACGTCGTGGCCGAGCGCGACCGGTACGCCCCGCAGCCGCTCGCTGAGCAGACGGCGCATGGGCACATCGCGCCAGCCGAGGTTGGCCGCGTACGTGGCGATGCCGTTCTCGGCGTCGACGATGCCGGGCACGGCGACGCCGGCCGCGACGGCGCTCTCGCCGAAGTGCTCCTCGCCGTACGCCCGCAGCTCCGCCGCGAAGTCGAGGATCGACTCGACGACGGCGTCGGGCCCGCGCTCCCTTCCGGTGGGCCGGCGCGCCTCGTGGAGCAGCTCAGGCGGGCCCGGGGGATGACCTCCGGGCAGCACGCTTCCCGCCCCGACCAGGGCGGCTTTCATCCCGGTGCCGCCCACATCCAGGGCGATGACGTGTCTCACGGGTGACAGTCTCGCGCCAAGACCACCTAAAGGTCTAGTCCACTCGCGGTGCGCGCGTGGCCCGCCCGCCGGATGGGGCAGAAAGCGCTTTCCCCGCCGAAAGTTTCCCAATGTACCCTTGCACCGGGCGTTGCGGAAGCGATATGCGACTGGTGTAGACCTCAAACCCCCGAATGAGGGAACATCGCAGCTCAATACAGGACGTCACGGGGGACCGACTGGATCCGCGAGGATCACAACGAGGGTGGGATAGCGCGTGCGCAGGCGCTTCTTGGGCTTGACCGCGGCGGTTGCCGCATTCGGCATGACGGCAGGGCTCTCGGGATGCGGCGGCGGGAGCGGCTCCGGTGACGTCACCCTCAAGCTGGTGGCCGCCGACTACGACATAGCCGGCGGCAACACGACGAAGACGTACTGGCACAACGTTGTCGACGCGTTCGAGAAGAAGAACCCGGGCATCAAGGTCGACGTCCAGATCTTCTCCTGGGACGTGGTCGACGCCAAGGTCGCCGAGATGGTCAAGGCGGGCAACGCCCCCGACATCGCGCAGATCGGCGCGTACTCCGACTACGCGGCCACCGGCAAGCTCTACAGCGCCGACCAGCTGCTCTCCATCCCCGTCGAGGCCAACTTCCTCGCGCCGCTCGCCGACGCGGGCAACGTCAAGCGCGTCCAGTACGGGCTGCCGTTCGTGGCCTCCACGCGGCTGCTCTTCTACAACCAGACGCTCTTCGACCAGGCGCACATCAAGCCGCCCACCACGTGGGCCGAGCTCGCCTCCGACGCAAAGGCGCTCAAGGCCAAGGGTGTGAAGACCCCCTTCGCGCTGCCGCTCGGCAGCGAGGAGGCGCAGGCCGAGACCATGATGTGGATGCTCAGCGGCAACGGCGGCTACACCAACACCGTCGACGGCTACGACATCGACTCGCCCGAGAACATCCAGACCTTCGAGTGGCTCAAGTCCAACCTCGTCGAGCCCGAGCTGACCGGGCCCGTCGCGCCCGGCAAGCTCAACCGGCAGGACGCGTTCGACGCGTTCGCGAAGGGCGACGTCGGCATGCTCAACGGCCACCCCTCCCTGATGGAGGAGGCCAAGAAGAAGGGCATCAAGTTCGGCATGGTCCCGCTGCCGGGGCAGAACGGGCCGGCCAAGGCGACGATGGGTGTCGCCGACTGGATCATGGGCTTCAAGCAGGGCGGACACCGGGCGCAGATAGGCAAGTTCCTGGACTTCACGTTCTCCGACGACAACGTGCTGAACTTCGCCGACCAGTACGACCTGCTGCCGTCCACGGTGTCGGCGTCCTCGGCGATGGCGGCCGACCCCAAGCACAAGGAACTGAAGTCGTTCCTGGCGGCGCTCCCGACGTCCGAGCTGCCCCCGGTGGGCAAGACGTCGTGGCCGAAGGTGAGCGAGACGGTGAAGAAGAAGATCGGCTCGGCGCTGACGCCCGGGGGGTCGCCGAAGTCGGTCCTCCAGGACATCGCGAAGGTGGCGACGGACGCGGACAACGCGGAGTAGCTCGCGCGGGGGTGTCACCCCCCCGCCTCCCGTGCGGCGGGGTCACCGGTGCCGGCCCCCCTGGGGCTCCGCCCCAGACCCCGTTCGCGCGTTTTCCCACCCACCTCCCGTGCGGCGGGGTCACCGGTGCCGGGCCCCCTGGGGCTCCGCCCCAGACCCCGTTCGCGCCTGAAGGGCGCTCGTCCTCAATCGCCGGACAGGCTGGGTATGCCGATGCCGCCCGGCACCGAGCAGTCAGGGGCGCGGGGAACTGCGCGAGGTGGGCTGGGTATGCCGATGCCGCCCGGCACCGAGCAGTCAGGGGCGCGGGGAACTGCGCGAGGTGGGCTGGGGTGGTGCATGCCGCCGGGCACCGGGTAGTCAGGGGCGCGGGGAACTGCGCGAGGTGGGCTGACGATGTGCATGCCGCCCGGCACCGGATGGTCGAGGGCCGCACCCCGCACCCACGCCCGGCAGCCGTACACCCCACCCCCGGAGGGTCTCGGGAAGGGGCGGGGTGGGGAAGCTACCGTGGGGCCCATGACCGACGAGGACAGGGACAGGGACAGGGGCAGGGGCAGGGGCAGGGACAGGAGCGGCGAGGACGAGGGCGAGGCCACGGCCATGGAAGCCGCCCCGGACACCCCCCGGGACACCCCGGCCGCCGACCCCACCCCCCTCGACCCCCGCACCCAGGCCGTACTCCGCATGGAACGCCACCCCTGGCCCACCCCCGGCGCCAAGGAACGAGCCATCCGTGAGGAACTCGCGATGTCCCCCACGCGCTACTACCAGCTCCTGAACACCCTCCTCGACGACA
This sequence comes from Streptomyces sp. NBC_00083, assembly GCF_026343295.1. Classification (GTDB taxonomy): domain Bacteria; phylum Actinomycetota; class Actinomycetes; order Streptomycetales; family Streptomycetaceae; genus Streptomyces. Next base: position 390,073 of record NZ_JAPELY010000004.1, read on the forward strand.
CCCGCGCCCTCGCCCACGACCCCGTCACGGTCAACCGCCTCCGCCGCCTCCGCGAAGAACAACGCACCCGCCGCTGACGGCATCGGCCCCGCGACCGGCACCCAGCCCCGCTGACGCGACCCAGCCCCGCTGACGCGACCCCGCCCCGCTGACGCGACCCCGCCCCGCGACCGGCACCCCGCTCCGGAACGGCCGCGCCCCATTGCGCCACACGTGCGACCCACCCCACCCCGCACCACCCCGATAGGGTCACCCGCATGGGACGTCACACGGAACCTCTGCCGACCCCCGCCACCCAGGCCGGCCGCGACGGTCTCGCCGCGATCGTCGCGCGGCCCGAGCGGGCGGTCGTCGCGCTCGACTTCGACGGCACGCTCGCCCAGATCGTGGCCGACCCCGAGCAGGCCAGGGCCCATGCCGACGCCGTACCCGCCCTCGCCGCCCTCGCCCCGCACGTCGCGTCCGTCGCCGTCATCACCGGCCGGCCGGCCGGCGTCGCGGTCCGCTACGGCGGCTTCGCGGGCGTAGCCGGCCTGGAGCACCTCGTGGTCCTCGGCCACTACGGCGCCGAACGCTGGGACGCGGTCACCGGCACCGTCCGCACCCCCGCCCCCCACCCCGGTGTCGCCGCCGCCCGCGCGGAACTCCCCGGGGTCCTCGACACCCACGGCGCCTGGCGCGGCACGTGGATCGAGGAGAAGGGGCAGGCCGTCGCGGTCCACACCCGCCGGGCCAGCGACCCGCAGGCCGCCTTCGAGGCCCTGCGCGAACCCCTCGCCGACCTGGCGACCCGGCACGGCCTGGTCCTCGAACCCGGCCGCATGGTCCTGGAGTTGAGGCCCCCCGGCATGGACAAGGGCGTGGCGCTGGAGGCGTACGTACGCGAGGTGGGCGCCGAGGCGATCCTGTACGCGGGCGACGACCTGGGCGACCTCCCCGCGTTCGCCGCCGTCGAAAAGCTCCGCTCCGACGGCGTGCCGGGGCTGCTGGTCGCAGCAGACACGGTGATCGAGGAACTGGCGGAACGAGCCGACCTGCAACTGAACGGCCCGGCGGAGGTAACAGCCTTCCTGAAGACACTGGCCACGCAGCTGTAACCCCCAAGCAACCGGCATCGCCCGCACCCTCCAGGGGTTCAGCTCCTCCGGCCCCGCCGCGCGGGCGGGCGGGTGGGCGAACCCCCTAACCCCCTAACCCCCCAGCCCCTCCAGCTGCTCCAGGAACCACCGCCGAGGCACCAACGCCGTCCCCGCGGCAGCAAGCCGCTTCGTCCGCTCCGCCCGCTCGTCCTCGCCCATCGTCAGCCCGGCGTGCAGCGCCTCCGCCGTGCCCGTCACGTCGTACGGGTTCACGACGAGCGCGTCCGCGCCGAGCTCCTCGTACGCCCCCGCCTCGCGCGACAGGACCAGCGCGCACCCCGCGTCCGACACGACCGGCACCTCCTTGGCGACGAGGTTCATGCCGTCGCGTACCGGGTTGACGAGGGCGACGTCCGCGAGCCGGTACGCCGCCAGCGAGCGGGCGAAGTCGTCCTGGACGTGGAGGACGACCGGGGTCCAACTGGCTGTGCCGTACGTCGAGTTGATCTCCTCCGCGACCCGCGCGACCTCCGCCGTGTACTCCCGGTACACCGTGAGGTCCTGCCGCGAGGGGTAGGCGAAGGCCACGTGAACGACCCGCTCGCGCCACTCGGGGTGGGTGTTCAGAAGGTGCCGGTAGGCGTGCAGGCCGCGCACGATGTTCTTGGACAACTCGGTGCGGTCGACCCGCACGATCGTCTTGCGGCCGGCCCCGATCTGCTCGCGCAGCGCGATGATCCGCTCCTCGACGTCCGGCTGGTGCGCGCGCTCGCGCAGGAAGTCGCCGTCCGCGCCGAGCGAGTGCACCGCGATGTCCGTCTCGCGCACCTCCCCGCCGGGCCCGACGTGCCGGAACCGGCGCCGCCCGTCGCCGGCCGGGCTGACCAGGTCCGCCTCGCCCTCCAGGGTGACCACGACCGAGTCCGTGAACGCCGAGGCCCACCGCCAGGTGAGGAAGCCGAGCCGGTCCGCCCCGAGCATCCCCCGCAGCAGCTGCCGCGCGATGTCGTCGGGGAGCATCCGGAAGTAGTCCACCGGCGCCCACGGCGTGTGCGAGAAGTGCCCGATCCTGAGGTCGGGGCGGAGTTCGCGCAGCATGCCCGGCACCAGCGCCAGGTGGTAGTCCTGCACCAGGACGCGCGCCCCGTCCGCCGCCTCCGCCGCGAGCGCCTCGGCGAAGGCCCGGTTGTACGTCTCGTACGACGCCCACTGCCGCCGGAACTCGGCGTCGAAGACCGGTTCCAGCGGCGTCTGGTACAGCATGTGCTGGACGAACCACAGCACCGAGTTGGCGATGCCGTTGTAGGCGTCGGCGAAGACGCCCGCGTCGATGTCCAGCATCCGGACACCCTGCTCGCCGACGCCCCGCCGCACCGCCTCGCGGTCGCCGTCGCTGAGCGCCGCGCACACCCACACCGACTCCACGTCGGAGCCGATCGCGCTGAGCCCGGAGACGAGGCCGCCCCCGCCCCGCCTGGACTCCAGGGAGCCGTCCTCCTGGAAGACGTACGAGACGGGGCCGCGGTTGGACGCGACGAGGACCTGAGCCCGGGGGGATGTGTGCGCGGTGACCATGGTGCGGAACCTAGCCCGCCCCGCAATACCTCAAACACGCGTACGCCCGTACCACCGCCAGATCCAGCCGCGCCGCGCCCGCCCGCCGGCTATGCCGCCCGGTGCACCTGGTACTCCTCGACCTCCCGCATCGGCGGGCGCTCCTCGGTGTCCACCGCGTACGTACGCGGTACGAAGCCGTGCTCGCCGCGCTCGAACTGGGTCAGCTCGGGGCGTACGAGATGGCCGCGGGACAGCCGCAGCTGCGCCGTGCGGTAGATCGCGGCGGCCATCCGGCCGAGTGCCTGCCCGTCCTGGTGGCGGTGCTTGCGCACGCCCACGTCCACCTGGGCCAGCGCGTCGAGCCCCACCGTGTGCAGCGCGTCGACGAGCAGCGCCAGCTCGACCCCGTACCCGACGGGGAACGGCAGCCGCTCCAGGAGCGAGCGCCTCGCCGCGTACTCACCGCCCAACGGCTGGACGATCCCGGCCAGTTGGGGCCAGTGCAGGTTGAGCAGCGGGCGCGCCACCAGCTCGGTGACCCGGCCGCCCTGGCCCGCCGCCGTGCCGAGCGGCCGGTCGTACATGGCCTTGACGAAGTCGACGTCCGGGTCGGTCAGGAGCGGCCCGACGATGCCGGAGACGAACCCCGTGTCGAAGTCCTTGAGGTCGGCGTCGACGAAGCAGACGATGTCGCCGCCGGTCACGAGGAGCGAGCGCCACAGCACCTCGCCCTTGCCGGGCAGCGCGGGCAGCCGCGGCAGGATCGCGTCGCGGTGCACGACGCGGGCGCCGGCGGCGGCCGCGACCTCGGCCGTCCGGTCGGTGGAGCCGGAGTCGACGACGACCAGCTCGTCGACGAGCGGCACGGCGTCGGTCATCAGCTCGCGCCGGATCGCGGCCACGATGTCACCGACCGTGCCCTCCTCGTCCAGCGCGGGGAGCACGACACTGACCGTGGTTCCCGTACGGTGTTTCGCGGCCAGCATCCGCTCCAGCGGACGCTCGGCCGCGGACCAGGAACGCCTGCTCAGCCAGCGTTCCACCTCTTCCAGCACGGTCGTCGGCCTCCTCGTGTGATCCATCTCGCGGTTCGGACGACTATCTCAACCGTCCGGGGCTTCGGTTACAGTCTTGAACAACGCGCAGGACCGTCGCATGCCGGGGGTCCCCGCGCCGACAATCGAATACCGCTCATCCAGAGGGGCAGAGGGAAACGGCCCGTTGAAGCCCCGGCAACCCTCCAGTCGGTTCTCGTCGATCGCATCGATCAACACACGAGGCCACCGGCTAGGGAAGGTGCCAAATCCGTCTCATGGCGAGGTTCGTCATGAGGAAGATGAGGAGAAAGGGCCTCCCCTCCATGTCTGCACAGACTGCCGAAACCCGCACCACCGCCGAGACCACTGCCGGCACCCCCGTCGATCTCGGTCCGGCGTCCGGGCTTTCCTGCCGCGAATGCGGCCAGCGTTTCGAACTGGGCCCGATCTTCGCCTGTGAACTGTGTTTCGGACCGCTCGAAGTGGCGTATGACCTGCCGCTCGGCGACCCCGAGGCGCTGCGGAAGCAGATCGAGGCGGGCCCCGAGAACATCTGGCGTTACGCGCCGCTGCTGCCCGTCCCGGCCGACGTGGCGGACAAGCCGAACCTGAACCCCGGCTTCACCAAGCTCGTCAAGGCCGAGAACCTGGCGCGCGAGCTGGGCGTCGAGCCCGGCAAGCTGTTCGTCAAGGACGACTCCGGCAACCCGACGCACTCCTTCAAGGACCGCGTCGTCGCCCAGGCCCTCGAAGCCGCCCGCGCCTTCGGCTTCACCACGCTCTCCTGCTCCTCCACCGGAAACCTCGCCGGCGCGGTCGGTGCCGCCGCCGCGCGGGCCGGCTTCCGCTCCTGCGTGTTCATCCCGCACGACCTGGAGCAGGGCAAGGTCGTGATGGCCGCGGTGTACGGCGGCGAGCTCGTCGGCATCGAGGGCAACTACGACGACGTGAACCGCTTCTGCTCGGAGCTCATCGGCGACCCGCTGGGTGAGGGCTGGGGCTTCGTCAACGTCAACCTGCGCCCGTACTACGGCGAGGGTTCCAAGACGCTGGCGTACGAGATCTGCGAGCAGCTCGGCTGGCGGCTCCCCGACCAGCTGGTCATCCCGATCGCCTCGGGCTCCCAGCTCACCAAGATCGACAAGGGGCTCCAGGAGCTGATCAAGCTCGGCCTCGTCGAGGACAAGCCGTACAAGATCTTCGGCGCCCAGGCCGAGGGCTGCTCCCCGGTGTCGACCGCCTTCAAGGCCGGCCACGACGTCGTGCGCCCGCAGAAGCCGGACACCATCGCCAAGTCGCTCGCCATCGGCAACCCGGCGGACGGCCCGTACGTCCTGGACATCGCGCGCCGTACCGGCGGTGCGGTGGAGGACGTGAACGACGAGCAGATCGTCGACGCGATCAAGCTGCTCGCCCGCACCGAGGGCATCTTCGCGGAGACCGCGGGCGGCGTGACGGTCGGCGTCACGAAGAAGCTCATCGAGGCCGGTCTCCTCGACCCGTCGCTCACCACGGTCGTGCTCAACACCGGTGACGGGCTCAAGACGCTGGACGCGGTGGCCGCCACGTCCCAGGCGACCGCGACCATCCGTCCGAGCCTGGACGCCTTCCGCGACGCGGGCCTGGCCCACTGAGCCACCGCTGACGACGCGGGCCGGCCCACCGGGCCACCGCCGATCCTGAACGACGAGGAGCACCGAACCATGAGCGTGAACGTCCGCATCCCCACGATCCTGCGCACCTACACCGGCGGCAAGGCCGAGGTCGCCGCCGAGGGCGCGACCCTCGCCGAGGTCATCACCGACCTGGAGAAGAACCACACCGGGATCGCCGCGCGCGTCCTGGACGACCAGGGCAAGCTGCGCCGCTTCGTGAACGTGTACGTCAACGACGACGACGTGCGCTTCGAGCAGGGCCTGGAGACGGCTACGCCCGACGGCGCGGGCGTCTCGATCATCCCGGCGGTGGCGGGCGGCTGACGCCCCCTCTCCGTTCTCAGCAATATGGAATTGCCCCCTCCGCATAAGAAGCGGAGGGGGCAATTCAACATGGTTGAGCGGGGTACAGTTGGGGAAGCCCCTTCGCTTCGAGCGCTGAGCGCATATGAGAACGCGACAACATGGGGTCAAAGTGTGAGAGCCCTTTGCGCCCTAAGTGCGCTTTGCCCGGCCCGACTTGCCCCGGAATGTTGAATTGATGGCATTCCGCTCCCTGAGTGCGCCCGGAATTCTCGTCCGATTGACCTGTTGCAGAGGGCAGTTGGGCAGATACATTCAGCCGCGGTCGACGCGTTCCGGCGCACACCCTCTCCTGTCGGAGGGTGCAGGTCTGACCCGGGTCCGCGAAGTGTGGCCCCGTGCAAGGGCCAGTAATAGGGGAGTTAGGCATGGCTCAGGGCACCGTCAAGTGGTTCAACGCGGAGAAGGGGTACGGCTTCATCGCGGTCGACGGTGGTGCGGATGTTTTCGTCCACTACAGTGCGATCCAGATGGACGGTTACCGCACCCTTGAAGAAGGTCAGCGAGTCGAGTTCGAGATCTCGCAGGGCCAGAAGGGTCCACAGGCGGACATGGTCAAGCTCGCCGTCTGATCTCGGCGCGATCGGCCACCGACGCACTCACGCATGAAGGGGACCACCCAAAAGGGTGGCCCCCTTCACGCATCCCGGCCTCTCTCCCCACTCGGCGCGGGAGCCCGCATGGGGGCGCAATGGCCGCGAGCGCCGGGTGCCTGACGGGGGGCGCGAGGCTGCAACACGTGCGCGGCTGCACCGCGGTGGGCGCGAGCGCCGGGTGCCCTAGTGGGGGCGCGGGCACGGTCCGCAGGCGTACGCGGGGTGTAGGGGCGCGGGGCTGTGACATGTGTGCGGCTGCGCTGCGGTGGGCGCGATGCTGGGCGCCCTACTTAGGGGCGCGGGGCTGTGACATGTGCGCGGCTGCGCCGCGGTGGTCGCGATGCTGGGCGCCCTACTTAGGGGCGCGGGGAACTGCGCGAGACGTGGGCACGGTCCGCAGCCGAAAACGGCACGTCGAGGCGCGGGAACTGCGCGAAAGCGGCACGTCGGGGCGCGGGGAACTGCGCGAGCAGCGCCGCACGGCCCGCACCCGAGAGCGACCGGCGCCGCACAGGGCCACGGGGAACGCCCAGGCGAGGGCCGCCCGGACACCCGCCGGGGGCGTGGGGGCAGAGCCCCCCCCCAACCCCCGGGTAACCGGACAACCCCGGTAAGTGGAGGCCCCCGGTTCAAGAGACTCGCTTGCACTCGCAGGTGCCGAGTGCTAATCATTGGGCTTAGCACTCTCCGAGTGAGAGTGACAGAACTTGGATCGCGTCAGTGAGGTCCGCAGGCCGCGTGGGGCAAGGAACCACAAGGCCTGCAGGCCGTCCGTCGCGGGCACCGGCACGGTCCACGAAGAACGCCACCCCTGTCCGGGAGGACCACTTCACATGGCCAAGATCATCGCGTTCGACGAGGAGGCACGGCGCGGTCTCGAGCGCGGGATGAACCAGCTCGCCGACGCCGTCAAGGTCACCCTCGGCCCCAAGGGCCGCAACGTCGTCCTCGAGAAGAAGTGGGGCGCCCCCACGATCACCAACGATGGTGTTTCCATCGCCAAGGAGATCGAGCTCGAGGACCCGTACGAGAAGATCGGCGCCGAGCTGGTCAAGGAAGTCGCCAAGAAGACGGACGACGTCGCCGGTGACGGAACGACCACCGCGACCGTCCTCGCCCAGGCCCTGGTGCGCGAGGGTCTGCGCAACGTCGCCGCCGGCGCCAACCCGATGGCCCTGAAGCGCGGCATCGAGAAGGCCGTCGAGGCCGTCTCCGCCGCCCTCCTGGAGCAGGCCAAGGACGTGGAGACCAAGGAGCAGATCGCTTCGACGGCCTCCATCTCCGCCGCCGACACCCAGATCGGCGAGCTCATCGCCGAGGCGATGGACAAGGTCGGCAAGGAAGGCGTCATCACCGTCGAGGAGTCGCAGACCTTCGGGCTCGAGCTTGAGCTCACCGAGGGCATGCGCTTCGACAAGGGCTACATCTCGGCGTACTTCGCCACCGACATGGAGCGTATGGAGGCGTCGCTCGACGACCCGTACATCCTGATCGTCAACTCGAAGATCAGCTCCGTGAAGGACCTGCTCCCGCTCCTCGAGAAGGTCATGCAGTCGGGCAAGCCCCTGCTGATCATCGCCGAGGACGTCGAGGGCGAGGCCCTGTCGACCCTGGTCGTCAACAAGATCCGCGGCACCTTCAAGTCCGTCGCCGTCAAGGCCCCGGGCTTCGGCGACCGCCGCAAGGCCATGCTCGGCGACATCGCCATCCTCACGGGCGGCACCGTCGTCTCCGAGGAGGTCGGCCTCAAGCTGGAGAACGCCGGTCTCGACCTGCTCGGCCGCGCCCGCAAGGTCGTCATCACCAAGGACGAGACGACGATCGTCGACGGCTCCGGTGACAGCGACCAGGTCCAGGGTCGCGTCAACCAGATCCGCGCCGAGATCGAGAACAGCGACTCGGACTACGACCGCGAGAAGCTGCAGGAGCGCCTGGCGAAGCTCGCCGGCGGTGTTGCGGTCATCAAGGCCGGTGCCGCGACCGAGGTCGAGCTCAAGGAGCGCAAGCACCGCATCGAGGACGCCGTTCGCAACGCGAAGGCGGCCGTCGAAGAGGGCATCGTCGCCGGTGGTGGCGTGGCCCTGCTCCAGGCCTCCGCGGTGTTCGAGAAGCTCGAGCTCGAAGGTGACGAGGCGACCGGCGCCAAGGCCGTGAAGCTGGCCCTGGAGGCTCCGCTCAAGCAGATCGCCGTCAACGGTGGTCTCGAGGGCGGCGTCATCGTCGAGAAGGTGCGCAACCTGCCCGTCGGTCACGGTCTGAACGCCGCGACCGGTGAGTACGTCGACATGATCGCCGAGGGCATCATCGACCCGGCGAAGGTCACGCGCTCCGCGCTGCAGAACGCCGCCTCCATCGCGGCGCTCTTCCTCACCACCGAGGCCGTCATCGCCGACAAGCCGGAGAAGGCCGCTGCCGGCGGCGCCCCGGGCGGCATGCCGGGTGGCGACATGGACTTCTGATCCTCAAGGATCAGTAGCTCAGGCTGAACGCCGAGGGCGGCACTCCCACACAGGGGGTGCCGCCCTCGGCCGTTTTCGGGTTCGGAAATGCGAACTCGGAGGGTGGTGCTGGCTCCATGGTGCGGGCCCATCGGCGGCGTTACGTTGGTGATCAGAGGGGACGGCCGCGGGGCCCCGCCCCCAACTGACGTATACGCGGGGGACGCAATGACCAGCACCACCCACACCACCCACACCACCCACACCACCCACACCACCCACACCACCCACACCGCTCACCACCGCCGACGACGCATCGGCACGGTGGCGGCGGCAGCCACCCTCACCGCGCTGACAGCGGTGACGGCAAGCGCCTGCGGCCCCTTGGACTCCACGACCTTCAAGGACGACGCGACGGTCAAGGCCCCGATCACCGCGGTCCGTATAGACGGCACGTCGGACGGCTTCCGCATACGAGGAAAACAGGGCCTGACCAAGCCGACGGTGCACCGCGAGGTCACCTACCGGGGCAAGAAGAAGCCGGACGGCGCGACTTACCGGGTGGAGAACGGCGTGCTGATCCTCGGCGGCTGCCCGGGTCACTGCTCCGTGGACTACACGGTCGATGTCCCCGCCGGCATCCCGGTCACCGGCTCCACCAAGGCCGGAGCCATGAACCTCTCCGCGGTCGGCACGGTGAAGGTGTCCGCCGACGACGGCCAGATCGTGGTGAACGGCGCGACGGGCCCGGTCGACGTCCACACCACCAACGGCGCGATCAACGCGAAGGGCCTGAAGGGCACGGGCGTCACGGCGAGGGCGTCCAACGGCTCGATCACCCTGACCCCCGCCACGGTCCAGAACATCACGGCCCAGACCTCCAACGGCAGCATCGCCGTGACCGTGCCCCCCGCCAAGTACCACGTAGTGGCGAGCAACCAGAACGGCGACAAGAAGCTCGCCCTACCCGACGACCCGTCCGCGCCGATCCAAGTGAACCTGACCACGGACAACGGCGACATCACCCTGAAGTCGGCCAAGTAACCCCCACGAACCCGGCATCTCCCGCCCCACATTGGCCAGTTTCCGTCGCTCTTCGCACTGGTACGACTGTGAACTGCAATTACCCCTGGTTAGAGTTGCGGTGAGATAAGAGCTGTACGGGGGAGGGTGTTGTGGCACCGAGCGAGGACAAGGGCGCGTCGCAGTCGTCGCCTTGGCCGTTCAACGTGCTTGAGGTGGCGCAGGCGGCAGCCGGCGATGTAGTCACGGAACTGTCGTCCTTCACGACGTTCCAAAAGCGCGTGGACGAACTGATCCGCAACCTGAAGGGCTCACCGGCGGCCCCGGGCGAGGTAGGCCAGGAACGCCTGGCACGCGACCAGTTCGGCGGCGGCGCGGGAGCGTTCACCGAGGCATCGGGCCTCTTCACGTCCTACGAGACAGTGATCACCGAACTGGAAACCCTGTCGGGCCTGCTGTCGGACTCGATAGAAGGCATGGGCATCGCGGTCCTGGCCTCGCACAAGGGCTACCAGAACATCGACGCGGACGTACGCAAACGCATGGCGATGATCAGCACGGAGACGAAGAAGCATTACGGGGGCGACTACGACCCGGCTTCCACACACCCGAAGAGCGACCCGAAGCCGTCGCGTGGCCGAGCCGGAGGAGACCTCTGATGGGCGGCAGCACCCCCTTCGAAGGCATGAGCCACGAAGCGATGCTGGCCTGGCTCGACCAGGCGAACAGTGGCACGGTGCAGGGCGCCGCCGACCGCCTCGCGGCCGCGGCCAAGGAGATCCGCAAGATCGCGGAAGACCTGAAGATCCGCCCCCAGTGGGTGGAGTGGAAGGGCGACGGCGCGGACGCGTTCCGCACCTGGAGCGCCGATCTAGCCAACGCCACCCTTCGCCTTGGCGACTTCAGCGAGGGCTCGTCCACGTGGCTGGGCCACGCCTCCGACGCCATCGCCTCGGCCCAGGCAGCCATCCCCCGCGACAAGCCGGGCGCGCAGGCCAACCTGGACGCGGCGAAGGCCGCCCACAACGACCCGGACGCGGCAGCGATCAGCCGGAAGTCGACGGGTGAACTGGCGGCCTTGGCAGCGGACAAGGAAAAGGTCCGCCAGGAAGCCGTCGCCCAGATGCGCAAGCTGGGCCAGGCGTACCAGCAGTCTGCGACGCAGATGAACGGACTGGAGCGGCCGAAGTTTCCGCCACCGCCGCAGTCGATTACGCCGGAGGACGACCGGTCGCTCCGTCGTAACGAGGTCGGTCTCGGCCCAGGAGGTACCGGACAGGGTCCTTCTTCCTCTGGCTCAACCACCGCGGCACGTTCAGCACATGTAGAAGCGTCGGCCTCTACCGATTCCAATCAGCCGCACCACTCGGGTTTCGCCTCACCTGAGCGCCCTGTTATGGGGGACGTGCCGAAGTCGGCGCGGACGGATGTCGACTCGGTGGCCACGTTGGCGCCCGCTGTACACACGCAAGGGCCCGCCGGAAACCCGCCAGGGCCGTCCGCGGGCGGGGAGACCTCAGCAGTGCGGATGCCGCCGCCGCTCTTCGGCGGAGGGTTGAGCGTGCCACCCACCCCAGCCGGCTCGCAACGGCCAGTAGTCGGAAAGGGGTCTCTTGCGGGACCGGGGCAGAGCGCGTCGGGTCGTAACTCTGTGCGCATACCGGAGGGGGGCCCCGGCATCACAGGTGGCCGCCCCGTTCCGGCGCCGCAGGGACGGACAGGCGGTGGCATTCCCAGGGGAACGGTCGTTGGGGCTGGAGAAGCGGCAGGCCGTGGCGCGACGGGGACGCCTGTGACCGGAGGTGGTTCGGTCGGACAGTCGGCGGGCCGGCCGGGAGCGATGCCCGGCCGCGGTTCCATGGCTCCGCGTAGCGGCGTGAGTGGCGGAAGCGCACAACAGTCGGGGCGTGCCGGTACTCGCTCCGTATCGTCCGGCGCGGCCACAGAGCGAGGAGGCGTCTCGGGCGGTCGGCCGGTTGTCGGGAATGCGAGTGGCACAGCTCATGGTGCTGGGCGGCCGCCCAGCGATTCCCAAAAGAGGCGTTCGCGACGTGAGACTAACGGGGCTGGGCCCGGCTACCTCGTCGAGGACGATGAGACGTGGCTGAGGGATGATCCACGCGTTGTGCCGCCGGTCATCGACTGATGCGTTCAAGAAAGGCTCGAGGGAAGCTCATGCCAACGAGGTTGGTTCAGCGACGCAGGCGCGAGGTCGCTTCGGTATCGATGCTGTGTGGCGTGTTGCTGGTGGGAGCCGCGAGTGCCCCGGCTTGGGCGGAGTCGACACGCGAAAAGCAGTGGTTCCTTGATGCCATGAAGGCCGATGAGATGTGGCGTACCAGTAAGGGCACAGGCGTCACTGTCGCCGTGATCGACTCAGGCGTCGACTCGAGCAATCCTGATCTACTCGGACAAGTTCTGCCGGGAAAGGACTTGTCGCAGGGGCAGCCGGGCGATGAACATACCGACTATAACGGTCACGGCACCAGCATGGCTGGGCTGATCGCTGGCACGGGCGCACGTGATGGTGGGAACGGCGCCTTTGGCCTTGCCCCAGGCGCAAAAATTCTCCCGATTCGTATGCCTAAATCAGGTGAAACGAACCAAGCCGAAGGCGATAAGCGGTTCAACGAGATCGCACCCCAGGCGATTCGCTACGCAGCCGACCAGAACGCGAAGGTCATCAACATCTCGCTGGGGAGCGCCGTAGGTTCGCCTCGACTGGCGGCTGCCGTGAAATACGCACTGGGCAAGGGCTCGTTGGTGTTCGCCGCCGTCGGGAACAGCGGTGACAGTGGCAACGGCGTGGAGTACCCCGCCGCGACACCAGGAGTGGTGGGCGTGGCGGCGGTTGGCAAGGACCTTCACGGGACTGCATGGTCGGAATACGGCCCCCAGGTGGACATGGCCGCGCCTGGTGTCGAAATGGTCCACGCTTGCGGGGGAAAGACCGGGCTCTGCAAGAGCGAGGGCACCAGCGACGCCACGGCCCTGGCCTCCGCCTCCGCCGCCCTGATCTGGTCCAAGCACCCGGAGTGGACCAACAACCAGGTCCTACGCGTCTTGGTGAACACGCTCGGCGGCCCCACCGACGGTGCCAAGCGGAACGATTCGATCGGCTTCGGGTTGGTCCGCCCCCGAGTGGCTCTGAAGACTCCAGGCGACCCCGGCCCGGCGAACGTCTACCCGTTGCCGGACCCTCCCCAATCAGGGGAATCCGCCGCGCCCGCAACACCGAGCCCGGCCGGCGCCCCGGCCAAAGCGGACGCGCCCCAGGCCGAGAAGGCCGACAAGTCCAATACTTCGCTCTTCGTCTTCCTGGGCCTGGGTGCGCTGGGGCTCGTAATTGTGCTTATCGGCGTCTGGACCCTGCGCAAGCGTCGCCAGCAAGCGCTAACAGACCAGGTCCAGCCAGCGGGTTGGGGCCCAGGGGCGGGATGGCCGGAGCAACAGAACCGAGATCGGACAGGTAGCCACTGATCGACTGATGCGTTCAGGAGAGGTGCGAGGAAAGCCCATGCCGTCGAGCGCGGTTCGGGGGCGCACACGTGGGTCCGTCGCGGCATCGGCATTGTGCGGGCTATTGCTGGCGGGATCCACGAATACGCTGGCTTGGGCGGAGACGACGCGCGAGAAGCAGTGGTTCCTTGCCGGCATGAAGGCCGATGAGATGTGGCGGACCAGCACCGGCAAGGGCATTACCGTTGCGGTCATCGACACTGGCGTTGACCGGAACAATCCTGATCTGGTCGGACAGATCCTGGCGGGCAAGGACTTCGCCGATGGTGAGCCCGGAGACGAGTACACCGACTATGCCGGTCACGGCACCGGCATGGCAGGTCTGATCGCCGGAATGGGGGCTGCCAACAGCGGAAACGGCGCCTGGGGTCTGGCTCCCGGCGCGAAGATCCTCCCGATCCGCATGCCGAACGCAACCAAGGACGCCAATCAGGCTCAGAGTAACGAGCGTTTCAACAGGACCGCTCCCGAAGCGATTCGCTACGCAGCCGACCAGCACGCGAAAGTCATCAACATCTCCTTGGGGACGGGGAGGACCGAGGGTTCGCCGCAACTGACTGCTGCGGTGAAGTATGCCTTCGACAAGGGTTCGTTGGTCTTCGCAGCGGTGGGTAACTCTGCTCAGGTGGACAACGAGGTCGAGTACCCCGCCGCTACACCAGGTGTGGTCGGCGTGGCTGCGGTGGGCAAGGATCTTCACGCGACTGCCGAGTCCGAATACGGCTCCCAGGTGGACCTCGCCGCGCCTGGCGACGACATGGTGCACGCTTGCAAGAGTGAGACCGGCCTGTGCAGATCTCACGGCACCAGCGACGCCACAGCCCTAGCCTCCGCCTCCGCCGCCCTCATCTGGGCCAAGCATCCGGAGTGGACCAACAATCAGGTGCTGCGGGTCATGCTGAATACGATCGGCGGCCCTACAGATGGTGCCAAGCGGAACGATTCCATCGGATACGGGATCGTCCGCCCCCGCATCGCGCTGACGAACCCCGGCGACCCCGGCCCGGCGAACGTCTACCCGTTGCCGGACCCTCCGCAATCAGGGGCATCGACCGCGCCTGCGAAAACGCCCGGCCCGGCTGCCGCCCCGGCGGAGGCTGCTGCGTCGCACCAGGACGGGAAGGGCGGCGGAGTCGCGACAACTCCGCTTTTCCTGGCGGGTGTTGGTGCGCTCGGGGTCGGGATGGTGTTCTTCGGGTTCCGGTCCCTCCGTAAGCGCCGTAGGTACAGCGCTACGGCCCAGGCGCATGCACCTCAGCCGGGTTGGGGTCCTGGGGCCGGATGGCCGGAGCAGCAGGATCGCGGGCGCCCGGGGAGTTAATAGGGGCCGACTGCCGAGTTCGATTGGGAATCGGGCTTGCCGGCCGAGGTCAAGGCGGTGACGGCGCCCCGTACGGGACCCAGCGCGGCGGTGATCCGGTCGTGAGCCGGTCAGGTCGCGAGGTGGCCAATCAGCGAGCGGGCCAGTCGGCGAGCGAGGCAGTCGGTGAGCGGGCCGGCGAGCGGGACCGAGGCCCGCATCCGCGGCGCTCTCCGAGGCCCCGCATCCGCAGTACGCTCCGAAGGACCGTATCCGCGGCGCTCTCCGAGGCCCCGCATCCGCAGCACGCTCCGAAGGACCGTATCCGCGGCGCTCTCCGAGGCCCCGCATCCACGACGCTCCCCAAGGCCCCGCATCCGCAGCACGCTCCGAAAGCCCGCATCCACGACGCTCCCCAAGGCGGCCCCGCATCCGCGGCACGCTCCGAAGGGGCCCCTATCCGCCCCCCCCGAGACAGCGGATGTCCGGGCAGCCTCCGCCGGGGTCAGAAGGTTCCGTAGTAGCCGGTCATGTCCGCCTCGGGGCAGGTGATCGAGCCGATCAGGCAGGCAAGGCCCGCGCTCTCCAGCTTGAAGACGTCGGTGACCTGCCCGCCGTCATAGATGTAGATGTAGTGGCTCGGTGCCTGGCGGGTCGAGCCGGACCGGATGGTGTAGTTGCCGCTCGTGGTCAGGTCCATGGTGAGGGCGCCGTCGATGGCCCCGTGAACCCCGGCCACGCCCTCGCAGAAGGGGTTGCTGGCGTGCATGACCATCCGCACGTCCACGTAGTCGCTCCCGGAACCCAGCTTCTTGACCTCCAGGTCCTCGTCGCTGGCGGTCCGCACCGCGGTGGGCGTGACGGCGCCCTTGGCATACACCACGGATTCCCCGATGTCCGTGTTGGGCGTCATGGACTTGTCGCTCCAGTCGATGGTCGCGTTGAGCGCCGCGCGGTAACCCGATGCCCTCCAGTCGAAGCCGTGCCCGTCACCGGCGAATTCGTAACCGTCGCCGAAATCGCAGCCGACCGCCGGGGCGTCGACCCTGGCCTGTGGGATGAACGCGACCCAGGTCAGGGTGGTCGTCGGAGCAACCTCCGCGGCTTGGGCCTGGGCGACGGCCGCCTTGCTGAGCCCCGCCGCCGACCCGGAGGCGGGAACGGTGACCTTCAGGCCGTACAGCCGCGCCTCAGGATCGCCGCCCGCGGGAAGGAGCGGGGCCACCCGGTAGTTGTGGACGGAGCCCGGCTGCACCTGCGTGTCGCGGAAGGAGACCACCCCGGCGTCCAGCCGTGCCAGCTCCTTGCCGTCCCGGCTGATCACATAGCGCGCCTTCGGGGCGTATCCCTGCCAGGACAGGTCCACGAAGGAGCTGCCGGCCGCTGCGGTGGCACCCTCGCGCGCGCTGGAGCGGTTGACGACCGCCATCTCTCCCGAGGGCGCCCGCAGCACGCCGAACCCGTGTCTCTTCATCACCTTGCCGTCCGAGCTGTCGGCTGGGACTCCGGAAAGGTCCGTGAGCCGACCGGAGTTCACCTCGGACAGCGAGAACGCCGGTGTGGGCCGCGGGCCCCGGTTTCCTGCGGGAGCATCGGCGGCAGGCGCGGGGGTGGCGAGGCCCGTGAGGACGGCCCCTGCGGCTATGCCGGCGATGGTCAGTCGGATGCCTGTCTGCATGATGCGTCTCCTCCGTCGCGAATGGGCGTCAATGACCCTAGAAACAGCTGCATATGCGACGTCACTGACTCATGGGGCAGCGCCCCGAAGGGCAGTTCCCCAAAGGCCACTTGACTTCCGCGCGGGTGACAGGATGCCGACGCGCGGCGCCCCGGCCGGGCTACAGTGGCGGGACGATCTTCGCCGCACCAGGAGCACGGGGCTCTGTCGGGGAACCGCGAAGACCGCAGAAGGGCCCTGACCCATGGGCGGGCAGTCAGAAGCGAGTGGTGTGCCCTGCGCCTATCTCCGGACCGGAACAAGGCCGGTCAGAGGGATGGGCGGGCTGGAGAGACTCACCGGCCGCGAGAAGGAGGTCCTTCTCCTCGTGGGGACGGGGGTGGCGAACCGCCAACTCGCCCGAGAACTCGGGATCGCCGAGCGCACGGTGAAGGCGCATGTCGCGCGGATCGCCGAGAAGCTCGGACAGCAGACCAGACTGCAGATCGCGCTGCTCGCGGTGGCGGGACACGGCGCGCTGTGCGTGGACGCGTCATGTGTCCACGCCTCTCCGGCACAGCCGGACGAGTTCGATGACGCCGGCCCCGGGCGGATGCCGGAGGGCCGGGCGAGCCGTCGAGGGCCCAGGTCAGCCGGTGAAGGAAGCCACGAGGAAGACCGGCCAGGCGAGGCCGAGGCATCCGGTGACGAGACCGATCGCGCACTGGACCCGCTTCGTCCTGCGCCCCAGGCCGAGCAACGCGAACGTGATCGCGAGGGCGGCGGCCAGCAGGGGAAGCGCGATCCCCACGACGCCGGAGAACATCCCGGCGGCCAGTCCGACCGCACCGAGGACCACGGACACGGGCCCGTAGGCAGTCGCCGGGCTGTCATCGGGTCCGGAGGTCACGTCACGGCTCCTTGCTGAGACTTGCCACGGGATTGAGCAGCGTCACGTTCTCGCCGCGTGGCGACGGCAGTTGGTGAAGGCCAGTTGTTGAACGGCAGTCGGCAGTCGGCAAACGGCGAGGTCGGGCGGGGCACGCGCCCCTGATGACGACATCAAAAGCCGCCCTCATTGTCAATGATTGACTACTGGGCGCCCGGATGAGCACCATCTAGGCGGCTGCGGCGCCCACGTCCCCAAAGCCAGGCGGCTCTCAGCGAGTTGCCAGCGCCAGCCATAGCGATTGAGGAGTAGAAGATGCGACAGCAGTCCAGACCCACCCGGACCGCTCCCCCCTCGGGCCGCACCGCGATGCGCCGAATCCGGAGCGTCGTTGCGGCGGGTGCCCTTGCGGCGGCGCTGATCGCGGCCGCTGCGCCGGCGGCGTCCGCCTCGACGGATTCACAGGTCGGGGTCACCAGCGACCTGTATCCCGCGGTGCGGGAGATGAAGGGCGTGATCGAGTCGCTGTACTCGTTCACGCCGTTCACGGCCAACGCCACATCGCAGACCGGCGGGTACTGGAACAATTCGGCGATCGATACGTCGACGATGCGCGGGATCACATCGGGGCACCTGGGTCAGCAGTTGCGTTCCTCGGGTCCCTACGCCACGTGTGATCCGCTGTCGTCGAACAACTGCGCCGGTGGGCCGTTGCACATCGACGCGTTCTTCGGGGACCAAGACGACGTGGACGCGGTCATCCCGGCCAGCGACGGCGGGACGTGCGTGGCGAGCGTAGGGGTCGAGTGCAACGGCCTCGTCAGCAGCAAGCACGCCGTCGCCATCGGGAGCCTGGTGATCTACAGCTGCAGCGGCCGATGGGCGGGTTCGACCAAGGGTGACGACCCGTCCAACGGCGGCACTCCGCGGCTCGCGTTCGGCGCGGACGTCACCGGCAGCGGCAACGGCAAGCCGCAGTCGACCCGGTGCGACGCCGCGCCGATCCCCGGGGGTGGGCCCGCGACGATCCCGGGTGTGGTGACGTGGCTGGCGACGAGCGGCCACCGGGTCGCGGTCGCCGACCCGGCGACCGACCCGTACGGTGCGGCCTCCAAGCAGGCCCTGATCCAGAACGGGTTCACGTGGACCGCCGACGGGCCGGGGCAGAACGTGTTCATCGGAAGCGCGTGTGACATCGCGGGCACGGCGTGCAAGGTCCGCCTGGAGGCGGGCACCAGTCAGGTGCGGGGCGCGGTGACGGCGAACGCCGGGGGGAACACCCAGCTGGGTCTCGTCGCGAAGTCGAACATCGTGCGCGTGAACTGGACCTCCGGTCCGCGGAGCGGCACCACGGGCTACGACCCCAACACGTGGTCCACGGTCGACCCGCGGGCGTACTCCGGATACGGGGACATCGAGCTCTACGCCGTCAGCCTGACCGGCGGCAACCGGGGGGCATCGGACGCCTGGGACGCCCTGCTCAACAATAATTGGGACAGTCACACCACCATCCAGCGGATCCTTGCCTCCTACGGCTACTAGCCCGGGGCACTGCCCGGTGTGAGATGAGCCGGCCCCCGCCCACGTCTCCATGACGGTGACCGGCTCGACGCGCTTGCCGTACGTCCATCAGGCCGCGGTGTCGGACCCCTTCACCCCGGCGAGGAACGCGGTCCACGCTGCCGCTCGGAACACGAGCGTCGGGCCGTGCGGGGCGGCCTTCGAGTCCCGTACCGGCACGATGTCGGGGAGGTCGTCCCGTACTTCCAGGCAGTCGCCGCCGCTGCTGTCGCTGTGCGTTGACTTGCGCCAACGGCCCACTTCGAGGCAGTCGCCGCCGCTCCCACCGCTGTAGCTGGATTTCTGCCAGCGGGCGATCTCCAGGCAGTCGCCTCCGCTCGCGCCGCTGTAGCTGGACTTCTGCCAAGTGGCTTCGCTCAGGTCGTACTCAGGGCTCATCCTCATGCGTGTAATCCTCCGCCAATGACCCGATCAGAGCCAGCGATTGCCGAGGTGACAGAGCGGTGGCGCAGAGGAGTTCAAAGGCCAGCTCATATTGGCCAACAGCTGGCGGATCGTCTTGCAGGCGCCCTGTGCCCAGGCCTTGCAGATAGGCGAGCGGGGGAGCGTCGTCGAAGGCCATCAGCTTGAGGGAGCCTTCCAAGGCCGTGTGAGCGCCGGCCCCAAATGGCAGTACTTGCAGGATGATCCGATGGCTTTCACCCAAGGCCGCCAAGTGGGTCAGCGCCTCCGCCATCACCGCCGGCCCGCCAACCCGCCTTCTCAGTACGGCCTCGTCAACTACCGCCCACAACATGGGCCGTGTTGGATCCGCCAGGAGCTGGGCGCGCGCGAGTCGGGCGGCAACGAGATCGTCGATGTACTCCTCGGGCGCCGTGGGCCGGTACGCCCTGAAGACGGCGCGCGCATACCCCTCCGTCTGAAGCAGCCCCGGGATCAACAGCGGCGCGTACTCGCGGATCGTTGTCGCGACCGCCTCCGCCTCGGCTGCCTCGGCGAAGTGGTCGGGGTACTTGGACTTTGCGGCGGCCACGCAGTTGCGCGTGAAGAAGCCGTCCGTGCCGAGGATCTTGTCGAACTGGCGGGCGTACTCCAGGTGCATGCGGCGGATGCCCGCTTCGAGCTGGCCGATGAAGGACGAGGAGACGAAGACGGGGCTGCCCAGGGCCTCTTGGCTGAGGCCGGCCTTCTCGCGGGCGTGACGGAGTTCGGCGCCGAGGAGGGCGCGCGGGGAGGAGGAGGGGTCGAGGTCCCTCGGTGCTGGCATGCGCAACTCCCTCTGGAACACGCGGGGTTGTTGGATCGCCGACAGTAGTCAGGCTAGCCGCGAACGGCCACGCTGGGTGAGGAAAGCAGCACACTCGGTGGCAGGGAAAGGGATGGGAACATGGCGCTGACGGCGGAGGAGAGGGTGCGTGCGGCGGAGGATGCCGTCGAGCAGCTGCGGGACGGGCTCGCACGGGTCGGCGTGATGCTGCCGTCGCTCAGAATCGACCCGCTGACCTGCACGGGGCACGTGCTGTATCCGCTGATGGATTTGGGGCGCTGCAACATGGACATGGCGCTGCGGCTGGTGGCCGTACTGGCCGGGACGTACGGCCCGAACCACAACTAGCGGCCTGCTAACGGATGTTGTGCCCGGGGCCCCGTACGCTCGGCGGCATGAGCGATGCGGTCGATGCGGGTGCCGAGGAGGTCTCGCCCTGTCGTGGACCGAGCGTCCTCGGCTCGGCAGGTGGCTGGCGGAGCAGGAGGTCGGCGTTCGGGGTGTGGTTGGATTCTTGGGGCATCCCTGAGCCTCGCTCGCCGTCTACGGGCTTGGCGTCCCCTGGGTGGTGGCGGACCAGAAATTGTCGTGGATGTCGGGGCGAATGGGGAACTCGCCTTCTCGCTGCGGAATGTTGGGCTGCGTGGTCGGATCCGGTACTGCCGAGCGCGTGAAGCAGGGGGTGGTGACGCTGAAGAAGAACTGGCCCTGTCCGCCCACGGACACCTCTACGGCGAAGCGGTCCGGAGTCGTCGCGACGATCGATGGGAACTGCCGGCTCGGATTGGTCGAGGTGATCGCATAGCCCTTCGCCCTCCAGGCTCGTTCGACCACGCCGAGAAGGTTCCCGCGGCGTTGTTCGGAGACAACCGTGAGGACTTGGACGAGACGGTCCACGGTGCCGGTGCCCTCGGGCGCGCCTGGCCCCGTGCACCAACTGTCGTTCGAAGGGCCGTGCAGCCAGTGCAGTTGCGGGTGGATCGACGCGAGCGTCTCTTCCAGGATCGCGTCCGACCGCACAGCACCTTGCTGCATGTCCATGGTGGGTTGGTGTCCCTTCGAGGAAGCGGCCTCGCTGAGCAGTCCACAACCGGTCGCCGTTACGAGTAGGAGCGCCGCGACGATGTGGCGAAGCGTTCTCAACGTGGCTCCTGCGTGGTGATGTCGGCTGGATGGCCGGCAACGATGAGCGCAATGTTGCGGGCGGATACTTTGTCTTGCGCGGGCGTGAAGTAGCCCGAATGAGCTCCCAGGTCACCAAGGTGGCCCCAACCGATCACGGGTGGGCCGTCGGCCGTGGCGAAGCGATGCGCGCCGAACGCGTGGTTCGCCGGGTCGGTACCGAAGTACGTCTCGTTGGGGTCCGACATGTTGTGTCCCGCTCTGAGGCCGCCCTCCGCCACGCTGATGACGCCGTCGAGATTACCTTGCATGAAGCCCGCTTCCAGGCCCACAGCGGCACCGACCAGTAGCCCGGTCGCTTCAGTACGGTTGGGCAGTTGCGTCACAATGTCGTTCTTGGCTGCGCCTACATAGACGTGATCCCTGCCTACGCCGAGCTCGTCAGCAGTGTGTGCACCGGTGCCTGGACTGCCTACCAGGATGATGTCGTCGACACCGGGAATTCCTCCTCGGTGCTGGGCCGCCAGGCCGACAGTGAGTGAACCGTAGGAGTGACCGATGGCGGTGATGTGCGGGTCCGCATTCTCATTCGTCACCGAAATGCCGCTCATGAATTGGTTGTAGGCCGGGGCACCTGCCTCGGCGTCACCTCTGCTCATGACGTCCGCGTTGTCGGTCTGGGGGGCGTCGTAGCCGAGCCACACGATGGCCGCGCTCGAGGAGTCGATCTCGCGCGCGCCGATTGCCGTGCGGCGCGCACGATCGACCGTCCCGCCGGCGAACTCTGCATTCAGTGCCGTGCTGAGGCCGGGAACATACGCAGAGACATTCTTCGAAGTGTCGGGGTTTCCGAAGGCGACGATGGCGCGACCGTTTCCCTCCTCACCGATACCCAGGAGGTACATCGGGGGCGCGCCGTCCGTCGGTGTCGCCCGCAACTGATCGTCAAGGGAGCGCAGGCCACCGAGTTTGGCCTGAGCATCGGAGTCGTTCTCCTCCGCCGCCAGCTTTCCGATCAACACCTGAAGGTTGTCACGATTCGCCTCGTCCCTGACCACACTGGGGATGCCGTCCAGATTGCCGAGGATGTCCGGATAAGTGGCCAGATACTCCTCGCGTTCCTTCTCCGTGAGGTAGGACCACCAGGCCTTTCGTTCGGCCGGAGTTTTGTCTGTGGGGATGTCGTTCTTCAAGTAGTGGTCCGCGACTTCGCGGACCGCCGTCGCGTCCGTGGCCATGTCCTCCCAGGTCGCGGTCGCCACGCTCAGACCAGGTTCGGCCTTGAGTTTGCTGAGTGTTCTGCTGAAAAGGTCGTCGATACGGTGGGCGTCACGGAGGGCGTCGGATATCTGGTCCGCGATGGCCTGCGCCTTCGCACGGTTCGGGTTGGTGTCGATGAAGCCCGACGGTGTCTGGGTGAGCGAGGGCGGTCGGGAAAGCAGGGGGGAGCCACCAGCGACAGTGCCTCCCGGGAGGGGCTGCTTCGACATCAGGTTCTCGCCGCCGGGCGGATAGCTCACGGAACCGTCCCCGGCCACGTTGAACTTCAATGTCGCCGCCTCGTCCAGCGCGTCCCTCAGCTTGCGCTGAGGATCGGCAAGTTCGTAGCAGAGCGCATCGATCGAGGTGCGTACCAGGCCACACTCGATGTGTATGTAGTCGTAGTTGCGGTCGAGGCCCCTGAGTCGGGTAGCTGCGCTGTCTGCGGCGTTGCTGATCTGCGACTTCGCGAGCGCACCCAGCATGTCGTTGCTGAGCCGGTCTCGGGCCGCGTCGGCGTGGCGACTGGCGGTGCCCCAGCCGTCGGCCGCGTGTTGCAGCCCGGTGAGTTGGAGGTCGCGGAGCTGTTGCCAGGTGAGCATTCCCGTCACCGGCCCTTCGTGTCGGCCGGTTCCGGGTTTACGTAATCGGCGATCGAGGACTTCACGCCGTGATCCGTATGGCTCATGGTGCCGGCGACTGACCGCAGATTCGGTTCGAGGGCGGCGCACTCGTCGCGGGCAGCGGCGAGTCGGTCTTCCCAGGAGGAGAGGACGGACTTGAGCGCGGCGACGCTCAATAGCCCTGCGGTGCCCGTGTCGATACCCGCATGGGCGCTGGTCAGGCTGTTCTTCGCCGTGTTGCTATCGATACGCAGGGAGTGTGCGGCATCGGCAGCGTCGTTCCAGGGCTTCGGCGTGTGGTGCAGGTCGCCTCCACCGCCCCCCTTCGGAGCGGCAGAGGCCAGTGCCAGGCCCGGAGCTGGTACTCCCGCCTGGTCGAGTACTTGCTGCCAGCTCTCCGAGAATGCCGCCGTACTCACGTCCCCCACGCCCCCTGCCCCTCGTGCGGCCCACTGCCGCCCCCGAACGACGTTAGGCAGATAGGGCTCCGGCCGGGCAAGCGGGTACTGGTGGTTTACCGAAAAAAGGGCGGCAACACGTAGCAGGGGTTTCGAGGGTTACGCAAGAGTGATGCGGCTCAGGTCTCATGAGGGACTGGACCCAGCACGCGTGCCCTTGGGGGTGGGCCTCCCCAGGGCGTGGTGCTGGGTCAGGACGTCCGGTGATGTGGACGCGGCGGTCACATCTCCGCGCGCGCCCGCGCCGCGTCCCGTGGGGCCGGGTGGGGTGGCGGCGGGGTGTTCAAGGCCGCCAGCGTCTCCCGGGTGAAGCCGAAGGCGTATGTCGTCGCGAAGCCGACCGCGTAGCCCGTCGCCAGGCCCCCCGCGTAGATCGCCACCGCCGCTCCCGGGCCGTGGTTGCCCTGGAGGAGGGGGAACAGGGCCCAGCCCGACGGGCCGATCGCTGTCGAGCCCACCTTCGTGCCCAGCATGGAGAACAGGCCCACGAACGCCCCGCCCGCCGCCCCGCCCACGCACGCCGTGACGAACGGGCGGCCCAGGGGGAGCGAGACCCCGTAGATCAGTGGTTCGCCGACGCCCAGGAAGCCGGCCGGCAGGGCCGACTTGATCGTGGCCCTCAGCGACGCGTTGTGCTTCGCGCGCAGGTACACCGCCGCCGCGCACCCCACCTGGCCCGCGCCCGCCATCGCCAGGATGGGCAGCAGCACCGTGTACCCCTGCTGCTCGATCAGCGTGGTGTGGATCGGGATCAGCGCCTGGTGCAGGCCCAGCATCACCAACGGCAGGAACAGGCCGCCCAGGACCAGGCCCGCGAACGCGCCCGTGTGGTCCAGGAGCCAGTTCGCGCCGTGGCCGATCGCCGCCGACACCTCGCCCGCCACGAACATCAGGCCGTACAGGGTGATCAGGCCCGCCGTCAGGACGGTGAGGGTGGGGGTCAGCAGGACGTCCACCGCCTCCGGTACGTGGCGCCGGCACCACCGCTCCACGTACACCGCGATCAGTGCCGCTCCCAGGGCGCCCAGGACGCCGCCCTGGCCGGGGGCGAGAGGCTGCCCGAATACGGTGATCTTCGCCACGCCCGCGAACACGATGATCGACGCCACCGCCCCGCCGAGGACCGGGGTGCCGCCGAACTCGTTCGCCGTGTTGTAGCCGACGAACACCGCGATCAGCGCCATGAACCCCGACGCGATCGCGGCCAGCGCGGGCGTCACGCCCGGCAGCCAACCCAGGTTGACCAGAAGGCCGTTGAGGCCCGCGATGATGCCGCAGCCGATCAGTGCCGGGATCAGCGGCACGAAGATGTTCGCGATCCTGCGCAGGAGGTGTTTGGCGGGGGTGGTGTTCGCCGCCTTGCGGGCGGCCTTCATGTTTGCGCCGCGCGCCGCCAACTCAGCTGCTGTAAAGGGCTGTTCGGGCTCACCGGGTTCACCGGGCCCGCCGGGATCCGTCAGCGTGCGCAGTTCGCCCGTCACGCGGGCCACCGTGCCCGGACCCAGCACGATCTGGTACGTGTCGTCCTCCACCACGCCCAGTACCGCCGGCAGCGCCCGCAACGCCTCGTCGTCGACCAGGGCGCGGTCCTTCAGGCCCAGCCTCAGGCGGGTCATGCAGTGGGCGATCGAGTCGATGTTCCCGGCGCCGCCCACCAAGGGGAGGAGCGCCGCCGCGATGGCGTGGTTCTCGGGCTGTGGCATGACGGGGCGCGCCTTGCTGTGCGGGGGCTCGGGTCAGGGGGCCGCCTGCAACGCCGCACGCAGGTGGCCGCGGGATTCTGTCAGGAGTTCGGCCGCCGTGCCGCCCTCCACGCCGCCCAGAATGACCAGAATCGCGTTCTTCACCTCACCGCCCGTCGCGGCCAGCGCCGCCTCGATCTCCGCGTCGTCCGCGCCGGTCGCCAGGGCCACGATGCGGCGCGAGCGGGCACGGAGCTTCTCGTTGGAGGCCCGTACGTCGACCATCAGGTTTCCGTACGTCTTGCCGAGCCGGATCATCGTGATCGTCGAGATCATGTTGAGGACCAGCTTCTGCGCCGTGCCCGACTTCAGGCGGGTGGAGCCGGTGAGGAGCTCCGGCCCCACCACCACCTCGATGCCGTGCTCGGCCGCCGCCGCGAGTTCGCTCTCCGCGTTGCAGGACAGGCCGATCGTGAGGGCGCCGAGGCGCCGCGCGTGCTCGACGGCGCCGATGGCGTACGGGGTGCGGCCCGAGGCCGAGATGCCGACGACGGTGTCGCGGTCGGTGAGGTGCAGCGCGTCCAGGTCCTCCGCCGCCAACTGCCGTGAGTCCTCGGCGCCTTCGACCGCCTTGACCATCGCCGACGGGCCGCCCGCGATCAGGCCGACGACCTCGGAAGGGTCGGTGTTGAAGGTGGGCGGGCACTCGCTCGCGTCCAGGACACCGAGCCGCCCCGCCGTGCCGGCGCCCGCGTAGACGAGCCGGCCGCCGCGCGCCATCCGCTCGGCCGTGGCGTCGATCGCGGCCGCGATGGCCGGGAGCCGCTCGGCGACGGCGGCCGGGACGGTGGCGTCCTCGCCGTTCATGATCCGCGCGATCTCCGCGGTCGGCAGCCGGTCGATGTCCGCGAGCTCCGGCCGGAACGCCTCCGTGGTGAGCGTGGCCAGCTGAGCGCGCAGCTCGGCGTAGTCGGGGCGGCCGGCGTCGTCGTCCTGGCGCCGGCCGGGGGCGTACCGCTGGTCCTCGTTCTCGTCCTGGCGCTGGTCCTTGGCCTGGTCCTGGGTGGTCATGGTGACGGCGGCTCTTTCTCTGCGTACGGACGGTCGGACGGTCGGGGCGGGTGGGTGTGCGCGGGGATCTGCGGGGCCCTCAGCGCGGGCGTGGGTTGTGGCGGTGCGCGAGGGCCTCGTAGGAGGCGGCGAGGGCGGGCGCCGCCGTCTCGTACGTGCGTTGCGCGATGCCGATGAACAGGCAGTCCACGACGAGCAGTTGACTCGTGCGGGACGACATGGCGGCCGGGCGCAGCTCGCTCTCGCGGGCCGTGGACGTGGTCAGTACGTGGTCCGCGTACTGCGTGACCGCGCCGTCGGGCCGTCCGGTGATCGCGATGGTGGTGGCGCCGTGGTCGAAGGCGACCCGCAGCGGCTCTATGACATCGCTCGTCGAGCCGGAGTGGGTGATCGCGACCGCCGCGTCGCCCGAGCGCAGCTGCACGGCGTTGGTGACGGCCAGGTGCGGGTCGGTGTGGGCGTGCGCGATCAGCCCGATGCGCAGCAGCTTCTGCGCGAGGTCCTGGCCGACGAGGGAGGAGGCGCCGGCGCCGTAGACGTCGATGCGCCGGGCGCCCGCCAGTGCGGCGACCGCCGCGGCCAGCTGGACGGTGTCCAGGGCGGCCGCGGTGTCGGCGAGGGTCTGCTGCTCGTCGTAGGCCAGCTTCGCGACGACGTCCGCGATCGGGTCGTCGACGGCTATGTCGGCGGTGACCGCGGGGGCCCGGCCGGACTGCTGCTGGGCGGCGAGACCGGCGAGCGCGAGACGCAGGTCGCGGTAGCCGGGGTAGCCCAGGAGGCGGGCGGTGCGCACCACCGTCGCCTCGCTGGTGCCGGTGAGCCCGGCGAGGCCGGTGACCGTGAGGGCCGCACAGCCGGCCGGGTCGCCGGCGACGGCCTCGGCGACCCGCTGCATGGAGCGGGTCATGGACGGCGCGAGCGTGCGCACCTTGGCGGCGAGGGCCGCGGGTGCGGGCGGGGCGCCGCCGCTGAAAGTTTCCTTCACGTCATTGGTCACAGGTGAAAGATATTTTCGTCCTCTTTCGGGGTCAACCCCCGGCTCGGGAGAGAATGGGGGGCATGGACGACGTACAACCCCTGGAGCAAGCCCTGCACGCCGCCCGCGCCCTGGTCCTGGCGGATCTCGCGGCGCGGGACGTGGCACACGCCGACGTCGTCTCGCTGGTCGAGGACGCGGTGACGCACCGGCGCTGGTGGGTGGAGCAGTGGCCCGAGGGCACGGAGTACGTCGCCGGGCTGGTCGCCCAGGACGTGCAGGACGCCCTCCTGGAGCGGTACGGCCGCTGGCCGCTGTGTCCGGTGTGCCACGGGGGCGAGCCGCACGCGCTCGACGTGGAGCCGGAGCTCGGGCCCGACCCGCACTGGGTCTGCGCGGAGGCGGGCGTCGTGGTGGCGCCCGTCGGCGGGCTCGGCGGAGGAGAGGCGGGCGGGCTCGGCTGATGGCGCTCTACATCGACCCGCCGACCTGGCCGGGGCACGGCCGCATGTGGTCGCACCTGGTCAGCGACGTCTCGTACGAGGAACTGCACGCGTTCGCGGCGTCGATCGGCTGCCCGCCGCGCGCCTTCGAACGCGATCACTACGACGTGCCGTCGCACCGGTACGAGGACGCCGTGCGGGCGGGCGCGCTGGAGATCGGCTCGAAGGAGCTCGTACGCCGCCTGACGGGGGCGGGGCTGCGACGGCCCAAGGGGCGGCCCGCCTGACGGGGCCGCCGCAGGGGCGCCGGGCGGGCTCCGGCGGGGTCTTCGGGGGCTTCGGCGGGCTCCGGTAGGGTCTCCGGGGGGCCTTGGGAGGCCCTTCGAGGCACCTGCTTGGCCGGAACTTGTACCCGGTTCGGCTGCGGCCCGTAGCCAGACGATCGCGGATCGGCTAACTTCCTTGCCAGTAGTCGTGGTTCCGAAGTCTCAACGCCCGCGGTTTACGCCGTGGGCGTTTGCTGTGCAGCAATGTCCGAGGACCAGGGCGATCACCTCACCCAGGGGTACTGACAAGCCAGTGCCCCGCGATCCTCGACAGGGGAAACACATGGCAACCGGCACCGTGAAGTGGTTCAACGCCGAAAAGGGCTTCGGCTTCATCGCGCAGGACGGCGGCGGCCCGGACGTTTTCGTCCACTACTCGGCCATCAACTCCACCGGCTTTCGCGAGCTGCAGGAGAACCAGCAGGTCAACTTTGACGTCACGCAGGGCCCGAAGGGTCCGCAGGCGGAGAACGTCACCCCTGCCTAAGCGCTGACCCGGTCCGAGCGACCGGGATCCACGCGGAAGCGCCCCGCACCCGAGCGATCGGGGGCGGGGCGCTTTGCTGTGGGGCCGGTCACACGGCCGGTCGCACGGGCGGTCGCACGGCCGGTCACACGCGCGTGTGCGAGGAGGCGGAGGCGGAGGCGGAGGCGGTTGCCTGGTGGCCGACGGTGGCGGCCGGGCCGGCCGAGCGGGCGACCACGCGGGACTGCGACTTGTGCAGCCGCAGCGACGCCGTGACCAGGGCCAGGGCGACGATCGTCATCGCGGCGCCCGCCCAGGCGGTGGCGGCGTAGCCGAGGTTCGCGCTGATCACGATGCCGCCCAGCCAGGGGCCCGCGGTGTTGCCCAGGTTGAACGAGGACGTCGTCGTGGCGCCGGCCAGCGTCGGGGCGGCGCCGCCGACGTTGAACATCCGGGCGTTGAGCGCGGGCGCGGTGAAGAACGCCGAGCAGCCGAGCAGGAACGCCAGGGTGATCGCGACGGCGGGGGTCGAGGCGAACAGGGCGAGCGCTACCAGGAACGCGGTCGAGGCGGTGATGCCGCCGAGCAGTACGCCGAAGAGGTGGGCGTCGGCGACCCGGCCGCCGATCGTCGTCCCGATGAGGGCGCCCACACCGAAGAGGCCGAGCACGGCCGGGACCCAGCCCGCGTCCACGTGCGCGACGTCGGTGAGCAGCGGCTTGAGGTAGCTGAACGCGCAGAACACGCCACCGGCGGCGAGGGCGGTGATCGCGACGGAGAGCAGCACCTGCGGGTCGCGGTAGATCCCCAGCTCCCGCTTGAGCTGGGGCTTCTCGGCGGGCAGCGGGATGCGCGGGATGCGGGTCAGGATGCCGACGAGGGCGATCGCGGAGGCGGCGCCGACCGCCCAGAACGCGGCGCGCCAGCCCAGGTTGTCGCCGAGCAGGGCGCCCAGCGGTACGCCGAGGACGTTCGCGATCGACAGGCCGCCGATCATGACGGCCATCGCGCGGGCCCGCGCGTTCATCGGGACCATCGCGATGGCGACGGCCGCGCCGACCGCCCAGAACCCGGCACAGGCGAGCGCGGACACGATGCGGGAGGCGAAGAGCAGGGCGTAGTTCGGGGCGAGCGCGCCCGCGACCTGGCCGAGGCCGAACACCGTGATCAACGCGACGAGGGTGGTACGGCGGGGCAGCCGCAGGGTGGCCACGGCGAGCAGTGGGGCGCCCACGACCATGCCGATGGCGAAGGCGGAGATGAGCAGGCCGGCCTGCGGGATCGACACGCTCATGTCGTCCGCGATGGCCGGGAGCAGCCCGGTGAGCATGAACTCGCTCGTACCGAGCGCGAAGACGGAGAGGCCGAGGATGTAGACGGCGAGCGGCATACGGCCCCCGGCGGCGGGGCGGGGGCCTTCAGGGGAGGCGGGCTCGGCGGGGGCCGGGGGAGTGCGGGGCGTGGGGACGGGTGCGGGCTCGGGCGTGGGTATGGGCTCGGCGGGCATATCGAGTGCCAACGGGTGGGGGCGGGGTGGTATTCCCGCGGAGCCGCGTGAACGGCACAGCCCCGCGCCCCTAGTAGGGCACCCGGCACCGAGCCGGTGAGCGGGCTACTCCGTGGCGGGTGGGTTGGACTGTTCGTACAGGTGCTGGGCCTCCCGGCCGTTGATCGGGCGGGGGGTGTCGCCGATGCGGCGAAAGCCCGCGCGGTCCAGGACGCGCTGCGAGGGCGTGTTGTCCTCGTCCGTCGTGGCGTACACGGTCTGGACGTCGGGCTGGGCCAGCGCCCACGCCGTCAGGGCGTTCAGCGCCTCCGTCGCGTACCCGTGGCCCCGTACGGATTCCGCCAGGTCGTAGCCGACCTCGACGCGGCCGTCCTCCGGCGGGCCGTGGAAGCCGATGCCGCCGATGGCCCGGCCGTCCTCCGCGCGCACCACGACGTACGCGCCCCACCCCGCGAGGTGACGGCCGGCCTCCATGCCGGACAGCATCTTCGCGGCGGCGAAACGGCTGCCCTCGTCGGGGCCGCCGGGCGCCCACTGCCAGCCCCCGCTCCCGCCCTCGCTGAGCTCTGCCGCCGACGCCCGGGTCAGCTCGTGGAGGGCGACACGGTCGGCCTTGACTGTCACGGGGAGCACGCGGGGTACCTGCTTTCCGTCGGCGGGGCGGGGCGGTGGTGGCCCCGGGCCGAATTATGCGGCGAGGCGGGTCAGTTCCGCCCGGAGATTCTCCTGAGCCGGGGCCTGCCACTCGCGTACGCCGTAGGGGGTGCGGAACAGCCGTGGCAGGGCGAGGAGTTGGCGCAGTACGGCCGCCCGGCCCGCCCGGAACGCCTCGTCCGGCACAAAGGCGTACTCCTCGCGTACGGAGGCGGCGTACGCGGCGTACGCCTGCGGGGCGGCGGCCAGGATCGCGAGGTCCGCGTCGCACAGGACCGCGCCGTTGGTGTCGCCGTCCTCGGGGGCGTGGGTGACGGTGAGCCGGACCAGGCGGGCGACCTCGGCGGTCGCCTCCTCGGTCAACCCGGCTTCCGGCAGCGCGCGTTCGGCGAGGCGGGCCGAGCGCTCCTCGTTCTCCGAACGGTCCGGCAGGTACACGGCGTCGTGGAACCAGGCGGCGAGGCGTACGAGGTCGGGGGCGGCGGCGTGGTCCTGGAGCACGTCGATGTGGTTGAGGACCGCGGTGAGGTGGGCGGTGGTGTGGTAGCGGCGGTGCGGCTCCGCCCAGCGGGCGAGGAGGTTCTCGCCGTAGGGGGCGGGGTCGGCTGCGCCGCGCTGTGGGGGCCGGGGGCGGGCTGCGAGGAGGGTGCTGTGCCAGCGGGCGCGGAGGGTGTCGGGCGGCATGCGGCCGAGGGTATCCGTCGCGGGGTGCCCTGCCGGGCGGGGCGGGTCGGCTCCGGGTGCCCTACTAGGGGCGCGGGGCTGTGCCGTTTGCGCGGCTCCGCCGCGGCGGGCGCGGGTGATCCGCTCGGTGCCGGGTGCCCTACTGGGCGCGGCTGGTCGGCTCCGGGTGCCCTACTAGGGGCGCGGGGCTGTGCCGTTTGCGCGGCTCCGCCGCGGCGGGCGCGGGTGATCCGCTCGGTGCCGGGTGCCCTACTAGGGGCGCGGGGAACTGCGCGGGTGCCCCAGCACGGTCCGCAGACGAAGGCCGGCCGGGGTTGCTGGGGCTTCGCCCCAGGCCCCGGGATGCCCCACCCCGCCCCTTCCCGAAACCCTCCGGGGGCGGGAAGGGGGGGCTGGGGTTCAGGACCTGGGGCTCCGCCCCAGACCCCGTTCGCGCCTTAAGGGCGCTCGTCCTCAAACGCCGGACGGGCTGAAGATGCCGATAGCGGGCGCCCTGCCGAGGGGGAGGGATGCCCCGGCCGGGCGCCCTGCCACGGGCTACGCGTGGGGCTGGGTGGGGGTGAAGGTGCGGAGGCGGAGGGAGTTGGCTACTACGAAGACCGACGAGAAGGCCATCGCCGCCCCCGCGATCATCGGGTTGAGCAGCCCCGCCGCGGCCAGCGGCAACGCCGCCACGTTGTAGGCGAACGCCCAGAACAGGTTGGACCTGATCGTGCCGAGCGTCTTGCGGGAGAGCCGGATCGCATCGGCAGCCGCCCGCAGGTCACCCCGTACGAGCGTGAGGTCGCCCGCCTCGATCGCCGCATCCGTGCCCGTACCCATCGCGAGGCCGAGGTCGGCCTGGGCGAGGGCCGCCGCGTCGTTGACGCCGTCGCCGACCATCGCGACCGAACGGCCTTCCGCCTGAAGGGACTTGACGACGTCGACCTTGTCCTGCGGCATGACCTCCGCGTACACCTGCTCGATGCCGACCTCCGCCGCGACCGCCTCCGCGACGGCCCGGTTGTCGCCGGTCAGCAGGATCGGGGTGAGGCCGAGCGCGCGCAGCCGCTCGATGGCCTCGGGGCTGGTCTCCTTGACGGCGTCGGCGACTTCGAGGACCGCGCGCGCCTCGCCGTCCCAGGCGACCGCGATAGCGGTACGCCCCGCCGCCTCGGCCTCCTCCTTCGCCCGCTTCAGGGCCGGGGTGAGGCCGATGGCCCACTCCGCGAGCAGCTTCTCGCGGCCCACCAGGACCGCGTGGCCGTCCACGACGCCCTGGACGCCGAGGCCCGCGAGGGTCGTGAAGTCCTCGGGGGTGGGCAGGGCGCCGACCTCGGCGGCGGCCCCGTCGGCGACGGCTCGGGCGATGGGGTGTTCGGAGGAGTGCTCCAACGCGCCCGCGAGACGCAGGACTTCGGCCCGGTCGGCGGTGTCGGCGACGTGCACCGCCAGGAGCGTCATGCGGCCGGTGGTCACCGTGCCGGTCTTGTCGAGGACGATCGTGTCGACCTTGCGGGTCGTCTCCAGGACCTCCGGACCCTTGATCAGGATGCCGAGCTGCGCCCCGCGTCCCGTGCCGACCATGAGGGCGGTCGGCGTGGCCAGACCCAGGGCGCAGGGGCAGGCGATGATCAGTACGGCGACGGCGGCCGTGAACGCGGCGGTCAGGCCGGAGCCGGTGGCGAGCCAGACGCCGAGGGTGGCGAGGGCGAGGCCCATGACGACCGGCACGAACACGGCGGAGATGCGGTCGGCGAGGCGCTGGGCCGCGGCCTTGCCGTTCTGGGCGTCCTCGACGAGCCGGGCCATCCGGGCGAGCTGGGTGTCCGCGCCGACCCGGGAGGCCTCGATGACGAGCCGGCCGCCCGCGTTGAGGGTCGCGCCGGTGACGGTGTCCCCGACGGCGACCTCCACGGGCACGGACTCACCGGTGAGCATCGAGGCGTCGACGGCGGACGAACCCTCGACGACCGTACCGTCGGTGGCGATCTTCTCGCCGGGCCGCACGAGGAAGCGGTCGCCGACCTTCAACTCGGCGGTGGGAACGGTGCGTTCGCGGCCGTGGGTGTCGAGGACGGTGACGTCCTTCGCGCCGAGTTCGAGCAGCGTCCTCAGGGCCGCGCCCGCCTTGCGCTTGGAGCGGGCCTCGAAGTAGCGCCCGGCGAGGATGAACGCGGTGACTCCGGCGGCGGCTTCGAGGTAGATGTTGCCCGCGCCGTCCGAGCGGCCGATGGTCAGCTCGAAGGGGTGGGTCATGCCGATCATTCCGGCCGTGCCGAAGACCAGGGCCCACACGGACCACAGGAACGCGGCCGACGTGCCGACCGAGATCAGCGTGTCCATGGTCGCGGCGCCGTGCCGCGCGTTGGTCCAGGCGGCCCGGTGGAAGGGCCACGCGGCGTACGTGACGACCGGCACGGTCAGGGCCAGCGAGAGCCACTGCCAGTAGTCGAACTGGAGCGCCGGGACCATCGACATCGCGATCACCGGGACGGCGAGGGCGATCGCGGTGAGCAGGCGCCGGCGCAGCGGGCGCAGGGCGTGCAGGGCGTCCCGTTCGTCGGCCGCCTCCGCGCCGCCCTCGGTCCCGTGCGCGGTGGGCGCGGCGGACGCCGTGCGTACGGGGGCGGGCTCCTCGGCGGTGTAGCCGGTGGCCTCGACGGTGGCGATGAGCTGGGCGACGGAGACGTCCTCGGTGAAGGTGACCTTCGCCTTCTCGGTGGCGTAGTTGACGGTGGCCTCGACCCCGTCCATACGGTTCAGCTTCTTCTCGATGCGGGCCGCGCAGGACGCGCAGGTCATGCCGCCGATGGCGAGCTCTACGGCTGCCGCGGCCTGGCTGGTGCCCGGGGTGCTGACGCCGGGGGCGCTGGTGCCTGTGGTGGTCATGGGGTGCGGTCTCCTTGGGCGGAGGGCGGGGCGTGCTGTGCGGGCGTCGGCGGCCAGTATACCCCTTAGGGGTATGCCTTGCCGTGGGGCCATGTATACCCCCCGGGCGTATAAGGCGCAAGAGTGCGGCGGATGCGGTCGCCGCCGCGTGTTTACCGTCCGCGCGGGTGGGCATCTCGCGGCGTAGGCTGGTCAATGGACTAGACCTATTTGGGCCGAGCGGGCCCGGGTTACGGAGGAATGGGGTCAGATGAGCAACCGCGCACTGCTTGAGGTGATCGCGCTCGACGCGCAGGACGCCGTCGCGGCCCAGGCCGGCGGGGCGGACCGCCTGGAGCTGGTCACCGACATGGCCGCGGACGGGCTGACCCCGCCCCTCAAGACCTTCGCGGAGATCCGCGCGGCCGTCGACATCCCGCTGCGCGTCATGCTGCGGGCGGCGGACGGGTTCGCGGCGGGCGATGTCGACGCGCTCGTACGCGATGCGGAGGCGCTGCGCGGCGAGGGGGCGGACGAGTTCGTGCTCGGCTTCCTCGACGAGACCGGGGGGCCCGACATGGTGGCCGTACGGGCCCTCGCCTCCGCGCTCTCCGGGTGCCGCTGGACCTTCCACCGCGCCATCGACCGGGCCGCCTCGCGCGACGCCCTGCGCAAGGAGCTCTCGGGTCTTCCGGGGCTCGACACGTACCTCACGGCGGGGTCGCCCCTGGGCGTCGAGGACGGGCTCCCCGTGCTGCTCGCGGAGGCCGGGCGGTGCGACGAGCCGGGCTACGAGCCGCGGATCCTCGTGGGCGGGGGGCTCACCCTCGCGCACCTGCCGGTGCTGCGGGGTGCGGGGATCGACGCGGTCCACATCGGCGGGGCGGCTCGGCCGGAGGGCTGGAGCGGGGGCGTCTCGGCGGACGCGGTCGCGCAGTGGCGGGCCGTACTTGACGCGTAGCGGCCTTTGGGGGTTTTCCCACCCACCCGCCCGCGCGGCAACCTGAGGGTGCGGCCCCCGGGGCTCCGCCCCGAACGAAGAGGCCGAGCCTCGGCACCCTGCCAAGGGCAGCCCACCTGGGGGCGCGGGGAACTGCGAGACGCGGGCACGGTCCGCAGACGAAAGCGGGGTTGCTGGGGCTCCGCCCCAGACCCCGGGATGCCCCACCCCGCCCCTTCCCGAAACCCTCCGGGGGTTGTGGACGGCTGAGGTTCAGGATCCTGGGGCTCCGCCCCAGACCCCGTTCGCGCCCGAAGGCGCTCGTCCTCAATCGCCGGACGGGCTGAGGTGGCCTCGGTAAGGCACCCTGCCAAGGTCGACCTACCCGGGGGCGCGGGGAACTGCGCGAGACGCGGGCACGGTCCGCAGGCGAAGGCGGGGTTGCTGGGGCTCCGCCCCAGACCCCGTTCGCGCCCGAAAGGCGCTCGTCCTCAAACGCCGGACGGGCTGAAGATGCCTCTGCAAGGCACCCTGCCAAGGTCGACCCACCCAGGGGCGCGGGGAACTGCGCGAGACGCGGGCACGGTCCGCAGGCGAAGGCGGGGTTGCCGGGGGCTTCGCCCCAGGCCCCGGGATGCCCCCTCCGCCCCCGCGAGGGCCGTGCACTCTGCGTCAAGAAACCGTGCACCCCGTGCCAACGACTTCCCCCGCCGGCTACGGCAACGTGAACCCCAGCCGCCGCCCCGCCCGGACGGGCGCGAAGAGGTTCACGGGGGTGACCTCTTCGCGCTCGTCCCCCCGCCCCGCGACACCCACCTGCGCCCACACCGTCTTCTGCGGCGGCAACCCCTCCACCGTCCCCCAGTGGTCCGCCAGCATCTGCACCAGAAGCAGGCCCCGACCCGACTCCGCGTCCTCCGCCGGCACCGGCGCCACCACCGGCAGCGTCCTGTCCGCCCGCGTGTCCGTCACCTCGATCCGCAGAACGCCGTCCTCGCGCAGCAGCAGCCCCACCTCGAACCCCCGCCCCGACACATACGCGTGCAGCACCGCGTTCGCCGCCAGCTCCGCCACGAGCAGCCCCGCCGTGTCCGACGCCTCGCTCCCGTGCGGCACTCCCCACGCGTCCAACTGGCCCTGCGCCAGCCTCCGCGCCAGGCTCGCCGCCCGCCGCGTCGACGCGAACCGCTTTCTGAACACACGTACGGCTACGGGGAGTTGGCACGCGCCGGGTCCTGTTTCGAGGTGCATAACGCCAGCCTGGACGGGCTGCGGCCCCAGTTGCCAGACCTTCGCCGTGTACGCACCGCGAGCGTACGCGCACGCGCTGTAGACGGTACGAGGCCGGTGCCGTAACCCTGGGTGAGTTGCGTACGCGGGGCGACTCGTTCACCGGGAGGTGGCCGTCGATGGCACAGGACCACGAGAAGCGTGAGGGGCAGGGGGAGGGGGAGGGGGCGGTGCGTGATGCGGAGCCCGATCCGTCCGACAGTCTGAAGACGTTCGGCGCGGTCGTCCAGGCCCTGCGCGAACACGCCGGCCTCAGCCGCGCCCAACTCGCCGCGCTCGTCGGCTACTCCACGCACACGGTCACCTCCGTCGAGCTGGGCCGCCGCATGGCCGACCCCGACTTCGTCGAGCGGGCGGAGAGCGCGCTCGGCAACACGGGGGCGTTGCGTCGCTCCGCGAAGTACCTCAACCGGCAGGCCGGACTTGCGACTTGGTTCCGCAAGTGGGCCCGCTTGGAGAAGTCGGCGATCAGCCTGTACACGTACGAGTCCCGGCTCGTCCCGGGTCTGCTCCAGACGGAGGCCTACGCCCGGATCCTGTTCCGGGAACAATTGCCGCCCCTCGCCGACGCGCAGGTCGAGGCCAACTTGAAGGCCCGGCTGGAGAGGCAGCGGCTGCTCGCTGGGCGCCCCAACACCGCGTACAGCTTCATCATCGACGAGTACGTTTTCGCCCGACGGACGGGCGGCCCGGACGTGACGCGTGAGCTGATTGATCACGTGCTGGAGAGCTCGTCAGCGAGGAACGTGGAGCTCCAAATTCTCCCGATGGATACGGGAGTGCACGCAGGGCTGGCAGGGCCAATGCAGCTTGCGGAGACTCGACCCAGCCAGTGGTCCGGCTACTGCGAAGGGCAGGAGAGCGGCCTGTTCGTCTCCGACGCCAAACTGATCAGCACGCTTCAGATGCGGTATGCGAAACTGCGGTCACAGGCCCTTACGCCTGAACAATCGGTGGGCCGACTGGAGCTACTGCGAGGAGCGCCATGAGCACAACCGAACTGAGCTGGTTCAAGAGCACCTACAGCAGCGGATCCGGCGACAGCTGCGTCGAAATCGCCCTCGACTGGCGGAAGTCGAGCTACAGCAGCGGGTCCGGCGACGACTGCGTCGAAGTGGCGACCTCCCCCGCCCTCATCCACGTGCGGGACTCCAAGGACAAGGCCGGGCCCCAGCTCGCCCTGAACCCCCTCGCCTGGGGCGACTTCGTGGCGTACGCCAAGCAGGGGGCGCGGGGCTGAGCCCCGCGTCAGGCCAGGCCCGCTGCGATGGCGCGGCGGACCGCGTCCGCGCGGTCGCGGATGTCGGCCTTCGCGAACAAGTTGTTGATGTGCGTCTTCACCGTCGCCTCGCTGATGAACAGCTGCTGGGCGATCGCCCGGTTCGGCAGGCCCTGGCCGATCAGGGCCAGCACTTCGCGTTCGCGCGGAGTGATGTCGTCCGGCAGCGAGCGGGACGGGCCCGGGGCGGCGGCGGGGCCGGTGCGGACCGTGGCCAGGAGGCGGTCCTGGACTTCGCGGTCCAGGACCGACTGGCCCGCCGCGGCGGCGCGGATCGCACGCGCGATGTCCTGGCGCCCGGCGTTCTTGGTGAGGTAGCCGCGCGCGCCCGCGCTCAGCGCCGCGAGGATCGAGTCGTCGTCGGCGAAGGTGGTCAGGACCACCACGGCCACCTCCGGGTGCTCCTCGGTCAGCCGCCGCGTCGCCTCCGTACCGTCCATCACCGGCATGCGCAGGTCCATCAGGACCACGTCGACAGGGCCCGCGGCGACCGCGGCGAGCACCTCCGTGCCGTCGGCGGCGGCCGCGACGACCTCGATGTCCTCGGACAGGCCGAGCACCGCGGCCAGCGGCTCGCGCACCGCGGCCTGGTCGTCGGCCACGATCACCCTCAACCGCCGTGTGCCCTGCGTCGGTTCGCTCACTTCTCCACGCACCTCGTCGCTCATCCCGGGATCACCGCTTCCACGTGCCAGCCGCCCTCGTAGGGGCCGGTGACGACCGGGGCCGCCGTGATCGTGCCGTTCAGCAGGGCGACCCGTTCCCGCATGCCGATGAGGCCCATTCCGCTGCCGACACCGGCGTTCACCCTACGGGTCGCCGGGCCGTTGCGTACGGCCAGCGTCATGGACGCATCGGCGTACGTCAGCTCCACGGCGACGGGGCCGCCCGGCGCGTGCCGGGCCGCGTTGGTCAGGGCCTCCTGGGCGATGCGCAGCAGATTCTGGGTGACCCGGGACGGCACGTCGCGGACGGTGCCGGTGACGGTCAGGACGTCGCGGTGGCCGGAGGAGTCGAGCATCGCGGTGAGGCTCTCCACCAGCGGCAGGGAGTCCTCGCGCAGCGCGTGCACGGTCCACTGCGCCTGCTTGAGGCTCTCCTTGACCATGCTGTGCGCCTTCTGGTTCGCCTCGCGGACCTTGTCCAGGTCGCCGGTGTCGATGAGCGCGTCGGCCAGCTCCAGCTGCATGTTGATGCCGGCGAGGGAGTGGGCGAGGACGTCGTGCACGTCCCGGGCGATCCGGCCGCGCTCGGTCAGGACGGCGGCCTGGGCCTCGGCGCGCGCGGCCCGCTCGGCGGATTCGGCCGCTTCGAGCGCCGCCACGACCGCGCGGTGCCGGCTGCGGTTGAGCATGCCGATCAGCGCGGGGGCCGCGGTGGTGAAGCCGAGGGTCCAGGGCAGCAGGTCCTGGCCGACGCCGAAGCGGAAGTACAGCACCACCATGCAGAGCACGCCGCACGCCAGGGCGAGCGTGATGGCCGTACGGGGCTCCAGGCGGAACCCGATGTGGCCGACGATGAAGTACGCGAAGAGGTAGCTGGCGCCCGCGGTGCTCACGCCGATCAGGGCGACCGCGGCGAGAACACCGAAGGTCAGCCAGGCGAGGGTGAGGCGCGGCGAGATCCTGGCTTCGGGGACGTGCCGGACCGCGAGCGTCAGGGAGTTGAGCAGGAGCAGGACCGCGCAGGCGAGGCCGCGACCGCTGAGGCCGATCGGCTGGATCGTCCAGACCGCGGTGGCGATGACGAGCACGGTGGGGATCCACTGGGTGCGCGGGTCCTGGCCGGGCACGACCCGAGGGCCGGTCCCCTGGTGCGGGGCCGGCCCGTCGGGCGGGACGCTCTGGGTTTTGGGCTGGTCATCGGGCACGGCGCGACCATAGCCGACGGGGTGGGCGCCGATCGCGGCCCGGCCGTGGGAGAGGGGGCGCATCGTCAGACCGTACGGTCGAGCGTGCGGACCTCGGCGTACGTCCTGGACGCGGTGGCCTGGTCGCGGCGGGCGGCGACCATGCGGCTCCGGATGAAGATCGTGGCGACCCGGGTGACCACTTCGGTGACCGCCATCAGGACGAACGCGGCGACCCACGCGTCCTGGGTGGTGATGTCATGGGCGACGCTGAACTGCGCGACGGTGTGCGCGCCGCCGTGGTCGACCCACACCTGGAAGCCCATCCGGGCGCCCATGCCGAGCACCCACAGGACGGCGGAGACGACGCCCGCCTTGATCAGCAGGTGCTCGCCGGAGACGCGGATCCGGGTGTAGATGCCGCCGGCGATGCCGAGCGCGGCACCGGCCGCGACGAGGACGCCGATGAGGACGAGGTCGTTGCCGGCGGTCGGGATGGAGGTGAGGTAGCTCTGCGCCACGAAGGCGACGATCCCGAGGGGGATCAGGAAGGTCTTGAGGTCCAGCTTGCCTTCCCGCAGCTGCCGGAAGACGACGAGGACGAGTGCGATGTCGGTGAGCCAGTCGGTCGTTGTCATGCCTCAAGACTGTCCTCACCAGGCGTTATGCGCCTGGACCCATGGGTGGAGGCGGGGGTGGAGATGCGG
Organism: Streptomyces sp. NBC_00083; assembly: GCF_026343295.1. Classification (GTDB taxonomy): domain Bacteria; phylum Actinomycetota; class Actinomycetes; order Streptomycetales; family Streptomycetaceae; genus Streptomyces. The sequence continues at coordinate 430,161 of NZ_JAPELY010000004.1, forward strand.
CGGTGCCCAGGGTCCACCCGGGGCACGCCGGGGCCCCCGTCCCCGCAGGCGACGTGGCGGCGCCGGGCGGGCGAAACGGTGAGATCCTGGAAGCGTGGTACTGGGCCCGAGGCTCCGAGGCCCGAGGGAGGCATGTCATGCGCAAAGTCGCCGACTGCCGGGACTACCCGAGCGAATCGAATTGCAGCCTGACGATTTCCGGTGAGGAAGAGGAAGTCGTCCGTGCGGGGGCCGAGCACGCCGCATCGGTGCACGGCCACACGGACACCCCCGAACTGCGTGAACAGCTGCGGAAGATGCTGAAGGACGAGGAGACCGTCTGAACCTGCTGCGCGCACGTGCCGCGCCCGGTGGGAGGGAGCGGGGCACGTGCTGCCGCCTGTGCTGTTCCCGTGCTGTTCCTGTGCGTGACGGGTCCCTGCTGATGGCTAGCCCGCGGCACCCGGCCGAGCGAGCTGGGGCGGGAGCGGGGAGGCGTGGAGGACGGTGAGGCCGGAGACCGCGCGCGTCAGGGCGACGTACAGGCGGCGCAGACCGGTGCGTTCGTCCGGCTCGCCCCCGACCACGGCGGCGGGCTCGTCGAGGACCACGTAGTCGTACTCCAGGCCCTTGGCGAGCGAGGCCGGGACCAGGGTCAGACGGGACTCGGACGTCGTCTCCTCGCCCGGCGCGAGGCAGGGCAGACCGGCCGCCTCCAGCGCCTTGGCCAGGACCGGAATGCGGGCGTCGGCGGCGATCAGACCGATCGAGCCCTCGTGCGCCAGGGACGCCACGCACGCGGCCACCACGTCCGCGTCCAGGTCCGCCGACTCGCGGACCGTCAGCGAACCCGGCGTCTCTCGCACCGACTCCACCGCCGTCAGGCCGGGCGAGATCGAGGGCAGCAGCTTCGAGGCGTACGCGATGACCTCGCGCGGCACACGGAAACCGGCCGTCAGCTCCTCGACGACCGCCTCCTCCTTGCCGAGATGGCGCAGGGCCTCCGCCCAACTCGCCGTCGCCCAGGGCGTGGTGCCCTGCGCCAGGTCGCCCAGCACCGTCGCGGAACCCGTCGTGCAGCGCCGGCCGACCGCGCGGTACTGCATGGGGGAGAGGTCCTGCGCCTCGTCGAGGACGACATGGCCGAGCGAATGGGTGCGGGCCACCAGGTCGTTCGTCTCGTCGATGAGGACCGCGTCCGCCGCCGTCCACTTCGCCGACTTCACGCTGCGGGCCGGCTTGGGCGTCAGGATCGCCCGCTGCTCGTCCGCGGTGAGGACGCCCTCGGCGTGCGCCGCCAGGAACTCGGGGTCGTTCAGGAGCCGCAGCACCAGCTTCGCCGGGTCCACCGGCGGCCAGATCGCCTTGACCGCCGCCTTCACCGCGGTGTTGCGGGCCACCGCGTCCTGCACCCGGTCGTCGGGGGCCTCGCCCGCCTGCTCCATCCGCACCAGGACCGTGTGCGCGATGCGCTGCGGCAGGGCCTCGCGGGCCGCGCCGTAGCGGATGTCACGGTCCGTCAACTGCTCGACGATCTCTGTCAGTTCGTACGCGGGCACCCGCCAGCGGCGCGAGCCGCGCACCACGACCAGCGGCTCGCTCGGCGTCGTCACGTGCGACCACACCGCGCGGCGCAGCACCTCGGCCATGCGGGCGTCGCCCTTGATCACGGCGGCGGTCGCGGGGTCGGTGCCGCGCACCTCGACGTCCTTCGCCACGAGGTCGTCGACGGTTGCCTGCTTCACCTCCAACTCGCCCAGCGCGGGCAGGACTTGCTCGATGTAGTGCAGGAACGACCGGTTCGGCCCGATGACGAGGGTGCCGGTGCGGGCGAGGCGCTCGCGGTGCGCGTAGAGGAGGTACGCGACGCGGTGCAGGCCGACGGCGGTCTTTCCGGTGCCGGGGCCGCCCTGCACGCAGACGCTGCCGCTCAGGCCCGACCGTACGATCTCGTCCTGCTCGGGCTGGATCGTCGCGACGATGTCGCGCATCGGGCCCACGCGGGGGCGCTCGATCTCCGCCTGGAGCAGCTTGCTGGTCTGCGCGGCCTCGGCGGGGTCCATGAGGTGCTCGTCCTCGTACGCCGTCAACTCGCCGCCGGTGTAACCGAAACGCCGGCGCAGCGCGACGTCCAGCGGGTCCTTCTTCGACGCGCGGTAGAAGGGCTGCGAGACGGGGGCGCGCCAGTCGATCACCATCGGGTCGCCGTCGGCGTCGTGGACGTGGCGCCGGCCGATGTAGAACCGCTCGCCCTCGGCCCCTTCGGCGAGCTCGACGCCGGGGGCGTGCAGGTAGTCGAGGCGGCCGAAGAAGAGGGGGGTGTGGGAGAGGTCCGCCAGGGCCTTGATGCGGTCGTCCATCTGGCGTTGCAGGACGGCGGCGTTGACCCAGTTCGCGGTGACGTCCTTGATGTCGAGGGCTTCGACGTCCTCGCGCATCGCGCGGAGGGCCGCGCGGGAGGCGGAGAGGTGGGTGCGTTCGTGGTGGAGGGGGTTGGGGGTGTCGTGCGCGGGCACGGGTTGCCTCCGGCGGGGGTGGGTGGTCACGGGTCGGGCCGTGCGGCCGGGTGCGGGGCGGCGGGCCTCGCGGTGCTGGGCCGTACGGGGGCCTCCCGGTTTCCGGACGGGGGGCGGCGCTCCGTGGGGAGGCGGGGGGAGGGGAGTCTAGCCACCCGCCCCAACGAGGTCGAACCCTTTTACCCCCGCCCCCCCCGGGGCTCGGCCCCAGACCCCGTTCGTGCCCGAGGGGCGCTCGTCCTCCATCGCCGGACGGGCTGGGGTGGCCCGTGCCGGCCGTGCCGGCATCGAGGGAGGAGGACTTTGGTCCGTCCCGTAGGGGACCGGGTCGGACCAGGGGAGGACTCGGGGGTGCGAAAGGTTCCGCCCAAGGGTCGATGTGCCGGGGATGTCCGGAATCCATCATGGAGGTATGAGTACAGCGACCTTCACCCCGGCCCCGACCCCCTCCGCCGGCCCCGGCGCCCCGCGTGGCGCCACCGCCTCCGGTGCCGCCCCGCACCGTCCCCACATGATCGGCAACGCCGTCCGGGCCGCCAGAGTCCTGGCCGGTGCCGCGTTCAGCGTGGTCGTGATGGGCGAGTTCGCGGAGGAGGCCGGCGTCCACCGGCGTTCGCGCTGACGTCGGCCTCGACGCCTCGGATCGGGCGCGCGGCTAAGGTCACTTCACGTGACCGAACGATCACCTCGCGCCGCCGCCGCGCTCCTCCTCGCGCTCTCCCTCGCCGCGCTCGCCTCGCTCTGTGTCGCCCTGCGCATCCCCATGGCGGACGCCCTGGTCTACCGGGCGGAAGGCGCGGCCGTCGCGAGCGGTAGCTCTCTGTACGGGTTCACCGTCACCGCGTGGCAGCTGCCCGCCACCTACCCGCCGTTCGCCGCCCTGCTGTTCGTGCCGACCGCCTACCTGCCGCCGGATGTGCTCCGGATCGCCTTCGGCGCCACCAACAGCCTGCTGGCCGGGGTTCTCGTCGTGCTCTCCTGCCGGTTCGCGGGGATCCGGCCGCGCGGCGCATACGTGCTCGGCGCCACCGCCCTCGCGCTGTGGCTCGAACCCGTCTTCCAGACCTTGCTCTTCGGGCAGGTCAACCTGGCGCTCACCTGCCTCGTACTCTGGGACCTCTCCCGGCCCGCGGGCGCCTTCGGCAAGGGGCTCGGGGTCGGCATCGCCGCCGGGATCAAGATCACGCCGCTCTTCTTCGTGCTGCACCTGCTCGTGCGCGGACAGCGCCGCGAGGCGGCCGTCGCGCTGGCCGGGTTCGGTGCGAGCGTGCTGCTGGGGGCGGCCGTACTGCCCGGCGCCAGCGTCGAGTTCTTCACCCGGCGGCTCTTCGAGACCGGCCGGGTCGGCAAGGCGTGGATCGTCGACAACCAGTCGTTGCAGGGGCTGCTCGCCCGGCTGCTGCACACGCCCGCCCCGGGGGTGGTGTGGGCGGCGGCCGCGGGGGCCGTCGGAGCCGCTGGACTGTGGGCCGCCCGGCGCACCGGCGAACGGTGGGCGCTGCTGGTGAGCGCGTTCACCGCCCTCCTCGTCTCTCCCATCAGCTGGTCGCACCACTGGGTGTGGTGCGTCCCGCTGATCGCGCTGACGGCGGCCGAGGGGCGGACCCGTACGGCCGTCCTGCTCGCCGCCGTCTTCACCGCCCGCACCCTCTGGCTCGTGCCACACGCGGGCGATCTCGACCTCCGGCTACCGCTGTGGCAGCAGCCGTTGGCGTCGCCCTATCCGCTGGCCGGGCTCGCGGTGGTGGCCTGGGCCGGCGTCTCGGCGGGCCGCTCCCGCGCAGAACGGCCGGGCGCCGACGCTCAGTTGCCCGCGAGGAGTTCGTCCGCGTCCATGATCCGGTAGGCGTAGCCCTGCTCGGCGAGGAAGCGCTGGCGGTGGGCGGCGAAGTCCTGGTCGATGGTGTCGCGGGCGACCACCGAGTAGAAGTGCGCCTGGTGGCCGTCGGCCTTCGGGCGCAGCACCCGGCCGAGCCGCTGGGCCTCCTCCTGGCGGGAGCCGAACGTGCCGGACACCTGGATGGCGACGGTCGCCTCCGGCAGGTCGATCGAGAAGTTGGCGACCTTCGACACCACGAGCACGCTGATCTCGCCCTCGCGGAACGCGCCGAAGAGCTTCTCGCGCTGCGCGTTGGACGTCTCGCCCTTGATGACGGGCGCGTTCAAGTGCTCGCCCAGCTCGTCGAGTTGGTCGATGTACTGGCCGATCACGAGGATCTGCTGGCCGGCGAACTTCCGTACCAGCGCCTCCGTGACCTTCCGCTTCGTCGCGGTCGTCGCACAGAAGCGGTACTTCTCCTCCGTCTCGGCCGTCGCGTAGGCCAGGCGCTCGGAGTCGGTGAGGTTGACGCGGACCTCGACGCAGTCGGCGGGCGCGATGTAGCCCTGCGCCTCGATCTCCTTCCACGGCGCGTCGAACCGCTTCGGCCCGATCAGCGAGAACACGTCCGACTCGCGGCCGTCCTCGCGCACCAGTGTCGCGGTGAGGCCGAGGCGGCGGCGGGCCTGGAGGTCGGCGGTGAACTTGAAGACCGGCGCGGGCAGCAGGTGCACCTCGTCGTAGACGATCAGGCCCCAGTCGCGCGAGTCGAACAGCTCCAGGTGCGCGTAGACGCCCTTGCGGCGGGTCGTGAGCACCTGGTACGTGGCGATCGTGACCGGGCGGATCTCCTTCTTCGTGCCGCTGTACTCGCCGATCTCCTCCTCGGTCAGGCTGGTGCGCTTGACCAGCTCGTGCTTCCACTGGCGGGCCGAGACGGTGTTGGTGACCAGGATCAGCGTGGTGGCCTTCGCCTCGGCCATCGCGCCCGCGCCGACCAGCGTCTTGCCGGCGCCGCAGGGCAGCACGACCACACCGCTGCCGCCGTGCCAGAACCCCTCGACGGCCTGCTTCTGGTACGGACGCAGGCTCCAGCCGTCCTCGGCCAGCTCGATGGGGTGCGCCTCGCCGTCGACGTAGCCGGCGAGGTCCTCGGCCGGCCAGCCCAGCTTCAGGAGGGTCTGCTTGATCTGGCCGCGCTCGGAGGGGTGCACGGCGACCGTGTCCGGGTCGAGGCGGGCGCCGACCAGCGGGGTGACCTTCTTCGAGCGCAGGATCTCCTCCAGCACCGGACGGTCGGTCGAGGTGAGGACCAGGCCGTGGACGGGGTGCTTGGAGAGGGTGAGGCGGCCGTAGCGGGCCATCGTCTCGGCGATGTCGACGAGGAGGGCGTGCGGGACCGGGTAGCGCGAGTACTCCACCAGCGCGTCGACGACCTGCTCCGCGTCATGCCCGGCGGCCCGCGCGTTCCACAGGCCCAGCGGCGTCACGCGGTAGGTGTGGATGTGCTCGGGCGCGCGCTCCAGCTCGGCGAAGGGCGCGATGGCACGACGGCAGGCGTCGGCCTGGTCGTGGTCGACCTCGAGGAGCAGGGTCTTGTCGCTCTGGACGATGAGTGGTCCGGTCACCTGGGTGATGTCCCTTCCGACGGATGGCCACCCGGGAGGGGCGGGCAAACTTCCAGTCTGCCGCATCGGGCGGCCGGGCGGGGCCCCGGCCGTGTGCGGGGGGCGGGGTTTCAACACCGGGTGATTCGGAAGGGGCCCGAGCATAGGCGGTTGATCCCGGCGGGTCTAAGGTCTGAAATCCAGGACCAGAACGATGGGGGGCGCCAGGCCGTGGAACAGGACGATGCCGTGATCGGCTGCTCCGGAGTGCTGCTCGTCGCCACCCGCGGACCCGCCGCTCCCGGCGAGGTCGTGGTGAGCGTCCGCGGCGGCACGGAGGCCTTCCTCGCCTGGTCGGAGGAGCCCCTCCCGAAGGGGGCGACCGTGCTCGTGATCGGATCCCGCGGCACCCGCCAAGTGGACGTCATCGAGTGGGCCGATCCGTTGGACGCGTTGGGCGGCCCTCCCGCCGACGCCGGCTAGACGTTTCGTTTCTAAGGAGACAAAGGATGTTCGGTTACCGGGTGCCCGCCCCCGACGAGGCGATGCTGATCTCGGGTGGCAGGCGCGGTCTCGGGGGCGCCCCGTTCCGTGTCGTGACCGGCCACGGCAAGTTCGTCCTGCCGGTCTTCCGCAAGACCCGCTTCCTCACGCTGTCGATGTGCGAGGCGGAGGTCACCGAGACGTGTGTGACCAAGCAGGGCATCGCGCTGCACGTGCGGGCCGTGATCGCGTTCAAGGTCGGCAACGACAACGAGTCGATCGTCAACGCGGGCCAGCGCTTCCTGTCCGACCAGGACCAGATGTCCGTCCTGACCGGCCGGATCTTCGCGGGCCACCTGCGGTCCATCATCGGCTCGATGACGGTGGAGGAGATCGTCACCGAGCGGCAGAAGCTCGCCGCGGAGGTCCTGGAGACCTCGAAGACGGAGATGGCGAAGATCGGGCTCATCGTCGACTCGCTGCAGATCCAGTCGATCGACGACGGCGACACCGGCTACATCGACGCGATGTCCGCGCCGCACAAGGCCGCGATCCAGCGGGCCGCGCAGATCGCCCAGGCGCAGGCGACGCAGGCGTCCGTCGAGGCGGAGCAGGTCGCGGCGCGCAACCAGGCGGAGTACGCGCGGCAGACGGCGGTCGTCAAGGCCGAGTACTCCGCGGAGGTCGACCGCGCCCAGGCACACGCCGCGCAGGCCGGGCCGCTCGCCCAGGCCCACGCGCAGCAGGAGGTGCTCGCGGCCCAGACCGAACTCGCCCAGCGGGCGGCCGAGTTGCGCCAGCAGCAACTCGTCGCCGAGATCGTCAAGCCGGCGCAGGCGGAGGCCGAGCGCATCAAGGTGCTCGCGATCGCCGAGGCGGAGCGGATGAAGATCCAGGCGGAGGCGGCGGCGTCGTACGACCGTGTCGCGCTCGACCGGATGCTCATCGACCAGCTGCCGCAGATCGTGAAGGAAGCGGCGGGGGGTCTGGCGGGGGCGAACGTCAACGTCCTCAACGGGGCGGACGGGCTGGGAGAGATCGCGGCGGGGCTCGTCGGCCAGGGGCTGACGATCCTGGACTCCGTCCGGCAGAACCTTTCCGGCTCGGCGTCCGGGGACTCCAAGAGCGGGGCTCAGCTGTCCCTGCCGGGGCTGTTGTCGGGGAAGCCGGAGGGTAAGGGTGACGGGCCGGTGAACCTGGACTAGCCCTTGCGGGGCGGGCCCCCTTTGGCCGGGGGCCCGCCCCGAGGCCCCCACCCCGGGGCGGGCCCCGGCACCCCCCTGCGTGCGGTCCGTGGCCCGTGCCGCGTCCCGCGCAGTTCCCCGCGCCCCTGAAAACCCCGGTCGTCTGCGGACCGTGCTCGCGTCTCGCGCAGTTCCCCGCGCCCCTGGGGCGCTTGCCCTTGGCAGGGTGCCCAGTTGCGGCATAGCCAGCCTGTCGGGCGTTTGAGGACGAGCGCCCTTCAGGCGCGAACGGGGTCTGGGGCGGAGCCCCAGGTCCTGAACCTCAGCCCCACTCCCCCGGAGGGTTTCGGGAAGGGGCGGGGTGGGGCCTCCCCGGGGTCTGGGGCGGAGCCCCAGCAACCCCCGCTTTCGTCTGCGGACCGTGCCCGCGTCTCGCGCAGTTCCCCGCGCCCCTAACGACGTAGGGCACCCGGAGCCGCAGCCCGGAGCCCGCGCCCGCCGCGGCGGAGCCGCGCGAATGGCTCAGCCCCGCGCCTAGTAGGGCGCCCGGCACCGAGCCCACCCCGGCGGGGTCAGGGGGTGGGGTCGTCGGCTAGTTCGGATACGCCGGTGATGCGGTGGAGGGGGTACGTGCGGACCTCGTCCGCCGTGTGGTCGTAGGCCGTCACGAACCCCCCTTCCACCCGCACCGGCGCAATGACCCGCTGACTCGCCGCACCCTCCGCGTTGACGTAGCCGATCCACACCGCCGACCCCGTCATCGCCGCCGCCTGCACCGTCGCCAGCGTCTCCGCCGACGACGTGCGCGGCAGGGCGCCGTCCGTGCGGGCGGACTCCGGCTGGTCCTTGCGGACGACCGTCGCCGCCGTGTCGCCCGCCCGGATCGCCCGTACCGCCGCGTCGAGCAGGGTTTCGTCGGGGTGCGGAGGACCGTCCGGCACGGGCACGGGGGCCGAACGGCGCGGCGTGCGGCGGGAGTCGGCGCGGGTGATCAGGACATCGCCCTCGGCGGATTCCGCGGCCGGCGCGTACCCCATCGAACGCAGCCCGTCGAGCAGCGCGCCCGGCTCGGCCGTGGTGGCCAGGACCGTCGGGGCGAGGCGGCGCAGCCGCAGGGGCTGGCTGCGCTTGTCGGCCATGATCTCGCCCAGCATCGCCTCGTCGTCGCAGCGTACGTACGCCGAAGCGGCGCCCACCCGCAGATGCCCGTGGCGCCGGGCCACGTCGTCGATCAAGTAGCTGAGCGGCTGCGGCACCGGCGTGCGGCTGTGCTCGGTGAGGAAGGCCTGGAGGTCGGAGGCGGTCCGGCCGGCGTCGAGGGCGCGGCGCACCGAGCCCGCCGTGAAGCGGTAGACGGTCGCGCCGCCCTTGGACTCGATGTCGGCGAGCACCCCGAGCATCGCGGCGAGCGGCCGTCTCAGCGGGCCGGGCGCGACCGCCGTGAGGTCGGCCTGGAGCAGGACGTGGTCGACGGGTTCGGGCAGGTGCGGGGCGAGGGCCTGCGCGGCGAGCCCGCCGAGCGCCTCGCGTTCGGCGGCCCCGGCGGCCCCGGTGAGCAGCACGCGGCCGTGCGTGGTGAGCGCGCCCCGGCCGGTCACGCCCAGCAACTCCGCCTCGGACAGCGTCCATTGGGCGAGCCGCGAGCGCAGGTCGTCGGGCCCGCTGCGCGCCGGGTGCTCCCAGCGCAGCCGGGCGAGGAGCGAGCCGGGCTCGGGCGAGGTGGCCTCGGGCAGCGTGGTGAGCAGGGCCAGGACGCGGTGGCGTACCTCGGGCGCGGGGGAGCGGTCGAGGTCGGGGCCGAGCGCGGCGAGCGTACGGCCCTTGGTGTCCTGCTCGCCGACGAGCCCGGCGGTGCGGGTCGCCGCGAGCCAGGCCACCGCGAGCCGTGCCCAGCGCTCGGCGGGCGGGAGATCGAGCCAGTCGTCGTACTCGGGGGTCGGCGCGTACCGCTCGTCCGCCTCGCCGTCGGACGCCAACAGGCCTGCCGCGTAAGCGAGTTCGAGCCAGAACGCGGTGACCGGCTCGGACAGGTCAAGAGCGGTCGCGGTGCGTTTGAGGTCGCGTACGGACAGACCGCCGGCGCGCAGCACGGCCGGGCCGCCCTCGTTCCACTCGGCGAGCAGGTCCTCGACGGTGGTCAGTGCGGTGAACGCCTGGCCCGCGGCCGCGGCGTCCACAACCTGTGGACGGTATTCGCGCAGGGGCGCGACGGCGGGTGCCGTCGGCTCGGTGGTGCGGTGCGCGCGCCCGGCGCGCAGATGCAGGGCCACCTCGCGCGGCAGCACCAGGGTGCGCGCCGAGGCCGGGAGCAGCAGGCCGTGGTCGCGCAGCCAGCGCACCGGCGGCGGCGGATCGGCCGACACCTCGCCGTACGGCGGGCCCCACACCAGCCGGTCCAGGACGGTCAGCGCGTCGGACGGCGCCGAGTCCAGCAGCTCGGCCATCCGCGCGCGGTCGGTGAACAGGGAGGTCAGCGCGGCGACCGCGGACACCGGGTCGTGGGTCGCGGGGAGGCCCGCGGCCTGGAGGATCTCCTGGACGCGGCCCGGCGACATCCCCGACGTCGCCTCGGCGACGGTCGGGCCGAGGCCGGTGGGGGAGGGGTGCGTGGGCGAGGGGGCGAGCAGTTCGCGGGCGGTACGCACCAGGCGCAGCCGGTCGTCACCGCCCCACACCAGGGCCTGCTCGCGCAGCGCGGCGAGCGCGCCGGGCAGCGCGCGCTCGACCTGGAGGTCGCCGTCGTCCCCGGCGAGCAGGGCGCGCACCGCCTCGTACGGGGCCGGGTCCGGCGCCACGGCCAGGACCTGGGCGGTCTGGAGCGCGAACGTGTCGAGCCGCTCCAGGGCGCGGACGACGGAGGCGCGGGTGCCGGCGCGGGTGGCGAGCTGGGTGAGGTCGCCCGGCACGGGCGAGAGCAGATCGGGCCGGGCCCGCAGCAGCGCGGCGAGGGACTCGTCGGGGCGGGCGCGCAGGGACTCGGCGAGGGTGCGGGGTGCCGGAGCGGTGGCCGGTGCCGGGGTACGGGGTGCCGTGGCGGCGGTGTCGGCTGCCGCGGCAGCTCTGTTCGTCGCGCCGGTCGTTCCTTCGGGCACGTGCGCCTCCTGATTGCGCTCGCCGGTCCCCATCCGCCCCACGGTAGCCCGTGCGCGCTACCGTCAGGACCCGTAGCCGGTGTCCGAAACGCGGCCGGACCGGCGGGACGGCGGCTCTCAGGGTGGCCGCGGGCGGGCTCGCGGAGGGGAAACGCGCGTGGGGATCGAGAGCGACCAGCTGGTCTACGACTACCTGAGCCGGGTCGGTGACCTGGCCCAGCAGCGGCAACTGCCCTCCGGGGACCGGATGCGCCTGGTGTCGTCGCTGCGCGACGAGATCGACAGGCAGCGGGCGAAGTACGGGACGGAGACGCCGGCCACGGTGCGGCGCGTGCTCGGGCGGTTCGGGGCGCCGGAGGAGGTCGTGGAGCGGGCCGCGTCGGGTGCGGGGCCGGGCTCCGGCGGGTCGTACGCGGCTCCGCCCGAGCGGGCCGCGCCGGACGGGGCGGTGCCGGCTCAGCGGGACCGGCTGTTCCCCGGGCGGGGCAAACGCGTACCGCGCCCGCGGCCGCGGTCCCGGGCGGGTGAGCGGGCGGCGGAAGCTGCGCCTTCCGCGCCCTCCGTGCCGGCGCCGCCGCACCTCGCGGGCATGGACGAGCTCGGCAAGCAGGGCGACGAACCCGACTGGTGGCGGGTCGGGCCGACCGCCTCGCTCGGGGGCGACTTCGTGCCGGGGTTCGTCGGCGGGGTGGAGATCCCGGAGATACTGCGGCCGCCGGTGGACGAGGCGGAGCTCGACGAGGCGGACGAGGGCGACGCTGAGGGCGAGGGCGACGACGGGCTCGGGGAGGACGCCGACCTCGTCGAGGTGGTGCCGGAGCGGCGGTTCCGTCCGCGGCTGCGCCGACGCCGGGCCGTCGAGGCGGGGTTCGCCGGCCCGCGGGCCGGCCTCTCCAACCCCCTTCTGCTGCTGGCGGCCGTGCTGCTGGTGGCGGGCGCGCTGTTCGGCCTGTGGCTGGCGCTCGCCGCGGGCTGGCTCCTCGCGTACGCGTCGCGGCGGCTGAGCCCGGCGGAGTCGAAGTGGGCGGTGTTCGGGGTGCCGGGGCTGGCGCTGGTGGGTGGGCTCGTGTGGTTGTGGGGGCGGCAGAACGGGCGGTGGGGGGACCCGATCGGGGCGGGGGAGATGGGGGCGGCGCTGTCGGGGATGTGGCCCTGGGTGATTCGGGTGGCGGCGGTGGGGTCGGCGGGGTTTGTGGTGTGGCGGTCCCAGCGGGGGGTTCGCTGAGGGGGGTTCTCTTCCCCGCCCCGCCCCTTCCCGAGACCCTCCGGGGAACGCACCCGGCCCCGGCGGCATGCGCATCCTCAGCCCGCCCGGCGTTTGAGGACGAGCGCCCTCAAGGCGCGAACGGGGTCTGGGGCGGAGCCCCAGAGGCCCTGCTTTCGTCTGCGGACCGTGCCCGCGTCTCGCGCAGTTCCCCGCGCCCCTGGCGGGGCCGATGCCGGGCGGCACGCAGATCCTCGCTCCTCGGGGCGGGGCGGGGCGGGGCCGGGCGGGGCCGGTGCCGGGCGGGGCCGGGGAGAATGGCTGCATGCACCATGACGCGCCCACGGTCGGGTTCGACCTCGATATGACCCTCATCGACTCCCGGCCCGGCATCCACGCCGTCTACCAGGAGCTTTCCGCCGCGACCGGGACGTACATCGACGCCGACCAGGCTGTCAGCCGGCTCGGGCCGCCGCTCGACTGGGAGCTGCGGCACTGGTTCCCCGAGGAGCTCATCGCGGAGATGGTCCTCCAATACCGTGAGATCTACCCCACACGCGCGATCCTGCCCACGCCCGCGCTGCCCGGCGCCGCCGACGCGGTGCGCGCGGTGCAGGAGCTGGGTGGCCGGGCCGTCGTCGTCACCGCGAAGAACGCGCCGCAGGCCAGGCTCCACCTCGACCACCTCGGCATCGAGCCGGACGAGGTCGTCGGCGGCCTGTGGGCGGAGGCCAAGGCGGTCGCGCTGCGCGAGCACGAGGCGTCGGTGTACGTCGGCGACCACCTCGGCGATGTGCTCGGGGCGCGCGCCGCGGGCGCCGTCTCGGTCGCGGTGTCGACCGGCCCGATCTCCGCGGACGAGCTGCGCGCGGCCGGCGCGGACGTCGTCCTCGACGATCTGACGTCATTTCCGGCCTGGTTGAAGGGTTACGCCGCCGAACGCGCTTGACAGCCCGGCTCGCACTTTCGTGCGGACCGGGCCGCTCCGGCCGCCCCGGCAGGCGGAACGCGTCGTTCAGGCGCGGGCCTGGCGGCGCTGCTCCGCGATGCCCAGGAGCACGCCCGCCCCGGCGATCAGGAAGCCGACGCCCATCAGCATGCAGATCAGATAGGCGATCGACGGGAACGGGGTCGTGTGCAGGAACAGCGGCGCCACCGTGACCAGCGTGGCGAGCGCGCCGATGAAGAAGACGACGGCGCCGACGCGAACCAGCCGATCACCGGTGGTGGGGGCGGAACGGTCGGTCTTGGCCTGGGTTTCGGTACTCACCCCGCCAGGGTAGTTCCCAGCACGTAAGGACAGGCCGGGACGTCTTGTCAGCAGCCCCTGGGCGATTAGCCTTGGTGTCGGCGGGTCGGCTGACGACCCGCTGCACTGCTATCCAGAGCGGTTTCTTCGGTTTTTCGGCGCCCCGCACCCAACGACGAGTACGAGGACGAGGACAGACGTGCCTACCGGCAAGGTCAAGTGGTTCAACAGCGAGAAGGGCTTCGGCTTCCTCTCCCGGGACGACGGCGGCGACGTCTTCGTCCACTCCTCGGTGCTCCCCGCCGGGGTCGAGGCGCTCAAGCCCGGACAGCGCGTCGAGTTCGGTGTCGTCGCCGGGCAGCGCGGCGACCAGGCCCTCTCCGTCACGGTCCTCGACCCGGCCCCCTCGGTGGCCGCGGCCCAGCGCCGCAAGCCCGATGAACTGGCCTCCATCGTGCAGGACTTGACCACTCTCCTCGAGAACATCACGCCGATGCTGGAGAAGGGCCGCTACCCCGACAAGGCGGCGGGCAAGAAGATCGGCGGCCTGCTGCGGGCCGTCGCCGACCAGCTGGACGTCTGAGCCGGACCCACGGGCGTCACCCGCCCCCGCGCGGTCCGGTGGCCGCCGGAGCCCGCTCTAGTGATCGAACGACAGCGCGTCGCGGCTCAGCGCGGGGACGAGCCCCTCGGCCGCGGCGCGGGTCAGCAGCCCGCGCACCGCGGCGTAGCCGTCCTCGCCGAGGTCGGCGGTGAACTCATTGACGTACAGCCCGATGTGGCGGTCGGCCACCGTCGGGTCCATCTCCTGGGCGTGCTCGCGCACGTAGGGCCTCGACGCCTCGGGGTCGTCCCAGGCGAGCCGCACGGAGGCGCGGGCGGAGTCGGCGAGCCGCCGCAGCGTGTCCGGGCCGAGCGAGCGCTTGGCGATGATCGCGCCGAGCGGGATGGGAAGCCCGGTCGTCGCCTCCCAGTGCTGCCCCATGTCGGCGAGGCAGTGCAGGTCGTAGTCCTGGTAGGTGAAGCGGGCCTCGTGGATGACGAGCCCGGCGTCGACCTTGCCGTCGCGCACCGCGGGCATGATCTCGTGGAACGGCATGACGACGACCTCGCCGACCCCGCCCGGCACGACGTCCGCGGCCCAGAGGCGGAACAGCAGGTACGCCGTCGACTTCTCGCTCGGCACGGCCACCGTCCTGCCGGTGAGGTCCACGCCCGCCTCCCGGGTGAGGACCAGCGGCCCGCAGCCCCGGCCGAGCGCGCCGCCGCACGGCAGCAGCGCGTACTCGTCGAGGACCCACGGCAGCACCGCGTACGACACCTTGAGCACGTCGAACTCGCCGCGCTCGGCCATGCCGTTGGTGATGTCGATGTCCGCGAAGGTGACGTCGAGGGCGGGCGCGCCCGGCACCCGGCCGTGCGCCCACGCGTCGAAGACGAAGGTGTCGTTCGGACAGGGGGAGAAGGCGATCTTCAGCGCCGGTTCAGTGCTCATGTGTCGTCCAACTCTCCAATACGGGTGGGAGCTTCCCGAAGGCGCCGGTGAGGGCGGCGAGCGCGTCGCCGATCCGCCAGGCCGAACGGTCGCGCGGGCCGACCTCGTTGGAGATCGCGCGGATTTCCAGGACCGGGAGGCCGTACTGGTCGGCGGCCTCGGCGACGCCGAAGCCCTCCATCGCCTCGGCGACGGCGCGCGGGTGGCCGGCGAGGAGCGCGGCGGCGCGCTCGGCGGTGCCGGTGGCGGTCGTCACGGTGAGGATGGTGCCGAGCGCCGCGCCCAGGGCCTCGGTCGCGCGCCGGCCGAGCGCGCCGGGTACGGGCACCTCGTGGCGGCCGAAGCCCAGCTCGGCGACGGGGATGAAGCCCTCCGGGGAGCCGGCGCCCAGGTCGGCGGCGACGATCCGCGAGGACACGACGAGCGAGCCGAGCGGCGCGGCGCCGGGGAAGCCCCCGCCGATGCCGGCCGACACCACCAGGTCGTAGCCGGGACCGCGGCCGAGGGCCAGAGCGGTGCCGGCGGCAGCGGCCGCGGGGCCGACGCCCGCCGGGTACACGTGGATCTCGTGTCCCGCGCGGCCGTACCGGATCAGCGGCGACGGGACGGACCCGGGCGCGGTGTGCACGGCGCGCCGGACGAACTCCTCGCCCAGGCGCGCGTATCCGGCTGCGGCGAGACCGGCGGCGACGGAGTCCGCCTCCGCCGCCACCGCGGTCGCGACCAGGACGCGCATCAGGCGGGGCCCACGCTCAGGAGTTGGTGCGCTTGAGCGTGAAGCTCCAGACCGACTCGGGCTTGTTGTCCTTGTTGACCTGCACGATGCTGACCTTCTTCTCCTTCGGCGTGGCGCCCTGGCCACCCGTCGAGAAGACATCGGCGTTGGGGAAGCTCCGGTAGGTCTGCGAGGAGGCCTCGGTGATCGGGCTGCCGTCGAGCAGCGCGATCCACTTGCTGCCGTTCTCGACGACCTTGGGGTCGACGCCGAGCCGCAGGGTCGAGCCGGGCGCGTAGTCGATCGACTTCGCGTCCTTGACGCCGCTGAGGCAGCTGGTGAGCTTGTCGTCGGCGAGCGGCTTGCCGTCACCGCGGCAGGACGCCTCGGTGTTGACGGAGTTTGTGCCGACCGTCACGGTCGCGAGAGGCGTCGGCTTGTCGCAGGCGGAGAGGACGAGGAGTCCGGCGGAGGCGGCGGCGAGTGCGAAGCCGGCCCGGCGGGTCCTACCGGAAGTGAACGCAACGGTCATGGACCGAAGGCTATCGGTCGCCCCCGGCCACGCCGCGCGGGGGTGTGGCGCGCCGCGTCGGTGTTGCCCCGGGGCGCGGTCGCGCCACCGCGTCAGGCCACCCGTGGCCGGGGTGTGCCCCGGCGCGCCGCGCCCAGCAGGCCCCGGACGGAGACGACCGCGCCGAGCGCGAGCAGGGCGGAGGCCACCGACATGCCGAGGATCCCGTTGAGCGGCAGCGCGATGCCGATGGCGCCGCCGAGCACCCACGCCATTTGGAGCAGCGTCTCGGAACGGGCGAACGCGGAGGTGCGGACCTCCTCCGGCACGTCGCGCTGGATCATCGCGTCGAGGGACAGCTTGGCCAGGGCCTGGGTGAGGCCGGCGGTGGCGCCGAGCACCGCGACCATCGGGCCGCTGAAGAACGCCGCGGCGAGAACGGCGGCGCCCAGGGCGATGGTCAGCATCGTCACGATCAGGACCTCGGGCCCGCGCGCCTTGAGCAGCGAGCCGACCGCCGTGCCCAGCGCGTTGCCGACGCCCGCCGACACCCCGACGATGCCGAGCGAGACGGCGGCGCTCTGCCCGGCCAGGGGGTGCTCGCGCAGCAGGAACGCCAGGAAGAAGATCAGGAACCCGGACAGGGCGCGCAGCGCGGCATTGGCGTACAGACCGTTCTGCACGGACACGCCGACCGTACGTAGGCTCGGCTTGCGGCCCTCGCGGTCCAGGAGCGTCGCCTTGGTCTCGCCCTTCGCCGAGTCGACCTTGTGGGGCAGCGTGAAGGCCAGGAACGTACCCCCGGCGAAGACACAGAACGCCGCGTAGAGCGGCCACGCCGGCCCGACGCGGGAGAGCCCGGCCCCGATGGGGGCGGCGATGCCGGTGGCGAGGAGACCGGCGAGGGTGACCCGCGAATTCGCCTTCACGAGGGAGAAGCGCGGTGGCAGCAGCCGGGGCACGACGGCGCTGCGCACCACTCCGTACGCCTTCGAGGCGACCAGCACGCCGAGCGCGGCGGGATACAGCTCAAGGCCGCCGGTGGCGACCGCGCCCGACATGGTGAGGGCGAGCAGCGCGCGGGCCAGCATCGCGCCGGCCATCGCGGCGCGGCGGCCGTGCGGCATCCGGTCGAGCAGCGGGCCGATCACCGGCGCCAGGAGGGTGAACGGCGCCATCGTGATCGCCAGGTAGAGCGCGACACGGCCGCGTGCCTGATCCGTCGGTACGGAGAAGAACACGGTCGAGGCGAGCGCCACGGTGATCAGGACGTCACCCGCGCCGTTCACCGCGTGCAGTTCGATCAGTTTGCCGAGCCCCGACTCACCCGCGCCGTGCGCATGGGTGGCTTTTCTGATCGATCGCGCCGTCCCCGAGAAGGGAGCGCGCAGGGCGTGACCGACCGACCGCACCGCCCTGCGGAAGCGGCCCGACCCGTCCCAAGACCCCGACGACCTTGCGGTTGTCACCCCGCCATAGTGCCCCAACCCCGTCCGACCCGAACCAGGATTCGGACGTGCAGGTGGGCCGGGGGCCCCGAAGGGGGTAGCGTGACAGGCGCGCCGCCCGCGGCTGCCCAAGGCCGCGCGCCTCTCCGTGATCCCGCAGAATGGGTTGCAGAAGGTGCGCCTCCACGCTCATACGGAGCAGGGGGGACCCCCTTGGTCAGTGAACTGGACAGCCGCTGGGCAGTTGATCGCTCGGGCGCGGACGTTGACGCGGCCCCCTGGTCCGCTCCGCCCGCCACCCGTACGCATTCGGCTCCCCGGCGCACCCGTGAGACGGCGTAGGAGAGAAGCGAGACCTGTGAGTGCTGCGACGACGCGAAGCCGTACCCCTGACCGCCTGTGCGCCGAGGCGGTCGACCTAGCCCGCGAGGCGGCGGAGGAAGCCGCCGCGCCCGGGGTGGTCGGCGAGCATGTTGGCCTGATGTCGGAGGGCGACCGGGTCGTCACGCACTTCTTCGAATGCAAGGAGTTCGGCTACCGGGGCTGGCGCTGGGCGGTGACCGTCGCGCGTGCCTCCCGCGCCAAGCTGATCACCCTCGACGAGACGGTGCTGCTGCCCGGCCCCGACGCGCTGCAGGCCCCCGAGTGGGTGCCGTGGAGCGAGCGGCTGCGCCCCGGCGACATGGGCCCCGGCGATCTGCTGCCCACCGAGGCCGACGATCTGCGGCTCGAACCCGGCTACACGGGTGAGGACGCGCCGCCGCCCAACGCGGTGGTCTCCGAGGAGATGGCCTCGCGGGTCGAGGCGGAGGACGCCGAGCTGGCCGACCGGGACGCCCCGGTGGGGACGGCGCGCGGGTCCATCGCGGCGGTCGCCGACGAGCTCGGCATGCGCCGGGCGCGGGTGCTGTCGCGGTACGGGCTGCACGCGGCGGCGGACCGGTGGGAGGAGTCCTTCGGCGGCAAGACCGCGATGGCTCAGGCGGCGCCGGCCTCCTGTGTGTCCTGCGCGTTCCTCGTGCCGATCGCCGGGTCGCTCTCCCAGGCGTTCGGTATCTGCGCCAACGAATTCGGTCCTGCGGACGGGCATGTCGTGGCGCTCGACTACGGCTGTGGCGGGCACTCCGAGGCGGCGGTCATGCCGAAGCCGCCCCGGCCGGCTGCGCCGGTGCTCGACACGGTGGCGCCGGATCCGTTCGCCCTGCGGCCGGGCTCGGGCGGTTCCGTGCCGGATGCGCCGGACCCCACGGAAGACCTGGGCCACTCCTGACCCCGGGCCCCCCGGGGGGCCCTCAAACGCCGGACGGGCTGGGGATGTGCGTGCTGCCCGGCACCCGTGCCGCTAGGGGCGCGGGGAACTGCGCGAGACGCGGGCACGGTCCGCAGACGTAGGCGGGGTTGCCTGGGGCTCCGCCCCGGACCCCGGTTCGCGCCTTGAGGGCGCTCGTCCTCAATCGCCGGACGGGCTGAGGTGGCCTTGGCCAGGCACTCTGCCAAGGTCAGCCCACCTGGGGGCGCGGGGAACTGCGCGGGACGCGGGCACGGTCCGCAGACGAAGGCGGGGTTGCCTGGGGCTCCGCCCCAGACCCCGTTCGCGCCCGAAAGGCGCTCGTCCTCAATCGCCGGACGGGCTGAGGTGGCCTCGGCCAGGCACCCTGCCAAGAGCAGCCCACCCAGCGGTGGCCCCCGCCAAGCACCCTGCCGAGAGCAACCCACCCAGCGGTGGTCCCCGCCGGGCACCCTGACCAGAGGAGTCCGTCCAGGGACACGGGATTGCCGGGGTGGGGGCCGGGCGGGGTACCTTCGGGCCGCGGTCCCGGCAACGCGGGGCAGGACAGAGCGGAGTACGGCGTGATCGTCAAGGCGATGGCGGCCGAAGGGCCCGACCCCTTCGGGACGGCGCGGCTGCGACGAGGCGTCCTGAACGCCTGGGGCGCGGGCCCCGCCCGATTCCGCGAGGACGCCAACGCCGAGGAGGACCTCGCGCTCGGCGGCTACCGCGACCGCCTCGTCGTGGAGCTCGCCCAGAACGCCGCCGACGCCGCGGCCAGGGCCGGCACCACCGGCCGGCTCCGTCTGACCCTGCACCCCGCCGGCCACGGCAACCCCGCCGTCCTCGCCGCCGCGAACACCGGCGCCCCCCTGGACGCGATCGGCGTCGAGTCGCTCTCCACCCTCCGCGCCAGCGCCAAGCGCGCCGACACCGAGGTGGCCGTCGGCCGGTTCGGCGTCGGATTCGCCGCGGTGCTCGCCGTCAGCGACGAGCCCGCCGTGGTGGGCCGCACCGGCGGCGTGCGCTGGTCGCTCGGCGAGGCCCGCGAGCTGGCCGCCCAGGCCGCCCTCGCGAGCCCCGGCCTCGGCGACGAGCTGCGCCGCCGCGAAGGCCACGTACCGCTGCTCAGGCTGCCGCTGCCCGCGGAGGGCGCCGCCCCCGAGGGGTACGACACCGTCGTGGTGCTGCCGCTGCGCGACGGTACCGCCGAGGACCTCGTACGCCGCCTCCTCGACGGCATCGACGACGCCCTGCTCCTCACCCTGCCCGGCCTGTCCGAGATCGTCGTGGAGACCCCGGACGCCACCCGGGTGTTGAGGCGGTCCGTGCACGACGCGTACGTCCACATCGACGACAGCCGGGACCAGAGCGTCCACCGGTGGCGGACCGTCAGCCATCACGGGCCCATCGGCAAGGAGCTGCTCGCCGACCGGCCCGTCGAGGAGCGGCTGCGTCCGCACTGGACGGTGACCTGGGCGGTCCCGGTCGACGAGGACGGCGCGCCCGAGCGGCCCCGTACCGCCGCGGTCGTGCACGCGCCCACCCCCACCGACGAGCCGCTCGGCGTGCCCGCGCTGCTCATCGCCTCGTTCCCGCTGGACACCGCGCGCCGCCACCCCGCGCCGGGCCCGCTCACCGACTTCCTGGTGGAGCGCGCCGCCGACGCGTACGCCGAACTGCTCGGCGCCTGGCGGCCGGTGGCGACCGGCACCGTCGACCTGGTGCCGGGCCCGCTCGGCCGGGGCGAGCTGGACGGCGCCCTGCGCGCGGCCGTCCTGCGCCGGCTGCCCCGCGTCGCGTTCCTGGCGCCCGCCGCGCCCACCGAGGAACTCCTCGCGCTGCGCCCCTTCGAGGCGGAGGTCGTCGAGGGCGCGGGCGCCGACACCGTGCGCGTACTCGCCGAAGTGCTGCCCACCCTGCTGCCCGCCGGGCTCGAACGCCGCCCGGAACTGCGCGCGTTGGAGGTCGGACGGCTCTCGCTGGGTGATGCGATCGAGCGCATCGCGGGGGCCGAACGCGCCCCCGAGTGGTGGCACCGGCTGTACGAGACGCTCGCCGGGGTCGACCCCGACCGGCTCTCCGGGCTGCCCGTGCCGCTGGTCGGCGGCCGTACCGCGATCGGGCCCCGGCAGATCCTGCTGCCCCTCGCCGACACCCCCGCCGACCTGGGACGACTCGGTCTGAAGGTCGCGCACCCGGATGCCGCCCACCCGCTCCTCGAACGGCTCGGCGCGCTGCCCGCGACACCGCGCGCGGTCCTGACGACCCCTCAGGTGCGGGCCGCCGTCGCCGCCTCCCTCGACAGCGGGGAGATCTGGGACGAGGACGCCCTCGACCCCGACGAACTCGCCCACATCGTGCTGGCGTTGGTGCGTGAGGCGGATCTCGAACCCGGTGACGAGCCCTGGCTCGGCGCGCTCGCGCTGCCCGACGAGGACGGCGAACTCGCCCCCGCCGGCGAACTCGTGCTGCCCGGCCCGCCCTTCGCCGCCATCATCCGCGAGGGTGAACTCGCCGAGGTGGAAAGGGAGTTGGCGGACCGCTGGGGCGAGCAGCCGCTCACCGCGTGCGGGGTGCTCGCCACGTTCGCCCTCGTACGGGCCACCGATGTCGTCCTCGACCCCGACGAACTGGAGCCCCGCGAGGGAGACTTCGCCGAGCCGGACGACGCGGGGCTGCTCGACGCGGTCGACGTGTGGTGCGAGGACGTCCTCGACCGCCTCCCGGACTCACCGGTGCCGCCCGTCGCCACGGAGATCGTCGCCGTGCGCGACCTCGACCTCGTCGACGACGACGCCTGGCCGCAGGCGCTCGCCCTGCTCGCCCAGCCTCCGCTGCGGGACGCCCTGATCCAGCCCGTACGCGTCCTGCTGCCCGACGGCACGACGGAATCCGTCCGCCCCCACACCGCCTGGTGGCTGCGCGACCACCCGGTCCTCGACGGCCGGCGCCCCGCGGGTTTGCGGGCGGCCGGCTCCGACCCCCTGCTCGCCGGTCTGTACGAGTCCGTCGACGCGACGGGCTTCGACGACACGCAGGTCCTGCGGGCGCTCGGCGTACGCACCTCGGTGGCGGCGCTGCTCGACGAGCCGGGCGGCGCGGCGGAGCTCCTCGGGCGGCTCGCGGACGTCACCCGCCCGGTCTCCGCGGCTCAACTCCACGCGCTGTACACGGCGTTGGCGGAGCTCGACCCGGAGCAGGTGACGCTGCCGGACGAGCTGCGGGCGGTCGTGGACGGGGAGGTGCGGGTCGTCGACGCGGCGGACGCGGTCGTGGCGGACGCGCCCGATCTGCTGCCGCTGGCCGCGGGCCGTGCGCTGCTCCCCGTCGCGCCGGCGAGGGCGGCCGACCTCGCGGAGCTGCTCCAGGTGGGGCGGCTCAGCGAGGCGGGGGGTGCGGAGGTCACGTCCGAGGGCGCCTCGCACGCGGTGCCGGACGCCGTCCGGGCCCTGCTCGGCCCGGCCGCGCCGTCGACGTACGTCGAGCACGAGGCGCTGCTGGCGGGCGGGGTGGAGCTGGACTGGCGCCGGGCGGAGGACGGGGTGGTGCACGCGTCGACCCTGGAGGGGGTGGCGGCGGGCCTCGCCTGGGCCTCGGCGCAGTGGCCCCGCCGGTTCGAGGTGGCGGCGCTCCTGGAGGACCCGTCCCGCACGGCCGAACTGGCCCGAGACCGCTGGTTCGACTGAACCCCGGCCCCGCACCGGGGGAGCCGGTCCCGCCCGACCCGCGCAGTTCCCCGCGCCCCTGGGTGGGTTCCCCTTGGCAGGGTGCCTGGCCTCGGCATCTTCAGCCCGTCCGGCGCTTGAGGACGAGCGCCTTTCGGGCGCGAACGGGGTCTGGGGCGGAGCCCCAGGTCCTGAACCCCAGCCCCCCTTCCCACCCCCGGAGGGTTTCGGGAAGGGGCGGGGTGGGGCATCCCGGGGCCTGGGGCGAAGCCCCAGCAACCCCGGCCGGCTTTCGTCTGCGGACCGTGCTGGGGCACCCGCGCAGTTCCCCGCGCCCCTAAGGAGGGCACCCGGCACCGAGCGACCGCCCGCGCCCACCGCGGCGGAGCCGCGCAATCGGCACAGCCCCGCGCCCCTAAAGACGTAGGGCACCCGGCACTCCCCGGGCTAGTCGGGCCAGCGGCGGGTTACCCAGCGCCAGGTCAGTTCCAGGGCGGCGGAACCCACCACCGCAACGCCGACGGCAGTCCACGGCATCACCGCCCCCACCAGCTTCAACGCGAAGAAGTGCTGCAACCACGGCACCGCGAGCACCAGCAGGAACGCCACGCCCATGGAGAGGACCAGCACCACCCGCCACCACGTGTACGGCCGCGCGATGATCGCCAGCACCCACATCGACACCAGGAACAGCGTCAGCGTCGTCACGCTGGTCTCCGCGTCCAGTTCGCCCGGCCCGCTGTAGTACGACCGCGCGATCATGTACGTCACGAACGTGGCCACCCCCGCGATCACCCCGCTCGGAATCGCGTACCGCATCACCCGGCGCACGAAGTGCGGCTTGGCGCGCTCCTTGTTGGGCGCGAGGGCCAGGAAGAACGCCGGGATGCCGATGGTGAAGGTGGACAGCAGGGTCAAGTGGCGGGGCAGGAAGGGGTATTCGACCTGGGAGCACACCACCAGGACGGCGAGCAGCACGGAGTACACCGTCTTGGTCAGGAACAGCGTCGCCACGCGCGTGATGTTGCCGATCACCCGGCGCCCCTCCGCCACCACCGACGGCAGCGTGGAGAAGCTGTTGTTCAGCAGGACGATCTGGGCGACCGCCCGCGTCGCCTCCGAGCCGGACCCCATGCTCACGCCGATGTCCGCGTCCTTGAGCGCGAGCACATCGTTGACGCCGTCGCCGGTCATCGCGACCGTATGGCCACGGGACTGGAGGGCGGCGACCATGTCGCGTTTCTGTTGCGGGGTGACCCGGCCGAAGACCGAGTTGGCGTCCAGCATGTCGGCCATCTCGGCCTGGTCGGTGGGGAGGTGGCGGGCGTCGACGGTGTCGGCCGCGCCGGGCAGGCCGAGCTTTCCGGCGACCGCGCCCACGGAGACCGCGTTGTCGCCGGAGATGACCTTGGCCTTGACGTTCTGGTCGGCGAAGTAGCGCAGGGTGTCGGCCGCGTCGGGCCGCAGCCGCTGTTCGAGGACGACGAGCGCGGCGGGCTCGGCGTCGGACGCGATGGCGGGGTCGTCGAGTTCGCGGGAGCCGCGGGCGAGGAGCAGGACGCGCAGGCCCTGCTCGTTGAGCGCGTCGATCTCGGAGAGCGCCGGGTCGCCCTGCTCCAGGAGGACGTCCGGCGCGCCGAGCAGCCAGGTGCTGTTCTCGCCGTCGCCCTCGCTGAACGCGGCGCCGCTGTACTTGCGGGCCGAGGAGAACGGCAGCGACTCGGTGCAGCGCCACTCCTCGCTGTCCGGGTAGGCGTCGATGATCGCCTGGAGCGAGGCGTTGGGCCGAGGGTCGGACTCGCCCAGCGCGCCGAGCACCTTGCGTATGTACGCCTCGTCCGAGCCGTTGAGGGGGCGCAGCTCGCTGACGTCCATGCCGCCCTCGGTGAGCGTGCCCGTCTTGTCGAGGCACACCACGTCCACGCGGGCCAGGCCCTCGATCGCGGGCAGCTCCTGGACCAGGCACTGCTTGCGGCCGAGGCGGATCACGCCGATCGCGAAGGCGACCGAGGTCAGCAGGACGAGGCCTTCCGGGATCATCGGGACGATGCCGCCCACGGTGCGGGCGATGGAGTCCTTGATGTTGTTGTCCTTGACCACCAGCTGGCTGATGACCAGGCCGAGCGCGGTGGGGATCATCATCCACGTGACGTACTTGAGGATGGTGGAGATGCCGCTGCGCAGCTCGGAGTGGACGAGCGTGAACCGGCTGGCCTCCTCGGCCAGTTGAGCGGCGTACGCCTCGCGGCCCACCCGGGTCGCGGTGAATGCGCCGCCGCCCGCGACGACGAAGGCGCCCGACATCATCTTGTCGCCGGGCTTCTTGAGGACCGGGTCGGCCTCTCCGGTCAGGAGCGACTCGTCGACCTCCAGGCCGTCGGCCTCGACCGCCTCGCCGTCCACCACGATCTTGTCGCCGGGCCCGAGTTCGATGACGTCGCCGAGCACGATCTCGGAGGTGGGGATCTCCACGGCGGCCCCGTCGCGCCGCACCGTGGGCCGTGCCTCGCCGATGACGGCCAGGCTGTCCAGGGTCTTCTTGGCGCGCATCTCCTGGATGATGCCGATGCCGGTGTTGGCGATGATCACGAAGCCGAACAGGCTGTCCTGGATCGGCGCCACGACGAGCATGACCGCCCAGAGCACGCCGATGATCGCGTTGAACCGGGTGAAGACGTTGCCCCGGACGATCTCGGCGGTGGAGCGACTGCTGCGCAGGGGAACGTCGTTGACCTCGCCGCGCGCCACCCGCTCGGCGACCTCGGCCGTGGTCAGCCCGCCGGAGCGAGGCTCCCGCTCGGGCAGCCGCATGGGGTGGACGGGGTCGAGTTCCGCCCCGGCGTCGATGTTGGCGCGCTGCGTCATGAATTCGACGGTACGGGGGGATGGGCCGCTTCACCTGCTGGGACGGTCGAACATCCGACTCCGGGAGGAGACGAATGGTCCCTGGGCGGTACGAGGGTCCCGGAAGTCAGCGACCTTCGGCCCTTGCGCCGTCGGCCGGGCCCGCCGCCTGTTGTGCGGCGTGCCGCTTGAGCGCCGCGTCGCGGCCCCGGACGTACCAGACGCCGATGAGGCCGAGGCCGCCGCCGGCCAGGCAGGTCCACACCCACCAGGTGTGGCCGTGGTCGTCGAACCAGCCGTAGAAGGGGAGCTGGACGAGGAAGAGGACGAACCAGAGGATCGTTCCGCCGGTGATGGTGGCGACCACGGGGCCCTCAAGGGGCTCCGGCGCCTCGTGCTGGGGTGTCCACTTCGCCATGCGATCAGTGTAGGGCGCGGCCTTTCCCGGGTTTCCGCTGCTGGTCCGGCCCGGTCCCGGGCCGGGCGGCCCTTAGGTCTACGCGCGGAGATGGTGATCTTCGACTTATGTATTCATACTGAAACTGCTTACGGCTGACTCATTCTGTTCGGTAGAACATCCAAAGAAGTTCGGGTACGTGCCGTTTTCCCCGCCCCTTCACGACTGAGGTCCCGCATGTCCCCCTCGGCCCCCGACACGGTCGACGCCGCAGCTCAGCCGCCGGCATCCACTCCGCCGGTCAACGGACTCGACCGCTATTTCAAGATCTCCGAGCGTGGTTCCACCTTCGCCCGTGAGATCCGTGGTGGGTTCGCGACCTTCTTCGCGATGGCCTACATCATCGTGCTGAACCCGATCATCCTCGGCAGCGCGAAGGACATGTACGGGCATCAGCTCGACAGCGGGCAGCTGGTCACCGCCACCGTGCTGACCGCCGCCTTCACCACGCTGCTCATGGGCGTCATCGGCAACGTGCCGATCGCACTCGCGGCGGGGCTCGGCGTCAACACCGTGGTCGCGCTGCAGCTCGCTCCCCGGATGAGCTGGCCCGACGCCATGGGCATGGTCGTGCTGGCCGGCTTCGTGGTGATGCTGCTCGTCGCCACCGGGCTGCGCGAACGCGTCATGAACGCGGTGCCGCTGGGGCTGCGCAAGGGCATCGCCATCGGCATCGGCCTCTTCATCATGCTGATCGGCCTGGTCGACTCCGGCTTCGTCTCGCGGATGCCGGACGCCGCGCACACCACGGTGCCGCTCCAGCTCGGCGGCAACGGGCATCTGCTCGGCTGGCCGGTGCTCGTCTTCGTCCTCGGCGTGCTGCTCACGCTCGCGCTGATGGTCCGCAAGGTGCCGGGCGCGATCCTCATCTCGATCGTCGCGATGACCGTCCTCGCGATGATCATCAATGCGGTGGCGACCGTGCCGTCCTGGGGTCTGACCACCCCGAAGTGGCCGGGCAACCCCGTCGACGCCCCGGACTTCGGGCTCGTCGGCCAGGTCAGCCTGTTCGGCGGGTTCTCCCGGGTCGGGGTGCTGACCGGCATCCTGTTCGTCTTCACCGTGCTGCTGTCGTGCTTCTTCGACGCGATGGGCACGATCATGGGCATCAGCGACGAGGCGGGGCTGACGGACGCGCAGGGCAACATGCCCGGCATGAACCGGGTCCTGTTCGTCGACGGCATCGCGGTCGCGGTGGGCGGGGCGTCGTCCTCGTCCGCGACGACGTGCTTCGTGGAGTCCACGGCGGGGGTCGGCGAGGGGGCCCGGACGGGGTTCGCGAACGTCGTCACGGGCGCGCTGTTCACCGTGGCGCTCTTCCTCACGCCGATCGCCACGATGGTGCCGTCCCAGGCGGCCACGCCCGCGTTGCTCGCGGTGGGCTTCCTGATCCTTTCCGGATCGATCCGGGAGATCGACTGGGCGGACTGGACGATCGCGATTCCGGCGTTCGTGACGATGCTGATGATGCCGTTCACGTACTCGATCACCAACGGCATCGGCATGGGCTTCATCACCTTCACGGTGCTGCGGCTCGTGGCCGGGCGGGCCCGCGAGATCCCGATCGCGATGTACATCGTGTCGGCGGTCTTCGCCTTCTACTACCTGATGCCGGCCCTCGGCCTGACGTAGCCCGCTCGTCCTCAATCGCCGGACGGGCTGGGGTTGCCGATGCTGGGCATGCCGCCAAGGCCAACCCCGCCAGGGGCGCGGGGAACTGCGCGGGACGCGGGCACGGTCCGCACCCGAAAGCGGGGTTGCCTGGGGCTCCGCCCCAGACCCCGTTCGCGCCCGAATGGCGCTCGTCCTCAATCGCCGGACGGGCTGAGGTGGCCTCTGCTGGGCATGCCGCCCAGGTCGCCCCACCTGGGGGCGCGGGGAACTGCGCGGGACGCGGGCACGGTCCGCACCCGAAAGCGGGGTTGCCTGGGGCTCCGCCCCAGACCCCGTTCGCGCCCGAAAGGCGCTCGTCCTCAATCGCCGGACGGGCTGGGGTGGCCTTGGCCAGGCACCCTGCCAAGAGCAGCCCACCTGGGGGCGCGGGGAACTGCGCGAGACGCGGGCACGGTCCGCACCCGAAAGCGGGGTTGCCTGGGGCTCCGCCCCAGACCCCGTTTCGCGCCTTGAGGGCGCTCGTCCTCAATCGCCGGACGGGCTGAGGTGGCCCAAGCCAGCCGGCATCGAGCAGCCGGACGGGCTGAGGTGGCCCAAGCCAGCCGGCATCGAGCAGCCGGACGGGCTGAGGTGGCCCAAGCCGGCCGGCATCGAGCAGCCGGACGGGCTGAGGTGGGCCGGGGGGCTGAGGCCGGCCGGTGTTGGGTGGCTAGGCGGCGCCATAGAACCGCTCCGTCTCGTCCACCGCCGCCTTGAACCGCTCGTCGAAGTCGTCGCGCATGAGCGTCCGGACCACATAGTCCTGGACGCTCATTCCGCGTTTCGCGGCATGCCGCTTGAGCCGATCGAGCAGCTCACCGTCTATGCGCAGGCTGAGCACGCTGGTCCCCATGGAGCGAGGGTGGCCGCACGCCACGGCCCCGCGCGGCGGTTTTCGTCGAGTACTCACTCGTTCGAGTGATAGTTCCGGACCGGCCCCGTTGCCCCCGGGCCACGTGTGGCGCTGGACACCCACGATTCCGGTGGTATTTAGCCAGAGTAATGAGTTACGCTAACAAACATGTCTGACCCTTCCCACGGCACTGGCGACAACGCCGCCGCCGTGAACTCCCTGCGCTCGGCCGTCATGCGGCTGAGCCGGCGCCTCAAGCACCAGCGCGTCGACGAATCGCTCAGCCCGACCGAGATGTCGGTGCTCGGCACACTCTTCCGCTGCGGCTCGGCCACCCCCGGTGAGCTGGCCCGCAAGGAGCACGTACAGCCGCCGTCGATGACCCGAATCGTCGCACTGCTTGAGGCAAAAGGCCTGGTCAGGCTGGAGCCGCACCCCGATGACCGCCGCCAGAAGGTGGTCAGCCAGACCGAAGAGGCCGAGGCGATGCTCGAAGAGAGCCGCCGCAAGCGCAACGCCTGGCTGGCCTCCCTCGCGGAAGGTCTGGACGAGGACGAATGGGCGAAGCTGCGCGCGGCCGCCCCGGTCCTGGAGAAGCTCGCACATCTGTAAACGCGCATCGCAAGGAGGCGAGCCCTTTTGAGTACGGGATCCGGAGCAGACTCCGCCCCCGCACCTACCCCTACCTACAACAAGCGCGGTGGGGGGACGTTCTCCTCACTCGGTGTCCGCAACTACCGGCTGTTCTTCAGCGGTGCCATCGTGTCCAACATAGGCACCTGGATGGCGCGGATCACCCAGGACTGGCTGGTCCTGACCATCACCGGATCATCGGTCGCGGTCGGCATCACCACCGCCATGCAGTTCCTGCCGATGCTCCTGTTCGGCCTGTACGGCGGCGTCATAGCGGACCGGTTCGCCAAGCGGAACATCCTGTTCGTGACGCAGGCGGCGATGGGCCTGGGCGGCCTCTTCCTCGCCGTGATGACCCTGTCCGGGCACGTCCAGGTGTGGCACGTCTACCTGACCGCCTTCTTCACCGGCCTGGTCACCGTCGTCGACAACCCGACCCGGCAGTCCTTCGTCTCCGAGATGGTCGGACCCGACCGGGTGCGCAACGCGGTCAGTCTGAACTCGGCGAACTTCCAGTCCGCCCGGCTCGTCGGCCCCGCCGTCGCCGGCCTCGTGATGGCGGCCGTCGGACCCGGCTGGGCGTTCCTCGCCAACGGCCTGTCGTTCACCGCGCCGCTGATCATGCTGTCGCTGATGCGCACCAAGGAGCTCCAGCCGACCAAGCTCGCCCCGCGCGGCAAGGGCCAGCTGAAGGAGGGGCTCGCGTACGTCTCCGAGCGGCCCGAGCTGATCTGGCCGATCGTGCTCGTCGGCTTCGTCGGCACCTTCGGGTTCAACTTCCCCATCTGGCTGAGCGCGTTCGCCTCCGACGTCTTCCACGGCGACTCCGGCATGTACGGCATGTTCAACAGCCTGATGGCGATCGGCTCGCTCGTCGGCGCACTGCTCGCGGCCCGCCGCTCCACCACCCGGCTGCGCATGCTGGCCGGCGCCGCGGTGCTCTTCGCACTGCTGGAGATCGTCGCGTCCGGTTCACCCGACATCGGCGTGTTCATGGCGCTGCTCATCCCCGTCGGCATCCTCGGTCTGACGGTCAACGTGACCGCCAACGCCTCGGTGCAGATGGCCACCGACCCCGAGATGCGGGGCCGTGTGATGAGCCTGTTCATGATGGTCTTCACCGGCGGCACCCCGCTCGGCGGCCCGCTCTTCGGCTGGCTGACCGATGTCTACGGCGTCCGTGTGAGCCTCGCGCTCGGCGGTCTCATCTGCGGTGCGGCGGCCGTCGGCGTGGGCCTGATGCTGGCCCGAGCGGCCAACCTGCGCCTGAAGGTCGACGTGCGCCGCGGCCACCGCCACCTCGCATTCGTCCCGAGGAACCCGGCGCTTGTGACCGCCGCCTGACGCCCTCCGGGGCGCCGTACGCGGACTCGGCCCGGCCCCCTCGCGGGGAGCCGGGCCGTTCTGCGTCACGGCGGCGCTTCCGCTCCACGGGCCCGCCCGGCAGCGGGCCGCCCGGCGCGGCCGGTTACGCTCAGGGGGTGGACCCGAAGACCAGGAACCGGATCATGGCCGGTGTGCTCGTGCTGATGTTCGTCGTGGTGGCGGTGGCGGCCGCCGCCCGCTGACCCCGACCGCCCCGCCGAGGAAGTTCCGCGGTGCCCCCGCGGTGTCCGCGAGGGCACCGCGAGGGTTCCGGACCCTGTGCGCGCCGGCGCCTACCAGGCGAAGGCCTCCGGGGACGGCCCAGGGCCGGGGAAGATGGCGTCGAGCGCGGTCAGGAACTCCTCGGGCAGGTCGATCTCGACCGCCCGCACCGCCGCGTCGAGCTGCTCCGCCGTACGCGGGCCGACGATCGGGCCCGCCACTCCGGGCCGGGTGAGCAGCCAGGCCAGGCCCACCTCCGCCGGGTCGAGGTCGTGCTTGGCGACGAGCTCCTCGTACGCCTCCACCTGCCGGCGCACCCCCGGAGCGGCGAGCGCCTGCGCCGCGAGGCCGCCCTGCGAACGGCCCGCCGTGCCCTCGCGCTCCTTGCGCAGGATGCCGCCGAGCATGCCGCCGTGCAGCGGCGACCAGGGGATGACCCCGAGCCCGTACTCCCGCGCCGCCGGGATGATCTCCATCTCGGCGCGGCGTTCGGCGAGGTTGTAGAGGCACTGCTCGCTGACCAGGCCCATCCGCCCGGTGCGGGCGGCCAGCTCGTTGGCCTGGGCGATCTTGTAGCCGGGGAAGTTCGACGAACCGGCGTACAGGATCTTGCCCTGCGTGATGAGGACGTCGATGGCCTGCCAGATCTCCTCGAACGGGGTCAGGCGGTCGATGTGGTGGAACTGGTAGACGTCGATGTGGTCCGTGCGCAGGCGCTTGAGGGAGGCCTCCACGGAGCGGCGGATGTTGACCGCGGACAGCTTGTGGTGGTTGGGCCACGGCTCGCCCGCGGCCATGTTGCCGTTGAGCTTGGTGGCGAGGACGGTCTTGTCGCGGCGGTCGCCGCCCTGGGCGAACCAGCTACCGATGATCTCCTCGGTACGGCCCTTGTTCTCGCCCCAGCCGTACACGTTGGCGGTGTCGAAGAAGTTGATGCCCGCGCCGTGCGCGGCGTCCATGATCGCGTGGCTTGCGGCCTCGTCGGTCTGCGGTCCGAAGTTCATCGTCCCGAGGACGATCCTGCTGACCTGGAGACCCGTGCGTCCGAGCTGCGTGTACTTCATGGGCAACCAGCCAACGTCTTCGAGCGCGCTCAAGGCAAGGGGCCGGGCGGGGCTTTCGGAGCTCGCCCCGCCCCTGCCCGTGTGCGGCCTACCAGGCGAAGGCCTCCGGCGACGGGCCCGGACCGGGGAAGATCTCGTCGAGTGCGCCGAGCAGCTCCTCGCTCAGCTCCAACTCCACGGCACGCAGCGCCGACCGGAAGTGCTCGGGGGTGCGCGGTCCCACGATGGGGCCGGTCACGCCGGGCCGCGTGAGCAGCCAGGCCAGCGCCACCTCGCCCGGGTCGAGTTCGTGCTTGGCGAGCAGGTTCTCGTACGCCTCGACCCTGGCCCGCATGGCGGGATCGGCCAGGCCCGCGGCCGAGCGGACGCTCTTGATGCTGCGCGAGCCCGTGCCGTCGCGCTCCTTGCGCAGCGCGCCGCCGAGCAGGCCCATGTTCAGCGGCGACCAGGGGATGACGCCGAGCCCGTACTCCTGGGCGGCCGGGATGACCTCCATCTCGGCGCGGCGTTCGGCGAGGTTGTAGAGGCACTGCTCGCTGACGAGGCCGACGCGTCCGGTGCGGGCGGCGATCTCGTTGGCCTGGGCGATCTTGTAGCCGGGGAAGTTGGAGGTGCCGGCGTACAGGATCTTGCCCTGCGTGATGAGGACGTCGATGGCCTGCCAGATCTCCTCGAACGGGGTGTCCCGGTCGACGTGGTGGAACTGGTAGATGTCGATGTGGTCGGTGCCGAGCCGCTTGAGCGAGGCGTCCACGGCGCGGCGGATGTTGACCGCCGACAGCTTGTTGTGATTGGGCCAGGCCGCCTTGCGCCAGGTCGAGCCGGGCGTCATGTCCCCGTACAGCTTGGTCGCCAGGACGACCTTGTCGCGGCGGTCGGCGCCGCCCGCGAACCAGGAGCCGAGGATCTCCTCGGTGCGGCCCTTGCTGTCGTCGTCGGGGCCGTAGATGTTGGCGGTGTCGAAGAAGTTGACGCCCGCGTCGAGGGCGGCGTCCATGATCGCGTGGCTGCCCGCCTCGTCGGTCTCGCCGCCGAAGTTCATCGTGCCGAGGACGAGACGGCTGACCTGGAGTCCGGTGCGTCCGAGCTGTGTGTACTTCATGCGTCCATCAAAGCCGGTTCGTGTGCGCTCGAAGCAAGTCCTGGCGTCAACTCCCCAGCCAGCTCGACGCGTCGAGGCGGAAGGCCTCCGGCGGTACGGCCGTGCGCAGCGACGCTTCGAGCCCGCGCAGCCGGTCGTGGCCCAGGACGTCGGCCCAACTCCCGCGCAGCTGGTCGAAGATGGCCGCCGAGCGTGCGAGGGCGTCGAGGCCGCGCGGGGTGAGCCGGACCAGTTTGCGGCGGGCGTCGCCGGGGTCGTCGGCGCGTTCGGCGTAGCCGAGGGCGATGAGGCGGTCCACCGTCTTGCCGGCGGCCTGCTTGGAGACGCCGAGCCGTCGGCCGATCTCGCTTGCGGTGGATCCGGGGAGCCCGATGGCCTGGAGCGCGAAGCCGTGGGCCGGGCGCAGCTCGGGGTGGCCCTGGCGGGCCAGCTCTGCGTGCAGCCGGTCGATGAGCGAGCGGAACCCGGCGAGGAGGAGCAGGGGCAGCTCGTATCCGGGCGCGTCGGGGGCGGGTGCGGGGCCGGGCCCTGGGCCGGGTGCGGGATCGCTTCCTGGACCGCTTCCGGGCGCGCCGGTAGCGCGCCCGCCGGTCTTGGCGTTGCGCGAATGGACAACCTGGTTTACCGTTTTTCCGTCAACCACGTTGTCCATTCTAGTTCCGGGCGCCGCCGTATGCGCGGCACCCGGCCGTACGGAAGCAGGGCCTCACGATGTTCACCGAGCACACCCTCGAATCGGCTCCGGCCGCCGCGCACAAGTCGATGGAGGTCACCGTCCGCCACCTAGGCCGGCTCACCCCGCCCGTCGCGCGGATGGCCACGTCGCCGCACCTCCTCGACGGCTTCCTCAAGCTGAACGGCATCTTCGAGCAGACCACCCTCGACCCGGTCGCGCGCGAGGTCCTCGTCATGACGGTCGCGGTCCGCAACGAGTGCCACGTCTGCGTCGCGATGCACACCGGCAGACTGCACGACCTGGGCGCCGACGAGGAGCTCGTGGCCGCCCTCCATGAGCGCCGCCCGCTCGCCGACCCCCGGCTCGACGCCGTACGCCGCTTCACCCTCGCGGTCCTCGCGAAGGCGGGCGGCGTCGAGGACGAGACCGTCGAGGACTTCCTGTCGTACGGCTACACCGAGCAGAACGCCCTCGAAGTGGTCCTCGGGATCGGCACCTACACCCTGTCCACCTTCGCGAACCGGCTGACCGGCGCGGGCATGTGAGGCGTCAACCCACCCTGTTCGCAGGTCACTTGGAGCCGATGGGGCCGATGTAGGTCCCGGGGTGGGTGGCGCCGTCCTGGAGCAGGACAGCGGAGAAGGTCCAGGGCAGGGTGTGGGAGTGGGTCTCGTCCGGCGGGGTGACCACGATCTCCTTCGGCGTGAACTCCTTGCCGTCGCCGCTGTGGAACGGCAGGTAGAAGAGGGTGAAGGTGGTGGTCGCGCCCGGCCGCACCGTGACCGTCGCCGGCGACTCGGCGGTCCCGCGCGTCAGCGACCAGCGGGTGGCGCCGCCCACCAGGTCGACCCCCGGATAGCCCCTCATCGCGCAGGGCTTGGCGGCCCTGTTGGTGAGGGTGACGGTGATGGCGCCCTGCGAACCCTCCGACCGGGCGCCGCTGCCGGGGGCGACGGCGAAGGCGAGCTGCGAGGTGAGGCAGTGAGAGCCGGCGGGCCCGGCGCCGGTGCCCGTCCCCGCCCCCGTCCCCGCCCCCGTGTTCGTGCCGCCGCCGGAGCTTCCGCCGGAGGGGGCCATGGTGCGGCCGCCGTCCGCGCCGGGGGAGCCGGACGGGGAGCCGGTGCCGGTGGCGCTGGGGGAGTCGGGGGTCGCCGTGCCGGATCCGCCGCCGGTGCCGCAGGCGGTCAGGGCCAGGGTCAGACCGGCGGTGAGCAGGGCGAGGGTGGTGAGGCGTGCGGTGTGGGGGCGCGACACGGTCGACCTTTCGTGGGGGGAGGGTGAGGGGCGTTTCGTGGTTCCGTTCGACTGCTGGGAGGATCGTGTCCGGAAGGTACGGATCGGTTGGTGGACCGGTGAGGAGACACTGACATGGTGGCGCCCGTCGCGGTGACCTGCCCACACGGACACGGACACGGACGCAGGCACGGATGGGGGGTGCGGTGATGGAGGCCGTCGACCGAGCCTTCGCCGCTGCGCTGTACACCGAGGGCGACGCCGCCCTCGACACCGGCGCCTCGCTGCTCGCCTCCGCGCCCGGCGCGGACGCCGAACTCGCCCTGCGCGGGCGGGAGTTCGTACGCCGGGCCTGGGAGCGGGGCTGGCATCCCGCCGATGTCGTACGGATCGTACGGCGCGACCTGGACGAGCCGCACGTACGCGTCCTCAGCGGGCTGATCCGCGACGAGCTGGCCCGCTACGAGCGGCTGCCCGCGCGGTGGCCGGAGCAGGTGGACGCGCTGCCGCGCGAGGCGTGGCGGGCGGACCGCTTCTCGTACGCCACCGCCGTCCTGGAGCTGTACCGGCTGCTGCTGGCACTGCCCGCGATCGAGCCGGCCGGGCCCGTGCCGGGCGCGTCCCTGCTCGGGCCGCCGGTGCACGGCGAACCGAAGGCGCTGGCCCGGATCCGGGCACTGCTGGCCAAGGCCGAGGCGACGGGGTTCCCCGAGGAGGCGGAGGCGCTCAGCGCGAAGGCGCAGGAGCTGATGGCCCGGCACAGCGTGGACGAGGCGCTGCTCGCGGGGCGCGGGGCCGGCGGGGGCGGCGGGGAGGTGCCGGGGGCGTGCCGGATCGGGGTGGACGCGCCGTACGAGACGGCGAAGGCGATCCTGCTCGACGCGGTCGCCACCGCCAACCACTGCCGGGCGGTGTGGAACTCGGCGTTCGGCTTCTCGACGGTCGTCGGCTTCGAGGGCGACCTGGAGGCGGTCGAACTCCTCTACACCTCGCTGCTCGTGCAGGGCACGGCGGCGATGACGAAGGCGGAGGCGGCGCAGCGGGCGGGCGGGCGCAAGCGCACGAAGACGTTCCGTCAGTCGTTCCTGCTGGCGTACGCGGGGCGGCTCGGGGACCTGCTGTCCGCGACGGCACGGCATGTGGAGGCGGAGTTCGGGGGCGAGGTCCTTCCGGTGCTGGCTACGCGGGCGGTGGCCGTTGCGGGGCGGGCGGAGGAGATGTTTCCGCGGACGGTGTCCACGCGGGTGCGGGGCGTGTCCGACGAGTCGGGCTGGCGTGATGGGCGTGCCGCCGCCGACCGCGCCCACCACCCGGGCCTCCGCCCAGGCATCGAGTAACCCCCGGCTCCGCCGCGGTGGGCGCGGCCGCGTGGCTCGGTGCCGGGTGCCCTACTAGGGGCGCGGGGCTGTGCCGTTTGCGCGGCTCCGCCGCGGCGGGCGTGGGCGGTGGGCTGCGACTCCGGGTGCCTACTTTTTAGGGGCGCGGGGAACTGCGCGACCAGCCCAGCACGGTCTGCACCCGAAAGCGGGGTTGCTGGGGCTCCGCCCCAGGCCCCGGGATGCCCCACCCCGCCCCTTCCCGAAACCCTCCGGGGGTTATGGAACGGGCTGAGGTACAGGCTCCTGGGGCTCCGCCCCAGACCCCGTTCGCGCCTGAAGGGCGCTTGTCCTCAAACGCCGGACGGGCTAAAGCGCGCTCGTCCTCAAGTGCTGGACGGGCTGAAAGGGCGCGCTCGTCCTCAAGTGCCGGACGGGCTGAGGGGGCCGAGGCTGGGCGCCCTGCCAAGGGGAACCCACCTGGGGGCGCGGGGAACTGCGCGAGACGCGGGCACGGTCCGCAGACGAAAGCGGGGGCAGGGGTGGGATAGGAGCGAGAGGGATCCCGGTCCTAGGTGGGGGGAACCGTTACGCTCGGGATCATGAGCTGGCTGCGGGCGTTGAAGGAGACCGCCCGTTCGGGGCTGAAGGTCGAGCCGCGCCGGCTCGAACCCCTCGTCGCGCTGCGCGGCGCAGCCGGCCTCGCCGTGGTCGTCGGCATCAGCCTCACCCTCTTCGGCCCCTCCGTCGCCGCCGGCGCCGCGTTCGGCGCGTTCCAGGGCGCCATCGCCACGTACCAGCGCAGCTGGCGCCCCCGCCCGGTGCTCGCGCTCGCCTCCGGGCTCTCCCTCGCGCTCTCCACCTTCCTCGGCTACCTCGTCGGCACCCACTCCCCGTTCTTCCTGCTGCTGCTCGCGCTGTGGACCTTCCTGTCCGGCCTCGCCTGGGCGGTCGGCCCGACCGTGGGGGTGATCGCCTCGTCCAACGTGGCGATCATGCTGGTCACCGTCACCCTGCCCAGCTCGCTCGCCGAAGCCGCCGGGCACGCCGCGATGATCGCGTTCGGCGGGGTCGTCCAGGCCGCCCTCGTCGTCCTGTTCCCCATCCGCCGCTGGGGCGCGCAGCGCGACGCGCTCGCCGACGCCCTCGCCGCCGAGGCCGACTACGCGCGGCGGCTGCGCCACGACCCGGTCGCCCCGTTCGACCCCCAGCCCCTCATGACCGCCCGGCTCGCCGCCGCCGTCACGCCCCGCGAAGCCCGCCGCCGCCCCTCCGAACTGCACGGCTCCCGCGGTGTCGCCGAGCGGATCCGTCCTGTGCTCGCCTCGCTCGCCGATCCCGCGCTCGGGGTGCCGGAGGAGGGCGAGGAGCGGGACCGCGTACGGGAGTTGCTGGCCGCCGCGGCCACCGTCCTGGACGCCGCGGCCCGCGCGGTCCGGCACGGCGAGGCCGCCGTCATCCCGCCCGCCGCCGAGGCCGCGCTCGCCACCCCCGACACCGGAGCCATCCTCACCGGCCCCGCCCGCCGCGCCGCGGCCCGGCTCATCGCGCTCCTCGCCGACGTCGTCGAAACCGCCCAGGGCGGCGGCACAAGCGCGGGCGCGGAGCCCCTGCTCAGGCCCACCCTGCCGCGTCTGGTCCCGCTCGCCCTGCGCACCATGCGCGCCGAGGCCCGCAACCGGAACTCGCCGGTGTTCCGGCACGCCGTGCGGGTCTGCGCGGTGGCGACGGCCGGCTATCTGCTCGGCTACGTCCTGCCGTTCGGCCACGGCTACTGGGCCCCCATGGCCTCCGTGATGGTGATGCGCCCGGACTTCTCGCTCACCTACGCCCGCGCCGTCGCCCGCTTCGGCGGCACCCTCGTCGGCGTGGCCCTCGCCACCGGCATCGTCCAGCTCACCCACCCCGACACCGGCCTCTCCGCCGCCATCGCGGTGACCTGCGCGTTCCTGGCGTACCTGCTGATGCGTACGGGGTACGCCGTGCTGAGCGGCTGCGTCTCCGCGTACGTCGTGTTCCTGCTCGGCATGGGCGGCCTCCAGTGGACGCAGACCGTGCCCGACCGCGTCTTCCTGACGCTGATCGGCGGGGCGCTCGCGATGATCTCGTACGCCGTCTATCCGGCCTGGGAGACGCCGCGGCTGCGCACCCGCCTCGCCGACTGGCTCGCCGCGAGCGGGCGGTACGCCTCCGCGGTCGTCGACCACTACGCCGACCCCGGCCGCGGCTCCGGCGCGGTCCGCGAGGCGCTGCTCGACACCCGCGCGGCCCGCATCGCCTGGCAGGAGGCGCTCGACAAGGCCACCCACGAGCCGGTGCGCCACCGCGGACTCTCGCGCTCGTCGGCCGAGGAAGCCGCCCACGCGCTGGGCCAGTTGGGGCGTACCGCGATGCTGATGGAGGCGCATCTGCCGGAGGACGGCGCGGTGCCGGTGCCGGCCGCCGCGGAACTCGCCGAGGCGCTGCGCGAGGCCACCGAGCGGGGGGCGAAGGCGGTGCGGGAACGGCGCGTTCCGCAGTGGGAGGAGGTCGAGCGGGCCCTGGCCGCGTGGGACGGCGAGGGGGTGCCCGACCGTGTGGTGCGCGGCGGCGCCGGCCTGGTCCTGCACTGCCTCGATGATCTGACCGACGCCCTGACCGACCCACCGGACACCCCGCAGGCGTGACGACGCCCCGGGTTACGGGGTGGGCAGACCCGCCGTGGGGAGACTGCCGGTCGGGAGCGAGCCGGCCTTGCCGCGGGTGAAGGAGTCCGTTCCGGCGCCCTGCCACGCGACGTCGAGGGTGTCGCCCTTGATGGTGGCCATGCCCTGGGTGCGCTCGGTGTTCCCGTCCGCGCACTTCAGGGTGAGCATCGTCATGCCCCCGCTCTCGGTGGCGGTGCCGGAGCAGACATGCGGGGTGAGCAGGGCCACGCCCTTGCCCGCGACGGCCATGGTGACTGTCTTGCCGCCGCTCG
The DNA here is from genome assembly GCF_026343295.1 of Streptomyces sp. NBC_00083. Classification (GTDB taxonomy): domain Bacteria; phylum Actinomycetota; class Actinomycetes; order Streptomycetales; family Streptomycetaceae; genus Streptomyces. Next base: position 468,778 of record NZ_JAPELY010000004.1, read on the forward strand.
TCGCGGTCCAACTCCCTTGCAGGTCACTGCTGGTGGCGGGAGTGCCGGAACCCGTCGCCGTGGCGGACGCGGCGCCGGACGGGGATGCGGGGGCCGGGTCGGCCTTCTTGTCGCTGCTGCCGCAGCCGGTCAGTACGAGCGCTGCCGCGAGCCCGGCCGCGGCGCAGCCGGCGGTGCGTATGTGCTGGTGCACGAGGTGTCTTCCCCCTGTGAGCGGTTGAGTCCCTGAACGGCGTCCAGGACCGCGACAAATTACCAGCCGGGTCACCGCGTCCCGGCCCGGCCGGCACCGATCGGGCGGGTGCTTGAACCAGACGGGGCCGCACGGCGTCTCTTCCCTGGGTACGGGGAATTCGATTCGCGTGCGCGGGGCCCCCGCTGTAACCGCTCGGGCACCCCGCGTGCACGTGCATCTTCCCATGCAGGCGCACATGAACACAGCTATGATCCGGGTCAGTTGACCATTCACAGTTGCACGTCTGCACATTCCCGGGAGCGACCTTGCACCACGCGTACAACGGCATGGCGGCAGCGGAGCTTCAGGGTGCCGCGTGGCAGAAGAGCCGGCACAGCAACTCGCAGGGGTCCTGCGTCGAGTTCGCCAAACTGCCGGGAGGAGGGGTGGCGGTACGCAACTCACGCCACCCCGACGGGCCGGCCCTGGTCTACACCAGAGCGGAGATAGAGGCGATGCTGCTCGGGATCAAGGACGGGGAGTTCGACCACCTGATAGCGGACTGAGCCCGGCCGGTCCCGGCCGCCCAGGCCTCCCGTTGCTCCGTCGTGTCTCAGTCGGCGGGCTGGAGGCGGAACAGCGCCCACACGACCTTGCCGCCGACCGCCCCCGTCAGCGGGTGCCAGCCCCAGCTGTCGGCGAACGACTCGACCAGGAACAGGCCGCGGCCGGACTCCGCGCCGAAGTCGTCCCGCTCGCGCTCGACCGGGCTGTCGTCGCTGGGGTCGCGTACCGCGCACACGAGACGGCTCGTCCAGCGCATCAGATGCAGGCGTACCGGCACCTCGGTCTCGCGCGGGGTGTCCGCGGGCAGCGCGTGGCGCAGGGCGTTGGTGACGAGCTCGGAGACGACGAGGGCGACATCGTCGAAACACTCGGTGAGGTCCCACTGCGTGAGCGTGGATCTGGTGAACTTCCGTGCCCCGCCCACGGCTTCGAAGCGAGCGGGCAGCGCGCAGGACGCGGATCCCGCCACGGTCGAGGGGTCGAAGGGGGGAAGCGCCTGCCTTAAGGGCTGACAAGGCTCCAGCATGGTCGATCCATTCGTCCCCATGCGAGGCACTCCCGGGTTCGCGGCCGTGGCGGTACAGGACGCAAGCGACTAGACGCAGTTGAGCACGCAGGTGCGCGAGGGCCATGGTTCCGAATGCGTCGGCCCGATGCAAGGGCAGATGCACGTGCACGCGACCGACCTGTCCCTGCCCGTGCCGTTTCTTGCTCATTTCTTCCTCAGAAGTTCCTCAGGCCGATTTCACTCCTTGACCATTTCCGTAATCGCGCGGGTACGGGGTGAAGCGTTTTGATGGCAGACTGCACCGCACCATTGGATGGGGAGGACGGCGAAGTGACCGCAGGGGAGGCATGGGGATCCCCCCGGCCGAGCGCAGTCGAGGCCGGCGGAGGCTCCGTGGTCCGGCGCATTCTGCTGGGCTCTCAGCTCAGGCGCCTGCGTGAGTCGCGCGGCATCACGCGGGAAGCCGCCGGGTACTCGATCCGGGCGTCCGAGTCCAAGATCAGTCGTATGGAGCTGGGGCGCGTGAGCTTCAAGGCCAGGGATGTCGAGGACCTGCTCACGCTCTACGGCGTCGGCGACGAATCCGAGCGCATGTCCCTGCTCGGCCTCGCCAAGGAGGCCAACATCGCGGGCTGGTGGCACAGCTTCGGCGATGTGCTGCCCGGCTGGTTCCAGACATATATCGGTCTGGAGGGCGCCGCGTCGCTCATCCGTATCTATGAAGTCCAGTTCGTGCACGGCCTGTTGCAGACCGAGGCCTATGCCCACGCGGTGGTCTCGCGCGGTATGCAGGGAGCGCCCGCCGCCGAGATCGACAAGCGCGTCGCGCTGCGGCTGGAGCGGCAGAAGGCCCTGGTGTCCGAGCGGGCTCCGCAGTTCCACGCGGTGCTCGACGAGGCGGCCCTGCGCCGCCCGTACGGCGAACGCGACGTGATGCGCGGCCAGTTGAAGCACCTCATCGAGATGTCCGAGCAGCCCAACATCCACCTCCAGGTGATGCCGTTCAGCTTCGGCGGCCACGCGGGTGAGAGCGGCGCCTTCACAATGCTGCGGTTCCCCGAGTCGGACCTGTCGGACATCGTCTATCTCGAACAGCTCACCTCCGCACTGTATTTGGACAAGGCGGAAGAGGTCGCGCAGTACGAACGCGCCATGGCCCGACTGCAACAGGACAGCCCCGGCCCGGAGGAAAGCCGCGATCTTCTGCGCGGACTCCTTCAACTCAGCTGACTCATCAGTAGGATGACGTCACATCAGGCCAGTTACGCGGTTGACCGCGCGAAGCCGGCGGACACAGCAGTAGGGGATGGCATGTCCTTCTTCACCGACCTCGCCCACCAGTTCATAGACGGCCAGTGGCGCACCGGCAGCGGGTCGTGGGACATCATCGACTTCGATCCGTACAACGGGGAGAAGCTCGCCGCCATCACCGTCGCGACCGTCGACGAGGTCGACGAGGCCTATCGCGCCGCCCAGCGCGCCCAGCGCGCATGGGCCGAGACCAACCCCTATACCCGCCGGCTCGTCTTCGAGCGCGCCCTGCGGATCACCGAGGACCGCGAGCCCGAGATCATCGAGGCCATGATCAGCGAGCTGGGCGGTACCCGGCTCAAGGCGGTCTACGAGGTCCATCTCGCCAAGGAGTTCCTGCGCGAGGCGATCCAGCTGGCGCTCCGCCCCGAGGGCCGGATCCTGCCGTCTCCGGTCGACGGCAAGGAGAACCGCGTCTACCGGCTGCCGGTCGGGGTGATCGGCGTCATCAGCCCGTTCAACTTCCCGTTCCTGATCACGATCAAGTCCATCGCCCCCGCGCTGGCGCTGGGCAACGCGGTCGTCATCAAGCCGAACCAGAACGCGCCGGTGGTCGGCGGCGGCCTCATCGCCAAGATCTTCAAGGACGCCGGGCTCCCCGCCGGCCTCCTGAACGTGCTGGTCACCGACATCGCCGAGGTCGGCGACGCGCTGATAGAGCACCCCGTACCGAAGGTGATCTCCTTCGCGGGCTCCGACCGCACCGGCCGTCATGTCGCAGCCGTCGCCGGCAGCCACTTCAAGCGCGTCATCCTGGAGCTGAGCGGCAACAGCGCCCTGGTCGTCCTGGACGACGCCGACCTCGACTACGCGGTGGACGCGGCGGTTTTCAGCCGCTTCGTCTATCAGGGCCAGGTCTGCATGGCCGCCAACCGCATCCTGGTCGACCGGTCGGTGGAGGAGGAGTTCACGGCCAAGTTCCTCGCCAAGGTGGCCACGCTCAAGACCGGTGACCCGGCGGATCCGGCCACCGACATCGGTCCGGTCATCAACAACTTCCAGGCCGACGCGCTGACTTCACTGGTCGACCAGGCCCTGGCCGAGGGCGCCACCGCGCTGGTACGGGGCGCCACCCGCGGCAACCTGGTCGAGCCCACCGTCCTCGGGGGGCTGCCCGCCGACGCGTCCGTGCTGCGCCAGGAGATCTTCGGTCCGGTGGCGCTGCTCATCCCCTTCGACGGGGAGGAGGAGGCCGTACGCATGGCGAACGACAGCCCGTACGGCCTGAGCGGTGCCGTGCACACCGGCAACGTGGAGCGCGGGGTGCGGTTCGCCAAGCGGATCGAGACCGGGATGATGCACGTCAACGACTCGACGATCCAGGACGAGCCGCTGGTCGCCTTCGGCGGCGAGAAGTATTCGGGCCTCGGGCGGCTGAACGGTGACTCGACGGTCGAGGCGTTCACCACCCAGAAGTGGATCTCGGTGCAGCACGAGCGGAGCCCGTTCCCGTTCTGACGGGAAGTAGCGGACAGGAACTGACCTCTTTGCCGCCTACCGTGCTTCTTGTCGGCGGGGCGGCGCGCAGGACGCGCCGCCGGGCCGCCGGCATCAGCCAACCAGGCCCGGACGAAGGCGGTTTGACCATGGTTACGCACGTACCCTCCGCAGCACACGGCGACGAGCGCGGGGCGCTCCTGCTCTTCGTGGAGGCGCAGCGCGGCGGCTTGCGGCGCTCCGTCATCGGCCTCACCGAGGAGCAGGCCGCGAGCCGCCCGAGCGCGAGCGAGCTGTCGCTTTCGGGGCTGCTCAAGCATGTCGCCGAGTGCGAGCTGAACTGGCTGCGGATGGCGCAGCAGCAGCCGAACCCGAAGCAGCGCGATCAGTCGGACTGGCACGAGAGCTTCCGGCTGACCGGTGACGAGACCATCCAGGGCGTGCTGGCCTTCTGGGACGAAGTGGCGCTCGAAACCGAGGAGTTCATCCGCAAGGTGCCCTCGCTCGACGACACCTTCCCGCTGCCGCCGGCGCCGTGGTTCCCGAAGGACGGCCAGGTCTCGATGCGCTGGCTGCTGATGCACCTGGTCGAGGAGTTCGCCCGGCACGCCGGGCACGCCGACATCATCCGCGAGTCGCTCGACGGGAAGACGGCGTTCGAGCTGGTGGCCCTCGCGAACGGGTGAGGTCATAGGCTGGCGGCCATGTCAACCATCCGCCTGCTCGTTCTCGGCGCGGTACGTCAGCACGGCCGGACTCACGGTTACCAGGTGCGGAACGACCTGGAGTACTGGGGCGCCCACGAGTGGTCCAATGCCAAGCCGGGGTCGATCTACCACGCGCTGAAGCAGCTGGCGAAGCAGGGCGCGCTGCTGGCGCACGAGGTGGCGCCCAGCACGGCCGGCGGGCCGCCGCGCACGGAGTACGAGCTGACTCCGGCGGGCGAGGAGGAGTACGTCCGGCTCTTGCGCGAGGCGTTGTCCTCGTACAACCAGAAACCGGACGTCCTGTCCGCGGCCCTCGGCTTCATGGTCGACCTGCCGCGTGCCGAGGCGGCGGCGCTGCTGCGGGACCGGCTGGGGAAGCTGACGGCGTGGCGCGGCTCGGTGACGGAGTACTACGTGCCGGAGGGCGGGCCGGGGGAGCTGGGGCACATCGGCGAGATCATGGACATGTGGGTGCACTCGGCGGATGCGGATGCGGAGTGGACGCGGGGGCTGATCTCGCGGATCGAGGGCGGGGCGTACGCCTTTGCCGGCGAGGGAGAGCGGTTCGTGGGAGTGCTGGGCGAGGGCGAGCCCAACCCCTACGCGCCGCCCCGCTAGCCCGAGCCCCGGATCCGCCCCGAGCCCAGCCCCACTCGCACAGTTCCCCGCGCCCCTGGGTACTCGCCCTTGTCAGGGCGCCCGGCATCGGCATCCCTCTCCCTTGGCAGGGCGCCGGGCATCGGCATTCCTCCCCCTTGGCAGGGCGCCTGGTCCCGGCGTAGCCAGCCGGTCCGGCGTTTGAGGACGAGCGCCTTTCGGGCGCGAACGGGGTCTGGGGCGGAGCCCCAGGGGTTCGGACCTCAGCCCGTTTCCCAGCCCCCGGAGGGTTTCGGGAAGGGGCGGGGTGGGGCATCCCCGGGGCCTGGGGCGGAGCCCCAGCAACCCCGGCCGGCTTTCGTCTGCGGACCGTGCTGGGGCACCCGCGCAGTTCCCCGCGCCCCTAAAGACGTGGGGCACCCGGCGTCGCAGCCCGCAGCCCGCGCCCACCGCGGCGGAGCCGCGCAAACGGCACAGCCCCGCGCCCCTAAAGACGTGGGGCACCCGGCGTCGCAGCCCGCAGCCCGCGCCCACCGCGGCGGAGCCGCGCGAAAGGTGCAGTCCCGCGCCCCTAAAAAGTAGGGCACCCGGGGCCGAGCCCGGGGTGGGGCTAGTGGTGGAAGGCGGTGGCTTCGGATTCGGAGCGGCCCAGGGGGGCCGCCTGGCGGCGGAGCTCCGGCAGGAGGCGGTTCAGGTCCTCGATGAGGAGTCCCGCCAGGTCGGAGGAGAAGCCGTTGCGGCACACCACCCTCAGCACCGACAGATCCTCCCGGTTCGCCGGGAAGGTGTACGCCGGCACCAGCCAGCCCCGCTCCCGCAGCCGGCGCGAGACGTCGAACACGTCGTACCGGTCGACGTCCGGCGCCGTCGTGAAGGCGAACACCGGCAACTCGTCGCCCCGCGTGAGGAGTTGGAAGTCGCCGAGCGAGTCGATCCGCTCCGCGAGCCCCCGCGCCACGTCCCGCGTGGTCTGCTGCACCGCCCGGTACCCCTCCCGGCCGAGCCGCAGGAACGTGTAGTACTGGGCCACCACCTGCGCCCCGGGCCGCGAGAAGTTCAGCGCGAAGGTCGGCATGTCCCCGCCGAGGTAGTTCACCCGGAACACCAGCTCCTCCGGGAGTTCGTCCGCCGTGCGCCACAGCGCCCAGCCGACCCCCGGGTACACGAGCCCGTACTTGTGCCCCGAGGTGTTGATGGAGGAGACCCGGGGGAGCCGGAAGTCCCACACCAGGTCCTCGTCGAGGAAGGGCGCGACCATCGCCCCGGACGCCCCGTCGACATGGACCGGGATGTCCAGACCCGTACGCTCCTGCAAATCGTCGAGCGCCGCGCACAGCTCGGCGATGGGTTCGTACGACCCGTCGAAGGTCGAGCCGAGCACCCCGACGACGCCGATCGTGTTCTCGTCGCAGAGCGCCGCCGCGGCCTGCGGGTCGAGGTGGAAGCGGTCGCCCTCCATGGGCACCTGGCGCGCCTCGACCTCCCAGAACGTGCAGAACTTGTCCCAGCACACCTGCACGTTCACCCCCATGACGAGGTTGGGGCGGGCCTCGCGCGAGGGGTAGCGGTCCGCGTTGCGCTTCATCCAGCGCCGTTTGAGCGCCATCCCGGCGAGCATGCACGCCTCGCTCGACCCGGTCGTCGAGCAGCCGACGGTGGTGCTCGGGTCGGGTGCGTGCCACAGGTCGGCGAGCATCGCCACGCAGCGCCGCTCCAGCTCGGCGGTGCGCGGGTACTCGTCCTTGTCGATCATGTTCTTGTCGCGGCACTCCGCCATGAGCACCCCGGCCTGCGGCTCCATCCAGGTGGTGACGAACGTCGCCAGGTTGAGCCGGGCGTTGCCGTCGAGCATCAGCTCGTCGTGGACCAGCTGGTGTGCGGTCGCCGGGGGCAGCGGCCGGTCGGGCAGCCGGTGCCGGGGCGGCGCGGAGGTCATCGAGCCGACCGGGTCCGCCTCCCCGAAGAAGGGATTGAGCGCGAGCCGCCCGAACTCCTTCTCCGCTCCTTCGTCGCCGTGCTCCTTCTTGCTGCCGCCGCTGTGCAGTGCCATGGAGAGCCGATGTCCTTTCGGGGGAGGGGAGTTCGGGGAGGGCGTCGAGGACGGCCCCGGGTCAGGCTCGGGCGATGATCACCGCGGTTCCGTACGCACACACCTCGGTGCCCACGTCCGCCGCCTCCGTGACGTCGAACCGCATCATGAGGACCGCGTTGGCGCCCCGCGCCTTCGCCTGCGCCACCAGGCGTTCCATCGCCTGGTTCCGCGTCTCGACCAGCGTCTTGGTGAGCCCCTTGAGCTCGCCGCCGATCATCGACTTGAGGCCGGCGCCGATCTGGCTACCCAGGTGGCGGGAGCGTACGGTCAGGCCGAAGACCTCCCCGATGACCTGTTGCACCGTGTAGCCGGGAACGTCGTTCGTGGTCACGACCAGCACGTCCGACTGCGGGCCCTGTCCGCCGCCGTACTCCTCGATGCCCATGTGGTCCGCCTTCCGGTAGCCCTTGTCGGCCATCTCCAGCCTGCCCCTGGAACCACGCTTTCGCGCGTTACGTTGATAACTTTGGCTGCCGACGGCAGACAGCCCGCCCGACACCCACACCCAGGAGCCCGGTACCCGTGACTTCCCTTGCCCTCGGACCGAGCTGGCTGGACCCCGACTACTTGCTGGGCACCTTCGGTCTCATCGGGCTGCTGATCATCGTGTTCGCCGAGTCCGGCCTGCTCATCGGCTTCTTCCTGCCGGGCGACTCGCTCCTGTTCACCACGGGCCTGCTGGTCACCACCGGCAAGCTGGACACCCCGCTGTGGCTGGTCTGCGTCCTGGTGGTGTTCGCGGCGGTCCTCGGCGACCAGGTGGGTTACCTGTTCGGCAAGAAGGTGGGCCCGTCCCTCTTCAGACGGCCCGACTCCAAGCTCTTCAAGCAGGAGAACGTCGAGAAGGCCCACGAGTTCTTCGAGAAGTACGGGCCGAAGTCGCTGGTCCTGGCCCGCTTCGTGCCGATCGTGCGCACCTTCACGCCGATCATCGCGGGCGTCTCCGGGATGAACTACCGCTCGTTCCTCACGTTCAACGTCATCGGCGGCAGCCTGTGGGGCGCGGGAGTGACGCTGCTCGGCGCGGCGCTCGGCAACGTGCAGTTCGTGCACCAGCACATCGAGCTGATCCTCGTCGCGATCGTCCTCGTGTCGGTGGTCCCGATCGCGATCGAGTTCCTGCGGGCCCGCTCCAAGGCGAAGAAGAACCCGCCGGTGGCCGACGGCCCCGGTGGCGCGGGCCAGGCCCCGCAGCGCGGCGGGCGGCACGCCAAGCGCTGACCCGGGCGGGGCGCGCCGCCGGGCGGCGCGGAGCCCCCGGCCCGGCCGCGCGGCGCCGAGCCGCCGCCTCAGAAGCCGCGGGTCCGCTTGGCCGCGGCGCGGCCCGGCCCCGGCGAGCGCAGGAAGAGCCGGGCGATCTCGTTTCCGAGGTTCACGCCGATCGCGATGGCCAGGGCGAGCGCGATGGCCTTGGCGAGCGAGGCGACGCCCGTGTTCAGGTGGTTCTGGGCGATGGAGAGGACCCCGAAGTAGGTGGCGCTACCGGGCAGCAGCGGGCCGATCGCCGCGGTCACGTACAGCAGCGCCGAGGTGTTCCAGTACCGCGAGAGCAGCTGGCCGAAGAGGCCGACCAGGCCGGCCGCCACCGCCGTCGCCATGATCGGCGAGCCCTTCGCGGTGACCGCGATCGCGGCGTACACCACCCAGGCGACGCCGCCGTTGGCGGAGACGATCAGGACGGTGGAGCGGTCCTGTTGCAGCAGGACCGCGAAGGTCAGGCAGAGCACCATCGAGGCGAGGATCTGCACGATCGGCCGGTTGGTAGGCTGGAAGGTGCCCTCCGGGTTGAGCTCCGCGTGGATCTGGAGCCCGCCGTACAGGACGGACAGGACACCGACGACGATCGCGACGAAGAAGTACCCGACTTCGAGGAGCCGCGCGGACGCGGTCACGTAGAAGCCCGTGAGGCCGTCCTGGACGGCCGCCACCAGGGCCCGCCCCGGGATCAGCGCGAAGAGCCCACCGGTGATCACGGCGGACGGCCTGAGGTTCCAGGAGAGCAGACTGAGCGCGACGCCCATCGCGGCGGGCGGCATCGCCGCCACCACGAACTGGTAGAACTCCGGCAGCCCGCGCGCCGCGCACAGCCAGGCCAGCCGGTCGCCGAGGACCGCGCCGACCGCCGCCACCAGGAAGACCGTGACGCCGCCGCCCAGGAGCACCGAGGCCGCTCCCGCGAGGATTCCGCAGGCGGTGGTCAGGACCCAGCCGGGGTAGGGGTGGCGGTTTCGGCGGATCTCCGCGAGGCGCCGGTAGGCCTCTTCGAGGGAGACCTCGTGGTCCTCGCTGGTCATGTCCGTGACGAGCCGGTGCACGGCCGCCAGCCGGGTGTAGTCGGTGCCGCGGCGGCGCACCGTGCGGTTGGCCGTCACCGGGTCGTCCACCAGGGACGGCTGGTAGGTGATGCCGAGCATGGTGAAGGTGACGGTGGGCTCGCTGCGGTCGAGGCCGTAGCTGCGGCAGATCGCGAACATCGCCGCCTCGACGTCCTCGGCGCCCTCGCCGCCCGCGAGCAGCAGCTCGCCGATACGCAGCGTCAGGTCGAGCACGCGGGGCACCGCGGGGCCCGTGTCGTCGTGCTTCTGCACCGGCTCGGCCACCGGCCGGTCGCCGACCGGCATCCGGAGCATGGTGCGCATCCGGTCCTGCCAGGGCGCGTCCTTGGAGAGCCGCACCAGGGGCATGGAGCCGGTGGTGGTCATCGGGTTCGGCGTGTCCCGCGCGGTGTACGCGCTCGGCGTGGTGAATGCGGACGCGGGCTGTTCGGCGGGTGATTCGACGACCGGGGTGGAGAGGCCGGCCGGAAGCGCGAACTCGGAGGTGGGCGAGTCTTCCTCGGGCACCTGTGGCTGTTCCACGCCCTCGGGGGGTGCGAAGGCGCTGCGCGCCTCGTCGGACTGCGGTTTGCGGTCCTCGACCGTGTCGTGCTGCTCGGCCATCACTGGTCCCGTGCCTCCCTCCAGCCACTTCGGGTCCGTGTGCCCAGTATGTGGGTCGCCATGACGCGGCACGACAAGGGGAGGTCCGCCGCGAAGGCGCATGTCACGGGGGAGGGCGGCGGGCAGGGCGGGCCGCGCGGACGGCCCGGTACGACGACGGGCGGCGCACCCCGAGGGTGCGCCGCCCGTTCGCTACGGAAGGACGCGCGTCAGTGCGCGCCGCCCTGCGCCTCAAGGCGCTTGTAGGAGGCCTCGACCTCGGCCTCGGCCTCGACGCGGCCGACCCAGTCGGCGCCTTCGACGGACTTGCCGGGCTCCAGGTCCTTGTAGACCTCGAAGAAGTGCTGGATCTCCAGGCGGTCGAACTCGGAGACGTGGTGGATGTCGCGCAGGTGCTCGACGCGCGGGTCTGACGCCGGGACGCACAGCAGCTTGTCGTCGCCGCCGGCCTCGTCGGTCATCCGGAACATGCCGATCGCGCGGCACTTGATGACGCAGCCCGGGAAGGTCGGCTCGTCGAGCAGGACCAGGGCGTCCAGCGGGTCGCCGTCCTCGCCGAGGGTGTTCTCGACGAAGCCGTAGTCGGCCGGGTAGCTGGTCGAGGTGAAGAGTCGACGGTCCAGGCGGATCCGGCCGGTCTCGTGGTCGACCTCGTACTTGTTCCGCGATCCCTTCGGGATCTCGATGGTGACGTCGAACTCCACGGGTGGCTCTCCTCCATGATCAGCACATGCATCGGACGGGGCTGCGTCGGCCGCCATGTTCGCGGCGGGACGCAGTTCTGGTGATTAAGTGTCCCTCACGCAGGTGTGTGATCGCGAAAGGGGCTGGTCCTCGGTGCCGGGACCCAAGACATGGCAGCTCACAGCGGGTGCGGCGGCGATCGGCCTGGCACTGGCGACAGGGGCCGTGGCCCTGGCGGGACCGTGGGACTCAGGTCAGCGTACGGCCGAGCGCGCACGGGCCGCATCGTCGGACGCCAGGGGTGGCGCACATCACCAGCGCCCCGCGGATACGGAGGCTCCGGCTCCGGCCCCGAGCGCGCCCGGCGTGCTCGCGGCGCTCCACCCGGCCGGCGACGCGCCCGTCCCGGCGGCCCTGCCCGCGGCGCTCGCCCCGCTGCTCGCCGACCCCGCGCTCGGCCCGCATCCGGCGGGCTCGGTCCTCGACACCGCCACCGGCCAGGTCGTGTACGCCTCCCGCGCGGACGTCGCCATGACGCCGGCCTCCACCACCAAGATCGCGACGGCGACCGCGGTCCTCACCGCGCTCCCGGCCGACCACCGCTTCACCACCGCCGTGGTCGCGGCCCCGGCCGACGGCTCGGCGCTCACCCTCGTGGGGGGCGGCGACCCCACCCTGGACCGGGCGCGCCTGGCCGCGCTCGCCGACGACACCGCCCGCGCGGTGCGGGCCCACTCCCTCGACCACGTCCGTCTGACGTACGACGCCTCGCTCTTCACCGGTACCCCGGTGCACCCCATCGGGCCGAACGAGAACCTCGCGCCGGTCGTCGCCCTGATGACGGACGAGGGGCGCACGACCGTCCCGCAGAGCGCCGCGGGATCCCCCGGTACGGAGGAGAGCGGGCCCGGCGCTCGCACCGCCGACCCGGCGGGCGACACCGCGCGGGCCTTCGCGCGGCTGCTGCGCGACCGCGGGGTGCGGGCGGACGACCCGGTGGCGGGCCCCGGGCCCGCGGGGGCGACCGCGGTCGCGAGCACCCGTTCCGCGCCGCTGACCGAGGTCGTCGAGCGGATGCTGACCGAGAGCGACAACGACATCGCGGAGGCCCTCAGCCGGCAGACCGCGATCGCCACCGGGAAACCCGCGAGCTTCGAGGGCGGCGCCGCGGCCGTCGCCGCGCAGCTCGCCAAGGAGCAACTCCCGCTGAACGGAAGCGTGTTCACGGACGGCAGCGGACTCAACCGCGCCGACAGGCTCACCGCGGACCTGCTCACCCGGCTGCTCGCCAACGCCGCCGACCCGGCCCGCCCCGCACTGCGGCCCATCCTCACCGGTCTGCCCGTCGCCGGGTTCACCGGCACCCTCAGCACCCGCTACGGCACCACCTCCGCGGCGACCGGCCTGGTCAGGGCGAAGACCGGCACGCTGGGCGGCGCCGGGGTCAACACCCTGGCGGGCACCGTGGTGGACGGGGGCGGCCACCTCCTGGCGTTCGCGTTCCTCACGGCGGGCACGCCCGGCGCCGACCCGGCCCCCGCACAACGCGCCCTCGACCGGCTCGCCACCCGGCTCACGGCGCACTGAGCTTCGCCGAGCGGGTTCCCTCACGGGGACGACAACGTACGGTTGACGCATGACTGGCATCGGCGGTGCAGGTACCTCTGGGATGGTCGACTGGAACCTCGCGGTCGCGACCGCGACCCGACTGGTGCGGCCGGGCCCCGACGTGAGCCGTGAAGAGGCGCGAGAGATCGTCGCCGAGCTCCGTCGGCACGCCAAGGCCGCCGAAGAACACGTACGGGCGTTCACCCGGATGATCCCGGAGGGCGTCGAACCGGAGGACACCCCGGTCCTGGTCGTGGACCGGGCCGGATGGGTGAAGGCCAATGTGGCCGGCTTCCGCGAGATCCTGCGGCCCCTGCTGGACAAGATGCAGGAGCGCCGGGGCAGCACGGCCGCCGGAGCCGTGTTCGGCGCGGTCGGCGGCAAGGTCACCGGTGTCGAGCTCGGCATGCTCCTGAGCTTCCTGTCCTCACGCGTCCTCGGTCAGTACGAGACCTTCGCGCCCGCGAGCCGGGACCTGCCGGCGGGACCCGGCGGCGGGGGGCGGCTGCTGCTCGTGGCGCCCAACATCGTGCACGTGGAGCGCGAACTCGACGTGCCCCCGCACGACTTCAGGCTCTGGGTCTGCCTCCACGAGGAGACCCACCGCACCCAGTTCACGGCCGTGCCCTGGCTCCGCGACCACCTGGAGAGCGAGATCCAGTCGTTCCTCGGCGCCACCGAGGTCGACCCGATGACCGTCCTGGAGCGGCTGCGCGACGCGGCGCAGTCCCTGGCCGGGGGCCGGCCCGAGGGCGAGGAGGACGACGGCGGGCGCTCCCTGGTCGAGCTGGTGCAGACGCCCGAGCAGCGCGAGATCCTCAACCGGCTCACCGCCGTGATGTCCCTCCTGGAGGGCCACGCCGACTACGTGATGGACGGTGTCGGGCCGCAGGTCGTGCCCTCGGTCGCCGAGATCCGCGAGAAGTTCAAGGAGCGCCGGGCCAAGGGCGCCTCCCGGCTCGACATGGCGCTGCGCAAGCTCCTCGGCCTCGACGCCAAGCTGCGCCAGTACCGCGACGGCGAGCGTTTCGTGCGGGCCGTGGTGGAGGAGGTGGGCATGGACGGCTTCAACCGGGTGTGGACCTCTCCGAACACGCTTCCTACGAAGTCCGAGATCGCCAAGCCGGCGGAGTGGGTCGCGCGGGTGCACCGCAAGGCGGAGTCCTGACCTGAACGCCGCCGGTGGCGGGTGTCAACGCGGGAATCACCCATCCGAGGGACCGTGGGGCATGGGTAGGCGTGCAATGCTCGGGTAACGGCTCTGTTCTGTCACCATCTACGCACTCTGTGTGACTGAACGGCCCTCCTGCTCCCCCTGTTCCCCCCGCATCCTCTCCGCGCAAGAGGCACCCCCAACTTCACCGAAGGGCACCGGACATGGGTCCCCATCCTGCGGTCGCAGCGATACGCCTGGCGGTTCGCCGCGTACTCCACGACGTACTGAACGAACACTCCCGCGACCACCAGAACGCCGAGACGGCCGTGACCGCGGGGGCTCCCGCAGGTCAGGGCGCGAGCGTTCGCACCGCGCCCGAGCCCCTCGTGCTCGTGGCCTGCTCGGGCGGCGCCGACTCGATGGCGCTCGCCTCCGCCCTCGCCTTCGAGTCCCGCAAGCTCTCGCTGCGCGCCGGCGGGATCACCGTCGACCACGGCCTCCAGCACGGCTCGGACCTGCGCGCCGCCGAGGTCGTCTCCCGCATGACCGGCCTGGGCCTGGACCCCGCCGAGTCCGTCGCCGTGCGCGTGGGCCGCGAGGGAGGTCCCGAGGCCGCCGCCCGGGACGCCCGCTACGCCGCCCTCGACGCCGCGGCCGAGCGGCACGGCGCCGCCGCGATCCTGCTCGGCCACACCCGCGACGACCAGGCCGAAACGGTGCTGCTGGGCCTCGCCCGCGGCTCCGGCACCCGCTCCCTGTCCGGCATGGCCGCCGTCTCGGGGGCGGCGGGCCGCTACCGGCGCCCCTTCCTGGAGCTCGACCGCCAGACCGCGCGCAAGGCCTGCATGGTCCAGTCGCTGCCCGTCTGGGACGACCCGCACAACGCCGACCCCGCCTACACCCGCTCCCGGCTGCGCCAGGAGGGTCTGCCGGCCCTGGAGAAGGCGCTCGGCAAGGGCGTCGTCGAGGCGCTCGCCCGCACCGCCCAGCTCTCCCGTGACGACGCCGACGCCCTGGACGCCTGGGCCCTCCAGGCCGACGCCTCCGTACGGGACGAGGCGGGGCTCCTGGAGTGCGCGAAGCTCTTCGCGCTGCCGCCCGCCGTGCGGCGCCGGATCGTGCGCCGCGCGGTCATCGAGGCGGGCTCGCCCGCCGGCTCGCTCTTCGCCCGCCATGTGGAGGAGGTCGACAAGCTGATCACCAGCTGGCGCGGCCAGCGGGCCATCAATCTCCCGGGCCGCGTCGTCGCGCGTCGGCAGGGTGGCAGACTGGTCATTCGGCAGAGCTGAGCGAACGCACGTAACTCGGCTCGCGTACGGACAACAGAAACCCCCAAGAAAGCGGCCCGGGTGAACGAGAAGGACATGGGCACCGACCTCCAGTCGGTGCTCATCACCAAGGAAGAGATCGACGCGAAGCTGGCGGAGCTGGCCGGGAAGATCGACGCGGAGTACGCGGGCAAGGACCTGCTCCTCGTCGGTGTCCTGAAGGGCGCCGTCATGGTCATGGCGGATCTGGCCCGCGCGCTGTCCACCCCGGTCACCATGGACTGGATGGCCGTCTCCTCGTACGGTGCGGGCACCCAGTCCTCCGGCGTCGTGCGGATCCTCAAGGACCTCGACACCGACATCAAGGGCAAGCACGTCCTGATCGTCGAGGACATCATCGACTCGGGTCTCACCCTGTCGTGGCTCCTGTCCAACCTCGGATCGCGCGAGCCCGCCTCCCTGGAGGTGTGCACGCTGCTCCGTAAGCCGGATGCCGCAAAGGTCGCGATCGACGTCAAGTGGATCGGTTTCGACATTCCGAATGAATTCGTCGTGGGCTACGGCCTCGACTATGCCGAGAAGTACCGCAATCTCCCCTTTGTCGGGACGCTCGCTCCGCACGTGTACGGCGGCTGAGGCAACCCGTTCAGTTTCGGGGAACCACAGCCCGCCCCGCGCCGTTGGAGCATGGGAAGGGCCCTTTGTCAGCCGTACCGTGCGACCACGGGTGACAATGCTGGGGTACCGTCCGAAGAACAGTCTTTACACACAGTCTTAGTCACAGTCACAGCAGCATTTACTACGGGCAGGAGGGACGGGGCGTTCTCGCTCCGTATGGATGGACGTGAAGCGATACTTCCGTGGGCCGGTCATGTGGATCGTGCTGGCCGTCCTCGCCGTGGTCGTGCTGATGCAGGTCGTCGGCTCGGGTGGCGGCTACAAGACGGTCGACACATCCGATGTCGTTCAGGCGATCAGCAACAAGCAGGTCGAACAGGCCAAGATCACCACAGGTGACAGCCAGGTCATCAAGATCGACCTGAAGGACGGCCAGAAGGTCAAGGGCAGCAGCAAGGTCCAGGCGAACTACATCGGGGACATCCAGGCGAGCTCGCTCGCCGACCAGCTGCAGGGCAGCGTCAAGGCCGGTGACATCCCCAAGGGCTACACCGTCTCGCCCGACAAGCAGAACCCGTTCCTCGGGATCCTGCTCTCGCTGCTCCCCTTCGTCCTCATCGTCGTGGTCTTCCTGTTCCTGATGAACCAGATGCAGGGCGGCGGCTCCCGAGTCATGAACTTCGGGAAGTCCAAGGCCAAGCTCATCACCAAGGACACCCCGAAGACGACCTTCGCCGACGTGGCGGGGTCCGACGAGGCCGTCGAGGAACTCCACGAGATCAAGGAGTTCCTCCAGGAGCCGGCGAAGTTCCAGGCCGTCGGCGCCAAGATCCCCAAGGGCGTGCTGCTCTACGGCCCGCCCGGCACCGGCAAGACGCTGCTCGCCCGCGCCGTCGCGGGTGAGGCCGGTGTTCCTTTCTACTCGATCTCCGGCTCCGACTTCGTCGAGATGTTCGTGGGTGTGGGCGCCTCGCGTGTCCGCGACCTCTTCGAGCAGGCCAAGGCGAACGCCCCGGCGATCGTCTTCGTCGACGAGATCGACGCCGTGGGACGGCACCGCGGTGCGGGCCTCGGCGGCGGTCACGACGAGCGCGAGCAGACCCTCAACCAGCTGCTCGTCGAGATGGACGGCTTCGACGTGAAGGGCGGCGTCATCCTGATCGCCGCCACCAACCGGCCCGACATCCTCGACCCGGCGCTCCTGCGCCCCGGCCGCTTCGACCGCCAGATCGCGGTCGACCGCCCGGACATGCAGGGCCGTCTGGCGATCCTCAAGGTCCACCAGAAGGGCAAGCCCGTCGCCCCGGACGTCGACCTGTCGGCCGTCGCGCGGCGCACCCCCGGCTTCACCGGCGCCGACCTGGCGAACGTGCTGAACGAAGCGGCGCTCCTGACGGCGCGCAGCGACCGCAAGCTGGTCGACAACGACGCGCTCGACGAGGCGATCGACCGCGTCGTGGCGGGTCCGCAGAAGCGCACGCGGATCATGTCCGAGAAGGAAAAGAAGATCACCGCGTACCACGAGGGCGGTCACGCCCTGGTCGCAGCGGCCTCTCCCAACTCGGACCCGGTCCACAAGATCACGATCCTCTCGCGCGGCCGGGCCCTCGGCTACACGATGGTCCTGCCGGACGAGGACAAGTACTCGACCACGCGCAACGAGATGCTCGACCAGCTCGCCTACATGCTGGGCGGGCGCGCGGCCGAGGAGCTCGTCTTCCACGACCCGACGACGGGCGCGGCCAACGACATCGAGAAGGCCACGGCCACCGCTCGCGCGATGGTCACGCAGTACGGCATGACCGAGCGTCTGGGTGCGATCAAGTTCGGCGGCGACAACAGCGAGCCGTTCCTCGGCCGTGAGATGGCGCACCAGCGCGACTACTCGGAAGAGGTCGCGGCGCTCGTCGACGAAGAGGTCAAGAAGCTCATCGAGACGGCGCACAACGAGGCCTGGGAAATCCTGGTCGAGAACCGCGACATCCTCGACAAGCTGGTCCTGGAACTCCTGGAGAAGGAGACCCTCAGCAAGGAGCAGATCGCCGAGGTCTTCTCCGGCATCGTCAAGCGTCCGGCCCGTCCGGCCTGGACCGGCTCCTCGCGGCGTACGCCGTCGACGAGGCCGCCGGTGCTCTCGCCGAAGGAGCTGGCGCTGACCAACGGTGCCACCACGAGCGCCAATGGCTCCGCGCCCCTGGAGACGCCCACGGAGGCCCTGCCGGCCCCCGAGGACCGACCCGAGGCCTGAGCCCCCGGGGCCCCACCGGCCCCGGAATGCATGCCGCGCCCCCCAGGTTCTAGCCTGTGGGGGCGCGGGTGTTTTCTGGCCACGCGCCATGAATGACAGTCGAGGAACGAGGCACAGATGACCGACCCGGTGACGCTGGACGGCGAGGCCAAGATCGGCGAGTTCGATGAGAAGCGCGCCGAGAACGCCGTGCGCGAGCTCCTCATAGCGGTCGGCGAGGACCCGGACCGCGAGGGCCTCAAGGAGACGCCCGCCCGGGTGGCGCGGGCGTACAGGGAGATCCTGGCGGGTCTGCGCCAGGAGCCCGAGGACGTGCTCACCACCACGTTCGACCTGGGGCACGACGAGATGGTCCTGGTGAAGGACATCGAGATCGTGTCCGTCTGCGAGCACCATCTGCTGCCGTTCCACGGGGTGGCCCACGTCGGCTACATCCCCGCCGAGTCCGGCAAGATCACCGGTCTGTCGAAGCTGGCCCGGCTGGTGGACGTGTTCGCCCGCAGGCCGCAGGTGCAGGAGCGGCTGACCACGCAGATCGCCGATTCGCTGATGCGCATCCTCGACGCGCGCGGCGCCATCGTGGTGATCGAGGCCGAGCACATGTGCATGTCGGTGCGCGGCATCCGCAAGCCCGGCGCGAAGACCATGACGTCGGCGGTGCGGGGCCAGCTGCGGGCCCCGGCGACGCGCAGCGAGGCGATGAGCCTGATCATGGCCCGCTGACGCCGCGGCCGTCCAACTCCCGGACGGGCCCTGCCGGTTGGGCGACGGCTATGACACGCTCTGGCCATGACGGAACAGAATCTGCCAGTCCGCTCTCTCGGTGAACTGGAAGTCTCCGCGCTCGGGTTCGGCGCCATGGTCCTGTCGCCGGGGATCTACGGCGACATCGACGACGACCGGGGCGAGCGTGCGCTGCGGGCGGCGCTCGACGCCGGAGCGACCTTCGTCGACACCTCCGACGGCTACGGCACGGACGGCCACAACGAGCGGCTCGTCGGCAGGGTCCTCAAGGGCCGGCGCCGCGAACAGGTCGTCGTGGCCACCAAGTTCGGCTTCCGGATCCCCGAGGGCGCCGAGCCGCACCCCTTCCCGGTCGGCTACGCCTTCGGCGAGCTGGCGGTCAACGCCGACCCCCAGCACGTACGGGGCTATGCGGAGGCGAGCCTTCGGGGGCTCGGCACGGAGTACATCGACCTGTACTACCCGCACTTCCCGGATCCGCGGGTGCCGCTGACCGACACGGTGGGCGCGGTCGCCGAACTCGTCGACGCGGGTCTCGTGCGCCATCTCGGCCTGTCCAACGTGAGCTCCGACCAGCTGCGCGCGGCGCACGCCGTGCACCCGGTGGCCGCGGTGCAGGTCGAGTGGTCGATGTGGCGGCCGATCTCACCGGAACTGCTCGCCACCGCGCGGGAGTTGGGGGTGGGGATCGTGCCGTGGTCGCCGCTGGGGCAGGGCTTCCTCGGCGGGGCGGTGCAGTCGGTGGGGGAGGGCGACTTCCGGCAGCACATGGGCCGGTTCGACGCGGCCAACCTCAAGGCCAACACCGACCGGTTCGCGCCGGTGCGCCAGGTGGCCGACGAACTGGGCATCACCCCGGCGCAGCTGGCGCTGGCGTGGCTGCTCCATCAGGACGAGCACACGGTGCCGATCCCGGGCAGCCGCACCCCGGCGCACATCGAGGAGAACCTCGCGGCCGGGCGGATCGAGCTGTCGGCGGCCGTGCTCGCGCGGCTCGACGGGATCCTGGCGCGGACCCGGGTCGAGGGCGGCACCCTGCTGTAGCGGCGGGCCGGTCCGGGTCTCAGACGGCCGTGGCCGTGGTGTCGTCCTCGTCCTCGGGGAGCTTGCAGACGCGCTCCAGGAAGAACGCGGCGGCCACCACGGCGATCCCGGCGAGGACCGAGAACCCGGCGTAGATCGCCTGGTCGCGGCGGGCCGGCACGTCGAGGTAGCTCAGCAGGTAGACGCCCGTCCCGCCGTACATCCCGCAGACCAGGGAGGCGACCAGGGCGCTCGCCTGGCCGAAGACGACCGCGCGCGCCGCCATCAGGGGCTCCACGCCCTTGGCGCCCGGCCGGCGCTCGCGCTGGGCGCGCAGCCGGGAGCGGATGGACAGGGCGGTGGCGAGCAGGATCACGGCGATCACCGCGAGCACGATGGGCGCCGCGATCGGCACGCTCGGCAGCGTGGCGACCGCGTCCCACAGCCGGGCGCCCGCCCAGGAGAGCACTCCGGCGATGACGAACAGGCCGGCCAGCACGCCAAGCCGCAGTTGCTTCACGGAGTAGTGCCCTTCGCGTCTCTTGATGGGGGGGTCGGAGCCGACCCTCAGCAGCGTAACGACTACTCGGGCAGCCTGAGTTCCAGGTCGGCGCGGGCGAGGACGCCCTCGTGGCCGACGCCGCTCAGCAGGTCGGCGACCGCGCCGTGGCCGGGCAGCTGGGCGCCGGGGTCCACGTCGTGCCAGGGGGCGAGGACGAAGGCGCGCTGGTGGGCGCGGGGGTGAGGGAGCGTCAGGACCGGGTCGTCGGAGACGACATCGGCGTAGGCAACGATGTCCACGTCGATGGTGCGGGGTCCCCAGCGCTCCTCGCGGACGCGGTCGAAGGCCTCCTCGATGGCGTGGCCGCGCTCCAGGAGCGAGGCCGGCGGGAGGGTGGTCTTCACGACGACGACCGCGTTGAAGTACGAGGGCTGGGAGCCGGGGTCGACGCCCCAGGGCTCGGTCTCGTACACCGGCGAGACGGCTTTGACGCGGAGCCCGGGGGTGTCCTCCAAGGCGTCGATGGCGCCCTGGAGCGTCTCCAGGCGGTTGCCGAGGTTGGAGCCGAGGGCGATGACCGCGCGGCGCGGGTTGGAGAGCGTCATGTCGGCCGCGTCGACCTGCTCGACCACGGAGGCGGGCACCGGCTGTACGGTCGGGTCGCTCTGCGCGGCCCCCTGCGAATACACGCTCATACTCGGCTCCGGGTGATGGTGATGGTCACGTCGTCGAACGGGACGGTGATCGGCGCGTCGGGCTTGTGGACGACCACCTCCACCTCCTGGACGCCTTCGTGCTTGAGGCACTGCTGGGCGATCCGCTCCGCGAGCGTCTCGATCAGGTCGACGGGCTCGCCCTGGACGACGTCCACGACTTCCTCGGCCACCACGCCGTAGTGCACGGTCTTCGCCAGGTCGTCGTCGGCCGCCGCGAGGCGGGTGTCGAGGCCGAGCACCAGGTCGACGATGAAGGTCTGGCCTTCCTCGCGTTCCCGGGGGAAGACGCCATGGTGCCCACGGGCCTTGAGGCCGCGCAGCGCGACACGATCCACGCGAATCACTCCTGCTGTCGTTGGTCAGACGGACATGCGGCCGCGTGCGGGCGGCACGGTGCCCACAATCGAATCTACCTGCGGGCACTGACAGTGCTCGCCCATGGGGGCTATGGACAGATCCTGACAGGCCTGGTAGCCGCCCCTACCCGATGGCTCTCGGTTCAACCCTCGAAAGCCGGCGATCGTGCCCGGATTCAGTACTCTTCCGGCCTGTTCCGGCCTCTTTCCAGCTTCTTCAGGCCTCGTCCGGCTCCTCGTCGCCCGATTCGGCGAGTACCGGAGAGCCGTGGTGGGACCAGAGCCGCCAGCCTTCCGATGTGCGGCGGAACACATTGGTGGCCACCACGAGCTGGCCGACGAGGGGGCCCAGTTCGCCGCTCTCCTCGGCGGGACCGCCGCTGAGGATGTTCTCCGTACAGGTGACCAGCGCGGTGTCGCCGAGCACGACGGCCTTCACATCGGTCAGGAAGAACTGGATGTACTCCGTGTTCGCCATGATCAGCGCGTACGAGCGGAGCACCTCGCCGCGCCCGGAGAGGACCGGCCAGCCCGGGTGGACGCAGGAGATCCCGGTGTCGCCGGCCACGGTGGCGCTCAGCCAGAGGTCGGACAGCTCCTCGAAGTCGCCCCGCTCCAGGGTCTCGTAGAACGCCGTGTTGGCGCGCTCGACCGCCTCGATGTCCTTACGGGGGCTCACCGGGCTCCCTCGACGGCGCGGGCCACGCGGACGGCGTCGGCGGTGGCGCGGACCTCGTGGACGCGCACGGCCCAGGCGCCCTCGTGGGCGGCTATGGCGGAGACGGCGGCGGTGGCCGCGTCGCGCTCGCGGGCGGGCGGCGGGGCGCCCTCGTCGCCGGCCAGGACGTGGCCGAGGAACCGCTTGCGGGAGGCGGCGACCAGGACGGGGCGGCCGAGCGCGCGCAGGTCGGCGAGGTGGGCGACCAGGGCGAGATCGTGCTCCGCCTGCTTGGCGAAGCCGAGGCCGGGGTCGATGACGAGGCGCTCGGGGGCGACACCGCCCTCGATGACGGCCTCGATGCGGACGCGGAGTTCGGCGACGACTTCGCCCACCACGTCGCCGTAGACCGCGCGGCTGTTCATGTCCTGGCTGAAGCCCCGCCAGTGCATGACCACGAAGGGGGTGCCGGTGGCGGCGACGGTGGGGATCATCGCGGGGTCGGCGAGGCCCCCGCTGACGTCGTTGACCAGGACCGCGCCCGCGGCGACCGCCTGTTCGGCGACGCGGGCGCGCATGGTGTCGACGGAGACGGTGACGCCCTCGGCGACCAGGCCCCGTACGACGGGGACGACGCGGCGCAGCTCCTCGGCCTCGTCCACGCGGGAGGCGCCGGGGCGGGTCGACTCACCGCCGACGTCGACGAGGTCGGCGCCCTCGGTGACGAGGTCGAGGCCGCGCTTGACGGCGATCGAGGTGTCGAACCACCGGCCGCCGTCGGAGAAGGAGTCGGGCGTCACATTGACCACGCCCATGACCGCGCAGCGGTCCCACGCGGGCAGACCGTCGACGGCCCCCCGCCCGTTCGGCAGCCCGTTCCACGTACTCATACGTCAAGCGTAGGCGTCAGGCGGGGGTGACCGGACCATGGCCGGGGGCGGGGAAGAGGCGCTCCAGGAGGTCGCGCAGGGCGACGCGGTCGGCGTCGGGGAGCCCGTCGAGTGCGGTGTGGGTGGCGAGCATGCCCGTGCGCACCGTCTCCACCGTGCGCATCCCCTGGTCGGTGAGGACGACGTTCTTGACGCGGCGGTCGGTGGGGCTGGGCTCGCGGCGCACCAGGGCGCGCGCTTCGAGGCGGTCGATGATCCCCGTCACATTCGACGCGTCGCAGTGCAGCGTGGTGGCGAGCGAGCGCATGGAGGCGGGGCCGCGGCGCAGCACGGTCAGGGTCTTGGCCTGGCTGGAGGTGAGGCCCTCGTCGGCGGCGGCCGACGTGAAGTCGCCGTAGAAGCCGGCCAGGGCGTCCCAGATGGCGTCCATGAGCGTGAGGTTGCTGACGGCGGTGGGGCGGGTTCCGGGCATGCCGTCCACTGTACCCGCGGTTCGAGCGAAACTTGACTACCTCAACCTTTGATGTTTACCTTCATTAAGTTGCTTGAGGTAATCAAGCTTTCCTCTGCTCAGGCACCGCGCGTGCCTGCTCCTGCCGTACGGAAGAAAAAGTGACCACTAACCAACGCCCCAGCGGCGGAACCGGGCTCGTCCTGGTCCTCGGCCTCGCCGCCATGGTCGTCTCGATGATGCAGACCCTGGTCGTGCCGATCCTCGGGACGATCCAGAGCGACCTCGGCACCACCACGTCCGGCGTCAGCTGGGTCACCACCGCGACCCTGCTCTCCGCGGCCGTCTTCACCCCGCTGCTCGGCCGCTTCGGCGACATGCACGGCAAGAAGCCGACGCTCATCGGTGTGCTCGTGGTCATGGTCGCGGGCTCGGTGCTCGCCGCCACCACCAGCTCGCTGGTGCTGCTGATCGTCGGCCGAGTGCTCCAGGGCGCGGCCACCGCGATCTTCCCGCTGGCCCTTTCCGTGCTGCGCGAGGAGATTCCGCCGCAGAAGCTGCACGGCGCGATGGCGCTGGTCAGCGGCACGCTCGCGTTCGGCAGCGGCCTCGCCCTGGTCGGCGCCGGCCTGCTCACGCAGGGCGCGCACCCCGACTACCACCGGGTGTTCTGGCTCGCCGTGATCCTCGCGGTCGTCGCCCTCATCGCCGTGATCCTGGTCGTGCCCGCCTCCCGTACGAAGACGGGCGGACGCACCGACTGGCTCGGCGCGGCCACGCTCGCCGCCTTCCTCGTGATGCTCCTGCTGCCCATCTCGCAGGGCCACGAGTGGGGCTGGTCCTCCGGCCGTACGATCGGGCTCTTCGTCGGCGCGGTCGTCATGGCCGGGGTCTGGGTCCTGGTCGAGCGCAAGGTCGCCGAGCCCATGGTCGACATGCGGATGTTCGCGCACCGGCCGGTGCTCTTCACCAACCTGGCCGGGCTGCTCCTCGGCTTCGCGATGTTCTCCCAGTTCATCGGCGTCTCGTACCTGGTGCAGATGCCGGACCGCCTCACGGGGTACGGCTTCACGGCGTCCGTGCTCCGCGCCTCCGTCGAGTACCTGCTGCCCACCACCCTCGTCTCGCTGATCGCCGCGCCGCTCGGCGGGCAGCTCGTGGGGCGGATCGGGGCGCGCTTCACGCTCGCGGCGGGTGCGGCCTTCGGTGTGCTCGGCTTCGCCTGGCTGACCGGGGCGCACGACTCGACGTCGTCCGTCATCCTCGCGGGCATGCTCATCGGTGCCGCGATCAGCTTCGGGTACGCGGCGATGCCGGCGCTCATCGTGGCGAGCGTGCCGCACCACCAGACGGGGATCGCCAACGGGATCAACTCGATCTCGCGGTCGGTCGGTTCCGCGATCGCCAGTGCGGTGATCACGTCGCTGCTCGCGTCGAAGGTGATCGCCGGGTTGCCTGCGGGGGTGCCGCCGCTGCCGGCGGAGAGCCAGTTCACGCTGTCGTTCGCGCTGGCGGGGGTGGCGTTCGTGCTGGTGATCGGGGTGGCGCTGGTCGGGCTGTCGTCCGACAGGGCCGCGCGGCGCCTCTCCGCGCCCGCCCCGACGCGGGACGCGTCCCCGGCGGAGCCGGAGCTGGAGCGGGCCTGAGCGGGCTTGCCGGGGCTCCGCCCCAGACCCCGTTCGCGCCTGAAGGGCGCTCGTCCTCAATCGCCGGACAGGCTGAGGTGGCCCGCATGGGCCGGGGTCGCGCAGCCGGGCGGGGTGCTCGGGATGCCGTGCTGCCCAGGTTGACCCACCTAGGGGCGCGGGGAACTGCGCGAGACGCGGGCACGGTCCGCAGACGAAGGCGGGGTTGCCTGGGGCTCCGCCCCAGACCCCGTGTCGCGCCTTAAGGGCGCTCGTCCTCAATCGCCGGACGGGCTGGGGTGGCCCGCATGGGCCGGGGTCGAGCAGCAGGGCGGGGTGCTCGGGATGTCGTGCTGCCAAGGTTGACCCACCTAGGGGCGCGGGGAACTGCGCGGGACGCGGGCACGGTCCGCAGGCGAAGGCGGGGTTGCTGGGGCTCTGCCCCAGACCCCGTTCGCGCCCGAAAGGCGCTCGTCCTCAATCGCCGGACGGGCTGAGGTGGCCCCCAAGGGCCGGAGCCGAACAGCCGGACGGGCTGGGGTGGCCCCACGGGCCGGGGCCGTACAGCCGGACGGGCTGGGGTGGCCCCACGGGCCGGGGCCGTACAGCCGGACGGGCTGAGGTGGCCCGCATGGGCCGGGGCCGTACAGCCGGACGGGCTGAGGTGGCCCCCACGGGCCCGGGTGCGCGAAACCCCGGCCCCGCCCGTCGAGGGCGGGGCCGGGGTCAGGGCGGTGGGGCTACGCCGCGTGGATTCCCTGTTCCTTCGGGGGGACGTGCGCGCAGACGCGGTCGCGGCGGGCCGCCCGCGTGAGGCGGGCCAGGGGGCCCGGAAGCCCCAGGTTCACGAAGCCCTCCGCCTGCATCACGGCGAAGCCGATGCGAGGGAGGTCCGCATGGGCCCGGTACACCATGAAGCGCGGCTCCCAGCGCGGCTGGAACTTCGCGTTGAATTTGTAGAGGGATTCGATCTGGAACCAGCGGGAGAGGAAGACGAGCAGGCCGCGCCACATCCGCAGCACCGGCCCCGCGCCGATCTTCTCGCCGCGCGCCAGCGCCGAGCGGAACATCGCGAAGTTCAGCGAGACCTGGCGTACGCCGATCTTCTCGCAGGCCTGCAGCGAGGCCACGATCAGCAGCTCGTTCATGCCGGGGTCCGCCGCACGGTCGCGGCGCATCATCTCCAGGGACATGCCGTCCTTGCCCCACGGCACGAAGTGCAGGATCGCCTTCAGGTCGCCGTAGGGGGTGGGGGCGGCGCCCTCGTCGTCGGCCTTGTGGGCCGTCGCGATCACGCAGTCCCCGTCGTTCGGGTCGCCGATGCGGCCCAGCGCCATCGAGAAGCCGCGCTCGGTGTCGGTGCCGCGCCAGTCCTCGGCGGCCCGCCGGATGCGCTCCAGCTCCCCGTCGGAGAGGTCACGAACGCGCCGCACGCGGGTTTCGTAGCCATTGCGCTCGATGCGCTTGACCATCTGGCGTACGTTCCGCATGGCGCGTCCGGCGAGGGAGAAATCCGCGACGTCCACCACCGCCTCGTCACCCAGCTCCAGCGCGTCGAGCCCGGTCTCGCGGGTCCAGACCTCGCCGCCGGTCTCGGAGCAGCCGACCACCGCCGGGGTCCAGGAGTGGGCCTTGGCCTCGTCCATGAAGCGCTCGATGGCGCCGGGCCACGCCTCGACGTCGCCGATCGGGTCGCCCGAGGCGAGCATCACACCGGAGACCACGCGGTAGGTGACGGCCGCCTTGCCGCTGGGCGAGAAGACGACGGCCTTGTCGCGGCGGAGCGCGAAGTGGCCGAGCGAGTCGCGGGCGCCGTGCCTGGCGAGCAGCTCGCGCAGCTTGTGCTCGTCGTCCTCGGTGAGCCGGGCCGCCGGGTGCTCGGGGCGGAAGGCCAGGTAGATCGTGGTGATCGCGGTGAGCAGACCGAGCGCGCCGAGCGAGTACCCGACGGTCCAGCTGGTCTTGCCCTGGTACTCGACCGGGCCCTCCACGCCGAACAGGCCGAACATCACGTGCTGGATGCGGTCCACGATGCTCGGGTTGCCGACCGTGCGGTTGGGGTGGACGCTCACGATGACCAGGCCCAGGCCCAGCGAGCCCGCTCCCATCAGGAAGAAGTTCGCCACCGCCTTCCAGCGGCTGCGCGGGTCGGGCAGGGCGGTGAACTCGCTCCGGTGGCGGACGAGCAGCGTGAGAAGTACCAATGAGATCAGCACCCCGACCACGGAGTGCCGGTACCAGAACTGGGCCACCGCCCCGATCGGCAGCAGCACCACGGCGGCCCGCCAGGCTCGCCGCTTGCGGCGCTTCAGGCCGTGCGCGAGGAGCAGCAGCAGGATGCCGGCGCAGAGCGCCACGGCCGCCGCGAAGGGGCCGAAGGTGCCCGGCAGCACTTCGCTGACGCTGTGGAACCGACTGTGCCGGACGCGATCGAAGACTCCGGCCGCGACGTCCAGGAGGCCCACGATCGTGCAGGCCGTACCGACCAGCTTGGGAACCGACTCGGGGCGCGGCCCGCGGAGGACCTTTCGTACACGAGTCGGAACCGATCCGTTTTTGTCCCCATCTATCCTGACAGACATCGCTTCCCGTGACTCCGCGAGAGATTCAGTTGGCCGGGGGACGGCGTCCGCACCGTCCAGCCGGACAATTTGCGCCCTCTAGGACGGGACTTGCGGGGGGTGGGTTCCCTCGCTCTCAGGAAAATCTCAGCCAGAAAGTTTCATCGACTCATGGGTCTCACGAGCAACAAGGTCCTGGCACTCGCCGTGTTCCTGGCGGTGGTGCTGTTCGCGGTCACCATCTGGTTGTGGCCGCGCCTGGCGCGTCGCAGCTGGAAGGCCGTGACGGGCCGGATCGGGCTGCTGCTCGCGACCCAGCTGGCGATCTTCGCGTCCGTGGGGCTCGCCGCCAACAACTCGTTCCTCTTCTACGGATCGTGGGCCGACCTGTTCGGCCAGGAACAGGGCGTCGGCAAGGTCGTCGACCATTCGGCGGGCGGCAAGGACGTCCAGGTCGTCGCCAAGCAGAAGCCGGACACCCCCGGCGCGGGAAAGCCCCAGGTGGGGGGCGAGATCCAGAAGATCATGCTGGCCGGTGAAAAGTCGGGGATAACGAGCCCGGCGTACGTCTATCTCCCGCCGGAGTACTTCCAGAAGGCGTACGAGAAAACGACGTTCCCCGCCGCGATCGTGCTGACCGGCTACCCGGGCACCGCCGAGAACCTGCTCAAGGGGCTGCGCTACCCGAAGACGGCCTGGGCGCAGGCCAAGCAGAAGAAGATGCAGCCGATGATCCTGGTCATGATGCGCCCCACGGTGGCCGGCCAGCGCGACACGGAGTGCGTCGACATACCGCGCGGCCCGCAGACCGAGACGTTCTTCGCGAAGGACGTGCCGAAGGCGATCTCCGCGACGTACCGCGTCGGCACCAAGGCCCGGAACTGGGGCTTCATCGGCAATTCGACCGGCGGCTACTGCGCCCTGAAGATCGGCATGCACCACCCCGAGCAGTTCGCCGCGAGCGCCGGCCTCTCCGCGTACTACAAGGCGGCCGACGACCCGACGACCGGCGACCTCTTCCACGGCGACAAGCACCAGCAGAACCGGGCCAACCTGCTGTGGAGCCTGGACCACCTGCCGACGGGCACGTCGTCCTTCCTGGTGACCAGCTCCCTGTCCGGCGAGGACAACTACAAGCCGACCCAGGCGTTCATCAAGAAGGTGAAGGCGCCCGGCCGCGTCTCGTCCATCACGCTCGACAGCGGCGGGCACAACTTCAACACCTGGCGGCGCGAGATCCCGCCGACCCTGGAGTGGATCAGCGGGCGGCTCAGCGCGAACTGACCGAGTCGACCGTCACCTCGGTGCGCGGCACCGCGTGGGCGTCCGCGTCGATGGAGCGGCGCAGCGCCTCGTGCAGCCGGGCGGGCGTCAGCACGCCGAGGAAGCGGCCGCGCTCCTCGCGGTCGATCACCGCGATCCAGCCCGCGTCGTGCTGGAGCATCGTGGCGAAGGCCTGCTTGAGGGAGGCGCCGACCGGCAGCCAGGCCTCCATCCGCCGGGCGTGCTCGCGGACCGTGCCCGTGCCGAGCCGGGCCTGCTCGCCGGAGATCCAGCCGTGCAGGTTGTCCTCGCCGTCCAGGACGACGGCCCAGCGCGCGATGTCGGCCGGCAGCGGGTCGTCGAGGTGGACCACGGGCGGCTGGTCGAGGTCGCTCTCCTCGATGGGCGTCACCGAGAGGCGCTTGAGGCCGCGGTCCGCGCCGACGAAGTCCGCCACGTAGTCGGTGGCGGGGGCGCCGAGCACCGCGGCGGGGGCGTCGAACTGCTCGATGGAGCCCTGCCCGTAGACGGCGATGCGGTCGCCGAGGCGGACCGCCTCCTCGATGTCGTGGGTGACGAACAGGACGGTCTTGCGCACCTGCGACTGGAGCTTGAGGAACTCGTTCTGGAGCCGCTCGCGCACCACCGGGTCGACCGCTCCGAACGGCTCGTCCATCAGCAGCACGGGCGGATCGGCCGCCAACGCCCTTGCCACGCCGACCCGTTGGCGCTGACCGCCGGAGAGCTGCTCCGGGTAGCGCGAGCCGTACGTCTTCGGGTCGAGCCCCACGAGGTCGAGCAGCTCGGCGGCGCGCTCGTGCGCCTTCGCCTTCTTCACGCCGAGCAGGTGCGGCACGGTCGCGGTGTTCTCCAGGACCGTCTTGTGCGGGAAGAGCCCGACCTGCTGGATCACATAGCCGATGCGGCGCCGCAGCTGGACCGGGTCGACGGTGGCTATGTCCTCGCCGTCCACGTATATCCGCCCGCCGGTCGGCTCGATGAGGCGGTTGACCATCTTCATGGTGGTGGTCTTGCCGCACCCCGACGGGCCGACCAGGGTGACCAGTTCACCCTCGGCCACCTCGAAGGAGAGATCGTCCACGGCGATGGTGCCGTCGGCGTACCGCTTGGTGACGTGCTCGAACCGGATCATGGGTCCCCATTGTGAAGGCTGGCGTGCGCGCTTGTGTGAATCCCATGTTGCTGTACTGCAAAGGCCCACGGCGATTGTCAGTGGCCGGGGATAGGGTTTGGTACGTACGTTCGGGGCACCTTGGGGAGGTGCGAGGGAGGTGGGGGCGTGGCGCAGAGCTGTCTGGCGGCGAACGACTGGATCTGCTGGGAGTACGTCAGCTCCCGCAGCCAGGAGCTGACCGACGCGACGGTCCAGCACATCTGGATCACCGCGGTCTCGGTGCTCATCGGCCTGCTCGTCGCCTTCCCCCTCGCGCTGCTCGCCCGGGGGCGCAAGGGCGTCGCGGCCACCGTCCTCGGCTTCACCACCGTGCTCTACACGGTGCCCTCGCTCGCCATGTTCGCCCTGCTGCTCCCGGTGTTCGGTCTCTCGGCCGGCCTGGTGATCACGGGCCTGGTGCTGTACTCGCTGACGATCCTCGTGCGCAACATCCTGGCCGGGCTCGAATCGGTGCCGTCCGACGCCCTGGAGGCGGCCCGCGGCATGGGATACGGGCGGACACGCCTGCTCTTCGAGGTCGAGCTGCCGCTCGCGCTGCCCGCCCTGATGGCCGGCCTCCGGATCGCCACGGTCGCCACGGTCGCGCTGACCACGATCGGCTCCCTCGTCGACCACGGCGGCCTCGGCAACCTGATCGAGCAGGGCCTGCCCACCTTCTTCAAGGCGCAGATCCTCACCGCGTCCGTGCTGTGCGTGGTGCTCGCGATCGCCGCCGACCTGCTGCTCCTCGGCGTCCAGCGGCTGCTCACCCCGTGGACCCGGATCCGTACGGCGAAGGCGGTCTGAGCGATGGGAGTCTTCACACAGGCCTGGACGTGGCTGACCACGGGCGCCAACTGGTCGGGGGAGGAGGGGGCCTGGCACCGGCTCGGCGAGCATGTGTACGTCAGCGCGCTCGCCCTCGTCGTGTCCTGCCTGGTCGCGCTGCCCCTCGCGCTCTGGCTCGGCCACATCGGCAAGGGCGGGGCGCTCGCCGTCAACATCTCCAACGTCGGCCGGGCGATACCCGTCTTCGCGGTGCTCGCCCTGTTCATGGTGACGCCGCTGCGCAACGCGGGCTATCTGCCCACCGTGATCGCCCTGGTGCTCTTCGCGGTGCCGCCGCTCCTGACCAACGCCTACGTCGGCATGCGCGAGGTGGACGGGGCGGCGGTGGAGGCGGCGCGCGGCATGGGGATGTCGGGGCGCCAGCTCTTCCTCCAGGTCGAGCTGCCGCTGGCCTACCCGCTGATCATGACCGGGCTGCGCTCGGCGGCGGTGCAGATCATCGCCACGGCGACGATCGCCGCGATGGCCGGGCTCGGCGGGCTCGGCCGCATCGTCACGGAGGGGTTCGCGGTGTACGACACCCCGCAGGTGGTGGCGGGCGCGATCCTCGTGGCGGCGCTGGCCCTGCTCGTGGAGGGTGCTCTGGTGGCGGTCGACCGTCTCTTCAGCCCGCTGCGCAAGCGTTCGTGACCCTGTTCCGCCGTCTGCCGTCCCCTGTTAAGTCCCCTTGATGCCTTCCGGATTGGTGAACTTCCATGAGCAAGATCCTGCGTACGACCGGTGCGGTCCTGGGCACGCTGGCGCTGGCCGGCACGCTGGCCGCGTGCGGCGGCGACAGCCTGGAGAAGAGCAAGGACAAGAGTAGTTCGAGCACGTCCGGTGGGTCGAGCAGTACGGACGGCGGCAAGAAGGGCTCGCTGGTGATCGGCGCGGCCGGCTTCACCGAGTCGGCGGTCCTGGCGGAGCTGTACGCCCAGGTCCTCTCGGACGCCGGGTACTCGACGTCGGTGACCACCGTGAAGAACCGGGAACTGTACGAACCCGCCCTGGAGAAGGGTGAGATCGACGTCGTTCCCGAATACGCGGCCACGCTCACCGAATTCCTCAATGCCAAGGTCAACGGCGACAAGGCGAAGGACAAGCCGCTGGCCTCCAGCGATGTCACCGCCACCCTCGGCGAACTGACCAAGCTCGCCGGGCCGCGCGGCCTGAAGGTTCTGCCGGCCGGCGGGGCGGTCGACCAGAACGCGTTCGCGGTGACCAAGGAATTCGCCGCCAAGAACAACCTCAAGTCCCTTTCGGACCTGGGCGCTTCCAAGCAGAAGGTGAAGATCGCCGCCGGTGACGAGTGCAAGATCCGGCCATTCTGCGCGCCGGGTCTGACGTCGAAGTACGGGATCGATGTCACCGGCATCGACCCCAAGGGCGTCGGCACCCCCGGCGCCAAGCAGGCCGTCAAGGACGGTGTGGACCAACTGGTCCTGACCACCACGACCGACGCGACCCTGGACACCTACGGACTGGTCCTGCTCCAGGACGACAAGAAGCTGCAGAACGCGGACAACGTGCTGCCGGTCGTCAATGCGAAGGACGCGGGCGCGCCCGCGATAGCCGACGCGCTCGGCAAGCTGACCAAGGCCCTGACGACCGACGATCTGGTCGGTCTCAACCGCAAGGTCGACGCCGAGCGGGCCAAGCCGGCCGATGTCGCGAAGGCGTATCTCCAGTCGAAGGGACTGATCAAGAAGTAGCCGAATTTGGCGATCGGAGTAACTACAGGGGAACAGATTGGCGGGCGAGGGTCCATATGAGGTCTACGCACGGTAAATTTCAGGCCATGCCACGTGGACGCCACCGTCATTCCCCTCCGCTGCACCGGCTCCTCCAGCCGTCGGCCGTCGCCGGCGTCTCGGTCATCTGCGCCGGTGGCGCCTGGCTCTTCGACCAGCCCGCCGCGCTGCGGGCGCTGGCCGCCGCGGCCGCTGCGGCCTGCGTCACCGGCTCGGTGCTCATGCGCTCCTGGGACCGGGCCGCGGGCCGCCGCGTCGCCGAGCTGACCCGCTCGCGCGCGGCCGACCAGTGGCGCACCGAGGAGCGGATCGCCGAGCTGGAGACCGAGTTGGAGGAGTCGCGCGAGCTGCGCGGCCGCCTCGACGCCAAGCTGCGCGCCAAACGCAAGGAGCTGGCCGGGCTGCGCGGCGAGCACGCGGCGCTGCTGCGGCGCTACGCCAACGCCGAGACCGAGCGGGCCAGCGCCCTGGAGGGCCGCCGCCGGCTCGCCCTCGAAGCGAGCGGGCCCAAGGCACTGCTGCGGTCGGGCAGTACGCCCACACCGGCGTCCTACCTCGCGGCCGCCCGCGCCCTCGAATGTCTCTCGCTCAGCGCCGAACGCCAGGCGAAGGCGCGGGCCGAGGCGGAGTCCGGGACCGGCGCGGCACGGGCCGGGGCCGGTGCCCGAGAGGCGGAGGAGCCGCAGGGGAAGCCCGCGGCGGCCCTCGGCAGCGGGGAGCACACCCGCCCGTCGGCCGCCCTCCCCGCCAAGCCCCGCCAGGCCGAACTCCCGGCGGCACCCGCCCCGGTGGCCTCGGCCGTGGTGCCCTACCTCGCCCGCCGCGCGGTCCGCCCCGAAGGCAGCTTCGACTTCTTCGGCACGGGAGGCGCGGGCGCCCCCACGGACGCCTCCCCGGAGGCCCGCCGGACGGCGGAGGCCGCGATCGAGGCCGTGCAGGACGAGGACCTGGCCGACGTGGTGGGCGAGGAAGTCCTGGCGGACCGGGCGCAGCAGGGCCCGGAGAAGGTCGTCGGCGAGGTCATCGACCTGACCGCGCACGACGAGACCGAACAGCTGGACCTGGTCGAGCTGCGCACCGCGATCTCGTAGCCGCGATCTCGTAACCGCGGTTCCGAAGCCGCGATCCCGTAGGTCCTGTGGTCACGGGGGCGGAACGCGGTACCGGGCGGGATCTGCGTCCGGTACCGAGGCCGCCGCATCGGGGCGGGTGTCGGTACCGGACGCAGAGTCCGGATGCGCGGAGCGACCGGCATCCGGGCGGGCTCCCTCCCCCCGAGCGGGCCCGCGGGAACCATGGTGTTCGGGGCCCCGCCGACTTACCAGGGGGCACGGGAGCAGACCACGGCGACGCGGGCGGTTCCGCGCGCCACGGCCGCCCCCGGTGACCGCCCCCGCGACGGGTGCGCTCCCCTCCGGGCGGGGCCGGCTACTTGTCGATGTCTCCGACGACGAAGAACAGCGACCCCAGGATCGCGACCATGTCGGCGACGAGCGTCCCCGGCAGCAGCACGGCGAGGGCCTGGATGTTGTTGTACGAGGCCGAACGCAGCTTCAGCCGGTACGGGGTCTTCTCGCCCTTGCTGACGAGGTAGTAGCCGTTGATACCGAGCGGGTTCTCGGTCCAGGCGTACGTCTGCCCCTCGGGCGCCTTGAGGACCTTGGGCAGCCGCTGGTTGATCGGGCCGGGCGCGAGGCCGGCCATCCGGTCGAGGCAGGCGTCGGCGAGGTCGAGCGCGTTGTGGGTCTGCTCCAGGAGGCACTCGAACCGGGCGAGGCAGTCGCCCTCGGTACGGGTGACGACCTTCAGGGTGTCCTGGAGCTCGCCGTACGCGAGGTACGGCTCGTCGCGCCGCAGGTCGAAGTCGACGCCGGAGGCGCGGGCGATGGGCCCGCTGACGCCGTACGCGTGGACGGCGTCGGCGGACAGCACGCCGACGTTCCTGGTGCGGGCGCGGAAGATCTCGTTGCCGAGCACGAGCCGGTCGTACACGTCCATCCGCGAACGCACCGACGCGATGGCGTGCCGGACCCGGCCGAGCCAGCCGAGCGGCAGGTCCTCCTTGAGGCCGCCGACCCGGTTGAACATGTAGTGCATGCGGCCGCCGGAGACCTCCTCCATCACGGCCTGGAGCTCCTCGCGCTCGCGGAAGGCGTGGAAGACGGGGGTGATGCCGCCGAGCTCCAGCGGGTACGAGCCGAGGAACATCAGGTGGTTGAGGACGCGGTTCAGCTCGGCGAGCAGGGTGCGGGTCCAGACGGCCCGCTCGGGGACCTCCATGCCGAGCATCCGCTCGACGGCCATGACGACGCCCAGCTCGTTGGAGAACGCGGAGAGCCAGTCGTGGCGGTTGGCCAGCATCACGATCTGGCGGTAGTCGCGGGCCTCGAAGAGCTTCTCCGCGCCACGGTGCATGTAGCCGATGACCGGGTCGGCCTGCTGGATGCGTTCGCCGTCGAGCACGAGCTTGAGGCGTAGCACTCCGTGGGTGGAGGGGTGCTGGGGGCCGATGTTGAGCACCATGTCGGTGCTTTCCGCTCCGCCGCCGATGCCGACCGTCGTCTCCGTCATGCTGGCCAGTATCCCCTGGTGGCCCCAGCCCCCACCCCCCGGCCTTCGGCACCCGGCCCGCACGCGGCCGTCCGCGCAGTTCCCCGCGCCCCTATCAACCCCGCTTTCGTCCGCGGACCGTGCCGGCTCACCCGCGCAGTTCCCCGCGCCCCTGTAGGGCACCCGACGTCCGCGCCCCTGGCGGAGTCGCACTTTGGCAGGGTGGCCAGCATCGGCCACCTCAGCCTGTCCGGCGTTTGAGGACGAGCGCCCTTCAGGCGCGAACGGGGCCTGGGGCGGAGCCCCAGGGAGCGGGGGTCAGACGGGTTGGGTCAGCCAGGTGAACGTGCCGAGGCCCGAGCGCGAGGTCAGCTCCGCCGCCTCGCCCGCGGACGCCAGCGCCCTGACGTACGCCGCCGGGTCCGTCGTCGCGAGGGCCAGCGGGGGCCGCCCGCCCGAGACGCCGAGGCGGCCCAGGGCGTCCCGCTGGGTCCGCAGCTCCGCCCCCGGCAGCCCGCACGCGTCGAGCGCGACATGGGCCGTGATGTCGCACGACCCGTCCGGCACGGGCGCGACCTCCCGCCCGCCCCGGAACCCGCTCAGCGTCCCGAACGGCGGCCGCGCCTCCCGCGTGTGCGCGTAGTCGACGGCCACCGCCAGGCCCGCGTCGAGCGCGCCCACCGCCCCCGCCCAGGCCGCGTCCCGCGGCCACCCGATCTCGGCCCGCGTGCCCGGCTCGCTCAGCGGCCACCAGCGCTCCAGCCACGCGGCGTCCGCGCCCGACACCGGCTCGCCGAGCACCTCCGTACCGTCGGGACGTACGAGAACGAGCCTGGCCACACCGTCCTCGTCGGTCTCGGCCACGTCCACCGGCACGTTGTCGAGCCATTCGTTGGCGAAGAGCAGGCCACGGACGCCCCGGGGCACGTCGGGGCGCCACTCGATCCGCTCGGGGAGGCCGGCGGGGCGGGCCGCGCGCTCGACGGCGTACGCACGGACGGGGAAGCCGGGCGGCAGCGCGGCCAGCACCCCGGTGAGCAGCTCCCCGCGCCCCGCGCCGACGTCGACGAGGTCGACGGGGCCGGGGCCGAGCCCGGCCGCGACCTCCGTGAGGAGGCGGGCGACGGCGCCCGCGAAGAGCGGCGAGGCGTGCACCGACGTACGGAAGTGCCCGGCGGGTCCCTCGGGCCGCAGATAGAACCCGCCGTCGCCGTAGAGCGCCCGCTCGGTGGCTGCCCGCCACCCGAGGGGCCCGGAGCTCCGGGCGGAGTACTGACACGTCTCATCCGTCACGGGGTCAAGTCTCCACCTTGCGGAGTACGCCGCCGGGCACAGGATCGCCCCGGCGGTTGACCCCTACACCTGTCCGGCTTCCCTACGCTGGGTTACGTGCAGCGCCTCTACGACTTCATCCGCAGACACCCGACCGGGGTCGACACCTTCTGGGCCGTCATCCTGTTCGGTTTCTCCTGCCTGCAGATCACGGCGCTGGCGGACGATCCGAAGCAGGCGGGCTGGCCCGTCCAGGTCCTGGTGGCGCTCGGCATGGCCGTCGCCGTGGCGCTGCGCCGCCGCGTCCCGGAGCGGATGCTGCTGCTGGTCATCGTGGTGGGCCTGATCCAGCTCGTGGTGAACGTGGCGCCGCAGGTCCAGGACTTCGCGATGCTGGTCGCCGTCTACACGGTGGCCTCGGCGGGGCAGCGCTGGGCCTCGCGGGTCGCGCTCGTCGGCAGCCTGTGCGCGGCGCCCCTCGCCCATGTGCGCTGGCTGCAGACCGGAGGCGCGAACAGCCCGGCGGAGAAGGTGTTCTTCGTCGTCATCATGACCGTCCCCTTCGTGCTCGCCTGGGTGCTCGGCGACTCGATGCGCACCCGCAAGGCGTACTTCGCGCAGCTGGAGGAGCGGGCCT
This sequence comes from Streptomyces sp. NBC_00083, assembly GCF_026343295.1. GTDB lineage: Bacteria > Actinomycetota > Actinomycetes > Streptomycetales > Streptomycetaceae > Streptomyces. The sequence continues at coordinate 505,694 of NZ_JAPELY010000004.1, forward strand.
CGCGCCTGGAGCGGGAGCGGGAGGCGCAGGCGAAGGTGGCGGTCGCCGCCGAGCGGGCCCGGATCGCCCGCGAGCTCCACGACGTGGTGGCGCACAACGTGTCGGTGATGGTCGTGCAGGCCGACGGCGCGGCGTATGTGATGGACGCCTCGCCGGAGCAGGCGAGGACCGCCCTGGAGACGATCTCGACGACCGGGCGCCAGGCGCTCGCCGAGATGCGCCGGCTGCTCGGTGTCCTGCGTACGGGCGAGCACCAGGAGGCGGGGGAGTACGTGCCGCAGCCGGACGTCGAGCAGATCGAGGAGCTCGTCGAGACCGTCAGGAAGGCGGGCCTCACCGTCGACTTCAAGATCGAGGGCACCCCGCGCCCGCTGCCCAGCGGCGTGGAGCTGACGGCGTACCGCATCGTGCAGGAGGCCCTCACCAACACCCGCAAGCACGGCGGCCCCGACGCCGGCGCCAGCGTGCGCCTCGTCTACTTCGACGACGGGCTGGGCCTGCTCGTCGAGGACGACGGCCGGGGCGCGGCCCACGAGATGTACGAGGACGGCGGCGCGGACGGCCGGGGTCATGGTCTGATCGGGATGCGCGAGCGGATCGGCATGGTCGGCGGCACCCTGGACGCGGGCCCCCGCCCCGGCGGCGGCTTCCGCATCAGCGCCCTGCTGCCGCTGAAGCCGGCCCACTGACGCCGGCTCCCGTGCGCGGGGCCCGGCGCGTGCGCGCCGGACCTCTTGTTCGACTGTTTCGACTATTCGGCCGCCGGCTGCCGGCCGTTCGGTGTGATGGAGAGGAAACGATGACGATCCGCGTGATGCTCGTCGACGACCAGGTGCTGCTGCGCACCGGGTTCCGGATGGTGCTCGCCGCCCAGCCGGACATGGAGGTCGTCGCGGAGGCGGGCGACGGCGCGGAGGCGATCGACATCCTGCGGGCGACCGCCGTCGACGTGGTCCTGATGGACGTGCGCATGCCGCGCCTCGACGGGGTGGAGGCCACCCGGCGCATCTGCGAGGCGGCGAACCCGCCGAAGGTGCTGATCCTGACCACGTTCGACCTCGACGAGTACGCCTTCTCCGGCCTGAAGGCGGGCGCCAGCGGCTTCATGCTCAAGGACGTGCCGCCGGCCGAACTGCTCGCCGCGATCCGCTCGGTGCACAGCGGGGACGCGGTGGTCGCGCCGTCGACCACCCGGCGTCTGCTCGACCGGTTCGCCCCGCTGCTGCCCAGCGCGGGCAAGGAGCCGGAGCACAAGCGGCTGGAGAAGCTGACCGAGCGCGAGCGCGAGGTCATGCTCCTCGTCGCGCAGGGGCTCTCCAACGGAGAGATCGCCGCGCGGCTCGTTCTGTCGGAGGCCACGGTCAAGACGCACGTGGGCCGCATCCTGACCAAGGTGGGGCTCCGCGACCGCGTCCAGGTCGTCGTCCTCGCGTACGAGACCGGGCTGGTCCGCGCGGGCGGCGGCGCCGGGTGAGCCCGCGTCGGGGGGCCGCCACCCGGTGGCGATAGTACGACGACCGTCGTACTATCGGACCGTCGGGAACTCCGGTGCGGTCGATGTGCGGGGAAGTGGCGTCATGCGCGCGATCAGGTTCGACGAGTTCGGCGGGCCCGAGGTGCTCCGGCTGGTGGAGGCGGAGGTGCCGCTGCCCGGTCCGGGCGAGGTGAGCATCGACATCGCGTACACCGGCGTCAACTTCGCCGACCTCAAGGCGCGTTCGGTGGGATACCGGGTCGCCGCGCTCCCCTTCGTGCCCGGTCTCGAACTCTCCGGACGCGTCCGGGCCGTCGGCGACGGCGTGACGGGGATCGCGGTCGGCCAGGAGGTCGCCGCGATGACCGAGGGCGGCGCCTACGCGGAGGTGGCCGTCGCCCCGGCCGCCACCGTCTTCCCGCTGCCCGCCGGCATGAGCCCCCGCACCGCCGCGACCCTGCCCACCGTGCTGCCCACCGCGCACGCCCTGATCCACGAGGTGGGCCGGCTGCAACCGGGCGAGAGCGTCCTGGTGCAGGGCGCCGCGGGCGGCGTCGGCACCGTGGCCGGTCAGCTCGCCCGGCTCGCCGGGGCCGGCGCGGTCTACGGCGTGGTCTCCAGCGAGGCCAAGGCGGAGTACGCCCGCGCCCACGGCTACGACGACGCCTTCCTGACCGGCACCTTCGACGCGGACGTGCTGCGCGCCACCGGCGGTCGTGGCGTGGACCTGGTGCTCGACCCCGTCGGCGGCGAGACCCTGCGCCGGGGCCTCGCCTCGCTCGCCCTGTTCGGCCGGCTCGTCTCGTACGGCAACGCGAGCGGCGAGGAGGCCTGGCGGGTCGGGCAGGGCGAGCTGTACCCGCGGGGGAGTTCCGTCTCGGGCTTCTCCGTCCTGGGCCTCGCGGCCGACGACCCGGATGCCCTGAGGGCGATCGCGGACCGCGCGCTGGCCCTCGCCACCAGCGGGACGGTCGAGCTTCCCGTCACCGCCGAGTTCGCCCTCGAAGAGGCCGCGTCCGCCCACCGGTTGATGGAGAGCCGCACCTCGACGGGCAAGCTGCTCCTGCGGGTGGCCCGGCCGCGGCGCTAGCGCAGCACGCCCTCCAGGAAGTCGCTGCCCAGGCGGGCCACCACCGTCAGGTCCAGCTGGTGCAGCACGTAGCGGCCGCGGCGCCGGGTGGTGAGCAGGCCCGCCCGCTTCAGGACGGCCAGATGGCGGGAGACCTCCGGCGCCGATATGCCGTGCTGCTCGGCGAGTTCGCCCGTCGTGTACGGGGAGCGGGCCAGGTTGCGGCACAGGCGCATCCGCATCGGGTGGGCGAGCGCCTCCATCCGCAGCTTGAGCAGCTCCACCGAGGCGGGCGACGGCAGTTCGGGCCCGTGCACCGGATAGTGGATCACCGGCCGCCAGCCCGGCGCGTGCAGCACCATCAGATGCGGCCAGCCGAACGAGGTGGGCACGAAGGTGAGCCCCGCGCCGGGCTCGGGGTCGGTCGCGGTGGTGTGGCCCACCGACAGCTTGTCCGCGCTGATCCGCGTCCCGCCCTCGTCCAGGCTGAGGGCGGCCGACACGGCGTGGACGGCCTCGGTGAGCCCCTTGCGGCGCAGCAGCTCCGCCTTGTGCCGTGCGTCGGCGGCCAGTTGGACCCGGACCCGCTGCCAGGTGTCCGCGAAGAACGCCTGGTCGCAGTCTTCCAGGAGGCGCCGCAGCCAGGCCCGTACGGAACCGGGGTCCTCCAACAGGCGCCGCGTGAAGTCCACTTGACGGGGGCCCCGGTTGGCCGCCAGCTCCAGCGCGCGCGCCCGCATCGCCGGATCGTGCAGCGGGGACGGCGTCTTCACCCCGTACAGATTGCAGGTGATCTCCAGGGCGGCGGAGGCGAACCGCTCGTCGGGGAGCAGATCGAGCAGGTCGAGGTCCTCGGCGAGCGTCGAGCCCGTCGCACCGGCCCGCCCCGGGATGCCCGCGAACGGCATGAACACATCGGAGAAGGTGTGCCGCCACAGGAACTCCGCCTCGTGCAGCCGGTCCGCGAGGTCGGGTTTGAGGGCGGCCGCCGTGGCGGTCGCCCAGCCGTGCAGGCCGGGGTGGTGGCCCGGCTCGGAGAGCGCGTGCAGGGCGAGACCCAGCTCGGCCAGCGGCGAGATCGCGAAGCCGATGCGTTCGGGCGCCAGGCCCGTGATGTCGATGGTCACGCTCATGGCCCCATGGTGCACCGGCCCACTGACAGAGCCGCCGCCGATTGACGCGCCCGGTCAATCGACGGCGCCCCGGCCGAGGCCGCCGGCCCCCGTTTGACGGCGCTCGTCAATCGACGCGACGCGGGGCCCGCACGGGCTCACCGTGGAGACATGGACGCGATGCAGCAGCACATGATCGACAACTACCGTGCGGCCCGGCTCGGCACGCCCGCGCCGCCGCTCCCCGGCACCCACGACGTGGCGGTCCTGAGAGACCTGCGGGACTACCGCCGCTTCGAGGCGGTCCTCGACGGCCGGCTCGCCACCGGCCGGCTGCGGGCGGCCCTGGCCCATCTGATCGCCCCCCGGCACCACCACCCGCCGGCCTGCCACTGAGCCGGGCACCGGCGCGTCGCCGGGGAGCGCCGCCCCCGTCGGACTACGGCAGTCTGCGGACGAAGTCGGCCACCGCGGCCCGTACGTCGTCGGCGCTCCACGCGAGGCCCGGTCCGGCGACCGTGACCTCCGTGTACGCCAGCCCGGCCGGCCCCGGCGGGTTCGGGAACCAGCGGCGGAACAGGCACACCCCGGTCTCCTCGGCCTGCCGGAGCGCGGCCGCGGAGAGCACCTCGGCGTCGTACGGCAGCCACACCTGGAACTCGTGGGTGTGCGGCTCCTCGGGGTTGATCCGGAACCACGCCACACCGGCCCGGGTGAGGCCGTCCGCCAGCGCGCGGGCCACCGTCTTGGCGTGGGCCACGTACGACGGCAGTTCGGGCAGCACCCGGTCCAGGCCGACGAGGCCGGCGAGGGCGGCGGGGAACTGCTGGAAGACCTGGCCGCCGTAGCGGTGACGCCAGGTGCGGGCCTCGTCGATCAGCGACTCGGGGCCCACCAGGACGGCGCCCGAGAGCCCGCCAAGCGACTTGTAGAACGACACGTACACGCTGTCCGCGAGACCCGCGATCTCCGCCAGGGGGCGGCCGAAGTGGGCGCTGGTCTCCCACAGCCTCGCCCCGTCGAAGTGCACCACCGCGTCCCGTTCGCGGGCGGCGTCCACCACGGCCACCAGCTCGTCCCAGGTCGGCAGGGCGTAGCCCGCGTCGCGCAGCGGGAGCTCCAGCATCAGGGTGCCGAAGGGCTCCTCGAAATCGCGTACCTCCGCCGCGTCCGGCAGCCTCGGCTGCTCGGTGGGATGGACCGTGCGGAGCCCGCTGAGCTGGTGGAACGCGCCGCGTTCATGGACCTCGGGGTGCGCGAGCGGATGCAGGGCCACCGTGGGGTTCCCGGTCCGGGCCGCCCAGCAGCGCAGCGCGACCTGCTGGGCCATGGTGCCGCTCGGGAAGAACGCGGCGGCCGGGAAGCCGAGCACCTCGGCGGTGCGGCGCTCCAGCTCGGCGACCACGCCGTCGCCGTAGACGTCGGTGGTCGTGTCCAGGTCGTGGACGTCGCCGGCGGCCGCGGCGAGGGCGGCGAGGCGCTCCCCCAGGGTGTGGTCGACCGACTGGTCGGCCAGCCTGCGCCCGGCGCCGCGGAAGACGGCGATACGGTGCTGCCGGGCCTGCTCCGGGGTCCGTTCCGGGCCCTGTTCCGCGGCCCCGTCCGAGGGGGTCGGGACGGACGGGCTCGCGGGGCCGCTCTCGGTGTCTGTCATGGCGAGATGATCGCCCACAGCCTGTGGACAACCCAAGGGGTTTCCGTGCCCGGGGCGTAGCATGACGGGGCCGTTTGATTTTGGTTTGGCGTCCGGTACCCCTCGCGGACTGGAACGGAAGGCCCCACCGCGTGAACGCACCATCAGAGCACCACTACGACACCCCGGCGGACCGCCCCGCCCGCCTCGCCGTGGGCGTCGTCGGCGCGGGCCGGGTCGGGCCCGCGCTCGCCGCCGCGCTCCAGCTCGCGGGCCACCGCCCCGTCGCGGTCTCCGGCGTCTCCGACGCGTCGGTGCGCCGGGCCGCGGCGCTCCTGCCCGATGTGCCGCTGGTCCCGCCCGCCCAGGTCCTGGAGCGCGCCGACCTGGTGCTGCTGACCGTCCCCGACGACGCCCTGCCGGGCCTGGTCGAGGGGCTCGCGGAGACCGGCGCGATCCGGCCGGGCCAGCTCCTGGTGCACACCTCGGGGCGGTACGGCACGGCCGTCCTCGACCCCGCGCGGCGGGCCGGCGCGCTGCCGCTCGCCCTGCACCCGGCGATGACGTTCACCGGCACCGCCGTGGACGTGCAGCGCCTCGCGGGCTGCTCGTTCGGCGTGACCGCGCCCGAGGAGCTGCGGCTGGCCGCGGAGGCGCTCGTCATCGAGATGGGCGGCGAGCCCGAGTGGATCGAGGAGGCGGCCCGCCCGCTCTACCACGCGGCGCTCGCGCTCGGCGCGAACCACCTGGTCACCCTGGTCGCCCAGTCGATGGAGCTGCTGAGCCAGGCCGGCGTCGCCGCCCCCGACCGCATGCTCGGCCCGCTGCTCGGCGCGGCCCTCGACAACGCCCTGCGCTCCGGCGACGCGGCGCTGACCGGCCCGGTGGCGCGCGGCGACGCCGGCACGGTCGCCGCGCACGTCGCCGAGTTGCGCAAGCACGCGCCGGGCACCGTCGCCGGCTACCTCGCGATGGCCCGTACGACCGCCGACCGGGCGCTCGCCCACGGACTGCTGAAGCCGGAGCTCGCCCAGGACCTGCTCGGGGTGCTCGCCGAAGGAGAGTCCCGATGAGCACACCGGCCGTCCCGGTAACCCCGAAGGGCGCCACCGCCCTGGTGCGTACGGCCGCGGAGCTCGCCGCGCTCGACCGGCGGGGCCGGCGCGCCGTCGTGATGACCATGGGCGCCCTGCACGAGGGCCACGCCACCCTGATCCGCACCGCGCGGCGGCTGGCCGGCCCGGCGGGGCAGGTCGTGGTCACCGTCTTCGTCAACCCGTTGCAGTTCGGCGCCGGCGAGGACCTCGACCGCTACCCGCGCACCCTCGACGCGGACCGCGCCATCGCCGAACGGGAGGGCGCCGACGCGGTGTTCGCGCCCGCCACCGATGAGGTCTACCCCGGCGGCGAGCCCCAGGTGCGCGTCACCGCGGGCCCCATGGGCGAGCTCCTCGAAGGCTCCGCGCGCCCCGGCCACTTCGACGGCATGCTCACCGTCGTCGCCAAGCTGCTCCACCTGACCGCGCCCGACGTCGCCCTGTACGGACAGAAGGACGCGCAGCAACTGGCGCTGATCCGGCGCATGGTGCGCGATCTGAACTTCCCCGTGGAGATCGTCGGCGTGCCGACGGTCCGCGAGGAGGACGGGCTCGCCCTGTCCAGCCGCAACCGCTACCTCGCGCCGGCCGAGCGCACCGCGGCCCTCGCGCTCTCCCGCGCCCTGTTCGCGGCCCGCGACCGGCTCGCCGCCGAGCACGCCCTGCACGCGCGCGCCGCGGCCGGGGGAGCGGCCCCCGGCCGGGCCGGCGCGCTCACCGCGATCGGCGAGGCCCGCGCCGCGGCCGACGCCCACGCGGTCGCCGCCGCCGCGCCGTCCCCCGCCTCGATCAAGGCCGTCGCCCAGGGCGTGCTCGACGAGGCGGCCAAGGCCGAACCCCCGGTCGTGGCCGACTACGTGGCGCTGGTCGACCCGGCGACCTTCCGCGAGGCACCCGAGGGGTTCGGCGGTGAGGCGGTCCTCGCGATCGCCGCCCGCGTCGGCACCACGCGCCTCATCGACAACATCCCGCTCACGTTCGGAGCACCGGAATGACAACCACCGGCACGGCAGGCACCGCGGTGCCCGACACCGGCATACGCCTGGACGCACCCGCACCGGGCTGGGCCATCGACGCGGACGTCGTGGTCGTCGGCTCCGGCGTCGCCGGCCTCACCGCCGCCCTGCGCTGCACCGCGGCCGGCCTCGCCACCGTCGTCGTCACCAAGGCCCGCCTGGACGACGGCTCCACGCGCTGGGCGCAGGGCGGCATCGCGGCCGCGCTCGGCGAGGGCGACACCCCCGAGCAGCACCTGGACGACACCCTGGTGGCCGGCGCCGGCCTGTGCGACGAGGACGCGGTACGTCTCCTGGTCACCGAGGGCCCCGGCGCCGTACGGCGTCTGATCGACACCGGCGCCCACTTCGACACCGACGCGTCCGGCACCATCTCGCTGACCCGCGAGGGCGGCCACCACCGCCGCCGCATCGCGCACGCGGGCGGCGACGCGACGGGCGCGGAGATCTCCCGCGCCCTCGTCGAGGCGGTCCGCACCCGGGCGGTGCGCACCATCGAGAACGCGCTCGTCCTCGACCTCCTCAAGGACGCGGACGGCCGTACCGCGGGCATCACCCTGCACGTCATGGGCGAGGGCCAGCACGACGGCGTCGGCGCGGTCCGGGCGCCCGCGGTGGTGCTCGCCACCGGCGGCATGGGCCAGGTGTTCTCGGCGACGACGAACCCGTCGGTCTCCACCGGCGACGGCGTGGCGCTCGCGCTGCGCGCCGGCGCCGAGATCTCCGACGTCGAGTTCGTCCAGTTCCACCCCACGGTCCTCTTCCTCGGTGCGGACTCCGAGGGCCAGCAGCCGCTGGTCTCGGAGGCGGTACGCGGCGAGGGCGCCCACCTCGTGGACGCGGCGGGCACCCGCTTCATGCTGGGGCAGCACGAACTGGCGGAGCTCGCCCCGCGCGACATCGTCGCCAAGGCCATCACCCGCCGGATGCAGGCCCAGGGCGCCGAGCACATGTACCTGGACGCCCGGCACTTCGGCGCCGAGATGTGGGAGCACCGCTTCCCCACCATCCTGGCCGCCTGCCGCTCGCACGCCATCGACCCGGTGACGGAGCCGATCCCGGTCGCCCCCGCCGCGCACTACGCGTCCGGCGGCATCCGCACCGACCTGCGCGGCCGCACCACGGTGCCCGGCCTGTACGCGTGCGGCGAGGTCGCCTGCACCGGTGTGCACGGCGCCAACCGGCTCGCCTCCAACTCCCTGCTCGAAGGCCTGGTCTTCGCGGAGAACATCGCGGCGGACATCGCCGAGAACGTCGAGGAGAACGTCGCGACGGACACCGCGGCGGCCACCGTGGCGGCCACCGTGGCGCAGGGCGTGGGCCGACCGGTCGTGGGCGCCCCGACTCCCGTACAGGACACGGCTGTCGACCTCGACGCGGCGCCCGAAGGGCCCGTGCCGCTGCTCGACCCCGCCGCCCGCATCCAGATCCAGCGGATCATGACCAGCGGCGCCGGGGTGCTGCGGTCCGCCGAAAGCCTCGCCGGGGCGGCCGCGCGCCTGGAGGCGATCCGCGCCGACGAGCGCAAGGCGGCCGTGCCCGGCGTCGAGGCGTGGGAGACCACCAACCTGCTGCTCGTCGCCCGCGTCCTGGTCGCCGCTGCCGCCGCACGCCCCGAGACCCGCGGCTGCCACTGGCGCGAGGACCGGCCCGACCGCGACGACGCGGCCTGGCAGCGCCACCTCGTCGTCCGCCTCACCCCCGAGCGGTCCCTGGACATCCGTCCCACCGGCACCGCCACCTTCCCCCCGACCGTCGCAGCCACCCCCCTGGAGCCGTAACCGTGAGCACGCCCGAGGAACTCCGTCCCCAGCCGGTGGACGTCCCCCTGATCCAGATCGGTGCGCCCGCCCAGGGCGGCGGCTGCGGCGACGACTGCGGCTGCGGCGGCGAGGAGGTGTACGAGTGCGGGCTCGACCCCGCGCTCGCCGTGCTGCTCGCCGAGTCCGGCCTCGACCCCGTCCAGGTCGAGGACATCGCGCACCTCGCCATCGAGGAGGACCTGGACGGCGGCGTCGACGTGACGTCGGCCGCGACCGTCCCGCAGGACGCCGTCGCCACCGGTGACTTCACCGCGCGCGAGGCCGGCACCGTGGCGGGCCTGCGGGTCGCCGAGGCGATCCTGTCCATCGTGTGCACCGAGGAGTTCGAGGTCGAGCGGCACGTCGCCGACGGCGACCGCGTCGAGGCCGGCCAGAAGCTGCTCAGCGTCACCACCCGCACCCGCGACCTGCTGACCGGCGAGCGCAGCGCCCTCAACCTGCTGTGCCGGCTCTCCGGCATCGCGACCGCCACCCGCGCCTGGGCCGACGCCCTCGAAGGCACCGGCGCCAAGGTCCGCGACACCCGCAAGACCACCCCGGGCCTGCGCGCCCTGGAGAAGTACGCGGTGCGCTGCGGCGGCGGCGTCAACCACCGCATGTCCCTCTCGGACGCGGCGCTGGTCAAGGACAACCACGTGGTGGCGGCCGGCGGGGTGGCCGAGGCCTTCAAGGCCGTACGCGACCGCTTCCCGGACCTCGCCATCGAGGTCGAGGTCGACACCCTGGCCCAGGTCACCGAGGTCCTGGACGCGGGCGCCGATCTGATCCTGCTGGACAACTTCACCCCGGCCGGGACCGCCGAGGCCGTCGCCCTGGTCGCGGGCCGCGCGATGCTGGAGTCCTCGGGCCGCCTCACCCTGGCCGACGCCCGCGCGTACGCCGAGACGGGCGTCGACTACCTGGCGGTCGGCGCGCTCACCCACTCCTCGCCGATCCTGGACATCGGCCTGGACCTGCGCGAGGCCGGAGAGGGCCGCATCTGATGCTGCTCACCATCGACGTCGGCAACACCCATACCGTCCTCGGCCTGTTCGACGGCGAGGAGGTCGTCGAGCACTGGCGGATCTCCACCGACGCCCGCCGCACCGCGGACGAACTGGCGGTTCTGCTCCACGGTCTGATGGGCACCCACCCGATGCTCGGCGCCGAGCTGGGCGACGGCATCGAGGGCATCGCCATCTGCGCGACCGTCCCCTCCGTCCTGCACGAGCTGCGCGAGGTGACCCGCCGCTACTACGGCGACGTGCCGGCGATCCTGGTGGAGCCCGGCATCAAGACGGGCGTGCCGGTCCTGACGGACAACCCGAAGGAGGTCGGCGCCGACCGCATCGTCAACTCGGTCGCCGCCGTCGAGCTGTACGGCGGCCCGGCGATCGTCGTCGACTTCGGTACGGGTACGACGTTCGACGCGGTCACCGCGCGCGGCGAGTACACCGGCGGCGTCATCGCCCCCGGCATCGAGATCTCCGTCGACGCGCTCGGCATCCGCGGCGCCCAGCTCCGCAAGATCGAGGTGGCCCGGCCGCGCGCGGTGATCGGCAAGAACACCGTCGAGGCCATGCAGTCCGGCATCGTGTACGGCTTCGCCGGCCAGGTCGACGGGGTCGTTCGGCGCATGAAGCGCGAGCTGGTCGGCCCCGACGGCGACCCGGACGACGTCACGGTCATCGCCACCGGCGGCCTCGCGCCGATGGTGCTCGGCGAGGCCGAGGAGATCGACGAGCACGAGCCGTGGCTGACCCTGATCGGTCTCCGCCTCGTGTACGAACGCAACGTGGCGCGCTCCTGAAGCCCTGAAGCCCCGAGGCCCCCGAGGCCTCGCGGCGGCGGCCGGGCGCGCGGAACGGGCTGTTCCGTCAACGCGCCCGGCATCGGCCTGTTAAGAGGATTTTGTCCCTTTAGGACGTATCGTCGCCGCATGCCCACGCCATACGGATCCCGCGGCGGCATGGCGTTCGGTGCGGACGAGCTGCGTGTGCTCCGACGCGCCCTCGCCATCGCCCTCCACCCCAGCGCCGTCCAGGATGAGGACATCAAGGACTGCATGCGCCTCGCCGACTCCGTGGACGAGGCGGTCCACGAGGGAGAGCGGCTGCGCGCCTTCCTCCTCGCCGACCTCGTCCGCTACCGCGACGCGCTCCCCGGCTCGCTGCCCGGCTACACCGAGCTGCTCCAGGACGCCCTGGCGGCCGGCTACGACCCCGGGCCCGACGATCTGGCCGCCCTGCGCGCCCTGCGCTCCGACCCGGTCTGCGCCGCCCTCCTGGAGCGCTGCCGCCGGATCGCGGAACGCTCGGTGCGGGCCCGCCTCGCCGGCCGCGCCGTCTCGACGCCGGGTCCGCGCACCCGGCTCCTCACCCTGGTCGGCGGCAGCGCGGCCGACCGGGACAGGAGCGGCGGCAAGGACGGCAAGGACGGCGAGGGCACGTCCGCCGAGCCGCGCCCGGCCTCCCCGGCCCGCCCGGCACCCGGGCACCCCGCGCCGGAGCGGCCCGTACCGAAGCCGTCCGAGGCGTTCCCGCCACGCCGCCGTCCCGTGCCCCCGCCGGAGGAACGGCGGGCGGGCTAGCTACTCTGTCCCCATGGACTACGTTTCCGCGCTTCTGCCCCCCGTGGTGATGGCCATCTTCTTCACCGCGCTCGTCGTGACGATCGTGAAGAGCCAGGGCGGCCCCAACAAGGGCAAGGAGGACGCGGCCGTGGACAGCGCGCTCGCGCGCGCCGAGGCCGCGCAGCAGAAGCCCGCGGCCTCCTGACCCGGGCCGGGGCGGACACATACGGCAGGGGCGCACGGGGTATTTCCCTTCGTGCGCCCTTTTTGCTGCGTCCACATCGCAAATAACCAGCCATTCGCGACATCTCCCACTATGGTGCAGATGTGCCCCGTCAATTGGGAGAGCTGGAAGACGCCGTGATGACCCGGGTCTGGCAGTGGAACCGTCCGGTGACCGTCCGGGAAGTCCTCGAAGACCTCCAGCAGGAACGGTCGATCGCGTACACCACGGTCATGACCGTAATGGACAATCTCCATCAGAAGGGCTGGGTCCGCAGGGAAGTCGACGGGCGGGCCTATCGATATACGGCGGTCTCCACGCGGGCCGCGTACGCCGCCGCCCTGATGAACGAAGCCTGGTCCCGGAGCGACAACCGGGCGGCCGCTCTCGTCGCCTTCTTCGGCATGATGTCCCCCGAGGAGCGCGAAGCGCTGCGCGATGCCGTGCGCATGGTGCAGGAGCCGGAACCCGAACGGGACCGCGCACCCGAACAGGACCGCGAACCCGAACCCGAACAGGGATCCGAAGAGGGCGATGTGCCCGGCGGCAGCACGGAGCGATAGCGTCCAGGCATGTCTTATCCCGCCGCTAATGCGGTCACCGTCCGCCGCGCCAGGACCGGCGATGTACGGGCCGTGCGCGACCTTCTCGACGCGTACGTCGACGACGGGATCCTGCTCGACAAAGCGACGGTCACGCTTTACGAGTCCATCCAGGAGTTCTGGGTCGCCGAACGGGACTCGGACGCGCGGGTGGTGGGCTGCGGGGCGCTGCACGTGATGTGGGAAGACCTCGCCGAAGTGCGTACTCTCGCGGTGGACCCCCAGTTCCACGGCTCGGGCATCGGGCATCTCGTGCTCGGCAAGCTGCTCCAGACCGCCCGCTGGCTCGGAGTGCGGCGGGTTTTCTGCCTCACGTTCGAAGTCGCCTTCTTCGCGAAGCACGGGTTCACGGAGATCGAGGAGACTCCCGTCGATACCGTTGACACAGATGTCTACAGCGAGCTGCTGCGCTCCTATGACGAGGGCGTCGCGGAGTTCCTCGGTCTCGAACGAGTGAAGCCGAACACCTTGGGCAACACCCGGATGCTTCTGCACCTGTGATCGGGGAAGGGCCGGGAAGCTGTCGGAACCCTATGTCCGAATCGCGCACGTTTCCCGCGGAGCAAGGATCCTGAACCTCTGCCGGGGGTTTGTGTTTTCCAGTCAAAAGCGGTTTCCTTTCCGCGTACTGCATTTTCGATGAAAGGAAATCCGGTGGCACAGAAGGTTCAGGTCCTTCTTGTCGATGACCTCGACGGTGGCGAGGCTGACGAGACCGTGACGTTCGCTCTTGACGGCAAGAGCTTCGAGATCGACCTCACCACCGCCAACGCGGACAAGCTCCGTGGCCTCCTTGAGCCTTACGTCAAGAGCGGCCGGCGCACCGGTGGCCGTGCGGCGGGCGGTCGTGGCAAGGCGCGCGGCGCGCTGCTCGGCACCGGCAACCAGAACACTGCGGAGATCCGCAAGTGGGCCAAGGAGCAGGGTTACAACGTGAACGACCGCGGACGCGTCCCGGCCGAAATCCGTGAAGCCTACGAGAAGCAGAACGGCTGAGTTCCCGCGTTCCCCGCACCACCTGGGGATTTAGCGTGAATCAACCGGGCCCGGTGGCATTCCGTCGCCGCCGCGGCCACCAGCCGAACGAGGCTGAGGCCCGTGGCGCGGCCGCCCCGCAGGGCGTTCCCCGGGCTCTCGCCGGCACCCCTCCCACCGGCACCACCGCACTGCGTGATTCCGGTGAAGGAGGGGAGGCACGCCTCCACCTCGCACCCCGGCTCGGGGGGTCGCAGCCACACGGCGGCCCCTCGCGAACCGGCCCAGCCGGGCGGCAGGGGGGCGGTGATCCGGCCCCCGGTGCCGATCGCCGTCAGGTCGAGGCCGACCCCGCCCCATTCGAGCCAGTCGAGCAGCCCCGGCAGCTCGTCCGCGCTCCCCGCGGCGACGAGCAGCCGCATCCGGTGTCCCATCAGGGCGACCGGGCCGGTGTTCCCGTACCGCTCCAGGAGGGCGAACCCGGCGGTCGCCGGGAGTTCGAGGACGTCGAAGCGCAGCCCCGTCAGCAGATGGACGGGGGGCCCGGCCGAAACGGCCCAGCCGAGCTCGCGCTCGTACCAGTGCGCGAGCGGGCCATCCAGGGGGGCGCGGGGTGCCGGCACGGTGAAGGCCATGCCCGGAGCAACTGGTGAAACGCCGCCAAGTTACGCTGGGTTCCCGGACCAATGCGTTCTGTCGCCGAATTCCAGGCGTCCGGACGCGGGTGCAGGCGCAAGGCTGTTCGCCCGTAGCTTACGGAACCGGGGTGCGCCGCATGGAGTGTCGGTCCCGACGGGTAAGACATTCCTAGTGGGGAGGGGCGACACGCTCGTCAGGCGGTCTCACGTTCGCCATCGGCGTACTGGAGACAGGGGTATCTGTCTGGCCTGCGGGAACATCGTCTCGCACCATCGGGTTGGAGCAGTTGTCGGCTGTTCGGGCCGGGAGGCATGAACGGGTGTCGGCAGTTGGAATGAGCTGTCCCGCCCTGCGGGACTAGCATGCGGAAGGACAGGGAGGGGACCGCCCCCTTACTGCCCGACCGCTCTGAGGAGCGATTAACGATGTTCGAGAGGTTCACCGACCGCGCGCGGCGGGTTGTCGTCCTGGCTCAGGAAGAAGCCCGGATGCTCAACCACAACTACATCGGCACCGAGCACATCCTCCTGGGCCTGATCCACGAGGGTGAGGGTGTCGCCGCTAAGGCCCTGGAGAGCCTCGGGATTTCGCTCGAGGCGGTCCGCCAGCAGGTGGAGGAGATCATCGGTCAGGGCCAGCAGGCCCCGTCCGGGCACATTCCCTTCACCCCTCGCGCCAAGAAGGTCCTGGAGCTGTCGCTCCGCGAGGCCCTCCAGCTCGGCCACAACTACATCGGCACCGAGCACATCCTGCTCGGCCTGATCCGCGAGGGCGAGGGCGTCGCCGCCCAGGTCCTCGTGAAGCTGGGCGCCGATCTCAACCGGGTGCGGCAGCAGGTCATCCAGCTGCTCTCCGGCTACCAGGGCAAGGAAGCCGCCACCGCCGGCGGCCCTGCGGAGGGCACCCCCTCCACGTCCCTGGTGCTCGACCAGTTCGGCCGCAACCTGACGCAGGCCGCTCGCGAATCCAAGCTCGACCCGGTCATCGGGCGCGAGAAGGAGATCGAGCGCGTCATGCAGGTCCTGTCGCGCCGTACCAAGAACAACCCGGTCCTCATCGGCGAGCCCGGCGTCGGCAAGACCGCCGTCGTCGAGGGCCTGGCCCAGGCGATCGTCAAGGGCGAGGTGCCCGAGACGCTCAAGGACAAGCACCTCTACACGCTGGACCTCGGCGCCCTGGTCGCCGGTTCCCGCTACCGCGGTGACTTCGAGGAGCGCCTGAAGAAGGTCCTCAAGGAGATCCGCACCCGCGGCGACATCATCCTGTTCATCGACGAGCTCCACACCCTGGTGGGTGCGGGCGCCGCCGAGGGCGCGATCGACGCGGCGAGCATCCTGAAGCCGATGCTGGCCCGCGGTGAGCTCCAGACCATCGGTGCCACCACGCTGGACGAGTACCGCAAGCACCTGGAGAAGGACGCGGCCCTCGAGCGCCGCTTCCAGCCCATCCAGGTCGCGGAGCCGTCGCTGCCGCACACCATCGAGATCCTCAAGGGTCTGCGCGACCGCTACGAGGCCCACCACCGCGTCTCGATCACGGACGAGGCCCTCGTCCAGGCCGCGACGCTGGCCGACCGGTACATCTCGGACCGCTTCCTGCCGGACAAGGCGATCGACCTGATCGACGAGGCCGGCTCCCGGATGCGCATCCGCCGGATGACCGCGCCGCCGGACCTCCGCGAGTTCGACGAGAAGATCGCGGGCGTGCGCCGCGACAAGGAGTCGGCCATCGACTCCCAGGACTTCGAGAAGGCGGCCTCTCTCCGCGACAAGGAGAAGCAGCTGCTCGCCGCGAAGGCCAAGCGCGAGAAGGAGTGGAAGGCCGGCGACATGGACGTCGTCGCCGAGGTCGACGGCGAGCTGATCGCCGAGGTGCTGGCCACGGCCACGGGCATCCCGGTCTTCAAGCTCACCGAGGAGGAGTCCTCGCGGCTGCTCCGCATGGAGGACGAGCTGCACAAGCGCGTCATCGGCCAGAAGGACGCCATCAAGGCGCTCTCGCAGGCCATCCGTCGTACGCGTGCCGGTCTGAAGGACCCGAAGCGTCCCGGTGGTTCGTTCATCTTCGCCGGTCCGTCCGGTGTCGGTAAGACCGAGCTGTCGAAGACGCTGGCGGAATTCCTCTTCGGTGACGAGGACGCGCTGATCTCCCTCGACATGTCGGAGTTCAGCGAGAAGCACACGGTTTCCCGCCTCTTCGGTTCGCCCCCCGGTTACGTGGGTTACGAAGAGGGCGGCCAGCTCACCGAGAAGGTGCGCCGCAAGCCGTTCTCCGTCGTCCTGTTCGACGAGGTCGAGAAGGCCCACCCCGATATCTTCAATTCCCTGCTCCAGATTCTGGAAGACGGTCGCCTGACCGACTCCCAGGGCCGGGTCGTGGACTTCAAGAACACGGTCATCATCATGACGACCAACCTCGGGACCCGGGACATCTCCAAGGGCTTCAACCTGGGCTTCGCCGCCCAGGGTGACGTCAAGACCGGCTACGACCGGATGAAGGCCAAGGTCAACGAGGAGCTGAAGCAGCACTTCCGCCCCGAGTTCCTCAACCGTGTCGACGACACTGTGGTCTTCCACCAGCTGACCGAGGAAGACATCATCCAGATCGTCGACCTCATGATCGACAAGGTGGACGAGCGCCTCAAGGACCGCGACATGGGCATCGAGCTCAATGCCGAGGCCAAGTCGCTGCTCGCGAAGAAGGGCTACGACCCGATCATGGGTGCCCGGCCGCTGCGCCGGACGATCCAGCGGGAGATCGAGGACATCCTCTCCGAGAAGATCCTCTTCGGTGAGCTGCGCCCCGGTCACATCGTGGTCATCGGCACCGAGGGCGAGGGTGAGGAGAAGAAGTTCACCTTCCGCGGCGAGGAGAAGTCGGCGCTGCCCGACGTCCCCCCGATCGAGGACGCGGCCGCCGGTGGCGGTCCGAACCTGAGCAAGGAGGCGTAGCTCTCCCCGGAGGTCTCGCCTGAAGGGGCCGGCCCGGCTCGTACGTCACGTACGAGCCGGGCCGGCCCTTTTTGCGCGCGCGTGCACCGTTCAGGGGGCGAGCGGGCCGCCGTTGACGGTGACGGTGAGGCCGGGGCGGCGCAGCAGGGCCGCCGGGTTCCAGGAGCCCGCCTGCACCGTGCCGACCGCCAGGTCCACCGTGGTCAGGGCGGGGAACACCGCGAGGACGGCGCCGAGGTCGCCGTCGGAGTTGGCGAGCCACAGGTCGAGGTGGCGCACACCGGGCAGTGGCGCGACCCCGGCGAGGGCGGCCACGGAGCTGAGCGCCACCCCGAGCCGTCCGATGCCGGGCCGCCCGCGCACGTACGCGAGGAGCCGACGGGTGGTGGCCGACGAGGACGGGGCCAGTTCGAGATGGCCGAGGGCCGGCCAGTGGCTCAGCGCGTCGAATCCGGCGACCTGGTCGGCCTCCAGGTGCAGCGTGGTGACGCCGGGCAGCACGGGCAGCTGCGCGAGGTGCAGGTCGGTGCTGCTCCCGAAGAGCAGGGTGCGCAGCGCTGCCGCCGAGCCGAGCGGCGCCAGGTCGACCTCCTGGGCGGCCACGTCGAGCAGCCCGAGCGAGGCGAGCCGCGGCAGCCGGCCGAGCTGCGACAGGTCGCGCAGGCCCGAGCCCCGCAGCACCTCCAGGTCTTCGAGCCACTCCGCGCTGTCCCGCAGGAACGCCAGGTCGGTCAGGCGGTCGGTGCTGTTGAGCCGCAGCGCGGTCACGGTGCGGCCGCGCAGCGCCCTGTGGAGCTCGGCCGCGGTGAGGTCCGGCGGGACGGTGATCCACAGCCGGCGGGCGCCCGGCACGTGCGGCAGCTGCGCCAGCTGCCACCGGGTCTCCACGTGCAGCCGGGCCTCGCGCAGATCGAGCCGGGCCAGCACCTCACGGGCGTACCGCTCGGCGGGATAGCGCGACCACTCGGTGGCGAACAGGTCGACGGTGCCCGGGTGGGCCGCCGCCCATGCCCCGGCGTGCTCGATGGCCTCGGCGCCGCCGACCCGGTTGATGAGCGCGACCACGTCGCCCAGCGCCTCGCGGGGCGTGTCCGCCGGGTCCGGCAGGTGTTTGAGCACCGACGGGCCGAGACGTGCCAGCAGGGTGACGGTCTCCAGGTCGCGCGGCGGCAGCAGCGCCTTGATGTGCTCGCCGACCCGGCGGTGGGTGTCCTCGTCGAAGTAGGCGGTGTTCTGCGCGCAGCGCGCCGCGAGGACCTCGATCTTCGCCCGGTCCTGGTGGCCGCGCTGCCGGGCGGCGGCGTCGAGGAGCCCGTTGACGAGGGCGGCCCGGTCGCGGCGGCCGCAGTGCCCGGCGGCGAGCAGGATCACGTCCTGCCACTGCTGCTCCTCCGGGGCGTGCCGCAGGAGTTCGCCCAGGTGCCCGTCGTCCACGAACTCCTTGGCGGCGAGGAAGTCCTGGAAGGTGCGGTGGGTGAACTGGAAGACGTTGTCGGCGCGTTCCTGGAGCAGCCCGCTGCGGTTGAGCAGATGCCGCAGTACGTCGTCGGCGGTGCCCTGGGCGCGTACGTTCTCCATGCCGCGCAGGGCCCGCTCAAGGCGGCGCAGCGCCTGTTCGCGGGTGAACTCCGACTGCCCCTCGCGCACCAGCCACACCGCGATCCGCTGGAGCAGTTCGGTGCACTCCTCGGCGCCGATCGCGATGCCCTCGGCCGCCGGGACCTTGCGCTGCTGGTCCCGGTTGCCGAGCAGCATCCGCAGCGCCGCCTCGTAGAGCTGCCAGCGGGTGTCGGGCAGGAAGCCCTGGCGCAGCCGGTGCAGCGCGCAGATGACGGCGCACAGGAGCGGGGTGCGGGCCAGGCCCTTGAGGTTGCTGTTCTGCTTGAACTGCTCGGACAGGTCGCGCTCCAGCTCGTCCAGGTCCTCGTGCGGCCCGCTGTCGAGGCGGGCCGCGCGGTGCCAGGCGGCGATGAACGCGGTGATGTCCTCGTCGTTCATCGGGAGCAGCCGCAGCTCCTCGAAGCCGGCGTACTTCAGCCAGTCCGGCTCGACCGCCATCGGCCGCACCGTCACCACGCAGCGGGTCCGCGGATAGCGGTCCAGGAGCGCGGCGAGCCAGCGGTGGGCCTCCTCGCGGTCCTCCTGCGGCACCTCGTCCAGGCCGTCGACGAGGAGCAGCGCCCGCCCGGTCTTCAGGACGCGCCCGGCCCACCCGTCGGGCGCCGCGTCCACCACGAGCCGTGCCGCGGTGGGGAGTTGGGCGGGCAGCGGGAAGGTGGCGCCCTGGGCGCGCAGGCTGCGCAGCGGCACCACGAACGGGACCAGCGCGTTGAGGTCGGCGAGCCCCGGGCCGAGCCGCCCGGCCGCCGCGTGCGCCGCGAGCCACCACACCAGGGTGGTCTTGCCGGCACCGGCCTCGCCGCGGATCAGGACCCGGGGCCGGGAGGCGAGCAGCGCGTCGATGCGCTGCGGCGCGCTGTCCGTCAGGGAGCGGCCGGCCTGCGGCGGCTCGGCGGCCTTGGGCCTCGCCTCCAGGCTGAGGTAGGCGGTGTCCAGGTCCCATTCGGAGTCCCGCTTGTTCAGCTCGTCGAGACCGAAGATCTTCGTCTTGCGGTACGCGGCGCCGATGGCCTCGGCGTACTCCTGCTCGTAGCGCTGGTCCTCCGGGGGCACGCCGGTGACCAGTTCGAGGCCGGTGACGGCGGCCAGGGTCGCGAACGCGGCACGGAAGCCCTCCATCGCGTGGACGGAGCGCAGCGGCACGCACACCACCCTGCGGTGGCCCCGGCCGCGCGGGATCTCCTTGACCAGGCCGAGCAGGGTCGCCCCCGCGAAGAGCGGCGCGCCGGACAGTCCGGCCAGCGGCGAGCTGCCGTCGGCGCGCTCGGCGGCGGGCGGCCGGTGCAGCTCGCAGACCAGGTCGTCACGCAGGCTCCCCGCGACCGGCAGGACCGTACCCACGAACTGGTCGTAGTCCAGGTGGTGGTCGGCGCCGTAGCGCTGGATGTCGGGGAAGCCGATGATCTCGCAGCCCGGCAGTGACTGCGCGGTGTCGACGGAGCCGAGCCGCAGCATCCCGGGCAGCAGCTCCTCGTCGCTGTAGAGCAGCGCCGCGTCCACCCGCTCGTCCCGCCACAGGACCCGGGCGCCCACCTCGCCGATGGCGGGGTGGGCGAGCCGCACGGGCGCCGGGCCCACCAGGTTGTGCGCGCAGGTCAGCACCAGCCACGGCGACACGACGACCCCGCTGCCCTGGCGCGCGTCGGACAGGACGGCCACGACCCGGTCGGCGGTCGTGGGCAGCCCCGTGCTCACCGCGGGCCGGGCCCGAAGCGCCCGCCGGGCCGGTCGTTGCCGACCTGCCAGGCGGAGCCGTCGGGGGCGGTGTGCGGGGTCAGCGTGAACGACACCTTGTGGGTGCGCCCGGTGATCCGCCCGGCGTCCGCGCCCGCGTCCACCACCCAGGCCCGCACCTTGGCGCCGCCCTTGACCTCCTTGCGGAGTTCGAGCGTGAACTCCATGTGGATGGCGCCGAGTTCGAAGACGAGCGGCTCTCCGGTCGCCCGCGCGGCGGCCTCGGTGAGCTGATCCCGTACGGACTCGATGGCGTCGGCCAGCTCGATCCCGTCGAACGCGGCACTGTCGTCGGTCATGATGCGCCCCCTCGCCTCGTCCCAAGTGTCGCGCCGGGAGCGGCAGTTGGGACAGGGGCGGGACGCGGCCGGGCTCAGCCGGCGACGTCGATCGCGACGCCGGGACCCAGTGCTTCCATGCCGCGCAGCGCGCCTCCCTGATGCGTCAGCCAGATCCGCCGCAGATGGCGGGCCGCCGCCAGCGGGCTGAGGTCGACGTCCGACAGGGTGGAGCGGACCATCAGCGTCCGCATGGCGGGGAAGAGGTGGGGGAGCCGGTCCACGGTGTGCTGGCTGATCCCGCTGGGGAGCGTGATCGACGAGGGCGAGGCGAGCCGGGCCGACGGCGGTGCCGCGGCGACCAGCCGGCCCGAGACGTACAGCGACCGCAGCCGGGGAAGGAGCGCGAGCGCGTCCCAGTCGGCCTGGTCCTGCGGGCCGCAGTCCATACCGATGACCAGTCGTTCCAGGGCCTGGCACCGGTCGATGCCGCGGAGCCCGCCGTCCGGCCTGCTGGTCCAGGACAGGGTGAGGTGCCGCAGCGGTGCCCCTGCGGGGAGGTCGGAGACGGCCCCGGCCTCGCCGCCGAGGGAGAGCTCCTCCAGGCCGTCCAGGGCGCCGAGCGGCGCCAGGGCGGGACGGCCACTCAGGACCAGGGCCAGGGTGCGCAGCGGCAGGTCCGGCAGATGGCTCAGGTCGGCGATCTTCGGGCATCCCGCGACCGTCAGGTCCGCCAGGGCGTCCTGCCCGGCGAGGAACGAGAGGTCCCGCAGGGTTTCGTTGTCCCGGATGCGCAGACCTTCCGGCCTGGCGCCCCGCAGATACTGCCGCAGCGCCGCCGGCGGCAGGTCACCCCGTGCCTCCAGGCGGGCATGGGGGCCCAGCGCGCGCAGCGCCGCCAGCTGCTCCTCGGTCGTCGCGCAGAAGTACAGGTCGGTCGGGTCGAGGTGGGCGATGACCTCGTCGGCGTACTGCTGGGTGTCGAACCTCCCCCAGGACCAGGCGAGTTGGCGCCGCACATTGAGGTCCGAACGGCGCGCGAACCGGGCCATGTACGGGATCGCCCGGTCGGAGCCGGTGTGCGAGGCGGCGATCACGACGCACTCGGCGGTCTCCGCCGCCAGGCCGTCCGGGCCGGGCAGCAGGTCCAGGATGAGCGGCCCGGCCTTCGCCAGGATCTGCGCCGCCCGGGGGCTGACGGGCGGGATCAGCCCGGTGGTATGCCGCTCGACCTCCGCCCGCACCGCAGGATCGAGCTCCGCCGCGTGCTCCAGACATGTCGCGGCCAGCATGTGCACCCGCATGCGGACCGCGGACGATTCGTGGTTGTCGCCGAAGGCGAGCAACTCCCCGAAGAGCTCCCGGCGTTCACGCGGCCGGGCATGCGCGACGGCCATCCGGACGACGTCCTCCCACTGGTCGTCGGCGGCGTGCCGCACCAGCTCACCCCACGCGCCCTCCTCGACGGCGGCCCGCGCGCCGAGGAAGTCCTGGAAGGTGCGGTGCACGAACTCGACGGTGCCGGTGCCCGGCTCGCGCAGCAGCCCGCTGCGGTGCAGGAAGTGGGTGTAGACGGCGGCCGCGTCGCCGAGGCGGGAGATCTCGGGGACCGCGGGGAGCAGCTCCCCGATGATCTGCTCGGCGCGCGAACGGTCCATCTCGGTGCGGCCGTTGCGGATCAGCCAGTACGCGATGCGCTGGAGCAGCTGGAGCTGCGGCTCCTCGCGCAGCTCGGGCAGGCCGGCCATGCTGCGCTCGCGGTCCCGGCGGGTGAGCAGCATGGTGAGGGCGGCGTCGTACAGGTCCTTGCGGCCGTACGGCAGGAAGCCGCGGCGGTCGCGGTGCAGGGCGCAGATCAGGCCGCACATCAGCGGGTTGGTGGCGAGCCGGCCGAGGTCGGGCTTGGTGCGTACGGAGTCGAGGAGCTGCGCCTCGTACGCGGCGAGGGTTCCGTCGTCGTCGGTGCCGGCCCCGGCGGCCGTGTGCCAGCGGCGGATGAACGCGGCCACGCCCGACGGGCTCATGGTGGACATGGTCAGCTCCGCGAAGTCCTCGTCGCCGAGCCAGTCCTCGCGGACCGCCGAGGGGCGCGAGGTGACGAGCCAGCGGTTGCCGGGGAAGGCGCCGATGAGGTCGCCGAGCCAGCTGCGGGTGCGGGAGCGCTCGGCGTCGGGGATCTCGTCGATGCCGTCCACCAGGAGCAGGCCGCGGCCCGCGGTGAGGACCCGGGACTCCCAGCCCGGCGGCTGTTCCCCGGCGAGCGGGGAGCCGACGGCGGCGAGGAAGTCCTTGGGCGCGGGCAGCCGCTCGCCGTGCCGGGTCAGGGTGCGCAGGGGCAGCACGAAGGGGATGCGGTCGCGCAGATACGTCATGCGGTCGTCGGTGCCGGCCGCGTCCTGGGTGCCGTCGGCGGTCTCGGGGGTGCCTCGGCGGGCCGCGCTGACGGCGAGCCACTGCACCAGGGTGGTCTTGCCGGAGCCGGCCTCGCCGCGCAGCAGGACGCGCTCGTGGCCGGCCAGGGCCTGGTCGGCGGGGATCGGCAGGCAGGGTACCGGCGGCTCGGGTGCCCGCTCGGGGAAGCGGTCGATGCGGGCGGCGAGCAGGCCCGGATGCTGCTCGTAGCGGGTGGCGGAGGTGCGCAGCTGGTCGGCGAGCCCGGCGCGCGGTCCGGCGGCGGTCGCCTCCAGGCTGAGATAGGCGGCGTCCAGCGGCCAGATGCCGGGGGAGTTGGTGAGGTCGAGCCCGTAGATCGTCAACTTGGCGTGCTTGCGGGCGACATGGCCGAGGTAGCGGCGCTCGAAGGCGGCGTCGAGGCCGTCGGGGCGTGGCGTCCGGGCCATCAACTCGTCCACCTTGGCGTCGAGTCGGGCCTGGCGGCGGCTCTGCTGGACGACCGTGGCCGGGACGAACGTGGTCCGCTGGGTGAAGAAGTGCAGGACGTGCAGGCAGGTGGCGGTCAGGAGGCGGTCGTAGAAGTGGGTGGCGTCGGCCGAGAGGTGGCGCTCGGGGTGGCCGCCGGCCCGGCGCAGTTCACGGGCGAGCGCCTCGTGGCCGAGCGCCACCGCCTCGACGTCGCTGAGGCTCAGCTCGCCGAGCGCGTAGAGGGTGGAGGCGAGCGCGTCGACGACGGCCTGTTCCTCGTCGCGCGGCACGGCCCGCTCGTGGGCGCGTAACCCCTCCTTGACCAGGGCGGCCGCGAGCCGGCGGAGGTCCGGGTCGGTGAGCGTGCGTTTCTCTCCCCGGAAGGAGACGTACGAGGAGAGGCGTACGGGGCGGTCGACGAGGCCCGCACCCGGCCCCTCGGTCACGAAGAGCTTCTTCACCAGCGGGCCGACGACGCCGGTCGCGAGCTTGATGACTATCTGCGCGGGATCCACGACGCGTCAGCCTAGCGAGGGCGGCGGGACCTTGGTCCCGAAACGGAAGGCCGGGGGTCCGGGCCGCGGTGACAAGCCGCACAGCCGGTCCGGGCCCTACTAGGCGGATTAGGAGGCGTTGCGCGGGCACCGCGGGTATTCCCCACCTGATCGTTACGGCTTTCGTTAGTAGATGGGCGTTTTGAGTGGAGATGGGGGTTCGGGTTACCAAGGTGGTGCGACCCGGTGTGCCGTTGTGTGCGCCGGGTCCCCGCTTGCCGCCAGGGCCCGCTCGACGAACCCGCCCGGCGGCGGTCCCCGTCCCCGTCAGGAAGTGCTTCCGCATGCTCCGGCTCGCCCCGTTCCGCTCCGCCCGCCCGTCCCGCTTCCCGCTGCGCACCGCGGGAGTCGCCGCCGTCGCCACCGCGATGGGGGCCGCCTCGCTGCTCGGTACCGGTGTCGCCGTCGCCGATCAGGCGAAGGCCACCTCGCTCGCCCCGGCCGCGGCCACCACGAGCGCGGTCGCCGGCCAGGCGAAGGCGCAGGCCAAGGCCGCCACCGCGGCGAAGCGGGCCGCCGCCGCCAAGGCCGCCTCCTGGGTGCACCCGGTGCAGCGCTACACGCTGAGCGCCTCCTTCGGCCTGGGCGGCACGATGTGGTCGCACAAGCACTCCGGCCAGGACTTCGCGGTGCCCACCGGCACGCCGGTCTCCGCCGCGCACGCCGGCACCGTCGTGAAGGCGGGCCCGGTCGGCGGCGGTGACGGTCCCGCGTACGGCAACGCCATCGTGATCCGGCACGCCGACAACACGTACTCGCAGTACGCCCACCTGTCGAAGATCAACGTACGCATCGGCCAGAGCGTGGCCACCGGCGAGCGGATCGCGCTGTCCGGCAGCACCGGCAACTCCAGCGGCCCGCACCTGCACTTCGAGATCCGCAAGACCGCGAACTACGGCTCGGCGGTCAACCCGGTCGCCTTCCTGCGCACGGTGGGCGTCACCGTCTGACCGGTCCCGCCCGTCGGGCCCGCACCCAACAGCCCTAGTGCGGGGACGTGTTGTGGTGCGCCTGGGTCACCAGGTCGCTGGCGACTTCGAGGACGCTGACGCGCTTCTCCTCGGGGTCGCCCTCCATGTCCTTGAGGACGAACATCCCGGCGTGCATCGAGAACAGCGCCGTGAAGCACCGGATCCGGTCGGCCATCGAGGCGTCCGGATCCTTCAGCAGGTCGACCATCGCGTGCATCCGCTCCTTGAACATCTCGCCGATGCTCAGCTCGCGCATGGTCGCCTGGTTCTCCTGCATGAAGCGGAACAGCGGCTCGGCCCCGAAGAGGGCCTCGCTGTAGCGGCGCAGGATCTCCAGTTTGACGTCGAGGGTGCCCGGCTGCGTCCGGCCCCACTCGATCACCTCGTCCATGGGCCTCGTGAGGTCCTGGAAGAGGCTGATGATGATGTCTTCCTTGGTCTTGAAGTGGTAGTAGAGCGCCGCCTTCGTCACATCCAGCCGCTCGGCGATCTCGCGCAGCGAGGTCTTCTCGTACCCCTGCTCGCCGAAGAGCTCCAGGGCAACGTCCTGGATCCGCTGGCGGGTGTTTCCTCTGGCCATGCCGCTCTCCCGAATGCGTACGGCCGCCGTCCCCCGGCGGCCGTGCCGTGGAGCCACTTACTTACTTGACGCCCGGCTAGTTAGGGTCTACCTTCCCCAGTGTAGTGGTAACTAGCCGGGCGGCAAGTAAGTGCCTCACCCGGTGGACGGCAGGTTCAGGGAGTTGGGGACGATGGCGACGGGGATATCAAAAGAGCAGGCTGCGGAGCCGGGGGTGAACGACGGGCCCCAGCCGCGCAGCGTACGGGTCGTGCTGCTCGCGCTCATGATCGCGATGCTGCTCGCCATGCTCGACAACATGATCGTGAACACGGCGATGCCGACGATCGTGGGCGAACTCGGCGGCTTGGAGCACTTGTCCTGGGTCGTGACCGCCTACACGCTGGCCACCGCCGCCTCCACCCCGATCTGGGGCAAGCTCGGTGACATGTACGGGCGCAAGGGCGCCTTCCTCACCTCCATCGTGATCTTCCTGGCCGGCTCCGCGCTCAGCGGCATGGCCCAGGACATGAGCCAGCTCATCGGCTTCCGCGCCATCCAGGGCCTCGGCGCCGGCGGCCTCATGGTCGGCGTCATGGCGATCATCGGCGACCTCATCCCGCCCCGCGACCGCGGCAAGTACCAGGGCATGATGGCCGGCGTCATGGCGCTCGCCATGATCGGCGGCCCGCTGGTCGGCGGCGCCATCACCGACCACCTCGGCTGGCGCTGGACCTTCTACATCAACATCCCGCTCGGCGCCGTCGCGCTCGCCATGGTCACCGCCGTGCTGCACCTGCCCAAGAAGCGGGCCCGCGGCCGGATCGACTACCTCGGCACGATCCTGCTGACCGTCGGCATCACCTCGATCGTGCTCGTCACCACCTGGGGCGGCCAGCAGTACGCCTGGGGCTCCGCGATCATCATGGAGCTCATCGCGCTCGGCATCGCCTCGATCGTCGGCTTCCTCTTCGTCGAGACGAAGGCCGCCGAGCCGATCGTGCCGCTGCACATCTTCCGCAACCGCAACTTCTCGCTCATGTCCGGGATCGGCTTCCTCACCGGCTTCGTGATGTTCGGCGCGATGCTCTTCCTGCCGCTGTACCAGCAGTCCGTGCAGGGCGCCTCCGCCACCAACTCGGGCCTGCTGCTCCTGCCGATGCTGCTCTCGATGATGGCCGTCTCGCTGATCGCGGGCCGCGTCACCACCAACAGCGGCAAGTACAAGATCTTCCCGATCATGGGCGGCGCGCTGGTCGTGATCGGCCTGTTCCTCCTCTCCACGATGGACACCACCACGACCCGGTTCATGTCCGGCGTCTACATGGCGGTGCTCGGCGCGGGCATGGGCTTCCTGATGCAGATCACGATGCTGGTCGCGCAGAACAGCGTCGAGATGAAGGACATGGGCGTCGCCTCGTCCTCCACGACCCTCTTCCGTACGCTCGGCTCGTCCTTCGGCGTCTCGATCATGGGCGCGATCTTCACCACCCGGGTCGGCGACGAGATGAAGCACCGGCTCGGCTCGGCCGCGTCCTCCGGTGCGGGCAACCTCGCCTCGGCGCAGCTGGACCACGCGAGCCTGCTGAAGCTGCCGGCGCCGGTGCGGGAGGCGTACCAGTACGCCGTCTCCTCCGGTACGCACGGGACGTTCCTGGTCGGTTCGATCATCGCGGTGGCCATGTTCGCGGCGGCGTTCTTCGTCAAGGAGGTCCCGCTGCGCGGGTCCGCCGCCCCGGCCCCGGGCAAGGAGCCGGCCCCGGAGGACGTGGCACCGCTGTCGGAGCCCGCGCTGTAGTCACCGGCACCCCGCTGCGACCCCGCCGCCTCCCTGGTCCCGCCTGTGCGGGGCGGGGGAGGCGGCCTTTTTCTTGTGCGGCCTCCTGCACCCCGCACGCTGCGGGCTGGGCTCAGCCTGTCCAGCTGCTCGACCCCGGCCCGTGCGGGCCACCTCAGCCGGTCCGGCGTTTGAGGACGAGCGCCGTTCAGGCGCGTTCGGGGTCTGGGGCGGAGCCCCAGCAACCCTGCCTTCGTCTGCGGGCCGTGCGGGGCTGGTCGCGCAGTTCCCCGCGCCCCCAGGTGGGCTGACGTTGGCGGTATGCCCAGGCTCGGCATCCTCAGCCCGTCCGGCGTTTGAGGACGAGGGCCGTTCAGGCCTGAAACGGGGTCTGGGGCGGAGCCCCAGGCGACCCCGCTTTCGTCTGCGGATCGTGCTGGCGTCTCGCGCAGTTCCCCGCGCCCCTAGTAGGGCACCCGGTGTCGCGTGCCAGCATGCACATACTCAGCCTGTCCGGCGTTTGAGGACGAGCGCCCTTCAGGCGCGAACGGGGTCTGGGGCGGAGCCCCAGCACGCCCGCCTTCGTGTGCGGGTCGTGCGGGGCTGGTCGCGCAGTTCCCCGCGCCCCTGTAGGGCACCCGGCATCGGCATACCCAGCCCGTCCGGCGGTGTGGGCCGGGGCTGGCTACGGGTTACGGGCGGGCTTTGACGACGGGGGCTGTACCGGGAAGCTGCCCGTGTTGGTCGGGGCGTGTTCCGGGAGCCAGAGGACCGCGATCGCGCCGCCGGCACCCGCACCCGCGCCGCCCTCGGGGGCGACGTTGCGGAAGGTGAGCCGGGCGCCGAGCACCCGGGCCTGGCCCGCGGCGATCGTCAGGCCGAGGCCGTGCCCGTTGCCCGCCCGGTCGCTGGACCCCGTGCGGAACCGGCTCGGTCCCTCGCGGAGCAGCGCCTCGGGGAAGCCGGCTCCGTGGTCGCGGACCCGTACGACACGGCCCTCGACGGTGACCTCCACCGGCCCCCCGCCGTGCTTGGCGGCGTTGCCGAGGAGGTTGCCCAGGATGCGTTCGAGACGGCGCGGGTCGGTGGAGACCCAGGACTCGTGGACGACCCGTACCGTCGCCGCCGGGTCGAACGCCGCGACCCGCCGGCTGACGAACTCGCCCAGCGCGATGTCCTGCAGCTCGGCCCGCTCGGACGCGCTGTCGAGCCGGGCGACCTCCAGGACGTCCTCGACCAGGGTGCGCATGGCCTGCGCGCGGTTGCGTACCAGCTCGGTGGGGCGGCCCGGAGGCAGCAGCTCGGCGGCGGTGAGCAGCCCGGTGACCGGGGTGCGCAGCTCGTGCGCGATGTCCGCGGTGACCCGGCGCTCGGCCTCGATGCGCTCCTGGAGCGCGTCGGTGAGCGCGTCGACGGCGCGGGCGAGCTCATCGGTCTCGTCACGTACGAAGCCGCCGATGGCGTCCCGCACCCGGACCTCCGTATTGCCCTCGGCGACCTTGCCCGCCGCGTCGGCCGCCTTGCGCAGCCGGCGCGAGATCTGGCCGCCGATGAGGATGCCGAGGGCGCAGCCGCCGAAGACCACCGCGACCGAGCCGATGACGAGGGCGCGGTCGAGGTCGGCCATCACGTTGGAGCTGCGGTCGGTGAAGGTGGAGTGCAGCGACAGGACGTCGCCGTTGCCCACGGGCACCGCGGCCCAGATGTCGGGCGGCCCGCTGCCGCGTTCCTGCACGGAGGAGACCTTGCGCCCCTGGAGCGCCTTGGTCTTGAGGGTGACCGGCAGCGCGGGATCGTTCAGCTTGGTGCCGAAGCGGACCCGCTTGTTGCTGGTCTCGTAGTAGTTCTGCGCGAAGTTGAGCCGTTCCATCTGCACTTCGCGGGCGTTGTCGAGCATCGAGACCCGGGCGGCGTTGTGCACGACGAGGCTCAGCGCCATCACGGTGAGCGCGCCGACCGCCGTGATCGCGATGCTGATCTTCCAGCGGACGCCGGTGCGCAGGGAGGGGCGCCTCATGCGAGGTTCTCCTGTTGGGCTCGGAGGGGGTCGCGGCCGGGGGTCCGGGGGTTGGCCCCCGGGTGGTACAGGCAGCGGACGCCGGTGCGCAGGGAGGGGCGCCTCATCTGTCCCTCATGCCTTCAACTTGTAGCCGAAGCCACGGACGGTCTCGATCCGGTCCTGCCCGATCTTGGTGCGGAGCCGCTGCACATGGACGTCGACGACCCGGGTGTCGCCGCCCCACCCGTAGTCCCAGACCCGCTCCAGGAGCTTGTCGCGGGAGAGGACCGTGCCGGGCGCCGAGGAGAATTCGAGCAGCAGCCGCATCTCGGTCGGCGTGAGGGCGACGGTGTCGCCGCCCTTGCGGACCTCCATGCCCTCGGTGTCGATCTCGATGTCGCCGAAGGCGAGCACCCCGCGCTCGGGCGCCTCGTCGGAGGTCTCGGTGGCGGCGCCGGGGCCGCCCGCGTGACCGAAGCGGCGCAGCACGGCACGGATCCGGGCGACCAGGACGGCGCCGTCGAAGGGCTTGGTGACGTAGTCGTCCGCGCCGGCCTCCAGGCCGAGGACGACGTCGATGGAGTCGGCGCGCGCGGAGAGCATGATCACCGGCACGGTCGACTCGTCACGGATCCGGCGGCACAGACTGACCCCGTCGAGGCCCGGCAGCATCACGTCGAGCAGCGCGATGTCCGGCCGGTCGGCGCGGAACGCCTCAAGACCGGAGAGCCCGTCGGGCATGGCGGTCACGGTGAAGCCGTCCCGCTCAAGGGCGAGCTGGGTGGCTTCACGGATGACGTCGTCGTCCTCGACGAACAGGACATGGGTTTCGGCCATCGCGCTGCTCTCTCAGTTCTCCGGCTCAGTTCTCCGGCGGTCCGTTCTCCGGCGGTCCGTTCCGGCGCCCCGCGGTCGGGCCGGGGCTCCGGACGCAGTACCAGTCTGCGGCATGCCCGCCCCGGCGCCCGACGCCCCCGGCGGCCGGGTCAGGGAGTGGCGGGCACGGGCGCGCTGGTCCCGCCGTCGCCGACGGCCTTGCTGTAGTCGTTCTCGACCTGGCTCTGCTGGGCGAACTTACCGCTCGCGCCGCCCGACCAGTGATAGGTCGTCACGACCTCGCTCGACGCGAAGGCGGGCTTGTCGCCCGGCGCGTACATCTGCCGGGTCACCACCAGGTCGCCCCGGTCGATCTCGGCGTAGACGGGGGTCTCCTCGGCGGTGAAGACGTTGTCGTACGAGGACGAGGTGCCCGCGGTGCCGCCCGCGCGGTACACATAGGCGCCGAGACCCACGGCGTCCGCGCAGTTCATGACGTTCACGATGACGTCCTGCCCGGTGGTGCCGGTCAGGTGCCCGTACGTCACGTCGATGGGGTACTCGTCCTTGGTGCAGGGCTTGAGCTGCGCCTTCACCCGGGCGCTGACCTTCGGGTCGGCCTTGAGCAGCCGCACCGGATCGACCTTCTCGAAGGGCGCGGGGCTCGACACGCTCGGCGACGGAGTCGCGTGGGCCACCTTGTCGGGCTGGGCGGCCTCGCCCTCGTCCCGGGTGCCGGTACCGCCCGTGGAACAGCCGGTCATGAACAGCCCGAGGGCGGAGATCCCGGCCAGTGCCGTGGTCCCCGCCGTCAAAGCGCTCCCCCTGTGCCTGCTCAGGCCGCGCACCGCTCCCGCCCCTTTACGTCGCCCGTGTAACCGTGCTCCAGCGCACGGAAGTCCAGCTCGCGGCTCTCCAGCTCCTGGCGGAGCCGGGCCAGCGCCCGGTGCAGCGTGCTCTTGACCGTGCCGGCCGACATGCCGAGGGCCGCGGCCGTCTCCTCGGTGCTCATCTGCTCCCAGTGTCGCAGCACGACGACGCTGCGCTGCTTGGGGGCCAGGACCTTGAGGACGTCCATGAGCAGGGCGCGGTCGGCGCGCTGCTCGGAGCCGTCCTCGACGCGGGCGTCCGGCAGCTGCTCGGTCGGCACCTCTTCGAGCTTGCGCGCCCGCCACCACTCGGTCCGAGTGTTGATCATGACGCGGCGCAGGTAGGCGTCGGCGAGCGTCTTGTCGGCGATGCCGTCCCAGCGGCCGTAGGTGCGGGCCAGCGCGGTCTGGAGGAGGTCCTGCGCGTCCACCGGGTCCGGAACCAGTCGCCTGGCACTCCGCAGCAGCGCGTCCTGCCGGGTGCGTACGTACTCCTCGAACTCAAGCACCTCGCCCTGCGCCATACCCAACCGCCTCCGTCGTCCCCGTGAGCTGGTCCCGCTCGTCCCTGCTGGTCGCTTACGGGAATGAAGCTACGGACGACTTGTCACGGGCCTGTGCGGAGGAGCCGTCGGCCGACGCACGGTGAGCCATCGGTTGTGTAACAGCCGAGGTTTACCGCCGTTTTCCAGGGGTAACGGCGCTCTTCCGGACGTTACGGGCGCAGATGGACAACGGTGTCGGCAACGGTGTCGGCAACGATGTCAACGGGGTTCGGACAACGGTGTCGAGGGCCCGCGGGGAGCCCGGCCCCGGGAGGGCCGGGGTTCCGTCAGGACTGGGGCAGCCGGTACAAGCCGCCCTCAAGGGGCTCCACGAGGCCGTCCGCGACCAGGCCGTCGAGCGCGCGGGCCCGCTGCACCGGCTCGTGCCACACCGCGTCGAGCGCCGCCTGCGGCACCGAACCGGTGGCCTCCCGCAACACCGCGAGCAGCCGGCCGCGTACCTGCCGGTCGGTGCCCGCGTACGTCTGGCCGCGGCGCGCGGGGCCCTCGTGCGCGGGCTTCCCGGCCAGCCGCCAGGCGCACCGCCCGGCGATCGGGCAGCGCACGCACGTCTCGTTCTTCGCGGTGCACACCAGCGCGCCGAGCTCCATGGAGGCCGCCGCCCAGCGGGCCGCGGTGACGTCGTCCTCGGGAAGCAGGGCGCGGGCGAGCCGGCGCTCGGCGGCGGTGGTCGCGGTCGGCGGGTACTGCACACCGGTCACGGCGCGCGCGAAGACCCGGCGCACATTCGTGTCCAGCACGGCATGGCGCTGTCCGTACGCGAAGGAGGCGACCGCGGCGGCCGTGTACTCGCCGATGCCGGGCAGCGCAAGGAGCTGGGCGTGGTCGGACGGTACGTCGCCGCCGTGGCGTTCCGTTATGGCGAGGGCCGCGCCGTGCAGGCGCAGCGCCCGGCGCGGATAGCCGAGCCGGCCCCAGGCGCGGACCGCCTCGCCGGGGGCGTCGGCGGCCAGGTCGGCCGGGCGCGGCCAGCGCGCCAGCCACTGCTCGTACACCGGCAGGACCCGGCTGACGGGGGTCTGCTGGAGCATGAACTCGCTGACCATCACGCCCCAGGCGCCCGCTTCGGGGCGGCGCCAGGGCAGGTCGCGGGCGTGCTCGCCGAACCATCCGATGACGGATTCGTGGAGGACGGCGGGCTCGGTCGTCTCGGTCGTGGACACGGGGGACACGGGGGACACGGGGGGCGTCGTCGGCAGAATGTTCATCGCAGAGCCGATCCTGGCACGACCGGCCGTCGAAGGGGGCGCGCGGTGCGCCTCAGCGGCGTGCGTGCTGCCTGGCGTGCACACGTGCGCCGGGTCCCGCGAACCACGCGACCGCCGACACCTCACTCGTACGCATCGACTCGGCCAGCCTCCGCACCGGCCGCGTGCCCGCCTTGACGACGAGCAGCGCGATCAGCGAGCCGAGGATCAGGCCGACCGCCACGTCGTGCGGGTAGTGCACCCCGACGAAGACCCGCGAGAAGGCCATGGCGAGCGCCATCGGCACGGTGAGCATCCAGATCCGCGACCACGCGAGGGCGAGGCCGACGGCGGCGGCGCCCGCGATGGTGGCGTGGTTGGAGGGGAACGACCAGTCGCCGTGGGCGGGGCAGGCGATCAGCGAGGTCGCCGCGCCCGCCACGGCCCGGCAGGGCCGCTCCTCGTCGATCAGCGACTTGATCACCTCGCTGCACACGTAGGCGGCGGCCGTCGCGAGGGGCGCGAGCAGGGCCAGGGCGAACGACGTCGTGTCCCTGCGGCGGGCCCGCCACCAGGCGCAGACGAACAGCACGCCGAAGAGCAGCAGGCCGAGCTCCGTCCAGACCTCGACGAAGCTCTGCACCCAGGACGGCATGTCGTGGGCGAAGTCGGTGATGTTGCGGTAGAGCTCACTATCCATGGTGACGGACAGTATGAATGATGAAGGAGCGGCGACCACGAGCCGACCACCCGGTGGCCGCCGGGCGACGGGAACATGACATCCCCGGCGCGGACGCGGGCCGCTCCGGGATGATGATCCGCAAAACTTGCGCGGAGTAGCGGCGGGTGGGGCGGGAGTTGGCGCCGATCTCTCGTAAGGTTCGGTGCGTGGGATCACTGCGCAATCCGGTCGGGCCGCTTCCCTCCTCCATCTACTGGCGACGGAGGGCGGTCGCGCTGTCCTTGATCGCCCTGCTCGCCGTCCTCGTCCTCTGGGCCGTCACCTCCGGCGGCGGCAGCGGGAACCGGGGCGGCGGCACCAACAAGGGCCCGGATCCCACGCATTCGATCACCCCGGGCCCCTCCGGCTCGGGCCCCGCCATCAGCACCGCGCCGGGCGGCCGCGACCAGTCGGGCGGCTCGGGCGGGTCCGGTGGTTCCGGCGGCTCGGGCGGTTCCGGGGGTTCCGGCGGCTCCGGCGGGGCCAACTCCGCTGACGGCGGCACGAGTACGGGCTCGGGCGGGTCGGGCGGCTCCGACTCCGGTTCGGGCGGCGGGAGTTCGGGCGGCGGCGTCGGCGACACCGGGACCCGGGTGTCGGCCGGGTCGAGCCTGCCGACCTGTGCGCCGGGCTCGCTGAGCCTGGTGCTGCGCAGCACGAAGACGTCCTACGAGCCCGGGGAGAAGCCGCGCATCGAGGTCGTCCTCAAGAACAACGCGTCGTCGGCGTGCAAGGCGGATCTCGGGCCGAAGGGGGCGGTGGTGACGGTGACCTCCACCGCCAATGACCGGGTGTGGTCCACGGAGGACTGCGTCTCGGGTGACGCCGGGGCGTTCTTCCAGGTGCCGGGGGCCTCGTCGATCACCCACACCGTGGAGTGGGACCGGTCGAAGTCGGCGCCGGGTTGTGCGACTCCCTCGGCGGGGGCGGTGGATGCGGGCACGTACTTGGTCGAGGCCCACTTCCCCGGCCTCCCGGTGGCCCGCGCCTCCTTCGCCCTGGCCAAGGACTAGCCCCTCCGGGCCCACCCCTTTCGCCTGCCCCCTCATGCCGAGTGCCGAGCACCCGCGCAGTTCCCCGCGCCCCTAAAGGCGTCGGTCGTCCGCGGACCGTGGACGGCTGGTCGCGCAGTTCCCCGCGCCCCTAGGAGCGTCGGTCGTCCGCGGGCCGTGCTCGCGTCTCGCGCAGTTCCCCGCGCCCCTGTAGGTGACCCGGCGTCGTGCCCCTGGAGGCGTCGGCTGAAGGTGGCAGGGTGCCCAGACCTGGCATCCTCAGCCTGTCCGGCGTTTGAGGACGAGCGCCCTTCAGGCGCGAACGGGGTCTGGGGCGGAGCCCCAGGGAGCTGGGCCTCGCCGACGCCGCCGCACGGGAGGTGGGTGGGAGAACGCGCGAACGGGGTCTGGGGCGGAGCCCCAGGGGGGCGGGACCAGCCAACCCCGCCGCGCGGGTGGGTGGGCAGGAAACCCCCCGCCCTCCTACACGTACCGCTCCAGGATGGACGACTCCGCCAAGCGGGACAGGCCCTCGCGGACGCTGCGGGCCCGCGCCTCCCCGACCCCGTCGACGGTCTGGAGGTCGTCCACGGACGCGGCGAGCAGCTTCTGCAACCCGCCGAAGTGCTCGACGAGCCGCTCGATGATCGCCCCCGGCAGCCGCGGCACCTTCGCGAGGAGCCGGTACCCCCGCGGGGACACCGCCGAGTCCAGCGTCTCGGGCGAGCCGCTGTAGCCCAACGCCCGTGCCACTATGGGCAGTTCGAGCAGCTCCGCATGGGTCAGGTCGTTGAGCTCGCGCAGCGCCTCGTCGACCGTCCGCGACCGCTTGGCGGTGGGCTCGGGCACGTAGTCCCGCACCACCAGCTCCCGCTCCGGCTCGACCCCGGCGATCAGCTCGTCCAGCTGGAGCGAGAGCAGCCGCCCGTCGGTGCCGAGCTCCACCACGTACTCGGCGATCTCCGTCGCGATGCGCCGCACCATCTCCAGACGCTGCGCGACCGCCGTCACGTCCCGGACCGTCACCAGGTCCTCGATCTCCAGCGCGGAGAGCGTGCCCGCCACCTCGTCGAGGCGCAGCTTGTACCGCTCAAGGGTCGCGAGCGCCTGGTTCGCGCGGGACAGGATCGCCGCCGACTCCTCCAGGACCCGGCGCTCCCCGTTCACGTACAGCGCGATCAGGCGCATGGACTGGGAGACCGAGACCACGGGGTAGTTGCACTGCTTCGAGACGCGGTCCGCCGTGCGGTGGCGGGTGCCCGTCTCCTCCGTGGGGATGCCGGCGTCGGGCACGAGCTGCACTCCGGCCCGGTGGATCTTGGTGATGTCCTTGTCGAGGACGAGCGCGCCGTCGAGCTTGCACAGCTCGCGCAGGCGCGTCGCCGCGAACTCCACGTCCAGGACGAAGCCGCCCGTGCACATCGAGTCGACCGTCTTGTCGAGGCCGAGCACCAGCAGACCGCCGGTGTTGCCGCGCAGGATGCGCTCCAGGCCGTCGCGGAGCGCGGTGCCGGGCGCGACGGCGCTGAGCGCGGCCCGCATCAGTGCTTCGTTACCGGAGCCTGTGCCGGACTTTCCGGGTGATGATGCCCGGTCGTTGGCTGCCACTGCACTCCTCCGGTGTTGCTCATACGGCGCGTACTGCTCGCGAGCTGCTTGCGTACTGCTCGTACGGACGGGCGAGACCAGGGCAAAGTCTACCGGCGCGGCTACTCCTCCCGTGGGGCCTGTGCGCGACGCCCCCGTGGCAGTACCCGCAGGGCGTCCCCCATGTCGGCGACTTCCGTGACCTTCATACCGGCCGGGACCTTCCCCGGGTCGGTCGGCACCAGGGCGTGGGTGAAGCCCAGCCGGTGTGCCTCGGCGAGCCTGCGCTGCACCCCGGTGACCCTTCTGACCTCGCCCGCGAGGCCGACCTCGCCGATCGCGACGAGGTTCTTGGGCAGCGGAGTGTCGCTCGCCGCGGAGGCCAGCGCGAGGGCGATCGCCAGGTCGGCCGCGGGCTCGGAGAGCTTCACCCCGCCCACCGTCGCGCTGTAGATGTCGCGCTTGCCGAGCGCGGTGATGCGGCCCCGCTGTTCGAGCACCGCGAGCATCATCGAGACGCGGGAGGTCTCCAGCCCGGATGTGGTGCGGCGCGGCGAGGGGATCTGCGAGTCGACGGTGAGCGCCTGCACCTCGGCGACGAGCGGGCGGCGGCCCTCCAGGGTGACGGTCAGACAGGTGCCCGGCACCGCGACGTCGCGCCGGGTCAGGAACAGGCCGCTGGGGTCGGCGAGTCCGGTGATGCCCTCGTCGTGCAGCTCGAAGCAGCCGACCTCGTCGGTCGCGCCGTAGCGGTTCTTGACGCCCCGTACGAGACGGAGCCGGGCGTGCCGGTCGCCCTCGAAGGAGAGCACCACGTCCACCAGGTGTTCCAGGAGGCGGGGGCCGGCGATCGCGCCGTCCTTGGTGACGTGGCCGACGAGCAGCGTGGACATGCCGCGCTCCTTGGAGGCGCGGATCAGCGCGCCCGCGACCTCGCGGACCTGCGCCATGCCGCCGGGCGCCCCGTCGATCTCGGGGGAGGCCACGGTCTGCACGGAGTCGAGGATGAGCAGGGACGGCTTCACCGCGTCGAGGTGGCCGAGGACCGCGGACAGGTCGGTCTCGGCCGCCAGGTACAGATGGTCGTTGATGGCCTTGATGCGGTCGGCGCGCATCCGCACCTGGCTCGCCGACTCCTCGCCCGTGATGTAGAGGGTGCGGTGGTCGTCGCTGGCCGCCTTGGCCGCCACGTCCAGGAGCAGGGTGGACTTGCCGACGCCGGGCTCGCCCGCGAGCAGCACGACCGCGCCCGGCACGAGACCGCCGCCCAGCACCCGGTCGAGCTCGTCGACCCCGGTGGTGCGGGCGGTCGCCTGGCGGCCGTCGACCTCGCCGATGGGCAGCGCGGCGGTGGAGACCCGGCCGGCCGCCGTGGTGCGGACCGCGGGCGCGCCGTACTCCTCGACCGTCCCCCACGCCTGGCACTCCGGGCAGCGGCCGAGCCATTTGGCGGTGGTCCAGCCGCATTCGGTGCAGCGGTAGGACGGCCGGTCCTTCGCGGATTTCGTACGGGCAGCCATGGCGTCACCGTATAGGGGCCCACTGACAACGCCGCCCGGCCGCCCGCCCGGCACCGCGCCCGCCGTTCGGGTGGATGCGGCCGGGGGCGCGTCGCCCCGCTCGCTTGCGCCCGTTTGCACAGTGCGTGATGGGTCTGCCATGGAATGCCGTGGAATTCCCGATTCCTGTCCCCTTTTGAGGGATACGTTCACCCGTAAGGATTAAATGTGTTCAACCGGTACGAAGAACCCCTCATGCTGCGCCTACGGTCGCACGCGTGACGAGCAGCAGACTGGATCAACCAGCGCACACCACCGGCGCACACCGGGCGCAGCGCCGTGCGCCCCGTACGTTGGCCCAGCGCCCGCCCGCGCGTTACGAGGCGTACCTCGACGGCCTGTTCACGTACTGCCTCTCCGTCATGTGCGACCACGACGAGGCGATCGCCGCGCTCGGCGACATACTGGCCGTCTCCGAGCGCCAGTACGCGCGCTGCCCCGCGGCCGAGGCCGAACGCCGGGCGTGGCTGTACGCCCTCGCCCGCTGGGCCTGTCTGCGCAAGCTCGCCGAGCGCAGGCGCAGCCGCCAGGGCGCTCACACCGGCCGCGCCCCCGAGGAGGCGCCCGCCCCGGAGGTCTCCGACGAG
Source organism: Streptomyces sp. NBC_00083 (assembly GCF_026343295.1). Lineage (GTDB taxonomy): Bacteria > Actinomycetota > Actinomycetes > Streptomycetales > Streptomycetaceae > Streptomyces. Next base: position 544,097 of record NZ_JAPELY010000004.1, read on the forward strand.
GAGCGGGAGCGCCGCCGCCGCGAACTCGCCCTGCTCGCCTGGCCCGAGGCCGCCGGTACCACCCCCGAGCAGCGCGAGGCGCTCGAACTCGCGGTACGCCACCAGCTCGGCGCCCGCGAGGTCGCCTCGGTGCTCGGCATGAACTACCCGGCCGCGCGCGAACTGCTCGCCGCGGGCGCCTGCGAGGTCGAGCGGACCCGGGCCGCGCTCGCCGTCGTCGAGATGGGCGGCTGCCCCACGGTCGCCCAACTCACCGGCGACCACCAGGTGTTGCTCTCCGCCGCGCTCCGCCGTGAACTGGTGCGGCACGTCGACGACTGCCCCCGCTGCCGCCGCGCCGCCGAACGCGCGGGCGCCGCGGGACCCTGGCCCGGCTCGACCGTCACGCCGGCCGCGCTGCCGCTCGCCGAGGCGCCACGGGCCGCCGCGCAGGCCGCGATGCTGCACGTGCCGCGGGCGCGCGGCGGCGCCCCGCGCTTCGACCGCGCCGGATTCCCGATGGACCCCAAGGACCGGGCGGCCCGGCGGGACCGGCTGCGGGCGAGGGCCGTGACCACCACGGTCGTGGCGACCGTCGTCGCGGCGCCCGTCTTCGCGCTGTGGGCCGCCTACCGCGGCGCCCCCGCGACCGGCGAGCCGGAGTCCGGCGCGAAGGTCACCGCAAGCGAGGCCGACAACCCCGGCGGGATCGACGGGCGCCCGTCCGACCGCTACGAGAACGCGGGCAACGCCCGCAGCGCGCCCGACGCCCGCTTCACCGCGGGCAGCCGCACGCCCGACGTCTCGGTCGAGGTCATCAGCCCCACCACCGCGCCCGCCGCGGGGGAGGCCAGGCTCGCGGTCGCGGCGAGTTCGGCGGGCGACACCACCGTCCTGACGCTCACCTCCACCGGCGGCGCGCCGGTCGACTGGTCGCTGCGCAGCCGGGCCGGATGGCTCGTCTTCAGCCAGAGCGCGGGCCGGCTCGCGCCCGGCGCCGCCGTCACCGTGTACATCCGGGTCGACCACGCCCACGAGCCGCACCAGGCCTGGTCGGCGCGGGTCGAGGTGGCCCCGACGGGCGCCGCCGTACGCATCGGCGGCGACGGCACCCCGATCGTGCCGTCCTCGCCCGGCCCCGGCCCCGGCACCACGGGCCACCCCGGGCCGGGCGGTTCCAGCGCGCCCGCGTCCACACCGCCCACCGAGACCCCGGGCAGCCCCACGCCCACGCCCACGCAGACACCGCCGACCCAGAGCCCGACGCCGCCCGCCGACACCCCGACCCCCAGCCAGACGCCGCCCTCACCGGCCCAGAGCGGCTGACAACTCCCGTACGGGACGGGACGGTTACCGCTCCGGGTCCGCCGGGTGCGGCGCCACCAGCGGAAGCAGCGAGGCGAGCCGCGCCTCGCACTGCTCGACCAGCACCGCGTACGCCTCCGGGCCCATCAGCTCGGTCAGCTCCGGCCTGTACGTCACGTACACCGGCTCGCCCGCGCCATGGGCGGACGTCGCCGAGGTGCACCACCAGTGCAGGTCATGACCGCCGGGCCCCCAGCCGCGACGGTCGTACTCGCCGATCGAGACCTGCAGCACCTTGGTGTCGTCGGGCCGCTCGATCCAGTCGTACGTCCGGCGCACCGGCAGCTGCCAGCAGACGTCGGGCTTGGTTTCGAGCGGCTCCTTGCCCTCCTTGAGGGCGAGGATGTGGAGCGAGCAGCCCATGCCGCCCGCGAAACCCGGCCGGTTCTGGAAGATGCACGAGCCGTTCCAGCGGCGGGTCTGACGGTCGCCGTCCTCGTCGGTCTGGATCCACCCCGTCTCCGTACCGACGTCGTGGAACTGCCACAGCTCGGGGGTGAGCCGCGCCACGTTCTCGGCCACCCGCTTCTCGTCGTCCTCGTCGGAGAAGTGGGCGCCGAGCGTGCAGCAGCCGTCGTCGGCCCGGCCCGCCTCGATGCCCTGGCAGCCGCTGCCGAAGATGCAGGTCCACCGTGAGGTGAGCCACGTCAGGTCACAGCGGAAGACCTGCTCGTCGTCGGCGGGGTCGGGGAACTCGACCCAGGCGCGCGGGAAGTCGATCCCCTGCTCGTCCTGGACCCCGTTCCGCTCGTCCCGGGCCTGCGGCGCGGTGTTCTTCGGGGGCTTGGCTTTGCCCGGCTTCGCCTTTTTCGTCTTTGGCACACCTCAAGCGTATGTCCGAGGGCGTCTTCGCAGGCGCAGTAGCGTTCGGTCCATGAGACTCGGAGTCCTCGATGTGGGGTCGAACACGGTTCATCTGCTGGTGGTGGACGCGCACGCCGGTGCCGCGCCGCTGCCCGCGCACTCGCACAAGGCCGAGCTGCGCCTCGCCGAACTCCTCGACGAGGACGGCGCGATCGGACCGGAGGGCATCGACCGGCTCGTCGCCACGATCGGCGAGGCGCTGCTCGCCGCCGAGGACAAGGGCGTCCAGGAACTGCTCCCCTTCGCGACCTCCGCGGTGCGCGAGGCCAGCAACGCCGACCTCGTCACCGCCCGGGTCCGCGCCGAGACCGGCGTCGATCTGGGCGTCCTCTCCGGCGAGGAGGAGGCCCGCCTCACCTTCCTCGCGGCCCGCCGCTGGTACGGCTGGTCGGCCGGGAAGCTGCTCCTGCTCGACATCGGCGGGGGCTCGCTCGAAGTGGCGTACGGCATCGACGAGGAGCCCGACGCGGCGGTCTCGCTGCCGCTCGGCGCGGGACGGCTGACCGCGGGCTGGCTGCCGGGCGACCCGCCGGACCCCTCGGACGTACGGGCGCTGCGGCGGCACGTACGGGCCCAGATCGCCGGGACGGTGGGGGAGTTCACGCGCTCGGGGCGGCCCGACCACGTCGTCGCCACCTCCAAGACGTTCAAGCAGCTCGCCCGGATCGCGGGGGCCGCGCGCTCCAGCGAGGGCGCCTACGTCCAGCGCACCCTGAGCCGCGCCTCCCTGGAGGAATGGGTGCCCAAGCTCGCCGCCATGACCAGCGAGCAGCGCGCCACGCTGCCCGGCGTCTCGGTGGGCCGGGCGCCGCAGCTGCTCGCCGGGGCGCTGGTCGCGGAGGGCGCGATGGACCTGTTCGCCGTCGACGAGCTGGAGGTCTGCCCCTGGGCGCTGCGCGAGGGAGTGATCCTGCGCCACCTCGACCACCTGCCGGTGGGCTGAGGGGACGGGAGGGCCGGACGCGGAGTTACCGGCGAGTGTGACGTTCGTCGGTCTCGCCGGACCGCCTCCCCGCCCGGCGGTGACGGCCCGTACGCTGTCTCCGTGGCAGAACCAGTGGTGCGCATCCCGGATGCGAAGGTCGCCCTGTCCACGGCGTCGGTCTATCCGGAGTCGACAGCGACGGCCTTCGAGATCGCGGCACGCCTGGGGTACGACGGCGTCGAGGTCATGGTGTGGACCGACCCCGTCAGCCAGGACATCGAGGCCCTGCGGCGGCTCTCCGACTACCACCAGGTGCCGATCCTGGCCGTCCACGCCCCGTGTCTGCTGATCACGCAGCGGGTCTGGTCCACCGATCCCTGGGTGAAGCTCCAGCGGGCGAGGGCCGCGGCGGAGAAGCTCGGCGCGTCGGCAGTGGTGGTCCACCCGCCCTTCCGCTGGCAGCGCCAGTACGCGCGCGACTTCGTCGACGGGATCTGGCGGATGACCGACGAGACGGACGTCAGATTCGCCGTCGAAAACATGTACCCGTGGCGTTACCGGGACCGCGAGATGCTCGCCTACGCGCCCGACTGGGACGTCACGAAGGACGACTACCGTCACTTCACCGTCGACCTGTCGCACGCCGCGACGTCCCGTACGGACGCGATGGCCATGGTCGACCGGATGGGCGACCGGCTCGCCCACGTCCACCTCGCGGACGGGCGCGGCTCGGCCAAGGACGAGCACCTGGTGCCGGGCCGCGGCACCCAGCCGTGCGCGGAGCTGCTGGAGCGGCTCGCCCTCACCGGGTTCGACGGGCACGTCGTCATCGAGGTCAACACCCGCCGGGCCATGTCCGCCGCCGAACGCGAGGCCGACCTCGCGGAGGCCCTCGCCTTCACCCGGCTGCACCTGGCGTCCGCGCCGGCCCGCCGCGGATGACGGAGCCGGCCGCTCCCGCCCCGCGCCGCCGGGGCAGACCCCCGCGCTCGGCGTCCGCCGAGGGGCCGGGCGCGCGCGAACGCATCCTCACCGCCGCGCGTACGGAGTTCTCCGCCCGGGGTTACGACAAGACGTCCATGCGCGGCATCGCCAGGGCGGCCGGGGTGGACGCGGCGCTCGTCCACCACTACTTCGGCACGAAGGAGGCGGTGTTCGCGGCGGCCATCGAGGTCGACTTCGAACCCGCCCTGACCGCGGACGTGATCCTGGGCGACTCCCTGGACGGCGTCGGCGAACGCCTGGCCCGCCACTTCCTGGCCATCTGGGAGAACCCGGCGACGCGCACCCCGCTGATCGCCGTGATCCGCTCGGCGCTCACGCACGATGCGGCGGCGAAGGTGCTGCGGGGGGTGGTGCTGCGCCGCGTCCTGGAGCGGGTCGCGTCCGAGCTCGCCGTGCCGGAACCGCGGCTGCGGGCGGAGCTTGCGGCGTCGCACATGATGGGGATCGTGATCATGCGCTACGTCCTGGAGCTCGAGCCCCTCGCGTCGGTCCCGCCGGCCCACATCGTGACCTTGGTGGCCCCGACCCTGCAGCGCTACCTGACGGAGTAGCCCACGCCCGTCCTCAATCGCCGGACGGGCTGAGGATGTGCACGCTGCCCGGCACCCGTACCGCCAGGGGCGCGGGGAACTGCGCGAGACGCGGGCACGGTCCGCAGCCGAAGGCGGGGTTTGCTGGGGCTCCGCCCCAGACCCCGTTCGCGCCTGAAGGGCGCTCGTCCTCAATCGCCGGACGGGCTGAAGATGCCGATGCTGGGCATGCCGCCCAGGCCGGCCCATCTGTGGGCGCGGGGAACTGCGCGACCAGCCCCCACCAGCCCGCAGGGTGGGGACCCCCGGGGTCTGGGGCGGAGCCCCGGCGCACCCCGCCGCACACCAGCCCCCACCCCCCGGCAGGGAGGGCCACATGCCGAACCCCGAGTCCCACCATCCGGACACCCTGTCCAGATGGCGGAGCCCCGGCGTAGGCTGACACCCGAGCACATCCATACCTAGGAGACGAGCGACGATGCCCGAGCTGAGGTCCCGCACAGTCACCCACGGCCGCAACATGGCGGGCGCCCGCGCCCTTATGCGGGCCTCCGGTGTAGCGAGCGAGGACATCGGCAAGCCGATCATCGCCGTGGCGAACAGCTTCACCGAGTTCGTGCCGGGCCACACCCACCTCGCCCCGGTGGGCCGGATCGTCAGCGAGGCGATCCTGGCCGCCGGCGCCGTCCCCCGCGAGTTCAACACCATCGCCGTGGACGACGGCATCGCCATGGGCCACGGCGGCATGCTCTACAGCCTCCCCTCCCGCGACCTCATCGCGGACAGCGTGGAGTACATGGTCGAGGCCCACTGCGCCGACGCCCTGATCTGCATCTCCAACTGCGACAAGATCACCCCCGGCATGCTGATGGCGGCGCTGCGCCTCAACATCCCCACCGTCTTCGTCTCCGGCGGCCCGATGGAGGCCGGCAAGGCGACCCTGGTCGACGGCACGGTCCGTACGCTCGACCTGGTCGACGCGATCTCGGACGCCGTCAACGACAAGATCTCCGACGCGGACATCCTCCGCATCGAGGAGAACGCCTGCCCCACCTGCGGCTCCTGTTCCGGCATGTTCACGGCCAACTCCATGAACTGCCTGACCGAGGCGATCGGGCTCTCCCTCCCCGGCAACGGCTCGGTCCTCGCGACCCACACCGCCCGCCGCGCGCTGTACGAGAACGCCGCCCGCACGGTCGTGGAGATCACCAAGCGCCACTACGAGCAGGACGACCACTCGGTCCTGCCCCGCTCCATCGCGACCCGCGCCGCGTTCGAGAACGCCATGGCGCTCGACATCGCGATGGGCGGCTCCACCAACACGATCCTGCACCTGCTGGCCGCCGCCCAGGAGGCCGAGCTCGACTACGGGCTCAGCGACATGGACGCCGTCAGCCGCCGCGTCCCGTGTCTGGCCAAGGTCGCGCCGAACGTCGGCAAGAACCGTACGTACTACATGGAGGACGTGCACCGCGCCGGCGGCATCCCCGCCATCCTCGGCGAGCTGTACCGCGCGGGCCTGCTCAACGAGGACGTCCACACCGTCCACTCCCCTTCCATCAAGGAGTGGCTCGACGCGTGGGACGTGCGCGGCGGCTCTCCGTCCCCCGAGGCCGTCGAGCTGTGGCACGCGGCCCCCGGCTGCGTCCGCTCCGCGACCGCCTTCTCGCAGTCCGAGCGCTGGGACACCCTCGACACCGACGCCGCCGAGGGCTGCATCCGGGACGCGGCCCACGCGTACAGCAAGGACGGCGGCCTCGCCGTGCTGCGCGGCAACCTCGCCGAGGACGGCTGTGTCGTGAAGACGGCCGGCGTCGACGAGTCGATCTGGACCTTCGAGGGCCCGGCCGTCGTCTGCGAGTCGCAGGAGGAGGCCGTCGACAAGATCCTCAAGAAGGAGATCACGCACGGCGATGTCGTCGTGATCCGCTACGAGGGCCCCAAGGGCGGCCCCGGCATGCAGGAGATGCTGTACCCGACGTCGTTCCTCAAGGGCCGCGGCCTCGGCAAGAGCTGCGCCCTGGTCACCGACGGCCGCTTCTCCGGCGGCACCTCGGGCCTCTCCATCGGCCACGCCTCGCCCGAGGCGGCGTCCGGCGGCACCATCGCCCTCGTCGAGGACGGCGACCGCATCCGGATCGACATCCCCAACCGTACGATCGAACTCCTCGTCGCGGACGCCGAGTTGGCGGCCCGGCGCGAGGCGCTGAACGGGGTGTACGCCCCGAAGAATCGTGAGCGCAAGGTGTCGGCCGCGCTGCGCGCCTACGCCGCGATGGCCACCAGCGCCGACCGGGGCGCGGTCCGCGACGTGTCCAAGCTGGGCTGACCCCGCGCCCACCGCAGCACAGTGACGCCCCGTCAGGAACCTGCCTGACGGGGCGTCATCGTGCCCTCGCGCGGCCCGTTGCCGCGCCTCCGCGGGGGTGTCACCAGTTCCCGACGTCTCCCGGATCCACCCCGAAGACCGACCCGTCCGGAGCGGACGCGTACACCCGCCCCCCGATGGCGAGCGGCGCGGGAAGCGCGGGCGTGAAGGTGTAACGCCCGGCGTTCATGCGGGGGTTGGTCTGTCCGGCGAGCGCTCCCTTGCGCGCGTCGAAGACGAGCAGCCGCCCGTCGGCGCCGGTCAGGTAGAGCTGCCCGCCCGATGCGACCGGCCGCGAGGCACGGGCCAGCCCCGTGTCGAGCCGCCACGCCTCGTTGCCGCGCGCCGTGTCGGCGGCGACCAGCGTGCCGCCCGCCCCGAAGAGATAGACGGTGTCCCCGTCGACCCCGGCCTGCGCCTGGTCGAGGGGGGCCGCGAGCCGGGTGCGCCGCGCGGTGTGCGTGGTGGTGTCGACGCGTACGACCGCCGAGGTGAACCCGCTGGGGTCGGTCGCCAGGAGGAACACGGCGTTCGCCCGCGCCGCGACGGGCCGCAGCCTGCCGTCCGTCCGGGCCTGCCACCGCACGGAGCCGGTGACCGGGTCGACGGCGGCCACGGAGGTCGAGCCGCCGTCGGTGCCCGGCGTGACGACGTAGGCCGCCGCGCCGTCGCCGGCCACGACCCACTGTGCGCGGGCCCCGCCGAGCGGCTTGCGCCACAGCTCCTTGCCGGTGGCGGAGTCGAGCGCGGTGACGTGCCCGTCCGCCGTGGTGAGCAGCACGGCCGCGCCCGCGGGGCGCACCCCCGAGTACGCCGACACGTCGGCGGACCACACCTGTCCGCCGCTCGCCGGGTCGTACGCCCGCAGCGGCCCGCCCGGTGCCCGCGCGAGCACCCGGCCGCCCGCCGCGGCCGGGGCGTAGTCGTCCGAGAGCGACTGGCCGCCCGCGCCCGGCACGGACCACATCACCTTGCCGCTGACGGCGTCGAGCCGGGCGATCGCGACCCCGGGCGCGGAGCAGTAGAGCGCCCCGTCGCCGGACCCGGCCGAGCAGAAGGCGGTACGGTCCTCGCCGCCGTCCTTGCCGCCGGGGGTCAACCGGGTCTGCCAGGGCCGGAATTGAGGTCCGGCCGGTGTGCCGGTGGCGTCGCTCTCCTCCGACGCGGCCACGGCCCCCGTCCCGTCGGGCATCGCCTGCACGGCGACCACGGCCCCGCCGAGCACCCCGGCGAGCACGAGCGCGGCGAGGGCCCAGCGGGCGCGACGGGCGGCGGGGGTGCGGCCGGGCGGGTCGCCGGGCCGCGCGTCATCGAACCGCGGCCGATCGGAACGGTGCGTCTCGACGGACCCGGCGGCGGGACCGGACCCGGCGGCACCGGTGGCGCCGGCCCGATCGCCCCGCACCGGATTGCGGAACTGCTGCGTGGGGATGGACGCCTCGGGGCCGTACGCCGCCGACCGCAGCGCCGTCATCAGCTCGTCCGGGGTGGGCCGTTCACCGGGGTCCTTGGAGAGGCACCCGCGCAGCACGGGCACGAGGTCGTCGGGCACACCGGCCAAGTCGGGTTCGTTGTGCACCACTTGGTAGGCCACGATGTACGGCGACTCGGAGTCGAAGGGCCCGCGGCCGGTCGCGGCGTGCACGAGCACCGCGCCCATCGCGAACACGTCGGCGGCCGGCCCGACCTCGCGGGGCCGCTGGAACTGCTCGGGCGCCATGAACGGCGGGGTGCCGATGAGCTTGCCGGTCTCGGTGCGCAGATCGCTGTCGTACGGGCGCGAGATGCCGAAGTCGATGACCCGGGGCCCGTCGGCGGCGAGCAGCACGTTGCTCGGCTTGAGGTCGCGGTGGACGACCCCCGCGCGGTGGATGTCGCGCAGCGCCTCGGCGAGCCCGGCCCCGAGCCGGCGTACGTCGGTGGCGGACAGCGGGCCGCTGTCCTTGACGCGTTCGGCGAGCGTGGGCCCCGGAATGTGCACGGTGGCCATCCAGGGCCGGTCGGCGGCGGGGTCCGCGTCGACGACGGACGCGGTGAAGGCACCGCTGACCCGGCGGGCCGCCGACACCTCCTGGCGGAACCGCGCCCGGAATTCCGGATCGGCGGCGTGCTGGGCGTGCACGATCTTGACGGCGAGCCGCATGCCGGAGGGGGAGGTGGCCAAATGCACCACCCCCATGCCACCCGAGCCGAGGACGGATTCGAGCCGGTACGCACCGACGGATTCCGGATCCTCGGAGCCCGGCGCCCCGAAGCCGATACTGCGCGGCGACGCCATGGCCGACCCCCGTGTGTCCGTTGTACGCGCGCGTTCAACGGAGCCTAGTCGATGGCACCTTCCCGTCCGATGGGGCTTGCTAGCCTGCGTGTTGCACGCAAAGTGAAGCCAAGGGGGGACCCGTGAGGGGTCCCGTGGGGGGAGTCGGGGATGACAACGGAATCGGCTGAAACAAGCGCATCGGTGGCGAGCGCGTCGGCGGCGCTGGGGGTGCAGCGCTACCCGGTGGCCCCGGGCTGCGAACTGAACGTCCGCAGTGGCCCCGGCACGAACTACTCGATCGTCGACACGCTGGACCTCGGCGCCACGGTCCCGATCAACTGCCAGACGCCGGGCACCCGCGTGACCGGCCCGTACGGCACGTCGAACATCTGGGACAACATCGGCAACGGCCGGTACGTCGCGGACGCGTACGTGAAGACGGGGAGCGACGGGTACGTGGCACAGCGCTGCGGCTGACCGGCAACGCGGCCGCCCCTGGGATAATCGTCCCCATGAGCGACAACACGGGCGACAGCGCGGCCACCGGCAAGGGCGGCGGTACCGCTTCGGGCCGCGCGGACGCCAAGGCGGTGGCCGCCGGCCCCCAGCCGGAACCGATCCGCTTCTTCGGCACCAGCTGGCTGGAGCACGACCAGGGGTACGGCCTGCGCCGGGCCGGCGCGGCGGCGGGCTCGCTCGTCGCCGCCGTCGCGGCCTGCTTCGTGCTGCGCTTCGCCTATGAGGGGCTCCAGCTCGCCGACACCGGCGGCTTCGTGAACGTGCTGGTCGTCGTCATGTTCGCGATCTGCAGCGCGATGGCCTTCCGCAAGACGTGGGAACGCTTCTCGACCCGCCCCGCCGACCCGGACGCGGACCGCTCCCTCCAGGGCCTGAAGGCGATCGGCTTCATCGGCTCGCTGCTGGCGTACTTCTTCCGCACCTTCACGGAGGCCCCGGGCGAGGCCCTGCACCGCACGGAGTACGAGACGGCCCGCACCCAGTACGAGCGCCGCCGCGGCACGAGGACGGGCAACCCGTCGACCCGGAAGAAGCGCAAGTAGCCTCCGGCGGGAGGGGGAGTTCCCGGCGGGAGCGAGCGTGGTCCCTGGCGGGACCCGGCCGGGCAGAACCGGCACCGGGTGCCGCGCCCGCCCCACAGGGCTCCGCCCGCGCGGCAGACTCGCCCCACAGGGCTCCGCCCGCGCGGCAGACCCGCCCCATAGGCGCTGCCCGCGCGGCAGACCCGCCCCACGGCGCTCCGCCCGCCCGGCAGACTCGCCCCATGACGACTCCCGCCGTGCCCCACCCCGCCCGCGCCCACTCCTTCAACGCCGCCGCGGCCCAGTACGCCGCGAACCGGCCCTCGTACCCGCCGCTGCTCCTCGACGCCCTGGAGGAGCTGGCGGACCGCCCCCTCAAGGGCGCCCGGGTCGCCGACGTCGGGGCCGGCACCGGTATCGCCAGCGCGCTGCTGCACGACAGGGGCGCGCGGGTCGTCGCGGTCGAGCCGGGTGCGGGCATGGCCGCCCAGTTCCGTACCGGCAACCCCGGCATCCCCCTGGTCCGGGGCGACGGCAACGACCTCCCCCTGGCCACCGCCTCCGCCGACCTCATCACGTACGCCCAGGCCTGGCACTGGACCGACCCGGCCAAGGCGGGCCCGGAGGCCTGCCGGGTCCTGCGGCCGGGCGGCGCGCTGGCCCTGTGGTGGAACATCGCGGACCACTCGGCGCAATGGCTCGCCGCCCAGGACGCCCGGATCCGCGACTTCCTGGGTGTCGACCGCTCGGCGGAGCAGCGCGCGGTCGCCACCCGGAGCGGCAGCGGCGCCGCCGAATCCGCCGCCGAACCCGCCGAGCGCGGCGCCCACCCGTGGACCGACATCCCCGGCCTCGACTTCGCGGAGCGCCGCATCCCGCACACCCGCAAGGTCCCGCTCGCCACCCACCTCGCCAACCTGGGAAGCCACTCGGCGTTCCTGGTGATCGGCGAGGAGCGGGCGCGGGAGTTCCTGGCCACGGAGCACGCCGTCCTGAGCGAACTCTTCCCGGACGGCACGGTGGAGGAGCGGTACGTGGTCCACCTGCTCCTGGCCCGGACCTGAGCAACCCGCCCCGGGCTCATCCTCCCTGGGACGGGGCCCGCCCCTCGCTGCCGCCCCCGCCCGCATCCTTGACGCCCGCACCCCCGCGCAGCACTATTCACCACATGATGAATTATGAGCCTCCGCCGGGCGGCCGGGGCGAAGGCCAGGACGTCCCGGCCGGCCCACCCGATGACCCCCCGCCCACGGGCCCCCCGCCCACAGCCCCACCACCCGCCGTGACCGCCCGCGCCCTCACCGCCGTACGGGGCGGCCGCCCGGTCCTGCGCGCCCTCGACTTCACCGTCCCGCGCGGCCGCATCACCGGACTCCTCGGCCCCTCCGGCTGCGGCAAGTCCACCCTGATGCGCGCCGTCGCGGGCACGCAGGCGAACGTCACCGGCACCCTCACGGTCCTCGGCGCCCCGGCCGGCTCCCCTTCCCTGCGCGAGCGAATCGGCTACGTCACCCAAGCCCCGTCCATCTACCGCGACTTGACGGCGCGTCAGAACCTGGAGTACTTCGCGGCCGTGCTGCACCCGGGCCGGGCCCACCGCGCCACCCGCGCCGAAGCGGTCGACCGGGCCGTCACGGACGTCGACCTCGCCGGCCACGCCCACGACCTCGCGGGACGGCTCTCCGGCGGCCAGCTCAGCCGCGTCTCCCTCGCCGTCGCCCTGCTCGGCACCCCGGACCTGCTCATCCTCGACGAGCCGACCGTCGGCCTCGACCCCGTACTCCGCCGCGACCTGTGGGACCTGTTCCACCGCATCGCCGCCACCCGCGGGACCGCGATCCTGGTCTCCTCGCACGTCATGGACGAAGCGGAACGCTGCCACCGCCTGCTCCTGCTCCGCGAAGGCGCCCTCCTGGCCGAGGACACCCCGGCCGGCCTGCGCGCCCGTACCGCCACGACAACGGTCGAGGAAGCCTTCCTCCACCTGATCGACGACCCCACCCCCGGGTCCGAGACCACCCCCGAGGCCCGCCCGTGAACACCTCCCGCACCCTCGCGACCGCCGCCCGCGTCCTGAGGCAGCTGCGCCACGACCCGCGCACCATCGCGCTGCTCCTCGTCGTCCCGGCGCTCATGACCGTCCTGCTCCGGTACGTGTTCGACGGCAACCCCGCCGTCTTCAACGACATCGGCGCCTCCCTGCTCGGCATCTTCCCGCTGATCACGATGTTCCTGGTCTCCTCCATCGCCACCCTGCGCGAACGCACCTCCGGCACCCTGGAACGCCTCCTCGCCATGCCGCTCGGCAAGAGCGAACTCATCGGCGGCTACGCCCTCGCCTTCGGCGCGCTGGCCGTCCTCCAGTCGCTCCTCGCGACAGGCATCTCCCTCTGGCTCCTCGACCTGAACGTCGCCGGCTCCCCCTGGCTGCTGCTCCTGGTCGCCCTGCTCGACGCCCTGCTCGGCACCGCCCTCGGCCTGTTCGTCTCCGCCTTCGCCGCGTCGGAGTTCCAGGCCGTCCAGTTCATGCCGGCGGTGATCTTCCCCCAGCTCCTGCTGTGCGGCCTGTTCACCCCGCGCGACATCATGCAGCCGGTCCTGCGCTGGATCTCGGACGTCCTGCCCATGTCGTACGCCGTCGACGCGATGACCCAGGTCCTCCACCACCCCACCGCCGACGCCGCCTTCGTCCGGGACACCGCGATCGTGGCCGGGGTGGCGCTCCTGGTCCTGGCCCTGGGCGCCGCGACCCTGCCCCGCCGCACCCCGTGACCCGTCCGGCGCCACACCCGCGTACCGCCCGTCGGACACCCCCATCCCCGCCCCCGCCCCGATGCGAGGATGACGTCACGAACCCCGCACCACCTGGAGGGTGACCGCATGACCCAGACAGTCGCAGTCCTCGGCACCGGCAAGATCGGCGAGGCCCTCCTCAGCGGCATGATCCGGGCCGGCTGGCACCCGGCCAACCTCCTCGTGACCGCCCGCCGCCCGGAGCGCGCCGAAGAGCTCCGCACCCGATACGGCGTGGACGCCGTCACCAACGCCGAGGCCGCCAAGCGCGCCGACACCCTGATCCTCGCGGTCAAGCCGCAGGACATGGGCAGGCTCCTGGACGAACTCGCCCCGCACCTCACGAGCGACCGTCTGGTCGTCAGCGCCGCGGCCGGCATCCCGAGCGCGTTCATCGAGGCGCGCCTCGCCGCGGGGACCCCGGTCGTACGCGTCATGCCGAACACGCCGGTCCTGGTCGACGAGGGCATGTCGGTGATCAGCGGCGGCAGCCACGCGACCCCGGACCATCTGGCCCACACGGAGGAGATCTTCGGCGGCGTCGGCAAGACGCTCCGCGTACCGGAGTCGCAGCAGGACGCGGCGACGGCCCTCTCCGGCTCGGGCCCGGCCTACTTCTACTACCTCGTCGAGGCGATGACGGACGCCGGTATCCTGCTCGGCCTGCCGCGCAACCAGGCGTACGACCTGATCGTCCAGTCCGCGATCGGCGCCGCGGTGATGCTCCGCGACAGCGGCGAACACCCGGTAAAGCTGCGCGAGGCCGTGATGTCCCCGGCGGGCACGACGATCAGCGCCATCCGCGAGCTGGAGAACCACGGCGTACGGGCCGCGCTGATCGCCGCCCTGGAAGCCGCCCGCGACCGCAGCCGCGCACTGGCCTCCGGCACCAGCTGACGCCCGCGGCCCTAGCCCCTCCTCTTGAGCCGCCCCCGTACGGCACCCGCGCCGGGCCGCCGTACGGCACCGGCGGCCAACCCCGCGCCGATCAGGGCGAGCCCACCCCCGCACAGCACGCACAGCACTCCGACGGGCGTATGGGGGAGGGCCGAGCGGGCCGCATGAAAGACGCTCTCGTCGCTCTCGCCGCTCTCGCCCCCGCCCTCCCGGCTCGACGACACGCCGGACGACACGTCGGCGCCGTCCGCGGAGAGGTCGGCGGGAGCCTCGGCGGGGGCATCCGCGCCGCCCGGCGTCCAGGACGCACCACGGGCCTCCCCATGGCTTCCCCTGGGTGACGCCGCGGCCGCGACAGCCCGGTGCCGGACAACTCCCCGCACGGAGCGCAGATCCGCCGCGAGCCGGCACCCCTCCCGCAACGTCGCCTCAAGCCGGGCGACCCGGCCCGAGGTGTCCGCACCCGACGCGTTCTCGCCCGCGCACGCCCGTACGCGTTCGATCTCGCCCCGGGTCTCCCGGTTGACCGACTCGACGACCCGGAGCCGCAACCGCGCCACATGCTCATCGCCGCTCTCGGCGTACGCGGCCCCCGGGGCGGTGAGCGACCCGATGACGAAGAGGACGGCGACAGCTGCGGCGATCCGGAGAAGAGACCTCATGCCTGCCAAGCTAGGGCGCGGTCAGGGCCCTGAGATCAGCCGTCCTGCCACCCTCGCCTCGGCCGAAAGGACCAGGTCAGGCCGGTGCGAGCCCGCTGAGCCGGCCCCAGCCCGCACCTCCGCCCGCACCCTCGCAGGTGCCCTCGGCCGAGGGTTGACACGCCCCTCCCCGATACGTAATGTTCTCCGAGTTGTCCGACGTGAGCGCCGACCCCGGTCGGTCCCCGGACAGCCATTCCGCACCAACCACTTCTCATGAACGACACCTCGTCGTCTCATTTTTCGTGCGCTTTTGCGAAATGAGGAATCCGCGTTCGAAAGCGGACCCCGATTGGCGTCGGGGCTCAGGATTCCGCTAATGTCTCACTCGTCGGAACGGCCCAACAGCCGGGAAGACAAGCCGACTTGGCCCCGGGAGACCGGGAATCGGGCCCGAAAGGATCTGATAGAGTCGGAGCCGCCGGAAAGGGAACCCCGCGAGGGAGAACCTGGAAGGCACCGAGGAAATCGGACACGAAAGAGTCTGGTAGAGTCGGAAACACGAAATACCGAAGGGAAGCGCCCGGAGGAAAGCCCGAGAGGGTGAGTACAAAGGAAGCGTCCGTTCCTTGAGAACTCAACAGCGTGCCAAAAGTCAACGCCAGATTGACAACCCCGTCTCCACTTCGGTGGGACGAGGTTCCTTTGAAAAGTCCTGCACGCCCTTGTGGTGGGCAGGCAATTACACAGCGAGGACGCTGTGGACGGGCCGCCTTATTCCGGTGGTTCCGTCCCGCTCTTACGTGATGTGTGCACCCGATTACGGGTAAACATTCATGGAGAGTTTGATCCTGGCTCAGGACGAACGCTGGCGGCGTGCTTAACACATGCAAGTCGAACGATGAAGCCCTTCGGGGTGGATTAGTGGCGAACGGGTGAGTAACACGTGGGCAATCTGCCCTTCACTCTGGGACAAGCCCTGGAAACGGGGTCTAATACCGGATAACACTCCTCAGGGCATCTTGAGGGGTTAAAAGCTCCGGCGGTGAAGGATGAGCCCGCGGCCTATCAGCTTGTTGGTGGGGTAATGGCCTACCAAGGCGACGACGGGTAGCCGGCCTGAGAGGGCGACCGGCCACACTGGGACTGAGACACGGCCCAGACTCCTACGGGAGGCAGCAGTGGGGAATATTGCACAATGGGCGAAAGCCTGATGCAGCGACGCCGCGTGAGGGATGACGGCCTTCGGGTTGTAAACCTCTTTCAGCAGGGAAGAAGCGAAAGTGACGGTACCTGCAGAAGAAGCGCCGGCTAACTACGTGCCAGCAGCCGCGGTAATACGTAGGGCGCAAGCGTTGTCCGGAATTATTGGGCGTAAAGAGCTCGTAGGCGGCTTGTCACGTCGGATGTGAAAGCCCGGGGCTTAACCCCGGGTCTGCATTCGATACGGGCTAGCTAGAGTGTGGTAGGGGAGATCGGAATTCCTGGTGTAGCGGTGAAATGCGCAGATATCAGGAGGAACACCGGTGGCGAAGGCGGATCTCTGGGCCATTACTGACGCTGAGGAGCGAAAGCGTGGGGAGCGAACAGGATTAGATACCCTGGTAGTCCACGCCGTAAACGTTGGGAACTAGGTGTTGGCGACATTCCACGTCGTCGGTGCCGCAGCTAACGCATTAAGTTCCCCGCCTGGGGAGTACGGCCGCAAGGCTAAAACTCAAAGGAATTGACGGGGGCCCGCACAAGCAGCGGAGCATGTGGCTTAATTCGACGCAACGCGAAGAACCTTACCAAGGCTTGACATATACCGGAAACGGCTAGAGATAGTCGCCCCCTTGTGGTCGGTATACAGGTGGTGCATGGCTGTCGTCAGCTCGTGTCGTGAGATGTTGGGTTAAGTCCCGCAACGAGCGCAACCCTTGTTCTGTGTTGCCAGCATGCCCTTCGGGGTGATGGGGACTCACAGGAGACTGCCGGGGTCAACTCGGAGGAAGGTGGGGACGACGTCAAGTCATCATGCCCCTTATGTCTTGGGCTGCACACGTGCTACAATGGCCGGTACAAAGAGCTGCGATGCCGCGAGGCGGAGCGAATCTCAAAAAGCCGGTCTCAGTTCGGATTGGGGTCTGCAACTCGACCCCATGAAGTCGGAGTTGCTAGTAATCGCAGATCAGCATTGCTGCGGTGAATACGTTCCCGGGCCTTGTACACACCGCCCGTCACGTCACGAAAGTCGGTAACACCCGAAGCCGGTGGCCCAACCCCTTGTGGGAGGGAGCTGTCGAAGGTGGGACTGGCGATTGGGACGAAGTCGTAACAAGGTAGCCGTACCGGAAGGTGCGGCTGGATCACCTCCTTTCTAAGGAGCACAGCACCGTCTGCAGACAAATGTTCTGCACGGTCAGCTCATGGGTGGAACGTTGACTATTCGGCACTCTTGGTCAACTCGGGCCGCCAGTACTGCTCTTCGGAGCGTGGAAATCGGATCGGGGCGATGGAGAGGGCCGGGCACGCTGTTGGGTATCTGAAGGTACGGCCGAGAGGCTGCCTTCTAGTGCCGGCCCCAGTGAACTCCACTGAATGGTGGGGGTGATGGGTGGTTGGTCGTTGTTTGAGAACTGCACAGTGGACGCGAGCATCTGTGGCCAAGTTTTTAAGGGCGCACGGTGGATGCCTTGGCACCAGGAACCGATGAAGGACGTGGGAGGCCACGATAGTCCCCGGGGAGCCGTCAACCAGGCTTTGATCCGGGGGTTTCCGAATGGGGAAACCCGGCAGTCGTCATGGGCTGTCACCCATACCTGAACACATAGGGTATGTGGAGGGAACGAGGGGAAGTGAAACATCTCAGTACCCTCAGGAAGAGAAAACAACCGTGATTCCGGGAGTAGTGGCGAGCGAAACCGGATGAGGCCAAACCGTATGCGTGTGATACCCGGCAGGGGTTGCGCATGCGGGGTTGTGGGATCTCTCTTCTGTCAGTCTGCCGGCTGACGAGGACGAGTCAGAAACCGTTGATGTAGGCGAAGGACATGCGAAAGGTCCGGCGTAGAGGGTAAGACCCCCGTAGCTGAAACATCAACGGCTCGTTTGAGAGACACCCAAGTAGCACGGGGCCCGAGAAATCCCGTGTGAATCTGGCGGGACCACCCGCTAAGCCTAAATATTCCCTGGTGACCGATAGCGGATAGTACCGTGAGGGAATGGTGAAAAGTACCGCGGGAGCGGAGTGAAATAGTACCTGAAACCGTGTGCCTACAAGCCGTGGGAGCGTCGCTGTATGTGCTTGCACATACAGTCGTGACTGCGTGCCTTTTGAAGAATGAGCCTGCGAGTTAGCGGTGTGTAGCGAGGTTAACCCGTGTGGGGAAGCCGTAGCGAAAGCGAGTCCGAATAGGGCGATTGAGTTGCACGCTCTAGACCCGAAGCGGAGTGATCTAGCCATGGGCAGGTTGAAGCGGCTGTAAGAGGTCGTGGAGGACCGAACCCACCAGGGTTGAAAACCTGGGGGATGACCTGTGGTTAGGGGTGAAAGGCCAATCAAACTCCGTGATAGCTGGTTCTCCCCGAAATGCATTTAGGTGCAGCGTCGTGTGTTTCTTGCCGGAGGTAGAGCACTGGATAGGCGATGGGCCCTACCGGGTTACTGACCTTAGCCAAACTCCGAATGCCGGTAAGTGAGAGCACGGCAGTGAGACTGTGGGGGATAAGCTCCATGGTCGAGAGGGAAACAGCCCAGA
This sequence comes from Streptomyces sp. NBC_00083, assembly GCF_026343295.1. Taxonomy (GTDB): domain Bacteria; phylum Actinomycetota; class Actinomycetes; order Streptomycetales; family Streptomycetaceae; genus Streptomyces. The sequence continues at coordinate 562,504 of NZ_JAPELY010000004.1, forward strand.
GCATCGACTAAGGCCCCTAAGCGTACGCTAAGTGGGAAAGGATGTGGAGTCGCAGAGACAACCAGGAGGTTGGCTTAGAAGCAGCCACCCTTGAAAGAGTGCGTAATAGCTCACTGGTCAAGTGATTCCGCGCCGACAATGTAGCGGGGCTCAAGCGTACCGCCGAAGTCGTGTCATTCCAGCATATAGGGCCAACGCCTGCTGGGATGGGTAGGGGAGCGTCGTGTGCCGGGTGAAGCTGCAGCGGAAGCTAGTGGTGGACGGTTCACGAGTGAGAATGCAGGCATGAGTAGCGATACACACGTGAGAAACGTGTGCGCCGATTGACTAAGGGTTCCTGGGTCAAGCTGATCTGCCCAGGGTAAGTCGGGACCTAAGGCGAGGCCGACAGGCGTAGTCGATGGACAACCGGTTGATATTCCGGTACCCGCTTTGAAACGCCCAATACTGAATCAGGCGATGCTAAGCCCGTGAAGCCGTTCCGGACCCTTCGGGGAAAGGAAAGTGGTGGAGCCGGTGACCCAGACTTGTAGTAGGTAAGCGATGGGGTGACGCAGGAAGGTAGTCCAACCCGGGCGGTGGTTGTCCCGGGGTAAGGGTGTAGGCCGTGCGGCTAGGCAAATCCGGATCGCACATATAAGGCTGAGACCTGATGCCGAGCCGATTGTGGTGAAGTGGATGATCCTATGCTGTCGAGAAAAGCCTCTAGCGAGTTTCATGGCGGCCCGTACCCTAAACCGACTCAGGTGGTCAGGTAGAGAATACCGAGGCGTTCGGGTGAACTATGGTTAAGGAACTCGGCAAAATGCCCCCGTAACTTCGGGAGAAGGGGGGCCATCACCGGTGATGAGATTTACTCTCTGAGCTGGGGGTGGCCGCAGAGACCAGCGAGAAGCGACTGTTTACTAAAAACACAGGTCCGTGCGAAGCCGTAAGGCGATGTATACGGACTGACGCCTGCCCGGTGCTGGAACGTTAAGGGGACCGGTTAGTGACCTTTCGGGGTTGCGAAGCTGAGAACTTAAGCGCCAGTAAACGGCGGTGGTAACTATAACCATCCTAAGGTAGCGAAATTCCTTGTCGGGTAAGTTCCGACCTGCACGAATGGCGTAACGACTTCTCGACTGTCTCAACCATAGGCCCGGTGAAATTGCACTACGAGTAAAGATGCTCGTTTCGCGCAGCAGGACGGAAAGACCCCGGGACCTTTACTACAGTTTGATATTGGTGTTCGGTTCGGCTTGTGTAGGATAGGTGGGAGACTTTGAAGCGGCCACGCCAGTGGTTGTGGAGTCGTCGTTGAAATACCACTCTGGTCGTGCTGGATGTCTAACCTCGGTCCGTGATCCGGATCAGGGACAGTGTCTGATGGGTAGTTTAACTGGGGCGGTTGCCTCCTAAAGAGTAACGGAGGCGCCCAAAGGTTCCCTCAGCCTGGTTGGCAATCAGGTGTTGAGTGTAAGTGCACAAGGGAGCTTGACTGTGAGACCGACGGGTCGAGCAGGGACGAAAGTCGGGACTAGTGATCCGGCGGTGGCTTGTGGAAGCGCCGTCGCTCAACGGATAAAAGGTACCCCGGGGATAACAGGCTGATCTTCCCCAAGAGTCCATATCGACGGGATGGTTTGGCACCTCGATGTCGGCTCGTCGCATCCTGGGGCTGGAGTCGGTCCCAAGGGTTGGGCTGTTCGCCCATTAAAGCGGTACGCGAGCTGGGTTTAGAACGTCGTGAGACAGTTCGGTCCCTATCCGCTGCGCGCGCAGGAACATTGAGAAGGGCTGTCCCTAGTACGAGAGGACCGGGACGGACGAACCTCTGGTGTGCCAGTTGTCCTGCCAAGGGCATGGCTGGTTGGCTACGTTCGGAAAGGATAACCGCTGAAAGCATCTAAGCGGGAAG
>NZ_JAPELY010000003.1 GCF_026343295.1 Streptomyces sp. NBC_00083
CGCGTTCACGGCTGGGGAACAATGCAGTCATGGATCTCGCTACGGATCTCGAACTCGACCACCTCGTCGGCCGTGCCCGCCGGCTCGTGGTCCCCGGACGGCGCCGCATCCTCGGCATCGTCGGACCGCCCGGGGCCGGTAAGTCCACGCTGGCCGGCGCGTTGGTGGCGCGGCTCGACGGGGAGGCCGTGCTGGTCCCCATGGACGGCTTCCACCTCGCCGGCGCGGAGCTGCGCCGGCTCGGGCGTGCGGAACGCAAAGGAGCCCCCGACACCTTCGACGCCGCCGGATACGCCGCACTGCTCGGGCGGCTGCGGAGCCCGGAGCCCGGCACCGTCGTCTACGCGCCGGACTTCGACCGGTCGTTGGAGGAGGCGGTGGCCGGCAGCATCGCCATCGATCCGTCAGTGCCGCTCGTCGTGACCGAAGGCAACTACCTCCTCCACGACGAGGGCGCGTGGCAGCAGGTCCGGGACCTCCTCGACGAGGTCTGGTACCTGCACATCGACGACGATGAGCGGGTGGCCAGGCTGATCGAGCGCCATGTGCGGCACGGGAAGGCCCGGCCCCACGCCGAGCGCTGGGTCAGGGAGTCCGACGAGGTCAACGCACGTCTCGTGGCCACGACCCGGAGGCGGGCGGATCTTGTCATCACCGGGGCACTCACTGGGTAGGCTCGCAGCTCTGGCGCCCGGTGAGACGGGCGGGCCAGGCGTGCGACGAGACGTGCGAGCGGAAGGCAGTGGACGTGGGGATATTCCGACGAGGACCGAGGCGGGACGCGAGCGACGTTCCACGGGACTTCGAGTTCGGCTTCTTCTCCCAGGACGAGGGAGCCCGGTTCCGTGCCCTGGTCAGGGAGGCGTTCGCCGAGCTCGGCCTGGAGGTCACGGTCTACCCGGACTCGGTGAAGGACAGCGGCGGCCGGCGGTTCGGGCTCGGCAACCTCGCCGCCGTATGTCACAACGAGCCCCGGGGGCCACGTGTGTGGCCGGAACTTATTCGCAGACACGTCGGCATGGTGCTGCGCACCATGGACGCGCCGTCCGCGCTCGACACCATGCCGCCCGACCAGATCCGCGCCCAGCTCTACCCCCGGGTGATCAGCGGTGACGGTCTCGACCCGCAGAGCTTCGGCTATGCGCGCAGCGTCGCGCCCGGTCTCTACGAGATCCTCGCCCTCGACCTCCCCGAAAGCGTCATGATGCTGACGGACGAGGCGCTGGAACCCCTCGGCAAGGTTCCCGACCTGCGCGACATGGCCCTGCGCAACCTGCGGGAGCTGCCCGTCGAGGGACACGAGAGGGTCAAGGGCGACGACGGGGCGCACTTCGACATCGTCGTCGGCGACTCCTTCTACACCGCGAGCCGGGTGCTCGCCCTGGAGTCCGTGGTCCGTCAGGTGGCCGGGCAGGAGATCCCGCCGGACGGCGCCCTCGTCGCGATGCCCTTCCGCCATCAGCTCGCCTTCCACGTCATCCGCGACTCCGGCATGGTCCTCGCCCTCAACGCCATGGCGTCGTTCGCCGCATCCGGCTACGAGGACACCCCGGGGGCGATCAGCCCGTACGTCTACTGGTGGCGCGGCGGCACGCTCACCCAGCTCAGCGACCGGGACGGCGAGGGGCTGCGCATCGTCGTCGGCGACGAGTTCGGCGAACTCCTGGAGCGGCTCGTCGCCGAGGAGACGGAGGGGCTCTGAGACAACGGATTGCTCGCGTCCGCGGCGGCCTGCGGGCAGGATGAGCCCATGCTCTCCTCGCCCGCTCCCGCGCCCTTCACCGCCGACGACTACCGGGCCCGGATGGCCCGTGCCGCCCGGTCCGCCGCCGATGCCGGGCTCGCCGGTCTCCTCGTCGCGCCCGGCCCCGACCTCGTCCACCTCACCGGCTACCAGCCGACCGCGACCACCGAACGGCTCACCGTGCTGGTCCTCGCGGCGGGCCAGGACCCGGTGCTGGTCGTGCCGACCCTGGAGGCGCCGGACGCCGCGCACGCCGTCGGCGCCGCCGCGCTGACCCTGCGGGACTGGACCGACGGCAAGGACCCGTACGCCGTGGCGGCGCCGCTCCTCGCCGCCGACGGACGCTTCGGTGTCAGCGACAACACGTGGGCGATGCATCTGCTCGGCTTCCAGAAGGAGCTGCCCGGCACCTCCTACGTCTCGCTGACCGAGGCGCTGCCCATGCTGCGGGCCGTCAAGGACGCGCACGAGCTGGCCCGTCTGGAGGCGGCGGGCGCGGCGGCGGACGCCGCGTACGAGGAGATCGTGAAGGTGCGGTTCGCGGGCCGCAAGGAGACCGACGTGGCCGCCGACCTGGCCGCGCTGCTCATCGAGTACGGCCATGAGCAGGTGGACTTCACTGTGGTCGGGTCCGGGCCCAACGGCGCCAATCCGCACCACGAGGCGGGCGATCGCACCATCGCGCAGGGCGACATGGTGGTGCTCGACTTCGGCGGGCTCAAGCACGGATACGGCTCCGACACCAGCCGTACGGTCCACGTCGGCGAGCCCACCGCGGAGGAGCAGCGCGTCCACGACGTGGTGCGCGCGGCGCAGGAGGCGGGCTTCGCCGCGGTGCGGCCCGGCGCCACCTGCCAGGACGTCGACCGGGCGGCGCGCGCGGTGATCGCGAAGGCCGGATACGGCGAGTACTTCATCCACCGCACCGGCCACGGCATCGGCGTCACCACCCACGAGCCGCCCTACATGATCGAGGGTGAGGAGCAGCCGCTGGTGCCCGGGATGTGCTTCTCCGTCGAGCCCGGCATTTATCTGCCCGGCCGGTTCGGCGTCCGGATCGAGGACATCGTCACGGTGACGGACGACGGCGGCCGGCGGTTCAACACCACCGACCGCGCGATGGCCGTCGTGGAGTAACACGCCGTAGCTGTACGGGGGTTGAGTCTCGCGAGGCCCGGCCCCCGGGCGCCTCCTCAGCGACCGAGCACCGCGCAGGACTCCGGAGGCATCAGCATCAGGCCGTCCGCGCCGGGTGCCTCGACCGGCTCCCAGGCCGCGAGGACCCGGCCACCGCCACCGAGCTTGATCGTGACGGCCTCCTTGGAGAGGTTGACCACGACCCGCAGGTCGCCGCGGCGGTAGGTGAGCCAGCGGGCCTCCTCGTCGTACGCCACCTTGACGGCCGCGAGGTCGGGGTCGGTGAGGTCGGGCCGCTCGTAGCGCAGGGCGATGAGCCGGCGGTACCAGGCGAGCAGCCGAGCGTGCGGCTCGGCCGCCGGCTCCGTCCAGTCCAGGCACGAGCGCCGGCGGGTCCCGGGGTCCTGCGGGTCGGGCACGTCCTCGGCGGCCCAGCCGTGCGAGGTGAACTCCCGCCGCCTGCCCTCCCGTACGGCCCGTGAGAGCTCGGGGTCGGTGTGGTCGGTGAAGAACTGCCAGGGGGTGCGGGCGCCCCACTCCTCGCCCATGAACAGCATCGGCGGGAACGGGCTGGTCAGGGTCAGCGTCGCCGCGCAGGCCAGCAGGCCGGGCGACAGCGTGGCCGAGAGGCGGTCGCCCTGGGCGCGGTTGCCGATCTGGTCGTGGGTCTGGGCGTAGCCGAGGAAGCGGTGGGCGGGGGTGCGGACGCGGTCGACGGGGCGCCCGTGGGTGCGGCCCCGGAAACTCGAATACGTACCGTCGTGGAAGAACACCCGGGCCAGGGTCTTGGCGAGCGCCGAGAGCGGGGCGCGCGCGAAGTCGGCGTAGTAGCCCTGGGACTCGCCGGTGAGGGCGGTGTGCAGGGCGTGGTGGAAGTCGTCGTTCCACTGGGCGTGCAGCCCGGTGCCGCCCTCGTCGCGCGGGGTGGTGGTGCGCGGGTCGCAGGCGTCGGACTCGGCGATCAGGAAGAGCGGCCGGCCCAGCTCGGCGGCGAGCGCGTCGACGGCGGTGGAAAGCTCTTCGAGGAAGGTGTGGGCGCGGGTGTCGGCCAGCGCGTGCACCGCGTCCAGGCGCAGCCCGTCGAGGTGGTAGTCGCGCAGCCACGCCAGCGCGCTCTCCAGGAGGAAGGCGCGCACCTCGTCGGAGCCGGGAGCGTCCAGGTTGACGGCCGAACCCCAGGGCGTGTGATGGGTGTCCGTGAAGTACGGCCCGAAGGCGGGCAGGTAATTGCCGGACGGGCCCAGGTGGTTGTGCACCACGTCGAGGACCACGCCGAGTCCGTGGGCGTGGGCCGCGTCGACGAACCTCTTCAGGGCGTCGGGTCCGCCGTAGGGCTCGTGCACCGCCCACAGCGACACGCCCTCGTACCCCCAGCCGTGCCGGCCGGGGAACGGGCACACCGGCATCAGCTCGATGTGTGTGATGCCCAACTCGGCCAGACCGGCCAGGTGTTGGTGTGCGGCGTCGAGGGTTCCCTCGGGGGTGAACGTGCCGATGTGCAGTTCGTACAGGACGGCGCGCTGCAGCGGAGGCCCGCCCCGCCACGGGTGCCCCCAGCCGAAGCTCTCGTGGACGACGACGGCGCTGAGGCCGTCCGGGCCGTCGGGCTGACGGCGCGAACGCGGGTCGGGAAGGACCGGCCCGTCGTCCAGTACGTAGCCGTAGCGGTCGCCGGAGTGGGCGTCGGCCTCGGCGAGCCACCAGCCCGCGCGGACGGGGTGGCGGCGCATGGGATGGGTGGCGCCCTCCAGGAGAAGGGCGGCCCGGTCGGTGTGCGGTGCCCACACTTCGAACAGCACTGGCGTGTCCCCCTGTCGTAAGCGGTTGCGACCATGGTGCGACAGACGAGGGGGACACGCCCGCAATTCGGGACTACTTCCAGATCATGTTGATCGCGCGCTCGAAGACGACGTATCCCGCGCGGGTGAACGCGTTCGCCATCGGAACGTTGGGCAGGTCGGTCGCGGCACGGATCCGCGGTACGTCCTGCGCGGCGAGGATCCGGGTGCCCTCGGCCAGGATGGAGTCGATGTGGCCGTGGCCGCGGTGGGCGGGCAGCACCCCGATGTACGCGATGATCGCGTTGTAGTTGTTGCGGGCCGGGATGACGAAGCCGACCGGCCCGCCGCCGTCCGGGAGTTCGGCGATCCGCCACCAGGCGCGCGGCGAGCCGTACGACGCGAACTCCTCCTCGTACATGAGCTCCGCGGACTCGCGCGGTGCCATGGTGCGCAGCTCCTCGCGGGTGTGCGCGTCGAGCGAGCCCTCCACGACCAGCGTCATCAGATCGAGCAGCTCCGCGCGGTCGGTGGCCGGCCGGAACGTCAGGTGCCCGGACGGCTCCGCGAGCGGGGTGCCCGGCCGCCACTCCAGGCGCAGCCGCTCGACGAGCGGGGTCGCGCCGGACGCGGTCAGGATGTTCAGCCTGGTTTCGACGGCCTCGCGGGCCGCCGGATCCTCGCGCCAGTCGCCGGGGACGAAGCGGCCGTACTCGGGGCGCGGGGTGCCCGCGGGAACCACGGCCGCGGTCGCCGTTTCCAGGAGGCGCAGGCCGATCGCGCGGCGCTCCGCGGCGGGCAGCCCGTCGTCGACGTCGAAGAAGTCGAGGCTGTGCGGGGCGTCGCCGTGCTGCGCCGCCCACCACGCGAGGCGCGCGAGGACGCGGCCGTCGCGCACGGCCACCCACATCCATCGCGGGACGCGGCGGCCGGTGGCGAGATCGTCCGCCACTTCGTGGTCGAGGACGTAGGAAAGCTGCTGGAAGAGTCCGAGTTCTTCGGGCCCGGCGAGCGGACGGATGGTGATGTCCGACGCGGTGTTCGTCAAGTGAGGTCCCCCCGGGTGATGTACGAGTCGGGGGACCCTAACAGCCCCATGGGGCCCGCCCGCAAGGGGAATTGGGTGGGCGGTGCGTCTGCGTCGCAGGTCAGCGGTGGGGCGGCGGGGGACGGGAGGCGCGCAGGAGGGGCCGTCTTCTGCTGGACACGTCCGGCCCCGGGGAAGGACAATCGCCGGTGTGACGCCCTCTTTCGAATTCGGGACCTCCTCGGTGCCCGCGCGGCTCTCCGACGCGGAGCGCGACCGGGTCCTGGACGTGCTGCGCGAGGGCGCCGCCGAGGGCAAGCTGTCGCAGGACACGTTCCTGCGGCGCATGGAAATCGCCCTGGCCGCCCGCCGACCCGACGAACTGGTGCCCCTCACCGCCGACTTGCAGAGCCGCGGCCGGTGGTCGAAGGCGGTGTTCGGGGCGGTCGGCAGGGTGTCGGAGTTCTCCGTTTCGCTGCGCAGGGCCTGGCAGTCGGAGCGGCTGCCCAAGCTCCTCTTCCCGGCGCCCGGCCCCTATCCGCTGCGCATCGGCCGCGACCCGGCCAACGGGCTGCGGCTGAGCCACGAGACGGTGTCGCGGGTGCACGCGGAGCTCGTCTTCCAGTCGGGGTACTGGCAGCTGCGCGACCTCGGCTCCACCAACGGGACCTGCGTCAACGGGCGCCGGGTGACGGGAGTCGTCGCCGTGGCCGACGGGGACCAGGTCAGCTTCGGCCGAATGGTGTTCCGGCTCGCCACCCACTGAGCGGCGCCCCGGGCCGGCACGGACGCACCCTCGCGCTCACTGCTGGTGCAGGCCACCCCGTCCGGCCAGGGTGCCTCGTCGTCGCCTTCGACGATCCGCTCGCGGGCCGCGCCTCGGTGCGGCTCGAAGAGTTTGCGGGCCATGCCTGGGTGCGGTGCGCGATGGAGCCCGTCGTGGAGGGGCAGCCCTTCCGCGGCAGCGTCGGCGAGGACTGCGCGGTGCTCGCGGTCTACCCGGCGTGGAAGCGCGATCTGGCGGGGTTCTCGCGCGCCGAGCTCGCCGGCGCCGCGGCCGCCTTCACGGAACTGTTCCGCAGGTCAACGCCGTACGGCCCGGCTCACCTCTCACCCGTACGGCCGAACGCCGATCGCGACCGCGCCGCGGAAGTGGTCCGCTGAGGGCAGTCACCGGCGCCCGGCGGCCCTTCGGGACTCCGGGCCGCATCGGCCGCGCCCGCCGGGCGCCCAACGGGGAGGCGCCATGACGACCGTCGAGCCGGCCGACGCATCGGCTCTCGCCTTCTCGCCCCGGACGCTCTCGCTGCTCGGCCCCGCCGCGCGTGGCGACCCGTACGCCTTCTACCGGACCCTGCGCGAGGAACACCCCCTGCTGTGGGACGCCCGGCTCGGCGCGTGGCTGGTCAGCCGGTACGCCGATGTGGCCCCCGCCCTCGGCGACCCGGGCCTCGCGGGACCGCGCCGCGGCGGCTGCTGCGGGCCGGGGACGGTGCGCTGCGGGCAGGAGTACGCGGCGCCCGAGAGCGCCTTCGCGCTGCTGCGCGAGGTGTGCGCCCGCACCGCGTACGTGCTCGCCCGGCGCCTGGCCGGGCGGCAGGAGGCGGACCTCGTCGAGGAGTTCTGCCGGTGGCTGCCGACCGGGACCATAGCCGCCGCGACCGGCCTGTCCTACGGGGCGGTAATGGGCCGCCGCGGCGCGGTGGCGGCCCGGAGCCGGGCCGAGGCGCCGGCCGCCGTCGACGCGGGCCGGGGCCGGGGCGGCACGGGGGTGGCGCTGCTCGCCGCGAACTCCGCGGGGCAGGCCGTCCTCACCGGCCGGGCCCTCGCCTCGCTGCTCGCCAACCTCCTCGACAACCCCGACCAGTTGGAGCTGGTGAAGGCGGTGCCCGCGCTGATAGCGCAGGCGTGGGAGGAAGCGCTGCGGCGCAACCCGCCGGTCCACGTGGTGCTGCGCAGGGCCGACGGGGAGCGTGCGCTGTCCGGCGGTGTGGTGCCGGCCGGGGCCGCGGTCGCCCTGCTCGTCGGGGCCGCCAACCGCGACCCCGACCGGTTCGCGGACCCCGACCGGTTCGACCTGCACCGCACCACGCCCGGCGGGCTCGCCTTCGGGCCGGCCGGCTGCCCGGCCGCGCGGGTCGCCGAGCTTCAGGCGGAGTGCGCCGTGACGGCTCTGCTCACCGCCATGCCGGGCCTGCGCCGGGCCGACGGCTTCGACCCGGCCGAGAGCGGGCTGCTCACCCGGGCCCCTCGCCTTCTTCTGGTGCGACCCGCCTGAGCAGCGCCACGGGCCGCTGCGCGAACAGCTTGTCCAGCTCCACGGCGCCGCTGAACCGCCGTCCCGGGGTGAGGACATCCGCCCAGACCCCGTCCGGCAGCACCAGCTCGGTGCCCGTCCAGCCGCCCGACTCGGCGAGCCGCAGCGAGAGCCGCGTCACGGCCGTCACCACCTGCTCCGCACGGCAGAACGCCACACAGTGCGCGGCCCGCGGACCCCGCGCCGTCAGCGGCGCATGGCTGGACGCCGGGCCGAACACCTCCGGGAGTTCGCGGCGCAGCCGCAGCGCGGCCAACGTCACCCCGAGCTTGTCACCGGGATCGGCGAGGGCCGCCGGATCGAAGGGGACCGGACGCCGGTTGTCCGGGTCCACCAGCGCCGTGTACTCGGCCTCCGTGCCCTGGTAGAGCTCCGGCACACCCGGCATCGTGAGGTGGAGCAGCGCCGCCCCGAGGCTGTTGGCCCGCGCGGCGTCCTCGGTCTCCTGGGCGAACTCCCGTACAGCGGATGCCTGTTGACCGCCGGGGCCCGCCGCGACGAAGTCGCTCAGGGCCTTCTCGTAGGCGGCGTCCTGCTCCGTCCAGCCGGTGTGCAGCGCGGCCTCGCGCGCCGCTTTCAGGAGCGCTCCGCCGATCCGCTCCGTCTCCGCGGCGCCGCCGAGCCCCACCGAGGTCTGCCACGCGACCCACGCGAGGTGGGGGTCGGGCGCCGGCACCCCCGCGACCCGGTCGAGGAGCGCCGCCCACCGGTCGGGGCACTCCGACAGGACGGCGATCCTGGCCCGCACCTCCGCGCTGCGCTTGGTGTCGTGGGTGGAGAGGACGGTGCCGGTGGCCGGCCAGTCGCGGGCCAGGCGGGAGCAGAACGCGTGGAACTCGGCGGGTTCCACCGAGGGCCGGGCCGGGTCGCCGCCGACCTCGTTCACCGAAAGGAGCGGCGTGTACCGGTAGAACGCCGCGTCCTCGACGGACTTGGCGTGCAGCGCCGACGAGGTCTGTGCGAAACGCGCCCGGAAGCGCTCACGGTCGGGGTCCGGGGTGGCCTCGGAGTCCGGGCCGTCGCCGTCGCCGAGCAGGCCGAGGGCCAGGTCGCGCACCACGTCCACGGCGGCCGACTCCTCAGCCACCGTGAAGGCCGCCTTGGCCGCCGCGGCCGCCGACGCGGGCAGCACCGACGCCGCGCCGACGCGGTAGGGCCGGTAGACCGGGACGCGTACCAGGAGCTCGCGCAGGGCCAGCCGCAGCGCCCAGGGGGCGTGGTCGCGCAGCTCGGGGCCGCCGGCCGCGCAGATCCGCCGGGCGAGCCGCACGAGGTGCTCGGTCTCGGCCGCGAGGTCGTGCGTGAGCACCCGGTACGCGGCCTTGCGCACCGTCGGCTCCCACTGCCCGCCCAGATCGTCGTCGACTCCGGTGAACTGCCGGTACAGGGAATGGAGTTGGCTGGTTCCGGACGGGTCGGTGAAGAGACCGTCGATGTGCCGCAGGGCGTCATAGCCGGTCGTCCCGGCGACCTGCCAGTCGGCCGGGAGGTGCTCGTCGCCGGTGAGGATCTTCTCGACGACCGTCCAGCGTCCGCCGGTCGCCGTGTTCAGGCGGCGCAGATAGGCCTCGGGGTCGGCGAGCCCGTCCGGGTGGTCGATGCGCAGCCCGTCCACCACACCGTCGTGGAGCAGCTCCAGGACCTTGGCGTGGGTCGCGGCGAAGACGTCCTCGTCCTCCACCCGCAGGCCGATCAGGTCGGAGATGGTGAAGAACCGCCGGTAGTTGAGTTCGGTCCTGGCCAGCCGCCACCAGCCGAGCCGGTACCACTGGGCGTCGAGCAGTTCGGCCATCGGCAGGTGGGCCGTGCCCTCCCGCAGCGGGAAGCGCGTCTCGCCGTAGCGCAGGACGTCGCCCTCCACCGTCATGCGGTCCGCTTCCGTGCCGAGCGGCCCGGCGAGCACGGGCAGCAGGACCCGGCCGTCACCGGCGGCCCAGTCGATGTCGAACCATGAGGCGTACGGCGAGGAGGGGCCCGCGCGCAGCACCTCCCACAGGGGGCGGTTGTGGCGGGCGGACGCCGACATGTGGTTCGGCACGATGTCGAGGACCAGGCCGAGGCCCGACTCCCGTGCCTTCGCGGCCAGTCGGCGCAGACCGGCCTCGCCGCCGAGTTCGCGGCGGACCGTCGTGTGGTCGGTGACGTCGTACCCGTGGGTCGAGCCGGGCACGGCTTCCAGAACGGGGGAGAGGTGGAGGTGGGAGACTCCGAGACCCGCGAGGTAGGGCAGCGCCTCCTCGGCGGCGGCGAACGGGAACGCAGGCTGCAGCTGGAGCCGGTAAGTCGCGATGGGCGGGGTCATGGAACGTACGTACCCCGTTGAGCGGGTTGTGTGCGTTCGGACGCATGTGGTTGCTCCGGTCGGCGGCGTCCGCCCCGCCCGATGGCCGGTTTCCGGCCGACGGTGCCCGCGGGCGTGCGGTCCGCCGGGCCGGAGTCCCTGTGCGGGGGAACTCCGGCCCCTTCCACGGCCGTTGCAGGGTGCGCCGGCGGTTACGCGGGCCGGCGCAGGACCGTCATGCTCCGCCCGATCAGCGTGATCCGGCCCCCGGCCTCGATCTTCGCGCCGCCCTCCGGCGGCACGCCCTCGGGAAGGGCGGTCTCCACGACCACCTGCCACTGCCGGCCGTGGTTCACCGGCACCACGAAGTCGAGCGTCTCGGCGCTCGCGTTGAACATCAGCAGGAACGAGTCGTCACTGATCCGCTCGCCGCGCGGCCCCGGCTCGGAGATCGCGTTGCCGTTGAGGAACACCGACAGCGCCTTCGCGTTCGCCGACTGCCAGTCCCGGTCCGCCATCTCCTCGCCCTCGGGCGTGAACCAGGCGATGTCGGAGAGCTCGTCGTGCGTGCCCTGCACCGGACGGCCGTGGAAGAAGCGCCTGCGCCGGAAGACCGGGTGGTCCCTGCGCAGCCACACCATGGCCCGGGTGAACTCCAGGAGGGTGCCCTCGGGGTCGTCGTCCGGGTCCGGCCAGTGCACCCAGGCCACCTCGTTGTCCTGGCAGTACGCGTTGTTGTTGCCGCCCTGGGTGCGGCCGAACTCGTCCCCGTGGCTGATCATGGGCACGCCCTGCGACAGCATCAGGGTGGCGACGAAGTTGCGCATCTGCCGCGCGCGCAGCTCCGCCACCTCCGCGTCGTCGGTCGGGCCCTCCGCGCCGCAGTTCCAGGACCGGTTGTGGCTCTCGCCGTCGCGGTTGCCCTCGCCGTTGGCGTCGTTGTGCTTGTCGTTGTACGAGACCAGGTCGCTCAGGGTGAAGCCGTCGTGGCAGGTGTGGAAGTTGATGGAGGCCAGCGGGCGCCGCCCGTCGTCCTGGTAGAGGTCGGACGAGCCGGTGAGCCGGCCCGCGAACTCGGCGAGCGTGCGGGGCTCGCCGCGCCACAGGTCCCGTACGGTGTCGCGGTACTTGCCGTTCCACTCCGTCCACAACGGCGGGAAGTTGCCCACCTGGTAGCCGCCCTCGCCCACGTCCCACGGCTCGGCGATCAGCTTGACCTGGCTGACCACCGGGTCCTGCTGGACCAGGTCGAAGAAGGACGACAGCCGGTCCACCTCGTGGAACTGGCGCGCCAGCGTCGCCGCGAGGTCGAAGCGGAACCCGTCCACGTGCATCTCGGTCACCCAGTAGCGCAGCGAATCCATGATCAGCTGCAGGACGTGCGGAGAGCGCATGAGGAGGCTGTTGCCGGTGCCGGTGGTGTCCTCGTAGTAGCGCGCGTCGTCGGCGAGCCGGTAGTACTGCGCGTTGTCCAGGCCCCGGAAGGAGAGGGTCGGCCCGAGGTGGTTGCCCTCGGCGGTGTGGTTGTAGACCACGTCGAGGATGACCTCGATGCCGGCCTCGTGCAGCGCCCGCACCGCCTGCTTGAACTCCAGGACCTGCTGGCCGCGGTCGCCCCAGGAGGCGTAGGAGTTGTGCGGGGCGAAGAAGCCGATCGTGTTGTAGCCCCAGTAGTTCGCCATCCCGGCGTCGACCAGCCGGTGGTCGTTGACGAACTGGTGCACCGGCATCAACTCCAGCGCCGTGACGCCGAGTTGGGTCAGGTGCTCGATGACGGCCGGGTGCGCCAGGGCCGCGTAGGTGCCGCGCTGCTCGGGCGGGAGTTCGGGATGGAGCATGGTGAGGCCCTTGACGTGCGCCTCGTAGAAGACGGTGTGGTGGTAGTCGGTGCGGGGCGGCCGGTCGTCGCCCCAGTCGAAGAAGGGGTTGACCACCACCGAGGCCATGGTGTGCGGCGCCGAGTCCAGGTCGTTGCGGCTGTCGGGCCGCCCGAAGTGGTAGCCGTAGACCGACTCGTTCCACTCGACCTGGCCGCTTATGGCGCGCGCGTAGGGGTCGAGCAGCAGCTTCGCCGAGTTGCAGCGATGGCCCCCCTGCGGCTCGTACGGTCCGTGCACCCGGAAGCCGTACCGCTGGCCCGGCAGCACACCGGGCAGATAGGCGTGGCGTACGAACGCATCGGACTCGCGCAGTTCGACGGCTGTCTCCGAGCCGTCGTCGTGCAGCAGACACAACTCGATCCGACGGGCGGCCTCGGAGAAGACCGCGAAATTTGTCCCGGCGCCGTCGTACGTGGCGCCGAGTGGGTAAGCCTGTCCCGGCCACACCTGCATGGGCAAGACTCTTCCACTTCCACTCGGGGTCCTGAGGGGCTGTTCGGCCAGATCCTCTCTGAAAGCCAGATCCTCCCTGAAAAGACGGGGGTCACCCGGGACGTCCGGGTGCGCCAACGGGTGACCCGGCGGTGCGTGCGGGCAGCCAGGAGCTATGAATCGGCTCACCCCGTCAGATAGTGCCCACCAGAACAGGCCGTATCCTCCGCCGAGTTGGCAAACTCGACTCGCCATCCGGCTGCAACGCCTCCCGCTCCCGGAGTACCCTTCCTTGATCGTTGAAGGGTGTGCGGGGCGGGCTCGGCCCGCTCGGGTTTGCCGGGGGGCGGAAGGCGGTGCGCGGGTGAGCTCGGGAGGGCTTGAGCTGCCCCCTGGTGACACGGGTCATGAGGGGGAGTCCGGCGACATCCCGCCCGGGGCGGTCTCCCTCGCGCGCCCGATGGAGATCGGGGCCGAGCTGGACTGGGGCGCCGACGCCTGGAGCGAGGTGCGCACGCGCGCCCAGCGGGCCGGGCGCGCCTACATCTGGCTGAACCTGGTGGAGCAGCGGCTGCGCGCCGTGGTGGCCGCCGTGCTCCGGCCGATCTACGAACCGGTCCACGGCGACGACTGGGTGGTCGCCGCGGCCGGTCCCGCCGGACAGGAGTGGGTGCAGCGGGCCGTCGCGGTGCGCGAGGTCTCGCGCCGCAAGGGCTATCTGCTCGACCCCGCCGACGACAACGTGCTCAGCTTCCTGACCCTGCCGCAGCTGCGCGAGCTGATGGTGCAGCACTGGCCCTGCTTCGAGCCCTACGTCGACGACCGGCGCGACGTCGAGCTCGCCCTCGACGAGCTGGAGGTGGCGCGCAACGTCGTCTCCCGCAACCGTGCGCTCAACGAGGCGGTGCTCGCCCAGGCGGAGCGGGCCTCGGCGCGGCTCCTGGACGTCCTCGGCGGCGGCAGCGGCGCCCCGGCCGCGCACCGGCTGCCCATCGACGCCGTCGAGGACCTCGTCGGCGACCGGTACGCGGACGTCGTCTCCGTCCACTCCGACCGGGTGCGCCTCCAGCGCCAGCTGCCCGCCGAGGACCTCTTCGGCGGCGCCCGCCGTCTCGACGCGATAGGCATCGGGCTCAACCTCCTGGTGCAGAACTACTCGGGCCGCCGCCTGGTGCGGCTCGCCGAGTCCGGCTGCCGCATCCGGCTGCTCTTCCTCAACCCGGCGAGCAGCGCAGTCAAGCGCCGCGAGCGGGAACTCGGCCTCAAGAAGGGCGAGTTGAGCCGCTCGGTGGAGATGAACATCCTGCACATGCGGCGGGTGCGCACGGCGCTGCGCGATCCGGGCGCCTTCGAGATCCAGGTCTTCGACGAGACACCGCGCTTCACCGCGTACCTGGTGGACGGCGACGGCGCTGACGGCCTCGCGGTCGTGCAGTCCTATCTGCGCCGCGCCCGGGGCATGGAGGCGCCGGTGCTGGTGCTGCGCGGGGGCGGCCGGCGGGGTGTGGTGCGGCCGGGCCAGGACGTGGAGCACGGCCTCTTCGAGACCTACCGCGAGGAGTTCGAGTCCGTCTGGGTGGATTCGCGCCCCGTGTCCTGAATTGCGCTGGTGCTCGGCGCGGTGCGATTCCGGCCGCGCGGCCGATTGTCAGTGCCGCGTGCGAGGGTGGTCGTCACCTGGGGGAAAGCACCACGAAGGAGGGGCAGCAGCATGAGCTGGCACCTGGAGCCGCTGGTCGGCTTCGACCTGGAGACGACGGGGACCGAGCCGCGCGAGGCACGCATCGTGACGGCCGCGATCATCGAAGTGCGGGGTACCGATGTGGTGGGGCGGCGCGGCTGGCTGGCCGATCCGGGGATGAGGATCCCGGCCCAGGCCTCCGCGGTCCACGGCATCAGCAGCGAGCGGGCGGCGGCCGAGGGGCGGCCCGCACCCGAGGTGGCCGACGAGATCGCCGACACCCTGGCCGACTACTGGCGCCGCGGCGTGCCGGTGGTGGCCTACAACGCGGCGTTCGATCTGACGCTTCTCGCGGCCGAGCTGCGCCGCCACCAACTGCCCTCGCTCAGCGACCGGCTGGGCGGCGCGCCCATAGGACCCGTCGTCGACCCCTACACGATCGACCGCTCCGTGGACCGCTACCGCAAGGGCAAGCGCACTCTCGAAGCCGTGTGTGTGGAGTACGGAGTGGTGCTGGAGACGGCCCACGACGCGGGGGCCGACGCGCTGGCCGCGGCCCTGGTGGCGGTGGCGATAGCCGAGCGTCACCCGCAGGTGGCGCGGCTCGCCCTGGCGGAGCTGCATGAGCGTCAGATCGAGTGGTACGCCCAGTGGGCGGCGGACTTCCAGCGGTTCCTGCGCACGAAGGGCACCGTCGACGCAGTGATCGACGGCGCCTGGCCGCTGCGCGAGCTGACGCCCGCCCGCGGCTGAACGCCCCGCCGTCGCCTACGGCCGAACCTCCTGACGCGGGGCGGGCGACCGGACCCCCGCGTGGTCAGAAGGGGTACCAGCGCACCTCGGGATCGTCGTCGCGCAGCGACGCGACGCGGCGGTGGAACTCGTCGAGCGCCTTCGGGTTGGTCGGGGCGTGCTGTGCCACCCAGGCGCAGCTGGCTGTCTCGCGGGCGCCGCGCAGCACCGCGCACCCCTCCCACTCGCGCACGTCCCAGCCGTACGCGGTGACGAACGCGTCGTACTGCTCGGCGGGCAGCCCGTAGCGGTCGCGCGAGAGGGCCATGACGACCAGGTCGTGCTCGCGCAGGTCGAAGGAGAAGGTCTCCAGGTCGACCAGGACCGGCCCTTCGGGCCCGATGTGCACATTGCGCGGCAGGGCGTCGCCGTGGATGGGGCCGAGCGGGAGGCGCGGGGTGAGCGCCGCGGCCGCGGCAGCGAAGCCGTCTCTGCGGGCGCGCAGAAACGCCGCGTCGGCGGGGTCGATCGCCGCGCCGGCCAGGGTCAGCCATCGTTCGACACCGCCGAGCAGTTCGCGGCGGGGCAGCGGGAAGGCGGGCGCCGGCAGGGCGTGGATCCGGCGCAGCAACGTGGCCAGATCGGCGGCGGTCGCGGGGCGTTCGGCCGCGGGCAGCCGGTGCCACACCGTCAGGGGATGGCCCTCCACCAGCCTCGGCTCGGGCTCGGCGGCCCGCACCGCCGGCACCCCGGCCCCGGCGAGCCAGGTGGCGATGGCCACTTCGCGCTCGGCGCGCTCCACCAGCTGCGGGTGGCGCGAGGCGTCCCGGCCGACCTTGACGACGAGACCGCCCGCCGGGGCCGCCGAGGAGTCGGGGCCGGATCCGGTGCCGGTGCCGGTGCCGGATCCGGTGCCGGGCAGGGCGAAGACCGCGTTCTCGCCGAGCGCCAGGAGCTCGGCCCGCTCGGTTCCGGGCAGGGCTCCGGGGTCGTGCAGCGCCGCCGCGGTCAGGAGCTCGCGAGCCCTTGCCTCGTCCATCGTCGTCTCCCGGTGATCGTTCGGATGCGGTCAAGTCTCGCATTCGCGCAGATCGTCTTGACGAAAGGGACGGACCGTCAGCACGATGACGGGGGCTGGTCGCCCGCACTGGACGGAGGGGTCGAAACGGTGTCATCGACGACCGTGCGGACGCGGGCGGCCATCCGAGCGCCGGCCGACGGACCCGGCGGCGCCTGGTTCCTCGTGCTCCCGGCCCTCATCCCCATCCTGGTCCTCAGCGTGGGACCCCTCCTCTACGGCATCGCGCTCGCCTTCACCGACGCGCAGTCGGGCCGCACCGCCGCGACACGATGGACGGGGCTGCTCAACTTCCGCGATCTGGCCCACGACGGCCTGTTCTGGGAGTCGTTCAGGATCGGACTGCTGTGGGCGGTGGCTGTCACCGGGCCGCAGTTCCTGCTCGCCCTCGGCCTCGCCCTGCTCCTCAACCAGCGGCTCCGGCTGCGCTGGCTGGCCCGCGCGCTCGCGATCATCCCGTGGGCCATGCCCGAGGTCGTGGTGGGCATCATGTGGCGGATCGTCTACCACCCCGACGCGGGCGTCCTCAACGAGACCCTGCGCGATCTCGGCCTCGGCGACGGACGGGACTGGCTCACCGGTCTCGCCACCGCGCTGCCCGCCGTCGTCCTCGTAGGGATCTGGGCCGGCATGCCCCAGACCACCGTCGCCCTCCTCGCCGGCCTCCAGAACACCCCGCAGGAGCTGCACGAGGCCGCCGCCATCGACGGGGCCGGCGCCTGGCGGCGTTTTCGGACGGTGACCTGGCCCGCCCTGAAACCCGTGGCCCTCGCCAACACGGCGCTCAATTTCATCTGGAACTTCAATTCGTTCGCCCTGGTCTACGTCCTGACCAACGGCGGCCCCGGCGGACGCACCCGGCTCCCCATGCTCTTCGCCTACGAAGAGGCCTTCCGCTACGGCCAGTTCGGGTACGCGGCGGCCATGGGCTGTGTCATGGTCGCCGTCGTCGCCGCCTGCCTCGCCCTCTTCCTGGTCGGACGGCTCAAGGAAGGGAGCGACAGGTGAGCACGCGTACGCGCAGGGCGGGGCGCGCGGGACAGTACCTCGCGCTCCTCGCCTATCTGGTCTTCCTCGCCTTTCCCTTCCTGTGGCTGATCTCCACCGCCTTCAAGCCGGCCCGGGAGCTGGGCTCGCTCCACCCCACCTGGATCCCGCGCCATCCCACGCTCGGCAACTTCCGCCAGGCCTTCGACGAACAGCCCCTCCTCCATGCCGGCCTGAACAGCCTGATCGCCGCCGTCTCGGCCGCCCTCATCGCGGTGGTCCTCGCCACACCGATGGCGTACGCCATGGCCCGCCACCGGGGCCGGCTCGCGGCGGCCGCCACCGGCTGGGTGGTGGTCAGCCAGGCGTTCCCGTTCGTGCTCCTGATCATTCCGCTCTTCCTCGTGCTCAAGAACCTGCACGCGATCAACTCGGTGGGCGGCCTGGTCATGGTCTACGTGGTCTGGTCGCTGCCGTTCGCGCTGTGGATGCTGAGCGGCTACGTGCGCGCCGTGCCGGCCGAGCTGGAGGAGGCGGCCGCCGTCGACGGCGCGGGGCGGCTGCGCACCCTCGTCTCGGTCACCGCGCCGCTGCTCGCCCCCGGCATCGTGGCCACCGCTCTGTTCGCCTTCATCACGGCGTGGAACGAGTTCTTCTTCGCGCTCGTCCTCCTGAAGACCCCGGAGAAGCAGACCCTGCCGGTCGTCCTCACCCACTTCCTCGGTGCGGAGGGGACCGCCGACCTCGGCCCGCTCGCCGCCGCGGCCTTCCTCGCCACCCTGCCCTCCCTGGTGATCTTCGCGATCATCCAGAAGAGGATCACCGGCGGCATGCTCACCGGGGCGGTGAAGAGCTGATGCGCTGTCCCGAACCGAGCGCGCGCACCCGCCTGTTGGGCGTGATGGCCGTGCTGACGCTGCTGGTGCCGCTCCTCGCGGCGTGCGGGGGCGGGGGCGGGGGGCCGGACGGCGGGGGAGTGATCCGGCTCCGCTTCCAGTCCCTGGCCTGGCAGAAGGAGTCGGTCGCGACGACCAGGAGCCTCGTCGAGGAGTGGAACGCGGCGCATCCGGCCGTCCAGGTCGACTACGTGCAGGGCAGCTGGGACACCGTCCACGACCAGCTGCTGACCTCCTTCGAGGGCGGGGAGGCGCCCGACATCATCCATGACGCCTCCGACGACCTGGCCGACTTCGCCCACGGCGGCTACCTCGCGGACCTCAGGGGTCTGCTGCCGTCCCGCCTCAAGGACGGGATCCCGGCCAGGAGCTGGGAGTCGGCCACGTTCGGCACCGGTGTCTACGGGGTGCCGTTCCTCCAGGAACCCCGGGTCCTCATCGCCAACACCAAGCTCCTCACGGCATCCGGGGTGCGGATCCCCACGCCCGAACGGCCGTGGAGCTGGGCCGAGTTCCGGCAGGCGGCCCGGAAGATGAGCGGCGAGGGGCGGTACGGAGTGGCCTGGCCGCTCAAGGAGCCCGTCTCGGCCACCCTCAACCTGAGCCTCTCCACCGGCGGCCGGCTCTTCACCCGTACCGCGGACGGCCGGGCCGAGGTGACGTTCACCGCCGCCGACGCGGTCGTCCCCGAAACCATTCGGGACCAGGTCACCACCGACCGGAGCGCCTCGCGCGGCACCCTCGGCATGGGCGGCTCCGACACGTTGCCCGGCTTCTTCGGCGGCAAGTACGCCATGGTGCCGCTCGGCTTCTCCTACCGCCAGCAGATCGTCCAGCAGGCGCCGCCCGGCTTCGACTGGACGGTCCTCCCGGCGCCCGCCGGCAGCGCGGGACTCGATCAGGGAGTCAGTCCCCAGACCCTGTCGGTCGCCCAGGACAGCCCGCACCGGAAGGAAGCCGTCGCGTTCATCGACTTCCTGCTCGGCCCGGCGAACACGGTCCGCCTGGCCGAGGGGGACTGGATGCTGCCGACCGGGACCGAGGCGCTCGCCGACCCGGCGCTGGGCACCGCCGAGCACGGCTGGGCGACGGGCGTGGCGCTCGCGCCCCATCTGCGGCCGGCGCCCGCGCAGTCGGTGCGCGGATATCCGGAGTGGAAGGACAAGGTCGCCACCCCGGCCCTCCAGGAGTACTACAGCGGCGCGATCGACACGGCGGAACTGAAGAAGCGCCTGGTCCAGGACGGAAACCGGGTGCTCGCGCGCTATCGGCGCTGAGCCGCGACCGGAACGGAAATCCCCACCGTCGCAAGGGAAGTGGGGAGCCGGGGAATTCGGCGGTCCGCGTCGGATGTCCACCGGCCCTCCATAAAGCCCGAGTTGCCCCTCCGTGGTCGATATCGCATTACGAAATCTTGTTGCCTAAGTCACAGCTGCATGAAGTCCTTGATCTGCGCGCGTCAATCGGCAAGGGTTTCGAACCAGCCCCGGAGGGATCCCCTCCGGTAGGTCAACCCCCCACATTCAGTGACGAGGAGACCCCTCTTCATGGCATCCCACAAGCGTGCGAGCAAGATCAAACTCACCGTGGCGATAACCGCGGTCCTGGCCGCGGCCGGCGCGACCGCACTCAACTCCCCCTTCGCCGGGGCCTCTCCCGCCGAAGGCACGGTCTTCGGACTGAACGCCAAGGACGCGGTCGAGGGCAGCTATATCGTCCTGCTCGACAGTTCCGCTTCGACGGACTCCAAGCGCAAACTCGCCGAGGAATACGGCGGCGAACTCAAGCGCGACTACTCCTCATCGCTCAACGGCTTCTCCGCCGACGGGCTTTCGCAGACCGAGGCCAAGCGGCTCGCCGCCGACCCCGCCGTCGGCAAGGTCGTACAGAACAAGAAGTTCCACATCAACGACACCCAGACCAACCCGCCGTCCTGGGGCCTGGACCGGATCGACCAGACCGGCACCGCCGGCGACGGGAAGTACACCTACCCGGCCGCCGCCGGGGACGGCGTCACGGCCTACGTGATCGACACCGGGGTCCGCATCACCCACAAGGACTTCGGCGGGCGGGCCTCCTACGGCTTCAACGCCGTCGACAACAACGACAAGGCCGACGACGGCAACGGCCACGGCACCCACGTCGCGGGCACCATCGCGGGCAGCGCGCACGGCGTGGCCAAGAAGGCGAAGATCGTCGCCGTGCGGGTGCTCGACAACAACGGCTCCGGCAGCACCGAACAGGTCGTCGCGGGCGTCGACTGGGTCACCAAGAACCACAAGGGCCCCTCCGTCGCCAATCTGAGCCTCGGCGGCACCGCCGACCCGGCGCTCGACGAAGCCGTCCAGAAGGCGATCGCCTCCGGCGTCACCTTCGGCGTGGCGGCGGGCAACGAGTCGGCCGACGCGGGCAACGGCTCACCGTCCCGGGTGAAGGAGGCCCTCACGGTCGCCTCGTCCACCAAGGACGACCAGCAGTCGAGCTTCTCCAACTTCGGCTCGGTCGTCGACCTGTACGCCCCCGGCTCGGACATCACGTCCGACTGGAACACCGGCGACACGGCCACCAACACCATCTCCGGAACGTCCATGGCCACCCCGCACGTCGTCGGCGCCGCCGCCGTCTACCTCGCCGGGCACAAGGACGCCACACCCGCCCAGGTCGCCGACGCCCTCACCAAGGGCGCGACGGCCGACAAGATCTCCAACGCGAGCCAGGGCACCCCGAACAGGCTGCTGAGGGTCGTCGAGTAGACGGCATCCGGCAGCACTGAACGACGGCCTCCGCGCCCGTCCCCCACGGGGCGCGGGGGCCGTCCTAGGGTGTGGCCCATGACGACGACGTACGCCGCGCTGCTGCGCGGCATCAATGTGGGCGGGGCCAAGAAGGTTCCCATGGCCGAGCTGCGGAAGATCCTCGGCGGCCTGGGACACGGCGATGTGAAGACGTACCTCAACAGCGGCAACGCCGTCTTCAGCAGCGCCTCCCGTGACGAGGACGCGCTCGCCGCCGCACTCGAAGCCGCCATCGAGGAGCACTTCGGCTTCTCCGTCGCCTGCATGGTGCGCGGCGGGCCCTACCTGCGGGCGGTCCTCGACGCCTGCCCCTTCCCCGCCGACCGGCTCGCGGGCAAGCAGCTGCACGCCACCTTCTTCGCGGGGGCGCCCGTCACCGCCGACCGCTTCGCAGGCGTCGACGCTGCGGCCTTCCTCCCCGAGGAGTTCCGCCTCGGCGACCAGGTCCTCTACCTGTACGCGCCCGGCGGCCTCGGCACCTCCAAGCTCGCCCCTGCCCTGTCCCGGCCCGGCCTGCTCAAGGGCGTCTCGGCGACCTCCCGCAACTGGAACACCGTCAAGGCGCTGGTGGAGATGACGGAGTCGGCCCGGGGATGAGGATGAAGGCCGTCCCGCTCAGGCCTGTGCGAGCGCGTTGAGATCGGTCAACTCCGCCTCGGAGAGCTGTACTCGGGCGGCGTCGAGGTTCTCCTCCAGATGCTTCGGCGAACCGGTGCCGGGCGTCGGGCACAGGGCGGGGGAGCGGTGCAGCAGCCAGGCCAGGGCGATCTGGCCCCGGCTCGCCCCGTGCGCGTGGGCGACCCGGTCGAGAACGGCCGCCCCGCCCTCGGTGAGGGCGCCGTTGGCCAGCGGGAACCAGGGCAGGAACGCCAGGCCGTGCGCCTCGCACAGGTCGAGGACCGGCTCCGACGCGCGGTCCAGGAGGTTGAAGCGGTTCTGCACGGAGGCGATGGCGGTCAGGCGCAGCGCCTGCTCCACCTGGCCGGCGTCGACGCTGTCGAGGCCGATGTGGCGGATCTTGCCCGCACGCCTCAACTCGTCCAGGGCGCCCAGCTGTTCGGCCAGGGGCACGGCCGGGTCGAGCCGGTGCAGCTGGTAAAGGTCGATGGTCTCCACGCGCAGCCGGCGCAGGCTCGCCTCGCACATCGCCCGCAGCTGCTCGGGCCGGCCCGCGATGTGCCAGGCGTGGTCGCTGGTCCGTACGACACCGCCCTTGGTCGCGACGACGACATCGGCGGGGTAGGGGTGCAGCGCCTGCGCGACGAGTTCCTCGGCGAGCTCCGGGCCGTAGTTGTCGGCGGTGTCGATCAGGGTGACGCCCCGCTCGACGGCCCGCCGCAGCACGGCGAGCGCGTCCGCCCGCTCGCCCCGCGGACCCCAGTAGCCGGGGCCGGTGAGCTGCGCGGTGCCGAACCCGAGGCGCCGCACGGGCCGTTCCGCGCCGAGGGGGAAGGTTGCGGGGATCATGCCGTCACCGTATCCAAGCCATGCCCGCACCCCGGCCGCGGGTCCGGGCGCGGAGCGCTGACGAACACCGGCCGCCCCGAGGCGCGGCCGGGTGGCACGGTGCCGAAATGGCCCAATGAATACGGGTGGCAGTGGCCCACGAACCAGGGCCACTGCCCGGCTAGGCTCGACCCATGACGGACCCGATGACCGACCTGACGACCGGCCCGACGACGGCCCCGGCGACCGAGCCCGAGCGGCGCACCGCCGTCGACTTCTACTTCGATCCCGCCTGCCCCTTCGCCTGGATCACCTCTCGCTGGATGCTGGAGGTCGAGCGGCACCGCGACATCGACCTCCGCTTCCGGCCCATGAGTCTCTACTTCCACAACGTCGGCAACGAACTGCCCGACTGGTACCGGGACTTGGTGGACCGCTCCATCGGCCCGGTCCGGGTCGCCGTGGCGGCCGCCCAGGCACGGGGCGAGGGGGTGCTGCGCGACCTCTACACCGCGTTCGGCACCCGCATCCACGACGGCGGGAACCAGGACTTCGACGAGGTGATCGCGCAGTCCCTCGCGGAGCTCGGGCTGCCCGTCGCCCTCGCCGCGGCCGCCCACGACCCGGCCTACGACGAGGCCGTGCTGCGCAGCCACGACGCCGGCAAGGACCCGGCGCAGGACGGCTATGTCGGCACCCCGACCCTGCACCTCGACGGCACGGTCTACTTCGGTCCGGTCCTCAGCTCGATCCCGCGCGGCGAGGAGGCCGCCCGGCTCTTCGACAGCGTGCGCACGATCGCGGCCCACCCCGACTTCTTCGAGCTGAAGAGGGCGCGGACCGGGTCCCTGCGCTTCGACTGAGAGCCGAGGGCGCGGGCCGGCGGGACGTCAGGCGCTGAGCGCGGTCACGCTCTCGCGCGCCCGCGCCTGGTCGTACCGGACGAGCAGCAGGCGCGCCACCTCCGGCGCGGCGCCCAGCACCCCGGCGAGGACGTCGGCGTGCGCCGCGCCCCGGGCGATCCGGTCGGGCAGGAAGCCGGGCGCGATGACATAGGGGGCGACGGCGACCCGTCGCACGCCCGCGGTGGCCCGCAACTCCCGTACGGCGTCTTCCGTACGGGGCAGAGCCGCGGAGGCGAACGCAGGCCGCACGGCGCACCAACCGGTGTGCCGCAGCTCCCGCGCGATTTCAGCGATCACTGCGATCGCCTCCGGGTCGGTGGAGCCCGCCGAGGCCAGGACGAGCCCGGTCGAGCTTCTGTCGGCGGGGCTGAGCCCCGCCTCGTACAGCCGTCGCTCAAGGGTGGCGAGCAGCAGGGGTGAGGGGCCGAGGACGTCCGCGAGACGGATGTTCAGCCGGGCCGGGGCCCGGTCGAGCACCGCCGGGATGTCGGCCTTGGCGTGGAAGGCGCGGGTCAGGAGCAGCGGCAGCGCCACCACGTCCCGTACGCCTTCGAGGGCGAGCCGGTCCAGGGCCTGGGGGACGGACGGCGCGTTGAAGTCCAGGAAGGCGGTCTCCACGCGCAGCCCCGGCCGCAGCGTCCGCGCCCGGCGCACCAGGGCGTCGACGGTCGCGGCGTGCCGGGGGTCGCGGCTGCCGTGGGCGATGACGAGGAGGACCGGGCGGTGCACGGCGGCTCAGCCCTTCACGAGCAGACCGCGGCCGCGCAGCACCCTGCGCTCCAGCGGGCTGAAGATCAGCAGGTCGATGGCGATGCCCACGATGAGGATCAGGATGATCGCCAGGAAGATGCCGGGCATGTCGGAGTTGTTGCGGCCGTTCTCCAGCAACTGGCCGAGCCCCAGGCCCAGATCGGGCGAGGACGCGATGATCTCGGCGGCCATCAGGGAGCGCCACGAGAACGCCCAGCCCTGCTTCAGACCGGCGAGGTAGCCGGGCAGCGCGGCGGGCATCAGGATGTGCCAGGCGCCGCGCACCCCGGTCGCGCCCAGGGTGCGGCCCGCCCGCAGATACAGCGGCGGCACCTGGTCGACGCCGGAGACGAGCCCGTTGGCGATCGAGGGGACCGCGCCGAGGAGGATCACCGCGTACATCATCGAGTCGTTGAGGCCGAGCCACAGCACCGCCGGCGGCACCCAGGCCACCGACGGCAGCGACTGGAGGCCCGACAGGATCGGGCCGATGGCCGCCCGCACGAACTTGACCCGGGCGACGATCAGACCGAGCGGCGTGCCGATGACCAGCGCGAGCAGGAAGCCGAGCAGACCGCGCGAGACGCTGGTCCACACGACGTCGAGCAGGGTCCCCTGGAGCCACATGTCGTGCAGGCTCGACCACACCGCGGACGGCGCGGGCAGCTTGTACGCGTCGGTGACCTTCGCCGAGACGAGGACCTGCCACACCACGAGGACGAGCGCGACCGCGGTCAGCGGCGGCAGCACCTTCCTGACCAGCACCTCACGCACCGGGGTGCGGTGGGTCTGGACGGTTTCGAGCGCGTCGAGGCCCGCTTCGAGGCTGCCGAGCCCGGGGGAGTCCTCGGCGTCCTTGACGGCGGTGGTCTCAGTGCTGGCCATGGCGGCGGATCTCCCCACGCAGTTGTTCGGTGATCTCGACGGAGAGTTCCGCCACTTCGGCGTCCTCGATGCGGCGCGGCTGGTCGATGTCGACCGTCCATTCGTGGGCCACCCGGCCCGGCCGCGAGGAGAGCAGGACCACGCGCTGCGCGAGCCGGACCGCCTCGCGCACGTTGTGCGTCACGAAGAGCACCGACAGGTTCGTCTCGCGCCAGATGCGGGTCAGCTCGTCGTGCAGCACATCACGCGTGATGGCGTCGAGCGCCGCGAACGGCTCGTCCATCAGCAGGAGTTGGGAGTCCTGGGCGATCGCCCGCGCCATCGCGACGCGCTGGCGCATGCCGCCGGACAGCTCGTGCACCCGCTTGCCGTACGCGCCCTGGAGACGGACCAGCGAGAGGAGCTCCTCGGCCCGCTCGCGCCGGTCGTTCTTGGGCACCCCGCGCAGCCTGAGCGCGAGCTCGATGTTCTTGCCCGCGGTCAGCCACGGGAAGAGGGCGTGCTCCTGGAACATCAGGGCGGGCCGCCCGCCGGGCGTCTCGATGGTGCCCGCCGTCGGGGCGTCCAGACCCGCGACCAGGTTGAGCAGCGTCGACTTGCCGCAGCCGGAGGCGCCCAGGAGGGTGACGAACTCGCCCGGCGCGACATCGAGGGTGATGTCGTCGAGGACGAGCTGGGGCCCCGCGGGACCGCCGAAGGACTTCGAGACATGCCCGATGCGCGCGGCGTACTCGTGCGTCGCCGTCGTACGGTCCGTGGCCTTGACGAGTGCGGTGGCCATGGTCGTCACCTCCTGGGAAACCTGTGGAACCGGCTGGGTGGGGGACTACTTGACGCCGAGACCGGCGTCGCCGACCTCGGGCTTGCCCAGGGACTTGAGGACCTTGTTGAGCGGAGCGAGGTCGTAGATGCCCTTGAGCTCGGGCGCCTTGAGGAGACCGGCCTTCACCGCGTGGTCGGCCTGCGCCTGGAGGGTGGCCGCCAGCGGGTCGTCCAGCGTCTTGATCGACTTCCATGCCGGGTCGATGATGTCCGCGGGGAGCGCCTTGCCGGAGAGCTTCTTGAGCGCGGCGTTGGCCGAGGCCTTCGCCTCGTCGGGGTGGGCACCGATCCACTCGTTGGTCTTCACCGAGCCGCGCAGGACCGCCTCGACGACGTCGGGGTGCTCCTTGAGGAACTTCTGCGACACGATGATGTTGGTGATCACGAACTGCTTGTCCGGCCACAGGTCGGACTCGTCGAGCAGCACCTTGCCGCCCTCGGCGACCAGCTTGGACGCGGTCGGCTCGGGCACCCACGCGCCGTCGATCGAACCGGACTTGAAGGCGTCCGGGGTGATCTTGTTGTCGGTGCGGACCACGTTGACGTCGCCCTTGCCGCTCTGCGCGTCGACCTTCCAGCCCTTGCCGGCCAGCCAGTTGAGGAACGCCACGTCCTGGGTGTTGCCGAGCTGCGGGGTGGCGATGTTCTTGCCCTTGAGGGCGTCCACCGACGGCACCTTGTGGGGGTCGACCACCAGCTTCACGCCGCCCGACGCGGAGCCGCCGATGACGCGCAGGCTCTGGCCCTTGGACTTGGTGTAGCCGTTGATGGCCGGGGAGGGGCCGATCCAGCCGATGTCGATCGAGCCCGCGTTGAGCGCCTCGATCTCGGAGGGCCCCGCGTTGAAGGTGGCCGTCTTGATCGACGTGCCGCCCAGCTCCTTCTGGAAGAGGCCCTCCTGGACACCGACCAGCGCCGTGGCGTGGGTCAGGTTCGGGAAGTAGCCGATCTTCACCGAGTCGGCGGAGAGCTTCTTGCCGTTGGCGGCGGGTGTGACCTTCCCCGCGTCGTCCTTGTCGGCGGACGAGCCGTAGCCGCAGGCCGCGAGCGCGCCGAACAGCAGGGGCAGGGCGGCGGCGGCGACGAGGCTGCGCTTCAAGGGGGAACTGACAGGCACGGGAGGGTGTCCTCTCGGAGGCCCGGTGCTTACGTCCGGCGGAGTCTCAACTCCGGGACGCGGCCGGGAAGTCGGCAGGTCTTCGATGGTGCGGGGGGTGGTGGTGCGGCAGGGCGCGCGAGCGGTGCGCGTACGTCATCACGCACATCGGGACACCCCGCCCTGCCCGCTGCCGAGGGCGCCGCTGCCGATGCGGCCGCCCTCTTTCGCGAAGGTCGAATAGACGTCGAGAGTCATCAGAAGTCCCAGCCGTCCTCGTCCGCGACGGCGGCGACGGCCTGGTCGCCGGCGAACGCCTCGCCCGCCATGCCGGCCGCGAGCGTGGTGCCGTCCGCGGGGTCGATGAGCAGGAAGGATCCGGTGCGCCGCGAGGCCGCGTACGAGTCGAGCGCGAGCGGCTCCGCGGTGCGGACCTTGACCCGGCCGATGTCGTTGGCGACCAGCCGGCCGGGGTTGGGGTGCTGGGAGAGGTCGTCCAGGGTGAGCCGGGACTCGATCTCCTTGACGATCGCCTTGACCGTGCGGGTGGTGTGCTTGAGCAGCACCCGCTGACCCACCGTCAGGGGCTGGTCGGCCACGTGGCACACCGTCGCCTCGACGTCCTGGGTGGTGGCGGGCGCGTCCCCGCTCGGCACGATCAGGTCGCCGCGCGAGATGTCGATGTCGTCATCGAGCAGCAGGGTCACGGACTGCGGCGTCCACGCGATGTCGACGGACTCGCCGAGCAGGTCGATGCCCGCGACGGTGCTGGTGCGCCCCGACGGGAGCACCGTCACCGGCTCGCCGACCCGGAACGTGCCCGCGGCGATCTGGCCCGCGTAGCCCCGGTAGTCGGGGAGTTCGGCGGTCTGCGGCCGGATCACGTACTGCACGGGGAGCCGGGCGTGGCAGGAGGTCAGGTCGTGGCTGACCGGCACCGTCTCCAGGTGTTCCAGGACGGTGGGCCCGCCGTACCAGTCCATGTTGGCGCTGGGCTCCACCACGTTGTCGCCCGCGAGCGCCGAGATGGGGATGGCGGTGATCTCCGGGACGCCCAGCTCGCTCGCGTACGCGGTGAACTGCTCGGCGATGGCCGCGAAGACCTTCTCCTCGTACGCCACCAGGTCCATCTTGTTGACGGCGAGGACCACGTGCGGGACGCGCAGCAGCGCGGCGACCGCGGCGTGGCGGCGGGTCTGCTCGATGACGCCGTTGCGGGCGTCGACCAGGACCACGGCGAGGTCGGCGGTGGAGGCGCCGGTCACCATGTTGCGGGTGTACTGCACGTGCCCGGGGGTGTCGGCCAGGATGAACCGGCGCCGCGGGGTCGCGAAGTAGCGGTAGGCCACGTCGATGGTGATGCCCTGCTCGCGCTCGGCGCGCAGGCCGTCGGTGAGCAGCGCCAGGTCGGGGGTTTCCTGACCGCGCTTGAGGGAGGCCGCCTCGACGGCCTCCAGCTGGTCGGTGAGGACCGACTTGGAGTCGTGCAGAAGCCGGCCCACCAGGGTGGACTTGCCGTCGTCGACGGAACCGGCGGTCGCGAAGCGCAGCAGCGTGGTGGCCGAGACGTCGGCCAACTGGGCCGCGGTGTCAACAGAGTTGGACATTCTAGAAGTACCCCTCGCGCTTGCGGTCTTCCATCGCGGCCTCGGACAGCTTGTCGTCGGCACGGGTGGCGCCCCGCTCGGTCAGCCTCGATGCGGCGATCTCGGTGATGACGGCGTCCAGCGTCGTCGCGTCGGAGTCGACGGCGCCGGTGCAGGACATGTCGCCGACGGTGCGGTAGCGCACCAGGCGGGTCTCGACGCTCTCGTCGGCCTTGGGGCCGCCCCACTCGCCGGCGGTCAGCCACATCCCGGACCGCTTGAACACCTCGCGCTCGTGGGCGAAGTAGATCCCCGGCAGGTCGATGTCCTCGCGGGCGATGTACTGCCACACGTCCAGCTCGGTCCAGTTGGACAGCGGGAACACGCGCACGTGCTCGCCCGGGGCGTGCCGGCCGTTGTAGAGCTGCCACAGCTCGGGGCGCTGGCGGCGCGGGTCCCACTGCGAGAACTCGTCGCGCAGCGAGAACACCCGCTCCTTGGCGCGGGCCTTCTCCTCGTCGCGCCGGCCGCCGCCGAACACCGCGTCGAAGCGGAGCTGCTGGATGGCCTCGGTGAGCGGCACCGTCTGGAGCGGGTTGCGCACCCCGTCGGGCCGCTCGCGCAGCTTGCCGGCGTCGATGTACTCCTGCACCGACGCGACGTGCAGCCGCAGGCCGTGCTCGGCCACCACGCGGTCGCGGTAGGCCAGGACCTCGGGGAAGTTGTGCCCGGTGTCCACGTGCAGCAGCGAGAAGGGCACGGACGCCGGGGCGAACGCCTTCAGCGCCAGGTGCAGCATGAGGATGGAGTCCTTGCCGCCGGAGAAGAGGATCACCGGCCGCTCGAACTCGCCCGCCACCTCGCGGAAGATGTGCACCGCCTCGGACTCCAGGGCGTCCAGGTGGCTGAGCGCGTACGGGCTGTCCACACCCTCGGTCACGGTAGCTGCCGACGTCATGCCAGGCCCCTTTCGGTGAGCAGCGCGAGAAGCGCCGCCGCGGACTCCTGCACGGTCTGGGTGTGCGACTCGATCCGCAGGTCCGGCGCGGCGGGCGCCTCGTACGGGTCGTCGACGCCGGTCAGGCCGCTGATCTCGCCGGCCGCCTGCTTGGCGTACAGGCCCTTCACATCGCGTACGGAGCAGACCTCCACCGGGGTCGCGACGTGCACCTCCAGATAGGCGGTGCCCTCCGCCTGGTGACGCCCCCGCACGGCCTCACGGCTGTCGGCGTACGGCGCGATGACCGGCACGAGTGCCTTCACGCCGTTGGCGGCGAGCAGTTCGGCGACGAATCCGATCCGCTGCACATTGGTGTGCCGGTCCTCGCGGCTGAAGCCGAGGCCCGCGGAGAGGAACTCGCGGATCTCGTCGCCGTCGAGCACCTCCACCCGGTGGCCGTCCGTGCGCAGCCGCCCCGCGAGTTCGTACGCGATGGTGGTCTTGCCGGCGCTCGGCAGACCGGTCAGCCAGATGGTGGCTCCCGCCTCCGTCACGCTCATCGAAGTCTCCTGATCACTGTGGTGACGGTCCGTCATCCGTGCAGTCCGCACTCGGTCTTGTTGCGTCCGGCCCAGCGTCCGGCGCGCGCGTCCTCGCCCTCGGCGACCCGTCGGGTGCACGGGGCGCAGCCGATCGAGGGGTAGCCGTCCATGAGGAGCAGGTTGGTGATCACGCCGTGCTCGGCGACGTAGGCGTCCACGTCGTCCTGGGTCCAGCGGGCGATCGGCGAGACCTTGACCTTCTGCCGCTTCTCGTCCCAGCCGACGACCGGGGTGCCGGCCCGGGTCGGGGACTCGTCGCGGCGAAGCCCGGTGGCCCACGCGGTGTACGAACTCAGGCCCTCTTCGAGCGGCTTGACCTTGCGCAGCGCGCAGCACAGGTCGGGGTCGCGGTCGTGCAGCTTCGGGCCGTACTGGGCGTCCTGCTCGGCGACGCTCTGGCGCGGCGTCAGGGTGATGACGTTGACGTCCATCACCTCGGCGACGGCGTCACGGGTGCCGATGGTCTCGGGGAAGTGGTAGCCGGTGTCGAGGAACACCACGTCCACGCCGGGCATGGCGCGCGAGGCGAGGTGGGCGACGACCGCGTCCTCCATGGAGGAGGTGACGCAGAAGCGCTTGCCGAAGGTGGACGTGGCCCACCGCAGGATCTCCAGCGGGGACGCCTCTTCGAGGTCCCGCCCCGCCTGCTCGGCGAGCGCCTTGAGCTCGGCCGCCGTGAGGTCGTCGGAAACCTGAGTGGCTGTCATATCGCTTCCCCTCCCCGGTCGTTGCGCGTCACTCCACGGGCGAGCAGCCCGAGGAACTTCAGTTGGAAGGCCCGGTTGCACGCCGCGCATTCCCACGCGCCGTGTCCGGTCTCGTTGGGACGCAGGTCCTCGTCGCCGCAGTACGGGCAGTGGAAGGGCGCCGCCCGCTCGCTCATGACAGGGCCTCTTCGCTCGCGCGGGCGGTCCAGGTCGCGAACCGCTCGCCCTCGGCGCGCTCCGCCTGGAACCGCTTGAGGACGCGCTCGACGTAGTCGGGCAGTTCGGCCGAGGTGACCTTCAGGCCGCGGACCTTGCGGCCGAAGCCGGCCTCCAGGCCGAGCGCGCCGCCCAGGTGCACCTGGAACCCCTCGACCTGGTTGCCCTCGTCGTCGAGGACCAGCTGGCCCTTGAGGCCGATGTCGGCGACCTGGATGCGGGCGCAGGAGTTGGGGCAGCCGTTGATGTTGATGGTGATCGGCTCGTCGAACTCGGGGATGCGGCGCTCCAGTTCGTCGATGAGCGAGGCGCCGCGCGCCTTGGTCTCGACGATCGCGAGCTTGCAGAACTCGATGCCGGTGCAGGCCATCGTGCCGCGCCGGAACGGCGAGGCGTTGACCTTGAGGCCGAGCGACTCCAGGCCGGCGACGAGCGACTCGACGCGGTCCTCCTCGACGTCGAGCACGATGAGCTTCTGCTCGGTGGTGGTGCGCAGCCGGCCCGAGCCGTGTGTCTCGGCGAGCTCGGCGATCTTGCTCAGGGTCGCGCCGTCCACCCGGCCGACGCGCGGGGCGAAGCCGATGTAGAAGCGGCCGTCGTTCTGGCGGTGCACCCCGAGGTGGTCGCGCCAGACGTCCTTGGGCAGCTCGGGGGCGGGGCCGTCGAGCAGGTCGCGCTTGAGGTACTCGTCCTGGAGGACCTGGCGGAACTTCTCCGGGCCCCAGTCGGCGACCAGGAACTTCAGGCGGGCGCGGTTGCGCAGCCGCCGGTAGCCGTAGTCGCGGAAGATCGAGATGACGCCCTCGAAGACGTCCGGCACCTCGTCGAGCGGCACCCACGCGCCGAGCCGCACCCCGAGCTTGGGGTTGGTGGAGAGGCCGCCGCCGACCCACAGGTCGAAGCCGGGGCCGTGCTCGGGGTGGTCGACGCCCACGAACGCGATGTCGTTGATCTCGTGGGCGACGTCCAGCTGCGGGGAGCCGGAGATCGCGGTCTTGAACTTGCGGGGCAGGTTGGAGAAGGCCGGGTTGCCGATGAAGCGGCGGTGGATCTCGTCGACGGCCGGGCTGCCGTCGATGATCTCGTCCGCGGCGATCCCGGCGACCGGCGAGCCGAGGATGGTGCGCGGGGTGTCACCACAGGCCTCGGTGGTGGACAGGCCGACCGCTTCGAGCCGCTCCCAGATCTCCGGGACGTCCTCGATGCGGATCCAGTGGTACTGGATGTTCTGCCGGTCGGTGAGGTCGGCGGTGCCGCGCGCGAACTCCTGCGAGATCTCGCCGATGACCCGCAGCTGCTCGGTGGTGAGCCGGCCGCCGTCGATGCGGACGCGCAGCATGAAGAACTCGTCGTCCAGCTCCTCCGGCTCCAGGATCGCCGTCTTGCCGCCGTCGATGCCCTGGCGGCGCTGGGTGTACAGCCCCCACCAGCGCATCCGGCCGCGCAGGTCGCTGGGGTCGATCGAGTCGAAGCCCCGCTTGGAGTAGATCGTCTCAATGCGTGTCCGCACATTGAGACCGTCGTCGTCCTTCTTCACCTGCTCGTTGCCGTTGAGCGGGGTGAAGTGGCCGACGGCCCACTGGCCTTCACCACGGTGGCGGCCCGGCTTGCGGCGGGGCGTCGTGGGGGCAGGGTTTTCTGGGCTGGCGGCCATGGCGTATGTCCTTCGGGACTGCAGGAGGGCGGCTCTGACCTGCACACTCGCGCTTCGGCGCGGCGGTGCGCAGGCAGGAAGGGGAGAAACGGATTCGCGGCGCTGCCGGAGGCGTCAGCGTGCCGGACAGATGGCGCTGGACATGCGGCCGAGGTCGACGTGCCGCCGACTCACCAAGGCAATTCCAGTTCCAGACATGACGGAAGCGTGTCACGGGACTTTGGACCCAGTCCACCACTATCCAAAATGTGGACATAGATGTCTCGAAGGACGAGACGGTGTGTTCCGGATCACTGGCCTGGGGCGGCTCGCCCGCTCCGTCGGGGCCCGGTCCGCGCGGCCTGACGGCGGTTCAGAACGCTCCGGGCCAGGGCCCCGGCACGGGTGCGTCCGTCCCCGGCTCCTCCTTCGTGGCGAAGAGCTTGAAGCCGCGCCTCAGATAGTTGTCCATCGCGTGCTCGCCATCGAGCGAGCAGGTGTGCAGCCACACCCGCTCGGTGGCCGGCAGGCCGGGCCAGCGCTGGGCCAGGTCCCAGGCCCGCCGGATCCCGTACGTCAGGAGGTGGCCGCCGATGCGCCGCCCGCGGAAAGCCGGGATCAGGCCGAAGTAGACGATCTCCACGGTGCCGCCGGGCTGCGCCTCCAGCTCGACATAGCCCGCCGGGGTGCCCCGCTCGTAGGCCACCCAGGTCTCCGTACCCGGCTTGTCCAGAGCCCGCTCCCACTCGGCGTACGTCAGGCCGAGCCGGTCGGTCCACATGATGTCACCGCCGACCGCCGTATAGAGGAAGCGGCTGAACTCGGGCGAGGGGACCTCGGCGCGCGCGATCGTGACGGCGCCGGGCGGCTCGGCGGCCGGGCGCAGATCCGCGGGCGAGGTCTGCTCCAGGGACCAGATGGTCACGGTAGTACTCATGCGGCCCAGGCAATCATGCGGCCGCCGCGGTCTCCAACGCAGGTCAGGCCTGCCGCTCCCGGGCCGCCCTGACGGCGGGCGACGACGAGCGGGGGAGCAGGTCCGCGGCGCGGTCCGGCCGGATCACCTCGACGCGTACGCCCTCACCGAAGCGGTACGGGCGATGCGCGAGCACCTCCGCGAGGCGCCGGCGCAGGCGCGACATCTCGGCCCGTACGGTCACCGTGCGCGTCGGGTCCTCGAAGATGTCCTGCGCGAGCTGCGCTGCGCTGCGCCCCTCCCGGTGCAGGGCGAGGACGAACAGCAGCTCGGCGTGGCGCGGGCTGAGCTCCTGCGTCCAGCTGCCCGCGTCCCCCGACACCGTCACCGAGCGGTGCCGCGGCCGGCTCAGGTCGAGCACCACCCGCAGGGCACCCGCGGCCGGAGCGCCGCCCGCCCCGTCGACGGCCTGGACGAGCCGGCCGCCCGGCAGCGGCTCGACGGTGCACATGCCGAGCGAGGGAAGCCACACGCGGCCCGTGGGGGGCGCCGCCGGCAGCGCGAGCCGGTCCCTCGGCGGCATGCCGGTGACCGCGGCGACCCAGCCGTTGGCGTCGACGGCGAGGGCCCGCCCACCGACCCGGCACAGCACCGGCGCCGCCACCGCGCGCAGCCGTTCCAGGGCGCGCAGGTGCTGCGCGCGCAGCTCGGCCGCGGCGAGCCGGGTCACCGACGTCACGAAGGACAGCGTCGCCGGATGCATCGTGGCGAGCGGCCCGCTGACGTCGACCACACCGATCAGCCGGCCGTCCCGCGGATCGACAACGGGCGCGCCCGCGCACGTCCAGGTGTGGTGGGCGGAGACGAAGTGCTCGGCCGAGAACACCTGCACCGGCCGCCGGGTGACGAGCGGGGTGCCCACCCCGTTGGTGCCGACGGCCGGCTCGCTCCAGTCGGCGCCCACCTCGAAGCCCAGGGTGTCCGCGAGCCTCAGCACGGACGCGTGGCCCTCGCGCCACAGCACCCGCCCCTCGGCGTCCGAGACGACCATGATGTGCTGCGCGGCGTCGGCGACCGACACCAGCGCGTCCCGCAGCACCGGCAGGACGTCCGTCAGCGGCGAATGCCGCCTGCGCCGCTCGACCTCGGCGGCGGACAGGATCCCCGCGTGGCGGCCGCCGTCCGGATCGAGCCCGCTGCTCAGCGCCCGCCGCCAGGACTCCCCGATGTCCTTGCGCGGTACGACCGTCGGGCGCCGGCCGGCGAGGGTGGCGGCCCGCACCCGCTGCAGGAGCCGTGTCGCCTCCCGGGAGTCCATGGCGGCCAGCCGGGCCACATCGAGCGTGTCGCTCTCCACGCGAAC
The DNA here is from genome assembly GCF_026343295.1 of Streptomyces sp. NBC_00083. Lineage (GTDB taxonomy): Bacteria > Actinomycetota > Actinomycetes > Streptomycetales > Streptomycetaceae > Streptomyces. The sequence goes on from NZ_JAPELY010000003.1 coordinate 34,633, forward strand.
CTCCTGCGGTCGGCTCCGAAGCCCGCCGAAAACCGGCGTCCGGCGCCCGGACGTCATCAACTCGAGCTGCCCGTGCGGCGATTGGCACCCGGCAGCCGTACGCGGGCTCCGCACGGTTGCAACCCCGTGCAACTCTCGCGGGCCGCACGCGGGTGGACGACAGTGAGCATGCACCGGTTGGCCGGTCGTCATGCCCCGTTCGCGGAGGCATGAGAGCGCGGGGGTGGTGCCGTGTCGGCGCGGCACCACCCCCGACGGCCCTCCGGCCCACGCCGACCGTGCCTCAGGCCTCGGCCCTGGCCCGCTCCACCACCGAGGCCAGGTCCAGCGAGTGCGGCAGCGTTCCGAAGGCCGCACCCCAGTCGCCGCCGAGCCGCGAGGCGCAGAACGCGTCCGCGACCTCCGGCGGCGCCCAGCGCACCAGCAGCGAGCCCTGGAGGACCAGCGCCATCCGCTCCACCAGGCGGCGCGCCCGCCCCTCGATGCCGTCCAGATCGGCGAGTTCGGTCAGCAGGCCCTTGATGGCGCCGTCCAGCCGGTGGTCGGCGCCACGCGCCTTGCCGACCTCCTGGAGGAACGCGTTGATCGCCTGCGGCTCGCGCTGGAGCGCCCGCAGCACATCGAGCGCCTGGACATTGCCCGAGCCCTCCCAGATCGAGTTGAGCGGGGCCTCGCGCAGCAGCCGCGGCATCCCCGACTCCTCCACGTACCCGTTGCCGCCCAGGCATTCGAGCGCCTCGCCCGCCACCGGCGTACACCGCTTGGTCACCCAGTACTTGGCGGCCGGCACCGCGAGCCGCAGGAACGCCCGCTCCTCGGCGTCGTCGGGGGCGGCGTCATAGGCCGCCGCCAGGCGCAGCGCCAGCGTCGTCGCGGCCTCCGACTCCAGGGCCAGATCGGCCAGGACGTTGCGCATCAGCGGCTTCTCGATGAGCAGCCCGCCGAACGCGCTGCGGTACGCGGCGTGATGGACGGCCTGCGTCACCGCCTGCCGCATGATCGCTGCCGAGCCGATCACACAGTCGAGCCGTGTCGCCGCCACCATCTCGATGATGGTGCGCACCCCGCGCCCCTCCTCGCCGACCCGGCGCGCCCACGTCCCGTCGAACTCGACCTCGCTCGACGCGTTCGACTTGTTGCCCAGCTTGTCCTTGAGCCGCTGGATCGCGAACGCGTTGCGGGTGCCGTCCTCGAGGACCCTCGGCACCAGGAAGCAGGTGAGGCTGTCCTTTTTGGCGGGGGATGCCTGCGCGAGAACGAGGAACCCGTCGCTCATCGGCGCCGAGCAGAACCACTTGTGCCCGGTCAGGACGTACTCGCCGTCCGCGGAGAGCGGCGCGGCGGACGTCGTGTTGGCCCGCACATCGCTGCCGCCCTGCTTCTCCGTCATCCCCATGCCGAAGATGACACCGCTCTTCTCGGACGCGGGCCGCAGCCCCTCCTCGTACACGTGGGAGGTGAGCCGCGGCTCCCACTCGGCGGCGAGTGCCGGGTCGGTGCGCAGCGCGGGCACCGCCGCGTGCGTCATGGAGACCGGGCAGCCGTGGCCGCCCTCCGCCTGGGTCCACACCAGGAATCCGGCAGCGCGGCGCACATGGCCCGCGGGCCGCCCCCAGGCGTCGGTGAGCCCCGACGTGACGGCCTTGCCGAGCAGGCGGTGCCAGCTCGGATGGAACTCGACCTCGTCGATCCGGTTGCCGTACCGGTCGTGGGTGCGCAGCTTCGGCGGGTTCTCGTTGGCCAGCACACCCCACTCCTGGGCCTGGGCCGATCCCGCGGTCCTTCCCAGACCCGCGAGCTCCTCTCGTACCTCGTCGACGAGCTCCGGCGCTGTGTGCCGCTCAACCGCCTCGCTGAGGGCCCGGTCGGCGGTGAAGACGTCGTACCCCACCAGGGGCGGAGCCTGGTTGGTCACTGTGTGGGTGGTGGCTGCCATGCCGATACGGTAAGGACGTGCAGCCAGCAAATGAAACACCCGAGCGGACATCCGGCCGCCTTCATCGGGCCCGCGTCGTCTACCGCAACGTCTCGAAGCGGAAATTGGGCTGGCTGCTCCTCAAGGACACCGTCAACTCCTGTGTCGAGTACCGGATCCTGGGCCTGGCCGCCGAGGCCGCGTTCTTCACGCTGCTCTCGCTGCCCCCGCTGCTGCTCAGCGTCATCGCGCTGCTCGGCTACGTGGACGGCTGGACCAGCACCCACACCGTCGCCAGCATCGAGCAGAACATCCTCAACGCGGCCGGAACCGTGCTGTCCGACCGGGGGGTCCACGAGTTCGCGCAGCCGCTCCTCGAAGACGTCACCAAGGGCAAGCGCCCCGACATCGTCTCGATCGGCTTCGCCATCGCCCTCTGGTCGGGGTCGCGCGCCGTCAACGTCTTCATCGACACCATCACCGTGATGTACGGGCTCGACGGGCAGCGCGGCATCGTGAAGACCCGGCTGCTCTCGCTGCTGCTGTACGTCATCGCGCTGCTCATCGGCGCGGTCGTGCTGCCGCTCGCGGTGGTGGGCCCGGACCGGGTGGTGGAGCTGATCCCGTGGGGCACGGACGTGATCAGCTTCCTGTACTGGCCCACGATGATCCTGCTGTCCATCGCCTTCCTGACGACGCTCTTCCACGTCTCGGTGCCGGTCCGCTCGCCGTGGATCGAGGACGTACCGGGCGCGCTGGTGGCCCTCGCGATGTGGGTGCTCGGCTCGTTCCTGCTGCGGATCTATCTGACCAGCACGGTGGAGGGCCCCACCATCTACGGCTCGCTCGCCGCGCCCATCGCGGTGCTGCTCTGGATCGGCATCTCCGCGTTCGCGGTCCTGGTCGGCGCCGCCGTCAACGCGGCCATCGACCGGGTGTGGCCGTCGGTCGCCACGGCGGCGGCCCGCGCCGCGGCCGACCGGGTGCGGGCCGCGCAGGCCGCGCAGCTGGTCGCCCGCGCCAACCCCTGGGAGCCGACGCTCTTCGACGACGTCGACGAAGGGGACGACGACGAGGATGACGACGACGTGGACGAGGGCAACGACCCGGGGATGCCGTCGGAGTTCCCCGAACGCTGGTCGAAGTTTCTGCCGCCGGAGGACGTGAAGTCGCGCCTGCACTCGGTGAAGAAGCACGAGGACAAGGCGGCCGAGAAGTCGTCAGAGAAGCCGTCAGAGAAGCCGTCCGACTGACCGGCAGGGCCCGGACTACCCTCGAAGGATGTACCGAGAGCGTCCCTCACGGCTGGCGGGCGCGGTCGTGTGGACCCGGACCATCGGCGACGACGACGGCGCGCGGCCCGTCCTCCCCGACGGCTGCATGGACCTGCTCTGGTGCGAGGGCCGCCTTCTGGTGGCGGGCCCCGACACCCGCGCCCACGTACCCGAGGCGGCTCCGGGCACGCGCTACGCCGGGATCCGGTTCGCGCCGGGCACCGGGCCCGGTGTCCTCGGCGTCCCGGCGCACGCGGTACGCGACGCACGAGTGGCGCTCGACGGGATCTGGGCCGGGCCGGAGGTACGCCGGCTCGCCGAACTGATCGGGGAGGCGGCGGCGCCGGCCGCGGCGCTGGAGGCGGTGGCCCTGGACCGGGCGCCCGCCCCCGACCCGCTGGCCCGCGCGGTCGCCGGCCGCATCGCCGCGGGCTGGAGCGTGACGGCCACGGCGGCCGACGCGGGCCTCGGCGCGCGCCAGCTGCACCGGCGCTGCCTCGACGCGTTCGGCTACGGGCCCAAGACGCTGGCCCGTGTGCTGCGCCTGCAGCGCGCGCTCGATCTGGTGCGGCGGGGCGTGCCGTACGCGGAGGCCGCGCTCGCCGCGGGCTGCGCCGACCAGGCGCACCTGTCCCGCGAGATGCGGTCGCTCGCCGGGATGACGCTGGGCGAGTACGCGTACGCCCATGCCGCCACCGACGTCTATGCCGACGCGGACGCCGCGAACAGTGACACTTCCGTGCCGTCCGGGTCGAGGACCGTCGCGTAGCGCTGACCCCAGAAGGCGTCCCAGGGCTTGAGGTGCCCGTGGTGCCCGGCCGCCGTCAGCGCGTCGTACACCGCGTCGACTTCCGCGGGGGAGTCACAGGCGAAGGCGAGGCCCGTGCGGCCACTGCCCTCGGGGCGGGTCCAGGAGGGGTCGAAGGAGCGGATCGTGTCCTCGGTGTCCCACAGGATCCGGGTGCCGCCGGGGAGCGTGCACTCCACGTGGGGCTGGGTGTCCGCCTCGGCGGGGAGGGCGAGGCCGAGACGGCGGTAGAAGGCGAGCGATGCGGCCATGTCGGCCACGATGAGGCCGAAGGCGTCGAGTCGGGGAGTCATGGCCTCACCGTAGGCAGGGCGGGGCGGGCGGGTCTTGAACGAAACGGACTCCCTGCGGGGCGGGCGGGGGGTGCGGGGGGTGCTCCGAGCGGGCTCCGTCCGCGAGCACGGCGGCCCTCGCGCAGTTCCCCGCGCCCCTTTTCCGGCGGGGCTGTTCGCGAGGCGTTCGTCCGCGGGCCGTGCGTGGCTGGTCGCGCAGTTCCCCGCGCCCCTATGGTCAGGGGTTGCTCGTGCGCGGGGCGTGCCGTCAGTCGGCCACCGGGCGGGGAGCCCTCGCTCTGCGGGGGGCCCGGGACGGTGTGGGTGCTTCGGGGCCGGGGGACGGGGACGGCTGCTCGGGTGAGGCCGCGAGGGCTGCCACCGACGCCTCCTCCAGCAGGGCGCGCACGCCCGGCCCGGCCGCGCGGTAGAAGATCCGGGTGCCGTCGCGGCGCGAGGTGACGAGGCCGGCCGCGCGGAGCTTCGCCAAGTGCTGGGAGGTGGCGGCGACATGCGCGCCGAGGAGTTCCGCGAGCGCGCTCACGGGCAGCTCGGCTCCGCTCAGCGCCCACAGCAGCCGGTACCGCGACGGATCCGCCACCGCCTTCAGCACCGCGACCGCCCGCTCGGCCCGCTCGTCGTCCCAACTCTCCACTTGCACTCCCATGCAAATACCCTAACGGCCCCGTGCCGGCTCGGCACCGCCCCACAGGGGCGCGGGGAACTGCGCGGGCGGGCGTCTCACGGGCCCGGGGTGATCAGCGCGTACTCCTCCCGCTCCGCGTCGTACCCGTACAGCTCCCCGTACCGCCCCCAGTCCGTCGCCGTCTCCGCCTGCCGCGCCACCTGCTCGCTCGTGTAGTGGTGGGACAGGACGTCGCGGAAGAAGCCCGCCCGCAGGGTGCCGTCGGGGCTCTGGCCCAGGCTGGTCGTGATCAGGCGGACCAGCGGCGCGTCCGTCGCGGCCGCCGCGAAGATCTCCTTCGAGCCCCGGACGTCCGCGCCCGCGAACGCCGCGCCCAGCTCGGTCAGGACCAGGTCGTCCCCGCTGACCGCCGCGAAGCCGAGCAGCTCCAGCGCGTCCACCAGCGGCAGCACGTCGTCGATCTCCAGGCCGAGGTCGTCCGCCAGGTCCGCGAGGTCGCAGCCGCCGCCCCGGTGGGCGACCATTTCGGCCAGGCCCGACAGGCCGTCCACGCTCGCCGCGGGCAGCGGGGTGTTCGCGAGGGTGCGCCGGTCCGCCTCGACGCCCTCGGGGCGACCCGCGCGCACGTGCGCCACGTGCGGCGACGTCTCCTTCGTACGGCCCGTCATCGTGCGGTAGACCCGGTCGATGAGCTCGTCGAACTCCGGCGCCTCACGGTCGCGCGGCCGGTCGAGCCCCACCTCGAAGGTCTCGCGGATCGTCCCGTACGGGCGGGAGCCGAGCACCACGATCCGGTCGGCCATCAAGACCGCCTCCTCGATGTTGTGGGTCACCAGGACGATCGCCCGCGTCGGGAACTGCCCCGACTCCCACAGCTCCATCAGCTCGCCCCGCAGGTTCTCCGCGGTCAGCACGTCGAGCGCGGAGAACGGCTCGTCCATCATCAGGACGTCCGGCTCGACGACCAGCGCCCGCGCGAAGCCGACGCGCTGGCGCATGCCGCCCGACAGCTCCTTGGGGTAGGCCGACTCGAAGCCGTCGAGGCCGATCAGGTCGATGGCCTGGCGCGCCGCTTCGGCCCGCGCTTCGGCCGGTACGCCCCGCGCCTCCAGGCCCAGCTCGACGTTCTGCAGCACGGTCAGCCAGGGCAGCAGCGCGAAGGTCTGGAAGACCATGGCGGTGCCCGGGTTGGCGCCGGTCAGCGGGGTGCCGCGGTAGGAGACCGTGCCGGAGCTCGGCGGCACGAGACCGGCCAGGCAGCGCAGCAGCGTCGACTTGCCCGACCCCGACTTGCCGAGCAGTGCGACGACTTCGCCGGCCCGGATCTGGAGGTCGATGCCGCCGAGCACGGGCAGTTCGCCGTCGGCCCCCGCGTACGCCTTGGTGAGGCCGACCGTTTCGAGCAGGATCTCGCCGTCGGCGGGGCGGGGCGCCCTCGGGGCGGCCGTGTGCCGGGCGTTGCGCAGGGTGCGGAGGGTGTTCAGAACCATGGGGGGCTCCAGGGAAGTTCAGAGGTTCGGAGATGTCGGGGGATGCGGAGGAACCGGCGGCGTCAGAGGGCGAACCGGGTGTCGGCGAGCCGGTAGAGGCGGCGCCACAGCAGGCGGTTGAGGCCGACGACGTACAGGCTCATCACCGCCACGCCCGCGAGCAGGTGCGGGAAGTCGCCGGAGGCCGTGGCCTCGGCGATGTAGGCGCCGAGACCGGTGGCCGTGAGGGTGGTGCCGCCGAACGTGACGACCTCGGCGACGATCGAGGCGTTCCAGGCGCCGCCCGACGCGGTGATGCCGCCGGTGACGTACGCGGGGAAGATGCCCGGCAGGATCAGCCGCTTCCACCGCTGCCGGCCGCGTACGCCGAGGTCGTCCATGGCCTCGCGCAGATCGCTGGGGATCGACATGGCGCCCGCGATGGTGTTGAAGAGGATGTACCACTGGGCGCCGAGTGCCATCAGCAGGATGCCGCCGATGTTGATGGACAGGCCCGTCCTGAGGAAGAACCAGACGGCCAGCGGGAAGAGGAAGTTGGCGGGGAAGCTCGCCAGGACCTGCACGACGGGCTGGGCGATCCGGGTCAGCCGTGGCGAGAAGCCGATCTTCACGCCGACCGGCACCCAGATCACGGTGGCCGCGGCCACCAGGACCACCACCCGGGCCAGCGTCGCGAGACCGAGCAGCAGGGGTTCGCCGAAGACGCCGAGTCCCGTCTCGTCGTGGAGGTAGCGGCCCAGGTCGAACAGGCCCCACAGGATGAGGGCGCCCGCGACGACGGTGAACGCGATGTCGCCGGTGCGCCGCCGTGCCGGGTCGACGCAGAGGGGGCGGTCGTCGGTGCCGAAGATCCGGCCGGCGCCGCTCAGGAACCGCCCCACCGGGCGGAACGCCGTGCCGAGCAGCCGCGGCCAGTGGGAGCGCCGCAGGAACGTGAGGACCACCGAGCGCTGGACCTCGCTCGCCTCCGACTGCTCGTTCTTGAACTTCTCGGCCCAGGCGGTCAGCGGCCGCCAGAAGACGAAGTTCACCCCGATGACCATGACGGCCATGGTGAGGATGGCCCAGCCGACCTTGCCGAGGTCGCCGTCGGCGATGGCGGCGCCCGCGTACGAGCCGACGCCGGGCAGCGCGTAGTCCTTGTTGTTGACGCTGATCGCCTCGGACGCGACGAGGAAGAACCAGCCTCCGCCGAAGCTCATCATGCCGTTCCAGATCAGGCTGATCATTCCCGACGGAAGCTCGACCTTCCAGAATCGCATCCAGCGCGTGAACCCGAACGACCGTGACAGCTCGTCGAGTTCTCGGGGGAGCGAGGTCAGCGACTGGTAGAAGCCGAACGTCATGTTCCAGGCCTGCGAGGTGAAGATCGCGAAGATCGAGGCGCATTCGAGGCCGAGCAGGGAGCCGGGGAACAGGGCGATGAACCCGCTGACGGCGACCGTCAGGAAGCCGAGCACCGGCACCGACTGGAGGATGTCGAGCGCGGGGATCAGTACGCGTTCGAGGCGCCGGCTCTTCGCGGCGGCCAGCGCGTAGACAAACGTGAACACGATCGACGCGGCCAGCGCGAGGAACATGCGGAGCAGCGAACGCGCCGCGTCGTAGGGCAGCTGGGCCGGATCGGTGTCGACCTTGATCGACTGGTCGGTGGAGAACCGGACCGTGGTCCCGTGCCCCACCTGGAGCACGACGTAGAAGAGCACGAGCACGGCCGCCGCGACCACGGCGTCGACCCAGCTCAGACGGGCGAGACGACCGGTGAAACGGGAGGCGAGCCGCGGTGTGCGGCTGCTCGTCCGGTACGACATCACAGGAGACCTCCGACCACACTGTGGGCACAGGAGCCCCGGGGGCGCGACCGCGCGACCCCGGCGGGGCGCGGCCCGGCGTGGTGAGAAAACGGATGGGGAGGAGGGGGGGCCGTCGGGCCCCGAAGAACCCCGTGAGCAACCGCGACGTGTGCCGGTGGCCCGGACCCCGAAGAGTGGGGCGGGACGGGACGGCAGGAGTCAGGCGCGGCCGGCGGGGCAGCGCGGACTGGGAGGATCGGCGTCCATGACTGCCCCCTTCCGTGATGTCGGTGGTACCGGTCGTACCGGCGATATCGGCTATGCCGCCGATGTCGAGGATGTGGCTTTTGGTGACGTGGGCAGTCTGCCGCTTATTGCGCTGATGCGCAAATAAGGGGGGAGTGGCCGCCGCGGCCCGGGTTTCGCGCCGGGTGATCGAGCCGTCCCAACCTGTCGCCCGGTCAAGGGAGTTGGGGCTGGACGCGATCGTGTTCCGCACGTCGAAACAAAAGGGTGGCGCCGCCGGGACGGGCGGGCTTAAGGTCGGGGCTGTTCGAGCGGGACGGCAGGATGTCGTCGCCGGTGGTGAGACGTGTTCGGGGAGGTGTGAACGATGGCTGTCGTTGCGAAGGGCGCTGCCCGCATCACGCAGTTCATTCCTCACTTCCCCGTGGTCTCCGGCTGACCGACCGCTTTCTCCTCCACGCCTGTGCGCGTGGCGCCGGGACCGCCCTTCGAAGGGTCCCCCTTGTCTTCCTGGTCTTCCTCGATCTCCACCGAGTTCTCCACCGAGTTCTCCACCGAGCCGAACAGCGTGCCGTCCAACTCCCTTGAGTTCAGCGGCACTTCGTTCAACAGCTCCGCTCCGTCACGTCCGCTCGCCGCCTACGGCTGGGACGACGACTGGGCCGCACAGTTCGCCCCGTACGCCGCGCAGGGCCTGGTGCCCGGCCGGGTCGTACGCGTCGACCGCGGCCAGTGCGATGTGGTGACGGCGTCCGGCATGCTGCGCGCCGACACCGCGTTCGTCACCCCGCACGACCCGATGCGGGTCATCTGCACCGGCGACTGGGCCGCCGTCGACCCGGGCGGCGACCCGCAGTTCGTCCGTACGTATCTGCCGCGCCGCACCGCGTTCGTGCGCAGCACCTCGTCCAACCGTTCCGAGGCGCAGATCCTCGCGGCCAACGTCGACCACGCGATCATCGCGGTGTCGCTCGCCGTGGAACTCGACCTCGGACGCATCGAGCGCTTCCTGGCGCTGGCGTGGGAGTCCGGCGCGCAGCCGGTGGTCGTGCTCTCCAAGTGCGACCTGGTGCCCGACCCGGTCGGGCTCTCCTACCTCGTGCAGGACGTGCGGACCACCGCGCCGGGCGTACGGGTCGTGGCCGTCAGCGCACGGACCGGCGAGGGGGTCGAGGCGCTCGCCGAGGCCGTCGCGGGCGGCACCAGTGTGCTGCTGGGGCAGTCGGGGGCGGGCAAGTCGACGCTCGCCAACGCGCTGCTCGGCGAGGAGGTGATGGCGGTCCAGGCGGCCCGGGAGGTCGACGGAAAGGGGCGCCACACCACGACCACGCGCAACCTCCTGGTGCTGCCCGGGGGAGGGGCGCTCATCGACACACCGGGGCTGCGGGGTGTCGGCCTGTACGACGCGGAGAGCGGCGTCGGCCAGGTCTTCGCCGAGATCGAGCAGCTGGCCGCCGAGTGCCGCTTCCACGACTGCGCGCACGTCGCGGAGCCGGGGTGCGCGGTGCTCGCCGCGATCGAGGACGGCTCGCTGCCGGAGCGCCGCCTCGACAGCTACCGCAAGCTGCTGCGCGAGAACCAGCGGATCGTGGCGAAGACGGATGCGCGGGTGCGGGCGGAGATTCGGCGGGACTGGAAGGCGAAGGGGGCCCAGGGTCGCGCGAACGGCGCCCTCAAGCGAGGCCGCCTCCGCTGACCCCGGGGCGCCGGCCCCGCCTCGGCCGCCCCCGGGGCCCGGCCCCGCCTCCGCCGACACCCGGGGCCCGGCCCCCGGCCCCGCTCTCTTCGGGGCTTCGCCCCGGCCCCGCCGGCTCTTGCCTCTCCGGGGGCAGGCCGGCGGGGCCTCCTGAACCCGCTTCCGTCTGCGGACCGTGCCCGCGTCTCGCGCAGTTCCCCGCGCCCCTGGCGGGGTTGGTCTTGGCAGGGTGCTGACCCTGAGCATCTTCAGCCTGTCCGGCGTTTGAGGACGAGCGCCTTTCGGGCGCGATACGGGGTCTGGGGCGGAGCCCCAGGACACCCCGCTTTCGTCTGCGGACCGTGCCCGCGTCTCGCGCAGTTCCCCGCGCCCCTGGCGGGGTTGGTCTTGGCAGGGTGCTGACCCCGAGCATCTTCAGCCTGTCCGGCGTTTGAGGACGAGCGGCCTTCAGGCGCGATACGGGGTCTGGGGCGGAGCCCCAGGCAACCCCGCCTGCCCCTGCGGACCGTGCCCACCTCCCGCGCAGTTCTCCGCGCCCCCAGGTGGGCCGGCCTGGGCGGCATGCCCAGTTCAGGCCATCTCAGCCCGTCCGCGGGGGAACAGGGTGTCCGAAAGCCGCCAGCGTGCGCGGAGGGGGCCCCGCACAATGGGACCCGTGATGGACCAAGACGCTCAGTACGAGGCAGTCAGCAGCAGGGACGCCCGGTTCGACGGGGAGTTCTTCTTCGCCGTGGCGACGACCGGCATCTACTGCCGCCCGAGCTGCCCCGCCGTCACTCCCCGCCGCAAGAACGTCCGGTTCTTCCCCAGCGCCGCCGCCGCCCAGGGCAACGGCTTCCGGGCCTGCCGGCGCTGCCGACCGGACGCCGTGCCCGGCTCCGCCGCGTGGAACGTCCGGGCCGACGTCGTGGGCCGGGCCATGCGCATGATCGGGGACGGCGTCGTCGACCGGGAGGGCGTGCCGGGGCTCGCGATCCGGCTCGGCTACAGCACCCGCCAGGTGCAGCGCCAGCTCACCGCCGAGGTCGGCGCGGGCCCGGTCGCCCTCGCCAGGGCCCAGCGCGCCCACACCGCCCGCGTGCTGCTCCAGACCACCGAGCTGCCCGTCACCGAGATCGCCTTCGCCGCCGGGTTCGCCAGCGTGCGCCAGTTCAACGACACGATCCGGCAGATCTACGCCCGTACCCCCAGCGCCCTGCGCGACGAGGCCGGCACCCGCGCCACGAGGCCCGGCGCCCACACCACCGCCGGGATTCCGCTGCGGCTCGCCCACCGAGGGGCGTACGCGGTGAAGGAGACCTTCGACCTGCTGGCCGCCGAGGCCGTCGAGCACGTCGAGCAGGTCACCGGCGGGCCCGGCGCCCGCACGTACCGCCGTACGCTGCGGCTGCCCCACGGCACCGCCGTCGTGGCCGTGGACGAGGCGGCCCCCGCGCACCCCCCGGCCCGCCAGGGCTGGCTGGACGCCCGCATCCACCTCACCGACCCGCGCGACCTGACCACCGCCGTACAGCGCCTGCGCCGCCTGTTCGACCTGGACGCCGACCCGTACGCCGTGGACGAGCGGCTCGGCGCCGACCCGCTCCTCGCGCCCCTCGTCGCCCGGACCCCGGGCCTGCGCTCGCCCGGCGCCGCCGACCCCGACGAGTACGCGGTACGCGCGCTGGCCGGACAGCACCGCGCCGCCGCCCTCGTCGAGACGTACGGCAAACGGCTCGACGCGCCCTGCGGCGCTCTCACCCACCTCTTCCCCGAGCCCGCCCTGCTCGCCGGCCACCCCGACCCGCACCTGGCCGCCCTCGCCACCGCCCTGGCCGACGCCACCCTGCGCCTCGACGCGGGCGCCGACCGCGACGAGGCCGTACGGATTCTGCGGACGCTGCCCGGCATGGACGAGGAGACCGTCGACGCCATCCGCACGCGGGCCCTCGGCGACCCCGACGTGGGGGCGGCGGCGGGGGAGGACGCCCGGCGGCCCTGGCGCTCCTACGCCCGGCGGCACCTGGCCGTCGCGGCGGCCAGGGCGCAGTAGTCCGACGGGCGGGTCCCGGCCACTTCTGAGAACGTCAGAGGCATGATCCGTCTCGCGCGCCTGCCCCTGGACCGCTGGGCGACGGTGATGCCGCTGCTCGCCGTCGTGCTGCTCGCGCTCACCTGGGGGCGCTCGCTGCCCGCCGGCCTCGTGGCGCTGGTCGCCTGCTTCCTGGCCGGCGCGGTGCTCGCCGCGGTGCACCACGCCGAGGTGGTCGCGCACCGGGTGGGCGAGCCGTTCGGCTCGCTCGTGCTCGCCGTCGCGGTCACCGTCATCGAGGTCGCGCTGATCGTCACCCTGATGTCGGACGGCGGCGACAAGAGCGCCTCGCTCGCCCGGGACACGGTCTTCGCCGCCGTGATGATCACCTGCAACGGCATCGTCGGAGTGTGCCTCCTGGTGGGCGCCCTGCGCCGCCGGGTCACCGTCTTCAACGCCGAGGGCACCGTCACCGCGTTCGGTACCGTCACCACGCTCGCCGGCCTCAGCCTCGCCCTGCCCACCTTCACCACCAGCAAGCCCGGCCCCGAGTTCTCGCCGGCCCAGCTGATCTTCGCCGCGATCGCCTCGGTCTTCCTGTACGGACTCTTCGTCGCGACCCAGACCGTGCGCCACCGCGACTACTTCCTGCCGGTGACCCAGCAGGGCGAGGTGATGCGGGACGACGACCACGCCAACCCGGCCTCCGCGCGCACCGCCTGGATCAGCGTCGCCCTGCTCGGGGTCGCGCTCGTCGCGGTCGTGGGCCTGGCCAAGGGCGTGTCGCCCACCATCGAGCGAGGGGTGGCCGCGGCCGGGCTGCCCGCCTCGGTGGTGGGTGTCGTCATCGCGCTGCTGGTGCTGCTGCCCGAGACCATCGCCGCGGTGCGCGCCGCCCGCCGCGACCGCGTCCAGACCAGCCTCAACCTGGCGCTCGGCTCGGCGATGGCCAGTATCGGGCTCACCATTCCGGCCGTCGCGCTCGCCACGATCTGGCTCTCCGGGCCGCTGGTGCTCGGCCTCGGCGCCAGCCACATGGTGCTGCTCGCCCTGACGGTGGCGGTGGGCATCCTGACCGTCGTGCCGGGGCGCGCCACGCTGATGCAGGGCGGCGTCCATCTGTCGCTGTTCGCCGCGTACATCGTGCTCGCGGTCAGCCCGTAACGCCCGAGCGCCCCCGCGGCCCGGCTCCCCGTGACGGGGGCCGGGCCGCGCCCCCTTCCCGGCCGACCGCCGATGCTTTCAAGTCACCTGGGGTGCCGCCCTGTTGACGGACCCCCCTGCCGAGTCACACGATCGAAAGGTAGGTAGTTGCTCAATACATCCGCTTGGGCCGGCGGAACGTCCCCCCTCCGGTCCGGGCGGCGAGGCAGGAGGCACCATGTGTGGCATCACCGGCTGGATCTCCTTCGACCGTGAACTGCGCGCCGAGCGGGACACCCTGGATGCGATGACCGAGACGATGGACTGCCGCGGTCCCGACGACCGCGGGGTCTGGGCCGCGGGGCCGGCCGCGCTCGGCCACCGCCGGCTCGCGATCATCGACCTTCCGGGCGGGCGCCAGCCCATGACCGTCGAAGCCGGCGGCAAGACCGTCGCCCTCGTCTACTCGGGCGAGGCCTACAACTTCACCGAGCTCAAGTCCGAACTCGCCGCGCGCGGACACCGGTTCACCACCGACTCCGACACCGAGGTCGTCCTGCACGGCTACCTCGAATGGGGCGAGGCCGTCGCCGAACGCCTCAACGGCATGTACGCCTTCGCGGTCTGGGACGAGCGCGTCCAGCGCCTCGTCATGATCCGCGACCGGATGGGCATCAAGCCCTTCTACTACTACGAGACCCCCGACGGCGTGCTCTTCGGCTCCGAGCCCAAGGCGATCCTCGCCAACCCGCTGGCCCGCCGCTCCGTCTCGCTCGACGGCCTGCGCGAGCTGTTCACCATGGTCAAGACCCCCGGCCACGCCGTGTGGGACGGCATGAAGGAGGTCGAACCCGGCACCGTCGTCACCGTCGACCGGGGCGGCCTGCGCACCCACACCTACTGGTCCCTGGAGACCCGCGCGCACGAGGACGACCGCGCCACCAGCATCGCCCACGTCCGCGAGCTGCTCGACGACATCGTCCGGCGCCAGCTCGTCGCCGACGTGCCGCGCTGCATGCTGCTCTCCGGCGGCCTCGACTCCTCGGCGCTCACCGCGATAGCCGCCCGCCAGCTCGGCGAGGTGGACCAGAAGGTGCGCAGCTTCGCCGTGGACTTCGTCGGCCAGACGGAGAACTTCGTCGCCGACGAACTCCGCGCCACCCCCGACACGCCCTTCGTCCACGACGTGGCCCGCAACTCCGGCACCATCCACCAGGACATCGTCCTGGACGCCCAGGCGCTCGCCGACCCCGAGGTCCGCGCCAAGGTCATCCGCGCCCGCGACATCCCCATGGGCTTCGGCGACATGGACGCCTCGCTCTACCTGCTGTTCAAGGCGATCCGCGAACACTCCACGGTCGCCCTGTCCGGCGAATCGGCGGACGAGGTCTTCGGCGGCTACAAGCAGTTCTTCGACGAGGACGCCCGCGCCGCCGACACCTTCCCCTGGCTCGTGAAGTTCGCCGAGCAGTTCGGCGACGACTCGGGCCTGCTGCGCCCCGACCTGACCGCCGCGCTCAACGTCCCCGCCTACGTCAAGGACTCCTACGACACCGCCGTCGCCGGTATCCAACGCCTCGACGGCGAGAGCGACTTCGAGTACCGGATGCGCAAGATCAGCCACCTCCACCTGACCCGCTTCGTACGCATCCTGCTCGACCGCAAGGACCGCGCCAGTATGGCCGTCGGGCTCGAAGTGCGCGTGCCGTTCTGCGACCACCGCCTCGTCGAGTACGTCTACAACGCGCCCTGGTCGGTGAAGTCCTTCGACGGCCGCGAGAAGAGCCTGCTGCGCGAGGCGGCCAGGGACGTCATCCCGCAGTCGGTGTACGACCGCGTCAAGAGCCCCTACCCCTCCACCCAGGACCCGAAGTACGCCACCGCCCTCCAGGGCCACGCCAAGGACCTGCTGGCCCAGCCCTCGCACCCGGTCTTCGACCTCATCGACCGGGAAGGCCTGCGCCGGGCCGCCGAGGTGAGCGCCCCGCAGATCCACCAGGCCTCGCGCCGCGGTCTTGAGCGCTCCCTCGACCTGGCGATCTGGCTCGACCTGTACAAGCCGGAGGTGAAACTGGCCTGACGGGACCGGCGGAGCCGTATCCGCCCCTCACGGCGGGGCGGGGTGGGCGTGCCACCCCGCCCCGCCGCCGTGCGCGCCTAGCTGATGGTCTCGTCGGGCCGGACCCGGGACAGGCCGGTCAGCTCGCGCGGCGCGAAGGGCGCCCGCCAGTCGCCCGTGCCGCGGTAGACGTACGAGTCACCGTCCGGGGTCGAGACGAACAGGTCGGCCTTTCCGTCGCCGTTCGAGTCGCCGATCCCGACCGTCTGGTTGTACTGGCCCCAGCCCGTGCCGATCCGCACCCGGTTCTCGAAGGTGCCGTCGCCCTTGCCGAGGTAGAGCCACAGGACGCCGTCGCTGTCCCGGGCCACGAGGTCACCGCCGGGGCCGCCGGCCACGTCACCGACCGCCGTGACCTGGTTGTACATGTTCCAGCCGGTGCCGGCCTTCACGCGGGGAGCGAACGGGGCCCGCCAGTTGCCCGTGCCCTTGTACAGCCACAGCACCCCGTCGGAGTCCCGGGCCAGCAGGTCGCTGCGGCCGTCGCCGCTGACGTCGCCACCGCCGGTGAGCTGGTTGTACGCGCCCCAGCCGGCGCCGATCCGCACCCGGGAGTCGAGGGTGCCGTCGCCCTTGCCGAGGTAGAGCCACAGGACGCCGTCCTTGTCCCGGCCCACGACGTCGGCGCCGGGGCCGCCGGCCACGTCACCGACCGCCGTGACCTGGTTGTAGATGTCCCAGTCGAAGCCGATGCTCTGTGCCTCGCCGCTCTTGAGCTCACCGGTGCCCGGCGCGCGGTAGGTGTCCTTGCGCTGGAGCCCGCCCAGGCCGCTGCGGATCAGCAGGTCCGGAGAGCCGTTGTCGGTGAAGTCGTGCGGGGCGGCCTTGCGGGACACCTTGAAGGCGCCGCTCTCGACCAGGTCGGGGCCGATGCCGTTGCGGGGCTTGGCGGTCAGGGTCCAGGTGTAGTCGCCGTTGGGGGCGGCCCGGTCCGGGGCGTAGGAAGGGCCGAGCAGGCCGTCCCAGTTCAGCTCGCGCCAGGCGGGTTCGGTCGACTCCCACGTGGCGGGGTCGACCGGAAGCTCGATCTCGCGCTCCGCGCCGGAGGCGGTGTGGCGCAGGGTGACGGTCACATCGGCGTTGTTGTGCGTCAGCCGCCACTTCGGCCGCCAGGGGGCCTTGTCGAGGTCGGCCGCCGCCGGGACCTGCTCCTCCTCCACGACGAGCTTCGTGGGGTGGCCGGTGCCCGTGAGGAGGCGGGCGACGGGTGCCCCGTCGGCCCCGGCGGAGATCCGGTAGAGGCCCTCACCGTCGGCGGCGGTGCCGCCCACCGCCAGGAGAGTGCC
This sequence comes from Streptomyces sp. NBC_00083, assembly GCF_026343295.1. Taxonomy (GTDB): domain Bacteria; phylum Actinomycetota; class Actinomycetes; order Streptomycetales; family Streptomycetaceae; genus Streptomyces. Next base: position 51,332 of record NZ_JAPELY010000003.1, read on the forward strand.
GTCCGGGGCGGGTGCGACGGAGCTGGCGTGGTCCATGACCATGCGCTCCGTGCCGCCGCCGATCGGGGTGGCGCGCAGGGCCGAACCCTTGACGCTGTTGCCCTCGTTGAGCCTGCGGTTCTCGCCGTACAGCGTCCAGCCGCCGACCAGACCCACCAGCCCGTCCCCCTGCTGCGGGCCGAGGTCCATGGACCAGCGCTTCTGGTCCCCGCCGAGCTCCATGGTCCGCACCGACGACGAGGTGTCGCTCATGAAGAGACCGCCGGCGACGGCGAGGTGGGTGGCGGACACCGCGACGCCCGCGACGAAGTCGCCCAGCATGCCGTTCCCGGTGATGACCTTGGCCGAGGAGAGGTCGGCCGCTGTGTAGTCGAAGAAATCGCCGTTGGCCGAGACCGTGTACCGCAGCACGGCGAAATCGCCCGATCCCGCCTTCACGTCGAGATCCCGCGTGCCCGCGGGCAGGCCGGTGACGACGCGGTCGGTCACCTTCTGGTCCACGACCTCCAGGACGTGGGCCTCCACGGTGTCGCCGGTCCGCTTGTACGCGACGACGCGCGAACCGACGGCGCCCAGGTAGTAATAGCCGTACTGGGTGAGGTCGATGACGCTCGACGAGCCGGTGGCCATGTCGAGGAGGGTGACCTTCTGCGAGGCGGCGGTGGAGTCGTCCCGCAGCGCCACGACGTCCGACCCGGCCCCGTAGAACGCGGGCAGCGTCGCGTACGAGGGCGCGTCCTTCACCACGACCGTCGTCTTCCCGTCGGCGTAGCGCGTCCACAGCACGTCGTGTCCGCTGCCCGACCCCGCGATGGACAGGAAACCGGTCCGCCCCGCGCTCAGGACCTCCGCGTCGGCGGCGATGGCGAACGGCGCCTCGGCGGAGCCGGCCCGAGCACCGGATGCGGCGGGCACCGCCGGGGCGGCCAGGGCGGGCGCGGCGAGCGGGCCGGCGGTCACCGCCAGGGCGAGCACGGTGGCCGCGGTGACGAGACGGCGTGATCCTCCGGTCGACCGTGAGGAGCGGGTCCGGCTCGGTATGGCGGAATGGTGCACGTGCCCTCCAGGCGTTGCGTGATACGTGTGCAGGCGAGGGCAACCGGAGGGCGCGAATCCCCCACCATCCGCGAACCCCCCACAATCAGCGGAATCCCCCCGCAACTGATGCACGAAATCTTAACAACCGGGAGGTCAGGGCCTGCTTCCGGTCACTGGTCGAGGCCCCAGCTGTGGATCTTCTCCGGGTGGATGCGGATCAGCTCCTCGCTGAAGTGCGGCCCCAACTCGTGGGGCCCGGTGAGGAGTTCGGCCCTGCCGCGGATCTCGACACCGCGCACCTTCCAGGGACGTACGCTCACCACGTCGTCGATCACCAGGGCGGCCCTCGGGTTGCCCTGGAGGTTGCGCCACTTCTTCGTGGTGCCCAGGGCGTATCCGCCGATGAGGATGGTGCCGTCGTCCTGCGGGAAGAAGCCGACGGGGTTCGCCTGCGGCTGGCCCTTCCCGTCCACGGTGGCGAGCCGGCCAAGGCGCTGGCTCCTGAGGTACGTGCGCTCGGCCTCGCTGAATCGGGTCATGGCATCACCCTCACACGCTCAGCCCCAGACGACCGCACCGATCCAGGCGCCGGTCACCAGGAGGCAGGCGAAGAGTTCGGCCATCACCGAATATCCGCCCGCGCGCAGGGTCGTACGGGCCGAGGCCCAGCCGCTCGCACGGCTGCCCAGGCGCAGCCGTTCCGCCCCGTACAGCCCGCCGAGGAACCCGGCGATCCCGCCGATCACCGGCACCACGAAGAACCCCGCCACGGCCGCGGCGCCCGCGATGAGCACCGACCGTCTGGACACCCCGGCCGACTTGAAGCGGCGCGGCGGCAGGAACGGGCGGAGCGCCTGGTTCAGGAGCAGGACGCCGGTGGCCCCGGCCAGGACGGCCCAGGCCAGCCCGGTCGTGTCGTCCAGCGCCCACCACGCCACGGCCGCCCACACGATCGCCTGCCCCGGAATGCCGGGCACCAGCACACCGCACAGGCCCATCAGGATCACCGCCCCGACCGCGAGGAGCTGCCACACGCCCATCTGCCAAGGGTGCAGGAAGCGGCCCGTTCCCGCAGTTCCGGGCGGTGACCGCGGCTTCCGCGGGTCTCAGCGGGGGCTGCCGCCCGGGGTGTTCAGCGGGCGACCCAGCCCCGCTCGTAGGCGTGCCAGCCCAGCTGGAGCCGGGTCGTCACCCCGGTGAGCTCCATCAGGCCCTTCACCCGCCGCTGCACGGTCCGCAGGCCCAGATCCAGCTGCTTGGCGGCGCTGGCGTCCGTCATCCCGGCGAGCAGCAGCGACAGGATCTCCAGGTCGGTCCCGTCGGGGCCCGCCCCGTCCTCCACGATGTCGCGCCCCCCGCCGCCGAGCCGCAGCGGCAGCGCGTCCCGCCACACCGCCTCGAACAGGCCCATCAGCGATTCGAGGAGCCCGCTCGCGTGCACCACGAGCGCGGCCGGCTCGGCGCCGCGGCCGGTCAGCGGCACCATCGCGAGGGTGCGGTCCGCGACGACGAGCTTGGTCGGCACCCGCTCCACCGTGCGCACCTGCTCGTCGCGGCCGAGCGCCGCGGACAGCTCGACGATCCCGGCGGGCAGCGAGAGCACCTCGCGCTCGACCACCACCCGGTAGACGACCCCGCGGTTCGACGCCCGTTCCTCGGACTCGTTGTCCATGCCGGTCACCGCGACCGGTGTGCCCGTCACCAGCGCGCACACCTCGTCGGCGGCGCCCAGCTGCAACTGGTGGAAGCGGTGGGCCACCGCGCTCGCCCCCGTCACCACCTCGACGAGGTCGTGCACGGCGGGTTCGGCCGCCTCGGCCCGGTACTCCGTGGCGAGCAGCGCCGCCGCCAGCTCCGCCTGCTCCAGCTCGTGCCGCTGCTGGGTGAGCAGCGCGCCCAGCGCCACCCCCGGCGGCGCCGCGACCCACCGCCCGGTGCGGGCCGACGACTGGGCGGCCAGGCCATGACGCTCCAGCCGGCGCAGCGCCCGCTCGGTCTCGCTCTCCGGCAGCGCGAGACGGTGCGCGAGATCGCTCACCTCGGCCGCCCCCACCGCGACCAGGGCGCGGTACGCCGACTCCTGGGTCTCGTCGAGACCTATCGCTCCCAGCACCACGGACCGCCTTCCTCACCTGCGCGATGGCGGGAAACCGCCCCGGCACAAACCCGCCGCACAACATCATCGCCGTATCCGTCGCCGCTCTGCCAATGTCGAGCCACCGCAGCACCAACAGCCTCCGGGCGCAGGGCATTTGTGCTCTTCGGGCACGCGTGTCTTTTGTTCCGGAATCATCTGGGGAGAGCGATGCGCCCGATATCGCGTACGGCTCTGGGGGTGGCGACCGCCGCCGCCCTCGCCGTCACCGCGGTGGCGCCGTCCGTGGCAGCGCCACGAGGCGACGGCACGGCGGACACCGCCAAGAGACCGCTCGTCGGCACCGCCGCGAGCAGCACGGGAACACCCGCCACCGTCACACTCGTCACCGGCGACAAGGTGGTGGTGGGCCGGGACGCCTCCGGCACCCCCACAGGCGTCACCGCCCTGCCGCGCGACGACGGCTCCGTACCGCTCGTCCAGACCCGGCAGGTGGGCAAGGAGCTGTACGTCTACCCGGACGACGCGGCCCCGGCGCTCGCCGCCGGCACCGTCGACCAGGAACTGTTCAACGTGGCCGGGCTCATCCGCCAGGGCTACGACGACGCGCACTCCAAGACGATCCCGCTGATCGCCGTCTACGGCAGCGCCGCGGCCAGGTCGGCGGCCCCGGCCGTGCCGCGCGGCACCAGGGCCGGGCTCGACCTGCCCGCCGTGCACGGCCGCGCCCTGAGCGCCGACAAGACGAAGGCCGCGCAGATGTGGGCGGACGTCAATGCCTCCCGCACCCGGTCGGCGTCCGCCGGCATCAAGAAGCTGTGGCTCGACCGGAAGGTGACCGCCTCCCTCGCCCAGTCGTCGCGGCAGATCCGCGCCGACCTCGCGCAGGCCGCCGGATACGACGGCAAGGGAACCAAGGTCGCCGTCCTCGACACCGGCGTCGACGCCGAACACCCCGACCTCAAGGGCCGCATCGTGGCCTCCGAGAACTTCACCGACTCGCCCGACACCGAAGACCGCCAGGGCCACGGCACTCACACCACATCGACGGTGGGCGGCTCGGGCGCGGCGAGCGGCGGCAAGGAGAAGGGCATCGCGCCCGGCACCGGCCTCCTCGTCGGCAAGGTCCTCAACGACTCGGGCTCGGGCGACAGTTCGTGGATCATCGCCGGCATGCAGTGGGCCGTCGACAACAAGGCCGACGTCGTCTCGATGTCGCTCGGCAGCCCCGTGCCGACCGACTGCACCGACCCGATGAGCGTCGCCGCGCAACAACTCGCCACCGACGCCGACCACACCCTGTTCGTCGTCGCGGCCGGCAACTCGGGCCCGAGCCTGAACACCGTGTCCTCGCCCGGCTGCGCACCCGCCGTCCTGACCGTCGGCGCCGTCGACCACGACGATGCCACCGCGAGCTTCTCCAGCCGCGGCCCCGCGCCCTTCACCCACACCCTCAAGCCGGAGATCAGCGCGCCCGGCGTCGACATCCTCGCCGCCAACGCCGGCGGCCGGGGCGTCTACGCGTACCAGTCCATGTCCGGCACCTCCATGGCCACCCCGCACGTCGCGGGCGCCGCCGCCATCGTCAAGCAGCGCCACCCCGACTGGACCGCGCAGCAGATCAAGGCCGCGCTCGTCTCGTCCGCCGACAGCGCCGTCCCCGGTGACGTGCGCGAGACCGGCGGCGGCCGGCTCGACGTCGAGGCCGCCGTCGACGAGACCGTCATCGGCGCGCCCGCCGTCCAGGCCGGCACCTTCGACTGGCCGCAGGACAAGAGCGACCGCACCACCGTCACCGTGCCCTACACCAACGCCTCCGACCGCCCCGTGACACTCGACCTCAAGGTCGCGGGGGTCACCGGCAACGACGGCTCCGCCGTCAACTCCGCTGTGGTCGCGCTGCGTTCGCGCTCCGTGACCGTCCCGGCCGGCGCCACCGTCAAGGTGCCGCTCACCATCGACCCCGGCGCCCGCCTCAAGGCCGCCCAGTACGGAGACGTCACCGGCCGCGTGCTCGCCACCGCGCACGGCGTCAAGGTCTCCACCCCCTTCTCGCTGTACGTCGAGCCCGAGACCGTCACCCTGCGCGTCAAGCTCGTCGACCGCCAGGGCAGGCCCGCCGCGGGCGCCTCCTCCCTCGACGTCATCGGCACCGACACCGCCACCGGCGAGCGCCGCTTCAACGAGGGCGCCACCGACCAGCTCTACCGGCTGCGCCCCGGCGCGTACTTCGTGTCCTCCTTCGTCACCTCCGCCGACCCCGGCGACGCCACCGGCGCGAACGTCGGCTCGGTCAGCTACCTCGGCCGACCGCAGCTCGACCTGAAGAAGGACACCACCCTCGTCCTGGACGCCCGTGCCGCGCACCGGCTCTCGGTGCGGACCGACCGGCCGAGCGAGGTCCGCACCACGACCCTCGGCTTCGCCCGCTCCTGGGGCGGCCAGTGGCTCCACTCGGGCTCGATCACCGGATCCCGGCTGATCGACGACTACTACGCGGACGTCCGGGGCGGCGCCCGCACCGGCGACTTCGAGTTCGGCAGCTACTGGCGGGCGTACGCCCCGCAGTTCGAGAAGCTCGCCGTGACCGGCGGGCCCGCGCTGCACCCGCTCACCGCGAGCGTCGGCTCCGACAACCTCGACGGCACCGGCAGCGCGCCGCTCGTCGACGCGGGCCGGGGCACCCCGGACGAGCTCAAGGCCGCGGGGGTCGGCGGGAAGATCGCCTTCGTCGCGGTGCCGGACGACCCCGACTCGCTCGCCACCCTCGCCAGGGACGCCAAGGCGGCGGGCGCCACGGCGCTCGCCGTGCACCGCCCCTCGAACGGCCGCTGGCTGCCGTCGTACGGCTTCGCCGGAGGCCCGCTGCCCACCCTCGCCATCGAGGCGACCGAGGCGTCGGACCTCGCGGCCCGGCTGGCGCACGGCCCGGTCACCCTCGCCTGGAAGGCGACGGCCAAGAGCGGCTATGTCTACAACCTGGGCTTCCAGGAGGACGGCGGCATCGGCTCGGACCGCACCTACCGGGTGCGCGACGGACAGCTGGGCCGCAACGTCTCCACGTACCACTCGATGGGCGTGCCGGCCGACTTCGTCGACGGCGTGAGCGCCCACCGCCCCGTCGGCGGCGACCCGATCGGCGTCTCCGGCATCGACCTGGTGGCCGTGCCCTCCACCCGCACCGAGTACTACACCGCGGGCGGCACCACCTGGGACCACTTCGTCTCGTCCAGCTTCCCCTTCGGCGAGTTCATGCTCGCCCCGGCCACGGCGTACCGGCCGGGCAAGGAGACCAAGGAGAGCTGGTACGACGGCGTGGTCGGCCCCGACGCCGGGCGCGACGCCACGGGCAGGCCCCTGCTCGCCGCCGAGCGCCAGGGCAACCTGATGGGCTTCGCCCCCGGCATGTGGGGCGACACCCAGCACAGCGCGCAGCCGGGCTCGTTCGGCGACATCGGCTCCCTGCTCCTGCGGCGCAACGGCGAGGACTACGACAGCAGCGGCTGGCCCTCGGGGGTGTTCACCGTCCCCGCGGACGACGCGGCGTACGAACTCGTCAGCGACAACCAGAAGATCGGGCCGTCCGCAGCGGTGTGGAAGCGCTCTCAGGAGGTCGTGACGAGCTGGAAGTTCCGCTCGCACCTCGACGAGAGCGCGTTCTCCCAGGCGATTCCGCTGCTCTTCCCCCACTACGGGGTGGCGCAGGACGGCCTCAAGACGGTGCCCCCGGCCGACGGCCAGAAGATCGCGCTCTCCGTCACGGGCCACGCCGGCTACACCCCGGCCGCCCTCGTGTCGGCCGCGCTGTCGTACTCCTACGACGGCGGCACGACCTGGACCGAGGCCAAGTCCAGCCATCAGGGCGGCAGTTGGACGGCGACCGTGAACCACGCGGGCGCCGCCGGCAAGGACGTGACCCTGAAGGCCGAACTGACCGACGCCAACGGCAACTCGGTCACCCAGACCGTGGTGGACGCCTACTCGGTGCGTTAGCCACGCGAATGGTCCGCCGGGTGTCCCTCCCGTGGGGGGTGGGGGCGCCCGGCGGACTCTCGACTCCTCCTGCCGCACTTGTCCGTTGAGCACATTTTCCCGATGCCCCGTTTTCGGATGCCTCCGGCGGTGGACAATAAGGGCATGAGCCAGCAGGGGGAGAGGCAGACCCGGGACGACGACTGGTGGAACCGGCTGTACGACGAGTCGGCCCCGGACGCCGGGCCCGACGGTTCGGGCGACACCCTCGACGACCGCTTCGACTCGGCGTCGGGCACGGTGGGCCGGACCGGGCCGGCGCAGACTGCCACGCCGCCCTCGCAGGACTCGGTGCCGCCCGGCCCGGGAGCCGCGCCTCCGGGACCGGGCCCGGTGTCCGACCCGCCCCGGGCAGCCCCGAACGGCGCTCCCGCCGAGGGCCCGATGTCCGCCCCGGCCCCGGCCCCGGGCGGCCGGGAGCGGGAGGCAACGGGCGGCACGGAGCCGGTACCGACCGCGGGAGACCCGAACCGGGCCCCGGACACGCCACCCGCCACCCCGAGCCCACCCGCTGCGGCCCCGCGCGGGGCCGGGACGGCCCGGCCCCCGGGCCCGGTCGAGGGCACCGCCCCCGTAGCCCCGGCTCGGAGCACCCCGCCGCCGGCCACCGCAGCAGAGCGGCCCGGCAGCACCGCTTCCGCCCCGCAGAGCGGCACCCCCGCCCCGCCGAGCGACGCCGCCCCTTCCGCCCCGCCCGATGCCCCGACCGCGCCCCCCGCCGGGACCGCACCCACCGGGACCGCACCCGCCAGGCCCGACGGCACTCCCACCGCGCCCCCCGGCGGAGCCGCGTGGTGGGAGTCCGTTCCGGCGGCTCCGCCGCCCCCGGCCGATGCCGTGCCCGGTCTGCCGCCCGGCTGGGCGGAGGGCGGGCCGCCGCCCCCGATGCCACCCGGCTACGACGCGGAGCAGCGCGTCGCCAACGCGCCGCGGAGTCTGCGCACGCCCCCGCTCGACGCGACCGGCCCGCCCATGACCGCGCCGGACGAGCAGTTCGGGCCCCCGCGGACCGCACCTCCGGAGCAGTTCGCCCCGGTGCCCCGGCCCCGTACCGGCCACGTGGGTGACGGACCGCCCACCTATGACGCCGAGCCCACCGCGCTGCCCACCGCCCGCCCGGACGGACTCGACGAACTGGTCGCCGACACCGTGCTCGATGGCGCCCGCTACGGCGCGTACGTCCTGCGGGCCGGCTCCTCGCGCGGCGACTCCGCGCGCTACCGCGGCGAGCCCCGCCGCGACGCCCTGCTCACCGCCCGCTTCGGCAACGGCGAGAACGCCCTGGTCCTGGTGGCCGTCGCCAGTGGCGCGCGCACCAGCGACCGGGCGCACCTCGCCGCCGCCGACGCCTGTCACTGGATCGGCGGTGCCATCGGCCGCAGCCACCTCCGGCTCGCCGAGGACATCAGGGCGGGCCGGCGCGGCGACCTCAAGTCGGGCCTGCACCGGCTCACCGACCGCAGCTACGGCATGCTGCGGGCCCGCGCGGGCGAACTCGGCATGGCGCCGGAGGAGTACACCGCGAGCCTGCGCTGCCTGCTGCTCTCGGCCGACCCCGCCTGCCGCACCCGGGTGTTCTTCGGCGTCGGCCACGGCGGCCTGTTCCGGCTGCGCGGCGGCGTGTGGCAGGACATCGAGCCCGCCGTGCCCGAGCCGGGCGCCGCGGTCGGCGCGCCGGTCGTCGGCTACGGCTCCGTCCCCGCCGAGACCCCGCAGGGCGACCGCCTGACGATGGACCTCAACACCATCGAGCCCGCCCGCCCCTACATCGACCCGCCGGCGCCGCCGGGCGAACCGTTCCGCTTCCGGGCCTCGGTGGCCCGTCCGGGCGACGCCCTCCTGCTGTGCAGCGCCGGCCTCGCCGAACCCCTGCGCGGCGAGAGCGCCCTCGGCAAGGAGCTGGCCGAACGCTGGGCACGCCCGGAACCGCCGGGGCTCGCCGAGTTCCTCGCCGACCTCCAGCTCAGGGTGAAGGGGTACGCCGACGACCGTACGGCCGTCGCGGTCTGGGAGGCGTAACCGCACGGGCCGTGGGTTGATGGACCCATGGCCAAGCAGAACGTTGCGGAGCAGTTCGTCGACATCCTCAGGCGCGCGGGCGTCAAGCGGCTGTACGGAGTCGTCGGCGACAGTCTGAATCCTGTCGTCGACGCCATCCGCCGCACCCCGGGCCTCGACTGGGTGCAGGTCAGGCACGAGGAGGTCGCCGCGTTCGCGGCCGGTGCCGAGGCCCAGCTCACCGGCAGCCTCGCCGCGTGCGCCGGGTCGTGCGGGCCCGGCAACCTCCACCTCATCAACGGCCTGTACGACGCGCACCGCTCGATGGCCCCCGTCCTCGCCCTCGCCTCGCAGATCCCTTCGTCGGAGATCGGCCTCGGCTACTTCCAGGAGACCCACCCCGACCAGCTGTTCCGGGAGTGCTCCCACTACAGCGAGCTGATCTCCAACCCGCAGCAGATGCCCCGTGTGATGCAGACGGCGATCCAGCACGCGATCGGCCGCGGCGGCGTCAGCGTCCTCGCACTGCCCGGCGACATCGCCTCCGCGCCCGCCCCCGACAAGGCGATCGACCACGCCCTCGTGACGTCCCGGCCCACCGTGCGCCCCGGCGACATCGAGATCGACAAGCTCGCGGCCCTCATCGACAGGGCCAAGCGCGTCACCCTGTTCTGCGGCAGCGGCACCGCGGGCGCGCACGCCGAGGTCATGGCGTTCGCCGAGCACGTCAAGGCGCCGGTCGGCCATGCCCTGCGCGGCAAGGAGTGGATCCAGTACGACAACCCGTACGACGTCGGCATGAGCGGCCTGCTCGGGTACGGCGCCGCGTACGAGGCGACCCACGAGTGCGACCTGCTGATCCTGCTCGGCACCGACTTCCCCTACAACGCCTTCCTGCCGGACGACGTCAAGATCGTCCAGGTCGACGTACGCCCCGAACACCTGGGACGACGCTCCAAGCTGGACCTCGCGGTGTGGGGCGACGTGAAGGAGACCCTGCGCTGTCTGACGCCGCGCGTGAAGGAGAAGACGGACCGCAAGTTCCTCGACAAGATGCTGAAGAAGCACGCCGACGCGCTGGAGGGCGTCGTCAAGGCGTACACCCGCAAGGTCGAGAAGCACGTCCCGATCCATCCCGAGTACGTGGCCTCGGTCCTGGACGAACTCGCCGACGACGACGCGGTGTTCACCGTCGACACCGGGATGTGCAACGTCTGGGCCGCCCGCTACATCTCGCCCAACGGCAGGCGCCGCATCATCGGCTCGTTCAGCCACGGCTCCATGGCCAACGCCCTGCCGCAGGCCATCGGCGCCCAGTTCATCGACCGGAACCGCCAGGTGGTCTCGATGTCGGGCGACGGCGGGTTCTCGATGCTGATGGGCGACTTTCTGACGCTCGTCCAGTACGACCTGCCCGTGAAGATCGTGCTTTTCAACAACTCCTCGCTCGGCATGGTCGAGTTGGAGATGCTGGTCGCGGGGCTGCCCTCGTACGGAACGACCAACCACAACCCCGACTTCGCGGCGATCGCGCGGGCGGCCGGGGCGTACGGGGTGCGGGTCGACAAGCCCAAGCAGCTCGGAAGCGCTCTCAAGGACGCCTTCAAGCACAAGGGCCCGGCGCTCGTCGACATCGTCACCGACCCGAACGCGCTCTCCATCCCGCCGAAGATCAGCGCCGACATGGTGTCGGGCTTCGCCCTCTCCGCCGGCAAGATCGTCCTGGACGGCGGGGTGGGCCGCATGCTCCAGATGGCCCGCTCCAACCTCCGCAACGTCCCGAGGCCCTGAGGCCCGCCGCCGAGCGGCGGCCCGGCGCACAGAACCACCCCGCCCGTCCGGCGCGTCCTCACCTTCACTCGGCATCCCAACACCGACTACGCTCAGCCGAGTTGCGCCGATGACCAGGCGAGAAGGGCCGGGGGAGCCACATCATCATGAGCAGTACTAACGGGGACGGACACGGCGAGAAGGACGATTACGTCAACGGGGGGATCAAGCCGCTCGCGGCGAGCGACCCCGCGCGGATCGGACCGTATCTGCTGTTGGGCCGGCTCGGCGCCGGCGGAATGGGGCGGGTGTTCCTCGCCCGGTCGGACAGCGGGCGCACCGTCGCGGTGAAGGTCGTGCACGAGGAGCACGTGTCCGACGAGCAGTTCCGGGCACGGTTCCGCCGCGAGATCGACGCGGCGCGCAGGGTCGGCGAGCGGTACACCGCGCCGGTCATCGACGCGGGCCCCGGTGACGAACCGCCCTGGGTGGCGACGGGATACGTTCCCGGGCTCTCGCTCGAACAGATCGTGCGGCGGTACGGGCCGCTGCCCGCCGCGTCCCTGTACGCCCTCGCCGAGGGGCTGTTGAAGGCGCTCAAGGACATCCACGGCGCGGGGATCGTGCACCGCGACCTGAAACCGTCCAACGTCATGCTCACCGTGGACGGCACCAAGGTCATCGACTTCGGGATCGCGCGGGCCCTGGAAACCTCCGTGGAGTCCCTGCTGACCAGTACGGGGATGGCGGTCGGCTCACCCGGCTTCATGTCGCCGGAGCAGGTGCGCGGCCAGAGCGCCGGGGTCGAGAGCGATGTGTTCACCCTCGGATGCGTGCTCACCTACGCGGCGACCGGACAGCTCCCGTTCGGGCAGGGGGCCAGCAACCAGCACGCCGTGATGTTCCAGATCGTGGAGGGCGAGCCCGACCTGTCGGGCGTCGAGGACGAGGCGCTGCGCGCCTTCATCACCCGGTGTCTGGCCAAGGACATCGCTCAACGCCCCAGTGTGGAGGCGTTGTTGGCGGACCCGGAGCGCCCGCGTCCGAGCTCGGCGCGCGGCGCCTGGCTGCCCGCCGGAGTCGTGGCGCGCATCGCCCAGCAGTCCGCGCGGCTGCTCGACGCGGAGGCCAAGCCCCTGCGGGAGGAGCCCGTGGACCGGGCGACCATCGGCCTGCGGCCCGGGACCACGCTGCCCGAAGGGATGGCGGGGGACGGCCTCGCGGGGGACGGCACGGTCACGGCGCGCGAGCCCGAGGAGAAGCCCCGCCGCAGGCGCCGGCTCGTCGTGCTCCCCGTCATCGCGGTGCTCACCGTCGGCGGCGGCACGGTCGCCGTGCTCCAGCCCTTCGCGAGCGACGGCGGGAGCGAGGCGCGCGCCAAGACGCCGAGCAGCAGCGCGAGCGTGCATGCCAGTGCGGGCGCGAGTGCAGGTCCCGGCGTCAGCGCCACGCCTCTGGCGAGCAACTCGCCCGCACCGGCGAGCAGTTCACCCTCGACCGCGGCGAGCGATCCGGCCAAGGGCGACCCGCAGGGGCAGGACGGCAAGGGCGGCGCCGCCATCGGCGGCGCGGGCGGGCAGAACGCCCAGAACAACGGCGGCGGTTCGGCGCCCGGGACCGGGGACGGCGGCGCCAACGCGGCGGCCGGTGGCTCGACGAAGGGCGCCGGCGGGGGAGCGGCCGGCGGTTCCGGTTCCGGTTCCGGTGGCCGCACCGGATCGGGCGGAAGCTCCGGCAGCTCGGGCTCGTCCGGGTCCACCGCCGGGTCCCCGCCGCCCGCCATGACCGCCTACAGCCTGACGTACGCCAACTCCTGCGTCGGCGCGTGCTCCATGCCGATCGCCGCGAGCTGGCCCGCGGTCTCCGGCGCCACCCGCTACGACATCCACTACACCAACAAGGGCAGCAACTTCACGAAGAAGAACGTGGACACCGTGCTCTCCACCGGCGGCCTCGACTACACGATCAACGGCCCCTACTCGGGCGACGAGATCTGTGTCACGGTGCGCGCGGCCAACAAGTACGGCGCGTCCGCGTGGGCGAAGACCACGTGCGACACGGTGCCCTACTGATCCGTCCGGACGGGCGGCCGTCTGCCGCCGTGCGTACGCGGGTCTACGCCGCGCGCACCCGGCGGTGCGCGCGTCCGGCCCGCGGACCGTGCGGAATGTCGTGGGACCGATGCAGCAGCACCGTCCTCCGCAAGCGGTCGGGGGCGCGGTACGGGCGGCTGTACGCGCCGGGGGCGGGGGCACGGCGCCGGGGCCGGGGCCCCTGAGCGCCCGCCGTGCCGGGTCGCGCTCCTCACCCGCGGGCTCCGGCCCCACCGCGCCGTCCAGCACCGTGTGCACCGGCTGGTCGTCGAGTACGCCGACATCGGCAGCGGCCCCTCCGCACTTGGGCGGATGCGCGGCGGTCGCGGTGGCTTCGGGGGCGGCCGGTCCGGTGCGGTGGCGCCCCGCCGGGCGCCGGGCGGATCCACAGCGCGGTCACCCGGTGTCCGGCGGTCGGCCGCGCCGCCGCACGGGCGCTTGCGTCGCCTGCGGGAACGCGCCGCGGAGGGGCAGGGCCGAGGCGTTCACCAGCGCCGCCGCCCCCGAGCCCGGCTCCCCGCGGGGAGACCGGAGCCGCCGCCCGCAGCGTCCCCTCGCCCTCCACACGGTCCCGGCGCCCGCCCTCGAATCCGGAACCGCCCCCTCGGCCCGGCGCGGCCGCGCCGCCCACCGGCGTCGAACGACGGGCCCACGGGCGTCAACGGGCTCGTGGGGGCGCGCCGGCTCGACCGGCGCATGCCAAGCGCCGAGCGGAGAGGGCCTCCGGACGGTGGGTCGCGCGGGGCGCATGGACGGGCGCACGAGTCGGTCAACCCCCGTGTGCGTGACGGCAGTTGGCGTTCCGGCAGGTCTCCCGGCGGGAAACCGCGGAGCATGTCCTTTCGGTTGTCGCGGAATCACGATGAGTGACCGTGGCCAGGCGGGGCATGCATCCCGTGTGCGTGTTCGAGGGAAAGAAGGTCGTCACACCGTGCAGGTGGGGGTTATGACAGGGCATCAGGCAGGATTCGGTCCCGCGGGGAGCGGGCCCGTCCGGACACCTGATGCGCAGCAGGGGGACCGGCGTCTGCTGTGCAGGAGAGTGGGGCAGGGGGACCTGGCGGCCGTGCGGGACATCCGCCGCGGGCTGCGGGAACTCCTCGCGTCGTCGCCGCACGCGGACACGGCGGACGTGGCGGAGCTGCTCACCAGCGAACTGGTCACCAATGCCCTCATCCACACCGACCGGGGCGCCGTGGTCACGGCCGTGGTCAGGGAGTCCGGCCTCCGCGTCGAGGTGAAGGACTTCGTGGCCGAACTGCCCACGCCGTACCGGCCGACGACCGGCGACGGCACGCACGGCAGGGGCCTGCTCCTCGTGGAGGCGCTGGCCGACTCCTGGGGCGTGCGCGAACACGACCGCGGAAAGATCGTCTGGTTCGAACTCGACGGCGCGGCGCCACCCCGGTGTTAGGCGCGGCGCCGCCGCGGCTATCCGAACTGCTGCTCAAGGTCCTTCAGTTTGCGCTCCAGGGAGTCGAGCCGGGGAAGGGCCTGGGTGTCGTCCTCGGCGGTGAGGTCCACGGCCCTGGACGCCGGGCCGGCCGCCGCTGGGTCGGTGGTTCCGACGGCTTGCAGGGAGGGCCGGTTGCGCAGGGGCAGTTGTCCGGGCTCCGCTATGGCCGGCTCCGCGACAGCCTTGGGCTGCGCGGAGCCCGGCCCCGGGCCGATCCCCTGGACGTCGACCTGACGGCCGCCGCCCCTGCCGCGGCCCCAGGCCCGGTTCTGCCGGCTGAGCGCCTTGAAGTGCGCCCGGTCCAGCTTCTCCTGGTCCCGCCTGCGGAGCTTGTTCTCCTCCTTGGTGCGCTTGTCCTCGCGGACCTCGTCGACCGCCTCGTCCAGGGTGCGTACGCCCTCGAGGAGCATCAGCGACCAGGCGCCGAAGGTCTCCCTCGGGGCCCGCAGCCACCGCACGATGCGGATCTGCGGCAACGGCCTCGGAACCAGGCCCTGTTCCCGCAGGGCCGCCCGGCGGGTCTGCTTCAGGGCGCGGTCGAAGAGCACCGCCGCCGACAGCGACATCCCGGCGAAGAACTGCGGGGCGCCCGCGTGGGCCATGCCGCGCGGCGCGTGCACCCAGTTGAACCAGGCCGCCGCGCCCGCGAACGTCCACACCAGCAACCGGGATCCGAGCGCCGCGTCACCGTGGCTCGCCTCCCGCACCGCGAGCACGGAGCAGAACATGGCCGCGCCGTCGAGGCCGAACGGGACCAGGTACTCCCAGCCGTCCGTCAGGTTGAGGTTCTGCCGGCCGAAGCCGACCAGACCGTGGAAGGAGAGCGCGGCGGCCACCGCCGCGCAGCAGAAGAGGAGTACGTAGGACGCGGTGCCGTACACCGCCTCCTTCCTTCTGCGGCGCTCCTCGCTGCGCTCCCAGGAGTCCTCGCCGGACGCGCCGTCACTGGCGCGCTTGCCGCGCGCGAGCACTACCAGAGCCACAACGACCCCCACGATCATCACGCCGCCCGGAAGCAGCCAGTCCAGCGATATGTCGGTCAGTCGCATGCGGTGTCCCTTGCATCGCGTAGGGCGTATCGGCCGCCATACTGCTCCAGCCGTACCGGCCGGCAAGGGGGTTTCGGGGCAAGAGGACGCCAACGGAGTCCGAGGGGGGTCGGATAGGGGGTCTTGGCTCGAACCCCCGTTCCCTGAGCGCCAGTTGGGTTCGACCGGTGCTCACCCGGACGGGTGGCATGGAGTCAGGATGCCGCGCTGAGCCGCTGCACCCGGTCGGCGTCGCAGGTGCGCGGACACGTGACGCACGTTTCCTCGGGGCGGATCGTGTAGAAGAAGCAGCAGCTCGCGCGGTCCCGGGTCGGCAGGGGGCGGCCGTCGGGCGCGGTCAGCTCGCGGAAGCCGGGGGTGCCCACGTACGGCTTCGTGGTGCCGGGGAGCAGCGCGTCGAGTTCGGCCATCGCGCGCGACTCCTCGCCGAGCAGCGCGCCGACGTACCAGAGCCCCTCGACGATCTCGTCCGTCGCCATGCCCCACAGGGCCCGCTTGCCGCGCCGCATGCGCGGCCCGAAGCCGTCGAGCACCGGCGCGAGATGTTCCGCCACCGCGGCCCGCACCTCGCCCCGCAGCGCCTCCTCGTCCCGTACGACACGGGCGCCGGGCAGCGCCGCAGCCGGGTCACCGGGCAGACAGGCGAATTCCCGCACCCGTACGGTCATCCGGCCCAGCGTCCGCTGGAACGCCACGTCGGCGACCGGGATCCGCGGCACCCGCCGGTGCAGGAACCAGGGCACGGTCACGAGGAGGCAGGCCGGCCAGGCGTAGCGGTGGAAGCCGAAGGACGCGATGACGTCGGGGCGGGCCTGGTGGCCGTAGTCCCGGACGACCTGGGCGTTGTCCCAGGCCAGGAACGTGTCGAGGGCCGCGCCGCCCTCCGCGAGCTCCGCCGCGCCGACCCATCCCGCGCCCCGCGGCGCCTGCTCCGCCCCGGCCAGCTCCCTGATGCCCAGGCCGGAGAACACCTCGGCGAGCCGGGCGTAGGAGTCGGCCACGGGGCTCGGCAGCGGACGGGGCAGCAAGGTGGAGACGGTCATACGGGACCACCGAATCACGATCGTTGACAGGTAAGGCTTACCTTATCCGATCGATGCGATGTTTGAACTCGCGCTTTGTCCGCCTATGGTCTGTGGGGGGCAGGCGGAGCCGTAGGAGGCCGGGGTGGAGCAGGGCAGAGCGCGGGAGGCGGCGATGCCTCCGTCCGGGTCACCCCGCGTCCCCGGCCAGACCAGGAGCGACGCGCGCGGCGAGCACACCCACAGCGAGCCGCCCCCGCCCCGCGCCGTCCACCGTCACTCCGTGCGCGGCCAGATCCTCGCCGCGCTGCGCACCGCCCTGGTAGACGGCGAGCTCGTGCCCGGCGAGGTGTACTCGGCGCCGGCGCTGGGGGAGCGGTTCGGGGTCTCCGCGACGCCCGTGCGCGAGGCGATGCAGCAGCTCAGCATCGAGGGCGCCGTCGAGGTCGTGCCCAACCGGGGCTTCCGGGTCACCGAGCGCAGCGCCCGCGAGCTCGCCGAGCTGGCCGAGGTGCGCGCCATGATCGAGGTGCCGGTGATGATGCGGCTCGCCCGCAGTGTGCCGGCGGCCCGCTGGGCGGAGCTGCGCCCGCTCGCCGAGGCCACCACCGAGGCCGCCGCCACCGGCGACCGGGCCGGATACGCCGAGTGCGACCGCGCTTTCCACCGGGCCGTCCTCGCCCTCTCGGGCAACCAACAGCTGGTGCAGGTCGCCGACGACCTGCACCGGCGCTCCCAGTGGCCGCTGACCGCGGCGCCGGTCGCCCGCCGCGCCGACCTCGTGGCCGACGCGGCCGAGCACCTGGCACTCCTGGACGCCCTGTGCGCCCAGAACCTGGCGGTCGTCCAGACCCTCGTACGGGAACACTTCACCGGCTCGGCGCTCTGAGCCGTACCGCCCCGGGCTGGCTCAACTCCCTTGCGGGCCAGGCGATCTCAGCTAGTTGACTTACCGTCAGGTCGCCGGTGCCGGCGGCGGTACCGCGCCCAGATGGTTCACCAGCCAGGTGGGCACACCGAGGAGGCGTACGAGCCGGGCGGCCTCCGTGCGCAGCCGGGTCGAGGCCGGCTCCTCCTCCGTGTCGGCCAGCGCGGCGAGCGCCGGGGCCGTGCCGATGAGATAGCCGAGCTCCTCACGGATCCGCAGGGACTCGGTGAAGCCGTGCCGCGCCTCCGCCAACTCCCCGTCGCGCAGGGCGAGTCCGGCCAGATGGCGCCAGGTGAAGGAGAGCAGCAGGATGTCGCCGTTCGCCTCGGCGCCCTCGTGGGCGCGGCGGTAGGCGGCGCGGGCGGCCTGGGGCGCGTCGGCCACGTTCTCGGCGAGCAGGCCGCGCCGGAAGTCGAGCAGCGCCCGGCGGCGTCCGGCCGGCGCGATCAGCGCGGCCGCCCGGCCGAACGCGGAACGCGCCTCGTCCGCCCGGTCCCGCACCCCGAACAGCGTCGAGGCGTAGGCGAGGTAGCCGCGCTCGCAGGCGGCGGCGCCGCGGTCCTCGTCGCTCCGGGCGATCGCCTCGGCGCCCCGCAGCGCCTCGTCGGCCTCGGCCCAGCCGGATTCGGTGTAGACGCAGCGCTCGGTCAGGAGCGCGGTGCGCTGGAGGGCACCCGCGGGCGTCCCCGCGTGGGGTTCGAGCAGCGCTGCGGCATCCGTCCAGCAGCCGCGCGAGCGCAGCCGCCATACCGCGGTCTGGAGCGGATCCCCGTCATCTGCAGTCGTTCCGGAACCAGACATGGCGGTATGCGCCACGTTGCCCTCCCCGAGCGCGCCATCGAGCTGCTGAGTAGATCCGCATCTCAACACGGAATGGCACGCCGGGCCAAGGGGGGTGCGTGAATGAGTTCACAATCGTCCGACACTGGCCGGGATCGACTGTCAGCTCATACGAAGCGCCAGGAAGAAGTCCAGCTTGTCCTCGAGGCGCGACAGGTCACGGGCCGTCAACTGCTCGATCCTGCCCACCCGGTAGCGCAACGTGTTGACGTGGAGGTGCAGCCGCGTCGCGCACCGCGTCCAGGAGCCGTCGCAGTCCAGGAAGGCCTCCAGTGTGGGGATGAGTTCGGCCCGGTGGCGCCGGTCGTAGTCGCGCAGCGGGTCGAGGAGGCGGGCCGTGAAGGCGCGCCGCACGTCGTCCGGCACGAACGGCAGCAGCAGCACGTGCGAGGCCAGCTCGTGGTGGCCGGCCGCGCACACCCGGCCGGGGCGGGCCGCGGCGACCCGGCGGGCGTGCCGGGCCTCCTCCAGGGCGCCGCGCAGGCCCTCGGCGGAGTGCACCGCGGCGCTGACACCCAGGGTCAGCCGGCCGTCGTCGGCGAGCCCCGCCGAGAGCGGCGCCCGTACGACGTTCAGGAGCGCGTCGGCGTGCAGGCCGCCCTCGGGGTCCTCGGCCGTGACCGGGGGCAGCGGCACGAGCGCGATCGCCTCGTCGCCCGCGTGGGCCACGGCGATCCGGTCGGAGGACTCGGCGCCGACGACCGCGGGGTCGACGAGGATCTCCTCGAGGAGCGACTGGGCGACGGGACCGCTCTCGATCTCCGCGCCCGTGTCCCGCTCCCAGTCGACCCGGGCCACCACGACCTGCCAGTGCGGCGCAGATCCGAGGCCGGGCATCAGCACGGGGGCCGCGACCCTGAGGCGGGCCGCGATCTCGGCGGGCGCGGCACCGGCCTGCACCAGTTCGAGGACCTCCTGGGCCAGCCTGCGGCGCACCGTGCGGGCCGCGTCGCGCCGGTCCCGCTCGACCGCGATGAGCTGGGTGACGCCCTGGAGCAGGTCGAGCCGTGCGGCCGGCCAGTCGCTCGCGTCCGCCTCCACGGCCAGCAGCCAGTCCGAAAGCACGCTCTCGCGCACATCGCGGGCGGCGGGAGCGGCGCCCCGCCCGTTGTTGCGGATCGGGAAGAGCGAGTAGGTCACGCCGTCGACGGCGGCCCGGTGGGGACCGCGGCGACCGGTGCGGGTGGCCCCCAGGTGCTCGGCGGCGAGCGTGGCGCCCAGCGCGGGCGGCAGCGGATCGCCGATCCCCGCGATCTGCCGGCCGGTCGGAGAAAGCACCCAGGCCCGAAGATCGAGGTCGGAGCCCAGCAGGTCGAGGACGACCTCGGGGCCGCCCCCCGCCGGGCCCGACGTCATCAGCCTGCGGTGGCGGTCCACGACGGCCGCGAGGTCGCCCGCGCGCTCGCCCGAGACCTGCCGTACGACGTGCTCGGTGATGGTTGCGAACGCGACCGACTCGTTCACCGCGAAGAGCGGGAGCCGGTGGCGAGAACAAGCCAAAACAAGATCATCGGGAATGGCGCTGAGCTCCGCCTCGCCGGCCGCCAGGCCGGCCACGCCCGCACCCGCGAGGATGCGTACGAATGGCTCAGAATCTTCGGCGTCCCGGCGCCAGGCGAGACCCGTAAGGACCAGCTCGCCGCCCGTGAGGTAGCGGCTCGGATCGCGCAGGTCGGTGGTCATTACTCCCCGCACCGTACGGTCCAGCTCGTCCTCGCCGCCGAGCAGCCGCAGCCCCAGCGCGTCGGTTTCCAGAAGTGCGCGCAGCCGCATCGCGTGTCGCCGCCGATCTGTCTTGATGTTGCCGTTGGAAGACGGTGGGTCAACAGAGCACCGTCTTTCATACGAATCTACAGAACGTGAGCGGAGACCAGCCAACTGCTTCATGGTTTCGGTGACTGCACCCGAGGGATCGTGGCTTGTGTACTGATCTCACACCGCGTTAACAACACATGAACGACGGAGATGTCGAGGGCCCGCTGTCACCAGGGTCCCACCCGCAAGACCCCGATCTTCAGAAGAGGAGCCAGTCATGGACTTCCTTCGCCCGGCCAGCTGGGAGGAGGCGCTCGCCGTCAAGGCCGAGCACCCCACCGCTGTGCCCATCGCGGGTGGCACGGACATCATGGTCGAGATCAACTTCGATCACCGCAGGCCCGAGTACCTGCTGGACCTCAACCGCATCCCGGAGCTGGCCCAGTGGGAGACCGGCCGGGACAGCGTCCGGCTCGGCCCCTCCGTCCCGTACACCAAGATCATGGAGAACCTGCGGGCCGAGCTGCCGGGCCTCGCGCTCGCCGCGCACACCGTGGCCTCCCCGCAGATCCGCAACCGCGCCGGCGTCGGCGGCAACCTCGGCTGCGCCTCCCCGGCCGGTGACGCCCACCCGGCGCTGCTGGCCTCCGGGGCCGACGTCGAGGTGGAGTCGCAGGCCCGCGGCGCCCGGCTCATCCCGATCGACGCCTTCTACCGGGGCGTCAAGCGCAACGCCCTCGCGGCGGACGAGCTGATCAAGGCGATCCACATCCCCACGGCGGACGGCCCCCAGCAGTTCTCCAAGGTGGGCACCCGCAACGCCATGGTCATCGCGGTCTGCGCGTTCGGACTGGCCCTGCACCCCGCCACGCGCACCGTCCGCACCGGCATCGGCTCGGCCGCCCCGACCCCCATTCGGGCGAAGACGGCCGAGGAATTTCTGAACGCGGCGCTCGAAGAGGGCGGCTTCTGGGACAACGGCAAGATCATCACCCCGTCGATCGCCCGGCAGTTCGCCCAGCTCGCCTCGGCCGCCTGCAACCCGATCGACGACGTCCGCGGCACCGCGAGCTACCGCCGTCACGCCGTCGGCGTCATGGCCCGCCGCACGCTGATGTGGACGTGGGAGTCGTACCGGGGCGACGGTCGGACCCTGGAAGGAGCTGCATGACCATGCGCGTGAACTTCACCGTCAATGGCCGCCCGCAGCAGGCCGACGACGTCTGGGAGGGCGAGAGCCTCCTGTACGTCCTGCGCGAGCGCATGGGCCTTCCGGGTTCGAAGAACGCCTGTGAGCAGGGCGAGTGCGGCTCCTGCACGGTCCGCCTGGACGGCGTGCCCGTCTGCGCCTGTCTGGTCGCGGCCGGCCAGGCCGAGGGCCGCGACGTCGTCACCGTGGAGGGCCTGGCCGACTACGCCGCCCACCGCGCCGACGCCCACCCCGGCGCCGGCTGCGCCCCGGGCGCCTGCGGTACGTCCCTCGACGCCGCCCGGCGCCGCTCGGCCCGGGAATCCGGGAGCGAGTCCGGCGCGCGGGCCCAGGACGGGCAGACTGGAGAGGCGGGCGCGCTCTCCCCGATCCAGCAGGCCTTCATCGACGCCGGCGCCGTGCAGTGCGGTTTCTGCACCCCCGGTCTCCTGGTCGCCGCCGACGAGCTCCTGGAGCGCAACGCCGAGCCGTCCGACGCGGACATCCGCGAGGCGCTCTCGGGCAACCTGTGCCGCTGCACGGGTTACGAGAAGATCCTGGACGCGGTCCGCCTCGCGGCCGCCCGTCAGGAAGAGGCGGTGTGACCATGGCGCGCGACATCCGCACCACACCGGCCGGCACGCCCACCAATGTGTCCCAGGACCACATCAAGGGCGGCATCGGCGCATCGACCCTGCGTCCCGACGGCACCCTCAAGGTCACCGGCGAGTTCGCCTACTCCTCGGACATGTGGCACGAGGACATGGTGTGGGGCCACACCCTGCGCTCCACCGTGGCCCACGCCCGCATCGACGCCATCGACATCACCGAGGCCGTCGCGATGCCCGGCGTGTACGCCGTGCTCACCTACGACGACCTGCCGACCCAGGTCAAGCACTACGGCCTGGAGATCAAGGACACCCCGGTCCTGGCCCACGGCCGGGTCCGCCACCACGGCGAGCCGGTCGCCCTCGTGGCCGCCGACCACCCGGAGACGGCACGGCGTGCCGCCGCTAAGATCAGGATCGACTACACCGAGCTGCCGGTCGTCACCGACGAGGCCTCGGCCACCGCCCCCGGCGCGCCGCTCATCCACGAGGACCGCGACGACCACCACGCCGCGCACGTCCCGCACCCCAACATCGTGCACCGCCAGCCGATCGTCCGCGGCGACGTGGCCACGGCGCGCGGGCGCGCCGACGTGATCGTCCGGGGCGAGTACACCTTCGGCATGCAGGACCAGGCCTTCCTCGGCCCGGAGTCCGGCCTCGCCGTGCCCGCGGACGACGGCGGCGTCGACCTGTACGTCGCCACGCAGTGGCTGCACTCCGACCTCCAGCAGATCGCCCCGGTCCTCGGCCTGCCGCCGGAGAAGATCCGCATGACGCTCTCCGGCGTCGGCGGCGCCTTCGGAGGCCGCGAGGACATCTCGATGCAGATCCACGCCTGTCTCCTGGCGCTGCGCACGGGCAGGCCGGTCAAGATGGTCTACAACCGCTTCGAGTCGTTCTTCGGCCATGTGCACCGCCATCCGGCGAAGCTCTCCTACGAGCACGGCGCCACCAAGGACGGCAGGATCACGCACATGACGTGCCGGATCGTCCTGGACGGCGGCGCCTACGCGTCGGCCTCCCCGGCCGTCGTCGGCAACGCCTCCTCGCTCTCGGTCGGCCCGTACGTCGTGAACGACGTCGACATCGAGGCGATCGCGCTCTACACCAACAACCCGCCCTGCGGCGCCATGCGCGGCTTCGGCGCCGTCCAGGCCTGCTTCGCCTACGAGGCCCAGATGGACCGGCTCGCGGCGGAGCTGCACATGGACCCGGTCGAGTTCCGGCAGCTCAACGCCATGGAGCAGGGCACGGTCATGCCGACGGGACAGGTCGTGGACTCCCCGGCGCCGGTCGCCGAGCTGCTGCGCCGCGTCAAGGCCCGCCCGCTGCCGCCCGAGCAGCAGTGGCTGTCGGCCGGCGAGGCCGCGGACGTGCGCGCCCTGCCGGGCGGCCTGTCCAACACCTCGCACGGCGAGGGTGTCGTGCGGGGCGTCGGCTACGCGGTCGGCATCAAGAACGTCGGCTTCTCCGAAGGCTTCGACGACTACTCCACCGCCCGGGTCCGCCTGGAGGTCATCAACGGCCGGCCCGTCGCGATGGTCCACACGGCCATGGCGGAGGTCGGTCAGGGCGGTGTCACCGTGCACGCCCAGATCGTCCGCACGGAGCTGGGCGTCGCGCAGGTGACCATCCACCCGGCCGACACCCAGGTCGGCTCCGCCGGTTCCACCTCCGCCTCCCGGCAGACGTACATGACCGGCGGCGCCGTGAAGAACACCTGCGAGGCCGTCCGCGCCCGGGTGCTGGAGATCGGCCGCCGCAAGTTCGGCTCCTACCACCCCGCCTGGGCCACGGCCGAGCTGCTGCTCGAAGCCGGCCAGGTCGTCACCGACGGCGGCGAGGTCCTCGCCGACCTGGCGGACGTCCTCGAGGGCGAGGAGATCGATGTGGAGCTGGAGTTCCGGCACCGCCCGACCCAGGCGTTCGACCTGGTCACGGGCCAGGGCAACGGCCACGTCCAGTACACCTTCGCCGCGCACCGCGCGGTGGTCGAGGTGGACACCGAGCTCGGCCTCGTCAAGGTCGTCGAGCTCGCCACCGCGCAGGACGTGGGCAAGGCCCTCAACATGCTCTCCGTCGTCGGCCAGATCCAGGGTGGCACCACCCAGGGACTGGGCGTCGCGGTGATGGAGGAGATCATCGTGGATCCGAAGACCGCGAAGGTACGCAACCCGTCCTTCACGGACTATCTGATCCCGACCATCCTCGACACTCCGGCCATGCCGGTCGATGTCCTGGAACTCGCCGACCCGAACGCGCCGTACGGCCTGCGCGGTGTCGGCGAGGCCCCGACCCTCTCGTCCACCCCGGCCGTCCTCGCGGCGATCCGGGACGCGACGGGTCTGGAACTGAACAGGACTCCCGTCCGCCCCGAGCACCTCACGGGAAACGGAGTCTGATCCCCCGGGATCCCCCAAGCCCTCCGGGCGGTGCGTGCCTCCCAGGAACGTCACACTTCCGAAGCCCGCACCGCCCGGAGCACACCAGTACCGCACCGCTCGCGGTCCTCGTCACCAGCAACACCAGCACCACCAGTCACACCAGAAATATCCGTAACACCCGTAGTAATCAGCACCACCAGCAGTACCGAGCACCACCAGCAACACCTGTAGCCATCTGCACTGCGGTACCCGTGGGTACCCCCGCAGGAGCAGACACCGTTCGTCTCGGGCCGTCCCCCGGGTCGTGCAGCCCACGCATCAATCCCAAATCCCGCAGCTTGTCTGACCTGAAGACTTCACGTCTTATGCGGGTGCCCCTGTGAACCTTGGGAGTAGGCACCATGACCCAGCAGTCTGTGGAGCCCAAGACCACCGTCGAGGACGCGGGCTCCGGCTCCCGTCCCCCCGCCGGCAGGTCTTGGCTCGACCGGTACTTTCACATATCCGAGCGGGGATCCACGCTCGCGCAGGAAGTGCGCGGCGGCATCACCACCTTCATGGCGATGTGTTACATCCTCCTGCTCAACCCCCTGATCCTCTCGACGCCCGACGTCGACAAGCACACGCTGGGCCATGCGGGCCTGGTGACCGCCACCGCGCTCGCGGCCGCGGTCAGCACCCTGCTGATGGGCTTCATCGGAAAGGTTCCGCTCGCGCTCGCCGCCGGACTCAACGTCTCCGCGGCGCTGACCACCCAGGTGGTCCCCAACATGACCTGGCCGCAGGCCATGGGCATGTGCGTCATGTACGGCGTCGTGATCATGCTCCTGGTCGTCACCGGCCTCCGCGAGATGATCATGAACGCCATCCCCCTGGCGCTCAAGCACGCCATCACCATGGGCATCGGCATGTTCGTCGCCCTGCTGGGCCTGGTGAAGGCCGGATTCGTGGGCAAGGGCCCCGAACACGGTCCGCCGGTCACCCTCGGCCTGACCGGCGAGCTCGTGGGCTGGCCCGTCTTCTTCTTCGCCGTCACCCTGCTGCTGATCTTCGCGCTCCAGGCCCGCAAGGTGCCCGGCGCGATCCTGATCGGCATCGTCTCGGGCAGCGTCCTGGCCTTCGTGGTCACCAAGGTCGCCGGCCTGACCGACGCGGACTGGGGCGGCACCGCTCCCGGCCTCAGCGGCAGCGCGGTCTCCACGCCCGACTTCGGCCTCTTCGGCCACGTCGAGTTCGGCGGCTGGGGCTCCATCGGCGCCATCAGCGTGGGCATGATCGTCTTCACACTGGTGCTCGCCGGCTTCTTCGACGCGATGGCCACCATCATCGGCGTCGGCCAGGAAGCCAAGCTCGCCGACGACCAGGGCCGTATGCCGGGCCTGTCCAAGGCACTGTTCATCGACGGCGCGGGCGGCGCGATCGGTGGCGTCGCCGGCGCCTCCGGCCAGACCGTCTTCATCGAATCGGCGTCCGGCGCCGGTGAGGGAGCCCGTACCGGTCTCTCCTCCGTCGTCACCGGCCTCTTCTTCGCGGCCTGCCTCTTCTTCACCCCGGTCACCCAGCTCGTTCCCGCCCAGGTCGCCTCCGCGGCCCTCGTGGTCATCGGTTCGATGATGATGAGCGCCGCCAAGCACGTGGACTGGAGCGACCGCTCGGTCTCCATCCCGGTCTTCCTCACCGTCGCCCTCATGCCGTTCACGTACAACATCACCGCCGGTGTCGGCGCTGGTGTCATCGCCTACACCGTGATCAAGGCGGCCCAGGGCAAGTGGCGTGAGATCGGCGGGTTCATGTGGGCCCTGACGGCCGTCTTCACCATCTACTTCGCGCTCCATCCGATCGAGAGCTGGCTGGGCGTCAAGTAGCGGCCGTGCCGCTGGTGCCCTCCGCACATCCGTAAGGAGAACCGAACATGCTGGACATCGCCGATGAGCTCAACCGGTGGGTCGAGCAGGGACGCGAGTTCGCCGTGGCCACCGTGGTGGCCGTCGGCGGGAGCGCGCCCCGACAGCCAGGAGCCGCCCTCGCGGTCGACAGCGAGGGTACGGCGATCGGCTCGGTCTCCGGCGGATGTGTGGAGGGCGCCGTCTATGAACTGTGCCGCCAGGCGCTCGACGACGGCGAGACCGTCCTCGAACGCTTCGGGTACAGCGATGAGGACGCCTTCGCGGTCGGTCTGACCTGCGGCGGCGTCATCGACATACTGATCACCCCGGTCGGGGCGGGCTCCGCCGCCCGGCCGGTCTTCGCCGCCGCGCTCGCCGTCGCGGCCCGCGGCGAGGCCGCCGCCGTCGCCCGCGTCACCGAGGGCCCGGCCGAACTCATGGGCCACGCCCTGCTCGTCCACCCCGGCGGCGGGTACGAGGGCGCGCTCGGCGGCCACCCCGAACTGGACCGGGCCGTGGCCGAAGAGGCCGTCGCCCTGCTCGACGCCGGCCGCACCGCCACGCTCTCCCTCGGGGCCGACGGCCGCCTGTGCGGACAGCCGCTCACCGTCCTGGTCGAGTCGAGCGTCCCGGCCCCCCGCATGATCGTCTTCGGCGCCATCGACTTCGCCGCCGCCCTGGTCAGGGTCGGCAAATTCCTGAACTACCACGTCACCGTCTGCGATGCCCGGCCCGTCTTCGCGACCAGGACCCGCTTCCCCGACGCCGACGAGATCGCCGTCGAGTGGCCGCACCGGTACCTGGAGCGCACCGCCGTCGACCCCCGCACCGTGCTGTGCGTCCTGACCCACGACGCGAAGTTCGACATCCCGCTGCTGGAGCGCGCCCTGCGGATGCCGGTCGCGTACGTCGGCGCGATGGGGTCCCGCCGCACCCACCTCGACCGCAACAGGCGGCTCCGCGAGGCCGGCGTCTCCGAACTCGAACTGAACCGGCTGCGCTCCCCGATCGGCCTCGACCTCGGCGCCCGTACGCCCGAGGAGACCGCCCTGTCCATCGCCGCGGAGATCGTCGCCAACCGGCGCGGAGGCAGCGGTGTCCCGCTGGCCGGGGCCCACACCCCGATCCACCACGACGGCTCGGGACCGACGGGACGGCGCATAGGCTCGGTCGCCTGACCGGTGCCGGGGCGCCGTCCGGGCGCCTCCGGGCGCCTCCGGGCGCCTCCGGGCGCCGCCTCCGCGCCCCCGCCCCCGACCCGCCCGTTCTGTTGGTGACTGCCCGTTTCGTACGGGTTAGGGTCCCGCCATGAGCGAGCTGCAGTTCCGCGACGTGCCCGAGTCCGACGTCGACCGCGCCCTGGAACTGTGGTGGCTCGTCTACCACGACCGGCCCGACGAGCCGGAGAAGCGCGCCTACCACCGCGCGATGGTGCTGCGCTGCGACCGCGTCGGCGCCTACGACGGCGACGCGCTCGTCGGCTTCCTCGTCGCCCACCGCTTCACCCTGTCCGTGCCCGGCGGTGAACTCCCTTGCCCCGGACTCACGTTCGTCTCCGTCGCCCCCACCCACCGCCGCCGCGGCGTGCTCTCCGGCATGATCGCCGAGGTGTTCCGGCGCTGCGCCGGACACGGCCGCCCCATCGCCGCTCTCTGGGCGACCGAGGCCGCCATCTACGGCCGCTTCGGCTTCGGCGCCGGCACCTACGGCACCTCCGTCGAGATCGACTCCACCCGCCCGCTCGCCCTGCGCGTCGACCCCGACCCGCGCGCCCTGCGCCTCATCGACCCCGAGGACGTCCCCGCCGAACTCGGCCCCTACTACGAGGCCACCCGGGCCCGCCGGGCCGGCCGCGTCGCGCGCGACGCCGCCCGCTGGCGCGGCGAGTGGCTGCCCGAGACCGACGAGGACGACGAGGAGCTCGGCCCGCCCCGCATCGTCGGCCTCGGCGCCCCGGACGAGCCGCTCGCCGGATACGCCCTCTACCGCACCCGGCGCGAGGACGACCCGGCCAAGCCCGGCACCGTCCAGGTCGCCGAGCTGGCCGCGGACACCCCGGCCGGCGAGGCCGCGCTGTGGAACTACCTCGCCGGCATCGACCTCACCGGCACCGTCCGCGCCTGGGGCCTCGCGCCGGACGACCCGCTGCTCCTGTTCGCCACCGACCGGGACCAGGTCAAGGCCGTCGCCCAGTTCCCCGCACTGTGGATCCGCCTGGTCGACGTGCGGGCCGCGCTCACCGCCCGCTCCTGGGCGGCCGAGGTCTTCCTCGCCCTCGAAATCCGAGACGACCGCATCCCGGCCAACTCCGGCCGCTTCCGCCTGACCGCGTCCGAACACGGCTGCGCCTACGAGCCGACCGCGGCCGAGCCCGACCTCACCTTCGACGTACGTGACCTGGCCGCCTGCTACCTCGGCGGCACCGAGGTCCGCCGCCTGGTCCTCGCCGGCCTGGTGACCGAGCACACCCCGGGCGCGGCGGCGGCCCTGGACGCGGCGCTGCGTACCGCGGAACTGCCGCACACGGTCGACGAATTCTGACCGGGCGCACCGCAGGGGGAGGGCCCCGCGCGGCCCGGGGCGACGGGCCTCTCGCGCGGAGCGACGAGGCTCTCCCCGCGAAGTGACGAGGCTCTCCCGCGGGGCCGGCCGCGGCGGGGACGAAGGTCCCGGGTGAACCGCGGGTGAACCGCCTGCTGAGCGAGGGAACCGGAAAGAGCCTTGGCGCGGTCTTTGCTTGCGCGTTAGGGACCAAGGTCCCGGCACGCGGCACCCGCACCGCGCGCATCGGACCGCTGACCTCTCGTCAACCCCCTTGATGTGCGGGGATGTTGCCGAGAAGGGGGGTTTTCCGTCCCTACCCGGCCGGAGAATTCACATTTCGGGATTCGAGCGCGATCGTGCGATCGTGGCCAACTGGTGAAGCTCCGCTGCCGAACCGGCACGTACCGAGGGGATGGGGAAACCATGGCGCGACTGACCGCCCACACACGCCGCATCGTGATGGCCGCGGCCGCGGCCGTCGTCATGACGGGCGGCGTGGCCGCCGCGGTGTTCCTCGGCAGCGACACATCCGCCGACGGTCCCGGCCCCATCCTCGCCCACTCCACGGCGACCTCGGACTCCGACGACAAGCCCGGCGGCCGGCCGGCCACTCCGTCCAGGTCCGCGGGCGACGACAGCGCGCCGGACGGCTCGGACGGTTCGCGCGGCGCCACCGGTCCCGCGGCGCCGCCCGGCGCCTCCGGCATATCGGAGACGATCGACCACGCCACCGAGAGCGGCGGCAAGTCCGTCTCGATCACCATCGACGACGGGCCCAGCCCGGTCTGGACGCCGAAGATCCTCGCGGTCCTCAAGCAGTACGGCGTCAAGGCCACCTTCTGCATGATCGGCCCGCAGGCCAAGGCCACTCCGGCGCTCGTCCGGCAGATCGTCGCCGCCGGCCACCGGCTGTGCGACCACACGGTCAGCCACGACGAGGCCATGAACAAGAAGCCCGTCGCCTACCAGAGCACCGAGATCCTCGACGCCCAGAGGATGATCGAGGACGCGTCGGGCGGCGCCAAGGTGCAGTACTTCCGCGCACCCGGCGGCGCCTTCACCCCGGACAACCGGCACATCTCCGCCACCCACGGAATGCGCCCGCTCGGCTGGAACGTCGACACCAAGGACTGGAAGCAGCCCGGCACCGCGACCATCGTGAACACGGTGAAGCACGAGCTCAAGAACGGCCCGATCGTGCTCTTCCACGACGGCGGCGGCGACCGCGCCCAGACGGTGAGCGCTCTCAAGGAGCTGCTGCCCTGGCTGGCGCAGCAGGGCTACACCTTCAGCTTCCCCGCCGTCTGAGCACCGCCGCCCCTGTCCTGACGCTCCCTCGGCTTCCGGCGTGCCCGTCACGGCATCGTCGCCCACAGCGCACAGTGGTGTCCGGGGCCCGGCCGCACCGGACCCGAGCGGTCCGGGGCGAGGCTCTGGACCTGAGAGCGCGACCAGCGGGGCGCGCCCCCGCCGTTGGGGTCGCCGGAGCGGGCGAACCGCGTCCAGTACCCGATCATCGTGCCGGCCAGGTGCTGCTGAGCCGCCGTCATCTCGCGTGGCCTGCCGCCCAGATCGAAGAGGTAGGGCAGCTCGGTGGTGTGGGTGGCGCCCAGCGGGAACGGCGGGGGAGCGGGCAGCGGCCGCGGCGGGTCGGGGTCGGCGAACTCGTAGCGCCAGGTCCGCCCGCGCGCCGCGAACAGCGACCCCGTCCGCAGCGTCGGACAGGCGTAGTCCGCGTCGCCGATGACCGCGCCGAACACCGGTCCGCCGTCGGTGTCGCCCACCGGGTACGCGCTCACCACCTCCGCGGCGCGATCCGGGTCCGGCACGAACTCCCCTGCCACCTCGGGCCAGTTCGCCGGGGTGACGGTCGTTCCGGCCGCCATGATGCCCGCCGCCCAGATGGTGCCCTCGTCATGGTTGGCGCCGACGAGCACCGGGACGCGGGCCGTCCGCCCCGAGGCGAGCGCCTCCGCCGGATCGCGCGGCAGCAGCCGCGTGCCGTACTCGGGCTGGGCGTCCGCGCCCTGCGCCGCGAGCAGCCGGGCGACCGGCACCCGGCGCAGACACCCCGGCACATCCGCCGCCTTCGCGCAGCCCACTGCCGCGACGAACCGCGCGCCGGCCGCCTCGGCCGCCTCGGGGGCCACCGCGTACGGGGCGAACGGGCGCGCCGGGCCGCCCGTGCAGGGCCCGCTCTCCATGATCGCGCGCTGGAAGAGCCCGGCCGCCGCCGGCGAGGCGAGCTGGGCGCAGACCGCGTAACTCCCGGCCGACTCCCCGGCCAGGGTCACGTTCCGCGGATCACCGCCGAAGCCCCGGATGTTGTCGCGCACGTACCGCAGCGCGGCCTGCTGGTCGGCGAGGCCGAAGGTGCCCGAGCCCGCCAGCCCCGGCCGCCCGAGGAAACCGAGCGCGCCCAGCCGGTAGTTGACGGTGACCACCACGACGTCGCCGTCCCGCGCCATGCGGTGCGCGTCGTAGGAGCTGCCCGTCCCGCTGGTGAAGCCGCCGCCGTGCAGCCACACGATCACCGGCCGGGGGCGGCCCGCCGACGCGCCGGCGGGCGCGGTCACGTTCAGATACAGACAGTCCTCGCTCGTGCTGCCGCCCGGCACCTCACCGGCCGGCTGCGCGCAGGCCGCGCCGGGTTCGGTCGCCTCGCGCACCCCGGACCACGCGGCGGCCGGGCGGGGCGGCGTCCAGCGCAGCGCGCCGACGGGCGGCGCGGCGTACGGGACGCCGTCGAAGACGCGGTAGCCGTCGCGCGCCGCGCCGCGCACCGCCCCCGCCAGGGTGTGCACCACCGGCGCCGCCGACGAGGGCGGCGGCGCCGCGAGGGGGAGCGTCAGGGCCAGCGCGCCCGCGAGCGCCGCCACCATCGCGCGCACGTCAGCCACCGCCCATCCCGCCCTGCGCCGCGACCAGCGTGGTCCCGAGCCCCCGGACGGCACGGCCGAGCGCGGGCGCGACCGCGTCCAGGTGCCCGGTCAGCTCCTCCACGCGGTCCCTGCGGGCCTTGGCGTCGGCGCGCGACACGACGTGGTGCGCGCCGCCCGCCGCGGCGAGGGCCACCAGGACCGCCTCGTCCGGCCCGGCGGGGCCCGCGCCCCGCAGCACCGCGGCGAGCGCGCCCTGGAGCGCCCGTACCTCCGCCGCGTCGCACACCGACACCGCGCGCCGGGCCGGGCGGGGGAAGGCGGCGGGCCGCTCCCGCACGGTGATCACCCCCAGCGCCGCCAGCCGGCCCTCGACGGCCGCCAGGGTCTCCTTGCGGTCGGTGCGCAGCCACGCCTTCCAGGTGCGCCGGTGCGCCCCGAGACGGGGCAGGACGAGATCGAGGACGGGGTCGCCGGTCGCGCCGCCGTCCACGACCGCCACCTCGCCCGCGCGATCGGCGACACGGCCCGCGCGGGCCAGGTCGGCCAGGACCGCGACACGCAGCAGGAACCCGGCCCGGGTGCGGTCGTACAGTGCGCCGGAATCGGTGTCGTAGGCCGTGAGATACGTCCGGCCGTACAGGGAGAGCGTCATGGAACCGACGCTAGGCACTCGCCGCCGCCGCGGGATCCACCCGGCGTACGGATCCGCGCTCGGCCCACGGGATGAGTGCGCGCCCGAATCACTCCGGAGGATGAGGCGGCCGGAAGGGACCGCCGGGGACCGGCCGCGCGGCGGGCGGCTCAGCCCCGGCGGGGCTCGACCAGGCCGTGGTCGTACGCGGCGACCACCGCCTGGACCCGGTCGCGCAGGCGCAGCTTGCGCAGCACCGCCGACACATGGGTCTTGACCGTCGCCTCCGACAGATGCAGCTGCCGGGCGATCTCGGTGTTGGAGAGCGCCTGCCCGATCAGGGTGAGCACCTCGCGCTCGCGCGGCGACAGCTCGGCGAGCGCGGCCGGCGCCGAGGGGACGGTGGTGTGTGCGAACCGGTCCAGCATGCGGCGGGTCACGGTCGGCGCGAGCAGCGCGTCGCCGCGCGCCACCACCCGGACCGCCTCGGCCAGTTCGGCGGGTCGGATGTCCTTGAGCAGAAACCCGCTGGCTCCGGCGCGCAGCGCGGTCAGGACGTGTTCGTCGAGGTCGAAGGTGGTGACGACGAGGACCCGGGTCGCGCTGCCCGAGGCGACGATGGCCCGTGTCGCGTCGATGCCGTCCATCACCGGCATCCGCACGTCCATCAGGACGACGTCGGGCCTCAACTCCTCAACCAGGCGCACCGCGTGACGTCCGTCGGTCGCCTCGCCGACCACTTCGAGGTCGTCCCGGGCGTCGATGATCAGGCGGAACCCGCCGCGCACCAGCGCCTGGTCGTCGGTCACCACCACGCGGATCGTCACGGTGCGTACCTTATCGGCAGCTCGGCGTGGACCTCGAAACCACCGCCGGGGCCGGGGCCCGCCTCCAGGGTGCCGCCGAGGAGCGTGGCCCGCTCGCGCATCCCCGCCAGCCCCCGCCCCGCCCCGGCCGAGCGCCGACTCCGGTTCCCCGGGCGGCCGTTGTCGCTCACCTCGACGCGCACCGATGCCGCGGTCCGGCACACCGAGACCCGCACCCGGCTCGCCCCCGCGTGCCGCATCGTGTTGGTCAGCGCCTCCTGCACGATCCGGTACGCCGCGAGCCCCACGGCCGCCGGGACGTCCTGGCCGGTGCCCTCCTCGTGCAGCTCGACGGTGAGGCCCGCGGCCCGCGCGTTGGCGGCGAGCCCGGCGAGATCGCCGAGCCCGCGCGCCGGCCGGCGTCCGTCGTCGTCCGCGCCGCCCGGCCCGCCCGCTGCGTCGTGCCCGTCCTGCCCGTCGTGCCCGTCGTGCTCACCCGTCTCGGCGCGCAGCAGCAGCCGCAGCTCCGCGAGCGCCGAGCGGCCCGCGCTGTCGATGGCGCGCAGCGCGTTCCTCGCCTGCTCGGGGTGGGTGGTGAAGACGTCGTCGGCGGCGCTCGCCTGGATCACCATCACCGAGACGGTGTGGGCCACCACGTCGTGCACCTCGCGCGCGATCCTGGCCCGCTCCTCGGCGACCGCCCGCCGCGTCTCGGCCGCCAGCCGGTCCTGGTGGGCCCTGCGCCACTGCCCCGCGGTCCAGGCCAGCGTCACGGCCAGGACGTGGGTCACCAGCGCCAGGGTGCCCGCGCCGGTGTAGGCCAGCGGGGCGAGCGCCAGCATCCCGAGCAGCCACCACCGCGAGATCCGTACCGGTCGCAGCGCCGACACGACGCACAGGGCGATCTGGGCCCCGAGAAAGGCGCCGGTCAGGCTCAGAGCGGGGAAGAGCAGCCACATCGCGCAGTCGAGCAGGGCGCTCCCCGCGAGGACCGCACCGGGCCGGATCAGCACCCACCGGAGCAGTACGGCCTGCGCGACGGCGAGGACCAGGGCGGCGACGGCCCGCGCGCCGGTGCCGGCCGCGAGGAAGGTGGGCACCGCCACCCCGAGCACCAGTACCGCCGAGCCCGCCCGTGACATCCGCAGCGCCCGCGCCGTCACCGGTGTTCCGCCGCCGTCCGCACCGCGCAAGAGACCCACGCCGCGACGCTATCAAGGCCCGCGCCGGCCGTACGTCAGGCCGAATATTCCCGTCCCGTGCCACGGAAATTTGCGCAATGTACGGCGAGGTTTCCTGGCGGCACGCCCAAAATGGTGGTATTTGCCGTGCCTGCATCCCGGAACCGTGCTACTGTTGATCCCAGTTGCAGTTGTGGTTCCCAAAGACTTCAAGTGCCTCGATGGTTTTATGCCGTCGGGCGCTTTTGTATTTCCGGTGCTTTTTCCGGACGGGGCAATCATCGCGGTAACGACGGGGTCAGCACAGTGCGGACCCCCGGGCATTGCCCCGAAGGAGATATGACATGGCTACTGGCACCGTGAAGTGGTTCAACGCGGAAAAGGGCTTCGGCTTCATTGAGCAGGAGGGTGGCGGCCCGGACGTGTTCGCCCACTACTCGAACATCGCCACCCAGGGCTTCCGTGAGCTTCAGGAAGGCCAGAAGGTGAACTTCGACGTCACGCAGGGCCAGAAGGGCCCGCAGGCCGAGAACATCGTGCCTGCCTGACGCTGAGGCGTTTTCTGCACGCGGCTGGGGCCCGCACCTTGGGGTGCGGGCCCCAGCCCGTTGCTGTTCCACCGGGCCCGCCGTCACGATGTGACGGCACTCTCGCGGCCCGCGGGACACCGGGACCACCCCGGGCGTCCCGCCGCAGCGGACCTACCGCCATGGCCATGGGCCCGGCGCGCACCGGCCCGCTGTCCTGATCCGGCCCGACCGCCCCACCAGGCGGCGGATGCCCGGCATTCCGACAACGGGCAAGGAATTTTCGCGCCCAGGTACGGCCGGATCAGAATTCGACTTCTGTTTTCGGCTCGTTCTTGCGATGCCACGGCCGCTTCACTGCGCCGGGGATCCCTCGATACGTGCCATATCGAGGAAGGTTCTCCTTGAACCGTTCAGCTCGCACGAACGACCGCTACTCCGCCGCCCGCAAGGGCGGCAGCACCGACCGGGGCGCCCGTTTCCGCCCCCAGGGCTCGAACCGCTCCGGCGGCGGCCGCAGGCCCGCCGCGCCGCAGGGCGAGTTCGCCCTCCCCGTCACCATCACGCCGGCCCTGCCGCCCGTCGAGAACTTCGGCGACCTCGACATGCCCGCGCCCATCCTGGAGCTGCTCACCAGCCTCGGCATGAACGAGCCGTTCCCCATCCAGGCCGCCACGCTCCCGAACTCGCTGGCCGGCCGGGACGTGCTCGGCCGCGGCCGCACCGGCTCGGGCAAGACCCTCGCCTTCGGCCTCGCCCTCCTGGTGCGCACCGCCGGACGCCGCGCCGAGTCGAAGAAGCCCCTCGCCCTGGTCCTGGTCCCCACCCGTGAGCTGGCCCAGCAGGTCACCGACGCCCTCACCCCGTACGCCAAGGCCCTGAAGCTGCGCATGGCGACCGTCGTGGGCGGCATGTCGATCGGCCGGCAGGCCGGCGCGCTGCGCTCCGGCGCCGAGGTCGTCGTGGCCACGCCCGGCCGTCTCAAGGACCTCATCGAGCGCCGCGACTGCCGCCTCGACCAGGTCGCCATCACGGTGCTCGACGAGGCCGACCAGATGGCCGACATGGGCTTCATGCCGCAGGTCACCGAGCTCCTCGACCAGGTCCGCCCCGAAGGCCAGCGGATGCTGTTCTCCGCCACCCTCGACCGCAACGTCGACCTTCTGGTCCGGCGCTACCTGCACGACCCCGTGGTCCACTCCGTCGACCCGTCGGCCGGCGCGGTCACCACGATGGAGCACCACGTGCTGCACGTGCAGGGCGCCGACAAGTACGCCACGACCACCGAGATCGCCGCCCGCGACGGCCGGGTCATCATGTTCCTGGACACCAAGCACGCCGTCGACCAGCTCACCAAGCACCTGCTCCAGAGCGGGGTGCGGGCCGCGGCTCTGCACGGCGGCAAGTCCCAGCCGCAGCGCACCCGCACCCTCGCCCAGTTCAAGACCGGCGCGGTGTCGGTCCTGGTCGCCACCAATGTCGCCGCGCGCGGCATCCACGTCGACAACCTCGACCTCGTGGTCAACGTCGACCCGCCGACCGACCACAAGGACTACCTGCACCGCGGCGGGCGCACCGCCCGCGCCGGCGAGTCCGGCAGCGTCGTCACCCTCGTCCTGCCCAACCAGCGCCGTGAGATGAGCCGCCTGATGATGGCCGCCGGGATCACCCCGACCATCACCCAGGTCCGCTCCGGCGAGGCCGAACTGAGCCGCATCACCGGCGCCCAGGCCCCGTCCGGCATCCCCGTCGGCCCGGCCACCGCCCCCGCGGACCAGCCCAGGCGCGGCCAGGCCCCGTTCCGCGGCCGCGGGACCGCTCGCGGCCAGGAGGGCCGCGCCGGCACCTCGCGCCGCGCCGGCGAGTCCCGCGAACTGGCCGAAGCCCGCAAGGCCGCCCGGGTGCGCCGCGCCGCCTGACGCCGACTCGCCCGGTTCTCAAGGCCGTTGATCCGCCTCGGGTGCTCGCACCCGCGCACCGCGCGCGTGCGGCCCGAGGCGAGGCCATGCCTGCGCCGGGTGAACCGGGCGGTGGATCCGGGCAGTTGACCGCCCGGACCCGCCACCGCGGTCGCCGTACGGCCGGGTCCCCTCTGTACTGTCGGGCGGGTCCCCCGGCGACGGCCGGTCCTACGCGCGTGGAGAGTGGTCGAGTTCATGGTTCTGGCGTATCTGCCGAGCCCCTCCCAAGGGGTGTGGCACCTGGGGCCGATACCCGTCCGGGCGTACGCCCTGTGCATCATCGCCGGTGTCTTCGCCGGGGTCTGGCTCACCCGGCGCCGGTGGGCGGCGCGCGGCGGTAACCCCGACGACATCTCCGACATCGCCGTATGGGCGGTGCCGTTCGGGCTGCTCGGCGGCCGGCTCTACCACGTGATCACCGACCCCGAGCTGTACTTCACCGCAGGTCACCAGCCGATCAGGGCGCTCTACATCTGGGACGGCGGCCTCGGCATCCCCGGGGCCGTCGCACTCGGCGCCGTCGGGGCCTGGCTCGGCTGCCGGCGCCGCGGCATCACCCTGGCGGAGTTCGCGGACGCCGCCGCGCCCGGCCTCGTCCTGGCCCAGGCGATGGGACGGTGGGGCAACTACTTCAACCAGGAGCTCTACGGCCGCGCCACCTCCCTGCCCTGGAAGCTGCTGATCGACCCGGCGCACCGGCCCGAGGGCTCGGCGGACGTCGCGTTCTACCACCCCACCTTCCTGTATGAATCGCTCTGGGACCTCGGCGCCATGGCGCTGCTCCTGTGGCTCGACCGGCGGTACGGCCTGCGGCGCGGACGGCTCTTCGCCTGCTACGTCGTCGTCTACACCGCGGGACGGGCCTGGATCGAGGCCCTGCGCATCGACCACGCCAACACCTTCCTCGGCCTGCGCCTCAACGACTGGGTCTCCGTGGCGCTGTTCCTCGGGGCCGTGGCCTATCTGCTCGCGACTCGCCGCCCCACGGCGGAGGCCGACGAGGAGGACGCGGCGCGGGAGGAGCTGAGGACGCCCTGACGCGCGGGCTCAAGACCCCCGCGTGCCGGAACGACGCCGGGGCCCCGCGCTCTACCGGGGCTCCCCGGCCCGCGTGATGGCGGATTCGACGGCCGCGATGCGGTCCGCGAGCAGGCCGAGCGCCGCGACCGCCCGGGTGAGCGGGTCGCCGTCGGGGCCGCCGAGCGTCCGGGCGCGCACGTACGCGGAGGTGATCTCCGCCCAGCGCGCCTCCTGCTCGGCGGTCCGGCGGCCCCGCAGTCCGGCCAGCTTCAGGAGGTTCGCCTCGGCGCCCGTGGTGAGGGTCTGGGCCTCGCCCCGGTAGTGGTCGTCGATCACGGCGGCGAGCTCGGCCGCGTTCATGACGGGGTCGATCCGTGCCGCGATCTTGTTCATGTTGCGGTACGAGCCCTGGAGCTGGAACGGCGGCTCCGTGCGGCTGTTGTCGCTCTGGGCCGCGGAGGCGATGTACGCGGCGTTCACGGCGAGGACGGTGGACCGGGCGGTGAGCAGATGCCGCAGCACCGCCAGAACACGCTCCAACTCGGCCGGCGCGTAAGGGTGGTTGAGCCGGTCGGCGCGGGCGGACGGGTCGTGTTCGGCGAGCCGCACCAGCAGGTCGAGGTCGGCGCGGTCGCGGCCGGCGAGCGGGGCGAGCACCGGGTTCGACGTCAGCGCGTTCTCGATGAAGCTCAGCGCGAAGGCGCTCTCCTTGCCGGTGAGCACGGAGCCGAGGTTCCACACGTCGGCCCGGTTGGCCAGCATGTCGGGGACGGTGAAGCGCTGCCCGGACTCGGTGTAGGGATTGCCCGCCATGCAGACGGCGAACCGCTTGCCGCGCAGGTCGTAGCTGCGGGCCCGGCCGTCCCGCACGCCCTCCATGCGGCGGGTGGCGTCGCACAGCGGGATGAACTTCTGCAGCAGCTCCGGCGAGGTGTGCTGGATGTCGTCGAGGTAGAGCAGCGTGTTGTTGCCCGCCGCGAGCGCGAAATTGATCTTCTCGACCTCCCGGCGGGCCGTGGCGTCGGGCGCGTCGGCCGGGTCGAGCGAGGTGACCCCGTGGCCGAGCGCCGGTC
The DNA here is from genome assembly GCF_026343295.1 of Streptomyces sp. NBC_00083. GTDB lineage: Bacteria > Actinomycetota > Actinomycetes > Streptomycetales > Streptomycetaceae > Streptomyces. The sequence goes on from NZ_JAPELY010000003.1 coordinate 90,103, forward strand.
CGCTGACCTTCACCAGGACGAGGCCGAGCCGGTTCGCCACGTACTCCACCAGGGTCGTCTTGCCGTAGCCGGGCGGGGAGATGAGCAGCAGCAGGCCGTTGCTGTCGGTGCGCCTGGTGGAGCCGGTCGTGCCGAGCTGCTTGGCGAGGCTGTCGCCGATGAGCGGCAGGTACACCTCGTCGAGGAGGCGGTTGCGCACGAACGACGACATGACCCGCGGCTGGTACTCCTCCAGACGCAGCCGCCCGCGCTCGGCCGCCACGAGGGCCGTCCGCAGACGCTGGTAGGCGCGGAACCCGACGGTGGTGCGCTCCATGAACGCGCCGACGCGGGCGAGGAGTTCGTCGATGCGTACGGTGAGGGTGCGGCTCGGTGTGATGCGCGGATGGGCGCCGAGCAGCCCCTCGACGGTGCCGGACAGGGGAGCCTCGCACGCGTACCGGGTCAGCTCGGGGCAGAGCTCCACGGCGACCGCCTCCGCGAGATCGCCCTCGTCGAGCGGCTCGCCCGCGGCGACGGCGTAGGAGGACAGCCACGCCTCGACGAGCTGGCGCCGGTCGGCCAGGTTGTCGAGCGCCGCCAGGTCGTCCACGTACGCCGAACTCCCCGCCGCCAGGCGGAACTTGTCGAGCAGGTCGCGGGTGGCGGCACGGGTGACGAACCCGTCGGGCGCCGACGCCAGCTCGTCGAAGAGGTACGCGGCCGCCGCGGCCGAACCCGCCATGGCGCCGGACAGTTCGGCCACGAACTCCGCGATGGCCGGGGCGAGGCCGAAGGTGGCGCGGGCGCGGGCCAGTGACGACGCGCGCCGCGTCCAGGTCGCCCGCTCCGGCCCGGTGGTGCGGTGCGCCCAGAACAGCTGGGCCTCGGCGCGGGCCGCGGGCGCGTGCCGCAGCAGACCCGCGCCGTCGTGCAGCCGCAGCAGGGCGCCGAGCACGAGCGTGGCGTCATGGTCGTGGACGCCCCGCTCGTACCCCTCGTCGTACGCCGACTCGGCGGCCCTGCGCACGAGCGCGGGCAGATCGGCGCCGGCCAGGGCGGACGCCCCGTGCTCGGTGAACAGGCGCACGGCGAGGTACTCCGCGCGGTACACCCCGGCGTTCTCGGACGGCAGCGACTGCTCCCAGTAGGGCCGGGTGGCGGCGAACGCCGGGTCGTCGACGGGGGAGCGGTAGTCCGTGCCGGTGAGGGCGAACGCCAGGCCGTCGCCGTGCGGCACCAGCGTCAGGTCGAGCGGCTGGGCGTTGACCGCGAACGCGTGCCGCCCGAGCCGGACCGTCCTGCCGCCGTCGCCGTACAGCTCGGTACGGTCGCGCAGGGCGCGCGCCGCCTCCTGGCGGGCCGCCTTGATGCGGCCCTCCAGCTCCTCGGCCCTGACCCGGTCGCCCAGGTCACGCAGCTCGTCCGCGCTCCTGCGGACCTTGGCGACCATCGGGTCGGAGGCGAAGTAGGTGTTGACCGCGTCCATGTCGGCGAGGCCCGTCAGACGCCGGGCGATCGTCTCCAGGACGCGGGCGGCTGAGTCGGCCAGCCGCTCGGCGTGGCGGGCGCGGGCGTCCTGCACCGTCTGCTTGCGGGCCGAGAACGCCTCGTACACCTCGGTGCGCCGGGTGCCCAGCGCGGCGAGCGCCGCGTCGGAGTGGGCGAACCGCGACTCCAGGTCCTCCAGGCGCAGCAGGAGCGAGGCGAGCTGTTCGTCGCAGCGCTCCGGGGTGTCGGCACCCGCGAGGGCGCCCGTGACGGACTGCGCCAACAGGCCCAGTTCTGCGGCGAGTTCGGCTGCGCCCTCCTGGTCCCGCAGCTCGCGGATGCGGGCGTCGAGCGTGGCGCGGGCGCGGTTGACGCCGCCGAGCACGTCCGCGATCCGCTCCAGGATCGCGGTGCGGACGGTGGCGTCGCCCACGTCGAGTCCCGCCACCACCTCGGTGACCGTCCTCAGCCCCTCGGTCAGCTCGTCGAGCCGGGCCGCGACCGGGGCGGCCTCGGCGACGGTGGCGATCTGCCCGGCCCGCGAAGCCAGTTCGCCGGTCTCGTCGTGGTAGCCGGCGAACGCGTCCTCGCGCGCCAGGAAGGCCACGGCCCGCTGCCCGAAGGCGGCAAGGTCGGCCGTGAGCTGCGCGGCCAGCTCGTCGATGCGCGCGGTATCCGCGTACCGGAGCTCCTTCAGCGTCACCAAGTGACCCTGCGCACGCCGGAGTTCGGTCAATCGGGCCACCCATGCGGCGGCGTCGCGGGGCGCCTCGCCGCGCAGCCGGCGCACCAGCGAGGCGATCTGCGTGGCGGCCTCCTCCAGCGCCTCGGCGGCCCCCCGGGTGAGGGACCCCACGGTCTCGAACTCGGCGAGGACCTGCTCGGCCGTGGTCCGCACCTCGCTCAACGGTGCCAGGAGATCGCCCACATCGGAGTCGCCGAGCCAGTGGTGGGTGTCGATGGCGCGCCCGCAGGACGCGAGCAGAGCCTCGTACACACCGGTGGCCGGCGCGGTGGTCTCGACGACCGTGCGCGCGAGGAAGAGGCAGTCGGCGATGCCGCGCACCAGATCCGCGTTGCCGATGCGGGACAACGGGCCGCCGCCGGTGGCCCGCGCCGCCGCGTGGGTGTCGCTGACGTAGGGGGAGCGCCAGCGCTGGACCGGATGGATCCGGGCCGGTTCGGCGGCGGCGCCCGCCGGGTCGGCGCGCAGCACGAGGAGCGTGCCGTCGTCGAAGAGCGCGTAGCCGTGGCAGGAGAGCGGCGCGGCGACCGTTTTGCGGATGGCGTGGTACGGCAGGAGCAGGCCGTGCCCCCCGGCCCGTGCGTGGAAGGCGTACAGCACGTCCTCGGCGCCCGGGGAGCGCACGATCCGCTCGAACTCCAGGCCCTCGGTGGCGATGTCGAAGGTCTTGGCGGCGCCGGTGGCGAGGTAGTAGCCGCCGGGGAAGACGAGCCCCTGGTCCTCGGGGAGCCGCAGGCACGCCTGTCCGATGGCGTCGAGCCGCACCACGGTGCGCGTGGCCCGGTTGAAGACGAGATGGCGTCGGGCCTCCTCCTTGTACGGGCGCACCCGCAGCAGGATCAGCCGGCCCGCGTACGCGTACTCGACGTCGGCGTCGGCGAGCGACTGGAGCGGTTCGTCGACCGGCTCGGAGTAGATGCCCTCCGCCGCCTCGGTGTCGTCCTCGACCTTGACGGTGAGCGCGCCGCCGACCGTCGAGACGAACACCTCGCCGCCGATGGACAGGTGCGGGTGACGGCCGAGCACCTGGTCCTCGCGCGTGACAGCGGTCCACTCGATGTCCTGGGACGGCGGGAAGACGTGATCGCGCTCTCCGCGGGCGTCCAGGAACGTGACGTCACCGCCCGCGTCCACGGCCCAGCGCAGCACACGGATGTCGTCGCCGCCCTCGCCGGTCCCGAAGACGGCCAGCAGCCTGCCCTCGACGCGGCGCAGCCGAAGGAGCCGGGCCTGCCGGTAGTAGCGGTGGAGCTCGGTGAACTCCCGCACGAACGCCGGGTCGTCGAGCAGGCCGGGGACGGCGTCCTCGGGGAGGGGTGCCAGGCCGTCACGGTCGTAGAGGACGAAGACGTCCCCGACGGCGGTCGCGTCCCTCGGTCCCGCGCCGCCGTATCCGACCAGCAGCCGCTCGCCGACCGCCACGACGTCCCGGGCCACGCGGTTGTCCGGGGTGCGCAGTTGCTCGGTGCCGGTCAGCGACAGCCCGGCGGAGCCGAACTCCTCGGCGCGCCGGGCATCGAGCGCCTCGGCCCTGCGGATCAGTTCGCCGGCCTGCGCGGCCAGCCGGTCCCGCAGCACCTCGTAGGTACCCGCGTCCACCGCGGACGAGGGGGACGTGCTGTTCATGGTGGGGGCTCCCTGCGGATGCGTTCGTACGGGGTCCGGACCGGCCCGGGGCTCGGGATCCGGGCCGGTCGGCGCTCGGGGACCGGACCGGCCCGGACATCGGCGTCCGGACCGGGCCGGGAGTCGGGGGCCCGGGGCGAAGGGCCCGGGGCCCCGACCCGTCCTCGGCGCGTGGCCGGGACTCAGGCCGTGGCGGGACTCAGACCGTGGCCGGCCCGCCGGCCGAGCCGTTCACCGAGTGGCTCACCGACCCGACGGCCGACCCGACGGCCGACCCGACGGCCGAGCCGACGGCCGACCCGACGGCCGAGCCGTCGACCGACTGGTCGCCCGGCCTGCCGACCGGGCCGTCGACCGCCCCGGCCAGTGCCGTCACCGGCAGGTCGGTCAGGCCCAACTGCCGTGCCTTGTCGAGGAGTTCGCTGAGCTGTCCGGCGTTGGAGCCGCCCGTGTTCATCAGCTTCATCAGCAGCGCGGACACCGTCAGGTTCTGGACGTCGCCCGTGGACACCGAGCCGAGCACACGCGTCAGGTCCTCGGGGAAGCTCGCGCTCCCGTCGAGCCAGGGCCCCGCGAGCGCCTGCGCGGTCTCGGAGTGGCGTACGAACGCGTCGATGCCCTGCCCGAGCGAGATCGAGGAGACGAGCCGGTCGAAGAAGACGGACTCGCCGCCGACGATGTTGATGTCGGCGTGCTCCAGACCGGTGGCCAGGACGGCGGCCTGCGCCTCGGCCACCTGCCGCTGCGCGGTGAGCCCGGCGAGCCGGATCTCCTTCTCGGCGGCGAGCCGCAGACGGTACTCCTCGTGACCACGCGAGGCGTCGTCGAGCGCCGCCATCGCCGCCGCCTTCTCGGTGAGGCCCTCAGCCTCCGCCTTCAGCTTCTCCCCGATCATCGCGGCGTCCGCCTTGGCCTGCGCCTGCGTGCCCTCCGCGACCGCGAGCGCCTTCAGCCGGGACCCCTCGGCCTCCGCCTTCAGGCGCGCGCCCGTCGCCTCGGCCTCGGCGCGGCCGGCCTTCTCGATGACCTCGGCCTCCTTGTCGCGGACCTGGACCTGGGCAAGACCCTCGGCCGCCGCCTCCGCCTGGAGGCCCTCGGCGAGCCGCAGCTTGGCGCGCGCGTCGAGGTCGGCGGACTTCAACCGGGCCTCCGCCAGGGTGAGTTGCTCCGCCGCGCGGTGCTTGGACGCGGCCTCCGCCGCCTCCGCCGCCTTGATGTCCTTGACCAGCTTCTCCTGAGCCTCCGCCTCGGCGCCGATGATCACGGCCTGCCGGGTGCGCTCCGCCTCCTCGACCATGCGGAGCTTCTTGATCGACTCCTCCTGCTCCGCGACCGTGCGGTCCACGGCGATCCGCTCCCTGACGACGTCCGCGACCTCACGGCGTTCGGCCTCGACCTCCTTGTCCTTGGCGATCGCGGACAGCGCCGTCTCCCGCTCGCGGCCGATGACTTCGAGCATCCGGTCCTTCTCGATGCGCTCGTTCTCGACGGCGATGACCCGCTCGCGGTTCTTCTGCGCGACCGCGATCTCCCGGGCCTGGTTCTCCCGCTGCACCCCGAGCTGCTCCTCGGTGCGCAGGAACGCGGTCTGCGCCCCGAGCCGCTCCTCCTCCTGCACCTTGGACGTCGCCGCCTCCTCCCGGGCGCGCAGCGTCTCGACCTCGCGCCGCTGCTTGATCTCCGCCTCGGCCTGCCGCCGCTCCAGCTCCAGGATGGTCTCCCGGGCGTCCACGTTCTGCCGGGTGATCTCCTTCTGCTCGGTGCGCTGGAACTCGTTGGTGCGTACGTGCTCGACGGCCGTCAGCTCGGTGATCTTGCGGATGCCCTGTGCGTCGAGGATGTTCGCCGCGTCGAGCTGTGTCATCGGGGTCTGTTCGAGGTGGTCGATGGCGGCGTCGTCCAGGTGGTAGCCGTTCAGGTCGGTGCCGATGACCCGGATGATCCGGTCCCGGAACTCCTCGCGCTTGGTGTAGAGGTCGACGAAGTCGAGCTGCTTGCCCACCGTCTTGAGCGCCTCGGAGAACTTCGCGGCGAAGAAGTCCTGGATGGCGACCCGGTCACTGGCCCGCTGGGTGCCGATCGACTGGGCGACCTTGATGACGTCCTCGACGGTCTTGTTGACCCGCACGAAGAACGAGATGTGGATGTCGGCCCGGATGTTGTCCTGGCAGATCAGGCCCTCGCGCCCGGTGCGGCGGATCTCGATGGTCTTCACCGAGATGTCCATGTACTCGGCCTTGTGCAGCACCGGAAGGACCACGGCGCCGGTGAAGGTGACGTCGACCTTCTTGGTCTTCGAGATGATCAGCGCCCGGCCCTGCTCCACCTTCCGGAACAGCTTGCCGACCACCAGGAGCAGGGCGATCGCGATGAGCAGGACAACGGCGACGAGTACGCCGAGGCCCAGGGAAATGGCATCCATGAGACGTCCTTGGGACAGGTGAGATGAGAGAGGTGGGCCGGGGTGTGGGCCGCAGGGCCGGCGGGACGCCCGCGAGGGACCGTGAGCCGGACCGGGCCGGCGCGTGCCGGGCGCGTCAGGTGCGGGCGTCGCGCGGGTCGAGCGCCGTGTCGTAGGGCGCGACCCAGAAGAACTCGCCGTCGTCGTCGAACGCGTACAGCAGGCCCGTGCTGCCGAGGCCCAGGGGATCGGTGCCGCTCTGGCGGACCTGCACCAGGGCGGTCGACCCGTCGGCCGCCGCGACCTCCGCCTGACCGAAGTCCCCCGACACGGAGCCGGTACGGATCGTGCAGGTGAGGCCGACGAAGTCGAGCCGGGACGGCGGCGGACGGTCGGGGAAGGCGCGCCGCAGCCGGCCGACGAGGAAGCGGGTGAGGGCCCAGCCGCACAGCAGCGCCGCTGCCAGCACCCCGGCCTCCAGGGCCGCACCCGCGACGCCGGACGCCCCGGAGCGGCGTACGAGGACGGAACCGGCGAGGCTGATGAACCAGGAGATCCCGGTGAGCAGCGACACCGCGACGCTCACGGGAACGCCGCCCCCGCCGAACACGGGGCCGTGCACGTCCCCGTTGAAGGTGGTGTGTTCGGCGGCGCCGACCAGGACCAGGAGCCAGAAGGCCACCACGACGATCAGAGCCGCGCTGAACAGGGCGGCGGGGAACCCGAGCGCCGCGGCGAGAAACTCGGTCATCGTGGCGCCCCCTTCGCTCATGGCCCGGTGATCGTGACCGGGACACACCGGGGTTCTCCGGCACCAGGCGCGTCGTCGCGTCCCGGCACCGGAGCGGTTTCCCCCGTGTTCCCCCTCGGTCATCTTGGCCACGGGGCACGCCTGTTCGCATTGCCGGATCCCGGCAGTCTTTACGATTCCCTGATGCCGGATACTGACTGGACGGGCCCGTCAACAAGCCGGCACCGGCGCATCGAACATCAGGAGACCGAGTGGCGGGGCGGGAGTTGGGGCAGGGCGTGCGGCCTGGCCCCGGTGGGGGTGCGGGGCGAGACTCGGGGCCGGGCCAGGGGCCGGGCTCCGGCGGGGATGCGGGACAGGGTTCTGTCCGGGGTGCAGGGCTGGGCGCTGGGCTGGGCGTTGGGCTGGGCTCGGCCCAGGGCGCCGAGCAGGGTGCCGAGCAGGGCCTGTCGACGGACTACCTCGACGGCTACGCCCGCATACTCGCCGAGACCTGCGCCACCGGCCGCCGCCTCACCCGGGACGAATTGGAGTCGCGCCGCGCCCTCGGCGGACGCGCCGCCGAAGCCGGCCTCAGCCTGCGTACGCTGGTGCAGCAGCACTTGGCGACGGCCCGGAGCGCCTGCCCGGACCTGCCGCGTGCCTCGTTCGACCACCTCCTGGCCACCGTCGGCCAGGTCATCGACGCCCTCGCCGAAGGCCACGAGCGCGCTCAACTCCTCGCCGTACGCCAAGAGGAGGCGGCGCGCCGCGAGTTCATCGACGACCTCCTGTACGGGCGCAGCGACCCGGGAAACCTGGCGGGGCGCTCCGAGCGCTTCGGGCTGCTGCTCTCCCACGCCCACGCCGTGGCCGTCGCCGAGGGCCCGGACGCGTACGACGACGCGCATCCCGCGACCCAGCGGGTGCGCCAGGCGCTCTTCGGCCGCTTCGGGAACCGGCGCGTCCTGTCCACCACCAAGGACGGCCGGCTCATCTGCGTGGCCCCGGCCGACCAGGACGACGTCCTGCGCCACTTCGCGAAACAGGCCCACGCCGCCACCCTGGGCCGGGTCGCGATCGGCCGCCCGCACCCCGGCGCGGGCGGCGTCGCGCACTCCTACGAGGAGGCCCTCAACGCGCTCGACCTCGCGACCCGCATGCACCTCGAAGGCCCGGTGCTGCACGCCGCCGACCTGTTGGTCTTCCCGGTCCTGATGCGTGACCGCCAGGCCATGGCGGACCTGGTGCACCGCGCGCTCGGGCCACTGCGGGGTGCGCGCGGCGGCCCCGAGTCGCTCCTCGACACCCTCACCGCCTACTTCGACGCGGGCTGCGTCGCCGCCGAGGCGGCCCGCCGGCTCAGCCTGAGCGTGCGGGCCTTCACGTACCGCATGGAACGCGTCCACCAGCTCACCGGAGCCGACCCGGCCGACCCGGTCCACCGCTACACCCTGCAGACCGCCGTCATCGGGGCCCGGCTGCTGGACTGGCCGGCGAACGAGCTGTGATGCGGACGGGTCCGTCGTCGACGCGGCCGGCCGTCGGCACGGTGCGTCCCCGGCACCGGTAGTCGGGCCGAGGCGGTCCGTCCACTGCACGGCATCCGGGCCGGCGCGTTCCGTCCGCGCTCCGGACTCACACCGGCTCGGGCCGCGGCGCCGGCAGCAGCACAGGCACGGCCTCCGGCTGCCAGCCGCGCGTGGTCCGCAGGTATCCGTAGATGACGGAGAGCATCGCGAGCACGACGAGCGGGCCGAACACCCACGCGTGCTCGGCCATGGGCACCGACAGCCGGCGGTACGAGAGGAGCAGCGCCGCGAAGACCGTCGTGCCGTACGCGACCAGGCGGACCCCGGACCGGTCCCAGCCGCGGTCGTAGGTGCGCAGTGCGGCCTCGACGGTGAGCGAGAACACCACCCCGGCCACGAGGTCCACGCCGTAGTGGTATCCGAACCCCAGCGTCGCGCCGAGGGTGGCCACGAGCCAGAACGCCCCGGCGAACCGCAGGAGTCGAGGCCCCTTCCGGGTGTGGATGAAGATCGCGGTGGCCCACGCCGTATGCAGGCTGGGCATGCAGTTGCGGGGCGTGATCCCGTCGTACGGGACCGGGTGCGGAATGCCGACGGGCGGCGGCGTGTGGGGCCACAGGTTGGCCACGGCCCACTCGACGCCTCCGGTGCCGGAGGTGCCGGGACCGTAGGCGAAGACCGGTCCGACCACAGGGAAGACCATGTAGATGGCGGGCCCGAGAAGACCGATCAACAGGAACGTGCGCACCAGATGGTGGCGCGGAAAGCGGCGCTCGGCCGCCACGTTGCGCAACTGGTAGAGGGCGACCACGACGGCGGCCACCGCGAGCTGTGCGTAGACCACATGGATCACATGGCCGCTCAGCGGGCCCATGGCCTTGAGTATCCGGCCGGCGGCCCACGAGGGGTTGCCGAGCGCGTGGTCGGCGGTCGCGACGTACGGGTCGAGGACGGTGGGCCGGGTGCGCGAGGTGATGAGCAGCCAGGTGTCACCGATCTTGCGCCCGGTCACGAGCAGCAGCCCGAGCCCGACGCCCTTCAGGAGCAGGAAGCGTTCCGCACCGGTGCGGCGGGCGAGGGCGAAGACGGCGCAGCCGAGCATCGCCCACAGGGCGCCGTTGCCGAAATACTGCCCCTCGGGCACCGTCACGCCGGCCGCCCAGCGCGCCAGGGCGAACACGAGGTCGATCCCGACGGCGACGCCGGCCGCGACGAACCGCTGCCGCCAGGTGAGCACGACCATCATCAGCGCCAGCCCGCCGTACAGCGGCCCCGGCTTGGCCGGGAAGACCACTTCGCGCAGCTGGGCGGTGAGGGGCCCGGGTATCCCGTGCCTCCGCGCGAACACCTCGAGCCCCACGAGAAACCCCAGGGCGACGAGCCCGCCGACGCCCCACACCACCCGACGCGCCCCGCTGCCCGTCGGGGCGGGCGGGGCGGGCGGGGCAGTGCGGGGGACCGGGTTCGCCCCGGAGGACCTGCGCGAAACGATGCGTATCAATGTCTGGCCGTCTAGGTAGATGCCTTCCGAGCGCCCACCTCACCCTCCCCACGAGGCACGTCACGAACGACCGCAAGAAGCACGTCACGAACCACCGCAAGAAGACCGAGCCGGACACCCGCCTCGGGGTCGATCATGCCAGGGGGGTGCGGGGACTGCGGTTGCGGGTGAGGGGGCCGCGTCCCGGTGGCCCGGTGGTGGTTCGGCGGGGTCCGGCGCGGCGTGCCCGTGAGCCCGGCGCGGTGGGACTCGCGGGGTCCGGAGAGTTCGGCTTCGGATACAGAGCGGGGGCCCGGACCACGCGTCGCGGTCCGGGCCCCGTCCTGTCCTGTGCGGCGCCGCCCTGAGGCGGCGTGGCGTCAGCTCTGTGCGCTGTCGTCGCTCGTCTGCTCGGCGCTCTTGGCCGCAGCTGCCTTCTCGCGCATCTTGCGCACCAGCTCCGCCTTCTGGTCGGCGACGTTCTGGCGGTCGCGGTTGCGGTGGGGGCCGTTGTTCTGACGTTCGGCCCGGGACAGCTTCTTGCGCTGGCCGCCGCCCTGGCCCACGGGGTTGTTGATGTTCTTGCTGTCGGTCACGGGCTCTCCCGGTGAAGATGTGAAGTGATCTACGGATTCATCGGTGGGGGACGGGCGCGACATCGAGGGACGTCAGCAGGAACCCGTCACACGCTCACTCGTAAATCGGTGTCTGGAAGAACATGACAAAGACGTTACCCGGTCCGGTGGGCCCCGCGCGCCACACTTTCTTGCTGCCCGGCCTCGGCCGGACGAGCGGGGGACGCCCCTTCGAGAGCACGGCAGGGCCGCCCCGGCGAGCAGGGGGTGGGGACCAGCGGGGCCGGGTCCGCGCATGCTCCCGGGCTCCCTCCCGGGGATCCGATGACCCGCGCTCGGGCCTCAGCGGGAGCTGACCTCGTCGGCGGCCGAGGCCGAACTGCCGTGGGGTGGCCGACGCAGAGGCTCACGTAAGCGCTCCGGCGGTTGGCGTGCCCGTGGGAAGAAACCGACGAAGCCACGGCCATACGTGAAGTACCGCTCAGACAGAGTGAATTCAGCAGCCAACAGGTGTAGTGCCGCCCGCGAGGGTCGCTGCGTCGCACAAGGAACTCTTGGCTTTCTGCTCCTGGCTGCGGGCCGTATTCATCTGAGTCTGGGCTTCGGTGTAGTTCTTCGCAGCGACGGCGGCGACCGCGGCTTTGTTGGCGGTAGTCGCCGCCGTCACGTTCTGGCCCGCGCTGGTGAGGTCCGACTGGATGGTGGCCTCGTTGGTGACGCCGGCGCACCCTTGGGCCGCCGCGGTAATCGCGGCGGTCGTGTCCTGGTTGTACTGGAGGGCGCCCGACGGGTCGAAGGCTTGGAGATCGTCGCTCGTGATCGCGTCGTTGTTGCTGTTGCCGGCTTTGGTCGTCTGTGCCTGACAGGTGGCTGTGTCGGCGTGGGCCGGGGCAGCCACCGCGACTGCCAGGCCGGCCGAGACGAGCAGCGCGGACAGGATGGGGGTGATCACGCGTCCGGGTCGGCTCACAAGTTCCTCCGAAGAAGCGGGACCGTGCGGACAATCCGCTCGGTTTCACGAGGTCAGTGTGCTGACGAAGCCGGTTGCCAGCTACTTGGAACTGGCCATACGAGTTCCGTCGACCTCCCCGCTGTGGGGCGACGATCCACGGTCTGCCGAGCGAACCGAGCGAACCGAGCGAACCCGGCCACGGCCATGAGGTCCGGCATCGCCGGAGAGGCGGCGGGAGAGGCGACGGGCCGTCGGGGCGGTGATGCCGAGGTGGATGCTCGCTTCGGAGCGCGCCGGGAGTCTCGCCCAGTCGCGAGCCGGGCGGCGGTTCTGTGAAGCGATCGACCATTCGCGAGCGGGTCTACAGCCAGTCCCGCCGCTTGAAGATGAAGTACAGGCTCACGCAGACCCCCGCCATCAGCAGGATCGCGAACGGGTAGCCGAGCGCCCACCCCAGCTCCGGCATACGCTCGAAGTTCATGCCGTAGATCGTGCCGACGAGGGTGGGTGCAAACAGGATGGCGGCCCACGACGAGATCTTCTTGATTTCTTCGTTCTGCTCGAAGCCCGCCTCTGCCAACGCCCGCATTTCCGCGTTCTGTTGCTGGGTCACCAGGGTGGCGTTCACGGTGAGGATGTCCGTGAGGGCCTGGCGGAAGCCGTCGACTCGTTCGCTGATGTGGGTCACGTGGTCGGCGACATCGCGCAGGTAGCGCTGGAGTTCTTCGTCGGTGCCGTACTTCGCGAAGCCGGCCATCAGGCCGTGCAGCATGCCGACCAGGGGGCGGGTGGCGCGTTGGAACTCGACCATTTCCCGGGAGAGTTCATAGATGCGGCGGGACACTTCCGGGTCGCCTCGGAAGACTTCCGTCTCGATCTCGTCGATGTCGTTCTGGACGCCCGAGACGACGGGCGCGTACCCGTCCACCACTGCGTCGAGGATCGCGTACAGCACGGCTTCCGGGCCCAGCGCGAGGAGTTCGGGGTCCTCCTCCATGCGGCGGCGGACCGCGGAGAGGTCCGGGGCGGCGCCGTGGCGGACCGTGATGAGGAAGTCCCGGCCGGTGAAGACGTGGAGTTCCCCGAAGTCGACCTCCTCCGGGGCGTCGAGGTAGCGGGCCGCGCGCAGCACGACGAAGAGGGTGTCTCCGTACCGTTCCAGCTTCGGGCGCTGGTGGGCTTCGAGTGCGTCCTCCACCGCGAGCTCATGCAGGTCGAACTCGGCTGCCAGGGAATGCAGTTCGGCCTCGGAGGGGCGTTGCAGGCCGATCCACGCCATGCCGTCGGGCGTCTCGCGCAGCTGGCGGAACGTCTCCGCGAGGGTGCCCGGCGATGCGATGTGCCGCCCGTCCCGGTACAGGGAGGACTGGACGATGCTCCCCACCCGGCTGCCGGGCTGTGCCCCGTCCTCGCTGTCCTTCGTGGGTACGGCGCGGGGAGCCCCGGGCCGAGCCCCGGCTCCGCCGGGAGCCGCCGCTGCTCCGCGCGTACCGGCGCTGGAAGCCGAGTCCGGGGGAGGGGGCGGTGCGGCGGAGGGCTGCCGGCGCCAGGAATGGAGCTTCGATGGTCGCGCGGGGCGGCCGCGTCGTTCGGGCATGGCCACCTCACCTCCCGCTCTCCGACCGGCCCGGCGGGCGGTCGTCACCTTCGTCCGTATGCCCCCGGAGCAGGATATACGCCTCAAATGGCGCGGGCATGGATGGCGGATGTCGGTTGGTGGGTGGCGAGGGGTGGATGGGTCTGGGGAGGCGGGGGTGGGAGGCAGCGGGGTCACCTTCCATGTATGCGGCTCGCCGCCGGCGCGCTCCGGCTGTGAGAGCGCTTCCAAGGGGCGGCGGGGCGGCGGCGTGGCGTGGCGGCGGGGCGTCGAGGGGGCGGTGCGGCGAGGGGGTGCGGCCCGGGAGGGCTGGGTCTGCTCCCCTGCGCTGGGCCCGGCCCCGCTCTCGGTGTGGAGTACCGTGCGCGCCATGGCCTCGACCGCGCGCACCGGCGCACCCCGGCACGACCGCCCCGTGCTCTCGCGCCGTGCGCTCAACCGCGCCACCCTCGACCGTCAGCTCCTGCTGCGACGCAGTGCCACGCTCTCGCCCAAGGACGCCGTCGCCCACCTGCTCGGGCTGCAGGCCCAGAACGTCAAGCCGCCCTACTTCGCCCTCTGGTCACGGCTCGCCGGGTTCCGGCCGGAAGCGCTCTCAGAGCTGATGGAGCAGCGCGAGGTCGTGCGGATCGTCACCATACGATCCACCATCCACACGCACACCGCGGCCGACGCTCTCACCCTGCGCCCCCTCGTGCAGGCCGCACGGGACCGCGAGCTGAACGCGTTCCGCAAAGGGCTGACCGGGGTCGACACGGACCACCTCGGTGACGTCGTACGCACCCTGGTCGAGGACCGGCCGCACACCATGAAGGAACTCCGGGTCGCGCTCCTCGCCAAGTGGCCGGACGCGGATCCCTTCGCCCTGTCCGTCGCCGCCCGCTGTGTACTCCCCCTGGTACAGGTCACCCCGCGCGGCCTGTGGGGCCGCAGCGGCCAGGTCGCGCTCACCACGATCGAGCGCTGGCTCGGCCGCCCGGCCCAACCCGTGCCCGCACCCGACGAAACCGTGCTGCGTTACCTGGCAGCCTTCGGTCCGGCCTCGGTCAAGGACATGCAGACCTGGTCGGGGCTGACCCGCCTCGCCGGCGTCTTCGACCGGCTGCGCCCCCGGCTCGCGCTCTTCCACGACGAGAACGGCATCGAACTCTTCGACCTGCCGGACGCCACCCGCCCGGCCGAGGACACCCCGGCGCCGGTACGCCTCCTGCCGGAGTTCGACAACCTGCTGCTCTCGCACGCCGACCGGACTCGCGTCATTCCGGCCGAGTACAAGGGACGCAGCTGGAGCGGCAATCAGGCGCACTGCACGCTGCTCGTGGATGGGTTCCTCGCCGGGATCTGGCGGATCGACGAGCAGAAGGGCGGGGGCGCCCTGCTCACCGTGCAGCCGTTCGGCAAGCTCGGGCGGGCGGATCGCGCGGAGGTGGCCGAGGAGGGCGCGCGGCTGCTCGCCGACATGACCTCGGCCACCTCTTACGACGTACGGTTCGGGGATTTCGCCGCCGTCTGAGGGGGCTTCGGTTGCCTGAGAGCGCTTCCGCCGTTTGGGTGCGGATCCGGGTGGGCGGACGCTGGATGGGCTGAGAGCGCTCTCGCCCGCACGCACCCGCCCGCTCCCGGCTCCCTCAGGTCGGCGCACGGTCCTCCGCACGCCGCACCGGCCAGTTACGCCGCCTCTACATCGCCCCGCAGGCCACGCCACCTTGGCCCCGGCCCGCTAGGAGCTGTCCGGCCGATCATGTGTGGATCCGGATGACGAGGGCTCCCGCGGGCACAAGCTCGAACTGGGTGCAGTGCACCCGATGGCCGGGCCGACGACCCAGGTCCGGCCGCGGTCACATGATCGGGCGAACAGGGCCGGTACGGGCACCCCAGGGCAACCCGCACGTGTCGTGTGTCGGCCCCGGCACCAGCCGCAGTGCGCGGCGCCCCCCCGGCTCAGGGCGGGCGCGGCGCCCCCCCCCCCGCTCAGGGCGCGGTGGCTTCCCAGGCCGCCTCGATCATCCGGAAGACCTCGTCCACCGTGGCCATGGGATCGTCCGCCCGGCAGGCCAGCGCGTAGGCGTCGATGGCGAACCGCGCGGTTGCCTGGCAGGCCGTCGCACTCCGGGACAGGTGGGGATCGGCGGCCAGCGCCGCTGCCAGCGCCTGCGCGTGACGCAGGCTCATCGAATCTTCGTATTCCCGCAGGGCGGGCGATCCCTCGATCATGCGTCGGACGGGGGCACTTCCCTCCGCCGTGCAGTGCCGCACCAGGGTCCGGACCTCGCGGTGCAGCGCCAGGATGAGCGGCTCACGCGGAGGCCGGTCGGTTACCGCCCTAGTGAGGCGCTGCTCGAAGTCCTGGTCGCGCTCGAACACCAGGGCCTCCTTTGAGGCGAAGTGGGCGAAGACAGTGGTGACGGCCACGTCGGCCTCGGCCGCCACGTCACGGATGCCCACGGCGTCGTACCCGCGCTCCAGGAAGAGGCGCAGAGCGGTGTCAGCGATCTTCTGACGGGTCGCGGCCTTCTTGCGTTCGCGGCGTCCGGGCAGCTCGGTCATGCCCTGACACTACCAGGTAGGAATTCCTAACCGTTGTGAAACCCTAACCGTTAGTGCTAGCTTCGTTCGCATGAGGAAAGTTACTTTTGCCGAGTTCGGCGGTCCCGAGGTCCTGCAACTGGTGGAAGCCGAGGAGCCCCACGCGAGCCCCGGCCGGATACGCATCGCCGTACGGGCGGCGGGTGTCAATCCCGTCGACTGGAGGATTCGGGAGGGCCAGGTCCTGGGAGCCCATCCGGTAGAGCTGCCCGCCGGGGTCGGACAGGACGCCGCCGGGGTGGTGGATGAGGTCGGCGAGGGCGTCGAGGGGGTCGAGGTCGGCGACCGCGTGTTCGGCGAAGGCGCCGACACGTACGCCGAATTCGCCGTGTTGTCGGCCTGGGCCCGGATCCCCGAAGGGCTGGCCTTCGAGGAGGCGGCCGGGTACCCGTCGGTGGTGGAGACCGCGCTGCGCATCATCCGCGAGGTCGGCGTGCGGGCTGGGCAGACGCTGATGGTGAGCGGCGCGTCCGGCGGCGTCGGGTCGGCGGTGCTGCAGATCGCCCGCGCGCGCGGCATCACGGTGATCGGCACGGCCGGGGCTGCGAACCAGGACTACCTGCGTGGCCTGGGCGCCCTCGCCACGACCTACAACGAGGGCTGGGTGGAACGGGTGCGGCACCTGGGTCGGGTCGACGCGGCCCTCGACCTGGCCGGCTCGGGCGTGATCCGCGAACTCATCGAGCTGACCGGGGATCCGCGCAAGGTCGTCTCCATCGCCGACCTCGGCGCGCCGCAGCTGGGCGTCCGGTTCTCCGGCGTGGCCGGGAGCGTGCCGGACGCGCTCGCCGAGGCCGTCGACCTCATCGCCCGGGGCAGGCTCCACATCCCAATCGAGAAGTCGTACTCGCTCGCCGAGGCAGCGGCGGCTCACACTGACAGTCGCGCCGGCCACACCCGCGGGCGCCGGGTCCTGGTCGTCTGAGCCGCGGCCCGCCCGGCATCGCACATCGAACGGCCGGTCACTGGGTGCACCGCCCTCAACCCGCCGGTGCACCGCCCTCAGCCCGCCGGCGCACCGCCCCAGCCCCGGCCCGACTCGCTAGGCGCTCAGCGCGTGGCCCCTGCGTGCGCACAGGGGCGGGGTCTGGCTCTGGCGGCTGTGCGGGACCGGCGGGGTGAGGACCGGGTCGACGGTCAGACTCGTTACGCCGAGCGGCGCCGAGAGCGCTCTCAGCGCTGGTTCCGCCAGCCGGATCCACCTCTGCTCGCCGCCCAGGACGGCGGCCAGCCGGTCCCGGCTCGTGAATCCGACCGCGGTGCGTGCGCCGAACTCGTCGCGCAGGAAACGGAGTTGATGCCCTCCGGCAGAGCCGAGCCGAACCGGCACATACAGTGGCCCTGCCGGGCGGCGTTCGTCGGGATCGGCGTCCTCGATGGTGAGGCTGTCCATGGTGTCCTCCGGTGGGGAGTGCGGATGCCGTACGCGTCATGCGCCCGTGCGTCTGAAGTTATGCCCCCGGTACCGCCCCGGTCTCCCGCGATGACGCGGTATTGACCCCGCCGCCACCGTTTTTGACGCGTTCCTGTTGCAGGTCGGCGCGGGGGCGCGGGTCGGCGTAGGCGGGTGGTGCGCATGCGGTGCCGCGCGACGGGTTCATCCCCCCGGGTGTCGGGTGGAGTGTCGCCGGGGAGGCGTGGTTACCGCAACGCGCCCTGCCCATTGCGGTGTTGGCGATCCGCGCCGGTGCCGTGCCGAACGCGGAGCCGTGCGGATGAATTGCGTACCGTACCGGTGTCCACACCGACACGGTGCCGCCCCACGCCGGAGCCGTGTCGTTCCGCCCCGTGCCGGGACGGAGCGTGGCGCGCGCCCGCGCCGATGCCGAACCAGCGCCGGGCCGTGGCCGGACCGATGGCGATGCTGTGCCGTCCTATTGCTACGACGAATACGACCAAGCCGTGCCGATCCCGCCCGGTCGCTACTGCTGCACCAGAGCCGAGCCCGTTCCAGGCCTGGGTCGGTTCCGCATCCTGGGTGCCCCTGGACACGGCTCCGGCGGACCGGCCCGGAGCCGTGTCGATGACGCTGCTGCCTTTGCACCCCTCCATCACCTGCCCCGGCGCTGCGCTCAGTCGGCGCGGCCCGTCGCCGCCACCGTCACGCCGAGCCCGATCATCGCGAAGCCCCCCGCGCCGCCGATCAGCGACAGTCGTCGTTCGGAGCGGGCGAACCAGCCGCGGGCCGCCGCCGCTCCCAGGCCCCACAGGGTGTCCGTGATCAGCCCGATCGTGATGGGGATCAGTCCGAGCAGCAGCATCTGCGACGGCAGGTGCCCGGCCGTGTGGTCCACGAACTGCGGCAGTACCGCCGCGAAGAACACGATGCCCTTCGGGTTGGTGACGCCCACCAGGACGCCGTCCGCGACCGTCCGCAGATCGCCGTGGGCCGGCCGGGCCACGGCCGCCGCCTCGCCGATGGACGCCACCCCGAGCCGCATGTCCTTACGGTGCCGGTAGGCCTGCACCCCGAGGAGTACGAGGTACGCGGCACCCGCCAGCTTCACCGCCATGAACACCGACGCCGAACGCTCCACCAGCGCGCCGATCCCCAGCGCCACCGCGCACACCAGCACGTAGGAGCCGAGGACGTTGCCGAGGACCGTCGCGAGAGCGGTACGTCGGCCGTGCGCGAGGGCCCGGCCGATCACGAACAGCACGCTCGGTCCCGGGATCGCGATCACAAGGAGGGACATCGCGGCGAAGGCGAGATAGCGATCGGTGGACACCATGTCCGTCATTCAACCTCACCCGTGCCCAGGAGCCCAGGGCGTCGACCACTCCCGCTACCGGCCCCGCCCGGCCCCACCCCGGCGCTTCCCGCTCCGGCCCTCCCCGCGGCCCCTCCGCACGCGAGGCCCGAGCCCTCCGCACGGGAGGCCCGCCCCTTCGTAGCCGGGGCCCCGGAGCGCTCTCGATAAAGTCGCCCGCATGGAATTGCGGCAGCTCAGCTACTTCGTCACCGTCGCCGAAGAGCTTCACTTCGGGCGGGCCGCCGAGCGGCTGCACATCGTCCAGTCGGCGGTGAGCCAGCAAATACGGCGTCTGGAAAGGGAGTTGGGGCGCGAGCTGTTCGACCGGTCGTCCCGGCACGTACGTCTCACCGCGTCCGGAGAGCGGTTGCTTCCCGAGGCGCGCGAGGTGCTCGCCGCCGCCGAACGGGCCAGGGCCGCCGTCCGCGAACGCTCCACTCTGCGGCTCGGCACCAGCAACGGGCTCGGCGAGCACCTCGACCGCGTGCTCGACGTCTTCGCCCGGCTCGCTCCCGACACCGCCGTCGAACTGACCTCCGCGCCCGCGCGCGAGCGCCTGGCCCAGGTCGCCGACGGCCGGCTCGACGCCGCCTTCGTACGCGCCCCGGAACCCGTCCCCGGCCTGCGCGCCGTGCCGCTGTGGCAGGACCCGCTGGTCGTCGCCCTCCCCGCCGCGCATCCCCTCGCCCGCCACGAAGAGATCGCGCTCTCAGAGCTGGCCGCACTTCCCCTGTGCATCACCGAACGCCGCTCCAACCCCGCCCTCGTCGACCTGGTTGTGGGCGCCTGCCACGCCGCCGGGTTCGAGCCGGTCCCGGGGCCCGTCGGCGGGTCGCTGCAGAACACCCTGGCCGCCATCGGGACCGGCTCACTGTGGACCGTGGTGTACGCCGCCCACGCCCGCGCGCTCCACACGCCCCGCGTCGCCTTCCGGCCGGTCCGCGCCCCGGGCCTCTCCCTGTCCACCGCCCTCGTGGTCGCCGCCGAGCACCCCCCGGCCTCCGTCGAGCTGCTCCTGAGAGCGTGTTCAGTCGATCCGGAACCGATCTGACCAGCGACGATCACGAAAGCCGATCGCTGCGGTCGCGCTCTGACTCTTGGTCGGGCGGTACGGATCCGATGGACTGGGGTCACGCCGGTGAGCGGCCCGGAACACCGGGAAGCCACCGCTGACAGAGGAGTTCGGCCGTGCCCGTCGTCACCATCCAGCAGGGTCCCCGCGACGTCGAGCAGAAGCGCGAACTGGTCAAGCGCGTCACGGACGCGTTCGTCGACGCGTACAAGCTTCCGGCCGAGACGGTCCAGGTGTGGATCCACGAGGTTCCCAAGGACAGTTGGGGCGCGGCGGGGGTGCTGACCGCCGACAAGTAGCCGCGAGCGCCCCGAGGGCGTCCCGGGGCGTCACGCGGGAGGCCGGCCGCACGGGGGTCGGACGGCCTGAGGACCGTCCGCCGAGAGCGCTCTCGGCGCGGCGGGCGCCGAACCCGGCATCCCGCCGTCCCCGCCGCCCCCGCCGTCCCGGTCCCGCCCATACCGCCGCCGCCCGTACGCCGCCGCCGCGGTGAGCGGAATTGCCAGCGCCGCCGCCGCCCCGAACAACGCCTGGAATCCGCCCTGTTGGGCCGGACCGGAGGCGAGTTCCGTACCGAGGGCGCTGCCCAGGTACAGGGCCACCCCGAACAGGGCGATCCCACTGGCCCGTGCCTGCGGCACCAGCAGGGTCGCCCACGCCTGCACCGTCGAGTGCAGGAACGCCCATCCGCCGCCGAGCAGCACCGCGCCCAGGCCCAGCGTCACCAGGGACGGGTGCACCGCGGCCACGCCGTAGGCGAGCGTGACCTGAGTGCCGCCCAGCACGATCAACGCGACCGGGCCGAGGTGCCGGGCGGTGCGTCGCACCAGCTGGGCGCCGCCCATCGCCGCGACCCCGTACAGCGCCGCCACCGCTCCCGCGGTCCCCGGGGCCGCGCCCAGCGACTCCAGGGCCGGTGGCAGATAGGTGAAGCAGCCCAGCAGGACGCCGCCTTCGAGCAGGGCCACACCCATCACGTACCACTGCCACCGGGACCGTACGGCCGTCCGCAGCGCGCCGCCCTCGCGCGGTGCGAGTGCGGGCTCGGGCAGCCGGCGCAGCGCCAGGGCCAGGCAGGCGGCGATCAGTCCCGGGAGCGCGAACACCAGGCGCCAGCTCACCCAGTGGGCCAGCGCTCCGGCGACAACGGTGGCCAGCGCCGTGCCCAGCGCGAACGCCGACATCAACGAGCCGAGCGCACGGTGCCGTTCGGCCGGCGCCACCGTGTCGCCCACATACGTCAAGGAGCCCGCGATGGCGGCCGCGAAGCACGCTCCGGTCAGCCCGCGCGCCACGACGAGCGAGACCGCTCCCGGCGCCACCGCCGATGAGAGCGCTCCCAGTGAGGCCGCCGCCAGCGACAGGCGCATCACCCGCACCCGCCCGAAGCGGTCGCTCGCCATGCCCCAGGCGGGCTGGGCGAGACCGTATCCGAGGGTGTACGCGCTCGCGGCGGCCGCGGCCGTGCCGAGCGGCACATGCAGGGCCGCTCCGATGAGTACCAGCATCGGGGCGATCGAGAAGCGGTCGAAGTTGCTGACGAGCCCGGCGGCGCACAGAAGCCCCCGACGGGGCGGTGAAGAGGTCATGTCCCCAGCTCAGCAGGGCGAGCCGGGCCCGTGTCCGCTCAGCCGATTACCATCACTCACACCCTCCGAACCCCGAACCCCGAACCCCGATCCCTCCGAACCCCTCAGACCCCGCCCCCTGGACACCGAGGCAGGCTGACCCTGACGGACTCACCCGACCCCCGCGCGGAGCTCGGCGCGTTTCTCCGCTCGCGCCGCGAGCGCCTGGCGCCTGGCGAGTTGGGGCTGCCCGTCACGCCGCGCCGCCGCACCCCGGGCCTGCGCCGCGCGGAGGTCGCCGAGTCCGCGGGCATCAGCGTCTCCTGGTACGCGTGGCTGGAACAGGGCCGGGTGCGCACCTCGGCCCAGGTGTTGCGGGCCGTCGCGCGCGCTCTCCGGCTGGACCCCGCCGAGACCGCCCATGTGCTGTCGTTCGCGGAGGACGCCGCGCCGCCGCCCGCCGCGCCGGCCGGCTGGGTCTCGCCCCACCTGCGTTCCTTGGTCGACGCGCTGCTTCCGCACCCGGCGATGGTCATCGATCCGCACTGGGACCTGCTGGCGTGGAACAGCGCGTACGCGGCGCTCGTGACCGACCTCGCCCGGCTGCCGCCCAAGCGCCGCAACATGCTCTGGCTGGTGTTCCGCTGGCCGCCGTGCCGGACCCTGCTCGCCGACTGGGAGCCCGAAGCGCGCACGCTGCTGGGCCAGTTCAGGGCGCGGGCAGCCCGTCGGCCGGACGATCCGAGGTACGCCGAGATCATCGAGGCGATCAGTGCGGACGCCGACGCCGCGCGCTGGCTCGCCGAGCGGGAGACCGCCGAGTTCCGGCCGGCCGTGAAGCGCTTTCGGCATCCCGCGGCGGGCGAGTTGCGTCTGCGCTCGGTCAAGCTCGCCGCCGTCGACGAACCCGGGCACCACTTTCTGGCCTACCTTCCCGACGACCCCGCGTCCGGTGTGTCCCTTCTCGCACTGGCTTGATGCGTGGCCGGGCGCCCCGCTCGCCGCTCTGAGCAGGTCAATTCGTCGTTTCGGCCGCTGGAGGCGTCGGCAGGTACCAGACTGCGTACGACACATGCAGCGGATCTTGCGGACAGGGGAGAAGAGCGATGCGGACACCGATGACGGTCTCGGACTTCCTCGACCGGGCGGAGCTGGGGTTCTCCTCCAGTACCGGCGTCGTCGACGAGCCGGACCAGCCGGCCCCGGCGGTGCCCGGACTGACCTATGGCCGGTTCGCCGAGCGGGTCCGCGCCTGGCAGGCGGGGTTCGACGCGCTCGGTGTCGGCGAGGGCGAGCGGATCGCGGTGGTCAGCCACAACTCGGCGCGGATGCTGGAGCTGCTGTTCGCGGTGCCGATGAGCGGGCGGATCTGCGTGCCGGTCAACTTCCGCCTCAAGCCGGAGGAGGTCGAGTACGTGGTGCGCCAGAGCGGCGCGTCGGTGCTGCTCCTCGACCCCGAGGTGGACGAGGCGCTGTCCGGCGTCACGGCGCGCCACCGGTTCGTGCTCGGCGAGCAGACCGAGAGCGCTCTCATGCGCTTCGGCGTCGCGCCGCGCCCGTGGTCCAACCCCGACGAGGACGCGACGGCCACCATCAACTACACGTCCGGAACGACCGCGCGCCCCAAGGGAGTTCAGCTGACCCACCGCAACATCTGGGTCAACGGCCTCACGTTCGGACTGCACACCCGGGCCTGGGAGCGCGATGTCTACATGCACACCCTGCCGATGTTCCACTGCAACGGCTGGGGCATGCCGTACGTGATGGCCGGGCTCGGTGTGAAGCAGGTCGTGCTGCGCAAGGTCGACGGACCCGAGATCCTGCGCCGGGTCGAGGAGCACGGCGTCACGCTGATGTGCGGCGCCCCGGCCGTGTGGAACGCGGTGCTCGACGCGGCGGCGTCGTGGCGCGGGGAGATCCCGGGCCGTGACCGCGTCCGCGTGGTGTGTGCCGGGGCTCCGCCGCCGAGCCGGATGATCCAGCGGATGGAGGAGGAGCTCGGCTGGGAGTTCCTGCAGATCTACGGGCTCACCGAGACGTCCCCGCTGCTCACCATGAACCGGACCCGGCCGGCCGACGAGGCGCTCCCGGCCGGGGAGCGGGCGCACCGGCTGTCGCGGGCCGGGGTCCCCGCGCTCGGCGTGAAGCTGAAGGTGTCCGACTCCGGCGAGGTGCTCGCCCGGTCCAACGTCGTGCTCGACGGCTACTGGGAGAAGCCCGAAGAGAGCGCGGCCGCGCTCAGGGACGGCTGGTTCCACACCGGGGACGGCGGCACGATCGACGAGAGCGACGGCTGTCTGACGATCTCGGACCGCAAGAAGGACGTGATCATCACCGGCGGCGAGAACGTGTCGTCGATCGAGGTCGAGGACACGATTTTCAGCCACCCCGACGTCGCCGAGGTCGCCGTCATCGGTGTGCCGCACGAGAAGTGGGGCGAGACGATCAAGGCGCTCGTGGTCCTGGTGGAGGGCGCGTCCCTCACGGAGGCCGACGTCATCGCGTACTGCAAGGAACGGGCGGCCCGTTACAAGGCGCCGACCAGCGTCGAGTTCCGCGAGGCCATTCCGCGCACGGCCACCGGCAAGATCCAGAAGTTCAAGCTGCGCGAGCCGTACTGGTCCGGCCTTGAGCGCGAGATCAACTGACGGACCGGGTGCGGCAGGGCCGGGCGGGACGATCTTCCCGGCGCGTGAGGGTAGGCAGGTCACGGGCGGTCGGGGCATGCTGGATGTCCCGGCTGAGGAAGTGAGGCGCGCTGCGATGGTGACTTACTCGTACGCCCATGGGGTGAGCGACACCGCCCTGCTCGGCGACACGATCGGCGCCGATCTGGACCGGACGGTCCGGGCGCACGGGGAGCGCGAGGCGCTGGTCGACCAGGCGTCGGGACGGCGCTGGACCTACGCCCAATTCGGCCTGGAAGTCGAGCAGTTGGCGTCCGCACTGCTCGCCGTCGGCGTCGCCAAGGGCGACCGGGTCGGCATCTGGGCGGTGAACTGCCCCGAGTGGGTGATGGTGCAGTACGCCACGGCGCGGATCGGTGCCGTCCTGGTCAACATCAACCCGGCCTACCGCGTACACGAGTTGGAGTATGTCCTGAAGCAGGCCGGGGTCTCGGTCCTGTTCGCCTCACTGGCCCACAAGACGAGCGACTACCGGGCGATGGTGGAGCAGGTGCGGAGCGGCTGCCCGGCGCTGCTGCGCACCGTCTTCATCGGCGACGCGGGGTGGGGCGCCCTGTTGGCGCGCGGGAGCGATGTCCCACGCGCGGAACTGGCGCTCCGCGAGGCCCAGTTGTCGTGCGACGACGCGGTCAACATCCAGTACACCTCGGGCACGACGGGCTTCCCGAAAGGTGCCACGCTCTCCCATCACAACGTCCTCAACAACGGTTATTTCGTGGGGGAGTTGCTCGGCTACACGCCTGCCGACCGGATCTGTGTGCCGGTGCCGTTCTACCACTGCTTCGGCATGGTGATGGGCAACCTGGCGGCCACCTCGCACGGTGCCTGCATCGTGATCCCGGCGCCGTCCTTCGACCCGGAGGCGACCCTGCGTGCCGTGGCGGCGGAGCGCTGCACGTCGCTGTACGGCGTTCCCACCATGTTCATCGCGGAGCTGAACCTGCCCGGCTTCGCCGCGTACGACCTCTCCTCGCTGCGCACCGGGATCATGGCGGGCTCGCCGTGCCCGGCGGAGGTGATGAAGCGGGTGGTGGCCGACATGCACATGGCCGAGGTGTCCATCTGCTACGGCATGACCGAGACCTCTCCGGTCTCCACGCAGACCCGGACCGACGACGACCTGGAGCGGCGCACCGGCACGGTCGGCCGGGTCATGCCGCACGTCGAGGTGAAGGTCGTCGACCCGGCCACCGGCGTCACCGTCGCGCGCGGGGAGCCGGGCGAGCTCCGCACCCGTGGCTACAGCGTGATGCTTGGCTACTGGGACGAGCCCGAGCAGAGCGCGGCGGCCATCGACGAGGGGCGCTGGATGCACACCGGTGACCTCGCGGTGATGCGCGAGGACGGGTACGTGGAGATCGTCGGCCGGATCAAGGACATGATCATCCGTGGTGGCGAGAACGTCTATCCGCGGGAGATCGAGGAGTTCCTCTACGGGCATCCCAAGATCAGCGATGTGCAGGTCGTGGGCGTTCCCGACGAGCGGTACGGCGAGGAGATCCTGGCCTGCGTCATCCCGCGCGACCCCGCGGATCCGCCCACCCTGGACGAGGTGACCGCGTACTGCCGCGATCGGCTCGCGCATTACAAGATCCCCCGCCACCTGCGGATTCTCTCCGCCTTCCCGATGACGGTGAGCGGCAAGGTGCGCAAGGTGGAACTGCGGGAGGCGTACGGCGCCTGAACCCGCCCGGGGCGCCCTCAGGTGGCGGCCGCGACGAGTCGTCGGGCGGCCTCGTTGACCGGCGCCGGCGTCCCCGTCAGGTCGAGCACGAACAGCGGGACGCTCAGGGCGTCGGCGCGTTCCAGGGCGTCCCGCGAGTATCCGGCGAGCGAGAAGTGCACCCCGCGGGCCTCCGCGGTCATGGCGTGCAGCCACAGGCACTCGACCGCCCGCAGTGAGGCGGGCCGGGTCGTCGGGTCCACCCGGGCGACCAGGCCCCGGCCGCGCAGATCGATGCCGGAGGCGGGACGCGGCTCGGCCCGGTACAGATCGCGGAAACCCAGCCAGGCCAGGTAGAGCGCGGCTGCCGTCACCGTGTCCCGCGCGGTCCGGATCGTACGGGGCCTGAACGCCCTGCGGGTCCGCGCGCCCGCGGGCCGGGGCGCCGCCGGCGCGGGCGGGGGAGGTGCGGGCGGCTCGCTCGGGAGCGGCGGGGCGGTCACGGGGCGCACCGGCACCCTGAGGACCGTCCCGCAGGAGCAGCCGAGCTCCGGCTGCGGCCACTGGCTCTGCAGGTCACAGGCCCGGCACCGGACAGTGACCCACGTGTCCGTCCAGGTCCGGTGGGTGATCGGGGAGGGCGGGGCGCCCCGCTGGATGGGCGGCGCGAGGGGGGCGCCGCAGGCGCAGGGGTAGGCGGGCGGCACATAGACGTGGTCCCGCCCGCAGCCCGGACAGCGCACCGGTACGCCCTCGCCGTTCATCCGCCCCCGCATCCACGACCTCGCCGGCGCGACCCTCACGGGGCGCGCGCTCCCTGTGCCGGACGAGCCCCTCCGCCGCCGTCGTGGGGGCCCCGCGATCCATGGTCCACCAACGGCGACCGCCGCGTGGCGCATTCGCGCATCCCGGCCCTCCCTTGACGCGCTGGCGAAGCCGTCCTACATTGCTTCCACATAGCAGAATGATACTTCCGCATTACGGAAACAAGCTCGAAGGTGGCGCGGCCAGGCGGCGGCGCCTGAGCCCATTCCGCCCGGCCGAAGCAGGAGCACCCCATGCCTCGTATGACCGCTGCCCGAGCGGCAGTTGAGATCCTCAAGCTCGAAGGCGTCAGCCACGCCTTCGGCGTGCCGGGCGCGGCGATCAACCCGTTCTACCGGGCGCTCAAGGAGGGCGGTGGCATCGACCACACCCTCGCCCGCCACGTCGAGGGCGCCTCCCACATGGCGGAGGGATACACCCGCGCCAACCCGGGCAACATCGGTGTCTGCATCGGTACGTCGGGCCCCGCGGGCACCGACATGATCACGGGTCTCTACTCCGCGATCGGTGACTCCATCCCGATCCTGTGCATCACCGGCCAGGCCCCGGTCGCGGTGATCCACAAGGAGGACTTCCAGGCGGTCGACATCGCCTCGATCGCCAAGCCGGTCACCAAGGCCGCGACGACCGTCCTGGAGGCCGCGCAGGTCCCCGGCGTCTTCCAGCAGGCCTTCCACCTGATGCGCTCCGGCCGTCCCGGCCCGGTCCTCATCGACCTGCCGATCGACGTCCAGCTCACCGAGATCGACTTCGACCCGGAGACGTACCAGCCGCTGCCGGTCTACAAGCCGACCGCGAGCCGCGCCCAGATCGAGAAGGCCATCACCTTCCTCCTGGAGTCCGAGCGCCCGCTGATCGTCGCCGGTGGCGGCATCATCAACGCGGACGCCTCCGACCTCCTGGTCGAGTTCGCCGAGATCACCAACACCCCGGTCATCCCCACCCTCATGGGCTGGGGCACCATCGCCGACGACCACGAGCTGAACGCCGGCATGGTGGGTCTGCAGACCTCGCACCGCTACGGCAACGCGACGTTCCTGGAGTCGGACTTCGTCCTCGGCATCGGCAACCGCTGGGCCAACCGTCACACCGGTTACAAGCTCGACGTGTACACCCAGGGCCGCAAGTTCGTCCACGTCGACATCGAGCCCACCCAGATCGGCAAGATCTTCGCTCCGGACTACGGCATCGCCTCCGACGCCAAGGCCGCCCTGGAGCTCTTCGTCGAGGTCGCCAAGGAGCTGAAGGCCGCGGGCAAGCTGCCCGACCGCTCCGCCTGGGTCGCCTCGCACCTGGAGCGCAAGTCCACGCTGCAGCGCCGTACGCACTTCGACAACGTGCCGATGAAGCCGCAGCGGGTCTACGAGGAGATGAACAAGGCCTTCGGCCCGGAGACGCGTTACGTCACCACCATCGGCCTCTCCCAGATCGCCGGCGCGCAGATGCTGCACGTCTACAAGCCGCGCAACTGGATCAACTGCGGCCAGGCCGGCCCGCTCGGCTGGACCATCCCGGCCGCCCTCGGTGCCGCGACCGCCGACCCCGAGGTTCCCGTCGTCGCCCTGTCCGGCGACTACGACTTCCAGTTCATGCTGGAGGAGCTGGCGGTCGGCGCGCAGCACAAGATCCCGTACGTCCACGTCCTCGTGAACAACGCCTACCTGGGCCTGATCCGTCAGGCGCAGATCGGCCTGGACATCAACTTCCAGGTCAACCTGGAGTTCGAGAACATCAACTCCCCGGAGCTGGGCGTCTACGGCGTCGACCACATCAAGGTCGTCGAGGGTCTGGGCTGCAAGGCGATCCGCGTCACCGAGCCGGACCAGCTGCTGCCCGCGTTCGAGGAGGCCAAGAAGCTGGCCGCCGAGTTCCGTGTCCCGGTCGTCGTCGAGGCGATCCTGGAGCGGATCACGAACATCTCGATGAGCCGCACCAACGACATCAGCGACATCAGCGAGTTCGAGGAGCTGGCCACCGAGCCGGGTCACGCCCCGACGGCGATCCGCCCCCTGACGGCCTCCTGACCGCGGTGTCCTGATGCCCGGTTCCCGGGTCATGGCTCCGTGAGCGATGGCCTCGGGAACCACGGTTCTCCGGAACCACGGTCCTCCGGGACCCGGCCTGCGCGCCGGGGCTCGTGGCACCGCCCGCAGACGGTCCGGCCCCCGTTCCCCCGCACTGGGGAGCGGGGGCCGGACGCATGCGCCGCCGGACAGGCCCTAGGCCGTGCCGTCGCCCTCCCGCTCCAGGAGCGTCTTGAGGGTGGAGAGGATCATCACCCAGCCGCCGCTGACTCCCTTGAGCATCTCGCTGTCCGGGGAGTCGAAGCCGTCGTGCGTGAGCGTCAGCTTCACGCCGAGCGAGGCCGGCCGGGCGGGCTCGATGTCGAAGGCGACCCGGGACTGCTCGGCCCGCGCCCGCTCGAACTCCTCCTCGCTGTCGAAGAGTTGACGGTGCATCGAGAGAATCCGGTGCCAGGTGTACGCGAGCCGCCGGCCCGGCTCCGCCGCGAGGACGACCTGGTCCAGGTCCTCGTACCCCCCGTCGGGTCCCATCTTCCAGAGCACCGGCGATCCCACCCGCCACACCGACATGGGACCCCAGCCGCCGAAGTACCGCTGGGCGAACTCGGCGTCGGTCAGGGCCGCGTAGAGCCGCTCGGGGGTGGTCTGGATGTAGATGGCGTACTCGAACTCGGGCTCGGCCACGGCGACTTCCTCCTCATGCTCGTGCTCGTGCTCGTGCTCCTGTGCAGGGCGGTGTGCCCCGCGGCGGCCGCCCGGGGCGGATCTGCCGGGCCGGTACTTCCCGATCCAGCGGTCGGACAGCTCCTGGATCGGGACCGGATTCAGATGGTGGAGCTTCTCCCGGCCGCGCCGCTCCGAGGTGACCAGGCCGGCCGTCTCCAGCACCGTCAGGTGCTTGCTCACGGCCTGCCGCGACATCGCGAGCCCCGCGCACAGCTCCCGCAGCGTCTGCCCGTCCCGCACCCGGAGCCGGTCGAGCAGGCGGCGCCTGCTGGCATCGGCGAGCGCCCGGAATACGTCGTCCACGCGTGCCTCCGCCTCCATTCCCCGCCGTCGTGCGGCGGCGATCCGAACTCCGCGGTTCCGCGCCCGCGCGCACGCCTTCGGCTTCGCGTTCCTCGGCCGCGCGCACACGCCTTCGGCTCCACGTTCGCAACCGTACGGTTGCCTGTCAATTCGTGACGATTTTCGCACCTGGACGCGTTGCGGTCGGTGTCAGGACCGGATCGATTCCCCATCGTCACCCGGCGGCCCTGCCCTTCGGGCCCCTCGGCGGCGCATACTGGGGTGACGATGACGAAGCCATCCGCGCCCCGGCGCCACCTGCCCACCAGCCCCTTCAAAGCCCCGGACGCCCCGGCGGCCAAGCACTTCATCCTGGGAGACCGGGTCACACACGACCAGTTCGGCCTGGGCACCATCATCGGGGTCGAGGACGGCGTCGCGATGCTCGTCGACTTCGGCTCCCGCCAGGCCCGAATCGTCAGCCCGTACACCCGCATGGACAAGCTCTAGCCTCCGCCCCTTGGGGAGAGCCCCGGCCCGGACCGTCGCTGCGGTCCGGGCCGGGGGCGTGTCCGGGGGCCCTTGCGGCGTCGCGCGGCTGCCCGTCCGGGTGAACCTCGGGGCGTGCGGCTCCGCCTCTGTCCTCGGCTCCCGGGTCCGCGGCCCTCTGCCTGCGGCTCCATGTCCTCGGCCCCCTGCCCGAGGCTCCCGGGTCCGCGGCCCCTGCCTGCGGCTCCCCGGTCCAGCCCGCTGTCCTCGGCCTCCCGTGCTCGGCCTCCCGTGCTCGGCCCCCTGTGCTCCGCCCCCTGTGCTCCGCCCCCGGGCCGCGGCCCCTTGCCCGCGGCCCGCTGTCCCGGGACCGGACAGACCGCGCCGTGTCGTCATCCCCGAGGGGAAATCCCGTGCGACCGCAGTCGCATCCGGGCGCGGCCCTCACTCGACCCGAGGCTGATTCCGGCGCTCCGGGAGCGATACCCGAGGCGGACGCGTGCGGTCGCACGGCCCGCCTAGCGTGTGGATCATGCGCACCTTCTCCCGGGCGGCCACAGCCGTCGCCCTCTCCTTAGCCCTGGCCACCCCACTCGCCATCGCGTCCACCGCGACCGCCGCGGACGTCCGTCGGGCCGCGCCCGCCTCCGGGCCCTCCGCCTCCGCGCCCGTCGCCCCCGCCGCGATCGAGCTCCCGCGTCCTACCGGCCCGTACGCGCTCGGCAGCGACACCCTGCACCTCGTCGACCACTCCCGTCGCGACCCCTGGGTGCCGAGCCAGGACCGCGAACTGATGGTCACCCTCACCTACCCGGCGGAGCGCCCCGGCGCGGGGCGTGCCGCCGCCTACACCACGGCGGCCGAGGCCCCGGTCCTGCTGCGCCAGCTCGGCGTGGACCCGGCACGGCTGGGCGACGTCGAGGCCACCACGACACACGCGCGCGCCGGTGTGCGCCCCGCGCGGGGCCGCCATCCGCTGATCGTGCTGTCGCCCGGCTTCGGCGCCCCGCGCTACTCCCTCACCACCCTCGCCGAAGAACTCGCGAGCAAGGGGTACGTCGTCGCGTCCCTGGACCACGCCTACGAGTCGGTCGGCACGAGCTTCCCCGGCGGCCGGCTGCTGACCTGTGTCGCGTGCACGGCGATGGAGAACGGCGCCCCGGGAAGCCGGGTCACCGAGGCGCGCGCCGCGGACGTGTCGTTCCTCCTGGACCGGCTGACCGGCACGCACCCGGCGTGGCGCCATGCCCGCTCGATCGACCCGAGCCGGATCGGCATGGCGGGCCACTCGATCGGCGGCGCCGCGGCCGTCGCCGCGATGGTGCGGGACGCACGGATCGGTGCCGGGGTGAACATGGACGGCGCGTTCTGGGACGTGCTGCCGCCCGGAGGGCTCGGCGGCCGGCCCTTCATGATGCTGGGCACCGACGACGCGACGCACCGCCCCGGGGGCGAGGACCGGACGTGGGACGCGATGTGGCCCACCCTCGACGGCTGGAAGCGCTGGCTGACCGTGGCGGGAGCCGAGCACATGACGTTCTCGGACGAGCCCGTCCTCGCGGCCCACTTCGGCCTCCCGCAGACGTCGCTGCCCGCGGGGCGAGCCGTTTCCGTCGTGCGGACGTACGTCGCGGCCTTCTTCGACCAGGAGCTGCTGGGCCGGGCCCGGCCGGTCCTTGCGGGGCCCACTGCCGCCAACCCCGAGGTGAGGTTCAACAACCCGTGACGCCCCGAGTCACCCGCTGAAAGGGCCCGTGCTCAGGGCCTTGCTCCCGCTCGCCCGCGGGCAAGGCCCCGAGCGCCGGTCAGTCGGGGACGCTGTACAGCTCCGCACGGGCGGACGACCCCGATGCCTCGTCGGCCACGAGGGCCGCCAGCTGGGTGAGGGAGTCGACCCGCCAGTCCGCCGCGGCGACGACCTCCGGGTCCTCGGCCCACCAGTGCCCCCACGGACCGCGCCGCAGATGGGCGACGCGCAGCCCGGCCGCCTTGGCGGGGAACACGTCGTTGGCGGGATGGGAGCCCACGTACACGGTCTCGTGCGGGCCGGCCTCGGATACCTCCAACACCCGCTCGAAGAAGGCCGGTTGGGGCTTGGCGACGCCCCACTCCTCGGACGTGACGACCAGGTCGGCCGGCAGGTCGAGACCGCGCAGCAGCTCGCCGGCCCGGGTCGACTGGTTGCCGGCGATCACGACGCGCACGCCGAGTTTGCGCAGTGCGCCGAGAGCGGGGCGCACGTCGTCGTACAGGTCGGTCTCGTCGAGGTACTCGCCACGCCCCGACGCCTCCCGGGCCAGATGCGCCTCGCGCACGTCCATGCCGGGCTTGAGTATGCGCAGGGCGTCCGCCGGGTCGCGGCCTTGCGTGACGACCGCCCCGACCAGGACGGAGAGGGTGTGCCTGGGCACGCCGATCCAATCGGCCCAGGAAGCCCAGTAGCGGTCGTCGCGTACCAGTGTTTCGCCCGTATCGAGCACGATCGTCTCAATCATCGAGGCGATCCTAGGCGCACCCCTGCGCATCCACCGGCGACGACGCCACTTCACGGCCGCCCGGCGCGTCCTCGCCCGGGACGCGGGCCCTCGGCCCGAACAATCGTCCGACCGCATCATGGGCCGGCGACGACCTGCCGCCGGCAGAGCCTGCCGGTGCACCCGTACAACGATCAAGGCCCCACCTGGCAAGCAGGTGAGGCCTTGATCATCGGGCGCCCGGTTCGGGACCGTAAACCGAACCCGGCGCCCTGGCTGGGGAGTTGTTGCCGTCCGGCGGAGCGAGGCTGGCGCGACAGGACGTTCGCGCCGCCGGACGGGGTTCTTGGGGGAGGAGAAAGCCGGGATCGCGGCGGCGGCGATTGGTGGGGGCGCCTGGTCCCTTCCTTCAGGTCAAGAAGGGGGGCGCACACACCTTCACCACCGCACTGGCATCGCCGAACCGCCGCGATCCTCAGGTTGTCCATATCCGCCGACCACCCCTCATCCGGGTCGGCGGATCGGACGGTGCAAGGAATTTGACCTCCCGTCAATTCCCTTGCACGGTCTACGGGTCGAACCGGCTGCTAGTCCTCGCGCAGGGCGCGGACGGCCTCCTCGACGCGCTTGCCGTAGTCGGCGTCGGCGGCGTGGAAGTGGGCCAGGTTCTTCTCGACGACGTCGTCGCGGGAGACCTGCGAGAGGCCACCGGCGATGTTCGCCACCAGGCGGGACTTCTCGTCGTCGGACATCAGACGGTAGAGCTCGCCCGCCTGGAAGAAGTCGTCGTCCTTGTTGTGCAGCGGCGCCTCGTGCGTACCCGTCCAGCCGTGGATGGCGAGCGGGGCCGACAGGGCGGCGTCGGTCTGCGCGGGACCCGAGTACGAGTTGGGCTCGTAGTTCTTGTCCGTGCGCCGGCCGTAGCGGGTCGCCATCAGGCCGTCACGGCCGTAGTTGTCCGCCTCGGTCGCCTTCGGGGCGTTGACCGGGAGCTGGGTGTGGTTGACGCCCAGGCGGTAGCGGTGCGCGTCCGCGTAGGCGAACAGGCGGCCCTGGAGCATCTTGTCGGGCGAGGGGCCGATGCCCGGAACGAAGTTGTTCGGGGAGAAGGCGGCCTGCTCGACCTCGGCGAAGACGTTGTCGGGGTTGCGGTCGAGGACCAGACGGCCCACGCGCTGCAGCGGGTAGTCGCTGTGCGGCCACACCTTGGTGAGGTCGAACGGGTTGAAGCGGTAGTCCGCGGCTTCGGCGACCGGCATGATCTGCACGTACAGCGTCCAGGACGGGTTCACGCCGCGCTCGATGGCCTGCAGCAGGTCCGTCTGGTGGCTGTTGGCGTCCTTGCCGACCGTCTCGGCGGCCTGCTCGGCGGAGAGCGAGCGGACACCCTGGTTCGTCTTGAAGTGGTACTTGACGAAGAAGGCCTCACCCTGGGCGTTGGTCCACTGGTAGGTGTGGGAGCCGTAGCCGTTCATGTGGCGGTACGAGGCCGGGATGCCGCGGTCGCCCATGAGCCAGGTGATCTGGTGGGTCGCCTCGGGGGCGTGCGCCCAGAAGTCCCAGACGTTGTCCGGCTCCTGCTTGCCCGTGAAGGGGTCGCGCTTCTGGGAGTGGATGAAGTCGGGGAACTTGATCGGGTCCTTGATGAAGAACACCGGGGTGTTGTTGCCGACGAGGTCGTAGTTGCCCTCTTCGGTGTAGAACTTCAGCGCGAAGCCGCGGGGGTCGCGCACCGCGTCCGCGCCGCCGAGCGAGTCGGCCACGGTGGAGAAGCGGATGAACGTCTCGGTCCGCTTGCCCACCTCGCCGAGGAAGTTGGCCTTCGTGAAGCCGGTGACGTCGTCGGTCACCTCGAAGTAGCCGTACGCGCCGGAGCCACGGGCGTGCACCACGCGCTCCGGGATGCGCTCACGGTTGAAGCGCGCGAGCTTCTCCAGGAGCTGCTGGTCCTGAAGCAGGATGGGGCCACCGACGCCGGCGGTGGCGGAGTTCTGGTTGTCGGCGACGGGGGCGCCGGACTCGGTCGTAAGCACGCGCTTCGACATCGTGACCTTCCGTACTGGAGCTGCACCGCTGACTGTTCGGCGGTTCCTGGAGCGTAAAGAGGCCCGGAACGGAACGTCAACAGTTTGTTGAAAATGGAGTTGTGAGCTTCCGGACGGCGGCGGCGCCTGGGCGCGACAGGACAGGTGTCAGCGCCGCCGCCGCCCGGAAATCAAGGGCCCCCGAGGGGGCGAGGGGCACGCGGGATCAGACCTGCGAGCCGGAGAGGCGCTCGACCGCGCGGAGCAGTGCGGAGTGGTCGAGGCCACCGTCGCCCTGGGCGCGCAGCGAGGCGACCAGCTGGGCCACGACCGCGCCGACCGGCAGGGCCGCACCCACGTTGCGGGCGGCGTCGGTGACGATGCCCATGTCCTTGTGGTGCAGGTCGATCCGGAAGCCGGGCTTGAAGTCCCGCTTCAGGAAGTTGTCCTTCTTGCGGGTCAGCACGGTCGAGCCGGCCAGACCGCCGTTGAGGACGTCCAGGGCGGCTTCGAGGTTCACGCCGGACTTCTCGAGGAAGACGACGGCCTCGGCGCACGCCTGGATGTTGACCGCGACGATGAGCTGGTTGGCGGCCTTGACCGTCTGACCCGAGCCGTGCGGACCGCACAGGACAATGGTCTTGCCGAGGGCTTCGAGGATGGGCAGCGCCGCGTCGAAGTCGGCCTGCTCGCCACCGACCATGATCGACAGCACGGCCTCGATGGCGCCGGCCTCGCCGCCGGAGACGGGCGCGTCCAGGACGCGGATGCCCTGCTCCGCGGCCTTCTTGGCCAGGTCGACCGAGGTCTGCGGGGTGATCGACGACATGTCGACGATCAGCGCGCCCTTCTTGGCGTTGGCCAGGATGCCGGCCTCACCGTACGCGATGGCTTCCACCTGGGGGGAGGCCGGGACCATCGTGATGATCACGTCCGCGTCCTTGACCGCCTCGGCGATCGAGGGGGCGGCGGTGCCGCCGGCGGCCGCGAGGCGGTCCAGCTTGTCCTGCTCCAGGGTGAAGCCGGTGACCGAGTAGCCGGCCTTGATCAGGTTCTCGGACATGGGGGAGCCCATGATTCCGAGGCCGACCCATGCGATCTTGGGGAGGTTGCTCATGAGGGTGCTGCCTTCCTGAAAACTTTGGTACGTCGAGAAGTTGAGGCCCCGAAGGGGCGGCCTCACCGGGCCGCGCGGGCCTCGGCGGGGAGCCACTCGAAGGAGGCTGCGGCGTCGGCGGCCTTGTACTCCAGGCCCACCCAGCCGTCGTAGCCGGCCTTCTTGAGCTGGTCGAGCAGCTCCTCCAGCGGCAGCGAGCCGGTGCCCGGTGCGCCACGGCCCGGGTTGTCGGCGATCTGCACGTGGCCGGTCTTGTCGGCGTACGCCTCGATGACCTCGGCGACGTTCTCGCCGTTCATCGAGAGGTGGTAGATGTCGAGGAGGAACTTGGCGTTGCCAAGGCCCGTCGCCGCGTTCACCTTGTCGATGACCTCGATGGCGGAGGGGGCGCTCACCAGGGGGTAGAGCGGGGACTCCGGCTTGTTGAGGGTCTCGACGAGGAGAATGGCCCCCACCCGGTCGGCCGCGCGGGCCGCCAGGACGAGGTTCTCCAGGGCGAGGCTGTCCTGCACCTGAGGGTCGGCGCCCTCGACGCGGTTGCCGTAGAGCGCGTTGAGCGCCTTGCAGCCGACCGAGGCGGCGAAGTCGGCCGCCACCTCGATGTTGGCGCGGAAGCGGTCCGACTCCTCGCCGGGAACCGACAGCGCGCCGCGGTCCGGGCCCGGGAGGGCGCCGGCGTAGAAGTTGAGGCCCACCAGCTGGGTGCCGGCGTCGTCGAGCGCCTTTTTCAGGGCGTCGAGCTCGGCCTGGTCGGGGGTGGGTGTCTCGATCCAGGGCCACCACAGCTCGACCGCCGTGAAGCCCGCCGCGGCGGCAGCCGCGGGACGCTCCACGAGCGGGAGTTCCGTGAAGAGGATCGAAAGGTTCACATCGAAGCGCTGGTCCGTGTATCCCATGAGGGGTGTGCGCTCCTTCCGTATTGCGGAAGTTGTTTTCTGCTTGATGGAAGGTTGCAGTGGGACCGGCGAGCTTGTCAAGGGGGCCTCCCTGATTTCGTCCACCGCGCAGTAGGTTGAGCGCGTGCGATTGAGAGTGGAGTTCACGACCGAGCCCTTCGATCTCGACGAGGCGCCGCCGCATGCGGTGGTCGCCCGCGATGTCGTCCAGGCGGCGCGGCTCGACGCGGTGGACGTGGGCCCCTTCGGCAACACCGCCGAAGGTGGCGCCGACGAGGTGCTGACCGCGGTGGACGCGCTGCTGCGCAAGGCCCTGGCGGCCGGAGCCACCCGCGTCTCGTTGCAGGTCAATGTCATCGGGGAGGGCGAGCAGTGACCGAATCGGTGGATCAGCCCCCGGCGCCCGCGGCCCGGCCCCCCGCGTCCCAGCCCCAGGCGCCCGCGGTCCAGCCCCCGGCGCACACCGCCGAGCCCGCGGACCACCCGCTGCTCCAGGCGGTCAAGCCGCTCGTCGACGCCATGGGCGCCGAGGTGCTGCCCCCGGCCCTGGCCCGCCCCGACGACGTGGTGCTCGCCTGGGAGGGCGAGGACGTGGTGGCGGTGCGCCTGCCGCAGCTCTCGGACTCCCTGGACCACATCCTGGCCGCGATGGAGCGCCGGCACGGCATGCCGCTCTCGGCGCTCGACCGCAGGGCCAAGCAGTCCGCCGTGCGGACCCTGGAGGCCCGCGGCGCCTTCTCGGTGCGACACGGCGTGGAGACGGTCGCGTCGGCGCTCGGCGTCAGCCGCTTCACGGTCTACAACTATCTGAACAGGGAAAACACCGCCAAGGACGACTGAATGAGCACGCTCGGTGCCCGTCCGGGCACCCCCCGCGCAACGAAATGCGCAACGAACCGCCGTCCGGATGCCGGGCGGCGGTTTTTGTCACCCCAAGTTTTCAACAAAGTGTTGACGGGATGTTTCGGAGGGCGTTAGCTATCCGCAGCCCGTTCAGCACCAAGGCCACGGAGGCCGCCGTGACTACGACTTCGACACCGGGCCTCGCCCGGTTCAACACCTCACAGGACAGTGCGGCTCTCGCCGCGCTCCACGAGGTGTGCGCCAGTTCGGCGTGGGGCAGCAAGGTGCTCGCCCAGCGCCCGTACGCCACCGCGCAGGACCTCTTCACCGCCAGTGACGCCGCTTTGGCCGAGCTGACCGTGAAGGATCTGGAAGAGGCGATGGCCGGGCACGCGCCGATCGGCCGGCCGAAGCCCGGTGACCCCACTTCCGCACGTGAACAGCGCGGCATGGCCGGGGCCTCCGAGGCCCTCAAGGCCGAGCTGCTCGAACTGAACCTGGCCTACCAGGAGAAGTTCGGCCATGTCTTCCTGATCTGCGCGACCGGCGCCACCGGCGAGCAGATGCGCGACGCGGTGAAGACCCGGATCGGCAACACTCCGGACGAGGAGCGCGAGATCGTGCGCACCGAACTCGGGAAGATCAACCGAATCCGGCTGACCCGTCTCGTAGAAGAGGACAAGGACTGATGAGCACCGCCACCACCGCCTCGGTGTCCACGCACATCCTGGACACCAGCGTCGGACGCCCCGCCGAGGGCGTCGCCATCTCGCTCGCGGCCCGCTCGGGCCACGACGCCGAGTGGACCGCGCTCGGCGGATCCGCGACCGACGCGGACGGGCGTTGCAAGGACCTGCCGGCGCTGCCGGAAGGCACCACCCACGTACGTCTCGATTTCGAGGTCGAGACGTACTTCTCCAAGAAGCAAGCCGAGGCGCAGCAGGACGCCCCCCGCGTAAGGGACAGCGGTGCGTTCTTCCCGGAGGTGGCGATCACTTTCGCCGTCACCCCGGGCGAGCACTATCACGTACCGCTGCTGCTCAACCCGTTCGGCTACTCCGTTTACCGAGGGAGCTAGCAGACATGCCCACGATTCTCGGCCAGAACCAGTACGGCAAAGCAGAGAACCGCGTCGTCAAGATCACGCGGGACGGCGACACGCACCACATCAAGGACCTGAACGTCTCCGTCGCCCTCTCCGGCGACATGGAGGACGTGCACTACAACGGCTCGAACGCCAACTGCCTGCCGACCGACACCACCAAGAACACGGTGTACGCGTTCGCCAAGGAGCACGGCATCGAGTCCGCCGAGCAGTTCGGCATCCACCTCGCGCGGCACTTCGTGACCTCGCAGGAGCCGATCAAGATCGCGCGGATCCGCATCGAGGAGTACTCCTGGGAGCGCATCGAGACCTCCGAGGCCAACTCGAAGTTCATCGGCTCCGACGACGTCAAGCACTCCTTCGTCCGCAAGGGCCAGGAGACCCGGGTCACCCAGATCACCTACGACGGTGAGAAGTGGGAGGTCATCTCGGGCCTCAAGGACCTGGTCGTGATGAACTCGACGAACTCCGAGTTCTGGGGCTACGTCAAGGACAAGTACACGACGCTCCAGGAGGCCTACGACCGGATCCTGGCGACCCAGGTCTCGGCGCGCTGGCGCTTCAACTGGACCGACGACGAGCAGAAGATGCCCAACTGGGAGAAGTCCTACGAGCAGGTGCGCAAGCACATGCTCCAGGCCTTCGCCGAGACGTACTCCCTCTCGCTCCAGCAGACCCTGTACCAGATGGGTTCGCGCATCATCAACAGCCGGTCCGAGATCGACGAAGTGCGTTTCTCGCTGCCGAACAAGCACCACTTCCTGGTGGACCTCGAGCCCTTCGGGCTCAAGAACGACAACGAGGTCTACTTCGCGGCGGACCGTCCGTACGGTCTGATCGAGGCGACCGTCCTGCGTGACGGCGTCGAGCCGCAGATCCCGGTCGACATGACCAACCTCTGACGCGGCCCTGAGCCGTCCCCCGCCCGCCCGCAGTCGGGCGGGGGACGGCTCGGACCGGAGGGATTCTCATGGCACAGCCCGCAATGGCGCCGGCACCTGCCGACGGCCCATGTACCACCCCACCCGACGGTGCCGTGCACCCGGTGGATGAAAAGCTTCCTCCCTCGCGGCTCGTCCCCGCCGCGCTCCAGCACATCGCCGCCATGTACGCGGGCGTTGTCACCCCTCCGCTCATCATCGGCCAGGCAGTCGGCCTCGACACCGCGGGACAGACCCGGCTCATCGCCGCGAGTCTGCTCATCGCGGGTCTCGCCACCGTCCTGCAGACCCTCGGCGTCGCGAACTTCGCCGGAAACCGGCTCCCGTTCGTCAACGCGGCCTCATCGGCCGGCATCGCACCCATGCTCGCGATCGCCGAGACCAGCGCCAAAGGCCATCAACTCCCCGCCATCTACGGCGCGGTGATGGTCGCAGGAGTCTTCTGTCTCCTGGTCGGCCCCTTCTTCGGCCGGCTGCTGCGCTTCTTCCCGCCGCTGGTGACCGGTGTCGTGATCACGCTCATCGGCGTCACGCTCATGCCCGTACCCGTCTCGTGGGCCCAGGGCGGCGACAGGAGTGCCGCCGACTTCGGCGCCATGAAGAACCTGGCACTCGCCGCCTTCACGCTCGTGGTGATCCTGCTCTTCCAGCGCTTCGCCCGTGGCTTCCTGCGTCAAGTCGCCCTGCTGCTGGGCCTGTTGATCGGCACGCTCGCGGCGATCCCGTTCGGCATGGCCGACTTCTCCGCGATGAGGTCCGCGCCCGTCGCCGCCCTGCCGACGCCCTTCTCCTTCGGCGCCCCCGAATTCCACCCCGCCGCCGTGCTGTCGCTGTGCATCGTGATGCTGGTCCTGATGACCGAGTCCAGCGCCGGCATGCTCGCCATCGGCGAGATCTGCGAGCGCCGCACCGACGGGCGCACCATCGCCCGGGGCCTGCGCACCGACGGCATCGCCACGCTGCTCGGCCCCGTCTTCGGCGGCTTCCCCACCAGCGCGTTCGCCCAGAACGTCGGCGTGGTCTCGCTGACTCGCGTACGCAGCAGGTACGTTGTCGCCGTCGCGGGCGGCGCCCTCCTGGTGCTCGGCGCCTTCCCGGTGCTCGGCGCGGTCGTCTCGCTGGTCCCGATGCCCGTGCTCGGCGGCGCCGGAATCGTCCTGTTCGGCTCCATCGCGGTGAGCGGCATCCGCACGCTCTCCGAGGCCGGGCTCGACGACAGCTCCAACATCATCCTGGTGGCCGTGGCCCTCGGAGCGGGCATCATCCCGCTCGCCGCGCCCACCTTCTACGCCGGATTCCCCGCCTGGGCACAGACCGTGCTCGGATCGGGCATCAGCGCCGGCGCGCTCACCGCCGTGCTGCTGAACCTCTTCTTCCACCATCTCGGCACCCGGAGCCGCGTCGCGGCTCCGGCACTCAAATCCTCGTAGGGTCCTGCCGTGCCCCAGTCACAACCGCCACTGAGCAAAGAAGGAAGCATCATGGCACCTTCGGCAGCCCTTCAGCGCATCGTCATCGAGAACTGTGCGATCGCAACCGTGGACGCGAACGACACCGAGTATGCGACCGGCCATCTGGTCATCGCGGGCAACACCATCGAATCGGTCGGCGCCGGCGAAGCCCCCGAGGGGCTGACCGACGTGGTCCGCCGCATCGACGGCACCGGCCACCTGGTCACCCCCGGCCTGGTCAACACCCACCACCACTTCTACCAGTGGATCACGCGGGGCATGGCCACCGACCACAACCTCTTCGACTGGCTGGTCGCGCTGTACCCCACGTGGGCACGGATCGACGAGCGGATGGGGCGCGTCGCGGCCCAGGGCTCCCTCGCGATGATGGCCCGCGGCGGTGTCACCACCGCGATGGACCACCACTACGTCTACCCGCGGAACTCCGGCGACCTGTCCGCCGCGATCATCGGTGCCGCCGCCGAGATGGGCGTCCGCTTCACCCTGGCCCGCGGCTCGATGGACCGCAGCGTCAAGGACGGCGGGCTGCCGCCGGACTTCGCCGTCGAGACCCTCGACGGAGCGCTCGCCGCGACCGCCGAAACCGTCGACCGCTTCCACGACGCCGCTTTCGGCTCGATGACCCAGGTCGCCGTCGCGCCCTGCTCCCCCTTCTCGGTCTCCACCGAACTCATGAAGCAGGGAGCGGAGTTGGCCCGTGCCAAGGGCGTACGGCTGCACACCCACGGCTCGGAGACCATGGAGGAGGAGCAGTTCTGCAAGGAACTGTTCGGCATGGGCCCGACCGACTACTTCGAGTCGACCGGCTGGCTCGGCAGCGACGTGTGGATGGCGCACTGCGTCCACATGAACGACTCCGACATCGCCGCCTTCGCCCGCACCGGCACCGGCGTCGCCCACTGCCCCTCGTCCAACGCGCGCCTCGCCGCCGGCATCGCCCGCGTCCCGGACATGCTGAAGGCGGGCGTCCCGGTCGGCCTCGGTGTCGACGGCACCGCGTCCAACGAGTCCGGCGAGCTCCACACCGAACTGCGCAACGCGCTGCTCATCAACCGGCTCAACGCCCAGCACCGCGAGCGTGCGCTCAACGCCCGCCAGGCGCTGCGCCTCGGCACCTACGGCGGCGCCCAAGTGCTCGGCCGGGCCGACGAGATCGGCTCCCTCGAAGCCGGCAAGCTCGCCGACCTCGTGCTGTGGAAGCTGGACACCATCGCCCACGCCTCCATCGCCGACCCGGTCACCGCGCTGGTGTTCGGCGCAGCGGCCCCGGTCACCGCCTCCTTCGTGAATGGCCGTCAGATCGTCGAGAACAGCCGCCTCACCACGGTCGACGAGGACGCCATCGCGGTGGCGACCCGTGAAGAGGCCCAGCGCCTCGCCCGGATCGCCGCGCAGGCCTGACCCCAAGGAGTCCGGTCGAGGGGGACGGCCCTCGACCGGTCGCCGCGGACCCGAGCGGGGTCCGCGGCAGCCGGGCCGGGGGGTGCGTACTACAAGGACGTACGCACCCTCCGGAACGGTGAAACCCGTCGCCATCCCCCCAGGTACGGAACGGCAGTTGACGTTCCGTCACTCGCTGTACCGCCCTACCGTGATCCCCGCCAAGCCGGCGCGCACCACAGCCGAGCCGCGCTGTTCGCACCGCACCACCTGTTTCCGTTGCTCAACGCACCACCTCCCTGACAGTCGCGTCCACCGCCGACGTGTAAACCGACCGGAGGAACCGCCGTGGCCGCACAGCCCAGGTTTCGCAACAACGCAGCAAGCTCCACCGAGACCGGCGAGAAGCATCCCGTCGACGAAACGCTCCCCCCACTGAAGATGTTCACCAGCGGCCTCCAGCACGTGGCCGCGATGTACGCGGGTGTGGTGGCCCCGCCCATGATCGTGGGCCCCGCCGTGGGGCTCGACACCAAGGAGACCGCTTTCCTGGTCGCCGCGAGCCTGTTCACCGCGGGACTCGCCACGCTCCTCCAGACCCTCGGCATCTGGAAGATCGGCGCCAAGCTGCCCTTCGTGAACGGTGTTTCGTTCGCCGGTGTCACCCCGATGATCGCCATCGGCAAGGAGCAGGGCGCCAACGCGATGCCCGTGATCCTCGGCGGTGTCATCGTGGCCGGCCTGCTCGGCTTCATAGCCGCGCCCTACTTCGGCAAGCTCGTCCGCTTCTTCCCGCCGGTCGTCACCGGCACCGTCATCACCCTCATCGGTGTCTCGCTGCTGCCCGTCGCCTTCAACTGGTCCTCCGGGGGCAATGAGAAGGCCGCCGACTACGGTTCGCTCTCCAACCTGGCGCTCGCCGCGATCACGCTGGTCATCGTGCTGGCGCTGCGCAAGCTGCTGAGCGGCTTCATGCAGCAGATCGCCATCCTGCTCGGCCTGGTGGCGGGGTCACTCATCGCGATCCCCATGGGCAAGACGAGCCTGGACGCCATCAAGAACGCGGACATCGTCGGGTTCCCCACGCCGTTCCACTTCGGCGCCCCGCAGTTCGACGTCGCCGCGATCATCTCGATGTGCATCGTGATGCTGGTCTGCATGACGGAGTCCACCGCCGACATGCTGGCCCTCGGGAAGATCGTCGACCGTCCCGCGGACCAGAACACCATCGCGGCCGGCCTGCGCGCCGACACCCTCGGCTCGGTGCTCAGCACCCTGTTCAACGGCTTCATGGCCAGCGCCTTCGCCCAGAACATCGGGCTCGTCGCGATGACCAAGGTGCGCAGCCGGTTCGTCGTCGCGACCGGCGGTCTGATCCTCGTCGTGATCGGGCTGTGCCCCGTCGCGGCCTCGGTGATCTCCCTCGTGCCGCTGCCGGTGCTCGGCGGCGCCGGCATCGTCCTGTTCGGCTCGGTCGCCGCGAGCGGCA
This sequence comes from Streptomyces sp. NBC_00083, assembly GCF_026343295.1. Taxonomy (GTDB): domain Bacteria; phylum Actinomycetota; class Actinomycetes; order Streptomycetales; family Streptomycetaceae; genus Streptomyces. Next base: position 133,627 of record NZ_JAPELY010000003.1, read on the forward strand.
TCCAGACCCTGTCGACGGCCGCCCTCGAAAAGGGCGAGAACGCCCTCATCGTGGCCGCCGCGGTCGGCATCGGCCTCATCCCGATCGCCAAGCCGGACTTCTACCACGCCTTCCCCGACAAGATGCTGGTCGTCCTCGACTCGGGCATCTCGACCGGCTGCGTGGTGGCCATCGTCCTCAACCTGGCCTTCAACCACTTCGGTTCGCGGCGGGCCGAGGCGGAGGACCCCGAGGTCCTGCCGATGGGTGAGCCGGAGGCCGCCCTGCACTGACGGGCGGCCGTCCGGCCCGGGGCGCTACTCGCAGGCGATGCCGTCGCCGTCCCGGTCCAAGTGGGAGTCGTAGCCGGGGTCGCCGCGATGGAGCGGAGTGACCCCGGCGGCGCGGGCCGCGGTGCAGTTCTTGTAGTACGCGCTGCTGCCGCCGCCCTTGTTGCCGCCGCCGTTCATCGGGGGCGGCAGGCTCGGACCCTTCGGCTTCGGCTTGGGCACGGTCTTGGCGGCCGGGGGCTTCGTGGCGGCGGGCGGCGCGGCCGGTGTCGCGCTCCGCGTCCGCGTCGGGCTCGGCGACGGACTCTCGCTGGCCGACGGTGACGGGGACGGCGACGGGGACGTGGACGCCGAAGGCGTTGCGGCCGACGCCGACGCGGCCGGAGTCTTCGTCTTCGGCGTCTCGTCCTGGCAGCCGGTCGTGGTGAAGGCGAGCGCACCGAGCAGGCCGGAGATGAGCAGAGTGCGGACGGCTGGTTCTGATATGCGCATGCGGCGGGCTCTCTCGGGCGTTCGGGATGGTTGTGATGATCTGGTGAACGAGAGAATACGGGCCGCAAAGGTTCCGTAAAGGAGAATGGGTCAACTCGGCCGAATCCAGCCACCGTAGAGGGCGGAACGGACGAAAACGGCGGGTACGGCGGCGCGAGCCTGCCGTACCCGCCGTTCGCGGTGGGGGAGATCAGCCGATGTGGTACGGGTCGCCGTAGACCTTCCAGTCGAGCGGCGTGTCGAGACCGAGGTTGCCCTTCTTCAGGAAGACCCGCTGCTCGGTGTCGACGCGGCTGGTGTCGCTGTGCGCCTCCTCCTGCTTCATCGCCCAGACGCGGGCGTCGAGGAAGGCGTTGAGGTACGTCGTCTCGTTGCCGCCCTGCGACGGCGGCTTGGCCTTGGCGAGCGCCCGCTTGCGGATGGAGCTGAAGCTGGTCGGGTCGCTGCCGTCACCGTGCATCACGATGGCGTCGTAGTAGATGAACTGCCCCAGCGTGCCGACCCCGTCGGCCTTGCCCTGGTGGACGGCCGGGTCGAAGTAGACCCGGTCCCGCTCGTCGTTCTGCGCCTCCTTGAAGGCCGTCTCGGAGGCCGCGGTCTTCCAGTCCTTGGTGAAGTTGGGGTCGAGCCCCTTGTGCGAGTCGGTCCCGTCGACCTTCTCCAGGGCCGGCAGGTACTTCGCCAGCACGTTGCCGGGGTTGCGCGCGGTGTAGAGCTTCACCAGGTCGAGCATGTCGCCGGTGCCGGAGCAGAATCCGATGATGCCGGCCGTGTAGCCCCGGCCGTCCTTGATGTCCTCGATGTACTTGTACTGCGCCTTCCAGTCCAGCGAGGAGTTCTCCGCGCTGGAGACGAGCTGCATGGCTATGTCCTTCTTCGCCGGGTCGTCGAGCCCGGTCGCGGCGGCGTTGATCACCGTCGCATTGTCCGCCTGCGCGGCGGCCGGGTTCTCGGCGGCGTACGCCGTGACCGGAACCGCGAGCAGAGCGGTGCCGAGCAGGGCGCGTAGAGCGATCTTGGTACGACGTGCGGTGGTGTTGCCGTGGGGGGTGTGCACCTGGACCTCCAGAAGGAGTTCGTCGTTCCGGTGTTCTGTTAGGAAACTTTCCTACCATTGACTTGGAGGGGACGTACACCCCTGCGGCACAAGGAAGTTGGGGGTTCTGGAGGCGCGGGTGCGGTGCTCTGCGGCGATGCGGTGGGACGACCGGGGCGCGGTTGGCGGGCGGACGCGCGGCTAGACTGCGGGGTTGCCGTACCCGTCCGCCCCCCGGCCCTGCCCGTCAGAGGAGCCCCGCACGTTGTCCGAGAACCAGGAGGCGGTCGCCCCGGCCCCCGGCGCGACCCGACTCACCCTCGTCTCCGACTGCGGCGACTGTTTCGGCCTGTGCTGCGTGGCCCTCGCCTACGCGGCCTCGGCCGACTTCGCGCACGACAAACCGGCCGGGAAGCCGTGCCCCAGCCTCCAGCGGGACTTCCGCTGCGGAATCCACCGGGAACTGCGCACGAGCGGCTACCAGGGCTGCACGGTCTACGACTGCTTCGGCGCCGGCCAGAAGGTCTCCCAGCGGACGTTCGGCGGGCGCGACTGGCGCGCGGCCCCCGAGACAGCCGCCTCGATGTTCGAGGTCTTCCCCGTGATGCGCCAACTCCACGAGCTGCTCTGGTACATCACCGAGGCGCTCGCCCTGCCGAAGGCGCGGCCCGTCCACGCCGAGCTGCGCACGGCGCTGGAGGAGACCGAGGCGTACACCCTGCTGGCGCCCGGGGAGCTGATGGAGGTGGAGGTCGCCGCCCACCGCGACCGGGTCAACAAGCTGCTCCTGAAGGCGAGCGAGCTGGTCAGGGCCGAGTTCAAGGGCAAGAAGAAGGACCGGCGCGGCGCCGACCTCATGGGCGCCCGCCTCCGGGGCGCCGATCTGCGCGGCGCCAACCTCCGGGGCGCCTTCCTGATCGCCGCCGATCTGTGCGGCGCCGATCTGCGCCTCGCCGACCTGATCGGCGCGGACTTCCGCGACGCGTCGCTGTCCGGCGCCGATCTGACCGAGGCGTTCTTCCTCACCCAGGCCCAGCTGAACGCGGCGAAGGGCGACGGGACGACGAAGCTTCCGCCGTCCCTGGTGCGCCCCGCGCACTGGTAGCCGCGGCCGGGACGTTCCGACCGGGGCGGCTAGCCGGCCCAGCCCGGGTCGCGCCCGCTCACGCCGATCACCCGGTCGAGCATGGGGGCCCCGTCCGGTACCTCGACGGCCGGTCCGAACGCGGTGCCGCGGGCGGCCGGGTCGTCCTTCGACGGAGCGAGGAAGGCGTAGGAGACCTCCAGGTCGGCGGGGGCCGGGCGGTAGGCCTGCCCGGTGGACACCGCCACGTCCCAGCCGTGCACCACCAGTTCGTCGAGGCCGACGCGGCCCGTGACCGCGGCGGGCAGGCGCAGCCCGCCGATCTGGGTCTCGCCCTCCCAGGCCGCCGGGTCCCGCCACGCCTCGGCCATGGCGGCGAGGTGCTTCGGCAGGGCGGAGCGCCAGTCGTCGGGCAGCTCGGGCGGCGCCACCGTGCCCGGCGCGGTCCCGGTCGACGGGCCCGTCTCCTTGCGCGCGGCATCCTGGAAGGCCCGGCTCAGGCCGAGGACGTGCGCGAGCAGGTCCCGCACCGGGTACGCGGGACACGGCGTCGGTCCGGCCAGCTGATCGTCGCGCACGCCGTCGAGCAGGCGGGTCAGCTCGGCGGCCGCGGCGCCGAGGTCGGGGTGGGCGGGGGTGTTCGTGTCATCGCTCATGTACGGGAGACCGTGGCCGGGCCGGAAACTCATCGGGGCTGCGCGCGGCGATGACGGAGGTGGCCGGACCGTGTGCGTGCCGGGCCGCCGCGGGGCTGCGGTGAGGTAGCAGTACCGCCAACTCATGCGCGTTCCCTGGGAGTTGTGCGGGCCGGGGTCTTGTCGTGCGTGCCCTCGACGTGTCATACAGGTCTGGACCTTTCCGCGGAGCCGGGGATTCCCCGACCCCGGCCCGGGGGCTCGCTGCGCGCGCCGCGAGCCCGGCCCGTGCCCTGCCCGAGTCCTGTTCTGCCCGAGCCCCGGGATCCGAGAGCCATGAGGAGGCCGACATGCGCCGCGCCACCAGCCACCGGATCACCGCCGCCGGCCCGATCGTCGCCCTGATGCTGACCCTGCCGTTCCTGCTCGCCGGCTGCGGCGCGGGGGACCGGGACCGGCAGAGCCCCTCGGTTCCGGGCGCCGTCACCGCGCAGGCGAGCAGCGCCACCTCGGTCCACGTCATGTGGCAGCGCTCCACCGACAACAAGGCCGTCACCGGGTACGAGATCCTGAGCGGCGCAGCCACGGTCAAGCGGGTCCCGGCCGACCTCAGCATGATCGACGTCTCCGGGCTCACCGCCTCGACCGCGTACCGCTTCACCGTGCGGGCCGCCGACGCCGCGGGCAACCTCTCGGCGCCGAGCGCCCCCGCCGCCGTCACCACGCCGGCCGCGACCCCCGACGACAAGCGCCCGCCCACCGCCCCGGCCCGTCTGACCGGCCGCGCGGACGGCACCGGCGCGGCCGACCTGAGCTGGGGCCGCGCATCGGACGACGTGGGCGTGACGGCGTACGACGTCTACCAGGAGGGGGTACGGATCCACAGCGTCGGCGGCGCCGAGACGACGGCGCGGCTGACCGGGCTGCGGCCCGGCACCGTCTACACCTTCACCGTGCGGGCCCGGGACAACGCCGACAACGCCTCGCAGGACAGCAACGCCGTCGACATCGCCACCGCCCCCGCGCCCGGCGCGCCCCCCAGCACCGCCCCCACCGGGCTGCGCGCCACCCTCGCGCGCCCACCGGCCGGCCGCGGCGCCGACGTCACCCTGCACTGGACGCCGCCGCACACGGGCGGCGCGATCGGGGCGTACCAGCTCTTCCTCGACGGCCACGCGACGACCACGATCGTGCCCGGCGTCGCGTCGGACGGCATCAGCTCGTACTCCTTCACGCTCACCGACCCGCCGGGCACCCGGCACAGCGTCAAGCTCCGGGCGAGGCTGCCGGACGGCACATGGGGCGACTTCTCGGCCCAGCCGACCGTGGTGGTTCCCTGACGCGGGGGCGGCGCGGCGATCGGGTGAGCAGCGGATGCGCCCTCGGGCGGCGCGTGATCCCTTGAGCCCATGGACGCGGACCAGGACGACCCGGCGACGGCCGCCGCACACGGGCCAGGCCCCGAGCCTGCGAGCGACGGGCCGGGACGGCCGCACCACGTACCACCGTCCCAAGTGCCGCCGTCCGGGCCGCCGTCCGAGCCGCCGTCCGGGGAGCAGGAGCCGGCCAGGAGTCCGGGGCTGCGCTTCCCCAGCGCGCTGACGATCCTCGCGATCGTCACCCTGGCCGTGTGGATCCTGGCGTTCGTCATCCCGTCGGGCGCGTACGACCGTGACGCGCACGGGGCGCCCGTCGAGGGCACGTACCACCGGGTCGACAGCGGGCAGAGCTTCGTCGACCGCCTCGACGACCTCTTCCTCTCCCCGGTCAACGGCCTCTACGGCATCCAGGACGCCAGGACCGGGCAGGTCGGGCCGTCGCTCGCCGGCGAACTGTACGGCAGCGCAGGGGTGTTCCTCTTCGTGCTCGCCATCGGCGCGTTCATCACGGTGGTGTTCGCGACGGGCGCGCTCGACCGGGGCATCGGCCTCCTCGCCCACCGGCTCCGGGCGCGCGGCACGCTCCTGATCGCCGGTGTGATGACGGTGTTCTCGGTCCTCGGCACCGTCGAGGGCTTCGCCGAGGAGACCCTGGGCTTCTACGGTCTGATCGTGCCGCTGATGCTGGCGCTCGGCTACGACCGGCTGGTCGCGACCGGCACGATCATCGTGGGCGCGGGCATCGGCGTGCTGTGCTCGACGGTCAACCCGTTCGCCACGGGCGTCGCCTCCTCGGCCGCCGGGATCTCGCTCGGCGACGGCATCGTGCTGCGCTTCGTGATGTGGGTGGTCCTGACGGCGGTGTCGATCCTGTACGTGGTCCGCTACGCCCGGCGCGTCCAGCGCGACCCGTCGAAGTCCCTGACCGGGTTCCTGCCGGGGGACCGCGAACACGCGGAGGCGGAGGCCGGCCGGGCCGCGGACGGGCCCCCGGAACTGACCCGCACCCACCGACTGGTGCTGACCCTCCTCACGCTCGTCTTCGCCTTCATGATCTTCTCGGTGGTGCCGTGGGCGAGCGCCCTCACGGGCAAGGCGGACGCCACCCCCTACAGCTGGGAACTGGGCTGGTCCTTCCCGCAGTTGGCGGCACTGTTCCTGGTGGCGGCGGTCCTGGTGGGCGTCGCGGCCCGGCTCGGCGAGGCGCGGCTGAGCGCGACGATCATCCAGGGCGCGGCCGACTTCATCTCCCCGGCGCTCGTCATCGTCCTCGCCCGCGGCGTCACGGTCATCATGAACAACTCGCAGATCACGGACACCGTGTTGCACTCGATCGAGGGCGTGGTGCGGGGTGCCCCGTCCGCCCTGTTCGCCGTGATCGTCTTCGTGGTCAACCTGCCGCTGGCCTTCCTGATCCCCTCCACGTCGGGCCACGCCACCCTCGCGATGCCGATCCTGGCCCCGCTCTCCGACTTCGCGGGCGTCTCGCGCGCGGTGGTGGTGACCGCGTGGCAGGCGGCGAGCGGGTGGATGAACCTGTGGGTTCCCACCACCGCCGTCACCATCGGCGGCGTGGCCCTGGCGAAGGTCGGCTACAACAAGTACCTCCGCTTCGTGGCCCCGCTGCTCGCCCTCCTGTTGGTCCTCATCTGCGCGTTCGTGGCGGCGGGCGCCGCCTTCACGTGAACGCCGCCGCCGGAACCCCGTCGCGTGCGAGGGGGACCGGGCGGCCTGCTACGGCCGGGCGTACGGCCGAGTCATGATCTCCATGTTGTGGCCGTCCGGGTCGGCGAAGTAGGCGCCGCGACCGCCGAAGAGACGGTTGATCCGGCCCGGTTCGGTGTGGTGGGGGTCGGCGTAGTAAGTGACCCCGACGGCTTCCAGGCGGGTGATCATGGCGTCGAACCGCGCGTCGGGCACGAGGAAGGCGTAGTGCTGTGACTGGATCGGCTCGTCGCGCTTCTCGTAGTAGTCGAGTGTCACGCCGTTGCCCAGGTCGACGGGGAGGAACGGCCCGAAGGGGGCGCCGACCTCCAGCCCCAGGACGGCGGCGATGAGCTGGGCCGACAACTGCCGGTCCGTGGCGTAGACGGCGGTGTGGTTCAGCTGGATGGCAGAGGGCAGTTCGGGCTGGTGCTGGGGATGTGACATGGGTGGACGTGTCTCCGCGTTCTTTGATCCGCTGGGGAGCGCCTCGTACGGGCGCCGGGATGAAGGACACGGAGGGACGGCGGGGCTCTCGCCCGCCTCGCGCTCACGCCAAGGCCGGGCGCCTCACTGATGTGTGGCCCATGGCCGACCCGGCAGTCACATGATCAACCCTACTGTCTCCCCATCCGCCACGGCAACGCCGACGGCACGACGTCGGCCTCCACGACCGGAACGGGTCGTGGAGGCCGACGTCGTGTACGGCTCCCGGGCTCCGCCCCCGGTGCTGTGCGGTACCGGGGGTGGGGGAGGGGGAGGGGCAACTCGGTGGCTCAGCCCACCAGTTGCTCGTATGCGGGGAGGGTCAGGAAGTCCGCGTAGTCGGCGTCGAGGGAGACCTGGAGCAGGAGGTCGTGGGCCTGCTGCCACTTGCCGGCCGCGAAGGCCTCCTCGCCGATCTCCGCGCGGATCGCGGCGAGTTCCTCGGCCGCCACCTTGCGGGCGAGGTCGGCCGTGGCCCTCTGGCCGTCCTCGAAGACGACACCGGCGTTGATCCACTGCCAGATCTGCGAGCGCGAGATCTCGGCGGTGGCCGCGTCCTCCATCAGGTTGAAGATGGCGACCGCGCCGAGGCCGCGCAGCCACGCCTCGATGTAGCGGGTGCCGACCTGGACCGCGCTGACCAGGCCCTGGTAGGTGGGCCTCGCGTCGAGGGAGTCGATGGCGATCAGGTCGCCCGGCGCCACCGAGACGTCCTCGCGCAGCCGGTCCTTCTGGTTCGGCTTGTCGCCGAGCACCGCGTCGAAGGAGGCCATCGCGATCGGCACCAGGTCGGGGTGGGCCACCCACGAGCCGTCGAAGCCGTCGCCCGCCTCGCGGTCCTTGTCGGCCTTGACCTTCTCGAAGGCGACCTTGTTCACCTCGGCGTCACGGCGCGAGGGGATGAACGCGGCCATGCCGCCGATGGCGTGCGCGCCGCGCTTGTGGCAGGTGCGCACCAGGAGTTCGGTGTACGCCCGCATGAACGGGGCCGTCATCGTGACCGCGTTGCGGTCCGGCAGGACGAACTTCTCGCCGCCGTCACGGAAGTTCTTCACGATGGAGAAGAGGTAGTCCCAGCGGCCCGCGTTGAGACCGGCCGCGTGGTCCTTGAGCTCGAAGAGGATCTCTTCCATCTCGTACGCGGCCGTGATCGTCTCGATCAGGACGGTGGCGCGCACGGTGCCCTGCGGGATGCCCACGTAGTCCTGTGCGAAGACGAAGATGTCGTTCCAGAGGCGGGCCTCCAGGTACGACTCCGTCTTCGGGAGGTAGAAGTACGGGCCCTTGCCGAGGTCGATCAGACGCCGGGCGTTGTGGAAGAAGTACAGGCCGAAGTCGACGAGGGCGCCGGGGACCGGGCGGCCGTCGAACTGGAGGTGGCGCTCCTCCAGGTGCCAGCCGCGCGGCCGCATGACGACGGTCGCGAGCTGGTCGGCGTCCTTCAGGGCGTAGGACTTGCCCGACTTGGCGTCGGTGAAGTCGATGCGGCGCTCATAGGCGTCGATGAGGTTGAGCTGGCCAAGGACGACGTTCTCCCACGTGGGGGCCGAAGCGTCCTCGAAGTCGGCGAGCCAGACCTTGGCGCCCGAGTTCAGGGCGTTGATGGTCATCTTGCGGTCGGTCGGACCGGTGATCTCCACGCGGCGGTCGTTCAGCGCGGCCGGAGCCGGCGCGACCTTCCAGTCACCGGCGCGGATCTCCGCGGTCTCGGGACGGAAGTCCAGCGTGGAGGTGCGGGCGATCTCGGCGCGGCGGTCCTGGCGGCGGGTGAGGAGCTCGTCACGGCGGGCCGTGAAGTTCCGGTGCAGCTCGGCCACGAAGGCGAGGGCCGCGTCGGTGAGTACCTCTTCCTGCCGGGGCAGGGGCTCGGCATCGACGATGGCCAGCGGGGACGGCGCTGGTGCGGACATGAGCTGTCACTCCTTCGCGGGCGGTGCCCTGACGGCCGCCGGGTCGCCATGAAATGGCACTCAGTGCCAGGGCTCCGAGATACGACTGTGGGCGCCGGCTGATCTGACGGGCGCTTCTGAACAGTGGATACTAGTTTCCTCATGGTGGAAGTTCAATGGTTTGTTGATGTCGAGATTCTCCGGGTCGAGGGACCATGGCGCTGGGTGCCACCCCGTTCACTCCGCGTCTTCGGACATCCTTCCCGTGTCAGCGGACGCCTTTCCCGTCTCTCCCTGTGTACTCCAGGTCTACTGGAGACGGCCGAGATCCGCCTCGGTGTCGATGTCGTACGGCTCGGCGACGTCCCCGCACTCGACGAGCGTGATCTCGCTCTCGTGGGCCTTCAGATACGCGCGAGCGCCCCGGTCGCCCGTCGCGGAGGCCGCGATCTCCGCCCACCGGCCGGCCCCGAACAGCACCGGGTGGCCGCGTCTTCCGGCGTACGAAGCCGCCACCAGCGAATCGCCCGAACGGTGGGCGGCGAGCACCCGCGCGACCGCCTCGGCGCCGATGCCCGGCTGATCGACCAGGCTCACCAGGGCGGCCCGCGGCCCGCCGTCCGCGCCGCCCCCCGGGCCTCCTGCGCAGTGCGCCGCCTCGTCCGCCCCGGCCAGCGCGTCGAGGCCCGCGCGCAGCGACGAGCCCATGCCCTCGGCCCAGCCCGGGTTGTCGACCAGGACACACCCCGTCAGGTCGGCGCGGGCCCGTACCTCGTCGGCCGCGGCGCCCAGCACCACGTACACCGTGCGGCAGCCGCCCTCGCGCAGCACCCGGACGGCGTTCTCGACGAGCGGGCGGCCGCGGTGCGGCAGCAGGGCCTTGGGGCGGCCGCCGAGCCGTCGCCCGCCGCCGGCGGCGAGCAGCACTGCCGTGACCTGTGCGGCATTTGTCGTTGGTTGTGTCATGGCCCCACATATACCTGCCGCTTCTGTCGAATTCCGTCCCCGTAGTGGCGCACGACACACCGCATGGCGTTAACTGACCCGCGCATCCCGGCAGTTGACCTTCGCTGCACGGGTTCTGAACACCTGCACAAGGACGTGCGTGGGGGAGGAATTTTGTTGCGAGGCGTGGAGCAGAGGGCCGTGACCGGCAGTGGCGAGGATCCCAGAGTGAGCGAGTTGCGGGCGGCCGTGTCCCGGCTGCGCCGACAGCTCGCCGGTCATCCGGCGGAGTTTCCCGACCGGGCCGTGGCCGAGGACGAGCTGGCGTCGCTCGACGCGATGGCCATCAGCGGCGTTCCGGAGGTGCCGCGGTTGCGGCGCTCCCTGCTGCTGATCGCGGGGTCGATCGGCTCGGTCAGCGCGCTGGCCGGCGCGGTCACGGACGTACGCAGGGCGGTGGAGTTGTTCGGCGAGCCGCCGGTCCGCCCATGATCGAGGAATGATCGTTCCGGTGCTGAACTCCCCTTCCCCCAGAGGGAAGTTCACGCCACCCAGTGCGGGCGGTTCTGCTCTCCTGTGAAGGCGGGGAGCCCCGCGTCGAGGGTCGCCGCGAGGCGGCGCACCGCCTCCTCCATGAGCTCCGGCCCGTGGACGAAGGGGAGGCGCAGCCGGTGCTCGTGCGTGCCCGGATCGGCGGCGAAACGGGAGCCCGGCTGGAGGTTCACGCCGTGGCCCAGCGCCGCCTGGGCCAGCGCCCCCGCGATGGGCCGGCCGAGGTCCACCCAGAGGCTGAGGCCGCCGGGCGGAGTCTGCCACCGCCACTGGGGCAGATGGCGGGCGAGGGCGCCGGCCAGCGCGTCACGCCGCGTACGCAGCTGCGGCAGCCGCTTCGCCAGGACGTCGTCCATGCCGGGCAGCAGCGTCCCCGCGAGCACCTGGTCGACCAGCGAGGGTGCGAGATCCACGTGGATGCGCAGCGCGGCCAGCTCGTTGACGAGCCGTGAACCCGCCCGGACCCAGCCGATGCGCAGGCCTCCCCAGTGGGTCTTGCTCAGCGAGCCGACCGTGACGAGCTGCTCCGACTCGCCCTGGTGGGCGAGGGAGGCCAGCGGCGCCGGAGCCGGTCCCTCCAAGGCCATCTCGGCCATGGTCTCGTCGATGAGCAGCCAGGTGCCGGTGGCGCGGGCCGCCCGCAGCAGCCGCGTGCGCTGCTCGGTGCTCATCAGGGCGCCGGTCGGGTTCTGGAAGTCCGGGATGAGGTAGGCGAGCCGCGGCGCGGTCTGGCGCAGCGTGCACTCCAGGAGCTCGATGTCCCAGCCGTCCTCCGTCACGGGTACGGGGGTGATCCGCAGCCCGGCGTGGCGCACCGCGTCCAGGGCGTTCGGATAGGACGGGCTCTCCACGAGAGCGCGGTCGCCGGGGCGGCCGAGGAGGTTCATCACCAAGGACACGGCGGACTGGGCGCCGGTGGTGATCAGGATCTGCTCCGGCAGGGTGGGCAGCCCGCGCCGGGTGTAGCGCTCGGCGACGGCGGCGCGCAGCTCCGGCAGGCCGAGCGGGTGGTAGCCGTTGCCCGCGGTGTGGCGGGCCAGCTCGGGCCCGGCCAGTGCGAACGCGGCGGTCAGCTCGGCGGGGGCACTCGGCGCGGCCATCGCCAGGTCGATGACGCCGTCGGGTGCCTGGTAGCCGGCCACGCTGGCCGGGGCCGCGCCCTCGGGAAGCCCGGTCCAGGTGCCCGAGCCGCGCCGGCTCAGCGCGTACCCGCCCTCGCGGAGCAGGTCGTACGCGGCGGTGATCGTGGCCCGGCTCACCTCCAGGGCGGTGGCCAGCTCGCGCTCGGCGGGCAGCCGGGTGTGCAGCGGGATGCGGCCGTCGAGGAGCAGGGTGCGGACGCCCTGGGCCAGGGCGCGGTAGCCGGGGCGGGGGCCGGTGAGCGCGGTGACCTGCCCTGCGAGCTGGCGGCTGCCCAGCGTGCGTGCGGCGCTGCTGACGGTGTCCACGGACCGGACCACTGGCATGCCTGCCATGCCAACCTCCCTGAATTGGCCATGCCTTCCAGGCCAATCAGCCTACAGGCTGGGGTGTGGCCGGCCGATTGGCCGGGTGTGACGGATGTGCCGGGTGGACCGGTGCGGGGTGAGGGGTGTCATGGAGCGGCGTGTGGCGACCACGGTGATCACGGATCGGTTCGAGCGGGATGTGCAGCGGCGGGTGGAGGAGGGGGTGTTCTGCCTGCGGCGCGGGTGGCTCCGCGCCCGGCTGCGCGCGGGCCGAGCCTGGCTGCGCGGCTCCCCGCGGCCCTGACCCCGCTTTTTCGCGTCCGGACCGTGCCGGCATCCCGCGCAGTTCGCCGCGCCCCTCGAAACCCCGCTTTCGTCTGCGGACCGTGCCCGCTTCCCGCGCAGTTCCCCGCGCCCCTGCAGGGCCCCCGGCACCGCCGCTGTGCCGCACGGGAGGGGGTCTGAGGGCGCGCGAGACGGGCCGGGGTCAGGTGCCGCCTCGGGGGTCCGTGGGGGGCAGGGGGGGTGGGGCCAGCTCCGCCGTCAGGGCGAGCAGGGCGCCCGCCGGGTAGGCGCGCGTCGCGTCCAGCCCCGCCGGCACCGGCGGAGCCGGGATGAGCGTGTCGCCCGCGTCCCCGTGCAGCCACACCGCGATCAAGTGCACCGCCGGCACATGCAGCAGCCGCACCTCCGCGACACCGGCATCCTCGGCGACGCCGGCCCCCTCCCCGGCCCCGACGGGGCCGCTCGCCGCGTCGAGGGCCGCCGCCGTACCCGCCACGAACGGCCCGTAGTTGAGCTGGCTGAAGACGTGCTCGCCCGAGGCGTCGCGTACGGTCTCGGCGAGTGCCACCGGCTCGTCGCCGTGCCGGACCAGATAGCGCCACGCCACCGCCCGCGCGTCGGCCAGCGCCTGGCCGGGCGCGAGCGTGTACATCTGCACCGGGTCCGAGAGGCGCAGATCGTCCGGGGCCGCCGGGAGCAGCGTTTCGGTGCGTACCCGCCCGAGTCCTGCCAGGAGCCGGAGACCGGACTCGGCCGCCGCGCGCGACTGCTCGGGGGGCGATGGTGACTGGAGTGTCATGGCCGGTCCTAGCTCCTCGTGTAGTAGCTGTGCGTCCAGGTCCCGCTGCCCTGGTAGCTGGTGGCGAGGGTGGCGTACACCTGGTCGGACCTGCCGTAGATCGGGTCGTCCACGGCGACGATCGCCCGGTCGGCCGGGGCGTCGACGCCGGTCGCGGTACAGAAGTGGCCGCCGCCCGCCGCCCAGCCGATCCGGATGCACAGCGGTCGGCCTGCCTTGATCTCGCTCTCCACCTCGGCGAAGTCGACCCGGTTGGCCACCATCCGGTTCAGATGGCCCACGATGCTCAGCGGGTTGTCCAGCGGCTGCTGGCTGTTGCAGGCGCTGCCCGACGCGCCGGCCGGGGTGCAGCAATTGGTCTGGCCGGTCTGGGCGTTGGCGACCTGGCACTGCGTCCAGGTGCTCGCCGCGTTGTAGTAGAGCGCGACGCTCGTCGCGACCGCGGCCCAGCACCAGTTGCTCTGGGTCTGCGCCTGCATGACGAAGGCGAGGCGCTGGTAGTCCCAGAGGCGGTAGTCCGGTTTCGCGTCGAGCACCGTGATGTCGGTGACGATGTTCAGGGGCGCACCCCAGTCGACGGTGACCACGAACGTCACCCCGTGGTTGGGGTCGTACGGCGGCGAGTGCGGGCTGATGTTGCCGACCCGCACGTTGGCGTCGCCCACGAAGCGCGGGCTGTGCTTGAGGTCGGAGGCGTTCGGGGAGTACTCGGACACGGTCACCCAGACCGTCGAGTCGTGGTCGATCTCGTTCCAGTTGAAGTTCAGCACGGTACGGCCGCTGAGGCCGTGCCAGTACTGGCGCACGGTGCGTGGCATCGGACCCCCTCAGCCGTTCTGGTACTCGATGTCGACCGGCGGTCCGTCGAGGACCGTGATGTCGGTGACGATGTGCAGGGGTGCGCCCCAGTCGACGTTGACGACGAACGTGACGCCGTGGTTGGGGTCGTAGGGCGGCGCGTGCGGGCTGATGTTCTCGACGGTGATGGTCGCGCCGCCGACGAAGCGCGGGCTGTGCCGGGGGTCGTTGCCGTCCACGCTGTACTCGGACGCGGTCACCACGACCGTCGAGTCGTGGTTGATGGCGGCCCAGTTGAAGTTGAGCCTGCACCGCCCTTGCAGGTTCCACCAGTACTGGCGGCAGGTCTGGGGCATGAGGGCCTCCACACGGTCCGGTTCACGCCGGGAACATGCCAGCAGCATGACGCACCGCGGGCTCCGTGGGCCCCTCCGCTGGGACGGCGGATCACACGGACGGAAGCATTCAGCCCGGTTGCCGGATAAGACGGCGCGCGCTCGCGGCGGCGACCGCCGACGTGCGCGAGTCCACCCCCAACTTGGCGTAGATATGGACAAGATGGGACTTGACGGTGGCCTGGCTCAAGAACAGCCGCTTGCTGATCTGCAGGTTGGAGAGCCCGTCGCCGACGAGCTGAAGCACCTCCAGCTCCCGCCGCGTCAGCGCCTCCGCCGGCGTCCGCATCCGGTCCATGAGCCGGTGCGCCACGGCCGGCGCGAGCGCCGACTGGCCCGCCGCCGCGGTGCGTACCGCCGCCGCCAGCTCCTCGGGCGGGGCGTCTTTGAGGAGATAGCCCGCCGCCCCCGCCTCCACCGCAGCGAGGATGTCCGCGTCCGTGTCGTACGTGGTGAGGACGAGGACACGCGGGGCGCCCGGCCGCGCGGTGATCAGTGCGGTCGCCTCGGCGCCGTGCATCCCGGCCCCGAACTGCAGATCCATCAGGACGACGTCGTACGCGTCGGAGGCGGCCAGCTCCACCGCGCGCTCGGCGGTCGCGGCCTCCCCGGTCACCGCGAAGCCGGGCTCGGTGTCGAGGACCGCGCGCAGCCCGGCCCGCACGATGGGGTGGTCGTCGGCGAGCAGCAGCCGGATGGGCGCCGCGTTCACCGGGCACCCGCCACCGGCAGCGGAAGCGGCAGGGTGATCGCGACGGCCGTGCCCTGGCCCGGCGCCGACTCCACGCTCAGCGTGCCGCCGAGCGACTGGGCGCGCGAGCGCATCGCGGGCAGCCCGAAGCCGCCGGTCCCCTCCGCCCGGCGCCGCGCGGGGTCGAAGCCGCAGCCGTCGTCCACGACGTCCAGGGCGACCGAGGTGTCCATGAAGCTGAGGGTGATCTCGGCCCGGCCCGCGCCCGCGTGCTGCACCGTGTTGGCGAGCGCCGACTGCGCGATGCGCAGCAGGGCCACCTCGTACGGCGTCGGCAGCTCCACCGGGGTGCCGCTCACGCCGAACTGCACGGCGGGCCCCGGCGCCCCGGCGCACAGGCGCTCCAGGGCGCCGGAGAGCGAGCCCTGTTCCAGGTCGGGCGGGGTGAGCGCCTTCACGAAGCGGCGCGCCTCCGCCAGGTTGTCCTGGGCCGCGCGGCGGGCCTGCTCGACGTGGTCGCGGGCCGGATCGCCCGCGGGCAGTACACGCTCGGCGGCGCGCAGGAGCAGCTGGATCGAGGACAGGCCCTGGGCGAGCGTGTCGTGGATCTCCCGGGCGAGGCGCTCGCGCTCGGCCAGCGTGCCGGCGGTGCGCTCCGCCTCCGCCAGCTCGGCGCGGGTGGCCACCAGCTCGTCGATGAGTTCGCGGCGCCGCTCGCTCTCGCGGTACAGCGCGTCGTACCCGAGCACCGTGGCGACGGCGACCGCCGCCCCGATCAGCGGCCCTATGAAGGCGCCCGGCGTGACCTGCTGCCCGTGGAACAGGAAGCCCGCGATGGCGGCGCCCGCCGCGGCGAGCACCGCGGGCAGCGCCCAGCGCAGCGTCAGCAGGTGGAGCAGCAGGAAGTAGAGCGGGAAGGCGGCCCACAGGGCGTCGGGGGAGACGACGAGCAGCACGGCCCACGCCGCGCCGAGCGCCCCCAGCCACACCGCGGCCGCCGTGGTCCTGGGCCGCACCGCGGGCAGGGCGACCCCCACCGCGTACACCGTCGCCATCAGGGCCACCGCCCCGACGACGGCCCACGCGTGCGGCGCGCCGCCGCCGGTGGCCCGGACCGCGGCGAGCGCGAGCAGGCCGGCGAGCAGCGCGTGCAGACACAGGCGCAACAGGGCGGCGACGGGGGTGTGGGGGCGTGCGGAATCCATAGGACTTCCAGCGTACGGGCCGGGCGGACGGCCCCGGTCAACCGAAAGTTTGATGTGCGGATGCACCCTTCGATACCGCGGAGCATGCCCGCGCGCGATGCGACGGCGGGGCCCCGGCCAGCAGGGTTGGACCCATGTTCGTCGCATGGAGAGACCTCCGGTTCGCCAAGGGCCGGTTCGCGCTGATGGGTACGGTCGTGGTGCTCATCACCCTGCTGGTGGGGCTGCTGTCCGGGCTCACCGCCGGGCTGGCGCGGGACAACACCTCGGCCGTCAGCGCCCTGCCCGCCGACCGGCTCGCCTTCGCGGCACCGCCGTCCGGACAGTCGGCTTCCTTCACCAACTCCGTTGTCCAGAGCGCCACTTGGCACAAGTGGCAGCGGGCGCCCGGGGTGTCCGACGCGCAGCCGCTCGCCGTGTCCACCCTGAACGCCACGGCGGGCGGGCGCACGGCCGCGGTGTCCGCCTTCGCTGTGCGGCCCGGCTCGCACCTGGCCCCGGCCGCCGTGCGCGACGGCTCCGTCGTCCTGTCCCGTACCGCCGCCGACGACCTCGGCGCGAAGCCGGGCGACACCCTCACCGTCGGCGGCCGGACGCTCGCCGTGACGGCGGTCGAGGGCGACGACTCCTACAGCCACACCCCGGTCGTGTGGACGGCCCTCGCGAACGACGCCCCCGCGACCGTGGTCGCGCTCACCCTCGGCGGCGGCGCGGACCTCGCCGCGACCGACAGGGCGCTCGGCACCAAGAGCCTGACGCTCGCCGACGCGCTCGCGGCGCTGCCCTCCTACCAGGCGGAGAACGGCTCGCTCCAGCTGATGCGCGGCTTCCTCTTCGTCATCTCGGCGCTGGTCGTCGGCGCGTTCTTCACCGTGTGGACGATCCAGCGCAGCAGCGACATCGCCGTCCTCAAGGCGCTCGGCGCCTCCACGCCGTACCTCCTCAAGGACGCGCTCGGCCAGGCGGTCGTGATGCTGACCCTGGGCACGCTCCTGGGCGCCGGTCTCGCCTCGCTCGCCGGCTCCCTGGTCGGCGGCGCCGTGCCCTTCGTGCTCGACCCGGCCACCACGCTCGGCCCGGCCGCCGTGCTCATCGTCCTCGGCGTGATCGGCGCCGCCCTGTCCGTCCGGCGCATCACCGCCGTCGACCCGCTGACCGCGCTCGGGAGTGCCCGATGACCCCGCCCACGACCCCCTCCACGACCCCGCCCCTGCTCCTCGACGAGGTCACCCTGACCTACCCGGACGGCGAGGGCCGCCTCACCGCGCTCGACGGGGTCTCCCTGTCCGTGGCGGCCGGGACCGTGACGGCCTGTGCGGGGCCCTCCGGCTCCGGCAAGTCCAGCCTGCTCGCGGTCGCGGCGACCCTCGTCACGCCGGACAGCGGGCGGGTGGTGGTGGCCGGGACCGACACCGCCGCGCTGACCCCCGCCGAGAAGGCGGCACTGCGCCGCACCTCCATCGGCATCGTCTTCCAGCAGCCGAACCTGCTGCCCGCGCTCACCGCCGCCGAACAGCTCCAGGTGATGGCGCACCTCTCGGGCCGCAGGCCGCGCGAGACCCGCGCCCGCGCGCTGGAACTCCTTGCCGCCGTCGGGCTCGACGGACAGGCCCACCGCCGTCCCCACCAGCTCTCCGGCGGCCAGCGCCAGCGGATCAACATCGCCCGCGCCCTGATGAACGAGCCCGCCGTGCTCCTGGTGGACGAGCCCACCAGCGCCCTCGACCACGAGCGGGGCGCCGCGGTCCTCGACCTCCTGCTCACCCTCGCCCGCGACCGCGGTACGGCCACCGTCCTCGTCACCCACGACCGCGCCCATCTGGACCGGATGGACACCGTGGTGACCATGACCGACGGGCGGCTCGGCGCGGCCCGCGCGACGACGGGCTGACCGCGACGGGGCGGGCGGCCCCGGCCCCGGAACGCGCGAAACCCCGGCGGTGTCGGACACCTCCGGGGTTTTCGCGGTGCGCTGCCCGGACCTCGGCCGGGGCGGCGGCTCACCTTGGTGAGCGCCTCAGGTCGGCGAGCGGCTCAGGTCTGGGCGCCCGTGTTCGCCAGCGCCGTCGAGAGCTCCTCGGCGATGCCCTGGAGGATCGGCACGATCCGGTCGGTGGCCGCCTCGGTGACCCGGCCGGCCGGACCCGAGATCGAAATGGCCGCCGCGGTGGGGGAGTTGGGCACCGACACCGCGAGGCAACGGACCCCTATCTCCTGCTCGTTGTCGTCGACCGCGTACCCGGCGCGCCTGACCTGCTCCAGCGCGTCGAGGAAACCGTCCGCCGTGGTGATCGTCTTCTCCGTCGCGGCCGGCATGCCGGTGCGCGCGAGCAGCGCGCGGACCTCCTCAGGCGGGGTGTACGCGAGCAGCGCCTTGCCCACGCCCGTGGAGTGCGGCAGCACCCGGCGGCCGACCTCGGTGAACATCCGCATGGAGTGCTTGGACGGCACCTGCGCCACGTAGACGATCTCGTCGCCGTCGAGCAGCGCCATGTTCGCGGTCTCGCCGGTCTCCTCGACGAGGCGGGTCAGATACGGCCGGGCCCAGGTGCCGAGCAGCCGGGAGGCCGATTCGCCGAGCCGGATCAGACGGGGGCCGAGCGCATAGCGCCGATTGGCCTGCTGGCGCACGTAGCCGCAGGCCACGAGCGTACGCATCAGCCGGTGGATGGTCGGAAGGGGCAGGCCGCTGCTCGCGGAGAGCTCGCTGAGGCCGACCTCGCCCCCGGCGTCGGCCATCCGCTCGAGGAGATCGAAGGCGCGCTCGAGAGACTGGACTCCTCCGCTGGCGGCGGAGGGTTTGGAGGCGTCGGTGGTGCTGGCGCTTGACGTCGGCACGGCGCGTTCCTTTCGGTGCTGGCAGGCGAAGGAGCAGACTATCGGGCGGTTGTCCGGCCTACCCTGGACAGGGCAGGTGTCCTTGCCGGTCAGAGCGGGTTTGTCCGTTCATGTGCGGCACCCCGTGGCGGTATCTACATTCTGCTTGGTGAAATCTTAATTCCATTCTGTGGAAACCTCCAAGAGTCATGCCCGTGTCGGCCGTCACGCGTCGGCCACCCTTGACGGTTTCGTCGGGCAGCGCGCAAACTCCTTCAACAGATCGTTGAATTCCGGTGTGCGGAAAAAAATCCTGCCGACACCGGAAGACTCCGCCGGCAGGAAGTGAGGGGCTCGGGTGTCCGACGTCAACCTGGTACTGCGCTCGACGCGCGTCATCACCCCCGAGGGGACGCGCCCGGCGACGGTCGCCGTCGCCGACGGGAAGATCGCGGCCGTACTGCCGTACGAGGCCGAGGTCCCGGCCGGCGCCCGCCTCGAGGACTTCGGGGGCGACGTGCTGCTGCCCGGCATCGTCGACACCCACGTCCATGTGAACGACCCCGGCCGCACCGAGTGGGAGGGCTTCTGGACCGCCACCCGCGCGGCCGCCGCCGGCGGCATCACCACGCTCGTCGACATGCCGCTCAACTCGCTGCCGCCGACCACCACGGTGGAGAACCTGCGGATCAAGCAGGAGGTCGCCGCGAGCAAGGCGCACATCGACACCGGGTTCTGGGGCGGCGCGCTGCCCGACAACGTCAAGGACCTCGCGCCGCTGCACGAGGCCGGCGTCTTCGGCTTCAAGGCGTTCCTCTCGCCGTCCGGCGTCGAGGAGTTCCCCGAGCTCGACCAGGCGCAGCTGGAGCGCTCGCTCGCCGAGATCGCCGGGTTCGACGGCCTGATGATCATCCATGCCGAGGACCCGCACGAGCTCGACGCGGCCCCGCACCTCACCGGCCCCAAGTACGCCGACTACCTCCAGACCCGGCCCAAGGTCTCCGAGAACGCCGCGATCGAGGGTCTGATCGCCGCCGCCCAGCGGATCGGCGGCCGGGTGCACGTGCTGCACCTGTCCTCCGCCGACGCGCTGCCCCTGATCGCAGCCGCCAAGCGCGACGGCGTACGCCTCACCGTCGAGACCTGCCCGCACTACCTCACCCTCACGGCCGAGGAAGTCCCGGACGGGGCGAGCGAGTTCAAGTGCTGCCCGCCGATCCGCGAGGACGCCAACCGCGACCTGCTGTGGGCGGCGCTCGCCGACGGCACCATCGACTGCGTCGTCACCGACCACTCGCCGTCCACCGCCGACCTCAAGACCGACGACTTCGCCACCGCGTGGGGCGGCATCTCCGGTCTCCAGCTCAGCCTCCCCGCCATCTGGACCGAGGCCCGCAAGCGCGGCCACACGCTGGAGGACGTCGTCCGCTGGATGTCGACCGCGACGGCCGACCTCGTCGGGCTGACCCAGAAGGGCGCCATCGAGGCCGGCCGCGACGCCGACTTCGCGGTGCTCGACCCCGACGCGACCTTCACGGTGGACCCCGCCGAACTCCAGCACCGCAACCGCGTCACCGCCTACGCGGGCAAGACGCTGCACGGTGTCGTCAAGTCGACCTGGCTGCGCGGAGAGCGCATCCAGCACGACGGCGTCATCGCCGAGCCCACCGGCCGCCTGCTCGAAAGGAACAACTGACACCGTGAGCACCCTGCCCACCTTCACCGGTGACGCCAGCCCCTTCGGCGGCGGCGACCCCTACGCGGACTACCGCTCCGCCGACTTCTCCTTCACCCAGTACGCCGACCTCGCCGACCGGCGCCTCGGCGCGGGCGTGATCGCGGCGAACGACGAGTTCTTCGCCGAGCGCGAGAACCTGCTCAAGCCCGAGGCGGCCGAGTTCGACCCCGAGCACTTCGGGCACAAGGGCAAGATCATGGACGGCTGGGAGACCCGGCGCCGCCGCGGCGTCTCGGCCGAGCAGCCGCACCCCACCGACGAGGACCACGACTGGGCGCTCATCCGCCTCGGCGCGCCCGGCGTCATCCGCGGCATCGTCGTCGACACCGCCCACTTCCGCGGCAACTACCCGCAGGCCGTCTCGGTCGAGGGTGCCTCGGTGCCGGGCTCCCCGTCGCCCGAGGAGCTGCTCGCCCCCGACGTGAAGTGGACAACGCTCGTACCCCGTACGGCAGTTGGCGGCCACGCGGCCAACGGCTTCGCGGTCGACGTCGAGCAGCGCTTCACACACCTGCGGCTCAACCAGCACCCGGACGGCGGTGTGGCGCGCCTGCGCGTGTACGGAGAGGTCGCGCCCGACCCGCGCTGGCTGGCCGTGCTCGGCACGTTCGACCTCGCGGCGCTGGAGAACGGCGGCCAGGTCGAGGACGCGTCGGACCGCTTCTACTCACCCGCCACCAACACCATCCAGCCGGGCCGCTCCCGCAAGATGGACGACGGCTGGGAGACCCGGCGCCGCCGCGACAAGGGCAACGACTGGATCCGCTACCAGCTGGCGGCGCAGTCCGAGATCCGCGCGGTCGAGATCGACACGGCGTACCTGAAGGGCAACTCCGCCGGGTGGGCGGCGCTTTCCGTGCGCGACGGGGAGTCGGGGGAGTGGGCGCAGGTGCTGCCCCGCACGCGTCTGCAGCCCGACACGAACCACCGCTTCGTCCTGGACGCGCCGGCCGTCGGCACCCACGTCCGGGTCGACATCTTCCCCGACGGCGGCATCTCGCGGCTCCGCCTCTTCGGCTCCCTCACAGAGGCCGGCGCGGCGCGGCTGACCGCGCGCCACCAGGAACTGGGCGGCTGACCGCCCCGTACCCCATGAGCAGGGCGGCACGACACCCGCCCGTCGACGCGAGGCACCCCGACCCGACAGCACCGGGGTGCCTCGCGTTGTTTTTTGCTCCGCCCCGCCCCTTTCGAGATCCTCCGGGCCGGGCCGGGGAGGGGGTCAGGCCGCGTGGCCGCCGTCCACGGCGAGTTCCGCGCCCGTCACGTACGCCGCGTCGTCACCCGCCAGATACGCCACCATCGCGGCGACCTCCCCGGCCGAACCGAACCGGCCGAGCGCGGTCATCGCGCGCTGCCCGTCCGCGTACGGTCCGTCCGCCGGGTTCATCTCCGTGTCGATGGGGCCCGGGTGGACGAGGGTCGTGCTGATCCCGCGCTCGCCGAGTTCGCGGGCCAGCGCCTTGGTGAGTCCGCTCAGGGCCGCCTTGCTCAGCGCGTAGAGCGTGCCGCCGGGCCCCGGTACCCGCTGGGTCATGCACGAGCCGATCGTGATGATCCGGCCGCCGCGGGGCAGGTGGCCCGCCGCGGCCTGGGAGGCGAGGAAGACACCGCGCACGTTGACCGCGAGCACCCGGTCGACATCGTCGAGGCCGAGTTCGCCGAGCGGGGCGAGCACGCCCACGCCCGCGTTGTTGACCAGGATGTCGAGGCCGCCGAAGGCCTCCGCGGTCCGCTCGACCGTCTGTGCCGCGGCGGCGGCCTCGCCGAGGTCCGCGCGCAGCGCGAGCCCGCGCCGCCCCATCGCCTCGATCTTCGCGACCACCCCCCGGGCCGCCTCCTCGTCCTGGACGTAGGTGACGGCGACATCGGCGCCCTGCTCGGCGAGCCGTAGCGCGACGGCTGCCCCGATGCCCCGGCTACCGCCCGTGACCAGGGTCTTCTTGCCGTTGAGCGAGTTCATGGAGAGGTCCTCTTCTTCGGTGTGCGCATGATCCATATGTTGTTGCGAGTTCAATCAAACCCCTCGGGTGGTCCCTGCGCTGGCGGCCTTCGGACACCGAGTCCCGGTAGCGGAGCCGGGCGTTCCGTGTCGTACGTTGGCCACGGCACCACCACCCCGCACGCGTCAGGAGCCCGGCCGTGACCCTTCAGCAAGAGATCGTCGGCAATGCCATGCAGATGGCCGTCGTGAACCTCGCCCCCGGCCAGACGGTCTACTGCGAGGCCGGGAAGTTCCTCTTCAAGACCGCCAACGTGACGATGGAGACCCGCCTGGGCGGCGCCTCCGCGCAGGGCGGCGGGAGCGCGGGCGGCGGGGGCATGGGCGGCATGCTGCGCCAGGCCATGGGCACCGCCCTGCAGGCCGGCCAGCGCGCACTCGCCGGGGAGTCGCTCGCCTTCCAGCACTTCACCTCCACCGGCGGCGAGGGCACCGTCGGCTTCGCGGGGGTGCTGCCCGGCGAGATGCGGGCCCTCGAACTCACCGGCGACCGGGCCTGGTTCGCCGAGAAGGACGCCTTCGTGGCCGCCGAGTCCACCGTCGAGTTCGGCATCGCCTTCCAGGGCGGCCGTACCGGCATGGCCGGCGGCGAGGGCTTCATCCTGGAGAAGTTCACCGGCACCGGCACCGTCATCATCTGCGGCGCCGGCAACTTCATCGACCTCAACCCCGCCGACTTCGGCGGCCGCATCGAGGTCGACACCGGCTGCATCGTCGCCTTCGAGGAGGGCATCCAGTACGGCGTCCAGCGCATCGGCGGCCTCAACCGCCAGGGCCTGATGAACGCGGTCTTCGGCGGCGAGGGCCTCTCGCTCGCCACCCTGGAGGGCGACGGCCGGGTCATCCTGCAGTCCCTCACCATCGAGGGCCTCGCCAACGCCCTCAGCAAGGCCCAGGGCGGCGACAAGCAGGGGCCCACCGGCGGACTCTTCTCCACTCACGCCGGGTGAGGCACGGCGCCGTCCGATGAGTTCCGCCGCGCCGCGCGGTCCGTCCTGATGTGACCGGCGCGGTAACGGCCGCCCGGGGCACTCCTCAGGAAGGCTCGGACCATGAAGCTCACCCTCACCCAGTTCCTCACCCTCGACGGGGTCGTGCAGGCGCCCGGCGGCCCCGACGAGGACGCCGGCGGCGGGTTCCCGCACGGCGGATGGCAGGTCCCGTTCTCCGACGACGTGTCGGGGCGGTACGTCGTCGACTGGTTCTCCGGCGCCGAGGCCTTCCTGCTCGGCCGGCGCACCTACGACATCTTCGCCGGGTACTGGCCGGGCGTCACCGAACCCGGCCACCCCATCGCGGGCCCGCTGAACGCGCTCCCCAAGTACGTCGTCTCCACCACCCTCAAGGACCCCGAGTGGCACAACACCCTCGTCCTCGGCGGTGCGGACGCCGCGGTGGCCGAGGAGATCAAGGCGCTGAAGGCCAGGCCGGGCGGTGAGCTCCAGGTGCACGGCAGCGCCACCCTCGCCCGCTTCCTGATGAGCCACGACCTCATCGACGAGTACCGCCTGATGACCTTTCCCGTCGTACTCGGCACGGGCCGGCGCCTGTTCACCGACGGCGTCCCGCCGACGTCGTTCGCCCTCACCGAGGCCCGCACCACGCCGGGCGGCGTGTCCGTCACCACCTACCGCCCCACCGGGCGCCCCCGGTACGGGAGTTTCCCCGCGGGTCACTGAGTGCCGGCCACCGGGCCCGCCCGGTGCGGGGAAGGGGCCTTCACGGGCCGTTCGCGTGCCGGTACGGTGATCGTCCCCGTGCGAGCCGCCGACGTCTCCACACCGCACGCCCCCTCTGGAGACCGCGCCCGTGACGTCGATCGCCGTACCCTCCGCGGGTCTCGCCCCGCGCCGTGCCTGGCTCACCGACCTGCCGGTCCTCCTGGTGGCCGTCGTGTGGGGCGCCAGCTACCTCGCCGCCAAGGACATCACCACCGCCCGCACCGTGACCGCGGTCCTGGTGCTCCGCTTCGCCCTCGTCGTGCCCGTCCTCGCGGTGGCCGGATGGCGCGGACTGCGGGCCCTGACCCGCGCCCAGTGGCGCGGCGCGGCCCTGCTCGGCCTCGTCCTCAGCGGGATCTTCCTCCTGGAGACGTACGGCGTCGTGCACACCTCGGCGACCAACGCCGGGCTCATCATCAGCCTCACCATGATCTTCACCCCGCTCGCCGAGGCCGCCGTCACCCGGGTCCGGCCCCCGCGCGCCTTCCTCGCCGCGGCGGCCCTCTCGGTCGGGGGCGTGGTCCTGCTCACCCAGGGCGGTGGCTTCACCGCGCCGTCGGCCGACGACCTCCTGATGCTGCTCGCCGCCCTGGCCCGCACCGCGCACGTGCTGCTGATGGCCCGCGTCAAGTCGGTGCAGAGCGCCGACGCGCTCTCCCTCACCACGGTCCAACTGGGCGGCGCCGTCGCGGTGTTCGCTGTCCTCGCCGCCGCGCCCGGCACCGGTCCCGCGCCCTGGACGGTCGCGGCCGGCTTCGGCGCGGGCGAGTGGAGCGGACTGCTCTTCCTGTCGGTGTTCTGCACGCTGTTCGCGTTCTTCGTGCAGATGTGGGCGGTCCGCCGCACCTCGCCCTCGCGCGTCAGCCTCCTGCTCGGCACCGAACCGCTGTGGGCCGCGGCCGCCGGCATCGCGCTCGGCGGCGAACGGCTCGGCGTGCTCGGCCTGTCGGGCGCGGTCCTGGTCCTCGCGGGCACCAGCTGGGGCCGGCGGTCCGCGGCCTGAGCCGCCGCCCCTCCGGGCGCCATCGCGCTACTTCTTCGCCGCGCTCCCCGAGGCGATCAGCACCGCGACGCCCGCCACCGCGAGCACGATGCTCGCGAAGACCTCATGGCCGGCCAGCGCGCCGGTGCGGTGCACCAGGGTCCACAGGCCGAACCAGCCGGTCCACTCGTGCAGCAGCCCGCCCACACCCTGGAGCAGCAGCACGAGCCCGGCGACCTCCAAGAATTTCCTCATGCCCCGAGCATCGGCGGGCCGCCCCGTTCCCCGCGTCGGCCGCCGGTCCCCCGGCGCCGCGTCCAAAGTCTTCGGCTCCGCGACTTTGGTAGCGCGTCGCGCCCGCACCGCGCCGCCGGGCCCGTGCGCTGCGTAACTTTGCCGGCATGACACGTGCTGGACCGGAGTTCCGCTGGCTGCTGCCCTCGGCGGTGGCCGACCCCGAGCTGCCCGGCGACCGGGCCCGGCCGCGGCGCACCGTACGCGACTGGGCCGTCGACCTCTGCGTCTTCGCCGTCGCCGCGCTGATCGGCCTGATCACCGCGGACACGCTCGACAAGACGCCCGGCTACTCCGAGACCGTGCTCCTGCTCGACCAGCTGGTCGGCGCCGCCGCCTGCTGCGCGGTGTGGCTGCGGCGCCGGTGGCCGGTGGGGCTCGCGGCGGCGCTGGTCGTGGTGTCGCTGGTGGCACCGGTCGCGTCGGGCGCGTTCCTGGTCGCGCTGTTCAGCCTGGCCGTGCACCGGCCGTTCAAGCCGGTCGTGCTCGCGGTGAGCGGCGCCGCCGTGATCAGCTCGGTGTTCCAGCCCGTCCTGCGCCCCGACCCCACGACCGGCCTGCTCGCCAACGCCGTCGTGGGAACGGTGCTCGTCCTGCTGGTCACCGGCTGGGGCATGCTCGTACGCTCCCGGCGCCAGCTCGTCGTCGCGCTGCGCGAACGGGCCGCCCGCGCCGAGGCCGAGGCGGTGCTGCGGGCCGAGAACGCGCAGCGGCTCGCCCGCGAGGCCATCGCCCGCGAGATGCACGACGTGCTCGCCCACCGGCTCACCCTGCTCTCCGTGCACGCCGGCGCCCTCGAATTCCGTCCCGACGCGCCCCCCGCCGAGGTCGCGCGGGCCGCCGGGGTCATCCGGGACAGCGCGCACGAGGCGCTCCAGGACCTGCGCCAGATCATCGGGGTGCTGCGCAGCCCGGGGGAGGGCGCCGAGGACCGGCCGCAGCCGACGCTCGCCACCCTCGACGCACTGGTCGCCGAGTCCCGCGAGGCCGGCATGGAGGTCGTCCTCGACACCCGCGTCCCCGACGCCTCCGGTGTGCCCGCCGCCACCGGACGCAACGCCTACCGCATCGCCCAGGAGGCCCTCACCAACGCCCGCAAGCACGCACCCGGCGCCGAGGTCACCGTCACGGTCACCGGCCACCCCGGCGAGGGGCTCACCGTGGCGGTACGCAACCCTGCGCCGCCGGGCCCGGTGCCCGCCGTGCCCGGGTCCGGGCAGGGGCTCATCGGCCTCACCGAACGCGCCACCCTCGCCGGCGGCCGCCTCGACCACGGCCCCGGGCCCGACGGCTCCTTCACGGTCGCGGCCTGGCTACCGTGGCCGTCATGACCATCCGCCTGCTCATCGTCGACGACGACCCCCTGGTCCGCGCGGGCCTCGCGCTCATGCTCGGCGGCGCCGAGGACATCGAGATCGTCGGCGAGGCCGCCGACGGTGACGGCGTCGACCGGCTCGCCCTGGAGCTGCGCCCGGACGTCGTCCTCATGGACATCCGCATGCCCCGGGTCGACGGCCTCACCGCCACCGAGACGCTGCGCGCCCGCCCCGACGCCCCCGAGGTCATCGTCCTGACCACGTTCCACGCCGACGAACAGGTGCTGCGGGCGCTGCGGGCCGGAGCCGCCGGGTTCGTCCTCAAGGACACCCCGCCCGCCGAGATCGTCGCCGCCGTACGCCGCGTCGCGCAGGGCGACCCGGTTCTCTCGCCCGCCGTCATGCGTCAGCTCATGGCCCAGGTGTCGGGCGCGACGGCCGCACCCGGCGACCGGGCGGCCCGTGCCCGTGCGCGCGTCGCGCTGCTCGCCGAACGCGAACGGGAGGTCGCGGTCGCGGTGGGCCGGGGACATTCCAACGCGGAGATCTCCGCACGCCTCTATCTGAGCGTGCCCACCGTGAAGACCCATGTCTCGCGCGTCCTGGCCAAGCTCGGCCTCAACAACCGTGTGCAGATCGCCCTGTTGGTCCACGACGCCGGCCTCCTCGCCGATCCGGACGGCGACGTAGGCTGAACAGAACCGAACGGAGGGCGGGGCCATGCCGGTTGTCGATCTGAGCGAGCACGCCGAGGAATTCAACGCCGATCCCTATCCGATGTACGCCAAGCTGCGCGCCGAGGGGCCGGTCCATCTGGTCCGCACCCCGCCGACCGGTACGGACGTCTGGCTGATCGTGGGGCACGAGGCGGCGCGGGCGGCGCTCGCCGACCCCCGCTTCGGGAAGGACTGGCGCGTCCTGACCGACGAGGGCCGGACCGAACTGCCCGCAGGGGCCAACATGCTGGAGACCGATCCGCCCCAGCACACCCGGCTGCGCAAGCTGGTGGCACGGGAGTTCACCCCGCGCCGCATCGAGGCGCTGCGCCCCCGCGTCCAGGACGTCACCGACGAGCTCCTCGACGCGATGCTGGCCGCTCCCGGCCGCACCGCCGACCTGGTCGACGCGCTCGCCTTCCCGCTCCCCATGACCGTCATCGCCGAACTCATCGGCGTGCCCGACCTCGACCGTGCCGCCTTCCGCGTGCTGTCCAACCAGGCCGTCGCGCCGCTCACGGACGCCGGGGGAGAAGACGCCGTCCGCGAGATCGGCGGATACCTGGCGGGCCTGATCGAGGCCAAGCGGGCCGGGGGACCCGCCGACGACCTCCTGAGCGCCCTGATCCGCGCCGGTGACGAGGACGACGACCAGCTCTCCCCGGACGAACTCATCGGCATGGCCTTCCTGCTGCTGGTCGCGGGCCACGAGACGACCGTCAACCTCATCTCCAACGGCATCCGGGCCCTCCTGGCCCACCCGGACCAACTGGCCGCGCTGCGCGCCGACTTCGACGGGCTCATCGACGGGGCCGTCGAGGAGATGCTCCGCTACGAGGGCCCCGTCGAGACCGCCACGTACCGGTTCGCCCGCGAACCCGTCCAGGTCGGCGACGTCCTCATCCCGGCGGGCGCGCCCGTCCTGGTCGCGCTCGCCTCCGCGGGACGCGACCCGCAGCGGTACGACGATCCGGACCGCTTCGACATCCGCCGTGCCCCGCAGAGCCACCTCGCCTTCGGCCACGGCATCCACTTCTGCCTGGGCGCCCCGCTGGCCCGCATGGAGGGACGGATCGCGGTCCGCACCCTTCTGGAGCGCGCCCCTGACCTTCAACTGGCCGCTGGCGCAGGGGAGTTGGAATGGCTGCCCGGCATGCTGATCCGTGGTGTGCGCCATCTTCCGGTGCGCTGGTGACTCACGCCTTGCGCGCTGCCGCCGCCCGCTTGCGGTGCTCGCCGCGCAGCACGAGCGAGGGCCATTCGTCGCCGTACGCCCCGCAGACGCACAGCGACCACAGGGACCACTGCTGCGGCACCGAGTAGTACGGCACGAGGACCCGGGCGGTGCGCAGCCGCGACAGCTTCACCGGGACGAGTGCGGGCAGCACGTCCGGCGCCTGCCCGGCGAGGATCGCCCGGCGGCACGAGGGGCAGGCGGGCCGCCGGTCGGCCGCCGCCTCCCGCGGCCCGGTGCGCCGCCGGGCCCGCTGCCGGTGCTGTTTGCGTACGGGGGAGTGGGCGTCCTCGGCCGCCTCGTGCAGCGGGTTGTAGAAGCAGCGCCGGGCGGCCTTCGGTTCGGGCTGCCCGGCGGCGCGGGCGTGGACCGCCGCGAACCGTTCCAGGGCGCGGTCGGCGAGGACCGCGGCGGCCGCGAGGTCGGGCAGGTCGGCCGCCTCGTCGATGAGCTTGCCCGCGGCCTGGTAGGCGTCGAAGGCCCAGGTGCAGTCGGCATCGGCGAGCGGATCGGCGCCGGCCGGGCTCAACGTGTTGCGTGCCGACGGAAGTTCGGCCGTCCGCAGGACGTCACCGACGGCCGTCACCCGCGCCGACACCAGCCGGTCGAGCCTCTCGCGGGCGGCGGCCCACTCGTCGAGGACCAGCTGCTGCCGCTCCTTGGAGAGCTCCCCGGTCCGCTGCTCGGGCACGGTAGGGCGCAGCCGCTCCATGAACCACCAACGCTTCAGCACCTTGCCTCCCTTGCTCCCACCAGGGTAGGAGCCCCCGGGGCCGCCGGGGTGACAGGGTGCGCCCCGGCGGGCGACGCGGCGGCCCGATCCCGCCGCACGGAGGGTGCGCAAAGGCGGTGCGGGCTCCCGCGCGGGGCCGTATCGTCCGCCGTGTTCACCCATTCGCCCGGAAGGGGCACGCGTTGACCCGTGACGCCGTAGTCGATCTCGCCGCGCTGGGTGAGGACTTCACCCGCGACCCCTACCCCGTCTACGCGGAGCTGCGGGCCGGCGGCCCCGTGCACCGCATACGCATGCCCGAG
The DNA here is from genome assembly GCF_026343295.1 of Streptomyces sp. NBC_00083. GTDB lineage: Bacteria > Actinomycetota > Actinomycetes > Streptomycetales > Streptomycetaceae > Streptomyces. The sequence continues at coordinate 163,574 of NZ_JAPELY010000003.1, forward strand.
GGAGCCGACGCCTGGCTCGTCGTCGGGTACGAGGCCGGGCGGGCCGTCCTCGCCGACGACCGGCTGTCCAAGCAGTGGAGCAACGCGGCACCCGGCGGGGGAGTGCGCCAGGTCTCCTCCGGCGTGACCATGCTCAGCTCCGACGCGCCCGCCCACACCCGGCTGCGCCGCCTGGTGAGCCGCCACTTCACGCCGCGCCGCGTGGACGAACTGGCCCCGCGCGTGCAGGAGATGGCCGAAGGCTTCGTCGACGCGATGCTCGCGGGCCCGGAGCGCAGGGCCGACCTCGTGGAGGCGCTGGCCTTCCCGCTGCCGATCACCGTCATCGGGGAACTGCTCGGCGTGCCCACGCTCGACCGGGACTCCTTCCGCCGCTGGTCCAACGCCTCCCTCGCGGAGCCCCGGCTCGAAGACCGCCTCGCCGCCGCCGAGAAGGTCACCGCGTATCTGACCCACCTCCTGGAGGAGAAGCGCGCGAGCCCCGGCGACGACCTCATCAGCGCGCTGATCCACACCGCCGACGAGGAGGGCGGCGACCGGCTGTCCCAGGACGAACTCCTCGGTATGGCCTGGCTGCTGCTGGTCGCGGGCCACGAGACCACCGTCAACCTCATCTCCAACGGCATGCTGGCGCTGCTCGGCCACCCGGACCAACTCGCCGCACTCCGTGCCGACTTCGACGGCCTCATCGACAACGCCGTCGAGGAGATGCTGCGCTACGACGGCCCGGTCGAGACACCCACGTACCGCTTCACCAAGGAACCCGTCGAGATCGCCGGGACGCTGATACCGGGCGGCGGCGAACTGGTCCTCGTGGCGCTCGCCGACGCGGACCGCGACCCGGCGCGCTTCGCCGATCCCGACCGGTTCGACATCCGTCGCGACGCCCGCGGCCATGTCGCCTTCGGGCACGGCATCCACTACTGTCTGGGCGCCCCGCTGGCCCGCCTCGAAGCGCGCGTCGCGGTGCGCACCCTGCTCGACCGCTGCCCCGACCTCACCCTCGACCTGCACCCGGCGGCGCTCCGGTGGCGCACCGGCATGATGATCCGCGGACCCCAGCGGCTGCCGGTGCGCTGGTAGCTCAGCCGCCCGGGATCTCCGCGATCTCGACCACCCGCCGTTCCCGGCGCGACACCTCGCACGCCTCGGCGATGCGCAGGGCGTGCAGGGCGTCCCGGCCGTCGCACGGGTTGGCCGCCTCGCCCCGCACGAGGCGGACGAACGCGTCGAGTTCCGCCTCGTAGGCGGGCGCGAAACGTTCCAAAAAGCCGGTCCATGGTTTTTCGGGGCGGCCGGGGCCGTGCGGCTCGGCCGAGGTCAGGGGGGTGCGGTCGTCGAGGCCCACCGCGAACTGGTCACGCTCTCCCGCCAGTTCGAGCCGTACGTCGTAGCCGGCGCCGTTGCAGCGGGTGGCCGTGGCGGTCACGAGGGCCCCGTCGTCCAGGGTGAGGACCGCGGCGGCGGTGTCGACATCGGCGGCGGCGCGGAACATCGCGGGCCCGGCGTCCGAGCCCGTCGCGTACACCTCGCTGACCTCGCGGCCCGTCACCCAGCGCACGATGTCGAAGTCGTGCACCAGGCAGTCGCGGTAGAGCCCGCCGGAGAGCGGCAGATACGCGGCGGGCGGCGGCGCCGGGTCGGAGGTCACCGCCCGTACGGTGTGCAGCCGGCCGAGCCGGCCCGAGCGGACCAGGTCGCGGGCTCGGGCGTAGCCGGCGTCGAAGCGGCGCATGAAGCCGAGCTGGAGTTCGGTGCCCGCCGCCTCGACCGCGCGGAGCGCCTCCAGGGTGGCCGGCACGTTCAGGGCGATCGGCTTCTCGCAGAAGGCGGGCAGCCCCGCGCCGGCGGCGGTCGCGACGAGCCCGGCGTGCGCCGCGGTCGCGGAGGCGATCACCACCGCGTCGACGCCGTCGAACGCCGCCGCCACCGTGGTCACGGCGGTCGCACCGGTCAGCGCGGCGACCCCGGCGGCCCGCGCCGGGTCGGCGTCCGCGACCACCACCTGCTCGATGCGGGGATGGCGGGCGAGGATGCCCGCGTGGAAGGCGCCGATCCGTCCCGTTCCGATCACTGCGATACGCATGGCCACACCGTGGCCGCGGCACGACGTCCTGTCAAGACTTTGTCCTGACAACCGGACTTCACGACTTCCCGTCAACATCCCCGGCGCATTACGCTCACCGGGTGCCCAAGCAGCCAAGACCCATGGCGGACTTCTCCCACCCGCTCCAGCTCAGCGTGGACCGCACCAGCCCGGTCCCGCTCTACTTCCAGCTCTCGCAGCAGCTGGAGGCGGCCATCGAGAAGGGCACCCTGACGCCCGGCAGCCTCCTCGGCAACGAGATCGACCTGGCCCAGCGGCTCGGGCTGTCCCGGCCCACCGTCCGCCAGGCCATCCAGGGCCTCGTCGACAAGGGCCTCCTGGTGCGCCGCCGGGGTGTCGGCACCCAGGTCGTGCACAGCCAGGTCAAGCGCCCGCTCGAACTGAGCAGTCTCTACGACGACCTGGAGGCGGCCGGCCAGAAGCCCGCGACCACCGTGCTCCGCAACGCCGTCGAGCCGGCCACCGCCGAGGTCGCCGCCGCGCTCGGCATCGCCGAGGGCAGCGACGTCCACCTGGTGGAGCGGCTGCGGTACGCGCACGGCGAGCCGATGGCGCGGCTGCGCAACCACCTGCCGCCCGGCCTGCTGCCGCTGGAGACCCCGTATCTGGAAGGCACCGGGCTCTACCGGCTGATGCGCGGCGCGGGCATCACCCTGCACAGCGCGCGCCAGACCGTGGGGGCGCGGGCGGCCACCGCGCAGGAGGCCGGCCTCCTGGCCGAGGCGGCGGGCGCGCCGCTGCTCACCATGGAGCGGACCACGTTCGACGACACCGGCCGGGCCGTCGAGTTCGGCTCGCACCTCTACCGGGCCTCGCGCTACTCCTTCGAGTTCCAGCTCCTCGTACGCGCCTGAGTCCCGGCGCGGACCCGTGAGCCACGCCGGGTAAGAATGTTCGGACAAAGTATTGACGGTGTCATGGCGCCGCCGCTAGAACTCACGTGCCGCAACCGGGCGGCCGGGACGGAAGGCGGACCCCATGCGCACACCCCGCACACCCCGCACGGCAACCACGGCGGTCCTGGCGGTCACCGCGCTGGCGCTCGCGCTGGGCGGGTGCAGCGGTTCCGGCGGCAGGAGTTCCGAGGACAGCGGGTCGGGATCACCGGGCGGCGGCCAGGGGGTGACCACCCCGCGCCTGAAGATCGCCATGGTGACCCACTCGGGCGAGGGTGACACGTTCTGGGACATCGTGCAGAGCGGCGCGAAGCAGGCCGCGGCCAAGGACAACGTCGACTTCCTGTACTCGGCGAACAAGGAGGGTCAGCAGCAGGCCCAGCTGATCCAGGCCGCCATCGACCAGAAGGTCGACGGCCTCGTCGTGACGCTGGCCAAACCCGAAGCCGTCAGAGACGTCGTCGAGAAGGCCGTCGCCGCGGGCATACCCGTCGTCACCATCAACTCCGGCGCCGACTCCTCGAAGGCCCTCGGCGCGCTCGGCCACATCGGCCAGGACGAGGGCGTCGCGGGCCGGGCCGTCGGCGACGAGCTCACCAAGGAGGGCAGGAAGAAGGCCCTCTGCGTCATCCACGAGCAGGGCAACGTCTCCCTCGAACAGCGCTGTGCGGGTGTGAAGGAAACGTTCAAGGGCAGCGTCGAGAACCTCAATGTGGACGGCACCAACACGCCCGCCTCCGCCTCGTCCATCGAGGCCAGGCTCCAGTCGTCCCCGGACATCGACACCGTCGTCACGCTCGGCGCGCCCATGGCGGCGGCCGCGGTCCAGGCGAAGGGCGACGCCAAGAGCTCCGCCGAGATCGACACCTTCGACCTCAACGCCGCCGTGGTCAAACAGTTCAAGGCCCACCAGATCGGCTTCGCCGTCGACCAGCAGCCCTACCTCCAGGGCTACCTCGCCGTCGACGAGCTGTGGCTGAACAAGACCAACGGAGATGTGATCGGCGGCGGCAGGCCGGTCCTGACCGGGCCCGCGATCGTCACCGGGAAGGACGTGCCGACGCTGGAGAAGTACACCGCCCGCGGTACCCGATGATCGCCCGCGCAGTCCCCGTGACCCATACTTGGGCGGCCGGGGCAGGGACCGACCAGCCCCGGGAGCACCCGGTGGTACAGCAAGAAGGGCACGGCGTCGTGGCAAGGGTTCGGACAGGGGTACGCGTCATGGGCGCGGTGCTGGCAGCGGTGCTCGGAGCCTCCTTGGCGGGGTGCAGCAGCACCGGCGGCAAGCGCGCCGAGGACGCGCGCAAGTCCGCGCAGGCCCAGGGCAGGGCCGCGGTGGACACGCCCCGCTGGAAGATCGCGATGGTCACCCACTCGGGCGACGGCGACACGTTCTGGGACATCGTGCAGAGCGGCGCCAAGCAGGCCGCCGTCAAGGACAACATCGACTTCCTCTACTCGCACAGCGACCAGGGGCAGCAGCAGGCCCAGTTCGTGCAGGCCGCGATCGACCAGAAGGTCGACGGGCTCATCGTCACGCTCGCAAAGCCGGACGCCCTCAAGGACGTCGTCGCCAAGGCCGAGAAGGCCGGCATCCCGGTGATCACCGTCAACTCGGGCTCGGAGAAGTCCAAGGAGTTCGGCGCGCTCACCCACATCGGCCAGGACGAGACCATCGCGGGCCGGGCGGTCGGCGACGAGCTCACCAGGCGGGGCAGGAAGAAGGCGCTCTGCGTCCTGCACGAGCAGGGCAACGTCGGCCACGAACAGCGCTGCGCGGGCACCAAGGAGACCTTCAAGGGCGAGGTCCAGAACCTCTACGTCACCGGCACCAACATGCCCGACGTGCAGTCCTCCATCGAGGCCAAGCTCCAGGCCGACCCGTCGATCGACGCCGTGGTCACCCTCGGCGCGCCCTTCGCGGACACCGCGGTCAAGGCCAAGGAGTCGGCCGGCAGCTCCGCCGAGATCGACACCTTCGACCTGAACCCCAAGGTGGCCGCCTCCCTCAAGGCCGGCACCCTCGGCTTCGCCGTCGACCAGCAGCCCTACCTCCAGGGGTACGAGGCCGTCGACCTGCTCTGGCTCTACAAGTACAACGCCGACGTGCTCGGCGGCGGGCTTCCGGTGCTGACCGGCCCCCAGATCGTCACCAAGGACGAGGCCGCCAAGCTGGAGGCGTACACGAAGCGGGGGACCCGATGACCGCCACACCCCTGGGCGGGGACGAGCGGCTGCTGCGGCGCTCGGTCTGGCGCAAGCTCCTCGGCCGCCCCGAGCTGGGCTCGGTGGTCGGCGCCGTCGCCGTCTTCCTGTTCTTCTCCGTCGTCGCCGACAGCTTCCTGCGGCCCTCCAGCCTCTCGACCGTCCTGTACGCGGCCTCCACGATCGGCATCATGGCGGTGCCGGTGGCGCTGCTCATGATCGGCGGCGAGTTCGACCTGTCGGCGGGCGTCATGGTGACGACGTCGGCCCTCGTCTCGTCGATGTTCAGCTACCAGATGACGGCGAACGTGTGGGTCGGCGTGGCCGTCTCCCTGCTCGTCACCGTCGCCATCGGCGCCTTCAACGGCTTCATGCTGACCCGCACCAAACTCCCCAGCTTCATCATCACGCTGGGCACGTTCCTGATGCTGACCGGCCTCAACCTCGGCTTCACCAAGCTGATCAGCGGCACCGTGTCGACGAAGTCCATCTCCGACATGCAGGGCTTCGAGTCCGCGAAGAAGCTCTTCGCCTCCCAGCTGAGCATCGGCTCCGTCGACCTCAAGGTCACCATCCTGTGGTGGTTCGTGCTGGTCGCGATCGCCACCTGGATCCTGCTGCGGACCCGCTTCGGCAACTGGATCTTCGCCGTCGGCGGCGGCGCGGACGCGGCCCGCGCGGTCGGCGTCCCGGTCTTCAAGACGAAGATCGGCCTCTACATGGGCGTCGCGTTCGCGGCCTGGGTCTCCGGCCAGCACCTGCTGTTCTCGTACGACGTGGTGCAGTCGGGCGAGGGCGTCGGCAACGAGCTGATCTACATCATCGCGGCCGTCATCGGCGGCTGTCTGATCACCGGCGGCTACGGCTCGGCGATCGGCTCCGCCGTCGGCGCGTTCATCTTCGGCATGACCAGCAAGGGCATCGTGTACGCGGAGTGGAACCCGGACTGGTTCAAGTTCTTCCTCGGAGCGATGCTCCTGCTCGCCACGCTGCTCAACGCGTGGGTGCGCAAGCGGGCGGAGGCCACGGCATGACGACCACCCCATACGAGCCGGAGGGGCGGACCGCCCTCGTCGAGCTCGACGACGTCAGCAAGTACTACGGCAACATCCGCGCCCTCGAAGGCGTCACCCTGGAGGTCCACGCGGGCGAGATCACCTGCGTCCTCGGTGACAACGGCGCGGGCAAGTCCACCCTCATCAAGATCATCGCGGGTCTGCACCGGCACGACGCGGGCACCTTCCGCATCGACGGGGAGGACGTCTCGCTCGCCAACCCGCGCGAGGCACTCGACCGGGGCATCGCCACCGTCTACCAGGACCTGGCCGTGGTCCCGCTGATGCCGGTCTGGCGCAACTTCTTCCTCGGCTCGGAGCCCACCCGGGGCAAGGGCCCCTTCAAGCGCCTGGACGTCGAGAAGATGCGCCGCACCACCCATGCGGAGCTGCTGCGCATGGGCATCGACCTGCGCGACGTCGACCAGCCGATCGGCACCCTGTCCGGCGGCGAGCGCCAGTGCGTCGCCATCGCGCGCGCCGTCCACTTCGGCGCCAAGGTCCTCGTGCTCGACGAGCCGACCGCGGCCCTCGGCGTGAAGCAGTCCGGGGTCGTCCTGAAGTACGTGGCGGCCGCCCGCGACGCCGGGCTCGGCGTGGTTCTCATCACGCACAACCCGCACCACGCCTACCTCGTCGGGGACCGTTTCGTGCTCCTCAAGCGCGGCTCGATGACCGGCAGCCATCTCCGCTCGGAGATCACCCTGGACGAGCTCACCCGCCAGATGGCGGGCGGCAGCGAGCTCGAAGAGCTGAGCCACGAGCTCCAGCGGGCCACCGGACCCGACGACCCGCGGTAGCCCCCTCGTGCCGCCCCGGGCCGACGGGGCGGCACCCGCACGCGAGGTCCGCGCCGCGTCCGGATGGCAGAATCGGCCCCGATGACCACGTACCGCGACTTCGCCCTAGCCCACCGGGGATCCGCCCGGTCCACGCTGCGCACCGTCGGCACCCGGGAGCGCCGCTCGCATCTGACGGCCCCGCGGGTGCCCACCGTCGGCATCGACATCGGCGGTACGAAGGTGATGGCCGGCGTGGTGGACGCGGACGGCAACATCCTGGAGAAGCTCCGCACGGAGACCCCGGACAAGTCCAAGAGCCCCAAGGTCGTCGAGGACACCATCACCGAGCTGGTCCTCGACCTGTCCGACCGGCACGACGTGCACGCGGTGGGCATCGGGGCGGCCGGCTGGGTCGACGCCGACCGCTCCACCATCCTCTTCGCCCCGCACCTGGCCTGGCGCAACGAGCCGCTGCGCGACGCCCTCCAGGCCCGCCTCGCGGTCCCGGTCATGGTCGACAACGACGCCAACACGGCCGCCTGGGCCGAATGGCGATTCGGCGCCGGGCGCGGCGAGGACCACCTGGTGATGATCACGCTCGGCACCGGCATCGGCGGTGCGATCCTGGAGGACGGGCAGGTCAAGCGCGGCAAGTACGGGGTGGCCGGCGAGTTCGGCCACATGCAGGTCGTGCCCGGCGGCCACCGCTGCGCCTGCGGCAACCGCGGCTGCTGGGAGCAGTACAGCTCGGGCAACGCGCTGGTCCGCGAGGCCCGCGAGCTGGCGAGCGCCGATTCCCCGGTGGCGTACAACATCATCGAACGCGTCGGCGGCAACATCCCCGAGATCACCGGGCCGCTCATCACCGAGCTGGCCCGCGAGGGCGACGCCATGTGTGTCGAGCTGCTCCAGGACATCGGACAGTGGCTCGGCGTCGGCATCGCCAACCTGGCCGCCGCCCTCGACCCGTCGTGCTTCGTCATCGGCGGGGGCGTCAGCGCCGCCGACGACCTCCTGATCCGCCCCGCCCGTGACGCCTTCAAGCGTCACCTCACCGGCCGCGGCTACCGTCCCGAGGCGCGCATCGCCAAGGCGCAGCTCGGCCCCGAGGCGGGCATGGTCGGCGCCGCCGATCTGGCCCGGCTGGTGGCCCGCCGGTTCCGCCGGGCCAACCGCCGCCGCGTCGAGCGCTACGAGCGGTACGCGAAGGTCGCCGAAGCCGTCCGCAGGACGGGCACCACCCGCACCACCCAGGAATCCGACTGATGACACCGCCCGACCGCCCCGCCGTGCCCCGCCAGTCCCCGCCGCCGGACGAGAAGCCCCCCGAGACCCGGCAGCACATGATCCGGCGGCGCTGGATCACCGCGGTCATCATCGTGCTGCTCATCGGTGTGCCCGCGGGCTACCTGGCGATCTCCGCGGAGCAGAGCCGCACCAGCGGCCGCGACAAGGAGTCGGAGGCCGCGGCGACGGGCCTCGTGCACGACTGGCCGTCCAAGGCCCAGCGGCGCATCTACGAGGTGCCGATCCCGATGGACTCCATCGGCGTGTACTTCTACGAGTCGAACAGCTGGAAGGTCAGCAAGCTCTACGCCCAGTTCGAGACGAGTGCGGCGGGCCTGGCCGAGTTCATGAAGAGCGCGGGCACCAGCACGGCCACGCTGAAGCCCGGCAACGTGACGATCGACGGCAAGGACGCGGCGAAGGTCCACTGGACCTTCCCCGGCAACCACGACTGGTCGGGCACCACCCGCACCGCCAAGGACCCCCGGCCGACCCTCGACATCACCGTCGACGAAACCAACCCGGACCGGCCGAACGTCTTCGTGGTGTCCACGACGACTCCCTGAGCCGGCCGGCCACGGCCGTCCGGATCCGGAGCGGCGGCGTGCGCCGTCAGGCCGGCAGCCGCTGGTGGGAGGAGCGGCGCGCGGCGGTCAGGAGCGCGTGGAACTGGAGGCCCGCCTGGTCGATGTCGTTGAGGGCCGTGGGGAACGGCAGCCGTACGTCCCGGTGCGACGCGGGCAGTTCGAGGCGCAGGGTCACGCCGTACCGGTCCATGGCCAGCGGCAGGGCGCGCACCACGCCGTGCTTCAGGCGGGGCTCGACGAGGCGGAGCAGCAGCGGGACGAGGTCGGGGTGGTCGTCCACGAGATGGGTGAGCATGCCGGCCTCGCAGGGCGCCATCGGATCGCACGGCGCCTCCTGCAACTCCTCCAGCGAGACGTACGTACGCCCCGCGGCGTCCTCGATGACGGCCTGGCCGAACTCCATGCAGGTGCTGTCGGGGGAGTGCGCGCTGTAGGCCTTCGCCACCAGGCCGGACAGGGTGACGCGGGCCCGCAGCCGGTCCCGCACGGGGGTGGGCGCGATGTCGGTGAGTTCGAGGCGTACGGGGATGCGGGGCCCCGCGGGCAGGGCCTCCGTGGGGTCGGCCGGGTCGTGCAGGTGGATGCGGCCCAGCGCGCCGGCGCCGTCGAGGCTGTAGACCTCCTGGTCGCGGCCGTCGGTGACCACGGTCATGGAGTGGGCCGCGGCGATGACGGACCGCACGCGCTCGGCGGGGGTCGGCTGGGGGGTGCGGGCACGGTGCGGGCGCATGCGGGTTCTCCCTGGGGACGTCGCAGAGACGCGAGTTCAACTTAGGTATGCCTAACCTAACCCATGGTGAGCGGGCGGGGAAGCCGTCCCGATTCCTCCCGCGCCGCGTGTCGCGGTCCCCGTGCGCAGCGGCGGCCCGCACGCGCTCAGACGCCGGGAAGCTCCCACGGCGCGGGGCCCGTCCCGTTGTTCCAGGCCCGCAGGAACGCCCCGTCGAGGCAGAGGATGGCGCACTGCTCGGCATAGCCCAGGGCGGGCTCGGTGAACTCGCTGGTCGTGACGACCACGGCGAGGTCGGCCTCGTGCACGGCGTAACAGGTCCCGCCGAAGCGCTGCAGATCCTGCGAGCCGACCTTGTGGCCGGCCCCGTAGCACTTGCACTGGACGACGAGGTGCCGGCCGTCCGGCGTCGTGGCGATCACGTCCGCGCCGAGGTCGCCCGCGCCGCCCACCACATGGACGTCGGAGCAGCCGTCGCGCTCGCACAGCCGGGACACCGCGTCCTCGAACGCCAGCGGGTCGATGTCGGCGCACTCCGCGGCCTCCGGGGCGCCGACGGTGGGCGGCAGCACCGGGGCCGGCTGTTCCGGCGCGGGCGCGACCGTCGTTTCGAGCGCCGCTCTGCGGGCCGCGCGGCGCAGCCAGTTGCTGCGTATCGCGGCGGTCGACAGCAGGAGGAGCGCGAGCAGCGCCAGGACGGCGCCGAGCGGATGGGAGTGCGGCCGTACCGCCGACTTGAAGGTCAGGGCGACTCCCCAGATGACGAGCGCGACCAGACCGAAACCCAGCGAGGTGGCACGCAGATCGAACGCCGGGCGCCGGCGGCGCGGAACGGCGGGGTAACGACGAACCGGCATCGTCATCGCGGGACTCCTTCGGATCAGCAAGATCACTTCCACGTCCGTCTGCCCGCCCGCGCCCCGTCCACGCGGTTCGGGCCGCTTCTGGGCCAACAAGCCTTACCGGGAGGGGAGTTGGTGCGGCCCGAGATGCCCCCTGCGCATGCTCGCGAACTCCACCACCGGCCTGCCCGACTACGCGCCCGCCCCCGGCTTCCAGCAGGCGGTCACCGCCAACCCGTTCCGCCGGTGGACCGCCGCCGAACTCGTCGCGCTCTCGACCGGCCGGCAGCCCTGGTACCGGCCGGGCGCCAACTGGAACTACTCGCACGCCAACTTCGTGCTGCTCGGCGCACTACGGCATGGGCGTGGTCGTCCTCGGCGACTGGGGCTCCCAACACCCCCTGTTCTTCGGCTACTCGGCGTCGATGGCCTACCTGCCGTCCCAGAGTCTGGCCATCGCCGTGTCCACCACGCAGGACCCCGGGTCCACGGACGGCCACACCGCGCACACCATCGTCCAGCGCATCGCCGCCGCCCTGACCCCCGGCCACCCCATCCCCGACTTCGGCTGAGTCAGCGGTCCGCCGCGATCACGATCACCCAGTCCCGCGCCGTCAGCCGGACCGGCTCCCGCTTGTCGGGGTTGAGCCGCACCCCGTAGGCCGGACCGTGCGTGGACCGGTCGCGCAGCCGGTATCCGACGGCGCACTCCCTGCGGCGGCGCGCCGCGGCGACCACGGTGGCGAAGGTGACCTCCGCTCCTGGCCGTACGTACTCCGTCGCCGGCCTCAGATACAGCTCGTTGCCGTCGGCCGTGAACAACTCCTCGAAGAGCGCGGCCAGATAGGGGCTCTCCGAGATCTGGCACATGAGCAGGCTGATGAGGCGGCCGCTCACGATGAAGTCGGCGCCCTCGCGCGCCGGTGCGAGCAGCCGGTTGCGGTCGTCCGACATCTCCGTCGTGAGGGGGATCTCCCGGCCCGTGGCCTCCTCGATCGCCCGCAGATGGAGCAGGGTGACCAGTGTCCTGTCGTCCACGTCGGGGCTTGCCTGGGCGGAGGCGAGCGCCCCGGCCGGCGCGTCGCCCGGATCGGCGATGACGATGACGCTGTCGAAGGACGGCACGTCTAGGGCGCCGAGGACGACCGGGTTGGTGATGTCCGCGCGGTGCAGGGTCACCTCCATGGGGCCCCGTTCCGCCGCCGCCTCGTAGGCGCCGCGCATGGTCGCGTCGTCCCCGAGGGCCACGACGTCCAGGGTGGTCCCTGGGCTCGCGTAGGAGGCGAGCTCCGCGACGATCAGGGGCGCGCGGCGGTTCCAGCCGAGCAGCAGCAGTCGCTCGGGCATCGCGGCGTCGGGGACGGCCGTGGCCATGGCCGCCGGGTCGACGTACGGCGCGGCATCCTCGAGGACCGCGGTGTCGTCGTCGCGCGAGATGACGAGGACGCGGTCGTCGGCCGCGATCGTGGTGTCGGTGGCCGGATTGAGGGCGACCGTGTCGTCGGCGCGCACCAGGCCGACGACCGAGGACGTCGTGAACGCGAGGAGGGCCTCCCCGAAGCTGCGTCCGGCCAGCGCTCGGGCGGGCACGGAGTAGAACTCGTCACCCGCGAAGTCCAGCAGATCCTGGTAGACGAGGGAGAGTCCGGGCTGCCGGGCGGTCTGCACGAGGAGCCGGGCGACGATGTCGTCGATGGCCAGGACACGTCCGCGCGGCCCGGCGGCCAGGGTGGCGGTGAGACGGTTACGGGTGTCACGGACGGCCGCCACGACGACCGCGGGGGCGGCGGGACCGGACTCGGTGCGGGGGCCGGGGCCGCTCGGCACGTCGGCGCCCGGCGCGGGCGCGTTGAGGGCCAGGAGCGTCTTCACCACGAGGGCGTCGCCGTCGTCCGTGCCGGGCGGCAGGACGAGAACGGCCTTCGCGGACCCGGGGCTTACGCGCGCGAGCACCGCCGGATCGGTGGTGCAGCCGTTGCGGCAGACGATGGTCGTGGTGCGGGTCGCGGTGATCCGGGCGCCGATCTCGCCCTCCATCTCCACCTTGTCCTTCGACGCCAGGACGGCGATCGCGGCCCGCGGCCGGTTGGAGTTGGCCGACACCAGCTCCGCGATGACGGGGAAGATCTGGTCGGACCAGCCGAGGACGACGGTGTGCCCCACCTCCAGGACCGTCGAGTGGCCGAGCCGCAGCTCCAGGATCCGCTGGTTGAGGCCGGTGGTGATCAGGCTGACCAGCGTCGACACGAACAACAGCGCCACCAGGGCGAGCAGCACGGACGCCAGCACGTACAGGGGAGCACCGACGGCGCCCCCCAGCTTCAGGGTCTGCCCGACGCTCACCCACACCGCCACGAGCAGCCCGGTGAAGGTCTCCGGGGGCCGTCGGTCCGTCCGTACGAGCAGCACGCTCATCGGCACGACGGCGAACAGACAGCCGAGGGTCAGCCAGCCGATGAGAGCGGGCGTGCTGCGCGACACCAGGGTGTCGAACCGGTACTGCACGCGCCGCCAGAGCGATGCCAGGTACCCCACCACACCTCCACCCACCGTTACGACGCGGGCGGCCCGTCGACGACCACCGTGCCGTTCAAGGTAGGGAGATCGGCCGGGGGGTGCCGTCGAACACGGCAGCCCTCACCCAGACGTATGAGGCGTACCGCCCCGAAGGGGTGAGCGACCGGGCTCGAACGGCTCCGGGCCGACCTTTCCGCGCCCATGAATCCGCAGGTCAGGTGGGCGGTTCGAGACGGATGTGCTCGATCGAGGAGTCCAGGAAGGCGGCCAGCGCCTCGGCTTCCGTCCGTACGGCAGCCCGTTCCCGTGCCGTCAGGTCGCGCAGGGGGCTGATGCGCAGGCGCCGCTCGCGCACGGTCCAGGTGGCGGTGACGCGTCCGTCCACGAGGACCGTGCGGTGGCCCGCCACGGAGAGGCCGAGGTGGGCGGCGTCGATGATGCGGCCGCGGTCCCGGTAGCCGAGGATCGCGTTGTCGAAGGCCGGAAGGAACCGGACGGGTGCGGGGGTGTCGGGGTGGGGGCGGGGCGCGTCGGGCAGGTCGAGCAGTTCGCGGCCGCGTTCGTCACGGAAGACGGCGAGTTCCTCCCGGACGGCCCCGAGGGCGGCGGGCAGGCCGGTGAGGCCGCACCAGGCACGCAGGTCCGCACGGGCGGCGGGCCCGTACGCGGCGAGATAGCGGCGCACCAGCTGCTGCCCGACGGGATCGGCTCCATCGGCGGGCAGCGGATCGACGTCCCGGCCCAGCCAGGTGCTCAGCGGCAGGTTCCGTACGCCTGCGGTCCGCTGCCACAGGCCGCGGGGCGGTAGCTGGGCCATGGGGATCAGGGCCGCGACGAGCAGTTCGCCCAGCACGCGGCGCGGCGGGCCGGTCCGGCGGTCCCCGAGGGCCCGTACGAGTTCGGCCATGGTGCGGGGCCGCCCGTCGGCCATCACCGAGCGGCCCGCGGCGGCGACCTCGTCCAGGTCGACGCCGGCCAGTTCGCGCGGATAGGTGCCCAGCACGCGGCCGCGCAGCATCGTGTCGTGGCGGGCCCGCCAGGCGAGCGCGTCGGCGGCCGTCACGAGGTGCACGGTGCGCCGCATCAGATGGGTGCGCACCACCGCCCGGCCGGTCAACGCCTCGTCCAGCAGGGCGGGTCGGAAGCCGGACAGGCGCGACCACAGCCCGATGAACGGTTCCTGGGGTTCCTGCGCCTGGAGCCCGCACAGATGGGCCACCGCCGTGGTCACGGAGGTGTCGGAGCGCTCCAGCAGATGCTGACGGGCGAGGGTGGCGCGATTGAGGGCACGGGCGTCCAGGACAGTCATGGTGTGGGTCGATTCAGCCGTCGGACGGGACGGTGGCCACGATGGCAGCGGTAGAGGACAGGAGGTGTCCGGTATTGCGGGGAGCATGGGCGCCATGCACAAGACGTCCGCCCGGCTGCTCGCCCTGCTCTCGCTCCTCCAGACGCCCCGTGACTGGTCGGGCGAGGACCTCGCCGAGCGTCTCGGCATCACCTCGCGCACCGTGCGCCGTGACATCGACCGCCTGCGCGAACTCGACTACCCGATCACGACGGTCAAAGGACCGGCCGGCGGCTACCGCCTGGAGGCCGGCGCCCACCTGCCGCCCCTGCTCTTCGACGACGAGCAGGCCGTCGCCCTGGCCGTCGCGCTGGGGACCGTGGCGTCCGGCGACACCTCCGAGGCCGACGCCCGCGTCCTGATGGAGCTGGGCCGGACCGTCCACGCCCGCGAGGAGCTGCGCTTCGACTACACCCCGGGCCCAGGCGCCGCCGAGGGCGTCCGCCGCGTGCAGCCGCACCATCTGGTCACCTGGCGGCACCGCTGGTACCTGGTGGCGTGGGACCTGGACCGTGAGGACTGGCGCACGTTCCGCGCCGACCGCGTCCGCCCCGGCACTCCCACCGGTCCCCGCTTCACCCCGCGCGACCTGCCGGGCGGCACCGTATCCACCTTCGTCACCGGCCGGTTCCGCGGCACCGACGGCACCACCACCGACTGGCCCTGCCGGGGCGAGGTGATCCTGCACCTCCCGGCCGCCGAGGTCGCGCCCCACGCCCAGGACGCGATCGTCGAGGAACTCGGGCCCCGTCGCTGCCGGCTCGTCCTCGGCTCCTGGTCATGGACCGGACTGGCCGCGGGTATCGGCCGCTTCGACACCGAGATCGAGGTCGTGGGTCCACCTCAACTGGCCGCTTCCTTCGCGGAGTTGAGCGCCCGGTACGCCCGTGCCGGTGGGGCGGCCGGTGCGGGGCTGAGCGGGGCGCGGCGAACTCCCGTTGCGGGGGCGGATTTTGAGCCGACCTGACGGTCACCGCCGGGGCGGTCGTGGCGCACGGGGCGGAGGAGATCGCGCCACATTGCGTTTCCCCGTCCAGTTTCGGCCGGTGCGCACCGGCGCAAGCGGAGGGGCTTGTTTCGGCGGGGATGCGTCTCGATTTCCGGGGAAGGAGCGGCGGTTCTGTGTGGATCCTGTGCGAACGTGTGCGCTCCTGGTGGCCAGTGGGGCTGCCGGCCTGACTTCCTGACGGGGGAAGATCGTGCGTTCACGTGCCTTCGGCATGCCCTTTCGGCATGCGCGCGCTTCATGGAGAACCTCTGTACTCGCCTCGGTCACCGTGCTGGGACTGAGTGCCTCGGCCCTGCCGGCCCTGGCCGGTACGGGCTCCGCGCCCGCACCCGTCTCCGCGTGGGGCCACACCGCCACGCGCGCCACCATGCCCGCGGTGAAGGTGGGGAAGAACAAGCCGCCGGAGAACCGGCGCAAGGCGGCGCCCAGCGCCGGGCGGAGCCAGTGGGAGGCGCGTCGCAAGGCCCAACTCGCGCACAGCGCAACGGCGTTGGCGCCACAGGGCGCCGCCGCTGCTCCGGCCGTCAAGGTGTACGTGCCGGAGGGGCAGGGCGACGTTCCCTGGCACCAGATATTCGACTTCCGCATCACCGACTCGCTCGTCGGGCGCGTCGACTACTCGACCGGCAACCTGATGCTGGCCGCCACCGACTTCGACATCGCCGGTGTCGGTGACGCGCTCCAGCTGACCCGCACGTACAACTCCTTCGACGGGCCCATCGGCCAGGTCGCCGAGCCCTGGTGGACGGGGTACGAACGCCACCTGGACACCTGGTTCACCAACGACGTGATCTGGTACGACTCCTCCGGTGCCACCGTCGACTTCCCGAAGAACGCCGACGGCACGTTCGCGACACCGGACGGCTACGGCAAGGACCTGAAGAAGAACAGCGACGGCACCTACACCCTCACCGACCGCAAGTCCGGCTCCAAGGACACCTACAGCGCGGGCGGTGCCCTGACCAGGGTGACCGACCGCAACAACGGCACGATCTCGGTCGCGGCCCACCAGGACGCCGACGGCTACACGGCCGGGTTCAAGCTGACCGAGGACCGCTCCGGGCGGACCGTCGACCTCGTCAGGACGAGTGCGACCCTGTGGACCGCCACGGACAACAGCGGACGGACCGTCACGTACGACATCGACGCGACCGGCCGCCTCGTGCGGTCCTGGGACACCGGGAACAAGTCCACGGCGTACGACTACGACGAGGACGGGCGCATCATCAAGGTGACGACGCCCGAGGCGCGCACCACGCTGTTCACCTACGACGCGGAGAACCGGGTCACCTCGATGCGGCGCGACGTCGCGGTCGGCGGCTCCGGCGGTGACGCCCCCACCTACACCTACTCCTACGACACGTCGAGCCGCTTGGCCGCGGGCACCACGACGGTCACCGACCCGCTCCTGAACGCGGCCACGTTCCAGCACGACGGGGACGGCGAGGTCACCAAGGTCACCGACGCGCTCGGCCATGAGCGGTCGAAGTCGTACAAGGCGCATCTGACGCAGACCGCCACGGACGCGATGGGCGTGGGCACCGGTACCGGGAACGTGACCACCTATGGCTGGGACACGCGCGGCAACCCGACCTCGGCGAAGCTGCCCACGGGAGCCACGTCCGCGGTGGCGGGCTGGTCGACGAAGGCGGGCCGGGACGTGCCCGCCTCGGCCACCTCGGCCGATGGCGACAAGACGGACTACGGGTACGACACGGCCGGCAACACCATCTCCGTGGCGCAGAGCGGCACCGGCGGTGGCTCCGCGAGCATCGACTACAACCCGGCGACCGCGACGTGCGGCGGTTTCCAGGGCCAGCGGTGCAAAGCCACCACGAAGATGAGCGGCACGCAGAACTCGGTGACGTCGTTCCACTACGACACCCACGGCAACCTGGACGCGGTGACACCGCCCACCCAGATCGGCAGAGTGACCTACCACTACGACGCGTTGGGCCGGGTCACCGACTCCAAGGACGGCCGCGGTGTCACCACCCTCTACACCTACGACGACCGGGACCGGGTGAAGAAGGTCGACACCGGGAGCTACGACACCGTCACCTATGTCTACGACGGCGACGGCAACCTGACCTCGCGCACCGACCGCACCGGCACGCAGACCTACCAGTTCGACGCGCTGTCCCGCGAGACGATCCGCACCCTCCAGGACGGCTCGCAGACGGTCCTGGCGTACACCGCCAACGGCAACGTCGATACCTACACCGACCCGTCGGGTGTCATCGACTACACCTGGGACAAGGCCAATCGGCTGACGGAGTTGAAGGACCAGGCGGGTCGCAGGACGACCTACGGGTACAACAACAACGACACCCGGACCGGCACCACCTACCCGGGCAACACGGTGCAGAGCGTGGACGTCGACGCGTCCGGCCGGCCCACCACCATCAAGACCACCTCGCCCAAGGGCACCCTCACACATCTGACGTACACCTACGGCTACGGAACCGGCGGCGCCACCGACGGCACGAAGATCCGCACCGCGACCGATGTCCTCGCCGGACTCAAGACGACGTACACCTACGACGTGGCGGGCCGTTTCTCCTACGCGAAGGAGGAGAAGGGCAGCACCCTCAACTCCTCCTGGCAGTACTGCTACGACCTCGCCGGCAACCTCACCTCGCAGGGCACCGACCCCGGCTGCCCGCGCGGCACCACCTACACGGTGAACGACGCGCAGCAGATCACCGGCAAGAACGGCTCCACCACGAACTGGTCGTACGACAAGGCGGGCAACGAGACGGCCGGGGCCTCCACGCCCGAGTCCACCCGCACCGCGGAGAAGTGGTCGGACTACTCGCAGCTGAAGTCCCTCACGGTGGGCGGCACCGCCTACGCCGGGCAGTACGCCTCCACCGACCAGTCCGAGCGCACCAAGCTGGGTCAAACCACCTTCCACAACGGCCCGTTGGGGCTTTCGGCGGAGACCACCGGCGGCGTCGACACCGGATTCAACCGGGAGCCCGGGGGCACCCTGAACTCCATGACGACCGGGGGCAAGGCCTACTACTACCTGACCGACGCGCTCGGTTCGGTGACCGCCCTCGCCGACGAGGCCGGCACCAAGGTCAACACGTACACGTACAGCCCGCGCGGGGTGTCCCGCACCACCACCGAGGCCGTCCCGCAGCCGTACCGCTTCGCCGGCGGCCACCAGGACCCCACCGGGCTCTACCACTTCGGCGCCCGCTACTACGACCCCAACGTGGGCCGCTTCACCCAGCCCGACCCCTCCGGCCAGGAGAAGAACCCCTACCTGTACGCCGAGGGCGACCCGGTCAACCGCATCGACCCGCGCGGGCTGCTCTCGCTGGACCTGGGTTTCGAAGCCTGCGACGTGCTGTGCCTCGGCGCGGGCATCAGCATCAATGACGACGGCAGCCTCCACCCCTACGTCTCCGCGGGGGCCGGAACACCCGGCGTGAGCACCGACGCGAGCCTCGCGTCCGGCAGCGCGAGCTCCGGCCTCACCGGCGAGGTGGCCTGCGGGTTCGGCCCCGCGGAGCTCGCGGTGGCCACGGACGGCTCGGAGAGCGTGGGCACCGGCGGCGACAGCGGGAAGTGCTCGGCCAGCGCCAAGTACACGTTCTGAGAAGGAGAGTGACGAGATGGACGACCTGGTGGCGCTGGCTCAGAGCGACCGGCCGGACGGCCCGCCCTGGTTCCCCTATGCGTTCCTGGCGGTGGCGGCGCTGGTCGGGGTCTTCCTCGTCGTCCGCTTCCTGAAGAGACGCCGCTAGGCGCGCGGTGGGGCGGCCCCCGGACCGGGGGCCGCCCCACCGTCTTTTCGTACCCCAACCCCAGCCCCAGCCCCGACCCCGACCCCGACCCCGACCCCGGAACGGTGACCGATGCACATCCTCGTGGGAGTCCTCCTCCTGGCCTGCGGTCTGGTCGCCGCGGTCTTCGCCCCCCGCCTGGCCACCTTCGGCGGCACCCGCGCGGGGCGCGCCTTCACCCCGTCCAACGTGGTGGCGTTCCGCGTCATCGGCTCACTGATCGCACTCGCCGGGGCGCTGTACGCGTGCGGGATCGTCGGCTAGTTCCCCGCACCTCCCGCGAGACGACGGTTGTCTGGCGCGGCGATACGGGGGAACAATGATCGCCGTCCGTGTCATCCCTCTCGACATGAAGGTGAGCCGCCCGACCCACTGCGCCCCTGCCCACCCGCCGTTCCTGCTTCCCTGAACGGGCGGTCTCTGAGATTGCGACAACTCTGTGTCCCGACGATCGTTGCGGACGGCCCCCACGCCGCCGCTCGACCCCGAATACCCCACCGCTGCCCGGCCGAGCCAACAGCCACAGCCACCGGCATCCGAGGCATCAGGGGCATCCCCCACCAACGCGCCGCCACTGAACCACCGGGAAGTCGCGTTGATACGCGCGGGTCTCGCCGTGGTCGAGCCGCAGGCCGGGGATGTGACGGTGTACTTCTACGCCATCCTCTTCGCCCGCTACCCCGAGGTCCGCGCGCTCTTCCCCGCCGACATGGATGTGCAGCGCGACCGGCTGCTACGAGGTCTGCTGCGCATCATCGAGCTGGCCGACGACCCGGACAACCTTGTCCGGTTCTGTGCCCTTCTGGGGCGTGACCACCGCAAGTTCGGAGCCCTGGAGGCGCACTACCCGGCGGTGGGGGAATGCCTGCTCACGGCATTGGGCCGGTACGCCGGCCCCGACTGGACACCCGAGATGGCCGCCGCATGGGCGAAGGCGTACAACACGGCGGCGGGCGTGATGGTGCGCGCGGCCGAGGAGGACAGCCGCATACGCCCCGCCGCGTGGCGGGCGCAGATCGTGAGTCACCTGCCCCGGGGCAACGGCATCGCGGAGATCACGGTGCGTCCCGAATACGTCTACCCGTACACCGCGGGCCAGTACGTCAGCATGGAGACGCCGTGGAGACCCTTGGCCTGGCGCCACTACTCGGTGGCCAACGCGCCCAGGCCGGATCACAGCCTCACCTTCCACATCCGCGCCGTGCCCGGCGGAGTGGTCAGCAACTCCCTGGTGTACCGCGCGGTCGTGGGGGACATCGTCAGACTCGGGCCGCCGCAGGGGGCCATGGCCCTGGACGCAGCCGAGGACCGCGACCTGGTGTGTGTGGCGGGCGGCACCGGACTCGCCCCCATCCGCGCCATCCTGGAACAGGCCGCGCAGACCGGCATGGGCCGCTACGTCGACCTCTTCATCGGCGCCCGCACCGCGGACGAGCTGTACGGCCTCGACGACATGCTCCGCATGGCGCAGCGCCACCACTGGCTGTCGGTCCGCGCGGCCGTCTCCCACGAGCACATCGTGGGCAGGCAAGGAAGCCTGCCGCAGGTGTTGCGCGAGTTCGGGCCCTGGGACCAGCACGAAGCGTTCCTGTGCGGTCCGCCCGACATGGTGACCTCCGCGGCCCACAACCTCATGAGCGGCGGCGTCCCCCCGGCCCGGATCCACCACGACCCGCTCGACGTCCCGGTCCTCAACACTCCCCTCGCCCCAGTGCGCGATTCCCAGGAGCACTCAGCGTTGTGACCAGCCCGTACCCCATACCCTCCCCAGGCGAACGGGCCCTCCAGGCCCACCTCGGCACGGCGGAGCGCGCGAACTCGTTCTACTCCCGCCAGGTGCATCCCGTGCTGACCCCGGCGATGCGGGACTTCATCGGGCGCCAGTCGATGGTGTTCCTCTCCACCGCGGACGCGGCCGGCCGCTGCGACTCCAGCTTCAGAGCCGGGCCGCCGGGCTTCCTGACCGTCCTCGACGAGGCCACGCTGACCTACCCCGAATACCGCGGGAACGGTGTCATGGCGAGCGCCGGCAACATCGCGGAGAACCCGCATGTGGGCCTGCTGTTCATGGACTTCACCCATCACCACATAGGGCTCCACGTCAACGGAACGGCCGGCCTGCTGGCCCCCGACGACCCGCGTATCACCCACGCTCCCATCCCCTTCGACTCCGCCCCGGGCCGCCAGCCCGAGCTGTGGGTCCACATCACGGTGCACGAGGCCTACGTCCACTGCTCGAAGCACATCCCCCACCTCGAACCGGCCTCGCGCCCCCGGCGCCACGCGGCGGACCAACGCCCCAAGGACAGCGACTACTTCGTCTGTACGGGCCTGCCGGAGCCGTCGTTCGCCCCAGAGGCGCAGCACCACCGCGACGGCGCCCCCGGGGTGGGCCAGGGAGCCCCGTCCTGGTGACGGTCCCGGTGGCCGCCCTGTGCCCGCCCCGGTGCTCCTGTTGACCGAGAGCCCTTTTCCCGCCTCCGCCCAGGCGGGAAAAGGGGCTCATAGGTAGAATTCACGTCATGGGAGAGCGGCGGCCCAGTGCGGCGGACCCGCCCGAACTCGTCCTGGAGACCGACACCGGCTCCACGGTGATGAGTCCGAGCCGGGACTACCACGTGGGCCGCGACCCCCTGAGCGACATCGTCCTCGACGACACCCGCGTCTCGTGGCATCACGCCGTCCTCCATGCCGAGCTCGACCACTGGACGATCGAGGACGAGCACAGCACCAACGGCACGTACGCCGAGGGACGGCGCATCCAGGAGTGGGACGTCGGGCCGGGCAGCGTCATACGCTTCGGCAACGTCACCGACGGCCCCCGCGCGGTGCTGGTGGGCCGCGCTCCTCCCGAGCGAGCCCCCGCCGAGCGCCCCTCCTGCGTCAGCATGCCGTCGGCGACAGGCACCTTCCGCCGGCCGACGACCGTGCGCCCCCTGCCCGCCCGCACGGTCCGTATCGGCCGCGCCGACGACAACGACGTGGTCATCGACGACCTGGTCGTCTCCCGTCGCCACGCCGAACTGCGGGTCCTCGCGGACGGCACGTACGAGATCGTCGACCTCGGCAGCCACAACGGCACCTACCTCAACGGCCAGCCGGTGGCCCGCGCCCCCGTCGCGCCGGGGGACATCGTGGGCGTCGGCCACCGCGCCTACTGCCTCGTCGGTGACGAGCTGCAGGAGTACGTCGACACGGGCGAGGTGTCGCTCGACGTCCAGGGCCTGACGGTCACCGTCGACCGGGGCCGCAAGACCCTCCTCGACCAGGTCTCCTTCCCGGTGGGCGAGAAATGCCTGCTCGCCGTGGTCGGGCCCAGTGGCGCGGGAAAGTCCACCCTGCTCAACGCCCTCACCGGGCTGCGCCCCGCGGACGGCGGCACCGTCCTCTACGACGGCCGCGACCTCTACCGCGACTACGCGGAGCTCCGCCAGCGCATCGGTCTCGTACCGCA
Organism: Streptomyces sp. NBC_00083; assembly: GCF_026343295.1. Lineage (GTDB taxonomy): Bacteria > Actinomycetota > Actinomycetes > Streptomycetales > Streptomycetaceae > Streptomyces. The sequence goes on from NZ_JAPELY010000003.1 coordinate 186,193, forward strand.
GGACGACATCCTGCACGCCCAGCTGACCGTGCGCCGCGCCCTCGGATACGCCGCCGAACTCCGCTTCCCGCAGGACACCGAGAAGGCGGAACGCCGGGCCAGAGTCGACGAGGTCATCCGCGAACTCGGCCTGGAACAACGCGTGGACCAGCCCATCCACAGCCTCTCCGGGGGGCAGCGCAAACGCGTGAGCGTGGCACTGGAGCTGCTGACCAAACCGTCGCTGCTCTTCCTCGACGAGCCGACGTCGGGACTCGACCCCGGCATGGACCGCTCGGTGATGCACATGCTGCGCGGCCTGGCCGACGACGGCCGCACGGTCGTCGTCGTCACGCACAGCGTGCTCAGCCTCGACGTGTGCGACCGGCTCCTGGTGCTCGCCCCCGGCGGCAGGATCGCCTACTACGGGCCGCCGCGCGACGCGCTGTCGTTCTTCGGCTTCACGCAGTGGCCGGAGGCCTTCGAAGCGTTCGAAGGGGACCGTGACCGGGAGTGGGCCCGGGACTACCGGGACTCGCCGTTCCACCAGCAGTACATCGCCAACTCCTCCGTGCAGCCGTTCCCCGGGCCCCTCGCGCCCGCCGGCGCGCCCGCGCCCGTCTCCTTCGCTCCGCCGCCGAAGCCGCAGAGCTGGGGGTCCCAACTCCGCACCCTGGTACGGAGGTACGCGGCAGCCCTCGGCGCGGACCGGACGTTCCTCGCGATCATGATCGCGCTGCCGTTCGTGATGGGAGCCATGGCGCGCGCCCTCGCGGGCAGCCGGCTGACGCAGGAGACGGCGATGAACGCGCTGCTCATCCTGTGCGTGGGCGGAGTCCTGACCGGCGCCGCCAACGCCGTCCGCGAGCTGGTCAAGGAGCGCGTCATCTACCGGCGAGAACGGGCCGTGGGGCTCTCCCGCTCGGCGTACCTGATGTCCAAGGTCGTCGTCCTGGGAACGATCACCGTGCTGCAGGCCGTCGTCCTCACCCTGGTCGCCCTGCTCGGTGTCGACCTCAACGCGCCCGGCGGCCACGGCGTGCTCCTGCCGCCCCTGGTGGAGGTCATCCTGGCGGTGGCCCTGCTGGCGTTCACCGCCATGATGCTGGGTCTCCTCGTCTCGGCGCTGGTGCGCAAGGAGGAGGTGACGATGCCGCTGCTCGTGCTCCTCGCCATCGTCCAAGTGGTGTTCTGCGGCGCACTCCTCAAACTCAACGGGGTGCCCGGTGTCGAGCAGCTCGCATGGCTCGTGCCGTCGCGCTGGGCGCTGGGCGGGATGGCGGGGACCATCGGACTCGGCAGGATCGTCCCGGGGGAGCTGACCACCGACCCGCTGTTCGAGCACTCCGCGGGTGTCTGGCTGCTCAACATGGGCATGCTGGTCGTCCTGTCGGCCGTCTTCGGATACGCCGTCGCGCGGCTCCTGCGCCGCCACGAACCCGCGGTCATGCGGAAGTAGGAGTGCCGCCGATGACCCCTGCGGACTTCCGCCCCACACATGTCGTCCCCCAGGACGGGCTGCCCGCCTGGGAGGCGCCGGACGTGGACCGTCCCACGACGCCGCTGGACGCGCTGCTTCCCGTGCAACTGGTCGACCGGCTCGGCGACTGGGGCCGGATCGTCTGCGCCAACGGCTGGTCGGCGTGGGTCGACGGCCGGCTCCTGATCGCGGTGCCGCGGGACCCGCCGGGCGCGGGCGGCCCGCTGACGCGCACGGCCGACCCGCGCCCCCTCCTCGCCAGGACCGAGGACGCCGTCGCCGGCTACCGGCGCGCGGCGGAGGACCTGGCGGGCGGCACCACCGACGGGGAGTCCTTCCGGCGCCGGACCCGCGGAGTGCGGGTGGGGATCGTCGTGGACGGCGAATCGGTATGGCTGTACGACGCGGAACACGAACGCTGGGTGTACTGCGACGGAGCGCGGCTCAGTACGTACGCGGCGGAGGAGGTGCCGAGCGCAGAGGGCCACGGCGGTCAGGACACGGCGGCGGCGGTCGCGGCGGCCCGGCCCGGAACGGCGACCGGGCCCGGAGCGGACCCCGCCGGGGACGAGCAGGGGACCGGCATGGGTGGTGCCGGGGCGGGGTCCGTCGGGGCGGAGGCGACGCGGGTGGTGGAGCCGGGGGCGCCCTCGCTTGGTGGGGACCTCACGGAGGTGGTTCCGGCGGTGCCGGACGGTGCCGGGCCGGAGGCGACGCGGGTGGTTGAGCCTGGGGACGGGGAGACGCGGGTGGTCGAGGTTCGGCCCGGGGACGGGTGATGGCGCGCGCCGTGGGGGAGCCCGGCACGAGCCCGCACTCCGGGCGGCCCTCCGAGCTGATCGGACAGCAGATCGCGGGATACCGGGTCGAGGGCGAGATCGGCCGGGGCGGCATGGCCGTCGTCTACCGCGCCAAGGATCTGCGCCTCGACCGCACCGTCGCGCTCAAGCTGCTCGCCCCCGAGCTCGCACGCAACGACACCTTCCGGCAGCGCTTCACGTACGAGTCACGCGTGGCCGCGGCGATCGAGCACCCGCACATCGTGCCCGTCTTCGAGGCGGGCGAGACCGACGGGGTGCTCTACATCGCCATGCGGTACGTCCCCGGGCGCGATCTGCGCCACCTGCTCGACGACGCCGGCCCACTCTCCGTCGAGGCCGCCCTCCGCATCGCCACGCAGGTCGCGTCCGCGCTCGACGCGGCACACGACCACGGGCTCGTCCACCGCGACGTCAAGCCCGGCAACATCCTCGTGGCCAAGGGCACGGACAGCGACCACCCGGAGCACGCCTACCTCACGGACTTCGGCCTGACGAAGAAGTCGCTCTCGCTGACCGGATTCACGACGGTGGGCCAGTTCGTCGGGACCCTCGACTACGTGGCCCCGGAGCAGATTTCGGGCCGCCCGGTGGACGGCCGGTGCGATGTCTACAGCCTCGCCTGCGTCGTGTACGAGACCATGGCGGGCGGGCCGCCATTCCAGCGCGACGACGACATCGCGCTGCTGTGGGCCCACCAGTACGACGAGCCGCCCCGCCTGACGGAGAAGAGGCCCGGTGTCCCCGCCGCCCTCGACGCGGTCCTCGCGCGGGCGCTGGCCAAGAGTCCCGAGGACCGGTACGGCTCCTGCCTCGCCTTCGCCGCCGCGCTGCGGGCCGCGGCCACGGGCGGCGCCGCGGCGGGCCACGCTCCGACGCGGGTGGACCGCCAGGTCGTGGGCGGGGCGGCGGAGCCCGGCGCGCCTCCCGAGCCGCCCCGCTGGGCCCGGCCGGTCTTCCGCGGCCTGGCCGGCTGACCCGCGCCCGGCTCAGGGAGGGCCCGCGCCCGGCTCAGGCGGGAACCGCGCCCGGCACACAGGACCCGCGCCCGGCACACAGGACCCGCGCCCGGCTCAGGCAGGACCCGCGCCCGGCTCAGGCGGGGCCCGCCTCCACCTTCCCCCGCCGGTGGACCCGGCGCGCGAACACCCCGCCGAGGAGCCCCGAGACCAGACCCCAGGCCACGGCCAGGACCAGGGCCCGCCCCAGCTGGGGCCGCAGCTCCACCAGGCCGGACAGACCTCCGCCGAGATCCCCGATGCCGAGGAGCGAGAGGCCGTAGTGGGCGGACACGCCGGCCAGGAGGCACACGGCGAGCACCGTGAGCGTCAGCGCCACCGCCATGTGCACGGCGTGCTGCCAGACCCGTACCCGCGCCGGGGACCGGGCCGCCATCAGGAACGCGGCGCCCAGCGTCAAGGCCGCCGCGACGACCAGCAGCCACCACACGCGGCCGTCGTGGTCGGCGAGCGTGCTCAGGCTGAGCGTGGAGTCGGCCGGGGTGCGCAGTACCTCGCTGAGGACCTGCGGCATGGGAAGACCGAACGGTCCGTCCACCCGCCCCTCCCAGGAGACGCCGAGGCCGAGGGTGAAGGCGAGCCAGACGAGGTTGGGCAGCCCGAGCAGCAGCACGGCGAACGTCGCGGCGGCATGCCCCCGCGTCACGGCCACGACGAGGCCGGCGACCAGGCCCAGGGCGACGTACGACAGCAGCAGGACCACCATGGCGAAGGCCGCGGGACGTACCGACTCCTGGAAGCGCAGCAGACGGCCGGGGAGCGGGGCCCGGCGCGAGACGAGGACGGCCACGACGAGGACGCCCGCGAGCCACAGCAGTCCGAAGACGAGCGTCAGCGGCACGTCGGTCTCGAACCCGACCTTGGGCGAGGCGTCCAGAGCGTCGCCGATGTCGCCGGCCGGGTTGTTCCCGAGCCCGATCGCGAAGCGGTGCCGGGCCAGCAGGCCGAGGCCGAGGAGGAGCAGGAGCCAGAGCACCGCGATCCGGGCGGCCCAGCCGGCGAGTTCCTTCGTACCGGCGACGGCCCGGTGCCGCAGCGGCCGGAGGAATCCCGCGGCGATCGCCAGGGCCCCGGCGAGACTGACGGAGAGCGGGAGCACGGAGAGCCCGGCGTTCGTCTCGGCGATCGCCCCGGCGTCACCGGAGAGCCCGACGGACCCCCCGGCCGCCATCACGACGACGGCCGCCACGACGCTCGGGAACGCCCCGCCGGGCAGGTCGGCCGCGCCCGCGGCCCATAGCCCGAGCCCCGCGACGACGGCCATGGCCACCAAGGAGGCGAGCACGGCAACCAGGGCGTGGGGCCAGCCGTGCGGTGCCCGTCGGCCCTGCTCCGCGCGGGGTGCCGCTGCCCGCCGATGCGGTGTCTGCTCGCTCACGTTGTCACGCTAAGCAGCGCCGGACCGGCCCGCCCGTCGGGAGGGCCGACCGCGTCGGCTTGCGGGCTCCCGGAAACCGATGCACACAATGGGCGCGTAAGGGATGAAACGTACGCAGCAGATCCTCCTACGTCAGTTCACCCAACGCAGGGAAGAAGTGTTCGTGAGCGTCGAGCCGCCGTCGTCAGGACGCCCCACAGGACCGCCTTCGGGCCCGCTCTCGGGCCCTTCGCAGCCGAGCCCCTCCGGGCCGGGCTCCACCCGGGCGGGCGCGACGCGCCCCGATTCGACGCCGCCTCCGGGGCCCGAGCGGCCGTCGGGGCCGCCGGACAGCGGCCCGCCAGGCGGGCCGGGCGGTCCGGGCGGCGGCGGGCAGGGCGGTGGGCGCGGCGACGGGCCGGACGAGCCGGGCGCCGGCTCCGGGCCGCCCCGGCCGTGGTGGAAGTCCGCGCCCCGCGTCGCGGCGATCTCCGCCGTCGTAGTGGCCGCGGTGGTGGCGGCCGTCGTCCTCACGCGCCCCGGCGGCTCATCGGGCGGCTCGTCGCAGGCTGGGGGCGAGGTCCTCCTCCAGCCGGCGGGAAAGTCGGGGCCCGACCCCTTCACCGCGTCGACGGCCCGCGGCGACTCCACGCCGTCCTCCCCGGTCGCACTGCCGAGTTCGTCGGCCTCGGCCAACGTGACGCGCGCTGTCGACGGCGCCGACCCCGGCCTGTACGGCGGAACGCGCACGGTCGGCAGCTGCGACGTGGAGCAACAGATCGGCGCGCTCCGGAAGGACCCGGCCAAGAACAAGGCGTTCGCCTCCGTCCTCGCCATCGAACCCTCCGGTGTTCCCGGCTATCTGCGCGCGCTCACGCCGGTGCGGCTGCGGCTGGACACCCGCGTGACCAACCACGGTTACCGCGACGGCGCCCCCACCAGCTACCAGGCCGTGCTGCAGGCCGGGACCGCGGTACTCGTCGACGACCGCGGCGTACCGCGGGTGCGCTGTGCCTGCGGCAACCCGCTGCTGCCGCCCGTCGCCCAGAAGGGCACGCCGAAGCGGACGGGAGAGGCGTGGCCCGGCTACCGGCCGTCGAACGTCGTGGTCGTGGCGCCGGCCGCGCAGGTGGTGAACACGTTCGTCGTGTACGACCCGGACAGCGGTGGCTGGTTCGCACGGCACAAGGGCGACTCGGGCCGCGGCGACACGAAGACGACGCCGCCCGCGACCCACCCCTCCTCGCCCCCGTCGGGCTCGCCGTCCGCCGACGAGTCGTCCTCGACGGGCAGTCCCTCACCGTGCGTGTCGCTCTCGCTCGGCGCGTCCTCGGCGAAGCCCTGCCCGCACACGTCCGTCCCGCCCTCCTCGCAACCCCCCTCCTCGCCCGCTTCGCAGCCCCCGTCGTCGCCCGCCTCGCAGCCTCCGTCCTCGTCGGCCCCGGAGGAGTCGCCCGCGTCGTCCGGACCCGCACAACCGCCCTCGTCCCCGGGGACGCACGGAGGTTCATGAGCCGCTAGGTTCACCCCGCCGACGTGACTTTTCGTGACTGATGAGAGGGTCGGGCGGGTGAGCGAGACACCGAAGAACACCCTGCAGTACCGCGTTGACGGGCCAGAAGACGCTCCTGTGCTGGTCATGGGCCCCTCCCTCGGTACCACCTGGCACATGTGGGACCGGCAGATACCCGAGCTGGCCGGCACCTGGCGCGTGGTGCGGTTCGATCTGCCGGGGCACGGTGGGGCGCCCGCCGAGCCCGCCCATTCCGTGGCCGAGCTGGGGGACCGGCTGATCGCCACCCTCGACGGGCTCGGCGTCCAGCGCTTCGGCTACGCCGGGTGCTCCATAGGCGGCGCGATCGGCGCCGATCTGGCCCTGCGCCACCCGCACCGGATCGCCTCGCTGGCCCTGGTCGCCGCCTCGCCCCGGTTCGGCACCGCCGACGAGTACCGCCGGCGCGGCGTGATCGTCCGCAGCAACGGCATGGACCCGATGGCGCGCGCCGCGCCCGAGCACTGGTTCACCGCCGCGTACGCCGCGGCCCAGCCCGCCATCGTGGAGTGGGCCGTGCAGATGGTCCGCACGACCGATCCGGCCTGCTACATCGCGGCCTGCGAGGCGCTCGCCGCGTTCGACATCCGGGCCGACCTCAGCCGGATCACCGTGCCCACGCTCGCGCTGGTCGGCGCCGAGGACCGGGTGACCGGGCCCGGCGAGGCCCGCACCCTGGTCGCGGGCGTTCCCGGCGCCGGCCTCGCCGTGGTGCCGGGCGCCTCCCATCTGGCCCCGGTCGAGCAGCCCGCCGCCGTCACCGACCTTCTCGTACGCCACTTCTCGACGGCCTGGCAGGAAACGCTCACCACCATCGCCGTGCCGCCCGCCGTGCCGGTGCCGCCGGTGCCCCGGACGGCGGCCCCGCTCGCGCCCGAGGCGCCGGCCGAGACGGTGGCCCCCGCCCCCGCCGAGCCCGTCGCCGGCCCGGACGCGTACGAGCGCGGCATGAAGATCCGGCGCGAGGTGCTCGGCGACGCCCATGTGGACGCCGAGACCGCCGGAGCCGACGCCTTCAGGAGCGACTTCGACCGGATCACGACCCGGCACGTCTGGGGCGAGGTGTGGTCCAGGGAAGGCCTCGACCGGCGGACCCGGGCCGCGGTCGCCCTCGCCGCGCTCACCACGGGCGGCCACTTGGACGACCTTGCCGCGCACACCCGGGCCGCGCTGCGCGCGGGACTCACCCCGGACGAGATCGAGGAGATCCTCCTCCAGACCGGCGTGTACTGCGGCGCCCCCGCGGCGAGCGCCGCGTTCCGGGTCGTCGGTGCGGTCATCCGGGAGGAAACCACCCCGCGCGGATGACCTGATTCCGCACCCGGACGCCGGGCCGGGAGCAGGATGGGCCCATGAGTCTGCACCTGACCAAGAAGACCCACGCCTGCGTCCGGCTGAGCAAGGACGGCCGCACCGTCGTCATCGATCCGGGCACCTTCAGTGAGCAGGACGCGGCGGTGGGTGCCGACGTCATCCTGGTCACTCACGAGCACCTGGACCACTTCAACGAGGACCGGCTGCGGGCCGGCCTCGAAGCCAACCCGGCCGCCGAACTCTGGACCCTGCGCAGCGTCGCGGAGAAGATCTCGGCGGCCTTCCCCGGCCGCGTCCACACCGTCGGCCACGGTGACACCTTCGAGGCGGCCGGGTTCGACATCCAGGTCCACGGCGAACTGCACGCCGTGATCCACCCCGACATCCCGCGCATCACCAACGTCGGCTTCCTGATCGACGGTTCGGTCTTCCACCCCGGCGACGCGCTCACCGTGCCCGACCACGCCGTCGACACCCTGATGCTTCCGGTGATGGCACCCTGGAACAAGATCTCCGAGGTGATCGACTACGTGCGCGAGGTGAAGCCGCGCCGCGCCATCGACGTCCACGACGCCCTGCTCACCGACCTCGCCCGGCCGATCTACGACTCCCAGATCGGCTCGCTCGGCGGCGCCGACCACGTCCGGCTGACCCCCGGGGACACGACCCGACTGTGACTGTCGGAGCCGGGCGGTAGGTTGGGATCCATGCGCATCGCCACCTGGAACGTGAACTCGATCACCGCTCGGCTGCCCCGTCTGCTGGCCTGGCTGGAGAGCAGCGGCACCGATGTGCTGTGCATCCAGGAGACCAAGACCACCGTCGAGGGCTTCCCCGCCGCCGAGCTGCGCGAGCTCGGCTACGAGTCGGCGGTCAACGCCACCGGCCGGTGGAACGGGGTGGCCCTGGTCTCCCGGGTCGGCCTCGACGATGTCGTGCTCGGGCTGCCCGGCGGCCCGGACTACGAGGGCGTGGAGGAGCCGCGCGCGATCTCGGCGACCTGCGGCGGGGTCCGCCTCTGGTCGGTCTACGTGCCGAACGGCCGCGAGGTCGCCCACGACCACTACGCGTACAAGCTGACCTGGTTCGAGGCCCTGAAGGCGGCCGTCGCCGAGGACGCGGCGGGCCCGCGCCCCTTCGCCGTGCTCGGCGACTTCAACGTGGCCCCCACCGACGAGGACGTGTACGACCCGGCCGTCTTCGAGGGCCTCACCCATGTCACCCCGGCGGAGCGCGCCGCGCTCGCGGCCCTGCGGGAGGCCGGCCTGTCCGACGTGGTGCCGCGCCCGCTGAAGTACGACCGCCCCTACACCTACTGGGACTACCGACAGCTCGCCTTCCCCAAGAACCGGGGCATGCGCATCGACCTGGTCTACGGCAACGAGCCCTTCGCCGGCGCCGTCAAGGACAGCTACGTCGACCGCGAGGAGCGCAAGGGCAAGGGCGCGTCCGACCACGCGCCGGTCGTGGTGGACCTGGACGTCTGAGCCGGCCCCGCACTCCGCCGCGGGCGGCCCCGGCAGGTGCGAGCGGCCCGGCACGGCCACCGGCACGCCGCCCCGCGTGCCCCGTAGTGCTACTGACCGTTCAAATGGGAGTCTGGATCGTATGAACTTCCTCCAGAACTGGCGAAGGCGGCACTCGGCGGCGGCGTCCGTGGCGGAGATCTACCGGGAGGACCCGCAGGGCGTCGCGGAGGTGCTCTCGGAGTGTGAACTGCTGCGCACCAGGGCCTGGCAGAACAGCCTCGAACTGGACGACTCCCCGGCCTCGTTGGACGCCCTCGACCAGCTGACCCCGCGCTGGCGCGAGGACCCGGAGGAGCTGCCCTGGCTCGGCAACGACGCGGGCCTCTACCTCGGCACCGTCATCGTCCGCACCGTGCCCGGCGCGAGCTGGGACGTGTGGCCCGGCGGCCAGCCCGTGGTGCGGCTCGCCTCCGGCCGAGAGATCGACGTGGTGGACGCGGGCCTGACCTGGGCGGCGACCGGTGCCCCCGAACTGTTCCAGGTCTACGCGGAGGCCGCGGAGGCCTGACCGGGCCCGCCCTGGAGCCCGCCCCGGTCGGCGCGCAGCACGTCCGCACGGCGCCTCATGAGCGTCAGGCCAAAATACGGTTTATGCCCTATTCGCGCGTGTCGAGATGAAGTCCCTTATCGGGCTGGATAGTTTGCGCTGACCTCGACACAGCGATGAGTGGGCAGGACAGTGTATGGCCGTCGATCCGTTGATCGAGCTGCGTGACGTCAACAAGTACTTCGGGACGCTGCACGTCCTCCAGGACATCAACCTCACCGTCGGCCGCGGGGAGGTGGTGGTGGTCATCGGCCCGTCCGGCTCGGGCAAGTCGACGCTCTGCCGGACGATGAACCGCCTCGAGACGATCGAGTCGGGCTCCATCGCCATCGACGGCCGGCCGCTCCCCGCGGAAGGCAAGGGCCTCGCCCAGCTCCGCGCCGAAGTCGGCATGGTCTTCCAGTCGTTCAACCTCTTCGCGCACAAGTCCGTCCTCGCCAACGTCTCGCTGGCCCAGATGAAGGTGCGCGGCCGGAAGAAGGAGGAGGCCGACCAGCGCTCCCACGAGCTCCTCGACCGGGTCGGCCTCGCCGCGCAGGCGGAGAAGCTCCCCGCCCAGCTCTCCGGCGGTCAGCAGCAGCGCGTGGCCATCGCCCGTGCCCTCGCCATGGACCCCAAGGTCATGCTCTTCGACGAGCCCACCTCGGCGCTCGACCCGGAGATGATCAACGAGGTGCTCGAAGTCATGCAGCAGCTCGCCCGGGACGGCATGACCATGGTCGTCGTCACCCACGAGATGGGCTTCGCCCGCTCCGCCGCCAACCGCGTGGTGTTCATGGCGGACGGACGCATCATCGAGGACCGCACCCCCGACGACTTCTTCACCAACCCGCAGAGCGACCGGGCCAAGGACTTCCTCTCCAAGATCCTCAAGCACTGAACGGGGGGTGAACGCAACGATGACGGCCACACGACGCGCGCTCGCCGCGCTGCTGCTCGTCCTGGCCCTGGCCGGCTGCGGCAAGTCGGGCAGCCCGCCGGTCAAGGGCCCCAAGGCCGAACTGCTGCCGCACTACTCGGTGGCCAAGGACGTCAGCCTGCCCGACTCCCCGGTGTGGCGGCGCGCGAAGAACCGCGGCCACCTGGTCGTCGGCGCCAAGGAGGACCAGCCCTACCTCGGCGAGAAGGACCCGGCCACCGGCGTCTACACCGGCTTCGACATCGAGATCGCCAAAATGATGTCCGCTTCGCTCGGCTTCGATCCGGCGACCATCCAATTCAAGACGATCGCCTCGGCGAACCGTGAAACCGCACTGCAGAACGGCCAGATCGACTACTACGTCGGCACCTACACCATCAACGACAACCGCAAGAAGCTAGTCGGCTTCGCGGGCCCCTACTACATGGCGGGCCAGGGGCTCCTGGTGCGCACGGACGAGGACAACCTCACCACGCCCCAGGACTTCGACGGCAAGCGGGTCTGCTCGGCCGCCGGCTCCACCCCGTACCAGCGGATGGTGAAGGACTACCCGAAGGTCGACATGGTCGCCTACGACACCTACTCGGTGTGCGTCGACAACCTGCTCACCTTCCAGGTCGCGGCCGTCACCACCGACGACACCATCCTGAGCGGCTACGCGGCCAAGGTGCCCGACGAACTCAAGGTGGTCGGCAAGCCGTTCTCCAAGGAGCCGTACGGCGTCGGCGTGCCCAGGAGCGACAACACGCTGCGGTTCTTCCTCGACGACGCCATCGAGGCCCACGAGAAGAACGGCGACTGGAAGAAGGCGTACGACGCGACGCTCGGCCTGTCCGGGCGCCCCCCGGCCCCCGCGCCGCCCATCGACCGCTACCCGGCGAGCTGAGGCCGCAATGGACGTACTCACCAAGAACTTCTCGCTGTACGGCAAGGGCTTCCTCGGCACCGTCGAACTGACCGTCTACGCCTCGGCGCTGGCCCTGGTGCTCGGCTTCGTCATGGCGTCGTGCCGGGTGTCACCGGTCGGCTCGTTCCGCGCGCTCGGCACGGTCTGGGTGACGGTGCTGCGCAACACACCGCTCACCCTGCTCTTCTTCGCCGTGCTGCTCGGCCTGCCGCGCTTCGGCCTGGTGCTGCCCTTCCAGCTCTTCGCGGTGATCGCGCTCGGCTGCTACACCTCCGCGTTCATCTGCGAGGCGCTGCGCTCCGGCATCAACACCGTGCCGAAGGGCCAGGGCGAGGCGGCCCGAAGCCTCGGGATGACGTTCGGGCAGACCCTCTCCGGGGTCGTGCTGCCGCAGGCGTTCCGCTCGGTGATCCCGCCGATCGGTTCCACCCTGATCGCGCTCGCCAAGAACTCGGCGATCGCGGGGGCGTTCAGCGTGACCGAACTCCTCGGCACGTACAAGACGTTGAGCGAGCTCGGCTACAACATCATCTGGACCTTCGTCTGGATCGCCGTCGGCTACCTGATCATCACCCTCTTCATCAGCGCCGTCTTCACCGTCCTCGAGAAGCGCTGGGGAGTCGCCCGATGACCGCGCCACTGGCCACGGAATCCACCGCCCTCTACGACATCCCGGGGCCCAGGACCCGACAGCGGCACCTGGTCTACGGAGTCATCTCGACGATCCTGATCCTCGCCCTGATCGGCTGGGTCCTGTATCTCCTGTTCGACACCGACCAGTTCACCTCCGCCAAGTGGACGCCGTTCGAGTACAAGGGCATCCAGGAGCTGCTGCTCCGCGGGCTCGGCAACACCCTGCGGGCCTTCGCGTTCGCCTCGGTGCTCTCGCTCGCGCTCGGCGCGGTGCTCGCCACGGGGCGGCTCTCCGACCACCGGCCGGTGCGCTGGCTGGCGACCCTGCTCGTCGAGTTCTTCCGCGCGATGCCCGTCCTCGTGATGATCTTCTTCATCTTCGTGGCGCTGAAGGTGCAGCCGCTGCCCGCTCTGGTGGCCGGCCTCACGCTGTACAACGGCTCGGTCCTCGCCGAGGTCTTCCGGGCCGGCGTCAACTCCGTGGAACGCGGCCAGAAGGAGGCGGCATTCTCTCTCGGCATGCGCAAGGCGCAGGTCATGACGTACGTGCTGGTCCCCCAGGGGGTCAGGGCGATGCTGCCGACCATCATCAGCCAGCTGGTGGTCGCCCTGAAGGACACCTCGCTCGGCTATCTGATCACCTATGAGGAGTTCCTCCACGCGGGGAAGCTCATCGCGTCGAATCTCGACTACGATTTGCCGTTCATCCCCGTGGTGATGGTGATCTCACCGATCTACATCGGGATGTGCATGCTGCTTTCCTGGTTCGCCACCTGGATGGCCAGGAGACAGAAGCGCAATCCCAAGACGGAGGCCGTGGACGTCGCACCGGCCGAACCAGGGACGCTGCTGCCGAGGGGGCCCCAGCCGGGTCCTTGAGGCCGGGGGGAGTGCAGCAGCTCAGGGGCCATGCCCGCCCGGCAGCAGCCGGTGATCACTTCTCGCGGAGCGGCACCGTCAGAGATGACGGATCCGACGCGGGCGAGGAGAAGGTCAGCTGCGTGCCGAGCGGGTTGTGCTCGATGCGGAGCGGGCCCACGTCGTGAAGAAGGGCGACGGGGGCCGCTCTCCGCAGCGCCGGCGGGTCAGCCGGCCGCCGGGGCGGTCAGGGCGCTCTTCGCCTTCCACGCGTCGTACGACAGGTTCCACTCGCCGTAGCCGTTGTTGAGGGCCTGGGTGCCCTTGGCCCCGTCGCCGGTGATCTCGAACGGGTCGCCGACCTGGACCGTCCCGTACACGTACTTGGCGTCCGCGTCGCTCATGCCGATGCAGCCCGAACTCTTGTTGGCGGCACCGAAGTAGGAGGCGTTCCAGGGCGCCGCGTGCGCGTACATCCCGGACCAGGTGAGCCGCATCGAGTAGTCGACCATCTTGTTGTACGAGCTGCCGAGGCCCACGGTCTCGGAGTTCATGTTGATCGTGCCCTCCTTCGCCATCAGGACGGTCTTGCCGCGCCACGACGCCTTGTCGCCGCCGGGGGTGCCCGCCGACACCGGGATGTCCTTCAGGAGCGCGCCGTCGCGGTAGAGCTTGAGGCGGTGGGTGGAGAGGTCCACCTTGGCGATCTGGTTCCTGCCGATCGTGAAGTCGGTCTTGTAGTCCTTCACGAACCAGCCGCCCGAGGTGCCCGAGTCGACGCCGTTGAGGTCGGCCTCCAGGGTCACCTTGGTGCCGGACTTCCAGTACTCCTTGGGGCGCCAGTCGATGCGGTCCTTGCCCGAGTAGTCCTGCATCCAGCCCCAGGAGCCCTCGGTGCTGTCCGAGGTCGTCACCTTGAGGTGCTTCTCCACGTCGGCCTTGTTCTTGACCGGGTTGTCGAAGACGATCGAGACCGGCTGGCCCACGCCCACCGTGGTGCCCTTGCCCGGCACCATGCTCACCTTGTTGACCTTGCCTGCGGCGGCCGTGGTGAACGAGGCCCGTGCCGTCGCGCCCTTGGCGTCCTTCGCCTCGACGGTGTACTTGGTGCCGGGCGCGGCCGAGCGCTCGGAGGTCCAGGACCTGCCGTCGGCGGCTATTTTGCCGGTGAGCGTGCCGCCCTTGGCGTCGGTGACCGTGACGCTCCCCAGGGCGCCGTCGGCGAGCGTGACCTTCACCGGCTCACCGGCCTTCGCCTGATCACCCGTCAGATTCACCGCGATCTCCGGCTTCTTCGCCGCTTTGAGATCGGTCTTTCCGTCGCCGGAGGAGGACCCGCCGCCCCCGCACGCCGTCAGCGCGGCGGCGAGGGCCGCCGTTCCGGCGACGGCGGCGATGCGGACCGAACGGCGGGAGAAGGAGGGGTGGCGAGGTGTGCGGCTCAACTGAAAGACCTCCGTTGCACATGCGTTTTCCATAGGTGAGAGTCACCAGCCGGACTTCAGGTTGCAGGACGCAGCGGAAAGCTCCGCGATTCCTCTGTGACAAGAACCGCACAACAACGGTCATCGTCCGGTCACATTCGACGCGAGAAGTGGTCATGGACCGCTGTGAGCATCCTGTGCATCCCCGGGGGGCCGACGCCGGGGCGCACTTGGGAGGCCACAGACGTGTCCGCACTGCTGGTGACCGGCGAGCGAGACCAGGACGCCGGGGTCCGCGCCCTGGACACCGCCGAGTACCGGACCTTCCTCGAAGGCCGGGCCGACGTCAGCTTTCTGCAATGTCCCTCGTGGGCCGATGTGAAGGACCAATGGGCCAGTGAAAGGGTCGGATGGTCCCTTGACAGCGGTGAATTGACCGGCGCGGCCCAGATTCTCTACCGGCAATTCCCCGGCACCCGGAAATACTTCGCCTATCTGCCGGAAGGCCCGGTCGCCGACTGGTCCGACCCGCATATCGACCGCTGGCTCGGCCCCCTGCTGCGCCATCTGCGGAGGGCCGGCGCGTTCGCGGTGCGGATCGGGCCCATGCCCGCCTACCGGCGCTGGGAGGCCTCCCGCCTCAAGGCCGCCACCGGAGCCGGCCGCAGGATCGGCGACGTCCTCGCGAGCGAGGTGGACCCGCTCGGCTCCGCCGTCGCCGAACGGCTGCGCGCCCGCGGCTGGAAGCGGTGCGGCGACGACGGCGGCGACGCCGACGCCCAGCCCCGCCACGTCTTCCGGCTGCCGCTGGCAGGGCGCACCACCGAGCAGCTGTGGGCCGGGCTCAACCAGGAGTGGCGGCGCAATGTGCGCGCCGCCGACCGGGCTGGGGTGGAGGTCGTCGTCGCCGGCCCCGAGTACCTGCCGGAGTTCTACCGGCTGCTGCGGATCACCGAGGAGCGCGACGGATTCCGCCTCGGCCGCTCCCTGGCGTACTACGAGCGCCAGTACGCGGCCCTCAACGCCGAACAGTCCGGCCGGATGCGGCTCTACCTCGCCGTCCACCGGGGCGAGGTGCTCGCCGCGCACACCATGATCACGGTGGGCGGGCGGGCCTGGTACCAGACCGGCGCGTCCGCCGACCACCGCCGCGAGGTGCGCCCCAGCAACGCGCTGCAGTGGCAGATGATCCAGGACGCCCGCGCCTGCGGCGCCGAGGTCTACGACATGCGCGGGGTACCCTCCACTCTCGATCCGCACGACCGCCCCTTCGGTCTGCTGCGCTGGAAACTGGGCACCGGCGGCCACGTCGCCGAGACCCTGGGGGAGTGGGAGACATGCACGGGCGGGACCACCAACAACGCGCTCTACCGCGCCTTCCAGGCGTATCTGGCACGCCGGTGACCACCACCGCGGCCCCGGCCGGGAGCGCGAGCGCGGGGCTGCTGCGCAGCAGCGCACTGATGGCGGCCGGCTCCGTCGTCTCGCGCGCCACCGGCTTCGTACGCTCCGCGGTGATCGCGGCGGCGCTCGGCGTCGGGCTGCTCGGCGACGGGTACGCCGTCGCCAACAACGTCCCCAACATCCTCTACATGCTGCTCATCGGCGGCACCCTCAACGCGGTCTTCGTGCCCGAGCTGGTGCGTGCGGCCAAGGAGCACAGCGACGGCGGCGCGGCCTACACCGACCGGCTCATGACGGCCTGCGCCTGCGCGCTCGCCGTGATCACGGCGCTCGCCGTCCTCGCCGCCCCGGCGATCGTCCACGGATACACCGACTACAGCGGCGCCCAGGCCGACCTCACCATCGCGCTGGCCCGCTACTGCCTGCCGCAGATCCTCTTCTACGGCCTGTTCACGCTGTTCGGCCAAGTCCTCAACGCGCGCGGCAGGTTCGGCGCCATGATGTGGACGCCGGTGCTCAACAACATCGTCGTCATCGCCGTGTTCGGGTCCTATCTGGCCCTCGCCGCACAGGGCGGCGGCACCCTGAGCGCGGGCGACGCGCGCCTGCTCGGCTGGGGCACCACCGCCGGCATCGCCGTCCAGGCCCTCGCCCTGGTGCCGTCGCTGCGCGCGGCCCGGTTCCGCTGGCGCCCGCGGTTCGACTGGCGCGGCCACGGGCTCGGCCGGCCGCTGCGCTCGGCGGGCTGGGCGGTGCTGCTCGTCGTCTCCAACCAGCTCGCCTACTGGGTGGTGACCCGGCTCTCCACCACCGCCGGAGCCGAGGCCGTGCGCGAGGGCGTCGGCGGGGGAGCGGGCTACACCGCGTACACCAACGCCTATGTGCTCTGGATGGTGCCGCACGGCATCGTCACCGTGTCCCTCGTCACCGCCCTCATGCCGAAGATGAGCCGCGCGTCGGCCGACGGCGACCTCGCCCAGGTGCGCCGCGACCTCTCGTACGGGCTGCGGACCTGCGCCGCGGTCATCGTGCCCGCCGCCTGCGCCCTGTTCGCGCTCGCGCCCTGGATCCTCGGCTCGGTCTACGCGTACGGGAGGACCGGCTCCGGCGACATCGCGATCATGGCGGGCATGCTCATGGCGTTCGCGCCCGGCCTCGTGGCGCTGTCCGGTCAGTACGTCCTCTCGCGCGGCTTCTACGCGCTCGGCGACACCCGCACCCCCTTCCTGCTCAACCTCGTCATCTCCGGCCTGAACGCCGCGCTCACCGTCGTCGCGTACGCCGTGCTCCCGGCGCGCTGGGCGGTGACCGGGATCGCCGGGGCCTACACCGTGGCGCTGTGCGCGGGGCTGGCGGCCACCGCGTACACCCTCAACCGCAGGCTCGGCGGCGGCCCGCTGGTGCGCTCGCCCGCCGTCCTCGCCCACCTGCGGCTCCTCCTGGCCTGCGTGCCCGCCGCCGCGCTCGGTTACGGAGCGGCGCGCGCCGCCGACCCGCTCGGCAGCGTCGCCGGGGCCGGCGCGGGGACCGTCGCGCTCGTGGTCGTCCTCGCGCTGCTCGCCCGGCCGCTCGGCCTCACCGACATCAACGCCGTGCTCGACAAGGTGCGCCCCGCCGGCCGGGTGCGCCCCGCCGGCGGCCGGCACCGAGCCCGGTGACGGGACAATCCAGACCCTTGGGATACTGACGCCTATGCCTCGCGTGCTCCTCATAGAAGACGACCCCTCCGTGCGCGAAGGGGTCGAGCTCGGCCTGCGCCGGCGCGGCCACGAGGTGCGGGCGGCCGGGACCGGCGAGGCCGGACTCGCCTCGCTCAAGACCTTCCACCCCGAGCTGGTCCTGCTCGACCTCATGCTGCCCGGCATGAACGGCGTCCAGGTCTGCCGCAGGATCCGCGAGACGAGCCAGCTGCCGATCATCATGCTCACCGCGCGCGGCGACGACTTCGACGTGGTGATCGGCCTGGAGGCCGGGGCCGACGACTACATCGTCAAGCCCGCCCGCACCGAGGTCATCGAGGCCCGCATCCGCGCGGTCCTGCGCCGCCTCGCCGACCCCGTCACCCGCTCGGGCCCCGAGGTCCACGGCGAACTCGCCCTCGACCGGGCCGGCCTGACCGCCGCCAAGAACGGCGAGCGCCTCGCCCTCGCCCCTTCCGAACTCAAGCTCCTGCTCCACCTCGCGGCCTCGCCCGAGCAGGTCTTCAGCCGCCAGCAGCTCCTCGAATCGGTGTGGGAGCACAGCTACCACGGCGACGCCCGGCTCGTCGACGCCTGTGTACGGCGGCTGCGCCAGAAGCTCGGCGACACCGGTGGCACCGACAGCGCCCCCCGCTACATCCAGACCGTGCGCGGCTTCGGCTACCGCTTCGGACCGCTGTGAGGTTCTCGCCGCGCCGCGCGCTCCGCCCCGGCCTGCGCACCCGGCTCATCGCGGCGTTCCTCCTGGTGGCCGCGATCAGCGCCGTCACCACTGCCGCCCTCACCTACCAGTCGGCCCGCTCGGCCATCCTCAAACAGGCCCAGGACCAGGCCGTCGAGCAGTTCCGCGAGCAGATAGCCAACGAGTACTTCTCGCTGCCCACCTCCGCGGCCGCGCTGCAGAACGTCTGCCGCACGCTGGCCAGGGCGGGCAAACCGCACCCCTGGTTCGTCTTCGCCGAGTACGGCACCCTGCGCGCCTCCTCCACCAGCCGGCCCACCTCCACCGTCATCACCGACGAACTGCGCCGCCAGACCCACGCCAACGCGCACGGCTCGTTCCAGCGCGTGATCCAGGACGGCACCCCCTACCTGACCATCGGCATGCCCGTGATGTTCGACCGCGGCATGGCCGACGAGCAGCGCAGCGGGGTCTTCCTCTACGCGGTGATGGACCTCAAGACCGAGAGCATCACCATCGAGGCGATGGTCTCGGCGGCCAAGAACGGCGCGCTGCCCGCGCTCGCCGTCGCCGTGGTCCCCGCCCTGCTGGCCGCCCGCAGCGTGCTGCGCCCGGTGCGCGATCTGCGGCGGGCCGCGAGCAGCATGGGCAAGGGCCGTCTCGACACCCGTATCGAGGTCAAGGGATCGGATGAACTCGCCGACCTGGCCCACACGTTCAACGATTCGGCGGAGGAACTGGAGCGCTCCGTGGAGGAGTTGCAGAAGGCCGAGGCGCGGGCCAGACGGTTCGCGTCCGACGTCAGCCACGAACTGCGCACCCCGCTCGCCGGCATGCTCGCCGTCACCGAGGTGCTCGACGAGGACGCCGACGGCCTCGACCCCGACACGGCGCGCGCGGTCCGCCTCATCTCGGCCGAGACCGGCAAGCTCGCCACCCTCGTCGAGGACCTCATGGAGATCTCCCGCTTCGACGCCAAGGCCGCCGAACTCAACACCGACGAGGTCGACGTCGCCGAAGCCATCCGCAAGACCCTCCAGGGACGGCACTGGCAGGACCGCGTCCTCACCGAACTCCCGGACGGAGTAAGGGCGATGATCGACCCGAGGCGGTTCGACCTCGTGATCGCCAACCTCGTCGGCAACGCCCTGCGGCACGGCTCCGAGCCGGTCACCGTGCGGCTGCGCCCGGCCCGCGGCGACGGCCCGCTCACCGTCGAGGTGGCCGATGCGGGGCCCGGCATCGACGCGGCCGTCCTGCCGCACATCTTCGACCGCTTCTTCAAGGCCGACGCCGCCCGTACCCGCTCGGCGGGCAGCGGCCTCGGCCTCGCGATCACCCTGGAGAACGTACGGCTGCACGGCGGCACGGTCCGCGCGGCGAACGCACCGGAGGGCGGCGCCGTCTTCACCGTCGAGCTGCCCACGGGGCTCGAAGCCGCCGCGCCCGTCGAGGCGGCGCGATGAGATTCAAGATCACCGCGCCGCGCGTCCTGGCCGCCTTCGCCCTGCTGCCCGCCGGGCTGCTCGCGGCGGGCTGCGGCATCCAGTCCACCGACGTCATCGCGGTGGGCGACCCCGCGACCGCACAGGCGGTGCCGCCCCCCGACGAGGGCACCGTGCTCTACTTCGTCGGCCCCGACGGCCTGATGCCCGTGGTGCGCTCCGGCACCCCCCAGCCCGCTCTCCCGCTCCTCTTCGCGGGCCCGGACGCGGACGAGCGGGCGGCCGGGATCCGCTCCGAACTGCCGCCGCTGGGCGGTCCGTCGAGGCTGGGCGTGAACGAGAGCGGGATCATGGTCGTGCTCGACCAGGACGTCTCGAAGCTCACCCTGGTCGCCCGGCGCCAGATCGCCTGCACGGCCCTGCGGGCGGTGGCACGCGGCAGGGACATGAGCGTGACGATCAGGGGCGCCGGCGCCGGGACCGCGCTGGCACCCGTCAACTGCACCACCTGACCCGGCGCGGGGCCGACACCTCGTTGACTTCAATTCAGTAAACCCATGGGTAACACTCTGGCGCGCGGGCAGCCGACGGACCAAGCTCTGCGTGTGGAGAATTCAGCCGGTCCAACACAGCCCGCCGCCGCCCCGGTCGTCCTGCCGCTGCGGCGCCCCCTGATCTGGGTCCCGCTCGCCGCGATCGCGGTGGCCGTGCTCTGGTGGCTCGCGGTCGCCGCCGTCTTCGACGGCCCCAACGGCGACGTCGCCGGCCCCGTGATGGCCGTCGCCGGCGTCGCCATGACCGGCGTCGCCGCCGTCTTCGCCGGCTACCTGCTGCGCCCGCTGCGCATCGACGTGGACGACGACACCCTCACCGTGCGGCTGCCCACCTGGCTCGCCGGGCGCATCGACTGGGACGAGGTGACCGCGGTGAGCGCCGTCGCCCTGCGGACCGGCACCAAGGTGCGCCGCTTGCTCGTCGTGGACCTGCGCTCACCGGCGCTTCCCTATATCAGCAGGCCCCGCTCCATGTACCGCCGCCTGGCACCCGTGCTCGGCCGGCCCGTAGGCGCGCACGGGCTCTGTTTCGAGGAGCAGATCTTCGCCTTCGACGCGGTCGGGGCCCTGGAGGAGGCGCGGCGCTTCGCCCCCGCGGAGGTCGCCGTCGACGACCGTACGGCACAACCCGTCCCCAGTCCCTGGCAGTTCTGACCGGCTTCTTGCCTCGCGGCAGGGCGACCGCCACCGTGTACGCGTACGTCCCGCACGCCGACCGCACCACCGCGGGCCGTACGCCGCCGTCCGCCGTCCGGAATCGGAGTACCCATGGCCGGATTCACGCTGCCCCACACCCTCCACGGCGACGGACCGCACCGCGTCGTCGCCGTGCACGGCTGGCTCGCCGACCGCGGTGACTACGCCGCGGTCCTGCCCGACCTGGACGCGGCCGTCTTCACTTACGCCTTCGTCGACCTGCGCGGCTACGGCGAGGCCCGGGACGCCGCCGGCGCGTTCACCACCAGCGAGGGCGCCGAGGACATACTGGCGCTCGCCGACCGGCTCGGCTGGCACCGCTTCTCGCTGATCGGACACTCGATGGGCGGCGCCGTGGTGCAGCGCGTCCTGGCCGCCGCCCCCGACCGGGTGCGCCGCATGGTCGGCATATCGCCGGTCCCCGCGAGCGGCATGCCGATGGACGAGGAGACGCGCGCGCTGTTCACCGCGGCCGCCGAGCGGCCCGCCAAGCGCCGGGCGATCATCGACCTCACCACCGGCGGGAACCGGCCCGACGCCTGGCTCGACCGCATGACCTGGCGCTCGGTGGAGCGCAGCGACCCCAAGGCGTTCCGCGCCTGGCTCGACTCCTGGGCCGGGGAGGACTTCCACGAGGAGACCGAGGGCTCCCCGGTGCCCGCCCTGGCGGTGGCCGGCGCGCTCGACCCGGCGATCAACGCGGCCTTCCTGCGCGGGACATGGATGCGCTGGTACCCCGCGGGCCAGCTCGTCGAACTGCCCCACGCCGGACACCACGCCATGGACGAGACCCCGCTCGACCTCATACGCACCGTGGAGGACTTCCTGCGGGCCGACCATGTCTGAGCCCGCCGGGTCCTGGGCCCGCCCCAGGTCCGAGCCCGCCCGTTCCTGAGTTCGCCGCGCTCGCCGTTCCCGCGCCCGACCCGTCCGAGGCCACCCGTGATGACCGACCCGCCCGACATCTTCGACCCCCGCCGGTACGCGGCCGGGCCGCCGTACGCCACCTACCGCGAGCTGCGCGACCACCAGCCCGTCGCGTGGCAGGCGGAGCCCGAGGTGCTCGGCTGGCCGGCCGGGCCCGGCTTCTGGGCGGTGACCCGCCACGCCGACGTCGTCCGGGTCCTCAAGGACGCGGGTACCTACTCCTCCGCGCTCGGCGCCACCCAGATCCGCGACCCCGACCCGGCGGACCTGCCGTTCATCCGCCGCATGATGCTCAACCAGGACCCCCGCCCCGGCCCCCGCGACGGCGCTCCCGCGCTCCAGGACCACGGCAGGCTGCGCCGTCTGGTGAGCCGGGCCTTCACGCCGGGCCGCATCGAGCGCTTCGAGGCGCTGGCACGCGAGCGGGCCCGCACCCTGCTGACCGCCGCCCGGGACGGCGCCGAGGACGGGGTGTGCGACCTGGTCGCCGACGTCACCGACGACTACGCGCTGCTCAACCTCACCGACCTGCTGGGTGTGCCGCCGGGTGACCGCGGGCTCCTGCTGGAGTGGACCGAACGCGTCATCGCCTACCAGGACCCCGACGAGCCGCCGGTCGTCGGCGCCGACGGCCGGCCGGTCAACCCCCGCTCGCCGGCGATGCTCGCGGAGATGTTCGCGTACGCCCAGGACCTCGCCGCGTACAAACGGGAACGGCCCGGCGACGACATCATGACCTCGCTCGCCCACGGTGAACTCGCCGACGCCGAGCTGGAGATGTTCTTCTTCCTGCTGACCGTGGCGGGCAACGACACCGTACGGAGCGCCGCGCCCGGCGGGCTGCTCGCGCTGGCCGAACACCCCGATCGGCGGCGGGAGTTGATGAGTGGTCAGGTCACCCTGGACACCGCCGTCGAGGAGCTCCTGCGCTGGCATCCGCCGGTGCTGAGCTTCCGGCGCACCGCCGTGCGGGACACCGAACTCGCCGGGCGCCCCCTCAAGGCCGGGGACAAGGTCGTCGTGTTCCACGCCTCCGCCAACCGTGACGAACGCGTCTTCACCGACCCGCACCGCCTGGATCTCACCCGTTCCCCCAACCCGCACGTCTCCTTCGGCGACGGTCCGCACGTCTGCCTCGGCGCGCACTTCGCCCGGCTGCAGCTGAGGGTCCTGCACGAGGAGGCGCTGCGCGTCCTGCCCCGCACGGAACTCGCGGGGCCGCCGCGCCGGCTCGTGTCCAACTTCATCAACGGCATCAAGGCGCTGGAGGTGAGAGTGGGTTAGGGAGGATTCAGCCCGTCGCCCGGTGCGAGGTGCGGACGGCGGGGGCGGGCTCCTGCGCGACCCGGGTCACATCGGCGACGAGCTCCACCACATCGGGGCCGTAGGCCTGCGAGTTGACGACCTTGAGCAGCAGACAGAACGACCCGCCGCCGTACTTCCGGGCGAGCTTCTCGGCGTTGCGGGCGAGGTAGCGGGTGGCGGCCTGGTTGGTGATCGCGGACTGACCGCAGAAGAGGAACACGGGACGGGAATCCGGCCCGGGGGTGACGCGGGCCAGGATCACATGTTCGACGACGCCGTTCTCCAGGCGGTAGCGCTCCGAGCCGATCTGGAAGGCGCCCCGGTCGGGGGACGGTTCGGCATCCACGTTCATCTTCACGCCGGGCAACAGCGAGACGAGGTGGGCGGCCATCCGCCGATTCGAATACGGCCCACCGAGACAGAATTCCGTGCGCTCGCCGAAGCCCTGCTGTGCGAGGTCGTGCTGGATGATCCGGGCGTGCGCCCCGCAGTCCTTGATGAGGGAGGAGAGTTCGAGGAGCGCGAACACATCGAAGCGGTGCACCGAGCCCTCGTGCGTCGCGGCACGGTTGACGACCAGCAGGCACTCCGAATGGTCCGGCAGTCCGAAGAACGCCTGCTTGCGGCGGAGCCTGCGCTTCCAGAGGTGGGTGCGGGTGAGCCAGCCGAAGGCGGCGCTTATGCCCGCGGCCACCACGCCGAGGACGATGTTGCGTACGTCGTCATTCATGGGCGCGCATGCTAGCGGGAGTTCGCGCCCCTGTTCGAGGTGCTCATGACGCGAGCCCCCGCCCGGCGCTACGCTGCGCGGACGTTCGCCTACGGGAGGTATGCATGCGTCGTCCTGCTGCCCGCACCCTGTCCCTCCTCGCCGCGGCGGCCGCGATCGCGGCCTCGGTCGCGGCGGCCCCGCCCACGACGGCGGCGCCGCCGGGCCGCCCGGCCCCGGCCAAGGTCCCGGAGGCGGTCGGCTACGGGGGAGCGGTGTCGAGCGTGGACGCCGACGCGTCCGCCGCCGGCCTCCAGGTCCTCAAGAACGGCGGCAACGCCGTGGACGCGGCCGTCGCCACCGCCGCCGCGCTCGGCGTGACCGAGCCCTACTCGTCGGGGATCGGCGGGGGCGGCTTCTTCGTCTACTACGACGCGAAGTCCCGCACCGTGCACACCGTCGACGGACGCGAGACCGCCCCCGCGTCGGCCACCTCCTCGCTCTTCCTGGAGAACGGCGAGCCGCTGCCCTTCGCGGACGCGGTGACCAGCGGGCTGAGCGTCGGCACCCCGGGCACCGCCGCCACCTGGGACAGGGCGCTGCACGCCTGGGGAAGCAAGTCCCTCGGCACGCTCCTGAAGCCCGCGGAGCGCCTCGCGCGCGACGGGTTCACCGTCGACGACACGTTCCGCTCGCAGACCAAGGACAACCAGGCACGTTTCGCGGACTTCCCCGACACCGCCGGGCTCTTCCTGCCCGGCGGACAGCTCCCCGTGGTCGGCTCCACCTTCAAGAACCCCGATCTGGCCCGCACCTACGAGGAGTTGGGCCGCGAAGGCGTCGGCGCCGTCTACGGGGGCGACCTCGGCAAGGACATCGTCCGTACGGTCCGCAATCCTCCCGTCGACCCCGCCTCGACCCGCGTCGTGCGCCGCGGCGACCTGACCGAGAAGGACCTGCGCGCCTACGGGGCCAAGTACCAGGCGCCCACGGAGGTGAACTACCGCGGCCTCGACGTGTACGGCATGGCGCCGTCGAGCTCCGGCGGCACCACGGTAGGCGAGGCGCTCAACATCCTGGAGCGGACCGACCTGTCGAAGGCGTCGGACGTGCAGTTCCTCCACCACTACATCGAGGCCAGCCGCATCGCGTTCGCGGACCGGGGCCGCTGGGTCGGTGACGCGGCGTTCGAGAACGTCCCCACCAAGGGGCTGCTCTCGCAGCGCTTCGCCGACTCGCGGGCCTGCCTGATCAAGGACGACGCCGTTCTGACCAGCCCGCTCGCGCCCGGCGACCCGCGCCACCCGACCGCGTGCGGGGCCTCGGGCACCCCGGCCGCGACCACCTACGAGGGCGACGACACCACCCATCTCACCGTGGCCGACAAGTGGGGCAACGTGGTCGCGTACACGCTGACCATCGAGCAGACCGGCGGCAGCGCCATGACGGTGCCCGGCCGCGGCTTCCTGCTCAACAACGAGCTGACCGACTTCTCCTTCGCCCCGGCCAACCCGGCGGTGCACGACCCGAATCTGCCGGGCCCCGGCAAGCGGCCGCGCTCGTCCATCTCGCCGACGATCGTCCTCGACCGGCAGCACAAGCCGGTGCTCGCGCTCGGCTCGCCGGGCGGCGCGACCATCATCACCACCGTCCTCCAGACGCTCGTCAACCACCTGGACCGCGGCATGCCGCTCGTCGACGCGATCGCGGCGCCGCGCGCGAGCCAGCGCAACGCGGCCCGGACCGAGCTGGAACCCGCCCTCTACAACAGCCCGCTGCGGGCCCGCCTCGAGGCGCTCGGCCACTCGTTCTCGCTCAACCCCGAGATCGGCGCGGCGACCGGAGTGCAGCGCCTGCCGGACGGGCGCTGGCTCGCCGCCGCCGAGAAGGTGCGGCGGGGCGGCGGCTCCGCCCTGGTGGTCCATCCGAGTGGAAAGCAGTAACTCTCTTTCGCGGCCCCACGGATGGCCCGTGGCCCCTGGCTGAACCGCCGGGGGCCGCGGGCCGCCTGCCGCCGACGGGGCCGGTGCGGTGATGACCATGAGCCGCGGCGGGCGCGCAACGGGTAAAGCACCTTTCCTGACAGAAGGGTTTTCTCCGTGCGCTCCAGAACGCTTGCTCTCGCCGCCGCCGGCGCCGCCCTGCTCGCCACGACCCTCCCCGCCACCGCGCGGGGCGCCGCCGTCCCGGGCGCCGGCGGGCCGGCCTCGGGCGTGCCCGTCGCCGGCGCGCCCGCCTCGGCGCACGAGGGCTCCATCGGCGCGGCCGAACTCCTCGCCAAGGTGACGGGCTGCGACCAGATCTCCCACGGCAAGTACCGCACGGACGCCGACGCCCCGGCCACCGTGCCGGTCTGCGGCAAGAACGGCGCCGTGTTCTGGAAGGCGGACCTGGACATCGACTGCGACGGACGCCGCGGCACGGTCTGCAACAAGAAGACCGACCCGTGGTTCCAGCCCGACACCCGCTTCCACCAGAGCGACGGCGAGCCGCTCGACGCGGCGAAACTGCCGTACGTCGTGGTGCCGAGCCCCGGCCCCGTCTGGGACTACCGCGCGTCCGGCATCGAGGGGGGCGGGGTCGCCGCCGTCATCCACGGAGACAAGGTCGCGTACGCCGTGGTCGGTGACACCGGTTCCGGTGGCACCATCGGCGAGGCGTCGTACGCGACCGCCAAGGCGCTCGGGCTCGACCCCAGCCCGCGGTCGGGCGGCGCCGAGTCCGACGTCACGTACATCCTGTTCAAGGGGGCCGGGGCCGACCCGATCGAGGACCACGAAGCCGCGGTGGCGCTCGGTGACACGCTGGCCCACCGATTCCTCGCCGACAACTGACGATGCGTCATGTACGCGTGGCCGTGCGGGGTTTCATGCGCCCTCGGCACGGTGCGCACCACGGACCCGCTAGAGGCACGTGAGGATCCTGGGCCCCGCGTCCGTGACGGCCACCGTGTGTTCGGCGTGGGCGGCCCGTGCGCCGCTGACGGTGCGCAGGGTCCAGCCGTCGGGTGCGGGGTAGTACGCGTCGCTGCCGTCGGCGATCACCATCGGCTCGATCGCGAGCACCATCCCGTGGCGCAGCACCATGCCCCGGCCGGCCCGGCCCTCGTTGGGCACGCCCGGGTCCTCGTGCATGTCCCGGCCGATGCCGTGGCCGCCGAACCCGTCGGGGATGCCGTAGCCGGCGCCGCGGCAGACCCGTCCGATCGCGTGCGCGATGTCGCCGATCCGGTTCCCCACGACCGCCGCGGCGATCCCGGCGTCCAGCGCCTCGAACGCCGTCTCCACGAGGCGCACGTCCTCGGGGCGGGGGCGGCCGACGATGAAGCTGATCGCCGAGTCCCCGGCCCAGCCGTCGAGCAGTGCGCCGTAGTCGACGCTGACGAGGTCGCCGTCGCGCAGCCGGTAGTCGTCCGGGATGCCGTGCACGATCGCGTCGTTGACGGAGATGCAGGCCGTCGCGGGGAAGGGGACCGGGGCGAACTCGGGACGGTAGCCGAGGAAGGGCGAGGTCGCGCCCGCCTTCTCCAGGACCTGCCGCGCCACCGAGTCCAGTTCACCGAGGCCGACGCCGACCGCGGCGGCCTCCTTCGCTGCGGCCAGGGCCTGGGCCACCACCCGCCCCGCCTCACGCATCGCATCCATCTGCCGGTCGCTCTTGATCTTCACCATGCCCATTACTATACCGGTATTTTAATGGGGTCCGGCCCGGGTCCGGCCCGCGTCCGGAGGGGGCGCCGTCCGGGGTGCGGAGGAGGTGGACGTCCGCATCCTCAAGTGCCGCCGCGGCGCCGGGTCTAGAATCGGCGCATGGTCCGCACCCCACTCACCCCCGAAGAGCGTGCACGCGGCGAGCGGCTCGGCCGGCTGCTGCGGTCGGCCCGTGGGGACCGCAGCATGCCGGAGATCGCGGCCGCGGCCGGCCTCTCCGCCGAGACCCTCCGCAAGATCGAGACGGGCCGGGCCCCGACCCCCGCCTTCTTCACCGTGGCGGCGCTCGCCTCGGTCCTCGGCCTGTCCATGGACGAGATCGTGTCCGACTGCGCCCCGCCCCCCGCGGTCGCCGCGTGAGCGTGCCCGGCGCCCGCACACCGCGGGCCGCGGCCCGCACCGTCGTACGGGATCCGCTGGGCGCGGTGTTCCTGCTGCGGTACGACAACGAAGAGGCCGGGCCGCACTGGGCCCTCCCCGGCGGCGGCCTCGATCCGGGCGAGTCGCCCCGCGAGGGCGCCCACCGCGAGCTGCACGAGGAGACCGGCTGGGCGGGCCTCGAACCGGGCCCGCTCCTGTGCACCTGGACCCACGACTTCACCCGCGCCGGGGTGCCCGTGCGCCAGCACGAGCACGTCTATCTCGCGGAGGACCGGGCGCCCCGGCGGGAACCGGCGCCCGAGGTCGCGGCCGACCACCTCGCGGACGGCATCCTCGGCACCCGCTGGTGGACCCCGGACGAGCTGCGGCACACGGACGAGCAGATCTGGCCGCCCGGCCTCGCCGCACTGCTCGACGCCTGGACACCCGGCGCCGCACCCGTCGAGCTGGGCCGCGTCACCCTCGACCCGGCGCCGGGCCCGCCGCGCTGACCCTGCTCCCCGGCCCGCCGCTCCCGCGGGCGCGCGTCCCGGCGGGCCCGCGGCCGCGATGCCGTCCCGGCCTGCCTGTTCGGCGCAACAGATCCTGCGGGCCGGGATGCGCCGGGCGACCGTAGGAGCGTGTTCACTCCGTCACTGAGCCGTCGCCGCACCGGTCGGCGGCGCCCGGCCCGGCCCGCCGCCGTCGCCGCGCTCGGCGCGCTCGCGCTGCTCGCCGCCGCCTGCGCCCCCGCCCCGCACGTGGCCACCGCCTCCGCCGTGGGCCGCGCGGACCCCGCGACGCTGGTCTTCCACCACCCCGGCGTGGTCGTCGGCCGGGGCCAGCTCGACACCGTGCGCGAGAAGGTGCGGGCCGGTCAGGAGCCGTGGCACACCGCGTACGAGAAGATGCGGGCGAGCCGCTACGGCTCGCTGCGGTACACCCCGCATCCCGCCGAGACGGTCCCGTGCCCGCCCAACGCCGGTCCGCCCGCCTGCGTTTCGGAGCGTGAGGACGCCATCGCCGCGTACACGCAGGCGCTGCTGTGGACGGTGAACGGCAACGAGGCGCACGCCAAGAAGGCCGTCGAGATCATGGACGGCTGGGCGCGGGTGATGAAGCGGCACACCGAGGGCAACGCCGATCTCCAGACCGCCTGGGCGGGTTCGACGTGGGCGCGGGCCGCCGACGTCGTGCACGCGGGGTATCCGCAGTGGCGCGCACCGGACGTACAGCGCTTCAAGTGGATGCTGCGCAAGGCGTATCTGCCCGCGGTGACCGCCAAAGTCCCCGACTACAACGGCAATTGGGAACTCGCGATGACGGACGCGGCCATCGGCATCGCCGTGTTCGTCGAGGACCGCGGGGTCTTCAAGGACGCCCTGGAGCGCTACCGCGCCCGCGTCCCGGCCTACTTCTACCTCGCGTCGGACGGCAAGCTGCCCAAGCCGCCGCCCGGCGGGACCATGAACACGCCGGACAGGCTGGCGACGTACTGGTTCGGACAGCGCACCTACCAGGACGGCCTCGGTCAGGAGACGTGCCGCAACTTCATGCACGTCGGCTACTCCCTCGCCGCCTCCGCCCACATCGCGGAGACCGCGTGGCAGCAGGGCATCGACCTGTACGGGCCCACGGCCGAACGGCTGAAGGCGGCGCTGGAGTTCCACGCCCACTACCAGCTGGGCGCCGAGGCTCCCACCTGGCTCTGCGCCGGCCGGGTCGACCGGTCCCTGGGCCCCGACGTCGAGGTGCTGCTCAACCACCTCCAGAACCGGCTGCACATGACGCTGCCCGAGACGGTCAAGCTCGCCGAGAAGCAGCGCCCGAGCGGAACCGACGACCTCTTCGTCGCCTGGGAGACGCTCACCCACGCGCAGAACCCGGGCGCGGCGGTCCAGGCCCTGTCCGGCGGAGCTCCTCGGCCGGGCGGGGCCCCGGGGACCGGAATCCGGACGAGTTCAACAGAACGTTGAACTTTGGGGTTGAGCCGCGTGCCGAGGTGGGCATGGTCCCTGGCAATGGACACGACCACTCGCGCCCGCCCCGGGCGCCGCGCCCAGGTGCCCCCCGCCGTCGCCTTCTTCGACGTGGAGGGCACCCTCCTCGCCGTCCCGGACCTGGCCGGCCCCGCCGTTCCGCTCGGCCGGCTCTGGCACCCGCCGGTCCTCGCGGCGCTGCACGGCCACGCCGCGCTCGGGCACCTCGTCGTCCTGGTGGCGCACGCGGGCGCCGTCGCGCTCGCGCCGATAGCCCGCGACCTCGCGCCCGACGCCGTGCTCTGCTCCCGCCCCGGCGCGCCCATGACCGGCCAGGGCAAGGGGTACGCGGCCCGCGCCCTGCTGCGCGACCACCGCGTTCCGGCCGCCCGCTGCTACGCGTACGCGGACGAGGCGGCCGACCTGCCGCTCCTCGCGGAGGTGGGGCATCCGGTGGTGGTGGGCGACGACCCCGTACTGCTGCGTCACGCCCGGCGCGGCAACTGGGGCCGCCTCCCGGCGCCGGGCGCCGATCGAGGTGACGCCGCGTCAGGTACGGGGAATCCGTCCACCCCCGGTTGACCTGTGGCACCGCATTCACCCCCGCCGAAGCCGCGATGGTCTTGCCACGGTGCGTAACGCGCCTTACGGTCGCATCCACACACGGATCTACGCGTGTGGATTTGGCTGGCTGACAACCCGTCGAAGGAGCAGCTCATGGCCAATGTCGTGCGCGCCGCACTGGTCCAGGCGACCTGGACCGGCGACACCGAATCCATGATCGCCAAGCATGAGGAGCACGCCCGCGAGGCGGCCCGGCAGGGTGCGAAGATCATCGGCTTCCAGGAGGTCTTCAACGCGCCGTACTTCTGCCAGGTGCAGGAGGCCGAGCACTACCGCTGGGCCGAGCCCGTCCCCGACGGGCCGACCGTCACCCGGATGAAGGAACTCGCACGCGAGACCGGGATGGTGATCGTCGTCCCCGTCTTCGAGATCGAGGGCGAGGGCTTCTACTACAACACCGCGGCCGTCATCGACGCCGACGGCAGCTACCTCGGCAAGTACCGCAAGCACCACATCCCCCAGGTCAAGGGCTTCTGGGAGAAGTACTACTTCAAGCCGGGCAACCTGGGCTGGCCGGTCTTCGACACGGCCGTCGGCAAGGTCGGCGTGTACATCTGCTACGACCGCCACTTCCCCGAGGGCTGGCGCCAACTCGGTCTCAACGGAGCCCAGTTGGTCTACAACCCCTCCGCCACCTCGCGCGGCCTCTCCGGCTACCTGTGGCAGCTGGAACAGCCCGCGTCCGCCGTCGCCAACGAGTACTTCATCGCCGCCATCAACCGCGTCGGCATCGAGGAGTACGGCGACAACGACTTCTACGGGACCAGCTACTTCGTGGACCCGCGGGGCCAGTTCGTCGGCGACGTGGCCAGCGACAAGGAAGAGGAACTCGTCGTCAGGGACCTCGACTTCGGCCTCATCGAGCAGGTCCGCCAGCAGTGGGCGTTCTACCGCGACCGGCGCCCCGACGCCTACGAAGGGCTGGTGCAGCCGTGACCCGCAGCCTCCACGACCGCCACCGCGCCGTCCTGCCCGACTGGCTCGCGCTCTACTACCGTGAGCCCATCGAGCTCACCCACGGCGAGGGCCGCCACGTCTGGGACGCCGACGGAAACAAGTACCTCGACTTCTTCGGCGGCATCCTCACCACGATGACCGCCCACGCCCTGCCCGAGGTCACCAAGGCCGTCGCCGAACAGGCCGGCCGGATCATCCACTCCTCGACGCTCTACCTCGACCGCCCCATGGTCGAACTCGCCGAGCGCATCGCCCAGTTGTCCGGCATCCCGGACGCCCGGGTCTTCTTCACCACCTCCGGCACCGAGGCCAACGACACCGCCCTGCTGCTCGCCACCGCCCACCGGGGCTCCAACCAGATCCTCGCGATGCGCAACAGCTACCACGGGCGCTCCTTCAGCGCGGTCGGGATCACCGGCAACCACGCCTGGTCCCCGACCAGCCTCTCCCCGCTCCAGACGCTGTACGTGCACGGAGGCGTCCGCACCCGCGGCCCCTACGCCCACCTCGGCGACGCCCAGTTCATCGAGGCGTGCGTGGCCGACCTCGAAGACCTCCTCGGCCACACCCGCAACGTGGCCGCCCTGATCGCCGAGCCCGTCCAGGGCGTCGGCGGGTTCACCTCACCGCCCGACGGCCTGTACGCCGCGTTCCGCGAGGTCCTGGACCGGCACGGCATCCTGTGGATCACCGACGAGGTGCAGACCGGCTGGGGCCGCACCGGTGACCACTTCTGGGGCTGGCAGGCCCATGCGCGGAGCGGCCCGCCCGACATCCTCACCTTCGCCAAGGGCATCGGCAACGGCATGTCCATCGGCGGCGTCGTGGCCCGCGCCGACATCATGAACTGCCTGGACAGCAACTCGATCTCGACCTTCGGCGGCTCCCCGGTCACCATGGCCGCGGGCCTCGCCAACCTCGGCCACCTCCTCGAACACGACCTCCAGGGCAACGCCCGGCGCGTCGGCGGACTGCTCATCGAGCGGCTCCGCGCGATCTGCGCCCAGCTGCCCGCCGTCCGCGAGGTCCGCGGCCGCGGGCTCATGGCCGGCATCGAACTGGTGCGGCCCGGCACCGACGAGGCCGACCCGCAGGCGGCGGCGGCGGTCCTCGAAGCCGCCCGCGAAGGCGGCCTCCTCATCGGCAAGGGCGGCGGCCACGACACCAGCGTGCTGCGCATCGCGCCGCCCCTGTCGCTCACCGTCGCGGAGGCCGAGGAAGGCGCGGCGATCCTCGAACGCGCCCTGCGCGCCGTGTAGCCGGCACCTCTCCGGCTCAAGCACGAGCGCGAGCACCAGCACGTGTACCCGTACGTGTTCGAAAGGGAGCTCCACCCATGAGTACCCGCACCCTCATCCGCGGCGGCCTCGTCATCACGGCCTCCGACGAGACGCACGCCGACGTGCTGATCGAGGACGGCCGGATCGCCGCGCTCGCGGCCCACGGCTCCACCGTGGCCCAGGGCTGGACCGCCGACCGCGTCCTCGACGCCACCGACCGCTACGTCATCCCGGGCGGCGTCGACGCGCACACCCACATGGAGATGCCCTTCGGCGGCACCTTCGCGTCCGACACCTTCGAGACCGGCACCCGCGCCGCGGCCTGGGGCGGCACCACCACCATCGTGGACTTCGCCGTGCAGTCCAAGGGCCAGGCCCTGCGGGCCGGGTTGGACGCCTGGTACGCCAAGGCCGACGGCCGCTGCGCCATCGACTACGGCTTCCACATGATCCTCTCCGACGTCCACGAGGGCTCCCTCAAGGAGATGGACCTCCTCGTGGCGGAGGGCATCACCTCCTTCAAGCTCTTCATGGCCTACCCCGGCGTCTTCTACAGCGACGACGGGCAGATCCTGCGCGCCATGCAGCGCGCGGCGGGCAACGGCGGGCTCGTGATGATGCACGCCGAGAACGGCATCGCCATCGACGTCCTGGTCGAGCAGGCGCTCGCGCGCGGCGAGCGCGACCCCCGCCACCACGGCGAGGTGCGCAAGACGCTCCTGGAGGCCGAGGCCACCCACCGGGCCATCCAGCTCGCCCGGGTCGCCGGCGCCCCCCTCTACGTCGTGCACGTCTCGGCGGAGGAGGCCCTCGCGGAACTGGCCGCCGCCCGCGACAAGGGGCTCCCGGTCTTCGGCGAGACCTGCCCGCAGTATCTGTTCCTGTCCACCGACAACCTCGCCGAGCCGGACTTCGAGGGTGCCAAGTACGTCTGCTCAACTCCCTTGCGCCCCAAGGAACATCAGGCCGCGCTCTGGCGGGGCCTGCGCACCAACGACCTCCAGGTCGTCTCCACCGACCACTGCCCGTTCTGCTTCACGGGCCAGAAAGAGCTGGGCAGGGGCGACTTCTCCAAGATCCCCAACGGCCTGCCCGGCGTCGAGAACCGCATGGACCTGCTGCACCAGGCGGTCGTCGACGGGCACATCTCCCGCCGCCGCTGGATCGAGATCGCCTGCGCCACCCCGGCCCGGATGTTCGGCCTCTACCCCAAGAAGGGCACCATCGCCCCGGGCGCGGACGCCGACATCGTCCTGTACGACCCGCACGCCGAACAGGTCGTCTCCGCCGAGACGCACCACATGAACGTCGACTACTCCGCGTACGAGGGCAGGCGCCTGACCGGACAGGTCGAGACGGTCCTCTCGCGCGGCGAACCCGTCATCGAGCAGCGGAAGTTCACGGGCCGGGCCGGACACGGCTGCTACGTCCCGCGCGCCACCTGTCAGTACCTCGGCTAGGAGCACCGCACCATGGATTTCGGACTCGTCCTGCAGACCGACCCGCCGGCCGCCCAGGTCATCAGCCTCATGAAGCGGGCCGAGCGCAACGGCTTCCGCTACGGCTGGACCTTCGACTCGTCGGTGCTCTGGCAGGAGCCCTTCGTCATCTACAGCCAGATCCTGGCCAACACCCGCCGGCTGACCGTGGGCCCCATGGTCACCAACCCCGGCACCCGCACCTGGGAGGTGACCGCCTCCACCTTCGCCACCCTCAACGACATGTACGGCAACCGCACCGTCTGCGGCATCGGGCGCGGCGACTCGGCGATGCGGGTCGCCGGCCGCAAGCCCAACACCCTGGCCAGGCTCGGCGACGCGATCGGCGTCATCCGTGACCTCGCCGAAGGCCGGGAGGCCGAGGTCGACGGCCAGCCCCTCAAGCTGCCCTGGGTCAAGGACGGCAAGCTGCCCGTCTGGATGGCCGCGTACGGGCCGAAGGCGCTCGCCCTCGCCGGAGAGAAGGCCGACGGCTTCATCCTGCAGCTCGCCGACCCCTTCCTCACCGAATGGATGGTGAAGGCGGTCCGCACGGCCGCGTCCGACGCGGGCCGCGACCCGGACTCGCTCACGATCTGCGTCGCCGCGCCCGCCTACGTCGGCGACGACCTGGCCCACGCCCGCGAGCAGTGCCGCTGGTTCGGCGGCATGGTCGGCAACCACGTCGCCGACCTGGTCTCCCGTTACGGAGAGCACTCCGGTCTCGTGCCGGAGGCCCTCACCGCGTACATCAAGCAGCGCCAGGGGTACGACTACAGCCACCACGGCCGCACCGGGAACCCCGACACCGCCTTCGTGCCCGACGAGATCGTGGACCGCTTCTGCCTGCTCGGCCCCGTCGAGGCGCACATCGAGAAGCTGAAGGCACTGCGCGACCTCGGCGTGGACCAGTTCGCGGTGTACGCCATGCACGACGCCCGCGAGGCCGTCATCGACGCCTACGGCGAGAAGATCGTGCCCGCCCTGCGCTGACCCTGCTCCGCCCAACTGCCCTGCCAGCACGGCCTGTTCGCTCACCCCTCCCCCCGGACGAATGGCCTGCCCATGCCCGACGCCTCCGCCATACCCACCACCCCCCACCCCCAGGACCCCGCAGGCCCGCGGGCCGCACCGGGCGACCGGTTCAGCAACGAGGACCTGCGGCCCGTCCCGCCCGAGGACCGCGTGTGGACCACGTACAACTTCGCCGCCCTGTGGGTCGGCATGGCCCACAACATCCCTTCCTGGACGCTCGCTTCGGGGCTCGTCGCCCTCGGCATGGACTGGAAGCAGGCGGTCTTCACCATCGCCGCCGCCAATGTGATCGTGCTCGTCCCCATGCTCCTGACCGGGCACGCGGGTCCCAAGTACGGGATCCCCTTCCCCGTGCTGGCCCGCGCGTCCTTCGGGGTGCGCGGCGCCAACCTCCCCGCGATGATCCGCGCCGCCGTCGCCTGCTGCTGGTTCGGCATCCAGACCTGGATCGGCGGACAGGGCGTCTTCGTGCTGCTCGGCAAGGTTTTCGGCGGCTGGGCGGACGCGTCGAGGATCGGCGGCCAGCCGTGGACGCTGTGGCTGTGCTTCGTCCTGTTCTGGATCCTCGAACTCTCCATCATCCACCGGGGGATGGAGACCCTGCGCCGCTTCGAGAACTGGGCGGCGCCCTTCGTCCTGATCGGCGCGCTCGCCCTGCTGGCCTGGATCGCCCACAAGGCCGGCGGCTTCGGCCCGCTCCTGGACCAGCCCTCACGGTACGGCTGGGGGCCGGGCTTCTGGCCGGTGTTCTTCCCGTCACTCATGGGCATGATCGGCTTCTGGGCGACGCTCTCCCTGAACATCCCCGACTTCACCCGGTTCGGCCGGGGCCAGCGCGCCCAGGTCTGGGGCCAGACACTCGGCCTGCCCACCACGATGACGGCGTTCGCACTCCTGTCGGTCCTGGTCACCTCCGGCTCCCAGGCGGTCTACGGGGTGCCGGTATGGAACCCGGTCGACCTGGTCGCCAAGACCGACAACGTCTTCGGCCTGCTCTTCGCGCTGCTCACCGTGCTCATCGCGACGATCTCCGTCAACATCGCGGCCAACGTCGTGTCCCCTGCGTACGACCTCGCGAACCTGGCGCCCCGGCTCATCACGTTCCGCAGGGGAGCGCTCATCACGGGCGTCGTCGGCGTCCTGGTCCTCCCGTGGAAACTGACCTCCACGCCCGAGCTGTACATCTTCACCTGGCTCGGCGTGGTGGGCGGTCTGCTCGGCACGGTCGCCGGGGTCCTCATCGCGGACTACTGGGTGGTGCGCCGTACGGTCCTCGACGTCGGTGACCTCTACCGGCAGGACGGCCGCTACTGGTACACCGGCGGCTGGAACTGGCGCGCGGTGGCCGCGTTCCTGGTGGGCGGCGTCCTCGCGGTCGGCGGCTCGTACTCCACGCTCGACGAGCACGGAGCCAAGGCGGGCCCCTTCCCTACGGGTGGCCTCGTCCCCTTCCTGAAGCCGCTCGCGGACTACGGCTGGGCGGTGGGGCTCGGCTCGGCCCTGGTGCTGTACGTCGTCCTGTCGTTCGGGCCGCTCGCCCCGCGCCCTCAGCCCGCCGGATCGGGCGCCCAGCCCGGCGCGTAGGCGTCGACGGCCCGCTGCCAGGCGTCGGGGCCGCCCGCCAGGGGCCAGCCGCGGGTCAGGGCTGCGGAGTCTTCGAGCGCGGTGAGGTCCGCGGCGAACCTGCGGGACTCGTGCGCGATCAGCAGGGCGGAGAGCGGCCCGCCCTCCCTCTCCCGGGCCCGTACGTGCTCTTGGTACCCCTCGACGCGACGGCCCATCGCCTGCCCGGCCCAGCCGTCCGGCACGGCGCGCGTCAGGACGAGCAGCTCCGGGCGGCCGCCCTCCGCGAGCGCGGCCGTAAGGCGGTCGTGGCCGTCGAGCACGACGGGGGAGTTGAGGCCGCTGATCCACCACAGGAGCACCGGGGGCAGCACGCCCTCGCGGTACTGGCGCCGGTAGGCCTTCACGCGCGGGGCGTCGGGCGCGGACAGCCGGCGCAGCGGCAGCAGATCGCGGGCGTCCTCCACGGGGTCGCCGTAGCCGAACCAGGTGAGATGGCCGCGTTCGGGGTCGTGCGCCAGGAGCTTGGGCCAGTTGGCGTCCGCGAACCAGCCCGGCAGCGAGTCGAGCAGCCGCCAGTCCCCCTCGTGCAGCGGCCCGTCGGTGCTCGCCCGCAGGGCCGCGCGGAAGTGGTGCGACCAGCGGCCCGGCGCGTCCCGCGACGCGGCGAACGCACGGGCCCGCTCGGCCCGCAGCGGCGGCACGGGCGACACGTAACGGCCCGTCCTCGCGTAGTGCAGCCCCCGATGGGTGACCCGCTGCACCCCGAAAAGCACCGGCTCCGCGCCCTGGCGCACCATCAGCCGCCCGCCCGACACGGTCTCCACCCGCAGCGGCGGCACGGCGGGCCCGTCGATCCGCAGCGGCAGCCGCTCACCCATGCAGACCGCTCCCCTTCCCCCGGCGCCCTCTACGGGACGCGCGCCGTCCACTCCCGCGTGGCGAACTTGGCCGCCGCGAGCTCACGTGCCCGCGCCATCTCCTCGTCCGTGACGCCTCCCGCGCCCAGACCGTACCGGGCGCGGAACGACGCGATCATCCGCTCGATCACGGCCTCGCGCGCGAGGCCGGTCTGCCGCCGCAGCGGATCGACGCGCTTCTTCGCGCTCCGCGTGCCCTTGTCGGAGAGCTTCTCCTTGCCGATGCGCAGCACGTCCGTCATCTTGTCCGCGTCGATGTCGTACGCCATCGTCACGTGGTGCAGCACCGCGCCGCCGTCCGCGACCATCCGCTTCTGCGCCGCCCCGGCGATCTTGCCGGCCTCGGTCGCGATGTCGTTGAGCGGCTGGTACCAGGCCTTGATCCCCATGTCGCCGAGCGCGCCGAGCACCCAGTCGTCGAGATAGGCGTAGCTGTCCGCGAACGACAGGCCCTGCACGAGGGCGTCGGGCACCGAGAGCGAGTACGTGATGGTGTTGCCGGGCTCGATGAACATGGCGCCGCCGCCGCTGATCCGCCGCACGACCGTGATGCCGTGGCGTGCGGCGCCCTCGGGGTCGACCTCGTTGCGCAGCGACTGGAAGCTGCCGATGACCACGGCGGGCGCGCCCCACTCCCACACCCGCAGTGTGGGCGGGCGCCGGCCGGCCGCGACCTCGGCGGTGATCACCTCGTCGAGCGCCATGTGCAGCGCGGGCTCCTGCGGGCCGTCGTGGATCAGCTGCCAGTCGTAGTCGTTCCAGTCGGTGGCATGGGCGAGCGCCCGGCGCACGGCGACCGCGACG
This sequence comes from Streptomyces sp. NBC_00083, assembly GCF_026343295.1. GTDB lineage: Bacteria > Actinomycetota > Actinomycetes > Streptomycetales > Streptomycetaceae > Streptomyces. Next base: position 224,661 of record NZ_JAPELY010000003.1, read on the forward strand.
CCGTCGGACGACAACCCGTACATGGCGGTGCCGGGCGGCAGTGCCGCGTCGATACGGGCCGAGAGACCGGCCGCCGTGGTGTCGGCCGGGGCGCCTTCCAGGGCGCCGTCGATCGCCTCGATCGCCTCGTCGGGTTCGAGGAAGAAGTCGCCCGCGACCCGCACGTCCCGCAGGACCCCGTCGCGGACCTCCAGATCGACGACGACGAGCTTGCCGCCGGGGACCTTGTATTCGCCGTGCACCGTTGTGCCTCCCTCTGCCCTCTGCTCCGAGCGGGTTCAACGGTAATCCGACGCGCATCTGTTCCGCCCCGCGCCGCCCCGCGCCGGCCTGCTGGGCCCCGCAGGGCACGGCGCGGGTGTTCCGACCGGGATTCACGCCGGGGCCGTGCGCTGTTCACCCGGGGATCCGGTGGGGCTCGCCCGTTGTCAGTGCCGCGTGCTTTCCTGGACACATGATCGACGAAGGTTTTCTCGCAGAGGGCGCGGACGGACCGGCAGTGGTGGAAGAGGCGGTCCGCAAGGCGGCTGCCGCCGAAATCATGCCGCGCTTCCGGCAGCTCGCCGTGCACGAAATCGTCGAGAAGAACGGCCCGCACGACCTCGTGACGGTCGCCGACCGGCTGGCGGAGGAACATCTGACCGCAGCCCTCACGGCGATACTGCCCGGCTCGGTCGTCGTCGGCGAGGAAGCCGTCCACGCCGACCCGGCGGTGTACGAGGCGCTGCGCGGCGACGCGCCGGTGTGGATCGTCGACCCGGTCGACGGCACCCGCCAGTTCGTCCGCGGCGAAGCCGGATTCTGCACCCTGGTCGCCCTCGCCCACCACGGCGAGCTCCTCGCCTCCTGGACGTACGCACCGGCCCTCGACGAGATGGCCGTGGCGGTCCGCGGCCGGGGCGCCACCCTCAACGGCGAGCCGCTGCACGCCGGTTCACCCGACCCGGGCGCGGTGCTCCGCGTCGCCACCTCCCACCCCGACTACACGACACCCGAGCAGAAGCAGGCCCTCCTGAGCCTGCGCACCGACGGCGTGGAGGCAGTGCCCTGCGGCTCGGCCGGCCTCGAATACCTGGCGATCGCGCGCGGCGAGCTCGACGCGCTGGCGTTCTCCTGGGAGTACGCGTGGGACCACGCGGCGGGGCTGCTCCTGGTCGCCGAGGCGGGCGGCGCGCAGACCACGGTCGCCGGGGTGCCGTTCCGCATCACCGGGGGCAACGCGCTGCCGTTCACGGCGGCGCGTGACGGGGCGACGGCGGACCGGGTGCGGGGGCTGCTCGCGGGGGAGTGAGGGAGAAGGGGGTTCCGGTCACCGAGCACCGGCGCTCAAGGCGGAGTCCGGCCGCGAGTTCACCGGCCGCACACCACCCCCGGCGGGATCGCCGGTGCGCCGGAATATCCTGTGGGTCCCTGGCCGTGGCGTGAGGAGTCCGAGGTGGCGTCGATGATCGATGCAGTCGTCGTGGGGGCGGGCCCCAACGGGCTGACCGCCGCCGTCGAACTGGCCAGGAGGGGACTGCGAGTCGAGGTCTTCGAGGCCAAGGACACCGTGGGCGGCGGCGCGAGGACGGAGGAGCTCACCCTCCCCGGCTTCCGCCACGATCCGTGCTCCGCGGTCCACCCGCTGGGCATCGGCTCGCCGGTCTTCGGCACCATGCCGCTGAAGCGGTACGGGCTCGAATGGCTGCACCCCGAGCTGCCGATGGCGCACCCCTTCGACGACGGCACGGCCGCGGTGCTGTCCCGCTCGGTCGCCGAGACCGCGGCCTCCTTCGGACCGCGCGACGCCGGCACGTACCGCCGCCTGATCGCCCCCTTCCTCGGCAAGTGGGACGTCCTGGCACGGGACTTCATGTCGCTGCCGTCGACCGCGCTGCCGCGCGACCCGGTCGGCCTCGCCCGGTTCGGCGCGGTGGGCCTGCCGCCGTACAGCTGGCTGATGCGCCGCTTCCACGACGACCGGGCGCGGGCCCTGATGGCCGGGCTCGTCGCCCATGTCATCGCCCCGCTGGGCGGCATCGCCACCTCGGGCGTCGGCATGCTCTTCGCGCTCGCCGCGCACGAGAAGGGCTGGCCGCTGCCGCGCGGCGGCTCCCAGTCGATCTCCGACGCGCTCGCCGCGTACCTGGGCGACCTGGGCGGGGTCGTCCACACCGGGTTCGAGGTGAAGCGCCTGGACGACCTGCCGCCGGCCCGCGCCTACCTCTTCGACACCTCGCCGACCGCCCTCGCCCGGATCGCGGGTCTGGGCCGCGCCTACGACGGCTACACGTACGGCGCCGCCGCCTTCAAGATCGACTACGCCCTTGACGGGCCCGTGCCGTGGACCGCGAAGGAGGCCCGGGTCGCCGGCACGGTCCAGATCGGGCCGTCGAGCCGCGAGATCGGCGCCGCGCTCACCCAGGCCTCCAGCGGCACGGCACCGCGGACGCCGTTCCTGATCACGGCCCAGCCGAGCCTCGTCGACCCCTCCCGCGCGCCCGAGGGGAAGCACGTGTTCTGGGCGTACGGTCACGTGCCCAACGGGTGGGAGGGCGACTTGACGGACGCCATGGAGCGGCAGATCGAGCGGTTCGCGCCCGGATTCCGCGACCGGGTCCTGGCACGGGCGATCGCGGGGCCGCCCCAACTCGCCGCGCGCAACGCCAATTACGTCGGCGGGGACATCGCCTGCGGCGCGGCCCGCGGCCTCCAGCTGCTGCTCCGCCCGAAGATCTCCCTCTTCCCGTACGCGACCCGGCACCCCTCGGTGTTCCTGTGCTCCTCGGCGGCCTGGCCCGGCCCCGGTGTGCACGGCATGTCCGGCCACAACGCGGCGAAGGCCGTGTGGCGCGGCCTGCGCACGGAGGGCCGGCGATGACGGGGGCTCGGGCGGAGATCGTCCTGGTGCGCGGCGACATCACCGAGCAGGAGGTGGACGTCGTCGTCAACGCGGCGAACTCCTCGCTGCTGGGCGGGGGCGGGGTGGACGGCGCGATCCACCGCCGCGGCGGCCCGGCCATCCTGGCCGCATGCCGCGCGCTCCGGGCCTCGCACTACGGCAAGGGCCTCAAGACGGGCCGGGCGGTCGCCACGACAGCGGGGTTGCTCCCCGCCCGCCATGTGATCCACACGGTCGGCCCCGTCTGGTCGAAGACGGAGGACCGCAGCGCGCTGCTGGTCTCCTGCTACCGCGAATCGCTGGCGCTGGCACGGGAGTTGGGCGCGGAAAGCATCGCCTTCCCCGCCATCTCGACCGGCATCTACGGCTGGCCGATGCGCGACGGAGCCGACATCGCCGTAGCCACGGCCCGTGCCCACGGGATCGCCCCGCTGAAGGAGATCCGCTTCGTCCTCTTCGACACGACGGCGTACGAAACCTTCGCCGAGTCCCTCCGCCTCGAACCCCCGGACCAACCCCCCGCCTAACAGCCGCACCGACGAAGCGAGCCGGATCGGACGCGAGCAACCGTGAAGGGTCCGCGGCCGACCGAGCGGTTTAGGGGCGCGGGGAACTGCGCGAGCACCCCAGCACGGTCCGCGGCCCGAAGGGCATGGACGCCCCCCCGCGACACAGGGGGCTCGGGGCGCAGCAACGCTGCACAGGGGGGCGCGGGGCCCAGCCCTGCCCGGTGGAGAGGGGCCCGGGGCCGAACCCCGCTCCCCGGCCCCGCAAGGCCCATGTCGGATTCTCGCCAGCGAGAACCCGCCCCGTGCCGGATCCTGAACCCATGGCCCCCGTAGCCCCCACTCCCATGCACGCCGACACGGACCGCTGCGTCCGAGCCGTCCAGTCCAAGGACGCCCGCTTTGACGGCTGGTTCTTCACCGCCGTCCTCACCACCCGCATCTACTGCCGTCCCAGCTGCCCCGTCGTGCCGCCCAAGGTCGAGAACATGACCTTCTACCCCAGCGCGGCCGCGTGCCAGCAGGCGGGGTTCCGGGCCTGCAAGCGGTGCCGCCCCGACACGACCCCGGGCTCCCCGGAGTGGAACGCCCGCGCCGACACCGTCGCGCGCGCGATGCGGCTCATCCAGGACGGCGTCGTCGACCGCGAGGGCGTGCCGGGGCTCGCGTCCCGCCTCGGCTACAGCGCCCGCCAGATCGAGCGTCAGCTCCTCGCCGAGCTGGGCGCCGGCCCGCTGGCCCTGGCCAGGGCGCAGCGCGCCCAGACCGCACGGCTCCTCATCGAGACGACCCCGCTGCCCATGGCCGAGGTCGCGTTCGCGGCCGGGTTCGCCTCGATCCGTACCTTCAACGACACCGTCCGCGAGGTGTTCGCCCTCGCCCCGACGGAGCTGCGGGCCCGCGCCGCCCGGGGCATCGGGCGCCAGACGCCGGGCGCCATCACGCTGCGGCTCCCCTTCCGGGCCCCGCTCACCCCCGACAACCTCTTCGGCCACCTCGCCGCGACGGGCGTCCCGGGTGTGGAGGAGTGGCGCGACGGCGCGTTCCGCCGCACGCTCTCCCTCCCGTACGGACACGGCATCGCCCAGCTCACCCCGCAGCCCGACCACATCGGCTGTGTGCTCCACCTCACCGACCTGCGCGATCTCACCATCGCCATCAGCAGGTGCCGCTGGATGCTCGACCTGGACGCCGACCCCGTCGCCGTGGACGACCGGCTGCGCACCGACCCCTCGCTCGCGCCGCTCGTCGACAAGGCGCCGGGACGACGGGTGCCGCGCACGGTCGACGCCGCCGAGTTCGCGGTGCGGGCGGTGCTCGGCCAGCAGGTCTCGACGGCCGCCGCCCGCACCCACGCCGCCCGGCTCGTGCGCGCGCACGGCCAGTCCGTCGACGACCCGGCGGGCGGCCTCACCCACCTCTTCCCGACACCCGCCCAACTCGCGGAGATCGACCCCGACACCCTGGCCCTGCCGCGCAGCCGCCGCACCACCCTCACCACGCTCGTCGCCGCGCTCGCCGACGGCACCCTCAAGCTCGGCCTCGACAGCGACTGGGACCTGGCCCGCGCCCGGCTCATGGAGCTGCCCGGCTTCGGTCCCTGGACCGTCGAGGTGATCGCGATGCGGGCGCTCGGCGACCCGGACGCCTTCCTGCCGACCGACCTCGGCATGCGCCGGGCCGCCCAGAACCTGGGTCTTCCGGCCACGCCCGCCGCGCTCGTCGGGCGCGCCGCCGCCTGGCGCCCCTGGCGGGCCTACGCCGTCCAGTACCTCTGGGCGACCGAGGACCACGCCATCAACTACCTTCCCGCATAGGGGAGTCGAGCCTTGAGGAAGTCAACCGTGCACATCACCCACACCGTCGTCGACAGCCCCTACGGCCCGCTCACCCTCGTCGCGGCCGACGGCGTCCTCAGCCGCCTCTCCATGGAGGACCAGCGCCACCGTCCGCCGCAGGAGACCTTCGGGGAGCGCGCCGACGACGGTCCCTTCCCCGAGGTGATCCGCCAGCTCCGGGCGTACTTCGCCGGTGAACTCACCAGGTTCGAGCTGGACTTGGCCATGCTGGGCACACCGTTCCAGCAGCGCGTCTGGCGAGAGCTCCAGAGGATTCCGTACGGAGAGACCCGCTCCTACGGCGAACTCGCCGAAGCGCTCGGCAGCCCGAAGGCCTCTCGCGCGGTGGGCCTCGCGAACGGCAGGAACCCGGTCGGCATCATCGTCCCGTGCCATCGCGTCATCGGCGCGAACGGCAGCCTGACCGGCTACGGCGGCGGCCTCGACCGCAAGCAGCGCCTGCTCGCCTTCGAGCGCGGCAAGCCGGAGGACGCGCTGTTCTGAGGGCCGGCCGAGCGGACCGGGTCCCGTGTGCGCGGGTCCCGGCCGCCTGTCCCTAGTCGCTCTTCTTCGGCGCCTCGGCGTTGCGCCAGACCGTGAGGTCGAGGGTGATGTAAACGCTCGGGTCGTTGCTGCCCGACTTGCCGCGGTAGGTCGCCACCGCGATGTGGCCCGCGTCGCTCAGGACGCAGATCTCGGACCCGTCCGTGAGCTGGTCGAGGCCGATCTTGTCGGTGTAGCGGGTCTCCGCGCGGCACGTCGCGAGCGACCCCTTCTGGGAGTTGTTGAGGACGACCAGCTTGCCGTTGTCGGTGCCGACCTTGGTGTCCCCGAACAGGGAGTCGCGGTAGAAGTAGAGGTCGCCGTGGTTGTACATCACGCCCGCGTCGCCGCCGGAGCCGGGCCGCGGCGGGTTGTCGGCCAGCATCAGCTGGTAGTTGGCGGTCAGGTCGATGCCCTTGTACGAGGCCGGAGTGGGGTCGGTGCGCTTTTGTCCCGCGTCGCTCGAACCGCCCGCGGCCGTCGAGCGCTTGGAGCTCGCACCGGCCGAACTCCCGCTGTTCCTGGCCTTGTTGGAGGATCCGTCCGGCAGCAGGGACACGATCACCACGACGGCGATCACCGCCGCCACGAGCGACCCGGCGATGATCAGGCCGGTCCGCTTGGGCCGGGGCGCGGCGGGCGGCTGACCGGGGTGGTAGGCGGCCGGCGCGCCAGGGTGGCCCGGACCGTACCCGGGCGGCTGCGTCCGGTGGCCGCCTTGTGCCGGGTACCCGGGGCCGGGCTGGTAGCCGGGGTGGGTCTGGTACCCGGGGTCGGGATATCCGGGCGGCGGCGTCCGGTACTGCGCGGGCGCCGGGCCGGGCGGCATCGGGGCGCGGGGCGGTGCGGCGGGTGCGTGCTGGGTCGCGGCGGCGGCCACCCCCGGACTGGTCGGCGGGTACTGCGGCGCTGCCTGCCCGGTCGGCGGTGGCGTGGGGTGCGGCTGCGCGGTCGGCGGCGCGGAGACCTCGGTCGGCGTCGGGGCCGCGGCGGGCTGCGGCGGCGGGGTCTTCGCGGGCGCGGGCAGCTGGAGCCGCTCGGTGATGGACCCGGCCACCGCCGTGGGCAGCCAGTCCTCGCCCTGGCGCAGCGGCACCGGGGAGAGGTCGTGGCACATCTGGATGACCTCGGTCAGGGCCGGCCGGTCCGCCGGGTCCCGGCTCAGGCACCGCGTGACCAGGGGCCGCAGCTCGTCGGGGAGGGCGCCGAGGTCGGGGTCCTCGTGCACGATGCGGTACAGGACGGCGTGCGAGGAGCCCTCGCCGAACGCGGGCGCGCCGATCGCCGCGAACGCCGCGATCTGGCCCAGCGCGAAGATGTCGGTGCCGGGGGTGACCGTACCGGCGGAGGCCTGTTCGGGCGCCATGAACGCGGGCGTGCCCACACTCACGCCGTGGCCGGTGAGCGAGGTGGCGTCGGCGGCGCGGGCGATGCCGAAGTCGATGACGCGCGGCCCGTCGGACGCGAGCAGGACGTTCGCGGGCTTCAGGTCCCGGTGCACGATGCCCGCGCCATGGATGACGTGCAGCGCCTCGGCGACCCCGACGGTCAGGAGCAGCACGCTGCGCAGCGGCAGCCGGCCGTGCGCGCTCACGGCGTGCGCGAGGGAGGGGCCCGGCACGTAGGCCGTGGCGAGCCAGGGCTGGGCGCCCTCGGTGTCGAAGTCGATGACCGGCGCGGTGTAGAGCCCCTGCACCCGCTGCGCCGCCCGCACTTCCTGCTGGAAGCGCCGACGGAACTCGGGGTCCTCGCTGAACTCCGGCCGGATCACCTTCAGCGCGATGGGCCGCCCGCCCGGCGTGTACGTCAGATACACCTTGCCCATGCCGCCGGAGCCCAGGACGGCACTGAGCCGGTACCCGCCGACTACCGCCGGATCGTCCGGGCCGAGGGGCTGAAAAAGGTCGCTGGAAGGTGCACTCATGGAAATCCGTCCCCCTGTTTACGGCGGTTCATCACGCCGACGCCCCGAAGCCAACCGAGAGGGTATCCAACTTCACGGCACGTTCCGGCCGTGCAGCAGGGGGAGTTCGTGCAGGAGTTGAGGACGGCCGGAAGGCCCGGACCCTGCGCGGCCTGGCCCGGACCCCGCCCCGCCGGGGCCGGCCGCCCGGCCCGGAGCGACCGTCCGCCGCCCGCCCGGCGCCGTGTCACCCATCACCCGTGCGGGACGGGGGCTTCGGTTGCTCAGCCCACCCGCCGCCCGTTCTCCAGCTCCGCCGTCCCGTGGCCCTGTGCCAGGACGTCGAGCGCCGCGAGCACCCGCCCGCAGAGCGGGGACGGAAGGTAGGCGGGCAGTTCCTCGCGGGTGGCCAGGCGCCAGGAGATGAGTTCCTCCTCCTGGAGCTTGATCGACCGGAGCCGGCTGTCGTCCAGGACGCCGCCGTCGTAGACGTAACCGACGATCGGCGGCCGTGCCGGGCCGTGCGTCCAGTCCATCGCGAGGAGCCGGCCCGGCTCCAGATCGAGGCCGATCTCTTCGAGCGTCTCGCGGCGCGCCCCCTGGCGCGGGGTCTCCCCGGTGTCCGACTCGATGGTCCCGCCGGGCAGCACCCAGCCCTTGCGGTAGTTGGGCTCGACGATCAGCACCTTGCCCTCGGCGTCCCGGAACAGCGTGGCGGCCCCGGCGAGGACACGGGGGAGTCCGGCGATGTAGGCGGCGTAGTCGTCGGCGGGGGCGGTGAGGTTGTCGGTCGTCATGCCGAGAAGCGTAGGGGCCCCGGTCCGGCGGTGCGGCGCGCGCCGGGCGCGCCATGCGTCCGTGCCGGCGCACGGGGTTGACGTCCCGGCCGCCGTTGCCGATGTCCTTCGCCGACGGGCGAGCGATGGGGCTCGGGCGCGGCCGATCCGGGCTCCGGGATGATGGCGTGCCACCGCGCCCCATGGAGTGAGGATCATGGACATCGACGGATTCCCCCGCCAGTTCGCCCGCACCCGCCGCTTCTCGCTCGGAGTCCCGCACGATGTCACCGTCTCCCCGGACGGCGACCGGGTGCTGTTCCTCCGGTCGGAGTCCGGCGTTGTGCCGCGCGCCCACCTGTGGATGTTCGAGGCCGGCACGGAGCGGATCATCGCCGGGCCCGCGACGGCCTACGCGGCCGACCGCGAAGTCCGTGTGGTCGCCTGCCTCTTCGACGGCTCGCTGTGGACGGCGCGCACGGACGGCGGCGGCCCGCCGCGCCGCATCCCCACCGCCGGGCCGGTGCGGGACCCCCGCCCCTCCCCGGACGGCACCCTGATCGCCTACGTCACCCGAGGCGCCCTGCACGTGGTGGGTGCCGACGGGACGGGAGACCGCCCGCTCGCCGTCCCCGAGACGACGGACATCACCTACGGGCTGCCGGATCACACCGCGGAGGAGTCCATCGGCAGGGCGCGCGGCCACTGGTGGTCCCCGGACAGCGACGCCCTGCTGGTCGCCCGGGTCGACACCCGCGGAGTGGAGCGCCGGTATGTGAGCGACCCCGCCGACCCCGGCCGGGCTCCCCGGCCGATTCCCTACCCGGCCGCGGGCACCGCCAACGCCGTCACCTCGCTGCACCTGGTGACGGTCGCCGGCGCCCACACCCCCGTACAGTTGCCCGGCCGTGCCAGCGCGCGGGACGCTCCCGCCGGGAGCTGGGGGCTCGGCTTCGAGTACGTCGTCAGCGCGGGCTGGCAGAGCGCGGGGCCGGTGATCGCGCTGCAGACCCGCGACCAGAAGACGCTGCGCGTGCTGCGGGCCGACCCCGTGACCGGCGCGGTCGGGACACTGGCCCAGCAGACCGACGACGCCTGGGTCGAGCATCCGCCGGGCGCTCCCCTGCACACCGACGGGGGCATGCTGGTGCTGCCCGAGGTGCGGGGCGACGAACGCACGATCCGGCTGGGCGACGTCCTCGCCCCTGCCGGGCTCCACGTCCGTTCGGTGCTCGGCTCGGTGGGCGAGCGGGTGCTGTTCACGGCCGCCGAGGAGCCGACCGAAACGCATGTCTGGGCGTACGAAGCGGGGCGCGGCTTCGAGCGCCTGACACACGAGCCAGGGGTGCACACCGCCACGGCCGGCGGCTCCACCCTCGTCGTGGACAGCAGGACTCCGGACGGGCACACGCTGACCGTGCTCCGCGGCGGTGAGCGCGTCGGCACCCTCGCGGTCCTGGCGGAGCGGCCCCTGGTGACCCCTCGGCCGGCCCGTCTGGCGCTGGGGGAGCGGCAGTTGCGTACCCGGTTGCACCTGCCGTCCTGGTACGAGCCGGGCCGGCCGAAGCTGCCGGTGCTGCTCAGCCCGTACGCGGGGCCCGGCCTGCAACTCGTGACGAAGGGGGACGGCTGGCATGCGGCGGTGTGCCAGTGGTTCGCCGAGCACGGCTTCGCCGTGCTGGCCATCGACGGTCGGGGCACCCCCGGGCGCGGGGTGCGGTGGCAGCGGGCCGTCGTGGGGGACCGGCTCGGCCCCGTCCTCGACGACCAGATCGACGGGCTGCGCGCCGCCGCCGAACAGTGCGGCGCGCTGGACCTGGCGCGTGTCGGCATCCGCGGCTGGTCGTTCAGCGGCTATCTCGCCGCCGGCGCCGTGCTGCGCCGCCCCGACGTGTTCCACGCGGCGGTCGCGGGGGCGCCGCCGACCGACCGGCGCCTGTACGACACGTACTGGGAGGAGCGCTTCCTCGGCCACCCGGACCTCGAACCGCTCGGCTACGAGCGCAGCTCCCTACTGCCTCTCGCCCGGAACCCGGCCCGCCCCCTGCTGCTCGTACACGGACTCGCCGACGAGAATGTGGCCCCGGCACACACACTGCGTCTGTCGGCCGAGCTGCTCGCCGCGGGGCGGCCCCACAGTGTGCTGCTGCTGCCGGGAGTGGGCCACATGGTGACCGGAGAAGGCGTCGCCGACACCCTGCTCCGGCACGAACTGGGCTTCCTGCGAAGCTCGTTGGGAATGTGAGCCGACATCAGCCCGAACTGTCCTCTCCCGTACGGGACTTGGCGGCACGGCGCAGCCGGTGGTGGCGCGCCGCGCCCTGCTCGGTGATCGCGTCGCCCACCATCGCCCGTACCGCGTCGCGCAGCCCGTGCAGCGCGCCGTGGCGCGAGGGGCCCGCGCCGGGGTCCTCGCGCAGCTCCTTCACCAGCGACCAGCACAGGCCCAGCATCACGAGGACGAAGGGGAGCGCCACCAGGATCGTCGCCGTCTGGAGGGACTTGAGTCCGCCCGCGACGAGCAGGACCGCGGCGACCGCCGCCATCAGGACGCCCCACATCACGACGAGCCACGTCGGGGGGTGCAGCGAGCCCCGGCTGGTGAGCGAGCCCATGACCAGGGACGCCGAGTCGGCGCTGGTGATGAAGTAGGTCATGACCAGGACCATCGCGATGTACGAGGTGACCGTGCCGATGGGCAGGGCGTCCAGCATCGCGAAGAGCGAGGCCTCGGCGCCGTCCTTCACCGTGCCGGCGAGGTCGGCCGCGCCGGTGGCTTCGAGCCGGATCGCCGTGCCGCCCATGACGCAGAACCAGATGACGGTCGCTCCGCTCGGCACGAGCAGCACCCCGACGAGGAACTCGCGGATCGTGCGGCCCCGCGAGATCCGGGCGATGAAGGTGCCGACGAACGGCGCCCAGGAGAGCCACCACGCCCAGTAGAAGATGGTCCAGGCGCCCAGCCACGCGCGGTCCGTGAAGGCGCCGGTGCGGCTCGCCATGGGCAGCAGATCGTGCAGGTAGCCGCCGACCGAGGCCGGGATCGTGTCCAGGACGTACACGGTCGGGCCGAGCAGGAAGACGAAGAGCATCAGTACCGCGGCGAGCACGATGTTGAGGGTGGACAGCCACTTCACGCCCTTGTGCAGGCCCGAGAACGCGGAGAGCACGAAGGCCGCCGAGAGCGAGGCGATGATGACGAGCTGGCTGGTCCGGGAGTTGTCGATGCCCGAGGTGATGTCGAGCCCCTCGGCCACCTGGAGCGCCCCGAGGCCCAGGCTGGTCGCGGTGCCGAAAACCGTCGCGAAGACGGCCAGCAGGTCGATGCACTTGCCGGCCGGTCCCTCGGCCCGCCGTGCGCCGATGAGCGGTACGAACGCGGAGGACAGCCGGTTGCCGCGCCCCTTGCGGAAGCCCGCGTAGGCCAGCGCGAGCCCGGCGATGCCGTAGATCGCCCAGGGGGTGAGCGTCCAGTGGAAGAAGGAGTACTCCAGGGCCGTGCGGGCGGCGTTGCCCGTGCCGGGCAGGGCGCCGGTGGCGGGCGGCGGGCTGAGGAAGTGGGTGAGCGGTTCGCCGACCCCGTAGAACATCAGGCCGATGCCCATGCCGGCGCTGAACATCATCGCGATCCACGCCAGATTGGTGAACTCCGGCTCGGAGTCGTCGGCGCCCAGCCTGATCCGTCCGTACCGGCTGATCGCGAGGACCACGCACAGCACGAGGAAGGTGTCGGCGGCGACCACGAAGAGCCATCCGAAGTTGGACAGGACCCAGGTGAGCGCGGTCGACGAGGCGCTGTCGAAGGAGCTCTTGCCCAGGGCCGCCCAGGCGACGGCGGCCGCCACCGCGAGCACACCGATGGTGATCACGGTGCGGTCGGGGGAGGGGTCGAGGTCGCCGAGCGGCTCGTCCGGCGGGGCACCGGAGCCGGAATGATCGATCGAATCCATGCTCATGGCGCCCCACTATGGTGGTGAATGTGACCATTTAGCAGGGTGGCGCGCCGCCCATGGGTCCGGGCAGCTATGGGCAGGCGCGCGCCGGGCGGATAGGGTCTGAAGCGGCGCGACTGCCTGTTCGAAAGCAAGGGATAGCAAGGTGACGGACGGCGCAGTTTTGGAGACCGCCCGCGTACTCGTAGCGGCGGACAAGTTCAAGGGCTCACTCACGGCCGTAGAGGTCGCCGAGCGGGTGACGGCTGGGCTGCGGCGGGTCGTCCCGGATCTGCGGGTGGACACCCTGCCGGTGGCCGACGGCGGCGACGGCACGGTCGCGGCCGCGGTGGCGGCCGGGTTCGAGCGCCGCGAGGCGCGGGTCACCGGACCGCTCGGCACCCCGGTGACCGCCGCGTACGCGGTGCGCGACGGCGTGGCCGTGGTCGAGATGGCGGAGGCCTCCGGGCTCCAGCACCTCCCCGACGGCGTGTTCGCGGCGACCACGGCCACCACGTACGGGTCCGGGGAGCTGCTGCTCGCCGCCCTGGACGCGGGGGCCCGGACCATCGTGTTCGGCGTGGGCGGCAGCGCGACCACCGACGGCGGGGCCGGGATGCTGGCCGCGCTCGGCGCCCGCTTCCTGGACGCCGCGGGCGAGCCCGTCGGCCCCGGCGGCGGTGCGCTCGCCGAGCTCGCGACGGCCGACTTCTCGGGCCTCGACGCCCGCTTCAAGGACGTCGAGCTCGTCCTCGCCAGCGATGTCGACAACCCGCTGACCGGCCCCAAGGGAGCCCCGGCGATCTACGGCCCGCAGAAGGGCGCATCGCCCGCGGACGTGGCGAGCCTGGACGCGGCCCTGGCCCACTTCGCCAAGGTCCTCGAAGGCGTGCTCGGCGCGAAGGCGGCCGAGGCCGCGCTCGCTCCGGGCGCCGGCGCGGCCGGCGGCATCGGCTACGGCGCGCTCGTCGCGCTCGACGCCACGTTCCGGCCCGGCATCGAGGTCATGCTCGATGTGCTCGGCTTCGCGCCGGCGCTTGCCGGGGCCACCCTGGTCATCACCGGCGAGGGCTCGCTCGACGAGCAGACCCTGCACGGCAAGGCCCCGGCGGGCGTCGCCGCGGCGGCCCGCGCGGCCGGCATCGAGGTCGTCGCGGTCTGCGGCCGTCTGCTGCTCCAGCCGGGCCAGCTCGGCGAGGCGGGCATCCGGCGCGCCTACGCACTCACCGACCTGGAGCCCGACCCGGCCCGCTGCATGGCCAACGCGGGCCCGCTGCTCGAACAGGTCGCGCAGAACATCGCGGGCGACTTCCTGCGCTAGCTCCGCGGACACCGCACACCCCAGCCGGCGACGGCCCCCCTCGCACCGCGCGAGGGGGGCCGTTCTGTCGTTTCCTGGACGTGAGCGCGAGGCCCGCGCACGCGCCGACGTCTACGCCTGTACGGGCCAAGGCGTGACCCCCACGCGCCAACGTGCACACCTGTATCCCGTGTGAGACACTAACGTCTCATTCGATACTGGAGTGTTTCATGACGCCGCCCCTCGATCCCCGGCGCTGGGTCGTCCTCGCGATCCTTTCCGGCAGCCTGCTGCTGATCGCGATGGACACCACGATCCTCAACGTGGCCTTCCCCTCGCTGGTGAGCGACCTTCAGCCCAGCTCCGTACAGCAGCTGTGGATCATCGACGTGTACGCGCTCGCGCTCTCCGGCCTGCTGGTGACGGCCGGGGCGCTCGGCGACCGCTGGGGACGCAAGCGGCTGCTGCTCGCCGGCTTCGCGATCTTCGCGCTCGCCTCCCTGATGGCGGTCTTCGCGACCGAGGCCTGGCAGGTCATCGCCGCCCGCGCGCTGCTCGGCGTCGGCGGCGCGGCGATCATGCCGTCGACCCTGTCGATCCTGCGCGACGTCTTCACCGACGCCCGCGAACGCGCCCTCGCCTACGCCGTGTGGGCCGCGGTCTTCGGCGGCGGAATGGCGCTCGGCCCGGTCGTCGGCGGACTGCTCGTCGAGCAGAACGGCTGGCAGTCCGCGTTCCTGGTCAACGTACCGGTCGCCCTGATGATCATCGCCCTCGGCGCCTGGATCCTGCCCGAGTCCCGTCAGCCCCGCGAGGGCCGCTGGGACTGGTGGGGCGTGGGCCAGTCCGTCGTCGGCATGCTCGCCCTGGCCGGCGGGATCAAGCAGCTCGGCAAGGGCGGCCCCGCCGACCCGGTCGCCTGGGTGCTCCTCGCGGTGGCCGCGGTCGCGCTGACGGTCTTCGTCCGCCGCCAGCTGCGCCTGGCCCAGCCGCTCTTCCATGTCCGGCTCTTCACCAACCGCTCCTTCAGCATCGCCGCGGCGTCGATCTTCCTCGGGATGATCGCCCTCGGCTCGGCGCTGTTCCTGGTCACCCAGTGGTTCCAGTACGGCCAGGGCTACAGCCCCCTGGAGGCCGGTGTCCGGCTGCTTCCGGCGCCGCTCGGCCTGGTCGTCACCTCGCTGGTCACTCCGGTCCTGATGCACCGGCTGCCGATCCGGCACGTCATCGGCGGCGGTCTGCTCCTGATGACCGGGGGGCTCGCGCTGCCGTGGCTGTTCCAGCAGTCCGGGCCGCTGGCCTACCCCGGGGTCGCCGTGGCGCTCGGCGTGCTCGGCTGCGGCGTCGGCATCGCCACCACCGCGGCGTCCGTCACCCTGATGGCCTCCGCACCCAAGGAGCACGTGAGCGGCGCGGCGGCCGTCGAGGAGACCTGCTACGAGCTGGGCGCGGCGATGGGCGTGGCCATCCTCGGCAGTGTCGCGGCGGCCCTGTACCGCGCCCACCTGCCGCAGCTCGGCCTGGACGGGGCGGCCACCGCCTCCGTACGCGACTCGGTGGGCGAGGCGGCCCACGTGGCGTCCTCGCTCGGCGGGCCGGCCGGCGCCCTGCTCCTGGAGAAGGCCTCGTCGGCCTTCACGGCGGGCATGACCCCGACGTTCCTCCTCGCGGCCGCGTTGCCGCTGGCCGCGGCGGTACTGGCATGGGCGAAGATCCCGAGCGACCTCCGCCCCACGGAGAACGCCCACTGACCCGCTTCCCCCAGCGGGGGCTGCGCCCCCGCACCCCCGCCCGCGCCTGAACGGCGCTCGTCCTCAATCGCCGGACGGGCTGACTATGCCGCGCGTGCCCCACTGCGAATCCCGGCCACGCCCCGACCCCGCCAGGGGCGCGGGGAACTGCGCGGGAAGCGCCCACGACCGGCACCCGGCGGACGCGCAGCAGCGACCCGGCCCGAGGCATCGGGCGCAGGCCCGTACCGACCCAGCCAGGGGCGCGGGGAACTGCGCGGGAGGCGACCACGACCGGCACCCGGCGGACGCGCAGCAGCGACCCGGACCGAGGCATCGGGCGCAGCCCCGTACCGACCCAGCCAGGGGCGCGGGGAACTGCGCGGGAAGCGCCCACGACCGGCACCCGGCGGACGCGCAGCAGCGACCCGGACCGAGGCATCGGGCGCAGCCCCGTACCGACCCAGCCAGGGGCGCGGGGAACTGCGCGGGAAGCGCCCACAACCGGCACCCGGCGGAACTGCGCGGGAAGCGCCCCCGGCCCCGCACCCGGCTGGAAATCCCCGCCGCGGGATCGCGAAAGGGGCCCCGGGTTCATGAACCCGGGGCCCCTTTTCAAGTCCAGCGCCGTGAGGAACTACGGCAGCTGCGCCGCCCGAGCCTCGCGGCGGTTGTCGCGGAACGTGTTCACCCGGCGGGCCGTCGCGAAGAGGGGGATCGTGGCGGCCAGGACGATCTGCAGCGCGCAGCCGGTCTGGAGCAGCATCTGACCGCCGGGCGCGTCGAACGCCCAGGCCGCGAGCAGCCCCATCGCACCGATGATCCAGCTGAGCATCGCCACCGCGAGGATGCCCCGCGGCTTCGGGTACTCGACCCGGCTCACCATCAGCCAGGCGACTCCTATGACGGCGAGCAGCGTCGGCACGAACGGAAGCTCGAGGAGCACGATCGAGACCACGGTGAGCGCGCCGAAGGGGCTCGGCATGCCCTGGAACATGCCGTCCTTCATCGTCACGCAAGAGAAGCGCGCCAGTCTCAGCACCACCGCCAGCAGCACCGTGATCGCCGCCACCGCGGCCACCCGCTGGTGGGCGTCGTCCGCGACCATCCCGTACACGAGCACGAAGTAGGCCGGGGCGAGCCCGAAGCTGATGAGGTCCGAGAGGTTGTCCAGCTCGGCGCCCATCGGGGAGCTGCGCAGCTTGCGCGCGACCAGACCGTCGCAGAGGTCGAAGATCGCGGCGAGCAGCATCAGGATCACGGCGGTCGCGGCGGAGTGCCGCGCCATGCCGGTCTCCTGGCTGCCGGAGAGGTGCGGGATGAGGATGCCCGTGGTGGTGAAGTACACCGCCATGAATCCGCACGTGGCGTTGCCGAGGGTGAGCGTGTCCGCTATCGACAGGCGCAGCGACAGGGGCATTTCCTCGACGTCGTCCTCGGACTCCGCCTCGGGGACCCAGCCGGCCTGCGTCTCGGGATCAATCACGGTCAATTCGAGTCACCCCCGCCGTGGTCGCCTGCCCGACCTCGACCGCGACCTCGACACCCTCGGGGAGGTAGATGTCGACCCGCGAGCCGAAGCGGATCAGGCCGATGCGCTCGCCCTGCTCGACCTTGGTGCCCTGCGGCACGTACGGCACGATGCGGCGCGCGACGGCGCCGGCGATCTGGATCATCTCGATGTCACCGAGTTCGGTGTCGAAGTGCCAGACGACGCGCTCGTTGTTCTCGCTCTCCTTGTTGAACGCCGGAACGTAGCCACCGGGGATGTGCTCCACCGAGGTCACCGTGCCCGCGAGGGGCGCGCGGTTGACGTGGACGTTCAACGGGCTCATGAAGATCGCGACGCGGGTACGCCCGTCCTTCCACGGCATGATGCTCTGCACCACACCGTCGGCGGGGGAGATGACCCGCCCCTGCGTGATCTCACGCTCGGGGTCGCGGAAGAACCACAGCATGCCCGCCGCGAGCGCGGTGGTGGGCACCGCCACGATCGCGGCGCCCTTGGAGCGGCGCGAGCGGGCGAGGCTGATGGCTGCGGTGGCGACGGTCGGCAGAAGCCACGGCGATGCTCCGCGAGCAAGGCGTCCCTTGAGGAAACCGTCGCGTGGTGCAGAGGTTTGGCTGTGGGGCATGGATGACCTTCGTAGCGGATGATGCCGCGCTGGCAACGGGGGACGGCGGCAGGTTTACCGTCGATGGTATCGGTTGCGAGCCGCAACTGGGCAAGCCAGAAGCCGAGTCGGCGGCCGGAAGGCGATGACAGGGTGTGATGTTCTTCGCGGCCATACCGACTCAAAAGCGACAATCAACCCTGGAACCGGTACTCCTCAAGGAGTCGGCGCCCAATGATCATTTTCTGGATCTCGGCGGTACCTTCACCGATGAGCAGCATCGGCGCCTCGCGGTACAGGCGCTCGATCTCGTACTCCTTGGAGAAGCCGTAACCGCCGTGAATGCGGAACGCGTCTTCCACCACCTCCTTGCAGTACTCGGAGGCGAGGTACTTCGCCATCCCTGCTTCGAGGTCGTTTCGTTCCCCGGAGTCCTTTTTGCGTGCTGCATTGACCATCATCGCATGGGCGGCTTCGACCTTGGTAGCCATCTCGGCCAGCTTGAACTGGATGGCCTGGTGCTGGGCGATCGGCTTTCCGAAAGTGTGCCGTTGCTGGGCATAGGAGACACCCAACTCAAATGCACGCTGAGCGACTCCACAGCCACGGGCCGCGACGTTGACGCGCCCGACCTCCACTCCGTCCATCATTTGGTAAAACCCTCGGCCGGTGACCCCGCCGAGAACCCGATTGGCCGGAATGCGCAGCCCGTCCATGATGAGTTCGGTCGTGTCGACGCCCTTGTAACCCATCTTGTCGATCTTGCCGGGGATGGTCAGGCCGGGCCGGACCTCGCCGAAGCCGGGCTCCTTCTCCACCAGGAAGGTCGTCATCGACTTGTGCGGCGCGGCGGCCACCTCGGAAGGGGAGTGTCCTTCGTCACTCCGGCACAGAACGGCCACCAAGGACGACGTTCCGCCGTTGGTCAGCCACATCTTCTGGCCGTTGAGGACGTACTCCTCGCCGTCCTTGACGCCCTTCGACGTGATCGCCGACACGTCCGAGCCGAGCGCCGGCTCCGACATGGAGAACGCGCCGCGCACCTCGCCGAGCGCCATCCGCGGCAGGAAGGTGTCCTTCTGCTCCTGCGTGCCGTGCTGCTTGAGCATGTACGCCACGATGAAGTGCGTGTTGATGATGCCGGACACCGACATCCAGCCACGCGCTATCTCCTCCACGCACAGCGCGTAGGTGAGCAGCGACTCCCCGAGACCGCCGTACTCCTCGGGGATCATCAGGCCGAACAGGCCCAACTCCTTGAGCCCCTCGACGATCTGCGTCGGGTACTCGTCCTTGTGCTCCAGCTGGGTCGCGACCGGAATGATCTCCTTGTCGACGAAGTCCCGTACGGTGGACAGGATTTCCTGCTGGACGTCGGTCAGACCGGCGGTCTGCGCGAGACGGGCCATGGCTACTTCTCCGACTTCTCGGCGGTCTTCGGGGCGGTCTTCCTGACGGGCTCGACCAGCTCGGGGCGGCCGGGCTGCTCCCCGCCGCGCTCCTTGATGTACGTCTCGGTCGGCACCATCACCTTGCGGCGGAAGACGCAGACCAGGGTGCCGTCCTGCTTGTAGCCCTTGGTCTCCACGTACACGATCCCGCGGTCGCTCTTCGACTTCGACGGCGTCTTGTCGAGCACCGTCGTCTCGCCGTAGATCGTGTCGCCGTGGAAGGTCGGCGCCACGTGCTTGAGCGACTCGACCTCCAGGTTGGCGATCGCCTTGCCGGAGACGTCCGGCACGCTCATGCCGAGCAGCAGCGAGTAGATGTAGTTGCCCACGACGACGTTCTTGCCGAAGTCGGTCGTCTTCTCCGCGTAGTTGGTGTCCATGTGGAGCGGGTGGTGGTTCATGGTGAGCAGACAGAAGAGGTGGTCGTCGTACTCGGTGACCGTCTTTCCGGGCCAGTGCTTGTAGACGGCGCCGACTTCGAACTCTTCATAGGTACGGCCGAACTGCATGACGCTCACGCCTCCGGGGCTTCGAACTTCGTGGTGCGCTTCATGCCGGCAGCGCGGCCCTTGCCGGAGATGACCAGGGCCATCTTGCGGCTGGCCTCGTCGATCATCTCGTCGCCGAGCATCGCCGAGCCCTTCTTGCCGCCCGCCTCCGAGGTGCACCACTCATAGGCGTCGAGGATCATCTCGGCGTGGTCGAAGTCCTCCTGCGACGGCGAGAAGATCTCGTTCGACGCCTCGACCTGGCCCGGGTGCAGCACCCACTTGCCGTCGAAGCCGAGCGCGGCGGCCCGCTTGGCCACCTCGCGGTAGCCGTCGACGTTGCGGATCTGGAGGTAGGGGCCGTCGATCGCCTGGAGGTCGTTGGCACGCGCCGCCATCAGGATCTTCATCAGGATGTAGTGGTACGCGTCGGCGCCGTAGCCCGGCGGCTGCTCGCCCACGACCAGGGACTTCATGTTGATGGAGGCCATGAAGTCGGCCGGGCCGAAGATGATCGTCTCGGTACGCGGCGAGGCCTCCGCGATCGCGTTGACGTTGTTGAGGCCGCGCGCGTTCTCGATCTGCGCCTCGATGCCGATCTTGCCGACCTCGAAGCCCATCGTCTTCTCGATCTGGGTGAGCAGCAGGTCGAGCGCCACCACCTGGTCGGCGCTCTGCACCTTCGGCAGCATGATGCAGTCGAGGTTCTGCCCGGCGCCCTCGACGACGGTCACGACGTCGCGGTACGTCCACTCGGTCGTCCAGTCGTTCACGCGCACCACCCGCGTCTTGCCCGTCCAGTCGCCCTCGTTGAGGAACTTGACGATGGTGTGCCGCGCTTCGGGCTTGGCCAGCGGCGCGCAGGCGTCCTCCAGGTCGAGGAAGACCTGGTCGGCCGGGAGCCCCTGGGCCTTCTCGAGGAAGCGCGGGTTCGACCCGGGGACCGCGAGGCAGGAGCGGCGCGGGCGGAGCCGGTTGACGGGGGAGACGGGGGTGCTCATGCGGGGACCTCCAACGGGTCGAGCTTGTTCGCTTTCCGGATCTCGTCGACGATACGGCCGATGATCTCCGTGATACCGAAGTCCTTGGGGGTGAAAACGGCGGCCACACCCGCCGTGCGGAGTTCCTCGGCGTCCGCGGGCGGAATGATCCCGCCGGCGATCACCGGGATGTCGCCGGCGCCGGCCTCGCGCAGACGCACCAGGACGTCGGGGACGAGTTCGGCGTGCGAGCCGGACAGGATGGACAGGCCGACGCAGTGCACGTCCTCGGCGAGGGCGGCGCTCACGATCTGCTCGGGCGTCAGCCGGATGCCCTGGTAGACCACCTCGAAGCCGGCGTCCCGCGCGCGCACCGCGATCTGCTCGGCCCCGTTGGAGTGCCCGTCGAGGCCCGGCTTGCCGACCAGGAGACGCAGCCGCCCCGAGCCCAGGTCGGAAGCGGTCCGCGCCACCTTCTCGCGGACCACGGCCAGCGGCGTGCCCGCCTCGGCGGTGACCGCGACCGGAGCCGACGAGACGCCCGTGGGCGCGCGGAACTCGCCGAACACCTCGCGCAGCGCCTCGGACCACTCGCCGGTGGTGACGCCGGACCGCACGCACTCCAGGGTCGCCGCCATGAGGTTCCCGGTGCCCTGGGCCGCCTCCTTCAGCTTCTCCAGGGCCTTGCACGGCCGGGGGTGGTTGAAGGGCGGCTGGTAGCGGGTGTCGCGCCAGTTCTTGAGCGAGGCGACGACGCGGGCCTCGACGGCCGGGTCGACCGTCATGATCGCCCCGTCCAGGTCCGCGGTGAGCGGGCTCGGCTCGGTCGCCTGGTAGCAGTTGACGCCGACGATCTTCTCCTCGCCGCCCTCGATGCGGGCCCGCCGCCCGGCGTGCGAGGAGACCAGCTGCGACTTGAGGTAGCCCGACTCGACGGCCGCGAGCGCCCCGCCCATCTCCTGGATCCGCTCGATCTCGGCCAGGCACTCCTCGACCAGCGAGTCCACCTTGGCCTCGATGACGTGCGAGCCGGCGAAGATGTCCTCGTACTCCAGCAGGTCGCTCTCGTGCGCCAGGACCTGCTGGATGCGCAGCGACCACTGCTGGTCCCAGGGGCGCGGCAGGCCCAACGCCTCGTTCCAGGCGGGGAGTTGGACGGCGCGGGCGCGGGCGTCCTTCGACAGCGTCACGGCCAGCATCTCCAGGACGATCCGCTGGACGTTGTTCTCGGGCTGCGCCTCGGTCAGGCCGAGCGAGTTGACCTGGACGCCGTAGCGGAAGCGCCGCTGCTTGGCGTCCTCGATCCCGTACCGCTCCCGCGTGATCCTGTCCCAGATGCGGCCGAAGGCGCGCATCTTGCACATCTCCTCGATGAAGCGGACGCCCGCGTTCACGAAGAAGGAGATGCGGGCCACGACATCGCCCTTGCGGTCCTCGGGGATCTGGCCCGACGCGAACACCGAGTCCAGGACGGCGATCGCGGTGGACATCGCGTACGCGATCTCCTGGACCGGGGTGGCTCCCGCCTCCTGGAGGTGGTAGCTGCAGATGTTGATCGGGTTCCACTTGGGGATGTTGTTCACGGTGTAACAGATCATGTCTGTCGTCAACCGCAGCGAAGGCCCCGGTGGGAAGACGTGCGTCCCGCGCGAGAGGTACTCCTTCACGATGTCGTTCTGCGTGGTGCCCTGGAGCTTGGTGATGTCCGCGCCCTGCTCCTCGGCGACCACCTGGTACATGGCGAGCAGCCACATCGCGGTGGCGTTGATCGTCATCGAGGTGTTCATCTGCTCCAGGGGGATGTCCTGGAACAGGCGCCTCATGTCACCGAGATGGGAGACCGGGACCCCGACCCGGCCCACCTCGCCGCGGGCGAGGATGTGGTCGGGGTCGTATCCGGTCTGCGTCGGAAGGTCGAACGCGACCGACAGACCCGTCTGCCCCTTGGCCAGGTTGTTGCGGTAGAGCTCGTTGGACGCCTCGGCGGTCGAGTGACCGGCGTACGTCCGCATGAGCCACGGCCGATCCTTCTGACGCTCTGTCATAAAACTTCCCGGCCTCAGACGTTGCGGAAGCGGTTGATGGCGTCGAGGTGCTTCTCGCGCAGCTCGGGGTCGCTGACTCCGAGGCCCTCGCGCGGTGCGAGCGCGAGCACGCCGACCTTGCCCTGGTGCAGGTTGCGGTGCACGTCGTAGGCGGCCTGCCCGGTGTCCTCCAGGGAGTACACCTTGGAGAGCGTGGGGTGGATCTTGCCCTTGGCGATGAGGCGGTTGGCCTCCCACGCCTCGCGGTAGTTGGCGAAGTGCGAGCCGATGATGCGCTTCAGGGACATCCACAGGTAGCGGTTGTCGTACTCGTGCATGTAACCCGAGGTGGAGGCGCAGGTGGTGATGGTGCCGCCCTTGCGCGTGACGTAGACGCTCGCGCCGAAGGTCTCGCGGCCGGGGTGCTCGAAGACGATGTCGATGTCCTCGCCGCCGGTGAACTCGCGGATCCGCTTGCCGAACCGCTTCCACTCCCTCGGGTCCTGGGTCTGCTCGTCCTTCCAGAACCTGTACCCCTCGGCGTTGCGGTCGATGACCGCCTCCGCGCCCATGGCCCGGCAGATGTCGGCCTTCTCGGGGCTGGAGACCACGCAGATCGGGTTGGCGCCGCCGGCGAGCGCGAACTGCGTGGCGTAGGAGCCGAGTCCGCCGCTCGCGCCCCAGATCAGGACGTTGTCGCCCTGCTTCATGCCGGCGCCGTTGCGGGAGACCAGCTGGCGGTACGCGGTCGAGTTGACCAGACCGGGTGCCGCCGCCTCCTCCCAGCTCAGGTGCTTCGGCTTGGGCATGAGCTGGTTGGACTTGACGAGCGCGACCTCGGCGAGCCCGCCGAAGTTGGTCTCGAAGCCCCAGATGCGCTGCTCGGGGTCGAGCATCGTGTCGTTGTGTCCGTCGGAGCTCTCCAGCTCGACCGACAGGCAGTGCGCGACCACCTGGTCGCCGGGCTGCCAGGCGTTCACGCCGGGCCCGGTGCGCAGCACGACGCCCGCGAGGTCGGAGCCGATGACGTGGTACGGCAGGTCGTGGCGCTTGGTGAGCTCGCTGAGCCGGCCGTAGCGCTCGAGGAAGTTGAAGGTGGACACCGGCTCGAAGATCGAGGTCCAGACCGAGTTGTAGTTGACCGAGGAGGCCATGACGGCCACCAGGGCCTCGCCCGGCCCGAGCTCGGGGATCGGCACCTCGTCCAGGTGGATCGACTTGCGGGGGTCCTTGTCGCGGGTGGTGAGCCCGGCGAACATCTCCGCCTCGTCCTTGTGCACGGTGATCGCGCGGTACGAGTCGGGGAGCGGCAGAGCGGCGAAGTCGGCGGAGGTGGACTCCGGCGACTGGATCGCGTCCAGGATTTCCTTCACGGTGTTGCCTCCGGCGAAGCGCCCATGGCGGGCGTTGAGGGTCTTCGGGGGTGGTGCTGTGGAGGTGTGCCGTCGGTTCGGCGGTGTGGTTCGAGTACGGCAGCGCCTGGTGGGCGCGGGAGGTTGCCTGTGACGCAGGCGTCCGGGCTCACTCGCCGGGACGGCGGGTGCGGGACACGGCCGGCGTACGAGGATTCTCCGTGCGCCGGGCCGGCCGGACAACATCAACGTATGGCACCCCGTGCCAGGCCGCAAGACACTGCGTGCCAAGAGTTTCTCTCAACTGCAGATTGACCCGCGCAGATGAGCGATGATCGATCGTTGCAGGTCAGCGTGGTCGCCCCGCCGTGGGCGCGGCGGAGCGCCGCACACGCCGGTGGCCGCACCCCTCGCTCAGGGATGCGGCCACGGGTGGCACTGCGTGCCGTCTACTGGTCTTCGGTCCTACTTGGTCTTGAGCGCCTGCTTGATGGTCTGCATGATCTCGTCGAGCGGTGCGTCCGTACGGGCTACCGCGACCAGCACCTCGTCGCCGGCCGAGACCGTGGCGGCCGGCCTGGCCTTGCCGGTGCGGCCCGCTCCTATGCCGGAGCCGAAGGTCTCCCGCACGATCGCGAAGGCGTGGTCGAGCTGGCTCTCCACGTCGCCCTGGCCGCCGGCCCGCAGCCAGCGGCGCAGCACGTGGTTGTGGGCGGTGACGACCGCGGACGCGGCCACCTCCGCGAGCAGGGGGTCGTCGTTGCCCGGCTGGTGGTCGTGCTCGTCGAAGTGGCCGAGCAGGTAGCGGGTGAAGAGGCGCTCGTAGCGGGCGACCGAGGCGATCTCGGCCTCGCGCAGCGTCGGCACCTCACGGGTCAGCTTGTAGCGGGCCACGGAGACCGTGGGGGAGCCCGCGTACATCTTCATGACCTCTTTGATGCCCCGGCACACGGTGTCGAGCGGATGCTCGTGCGGGGGCGCGGCGTTGAGGACCGCCTCGGCGCGCACCAGGGTGTCGTCGTGGTCGGGGAAGATCGCCTCTTCCTTGGAGCGGAAGTGGCGGAAGAAGGTCCGTCGGGCGACCCCGGCCCGCGCGGCGATCTCGTCGACCGTGGTCGCCTCGTACCCCTTGGCGGAGAACAGGTCCATCGCCGCTGCCGCCAGTTCGCGGCGCATCTTGAGCCGCTGGGCGGCCGCCCTGCTGCCCGCGGCACTCTCCGGGGCGTCGGGCACGGCGTTCGTACGGGTGGACCTGGCTGGCTGGGGCATGGACCGAACGTACTGCATGGATGCGGCAGGTCGCGCCCAAGGGGGCGAGCTGTCCGGAGGCTGCAACAGCCCGCCCCACCCCGCGTCCGGCTCAGCGCCGGGCATACTCGCGGAATCCACGGCCCGTCTTGCGGCCCAGGCACCCGGCCGCGACGAGGTGCTCCAGCAGCGGCGCCGGGGCCAGGCCCGGGTCGCGGAACTCGGCGTGCAGCACCTTCTCGATGGCGAGCGAGACGTCGAGGCCCACCACGTCGAGCAGTTCGAACGGGCCCATCGGGTAGCCGCCGCCCAGCTTCATCGCGGCGTCGATGTCGTCCAGGGTCGCGTAGTGCTCCTGCACCATCTTGATCGCGTTGTTGAGGTACGGGAAGAGGAGCGCGTTGACGATGAACCCGGCGCGGTCGCCGCAGTCCACCGGGTGCTTGCGGATCTTCGCGGTGACCTCGCGGACGGTGGCGTGCACCTCGTCGGAGGTGAGCACCGTGCGGACCACCTCGACCAGCTTCATCGCGGGCGCCGGGTTGAAGAAGTGCATCCCGATGACGTCCTGCGGGCGCGAGGTGGCGCGGGCGCAGGCGACGACGGGCAGCGAGGAGGTGGTGGTGGCGAGCACCGCGCCCGGCTTGCAGATCTTGTCGAGCGTCGCGAAGAGCTGCTGCTTGACCTCCAGGTCCTCGGCGACCGCCTCGACGGCGAGGTCGACGCCGGCGAAGGCTTCGAGGGCCCCGGCCGCCGTGATGCGGTTCAGGGTCTCCTCGCGCGCCTCCGCGGTGAGCCGGCCCTTGTCGACCGAACGCGAAAGCGACTTGGCGATACGGGACTTGGCGGTCTCCGCCTTCTCCAGGCTGCGCGCGGCGAGCACGACGTCGTACCCGGCCTTGGCGAAGACCTCCGCGATGCCGGACGCCATGGTGCCCGAGCCGGCCACGCCGACCGAGCGGATCTCGCGGCCGCGGCCGGCGCCCGCGATGGTGTCCGGGGTCTGGGCGTCGGCCACCGTGACCGAGCTGCCCTCGCCCTCGTACGTGTAGAAGCCGCGGCCCTTCTTACGGCCGGTCAGGCCGGCCTCGGTGAGCTGGCCGAGGATGGGGGCGGGGGCGTGCAGCCGGTCCTGGGAAGAGGCGTACATCGCCTCCAGGACGGTGCGGGCGGTGTCGATGCCGATCAGGTCGAGCAGTTCGAGCGGGCCCATCGGCAGGCCGCAGCCCAGCTTCATCGCGGCGTCGATGTCCTCGCGCGAGGCGTACTTCGACTCGTACATCGCGGCGGCCTGGTTGAGGTAGCCGAAGAGCAGCCCGTCGGCGACGAAGCCGGGGCGGTCGCCGACCGCGACGGGCTCCTTGCCGAGGTCGAGGGCGAGCGCGGTGACCGCGTCGACGGCCGGGGGAGCGGTGAGCACGGACGAGACGACCTCGACGAGCTTCATCGCGGGCGCCGGGTTGAAGAAGTGCAGACCGAGCACGCGCTCGGGGTGCGCGGAGTCGGCGGCGAGCCGGGTCACCGAGAGCGCGTTGGTGCCGGTCGCCAGGATGGCGGTGGGCGCCACGATGGAGTCGAGGGCCTGGAAGACCTGGTGCTTCAGCTCGTAGGACTCGGGCACGACCTCGATGACGAGCTCGGCCTCGGCCGCGGCCTGGAGGTCGGTGAAGGTACGGAACCGGGCGAGGATGTCGCCCCGCTCCTGCGCGGTGATCCGCTCGCGGGCCACCGCGCGGGCCGTGGAGGCTTCGAGAGCGGCCACGGCCTGACGGCCGGCGCGCGCGCTGATGTCGATACCGATGACCTCGCGCCCGGCGCGGGCCAGGACCTCGGCGATGCCGGTGCCCATGGTGCCGAGACCGACCACGGCGACAGTGTTCAGGGGGACGTCCATCACGGGACTCCAGGGATGAGTGACGACTGAGAGAGGGCGCACGCGACCGGCACGGGGCATCGGGTATCGGGCATCGAAATGTGCTCGGATACGCCGACGGGCGCGCGGCGTGCGGGGGTTGTGCCGTGGGGCGAGCCGTGGTGCAACGTGTGCTGCGACCCGCGCTGTTGTCCGCGCGCGGATGCGCGCTGAAAGAGGCCGACGGCCCTGTCCCCGGGCACGTCGTACAGAACTGCCGAACCGACGATCACTCGCGGTGGCTGCGTCACCAGGCCACCGGAGCCGCGGGGGTTACCCGCTCACCTGAGATTAACTGGCGAGTAACGAGCGCGCCAGACTTTCTCCGCGCCGAGTCCATGTGATCTGGCTCGCGCCGCGCCGCGCGCGGGAGTTTCAGCCGACCGAGGGGTCCAGGACCGTGCCCAGCGTGTCGCGCGAGGTGACGCCGAGCCGGGGCAGGACGCGGCCCAGGTGCGCGCCGACGGTGCGGGGGGACAGGAAGAGGTGCTCGCCGATCTCGCGGTCGCAGAGGCCGAGCCCGGCGAGGCGGGCGATCTGCGACTCCTGCGGCGTCATCTCCCCTGCCGCGAGAGCGCGTTGACGCAGCACGCTCCTTCCGCCCGGTGGGGTCGGATGCTCCCCGGCGGCTCGGAGCTCCTCGTCGGCCCGCGCCGCCCACGGCCGGGCGCCGATCCGGTCGAAGGTGAGCCGGGCGGAGCGCAGCAGGGGGCGCGACTCCGCGGTCCTGCGATGGCGCCGAAGCCAGCTGCCGTAGGCGAGCTCGGCGCGGGCCCGGGGCCACGGCCAGCGGGCGAGGTTGTCGGCGAGCGCCCGCCGGAACAGCGCCTCCGCCTCGATGTCGTCGGCCAGCACCGCGGCGGCGTACCGCAGATGGACCCGGAGCAGGGGCGCCGGGCACCCGGCGGTCCGCCCCGCGAGCGAAGCGACGACCCGGGCCGCCTCTCCACGCCGCCCGGCGTGAACGGCCGCCTCGGCGAGCAGTCCGATGGCACCGAAGCCGTCCCGGCAGGGGCCGTCGCCGCCTGCCGGGGGACCGCCGGGGCGAGGGACCGCGATCGATTCGCGGGAGTCGGGGTGGGAGGTGTGGTGAGGGGCGGGGGAGCCGGGGTCGGGAGTGTCGCGCGGGGGCCAGGCACCCGGCTCTTGGGCCGGACTCCGGGTGCCGGGGCCCGGGGCGGGACGGTCGTCCTCGGGGAAGAGGGTGCGCAGCGCCTCGTAGGCCTCGTCGTGATGGCCGGCCGCACTCGCGGTGATGCCGTGGACGAGGGCCACTTCGGCGGGCCGGGCCGCGTCCCGGCCGGGGCCGGCCTTCTCCGCGCGGTCCGCGAGGCGCCGGGCCGTCTCGGTGTCGCCCCGCAGGGCGGCGGCCCTGGCCCCGGCCACGAGAACATCGGCGGTCTCCGTGCGGCCCTCCGTGTCGGCGGCGAGCCGCTGGAGTTCGGCGGCGGCCTCCGCCGCCCGGTGCCAGTCGCCGAGGTCGAGCCGGGCCTGCGTCTGCACCGCGAGCACCCGCGTGAGCTCGGCCCCGCGGCACCGTCGGCGCGACAGGGATTCCGCGCGGTCGAGGAAGTCCGCGGCGAGTGCGGGGTCGCCCACCGCGTGGGCCGCCGTCCCGAGCAGCCGCAGCCCGTCGGCGTCGGCGTCGCCCGCCCGCGCCGCCCTCATCAACTGCCCGAGAACGTCGGCGGCTTGACGCACTGGCTCGGCCAGGGCGAGCGCCGCGGTCAGGCGCGGGTCGCACACCGGGCCCTTGAATCGCGCGGCCGCGGCGACGACGTGCCGGCCCGTCCCCGTCCCCGTGCCTCGCCCGGCCTCCGTCCCGGCCCGGTGGCATGAGCGCGCCGCGGCGAGCAGGAGGTCGAGGGCGAGTGACCGGTCACCGGCCCGCGCGGAGTTCTCGGCGAACACGCACAGGTCAAGGACCCCGGGGGCGGTGGCCGCCTCCTCCTCGTCGCACCGCACGCTCGTCGACGAACGAAGCCATGCGATCCGGGCCCGGTCCCGCTCGTCCGGCCCGGTGTCCGCGGCGGCGTCGAGGAGGGGGCGTACGAGGCCGGCGCGGTCCAGCCGGACGCCGTGCTCGGCGGCGAGCAGCAGCCGGCTCCGGCGCCGTGCCGGATCCCGGGTGAGGTGCGCCGCCCGTTCGAGGGTCCGGATCGCGAGGGTGGCCGCGCCCCGGGCGAGCGCGATCCGGTGGGCGGCGTCGAGCGCGTCCGCCGCCGCGTCGTCGGGCCGGTCGAGGCCCAGCGCGCGGTGCCAGGCGGCGCGGTACGGATCCGCGACGAGGACGCCGCCGAGCGCGGTGTGTGCCGCCCGGTGTCGCGTGTGCGGCTGGGCGTTCAGCACGCTGGAGCGCACCAGCTGACGGCGGAAGCGGACCCGGTCCGCCGCGACGCGCACCAGTCCGGCGGCCTCCGCCCGGCGCAGATCGTCGAGGGTGACCCGGGCGCCGCCGAGCAGGGAGGCGGCCGCCAGGATCTCGGGGACCGTGCCGGCCGGATCGACCGCGGCGACCAGCACCGCGTCCCGTGCCGGTCGAGGGAGCGCGTCGAAGAGCCCGGCGAAGCCGTGGGCAACACGGCCGGCCGGGGTGGGCGGGGGCCCGAGCGGCTCGCCGTCCGTGGGGGTGGTCCGCCGCCACATGCGGGGCAGCTCGGTCAGCGCCGACGCGTTGCCCCGGGCGAGCGCGAGGATCTCCGCCCGCTCGGCGGGCGCCAGTTCGCGGCCGGTGACGGCGACGACCTCGGCGGCGGCCGTCGCGTCCAAGCCGGTCAGCTCGACGCTCTCCAGGTCGGCCGCGCAAGGCCGCCGGCCCGGCACGGACCGGGCCGCGGCGCACAGCAGAACGGGGTCGTCACCGATGCGCCGGGCGAGGAAGGCGACCACCTCCGCACTCGGCTCGTCGAGCCAGGGGAGGTCGTCCACGAGGGCGAGCACCGGGCGCGCCCCTGCGGCCTCGGTGAGCAGCCCGAGCGCGGCGAGCGCCACGAGGAACGGCTCGGGCGGGGGCGCTGTCTCCTTGCTGGAGCTGGAGCTGGAGCTGGAGCTGGAGCTGGGGTTGGGGTTGGGGTTGGGGTTGGGGCTGGGGCTGGAGCCGGAGCCGGAGCCGGAGCCGGAGCCGGAGCCGGAGTTAGGGCTGGGACCGGAGACGGGGCCGGATCTGGGGCTGGGGTCGGAGCCCGGGTTGGGGTCGTTGCCGGTGCCGGTGCCGGTGCCGGTGCCGGTGCCCTGGCCGGTGCGGGGGTCGGTGCGGGGGTCGGGGTCGGTGCCGTGGCCAGCGCCGGGGTCGGGGCCGGCGCCCAACGCCGTGAGCAGGGCCTCGCGCTGGGCCGCGGGCAGCGCTCGTACCGAACCGAGGAGCGGGTGCAGCAGCTCGCGCAGACCCGCGTACGGCGGGACCGCGTCGGTCGGCACCCCCGAGGTGGCCAGAACCAGGAACCCCGCCTCGGCCGCGAACCCGCGCACGGCGCCCAGCAGGGCGGACTTGCCGGACCCGGCCGCCCCCCGGACGACCAGCGCGCCCCCGCCGGGCCCCACCGCGCGCACCCTCGCGGCGAGCGCCGCCAGCTCGGCCCGGCGGCCGGGTAACCAGGGGCCTGCGGGCGATTCGCCCTGCGCCGGGGCGCCACTGTGCTCCATGGGACCGCTCCTTGCCTCTGCTTCTTGCCGGTGGCATGTCCCGGCGAGCGACGGGATCCGATCATCCTTGGGGTGCCAACGGCCTTGCGCCACTAGGCTTTTGGACATGGACGAGGAGTTACGGTCCCTCCTGGACCGGGTGCGGCGCGAGAGCGGCGGGTCGGCGGCGTACGAGCAACTGGCCGCCACCGTCGACCACGACGAGCTCGTGGCTGTGCTCACCGAGAACGAACGCCCGCTCTGGGCGCGTGAGATAGCCGCGTTCCGGCTAGGTGCGGAAGGCGACCGCCGGGCCTTCGAAGCGCTCGTCCTGCTGCTCAACCACCGTGATCCGGAACGCTGTGCGAGCGCCGCGTACGCCCTGGCCCGGCTCGGCGACCCGCGGACCGCGCGCGCCGCCGCCGCCCTCGCGACCAACGAACTGCGCACCGCCTACGCGCTGCACCCGGTCCGACTGCTCACGGCCCTGCGCGCCCCCGAATCCGTACCGGCCCTGATCAGGACGCTGCGGCCGCTGCTCTCCACGCACAACCCGTACTGGCGCGTGGCCCAGGCCTGCATCGAGGGCCTGGGGGAACTCGGCGACCGGCAGGCCGTCGAGGTGCTCACCGAAGCCCTGGCCCACCCGCGCGTGGCCCGATCGGCCGCCTGGGCCCTGCGCCGCATCCAAGCAGGCCGGGGCCGCGGCTGAGGAAGGAGTGAAGGCCACGCCGGGCCGGGTGAAGGCCACGCCGGGCCCCGCTCCCCGGGCGCCCTCGGCGGCGCTCCGGTCCCGCTCCCCGAGCCGGCCCCGATCCAGCGGGCCGTGCTCCAGCGAGCCCTACGCCTGCTCGACCTCCGGGGCGGTCACGGCGAACGCCTCGATCTCCAGCAGCAGTTCGGGCCGGAACAGGGCACTGACCTGCACCGCCGAGCTGGCCGGCAGGTGGTCGGGGGCTATGACGGCGTCCCGGGCCTCGCGGATCGCGGGCAGGTGGGCGATGTCCGTGACGAAGTAGGTCAGCTTCACCACGTCCTCGAACGTGGCGCCCGCCGCCGCCAGACAGCGGCGCAGGTTGGCGAAGACCTGGTCCGCCTGGGCCCGCGCGTCGCCCTCCCCGACCACGTCGCCCTCCGCGTCGAGCGCGCACTGCCCGGATATCGCCACGAACCGGCCGGTGCCCCAGACCACATGGCTGTAGCCGGTGCCGGGAGCGAGGCCTTCGGGTGCCAGGATGCGCGTCGGTGTCGTCATGAGGACCATCCTCGCGCACGCCACTGACAACGGGCGCCGAGCCCCCCGCGCCCCCGCTGCCTCCCAGGTCAGAGCAGGGTGAGCTGCGTCGGCTCCGGTTCGGCGGGCTGCGGCGCCGCCGGGATGCGCCGGGCCGCGCCGCGCTGGGCGGGCCCGATGCCGAACTCCCTGGCCAGTTCGTGCACTTGACCCGTGATCCGGCGCTGGTACCACTTCGGCGCGTACGCCCCCTCCGCGTACAGCCGCTCGTACCGCCTCACCAGATGCGGGTGGTGCTCGCCCAGCCACGCCATGAACCACTCGCGGGCGCCGGGCCGCAGGTGGAGCGTGAGCGGGGTGACCGAGGTGGCGCCGGACGCGGCGATCGCGCGGACCGTGGCGCGCAGCTGGTCGGGGTGGTCGCCGAGGAAGGGGATCACCGGCGCCATCAGGACCCCGCAGCCGATGCCGTGCTCGGTGAGCGTGCGCACGACGTCGAGGCGCCGCTCCGGCGAGGGGGTGCCCGGCTCGACCGTGCGCCACAGCTCCCGGTCGAGGAAGCCCACCGAGACCGAGATGCCGACCTCGGTGACCGCCGCGGCCTGCACGAGCAGCTCCAGGTCCCGCAGGATGAGCGTGCCCTTGGTGAGGATGGAGAACGGGTTCGCGTGGTCGCGCAGGGCCGCGATGATGCCCGGCATCAGCCGGTAGCGCCCCTCGGCGCGCTGGTAGCAGTCGACGTTCGTTCCCATGGCGATGTGCGCCCCCTGCCAGCGGCGCGAGGCGAGGTGCGAGCGGAGCAGCTCCGGCGCGTTCACCTTCACCACGATCTGCGAATCGAAACCGAGCCCGGTGTCGAGGTCCAGATAGCTGTGCGTCTTGCGGGCGAAGCAGTACACACAGGCGTGCGAGCAGCCGCGGTAGGGGTTGACGGTCCACTCGAACGGCATCCGGGACGCGCCCGGCACCCGGTTGACGATGGAGCGCGCCCGGATCTCGTGGAAGGTGATCCCGCGGAACTCGGGGGTGTCGAACGTGCGGGTCGTTACGGTGTCCGCGGCGAAGAGGGCGGCCGTGCGGGCCGCGCCGGCCGAGGCGTCGTCATCGGCGAGATTCTCCCAGCGCATGAACGCCTCCTTTGCTCCCGTGGGCCTTGTCCGGTCACTCCCACCCCTGAATAGAACACATGTTCCCTTCTTGATCGCAACCCGGATTGTGAC
The DNA here is from genome assembly GCF_026343295.1 of Streptomyces sp. NBC_00083. Classification (GTDB taxonomy): domain Bacteria; phylum Actinomycetota; class Actinomycetes; order Streptomycetales; family Streptomycetaceae; genus Streptomyces. Next base: position 257,714 of record NZ_JAPELY010000003.1, read on the forward strand.
GGCCGACCCCGAGGTGGTTGGCTTGGCCCGCCCCGAGAACCCCGGAAACACAACTGCTGGAGGAAGTGCCATGGCGCAGGTCGAGGCCACGACGGAGCGGATCGTCACGGCGGATCCGGAGACCGTGTTCGACACGCTGGCCGACTACAAGGTCGGCCGCCCCAAGCTCCTGACGGAGCACTTCAGCGAGTACGAGGTCCGTGAGGGCGGCGACGGCGAGGGCACCCTCGTCCACTGGAAGCTCCAGGCCACCAGCAAGCGCGTGCGCGACTGCCTCCTGGAGGTCACCGAGCCCACCGACGGGCAGCTCGTCGAGAAGGACCGCAACTCCTCCATGGTCACCACCTGGACGGTCACGCCCGCCGGCGAGGGCCGCTCCAAGGTCGTCGTCACCACCGTGTGGAACGGCGCGGGCGGCATCGGCGGATTCTTCGAAAGGACCTTCGCGCCCAAGGGACTTGGCCGCATCTACGACGCGATGCTCGCCAACCTCGCCGCCGAGGTCGAGAAGTAGCCCGCTCGAACCCCTTCGTACGGTCACCGGTTCGGGTGGATTTCCGTTCCGGCCCGTTGTGCGCCGTAGGTGCTCCCGCCAGCGCTTAAGCCCCCGGCGCACGCCCGTCGCCCCCCTCGTCTCGCTTGCCCCGGATGTCGGCCAATGCGAGAAATGCCTCGGCGCAAGCGCGACGAGGGGAGAGTTACGTGGGCGGGATCACTCTGGTGAAGGACGACGAGCGGGCTGTCGAGCCCGTTCCGGTCCCGGCATCGACGCCTCCGGAGAGCCAACCCCCGCCGCCCGACGCCGCGTTGGACCCCCGCCGCGTCCGCATGATCTTCCTCGGCCTGATGCTCACGCTGCTGCTCGCGGCGCTCGACCAGATGATCGTCGCGACCGCCCTTCCGAAGATCGTCGGCGATCTGCACGGCCTCGACAAGGTCTCGTGGGCCGTCACCGCCTACCTCCTCGCCTCCACGATCGGCCTGCCGATCTACGGCAAGCTCGGCGACCTCTTCGGCCGCAAACCGGTCTTCCAGTTCGCGATCGTCGTGTTCGTCATCGGCTCGGCGCTGGCCGGCTGGTCGCACACGATGAACCAGCTCATCGCCTTCCGCGCCATGCAGGGCATCGGCGGCGGCGGACTCATGATCGGCGTGCAGGCGATCATCGCGGACATCGTGCCGCCCCGGCAGCGCGGCCGCTTCATGGGCCTGATCGGCGCCGTCTTCGGGCTCGCCTCGGTCGCCGGCCCCCTCCTCGGCGGATTCTTCACCGACCACGCCTCCTGGCGCTGGTGCTTCTACATCAACGTGCCCTTCGGCCTGGTCACCCTCGCCGTCATCACCGTCGTACTCAAACTGCCGAGGCCGGCCGTGCGCCCCCGCCTCGACGTGCTCGGCATGCTGCTCCTGGCCGCCGCCTCGACCTGCCTGGTACTGCTGACCAGTTGGGGCGGCACCGAGTACGCCTGGGGCTCCCGCACGATCCTCGGCCTCGCCGCCGGAGCCGCCGGAACGACCCTGCTGTTCCTGGTAGTCGAGAACTGCGCGGCCGAACCCGTCATCCCGCTGCGGCTGTTCCGCGACCCGGTCTTCACCATCTCCGGCCTGGTGGGCGCCGTCATCGGCGTGGCCCTCTTCGGCGCCGCCAGCTATCTGCCGACCTTCCTGCAGATGGTCGACGGCGCCAGCGCCACCGAGTCGGGGCTGCTCGTGCTGCCCATGATGGGCGGCATCGTCGGCGCCTCGATCATCTCCGGCCAGCTCATCAGCCGCACCGGGCGCTACAAGCTCTACCCGATCGTCGGCGGCGCCGTCTCCGCCCTCGGCATGTGGCTGCTCTCCAAGCTCGGCACCGACACCCCGCGCCTGGACTACAGCATCTGGATGGCCGTGCTCGGCGCAGGCATCGGCCTGGTCATGCCGGTCCTGGTGCTCGCCGTGCAGAACGCGGTGGCCCCCGCCGACCTCGGCACCGCCACCAGCGCCAACAACTACTTCCGCCAGATCGGCGGCAGCGTCGGCGCGGCCATCTTCGGCACCCTGTTCACCAACCGCCTCGCCCACGCGCTCACCGAGCGGCTCCCGGCCGGAGCCCGCCTGCCCGACCCGGAGTCGATCACCCCCCAACTGGTGCACGCCATGCCGCCCGCGCTGCGCGACGGCTACATCCGGGCGTACGCCGACGCCATGCCGCGGATCTTCCTCTACCTCGTGCCGGTGCTCGTGCTCGGCTTCGTCCTCGCCTTCTTCCTCAAGGAGAAACCGCTGGTGTCCCAGAACGCCCCCACTGCCGAGACCGCCCCCGTGACCGACACCGCGCCCCTGCCCCACGCCCGCACCGCGCCCGCCTCCGGCTACACCAGCGGCGTCCCGGTCTGCGGGACCGTCCAGCACCACGACGGCACCACCGTGCCGCGCGCCGCCCTCACCCTCGTCGACGTACGCGGCCAACAGGTCGGACGCGGCGCCAGCGGCGCGGACGGGCGGTACGCGCTGAGCGTGCCCGGCGCCGGCTCGTACGTCCTGATCGCCGCGGCCGGGGGCCACCAGCCGCAGGCCGTTGCCGTCACCGTGGGCGAGCGGCCCGTCGACCTCGACGTGGTGCTCGGCGGCGCGGGCCGCCTCGCCGGCGCGGTCGTCACCGCCGACGGGACCCCCGTACGGGACGCCGCCGTCACCCTCACCGACGTACGCGGCGAAGTGGTGGCCGCGACCCGCAGCGGACGCGAAGGGGGTTATGTGATCGGCGAGTTGGTGGCAGGGGAGTACACCCTGGCCGCCAGCGCACCCGCCTTCCGCCCCGCCGCCCTGCCCGTCTCGGTCCAGGCGTCCCGCGAAACCCGCCAGGACATCGAGCTGGCCGGGGGAGCCGTGCTGCGCGGCACGGTCCGCGCGGGCGGCGGCCGCCCCGTGGAGGACGCCCGCGTCACCCTCCTGGACGCCGCGGGCAACGTCGTCGACACCCTGACCACGGGCCCCGACGGCACCTTCCGCTTCGTGGACCTGTCGTCGGGCGAATACACGGTGATCGCGGCGGGCTACCCGCCGGTCGCCACGGTCCTCCAGGTCGCGGGCGGCGGCCGTACGGAGCGGGACCTGCAGCTGGGGCACGAGGACTGAGCCCCACACCGGGGCGGGGTCCGGGGTCCGGGCTCCGCCCAAGTGTGATGTCCGTATTCCGCCAGTCTCCGTCGTCGTGATCCCGCAGTGTGGAGGGTGAGACGAGAGGTGATGAGGAAGATGGCGACGGAGTCCCCGTACGAGGCGAAGACCTCGTACACGACGATCGACAGCCCGCTGGGCGAACTGCTGCTGGTGGGAGAGGTGTCGGACGGCCGCACCACCTTGACCTCGCTGTCCCTTCCCGGGCAGCGCAACGCCCCGGCCGTCCGCGCCGAATGGCGCCGCGACCCCGCGGCCTTCGCCCGCATCGCGGAGCAGGTGGCGGCTTACTTCGCGGGCCGGCTCACGGCGTTCGACATCGAGTTCACCGCGAGCGGTTCCGACTTCCAGCGCCGGGTCTGGCAGGCCCTCGAAACCATCCCCTTCGGTACGTCGACCACCTACGGCCGACTCACCGAGCGGCTCGGTCTCGAACGCGGCCGGGCCCAGGCCGTGGGCGCGGCGATCGGGGCCAACCCACTGCTCCTGGTGCGTCCCTGCCACCGCGTGATCGGAGCCGACGGCTCGATGCGCGGCTACGCGGGGGGCGTGGAGGCCAAGGTCCACCTCCTCACGCACGAGGGTGTCCTGCAGCCGACGCTGGCCTGAGCCCGGCCCCCGGCCGGGCCGGCTCCATCACGCTCCGGCCCGTCCGGCCGCGCCCCGCCCCGCCCTGCCCGGCCCTGCCGGCCCGGCCATGTCCAGCCCGGCTCCGCCTGCCCGGCCCTGCCAGCCCGGCCCCGCCCACGCGCCGGCGCCGCGCCGTACCGCCCCCGCAAGGAGGTCGCACCATGATCGAAACCGCTCGCCCGGACGTGCGTGACCGCGTCGCCGCCGGGGACTGGGGCGCGCTCACCGACGAGCTCGACGCCCACGGCCACGCGCTGACGCAGCAGCTCCTCACCCCCGACGAGTGCCGGGAGATCATCGCCCTGTACGACGAGGAGGAGCGCTTCCGCACCACCATCGACATGGCCCGCTACCGTTTCGGATCGGGCCAGTACCGCTACTTCACCCATGAACTCCCCGACGCGGTAGCCGAGTTGCGTGCCGCCTTCTATCCGCTGCTGCTGCCCGTCGCCCGCGCCTGGGCCGAGAAGCTCGGCAAGCCCGCGCCGTGGCCCGACAGCCTGGAGAAGTGGCTGGCGCGGTGTCATGAAGCCGGCCAGGACCGCTCGGCGCAGATCCTGCTGCGCTACGGGCCCGGCGACTGGAACGCCCTTCACCGCGACGTGTTCGGCGACATGATCTTCCCCCTCCAGGTCGTCGTCGGCCTCGACGTACCCGGAGTCGACTACAGCGGCGGCGAGTTCCTGATGACCGAGCAGCGCCCGCGCGCCCAGACCCGCGGCTCGGCCACCGTGCTGCCCCAGGGCCACGGCCTGGTCTTCACCACCCGGGACCGGCCCGTCGCGAGCAAGCGCGGATGGTCGACCGGGCCGATGCGGCACGGCGTGAGCACCGTCCGCTCCGGGCGGCGCCACACCCTCGGCCTCGTCTTCCACGACGCCGCATGAGCCCCGATCCGGCCCCCCGCGTCCCGCCGCAGCGCCGCCACGACGCGCCGAGGGCGGCGCACCGCACGTACACCCTGGTCGGCGCGGACGGCACGGCCCGCCCGAGTGCCACCCCGGGCACGCTCGGCGGACAGCGGCGCGGCGGCCTGTACGGACGACTGGACTGCCCCGCCGCGCTACGGGCCATAGCCCGCGGCCACTACGTGCGGGGCAGGGTGTTCTTCGCCGACGAGGCGACCGCCGTCGCGGCCGGCTACCGGCCCTGCGCCGTCTGCCTGCCCGAGCGGTACGCCCGTTGGAAAGCGAACCAGGAAGGCACCCCCACGCCATGAACACCCTCCCCGAACCGGACGCCCAGGGCTCCCCCCTGATCGGGCGGGCGGAAGCGGCGGGGTTCGGCGGCCTGCCGGCCCCCGCGCCGCACACGACGGCCGAACTCGACTCGCTCATCGCCTTGTTGACCTCCCCGCGCCCCCGCACGGACCGCATCGAGACCGTCGCCGTCGGGCACGGCCGGTGCGCCGCCTCCCGCGCCGCGGCGCGCGCCTTCGCCGCCGCCTGGACGGCCCGCGGCGGGACGGTGCTCACGGTGGTCGACTGGCCGGAGACGGCGGCCTCCTGGCTGCGCCCGGCCCTGCGGCTGACCGAGGGCGCCCCCGACGCCTGGGTGATCGCCGCGGCGCCCCTCGGGTTCGCCCAACTCGCCCGCAGGATGCGCCGGTCCACGGCGTGGGACCCGGCCCGTACCTACGCCTTCGCCGGCCTCGACGACTCGCGGCTTCCCGCGCTCGCCGGGCCGGACACCCTGCACGGGCTGCGTGGCGCGACCGCCGACGGGGGCACCTGGGAGATGCGCGGCGGCTGGGTCACCACCTACCGGCCGACCGGACCGGGCCCGGGGGAGGAGTGACCCACGCCCCGGGCCCGCCCGGAGCCCCTCGCCGTCAGGCGCCGTGCAGGCGCACCGACTGCGGGTGCCGGAACTTCCTCGACGGCGGCGAACCACCAGATGCCCCACAGCGCCGTGAACGCGGCGTCCCGGTGCGCCGACGCGGTCGTCGCCGAACCCCTCGCGGACGGAGGCGGACTTGAAGTCGCTCCTCAGTATCGGATCGTTCACGAGCGCGTTGGTCGTGCCCAGGTGACGCGTGGCCTGGAGCGCTTCCGCGTGCAACCGCTTCCGGCCCGCCGGTGTTCCGCCTGGTGGACCGTTGGACCTCAACGAGCCCCCGACGGCTGACCTTTGGTCAATGCGGCTGGCATGTGCGCGCGGGCGTACGCCTATTCACAGGTTGGCTCACACGCGGCACCGCGATGGCCTTACGGTGGAGTAGCAGCCGCCGTGCTCGCGCGGCGGGGAAGGAGCCCCCCACCCATGGACAGTGGTACTCCGCCGCAGCTGGCGCAGAAGTTCGCCGTGGCCGGCCGGATCCCGCTCGCCGTGATCGTCGTGGACGGCGAGGGCCTGGTGTCGCACTGGTCTTCGGGCGCGCGCAAGCTGTTCGGGCCCGGCCGGGACGAGGCGGTCGGCAGGCCCGCCGTCGATCTGCTCCCGGTCTCCGGCGCGCTGGAGCACCACTACGACGACGCGGAGGCGGAAGAGGACGACGCCTACGAGGCGTTCGACGCGTTCGGGCCCGGCCTCGACGCCCCGCTCACCGGGCGCACCGCCTATCCCACCGCGGGCCGGGCGGCGCTGCGCGAGCCCGGCCGGGAGCGCAGCGACGTGCTGTGGTGGGCCTACCCCCTGGTGGGCCCCGGGCCCGAGCGGCTGCTCGTACTCGCCGCGGACGCCGCCCAGCTGCACCTGGAGAGCGAGGACGAGGACGGGCCCGTCGAGCGGATAGCGCCCGGCTTCGCCCTGCACACCGACTTCCCCGGCGCCGACGAGCTGGCCCGGCGGCTGCCCGAGATCCTGCCCAGCATGAGCGTCGGCGAGAGCGGCCGGATCGTGGCCCAGGTCCTCGAACTGGGCTACCCTGTCCTGGAGTTCAGTCAGCACGACCGGGTGCCCGTCACGCCCGACTGGGGTGTACCCCGGCGCGCCGAGCACCGGCCCGCGCGCCGCCGTCACCCCATGGAGCCCGTGGCGTCGGCCCAGCGGCCCGGCCCCGAATACGCCGCCGACCTCGAATACGCGGCGGTCCGCGAGCGGCTCGAATTCCTGAACGAGGTCAGCGGCCGCATCGGCTCCTCGCTCGACCTCTCCCGCACCATCCAGGAGGTCAGCGCCGCCGTCGTGCCCCGCTTCACCGACGTCGCCGGGACCTATCTGCGCGAGCAGGTCATCGCGGGGGAGGGGTTCCCCGACGGGCCGCCCGACGCGCGCACCCTGTGGCACCGCGTCGCCCTCGAACACGTAGAGGAGCCGGGCCGCTGGGACGATGTCGTACCGGTCGGCGAGTCCATGCCGTTCCCCGCGCACACCCCGTTCTTCCAGTGCATGACGTCCGGCGAGCCCGTGCTCGTGCCGCGGATCAGCGAGGAGATGGGCACCGCCATCGCCTCCCAGTTCGAAAAGCGCGACATACGGCCGCTGATCAACGGGCGCTCCATGCTGGTCGTCCCGCTGAAGGCGCGCAACGTGGTGCTCGGCTTCATGATCCTGCTGCGGCACGCCGAGCGGGCCGACTTCAACGACATGGACCGCGTCACCGGCGCCGAACTCGCCGCCCGCGCCGGTCTCGTGCTCGACAACGCCCGCATGTACACCTACCAGGAGAGCGTCGCCGAGACGCTCCAGGACTCGATGCTGCCGCAGGTCACCCCGCGCATGGCGGGCTGCGACACCGCGACCCGCTACCTGCCCGGCACCCTGCTCGGCCGTGTCGGCGGCGACTGGTTCGACTCGATCAAGCTGCCGGGCTCACGGACCGCCCTCGTGGTCGGCGACGTCATGGGCCACGGCCTCAACTCGGCGGCGATGATGGGCCAGTTGAGGACCGCCGTGCAGACCATGGCCGCCCTCGACCTGCCGCCCGGCCAACTCCTGCGCAACCTGGACGACTTGGCGCAACGCCTGGGCGAGCACTACCTCGCCACCTGCCTCTACGCCGTGTACGACCCGATCAAGGGCGAGCTCCTGCTCGCCAACGCCGGTCACATCCCGCCCGTCCTCGTCCGCTCCGCCGACGGACGCAGCGAACTCCTCGAACTGCCCACCGGAGCCCCGATCGGCGTCGGCGGCGTGCCCTTCGAAACGGCCCGCGTCCGCGTGGAGCCCGGCGACCGGCTCGTCATGTGCACCGACGGGCTCGTCGAGGTGCGCGGCGAGGACATAGGGGTCGGACTGGCCACGCTCTGCGAATCGGCCGCGCACCCCGCCGCCTCCATGGACGACGCCTGCGACACGATCATCCGCTCCCTCAACACCCGGGGCGGACGCAAGGACGACGTCGCCCTGCTCATGGCGCGCCTCAACGGCATCGCCCGCGAGGACGTCGCCGAATGGCGGCTCGCCGCGGCCCCGCAGGAGGTGGGCCGCGCCCGCCGCCTCGTCCGCGAACAGCTGGCACAGTGGGGGCTCACGGCCGTCACGGAAACCGTGGAACTGCTGGTCAGCGAGGTCGTCACCAACGGCGTCCGGCACGCCCACGGCCACCAGGTCGAGCTGCGGCTCGTACGGGCCGAGGCGCTCCTGTGCGAGGTCGTCGACGACGACCACACCCTGCCGTCCCTGCTCAGTGCCGGCCCGGACGACGAGGCCGGCCGGGGCCTGCGGGTGGTGACCGCGCTCGCGCGGGAATGGGGCACCAGCCGCACCGGCAACGGAAAGACCGTCTGGTTCGACGTGGCCCTGCCACGGCCCGAGCGCGTTGCTCGCTGACGCGTGCCCCGCGCGGGTACGAGACCGGTCCGACCACGGTACGGAGCCGAACCGCCGGGCTCAACACCGCTGCGGACAGCGGCGGTTGCCCGATCCGGGGCATTCCGGCGGTCCGCCCTCGAACGACAGGTGAAGGTGTGCGCCGGACGCTTGCCCGGCGTGCGCCCCGCGCGGTAGACCGATCTTGACACTGTGCGGGCTGCCTGGGGAGTCGGTCATGAGCGTGACGCAGAGGTACAAGGATGCCTGGGACGGGTTCTGGCGCGCGGCGCCGGACGAGCAGGGCGCGGTCTTCTGGGACGCCGAGCCCGCCCTGACCGCCGCCCGCCACCTGGCCCACTTCGCCGCCCGCATCGACGACCCCGACCTGCCGATGGTCGACCTCGGCTGCGGCAACGGCACCCAGACCCGCTATCTCGGCAGCCGCTTCACGAACGTCACCGGGGTCGATCTCTCGCCCGCCGCCGTCGAGCACGCCCGCAGCCAAACCCCGTACGGGGAGGCCGAGTTCGAGCAGTTGGACGCCGCCGACGACAAGGCCGTCCTGGCGCTGCACGACCGGCTCGGCGACGCCAACGTGTACGTACGGGGCGTGCTGCACCAGTGCGAACCGGCCGACCGCAGGCCCGTCGCGGACGCCGTCGCCACGCTGCTCGGCGACACGGGCCGGGCCTTCGTCGTCGAACTCGCCGAGGGCGCGAAACCGGTCCTGATGGGCCTCGCCCAGAGCCCCGACGGGCCGCCGCCCAAACTCCGCCCGGTCTTCGCCCACGGCATCGCGCCGGGAGAGGTGTCCGACCGCGCGCTGGACGAGCTGCTCGCCGACGCGGGTCTGACGGTGCTCACGGAGGGCCAACTCCCGCTCCTCACCACGGAGTACACGCCTGAGGGGCGGCGCATCGAGCTGCCGTCCCGGTGGATGGTGGTGGGCCGCGCGTCCTGACGGACTGCGGGGCGGGTTGCGGGCGGGTTGTGGGTGGGGGTTCGGTGGGTCAGCTGGGGGTGGTGAGGGTGAAGGTGGCGCCGTCGGGGTCGCTGACGCGGACCCAGGGGCCGGTGGGCGAGGTGCCGTCGGCGAGGACGGTGGCGCCGTGGTCACGGGCGGTGTCGGCCACCGCGACGGGATCCTTCACCGTGAAGTGGGTGTGCCAGTGCGGCCGCAGACTCGGATCCGGCGCCGCCTCCACCGCACCCGACGTCAGCCGCGCCACCACATGCCCGCCATGGCGCAGCACCACCTCGTCGTGCTCGTAGCGCACATCGCAGCACCCCGGCCGCTCACACGCCCAGTCCAGGACCTCACCGTAGAAGATCGCCGCATCGAACGCGTCCCGCGTCCGCAACCGCGTCCACGCCGGAGCCGTGTCCCGCCACATCTCCCACTGCGACACCAACGGACCCTGCCACAACCCGAACACCGCCCCCTCACGATCCGCCGCCAACGCACCCCGCCCCGTATGCAACGCCACCGGACCCACCGCCACCGTCCCGCCCCGCTCCCGGATCCGCGCCGCCGTCACATCCGCGTCCTCCACCGCGAAATACGGCGTCCACGCCACCGCCACCTGCAACGCCGGAGCCAACGCACCGATCCCCGCCACCGGCACCCCACCCGACGACGCGATACGAAACTCCTCACCCAACCCACCCGACCGGAACGTCCAGCCGAACACCCCACCATAGAAATCCAACGCGGCACCCAGATCCCGAGCCATCAGGCTCACCCAGCATGGCACCCCGACGACCCGCGCGCGGTGCCGTCCGGGGGCGGTCCGCTCCGCGGTGAGGTCGGTGTGGTTCGGCGGCGGTGTCACGAAAGCCCTCGCTTCCAGGAATTTCGGCATACCGGCACAGACTCTTTTCCAGTGTCGCGCGCACGGACGCCGCGCGCACGCCGGAAGCCGCGCCCGCCGCTTCGGCCGGGGCCCGGTCAGCGGTCGGGATCGCAGCTCGCCCGGCGGCGCCCGATGGTGAGCAGGGCCTCCATGAGCGCGTCGTGGTCGTCCCGCGCCGCTGTGTGGACGGCGCCCTCCTCCAGGACGGTGCGCAGCTCGGGGAGTCCGGCGGTCGCGGGGGTCGTGCGCAGGACGACGGCACTGGGCGGCGTCAGCGAGCGCAGCCCGGTGAACAGGGCGGCGGGATCGCTGTCGCCGCTCATGCTCGGGTCGAGCACGGTGACGTCGGGGAGCAGGACATAGGCCTGCGCCAGGGCCAGCCGAGGGCTCGGGGTGTGCGCGATCACCCGGAAGTGGGGGTTGCGGTGGATGCGCTCGCGCAGCACCGCGGCTTCCTCGTCGGTGGCTACCAGCAGCACGGTGATCACGCTCCCAGCATGGCGCCCCGCCCCGCTCCAGGCCACGCGAGCCCGTGCCGGGCGGCATCGGTAGGCCTGACCGGCCTTCGGGCGCGGACCGTGCCCGCTTCCCGCGTAGTTCCCCGCGCCCCTAACTGTCTCGCTCCGAAGCGCGCCGCACGGCACAGGTCAGGCCAGGGCCGCCCGCGCGATGAGCCGGGCCGTGTCCCGCCCGGCCCGCAGGGCCCCCGGCTCGGTCGCGGGGACGCACGTCCCGAGCGCGGGATCGTACGCGCTCATGACGACGCCGGCGTGATCCGTCGCCGATTCGTGCAGGCTCACCGCGCCGCCCCGCTCGACCAGCGCCGCGTGGAACGCACGGGAGTGCCCGCTCTCGATGACGGCGTCCGCCGTGCCGTGCACCAGGACGACCGGCACGCCCGCCGCGGGCGCCGAGGCCCGGTTCTGCGAGGGGGCGGCGTCCCGCGCCAGGTCCTCCAGCGGCACGGACCCCGTACTGCGGGCCGGCCGTCCGTACAGCCCGGCGATGCCGACGACCACCTTCGGGAGCACGCCGCCGGTGAGGTCGGGGCGCAGCGCCGTTCCGATCGCGGCGCCCGCGCCCATCGACCAGCCCGCCACGACGAGGTGCCCCGGGTCGGCGCCGAACGAGGCCGCGTTCTCGTGTACGTACCGCAGCGAGGCCAGGAGATGAGCGCGCCCGCCGTCGAGGGCGTCCGGACGCCAGTCGGGTACGAACACCGTCACGCCGAACCCGGCCGTCTCCCGAGCGAGGGTCGCGACCTCGAACCGTGTGTCCGGGCCGGAGCCGTGCCAGAGCAGCACGGCGGGGGAGGGCGATGGGGCACCCTCCGGGCGGTACACGTCCAGGAGTTGGGCAGGTACGCCGTCCTGCGCGGTGATGTAGGGAACGGTCGAGAGGGAGCTGGTCGGCATGACGATCCTGGCGATGGAGGGGCGGGAGCGGAGTTCACCGTAACCAACCAGCGTGCTGAGGGACGCCCGCAGGGGTGCGTGCGGTGAATTGAACCACTTTCGGCGTTTTACACATGAGTATCCCGTACTTCGCAATTGCCGTCCCCCGTGCAGGAGTTGGGCCGACAGCGGGACAACATGCGGGGCGGACCCGATACGGTGCTCGTGTGCTGATCAAGGGGCAGGAACCGGGTACGGCGCTGCTGTTGGCGGCCGCCCCGGCGAACAAGGGTCGTCTCATCGACGCGGCGTCGGCGCTGCCGGGTCTGGCCGCGGTGCCGCCCGGCGTGCTGACCGGTACCGACGCGGCCAGCGTCGTGGAACTCGCCGACCCGGTCGATCCGCAGACCGTGCTGACCAGGATCCGCGCCGTGGCCGCCACACCCGGCCCGCTCTCCGTGTACCTGGCGGGCCAGCTGCACGTCGACGCCCGCCACAACCAGGTCCATCTGGCGCTCGCCCGCACCACACCGGCGAGCCTGCGCTACACCGCGTTCCCCTGGGACTGGCTGGTCCACGAGCTGCAGGTGCGCGCCCCGGGCACGACCACGGTGATCGTCGACCTGATCGCCGACCCCGCGGCGTGGGAGCGGCTGAGGCAGGAGGGCCTCGCCCTCGGCCCCGGCGTCCGGCTCTACGGCAGGGTCGCCCCGCCCGCCCCGCGCCGTACGGTCGCCTCGCCCGACTACGTGAAGGCGTACGCTCAGGTGTGGCGCGGCGGCGCCCGGCCACCGCTCGCCGAGCTCCACGCGTACGCGGCGGACCGGGCGGGCCCCGGCGACGTGCTCCTCCTGAGCGGGGAGGCCCCGGCCGCCGGAGCCCCCGCGCACCAACCCCCGCCGCCCGCCGGAGCCCCCGCGCACCAACCCCCGCCGCCCGCCGGAGCCCCCGCGCACCAACCCCCGCCGCCCGCCGGAGCCCCCGCGGCCACGGCCCCGCCCCTTCCGTCCGTGCCGCTGTCCCGAGCGCAGACCGGCCCCGTCCGGACCCCGCCCGCACCGCCGGCCGCGCCGCCCACGGCCGGCGGGGTGGCCGATCCGCATCCGGCGATCCTGGCCGCCGCCCGCGCGGGGCGGCACGGGGAAGCGGCGTCGATGGCGGCGGTGTGGGAGAGCGAGGCGATGCGGACCCACGGCCCCTCGTCGCCCCAGGCGCTCCACTGGATGGAGGTCCGCGCCGACCTGGCCCGGCTGGCCCGGGAGCCGGCCCGGTCCTGCGAGTTGTGGCTGGCCTGCGCGCAGGCCCGGCTCGCCCGCCGTCAGACCACCGACGACGCGGATGTGCAGGCGGCGGTGGACCGTGCGCACCACCAGTGGGAGCAGCTCAGCGACCCTGAACGCGCCCGGTCACTCGCTCCGGACCTCATCGCGCTGCGCACCCGGGTCCCCGGCCGGCACCCCGGTGCACTGGAGGCGGTGCGGCGGCGCCTGGACCAACTGGAGGCGGTACCGGCCGCGGGCCGCTAGACGGGGCGCCGGTCCCTCACACCGGGAAGAGCGCCCCCCCGGCGGACGTCACCCCGCCCGCCCCGTGGACTCGGGTTCGGGCGCGGGCAGACACGCCGCGCTAGCGCCGTCCTACGCGACGCCCGAGCCGCCGTGCGCGCTCCTCCCAGCGGCCGGCGCGCCGCCCGGCGTTCCAGACGCGGCCCGCCCAGCGCGCCGCGACGCCCGCCTTGCGGGCCCGGCCCGCGCCGTTCCGCAGCAGAGGCCGCGCCCCGAGTGCCCTTGATGTACCCATGGCTCCAGGGTGGTCCGCACCTGTGGGCTCCGCACGTCGAACCCCTCCAGGACATGTGTGTCCTCGGCGCGCGCGGGGTCCGGGGCGCGCCGGCCCCCGAAGCCCCGGGCCGGGGAGATCTCAGGCGCCGCCCTCGGGCCCCACGTACGGCACCCGGCCGAGTTCGTGTACGGAGCTGACCGCTCCCCACTCGTCCTTGCCGAGCCGGGCGAGCGGGAGCAGGCGGCGGATGTCCGGGTGGCCGTCGACCATCACCTCGTCGGAGACCACCGCGTGCACGACCCGGCCGAAGACGACGGTCGAGTCGCCGATGCCGACCGTGCTGTGCACCTCGCACTCCAGGGCGACCGGTGACAGGGCCACCCGCGGCGGCTTCACGCGCAGGCTCGGCTCGGTGGCGAGGCCCGCCTGCTCGAACTCGCTCACACCCGGAGGGAACGACGTCGCCGTGGCGTTGACCTGCTCCATGAGCGGCTCGGGAGCCAGGTTGACCACGAACTGGCCCGTCGCCTCGACGTTGCGGAGCGAGTCCTTGCGCCCCACCGACGTGAACTGGACGACGGGCGGCTCGACGGAGGCGATGGTGAAGAAGGAGTGGGGTGCGAGGTTGGGGATCCCGTCGGGCGCCACGGTGGACACCCAGGCGATGGGGCGCGGCACCACGGTCGCGGTGAGCAGCCGGTAGAACTCGTTGCCGGACATGACGGCGGGATCGAAGTCGATACGCATGCCGCCAGTATCCACGGCGCGTTCGCTCCGGCTGCCGGGGCCGCTGCCGGGCGCCAACTCGGCCTGCAGCAGCCGTGGTTCAGTGAGACATGTGGGGAGCCCACACCGTGTTCCGCGGGGCACGGGAGGGCCGCTCGCACACACCTCCGTGACCGCTGCCACTGGTGTGTACCTGTGGTGGCGGTGCGGCCCCTGGCCCGGGTATGACCCGGCGGGTACGGTGGGTCGGCATGAAGATCCTCATCAGCGCCGACATGGAAGGCGCCACCGGAGTCACCTGGCCGGCCGATGTGCTGCCGGGCACGCCCCAGTGGGAGCGCTGCCGGGCGATGTTCACCTCCGACGTCAACGCGGCGGTGCTCGGTTTCTTCGACGGGGGCGCCGACGAGGTGCTCATCAACGAGGCGCACTGGTCCATGCGCAACCTGCTTCTGGAGCGGCTCGACGAGCGGGCCCAGATGCTCACCGGCAAGCACAAGTCGCTGTCCATGGTCGAGGGGATCCAGCACGGCGACGTCGACGGCATCGCCTTCGTCGGCTACCACACGGGCGCCGGCACGGCGGGGGTGCTCGCCCACACCTACCTCGCCAACTCCATCACCGGGGTGTGGCTCAACGGCGCCCGCGCGAGCGAGGGGCTGCTCAACGCCCATGTCGTCGCCGAGTACGGGGTACCCGTCGTGCTGGTCACCGGCGACGACCTGACCTGCGCGGACGCCGAGGGCTACGCGCCGGACGCCCACAAGGTCGCCGTCAAGGACCACGTCTCGCGCTACGCGGCGGTGTGCCGCACCCCCACCCGTACCGCGGGCGACATCCGGGCGGCGGCCAGAGCGGCCACACCGCTCGCCCGTCGCACGGCGCCGGTCGAGGGGGGCCCGTTCACCGTGGAGATCGAGTTCGACGCCGAGCACCTCTCCGACGCGGCCACCGTGGTGCCCGGCGTGGTGCGTACGGGTGAACGGCGCGTTTCCTACACCAGTTTGACGATGTATGAGGGAATCCGCACGTTCAAGGCGGTCACCACGATCGTCTCGTCCGCGGTGGAGGAGCAGTATGGCTGAGGTGGAGACCGTCGACCAGGTGGCGCTCGACGAGGTGGTGGCCTTCACCTCGGGGCTGATCCGCATCGACACCAGCAACCGCGGCGGCGGCGACTGCCGGGAGCGCCCGGCCGCCGAGTACGTGGCGGAACGGCTCGCCGCGGCCGGCCTCGAACCCCGCATGCTGGAGCGCACCGAGGGGCGTACCAACGTGGTCGCCCGGATCGAGGGCAGTGACCCGACGGCCGACGCCCTCCTCGTCCACGGCCACCTCGACGTGGTGCCCGCCGAGGCCGCCGACTGGAGCGTGCACCCCTTCTCCGGCGAGGTCCGCGACGGGGTGGTCTGGGGGCGCGGCGCGGTCGACATGAAGAACATGGACGCGATGGTCCTCTCGGTCGTACGGGCCTGGGCCCGGCACGGCGTGCGGCCCCGCCGGGACATCGTCCTGGCCTTCACCGCCGACGAGGAGGACAGCGCCGTCGACGGAGCGTCCTTCCTCACCGACGACCACCCCGAGCTGTTCGAAGGATGCACCGAAGGCATCAGCGAATCGGGCGGCGTCACCTTCCATGCCGGGCCCGGCATGGAGCTCTACCCGATCGGGGCGGGGGAGCGCGGCACCGCCTGGCTGCGGCTCACCGCGCGGGGCCGCGCCGGCCACGGCTCGAAGGTGAACCGCGCCAACGCGGTGAGCCGCCTCGCCGCCGCCATCGCCCGCATCGACGCCTACGAGTGGCCGGTCCGCATCACTCCGACGGTCCGCGCGAGCATCCTCGAACTCGCCGCGCTGCACGGCATCGACGCCGACCCGGACGCCGACGACTTCGACGCCGACGAACTCATCGGCAAGCTCGGCCCCGCGGCCTCCCTGGTCGAGCCGGTGCTCCGCAACAGCGCCAACCCGACGATGCTGGCAGCCGGTTACAAGGTCAACGTGATCCCGGGGCTCGCCACCGGCTACGTCGACGGACGCACCGTACCGGGCGGCGAGGCCGCCTTCCGCACCACCATGGACGAGTTGACCGGCCCCGACGTCGACTGGGACTTCTACCACTCCGGTGTATCGCTCCAGGCCCCGGCCGACTCGCCGACGTACCGCAAACTGCGGGCCGCCATCGAGCGGTTCGCGCCCGAGGGGCACGTCGTGCCGTACTGCATGTCGGGCGGCACCGACGCCAAGCAGTTCTCGCGCCTCGGCATCACCGGCTACGGCTTCGCGCCGCTGCGGATGCCGGCCAGCCTCGACTACCAGGCGCTGTTCCACGGCGTCGACGAACGGGTGCCCGTGGACGCCCTGCACTTCGGCGTCCGCGTCCTCGACCACTATCTGCGGTCCGCATAGGGAGAGTTGCAACGATGGTGCCCACCGGGGCTTACGGAAGCTGGCCGTCGCCGATCGGCGCGGACGTCGCGGTCGCCCACGACGGATACCCCGACTACGTGGCGATGGTCGGCGACGACCTGTGGTGGACGGAGGAGCGCCCCGCCGAGGGCGGCCGGAGCGTCCTCGTGCGCCGCCGCCCCGACGGCGAGGCACAGATGGTGCTGCCCCAGCCGTGGAACGTGCGCAGCCGGGTCATGGAGTACGGCGGGGCGCCCTGGCACGGCGCCGCCCGTGCCGGGCGGGGCCCCCTCGTCGTCTTCGTCCACTTCGCCGACCAGCGGCTCTACGCCTACGAGCCGGACACCGCCGGGGCGCCGCGCCCGCTCACCCCGCTCTCCCCGGTCGGCCAGGGGCTGCGCTGGGTCGATCCCCGGATCGATCTGGAGCGCGGCGAGGTGCGGTGCGTCGTCGAGGAGTTCACCGGCGACGCCCCCACCGACGTACGCCGTCTGATCGTGGCCGTGCCGCTGGACGGTTCGGCCGCCGAACACCGCGCATCCGTAAGGGAGTTGAGCGACGGACGGCACCGCTTCGTCACCGGGCCCGCGCTCTCACCGGACGGCCGGCGCGCCGCCTGGATCGCCTGGGACCACCCGCGAATGCCGTGGGACGGCACCGAGCTGGTCCTCGCCGACGTCGCCGACGACGGCTCGCTGCACGCGGCGCGTACCGTCGCGGGAGGCGTCGAGGAGTCCGTCGCACAGGCCGAGTGGGACGCCGAAGGAAGGCTCCTGTTCACCTCCGACCGCGACGGCTGGTGGAACCTCTACCGGGGCGACCCCGAGACGGGGCGGACGACCGCGCTGTGCCCGCGCGAGGAGGAGTTCGCGGGACCGCTGTGGCAGGTCGGGCGCCGCTGGTTCCAGCCCCTGGACAGCGGCCTGATCGCCGTCGTGCACGGCAAGGGCGCCACCACGCTGGGCATACTCGACCCGCGCAGCGGCGAACTCGTGGACACCGCCGGCCCCTGGACCCAGTGGGGCGCGACGCTCGCCGCGCACGGCAGCCGTGTCATCGGTGTGGCGGCGAGCCCCCGCAGCGGCGCCGAACTCGTCGAGCTCGACACCGCCACCGGCCGGGCCCGCGCGATCGGCTGCGGTCACACCGACCGCGTCGACCCCGCCTACTACCCCGAGCCGCTGATCCGCACCTTCACCGGACCCGACGGCCGGGACGTCCACGCCCACGTGTACCCGCCGCACAACCCCGACCACACCGCCCCCGCCGGCGAACTCCCGCCCTATGTGGTCTGGGTACACGGCGGCCCCACCAGCAATGTGCGGCTCGTCCTCGACATGGAGACCGCGTACTTCACCTCGCGCGGCATCGGCGTCGTCAAGGTCGACTACGGCGGCTCCACCGGCTACGGGCGCGCCTACCGCAACCGGCTGCGCGGGCAGTGGGGCATCGTCGACGTGGAGGACTGTGCCGCCGTCGCCCGCGCCCTGGCCGACGAGGGCACCGCCGACCCCCGCCGCATCGCGATCCGCGGCGGCAGCGCGGGCGGCTGGACCACGGCGGCCTCCCTCGCCACCACCGACGTGTACGCCTGCGGCGCCATCAGCTACCCCGTCCTCGACCTCACGAGCTGGCTCGGCGTCACCCACGACTTCGAATCGCAGTACCTGGAGAGCCTGGTCGGCCCCTACGCCGAACTGCCCGGCCGCTACCGCGAACGCTCGCCCGGTGGGCAGGCCGACCGCGTGACCGCCCCGTTCCTGCTGCTCCAGGGCCTCGACGACGCGATCTGCCCGCCCGTGCAGTGCGAGGAGTTCCTGGAGAAGATGGCCGGCCGCGGCATCCCGCACGCCTACCTCACCTTCGAGGGCGAAGGCCACGGCTTCCGCCGCGCGGACACCATGATCCGCGCCCTGGAGGCCGAATTCTCGCTGTACGCCCAGGTGTTCGCCATCGACCGCACCGACATTCCCCTCCTGGAGCTCACCAAGTGAGCGTCACCGCGCTGACCCGGCCGCCCCGGCTGGGCCCCGGCGCCAGGATCGCCGTCACCGCGCCCAGCGGCCCCGTCGTCGAGGACCGGCTGCGGGCCGGCCTCGGCATCCTGCGCGACTGGGGCCTCGACCCGGTCGCCACCCCCCAAGTGACCGAACGGCACCCGCGGTTCCGGTACCTCGCCAGCGAGGACGAGAAGCGTGCCCGCGACTTCCAGGACGCCTGGTGCGACCCCGCCGTCGACGCCGTGATGTGCGCCCGCGGCGGGTACGGGGCCCAGCGCATGACCGACCTCCTCGACTGGGAGGCGCTGCGGGCGGCCGGCCCCAAGGTGCTCATCGGCTACAGCGACACGACCGCCCTGCACGAGGCGTTCGCCGTCCGCCTGGGCCTGTCCACCCTGTACGGCCCCATGACGTCCGCGCTCTCCTTCGTCGCCGACCCCGCCGCGCAGGAATCCCTGCGCACCACGCTGTTCGAGCCGGAGGCCGCGATGACGCTCGGCCGGCCGGGGGCCCGCGCCCTGGCACCCGGCCGCTCGCACGGTGTCACCTTCGGCGGCTGCCTCTCGCTGCTCACCGCGGAGCTGGCCACCCCGCACGCCCGAGCATCGTCCGCGGGCGGTCTGCTCCTGCTCGAAGACATCGGCGAGGAGGACTACCGCCTGGACCGCGCCCTGACCCAACTCCTGCGCGCGGGACGGCTGGAGGGCGTCACCGGCATCGCGCTCGGCTCGTGGCAGGAGTGCGGACCGTACGAGGAGAGGGTGCGCCCGGTGCTGGCCGAACGCCTCGGCCGGCTCGGTGTGCCCGTCGTCGAGAACCTCGGCTTCGGACACTGCGAGAACGCCCTCACCATGCCGCTGGGGGTGCCCGCGGTCCTGGACGCGGAGCAGGGCACGCTCACCCTGGAGACGCCCGCGCTCGCCTGACCACCGCCTCCCGTGGGCGGCCGGTGCGGGTTCCCCTGCTCCCCCCGCTCCGGGCGAACTCCCGTACCGGCCAAGAAGCTTGTGTCGCGGGCGTTGACGCGAATCTTGGCCGTGTCACAGCATGAGGGCGCCGGGCCTACCGATCGGTAGGCCCGCTCGCCGTGGAGGACACCGTGATCCGTCGCCCTACCGTGCCCAGAACCCGCAAGCCGCTGGCGGCCGCCCTCGGCGCGGTGCTCGCCGTACCGCTGCTCGCGGCGGCGCCCGCCGCCGCGCAGGGTGCCACGGACGGACAAGTCACCGTCACGGCACTGAAGTTCACGGTCCGCGCGGGTGACCGGACGTGTGCCGTCGACGCCGACCTCTACCGTCCGGCCGGCGTCGACAAGCGGCATCCCGCGCCCGCCGTGCTCACCACCAACGGCTTCGGCGGCAACAAGGCGGACGGCTCGACGGCCGGCACGGCCAAGGCGTTCGCCGAGCGCGGCTACGTCACCCTCGCCTACTCGGGCCTCGGCTTCGGCAAGTCGGGGTGCCTCATCTCCCTGGACGCCCCCGGCATCGACGGCCGCGCCGCCTCACGTCTCATCGACTTCCTCGCCGGGACCCGCGCCGCGGACGACGGGACCCGCATCGACTTCGTCACCAAGGACCGCCCCGGCGACCCGCGCGTCGGCATGATCGGCGGCTCCTACGGCGGAGCCATCCAGATGGCGACGGCCGCCGTCGACCACCGCGTCGACGCACTCGTCCCGATGATCACCTGGAACGACCTGTCGTACGCGCTCGACCCCAACAACGCCGCCGACCGCAAGGTGCCCGGCGCCTTCAAGTGGCAGTGGACCAACGGCTTCTACCTCATAGGGGAGAGCCAGCCGATCACGCTGCCCAACCTCGACCCGTCGCGCTGGGGCACGCTCGGCTGTGTGCACTTCGCGCCCGACGCGTGCAAGACCATCGGCCTGCTCAACTCGGGCAGCTACCCCGCGGCCCCCACCGCCGAGATGCTGCGCTACGCCCGCAGCGTCTCCCCGGTGACCTACCTCGACCGCGTGGAGGCCCCCACCCTGCTCATCCAGGGCCAGACCGACAGCCTGTTCAACCTCAACGAGGCCACGGCCACGTACAACACGCTGAAGGAGAACGGCACCACCACCAAGATGATCTGGCAGTCCTGGGGCCACAGCGGGGGCCAGGCGCCCGGTGAACTCGACCTGGGCAAGGGCAACCTGGAGACCAGCTACACCGGGCAGCGCATCCTGTCGTGGTTCGACCGCTATCTGCGCGAGCAGAAGCACACCGACACCGGGCCCGCCTTCGCGTACTACCGCGACTGGCAGAGCGGCTACGGCGAGGCGTCGAAGGTCCCGCCGCTCAGTCGGAAGGTGTACCTCTCGGGCGACGGCAAGCTCGTCGACAACCGTGCGAAGGTGGCGCGCGGCAGCCGTACGTACACCAACGCCCTTGTCCCGACGAGCCATTCGGAGAGCTCGCTCGCCGGAACGATCGGTCTGCCCGACCCGGCGCCGTACGACACGCCGGGCACGTACCTCGGCTGGGACACCGACCCGCTGACGGCGCCCGTCGACGTGGTCGGCTCGGCGAAGGCCACGCTCAAGGTCTCCTCGCCCGCCGCGAGGAAGACGCAGAACTCCCAGGACGCCGCCGACAAGCTCGTCCTGTTCGCCAAGCTCTACGACGTGGCGCCCGACGGCACCAAGACGCTGGTGCGCCGCCTGGTCGCCCCGGTACGCGTGCCCGACGTCACCAAGCCGTTCACCGTCGCCCTGCCCGGCATCGCCCACCGCTACGAGGCCGGGCACCGCATCGAGTTCGCGATCGCCGCGAGCGACGACGCCTACCTCGGCAACAAGGGCATCAAGCCGGTGACCGTCGTGAGCGCCCCCGGCGACACGGGGACGCTCCAACTTCCCATCGTCAACGGAGGGTTGAACTGATCAACGAGATGCGGAACCGATCTCCGCGTAGCCGGGGCGCACGATCTCGTCGATGATGCGACGGCGCTCCGGCAGCGGCAGGAACGCCGCCTCGACCGCGGCCACGGTGAACTCCTCGAAGACCTCCGGGCCGTAGCCGAAGGCGTCCGCCATGTGCTGGAACTCCTCGCTCATCGTCGTGCCGGACACGAGACGGTTGTCGGTGTTCAGCGTCACCGTGAAGCCGAGCCGGCGCAGCTCGTCGATCGGGTGCTTCTCGTACGAGAGGGCCGCGCCCGTCTGGAGGTTGGAGGTCGGGCAGACCTCCAGCGCGATCCGGTTGTCGCGGACGTACGCGGCGAGGTGGCCGAGCGTGCCGTCGGCGGCGATGTCGTCGGTGATCCGCACACCGTGCCCGATGCGCTCGGCGCCGCACACCTGGACCGCCTCGTGCACGGACTCGACGCCCACGGCCTCACCGGCGTGGATGGTGATGTGACAGTTGGCGCGCTTGAGGTGCTGGAAGGCGGGCAGGTGCTCGGCCGGCGGGTTGCCGATCTCGCCGCCCGCGATGTCGAAGCCCGCCACGCCGCGGTCGCGGTGCGCGACGGTCAGCTCGGCTATCTCCAGGGAGCGCCGGGTGTGCCGCATGCCGGTGAGCAGCGCCCGCACGGTGATCTTCCCGCCGGTGCGGCGCTCGCCCTCGCGCAGACCCTCGTTCACGGCGTCCACGACCTCGTCGAGGCTCAGGCCGCCCTCCAGGTGCTGCTCGGGCGCGTACCGCACCTCCGCGTACACGACACCGTCGGCCGCCAGGTCCTCCGCGCACTCGGCCGCGATGCGGTGCAGCGCCTCGCGGGTCTGCATCACGGCGCAGGTGTGGGCGAAGGTCTCCAGGTAGCGCTCCAGGGAGCCGGAGTCCGCGGCGTCACGGAACCAGAGCGCGAGCTCGGCCGGGTCCTGCGTCGGCAGCGCGGTGTAGCCGCAGGCGCGGGCCAGCTCGACGATGGTGGCGGGCCGCAGACCGCCGTCGAGGTGGTCGTGGAGGACGGCCTTCGGAGCGCGGCGGATCCACTCGGCGGGGGCGGCCGGAGCGGCGGCGGCAAGGTTGTCTGACAAGTGCATGAGGCGGGAGTGTACAGCGTGCCGCAGGCCCGCCCACGCCCGTGCCGGACCGGTGCTCACGCCCGTACCCGGCCGGCGCCCGCCCCGGACCCTAGTTCGACTGGAGGATCGCGAGCGCGGGGGCGCCCGACGGCAGCATGTGCTTGGCGGCCATGACCGGGGTGCCGTCGACCCGTACGACCTGGGTGATCAGCACGGCCGGGGTGTCCGCGGGGCGGTCGAGCTGTTCGCCCCTGCGCCGCCCGAGCAGCGTGGCGCTCACCCCGCTGTGCGCGGTCAGCGCGACGCCGCGCGACGCGTCGCCGAGGACGCTCAGCATCGAAGCGGCGGGCTCGGCGCCGAGCGCTTCCGCAAACGCGGGGTGCAGCCGTTCCAGGACGTCTTCGGGCGCCGCCCACTCATGGCTGAGCGCGACCGCGAGATCGGCCCCGACCAGCAACGACTCCCAGAAACGCAGCTCGGACCCGGCGGGCGCGAGCAGATGCTGGGCGGTGAAGTCGGTGGGCTCCTCGCGGCTGCGCAACAGGGCCCGCACCCGTACCGGGCCGAGCAGGTCGTCCAGCGGCTGCACCTGCTCGAAGCCGCGCCGGGGCGGCCGGTCGTTGACGGTGCGGCCCACCCCGCGGCGTACCGAGAGCAGCCCGTCCTCCTGGAGCAGGAGCAGCGCCTCGCGCAGGGCGGGGCGGCTCACGCCGAGTTCGCCGGCGAGCTTCGGCTCCGAGGGCAGGGTGGAGCCCGGGGGATAGGTGCCGTCGCGGACCGCGTCCGCGATCCGCTCGTACAGCGCCACGACCGGCCTGCGCCGCTGCCCGCTGCCTGCCATGGCTCCACCCCTCGACGTTCCGGCTCCGACGCGCCGGCTTCGGCGTATCGAGGGCCAGCATGCCCGCGCCCCACTTGTCTGACAAGGCGGCCCCACGGTCGGCGGGCGGATCGCGAAGCCGCGCGTGGCCCGCTGGGGCCGTCGGCTCACCCGTACGGCTCGCTCCACCGCACCCCGGCGCGGCGCATCCGTCACGCTGGGCGCAACGGAGCTGCGGCACCACGAGCGGAAGGGCGGCCCATGAGCCCCAAGGGCGAGTCGAGCAGTACGCAGGGCAGGGCGGGCGGCGTCGTCACACCGGCCAGGATCGCTGTCCTGGTCCTCGCCGTCCTGGCGCTCGTCTTCATCTTCGAGAACACCCGCCGCGTCAAGATCCGGCTGCTGATCCCCGAGGTCACCATGCCGCTCTATCTGGCGCTGCTCGCGGTGTTCGTGGTGGGGCTGTGCTGCGGTTACTTCCTGCGCAGGCGGAACCGGTGAGGACCGTACGGACGCGGCGGCGCACGGTCACGGTGACGGCGGGCCTCGCCCTGGCGACGGCTCTGTCGGCCGGCACCGCGCTGGCCGACGAGGCGGCATCGCCGCAGCGCATGCCGGGGTTCGTGGGGAAGGGCCTGCTGCAGGTCTACAACACCCTGGACGCCAGGACGAAGCTCGACGTCGAGGACATCGGCGGCGAACACCGCAGTGTGCTCTGGCCGTTCAACTGGAAGGTGTGCCGGCAGAGCCCGGCGGCGGGCGCCCCGCTCACCGACCACACCCGGGTGAGTATCGGCGTGCTCCTGAAGACCGAGACCTGCCGGTAGACCGCGGCGTCCCCGCCCCGTTCGATCAGTAACCTGACCCGATGCGAACAGAGTCCGGTTTCCTCGCCGAGGGCCCCCGCGTGGGCATACGCACCTTCACCCGCCAGGACGCCGAGGAGTTCACCGCCCTCGCCGCGGCCAGCCGCCCCCTGCACGCCCCCTGGCTCTTCCCGCCCGCCGACCCCGACGCGTACGCGAGCTACGTGGACCGCCTCCTCGACGACCCGACCAAGCACGGCTATCTGGTGTGCGAGCGGGCCGACGGCCGCATCGCCGGGTTCATCAACATCAACAACGTGGTGGAGGGCGCCTTCCAGAGCGGCACGCTCGGCTACGGCGCGTTCGCCCCGGCGGCCGGCCGCGGCCTGATGAGCGAGGGCCTGACGCTGGTCGTCCACCACGCCTTCACCCGGCTCGGCCTGCACCGCCTCGAAGCGAACATCCAGCCCCGCAACGAGGGCTCCATCAACCTGGCCCGCCGCGCCGGCTTCCGCCTGGAGGGCTACTCGCCGGACTTCCTCTACATCGACGGCGCGTGGCGCGACCACGAACGCTGGGCCGTGACGCGGGAGATGACGGAGGCGCTCAGCCGCGGCCGTGCTTGTAGTTGATCTTCATGGTGTCGAGGTCGGTCACGGTGGACCGCAGGTCCCGGAAACCGTGGCCGAGCGCCGACAGCCGGGACTCGGCCCGGTCCTCGGCGATCGCGGCGGCCATCTCGTCGCCGTCCGAGGCGTCGGAGACCACGGTGAAGCGCCACGAGAAGTGCTTCAGGACGCGGTCGTAGGCGAGCGAGCCCTCCGGCGTGAACGTCATCGCGGTCAGCCCGTGGTCGTCGGCCTCGGCCAGCAGCCGCGCCCGCGAGTCCTCGCTCAGGCCGTCCCACACGCCGCGCACGATGACCCGGTAGGTGTGCTGCTCGCTCATGTTCCCGCTGTCCTTCCGTACTGCCCGTCCGTTGCGGGTCGATCGTCGCTCACCGAGCGGAACGTGTCGATCGATATACGCCGCCCGGCCCCCGGGCCCCCGGCGCGCACCGGCCCCGAACCGCGCCCCGGGCCGCGGCGCGCCCCCGGCTCACGCCCCCGCCTCCGTCGGCCTTTGCGCAATCCTGACCCGGGGTGCCCCTGGCCGTTGTCAGTGGGGCGGTGTTCCATGGTCATCGGGGGTCGGCCGAAAGAGCTGCCGGAGCCCCGTACGAGGGAGTGAGGTTGCCTTGGCCACGACCGTGCGACGTGCCGTACTGACCCTGCCCGGTGCCCCGTTGGGCGAGGCGAACCCCCTGCCCGCGCTGCGTCCGCGCGACGAACTGCACCGCCTCGACGACCGGGCGCGCGAGGGGCTGCCCCGCGACATGGCGCGCCAGGTCGGGTACGAGCCGCTGGAGACCCTGCTGCCGGTGCGGGTCCTCGACGGCTACGGGCGCCGGCGGTCCACGGTCGACCTCGACACCATCGTGATCGAGAACGACCGGCTGCGCGCCACCGTGCTGCCCGGCCTCGGCGGCCGCGTGCACTCCCTGTTCCACAAGCCCACCGGCCGCGAACTGCTCTACACCAACCCGGTGTTCCAGCCCGCCGACTTCGCGCTCAACGGCGCCTGGTTCTCCGGCGGCATCGAGTGGAACATCGGCGCCACGGGCCACACCACCCTGTCCTGCGCCCCACTGCACGCAGCCCTCGTGCCGGCGCCGGACGGCGGGCAGATGGTCCGCCTGTGGGAGTGGGAGCGGCTGCGCGACCTGCCCTTCCAGGTCGACCTCTGGCTTCCCGACGACTCCGACTTCCTCTACGTGGGCGTGCGCATCCGCAACCCGCACGAGCGGACAGCTCCGGTCTACTGGTGGTCCAACATCGCCGTCGAGGAGGGCGAGCGCACCCGCGTGATCGCCCCCGCCGACGAGGCCTGGCACTTCGGATACGAGCGCACCCTGCGCCGGGTGCCCGTGCCCACCTGGGACGGCGTGGACCGCACGTACCCGCTGCGCAGCGAACACCCCGCCGACTACTTCTACGAGGTCCCCGACGGCGCCCGACGCTGGGTCGCCTCGTTGGACGAGGGCGGGCGCGGCCTCGTCCAGACCTCCACCGACACCCTGCGCGGCCGCAAGCTCTTCCTGTGGGGCTCGGGCCGGGGCGGGCGCCGCTGGCAGGAGTGGCTGACCGAGCCCGGCACCGTCGGATACGCCGAAATCCAGGCGGGCCTGGCCCGCACCCAGCTGGAGCACGTGCCGCTCGACCCGGGCGCCGAGTTCGCCTGGCTCGAAGCGTACGGACCGCTGGAGACCGACGCGGCGCTCGTGCACGGCCCCGACTGGGCGTCCGCCCGCGCCGAGGCCGAGGACCGCCTCGAACGGACCCTGCCCCGCACCACGGTGGACGCGGCCTACGCCGCCTGGCGCCCCTTCGCCGACGCCGAGCCCGGCGAGCGCCTCGCCGCCGGCTCGGGGTGGGGCGCCCTCGAAGCCCTGCGGACCGGAGTGAAACTCCCCGGCACCCCGTTCCCCGACCTGACGCTCACTCAAGAACAGCAGCCCTGGCTGGAGTTGATGCGCAGCGGCGTGTTCCCCGAGCCGCGCAAGGTGGCCCCGCCCGGCGCCACCCTCGTCGCCCCGCACTGGCGCGACATGCTGGAGACGGCGCCCGCCGACCCGCTCACCGAGTACCACCTCGGCATCGCCCAGTGGCATGCGGGCGACCGTGCCCAGGCGGTGCGGAGCTGGGAGCGCGGCCTGCCGCTCGCCCCGTCGCGCTGGCCGCTCCTGCGCTGCCTCGCCGTCGCCGACCAGCTCTCCGGACACGCGAGCCGCGCCGCCGACCGCTACACCGAGGCGTACGACGACTTCTGCCAGGAACGCAGGGACGGCGAGGCGTGGACGGCGGCCGACGCCGCGCTCGGCCGCGAGGCGATGGAAGCCCTCCTCGCCGCGGGCCGCCCCGCCGACGCCCGCGCGATATGGGCCCGGCTCCGTCCCGCCGTGCGCGAGCGCGGGCGCTTCCGCCTCATCGAGGCCCAACTCCTGCTCGCGGAGGGCGACCCGGCCGCCGCGCGCGCCCTCTTCGACGCGGGCTTCGAGGTCGCGGACCTGCGCGAGGGCGCCGAGACCCTGAACGAGGTGTGGGCCCGCCTCACCGACGACCCGCTGCCGGACCGCTACCAGTACCGCATGCGGCCCGAGGAGTAGTCGCACGGGACCACTCCGAGCAGGCGGGCTGAGCACGCACGTGGGAACGGTCAGTACGCCGGCTTGCGGTCGACGTACTCGAAGACCGATCCGTCGGGGTGGACGGCGATCAGATTGCGGCCCACGGGTGTGGCGACCGGTCCCGCGACGACACGGGCGCCCGCGCCGGTGAGGGTGGCGTGCGCCTCGTCGACGTCCTTGACGGCGACGGTCGCCGCCACCTTGCGCAGCACATCGAGCTCCGCCTCCGGCCCGCTCATCAGCAGGAAGGCCCCCACGGCGGCGACGGACACGCCCCCACGGTCGAAGCGGAGCGCCTGACTGCCGGTGACGCGCTCGTAGAAGACGATCGCGCTCTCCAGGTCGTCGACGCAGATGCGCAGCGTGGTCCCGAGAATCTCCATGCGCCGAAGCCTAGTTGGACGAGATCGCCCGCGGCAGGCCATCGCCGGGTGTGGTGCGGGCGCGGCCGTCCCGAGGGCCGGACGAGCGGGCTTGCACCCCCACCGCCGGGCGGCCGAGGCAGGTGTATCGCGGGCGTATCGAAAAGGGCATACGCCTCTGCAACCGCCCGCCGTCTCCAATGGCGGCATGAACCACGACGCTTCCCCGTCCGCACCGGGGCTCGAGCACGCGCCACCGGCCCCGGCGCCCCTGCCGGCCCCGCTCCGCCGCCCGCGCACGATGGTCCTCGCCGCGCTCGTGGTCCTCGCCCTCGCGGGTGGCCTGTTCCTCATGCGGCGGATGCTCCTGATGTCGGCCCCGCGGTGCATGGCAGGCCGGTGGCACGGCTGCTACGACACGTTCAACGGGGTGGTGCTCATGACCCTGGTCACGCTGCCGCTCGCCGTGCTCGTCGCGTGGGTCCTGGCGCGCCTGCGGCCCGCACGCGGCGGCCTTCCGGCGTGGCGGATGTCGCTGGCCGAGGTGGGCATGGTCCACGGGACGGTGCCGTTCCTCTGGCTGACGATGATGCCGGGCGCCGGAGCCGGCGTTGTCCCCGGCCGGGTGAGCCTCGTCCCGCTGCGGGACCTGGTCACGATGGGGCCGCTGGGAACCGTCGGCAATCTGCTGGTCTTCGCGGCGCTCGGCTTCTTCGCGCCCATACGGTTCGAGGCCCTCGCGTCCGCCCCGCGGGTCCTCGCGCTCGGGGCGGCCTGCTCGGTCCTCGTCGAGACCGCTCAGTACGTACTGCGGCTCGACCGGGTCTCCTCCGTGGACGACGTGCTGGTCAACGCCACCGGCGCAGTCCTGGCCGCGCTGGCCTCCCGCCGCTGGTGGCGCACGACCGCGCCGGCGGCACCCGGCCGGCCCCGCCCCGCACCGGCGCCCACGGCCTGAACCGGGGCGCGCGGGCCGCATACACCGGCGATATGTCGTGCTGTCTACCCTTCGGGCATGCGCGTACTGATCGTGGAGGACGAGCCCTACCTGGCCGAAGCCGTCCGTGACGGCCTCCGGCTCGAAGCGATCGCCGCCGACATCGCCGGAGACGGCCACCGCGCCCTGGACATGCTCGGCGTCCACTCCTACGACCTCGCGGTCCTCGACCGCGACATCCCCGGCCCCTCCGGCGACGAGGTCGCCCGCCGCATCGTCGCCTCCGGCAGCGGCATCCCGATCCTCATGCTCACCGCCGCCGACCGCATCGACGACAAGGTGTCCGGCTTCGAGCTGGGAGCCGACGACTACCTGACCAAACCGTTCGAGCTGCGAGAACTCGTCATGCGGCTGCGGGCGCTCGACCGCAGACGCGCCTACGCCCGGCCCCCGGTCCGCGAACTCGCGGGGCTGCGCATCGACCCGTTCCGCCGGGAGGTCTTCCGCGACGGCCGCTACGTGGCGCTCACCCGCAAACAGTTCGCCGTGCTCGACGTCCTCATCGCCGCCGAGGGCGGGGTCGTCAGCTCCGAGGAACTCCTGGAACGGGCCTGGGACGAGAACGCCGACCCCTTCACCAACGCCGTCCGCATCACCGTCTCCGCCCTGCGCAAACGGCTCGGCGAACCGGGGATCATCGCCACCGTCCCCGGCGTCGGCTACCGCATCGACACCGGTACCGGTACTCGTACCGACACTGACACTGACACTGACACTGACACTGACACTGACACTGACACTGACACCGACACCGACACTGACACCGGCATCGACGGCAACGGCATCCACGGCGTCCGGCCCGGCGGCCCCCGTGCCTAGGCGCGCCGGTCTCAGCGCCCGGCTGCGGCTCACCCTCAGCTACGCCGGATTCCTCGCCGTGGCCGGCGCCCTGCTGCTGGCCGTGGTCTGGGTGTTCCTGCTGCGGTACGTGCCCGACAACTCCCGGGGCCTCCTCGGCATCGCGCCCAACCGCTACCTCCTGGTGCGCACGTTCGCGCCCGCCGCGGCCGTCGCGATGTTCTTCCTGCTCGTGTTCGGGCTCGTCGGCGGATGGTTCCTGGCCGGCCGGATGCTCGCGCCGCTCACCCGGATCACCGACGCGGCCCGGAGGGCGGGCGACGGGTCGCTGTCCCACCGGGTGCGGATGGAGGGACGCCAGGACGAGTTCCGCGAACTGGCCGACGCCTTCGACACCATGCTCGACCAGGTGGAGTCACACGTCGCCGAGCAGCGGAGGTTCGCCGCGAACGCCTCCCACGAGCTGCGCACCCCGCTCGCCATCTCGCGGACGCTGCTCGACGTCGCCGGCCGGGACCCCACGGGCGACCACGGCGAACTCCTCGCGCGCCTGCGGACCGTCAACACCCGCGCGATCGACCTCACCGAGGCGCTCCTGCTGCTCAGCCGCAGCGAGCGCGGCAATGTCGCCCGCGAGAGCGTCGACCTCTCCCTCGTCGCCGAGGAGGCCGCCGAGACCCTGCTCCCGCTCGCCGAACGGCGCGGCATCACCCTCGACGTCACCGGAGCGCCCGCGCCGGCCGACGGCTCGGCCGAGCTCCTGCTGCGGATGATGACCAATCTCGTTCAGAACGCGGTCGTCCACAACGTTCCGGCCGACGGCACCGTGACGGTGCGCACCGGCGTGCTCGGCGACAGCAGCGTGGTGACGGTCGAGAACACCGGCCCGCCGCTCCCGCGGGAGCTGGTGCCGACCCTCGTCGAGCCCTTCCAGCGGGGCGCGGAACGCGTACGCACCGACGAGCACGCCGGCGTCGGGCTCGGCCTCGCGATCGTGCACAGCATCGTCCGCGCCCACGACGGCACGCTCGACCTGGCCCCTCGCCCGACCGGCGGCCTCCTCGTCACGGTGCGCCTCCCCGGGAGCACGGGGGCGGCCCGCCCCGGAGCAGCCGGAACCGGGACCGCCCGCCCCGGTGCCGCTCGATCCGGAGCCGCTCATCCCGGATCGGCACCGGCCTCCCGCGCGCCCGCCGGCCCCGCGCCCCTCACACCCGGCAGAGGATCTCGCCGTGCGGCACCATGAACCACGCGTCGTCCTCGACACCCCAGGCGCGCCACGCCTCGGAGATCGCGGTCAGCTCCGGCGCCGTGGCGTGTCCGCCGTCGACCGCCAGCTCCGCGTACGAGGAGGCGACCGTACGCTCCGCCCACAGTCCGCTCCACCACGCCCGCTCCTCCTCGGTGGCGAAGCACCACGTGCTCGCGGACGCCTTGATGTCGGTACAACCGGCTTCCAGCGCCCAGGACTTGAGCCGCCGGCCCGCGTCCGGCTCGCCGCCGTTGGCGCGCGCCACCCGGTGGTACAGCTCCAGCCATCCGTCCAGGACGGGTGACTCGGGGTACCAGGTGAAGGCACCGTAGTCGCTGTCGCGCACCGCGATGATCCCGCCCGGCCTGGTGACCCGGCGCATCTCGCGCAGCGCCTGCACCGGGTCACCCACGTGCTGCAGCACCTGATGGGCGTGGACGACGCAGAACGTGTCGTCGGGGAAGTCCAGCGCGTGGACGTCCGCCACCGCGAACGACATGTTCTCCTGGCCGCGCCCCGCCGCGTACTCCCGGGCCCGCTCCACGATGCCCGGCGCCCGGTCGACCGCCGTCACGTGTCCGTCCGGCACCAGTGCGGCCAGGTCGGCGGAGATGGTGCCGGGCCCGCAGCCGATGTCCAGGATCCGCATGTGCGGCTTCAGCTCGCCGATGAGGTACGCCGCCGAGTTGGCGGCCGTGCGCCAGGTGTGGGACCGCAGTACGGACGCGTGGTGGCCGTGCGTGTAGACCGCGCTCTCGCTCCGCGCCGCCCGAGGCGTCTCCTGTGACATGGCTGACTCCCTTTCGCCGAACTGCCCTGCTCCTGAGCCCACTTTAGAAGGAGCGGCCAGATAATGAGATACGCGTCTTGAGATGTGGACACGTCGCAGGTGGGCCCACGCGACTGGCGTCGGGGACCCGGGGTACTCGGCCGCCATGGAAACGAACCTGCCGCACCTGCCGGAGCAGCTTTCCCAGGTCGTCCGGGACGCGATCAGGGACGAGCTGCGCGAACAGACGAAGAACCAGCGCCACGCCGCGCGGATGTACGCCGGAGCCGGCGCGGCCGGGCTCTACGGAGGGGCCGCGCTGACCGCGTTCCTGCTCCTGGTGCTCGGCCTCGCCCTGCCCTACTGGGCGGCCGCGCTGATCGTCGCCGTCCTGCTGCTCGGCGCCGCCGTCCTGCTGAGCCGGAGCGCCCGCGCCGGCCGGAGCGCGCCGCCGGACCGGGTCGCCCCGCCCATGGAGCCCGGGGTGCCCCCCGGCGCACCGGTCGTGCCGCCCGTCCCGCCGGTCGCCCCCGACGCCGCGCACAGTCCGCTCGGGGCGCCCCGCGACGGCGACCGCTGACGCGCGGCGCCGCGGGCAGCGCCGCCCTTCCCGGCACACCAGTACGGGCGGAACCGCTCACAGGGGGTTTGAGCTGCTCCGTCGCGGCTACCCGAAAGGCCTAGAACGCGAGGTGACATGGCTGACACATCCGAGAACGCAGAGAAGACCCCGTCCAAGACGACAGCGAAGACCGCATCGAGAACGACGGCGAAGACAGCGTCGAAGTCCCGTGAGGACGACAACCTGCCGAGCGCGGTGGAAGTTCTGCGGGGCGCACGCGCCCAGCTCTCCGAACTCATCGGCATGGCCGCCGAATCGGTCTCGTCCTTCGAGCGCACCGACGACGGCTGGCTCCTGAAGATCGAGGTCCTGGAGCTCTCCCGGGTCCCGGACACGATGAGCCTCCTCGCCTCCTACGAGGTCGAACTCGACGCGCGCGGCGAACTCACCGGCTACCAGCGGCTGCACAGGTACGAACGCGGCCGGGCCGACCGGAAGTGAACGGCCGGGCGGCCGGCCGAGGGAATACCTCGCGGCCGTACGGCAACAGGACGAAGACACCACCCGACGCACCCACCAGAACGACAGGCACCACCTGATGCACCACCTGACAGAAGCACGTAGGACAACACGTGAGGAGGGCCGGACATCATGACGGTTGTCCCGGCACAGCAAAGCGGCGGCGGCGGCGGCTCCAGCGGCCTCTACGACGTCCTGGAGCTCGTGCTCGACCGAGGACTCGTGATCGACGCGTTCGTACGTGTCTCCCTCGTCGGCATCGAGATCCTGAAGATCGACATACGGGTCGTCGTCGCCAGCGTCGACACCTACCTCCGGTTCGCCGAGGCCTGTAACCGCCTCGACCTGGAGGCGGGACCGCACCGCAACCCCGGACTCCCCGACCTGGTCGGCGACATGACCGAATCGGGCGCCCGCGGCAAGACCAAGGGAGCGCTCTCGGGCGCCGCGCAGACCATCTCCGACGCCTTCAAGGAGGCGCGCGACGACGGCGAGCGAGAGCCGGCCAAGCCCCGGGCCCGGCGCACCACCACGCGCCGTAAGGAGGAGCAGGAATGACCACGTACGTCTACGGCATCGCCCGCCGCAGCCACGGCAAGCTGCCGGAACAGATGGGCGGCATCGGCAACCCGCCGCGCCCCGTCCGCACGGTGGAGCAGGGCGAGCTGGTGGCACTGGTCAGCGACGCTCCCGAGGAGCTCAAGCCCAAGCGCCGCGACCTGCTCGCGCACCAGAACGTCCTCGCCGAGGCCGGAGCGGCCGGCCCCGTACTGCCGATGCGGTTCGGCGGGGTCTCCACCGACGACGAGGCCGTACGGGCCGTGCTCGCCGAACACGAGCAGCGCTACCTGGAGCGCCTCGAAGCGCTCGACGGCAAGGTCGAGTACAACGTGAAGGCGACCCACGACGAAGAGGCCGTCCTCCACCAGGTCCTCGCCGACAATGCCGAGTTGCGCGCCCTGAGCGACGCCAACCGGAAGGCCGGCGGCGGCTCGTACGAGGACAAGCTGCGGCTCGGCGAGCGCATCGCCGCCGCCGTGCAGCAGCGCGAGGCGACGGACGCCGCTCTGGTGGAGCAGGCCCTGCGCGGCGCGGCCGAGGAGCAGTGCCCCGGGCCGCAGTCCACCGGCTGGCTGGCCAACCTCTCCTTCCTCGTGCCGCGCGACCACGCCGACGCGTTCATCGCCACCGTGGACGGCCTGCGCGCCCAGGCGCCCCACCTGGTCGTCCAGGTGCACGGCCCGCTGCCCCCCTACAGCTTCACGGGGTGAATGGCTGTGGGCCTCCTGAAGGAGCTGCTGCTGCTTCCCGCGGCGCCTGTCCGCGGCACCTTCTGGGTGCTCGGACAGGTCGCCGAGGAAGCAGAGCGGCAGTACTACGACCCGGCGACCGTGCGACGCGAACTCGCCCAACTGGAAAGGCAATTGATGGAGGGCGAGATCGACGAGGAAGAGTTCGACCGCCGCGAGGACGAACTCCTCGACCGGCTTGAACATCCCGCGCGCGCCGCATCCGATTTCG
This sequence comes from Streptomyces sp. NBC_00083, assembly GCF_026343295.1. Taxonomy (GTDB): domain Bacteria; phylum Actinomycetota; class Actinomycetes; order Streptomycetales; family Streptomycetaceae; genus Streptomyces. The sequence continues at coordinate 291,967 of NZ_JAPELY010000003.1, forward strand.
GGAGGAACTGATGGCGACCCCGGCACGATTCCCGGACTCCTACTCGTCCGACGGCGGCGGCGCCAACCTGGCCGACATTCTCGAACGCGTCCTCGACAAGGGGATCGTCATCGCCGGGGACATTCGCATCAACCTCCTCGACATCGAGCTGCTCACGATCAAGCTGCGGCTCATCGTCGCCTCGATCGACAAGGCGAAGGAAATGGGCATCGACTGGTGGGAGGACGATCCCGCCCTCTCCACCGGCGCCCGGCGCCGCGAACTCGCCCGTGAGAACGACGAGTTGAAGGCGCGCATAGCCGCGATGGAGTCGGCGCGCGCCGCCGAGCCCGAGGCCGTCGAGAGCGAGGGGCAGCGGGCGGTGAACGATGACTGACGATGAACTGCTCTACGTGTACGCCGTCACGCCGCCCTTCTCCGGGGTGCTCCCCGACGGCGTGCGCGGGCTCGACGGCGAGCCGCCCCGCATCATCGAGCACGACGGCCTGTGCGCCGCGGTGAGCCGGGTGCCGGCCGCCGAGTTCGACGCCGAACCGCTCCGCTCCCACCTCGAAGACCTGGACTGGCTCGCCGAGACCGCACGCGCCCACCAGGCGGTGATCGCCGCGCTCGCCTCGGTCACCTGCCCCGTGCCGCTCCGGCTGGCCACGGTCTGCCGCGACGACAGCGGGGTGCGGCGCCTGATCGACTCCGGCCGCGCCCGCTTCGTCCCCACCATCGAACGCCTCGACGGCCGGGTCGAATGGGGCGTCAAGGTGTACGCGCACGCCCAACTCCCGCCGCCGGAACCGGAGTCGAAGGTGTCCAGCGGCCGGGACTATCTGCGCCGCCGGCTCGGCCAGCGCCAGTCCCGCGACGACACCTGGCGTCGCGCGGGGACCCTCTCGCGCGCCCTCCACACCGAACTGTGCGGACGCGCCGAGGCCGGACGGCTGCACCGCCCTCAGAGCGGCCAGCTCTCCGGCGCGCCCGGTGAGAACGTGCTCAACGCCGCCTACCTGGTGCCGCGCGAACAGAGCGAGCAGTTCGTGGCGGCGGTGCGCGCACACACACCCGACGACGACGGCGTACGCGTGGAGCTGACCGGCCCCTGGGCCCCCTACTCCTTCGCCGGCGGACCGGACGAAGGCCAGGGGGAGCTGTGAGGCGCGACGACCGAGGCCGGGAGGGACTGTGAGGGACGGCGCAGACGCCCTCGCGCAACGTGAGGTCGCCCTCGTGGACCTGCTCGACCGGCTGCTCGCCGGCGGCGTCGTCATCACGGGCGACCTGACGCTGCGGATCGCCGATGTGGACCTGGTCCGCATCGACCTGAACGCGTTGGTGAGTTCGGTCAGCTCCGAAGTCCCCTCCCCCTTCGAGGATTTCGAGGAGCCCCTGTAATGGACGCGATGGACATCATCAACGCGGACGTCTTCGACGCCCTGGAGGCCGCGGGAGACGCCGCCGAGGACGCGGGGACGAACGCCGGCGCGGACGCGCAATCGAGCGGCAGTCGCAACAGCGGCAGCCGCAGCAGCGCCAGCAGTGCGGCCGAGGACGGCGACTCCAGTACGCGACGCCGGGTGAATCTCGAACCCGACACCGTGGAGCGCGACCTCGCCCGGCTGGTCCTGACCGTCATCGAACTGCTGCGGCAGCTCATGGAGCGGCAGGCCCTGCGCCGCGTCGAGACCGGAGCGCTCACCGAGGACCAGGAGGAGCGGATCGGGCTCACGCTCATGCTCCTCGAGGACCGGATGGGGGAGCTGAGGTCGAAGTTCGGGCTGCGCCCGGAAGACCTCAACATCGACCTCGGCCCGCTCGGCCCGCTCCTCCCGAGGGACGGTTTCTGAGGCCCGGACCATCCCGGGGGCCCGCATCACCGCATCACCGAACAGGGGCCGGAGCGGCGACCATGCCCGCTCCGGCCCCTCACGGCTGCCCGCCCGGCCGGGAACACCGGCCGACGGGACGAAGACGGCCTAGCCGCGCTCCGCAGGCCGGTAGACGGTGAGCGCCCCGGGCAGCATGTTCGGCGCCCACCGCGCGCGCAGCATCCGTACCAGCTCCGGTTGGGCACCCCGGCCGAGGACGCCCCGGCCGAACGCGCCGAGGAGGGGGCCGCCGTCCGTGCCGGCCGGGTCGATCCGTACCGCGTCGCCCGACACCAGCGCCCGGCAGGTGTCCTGGACCCCCTCGATGCCGAGGCCGCGGGCGAAGCGGTTCGAAGCGCCGCCGGGGAACACGGCCAGCGGCACTCCGACGCGGGCCGCGACCTCCGCGGCCCGGCCGACGGTCCCGTCGCCGCCGCACACCCCCAGGACGAGACCGCGCCGCGCCGCCTTCTCCAACGCCGCCGGTACCTCGTCGTGCTCGCACTCGACGACCTCGGCGAGCGGCAGCGCGTCGCGCATCAGGGCCACCCTCGAAAGAGCCTTCCCGGAAGCCCGGTTGATGACGACCACCACGTCACGGCCGTCGGGGAGCGCCGGCGCCTCGGCGTGCGGGAGGCCGTGCGCCGGCAGCCGCGTACGCGTCGGGACGAGTCCACGCACCGCGAAGGCCGCGCCCACCCCCAGCGCCGCGCCCACCAGCACGTCGCCCGGATAGTGCACCCCGGTGTAGACGCGCGACGCCGCGACCGAGAAACCCACCGGGGCCAGCAGCGCACCCAGGGTCCGTGACTCCAGGGCCACGCCCGTCACGAAGGCGGCGGCCGACGCGGAGTGACCCGAGGGGAACGACGTCGTGATCGGGCGCCGCTTCAACTGCCGTACCAGCGGCACCGCGTCGAGCAGCGGACGGTCACGGCGCACCGCGCGCTTCGCCACGGTGTTGACCGTCAGGGAGGCCAGCGCGAGGGAGGCGACCCCCCGCACCGCGGCCCGGCGCGCACGGGGCGAGCCCGTCGCACCCAGCGCGGCCGCCGCGGTGAACCAGAGCACGCCGTGGTTGGCGGCCCGGCTCAGCCGCGGCAGCACGGCCTCCGCGGCCGGCCAGTGTCTGGTGGCGGCGAAGTCGAAGACCGCCTGGTCCCGGGCGCCAAGTCGCTTGTGCCAGTTGGAGTACGTCATGGCACGCGAGTACCCGGATGGCCCGCGGGTACCCGACCACGTCCGGCCCCACCGCCCCCCACCTGCGCAGCCCCCCACCCGCGCCGGGCCCCTCCGCGGCTCTAGGGCTCCGATGCGTGCGCTGCCGCGTCGACGAGGCTCACCATGCCGAGGGGTCGCCCCTGCGCCACCACCGGAAGCCGCCGCACCGCGTACCGGCGCATCAACGAGAGGGCCGTCGCCACCTCGTCGTCCGGACCCACACACACCGGCGGCCGACTGCACACCGACTGGGCGCTCACGATCAGCGGGTCCGCCCCTTCGGCGACCGCCCGCAGGGTGATGTCCCGGTCCGTCAGCACCCCGATGACCCGGCCCGCTCTGGTGACCAGCAGGTCGCGGATGCCCTGGGCCCGCATCAGCTGCGCCGCCTCCTGAAGCGACGCGTCCGGCTGCACGGCGGTCACGCCCGGCGTCATCACTTCCCTGACGAAACGTGCCATGAGTTCGGCGCCCCGATCCTGTTGGTCCGTTGGTCCGTTGGTCCGTTGGTCCGAAGCCTTGCGGCCCGTCGGCCCCCGCGGCCGGATACGCCGGGTACCGGGCGTGCAGCGCGGGAAACCCGCTCGGCGAGTGCTTCGACACAATCTTCGCGGCTCCGGCACAACCCCGTTTGCCCCGCCGGGCTCGGGGCAGGCGCACCACGTGCTTCGGACCGGAGGCACGTCCGTGGGAGCGGCAGTCCGCTCCGGGCGTGCCCGTGTGCCCGGCCGAAGGCTCCCCGGTGACAACCATCCGACGCACCGTTTTCAGGAAGCCGGGATCGCAGATGCGTACCAACACCACGGCGAAGCACAAGCACCCGCACGACGACGCACCGAAGACGGTGGCAGCATTCGAGCGGCTCGCGGAACTGCCCGATGGCCCCGAGCGGAACGCGCTGCGCCAGGACCTCGTCAACGCCTGGCTGCCCATGTCCGAGCGGCTCGCCGGACGCTTCCGCAACCGCGGCGAGGCCCTGGAGGACCTCCGTCAGGTCGCCGCCCTGGGCCTCGTCAAGGCTGTCGACCGCTATGACCCGGCGCGCGGGGCCGCGTTCGAGAGTTACGCCGTCCCCACCATCACGGGGGAGATCAAGCGCCACTTCCGGGACCACATGTGGACGCTCCATGTGCCGCGCCGCGTACAGGACTTGAGGGGACGCGTCCGGGTGGCGAGCCAGGAACTCGCCGCGACGGGGGACTCCCGGCGGCCCAGCGTGGCGGACCTGGCCGCGCAGGCCGGCCTGACCGAGGACGAGGTGAGGGCGGGCCTGGAGGCCATCGACAGCTTCAGCGCACTCTCCCTGGACGCCGAACTCCCCGGTGGGGAGGACGGATACAGCCTGAGCGACTCGCTCGGCAGCGCCGACCCGGCCCTCGACATCGTCGTGGACCGCGAGTCCGTGAAGCCGGGCCTCAGCTGCCTGCCCGAGCGCGAACGCACCATCCTCTACATGCGGTTCTTCCGCGACATGACCCAGAGCCGGATCGCCGAGGACCTCGGCATCTCGCAGATGCACGTCTCCCGGCTGATCACGCGCTGCTGCAGCCGGCTGCGGGACCAGGCCCTGCGCGAGCTGCGCGACGATCACGGCCGGCCGGCACGCGGCGAAGGCGTGGTGGCCGGTGCCGCGGCGCTGCCGAGGACGCGGACGGAGGCGAAGGAGAGGACTGGGCCGAAGGAGAGGACTAGGCCGAAGGCGAAGCTGACGGCGGCGGCGCGGCCGCGTCCGAAGGAGGCGTCGCCGACGCGCAGGGCTGTTCGTCCGGCTCAATTCGGTGGCGCTGCGGATCAGTTGACGCCTCGGGCCGGCCGGGACGCCGCATAGCGAGCGCGATATGACGGGACATCACATCCATGGCGCGGCCCTCCGCCATCGAGAACGGTCGGGCGGAGCCGGTCCGGAACAGGGTGAGGACTCCCGTCACCGGCCCCGGCGCCCCCAGCGGCACACACATCAGGGACGACACCTCGGCGCGAGCCAGCACCGGTGTCCCCGACGGATCGTGCCCGAACCCCCCGACGTCCTCGGGCTGGACCTGCAGCACCCCGCTTCCGGCGCGGGCGGCTTCGAGCACCACCGGGCAGTCCGCCGGATCCTGGGCGGCCACCGCCTCCAGCAGAGGGGCCGCGGCCGGGTCGTCCGGGCCCAGCGAGATCACGCGCCGCAGCCCGCCGTCGACCAGGTCGGCCACGACCCACTCCGCGAACCGGCCGCACAGCACCCGCGCCGCGCCGGTCAGCAGCGACTCCGTTTCACCGGGCGCCTGGTGAAGCAGTACGGAAGCCATGGCATCCACGAGGTCCATGAGTTCGGCGTGCCGCGTCGACTCCGCGAGGTCGGGGAGCTCCGGCTGCGGGGGAGCGGCGGCCGAGCTGCGGGCGCTGCCCGCCTGGAACACCACGAGTACCGCGGGCTGCGGCTCGTCCGGCGGACGCAGCGCGGTGAGCGTGGCCAACAGGGGTTCCTCGGGGCGCTGTTGGAGCCGTACGGTCAGCCCGCGGTCCCCCTCGCCCCGGGCCACCGCGGCGGCCTGTGAACGGAACGCGGCGCGGTCGCCGGGCGTGAGCAGCGCCGCCAGCGGCCGGCCCGCCGCGTATCCGGCACGGACCCCGGTGAGCCCGGTCGCCGCGAAGTTCAGCCTGCGTACGACGGTTTCCCGGTCGATCAGCGCCACCGGCAGCGGCATCCGCTGGAACAGCGCCTTGAGGAGCAGCCGTTCCTGACGTTCCTCCGGCGAGGTGCTCCCCGAGCCCGCCGCCATCCGCTCGTACCGCGGCCACAACTGCTCGGCCACGTGCTGGAGTTCGAACAGTGCCGCGTCCAGGACCACGGAGTGGTGCGCGTGTTCGCCGACCGGGCGGGCACGTGCGGTGCGCAGCTCGCCCACCCGTCTGACGAAGTCCGCCAGTTCGTCGCCGAAATCGTCTTCCGTCTGCGTCATGGGAGAAAGCTAGCCCCTCGGCCGTGCGCCGGGGGGCCGTACCGTTTCGGGCCGGGGGACCCGGGAAGCCGCACCATGAGGAGGTGTTCGTGATGCTGCCCGAGCCCGAACGCCAGGAGCCCGAAGCGACCACCACCGCCCGGCGGCTCTCCCTGCTCGCCGAACAGGCGGTGCGCTGCGCGCCCGCCTGCTGCGGAGCCGTCGCCACCATCGGCGACAGCGGATCCGAGCGCCGCATCACCGCCACCCACCCCGACCTGGCGCCCCTCGCCTCCGTCCAGCTGTCCTGCGGCGACGGGCCCATCGTGAGCGCCCTGCACGCGGGGGAGCCCGTCGACGCCGAGGACCTGCTGACCGAGGACCGCTGGCCCGGCTACCGCGCCCTCGCCCTCGCATCGGGCGTACGTTCCTGCGTCACGCTCCCCTTCCGCCGCGCCGGCATCGACGTCACGGTCAGCCTCTACGGCTACCGCCCCGGCTCGCTCAAGGACATCGTGGGCGGCCCGGTCGGCATCCTCGCCAAGGAGACCACCACCGCTCTGGTCCGCGACCGCCGCTATCACGCGGCGCTCGCCGAGGTCGAACAACTGGAGGCGGCGCTGCGCTCCCGCCCGGTCATAGACCAGGCCAGCGGAATCGTCATGCACGTCCTGGGCTGCGAGGCCGACGCCGCCTTCGGCATCCTGCGCACCATCTCCCAGCGCACCAACCGCAAACTGGCCGATGTCGCCGAGGCCGTGGTGCGGGCGAAGGGCCGCGGCCTGGAGTCCGAGCTGTCCGCCCTCGCCCTCCCCACCCGCTGACCTGTAGTGATCGGCACCGACCGGCACCGACCGGCACCGACCGGCACCGACCAGTGCCGACCGGCTCCGACCAGTGCCGGCGGTTCCTTGTCGTCCGGCCGGCCACTGCCCGCCCGGCCAAGGACGCGGCCCGGCATCGGCGTCGCCCCCCTCGCGGGCCCGCCCGTCCCGCCCGGCGGGCGCACAAGCGGCGGTCCGGGCGATACCTCCGTATAAAGGTCTGAGAGGCTGAGAGCGCCGCTCGCGGTGCGCGCCACCCGGGGCCACGGGTACAGGCAGGCCGCAGCGCACGGGCCGAGGAGGGAGCCGGCATGCAGGGGACGGTCGCCGAAGGCCGCGGGCCGGTGCGGTACGGGCCGCCCGCCCCGGGCCCCGGTCTGCCCGTGCTCCCGGAACTCGCCGCGGCGCTCCGAGCCGCCGCGGACCACACCGAACCCCAGCCGCCCGGCGGCGGACCGGAGCTGCGCGAGGCCGCCTGCGGCTACTGGCAGCGGCGCGGGCTGCCCACCACCGCGGAACACGTCGTCGCCGCCCCGGGCGCACAGCCCCTCCTCGTCGCCCTGCTCGGCGCGTACGGCGGTGACGTACTGATGCCGAGGCCGTGCCCCGCCTGGTGGACCCCGCAGGCCCGGCTCCTCGGCCGGCCCGCCTACCACGTGCCGACCCCGGCGGAATGCGGCGGCGTGCCCGATCCCTACGCCCTGCTCGAAACCGTCCGCCGGGTACGCGCCGAGGGCGGCAGGCCCCGCCTGCTCCTGCTCTGCGTGGCCGACGATCCGACGGCCACGGTGGCGCCGCCCGAGACCGTACGGGAGGCCTGCGAGGCCGCCGTCGGCGAAGGGCTCCACATCATCAGCGACGAAACCTGGCGCGACACCGTGCACCGGCCCCATGAGACGGTGCCGATCAGCCCTGCCGAGATGTGCCCCGACGACGTAACCGTCCTCGCCGACCTGGGTGGTGCACACACCCCGCCGGGCTGGCCCGCCGCCGTGGCCCGCTTCCCGGCCACGGACGCGGTGGCGCCACGCCTGGCCCGCGCCCTGGACATCCTCGCCGCGCTCGGCGCCGTCGTCGCGGCCCCGGTGGCCGCGGCGGCGGCCCTCGCGCTGAGCGAACCGGCGCCCGTCGCCGACCGCACCCGGCAGGCGGCCGCCCTGCACGGCCGCATCGCGCTCGCCGCCCACCGTGCCGTACTCGCCTCCGGCGCCCTGGCGAGGCCCCCGCAGTCCGGCCGCCATCTCTACGCCGACCTCGGACCCTTCCGCTCCGGCCTCGCCGCGCGGGGCGTCACCGACTCCATGGAGCTCGAGGACTACCTGACACGCCGTCTCGCCGGCCCCACCCCCGGCGGCCACCGCTTCGGCGACGAACTGGGAGCGCTCCGCGTCCGCCTCGCCACCGGCCCACTGCTGGGCGCGACCCCGGACCAGCGGCTCGACGCCCTCGCCGCGGCCGACCCCCTCCAACTGCCCTACGTGAGCGAGGCGTTGAGCAGGTTCGCCGAGGTGTTCGACGAGCTCCGCTAGCCCGAGCCCAGCGCCCCCGAGCCCCGAGCCCCGAGCCCTGTCCCTTGCCTTTGCCGCCGCGCGTCCGACCTGCCCAGCGTTCGAGCCGTCCCGAGCCGTCCCGCGTCCGAGCCGCCTGGGCCCGAGCCGCCCACTGGGGGAGGGCGCTGGTCCGTCGAGAGCGCTCTCACCTACCCGCCGTCGTGTGCGGCCACCCACCCCCGCCGCACCCTGCGCCACCCGGCGGGCACCCCGCTGATCACGAGGGTCAGCGCGACCGCCGCCGCCACGCCCTTCCACGGCTCGTCGAACAGCGAGCCGCCGAGGATGCCGATCAGGCCGTACGCTCCGGCCCAGGCGAGGCAGGCCGGGATGTCGCCCCGTACGAACGTGCGCAAGGGCATCTCGCCGAGCAGACAGGCCAGCATGACCGGGATGCGTCCGGCCGGCACCAGGCGGGACAGTACGAGCACCACCACGCCGTGGTCGTCGAGCTTGCGCCGGGCCTGCTCCAGGTGGTCCGGCGCCGCCCGGCCGCGCAGCCGCTCCAGCAGGCGCGAGCCGTTCTTCGACCGCACCCCGCGCTGCCCGAGCCAGTACAGCGCGACATCGCCGAGGAACGCGGCCAGCGCGCCCACTCCGAACGCGAGCAGCAGCGAGAACCAGGCGGTCTGATGGAAGGCCACCACCGCGGCCGTCGACACCAGCGCTCCCGTGGGCACCACCGGCACCAGCGAACCGAGGACGACCAGGACGAACAGCGTCGGGTAGCCCGCGGCCTGCTGGGTCGACTCCGGTGTCACCGTCGTGGCCAGCGCGAGGATCCGGTCCGCGATCACCGCCGGGCCTCCAGACGCACGCTCTCCCCGTGTTCCAGGCGGTGCACGGCCGCCTTCGGGGCGAGCCGTGCCGCCTGCCGAACGAACTCCTCGCCGGGCGCGTGGAACTCGTGCGGTCGCACCCCGTCCATGCCGACCGGCCAGTACGTGCCGTAGTGCACCGGCACCGCTGAGAGCGCTCCCACCTCGGCCAGTGCCTGCGCCGCGCGCCCCGCGTCGAGATGGTCCCGGCCGAGCCCCGGGCCCCACCCGCCGACCGGCAGCAGCGCCGCGTCCACCGGTCCGACCGCCCGCGCCATGCCGTCGAAGAGCCCGGTGTCCCCGGCGAAGTAGGTGCGGGCCGCGCCCTCCACGACGTACCCGAGCGCGGGGCAGCGGCGGGGTCCGACCGGCAGCCTGCGCCCGTCGTGCCGGGCGGGCACGGCCCGTACCCGGACCGCTCCCACCTCGACGACATCGCCGGCCCGCACCTCGGTGACGCGCAGGCCGAGCCGTCCGAGCCCCGGCACCGCACGCACCGCGCCGGCCGGCCCGATCACCCGGGTGCCGGGCGCGAGCCGCGCGAGCGAGGCCACATGCAGATGATCGGCGTGCAGATGCGAGAGAAGCACGGCGTCGGCCACCACGGCCTCGGGCCCCGGGAGCGCTCCACGGCGCCGGCGCAGATGCGCGAGGCGGCGCGCGAAGAGCGGATCGGTCAGCAGCCGCACGCCGGAATCCTCGATCGTGCAGGTGGCATGACCCCACCAGGTGACCTCCACCGGCACGCGATCCTCTCCTCGCTGGACGGGGGTCGTCAGCGATTGTTGTTGACGAGCCTAAATCTCTCCGCGCGCAAAGCACCGCAGTCGGGGGTAGGCATCCGGCACCAGAGGGGAGGGGTGCCGTGACCATGCACTCCGAGCAGTGTCCGCGGTGCGGAGGGGTCCTGGCCGTGAGCCAGGACGGCTGGAAGATCTGCCACTCCTGCGGCTACTCCTCCCCGCCCTGAAGGGGAGTAGGGTCGCCCCCTACGGCGTATACAGGGGGGCGGCCATGGATCACGTGCGTGTGGCGGCGATCGCGAGTCTGACCCCCCTGGAAGAACTCGATCTGGATCCCTTTCTGGTGGACACCCGCAGCCAGCACGCGATGTGCGCGCGCTGGGCCGAGGGCCAGGGATACGTCGTCACCCGGCAGCTGCTCTTCTACGGTCTGCGTCCGGACCACGCGGGCCTGTGGGCGGATGTCGACGCGGGCCTCGTCGATGTGTTCGTCGCGCCCAACGAGCGTGTCCTGGCACGGGCGTTGACGTCCGTACCGGAGTTCTCCGACGAGTGCAGGCGACGCGGCGTGCGCCTGGAGACGGCCGGACTCGACGAGCCCGACTACGACGCCACGCACAAGGCCCACATCCACCGCCGCCTCTCCATGCCGACCGCCGGGTACGACGGCTGCTGACCCCTCGCTGACCCCCGCCCCCACGCCCTCGCGCGGCCCGTGCCACCTGGGCTTCCGTGGCCTGTGGCAGGGTGGAGGGGAACGGGTGCATCGAAGGGCGGACGGCGTGGGGCGGTGGCGGACGGCGGGCAGCGCCCTGCTCCGGGTGATCGTGGTGTGGGTCGTCTCGACGCTCACGATGATGCTGCTCGCGGGCGTCCTGCCCGCCTTCAAGCTCACCTCCGACAACGGCGACAGCATCACCCGGGTCGCGCTCACCGCCGGCTGGGGAGCGGGCGCCTTCGGCCTGCTCGGCGCCCTGGTGTGGCCACTCGTCGTGCGGGCGTTCCTGCTGGTGCCGGCGCTGGTGCTCGGCCTCCTGGTGTTCTTCCTGAACGGGTCGCTGCTCCTGCTCGCGCTCCGCCTCATCCCGACCGGCAGGGGCGCGGCCGACCCCGAGACCGCGGTGATCGTCGCCGCCGTCATGTCGGCGGTCGCGTCGGCCACCTCGACCGCCCTGGCCGTGCGCGACGACGACGCCTACCGGCGCAGGCTGTCCCGGCTCGCCCTGCGCCGCCGGCGCAGGCGCGGCGCCGGCCCGGTGCCTACCCCGCCGGGCATCGTCTTCATCCAGCTCGACGGCGTCGGAGAGCGCGTTCTGCGCGACGCCGTCGGCCAGGGCCTGATGCCGACCGTCGGGGCGTGGCTGGCCGACACCCACCGGTTGACCCCGTGGCGTACCGACTGGTCGAGCCAGACCGGCGCGAGCCAGCTCGGCATCCTGCACGGCACCACCTTCGACGTGCCGGCCTTCCGCTGGTACGAGAAGGAGAGCGGCGAGGTCATGGTCTCCAACCGGCCCGCGTCCGCCGTGGAGCTGCAGCGCAGGGCCGTCGAGCGCACCGGCGACGGCGGTCTGCTCACCCTCGACGGAGCCAGCCGAGGCAACCTGTTCTCCGGCGGCGCCGACCAGGTCGCCCTGGTCCTGACGGCCGCCGCCCGCCGAGGACCCAGAAACCGCTCTCGCGCCGGCTACTTCGCCTACTTCTCCGACCCGGCCAACGCCGTGCGCACGGCCGGCTCGTTCGTCGCCGAGGTCGGCAGGGAGATCGTCCAGTCGACGCGTGCCAGGCTGCGCAAGCAGAGCCCGCGCATCGGCCGCGGCGGCCTCTACCCCCTCATCCGGGCCTTCGCGACGGTCGTCGAACGCGATGTGGTGGTCGCCGCCGTCATGGGCGACATGCTCGCCGGACGCACCGCCGTCTACGCCGACCTCGTCGCCTACGACGAGGTGGCCCACCACTCGGGGCCGCACGGCAGGGACACCGCGCAGGTGCTCAAGCGTCTCGACCGCTCCCTCGCGCTGATCGCCGACGCGGCCGAACACGCGCCCCGGGACTACCGCGTGGTGCTCCTCTCCGACCATGGGCAGAGCCCCGGTGAGACCTTTGAGAGCGCTTTCGGGCTGTCCCTGAAGGATCTCGTACGGGCCGGCTGCGGGCTGCCCGTGCCGCGCCGGGCCCGCCGCACCCGGAGCGGCGCGGAGGCCCGCTACGCGGTGCGCGTCGCGCTGCACCGGCCGGTCGACGAAAGCCCCGCCGAGACCCGTTGCGCCAGGACGGAGCCGTTTCGTCACGGCGCGACCGAGGGGGAGCCGGGCCAGGAGGAGGCCGGGCGGGACAGCCGGGCCGACCCGGTGGTCCTCGCCTCCGGCAACCTCGGGCTCGTCTCCTTCCCCGACATCGAGGGCCGTGCGACCCGCGAGCACATCGACCGCCGCCACCCGGCGCTCCTGACCACCCTGGCCGGCCACCCCGGCATCGGCTTCCTCCTCGTACGCAGCGAGGAGCACGGCGCGGTGGTGCTCGGCCGGGACGGCATCGAAGTGCCCGTGGCCGAACTCGCCGACGAGCAGGGCCCGTTGAAGGGTTTCGGGCGCGGCGCGGCCGACGCGGTCCGGCGCACCGACACCTTCCCGCACACCGCCGACATCATGGTCAACTCCATGTACGACCCGGCCACCGGCCAGGTGCACGCCTTCGAGGAGCAGATCGGCTCGCACGGCGGACTCGGCGGAGAACAGTCCCACGCCTTCCTGCTGTCGCCCCACACCCTGTCGCGGCCGGTCACCCACGCCGGAGAGCTGGTCGGCGCGGAGCAGGTGCACAGCGTGCTGCGCCGCTGGCTGCGCGAGGGGCAGGGGCCGCAGATTCCGCTGGTCACCGATGTCGCGACCCTCATGGAGGATTCCCCGCCGACCGGCCAAGCGGAAGGATCTTTTCCGGTTTCCGGCCACGCCGTACAGGACAAAACCAACTGATTTGGTGCGCCGAACCCCGTACCCGACCATGGTCAGGTTTGTCCCGTACGAGAGGCGCGCCACCCCACCATGACCACGCAAGAAACCCAGAGCAAGCACGCACGGCAGTTCGGCCTGCCGGTCGCCATCACTCTGGTCATGGGCAACATCATCGGCGGCGGAATCTTCCTGCTGCCCGCCTCCGTCGCCCCCTTCGGCACGATCAGCCTGGTGGCCTTCGGCGTCCTGACCGCCGGCGCCATCGCGCTCGCCCTCGTCTTCGGCCGGCTCGCCGAACGGCACCCCCGGACCGGCGGCCCCTACGTCTACGCCCGCGAGGCCTTCGGCGACTTCGCCGGATTCCTCGCCGCCTGGTCCTACTGGATCACCACCTGGGTCTCCAACGCCGCGCTCGCGGTCGCCGCCGTCGGCTACCTGGACGTGCTCATACCCGTCCACGGCTCCAAGGCCGCGACCATCACGGCGGCACTCCTGCTCCAATGGCTCCCGGCGCTCGCCAACCTCGCCGGCACCCGCTACGTGGGCGCGGTCCAACTCGTCGCCACCGTACTGAAGTTCGCCCCGCTGCTCCTCGTCGCCGTGGGCGGGCTCTTCTTCTTCGACCCGGCCAACCTCGGCCCCTTCCAGGCGAGCGACCGGTCCGGGCTCGGCGCGATATCGGCGTCCGCCGCCATCCTGCTCTTCAGCTACCTCGGCGTGGAATCCGCCGCCGTCAGCGCCGGCGAGGTCCGTGACCCGCGCCGCAACGTGGGCCGCGCCACCATCCTCGGCACGACCGGCGCCGCCGTGATCTACCTCCTGGGAACGCTCTCCGTGTTCGGTACGGTCCCGCACGCCGAGCTGGTCGGCTCCACCGCCCCCTTCACCGACGCCGTGAACTCCATGTTCGGCGGCGCCTGGGGCGGCACGGCCGTCGCCCTCGCCGCCCTCGTCTCCATGGTCGGCGCGCTCAACGGCTGGACCCTGCTGAGCGCCCAGACCCCGTACGCCGCCGCCAAGGACGGCCTCTTCCCCAAGGTGTTCGCCGTCAAGAGGCGCGGCGTGCCCACGGCGGGCGTCCTGGTCACCGCCGTGCTCGCCTCGCTCCTCACGGTCTACAACTACACGGCCGGCTCGAAGGGCGTCTTCGAGATCCTGGTCCTCGTGACCACGTTCACCGCCACCGTGCCCTACCTCCTGTCGACCGCGGCCCAGATCTACTTCCTCGCCTCGGGGCAGCCCGAACGCGTGCACCGCTCCCGGCTGGTCCGCGACGCCGTCCTGGCCGTCCTCGCCTTCGGTTTCTCGATGTGGCTCGTGGCGGGCTCCGGGTACGAGGCGGTCTACCAGGGCGTGCTTTTCCTCTTCGCGGGCGTCCTCGTGTACGCGTGGATGGCGGCCCGCAAGCAGCGCACCCGGGACGGGTCCGCCGCATGACGTGTTGTTCGCCACGGTCCCGCACCACGCGGCGGATGTGAGCGCTCTCAGGCGTCCCATTCCGGACGTATCGCCACCGGCGGTTCGATACGAGTGGATCATGTGTGGTGGGATGAGGTGATGCGAACCCCCACACGCATGCAACCCCGTTACCGCAACCCCTATGACGAGCTCGCAGCACTCGCCGACCCCGAACCGGAGCCCCACCCCGGCGACGACCCCTGGGACGAACAGGGGTGTGCCACCCAGGAGATACCGGCCGCCACGCCGCGGCAGGACAGGGCGGACGGTGCGCCGGGAGCGCTCTCAGGCGGCCTGCCGGACCCCGGATCCGACGACGGCTTCTGGGCTCCGCAGCCCGAGCGCGAGCGCCGCCGCACCGGCCACGGGCGCCGCGCCAGGCGCGCCCCTCGTCGCACCCCCCGGCGCGCCCGCAGCGCGTTCGCCGCACTGCCCCGCGCCGCCAAGCTCCTGGCCGCGCTCGCCGTGTGCGCGGGTTTCCTGCTCCTCGCCGACCGGTGCGCGGCGATGTACGCCGAGAAGAAGGCGCAGCAGGCACTCCGGCACCAGCTGCACCTGGAGGCCGCCCCGCAGGTGGACATCCACGGCTTTCCCTTCCTCACTCAGGTGCTGAACAAGCGCCTGGAACGCGTCGACGTCACGGTGCCCCATGTGCCGGCCGACCGGATCTCGCTTGCCAAAGTGCAGGCCAGCGCGCGTGACATCGAGCTGACCGGCGATCTGCCGAGCGACATCCGCAGCGCCGTCATCGGCAACCTGAACGGCGAGATCGCGCTCTCCTTCGACGACATGAACCGCGAACTCGCCGCATCACAGGTCAAGTTCAGCCGCCGCAGCGACAACTCCATCGCGGCGGACGGCCGGCTGACCATCGCGGGCCAGGAGCTGCGGGTACGGGCCGACGCCCAACTGCGCGTCGACGGCGACCGCGGTCTGTCCACGGACGTCGACGGCATGAGCCTCGACATGCCCGGCATCGCCACCTACCGCCCCGGTAAGAACAGGGGCCTGACCCTGCACCGCGAGACCGCCGAACTCATCAGCCGCGACACCGCCCGCGTCAAGGCGCTCCTGTCGGTGCCGGCCGTGGTGCAGCGGCTCGGAGTGCCGCAGAGCGACATCGACGCCGCGTTGCGCAACGAGGCGAAGCTGCACGAGCTGGTGGGCACGCCTCGCTTCGTGAGCCGGCTGATGGGCGTCAACCTCGTCGATGTGGTGGTGGACCACCCCTGGCTGCTCTCCAAGGTCGGCATCGATCCGAAGCTGGTGGCCGGTCTGCTCCAGATGCGGCCGCCGGAGCTGTCCGACCGCCTGTCCTTCTCCTTCACGCTGCCCAAGGAGGCCCAGAACCTGCGGCTGCGCGGAGTGCGCGTCGAGAAGGACGGCATCGTGGCGACCGTCACGGGCGTGGAGCTCGCGGTCGGCAAGAGCGACTAGCCGCCGACGGCGTTCCGTCGGTCGGCCGCGTTCAGGCGGCCGGGGCGCGCAGGGGTGGACCGCGCAGGAACGGACTGGGGTGGACCGGCGGGCGTGCGGTGCCGGGCCCGGGATCCCGGGCCGGTCGGTCCCTGGGGGTGCGAAGCCCGGCGAAAGCGCGGATGCTGGGTGTGCCAGCATCCGCAAGGAGGCAGTTATGTCGATGCTCGACAAGCTCAAGGGCCTGCTCAAGGGTCACGAGGACACCGCGCGTCAGGGAGTCGAAAAGGGCGGCGACGCGTTCGACGCGAAGACCGGGAACAAGTACCAGAGCCAGGTCGACACGGCCCAGCAGAAGCTCAACGAGCAGCTGGGCTCCGACAAGCCTCAGGACCGCCCGCCGCAGGCGTAGCCCTCGGCGAGACTGCCCCTCACCCGTGGACCGGCCGTACGAGGCCGGTCCCGGGCATGGGCGCGACCAGCCGTACGAGGCCGGCCCCGGGCAGGGGCGCGCGGCGTGCGGGCTGCGTCAACCGTGGCAAGCCACATCACCCGGTAGAGCGGATCTGCGGGGAATCCGAGCACGTCGCGGCCGTAGCTGGGCAGAGCTGTCCTCGTGCCGTCCGTCTCCCTCACCGCCCTGCGCCGCACCTTCGTGGTGCTGCTGGTGCTCGGCGTGCTGTTCGGGGCGGCGCCCGAGGCCCTGGCGGTCGAGGGGCGGACGGTGGACACGGCCGCGGTTTCGGTGGCGCCCGAGCCGTCGAACGAGGCCGCGCCGGACGCGGCCGAAGCCGTGCTCCCGCCGCAGTCGGGCCGCGTCGCGCGGCCGGACCGGCCGTCGCCGGACGCCGTCGAGCAAGCGCTCCGGTCCGGACACCCCTTCCCCGCCCCGTACGCCCCGACCCGTCGGCCGACGGCGGCGACGGGGCTGCGCTGTGTGGTGCTGCGCTGCTGACCGTTCCGTACGGAACCAGGTCGGACAGTCAACTCGCTTACGCAGCAAGGTGGTTCAGCCATGCCCATCGACCCGTTCGCGGCTCTCAACGCCATGATCCGAGCCGAGGCCGCCCGCATTCAGCCCGCCGGGCCCGGCGCTCCCGAGGAAGCCGATCCTGCCGAGGGAGGGGAGGAGCGCCGACGCGAGCAAGGTCCCGTCCGGCGCCAGGTCCGGGCGCAGGTAACGGACGAGTAGCCGTACCGGCCTCAAGGGCCGGCCTCAAGCTCCGACCTCAAGACCGGGCGCCAAGACCGGGCGCCAAGACCGGGCGCCAGGGTCTTGCGCCAAGGTCTGGCGCCAGACCGGGCGCCAAGACTGACATCAGGGCTCGGCATCACATCCCGGCGCCAGAGCGACTCCGTGGTTGGGGCCGGTGCGTGAGAGCGCTCTCACGCACCGGCCCACCCACCGCCGCACCACCCCGCCTCTCTCAGGAACGCGCTCCCCGGGCCAGTTCGAGCGCGTACTCCGGCCACCAGCGCCCCGCCGACGGCCCGCCGCGGCAGGCTCCGTCCGACTCGCCGGGGCGTTTGATCCACAGGTAGGAGTCGATCAGCGGGTCACCCGTGGCCGCCGTGGGCGGGATCCCGAGCGCACGGCCCGGCGGGTTGCACCACGTGTCGCTGCCGGCGTCCGTATAGGGGCCGTTGCCGTTGCGGCTGGTGTCGACGACGAAGTGCTTGCCGTCGAGCGCGGCGGAGAGCCGGTGCCCGTACTCCGCGCTGGACGCGTTCGTCTGGAAAGCCGAGACGTTGAGCGAGAAGCCGTCGGCCTTGTCGATGCCGGCCCGGCGCAAGGGGTCTTCAAGCTGCGTCTGGTCCGTGATCCACCCGGAGTGGCCAGCGTCCAGATACACCTTCGTCGCCGGGCCGCGCTTCAACTGCTCGACGGCGTACGCGAGGAGCGAGAGCCGCTCGGCCGAGGGCGCCGCCTCGCAGCCGCTCACCAGATGGGCGATCGCGTCCGGCTCGACGATCACGACGGCGCGGCGCTCACCGATGCCGCGCGCGAACGCGTCGATGTACAGCCGGTACGCGTCCGCGTCCTGCGCGCCGCCCTGCGAGAGGCCGCCGCAGTCCCGGTGCGGGATGTTGTACGCGACGAGTACCGGGATCCGGCCGGCGAGGTCGGCGGCGCTCGTCAGCTCGCGGACCGTCTGCTCGATCCCGTCGGGCCGCGGCCAGTCCGCCTGCGGCCGCAGCGAGATCCGCTCCACCAGCTCGGCGTCCGAGGTCCGCCCGGCCGCGCGCCACTCGGCGACCTGACTGGCCGCATGGCCCACCGGGTTCACCCAGTAGGGGCCCGGGTAGGGCGGGCCGGGGGCGGGCAGGGACCGCGGGAGGGCACACGCGATGGAGAGCGCGGCCGCCAGCACCGCGAGGCAGCGGAGGGTGCGGGAGCGCGACGTGCGGGAGCGTGTCCTACGAGGGCGTGGCGTGCCGGGCATGGGACTCCAAGGATGCCGAACCGGACCCACCCCTCGCGAAGATCTTGACACCGGGCGCCCGCCCCGCGCCCGCACCCGGGGCCGTACGGGCGAACCCCCGTGCGCAGGCGGGGGAACGGACGAGCACCCACCACCCGCCGCGTGCCCAGCGCCTCAGCAGAGTCGCCGCAGGCTACGCGCACTCCGTCCAGCCCGTCCGCGTCGTCCCCGTGTCAGGACCGCAACGCGAGGCCGCTCTCCGTGGACGGCGCCTCGACCCGCAGGGTCCCCGCCCTCGATGTCCTCCTCGAAACCGGTGGCGCTCCATGAGCGCCGCCCTGGCTCCGGAGTACGGAGGGGAGGGCGCGCCGACACGAGGGTGTCGTACGCGCGCGCCACGGCCCCTCAACTGGCCTATGCGGAAGCGCCGTTGGGTCGATCGGTGTCGTCCCGCAGCAACTCGGCGACGGCCCGCTCGGTCCACAGGCCCGCGGTGCCGGGGCACGCCGCCAGGTAGGCGGTCACCGTGTCCACGTCCCAGGCGCCCGCTTCCAGCAACCCCTGTGCGAGATGGCGCAGATAGGCGGCGGAGGGCGCGGTCGGGGCAACCTCGTGCATGCGCCACGGCGCCGTGAAGGTGAGCACGGGGCGGCCGTCGAGCGAACCGGGGCAGATGAGCGTCTCGTACCGGCCCGCGCCCAGCACGGATCTGCCCGCACGCACCGCCTCGCCGAGGTCCAGCTCGCCCCCGGGCTCGCGGTACATCTCCTGCGCCGCGATGTCGGTGAACTGCTCCGCCGAGACCAGATGCGCGCGGGCCAGTACGCGGCCCTCCGCCTCCGGGTCGTAGAACGCCCGCCCGCCGCGCCACACGGGGGAGCGGGTGGCGAAATAGAGCGCTCCGCGCAGCTCCACCGGCACGGACGCGACGGGAGGCCGGCGGTCCCGGCACCCCGGGTAACTCCTGGCCGCGCCCGGTGGCCGGCCGCCCGCGATGTAGTGGGCGAGCCGGTCGAGATGCATGTTGGACCCGTAGGAGGCGTACCAGACCTTGCCGTCCGGGCCGCCGCCCCGGCCGTCCGCCTCACCCGGCGGCGCGTCGCGCACGGCCCCGCCCTTCCCGCCGCCACCCGCGGGCTGAGAGCGCTCTCGCATTACCTTCGCGGTAATCGCCCCGCCGCCCGCGCCCCGGCACAGTGAGGGACATCGGGACCCGGGCGGCGCACTCCGGTCGGGTCCCGGATCGCTGAACAGGCAGGCCGTACTTCAGGACGTACCTCACGGAGGCTGATTTCCATGTCGGAGAACCGTTACGAGACCGCCGTCGCCCGCTACTTCGAGGCCTGGAACGCCGGCTCGGCCGAGGATATAGCCAAGGCCGTCGCCGTGGCGTGGACCGAAGGCGGGTCCTACACCGATCCCTTCGCCGATGTCGCGGGGCACGACGCGGTCGCCGCCGTGATCGCCGGGACGCAGGCACAGTTCCCGGGATTCGTGTTCCGGCCGCTCGGTCCGGTCGACGGGCACCACCACTTCGCGCGCTTCGGATGGGAGCTGGTGTCGGTGGCCGACGGCTCCGCACCGGTCGCCGGCTTCGATGTGGTCGCCCTCGCCGAAGACGGCGGCATCCGTTCCGTCGCCGGGTTCGTGGACCGCGTACCGCCTACGGCGTGAGTGACTGGAGGTACTTCGCCGTCTCCGGGTCGGCCGGCAGGAACGTCTCGATGGCCAGCTCGGAGACGGTGACGTCCATGGGCGTGTTGAACGTGGCGATGGTCGAGATGAACGACAGGACCCGGCCCGCGTGCTCGATGCGCAGCGGCAGCGCGAACGGGAACGCCTGCCGCTCGCCCGGGTCCCCCGGCTCCGCTGCGTGGGTCGCGGGCACGGGGTGGGCGGCGACCTCCTCGTACAGCGCGCGCAGGGCGTCGCTGCGCAACAGCGCGATCTGGCGCTCCATCTGCTCCAGGAGGTGGCCGCGCCACTGCGGCAGGTTGCGGATGCGCGGCGCGAGGCCCTCCGGGTGCAGGGTCAGCCGCATC
Organism: Streptomyces sp. NBC_00083; assembly: GCF_026343295.1. Taxonomy (GTDB): domain Bacteria; phylum Actinomycetota; class Actinomycetes; order Streptomycetales; family Streptomycetaceae; genus Streptomyces. The sequence continues at coordinate 312,196 of NZ_JAPELY010000003.1, forward strand.
GCGTTGACCGGCGGGGTCAGCAGATGCCCGGCCACCCCGTCGAGGAGCATCTCGATGCCCCGGTTCGCGGCGAGCACCGTGTACGTCGCGTCGACCATCAGCGCCGGATAGGGCTCGTACGCCCGGAGCAGACGGTCCATGCCCGCGCGCAGGGAGCTCATCGCCGGGTCGTCGAGCGGGGTCTGCGCGTAGTGCGGGGCGTAACCGGCCGCGAGGAGAAGGGCGTTGCGCTCGCGGACCGGCACGTCCAGGTGCTCCGCGAGCCGCAGGACCATCTCCTCGCTGGGGCGTGACCTGCCGGTCTCGATGAAGCTGATGTGACGGGCCGAGGAATCGGCGCGCAGCGCGAGCTCCAGCTGGCTGAGCCGGCGCTGCACGCGCCAGCCGCGCAGCAGCAGCCCTACTCCCGTGTCCAGCGCGGCGGTTGTCATGGAGCAGACAGTAACTCAGGCAGTGACACGCTCCGGTGCCGCGACCTCGCCCGCGCTCGTGCTCCGCTCCGGCCGGCCGGCGAGGCGGCGCCGGACCAGCCAGCCCGCGAGGACCGCGCAGGCGGCGACCGAGTACGCCACCCGTGCCATCGGGAAGTCTCCCGACGCCTTGGCCACGACATAGGTGCACGCTCCCGCCATGGCGAGGGTGAGCCACTCCCACCGCCCGTCCAGCGCGACGAGGGCGACCACGAGCAGCGCGTACCAGGAGTATCCGGGGGTGAGCAGCAGGAAGGCCCAGCCGAACAGCAACAGGGCGCCCGACCAAGGGCGTTCGGCGTAGCCGCGCCACATCACGTACCCCGTCACCGCGGCCAGCGCGATCAGGGCGACCGGCAGGCCCCAGCTGTCGGGCAGCACCATCCGGATGAGCGCGAACCGGCCCTGCCCCGTCGGATCGTCGTACCCCTCCTCCTCGGTGTAGCCGCTGAGGTAGCCGAGCACGGAGGAGTGCGAGGCGAGGACGTAGGGGAGGTAGGAGAGCGCGACGGTCGCGGTGGTCGACAGCAGTACGGTGACCGGCCGTTTGCGCAGCACTGCGGGCAGCACCATCGCGGGCAGCATCTTGACGGCGACCCCCGCGCCGATCAGCGCCCCGCCCGCCGCGGCGCGCAGTCGCCCGACGGCGCGGCCGCCGGTGAGCGCGGCGAGCCCCGCGACGGTCATCAGCACGGCCAGGACGTCGACATGGGCGTTGTTGACCGCCTCCAGGGGCACGGCGGGACACCACGCCCAGAACGCGGCGCCGGACACGTCGCCGGGCGCGCCGTCCCGGCCGCGCCTGCGCAGGACGCGCACGAGAACGAGGGTGGTGCCGACCGCGAAGAGCGCGCCGCCGATCTGCAGTGGCTTGAGGCGGGCCCCGCCGGGCGAGATCTCATCCACCACGAGGTAGTACGCCTCGGCGACCGGCGGGTAAATGGTGTGCACGGCGGGCCTGTTGAGGCGGGTGCAGCCGCCGTCGACCCGGGCGCGCTCGGGGCGCGCACACTGCGCGCGGCTGGTGGGGAAGAGCCAGGGGTCACGCAGCCGGGCCAGCCGGGGATCGCCCGGCGCATAGTCGTACGGGGAGATTCCGGCGGCCTGCACCCGCCCGTCCCAGGCGTACCGGTAGGCATCGGTGCTGGTGCGCGGGGGAGCGAGCAGGCCGGTCGCGGCGACGGCGATCCCGCCCGCGACGATCAGCGCCGCGCGGTGGCGGGCCGGCACCTTGCGCACCGACCAGGCGGTGACGGCGAACAGCGCCCAGGCCGCCGCGTACCACCACGAGAGGCCGGCCGGATCGAGCCGGAACCCGTCCTTGAGGACGGTGAAGGCGAGCACGGTGGTGAGCGCGGCGAGCAGGACGGCGGTGCATACGGTACGTCGATGGGTCACCCCGCGAGCCTCGCAGCTCGCGGCCCCGAAGCGGTGCAGGCCACCCCCGCCGTCCGCGAACCGTAAGGTTCACGCGGACGCGCGGAAGCGGCCCGCGCCGCCCGCGCGTGTTACTGCCAGCCGCCGTAGGGGACGGTCAGCAGTTCCAGCCAGTGGCCCGAAGGGTCGGGGAAATAGACCCCGCGACCGCCGTCATTGTGATTGATCTCGTTCGGGTGCTTGCGATGCGGATCCGCGAAGAACGGAAGCTTCAATTCCGTAATGCGCTCGAATGCCGCGTCGAACACCTCGTCGGAGACGAGGAAGGCGTAATGCTGGGATGCGATCTCGACGCCTTCGGGCACGGTCGCGAAGTCGAGAGTGACTCCGTTGCTGGTCACGACGGGGACGAACGGTCCCCATTCCTTGCCGGCCTCAAGGCCGAGCATATTCGCCAGGAATTCGGCGGACGCCCGGTTGTCCCGGGATCCGACAATGGTGTGATTCAACTGTACTGACACGGTGGAATGCCTCCATCGGGCATCTCACAGACACCTCCATGTCTCACCCGGTCGGTGACCGACACGCGATGCTGCCCGAAGATCCTAACCATGTTCCGCCGGACCTGTCACCGTATTGTTCGCGCCATCGCATTCCTTTCCGGACGCGTCCCAAGGCGTGATCGGCGGCTCGCCCCGGCGCATGGTCCAAGGGGTGGCGTTCGCGAACCGTAAGGTGTCGGACCACCCGGAACGGGGGTCCGCCGGGGTGGGATGGAGCCATGAAGCCACGACTTCCCGCAGTGCGGCCACCCGCCTTCCGGGGCCGACTGCACGACGCGCGCACAGCGACCTCGATCGGCCGCTGGCTGGGTGCCGCGATCGCGGTCTGCTTCGGCACCGGACTGATCAGTCACTACCTCCAGCACCAGCCCGGCTGGCTGGTGGACGTCCTGCCCAGCAGGCCCGTCTGGGGGTACCGGCTCAGCCAGGGCCTGCACGTGGCTTCCGGCATCGCCGCGATCCCGCTGCTCCTCGCCAAGTTGTGGACGGTCTATCCGCGGCTGTTCGCCTGGCCGCCCGTGCGGTCCGTGCGCCACGCCCTGGAGCGGCTCTCGGTCGCCGTCCTCGTCGCGGGCGCCGTCTTCGAACTGTTCACCGGCCTCCTGAACACGGTGCAGTGGTATCCCTGGCCGTTCTCCTTCGTGCCGGTGCACTTCGCCGTCGCCTGGCTCCTGGCCGGCGCCCTCATGCTGCACATCGCCGTCAAGTACCCTGAAATCAAAGCGCATTGGGGAGCCCGGTCGCCGGGCACCCTGGAGCTGCCGGCCGCCGACGGGCCCGACCGGCGCTCCCTGCTGACCGGCGTGGCCGCCGCCGTCGGCGCCGTCACCCTCACCACCGTCGGCCAGGCCCTCACCCCCCTGAAGTTCTTCGACGTCCTCGCGCCGCGCCACCCCGACTACGGAGCCGAGGGGCTGCCCGTCAACCGGAGCGCGCGGGCCGCCGGAACCACCCATGTCGACATCGCCGCCTACCGGCTGAGCGTCATGGGCCCCCGCCCCTACGTCCTCACCTTCGACGAACTGTCCGCGCTCACCCAGCACGAATCCGTCCTGCCCATCGCCTGCGTCGAAGGCTGGAGCAAGTCCGCCCACTGGACCGGCGTACGCATGATCGACCTGCTGCGCCGGGCCGGCGCCCCACCGGACGCCCGGGTACGGGTGGTCTCCCTGGAGCAGTACGGCGCCTACCGGACGATGGAGATGGGCCGCGACTACGCCCACGACCCGCTGACCCTGCTCGCCCTGAAGCTCAACGGCCAGACCCTCACCGCGGACCACGGCTACCCCGCCCGCATCATCGCCCCCAACCGCCCCGGAGTCCTCCAGACCAAGTGGGTCACCCGCCTGGAGGTGATGTGATGCGCGTCGTTCTCGGCGCGGCCGGGCTCGCCCTCATGGCCGCCGGCGGACTGCTGGTATGGGACCAGGCCACACACTGGGACGTACTCATCTGGCTCGCCGGAGCCGTCGTCCTGCACGACGGCATCATCGGGCCGCTGGTCATCGCGGTGGCCCTGCTCTCCGGTGGCCTCGCCAACCGGGGCCTGGTGCGCGGCACGCTGATGACCGGCGGCTGCCTCGTCCTGATCGCGCTCCCGCTCCTGCTGCGCCCCCTCCCCACGAACAACCCGTCGGTGCTGCCGCTCAACTACGCGCGGGGCCTGCTGATCTCGCTCGCCGTGGTCGCCGTACTCGCCGTACTGCTCGGCGTCGTCCGGTGGGCCCGGCGCAGGCACGCCGGCCACGAGGCCGGCGCCCCGGAGGGCTGAGGCGGCCGGATCCCGCCCTTTCGCTCAGCCCGCGTCCGGCTCCGCCGTATCCGGCGGCTCCGCGCTCCCCACCGCGTCCGCCGCCTCGGCCCGCATCGGCTCCGCCGCCTCCCACACGCTCTGGAAGGCCAGCCGCAGGCAGGCGGCGAGCGCCGGGTGCTCGATGTAGAGCGCGGTCGTCGCGCCGGTCCCGGCGACCGGGTCCGGCATGTCGCACAGCACCAACGACGCGTCGGCGATGACCAGTTTGAGCGGCAGCCGCTGTGCGAAACGCGCCTCCTCACCGGCCTCGGCGAAGCGCCGCACATTCTCCAGGACCTCCTCGTCCGCGAGCGCGTCGTGCGTGTACACCGCGCGCACCGTACCCTTGGCGCGCCGGAGCCGCCGAGTGGCCTTGATCCCGGAGGTGTTGGCGGCCGGCGCGACGAACGGAGGCATGCAGAAACTGAGCAGTTCGGAGTCGGCCTGTTCCTGGATGTCCGCGAAACGCTCCGCGATCTGGCGCGGATCACGCAGCACTTCGATGTAGTCGAGCGGGTCGGTGTGCGCCCGCCCGTCCGACCACAGCGGCAACAGGAGCGACGTCAGGCTCGTCGACACCTTCTCCAGCCGTTCCAGGGACTCCCTCTGACGGTTCATCAGGCGGGTCAGGGCGAGCTCGGGGGCGACCGCCGTGAACGTCGTGACGCGCCCCCGGTGGGCCACGGCCAACTGGGCGCGGACCAGCTTGTCGAGCACGTCGTAGATGCGCTGGCGCGGCACCTCCGCCTCCCGCGCCACCTGCGCCGCGGTGTAGGAGTCGCGCCTGACGAGCGCGAGGTAGACCCGAGCCTCGTACCGCGAAAGCCCCAGCTCGACCAGGGAGCCGACCGACTCCTCATCCGGCTCCATGCGCGTCCCCGTCCGGCTCCATGTACGTCCTCCTCTGATCGATGCCCGCCACCGTATACACCCATCCCCGGCTCTGAGCAGTCCTGTGATCCTCGGGGAATCAGACGGACGGCCCGACCGGTGATCCATCCCTTTTCGAGGGCAAGGCTTTGCCTGGGGCTTGCCTCAGCCTGTTGTCGCCCCCGGCCGCCCTCGCTACCTTCGTCCCTGCCACCACGTGAGCGGGTGGCAGTTTTCACGAAGCGCCACTGTCATGCACTGGTCAGGCACAGCCGCTTCCGCCGATCCTGTGCGTACCCGTTCTGATCAGCCGTTTCCGATCAGTACGCCCCTGTCACTCCGCGCTGCTCAACCGCGTATCCCCACCGCGTCGTTCCGCGACGAGGCGCTCGACACGCGGCGCTCGGCACGTGCTGGTCACGTGCACGCACCCGCACCGCCCCACGTCCGGCACACGTCATGCCGGACGCGCCGGATCCGCGCCGCAGCACAGCCGCACCCCAGTACCTCCCGTCTGCCGCGATCCGGCGAATCAACCCCCCATGGAGGGCAGTTCCTTGTACTCGAAGAGACCCTTCGGCCTCCCCGCACTCACCGGGCGCGTCGCCACCGCCGCCCTCGGCGCGGCGGCCCTGGTCACCGGCGGACTCATCGCCGTCGCCCCGTCCGTCGCCGCGGCCACACAGGGCGCCGCCACACAGAGCTCCGCCACACAGAGTTCGAGCACACAGAGCGCCGGCACACATGCCGCCAACACCCAGCGGCTGTGCGCCCAGCCCGCCAAGGCCGGCATGATGTCCTGCCTGGCACTGGCCCGCACCGACGTCCAGCACCACCTCGGCATATCCCCGAACGCCCTGCCCTCCGGCTACGGCCCCTCCGACCTGCAGAGCGCCTACGCCCTCCCGGCGAACGCCGGCGCCGGCACGACCGTCGCGATCGTCGACGCGCAGGACGACCCGAGCGCCGAGTCCGACCTGGCCACCTACCGTTCCCAGTACGGGCTGCCCGCCTGCACCACAGCGAACGGCTGCTTCAAGAAGTCCGACCAGAACGGCGGCACCAACTACCCGACCGCCGACTCGGGTTGGGCCGGCGAGATCTCCCTCGACGTCGACATGGTCAGCGCCGTCTGCCCGCAGTGCCACATCCTGCTCGTCGAGGCCAACTCCGCCAGCATGGACGACCTCGGCGCGTCCGTGAACCGCGCCGTCGCCATGGGCGCCAAGTACGTCTCCAACAGCTACGGCGGCTCGGAGGACTCCACCGACACGAGCTCCGACTCCACCTACTTCAACCACCCCGGCGTCGCCATCACCGTCTCCTCCGGTGACAGCGGCTACGGCGTCGAGTACCCGGCCGCCTCCCAGTACGTGACGTCCGTCGGCGGCACCTCCCTGAGCCGCTCGAGCAGCACCCGCGGCTGGTCCGAGTCGGTCTGGGGCTCCAGCTCCGGCGGCGAGGGCGCGGGCTCGGGCTGCTCGGCGTACGACCCGAAGCCGTCCTGGCAGCACGACACCGGCTGCGCCAAGCGCACCGTCGCCGACGTCTCCGCGGTCGCCGACCCCAACACCGGCCTCGCGGTGTACGACAGCTACCAGGCCAGCGGCTGGAACGTGTACGGCGGCACCAGCGCCTCCTCGCCCATTATCGCCGGCGTGTACGCGCTCGCCGGCACCCCCGCCGCGAACACCGTCCCGGCGTCCTACCCGTACGCCCACACGTCCTCCCTCAATGACGTGACCTCCGGCGCCAACGGCAGCTGCAGCAACTACCTGTGCAAGGCCGCCGTCGGCTACGACGGTCCGACCGGCCTCGGCACCCCGAACGGCACCGCGGCCTTCACCAGCGGCACCAGCACCGGCAACACCGTGACGGTGACCAACCCGGGCAACCAGTCGACCCAGGTCAACACCGCCGCCTCCCTCCAGATCCACGCCACGGACTCCGGCAGCGGCCAGACGCTGACCTACAGCGCCACCGGCCTGCCTGCGGGCCTGTCCATCAACGCCTCGACCGGCCTGATCTCCGGCACCCCGACCGCCACCGGCAGCTCCAACGTGACGGTCACCGCCAAGGACTCCACCAACGCCACCGGCTCGACGTCCTTCACCTGGACCGTCACGACTTCGGGCGGCGGCGGCTGCACCGCGGCCCAGCTGCTCGGCAACCCCGGCTTCGAGACCGGCAGCGCGACGCCCTGGTCCGCGACCACCGGCGTCGTCGACAACTCCAGTGGTGAGCCCGCCCACTCCGGTTCCTGGAAGGCCTGGCTCAACGGGTACGGCGCCGCCCACACCGACACGCTCTCCCAGACGGTGACCATCCCGGCCGGCTGCCACGCCACCCTCAGCTACTACCTGCACATCGACACCAAGGAGACGACCACCACCGTCGCCTACGACAAGCTGACGGTGACCGCCGGCTCGACCACCCTGGCGAGCTACTCCAACATCAACAAGAACACCGGCTTCGCCCAGAAGTCCTTCGACCTCTCCTCGTTCGCGGGGCAGACGGTGACCCTCAAGTTCAACGGCACCGAGGACAGCAGCCTGGCCACGTCGTTCGTCATCGACGACACCGCGGTCAACGTGAGCTGACCCGAACACCCTTGGGCGGGACCGGGGTTGATCCCCGGCCCCGCCCTTCGCCGTGCGTCCGCGCCATCAGTCCAGGCGCAGCGCCACGAACGCCCGGCCGGCCGCGGTCCAGCGTCCGGCCGGGCGCCAGCCCAGCGGGAGGGCGCAGGACAGCAGCGCGTTCGTGCCGAGCCGCGCCCAGGGGAAGTCGCCACCCGCCGCGCCGCTCGCGTCGGTGACGCGGACCCGCATCCGTTCATCGATCTCGTACGGGGCCGCCTCGGCGAGCAACAGGCCGCCCGGAACGACGAGTTGGGCAACGCGGGCCAGCAGCGCGGCGGGGTCGCCGCCGATGCCCACGTTCCCGTCGACGAGCAGCGCGGTGTCCCAGCGCCCCTCGCCGGGGAGGTGGTCGAAGACCGAGCGGCACAGCGCGCTGCCGCCCCAGTCCCGGGTGTGGCGGACCGCTTCGGCGCTCACGTCGACCCCGAGCGCGGCGACCCCGTCGGCGGCGAGCGCGGCCACCAGCCGGCCGGGCCCGCACCCGATGTCGAGGACCGTGCCGCGACATCGGCGCAGCACCGTACGGTCCGCCACGTCCGGCTCGGCGCACCAGCGTTCGACTTCCAGGGGCAGCAGCCAGCCGTCGGGCCGGCGCAGGAACAGCGGGCCGCGCCCCGAGCGCACGGCATCCGTATACGGGTCGGCGTGCCAGGCCGCCGGAACCGTGGCCGAGAGCGCTCTCACCATGCGCGCACCCCGGCCGTCGAGTGCCCGCCCGCCGCGGGCCCTTCGGGGGACGACCCGGCCGGGGGCCCGACCACCGCCGGCTCGTCCGGCGTGCCCCCGACAGCCGCCGGCTCCGCCGCCTGCGCCCCGACGGTCGCGGCGCCGCCCGTCCGGGCCCCCATCCGCAGGGACCGCGCGAAGCGGCCGTGCGGGGCTTCGGCGGCGACGAGTTCGGCGTCCCGCGCGGTGTCGACATCGCGCAGCCGCGCCAGCTCGTGCACGACGAGCCCGGCGTCGTCGAGTCGCTGCCGCTGGACGCGTCCGGTCTCGGACACCGACATCGGTACGCCGAGCAGCAAGGAGGGATCGGGCTCGGTCAGGCCGAGCGCCCAGAACCCGCCGTCGTCGGCCGGCCCGAACCACGCGTCGCGGGGCCCGCCCCCGGCCAGCGCCGGCGCGAGCAGATCCGGCGTGACCTGCGGGGTGTCCATCCCGATCAGGAGCGCGGGGCCGGTGCACGCGGCGAACGCCGCAGCGATCCGCTCGTCGAGCCCGCCGGCGCACTGCGGGATCACCTCGATGCCGGGCGGGAGCCAGGGGCCCGGCTCGCCGTCGAGCACCAGGACCCTCCGGCGTACGGGCGTGGCGAGCACCGCGTCGAGGGTGTCGGCGAGCGACGCCTCGGCGATCCGGGCCGCCTCACGCGGGGTGTACGGCGGGGTGAGCCGCGTCTTGACCCGGCCGGGGACGGGCGCCTTCGCGAGGACGAGCAGCGTGGTGCCCGACGTCATGGAGCGCTCCGGGCCCGTCATCGGGCGACCGCCACGGCGGGCGCAGCGGCCGGCGGCTCGGCCAGCACCCGGCGCATGTCGTGCACCGCGTTCCAGGTGCCCCGCCACGTACCGGTGACCTTCGACTTCCCGGCGCGCGGCAGATAGGCCACATCGTGCTCGGCCACCCGCCACCCCGCGTCGGCCGCGCGCACCACCATCTGGAGCGGATAGCCACTGCGGCGGTCGGTGAGAGCGAGGCCGAGCAGCGCCTCGCGGCGCGCGGCCCGCAGCGGGCCCAGGTCGTGCAGGCGCAGCCCGGTGCGGCGCCGCAGCATCCGGGCGAGCGCCAGGTTCCCGGCGCGGGCGTGCAGCGGCCACGCGCCGAGCTTCTGCGGCCTGCGCCGGCCGAGCACCAGGTCGGCGGTGCCGTCCGCGACCTCCCGCACGTAGCGGACGAGCTCGGCCGGGTCCAGGGACGCGTCACAGTCGCAGAAGCAGACGAACTCCGCCTCTGCGGCGAGCAGCCCGGCGTGGCAGGCGGCGCCGAAGCCCCGGCGGGGCTCATGCACCACCGTGGCGCCGAGAGCGCGCGCTACATCGGGTGAACCGTCGGTCGAGCCGTTGTCGACGACGACGGCCCGCCAGCCGTCCGGGATCCGGGCCAGTACCCAAGGCAGTGCCTCGGCTTCGTCGAGGCAGGGCAGCACGACGTCCACGGTCACCGCGGGCGGTGCGGCGGGGGATGCGGAAGAGGTTTCAGTCACGCCCTCACCGTACGAATCCAAACCGGGCAAAACGGATATCGGGTTCTTACGAAACGCGGACATCCCCCGCCCGGGGTCCACCTGGCGCAGACGGACCCCTCCCGGCGGTGCGACGCTGGATGCCATGCACAGCACCGAGAGCCGCATCCTGGTCGTCGACGACGACCCGACCGTCGCGGAAGTCGTCACCGGCTACCTGGAGCGGGCGGGCCACGCCGTCGACCTGGCCGCGGACGGCCCCGCCGCCCTGCGCGCGGCCGCCCGCCGCCGCCCCGACCTGGTCGTACTCGACCTGATGCTGCCCGGCATGGACGGCCTGGAGGTGTGCCGCAGGCTGCGCGCCGACGCCCCCGTACCGGTGATCATGCTGACGGCGCGCGGCGACGAGGACGACCGCATCCTCGGCCTGGAAATAGGTGCCGACGACTACGTGACGAAGCCGTTCAGCCCGCGCGAGCTGGTGCTGCGCGTCGAATCCGTCCTGCGCAGGGCCCGCACCGCCGCCGCCCGCCCGGGGCCGCGCATGGCCCGCTCCGGCATCGCGCTCGACCCGACCGCCCGCACCGCGTCGAAGGACGGCGTCGAACTCGCCCTGACCCTCAGGGAGTTCGACCTCCTGGCCTACCTCCTCGCCCGCCCCGGCGAGGCGATTTCGCGCGAGCGGCTGATGCATGAGGTGTGGGGCTGGGAGTTCGGCGACCTCTCCACCGTGACCGTCCATGTGCGGCGGCTGCGCGGAAAGATCGAGACCGACCCCGCCAAGCCCGCCCTCATCCGTACCGTCTGGGGCGTCGGCTACCGCTTCGAGGCCGCACCGGACACGCTCGGCGCGGCAGCCGACGCCGGCCTCTCCCGCGCGGGCGCCGGCTCGGGAGACGCTACGCTCGGCAGCGCGATCGTGAAGGGTGCCGACCATGGGTGACGTGCTGCTCATCGCCCTGTACGCCTTCCTGGGCGCGGCAGCGGCGGGACTCTGCGGCGCCCTGGCGCTCCGCCTTCTGCGACACCGGTCGCTCACCGCGTCGGTGACCGTGGTCGCCGCCGTCGCGGTCGTCGCCATGCTGGCGGGCACGCTCGCCGTCGCCTGGGCGATGCTCCTGAACTCCCACGACCTGACCGTCGTGACGGTGGTCGTCGCCATGGCAGCCGTCGCGTCCCTGGCCACCGCGCTCCTGCTCGGCCGCCGAGTCGTCGCGAGCAGCCGCCGCCTCGCACTCGCCACCCGCTCCTTCGGCGACGGCGGCAGCTTCGACGCCCCCGTGGGCCCCACCACCGCCGAACTGGCCGCACTCAGCCGGGAGTTGGCAGCGACCAGCGCGAAGCTGACCGAGTCGCGCGAGCGGGAACGGGCGCTGGAAACCTCCCGCCGCGAACTCGTCGCGTGGATCTCCCACGACCTGCGCACCCCGCTCGCCGGGCTCCGCGCGATGGCCGAGGCCCTCGAAGACGGCATGGCCAAGGATCCCGAGCGCTACTTCCGCCAGATCCGGACCGAGGTCGAACGCCTCAACTCCATGGTGGGCGACCTCTTCGAACTCTCCCGGATCCACGCGGGAGCGCTCTCCCTCAACCCCGCCCGCATGTCCGTCCACGACCTGATCGGCGACGCTCTGGCCGGCGCCGACCCGCTCGCCCGCGAACACGGCGTCCGTCTGGTCGGCGAGCGCGTCGACGCGGTACCGGTCGAAGTGGACGGCAAGGAGATGACCCGCGTCCTCGCCAACCTGCTGGTCAACGCCATCCGGCACACCCCGGCCGACGGCACCGTGGCGGTCGGCGCCCGGGACCGGGACGGCGCCGTCACGCTCTCCGTCACCGACGGCTGTGGCGGCATCCCCGACGACGACCTGCCCCGGGTCTTCGACACCGGCTGGCGGGGCACCGAGGCACGCACCCCACCCGGCGGCGCGGGCCTCGGCCTCGCGATCGTGCGGGGGATAGTGGAAGCCCACTCCGGCCGCGCCGAAGTGCGCAACGTGGCGGGCGGCTGCCGCTTCGAACTGACCCTCCCCGCCGCCACCGCCACGACCTGACCCCGCCGAACCACCTTCGGCACGAGCGCCCGTCGTACCGGCGCCCTGTCGCCCGGCAGCGCGACCGCTCCCGAGCGCCCGCCCCGCCGGCGCCCCGTCGCCCGGCAGCGCACCCCTGCCGCGGGCAGCGCACCCGGCCGGTGGAGGCCGCAGCCGCCCAGCAGTGGCCGGCCCTACGACTCCGCGGCGGCGAACTCCGCCATCCCCTCCTCGAAGCCGACCGCCGGCTTCCAGCCCAGTTCACCGCGCAACCGCGCCGAGTCCGCGGTGATGTGCCGTACGTCCCCGAGCCGGTACTCGCCCGTCACCACCGGCTCGGGACCGCCGTGGGCCGACGCCAGCGCACCCGCCATCTCGCCCACGGTGTGCGGGGTCCCGCTGCCCGTGTTGTACGCCGTGAGGGCCCCGGGTGTCCGGCCGGAGAGCGCTTCCAGAGCCACGACGTTGGCTCCCGCCACATCGCGTACATGGACGAAGTCCCGGCGCTGGCGGCCGTCCTCGAAGACCCGCGGCGCCTCGCCGCGCGCCAGCGCCGAGCGGAAGAACGAGGCGACCCCCGCGTACGGCGTGTCCCGCGGCATGCCGGGCCCGTACACGTTGTGATAGCGCAGCGACACGGCCCGCCCGCCGGTCGCCCGTGCCCAGGCGGCGGCCAGATGCTCCTGCGCCAGCTTGGTGGTGGCATACACGTTGCGCGGGTCGACCGGCGCGTCCTCCGCGACCAGCCCAGGGCTCAACTCGGCCTCGCAGTGCGGGCATTGGGGCTCGAAGCGACCGGAGTCCAGCCATTCGACCGGCCGCGGCCCGGGGCGTACGACCCCGTGGTCGGAGCACTCGTAGCGGCCCTCCCCGTAGACCACCATCGACCCGGCGAGCACCAGTTCCCGAACGCCCGCCTCGGCCATCGCGGTCAGCAGCACCGCGGTGCCGAGGTCGTTGTTGCTGACGTAGTCCGGCGCGTCACCGAACCCGGTGCCGAGCCCCACCATCGCCGCCTGATGACACACCGCGTCCATCCCGCGCAACGCCCCGGCGACGATCTCGGGGTCGCGAACGTCGTCCTGTGGCCGGATCGCCCGGTCGAGGACGAACGGCTCGTGGCCGTGCGCGGCGAGCGCTGTGACAATGTGCGAGCCGATGAAGCCCGCGCCTCCCGTGACAAGTACACGCATAAGGGAGACGCTACGGATGCGGAGCCTTCCCGTCACGGCTCCACCCCGCCATGTCACCACCCCGTAAGGAGTACCCGGGCATGCCTCTTGAGCCGCTGTCACAGAAGGACGTAGAGGACCGGCTGACCGAGCTGCCGGGCTGGTCGCTGTCGGACGGCCACGATCGGATCTCCCGCAGCTACCGCCTCGCGGGGCACTTCGCCGCGACCGCGCTGGTCGTCCACATCGCCCAGATCCAGGAGGAGCTCAACCATCACAGCGACCTGACGCTCGGCTACAACACGGTCGCCCTGTCGGTGAACACCCATGACGCGGGGGGCGCCCTCACGGAGCTGGACTTCCGACTCGCCCACCGAGTGGAGGAGATCGCTCCCAGGCACGGCGCGGAGTAGTCCCGTCCGGGGCGCCGGCCGCGGAGGGGCGGGGACGACGGCGCCGCCGCCCGCGAGGAGCGGACGGCGGCGGTCGTGCGGGGGTGCGGAGCGCGTCAGTGGTGGCGGCTCTCGCGGGCCAGCGCGGTCACGAAGTGGGCCGCGTCGATGGTGCCGACACCGGTCGCCATGTCGTAACCCTTGACGGCGGTGTAGCCGGTGACGCCGGCGTAGCTGTTGTTCGTGCCGTCCTTGACGTCCACCAGGCCGGAGCCCGGCTTGTACCCCTCGTGCTTGTAGAGCGAGTACAGCGCGTCATTGATGTTGCCGAGGCGGTGCCCGGCGGCCTGGTCGGCGAGGGCGACGATGCCGGAGAACAGGGGGCTCGCCTCACTCGTGCCGCCGGAGACGTCCCAGCCGACGGCGGTCGGGTCGTAGCTGGAGTACACCCAGGCGCCACCGTTGACGGCGGCCGCCATCGAGATGTCGGGGGTTCCGCGGCGGTTGCCGACGGCGTTGCGCACGCCGTTCTGGAAGGAGGGCCGCTGGAAGACGTGCGACTGACCGCCGCCGCCCGAGCCGTTGTCGTTGTAAACGCTCTCAGGGCTGAGGCGGTTGCCCTTGTCGTCGAGGTGCAGCTGGGTGCCGCCGATCGACGTGACCAGCGGGTCCGAGGAGGGCCAGGAGTTGACGCGCTCCTTGTAGTAGCCCGAGCCGTCCGCCGTGTTGTCGGTCGCGCCGCCGTCACCGGAGGAGGCGAGTACGGTCACCCCGTGGGCGGCCGCGTCCTTGAACGCGTACCGCAGCTTCTGGATGCTGGAGAAGTCACCCTTGTCGAAGCCGGGGAAGGTGTTCTCCGTGGCGCCGAAGCTCTGCGTGATGACATCGCCGACGCCGTGGTCGATGAGGTGCTTCTCGGCGTCCATCATCTCGGGCAGGCCGGTGACACCCTCGGTCTCGGCGACCGCGGTCTCCACCAGGACGATCTTGGCGCCGGGAGCGACGGCGTGGGCCATCTCGACGTCCAGCGTCGACTCGCCGGCCCAGCCGGTCATGTCCTTGTTCTTGGGGTCCCACTTGGGAACGTTGCCCCACTTGACGACATCGACCTTGCTGCTGGGGATGCCGTACTGCTTGCTGTAGACGTCCAGATCGTGCTGGATCGTCGGCGAGCCGAACGAGTCCACGATCACGATCGTGCGGCCCTTGCCCGTGATGCCCGCCTTGTAGAGCGGGTTCAGGTTGTACGCCTGGCGGTACTGCAGCGGGCCGTAGCAGGCGATCTTCCACTTGGCCTGGCACTGCTCGCTGGTGAGCGGGCCGCTGGTCGAGTGGGCGAGCTGGTGCCCGGCGATCGCCGGAACGGGCTTTACCTGCGGGGCGGCAGGTGCGGCGGTGGCGGACCCGGACAGCGGGGTGGCCATCAGCGCGGCAGCGGCAAGGGCGGTGGCCCCGACTGACGCTACTGCGGTACGAGTCCGGGGGCGGGCTATGCGCATGAATGCTCCCTGAGTGGGGGTGAAGCCGCACGGGGCGGTCTTCGCGATCCCATCGGGAAGGTCATGCGCAGGACAAGAGCATTTGTCTCTTGATGTCGAACGCTTTGCCTGAACGGCACACTTAAATGAACATTCTTGATTGGTAGCTGACCAACCAGGTCCGAAAAGCGACAAAAGGGGTGCCGCCAACCTGAGTTGGCGACACCCCTCCGGTCATGGACCGATCAAGGCCTGTGCAGGGCCGAGACGCGTCTGATCAGGCGCCCAGGTTGAACTCGGACGGGTTCGGCCCCAGGCGCTTGCCCTCGTCGAGAGCGGCGAGCGCGGCCAGGTCGTCCGCGTCGAGCTCGAAGCCGAAGACGTCGATGTTCTCCTTGATCCGCGACGGCGTCACCGACTTGGGGATCACGACGTTGCCGATCTGGAGGTGCCAGCGGAGCACCACCTGTGCGGCGGTGCGGCCGTGCTTCTGTGCGATCGCAACGACGGTCGGCACGTCGAGCAGCCCTCGGCCCTGGCCGAGCGGCGACCAGGCCTCGGTCGCGATGGAGTGCTTGGCGTGCAGCGCGCGGGACTCCGCCTGCGCGAGCTGCGGGTGCAGCTCGATCTGGTTGACGGCGGGGACCACCGAGGTCTCACCCAGCAGGCGCTCCAGGTGCACCGGCTGGAAGTTGGACACGCCGATCGCCCTGGCGCGCCCGTCCGCCAGGATCTTCTCGAACGCTTTGTACGTGTCGACGTACGCGTCCTTGGCCGGCACGGGCCAGTGGATCAGGTACAGGTCGACGTAGTCGAGGCCGAGCTTGTCGAGCGAGGCGTCGAAGGCCCGCAGGGTCGAGTCGTAGCCCTGCTCGGAGTTCCACAGCTTCGTGGTGATGAAGAGGTCTTCGCGGGCGACCCCCGAGGAGGCGACGGCCTTACCGGTGCCGCGCTCGTTCTCGTAGATCGCGGCGGTGTCGATGCTTCGGTACCCGGACTCGATCGCCGTCGCGACCGCCTTGGCGGCCTCGTCGTCCGGCACCTGCCAGACACCGAAACCGAGCTGCGGCATCTCGACGCCGTTGTTGAGGGTGATGGAGGGGACCTTGCTCACGAGCGGTCGATCCTTTGCGTCGTCGGTTGGTACTCACATCGTCAACGAACGACTGGGCCCACGCATTCCCAGAGGTACCGACAAATCGCTCCTGACCTGCGGTTCGGTCCAGTTTCGGCACAGCTCCCGCACAGCCGTCCGCCAGGGCGTCCCCGAAGCCGGGCGGGTGCGGCCCATTTCCGCGGTTTTCTTCGGTCCAGACCATTGACCGGGCTCCGACAACACGCAACCCTATGGCAGACCGCTGAACGACAGTCATGAATATGAACACTTGGGCTTGGCCTGCCCGAGTGACAGCCAGGCGTGCGCCTTTGTTCCTGACCCTAGGCAGAACCTCTCAACTCACCGCTGCTCAAGGTGAGTTGGGTCGATCTGACTCAAGTCACCCCCCCCGCATCTCCCTAATCCCCCTACGCCCACCCCCCACGCCCCACGCCCACCACCCCCCACATTGCCCCCACGGAAGGACACCCCCATGCGTGCTGCCGTATCCCCGCGCCGTCTCGCCGCGTCCCTCACCGGTCTCGGCTGCCTGCTTCTGCCCGCCGTCGTCTCGATTCCGCAGGCCAGCGCGGCCAACGCGCCCGAAGCGCCCGGCGCCGCCGCCACCTCCGCCTCCTCTTCCTCCGTCACCGCGTCCGGGTCGATGGCTGCCGCCCCGTACGAGTACCTCGGCTGGGGGAGTCCCCAGAAGCCCACCGACGTGATGGCGGCGACGGGAGTGAAGTGGTTCACGCTGGCCTTCGTCCTCTCCGACGGCGGCTGCAACCCGAAGTGGGACGGCTCGCGCGCCTTGACCGGCGGCTCCGATGAGAGCGCGATCAAGTCCATCCGGGGTGCCGGCGGAGACGTGGTCGTGTCGGTCGGCGGCTGGAGCGGAAACAAGCTGGGGGAGAAGTGCTCCAGCGCCGCCGCGCTCGCCGGGGCGTACCAGAAGGTGATCAGCGCCTACCACCTGAAGGCGCTCGACATCGACATCGAGGACACCGAGTTCTCCAACGCCACCGTGCGGCAGCGGGTGGTCGATGCGCTGAAGATCGTCAAGACCAACAACTCCGGGCTCGTCACCTACGTGACGATGGGCACGACGCCGACCGGGCCCGACGCCAACGGCAAGGACCTCATCAAGAAGGGGGCTGCCGCCGGACTCGCCAACGACGGCTGGACGATCATGCCGTTCGACTTCAACGGTCACAGCGGCTCCATGGGTTCGGCCACTGTGAGCGCTCTCGAAGGACTGAAGGCCGCCGTGAAGAGCGCCTACGGCTACAGCGACGACGCCGCTTACCGCCACATCGGCGTCTCCTCCATGAACGGCAAGACCGACGAGTCCGACGAGACCGTCACCACGGGGGACTTCCAGACCATCCTCGGCTACGCCCGGCAGCACCATCTGGCCCGCTTCACCTTCTGGGCGGTCAACCGCGACCGGCAGTGTTCCTCCGGCGGCGACGCGAGCTCCTCGTGCAGCGGGGTCGGTCAGTCCCCCTACGCCTTCACCAAAATCGTTTCGCAGTACGCGGGTTGAGGGCCGCGCCCTGCGCCGCTGATGGCTCGTGGGTGAGCGCGCCCCCGTCGGCCGACATCCCCGCCCCCAGCTTCCGGCCCACGCCGGAGCCGGGAGCCGGGGGCCCGGCCGGCGGGGGCGCCGCGCTGTGGGGCACCGCGCTGCGGGACTCCGGCGCCCTGGACTCCAGCGCTCTGGGCCCCGGCGCTCCGGACTCCGGCGCCCTGGGCTCCGGTGTCCGGGGCTTCGACGTTTCCGCCCCGGGTCCGCATTTGTGTCGCTATGGACGAATTCAGGGCAACGCGAAAGCCCGGCCGCCAGGAGCGACCGGGCTTCACTGGGTGGTGTTTCCCCCATATTGGGGCTTTTCGCCCCACTTGGCGGCGAGCCTCGCGCCAACGCGCCCAGCCGCCGAAACAAACGGAACCATCCGGGCTAGGACGAGTTCCCTCCATCGGTTGCTGCCCGCTCAGGGCCGACCGCAACCATGGACATTAAGAGTTGTTTCGCTGGCGGTGTCAAATCTTCCGGCGAATCTTCGGATGGAAGCGCCGGGTGCACCGCTCCGACCTGCTGAAGCATCCGTTTACTTGTTTCGTTTAAATGGCCGGATGGTGATATCCGGATCCGGTCGGATGCAGCGAAACAATGTCTTTTAATTGGCCCTTACGTTCCCTCTGGGGTGGGTGTGAACAGAGTGGCGCACAGCGGGCAGGGATCCATCTCCAAAGGAAACAGGGTCAGTTGTGACGCGGTCATGTGCGGGCTTATCTTGTGGATTCACGGCTCCGAACGAGTGATCCCGGTCAACGCCAACAACCGGGGCCACTGCTCAATTTTCGGAGAATCCGGGCTGGGTAAAGATCGAGTTCACTAAGGACCTGCCATGAATCCGCGTTTCCTCACCTCCGCCATCGACACCGTCGCCGCCCAGGCCGCTGACGGTGCCCTCGCTGCTCCCCGCGTCGCCGCGTGCGTGCCGACGTCGCCCACGGACGGGGAGCAGCTCGTCATCCCCACCCGCCTCGTGGTGATCGTCGTCGTCATCATCTGCTTCGTCGGGGGGTTCGCCGCGCTGCTGCGCGGCGGATACACACCCACCGACACCGTCAGCGTGCTCTACCTCGCCGGAGGCGTGGCGGTCGACATCGCCCGCCGCGCGATCGCGCTCCTGCGCCGCCGCTGACCCGAAGCACCCGCCACGCCGATCAGAGGCAAATGCCGACCCCTGCGGGTCGGCATTTGCCGTACCCGCACTTGAGCCCTGGGGAGGTCCGACATGAGTCTGGGGCGCCCACCCAAACCCATCTTCTCGTACGAACGCTCGGCCGGCGGCTTCGCCTGCCTGCTCCGCGGCGCCCGCGAACGCGCCGGTGACCCCAACTACCGCGTCATGGCCCGGCATTGCGACGTCTCGTACTCGCAGCTGTCCAAAGCCGCCAATGGTGAACGCGTTCCGAGCTGGCGGGTCGTCGCCGCGTTCATCAACAGTCTGAACGCGCTCTCACCCGCCGGTGTGCGGGAGAGCCTGCCGGAGTGGCACGAGCGCTGGGCGAAGGCGATCGAACGCGAGGGGACCGAGACCACGGCCCGGCTGCGCCGTCGCCGGGCCCGTCACGCCCGCCCGTCCGAGCCGAGCATCGTGCCGATCTCCGCCGACCCCACCAGCGCGACGACCGCCGCGGAGTTCGTCCAGCAGCTCAAAATCCTCCAACTGTGGTCCCATCTCTCGCAGAAGGAGATCTCCCGGCGCGCGTTCCGGAACAAGACGCCGCTGCCCACGAGCACCATCAGCGACCGGCTGCGCAGCACCACGAAGCTGCCGAGCTGGTCGTTCGTCGACGCCTTCGTCCTGGCGTGCGGTGGCCGCAAGGGAGACCTCGCGGTGTGGCGGGACGCCTGGCACAACATCCGGGTGTACGAGCTGTTCGCCGACGCCCCCACGCCGGTCGACGGGATGCGCCGCGTGGACAAGGCGATGAAACTCGGCCCCGACCGCGCCGCCGAGCAGCTCGCCGAGACCGTCGTCTACCTCAAGAACGCCCTCCCGGCGACCGCGTGGCAGCGCCCCGACGCGTCCCAGGAGCGCCCGGCCTGGCTGCAGGAAGTCGTGGAGGACAAGCCCATAAGCGAGTTGGAGACCTGGTTCAACACGACATGGGACGACTTCCGTCGTGGCACGCGGCCCGGGACCCCCCACCCCTGAGCCGGAACCCCGGCAACCGCTGGAGGGAAAAGGAGAGGCGGAACGAGCCGGGCGGGAGCAGGATGATCGCGCTCTCTGCCCGCACTCGAAGGGACCCCCGGCCATGGCTCGCGCCGTCACCCTGATCCGTTCCGCCTCTCTGTCCGATGTCGCCGAGTACGCCTATGCGGCCACGGCGCCCGCCGAGGCGCGTCTGATCTTCCTGGCCGGCGCGTGTCCGCTGAACCAGGACGGCTCGACGGCCGCGGTCGGCGACTACGCCGGCCAGGCGGCGAAGGCCCTGGAGAACATGGAGAGCGCTCTCGCCGACGCCGGAGCCGTACTGCGGGACGTCATCAGCGCCCGGGTCCTCGTCGCGTCGGCCCGGCGCGAGGACCTGGTGGCGGCCTGGCAGGTGGTCCGGGACGCGTTCGGTGACCACGACGTCCCCAACACCTTGCTGGGCGTCACCGTGCTCGGCTACCGCGACCAGCTCGTGGAGATCGAGGCGGTCGCCGCCGTGCTCGACGCCTGAGGCCGGCTCCGGGCGGGAGCGCCGGGAGTGCCGAAAGCGCTCTCAGCGGTACAGCGCGTCCACTTCGCTCTCGTACGCCTTCTCGATCGCCCGGCGTTTGAGCTTCAGCGACGGCGTCAGGAGCCCGTGCTCCTCGGTGAACTGGTGGGCCAGGATGCGGAAGGTCCGGATCGATTCGGCCTGCGAGACCAGGGTGTTGGCGGCGACCACCGCTCGGCGCACCTCGGTCTCCAGGTCCGGGTCGCGCACCAGCTCCGACGGGGTGAGCGGGGCCTTGCCGCGCATGGCGAGCCAGTGGTCCACGCCTTCCTGGTCGAGGGTGACGAGCGCCGCGATGTAGGGACGGTTGTCGCCGACCACGATGCACTGGCCGACCAGGGGATGCGCACGGACCCGCTCCTCCAGGGCGACCGGCGAGACGCTCTTGCCGCCCGACGTCACCAGGATCTCCTTCTTGCGCCCGGTGATGGTGAGATAGCCGTCCTCGTCGAGCGCCCCGATGTCACCCGTCGAGAGCCAGCCGTCCCTGAGTACTGCCTCGGTGGCCTTCGGCTCGTTGAGGTAACCCGAGAAGACCTGCCCGCCGTGGATCCACACCTCGCCGTCGTCGGCGATGTGCACCGTGGTTCCGGGGATGGGCTGCCCGACCGTGCCGTAGCGGGTCCGCTCCGGGGGATTGGCGGTCGCGGCGGCCGTCGACTCGGTCAGGCCGTACCCCTCGTACACGGTGACGCCGGCGCCCTCGAAGAACAGGCCGAGCCTGCGGCCCATGCTGGAGCCGCCCGACATGGCGTGCCGCACCCGGCCGCCCATCGCGTCACGGACCTTGCCGTACACCGTCTTCTCGAAGAACTGGTGCTGCATCCGAAGCGCCGCCGACGGGCCGGGGCCGACACCGAAGGCCTTCTGCTCCACGGCCTCCGCGTACTTGACCGCGATGTCGACGGACTTGTCGAACGGCCCCGTCTTCCCGTCGGCCTCGGCTCTGCGGCGGGCCGCGTTGAACACCTTCTCGAAGATGTACGGGACCGCGAGGATGAAGGTCGGCCGGAACGACTGGAGGTCGGGCAGCAGGGCGGAGGCGGAGAGGGCCGGCTGGTGGCCCAGTTTCACCCGGCCCCGGATCGCGGCGACCTCCACCATCCGCCCGAAGACGTGGGCCAGCGGCAGGAACAGCAGCGTGGACGCCTCGTCGCCGGGCCGGGAGTGGAAGACCGGCTCCCAGCGCGAGATCAGCATGTCCGTCTCGAACATGAAGTTGGCATGGGTGACGACACAGCCCTTGGGCCGGCCCGTGGTGCCCGAGGTGTAGATGACGGTCGCCACCGACTCCGGTGTCACGGCCCTGCGGTGCCGCTCGACCACCTCGTCGTCGATGGACTCACCCGCTCGGAGAAGGGCTGAGAGCGCTCCCGTGTCCAGCTGCCACAGGCGCTTGAGGTGGGGGAGACGGTCGACGACCGAGCCGATCGTCATCGAGTGGTCCTCGTGCTCCACGACACACGCCGTCGCCTCCGAGTCGTGCAGCATCCAGAAGACCTGCTCGGCGGAGGACGTGGGGTAGATCGGCACCGACTGCGCGCCGATGCTCCACAGCGCGAAGTCGAAGAGCGTCCACTCGTAGCGGGTGCGGGCCATGATGGCGACCCGGTCGCCGAACCGTACGCCGTCCGCGATCAGCCCCTTGGCGAGCGCGAACACCTCGTCCCGGAACGCGGCGGACGTCACGTCACGCCACTGGCCCGAATCGTCCTTGCGGCACAGCGCGATGCGGTGGGGATCGTCGAGGGCGTGGTCGAAGACGGCGTCGGCAAGGCCGCCGACCTGAGGCGCCGTCGCCATGGGTGGGACCGTGAATTCGCGCAATGACCTGCCTCCCTCCGGGGTGGCCACTCCCGGTGGCGCTCCGCACAGCGCGGTGACCGTACCCCACGGACAGTTCCCGTGACAGGGGTCTCCTGCACGTCGAGACGTACGGCGTCTTCACAGGTCAGCGGCCGAAACAGGCCCACATGGGGACCGCTCGGGCACTCAGCTGACTCAAAGGTAGGTTCTGCGGAAGGCAATCTCCACCGAATCTGTACGCTCCGGTCACCCCCGCCCCACGGTTGCACCCCGTTTTCCGGGGGACACGCTCCGTTGCCGGAGGCAGGTGCGTGCAGCGTGGAGGCGGGCGGGCGGGGCCGGATGACCTTGGGAGGCGCCCGCGCGCCCGTGCGGAGCGCGGCCCGGCCCGTACCGTCGGTGTTCAGCCAGTCCGGTGTCCCCGGTGCAGCCGGTCGCCGCCGGCCAGGATCGCCGAGGCCAGGGCGCCCGCCGCCTCCTGCGCCGCCGAGCCGCGCCGGTTGTGGAGCAGGACGAAATCCACCGCGCCCAGCTCCGGCAGCCCGCTCCGCGCCGGGAGCGGCGCGAGACCGGGCGGGACGAGGCCCCTGGTGTGGGCCATCACGCCGAGCCCGGCGCGGGCCGCCGCGATCAGACCGCTCAGGCTTCCGCTCGTACAGGCGATGCGCCAGGAACGCCCGTGTTCCTCCAGGACTTCCAGGGCCCTGGCCCGGGTGATGCCGGGCGGCGGGAAAAGGATCAACGGGATGGGGCGTTCGGCGTCGAGCCGCAGATCGGGTGCGCCGATCCAGCACAGCTCGTCCGTCCACACCAGTTCGCCGTGGCTGTCGCCGGGGCGCCGCTTGGCCAGCACCAGGTCGAGACGGCCCGCCTCCAGGCGCCGGTGCAGGGTGCCGGACAGCTCGACCGTCAGTTCGAGGTCGACCTCGGGATGGTCGCGGCGGAAGGCCTGCAGGATCTCCGGCAGGCGCGTCAGGACGAAGTCCTCGGACGCGCCGAAGCGGAGCCGGCCGCGCAGGCGTGTCCCGGTGAAGTAGGTGGCGGCCCGCTCGTGGGCGGCCAGGATCGTGCGGGCGAAGCCGAGCATCGCCTCGCCGTCCTCAGTGAGCCGAACACGATGGGTGTCCCGGCTGAACAGCGTCCGCCCGGCGGCGTCCTCAAGCCGGCGCACATGCTGGCTCACCGTCGACTGGCGCAGGCCGAGGCGCCGCGCGGCCTGCGTGAAGTTCAGCGTCTGCGCGACGGCCAGGAATGTCCGCAGCTGGTTCGCGTCGTACATGACGCCCACGGTAGCCCTGCCCATCGTGAAACGTGATGGCAGTGAGTGTGGTGTACGGGATTCCCGATCACGCGCGGCAGGAGGACCATCGAGAGGGCACGATGCGGCCGGTCGCCCGGGGCCGTCCCACACCTGTACGTCCCGAATATGTACGTCCCGAACATGTAAGTGGAGCACATGAGCCGCCGCACTCCGAAGCTGCCGTCCTGGCTGCCGGTCGATCCGTACATAGTGGCGCTGCTCGGCACGGTGGGGCTTGCGGCGCTGCTCCCCGCGACCGGCTCCGCCGCCGGCGTCGCGAGCGGTGCCTCGACCGGAGCCGTGGCGCTCCTCTTCTTTCTGTACGGGGCCCGGCTCTCCACCCGCGAGGCGCTGGACGGGCTGCGCCACTGGCGGCTCCATGTCACCGTCCTCGCCTGCACGTTCGTGGCGTTCCCGCTGCTGGGCCTGGCCGCGAAGGGCCTGGTCCCCACCGTCTTGACGCCGGATCTCTACCACGGCCTGCTCTTCCTCTGCCTGGTCCCCTCGACGATCCAGTCGTCGATCGCGTTCACCTCGATCGCCCGGGGCAATGTGCCGGCCGCGATCTGCGCGGGCTCCTTCTCCAGCATCGCCGGGATCGTGTTCACCCCGCTGCTCGCGGCGGGGCTCCTCGGCAGCAGCGGGGGAGCGCTCTCGGCGGACTCGCTCGTCAAGATCGTCCTGCAACTCCTGGTGCCCTTCCTTGCCGGGCAGTTCCTGCGACGCTGGGTCGGCGGGTTCCTCGTGCGGAACAAGAAGGTCCTCGGGTACGTCGACCGCGGCTCGATCCTGCTCGTGGTCTACAGCGCGTTCAGCGAGGGCATGGCCCGCGGCATCTGGCACCAGGTCGGCATCGGCCGGCTCGCCGCGCTGCTCGCGGTCGAGGCCGCGCTCCTCACGGTGATGCTCCTGGCGACCTGGTACGGGGCCAAGCGGCTCGGCTTCGACCGGGGCGACCGGATCGCGATCCAGTTCGCCGGGTCCAAGAAGAGCCTGGCCGCCGGCCTCCCCATGGCGAGCGTGCTGTTCGGCGCGCAGGCCTCGCTCGCGGTGCTGCCGCTGATGCTGTTCCACCAGATGCAGCTGATGGTGTGCGCCGTGATCGCCAAAAGGCGCGCCCGCGACCCGCTGCCGTCGCAGGACGGCCCCTCGGACCCCCCTCCCGTGGGCGGGAAGCCGGAGCGCGGTCCAGCGGTACGGGTCGGCGGCTAGCCCGCTCCTCGCGGGCCACCCTCCGTGCGTGCACCCTCTGCGGGGCCTTCCTCCGCACGAGCCCCGTCCGCCCGCACGAGCCCCCTTCGCATGGGCCCCGCTCGCGCCGGCCGGGGCGCGTCGTTCGACGGCGCTCCCGCCCGGCCGCACGTGGCGTGACGGAGCCGCATCCGGAGATCGGCGTGGCCGGAACAGGTCCCCGGCATCCGGAGTGGATCATCGCGGCCGGTACGGTGCCGCCATGACCGCACTCGAAGGCGAGCCCGCCACCCTCGACCCCACGCGCACCGCGCTCGTCCTCGTCGATCTGATGGACCGCATCGCGGCGCTCCCGCTCGCCCCGCGCTCCGGCGACGAAGTCGTCGCCACGGCACGGGAGTTGGCCGACACCTTTCGAACGGCGGGTGCCACCGTCGTGCTCGTACGCGTCGAGCGCCCCGGCGTGCCCGCCCAGCCGCCGGGCAGCGACATCGTCGCCGGCCTCGCCGCCGAGGGCGACCCGGTCGTGGTGAAGCGCACCATCGGCGGCTTCCACCGCACCGGCCTGCACGAGCTGCTCAGCGAGCGCGGCATCGACACCCTCGTGTTCGGCGGCATCGCCACCAACCTCGGCGTCGAGTCGACGGCCCGCCCGGCCGCCGACCACGGCTACGAGCTCCTCTTCGTCGAGGACGCCATGGCGGCCCTGACCGAGGACGAGCACCGGGCAGCGATCGCTCTCAACTTCCCCCGCCTCGGCACCGTCGTGACCGCCGCGGCCCTCCGGTTCGGCTGATTCCATGCCCAAGTTCACGATATCCGCGGCCACTTCACGCCCCTGCACCCTCGTCGTCTGCCGGGGCTGCTGCTGCGGCGACGCCCGCAAGACCCCCGGCACCGACCACGCCCGCCAGCTGGACCGGCTGCGGGCAGCCGCCGCCCGGTCCGAGGGCCGGATCGCCGTTCGCACCACCGACTGCCTGGGGCCCTGCGGCCAGGCCAACGTCATCGTGGTCCAGCCCTCCGGCCGGGCCCGCCAGCGCGGGGCGCGCGCGGCCTGGGTCGGCTGGGTCCTCGACGACTACGCGACCGACGACATCGTGGCCTGGGCCGAACAAGGCGGCCCGGGTATGGCGGAACCCTCACCCACGCTGGCCCTCCAGATGATCCCGCCCCCGGCCGAGGCCCGCAGGCGAGCGCGCTGACGGGCACACCGGCGGGCGCCACACTCCTGTTGCTCGACGAATGTGCGACGAACCCACCGGCTCCCTCGGCCGTGCGGGCGCGACCGTACGGCGGGGAAGACCCGGCCGGCGCAGGGGGCGCTCCCCGCCGGCCGGGCCGCTCGGGCGCGGCGGGGTCAGACCTGTGAGCGCAGGGCGATGCGCTCGTCCCCCGCGTACACGTTCATGGAGCTGCCGCGCAGGAACCCCACCAGGGTGAGCCCGGACTCGGCGGCCAGGTCGACGGCGAGCGAGGACGGCGCGGAGACCGCCGCCAGCACCGGGATGCCCGCCATGACCGCCTTCTGCGCCAGCTCGAACGAGGCCCGCCCCGACACGAGCAGCACACACTGGGACAGCGGCAGCCGGTCGTCCTGGAGCGCGCGTCCCACGAGCTTGTCGACCGCGTTGTGGCGGCCCACGTCCTCCCGTATGTCGAGCAGTTCGCCCTCGGGCGAGAACAGCGCCGCCGCGTGCAGACCCCCGGTCCGGTCGAAGACCCGCTGCGCCGCGCGCAGCCGGTCGGGGAGGCTCGCGAGCAGTTCGGGCTCCAGCCGGACCGGGGGAGTGTCGTGGATGGGGAAGCGGGCCTGCGTGCGGACGGCGTCGAGGCTGGCCTTGCCGCACAGACCGCACGAGGACGTCGTGTACACATTGCGTTCGAGTGTGATGTCCGGCACCGTGACGCCCGGCGCCAGCCGCACGTCGACGACGTTGTAGGTGTTGTGCCCGTCGGCGGTCGCTCCCGCGCAGTAGACGATCGACTGGAGCTCGGACGCGGCACCGAGGACGCCCTCGCTGACCAGGAACCCGGCCGCGAGCGCGAAGTCGTCACCCGGGGTGCGCATCGTGATCGCGAGGGGCTTCCCGTTGAGCCGGATCTCCAGGGGCTCCTCGGCGACCAGGGTGTCCGGGCGGGTCGAGACCGCCCCGTCCCGGATGCGGATGACGCGGCGGCGTTCGGTGACCCGTCCCATGTCCTCAGTCCCTCAGTCGCTCGGTCGATCCGGTCAGTCTCGTGTCTGCACGTGCTGGAAGCCGAAGCGTCCCTTGATGCACAGGTTGCCGTGGGTCACCGGGTTGTCGTGCGGCGAGGTGACCTTGACGATCTCATTGTCCTGCACATGGAGGGTGAGGTTGCAGCCGACGCCGCAGTACGCGCACACCGTCGTCGTCCGCGACTGCGCCGCCTCGTCCCAGGTGCCCGCAGCCCGCAGGTCGAACTCCGACTTGAACGAGAGCGCTCCCGTCGGACACACCTCGATGCAGTTCCCGCAGTACACGCACGCCGAATCGGTGAGCGGCGCATCGTGCTCGGTGGAGATCCGGGCGTCGAAACCGCGCCCGGCCACCGCGATCGCGAACGTGTTCTGCCACTGCTCGCCACACGCGTCGACGCACTTGTAGCACAGGATGCACTTGTCGTAGTCGCGCACGTACAGATCGTTGTCGATCT
Source organism: Streptomyces sp. NBC_00083 (assembly GCF_026343295.1). GTDB lineage: Bacteria > Actinomycetota > Actinomycetes > Streptomycetales > Streptomycetaceae > Streptomyces. Next base: position 339,523 of record NZ_JAPELY010000003.1, read on the forward strand.
TGGGCTGTTCGTCGACGCGCGCCGCCGACGCGCCGAACCGGGCCGGTTCGGCCCCGTACTCGACGAGCCACTCGCCGGCCCGCGGCGTCGTGGAGAGGTCGACGGACGAGGCCAGCAGTTCGAGCACCACCTTGCGGCTGTTGCGGGCCCGCTCGGTGTCGGTGCGCACCGACATCCCGGCCTCCACCCTGCGCGAGCAGGCGGGTGCGAGCGTCCGGGCGCCCTCGACCTCCACGACACACACGCGGCAGGCGTTCTTCGGGGTGAGGGTGTCGCCCTGACAGAGCGTCGGGATGTCCTTGCCTGCGCCACGGCACGCGTCGAGGACGGTATCGCCCTCCGGCACCCGCACCGACTCGTCGTCGATCGTCAACTCCACGATACGGCGCGGTGGTTGAAGCGGAATCACGGTCACTCGAAGACTCCTGTTCGCAGTGGACCTCACGGTTCATTCGAAGGCGCCGAGGCGGTCGATGGCGGATTCGACGGCGTTCCACGCGGTCTGCCCGAGGCCGCAGATCGATGCGTCCCGCATGGTGCGGCCCACGTCCCGCAGCAGGGCGACGTCCCCGGCGGCGTCCTTCCCCGTCCGGTCCTTGATCCGGTGCAGCGCCTCCTCCTGCCGTACGGTGCCGACCCGGCAGGGCACGCACTGGCCGCACGACTCGTCGCGGAAGAACTCCGCGATCCGCAGCAGGATCCCCGGCAGTTCGACGGTGTCGTCGAGGACGAGGACCACCCCCGAGCCGAGCGTCGTGCCCGCCGCGCGGGTCCCTTCGAAGGTGAGCGGAATGGCCAGCTCATCGGGGCGGACGAAACCTCCGGCCGCGCCGCCGAGCAGGACGGCCCGCATGCGCTCCGGGGGGCCTGAGAGCGCTATCAGATCGCGCAGCGACGTTCCGAACGGCAGCTCGTACACGCCGGGCCGCGCCACGTTCCCCGAGACGCAGAACAGCTTGGTCCCCGTCGACGACGCGGTCCCGGTCCGCGCGTACGCCTCGCCGCCGTGCTCCAGGATCGGCAGCACATTGACCAGCGTCTCCACGTTGTTGACGGCGGTCGGCTTGCCGAAGAGCCCCTTCTCGACGGGGAAGGGCGGCTTGGAGCGCGGCTCCCCGCGCTGTCCCTCGATCGAGTTGAAGATCGCGGTCTCCTCGCCGCAGATGTACGCCCCCGCGCCGCTGCGGATCTCGATGTCGAAGGCATACCCCTGCCCGAGGACGTCCGGCCCGAGCAGGCCCCGCTCACGGGCCCGGACGATCGCGTGGCCCAGCCGTTCGCGCGCACGGGGGTACTCGCCGCGCAGATAGAGGTAGCCGCGGTGTGCGCCCACCGCGTACCCGGCGATGGTCATCGCCTCGACCAGGGCGTAGGGGTCGCCCTCCATCAGGACGCGGTCCTTGAACGTGCCCGGTTCCGACTCGTCGGCGTTGCAGACGAGGTAGTGGACGCGCTCCGGCTGCCGCGCGGTCGCCTCCCACTTGCGGCCGGTGGGGAACGCGGCTCCGCCCCGCCCCACAAGGCCCGCGTCGAGCACTTCCCGGATCACCCCCGCGGGCCCCAGCGCGAAGGCCCTGCGCAGCGCCGCGTAGCCGCCCTTGGAGCGGTAGTCGTCGAGGTCGTACGGATCGACGGCGCCGATCCGCCCGAGCAGCACGAGACCGTCCTGGCCGGCCTGCGGAACGGCGTGCGCCGGGGCCTGCTCGGGGGCGGCGCCGTCGGGCTCGGCCAGGGCACGGGCGAGGCTGTCGGGGGTCGCGGGCGCGAGAACGGCCGCGAGCCCGGGAGCGCTTCCACCCGTCGGAGCCGTCGATTCCGTTTCGGTAGGGGTCTGCCGGGGAGCGCTCTCACCGGCCGGGGCGGGCGGGCCCGCCCGGCGCAGGAGTGCCGCCGGGGCCCGTTCGCACAGGCCCAGGCACGGGCTGCGCTCCCACGACGCCGGAGGGGTCTGCGACAGGGCGTCGCACAGGGCCGCCGAGCCCTTCGCCGTACACGCCAGATCCGTGCACACGTACAGCAGCGTCGCCGGCCGGGGCTCGACCGAGAACAGGGAGTAGAAGGTGGCCACGCCGTACGCCTCGGCCGGCGGCACCGTCAGCCGGCGGCAGATGTACGCGAGAGCGCTCTCACTGAGCCAGCCGATCCGGTCGTTGACGGCGTGCAGCGCCGGAAGCAGCAGGTCCCGGCGGTCCCGGGCCTCCTTGCCGCCGCGCGCCCAGCGCAGCTCGGCGTCCGTTCGGCCCGCGGCGCCCTCCCACGCGGAGGCCGGCGGCCCCAGCACCGCGTCCACGGCGGCACGCTCCTCGTCCGTCGGCGTGGTGTCGCCGAAGTGCAGGTCCACGGAACGCTCAGCTCCTCACGGCCGTCACGAGAAGCTTCTCCACCCGGATCGCCGACGCCTTGAACTCGGCGGTCCCCGCGATCGGGCAGTTCGCCTCGATGGTCAGCTGGTTGGTGTCGACCTCGTCGGGAAAGTGCATGGTCATGAAGGCGAGGCCGGGCCGCAGCGCCGGATCGATCCACACCGGCGCGCTGACCGCGCCGCGCCGCGACAGGATGCGCACCTCCTCGTGCGGGACGACGCCGAGCCGTTCCGCGTCCTCCGGGCTCAGCTCGATGTACTCGCCACGCCGCAGCGGGGAGGCGTAACTGCCGCTCTGCACGCCGGTGTTGTAGGAGTCGAGGCGCCGTCCGGTGGTCAGCCGCAGCGGATAGTCGTCGTCGGTCAGGTCGACCGGCGGGTCGTGCTGGACCAGGCCGAACTCCGCGGCGGGGCCGCGTCGCGCGGGGTCGGTCTCCCACAGCCGGGCGTGCAGGAAGCTCGCCGGCAGCTCGCGCTCCGAAGGGCACGGCCACTGCAGGCCCTGGTGCTCCTCCAGACGGTCGTACGTCATGCCGTAGTGGTCCGGCGAGAGCGCTCTCAGTTCGTTCCAGACCTCCTCGGAATCGGTGAACTTCCAGTCGTGGCCGAGGAGTCCGGCGACGGAGCAGATGATGTCGATGTCCTCGCGCGCCTCACCGGGTGGCTTCAGGGCGGCCCGCACCCGCTGCACCCGGCGCTCGCTGTTGGTCGTAGTGCCGTCCGTCTCCGCCCAGGCGGCGGTCGCCGGCAGCACCACGTCCGCCATCTGCGCGGTCTTGGTGAGGAAGATGTCCTGCACGACGAGGTGGTCGAGGGCGGCGAGGCGGCGTGCTGCCTGCTCGCTGTCGGCCTCCGACTGCGCCGGGTTCTCGCCGATGCAGTACACCGCCTTCAGGGTGCCGTGCTCCATCGCCTCGAACATCTCGGTGAGCGTCATCCCGTACCGCGGTGGAAGGGCCGTCTGCCACATCGCCTCGAACTTCGTACGGGCCACCGGGTCGAGGACGTCCTGGAAGCCGGGCAGCTTGTTGGGGATGGCGCCCATGTCGCCGCCGCCCTGCACGTTGTTCTGGCCGCGCAACGGCTGCACCCCGGCGCCCCACCGGCCGACCTGTCCGGTGAGCAGCGACAGGTTGATCAGTGCGCGGACGTTGTCGGTGCCGTTGTGGTGCTCGGTGATCCCCAACGTCCAGCACAGCTGCGCGCGTTCGGCGCTTGCATAGGCGTGGGCCAGCTCGCGGATCGCGTCCGCGGGTACGCCGGTGACGCGTTCGGCCGCCGACAGGGTCCACGGTTCGACGAGTTCCGCGTACGCCTGGTAGCCGGTGGTCGCGCGGTCCACGAAGGCCCGGTTGACCAGGCCGGCGTGGATGATCTCGCGGCCGATGGCGTGGGCGAGCGGGATGTCCGTGCCGACGTTGAGGCCGAGCCAGCTCTCCGCCCACTCCGCCGTCGAGGTGCGGCGCGGATCGACCGCGTACATGCGGGCTCCGTTGCGGATGCCCTTGAGCACGTGGTGGAAGAAGATCGGGTGGGCGAAGCGGGCGTTGGAGCCCCACATCAGGATGACATCGGTGTGTTCCACCTCCTCGTAGGAGGAGGTGCCGCCGCCGGAGCCGAACACCGCGGACAGGCCGGCCACGCTCGGGGCGTGGCAGGTGCGGTTGCAGGAGTCCACGTTGTTGGTGCCCATCACCACCCGGCTGAACTTCTGCGCCACGTAGTTCATCTCGTTGGTGGCACGCGAGCAGGACAGCATGGCGAACGCGTCGGGGCCGTACGTCCGACGGGTCCGGCGGAACCCGTCCGCGGCCCTGACCAGTGCCTCCTCCCAACTCGCCCTGCGCAGGCGCCCGTCGGCGTCCCGGACGAGGGGATGGGTGAGCCGCGGGTACTGCTTGGGCTGCCTGTCCTTCTTCATGCGGCGCTCCGGGGGTCGGTCGTCCGGGACGTCTGGGACGTCTGGGCGAGGAGGTCGGCGAGCGCGTGCACGGCGCGCAGGGTGGGGACCGCGGTCGCGGTGAGGCCCGCGAGTTCGACGACGGCCGCGAGCAGCACGTCGAGTTCGAGGGGCTTGCCCTTCTCCAGGTCCTGGAGCGTGGACGTCTTGTGCTCGCCCACGCGTTCGGCGCCGGCGATGCGCCGCTCCACGGAGATCTTCGGGTGGCAGCCGACCGCGCCCGCGACGGCGAGTGTCTCGCGCATCATCGACTCGACGAGCGAGCGGGTCTCCCGGTGGCGGCAGATCTGCGCCATCGTGGCGCGGGCGAGGGCGCTGATCGGGTTGAAGGAGATGTTGCCGAGGAGCTTGATCCAGATGTCGTTGCGCAGGTCCGGTTCGACGGGGCACTTCAGGCCGCCGGCCTGCATGGCCTCGCTGAAGTCGAGGCAGCGCCGCGAGATCGTGAGGTCGGGCTCGCCGATGGAGAACCGGGTTCCCTCCAAGTGGCGTACCACGCCCGGGGATTCGATCTCGGTGGCCGCGTACACCACACAGCCGATCGCGCGGGAGGGCGGCAGCGTCGCGCTGACGGCGCCGGCCGGGTCGACGCTCTCGATCCGGCGCCCGGTGTGCCGGCCGGGCAGCCCGTGGAAGTACCACCACGGGATGCCGTTCTGGGCGGCGATGACCGCGGTCTTCGCGTGCAGCAGCGGATGCACCAACGGACCTGCCGTGGCATAGGAGTTGGCCTTCAGGCCCAGGAGTACGTAGTCGACCGGGCCGACCTCCTGGGGGTCGTCGGTGGCGGCGGGCCGGGCGGTGAAGTCGCCGCGCGGGCTGATGACCCGTACCCCGTCGCGGCGCATGGCCGCCAGGTGCGGGCCGCGGGCAATGAGGTGGACCTCGGCGCCCGCGCGGTGGAGCGCGGCCCCGACATACGCGCCGATGGCACCGGCGCCGACAACTGCGACTTTCACGGGGCTCTCCGTTCGGTGGAGGGACCGGTCGGTGGAGGGGCCGTCAGGGGTGAGGGCCGTCGACGGGGTTCCGGCCAGGGTCGGTCGGGCGGGTGGGCCCACCGTGATCACGCCCCGCGTTTCGTCGACAGAATATTGTCTACAGTATGCCTTTCGGAGGGGTCAAGACGCCGGACAGAACTGCGTGGGGGCGAAACGCTGACACAAGGCTCCAAAGGTGCGGCAGTGAATCCTGTTGGGTCTCGCGCCCCTGTACCGATCAGTAGCCACGAAGACTGGATGGCTCCGGATGTCAGCACTCACAGCTCGTATCGAGGGGATCCGCCATGACCGGCATGCGAGGCTCGCGCGTTGTCGCGGTCGGGCACTATCAGCCCGCCAAGGTGCTCACCAATGACGACCTCGCCCGGCTGGTCGACACCAGCGACGAATGGATCAGCAGCCGCGTCGGCATCCGCACCCGCCATGTCGCGGGCGACGACGAGCCGGTCGACGAACTGGCCGCGCACGCCGGAGCGAAGGCGCTGGCCGGCGCCGGGCTGACCCCCGCCGACATCGACCTCGTCCTGGTCGCCACCTCCACGGCGATCGACCGCTCGCCCAACACGGCGGCCCGGGTCGCCGCCCGCCTCGGCATGGGCTCACCCGCCGTGATGGACCTCAACGTCGTGTGCGCCGGGTTCACCCATGCGCTCGCCACCGCGGACAGCCTGGTCCGCAGCGGGACCGCGCGGCGCGCCCTGGTCATCGGCGCGGACAAGATGACGGCGGTGACCGACTGGTCCGACCGCAGCACCTGCGTCCTGGTCGGCGACGGAGCGGGCGCCGTGGTGGTCGAGGCGAGCGAGGAGCAGGGGATCGGCCCGGTGCTGTGGGGCTCGGTTCCGGAGATGGGGCACGCGGTACGCATCGAGGGCAGCCCGCCGGTGTTCGCGCAGGAGGGCCAGTCGGTCTACCGCTGGGCCACCACCCAGCTGCCGCCCATCGCCCGCCAGGTCTGCGAGCGCGCCGGACTCACCCCCGAGGACCTCGCGGCGGTGGTGCTGCACCAGGCGAACCTGCGCATCATCGAACCCGTCGCGCGCAAGATCGGCGCCGTCAACGCGGTCGTCGCCCGCGATGTCGTGGAGTCGGGCAACACCTCGGCGGGGAGCATCCCGATGGCGCTCTCCAAACTCGTCGAGCGCGGCGAGATCACCACCGGCGACCCGGTCCTGCTCTTCGGCTTCGGCGGCAACCTCTCATACGCGGGCCAGGTCATTCGCTGCCCGTGACGCGGTGACGGCGTGACCCGATGACGGGCCGAGGCCGCGTGACCCGGCGCGCGGGTCCGGCCTACGCAGCGGGGGCCGCGAGGATCGCGCAGGCGGGGCGAGCGCGAGGCACGGTCGGCTCGGGGCCCGCATCTGCACACCGCACGGGCCCGGCGGCCGGGGCAGGAGCTCGGGGTCGCGCACCGGACCGCCCGGCAGCGCCGGCGCAAGGGCTCGACGCGGCCCGACTCGACCGGACCCGACTCGACCGGGGCCTGACCCGGTGGGCCCGACTCGGCCGGGCCTTGTTCGGCCGGGCCTTGCGTCGGCGGCGTACGAAGGTATTGTCGCCGATGGCATGGCCGACGCAGGAGCGCCCTGCGTCAACCCACCAGCCGCTTGCGCCAGTTCAGCGGGGTGACCTCGATGGTCTGCCCCGGGTCCCCGTCCCACACCACCGAAAGACCGCACCGCTCCAGCGCTGCCACGGCCTCCCGGCCCACGGACGCGGTGGTCCGCTCCGAACCGTCGAACCCCCCGTACATCAGCGACAGTCCGTGACCGGCGGCGGCCGCGTCGGTCGCCTGGGAGTGGAAGTAGACGAAGCCGCGGGCATCGGGTGAGCCCGCCCCGCCGATCTCCGCCTGGCCGCACGAGTGGCAGCACGTGAAGTGTTCCCGTGCGGTGAGACCGGCCGACTCCAGGTCGGCGAACGCGCGCGTCAGCCGCTCCGGGTCGCTCTCCTCGCCCTCCTCGTCCCACCCCGCCTGCTCGGCCACACGCTCCAGCCACATGCGGTCCGCCAACTGCCGTGCCTGCTCGCGCGAGACGGGCCGGTACTCGCCCGAGACGAGGTAGTCCTCGGCCAGCTCGGCCAGCTCCGCCCGCGTCGCGTAACCCGCCACGAGCACCTCGCGCAGCCGCGTCTCCAGAAGCCGCCGGTCCTCCTCGCCGAGCTCCAGCGGAGGGACCGGGGCCGGAGCCTCGAAGTCCAGCCGCTCCCAGTCCAGTCCGGCGCTCCACTCCGGCGTCGCACGGGCCCAGCCGGTCATGGCCGTTATCACCGGCTCCGCCGCGTCGAGGACGGCCCGGAAGTGCCGGTCGGCCCCGCCGTCCCGGTACTCCAGCGTGTACGTGCCTCCCGCCTCGTGCCACACCTGGAGGAACACGTCGGGCAGATCCGGTATCCGCTGCACCACGAGGAACCTGTCGTCCACGCCTCCGATGCGGCGGACGAGCCCGGCCAGCGCCTCGGCGGTGACCCGGCTGTGCCGACGGCCGTTCTCCGTATCCACTGCGATCGCAAGCATGTCGTTCACTCTCGCACAGGCCACTGACAGTCCAGGGGCGTCCGGTGTGTGTGCAACGGGGGTCCGCACCCAGGCGTGCGGAGGCGGGACGGATGGAGCGCGCTCGTGGTCAGAGATGGCGCAGGGCGGCCTCCACGCTGTCGCCCCCACTGGTGTTGAACGCGATCGCCGCTCCCGGCGCGTGTCGGCGCACCAGGTTCACGATCAGTTCGAAGAACGTCAGCAGGGGCACCGGCTTGCGGATGCCGCCGCCGATCACGACGACGTCCCACGCCCGCTCGGCCAGCGCGGCGACGACCGTCGGTTCGGCCCTCTCGTCCGGTTCGATCAGCGTCATGGACGCGTCGATGCCGTGGGCGGCGAAGCGGCCGAGTTCACCGTCCAGGACCGCGCGCAGGGCGTCCCCGTCCATGCCGGGAACGGTGTGCGGGTCGATACCGAGAACTAGAGCGGTGCGCATGCCCCGTAGGACGATCCGCTCGGGCCGTCGGTTCCGTCGCTGCCGGCCGGGGCCCCACGACCGTCCCGGAACCACGGAGCAGGGCTTACCCCAAAAGCCCCTGCCGGGCGGCCAGGCGTTCCATCAGGGTCACGCTTTCGGCGAGCAACTCCCTTTCTTTCAAGGTGAGTTCGGTCTCGATGGCGAGCGTCAGCCAGCCGGCCCTGCGGCCCCGCTCGGCCTCCAGTGCGGCCCGTCCGGCGTCGGAGAGTTCGAGCAAGGACTTGCGGCCGTCCGTCGGATGGGCGCTGCGGGTGACCAGGCCCTGGTCGAGGAGGATGCCGACCGCGCGGGCCATCGACTGGGGGCGTACGCGCTGGTCCGCCGCGAGATCGCTGGTGGTCATGGCGCCGTCGCGGTCGAGGACGCCGAGCACGGCGACCTGTCCGTGCGGGATCCGGTCCTCGTGCTTGACGCGGCGGGTGAGCTTTCCCATCACGGTACGCAGTTCGGCGGCGACGGTAGCGGCTTCGGGGGTGGGCGGCATACGGCACTTTACCCCGGAAACGCCGCTCCGCAGCTGTGCTGTGCAGCACCACTGAACAGCAGAGCTGTACAGCGAAACTGAACAGTCATGCTGTAGAGTCCCTTGCGTCGGGCCGAGCGCCAGCGTCGTCGCAGCCACGGTCCGGCAGGTGACAACGGGAAGGAACTCCCATGCCCGCACGCACAGTTGAGCCCACCACCGTTCAAGGCGTCACGGCTCGCGCCGTGCTCGACAGCCGCGGCAATCCGACCGTCGAGGTCGACGTCGTCCTCGCCGACGGGTCCCTGGGCCGCGCCGCCGTCCCTTCCGGCGCCTCCACCGGCGCCCGCGAAGCAGTGGAGCTGCGCGACGGCGACGCCCGGCGCTGGCACGGCAAGGGTGTCGACCGCGCCGTGGCCCACGTGAAGAGCGAGATCGCCGACGCCGTCACCGGGCGCGACGCCGACGATCAGGCCGGCCTCGACGCCGCACTCGTCGCGCTCGACGGAACGCCCGCCAAGGCGAGGCTCGGCGCCAACGCCCTGCTCGGGGTCTCCCTCGCGACCGCGAAGGCCGCCGCGGCCTCGCACCGCCAGCCGCTCTACCGCTACCTCGGCGGGGCGGACGCCCGCGTCCTGCCCGTCCCGATGATGAACATCGTCAACGGCGGCGCGCACGCCGACAACCCGCTGGACTTCCAGGAGTTCATGATCTACCCGGTGGGTGCGGCGACCTTCGCGGAGGCCGTCCGGATGGGCTCCGAGGCCTTCCACACGCTCCGCCGCGACCTGCTGGCCGCCGGCCACTCCACGGGCGTCGGCGACGAAGGCGGCTTCGCGCCCGCACTGCGTACGGCCGAGGAGGCGCTCGACTTCGTCGTGGCCGCCGTCGAGCGCGCCGGATACCGGCCGGGCGCGGACATCGGCCTCGTCATGGACCCGGCGTCCTCGGAGTTCTACCGGGACGGTGCGTACGTGTACGCGGGGGAGGGGACCCGGCGCACCACCGCCGAACAGGTCGACTACCTGGCCCGCTTGATCGATGCGTACCCGATCGTCTCGGTGGAGGACCCCATGGCCGAGGGCGACCTGGACGGGTGGCGCGAGCTCACCTCGCGGGTCGGCGACAGGTGCCAGCTGACCGGGGACGATGTGTTCTGCACCAATGAGGCGCTGGTGCGGGAGGGCATCCGCACGGGGGTGGGGAACGCGGTCCTGGTCAAGGTGAACCAGATCGGGACGCTGACCGAGGCGCTCGGGACGGTGGGCGCCGCGCGGCGGGCCGGATGGGCGGCGGTCATCTCCCACCGGTCCGGCGAGACGGAGGACACGACCATCGCGGACCTGGCCGTCGCCACGGGGTGCGGGCAGATCAAGACCGGGTCCCTGTCCAGGTCGGACCGCACGGCCAAGTACAACCAACTCATCAGGATCGAGGAGGAGTTGGGGGACGCGGCGGTCTATGGATGCGGTGGCGTGTCCGCCGGGTCCGCCGGGTCCCCCGGGTCCGCAGCGTCCGCGGGCTCCCTCGGGACCGCCGTGCCCGTGGGGTGACAGGGAGGGGCGGCACGGGGCGTGCGGGGTGCGGGGGTTGGTGCGGTGCCGGGGTGTGGGTGACGAGTGCGCCCTCAGTAAAGGCAAGGTAAAGGTCGCTGTTAATGTGGTGCGCCTATCGCACCGCAGAAGGACTACGCATGACAGCGCCCGTTGATTCCCCCGAGCCGCAGCCGGAGCCGCAGCCGCAGCCGGGACCCCCATCGCAGTCGGGACCCCAGCCGCAGTGGGGCCCTCCGGCCGGATACCCGGAGCCGCCCCACGCGGAGCACGGGGGAACGGCTGCGCCGTGGACGCCGGCGCAGCCGCTGCCCCGTAACGGCCTCGGCACGACGGCCATGGTCCTCGGGGCGATCGGGAGCTTCGTCGCCTTCCTGCCGTTCCTGTTCTGGATCGCCTGGATCCTCGGCGTCCTCGCCGTCGTCTTCGGCCTGGTGGGCCTGGGCAACGTCCGCAAGGGGCTTGCCACCAACAAGAGTTCGGCGCTCGGCGGGACCATCCTGGGCGGTGCGTCGATCCTGCTCGCCGTCGTGGGCCTGCTCATCACCGGCGTCATGATCCGCTCGGCCGTGGACAGGGTCGACGGCACCGACTCCGACTCGTCGTCGATCACCCAGCTCCCCGACGACCCGGAGCCGCCGCTGGACGAGGAGCCGCTCGGCACGGAGCTGCTCGACCCCGCGGCGGTGCAGTTCGGGGAGAGCCACGAGTACGTGGACGGAGTCACCGTCACCGTCGCAAAGCCCAGCGAATTCTCCCTCACCGGGTCGTACGTTCCCCCGGGGCTGCACAAGGGTGACCGGACGTTCCACCTCGATCTCACGATCGTCAACGACTCCAACGACTCGCTCAACCTCGACTTCGCCCAGCCCCACGTGAAGGACGCAGCCGGCAACGAGGTCAACATGCTCTTCTACAGCAAGGCCGGCTACAAGCCGTTCCGCGGGACCCTGGCTCCGGGTGAACGGGCCACCGCCCAGTACTCCTACCCGGTCTCTCCCGACGCCGCCTCCAAGCTCCAGGTGGAGGTGCACCCCGGACTCCTCCACGACCATGCCGAATGGAGCGGACCGGTCGGGTAGGTCGCGAGGGTTGGCCGGGTGGCCCCGGCGCCCCGGGGCCTCCGCTGCGGGGATGGCCCCGGGGCCCATGGAAAGGTCCGGTTCATGGGTGGTGCCTCCGTGTGTGCCGGCCACACAAGCCCGTACAAATGGCTCCATGTGCCACTACTGCGGGTGCCGCGACATCCCCCTCATCAAGGAATTCATCGCCGAGCACGAGCGCGTGACCGATGCGGCCGGTGACGCGCAGCGGGCGCTCGCCGAGGGCCGCACCGAACGGGCGAGGGAGCTCGTGGCCTTCATGGCGCGGGAGTTGGACTCCCACTGGCGCGGCGAGGAGAACGGGCTGTTCGCCGTGATGCGCGAGGACCCCGAATACGCGGAGTACATCGACGTCCTGGTGGGGGAGCACCGGGACCACAGCGCGCGGCTGCCCGCCCTCGACCTGGAAGCGGCAGAGGGGCGCGCCGAGTTCGACCGGATGGTCACGGAGCTCCACCACCACATCAGCCGCGAGGAGGACGGCCTGTTCCCGGCCTCCCTGACGGCCCTGTCGGGCGACGAATGGGACCGTTCGTTCGCCGCGTGGCGAGAGGCGCACCCGGAGCAGTGACCGACCCGGCGGACACGGCGTACGTGACGGACGGGGCGGACGCGGCGGATACGCCGGACAGGGTGCATACCGGCCACATCTCCGCCGCGTGCGGTCGAATCAGGACCGGGTGCCGTCCGGGCATTGCGCTCGGTAGACTGTAGACGATAACCAATCTCCATGACGCGGCAAGGCACGCGTGGCGTAGGAGGGGGAAGCGATGTTGTCCGCAGGACTGCCGCAGGGGACCGTGCCCAAACTGGAGCGCCCGGGGCCCTTGCGTGAGCGCGTGTACGAGGCGCTTCTTGAGCTGATCACCACGCGGGCGCTGCGTCCGGGCCAGCATCTGGTGGAGAGCGAACTCGCCGGGCACCTCGGAGTGTCCAGGCAGCCGGTGCGCGAGGCGCTGCAGCGGCTCAACACCGAGGGCTGGGTCGACCTACGCCCCGCGCAGGGCGCGTTCGTGCACGAGCCCACCGAGGAGGAGGCCGACCAGCTGCTCTCGGTGCGTACGCTCCTCGAAGCCGAAGCGGCGCGGCTCGCGGCCGCCAATTCCGGCTCGGCCGGGATCGCCGCCCTGGAGAAGCTGTGCGCCGAGGGCGAGCAGGCCGTCGCGGACGACGACGTGGACCTCGCCGTGGCGACCAACGCCGCGTTCCACGCCAAGGTGATGGAGCTCGCCGGCAACGTGGTGCTCGCCGAACTGGCGGGGCAGGTCGACCGGCGGGTGCGCTGGTACTACACGCCGGTGGCGCGCCAACGCGGCAGGCAGTCCTGGATCGAGCACCGGGATCTGATCGCCGCGATCTCCGCGCGTGACGAGCGGCGGGCCACCGAGGTCATGCGCGCCCACACCGAGCACACCCGCACGACGTACCACGAGCGTTCCGAGCGCGGCTGACCCCAGGTGCCGGGGGCCGGGTGCGCCCCGGCCCGCCGGACGGACGCCACCGGACGGACGCCGCCGGACAGGCGCCGCCGGGCTGCCGCCCGCCGTGCGTCACGGGGCGGGCGCACACGCGCGGAACCGCCCCGGACCGTCTCGGCTCCGGGGCGGCCGTGCACCCAGGGGGGCCTACACCACCTCCCGGCTGATGGGCTGGGGGTTGGCCGCGATGTCCCGTACCCGGGTGCGTCCGGGCTGGTGCAGCAGGAGGGCTATGCAGCCGGCCACCATCGAGATGCCGCCCGCCAGGCCGTAGGCGCCGTCGTACCCCCACGCGTCGACCACCATCGAGCCGAGCCCGCCGCCGAACAGGCCGCTCACCAGCTTGCCGCTGTAGACCAGGCCGTAGTTGGAGGCGTTGTAGTTCTCGCCGAAGTAGTCCGGGGTGAGGGCGGCGAACATCGGGTAGAAGGCGCCGCCGCCGAAGCCGGAGAGGAAGGCGAAGAACAGGAACAGCCACTCGCTGTGCAGATGGCCCGCCCAGATCACGCCGAACTGTGCGAGCCCGAGGACGACGATGACGAACACCAGGGTCAGTTTGCGGCCCCACAGGTCGGACAGCCAGCCCACCACCGCCCGGCCGATGCCGTTGATGACCGCCATGACCCCCATGGAGGACGCGGCGACCAGGGGGCCGAAGCCCACTTCCTTCGCGTAGTCCACCTGGAAGGAGATGCCGAAGATGGAGACGCCCGCCGTCATCACGATGGTGATCCACATCAGCGGCAGCATGCCGGTCCTGATGGCTTCCTTCGGGGTGTACTGCCTGGCGGCCGGAGGGTTCTTCGCGAGGCTCGCCGCGCTCTTGGCGTTGCCGGAGAAGTCGAGCGGGTCGATCTCGGCGGGCCACCAGTTCTTCGGCGGGTCCTTGAAGAACCAGGCGCAGACCGCCACCACGATCAGCACATAGCCGCCGATGAGGTCGAGGACCTGGTGGTAATTGCCCGTGTCGAAGGCGTAGTTGAAGATGAAGATGAAGGGCAGCGAGCCGTAGGCGAAGCCGCCGTTGACGAAGCCCGTCTTGGCGCCGCGCCGTTCCGGGAACCATTTGCCGACCATGTTGATACAGGTCGCGTAGACCAGTCCGGAGCCCACACCGCCCACGACGCCGAAGCCGACGATCGCGGCGAAGACGTTGTCCAGGTGGGACAGTGCGAAGAAGCCGACCAGGCACAGCGCCGCGCCGATGTACATGGCACGCCGCGCGGTGAGGATGCCCTTCTCCCGCATCCAGCCCGCGGGGAAGGCGATGCCCGCCTGGAAGAACACCCAGACGCTCAGGATCCAGAAGGTGTTGCTCTGCGTCCAGCCGTGGGCCGAGGAGAGGGTGTCCTCGGCGGAACCGTAGGCGTACTCGGACACGCTGATCGCCATCATCGCGACCCACGGCAGGTACACCATCAACGTGCGGTTGTGGCCCAGCAGATCGCGGTCGCTCTCGCCGACCCGATACACGCGGCCCTTGCTGTCCGTGACCTCACGGTACGCGACACCCGCCGCGTGCCGTGGTCCGCCGGACATGGAACTCTCGCTCATAGTCGTCCCCTTGGCGTCGAAAGAACCTGGCCAGCGCCCCCTGTCCAAACTCTCCGCTGCGGCGAAGGCCTAGGTGAGCAGCCCCGCGGCCCGTGCCCAGCGGTACTTCGCACCGAGCACCGCGACCGGTTTCTCGGTGGTATAGGGGTAGGCGACGACGCCTCGCTCGAAGAGGTACGCGCAGGCGTCCTCGACCTCGGTGTCACCGGCGAGCGACGCCACCACCGGCTTCTCGATGCCGCGGGCCCGGAACTCCTCGACCACCCGCGCCGTCAGCTCGGCGAAGACCATCGGCGGGGTGACGATGGTGTGCCAGTAACCGAGGACGAGCGCGTGGATGCGCGGGTCCTCCATGCCGAGCCGGATCGTCGCCTCGTACGTGGCCGGCGGCTCGCCGCCCGTGATGTCGATCGGGTTGCCCGCGGCCCCGAACGGCGGGATGAACGCCTTGAACGCGGCGTCCAAGTCGGGCGGGATCTCCATCAGTTGGAGCCCGTTGTCCACGATCGCGTCCGACAGGAGCACCCCGGATCCGCCCGCGCCCGTGATGATGACGACGTTGTCGCCCCGCGGAGCCGGCAGCACCGGCAGGGCCCGCGCGTACTCCAGCATCTCGTTGAGGCCGGGCGCCCTGATCACGCCCGCCTGGCGCAGGATGTCGTCGTACACCGCGTCGTCGCCGGCCAGCGCCCCCGTGTGGGAGCCCGCCGCCTTCGCGCCGGCGCTGGTCCGGCCGGCCTTGAGGACCACGATCGGCTTCTTCGGCACGGTCGCGCGCGCCGCCTCGACGAAGGCGCGGCCGTCCTTGAGGTCCTCCAAGTGCATGGCGACGCACTGGGTGTTGGGGTCCTCGCCGAACCACGTCAGCAGGTCGTCCTCGTCGAGGTCCGACTTGTTGCCGAGCCCCACGATGGCCGAGACACCGGTTCTGGTGGAGCGCGCGAAGCCCAGGATCGCCATGCCGATACCGCCGGACTGGCTGGTCAGGGCGACCGGCCCCTTCACGTCGTACGGCGTGCAGAACGTGGCACACAGATCGTGCCACGTCGAGTAGTAACCGTAGATGTTGGGCCCGAGGAGCCGCACCCCGTGGCGCTCGGCGATCGCCACGATCTCGTCCTGAAGGGCCACCTCCCCGGTCTCCGCGAAACCGGACGGGATGAGCACCGCGTTCGGAATGCCCTTGCGGCCCACCTCCTCCAGCGCCGACGCCACGAACCGGGCGGGAATCGCGAAGACCGCCACATCCACCTCACCGGGAACGTCCGTGACACTCTTGTACGCCTTGCGGCCCCGAATGTCATCGGCCCGCGGGTTCACCGGATGGATCTCCCCGGAGAAACCCCCGTCGATGAGGTTGCGCATGACCGAATTGCCTATCTTGCCCTGCTCGTTGGAGGCGCCGATCACCGCGACGGAACGCGGCTGCATCAGCCGCCGCATCGAGCGCAGGATCTCCTCGCGGCCGTACTTCCGGCGCTCCTTGACCACATCGGTGCCGAGCAGGATGCGGATGTCGGCGGCGACCGCGCCCTCGGGCGTGGCGATCACCGGATTGAGGTCGACCTCCGCGATCTCCGGGAAGTCCGTGACCAGGCGGGAGACCCGGCGGATCTGCTCCGCGAGCGCCCACCGGTCCACCGCCGGCGCGCCCCGCACCCCGCGCAGCACCTCCGCCGCCTTGATGGAGTCCAGCATGGACATCGCCTCGTCGCCGGTGACCGGCGCCAGCCGGAAGGTGATGTCCTTGAGCACCTCCACCAGGACGCCGCCGAGGCCGAACGCCACGACCTTGCCGAAGGTGGGATCGGTGACCGCCCCGACGATCACCTCCTGTCCCGGCGGCAGGAGCTGCTGCACCTGGACGCCGTCGATGCGGGCGCCGGGCGCATGGCTCCGGGCGTTCTCGACGATCCGGTGGAAGGCGGCCCGCACCTCGGCCGCGCCCTCCACCCCCACCACCACACCGCCCGCGTCGGTCTTGTGCAGGATGTCCGGCGAGACGATCTTGAGTACGGACTTGCCGCCGAGCCGCGCCGCGTGCGCGACCGCCTCGTCGACGTCCCGCGCCAGCGCCTCACCGGGCACCGTGATCCCGTACGCGTCGGCGATCGTCTTGCTCTCGGGCGCGGTGAGCGCGGCGCGCCCCTCCGCCCGGACGGCCGCGAGCAGCGCCCGCACCGCCTCGCGGTCCTGTGCCTCGACACTGACCATCGCTCAGATCACTCCGTCCATCTTGAGCAGCCTCAATTCCTCGTCACCCAGGCCCAGTTCACCGACATAGACCTCCGCGTTGTGCTCGCCGAGCAGCGGCGAGGTGACCATGTCGACGGGGGAGTCGGAGAGCTTGAGGGGGGAGCCGACGGTGGTGAACCGGCCGCGCTCGGGGTGCTCGACCTCGACGACCATCTCGTTGGCGGCCAGGGACGCGTCCTCGATGATCTCCTTGGTGGAGAGGATCGGTCCGCAGGGGATGTTGTGCGCGTTGAGCCGCTCGAGCACCTCCCACTTGGGGAGGGTCGACGTCCACTCCTCGATGAGCTGGAACATCTTGCCGAGCCGGGGCAGCCGTGCGGCGGGCGTCGACCACTCGGGGTCGGTGGCGAGTTCGGGGCGGCCGATGAGCTCGGTCACCGGCTTCCAGCCGACGGGCTGCACGATCACGTACACGTAGTCGTTGGGCCCGCCCGGCGCGCACTTCACGGCCCAGCCGGGCTGGCCGCCGCCGGAGGCGTTGCCGGAACGGGGCACCTCGTCGCCGAAGTCCTCGTTCGGGTACTCCGCCAACGGGCCCTGGGCGAGGCGCTGTTGGTCACGCAGCTTGACCCGGCACAGATTGAGCACCGCGTGCTGCATGGCGACCTGGACGCGCTGGCCGCGCCCGGTGGACTCGCGCTGATAGAGCGCGGCCAGGATGCCGGCCACCGCGTGGACACCGGTACCCGAGTCGCCGATCTGCGCTCCGGTCGCGAGCGGCGGTCCGTCCTCGAACCCGGTGGTGGCCATCGACCCGCCCATGGCCTGCGCGACGACCTCGTACGCCTTGAAGTTGGTGTACGGGCCCTCGCCGAACCCCTTGATGGAGGCGTACACGATCCGGGGGTTGATCTCCTGGATCCGCTCCCAGGTGAAGCCCATCCGGTCGACCGCGCCGGGGCCGAAGTTCTCGACCATCACATCGGAGCGCCGGATGAGTTCGGTGAGGATCTCCTTTCCGCGTTCGGTCTTGACGTTGAGGGTGATGCTCCGCTTGTTGCAGTTGAGCATCGTGAAGTAGAGGGAGTCGACGTCGGGCAGATCGCGCAGCTGCCCCCGGGTGATGTCGCCGGTGGGTGCTTCGAGCTTGACGACGTCGGCGCCGAGCCAGCCGAGGAGCTGGGTGGCGGAGGGCCCGGACTGGACATGGGTCATGTCGAGGACGCGGACGCCTGAGAGCGCTTTCACGGAGCCGGCGGCCCCGGGTTCCCTGGTCATGTGGGGCTCCTCTACTTGTACATGGTCTGGTTCATGGTTCCGGGGGCGTACGCGTCCGGATCGACCCACACGTTGATCAGCGAGGGCTTGCCCGACTCACGGGCCCTGCGCAGCGCGGGCGCGATGCCGGCGGGGTCGCGGACCTCCTCGCCGTAACCGCCGAGGAGCTGGGCGAACTTGTCGTAGTGGACATCGCCCAGGGTGTTGCCGACCCGCTCCCGCGCCGGGCCGTACTTCTGCGCCTGTCCGTAACGGATCTGGTTCATCGAGGAGTTGTTGCCGACGATCCCGACGAACGGCAGGTCGTAGCGGACCAGGGTCTCGAAGTCCCAGCCGGTGAGCGAGAACGCTCCGTCGCCGAAGAGCGCCACCACCTCCTTGTCCGGCCGGGCCTGCTTGGCGGCGAGCACGAACGGGATGCCGACGCCGAGCGTGCCGAGGGGGCCCGGGTCCATCCAGTGGCCCGGCGACTTCGGCTGGACGACCTGGCCGGAGAAGGTGACGATGTCGCCGCCGTCGCCGATGTAGATGGAGTCCTCGGTGAGGAACTCGTTGATCTCGCTGACGAGCCGGTAGGGGTGGATGGGCGAGGCGTCCGACTTCAGGTGCGGCAGCCGCTTCTCGATCGCGGTCCGCTCGGCGGTGCGCAGTTCGTCCAGCCATGCCTTGCGCTTGACGGCCCCGCCCAGCCGCCCGGACGCGGCCTCGGTGACCGATTTCAGGATCAGCCCCGGGTCGCCGACGATCCCCAGGTCGATGTCCCGGTTCTTGCCGACGGTGCGGTAGTCGAGGTCGATCTGCACGACGGTCGCACTCGGCGAGAGCCGCTTTCCGTACCCCATGCGGAAGTCGAAGGGGGTGCCCACGATGACGATGAGGTCGGCGTTGGAGAACGCGTACCGGCGCGAGAGCTGGAAGTGGTGCGGATCGCCGGGGGGCAGGGTGCCGCGCCCGGCGCCGTTCATGTAGGCGGGCACGTCGAGGGCGCGTACGAACTCGACGGCGTCGTCGGTGGC
Source organism: Streptomyces sp. NBC_00083 (assembly GCF_026343295.1). Taxonomy (GTDB): domain Bacteria; phylum Actinomycetota; class Actinomycetes; order Streptomycetales; family Streptomycetaceae; genus Streptomyces. The sequence continues at coordinate 358,510 of NZ_JAPELY010000003.1, forward strand.
GCGGCTGGTCCACACCTGGCTGCCCAGCAGGACGGCCGGTTTCTCGGCGTGCGCCAGCAGATCGGCGAGCCTCTCGATCGCCTCCGGGTCGCCGGGGCTGCGGGTGGAGGCCCGGTAGCGGCCGGCCGCCGGGATCCGCGCCTTCTCCACCGGCACCTTCGCGTCGAGCACATCGCGCGGGATCTCGAGGAAGGACGGCCCCGGCGCGCCGCTGAAGCACTCGCGGAACGCCATCGACACCATGTCGGCGGCGCGCGCGGTGTCCGGCACTGTCGCCGCGAACTTGGTGATCGGCGTCAGTATGTCGACGTGGGGGAGGTCCTGGAGCGACCCCATCTTGTGCTGGCTGTGCGCGCCCTGACCACCTATCAGGAGCATGGGGGACTCGGCGCGGAACGCGTTGGCCACCCCGGTGACCGCGTCGGTGGTGCCGGGCCCCGCGGTGACCACGGCGCACCCGGGTTTGCCGGTGATGCGGGCGTAGCCGTCGGCCGCGTGGGCCGCGACCTGCTCGTGCCGGACGTCGACGACCTCGATCCCCTCGTCCACGCAGCCGTCGTAGATGTCGATGATGTGGCCGCCGCAGAGGGTGTAGATGACATCGACGCCCTCCGCCTTGAGCGCCTTGGCGACGAGATGTCCGCCCGAGATCAGGTCCTGCCCGGTGTCGTCGGAGCCTTGAGCCATGGCGAAGTCCGTCCCTTCGTAGGGGAGTCGGGGCGCGCCCCCGGGGTGCTGCCCGGCAGGGGCAGGGGGCGTCCTCCGGTAGATTGCATACAGTCGACGAATACTGTATGAACCTTGTTATCCCTCATGCGGTGGCGCGGTGTCCAGGGGGCGTACGGCACTTTCACACTCAGTCAGGAGCCGACAGTGGATCTGTACGAGCACGAGGCAAGGCAACTGTTCAAGGACCACGGGGTGGAGGTCCCCGACGCGGCCGTGGCCGTGTCCCCGCGCGAGGCCCGAGCGGCCGCGGAGGCGCTCGGCGGCCGGGTCGTCGTCAAGGCGCAGGTGAAGACCGGGGGCAGGGGAAAAGCGGGCGGGGTCAAACTCGCAGCCAACGCCGCCGCAGCGGAACTGACGGCCCGCCAGATGCTCGGCACGGACATCAAGGGGCATGCCGTCCGCGCCGTGATGCTGGCCCAACCGGTCGACATCGAGGCGGAGTTCTACGTCTCGTACGTCCTGGACCGCGCGGCCGGGACCTTCCTCGCGATCGCGTCCGCCGAGGGCGGCATGGAGATCGAGGAGGTCGCGGCCGAGCGCCCGGAAGCCGTCACGCGGATCCCCGTCGACCCCGGGCGGGGCGTGGACGAGGCGAAGGCGGCCGAGATCGCGGCGGCGGCCGGACTCCCGCCGGGGGTGGCCTCGGTGCTGATGCGGCTGTGGCAGGTGCTGGTGCGTGAGGACGCGGTGCTCGTGGAGGTCAACCCCCTGGTCCGCGCGCGCGACGGCCGCCTCTTGGCGCTCGACGGCAAGGTCACCCTCGACGCCAACGCCCGCTTCCGGCACGCCCGTTGGGCAGCACCGGAGGAGGCCGGCACCGACGGGGACGCGCTGGAGGCCGTCGCGGCGGCCAAGGGGCTCACCTACGTGAAACTCGACGGAGAGGTCGGCGTCATCGGCAACGGCGCGGGCCTGGTCATGTCGACCCTGGACGTGGTCGCCGGCTGCGGCTCCCGGCCCGCCAACTTCCTCGACATCGGGGGAGGCGCCTCCGCCCAGGTCATGGCGGACGGACTGACGGTCATCCTCTCCGACCCGGCCGTGAAATCCGTGTTCGTGAACGTCTTCGGCGGGATCACCGCCTGCGACGCGGTGGCGCACGGCATCGTCCAGGCCCTGGACACGGTCCGCCTCACCAGGCCCCTGGTCGTCCGCCTCGACGGAAACAACGCGGCCCAGGGCCGGGCCGTCCTCTCCGCCCGCGCCCACCCCCTGGTCGAACAGGCCGCCACCATGGACGGCGCAGCCCGCCGCGCCGCCGATCTCGCCCAGCGGGGAGCCTGACGTGACGATCTTCCTCGGCAAGGAGAGCAGGGTCCTCGTCCAGGGCATGACCGGCGGCGAGGGCATGAAGCACACCCGGCGGATGCTCGCGGCCGGTACCGACATCGTGGGCGGCGTCAACCCGCGCAAGGCGGGCCGGGCCGTCGACTTCGACGGGCGGGCGGTTCCGGTGTTCGCGACCGTCGCCGAGGCGATGGCCGCGACGGGCGCCGACGTGACCGTCGTCTTCGTGCCGCCCCCGCACGCACGGGCGGCCGTCGAGGAGGCCGTGGACGCGGGCATCGCGCTGGCGGTGGTCATCACCGAAGGCATCCCGGTGCACGACGCGGTCGCCTTCCACGCCCGCGCCCGCGCACGCGGTGGCCTCACCCGCGTCATCGGCCCGAACTGCCCCGGCCTCATCAGCCCCGGCCGGTCCAACGCGGGCATCATCCCCGCCGACATCGCGCCGAAGCCGGGACGCATTGGTCTCGTCTCCAAGTCGGGCACGCTGACGTACCAGTTGATGTACGAGCTGCGGGACGTCGGCTTCTCGTCGGCGGTCGGCATCGGCGGCGACCCGGTCGTCGGCACCACCCACATCGACTGCCTCGCCGCCTTCGAGGCGGACCCCGACACCGAACTCGTCGTCCTGATAGGGGAGATAGGCGGCGACGCGGAGGAGCGCGCGGCCGCGTACATCGCCTCCCACGTCACCAAGCCGGTGGTCGCCTACATCGCGGGCTTCACCGCCCCCGAGGGCAGGACGATGGGCCACGCCGGAGCGATCGTCTCCGGCTCCACGGGTACGGCGGCCGCGAAGAAGGCGGCGCTGGAGGCGGTGGGCGTGTCGGTCGGTTCCACCCCCACGGAGACGGCGGCGCTGGTGCTGCGGGCACTCGGGCGCGAGGGACCGGCCGGGGGCTGACGGGGGTTGAGGTGGACCGGCCCGGCTGTCCGGCGGCGCGGTGCCGTGCCGTGCCGGGACGGCGAAGTGCCGGGCCGGAACGGTGAAGTGCCGGGCCGGGAGCGGCAGTTGGGGCGAGTCCGCCGCGCGCCGAGTCCCCCCTCACGATCACGTGATGTGACTCATACTTCACGCCGCGTACGTACCCAACCCCGCCCCACCTCACTACCGTCCAGTAACAAGAGCCATCCAACCCCCGCCCCGACAGCCCACGCACCGAGAGCGGAGACCCTCATGGCACCCACACCGCACAACCCTCCCGGCACCCCTCCCGCCGTCCCCACGCTCGCCGATCCCGCCCCCCTCGCCCTCAAGCCGGGCACCGCCTGGGCCGACGCCTGGGAGCGCTGCCTCGGCGTCGCCCCGGAGGCCTTCAGGGAGGAGCGCGTACTGAACCTCTGGGCCGGCGAGTGGCACGCCGACGGACGCGTGCTCCCCGCCGCAGGACCCGTCGACGGCGCCCCCATCGCGGGCCCGCCCCGCCTCGACGGCCCCACCGCACAGCAGGCCGTACGCGCCTCCCTCGACCAGCACCGCGCCTGGCGCCACGTCCCGTCGGCCGAGCGCAGGGCACGCGTCGGCGCCACCCTCGACGCACTGAGCGAGCACCGCGACCTGCTCGCCCTCCTCCTGGTCTGGGAGATCGGCAAACCCTGGCGGCTCGCCCAGGCCGACGTGGACCGCGCGATCGACGGGGTCCGCTGGTACGTCGACTCCATCGACACGATGCTGAACGGCCGCACCCCGCTCCCCGGCCCGGTGTCCAACATCGCCAGCTGGAACTACCCGATGTCGGTCCTGGCGCACGCCATACTCGTCCAGGCGCTCGCGGGCAACGCCGTGATCGCGAAGACCCCGACCGACGGCGGCGTCGCCTGTCTCACCCTGGCCGGCGCCCTCGCCCGGCGCGAGGGCCTCCCGATCACCCTGGTCAGCGGCAGCGGGGGCGAGCTGTCCGAAGCGCTCGTACGCTCGCCGGAGATCGGCTGTGTCTCCTTCGTCGGAGGACGCGACACCGGCGCCCGCATCGCCACGGCCGTCGCCGACCTCGGCAAGCGGCACATCCTGGAACAGGAGGGCCTCAACACCTGGGGGATCTGGGACTTCAGCGACTGGGAAGCGCTCTCGGCCGCCGTCCCCAAGCTCTTCGACTACGGCAAGCAGCGCTGCACCGCCTACCCGAGGTTCGTCGTCCAGCGCACCTTGTTCGACCAGTTCCTCGCCGCGTACCTGCCGGCCGTGCGCACGGTACGCACCGGCCACCCGCTGGCCGTGGCACACCCCCAGGACGCCCTGCCCGCACTGGACTTCGGGCCGCTCATCAACGCCGCGAAGGCCAGGGAGCTCGCCGACCAGGTGGCCGGGGCCATCGACCGGGGCGCCGTCCCGCTGCACCGCGCGACCCTGGACGAGGGCCGTTTCCTGCCGGGCCAGGACACCAGCGCCTACCTCCCGCCGGTCACCCTCCTCAACCCGCCCCCGTCCTCGCCGCTCTTCCACGCGGAACCCTTCGGCCCGGTCGACACCATCGTCCTGGTCGACACGGAGGCGGAGCTGCTCGCCGCCATGAACGCCTCCAACGGGGCACTGGTCGCCACCCTGTCGACCGACGATCCCGCGACGTACGACCGACTGGCGCCGCAGATCAGGGCGTTCAAGGTGGGCCGGGGAAAGGCCCGTTCGCGAGGCGACCGAGAGGAACTCTTCGGTGGCTTCGGCGCGTCCTGGCACGGGTCGTTCGTCGGCGGTGAACTCCTGGTGCGCGCGGTGACCGAGGGCCCGGCGGGCGAACCGGCCCCGGGCAACTTCCCCGCGTACCAGCTCATTCCCTGAAGGCCCCGGCCCCCACGACCCCGGACCGGCACGGCCCTGTCATCCGATGCCCTGCCGGTCCGGCTCCAGCGCGAACGCGCGCTCGGCCGCCTCCGGCACCGCGAGCACCACGGCCTGCACGAGGAGTCCGCGGTGCCTCAGCAGCGGCCCGCGCCGCTCCGGAGGGACGAGCCACAGGAGGTCGTCGAGGCCCGCCATGATCCGCCGCGTGACCTGAGGGCTGCCCACGGCGCAGAGCCGCATCTCGGCGAAGGCCAGGTCGACGAGGTCCGCCCAGCCCGGCACGTCCTGCACGAGCCGGACCGTGCCCTTGCCGTCCGGATGCCCCACCGCGCCGAGCGGGCGGTTCGCCAGCGCCGTGAGGACCTGGATCATCCGGTCGAGGCACTGGACGGCGGTGGTCGGGTCGTTGACCGCGGCCGAGAGCGCTCTCAGCCCGATGTCGGCGAGCTGCCGCAGGCCGAACCCGAGATCCTGGTGGAACGTACGCTCCACGCCCACCGACACGGTGTAGCGCAGCGCGTTCCACGACGGCGGCGCGGTGCCGTCGCGGCCGTGCACGGAGAGCAGCGGCGTGCCGGGCACCACGAAGTCGCCCATGCGGGGGAGCACGCGCAGCACCACGTCCTGGCGGCGGGCCGCCCGCACGAGCCGCGCGATGTGCACGTCCCGCAGCACCCCGGCCCGCCCGTGGTGGGCGACGCCCGCGATCTCCGGACCGAGCGCGTGCCCGGCGAGGTCGCCGCGCGGCATCTTGTCCACGACCCGCAGCGCCTCACCGGTGATCCGGTCGATGACGTGGCCCACCCGCATGAGCCGGAGCGTGGAGTTCACGTACGCGATGAAGAGGAAGAGGCTCAGCGCGACCATGATCAGCGTCAGGACGCTCTGGACGAACGGGACGGTCGTCACGAGCCGCGGGTCCGCCTCGCTGTCGAACGAGGTGAGCACGAGCAGGGTCAGGGTGAACGTCGCGAGGAAGACGGCGAACGTCAGCTTGGTGATGCGGGACCGCACGAAGATCCGGACCACGCGGGGCGTGAAGTGGCCGCTCGCCATCTGCACGGCCACCAGCGAGATGCTGAACACGACACCGATGAAGGTCATCATCGCCGAGCTGACCGTGGTGATGACGCCCTTGGTGTCGTTCACGATCCGGATCAGTTCATCGATGTCGCCGAAGGCCTGGTGGTCCTGGAGCAGCCGCACGAGAGCCGCGTCGGCCTCGCTCGCGGCGGCCCACAGGACGAAGACCAGCACCATGGCCGCGGTCGGTGCGAACCAGAAGGTGTCGCGCAGATGCTCCCGCAGCGGCGAGAGCGCTCTCGGCCGCCGGTATCCCTTGCCGTTGTCCTTGCCGTTGCCCTTGCTCACGCGGCGAGGCTAGGCCCGCGGCACATCTCCGAGGACGCCACGCCACCGTGTGGTCCCACAGTCGTACACACATTGGTCCTCACGGCGTACGCGTGCGGACATCCGGGCCAGAAGAATGGAGGGGGCCGGACGTCACGCCCCGACGCCAGGCGGAACGGGACCGCCGACGCGACCCGGCCCCCGTGATCCACCGGAGCCATAACCGGACATTAGGAGCCAGAGCCATGCCGGCCAGCCGCAGCACGAACGGGACCGAAGGAGCGACCAGGGCCGGAAGGAGGCCCAGGACGCTCGTCCTCGCCGCCGTCGCGATCGCGGTCGCGCTCGGCTTCGCCGCGGTCGTGGCCGTGCCGGCCGCGACGGACTGGTACAAGAACCGCCACGACGAGTCCGCCTCCTACACCTCCGGCAAGGAGGCGAAGGCCGACCGCTCCTCGGTGCCGCGCTGGCTGCCCGACGAGGCCAAGCACATCGAGTACGCGATGAGGACCACCGGCGGCGACCGCCTCCTCAAGGCCACCCTCCCCGCGGCGTCCCCGCCCGCCACATGTGCGTCCACCACACCCTCCCCGTCCCCGCACGCCCCGGGCATCAGGTCCTCGTGGTTCCCCCGGGAGGCCGGGCAGCGGCCCACCGTTCGCTGCGGCCTGTACTACGCGTACATGGACGGACACACGCTGTACGCCTGGCAGGCGAACGCGGACTGGGTCGCCGCCAACAGGGGATGACCGCTCGCCTGACCACGCAATATGCGGGTGAACACCACCTGAAACCCCTGGTAGAGTTCTCTATGTCGCCGCGGGGAACACGCCGCGAACGACAACACCTGGTCCGGGTGGCGGAATGGCAGACGCGCTAGCTTGAGGTGCTAGTGCCCTTTATCGGGCGTGGGGGTTCAAGTCCCCCCTCGGACACCAACGAAAACCCCAGTTCATCTGGGGTTTTCTTCGTTTCTGGGCGCGGTCGGCCCCGGTGGGCGCCCCGGGGCCGACCCCGGACCAGTGCACGGCCCACGGCTGTGTGCGTGAGGTCCGTCTGCGGGACGGCCTGCTCACCGTGGGACCCCGCCGGCTCAGTGGGGGTGTTCGTCCTGCGGGTGTTCGTCCTGCTGGGAGGGTGGCGGGGGCACCAGGCCGCGTCGGACGAGCGCGGCGATGACGGCCTCGCAGTGGGTCCGCGCCTCCATGGCGGCGAGTCGCTCCGCCGCCGCCTCGTCGGCCCGTGCCCACGTGACGTTGCCGCGCAACTCCGCGTCCCACAGGGCGAAGTCGCGGGACGTTTCGCGAGGGAGGTCCACCACGGAGAACTTTCCGCCGAAGCCGCTGCCGACGATCCCGGCTATCGCCGCGCCGTAGACGAGGTTCACGTCCGGCTGGCGCGCTTGCCACGGTGTGTGCGCGAGGGACGGGAGGTGTCCGTAGGCGGCTATGCCGTCGGGCGACCACTGGAGGGGGGCCTGCGCGCAGGCCATGCCCATGCGCTGGGCGAGGTCGCCGAGGACGTCGGCGTCCGTGTCCGAGGCGGGGCCGATCTGGATCCACAGGGCGCCGCGCCGCAGCGCGGGCAACAGGTGCTGCAGCATGACCACTTCGAGGACGCCGGGGTGGTCGAAGGCGGTCAGGACCGTGTCGCACGGGGCGAGTTGGGCCGACCAGTCGGGCACCGAATCGGCCAGGGCCGCCGCCTTCCGGGCCGAGTAGCGCCCAGGCAGCGCCCAGGTGTGGGCCGTGAGGCCCGCCGAGGTCAGTCCGTGGGCGGCGAAGTGGGCGACCGGGGCGGATCCCAGTACAGCGACTACGGGTAATGCGGGCACAGCCATCCTCAAGGGTGTCGGTCGGGGAGGTCCCTCGGGGTCCCTCCATGTTTGTCCGTGCGTCCGTGCGTCCGTGCGTCCGTGCGTCCGTGCGTCCGTGCGTCCGTCATGTCCGCGGCGGCCAGGGGCGCCGCGGCTCGTGGGGCTCCGGGAACCCCGTGAGCTGCAGAGACCCCGGGGCTCCTTGGAATCCATGGCTCCTCACGCTATGCGGGGTCCCCGTCACCCGCATACGGCACCGGTGCACAGTCCTGCGGTCCGGCGGGATCACGCGTGCACAGTCGGTCCTGCCCCAGCGTGGGCAGCGAGGGGTCGCCCGTCGTCGTGGCGAGGGCCAGGGTCAGCGCGTGGGCTCCGGCCAGGCCCGTGGAGAGGTCGCGCTGAAGGAGGGCCTCCGCCTGCCGGAGCCGTTTGCGTACCGTCGCCGCGCCGACCCCGACGGCCTCGGCGGTGTCGTCGATGTGCAGGTTGCACCGCACCCAGGTGCGTACCGTGGGCGCCAGGCTCGGTGCGGCGCCGCGCAGCGGGTGCAGCAGGTCCTCGGCCCAGGTCCTGGCCGGCGCGCTCCGGAGGATCGAGGGGAGCGAGGGCTCGTCGGGGACGCCCCCGCCGCGCGGGTTCCACGTCCTGAACAGGGACAGGGCGAGATGCAGGACCGTCCGTACGCGGACGTCCTTGAGGTCGAGCGGTCTGCCCTCGCCGCCCAGCACCTCCGCGACGCGCGCCGCGCGGGCCGCGACGGTGTTGCGGTGTGCTCCGAGGATCCTGGCGGTTTCCGTGTACGGGAAGTCGAGGGCGATCCGCATCGTGCCGATCAGTTCGTCCCGGACCACATAGGGCAGGCCGAGCACGGGGGCCAGCACATGTTCCGCCCAGCTGTGGGCCGCCTCGCCCAGCAGCGGTGCCAGTTGGGAGGATCCGTCGAACATGCCGACCCGCTCGGCGTTGTGGTGCGCGGACACCAGCGCGTTGGCCGCCTCGCTGTAGGCATCCGCAACGTCGGCCAGCCCGTACGGGCGGCTGCCGCCGATGGCGCATCCCGGCCGGCCGGCGATGGCGTCCGTCAGGACGTCGACCAGGGCGTGCGGCCGGCCGGCTCGCGGGGTGCCGCCGGCCGCGTGCCCGGTGCGGCGCAGGGGCTCCACCGCGATGATGTGGTCGTTGCGCGCCGGGCAGCGCACCAGTAGTGCCCTTCCGTCGGTGACCGGCTCCAGGGCACCCACCAGCTCGTCCCGGCTCCGGGAGGGCGTGGCGATCACGTAGACGCGGACGTGCTCCACCTGCAGCAGCCCCGGGCTGAGCCCCTCCATCGCCCGCTGCGCCAGCACGATCTGACCACCTATCAGCATCTGGAAGACGCCGAGCCGGACACCCCGCGCGCTGTCGGTGAGCCGCCGCACCTGTGCCACGTCCTGCGCCAGCACGAGCAGCTTGGCGGTGTGCTCGGCGAGTGCGAGCGTCTCCCCTTCGAAAGGCGTGGCCGAGACCATGACCAGAAACAATGCGTCGGCCGACCGCCCCACCGTCAGTTTCACCACGTGCAGGGCATTACGGAATTGAGGGCTCCGGGATGTCTCCTTGCTCAGCACGATGTCATGCGCCGTATATCGGTGGACGTCGGGAGCGTCGAGCGGATACTCGGCGCGCACTTCACCGACCGTCGAATCGACGAACAGCACATACGCGGCAAGCGACTTGGACAGCCCGGTCACCAGGTGTTCGGGCGCGTCCGGCCGGTGGAAACCGTCCGGGAGATGCCCCACGTATTGCGCGATGCGTTCCATGTGCTGCGTGGCCTGCCGCTGCCATGTGCGGGAAAGGCCACGGTCGACACACGTCCACACCTCGGCGCGGGCCCGCGTCGTCATCAGCGGAATGGACAGGCGCAGAGCCGTCTGCCGTACGACGGGTGGCACGTCTCCCGCCGGGTCTCCGCGCAGGGCCAGGGCGAGCCCCGCCGCTCCGTGGCGCTCCAGGGACCGGAGCAGCCGGTCGACGCCCGCCGGGGCGAGGGCGGTCAGCGTCGCCGCCTCGGTGATGACCAGGCAGTCGGCGACGTCCAGCTCCGCACCGGCGGTCAGGTGCGGGACGAATTGCGCGCCGACGACACCGCGGTCGTGGTGCGCGCTGCGATTGGCTTCGTCCGCGAATGCGAGTGCGAGTTCCGGAAGTCGCTCCAGATAGCCCAATGTTGACATTTCTTCCCCCGTCGCTGTTCGCCTTCCGGCGTGGGCGACCTTGCCGCTTCCCCGTGCGGTTCCCCGTCTGGTCCTCATCCGGTTCCCCGTGCATCATGTGAGAACGTCGGGAAGCCGTTCGTAACGGCCGTTCATCCGGGCCTGTCTCCGACATTCACTGGCCACCATGCACACGGAAATGTCGAGCTGCCAGGAATATGGGGTGCGATGGCTTGAAGTCGCCGCTCTCACAAAACCCCAATAAAGGGAGCAAGGGGGCATTGTGCTCCGCGCCGCGCTTTCGGTGAAAGTGTCCGTCCCCGGGGTACCCGCCGCGCATGGCGAACTTGCATCCTCCCCGGCGAGAAGACGGCCGGCCGCACGGCGACGGCGACAGCGGCGCGAACGAGGCGGCGCGCGGCGCCGGGCCGGCCCCCGAGGTGGAGCGGGCGGCGCCGGACGCCCCGACGAAGCTGTCCAAGGGCATGTGGCGTGCCGTACTCAAAGGCAGCGTGCGGGAGTTCAGGGACGACGAGCTCGTCGACCGGGCGGCCGCGCTCACGTACTACGGCGTGCTGTCGCTGTTCCCGGCGCTCCTCGTGCTCGTGTCGCTGCTCGGCATGACCGGACGGTCCACCACCGACCGGCTCCTGCGCAACCTCCAGGGCCTGGCCCCCGGCCCGGCCCGCGACGTGATCACCAACGCGGTGAAGCAGCTGCAGGACAGCGCCGGTGTCGGCTCGGTGGTGGCGGTCGTCGGCCTGCTCCTCGCGGTGTGGTCCGCGTCCAGTTATGTGGCCGCGTTCATGCGCGCGGCCAACGCGGTCTACGACATGCCCGAGGGCCGCCCCCTGTGGAAGATCCTTCCGGTGCGGCTCGGGCTGACCGTGGTGCTCATGATCCTGGCCCTGGTCAGCGCGTTGATCGTGGTCTTCAGCGGCGGCCTCGCCCATCAGGCCGGGGCCGCGCTCGGGATGGGCAGCGCCGCGCTCACGGTGTGGTCGATAGCCAAGTGGCCGGTCCTGGTGGTGCTGGTCGTGCTCATGCTCGCGCTGTTGTACTGGGCGAGCCCGAACGCGAAGGTGAAGGGCTTCACGTGGATCACCCCGGGTGGTTTCGTGGCCCTGGTGATCTGGATGCTGGCCTCCGGCGGCCTGGCGTTCTACGTCGCGAACTTCGGTTCGTACAACAAGACGTACGGCACGATGGCCGGCGTCATCATCTTCCTGATGTGGCTGTGGCTGACCAACCTGGCGATCCTGCTCGGCCTCGAGTTCGACGCCGAGGCCGTACGGCAGCGGGCGATCGCGGGCGGCATGCCGCCGGACGAGGAGCCGTACACCGAGCCGCGCGACACCACGGCCTGGGACGACGAGGAGCGGCGCCGTCTGGGTGAGGTCTGACCTCCCCGGCTGCCGCGCGGGCCCGGCGCGGGTAGGCCCAAGCGGGACGGGCCGGATCGGCCCGGACGGGAGGGGCCGGAGGGATCCGGGCGGGACAGGCGGGGGTGCTCCGCCCTGAATCGCGCGGTCCTGGGTACTCGCGGTCCCAGCAAGCGGTCGCGGGCAGCGGTGCCCGGCGGCCGGACGATTCGTCGAAGACGGGAGGTGGCCGTCGTGTCGAGCGCGCAGCCGCACGATGCCGGGCCCGGCCGGAGCGCCCATGGACCGGGCGAGGCCCCGGTGAGCGAACTGGTGCAGCGGGCCTCGCAGCAACTGACGGAGCTGGTGCGCGGCGAACTGTCGCTGGCGCAGGCCGAGATGAAGGAGAAGGGCAAGCGGTACGGCCGCGGCGGCGGACTGTTCGGCGGCGCCGGACTGTTCGGCTTCCTCATGCTGCAGGCCCTGGTGGCCGCGGCGATCGCGGGCCTCGCGGTGCCGCTGCCCGTGTGGGCCGCCGCCCTGATCGTGGCCGCCGTCCTGGGCGCGATCGCCGCGGTCATGGCTCTGACCGGCAAGAAGGAGGTCGGCCGGGCGGCCCCGCCCGCGCCCGAGCAGACCATCGAGAACGTGAAGGCCGACGTGGCCGCGATCAAGGGGAGTGCACACCGATGACCAGCCCGTCCCAGGACGACCGGAGCGCTCCCGGCTCCGAGGAACTGCGCGAACAGGTCGAACGGACCCGCGAGGACCTCGGACGGACGGTCGAAGCGCTGGCGGCGAAGGCCGACGTCAAGGGCAGGGCCCGCGACAAGGCCGTCGAGGTGCAGCAGCGCGCCGCGGCCAAGGCCGGCGAGCTGAAGGCCAGGACCGCCGACGTCGCGCATCAGGTACAGGATGCCGCGCACCAGGTGCAGGACAAGGTGCAGGACACGGTCCCCGAGCCCGCCGGGCGCGCCCTCCGCGACAACCGCACGCTGCTTCTGGCGGCGGGCGGCGCGGCCGTCGTGGTGTGGCTGACGTACCGTCGCAGGAAGGGTTGAGCCGGTGAAGGTTTCGAAGATCGTCTACAAGCCGTTCGGCCTCGGCCTCGGAATCGCCGGCGGGATGCTCGCCGGCGTGGTGTTCAAGCAGGCGTGGAAGCGGCTCAGCCACGACGACGCCCCCGACGCGACGGACGAGGACCGCACCTGGAGCGAGGTGCTGCTCGCCGCGACGCTGCAGGGCGCCATCTACGCCGTGGTCAAGGCCACCGTGGACCGGGCGGGCGCCACGGCGACGCGGCGCCTGACCGGCACCTGGCCGGCCTGACAGAGGAGCGGCGCGGCACCGCACAGGCGGGTCCTGTGCGGTGCCGTCCGTTGTCAGTAGGCCGTCGTGACCGTCACTCCGCTGAACGCGGTCTTCCCGTACAGGCTGATGTAGCGGTAGCCGGCGGTGTTGTTGGTGACGGTGATGCTCTCGGCGTTCCCGGCCTTCGTGGAGCGCGCGGTGTAGGCCGAGCTCGTCGCCCAGGTGCTGGTGTTGTAGTAGAGGTCGGCGTCGCCGGTGCCTCCGGTCGTGGTGACCTTCAGGGTGACCTTTCCTGCGGGCAGGTAGAGGTACAGGTAGTCCAGGCCGCCCTTCTGCGCCGTGCGGCCGGCGCGCGAACAGTTCTGGCCCATGACGCGGGCGTCGGGGTCGGTGCAGGCCGGCAGGGCGCCGGTGACGGTGACCGACTTGCTGGTGGTGCTGGTCAGGCCCTTGGCGTCGGTGACGGTCAGGGTGATCGTGTAGGTGCCCGCGGCCCGGTACGTCTTGGACGGGTTGGCGGCGGTGGAGGTGGTGCCGTCGCCGAAGTTCCAGGCGCGCTGGGTGATGGTGCTGCCCGCGTCCGTCGACGTGTCGGTCAGGCCGACCGTGAGCTGGGAGACGGTCGCGTCGAAGGCGGCGCTGGGGCCGCTGCTCGTACCGCCGCAGGCGCCGGCGGCACACGCGTCGAGCCAGGTGGTGAAGTCGGCGTCGTACCGCGTTCCGATGCCGGTGTTGTAGACGGCGTACGCCCCCGCGTAGTCACCGCTGCGGAATTTGGCCAGCATGTTCTGGACGTCCGCCGGGTGCTTCTCGACCATGTAGCGGGTGGCCAGGTAGCCCCACGGGTACGTGCGGGTCTGGTCGGAGTTGGCGTAGGAGCTCTGCCACAGGGTGCTCAGCGCGTAGGTGTGCTGGGCCGCGTCGGCGATGGCCTCGGTGTCGGGCAGGTTGCGGTAGCTGTAGGAGACGTACTCCGCGAAGCCCTCGATCCACCAGATGTCCGGCACGTCCTGTCCGGCGTTGAAGTCGCCGGCCATGTCGTAGCGGCCGTCGAGGTAGTGCGTGTACTCGTGGTTGAGGTTCCAGATGTCGCCGGGGAAACCGTCGCCCACGCTCTTCACATAGGACAGGAAACGGGCCTGGTTGCCCGCGGCGGAGGGGTCGCCCTCCAGGTACTCGCCGCCGTTGTCGGTGCTGTTGCCGAAGATCCAGCCGGAGTACGTCTGGTAGTCCTTGGGGCTCGCGAACGTCACGATCTGGATGTTGGTGTTGTGGTCGTTCGCGACCGGACCGCTGTCCTTCACGATGCTGTGGAAGTAGGCGTCCTGGCCCTTGACGCTGGTGCAGGCCGCCGCGAGGGCGGCATCGCTCAGCGACTGGGCGCGGAAGGTGTGGTCGGCGTCGCAGTTGTACGTGATCGGCAGCGCGGCGGCGGTGAGCCGGTCGATGAAGTCACAGGTGCCGTAGTACGAGCACTGGGCCTTGTCGTACTGGTCCGTCATCGCGCCCACCGCGACCCACAGCGGGGCGGTCGGGCCGGTGACGGCGGAAGCGCCGAGCACGGCCTTCGTCAGCGGCCGCACCTTGGCCTGGAGGGCCGGGGTGTCGAGGAAGCGGGCCATCTCGCTGCCCGCGTTGGCGTCGAGGTAGAACCACGAGTCGTTCAGCTTGGCGAGGTGGTTGAGGGTGAACGAACTGAGCGTGTCGATGATGCTCGGGTCGGCCGTCACCGCCGAGATGTACGCCGGGTTCCAGTGACCGCGGAAGAGCGGGGTGAACACGTCGTTGACGGCGGTGTCCATGCTCCAGTACGCGTCCCAGGAGCTGGTGTAGGCGTTGAGCACCTTCTTGTACGTGGCCAGGTAGCGGGCCTGCTCGTTGGCGCTGTCGGTCAGGACGAGTACCTCGCCCATGATGTCGCCGTTGGCGGCGCTGACGTCCATGAAGTGCGGGGACGCGGTGAAGGTGTCGAGGGCGGCCTCGCTCGCGGTCGCCAGGGTCGCGCCGTAGGGGCCGACGGCGGCGGCGTTGTTGGACTGCACGTAGTACCCGGCGCGCAGGAACAGCACGAGCTGCCACACGTTGGTGGAGTTGTCACCGGGGTAGCTCCGCGCCGTGCTCGTCAGGGCGTTGGCGACGGTGACCATCTGCGCCTCGCGGAAGGCGTTGTACGCGTCGGTGCCGGTCAGGGCGAACAGCGTGTTGACGCAGTCCGTCGTCGACGCCTGGACGAACGAGACCAGCGCGGCGCCGGTCCTGCCGCCGAAGTCGCCCGGCGTGCAGGACGCGGCCGCGCCCTTCGCCGCCTTGTCGCGCGCCCGCTGCGGCGCCGGTGCGGTCAGCGGCCGCTTCGGCGGCAGGTGCGCCGCGTCGATCGGGGAGTGCCGGGCGTCGGAACGGTCGGACGCGTCGGCGGTCGAACCCAGCATCGGGGGCGCGGACTTGCCCGCGGCCCGGCGTGCGGCGGCGGCCTCGCCGGACGGCCCGGCGGCCTTCGACGGGCCGTCGGCGGCGGCCGCGCGGCTCGGCTGCGCCATCATGGCGATGCCCATGCACAGGGCGAGGGCGAGTATCAGAAAGCCGGTGAGACTTCGTCTCAGTCCTTCTGGTCGGGTGTTCACGTGCCGCCTCCCAGCGGTGTGGTGGCCGCGCCCGGGGCGCGGCGGTGGGGGTACCGCGGGCTCGGGCCGGCCGCCGCCCCCGGGTGTCGGGGCGTGACGGAGCGGACCCGGTGACCCACGGGCCGAACTGATCAAGTGGCGTGAATGCGGCGTGCTCTTGCGCGACTGTAAAATTGCATATGTCACATGGCTTGGGAAGAGAGCGCGGGTAAACCGGAGGCAATGACTGGGAGTTGGCGGCGCTCGGCACCCGCGGCCGCGTCCGGCAGGAGGCGGATTACCTCGTCGAGGTCGACGGAGACCTGGACCGCCCCGCCCTCGCATGGTCCAAGCGCTCCGCCTACGACGGTTCGGTCCCGCGGGCGCGGGCGGTCACCGCTCCGCTGTGCGGCGCAGCAGCAGGCACACGAAGCCGAACGAGTCCCGGTAGGTGCGCAGCCATTGCGCGCGGTGGAGGGTGGCCGCCTCCAGGGCCTGCGCGCCGTCCGGGTCGGCCGGGTGGTCGAGGGCCCAGGCCGCGAGCGACCCCGTCCAGGACCACTCGTAGGCGTCGAGCTCCCCGCGCGTGCTGATGTGGCCCTGGACCGGTGTCCAGCCGGCGGCCACGACCTCGTCCAGGGTGGTCGGCAGATCGCTCAACCCGCCCAGCATCTCGACGGCTTCCGGGGTGGGCTCGCGCTCCCAGAAGCCGTCGCCGACCAGCACGTGCCCGCCGGGCGCCAGATGGGCGCGGGCCGCCGCGAGGGTGGGGAGCAGGCCGCCGTGCGCATGGCTCGCCCCGACGCTGAGCACCAGGTCGAAGGGGGAGGGGGCGGTGAAGTCCCCGGCGTTCTCGTGGTGGAGGGTGAGCCGGTCGTCGACGCCGCACGCACGGGCCCGCGTACGGGCGTGTGCCAGGGCGGCCTCGGAGTTGTCCACGCCCTCGGCCCGCAGGCGGGGGTGGGCGGCCAGCGCGCGCAGCAGCCACTCGCCGCCGCCGCAGCCGAGGTCCAGGGCGCGCGCGTCGCGGTCGTGCGGGACGCCGCGTTCCAGCAGCCGGCGTACCGCGTCGTCGTCGACGGGGGCCGCTATGGGGTGATCCGCGTGGGCGATGCGGGAGATCTGTTCACGGTTCATCGCCCGAGTGTCGCAAACACGTCATGCGGAGCCCTGGTCGTGGGGCGGGCGCGCCGAGCGGGCGAGCCGGTCGGCGAACTCGCCGACGAGGGTACGGAGTTCGGCCGGGCGCTCGATGACGAACGGCCGATCGAGGGAGGCGATCGCCGCGGGCACCCAGTCCAGGCGCTCGGCCCTCAACTCGACTCGGAACCACGGGGGTTGGTCACCGTCCCCGTGCGTGCGGCGCTCGCCGGCGATGTCCGTGAGCTGCGCCAGGCCGGCCGGCAGGCGGGCCCGGATCTGCTCGGCCGTCCCCTGCACGCGCAGGCTCACCTCGTGCGCGTACGGCGCCGTGGCGAGCCCGGTCAGGACGCGCTCGGCGGCGTCGATCCCGGCGGGCGGCACGAACGAGCCGGGCAGCGTACGGGCGTCGGCGACGCGGTCGAGCCGGAACATGCGCTCCTCGCCGAGCGCGGCGTCGGCGCCGGTGACGTACCACCGGCCGGCGTGGGCGACGAGCCCGTACGGATGCAGGACGCGCTCGCTGGCGCGGCCGTCGGCCGACGTGTACCGCAGGCGCACCGGCCGGTGGTGGCGTACGGCGTCGGCGAGGGGGAGCAGCACGCTGCTGCGAGGAGCGGCGGGCGGAACGGGCGCGCCCACGGCGGCGGGCGCCGTGAACGCGAGTGAGTCGAGGACGGCGTCGAGGCGTCGGCGGAGCCGCTCGGGCAGCACGCGGCGGATCTTCGCCGCGGCCGTCTCGCTCGCCACGCCCGTGCTCGTCATCAGGCCGGCCCGGCGGCCCGCGACCAGACCGAGCAGCACGGCGAGCGCCTCGTCGTCGCTCAGCATCAGGGGAGGCATCCGGTAGCCCGTGGCCAGCCGGTAGCCGCCGTACCGTCCGCGCACCGACTCGACGGGCACGTCGAGTTCGAGCAGGTGCCGCACATAGCGCCGCACCGTGCGCTCGTCGACGCCGAGCTGTCCGGCGAGTTCGGACACGGTACGGGTGCCGCCGGACTGAAGGAGTTCGAGGAGGGCGAGCACGCGGGCGGTGGGAAGGGGCATGCCGGAAAGTATGGCGCCGATACCGGGCGGATTCTGTCCGGTATTGGTCATAGCGTGTGGTCAGAGGCGCGGAACGCACCCGTGCGGCGACCGCGCCCTCGCTTGCTTCCACCCCCGGTCCGCCGCGGCCCCACTTCGCCGCGGCCCCACTTCGGCACGGCCCCCACTTCGGAGAGAACCCATGGACTTCGTCTCGATCCGCGTCATCACCGACGACATCGCCCGGCTCGTCGCGTTCTACGAGCGCGCCGCCGGCGTGCGGGCGAACTGGTCGACCGACGACTTCGCCGAGCTCAGGACCGCCTCGGCGACCCTGGCCATCGGCAGCACCCGTACGGTCCCGATGTTCGCGCCCGGCGCCGCGCGCCCCGCCGACAACCGGAGCGTCATCCTGGAGTTCCGCGTCGACGACGTGGACGGCGTCCACCGCGACCTGGCCGGCTCCGGCCTCGTCGAGGAGTTCGTGCAGCCGCCCACCACCATGCCGTGGGGCAACCGCTCGCTGCTCCTGCGCGACCCCGACGGCCACCTCGTCAACTTCTTCACGCCGGTGACCGAGGACGCCCTCGCGCGGTTTGGCGGCTGAGGCGGGCCCGACTCTACGATGCACCCCGGAACATGTCAGTCAGGGACGACGGGGGCACAACGGTGAGCGGGCCGACGCAGGGCTGGGACGGGGCGGGGCGGCGAACGGCCGAGGAGATGATCGCCGAGGCGCGCAGGGCGCTCTTCGTCATGTTCGGGTTCATGGCGGTCGTCTGGGCCCTGCAGGTCGTCAACTGGCTGGGGGACTACCGGCTCGACGCGGAGTTCGGTCTCATACCGCAGGACGTGAGCCGGCTGTCGGCCATCCTGGTCGCACCGTTCCTGCACTTCGGCTGGGACCACATCGAGGCCAACTCGGGGCCGCTGTTCGTCTTCGGGTTCCTCGCCGCGTACCGGGGCGTGGTCCGCTTCCTGTGGCTCACCCTCCTCGTCGCGGTGACCAGCGGGCTCGCCGTGTGGGTCTTCCAGGACACCCACACCCTCGGTGTGGGCGCCAGCGGCGTGATCTTCGGCTACTTCGGATACGTGGTGCTGCGCGGCCTCTTCGACCGGCGGCTGATCGACACGCTGATCGGCCTGGTGATGGCCGCGTCCTTCGCCTACCTGGTGACCGTCGCCGTTCCCGGCACCCCGGGCGTGAGCTGGCTGGCGCACCTCGGCGGACTGGTGGGCGGCATGGCCGGCGCGTACCTCCTGCGCGACCGGAGCCGACCCGCTCCGGCCGCCGCGGGCGAGACCCCGGGCGCGGGGCCCGCCGTGGGCGGGGCACCCGCCGTGCCCGCCCTCGACCCGGGCCGCGCCGACCTGCACAAGGAGCTCCGGGACCTCGGGCTGCTCTGAGCCGCCTCCGCCCCGGCCGTCGTGCCGCCTAGGCGGCCGCCACCGACTCCTCGCGGCGGGCGAGCGCGTCCGAGGTGCGCACCGTGATGTAGAGCGACGCGGCCAGGGTCAGGACCAGGGCGGCGCCCACACTGATGATGCTGCCGCTCGCCACCGGCTGCGGGCTGCCCGCCTCGGAGCGGGCCGAGCCGCTGAGGAAGGGGACCACGGCGAGGACGGCGAGGCCGAGGGCGACCTCGGCCCGGACGACCTTGGGGAAGTGACGCAGCGTCAGGTGGAACAGGGGTGCTGTCGCGTCGGCACGCCGGGCACGGGTGATGCGGGGCATCAGCCAGAACTGGTTGACGCCGCCGGCGGCGACCATGGAGAGCACCAGCAGGATCTTGACGAGCAGGAAGAAGCCGTAACGCGTGGTCCACAGCTGATCGATGCCGCCGACGTGCTTCCAGCTCATCCACAGGCCGGAGGTGAGCACGGCGCCGACGCACACCAGCGCGACGAGGCTGAAGCGCCGCCACACATCGGCCCACAGCGCGCCCGCGCTCTCGCCGAGCCGGCCCCGGGTGGTGGCGAGCCCGGCGAGGGCGGCGAGGCCGCCGGTCCATACCGTGCCGCTGACGATGTGGACCTGGTCGAAGACGAGGTCGAAGCTCTTGCTCGCGTCCTTCGGGGCGGTGGCCGGTATCGCGCCGACGAGCGTCACGGCGAGCGCGAGGGGCAGGGCGGTGAGGGCGAGAGCGTCGAGGTGTCTTCGAACCCGCGGGAAGAAGAGCGCGACGAGCGCGGCGGACGCCAGGACGACGAGGGCGTTCTGCGCCACGTAGACCGTTCCCTGCGCCACCCAGGCACCCTTGGCGGCCGGGGCGCCGAGGAAGTCTCCGATGGCGCCCGGCGCGAGCGCGTCACCGAAGGGCATGCCCTTGCCGGCCCTGGCCACCCGGCCGGCGAGCTGGAAGTAACCGCTCACGAGCAGGACGACCCCGGCCCAGGCCAGATACAGAGCCGTACGCCGACGCAGTACGTCGACGGCGCCCCGCTCGTGTCCCGGTGTGCGCAGTGCGGGACGCAGGGCGGCCGCGTAGGTCACGGTGGCGCCGATGGCCCCGGACAGACCGATGAAATAGCCGGATTTGGTGAGGATCCGCCAGAGCGGGGGCGTGGTGTAGCCGGCCGAGGCGGCCAGGGTTACGAGCGTCATGGTAGGTGAGGCTAACCTAAGTTTGCAGGGGTCGGGCCGTGCGGTTCACGACCTGGACACGCACGACGTGGCTCTGTCGCGGGACGTCGCAATTGCCGGCGCCGCAGGCGGAGCACGAACCCGGGCCGGGCCCCGCGGGGACGCCACAGGTGTGCCCGCCGCGCAACTCCGGCGCCGCCATGCGGGGGCGGACACACGGGCCTAGCGTGGGGAGGAAGTGATGTTCACCCGCCCGGACCCCAACCCGAGTCCGGGCGCCCTCGTCCGGCAGGAGGCCTGCCCGTGAGGTACTCACAGACCCAGTGGCGCCGAGCGTGTGTGGGGGCCGCGGCGGCCACGCTCCTGGCCGTACCCATCGCGGCCACCAGCGCCTACGGCGCCACCGCGCCCCCGGCGCCGTCGCCCGTCACG
Organism: Streptomyces sp. NBC_00083; assembly: GCF_026343295.1. GTDB lineage: Bacteria > Actinomycetota > Actinomycetes > Streptomycetales > Streptomycetaceae > Streptomyces. The sequence continues at coordinate 379,120 of NZ_JAPELY010000003.1, forward strand.
TCGGCGTCGGGCACCCCGTCGGGGTCCGGCTCACCGTTCGCGTCGAGTTCGCCCTCCTCGTCCAGCTCCCCCTCCACGTCGAGTTCGCCCTCCGCGTCGAGCGACTCCGCCTTCCCGCAGCTGAGCCCGGCCGTCGCCGCGCGTCTGGACACGGCCGTCAAGCAGGTCATGCGGGAGGCGAACGTCCCCGGTGTGATGGTGAGCCTGTCGGCCCCCGGCAAGGGCGAGTACGTCCGCACGTTCGGTGTCTCCGACAAGGCGACCGGCGCCCCCATGGCGACCAACATGTACATGCGGATCGGCAGCGAGACCAAGACCTTCACGGTCACCGCGATGCTCGAACTGGTCGACCAGGGCAAGCTCGGCCTCGACGACCCGATCGGCAAGTACATTCCCGGCGTGCCGAACGGCGACAAGATAACGCTCCGTCAACTCGCCCAGATGCGCAGCGGGTTGTTCAACTATTCGGAGGATCCGGGATTCGTCAACGCGCTGCTCTCCAATCCGGAGAAGCCGTTCACGCCGCAGCAGCTGCTTGACTACTCCTTCAAGCATCCGGTGATGTTCCAGCCGGGGAAGCAGTTCTTCTACTGCAACACCAACCTCATCCTGCTCGGCCTGGTGATCGAGAAGGCGAGCGGCATGCCGCTCCACGAGTACCTCGACCAGAAGGTCCTGAAGCCGGCCGGCCTGACCCACACCGTCTTCGCGACCGACGCCGCGTTCCCCAGCCCGCACGCCCAGGGCTACACGAACCAGACCCTGAACGGGAAGGTCGCGGTGACCACCAACTGGAACCCGACCTGGGCCTGGGCGGCCGGCGCGATGATCTCCGACCTCGGGGACCTGAAGAGCTGGGCCCGCACCCTGGCCACCGGCACCCTGCTCTCGCCGCAGACGCAGGCGCAGCGCCTCGAAACCCCGCCGTCGACGATCCCGGGCGCGGGATACGGCATGGGCATCTTCAACGTGCAGGGGTGGATCGGCCACAACGGTTCACTGCCCGGGTACGAGTCCCTGACGATGTACCTCCCCGAGTCGAAGGCCACGCTCGTCGTGCTGCTCAACACGGACATCACCCACGACGGGAGCGAGCCGAGCACGCTCTTCGGCCAGGCGATCACCAAGATCGTGACGCCGAACCATGTGTACAACCTCCCGGTGGAGGAGCCGCACCCGTCCGCCTCGGCATCGCCCAAGTAGGGCTGTGCATGCCCGCGTTGGCGCGCTAAGGGGCGCACGGACCACCCTGCGGACCTGGGGGCGCGAGCCCGGGAAGCGCGAGCGTCCGGCGATGCGAACCTCCCGTGTCCAGTGGCGCGAGCATCCGGTGACGCGATGATCCGGTGACGCGAAGACGGCGAAAGGCCCGCCCCTTGAAGGGGCGGGCCCTGTCGCGTTCTGCCCGCCGACCGAGCGGTGCCCGATCGCTGAGCAGGCGTTGCCCAGTCGGTGCGCCCAGTCGGTGCGCCTAGACGGTGCGCCAGTCGGTGCGCCTAGTCGGTGCCGGACTCCATCGCCGCGCGGTCCAGGAGCTCGTCGTCGGCCGAGACCTCGCCGCGCGAGGCGATGACCTCCGCGCCGCCCTCCGGCATCGCGCCGATGAGGCCGGTCGCCGCGGCCTGGGCGGCGCCGATCAGCTCCGGGTGCGCCGTGCCGACGATGCCGAGGCCCGCGTACTGCTCGAGCCGGGCACGCGAGTCGGCGATGTCGAGGTTGCGCATGGTGAGCTGGCCGATCCGGTCCACCGGGCCGAACGCGGAGTCCTCGGTGCGCTCCATCGACAGCTTGTCCGGGTGGTAACTGAACGCGGGGCCCGTGGTGTTGAGGATCGAGTAGTCCTCGCCGCGCCGCAGCCGCAGCGTCACCTCGCCGGTGACGGCGGAGCCGACCCAGCGCTGGAGCGACTCGCGGACCATCAGCGCCTGCGGGTCGAGCCAGCGGCCCTCGTACATCAGCCGGCCGAGCCGCCGGCCCTCGTTGTAGTACTGGGCGAGGGTGTCCTCGTTGTGGATCGCGTTGACGAGCCGCTCGTACGCCGCGTGCAGCAGCGCCATGCCGGGGGCCTCGTAGATCCCGCGGCTCTTCGCCTCGATGATCCGGTTCTCGATCTGGTCGGACATGCCCATGCCGTGGCGGCCGCCGATCGCGTTGGCCTCCATGACGAGGTCGACCGGTGAGGCGAAGTCCTTGCCGTTGATCGTGACCGGGCGGCCCTGGACGAACCCGATCGTCACGTCCTCGGTGGGGATCTCCACGGACGGGTCCCAGAAGCGCACGCCCATGATCGGCTCGACGGTCTCGACACCCGTGTCCAGGTGTTCGAGGGTCTTGGCCTCGTGGGTGGCGCCCCAGATGTTGGCGTCGGTGGAGTACGCCTTCTCCGTGCTGTCGCGGTAGGGCAGGTCGTGGGCGAGCAGCCACTCCGACATTTCCTTGCGGCCGCCGAGCTCGGTCACGAAGTCCGCGTCGAGCCAGGGCTTGTAGATCCGCAGGTGCGGGTTGGCGAGCAGACCGTAACGGTAGAACCGCTCGATGTCGTTGCCCTTGAAGGTCGAGCCGTCGCCCCAGATCTGGACGTTGTCCTCCAGCATCGCCCGCACCAGGAGGGTGCCGGTGACGGCACGGCCCAGGGGGGTGGTGTTGAAGTAGGCACGGCCGCCCGAGCGGATGTGGAACGCGCCGCACGCGAGCGCGGCCAGGCCCTCCTCGACCAGCGCCGCCCGGCAGTCGACCAGGCGCGCGATCTCGGCACCGTAGGCCTGGGCGCGGCCGGGCACCGACGCGATGTCGGGCTCGTCGTACTGGCCGATGTCGGCGGTGTAGGTGCACGGGACGGCGCCCTTGTCGCGCATCCACGCGACCGCGACGGACGTGTCGAGTCCGCCGGAGAAGGCGATGCCGACGCGCTCGCCGGCGGGCAGGGAGGTGAGAACCTTGGACATGGGAAGAGTATTCATCATTCCGAATGTTTATGCAAGCGAGGTCGTTGCTGCGGCTGAGCGAGGTCGTCGCCGCGGCTAGTTGACGTAGTACGGCCGGGGACCTCGCCAAGTGTTCCGAGGGCAGCCGTCGGGCACGAGACCGCGGGCCGGGCGCGCCTAGCGTTCCCACGTACTCAAGTTCTCCGGCATGGAAAGGAGGTGGCGTGATGCCGTCCCGCAGTTCGACACCGGCCCTGCTCGCGTTGTCGCTGGGCTACTTCAGTCTGGGGACGATCTCACTGGCGGTGGTCGGGCTCAATGGCCCCATCGGGGACGATCTGCAGGTGGCGCCGGCTCGCGTGGGCTTTCTGGTCACGGTCTTCGCGCTCACGTTCGCCCTGTTCGCCCCGGCGGCCCCGATCCTGCTGCGCCGCTGGAACCGCAGAAGGGTCCTGCTCCTCGGGATAGGACTGCTCACCGTGGGCGCGGTGCTCGGCGCGGTCGCCCCCAGCTACGGCTTCCTCGCCGCGACTCGGGTCGTCGGCGCGATGGGCGCGGCCGTCTTCGGGCCCGGGGCCTCGGCGGCCGGCTCCCTGATCGTCCCGCCCGAGCGCAGGCAGCGCGCCCTCGCGACCGTCTTCGCCGGAATGACGGCGGCCGCGGTCCTCGGGGTGCCGCTCGCCTCGTTCCTCGGCGGCAGCCTCGGCTGGCGCCCCGCGATGCTCGGCGTCGCCGCGCTCTCGGCGCTCGGATGCCTGCTCGTCGCGGTGTACGTGCCGGAGATCCCCTCCGGCGAGCCGCCCACCGTCGCGGCCTACCGCGACACCCTGCGGACCCCCGCCGCGCTCTCGACCGTGTCGACGACGCTGCTGTTCATGGCGGCCCAGTTCACCGTGTACGGCATCGCGGGCGCCTATCTCAAGGACCGTTTCGGTGCCTCGCCGGGGCTGATCTCGGTCACGCTGCTCGCCTTCGGCGTCATCGGGGTCCTCGGCAACGCCGCTTCGCCCCGGATCGCCGAGAGGCTCGGCGGCCCGCGCACCATCACCATCGCGGTCGCCGGCCTCGCCGCCGGATTCCTGCTCCTCCTGATCGCCCCGCACTCCGGGCCGGGCCTGGTGCTCTTCGCGCTCTGGGCGTTCTTCAGCCAGATGTACCAGGCGCCCCAGCAGGCCCGCCTGGTGGAGCTGCTGCCCGCGCAGCCCGGCCTGATCCTCGCGATGAACGCCGCCGCCCTCTACCTCGGTATGAGCCTCGGCAGCTTCATCGGCAGCGCCCTGCTGCCCGGTATGGGCGCGGGCCCCATCCCGGCCGTCGCGCTCGTCATCCTCGCCGTCGCCGCCGTCACGCACGCCTCTTCGGCGCGCAGAGTCGCGGTGGGCGAGCCCACCATCCCGGTCCCCGCGCCCTAGCGGGCCACTTCGTGGGCCCAGCGCCCTAGCCGGCCACCCCGTGGGCCCCGCGCCACAGCGGGGGACTGCACTGGTCCCGCCGGCCACGGCCGGACCCGCGCCCACGCCCGCACACACCGTCACGTCATCACCACATCAGGGAGTCACCGTGTCCAACCACGCCGAGTCCGTGCGCGACGTCCAGCTCGTCCGCGACTACATTGAGAACATCTGGAACGAGGGCCTGACCGGCCGCGCCGACGAGTACCTGGCCGAGCACCTCATCCAGCACAACCCCAACCTGCCCGACGGCCGCAAGCCCCTCGTCGACTTCATCGACGGTTTCCGCGAGCAGCTGCCCGAAGCCCGCTTCGAGATCCGCCGGACGGCGGGGGAGGGCGGCCTGGTCTTCGCCCACTCCCACTTCCGGCCGGAGCCGGGCCACCGCGGCGTGGTCGTCGTCGACATCTTCCGCATCGAGGACGGCCGCATCGTGGAGCACTGGGACGTCCGCGAGGACGTGCCGGAGACCACGCTCAGCGGCAACGAGGTCCACTGAGCGCAGGCGTACGCCGCTGCATCGCACACGCACAGCCGTGCCCCGCCCCGGGATTCGGGGGGCGGGGCACCGCGCGCATCCGCGGTGGACCACCGGTTGGGCCTGCGGCTGCTCCCCGCCCGAACGGACCCGCTCCGGTCCGGCTACCGGCGGTGTCGCGCGCTCTCGCCGGTCGCCGGTGCCGGGACATCCGCCGGGCGGCGTGTCCGCTCGCCGGGGGCGGTGCGCGGAGCGGGTGTCGGCTGGAGGCCGCTCGCCGACAGGGCCGCGTCATAGGCGACGAGGGCGCGCTCGGTGTGACCCTCGTTCCGCCATAGGTCGCCGATGAGACGCCAGTGCTCCGCGACCTCGTAGGTGGGGTCGAAGAGCCTCAGCTCGTGGGCGGCCGCTTCGAGGACCTGCTCGCCGAGAGCGCTCTCCTCGCGCAGGAAGTGCACCTTCGCGAGGATGGTCCGGGCGCAGGCCGTGAGGACCCGTGGTTCGCTCCCGAGAACCTCCAGAGCGCGCTCGGCCCGCGCTGCGGCCTGTGTCCAGTCGCCGAGCGCGATGTCGGCCTGCGCCAGGCAGAGTTCGCAGCGGGCCATCTCATCGGCGGTGCCGGCCGCGGCGAGGGACTCCTGCGCGTCCAGGAGAAGGTCCTTGGCGCGGTCGAGTCGGGGGGCCTCCGCCTCCAGGAGCAACAGCCCGTAATTCATCTTGAGCGTGGCGACATGGCGCACGTTGTCGTCCTCGGCCATCATCGCCAGCGCCCGCTCGGTGAGGGCCAGAGCCTCGGCCCGCTGCCCGCGTGACGAAGCGATCATGGCCGCGTTCCAGTACACCGCGCCCCGCGCCGCCCGCGCACCCTGCTTCTCGGCGACCGCGATGAGCCGCTGAGCCATGAGATGGGCCCGGGTGCGGTCCCCGCGCATGCGATAGCAGCCCATGAGCGTCGAACCGAGCTGAATGTGATCGACCGTCACATCGAGTCCCAGCGAGTCCAGTTTGCTCATGGCCCGCTCGCCGATCTCGATGCCGATCGTGATGTCGCCCATGGTCCGGTAGCACCGGATCAGGGCCACGGCCGTCCGGCACCACTCGTCCGACCCGGCCGCCACCGCCCGGTCGGCGTAGACGTCCTCCAGGAGTGGGATCGCGGCCTCCAGGCGGCCGAGCTTCTCCAGCGCGGAGGCCTGGCCCACCCGGGCACGGCGTTTCATGGCGGCGTCCAACGGCAGTTTCCCGGTGAGCAGATCGCTGAACGTCCACAGCGCCTCGCCGTCCGCGCCGTTGCGCAGGGCCATCTCGGCGAAGGCCAGCCTGAGGCCGGCCTCCTCCGTCTCGTGCTCGTCGAGCCCCGTCCGCAGATATGCGGCGCTGCAGCCCAGCTTCTGGGCCAGCGTGGCGAGCACCGTCTCCGAAGGTGCTCGCTTGCCCGCCTCGATCAGTGACACGTAGCTGGTGGAAATCTCGTCGGACGCGAGGTCCTGCTGCTTGAGGCCGCGCTGGACCCGCAGTTCCCGCAGGCGTCGGCCCAGGGCGGCGGGGGAGGAGGGCTCTGTGTGATCCACGGCGACTCCTTCGAGCAACGGTCCTTGACTCCGATCATGACAAGCGGAACCACCCACCGCAAGCGCCTGGTTCGCCGCCGTCCGACTGGCCGGATGACCGGGAGTCGACGTGCGGAGTCAAGGCCCGGCGGATGCGAGTGGCTCGGTCCGGCGCATGCGATGCCCGGCCCGTGCGGGGCGCGCGATCGAACGGCGGCGCCGGACCGCGTCCCGTGTGCTGACGAAGGCTCAGCGCGCCGGCGGGAGTTCTCCCGGAACGCGGCGGAGTGGGGCGGGGCCCGGGACCACTCCGGCACCGCGGGCGCCCCTCGCCTCGTACGGGACGTGGCAGGACGCGGTGTGTCCCGCCGCCGGGTCCGCGGGGACCGGCGCCGGAGTCTCGTGCTCGCACATCCCGCGCCGCCGCTCGTCGAGGGCGGCGTACACGGTGCAGCGCCCGCGGAAGCGGCACCCCGTCAACAGGTCGGTACGGCCGGGGAGTTCGGCGCCCGGGGGGACCCGGATGCGGGCCCGCTCGGCCACCGGGTCGGGCAACGGTACGGCGGACAGGAGGGCCCGGGTGTAGGGGTGGCGCGGGGCGGTGAAGACGTCGTCGACGGGGCCGCTCTCCACGGTCCGGCCCGCGTACATCACCACGACCCGGTCGGCGATCTGACGCACCACGGCCAGGTCGTGCGTCACGAACAGGCACGCGGGCCCCTGGCCGGTCCGCAGCCCGCGCAGCAGATCGAGGATGCCGGCCTGCACGGATACGTCGAGGGCCGAGACCGGCTCGTCGAGGAGCAGGAGATCGGGCCGGACGACCAACGCCCGTGCCAGGGCGATGCGTTGGCGCTGGCCGCCGGAGAAGTGGTGCGGGCGGCGCTCCGCGTCGGCGGCGTCCAGCCCCACCCGGCGCAGGACCTCCGGCACGCGCGCCGCGATGTCCGCCTTGGTCGCGCTCCGGGCGCGCAGCGGCTCGGCCACGATGTCGGCGACCCGCATCCTGGGATCGAGGCCGGCCATCGGGTCCTGCACGAGGATCTGTACGGAGCCGCGCAGCCGGCGGACGTCGGCGCGGCTCAGCGTGGCCGTGTCGAGCCCCGCGACCTCGATGGACCCGGAGTCCGGGGCAGCGAGGGCGATGATCTCCATCAGGGTGGTGGTCTTCCCCGACCCCGACTCGCCCACCAGGGCCACGGTCTCCCCCCGGCCGACCTCCAGGTCCACCCGGTCGAGCACGACCCGGCGCCCCGCCGCCGCCCGGCGGCCGAACAGACCCGGCCGGCCGGGTGCCGGAAGTGACTTGGCGAGCGCCGTGACACGCAGCGGCGGCGCTCCGTCCGAGCTCCCGTGCGAAGCCCCGTTCGTAGCTGCGCCCGTGGTCCTGTCCGCGGTGCTGCCCGGGGTTCCGGTCGGCGACGCGCGACGCGGAGGGACGGCCGTGGCGGAGGCAGGAAACAATGCGGAAGCGTACTGCCCCACGAGAGCGTCCGACCGGAAGCAGGCAGCCAAGTGCGCCTCTGGGGCGAGCAGTTGGGTCCCGGCGCCGGGCTCCGCCAGATCCGGTCCGACGTCGGCCCCCGCAAGCTCCGGCTCGGCCTCCCGGCAGGTATCCGTGGCCAAGGGGCAGCGCGGGGCGAAGGCGCACCCGGGGCCCGTGCTGTCCGGGCCGGCCGCGACACCGGGGATCGGGGTGAGGGGGACGGCGGCGTCCAGGCGGGGGACCGAGCCGAGCAGGCCCAGGGTGTACGGCATGCGCGGGTGCGAGAACAGCGCTTCCACGGGGCCCGTTTCGACGATGCGCCCCGCGTACATGACGGCCACCCGGTCGGCCGTCCTCGCGATCACCCCGAGGTCGTGGCTGACGAGCAGCAGCGCCGCGCCGGTCGCCCGCCGCGCGCTCTCCAGGGCGTCCAGCACCTGTGCCTGGATCGTGGCATCCAGTGCGCTGGTCGGCTCGTCCGCCACGATCACATCGGGATCGTTGGCGATCGCTGTCGCGATCATGGCGCGTTGGCGCAGCCCGCCGGAGAGTTCGTGCGGATACGAGCGTGCGACACGCCCGGGATCGGGGACGCCCACGACGTCGAGCAGCTCAACGGCGCGCGCGCGTGCCAAGGGGCGTGCGGGGCGGGGGCGTTGGTGAATCCGGAGCGCCTCACCGATCTGGTCGCCGATGTGCTGGGCCGGGTTGAAGGCGGCGAGCGGGTCCTGGAAGACCATCGCGATGCGCCGGCCACGCAGCCTGGCCAGCTCGCGCACGGGCAGACCGACGAGCTCGGTGCCGAGCAGCCGTACCGAGCCGCTCGCCCGCGCCCCGGCCGGCAGCAGGCCGAGAAGCGCCAGGGCCGTCGACGTCTTGCCGGCCCCGGACTCGCCGACCAGGCCCAGCACTTCGCCACGGCGCAGCGTGAACGCCACCCCGCGCACGACGGGCAGCGGCTTACGGTCACGACCGGCGAACGACACCCGCAGATCCCGTACCTCCAGCACCGGAGGAGCGGCACTCATCGCCCGCCCTCCCCCCGGTCCGAGCCGACGTCCAGGACGTCCCGCAGAGCGTCGCCGACCAGGTGTACCGCCAGGACGAAGAGCAGCAGCGCACCGGCGGGGAAGAAGAACATCCAGGGGCAGGTCAGCGCCACGTCGCTGCCCGCGGCGATGAGCGTGCCCAGGGACACGTCCGGCGGCTGCACCCCGAAACCGAAGTAGGACAGGCCCGTCTCGCTGATCACGGCCGCGGCTACCGCGACCGTCGCGTCGGTGATGAGGAACGAGGCGAGGTGCGGCAGCACGTGCCGCGCGATGATCCGGAACGGTCCGACCCCCATGTGCCGGGCTGCGGCCACGAACGGGCGTTCGCGCAGCGAGCGCGTCATGACGCGGACCGCCCGCGCGGTGATCATCCAGCCGACCGCGGCCAGCAGAAGGGCGAGCGCCGGCCAGCCGAACCGGCGCAGCTCGGGTGCGAGCAGCACGAGGAGCAGAAAGCCGGGGACCACGAGCAGCAGATCGACCACGAACATCAGTGCCCGGTCCACCCAGCCCCCGAAGTATCCGGCGCAGGTGCCGAACACCGCCCCGAGCGCCGTGCCGGCCGGGGCCACCACCGCTCCGATGAGCAGCGACTTCTGCAGCCCCCGTACCGTCTGCGCGAAAACGTCCTGCCCGATGCGGCTCGTGCCCATCCAGTGCCGGGCGCTCGGGGCGTCGCGCAATGCGGCGTAGTCGATGTCGGTGTGGCTCCAGGGCGTCAGGCAGGGACCCGCGTACGCCAGCAGAACGAGCCCCGCGAGCAGCGCACTGCCGGTCCACGCCCGGGGCGACCGCAGCAGCGCCAGGCCGGTCACGGCGCCGCGCCCGCGCAGCAGGGTGGCCGGCCCGTCCATCGCGGCCTGCCCCCTCGCCGCTTTCGACGGCCGGCCCCTCACGGTTCGCGCACCCGCGGGTCGAGCGCCGCGTGCAGGACGTCCGCGACGAAGCCCGCGAGCAGCACGGTCACCGCCGCGAACAGGTCGACCGCGACCACCGAGTTGATGTCGCCCTTCTGTGCCGAATCCATGAACCAGCTGCCCATGCCGGGCCAGCCGAAGATCTCCTCGGTGAACACGGCCCCCGTGAACAGCGTCAGGAAGCCGAACGAGAAGAAGGTGGTCAGCGGGATCAGCGAGGTGCGAACACCGTGCCGCAGCAGCGCCCGGCCGGGCGTGAGCCCCTTGGCTTGCGCGGTGCGCAGATGGTCGGCGCCGAGGACGTCGAGGGTCGCCGCGCGTTGGTAGCGGCTGTACGAGGCGATCGCGCCGAGCGCCACCGTGGCCGCGGGCAGCGCCATATGGGTTGCACGGTCGCGGAGTTGGGTCCATGCCGACCCGGTGAGGCCCGGTGTCCGTTCGCCCGTGTAGCGGATCACCGTGTGCCCCGCACTCTGGTTGAACCAGAGGGCGCTCTCCTTGAGGAGCAGCGCGAGCACGAACGTCGGCACCGAAAGGACGAGGAACGACAGGACGGTCAGGGCCCGGTCGGACAGCCGGTGCCTCCGTACCGCCGCCCACAGGCCGGCGAGCACACCGAGTCCGGTGCCGGCCACGGTGCCGACGAGCAGCAGCCGGGCGGAGACCCCGGCCCTGCGGCCGAATTCGGCGTTCACCGATGTTCCGTCGACGGTGCGGCCCAGGTCGCCATGGACGGCCCGTACCGCCCAGTGCCCGAAACGCTCCAGGACCGGGGTCCGGTCGTCGGCGCCGAGCAGCGCGAGCTCCCGGTCGACCGCCGCGGCCGGCGGACGCGGCTGGCGGTCCTCGAAGTAGGCGCGCGGGCTGAGCGCGGCGGAGGCGATGAGATAGGACAGGAAGGCCGAGAAGAGCAGTAGGACCGCACCGTGCGCGAGGCGCATGAACAGGCGGCGGATCACGAGTCTCTCCTCAAGTGGCTTGACGGCGCGCTCGGTTCACCCGTCATGACATGTCAAATGTTAAGGTCCGAGCGGCAAATCGCAGATCAGTTCGCATCATTGATGCTTCGTCAAGAACGCCAGGACCGTTGGGACGACCCGGATCGCGCAAGGCGCCGGGATCTTCCGGAGGGTCGGCGCGGGGCCGGGGGGCCGGGGTGGATCAATTGCGTCGCACGCGGAAGTGGGCGGCTCTGGGTGCGGCGGCGACGCTCCTGCTCGCGGGGTGTACGGCCTCGCCGGCACGGCACGACGGTTCGGCGCGCGCACGGCCCGCCCCCTCCTACGGCACCGAGGACATCGACCGCCGGTCCCCGGACACCCTGCGCCGGGGCGGCACCCTGACGCTCGCCACCTCCCAGTGGGTCACCCAGTACAACGTGAACCAGGCCGCAGGCTCCCTGAGCGAGGCCTCCGAGATCGACAGCCTCGTCGAGCCGGAGCTGTTCAACCGCGATGCCAAGGGCGTCCCGCACCCCAACCCCGCCTACCTCCAGTCCGCCTCCGTCACCACGGCCTCCCCGCAGACGGTCACCTACCGCCTGAACCCGCGGGCCCACTGGTCCGACGGAAAGCCGCTGAGCGTGGCCGACTTCGAGGCGCAGTGGCAGGCGCTCGGCCGGGGCGACGACCGGTACCTGGTGGCCGATCCCTCCGGCTACGACCAGATATCCCAAGTGCGTCAGGGCCGCGACGCGAGCGAGGTCCAGGTCGTCTTCCGCTCTCCTTACGCCGACTGGCAACGCCTGTTCGACCCGCTCTTCCCGGCATCCGCCACCAGTACGCCCGACCAGTTCAACAACGCCTGGCTCGGCCGGATCCCGGTCACGGCCGGGCCCTTCACGATCGCCTCGATGGACCCGACGACCCAGTCCGTCACCGCAGTCCCCGACCCCGCCTGGTGGGGCACTCGGGCCCGACTCGACAAGGTCGTCTTCCGTACGCTGCTGCCGGCCGCGGCCCTCCAGGCCTACCTCAACGGCGAGCTCGACGCGGTCAACGCCGCCACGGCCGAGGCGTACCAACAGCTGAAGCCGGCCCACGACAGCACCGTCCGCACCGGCTCCGCGTGGGACGAGGTGCACGTCAGCCTCAACGGCGCGGGCGGCCCGCTCCAGGACGTCGACGTACGCCATGCGGTCCAACGCGCCGTGGACCGGGAGGCGTTGGCGAAGGTGGCGGCGGAGGGGCTGCCCATCGGCGTACCCCTGCTCGGCAACCACATCTTCATGACCAACCAGCCCGGATACGCCGACAACTCGGGCGAGTTGGGCATCTTCGACCCTAAGGCGGCCGAGCGGCTCCTGGACCGGGCCGGGTGGAAGCCGGCGGGTTCCGGCAAGCCGCGCGTCAAGGCCGGACGGCCCCTGAAGCTGCGGTTCGTGATCGCGGAGTCCACCAACCGCCTCGGCCTCGACCTGGCCCAACTGCTCCAGCAGATGCTCGCCCAGGTCGGCATCGGGGTGGAGATACAGAAGGTCCCGGCCTCCGACTACAGCCCGAAATACCTCGACGTGGGCAACTTCGACCTCGCGATCTTCCGCTTCACCGACATGGCCTATCCCAGCCAGCTGCAGGCCGTCTACCGGCTGCCCCACGGCGCCCAGAGCTATCTCAACTACGGCCGGATCTCGGACGCCACCCTTGACGGTCTTCTCGGCGAGGCGTCCGCGACTCTTGATCGCGGGCGCGCCGCCCAGCTGTACAACGAGGCCGATGCGGAGATCTGGAAACTCGGCCACGACGTCGAGCTCTACCAGCGGCCTCAGATGATGGCGGTCCGCAAGGGCCTCGCCAACTTCGGCGTACCAGGCCTCGGCGACATCGACTTCGCGGCGGTCGGCTGGGAGAAATAGCCCGGCCGTTGCAGCAATTGATGGAGCATCAGGACAGGGGTGCCATCACCGTCGCCGACCGCTGAGCCACCCCTCCTCGGTCCGTGCGGTGAGCGTGTCGAAGGCGAGCGCGGCCGACGCGAGCGTCACGTGATGGTGCCAGCCGCGGAACGAGCGGCCCTCGAAGTCCCCGAGCCCGAAGTCCGTCCGAAGCCTGTGCAGTCCTTCCGCGGACGCTCCGCGTAACTGCGCGAGGGCGATCGTCTCACCGAGGCGCCGGGTCGGCAGGTTGGTCAGCCAGTGGGCACGCGGCGTGGAACGGCCGTACGGCCACTCCGTGACCAGGTGGCGTGGCCGGGGCGCCTGCCGCGGCTGCTCTTCCGGCGAGTCCGGCCGGGGAAACGCGGGCCCGGAGGGGCGGTGGCGCAGTGCCGAACGGCGGCCTCCGCCTGCGTACAGCAGGGCCGGCGCGGACAGGAACTGCGAGCGTCGCATCCGGTCCGCCGTCCGGTCGTACCACGCGACCGCGGTGCGTTCGCCGCGCCGAGCCAGGTGCTCGGCGAACTCGGCCGCCGTCCCCCGAGCCGCGGGCGACGTCGCGTGCGACCGCGGAAGGGTAACCACGGTGCTCGGCGACACCTCGATCACATAGCCGTGGCCGCGGGCCTCGAGCCCTCTGAGCAGTGACTCCACGTCGTTCTCCGACCGCCAGTCGGCGAGGACCGGTTGTGGTGCCAGAAGCCACTCCTCGGCCATCTCGTCCAGCGCCTCGAGGACGTACCTCCAGCGCGGCCGGGAGCGCTCGCCCGCCGGAACATGGGCCTGTCTGCGCAGCAGGTCGTCCCGGTCCCAGCGCTGCGGCAGGAGGAGCCGCCAGTTCACCGGTACGCCCCCGCCCGTACCGACCAGCGAAATGGCGTACGACAGCTGGCAGTTGACGGTGCGCTGCCTGGACGGGGCGTACTGGCGTGCCACGCCGACGGTCCGGTCGCCGTTCTTGGCGAACACGACCTCGTCGACGGCCCAGGCCTCGGTGGGGGACACCGCGTTCGTCCGCTCGGCGATCCGCCTGCGCACCGGCGCCGAGTCCCACGGGCTCTGGTGCAGGAACTGCTGGAGTTGCTGTACGGCCCGGCGGCCGAGGACGTGCTCGGAGATTCTCGTCGGTGTCTTGCGGCCGGGCGCGTCCAGAAGCCCGCGCAGATACACCTCGCCCCAGCGCCGCTGGTCCGAGCGGGTCAGCGTGCCGAACAGGTCCTGGCAGTAGGAGGCGAAGTCGCCCGCTGCGAGCGGCGCTTGGCGCCCACGGGCTTCTTCGGCGAGCTGAAGGATGGACGACACGGTGCCCCCGGAGGTGTCCTGAACGATCGTCGACGCCGGAGCCCCGGCAGGGGCTCAGCGGAAGAGACAGGTCATCGCCCCGTCTCCCCCCTCGGTCGACTCGGCGATTCGGCAAAATTCAACACGGCCAGTCAAGTTGAGTCAAGTAGCTTGTAAAGCAGACGGGTTGAGGATGCCGTGGGGGTCGCCGGGGAGCGGGAGGGAGCGGAAGCGGGTCGCAGGCGAGGGGGGAGGGGTGGGGAGCGTGTGGGGAGGCGTTGAGCCGGCGCAGGCCGAGGTGCGTGCGGCGCGGGCCGACCGCTGGTTCAGTAAGTCGGGGCGAGGGCGAGCGACCGCGTCACGGCGCTGGTGTGAGGGCGGTGCCCGGTGTCACGGCGTCGGTGCGACAGCGAGTGCCCGCGTCACGAAGTCGGCCAGCTGGTCGCGTCCTTCGCCGGGTGAGAGCGCTTCCAGCGCGTCGACGGCGGCCTTGGCGTGTCGGTCGGCCAGGGCGAACGACTCCTCGATCGCCCCCGACGCCCGCAGGATCGCCGTCAGCGCGGCCAGTGCCCCGGCCGGCTCCTCCGGCTCCGTCAGGCAGTCCTCGATCGCGCGCCGGGTGGGGGCGTCGGCGTCGCGGTGGGCGAGGACGACCGGCAGCACCGGCCGGCCGTTCCGGATGTCGCTCGTCGGCGCCTTGCCCGTGCAGTCCGGGTCGCTGGTGTAGGGCAGCAGATCGTCGTGCACCTGGAAGGCGACCCCGAGATGATTCGCGTACGCGACCAACGCGGCAAGCTCGGCCGGGTCGCCCCCGCCCAGGATGCCGCCGACCTCGCACGCGGCACGGAACAGCGCCGCCGTCTTGAGCCGGACCATTTCCAGGTAGGGGTCCACATCGAACACCCGCTGTCCGGCGAGCCGCGCCTCCAGGCTCTGGCCCCGGCACAGGTCCATCCCGGCCCGTGCGATCGCGCCGACCGCCGTCACCACACGGTCGGCGGGAACGCCCAGGTCGCGGCAGTGGGTGAGGGACTCGAAGAGCGAGAAGAGGAGCAGGTCGCCCGCGACGATGGCCTCGCCGGTCCCGTACCTGTGGTGTGCGGCGGGACGCCCCCGGCGCACCGTGTCCTCGTCGATGATGTCGTCGTGGATCAGACTGCCGACGTGCCCGAACTCCGCGGCGACCGCCGCTGGGAGCGCTCTCAGCGGATCGCCGCCGACGGCTCGCGTGCTCGCCAGTAGCAGACTGGGCCTGAGCAGTTTGCCCACCGGCAACAGCGAGTGGCGGCACACCTCGTCGAGCCCGGCCCGGCCGGCGGGCCAGCGTTCTTCGAGCTCCCTGACCACGGCGTCGCGCAGCGCGAAACCCGACTTGAAACCCGACTTGAAACCCGGCGCGAACGCCTCCGGTGCCGTACGAGACGCTGCGATGTCGGTCATGTTGCCGAGTCCCGTCTGTAAGCGCCGGCCGCTCAAGACCGCGGTACGGCATGCGTAGGGCATTCTCCCCGACCGCCGCCGACATCGGCGGGAATGGCCACCGACATCACTACGCGCGGCGCCCGACTCACCGGACGCGGGCCGTGCCGCACGCCATGGGCCCCGGGCCGGGTGCGATCCGTCTCCCGCTGCTGCCGGGTACCACTCCGGCCCTCGTGGACGCCGGTCCGATCCCGGTCGTCCACCATGTGCACACCCAGTTGGCCCGGCCCGGCCGTACGGGGCCTGAAGTGTCACCCACCGGTCTCGCCCCCCCCACGGACCGCCCGCGAGCCCGGCCGTCGGAGGCGAGGTACGCCCCGGCCGGCCACGGCCCCGAGACGACGGTGATGGCTACGGCGGCGACGCGACACCGCGAACCCGATCACGGGGACCACGCACGCCACCGACGGCACCTACTCGTAGGCGAGCGGGTCGGCGACGATCCGGCGTACGACGCGGGCAGCCGCTCCCCGGGCCGCGTCCCCCGCCAGGGACGACGCGCGCACGCGCCTGCTCTCCGGGGGCCAGAGTCCGGACACGGCCCGACGCGACAGCTCGCCGTCCACAGCGGGCGCGAGCCACGGCAGCAACGTGCGGTAGATCCCGCCGAGGACGACCGCCTGCGGGTCGAGGAGGTTGACCGCACCGGACAGGGCGATGCCCAGGCTGCGCCCGGCGTCGGCGAGCGCGCCGAGAGCGCTCTCGTCGTCCGCCCGCGCCCGGTGTTCCAGCTCCAGGACGCCTGCCGCACCGGCGTCCGCGTCGATTCCCGCCGCCCGCAGCAGCGCCAGCTGGCCCGCGTACTGCTCGAGGCAGCCGCGCGAACCGCAACGGCACTCGGGGCCCTCCGGGTCCACCGGTGTGTGCCCGATCTCGCCGGCGAAACCGTGCGCGCCGCGCAGCAGTTCGCCGCCGACCACGACCGCCCCGCCCACGCCGATCTCCCCGCTCAGATAGAGGAAGTGGCCGACACGCCTCTCAGGGCGGCCGAACCACAGCTCGGCCAGTGCCGCGAGGTTGGCCTCGTTGTCGGAAGTCACTTCAGGGGCGCGGGAGTTGGGCCGCACCTCGCGCAGGGCCGCCCTGAAAAGGTCCTCCGCGTCGACTGCCTTCCAGCCCAGATTGGGGGCCTGTCGCACGGCGCCCCCGGAGACCAGGCCCGGCAGCGCCAGCTCCACGCCTACCGGATGCAGACTCTGCTCGGCCGCCGAGTCCAGGGCGCGCGCGGCGATCCGGGCCGCCCGGCCCAGTACGGCCGTCGGCGGCTCGCTCCGGTTGTCGAGGTACTCGGTGAGCCGCACGCGATCGGTGCCCGCGAGGTCCATCACGCACACCGCGACGTAGTCGACGTTGATCTCGACCCCGACCCCCGCCGGACCGCTGCGCGCCGGGGTCAGCATGGTGCCGGGCCGTCCGGCCTGCCCGCTGAACGACTTGCCCGACTCGGTGAGGAACCCGCCCCGGATCAGCTGATCGGCGAGCGAGGACACCGCGGCCCGGGTCAGACCGGTACGGGCGGCGGCGCCGGCCCGGCTGAGAGCGCTCTCGTCGTACACGGCGCGCAGCACGAGGCTGAGGTTGTGCCGGCGCACGGTGTCCTTGTCCGCCTTGGGCGCGAGCGGTGCGGTTCGGCGGGGCGCGGTCGCGTGGTCGTCCATGTCACCTCCGAGCCTAATCCCAGCTGGGCGTACGAGGGCCCGGAGCGGGTCGGTGAGAGCGCTCTCCGCGGCGCGGGCGGTGAGGTGGAGCGGTGCCGGCCCTCGTCCGTCGGCTGGGTGAGAGCGCTCTCATGGTGCTGTGGGCGGGAGCAGTGGCCAAGCGGGGGCCGCGCCGCGGGCGGGGGCGTAGGGCAGGGGCGGTGGGCAGGCGTGGCGGGCGGCATCGCCTGCCCAGCCGCGCTGCCCGCCCGCACCTCGCGCCCTCCTGGCCGGGCCCGGCGCGCAGTGCACCCACGAGACCGGCTTCGCCCGCCGGACTGGGCCGGCACCGCTGGGGCGCCCGCCCGCAAGGCCGGGCCCGGCGCGCAGCGCACCCACGCGCCCGGTCCCGCCTGCTCGCCCGGCCCGGCCCGCCAGACCCGCGTCACCCGGCTCGCCCGCCCCTGCCAGCCGACGGTCCACGACGCGCGTCTGACCGGACCGGCCCACCAGAGCCGACCGGGCGGCCCCGTCCGCCAGACCCGCCCCGCCCCTCCGACCGGATCGCCCCGCCAAACCCGACCCCGCCTCGCCCGCCGAACCCGCCCCCGCCGAACCCGCCCCCGCGCGGCCTGACCCCTGCCTCACCGTTCCACCCGTCGTGGGCGACCTGGTGAAATGCGGAGCCGTCGCTTACCGGAGCATGGCTCTTTCTTGCCCTTGCTTTTCTTTTCGCGTGATCACGCACCGGACATTTGCGAGCCCCCTCCCAAAGCGCCCGCCCCTCAATTCCACGCTATTGGGAGAAGGTTGACCTGTTCGGAGGCGAGCGAGAAGTGACTCGCCAGTATGGTCGGCCGCATGCCCCCCATTCGTCCGGCGCTCCCGGTCCTTCCTTATCGCAAGCCCAAACTCGGCCGGGATTACTGGGTGTTGGACGATGTGCTGCCCAACATCGACGAGGTGAGGGCGCGGTGCGTGGCCAAGAGCGACTGGGTCGAGGGATATCCGTACAAGCCCGAGTCATGGCCGGGCCTGCGGGCCATGCCCGGTCTCCTGCCGGCCGAGCTGGCCCGCGTCGAGCGCCTGGTCAAGGCCAACACCGGGGCGAAGGAGCTGTGGCAGGCCACCGCGCCGGGCGGCGCGACCCTCAATCACAATTGCATCCAGGTCGTCGGCGCCGGCGAGAGCGAGCCGCGCCCGCACACCGATTCCCGGGCGCTGTGCCGCTACGCGGCGGTGCTCTACCTCGGCCCGCAGGCCCCCAAGGACTGCGGCACCAGTTTCTTCCGGCAGAGCCTGCCCGGCGGAGTGCTCGGTGGCAACATGGTGACCGCACCCCACAACAACCTCGTCGAAGCGCTCGGTACGCGCTTCGTGCCGCCGGATTCCTTCACCGAGGATGTGCGTGTCGCACACCGCTACAACCGGCTGCTGCTCTATACCGCCAACACCATGCACAGCGCGACCGGCTACTGCGGAACCACCATCGAGGACAAGCGGATGACCGCCGTCTTCTTCTGGATGGCCTAGGCGACCACAGAAACTCCACAACGTGCGGTGCCCGCTGCCACATGCGGTTCCTGTTCGTTTGACGTACTGCTGAGTGTCACAGTGACGACATGGGGGCTTTCGCGGCCCTGGGTGTTCTTGATACACCCCTCTCGCCCCCCTGTTCCCTCACGCTTGCAGAGGCCCCCACTCATGGCTGAACTCAACCGGCGCCGGTTCATGCAGCTCGCGGGCGGTACCGCCGCCTTCGCCGCGCTGTCACAGAGCATCGCGCGGGCCGCCGCCATCCCGGCCGCGGGCAGCACCGGCACCATCCAGGACGTCGAGCACGTCGTCGTCCTGATGCAGGAGAACCGTTCGTTCGACCACTACTTCGGTTCCCTGAAGGGCGTCCGGGGCTTCGGTGACCCTCGGCCCGTCACCCTGCCCAGCGGGAAGCCCGTGTTCCACCAGGTCGGCGCGGGCAAGGAGGTGCTGCCGTTCCGGCCCAAGGCGGACAAGCTGGGCCTGCAGTTCATCCAGGACCTGAACCACGACTGGAACGGCAGCCACAAGGCGTTCAACAACGGCAAGTACGACCAGTGGATCCCCGCCAAGACGGCCACCACGATGGCGTACATGACGCGCGAGGACATCCCGTTCCACTACGCGCTCGCCGACTCGTTCACCATCTGCGACGCCTACCACTGTTCGTTCATCGGCTCCACCGACCCCAACCGCTACTACATGTGGTCGGGCCACACGGGCAATGACGCCACGGGCGGCGGACCCGTCCTCGGCAACGACGAGAAGGGGTATGGCTGGACCACATACCCCGAGCGCCTGGAGCAGGCGGGCATCTCCTGGAAGATCTACCAGGACGTCGGCGACGGCCTGAACGCGGCCGGCGGCTGGGGCTGGATCAACGACGCCTACCGGGGCAACTACGGCGACAACTCCCTGCTGTACTTCAACAGCTACCGCAACGCCGCGGCCGGGAACCCGCTCTACGACAAGGCGCGCACCGGCACCGACGCCAAGAACGGCGACGGCTTCTTCGACATCCTCAGGGCCGACGTCGAGGCCGGGACGCTGCCCGAGGTGTCCTGGGTCGCCGCCCCCGAAGCCTTCACCGAGCACCCCAACTGGCCGTCCAACTACGGGGCTTGGTACATCTCGCAGGTCCTCGACGCGCTCACGTCCAACCCGGACGTGTGGGCGAAGACGGCGCTGTTCATCACCTACGACGAGAACGACGGCTTCTTCGACCACGTCGTCCCGCCGTATGTGCCGGCCGACGCCAACCAGGGCCTGTCCACCGTGGCGACCGCACTCGACCACTTCGCGGGCAACGCGAGCTACGCGGCAGGACCGTACGGGCTCGGCCAGCGGGTGCCGATGCTCGTGGTCTCGCCGTGGAGCACCGGCGGCTACACCTGCTCCGAGACGTTCGACCACACCTCGATCATCCGGTTCATGGAGCGCCGCTTCGGTGTGCACGAGCCGAACATCTCGCCCTGGCGGCGCGCGATCTGCGGCGACCTGACCTCGGCCTTCGACTTCAGCCGCACGTCCTCCTCGGCGCCGTCGCTGCCCTCCACGGACGCGTACATCCCGCCGGACCACAACAGGCACCCCGACTATGTGCCGGTGCCACCCGCGACCGGCACCCTGCCCAAGCAGGAGCGAGGTTCCCGCCCCACCCGTCCGCTGCGCTACGCGCCCCTCGTCGACGGATCCGCCAACGTGAGCACGGGCAAGTTCACGCTCACCTTCGGCGGCGGCGCGTCGGCCGGCGCGCAGTTCCTCGTCACCTCGCCGAACCGTACGGACGGCCCCTGGACCTACACCACGGAGGCGGGCAAGACGATCTCCGACACATGGAACACGGCCTACTCCGGCGGCGCCACCAACCTCAGCGTCTACGGGCCCAACGGATTCCTGCGAGCCTTCCAGAACCCGGGCAAGGCCGCGGGACCCGAGGTCACCGCCCGCCACAACGCGGGCACCGGGAACCTCGACCTCACCCTGACCAACGCGGGCACGAGCACGGTCCACCTCACGGTCGCCAGCGCGGCGGCCTATGGGGGCGCCACCTACACCGTCACGGTGGCCGCCGGTGCCACCGTCCACTACACCGTGAATCTGCGCTCCAGCAGGAACTGGTACGACGTGTCGGTCACCTCCGACGGTGACTCCACCTTCCTGCGCCGCTTCGCCGGACACGTCGAGACCGGCGCGTCCGGCCTCAGCGACCCGGCGCTCCTCACCGCCTGACCCGTACACCCTGTCCCGTACGCGTACCTCGCACACCGCCGAGGGGTCCCCGTCCGCAGCGGACGGGGACCCCTCGGGCCTGCTTCACGCCTCGTCGGCGCCGCCGAAGCGCTCACGGTAGGACTCCAGGTCCTCCTCCGTGATCTTCGCGAACAGCACGGGCGGCACGGTGAAGGCCGTGCCGGCCGGAACCGTGTCCAGGGCCCTGGCCTGCTCGGGAGTGACCCAGTCGGCCGTGTCGTCGGCCAGCGCGAACGCGGAGCGCATCGCCTTCGCCGACGTGGGAATGAAGGGCTCCGACACCACCGAGTACAGGTGGATCAGGTTCATCGCCGTGCGCAGCGTCAGCGCGGCGGCCTCCGGATCGGTCTTGATCTCGAGCCAGGGCGCCTTCTCCTCCAGATAGGAGTTGCCCGCCGACCACAGCGCCCGCAGCGAGGCGGACGCCTTGCGGAACTGGAGCGTCTCCATGTGGCCCTCGTACTCGGCCAGAAGCCCGGCGATCTCCTCGCCCAGCTTCTCCTCCGCCGCACCGGCCTCGGCGCCCGCCGGAACGTCGTCGCCGAACCGCTTGCGCGAGAACGACAGGACGCGGTTCACGAAGTTGCCCAGCGTGTCCGCGAGGTCCTTGTTGACCGTCGCCGTGAAGTGCTCCCAGGTGAACGACGTGTCGTCGGACTCCGGGGCGTTCGCCATCATGAAGTAGCGCCAGTAGTCGGCGGGGAGGATCTCCAAAGCGTCGTGCGTGAAGACGCCGCGGCGCTGCGAAGTCGAGAACTTGCCGCCGTAGTAGTTGAGCCAGTTGAAGGCCTTGACGTAGTCGACCTTCTTCCACGGCTCGCGCACACCCAGCTCGGTCGCCGGGAACATCACCGTGTGGAATGGCACGTTGTCCTTGCCCATGAACTCGGTGTACCGGACGTCGGCCGCGCCCTCCGGCTCGTACCACCACGACTTCCAGTCACGGTTCGCCGGGTCGAGGTCCGCCCACTCCTTCGTCGCGCCGATGTACTCGATCGGGGCGTCGAACCACACGTAGAAGACCTTGCCCTCGGCCGCCAGCTCCGGCCAGGTGTCGGCCGGAACCGGCACGCCCCACTCCAGGTCGCGGGTGATCGCGCGGTCGTGCAGGCCCTCGGTCAGCCACTTGCGGGCGATGGACGACGCGAGCTGCGGCCACTCGCCGCCGACCCGGTCGATCCACTCCTCGACCTCGCCCTGGAGCTTGGACTGGAGCAGGAAGAGGTGCCGCGTCTCGCGGACCTCCAGGTCGCTGCTGCCGCTGATCGCTGAACGCGCTTCCAGGAGGTCGGTCGGGTCCAGGACGCGGGTGCAGTTCTCGCACTGGTCGCCGCGCGCCTTGTCGTAGCCGCAGTGCGGACAGGTGCCCACGATGTAGCGGTCCGGCAGGAAGCGGTCGTCGGCGACCGAGAAGACCTGGCGGATCGCCCGCTCCTCGATGAACCCGTTCTCCTTCAGCTTCCGCGCGAAGTGCTGCGTGATCTCGACGTTCTGCTGCGAGGAGCTGCGGCCGAAGTAGTCGAACGCCAGCTGGAAGCCGTCGTAGATCGCCTTCTGGGTGTCGTGCGCCTGCGCGCAGAACTCGGCGACGGAAAGGCCCGCCTCCTTGGCGGCCAGCTCCGCGGGGGTGCCGTGCTCGTCGGTGGCGCAGATGTACAGGACGTCGTGGCCGCGCTGGCGCAGGTAGCGGGAGTACACGTCCGCGGGGAGCATCGACCCGACCATGTTGCCCAGGTGCTTGATCCCGTTGATGTACGGCAGCGCGCTGGTGATCAGGTGTCGAGACATCCTCGGATGCTCCTTATGTTCGTACGTGCGGCACCGCGGCGAGGCCGCGGCGAACCCAGGTAGGGAGGCCCACCCGGGGGCTCACACCAGGTGACGCCCCCGCCCGATGGGCAGAGCCATGCTATCGAACCGGCCGGGACCTTCTCGCCGGAGTTTCGGGTGGTGGACGGCGCGGGCGGGCGCGCACGGCGTCCGGACCGGCGCGGTCCCGGCGACCGCCCCGGCCCTCGCGCTCGCGCCCGTGCCGGGTCAGTCCTGGACGCGGCCCGCGTAGTACGTGGCGATCATGTCCTCGGCGCCGTGTCCGGCCGCCTCGGCCCGCGCGAAGCGCTCCGCCGACGCCTCGGTCAAGTCGAGCCGTACGCCTGCCTGTTCGGCCGCCTCCAGGATCAGCCGGGTGTCCTTGAGAGCGGTGGTCAGGGCGAAACTCGGCGTGAGGTCGCCGGTGAGGAGGGCGGCGGACTTCGCGTGCAGATAGCCGGTGTCCAGCGGGCCGCCGGCGACCGCGTCCAGGAAGAGGCGCGGGTCCACGTGGAGGCTCTCCGCCAGCCCGAGGCACTCGGCGACCGCGCCGACCAGGTTGATCACCCACGTGTTGGCGACCAGCTTCAGCCGCGAGGCACCGCCCGGCTCGTGGCTCACCCAGACCGTCCGCTGCCCGATCGCGTCGAGCACCGGCGCGAGACGCTCCCGCCCCTCGGGAGCCCCCGACACGAACACGGTCAGCTTGCCCTCCTCGGCGGGCGCCTTGGTGCCGAGGACGGGGGCGTCGTAGTACGCCACACCCAACTCGGCCGCGCGTGCGGCGAGTTGGACCGTCGCGTCCGGTCCTACGGTCGAGGTCTGGAGCCACGGCTGGCCGGAGTGCAGGCCGTCGGCGGCGGCTTCGAGGGTGGCGGACACGGCCGGCCCGTCGTTCAGCGCCGTCAGCACGACATCCGCACCGCGCACCGCCTCGGCGGGGTCCGCGAGCACCGTGGCCCCGTCGTCGGCCAGCGGCCCGGCCCTGTCCGGGGTGCGGTTCCAGACCCGCACGGACAGCCCGGCCCGCAGCAGACTGCGGGCCATGCCGGACCCCATGATGCCGGTGCCGAGTACGGCGACGGTGGGCGTGGTCGAAGCTGAGGACACGGTGAACTCCTTGGGGGAGGCGGTGCTCGGTCGCGTACCCCAGAGTCTCGTACGGATGACTCGGCCCGGCGGCGTACGGCGCCGATGCGGCGCCGCCGGAAAGGGGCCTGCCCGCCGTCCCCGGGGCGGGGAGGGCGGGCAGGGAGAGGCGAGAAGGCGGCCGGGAGCGCTCTCGGGCCGGGCCGGCCGCATGGCCTGGAAGGTCCCGCGCGGGGCGGGAGCGCTCTCAGGCCGCACAGGCCGTGCCGGCTCCCGTGCTCCCCGCAGGACCCGCGCGGGGCGGGAGCGCTCTCAGCCCTGTGCCGACTCCCGGGCCCCGCGGAACCCCGCGCGGGCCCGGAGCGCTCTCAGGCTCGGCCGGTTCTCATGACCCGTGCGGCACCCGCGAAGGGCGGCCGCGGCCGCGGGTCAGGTTGTAGCCGCCGATGCCGGCGAGCGCGGCAAGGAGTCCACCCGCTGCCGTCCACAGCCAGCGGTCGGTCCACCAGCCCGAGGCCCAGCCGCCGTCCGGCTCGACCGCGGACTTCGCGCCGAGCGGCGTCGACAGCGTGCCGTCCACGGCGTGGGCGCCACCGGTGTCCAGGACGGTCGGCTCGACCTCCGCCTTGAACGGCAGGCCCCGGTCGGTCTCCGGCAGCGAGACCGCCGTCAGCCGGATGTAGTACGTGCCGGGCAGCGGATCGGTGGACCAGGTGTCGGCCCAGGCGACCGTCGGCCGCAGGGTGCAGGACAGCTCGACGGTGGCCGCGTCCTGCGCCGCGGACCTGGACTGCATGCCGTACATGCAGGGCTGGCGCCGGCGCAGACCGTCGTACACGTCGACGCGCCATGTGGAGGCGCCGTGCCGCGAGGCCGCGTCGGGGAGCGTGACCTTCGCCGTGACGGTGGGGCGCTGCCCGGCGTCGGCGGGGAACATCCAGTACAGGTAGTCGCCGCTGGACCCGGACGCCGTGGCCTGCTGGCCCTGGTGCACCGCGACCGCCGTGCGGAACGCCGTCCCCGCCTCCGTGGGCGCCGCGTCGCCCTTCGACGCGGTGGGGCTCGGCGAGGGCGAGTCGGCGAGCGCGGTCCCGGCTCCGACGCCCAGGAGCGCCGCGCCCGTCAGCGCGGCACCCGCCAGTGCGGTGGCCGTCAACTTCCCTACGGTACGCATCAGTCGGCCCCCGGGGCGATAGGTGTGGTTCGGCATCAGTTGGTCCGCCAGACCGCGATGCGCCAGCGCGAGATCCAGCCCCACACCAAGCCCGCGACGAGTCCGGTCAGCACGAGGGCGCCCAGCAGCCACCAGCCCCGGCCGAGGCCGAAGGAGGCCACGTCGGAGGCGTGGCCGGGGCCGTCCACCACGTCGATGGCGAGCTCGACCGGCAGCCCGGGGTCGGTCTTGACGCCGGGCCCGGCCGAGAAGGAGTTGGACACCTGGAGGCAGACCGACTCCGGAGTCGACTTGTCGTCCGAGTCGTCGGCGGGGGCCTTGGGGTAGCGGAGCCCCGTGGAGATCAGATCGGTCCGGCCGTCGCCCGCTTCGGAGCCGCGTACGATCTCACGGCCGTGCGCGGTGACGGCCCGCAGCAGGATGCCGTAGTCGGGGTTGGTCTGGCGGTCCATGCCGATACTGGCGGAGGCGCGCAGTTCCTGCCCCGGCAGCACGTTCACCTTGTAGGAGCGGTGCTCGGCGAACTTCTCGCGGTCCGTGTAGAGGCCGGGCTTCAGCTCGGGAGCGCTCTCACAGCTCGCGGTGCCGCTGGTGGCGACGGGCACGACGACCGGGTCGGCCGCCCGGTCCACCAACTGCTTGACCTTGCCGGAGAGCTGATCGGTGTGCTGCACCGAGGTGTAGGTGCCGCCGGTGGCCTCGGCGATGCAGGTGAGCTGCTCGCGCGTCTTGGCATCCGGGATCAGGCCGAGGGTGTCGATGGTGAGGTGGATGCCCTGCGCCGCGATGTCACGGGCCACCTCGCACGGGTCGAGCGGCTGGCAGGTGTCCTCGCCGTCGGTGATGAGGACGATGCGGCGGGTGGCGTCACCGCCCTTGAGGTCGGCCGCCGCGCCCTGGAGTGCCGGCCCGATCGGGGTCCAGCCGGTGGGTGCGAGGGTGGCCACGGCCGTCTTCGCCTCGGTGCGGTTCAGCGGGCCGACCGGGTAGAGCGCGCGAGTGTCCTTGCAGCCCACCTTGCGGTCCTCGCCGGGGTAGTTGGCGCCCAGCGTCCGTATGCCGAGCTGCACTTCCTGCGGGACGGCGTCGAGTACCTCGTTGAACGCCTGCTTCGCGGCGGCCATCCGGGACTTGCCGTCGATGTCCGCGGTCCGCATCGATCCCGACACGTCGAGGACCAGGTCGACCTTGGGCGCGGCCTGCGCGGTCTGTCCGTCGGGCCCGGGGGCCGCGGAGGCCGTGTCCGCGGCCGGGAGGATGCCGGTGGCGAAAGTGGCGGCCAGCGCGCACACTCCGGCCGCCAGACGTTTTCTGGTGATCATCGCCGGATCCTATGGAAGTTCGGTTGCGCGCCCCAAATCGACGGGGCGCGTTCCCCGCACGCCCTTTCTGCCTATGGGGTCTTCTGCGGGCTTTGTACTAGGGCGAGTTCACGATCCGTCAGCGGAGGCTCCGTCAGTTGCGGGCGGCCGGGACCGCGGAAGGCGGCCAGCAGCACGGCGGGGCGCAGGAGGCTGGTGACGGGCGCGGTGAGGGTCATGACATCCGTCAGCGCCGTGGCGACCGTGTAGTTGCCGGTCGAGGTGCGCATGAGGCGGTCGACGCAACGCCCCAGGATCCGCTCGATCATGCGCGGCCGACGGGCAGTTGCCCCGGGATAGAAGATGTCCTGGCCCGCCAGCAGCCAGGCGGTGCCCACCGGGCCGGCCACCGCGCGCTGGACCCGCCGGGCGAGCCGCGGGGCGGTCACGCCGTGAGCGGCCAGCGCCTCGCGCAGCGCGAGCGCGCCCTGCGCCGCAACGGACATGCCGTGTCCGTACACCGGGTTGTACACCGCGACGGCGTCGCCCAGTGCCACATATCCCTCCGGCCAGCCCTTGACCTTCTCGAAGAAGTGCCGGCGGCCGGCGGTGTGCGCGAACGTGGACACCTCGCTGAGGGGCTCGGCCCCTGCGATGAGGCGGCCGACGATCGGATGGCGGGCGGCGAGAGCGAAGGGCCCGAAGGCCTCGGGGTCGGAGGTGGGCCGGGCGCCGCGCGTACCCGAGAGCGTGACCAGCCACCGGCCGTCCTCGACGGGGAGGATGACGGCGGTTCGGCCGGGCTCGGCCGCGCGGGCGTTCGCCTGCACGTTGACCACGGGAAAGCTCTGGTCACCTGCCGGTGAACGATAGAGGCGGCTGGCGTAGACCACGCCCGGGTCGACGACCTCCTCCCGCGCGGCGGGGACGCCGAGGGCGTCGAGCCAGCGCGGGGTGTGCGTGCCGCGGCCGCTAGCGTCCACCGTGAGTCCGGCCCCGAGCAGCTCCTCGGTGCCGTCGCGCCTTCGAACCCGTACACCCGTGACCCGGTGCGCGTCGCCCACGAGCCCGAGTACCCGGGTCGCGTCCAGCACCGTCACGTTCGGCAGGGCGAGGACCCGGTCGCGCACCGTGGCGTCCAGGAGGTCCCGGCCGCAGGAGATCAGGTAGTGGGATTCGCGCC
This sequence comes from Streptomyces sp. NBC_00083, assembly GCF_026343295.1. Classification (GTDB taxonomy): domain Bacteria; phylum Actinomycetota; class Actinomycetes; order Streptomycetales; family Streptomycetaceae; genus Streptomyces. The sequence goes on from NZ_JAPELY010000003.1 coordinate 406,595, forward strand.
AGCGGCGGTACCAGCCCTGCGGTGAGAGCGCGACCATCTGGGAGGTGAGCGGGACCCGCCGCGCTCCCGCGGCGAGCCACGCCTGACTCACACCCGGCAGGAGCCGTTCCATCGCCTCCGCGCCGCCCGACCACAGGATGTGGGCGTGCCGGGCCTGTGGCAGATGGCTGCGGGGCTCGGGGCCGGACGGCAGGACGTCCCGCTCGATCACGGTGACCTCGTCGACCGAGTCGCTGAGGGCGGCGGCGGCCAGCATGCCGGCGAGCCCTCCGCCGACGACCACCGCCCTGTGTCTGTGGGAGGGTGCCGACGGGACGTCCGATGTGCTCATGGCTGCGTGCTCTCCGACCGTGCCGCGTTGCCGCGGACTGCTTCGACAATGGCTGAACGGCGGTACGCCTGGGAGACGCCGATCAGATCGCGGGCGCGCCCGATGGTGGGGGCGGCGTCCGGATCGACGGCCCCCAGGGACGTGCCCTCGGGGTCCCTTGCCCTGGCGGTGAGCGCGGCGGCGATCATAGCCGCGTCCGCGACAGCCTCGGCCTGCTTCCGCTCGGCACCCGAACGGATCGCGGCGCTGAGGGCATCGCCGTGCAGTGCGCGGTCGAAGTACGGTGCAAGGGTGAGGAAGCCGTCGAGGATGCCGGACTCGCGCTGGGTCAGACGCAGTTGCGCCGGCGACCACCAGGCCATCTTGACCGTGGCGCTCGGCGGCGCCGGTTCCTCGTGCAGCGCACGCCACAGCGGACCGAGCTTGCGGTAGGCGGACCACGATTCCCAGGTCTCCGAGATCCTGGGTCCCACGAGCGGGATGATGAACCCCGAGCCGATGAGCAGCGCGGACATCGACGCTACGGGCGGCGCCGCCCCCGTGCTCAGGTAGTCGAGGTCATGGCCCAGCCAACGGGCGACCACCGACACGTACTTGACCGCGTCGAAGACCAGGTTGAGCAGGTAGCCCGTGACGATGAGGACGAGCCCGGCCCGCAGCCAGCCGTGCACCTTCACGGACCACCCCCAGCACAGCCAGGTGGTGACCAGCGCCGCGACGGTGTGCGCCACGAGATACAGGACGATCATCTCGCGCATGTACGGGGTGTTGGCGTAGTACGTGTCGAGGTCCCGCAGCCGCTCGACCGGGGCGTCGGCGAGTGCGAACAGGGTGAACAGGGCGACGATCACCAGCGAGTACGCGGTGACGCACCGCAGAGTCGCCCGGCGGGCGGCGTCCGGAGGGCCGCCGCGCCAGTTGATGATGAGCACCAGACAGGAGGCGCTGAAGGCGGTGAGGATCGAATACACCAACGGTGCCGAGAAGTTGGCCACCCCGGTGAGCCTGTTGATCTGCGCGATGGTGGTCGGGGCGGCGAAGAAGAACACCGAACTCGCCACGGCGAGCAGGGCGTTGACCGTTCGCAGCAATGGATCGCGCCAGGTCTGCCGCATGCCGGGCAGTCGGCAGGCGAAGGCCGTGACCAGCAGGATGGCGGGCAGATAGAACTCGGGGTCCCTCACGCATCAGCCCTGTGGCCAGCGATAGCCCAGGGCGGCCTCGATGCGGCCGGCGAGCAGCTCGCGGTCGGGTCCCCGCCCGCCGGAAGCCTCCAGCCAGGGCCTGCACTTGCTCCCCAGGAGCAGCCCGAAGCTCTCGGCGTCGGTCTCCTCCGCGAGGTGGGAGCGGGTGCGGGCGGCCACCTTGCGTACGGCCGCGCCGAGGTCGCCCTCCGAGCGCAGCAGACGTGCCGCGACGGTGGCGCCCTCCAGGTGATGACTACTGTGCCCGGCATCCATATGCCACAACTCATGCCCCAGAATGACCAGTTGATGGTCAGGAGCGGTACGCTCCTCCACCACCACCAGGTCGCGGTCGGCCATGTCGAGCCAGAGGCCGCTCGCGGTGCCCGGTGGGAAGGCCGCCATGCGGAACTCGACGGGGCGGCCCCGGCGCCGGCTCATGCCCTCGCACAGGGCGGCGTACAGCGCGGTCGGCTCCGCGGGGGCGGGGATGGTGATCCCCGCGACCAGCTCGCCGCACAGCCGGCGCATCTCCTTGCCTATGCCCACCGTTCTCCCCGCAAGCCGTTCATCGAGCAGCACTTCGTCGAGCAACCCGTCACTGTCCAGCACTCTGCCGAGCCGTGCGCGATTGATCCAGTCAACATTGAGCCGGAGTTCGTTGAACTCGGCATCACCGTGAGGCCTGAAATGGACGGACACCGTTGTCCGGGCAGGCCGACGGGCACGGCGGACCGCAGGGGCCGGGTGGTGCGGAGCATGTCAGGACTCCGACCGCTTGACGCTCTCCAGGAGCATGTCCAGCCATTCGGTGACCTTGTCGCGGTGCTTGTCCGTGGGGAGTTGGGCGGCCCGCCAGGCGATGCCGCGCACGCCGTGGTCCTGGAGCAGGCGCTCCAGCGCGTCGCCGCCCGGGGCGCCGAGCGCCGCCCCCTCGCGCTCGCGGCCCGCGAGCTGCTGGAGCAGCTCCTGCTCGGTGCGGAGCAGGGCGCCGCCGAGCGCGTCGGTGTCGTCGGCGGTCAGGAATCCGGCGTGGACGCCGAAGAACCGCTGGATCGCGTCGCAGTGCTCCATGGTCGGGCGCCGGTCGCCGTTGATCAGGGCGCCCGCCTGCTGGCGCGACATGCCCGCGCCGTCGGCGATCTCCTGCTGGGTGTGCGGGCGGCCGTTGGGTTTGCGCCGGGTGCTGCGCAGCAGGCCGAACCGCTGCAGGAAGCGCGCCTGCAGATCGGGTTCGCCGGCCGGGCGGCCGTCGAGCAGCGCGCCCACCACGTCGGCGGGAACGCCCGAGGCCTCGGAGAGCCGGTGGACGTCGAAGACGTCCGCATGATCCATTCCGAGCTTTCCGGCGAGCTCGGCCACACGGGCGATGACGGCCGCGAGGGGGCCCGTGGCTGCCGGTCCCGGAACCAAGAAGCCGTCCGTCACCAGTAGTTCTCCTAGATCATGCGAGTCGGTGGGCACAACAGTGGATGCTCCGGAGGCTAGCGGGTCCCGGCAACAACAACCAGAACTTGCCACAGTTGTGGCGCAATCAAAGCTTCGGGGGGCCGGAATGCCACGATGCTTGACATCATTGAGGCGGCGGTATCAGGATCGCCACGCGGTGTGAAGATCGCCCTCCGAGCCCCGGGCGGGCCCGAAGGCCGGCCGCCGCACTCGCGGGCCAGCAAGAGGAGTCGCGTACTCGATGGCGGAAGAATCGGTGGCGAAGGATTCGGTGACCAAGGTTCCGGCGGCGCACGTCCCGGTGGTGGGGCGCCCGTTCGCCCTGGTCCCGGAGCGGCCCGGACAGCAGACGGCCGCGGGGGAGCGCGCCGCCGACGACACGACGGCAGCAACGAACGACACCCCAGGGCTCCCGGACGACCCCGAGCTCAGGGCCTATGTCCACGACTACTTCGCGATGACGGACGCCCTTCCCTTCCCGTCCGTGGTGCTCGATCCGGGCTGGGGCGTGGCGCACGCCAACCCGGCGTACGACGCCCTCTTCGGCGGCGTCGGACCGCACCCCACCGCGATGCCCGACCACAACTTCCTGCGCTTCGTGCTGTTCCACCCGGAGGCCGCCAGCGTGCTCGCCGAGCACGAGACAGGCTGGTGCCTGCCGCTGCTGGCCCAGTTCGCCGAGGCGTTCGCCGACGACGAGAGCGCTCCCGGGCTGCGGGACATCCGGCGCGAGATCGCCGACGACCCCATCATGGACGCCGCCTTCCGCCTCGGCCTTCCGCACTGGGTCAGGTCGGTCGGGGAGGCCGCGGTGCACCACGACGGCGCGGTCCGCCAGGTGCGCCACCCCGACCCCGAGCGGGGCCGCACCAGTTGCCGCCTGGTGGTCGAATCGCCGCGCACCCTGCGGAAGTTCGGGCTGCGGCGGCTGACCCTGGTCCTGCGCGAGAGCGAGCCGGCCGCCGCACGGCGTGGCCGCGCCCATCTCAGCGTGGTGCCGAGCCGCTAGCCGGCGCCCCGCGGGCCTCCCGCCCCGGCGCCGGCGGCGGAGAGTTTCGGCCAAAAGCGGGAATGTTCGTTCCCCGGAGCGGGCCCCCGGGCGGGCCCCGTGAGGCGTGCGGGAGCGGCGAAACCCACGGGGCGTACGGGGCCTGAGTGCCGCGCGTGAAGCCTGGCTGTTGCCCCGCTTAAGAAATCCTCGATGGACTCCGGGGCCGGGGCTCGGCAGATTGGTGATCAGTCGGAACCTCCGACCAGCCTCCACGTCCGGCCACCTCTCCGTAGCCGGCCGCCCTCTCCGTACGCCGGGAGCACCGCCCATGAAGGCACTTGTCAAGCAGCACGCCGAACCCGGACTGTGGCTCATGGACGTACCCGAGCCGGAGACCGGGCCCGGCGATGTGCTGATCAAGGTCCTTCGCACCGGCATCTGCGGCACCGACCTCCACATCCGCTCCTGGGACGGCTGGGCGCAGGGCGCCGTCAGGACGCCGCTGATCCTCGGCCACGAGTTCGTCGGCGAGGTCGCCGCGGTCGGCACGGACGTCCAGGACATCGCGGTCGGCGACCTGGTCAGCGGCGAGGGCCACCTGGTCTGCGGAAAGTGCCGCAACTGTCTGGCCGGACGCCGCCACCTGTGCCGCGCCACCATCGGCCTCGGCGTCGGGCGCGACGGAGCGTTCGCCGAGTACGTGGCGCTGCCCGCCTCCAATGTGTGGGTGCACCGCACCAAGGTCGACCTCGACATCGCCGCGATCTTCGACCCGTTCGGCAACGCCGTGCACACCGCCCTCTCGTTCCCGCTGGTCGGCGAGGACGTGCTGATCACCGGCGCGGGTCCGATCGGCATCATGGCCGCGGCGGTCGCCAAGCACGCCGGCGCCCGCAACGTCGTCATCACCGACGTCAGCGAGTCCCGTCTCGACATCGCCCGCAAGGCCGGCGCCACCCTCGCGCTCAACGTCGCCGAGCACGACATCGCCCACGCCCAGGCCACGCTCGGCCTCAAGGAGGGCTTCGACATCGGCCTGGAGATGTCGGGCCGCCCCGAGGCCATGCGCGACATGGTCGCCAACATGACGCACGGCGGCCGCATCGCCATGCTCGGCCTGCCGGCCCAGGAATTCGCCGTGGACTGGGCGAAGATCGTCACCTCGATGATCACCATCAAGGGCATCTACGGGCGCGAGATGTTCGAGACCTGGTACGCCATGACCGTGCTGCTCGAAGGCGGGCTCGACCTCAGCCCCGTGATCACCGGCAAGTACGGCTACCAGGACTTCGACGCCGCCTTCGACGAGGCGGCCACCGCGCGCAGCGGCAAGATCATCCTCGACTGGACCGTCTGAGCCGCCCACCCGGGGCAGCTGGACCCGCCCGCCCCGGGAACCGGCCGACCCCCGAGCCCGACCGGGCCGCCCTCCCCGCCCCACCGCTCGCCCGCCCTAGGAGCTGAACCCGCATGTACGCGAACGTCCGCGACGGCCTCCAGAAGACCCTTGACGAGATCAAGGAAGCCGGCCTCTTCAAGCCCGAGCGCGTGATCTCCACCCCGCAGAGCGCCTCGGTCTCCGTTCCCTCCGGCGACGTGCTCAACTTCTGCGCCAACAACTACCTCGGCCTCGCCGACCACCCCGAGGTCGTCGCCGCGGCCAAGGACGCCCTGGACCGCTGGGGCTACGGCATGGCCTCGGTCCGCTTCATCTGCGGCACGCAGGACGTCCACAAGGAGCTGGAGGGCCGCCTGTCCGCGTTCCTCGGCCAGGAGGACACGATCCTGTACTCCTCCTGCTTCGACGCCAACGGCGGCGTCTTCGAGACCCTGCTCGACGCCGAGGACGCGGTCATCTCCGACGCCCTCAACCACGCCTCGATCATCGACGGCATCCGCCTGTCCAAGGCGGCCCGCTTCCGCTACGCCAACCGCGACATGGCGGACCTGGAGGCCAAGCTCAAGGAGGCGTCCGGCGCGCGCCGCCGCCTGATCGTCACCGACGGCGTGTTCTCCATGGACGGCTACATCGCGCCCCTCCAGGAGATCTGCGACCTCGCCGACCGGTACGACGCGATGGTCATGGTCGACGACTCGCACGCCGTCGGCTTCACCGGCCCCGGTGGCGCCGGCACCCCGGCCCTGCACGGCGTGAGCGACCGCGTCGACATCATCACCGGCACCCTCGGCAAGGCGCTCGGCGGCGCGTCCGGCGGCTACGTCGCGGCCCGCGCCGAGATCGTCGCCCTGCTGCGCCAGCGCTCCCGCCCGTACCTGTTCTCCAACTCCCTCGCCCCGGTCATCGCGGCCGCGTCCCTCAAGGTCCTCGACCTCCTGGAGTCGGCGGGCGACCTGCGCGACAAGCTCGCCGCCAACACCACGCTCTTCCGTACACGGATGACCGAGGAGGGCTTCGAGATCCTGCCCGGCGAGCACCCCATCGCGCCCGTCATGATCGGCGACGCCGCCGAGGCGGGCCGCATGGCCGAGCTGCTCCTGGAGCGCGGTGTGTACGTGATCGGCTTCTCCTACCCGGTGGTCCCGATGGGCGCGGCCCGCATCCGCGTCCAGCTCTCGGCCGCCCACTCCACCGAGGACATCGAGAAGACCGTGGCGGCGTTCGTCGACGCCCGGGAGTCGATGAAGGGCTGAGGGCCCCCGGGGCAGGCACGTCGTCGCGGGTCCCTCACGCGCGCGACAATGGCTGCGTGATCGACCCCCGCCGGCTCCGCATCCTGCGTGCCGCGGCGGACCACCGCACGGTGACCGCCGCGGCAGCAGCGCTGTATCTGACGCCCTCCGCCGTCTCCCAGCAGCTCGCCGCCCTGGAACAGGAGACCGGGCACACCCTGCTCACCCGCAGTGGCAAGGGCGTACGGCTCACGGCCGCGGGCGAGATCCTCCTGGAGCACGCCAACGCGGTCCTGGCCCAGCTGGAGCGGGCCGAGGCGGAGCTGGCCGCCTACGCGGGCGGCGCCGCGGGAGAGGTCACCGTGGCCGCCTTCGCGACGGGCATCGCCGAGGTGCTCGCCCCCGCGATCGTGCGGCTGCGCGCGAGCCACCCCGCGATCCGGGTCCGCGTACGCGACGCCGAGGGCGACGAGGCCCTGCCGCTGGTCCTGGACGGCGCGGCGGACCTGGCGCTCGCCGTGGAGTACCGGGGCGCGCCCCGCGAGGACGACAGCCGGCTCGCGCGCGTCCCGCTGTACGCGGAGCCCTTCGACGCAGTCCTGCACGCGGCGCACCCCCTCGCGCAGCATGCGCAGGTGCCGCTCTCCGCGCTCGCCGACGACGACTGGATCGGCCCCTACCCGGGCAACCCCTGCCACGACGTCATGCTGCTCGCCTGTGAACTCGCGGGATTCCAGCCCGAGTTGGTGCACTCGTCCGACGACTTCCGGGCAGTGGTGGCGCTGGCGGGCGCGGGCGCGGGCGTGGCGCTCGTGCCGCGGTCGGCGCTGCGCGGCATGGAGCAGAAGGACACGGTGGTCCGCCCGGTGCAGGGCCCGGCCGCGACCCGCAGGGTGTTCGCTGCGGTACGCAGGGGAGCGGAGCGGCACCCGCTGTTCCGGCCGGTCCTCGAAGCCCTCGCCGAGGCGGCCGACGGGCTGCCCACGGAGTGACGCGCGCCGGGCGGGCCCGGCGCGTACCGCCTCAGGCCCAGGCCGGGGCGGTGCCGGTCTGCTGGCACACCACCAGGTACAGCGGGATCGGCGGGGTGTAGGGCGTGGGGCCCTCGGGGAAGTGGATCAGGCGCGGACCGCCGGTGTCCGGGACCACGGCGCCCGGCGCGTACCGCACCGGACGGGGCCAGGGCAGCTCGTGGTCGGATCCGGCGGGCACGATCCACCACCACCAGTCGGCCGAGGCGAACACACAGCCCGACGTGGGAAGCCGGGACAGCAACCGGAAGCCGTGTGCGGCGGGCACACCCACCGCGTCCCGGCCCAGAGTCGCGGGCCGGATCGACGGCAGGAGCACCCCGCCGCCGGATCGAGCGGCGGAGCCGCCGGGCCCGAGCACGCCATGCGCACCCCCACTGCGCACGGGGCCACGGGGCCCGGCGGTTCCGGACCCATCGGGGTGCGGGCCCTGTCGCCCGCCCCGGGGTCCCCAGGGAAGAATCTCTCTCAGCACTCAAGGACCGCCTTGCCCGGCCCCTCGTGCGCGAGCTCGGCCCAGACGATCCTGCCGAGTCCGTACGGGGCGTCGTGCGAGCCCCACGCGCTGCTCACCGCGTCGACGAGCAGCAGCCCGCGTCCGCGTTCCTCCTCCTCACCGGAGTGGCACAGGCGCGGCCCGGCCGGGCCGCAGCCCAGGTCCCTGACCGCTATCCGCAACGCCCGCCGCAGATCGGTGAGTTCGCACAGTATGTGGGCGCCGGCGGTGTGGATGACGGCGTTGGTGACGAGTTCCGAGATCACCAGGGAGGCGGTCTCGTGCAGTTCCTCGTGGTGCCCCCAGCCGGTCAGCTTCTCCCTGCTGCGGCGACGCGCGACCGAGACCGAATCGGTACGGGCCGGCACGTCGAAGGCGTACCGCCGGACGGCGGTCCCGGAGCATGCGCCAGTCAGCTGGGGGATGAGCGCGTTACCAGGAGCCACGACCGGAATCCTCACAGTGGGGAAGCGGTGCCCCGTGCGGCCTCCCCCAAGGCTGCACCTGACGACCGCGTGTGAACTGGTTCACCGACCCACCTTGTACCCGCGGCGGACACTTGGCAAGAGGCACTGTGAAAAATGCAGAGTGCCGTTCTCCTATCTGCAACGACGTGGCACACTGCTCGCATCAGCGTGTGGGGAGGTCTGACGTGAGTGAACCCCGGTCCGCCCCGACCGTGGGCCAGGTCGTGCTGGGCAGACGCCTTCAGGACCTGCGCGAGCGGGCCGGCCTCCGGCGCGAGGAAGCGGCCAAGGTGCTGCGGGTGGCCCCGGCCACCGTCCGGCGCATGGAGATGGCCGAGGTCTCTCTCAAGATCCCCTACGTCGTCCTGCTCCTGAAGGCGTACGGGATCGCCGACGGCGAGGCGGAAGGTTTCGTCGCCCTCGCCGAAGAGGCCAACAAGCCCGGCTGGTGGCAGCGCTTCCACGACATCCTGCCGGACTGGTTCAGCATGTACGTCAGCCTGGAGGGCGCGGCCTCGCTGATCCGGTCGTACGAGCCGCACTTCGTGCCCGGACTGCTCCAGACCGAGGAGTACGCCCGCCACGTCATGCGCAGCGGCGCCCTCGGCGCGACCAGCGACGCCGACATAGACCGCCATGTGGCGCTGCGCATGGAGCGCCAGTCGCTGCTCACCCGGGAGGACGCCCCCCGGCTGTGGGTCGTCCTGGACGAGACGGTGCTGCGCCGCCCGGTCGGCACGCCCCAGGTGATGCGGGACCAGATCGACCGCCTCCTGGAAGCCTCGACGCTGCCCAACGTCACCGTGCAGGTCGCCGAGTTCTCCTCCGGCCACCACCCGGGAACGTACGGCCCCTTCGTCCTCTTCCGCTTCGCCGTGCCCGAACTGCCGGACATGGTCTACAGCGAGTACCTGACCGGCGCCGTCTACCTCGACGCGCGCCCCGAGGTGGCCACCCACCTGGAGGTCATGGACCGCATGGCGGCTCAGGCCGCGACTGCACAACGCACGAAGGAGATCCTCAAGGGTCTCCGCAAGGAGCTGTGAATGGATCACATATACGACGGCGGGCCGGCGGCCGGGCGCATCTACAACGGCATGCCCGCCGCCGAACTCGGCGCCGAGGGCTGGCACAAGCCCTGGAGCGGCGGCAACGGCGGCAACTGTTTCGAGGCCATGAAGCTGGCCGACGGCAGGGTCGCGGTGCGTCAGTCCGCCGATCCCGAAGGCCCCGCGCTGATCTACACCCCCGGCGAGATCGCCGCCTTCATCCAGGGCGCGAAGTCGGGCAAGGCCGACTTCCTGCTGACCTGATCCACCCGTTCCGTCCGAGTTCCTGGCCGTTCGAGCCGCAACTGCCGTGTTCCGCACCCCTGTTCGCTGACCTTCATCCCCATGGAGCGCACATGACCGGGCAAGACCGCACCGTCGTCCAGATCGACACCAGCAAGCCCCATCCGGCCCGTGTGTACGACTGGTTCCTCGGCGGCAAGGACAACTACCCGGTCGACGAGGTGCTCGCCGAGCAACTGCTCGCGCTCGACTCGCGCGGCCGGGACATCGCGCGGGTCAACCGCGCCTTCATGCACCGTGCCACGCGCTGGCTCGCCGAACAGGGCGTGCGCCAGTTCCTGGACATCGGCACCGGCATACCGACCGAGCCCAACCTGCACCAGGTCGCCCAGCGCACCGCACCCGACGCGCGCATCGTGTACGCCGACAACGACCCGATCGTGCTGCGCCACGCCGAGGCGCTGCTGCGCTCCACGCCCGAAGGCGTCACCGAGTACATCCAGGCCGACGCCCGCGAACCCGAGCGCATCCTCGAACTCGCCCGCCACACCCTGGACTTCGAGCGCCCCGTGGCGGTGTCGCTGATCGCCCTGACCCACTTCATCGGGGACGACGACGATGTGTACGGCATCGTCAACCGCCTCCTCGACGTCTTCGCGCCGGGCAGCTACCTCGTCCTCTCCCAGATCACCGGCGACTTCGACCCGGAGACCGCGGCCGGCGCCGTGGAGCTCTACAAGAGCGGCGGCGTGACGCTGCGTCCCCGTACCAAGGCGGAGGTCACCCGCTTCTTCCACGGCCGTGAACTGGCCGCCCCGGGCGTGGGCCTCGCCGCCGCCTGGCACCCGGAGCTCGGTGAGAGCGCTCTCGCCGGGGACGAGACGATTCCGGTGTACGCGGGCGTGGCGCGGAAGGTGTGACGGAGCAGGGCGCGGGTCGCGCGGCGGGCACGAAGCGGTGCGGGCCGCCGCGCGGGCCGCGGGAGGGGTGAGGGCCGCCGGGGGGCACGACGCGGTGCGGCCGCGGGGGAATGGTGAGGGCTGCCGGGGGCGTGGCGCGGTTCGTGCGGCGCTATTCGACGAACTCCCGGTCCCCGTACCGCACGTGAGCCGTGGACCAGTCGACGCCGAGGGTCCGGGTGAACTCCCGGGCCAGCGGCAGCTCGGCGCGTGGGGTGATGAGGATCAGCCGGCCGTCGAGGGTGACCGAGCCGCCGCCGAGCTCGTCGCGGGCCCGGGGATCGGCGACCAGCGCGTCGTGGAGCGCTCCCACCGAGACGCCCGGAGCCTGGATCTCGACCGCGTCGGCCCCCGGCGAGTCGCGCGGCAGGCAGCGGAAGGTCAGCACCGACTCCTGGTGGTAGCGCTTGGCGACGACCCCGGCGATGTGGTGCAGCCCGTCCCGGCCGACCTCCTCGACGTCGAACTCCCGTGAGCGTTCGTAGGTCGCCTCCTTCAACTCGCCCGACCAGAAGACCCCGTTGAGGAGCGTCGAGGGACCCGGCTGCGCGCCGTTGGCGTGGATGATGCCGCGCACTTCATGGTCGAAGCGGAGCAGACGGGTCCGGAGGCGCGGGTCGGCCGGGTCGGTGATGACCGCGGTGTTGTCGGTGGCGAAGATCTGCGCCGTGGGACACCCGTGCCCCGCCGCGGCGGCGGGAGCGCTCTCCGTCACCGCCGCACCCAGGGTCAGGACCCCGACCGCCGCCAGGACGCGCAACCTCTGCTTCATGCCTCAACTCCCTCTCGGGTGACTCGTCTTGCGGTACGCGTTGACGCACCGTGATCACCGTAGGGTCCGAAGCGCGAAGTTGTCCGCGATATCACCCCGTACGGGCAGGTACTGCCACGTATGGCGGACAGGGGCGGGGGAGAGCGCCGGCCGTTACTGGCCCCGCCAGATGTTGTCGAACGCGGCATCCTCGATGGTGCGCCGCTGCCGTTCACCGGCCAGCTCCGTCACCGCCTCGTCGACGGCGGCCAGCACGGTCACGACGGTGTCCGAGGTGAGGCGGGCCAGCTCGTCGGCCGCCGCGTCCTGGATCCTGGCCGCCGCCGCGAGCGCGCCGAGCACGGGCTCGCCCGATGCCCAGCGCTCTGCCGCCCGGCGCCGGTCCGGTGAATCGGCCACCGTGGTGCGGCCGGTGCCGAGGGGATGGAACCGGCGCCGCTGCCGGACCAACCGGCCCTCGGCCTCCAACGTGGCGAGGTAGACGGCGCGCAGCCCGCGCCCCCGGCGCCACAGCCAGTCCTCGACGGACTCGTACGGTTCCTGCCGCACGAGCGCCGCCGCCGCTGCCCTCAACAGGGTGTCATCCAGGTCGCGGGGCGGGCCCGGGACGATGCGGTCGTCCTCCACGTCGAGCACCTCGGCGGCGGCCAGATCGAGCAGCTCGGCCCCGGCGAGGGCCAGTGAGAGATCGCCCTGCTCGACGGGACGGTCGGCGGCGGGCACGTCCATGCTGACGATCAGCAGGTCCCGTGCTGTGGTCATGTGGTGTCCTCTGTCGAATGTCGAAGTGAAGTGAGGTGGGGCAGAGAAGTGGGGGTCGGACGCAGGTGGGGCGGGGGCGGGGCGGCGGCGGCAGGGAACTCACGGGGCGCCCTGGCGGGGCTGGTGGGGCGGCGGCGGTGACGGCGGCCGGACAGCGGGGCCGGCCGGCAGCGACGCTCGGACGGGGCGCCGGGAGCCCTGGGGACGGGCGGCACCCGTGGGGCGTAGGGCCATGACCGCATCGTAGTGAGACCGAAGGGGCTGCGGCAGTAGGCCTGTGAGAGCGCGATCAGGTGTTGGTACGGGGTGCGGTACGAGGCGTGCGCGTGCCCGTGGGCGCGCTCTCAAGCGGGGCGGGTGCCCGGTGGGGCGAGCGGATGGGAACCGCGGGGTTCGCGCCCGTCCGCCCCCGCGGTACCAGGGGATCGCGGGCGTGGACGCCCGTACGCCTGTGATCAGATGGAGCCATGTCTCGTCGTACCCAGCGCCCCGCACGCCCCGCCGCCCCGACGTCCTGCCCCTGCGGGCTGTCCGCCGCCTACGCCGAGTGCTGCGGGCGGTTTCACTCGGGGGCGGCAGCGGCGCCCACCGCGGAAGCGCTGATGCGTTCGCGGTTCAGCGCCTTCGCCGTTCAGGACGGCCCGTACCTGCTGCGCACCTGGCACCCCGACACCCGGCCCGCGAGCATCGACTTCGACCCCGGCATGCGCTGGACGCGGCTGGAGATCCTGGACACCGCCGACGGGAGCGCTTTCCACGCGACCGGGACCGTCACCTTCCGCGCTCACTACACCCACGGCCCGGAGACCGGCTCGATGCACGAGCAGAGCCGGTTCTCGCGCGTCGACGGAGCCTGGGTCTACGTGGACGCGGTGTAGGCCACGAGCGAGCCCACCGGGTGACGAGCGGGCTGGCGAGCGGCCCGACGAGCGGCGAGAGCCGCCCGACGAGCGGCCAGAGCGGCCGGACGAGAGACGCTGCCCCGCCACTTCGCTGCAAGCGCTCCCGAGGGCGTTTCTGAAAGCGCTCTCACGCGCGGGTCGCCGCGACCGGTGTCGCGCGGGCCGGGGGCAGCCCGTTGGCGAGGTCCTCGGCCATGAGGCGCTTGGCGATCGCGTCCGCGGCGGCGCGGAGTTCCGCGCTGCGCGGCCGGCCCCGGTCCTTCTCCAGCTCCGCGTTGAGCCAGGCCGCCCAGGACGCGGTGATGGCCTCGACCTCGCGCTCCCCGGCCGGGGTGTGGGAGAAGTAGCTGCCCTCGCGGCTGAGGAACCCCTCGTCGGTCATCCGCTGGAACACCGGCACCAGTACCTCCGGCGGCACATGGCGGCGGGAGGCGATCAGGCCGAGGCTCGCGTGGCCGACCATGCGCGTGTACTGCTCGACCTGCATGACCGCCCAGGCTCCGGCCACGTCGAGCCGGGTGTCGGAGGCCGCCACGATGCGGCGTGCCGTGGTCATGTCCGCCCCGCGCACGATCTTGCCCACGGCGAGTTCGAGCACCTTGGCGGAGTCCCCGGTGGTCGGCCGCGCGAAGCCCTCGCCCATGTCGGTGGAGGCCGAGCGCGCGCTGTCGCGCAGCTTCACCTGCTTGAGGAGGAGCGCCACCAGGAAACCCACCACAGCGACCGGCACCGTCCACAGGAACACGGTGTGGAGGCTGTCGGAGTAGGCCTGCACGATCGGCGCGGCCGTCGCGGGCGGCAGCTGGTGCAGACCCTCCGGCGACTGCGAGGCCTTGGCGAGCTGCGCGGGATCCGTACCGCCGGCCCGCGCCGCCGCGGCCACCCCGTTCTGGAGGTTGGTTTTGAGGGTGTTGGCGTAGATGGTGCCGAAGACGGCGGTGCCGAACGAGCTGCCGAGCGTCCGGAAGAAGGTGACCCCGGACGTCGCCGTGCCCAGGTCCGCGTAGTCGACGGTGTTCTGCACGGCGATGGTGAGGACCTGCATGCACAGCCCGATCCCCAGGCCGAGCACGAACATGTAGAGCGATTCCAGCCAGACGCCGACACCGGGTCCCATCAGCGAGAGCAGGTAGAGGCCCACCCCCATCACCAGGGAGCCGACGATGGGGAAGACCCGGTAATGGCCGGTCTTGCTGACCACGTTGCCGCTGAAGACCGACGCGATCAGCAGCCCGACGACCATGGGCAGGGTGCGCACACCGGAGATCGTGGCCGAGTCACCGTCGACGTACTGCAGGTAGGTGGGCAGGAAGGTCATCGCGCCCAGCATCGCGAACCCCACGATGAAGCTGAGGACCGAGCAGACGGTGAAGACGGGATTGCCGAACAGCCGCATCGGCAGCATCGGCTCCACGGCCCGGGTCTCCGCCCAGCAGAACAGTGAGAGCGCGATCACTCCGCCCGCGAACAGGGCGATGATGGTCGGCGAGCCCCACGCGTACTGGTTGCCGCCCCAACTCGTCCCCAGGATCAGGGCGCTGGCCCCGACGGCGACCAGGCCGATGCCGAGGTAGTCGATGACCGGCTTGGCCGCCGAGCGGATCGACGGAATGTTCCGGGCCGCCGCGATCACCACGAGGATGGCGATGGGGACGTTCACGTAGAACGCCCAGCGCCAGGTCAGATGGTCGGTGAACAATCCGCCGAGCAGTGGTCCGATGACGGTCGCCACGCCGAACACGGCGCCGATCGCGCCCTGGTACTTGCCGCGTTCGCGCAGCGGGATCACGTCGGCGATCAACGCCATCGAGGTCACCATCAGGCCGCCGGCGCCGATGCCCTGCAGCCCCCGCCAGCCGATGAGCAGGGACATGTTCGTCGCGAGTCCGCACAGGAACGATCCGGTGATGAAGACGATCGCGGAGATCTGGAAGACGAGCTTGCGGCCGAACAGGTCACCGAACTTGCCCACCAGCGCGGTGGAGACGGTCTCCGCCAGAAGGTAGGAGGTGACCACCCACGACATGTGGTCGGCGCCGCCGAGGTCCGAGACGATGGTGGGGAGAGCGGTCCCGACGATGGTCTGGTCGAGCGCGGCCAGCAGCATGCCGAGCATGATCGTTCCGAAGACGATGTTGCGCTGCCGGACATCGAGCACGGGTGGCGCGGACACGGGCGCGGCATCGCTGGCGGTGGTCACACCGGCAGCGTCACACCACCGCAGGTGACGCGCACGCGGTGTGGGCCGCGCGGATGAAGCGCCCCGACCACCGCGCGGATGAAGCGCCCCGACCACCGGAACGGGGCCGCCGCCGGGGCCGGCGGGTGCCGGGTGGGCGATGACCGGACGCCCGGGTGCGCCGGCAGCCGGCGCCGGAAGTCCCGCTCCCTCCGGCGCACCCCGTCGGCGTGTCCGCTCGGCCGCAGACGACGGAGATCGGGCCGTCACATGCCCCCGTAGCTCGACGGCTCCTCGAATGGGTCCGGACCGACTCGGCTCATCCGAGCCGACGTTGGGCCGATCCGCCCGGTGTGCGCGTGCCGCGGGCGGTAGTTACCCGTAGACATGAGCGCTCCGCTCCCCGCTCGGCATCGGCGGGGCGGGACGTGGGGTCAGGCGCCCAGCACCACGTCGGAACCGGCCGCCGGCTCGGTCAGGGTCCGCACGGAAGGCCCGGTGCGGTGCAGCCTCGGCAGTGCCGGTACGGAGGCGAGGAAGACCAGAGTGGTGAGGACGAACGGCCAGGTGAAGGCGTGCCCGCCGGCCGGCGCGAAGAGCGCGTTCACCGCGGGTCCGAGCACGGTGGCCGCCGCCGCGCCGGCCACCGCGAAACCGAGGCTCCAGCGGTCCGCGGCGAGCAGCACCCCGCACAGCGCCATCGCCACGAGCACCGCGTTGTAGCCCATGGTTCCGTCCACGATCCGGGCGGTGGGGGCGCCGAGCGCCCACGCGGTCACCAGGCCGACGGCGCTGCCGACGCAGGCCATCGCCCCCGCCGTCCGGCTGGCCGCGAAGATGCCCACGAGGAGGATCAGGCCGACGTGCCACTGCGGCATGAGGAAGATCTGCGCGATGTTGGCGAAGAACGCGCGCCCGACGTCATCGACGGCGAGGGCGACCGAGCCCTCGGCCGCGCGGCTCAGCCCGGCCGTCCCCGGGCCGTGGTGCCACGCCCGCTCGAAGCCGGGCGCCGCGATGGTCATCGCGCTCGCCATCAGGCAGAACGGCAGTGTCAGGGTGGGCAGCCCCCAGCCGCGCAACAGGGTCGTGGCCGCCGCCGTCACCACGGTGACGATCGCACAGCCGCCCGCCGCGAGGGCCATCGTGGAGGGGTACTGAGGGCCGAGGAACACGGCGAACCCGACCGCGACGAGGCACGCGTTGAACCCCTCCAGGCCGGCGGAGACCCGGCTCCGGTCCACACCGAGCAGCTGCGCGGTGCCGGTGCCCAGGGCGGTGCCGAGCAGTCCGTACAGGCCGTACTGCCAGCCGGCGGTGAACAGCGCGACCGTGAAGATGGCCCCGGTCACCGCGCTCGGCATGAAATGCACCTGGGCCTGGCCCCGCAGCACGTGCACCGCGAACAGCCCCCGTTGTGCGGTGCGCGGCATTCGCACGTGAGCCTCCCCCTAAGAACCATGAAATCGGCCGGTAACAGCCAAGCGCACTGTAAGGGGTGGCATAGAGGACTTAGCAAGGGTCATATGTGCCCACAAACCGGCATGAATCCGTCCAGAGTCCATGCGGCCGGGAAGGTTTGTATACGACGACAGCGAGGTGAGAGCGCTTCCAGAGGATGACACGAGGGGCGCCGGCCGGGTGCGCCCGCTCCGGGCCGCCTCGTCGTCAGTCGGCCACCGGCACCGGCAGCTCGGGGAGCTTCTTCTCGTAGAGCCACGCCTGGAGCAGCGGGCGCACCGCGTCCCCCGCCAGGGCCTCGGCGTGCGCGATGAACGCGGCTGTGTCGCCGACCCGCCCGCGCCGCGCCTCGTGCCATCCCCGCAGCACCGCGAAGAACGCGTCGTCGCCGAGGGTCAGCCGCAGCGCGTGCAGGGTGCAGGCGCCGCGGCTGTAGAGGCGGTCGTCGAAGATGCGGCGCGGCCCCGGCTCGGCGAGCCGCAGGTTCTGGCCCCGCCGCGCCAGGCCGCGCCACTCGCGGCGGGCGATCTCGTCGGCGCAGGCTCCGCCGATGTGCTCCGACCACACCCATTCGGCATACGTCGCGAACCCCTCGTTGAGCCAGATGTGCCGCCACTCGCGGATGCCCACACTGTTGCCGAACCACTGGTGTGCCAACTCGTGGGCCACCAGCGTCTCCCAGCCGCGCCGGCCGTCGATGTGGTTGCGGCCGAACACCGAGCGGGTCTGGTTCTCGACCGGCGCGTCGAGGTCCGCGTCGACCACCACCGCTCCGTACGCCTCGAACGGGTAGGGACCGAACAGCCGCGAGAAGAGCCGCAGCATCTCGGGCTGGCGGCCCAGGTCGTGCCGGGCCGCCTCGGCGAGCCGGGACGGGTAGGCGTTGTGCACCGGGACCGACCCGCCGTCCGGCAGTGCGGGGGCGAGCGCGCTGTCGTGCTGGAAACGGCCGGTGTAGAGCGCGGCCAGATAGGTGGCCATGGGTCCGGGGTGGTGGTAGGTCCACACATCGGTGGCGCCCTCGCTGCGGCACTCGGTGAGTGTCCCGTTGGCGAGCGCCTGCCGGTCGCGCGGCACGGTGACCCGGAAGGTGTACGCGGCCTTGTCGTCGGGCCGGTCGTTGCAGGGGAACCAGGACGGCGCCCCGAGCGGCTGGGAGGCGACCAGGGTGCCGTCATGGCTGTCACCGGTACGGTCCCAGCCGATGGCCCCGAACGGCGAGCGGACGGGCCCCGGCCGCCCTCCGTACCGCACCGTGGCGGTGAACAGGGCTCCCGCGGACACTGGTTGATGGGGCGTCAGGTACAGCTTGCCCTGTCGCTGGCGGACGCGCGCCGCCTTGCCGTCGACGTGCGCCGCGTGCGCGCCGAGGCGGGACAGGTCGAGCTCGACCCGTTCGAGCGGTCGCAGCGCCACGGCCTGGATGAGCGCCGTGCCGGCGAGGCGGCCGCTCGCGGAGTCGTAGGCGATCCGCAGGTCGTAGGAGAGCGTGTCGTGCCCGTACGAGCCGTGCTGAGGGAAGTAGCGGTCGCGGCGGACGGCGGCGGTGTCCTCGTCCGCCACGGAGAGCGCGCCGAGCGTGGACAGGGCGGCGACCCGCACCAGGGAGCGCCGGCTGTGCCGGGTCACGCGGAGCTCCCTTCCCGCGACGCGATGCCCTGATGGACCGTCACCATCATGTCGGCGACGGCACGTTCATCGCGGGCGGGCGAGGACTGCTCGCCGGCGATGGGGTTGCCCGCCCAGCGGGTGTCCGGCGGCACGCTCTCGCCGCGCATCACCAGGGACGCGGCGCCCACCGAGGCCCGCGCTCCGATGTCGGTGCCGGGCAGCGCGATGCTGTGCGGGCCGAGCGAAGCGCCCTCGCCGAGCCGCACGGTGTCGAGCCGCATGATCCGGTCGTGGAAGAGATGGGTCTGGAGCACACATCCGCGGTTCACGCTCACCCCGTCCCCGAGGGTGATCAGATCGGTCTCCGGCAGCCAGTACGTCTCCAGCCACACCCCGCGCCCGATGCGCGCCCCCAGGCTGCGCAGCCACCAGTTGAGGACCGGTGTCCCGGTGAACGAGCCGGCCATCCACGGCACCGCGAGGGACTCCACGAACGTGTCGTACAGCTCGTTGCGCCACACGAACGACGACCACAGCGGATGCTCGCCCGCCTCGAAACGTCCGACCAGGAGCCACTTCGCGGCGGTGGCCGTCAGGCCCGCCACGATGGCGGCGGCCAGCAGGAGCACCACCCCGGCGAGGGCGGCGAGCAGGAGCCCGCCCCGGTTGAGAGCGCTCTGCTCTCCGATGAGTACGGCTTCGGCCAGCAGCACCGAGCACATCAGCGGCGCCACCCTGCACAGTTCGACACCGGCTCGGGCGAGGACGAGCCGGCGCGGCGGGTCGAAGGTGCGGCCGGGGTCGGCCGTGGCCGCCACCCTCGGCAGCGGAAGCGCCGGCCGCCCCAGCCACGAGCTGCCCGGCTCGCTCTGCGCGGGCGCGTCGCACAACACGCCGATCAGTGCCCCGTCGGGCACCCGGCGGTCCGGCCCGACGATGCCCGAGTTCCCGACGAAGGCCCGCCGGCCGACGCTCGCGGTCCCCAACCTGAGCCAGCCGCCCCGGATTTCGTACGGCGCGACCAGCGTGTCGTCGGCGAGGAACGCCCCGTCCTCGACCGTCAGGAGCGAGGGCAGCGGCAGCACCGTCGAGATCTCGGCGCGCCGTCCCACGCGCGCCCCGAGCAGCCGCAGCCACACCGGGGTCGCGAGGCTCGCGTACAGCGGGAAGAGGCTGCCGCGGGCGCCGCCCACGAGCCGGGTCACCAGCCAGGCGCGCCAGGCGACGCCGCCGCACACCGGGTGGAAGCCGGGCTCGATGCCGCGCCCGAGGATCCGCACCAGGGCGGCGAGGGTCAGCATGGAGGACAGCGTGGTGGCGAGCGCGATGGGCGGTGCCGACAGGAGCAGGCGCACGGCGACCTCGGAGAGCGAGTCGCAGGAACGCACCAGGAAGTAGACGCCGACGAGCGCGGGGCCGGTGGAGAGCAGCGTCAGGAGCGGAAGCGCGACGAGTGAGAGCGCGTACGCGACGGCCCAGCGGCGCGAGCGCTCCGGGCGCGGCGCGGGCCAGCCGGCGCCGGCGACGCGTTCGGACGCCTCGCCCTGGCGGGCCGGGGAGCCGAGCCAGCGCCGGCCCGGCGGGATGTGACCGCTCAGGCAGGCTCCGGGTTCCAGTTCTGCGCCCGCGCCGAGGACGGCGCCGGGCAGCAGGGTGCTGCGGTGTCCCACCCGGGCGCCGTCGCCGATGTGTACGGGGCCGATGTGCAGGGTCGCCCCGTCCAGCCACCAGCCGCTGATGTCGGCCTCGGGCTCGACGCTGGCGCCGCGGCCGATCGTCGCGAATCCGGTCACCGGCGGCATGGCGTGCAGGGCGACGTCCGGGCCGAGGCGGCAGCCGAGGGAACGCGCGTACAGACGTGCCCAGGGCGTGCCGAGCAGCGAGGGGACACCGAACGCGGCGACGATCCGCTCGGCGGTCCACAACCGCAAGTGGACGGAGCCGCCCCGCGGATGGGCGCCCGCGCTCACCCCCAGGGTCAGCAGACGCGCCGCCCCCGCGCCGATCGCGAAGCGGGCGGGAGCGCTCATCAGGACCACGGTGGCGATGATGACGAACCACCACGAGGTGTGCGGCGCCCAGGCCTGCGGAGCGAGCCACCCCACGATGTTGTCGAGCGTCGCGAGGGCGACCAGGCCGCGCAGTCCCGCAACGCCGAACAGGGCGGTGGTCACCAGGAGTTGGACGGCCGCGGCGCCGCGCGGCACCGGCTGGACGGCACAGGCCTCGGCCGCGGGGCCCTCCAGCGATTCGAGGTGCTCGGCCATGTCCCGCAGCAGCGGGCGGCGGTAGAGGTCGGCAACGGACACGCCCGGGTAGGTCGCGCGCAGCTCCGACGCCAGGCGTGCGGCGCTCAGGCTGGAACCGCCGAGGGCGAAGAAGTCGCTGTCCGGCTGGGGGCGCACCCCCAGCATCCGCTCCCACGCCCCGGCGAGACGCGCCACGGTCGACCCGTCCTGCCCGGCCTCGGCGGCCGGGCCGCGCTGCGAGGGCAGGGGCCAGGGCAGGGCGTCCCGGTCGACCTTGCCCGAGGTGCGCGTGGGCAGGCCCGGCACCTCGACGAGCATCGGCACCAGGGCGGCGGGGAGCCGTTCGGCGAGGAATCCGCGGGCCTGGTCGGCACGGAAGCCGTCCTGCTCGGGGACGACGTAGCCGACGAGGATCTGACCGCCGGCCGGGGTGCCGCGCACCGCTCCGGCCGCCGCACGGACCCCTGGAAGCGCTCTCAGCATGGCGTCGATCTCGCCGAGTTCGATGCGTCGCCCGCCCACCTTGACCTGGTCGTCGGCCCGCCCGAGGTGGACGAGTCCGGCCGCGTCGGCGCGTACCAGATCTCCGGTGCGGTAGGCGCGCGCGGTGTCGAGGAGGGGGAGCGGAGCGAACCGTTCGGCGTCCTTGGCGCCGTCGAGGTAGCGCGCGGTGCCGGCGCCCGCGATGACCAGCTCGCCCTCGGCTCCGTAGGGAACCGGCTCGCCGGCCGGGTCGAGTACCGCCAACTCCCAGCCGGCGAGCGGCAGTCCGATGCGGACCTGCTCACCCGGCAGCATCCGGGCGGCTGTCGCCACCACCGTCGTCTCGGTGGGGCCGTAGGTGTTCCACATCTCGCGGCCCTTGACCGCGAACCGGTCGGCCAGGGCCCCGGGGCACGCCTCGCCGCCGACGATCAGGAGGCGCACCTCCTCCAGGGCCTCGTCCGGCCAGAGCGCGGCGAGGGTGGGCACCGTGGAGACCACCGTGATGCCGCGCTCCACGAGCCAGGGGCCGAGCTCGTGCCCCGCCCGCACCAGCGACCGGGGCGCGGGGACCAGACAGCCGCCGTGCCGCCAGGCCAGCCACATCTCCTCGCACGACGCGTCGAACGCCACGGAGAGGCCCGCCAGTACCCGGTCGCCCGGCCCCAACGGCTGTGCGGCCAGGAAGAGTTGGGCCTCAGCGTCCACGAACGCGGCCGCCGAACGGTGGCTGACCGCCACGCCCTTGGGCAGCCCCGTCGAGCCGGACGTGAAGATGATCCAGGCGTCGTCCTCGGGCCGCGCGGCGCGCCAGCGGGCACCCAGCGGCGGGGTGAACCCCGGCAGTATCCGCTCGCCGGCCTCGATGACCGCGCACACTCCGGCCTCGCGGAAGACGGTCGCCGCGCGCTCCTCGGGGTCGTCGGCGTCGACCGGCACGTACGCCGCGCCGCACAACAGGACCGAGAGGATGGCGAGGTACAGGTCGCAGGTGCCGGACGGAACGCGGACGCCGACCCGGTCGCCCGGTCCGATGCCGTGGCGGGTGAGGCGCACGGCGCGCTCGGTGATCCGGTCGCACAGGTCCTGGTAGGTGAGCCGCTCGCCGCCCGCGTCGAGTGCGGGCGCGCCGGGATGGGCGGCCGCCGTCGCGTCCAGTACGTCGAGCAGGGTGCGGGGGTGCGGAGCGGCTGCGCCGCGGAAGACGGCCGGCGGATGCGAAGACATACTGTATGCCTCTGGCGTAGTGCGGGTGGTACGGACATCCTTCGGACATCCGCCCATCCAGACGGGCATATCGAGCGGCGGGTTCGCTCCGGCCTTGGTACTTGACGATATTTATCCGTTGTTTTCGAAGTGATTCGGATGATTATGGCGCCGACCGGGGCAAGTTCACGACCGATCGCGGTGGCCCAGGTCCCTCGCGCGTAGCACTAGTTCGGTGGCGAACCGGTGTTCGGGATCGGTGAGCCGGTCGCCGAAGATGGACTCAAGGGTGCGCATCCGGTAGCGCACGGTCTGCGGGTGCACGGCGAGGAGTTGGCCCATGTGGGCGGCGGTGCCCCGGGTCGCGAGCCAGGTCCGCAGGGTTTCGATGAGCCGGTCGCGCCGGCCGGGCGTGAGCGCGTCCAGGGGTGCGAGCTCGCGCCGCCCGAGGTGTTCGAGCAGCGCCGGGTCGGAGCGCAGCCAGAGGGTGACGAGATGGTCCTCGCAGTACAGCCGGCCCGATTCGCCGTCGATGACGCCGGAGGCGGCGAGTTCGAGGACCTGGCGGGCCCAGCGCAGCGAATCGGACGCATCGGCGAGGGGCACTTCGAGGCCGACCGCGGCCCAGGAACCGAGGAGGGCGGCGTCGAGCATCCGTCTTCGCGTCTCGTCGACCGGGCCCGGCACCAGGAGGTGCGGGAGCGGTTCGCCCGCGTCGACGAGGACATCGTTGTCCAACGCCGCACGGGTCAGGCCCGCCCCGGAGCGGAGCGCGATCAGCGTGACCCGCTCCGGCAGCGGCCAGCGGGCCCGGTCGGCGAGGTCCGCGATCGCGGCGCGCGGGACCGGGGAGCCGGCCAGGATCAGATGCAGCAGCCGTCTTCGCAGGGCGTCGGAGCGCTCTCCGGAGAACGACGTGACCTCCAGATACCCCTCCCGTGAGAGCGCTTCCAGCTCCTCGACATAGGTGAAGAGCGCGTCCGCGAAGCTGAGCATCAGCGCGGGGGAGAGGTTGTAGCGCCGGCCGATCTTCTTGGCGCGGCGCAGCGCCACCCGGGCGCCCAGCCGGTAGGCCCCCTGGAGGGTCTCCAGGCTGCGGCCCTCGTACGCCTCGAACCTGCCGAAGCGCCGGCACATCTCGTCACGCAGGGCGGAGGGCGCGCTGGGGGACGCGACCTGGTCGACGAAGACGGTGAGGTTCTGCTCCACCCCGACCCGGATCGCCTCGCCGTAGGGGCCTTCGAGGAGCCGGGCGTACTCGGGATAGGCGCGCGTGACCTCCACGCCGATCTCCTTGAGCAGCCCGGGTAACTCGGGCCGCATGATCGCGGCGAATTCCTGTGGGAGCGGTCCCAAGGGCTCCTGGGTGTCCGATGACTGCGCGGCTGTGGGCAACTCACTCCCCTTGCACTACGGCACTCCGGTGGGGGAGGGCCGATGGAGAAAGCGCTCCCACCGACCGACAGGTGCGTACCTTCGCGGACTGCTGAACCTAGAACAACTCCCGCGTCATGGACAACACTTGAGGCAGTGTTCGATTCAGCGTGCATCGGTTGTCGGCCGAATCTGCTCCGGCCCGCCCGGTGCGGGGCGGGCCGTCGGCCGGCGGGATCGCCGAGGGTTACTGAGCCGCCGAATGCCAGTACTGGGACAGCAGTTTGCCGTTGTCGGGGACGACCGTTCCGGGGGCGTGCAGGCCCGCGAGGTAGGTCGACGCGCTGGTGAGTACGACGCTGTTCTTGCCCGACCCCGCGGGCAGTCCGGTCTTCAGGTTCACCGCCCAGTCGAGCAGCCCGGCGAGGCCGCAACCGCTTGCCCCCGGCACCGCGAACGTGGTGTCGGTCTGGTTCGCGTTGAGGAGGCTCAGCCGGTTCATGTCACCGGCGGTGTTGGGCGTTCCGTTGCCGTCGAAGCGCTGGATGCCGAGGGCGGGAGCCGTGACGTTCTGCGGGCGCAGCACGATCGGGTGGGCGGTGGAGCCGATGTAGCAGGAGCCGCCGAGGAACGGGTTCTGGAGGTGGATGCGGATCGGGATCGCGATGATCGGCTGCCCCGATGTGGCGCCCGCGGTGAGGTTGAAGTCCGTGGGCGTCCCGGCGGATTCGACCGTCGCGGTGACCCGGTTGAGGGTGCCGTTGGTGATCTGCCGGCAGATGCCGCTGATGACGGGGATGTCACTCGGGCACATGAGGCCGAGGAGCCCGCCCGGGATGTCGGCGGAGTCGGCGATCAGGGCGCCGCCGGCCGGTGCGACCAGGCTGTTCGTGCCGCCGGTGTGCTGCACCACGCCGACCTGGAGGTCGCTGGCGCCGGTGATGACCTCCGTACTGCCGAGCTTGATGGAGCCGCTCGCCGAGTGGGAGGCGATGCACTGCACGATGTCGGTGCGCCCGTCGGCCGCCAGCATGGCGGGGTCGTCCACCGGGCAGCGGCTGAACGGGGCCCAGTCCCCGGCGAGTTGGGTGGCGGGGGTGGCGTCGGCCGAGGCCGGGCCGATCGTCACGAGGGCCGCCAGGGCCGTGCAGGACGCCAGCAGGCCGGCTCGCAGGCGAGTGGATACGGGTCTCATCGGGTCGTCCCCTCTCGGACGTCTCGACTGGTGACGTCCTGTAGGTGGGTGTACGTGGTGTGCGTGCGGAGGTGTACGTGGTGAGCGGCGGTGTGCGGGCCGAGGTGTACGTGGGGTGCGGCGGTGTGCGGGCCGCGGTGTACGTGGTGCGCGGCGGTGTGCGTGCGGTGCGGAGGAGTGCGGAGGTGTGCGGAGCCGGGTGGGTGCGCGAACAGCGTGCTGCCGCAGGCGAGTTGGCCGGATCTCTACGCGGCGCGTGCCCCTCGAATGCGTCGGTGCGCCGGACGGCACGGTGCTCAGCGCAGCGGTGTCGGAATGGTCGTCGGCTGTTTGTCGGCGGTGCAGAGCTGTGCCGGGTCGTCCTCGATGCCGGAGGCGCACGGCGCACCCTGGTTCTGCTTGACCGTGTTGGAGGGTCCGGACACGGCGGTGGTGAACAGCGGGCTCAGGTCCTCGCCCACTCCGCAGCCGGTGAAGGGCGGAATGGTCACCGTGCCGTCGAGCGGTCCGCCGCGGGAGAGCGAGTAGCCGCGCCAGACGGTGTCCGTGCCCTTCTTCAGCTCCCCGAGCAGCACCATGTGGTCCTTGGTGTTGCGCGCCGGGTCGGGATCGGACGAGTAGACCGGTCCGGCGGTGCGGCAGTTGGGCCCGACGTCGAGCGGGGTCCCGTTGACCTTGACGTCGGAGATGCGCAGCATGAGGGAGGCCCTGATGTACGTCTCTCCGTGTCCCGCGGTGTTGTTGAGGTCCGATTCGATGGACAGCGGCCCGTTCGCCTCCAGGGTCATCGTGGCCGTGGTCGGCATGAAGCCGAAGGTGAGGAACGTGGCCGGTCCCGGCGGGGTCTGGGCGCGGCCCTCGTAGTCGAGCCGGCCCACCGAGTTCTGGAGCAGATGCAGTTCGAAGACGCCCGGTCTGACCTCGATGCGCTTGAGCTGGTTGGGGCCCTGGACGACCTTGGCGCAGAAGACGGGGATGAGCGAGGCGCCGCCCAGCTTGGTGACGTTGGAGTACCCGGTGGTGTAGGCGGCCAGGGCCAGCGGGTTGGTGGTGTCGCCCTGGCACCGGGGGGCTGTGGTGGCCGCGGCTGCCCGCGCCTTGGGCGCGGCGATCCTGGGAGCGCTCTCAGGATCGGTGCGGTGCTCCGCACCGGCCGCGTCACCGGTGGCGGAGGTGCTGGGGGTCGGGGAGGGCGAGGAGATGGCCGCGCCGACGGGCACGGTGGCGAGCAGGCCCTTCGCGCCGGGATCGGGCGTGCAGGGCACGGAGAGCGTGGCCGGGTCGGTGGCGCCGCCCTCGGTGGTGACCGGGCGCAAGACGAGGGTGAGGCCGGCGGCCGTGACGGTGAGGTCGCCGGCGCTGCCGGCGGTGACGGTGGGCACCTCGCCCGTAGCCCGGAACACGGCGCCGCCGGACGGGGTGAGCGGCACGGCGGGTGCGGTGCCCAGCCAGAGCGCCTGGGCGGACGCGCCGTTCTGCGCCACTTCGGTGGTGAGCCGGGTGGTGGCGCCGGTCGTGGCGGCACGGAGCCGGGTGAGTTCGGCGACCGCGGCGTCGGGCAGCGTCACCGAGGTCGTCACCTCGGCGGGCCGGATCGCGGTGCCCGTCGCGGCGCGGGCCGGGAACCTGGCCGCCACCTGGACCTTCACCGGATGCGGACCGCCGGGGAACGCGCAGGTGTAGGCGAGCTCGGCGTCGGCGCGCTGGTCTCCGAGTGCCACGTCGGCGCCGGGCACGATCGCGGCCAGGACCACGGTGGCCGCCGCCACCGCACCCCGGCTGCGCACGCTCCGCCACCGGCCGGCCGGTCCCGGTGTTCTGCTCACGTCGCGTTCAGCTCCACTGGCTCAGCTCCTGGGGAGGGCCGGCGGCAGGTGCGCCGCCGTTGGGGGTCCGTCCGGCCCGCCGTACGTCGGGCCGGACGGACCGGGGACGTAGCGATGTGTCATGCCGCTGCTACGAGCCGACGATGGTGGGGTGCGTGGTGGTGCCGGTGACCACCGCGTAGAAGTCGCCGTTGAACGAGGGGTGGTCGCCCGTGGAGACGACGCCGGAGCAGCCCGCCGTCGGCGCCGAGACCGTCAGTTCGGTGGCGGTGGTGGCGACCTTCAGGTCACCGGTCGAGTTGGTGTACGTGCCGTGCGCGGTGCCGGTCACCGTGAACGCACAAGTCGCCACGGTGACACGGGCGTTGACGCCCGAGATGTAGCCCTGCGAGACGCCGGTGCCCGCGGTGTAGTTGGTCACGTTGAGCGTCCACGGGGTGTTCGCGACCGTGTCCACCGTGCCGAGGAAGCTGGTGCACGGCTCGCTGGTCTTGCCGAAGTGCACCGGGTTGATGGTGCCGACGGCGGCCGGGTTGCCGGTCGCGCTGTGCAGCGAGCCGGCGGCGTCGGAGTAGGTGCACGTCATGTCGATGCCGTTGATGGAGAGGACCACGTTGGTGGATTTGGCCGTGAAGTTCTCCGGCGAGTTGGGGCCGACCACCCAGTTCGTGGGCGCCGCCATCGCGGGGGCGGTCGCCAGGGCGAACGCGGCCGTCGCCGCGCCACAGACCAGCGCGAGCTTTCCGAGGGTGTTTCGCACAGTAATGCCTCCGGTTTCACCAGCTACGGGGACGGATTCAGCCACGTACGATCCGTGACGACCCGGACGTTACTTGCGAGAAACATGGGCGCACAATCCTGCCGTACAAGATTGTGTCGAGCGGGACTCTTCCTTGTGCCGTGCATGAGTAACCGCGTTCTTTTTCTTGTCGGTTGGTGCGCAATTCGGGCGCGCCCCTCCGGCCGTTCGAGCCGAACACCGCAGGTGGCTCCCCATGAGGAGCGACCCTTTGGGCGGTGACAGGTGAAACTGCTCAAGGAATGACAACTTCCCCGGGGAAAGCGCTCCGGTGGTGACAAGTTGCCGACGGCCCCGGGCGGGCTTGCCGAAACTTCTGGAACCGGTATTGCAGAGCGAGGTTACCCGGCCGTAGCGTCCGGTGTGCCGCAGGTCGGGGCAGTCCGGCCGACCGGCGGACTGCTCGGCGCCCAGGTACCCGGCCACGCCCCCGAAGGCCGGGAATCGGCGTGGGTGAGGGCCCTGGCCTGGTCTTTTTCTCGCCAGGGCGGTTCTTTGGAGGTCGGGAGCCGTGCGCCCAAGCTCCCCCCGGACGCACCGCTCCCGGCCCCCGCACGCTCCTCGTACTGCTCAATTGCTGCGCAGTCGTCCCTGCGGACGACACCGGAACTTGTCAACGAGTGACAAAGGAAAGGGAATTCACCGATGCCGCCGTCCGGGATCTTGTTTCGGCGGCGCCGCGCACCTTACCGTGCGCCCCTCGGTGCCCTCGCGTCACCATGTGCATGCCTGCTGGAGGTGGGATGGGAATTGAAGTCGTGGTCGAAGATCTGACCAAGTCCTTCGGCAAGCAGAACATCTGGCAGGACGTCACCCTCACCCTGCCCGCCGGGGAAGTAAGCGTCATGCTGGGGCCCTCCGGCACCGGAAAGACGGTCTTCCTCAAGTCGCTCATCGGGCTGCTCAAACCCGAGCGCGGCCGAGTCCTCATCAATGGCGTCGACATGGTGAGCAGCCCCGAACGGGAGATCTACGAGACCCGGAAACTCTTCGGCCTGATGTTCCAGGACGGCGCGCTCTTCGGATCGATGTCGCTCTTCGACAACATCGCCTTCCCGCTGCGCGAGCACACCCGCAAGACGGAGTCCGAGATCCGCCGCATCGTCATGGAACGGGTCGACATGGTCGGGCTCCTCGGCGCGGAGGAGAAGCTGCCCGGAGAGATCTCCGGCGGCATGCGCAAGCGCGCCGGGCTGGCCCGCGCTCTGGTGCTCGACCCCCAGATCATCCTCTGCGACGAGCCGGACTCCGGACTCGACCCCGTACGCACCGCCTTCATCTCGCAGCTCCTGATCGACCTGAACGCCCAAATCGACGCGACGATGCTGATCGTCACCCACAACCTCGACATCGCGGCGACCGTCCCCGACAACATGGGGATGCTCTTCTGCCGCAACCTGGTCACCTTCGGCCCGCGCGAGGTGCTCCTGACGAGCGAGGAGCCCGTCGTCGCCCAGTTCCTCAGCGGGCGCCGCGAAGGTCCCATCGGCATGTCCGAGGAGAAGGACGCGGCCACCCTCGCCAAGGAACAGCTCAACTCGCCCGCCGGGTACGGCCTTTCACCGCGCCCCATCGTCGCGCAGCTGGAACCCTCGCCCGGCCTGCCGGCCCGCCAGGCGGTGCTGCGCCGCAAGCTGCGCGTGATGGCCATGCTCGACCAGCTGCCGCCCGCGGCCCGCCGGGCCATCGAGAACGGCCCGGCGCCGGTCCGGGAGGCGACGCCGTGACCATGGAGGCCGAGAAACCCCCGCAGCCCGCGCCGGCGACCCCGCCGCGTCGGCCGCGCCGCGGACCGCTGCCCGGACTCGGCGCGTTCCGCCAGACCGGACAGCTCTTCTCGCTCGCCGCCGCCGTCGTCCGGGCCGTCTTCCGCCGGCCCTTCCAACTACGGGAATTCATCGTGCAGTTCTGGTTCATCGCGAGCGTCACCATCCTGCCCGCGGCCCTCGTGTCCATCCCGTTCGGCGCGGTCATCGCGCTCCAGGTCGGCTCGCTCACCCAGCAGCTCGGCGCCCAGTCCTTCACCGGCGGCGCCAGTGTCCTCGCCGTCATCCAGCAGGCCAGCCCACTCATCGTGGCCCTGCTCATCGCCGGCGCCGGCGGCTCCGCGATCTGCGCCGACCTGGGCTCGCGCACCATCCGCGAGGAGCTCGACGCGATGGAGGTCATGGGCGTCTCGCCCGTCCAACGCCTCGTCGTGCCAAGGGTGTTGGCCACCATGCTCGTGGCCCTGCTCCTCAACGGCATGGTCTCCGTCGTCGGCACCCTCGGCGGCTACTTCTTCAACGTCATCATGCAGGGCGGGACCCCCGGCGCCTACCTCTCCAGCTTCTCCGCCCTGGCCCAGCTCCCCGACCTGTACGTCAGCGAGATCAAGGCGCTGATCTTCGGCTTCATCGCCGGGATCGTCGCCGCCTACCGGGGGCTCAACCCGCGCGGCGGTCCCAAAGGTGTCGGTGACGCCGTCAACCAGGCCGTCGTCATCACCTTCCTGCTCCTCTTCTTCGTGAACATGGTGATCACCGGGATCTACCTCCAGATCGTCCCCCCGAAGGGCGGCTGACCATGTCCCTGCTCAGCCTCCTCGACCGATCCGGCGACCAACTCGCTTTCTACGTACGGGCATTGCTGTGGATCCCCCGCACCCTGCGGCGCTACCTCACCGAGGTGCAGCGGCTGCTCGCCGAGGTCGCGTTCGGCAGCGGCGGACTCGGAGTCATCGGCGGAACCATCGGCGTGATGATCGCCATGACCCTGTTCACCGGCACCGTCGTCGGCCTCCAGGGGTACGCGGCCCTCAACCAGATCGGCACCGCCGCCTTCACCGGCTTCGTCTCCGCCTACTTCAACACCCGCGAGATCGCGCCGCTCGTCGCGGGCCTCGCGCTCTCCGCCACCGTCGGCGCGGGGTTCACCGCCCAGCTCGGCGCGATGCGCATCAACGAGGAGATCGACGCCCTCGAAGGCATGGGCATCCGCAGCCTTCCCTACCTCGTCACCACCAGGATCATCGCCGGCGTCGTCGCGATCATCCCGCTGTACGCGATCGGGCTGCTCAGCTCCTACTTCGCCTCCCGGCTGACCACCGTCTTCTTCAAGGGCCAGTCACGCGGCACCTTCGACCACTACTTCAACCTGTTCCTCTCGCCGACCGACGTGCTGCTCTCCGTGCTCAAGGTGCTCATCTTCAGCGTGATGGTGATCCTCGCCCACTGCTACTACGGCTTCCGCGCCACCGGCGGCCCGGCGGGCGTCGGCGTCGCCGTGGGCCGCTCGGTCCGCAACGCGATCGTGCTGATCTCCGTCACCGACTTCTTCCTCTCGCTGGCCATCTGGGGCGCCACCACCACCGTGAAGGTGGCCGGATGAACGCCCCGACCGCACGCAGGCGGCTCGCCGGGGTGGTCTTCCTCCTCGTGCCGGCGCTCCTCATATGGCTCTCGATCGCCGTGTACGACAAGGACTTCACCCGCTCCGACACGGTGACCGTGCTGACGGGAAGCGTCGGCAACGAGATGCACCGGGGAGCGGAGGTCAAGCTGCGCGGCGTCGTCGTGGGCGAGGTCCGCGGGATCAGCGCCGACGGCCGCGGGGCCAGGCTGACCCTCGCCCTCCAGCCGGGCCGGCTCGGCCACATCCCGTCCGACGTACGGGCCCAGATGCTGCCGACCACCCTGTTCGGCGAACGGTTCGTGGCGCTCGTACCGCCGCCTAACCCGTCGACGAGAGCGCTCTCGGCCGACGCGACCATCCCGCAGGACCGGTCGAGCAACGCCATCGAACTGGAACAGGTCCTCGACCACGTCCTGCCGATGCTCACCGCGGTCAAGCCGGACAAGCTGTCGGCGACGCTCTCCGCCGTCGCCACGGCGCTGCGCGGACGCGGCTCCCAGCTCGGCGACACCGTCGTCACGCTGGACGCGCACCTGAAGAAGTTCAACCCGAACCTGCCCGCGCTCAATGCCGACCTGGTGCAGCTCGTGAAGGTCACCCAGACCTACAGCGACGCCGCCCCCGACATCCTGAGAGCGCTCACGGACGCGACCACCACCACCGGCACCCTGGTCGACCAGCAGACCCAACTCCTCGGTGTCTACGGCCAGACGACCAGGACCGCCCAGGACCTCACGGCCTTCCTCCAGCAGAACAAGGACAACATCATCCGGCTCAGCGACGTGAGCCGCCCGACCCTCGAACTCCTCGCCCGGTACGCGCCGTCGTTCCCGTGCACCCTGCGCACCCTGACCGGCTTCGTGCCCGCGATGGACAAGGCGCTCGGCAAGGGCACCGACCAGCCAGGACTGCACGTCACCGTCAAGGCGGTGCCCTCCCTCGGCGCGTACGTGCCGGGCCGCGACACGCCCGCCTACACCGACGGCGGCGGGCCCCACTGCTATCCGGTGCCCTACCTCGGCGCCCCGCTCCCCACCGAGAGCGCTCCCACCACCACGGCCACGGCCTCCGGCGCCGGGCTCGGCCTGCCGAACTCGCCGCAGGAGAACCAACTCGTGAACGAGCTGCTCGCGCCCTCCCTGAAGGAGGCCCCGCAGTCCCTGCCCGACTGGAGCAGCCTGCTCGTCGGCCCCGCCCTGCGAGGGACGGAGGTGACCATCAAGTGAAGCGCCGCAGCATCGCGGGCCCCCTGGTCAAGTCCCTGATCTTCGTCCTGGTGACGGCGCTCGCCACCACCGTGCTCGCCCTGTCCATCGCCAACACCGGCGTGGGCGACACCAAGACCTACCGGGCCCGCTTCACCGACACGACCGGGCTGATCGAGGGCGACAGCGTACGCATCGCCGGGGTGAAGGTCGGCCAGGTCGACCGGGTCGAGGTCGTCGACCGCCGGCTGGCCCAGGTCACGTTCTCCGTACAGCGCGACAGGACCCTGCCCGGCACGACCACCGCGTCGATCAAGTACCTCAACATGGTCGGCCAGCGGTACGTCGAACTGGGCCGGGGCACCGGCACGGTCGGGGCGACGCTCGCTCCCGGCGCCACCATCCCGCTGGAACGCACCACCCCGGCCCTCGATCTCACCCAGCTCTTCAACGGCTTCCAGCCCCTGTTCGAAGGCCTCTCGCCCAAGGATGTCAACCAGCTCGCCGGCTCCATCGTGCAAGTCCTCCAAGGGGAGGGCGGCACCGTCGAGAGCCTCCTGCAGCACATCGGCTCGCTGACGACGACCGTCGCCGCCAAGGACAAGGTGATCGGCGAGGTCATCACCAACCTCAACACCGTCCTGACCACCGTCAACGACCGCGAAGCGGGCTTCAACGACCTGGTGGTCACGCTCCAGCGCCTGGTCTCCGGGTTCGCCGGGGACCGCAAGCCGCTCGGCGAGGCCATCGCGGCGATGGGCGACCTCACCACCGTCACCGCCGGCCTGTTCCAGGACGGCAGAGCCCCCCTCAAGGAAGACATCAAACAGCTGGGCCGGCTCTCCTCGAACCTCGCTGAGAGCGCTCCCCAGATCGAGGACTTCCTGCGCAGGACACCCGACAAGATGCGCGCCGTCATCCGCATCGCGTCGTACGGATCCTGGCTCAACCTCTACCTCTGCGAGGCGAAGGTGTCCGGCGTCAAGACCGAGGACGGCAGCCCGCCGCCCACCGGCATCCCGGTCAGCGAATCGAGGTGCCAGGGATGAGACTCCCCGCACCGCGGTTCACCCGGCGCGTCCGGCTGCCCCGCCCGCACCTGCGGCGCCCCCGCCTCAAGCCCATGAAGGAACGCAACCCCGTCGCGGTCAGCCTGGTGGGCCTGCTGGTCCTGGCCCTCATCGGCGTCGCCGCGTACAACGCGGACTCGCTGCCGCTCATCGGCGGCGGCACCACCTACAGCGCCGACTTCTCCGAGTCGGCCGGGCTGCGCGACGGCGACGAGGTGCGGATCGCCGGGGTCAAGGTCGGCGAGGTCAGCGCGGTCTCCCTCGACGGCGCCAAGGTGAAGGTCAGCTTCACAGTGAAGGACGCCTGGATCGGGAACGCCTCCACCGCGGCCATCGCCATCAAGACCCTGCTCGGCGAGAAATACCTGGCGATCGACCCGCTCGGCAGCGCGAAACAGAACCCGGACAGCCGCATCCCGCTGGCCCGCACGACCTCACCGTACGACGTGACGCAGGCCTTCGAAGGGCTCAGCAACACGATCGGCGCCATCGACACCGCGCAGCTCGCCAAGAGCTTCGAGACGATCTCCGACACCTTCAAGGACTCGCCGCCCGAGGTACGCACCGCGGTCTCCGGCCTCTCCGCCCTGTCCAAGACCGTGTCCGAGCGCGACAGCCAGCTGGCACAACTCCTCAAGGGCAGCGAGCAGTTGACCAAGACGCTGGCCGGGAAGAAGAGCAGCTTCGAGACCCTCATCGACGACGGCGGACTGCTCCTCGGCGAACTCAAACAGCGCCGCGACGCCATCCAGGCACTGCTCACCGGAACGCGCGGTCTCGGCACCCAGCTCACCGGCCTCGTCAAGGACAACTCCGCCCAACTGAAGCCCACCCTCGCTGCGTTGGGGCGCGTCACCGACGTCCTCGTCAAGAACCAGCAGGGCCTCGACCGCACCCTGGCCCTGGCCGGGCCCTACTACCGGCTCGTCGGCAACACCGTCGGCAACGGCCGCTGGTTCGACACCTACATCTGCGGGCTCGTCCCCAGGAACTACCTGCCGGCGAAGTCGCTCCCGGGCACCGGCTGCATGCCGCCGAAGAACGGAGGCTACCCATGAGCCGGCGACGCGCTCTCACCATCGTCCTGGCCCTCGCGGTCATCGCCGTCACCGTGGCCGGCGGACTGCGCGTGTTCGCGGGCCCCGGCGGCAAACACATCACCGCGTACTTCAACCAGGCCGTCGGCATCTACCCCGGTTCCGACCTGAGGATCCTCGGCGTCAAGGTCGGCGAGGTCGACTCGGTGACCCCGCGGGGGCAGCAGGTCAAGGTGGTGGTGAGCCTGGACCGTGGCATACGGGTGCCCAAGGACGTCCGGGCCGCCGTCGTCTCGCCCAGCGTCGTCGCCGACCGGTACGTCCAGCTCGCCCCCGCCTACACCGGCGGGCCCGAGATCGCCGACCGCGCGGAACTGCCCGCGTCCCGCAACGCCACCCCCGTCGAGGTCGACCAGCTCTACGCCTCGCTGACCGATCTCAGCAAAGCCCTCGGCCCCACCGGCGCCAACGCGAAGGGAGCGCTCTCAGGGCTGCTCGACACCGGGGCCAAGAACCTCGACGGCAACGGCGCGGCCATCGGCGACTCGATCGAGCAGTTCGGCAAGGCCGCCAAGACCCTCGACGGCAGCAGCGACCACCTCTTCGCCACCCTGTCCTACCTGCAGACCTTCACCACCATGCTGAAGAACAAGGACGGCGCGGTACGCGACGCACAGAACCAGCTCGCCGACGTGACCTCGTTCTTCGCCGACAACAAGGACAACCTCGCCGGCGCGCTCAAGGAACTCGGCACGGCGCTCGGCAACGTCAAGACGTTCATCCAGGACAACCGCGGCAGCCTCAAGTCCGAGGTCGACAAGCTCGCACCGCTCACCCAGATCCTGGTCGACCAGCGTGCCTCCCTCGCCGAAGCCCTAGACACCGCGCCACTCGCGGCCGGAAACGCTCTCAACGCCTACGACCCGGTGCACCGCACCCTGGACGGCCGTGGCGACATCAACGAGATCAGCATGGGCGGCGACCTCGTCCACGCCCCCAACCCGGCGGTCGCGGGCAGCGCGGCACTTGTGCCCGTACCGGAGGAACGCCTGAAAGCGCTCCCAGCGCTGCCGCTGCCTCCCGTCGGCACCGTGTACGGCACCGCGGCCGACGCCGCGAAGGGCTCCACCGCCGGTGCGACGCCGTCCGCCGGCGAGGGCGCCACGAGCGGAGGCCGGGGATGAGGCCACGCATCACCCGGCGCACCGGGGTCGCGGCTGGGGCCGGTGTCGCGGTCGTGGTCGCCTTGGCCCTGACCCTCGGCGGCTGCTCCGTGCCGTCGTTCTCCGGGATCGACCAGTTCCCGCTGCCCGGCGGAGCCGACCTCGGCAGCCATCCCTACGACATCACCGCCGACTTCGCCGATGTGCTGAGCCTGGTGCCGCAGGCCGCGGTGAAGGTCAACGACGTCGCCGTCGGCCGGGTCACCAAGGTCTCGCTCGCCCCCGACGGCTGGTCGGCCGAGGTGACCATGCGGATCCGGGGCGACGTGAACCTCCCGGCCAACGCCTACGCCCAGCTGGAACAGTCCAGCCTCCTCGGCGAGAAGTTCGTCCAGCTCTCCGCGCCGGCGAAGGAGACGAAGGAGGCGGCCCAGGGCCGTCTCGGACCGGGCGCCGCCATCCCGATCGCGCGCACCAACCGCAATCCGGAGGTCGAGGAAGTCCTGGGAGCGCTCTCCATGCTGCTCAACGGAGGCGGCGTCAACCAGCTCAAGACGATCACGACCGAGCTCAACAAGGCCATCGCGGGCCGCGAGCCGGAGGTGCGCTCCATGCTGCAGCGCGTCAACACCCTCGTCACCGATCTGGACGGCCACCGCGGCGACATCACCGACGCCCTCGACGGCGTCAACCGGCTCTCGGCGACCCTCGCCACCCGCAAACAGCAGGTCGGCACGGTCCTCACCGGACTCTCGCCGGGCCTCAAGGTCCTTGAGGACCAACGGGGTTCACTCCTGACGATGCTCAAGTCGCTCGACACCCTCTCCA
This sequence comes from Streptomyces sp. NBC_00083, assembly GCF_026343295.1. Classification (GTDB taxonomy): domain Bacteria; phylum Actinomycetota; class Actinomycetes; order Streptomycetales; family Streptomycetaceae; genus Streptomyces. Next base: position 442,941 of record NZ_JAPELY010000003.1, read on the forward strand.
CGGTCGCCGTCTCGACGGTCAACAAGAGCAAGGACGACATGGTGGCCGACCTCAAGGCGCTCGCGCCGATCCTCACATCGCTGGCCGACTCCGGTAAGGACCTGCCCGACTCGCTCCAGGTCCTGCTCACCTACCCGTTCACCGACGAGGTGCTGCGCGGCGTCAAGGGCGACTACCTCAACGTCTACCTCGATGTGACCGCCGCGCCCGGCACGCAGATCATCCCGCCGCTCACGACGCCGTCGGCGCAGTCGACGCCGAAGGCGCCTGCTGCGAAGGCGCCTGCTGCGAAGGGCGGGGCGGAGACGTCGTCGTTCGGTCTGCCGTCGATCGCCGGCCAGAAGGGTACGGGCTGATGCTGACTCGGGCGACCAGACTCAAGAACGTGGCGTTCCTCGTCATCGGGGTGCTGGTGCTCGGCTACACCGGGTTCCGGTACGCCGACATCGGCCACTACATCGGCATCCGGAGCTACTACACCGTCAAGGTCCAACTCGCCGAAACGGGTGGCCTTTTCACGCACTCCAACGTCACCTACCGGGGTGTCTCGGTGGGGCGCGTTGGGCCCATCGGGCTCAGTGACGACGGTGTCGTGGCCGAACTGCACATCGACAACTCCGCTCCGCCCATCCCGAGCGCCCTCCAGGCGGTGGTGGCCAACCTGTCCGCCGTGGGCGAGCAGTACATCGACCTGCGGCCCACCTCCGCCGGGGCCCCCTACCTGGGCGACGGCGCCGTGATCGAGCAGTCCGACACCCGCACCCCGGCGCCCGTCACCACCGTACTGACCAGCGTCAACGACCTCGCCGCATCGGTTCCGCTGGAGTCGCTGCGTACGGTCGTCGACGAGTTCGGCAAGGCCTTCGAGGGGCGCGGCGACGACCTCCAGGCGCTCCTCGACAACGGCAGCGACTTCGTCAGGGCCGCCGACAGGGCGCTGCCGAGCACGACCACGCTGCTCGCGGACGGCGAGACGGTGCTGCGGACCCAGGCCGACGAGGGCCAGGCCATCAGGACGTTTGCCTCGGGCGCGCAGACCCTCGCGGCCACGCTGAAGAGCTCCGACGGCGACCTGCGCCGTCTCATCGCTGCCGCGCCCGACGCCGCGGGCCAGGTCAGCGGGCTCCTCAGGGATCTCGACCCGGCGATCAGCGTGGTCCTCGCCAACCTCCTCACGACGGCGGACGTCGCCGTGACGAGGCAGCGCGGAATCGAGGAACTCCTGGTGAAAATACCGCCGTTGGTCGCCGCGGGCGCCACCGCCATCGACAAGAACGGAGCGAACCTGGGCATGGCCGTCACCTTCTTCGCGCCGCTCCCGTGCACCGACGGCTACGGCGGAACGACCTACCGCAACGGCCTCGAAACACTCGACACACCCAAGCTCAACACCAAGGCCCGCTGCGCCGCGCCGGCGAGCAGCGGCATCGACGTACGCGGCTCGGCGCACGCGCCCTCCGGCGGCGGGGTCCCGGCCCCGGCCCAACCGGGCTCCCTGCCCGCCACCGCCACGGCGCAGGGATCCCCGGCCGCGAACCCGCCCGCCGCACCGCAGACCGGGGCGCCCGCGCTCCCCGGCGCCCTGGCTCTGCCCGCGCTGCCCGGCGGACCGAACGACCTGGCGGGCCTGCTCGGCCTGACCCGGGAAGCCGCAGGAAAGGACGGTCGGCCGTGAACCGGCTCCTGGGCGGCCCCCGGCGCCGCCGCTCCCTCGCCGTGGCCGTGATAGCGCTCTCAACCGCCTTCGCCGTCTTCGGAGGATGGGTGTACCTGGACGCGCGGAGCGACTCCTCACTGGCGTACGCCGCATCCCGTGACGCCGCGCTGAGGGCGGGCCGCACTCAGGTGGCCGCGCTCTCCACGCTGGACGCCGCCCACCCCGGTGCGACGCTGACCAGCTGGCTCGACGCCTCCACGGGGCCGCTCCACGACGAACTGCGCCGGACGGGCACGGGAAAGCCGACGACCTCGGCGCGCGGCGAGGTCACCGAGGCCGCCGTCACCGAACTCGACGACCGGTCGGGCAGCGCGAAGCTGATCGCGACGGTCCGGGTGCGGCTCACCCCGAAGGGCGGCGCGGCCACCACCGACCGCAAACGCTTCGAAGCCGCGCTCGAACGCACCGGATCCGGCTGGAAGTTGAAGGCACTCAACGCAGTCCCGGTCGCCGCACCCTGACCCCCGACCGGTAGGGAGAAACAGCGTGAGCACAGCAGAGGCGAAGGCCGCCCGAGGCCCGGACCACGACCCCGCGCCGCACCGCGATGCGGTCGGCCGCGGCGATGCGCCGGACCGCCGCGATGCGGTGGGCCGGGATCGGGCGGCCCGGGACTCGGCCGTGCGTGCCGACGCCGGTGTCGCGCGGGCCGACACCGTCGAGGAGTCCGGCCCCGAGCCGGACGACGCCGACCCGGGCAGCCCCGGCCTGGACCACCCGAGCTCGGACGACATCGGCCCGCGCGGCCCCGGCCCGGACGACCCGAGCTCGGACGATGCCGGCCCGGACACCCCCGACCCCGTCGCCCCCTCGCCCGCCCGCCCCCGTACCCGCATACTGACTGGCCTCCTCGCCGCGGTGCTCCTTGTCGTGGGGGCCGGACTGCTGCTCCAGGCACGGCAGTTGACCCACGCGCCCGCCGTGAGCAATCGGGCGCTCACCGACGCCGGGGCGACCACGCAGGTCATCGGGGACGTCAGTAACACGCTCGGCAAGGTCTTCTCGTACGTGCCTCAGGACACCCGCGCCACCGAGGACGCGGCGAAGGATCTGCTGGGCGGCCGGGCGGCCACGCAATATGCCGCGCTCTTCGGGGAGTTGAAGCAACGCGTCGCCGAGCAGAAGCTCACGCTGACCACGCATGTGGTGCGGGCCGGCGTCGTCCGGCTCACCCGCGACCGTGCGGAGCTGCTCGTCTTCCTCGACCAACGGGCCCAGCGGGACGGCAAGCCCGCCACCGCGGCCGCCGCCCAGCTGACCGTCACGGCCCAACTGACCCACGGCTACTGGCAGATCACCGACATCCAGGCCCGCTAGGCCGCGTCCGCCGTCGCCGTCGTCGGCGCCGCGCAGAGGGAGCACGAAGAACATGGCACGCATGACGATCCAGCCCCTGCTCGCCGTCGCGCTGGCTCTCACCCTGCTCGCGGGCGGTGTCGCGGTGTGGGCCGGCTGGTCCTGGTACGGGGCCGCGCACGACGACTCCGCCGCCTACGCCCGCTCCCGCGACAAGGTCCTCGCGGCGGGCGAGCAGGCCGTCCAGAACCTCTCCACCCTCGACCACAAGGATCTGGCCCACGGTCTCGATGTGTGGCAGGACTCCACCACCGGTGACCTCCATCAGCAACTCGCAGCGGGGCGAGGCGAGTTCGAGAAGCAGGTGCAGCAGGCCGGGACCGTCACCACCGCCAAGGTGCTCGACGGTGCGGTCACCGAGCTCGACGACCGGGCGGGCCGGGCCAGGGTGATGGTGGCGCTGAGGATCACCGTGCAGGCGCCCAAGCAGCAGCCCGCCGCGAAGGACAGCCGGATGCTCGGCGAACTCACCCGCACCCCGGGCGGGTGGAAGCTGAGCGCCCTCGGCCAGGCGCCGGTCGGCGACAGCGCGGCCAACTGACCCCCTCACCCTTCGGACAGGAGCCGCACATGTCGACGACCCGTCACTTGGTCAACCGTCAGCGCCGACTGGCCCACGCCGGGGCCGCTCGCGCCACCGAGCCGGCGCCGGATCGCGTCGTGCCCTCGGGGCGTCCGGCCGCGACAGAGCGTCCGGCCGGGACAGAGCGCCCGGCCGAGGCGCCTCCCGGCATCGCGGGCAAGAAGCCGCCACGTGGCTCACGCCGGGAGCGGATCGGCAAGTCCCGTGACGGCGAGGCGAGTTCACAGGCCCCGGAGGAGGTGACACCCCCCGGCGGGCCGGCCGTGCTGCGGATACCCGGCGCGCTGGCCGCGGCCGCCGTGCGCCGCGTCGGTTCCGTCCCCGCGCCGGTCGTCCTGTGCGTGCTCGTCGTCCTGCTCGGCGCGTTCGCCGGGCTGGCGGCGACCCGGGCCGACACCCTGCGTTCGGACCCGGCCGCCCGGAACGCCGCTCTGACCGATCCCGCCCGCACCAGTGAGGTCAAGGGCCAGACCGCCAGAGCCGTCGCCTCGCTGTTCTCGTACAACTACGCCGACACCGGCGCCGCCGACAAGGCGGCGTCAACTCTGCTGACCGGCAAGGCAGTTCAGCAGCACCACGACATGCTGGCCGCCGTCCGCGCGCAGGGCAAGGACCAGAAACTCGTACTGACGACCACGGTGACCGAGAGCGGCGTGGAGATGATCGACGGCAGCCGCGCCCGGGTCCTGGTCTACGCCGACCAGAGCAGCACCCGGACGGCGGGCAAGAAGCCCGAAACGACCTACGCCGCGGCGATGTTCGCCGTCGACGTGGTCCGGGGGAGCGGAGCCACCTGGAAGGTCTCCGGCATCGACACCTTCGGGCAGGGATCATGAAAGCCCCCCGGTGGCGGGAGGTCGTGAGGCCCGGGGAGCTACGGCTGCCCGGCGGCCGGCGGTTGCGGCGCGGCTTCACGGGCACGGCGGTCGCGGCCGTCGCGATGGCCGCGCTCACCGCGTCGCAGGCCCCCGGCCTGATCCGTCCCGCGCCGCAGCGCCACGAGGAGCCCGCCGCCGCGGGGCCGCCCGCGATGGTGAGCCAGGCTCCGCCCGCCGACGACTCCTACCACACCGAACTCCCGCCGCTGATCTCGCCGCAGGCACCCGGCGCCGTCGCTCCGGCGCCCGGCGTGGCGGTGATCGATCCGGTGTGGACGCAGGAGGGCATCCCGGCCACCGTCCTCGCCGCGTACCAGCGGGCGGAGAGCCGACTGCGGCACACCGAACCGCGCTGCCGCCTGCCCTGGCAACTCCTCGCCGCCCTCGGCAAAGTGGAGTCGGGTCACGCGGGCGGCGGCCGGGTCGACGCGCACGGCACGACCCTCACACCGATCCTCGGACCGGTGCTCGACGGGGCAGGCTTCGCCCGCATCCCCGACACCGACCACGGAACGCTGGACGGCGACGCCCACTACGACCGGGCGGTGGGCCCCATGCAGTTCATCCCCTCCACCTGGGCGGCCTGGGCACAGGACGGCAACGACGACGGGCGCAAGGACCCCAACAACGTCTTCGACGCGGCGCTCGCCGCCGGTGGGTATCTGTGCGCGGACGCCCGCGACCTCGCCGTCCCGGCCGATCTGGACCGTGCCGTGCTGAGCTACAACCACTCCGACGACTATCTGCGTACGGTCCTGTCGTGGCTCGAGTTCTACCGCCGGGGCACCCACGCGGTGCCGGACGGGCAGGGAGCGCTCCCCAGTACGCCCGGAGCAGGCAGCGCGGGACAGATCGACGCCGACCACGGCCACCAGCAGGGCGGCGGCATCGTGATCGGACCCCAGCCGACCGTGCGGCCCTCGCGCCCGACCCCGAGCCGGCCCGGCGGCACCCCCTCGGGGCCGGGACCCAGTCACTCCGCGTCCCCGTCCTCCTCGCCGTCAGGTTCCCCGTCGTCCCCGCCGTCTCCGTCGTCCTCACCCGGCGGGCCGAGCCCCTCGCCGTCCGAGAGCGCTTCCAGCGGGCCCTCGCCGACGGGCGGCCCGGGTGTGCCGGGGTGTCCCGGGGGATCACCCTCCGCGTCGACGGCGCCGGACCCCGGCGCGACGCCCTCCGCGCCGGGCTGCCCCTCGCCGACCCCCTGAAGGCTCAGCCGTCCTTCGACGACAGGACCTGCGCGAGGTCGTAGCCGACCGGCTCCTCCAACTGGGCGTAGGTGCAGCTGGAGGGGGCGCGGTCGGGGCGCCAGCGCCGGAACTGCGCGGTGTGCCGGAACCGGTCGCCCTCCATGTGGTCGTACGCCACCTCCAGCACCCGCTCGGGCCGCACCGCCACCCACGACAGGTCCTTCTTGCCGGTCCAGCGGCTGACCGCACCCGGCAGCCGGGCACCCTCGTGCGCCGCCTCCTCGGCCCAGGCGGCCCAAGGGTGTCCCTCGGCCACCGGATCGCTCATGAGCAGCGGCGCCAACTCCTCGATCAGTTCGGCGCGGCGTTTCATCGGGAACGCCGCGCACACACCGACGTGTTGCAGTGCGCCCTGCGCGTCGAACAGGCCGAGCAGCAGGGAGCCGACCACGGGACCGCTCTTGTGGTGGCGGTACCCGGCGATCACCACATCCGCCGTGCGCTCGTGCTTGATCTTGTACATGAGGCGGGCGTCGGGCCGGTAGGGCAGGTCGAGCGGCTTGGCGACGATGCCGTCGAGCCCGGCGCCCTCGTACTGCTCGAACCAGCGCCGGGCCACGTCGATGTCGGTCGTGGCGGGGGCCAGGTGGACCGGGGGTGAAACCGCTCTCAAGGCCTCGGCCAGCAGCGAGCGCCGCTCCGCGAGCGGGGTGTCCAGGAGCGCGGTGTCGCCGAGCGCCAGCAGGTCGAAGGCGACGAAGCTCGACGGCGTCTGTTCGGCGAGCAGCTTCACCCGGGACGCGGCGGGGTGGATGCGCTCGCTCAGCCGGTCGAAGTCGAGGCGGCCCTCATGAGCGATGACGATCTCGCCGTCCACCACGCACCGCTCGGGCAGCCGCTCCGCGAGGGCGGCCGCCAGCTCGGGGAAGTAGCGGGTCAGGGGCTTGCCGTTGCGGCTGCCGATGACCACCTCGGCGCCGTCGCGGTGCACGATCGCCCGGAACCCGTCCCACTTCGCCTCGTACTGCATGCCGGGCGGAATCTTCGCCACGGACTTGGCGAGCATCGGCTTCACTGGCGGCATCACCGGGAGATCCATACAACCGATTCTTACCGATATGCGGCATGGGCGCCCTCCGCCTACCGTGGCGTGCATGGGCAAGGGCGAGGCGATCGAGCTGGAGGCCGGCGGGCGCACCGTGCGGCTCTCGAACCCGGGCAAGGTGTACTTCCCCGAACCCGGCTACACCAAGCTGGACGTGGCGCGGTACTACCTGGCCGTCGCCGACGGCATCACCCGCGCCCTGCGCGACCGCCCCACCACCCTGGAGCGCTACCCCGACGGCGTCGAGGGCGAGTCGTTCTTCCAGAAGCGGGCCCCGAAGAACGTCCCGGAGTGGATCCCGACCGCGAGGATCGAGTTCCCGAGCGGCCGGCACGCCGACGAGATCTGCCCCACCGAGCCGGCCGCCGTGCTGTGGGCGGCGCAGCTCGGCTGTCTGACCTTCCATCCGTGGCCGGTACGGCGCGACGCCACCGACCACCCGGACGAGCTGCGCATCGACCTTGATCCGCAGCCCGGCACCGACTTCGACGACGCCGTGCCCGTGGCCCACGAACTCCGGGCGCTTCTGGGAGAGTTGGGGATCACCGGCTGGCCCAAGACGTCGGGGGGCCGGGGCATCCACGTCTTCATCCCGATCGAGCCCCGCTGGACGTTCACCGAGGTGCGGCGCTGCGCCATCGCCATCGGCCGCGAGCTGGAGCGCCGCATGGCGGGCAAGGTCACCACCGCCTGGTGGAAGGAGGAGCGCGGCGAGCGCATCTTCGTCGACTACAACCAGACCGCCCGCGACCGCACCATCGCCTCCGCCTACTCGGTGCGCCCCAAGCCGCACGCCCCGGTCTCGGCGCCGCTGCGCTGGGACGAGCTCGACGACGTCCACCCCAAGGACTTCGACCTGCGGACCATGCCCGCCCGCTACGCCGAACTCGGCGATCTGCACGCGGACATGGACGACCACGCCTTCGGCCTCGAGCCGCTCCTCGAACTCGCCGAGCGGGACGAGCGCGACCACGCGCTCGGCGACATGCCGTACCCGCCGGACTACCCCAAGATGCCGGGGGAGCCCAAGCGGGTACAGCCGAGCCGCGCCAAGCAGAAGTAGCCGGGCGGGCGTCCGGCGCCGCCGCGACGGTCGGCGGCGCCGTGGGTCAGGCCGCCGCGACCGGCGACGCCAGCTCGAAGTCGGCCGCGTCGACGCCGCCCTCCTTGGTGTCGTCGTTGGCGAACACGAACGACTCGATGGGCACCTCGCGTTCCTCGCTGAGCGCCGCGACCAGCTCCTGCACCACGACGGTCTCCAGGACCACCCGGGCGCTGGGAGCGCTCTCAGGCAGGCGTACGACACCGAGACTGTCCGCCGGGTCGACGTCCTGCGTGGTGATCAGGAGCGTGAGGTGGCCGGCCGCCGACAGGGAGCGGGCGAGTTCCACCTCGCGGCCGTCGCCGAAGACGAGGTGCAGGGTGTTGCCCGCCGACTCCATCTCGCCGTGCAGGTAGTTGCGGGTGACGGAGGCCGCGGCCGGCATGCGGGGCACCTCGCGCAGCAGCAGCGCCGCCTCTTCGGCGCTGACCCGGGAGGCGCCGGAGGCGACGCAGTCAGCCGCCACGCACAGGGCCGCTCGGGAGCGCAGACAGGAGACCACCTCGGCCGCGCGGGCACGGACCGTCGCGGCCCGCTCGGCGATGTCCGCCCACGGGTCGCCCGCGCGGCCGGCGATGGCACCCGCGATCAGGTCGAGGGCCACGACCGTGGCGGTGAAGCCGACGGTCGAGGCGTAGGAGTCGGGCTCATTGCCCAAGTCGACCGTGAACGCGGCGAGTTCGCCGAGCGGGGAGGGGGTCACATTGAGCACGGCGAGCGTCGCGGGCCCCTCGGCCGCCTTGAACGCCGCGATCGTCTCCGAGCTGCGGCCGCCCTGCGAGACGCCGATCAGCAGATCCGTGTCGAAGCCGTGGAGGCCGTCCTCGATCTCGCTGGAGAGCACCCGCTGGGCCGGGACGCCGTGCCCGCGGAGCACTTCGACGGGGACGGCGAGCGCCGCGTACGAGGCGCCGATCCCGGCCAGGAGCGGGCGGCGGGCCTCGCGCAGCCGGGCGAGGTCGGGGCCGTCGAGCTGCTGCCGTACATGGGTGATCACGCGCTCAAGCGCCTGCGGCTGGCCGGCCTGGCCGTCGAGGAAGGTGATACGCGATCCGGGCATGAAGGTTCCTTTCGTGGGCTGCGCCGCATGCGGACGGCGCGAGCGGGGGTGGAGCGTCAGGCCTTGGAGGCCGGATCGTCCTCCAGGGCGGCGCCCGGGGGAATGGCGTCCGGGGAGCGCACGGGTGTGTCCGCCGGTGCGTCGGTGGGTTCGGGGTCGGCCGGTTCGCCCTCGGCGGGGTCGCCCTCCACGGGTTCCCGGCCGGGTGTCGGCAGGTTGAAGCGCACGATCGCGAACCGGAAGATCACGTAGTAGAGCGCGGCGAACGCGAGGCCGATGGGGATCAGCAGCCAGGGCTTGGTGGCGATGCCGTAGTTGACGACGTAGTCGATGGCGCCGGAGGAGAAGCCGAAGCCGTCGCGGATGCCCAGGGCGTAGCAGACCGCCATCGAGACGCCGAAGAGCACCGCGTGGACGGCGTACAGAAGGGGCGCCACGAACATGAAGCTGAACTCGATGGGCTCGGTGACACCCGTGACGAACGCGGTGAGCGCGACCGAGATCATCATGCCCTTGACCATCTTGCGGTTCTCGGGCCGCGCGGTGTGCGCGATGGCCATGGCCGCGGCCGGCAACGCGAACATGTAGATCGGGAAGCCGCCGGTCATGAACTGGCCCGCGCTCGGGTCGCCCGCAAGGAAGCGCGCGATGTCGCCGTGGACCTCGGCGCCGGTGTGCGGGTTGACGAACGTACCGGCGTCGAACCAGGGGAAGAACGTGAAGAAGTGGTGCATTCCGATCGGGATGAGCGCGCGCACCACCACGCCGAAGATGCCCGCGCCCCAGGCGCCGGTGCCCACCAGCCACTCGCCGAAGTGGTAGAACCAGCCGCCGACCGTCGGCCAGACGACACCGAACACGATGCCCATGCCGACGCCCGCGAAGGCGCTGAGGATCGGCACCAGCCTGCGGCCGCCGAAGAAGCCCAGCCATTCGGGGAGTTTGGTCCGGCTGAAGCGCTGATAGAGCAGCGCGGCCACCAGACCCATCACGATGCCGCCGAGCACCTTGGCGTCCAGCGGCTTGCCGTCGACGCCCTTCGGGAAGGCGTCGCTGGCCAGGACCGCCTTGAAGACGAGGTAGCCGACCGCGGCGGCGAGCGCGGTCGAGCCGTCCGACTTCCTGGCGAAGCCGATGGCCACGCCGATGGCGAAGAGCAGCGGCAGGTTGTCGAAGACGGTCTGGCCGCCGGCCGACAGGACCATGCCGAGCTTGCGGATCAGCTCGGGGAAGTTCTCCCGGCCGAGCAGGTCCGTGCCGCCGAGGCGGACCAGGAGCGCCGCCGCGGGCAGCGTCGCGACCGGGAGCATGAGGCTGCGCCCGATGCGCTGCATGACCGCCATGACGCCACTGCCGCCGCTCTTCTTGGCGGCGGCCTTCGATGGGCCCGTACTCATCCGTCTTCCTCCATCACGCGAGCGGTCCCGTGGCCATCCGGGGGCGGTGGCCGTCGGACCGGTCGGCCGCCGGACCTGCCGGGTGCCGCACCCCAAAGGTATGCAGTGGTATTCGAGTGGTCAATAGTGGTCTGCTCATTTTCTCGTCCACCCGACCAAGGGCCCGGGGCGATCGGCCCTGGCCTGCGCGGAGTCCGGCCCAGGGGTGAGTGGTATGCGGTGGTACGCTCCGAGGATCCCGCTGGAGGTTTCCGATGAGCGCCGACGCCACCCCCGCCCGCCCCCTGCGCTTCACCGAACGCGGCGGCGGCCCCGCCCCGCTGTGGGCCCAGACCGCCGATCTCATCCAGGACGAGATCCAGCGCCGCGGACTGACCGCCGGCGCCCGGCTGCCCCCCGAGCGCGAACTCGGCGAACGCCTCGACATCTCCCGGGTGACCCTGCGCAAAGCCCTGGCGCACCTGGTGGAGCAGGGCCTCGTGACGGCCTCGCACGGCCGCGGCTGGTTCGTCGCGGAGCCGGTCGCCCCCCGCGAATGGCCCAACGACCTGGAATCGTTCACGACGACGGCGCGCCGCAAGCACATGCGGCCGAGTTCGCTGGTGCTGCACCAGGAGGTGCGTCCCGCCACCCTCGACGACGCCGACCGCCTCGACGTACCGGCCGGCGCGCCCCTGCTGCGCCTGGAGCGCGTGCGGCTGCTCAATGACGTACGCATCGCCGTCGACCGGACCCTGCTGGTGGCCTCCTTCGCGCCCGGCCTCGACGCGGTGGACTTCACCGGTGCCTCGCTCTTCGAGGAACTGCACGCACGCGGCGTCGAGCTGGACCGCTCCGAGACCACCATCGAGGCGCGCGGCGCGGACGCGGCCCTCGCAGGACACCTCGGCATCGAACCCGGCGCTCCCGTGCTCGCCCTCGATCAGACGATCTACGCACGGGACCAGCGCCCGGTGCTCCTGTCGACCGTCGAATACAGCGGGGACCGCTACCGCCTGCGCACCACACTCCAACCACGCTGACAGGTGCCGCGGCCCCGGACCGCGGGCGTTGGATAGGAGAGCGGGGGCCGTTCGTCCCCCGGCCCGGCGCTCGGGTCGGCATTGTCAGTGGCTGGTGGAAGACTCGGAGGAGCAGGACGACGGGGCACGACTCGGGGTACGACCAAGGAGTTCACCATGCTCAGCACCCGGTACGTCACGGGCTCTCCCAGTTGGTTCGATCTCGGCACGCCGGACATGGACGCGGCGGCGGCCTTCTACACCGGCGTCTTCGGCTGGACCTATCAGCCCGGCGGGCCGGAGGTCGGCGGATACGGCACGTTCCAGGCCGCGGGCAAGACCATCGCCGGCGGCATGGCGATCACCCCCGAGCAGGGCCGGCCCGGATGGAACCTGTACTTCCAGACCCCGGACATCGAAGCCACGGCGCGCTCCGTCGAGCAGGCGGGCGGCAAGGTCGTCATGCCGCCGATGGACGTCATGGAGCTGGGCCGCAGCGCCGTCCTTCAGGACACGGCCGGCGTCGGCTTCTCGGGCTGGCAGCCCCAGCAGATGGCCGGCATGGAAGCGGCCGGTGAGCGGGACACGCTGGCCTGGGTCGAGCTCTACACCCCGGACGTCAAGGCGGCCATCGGCTTCTACCACGCGGTGTTCGGATGGGAGAGCACCGACGTGCCCTTCCCCGGCGGCACCTACACGACCGTCAACCCCGCCACCGCCGGGCCCGACGGGATGTTCGGCGGCATCGTCCCGATCGACGGCGACGCACTGGAGGCCGAGGCAGGCCCCTACTGGATGCCGTACATCGAGGTGGCCGACGCCGACGCGACGGCCGCCAGGGCGCGGGAGCTGGGCGGCACGGTCCGGATGGCGCCCATGGACGTGGAGGGCGTGGGCCGCCTGGGCCGGATCGCCGACCCGTTCGGCGGGCGGATCGCCATCATCACGAGCGCGATGGATGGGTCCTAATCGAGCCGCGCAGGCCGCGCAGGCCGCCGCGGGCCTCGGAGGTACGGCGGAGGAGGGCCCCGCGGGCGTGATCAACGTCGGCGTTCACGATTCGTTGATGGGACGTTGATCAGCGCCCGGCAGCGTTGACGGCATGATGAACAACACCATCAGCAGTGGGGCTGAACTCACCTGGCAGGAGAGCGCGTTGTGCGCCCAGGCCGGGCCCGAGTTCTTCTTCCCGGCGCCGGGAAGTTCAACGCGTGAGGCCAAGCAGCTCTGCGGCGCCTGCGAGCAGCGCAAGGCATGCCTCGAATACGCCCTGGCGAACGACGAGCGATTCGGTGTGTGGGGCGGTCTCTCCGAGAGAGAACGCCTGGTACTGCAGCGCTCCCGGCAGCGCTGAGCACACCGGCGCCGAACAGACCGATGCCGGGCGGGAACAACGGGGGAGCCGTTCCCGCCCGGCATCACTGCTGGGCATCGGCGCGGGCAATCAGCGCCAGGTCTCAGCGCTGGGTGTCAGCGCCGGGTGTCAGCCCCGCGCGGCCATGCGCGCCTTGCGCGCGGCGAGCTTCTCGTCGAACTTGGAGGCCTCGGAGTCGAGCCCGCCCATGTACAGGCCGAGCTCCTCCTGGGCCTTGAGACCCTCCGGGCCGAGCCCGTCGATCTCCAGCACCTTGAGGTAGCGGAGCACCGGCTGGAGCACGTCGTCGTGGTGGATCCGCATGTTGTAGATCTCGCCGATCGCCATCTGTGCCGCGGCCCGCTCGAAGCCCGGCATGCCGTGACCGGGCATCCGGAAGTTCACGACGACGTCGCGCACCGACATCATCGTCAGGTCCGGGGCGATCTCGAAGGCCGCGCCCAGCAGATTGCGGTAGAAGACCATGTGCAGGTTCTCGTCGGTGGCGATCCGCGCCAGCATGCGGTCGCAGACCGGGTCGCCCGACTGGTGGCCGGTGTTGCGGTGCGACACCCGCGTGGCCAGCTCCTGGAACGCGACGTACGCCACCGAGTGCAGCATCGAGTGCCGGTTGTCCGACTCGAAGCCCTCGCTCATGTGCACCATCCGGAACTGCTCCAGCTTGTCCGGGTCCACGGCGCGCGAGGCGAGCAGGTAGTCGCGCATCACGATGCCGTGCCGGCCCTCCTCCGCGGTCCAGCGGTGCACCCAGGTGCCCCAGGCGCCGTCGCGGCCGAACAGCGAGGCGATCTCGTGGTGGTAGCTGGGCAGGTTGTCCTCGGTGAGCAGGTTGACCACCAGGGCGATCTTCCCGATGTCGGTGACCTTGGACTGCTGGGGGTCCCAGGCCTCGCCGTCCTCGAAGAGGCCGGGGAAGTTGCGGGCGTCGGACCACGGCACGTACTCGTGCGGCATCCAGTCCTTGGCGACCTTGAGGTGCCGGTTGAGCTCCTTTTCGACTACCTCTTCCAGCGCGAACAGCAGCCGGGCGTCGGTCCACGCGTCCGAACTGCCGAGGTGGGGAGAAGTGATCGTCACGAGGGTGCTCCAGGGGGACGGAAAAGGGGGACGGCAGGCGTACCTACGCAAACGTAGGTTACGAAACCGTAGGTTAAAGCGGCCGTAAGCCTCAGCCAAGTCCACCTTCCCCTTCGTCCGGTTACGTTCTGCTATATACGCAGGTCCAGTGGGTGGAACGAGAGGCAAGTCACCTCTTTGCGGATGCCCCTGCTGTGAGCGGGGAAACAGCGCGGCCCGGCCCCGTCGCAGGGACCGGGCCGGGCCGGGGGCGCGCGCTGCCGGGCGGCTCAGCGCACCGGGAGTCCCGCTCTCACCTCCTCCGGCGTGGTGTCGCCGAGCGCGCCGTCGAGCAGCAGCCAGCGGGTGACGCCGATGGACTCCAGGAACGGCACGTCGTGACTGGCCACGATCAGCGCACCCTCGTACGCGTCGAGGGCCGCCGTGAGCGCGCTCACGCTGGCCATGTCCAGATTGTTGGTGGGCTCGTCCAGCATCAGCAGCCGGGGCGCGGGCTCCGCGAGCAGCAGCGCCGCGAGAGCCGCCCGGAAGCGCTCCCCGCCCGAGAGGGTGCCGGCCGGCCGCTCGGCGCGGGCCCCCTTGAACAGGAACCGCGCGAGCCGTGCCCGGATCGCGTTGTCCGTCGCCCCCGGCGCGTAGCGGGCCACGTTCTCCACCACGCTCAGGGTGTCGTCCAGCACGTCGAGGCGCTGGGGCAGGAAGCGCAGCGGCACATGGGCCACCGCCTCACCGGCCAGCGGCTCCAGCTGCCCCGCGATCGTCCTGAGCAGGGTGGTCTTGCCGGCGCCGTTGCGGCCCACCAGGGCGATGCGCTCCGGCCCCCGCACATCGAGCTCGCCCTCCACCCGCGCGCCGTACGGCAGGTGCAGCTCACGCAGGGTGAGGACCTGGCGGCCCGGGTGCACGGTGGTGTGCGGCAGCTCGATCCGGATGCCCTCGTCGTCCCGTACCGCCTCCGCCGCCTGGTCGAGCCGCTCGCGCGCCTGGTCGAGGCGTTCGGTCTGCAGGATGCGGTGCTTGCCGGCCGACACCTGTGCCTCGCGCTTGCGGTTGTTGGCGACGATCCTCGGCACCACCTTGTTGTCGTAGCTCTTCTGTCCGTACCGCTGACGCCGCGCCAGCTTGACCTGGGCCTCGGACAGTTCGCGCTTCTGCCGCTGTACGTCGGCCTCGGCCACGCGCACCATCCGCTCGGCCGCCTCCTGCTCGGCCCGCAGCGCCTCTTCGTACGCCGTGAAGTTGCCGCCGTACCAGGCGAGTTGGCCCTCGCGCAGATCGGCGATGCGGTCCACCCGGTCCAGGAGTTCCCGGTCGTGGCTGACCACGAGGAGCACCCCGTTCCAGGCGTCGACGGCGCTGTAGAGGCGCCGCCGGGCGGGCAGGTCCAGGTTGTTGGTGGGCTCGTCGAGCAGCAGGACGTCCGGTCGCCCGAGGAGCAGTGCGGCCAGCCGGAGCAGCACCGACTCGCCACCGGAGACCTCGCCGATGGTGCGGTCGAGGCCGATGGCGCCGAGGCCGAGCTGGTCGAGGGTGGCACGGGCGCGCTCCTCGACGTCCCAGTCGTCGCCCACCGCCTCGAAGTGGTGCTCGTCGGCGTCGCCGCCCTCGATGGCGTGCAGCGCCGCGCGGACCGCGTCGATGCCGAGGGCCTCGTCGACCCGCAGGGTGGTGTCGAGGACCAGGTTCTGCGGCAGGTATCCGATCTCGCCGGCGACCTTGACGGGGCCGCCGCTCGGCGTGAGCACGCCGGCGATCAGCTTCAACAGGGTTGATTTCCCCGACCCGTTGAGGCCGACGAGGCCGGTGCGGCCGGGGCCGACGGCGAGCTGGAAGTCCTCGAAGACGGGGGTCCCGTCGGGCCAGGCGAAGGACAGCGCGGCCGAGCTGATCTGAAGGGGGGAAGCAGATGACATACGGGTCTCCCGGTTGCGGGGAAGGAATGAGGGCAACGGGGGGTTCTGAGACACCGCTCAGGGCATGAAGAAGGCCCTGGTCGTTGAGGACATGGCTCGGAGGCAGAGGTCACACCGGGTGCGCGGCACATCGATGAGGTGCGCGGGGCGGTGTCTCAGGGCCTCAGACGAGCAACGTCCTACTCCATTCGACGACAACAGGGCCAGTCACGAAGGTACGCCCGCCATCCGGGGCCCCGCAAACGAATTACTCGCCGGCCGATGAACGCGCGAGCCGCATCGAGCCACCAGCGGGAGCGGGGCGGGGAGCGGGACGCGGGTGCGCAGGCGAAGGGGCACCGCCGCGGCCGGGCAGGAGCGGTGGCGGTGCGGGGGAAGGGCGAAACCGTCTCGGTGGCGGTGGCGGTGGCGGTCGGGGTCAGCAGGCGTCGCGCAGCAGCACGGCGAGGTCCCCGTCCAGGTCGAGGTAGTGGTGCTCGCGGCCGACCGGCACCAGGTGCTCGGCGCGCTGGAGGAAGCGGCGCACCTCCGAGGTGCGGATGTGGACCATGGCGACGCCCTCGGGGGCGTGGAATTCCAGGACGGTGCGGTCGTAGCCGTAGGGCCGCACCCGGACGTCGCCCACACCGGCGGGTGCGTCGATGCCGGCTTCGAGCAGTTCGCGGGCGAACTCCCAGGAGACGTCGGTGCCTTCGAGGGTGGCCGGCGCGGGGAAGGCCATGTGCACGGCGAAGGGGTCGTCGGGGTCGTAGCGCAGGGTCGCGGGCACGGTCTCCATACGGGGTGCGGACGCGATCAGACGCACCTGGACGGGCTGCTCGATGACGGTGGACAAAGCCCTGCTCCCTCAGCCTCGGGGGTTCTCTCCTGCCGCCCGGAGAGACGTCGAAATTCAGCGTTCCGTGCACCGGAGGTTCACGTGACCTGCATCACTGACGACCATCGGCGCGGGGCGCCCGGGGCGGATCAGTCGTCATGGGGCTCGTTCCCGCTATCACCCCGACCACACCGGATCACCCCTGCCTCGTATGGCTCAATTCTTCTCGGGGTCCCGTCGGTGGCGGCCGACGACGGGGCGGCATGCGGCGTGAGATGCGTACGGCGCCCGGCTCGGGCGCCCGGGACCGGTGGCGTAGGCGCTCTGGACGGGTGGGGTGGGCTCGGCTAGCTTCCGACGCCATGAGGTCCATGGGGAAGACGCGACGCGTGCTGGCGGCGGGACTCGGCGGGGTGGCGATGGTGGCGGCGCTGACGGTGCCGGCCCAGGCGCACGGTGAGCACACGCCCACCTGGAAGGTGAAGAACACCGCGAGCGATGCCCGTTTCCGCGGGCTCGCCGCGGTCAGCGGGTCGACCGCATGGGTCGCCGGCACCAAGGGCACGGTCCTGCGGACCGCGGACGGTGGCCGCACGTGGAGGAACGTCTCGCCGCCCGGCGCGGAAGCCCTGGAGTTCCGGGACGTAGAGGCCTTCGACGGGCGGCGCGCGGTGGTCCTCGCGATCGGTGAGGGCGAGGCGTCCCGCGTCTACCGCACCGAGGACGGCGGAGCCACCTGGAGCGAATCCTTCCGCAACACCGACCCGAAGGCCTTCTACGACTGCCTGACCTTCTTCGACCCGCGGCACGGCCTGGCGATGAGCGACCCCGTCGACGGCAAGTACCGCATCCTGTCCACCGCCGACGGCGGCCGCTCCTGGGCGGTGCTGCCCAGCGCGGGCATGCCGGCCGCGCAGCCGGGGGAGGCCGGGTTCGCCGCGAGCGGCCAGTGCCTGGTGGCCTCGGGCCCGAGGGACGTCTGGCTCGCCACGGGCGGCGGCGCCACCGGCCGGGTGCTGCACTCCACCGACCGCGGACTCACCTGGACGGCCGCCGAGTCGGGCATCCCGGCCGGCGACCCGGCCCGCGGTGTGTTCGGCCTCGCCTTCCGCGACCGTACGCACGGCATCGCGGTCGGCGGCGACTACCGCGCGGGGCAGCCGTCACCGGACGCGGCGGCGGTCACGGGCGACGGAGGGCACCGCTGGCGCCGGGCGACGGCGCCGGTCGCCGGGTACCGCTCCGGCGTCGCCTGGCTCGCGCGCTCACACGCGACGGCGCTCGCCGTCGGCCCGACCGGCACCGATGTCACACGCGACGGCGGACACACCTGGCGGACCGTGGACACCGGCTCGTACGACACCGTCGACTGCACCGCCGACGGGGCGTGCTGGGCCGCCGGCGAGCAGGGCCGGGTGGCGCGCCTCGCGGACTAGGGCCCGTCGGGCGGATCCTGCCGAGACCGTCCGCCTCCGGTTCTAACCACCCAACGTCTGCTGGTACGCGGTGAGTCGGGGCGCCACCTTGGTCGCGAGGAACTCGGTGATCCGGTAGGCGCAGACCCCGTTGACGACGAACGGGTCGGTGGCCGCGAGCTTCTCGATCACCGCACGGTCGTCCCCGACGGCGAGGATGACCCCGCCGTCGCGGGGCTCCTTGCGGCCGGACGCGATGAACACGCCCGCCGCGTAGTGCTCGTCGAGCCAGGCGACATGGCTGTCGAGAAGGGCGTCGATACGGTCCAGGGGCGAGGTGTAGGTCAGCTCGAGAATGAACATGATCGTCACACTACTCCGGGCCCGTTCGCAGGTCCCGGCGGCTCCGCCGGCGGTCCGCCGCGCCCCGACCGCCGCCCCGGTCACCGCTGTTGAGGCCGGCCCGGGGTCCGCGACGGCGCCCCGCGGCGGAGCGCCTAGGGTGGCGGCATGGAGATCATCACGGGCATCCCGCGGGGCTGGCCGGCCGACGAGGCGACCGCGCTCGCCGTACAGGACGAGCTGCGCGACCGGGTCGTACGGGACGAGCCGGGGCCGCCGCCGGGCAGCGGCCTCGTCACCGGGGTGGACGTGGCCTACGACGACGAACGCGACCTCGTCGTCGCGGCCGCCGTGGTGCTCGACGCCGCGACCCTCGACGTGGTCGAGGAGGCCACCGCCGTCGGCCGGGTGGCGTTCCCCTACGTTCCCGGGCTCCTCGCCTTCCGGGAGATTCCCACCGTGCTCGCCGCCCTCGAACGCCTCGGCTCCGGTCCCGGCACGGTCGTCTGCGACGGGTACGGGCTCGCCCACCCGCGCCGGTTCGGCCTCGCGAGCCACCTCGGCGTGCTCACCGGGCTCCCCGTCGTCGGCGTCGCGAAGAACCCGTTCACCTTCAGCTACGAGCAGCCCGGACCCCGCAGGGGCGACAGCTCGCCGCTGCTCGCCGACGACGGCACCGAGGTCGGCCGCGCCCTGCGCACCCAGGACGCCACCAAGCCCGTCTTCGTCTCGGTCGGCCACCGCGTGAGCCTCGACGGCGCGGTCGCCCACACCCTCGGCCTCGCGCGGCGCTACCGGCTCCCCGAGACCACCCGGCACGCCGACTCGCTGTGCCGCCGGGCCCTCAAGGAGGCCCAACAGGCCCTGCCCTCAGCGGAGTCGGCGTCCTGAGGCACTCCGGAGCGGGCCGTGACGGGGGCCCGGAGCGCCGCGCGGTCAGCGCGTGTCCGCGACCCGGAACCGCATGCCGGCCGCCCGCAGCCGCTCGGTGAGGGCCGGACCCATCGCGGTCGCGGGCGTCAACTGGCCCGCGCGCTCGGGGAGTTCGTCGAAGGCGAGGCAGAGCGCACCCTCGGCGAGGATCTTCGCCGTCTCGTCGTAGCCCGGGTCGCCGCCGGAGACCTCCGTGAAGACCCGGCGCCCGCCGCCCTCGCCGACGAAGCGGACCGTGAACCAGCTGCGCCGGCGGCGCGCCTCGTCCGGGCCCAGCCCCGCTTCGTAACGCTTCATCAGCCAGGAGCGTGCGGGCGGGAGTTGGGTGGCCGCGGCGACGGCGCCCACCGCCGCCACCCCGCCGATGGCGACCGGAAGGTGCTTGACCGCGGCGAAGTGCCGGTAGCGGAAGTCGGGCCCGTACCGGTCGTCGGCCGCCGCCGAACGGGCGATGACCTGCGGGTCGATGGTCGGCATGGGCAGCGCCCAGACGCCGGTCTCCTTGCTGAAGTGGGGCGCGCCGAGCGGGGCGCGGGCCCGCCGTCCGACGAGCCGCGGCTCGTGCAGGCGCCGCTCGCGGGCGGCCCGCGCGGTCTGCGCGCCCCGGCCGAGCGCGGTCAGCGCGGAGGCCAGCGTGCCGCCGGAGAACGTCGCGTTGGTCCGTACGAAGCCGTCGACCCGGAGCGGGACCCCGGTGGGGAGCTGGTGCACGGTGAACAGGACGCCGAGGTCGTGCGGCACCGAGTCGAAGCCGCAGGCGTGCACAAGGCGGGCGCCGCGCTCCCGGGCCCGCGCGTCGTGCCGCACGTACATCGTGTCGACGAACTCCGGCTCCCCGGTCAGGTCGAGATAGTCGGTGCCGGCCTCGGCGCACGCCTCGACCAGGCCCTCGCCGTACCAGACGTACGGGCCGACGGTGGTGGCGAGGACCCGCGTGGACCCGGCGAGCGCGCGCAGCGACGCGCTGTCGGTGGAGTCGGCGGTGACCAGCGGCAGCGTGGCGCACGCCGGGTTGAGTTCCGTGAGCCGTTCGCGCAGCCGCTCAAGGCGGGTGCGGTTGCGGCCGGCGATCGCCCACCGGCACCCTTCGGGCGCGTGGAGCGCGAGGTACTGGGCGGTCAGCGCGCCCACGAAACCCGTCGCGCCGAACAGCACGATGTCGTATTGCCGCTTCGAGGGTCCCACCTGTGCCTCCGCACTTCTGCTGCCTGGTGACGCCGTCGGCCGATGCCGGGTTGTGAGGCTAGCGTGCGGCGCCCGGTCCGGGCATCCGGGCCCGCTCCCGCGACGACCGGGAGGGGGCGGCTCCGGGCAGACCCGGCGTATCGGGGCATCCGGCGCCGTGGCGCGCGCCCCGCGTGCTGAGCGGTTGCTCATGGGGGCTTGTGCGGAGTGGAACGTGTTCTTAGCATCATTGATGTTACATCAGTTGTGTCACAGTGCTGGGGGCTTGATGGCAGCGACAGGAACCGGCCCGCTCGCCGGGGTGCGCGTGGTCGAGCTGGCGGGCATCGGGCCCGGCCCGTTCGCCGCCATGCTCCTCGCCGACCTCGGCGCCGACGTGGTGCGCGTGGACCGTCCGGGGGGCGCGGGCCTCGGCGTCGACCCGGCGCACGACCTCACCAACCGCAACAAACGCTCCGTGATCATCGACCTCAAGGCGCCCGAAGGCCCCGGCGTCGTCCTCGACCTGGTCGAGCGCGCCGACATCCTCATCGAGGGCTACCGGCCCGGCGTCGCCGAACGCCTCGGGGTCGGACCCGACGCGTGCCTGGGCCGCAATCCCGGCCTCGTCTACGGCCGGATGACCGGCTGGGGACAGGACGGACCGCTCGCCCAGCGCGCCGGACACGACATCGCGTACATCGCCCTCACCGGCACCCTCGGCATGATCGGCGAGGCGGGCGGCCCGCCGGTCGTCCCGGCGAACCTCGTCGGCGACTACGCCGGCGGCTCGCTCTACCTCGTCATCGGCGTCCTCGCCGCGCTCCAGCACGCGCGGGGCGGGGGAGCGGGCCAGGTGGTCGACGCGGCGATCGTCGACGGGACCGCCCACCTCACCACGATGATCCACGCGATGCTGGCGGCCGGCGGCTGGCAGGACCGTCGCGGCGCCAACCTGCTCGACGGCGGCTGCCCCTTCTACGGCACGTACGAGACCTCCGACGGCCAGTACATGGCGGTCGGCGCTCTGGAGCAGCGGTTCTACGACGAATTCGTCCGCCTCCTCGGCATCGGGGACGAGGCGCCCGCCCGCAAGGACCTGGCCCGCTGGCCGGAGCTGCGCGCCGCCGTCGCGGCGCGGTTCCGCACCCGCACCCGCGAGGAGTGGACCGCCGTCTTCGACGGCTCGGACGCCTGTGTCGCGCCCGTGCTCTCCCTGAAGGAGGCGCCGCACCACCCCCATCTCGCGTCCCGCGCCACGTTCACCACGTACGACGGGACCGCCCAGCCGGCGCCCGCGCCCCGCTTCTCCGCCACCCCCGGATCCCTCCGGCGGCCCCCCGCCCTGCCCGGCGCCCACACCGAGGACGTCGCCCGCGACTGGGACCTGCCGGCGCTCACTGCGGGTCCGGCACCATCCCCCGTACAGGAGGCTTGAGTTGAAACGGCAGATCTTCAGTGCCGAGCACGAAGCGTTCCGCGAGACCGTCCGCACCTTCCTCGCCAAGGAGGTCCTGCCGCACTACGAGCAGTGGGAGAAGGACGGCATCGTCTCCCGCGAGGCGTGGCTCGCCGCGGGCCGGCAGGGGCTGCTCGGGCTCGCCGTGCCCGAGGAGTACGGGGGCGGCGGCCAGGCCGACTTCCGCTACAGCGCCGTCCTCGCCGAGGAGTTCACCCGCGCCGGGGCCGCCGGGCTCGCGCTCGGCCTGCACAACGACATCATCGGCCCGTACCTGACCGGGCTCGCCACGGAGGAGCAGAAGCGGCGCTGGCTGCCCGGGTTCTGCGACGGCTCGCTGATCACCGCGATCGCCATGACGGAACCCGGCGCGGGCTCCGACCTCCAGGGCATCCGCACCACCGCCGAGGACAAGGGCGACCACTGGCTGCTCAACGGCTCCAAGACGTTCATCTCCAACGGCATCCTCGCCGACCTGGTCGTCGTCGTCGCGAGGACCACACCGGAGGGCGGCGCCAAGGGCCTGTCCCTCATCGTGGTGGAGCGCGGCGCCGAAGGGTTCGAACGCGGCCGCAACCTCGACAAGATCGGCCAGAAGTCGCAGGACACGGCCGAGCTGTTCTTCCACGACGTACGCGTCCCGAAGGACAATCTCCTCGGCGAACTCGACGGCGCCTTCATCCACCTCATGACCAATCTCGCGCAGGAGCGGATGGGCATCGCCGTCGCCGGGATCGCCGCGGCCGAACACCTCCTGGAGATCACCACGACCTACGTCAAGGAGCGCGAGGCCTTCGGCCGGCCGCTCTCCAAGCTCCAGCACATCCGGTTCGAGATCGCCGAGATGGCCACCGAGTGCGCCGTCACCCGGACCTTCCTCGACCGCTGCATCGTCGACCACTCCAACGGCGAACTCGACGCCGTACACGCCTCCATGGCCAAGTGGTGGGCGACCGAACTGCAAAAGCGCGTCGCCGACCGCTGCCTCCAACTCCACGGCGGCTACGGCTACATGACCGAGTACCGGGTCGCCAAGGCATTCACCGACGGCCGCATCCAGACGATCTACGGCGGCACGACCGAGATCATGAAGGAAATCATCGGCCGCTCCCTGCTCGGCTGACCCCGCATCCCCGAACCGCCCTCATCCGAAAGGCCCGACGTTGAGCACCGAAGCGTACGTATACGACGCGATCCGCACCCCGCGCGGCCGCGGCAAGGCCAATGGCGCCCTGCACGGCACCAAGCCGATCGACCTCGTCGTCGGCCTCATCCACGAACTGCGGACGCGCTTCCCGGGCCTCGACCCGGCCGCCATCGACGACATCGTGCTCGGCGTCGTCGGCCCCGTCGGCGACCAGGGCTCGGACATCGCCCGCATCGCCGCGATCGCCGCCGGACTGCCCGACACGGTCGCCGGCGTCCAGGAGAACCGCTTCTGTGCCTCCGGTCTCGAAGCCGTCAACCTGGCTGCGGTGAAGGTCCGTTCGGGCTGGGAGGACCTGGTGCTCGCCGGTGGCGTCGAGTCGATGTCACGGGTCCCGATGGCCTCCGACGGCGGGGCCTGGTTCGCCGACCCCATGACCAACTTCTCCACCAACTTCGTCCCGCAGGGCATCGGCGCCGACCTCATCGCCACCATCGGGGGCTTCACGCGCCGCGACGTCGACGAATACGCCGCGCTGTCCCAGGAGCGGGCCGCCGAGGCGTGGAAGGACGGCCGCTTCGCGCGGTCGCTCGTCCCGGTCAAGGACCGCAACGGCCTCGTCGTGCTCGACCACGACGAGCACATGCGCCCCGGCACCACCGCCGACTCGCTGGCCGCGCTCAAGCCCTCCTTCGCGGGCATCGGCGACCTGGGCGGCTTCGACGCCGTCGCCCTGCAGAAGTACCACTGGGTCGAGGAGATCGACCACGTCCACCACGCGGGCAACTCCTCCGGCATCGTGGACGGTTCGGCCCTCGTCGCCGTCGGCTCCCGCGAGGTCGGAGAGCGCTACGGAATGACCCCGCGGGCCCGCATCGTCTCCGCCGCGGTCTCCGGCTCCGAGCCCACCATCATGCTGACCGGGCCGGCGCCCGCCACCCGCAAGGCGCTCGCCAAGGCAGGTCTGACCATCGACGACATCGACCTCGTCGAGATCAACGAGGCGTTCGCAGCGGTCGTGCTCCGCTTCGTCGCCGACATGGGCCTCAGCCTCGACAAGGTCAACGTCAACGGCGGCGCCATCGCCATGGGCCACCCCCTCGGCGCGACCGGCGCGATGATCCTCGGCACCCTCGTCGACGAGCTGGAGCGCCGCGATCTGCGCTATGGGCTCGCCACCCTCTGCGTCGGCGGCGGCATGGGCGTCGCCACCATCGTCGAGCGTGTCTGACCGTCCCGCCCCGGCACCCCCTCATACGGAGAATTCAGCAATGACGAAGAGCACGACCATCCGCTGGGAACAGGACGAGACCGGCGTCGTCACCCTCGTACTGGACGACCCCGACCAGTCCGCCAACACGATGAACCAGGCCTTCAAGGACTCCATCGCGGCCGTCGCGGACCGCGCGGAAGCCGAGAAGGACTCCATCCGCGGCATCATCTACACCTCCGCGAAGAAGACCTTCTTCGCGGGCGGCGACCTCAAGGACATGATCCGGGTCGGCCCCGAACTCGCCCAGCAGGCCTTCGACACCGGCACCGCCATCAAGAACTCGCTGCGCCGCATCGAAACGCTCGGCAAGCCGGTCGTCGCGGCCATCAACGGCGCGGCCCTGGGCGGCGGTTACGAGATCGCTCTCGCCGCCCACCACCGCATCGCGCTCGACGCGCCCGGCTCCAAGATCGGCCTGCCCGAGGTCACGCTCGGCCTGCTCCCCGCGGGCGGCGGCGTGACCCGCACCGTACGCCTCATGGGCATCGCCGACGCCCTGCTCAAGGTGCTGCTCCAGGGCACGCAGTACTCCCCGCAGCGCGCCCTTGAGAACGCTCTCGTGCACGAGATCGCCGCGACGCCCGAGGAGATGCTCGCCAAGGCGCACGCCTTCATCGACGCCCACCCCGAATCCCACCAGCCGTGGGACGTCAAGGGCTACAAGATCCCCGGCGGTACGCCGTCCAACCCGCGCTTCGCCGCCAACCTGCCGGCGTTCCCGGCCAACCTGAAGAAGCAACTCCAGGGCGCGCCCTATCCGGCGCCGCGCAACATCCTCGCGGCGGCCGTCGAAGGCTCCCAGGTCGACTTCGAGAGCGCTCTCACCATCGAGGCCCGGTACTTCACCGAGCTGGTCACCGGGCAGACCTCGAAGAACATGATCCAGGCGTTCTTCTTCGACCTCCAGGCCGTCAACTCCGGCGTCAGCCGCCCCCGGGGCATCGAGCCGCGCCCCGTCCGCAGGGTCGCGGTCCTCGGCGCCGGGATGATGGGCGCGGGCATCGCGTACTCCTGCGCGCGGGCCGGGATCGAGGTCGTCCTCAAGGACGTGTCGCAGGAAGCCGCCGACAAGGGCAAGGCGTACTCCGAGAAGCTGCTCGCGAAAGCGCTCTCACGGGGCCGGACGACGGAGGCGAAGCGGGACGCCCTGCTCGCCCTGATCACGCCGACCGCCGACCCGCAGGACCTGGCCGGGTGCGACGCCGTCATCGAGGCGGTCTTCGAGGACACCTCGCTCAAGCACAAGGTGTTCCAGGAGATCCAGGACATCGTCGAGCCCGACGCGCTGCTCTGCTCCAACACCTCGACGCTGCCCATCACCGGTCTCGCCGAGGGCGTGTCACGTCAGGCGGACTTCATCGGCCTGCACTTCTTCTCGCCCGTCGACAAGATGCCTCTGGTGGAGATCATCAAGGGCGAGCGCACCGGTGACGAGGCGCTGGCCCGCGCGTTCGACCTCGTACGCCAGATCAAGAAGACGCCGATCGTCGTGAACGACTCGCGCGGCTTCTTCACCTCCCGGGTGATCGGCCAGTTCATCAACGAGGGCGTCGCGATGGTCGGCGAGGGCATCGAGCCCGCCTCCGTCGAGCAGGCCGCGGGCCAGGCCGGCTACCCGGCGAAGGTGCTCTCGCTGATGGACGAGCTGACCCTGACCCTGCCCCGCAAGATCCGCAACGAGACGAAGCGGGCGGTCGAGGAGGCGGGCGGTGTGTGGCCCGGCCACCCCTCGGACGCGGTGATCGACCGCATGGTCGACGAGTTCGGCCGCACCGGCCGCAGCGGCGGCGCCGGGTTCTACGACTACGGCGACGACGGCAGGCGCGGCAGGCTGTGGCCGGGGCTGCGCGAGCACTTCACCCGGCAGGGTGCCGAGATCCCCTTCGAGGACATGAAGGAGCGGATGCTCTTCTCGGAGTCCCTGGACACGGTGCGGCTCTTCGAGGAGGGCGTCCTCACCTCGGTCGCCGACGCCAACATCGGCTCGATCATGGGCATCGGGTTCCCCGCGTGGACGGGCGGCGTCATCCAGTACATCAACGGGTACGAGGGCGGCCTGCCCGGCTTCGTGGCCCGCGCCCGGGAGCTGGCCGAGCGCTACGGAGAGCGCTTCCAGCCGCCGGCGCTGCTGGTGGAGAAGGCGGAGCGGGGGGAGCGGTTCGGCGACGCGTAGTCGCTCCGCGGGGTTGGGGGCGGGGTCCTCGGCGCGCCCGGAGCCGCGCGCGCCGCTCACCGCGCCCCCAGCCCCGCGCGTTCGGGTGCGGCCCGTGTTTGCGCGGTTCCCCGCGCCCCCAACCTCGTCTTTGTCTGCGGGCCGTGCTGGCGTCTCGCGCAGTTCCCCGCGCCCCCAACCCCGTCCTTGTCTGCGGGCCGTGCTCGCTTCTCGCGCAGTTCCCCGCGCCCCTGAGGTACTTGGTGCCGGACGGCATGGGCATCCTCAGCCTGTCCGGCGATTGAGGACGAGCGCCCTTCAGGCGCGAACGGGGTCTGGGGCGGAGCCCCAGGACACTCCGCCGCGCAGGTCCCCGCGCCCCTGATGGGGTCGGCATGCATAGGCGAGGCCACCCCGCCCGGGTGTCCTGCGGCGGAGCTACTTTTCGGGGGTTGGGGAGCCGAAGGCTGCCCTCAATTCTGCCTTCAGGGAGCGCTGGAACGCGGTGACCAGCGCTTGCAGGACCATCGGCTGCATGTGGGCCGAGAGCGACTTCATCGCCTCGACGTGATCGGGGTCCGACTCCCGCTCGCGGTAAGGGTTCCAGACCTCGTCACGGAAGAGCCGCGTCAGCTCGTGCGCGGCCGACCGCGTGTGCTCCATCAACACCGTTCGGGCCGCCAGGATCGTCTCGTGCGCGATCGGCACGTCCAGGAGCTGCACCCCCAGCGCGAGCAGTCCCGGGTCCACACGGAAGGTGTCGGCGGAGCCCGCGATCGGCTCCAGGACGTTCATCGCCGCGAGCCGGTCGATGTCGGTGTCGGACAGCGAGCGCCCCGCCCGCCGTTCGAGGTCGGCCCGGCTCGCGTCGTCCGCCGAATCCGGCGCCCAGGACGCCACCACCGCCCGATGGATGGCCAGATCGTGGGCGCTCAGGTCGGCCGGCAGCTGCTGGAGGTAGCGTTCGATCGCGGCCAGCGTCATCCCGTGGTGCTGCAACTCCTCGATCAGCGCGAGCCGGGACAGATGCGCCGGCCCGTAGTGCCCGACCCGGCGCGGCCCGATCACGGGCGGCGGCAGCAGCCCCCGGGTGCCGTAGAAGCGGATGGTGCGCACGGTGACACCGGCCCGCGCGGCCAGCTCGTCGACCGTGAGTGTCGGCTCCTCGGTCTCCGTCGCCATGGCAGTGCCTCGCTTCCCCGGTGTGTCCCGGCCAACGGTGGTGCCGGCCCACATGTGCGCGGCCCATCCGGTGCAACAGTATTGCTGTCTCACCACCACTGCTCAAGATGAGGCGGCGAACGCCGCTTCGAGGCGGGGCACATAGTCGACGAGGTCCTGGGCCCAGCAGCCGCTCTCGTGCCCGCCGTGGCAGTCGCCGCCCCAGGTGGACCCGTCGCCGTAGTCGACGTAGTGGTACGGCAGGCCGAGGGCGTCCAGGCTCTCCTTGGCGTGCCGGGCCGCCGACTCGACCCAGAACTCCATGGTGGAGGGGGAGCCGTGGCCATTGCCCGTGTAGATCGCGATGCCGGTCCCGGCGAGCGCCGCCATGTGGGCCGAGGGATCCGCCTCGTTCCAGCGCCAGTCGGCGTTGAGCACCGGGTACGGCGTGCCGAAGACGGCGTCGCTCGACACCGTGGGGCCGAAGGTGAGGGAACAGGAAGCGTCGACGGCGTTGCCGCACAGCGGGGCACCCGCGTTGGTGAGGGTGGCCACCACAGCTCCACGCATCACCATGTGGTCCACCGACAGGTCGTCCGCCCCGGAGAACGTGGCGACCTGACCGAAGAGATCCGGGTGCCGCTGGGCGTAGTGCAGGGCTCCGAACCCTCCCATGGAGAGCCCGCCCACGGCACGGGTCGGCCTGGACGCCAGGGTGCGCAGGTTGGCGTCGATGAACGGGACCACCTGGTTGATGTGGAAGTTCTCCCAGTTCTGCGCCCCTGCGGCGGTGCTCTGGTCGAGCCAGTTGGTGTACCAGCCCCTGAGCCCGCCGTCCGGGATGACCGTGATCATCGATGTGGACCTGGTGAGAGCGGGATAGGCCACAGCGGGATTGGCCGGGTCGTCGGAGGCGCCGTGCAGGAAGTAGAAGACCGGGTACCGCTTGGCGGGCTCCGCGCCGTATCCGGCGGGCAGTAGAATCCGGATGTGGTGTTCCTGCGCCACCTCCGCGGTCCTCACCGTGATGACGAAGTTGGTCGCGCTCCCGGTCGGAGCGCCGACCTGGGTCAGGCCGAACCCGTCGGCCAGGACCGGGGGCGCGGCAGCGTCGGCGTACGCGGAGGGCGCGCCGAGCAGGCCGCCCACCAGGAGGAGGGCGGCCCCGGCGGCGGCGAGGGCGGCCTTGACCCGCTGGAGCCCGCGCCGGGCTTCACCGGCACCCTGGCCGGCCGTCGCCGTGTACCCCCGACACCCGGCCCGGTTCCGCACGACGTGATTCCGCCTTGGCGTGAGAGCGCTCCCAGCGCCGAGCCGCCGCCTCCGCCGATCCGTATCCGATAGAACGCTGAACCTCACTGGACGCCTCCCCCTGCACAACGGCCGACCGGGTAGCGGCCGGCCCCGCGCCACGAGGGCGCGGGCCGGCCTCCCGCGCACGATAGCCAGATCCGGATCACGCCTCCTCGACGTGGGTTCTCATCCGGCCACCGGCGCCGAACCGGCCCTAGGGGGTGCGTCCCGCCTGGAGGGGGTAGTGGTCGCTGAGGTTGCTGTAGGTGTAGTCGGTGCCCCAACTGCTCACCGTCCAGGGCGCGGTGGACTCCTGCACCACGTTGTTGTTCCAGCCGGACGGGCGGGCGTGGCCCGCGACGTGGAGCACGTAGTCGAGGTCCTCGCTCGGGTCCGTGGGATAGCGGTAGCGCGCGATCGAGTTCTCGGCGGTGTCGAAGGAGTACGCGTGGCCCGTGCGCGAGTCCGCGCCGACCAGGCCGCCGTTGGCGAGCATCGAGGCGTACTCGGAACCGTGCGAGTCGACGTTGAAGTCGCCCGCGACCATGACCTCTTCGCCCGCCGGGATGTTCTTGGCGTCGAGGAACGACTTGATCGCCTTGAACTGCAGCGCGCGGTCCTTGACCGCCTCGCCCGAGCCGCATCCCGAGTCCGTCGACTGGGTGTGGGTGCCGACGACATGGACCTTGGTGCCGTTCACGTCCAACACGGCATAGACGAAGCCCTTGTTGGACCACCAGTCGGAGCCGCAGGCGTCCTTGTAGATGAACTGCTCCTTGTGCAGGATCGGCCACTTGCTGAGCAGGGTGACGCCGCCGTCCTCGGGCGTGGTCGAGGAGTACGAGCCGCCCGTCGCGTCCCATCCGTCCTTGCTCCGGCCGACGACGGGTGTCTGGTAGGGGTACTGGGCGGAGGCGTTCCGCTTCAGCGCGTCGGAGGCGGAGTTGTCGAACGCTTCCTGCAGCACCACGACGTCGTTGCCCTGGAAGAAGGGTGCGGCGGGGATCGCCTGGGCCCGGTGGTCCTGGCCCCAGTTCGGGTACAGGCTCTGGCTCATCAGGAACGTGTTGTACGTCAGCACCTTGAGGTGGGGAGGCGTGGCCGCGGCAGCGGTGGCGGGCGTGGCCGTCAGCGCGGTGACGACGGCGAGCGCGGCGGCGAGAGCTGCCCCGGGGACCCGGCGGAGCGAGGAATGCGGCACGTGAACTCCTGTGTTCTGCGGGCGTATTGGACCGGCGCGCACATCAAAGCAGCTGCGGTTACCTAGAGGTAACCTCTCTGCGTCCACAGACTTGCCCCTGTCGTACGATCAGGAGTACGAGAGCTCCGGCGGCTCCGGCCGGGGCGTGCGAGAGAGGTGTCGGCGTGAACCTGCTCCCCATGAATGTGGGCCCCCTCAACCCCGCGGTGCCGGACCTCGCGATCGGCCTGGTGTCGTTCGCGCTGTGCTTCTGGCTGGTGGCGGGGGTGCTGCTGCCGCGCATCAAGCGGACGTTGGAGGAGCGCGAGGCGCTGACCACGGGGCGCGACCACGAGGCCGAGCTCCTTCTCGCGGAGGCGGCCGAGGTGCGCGCCCGGTACGAGGCCGAACTCGCCGGGGCCCGCCACGAGGCGGCCCGCATCCGGCAGCAGGCCAAGGAGGAGGGCGCCGCGGCGATAGCGGCCGCGCGCGCGGAGGGCGCTCGGGAGCGCGATCAGAACCTTGCCGCCGCGACTGCGGGGATCGCCGCGGCGCGTGCGGCGGCCGAGGCTGAACTCCGCCCCTACGTACACGAGTTGGCCGCTGAGTTGGCGGGCCGCGTCTTGGGTGAGCCCCTTCCGACCGGGGCCGGTCGCTGAAGCAGTGGGGCGGGGGCGTCGCGTAGCGGTTCGTGGGCCGCGGTTCGGCTCCCGGGCCGAGGTTCGGCTTCAGGGGCTCAGCCCCTGTGGCCGGGGTGCGCGGCGGGCCGCCGAGACGCCGCCCCCGGCCCCTGGGGTGCGCCCCCGGCCCCGCGGTGCGACCCCGGCCCCTGGGGTGTGACCCCGGCCCTTGGCGGTGCGACGCCTGCCCCTCGTGGCCCTTCAGGCTGCGGCCCCGGACCCCCCTCTGCCCCTTCGAGGCGCGGCCCGTCACGCGCAGTTCCCCGCGCCCCTGATCTCGCGGTCGTGTGCGGGCCGTGCTCGCTTCCCGCGCAGTTCGCCGCGCCCCTGCTACTTGGTGCGGGACCCGTGCGAGTGCCTCGGCGCCGGAGCGGTTCGCCCCGCGCCCCTGGCTATTGGATGCCGGGCCCGCGCAGGCCCCTCCCCCCCCCCGGGCGGGCCGCGCCCTGATCCCAAGGCGTTGGCGGGTCGCCTCGCCCCGGCTGCTTGGGGCGAGGCCCTCGGCGCCCGCCCGGGTGGCTGACCCGTGCCTTCTGCCGTGGGCAGGACCCTCGGCCCCCGGGTGGCCTGCCCGTGGCCGCCGGTGTGCGGGACCCCGCGTGACCCTGTGATCGGCACGGTCGCATACTGGAATCCCTGCAAGCACGACAGTGCACCACAGACCCGTCAGCCTCAGGGAGACCAGCGATGAGCCGCCGCGAACCCGTGCCCGCGCCGCCACCTCCCGGGGGTGTGCTGTGGAGTCTCGCCGGCGACATCCGGATGCTGCTCGCGTTGCCCGCCGCGCTCACCATGCAGGTCGCGCACCCTGCGGTCGGAGCCGGGGTGGACGAGCACTCGGTGTTCCGTACCGACCCGTGGGGGCGCGGAGAGCGCTCTCTGCGATCACTCCAGCTCTGGGTGTACGGGGGAGAGCAGGCCGTCGAGGAGGGGCGCCGGCTCCGGGAACTGCACAAGACCATCCAGGGCACGGACGCCACCGGGCGGCGCTACCACGCGTTGACGCCCGCCTACTACGCGTGGGTGCACGCCACCGGCTACCCCGTCTACGCCCACGCCCAGCAGTACATCGGGCGGCCCTTCACCGACGCCCAGCACCGCAAGCTGTACGCCGAGTGGCTGCAGGTCGGCCGGATCCTCGGTATCAACGACCGGGACATGCCGGGGACCATCGAGGAGTTCTGGCCGTACTACCGCAAGGTCCTCGCCGACGAGATCCGGTCCAACGTCGTGGTGGAGGAGCTCCTGGCCACGGACGTGTCCGTGCCGGCCCCCGACCGCGGCCCGCTGCCCCTGCGGCTGCTCCTGAGAGCGCTCTGGCCCGTCCTGCTGCCGCCCTTCGCGCGCTTCCGCCGGTTCGTCACCATCGGTTTCATGCCGCCGGACGCGCGAGAGGCGATCGGCCTGGAGTGGACGGACGCGCAGGAGCGGAA
The DNA here is from genome assembly GCF_026343295.1 of Streptomyces sp. NBC_00083. Classification (GTDB taxonomy): domain Bacteria; phylum Actinomycetota; class Actinomycetes; order Streptomycetales; family Streptomycetaceae; genus Streptomyces. The sequence goes on from NZ_JAPELY010000003.1 coordinate 475,141, forward strand.
GCTGCGCCGCCTGGGCCGGGTGGTGCGCGTGGTCGGACCCGTCCTGCCGGAGCGGCTGCGGTACCTGCCGCTCGCCCGCCGGGCTCGGGCCGAGTTCAGGCGCTCGGCCGACGGGCGGGGAGCCCCTGCCGCGGCTCCGCCGGGAGCCGGTGTGGAGCCGAGCGCTCTCGGCTCCGCGCGGACCGGCGCATAGCCGAGAGCGCTCTCAGTGGCTCCCCAGCGCCCGAGCCCCGCTCACGCCGACGCGCGGCGGACCAGTGCCGTCGGGGTGATCACCGAGGCGGGCGGGGCCACTTCAGCGCCCCCCTGGTCCAGCCCGCGCAGCAGGAGCCGTGCCATCAGGCGGCCCATCTCCTCGATCTCCTGGCGCACGGTCGTCAGCGGCGGGTCGGTGGCCTCGGCGACCGAGGCCATGTCGTCGAAGCCGACCAGTGCGACATCGTGCGGCACACGTCTGCCGTGCTCCCGCAGGACCCGCAGCGCACCCGATGCCATCAGGTCGTTCGCCGCGAAGACCGCGTCCAGGTCCGGCCTGCGGAGCAGCAGTCGGGTCATCGCGACCGCCCCGCTCTCGGAGGTGAAGGCGCCCTCCGCGACCAGGGACGGGTCCGCTTCGGGGAGCATGTCGCGGTAGCCGGCGAGGCGGTCCGTCGAAGCGGTCTGGTCCAGCGGGCCCGCGATGTGCGCGATGCGCTTGCGGCCGATCGCGAGGAGGTGGCGCACCGCCTCGCGCGCGCCGCCCCGGTTGTCGGCGTCGACGTAGGGGACGTTCGTCGGGAAACCGGGCCGGCCGCCGAAGACCGTCAGGACACCGGCCCCGCGGGTGATGCCGGGCAGCGGGTCGTCGTCGTGCAGCGAAAAGGCGAGCGCCCCGTCGACATGGCCACCCGCGAGATAGCGCGACACCCTGCCGTAGTCGTCCGCGTCCTCGACGAGCAGCAGTACCAACTGGGTGTCGTGGGCGGTGAGTTCCTTGCCGATGCCGCGGATCTGCTGCGAGAAGAAGGGGTCGGAGAAGAAGCGGGTCTCCGGCTCCGCCACGATCACGGCGACGGCGCCGGTCCGCCGGGTGACGAGCGAGCGGGCCGCCGGGTTCGGGATGTAGCCCAGCTCCTCGACTGCCTGGCGCACCTTGTCGACCAGGGGCGGGCGCACCCCCGTGCCGCCGTTGACGACACGGGAGGCGGTCGCCCGGGAGACTCCGGCGAGCGCCGCGACGGCTTCGAGCGTGGGACGCGTCCCGAAGTACTGCTCGGTCAAGGCGAGTTCCCCTCATCGGCGAGACGTGAGCACAGCCGCGGCGGCGCCCGGCGGGGCTGCGCGGCGTGCGCGGCTCGTGGCCGCGCACGCCGGCACCCGCAGGGCACGGCCGCTTCGCCCGGCAGCGTATCGGGTGCGGATCCGCCGCCGAGAGCGCTCTCTCACCCCGCCGTCGCCCGACCGGCGCCCCGCCGCCGGGCTCGCCCCGGCCTCAGTGGCCCGCGGCGTGCCCCGCATGCGACTCCACGATCTTCTTCCACGACTTCGGTTCGACCGGTGCCGTGGAGCCGCCCGGGTTGACGGGCTGCGCGGACCGTGCGGACGGTGCCTTCGTCACTCCGGCGCGGGCGCCGAACCCGGCCTTGGCGGCCGCCGACGGGGACGGCTTGCCCGGCTGGAAGAGCCAGGTGTCGAAGAGCTCCGCGAGCGGCTTGCCCGAGACCTTCTCGGCGTACTTGACGAAGTCGCCGACGGCCGCGTTGCCATAGGCGTGCTCGGCCGGCCACCCCTTGAGGATCTTGAAGAAGGACGTGTCGCCGACGGTGTTGCGCAGCGCCTGGATGGCGACGGCGCCCCGGTCGTAGACCGCGCCGTCGAACTGGTTGTCCGGGCCCGGGTCGCCCGGCTCGACCTGCCAGAACGGGTCGTCCGCCGGGTGCTGCGAGTAGACCCAGTCCGCGAGTTCCTGCGCGGTGCCGTCCCCCTGCTTCTCCGACCAGAGCCACTGGGCGTAGGACGCGAAGCCCTCGTTGTCCCAGATGTCCTTCCAGCCCTTGACGGAGACGCTGTCGCCGTACCACTGGTGCGCCAACTCGTGCACGATCACGGAGACGTTGGCGCCGTTGGCGAACTGGGCGGGGCTGTAGAACGGCCGCGTCTGAGTTTCGAGCGCGAAATGGCTCGGCACGTTGGGTGCGTACCCACCGACCGCGTTGAAGGGGTACGGCCCGAAAACGCTCTCAAGCCACTCCGTGACGTCCTTGGTGCGCTCGATGCTGGCGCGCACGGCGCCGTCGTTGTCACCGAGGTCCTTGCTGTACGCGTTGATGACGGGCAGGCCGCTCGCGGTCTTGTCGGTGGTGATGTCGAACTTGCCCACCGCGAGCGTGGTCAGGTAGGAGGCCTGCGGCTTGTTGGAGCGCCAGTTGTACGTCGTCCAGCCGATCTTCGAACTCTGGCTCTGGAGCACGCCGTTGCTGATGGCCTGAGTGCCGTCGGGCACCTTCACCGACACGTCGTACGTGGCCTTGTCCAGCGGGTGGTCGTTGGACGGGAACCACCACACGGCCGAGTCGGGCTCCTGGGCCGCCACACCGCCGTCCGGGGTGCGCTGCCACGCGGTCCAGCCGTCGACCTTCAGCTCGGACGGCTTGCCCGCGTACTTCACCACCACGGTCACGGACTTGCCCTTGGGCAGCGGCGTGGCCGGGGTGATCTCCAGCTCGTGGCTGCCGGACGTGGCGAACGTCGCCCGGGTGCCGTTGACGCGTACCTCGCTGACGGCGAGTCCGAAGTCCAGGTTGAAGCGGGAGAGGTCCTGCTTGGTGGTGGCGAGCAGGGTGGCCGTGCCCTCCAACAGGTCCGTGGCCGGCTGGTACTTGAGTTTCAGGTCGTAGTGCGAGACGTCGTAGCCGCCGTTGCCGCTGGCCGGGTAGTAGGGGTCGCCGATGCCCGGGGCGCCCGGAGTGAAGTCCGCGGCCGACGCCGGGATCACCAGCAGCAGGGAGGCGGCGAGCACGCTCGGGGCGATGATTTTGCGGTGCACAAAAGCTCCAAGTCGTCAGTGTCGTCGTGGGGTGAACGATGGTGAACGATCTCTTCGGACCTTATTCAGCCCGTGCCGCCCCGGTCATGTCCATGGCCCCTGCTGTCACACGATCGCCATTCGGCCGACATCTCGACGTGTGCGCACCCGTACGCTCCGCGCCTCTTCGCCATCACTCCGCCGCCCTCTCCTACCCCCTTTTGCGCGGGAGTTGACCGGAGTACCTTCCGGCCCATGGCGATACGTGCGCGGTTCACCCGCCCCAGGTCCAGATCATCGAGGTCGTCGCGGTTTCGCCGGACGTCCAGCTCCGGCAGGTCCCTGAGAGCCCTCGCCCTCGCGGCCGTGGCCGCCCTGGCGGCGGTGCTCCTCGCCCCCGCGGGCGCCCAGGCCGCGCGGGCCAAGGAGAGCCAACCCGTCTACTCCTACGAGAACGCGATACGCGAGGCCGTCTGGGTCGACACCGGCCTGGACGGCGACGGGGACGGCAGGAGCGACCGGGTCGCGGTCGACATCGTCCGCCCCCGCGAACCCGCCCAACAGGGCCGCAAGGTTCCCGTCATCATGGATGCCAGCCCCTACTACTCGTGCTGCGGGCGCGGCAACGAGAGCCAGCTCAAGACGTACGACGCCCACGGCAACGTCGTGCAGATGCCGCTGTTCTACGACAACTACTTCGTGCCGCGCGGCTACGCCTTCGTCGGCGTCGACCTGGCCGGAACCAACCGCTCGGACGGCTGTGTCGACGTCGGCGGCCCCTCCGACGTCCTGTCCGCCAAGGCGGTCGTCGACTGGCTCAACGGGCGGGCCCGCGCCTACACGACGCGGACCGGCGGCGAGCGCGCCACGGCCGGATGGACCAACGGCCGCACCGGCATGATCGGCAAGAGCTGGGACGGCACCATCGCCAACGGCGTCGCGGCCACCGGCGTCGAGGGCCTCGAGACGATCGTGCCGATCAGCGCCATCTCCTCCTGGTACGACTACTACTTCGCCAAGGGCGCCCCGTTGTACGACGGCGGACCCGCCGACCTCGCCGACGCGGTGGAGAGCCCGGACGCGCAGGCGCACTGCGCCGCGGCTCAGCAGAAGCTCGTCGCCGGATCGCCGCGCAGCGGTGACTGGACGAAGCTGTGGAACGACCGGGACTACGTGCTGCGCGCCGACCACGTCAAGGCCAGCGTCTTCGTCGTCCACGGAATGCAGGACCTCAACGTCCGCACCAAGAACTTCGGCCAGTGGTGGGACGCCCTCGCCGCCAACGGCGTCGAGCGCAAGATCTGGCTGTCGGGGACCGGTCACGTCGACCCGTTCGACTACCGGCGCGCCGACTGGGTCCCGGTCCTCCACCAGTGGTTCGACCACTACCTGCTTGGCTACGACAACGGCATCGAGCGGCAGCCCATGGCCGACATCGAGCGTCACCCCGACCAGTGGACCACCGACCGCGTGTGGCCCCCGTCGGGTACCGCGGCCACCACCGTGCACCCCGTGAACGGTCCCGTTCCGGGCGTCGGAGCGCTCTCAGCGGGCCGGGCCCCGGCCGGGTCGACGGCCACGTTCACCGACAACCCGGCGCTCGACGAGACGAGTTGGGCCGCCGACATCGACAAGTCGACGCCCGACAAGGCGGGTTTCACCACCCGACCGCTCACCAAGGACCTGCGGGTGTCCGGCTCGTCCAAGGTGACCGTCACCGCGACCCCGACCACGAGCAGCGCCCATCTCTCCGCGGTCCTCGTCGACCTCGGACCCGACACGATCCGCAACTACGCGGGGCCGGGCGAGGGCATCCTCACCGGCACCGACCGCACCTGCTGGGGCGCGAGCACGGCCGGGGACAGCTCCTGCTACCTGACCACATCGGCGGACAGGATCTCCGTCGGCGCCACCGTCTTCAGCCGCGGCTGGGCCGACCTCGGCAACTACGCGTCCGACCGCAAGGGCGTCCCGCTCACGCCGGGCAAGGCGTACACCCTCACGATCGACCTGGCCGCCACCGACCACGTCGTGCCCGCGGGGCACCGGCTCGCGCTGATCGTCGCGGGCACCGACAACGGCCTCATCGACCCGCCGGCGAGCAGGCCCACCCTCACGCTCGACCTGAGGCGTACCGGGGCCCAGGTGCCGTTCGTCGGCGGCGCCGGAGCGTTCGCACGGGCCACCGCCGGTTCGCCCGCGCGCAGCGACGCGCAGAGCCCGGTCGCGCCGAAGGGGGTGCCGGTGCCGCGGATGACCCAGCGGCTCCCCGGCGACCCCAGGCCCTGACGGACCGGTCCGGCGACAGCCGGGGTGACGGCGCGGACGCCGCCGTCGCCCCGGCCACGCCGTGCGGGCGCGGCCGGCGGCTCAGAACGCCGGCCCGCCCGCCGGGGTGTTCACGTCCGACAGCGCCTGCGCCAGGGCTTGCAGCACCGGACCCGGCTCGTCGCGCAAGTAGAAGTGGCCGCCAGGGAAGTGACGTACTGTCAGGTCCCGCGTGGTGTGACTGCGCCAGTCGTCGAGGAGGTCGATCCTGTAGTCGTCGCGGCCGCCCAGCACCGTCATGGGCACGGGCAGCGGGGCGGCCTCCCGCCATGTGTACGTCTCCAGGACGCGGTAGTCGGCACGCAGCGCGCCGACTACCAGCTCCCGCAGCTCCGCGCTGTCCAGGACCTCCTGCGGTATCCCGCCGTGGATCTCCGCCACCCGCCTGATGAGGTCGTCGTCGGAGAGCCGGTGCAGCGGGTCGAGGGCGCGTGCATGACGGTGGTGCGGCGCGGGAAACGCGGAGAGGACCAGCCGGGCGGGCAGCGGCCGGCCCGCGTCCCGCAGGGCCCGCGTGACCTCGTAGGCTACGAGGGAGCCCAGGCTGTGCCCGAAGAAGGCGTACGGCTCCGGGCCCAGGGGCACCTCGTCGACGAACGCCGTGACGAGCTCCTCCATGGAGCGGAACATCGGCTGTCCGTACCGCGAACCGCGGCCGGGCAGCTGCACGGCGTGGAACTCGGCGTCCGGCAGGTCGCGGCCCCAGCGGAGGTACTCCGTGGCCGAACCGCCCGCGTGCGCGAAGCAGTAGAGCTTGGGGGCGCCGGGGCGCGGCTTCCCGGCGAAGAGCCAGCTGGACGGCGTGGCGGGGTGCATGGTGCGGGGACCTCCGGGGGAGCGGGTGGACGGGACGGCGGCCGGGCCGGCTCCGCGCCGGGCGCCTGCCCGTCGGCCCGGTGGCCGGCCCCGTACCGACGAGTCTCGCATCGTGTTCCGGATCATCCTCCCCGTTCCGGCCATGACGCCGTGCCCGCCGGTGCCGGGGGCCGGGCGGAGCCGTGGGGGGCCGTGGGGAGGACGGGGATGGGAGCCGGCCGGGCGACGGCTTAAGATCGGTCATCTCATGACTGCAACTCTCGTCGCCAAGGACCTCGCCGCCGGCCACGGCGACCGCACCCTGTTCGCCGGGCTCGACCTGGTGGTCGCCCCCGGAGACGTCATCGGCCTCGTCGGACCCAACGGGGCGGGCAAGTCGTCCCTGCTGCGGCTGCTGGCCGGGCTCGACGCGCCCGAGGAGGGCGAGCTGCGGCTTTCCCCGCCCGGCGCGAGCGTCGGCCACCTCCCGCAGGAGCCCGACCGCCGCCCCGGCGAGACGATCCGCGCCTTCCTCGCGCGGCGCACCGGTGTCGCCGCCGCCCAGGAGACGATGGACAACGCGACGCAGGCCCTGGTCGACGGGGCGCCCGGCGCCGACGACGCCTACGCCGACAGCCTGGAGCGCTGGCTGGCACTGGGCGGCGCCGACCTCGACGAGCGGGCCGAGGAGGTCGCCGCCTCGCTCGGCCTGACCACCGGCCTGGACCAGCCGATGACCGCGCTCTCCGGCGGCCAGGCCGCCCGCGCCGGCCTCGCCTCGCTGCTCCTGTCCCGCTACGACGTCTTCCTGCTCGACGAGCCGACCAACGACCTCGACCTGGACGGCCTGGAGCGGCTCGAAGCGTTCGTGAAGGGGCTGCGGGCCGGCACCGTCGTCGTCAGCCACGACCGCGAGTTCCTCGCCCGCACCGTCACCAAGGTCCTCGAACTCGACCTCGCCCAGCAGCAGATCAACCTGTACGGCGGCGGCTACGAGGCCTACCTCGACGAGCGTGCCACCGCGCGCCGGCACGCGCGCGACGACTACGAGGAGTACGCCGACAAGCGCACCGCCCTCGAAGGCCGCGCCCAGATGCAGCGCTCCTGGATGGACAAGGGCGTCAAGAACGCCCGCCGCAAGGCGACCGACAGCGACAAGCTCGGGAAGAAGTTCCGCAGCGAGTCCAGCGAGAAGCAGGCCGCCAAGGCCCGCCAGACGCAGCGCATGATCGAGCGCCTCGACGTCGTGGAGGAGCCCCGCAAGGAGTGGGAGCTGCGGATGGAGATCGCCTCCGCGCCCCGCTCCGGCGCCGTCGTCGCCGGCCTGCGCGATGCCGAGGTGCACCGCGAGGGCTTCACCTTCGGACCGGTCACGCTCCAGATCGACTGGGCCGACCGCGTGGCCATCACCGGCGCCAACGGCTCCGGCAAGTCCACGCTGCTCGCCGCCCTCCTCGGCCGGCTGCCCCTCGACGCCGGGCACGCCACGCTCGGCTCGGGCGTCGTCGTCGGCGAGGTCGACCAGGCCCGCGGGCTCTTCCTCGGGGACGACCCCCTGCTCGACGCGTTCTGCGCGGCGGTACCCGACACGGAGCCCGCCGAGGTCCGCACCCTGCTCGCCAAGTTCGGGCTCAAGGCGCACCACGTGCTGCGCCCCGCCGGATCGCTCTCACCGGGCGAGCGCACCCGCGCGGCGCTCGCGCTGCTCCAGGGCCGGGGCGTCAACCTGCTCGTCCTCGACGAGCCGACCAACCACCTGGACCTCCCCGCCATCGAACAGCTGGAGTCGGCCCTCGACTCCTACACGGGCACGCTGCTCCTGGTCACCCACGACCGGCGCATGCTGGACGCCGTCCACACCACGCGCCGCCTGGAGGTCGCGGACGGCAAGGTGACCGAGCACTAAGCCCCCCCGCCCGGGAGGGCTGCCGGGCACTGAGCCCCCCGCCCGGTAGAGCTGAGGGCCCGTCACCCGCGAGCGGGCGTACGGCAGTCGGCCGTACGCCCGCAGTGGTGGTCCCGCCCGGCTCAGCGGCCGCCGCGGCCCTTCGGGTCGACCAGGCCCGCCTTGCGCAGGGCGTCCGCCATCGCGCTGTTGGCGGGGGCCGGCGCCGAGCCGCGGCCCTGGCCGCCGCCCTGGCGGTTGCCGCCCCGCGCCTCCCCTCCGCCGGAGCCACCCCGGCGCTGCTGGCTCTGCCCCTGCCCCTGGCGCTGACCCTGGCCTTGCCGCTGCCGGGGAGGACGGCCGCCGCCCTCGCTCCGGCCCGCCTGGCCCTGGTCGCCGCGCTCCCGCTGGGGCGCGCCGCCCTGCGCCGACGCGTCGTCGTCGAGACGCAACGTCAGCGAGATCCGCTTGCGCGGCACATCCACGTCGAGGACCTTCACCTTGACGATGTCGCCCGGCTTGACCACGTCGCGCGGGTCCTTCACGAACGTCCTCGACAGGGCCGAGACATGCGCGAGCCCGTCCTGGTGCACACCGATGTCGATGAACGCGCCGAACGCCGCCACATTGGTGACCACCCCTTCGAGCACCATCCCGGGCGCCAGGTCGCCGATCTTCTCGACGCCCTCCTTGAAGGTGGCCGTCTTGAACGCCGGACGCGGGTCACGGCCCGGCTTCTCCAGCTCGCGCAGGATGTCGGTGACCGTGGGCAGACCGAAGGTCTCGTCCACGAAGTCGTCCGGCCGCAGCGAGCGCAGCACCCCGGTGTTGCCGATGAGCGATGCGACCTCGCTGCCCGCCGTCTTCACCATCCGCCGCACCACCGGATAGGCCTCGGGGTGCACGCTGGACGCGTCCAGCGGGTCGTCGCCGCCGCGGATCCGCAGGAAGCCCGCGCACTGCTCGTACGCCTTCGGGCCGAGCCGCGCCACGTCCTTCAGCGCCCGGCGCGAGTGGAACGGCCCGTTGTTGTCGCGGTGCGCCACGATGTTCTCGGCGAGCGTCGAGCCGATGCCGGACACGCGTGAAAGCAGCGGCGCGGAGGCGGTGTTGACGTCGACGCCCACGCCGTTCACACAGTCCTCGACCACCGCGTCGAGCGAGCGCGACAGCTTCACCTCGGACAGGTCGTGCTGGTACTGGCCCACCCCGATCGACTTCGGGTCGATCTTCACGAGTTCGGCGAGCGGGTCCTGGAGGCGCCGGGCGATGGAGACCGCGCCGCGCAGCGACACGTCCATGTCGGGGAACTCCTGCGAGGCGAAGGCGGAAGCCGAGTACACCGAAGCGCCGGCCTCGGACACCATCACCTTCGCGAGGTTCAACTCCGGGTGCTTCGCGATGAGTTCACCGGCGAGTTTGTCCGTCTCGCGGGAGGCGGTGCCGTTGCCGATGGCGATCAGCTCGACGGCGTGCTCCGTGCAGAGCCCGGCCAGCTTCGCCAGCGCCTGGTCCCACTTGTTGGCCGGGACGTGCGGGTGGATCACGTCGGTGGCGACGACCTTGCCCGTCGCGTCCACGACGGCCACCTTCACCCCGGTACGGAAACCGGGGTCGAGGCCGAGCGTGGCGCGGGTGCCGGCCGGGGCGGCCAGCAGCAGGTCGCGCAGGTTGGAGGCGAAGACACGGACCGCCTCGTCCTCCGCGGCCGTACGCAGGCGCAGCCGCAGATCGATGCCGAGGTGCACCAGGATCCGGGTGCGCCAGGCCCAACGCACCGTGTCGCCGAGCCACTTGTCGCCGGGGCGGCCGCGGTCGGCGACGCCGAAGCGGCGCGCCACCATGTTCTCGTAGGTCGAGGGACCCGGCTCGGCGGACGGCTCCTCGGGTTCGAGGACGAGGTCGAGCACGTCCTCCTTCTCGCCGCGCAGCATCGCGAGGACGCGGTGCGAGGGCAGCGCGGTGAACGGCTCGGTGAAGTCGAAGTAGTCGGCGAACTTGGCGCCCGCCTCCTCCTTGCCCTCGCGGACCTTCGCCGCGAGGCGGCCCCTGGTCCACATGCGCTCGCGCAGCTCGCCGATCAGATCGGCGTCCTCCGAGAACCGCTCGGCGAGGATCGCGCGGGCGCCCTCCAGGGCGGCGGCCGCGTCGGCCACGCCCTTGTCGCCGTCCACGAAGGCGGCGGCCGCGACGAGCGGGTCCACCGAGGGGTCGCCGAGCAGTCCCTCGGCGAGCGGTTCGAGACCGGCCTCGCGGGCGATCTGCGCCTTGGTGCGCCGCTTGGGCTTGAACGGCAGGTAGATGTCCTCCAGGCGCGCCTTGGTGTCGGCGGCCCGGATCTGCGCTTCGAGGGCGTCGGTGAGCTTGCCCTGCTCCCGTACCGACTCCAGGACCGCGGCGCGGCGGTCCTCCAGTTCGCGCAGGTAGCGCAGCCGCTCCTCGAGGGTGCGCAGCTGGGCGTCGTCCAGCATCTCGGTCGCTTCCTTGCGGTAGCGAGCGATGAACGGGACGGTGGACCCGCCGTCGAGCAGCCCGACGGCGGCTTGCACCTGCCGCTCCCGTACGCCGAGTTCCTCGGCGATCCTGCTTTCGATGGACGTCGTCACGTTGCCGTACCGCCTTCTCGCTGAGCCTGGGGCGCCATTGTGGCAGGCGGCGACGGCAATCGACGATCAGCCCTTGCCGACGAGGTCGGCCGGGAAGCCGCCCGCCAGGGCCGCCGTCACCAGGAACCCCTTGGCGAGTTCGGTGAGCCGCGCCACGTCCTGCTCGCCGATGAGTTCGTAGGGGGCGAGGTCGAGGCGGTCGGTGCGGTCTTCGAGGTCGGCGCGGAGCGCCACCCCGGCCTGCGTCAACTCGCCGTCGGCGTCGAGGAGTCCGCGCTCGCGCAGCCGGCCGGAGGCCGCGTCCCAGTCCGACTCCTGCCAGCCGCGGGTGGCGAGGACCCAGCGCGGCACCATGCCCTTGCCCGTCGCGGTGTGGCTGACCAGTGCCTCCAGCGGGTCGAGTCCGAGTTCCAGCAGGGCGGCGAGGTGGCCGTCGCCCCGGTGCTCGCGCAGCAGCGTCGCCGCGTGCCAGTAGGCCAGGTGCGGCTGCTCCGGGACGGGCAGGTCGGCGTGGGCCGCGTACAGCGGGCGGGCGTGCCGGGTGCAGCCCTCGGTGGCGCGCAGCGCGAGCCGCGCGGCCTCGGCCATCTCGTCGGAGGCGCAGGCCTCCTCGCCGAGCAGTCGGCGCAGCGTGCTGTCGACGGCCCGCAGCCGGGCGGCGAGCACGGCCTCGGGGGAGGCGGTGCGCCACACAGCGGGCAGGTGCCGGGCGATGAGGGCGTAGTTGAAGTTGTAGAACGCCGCGGCGACGGCGCCCGGCCCCACCGCTCCCATCGCGGCCGACCGCCCGGCGAAGTAGGCGGCGCCGCGGTCCTCGATGCCGAGCCCGGCGAGCTCCTTGGTGAAGTCCGGCGAGAAGTAGATCGTCGAGTGCAGCGAGTTGACGGGGTTGTGGCAGTGGCGTGCGGCGCGCGGCGGGAGAGAACTCATGACCTGAACGTTACCGACTGGTCGGTACGTCGTGAAGGGGTGGGCCGCATCCGGCCGGGAGGGCGGCATCGCGCCGATGATGGCAGGAAAGGTGGGATCCTCGTCATTGCGGCCATCGTGGCGGAGCCCAAGGATGGGGAGCATGACGCAGCGCTCCGTCCTGGTCGTCCTCTTCGACGGCGTCCAGAGTCTCGATGTGACCGGACCCGCCGAGGTGTTCGCCACGGCCGGGCGCGTCCTGGGCGACCCCGGCGCCTACCGCACGCGCTTCGCCTCGCTGGACGGAGCGCCCGTCGCCTCGCACAGCGGCCTGCGCCTCATGCCGGACAGCGCGCTCGCGGACGCCGGAGCCGGCGGTGTCCTGCTCGTCCCCGGCGGCGACGGGGCCCACCGCCCCGAGCCCGGCCTCGTCGACTGGCTGCGGGCGCACGGGCCGGGCGCCGAACGCCTGGTCTCCGTGTGCTCGGGATCGCTGCTCCTCGCGGAGGCCGGGCTGCTCGACGGGCACCGGGCCACCACGCACTGGGCGTCCTGCGCCGACATGGCGCGCCGCTATCCCGCGGTACGGGTGGAGGCCGACCCCATCTTCGTACGGGACGGGCGCATCGCCACCTCGGCCGGGGTCACCGCGGGGATCGACCTCGCCCTCGCCCTGGTCGAGGAGGACCACGGCAGGGACACCGCCCTCGCCGTCGCCCGCATCCTCGTGGTGTTCCTGCGCAGGCCGGGCAACCAGGCGCAGTTCAGCGCGCAGCTCGCCGCGCAGACCGCCCGGCGCGAGCCGCTGCGCGAACTCCAGCAGTGGATCACCGAGCACCCGGACGACGACCTGTGCGTGGAGGCCCTCGCGCGCCGGGCCCGGCTCTCGCCGCGCCACTTCGCCCGCGCCTTCCACGCCGAGACCGGCACGACCCCCGGCCGCTACGTCGAGCGGGTCCGGCTCGAACACGCCCGGCGCCTCCTGGAGGAGACCCCCGACGGGGTGCGGGAGATCTCCCGCGCGGCCGGCTACGGCACCCCCGAGGCGATGCGTCGCGCCTTCGTCAAGGCCCTGGGCACCGCTCCCGCCGAGTACCGCCGCCGCTTCCGCCCCGCCTCCGTCTGACGCGCGCCCGGCGACGGCGCCTCCCGCGACGCGAGTGCGTGGCGTGGACCCCGCCCGCGCCATCCACCGACCTCCGATGAAGGACAGCCCATGCTGATCGCCGTCGCCCTCTACCCCGGGTTCACCGCGCTGGACGCGGTGGGGCCGTACGAGACCCTCAGCCGGCTCCCCGGCGCCGAGACGGTGCTGGTCGCGGAGCAGGCCGGGCCGGTCCGCAATGACAGCGGCAGTCTGACCCTGGTGGCCGAGAAGGCCTTCGCCGATGTGCTGCGGCCCGACATCGTGGTGGTGCCCGGCGCCCCGCCCGGAGCCGTCGAGCCGCACCTGCACGGCGGACCGCTCCTGGACTGGCTGCGCGCCGCCGACATCGCCTCCACCTGGACCACCTCGGTCTGCACCGGCTCGCTGCTGCTCGGCGCGGCCGGGCTCCTCAAGGGGCGCAGGGCGACCTCGCACTGGCTCGCCCTGGACCAGCTGGCCGCGTACGGGGTGAGCACGACGGGGGAGCGGGTCGTCGTCGACCGCAAGTACGTCACCGCCGCCGGTGTCTCCTCCGGCATCGACATGGGACTCACCCTGCTCGGGGAGATCGCCGGGGACCGGTACGCGCAGGCCGTCCAGCTGCTCATCGAGTACGACCCGCAGCCGCCCTACGACGCGGGCTCGCCCCACAAGGCCCCCGCCGACCTGGTGGAGCAGTTCAGGTCGAACGGGTTTCCCCGGGACTGACGGGGCTGACGGGGCTCACGGCCGCTGAGGGGCCGACGGGCCAGGTGAACCGCGGCGGCCGGCGCTCCAGGAAGGCGGCGATCCCCTCCGCGGTGTCGCCGCCGGCGCGCTCCTGCTCGGCCCAGTACCTCTCGCGGCCTTCCCGGCCGTCCGTGAACTCCTTCGCCGCCGCCTGGGTGAGCTGCGAGCGCGACACCAGGACGCGGGTGAACTCGGCCACCCGCATGCCCAGTTCGCCCTCGGGCAGCACCTCGTCGACCAGGCCGGTGCGCAGCGCGCGCTCGCTGTCGATCAACTCACCCGAGAACAAGAGGTACTTGGCGGTCGCGGGCCCCACGAGCGAGGCGAGGCGCCGGGTGGAGGACGCCGGGTAGACGATGCCCAGCTTGGCCGGTGTCACGCCGAAGAGCGCACCCTGGCGCGCGAACCGCAGATCGCAGGCGGCCGCCAACTGGCTGCCGCCGCCGACGCAGTGCCCGCGCACCACGGCGAGCGTCGGCCGGGGGAAGGCGGCCAGCGCCTCCTCGGCCCGTACCGCGAGCGCCCGCGGGTCCTCGCCAGGCTCGCGCAGCGAGGAGATGTCCGCCCCGGCGCAGAACGTGTCGCCCGCACCGGTCAGCACCAGCGCCCGTACACGCGGATCGGCCGCCAGCCCGTCGAGCAGCGGAGGCAGCGCGCCCCACATGGCGGAGGTCATCGCGTTGCGCTTGGCGGGGTTGCTGATGACGACGGTGGCGACACCCTCGCTCACGCTCTGCTGTAGCTGCGGCTGCATGCGCCGGATGCTATCCGGGCACCCGCTCCCTATGATCGCAAGGGGGGTCGCACGCGGATCGCTGAGGAGACGCTGATGGCCAAACCCACGCGGAACGTCGAAGGCGAAGGCGGCACGACGGACGCCGGGCGCGAAGGCAGACGGCTGAGCCGCAGCTTCGGCCTCCTCGCGCTGCTCGGAGCCGTCCTGGTGGTGGCCGGGATCGTCGGCCTCGCCTACACCGAGTTCGCCACCCTCACCACGATGCTGCTCTTCGGCTGGCTGCTGCTCATCGGCGGCGTCGTCGGGCTCGCGCACGCCATCCAGTCGCGCGGCTCCCGCTTCTTCTGGCTCGCCGTCGTGGTCGCCGCGCTGAACCTGGCCGCCGGTGTCGTCATCATCCGCCGCCCCGAGGGCAGCGCGGAGGCGCTCACCATGTTCGCGGCCCTGCTCTTCCTGACCGGCGGCGTCTTCCGGCTGGCCGGCAGCGTGGTGGTGCGCGGGCCGCAGTTCGGCTGGACGCTGGTGCAGGGCGCGTTCGGCGTCCTGTTGGGCGTCCTGGTGCTCGCTAACTGGCCGAGCAACAGCCGGTACGTCATCGGCTGTTTCTTCTCGCTCGCGCTCCTCTTCGACGGCCTCGGGCTGATCGCCATCGGGGTGGGCGGACGCAGAATCGTCACTCTTGTGAGCGACGCGGTGACCTCGCCCGAGGACGCGAAACGCACACCTCCGATGTCTCCGACACCCCCGCAAGCCATGGCAAAGCCGTCAGAGGGGGAGCAGAACCCGCCGCCGAGATGACTTTCTCTTCCATCACTCATCAAAAAGCGGCGATAGATGCTGACTTCTGTTCAGTCGGCCGGTCCGGACCAGCGCATTCCCGACACTCATGAGGAGTGGGGTGTGCCGTCGAGCCGCAAAAAGGTGGGTGCCAGAACATGGAGATCCGCGGGAGCCTCCCGCCCGAACCCGCCGCCCCGGCCCGGCAGCAGTCGTACGAGGGCGTGTGGCGGTTCACCGCCCCCGCCGTCGACGTCTCCGTGCCGCAGGCCCGGCACGCGGTGCGCGACCTGCTGCGGCGCCAGGGAGTGCCGGCCCACGACGACCTCGTACAGGGGCTGCTGCTCATCGTCTCGGAGCTGGTCACCAACGCGGTCAGACACGCGGTGCTGCTCTCCCCGGAGGTCGCCGTCGAAGTGGCGATCGGGGCGGAATGGATCCGGGTGTCCGTCGAGGACAACCACCCCTACCGCCCCAAGGCGCTGGAGGCGGACTACGCCCAGACCGGCGGCCGGGGCCTGCTCCTGGTCCGGGAGATCACCGAGGAGGCCGGCGGGGTGTGCGACGTCGAGCAGACCGCGAGCGGCGGAAAGATCGTGTGGGCCGCACTCCCGCTGGCACCCCTGCCGGGCATCACCAGCCCGCGTCGGGCCCCGTGAGCTCCTTCACCGCGGGCCGCGCCGCGTCGAGCACCGTCATGAACCACGCCGAGAACGGGACGGCGGCGTGCCGCTCGGCGAGCTCCTCCGGCGTCACGAACGCCGTCTCGCCGATCTCCTCGGGGTCGGGCCGCAGCGGCGACCGCGCGAGTCCCACGAACAGGTGGTTGTACTCCTGCTCCACCAGACCCGAGTCCGGATCCGGGTGGTTGTAGCGCACCGTGCCGGCCTCGGCGAGCAGCGTCGGCGAGATCCCCAGCTCCTCGTAGGTGCGCCGGGCGGCCGCCGCGAACGGGGACTCGCCGGGGTAGGGGTGGCCGCAGCACGTGTTGGACCAGACACCGGGGGAGTGGTATTTGCCGAGCGCCCGGCGCTGGATCAGGAGCCGGCCCGCCTGGTCGAAGAGGAAGACGGAGAACGCCCGGTGCAGCTGGCCGGGCGCCTGGTGGGCGGAGAGCTTCTCCGCCGTTCCGATGGTGTTGCCGCTCTCGTCGACGAGTTCGAGCATGATCTCCGGTGCGGCGGCGCCCGTGGTCCCGTTCGACGAGTTGTTCGCCGTGGTGGCTGGTGTGCTCGGCATAACCATCCTTCGCTTCGGTCCTCGGCTGCCCAGTCTGCCGTACAAAAGCGGTGTGTCCGCCATTGACCGGCATCCGCATGTCATGCCCCACACGGCCCCGCCGGAACCGTCCCGAACCCGTGCCCGAACCACCGCCCGACTCAGTGACAGAGCCGCGCCTCGTGCTCGGCGTGACCGCCCGGCTCCAGCTGGAAGGTGCAGTGCTCCACGTCGAAGTGGTCGCCCAGGCATCCCTGCAGCTCGTGCAGGAGCTTCTCGTGCCCCACCGAGTCGAGCATCTCCTGGCTGACCACCACGTGCGCGGAGAGCACCGGCATCCCGGACGTGATCGTCCAGGCGTGCAGATCGTGTACGTCCTCGACGCCCGGCAGCTCCACGATGTGTGAGCGCACCTCCGCCATGTCGACGCCCTTGGGAGCCGATTCGAGCAGGACGTTGAGGGTCTCGCGCAGCAGCTTGACGGTCCTCGGCACGATCATCACGCCGATCACCAGGGAGGCGATCGGGTCGGCCGCCTGCCAGCCGGTGGTCATGATGACCAGACCGGCCACCACGACGGCCCCCGAGCCGAGCGCGTCGGAGAGCACTTCGAGGAAGGCGCCGCGCACGTTGAGGCTCTCCTGCTGCCCCTTCATCAGGAGGCAGAGCGAGACGGAGTTGGCGACCAGGCCGATCAGGCCGAAGACGACGGCGGTGCCGCCCGCGGTGCCGGCCGGCTCGACGAAGCGCGCCACCGCCTCGAACAGGATGTAGCCGCCCACTCCGAGCAGCAGCATGCAGTTGAGGAGCGCGGCGAGGATCTCGGCGCGGGCGTACCCGAACGTGCGGTTGCCGGCGGCCGGGCGGTTGGCGAAGTGGATGGCGAGCAGCGCCATCGCGAGCCCCAGGCCGTCCGTCGCCATGTGCGCCGCGTCCGCGACGAGGGCGAGGGAGTCCGCGAGGAGACCGCCGACGATCTCCACGACCATCACGGTCAGTGTGATGCCGAGCGCGATGCGCAGTCGTCCCCGGTAGGCGGCGGCCGCGGTGCCCGTCGGCGGCGGCCCGCCGTGTGTGTGTCCGTGGTCGTGCCCAGCCCCCATGAAAGGCCCTCCCGGATCTGTTTCCGATCAATCCCGACGTCTCTATGAGGGGCCAGTGAACTACGGGTAGGGGGTATCTGCAACACGGCACTGAACACCGTTGTCATCTGCTCTGACCTGCGGAAATGCTCGCAGGTCAGAGCGCCGCACCGATCACGTAGCGGTCGCGTTGGCGCGGCCGCATCGCTCCTCGGCCGGGCCCCGGTCGCCCTTGGTTTGTGGGGTGCGCCCTTGATCCACCATGATGATCGCGGCGTCCCGCACCGGGAGCCCCCGGGCCCCATCGGGCGTGAACGGCCAGTGAATTCCCGCTTCCGTGCATCCGATAGCCTCTGCCGACGTGCCGCCCGCCCCCTGTCGGGCCTGGCCGTCGGACCTCAGCCATGTCAGTCGCAAGGAGTGGATTCGTCTGTCGACCGCCATCCTTACCGGTCCGCCGGTACCCGGATCGCAGCTCGGACCCGATCTGCGCGCGCTGGGATTCGACGTACGAGAAGCCCTGCTCCCCGACGAGCTGCCCCGCCTGGTCGGTCAGGTACCGGCCGGGGAGCGCGTCGCCCTGGTCGACCCGCGCTTCGTCGGTCACCTCCACGCGCTGCGTCTCGCGCTGACCGACCCCCGCTTCCCCGCGGCCTCCGTTCCGGGCGCCCTCGCCGTCCAGGCCGAGGCCCGCCCGGCGCTCGCCCGCGCCCTGACCGAGGCCGCCGCCGAGCCCACCACGCCGGTCCGCATCGCCTCGGTGCTCGCCGACGACGTCGCCGCGGCCATCGAGACCGACGGCGTCGCCGTGCACCACCCCGAACTCGGCTCGCTCGTGGCGAGCGTTCCCGCCGACGACGAGAGCGCGGCCGAGGCCGCCCGCGCCGTCGCCGCCGTGGACGACGAAGCCGTCCGCCTGCGCAACGCGGTCAAGTCCCGCGACGGCTTCTTCACCACCCACTTCATCAGCCCCTACTCCCGCTACATCGCCCGCTGGTGCGCCCGCCGCGGCCTCACCCCCAACCAGGTCACCACGGCCTCGCTGATCACCGCGCTGATCGCGGCCGGCTGCGCGGCGACCGGGACCCGGGGCGGCTACGTCGCGGCCGGTGTGCTGCTGCTCCTCTCCTTCGTCCTGGACTGCACCGACGGGCAGCTCGCCCGCTACTCGCTCCAGTACTCGACGATGGGCGCCTGGCTCGACGCCACGTTCGACCGCGCCAAGGAGTACGCCTACTACGCGGGCCTCGCCCTCGGCGCCGCTCGGGGCGGCGACGACGTGTGGGCGCTCGCGCTCGGCGCGATGGTGCTCCAGACCTGCCGCCATGTCGTGGACTTCTCGTACAACGAGGCGCACGTCGTGGGCACGGACGCGACCGCCAACACCAGTCCGACCGCGGCCCTCTCCGACCGGCTCGACTCCGTCGGCTGGACGGTGTGGGTGCGGCGCATGATCGTGCTGCCCATCGGCGAGCGCTGGGCGATGATCGCGGTCCTCACCGCCGTCACCACACCCCGCGTCGTCTTCTACGCCCTGCTCATCGGCTGCGCCTTCGCCGCCTGCTACACCACCGCGGGCCGCGTCCTGCGCTCCCTGACCCGTCGCGCCACCCGCACCGACCGTGCGGCGCGGGCCCTCGTCGACCTCGCCGACAGCGGTCCGCTCGCGCAGCTCGTCGCGGCCAGGGCGCCCCGGATTCCGGGCGCCCCCGTGGTAGCGGCCGTCGGAGCCGCCGCACTGATCGCCGCCGCGCTCACCCAGCCCGTCGGCAGCGGCCAGATGGTCGTCGCGGCCCTCTTCTACGCGGTCCTGTCCGGCCTCGCCGTCGCCGGCCCCCTCAAGGGCGCCCTCGACTGGCTCGTGCCGCCGCTCTTCCGGGTGGCCGAATACTGCACGGTCCTGATCCTGGCGGCCCGCTCGGACGTGGACGGAGCCCTTCCCGCGGCTTTCGGCCTCGTATCCGCGGTCGCCTACCATCACTACGACACGGTCTACCGCATCAAGGGCGGCTCCGGCGCGCCGCCGCACTGGCTGGTGCGGGTGATCGGCGGCCAGGAAGGCCGCACGCTCGTGGTGACGGTGCTCGCCGCCGTCCTCGCCACGCGGGGCACAGACTTCACCCTGGCGCTCACCGCCCTCACGGCGGTCATCGCGCTCGTGGTGCTCGTGGAGTCCATCCGGTTCTGGGTGTCCTCCGGAGCACCTGCCGTACATGACGAAGGAGAAACAGCATGATTGGCCTCGTACTGGCCGCCGGTGCCGGACGGCGTCTGCGCCCCTACACCGACACGCTCCCGAAGGCCCTCGTGCCTGTCGACGGTGACACCACCGTCCTGGACATCGCGCTGAAGAACTTCGCCGAGGTCGGCCTCACCGAGGTCGCGATCGTCGTCGGCTACCGCAAGGAAGCCGTGTACGCGCGCAAGGAGGCCCTGGAGGCCACGTACGGCGTCGCGATCACGCTGATCGACAACGACAAGGCCGAGGAGTGGAACAACGCGTACTCCCTGTGGTGTGCGCGTGAGGTCCTCAAGCGCGGTGTGATCCTCGCCAACGGCGACACGGTCCACCCCGTCTCGGTCGAGAAGACGCTGCTCGCCGCCCGCGGCAAGGGCCAGAAGATCATCCTCGCCCTCGACACGGTGAAGTCCCTCGCCGACGAGGAGATGAAGGTCATCACCGCCGAGGGCAAGGGCGTCCAGCGCATCACCAAGCTGATGGACCCGGCGACCGCGACCGGTGAGTACATCGGCGTCACGCTCATCGAGGCCGAGGCCGCCGAGGAGCTCGCCGACGCCCTGAAGACCACCTTCGAGCGCGACCCCGACCTCTACTACGAGGACGGCTACCAGGAGCTCGTCAACCGCGGCTTCACCGTCGACGTGGCCCCCATCGGCGAGGTGTCGTGGGTCGAGATCGACAACCACGACGACCTGGCGAAGGGCCGTGAGATCGCGTGCCAGTACTGACGCGACTGATTCCGTCGCCGGTCGTCGTCGACATCCGCCGCGGCGCCCTGGACGACCTCGCCGTCGTCCTGGCCGACCAGCGGATCTCCGCCAACGGCAACCTGGCGATCGCGGTCAGCGGGGGATCGGGGCAGAAGCTGCGCGAGCAGTTCGCCCCGCTCCTTCCGGGCGCCGACTGGTACGCGGTCGACGGCGGCACCATCGACGCGGCGGTCACCCTCGCCGACCAGATGCGCGGCAAGCGCTACGACGCGGTCGTGGCGCTCGGCGGCGGCAAGATCATCGACGTGACCAAGTACGCGGCGGCCCGGGTCGGGCTGCCCATGGTCGCGGTCGCCACCAACCTCTCGCACGACGGCATCTGCTCGCCGATCTCGACCCTCGACAACGACAACGGGCGCGGCTCCTACGGTGTGCCCACCCCGCTGGCGATCCTCATCGACCTGGACGTGATCCGGGAGGCGCCCGCGCGCTTCGTGCGCTCGGGCATCGGCGACGCGATCTCCAACCTTTCCGCCATCGCGGACTGGGAGCTGTCGCACCGCGAGACCGGGGAGCCCGTCGACGGCCTGGCCGCCGCCATGGCGCGCAGCGCCGGTGAGGCGGTCCTTCGCCACCCCGGCACCGTCGGCGACGACGACTTCCTCGTCACGCTCTCCGAGGGCCTCGTCATGTCCGGCATCGCCATGTCGATCAGCGGCGACAGCCGGCCGTCGTCCGGCGCCTGCCACGAGATCAGCCACGCCTTCGACCTGCTCTTCCCGCAGCGCGCGGCGAGCCACGGTGAGCAGTGCGGTCTGGGCGCCGCGTTCGCCATGCACCTGCGCGGCGCGACCGAGCAGTCCGCGCACATGGCCGAGGTACTGCGCCGGCACGCCCTGCCGGTGACGGCCGGGGACATCGGCTTCAGCGTGGACGAGTTCGTCCAGGCCGTCGAGTTCGCCCCGCAGACCCGGCCCGGCCGCTACACCATCCTCGAACACCTCGACCTGTCCACCGACCAGATCAGGGACGCGTACGCCGACTATGCCAAGACCATCCGTAGCTGAGCTCCGCCCGGTCGTGCACCCGGCGGGTGTGAAGGACCGGGTCAGCGGCGAGCACTGGGGCGGCCGCCTGTACATGCGCGAGATCTCGCTGCGCATCACCCGGGTCCTGGTCACCACCAAGGTCACGCCGAACCAGCTGACCTATCTGATGACCCTCAGCGGTGTCCTCGCCGCCCCGGCCCTGCTCGTGCCGGGCGTCTGGGGCGCCGTCCTCGGCGTCATCGCCGTCCAGGGCTATCTGCTGCTCGACTGCGTCGACGGCGAAGTGGCCCGCTGGAAGAAGCAGTTCTCGCTCTCCGGCGTCTACCTCGACCGGGTCGGCGCCTACCTGTGCGACGCCGCGGTCCTGGTCGGCTTCGGCCTGCGCGCCGCCGACCTGTGGGGCCCCGGCCGCATCGACTGGCTCTGGGCCTTCCTCGGCACGCTCGCCGCGCTCGGCGCCATCCTGATCAAGGCCGAGACCGACCTCGTCGGCGTCGCCCGTCACCAGGCCGGGCTCCCGCAGGTCAAGGACGCGGCGGCCACGCCGCGCTCCTCCGGCATGGCGCTCGCCCGCCGGGCCGCCGCCGCGCTCAAGTTCCACCGGCTCGTCCTCGGCATCGAGGCGTCCCTGCTGATCCTCGTCCTCGCCGTCGTGGACCAGATGCGGGGCGACCTGTACTTCTCGCGTCTGGGCGTCGCGGTGCTCGCGGGCATCGCGCTCCTGCAGACGCTGCTGCACCTGGTGTCCGTCCTCGCGTCGAGCAGGCTGAAGTGAGCGCCCCGGTGCAGGGCGGCCCCCTGAAGGTCGGCGCGGTGATCATCACCATGGGCAACCGCCCCGCCGAACTGCGTGCCCTGCTCGACTCGGTGACCAAGCAGGACGGCGACCACGTCGAGGTCGTCGTGGTCGGCAACGGCGCCCCGGTCCCGGACGTCCCCGAGGGCGTACGCACCGTGGAGCTGCCGGAGAACCTGGGCATCCCGGGCGGGCGCAACGTCGGCATCGAGGCGTTCGGCCCCTCGGGCGCCGAGATGGACGTCCTGCTCTTCCTCGACGACGACGGCCTCCTCGCGCAGCAGGACACCGCCGAGCTGTGCCGCCAGGCCTTCGCGGCCGACCCGGAGCTGGGCATCATCAGCTTCCGGATCGCCGACCCGGAGACCGGTGTCACCCAGCGCCGCCACGTCCCGCGGCTGCGCGCCGCCGACCCGATGCGCTCGTCGCGCGTGACGACCTTCCTCGGCGGCGCCAACGCCGTGCGGACCCGGGTCTTCGCGGAGGTCGGCGGGCTGCCCGACGAGTTCTTCTACGCCCACGAGGAGACCGACCTCGCCTGGCGTGCCCTGGACGCCGGCTGGATGATCGACTACCGCGCGGACATGGTCCTGAACCACCCGGCGACCGCCCCGTCCCGGCACGCGGTCTACCACCGGATGGTGGCCCGCAACCGGGTCTGGCTCGCCCGGCGCAACCTGCCGGCGCTCCTGGTCCCGGTCTACCTCGGGGTCTGGCTGCTCCTGACCCTGGCGCGCAAGCCCTCGGGCCCGGCCCTGAAGGCCTGGTTCGGCGGGTTCAAGGAGGGCTGGACGACGCCCTGCGGACCGCGCCGTCCCATGAAGTGGCGTACGGTCTGGAAGCTCACCCGGCTGGGCCGTCCCCCCGTCATCTGAGAGCCTCGGCTCCTGAGACCATCGGGCGTACTTCTTGAACACGAAAGTTTCCACTTGTGAGTGACACAACCCTGTCCCCGGCGGACCTCGCCGCCAAGCACGGGCTGTCGGTGAGCGGTGCCCGGCCCGGACTCACCGCTTACATCAAGCAGCTGTGGGGCCGGCGCCACTTCATCCTGTCGTTCTCCTCGGCCAAGCTCACCGCCCAGTACAGCGAGGCGAAGCTCGGCCAGATCTGGCAGGTGGCGACGCCCCTGCTGAACGCGCTGGTGTACTACTTCATCTTCGGCGTGCTGATGGGAACGAGGAAGGGCATCCCCAACGATGTCTTCATCCCGTTCCTGGTGACCGGCGTGTTCCTGTTCACCTTCACGCAGAACTCGCTGATGGCCGGCGTACGGGCGATCTCGGGCAACCTGGGTCTGGTGCGGGCGCTGCACTTCCCGCGCGCCTCGCTGCCGATCTCCTTCGCGCTCCAGCAGCTCCAGCAGCTGCTGTTCTCGATGATCGTCCTGATGATCGTGGTGGTCGCCTCCGGCTTCGCGCCGGGCATGACCTGGATCCTCATCGTCCCGGTGCTGGCGCTGCAGTTCGTCTTCAACACCGGACTCGCGCTGATCTTCGCCCGGCTCGGCGCGAAGACGCCCGACCTCGCCCAGCTGATGCCGTTCATCATGCGTACCTGGATGTACTCGTCCGGCGTGATGTTCAGCATCACCGCGGTGCTCCACGACAAGCCGAGCTGGCTCAAGCACGTCCTGCAGATCAACCCCGCCGCGATCTACATGGATCTGGCGCGCTACGCCCTGCTGGACGGTTACGGCGGCGGGTCCCTGCCCCCGCACGTCTGGGCCCTGGCGATCGGCTGGGCCGTCGTCGTGGGCGCCCTGGGATTCGTGTACTTCTGGAAGGCTGAGGAGCGCTATGGCCGTGGCTGAGGACATCAAGAACCGCGTGGCGGTCGAGGACGCGCGCATTCCCACCGTCATCTGCGACGACGTGCACATCGTGTACACCGTCAACGGTGGCGGCGGCGGAAGGGGCAGCGCCACCGCCGCCCTGAGCCGCATCGTCAAGAAGGACAAGACCGGCGGCGCCTCCCGCGGCATGCGCCGGGTGCACGCGGTCAAGGGCGTGTCGTTCACCTCGTACCGCGGTGAGGCGATCGGCCTGATCGGCTCCAACGGCTCCGGGAAGTCGACCCTGCTGCGGGCCATCGCCGGCCTGCTGCCGCCCGAGAGCGGGCGGGTCTACACCGACGGCCAGCCCTCGCTGCTCGGCGTGAACGCGGCGCTGATGAACGACCTGACCGGCGAGCGCAACGTCATCCTCGGCGGCCTGGCCATGGGCATGTCGCGCGAGGAGGTCAAGGCGCGCTACGAGGAGATCGTCGACTTCTCCGGCATCAACGACAAGGGCGACTTCATCTCCCTTCCGATGCGGACGTACTCCTCCGGCATGGCGGCCCGGCTGCGGTTCTCCATCGCCGCGGCCAAGGACCACGACGTCCTCATGATCGACGAGGCGCTGGCCACCGGTGACCGTCAGTTCCAGATCCGCTCGGAGGAGCGGATCCGCGAGCTGCGCAAGCACGCGGGCACCGTCTTCCTGGTGAGCCACAGCATCGGCTCCATCCGGGACACCTGCGACCGTGTGCTGTGGCTGGAGCGCGGTGAGCTGCTCATGGACGGTCCGACCGACGAGGTCGTCAAGGCGTACCAGAAGGAGTCCGGGCGCTGACGCCCAGTCGTCCGGCGCCATCCGCCAAGACCGAGCCCCTGTCGATCAACCCCGGCAGGGGCTCGTGCGTCCTAGGGTGTGGTCCGACAGTCAAGGTCCCGTCAAGTTGCCAGTACGCGGGGAAGGTTGGGCCCGATCGGAGTGTTCTCGTAACGCTCGCAACACCCCCGCGTGTCGGCGGCCGTTGTACAACGTAAGCTGTACCGGTGCTGATTCGCGGCAAGTGGGGTAATACGCCCCGGGCTCCACGCGTGACGGGTCACCCCGTCCGGGGAGGTCAGGCGGCGTGTCCGAAATAGGATGTTTTGGGTCGGCGGTGTAGAACGGGAGATGTGACGGCCATGGCTACGGAAGATCTCCAGCTCCAAGGGACGGCCGCCGTTCCCGCCCCGGGCGGTACCCGGTGACCCCAGTCCGGGATGTGCGCCCCGGACCCGCCGCGTGCGCCACGCTCGACAAGGCCGCGGACGAGAACTTCCCGGTGGCCCCCTTCTTCCTGCCGCGCGCCTGGCGCGACGACCTGATGGCCGTCTACGGCTTCGCCCGGCTCGTCGACGACATCGGTGACGGCGACCTCGCCCCCGGCGGCGCCGACGCCCGCCACCTCGGCGTGGCCCCCGCCGCAGCGGACGACCGGATCGTCCTGCTCGACGCCTTCCGGGCCGACCTGAACCGGGTCTTCGACGGCACCCCGCACCACCCGCTCCTCAAGGCGCTCCAGCCGACCGTCCGGCGCTGCGCACTCACCCCCGAGCCGTTCCTCGGGCTGATCGAGGCCAACCGCCAGGACCAGCGGGTGCGGCGCTACGAGACGTACGAGGAGCTGCTTGCCTACTGCGAGCTCTCCGCCAACCCCGTGGGGCGGCTCGTCCTCGCCATCACCGGCACCACGAGCCCGGAGCGGGTCCGCCGCTCCGACGCGATCTGCACCGCGTTGCAGATCGTCGAACACCTCCAGGACGTGAAGGAGGACCTCGGGCGGGACCGGATCTATCTGCCGGCCGAGGACATGTCACGTTTCCATGTCACGCAGGCCGATCTGGCCGCCCCCCGGGGGAGCGCTTCGGTGCGCGCCCTGGTCGCGTTCGAAGCGGAACGCGCCGGGTCGTTGCTGAATGAAGGCACCCCCCTGGTGGGTAGCGTCCACGGCAGACTCAAGCTGCTGCTGGCCGGATTCGTGGCCGGAGGACGCGCCGCGCTCGACGCGGTGGCTGCCGCCGGCCACGACGTACTTCCGGGGCCGCCCAAGCCCACCAAGGCAAGGCTGGTGCGCGAGGTGGGAGCCGTCTTGCGAAGAGCGCGTAGAGAGGGGTGAGCCGGACAGTGGAGGCACAGGCACCCGTGTCCGCACCGGTACAGGCCGCATACAGCTACTGCGAGGCCGTGACCGGGCAGCAGGCGCGCAATTTCGCGTACGGCATCAGGCTGCTGCCGGCCGACAAGCGGCAGGCGATGTCCGCGCTGTACGCGTTCTCGCGCCGGGTCGACGACATCGGTGACGGGACGCTGGCCCAGGACGCCAAGCAGACGCGGCTCGAAGAGACCCGGGCACTGCTCGGGCGGGTCCGCGACGGCGCGGTCGACGAGGACGACACCGACCCCGTCGCGGTGGCGCTCGCGGACGCGGCGCAGCGCTTCCCGATCCCGCTCGGCGGGCTCGACGAACTCATCGACGGCGTCCTGATGGACGTGCGCGGCGAGACCTACGAGACCTGGGACGACCTCAAGACGTACTGCCGCTGTGTCGCCGGCGCCATCGGGCGGCTCTCGCTCGGCGTGTTCGGCATCCAGCCCGGCGTGCCCGGCAGCGAACGCGCTCCCGAGTACGCCGACACGCTGGGGCTCGCCCTCCAACTCACCAACATCCTGCGGGACGTTCGCGAGGACGCCGGCACCGGGCGGACCTACCTGCCCTCCGACGACCTCGCCAAGTTCGGCTGCTCGACCGGGTTCGACGGCCCGCTGCCGCCCCCCGGCTCCGACTTCGCCGGCCTCGTCCACTTCGAAGTGCGGCGCGCCCGCGCCCTGTTCGCCGAGGGCTACCGGCTGCTGCCCATGCTGGACCGGCGCAGCGGCGCCTGCGTCGCCGCGATGGCCGGCATCTACCGCCGTCTGCTCGACCGCATCGAGCGCGACCCCGAGGCCGTACTGCGCGGCCGGGTCTCGCTGCCCGGCCGGGAGAAGGCGTACGTCGCGGTCCGCGGCCTGTCCGGGCTCGACACCCGGTACGTCTCCCGGCAGAGCGCCAGGAGGCGCGCCTGATGCTCCACGCGCTCCCCGACGAAGGGTCCAGGTCCATGGCGCCGGTCCGACGTGCGGCCCGCCGGTCCGCCGCCGCGTCCGCGACGGCGCCGGCCCGCGGTGCGCACACCACCGGCGCGGCCCGCGGGGAGGACGCATGAGCGGCACGCGGCCCCAGCGCGCCGTGGTCGTCGGCGGCGGCCTCGCCGGCATCACCGCGGCCCTCGAACTCGCCGACGCCGGCCTGGACGTGACCCTGGCCGAGGGGCGCCCGCGCCTGGGCGGCCTCGCGTTCTCCTTCCGGCGCGGCGACCTGACCGTCGACAACGGCCAGCACGTCTATCTGCGCTGCTGCACCGCCTACCGCTGGTTCCTCGACCGGGTCGGTGGCAGTGAACTCGCCCCCGTGCAGCCCATGTTGGACGTGCCCGTCCTCGACGTGGCGGACCCCGGCCGCCCCCGGCTCGGCCGGCTGCGCCGCGACGCGCTGCCGGTGCCGCTCCACCTGGCGCGGAGCCTGGCCACCTACCCGCACCTCTCCCTCGCCGAGCGGCTGTCGGTGGGGCGCGCCGCGCTCGCCCTGAAGAAGCTCGACCCCGCCGACCCGGCCCTCGACGGCGTGGACTTCGCCACCTGGCTCAGCCGGCACGGCCAGTCCCGGCGGACCATCGAGGCGCTGTGGGACCTGGTGGGCGTGGCCACCCTCAACGCCACCGCGCCGCACGCCTCGCTCGGGCTCGCCGCCATGGTCTTCAAGACCGGCCTGCTCTCCGAGGCGGGCGCCGCCGACATCGGCTGGGCCCGCGTGCCGCTCGGCGAGCTCCACGACACCCTGGCCCGCAAGGCGCTCGACGCGGCCGGCGTGCGGGTCGAGACGCGCACCAAGGTGGAGGCCGTCTCCCGTACCGCGGACGGCGGTTGGCAGGTCTGTCTGGGCGGCGAGACGCTGGACGCCGAGGTCGTGGTGCTCGCCGTGGCGCAGAAGGAGGCGCACGGTCTGCTGCCCGACGGCGCCCTCGACGATCCGGCCAAGCTCCTCGACATCGGCACCGCCCCCATCCTCAACGTGCACGTGGTCTACGACCGCAAGGTGCTGCGGCAGCCCTTCTTCGCGGCGCTCGGCACCCCGGTGCAGTGGGTCTTCGACCGTACGGACTCCTCGGGGCTCACCGGCCCAGGCCAGTACCTGGCCCTCTCCCAGTCGGACGCGGGTGACGAGATCGAGCTGCCCGTGTCCGAACTGCGGGCGCGTTACCTGCCGGAACTGGAAAAGCTGTTGCCCGCGGCGCGCGGCGCCGAGATCCTCGACTTCTTCGTCACCCGGGAGCGGACAGCGACGTTCGCCCCCACCCCCGGCGTCGGCCGGCTGCGGCCGTCGGCACGGACCCGCGCGGACGGCCTGTACCTGGCCGGCGCGTGGACCGCGACCGGCTGGCCCGCGACCATGGAAGGCGCCGTACGCAGCGGATTCAGCGCCGCCGGCGCCGCGCTCGCCGCCCTGGGCCGCCCCCACGTTCATCCGCTTCAGGAGGCGGCATGACAGTTAGCAGTACTGGAACAAGAGGAGAGACTGTGCCGACTGTGCCTTCGGCTTCGGCGAATCCGGCTGTGGACACCGTGGACGTCACCGCCCTGCTGGAGCGGGGGCGCGCGCTGTCGACTCCGGAGCTGCGGGCGGCCGTCGACCGGCTCGCGGCTCCCATGGACACCGTCGCCGCCTATCACTTCGGGTGGATCGACGCCCAGGGCCGCCCCTCGACGGGTGACGGCGGCAAGGCCGTGCGGCCCGCGCTCGCCCTGCTCTCCGCGGAGGCGGCCGGCGCCGCCGCCGAGGTGGGCGTGCCCGGAGCGGTCGCCGTGGAGCTCGTCCACAACTTCTCGCTGCTGCACGACGACCTCATGGACGGCGACGAGCAGCGCCGCCACCGCGACACGGTGTGGAAGGTGCACGGCCCCGCGCAGGCGATCCTCGTCGGCGACGCCCTGTTCGCCCTCGCCAACGAGGTCCTCCTGGAGCTCGGCACCGTGGAGGCGGGCCGGGCGACGCGCCGACTGACCACCGCCACGCGGAAGTTGATCGACGGTCAGGCCCAGGACATCTCCTACGAGCACCGCGAGCGGGTCACCGTCGAGGAGTGCCTGGAGATGGAGGGCAACAAGACGGGCGCCCTGCTCGCCTGCGCCTGCTCGATCGGCGCGGTCCTCGGCGGCGCCGACGACCGGACCGCCGACACCCTGGAGGCGTACGGCTACCACCTCGGCCTCGCCTTCCAGGCCGTCGACGACCTGCTCGGCATCTGGGGCGACCCGGACGCCACGGGCAAGCAGACCTGGAGCGACCTGCGCCAGCGCAAGAAGTCGCTGCCGGTCGTCGCCGCGCTCGCCGCGGGCGGTCCGGCCTCCACCCGGCTCGGCGAACTGCTCGCCGCCGACGCCAAGAGCAATGACTTCGACAGCTTCTCCGAGGCGGAGTTCGCCACCCGGGCCGCCCTGATCGAGGAGGCCGGCGGCCGGGAGTGGACCTCGCAGGAAGCCCGCAGGCAGCACACCATCGCGATCGAGGCGCTCGGCGCCGTCGACATGCCGGAACTCGTCCGTGCCCAGCTCACCGCGCTGGCCGACTTCGTCGTCGTACGAAAGAGATGATCACCATTCCCATATGACTCGCAGTCGCCGGAGGGCCCGGGTAACCGGGCCCGCTCCGACGGAGACCCCAGCACAGCAGAAGTAGCCACTGCACGAAGGGGAAGCCATGACAGCGACGACCGACGGAAGCGCCGGGGCCACCCAGCCCCGGGCAGCCGCGGCCAGTACGACCGCCGGGACGGCTCCCGGCGTGCACCAGGTGCTCGACGCCGCCCGGCTGGCCACGGACCGCGGCGTCGCGCACCTGCTGGCGAGGCAGGACGCCCAGGGCTGGTGGAAGGGCGACCTGGAGACCAACGTCACCATGGACGCCGAGGACCTGCTGCTGCGCCAGTTCCTCGGGATCCAGGACGACCGGACGCTCCGGGCGGCGGCCCTGTTCATCCGGGGCGAGCAGCGTGACGACGGAACCTGGGCCACCTTCTACGGCGGGCCCGGCGAACTCTCCGCCACCATCGAGGCGTACGTCGCCCTCAGGCTCGCCGGCGACCGGCCCGATGATCCGCACATGGCCCGCGCCTCCGCCTGGATCAGAGCCAAGGGCGGCATCGCGTCGGCGCGGGTCTTCACCCGGATCTGGCTGGCCCTGTTCGGCTGGTGGAAATGGGACGACCTGCCCGAGCTGCCGCCCGAGCTGATCTTCCTGCCGCCGTGGGTGCCGCTCAACATCTACGACTTCGGCTGCTGGGCCCGGCAGACCATCGTGCCGCTCACCGTGGTGTCGGGCAAACGGCCGGTGCGCCCCGCGCCCTTCGCGCTCGACGAGCTGCACACCGACGCCGCCCGCCCCAACCCTCCCAAGCCCCTTGCCCCGGTGGCGAGTTGGAGCGGAACGTTCCAGCGGCTCGACAAGGTGCTGCACGCCTACCGCAAGGTGGCGCCCCGCGCACTGCGCCGGGCGGCGATGCGCAGCGCCGCCCGCTGGATCGTCGAGCGGCAGGAGAACGACGGCTGCTGGGGCGGCATCCAGCCTCCCGCGGTGTACTCGGTGATCGCCCTCCATCTGCTCGGCTACGACCTCGGTCATCCGGTGATGCGGGCCGGTCTTGAATCGCTCGACCGGTTCGCGGTGTGGCGCGAGGACGGCTCCCGGATGATCGAGGCCTGCCAGTCGCCGGTGTGGGACACCTGTCTGGCCGCCATCGCGCTCGCCGACGCGGGTGTGCCGGCCGACCACCCCGCCCTGGTCAAGGCGGCCGACTGGATGCTCGACGAGGAGATCACGCGGCCCGGCGACTGGGCGGTCCGCAGACCCCGACTGGAGCCCGGTGGCTGGGCGTTCGAGTTCCACAACGACAACTACCCGGACATCGACGACACCGCGGAGGTGATCCTGGCGCTGCGCCGGATCAAGCACCCGCAGCAGGAGAAGGTCGACGCGGCCGTCGAGCGCGGGGCGCGCTGGACCCTCGGCATGCAGTCGAAGAACGGCGCCTGGGCCGCGTTCGACGCGGACAACACCAGTGCCTTCCCCAACCGGCTGCCGTTCTGCGACTTCGGTGAGGTCATCGACCCTCCGTCGGCCGATGTCACCGCGCATGTGGTGGAGATGCTGGCCCACGAGGGCAGGGCGCACGACCCCCGCACCCGGCGCGGCATCGAGTGGCTCCTCGCCGAACAGGAGCCCAACGGCGCCTGGTTCGGCCGCTGGGGCGTCAACTACGTATACGGTACGGGGTCGGTGGTGCCCGCGCTGACCGCCGCCGGGCTCCCCGTGTCGCACCCCGCGATCCGCCGCGCGGTGAGCTGGCTGGAGTCCGTGCAGAACGACGACGGAGGCTGGGGCGAGGACCTGCGCTCGTACGGCGAGACCGAGTGGGTGGGCCGCGGTCCCTCCACCGCGTCGCAGACCGCGTGGGCGCTGCTCGCGCTCCTCGCGGCCGGCGGGCGGGACACGAGGGCCACCGAGCGCGGCATCGCCTGGCTCGCGGAGAACCAGCGCGAGGACGGCTCCTGGGACGAGCCGTACTTCACGGGGACCGGGTTCCCGTGGGACTTCTCGATCAACTACCACCTCTACCGGCAGGTCTTCCCGCTGACCGCGCTCGGCCGCTACCTCCACGGAGAACCGTTCTCCCTCAACGCCGCCAAGGGGGGTTGATGGACACACCTCAGGCCGCGCGGCCCGTTCCGCTGGTGATCGCGTGCGCGCTCACCATCGAGCGGCTCGCGCTGCGCGGCGCCCGCGGCGCCGCGGCCCCGGTCACGGTGGTCCGCAGCGGCATGGGTCCCCGGGCCGCCGAACGTGCGCTCGAGCGCACGTTGAGCGCGCCCGCCACCCATGACGCCGCGGTCATCGCCTCAGGCTTCTGCGCCGGCCTCGTCCCCGGGATGCACCCCGGGGACCTGGTCGTCGCCGAGGAAACCCGCGATCCGCGGGGCACCACCGCATGCAGCTCCATCGAGGTGCTCGCCAAGGCGCTCGCCGAGGCGCTGCCGGGACGCACGGTCCACACCGGCCCGCTCGCGGGCTCCGACCACGTCGTACGCGGACCGGAGCGGGCCGACCTGAGGGCGACCGGGGCGGTCGCGGTGGACATGGAGTCCGCCGCCACGCTGTGGGCCGCCCGGCAGGCCGGACCGCGTCCGGTTGCGGCCGTCCGAGTGGTCGTGGACGCTCCAGAACATGAACTCGTCCGAATTGGCACGGTGCGCGGTGGAATATCAGCCTTCCGCGTTCTTCGTGCCGTTCTTCCCGCTTTCTTTGAATGGCACCGTTCTTTGCTGCTCCCCAGGAGGTGAGCCAGATGGCCATGCCGCTTCGCCAGTCCATCAGGGTCGGGACCTATCTCTTTGAACAGAAGTTGCGCAAGCGTGAAAAGTTCCCGCTGATCGTCGAGCTGGAGCCGCTCTTCGCCTGCAACCTGAAATGCGAGGGCTGTGGCAAGATCCAGCATCCGGCCGGGATCCTGAAGCAGCGCATGCCGGTGGCCCAGGCCGTCGGCGCGGTCCTGGAATCCGGCGCCCCGATGGTTTCCATCGCGGGCGGCGAGCCGCTGATGCACCCTCAGATCGACGAGATCGTGCGCCAGTTGGTGGCCAAGAAGAAGTACGTCTTCCTGTGCACCAACGCTCTGCTCATGCGCAAGAAGCTGGAGAAGTTCACGCCGTCGCCGTACTTCGCGTTCGCCGTGCACATCGACGGACTGCGCGAGCGGCACGACGAGTCGGTCGCGAAGGAGGGGGTGTTCGACGAGGCGGTCGAGGCGATCAAGGAAGCGAAGCGGCAGGGCTTCCGCGTCACCACCAATTCGACCTTCTTCAACACCGACACCCCGCAGACCATCATCGAGGTGCTCAACTTCCTCAATGACGACCTCAAGGTCGACGAGATGATGATCTCGCCCGCCTACGCCTACGAGAAGGCGCCCGACCAGGAGCACTTCCTGGGGGTCGAGCAGACCCGCGAGCTCTTCAAGAAGGCGTTCTCCGGCGGCAACCGCGCCCGCTGGCGGCTCAACCACTCGCCGCTCTTCCTGGACTTCCTGGAGGGCAAGGCCGACTTCCCGTGCACCGCGTGGGCGATCCCCAACTACTCGCTCTTCGGCTGGCAGCGGCCCTGCTACCTGATGAGCGACGGGTACGTGCCGACCTACCGCGAGCTGGTCGAGGACACCGACTGGGACAAGTACGGCCGCGGCAAGGACGACCGGTGCGCCAACTGCATGGCGCACTGCGGCTACGAGCCGACCGCCGTGCTCGCCACCATGGGGTCCCTGAAGGAGTCGCTCAGGGCGGTCCGCGAGACCATCCAGGCCAACCGCGCGTGACGTCGCGGGGCCCCGGAGAGCCGGTCTCTCCGGGGCCCCGCGCGTGGCGGCCCGGCGGCGGCGCCGGGCCCGCCCGGCGACGACCGTGAGCCGAACAGATCCGACAGAGGGGGCCCGAACGTGACGATCTTGGAGAACATCCGGGGGCCGCAAGACCTGCAAGCGCTCGACCCGGCCGACCTCGGCCGACTCGCCCTGGAGATCAGGGAGTTCCTCATCCCCGCCGTGGCGCGCACCGGCGGCCACCTCGGGCCCAACCTGGGCGTCGTCGAACTCTCCATCGCCCTGCACCGGGCCTTCGACTCACCGGCCGACCGCATCCTGTGGGACACCGGCCACCAGAGCTACGTGCACAAGCTGCTCACCGGCCGGCAGGACTTCTCGAAGCTGCGCACCAAGGGCGGCCTGTCCGGCTATCCCTCGCGCGCCGAGTCCGAGCACGACGTCATCGAGAACAGCCACGCCTCCACCGTGCTCGGCTGGGCGGACGGCCTCGCCAAGGCCAACGAGGTGCTCGGCAGGAAGGGCCACGTCGTCGCCGTCATCGGAGACGGCGCCCTCACCGGCGGCATGGCCTGGGAAGCGCTCAACAACATCGCCGCCGCGCGGGACCGCCCCCTGATCATCGTGGTCAACGACAACGAGCGGTCGTACGGACCGACCATCGGCGGGCTCGCCGGCCACCTCGCGACCCTGCGCACCACCGACGGCTACGAGCGGGTCCTCGCCTGGGGCAAGGAGGTGCTCCAGCAGACGCCCGTCGTGGGGCAGCCGCTGTACGAGTCCCTGCACGGGGCGAAGAAGGGCTTCAAGGACGCGTTCGCACCCCAGGGCATGTTCGAGGACCTGGGCCTGAAGTACCTCGGCCCGATCGACGGGCACAGCACCGAGGCCGTCGAGTCCGCGCTGCGCCGCGCGCAGCGCTTCCACGGGCCGGTCCTCGTGCACTGCCTGACCGAGAAGGGCCGCGGCTACCAGCCGGCCCTCGACGACGAGGCCGACCGCTTCCACACCGTCGGCGCCATGGACCCGCTGACCTGCGCCCCGCTCACCCCGCCCGGCGGGCCCTCGTGGACCGCGGTGTTCGGCGAGGAGATGGTGCGGCTCGGCGCCGAGCGGCCCGACGTCGTCGCCATCACCGCCGCCATGCTGCACCCCACCGGGCTCGGCCCCTTCGCCGAGCGCTTCCCGGAGCGGGTGTGGGACGTCGGGATCGCCGAACAGCACGCCGCGGTGAGCGCCGCCGGGCTCGCCACCGGCGGGCTGCATCCGGTCGTCGCCGTGTACGCGACCTTCCTCAACCGGGCCTTCGACCAGGTGCTCATGGATGTGGCGCTGCACCGGTGCGGGGTGACGTTCGTCCTCGACAGGGCCGGGGTGACCGGTGTCGACGGCGCCTCCCACAACGGGATGTGGGACCTGTCGATGCTCCAGGTGGTGCCCGGCCTCAGGATCGCCGCGCCGCGCGACGCGGCCCAGCTGAGGGCCCAGCTGCGCGAGGCCGTGGACGTGCCGGACGCGCCGACGGTGGTGCGGTTCCCCAAGGAGTCCGTCGGGCCCGACGTCCCGGCGCTCGCCCGGCTCGGCGGCATGGACGTGCTGCGCCGGGACGAGGACGCCGATGTGCTGCTCGTCGCCGTCGGTGTGCTCGCCCCGGTCTGTCTGCGGGCGGCCGAGCTGCTCGCCGGGCGCGGCATCACCTGCACGGTGGTCGACCCGCGCTGGGTCAAACCCGTCGACGAACAGCTCGCCCCGCTGGCCGCGGCGCACCGCCTGGTCGCGGTCGTGGAGGACAACGTCCGTACCGGAGGCGTCGGTTGGGCCGTGGGGCAGGCCCTGCGGGACGCCGGCGTGGATGTGCCGCTGCGCGGCTTCGGCATCCCCGAGCAGTTCCTCGCGCACGCGAAGCGCGGCGAGGTGCTGGCCGACATCGGGCTCACCCCGGTGGAGATCGCGGGACGGATCGGTGCCGCGCTCGCGGCCACGGAGGAAGCCGCCGCGGCGGCCGGGAAGGACGACGCATGACCGACGGCGAGCCGCGGGCCTTCGCGGCAGTAGCGGACACCGGGGCGGCCCCCGAGGGCGGGAGCCTCGCCGTACCGGACACCGGCGCCCCGCCGGAGAAGGCCTTCGACCTGACGCGGCTCCTCGCCGAGCGCGGGGGAGAGCGCTACGAACTGCACAGCAAGTACCTCAACCACCAGCTTCCGCGGATGCTGCACACCATCGGTTTCGACAAGGTCTACGAGCGGGCCGAGGGCGCGTACTTCTGGGACACCGAGGGCAACGACTACCTCGACATGCTCGCGGGGTTCGGCGTCATGGGTCTCGGCCGCCACCACCCCGTCGTGCGCAAGGCGCTGCATGACGTCCTGGACGCCTCGCTCGCCGACCTCACCCGTTTCGACTGCCAGCCCCTGCCGGGGCTGCTGGCCGAGCGGCTCCTCGCGCGCAGCCCGCACCTGGACCGGGTCTTCTTCGGCAACAGCGGCACCGAGGCGGTCGAGACCGCTCTCAAGTTCGCCCGGTACGCCACCGGCAGGCCCAGGGTCCTGTACTGCTCGCACGCCTTCCACGGCCTGACGACGGGCTCGCTCTCGGTCAACGGCGAGTCCGGCTTCCGCGACGGCTTCGCGCCGCTGCTGCCCGACACGGCGCTGCCGCTCGGTGATCTGGGCGCCCTGGAAAGGGAGTTGAAGCGGGGAGACGTCGCGGCGCTCATCGTCGAGCCGATCCAGGGCAAGGGCGTCCACGAGGCGCCGCCCGGCTATCTGCTCGCCGCGCAGGAGCTGCTGCACCGGCACAAGGCACTGCTCATCGCCGACGAGGTGCAGACCGG
Source organism: Streptomyces sp. NBC_00083 (assembly GCF_026343295.1). Classification (GTDB taxonomy): domain Bacteria; phylum Actinomycetota; class Actinomycetes; order Streptomycetales; family Streptomycetaceae; genus Streptomyces. Next base: position 511,265 of record NZ_JAPELY010000003.1, read on the forward strand.
CCTCGGCCGCACCGGCGACTTCTACGCCTACCAGCACGAGGCGGGCGTCGAGCCGGACCTGGTGTGCGTCGCGAAAGCGCTCTCGGGCGGCTATGTGCCGGTCGGCGCCACCCTCGGCAAGGAGTGGATCTTCAAGAAGGTCTACTCGTCGATGGACCGTGTCCTCGTGCACTCGGCGAGCTTCGGCTCCAACGCCCAGGCGATGGCGGCTGGGCTCGCCGTCCTGGCGGTGATGGAGCAGGAGGGGATCGTCGAGAACGCGCGCACCACCGGCGACCTGCTGCGCACCCGGCTCGCCGCCCTGATCGACCGCTACGAGCTGCTCTCGGACGTCCGAGGGCGCGGGCTCATGATCGGCATCGAGTTCGGCCGGCCGAACTCGCTCAAGCTGCGCAGTCGCTGGACCATGCTCCAGGCCGCCCGCAAGGGCCTGTTCGCGCAGATGGTGGTCGTGCCGCTGCTCCAGAAGCACCGCATCCTGACCCAGGTGTCGGGCGACCATCTGGAAGTGATCAAGCTGATCCCGCCGCTGACCATCACCGAACGCGAGGTCGACCGCTTCGTCGAGGCCTTCACCGCCGTCATGGACGACGCGCACGGTGGCGGGGGACTGATGTGGGACTTCGGCCGGACCCTGGTGAAACAGGCGGTCGCCAACCGCTGACCCCTGCCGACAGGATTTGCCTCAGAGGCAAAAAGTTTGCCTCTGAGGCAAGCACCTGCCTGAATGGGGTGTATGAGCACTCCTGGCGACGATATCGCCGCTCTCCCGGGCGTCGCACCCCGGCTGCGCGAACTGCGCCGCCACCGCGGACTCACCCTGGAGGCCGCGGCCCAGCGGGCCGGCCTGTCGCCCGCCCACCTCTCCCGTCTGGAGACGGGGGCGCGCCAGCCTTCGCTGCCCATGCTGCTCGCGCTCGCCCGCATCTACGGTACGACGGTCTCGGAGCTGCTCGGCGAGATGCCGCCGGAGCGCGAGCCCGTCATCCGGGCCGGCCGCGCCGCACCGCGCGAGGCCGACGGCTGGACGTACCACCAGACCGGCGGCTCCGGCCGCGCGATGCAGGCGCTGCGGGTCGAGGTCCCGTACGGCACCCAGCGGGAGCTCGTACGGGTCCATCCCGGCGAGGAGTGGCTCTACGTCCTGACCGGGCGGCTCCGGCTCAGCCTGGGGGAGGCCACCCATGAACTGGACCCGGGCGACAGCGCGCACTTCGACTCGCTGACCCCGCACCGGATCTCCGCCGCCTCGCACGGCGGAGCCGCGTTCCTCTTCGTGCACACCCTGCTGCAGAGCCCCGATCCGCATCCACACCACCCGCACAGCTGAGAGGACGGGACAGACATGTCCGAGCACGAGAGCGCCCCCACCGTGGTGCCGCCCCGCAAGAACATCGAGGAGACCGCCGAGACCAAGTTCCCGAGGGGACTTGTCGTGCGCCTCTTCGCCTACCTCGTCGCCGGACACATCTTCGCCGGCTTCCTCTATCTGCTGTTCGAGGTCGGCGGCAAGTAGCGCACGGCCGCGACGCCGACGGGGCCGGACGCTCAGGCGGCGCTTTCCAGGAGCTGTCCGCGCAGCTTCTCGCGGGTCTCGTCGGTGAGCTTCAGGGCGTCGCGGAAGTAGCGGTCGGGCGATCCCCAGGTCGACTCGATGGTGTCGAAGGCGGCGCGCAGATAGTCGGCGCGGGCGTCGAAGAGGGGGCTGAGCAGCTCCATCACCTCGGGCGACATCGCATCCGCCGACGTGCTGGTGCGGCGCACCGCGTAGCGCCGGTGCGGCGCGTTGGACTTGAGGTAGTCGGCCTCGATGGCGTCCCGCTCGACGCCCACCGCGAGCAGCGCCACCGCTATGGAGATCCCGGCCCGGTCCTTGCCCGCGGCGCAGTGCATCAGCGCCGGCACGCTGTCCTCGGCGAGCGCGTGCAGCACCCGGCTGTGCTCGGCGGTCCGCTGCGTGACGACCTCGCGGTACGAGGCGATCATCCGGTCCGCGCCCCGGGTTCCCGACAGCGCGGCCCGCAGCTCGTCGAGGTCGCCGTCGCGGACCATCTTCCAGAACTCGGCCCCGTCGGCCGGGTCGGTCAGCGGAATGTTGACGTTGCGCACGCCCGGCAGCGCGATGTCGGGCCCCTCCAGCTTCTGGTCCCCCGCATTGCGGAAGTCGAAGACGGTGTGCAGCCCGAGCGTGCCGAGGAAGGCGGCGTCGGCCGCGCTGGCGTGGGCGAGGTGACCGCTGCGGAAGAGCCGCCCGCCGCGCACCCGCAGGCCGTCCACGGTCGGCAACCCGCCCACGTCACGGAAGTTGCGCACCCCCGTCAGCTCGGGCTCGGTCGAGGGGGAGTGCGGAATCTCTTGGGTCATGGGGACTCCTGAACGTCGGTCCTGGCGGCGCGGCCTGCGCGTCTTTTGACGATACGGCAGACCGCGCGGCCCGCGTTCCTGACCCGGTGGAGTCCCCTTCGGGGCGCGCGGGCAAGGGGCCGGCCGATTCCGGTGTGATCTCTTCACCGCTCCGTCACCCGAGGCACAAGTCCCCACATAGTCGAGAGAAAGCCTTTGCCGTGGGGCTCCTGTCAACCAGTGGTGCCTGTAGGTACGTTCATGACTGCCCCCACTCGCCGTGGTGGCAATCTCCGAACGTCAATTTGTCATGCACTCGACGTTTCTTCGCGTCCGGTCCGTCCCAGGTCCGGACGATCCCCCCATGGAGGAAGAACCGTGCACCACATACGAACCTCCAGGTTCGGACAGCGGTCCGCAGGCACCGCGTCCGCCCTGGTCTCCCTTCTCGCACTCGTCACCGGCGGGCTCCTCGCCGCGGCTCCGTCGGCCGGTGCCGAGCAGGCCGCCCACCCGGCCTTGGACGTCAAGCAGTTGTGCGCGGCGCAGGCCAAGCCCGGCGTCATGCACTGCCTCGCGCTGCAGCGTACGGACGTCAAGCAGCACAGAGGCCTCACCGCCGACGCCGCCCCCTCCGGCCTCGGCCCCGCCGATCTCCAGAAGGCGTACAACCTGCCGTCCGGCGGCGCCGGTGCGACCGTGGCGATCGTCGACGCGCAGGACGACCCGAACGCGGAGTCGGACCTGGCCGCCTACCGCTCGCAGTACGGACTGCCGGCCTGCACCACCGCCAACGGCTGCTTCAAGAAGGCCGACCAGAACGGAGGGACCAACTACCCGACGGCGGACGCCGGTTGGGCCGGTGAGATCTCCCTCGATGTCGACATGGTCAGCGCCGCGTGCCCGCAGTGCCACATCCTGCTCGTCGAGGCCGACTCCGCGAACATGGACGACCTCGGCGCCGCGGTGAACCGCGCGGTGACGATGGGCGCGAAGTACGTCTCCAACAGCTACGGCGGCTCGGAGGACTCCAGCGACACGGCCGCCGACAGCAAGTACTTCAACCACCCGGGCGTGGCCATCACCGTCTCCTCCGGTGACGGCGGCTACGGCGTCGAGTACCCGGCGGCGTCCTCGTACGTCACCGCGGTCGGCGGCACCTCCCTGAAGCAGGACAGCAGCACGCGGGGCTGGTCGGAGTCGGTCTGGGGCTCCAGCGGCGGCGGCGACGGCGCCGGTTCGGGCTGCTCCGCCTACGAGGCGAAGCCGTCCTGGCAGAAGGACAGCGGCTGCGCCAAGCGCGCCGTCGCCGACGTCTCCGCGGTCGCCGACCCGGCCACCGGCCTCGCCGTGTACGACACCTACCAGGCCAACGGCTGGAACGTGTACGGCGGCACCAGCGCCTCCTCGCCCATCATCGCGGGCGTGTACGCACTCGCCGGCGCACCGAGCTCCGGCTCCACTCCCTCCTCCTTCCCCTACGCCCACACCTCCGCCCTCAACGACGTGACCTCGGGCGCCAACGGCAGCTGCGGCACCTACCTGTGCACGGCGGGCTCCGGCTACGACGGCCCGACCGGCCTCGGCACCCCGAACGGCACCGCGGCCTTCACCGGCTGATCCGCCGGACCATCCATCAGCAGGGGCCGTCGCGGCATCGCGGCGGCCCCTGCTGATGGATGGTCCGGCCCCGCTCAGGGCAGCCACCGCACCGGCGTCACCCGGCGCAGATGCACGAGGACGTCGAAGGCGTCGGCGATCGAGGGGACGGCGATGTATCCGGTCGCGTCCTGCTCCGGGTCGTAGACCCCGCTGATGACCCGGGCCTTCGCGGGCCCGTCCCAGTGGCGGCGGGCGTCCGCGGCGCGCAGATCGACCCAGTGGCCGGGCGCGTCCACCGCGCCGAGCCGCGCGTCGACCAGGTCGGCGCCCGGTTCCGGTACGGCGACGGAACCCAGGTCCCCGTGGTGGAAGCCGACGGCGACGGACACGTACCGCGACCCGAGGCGCTCGCGCAACACGCTGCCGACGCCGGGCCGGGCGCCGCGTCCGGGGGCCATGCCGAGGACCGTCTCGGTGGCGGCCGTGTGGGCGACGCCGTCCCAATAGACCACGCGTGCGCCGGTCCGGCGTCCCCAGGCGCCGATGGTGCCGGCCCATGCCGCCGCCTCGCCCGCGTAGTCGTCCCGCCCGGCCACGCTGTGCTCGTGGAAGTCCACGATCAGCCGCAGCCGCCTCATGACGTCGGCGTCGTCGCCGGGTCCCGGCAGCGAGCCGACCAGCGCGAGAGCATCCCGCGCGTGCTCGGCGAAGGGACGGCCCGGATGGACGCCCCGCGCCCGTTGTACGTGTTCGTCGACGGCATGGGCGGTACGGATCGGGTCCAAGTGGGCTGCCACGGCGTCCAGTCGGGACGGCGCCGAGGCGCGCACCCGCGCGAGGACGGCGTCGTAGTCCTCGGGCCCGGCTTGGGCGGGCTTGACCCCGAACACACGGACCGGGTCGTGCGGGTGGTCCCGGTTGAAGGCGCGGATCCAACGCAGGGCTTCGGCCGTCTCCTCGGTGCGCTGGGGCCGCCAGGCGTGGGCCAGCGCGTCGGCGGCCGAGCCCTCGCCGCCGCGTACGTACCGGTCGAGCGCGGCCCCGGCTCCGGCGCCGTCCTGCACGGCCAGCGCCCGGAAGCCGTGGTCCCGGACCAGGCGCCGCATGAGCTGGTCCTGGACGGCGAAGACCTCATGGGAGAACCGGGTGGAGCCGCCGATCCCGACGACGGCCGCCGGACCGGCCAGGCTCGCGGCCAGCTCGTCGAGCAGGGGGTCGGACAACGGAAGCGCGGCGTGTGCGATGTCGTTCGTCATGCCGGCAAGCCTGTGACCTGAAGCCCACTTGAGGTCAAGGAGCGTGGCCGACGTGTCCGCAACGGTGCCAACAGGCCGACGAAGGCGGGCTGTTGTGGATCCGCCGAGGGCCTATTCCCGGTCTCCGCAAACTGACCGGGTGGTCTATATCACCCCCCGTCAACCCCTCCCTACGGTGGCGTAGGTCACTTGCGTTGGAGGAGGATAAGCCCTCGTGGCAGACGATTCGAGATCATTCAGCAAGGGCACGTTCGGGTCGTACACGGCGATCGGAGACAGCTTCACCGAGGGCGTCGGCGACCCCGGCCCGGACGGGACGTTCGTCGGCTGGGCCGACCGGTTCGCGGTGCTCCTCGCCGACCGGCGACCGGAGGGCTCCTTCCGCTACGCCAACCTCGCGGTGCGCGGCAAGCTCCTCGACCAGATCGTCGAGGACCAGGTGCCGAGGGCCAAGGAGCTCGCCCCCGACCTGGTGAGCTTCTGCGCCGGCGGCAACGACATCATCCGCCCCGGCACCGACCCCGACGAGGTGGCCGAGCGCTTCGAGCGGGCGCTGGCCGACCTCAGACCCGCGGTCGGCACCGTCATGGTGACCACGGGCTTCGACACCCGGGGCGTCACGCTCCTGCGCCATCTGCGCGGCAAGATCGCGACGTACAACGGGCATGTGCGGGCCATCGCGGACCGCTACGACTGCCCGGTGCTCGACCTGTGGTCGCTCAGGTCCGTCCAGGACCGGCGTGCCTGGGACGGCGACCGGCTCCACCTGTCCGCCGAGGGGCACACCCGGGTCGCGCTGCGCGCCGCCCAGGTGCTCGGGCTCGACGTGCCGGCCGACCCGGACCAGCCGTGGCCCCCGCTGCCGCCGCGGGGCACCCTGGAGGTGCGGCGCGACGACATCCACTGGGCACGCGAATACCTGGTGCCGTGGATCGGGCGACGGCTGCGCGGGGAGTCGTCGGGCGACGCCGTCTCGGCCAAGCGTCCGGACCTGCTGCCGCTCTGAGCGCTCCGTCCTGTCCGCCGGGAACGGTATGCGCCGGTGGACCTGACGGAGCGTCAACCTGGCGTCCGTGTGCGGGAGTCGCGCCTCAGCGGGCCAGTACCTTCGCCTCGGTCTCCGGGTCGAGGCCGACGCGGGGGCGGTCCGGACGCTGCGGAGCGGTACCGCCGATCGAGCGGAGCCACGCCCAGGTGTCGGCGACGGTCTCCTCGACGGGGCGGCAGCGCAGCCCGCTCGCGAGCGCCTTGGTGACCACCGTGCCGTGCATCGTGTCGTGCAGCTCGCCGGGCGGAATCCACACCGGCAGGTGCTGCCACGGCTCGATCCCGGCGGCGAGGATCACCTCGGGGTCGGTCCAGCGCAGCACGGCCCGCCCGCCGGTGACGCGTACGCAGGCGTCGAGGAGCGAGCCCATCGTGGCGTGGTCCGGCGGCCCCACGAGGTTGTACGCGCCCCCGAGCCCGGACTGCACCGCGTCGACGGTCCACTCCGCGAGGTCCCGGCAGTCGATGTACTGCACTCCCAGGTCGCGCGGCCCCGGCGCGAGCATGTCACCGCCCCGCGCCGCGCGGGTGAGCCACCACGGCAGACGGCCGATGTTCTCCCACGGGCCGAGGATCAGCCCCGCGCGCACCAACAGCGCCCGGTCCGCGCCGAATTCACGGACCGCGGCCAGTTCGCCGCCGCGCTTGGCCTGCGGATAGGCCACCTCGCCCGCCTCGTCGGGTGAGCCCCCTTCCACCAGCGGCGCGCTCTCGTCGGCGTCGCGCGGCGTCGGGTGGGGGTACACCGAGCGGCTCGACACGTACACGTACCGCCCGGCCCGCCCGGCGAGCAGCCGGGCGGCATCGCGTACCGAGGCGGGAGCGCCGGACCAGGTGTCCACGACCGCGTCCCACTCGCCGCCCGCGAGCGCCGCGAGCCCCTCGGCATGGGTGCGGTCGCCGTACAGCGAGGTCACCCCGGCGGGCGGCTCGTGCCGTCCCCGGTGGAAGACCGTCACCTCGTGTCCGCGAGCGAGCGCCGCCTCGGTGACGGCCCGCCCGACGAATTCCGTTCCACCCAGCATCAGCAGTCTCATGGCGGCCACTCTGCCCAGGGCGAGGGGTGCGGGGAAGCGTTGCTTGCTGTGGGCGTAATGGACGACCGGTGCGGACCGGCCGACTCCGTTCGTCCCGTGCGCGGCCTCGTGCGGGACGGGGTCAGTTCCCTCGGGGCCAGGGGTCGCCCGCCACCCGGGCGTGCAGGTGCTCGTCGTGCCAGCCGTCGGCGTGCAGCAGGGCGCTGCGCATCGTGCCTTCGAGGGTGAACCCGGCCCGGCGCGCCACCTGGCACGAGGCCGGATTGCGCACCGAGTGCGTGATGCGCAGGCGGTGCAGTCCGAGCTCGTCGAGCGCCCACCGGCTGACCCGCAGGGTCGCGTCGAGTGCGGCACCCTCGCCGCGTCCGGAGGGGAGCAGCCAGTACAGGAGCTCGCCGCTGCCGCCGCGCAGATCGAGGTCCCCGACCCCGATCAGGCCCACCGGCCGGTCGTCGTCGCGGCGCGAGATCGCCCAGATCGCGGCGGCCTCCTCGGTCCAGCGGTGCCCCCAGCGGGCGATCTTCTCGCGCGCGGCGCCGCGCGACAGCGGCTCCGGGCGGTTCCACTGCGCGATCGCCGGGTCGAGGCACGAGGCCACCAGGACGTCCGCGTCCGACTCCCGCCAGGGGCGCAGCTCGCGGCCGCCGGGCAGCACGAGGGCGGGCTGAGGGTGCCGCGCCATCCGCCCGGCGGGGACCACGGGGGGTATGGAAGTGATCATCCCCGCATCATGGCAGGCCCCGGCCGGGCGGTCCGGGGAATCCGGGCGCCCGCATGCGCGTTCCCGAACCATGACCGCATTCGACGCACCCCAGGAAGCGCTGCTCGCCCTCGTCGCCGAGTACGGCGGCGGCGTACTGGTCACCCTGAAGCGGGACGGCCGGCCCCAGCTGTCCAACGTCAACCACGCCTACTACCCGGCGGACGGCGTCATCAAGGTCTCGCTCACCGACGACCGGGCGAAGACCCGGAACCTGCGGCGTGACCCCCGGGCGAGCTACCACGTGACCAGCGACGACCGCTGGGCCTGGACGGTCGCGGAGGGGACGGCCGACCTCACGCCGGTCGCCGGGGATCCGTACGACGAGACGGTCGAGGAACTCGTCGCCCTGTACCGGGACGTCCAGGGCGAGCATCCCGACTGGGACGAGTACCGCGCCGCCATGGTCCGTGACCGGCGCCTCGTGCTGCGGCTGCGCGTGGAGCGGGCGTACGGTCAGCCTCGTCGGGGCTGAGCCTGACGGCCCGGCGCCCCACCACGAGCGCACGCTCCCGGAGTGCGAGCCCCGGCGCGTGCGGAGGACGACGGCGCGAGGGCGCGCGCCAAGGCGCACATAATGGAAACAAACCGAACCCCAGGAGGTGCCGTGACCGGCGCTGGTTCTCTGCATCCGCTCCGTTCCAGACTCCGCGAGCTGCGGCCCGACGCGTTCGGCGCCGACTCGAAGGGCGAGCGCTGGGACCGGATCCGCCGCTCGCCCAACTTCGCCGACGGTGTGTTCCAGAACCCCGAGGGCGCGCGCACCCGCCCCTCGGGCTCCACCGTGGAGTTCGCGAAACAGTTCTTCGCCAAGGAGCAGCGCGTACGCCGCGCGCCCACCGGCACCATTCCGGTCCACCCGACCACCCTCGCCGACATCGCGGCGCCGCCCGCGACCGGACTGCGCCTCACCTGGATGGGGCATTCGAGCGTGCTCGCCGAGATCGACGGCCGCCGGGTGCTGTTCGACCCGGTGTGGGGCGAGCGCTGCTCGCCGTTCGCGTTCGCCGGACCCAAGCGGCTGCACCCCGTACCGCTGCCGCTGGCCGCGCTCGGCCCGGTCGACGTCGTGGTCATCTCGCACGACCACTACGACCACCTCGACCTGCCGACCATCCGCGCCCTGGCCGGTACGAGCACGGTGTTCGCGGTGCCGCTCGGTGTCGGCGCCCACCTGGAGCACTGGGGCGTCGCCCCCGACCGGATCCACGAGCTCGACTGGAACGAGTCGGCCGAGGTCGGGGGGATCACCCTCACCGCGACCCCGGCCCGCCACTTCTGCGGGCGCGGTCTGCGCAACCGGCAGCACACCCTGTGGGCCTCGTGGGTGGTGGCCGGGCCCGATCACCGCATCTACCACAGCGGCGACACGGGCTACTTCGACGGCTTCAGGACCATCGGCGCCGAGCACGGCCCGTTCGACGCGACCATGATCCAGATCGGCGCGTACAGCGAGTTCTGGCCCGACATCCACATGACTCCGGCCGAGGGCATGCAGGCCCACCTCGACCTTCAGGGCGGCGCTCCGCACGGCGTGACGATGCCGATCCACTGGGGCACGTTCAACCTCGCGCCGCACGCGTGGGCCGAGCCCGCCGAGTGGACGAAGGACGCGGCGGAACGGGCCGAACAGGCCGCGGTCTTCCCCCGCCCCGGTGAGCCCTTCGAGCCGGCGGGCGAGCTGCCCACCACGCCGTGGTGGCAGCCGCTGAGCGCGCCGCTCGACCACCCGTGGCGCACCTCCGGGGCGCCGGCCGTCACGCCCGAGCCGCTGGGCGAGCTCGACCTCGCCGGCGAGCGGTGAGGCGGGGCTGACGCGGGGCTGACGTCCGCCGGGCCGCAGGCCCCGCCCGTCCGGGGCTACGCGGCGCGCGCGGTCCGCGCGCGCGGGTGCAGCGCCGCGTACTCCAGCGGGGCCGACGGATCGATGGAGACGTCGAGCGGCGCCGGTTCGGCGCCCGCGCGGACCAGCAGGTCGCCCACCGCGGCGATCATCGCGCCGTTGTCCGTGCACAGCTTCAGGGGCGGCACCCGCAGGGTGATCCCGGCCGCGGCGCAGCGCTGCTCGGCGAGCGAGCGCACCCGTGAGTTGGCGGCGACCCCGCCCACCACGACCAGGGTGGTCACCCCGTGCGCGCGGCAGGCGGCCACGGCCTTACGGGTCAGCACATCGGCGACGGCCTCCTGGAGCGCGGCCGAGCCGTCGGCGACGGGGAGCGGCCGGCCTTCGTGGCGCTCGGCCCAGCGGGCGGCCGCGGTCTTCAGGCCCGAGAAGGAGAAGGCGTACGGGTCGTCCCGCGGCCCGGTCAGGGGCCGCGGGAAGGCGACGGCGTGCGGGTCGCCATCCCGCGCCGCCCGGTCGACCGCGGGGCCGCCGGGGTAGGGCAGCCCGAAGACGCGGGCCACCTTGTCGAAGCATTCGCCCGCCGCGTCGTCCAGGGTGTCGCCGAGGTGCGTGATCGGATCGCGGGCCAGGTCCCGTACGAGCAGCAGCGAGGTGTGGCCGCCGGACACGATGAGCACCACGCACGGGTCGGGGAGCGGGCCGTGCTCCAGGGTGTCGGCGGCGACGTGCCCCGCCAGGTGGTGGACGCCGTACAGCGGCACGTCCAGGGCGTACGCCAGCCCCTTCGCGCCCGCCAGGCCCACCTGGAGCGCGCCGGACAGGCCGGGGCCGGTGGTCACGGCGACCGCGTCGATGTCGGACATCCGCAGCCCCGCCTCGTCGAGCGCGCGGTGGACGACCGGGGTGAAGGAGTGGACATGGGCCCGAGCGGCGATCTCGGGGACCACTCCGCCGTACCGGGCGTGCTCATCCATGCTGGACGCCACCGCGTGCCCCAGCAGCCGCCCGCCCCGCACCAGACCGGCGCCGGTCTCGTCGCAGGACGACTCGATCCCGAGCACCACCGGATACCCCACCCCGAACACCTCTTCTGCCTCGCTGTTGTTATTGCGAACTCTTCGCAATAAGGATACGGGCAGGGGGCGCCCACCTCGGGCCATGTGCCGGGCCCCGGGGGAGATCCCGGGGCCCGCTCGGTCCGTGGGGTGGGGGCGCGGTCAGCCGGCGTGCTGGGCGGGGAGCGGTGTCGGCTCCTCGTCGCCCGGCAGGGGCTTGATGCCGGGGCCCGAGGCCACCACGAGGGAGCGGCCACCGCGGGGCCGCAGCGTCAGATGGCGCTGGCGGTGCTGCTCCTCGTGCAGGTCGACCCGGCGCGCGTGCAGGAGCTGACGCAGACTCACCAGGCCTTCCAGGCGCGGCAGTTCATCGCGGCTGACGATGAGGATCCGGGTGATGTCGTGCTCGGCCATCCGGTTGGCCAGGGTCCGCAGCGTCTCGTCCTCGAAGGCGGTCACGGCGGGGCGTGCGAGAGCGGACAGGGGCGTGCCGTCGTCGTCGGAGCCGTGGACCAGCTGGTGACGCGTAACGACACCGGCGAGGGTGTCGCCGTCGAGCACGGGGTAGAGGCGCTGCGCCAGGAGCTTGTCCGGGTCGCCGGCCTCGTACGCGGTGTGCAGCGTCCGGGCGGCCTCGCCCACCGTCTGCCCGGCTTCCAGGGTGAGGCGCAGCGGAGTCTCCAACTGCCGTACGAGATGGACCTCCAGCGGGTCGACGGAGTACTCGCGCGTCAGGTGCATCCCGCGGCGGGCGAGCTTCTCGGTGAGGACCGAGCGCTTGAGCACGATGACCGACAGGAGGTACGCGGCCGACGCGGTGATCACCATCGGGATGAGGGCGTTCATCTCATGGGTCAGTTCGAGGCAGAACACGATGCCGGTGAGCGGGGAGCGCATCACGCCGCCCAGCACGCCCGCCAGCGAGACCAGCGCCCAGAAGCCGGGGCTGACCTGGGGGAAGACGAGCCCCTCCGCGGCGCCGAGCGCACCGCCGATCATGAACATCGGGGCGAGGACGCCGCCCGATGTGCCCGAGCCCAGCGACAGGCCCCAGATGAGGGTCTTCACGACCAGGATGCCGACGATCAGGCCCGTCGTGGCGCGCCCGGTCAGGAGCTGGTCGATGACGTCGTACCCGACACCGAGGGCGCGGGGCTCGAAGAGGCCGCCGACGCCGATGATGGCGCCGCCGATGGCCGGCCACCACATCCAGTGGAAGGGCAGCTTGGCGAAGAGGTCCTCGGAGAAGTAGACGAGCCAGGTCGCCCCGAGGGCGAGCAGTCCGGCGGCCAGGCCCGCGACGACGCACAGCCCGTACGCGGATATGGACAGGTGTGCGGGGACGTGGGCGCCGCCGAACAGGGGCGCGGTGCCGAGCAGCGGGCCGCGGACGAGCGTGGCGGTCGCGGCGGCGACGGCGACGGGCAGGTAGGAGCGCGGGCGCCACTCGAAGAGCAGTAGCTCCACGGCGAGCAGGATCGCGGCGAGCGGCGCGTTGAACGTCGCGGCCATGCCGGCCGCGGAGCCCGCGACGAGCAGCGCCTTGCGTTCGTCGGTGGTGACGCGCAGGTGCTGGGAGATGATCGAACCGACCGCGCCGCCGGTCATGATGATGGGGCCCTCGGCGCCGAAGGGGCCGCCGGTACCGATGGATATCGCCGCCGACAGCGGCTTGAGCGCCGCCACGCGGGGCTGTACGCGGCTGCCGCCGATCAGGATCGACTCGATGGCCTCGGGCATGCCGTGGCCCCGGATCTTCTCCGATCCGTAGCGCGCCATCACGCCGATGACCAGACCGCCGACGATGGGCATGACCACGAGGAGCCAGCGGTGCGGGGTGCCGTGGGGCGCCGTCGTGGAGAAGGCGAACCGGCCGTAGAAGCAGAGGTTGGTGAAGAGCGCGATCAGCTTGAGCAGCGCGACGGCGACCAGCGCCGCGGCCCCGCCGATCGGGATGGCGAGCGCGGTGATGGCGACGACGCGCGGCGGCACGTGGAAGTCCCCGAGGTGTGGAATCTTCACGCTGTGGCGTGCGGGTGGATGCGGATGGGCGGCGCTGGTGAAGGGCATGGCAGGGCTCCGTGTTCGGGCAGGGTGAGCGGGGTCCGCCGACCCGGGCACGACGGGGTGCCCGCGGGACCGGGGCAGCGGGGAGTGGACGGGCGGCGCTGCCCGTCAGGAGGGGGTGGGGCGAGAACGGATGAGGCGGGTGGCGGAAGGCGGACGGCGGTGGGACGCGCGGGGCCCGGCCCTCACGTGCCCGAAGGCGCGGCGTGCTTCGTCGGACGCGGTGCCTGCGGACGGCGCCCGGTCAGTCGACGAGCGGGCGGGCCGCTGTGACGCGGCCGGAACGCAGGACTCGGATCGTGGTGCGGTGGCAGATCCGGCACGTGTTCCAGGTCAGGGGAGAGGGCTCCTGGACGCCCCGGACGTAGTAGTCCGCGCGCAGGACACCGTTGGCATCCGTCGAGTGGTGTATCTCGTACGAACCTTCCCAGGCGTGCCCGCAGTGCAGACACGCGAACGAATAGGCTTCGCGTATCGGCTCCACCTTCATCGTCAATCACTCCTTGCTGACCGGTCCCGTCGCGCCCGCGCAGGTCCGGTCGATCCGAACACAGGCTAACATTGCAGACTGCAATGATTACAAGGGCCGTCTGTCCGTCTTGAGGCAGCCTTGACCCATCGGGGTGGATATCGATGTCCATGGCGCACGACGAAGCCGCGGCGCGGAAGCCGCGGAAACCTTCCGGCAGCGAGGCCGGGGACGACGACGCGGCGCCCGACCGGCGCGCCTTGGACCACGAGGCCGAGGAGGTCGCCGTGGCCGTCATGGCCGCGTCGCGGCTCCTGGTCGCGATCTCCGCCCGCGCCCTCGCGTCGATCGACGACTCCATGACGCTTCCGCAGCTGCGCGCCCTCGTCGTCCTGGAGAGCTGCGAGCCGCTCAAGCTCGCCGCGATGGCCACGACGCTCGGCGTGAACCCGTCCACCGCGATGCGGATGGTCGACCGTCTGGAGGCCGCCGGCCTGGTCGACCGCAGGACCAACCCGGCCAGCCGGCGCGAGGTCGTACTGAACCTGACGGACGCGGGCCGCTCCCTGGTGGGGAAGGTGATGGCACACCGCCGGGCCGAGGTCGGCGCGCTCGTCGCACGGGTGCCGGCCGAGGAGCGGGCCGGCCTGGTGCCCGCCCTGCGCGCCCTGACCCGCGCCGCGGGCGAGCTGGGCGTGGACCCGTTCGACGAAGTGCGGCGCCTCGGCGGACTGGTCACGGACCCGCTGGCGCCCGGACGCTGACGGCGACCGCGAGGGGGCGGGACGGATGAAGGTACTGGTGGCCGGCGCGACCGGCTACGTGGGCAGCCGGGTCGTACGCGAGCTGGCCGGGCGCGGCCACGAGGTCAGGGCGCTGGCCCGCACCCCGGACCGGCTCGCCCCGGTCCGGGCCTGGGTCCACGAGGTGCACACCGGCGACGCGACCGACGCCGCAGCCCTGCGCGGATGCTGCGACGGCGTCGACGTCGTGGTCAGCACGATCGGCCTGGTGGGCAAGGGCAGGAGCGGCGGCAGGGGGCCTGGCAAGGGCGGCGGCCGGGGCCCGGCGCCGACCTGCTGGGACGTCGACTACGGCGCGAACCGCGCCCTCCTGGCGGAGGCGCGCCGCGCCGGGGCGGCCCGCTTCGTCTATGTGTCGGTGGTGCGCGCCCCCGGCCTCGAACGCGTCCAACTGGTGCGGGCCAAGCGGGCGTTCGAGGCGGAGCTGAAGCGCTCCGGGCTCGCGCACACCGTGCTGTACCCCAACGGGTTCTTCTCCGACATGAACGAGTACCTGGACATGGCCCGCAAGGGCCGCGCGATCGTCTTCGGCGGCGGACGCTTCCGCATCAACCCGGTCGACGGGGCGGACGTCGCGGCGGCGGTCGCCGACGCGGTCACCGGGGCAGCCGAAGAGGTCGAGCTCGGCGGCCCCGACGTCCTCACCCACGAGGAGATCGCGCGACAGGCCTACCGCGCGCTCGGCCGCCCCGCCCGCATCACCCGGCTGCCCGCCTGGACGCTGCGGGCGGGGCTCGGGGCGGCGCGGCTGCTGACCCCGCTGCGGGTGTACGGCCGGCTGGAGTTCCCGCTGACCGTGCTCACCGAGGACGTCCTGGCTCCCGCGACGGGCCGCCGCCACCTCGCCGACCACTTCCGCGAGGCCGCCGCCGACGGCTGAGCCGCGCGGAGCGGGCCCTTCGGGCGGGCGGTCAGCGCGCCGCCGGCTTCTCGCCGCGCGGCCGCACCCCCGCCGCGGGATGGCGGTACGGCGTGGCGCGGGCGCGCGAGCGGTAGACGACGTACGGCCTGACCAGATACCCCAGCGGCGCCGTGAAGGCGTGGATGAGACGGCTGAACGGCCAGGCGGCGAACAGCGTCATCGCGAGCAGCGCGTGCAGCCGGTACACGAGCGGGGCGTGGGCCATCGCGTCCACGTCGGGGTCGAGCGCGAACAGGCTGCGGAACCACACCGAGACGCCGAGCCGGTAGTCGTACGGGTTGGTGGCGCTGGTCGCCGTCGCCGTGAGCCCCGCGAGGAGCACCAGGGTCAGCAGCGGGTGGATCAGCCGGTCGCTGCGGCTGGTGGCACGGCGTACCCCGGGGGTGCGCAGCCGGCGTACGAGCAGAATGCCCAGGCCGGCGGCGGCCGCGACCCCCGCGGCGCCGCCCATCGCCAGCGCCGACGCGTGGTACATCTCCTCGCTGACGTGCAGGCGCTGGGTGAGTGCCTCGGGCACGAGGAGCCCCGTGATGTGGCCGCCGATGACGAGCAGCAGCGCGTAGTGGAAGAGCGGCCCGCCCACCCGCAGCAGCCGTGACTCGTGGAGCTGGCTGGAGCGGGTGGTGAAGCCGAAGCGGTCGTAGCGGTAGCGCCAGGCGGTGCCGGCGACGAGGACGGTCAGGACGAGGTAGGGCAGCACGCCCCACAGGGCGATGTGCAGATGTGTCACCGGCGGGCTCCTTCGGTGGGCCGGGACCCTTGAGGCGGGAAGGGGGCGAGACCCACGGTCTCGGTGGGCGGGCCGTTGCGCGCCAGGCGCAGCGCCGCCGCGTGGTCGGCCGGTGCGGGCCCCGGCAGGGTGCGGCACACGGCCCGCACCACGTCGGCATAGGGGCTGCGGAACTTCGCCAGCGCGTGGCCGAGCAGTTCGAGGGCGGCCCGGTGCTCGACCAGGACGGCGAGGCCCGGCCCGGGGCAGCGGGCCGCGAACTCCAGGACGCCGGGCAGGAAGTCGGGCAGCTCCCCGTCGTCCTGCTCCCAGCCGTGATCGCGGAAGAGGCCCTTGAGCCGGGCCAGCGAGCCGCCGCGCCGCCGGGTGTCGCCGTCGGTGTAGTACGTCAGATGCAGGGCGCGGCGCCGGCTCCGGTCGAAGGTGGCGACATAGCGGGCGCCGAGCTCCAAGGGCGTCACCGACGCCACGCTGTCGCAGAATCCGAGCATCAACTCGGCTTCGGGCAGGGCGAGTTGCTCCAGAGTCGTGCGGACGAGCCCCAGCCGGCCGGGCCAGTCCGCGTCGGGGTAGCCCAGCAGGAGCGAGGCGGCCTGGTGGAGGGCGGGGCGCACCGCGGGCCCGCGCCCCGCCCGCGCCGCGGGAAGAACGCGGATCACCGGCTCTCGTCCTTCCTGCGGCGCGGGAAGAGCCCGCCCGGCGCTCCCCGGCCGTCCCAGTTGAGCAGGTTGACCCGGCCGCGCAGCCCGGCGTCGGACCCACCGCCCGCCCCGGCCGCCGCCGCGGGCACCGGTGGCGCGTGGAAGGCCTCCATGCCGGGCAGCCCCGCCTCGTACATGCCGGGGCCGCCGTCACCATCCAGGCTGCACCCGTCGCCCGGATCGCTGGGGACGGAACCGGTGTAACTGGTGGGGATCACATAGCGGTCCTCGTACTTCGCCACGGCCAGCAGCCGGTACATCTCCTCGATGCGGCGCTCGTCCAGGCCCACCCCGCGGGCGATCGCCGGGTCGCGCTCCTCGCCGAGGTTGACGCGCCGCATGTGGGACCGCATCGCGGCGAGCCGGCACAGGGCCGCCTCCACCGGCTCGACGTCTCCGGCGCTGAAGAGCCCCGCGAGGTACTCCAGGGGGATGCGCAGCGAGTCGATGGCGCCGAAGAGCCGGGCCGGGTCCTCACCGTCGTGACCGCTGCGGGTCAGCGAGTCCACGATGGGCGACAGCGGCGGCACGTACCAGACCATCGGCATGGTGCGGTACTCCGGATGCAGGGGCAGCGCCACCCGGTAGTCGGTGATCAGGGCGCGCACCGGTGAGCGGCGCGCGGCCGTGATCCAGTCGTGCGGGATGCCCGACTCCTCGGCGGCGCGGGCGACTTCGGGATCGTCCGGGTCGAGGAAGCACCCCAACTGCGCCTCGTACAGGTCCTTCTCGTCGGCGACCGCCGCGGCCTCGCCCACCTTGTCGGCGTCGTACAGCATCACGCCGAGGTAGCGGAGCCGGCCCACACAGGTCTCCGAGCAGACGGTGGGCTCACCCGCCTCGATGCGCGGGTAGCAGAAGGTGCACTTCTCGGCCTTGCCGCTCTGGTGGTTGAAGTAGATCTTCTTGTACGGGCATCCCGACACGCACATCCGCCAGCCGCGGCAGCGGTCCTGGTCGACCATGACGATGCCGTCCTCGATGCGCTTGTACAGGGCGCCCGACGGGCAGACCGCGACGCACGACGGGTTGAGGCAGTGCTCGCAGATCCGCGGCAGGTAGAACATGAACGCCTGCTCGTACTCCAGGCGCACCGACTCGTTCATCTGCCGCAGTACGGGGTCCCCGGCGAGATGGGCCGGGCCGCCGCCCAGGTCGTCGTCCCAGTTCGGACCCCAGGTCACCTCGGTGGGCCGGCCGTCGATCAGGGAGCGGGGCCGGGCGGTCGGCACGTCGTCGCCGAGCGGGGCGCTGATCAGCGTCTCGTAGTCGTAGGTCCAGGGCTCGTAGTAGTCGGCCAGGGAAGGCAGTTCGGGGTTGGCGAAGAGAGTGGCGAGGCGCCGCGCGCGGCCCCCGCTGCGCGGCACGAGACGGCCGTTCCTGAGCCGCCAGCCGCCCTTCCACTTCTCCTGGTCCTCGTGGCCGCGCGGGTAGCCCTGGCCGGGGCGGGTCTCCACGTTGTTGAACCAGGCGTACTCGGTGCCCGCCCGGTTGGTCCACGTCTGCTTGCAGGTGACCGAACAGGTGTGACAGCCGATGCACTTGTCGAGGTTCATGACCATGGCGACCTGCGCCATGACACGTCCGATGCGTGCTTCACCACGGGGCATGGTCTCAGTACTCCACGTTCTGCGAGCGGCGGCGGATCACGGTGACGGCGTCGCGCTGGTTGCCGGTGGGCCCGTAGTAGTTGGGCGCGAACGACAACTGGCCGTATCCGCCGATCAGATGGGTCGGTTTGATGAGGACCTTGGTGAGCGCGTTGTGGACTCCGCCGCGCCGGCCGGTCGTCTCCGACTTGGGGACGTTCACCATCCGCTCCTGCACGTGGTACATGAACACGGTGCCGGCCGGCATCCGGTGCGAGACGATGGCGCGGGCCACGACGACACCGTTGGCGTTGACCGCCTCGATCCAGTCGTTGTCCGCCACCTCGATGGCCTCGGCGTCCTGGACGCTCATCCAGATGACGGGGCCGCCGCGCGCCAGGGTCTGCATCAGCAGGTTCTCCTGGTACTCGGAGTGGATGGACCACTTCGAGTGCGGGGTGACGTAGCGGACCGCCACCGAACGGGCGCCGGGCTCCTGTGTCCCGGCGTACTCGCCGAGCGCCGCGAGGTCCAACGGAGGCCGGTACAGCGGTAGTTGCTCGCCCAGCTCGGCCATCCAGTCGTGGTCGAGGTAGAAGTGCTGGCGGCCGGTGAGGGTGTGCCAGGGCTTGCGGTGCTCGGTGTTGATGGTGAAGGGCGAGTAGCGGCGGTCGGGGGCCTCCTTGCCGGACCACTCGAAGCTGGCTCCGACCTGGACGGGCCCGCGCTGGGTGTCGGAGAACACCACCCGCCGCTCGGAGACGGTCTCCGACAGCGAGACGAGAGCGCTCTCGGGCCCGCAGCGCAGGGCGAGCTGCTCGAACCCCTCGGCGGCGAGGCGGCCGTTGGTGGTGCCGGAGAGCGCCAGGATCGCCTCGCACAGCTTCACATCGGTGTCCAGGAGCGGCCTGCCGCTCGCCGGCCCCTCGGCCTTGGTGCCGCACCGGCTCGCCAGCCAGCGCATCTCGGGCCCCGGATGGACGGTGACGCCCTTCACCGTCATGCCGTGCTGCTCGGCCAGCGGCCCGAGCGCGGCGAGCCGGTCGGCGACGGCGGTGTAGTCGCGCTCCACCAGCGTGAGGTTCGGCATGTTGAACCCGGGCACGGGCGCCGGGCCGCCCTGCCACTCGGGAGTGGTGCCCCCGGGCTGGGCCGTCTCGCCCGGCGTGTCGTGCTGCAGGGCGGTGGCCACCAGGTCGTGGGCGGTGTCCAGATGTCCGGCCGAGAGCTCGCTGAGCTTGGCCGCGAGTCCGTGGAAGATCTCGAAGTCGGTACGGGCCTGCCACGGCGGATCGATCGCCGGCGAGAACGCGTGCACATAGGGGTGCATGTCCGTGCTGGACAGGTCGTGCTTCTCGTACCAGGTGGCGGCCGGCAGGACCAGGTCCGCCATCAGCGTCGTGGACGTCATGCGGAAGTCGAGGGCGAGCAGCAGATCGAGCTTGCCACGCGGCGCCTCCTCCCGCCAGACGACGTCACGGGGCCGCTCCTCGGGGCCCGCCTCGTCGGCGGACGTGTTGTCGCTGGTGCCGAGCAGATGGCGCAGGAAGAACTCGTTGCCCTTGGCGGACGAGCCGATGAGATTGGCCCGCCAGACGGTCAGCACCCGGGGCCAGTTGGCCGGCGCGTCGGGGTCCGACGCGGCGAACTCGATCCGCCCCGCCGCGAGTTCGGTCGCCGTCCACTCGCCCGGCTCGTGCCCACTGGCGTGCACCCGGGCGCCGAGTTCGAGCGGGTTGGCGGTGAAGGTGGGGTAGGACGGCATCCAGCCCAGGCGCGCGGACTGCGCGACCAGGTCGGCGGTGTGCCGCCCGGTGAAGAGCCCCTGCCCGACCGGCGAGGACAGCGCGTCCGCGCCGTACCTCTCGTAACGCCACTGGTCGGTGTGGAGGTACCAGAACGGGGTGCCCGCCATCTGCCGCGAGGGGCGCACCCAGTCCGCCGCGGACTGCATCTGCTGCCAGCCCGTGTAGGGGCGGACCTTCTCCTGCCCCACGTAGTGTGCCCAGCCGCCCCCGTTGACTCCCTGACACCCCGTCAGGAGCAGCAGGGACAGGAACGAGCGGTAGATCGTGTCGGAGTGGAACCAGTGGTTGGTCCCCGCCCCCATCACGATCATGCAGCGGCCGCGGGTCTTCTCCGCGGTGTGCGCGAACTCCCGGGTCGCCCGCACCACCGCGCCCGCCGGGACCGAGGTGATGGTCTCCTGCCAGGCGGGCGTGCACGGCTGCGAGGCGTCCTCGTAGTCGACGGGCCACTGCCCGGTCAGGCCCTCGCGCCACACGCCGTACTGGGCGAGCAGCAGGTCGAAGACGGTGGTCACCCGGCGCCCGCCGATCTCCCGCACCGGCACCGCCCGCCGCACCGTGCCGGGCCGGTCGAAGCGGGGCAGCAGGATCTCCGTGCTCAGGGCGCCCGTGGACCGGTGGAAGGTCAGCTCGGGCACGACATCGCCGAGCTCCAGGTTCCACCGCCCCTCGCCCTCCTTGGACCAGCGGTCGCCGAGCGTGCCGCCCGGCACGACCGGCCGGCCGGACACCTCGTCGACCAGGACCGGCCGGAACCGGTCGGCCGCCGCGCCCGGTTCGTGACCGAGCCCGAGGTCGGCGGCGGTCACGAACTTCCCCGCCACACTGCGGCCGTCCCCGCCGGTCGTCACCTCGACCAGGAACGGCAGATCGGTGAACTTCCGTACGTAGTCGGTGAAGTACGGCACCTGGCGCTTCACGAAGAACTCGCTCAGGATGACGTGCCCCATGGCCATGGCCAGCGCCCCGTCGGTGCCGGGGTGCGGGTGCAGCCACTCGTCCGCGAACTTGGTCGCGTCCGCGTAGTCGGGGGAGACCACCACCACCTTCTGCCCCCGGTAGCGCGCCTCCGCCATCCAGTGCGCGTCCGGCGTCCGCGTCACCGGCACGTTGGAGCCCCACAGCATGAGGTACGCCGCGTCCCACCAGTCGCCCGACTCCGGCACGTCCGTCTGGTCGCCGAAGACCTGCGGGGAGGCGATCGGCAGGTCGGCGTACCAGTCGTAGAAGGAGAGCATCGGCGCGCCGATGAGCGAGTGGTAGCGGGCGCCGACCGCGTGCGAGGCCATCGACATCGCGGGGATCGGCGAGAACCCGGCGACCCGGTCGGGCCCGTACGTCTTGATGGTGTGCACCTGGGCGGCGGCCGCCATCTCCAGCGCCTCGTCCCAGCCGACCCGCACCAGGCCGCCCTTGCCCCGCGCCGACTGGTAGCGCCGGCGCCGCTCGGGGTCCTGGGTGACCTCGGCCCACGCCGCCACCGGGTCCTTCAGACGCGCCTTCGCCTCCCGGTACATCTCCACCAGGACCCCGCGCGCCAGCGGGAACCGTACGCGCGTGGGGGAGTAGGTGTACCAGGAGAAGGAGGCGCCCCGGGGGCAGCCGCGGGGCTCGTACTCCGGGCGGTCGGGGCCCACCGACGGGTAGTCGGTCTCCTGCGTCTCCCACGTGATGAGGCCGTCCTTGACGTACACCTTCCACGAACACGACCCCGTGCAGTTCACCCCGTGTGTGGAGCGCACCACCTTGTCGTGGGCCCAACGCTCGCGGTACGGCTCGTCGTTGACCTTCTGGTCCGTGCGGTACACCGCCCGCAGATCCGGTGTCGTCGTGGTCCGCCGCAGTATCCGCCCCGCTCGCAGAAGCTGTTCCGCGGCGTTGGCCGCCACCTTCTCCGCTTCCTTGCGGGCACCGCGCCGTACTGACACCGTCGCTCCTTCCAGGGCTGCCCGGAACACACCGGTCCCCCACTCTGGCTTACGGTGGCCGGTGTTCCGCTTCACCCTCAGACTGCATCCGCGCAGCTGTGTGTGAGGGAGCAACTCCGGAGAGTTGATGCGAGCTATACGCTTTTTGTCTTGCTCTTTGCAATACTTGCAATACGCACGTGTGTGGGGGGCCGATGGGGCGGCCGGAGCGAATCCGTGCTGGTCAATGCTGGTCAATGGGAGGGTGAAGGACTGATGCAGGAGCAAAGTGCCCGGGTGGTGGCCGATCTCGGCCGGGAGCTCGCGGCGGCCCCGCCGCACGCGGGCGGCGCCCTGTGGCGGCTGAGCGAGAGCGGGCGGGGACTCGATGCGAACCTGCTGCGGCTGCCGCCGGGCCGCACCATCGACGAGCACACCGACCTCAGCCTCGACGTGCTGCTGGTCGTCCTCGAAGGCGGCGGCCACCTCCGCACCCAGGACGGCACCGAGGAGCTGCGGCCCGTCACCGCGCTCTGGCTGCCGAAGGGCTCGCGGCGCGCCCTGGTCGCCGGCGCCGACGGCATGGGGTACCTCTCCGTGCACCGCCGCAGGCCGGGGCTCACCATCGGCGGCGCCCCGGGCGAGGAGGGCGGCGAGGCCGCGTGCCTGCTCGCGCGGGTGTGCCCGGAGTGCGGCCGGCTCTCCGGCGAGCGCGGCGCGCGCTTCTGCTGGAGCTGCGGTACGGCGCTGGAGGGGTGAGCGGGGGCCGGCCCGGAGGCGGGCCGGTCACGGTCCCCCGGCGATGCCATGCCGCAGCGGGGGGTCTCAACGCGGAGGAAAGGGGCCCCAGTTCACGCCAACGGGTGAATCGGGGAATGGGCGTCCGGGCCGCCTCCTCGTCGTGCGCTCTGCTGGTGCACGACATCCCGTGACGGGAATCCTTGGGGGAGTACATGGGCGTCTTCGTGCTGTGTGCGTGGCTGCTGACCGCCGCTCTGGGCGGCTACCTCGCCCTCGTGTGGATCCGCCACGGCGGGCTGCGCCAGCGGGCGCCCGGTGTGACGCGCCTGCCGCTGTGGCTGATCGGCGGCCATGTGCTCGTCGCGGTCGCGGGCCTGGTGGCCTGGAGCGGATACCTCATGGGCGACCTGAGGAGTCTCGCCTGGGCGGCCTGCGCCGGGGTCCTGGTCGTGGCCGCGTTCGGCTTCACGATGCTGCTGCGCTGGCTGCCCAGCTCCGGGCGCCACTCCACGGGCAGCACCACGGCCGAGCGCCACTTCCCCCTCACCGCGGTCGTCGCCCACGGGATGTGCGCGGGCGCCACGGTGCTCCTCGTGGTGTTCGTGGTGCTCCGTCAGATGTGAC
Organism: Streptomyces sp. NBC_00083; assembly: GCF_026343295.1. Taxonomy (GTDB): domain Bacteria; phylum Actinomycetota; class Actinomycetes; order Streptomycetales; family Streptomycetaceae; genus Streptomyces. The sequence goes on from NZ_JAPELY010000003.1 coordinate 534,572, forward strand.
GACGTGCCCGGCGCGCGTCAACTGCGATGCCGCGAAGCCGAGTTCAGGGGGGGCCGTGACACCCCCGGACGGAGCGAGGACGCGCCGCAGCCAGCGGGTGCGGGCCTCGCGGGCGTCCTGGCCGAGCGCGGAGCCCGGCGCGAAACTGTCGAAGCCGTGGAACGCGCCCGGCCACACATGCAGCTCGGCCCGGCCGCCGGCCCGCCAGATCGCGTCGGCGTAGGCGACACCCTCGTCCCTGAGGGTCTCGGCCGAGCCGACCTCGATGTACGCCGGAGGCAGCCTCGTCAGGTCCGTGGCGCGGGCCGGGGCGGCGTACGGCGGAACATCCCGCGTGCCGTACCGCTCGCCCAGCAGGGCCTGCCACGCCGTCGCGTTCGAGGTCCTGTCCCAGATGTCCGCGCCGGCCATCTGGGCGGCCGAGAACGTGGCGCCGCGGTCGTCGAGCATCGGGCACAGGAGCAGTTGCCCGATCGGAGCCGGGCCGCCCCGGTCGCGGGCGACGAGGGCCAGCGCGGCGGCGAGCCCGCCGCCCGCGCTCCGGCCGCCGAGGACGATCCGCTCCGCGTCGATCCCCAGGGTGACGGAGTGGGCGACCGCCCAGCGCAGGGCGGCGTAACAGTCCTCCACCGGCACCGGGTACCGGGCGTGCGGTGCCAGCGGGTAGGCGACGGAGAGCACGGCGAGGCCCAGCGGGAGGGCCCACTCCCGCAGCACCTTCGGCAGCACGGACCAGGCGTTGCCCACGACCATGCCGCCGCCGTGCAGGTAGAACAGCAGGGGCAGCGGCCCCTCGGCGCCGGCGGGCCGCGCGCTCACGAGGGTGACCCGCCGTCCGTCCGCCGCCCCCGGCACACACAGCTCGGCCACCTCGAATCGGCCGTCGGCGCACAGGTCCCGCACGCTCGGCCGGGGCCGCGCGGCGGCGTCCCGCTCCTGCCGCTCCGCGAGGTTCCCCGGCGTGAACGGCTCCATCGCGCCGGGCCCCAACGCGTCCAGCGCGACACGGAGTTCGGGATCGAGCGGGGGCGGTACGGGCGCGCAAGGACCCGCGGGGAGCGCGGGCGGCCCGGGGTCGGTCGTCCCTGCCGTACGGGCGGGGTCCGCCGGTGCGTGATCCATACGGCTCAGTCAACCATCCGGCCGCACCGGTGAGGCCGCGAGCCCTCCGGGGTTCGCGGAGCGGACCACCCTCACGCCCGCCCCGGGGCGACGGGGCGACGACCGCATCCGACGGACGTGTCCGGGAAGGCGTGTTGCCGACGGGTACCCGTGCCCGCGTCGGCCATCCTGCCGACGGCCGCTCGCGGACCCCGGCGCCACCGGCCGGGGCCGCCCCCCCCTGGGAGGACATCATGCAGATCGCCGTCACCACCCCGACCGGCAACGTCGGCCGGCACGTCGTCACCGCCCTGCTGCGGGCCGGCGTCCGCCCGCGCGTGCTGCTGCGCGACCCCGCGCGGCTGGACCCCGCAGTCAAGGACGAGGTGGACGCCGTACGGGTCGACCAGTACGACTCCGCCGCCGTGGCGGGAGCCACCCGTGATGTGGACGCCCTGTTCTGGGTGGACCCGACCACGGGCAGCGAGGACCCCCTCGGCGACTACACCCGGGCCACCGCGAGCGTGGTCCGCGCCGTCACCGAGAACCACATCGGCCGCGTCGTCTTCCAGAGCAGCGTCGGCGCCGAGAAGCGCCAGGGCGCGGGCGAGATCGACGGTCTTGCCCGCACGGAGACCGCGCTCGACGCCCTCGGCGTCGACGTGACCCATCTGCGCTGCGGCTACTTCTTCACCAACCTCGAACTGCAACTCGACGCGCTGCGCGCCGGCGCCCTCCGGGTCGTGCTCCCGCTCGACCAGCCCATGGCCTGGGTCGCGCCCCGCGACATCGCCGAGGTGGCCGCGGGCCGGCTGCTCTCGTCCGCCTGGTCCGGCCGGTGCGTGCAGGCGGTGCACGGCCCCGCCGACCTCACCTGGCGCGAGGTCGCCGGCATCCTCACCGCCGCCACGGGACACCCGATCGGCGTCGAGCGGATCACGGACGACGCGATGCGCGGCCTGCTCCACGGCGCCGGCATGACCGACGGCCTGGTCGAGGCGGTGCTCGGCATGTCGACCGGCCTGCGCGAGGACTTCGTGCCCGAACAGCCGCGCACGGTGCGGACCACCACCCCGACCACCCTCGCTTCCTGGGCCTACGACCACCTCCGTCACCTGATCGGTGACACAGGAACGGGGACCGTGAGCTGACTCATAGGTGTACTGCGTATCTTTCGCTGTATGCCCTTCACGCGCTCCCGCCCGGCCGGATCATCGGCCACCGGATCCTCGTCTCCCGGATCCCCCGTCGTCCGCACCCTTCGCTTCCTCGGCGTGAGCGTCCTGGCGGGCGCCATGGCCGCCGGCATCGCGCTGCCGGTGGCGGGCGCGCTGGGGGTGGGCGCCAAGTCAGCGGCGGAGAGCTTCAACAGCCTGCCCGACGAGTTCAAGACACCGCCGCTCTCCCAGGCGTCCAAGATCTACGACGCCGACGGCGGGCTCATAGCCACGGTCTACGACCGCGACCGCACCGTCATACCCGGCGACCGGATCGCACCGGTGATGCGCAAGGCGCTGGTCGACATCGAGGACAACCGGTTCTACCAGCACGGCGCCGTCGACCTCCAGGGCGTGCTGCGCGCGCTGAACAAGAACGCCGCCAGCGGAAGCGTCGCCCAGGGCGCCTCCACCCTCACCCAGCAGTACGTCAAGAACGTCTTCGTCGAGCAGGCGGGCAGTGACCAGAAGGCGGTCCTCGAAGCCCAGCGCCAGACCATCGGCCGCAAGATCCAGGAACTGCGGTACGCGATCGAGCTCGAACAGACCCTGCCCAAGGACCAGATCCTCACCAACTACCTCAACATCACGTTCTTCGGGGAGCAGGCGTACGGGATCGAGGCGGCGTCGCAGCGCTACTTCAGCGTGCACGCCAAGGATCTGACGCTCCCTCAGGCTGCCTTGCTGGCCGGGCTCGTGCAGTCGCCGTCGATGTACGACCCGGTGACCAACGCGTCCCTCGCCAAGCAGCGCCGTGACACCGTCCTGAACAAGATGGCCGAGTACGGGTCGATCACCGCGGCCCAGGCCCAGCAGGCGATCGGCACGCCCGTCAAGCTGCACATCAGCGCGCCGCGGCAGGGCTGCATCACCGCCCACCAGGGCGAGGGCTTCTTCTGCGACTACGTACACCGCACGGTCCTCGCCGACCCGGCGTTCGGCAGGACGGCCACCGAACGGCGGGCGCTGTGGAGCAGGGGCGGACTGCAGATCCACACGACGCTCTCGCCCAAGGCGCAGAAGGCCCTCCAGGACTCGGTCACGTCGCACGCGTACACCACCGACGACGCGGCCGCGGTGATGAGCCTCGTGCAGCCGGGCAGCGGCAAGATCGTCGCGATGGGGCAGAGCAGGGACTACGGCCTCGGCCCGCACCAGACGGAGATCAACCTCAACGTCGGCACCAGCATGGGCGGCGGCCTGGGCTTCCCGACCGGCTCCACGTTCAAGCCGATCGTGGCGGCCGCGGCCCTGGAGAAGGGCACGAGCCCGACCCAGCAGTACCCCGCCCCGTACTCCATGCCCTGGCCCGCGATGTCCGACTGCGCCGGCAACACCTACCCGGAGAACGGCGAGGTCCACAACGACAGCCACTCGCTCGTCGGCCCCTTCGCGATGCCGGACGCCATGGCCCAGTCGGTCAACACCTACTTCGCCGAACTGGAGGCCGACACCGGACTGTGCGACGTGGCGAAGATGGCCAACTCGCTCGGCCTCAAGGCCCAGGCGGGCGGCACCAAGCTCCAGGTGGTCCCCTCGCTGACGCTCGGCAGCAACGACCTGACGCCGCTGGAGATGGCCAACGTGTACGCGACGTTCGCCAACCACGGCACGTACTGCACCCCGGTCGCCGTGACCGCGGTGACCAAGCCCGACGGCGGCAGCATCGCGGTGCCGCAGGCCGACTGCCACCAGGTGATGTCGCCACAGACCGCCGACACCGTGACGACCATGCTCCTGGGCGTGGTGCAGGACGGCACCGGCAAGCCCGCCGGACTCACCGACCGCGACAGCGCGGGCAAGACCGGCACCACCGACGACAGCAAGCAGGTCTGGTTCGCCGGGTACACCCCCGAACTGTCCGGAGCGGCCGTCGTCAGCGACACGAAGAGCCCGCACGACCTCGACGGCCAGAGCATCGGCGGCACCACCGTCGGCCAGGCCTTCGGCGGCACCCTCGCGGGCCCCGTGTGGCGCGACTCCATCGAAGGCGCGCTGTCGGGAGTCCCGGCCGGCACCCTCACCACGACGACGCTGCCGGGCTCGGGCGGCTGAGGAGCGGCACGGCAGCGGGCGGGCCGGGAGCGGGGCGGGGGCCGGGGCGGGCGGGATGCTCCGGCCCCCGCCCGTTCCGGCTCCCGGGCGTCGCACCTGCGGGGCGGCGGTGACGGAACCGGCGGGAGGCGTTCCGCGCAGGGCGGGACACGTTCCCGCAGGTTATCGATCTGTCGTGCGACGTGTCATACCAGAGTGGGACCCCGGCCGGGGAACTTTGGCAACAGCGCACCGAGGGCGATGTGCGGACGACTACGGTGAGTGGTCGACGATCAAAATGGGCCTTACATCAGCCGAGTTGGGCCTGCCAGAGTGATCCATGGGACCCCACGCACCGAGGACGCCGATGTCTCATCTCCGCGCACCCGCAGCGCGGCCGGACCGCCGCGAGGGCGGACGGCACGGCCGGAGCACCACCCGGCCGCAGCAGGCCCACGTCGACGCCGGCCGCCACGACCCGGCGCGCCGCGCACCACGCGCCCCCGGCCCGCACACCTCGCCCGAACCCCGCATACGACCCCATCTACTGCGCGCCGCCGTGCTGCCCGCCACCGTCGCGGTGCTCTGCGGCGCGGCCGCCGTCGCCTTCACCCTGCACTCCACCGGCAGGCACCCCTCGATGGGGCTCTGGGCGCTGCTCGCGGGCCTGGCCGTACTGGCGCTCGCCGCGCTGGTCGCGGGCGGCATCAGCGCCGACCGGGCGGCCAAGAGCGTGCTCGGCCGCGCCAACGGGCTGCGCCGCGGCAGTGCGAGGTCGGCCGCCGACCTCCGTACGGTGGTCGAGGCGCTGCGCCGCGGTGAAGGCCCGCCCACGCGCTCCGCACCGGCCCAACTGCCCCCCGGCGCGGACGAGTTCGAGCTGCTCGCCCACGAGCTGACCCGCTCCCACGACGCGGCCGTGGTCGCCGTGGTGCAGGCGTCCCAGCTCTCCAGCAGCGTCGGCAACGAACAGAAGGTCGAGGTCTTCGTCAACCTCGCCCGCCGTCTTCAGTCCCTCGTGCACCGCGAGATCCAGCTCCTGGACGAGCTGGAGAACGAGGTCGAGGACCCCGAACTGCTCAAGGGGCTCTTCCACGTCGACCACCTGGCCACGCGCATCCGCCGGCACGCCGAGAACCTCGCCGTACTCGGCGGCGCCATCTCCCGGCGCCAGTGGTCCCACCCAGTCACCATGACCGAGGTGCTGCGCTCCTCGATCGCCGAGGTCGAGCAGTACCCGCGGGTCAAGCTGGTCCCGCCGATCGACGGGACGCTGCGCGGCCACGCCGTGGCCGACGTGATCCACCTGCTCGCCGAACTCGTCGAGAACGCCACGGTGTTCTCCGCACCGCACACCCAGGTCCTGCTCCGCGCGCAGTTCGTGACGGCGGGCCTCGCGGTGGAGGTGGAGGACCGCGGCCTCGGCATGCCCGTCACCGAGCAGAACAAGATGAACGCGCTGCTCTGCGACCCCGACCAGGTCAATGTGGCCCATCTGCTCCAGGACGGCCGCATCGGCCTGTTCGTGGTCTCCGCCCTCGCCCGCAGGCACGGCATCGCGGTCCGGCTCGGGACCAACATCTACGGCGGAGTGCAGGCCGTACTGGTGCTGCCGCAGGAGCTGTTGGGCGACGAGCCCGGCGACGGGGACCAGCAGGGCCGGCCGCAGGAACAGGGGCGGGCAGCGGAGCGGGAGGTGCGCACGGAGCGGGCGGACACCGGGCACGGCCTCACGCCCCCGCCGGCCCCCGACCCGGCGGCCCGCCTCGCCGAGCCGGCCGGACCCCTGCCGAGCGCCCTTCCGGCGCCGCTGCCCGAGCCGGCCCCCGCCCGCCCCGAACCCGTACACCTGGAGCCCGTACGCCCGGAGCCCATGCACCCGGAGCCCGTGCACCAGGCGCCCTCCGCCGACCTGCTGCCCCCGCCCCGGCAGCCGCTCTCCGAGCCCACCACAGCCGGGCGCGGAAGCGGACCGCTGCCGGTGCGCGGCGCGCACGAGGAGCGGCCCAACCCGGCGTCCGCGTCACCCGGGGTCTACCACGGCACGGCAGCCGAGAGCCCCGAGCCCCGGCTGATCGTCGCGCCCAGATCCCAGAACGGCGCCGTCCGCGGCACCATGGGCCGCCCCGATCTGCCCAAGCGGCGCAGCCAGGAACACCTCGTACCGCAGCTGCGGGACGCCCCCGCGCCGCGCCGGAACGACGAACACACCCTGCACGACCCGGGGTTGATGGCCGCCTTCCAGCGGGGCATCGGGCTCGCCGAGGCGCAGCAGAGCCACCCCGCACACCCGACCCACCAGTCACCCACGGCGTTCCCGTCGGAAACGGACGCCGAACACTCCAAGGAGTAGATGCACCATGGCGAGCGATGCGCCGACCGGACACGTCTCGGACCTCGACTGGCTGCTGAGCGGACTGGTCCAGCGGGTTCCCTACACCCGCAATGCGGTTCTGCTCTCCTGCGACGGTCTGGTGAAATCCGTTCACGGCCTGGACCCCGACAGCGCCGACCACATGGCGGCCCTCGCCTCGGGCCTCTACTCGCTCGGCCGCAGCGCGGGGGCGCGCTTCGGCGACGGGGGCGAGGTCAGGCAGGTGGTGGTGGAGCTCGACTCCACCCTCCTGTTCGTCTCCACGGCCGGCTCGGGCACCTGTCTCGCCGTGCTCGCCGGCCGGGAGACGGACGCGGCGGTCCTCGGCTACGAGATGGCGATGCTGGTCAAGAGCGTACGGCCCTACCTGGTGACGCCGGCCCGGCAGACCGCCGGAACACCGAGCGGTCCGAGGGGCTGACCGTGGGCTCCCCCCAGGACGGGCCGTGGCTCGACGACGCGGCCGGCCGCCTGATCCGCCCCTACACGGTGAGCAACGGCCGCACCAGGCCCACCGCGACGCTCGATCTGCTCTCCCAGGTCATGGCCACCGGCGCGCTTCCCCAGACCCATCTGGGCCCCGAGCATTCGCAGGCGCTCGGCCTGTGCAAGGGCCCCACGTCGGTGGCGGAGATCTCGGCCCATCTGCGGCTGCCGGCCGTCGTCACCAAAGTGCTCCTGTCCGATCTGGTGGACTGCGGGGCGGTGACCGCACGGGCACCCCGCTCCACCCATACGCCCACCGACCGATCTCTGCTGGAGGCAGTGCTCGATGGCCTACGACGACGGCTGTGACACCCGCCCCGCCCAGGAGGCCGTGGACCTCTTCCCGACTGCGCTGAAGATTCTCGTCGCGGGCGGGTTCGGGGTCGGCAAGACGACCTTCGTCGGAGCGGTCAGCGAGATCGAACCGCTCTCCACGGAAGAGCTCCTCACCACGGTCAGCGTGGCGCACGACAGCCTCGAAGGGGTCGAGTCCAAGACCACCACCACGGTCGCCATGGACTTCGGCCGCATCACCCTCGACGACCGCCATGTGCTCTACCTCTTCGGCACGCCCGGACAGGAGCGCTTCTGGTTCATGTGGGACGAGCTGTCCGAGGGCGCCCTCGGCGCGGTGATCCTCGCCGACACCCGCAGACTCGACGCATGCTTCGCCGCCGTCGACTTCTTCGAGCGGCGGGGCATCCAATTCCTCGTCGCGGTCAACGAGTTCGACGGTTCGTACCGCTACGACCCGGAGGAGGTGCGGGCCGCCATAGACCTCAAGCCGGAGGTCCCCGTCGTGCTGTGCGACGCCCGCATCGGCAGCTCCGGCGTCCGGACGCTGGTCACCCTGGTCCAGCATCTGCTCGCCACCGTCCCGGCAGCCACCAGCCATGGAGCCTGACTATGACGTACGACCCGACCGGACACCTCCTGCTCACCCCCGTCGACCGGGAGGCGCCGGTCCGTGTGCAGCGGCTGCGGCAGCTGGGCATGGGGCGACTGCCCGACCCCGCCTTCGACGCGTTCGCGAGCAAGCTCGCCGAGGTGACCGGCGCCCCCTTCTCGATGGTCAACTTCATCGATGAGAACCAGCAGTTCTTCGCCGGCCTGCACACCCCGAACGGCGCCCACACGGGCGCGGACCTGGGCGCCGCGGTGGCCGGGACGGGCGGCGTCAGCCGGATCATGGCGCGCGACCACGGGTACTGCCCCCACGTCGTGGTGCGGCGCAAGGCCCTGGTCCTGGAGGACGTGTGCGACTACCCCAGGTTCGCGGGCAACCCGGTGGTGGACGAGATCGGGATCCGCTCCTATCTCGGGGCGCCGCTCATCGACCGTACGGGCATCGCCCTCGGCACCATCTGCGTGGTCGACACCGAACCCCGGCCGTGGGGCAGGGCCGGCCTGGAGACGATCAAGTCGATGGCGGCCGAGCTGATCGAGCAGATCCACCGGCGCGAGGACGGCCGCATCTGAGCCGTCCTCGCGGGACACCGGCGGTCAGTGGACCGTGGCCAGCTCCTCCGTGCGCACCACGTCGGAGAGCTTCTGCGACCACTGGCCCTTCGCCGTGCCGAGCGCCACCTCGGCCAGTCTCAGCAGCTGGATGTCCGACGTGCCGGCCGGGGCGAAGATGTGGTGGGCGTCGCGCAGATACCGCTCGATGGGCCGGTCGGTGAAGAGCCCGGCCGCCGCGTGGATCTCCATGGCGTTGCGCGCCGAGTCCAGGGCCGACTCCACGTTGACGACCTTGGCGTTCATCAGCTCCGCGTCGCAGGGCAGCCCCTGGTCGAGCAGTTCGACCGCGTGATAGGCGAGCAGCCGAGCCGTCATCACCCGGGACTGCAACTGCCCCAACTTGATTTTGATGTTGGGCAGTTCGTGCAGCGGCTTGCCGTAGCGGACGCGTTCACGGCAGAACTTCGTGGTCTCCTCCAGGATCGCCTGGTGGATGCCGAGCGATACGGCGGTGAGGTTGGCCCGTCCGTACAGCACGCTGGAGGAGTACGCGACGGCGAGCCCGTCGCCCTCCTCGCCCAGCCGATGGGACGCCGGAACCCGGCAGTTGTCGAAGCGGACCTCACCGAAACTGAACCCGTGCAGCCCCATCGACTCGCGGTGCTCGCCCAGGGAGAAGCCGGGCCGGTCGGCTTCGACCAGGAAGGCCGAGAGCCCCTTGGAGCCCGGCGCGGTGCGCAGGATCACCCCATGGAGATCGCCCACATGGCTGTTGCCCACATATATCTTCCGGCCATTGAGGACGTAGTCGTCACCGTCCCGCACCGCGCTCGCGGCCATGCCCAGCACATGGCCGCCCGACTCGGGTTCGGTGACCGCGATCGTCGGCAGGCACGCTCCCGCCGCGACGGCCGGCAGCCACCGCGTGCGCTGTTCCTCACTGCCGAAGTGGAGGATCTTGGCGACGCCGAGCTGCGAGGCCTGCACCATGGCGCCCATCGCGCCGCTGACCCGTGACAGCTCCTCGATGATGATGGTCTTGCCGAGGTGCCCGACCCCCATGCCGCCGTACGCGGGGCTCACCGTCGCCCCTATCCATCCCTGGCGTGCGATGAGCCGGGACAGCTCGTGCTGAACGGTGCGGGCCGACTCCATCTCGGCTATCCGCGGCCGTACCTCGCGTTCCGCGAAGTGCCTGACATCTTCCCTGAGTTGCTGGTGCAGCCGGCTGGTGAAGTATCCGTACATCCGCGAGCCCTCCTCCGCGAATCGCCTGCCGCGGGGGTGGCCCCGGCAGGTGGTGCATCGGCAGTGGTCCCGTCCCGAAGGGGCCGGCCTCCTTACTGTGGTGGATCACTGTCGGTTCCTACTCATTCATCGTCAACCTTGGCCAGATCCAAGCGAGTTGGCGTTGTAAAGACGATGCGTTGTGTGCGACTCGGCCCCGCCCGGTCCCAGTCGATTGCATCCCCTTCACACAAGTTTCTGCCACATGCCCACGGCAAAGGTTTCGTGGGCATGTGGCACTGAGGGACAGGAAGCGGAATCGAATGGGCACGGTCGTGACATCTGGGGACAACTGCAGAACCGATTCAGCTTCGAGCGTGCCGAAAGCGGACTCTCCTTCACGCGTGTGGGTGAACGGCGGGGCCCCGCGCGACGGGCTCATCCGCCGTCGCCGCGCCGCGGGGGTGGCGGGGGGTGGCGGAGCGGGGCGCCCGGCCGGGGTGGCCAACCGAACGCCGGTGCCCCGTGCACCTGGTCGCCGGGGCGGTCCGGCTGCCCGTCCGGCCCCGCTGACCTGGTGATCTTCACAGCGAGCAGGGCCGGGGGCGGGGCGGTCCGGGGGAGGCACAGCGGGCGTGCGACCGGGGCGCGAGGGGTGGCGCGGCGTGGCGACGGGCCGGCACGGGCCCCGCGCGCCGGTGCGGTCCCACGGCTGTGAACTGCGGCTCCCTCCGTCCCTAAGGGGAATCGGCGCCGCCCGGGACGGGCTGTGGGACCCTTGCCGTGTTCTTTCGCCTGCGGCCGGGGAGGGCGCATCGGGGTGAGCACCGGCGCGAAGGGAGCACGAGGGTGGCAGGGAGCGCGCGACGGAGTGCGCGATGCGGAATCGGACGCCTCCCTGGTGGGGGCCGCTCGGCGGCGGCGAACCCCGGCCGGTGAACGCCCGTATCAGGACAGACGCCGCGAGGGTGCGAGAGCGGCCGACCGGGCGGACCTCGCCTGCGCAGCGGCCGGAGCGGTCGCCGGTGTGTGCGGAAATGGTGAGCGATCCGGCCATCGGGCGGCCCGTTCCGACCGCCTCGACGCACCAGCGGTCCCTGCCGCAACACAGCCCGAAGACAAGGAAGTTGACATGAACGACCTCCGTATCGGTGTCATCGGATACGGCTTGCGCGGCAGCATCGCGCGCACCGCGCACCGCCCGGGGCACGGTTCCGTCGTCGCGGCCGTGGCCGACCCCGACCCCCGGGCGCGCGACGCGGCCGTCACCGCGTTCCCCGGCGCGCGGACCACCGCCGGCCACCGCGAGGTGATCGACGCCCCCGACATCGACGCCCTGCTCGTCCTCACCCCCGACCACACCCACGCCGACCTCGCCTGCGCCGCCCTGCGCGCGGGAAAGCCGGTCTTCGTCGAGAAGCCCCTCGACATCACGGTCGAGCGCTGCGACGAGATCCTGCGCACGGCACGCTCCACCGGCACCCGGCTCTACGTGGGCCACAACATGCGGCACATGCCCGTCGTACGGATCATGCGCGACCTCGTCCGCCGCGGCGCCGTCGGCACGGTCAAGACGGTCTGGGTGCGGCACTTCGTGGGGTACGGAGGCGACTGGTACTTCAAGGACTGGCACGCCGAGCGCCAGTACACCACCGGCCTCCTGCTCCAGAAGGCGGCGCACGACATCGACGTGGTGCACTGGCTGTCCGGCGGCTATGTGCGCGAGGTCCAGGCCATGGGCGATCTGATGGTGTACGGCGACAACCCGCACCGCCGCGCCCCGGGCGAGCCGAAGGCCGAGGACTGGTACACGAAGGACGGCCACTGGCCTCCGCACACCCAGCGCGCGCTCAACCCGGTGATCGACATCGAGGATGTGTCGCTGCTCCATATGCGACTGGACAACGGTGTGCTCGCCTCCTATCAGCAGTGCCACTTCACCCCCGACTACTGGCGCAACTACACGGTCATCGGTGACGCCGGCCGACTGGAGAACTTCGGGGACGGTCCGGGCGGCGAGGTGAAGGTCTGGAACGCCCGGCGCTCCGGATACCGGGCCGAGCCCGACGAGACGTACGCGATACCGGGGGAGGAGGACGACGAGGGGCACGCCGGGGCGGACCCGCTGATCATGGACGAGTTCCTGCGCTTCGCGCGCGACGGCGGCGTCACCGACACCTCGCCCGTCGCGGCCCGGATGGCGGTGGCGGCAGGCTACGAGGCCACGGCCTCCCTGCGCACCGGCAGCGCCCCCCGCCGGATCCCCGGCCTCGACCCGGAGCTCGCGGCGTACTTCGAGCGGGGCCAGCGGGAGGCCCCGGCGGGCTGAGACAAAGGGGTTCGTGACCACCCCGTCAAGTGCGGTATTGTTTCCCTGCACGAACGGCCGGGGGAAACCCCAGGTCAGACGGGCATCGGGACGTGGCGCAGCTTGGTAGCGCACTTGACTGGGGGTCAAGGGGTCGCAGGTTCAAATCCTGTCGTCCCGACTCGAAAGAGTCGCAGATCAGGGCCGGTATCGGAGAAATCCGACACCGGCCCTTGATCGTTTTCGGCCTCCGTGAGCCGGGCCGGCGCGGGAGTCACGGGCCGAGGGCCCCCGCCGAACCCGCATGGCGCATGCAGGAGCGATTCTTCACTGCTCCCTTCGGGGAACCCGGGTGGTGGCCGCCGGCGGGAGCGGGGAGGGTGGGGAGGCTTGGGCGGAATTGTCCCCTGCGGGCACATCTCTGTGCCAAGGAGTCCCCATGCGTCTTCACCACACCCCCGGCGCTGCCGCCGGCGCGTTCATGCTGGCCCTCGCCCTGCCGAGCTCCGCCCAGGCGGCGGCGCACGGCGAACTTCTCTACACGACCCAGGCGGGCGCCCCGGGCGGCATTCACGACCCGGAGAGCGGGCAGTGCCTCGATCTGCCCGGGACCACTGGCGCCGCCCCCGCACAGGCGCCCAAGAACCACACCAACGCCACCGCGACGGTCTTCCTCGACGCCGACTGTGCCGGGGACACGTACTACGTCCTGCAGCCCAGCCAGCAGCGCGGCACGGACGTCAAGTTCCGTTCCGTCGTCTTCTCCTAGTACGACTTCGCCTGGTGCGGCCCCGCGCGGGGCCGCACCAGGCGAAGGGGGAGCGGGCGGCGCGTCCCACGGGGCTTCCGGCGGCCCGACCGGTTGACCTCCGCGGTCGGGGGCACACTCGACGTGCACACGGGACCGGCCGCCCCCACGGCGTACGGCGCTCCGTGACCGTCGTGGTCGTCCGACCGGCTGACCGTTTGGCAGGCAACCCGCCGTCCCGCATGGCGCGTTCGGCCCCGAAGGAGGGCATCGTGAGTTCGTCCCACGCACGTCACCAAGGAGCGGGAAGCAGGGCGCTGGCGTCCGTGAGCCGCGGGTTCAGCCGGCGCAACGCGCAGAAGGAGACGCTGAGCGCCGCCGGACGCGCGGGGTTCGTCGCCCGCGGCGTCGTGTACGTGCTCATCGGTGTGCTGGCCATCCGAATAGCTCTGGGCAGCGGCGGCCAGGCCGACCGGCAGGGCGCCCTCGACCAGGTCGCGGCGCAGCCCTTCGGGAAGGTCATGCTGTGGCTGCTCGTCGTAGGCTTCGGCTGCATGGCGCTGTGGCGGGGCGCGAGGGCCGTGCTGAGCAGGGGGCCGCACCGCAAGGTCGGCTCGCGCGTCATGGACGGCGGCCGGGCCGTGTTCTACGCCACGGTCTGCTGGGGCACCGCCACCTTCGCGACCGGCGACAGCGGCGGCTCCGACGGCAACGCGAAGTCCCGGGACTGGACGGCGACCGCCCTCAAGCTCTCCTTCGGCCGGTTCCTGGTCGGCGCGGCCGGCTGCGTCCTGATCGGCGTCGGCCTCACCCTCGCCGTGCGGGCCGCCATGCGGCGCTTCCTGCGCCAGCTGAACACCGCCACGATGAGTTCCCGTACGAAGATGGCGGTCACCGCTCTCGGAGTGGGCGGCGGAGTGGCGCGCGGCATCGTGTTCGCCGCGGCCGGGATCTTCGTCCTGGTGGCCGCCGTACGGTTCGATCCCAACCAGGCCAAGGGCATGGACGCGACCCTGCGCAGCCTCGCCGACACCCCGATGGGCCCCTGGCTGCTGCTCGCCGTCGCCCTCGGCCTGATCCTCTTCGGGGTCTTCTCCTTCGCCTCCGCGCGCTGGCGCCGTCTGTAGCCCGGCCGCCGGCGCGCACGCCGAGGCCGTCCCGCCCCACCGGTCCGCGTCGTCCGCGGTCAGCAGCAGCCGCTCCCCGCCCCCGGGCCTGGAGGCAGGACAGGACCGTGCCGCCACCGCGCCGGCCTTCCGCAGCTGTCCGCGGACCTGCTCGACCAGGGGGCGGGGTGCGCTCTCACCGCAACGCGCCCATCCAGGCCTCGATCTCGTCGGCGCCGCGCGGCAGGCCCGCCGACAGGCGTGCGGCGCCGTCGGACGTGATGAGGAAGTCGTCCTCGATGCGCACGCCGATCCCCCGCAGTTCCTGAGGGATCGTCAAGTCGTCGGCCTGGAAGTACAGTCCGGGCTCGACGGTGAGCACATGGCCCTCCTGGAGCACGCCCCGGGCGTACGTCTCGCTGCGGGCCGCGGCGCAGTCGTGGCAGTCGAGGCCGAGCATGTGCCCCGTGCCGCAGACGGTGTACCTGCGGTACAGGGCGGGTTCGTGCGCGACCTTGTCGCCGCCCGGCCGCAGCCCCCAGGCGTCCAGCCCTTCCGTGATGACCCGCGTCGCCGCGTCGTGGAACGCGCCGTACGGCGCGCCGGGCCGCAGCGCGGCGATGCCCGCCGACTGCGCGGCGAACACCAGGTCGTACACGCGGCGTTGGACGTCGGTGAAGCGCCCGCCGACGGGCAGGGTCCGGGTGACGTCGCCGGTGTAGAACGAGTCGGCCTCGACGCCCGCGTCGAGGAGCAGCAGCTCGCCCTCGCGCACCGGACCGTCGTTGTGCATCCAGTGCAGGACGCACGCGTGCGCGCCGGCAGCCGCGATCGTCTCGAACCCCAGGCCGTAACCCTCCATCCGGGCGCGGCGGTTGAAGGTTCCCTCGACCCAGCGCTCGCCCCGGGCGACCCGCGTGGCGTACGGCAGCTCGGCGGCCACGTCGTGGAAGCCGGCCACCGTGTGTCCCACGGCCGCGCGCAGCTGCTCGATCTCCCACTCGTCCTTGACGAGCCGTGACTCCGACAGGAAGGCGAGCAGTTCGGAGTCGGCGCGCGCGGACGGCGCCACCAGGGCGTCGACCACCGGGTCCTCGCCCCGCACGGCCCGCGTCGGCACATCGGAGCCGAGCGCCTGCTCCAGGCGGTCGCGGGAGACCGCCTCGATGCCGAGGGCGCCCGCGGTCTCGGTGAGCGTACGGCGCCGGCCGACCCAGAACTCTCCGTGCCGTCGGTCGCTGTACAGCTCCGCGCCGCGCGGACCGGCGTCGCGCGCCGACCGAGGCCGGGTGAAGAGGGTGACCTCGTGGCCGTGTCCGGTGGGCTCGAAGACCAGCACACTGTCCGGCACCGCGGACGTACCCTGCTCGGCGGTGAGGTGGATGTACGCGGAGTGCGGCCGGAACGCGTAGTCGAAGTCGTTGCTGCGGGTCTTGATGCCGCCCGACGGAATGACGATCCGCTCGCCGGGGAACCGCTCGGAGAGCGCGGCGCGCCGCTTCGCCGCCCAGGCCGCCCCCGGCAGGGGCCGCGACGGCAGGGCGCTCTCGGCCCATCCGTGCCGGAAGACCTCCGCCACCGCGTCCGGCACCTGATGATCGTGGCTGCGCAATCCGCGCGTACCGTCCCGCTGTTCCATCGCTCACGTCCCCTCGTGTGGTGGTCCGTTCTCGGCAGAGAACGCGACAGGTCCGGCCGCGGCCCGGCGCCGACCCGTCGACGGGGCCGGACCGCGGCGGGCGTGCTCAGCCCCGCAGCCGCGCCATCCATGCCTCCACGTCGTCGGCGGAGCGCGGGAGGTCCGCGGAGAGGTTCTCGTTGCCGTCCTCGGTGACCAGGATGTCGTCCTCGATGCGGACGCCGATGCCGCGGAACTCCTCGGGCACGGTCAGGTCGTCCGACTGGAAGTACAGGCCCGGTTCGACGGTGAGCACCATGCCCGCCTCCAGGGTGCCCTCCACGTACAGCTCGGTGCGGGCCTTGGCGCAGTCGTGGACGTCGAGGCCGATCATGTGGCCGGTGCCGGCCAGGGTCCAGCGCCGGAAGAGCCCGAGCTCGTACGCCTCGTCGACCGACCGGCCGCCGAACAGGCCCCAGGAGGCGAGGTGTTCGGTGAGCACGCGCTGGGCGGCGTGGTGGAAGTCCCGGTACTTGGCGCCCGGCTTGACGGCGGCGATGCCGGCCGACTGCGCCGCGTACACCGCGTCGTACACCCGTCGCTGCACCGGGGTGAAGCGGCCGTCGACGGGCAGGGTGCGGGTGACGTCGGCGGTGTAGAGGTTGCGGCTCTCGACGCCGGCGTCGAGCAGCAGCAGGTCGCCGGGGCGGGTCGCACCGTCGTTGCGGACCCAGTGCAGCGTCGTGGCGTGCGGGCCGGCCGCACAGACCGACGCGTAGCCCACGTCGTTGCCCTCGATCCGCGCGCGCATCCAGAACGTGCCCTCGATGGCCCGCTCCAGGGTCGGCGTGTCCGTGCCGAGGATCCCCACGACGTCCTCGAAGCCGCGGGCCGTGGCCCGGCAGGCGTGGCGCAGGTCGGCGATCTCGAACTCGTCCTTGATCAGGCGCAGTTCGGCCAGGGCGGCGCGGAACTCGATGTCCCGCTCGGCGGTCACCTTGTCGGCGAGGGCGGCGTCGGTCCCGGCGTCGTACCCGCGCAGCAGCCGGATCGGTCCGCGGGCCTCGGCGAGCCGCTCGGTGAGCGTGCGGACGTCGCGGCAGGGCAGGCCGAGGAGCTGCTCGTTCTCGGTGAGGCTGTTGCGGCGGCCGTCCCAGAGTTCTCCGTGGTAGTCGAGCCAGAACTCGCCGGACTCGCGGTCGGAGCGGGGGAGGAGATGGGCGACGGCCCGGTGCCCCCCGGCGGCCCGGGGTTCGAGGACGAGGACGGCGCCCTGTGACTGATCACCCGTCAGATACACGTACTCCGACGAGGGGCGGAACGGGTAGTTCGTGTCGTTGGAGCGGACCTTGGGGTTGCCGGCCGGGATCACGAGCAGCTCGCCGGGGAACAGGGCGGACAGCGCCGTCCGGCGACGGGCGGTGTGCGCGGCCTGCTCGATGGGCTCCAGGTGGCGGCGCTCGGTGTCGGCCCAGCCTTCCTTCATGTTCTCGGTGAGCTCCGTGCTCACGCCCCCGTACAGGCCGTTCTTCCGGGTCTTGTTCTCGTCTGTCTCGTCCGTCACAGCAGCCTCCTGAAGCGAATGCGTCACTCAAGTTCCCGTCGACCGTCAGCGGCCGGCACCTCGCCGGATCCGGTGGGCGCGACCGTTCGGAAAAGATCTCGAAGCCCGGTCGTCGGCGCGGACCGGGCGGGGCTCGGCGCGGACCGAACGGCGCCGCCGGGCCGCTCAACTCCCCCATCGGCACGGCTCCTTGTCGCGAACGGCACTCTCGCAGAACCTCTCCGCTCCCACGTCGTACAGATGTATGAAAGGTCGGAGGCGGTTTTGCGTCATCTGTCGATGGGCGTGCGGGGAGGTGGGCCGACGGGCGGCGTGCGGTCGCGGGCGGCGGCTGTCGGATGGCCGCACGACAAAGGCAGGGAGATGTCTCTCCCTGCCTCTCTCAACGTATAGCGCACAGGGGGGCTTGCCACAAGGCCCCGGTGGCGTCGCACAATCGTCGGCCTACCGCCACCACCTGCGCGAACGCGGACGTGGCAGGTGCGTGTCACTGTCGGGGGACCGATGGTGCGGTCACGTCGAATCAGTCGGATCACCCGGCCCGGCCGGACAGAACCACAACGGGGCACGGCGCCCCTCGGAGGTATCGCTTTGACTGCGCAGTACGTGCTGGATCTTCAGCAGACGGACGCGACACAGGCCGCCGTCGTCGGCGGCAAGGGCGCGCACCTGGGCGAGCTGTCGCGGATCGACGGCGTCGACGTGCCGGCCGGCTTCTGTGTGACCACGGACGCCTTCCGCCGGGTCGTGGCGGGCACACCGTCGGTCGAGGCCCTGCTCGGCCGGCTGTCGGACGTGGACCCGGACGACCGCGAGGCGCTCGGCGCGCTCGGCGCGGAGCTCCGCAGGACCGTGGAAGGGATCGCCGTTCCGGACGACATCGCGGCGGAGATCACCCGTGCGCTCGCCCGGCACGGTGAGCGGGCCGCCTACGCCGTCCGGTCGAGCGCCACGGCGGAGGATCTGCCGACCGCCTCCTTCGCCGGTCAGCAGGACACCTACCTCAACGTGGTGGGGCCGGGCGCGGTCCTGGAGCACATCGGCCGGTGCTGGGCCTCGCTCTTCACCGACCGGGCCGTGATCTACCGCCGGCGCAACGGCATCGACCACCGCGCGGTGCACATGGCCGTGGTCGTGCAGCGCATGGTCCTCCCGCAGGCGTCGGGCGTCCTGTTCACCGCCGACCCCGTCACCGGCAACCGCGAGGTCGCCACCGTGGACGCCGGCTTCGGCCTCGGCGAGGCGCTCGTCTCCGGCCTGGTGAACCCCGACGTCTTCAAGATCCGGGACGACGCCGTCGTCTCCCGGTCCCTCGCCGCCAAGCAGAGGGCCGTCGAGGCCCTGCCGGCCGGCGGCACGCGCGAGGTGGCCGTCGACGCCGGGCGGCAGGAGGAGCCGGCCCTGACGGACGCGCAGGCTCTGCGGCTCGTACGGCTCGGACGGCGGATCGAGGCGCACTTCGGGCGCCCGCAGGACATCGAGTGGTGCCTGGTCGACGACGGGTTCCACATCGTGCAGAGCCGGCCCGTCACCACACTGTTCCCGGTCCCTGAGAGCGGTGACGGGGAGAACCACGTCTACCTCTCCGTCGGCCATCAGCAGATGATGACCGACGCCATGCGGCCGCTGGGGCTTTCGGTGTGGAAGGCGACGGCCATGGCGACGATGTGCGAGGCGGGCGGCCGGCTGTTCGTCGACGCCACGCCGCGCCTGGCGTCGCCCGCGAGCCGCGCCGCGCTCCTGGACCTCGTCGGCAGGGGCGATCCGCTGACCAGGGACGCGCTGGAGACCGTCCTGGCGCGTGACGGATTCGTCCGGTCCCGCCCGGACGCGGACCCGGGCGGCCCGGCAGCCGGGCGTCCGTCCCGCGGAGGGACGCCCGCCACCGGACCCGCTGCCCCGATCGAGACCGACCCGGCCGTCGTCACCGAGCTGATCGGACGCAGCGAGGCGTTCCTCGCCACCCTGCGCGACGACATCCGGACGAAGACGGGACCGGCGCTGTTCGACTTCCTGACCGAGGCCTTCGCGGAGCACAAGCGGGTCCTGAGCGACCCGCTGAGCATGCAGGTGATCATGGCGGGGATGGAGGCCACCTGGTGGCTCAACGACAACCTGGAGGAGTGGCTGGGCGAGAAGAACGCGGCCGACACCCTCACGCTGTCCGCCCCCGACAACATCACCTCCGAGATGGGCCTCGCGCTGCTCGACGTCGCCGACGTGGTCCGTCCGCACCCCGAGGTCGTCGCGTTCCTGCGAGGTGTCGAGGACGACGGCTTCCTGGACGGGCTGGCGAAGCTCCCGGGCGGCATCGAGACGCGCGACGCGATCGTGGCCTACCTCGACCGGTACGGGATGCGCTGCGTCGGCGAGATCGACATCACGAGGCCGCGCTGGAGCGAGCGCCCCGCCGCCCTCGTACCCGTCATCCTGGACAACATCAGGATGTTCGAGGCGGGCGCGGCCGGGCGCCGCTTCGAGGAGGGCCGGCAGAGGGCGTGGCAGAAGGAACAGGACGTGCTGGCGCGCCTGCGGGCCCTGCCGGACGGGGACGCGAAGGCCGACGAGACCAAGCGGATGATCGACCGGGTCAGGACCTTCGTCGGTTACCGCGAATACCCCAAGTACGCCATCATCAGCCGGTACTTCGTCTACAAGCAGGCGCTCCTGAGGGAGGCCGGGCGGCTCGTGCGGGACGGTGTGCTGGCCGAGCGGGAGGACATCTACTACCTCACCCTCGGGGAACTCGACGCCGTCGCGCGCTCGAACCGGGCGGACCGCGCGCTGATCGAGGAGCGCAAGGACGCGTTCCGGTCGTACGAGGCGTTGACGCCGCCCCGGGTGCTCACCTCGGAGGGCGAGGCCCTCGACGGGGCGTACCGGCGTGACGACGCCCCGGCCGGTGCCCTCCTCGGCATCCCGGTCTCCACCGGCACGATCGAGGGGCGGGCCCGCGTCGTCCTCGACATGGCGGACGCCGACCTCGAAGCGGGCGACATCCTGGTCACCACGTTCACCGACCCCAGCTGGTCACCGCTGTTCGTCGGGATCGCGGGCCTGGTGACGGAGGTCGGCGGTGTGATGACGCACGGCGCGGTGATCGCCCGGGAGTACGGACTCCCGGCCGTCGTCGGCGTGGCCGGGGCCACCCGGCTGATCCGGGACGGCCGGCGGATCCGCGTGCACGGGACCGACGGGTACGTCGAGCTCCTGCCCTGACCGGACGGCCCGGGGGCCTAACTCCGCCCCGATGGGGTCGAGTCGGGAGCGGCCGGGGCCAGCCCCAGGAAGAGGTTGGCGATCAGCCGGTCGGCGAACTCCGTGGTCAGTGGCTGGGCCGGCATGAGCAGCCGGTGGTACGCGGCGCCCCACAGCTGGTCGACGATCGTCTCCAGGTCGACGCCCTCGCGGATCTGACCCGCCTGCCGTGCGCGTGTCAGCCGCTCGACGGCGAGCTCCCGGCGCTGGGTGACGTAGTGCGTGGAGAGCGCCTCGGCCAGGTCGGGGTCGCCCTGGGCGGCCCCGATGATCCCGGCGATGACCGGGCCGTTGCGGTTCAACAGCTCGACGAAGCTGTGCAGTTGCGTGGTCAGGTCGCGCCGGACGTCACCCGTGTCGGGAAACGCGAGGGTCTCCTTGAAGGTGTCGAAGTAGGCGTCGAAGGCGAGGGCGCCGGGGGAGGGCCACCACTTGTAGAGGGTCATCTTGCTGACCCCGGCCCGCGTCGCGACCTTGGAGAAGGTCAGCGCGTGGACCCCCTCGGCGAGCAGCAGCTCGGCCGCCGTGTCGAGCGTGGCCCGGCGGACGTCCTCCGCGCGGCGCCGGCCCCGGCCGGGCTTGAGCGCCCCGGGCTCCCTGTCGTCGTCCGTCCGCTCCACCGGGTCTCCTCCTCGCCGGGCTCGGCGATCTCGCTGGGCGTGCGGCGCGCCGCACCCGGCACCCACGGACGCCGACCGCCATCATATGGACGGTCGAGCCATATGTATATGGACTACTCGTCCACTTCTTGCTAATGTACTCATCGTCCACAAAACGATGAGGGAGGTCACCATGACCACCGCCCAGCACTCCACCAGCCGCGTGGCGCTCGTGATCGGGGGCTCCGGCGGGATCGGCGGCGCGGTCGCGCACGCGCTGGCCGCCGACGGCATGGCCGTGGTCGTGCACTATTCCGGCCGGGCCGAGCGCGCGGAGGAGGTCGTCGCGTCGATCCGGAAGGAGGGCGGGGCGGCCGTGGCCCTCTCCGGAGACGTGGCCGACGAGTCGGCGATGACCGCCCTGTTCGACGCCGCCGAGGAGCGCTTCGGCGGCGTCGACGTGGTGGTGAACACCGCCGGGATCATGCTGCTGGCCCCGCTCGCCGACATGGACCTCGACGCGTTCGACCGGATGCACCGGGTCAATGTGCGCGGCACGTTCCTCGTGTCCCAGCTCGCGGCCCGCCGGCTGCGCCCCGGCGGCGCGCTCGTGAACTTCTCCACCTCCGTCACCCGGCTCCAGCAGCCCACGTACGCCGCCTATGCGGCCACCAAGGGCGCGGTCGAGGCGATGACCCTGATCCTCGCCCGCGAACTGCGCGGCCGGGACATCACCGTCAACGCCGTGGCACCCGGGCCGACCGCCACGCCGCTCTTCCTGGACGGCAAGAGCCCCGGGCTGATCGAGCGGATCGCCGGGCTCTCGCCGCTCGACCGGCTCGGCACACCCGAGGACATCGCGGGCGCCGTGGCGTTCCTCGCCGGCCCCGGTGGCCGCTGGGTCAACGGCCAGGTCCTCTTTGCCAACGGCGGCGCCGCCTGACCGGCCGGGGTCCGTGCCGGACCCCGGAGCGGCCTGCGGCGCCGCCGCTCCGGGTCACGCCGGGCTCGCCCCTTCCGTCGACGCGGAGCCGGTGGCCTGGCGCGGCAGCCCCGCCGTCCCGGTCGGCCGGTACTGCGCGGCCTGAAGCTCGTACAGGCTCCGGAACACCCCCGGCGCCTCGTCGGACAGCAGCTCGGTGAAGGTGCCGCTCTCCACGACCCGGCCCCGGTCGAGTACGTGAATGAGGTCGGCGGTGCGGACGGAGCCGAGCCGGTGCGTGATCAGGATGACCGTCTGCCCGTCGTCGGCGAGGCTGCGGAACCGGTCGAAGAGCTTCTGCTCGGCCTTGGCGTCCAGGGCGGACGTCGGCTCGTCCACGATGAGGATCTCCCCGCCCCGGTAGTGGGCACGGCCGATGCCGAGCCGTTGCCATTCGCCGCCGGACGGATTGTGGCCGTCCTTGTAGCCGCGGGCGAGCAGCGTGTTCCACCCGTTGGGCAGCTCGGCCACGAGGTTCTCCGCCCCGGCGTAGTGGGCGGCGCGGTCACGCCGTGCGGTGCTCGGCGGGATGTCGCTGCGCCCGATGCAGACGTTCACCTCGGCGGTGAACGGCCAGCGGTAGAAGTCCTGGCCGACCATCGCGATGCGCGAGACCAGCTCCTGCCGGTCGGCGGTGCGGGTGTCGACGTCGTCCCACAGGACGCGGCCCTCGTCCGGCTGGTAGAGCCCGGCGAGCAGCTTCACGAGGGTGGATTTGCCGGAACCGTTCTCGCCGCACAGGGCGACGATCTTGCCGGTGGGGATGGTGAGGTCGACGCCGTCGAGTGCCCGCTTGGCCTCCTTCGGTGAGTCGGACTCCTTGCCCGGATAGGTGAACACCACCTTCTCGAACCGGATCTCCCGCGGCTGCAGGGGAAGCGCCTGCCCGCCGATGGGGATCGCACGGACGGCCGCCTCCGCGCACAGCTCGTGGAGGTCGGCCACGAACAGGGACTCCTCGTGGCAGTAGTTGATCTGCAGGACGAGGTTGGACAGGCTGGCCGACCCGGCGCGGATCGCGAGGATCGCGGTGCCGCCGACGGACAGCGCCATCGCCCCGCTCCACAACAGCCCGCCCAGAGTGGCGTACGCGGCCGCCGTGGCCAGCCCCGTCCAGCCCGCCGCGACCAGACCGGTGCGCGCGGCGAGGCCGGCGAGCCTGCGCTGCTCGGCCTCCTGGGCCATCGACATCTGCCGGAAGTGGTGCAGCAGAAACGGCCCCACGTCATGCACCCGGATCTCGGCGGCGGCCTCCGTCGACATCAGCAGACGGCTGATCAGCTGACCGGCCCGCGCATGCTGCACCCAGATCTGGAACGAGGCGTAGCGGCGGCGCGCCACCGTCAGGGCCGCCCAGGAACTCGGCACGGTCATCGCGATCAGCAGCACGATCAGCAGCGGATGCAGGACCGCGAGCACCCCCGCCGCGGCGACGAGCGACAGCAGGCCGCTGACGATGTTCTGTACGAACTTGACCAGGCGCCGTGCGGATCCGGCGCCGTAGGACGCGCTGTCGAGGAGCCGGTGGAAGTCGTCGTCCTCGATGGCCGCCAGCTCCACGGCGGCGGTGTGCGTGAGGTACTGCTCGGTCGCCACCCGCTCGACCTTCGGCTCCAGGCGTCCCGTCCCCGCGGTCGACAGCGCGTGCAGCACCGCGCCGACGCCCGCCGTGGCCGCGGACATGACGATCGCCCCGCTCGCCGCGGCGAGCCGCTGGGCGGTGGTGCCGCCGGCGAGGAGGTGCGACAGGGCCTGGTTGACGGCGATCAGGCCGACGGCCTGGCAGATGCCCCGGCCGATCTCCGCGCCGGTGACCAGGCGCAGCGCCTGGCGGTCGGCCTGCCACGCCAGCTTCACGGTGAGGGCGATCAGCCGGGGCAGGCGCGACAGCATGGCCCGCAGGTTCAGTTCGAGGAACGCGTCGTCGTGCTTGTTCCAGCCGATGTCGTAGCGGAGCGAGCCGCCGAACAGGGCTTCCTCGGAGGCGGACGTGGGCGTGGCGGGCGTCGGCCGGGCCGCCTTCCGCTGCTTCCGGGTGAGCTTCACCGGCGGACACCCCCGGCGGCGGCACGGGCGGCGGGCAGCTCTTCCAGGTACGCGGGCGCGGGCTCGTGTCCCGCCGCGGCGCGGATCGCCGCGCGCAGCAGGCGGCCGTTGGCCGCGTCCATCGCGCCGGGGGCCTCGGCCGGGTCCCACCAGTCCCATCCGAGCAACTCGCCTTGTGGCGTACGGATGTTGAGGTGGTCGTCGGAGGCGATGGTGGCGGCAAAGACGAACAGGTGGCAGGGGCAGGGGTTGTACGCGTAGGCGCCGTGCCGGCCGGCGGCCAGCCACTGCACCACCAGGAGCCGCCCCGCGGCGACCCGTACGCCGGTCTCCTCGCGGCCCTCGCGCTCGCAGCACGCGCGTGGCGTCTCGCCGCCGTACGGTCCGTCGTCGGCCTTGCCTCCGGGCATGACCCAGCGCCGGGTGCCGGCGTGGTGGACGAGCAGGACGCGGCCGTCGTCGCGCCGGATGAAGGCCGCCGCCGCCGAACCGGCCATGGCGCGTGCCGGGCTTGCCGCACTCATGCGCCCCACCCCATGGCGGCGAAGGGGCGGTTCGCGGCGATGGCCGTCAGGGCGACGGCGGTGTAGTCGACGAGCGGCGTGGGCAGCGCCGCGTAGGGGTGCCATTCCAGGGCGGTGTGCCGGTCGGGCTCGCAGATCCTGGGGGTTCCGCGGTAGGCCAGGACGTGGAAGAACAGCTGCATGCGGGGGGTGCCGGCGGCGGCACCGCGGTGGTGGAGCACATGGACGAGCCGGAGGTCCTGGGGCTCGATGGTCACGCCGAGTTCCTCGCGCGACTCCCGGACGGCGCACGCGGTGGCCGACTCGGCCTCCAGATGCCCGGCCGGGACGTGCCAGGTGGCGGGCGCGAACGCGGCGTCCGGGGCGCGCCGTTGGAGGAGCACCCGTCCAAGATGCTCGAACACGAGATGTACGCCGACGATGTTGGGCTGGGTTCGCACGAGGGCTCCTCCGATGGCATCAGTACGGACAGGTGCTCGGAAAACTCGCGGGGCGGGTCATGCGTAACGGTGAGGGGCGGGCGAATCCTCGCTCAAACGTTCCAGGCGGCTTCGCGGGGCCGCGTTGGTGGGCCGGAGCGTCGTGATCTTGCGTTCGATCCACCCCTGGGGGTGCGGTCACCCGAATCGGTGATTGTCTTTCCTTGATCACCAGGGGACTTGAGGGTTCGGCGCCGGGTGACCGGGCCCTCTGGAAAGGGTGGCAGGGTGCGGCCGTCGAGGAGACGCGGACCACGACGTTCGTGCCCGGCGCGGGCGGCGCGTCCCCCGCGCACCGGCCCTGCTCGCGCGCCCGGGACGAGGGGGTCGTGTGAGGGACGCGTCGCTGTCGGCGGCGGGGTGGAACGCGGCCGGGGGAGAGCGATTACGATCCGGCCTCATGAGCACCTCGGATCAGGAACAAGTGGCGGACACGGCCCCGCGGATGCCGGCGGCGTCCCCGGCGAAGGCCCCGGCGATACCGAACGGGCCCACCCCGAAGGGGCCTTCGCCGACGGAGCCCGCGAACCCGCCCCAGGATCCGACCGCGACGCCGCGGGGGGAGGCGCCGGGGGTCGGTGACGCTGCCGGGGCGGCGGGGCGGGGTGGCGCTATGGAGGCGGCGATGCCGGGTGGCGCGGGCGAGGCTGCGAGGCGGGGTGACGTTGCCGAGGCCGTGCAACGGGGTGATGTTGAGGGGGTCGCCGAGTCGGGTGGCGCCGGCGGGGCCGCGAACCCGGGAGGCGTTGCCGAGGCCGCGGGGCGGGGTGATGTTGCCGAGGCCGCGGGGCGAGGTGGCGCGGAGGGGGCGGAGAAGCCGGGGGGCGCCGGCGGGCCCGCGGAACGGGGTGACGTGGACGAGGCCCGCCGCACGGCTGAGCGCGCGAAGACACCCGGCTCCGCTGAGCCCGCCGAACATCAGAGCGCCACTGAACCGCGAAGCACCGCCGATGCCATGGAGGCCCCGAGGGCCGCTGCCTCCGCCGAGGTCCCGAGCCCGCCGCAACCGGCAGGGCCATCAACTCCCAACCCGGCCAGGGCAGTTCAAGAAACCCCCGACCTCCACTCCCTTGACGGCGAGGACACCGCTCGCGGTGGGATGGCGCCTCGGCAGGCACGCCTGGTACGCATGGTCGCCGCGGGTGTGCTCATGGCGGCGATGGGGGTGATCCTCGTCGTGCGCCTGGCCACCCGGTCCTCCGTGCTCGTCGTCGGTGTGTACGGGATCGCCCTCATCCTGTGCGGCGTGGTCATCGAGTTGAGCCGCAACGGGCGCACCCGCCTCGGGTCCTGGCTCCTCGTGCTGGGCCTGGCCGCGGCGTTCGGCATGGACTGGTTCGTGCTGCCGTGACCGCGCGGGGGTTGGCGTCGGTCCGGTGACCGCCCTGCGACCGCCCTGCGCGGCGTCGGCCCGACGGGGTGAGGATCGTTGCGTGGCCCCCTCCCGGGCGGGGATCGCCCGCATGGCGTGCCGCCGCGCGGGCGAGTACGTCCCCCCCCCCCGGGGCCGGGGCCGGCCTCCTACGCCGTCCAGGCGGCGGTGCGGAGGAGTTGGCACCTCGGGGCGCCCCCTCGTAGACGGGACCGGCCACCCCAGGCGGCCCCCGCAACCCATCGGCCGCTCCTGCCGGGTGCCGGGTCGGCCCCGGGCCCGGTGGCGCATCACGCCCGTGGCCCCGCCCAGTCGCCCGCGGCCCCGAGCCGCACCACCGCGGCCCCGCCACCTTCCCCGGCGCCCGGGGTTCCACCGCACCCGGGGTCCGGCCGAATTGCTCCCCCCGGCGTAGCCCCACACCACACCCGTAGTCCGGCCAAGTCGCCTGCCCCTCGTGGCCGCACCACACCTGTGGTCCTGCCAAGTCGCTGCCGCGCCCGGAGCCGCCACACACCCGCGATCCGACCAAGCGGCCCGCGCACCGGGGCCGCACCACACCCTCGCCCCCGGCGCGCGCACCAAGCCCCCGCCTCCGCCAACTCGCCCGCGTCGCAAGGCGGGCCGCGCGCCGCACGGCTTCTGCCGTACGCGATCTCCTCAACTCCGCTAGGCACACCCTCAGGCGTTGACATGTACCCGCCTCACGGTGAATCTTGATGCTCGAAACTCCACGGTTCCAAGCATGAACGCGCACGCCGCACCCCGCTGTTGCTCGGTACGAACGGAGAACGACCCTTGCGGACTCCCTGGCATCGCTTTCACCCGCCCCGACGACCCGCCCTCGCCGTGCTGTCGGCCCTCGCGATCGGTCTCACCGCGTTGACCGTTCCGGCGGCCGCCCGCGCCGACGCCGCCGCGCCGCCCGGCGGTGTCCTCGACAGCGGGAACAAGTCGCTCACCTGGCAGAGCCCCGTCTACGAGAAGGGCACCGTCGACTCGCCCGACAAGTGCCCGCCGCCCGCCCAGGACCCCGACGGCGCCGTCTGCGCGCGCTTCGACCTCACCGTGACGCCGCCGGCCGGTCAGTGGGACGACAATCCCGAGGGCGGTGTGCCCGTATCCGTCCAATGGGCCACCCCCACCGACGACTTCGACCTGTACGTCTACGACGACGCCGGCAAGCAGGTCGCCTCCAGCGCCGGCACCGCCGACCCCGAGGCGACCGTCATCCCGAAGGCCTCGGGGACGTACCACGTGGTCGTCGTCCCCTACGACGTGCACCACAACTCGTTCACCGGCACCGCCTACCTGCCGGAGCCGACCGATGCCGGTAACCTCACCTCCTTCACCGGCAAGGACGGCACGTACGACATCGCCGCGGGCGCCCTCAAGGCCCGCGTGGACTTCCTCGCCGACGACACCCTGCGGCTGCGCGCCGCGCCGGACGGCACCTTCACCGACCCGCCCGGCAGCCACATGATCCAGACCCCGCCGAAGCCGCAGAAGAACACCAACTCCTTCGACGCGGGCGCCTATTACGGCATCCACAGCAAGGACGTCGTGCTGCGCGTCTACAAGAAGCCGCTGCGCTTCGCGCTCTACAAGGGCGACAACAGAACCGTCATCTGGTCGGAGGCCGACCCCCTGCGCTGGACCTCCGGCGGCATGCGCCAGAGCCTGACCCGCGGAGCCGACGAGCAGTTCTTCGGCGGTGGCGAGCAGAACGGCAGCTTCTCCCACCGCGACCAGGTCATGAACGTCGGCAACAACACCAACTGGAACGAGGGCGGCTGGAACAACTCCCAGCCCTTCTACATCTCCTCCGCCGGATACGGAGTGTTCCGCAACACCTTCACGCCCGGCGTCTACGACTTCGGCCCGCGCGTGCGTACCGGACAGCAGGAACGACGCCTGGACGCCTACTACTTCACCGGGGACGTCAAGAGCGTCATCGGCGCGTACACCTCCCTCGTGGGCAAGCCGTTCATGCCGCCGGTGTACGGGCTCGAACCCGGCGACTCCGACTGCTACCTGCACAACGCGAACAGGGGCGAACGCCACACCCTGGACGCGCTCAAGGTGGCGGACGGCTACACCCAGAACCAGATGCCGCTCGGCTGGATGCTCGTCAACGACGGCTACGGCTGCGGCTACGAGAACCTCGCCGAGACCGGCAAAGGCCTCCAGGACCACAACGCCCAGCTGGGGCTCTGGACCCAGGACGGTCTCGACAAGCTCGCCGACCAGGTCAAGGCCGGCCAGCGGGTCGCGAAGCTCGACGTCGCCTGGGTCGGCAACGGCTACGGCTTCGCCCTGAACGCCTGCGACCAGGCGAAGGCCGGCATCGAGGACAACAGCGACGCCCGCGGCTTCGTCTGGCTGCCCGTCTCCTGGGCCGGCGCCCAGCGCTGCGGCGTCCTGTGGAGCGGCGACCAGAAGCTCAGCTGGGACTACCTGCGCTGGCAGATCCCCACGTACGCGGGCGCCACGCTCTCCGGCATCGCGTACAACACGGGCGACGTCGGGAGCATTTTCGGCCACGACCCGAAGATGTACACCCGTGACCTGCAGTGGAAGGCGTTCCTGCCCGCCATCATGACGATGGACGGCTGGGCCAAGGACCTCACCACCGGCAAGGCCGCCGATCAGCAGCCCTGGCTCGACGGGGAACCGTACGCCTCCATCAACCGCAAGTACCTCCAGCTGAAGGAGCGGCTCATCCCGTACATGTACGGGCTCTCCAAGGACGCCGCCACGACCGGCGTCGGCGCGGTCCGCCCGCTCTCCCTGGAGTACCCGGACGACCCCGCCACCCTGGGCGCGAACGCCAAGTACGAGTTCCTCGCCGGTCCCGACTTCCTGGTCGCGCCCGTCTACAGCGACACGAGCGTCCGTGACGGGATCTACCTGCCCAAGGGCACCTGGACCGACTACTGGACGGGCAAGACCTACCAGGGTCCGACGACCATCGACCACTACGCCGCCCCGCTCGACACCCTTCCGCTCTTCGTGAAGGGCGGCTCGATCGTCCCGATGTGGCCCAAGGGCACCACGTCCTGGCAGACCCGGGACAAGGGCGAGCTGGACTACGACATCTACCCGCGGCCCGGCAGCTCCTCCTACACGCTGTACGAGGACGACGGCGTCACCCGGCAGTTCACCAAGGGCGCATCGGCCACCCAGCGGGTCCAGGTCACCTCGGCGGGCCGCGCCTCGGTCATCAACGTCGGTGCCAGTGTGGGCGGTTACCAGGGGAAGCCGGTCGCCCGCTCCTACCGCTTCACCGTCCACGGCAAGGCGGCCCCCGGGGTCGTCGCGCTCGGCGGGAAGCGGCTGCAGCGGTACGGTTCCGCGGCGCAGCTCGCCGCGGCGGGCTCGGGGTGGTACGTCGACCCCGCGACCGGGGTGACGGAGGTCAAAACGCCGTCGCAGCCGACCGGCCGCGCCTTCTCCGTCCAGATCGCGTGAGCGGGACCTGACGGCCCCGGCGTCCCGCCCGACGTTCTGACGCCACCAGGTCGGGGGCCGTACCGTGAGCCGTCCGGTGCGGCCCCTCCGCAGGCGCGCGACGCGGGCCGGGGCAGGATGGGTGCACAGCTGAACAGGCACCCGACTGCCAGGAGAGCGATCCGATGTCATTCCGCGCCATCCGTGTGAGCAAGGACGACGAGCGTGGCCACCACGCCGAGACCGTCACCCTGGAGGAGAACGACCTCCACGAGGGCGATGTGACCGTCGCCGTGGACTACTCGACCGTCAACTACAAGGACGGCCTCGCGCTCGCCCACGGCAAGGGCATCGTGCGGACGTATCCGCTGGTGCCCGGCATCGACTTCGCGGGCACCGTCGAGTCGTCGCGCCACGCCTCGTTCGCCCCCGGCGACAAGGTGGTGCTCAACGGCTTCGGTGTCGGCGAAGGCCACGACGGCGGCTTCGCGCAGAAGGCCCGGGTCAGCGGCGACTGGCTGGTGCCGCTGCCCGCCGGGCTCACCACGCGGCAGGCCGCCGCGATCGGCACCGCCGGATACACGGCGATGCTCAGCGTGCTCGCCCTGGAGGACGCCGGCCTCACCCCGGACAGCGGCGACGTGCTCGTGACCGGCGCCGCGGGCGGTGTCGGCTCGGTCGCCGTGACGTTGCTCGCGGGGCTCGGATACCGGGTGCTCGCCTCCACCGGGCGGCCCGCCGAGGCCGGCTATCTGCGTGACCTCGGCGCCGCCGAGATCATCGACCGGGCCGAACTGTCCGCGCCCGGCCGCCCGCTCGGCAAGGAACGCTGGGCCGGAGCGGTCGACTCGGTCGGCAGCCACACCCTCGTCAACGTCCTCGCGGGCACCCGCTACGGCGGCACCGTCACGAGCTGCGGCCTCGCCCAGGGCATCGACCTGCCGGGCACCGTGATCCCGTTCATCCTGCGCGCGGTGACCCTGGTCGGCATCGACTCGGTACAGGCCCCGATGGCCCGCCGGATCAGGGCGTACGAGCGGCTCGTCCACGACCTCGACACGGCACGCCTCGAAGCGATGACCACGGTCGTCGGCCTCGACGAGGTACCCGGCGTCGGAGAGCGCATCCTCGCCGGCCAGGTCCGGGGGCGCACGGTGGTGGACGTCAACGCCTGAGGGTGGGAACGGGGGCGGGGGCGGCGGCCGGTGCGGATCGGGCTGGGGCCGCCCGTGCCAATCCCCGCGCCCCTGAGCCGCTGCTTGCTGCCGGCCGGCATGGGCCGCCTCGGCCTGTCCGGCGGTCGCGGGCGGGATCCCGGGCCAAACATGGCCCAAATTGATTTAACGTTCAACCGGATCTGGCCGCATGCTGGTCGGGGCGGTGGCGGACAGCACTTCGGTGTCCGTCCCAACGCCTCACCTACGTACGGGAGATGACTCGACATGACGCAGACCCAGACGCAGCCCCGGTCCCAGACGCAGGCTCAGGCCCTGCCCCTCCGTCTTCATCACCACGCCTGGATCACCGACGACCAGGAAGCCAACCGGCGTTTCTACGAGGACGTGATCGGCCTCCCCCTGGTGGCCACGTGGACCGAGCGCGAGGTGATGGCCGGCGTCGAGCGCGCCTACAGCCACGCCCTCTACGGCTTGGCCGACGGCAGCGCGCTCGCCTTCTTCCAGTTCGCGGACCCCGAGGACCAGGAGGAATTCAGGACCGGCATCAACACAACTCCCTTGCGGCACATAGCCTTCAAGGTCGAGGCCGACGCGCAGGACGCCCTGCACGAGCGCGTCGTCGCGGCCGGCTCCGCGGACGCGAACCCCCATGTGATCGACCACGGCTTCTGCGTCTCGCTCTACGTCACGGACCCCAACGGGCTGATCCTGGAGTTCGTCGTCGACCACCCCGACGTGGAGAAGATCGACGCCGAGCAGCGCGTCACCGCCCGCGCCGACCTCGCCCGCTGGCTCGCCGGTGACCACACCACCAACAACCGCTGGCGCTGACCGCCACCCCCTCGGCGCCGCCCCGCCCCGCCCTCCCGCGGACCGGGCGCGGCCCGCCGTGGCGGATAGCCCTGACGGGTGAGAGCGAATCCTTTCGGCACGGTTCGCGGGGGTGGCTCGGGCTCGGGCCAGGTAGGCATCGGGCGATCCATCCCGCACCGTCGCTCGCTCCGGCGGGCATCTCCGGAAGAGAACCCCATGCGCCTTCGTCATGCTCTCGTCTCGGCCTGCGGCGCCCTCGCGCTGATCGCCGCCCTCGGTACGCCCGCCCACGCGGCCACCGGGCACTTCGACTACAAGTACATCGGTCTGAACGGGCACCAGCGTTCGGGCACCCTCACCGACCCGGAGGACATCGTCTGCATCACGATTCCGGAGGTCGCCGACCCGGATTCCTCCCACCCGGCATTCGCCCCGCACAATCGGACCGACATGTACGCCATGGTGTACACGGGGGAGGACTGCACGGGCGACTCCTGGACGCTGAAGCCGCACGGCAGGCCCGCGACCGACCGTCTTGAGCTGCGCTCCGTCGCGTTCTTCACCAAGTAGGCACGGCAGCAGGCACGGCGCGGGCCGGTCCGCGGAAGCCTCCGTCCAGGGCGACTCCCGGCCGGCCGGCGTCGCCCGGACACCACCTAGGCGACGATGTGGACGGCCGGGTCCGGGGAGGGCAGGTCGGGCGCCGGCAGGGGGAGGTCCACGGGCGGGACCACCGTCGACGGGGGCTCCGCGGCCGGCTTCGCGCCGGTCAGCATGAGGACGCCGCGGGCCGCCACGCACGCCGCGGCCGCCGCGGTCAGCCAGCCGAGCGGGCCGCCGTGGAAGCTCTCGCCGAGCAGGGCCACCCCGATCACCGAGGCCGCCGCCGGATTGGCGAGGTTGACCACGGCCAGCGGGGCGGCCAGCCCGCCGCGGTAGGCCGCCTGCGACAGCAGCAGGCCGCCGACCGCGAACGTCGCCACGAGCACCGTCAACAGGCTGATCTGCCACCAGGTGAGGGGGCCGGACGGCAGCTGCGTGGCGAGCGCGGCCGTGACCGTCTGGGTCAGCGCGGACGCCACCGCCGAGGCGACACCGGACGCGGTGGCGAGGCCGAGGCGGCTGCCGTGCGCCGAGTGCGCGCCGCTCCGTACGAGGAAGGCGAGCAGCAGCGCGGTGGCCGCCGTGATGGCGAGCGCCTCGCTCAGGCTGAGCGCGTCGCCGGGGTTCGCCGGGCCGGTGACCGCGATCAGGCCGGTGAGCCCGGCCAGCGTCCAGCCCGCGCCGCGCCACTCGCGCCGCGTGACACGGCGGCGCTCGTAGGCCGCGGAGAGCGGCAGCGCGGCGACGAGCGTGAGCGCGCCGAGCGGCTGGACGAGGGTGAGCGGGCCGTAGTGGAGCGCGGCCACGTGCATGAGGGCGCCCGCCGCGTTGAGGCCGACCGCCCACCACCACAGCGGCCGGGCGAGCAACTGGCCGACCCCGCCGCCGCCTTGGGCGGCCAGCCGGGACTGGGCGACGGCGGCCAGCGCGTAGCCGGCGGCCGAGGCGAGCGAGAGCACGATCGCGAGCAGCGCGGACTGGTTCATCGCACGGCCTCGGAGAGTTGGGGCGCGGGGATGCGCGGGGGAGTGGTCGCCGGAGAGGACCCCTGCGCGGCCGTCGCCAGAGGTGTGGCGGGGAACGCGGGGGCCCGCTGGGGCAGTGGCAGCTGAGCGGGGACCTGGACGGACCGCGGCACGGACGCTGGGACCGCGACCGCCTGGGCGACCGGCGCGGCCTCGTGGGTGGTCCGCCGGGGTGCCGCACGGCGGAACCACTTGGATGCCGCAGGCAACTGTGCGAGCTGCTGGGGCGCCGGCACGAAGTAGAGCACCGCACCCAGCAGCGCCGAGGCCACGATCGCATCCAGCCAGTAGTGGTTGGCGGTGCCGACGACCACCAGCAGCGTGAGCAGCGGGTGCAGCAGCCACAGCCATCGCAGGCGGCTCCGGGTCGCGGAGATCAGTCCGATGGCGACCATCAGCGCCCAGCCGAAGTGCAGCGAGGGCATCGCCGCGAACTGGTTGGCCATGGTGTCGGTGTCCGGGGTCGCCGCGTACACCGAGGGTCCGTAGACCTGCGCGGTGTCGACGAGTCCTGCGGTGGTCAGCATGCGCGGCGGCGCGAGCGGGACCGTGATGTGCAGCACCAGGGCGGCGGCGGTCAGCCCCGCGAGTACCCGGCGCGACCACAGGTAGTGGCCGGGGCGGCGCAGGTACAGATAGACGAGGAAGGCGACCGTGGCGGGGAAGTGCACCGTGGCGTAGAAGGTGTTGGCGACCTTCACCAGAGTGTCGCCGTGCAGCAGCAGATGCTGGACGGAGCCCTCGCCGGGCAGGTGCAGCGCGCGCTCCCAGCTCCACACGCGGTCCGCGTTGTCGAAGGCGCTCGCCTCGTGTCCGTTGGCCAGCTGCCGGCCGAACTTGTAGACGAGGAAGAGCGCGGTCACGAGCAGCAGCTCGCGCACCAGGGGCGGCCGGGAAGCGGTCGTCTCCGGTCCGGCGGGGCGGGTCTGGCGACGCGCCCCCGTGGTTATACCGGCAAACATTCTCCGGCCCCTTTGAACCTGGATCGATACGTGGGAAAAACATAAGCAAACGTAGGAAGGCTAGATCGAAACTCATCGAGACGCAAACGTCTCGATACGTTTGCGTCTCGATTGAGCGCAGCCTACTCTCGTACGTGCAGAGTGCCGCTTGTTTTTCTCCGGAGGGAACGATGTCGACGCAGGCCGCCACCGCCGCTGCACGCCGCAGCAAGATCAGCCCCGAGCGGGAGCTGGAGCTGTACGACGCGGTGCTCGACCTGCTCAGAGAGGGCGGCTACGACTCCGTGACGATGGAGGGCGTCGCCGCACGCACCAAATGCGGCAAGGCGACCCTGTACCGGCAGTGGAAGAACAAGCCCCTCCTGGTCACGGCGGCGCTCAGCGCGAGCCGCTGCTCGTTCTTCTCGGGCATCGACACCGGGACGCTCGCCGGGGACCTGCGCGAGGCGGCCCGCGCGGTCGGCCGTCGCGAGGGGCCCGACACCGCCCTCATGGAGGCCGTCGGGCAGGCCTACATCAAACACCCGGACCTGCGCGAAGCCCTGCGCGAGACGGTCCTGAACCCCGAGATCGCGGCGCTCGACGCGATGCTCGGGCGCGCGGTGGAGCGCGGCGAGATCGCGGCCGACAACCCTGCGATCGGCTATGTCGCCCCCATGGTGATGGGCATGCTGCGGGTGGAGCGGCTCTTCGAGGACCGCTTCCACGGGGAGAGCGCGGTGCTCGGCCTGCTGGAGTCCGTCGTCTTCCCGGCCCTGCGGATCGGCTGACGACTCGTCGTCCGCGCAAGGGAGTTGGGGTCGTCGGCCCGTTCCGCCCGGCCGGCCGCGGTCCGGTTCAGACCGCGATGACCGTGACCCCGGCCTCCCTGAAGCGCGCCACCGTCTCGTCCGGCACCGCCGAGTCTGTGACCAGGGTGCCCACCTGGGCCGTCGCGCAGATACGGGCGAACGTCCGCTTCCCCAGCTTCGTCGAGTCCGCCGCCACCACGACCCGTTCGGCCCGCTCGCACAGCAGCCGGTTGATGCCGGCCTCGTCCTCGTCGTGGGCCGAGGCCCCGTGCCTCACGTCGAAGGCGCCGACGCCGAGCACCGCCACGTCCATCGTGATCTGGTTCAGAACCCCGCCCGCGAGCGGCCCGGTCAGCTCGTAGGACTGGGGGCGGGCCACCCCGCCCGTCACCACGATCTTGAACTGCGGACGCACCGCGAGCTCGTTGGCGATGTTGAGCGCGTTGGTCACGATGGTCAACGCCGGTGATCCGTGCGAGAGTTCGGGGTGCACGGCGAGGGCTCGGGCGACCTCCGTGGTCGTCGTGCCGCCGGTGAGGCCGACCGCCTCGCCGGGCGCGACGAGATCCGCCACTGCCTTGGCGATCCGCTGCTTCTCGGAGGCCTGGCGCGCCGTCTTGTAGCGCAGCGGCAGCTCGTAGGAAACACCGTGCACCAGGGCGCCGCCCCGCGTCCGTACGAGCATCTGCTGCTCGGCGAGCTGGTCGAAGTCGCGGCGGATGGTCGCGGCCGACACCCCGAGCGCGGTCGCCGCGTCGTCGACATCGAGGCGGCCCTGCTCCACGAGCAGTTCCAGGAGCGTCTGCCAGCGGGCGTCACGCGACATCCGCATCCCCGTTCTTCGTACCGGTAACCGTCCGTAGTGACCTTAGCGCACACCCATATGCTTGATCGTGCTCGAAATCGAGCTATATTTTGCAGAAACAAGCATGACAGTGCGACCTTCAGAGGGTGGGAGCCCGGCATGAGCCATGTCGAGAACGAACTGAGCAGCCAGCCCGAATGCTGGAAGCGGGCGGCCGACGCGGCGGTCCAGCACAAGGACGCCCTGCCGGCCGCGGGGGAACGGGTCGCCGTCGTAGGCTGCGGCACCTCCTTCTTCATGGCGCAGGCCGTCGCGGCGCTCCGCGAGAGCGCGGGCCTCGGCGAGACCGACGCGTTCGCCGCATCCGAATTCCCCGCCGCGCGCTCCTACGACCGGGTCGTCGCCCTGACCCGCTCGGGCACCACCACCGAGGTGCTCGACCTGCTGGCCCAGGTGCGCGGCGGCACCCGTACCACCGCCATCACGGCCGACCCCGCGACGCCGGTGATGCGCGCCGCCGACGACATCGTCGTCCTCGACTTCGCGGACGAGGAGTCGGTCGTCCAGACCCGCTTCGCGACCACCGCCTTCACCCTGCTCCGCGCCCACCTCGGGCTGCACACCGAGCAGGCCGTCGCCGACGCCCGCACCGCCCTGGCCGAGCCGCTGCCCCAACGGCTGGTGGAGGCGACGCAGTTCAGCTTCCTCGGCCGCGGCTGGACCAACGGCCTCGCGCAGGAGGCCGCCCTCAAGATGCGCGAGGCGTCGCTCTCCTGGACCGAGGCCTACCCGGCGATGGAGTACCGCCACGGCCCCATCAGCATCTCCACCACCACGACCGCCACCTGGATGTTCGGCGAAGCCCCCGAGGGCCTCGCCGACCAGGTGGCCGCCACCGGCGCCCTGTGGATCGAGGGACGGCTCGACCCGCTCGCCGAACTCGTTCGCGCCCAGCGCCTCGCCGTCGCCGTGGCCGCCGCCCGCGGCCTCGACCCGGACCGGCCGCGCCACCTCACCCGCTCGGTCATCCTCGACGGCGCCTGAGCGCGCCGCACAGCACCGAACGGACCACGAGACCCAGGTGAAGGGGAAGCACTGATGCCCATCGCACGGACCGGCACGCTCGTCGCCGAGGCCGCCGTCAAACGCCGCGCCGTCGCGGCCTTCAACATCATCACCCTCGAACACGCCGAGGCCGTCATCGCCGGCGCCGAGGCGGCCAAGTCCCCGGTGGTCCTCCAGATCAGCGAGAACGCCGTCAAGTTCCGCTACGGCCGGGTCCTGCCGCTGGCCCGCGCGGCGGCCGCCGCCGCGGAAGCCGCCTCCGTACCGGTCGCGCTCCACCTCGACCACGTCAAGCAGGACGACCTCCTGCGGCAGGCCGCCGACGCGGGCTTCAGCTCCGCGATGTACGACGCCGCCCATCTGCCGTACGAGGAGAACCTGGCCGCGACGCGGGCCGCCGCCGATTGGGCGCACACCCAAGGGCTGTGGATCGAGGCCGAGTTGGGGGAGGTCGGCGGCAAGGACGGCAAGGCGCCGCTCGACGCCCACGCGCCCGGCGCGCGCACCGACCCCGAACAGGCCCGGCAGTTCGTCGCCGAATCCGGGGTCGACGCGCTCGCCGTCGCCATCGGCAGCACCCACGCCATGACGTCCCGCACCGCCGAACTCGACCACGCCCTGCTGACCAGACTCGACGCCGCGCTGCGCGTGCCGCTCGTGCTGCACGGCTCGTCGGGCGTCCCCGACGACGCGCTGTCCGCCGCCGTCGCCGGTGGCATCGCCAAGGTCAACATCGGCACCGCCCTGAACCTGGCGATGACCGACGCCATCCGCTCCTACCTCGCCGCGCACCCCGAGGCGGTCGACGCCCGCACCTATCTGACCGTCGGACGCCAGGCGATGGCGGCCACCGTCACCCGCCTGATCGGGGTGCTCGACCGGATCTCCTGAGCCGCCCGTGCCCGCCGCCGGGGCCCCCGCACGGTCCCGGCGGCGAAACCGCCACGTTCCGCCGTGGCGGCGCTCTTCCGATGTGGCCACGGGTCGTAGACGATGGGCCTGTGGACAGGCATGAGCACGCTCGGCTCGACGCGCTGCAGCGCGACCCGTATCCGCACTACGCGCGGGCCCGGAACGCCGAAGGACTGACGTTCGTGCCGGAACTCGACGCGTGGCTCGTGGCCCGGGACGCCGACGTGCGCGAAGTCCTGCGCCGCCCCGAGGCGTTCTCCTCCGCCAACGCGCTGCGCCCCGACGTCCTGCCCGGCCCCACCGTGCTCGCCGAGATGGGCCGGGGCTTCGGTGGCCGCCCCGTCGTGGTGAGCTCCGACGGCGCCCTGCACCAGCGGCTGCGCGCCCCCGTCGTGCACGGCCTCTCGCCCGCCCGCGTCGCCGCCGTCGTCCCGTACGCCGTCGAACGGGCCACCGCCCTGGTCGACGGCTTCGCCGCCCGCGGCTCGGCGGACCTCATGGCCGAGTTCGCGCTGAAGCTCCCCGGCCAGGTCATCGGGCACCTGATCGGCCTCGACCCGGCGGACGTCCCGCTCGCCGTGCACGGCGGCTACCGTGCCGAGCAGTTGCTGTTCCGGCCGATGGAGGAGGAGGACCAGCTCGCGGCGGCCCGCGACATCGTCGAGATGCAGCACCTCCTCGACACATACGTACGCGAACGGCACGCCCGCCCCCAGGACGACCTGTGCAGCTCGCTGATCGCCGCGCTCACCGCGGGCAGCGAGCCGGCCGGCGGCGAACTCACCCTCGACGAGCGCCACGAGATGGTCGCGCACCTCCAGAACTTCCTGCTCGCCGGGCACCTCACCACGAGCGCCCTGACCGGCTCCATGCTGCTCCATCTGATGCACCACCGTGCCCAGTGGCAACTGCTCTGCGAGAAACCGGAGTTGATACCGGCCGCCGTCGAGGAAGCCGCCCGCTACGACAGTCCGATCCAGGGATTCCGCCGCATCACGACCCGCCCCGTCGTGCTGTCCGGCACCGAACTCCCCACCGGGGCCGTGGTGTTCGTCGCGTACGGCTCCGCCAACCGCGACCCGAGCCGCCACGAACGGCCCGACGTCTTCGACGTCACCCGCCCGCCCGCGCGCCACCTCGCCTTCGGGTACGGCGTCCACGGCTGCCCGGGATCCCAGCTGGCCCGCGAACAGCTCCGGATCACCCTGGAACTCCTCACGACGCGGCTGCCGGGGCTGCGCCTGGCCGAGGACAGACCCGTCGTCATGCGGCCCACGATGATCCACCGGTCACCGGAGGAACTGCCGCTGACCTGGTGAGCACCCTTGATCCTGGGGCGGCCCCCCGGCATATCCTCCGACCATGCGCGTCGCACTCTTCGTCACCTGCGTCAACGACGCGGTGTATCCCGCCACCGGCATCGCGACGGTGAAGCTGCTCGAACGGCTGGGGGTCGAGGTCGCCTTCCCGCCCGGCCAGACCTGCTGCGGGCAGCCCCAGTTCAACACCGGCTACCGGCACGAGACCGAACCCCTGGTCCGCCGCATGGCCCGGGTCTTCGCCGGCTACGACCACATCGTCACCCCGTCCGGCTCCTGCGCCGCGATGATCCGCGACAACTATCCGCGCATCGCCCGCAGAGCGGCCGCCGACAGCAGAGGCGCGGACAGCAGAGGCGCGGACGGCCGGGCCGCGGAACTGGCCGAGGCCGCCGCGACGCTCGCGCCACGCGTGTACGAGCTGACCGAGTTCCTCGTCGACGTGCTCGGCGTCACCGACGTCGGCGCGTACTTCCCGCACACCGTCACCTACCACCCCTCGTGCCACGGCGTACGCCTGCTCGGCCTCGGTGACCGGCCCCGCCGGCTCCTCGCCGCCGTCAAAGGCATCGACCTGCGCGAACTTCCCGGCGCCGAGGAGTGCTGCGGCTTCGGCGGCACCTTCGCGCTCAAGAACCCCGACGTCTCGACGGCGATGGGCGCCGACAAGGTACGCAACGCCGTCTCCACCGGCGCCGCCGTCCTGTGCGGCGCCGACAACTCCTGCCTCCTGCACATCGGAGGCATCCTGCACCGCCAGGACGCCCCGATGCGGGCCCTGCACATCGCCGAGATCCTCTCCCGCACGGAAGCGGAGCCCCCCGTATGAGCGGCACGTTCGTCGGCATGCCCTCCTTTCCCGACGCCGCGCGCAAGGCGGTGCACGACACCACCCTGCGCGGCAACCTGCGGCACGCCACCCACACCATCCGCGACAAGCGCGCCCAGGCCGTGG
The DNA here is from genome assembly GCF_026343295.1 of Streptomyces sp. NBC_00083. Lineage (GTDB taxonomy): Bacteria > Actinomycetota > Actinomycetes > Streptomycetales > Streptomycetaceae > Streptomyces. The sequence goes on from NZ_JAPELY010000003.1 coordinate 574,954, forward strand.
CGGAACTGCCCGACTGGCAGGAGCTGCGCGAGGCCGGCAAGCGGATCAAGGACCACACGCTGCGCCATCTCGACCGCCATCTGGAGCAGTTGGAGGCGTCGGTCACCGCCGCCGGGGGCTCCGTGCACTGGGCCGCCGACGCGGCCGAGGCCAACCGGATCGTCACCGGCCTCGTCAAGGCCACCGGCGAGCGCGAGGTGGTCAAGGTCAAGTCGATGGCCACCCAGGAGATCGGCCTCAACGAGGCGCTCGCCGCCGAAGGCATCCACGCCTACGAGACGGACCTCGCCGAACTCATCGTCCAACTCGGTGAGGACCGGCCCTCGCACATCCTGGTGCCCGCGATCCACCGCAACCGCGCCGAGATCCGCGACATCTTCCGCGAACGGATGGGGAGTTGGGGCAGGCCCGCCCCGCAGGACCTGAGCGACGAGCCCGCCGACCTCGCCGAGGCGGCCCGGCTGCACCTGCGCGAGAAGTTCCTGCGCGCCAAGGTGGGGATCTCCGGCGCCAACTTCATGGTCGCCGAGACCGGCACCCTCGTCGTCTTCGAGTCCGAGGGCAACGGCCGCATGTGCCTGACCCTGCCCGAGACGCTGATCTCCGTCGTCGGCATCGAGAAGACGATCCCCACCTGGCGGGACCTCGAGGTCTTCCTGCAGACCCTGCCGCGTTCCTCGACGGCCGAGCGGATGAACCCGTACACCAGCATGTGGACCGGCACCGCCGACGGCGACGGCCCGCGCGCCTTCCACCTCGTGCTGCTCGACAACGGCCGCACCGACGCCCTCGCGGACGACATCGGCCGCCAGGCGCTGCGCTGCATCCGCTGTTCGGCCTGCCTCAATGTGTGCCCGGTCTACGAACGGGCCGGCGGCCACGCCTACGGCTCGGTCTACCCGGGCCCCATCGGCGCCATCCTCACGCCCCAACTCCGGGGCACGGCAAGCGAGATCGACGCGTCACTGCCGTACGCGTCCTCCCTGTGCGGCGCCTGCTACGAGGTCTGTCCCGTCGCCATCGACATCCCGGAAGTCCTGGTCCACCTCCGGGAGAAGGTCGCGGAACAGGGCGGGCACCCCTGGGAGAAGGCCGCGATGAAGGCGGCGTCCTGGGTGATGGACCACCCCGCGGCGATGGCGGCGGGGGAGCGGCTCGCGGCGCGGACGCGGGCGCTGCACCCCGGGCGCCCGCCCGGCGCGGGCGCCTGGACCGACAGCCGCGATCTGCCGGAACTGCCCGCAGAACCCTTCCGTGACTGGTGGAAGAAGAACCGCACATGAGCTCACGCGACCGCATCCTGGCCCGGGTCCGTGCCGCCGTGGCCGGCGCGCCCGAGGCCCCCGCCCCCGCCCGCGCCTACCTGCACAGCCACACCCCGGACGACCCGGCGGCCGTACTCGACGTGCTGCACCACAACCTCGCCGACTACCGCGCCCGCGTGCACCGCACGACCGGCGCGGGCGTGGCCCCGCTCATCGCGGAGCTGCTCGCCGCGCGCGGGGCGACGAGCGTCCTGGTGCCGACGGGAGTGCCGGACGCATGGCTGGCGGACACGGTGGGCGTACGCGTCGTCGAGGACACCGAGGACTCCACGCCGGCCGAACTCGACGCAGTGGACAGCGTGATCACCGGGTGCGCGCTGGCCGTCGCGGAGACCGGCACCATCGTCCTGGACGCGGGCCCGGCCCAGGGGCGCCGCCGCATCACGCTCGTGCCCGACCACCACATCTGCGTCGTCCGCGTCCCCGGCCAGGTGGTGGCCTCCGTCCCGCAGGCCATGGGCCGCCTGGACCCGCGCCGCCCGCTGACCTGGATCTCCGGCCCGTCCGCGACCAGCGACATCGAACTCGACCGGGTGGAGGGCGTACACGGCCCCCGCACCCTGGAGGTGGTCCTCCTCGACGCGTGAGCCGGGCCGGACCGACGGGGTGCGCCTCGGCGGGCCGGCCGGCCGGGCGCACGGGTGCGCTTCAGCCGGTGAGCCGGGGCGCGTCGGCCGCCGCGTCGACGGCGCCCGGCAGCCGCCCGGCCAGCTCCCGCGCCCACACGGCGAGCCCGTCCAGATCGATTCCGTACGCCGGTACGCCTTCCTGTGCCGCGTACCGGGCCAGCGACCCGGTGCCGCGCTCAAGGAGCGTCGATGCGCCCTTCGCGTTGCCGCGCGCGGCATGCGTGAGACCCACCGCGAGCTGCGCCAACCCCCGCCACAGCGGCTCCTCCTGCGCGGGGCCCGCCTTCCACGCGTCCTCGAACACCTCATGGGCGTGGAAGGGCATGCCCGCCGCCAGCAGCCGCTGGGCCTCGCGCACGGTCTCCTCGGGGGCCCGCGTCACCCCCTCCGGCTGCCGGGCGACGCCCTCGGCGCCGTAGGGCAACGGCCGGCCGAGCCCGTCCCGGGGCCGGGCGTTGCGCGCCCGGCCCTCGACGTCACGATCGCGGGGTGCAGAACTCTCCATGCGTGCGATTGTGCCCCGTTCCTGGCGCGGCCCCGGAGTGCGGTATGGTTCTCATGCACGAACGGCCGGGGGAAACCCCAGGTCAGACGGGCATCGGGACGTGGCGCAGCTTGGTAGCGCACTTGACTGGGGGTCAAGGGGTCGCAGGTTCAAATCCTGTCGTCCCGACTCGAAAGAGTCGCAGATCAGGGCCGGTGTCGGAGAAATCCGACACCGGCCCTTGATCGTTTCTGGGCCGGCGGGGGACCGGGACCGGCCGTCAGGGGCACGTGTCCAGGCGCGCGCGGACCGCTTCGGCGTCGCGGTGCTGGAGGTCGTCGAGGATGGCGAGGCTCGCCGTCCAGGACGCGCGGGCCGCCCGGAGGTCGCCGAGCGCGAGGTGGGTGTCCCCGATGTGGGTGTGGATCTCGGCCTGGAGGAAGTAGTCGCCGATCGACTGCCGCAGGCGCAGGGACTCCTGGTAGGCGGGGAGTGCCTTCTCGTACGCGCCCAGCTGGTGGTGGATGAAGCCGATGCTGTCCAGGGTGGACGACTGGGCGGGCAGGTTCCCGTCGGCGCGCGAGAGCTCCAGCGCCCTGCGGCAGTACGGGAGCGCGGCGCCGGATTCACCGCGCAGGGCCAGGTACCAGCCGATGCTGTTGAGCGCGAGGGCCTGTCCGGTGGGGTCGTCGACGGCCTCGAACAGCTCCAGGGCCGAGCGCGCCTCGGCGATGGCCATGGCGTGATCGTGCTGCTCGCCGTACGCGATGGCGATGTCGATCTGGGTCCTGCCCCGGCGAGTGTGGTCGCCGACCCTGCCGAAGAGGTCGAAGGCGCTGCGCAGTTGGGCGTGGGCCTCGGGCTGGCGGCCCTGCGAGCGGTGCACCTGACCGAGCCAGCGGTGGGCGTGGGCCTGCCGGCCGAGGTCCCCGGTCCGTTCTGCGGCGGCCAGAGCGATCTCGCCGACCTGCTGCCACTGCTGCCACAGACCCGACTTGAGCAGGTACGAGACCTGTGTACCCGCGAGCTGCCAGGCGTGGTCCGGGAAGCCGTCCTGAAGGGCGCGGGCGGCCATGTGGACGAGTACCGTCCGCTCGTCCTCGTACCAGGCCAACGCCTCCCGGCGGCCGGCCGGGCCCTCGGGCGTGACCCCGGTGGCGGGTTCGGCGAGGTCGAGCGGGGGCCACGAGGCCTCGTCCGCGTAGGCGAGGGAACCCGCGCGGTGCGCGGAGTGGAGGTAGTGGTCGAACATCCGGAGCTTCGACTCCGCCCGCTCGGCAGCGTCGTCCCCCTCGACCAGCTCGATCGCGTACATCCGCAGCAGATCGTGGAAGGCGTACCGTGCGCTTCCCTGCCTGGTGACCAGGTGCGCGCGGACCAGTTCGTCCAGCAGGATCCGGGTCCCGGACAGCGGCAGACCGGCCAGGCCGGCCGCCGCGGCGGCACTGATGTTGGGCCCGGGATGCAGGCCGAGCAGCCGGAACAGTCGGGCGCTCTGCGCGGGCAGGGCGCGGTACGACCAGGAGAGCACGGCCCGCACATCGGCGTAGCCGTCGTCGGCCGCGAGCAGGTCCAGACGCGCGCGGGTGTCGCGCAGCTCCTCCGCCCACCGGTCCAGCGGGACGCCGGGACGGTCGGCCGCGCGTGCGGCGGCGATGTTGAGGGCGAGCGGCAGCCGGGCGCACAGCTCGATCAGCTCGTCGGCGGCTTCCGGATGGTTCAGAACGGGCTCGGGGCCGAGCCGGCGAAGGAGCAGCTCGTGCGCCTCCTCGCGGGAGAGCACATCGAGCGGCAGCGGAACGGCGCCGTCCAGGGCGATCAGTCCCGAGAGCCGGTTCCTGCTGGTCACGAGGACCAGGCAGCCGTCCGAGCCCGGCAGGAGCGGGCGTACCTGCTCCGCCTCGCGGGCGTTGTCGAGAACGATCAGGGTGCGGGTCCCGGCGAGCCGGCTGCGATAGACCGCGAGTTGTCCCTCGGGGTCGGCGGGGATGCGGTGGCCCGGTACGCCGAGCGCGTCCAGGAAGCCGCGCGCGACGGCGGCGGCGTCGACGGGGTCGGCCGCGGGGTCGAAGCCGCGCAGGTTGGCGAAGAGCTGGCCGTCGGGAAAGCGGTCGGCCACCTGGTGCGCGAAGTGCAGGGCCAGCGTGGTCTTGCCCACTCCCGCGGTGCCGGCGATCGCCGAGATGACGACGGCGCCACAGCTCGTCCGGCGATCGGACATCAGCTCGTCGAGGTGCTTGAGCTCCCGTATCCGGCCGGTGAAGTGCCTTACGGCGAAGGGCAGTTGCCGCGGGGCCGCGCCGGTGTGGACGGCGGGGGCGGACGCGCCGGCTTCCGGGGCCGAGCGCCCCGCGTCGCGGGCCTCGGCGATCCGCTGCCACCGCTCCCGCCACCGGGCCACCTCCTGTGCCCCCGCGCCGCACGCACGGACCAGGGCGAGGCAGACCTCCAGCCGGGGGAGCTCACGGCGGCGAGGACTGAGGGCGTCCGACAGCGTGCTGCGCGCGACACCGCTGCGGCGCTGCAGTTCCTGGAGGGACGGCTGGCCCGCCCGCACCTTCAGCGCCCGCAGTTCGCGAATGAAATCGCCCACGCTCTGCGCCGGCTCACCCGGTCTCGGGTGTGATGGCTCCATGGTGCGGCTCCCCTGTGAGACGCGCTGCCCGTCGGGGGCAACCGGATCCGTCCGGACCCGACCGAGAACATTGTCACGGGAATGCGGCCTCGGCAGACTCACTATCGGACGAAGTAATCGCCGACGGAGTTTTGCCGGTCCTTGGCTTCGAGCGGTGAATCGTCTCGAAAGGTAAAGGAGGAAGTCCAAAAGCCGGGCGGATTTCGGGCGGGCAAGTATGGCAACAGGGGAGCAATGGGGGATGGCGGCTCGACTGTAAAGAGCCGAGCCGATCCTGAAGCGCAGCGCGGTAAAGGGGAATTGACTCTACCGTGTGCTCCCGCACAGCCGAGCGGCCCGCTGGGGTGTCCAGAACTGGCACCCCGACACAGCTCGTTTCATCACCGCGCGTGGGGGTGCTGACCGGCCATGTCGTGGCGCTCCACCGCGCAGTGTCGACCCAGCAGAAGAAACCGAGGGGAACCAATGATCTCGAATGTCCGCACCAAGTTCGCCGCACTCACCATGGCCGCGGGGCTCGCCCTCGCCGGCGTGGCCGTAGCGGCCCCGGCGCACGCCATCGACAGGGTGAGCTGCCCGACCAACGGGCTCACGGTCATCACCAGTGGAAACGGCAACTTCTGCGCCGCGGGAAGCATCGGCTACAAGACCATCAGCTCGCTGACGGGCGGTGGCCAGTCCGACGTCAAGAACGTCGTCCGCGAGACCACCTCCTGGAACTGGGCCGTGTTCTACAACTCGACGGGCTACGTCAGGCTCAAGCCCGGCGGCCACGCGGACTTCGGCGCCGGCGTGATCACGTACGCCCTGGAGATCGACAACCCGAACTGGACGTGACCCCACGGCGTCCACGTCCCTGATGTCAGCATCCGCCGCCGTGTCGACGCGGCCGGCGGCGGGTGCGGCTCCCCGGAGGCCGAACATGAAGCGCTCAGCAACGACGGTGGCCGTCCTCCTCCTGGCCCTGGTGGCGGGGTGCGGTACGCGAGCCGCCGGCCCGACCCGGTCGAAGCTGCCGGATCTGGGTGCGGTTCCCACCATCACCGAAGTCCAGCAGGTGGTGCGGCCGATCGACGCCTACCTGCCCACCCCCGCGCAGACCGACCGTGTGGAGCGGGCCGCCTATCTGACGAGCGTGCGGTGCCTGAAGCGGTTCGGGGTCGCGGAACCCTCCGGAATCGCCCCGCCGCCGTCCGACCCCGCCGGCCGTGCCGTCCGCTCACAGCTGTACGGATACTTCGCCCCCCGCGCGGCGCCCCTCGCGGGTTACGACAGCGCGGTGGTCCCGCAGCGCACGACTCCGCTGCCGGACGACGCCCTGGAGCTGCTCACCGGACGGGACAAGGGCGGTGCCGCGGTCACCCAGTACCACGGCAGGCCGGTCGCCAAGGGCGGCTGCTGGCAGGAGGGGCTCGATGCGGTCGGGGGCGCGGCGCTCCTGGCGGGCGACCCGGCGGGCATGCCGGGCGGCGGGCCGCCGGAACCGCTGAAGGACCCCCGCGTCATCGACGCCGACCAGCAGTGGAGCGCGTGCATGAAGTCCCGGGGGTTCTCCTACGGCACGCCCGCGGACGCCTACATGGACCCGCGGTGGCGAGCGCCGGGCACCGCAGGCCGGACGCCCACCCATTCGGCGGCCGAGATCAAGACCGCGACGGCCGACATGTCCTGCAAGCGCTCCACGAACTTCATGGGAGTCGTGGTGGCCGTCGAATCGGCCTACGACCGGGAGTACATCGCCGCGAACAGCGCCCGGCTCGCGGCGCTCAAGAAGGGGGTCGCGAACCACCTCGCCACGGTGGCCGAGATCATCGCCGCGGGCCACACCGCATGAACGCGGCACCCGGATCCACGGGTGGCGCGGTGTGCTCCGGGACCGGGCCGGTCGTCACGCTCCGGCCGGGTCCTCGAACACCGCGTTCAGCGCGAGGTACGCCCCGCCGCGCGCGGCGGCGGCGAACCCCAGGGTGGAGAGGCGCACTTCGCAGCCGCCCGCGTCCGGGGCCATGACGCGCTCGTGCACCACCGCGCGCACCCGCTCGATCATCAGATCGCCGATGTGGGTGAAGTAGCCGCCGAGGACGACCACTCCCGGGTTGAGCACATCGGCGAGGAGCGCCACGCCGAGCCCGAGGTCGTCCGCGACACGCGCCATCGCCGCCACGGTGCGGGGGTCGGCGGCACGGGCCCGGGTGCGCAACAGGTCGAGACGGTCACCGAGTTCCACCGTCGGGTCGTGCAGCACGTCGCCCTCGTCGGCGGCGAGGCGCAGGATCGCGTCGAGCCCGACCATCGTCTCCCAGCAGCCGCGCCGCCCGCACGCGCACGGGCGGCGCTCCGGGTCGAGCGGCATGTGCCCGACCTCGCCGGCGAATCCGTTGGCGCCGCGCAGCAGCCGGCCCGCGCTGATCACTCCGGCGCCGATGCCGCGTTCCCCCGTCACGCACACCATGTCGTGCACGTCCTCGACGCGCACCGCGGCGTATTCGGCGAGCGCCGCCAGCTTGGCGTCGTTGTCCAGGGCCAGCGGTGGCGGGTCCGTCAGGCGCGTACGCAGTCCTTCGGTGACGGCGACATCGCGCCAGCCGATGGCCGGGGCGTACCGCGCCGTGCCGCTCGCCGTGTCGACCACGCCCGGCGCCGCCACCGTGATCCCGGCCGGGTGAACTCCACTGTCCTGTACGGCGGTTCGGCAGGCGGCGAGTTCGCAGGCGGCGAGGTCGAGCACCGCGTCGGGACCCGCTGCGGCGACGTCCACGGTGACCCGGCGCCCGTACAGCTCGACGCCGTCCAGGGCGAGCGCCACGACCTGGACGTAGCTGGTGCTGACCTCCACTCCGATCCCGCAGACGGCGTGTCCGTGCAGGCGCACCTCCGCGCCGGGCCGCCCGACCGCCCCCTCCCGCCGGGCCGGGCCCTCGCGGACCAGGCCGAGCGCCACGAGTTCGGCGACCAGGCTGGTGACGGTCGGTTTGGGCAGGCCCGCGTCCGCGGCGATGCGCGCCCGTGAGCGCGGCCCCGCGTCGCGCAACAGACGCAGCACCACACCGAGGTTGGTGCGCCGGATGGCTCCTCGGTCGCGGGACTCCGCCGCCCAGGACGGTTCGGTGTGCGGCGGCGATGCCGCCCGCAGCTCGGGCACGGGTCCTCCCTCTCCGGTCGGGGCCGCCTGGTGCTGAACCGACGCCGCCCCGCTGCCCGATGCGTACGGCGTCGGGTCCGGGTGCGGCGTCGTCCTCATCATGGCGCGCGCCCCGGGCGCGCATCAGGGTGTGCACCGATCCGTGACGGATGCCTTGACAGCCTCCGCATTAGTTCGGATTCTATTCAAACTAATCCGCCGCCGTGAACACCCCCGCGCAACACCCCTCGTCCCGCGCCGAGTTCACTTCCCCGTCGGACCGGGACGCCCCCACCGGGCCGCCGCCGTGCGGCTGGCCCGCTCCGAGAGGAGTACTCGTGCCCGCCCGCACCAGGACGAAGATCACCGGCGTGCTCGTCGCGATGGCCGCCGTGCTGTCCGGCACCCTGCTGGCCGCCCCCGCAGCACAGGCCAAGGATCCCGCGTACACCGTCGCCATCGGCGCCAAGGGCCCGTGGGGCAACCCGGACGACACCCCGGCCGCGCCCTACATCGACAAGGACGGCACGTTCTACTACCAGTCGGCGCACTCCCTCTACGCCGCCGACGACGACCGCGCCTGGACGTTCTACACCGGCAGGGACTTCGACTCCGCGACCCGGTCGAGCGCGCTGAGCGACGCCGTGAACCCCGCCAACTCCCAGGACCGCAACAACGACACCACGTGGCGCTGCAACAACAGCCCGACCGGCCGCGAGGCCACCAGGGCGCCCGCCGGCTCCAGCTACGCACAGCCCAACTACTGCGACCTGCTGGGCGTGTGGGTCGACCCGGACACCGGCGACTGGTACGGCCTGGTGCACAACGAGTTCACCCCGACCCCGTTCGGCGACGGTCTGCACTACGACGCCATCGACTACGCGCTCTCCAAGAACCAGGGCCGCACCTGGAGCATCCAGAGCCACGTGCTGACCTCGCCGTACAGCACCGAGCGCGGCGACACGGCGGCGTTCCCGCACGAGACGTACGACTACGGCAACGGCGACCCCCGCCTGTACGTCGACACCGCGTCGGGGTACTTCTACGTCTACTACAACTCGCGGATCATCCCCAAGGGCGGTGTGTCCGGCGGCTGGACGGACGGCAGCCGGGCGCACGTGGCCCGCGCCCCGATGTCCGGCAAGATGGCGCCCGGCTCCTGGCGGAAGTGGTACGACGGCTCCTGGTCCCAGCCCGGCATCGGCGGCCTGGAGAGCAATATGGAGCCGGTCACCCCGCCCACGCGGGCACCGTCGCGCAGCAGCAGGCGGCCGGAACCCTGCCCGCCAAGTCCGACCTGCTCACCATGAACATCGCCTACGACGCCCACCTCGGCCTCTACATCGGCGAGCCCGAGACGATCAAGCAGGACGGCACGGAGAAGCAGCGCTTCTACGTCACGGACAACCTCGCCACCCAGAAGTGGCGGCTGATCGGCGACTCCGGGGAGTACCGCTCCGGCTCCTGGTACCGCTGGCTGCTCGATCCGGTGAGCCGCACCACCAACACGATCGTGGGCCGCACGTTCCGCTCGTACTGCTCGTTCTTCTGCTCCAACGGCTCCGACGGCGAGTACTACGACACCACCGTGACCAGCACCGCCACCGCCCCGGCTCCGGTCGACCCGCGCAAGGCGTACACCATCGGCAGCGGGAGCGGACGCTACCTGGCCCAGGTGGCGGGCGGCTCCGCGACCACCTCGCGGTCCTCGACGGGCGGTTCGGCCCTGGCCACGTGGGTGTTCAGCGCCAACGGTGACGGCTCGTACCGGATCGCGAACGCCTCCACCGGGCGGCTCCTCGGCGTCGACTCGTCCTCGACGGCGGGGCGCGCCTGGGCGGCCAGGCCGAGCGTGACGGCGGCGCCCGCCTCCGGACCGACGGCGGGCCAGCAGTGGTTCGTCCTCGCGAACACCACCTCCTCCGGTGCGCCGACGGGCACGTTCCGCCTGGTCAACCGGTACAGCGGACTGGTGCTCGGCCTCTCCTCCACCACGAACCGCCTCGCGGAGACGACTCCGGCCCGCGCCTGGACCGACACGACGGGCAATTCGGTCGGCGCCGCCCGCACGGCAACGGAGCAGACCCTCACGCTCCGGGCAGTAAGCGCCCCGTCAACTCACTTGCGCTAGATGGGAGTTGTCGGCCCCCTCCGGGTGAAGAGGGGGCCGATGGCACTGGCATGCAGAGTCCCGGCCGGTGACACCTGGCCGGGGGTTTCAGCGGGGCCCGGCCGCCTGGCGCAGGGCGTCGAGGAGGTCGCGGTTGCTCGTGCCCTTGAGGACGTATGCGTGGACGCCGGCGCTCCGCATCTGTTCGACGGACGCCTTGTCGTCGTACGCGGAGAAGGCCACGATGCGGCTGCCCGGCGAGCAGGCCGCGATGCTCGTGGCGACGCGGTGGCCGCCGCCCGGGAAGCGGACGTCGAGGACCACGAGGTCCGGTTGGAGGCGGCGCGCCAGGAGCAGCGCCTGCGCGTCGTCGCGTGCGGTGCCCACGACCTCGAGATCGGGCTGGGCCCGCACGACCTCGGTCAGGGTCTCCAGGAGCAGCGTGTTGTCGTCGCACAGGAGCACGCTGAACGGTGCGTCCGCAGCGGTGGGCGGCGGCGCGGCGGTCACGGGGCCTCCTCCGCCGGGTCGGGGACCGGGTCCGGGACCGGAAGCGGGTTCGGCACCCAGAACTCGACCGTCGTGCCGGTTCCCGGGCGCGAGTGCATGGACCACCACCCTCCCGCCGTCTCGGCCCGCTCCCGCATCTCGATGACGCCGAAATGGTCGCGGGAGCCGTCCTGCCCCATCGGGGCGCCCGTTCCGTCGTCCACGACTCGCGTCGTGATGCCGCCGTCGCCGGAGCGGACGTGCACGTCGACCCGCGTTGCCCGTGCGTGCTTGTGCACGTTCAGGAGCGCCTCCTGGACGATGCGGAAAATGGTGATGGCCGTCTCGGGGGTGGGGTCCCGGTCCAGCTGGTGCTCGAAGGAGTAGGGCATGCCCCAGGCGTCGCCCACCACGTCCTCCAGGTGGCTGGAGACTCCCTCGACCAGGCCGTGCCGGTCGAGCCCCGGCGGGTGCAGCCGGAACGTCAGACTGCGCAGCCGCGTGATGGCCTCGCGCACCGACGCGTCGAGGCGCCGCAGTTCGGTGGCGTGGGTCTGCGGCATCTGGTCGGCGAGGAGTTCGAGGCGCATCCCGACGGCGACCATGGCCTGGATCGAGTCGTCGTGGACGTCCCACGCGATGCGGCGCCGCTCCGTCTCCTGCGCCTGGACCAGGTGGTCGAAGAGGCGCCGCCGCTCACTGAGGGCGTGCTGCGCGGCCCGGCGCTCCGACATGTCCCGGGTCACCTTGCCGAACCCCTGCAGGACGCCCTTGTCGTCCCACAGGGCGGTGATGACCACGTTGGCCCAGAACCGGGAGCCGTCCTTGCGGACGCGCCAGCCCTCGTCCTCGAGGCGGCCGTCCTTCACGGCGGTCTCCAGCTCCCACTGCGGCTTGCCCGAGGCCTGGTCCTCGGGCGGGTAGAAGACCGAGAAGTGCTGTCCGAGGATGTCGGAGGCCCGGTAGCCCTTGATCCGCTCCGCCCCGGCGTTCCAGCTGATGATGTAGCCGTGCGGGTCGAGCATGAAGATGCCGTAGTCGAGCACCCCCTGCACCAGCAGCGTGAAGGCCGTCTCCGACAGCGGAGCGGCGGGCTTGCGCGTCCACTTCTGCCGCGGCTCCCGCTGCTCCCGCGTCACTTGAACGGCCCTTTCACTCGCGGCCCGTCCATGTCAGCAGCCCGTCCATTGCGGCAGAGCCCGTCCACGTCAGGAGCCCGTTCGCCGCATGGGCTCGTTCACTTGAGGAGTCCTTCGCGTCGTGCGATCGCCACGGCTTCCAGCTGGGAGCGGGCCCCCAGCTTTTCGAGCACCCGCTGGACGTGATTGCGGCCCGTGTTGACGGCGACGCCGAGCTGGTCGCTGATCTCCGCGGTGGTGCGGCCCTCGCCGAGGAGGTGGAGGGCCTGGCGCTCCCTCGGGGTCAGGTTCGCGCCGAGCCCCGGCACCCGGCCGGTCAGACGGCCCAGCACGTCGCCGAGGAGTTCCTGGCTGAAGACCGCCTCGCCGGCCGCCACCCGGCGGACCGCGTCCTCCAGTTCGCTCAGGCCGCGCTCCTTGAGGATCAGACCGGCGCCACCCGTCTGGGCGACGCGCGCGGCCACCGATCCGCTGCCCTCACCCGCCAGGACCAGGACGCGCGCTTCCGGCACTAGGGCCAGGAGGTCGGTGATGGCGGCGACCCCGTCGCCGTCCGGCAGGCGCCGGTCCATCAGGACGACGTCGGGCTCGCACGCACGCGCGTCGGCCAGGGCGGATGCCACGGAGGCCGCGCGCCCCACGACCTGCAGATCGGGCGAGCGCTCAAGGGCGAGGCATATCGCCTCGGCCACCATGTCGTGGTCCTCGACGAGAAGGATCCTGACCGGTCGACCGTGTGGGAGAGGTGAAGACATCGGCGCATCCTTGCTGGTGGCGGCCCGCACGATCATGCCAGAAGGTCCCGGACCGGCGGCCACAAGGTGGCTTCCGCCTCGGCGTCGAGGCGCTCGGCGTCCTCGGTCGACAGCGCGTCCGCCGGCGCCGTTTCCGTGGCCCGACTCGTCTCGGCGCCGGTGCCCGAGGTGCGCTGCGTGAAGATGCCCTCGCCTCCGATCAGCGCGAGCAGCCGCGCCGGCTGTGTCCCCATACCTTCCACCACGAGGGGTACGCCCGCCCGCAGGGCGGACACCCGGGCCCTCAGCAGGACGCCGAGGCCGGCGCAGTCGCAGAAGGAGACTCCGGTCAGATCCAGGCAGAGGCTCGTGGGGTGCTCCGCCAGGCAGGTCACGACGGCGGCGCGGACCAGCGGCGCGGTGTCGAGGTCGAGTTCGCCCGCGAGTGTCACTCGCGCGACGCCCGCATGGACAACGGCATGCGACGTGAACGGGCAGACGGCCACGGCGTCTCCCACCTTCCGGTGCTCCCATGCGGTGCGGACCTACGCCGCGTGGATTCGCGGACCCGCCCTGCGGACGGGCCGCCTGCTGCCACCGTCGCACCACCGGCTCCTAGTGCGCTGGCATCAGGGTCGCTCTAGTGAATCTGCACTAGACGTGGAAGTCAACACGCGCCTACGGGGGTTGACGGCCCCCACGCCGCCCCGACCCGCGCAGCCCGACCGGACCCGCCCCGAAGGAAAGGGCGTTCGTCCCGTTTGAATTCCTCCGGCCCGGCCAGACGTCACGCTGAACGCACCGTACGAGCAATTGACTCGGCGCCGGCCCGCCCGGAATGGGTCGGAGCGCGAGATACGCACCGCGAAAGCGAAACGGAAAGGGGACACCGTCCCGATGAACGAGAACCTGTGGGGTTTCAAGGACACCAGTGGCCATCTCGCCGGGGTGGATCTGCGCGGCTGGAAGGTAGAGGCGGCCGACGGGTCGATCGGGAAGGTGGACAGCCACTCCGACGAGGTGGGCTCGGCGCACCTCGTGGTGGACACCGGGCCGTGGATCTTCGGCAAGCGGGTGCTGCTGCCCGCGGGCACCGTGACCCGTCTCGATCCGGACGACAAGAGGATCCATGTCGCCCTCACCCGGGACCAGGTCAAGGACTCGCCGGAGTTCGAACCGGCCACCCACCTCGACGACCCCGCCTACCGCGACCTGGTCGGCCAGTACTACGGAGCGCCGCTCCTCTGAATTCATCCGTACCGTCGCCCGGTCGGCGGCCCGCCGGAGATCCGGCGGGCCGCCTTCTTTTTTGTCCGTACCCCCCGTTTGGGCCCTGCTTTTCGAGGAACGCGACATATCGGGCCCGCCAACGGCCCCGTAAACGGTCCGCCCCGTAATCGGCCGCGCAACGGCAAGCATCGCGGGAGCGGACAGCGGTGATGCGAAATGGAGTGAAAACGGTGACTGTCGTGAAGAGTTCGCTGTCCGATGCGCAGCTGAAGGTCGTCGGTTCGGCCCTGCAGGGTGCGCTGGTCGATCTGGTGGATCTGTCGCTCGCGGCCAAGCAGGTGCACTGGAACGTGGTCGGTCCGCGGTTCCGTTCGGTGCACCTTCAGCTCGACGACGTGGTGGCCACGGCGCGGCAGTATTCGGACACGGTCGCGGAGCGCGCCGCCGCGCTGGGCGTCAACCCGGACGGGCGTGCGGCCACGGTCGCGGGCGACAGTGCGCTGGGGACGGTGCCGGAGGGCTGGATCAAGGACTCCGAGGCGGTGGAGATCCTGGTCGTGGCGCTCGGCAGGGTGGTGGAGCGGATGCGCGAGCGCATCGCGGCGACCGACGAGCCGGACCCGGTCAGCCAGGACCTTCTGATCGCCCTCACCGCCGAGCTGGAGAAGCACGCCTGGATGTTCCGGGCCGAGAACAGCTGACCGGACGGTCCGGGCCGGGCCGGCCGACCGGAACAGCTGAACCGGGAACGACCGGCTCGGCCGGGCCACGACGCGAGCCGTGACACCGGGCCGAGCCGCATGAGGAGCCGACGGGCGGGGCTGCCACCCCGCCCGTCGGCCGTCGCCGGGATGCCGGAGGGGGTGAGCTGTACGAGGCTGGTGATGCGGGCGGCGCGGGCCGCCCGGATCGAGAGACAGAGGAACGATGGAACGCAGCGAGGGGCCGCACAGCGGCCCCGGGACGGTGGAGCGCTACGCGCCCTGGCCCCGCCCCAAGGACCTTCCCCCCGGCCCCACCACGTCGCGGGTCACCCTCCGCGTCAACGGAGCCGCCCACGCGGTCGAGGTCGACCACCGCACCACCCTGCTCGACCTGTTGCGCGAACGGCTCGCCCTGACGGGCTCCAAGAAGGGCTGCGACCACGGCCAGTGCGGGGCCTGCACGGTGCTCGTCGACGGCCGCCGCAGCAACAGCTGTCTGCTCCTGGCGATCGCGATGGACGGCTGCGACATCGTGACCGTGGAGGGCCTCGCGGATGTGGACGGCGCGGACGGCGACCTCCACCCGCTCCAGCGCGCCTTCCTGGAACGCGACGCCTTCCAGTGCGGCTACTGCACCCCGGGCCAGCTGTGCTCGGCGGTCGGCATGCTGTCCGAAGCCGCCTCCGGCGAGCCCTCCCTGGCCACCGCCCCGGGCGCGCCCCACGGCGGACCGGTGCCGCTGACCGACGAGGAGATCCGCGAACGGCTCAGCGGCAACCTGTGCCGGTGCGGGGCCTATCCGCACATCCTGGACGCGGTACGGGACGTGATCGCGTGAAACCCGTGTCGTACCTGCGCGCCCACAGCGTGGAAGAGGCAGCCGCCGCGCACGGGGGCCGTCCCGAGGCCCGCTACCTGGGCGGTGGCACCAACCTGGTCGACCTCATGAAGCTCGGCGTGGAGCGCCCGGAGGTCCTCGTCGACATCACCCGTCTGCCCCTCGACCGGATCGAGGAGCGCCCCGACGGATCGGTGTGGGCCGGAGCGACCGTACGCAACAGCGACCTCGCCGCGCACCCCGTGATCCGCGAGCGGCACCCCCTGCTCTCGCAGGCCGTCCTGAGCGGCGCTTCGGGCCAGCTGCGCAACGCCGCCACCACCGGCGGGAACCTCCTCCAGCGCACCCGCTGCGCCTACTTCCAGGACCTGTCGAAGCCGTGCAACAAGCGGGTCCCCGGCAGTGGCTGCGCGGCGATCGAGGGTGTCAACCACGACCACGCGGTGCTCGGCCACTCGCCGCACTGCGTGGCGACCAACCCCTCCGACCTGTCCGTGGCGCTCTCGGCGCTCGACGCCGTCGTGGAACTGGCCGGCCCCGGCGGCGGACGCAGCGTGCCGGTGACGGAGTTCCACCGCCTGCCCGGCGACCGGCCCGACCTGGACACCGAGATCCGGCCCGGCGAACTCATCACCGGCGTCGTGCTGCCGCCCCTGCCCCAAGGGGCGGTCTGCCGTTACCGCAAGGTGCGCGAACGCGCGTCGTACGCCTTCGCGCTCGCCTCGGTGGCCGCGGTGGTCCAGATGGCGGACGGCGAGATCCGGCACGCCGCCGTCGCCTTCGGCGGCCTGGCCCACCGGCCCTGGCGCGCCCGCCGGACGGAGGCCGCCCTGCTCGGCGCACGGCCGAGCCCCGACGTCCTCGCGCAGGCGGTACGGGCCGAACTCGACGAAGCCGTACCGCTGCGGGACAACGCCTACAAGGTGGCGATCGCCCAGGACCTGGCCACCCAGGTGCTGGGCTCCCTGACCAGCTCGCACTGACCCGCCGCCGCCCGGGTCGGGGAGCGGCCCGCTTCCCGAGTCCCAGCCCGCCCGACGACCGGAGCCGACCCGCCCGGACGACCCGGGCCGACCCGTCGGCCCCCGCTGCCCCACCGCCTCCGACGAGGCCCGCCGCCCCTGACCCGCCCCGGGAGGAGATCCGCCATGGCCACGCAAGCGAACGCGCTCGGCGCACCCATCGAACGCCGTGAGGGCCGCGCGAAGGTGACGGGCGAAGCCCTGTACGCCACCGAGTACACGCCGCCGGGGTGTGCGTACGCCTGGCCGGTCACGGCCACCGTGGCGCGCGGCCGGGTGACCTCCGTCGACACCGGTAGCGCGCTCGGCCTGCCCGGGGTCCTCGCCGTCATCACCCCCGATTCGGCGCCCCGGCTCGCCGGGACGGACGACCCCACCCTCGCGCTCCTCCAGGACGCCCGGGTCCCGCACCACGGCTGGCCGGTCGCCCTCGCGGTCGCCGAGACCCTGGAGGCGGCGCGCGCCGCGGCCGAGGCCGTGCGCGTCGTGTACGAGACCGAGCCGCACGCCGCGCTCCTCGACGAGAACCTGGCCGACGCCTACCAACCCGACGAGGCCAACGGCGGCCACCCCGCGGAACGACGCCAGGGCGACCCCGAGGGCGCCTTCGCCGGGGCGCCGGTGACGGTCGACGTGCGCTACCGGCTGCCGCCGCTCTTCAACCACCCGATGGAGCCGCACGGGGCGACCGCGCTCTGGCACGAGGGGCGCCTGACGGCGTACGACACCAGTCAGGGCGCCGACGCGGTGCGCGCCGCCCTCGCCGAGCTGTTCGCGCTCCCCGAGGACCGCGTCACGGTGGTCTCCGAGCACGTGGGCGGCGGGTTCGGCTCCAAGGGCACGCCCCGGCCCCATGTCGTCCTCGCGGCGATGGCATCGCTGCACACCGGGCGCCCCGTCAAACTCACCCTGCCCAGGGGGCGGTTGGCTGAGCTGGTGGGCCACCGAGCGCCGACCCGCCACCGGTTGCGGCTTGGCGCCGAACCGGACGGCACCCTCGTCTCGGTGATGCACGAGGTCACCACGCACACCTCGCGCATCAAGGAGTTCGTCGAGCAGGCCGCGGTCCCCGCCCGCGTCATGTACGCCGCGGAGAACCTGCTCACCACCCACCAGGTGGCCGCCCTCGACGTGCCCACGCCGTCCTGGATGCGCGCACCGGGGGAGGCGCCCGGCATGTACGCCCTCGAATCGGCCGTCGACGAACTCGCCCACGCGCTCGGGATGGACCCCATCGAGTTCAGGGTGCGCAACGAACCCCGGGAAGAGCCGGACAGCGGGCGGCCGTTCAGCAGCCGCCACCTCGTCGAGTGCCTGCGCGAGGGAGCGCGGCGGTTCGGCTGGTCCGACCGGGACCCCCGGCCGGGAACCCGGCGTTCGGGGCCCTGGCTCTCGGGCACCGGAGTGGCCGCCGCCACCTACCCGGTGCTCGTCTCGCCCAGCCGCGCCACGGTCACCGTCCACCCCGACGGCCTGTACGTGGTGCGGATCAACGCCACCGACATCGGCACCGGGGCCCGCACCGTGCTGGCGCAGGTCGCCGCCGAGGCGCTCGGCGTCGGTGTGGAGGAGGTCCGTACCGAGATCGGCACCACGGGCCTGCCCAGGGCGCCGCTCGCCGGCGGCTCGTCCGGCACCGCGTCGTGGGGCTGGGCCGTGCACGAGGCGTGCCGCTCGCTCTCCCGTCAACTCCAGGAGCGCACCGGCCCGTTGCCCCCCGAAGGCCTCACCGCGTCCGCCGACACCAAGGGCTCGGCGGACGAGGAGTCCCCGTACGCCCGGCACGCCTTCGGCGCCCACTTCGCGGAGGTGGCGGTCGACGCCGACACCGGTGAGGTACGGGTGCGCCGGCTGCTCGGCGTGTACGCCGCCGGGCGCATCCTCAACGAGCGGACCGCCCGGTCCCAGTTCATCGGCGGCATGGTCATGGGGCTCGGCATGGCCCTAACCGAGCGCGGCAGCGTGGACGCCGCGTCCGGTGCCTTCATCGGCAGCGACCTCGCGGGCTACCACGTGCCCGCGCACGCGGACGTGCCCGCCGTCGAGGCGCACTGGATCGACGAGCGGGACGAGCACCTCAACCCGATGGGCAGCAAGGGGATCGGCGAGATCGGCATCGTCGGCACCGCCGCCGCCATCGGCAACGCCGTCCACCACGCCACCGGGGTCCGCTGCCGGGAACTCCCGCTCACGCCCGACCGCGTGCACGGCGGGCTGTGACCCCGGGCGGCGCCGAGGCCGCCCCGCCCCCGGAGAGCAGCGCTCCCGCCCCGTGAGGGCACCCCCGCGAGCCCGGATCCGTACCCATTCGAGTGGGTGCGGGGCCGGGCTCGCCGGCATGCCCGCCGGGCGGCGACGGCTCGGCCGGGCCGTCCGCCCGACCACGATCCAAGCACCCGCAGGCTGCGCGGCTCGACTGGTGCGCCACACGGAAAACCACCAGAGCGGAGCGGGGAGTCTGGAGGATCAACCAAGAGGAGTTTCCGCCGTCTCGCCTTGCATCTACGATGCATGAACTCATATTCACCTGGTGAATGCGAGACCCGGTGCCATCGGCCCGGCCCGCACCAAGGAGCCACTCATGCACGTCGAAGACCTCCTGCGTCTCGAATCGCTCGACCTGGAACTGCTCTGGGGCGAGCAGCAGCAGCTCGACCGGGAGATCACCGGGGTGACCGCCACCGACCTGGAGGACCCGACCCGCTTCGTGCGGCCGGGCGAGGTCGTGCTCAGCGGGCTCGTGTGGTGGAGCCACGCCAACGGCACCGAGAAGGTCAGCCGCTTCGTCTCCGCGCTCGCCGGCGCGGGCGCGGCGGCGCTGCTGGCCGGGGAGGAGACGCACGGCTCCGTACCCAAGGAGCTGGCCCGCTCGTGCAAGGAGAGCGGCATCGCCCTCATCGCCGTACCGTCGCGCACCAACTTCCGCGCCATCACCGAGGCCGTGTACCTGCGCCAGTGGGGCGACCTCAGCAGGCGGCCCACCTCGCACCGCCACGCGCTGCCCGAGAACGTCCGCACCGAACTCAGCGAACTCGTCCGCGCGGGCGTCGCCCCCGATGTCCTGCTCGACCGCGCGCTCGGCCACCTCGGCGCGCCCGCCTGCTACGTCCTGACACCCACCGGCCGCACCGTGGCGCGCACCCCCAAGGCGCCGGCGCTGCCCCCGCAACGCGCCAGGGAACTGCTGCGCCGCGCACCCGACGGCATCACGCTGCGGGTCGGCACCGACAGTTCCGCGTACGACAGCTGGCACCTGTACCTCATCGACGCGGCCGCCGCCCCGCCCCGGCTCCTGCACGAAACCGCGGAGGTCCTCGCCGATCACCGCTACGACCGGGACCGGCTCAGGAACGAGAGCAGGAAGCGGGCCGGTGAGCTGATCCGGACCATCGAGACGCGGTCCGCCGATCCCGCGGCGCTCACCGGCGCCCTGACCGCCTGCGGCCTCTCCACCGACGGGCCGTTCCTTGTGGTCAGCGCGGCCACGCCGGAGGACGGTGACCAGGGCTCGGCGGCCGACGCCCTCGCCGAGGCCCTGCGCCACCCGCCCGGCCGGCCCTTCGCGCTCGACCGGCTCCCGCACGGCGAGGCGGTGGCCGTGGTCGAGGGCGGGCCCGAAGTGGCGCGCGCACTGCGCGCGTTGTGGCCCGAGGTGCACGCCTGCGCGCCCCTGGTCCCGCTCCACGGCGGCATCGGCCCCGCGGCCGGCCCGGCCCAGCTGCACGCCGCCCTGTCCGGGGCCCGTTACGCCCGCTCCACCTCCCACGCGCAGGAGCCCGGCGGGGCGCGGGTGACCGCCATGAACGACCTCACCACCCTGGAGGGGCTGCTCGCGGGGATACCCGCCGACGTGCGCGCCGCCTACCACACCCACGTCCTGGGGCCCCTCGCCGACGACTCGCACTCCTCCGCACAGATGCTCCGGGAGACCCTGGAGACCTTCCTCGCGCACAACGGCTCCTGGGCGCGCACCGCCGAGGCCCTGCATCTGCACGTCAACACGGTCCACTACCGCGTCCAGCGCATCGAGGTGCTGACCGGGCGCGACCTCTCGCTCCTGGAGCACAAGCTGGACCTGTACGCCGCCCTGCACTGCCGTTGACGCCCTGACCGGCCCGTTCGTGCGGGCGGGACGCCATGGAATGTGGCTCCATGGGTAGGGAGAGCCTGGCCGCGCGGTCCACGCGGGCGGCAGGGCAGAAGGGGAAGGGGAAGGGGTGTACGGAATGGTGATGGCGGCGGTGGCGGAACCGACGGGGCAGGGCTGGCTGCAGGCCGGCGAGTTCGGCCTGGCGTTCCTGCTGTCCGCGGCCATTGGCCTGGAGCGGGAGATCCGCCAGAAGGCGGCGGGCCTGCGCACCTACACCACGGTCGGCGTCGGCGCGGCCCTGTTCACCCTCGTCAGCAAGTACGGGTTCGGCGACGTCCTGCACACCGGGACCATCGAGCTCGATCCGTCCCGTGTGGCGGCGCAGATCGTGTCCGGGGTGGGCTTCATCGGTGCCGGCGTCATCTTCGTGCACCGGGGCTCGGTCCAGGGCCTCACCACCGCGGCGACGATCTGGCTGACGGCCGCCATCGGCGCGGCGGCCGCCGCGGGGCTGCCCCTGCTGTCGGTCCTGGCCGCCGCCGCGTACTTCGTCGCCGCCTACGCGGTACGCCCCCTGGTCCACCGGCTGCCCGCGATGCGCTCGGTGGCGTCGACCTTCCGGATCGCGTACGAGGAGCGCCCCGGGCTCCCGCAGGAGCTCATGAAGCAGTGCGAGCGCGGCGGGTTCACCGTCGAGGGGTTCCAGGTGGTGAGGGCGGGCGGCCCCGGTGGCGCGGCGGAAGTGCTGATCTCGGCGGTCGGCCGCGGCGATCCGAGCGCGCTGACCGTCCGGTTCGCGGATGTGGCGGGCGTGGTGGCCTGCAGCCGCGACGGCGACGAGGACGAGTGACCCGCCCTCAGGCAGCGAGCGCCTCGCGGCGCCCCGTGGTCCCGTCGCGCTCGCGGCCGGCGAACAGGCCGAGCGCCACGGCGAAGGTGATGGCGACGATGTGCTCGCGGCCCGCCAGATTGGGCTTCTCGAAGGACCGGAGCACCGTCGGCATGACGGCGCACACGAACAGCACCGGAGCCCGCTTCAGCGCGGCGATGTGAGCGAAGAGGCCGACCACCGCGGCCGACGCCCCGGTGTCGATGACATGGGCCGCCTCCGCCGGCAGCCCCCACCACCGGGGACCCGCCGCGAGCATCACCCGCGCGCCGATCGTCCCCGCGAACGAGGCGGCGTACGCCACCACCAGCGTCCGGGTCCGCCCGAGCACCAGCTGCGCCAGCGCGAAGCAGGTGAACAGGACGGGGATGCCGGGAAGCGCCGGCAGGTCGCGGGCCGGCACGAACAGGGAGAGGGGCGTACGGAGCAGGACGAGCGGGAGCGGGATGTCGCCGCGGACGTGCGAGGTGAGCCGCACCAGGGTGGCGCCGGTGCGGGTCTGGTCCACCGCGTGCAGCAGCAGTACGGCCGCCGACACGAGGACCGCCAGGAGCACCCCGGACAGGCCGCGCCGTACGAGCTCGCGGACCGGCTCCAGGACGATGGAGCGGAACTCGCGGCGCAGGCCGCGCCCGACGCTCCGGCCGAGAAGGCGTGCGAACCGTTCGACGCGGCGTTCGGCCCCACCGTGCGTCGCGGCCACGGGTGCGGCGGGCCGGCGCACGTCCGGCGTGGGAGCCGGCTCCGGCCCGACCGCCCGCGCCCGGGTCTCCGTCTCCCCGCGCACCATCAACCCCCAAGACCCGCCCCGGCCAGGGACTCCCCGCCGGCCTCCGGACGATCCTGTCACGGCAGGCACGCAGGGCCGGGGCCGCCCCCCGACCCCCTTGGGCCCCAGAGGCAGCACCGCGCAGCGCGCTCGACATAGGCGGACAAACATCCATGAATCGCGCCCGTCTGGAGTAAATCGAAAATCAGGCCACTCGATGGGGTGAAAGGCGTATTAGCCATAACCCATCTGGCCCTGTTCACGTTGAGGGCGGTGCGGGCGAGCGGTCCGCGACCAACTCCGGAAGGCAGGAAACCAATGAGACGGGTCGCCATGAAGGGCCTGGTCACGGCGGTGGCCACGGGCGGTGTGCTGGCAGCGACCGGCTACGCCTATGCGGACTCCAGCGCCGACGGGAGCGCCATCTCATCGCCGGGGGTGCTGGCAGGCAACACGGTCCAGCTGCCGGTGCACCTCCCGGTCAACGCGTGCGGAAACACCGTCGACGTCCTCGGGCTGCTCAACCCGGCCGCGGGCAACACATGCGCCAACGCCTCGGGCGGCGGCCACCGCGACGCCGGTCGGCCGGGTGCCGCGCACCCGGGCAGGGGCGGTGCGACGCACTCGGGCAACGGCGGGGGCGCCTCCGCGTCCGGAGGGGAGAAGGGTTCCCCCGGGGTCCTCTCCGGCAACGGTCTTCAGCTGCCGATCGACCTCCCGGTCAACATCACCGGCAACTCGGTGAGCGTCGTCGGCGTGGGCAACCCGTCCGTCGGCAACACCTCGGTGAACCACTCCACGCCGCCGGTACGGCACCTCCCCGCGCCGCCGCCGGCTCCCGCACCGCCCAAGCCGGTCCCGGCGCCGCCCGCCACTCCCGCGACCCCCGAGCCGCAGGAGCTGCCGCAGGCGGCCACGCTCGCCCACACCGGGTCCGACGGCCTCGGCCTCGCGATCCCGGCCTCGGCGGCGCTGCTCCTGGGCGGCGGCGTCCTCTACCGCAGGTTCCGGAGCGCCACGCGCTAGCGCACCCGAGCTGCCCGCGACGGTCCGGCCCCGGTGGCATCACCCGGGCCGGACCCTTGTGCTGTCCCGGCGGCGCGCCTCAGGAGCGGGCGGCGGGGCAGACGACCCGGAACACCGGGCTCCAGTACGTGTCGCTCGCGGAGAACAGGCCGCCGCCGTACTCGTAGTACAGGTACGAGGAGAAGCCCAGCTCCCGGCCGCACGCCGAGTCCGGGGCGATGCGGTAGGTCAGGGTCACCGAACGGCTCTCGCCGGGTGCCAGCGGCAGCGCGTAACTGAGGCCCAGGTTGCCGGAGCCGTCGGCCCTGCCGGAGCCGTCGTCCTTGCAGGGGTCGCCCTCCGAACGGCAGGACACCTGTGTGTACGTGAGGGCCGGCTGCCGGCTGGTCTCCCAGGTGGGCCGGATCGACTGGTAGACGAACCGGACCTCGGTCGCCTGGCTGTTGGTGAGCGTCACCGTCAGGTCGACGGTGGAGCCGGGGGTGACCTCCGTCGTGTCCGTGCTGAACGTCAGATCGGCCGTGTCCGCGCTGGCGGGGGTGCCCACACCGAACAGCAGGGCGCCGGCGCATGAAAGGACAGCGGCGAGACCGAGACCCGCGAGGCGTGTCGTCTTCATGGCTTCGCAGACTAGAAGCCCGACGCCGCTGCGTCGCCCCCATCGCCGCCCTACGGCTCGAAACCGCCGGTGTCCGCGGAGGGCCCGGACACCGGGGGCGTGACCGCCGCAGAGACCGGCGCCCGCGCAACTTGCTTGACGGTCCCCGGTGTTGGGCAGGCAAGCGGAGGGCCGGCCCGTCCGGGGCCGGCGACTCGACCGCATTGGGGGCGGATGACGTCATGGAGCAGACGGCCTGGCGATTCTCGGACGACCGTGGACAGGTGTCGACGGCGGCGGCCCCGCCGTCCCGCGTGGTGGCCTACATCCAGGCCGGAGCCACCCTGGAGGAGCTGGGTGTCCACCCGGTGGCGGTGTTCGGCTCCTTCCACGACGGGCCGCGCCCCGACCCGGCCAAGCGCGGCGCGCTTGACCCGGACGAGGTCGGCTACCTGGGAGCCGGCGGCGACCTGGACGTGGCGGCGCTGCTCGCCGTCGCACCCGACCTCGTCGTCGCCGTCAGCTACGGCGGCGGCCAGGTGTACGGGCTCGACCCGGAGACCGCCAAACATCTGGAGGAGCGGGTCGCGGTGGTGGTCATCGAGGTGGGACAGGCGCACTCCCTGGCGCGAATAAGGGGCCGGTTCGCCGAGCTGGCGCGGACGTTGGGCGCGGCCGACCAGGACGCCACCGCACTGTCCGCCGCCGAGGAGCGCCTGCGCGGCGCGGCCGGACGGACACCGCGGCCGAGCGTCCTCGCGCTGTCGCCGGCCGGCCCGGACCAGGTCCACCTGGCCCGCCCGCAGGCCTGGCCCGAGCTGCGGGAGCTCACGGGACACGGCGTGGACATGGCCGAACCGGGAGCCGGGCCCGGGGCGAGCTGGCTCACCACCGGGTGGGCCACGGCGGCCGAACTGCGCCCCGACATCGTCCTCGTGGACATCCGGTGCAATGCCGCGCCCATCGAGACCCTGCGGTCCGACGCCGACTGGCGCGCCCTGGAGAGCAGGGCCCGCATCGTGGCGTGGAACCCCGAGGCACCCTGCGGCGCCGCCGCCCACGCCGCCTTCTTCGCCCAGGTCGCGGGCGCGATCGAGGAGCACGGGACGGCGGCCCGGGGCGCGTGACGCGACGGGGGAGGGCCGGCGGGCTCGGAGACACCTCCGGTATACGGCACGTTCCCTGTGACAGTTCGCAACGGGAGTATCTAGATTGGCCGTTGACGCAGCGACGCATCTCCAGGAGACACACCCGTGACCGAGAACCCCGCACCCTCCTCGACGCCCGACCATGTGCGCGACCGCATCAACACCGCGCAGCCGCACACCGCGCGGATCTGGAACTACTGGCTGGGCGGCAAGGACAACTACCCCGTCGACCGGGAGACCGGTGACCAGATCCGGGCGCTGCACCCCGGCATCGGCGACTACGCCCAGGCCGACCGGCTCTTCCTCGGGCGGGCCGTGCGCCACCTCGTGGCCGACCGGGGCGTACGCCAGTTCCTCGACGTCGGCACCGGGCTTCCCACCGCCGACAACACCCACGAGGTGGCGCAGCGGCTGGCGCCCGAGTCCCGCATCGTCTACGTGGACAACGACCCGCTGGTCCTCGCCCACGCCCGCGCCCTGCTCACCAGCACCCCTGAGGGGCGCACGGACTACCTCGACGCCGATCTGCGGGACAGCGCGACCATCCTGGAGCACGCGGCGAAGACCCTCGACCTGAGCCAACCGGTCGCGCTCATGCTGCTCGGTGTCGTCATCTTCATCCCGGACGAGGCCGAGGCGCGCGCCCTCGTGGACAACCTGATGAAGGAACTCGCCCCGGGCAGCTACCTCGTGCTGTCGCACACCATCACCAGCCCGGCGATGCCCGACGTCGACGACGCCGTGGCGTTCTGGAACCAGCACGGCACGCCGAAGCTGACCCAGCGCACCCCGGAGCAGGTGGCCCGGTTCTTCGAGGGGCTCGACGTGCTGGAACCCGGCGTGGTGTCGTGCTCGCGCTGGCGCCCCGAGGAGGCCGGCACGCTCCCCGACGAGGTGGCGATGTACGGCGGTGTCGGCCACAAGCGCTGACCTCGCCACCCCGCACCGGGGCGCTCACGGCCCGGCCCGCCCCGGTCCGGGCGCCCCGCCGGTGTGGAGGCTGCCCACGAGCGTGAACAACGCGGCCTCGTTGCCCGCGAGCCCGGCCCGCGCGAGCGCCTCGTCCGCCTCGGCGATGACCCCTTCGAGGGCGAGCGGGGCCAAGGGGCGGTCCGCGGGCGAGTCGAGAGCCGCGCGGACGGTGCTCAGCAGGCGCAGATAGGCCTGGGCGGCGGAGCGTTCATGGGACGTCATCACAACGGTGGCGGTCATCGGCGGCCTTCCCTCGGCAGTACGGGCTCGCTGTTCACGATGCCGTACGCCACTGACAATCGCCGGGCACGGCCCGCTGACGCGCGGCGTCCGGCCCACCGGACCGGCCGGGCACCACCTGCGCCCGGCCGCTCAGTCCACCAGCCGCAGCGCCGCCTCCGCGATGCCCACGCTCACCGACTGACCCCACGTCAGGTCCAGCGCGTCGCTCTCCATGCCGTCCCCGAACGCGACCAGACGGTCCGACTCGACGGTGAGCCGCAGCCGTTGGGACCGGGACAGGTCCCCCTCGACGAGCGAGGTGCCGGTCACGGGCGAGGACCACGCCTCGCGCACGAACCACACGAGACGCCGATCGGTGCGGCCCGGCAGCACCGGCGCGTCCGCGCGCAGCCGGCCCAGCGAGCCCAGCCAGCCGGTGGCGCCCGTGCCCGTGCCGACGAGGACCCCGGAGGAGGCCTGCGCCTCCGGGGTGCCGGCCGGGTCGTCGGGGCCGATGCGGTAGCGAGCGGTCTGATGGCCGGGGGCGCCGAGGTAGATCTCGTTGAGCGCGAGCAGACGTTCCCGGTCGTCGGTGAGCGCCTCCACCATGGTGAGTTCCTCGACCGCGCACCCGGGTGCGCGCGCCGCGGACAGGAGCGCCGCCGCCGACGAGGGGCGGTGCCGCACCAGGACACCGGGGTTGCGTCCGGGCTCCGGATCGATGCCGATGACCGGCTGTCCCGACAGGTACTTCGCGGCGTTGGCGACCAGACCGTCCTGGCCCACCACCACGACCACGTCCTCCGGGGCGAACAGGAATCGGTCGAGGTCACCGCGCTCGACCCGGGCCTGACGCCATGTCGGGGGAACGGCGGCGGCCACGTCCGCGAGGGCGCGCGCCGCCCGGTGGTGGCGGTCGGCCACCTCCCGGACGGACCGGCCGCGGGAGGAGAGGAAGAAGTCGGCCTGGCCGTGGGTGCCGTGCCGGGTCAGCAACTCCTCGTACTCCGACGCGCGGTGGACGAGCACCGCGCGGGGGGCCAGGCTCATGCCGGGCCGCCCCGGCCGAGCCGGGCCAGTACGTCGGTGAGCAGGTCGGGGGAGAGGGTGAGGCTCTCGATCCGGGGCAGGTTCTCGGCCAGCCGGGTCGCGGCCAGGGCGTGCAGCGTGGCGGTGTCCGCCTCGCCGTGCACCCGCAGCCAGGCACCCTGTGCCCCGGCGCGGGCCTCGCCCGACACCCGGGCCGCCTCCGCCTCGGCCTGGGCAAGGCGCACCGTGCGGTCGGCCTCCGCACCGGTGCGTACCGCGTCGGCCGCCGCTGCCTCCTCGGCCTCGCGCCGGGTGTTGGTGCCGCGCTGTTCCACCAACTCCTCCTCGCGGCGGGCGAGTTCGATGCGGCTCGCGAGTTCGTTCTCGGCGATGGTCCGCTCCCGCTCGACCGCCACCGCCCGCCGTTCGTAGGTCGCGCGGTCGGCCTCCTGCTGGATCCGCTCGCGCGCCGGAGTGCGCAGCGCGCGCTCGACCTCGGGCTCGGGGCGGATCGCCACGACCCGCGCCGCCACGACCTCGATGCCGGTCGCGGGCAGCCGGGGCTCGGCCGCGAGCCCGGCCGCGATCCGCTCGCGCACGGCCGCGACACCGTCGGCGAGCGCCGCCGAGAGGTCGGTGCGCGCCAGTACATCGAGGGCGTGCTGCTGCGCCGTCTCGGTCAGCAGCGTCGACAGCTGCTCCAGCGGATCGCCCCGCCAGACCCCGGTGTCCGGGTCGATCGAGAAGTCGAGGCGGTCGGCGGCGGTGCCCGGCTCGCTGATCCGGTAGGTCACGGTCGCCTGCACGGTGACGTCCTGGAAGTCGGCGGTGCGGGCGTGGAAGGCCATGGCCAGTTCCCGGTCGTTGACCGGTACTTCGGAGAGCGCGGCGCTCAGCGGCCGGAACCAGAAGCTCAGTCCGGTGCCGTCGTGGGCGGGGCGCCCGTTCCTGTGGTGCCGGATGTGCGAGGTGGGCGCGGAACGCAGATGGCGCCAGCCGAAGCGCCGTGAGATGTCGGCCATGGGGAACCCCTCTCTTTTCGTCACCATGACGATAGGGCGTCCTCTATTTATAGTCAAGGTGACTCTAAAAGGAGGAAGGGCGGCGCGTCCGGCGCGAGTTGGGGTGGCAGGCCGATGGGCCGGTCATGGTCAACGCTTTAACTCCGCTTTGCCCGCCCCCGGGAGGGGTGGTGCGGGCTCGGGCGCGGGGGTCGGCCATGAGGCTCACATGGCAGGGCGAGCGGCTCACATTAGGTGGAAATCGGGTTAATTAGCCCGGCTTTGGTCTACACATCTGGGGTCCGTGGGATCGGTGACGGGAGCAGGCATGCCAGACATCAGTCGAAGGGGATTGCTGGGCGCGGGACTTGGGGCGGTCGCCGCGGTGGGGCTCGCCGGGTGCGGTTCCTCGGGAGACGGAGGCGCCCAGGCGGGCCGGCCGGGGCTCGGGCAGGGTCCGGGCAAGGCGAAGACGCAGCCCAAGCTCATCGGTGACGGTTCGACGGCGGACACCGGCCGTCAGCCCAACCAGCCCGGCAGGCCCGTCCGGCTCGAACCCGGCGAGACCCCGCCGCAGTTCGTGATCTTCTCCTGGGACGGCGCGGGCGAGGTCGGCAACGGACTCTTCCCGCGCTTCCTCGACCTGGCGAGGGACCACGGCGCCGGCATGACGTTCTTCCTCTCCGGCCTCTATCTGCTCCCCGAGTCCAAGCGGGGCCTCTACCGCCCGCCGAACAACCCCACCGGCGCCTCCGACATCGGCTACCTCAGCGACGCGCACGTCAAGGAGACGCTGAAGTACACCCGGCAGGCCTGGCTGGACGGCCACGAGATCGGCACCCACTTCAACGGCCACTTCTGCGGCGGCTCGGGATCGGTCGCCAACTGGACGCCCGCCCAGTGGAACAGCGAGATCGACCAGGCCGTCTCCTTCGTCACCGAATGGCGCACCAACACGGGCTGGGGCGAGGAGGACCCGCTACCGTTCGACTACCACAGGGAACTCGTCGGCGGCCGTACGCCGTGTCTGCTCGGCCAGGACAACCTGCTGCCCGCCGCCCAGGACCGGGGCTGGCGCTACGACGCCTCATCGCCCGGCGGCCGTCAGAAGTGGCCGGAGAAGCGCCACGGCATCTGGGACCTGCCCCTCCAGGGCATCCCCTTCCCCGGGCACTCCTTCGAGGTCCTGTCGATGGACTACAACATCCTCGCCAACCAGTCGAAGAACTCGACCAAGGCGCCGCCGGCCAACTACCCGGGCTGGCGCGCGCAGGCCACCCAGGCGTACCTGGCGGGCTTCAAGCGTGCGTACGAGACCAACCGCGCGCCCTTGTACATCGGCAACCACTTCGAGGAGTGGAACGGCGGCATCTACATGGACGCCGTCGAGGAGGCGCTGAAGGCGATGGCCGGCAGGCCGGACGTACGGCTGGTGTCGTTCCGCCAGTTCGTGGACTGGCTCGACGAGCAGGACCCGAAGGTGCTCGACCGGCTCCGCGCCCTGGAAGTGGGGCAGGCGCCACCGGGCGGCTGGAACGCGTACTTCAAGGCGGCCTGAGACGGGCGTGTCTCAAGGCGGCGGCGGGAGTTCCAGGTCGGCGGGCCGCTCCGCCATGGATCACTCGATCGGGTGTCGGCCCCTCCTCTTTGCCCGGACGCGACCCGACCGGCGCACCCTGCGGCGATGTACGCGGTCGGGGGAAACCTGCCGCGTTCCGCGGTGTGCTCGCGACTGCGCCGAGAGGCGGACGGGCCATGCCCGGGGTTCGCTCGAAGGACGGAAGCGGGTCCCGGCCGGGCGGCATCGCCGCGCGCACCGGCGGCCCGGACCCGGAGCGGAGAGCGGCCCCGGCGCAGCCCGGGGCGGAGGGAGCACACCATGCACGAACTGCGAGCGGAAGCGGTTCTCGACGGGATAGGCGCGCACGACTGCGACGCACTCCTGTGGCACGTCATGAGCGACGACGACCCCAGGACCCTCTGCGGGCGCAGCCTGGAGCGGGAGAAGGCGGCGACGCCGGCCCGGCCGGAGCTCACCGACGCCGACCGCTACTGCGGAGACTGCATGGCCGCCTGCTGAACCGGGCCCGGCGGGACCAACCCACGCGCGTACAGGCTCTGTTGGGGCTTCAAGGCCCCTTCGGGCCGCTCGGCGGGCGCGCCTCCAGGGGTGCGCGGACGTGGCCGGCCGTACGCCGGAGCGCGAAGCGCCCGCGGGGCGCCGTGGCGAGGGCCGCCAGAGCGAGCCAGAGCGAGGCGAAGAGCCAGCCGCCCAGCACGTCGCTCGCCCAGTGCACCCCGAGGTAGACCCGGGAGAGCCCGACGGCCACCGCCCAGAGGCAGAGCACGGCGATGGCGGGGCGGGCGGCCGAGAGGGAACAGCGGGTCAGCACCGCCCAGGCGAGCAGGCCCGCGGTGAGGGCGCTCGTGGTGGTGTGCCCGGAGGGGAAGGAGAACCCGGACGCCGTGGTGGCCCAGTCGTACGCGGCCGGGCGGGGCCGGGCGACCGCCAGCATCAAGCCGAACCGCACCAGCTGGCCGAGGACGAGCACCGCGAGCGCCCCGGCCACCGCGTACCGGCGCCCGGTGCCGTCGCGGCCCGCGATCAGGCCGGCGACCACGGCCAGGGCGTAGGGCACCACCCCGCTGCCGGTCGCCGTGACGGCGCGCGCGGTGGCCACCGCGACCGGCGGACGGTGGTGGAGCGGCCACCGGTGCAGGGCCGGATCGCCCGGGAGCGGGGCGCCGTGCCGGACGGCTACGGCCACCGTGAGCGCGGCGAACAGTACGAGAAGCACCGCGCCGGCCGCGCAGGTGCGCCGGAACGCCGTCGTCGAACGGTCACCTCCCGCCGCGCCGGATGCGCCGGTCACCGCGGGCCGCGCCGATCGCCACCGCCGCGCCCACCGCGCGCACGGGCGGCGTGCTCGCGCGGCGGGCGCCGGTCGATGTGCATCAGCGGCTCTCCTCGGTGGCCGCACGCGCACGACGGGCGCGCAGCACCTCCAGGGCGACCGGCGTGAGGGACACCGCCACGACCAGGGCGACGAGCGGCAGCAGATAGCGGTCGACGTTCGGCACGGACGAGCCGAGCGCGTAACCGCCGAGCACCAGCGCGCACGTCCACACGAGTCCCCCCACGACCTGCCACAGGGCGAAGACGCGGGCCGGTACGCCGAGGGCGCCCGCGAGCGGGTTCAGTACCGTACGCACGATCGGCACGAAGCGCGCCAGGACGATCGCCTTCGCGTGCCCGTACTTGGCGAGGAGCTCCTCGGCGCGGGCCGCCCCCTCGTGCAGTTTGCGGGACTTGCTGCGGGCCAGCAGGGCCCGGCCGCCGCGGCGGCCGATCCAGTACCCCACCTGGGCGCCGATCAGGGCCCCGGCCACCGAGCAGACCAGGACCTGGGGGAGCGACAGCGAGACGGGCCCGTTGCCGCCGGGCACACTGAGCAGTCCCGCGGTGAACAGCAGGGAGTCGCCCGGCAGGAGAAAGCCCACGAGCAGGCCGGTCTCGGCGAAGAGCACCACGGCGACACCCAGGGCGCCGAAAGCGGACAGCAGTGAGCCCGCGTCGAGGACGTTCACGGCCTGGGGGGCCGAGGCGAGCAGGGGTACGGCTGTCATGTCGGTGGGCCCTCCCATAATGGTGGTCGGGCCGGTCGTCGTGGAGACGCGCGGCCCGGCCGATGCCAGTGACACGGATGGTCTACAGCACTGTAGACGAATGAGGAGGAGTGTCCCATGACTGCCAGGGGAGGCGTCGGACACGGAGAGCCGAGACGGCCGGCGGGCGAGCTGGAGGCCGGGGTCCTCGCCGCGCTCTGGGCCGCCGACGAGCCGCTCACTCCCGGCGAGGTGCAGGCGCAGCTCGGCGGCGGTCTCGCCCGCACCACGGTCACCACCATCCTCAGCCGGCTCCACGACAAGGGCTCGGTCACCCGCCGGCGCGCCGGGCGCGGCTACACATACACCCCGACGGAGGACGCGCCGGGGCTCACCGCCCGCCGCATGCACACCGAGCTGGCGAAGGAGGAGGACCGCTCCACCGTCCTCGCCCGCTTCGTCTCCCAGCTCAGCGACGAGGACGAGCGGCTCCTGCGTGCGCTCCTCGAAGGGCCCGGCGGCGGCCTGGAAGGGCTCCCCGGCGACGACCCGGGCCGGTCCGGGGGCAGCGGCGGATGATCTTCTCGGTGTGGATCCCGCTGCTCGTGCCCTTCCTCGCGGTGCCCGCGGCGCGCCGGCTCGCCGAAGCGCTGCCGCCCCGCCCGGCCGCCTGGCTGCTCGCCGCCGCGGCGGCCGGCCTCGCCCTCTGCTCGACGGCGGCGCTGGGCCTGATCGCGCTGGCCGGAGCGCTCCGGCTGCCCTTCGTCGCCTCGCTGGGTCATCTGGCGGTTCCGCTGGACGCGCTCCCCGCCTGGCTCGCCTTCCCGGCCGCCGCCACCGCGGCGGCGCTCGTGGCCCTCTCGGCGACCGCCCTGGTCCGCACCGTACGCCGCCACATGGCCGAACTGCGCGTCGCCCGCGCCCGGTTGAGGCCGGCCGGAAGTGAGCTGGCCGTGCTGCGGGACCCCAACCCCGACGCCTACGCACTGCCCGGCCGCCCGGGGCGGATCGTCGTCACCACCGGCATGCTGCGCACCCTCGAACCCGCCGAGCGGGAAGCCCTGTTCGCCCACGAGCGGGCCCATCTCCAGGGCCGCCACCACCTGTTCCTGGCCGTCGCCGAGCTCGCCGGGCACTGCCACCCCGGCCTGCGTCCGCTGCGCGCACCCCTCGCGTTCGCCCTGGAGCGCTCCGCCGACGAGTACGCCGCCGCGGCCGTCGGCGACCGCGGCCTTGCCGCCCGCGCGATCGGCCGCGCCGCCCTCGCCTCGCGCGCCGCCGTCTCCCGGCCCCGCGCGGTGCTCGCCGCCACCGCCGGGCCGGTGCCGCGCCGGGTCGCCGCCCTGCTCGAGCGCCACCCCGCGAAGGGCCTCGCCCGCTCGCCCGGCGCCCGGCTGATAGCGGCCGTCCTGCTGGGCTGCCTGTGCGCCTCGGCGGCCTCGGCCATCGACGCGGCGGCCGATCTGCACGGCGGCATCGAAACGGCCCAGGGCGAGACCGGCCACGACCGGCGTGCGACGGACGGCCCGAAGGCGGCGGCCCCGGGCGCCGTGACCCGTACGGCCCAGCAACGCTGAGGGTCCGCCACCCCAGGACCCGAGAGTGGGAGTCGAGCCCATCGCCCCACGCTCCGGGAGACGTCATGACCTGCCTCAACCGCCGCGACCTGGGACTGCTCGTGCTGAGGACCGGCACCGGAGCGGTCCTCATGGCGCACGGCGCCCAGAAGCTCTTCGGCTGTTTCGGCGGTGCCGGGCTCGACGGCACCGCCGCCGCCATGGAGCACATGGGCTTCCGCCCCGGCAAGCAGAGCGCGATCGCCGCCGGTCTCGGCGAGATGGGCGGCGGCGCCCTGCTGGCCCTCGGCCTCGCCACCCCCGCCGCAGGTGCCGCCGCGGCCGGAGCCATGGCGGGGGCGGTCTCCGTGCACGCCCCGGCCGGCTTCTTCGCCCAGGCCGGCGGGTTCGAGTACCCGGCGTTCCTCGGCTTCACCGCCGCCGCGATCGGCCTCGCCGGAGCGGGCCGCTACTCCCTCGACCACGCCACGGACCACGTCGTCGACCAGCCCTGGACCGTCGCCCTCGCCTTCCTGGGCAGCGCCGTGGCGGCAGCGGCGGTGGTCGGACGCCGCGCCAAGGAGCGGGCCAAGCCCGAGGCCGAGCCCTCCGACTGAACCGGGCACCGCTGCGGCGGAGCCCGGCACGACGGACCGCGATCCGGAGAGCCCAACAGCCCATGCACACGCCCGACTTGTACGTACTCGCGCGGATTGGGCAGGGCCAGCGCCGGGAGGACGAGGTCACCTTCCGCCCCGCCGAGCCCTGTCGGGCGTGTCGCTGACGGGTCTCGGTCAGGACCGGCCCGAGCCTGGCAGGGTGACCGATCCGACGCACGACCCGCAGTTCCTCCGCGACCCCTACCCCGCCTACGCCGCGCTGCGCGCCGCGTGTCCCGTGCAGCCCCTGGCGACCGGCGCGGGCGCCCGCGCCGGCTACCTGGTCACCGGCTACGCGGAGGCGCGGGAAGCGCTCGCCGACCTCCGCCTCTCCAAGGACACGGCGGCGTTCTTCGCGGGCAGGGAGTCACGGCGCCGGCTGCACCCGGCGGTGGCACACACCATGCTGGCCACCGACCCGCCCCGGCACACCCGGCTGCGCAAGCTGGTGACCAAGGCGTTCACCACCGGGGCCGTCGCCCGGATGCGTCCGTTCATCGCCCGGGTCACCGACGAGCTGCTCGACCGCCTGCCCACCGGTGAGCAGGTCGATCTCGTCGCCGCCCTCGCGGTCCCGCTGCCCGTCGTCGTGATCTGCGAGCTGCTCGGCGTGCCGGAGGCGGAGCGGCCCGCCGTTCAGCGCTGGTCCGGCGAGCTGTTCGCCGCGGGCAACCCCGAACTCATCGACGCGGCCTCGCACTCCATGGCGGCGTACATGGCCCGACTCATCGCGGACAAGCGCTCCCGTCCGGGCCGTTCGCTCCTCGACGACCTCGTCGCGGCACGCGACGGCGACGACCGGCTCAGCGAGGAGGAACTGGTCTCCCTCGGGGTGCTCCTCCTGATCGCCGGGCACGAGACCACCACCAACTTCCTGGGCAACGCGGTCCTCGCCCTGCTCCGCCACCCCGAGGTCCTCGACCACCTGCGCGACGACCTCGACCGCGTGCCGGCCGCCCTCGACGAGCTGCTCCGGTTCGATTCCCCGGTCGGCACGGCGACCTTCCGGTACGCGACCGAGGACCTCACCCTGGGCGGCGTCGGGATCCCGGCGGGGGCCCCGGTGACCGTCGCCCTCGGCGCGGCCAACCGGGACCCGGAGCGATTCCCCTCGCCGGACCGGCTCACCCCGGACCGGGACGCCGCGGCCCACCTCGCCTTCGGACACGGCATCCACCGATGCGTCGGCGCCCCACTGGCCAGGGCGGAGGCCGAGATCGTGCTGCGGGCGCTCCTCACCCGCTTCCCCCGTCTCCGTCTCGCCGTACCGCCCGGCCAACTCCAGTGGCGCCACACCCGGTTGGTCCGCGGCCTGACGACGCTGCCCGTCCTGACCTAGCGGCGGGTCCGCGGGTCGGCGGGTGCCGGGAGCGGGCCGGGGTCCGCGGCCGGTCCCTCGGTCAGCGCGTCACCATGCCGGTGGGCCACGCGCCACGCGCCGTTCTCCCTGCGGTACACCTGGGTCGCCCGCAGGGTGTAGACGCCCGGCTTGCCGTCCATGGTCACGGAGACGTGCTCGTAGCCGGCCGTGTACGCCATGTCTCCCACCACGTCGCACGACTGCAGCTCGAACACGAGCGAGGTGCAGTCGGAGAACCGCGCGCCCAGCGCCACGAAGAGTTCACCGACCGCTTCCTGGCCGAAGACGTTGCGCCACGCACCCAGGACGCTCACGGGTTCGTTGCGCGACCAGAGCGCCCGGCGCGGACCCGGGTCCCCGTTGTGCAGCGCGATCTCCGCGTCGTGCAACTCGGTGTTGACCCACGCGAGGAACGCGTCACGTTCGGTCATGTATTCATCATGCGCCCGCGGGTCGGGGGCCGCCCACTCGTGACCCCGGTACCCGTAGGGTCGCTCGCCGCACGGTCTCAGCCGGTGTGGAGCACGCGGAAACGGGCGGGGTCGGCCGGGTCCCGGTCGGCGACCTGCACCGGGGCCCAGGCCCACTGCCACACGCCGATGCCGGGCACCCGGGAGAACCGGATCTCACCGCGCGTGCCCTCGACGGCGACATCCGGCCACGCGCCGGCCGCGCCGCGGGTGCGCAGGGCGTCGGCGAGCACGAGGATCGCGTCGTACCCCTCGAACGCGACGAAGGACGGCGCCCGGCCCAGGCCGTCGCGCAGGGCCGACCCGACGCGCCTGCCGAGCGGGGTCGGCCGCTCGGGAAGGTAGCGCAGGAACGGGATCGCGGCACCGTCGGCCCCCAGCAGCTCCGCCCATCCGGGCAGCTCCGGCTGTCCGGCAGGAGCGCCGATCAGGAGACCGGCGAGCCGCGGGTCGCGGCGTACGGACGTGACGATCGGGGCGGCCGGCTCCGGGTGTCCGACCAGCAGCAGGAGCGCGCTCGCCCGGTGCTCGACCAGTGCGGCGCACAGCGCCTCGGGGGAGAGGGCGCTCATGTCGAGCTCGACGACGGTGGCGCCGTGCGGAGCGAGATGGTCCCGCAGGATGCGGGTGCCGGACGCCCAGTAGAGGCTCGGCTGGGTCGCCACGGCGACGCGGCGGTGGCCCGCGGCGAGGAGGAAGTCGCCGTAGACGCGCCAGCCGTGGGACTGCGCGGGTGCGAGCCGCGCGACCGAGTCGGTCGGCTGCCCGGTGAGCGCGTCGAGCACCGCCGACGAGCAGAGGTAGGGCACGCCGAGGGCGTGGGCCCGCTCGGCGGCGGCCCGTGCGGCGACGCTGTGGAACTCGCCCGTCACCGCGGCGACTTCGAGCCCGGCGAGTTCCTCCACGGCCGCGGCGGCCCGGTCCGGATCGGCCGCCGTGTCCCGGACCTCCAGCCGTAGCGGTCGCCCCGCGACACCCCCGCTCGCGTTGACGTCACGCACCGCCAACTCAAGCCCCGCGAGCAGGTGGTGACCCGCCTCGACCCAGCCGGGCCGGGAGAGCGGAACGAGAGCGCCGATCGTGTGGATCACCATGCGGGCCATTGCACCGCCGCCCGGAGCGCCGAGCAAGGGAATATCGGGAGGCAGCGATGTGACCTCGGTCCGCGTCTGCTGACTTCAGGCCTGATCGGCGAGGCGGACCGGGCGGGCGACGCGGAGTACGGGCGGGCGGTCCGGCGCTTCGTCGCCGAGGAACTGAACCACGCCCGGCTCCTCGCCCGCCTGCCGGCCGCCGGCGGCCGGCCCGCCCTGGCCGGGCACGGGAGCGACGCGGTCTTCGTACGGCTGCGGCGCCTGCTGGGTCTGCGCTCGGAACTGCTGGTGCTGATGACCGCGACCACGGCCGGGCCCTGCGCCGGCTCGATGTGCGGCGCCGCCGGTTCCTGGTGGACGTCATGACCTCGTCCGACGCGGTGGTCTCCGCCGTGCCGGCACCCCGTTCACCGTCGCCGGAAGGGGGTACTCCGCACTCGACGGAGTACGAGATCCACGGGAGGCCCCATGGCTGAGCAGACAAGGAACGACACCGGCAACCGCTTCTGCAAGGCGTGCGGCACGCCGGCCGAGGACGGCAGGCTGTGCAAGCACTGCGGGGCGGCGCTCCGCCTGCCCGCCGACGAGGGGCTGGCCGACGACCAGGGCGCCGCGGCCCGGCGCACCTTCGCGGAGCGGGACGACAGCCAGGGGACCGGACAGCCGGGCCAATAAGGGCAGATCCGGCATAGTGAACGGCGCGCGCGGGGGTACACGGGGCGGCATGGCATCCAAGACCGAACTCGTCGTGTCCCTGCGGGCCGTGCGGCAACTGCGCCAGGTCCGTGCCTTCTACGCCCTCGGGCTCGCCCTGTGGGCCGCGTCCACCGCCTGGACGGCGTGGCAGTCGCCCGGCAGCCGGCAGATGTGGGTGTCGGTCCTGCTCCTGGCCCTCTTCAGCGGCCTCCTGGGTCTGGCGTCCCTGTGGCTCCAGCGCCTCCAGGCCGGCGGCTCGTCGCGCGTCGCCCATCACGCCGCCCCGCGCGGGCGCACCGCACCGGGCCACGCGCACGCCTGAACCCACCTCCGGGCACGTGAACCACCTCCGGGCAGGTGCCCCCGGTCCGGCCACGAGGGGTGTCCCCGGGGCGCGCGGCACCGGTACCGGTCGCCGTGCGCCCCGGTCCGGGCCGTGTTACGTCTGGCAGGCCAACCGTCCGTCGTGAAGACGGGCCGTGCCGCACCGGACGGCATCCGCATGCCGGCCGTGCCGTGGGGCCTGACCTGGAGGATTGCCATGCCCGAGCTGTTCATCGCCGGCCGGTGGACGGCGGCTGCGGAAGGGCACACGCGGGAGATCAGGTGCCCCGCCGACGGCACCCTGGTCGCCCAGGTGGACGAAGCCGGCCCGCAGGACGCGGCCGCCGCCGTCGCCGCCGCCCGCGACGCGTTCGACCGGGGCCCGTGGCCGCGTACCGCCGTCATGGACCGGGCCGCGCTGCTGCTCCGCGTCGCCGACCTCCTCGTACGCGACCGAGCGGGCTTCGCCCGCGCGGAGTCGCTCGACACGGGCAAGCGCCTGGTCGAGTCGGAGTACGACATGGACGACATCGCGAACTGCTTCCGCTACTTCGGCAACCTCGTCGCGGCCGGCGGCGGCGACCGCATCGTCGACACCGGCACGCCCACGGTCGACAGCCGCGTCGTCCACGAGCCGGTCGGGGTCTGCTCCCTGATCACCCCCTGGAACTACCCGCTGCTGCAGACCGCGTGGAAGGTCGCGCCCGCGCTCGGCGCGGGCAACACGTTCGTCCTCAAGCCGAGCGAGCTGACGCCGCACACCGCCATCATGCTGATGAGGCTCCTCCAGGAAGCCGGCCTGCCGGACGGCGCGGCCAACCTGGTCCTCGGCTCCGGAGCCGCCGTCGGCGCGCCGCTGACCACGGACGAGCGCGTCGATCTGGTCTCCTTCACCGGCGGCCTCGCCACCGGCCGGGGCATCATGGCCGCCGCCGCACCCACCGTGAAGAAGATCGCCCTCGAACTCGGCGGCAAGAACCCCAACATCGTCTTCGCCGACGCCGACTTCGACACCGCCGTCGACTACGCGCTCATGGCCGTCTTCCTCCACTCGGGGCAGGTCTGCTCGGCCGGCGCCCGCCTCCTGGTCGAGGACGAGCTGCACGACCGCTTCGTCGACGAACTCGCCGCACGGGCCGGGCGGATCCGCATGGGCGGCCCCTTCGACGAGCACGCCCGTACCGGCCCCCTCATCTCGGCCGCGCACCGCGACAAGGTCGAGGCGTACGTCGCCGCGGGTGTCGCCGAAGGGGCCGTCCTGAGGCTCGGCGGCGCCAGGCCCGACGACCCGGCGCTTGCGAACGGCTTCTACTACCCGCCGACCATCCTCGACGAGTGCACCCCGCAGATGTCCGTCGTGCAGGACGAGTCGTTCGGCCCGGTGGTGACGGTCGAGCGGTTCCGCGGCGAGGCCGAGGCGCTGGCCCTCGCCAACGACACCGTCTACGGCCTCGCGGGCGCCGTGTGGACGACGGACGAGGGCCGGGCGCACCGGGTCGCCGCGGGCCTCCGGGTCGGCACGGTCTGGATCAACGACTTCCACCCCTATGTGCCGCAGGCCGAATGGGGCGGCATGAAGCAGTCCGGAGTCGGCCGCGAACTGGGCCCCGCCGGACTCGCCGAATACACCGAGGCCAAGCACGTCTGGCGCAACACCGCGGCCGAACCGCAGCGCTGGTTCGACTGACCACGGCGCCGGCCCGGCCGGCCCGCCCCATGACCTCGGCGCCGGCCCCGGCCGGCCACCCCCAGGGTCCGACCACCCACCATCTGCCACCGCGCTGTGCCCCCTGCCCGTACGCAACGAGGAGACCCGTCATGGCGGACAGCCCGCCCGGACCGGACCAACCGGGACCGGACCAACCGGCCAACCACGCGTCCTCCGACCAGGACGCGGCCCTCACCGAGCTCGGCTACAAGCCCGGCCTCAAGCGGACGCTCGGCAACTTCCACACCTTCGCGGCCGGCATCAGCTACATCTCCATCCTGACCGGCACCTTCCAGCTGTTCTACTTCGGCGTCAGCTTCGGCGGACCCGCCTACTGGTGGTCCTGGCCGATGGTCTTCCTCGGCCAGCTGATGGTGGCCCTGTGCTTCTGCGAACTCGCCGCCCGCTTCCCCGTCGCCGGGTCCGTCTACAACTGGTCGAAGCATTCCGGCGGCCCCCACGTCGGCTGGCTCGCGGGCTGGATGATGACGGTCGCGACGATGGTGTCG
Source organism: Streptomyces sp. NBC_00083 (assembly GCF_026343295.1). Classification (GTDB taxonomy): domain Bacteria; phylum Actinomycetota; class Actinomycetes; order Streptomycetales; family Streptomycetaceae; genus Streptomyces. The sequence goes on from NZ_JAPELY010000003.1 coordinate 615,140, forward strand.
CTCGCCGCCGTGGCCCTCGCCTACCAGCTGACGCTCCCTCAGATCTCCAGCTTCTTCCAGGTCATCGGCGACGGCACGGGCAAGTACGACAAGGCCGCCAACGCGGTGCTGCTCGGCACGATCCTGATCCTCTTCACCACCCTCGTGAACGCCTTCGGTGTCAAGCTGATGGCCACCATCAACTCGGCGGGCGTCTTCATCGAACTCGTCGCGGCCGTCGTCCTCGTCATCCTGCTCGCCGCACACATCACCCGCGGCCCGAGCGCCATCGTGCAGACCGAGGGCTACGGGCAGGGGCAGTCGCTCGGCTACCTCGGCGCGTTCCTGACCGCCTCGCTCGCGTCGGCGTACGTCATGTACGGCTTCGACACGGCCTCCTCGCTCGGCGAGGAGTCCATCGACCCCGCACGCAACGCACCGCGCGCCATCCTGCGCGCCCTCGTCGCCTCCTTCCTCCTCGGCGGCCTGATCCTGCTGTTCGCGCTGCTCGCCGCCCCGGACCTGCACGCGAAAGAGCTGTCCGTGGACGGCCTGCAGTACGTGGTGAAGGCCGCCCTCGGCCACACCATCGGCGTGGTCGTGCTGTGGTGCGTCGTCATCGCCATCACGGTGTGCGCGCTCTCCGTACAGACGGCGGGACTGCGCCTCGCGTTCGCGATGGCCCGCGACAACAACCTGCCGGGCGGCTCGAAACTCGCGCGGCTCAGCCCCCGGTTCCAGACCCCCGTGCTCGCCACGTGTCTGATCGGGATCGTGGCCATCGTCATCCTGGTCGTCAACATCAACCAGCCGCAGATCTTCTCCGTGGTCACCAGCATCGCCATCGTGATGATCTACATCGCCTATCTGCTGGTGACGCTCCCGCTGCTGATCCAGCGGCTGCGCGGCCGCTGGACGACGTCCCCCGGCCGCTTCTCGCTCGGCCGCCTCGGCATCCCCATCAACATCCTGGCCGTGGTGTGGGGCGCCGCCATGACCGTCAACCTGCTGTGGCCGCGCGCCGCCGTCTACAACGCGACCGGGCCGCAGCACTGGTACCTGCGCTGGGGCGGCGTCCTGTTCGTCGGCGTCGTCGGGATCGGCGGCTTCCTCTACTACTGGTTCGTCCAGCGCAAGCAGACCGGAGTACTCGCCGAGCACTCCGCCGGAGGCCCCTCGGAACCCATGGCCCACGGCGCACCGTAGGAGCACACCCACCGGGGATACGCAGCCCGACCCACGACCCACGACCGAGAACCCACGACCCAGGCTTACGCAGGCGAAGGAGCAGACGTGGACGAGTTCGACTATGTGGTGGTCGGCGGCGGCACCGCCGGCTGCGTCGTCGCCGCCCGGCTGAGTGAGGACCCGTCCGTCACGGTCTGCCTCCTGGAAGCGGGGCCGAGCGATGTCGGCGACGACAACGTCCTGCGCCTGGAGCGCTGGATGGGCCTTCTGGAGTCCGGCTACGACTGGGACTACCCCGTCGAACCGCAGGAGCACGGCAACAGCTACATGCGGCACGCCCGCGCCCGCGTACTCGGCGGCTGCTCCTCGCACAACTCGTGCATCGCCTTCTGGGCGCCCGCCGAGGACCTCGACGCCTGGGAGGCGGCGGGCTGTTCGGGCTGGGGCGCGGCCGACGCCTTCCCGCTCTACCGGCGCCTGGAGACCAACGGCGACCCCGGCGATCACCACGGCCGTACGGGACCGGTGAAGATCCGCACCGTCCAGCCCAACGACCCGTGCGGGACCGCCCTGTTGGAGGCGTGCGCACAGGCTTCCATCCCCACCACCGCCTTCAACACCGGTACGACGGTGCTGCGCGGCGCCGGCTGGTTCCAGATCAACTCCGACGAGAACAACATGCGCCAGTCGGCCTCGGTCGCCTATCTGCACCCCGTGCTCGGCAACCGCCCCAACCTGGAGGTGCGTACCGGAGTCCGCGCCAAGCACCTGCTGATCGACGCCGACCGGCGCTGCACGGGCGCCGCCTATCTCGATCCGGACCTGGTCCACTCCCGTACCGTCACCGCACGCCGCGAGACGATCGTCAGCTGCGGTGCGATCGACACGCCGAAGCTGCTGATGCTGTCGGGCATCGGACCCGCCGGCCATCTGCGGGACGTGGGCGTCGACGTGGTCGTGGACGCGCCCGGTGTGGGGGAGAACCTCCAGGACCACCCGGAGGGCGTCATCATGTGGGAGGCCAAGCGGCCCATGGTGACCTCCTCCCAGCAGTGGTGGGAGATCGGCATCTTCGTCGACACCCAGCCGGGCCTCGACCGGCCCGACCTGATGTTCCACTACGGCTCGATGCCGTTCGACATGAACACCTACCGGCGCGGATACCCGACGAGCGAGAACGCGTTCTGCCTCACCCCCAACGTCACCCGCGCCCGCTCCCGCGGCACCGTACGGCTGCGCACCCGCGACTTCCGCGACAAGCCGCGCGTCGACCCGCGGTACTTCACGGACGAGCACGACGTGCGGGTGATGACGTACGGCCTGCGCCTGGCCCGCGAGATCGCCGCGCAGCCGGCCCTCGCCCCGTGGGCCGGCGCCGAACTCGCCCCGGGCCCCGGCGTCCGCACCGACGACGAGCTGCTCGACTACATCGCGACGACGCACAACACGGTCTACCACCCGTCCTGCACGGTGAAGATGGGCGCGGACAACGACCCGACCGCGCCCCTCGACGCCCGCCTGCGCGTCAAGGGAATCCAGGGCCTCCGCGTCGCCGACGGCTCGGCGATGCCGGACCTGGTCACCGTCAACCCGTGCATCACGACGATGATGATCGGAGAGAAGTGCGCGGACATGCTGAAGGAGGACGCCGGGAGATGAGTCAGTCCACCCGTACGGCGTGGACCGCGGTGAAGGCCAGCAGGGGAGCGGCGGTACGCGGCGGATCCTCCAGCAGGGGTGAGTGTCCGAGACCGGGCAGCAGCTCGACCCTCGCGCCCGGGACGGCCCGGTAGTCGGCGGCGGACGAGGACCGCCACCTGCGGTCGTCCTCGCCGAAGATGACCAGGAGCGGATTGCCGAGGGCCGTCAACCGTAGGCCCCCGCAGCCCCGCGACCCGCGCGCCGCCCGGAGGCGAGCCGGCCACCATGGTGAACGGTGCCGCGGCCACCCGCGCCGGGCGGGCCCGCCGGCCCGCCCCGGACAGGGCCCTTCCCGCACAGGGTCTCCCACCGGCGATGCGGCCCGCGCTCGACCCCGCCGCAGGAGCCGTCGTCATCACTCCGGCCGCTCCGCCACGACCACGCGGAACCCCTGGTCGTAGTCGAAGAAGTCAGGTGGGTGGCGCCCGCGGTAGGCGCACCGTCCGTAGAGCTGCGGGTCGATCCAGGAGCTGCCCCGCACGACGCGATAGCCGTGGCCGTTCTCGTCCTCGCGCCCGTCGGCCGGATCGTACGGATAGGGGCGGTGCAGGCTGTGGGTCCACTCCCACACGTTCCCGGCCATGTCGGCACAGCCGAACGGAGACCGGGTCACCGCATAGGTCCCGACCGGGGTCGGCCCGAGGACCCTGCCCTCACGCGTGTTCGCGAACCGGGAGTCGCCCTTCCGCCCCCAGGGATAGGCGGGTGAACCGAAACCCTTCGCCGCGTGCTCCCACTCGGCCTCGGACGCGAGCCGGACGGCATGGCCGCGGGCCAGGCGGCCGGCCAGCTTCAGTTGCACGGTGAGCCAGGCGCAGTAAGCCATCGCCTCGTACCAAGTCACGCCCACCACGGGGTGGTTGGCCCGGCCGTACCGCTCGTCCTCCCAGAAGGCAGGGCGGGTTCGCGACCTTCGTGCGTAGTAGTCCTCCAGTTCGTCGATCGCCCGCTGGTCGGATTCCGAGACGAGGGCCCGCCAGCCCGCGATCTCCTTGGACGCGCCCGGCGTCTGCTGCCAGCGCGCCACGGTGCTGGGATCGACGCTGAGATGGCGGCGCAGATTGAGGAATTCCGCTTCCGGTCCGCCTCCGGGGTTCTCGCCCCGCAGCCAGGCGCGGCCCGCCTCCGTCCAGCAGCCGGACTTCCGGTAGCCGTCGTCCTCCACGAACCGGCGGTACTCGCCGTTCGTCACCGGATGGACGCCGATCCGGTAGGCCGTCAGACGGACGAGGTGCCGGGGCTCCTCCTCCTTTCCGAAGCCGTGCCCCTCACGCGCGAGCTGTCGGGTGACCCGTCCTGTGCTGCCGTTCCGGGCCTTGCCGCCGGGGACCTCGACGAGCCGGCCCAGACACACGGGCCGGTCGTCGACCGTCAGTTGTTCGAACCGTCCGTCGCCCAGCTCGCCGAGCACGTTTCCCGCCATGATCCGGGCTCTGAGGTGCACGGCGGGATCGGACATCTCCCGCTGCAGGTCCGCCACCAGGAGCGAGCGCAAGGAGTCGGTGGTCGCGACGCCTGCCTCCAGTACGCACCGGGCAGCCAGGACCGGGTTGACACCGCGGACCGACTCGATGAACGCGGTGGCGTCCTGCGCCAGGCCGGCCGCGAGGATGGTCGTCTCCTCCCACCCGCTCGAAGGCGGCGGAGGCAGGGGCTCATTGGGTCCGAGTGGTCCGGCATCGGGCATGTCCACGGCCAGCCGGGCGACGGCCACCTGCGGCGTCAAGTCCTGCCCCGACCGCCAGCGGCGCAGCATCTCCCGCGCGGCCATGGCCTCCTGGAGCAGGTGATGGTAGAAGAAGATCTCCTCTTCGCCCTCGGCTCCGGCGTGGGATTCGAGCAGGCTTGTCGCCAGGCCGAGTTGGATTATCACGTCGGACGGTGTGTAGCCGCTGTCCGGCGGGGCGTCCACCTGGTGCCTGAGCAGCTGTGCCATGGCGGAGTAGGAGAGTTTCGTGCCCTCGCCGCTGGCCAGCATGGACCACGCCAATTGCGCCAACGCCGTGAACAGCACGGTCTGTGGAGGCCAATCGGCGTGGCCCTTGCTGGACTCCCTTCGGAACAGCACCTCGATGAAGTTGGTGAACAGCAGCGCGCGATTGGTGGGCAGGTCCCCCTCGAAGAGGTAGATCGCGGTGAGCATGGTGAGGAGATAGGGGTTCCGCGCCAGACTGACGAGGTTGTCGCGCCCCGCCGTGATCCGCGTCCAGAAGGATTCGGCGGATTCGTCGCCCAGGTACTGCTCCAGGAAGAGTCGGATCCGGGCGTCGTCCAGGGGGTCGATCTCCACCTGCTGGACTCCCAGCGGCTCGGAGTAGTCGCGTTGTCGGCACGAGAAGATGAACTGGTTCTCGGGCCACCGGTTGACGAAGTCCCGCCATGCGCGGATCTTGCCGCGGAACTCCTGGTCGCCGGTCCGAGGCATCTCGTTGAGGGAGTCGACCAGGAGAAGGAGCTCCCCGCGCGCCAGCAGGTCGTGCACGGACACGGAGTCGCCCAGCCGCTGTCGCGCCTGGTCCGCCACGAAGGCGTACGGGTCCGTGTAGTCGCGGTAGTCGGCCAGGGTGACGAGCAGCGGCAGCCGGCCCGCACCCGTGCGCAGACGTGTCTCGGCCGCCTCCAGCGCCAGTTTGCACAGCACCGTGGTCTTCCCGGCGCCGGGTTCCCCGAGGACGACGAAGGTGTTGTAACGGCGGGCCACCGTGGAGATGTCGGGCACCCGCTCGCGGAAGACGCGCCGCTCCGCCCCCTCGCCACGGGCGTGGAGGATGCTGAACTCCGGGTGCACCTCCAGCATTCCGGACGGATCCTGTACGACCGTCAGGGTGCCGGAGAGCGGCACGAACTGGGTGCCCCAGCGGCGCAGCACCGGACTGACGATCATGGATGCCAGGTAGGACGCCTGGTTGCGGGCGACCATGGAGGAGAGGGCCATGGCCGCTTCGAGCGACACCGTCGCGCCGGTGCCCTCGCTCGCGAGCGACATCGTCCGCCGGCCCTCGCCCTCCGCGAAGCGGATCGACGTGCCGGGCTGTTGGAGCATGTGGACCATGCCGTCGAGGGCCTGCTCCAACTGGGCCTGGGAGTAGCCCGACAGCACGATGATCTGGTCTCGTCCGATGAAGGTGCCGGAGCTCACGTCGCCGTGAACCACCGCGCCGCCTTCCGTGGAGACCGACTCGGGCTCGAACATGATCGCGCAATCCTCTGTGAGGGGACGTACCGCTCGTTCGGCCGGGCCGCCGGAGCGGAAGCCCGCTGCCTGTAGATGTGCCACCGTTCGGTGTCGCTGTAAAGGGGGTGTGCTCAGCCCGAGCGCGACACGAAGTCGGTGCGGCCCCCGTCCACGGTCAGGGCCTGTGCGGTCACGAAACTCGCCTCGTCGCTGGCGAGGAACAGAATGGCGTTGGCCACCTCGTCCGGCCTGCCGGGCCGTTGAAGGATCGTGCGGCCCACGGTGCCCGCTGTCGTGGCGCGTGTGCGGTCGCCGTCCATCATGTCGGTGGCGATCAGACCGGGGCACACGGCGTTGACGGTGACCGCGGGGCCGAGTTCGAGGGCCAGTCGCTTGGTCAGCGCGATGAGCGCCGCTTTGGTGAGGGAATACGGAGTGTTGTCCGCCGTGGCCATCCCGAGTCCCGCCACCGATGCGACGTTCACGATGCGGCCGTAGCCGTGGCGAAGCATCAACCCGGCCGCGGCCTGCGCGCACTGGAGGGAGCCTTTGAGATTCACCGACCAGAGACCGTCCAGGAGTGGTTCGTCCATGGTCAGGCCCCGTCCCGGTGCCCAGACGCCGGCGTTGTTGACGAGGATGTCGAGCCTGCCGAACCGTTCCTCGACGGCACCGAACATGGACGACACCTCGGCGGCCCGTGCGACGTCGGCCGCCATGACCGTCGCCCGGCCCCCGGACCGCGTCACCTCATCGGCGGCCCCGCGTGCGGCAGCCTCGTCCCGGACGTAGTTGACGATCACCTCGGCACCTTCACGGGCGAATGCCAGCACCGTCGCCCGGCCGATGCCCCGCGAACCTCCGGTGATCAGAGCCACCCTGCCGGCCAGGCGGTTCACCACAGCCGCCCTCGGGCCTGGGGGTCCGGGGGCTTCATCCGTCGATCCGCCACTGATCGCCGTCGACGGTCAGGAATTCGTGGTCGCGGACGAGGACGAACCTCGGGCCCGCCACGTACAGCTCGGCCAGGGCCGTCTTGTACTCCTCGACGAACTCCTCGTTGCCGTAGTGGACGAGCGGGACGAAGTCGATGAGCCCGAGACCGTCGTACGAGTCGAGTTCCGGAGCCTCCTTCGGGTCGTCCATCATCTTGATGGGTTCGATGGTGGGGCCCAGGATGACCGAACCCGCGCTCGATCCGATATACGGCGTGCCGTCGTCGATGAACTCGCGGAGCATGGTGTCGAATCCGCTCCGGCGTGCCTCCTGCAGCAGGTGGAAGGTGTTGCCTCCGCCGACGAAGATGACGTCCGCATGCCGGAGAGCCCCGCGGAGGTCCTCCTGGCGCGTGGTGGCGATGTCGACATCGGTGACATGGAAACCGAGGTCCCTGAGCTTCGCACGGTCGTTCTCGGTGCCCTCTTTGGTGCGGGAGGGATTGGAGGCCGTGGGGATGAAGGCCACCTTCAGTTCGTGCGGGTCACGGTTCAGGTGGACCACGATCTGGTCCATTACCTCGCAGGCGATCGAGGTGAGGAACAACGGCATTACGGGGAATCCCTCTCTCTGCGGCCGGAGGCGAGCTGCGGCTCCGACGGGCATGGATATTACGGCCACGAGTTCCGGTTCCAGAGGCATCGTCGCCCGTGCGAGTGGCTGTGACCGTGAGTTCCGTACCGGGTCCGCTCATTGGTGTACGCGTGCTGTCCGGACTACCGTAAGAGTATCGCCCCATGCCCTCAACAGCGTTCCACAGCAAGCAATATGACGATGCGTCAGCCATGTTGCCCGCTTGTCAGTGGCATCGGGTGGATGCTTTCATCGGGGGGTGTTGGTCTTCCGTCGCACGGAGCTGGACGGCCTCGTGGAAATAACGCGGACTCCACGGGAGGACGCACGGGGCAGATTCGCGCGGATCTTCGACAGTCAAGACCTGCTCACCGTCGGCTGGCACTGGCCGGTTCAACAGGTGAATTTCTCGCAGACCTCCGGAGCGGGAACCGTCCGGGGCCTCCACTACCAGATGCCACCCAGCGCGGAGGCCAAGCTCGTCACCTGCGTCCGGGGTGAGATCTGGGACGTTGCCGTGGACATCCGCACCGGGTCGCCGACGTTCCTCGGATGGTGCGCGCGGACCCTCGGCGGAGCCGGGCTGAACAGCATGCTCGTACCGCCGGGCTTCGCGCACGGGTTCCAGGCGCTGTCCGACGACGTGTCCGTGCTGTACCTCCACAGCGCCGCGTACGCGCCCCAGGACGAACGCGGACTCCATGCGCAGGACGAGCGCCTCGGTGTGACGTGGCCGTTGCCGGTCCGTCGGCTGTCGGAACGGGACAGCTCGTTTCCCTCCCTCGATCGCCGATTCACCGGAGTGACGCCATGAAGTGCAGGTCCTGTGCGTCCGCGTTGGGTGAACCGGTCCTCGACCTGGGCTTCGCGCCGCCGTCCAACGCGTACCTGTCGGCGGCCCGGCTCAGTGAGCCGGAGGTTCATCTGCCGCTACGCGCCCGCTTCTGTACCGCGTGCACCCTGCTCCAGCTGGAGGAACAGGCCGATCCTCGGTCGCTCTTCACCCCCGACTACGCCTACCGGTCGGGAACGTCCCGGTCCTGGCTCGCACATGTGGAGGCGTTCGCCCGTTCGGCCATCGAGCGACTGCGCCTGGACCCGCGGTCGCGGGTGGTGGAGATCGGATGCAACGACGGGCATCTGCTCGAGATCTTCGCCGCACGCGGGATCCCCACGCTCGGGATCGAACCGGCAGTCGAGGCCGCCCGGACCGCACGAGCGGCCGGACTGGACGTCATCGACGCGTTCTTCTCGGCGCGCCTCGCGGCCGGTATCGCGAACCGGCGGGGCCGTGCCGATCTGGTCGTCGCCAACAACGTCTTCGCGCATGTGCCGGACATCAACGGCTTCGCCGAGGGGCTCGCCGCCGTCACGAAGCCGCAGGGCGTGGTGACCCTGGAGTTTCCGCACGTACTCAGCCTGCTGCGCCATGCTCAGTTCGACACGATCTACCACGAGCACTTCTCGTACCTGTCACTCAGGTCCGCGCGCCATGTACTGGAGGGAGCCGGGCTTGAGATCTTCGACGTGGAACAGCTGACCACGCACGGCGGGAGCCTGCGTATCCACGCGCAACATCACGGTGCGGGCCGGCCCCTCGCGCCGGGCGTGCACCAACTCGTCCGGACGGAGACCGAGGCAGGCCTCGCGGAGCGCGCGACCTACACACAACTCCAGCGCAGAGCCGAGACGATCAAGGACGATCTCCTGCGTTTCCTGCTCGACGCGAGACGCCGAGGAGCACGGGTCTGCGCATACGGTGCCGCGGCGAAGGGCAATACGCTGCTGAACTTCGCCGGTGTGCACCCCGACCTGTTGCCCGTCGTCTATGACGCGGCTCCCTCGAAGCAGGGCCAATACCTGCCGGGGAGTCACATACCGATCGAGCCGGCCTCATCCCTGGACGCCGGTGACTGGGACTACGTCCTCATTCTGCCCTGGAATCTGGCGGACGAAGTCATCGCCCAGCTGACGGCGCCGGCCACGGCCGGGACGACATTCGTCGTGGCGGTGCCCGAACTCACGCTGCTGAGGGCGCCGGATTCCCGGACCAGGTACGAGGCTCAGCGGAACAACTGAGCCGCCCAGTCGATGAGTTGACGCGCACCCTCGGTGAGACCCGTCAGTGAGGTGACCGTGCCGGCCATTCTCCCGAGCAACTGGCCGATCGAGTCGACCTTGTGAATGATCAGGTCCGTGTCCGGTTCGTCTTCCTGAGTCTGTGAGGTGACGGTCTCGACGTCTTCGATGACGGATTGCTTGAGACCGGGGCTCAGTTCTGCGTGCTGCAGCTGGTCCACGAAGTCCGCCAGCGCCTGCTGGAACCCGGCGACGGAGAGGTCGTCCGAGCCTTCGGCTGCTCCCGCGCCTGCCGCGCCGACGGACAGACGCTCCACCGATCCGTGAACGACGGACTTGACGCTGTCCTTGCCCACGAAGTCACCCCCGGCGGTGTCGACATTGCCGCCCACATAAGCCCCGCCACCGGTGTTCAGCCGTTGGGGCCGCTGCCGATCGTCCGACGCCACGGTGGCTCCCTCCGCAGTTTCTGGATAAGCGCCGAAGTCTAGGGCCGGAGCATCCCGCTCGGCGACGCCGCGACAGTCGTAGATGCCCCCCGCCAGTCAACGGAGGCGCGGCTGCGCCCGGCCCCCGACGCGGTGCCGCATCCCGGGCCATCGACAGGGCCCAGGGCCTCCGTTAGCCTGACGAAGGCTGGGCGAGTGACTGTCATGCTCATGGGGGAGAGCCCGTGGTGGTACAGCAACCGAGCGAACAGCCGGCTCCTAGGGTGGTGGCACCGCACCACATCGGCATCCACGTCACGTCCATCGACGCGGCTCTCCCGTTCTTCGTGGACGTCCTCGGACTGGACGTCGCTTTCCGATGGTCACCCCGCGCGCCTTATCTCGGGACGCTGCTGGCCGATCCCGGGTACGAGATGGAGGCGGTCGTACTGCGCGTCCCCGGTTCCACGTTCGCGGTGGAGCTCGTGCACTTCGGACATGTCTCCGTCCAGGCCGCGGACGCCCGCAGAGCGGCGCCGGGCACGGCTCACCTCGCCCTCGCCGTGTCCGACATCGACGCCATGTGCCGACGGGTCAGGGAAGCCGGATACGAGCTGCTGTCCGATCCGGTCGTGCCGACCATCGGCCCCATCTGCGGCGGCAAGGTCACGCTCGCCCTCGGACCTGACGGCGTACGGGTGGAACTCATCGAGTCCCCGCACTGGTTGCACGACACCGGCCACCTGCCCTGACGGCCGTCGCGGCACTCGACAGCCTGGCGTGCGGCCCCATCCCAGGCGCGCGGTCAACACGGGAGGATACCGAGTGGAGACTCAGGACCGAGTGGTCATCACGGGCGCGGCTTCGGGCATCGGGCGCGCCGGCGCCCTCCTGTTCGCCGAGCGGGGAGCCGCCGTCGTCCTGCTCGACCGCGAGCCGGCCGGTGCGGCCGTCGCTGCGGAGATACGCGAGCGCGGGGGTGACGCCGTGTTCGCCGGATGCGACGTCTCCGACGCCGAGAGCGTCAAGGACGCCTTCGGCGCAGTCGTTCCGCCGGGAACACGCCTGTCCGGACTCTGGAGCAACGCCGGCGTGGCCCACTACCAGGGGCTGGCGGAGACCTCCGTGGAGACCTGGAACGCGATCCTCGGCACCAATCTGACGGCCGCGTTCCTCGTCACACGTGCGGCGCTTCCCTTCCTCGACCGCGGCGCTTCGATCCTGTTCACCGGGTCCATCTCCTCGTTGCGCGGCGCGGAGAACTTCGCCGCCTACTGCGCCAGCAAGGGAGGCCTCATGATGTTCGCCAAAGCGCTCGCGCTGGAGTTGGCTCCGCAGGGAATCCGGGTGAACGTGATCGCCCCCGGTGCGGTGGACACGCCCATGCAGCACGCCGACATGCTGGCCAGGCCGGTCCCCTACGCGGCAGCCGTCGAGGCCGAGCTGGCTGCCCACCCGCTGGGAAGGTACGCCTCACCCCGTGAGGTGGCCGAGTCGGCGTACTTCCTCATGTCCCCCGCCTCTTCCTTCACCACCGGGGCGACGCTCCTGGTCGACGGGGGTTTCAGCGCGTGACGGCCGACCGGTATGCGGTGCGCGTGCTGGAGTTCGGCCGGGCTGATGTGCGGGGACCGGAGGTGTTCTGGATGCGCCACTGGGACGCGTGGGTCACCCTCTCCTTCTCGGTCGTGCTGATCCGCAACGCCTCCCGCTGCATGCTCGTGAACGCGGGGATGTCACGCGCCGATCCCGAGCTGGACCGGCTGTGGGAGCAGTACTCGGGCCATCCCCGAGCGAGGATGCGGCTCGGCACCTCCGTCCGGGATCAGCTCCGTGCCCTCGGAATCGGTCCGGAAGCCGTCACCGACGTGATCCTGTCCCCGTTCCAGGCCTACTCCCTCTCGGACGTACGGGAGTTCCCCCGTGCCACGGTGCACCTGCTGCGCTCGGGATGGGCCGAGTTCCTCGCGCCCTCGCACTCTCATGTGGTCGACCAGACGCAGGCACATGAGCTGTCCGTGCCCAGAGATGTCGTGGAGTACGTATTGTTCGACGCCCGGAACCGGGTCCACCTCCTCGACGACCAGGACGTGATCGCGCCCGGTGTCACATCGGTCGCCGTCGGCGTCCACCACCCCGAATCCCTGGCCGTCACCATCAGCACACGGAACGGGCCGGTGGTCTGGACCGACGGCATCTTCCATCACGAGAACTTCAGCAGGCGCACGCCGCTGGGACTCACCCGGTCCTTGGCCGAATCCTCCCGACTCCAGGAGTTCCTGGAGAACTCCGGCGCCGCCGTCCTGCCCGCGTACGACGCGACTCTCACGGAACGGCACGCCCATGGCGTCGTGGCGGAGTGAGCCCGGGGGCGACTGCGGCACGCACGGCCTCGGCGGCAGACGGGCGATCGTGACGGGAGCCGGAAGCGGCATCGGGGCCGCGGTCGCCCAGCTGCTCGTGGAGCGGGGCGCCGCGGTCTGCGTCGTCGACCGCAGCCTGCGCCATCTGGAGCCCTGGGGGAACGCACCGGTCGTACGGGTGGCCGAGGACCTTTCGGCCGTTCCGTCCGCGAGCCGAGTGGTGGAGGCGGCCGAGCGGGAACTGGGCGGCATCGACATCCTGGTCCACGCCGCAGGCGTCCTCAAGCGCACCCCGTTCTTCGAAGTCGACGTGGACGACTGGGAGTTGCATCTCCGCACCAATCTCAGAAGCACGTTCTTCCTTGCGCAGGAGTGCGCCCGGGTCATGCGTCGTCAGGGGAGCGGCGGCCGTATCGTCGCCCTGGCCTCCGACGCCTGGTGGACGGGCGGATACGACGGCTCCCTGGCCTACGCCGCGAGCAAGGGAGGCGTAGTGACGCTTGTACGCGGGATCGCGCGCGAGCTCGCGCCTCTGCGCATCACGGTCAACGCGATCGTGCCGGGACTCGTGGACACCGAGATGCTGCGCGGTCAGCTTTCTCCGGACGGACTCGCACGGCAGACCGCGGCCGTCCCCTGGCAGCGCCTGGCCGACCCCTCGGAGATCGCCCAAGTCGTGGCGTTCGTGGTCTCCGGCGCGGCCGAGTACATGACAGGAGCGGTGCTCAACGTGAGCGGCGGGCTGCTGACGTACTGACGAATGCTGGGGGCGCGTATGCGTATCGGGCTGTTGAGCGAGGAGTTCTGGGCCGGAAAGCGGGTCTTCGTCACCGGGCACACCGGCTTCAAGGGGAGCTGGCTCGTCGTCCTGCTCGACCGGCTCGGGGCGGAGACGACGGGATACAGCCTGCCCACGGTGGGCGATCCGAGCCTCTTCTCGGCAGCGGGCGTGGGTGACATCTGCCGGGACCTCCGCGGAGATGTGCGGGACCTCCGCGCGCTGCAGCGGGCTGTGGAGGACGCGCGGCCCGAGATTGTCGTGCACCTGGCGGCCCAGGCCATCGTCGGGCGCGGGCTCGCGGATCCGTTCGGCACTATGTCGCACAACGTGCTGGGAACTGCGGCGCTGCTGGAGGCCGTGCGGCGCTGCGGTTCCGCGACCGCCGTCGTGGTGGCGACCACGGACAAGGTCTACCGCAACCGGGGCCGCGGCAACGGCCACGGGGAGTCCGACCCGCTCGGCGGGAACGAGCCGTACGGGGTGAGCAAGGCATGCGCCGAACTCGTCACGGAGTGCTACCGAGAGGCCTTCCTGAACCCGGCCGGCATCCGCGTCGCGAGTGCCCGCGCGGGGAACGTGGTGGGTGGCGGCGACTGGGGTGAACACCGGCTCGTTCCGGACATCGTCCGGGCATGGGAGGCGGGAAAGCCGGTCCTCGTACGCAATCCCCGTCATGTGCGCCCCTGGCAGTACGTGCTCGACGTCCTCGCGGGCTATCTCACGCTCGCCGAACGGCTATGCCGGGGAGAGGCCCAGGACGGCCCCTACAACTTCGGTCCGCGCGCCGGCGACGCCATCGACGTGGCCTCGGTGGTGGCCCGCGCCCGGACCCTGTATCCACGAGGGGAGGCGGTACTCGGCAGCGGTGACAACGCCGCGCACGAATCGGACTGGTTGACGATCGACCCGTCGAAGGCCCGTCGAGAGCTGGGTTTCGTCAACAGGTTCGGCATCGACGAAGCCCTTCGGGAGACGTTCCGCTGGTACCGGCTCGTCGACGAGGGGCAGGAGCCGCTGGCCGTGTGCCGGGACATGATCACGGCGTACGGGAGCGGCGGTGCGGCATGACGCGGCGCGACGCGATTCCCTACACCCGCCCCTCGATCACCGACCTGGAGATCGGCTACGTCCTGGACGCCGCGACGCACGGGTGGGGTGACCATTGCTACGACTACATCCGGCGGTTCGAAGGGGCCTTCGCCGACCATGTGGGTGTTCCGTGTGCCGTCAGCACCTCAAGCGCGACCGGCGCCCTCCATCTGGGCCTGGCGGCTCTCGGGATCGGGCCGGGCGACGAGGTCATCGCCCCGGACATCACGTGGATAGCGTCCGTCGCGCCTGCCGTCCATCTCGGCGCGACGATCCGGTTCGCCGACATCGATCCGGTGACCTGGTGTCTCACCCCGGAGTCCGTCGAATCGCGCCTGACGGACAGGACCCGTGCCGTGATCGCCGTGCACCTGTACGGCAACCCCTGTGACGTCGTGGGGCTGGCGGAGCTGTGCACGAGGCGGGGTGTCGCGTTGGTCGAGGACGCCGCCGAGGGCCTCGGGACGTCGGTCGACGGCCGACGGGCCGGCAGCATCGGCCGGTTCTCGGTCTTCTCGTTCCACGGAACGAAGACACTCACGACCGGGGAGGGCGGCATGCTCGTCACGCGGGACACGGACCTCGCCGGTGCGGTGCGCGTCCTCAACAACCATGGACGGGCGCCGGGGCGGGCGGCGGACTTCGTGCCGGACAGGATCGGTCACAAGTACCGGATGTCCAATCTTCAGGCGGCACTCGGCCTCGGCCAGACGGAGCGGCTCGATGAACTGATCCAGCGGAAGACACAGATCCTCGAGCTCTACCGCGAGCGTCTGGAAGGGCTCCCCTCGGTGCGTCTGAACACGTGCCGGCAGCAGGACAGGCTCGGAGCCTGGATGCCGACTGCTGAATGCGTCGAGCCCGGAGGTGTCCGCGGCCGCCATCTGCGGGACGTGTTCCTCCAGGCGGGCATCGATGCCCGCCTAGTCTTCCCGAGCCTCTCGGCGCTGCCCATGTTCAGGCAGACTCCGGACGCCTGCCCCCATGCCCGCGCCTTCGCCGGGCGCGCCGTCAACCTGCCGAGCTACCACGACATGTCGACGGCCGAGATCGACCGTGTGTGCGCGACGCTGGAGAAGGCGATCACCGGACACGGGCGCCGGAGTTGAGCGGGATCACCATGTTCGCCATGGCGCTCCTCCGTGCCAGAGCCTGTTCAGCAGTTCCATGTCCGCCGTCGTGTCCATCGGATGCCAGAAGCCGTCGTGCCGGTAAGCCGCCAACTGCCCACTGGCGGCCAGCTTGGGCAGTACTTCCTGTTCCAGGCTGGTCTCGTCGCCCGCCACGAGGTCGAGGACGCTCCTGTTGAGCACCATGAACCCGCCGTTGACCCACATCGACCGGAGCGTGGTCTTCTCCTCGAAGCTGGTGACCGCGCTTCCGGACAGGGCGACGGTGCCGAAACGCGAGGGAGGATGTACGGCGGTGATGGTCGCCTGGGGCCGTCGACTGAGGTGGAGATCGATGACGTCCGTCAACGGCACGTCGCTGAGGCCGTCGGCATAGGTGAGACAGAAGGTCTCCGGCAGCCGGTCGGCGAGCCGCAGAAGCCTCCCCGCGGTATTGGTGCTTTGACCGGTGTCCACCACGTCCACCGTCCCGTCGCCGGAGAACGTCTGGCTCAATTGCTCGTGGCGGTAGCCGCCCGCGATCACGACATGGGAGATGCCCGCCGCTTCGTAGGCTTTGAGGATGTGCCACAGGATGGGCCGGCCGCCGATCGTCACGAGTGGCTTGGGCCGGGAATCGGTCAGCCTGCCCAGGCGGCTTCCGCGCCCTCCCGCGAGAACTATCAGCGACAACGGCTCCACGGGCGATACATCCTTAGATCAGCCTGATTCGGACGTGTGTCAAGCCGTGCGGCAGATCTGTACCGGAGCCAGCATAGAAAGCGCGGCCCGAACTCTCAACGGTGCTCAACGGCAACGGCCATGACGACAGGCCGGAAGTCGACGCTGCTCGCGACCTTCAGCGTGGGGAGGGCGTCCAACGGCACCCAGCGAGCCAGATCCGCGTCCTGGCGCTCCCTTTCGTCGAAGCCCTCGGTGCTCAGGCTTCCGCCGGTCACCGCTGCGGTGACATAGAACATCAGGCACTGGTAGGCCGCTCGTGCGGCCGGATCGCCCGGGGCCCACACGAAGAAGGACTCCCGGACCGTCACGACGGGACCGGGGACGACCCGCAGGCCGGTCTCTTCCGCGACTTCCCGGACGGCCGCCGCCGCGAGCGACTCGCCCAACTCGACCCCGCCGCCCGGCAGATCGAACCCCCTGTCCTTCTGCGGGACGAGCAGGACGGCGTTCTGCCGCAGGAGCACGGCGTAGACGCTCGGCCGCCACGAGAGCTCAGCCAAGGGGATGTCGTGAGGAAAGCCGTCGATGTCGGTCGCTTGCACAGCCGTCATGCGGTCAGCATGCCAAGTCCCCTGCGCCTGCGCCTAGTAGCGCTTCGGCAGGAACTGCAGCCGACTGCCGGCAGGGGGCTGCGCAGTGCTCCTGCCGACGGATCTTCAGCAGGGCACTGCATGATCACTCGGACGGCGGGCCGGCGGGTCCCGCCGCGTGAATCCAGCGCTCCCTCGCATAGGCCTGCTGCTCGTAGGCGAGCCGGCCCATGATGTAGGTCGCCTTGACGACTCGGTCGTCGGCCAGGGTCATCAGCACGAAGAGCTTCTCGTGCCACTGGTCCAGCAGGCTGCGCTCGTCGCCGTTGACATCCCTCGGATCGACGCTTTCGATCCGCCGCTTGATCACCGGGGTGGCCGCCAGATCGAGGACCACGAAGTCCGCTTCGTTGCCGGGGCGGAACGAGCCGATACCGGGCCCGCCCAGTCCCTTGTTGTTCTCGTACGGCTTGTCCAGGTAGAGCGCCCGAGCCCCGCCCAGGGTCGCGAGGTAGAAGGCGCGCCAGGCGGTCAGCTTCGGGTAGGGGTTCGTCCAGCCTTCCGGCCGGGGCGCACACGTCGGCGGGTTGAATTCCTCGGGGACGTGGTTCAGTGCCTCGATCGCCTGCGCCTTGTACGCCGCGCCGAGTGTGTGCAGGATCGAGTAGTTGGTGCCTCCACCGCAGTCGGTGCCCATGCCGACCCGGATTCCCTTGTCGATCGCGTCCACAAGGTTGTGCACACCGCTGCCGAGGAAGAAATTGGACGTCGGGCAGTGAGCGATGGTCGCACCGCCCTTGGCGATCAGCTCCCGGTCGTCGCCATTGATGGAGACGCAGTGGGCGTAGAGGGCCCGCTCCCGCAGCAGCCCGAACTTTCCGTACGCCTCGGTGTAGGTGCCCACGTCGAACTTCCGGCGGGCAATGGACTCTTCTTCCAGGTTCTCCGAAAGGTGCGTCTGCAACCACAGCGGCTTGCCCCGCTCGTCATACTCGTCCATCAGATCCGAGCACATCTGCAGCATGGAATCGCTGCAGGTCATCGCGAACCGCGGAGTTACCGCATACAGAAGTCGGCCCTTCCCGTGCCACTTCTCGATCAGGTCGACATTCTGCCGGCGGGCGTCGGCGACGCTCCTGTCGAACTGGTTCTCCGGCAGCACCACGTTCTGGGGCGGCTGGTCCTGCACGACCTTGCCCGTGAGCATGCGCATATTGCGCTTCAGGGCCTCCTGGAAGAAGCCCTCCGCCGACTGCCAGGGCGTGCTCGACAGGACGAGGCCGGTGGTGGTGCCCGCGCTGAGCAGCGTGTCCAGGAAGAACCGGGCGATCTCCCTGGCGTGGTCGAGATCCTCGAACTTCGCCTCGGCGGGCCAGATGTACTTCTCCAGCCACTGGAGGACCTGGTCTCCGTATCCTGCGATCGCGTCCATCTGCACATAGTGGATGTGGGTGTCGATGAACCCGGGCGTTATCAGACAGCCCCGGTAGTCTTCGAGCCGACCGGAATCCAGCCAGTGCCCGTGCTCGAACTCCGACCACTCGCCCGTGAATTCGACGATGCCGTCGGCGGATACCACCAAGATGCCGTCGGGGAAGAACCGCATTTTCGCATCGGGGCCGATGGTTTTCGGCTCCAGGGACTGCCCTGGGTCTTCGATGAAATCAAGGATCGCGGCGCGGTAAGCCTTCCGAGTGCCTGCATGCGCACCATGCGGCTTCGGTTCGTGCGGGGCGTTCTTCGTCATACTCGCTTCTTCCTTCCGAGCGGTTTCGACGGAATCCCTCCGGGCGGACGACCAGCGCGACCGGGGCGTTCAAACGCCGGATGCGGATGATGGCACTGAGGAGTAGACAGCCAAGCCAGGGGTGAACGCACAGGACCGAAAACATGAAAACGTCCGCAGATCAGGATCGCCTCTTCGTAGACTCCTACAGTCCATCTCGGTTACGGGACAAGGGATTTGACGGGCCGCAGCGGCCGAACACGGGTGAGGTTCACCCGAACGGCGCGGCGAGGGCGCGTGGCAGCCGCCGCCGGGCGCGGGACGAGACCGACCCGGCCGAAGCCGCCAGGGCCCCCGACTGGGCGCCCTCCACTCCCGGCGGTAGCGGCTCCCGCTCGCCGGGCAACTGAACGGCCCTCGGAGCCCCCGGTGTCGCGTCATCAAGCTGGTCCGTGATCAGGACGCTTGACCTGATGGCTAGGCGCATGGCTCGGGCGGGCCGGTTCCTCAGGCGGGCTGGGGCGTGAGGCGCTTGTGGCCCTTGCGGTCGTAGTAGCGGGTCATGGCGAAGCCGAAGGCAAGGGCGAGGACGGTGCCGACGGCGATCATCAGCCATGCGCGGCCGAGGCCGGCGTCGCCCCGTGCGCCGAAGTACAGGATCGCGCGGGTTCCGTCGCTGAGCTGGCGCATCGGCTCGAAGTGGGACAGGAAGCGGTAGAAGCCGGGGACGGCCTGGAGCGGGATGGTGGCCCCCGACGACGGGAGGCCGAGCACGATGAAGACGAACATGGACACCAGCTGGCCGAGCCCGCCGAACGCGGCGTTGATGGCTTGTACGCCGAGGCCGACGGCGAGGCAGGCGCAGTACGAGTAGACCCACAACAGTGGAATGTGGGAGGCGTCCATGCCGAGGATGGTGACGCAGGCCAGCAGCACGAGGGAACTGCTGATGAGCGTGATGCCCGCGGTCATGACCATTTTCACGAGGAGTGTCTGGGTGCGGTCGACCGGGACGGTGGGGCGGCGGGTGTGCCACGGGCCGATCTCGTTGTCGGCGTAGCCGAGCCCGGTGTCGACTCCGTTGCTGATGACGTTGCCTCCCATGAACCCGGCCAGGACGAGCAGCAGGGTGTAGTAGAAGGCGGTCAGGCCGAGTCCGCTGTGCGTCCCGATGGGGTGGCCCACGACGGTGACGACCCTGACGGGGTCGGTGAGCAGCAGCTTCGTGGTGGGGCCGGCCTGCGCGCCCAGGGAGGCTGTCAGCTGTTTGCCGATGGTGAGCGAGGCCTGCCGGGCGGCCTGGGTGGTGATCTGGGAGGCGAGGGAGGAGCCGAGGCTGCCCTTGCCGGGGTTGGTGAGCACGTTGATCGTCGGCGTCCGCTCGGCGCCCTGCGTCGCGAGGGCGGCCACGGAGTCGGTGAATCGTGGCGGGACGACGAGCGCTCCGTAGATCTTTCCGGAGTCCAGCTGGTCCTGGGCCTGCGCTCGAGTGAGGGCGCGCCATTGTGCCTTGCCGGCCGCGTCGTCGGCGCCGATGGCCGCGGTGATCTGTGCGCCCAGGTTCGCCCGTTGGCCGGGCGGCGGCGCACTTCTGTCATCGTTGACGAGGGCGATGGGCAGGTGGCGCAGATCCTGGCTGGGGTGGACGACGCCGCCCATGTAGAGGAGGGACAACAGCAGGGCGAGCAGCCCGGTGAGGATCGTCGGCACCAGCCACAGCCGTGGACGGCGCACCAGTGTGGCGGCGCGTACTCCGGGGGAGCCGGTGCCAGAAGGTCCCGAACCGGCACGGCCGGGTCCCGGAGCGGCGGGGTCTGGAGCGCTGGGCACGGGCATCGGTCTCCGTACTTCCCGCAGGTGCGGGGGAGTTGGTTCTCGGCTGCGGCCGACAGGACGCGTGAGGCCCGTCGGTCGCACGGGGCACCAGCATGCCGCTCGGCGTGGTGCGAACCGTGGCACGGCTCGCCCTGTGTTCCTGCGACGCGGCGGACGTTGCCGACAGGGCGCCCCAGGGTGGCGGCGGGGCGGGGCGGGGCGGCGGCCGCGGGCGTGACGGTGATCACGGACGCCCTCCGGAGGCGAGGTGGCTGCGTACCCTGGTGGGGTCGTTGCGGTGGACGGGGGAGTGCGAAGGCTCGCGCCGGTCGCCCGGCGGTGTGTCAGGGAAGCCTGCGAGTGGTCAGTACGAGTTCCGGGACCTTGGGGACCGCTGTCCGGGCATGCGACTCGTTGTAGGGTAGGAAACAGCCCTTGACCTGCAAAAACGTGGGCAGGGAGCCTAATCCGGGAGCGCCTCGATGATGCGTACGATGTTCAAGTCCAAGATCCACCGAGCCACCGTCACCCAGGCCGACCTGCACTACGTCGGCTCCGTGACCGTGGACGCGGAGTTGATGGAGGCGGCGGATCTGCTGCCCGGTGAGCTGGTCCACATCGTCGACATCGACAACGGCAGCCGCCTGGAGACGTACGTCATCGAGGGCGAGCGCGGCTCCGGTGTCATCGGGATCAACGGGGCCGCCGCCCATCTCGTGCACCCCGGGGACCTGGTGATCCTCATCAGCTACGCCCAGATCGACGACATCGAGGCGCGGGCGTTCAAGCCCAGCGTGGTGCATGTGGACGGCGACAACCGCATCGTCCAGCTCGGCACCGACGCCTCCGCCCCCGTCCCCGGCAGCGACCAGCAGCGCAGCCCGCACGCCCGGATCCCGGCGCCGCAGAACCCGTCGGAGAGCGCCCCGCAGGGCTGAAGGCGCGCCCAGCCCGGCACCGCGTCCGGCGGAGAGGACCCGCGCCTCCAAGAGGGCCCACGCCTTGGAGAGGCACCTTGGAGAGGAGCAGCACCATGGTGGAGATACGGGACGACCGTTCGCGGGGTCCGCTCACCGCGTCCGAGGACGGTCACGAGGCCGGCCGCGTCGACCGCGTCACGCTCGACGCGAAGAGCGGCCCGCCGAGCGCGACGCTCGCGCTCCTGCACACCTCCTCCGCGCACGTTCCGGTCTTCGACGCCCTGCGCGTCGAGGAGGCGCCGGACCTCGGACTGCGGCACCTCGTCCATCCTCAACTGCTCGACAGGGCACGGGAGTCGGGGCCCGACGCGGTCGCCGGCGCCGTGCGGGACGTCCTGGCCGACGCGGTGGCCGGGGGAGCGGACGCGGTCCTGTGCACCTGCTCCACGATCGGCGCCGTCGCCGAGACGGCTTCCGCCTCGCTCGGTGTTCCGGTCCTCCGCGTCGACCGGCCGATGGCCGCGGCCGCCGTCGCGCACGGCGGCCGGATCGCGGTGGTGGCCACGGTCGAGTCCACCCTGGAGCCGACCGCGGCGCTGATCCGCGAGGAGTTCGCGGCGCGGGTGGAGGGTGCGAGCCACGAGGTGGGGGCGGCCTCCGGGGCGAGGGGGGTTCGCCGCCGGGCGGGCGCCGGTCGCGACGGGGACGCGCATCGCGCTGCGATCGGAGTCCCGCCCGTCGCCCAACGCCTGGGCGACCACCTGACCCCCCACACCCCCCTCGCCCCCCACACCCCCCTCGCCCTCCACACCGTCCTGGCCCGGGACGCCTGGCCGCACTTCGAGGCGGGTGACACCGACGCGTACTGCGCGGAGATCGCCCGCACCGTGGACGCGCTGCGCGACGTCGACGTCGTCGTCCTCGCGCAGGCCTCGATGGCCCCCGCCGTCGCACGGGTCACGACCCGCGTTCCCGTGCTGGCCAGCCCCCGGCTCGGCTTGCGGGCGGCGGCAGCCGCGGCGGGACCGACCCGGACGGGTTGAACCGGCGGGCGCCGGGCAGGCGCGCGGGTGAAGCTGAACTCGAACCTTGAGGAGGCCGACCATGACCGTGCCGCACCCGGAACCGACCCCGCCGTGGCCCACACCGCTGCCCGACCCCGAACCGGGACCGATCCCCAACCCCGGTCCTGGGCCCGGCCCCGATCCGGTCCCGCCGAGGCCCGGCCCCGGTCCCGACCCGCAGCCTCCGGGCCCGGGGCCCGACCCCAGGCCCCCGCAGCCGGACCCGGACCCCGCCGTGCCGGACCCCGTGCCCCAGCCCCCGGGCCCCGACCCCGTACCGGGCCCGCCGCAGCCGGAGCCGGCGGGCTGAGCTCCCGTACACGGGCCCCCGCAGCCGGAACCTCAGGCTGCGGGGGCCCGTGCCTGTGCGCCGTCAGCCCGCGTCCACCTCCGAACGGTCCCCGCCCCACAGCGTGTGGAATGAGCCCTCGCGGTCGGTGCGGCGGTAGGTGTGCGCGCCGAAGAAGTCACGCTGGCCCTGGGTGAGGGCCGCCGGGAGGCGCTCGGCGCGCAGCGCGTCGTAGTAGGCGAGCGCCGCCGAGAAGCCCGGCACCGGTACGCCGTGGCGGGTGGCCGCCACGATCACCGCGCGCCAGTCGTCCTGCGCCGCCCCGATCTCGTCGCCGAAGCGCTTGTCCGACAGCAGGCTGGGCAGCTCGGGCTGGGCGTCGTAGGCGGCCCGGATGCGGTCGAGGAACGCGGCCCTGATGATGCAGCCCGCGCGCCAGATCGCCGCCACCGCGCCCGGATCGACCTCCCAGTCGTAGTTCTGGCTGCCCGCCTGGACCTGGTGGAAGCCCTGCGTGTACGACACGATCTTGGACGCGTACAGCGCCTGCTCGACCTGATCGGCGAAGGCCGCGGCCTCCTTCTCGTCCAGCGGGGCCACCGAGGGGCCGGTCAACGAGCGGGCGGCCTCCCGCAGTTCGGCGTGGCCCGAGAGCGAGCGGGCGAACACGGCCTCCGCGATCCCCGACACCGGCACCCCGAGGTCGAGCGCGATCTGCACCGTCCAGCGGCCGGTGCCCTTCTGCTCCGCCTGGTCCTCGACCACGTCGACGAACGGCTTCCCGGTCGCCGCGTCGACATGGGCCAGCACCTCGGCCGTGATCTCGATCAGATACGAGTCGAGCCGCCCGGTGTTCCAGCCGCGGAACGTCTCGGCGATCTTCTCGGGGGAGTAGCCGGCGACCGTGCGCAGCAGGTGGTAGGCCTCCGCGATGAGCTGCATGTCGGCGTACTCGATGCCGTTGTGCACCATCTTCACGAAGTGGCCCGCACCGTCCGGGCCGACATGGGTGACGCACGGGGCGCCGTCGGGGGCCTTCGCCGCGATCCGTTCCAGGAGCGGGCCGAGGGACTTGTAGGACTCGGCCGAGCCGCCGGGCATGATGCTCGGCCCGTTCAGGGCGCCCTCCTCGCCGCCCGAGATGCCGACGCCCACGAAGTGGATGCCGCGCTCGCGCAGTTCGCGCTCGCGCCTGCGGGTGTCCTCGAAGTGGGCGTTGCCGCCGTCGATGATGACGTCGCCCTTGTCGAGCAGGGGCGCGAACTCCTTGATGACCGCGTCCGTCGGGTCGCCCGCCTTGACCATGATCACGAGACGGCGCGGCCGTTCGAGCGCGGCCACGAAGTCCTCCGGCGATTCGGCCGCGACGAAGCTGCCCTCGGAACCGAACTCCTCGACCAGCGCGCGGGTCTTGGCGGCCGTCCGGTTGTGGACCGCGACCGTGAAACCGTTGCGCGCGAAGTTGCGGGCGAGGTTGCGGCCCATGACCGCGAGTCCGGTGACGCCGATCTGGGCTGTTCCACTCATGCGTGTGCTCCTGGATCCTCGGGGTTCGCGGCGCCACGAGCAACCGTCACGACGCGCGGTTGCCGCCCACCCTACGGAACGCAGCACGTCAGGCGGGATGGACCGGGTGCCCGACACGGGCGGCGAAAGTCCCGCGGGGTCCCGGGTGCGGCCCTCTGTTCGTCCGACCCCTTGTCATGGCCGGTTGGCAGCCCCTATTTTGGCGGCTCTTGATGCCTTCGAGGGGGACTCATGGCCTTACGCGGCCGGCACCGCCGGTATCAGCCGAGCCGGATCAACCAGGCGTCCCTGACGGTCACGGCCGGCGGGGTGGGCATCGCCCTTCCGCTGATCGCGGCCGGCACCGCGGACGCCGCGTCCGTCGACGTGTGGAGCAAGGTCGCGGCCTGCGAGTCGTCGAACAGCTGGCACATCAACACCGGCAACGGCTTCTACGGCGGGCTCCAGTTCACCCAGTCCACCTGGGCGGCGTACGGGGGCCGGCAGTACGCGGCGCGCGCTGACCTCGCCACCCGCGACCAGCAGATCGCGGTCGCCGAGAAGGTGCTCAAGGGGCAGGGCCCCGGCGCCTGGCCGGTCTGCTCGGGGGAGGCGGGGCTCACCCGGGGCGGTTCGGCCCCGCACCTGACCACGACGACCCAGCACCGCACCGAGATCAAGCCGGCCGCGCCCCCGGCGGCCAGGGCGCACGCCGCGAAGCCGTCGGCCTCGGCGCCGTCCGCCAAGCCGTCCGCCGCGAAGCAGGCCGAACAGGCCGGCCCCACCAAGGTTCCGGGCGTGCGCGATGCGTACACCGTGGTGCACGGCGACTCGCTCTCCCTGATCGCCGAGCGCGAGCGCGTCCAGGGCGGCTGGCCGCATCTGTACGCCGAGAACCGCACGGTCGTCGGCGCCGACCCCGATCTCATCCGCCCGGGACAGCACCTCACGCTGCCCGGTGCCGCTCCCGCCAAGCCCACGGCCCCGCCCAAGAGCGTGCCCAGGCCCGCCGCGAAGCCCGTGGCGAAGGCGCCCGCGGCCAAGCCCGCGGCGAAGACGGCCGCCAAGTCAGCGGGGTTCACCGCGCCGGTCGACGCGCACCCCAGCACCCCGTACCACAAGGCCGGTTCGTCCTGGGCGAGCGGCTACCACACCGGCGTCGACTTCCCCGTCTCCACCGGCACCTCGGTCAAGGCGGTCACCTCGGGCACGGTCGTCGAGGCGGGCTGGGGCGGCGCGTACGGATACGAGGTGGTGATCCACCACCCCGACGGCCGTTACAGCCAGTACGGGCACCTCTCCGCGCTCACCGTGAAGGCGGGCCAGAAGGTCAACACCGGCCAGCGGATCGGGCGTTCGGGCGCGACGGGCAACGCGACCGGGCCGCACCTCCACTTCGAGATCAGGACCGGCCCGAACTACGGCTCCGATGTGGACCCGCTGGCCTATCTGAGGGCGGGTGGCGTCGCCGTCTGATCCGGGGTGTCCTCCCGGTGATCGGGGGTGCCCTCCCGGGGATCCGGGGTCTTCGCGCGACACTCGTCGCCGGATGGCCGGGCGGGCGGGCCCTCCGTCGTGGCCGGCTCGTCGTGACGGGTGGCGGCGAGCCGCTCCGTGGTGAGCAGGACCAGGCCGCCCGCCGCCACGGCGCCGGATCCGAGGGCGATCGCGGTGCCCGCGACCCCGTACCGGAAGGATTCGCCGAACAGGGTCAAGCCGATCGCCGCGGCGACCACGGGGTTGACGACGGTGACGGTCGCCAGCGGCGCCGCGAGCCCCGCGCCGCGGTAGGAGGCCTGTGAGAGCAGCAGCCCCGCGCACGCGAACCCGGCTGTCGCGCACAGGATGGGCACCTCGTGCAGGGGCAGCCCCGCGTCCCAGTCCTCGGCGACGGACTTGGTGAACACCGAGGCGAGGCCGAACGCGGCGCCCGCCGCCGTGGCGAGCAGGACGCTGCGGGTGGCCGACCTGCGCAGCGCCCGTGAGGCGAGGAAGAGCGCGGCCACCCCGCCGAACCCGGCCGCGACCAGGACGAGCCGTGACTCGGGTGCGAGCACATCGGTGTCCACGCCGCGGGTCAGGACGAGCAGGCCCGCGAGGCCGACGGTGGCCATGACCGCCCCGCGCCAGGCTGCGGCCCCGGCGCTGTGCCGCACGAACACCGCCGACATGGGCAGCGCGAAGACGATGGTGAGCGCGCCCAGGGGCTGCACCAGGGTCAGCGGGCCGAAGGCCAGGGCCGCGACGTGCAGCGTCGCACCCAGCCCGTTGAGAGCGACCGAGCCCCACCACGCCGGGCGGCGCACGGGGGCGTACGCGCTGCTCGGGGCGGAGGCGGCGACGCGCTCCTGAACGATCGCCGCCGCCGCGTACGCGACGGCGGAGACCAGGGACAGCAGCACGGCCAGGACAAGGGCGCTCATGGCTCCCACGATGTCTCGTTGTGGACCCCGTGTCGTCGTCCCTGAGCACCGAATGCGCCGTACTCCAGGAGGAGTAGAGAGATACGACCGGAGTCGCCCCAGATATCGGACTTTCAGTAAAACCGCAGCTCAAAATGGGCGTCAAGAGGAGCGGAAGAACGGCTTCCGCCCGTGGGGGGCCGCCGGTGAGCCGCTGGTGAAACATGCCTGTCCACGGGCCCGGATCCGGCCATGGTGTGGTCGTGCCATGGTGGCACGTACTGCCATGCGTGTCAGGATTCCTTGACACTCTCCTTCTGTCAGGGCAACCTGACGTCCATGGGAGCTGAGGACACACCGGCCTCGCTGGCCGGACAAGTCACCAACAAGGACCCCGCCGTCGGACTCGCGGCGGTCGTCGCGCTGCGCCGCCTCCTGGAGGAACTGGAGCGCGTCCACGTGGACAACGCCCGCGAACAGGGCTGGTCCTGGCAGAACATCGCCACCTCGCTGCAGGTCAGCAGGCAGTCGGTGCACGAAAAGCATGCGAGCAGGCGCAAAGCCACGGGCAAGGAGGACTGAGGTGTTCGAGTTTTTCACCGAGCGGGCCAGGAGGGCGATCGTGGCGTCGCAGGACGAGGCGATCGCTCTGGGCCACGATTTCATCGGCACCGAGCACATCCTGCTGGGGCTCGCCGGAACCGAGGACGGCACGGCGGGGCAGGTGCTCGCCGCGCAGGGCGTGGCCGTGGACCGGGTCCGCGCGGAGACCGTACGGGTCCTGGAGGCGGCCGGGGTGCCGAGCACCGGCGGGCAGCCGGCCAAGGACGCCCTCGCCTCGATCGGCATCGACGTCGAGGAGATCAAGCGCCAGGCCGACAACGCCTTCGGACCGGGCGCCTTCCAGTACCCGCGGCCCGCCTACACGCCCCGCGCCAAGAAGGTCCTCGAAGCCACCCTGCGCGAGGCCGAGGAGCTCGGGCACGACCGTTTCGGTACCGAGCACATGCTGCTCGGCCTGCTGGCGGCGGGCGACGGCGGCCGCGGGGTCGAGGTGCTGACGGCCCTCGGCGCGGACCGGGCGCGGCTGCGCGCGGCGGTCCTGGCCGCGATCGCACCCCCCAGCGCGTAGATCACCGGAGGCCCGCCGCCTCCGCCGCCCCCGCTCGCCCCGCTCCTGCCGGGGCGAGCGGTTTGGTGCGGAGGGGGGTCGCTCCGTACCATGGCGCTTTTGGGAACTTGATATTCACGAGTGATCGAGGAACGCGGCGGCCATGACGGTGACAGAGGACTTCCAGGACCAGGAGCACGGTCCCGGTGTCGACGAGCGGCCCGGCCAGGGCGTCGATCCGGACTTCGGCCCCGGTATCGACCCCGAGCGGCTCGCGCTCTGCCTGAGTGTGCTCGCCGAACTCGACACGATCGACGTCGACCACCCCGACGCGATCGCCGTGCGCCGCGCCACCGCCGGCGTCTACCGCACCGTGAAGCAGCGCCGCCGACAGGAGCGCCGCGCCGCCAAGACCGCCCACGACCGGGCCGTCACCGAGGCGACCGCCACCGGCTCGGCCGAGCGCATCGACGACGAGACCGAGGGCCTGCTGCCCAGCTCCTCCGTGACCGGCGAGATCGCGGGCATACTCCAGCGCCCCCGCTCCTGCTACATCTGCAAGGGCCGGTACGTCGAGGTCGACGCGTTCTACCACCAGCTCTGCCAGCCGTGCGCCGCCATGAACCGCGCCCGCCGCGACGCCCGCACGGACCTCTCCGGCAAGCGCGCCCTGCTCACCGGCGGCCGCGCGAAGATCGGCATGTACATCGCGCTGCGGCTGCTGCGCGACGGCGCGCACACCACCATCACCACGCGCTTCCCCAAGGACGCCATCCGCCGCTTCAAGGCGATGGAGGACTCCGCCGAGTGGATGCACCGCCTCGAAGTCGTCGGCATCGACCTGCGCGACCCGGCGCAGGCGGTCGCCCTCGCCGAGCAGACCGCGCAGCGCGGCCCGCTGGACATCCTGATCAACAACGCCACCCAGACCGTGCGCCGGCTGCCCTCCGCCTACGCCGCCCTGGTGGAAGGCGAGAGCGCCGCGCTCCCGGCCGGCGAGCTGCCCGCGCACCACGTCATCGGGGCCTTCAACTCCGGCGCCGTGGACGGTCTGACCGCGCTTCCCGTCGGCGCCTCCGGGCTCGACGCCCAGCGGGTCGCCGACCTCGCCCTCACCGCGGGCAACGCCAGCCTCGCCCGCTACCAGGACGGCACCGCCCTCGACGCGGGCGGTCTCCTGCCGGACGTCGTCGACAGCAACACCTGGGTGCAGTCCATCGACCAGATCTCCCCGGTCGAGCTCCTGGAAACCCAGCTGTGCAACTACACGGCGCCGTTCATCCTGATCAGCATGCTCCGCCCGGCGATGGCCGACGCCGCCCGCAAGGCGCCGAACGGCCGCGCCTACGTGGTCAACGTGTCGGCGATGGAGGGCGTGTTCAGCCGCGGCTACAAGGGCGCGGGACACCCCAACACCAACGCCGCCAAGGCCGCCATGAACATGGTCACGCGCACCAGCGGCCAGGAGATGTTCGAGACCGACAAGATCCTCGTGACGTCGGTCGACACCGGCTGGATCACCGACGAGCGTCCGCACCACGACAAGCTCCGCCTCGCCGAGGAGGGCTTCCACGCCCCGCTCGACCTGGTCGACGGCGCGGCCCGCGTCTACGACCCGATCGTCCGCGGCGAGCTGGGCGAGGACCTGCACAGCGTCTTCCTCAAGGACTACCGGCCCGGCAACTGGTAGGCCCGGGGCCGGCCACGGGCCATGACGAAGGGGCGCCGCGCGCACATCGCGGCGCCCCTTCGGCGTCGGCGGGCCGGGCCCGTGGCGTCAGCGGCCGCTGCCCGACGGCGCCCCGGCCCGCCCCGCGACGAGTTCCAGAACCGGACGCCAGTCGTCCATGACACCCGCGTCGAGGCCGACGACCTTTCCCGCGTCGTCCGCCTGCCGCAGGATCACCGCGTCATCGGCCAGCGGGTCACGGGCGAAGGCCGCCGCCTCCTCGGGCCCCATCACCCCGCCCTGGGCGCGCAGGGTGAGGGCGCTCTGCGGCGAGAGCGTACGGTCCGGTTCGACCGCCGCCAGATAACGCTTCGCGGCCACGTGCAGCTGCACGAGCCGGGCCACCCGCGCGCCGAGCAGCGGACGCACCGCCCGCGCCGCGGTGTCGGCGTGTCCGGCGTCATCACCCGGACGGAGCACATGGCCCAGATCGTGCACGAGCCCCGCGACCTGCAGTTCCTTGTCGGCCGGATGGGAGCGGCGCAGGAGGTGCGCGGTCTGGAGCGCGTGGTCGTGGAGGTCGACCGGATCGCCGCTGCGGTCGGGGGTGTCCCAGGCGCCGCGGCAGGAACGGAGGAGCTCCATCAGCTCCTCGACCGAGCCCACCGACCGCTCCGTACCGGGTCCGCTGGACAGCTCCATGTGTTCCCCTCCCCGCGCGCGGCAGCCGACCCGGTGAGCAGATCATGGCGGGTGAACGCCGGGCTGAACTCCCGGCGAAGGAAAGTTGACGCAAAGGAAGTGGCCCTATCGAGCGCGACCGCGCTCATTTGGTTACTCTGGTGCGCACGGTAGCCACGGCGGGTCCACCAACCCTCCAGGCCCGTTCCGGATCCGTCCCGCAACCTGTGGCCGTGATGCGGACAGAGTGCCGGCGCCACCGCGTCAGAACTGCCCTTGCCCCCGCCCTCGGGTGGACGGAAACCGGGTCGCGGGACGACGCAACCGGGACGCCCAGGGTTACGCGACACAGAGGAGTGCGCGGTGACACCAGAGACGACAGAGCGAGAACGCCGGACACCGGAACGCGGCGGCGACCGCGCCGGCCGGCCCGAGAAGCTCCGTAACATCGAGGTCTGGGCCAGGTCGGCCCCGATCCGCCTCGCCGGTTACGAAGAGGACCTCGCCGAGCCGCACATCCTGCCCGGCATCGACTGACCCGCGCGATCCACCGGTCCGTGCCCCCTGTCCGCAGGGGGCACGGACCGTGGGGTACCGCCGCCGGGCAGGGGGCAACTCCCTTACCCCGCAAGTGAGGTGAGGGTGTGTCAGTGCATCCCGTGCCCAGCCTTCTTGTCGGCCGGGAGCGCCCGCGGGCAGGATGGCCGGCATGCCCGAGACAGCAGGCGAGCCCACCGCCTTCCACGACCTGTCCGCCTTTCTCGCGACGCCGCGCGTCACGAGCCTCACCCTCTCGCCCGACGGGCGCCGTCTCGTGGCCGCCGTACAGGGCCTCGCCGCCGACGGCACGCGCCGGGTGTCGGCCCTGTGGGACATCGACCCCGCCGCGCAGCGCGAACCCGTCCGGCTGACCCGGTCCCGCGCGGGTGAATCCGCACCCGCGTTCGCCGCGGACGGCACCGTGTACTTCCTTTCCGAGCGCGACGACAACGGCCCCGCCGGGGCGAAGGGCGACGCCGGGGGCCACGGCGTGTGGGCGCTGCCCGAGCACGGCGAGGCGCGCCTGACGGTCCGTCACCCCGGGGGCGTCACCGGATTCGGGGTCGCCAGGGACGCCGGGGCCCTCGTCTACACCGCAGGGCTGCTGCCCGGTGCGACCGACGCCGCGTCCCACGGCAAGCTGCGCGACGCCCGCGCCGGAGCCGGGGTCACCGCGATCCTCTACGAGTCGGGGATGACCCGGTTCTGGGACTCCGACCTCGGCCCCGACGAGCCGCACACCTTCGTCCGCGGCGCTCGCGAGGGCGGCCGGGCCCCCGGCGGGGACGACG
Organism: Streptomyces sp. NBC_00083; assembly: GCF_026343295.1. GTDB lineage: Bacteria > Actinomycetota > Actinomycetes > Streptomycetales > Streptomycetaceae > Streptomyces. The sequence goes on from NZ_JAPELY010000003.1 coordinate 646,389, forward strand.
CCCCGGTCGTGGACGCCGGCGCGCAGGGCTTCGTCGTCGAGTCCGAGCCGGCCCTCTCGCCCGACGGCACACGGGTCGCCTACGCCCGCTTCGTGCACGGCCACGTGCCCGACGGCAACCGTACGGTCGTGGTGGTCGCCGACGCCGCCACCGGCGAGGAGCTGCACCTCGTCGACCGGGACGGATACCAGTACAGCGCCCCGCTGTTCACCGCCGACGGCGCCGCCGTGCTGTGCGTCCGCGAGCTGATGGCCACGTACGAGAGGCCCTTCTCCTCCACCCTGGTCCGCATCGCCCTGCCGGGCGGCGCCGAGAGCGACCTCCTGGCGGAGTGCGACCACTGGCCCCTGGAGGCGCTGCCCTCGCCGCGCCCCGACGACGAGACCCTCTGGTTCACGGCCGACGAACTCGGCCACGCGCCCGTCTTCCGGCGCGACCCGGACGGCACGGTCACCCGGCTCACCGCCTCCGGCGCGTACACCTCGCTGTGTGTGGCACCCGACGGCCGCACCCTGTACGCGCTGCGCAGCGCCGTCGACGCGCCGCCCGCCCCGGTGCGCCTCGACGCCGCCGCGCCCGACCAGGAACCCGTCGCGCTCAAGGCGCCCGGCGGCGTGGGGCGGCTGCCGGGCACCCTGACCGAGGTGCACACCACCGGCGACGACGGGTTCCCGCTCCGCTCCTGGCTGGTGCTGCCCGAGGGCGCCCGCGCCGGACGGCCCGCCCCGCTGATCGTCTTTCCGCACGGCGGCCCCCAGTCCTCCTGGAACTCCTGGACCTGGCGCTGGAACCCGTGGCCCTTCGCGGCCCGCGGCTACGCCGTCCTGCTGCCCGACCCCGCGCTCTCCACCGGCTACGGGCCGCGGATGCACGAGCGCGGCTGGGGCCAGTGGGGCGGCCGGCCCTACCGGGACCTGATGGCGATGACCGACACCGCCGAGGCGCGCCCCGACATCGACGCGACGCGCACCGGCCTCGCCGGGGCCTCGTACGGCGGCTACATGGCCAACTGGATCGCGACCCGCACCGACCGCTTCAGGGCGATCGTCTCCCAGGCGGCGCCCTGGGAGCTGCGTTCCTGGCAGGGCGACGCGGACGCCTCGATGTACTTCCGGCGGATCTTCGGGGACCCCCTGACCACGCCGGAACGGTACGAGCAGGACACCCCCGCCCTCGCGGCCGACCGCATCCGCACGCCGATGCTCGTGGTGCACGGGGGCAAGGACTACCGGGTGCCCGTCGGCCAGGGCATGGCGCTCTTCCAGGACCTCCAGCGCCTCGGCGTCCCCGTGAAGTTCCTGCACTTCCCCGACGAGGGCCACTGGATACTCGGTCCGGGCCACGCCCGGCTCTGGTACGCCGCCCTGCTCAACTTCTTCGACCACCACGTGCTCGGAGCCCCCTGGCGCCGCCCCGAGCTGCTGTGACGCACCCGGGAGGCGACCGGGCCGCGCGTCCGGCGTGCGGGGGGTGACTCACCCGTTTCGCCCTGTCCCTTTGCGCGCGGCGCACGCCTGCCGCACACAATGAGGGGTCAACTCGGGGCGTACAGGTGGGAGATCCACGTGCCCTCGACCCCGCGCACCATCGCCACTGCCGTCGCCGTGCTCAGCGTCGGCGCCTTCGCCGCCGGATGCGGCGGCGGCGCCAAGGGAGCCGACAGCCGGCAGGACCTGAACCTCCAGCCGGTCGCGGCCCAGGGACCGGACCCGTTCACCCCGTCGACGGCCGAGTCCACGGCGACCCCCACCCCGGCCGCGCCGCCCGGCGCCGGGACCGGCAACCCCACGGCCGGGCTCTCCCCCACGCGTACCGTGTCGGGCTCCACACCGGGCCTGTACGGCGGCACGCAGTCGGTCGCCAGCTGCGACATCGAGAAGCAGATCCGCTTCCTCGGCGGCGACCGGGCCAAGAACCGGGCCTTCGCGGACGCCGCCGGGGTCGACCCCGGTTCGGTCGCGGGGTTCCTGCGCGGTCTGACGCCCGTGGTGCTGCGCGCCGACACCCGCGTCACCAACCACGGCTTCCGCGACGGCGCCGCCACCAGCTTCCAGTCGGTGCTCCAGGCCGGCACCGCGGTCCTCGTGGACGACCACGGCGCGCCCCGGGTGCGATGCGCCTGCGGAAACCCGCTGAAGCCGCCCAACGCCCACCAGGGCAGCTGGAACGACAAGGGCAGGCCCTGGCCCGGCTACCGGGGCGACCGCGTCATCGTGGTGCGGCCCACCACGGTCGTCATCAACAACCTGATCATCGTCAACGTCGTCAACAACACGTGGATCGAGCGGCAGAGCGGCGACGACGGCGGGCGCGACCGCCGTCGTCCCGACATCCACATCGACCCCGTCAAGCCGCCCGTTCCCGAGCCGCCGTCGCCGCCCGCGAGCCCCAGCACCTCGCCGCCGGTCACCAGCCCGCCGCCGAGCCCCGACTGCCCGACGCCCACGCCGACCGTGACGGTCACCGAGACGCCGAGCCCGTCGGCGTCCTCCACGCCGCCCGCACCGCCCAGCCGGCCGGCACCGGACACCAGCGGCTGCCCGACGGCCACCGCGACCGTCACCGCACCGCCGCCCTCGCTCTCCCCGTCGCCGCCCTCGTCCTCGCCCGCCCCGGAGTCGAGCCCGCCCGGCGACCTGCCGTCGCAGCCCGGAGACATCCCGAGCGGGGTGCCGAGCGGGCCCGACGACTACGACATCTACGGGCCCTCGCCCGAGTCGGAGAACGTCTGACCGGCCGGTCCGCCCCGGGCTCGACACGGGGGAGCGACGAAAAGCCGGACCAAGGGGTGCATATAGGCTGCACCCCTTGTCCGACTCGTTCGTCGTCCTCCCCGAGCAGCCAGGAGCGTTCTCCGTGACCGTCGCGATCGACCTGCCCGAACCGTCCGCGCCGCCCATCGGCGAAGTGCACGAGAGCGTGGCGCGCGACGCCCGCGAGTTCGGCGCCTACGCCCGCACCGGCGGCTGGGCGTTCGCCCTGAAGGTGGCGCGCAGCGTGCGCCCCGGCGGGCACGCGGCCGGCGAGACGCCCAAGGTCTCGGCCAAGGAGTTCAGCGCTCTCGCCGACTGCTCCGCCGAGCGCGTCATGCGCTACTACAAGGCGTGGGACAAGGCGTCCGACGACGGCCTCGTCCCGCTCTTCGAGGCGCTCGTACCGGGCGAGGACATCGAACTGCCCGACGCCGACGTGTGGTCGACGTACTACGTGTCGCGCTCCAGCGCGGCCTCCGAACGGGGGAGCGCGATCACGGCGGCCGCCGAGGCCGAGGGCATCCGGCCGACCAAGGCCCTGGAGGTCGCCGAGAACCCCACCGCGCTGCGGGCCGCCATCCTCGCCGACCCCGGCACCGCCCAGGCCGCTCGCACGGCGCTCCTCGACCGCGTCAGGGAAGACCCGGCGTTCCAGACCGAGCTGGCCCGCGACATCGTCCGCGCCGACGAGCTGAAGAAGGCGGTGGCCAGCGAGTCCCGGGCCGCCGACCGCATCGGATACGTCCGCCAGATCGTCGAGAACGGCCAGATCAGGACCCCCGCGGGCCAGACCGTCGAGGCCCCTGCGGAGCTGCGCGCCGAGGCCGAGCGGCACCTGTCGCTCCTCGACGAGCTCGACGGCTCCGAAGAGGCCGGCGAGTGGGCCACCGAGGCGTACGACACCGTCAAGGGCCTGGTCGCCGAGGCCGTCGAGGCCGACCCCGAGCTGCGCGTCCAGGAGCGGCGCACGAAGTTCTACAGCAGCCTGCAGAAGGCGACCAAGGTGTTCGAGGAGCTCACCCTCGACGACGCCGACGACATCTACGAGGACGACATGGTCCAGCGCCTCGAAGCGCTCCAGGCCGCCATCGGCACCTGCATCACCGCCCTGCGCAAGGCGTCCCCCGCGCACTGACACCCGCACGACGCTCCGCCCCCGCCTCCCGCATGCGCGCGATCCTGGCTGCGCCTAGCGTGGCCCCATGGACGTGGCTGAAGGGGGCGGAGGGGCGGCCGACCTGTGCCATTGCGGTGGCCCGGCCGACGGCGAGGAATGCCGCTTCCTTCACTCGTACGGCCCAGACCTGCGCATGGGCAGCTTCGACTGGGACCTGGTCAGTGGCCTCATGCACATGGACGAGCCCGCGCTCGGCGTGTTCGACCTGCGCCCCGACGAGTACGACAACAGACCCGAGACGCTCGCCGCGCGGGTGCCGCCCGCCGAGTCCCTGCGGCTCGACGCGCTCGTCTCGCAGGCGCTCAAGAACGGCAGCGTCAACTACGGCGTGTACTTCCGCATCCGCCGGCGCGACGGCAGCCTGCAGTGGACCCACACCCAGGGCTTCGTACGCCGCGACGAGACCGGCCGCCCGCTGCGCATCGTCGGCATCGTGCGTGACGCCGCCCAGGAACTCGCCGACGCCACCGCCCGGGTCGGCCTCGACGACGAGCGGCGCCGCACCACCAGCGTCGTGGAGGCCACCACCGCGGCCCTCGCGCACGCGCGCACCGTCAAGGACGTCATCGACGTCATGAAGGACTCCCGCGGCCCCGAGTACCTGGGCGCCACCAGCCTGGTGATGGGCCTGCTCGAAGCGGGCCGCATCCACCTCATCGCCGAGGGCCCCGAGGGCAGCTTCGTGCCGGGCACCCGGTGGACCCGGGTCGACGAGCGGTATCCGATGAGCGAGGTGGTACGGACCCTGGCGCCGCGGTTCATCGAGTCGCCGCAGGACTTCGCCGAGTCCTACCCGGGCCTGTGGCCGAACATCAGCGGGCTCGGCATCACCTCCGCCGCCTATCTGCCGCTGATCGCCCAGGCCCGCCCGATCGGCGCGATCGGCCTGCTCTACAGCGACAAGCGCGGATTCAGCAGCGAGGAGCGCAACCTCCTGGTGGCGCTGGGCAGTTCGATCGCGCAGTCCCTCCAGCGAGCCATGCTGTACGAGCAGGAGCACGACCTCGCCGAGGGGCTCCAGCAGGCGATGCTGCCGCGCCGCATCCCCGACGTGCCCGGCGCCCAGCTCGCGGTCCGCTACCGCTCCGCCCGGCTCGGCCGGGACATCGGCGGCGACTGGTACGACGTGGTGCCGCTGCCCGGCGGCCGGGTCGGCGTGGCCATCGGCGACGTACAGGGACACGACACGCATGCCGCGGCGGTCATGGGTCAGCTGCGCATCGTGCTGCGCGCGTACGCGGCCGAGGGCCACTCGCCGGCCACCGTGATCGCGCGCGCCTCGGTCTTCCTGCACGAGCTGGACACCGACCGCTTCGCGACCTGTACGTACGCGGAGGCCGACCTCGGCACCGGTGTGCTGCAGATCGTGCGGGCCGGGCACGTCGACCCGCTGGTGCGCCTGCCGGACGGCAACTGCCGCAGACTGCCGGTGGAGGGCGGCCTTCCGCTGGGGCTGTCCGCCGAGTTCGGCCGGCTCGAATACCCCGTCTCCACGGTCGAACTCGACCCGGGCCAGACCCTGTTGCTCTACACCGACGGCCTCGTGGAGCAGCCGGGCACCGACCTCGACGACGGGATGCAGCTCCTGGCGTCCCTGGTCCGCACGGGGCCCGAGGAGCTCGAGGCGCTCGCGGACCGGCTCTGCGACGTGGTGGACGAGCGGGCCGGCGACGACGACGTGGCGCTGCTGCTCCTGCGCCGGAACACCACGGAGCTGCCGCAGGGCGGCGGCAGACTGCGCCAGCACGTGGCGCAGAACGACCCCGAGGCGCTCAGTTCGTCCCGCCACATGATCCGCGCCGCCGTACGCGCCTGGGGCGCCCGCGAGCGGTCCGACGAGATCGAGCTCGCCGCCGACGAGCTCATCACCAACGCCCTGATGCACACCGACGGCGGCGCGATCGTCACCATCCGGGCGCTGTCCGGGCCCGAACGCCGGCTGCGCGTGGAGGTGGAGGACCGTTCCAGCGCCCTGCCGCGCCGCCGCGAGGCCGGTGCGTCCGGGGTCTCGGGGCGCGGTCTGATGCTGGTGGACCGGCTCGCGGACGTGTGGGGCGTGGAGCCGCGCGGCAGCGGCAAGTGCGTGTGGTGCGAATTCGTCGTCCCGGAGCCGGGGACGGGCTGACGCGCGCGCCCGCGACGGACCCGGGCGGCTCCCGCCGCCCCGCGGAAACCGATCAAGACACGACTCGAAACGCCAAAGTAACCAAAAGTAACGAGCGATTACTTGACCGTAACCGTTCACGAGGGTTTGACTGCTCACCCTGTACGGGCGCCACCGGCGTCGCCCGACCGGCCTCCGAGCGACACGAGGACCCTTTGAGCAGTGAGCTGCTGGCCCCTCTCGACCTGGCGTTCTGGCACCTCGAATCGGCGGAGCACCCCATGCACCTGGGGGCGCTCACCCACTTCGACCCGCTCCCCGCCACCCGGGGCGAGGAGATCCTCGACCTGCTCGCGGCGCGCGCGGCGGCCATCCCGCGGCTGCGGATGCGCGTCCGCGGAGTGTGGCTGCCCGTGGGCGGCGCCGCCTGGGTCGCCGACACGGACTTCGACGTACGCCGTCATGTCAGCGCCGTCCGTCTTCCCGCGGGCGACTTCGCCGCCGAAGCCGCCCGCGCGGCGGGGGAGTTGATGGAACAGCCCCTGGAGCGCGGCCTGCCGCCCTGGCGGATGTACGTCCTGACCGGCGAGCGGGACGCGGAGTTCGCGGTCCTGGTGAAGCTGCACCACGCGCTTGCCGACGGGATGAGCGCGGTCGCCATCGGCGCGGCCGTCCTCGACCAGCTCGCCGTGCCCGGCGCCCGGCGCCCGCACCCCGCGCCGCCCCGCTCCTGGCTGCCGGACCCGCGCCAGGTCGCCGGACTGGCCCGCGAGCGGGTCGGCGAACTCACCCGCGCCGTGGACATCGGCGCCTCCGTGATCCGGGCGAGCCGCCTCGGTCTCGGTGCGGACTCCGCATTGGCCGCCCACTCCAGCGGCACCCGCCGCCTCGCCACGGCCGTCCTCGACCACGACGACGTCCAGCGCGTCCGCAGGGCCGAGGGCGGCACCGCCAACGACGTACTCCTCGCCGTCGTCGCGGGCGGGCTGCGCCGCTGGCTCCTGGAGCGCGACGCCCGCGTCCCCGGCGCCGAACCGCGCGCCCTCGTCCCCGTCTCGCGCCGCCGCCCCGGCGCCCCGGCCGGCTCCGGCAACCGGCTCTCCGCCTACCTGCTCGGCCTTCCGGTCGCCGAGCCCGACCCGCTGGCCCGGCTCACCGCGGTACGCACCGCCATGGACCGCAACAAGGCGGCCGGACCGGGACGGGGCGCCGGAGCGGTCGCCCTGCTCGCCGACCAACTCCCGCCGCTCGCCCACCGGTTCGGTGCGCCGCTCGCCGGCAGCGCGGCCCGCCTCCTCTTCGACGTGCTCGTCACCAGCGTGCCGCTGCCCCGCACGCGGCTCTCGCTCGGCGGCTGCCCCCTGCGCGCCGTGTATCCGATGGCGCCGCTCGCCCGCGGCCAGTCCCTGGCGATCGCGCTCTCCACCTACGGCGGCCGGGTCCACATCGGCCTGGTCGCCGACGGCAAGGCCGTGCCCGACCTCGACCGGCTCGCCGCATCCTTCGGGAAGGACCTGGCGGAACTCCTCGGGGCGAGCGCGGCTCGCTGAGCGCGCCGGGCCGGGGCACCCTGGTAGGTATGCCGGAACTGCCCGAAGTCGAGGCCCTGCGGGACTTCCTCTCCGACCACCTGGTCGGGCAGGAGATCGAGGGCGCCCTGCCCGTCGCGATCAGCGTCCTGAAGACGTACGACCCGCCGTACACCGAGCTGGCCGGGCGCACCGTCACCGGTGTCGCGCGCCACGGCAAGTTCCTCGACATCGACGCCGAGGGTCTTCACCTGTGCGTCCACCTCGCCCGCGCGGGATGGCTGCGCTGGTACGACACGGTGCCCACCGCCCCGCCGAAGCCCGGCAAGGGCCCTCTCGCCCTGCGCGTGACGCTCACCGGGGGCGCGGGCTTCGACCTCACCGAGGCCGGCACCCGCAAGAGCCTCGCCGCCTACCTGGTCCACGACCCGTCCAAGGTCCCCGGCATCGCCCGGCTCGGCCCCGATCCGCTGGCCCCCGGCTTCGGCCGCGACGAGTTCGCCGCGCTGTTCGCCGGTGAGCGGCGCCGGCTCAAGGGCGCCCTGCGCGACCAGTCCCTCATCGCGGGGATCGGCAACGCCTACAGCGACGAGATCCTCCACGTGGCCAAGATGTCGCCCTTCAAGCCCGCCGGCCACCTCACCGACGACGAGATCACCGCGCTGTACGAGGCAACGCGCACCACGCTCACCGAGGCCGTCGAGCGCTCCCGAGGAGTGGCGGCGGGCCGGCTCAAGGCGGAGAAGAAGAGCGGGCTGCGCGTGCACGGCAGGACGGGCGAGCCGTGCCCGGTCTGCGGGGACGTCGTGCGCGAGGTGTCGTTCGCCGACTCCTCGCTCCAGTACTGCGCCACCTGCCAGACCGACGGCAAGATCCTCGCCGACCGCCGCACGTCGAAGTTCCTCAAGTAGCGCGGCCCGGCGCCGCCCGGCAAGCGGAGCCCCGCGGCCGTCCTCACCCGGGGGTGAGCGCCGCGAGCCGTGTGCCGTTCGCCGTCCGCACCTCGAACCGGGCGATCGCGTCCTGCGGCAGGGCCGCCGCGCCCCGCAACCGCACCGGGACGCCCCGCTCGGCCCAGGTCGCCACCGTCTGCCGCGCTCCGTCCCGCCCCACCGCGACCAGCGTGCACGTCCCCGGCGCCGCGCCCGCGAGGGCCAGCTCCACATCCGTGCCCCACCCATGCGCGCCGGTCAGCACGGTCGCCGTCACGCCGGGCGCGTGCGAGGCCGTCCGCCACTGCGGAGCCGCGGGTTCCAGTACCGCGCCGACCCCGCCCGCGGCCAGCGCCGCCGCCGCGGCCACCAGGGCGATCCGCACCGCGCGCCCCCGCCGGCGCCGCCCCGCCACCAGCGCCGTCATCCGGTGCAGCAGCTCCGGCTCCACCGGTCCTGCCGGCACACCACCCCGCGCCACGTACGCGGCGAGCAGCGCCGTCACGCCGCCGAACTCGGCGAGCAGCGCCCGGCAGGGGACGCAGCCGACGAGGTGCTCCTCGTAGCGGAAGGCGTCGGCGGCGCCCAGCACGCCGAGGGCGTAGGCCCCGGCGTCCTGGTGGATCTGCGGCGAACTCATGCCCTCAGGTACGCGGAAACCGTGCCGAACACTCAAGACACACCGGCGCCCCCGCCCCTAAACTCCGGCCCCATGCTGCGCGTACTGGCGGTCGACGACGAAGCCCCCGCCCTCGAAGAGCTCCTCTACCTCCTGCGCTCCGATCCCCGCGTCCACAGCGCCGAAGGCGCCACCGGCGCCACCGACGCCCTGCGGTTGATCGGTGCGGCGCTCGACGCGGGGGAGGAGGGGGAGCGCGGCGTGGACGTGGTCTTCCTCGACATCCACATGGCCGGCCTCACCGGCCTGGACATCGCCCGCCTGCTCGCCGGGTTCGCCCGGCCGCCCCTGATCGTCTTCGTCACCGCGCACGAGGGCTTCGCCGTGCGGGCCTTCGACCTCAAGGCCGTCGACTACGTCCTCAAACCGGTCCGCAGGGAACGCCTGGCCGAAGCGGTCCGCCGGGTCGCCGAACTCGTCGGCGACCGCGCCGCCACCGTGCAGGAACCCGACCAGATACCGGTCGAACTGGGCGGTGTCACCCGCTTCCTGCCCATCGACTCCATCGCGTACGCCGAGGCGCAGGGCGACTACGCCCGGCTGCACACCGCCCGCGGCAGCCATCTCGTCCGGATCCCGCTCTCCACCCTGGAGGAGCGCTGGCGCAGCCGGGGCTTCGTCCGGATCCACCGCAGCCACCTCGTCGCGCTCGACCGGATCGACGAACTCCGCCTGGACGCGGGCAGCATGAGCGTGCGGGTCGGCGACGCCGAGCTGCCCGTGAGCCGCCGCCACGCCCGCACCGTGCGCGACCGCCTCCTGCGGCGCGCTCCCCACTGACCTGGCCCTTTCGCGATGGGCCGGGCGCTGCGTACACTCCGCGCCATGCCCGGGGAGCAGGTGGCGCGACGCGAGACGGTCACGGGGGAGCCGAGGCGGGTCCGCCCGCTGCCGCGCCACCGCGCCCAGTCCGAGATCGACGAGCAGACGGCGCTCGGCGGCGCGTACGTACGCTCCCTGATGCGTGGTCAACTCCGCGCAGCGCTGAGCGGGTTCGGGGTCCTCGCGCTCACCGTCGCCACGCTGCCCCTGGCCTTCCGCGCCCTCGACGACGACGCCGTCACCTGGTGGGTGCTCGGCTTCGGCCTCTACCCGCCGCTCGGCCTCATCGCCTGGTGGTACGTGCGCACCGCCGAGCGCAACGAACGCGACTTCGCCCGCCTCATAGCGGACCGCCCCACGGAAGGCCGCCCCACGGGGGACCGCCCCGCCGACGGCCTCCCGACGCAAGGGCGTTGCGCCCCGTGAGCCAGACGTACGCCGTGGTGGCGGTGGCCACCGTCGTGCTCGCCACCGTCCTCGTCGGCGGGTTCGGCCTGCGCCTCTCGCGCACCACCTCCGACTTCTACGTCGCCTCCCGCACCGTCGGCCCGGCCCTCAACGCGGCCGCCATCAGCGGCGAATACCTCTCCGCCGCCTCCTTCCTCGGCATCGCGGGCCTCGTCCTGGTGCAGGGCCCGGACATGCTCTGGTACCCGGTCGGCTACACCGCCGGCTACCTGGTGCTGCTGCTGTTCGTCGCGGCCCCGCTGCGCCGCTCGGGCGCGTACACCCTGCCCGACTTCGCCGAGGGCCGGCTCGAATCGCGCGCCGTGCGCCGACTGGTGAGCGTGTTCGTGGTCGGCGCGGGCTGGCTGTACCTGGTGCCCCAACTCCAGGGCGCGGGGCTCACGTTGAAGATCCTCACCGGGGCTCCGGGCTGGCTCGGGCCGGTGCTCGTCGCCGGAGTCGTGGTCCTCGCGGTCGCCGCCGGAGGCATGCGCTCCATCACCTTCGTGCAGGCCTTCCAGTACTGGCTGAAGCTGACCGCGCTGCTCATCCCCGTGTTCTTCCTGGTCATCGCGTGGCGGGGCGACGGATCGCCGCGTCCCGTCTACGACGAACCGGCCGCCCTGCGCCACCAGCAGTCCGTCCGCTTCGCCGACCCGCTCACCCTGCGCCTGACCGAGCCCCTGCCCGTGCACGCCAGCGGCACCGTCGACGGCCGGCGTTACGGCGGCGGGCCGCTGACGCTCGCCGCCGGCGAGCACCGCGTCGAGGCGGGCACCCGGCTCGACCTCGCCGCCGCGGCCCGCGTCCCCGGCAGCGCCACCCGCACCGCCCATCCGCTGTACGCCACGTACGGACTCATCGTGGCGACGTTCCTCGGCACCATGGGCCTGCCCCATGTCGTGGTGCGCTTCTACACCAGCCCCGGTGGCCGCGAGGCCCGCCGCGCCACCGTCGTCGTGCTCGCCCTCATCGGCGCGTTCTATCTGCTCCCACCCGTCTACGGCGCGCTGGGACGGCTGTACGCACCCGAACTGGCCCTCACCGGTGACGCCGACGCCGCCGTGCTGCTCCTGCCCGAGCGACTGGTCGGCGGCCCCGGCGGCGACCTCCTGGGCGCACTGGTCGCGGGCGGCGCCTTCGCCGCGTTCCTGTCGACCGCCTCCGGCCTGACCATGGCGGTCGCCGGTGTCCTCACCCAGGACGTGCTGCCCTCACGCGGCGTCCGCCATTTCCGCCTCGCGGTTCCCCTCGCCATCCTGGTACCGCTGTGCGGTGCGCTCCTGGTCAGCGCGGTGCCCGTCGCCGACGCCGTCGGCATGGCGTTCGCGGTGTCGGCCTCCTCGTTCTGCCCGCTGCTCGTGCTCGGCATCTGGTGGCGGCGGCTGACCCCGCCCGGCGCGGCCGCGGGGCTCCTCATCGGCGGGGGATCGGCGCTGGTCGCCGTCGCCGTCACCGCACTCGGTGCGGTCCCGCCCGGCCTCGCGCACGCGCTGCTCGCCTGGCCCGCGGTGTGGTCGGTGCCCCTCGCGTTCCTCACCATGGCCGGGGTCTCGCTCGCGACCCCGGGACGCGTCCCGCCCGGCACCAACGCCGCCCTGGCCCGCTTCCACCTGCCCGAGGCGGCGGTCCGCCGAGGAGGCCCCCGATGACCCTTGCCGCGCTGCTCTTCCTCGGCCCGCTGCTCGCCGCGGCGGGGTTCCTGCTCGGCCGCCGCACCGCGCGCCGGTCCCGCCCCAGCGACGTGGGGACCCCCGTCGAACACGCCACCTTCGAGACGCTGCACACCGCCTCGCTCGCCGCGCCCCCGCTGCGGGCCGGGCTCACCGCGGAGGCCGCCCGCAAGTCCGCCCGCGGTCTGCGCTCCCTGCTCGGCACCGACGCGCTCTGCCTCACCGACCGCGACACCATCCTCACCTGGGACGGCGCGGGGGAGCAGCACCACGGGCCCCAAGTGATGCGCCAGATAAGGACGTTGCTGGACACCGGACGCGACAGGGCCTTCGCGCTCTCCTGCGACGACGCGGACTGTCCGCTGCGCTGGGCGGTGGCCGTCCCGCTCACGGTGGACCACCGGGTGCTCGGCGTGCTGGTCGCCTACGCGCCCCGGGAGTCGGCGGTCCTGGCACGCGCGGCCGGCGAGGTCGGCCGATGGGTCTCGGTCCAGCTGGAGCTGGCCGAGCTCGACCGCTCCCGCACCCGCCTCATCGAGGCCGAGATCAAGGCGCTGCGGGCCCAGATCTCCCCGCACTTCATCTTCAACTCCCTCGCCGCGATCGCCTCGTTCGTCCGCACCGATCCCGAACGCGCCCGCGAACTCCTGCTGGAATTCGCCGACTTCACGCGCTACTCGTTCCGCAGGCACGGTGAATTCACCACGCTCGCCGAGGAGCTGCACTGCATCGACCAGTATCTGGCCCTGGTGCGGGCCCGCTTCGGCGACCGGCTCCTGGTCACCCTGCAGGTCGCCCCCGAGGTCCTCCCGGTCGCCCTGCCGTTCCTCTGCCTCCAGCCGCTGGTGGAGAACGCGGTCAAGCACGGCATAGAGGGCGCGGTCGTCCGGCCCCCCGGCGAAGCCCCCGCCCCCGTGCGCGCGGAGAACGCCGCCCTGCGCATCACCATCAGCGCCCTGGACGCGGGCAACGAGGCCGAGGTCGTCATCGAGGACGACGGCGCGGGCATGGACCCCGAACGCCTGCGCCGCATCCTGCGCGGCGACGGCGAGCCCTCGGGCGGCATCGGCCTGCTCAACGTCGACGAACGGCTGCGGCAGGTCTACGGCGACGCGTACGGCCTGGTCATCGAGACCGGCGTCGGCGCGGGCATGAAGGTGACGGCGCGCATCCCCAAGTACCGTGCGGGCGTGCACAGTTGAGGCGTAGGCCGGTGTGCGCCCCCGGACGCGTGGCCAAACGGGATCAGAGCAGGCGGCCTCGGAACAGGCGGCCTCGGCGCAGGCCGGCCTTCAGAACAAGTGGATGGCCAGGTGGCCCAGCGGAAGGCCGAGTTCCCAGGCCGGCGTCCACACCCGCGGCTCGTCCTCCTCGCGGGAACGGGGATCGACCCCGCCCGGCACCACGGCGTCCAAGTCCGCCGCGAGCAGCTCGGTCTCCTCCAGCCACCGCCAGGCGGCCCGCGCCAGCGCCAGATCGGGCCCCGCCTCCTGATCGAGGGAGAGCCGGTGCAGCCGCCCGCAGACCCAGAGCCGCCAGGGCCGGCCCGCCGCGGTGAGCGAACTCCACTCCTCCAGCCGGGCCACCACCCGCGCCCCGCCGACCGCACCGTCCGACAGGAAGATCGTCAGGGCGAGGGCATGGCGCCCCGCCCGGAACTCCAGTGTCGTCGGCGGCATCAGATCGCCGGTCCGCAGCAGTTCATCCGCGATGTACTCCGCGTACATCCATGCCATCGGCACCACCAGCTCGCCACCGCTGGTCCCGTTGCTTCCCTCCGGACGCATCCTGTCTCGCCTCTTTCATCGACCGTCCCGGCGCTCCCGGGGAGCTCCAGGGAGCATTGAACCGGGGGCGCGTGCCCGCCGTGGCCAGAAGGGCAGGATCCGTCACACGACACGAGGTGCCCATGCATGTGCGGCAGTTGCTCGGCGCCTATGTACTGGGCGCTCTCGCGCCCGGCGAGGACCGCGCCGTCGCCGCGCATCTGCGCGGGTGCGCAGCGTGCCGCCGTGCCTATCTGGAGGTCGCCGAAGCGCCCTCACTGCTCGCCCTGCTCACCGAGGCGGACCTGGAACCCACCGAGGAGAGCCCTTCGGGGCCTGACGCAGAATAGCCGGGCAGCAGCCGGCCGAGCGCACGCAGCGCGTAGTACGAACGGGACTTGACCGTCCCGGGCGGCACACCGAGCGCATCGGCCGCTTCGGTCACGCTGAGGCCGCGGAAATACAACTGCACCAGGACCGCGCGGTGTTCAGGTGTGAGCGACCTCACGGCCGTACGGACGTCGAGGGCCGCGGCGCACCGCTCGCCGGGGTCGCCGCCCTCCGCCGGCGTCGTGAGCAGTACCTCGTCGCCCACCTCGCAGGGGCGCGCGAGCCGGCCGCGCCGCGCGTCGATGGCGAGCCGCCGGGCGACCGTGAAGAGCCAGGGCCGCATCGAGCTGTACGGCGCGTCGAACGCCTCCGGGTGCTGCCAGGCCCGCACCAGCGTCTCCTGCACCAGGTCCTCGGCGCGCTGACGGTCGCCGTAGGTCAGTCCGAGCAGGAACCGCAGCAGCGCGGGGCCGTGCGCACGCTGCAGTTCGGCCAGGTCCCGCTCGCGGGCGTAGCGCCGTATCTCCGCGACCGCCGTCGTCACCGTGCACGCCCTCTCCCCGGAACCCGTCGAACGCTCCGTATCCGAGCGCGTACGGCCGGGGGTGGACAGGGTCCGCGCAGCACGCTGCGACAAGCGGTCGAACCCGGGCGGCGAATGGTGCGGCGAGCGGTCACCGGGGCGCGGCCGGGCGCCGCGGGAGTGCGTCCGATCCAGCGATCTTTAGTCGTATCAACGGCTTTTCGGCTTGACCGGCCGGTTCTCGCGGGGTGGATTTCGGACACACCCCGATCGCATCCGCCTCGCGATCACGCGCCCGCTCGCCCCAGCCCCTCGACCGACCCTCGATCAACGGAGTCCGACGCCGATGCACAAGCCGACCCCACGCGCCCGCCACCGGGCGGCGGCCGTCGCGGCCCTCCTGCTCGCGGCCACGACGGGCTGCTCCGGCGGGCCCCGGCCCGCGCACCCGCACGACGCGCAGCACTCGCCGGCCTCCGGCGCCGCACCCGCCCAGCGCCCCTTCACCCTGGTCGCCACCGGCGACGTGCTGCCGCACGACTCGACGATCCAGCGCGCCAAGTCCGATGCCGAGGACGGGAGTTACGACTTCCGGCCGATGCTCGCCGGGGTGAAGCCCATCATCTCCCGGGCCGATCTGGCGATCTGTCACATGGAGACGGTGTACGGCCCCGACGAGGGCCCCTTCACCGGCTACCCGGCGTTCACCTCCCCGCCGCAGGTGGCGGCCGCCCTGAAGGACACCGGATACGACTCCTGCTCGACGGCGTCCAACCACACCCTCGACGACGGCGCCGACGGGCTCGCCCGCACCCTGAAGGCCTTCGACAAGGCGGGCCTGAAACACACCGGCTCCGGCCGCACCGCCGATGAGTCCGCGCGGCCCGCGCTGATGACGGCCGGCGGCGCCAAGGTCGCGCAGCTCGCGTACACCTACGACACCAACGGCTACCCGATGCCGGACGGGCAGCCGTGGGCGGTCCACCTCATCGACCAGAAGAAGATCATCGCGGATGCCAGGGCGGCCCGCGCCGGCGGCGCCGACGTCGTGGTCGTCAGCCTCCACTGGGGCACCGAATGGCAGACCGAACCCGACGAGCAGCAGCTCTCCCTCGGCAAGGCGCTCACCGCGTCGAAGACGGGCGGGCGCCCCGACATCGACCTGATCCTCGGCACGCACGCACACATCCCGCAGCCCTACGAGAAGGTCAACGGGACCTGGATCGTCTACGGGGAGGGCGACCAGATCGCGGGCGAGATGTTCAACGAGACGGGCGCGCGCGACGAGCGCGGCAACATGAGCTCGATCGCCCGCTTCACCTTCACCCCGCCGGCCCGACCCGGCGCACGCTGGGAGGTCGGCAAGGCCGAGTTCGTACCGCAGTGGATCGACGTGGAGCGCGGCCGGGTGATGAGCCTGCCCGACGCCCTCGCGAAGTCCCCCGGCAGCGAGGCCTACACCGCGACACAGCAGCAGATCAGCGAGGCGGTGCTCAGCCGCGGCGCCGCGAAGGACGGCCTGAAGATGTCCCGCTGACCCGGCGGGCGGAGTGCTATGGCACCACGGTCACCGGCCAGCGGCCCGCCTTGACGAGGCGCACGGCCACCGAACCGATGATGCGGTGGCCCGCCGACTCGGACGCGCCCACCACCACCGCGTCCGCCGTCAGCTCGTCGGCCGCGGTCACCAGACCGGAGTAGGGGTCGCCGCGGAAGGTGTGGAACTCCCAGCGGACGTCCCAGATCTCCCGCACCCGTTCCGCCGCGGCCCTGATCTCGGCGACCAGCCCCTCGGCGATCTCCCCGGTGCTGTCGGCGACGGGCGCGCCGAGCGCGGCACCCGCCGGAAGCACCGGCTGGACGTACACGATGGCGAGCAGCGCGTTCTGGCGCCGGGCCAAACCACTGGCGTACGCCGCCGCTCTGAGCGAGGAGTCCGAGCCGTCGACGCCGGCGACGATCACCTTCGGACCGTCGGTGCCGCGCTCGAAACGCTGGGACTCGGGGTGGGGCTGGGGCCGCTGCTCTGTCACGCTGTGAGGCTAACGGGCCGGGTGGCCGCTCCGACAGGCGGCCCGGCGCCGGTCTCCCTAGAGTGCTGAACATGACTGTCAGCGAGACGGCGCCGATACCGTCCAGGACCGGCTTCTCGGGCCGGGTCCCGGAAGGGTTCGCGATGTTCTTCGGCGTGCTCGGCCTGTTCTGCGCCGTCATCGCGCTCATCCCCCCGCTGCGCAGCGGGCTCCACCCCGTCTCGTGGTTCCTGGACCGGGTCACCGTGCCGGTCAGCGCCAACCTCGCGTACGCCGTCTTCCTGCTGCTGCTCGCGGCCGCGATCGGCGCCCGCAAGAAGGTCGCCTGGTGGCTGGTCGTCATCTACCTGGGCCTGCTGTTCCTGCTCGACGTGCTGCTCGTCTCCGTCACCGAATGGGCCTGGATCCCCAACGGCGTCTTCTGCGGCGCGGCCCTGGTGATCCTCGTCGTGGCCCGCAAGCAGTTCTACGCGGAGACCCGCAGGGGCGCCTTCCGCCGGGCCATCGGGGTGCTCTGTCTAGGCCTCGCCGCCGGTGTCCTCGTCGGCTGGGGCCTGGTCGAGCTGTTCCCCGGCACGCTGCCGCGCGGCCAGCGCCTGCTGTGGGCCTCCAACCGCGTCCTCGGCGGGCTCGCGTCGGGCGGCCAGTTCGACGGGAACCCACCCAGACCCCTGTACTTCTTCCTCGGCCTGTTCGGCGCCATCGCGCTGCTGACGGCGGCCTCCACGCTCTTCCGCTCGCAGCGCATGGAAGCCGCCCTGCACGGCGACGAGGAGCCCCGTATCCGGGCCCTGCTCGGCGCGTACGGCCGCCAGGACTCGCTCGGCTACTTCGCCACCCGCCGGGACAAGGCCGTGGTCTTCTCGCCCAACGGCAAGGCCGCCGTCACCTACCGGGTCGAGACCGGTGTGGCGCTCGCCAGCGGCGACCCCGTCGGCGACGCCGGCGCCTGGGGCCCGGCCATCGAGGCCTGGCTCGACATCGCCCGCCAGTACGCCTGGGCGCCCGCCGTGATGGGCGCGTCCGAAGAGGGCGCGACCGCCTACGCACGGCACGGGCTCGGCGCCATCCAGCTCGGCGACGAGGCGATCCTGAACGTCGCCAAGTTCGACCTCGACGGCCGCGACATGCGCGTCACCCGGCAGGCCGTCCACCGCGTCGCGCGGACCGGCGCCACCACCCGCATCCGCCGCCACTCGGCGCTCAGCGACGAGGAGATGCAGCAGATCGTGGACCGCGCCGACGCCTGGCGCGACACCGAGACCGAGCGCGGCTTCTCGATGGCGCTCGACCGGCTCGGCGACCCCGCCGACGGCGACTGTCTGCTCGTCGAGGCCTTCGACGCCGACGGCAAACTGATCGCGCTGCTCTCCTTCGTGCCCTGGGGCCCCGACGGCATCTCGCTCGACCTGATGCGCCGCGACCGCAGCGCCCCCAACGGCGTGATGGAGTTCATGGTCGCCGAACTGTGCGCCGCCGTGCCGAAGTTGGGGGTCCGACGGGTCTCGCTCAACTTCGCGGTGTTCCGCTCGGCCTTCGAGGAGGGCGCCCGCATCGGCGCCGGGCCCGTGCTGCGGCTGTGGCGCCGACTGCTGCTCATCTTCTCCAAGTGGTGGCAGCTCGAAGCCCTCTACCGCTCCAACGTGAAGTACCAGCCCCAGTGGTTCCCCCGCTTCCTGTGCTACGGCGACGCGGGCTCGCTCGCCCGCATCGGCCTCGCCTCCGGCATCGCCGAGGGCTTCGTCTCCGTACCGAGCCTGCGCAAGCTGTGGGGCAAGGGGCGGCCCAGGGGCGTCACCAAGCCCGTCACCACCGCGGGGCTCCCCTCCATCGAGGCGCTCGGCCTCGCCGGCATCGACCCCACCGGGCTGACGGAACGTCAACTCCCGGACCAGGAGCGGGTACGCCACCGCAAGCTGGACCGGCTGCGCGCGGACGGCACCGAGCCCTACCCCGTCGTCATCGCCGCCCGCACCCACACCCTGGCCCGGCTCAGGGCCGCCGGCGAGGGCATGGAGGCCACGGTCGCGGGACGCGTCATGGCCGTACGCGACTTCGGCGGCGTCGTCTTCGCCGTG
This sequence comes from Streptomyces sp. NBC_00083, assembly GCF_026343295.1. Classification (GTDB taxonomy): domain Bacteria; phylum Actinomycetota; class Actinomycetes; order Streptomycetales; family Streptomycetaceae; genus Streptomyces. The sequence goes on from NZ_JAPELY010000003.1 coordinate 665,235, forward strand.
CTGCGCGACTGGTCCGGCGACCTCCAGGTGGTCCTCACGCGGGAGGGTGCGGGCGCCACCGTCCTCGGCCGGTTCACCCACGACGTCGACCTCGGCGACCACATCACCGCCACGGGCACCACCGCCACCACCGAGAAGGGCGAGTTCTCGCTCTTCGCCACCGGCTGGCAGATGACCGCCAAATGCCTGCGCCCGCTGCCCGACAAGCGACGCGGCCTCGCCGACCCCGAGGCCCGGGTGCGCCGGCGCTACCTCGACCTGGTGGCGAGCCCCGAGGCGCGCGACGTGGTCCGGCACCGCTCCACCGCCGTCCAGGCGCTGCGCCAGGGCCTGCTGGACCGGGGCTACCTGGAGGTCGAGACGCCGATGCTCCAGCAGATCCACGGCGGCGCCAACGCCCGCCCCTTCACCACCCACATCAACGCCTACGACCTCGACCTCTATCTGCGCATCGCACCCGAGCTGTACCTCAAACGGCTCTGCGTCGGCGGCGTGGAGAAGGTCTTCGAGATGGGCCGCACCTTCCGCAACGAAGGCGTCTCCTACAAGCACAACCCCGAGTTCACGATGTTGGAGGCCTACCAGGCCTTCGCCGACTACGACGTCATGCTCGACCTCACCCGCGAACTGATCCAGGGCGCCGCCACCGCCGCCTTCGGCTCCCCGATCGCCCGCAAGGCGGGTCCGGACGGAAAGGTCGTCGAGTACGACATCTCGGGGCCCTGGCCCGTCAAGACGCTCTACGGGGCGGTCTCCGAGGCGCTCGGCGAGGAGATCGGCGCCGACACCGACGAACAGGCGCTGCGCCGGCTCTGCGACCGCGCCGGGGTGCCGCACACCCCGGAGAACACGCGCGGCGACGTCGTCCTCGAAATGTACGAGCGGCTCGTCGAGGAGAAGACCCAGCTGCCCACCTTCTACAAGGACTTCCCGACCGAGGTCTCCCCTCTGACCCGCCAGCACCGCACCGACCCGAGGCTCGCCGAACGCTGGGACCTCGTCGCGTTCGGCACCGAACTGGGCACCGCCTACTCGGAGTTGACCGACCCCGTCGAGCAGCGCCGCAGGCTCACCGCGCAGTCGCTCCTCGCGGCGGGCGGCGACCCCGAGGCGATGGAGATCGACGAGGACTTCCTCGACGCGCTCGAATACGCGATGCCGCCCACCGGGGGCCTCGGCATCGGCGTGGACCGGCTCGTCATGTTCCTCACCGGGCTCACCATTCGCGAGACCCTGCCCTTCCCGCTGGTCCGCCGTAGCTGACCGGGGCCGCGAACGGTACCGCCGGGTGACTCCATTCGTGCCGGTGTCGCGCGGGCGCGGACGTTTCGCGGGCCCCGCCGCGGGCGGCAGGTCCTAATCTTCCGCCATGACGAACAAAAGCCGTATGTCATGAAAAGGGATCAGATGGTCCCCAGTCGGCGGACACTGCTCCGTGTCACCGCCTGCCTCGGAGCCGCCGCGGCGGTCCGCATGCTGACCGCCGAGGACACCGGCGCCCCGGCGCCCGAGCCCCACTCCGCTCCGGCCGCGGGACCCAAGGCCGCGCAGCCCAAGGCGGCTCCCGTCCGGCCGCGGGCCGGCGCGTACCGCCTGGAACCCATGACCGCCTACACCCCGCCCCGCTACCACACCGCGCTCCCGCCGGTGCGGACCAGACCGTTCCTGAGCATGCCCCAGCTCGGCGAGCACTCGATGGTCCTCACCTTCGACGACGGGCCCGATCCCCGCTACACCCCCGGCATCCTCAAGACCCTGCGCGAACACGACGTGCGCGCGGTGTTCTTCCTGTGCGGCGAGATGGCCACCGACAACCGGGACCTGCTGCGCGAGATGCGCGACGACGGACACGTCATCGGCAACCACACCTGGACCCACCCCCAGCTCAACAAGACGCCCCCCGCCAAGATCCGCGACGAGATCGGCCGCACCAGCGAGGTCATCGAGCAGACCCTCGGCGAGCCGCCGCAGTGGTTCCGCGCGCCCTACGGGGCGTGGAACCGCAACGTGTTCGAGATCCAGGCCGAGATGGGCATGGAGCCGCTCGCGTGGACCGTCGACACCCTCGACTGGACCACGCCCGGCACGCCGACCATCATCCGCCGGGTCCTGGACGGCGCGGCGCCCGGCGTCGTGGTGCTCTCGCACGACGCGGGCGGCGACCGCTCGCAGAGCGTGGCCGCCCTGCGCACCTACCTGCCCGAACTCCTCGCGCAGGGCTACCGGTTGAAGGTGCCGCCGCGCCGCAGATGAGCCCCCCGGCTACTTCACGGACACCAGGCGCGCGAAGGCCACCACGTTCCCGTCGTACCCCCGGGCCCTGGAGAAGCCGCCGCCACACGTGATCACCCGGAGTTCCGGGTGCCCGGTGTCGCCGTACACCCGGGCGCCCGGGAAGGTGGCCTTGGAGAAGACCTCGACCCCGTACACCTCGAACACCGCGGTGCGGCCGTCGAAGCGCTGCACCTCGATGTGGTTGCCCTTCTGGAGCGAACCGAGCCCGTAGAAGACCGCCGGGCCCTTCATGTTGTCGACGTGGCCGACGATCACCGACGTACCGCGCATGCCCGGGGCCACGCCGTTCTGGTACCAGCCCGCCAGGTTCGGGTCCTCCGGCGGGGGAGCCTGCACCCAGCCCTGGGCGTCGGTGCCGACGTCCATGACCGGCGCGTCCACGTTGATCGACTCGATCCGCACCCGGGAGGCCGGGGCGAACGGCAGCGGCTGGAGCGCCGCGGCGGCGGGAGGCGCGGACGCGGTCCCCGCCCCGCTGGTCAGCGCCGCCGCCGCGGCCGGCTGCGGCGGGCCCATCGTCACATCCGCACCGTTGCGCATCAGCGCGAGGCCGGTGAGCATCACCAGGGCAAGAGCCCCCCACGGGGAACGCCTGCGACGTTCCATGCCGCTCTCTTCGTGCGCCATGTCTTCTCGTCAACTCCTTCGCCGTCCACCCTCAGCGCGCCTTCGAGCACCGTAAGGGCGGGGTGGCCGCTCGGCGATCGGAGGGCGGCGAACGGGTGCCGTCCAGCGGGCCTGACCCATCCGGGTCATCGCGCGGCGAAATTGATCTGACGGTCCGTGACCTGCGGGTCCGTCAGATTCCGGGGCCGTTGGGGGACGCGCGGTTCACCAGGGTGGATCAGTGCCGAAATGCGGCTTGTATGAGCGGCGGTGAGGGTTCGACGTGGGAGGCGTACTCGTCGATCATCCCGGGGCACGGCTCCGGGGCGTCCTCCCATGGAGGTTCAACGATGCGTGCTTCACGCGCTCTAACGGTGGCGCTGGCGGTCGGGGCCGCGGTCGGGTTCGCCGCCCCGGCAGCCGTCGCAGGGGGCCCGCCGTCCGGCGGCCCGACCAGTGTCGAAGTCGACCCCTCCTCGGTCCACCAGGGCGCCACCCTGAGGATCACCGCCAGGGGCTGCCAGAACGGCGGCAGGGTCAGCTCGAACGCCTTCGACGAGGTCCACCTGTCGTCGGGCGACATCAACTACGCGACCGCCCGGATCCACGACCACACGACGCCGGGCAACTACAGCCTGGCCGTCAAGTGCAACGACAACGACCGGGTCGCGACGCGCAGCTTCCGGGTCCTCGAGGGCCGGGGCGCCGACGGCGGCCTCGGCGGCGCCGCGGGCCCGACCGGCACCGAGATGGCGATCGGCGGCGGCCTGGCCGGCACCGCCGCGATCGGCGGCGCGCTGTTCCTCGCCCGCCGCCGCGCAGGCGTACGGGTCTGACCGGACGAACCTCCCGGGAGGACCCCAACGATCCGTCGCCCCCGAGTCCTGGCCAGGACTCGGGGGCGACGGGTGTGACGGGGGCGCGGGGGCTCAGTGCTGGCGCCCGCCGGAGCGCCGGCGCAGCACGTAGAACACCCCGGCGCCGGCCACCGCGATCAGCGAGGCCCCGACCGCGAGTTCGACCGTGTCGAGGTCGCCGCCGGCGCTGCCGCCGAGGCCGCCCCGGACGCCGAGCGGCGAGATGGTGGACCGCACCGTGGGGCGGACGGTCGGCCGGACGGTGGAGCTGGTGGTCGGCGAGGCGCCGGTGATCGTCAGCTGCGAGGTGCGCCGCGTGCCGTCGCAGGTGAACGTCACGGTGTAGGTGGCGCCGCGCTTGGCGTCCCGGTCGACCGTCGCGTTGCGCGAGCTGTTCTGGGGGACGCTGACGGTGTCGAACACCCCGGAGGACACGGTGGCCTCGACGGGGCAGTTGGTGACGTTCAGGGTGACCTGGCCGCCCGGTGCGGTCACGGACGGGGTGATGCTGAAGGCGAACGACGTGTCGTTGGCGGCGTGGGGGCTGGTCTGGGCCGCCATGGCGGTGGACGGGGCGAGCGCGAGCGCGCCGGCGCCGATGAGTGCGGCGGATGCGATGCGTATCGCGCCCATGGTCAATCCTCCGGTCCCCGAGGAGCAGCTGCGGAACCGATTCCACAAAGGGGTGAAATGCACCTCGATGCCCGAAACGCTAGGAGGCGGCCCGGCGTGTCGCGATCCGTGTCCGGCGAATGGGGCATCCTCGTCCCCCGCCCGGCCGAGCGGACACCGCGCCGCGACGGCGCGGTGCCGGGGTGCGGCCGGGCGCCGGCGCGTCAGCCGATGCCGGGGAACAGATCGAGGAACGGCCCCGCCGTCGCCGAGATGCCCCGCCCGAACGGGGCGTCGAAGTCCCAGATCAGGAAGAGCAGGAAGGCGATCAGGGCGCTGAAGAGCCCGGCCAGGAGCAGCTCCCGCCAGGTGCGCCTGATCTGCAGCGTGAAGATCAGGCCGACCGTGACCAGCGCCCCGATGATCAGGCCGAACCAGACGACCCCGGGCATGGTGGCCCCGGCCCCCTGCCCGCGGGCGGTCCTGGCCGCGTCGACGGCCCCCACCTGGTCGATCAGCGGCTGGTAGGCCTGTGCCTCGAAGTCGTTGGCCGGGTGGTAGTCCGTCACGTCGCGGCGGATCTGCTCCAGCTTCTGCGCGCTCTCGTCGGTGAGGTCACCGTGCTTGGCCATGTGGCTCCACTCGGTGTGCACCACGTACGAGGCGTACGCCTCGACGTCGGCCCGGGTCCGGTCGCGGACCTCCGCCGGGTAGACCTGGACCCGCTGGCTGATCTCGTGCAGCGCCTGCGCCTCCTGCTGCACATCGGCCTGGGCGGCCCCGCGGCCCTCCCAGACGCCGGCGATGGCGAGGCCGAGGACGATGGCGTACACCACGCCGATCATCATCGTCATGTACTCGATGACGTCCGGGGTGTCGGAAGGATCGTCGTTCTCCGGATCGATCCGGCGGTTGCTGAACAGGGTGATGGTGAGCACGACCGCGCATGCGGCGGCCATGGCGATGACCAGGACGAGCCAGTCGGACAAGGGGGCCTCTCAAGAAGGTGGGGCTCAGCGCGAGCGGGAGCCGGAGCGGGTGCGCAGCAATGCGGCGCCGAGCACGGCGGGCGCGGTGATGAGCAGGGTGAGCGTGACGGGGGACAGCCGCGGCGCCGGCTTCTTGCGCGGCGGCATCCGGTAGGCGCGCAGGACGTACGGCTTCGCGGCCGGCGGCGCCGGGTGCGGCGGGGCACCGGGCGCGGGCGGGGCCGGGGGCACCACCGGCGCCGCGGGGGGCGCTGGCCGGGCCGGAACCGGAGGGGCGGGCCGGTGCACCACCGGGGGCGGCGAGGCGGCGGGCGGCGCCGGGCGCGGCGGCGGCGTGGGCCGGGGCGCGGGCGGGGCCGGCGTGCGTGGCGGCGGAGTGACCGGCGGCGGCGTCGGCGGCGCGTGGGTGTGCGTCGGCCTCGGGTGCGGCCAGGGCGGGAAGGGGCAGTGGTGATGGCCGGAGCCCGCCACCGCCCAGGGCGAACCGCCGCCACTGCCCTGCGACACGGAGGCGTACGCGCAGGCGTCGGCCTGGGCGGCCGGCGCCGGTGCGGCCAACAGCACGGTGAAGGCCGTGGCGGCGAGCAGCCGTCCGGCGAGGTGTCGTCCTTGCACTCAATGATCATCGGGCGGTGAGGGCCCGTGCCGTCGGGGTGGCGGACCGATTCGCCTGAAGGAGGGACTTACCGGCGCTCTGCGCCCGCCACGTTGACCTGCTGTTCGGGTTCGTTCGGAAAATTCCCGCGTTCGCGTTGAACGCACCGTCACCCGCCGCCCGTACTTAGAGCCGTCAACCGGTGCCACCGGCGCCTCAACAGCCTTATGAACCACGGGAGTTGCCATGACCACCTGGCGCAGCACAGCGCTCGCGGCAGCGGCGGCAGCAGTACTGGCACTGACCGCGACGGCCTGCGGCCAGGACAAGGGAAGCGCCTACGGGGCCGGCGGCGGGCAGCCGGTCGCCAACGCCGGCACCGCGAGCCCCGACGCCGGTTACGGGTCGGGCGGCGCGTACGGACAGGCGGGCAACGTCGTGTCCGCCGCCAAACAGGCGGGCCAGCTGACGGTCACCGACAGCAAGGACCTCGGCAAGGTCGTCACCGACAGCGCGGGGTTCACCCTCTACCGCTTCGACAAGGACACCGCGAGTCCGCCCGCCTCGAAGTGCGAGGGCGACTGCGCGACGGCCTGGCCCGCGGTGCCTGCGGCGGGCGTCACCGCGCCGGCCGGCACCGACCAGTCGAAGCTCGGCTCGGTGACCCGCGCCGACGGCACCAAGCAGCTCACCATCGGCGGCTGGCCGATGTACCGCTACAGCAAGGACACCAGCCCCGGCGACACCAACGGGCAGAACGTGGGCGGCACTTGGCACGCCGCCGCGCCCGACGGGAAGAAGGCGTCCGCGGCCGCCCCGGCGCCGGCCGCCGCTCCGCTGCCCGGCCTCTCGGTCCGCAAGGACGCGCGGCTCGGCGACGTCATCGTCGACGCCCGCGGCATGACCGTCTACCGGTTCAAGAAGGACTCCGCCTGGCCCATGAAGTCGGCCTGCACCGGCGCCTGTCTGCAGAAGTGGCCGGCCGTCGCGCCCGTCGCGAAGAACGACACCACGGGCATCGCCCTCAAGGGATTCGTGACCTTCGACCGCCCCGACGGCGTCAAGCAGCAGTCCATCACCTGCTGGCCCGTCTACACCTTCTCCGGTGACACCGCGCCGGGCGACACCAACGGCCAGGGCATGGGCGGCACCTGGTACGCCGTCTCCCCCCAGGGAAAGCTCGTCGGCGCGCCCAAGTAGCCCTGGGCCCCCACCCGTCGGCCCGGCACCGCGACCCCACGCGCGGTGCCGGGCCGATGCGTGTGTCCACCCACCGGTACGGTTGCGTACGCCACGGCGCGTGCCCGTACGATATGGCGCACATGCCCTGGGCCTGTGACCAAGAACGGACGAGCAATTTCCGTTTTTACTCGCTCTCCCGGCGGACGATCAGTAGCCTCAGGCGCAAACAATGGTCATGGTCATGGCCTCCTGCGGCGACTTGTTGGAGACATTGATGGAGCGTCCCGCCTGGGCCCCCCAGGGCATCGACATCTCGGTGCCGAGCGTGTCCCGCATATACGACTACTACCTGGGCGGTTCGCACAACTTCGAGGTGGACCGGGAAGCGGCCCGCGAGGCCATGCGGTTCATGCCGGGACTGCCCAAGGTCATGCAGGCCAACCGTGCTTTCATGCGCCGGGCCGTGCGATTCGCCGTGGGTGAGGGCGTCACGCAATTCCTGGACATCGGATCCGGAATCCCGACTTTCGGAAATGTTCACGAAGTCGCCCAGGCGGCCAGCCCCGAGGCGCGCGTGCTGTACGTCGACCACGATCCGGTCGCCGTCGCCCACAGCCGTGCCGTTCTCGAAGGCAACGAACACGCCGCGATCGCGGCGGCCGACCTGCGCAAGCCGCAGGACATTCTGAGCGCCGCCGAACAGTCCCAACTCCTCGACCTGTCACGGCCGGTGGCGCTCCTCCTGGTCGCCGTGCTGCACTTCATCGAGGACCAGGACGACCCCCGCGCGGCCGTCGCCGAGCTGCGCGACGCGCTCGCCCCGGGCAGCCTCCTCGTGCTCACCCACGCCTCCTACGAAGGCATCCCGCTCACCGAGGAAGAGGCCGGCGGCACCGTGGGCGTCTACCGCACCATCAAGAATCCGCTGGTGATGCGCGCCCGCGAGGAGGTCGCCCGGTTCTTCGACGGGTTCACCATCGTCGAGCCCGGACTGGTGTCGATGCCGCTGTGGCGGCCCGAGAACGACACCGACCAGGAAGATCCGTACGCCTTCTCCGGCTTCGCCGGCGTGGGGCGCAAGGCGTGAGCACCCCGCCCCGGGCGCCCGCTCCGGACCTCGCGCCGGACAGCCCCGAAGACCGGCTCAGACGGTTCGCGACGATATGGAGCCGGGCGATCTTCCCGGTGACGGCGACCTCGCTGACCCGGCCCGAGTTCGAGCAGCACCTGGTGCCGCTGGCCCGCCGCCTCATCCAGGCCCTGCACGGGCGGCACTTCGACCCGTCGCCGGCGCAGGAGGCGGGCGCCGCCCTGGTCGCGGCGCACTGCACCGACCCGGACGCGCTCAGCCGCAGTCTCGGCGTGGTCGAGTCCTACCTCGTCCTGTACTGCGGCGCGGGCGACGAGATCTCCGTCGAGGAGGCGCATGCGCGCTGCGCCCGGCTCCAGCACGCCCTCGCGGCCGGCTTCGCCGGTGCCCTGCGCGAGCGCACCCGGTCCGAGCAGGAGGCCATCGCCCGCTCCGCGATGTCGGCGCGGAGCGCGGCCCTGGAGGCCCTGCACGCCACGGAGACGCGCTTCCGCGCCGTCTTCGAGGGCGCCGCGATCGGCATCGGCATCGCCGATCTGGAAGGCCGGGTCCTCGAGGTCAACGAGACCCTCACCCGGATGTTCGGCGGCATAGAGGGCCAGATCCGCAGCCGCAACGTCAGCGAGTGGGTGCACCCCGAGGACGCCCCGCACGTCTGGCGGCTGTACGGAGAACTGGTCCGGGGCGAGCGCGACCACTACCGCGTCGAGAAGCCCTACTACCGCGGCGACGGCACCGTCCTGTGGACCAACCTCACCGTCTCGCTGCTGCGCGACGCCGAGGGCAATCCGAAGTACCAGCTCGCGCTGATGGAGGACACCACCGAGCGCCGGCTGCTCAATCTGCGGCTGCGGTACGAGGCCACCCACGACGCGCTCACCGGACTGCCCAACCGCACGCTGTTCTTCGAGCGGCTGGAAAAGGCGCTCGCGCCGGGCGACGGCAAGCGTTTCGGCCTGTGCTACCTGGACCTCGACGGCTTCAAGGCGGTCAACGACAGCCTCGGCCACTCCGCGGGCGACCGGCTCCTGGTGGAGGTCGCCGACCGGCTGCAGAGCTGCGCCACCGGCCCCGGCGAGATGGTGGCCCGGCTCGGCGGCGACGAGTTCGTGGCGCTGACCACGGGCCCGGACACCGAGTTCGAGGCGGACGAACTGGCCTCGCGCATCCTGAACACGCTGGCCACCCCGATCCGCATCGAGGGCCGCGAGCTGACGGTGCGCGGCTCGATCGGCGTCGTCGAGGGGCCCGCGGGGGAGCGCAGCGCCGCCGAGGTGCTGCGCAGCGCCGACATCACGATGTACCGGGCCAAGTCGGCCGGCGGCAACCGCTTCGAGTTCGCCGACGCCGAGGCCGACGCCCGTGCGATCACCCGGCACGGCCTGACCAACGCGCTGCCCGCGGCCCTGGAGCGCGGTGAGTTCTTCATCGAGTACCAGCCGCTCGTGCACCTCGGCGACGGCAGTGTGCACGGCGCCGAGGCGCTGGTGCGCTGGTCGCACCCGCAGCACGGCGTGCTCGGCCCCGACCGGTTCATCCCGCTCGCCGAGCACACCGGGCTCATCGTGCCGCTCGGCCGCTGGGTGATGCAGGAGTCCGTACGCCAGGCCCGCGCCTGGCAGCTGGCCCACCCCGGCGCCACCGACGGCGGCCCGCTGCGGATCAACGTCAACCTGTCGCCGACCCAGCTCTACCATCCCGGTCTGGTCGCCGACACCGTCGAGATGCTGGAGCGCACCGGGCTCACCCCGGGCGCCCTCTGCCTGGAGGTCACCGAGTCCGCGCTCATCGGCGCCGACGACGACCTGCTCAAGCCGCTGCGGCAGCTCGCCGACATGGGGGTCGACATAGCCCTGGACGACTTCGGCACGGGCTACTCCAACCTCGCCAACCTGCGCCGTCTTCCGGTGAGCGTGCTCAAGCTGGACCGGTCCTTCACCCAGTCCATGCAGCAACTGCCCGCCGACCCCGTGGACATCAAGATCGTCGAGGGGATCGTCTCGCTGGCGCACAGCCTGTCGCTCGCGGTGACCGTGGAGGGCGTGGAGACGGGCGCCCAGGCCGAGCAGCTGAAGGAGCTGGGCTGCGACACCGCACAGGGCTGGTACTACGCCCGGCCCGGGGCGCCGGACCGGATCCACTCGCTGGCCCTCGTGGACGCGGTGTGACCTGACGGCGCGGGGGCCGGGGCCGAGGCCTCCGGCCTCCGCTCGCGGGACGGGCGGAGGCACGGCTCGTGCCGAGACCGTCGCCCCGCCCCCGCCCGCGGGGCGGCTCAGCCGTCCGCGCGTCGCCCCGTCCCGATGCTGAGCAGCACCCGCTGCAACTCCCGTGCCGCGCGCGGCGGGTCCACGTCGCTGCGGTGGGCCAGCGCGATGGCGCGGCGCAGACCGGGGCGGGCGAGCGGGGTGACCCGCAGGTCCTTGGCCCGCGCCGCCACCATGCTCGGCACCACGGCCACCCCGAGCCCGGCGCGTACGAAGCCGAGCACCGCGTCCATCTCGCCGCCCTCCACGGTGAACGCGGGCTCGAACCCCTCGGCCCGGCACGCCGCCACGGTCAGCTCCCGCAGGTCGTAGCCGTGCCGGAACATCACCAGGGGGGCGTCGCGCAGCTCGCCGATCCGCACCGCGCCACCGGAGCCCGGCGCCGTCTCGCCCGGCGAGGAGACCACCACCAGGTCCTCCTGGAGCAGCTCGATCGTGGTGAGGGCCGGGGAGCCGGCCGGCAGCGGCAGCACGATGAGCGCCAAGTCCAGGGCGCCGCGCGCCAGTTCGCGTACGAGATCGTGCGAGCCGCCCTCCTCGATGAGGAGCTGGATGCCGGGATGGCGGTCGTGGAAGGCGCGCAGCACATCGGGGAGCAGGCCCGTGCAGAGACTGGGGGTGGCCCCCAGCCGCACCCGGCCGCGCCGCAGCTGGGCCAGCTCCTGGACCTCGATGCGGGCGGTGTCCGCGTCCGCCAGGATGCGCCGGGCCAGCGGGAGCAGGGCCTCACCGGCGTCGGTGAGCGCGATGTTGCCCCGGGCGCGGCTGAACAGCTCGGCGCCCAGCTCGTTCTCCAGCGCCTTGATCTGCTGGGAGAGCGAGGGCTGCGAGACGTGCACGCGCTCGGCGGCCCGGGTGAAGTGCCGGGTCTCCGCGACTGCCACGAAGTAGAGGAGCTGCTGGAACTGCATCCCCCTACGATAGGGCATCTCTATGGAGATGAGCCGAACCATGTCTTGGACCTCTTGGGTCGTTCGCCTCTAGCGTCAATGACATGGCTCTGGCAACGCGCACCGACAAGCGGACGGACAAACGGCCGTCCCTGCCGCGCACCCTCTGGGACTCGACCGTCGGCAAGAAGACGATCATGGCCGTGAGCGGTCTGATCATGCTGTCCTACCTGGTCGTGCACATGATGGGCAACTTGAAGATCTTCTTCGGGGCCGGTCAGTTCGACTCCTACGCCCACTGGCTGCGCACCATCGGAGAGCCCTTCCTGCACTACGAGTGGGCGTTGTGGCTCATCCGCGTGGTCCTGGTGGCCGCGGTCGTCGGGCACGCCGTCGCCGCGTACCAGCTGAGCCGCCGCGACATCCGCGCCCGCCCCAGCCGCTACGTCCACCGGCGGGCCCGGTCGAGCTACGCGACCCGCACCATGCGCTGGGGCGGCATCATCCTCGCGCTGTTCATCGTCTGGCACATCCTGGACCTGACGACCGGCACCGTGCACGCCGGCTTCCGGCCGGGCCACCCCTACCAGAACGTCGTGGACACCTTCTCCACCTGGTACGGCAACACCATCTACATCGTGGCGATGGCCGCGCTCGCCCTCCACGTACAGCACGGGTTCTGGAGCGCCGCCCAGACCCTCGGCGTCGGCAACGCCACCCGCGACCGGGTCCTCAAGGCCCTCGCCAACGTCCTCGCCGTGCTGCTCTTCGCCGGATTCGTCTCCGTACCCGTCGCCGTCATGACCGGAGTGGTGAGCTGACATGACCTCCTACACCGACTACACGCAGGGCGACCCGGTCGTCGACAACCGCGCGCCGCAGGGCCCGGTCGCCGAGCGCTGGGACACCCGCCGCTTCGAAGCCAAACTCGTCAACCCGGCCAACCGCCGCAAACACACCGTCATCGTGGTAGGCACCGGCCTCGCGGGCGGCTCGGCCGGCGCCACCCTCGCCGAACAGGGCTACCACGTCGTCCAGTTCTGCTTCCAGGACTCGCCGCGCCGCGCCCACTCCATCGCCGCGCAGGGCGGCATCAACGCCGCGAAGAACTACCGCAACGACGGCGACTCCATCCACCGTCTGTTCTACGACACCGTCAAGGGCGGCGACTTCCGGGCCCGCGAGTCCAACGTCCACCGCCTCGCGCAGATCTCCGTCGAGATCATCGACCAGTGCGTGGCCCAGGGCGTGCCGTTCGCCCGCGAGTACGGCGGCCTCCTCGACACCCGCTCCTTCGGCGGCGTCCAGGTCTCGCGCACCTTCTACGCCCGCGGCCAGACGGGCCAGCAGCTCCTGCTCGGCGCCTACCAGGCACTGTCCCGCCAAATCGCGGCCGGGAACGTGGAGTTGCACGCCCGTACCGAGATGCTCGACCTGATCGTGGTGGACGGCAGGGCGCGCGGCATCGTCGCGCGCGACCTCGTCACCGGAAAGATCGACACCTACTTCGCGGACGCCGTGGTCCTCGCCGGCGGCGGCTACGGAAACGTCTTCTACCTCTCCACCAACGCCATGAACTCCAACGCGACCGCGATCTGGCGGGCGCACCGCCGAGGCGCCCTCTTCGCCAACCCCTGCTTCACACAGATCCACCCGACCTGCATCCCGCGCACCGGCGAGCACCAGTCCAAGCTCACCCTGATGAGCGAATCGCTGCGCAACGACGGCCGGATCTGGGTGCCCAAGGCCCAGGGCGACACCCGCCCGGCGGCCGAGATCCCCGAGGACGAGCGCGACTACTACCTGGAGCGCGTCTACCCCGCCTTCGGCAACCTGGTGCCGCGCGACATCGCCTCGCGCGCCGCGAAGAACGTCTGCGACGAGGGGCGCGGCGTCGGCCCCGGCGGCCAGGGCGTCTACCTCGACTTCGCCGACGCCATCGCACGGATGGGGCGAGCCGCCGTCGAGGCGAAGTACGGCAACCTCTTCGACATGTACGCGCGGATCACCGCCGAGGACCCGTACGAGACGCCCATGCGGATCTACCCGGCCGTGCACTACACGATGGGCGGGCTGTGGGTCGACTACGACCTCCAGACCACCGTGCCGGGCCTGTTCGCGATCGGCGAGGCGAACTTCTCCGACCACGGCGCCAACCGGCTCGGCGCCTCCGCCCTGATGCAGGGCCTCGCCGACGGCTACTTCGTGCTGCCCGCGACCATCAACGACTACCTCGCGCGCACCCCGCACCAGGAGCCCGTCACCGACGCGCACCCGGCGGTCGCCGAAGCCGTGGCCGAGACCGAGGACCGTCTGCACCTGCTCCTCGCGGTGGACGGCGACCGCACGCCCGACTCCTTCCACCGCGAGATCGGCGAACTCCTGTGGGAGTACTGCGGGATGGCCCGCACCGAGTCGGGCCTGCGCAAGGCGCTCGACCGGCTCCCGCAGATCCGCGAGGAGTTCTGGCGCCGGATCAAGGTGCCGGGCAGCGGCGAGGAGTTCAACCAGTCCCTGGAGAAGGCCAACCGGATCGTCGACTACCTGGAACTCGCCGAACTCATGTGCCTCGACGCCCTGCACCGCGCCGAGTCCTGCGGCGGCCACTTCCGCGAGGAGTCCCAGACCCCCCAAGGCGAGGCCGAACGCCGCGACGAGGAGTTCTCGTACGCCGCCGCCTGGGAGTTCACCGGCACCGGCGCCCCGCCCGTCCTGCACAAGGAAGACCTCGTCTTCGAGTACGTCCACCCCACCCAGCGGAGCTACGCATGAAGCTCACCCTGCGCGTCTGGCGCCAGAAGAACGCCGACTCGACCGGAAGCATGGCCACTTACGACGTCGACGACATCTCGTCCGACATGTCGTTCCTGGAAATGCTCGACACGCTCAACGAGGACCTCATCCTCAAGGGCGAGGAGCCGGTCGCCTTCGACCACGACTGCCGCGAGGGCATCTGCGGGGCGTGTTCGCTCGTCATCAACGGCGATGCCCACGGCCCCGAGCAGACCACCGCCTGCCAGCTCCACATGCGCTCGTTCGACGACGGTGACACCATCGACGTCGAGCCGTGGCGCGCCTCGGCCTTCCCGGTCGTCAAGGACCTCGTGGTGGACCGCTCGGCTTTCGACCGGATCATCCAGGCCGGCGGATACATCAGCGTGCCGACGGGCGCCGCCCCCGAGGCCCACGCCACCCCGGTGCCCAAGCCCGACGCCGACTTCGCCTTCGAACACGCCGAGTGCATCGGCTGCGGCGCCTGCGTGGCGGCCTGCCCCAACGGTTCGGCGATGCTGTTCACCTCGGCGAAGATCAACCATCTGAACGTGCTGCCGCAGGGCGCCCCCGAACGCGAGACGCGGGTCCTGGACATGGTGGGCCAGATGGACGCCGAGGGCTTCGGCGGCTGCACCCTGACGGGGGAGTGCGCGACGGCCTGCCCCAAGGGCATCCCGCTCCCCTCGATCGCGGCCATGAACAAGGAGTGGCTGCGCGCGACGAGGAAGGCGAAGAAGGTGGGCCGCTGACGCCGCGGGGCGCGCCCCTGGTGACTCCCAAGGACGCGCCCGCCTGATCAACCGACCTGCTTGTTAGGCCAGTTGCTGTGTCTAGGCGACGGACAGATCGTCCCCGTACACCGCGCCCTGGCCGTACCAGCCGTGCAGGTAGACGGTGACGGTGCCCGAGGCGCCGGTGGTGAACGGCACGGTCAGCTGGGTCCAGCCGCTGGAGTTGGTCCAGGTGCTGCCGGTGGCGCCGCCCCGCACGCCGAGGTAGGCGTAGCTGCCCTGCACCCAACCACTGAGCGTGTACTTGGTGTTGGGGGCGAGGGTGAGTGTCTGCGCGCACTCACCGGTCTGGCCGGCGGTGGGCGCGGTCTTCAGCGCGTGCGAGCCGCCGTGCACCGGGCTCGACACCACGGCGGCGCCGCTGTCGCAGGTCCACGGGGTGAGCGAGCCGCTCTCGAAGCCGCCGTTGACGAGCGCGCCGGTCTGGCCGCCGGGGCCGGACACGGTGAGCGTGAAGGTGGCGGAGTGGGTGAGCGTGCCGGCCGTACCGGTGACGGTGATCGGGTACGTGCCGGGCGCGGCCGAGGCGGACGCGGCGACGGTGAGCTGTGCCGAGCCGCCCGCGGTGACGGAGCCGGGGCTGAGCGTCGCGGTGACACCGGCGGGGGCGCCGGTGGCGGTCAGGGCGAGGGACTTGGCGTTGCCCGAGGTGACGGCGGTGCTCACCGTGGCGGTGGTGGAGCCGCCGGGCGCGACCGAGGCCGAGCCGGGGGTGACGCCCACCGAGAAGTCGTCCTGGACGGGGCCGCCGCCCCCGGTGAAGGGCTCGAAGGTGTGGCTGAAGTACCAGGTGTCCTGGGCGATGCCGGAGCAGGTGTCCGAGCCGCCGGTGCCGGGGCAGCCGCCGTTGTCGCGCTGGAGCGCCCAGAAGGACAGCGTGTTGATGCCCTTGGAGACGGCCCAGTTGTAGACGGCGGTCGCGTCGGCGGTGGTGAACGTCTCGGCCGGCCCGTAGTCGTCGATGCCCGGCATCTCGGTGACGCCGACCATGCCCCACAGCTGGGCGGACGAGGTGCCCGGGTAGAGGGAGGCCAGCTGGTCGTGGAGTCCGGTGGCCGCGGTCTGGGTGTCGTTCGCCATGTTGTGCGTGGCGCCGTCGTAGTAGTCGAAGGTCATGATGTTGACGACGTCGACCTTCGCGCCGTACTTGACCGCGCTCTTGAGCACCGCGAGCCCGCTGTCGGCGAGACCGCTCGTTGTGGTCGGCAGGGTGTAGGAGAACTGCACCGAGCGCCCGTTGGCCGCCGCCCAGTCCTGCACCTTCTTGATCGCCTGGTTGCGGCGGTCGACGCCGGCCTTGTTGGTCAGCGAGTTGTCCTCGATGTCCATGTCGAGCCGCGACAGGTCGTAGGTGGTGATGACCTTCTCGTACGCGGCGGCGATGGAGTCGACGCTGGTGCAGCTGTCGGCGATCTCGGTGCCGCCGTTGTCGGCCGCATAGCCGCCGAACGAGGGGATGACGTCGCCGCCGCGCGAGCGGATGGTGGTGATGTCGGCGCCGAACACGGACGAGGAGATCGGCTGGTCGGTCGAGCCGTTCCAGTACGGGGTGCACGACCCCTTCGCCTCGGCCTGCACGAACGCCATGGTCAGGTACTTGGCGCCCGACTTCTGCGCCAGATCGGCGGGGCTGTCGGAGGAGTACGCCTCGAAGTACGGCGCGAAGATGTGGGCAGGCAGCGGAGTCGCGGCATGCGCCGCACCGCCGGCCCCGATGACCAGGCCGGCGGACGCGGCGACGGTACTGAGCGTGGCGAGCAGGGCGCGAACGGATCTCGGGCGTCTCATCGGGGCTCTCCGACGGGGTGAGAGAAGGGTGCGGACGCCCCATGATTGGTCTGGACCAGCAACCGGTCAAGGGTCTAGGCCAATTAATTCCGCGCGCTTTGCTGTTGGCTCAACTCGCTTACGGGGCAGGCACATAGGGGCGTACGCCGCGCCGTCGCACGTCGAGTTCCCCTACGGCGAGGCGGCGTCGACGGCACCCCGCCCCCCGCGCCGCCGGGGTGGGAACGTCAGGCCAGCGCCCGCGCCAGGTACGGTGCGGTGCGGCTCTGGGGTGTGGTGGCTACCTTTGCCGGGGGGCCGCAGGCCACGATGTGGCCGCCCTCGTCGCCGCCTCCCGGGCCCAGGTCCAGCATCCAGTCCGCGCCCGCCACCACCGTCATGTCGTGCTCGACGACGATCACCGAGTGGCCCGCGTCCACCAGGCCGTGGAGTTGGCGCAGCAGGATCTCGACGTCCGCCGGGTGCAGGCCCGTGGTCGGCTCGTCCAGGACGTACAGCGTGTGGTCGCGGTGGGTGCGCTGCAACTCCGTTGCCAGCTTGATGCGTTGGGCCTCGCCGCCGGAGAGTTCCGTCGCGGGCTGGCCCAGGCGCAGGTAGCCGAGCCCGACGTCGAGCAGGGTGGTCAGGCTCCGCGCCGCGGCGGGGGTGTCGGCGAAGAACTCGGCCGCCGCCTCCACCGTCAGGTCGAGCACCCCCGCGATGGTGCGTCCCCGGTGGGTGACCTCCAGCGTCTCGGGGTTGTAGCGCGCGCCCTGGCAGTCCGGGCACGGCGCGTACGTGCTCGGCAGGAACAGCAGCTCCACCGACACGAACCCTTCGCCCTGGCAGGTCTCGCAGCGCCCGCCCCTCACATTGAACGAGAACCGGCCCGCCTTGTAACCACGGGCCTTCGCCTCGTCGGTCTCCGCGAAGAGTTTGCGTACGACGTCGAACAGGCCGGTGTACGTCGCCAGATTGGAGCGCGGTGTGCGGCCGATCGGCTTCTGATCGACCCTCACCAGGCGCCCTACGCCCGGGAGTTGCTCGTGGATCGCGTCCACCAGCGTCGACTTCCCCGAGCCCGACACCCCGGTCACCGCGGTGAACGCCCCCAGCGGGAAGGCCGCGTCGACACCGCGCAGATTGTGCCGGGTCACGCCGGTCAGCTCCAGCCAGGCGCGCGGCTCCCGGACGGTGCGGCGTGGCGCCGGGGCGCGGTCGAAGAGATAGCGCCGCGTCGCCGACCCCGCAACGTGGGCCAGCTCGGCCGGCGGTCCGCTGTGCAGGACCCGGCCGCCGTGCTCGCCGGCCAACGGGCCCACGTCGACCAGCCAGTCCGCGTTCCGCATCACATCAAGGTGGTGCTCGACCACGAACACCGAATTGCCCGCGGCCTTCAGCCGGTCGAGGACCGTGAGCAGCGCCTCCGTGTCGGCCGGGTGCAGCCCCGCCGACGGCTCGTCCAGGACGTACACCACGCCGAAGAGCCCGGAGCGCAACTGCGTGGCGAGCCGCAGGCGTTGCAGTTCGCCCGCCGAGAGCGTGGGCGCGGTGCGGTCCAGGCTCAGGTAGCCGAGGCCGAGTTCGACGACCGGGCCGATGCGGGAGAGGAGGTCACCGGTGACGGCGGCGGCGGTCGGGCCGCCCTCCGCCGAGCGCAGCAGCTCGGCCAGCGCGGTGAGCGGGAGCGCCACCAGGTCGGCGATGGTGCGGCCCGCGAAGGTGACGGCGAGCGCCTCGGGACGCAGCCGGGCGCCGCCGCACACCGGGCAGTCCGCCGCGGTCAGGAAGCGTTCCGCCTTCGTCCGCAGGGTCTGGCTCTTGCTCTCCGCGAACGTCTTCATCACATAGCGCCGCGCGCTGAAGTACGTTCCCTGGTAAGGGCGTTGGATGCGGTCGGCGTCCCGCACCGGGTGCACTGTGACGACCGGCTGTTCGTCGGTGAACAGGATCCAGTCCCGGTCCTGCTGGGCGAGCTCCCGCCAGGGCCGGTCCACGTCGTACCCGAGCGCGTCGAGCACGTCACGCAGGTTCTTGCCCTGCCAGGCCCCCGGCCACGCGGCGATCGCGCCCTCGCGGATCGACAGCGAGGGATCGGGGACGAGCAGCGCCTCGCTCGTGCGGTGGACGCGGCCGAGGCCCTGGCACTCGGGACAGGCGCCGACGGCCGTGTTGGGGGAGAACGAGTCCGAGTCGAGCCGCTCGGCGCCGGGCGGGTAGTCGCCGGCCCGGGAGAACAGCATCCGCAGCGAGTTGGAGAGCGTGGTCACCGTGCCGACCGAGGAGCGCGAGGAGGGTGCCGAGCGCCGCTGCTCCAGGGAGACGGCCGGGGGCAGCCCCGAGATCTCGCCGACGTCCGGCGCGCCCACCTGGTGGATCAGCCGGCGGGCGTAGGGCGCGACCGACTCGAAGTACCGGCGCTGCGCCTCGGCATAGATCGTGCCGAACGCGAGCGAGGATTTGCCCGACCCGGAGACACCGGTGAACACCGCGAGGCAGTCGCGCGGGATGTCGACGTCCACCGCGCGCAGATTGTGCTCCCGGGCGCCACGGACACGGACGAACGGGTCAGAGGGGCTTTGCATACCGGAATCCTACGGGTGGCTCTGCCCGCGTCCTCAATCGCCGGACGGGCCGAGATCGCCTCGACTGAGCACCCTGCCAGGGGCCAGCTCACCCAGGGGCGCGGGGAACCGCGCGACCAGCCACGCACGGTCCGCGGCCGGGCTCCAAGGGGCCGCTCCTGGCGCCGGTTGCGGCGTGCGATTCGTCAGGCTCCTGCCAGCCGCGCCAGCCTGCCGTACGAGTCGAGCAACGCCCCGCGATCGTACGTACTCGTCGTGACGAGGAACTCGTCCGCCCCGCTGCGGTCGAGAAGCTTCTCCAGCGCCTCGGCCACCTCATCCTCCGTCCCGTACATCTGGCCGCTCAGCGCCTCGTCGAACAGCGTGCGCTCGCGGTCGGTCATGGTCCGGGCCGGCACCTCGTCCGGCGGGACGAGCGGCGGGAACGCCCCCCGCGTGCGGGAGAACGCCGTCGACCACGCCTCCGGAAGCAGCATCCGGCGCGCGGCCTCCCTCGTGTCCGCCACCGCGACCGTGCCGGACACCACGACGTACGGGCGCTCGCCCTGCGCGGACGGGCGGAACGCCTCGCGGTAGTCCTCGATGGCCCTCAGCATGGCCTCCTCGCCGCGCACTTGGGCGATGACCAGCGGAAGCCCGGCCTCCGCCGCGACACGGGCGCCCTTGCCCGTGGCCAGTACGAAGGCCGGCACCGTGAGCCCCTCCGCCGGATGCGCGTGGACCTGGGGGTGGGCCCGCTGGCTTCCGTCGAAGTAGCCGAGCAGTTCGGCCAGCTGCGCGCCGAAGTCGTCGGCGTCCTCCTTGCCCCGGCCCAGCGCCTTGCGGATCCCGTCGGTGAACCCCACCGAGCGGCCGAGCCCCATGTCGATCCGCCCGGGAAAGAGCGCCTCGAGGACCCCGAACTGCTCGGCCACGACGAGGGGTTGGTGGTTGGGGAGCATCACGCCACCGGTGCCGACCCGGATCGTCGAGGTGGCCGACGCGACGGCTGCGGCGAGCACGGCGGGCGCGGAACCGGCGACCCCGGGCACCGAATGGTGCTCGGAGACCCAGAAGCGGTGGTAGCCGAGCCGCTCGGCCTCGCGTGCGAAGGCGACGGTGTCCCGCAGCGCCTGCGGTCCGTCATGGCCGGTACGGACGCGCGAGCGGTCGAGTACGGAGAAGGGGGTCGTCGCGATCAGTGAGCTCACACAGGGTTCAACACACGCGCCGCCCCAGGATTCCCGCAACGCCGCCGACCGGGCCGGCCAAGCCCGGTCCACGTCGCCCGCGCGCCGGGCCCTAGCCTGAGGAACGTGATCGACAGAACCCGGCCCCTGGCCGTCTTCGACCTGGACGGCACCCTAGCCGACAGCTCCCACCGCCAGCGCTTCCTCGACGGCAAACCTCGCGACTGGGACGCCTTCTTCGCGGCGGCGCCCGCGGACCCGCCGCTGTCCGAGGGGGTGACGCTGTGCCGCGAGTCGGCGCAGGAGTGCGAGGTCGTCTACCTCACCGGGCGCCCCGAGCGGTGCCGGGACGACACCCTGGCGTGGCTCGCCGCCCAGGGGCTGCCGGACGGCACCGTGCACATGCGCCGCAACGACGACCGGCGCCCGGCCCGCCTCACCAAGCTGGAGATCCTGCGCAAGCTGGCACGCGGCCGAGAGATCCGCATGCTGGTCGACGACGACGAGCTGGTGTGCGACGCCGCCGAGCGGGCGGGCTTCCGCGTCGTACGGGCCCGGTGGACCGGCGCGAGCGAGGCCATGAAGAACGCGCAGGAGCGCGAGGGCCGTACCTGAGCCGCGGGCCCCGGACGGGAGGCGGCCGTCCTGCCCGCACCACGGGGTGCGGCGCCGTGACCGCCCCCACCCGGGCGGGCGGGAGCGGGCCCCGGGCAGGCCGGAGGTGAGGAGCCGGGCCTGAGGCTGAGGTCCAGGGTGAGACTTGGCCGGAGCCGAGCGATTCGTCCCCGTTGGGCCATGCGGGCCGGGCATCTCCGTACGGCGGCCGGCGTGGGCCCGTCCGTTCGGCGCGCCCGGCGTCAGACCTCCGCGTCGTCGTCCAGCCGGAACCCGACCTTGAGGCCCACCTGGTAGTGCTCGATCACGCCGTTCTCGATGTGGCCGCGCACCTGTGTCACCTCGAACCAGTCCAGGTTGCGCAAGGTCTGTGACGCGCGGGTGACTCCATTGCGGATGGCCTGGTCCACGCCCTCGTGGGAGGTGCCGACGATCTCGCTGACGCGGTACGTGTGGTTGGACATGGAGGTGCTCTCCTCTCGTCGCGTTCCTCCACGGTGCCCCACTCGGCCGCACTCCGCGAGACAGCGCCTCGCGCGCGGCCCGCCCCCGGCCGCTCCGGACCCGCCCCGACCGCGCCCGGTCGCCCCGGGGTGGCCGGAAAAGTTCGGTCCCGCCGGGGCTTGACCACCTCATTGGTCCATACCAAACTCACGATGCGCACCCGAACAAGCCACCGCGCTTCCCCCACGTCGGGCCATGCCTGCTTGCCCACACGCAGAAGGTGACCTTTCGTGAAGATCCGCCGTACCCTCGCCTGCTCCCTGGCCCTCGTCTCGGTCTGCGCCCTCAGCGGCTGCGGCGCGCTGCCGGGGTTCGGCCAGAAGACCACCAAGGTCACCGTGTGGCTCATGAAGGACAGTGCGTCCGACGACTTCGTGCAGCGCTTCACGAAGGACTTCGAGAAGAAGCACGACGGCGTCGAACTCGACGTCCGCATCCAGGAGTGGACCGGGATCGGCCAGAAGATCACGGCCGCTCTGGAGGGCGGCGGCGACGTGCCGGACGTCATCGAGGTCGGCAACACCCAGGTCCCCCAGTACGCGGCGAGCGGCGGCCTGCTCGACATGACCCTGGAGTCGCTGCGCGACTGGGGCAGCAGCGACTGGCTCCCCGGCCTCGCCCAGCCCGGCAACGTCGACGGCATGCAGTACGGCATCCCCTGGTACGCGGCCAACCGCGTCGTCCTCTACAACAAGGACCTCTTCGCGTCCGCCGGGATCACCAAGCCGCCGAAGAACCGGGCGGAGTGGCTCGCCGACACCGCGAAGCTCAACTCCGGCCGGAATCAGGGGATTTACCTCGCGGGCCAGGACTGGTACACGCTCGCGGGGTTCGTCTGGGACGAGGGCGGCGAACTCGCGCAGGAGGACACCGGCGACTGGAAGGGTGCCCTCGACAGCCCGGCCGCGCTGCGCGGCATGCAGTTCTACAAGCAGCTCCAGGCGCTCGGCAGGGGACCGCGCGACGCCGACGAGGAGACCCCGCCGCAGGCCGGCGTCTTCGCGCGGGGCGAGGTCGCCCAGATGATCGCGGTGCCCGGCGCCGCGAAGGCCATCCAGAAGGCGAACCCCGCTCTCGCCGGAAAGCTGGGCTACTTCCCGATCCCCGGGCCCACCGACGCGAGACCCGGCTCCGTCTTCACCGGCGGCTCCGACCTGATCATCCCGCGCAAGACCGGCCACCGTACCCAGGCCGTCCAGGTCGTCGAGGCGCTGACCGGTGAGAAGTGGCAGACCGATCTGGCCATGACCATGAACTACGTACCCAACAAGTCCACGCTGGCCCGCGCGGTCGAGGGCCAGGAGGGCACCGCGGCCATGGCCAAGGGCGCCGCCCAGGGCCGCGCCACCCCCAACTCGCCGCAGTGGGCGGCCGTCGAGGCGGACAACCCCATCAAGCCGTACATGACGGCCGTGCTGGGCGGAGCCGACCCCAAGAAGGCCGCGAAGACCGCTTCCGACCGGATCACGTCGCTGCTCTTCCCCTGAGGTCCGCCACCGCGCCCCGGGGCCGTTTCGCCGGGGCGGCGGGAGCGTCGGGAGAGCCGGGATGGGGTCGCGGGGCGGCGGATGTCAGGATGGGGCCATGCAGAACGTCTATTTCGACATCACCATCGGCGGCGAGAAGGCCGGCCGCATCGTCTTCCGGCTCTTCGACGACGTCGTCCCGGAGACGGCCCGCAACTTCCGCGAGCTGTCCACCGGCCAGAACGGCTATGGCTACGCAGGCTCCTCCTTCCACCGCGTCATCCCCGACTTCATGCTCCAGGGCGGCGACTTCACCCACGGCGACGGCACCGGCGGCAAGAGCATCTTCGGCGCCACCTTCGCCGACGAGAACTTCTCCCTCAAGCACGACCGGCCGTTCCTGCTCTCGATGGCCAACCGCGGACCGGGCACCAACGGCTCCCAGTTCTTCGTGACGACCGTCGTCACGCCCTGGCTCGACGGCAAGCACGTCGTCTTCGGCGAGGTCGTCGAGGGCGAGGACCTCGTGAAGAAGATCGAGTCCCTCGGCACCCGCAGCGGCGCCCTGCGACAGGACGTCGTCATCAGCGAGTCCGGCACCGTCGAGGCCTGACGCACGCCGAGCGCCGGCCGGCGCACCCACCCCCGCGTACCGCGCCGGCCGGCCACCCGCACCACACGAACGGCGCCATCCGCCCCGGGTCCCCATCCGGCGCGATGGCGCCGTTTCGCGTTCCCGGGCCGGGGCATTCGGTGGTGCGGCGGTGCTGCGTTGATCACTATGGAGGTGTTGACGAACGCCGGTCGGGGGCACTCGGGCAGTGACGGCTCAGTACTCGCCCCGTTCGCAGGTCCCAGGGAAAGGACGCACACCGTGGCACGACCGAGGATTCTCGTCGTAGGCGCCGGCTTCGCCGGGGTCGAATGCGTACGGCGCCTGGAACGCCGCCTCACCCCGGGAGAAGCGGAGATCTCCCTGGTCACGCCGTTCTCCTACCAGCTGTATCTGCCCCTGCTGCCGCAGGTCGCGGCCGGGGTGCTGACCCCGCAGTCGGTCGCCGTGTCCCTGCGCCGCAGCGCCAAGCACCGCACCCGCATCATTCCGGGCGGCGCGATCGGTGTGGACCCCAAGGCGAAGATCTGCGTCATCCGCAAGATCACCGGCGAGACACTCGACCAGCCGTACGACTACCTCGTCATGGCCCCCGGCAGCGTGACCCGCACCTTCGACATCCCCGGCCTCGTCGAGCACGCCCGCGGGATGAAGACGCTCGCGGAGGCCGCGTACATCCGCGACCACGTCATCTCCCAGCTCGACCTCGCCGACGCGAGCGACGACGAGGACGAGCGCGCCTCACGGCTGTGCTTCGTCGTCGTCGGCGGCGGCTACGCCGGGACGGAGACCGCGGCCTGCCTCCAGCGGATCACCGCCAACGCGCTCAAGCGGTACCCGCGGCTCGACCCGCGGCAGATCAAGTGGCACCTCATCGACATCGCCCCCAAGCTCATGCCCGAACTGGGCGACAAGCTGGGCAGGGCGGCCATGGAGATCCTCCAGAAGCGCGGCATCGAGGTGTCGCTCGGCGTCTCCATCGCCGAGGCCGGCGCGGACAAGGTCACCTTCACCGACGGCCGCGTCCTGCCCTGCCGCACCCTCATCTGGACGGCGGGTGTCGCCGCGAGCCCCCTCGTCGCCACCCTGGAGGCCGAGACCGAACGGGGCCGCCTCCTCGTCACGCCCGAGATGACCGTGCCGGGCCTGGACAACGTGTTCGCGCTCGGCGACGCCGCCGCCGTGCCTGACCTCGCCAAGGGCGAGGGCGCCTTCTGCCCGCCCACCGCACAGCACGCGATGCGCCAGGGACCCAAGGTCGCCGACAACATCGTGGCCGCGCTGCGCAACGAGCCGCTGCGGCCCTACGTGCACAAGGACCTCGGCCTGGTCGTCGACCTCGGCGGCCGTGACGCCGTCTCCAAGCCGCTCGGCATCGAACTGCGCGGCATGCCCGCCCAGGCGGTGGCGCGCGGCTACCACTGGTCGGCGCTGCGCACCAACGTCGCCAAGACCCGGGTGCTCACCAACTGGATGCTCAACGCGATCGCCGGCGACGACTTCGTCCGCACCGGCTTCCAGGCGCAGAAGCCCGCCACGCTGAAGGACTTCGAGTACACCGACGCCTATCTGACGCCGGAGCAGGTCCGTTCGCACACGGCCTCACTGACCGTACGGGGCTGATGCGGGCGGCGCCGCCGCCCGCCGCCTCTCCCGGGCGAGGCGGCGGCCGCCGGCCGTGTACCAGTGGAGCGCGACGGCGACCGCGAGAGCGATCTCGACCAGGTCGCCGCCGTAGTACATGACCTCGGCGCCGGCCGCGAGATCGCCCGGCGCGAAGCGGGTGCCGGGCGGGGGAGCGGCGTAGAGGGTCTTGGCGAGGACGGAGTGCGCGCCGCCCGCGCCGACGAGTACGGCGGCCTTCAGGGCCGTCCCGTGGCGGCGCGCCGGCGGATCGAGCGCGCAGAGTGCGACCGAGAGCAGCAGCCCGGCCGTGAAGACATGGACGTGGACCAGGGCGGAGAGCCAGGGCCGCTCGTGTGCGGCGGCGAACAGCGGGGTGCGGTACAGGAGCCACAGGCCGCCCACGTCGAGGAGCGCCGCCGTCACCGGGTGCGCGAGCACGGCGGCCGGCCGCGAGCGCAGCACGGCGAGGAGACGGCGGTGGGACGGTGGCGGCAGGGAGCGCAGGACGAGGGTGACCGGGCGGCCCAGGGCGAGGAGCAGCGGGGCCGCCATCCCGGTGACCAGGTGCTGCGTCATATGGGCCGTGAACGGCCCACCGGGAGGTGTGGCGAGCGCCCCCGCCGTCAACGCCGCGGCGCCGGCTGCGCAGCAGACGTCCCGGGCGTACGGCCAGCGGTCCCCGCGGCGCCGGAGCCGGGCCGCCGCGAGCAGCTGGGCCACTCCGCCGGTCAGCGCGATCCCCGCCACGAGCAGCGCGAGCGTGCCCGGCTGTCCGGCGAGATGCTGATGCCCTGTCAATTCGGCGTTCATGAGGGCGAGTTGACGCGCCGAGCGGTGCGCAGCAGGAAAGCGCCGGCTGCCAGGAACAGCACGGCGAGGATGTTCCAGGTGAGGTCGTACGGGGTGAGGTCGACGTGGTACCTGATCTGGTGCAGCCCCATCAGCTTGTGCTGGACGGTGCCGTCGTACAGCTGGAACCCTCCTGCGCCGAGCAGGACGCCTCCGGCGAGCACACGGCCGGCGAGGGCCGCGCGCCGGCGCAGATCGCCGACCATGAACAGCCCGATGACGACGGCGAACCAGCCGAAGGCATGGAAGAGGCCGTCCGAGACCAGGCCGATGTCCGGTGTCGAGCGGTCGTAGAAGTGGTGCCAGTGCAGCAGTTGATGGAAGACCGTCTCGTCGACGAAGGCCGCGATGCCCACGCCGATGAGCACTCCGGACCAGGCCGAACGGGCGTGTCGCGGAGCGGTTCGCTGCTGCTGGGGGCCGGGGGAGGAGATGGGCGGAGTCGCCATCACGGGCACGTCCTCGGGGGAGTCTGCGGGAGATCGTCCGACGTGGAACGGGGCACCCGGTCCTGCTGCCCGCACCCCCGCACGAACAAGCGTCCGGATCCGGCCTTCCTGCCCCGTACGGCGGTGCCTTGCGGGGCGCGGACGCCCCCCGAGGGGAAGATGGAGAGAGCCACCGGCGTTGTCCGGAAGCCGGCCGAAGGCGGGCCGGCCCGCAAGTCACTGACGAAAGGACCCCACCATGCCTCTCGACGGCGAGTACGAGCCGAGCACCAGCCAGCGGGCGCGCGAGCAGGTCGAGGCCATCGAGCGATCAGGCGGCCGGGAAGGGATGACGATGCGCGGCATGCCCGTCATCATGCTCACGACGCGCGGCGCCAAGAGCGGCAAGATCCGCAAAACGCCCCTGATGCGGGTCGAGCACGACGGCCGGTACGCGGTGGTCGCCTCGATGGGCGGCGCGCCGAAGCACCCCGTCTGGTACTACAACGTCGTCGCCGACCCCCGGGTCGAGCTCCAGGACGGCACCGAGCGCCAGGACATGAAGGCCCGTGAGGTGACGGGCGAGGAGAAGGCCCTGTGGTGGGAGCGCGCCGTCGAGGCCTACGCCGAGTACGCGGACTACCAGAAGAAGACGGACCGCGAGATCCCCGTGTTCGTCCTGGAACCGGTCCCGGGAGGCCACTGACCGCCTCCGACGGGGCCCCGGCCCGGTCCGTCGCCGGGCGGGGGCCCCGGTTGCTCAGCCCGCGGTCGCCAGCGAGAGCGCGAACCGCCCGGCTTCATCGGTCCACCAGTGCGACGGCACGAATCCGGCGGCGCCCAGCTCGGCCCGTACACCCTCCTCACGGAACTTCGCGGACACCTCGGTACGCAGCTCCTCGCCGGCCGCGAAGGACACCGCCAGATCGAGTTCCCGGATCTTCACGGTCACCTCGCGGCGGGCCCGCAGCCGCATCTCGATCCACTCCTCCTCGCGGTTCCACAGCGCCACATGGTCGAAGTCGTCCGGGTCGAAGTCGGCGCCCAGTTCACGGTCGATGACGCTGAGCACGTTCTTGTTGAAGGCCGCTGTGACGCCTGTCGCGTCGTCGTAGGCGCGGACGAGGACGGAATCCTCCTTCACCAGGTCGGTCCCGATCAGCAGGGAATCGCCGGGTGCCATCAACTTCCGCACCGAGGTGAGGAACTCGGCGCGCTGTGCGGGCAGCAGGTTCCCGATGGTGCCGCCGAGGAAGGCCACGAGCCGGGGGCCCGGCGCCTCGGGCAGTTCGAGCACCTGCGTGAAGTCGGCGATCAGCGCGTGGACGCGCAGCTCCGGGCGGTCGGCGAGCAGGGCCTGCGCCGCACCGGTGAGAGCGCTCTCGCTCACATCGACCGGCAGGTACGTGAGCGGCGCGGGCAGCGCGTCCAGGAGGAGCCGGGTCTTCTCCGACGAACCGGAGCCCAGCTCGACCAGGGTGCGCGCACCCGTCGCCCCGGCTATCTCCGCCGCGCGACGGGCGAGGATCTCGCGCTCGGCCCGTGTCGGGTAGTAGTCGGGCAGCCGGGTGATCTCCTCGAACAGCTCGCTGCCCCGCGCGTCGTAGAACCACTTGGGCGGCAGGGACTTGGGCGTGCGGGTGAGCCCGTGGAGCACATCGGCGCGCAGTGCGGCCCCGGTGGCGTCCTCGGGCAGGGTGCGGGTCAACTGGAACGGGCGCACTACTGGGGCTCCTTGAGGGGGGTGAGCTGGACATCGGTCCGGTCGGCGCGCAGCAGCGTGCGGTCGGGCACCTCGCGCCAGTGGGCATCGTCGTCGTACGGTTCGGAGGCGACGACGGTGGAGCGGCCGGGCGTGTGGCGGAACCACAGGGTGTCGCCCCACGTCGTCGCGGTGATCGTCTCGCCGTCGGTGAGCAGGAGGTTGAGGCGCGAACCGGGTGCGGCGGCCGCCACGTCGGCGACCGTGTCGGCCATCGCCTCACCCGCCGGGTCGCCCCGGTCGAGGCGGTGCAGCACCAGCGCCCAGACCAGCGCGGAGTCACAGCGCGCCTCCAGGCCGAGCAGCGCCCGAGCGGGGAGCCGCTCGGCGAGCGGCGCCGCGCTGCGCGGCCACTCCCGCACGGCGCCGTTGTGGCTGAACAGCAGGCGCCCGGCGGAGAACGGCGCCGCCGCGGCCTCGCCGTCGGCCCCCGGCTCGGTGGCGTCCCGGACCGCCGCGAGCAGCGCTCCGGTGCGCACGACCCGGGCCAGGTCCGCGAAGTTCGGGTCCGACCAGATGGGGCCGGTGCGCCGGTAGCGGGCGGGCGCCGGATCGTCCCCGGCGTACCAGCCGACGCCGAAACCGTCGGCGTTGACCGTCCCGTACCGCTGACGGCGGGGCGCCCACGACTGCCGGTAGAGGCCGTGTTCGGGCCGCACGAGTAGCTCTTCGAGCGCCAATGGCGCTCCCACATAAGCGATATGACGGCACATCAGGCCGCATCCCTCGCCGTGCGGAATCCCGCGAAGATCTGCCGTCGCACCGGTAGGTCCCAGTTGCGGAAGGTGCCCCGGCAGGCGACCTCGTCCACCGAGAACGCCCCGCCGCGCAGCACCTTGTGCCCCGGCCCGAAGAAGACCTCCGAGTACTCGCGGTAGGGGAAGGCCACGAAGCCCGGGTAGGGCAGGAAGTCGCTCGACGTCCACTCCCACACGTCGCCGATCAACTGCCGCACCCCCAGAGCCGATTGGCCCTCCGGGTACGCTCCCGCGGGCGCGGGACGCAGATGGCGCTGGCCTAGGTTGGCGTGGGCCGGGGCCGGGTCGGCGTCGCCCCAGGGGTAGCGGCGGGACCGGCCGGAGACCGGGTCGTGGCGGGCCGCCTTCTCCCACTCCGCCTCGGTCGGCAGCCGGCGCCCGGCCCAGCGGGCGTACGCGTCGGCCTCGTACCAGCTGACGTGCAGGACCGGCTCGTCGGCCGGGACCGGTTCGGTCACGCCGAACCGCCTGCGCAGCCACTGGCCGCCCTCGCCCCGCCAGAACAGCGGCGCCGCCAGGTCGTGCTCGCGGACCATCGCCCAGCCGGCCGGTTCCCACCAGCGGCTGTCGCGATAGCCGCCGTCCTCGATGAAGCGGAGGTAGGCCCCGCATGTCACCGGGGTCGTGTCCAGATGGAAGGCGGCCACGACGCGCTGGTGCGCGGGGCGCTCGTTGTCCAGCGCCCAGGGCTCGGTGGAGGTTCCCATGGTGAACGGGCCGCCGGGCACGAGGACTTCGGCGGGCAGGCCGT
The DNA here is from genome assembly GCF_026343295.1 of Streptomyces sp. NBC_00083. GTDB lineage: Bacteria > Actinomycetota > Actinomycetes > Streptomycetales > Streptomycetaceae > Streptomyces. The sequence continues at coordinate 695,077 of NZ_JAPELY010000003.1, forward strand.
CGGTGGTGGCGGACGCGGGCTCCGGCGCGGTGAGTACGGCCGGCCCGCCGCGCAGCTGATGGGTGATCAGCATGGTCTCGTCGTGCTGCTGTTCGTGCTGGGCGATCATCCCGAAGGCGAACGCGGCGTCGGTCAGCGGGCCGCCCCGCAGCGGGGTGCGCTCCAGGACGTCGAGCACCCGGCTCCGGACGTCGGCGGCGTAGCGGCGCGCTTCGGCGGGGGCGAGCAGGGGAAGGGTGGGGCGCGCCGCGCGCGGATGCTCGAAGGCGTCGTACAGGGAGTCGATCTCGGGCCGGAGCGCGTCCTGTCCGGCGACGGCCCGCAGCAGCCACTGCTCTTCCTGGTTGCCGATGTGGGCGAGGTCCCAGACGAGGGGAGACATCAACGGCGAGTGCTGGGCCGTCAGTTCGTTGTCCTCGACGTGGGTGAGCGCGCTGGTGCGGGCGCGCGCGGCGGTGAGCGCTGTCAGGGCGCGTTCCCTGAGCAGCTCCGGGTCGGTCATGTGTGGAGGTCCTTCGGTGGGGCGGGCGAGGATGTGTCGTCGGCCGGACATCGGCCCCGTACGACATAGCGGTCGGTGAAGGCGGCGACGCGGTCGCACAGTGCGCCGGAGGCGCCGAGCCGGGGGAGCGCGCCGAGCGCCGCCGCGAAGCAGGCCGTGGCGGCCTCGCGCAGCTCGGGGTCGGCGAGCCCGTCACGGGCCGCCGACCGCCACAGCGCATTGCGCGGAGCGGGCAGTGAACCGGCCCGTTCCGCGAGGGGTTTGACGGTCCGGTACGCGATTTCGGCGGCCTCCGGGTCGTCGAAGAGCGCGCTGGTCACGGCGAGCGGCACGGTCCACCCGTCGTCGCCGGGCTGGGCGTCGATCATGCGCAGTTCCAGATGGCCGCGCGGCCGCACGGGCGGGAACAGGGTGGTCAGGTGGTAGTCGAGATCGTCGCGGGTGGGCGGCCGTGGCAGCCCGGTGCGCAGCCACTGCCGGAAGGTGAGCCCCGGCGGGGCCGACCAGGGACCGGATTCGGCGCGTACGCACATGACCGGGGCGTCCAGCACGTGTGCGGCCCAGGAGGCGCGCGGCGGGGCGTCGAGCGGCGGGGCGAGGGCGCATACCGGGTCGAGCTCGGTCCAGTTCGCCTGCCGGGTCGAGCGCCAGCCGGTCGACCTGGCCTCCCGGACGGGGGAGTTGGCGAACGCGGCGACCAGGACGGCGCCCAGCAGGTGCGCCATGAGCCAGCGGCGCCCGAAGCCGAGCGGGCCGGGCTCCTCGTACCCGGCGTCCAGGCAGACCTGGACGGAGGCGGTGGAGCACATCATGGCCCGGCCGGCCGGGCCCGTGCGGTCGAGGTGGGCCTCCATGGCGTCGTACCGCGCCTGGCGCAGGATGCGGCGTGGGGGGTGCCAGGGGTCCTGACCCAGGCCGACGAGGGCGAGTCCGTGCCGGCGCAGTGTGGCGCGCGCCGTGGTGAGGTCGGAGGAAACGGTGGTGACGCACTCCATGAGGGATGCGGCGGGCAGCGAGCTGAGCTCAAGCTGGCCGCCGGGTTCGACGGTGAGCGCCGATCGCAGTCCCACCGTGCGCAAGGCCGCGTAGGCGGCTTCGAGACGGTCCCGCGGGACGCGGACGCGGGGCTGGTCCAGATCGTGGACGAGCCATTCCAGTTCGACGCCGACGGTGCGGGGCGGGCCCGTCTTGAAGCAGATGCCGCGCAGCAGATCGTCGGCCGCGGTCTCGCTCAACTCCCGTGGGGTCATGGGTGAAGGCCTCCTTCCCTGGGTCCGGAAACACATGCCGTCCCACCTAAGACGTCGCCGACGCATCGCACAAGAGCGCCTCTTCGGACGGATATTCGTTTGCGGCGGCCTGCCGGGGGCCGCACGATGCCGTTCATGAGTGCACGACTGCGCGGGATCGCCCGCCACACGGTGGAGATCACCGACGGCGGCCGGTACCGCGGCGAGCGCGGCCGCGACGTGTCGATCGCCGGGCCGGTGGCCGCCGCCCTCGCGGGCACCGCCCTGTACGGTCCCGGGCCCCTCGCGGTCACACCGGACCGGGACCGGACGACCCGCGTCGAGGTTACCGGGGAGAGCAGCCTGGACGCGGCCCGCAGGATGGTGACCGGGGACGGGAGCGGGCCCGGCGGCAGGGCCGGGGGCGAGCGGGCCGTCGCCGTCCTCACGTTCGCCTCCGCGCGCAACCCCGGCGGCGGCTTCCTCAACGGCGCCCAGGCCCAGGAGGAGGCGCTCTGCCGCTCCTCCGCGCTGTACGCCACGCTGCTGCGCGCGCCGGACTTCTACGCCCACCACCGCCAGGACCGCGACGTGTTCTACAGCGACCGGGTCATCCACTCTCCCGGCGTCCCGGTCTTCCGCGACGACCGCGGCCGCCTCCTCGACGAGCCCTACCTCGCCGGATTCCTCACCTCGCCCGCGCCCAACGCCGGGGTGATCCAGAGCCGTACGCCGCACGCGACGCACCGCGTCCCGGCCGTGCTCGACGCGCGCGCCGAGCGGGTCCTGGAGACGGCGGTCCTGTGCGGCTACCGCCGTCTCGTGCTCGGCGCCTGGGGCTGCGGGGTCTTCCGCAACGACCCCGCACAGGTCGCCGGGGCCTTCCGCCGCCACCTCGTCGGGGAGGGCCGGTTCGCGGGCCACTTCGACGAGGTCACCTTCGCGGTGCTCGACCGCACCCGCGAACGGGCCACCCTGCGCGCCTTCGAAGCGGCCTTCGCGCCCGCCGCGCGGGGGAGCCGGCCGCTCAGCGCCAGCCGTACCGCTCCCGCAGCCGCTCCGCGACCAGAGTGAAGCGCGGCAGGTCGAGCGCGCACGCCTCGCGCCGCATGCCCCGTTCGTGCAGCCGCAGCACCCGGTCCAGGTCCACCCACGACTCGCGGCCCTCCCGGTCCCAGGGCCCCACGCCGATCGGCACCCACTCACGGTCGTGGTCGTGCCGCTTGCTCGACAGTTGCACCGCGAGCACCGTGCCGGCGCCCTCGCGGGCCACCACCAGCACCGGACGGTCCTTGCCGCGCCCGTCGTTCTCCTCGAACGGCACCCAGGTCCACACGATCTCGCCCGGGTCGGGGTCGCCGTCCCGGTCCGGGGCGTAGTCCATGCGGACGGCGCCCACCTCGTGCGGGTCGGCCTCGGTGGTGGCCGTCGGGCCGCTCTGGCCGGGCAGCGCGGGACGGTCCGTCTGGTCGTCAAGATATGCGGTCATCCGGACACCGTAGGACCTGGACGGCCCCGACGAACGCACACATGTGGCCGGAAGGTGTGGGTGTTGCAGCCGGAGGCGGTGCGACGGGCCGTTCCGGCTGGTCAGCCGGGACCGTTGGACCTTCGGCCGAGAGGGCGCGGCCTCCGTGGTGGGGAACGCGCATTGAGGACCGAGGGGCCGGGGGGATTGGATGGCGCGGGTCGGGACCGGGCGCGCGGGAGACCCGGTACGGAAGGAAGCCGCATGCCATCCATGCTCACGGGCTGCACGCCCTGGCCCGAGGAGTTCGCCGACCGGTACGGGGCGGCCGGGCACTGGCGCGGCACCACGCTGGACGACCTGCTGCGCGACGCGGCGCACCAGCACGGGCCGCGCACCGCGCTGGTGCACGGCGCCGAGCGTCTCACCTACGCCCGGCTGAACCGGCGCGTGGACCGCATGTCCGCCGCGCTGCGGATGAGGGGCCTGCGGCCCGGACAACGGGCGATCGTGCAACTGCCCGGCGTTCCGGAGCTCGTGGTCACCGTGTTCGCGCTGATGCGCGCCGGCGTGATCCCCGTGCTCTGCCCGCTCACCCGTCGCGGCCCCGAGGTGGCCCGACTGGCACGCGTCACCCAGGCCGTCGCCTACGTCGGGCCCTCGACGTACCAGGGCTACGACCACACCGCGATGTGCGCCGGAATCGCGGCCCAACGCCCCTTCCTGCGGCGGGTGTTCACCTGGGCCGAGCCGGGCACCTCATTCCCGTACGGGGGTCTCACGACCGATGCGGCGGGTTGCCAGTACTCCCCACTGAGCCTGCTCGACGCGGCGCCCGGCCCCGCGCTCACGCTCGGCGCCGACCAAGTGGCGCTGTTCCTGGTCTCCGAGGACGACGACGGGGTGCTCCAGCTGGTGCCGCGCACCCACAACGACTACGGACACCAGGTGCGGGCGGCGGCGGAAGCGGTGGCGCTCACCGAAGGCGACGTGTATCTCGCGGCGCTGCCCGCCGAGTCGGCCCTCGGCTTCGGCGGTCCGGGCATCGTGGGCACGCTCTCCGTCGGCGGCACCGTCGTGCTGGCCGACAGCCCCGAGCCCGCCGCGTGCCTGGAGCTCCTGGTACGGGAGCGGGTCACCGTGACGTCGGTGACCTCCTCCACCGCCCGGCTCTGGATCGATCAACTCACCCTGCACACAGACGACTTGTCTCATCTGAGGCTCCTTCAGGTCGGCGGCGGACGCGTCGGCGAAGCAGGGCTTCCCGACCGGGCCGTGGCCGAGCGCGTCGGTCCCGAACGGGGCTGTCGCCTTCAGCAACTCCTCGTCATGCCCGAGGGGCCGTTCGTGCTCACCGGTCCCGGCGATCCGGACGAGGCCGTGTGCACCACCCGGGGCCGCCCGCTCTCGCCCGGCGACGAGATCCGCGTCGCAGGACCGGACGGCGACGACGTACCCGCGGGGGAGCCGGGCGAACTCCTGGCGCGCGGGCCGTCCATCGTGCGCGGCTACTACCGTGCGCCCGACCACAACGAGCGCCGCTTCACCCCGGACGGCTACTTCCGCACCGGCGTCCTCGCGCGGCGCACCGCGGCCGGCGACCTCGTGGTGACGCCGGGCGCTCCCGTCGCGCCCGGCATCAGGGGGCCGGAAGGGGCTCGCCCGTCTCCAGGAGCGTCTTGAGGCTGGACAGGATGGGCGGCCACCCCTCGGTGCACATCCCGTGCACGACGCCCGCCGGGTCGAAGTCATGGGTGACGGTCAGCTTCACCTGCTCACGCAGGGGCTCCACGGTGAACGTCACCGACGACCGGCGCTCTGCCGCGATCCGCGCCCGCACGTCCTCGCCGAGGCCGACCGACTCGGCCCACCGCGGGGTGAACGTGTGCCAGGTATAGGCGAGTTGACGCGGGGCGTCCGCGACGAGGACGACCTGCTCGGGGTCGGCGACGGTGACCCCGGCCTGTGTCCAGACCAGGGGCGACGCCTTGGCCCAGCCGCTCTCCAGGCGCACACCCCAGTACCGCTCGGTGAAGGCCGCCTCGGTCAGGGCCTGCCACAGCCGCTCGGGCGTGGTGCGGATGTAGGTGACGTAGACGAACGTCTTGCTGTCCACGAGGCTCTCCTCCGGTGGTCGATGGGCGCGCGCTCGACACTGGGCAGCGGGGGGCCGCACGTCAAACGCAGGGGGCCGACCGGGTGCCGTCAGTGTGCCGCGCGCCGCTCGAAGGCCACGTCCCGCGCCCTACCGAGCGCCGTGGCGACCGCGCCGAGCAGCACCGCGTCCTCCCCGAGTGAACTCGGCGCCACCTTCGGGCGCAGCGGTGTGAGCGTGCGCAGCGTCTCCCGTACGGGGCGCAGGAGCAGGTCGGCGCTGTGCCCGACGCCCCCGCCGAGCACCACGAGGTCCGGATCGAGGACGGCCGCGACCACCGCGACGGTGTGTGCGATCCGTTCGCCCTCCAGCTGAACCGCCTCGAGCGCGGGGCGTGTTCCGGCCCGCGCCGCGTCGAAGACGTCCTTCGCGGTGAGCGGGCCCATCATCCCGAGCGAACGGGCCGCCTCGACGACCGCGTCGCCGGAGACCGCGCCCTCCAGGGTGTCCGGCTTGTGCCGGCCGGGCCATGGCAGGAAACCGATCTCGCCCGCGCCGCCGTGCGCCCCGGTGAAGAGCCGGCCCTCGCTGACCACGCCCATGCCGAGGCCCGTGCCGATCATGACGTACACGAAGAGTCTGCTGCCCGCGCCGACACCGAAGGTGTACTCGCCGAGCGCGGCCAGATTCGCGTCGTTGTGCACCGTCAGGGGGAAGCCGAGGCGCTCCCGCATCTGGTCGAAGAGACCGGGCCTGCCCCAGCCGGGCAGATGCTGGGCGTAGCGCACGCGACGCTTCTCGGCGTCGAACACGCCCGGCGTACCGACCACCGCCTGAGCGACGCGCTCCGCGTCCACCCCCGACGCCTCGACGAGCCGGTGCGCGCTCGCGACCACCAGATCCGCCATGGTGGCCGAGGTGCGGGCGTGGTTGCGGACCTCGGAGCGGGCCACGACCGTGCCGTCGAGATCGGCGAGCGCGACCCGCAGCCAGGCCCGGCCGATGTCGATGCCCAGGGCGTACCCCGCGGTCGGATCCGGCGCGTACAGCACCGCGGCCCGGCCCCGTTCGGGGACGATCGTGCCCGCCTCACGCACCAGGCCCGCCCCTTCGAGCGAGGCCAGCGCGCTGGACACGGTGGGCTTGGACAGGCCCGTGTCGCGCGCCAGTTGGGCCCGGGAGGCGGGGCCCTGCGCGCGGAGCCGGTCGAGCAGCAGACGTTCGTTGGAACTGCGCTGCCGCTGAGGGTTCCAGGGCAGGTCGCCACCCTCGTCGCTGCTGCTCATCGCATCATTCTCACGCATCGGTCCCCTCCGGTCGCGGACGACCCCTTGACCGTGAAAGTAAAGGTACCTAACTTAATCACGCCCCATGCCGAGGGAGTCCCCCCGCCGGTGCATCGGCAGTAGCTTCCTTTTCCCGACATCAGCCAGGGAGGACTCCGTGTCCGCAACCCCTCCGCCCGCCGGCGGCTTCGTCCGCCGGATCGGGCTCTTCCAGGCCACCGCCATCAACATGAGCCAGATGTGCGGCATCGGCCCCTTCGTGACCATCCCCCTGATGGTCGCCGCGTTCGGCGGGCCGCAGGCCGTCATCGGCTTCGTCGCCGGCGCGATCCTGGCACTCGCGGACGGCCTGATCTGGGCCGAACTCGGCGCCTCGCTGCCGGGATCCGGTGGCAGCTACGTCTACCTGCGCCAGGCCTTCCAGTACCGCACGGGCCGGCTGATGCCGTTCCTCTTCGTATGGACGGCGATGCTCTTCATCCCGCTGGCCATGTCCACCGGAGTCGTCGGCTTCGTCCAGTACCTCGGCTACCTGGCGCCGGACCTGAGCAGGACCGCCGGTGACCTGATCGGGCTCGGCATGATCGTGCTCGTCGTCCTGCTGCTGTGGCGGGGCATCGAGAACATCGCCCGGATCACCGCCGTGATGTGGGTCGTGATGATCGCCTCGGTGGGCCTCGTCATCATCGCCGCCGCCACCGACTTCAGCCCCCACCTCGCCTTCCACTACCCGTCGGGCGCCTTCGAATTGACGAGCAGTCACTTCTGGATCGGCTTCGCGGCGGGACTCACCATCGGCATCTACGACTACCTCGGCTACAACACCACCGCCTACATGGGCGCCGAGATCAAGGACCCGGGCCGTACGCTGCCGCGTTCCATCATCTACTCGATCTTCGGCATCATGGCGATCTACCTGCTGCTCCAGATCGGCACGCTCGGCGTGATCGACTACCACCGGATGCTGGACCCCGACGACATCGCCTCGTCCTCGGTCGCCTCCGCCGTCCTGGAGAAGGCCTGGGGCAAGGGCGCCGCCGACGTGGTGACCGTGCTCATCCTGATCACCGCGTTCGCCTCCGTCTTCGCCGGGCTGCTCGGCGGCTCACGGGTGCCGTACGACGCCGCGCGCGACAAGGTGTTCTTCCGCCCCTACGCCAAGCTGCACCCCCGCCACCGCTTCCCGATGCTCGGCCTCGCCACCATGGGCGTCATCACCGCGATCGGCTTCATGATCGGCCGCCGCACCGACCTGACCACCCTCATCCAGCTCCTCACCACGGTGATGGTCATCGTGCAGGCGCTCGCCCAGATCCTCGCCGTCACGGTGCTCCGCAAGCGGCAGCCGGGGCTGCGCCGGCCGTACCGGATGTGGCTGTATCCGCTGCCGAGCCTCGTCGCCCTGGTCGGCTGGCTCACCATCTACGGTTACTCCGACAAGAACTCACCCGGCCGCCACCCCATCGAATGGTCGCTCGCCTGGCTGGCGCTCGGCTGCGTCGCGTTCGCCCTGTGGGCACGCTTCGAGAAGGTGTGGCCGTTCGGGCCGCGCGAGATCCACGAGGAGTACGTGGAGCAGCCCGCGGAGCGGCCGGGTACAGCCACCCCCGGGGCTCCGCCCCGGACCCCGTTCGCGCCTTGAGGGCGCTCGTCCTCAATCGCCGGACGGGCTGGGGTGGCCTCTGCTGGGCACCCTGCCAAGGTCAACCCCCCCTAGGGGTGCGGGGAACTGTGCGGGACGCGGGCACGGTCCGCAGACGGAAGCGGGGTTGCCTGGGGCTGCGCCCCAGACCCCGGTTCGCGCCTGGAGGCCGCTCGTCCTCAATCGCCGGACGGGCTGGGGTGGCCCGCATGGGCCGGGGTCGAGCAGCCGGACGGGCTGGGGGCGCTGATGCTGGGCACCCTGCCCAGGCCGAACTTCGCCCATCGGCAGGAACGGCTCAAGTCGCGCCCACTGGGCATCAGTTACGGCCCTCCAATGACTCAATTGGCCACGGAAGCCAATACGGGCCTGCCTCCTGATGCTCAGTCAGGTACGGAGCCGTCGGAGAAAGCCAGGAGCGAGCCTCGAAGCCCGCTGGGTATAGTGCACGCGCTCCGCCCTGATGACCCTGTCGCCGAGGAGGCCGTCCCATGGACCCCGTCACACTGATCACCGGTGGCTCGACCGGAATCGGCGCCGCCACCGCCCGCGCCCTGCTCAAGCAGGGCCACCGCGTGGCCGTTACCGGACGCGACGCGGGCAAGCTGGCCGCCTTCGCCGCCACCGCCGATGCGGGCGAGCGCCTGCTGACGATCGCCGGCGATGCCGGCGAAGCGGATGACGTCGCCGCCGCTGTCCGCCAGGTGCTGGACACCTGGGGCCAGCTGAACAACGTCATCGCCAACGCCGGTTTCTCCCTGACCGGTAATCTGGAGACCCATTCCCCTGATGACATGCGCGCCATGATCCTCACCAACGTCCTGGGCCCTGCCCTGCTCGTCCAGCAGGCCCTGCCCCACCTGAGGAGCTCCAAGGGGCGCATCGTGATCATCGGCTCTGTGGCCGGTGTCCGTAACACCCCGGGCAACCTGTACTCCGTCACGAAGTGGGCCGCCCACGCCCTCGCCGAGAACACCCGCCTCCTGGTCGGCCAGGACGGAGTCGGCGTCACCGTTGTCGCCCCCGGCGTCGTGGACACCCCCTTCTGGCAGGCCCGCGGTGGTACGCCCGAGGCGACCCCTGCGATCACCGCCGAGCAGATCGCGGACACGATTGTCTTCGCCATCAACCAGCCTGCGGGCGTGGACATCAACAACATCACGATGCGGCCGACGGGCCAGGCCGGCTGAGGCGTTGCTGGGGCTCCGCCCCGGGCCCCGGTTCGCGCCTTGAGGGCGCTCGTCCTCAATCGCCGGACGGGCTGAGGTGGCCTGGATTGGGCATCCTGCCAAGGGCAACCCACCTAGGGGCGCGGGGAACTGCGCGAGACGTGGGCACGGTCCGCACCCGAAGGCGGGGTTCCTGGGGCTCCGCCCCAGACCCCGTTCGCGCCTGAACGGCGCTCGTCCTCAAACGCCGGACAGGCTGGGGGGCCCGCATGGGCCGGGGTCCGAGCAGCCGGGCGGGCTGGGGTGGCCCGCAGTGGCCGGGGTCGGGGCAGCCGGGCGGGCTGAGGTGGCCCGCGTGGGCCGGGGTCCGAGCAGTCGGACGGGCTGATGATGCCGATGCTGGGCACCCTGGCCAGGCTGGCCCCTCCTAGACGCGCTCCGCGCACCCCCACGTCCGAATGTGACAGCAAATCGTCATTGCGGCCACCCCCGCCACCCCCCGAAGATGGGGCCATGCCCCCTTCGCACCGGGTCGTCATCGCGGTCTTCCCCGATGTCGACCTCCTCGACGTCACCGGACCGGCCGAGGTCTTCTCGCTCGCCAACCGGGAAACCGCGGGCCGCGCCCGCTACGAGGTGCGGCTCGCCGGGCCCGAAGGCGGCGCGGTGCGGACCTCGGCGGGTGTGCGGCTGCTGACCGATCTCTCCTTCGCGGAGGTCGGCGCGCGGGTGGACACCCTGCTGGTGCCCGGCGCGGTCGACCTGACCGACGGCGGTCCCGTCGCCCGCGTCGACCCGGCCGTCGTGGCCTGGGTCAAGGAGACCGCCCCGCACGCCCGGCGCGTGGCGTCGGTGTGCGTCGGCGCCCATGTCCTCGCCGCGGCCGGGCTGCTCGACGGGCGGACGGCGACCACCCACTGGTCGACCGCCGCCCAGCTCGCCGCCGACCACCCGGCCGTCGCGGTCGACCCCGACCCGATCTTCGTCCGCACCGACCAGGGGCGCGTGTGGACCGGCGCCGGAATCAGCGCCTGCCTGGACCTCGCGCTCGCCCTCGTCGCCGAGGACCAGGGCGAGGACGTGGCCCTCGCCCTGGCGCGGAACCTCGTGATGTACCTCCGACGGCAGGGCGGCCAGAGCCAGTTCTCGGTGCCGCTCAGCCGGCCCGCCACCTCCCGGCGCGACATCGACGAACTGCGCCTGTGGATCGCCGACCACCTGAAGGAGGAACTCTCCGCACAGACCCTCGCCGCGCGCATGTGCCTGAGCGAGCGGCACTTCGCCCGCGTCTTCAAGCAGGAGACCGGCGCGGGCCCCGCCGCCTATGTGGAATCGGCCCGTGTCGAGACGGCGCGGCGGCTCCTCGAAACCACCGACGGTCCGCTCGACGAGGTCGCCGCCGAGTCGGGACTCGGGTCGGTGGAAACCCTGCACCGGGCCTTCCGGCGACAACTCGCCACCACCCCTGCCGCGTACCGCCGCCGCTTCCGCACCCAGCGCGCCTGACCGGGCCCGTCCCCGCACCCCGCCCCCGTACCCCCGGCCGCGCCGAAGCGAGCCGGACGGCTTCGCCCTGCCCTCACGCGGGGCGGAACCTCGACCCCGTACACCACCTCTTCGTACCAACTCCCTTGTGAAAGGCGCCCAATGAGCACCCAGCACTCCACCGAGCCCCGTCCCTCCGCCTCCCTGCGCGAGGTGAGCGGCCTGGACAGCCGGCCGGCCGGGCTGAGCCGGTCCGTCCTCATCCTGATCGACATCCAGAACACCTACCGCACCGGCGTGATGGCCCTGGACGGCGTCGAGGAGGCGCTGGCCGCCGGGGCGCGCCTCCTCGAGCGCGCACGCGCCGCGGGCACCCCGGTCGTGCACGTCATTCACGACGGCGGGGAGGGCGGCCCGTACGACATCCGCGCCCACATCGGCGCCCTCAGCGACGAGGTGGCCCCGCGGGAGGGCGAGCCGGTCGTGGTGAAGCAGTTCCCCAACTCCTTCCACCAGACGGAGCTCGAAAAGGTGCTCACCGAGCTGGGCGCCGCGCCGGGCAGCGGGAAGGAACTCGTCATCGCCGGGTTCATGACCCACATGTGCGTCAACTACACGACGCAGGGCGCCTTCAACCTCGGCTACCGGCCCACCGTCGTGGCCGAGGCGACCGCCACGCGAGCGCTCACCGCGCCGGACGGCACCGTCGTGCCCGCCGCGACGCTCCAGCGCGCCGCGCTCACCATGATCACCGACCTGTTCGCCACCGTCGTCCCGACAGTCGACGCCCTCCCGGCCTGATGCGGTCCAACCCGCTCGACCCGGTCCGGGCCGGGCCGGACCGCCGGCCGGGGCGGGGCCGGGTGGCGGGCTGGCAGCCCCTGGCCCCGCCCCCGCTCAGGGTTATGACGGTACGTCAGATCCAGCCGTCGAGGGACGCCATGAACCCCTCGAAGTCGTCACGGTGGAGGGTGTGCCCCGCCCCCTTGACCGTACGGACCTCGAAACCGCGCGCTCGCAGGCGGGCCGCCTCGGCCGCGTCGTACAGGAAGCTCGCCTCGGCGAACTGCACGAGCGAGGGGATGACGGCCTTCGCCGGGGCCAGGTCCGCGCCGAACATCGTGGCCAGCCCGAACGCGGTGTTCTCGTCCCAGACCTTCAGGGTCTCCAGCTCGATGTCGACGTCCTCGTCCTCCCAGCGCGGGTTGAGCCCCGCGACCATTTCACGGGTCGCCGACTTGAACTGGGCGAACAGATCCGGGCTGATGCCTTCCGAACCCGCCGTGTCCTGGGGGGTGTTGACCGACCACGCCGGGTCCGAGTACACGGCGCGGGACGGCCGGAGGCGTTCGACGGCGAGCGACAGGGAGAGCCCGCCGAGGGAGTGGCCCAGGGCCAACTCGGCGCCGGCCGGAAGGGTTTCCACGAGGTCGTCGGCGAAGAGCTCGGCGGTGTACTCGCCGCGTCCGCTCGCTCCGTGGCCGCGCAGGTCCACCGCGATGACGCGGTAGCCCCGCGCGGCGAGCGCGGGCCCGACCTTCCGCCAGGTGCGGTGGTCGGCCATGATCCCGTGGATCAGGAGGGCGATGCGGTCACCCTCGCCCCAAGTGCGGGTGTTGAGCTGCACGGTGATGCCTTTCGGTACGGGTGGTGCTGTCGGGCAGGGGGTGTACGGCCCCGGAACGGGCGCCACGGTCAGGCGCGGTCCCGTTCCGGGGCCGTACGGCACGGGCCGGAAGCCGTCACGCAGGTCAGGTACGCGACGGCCTCCGGGCCCGCACGGGTGGGGGCCCTCGGCCCGCACGCCCGTCAGGTGCGCGCTTGCCTCGGTGCCCGGAGGGGTACGGGGTGGGACCCGCCCCGCGTGTCAGGTGCGCGACTGGTCCCGGACCCCGTACGGATACGGGTGGTGAGCGGCCGGGCATGTCAGGCCATGGCCGCCCACCGCCCGTGCATATGGGGGCAGTTGGCCCGTACGACGGTAGGCGCGCGCCTGCCTCCGCGCCCGGAGGGGCACCAGGCCTGAGCCGGCCGGGGCGTCGCCGGTGGTGTCGGGCGGCTCATCGCACGGACCTGATCGGGCGCACCGCGAGCGCGCCCACGATCGAGAGCGCGGCTCCGGCGAGGAACAGCGCCGTGTAGCCGCCGCTCAGCGACACGATCAGGGAGGCCGCGAACGGGGCGACGATCTGCGGACCGGCGTTGGCCACGTTCAGAACGCCCATGTCGCGGGCGGCGTCCTCGGCCTTCGGCAGGACCAGGGTGACCAGCGCCGTGTCGACCGCCATGTAGCAGCCGAAACCCAGGCCGTTGACGACGGAGAACACGATCATCGCCGTCCAGCCCGCCGAGACGGCCGGAATGACCAGGGCCGCCGCGGAGAGCGCCGCCGACGCCCCGACGAACAGCTTGCGCCGGTCGTGGCGGTCGGAGAGCCAGCCGCCCAGGACCGTCGAGACCACCATCGCGACCGCGTTGACCGGCATGAGGATCGCCACCGCGTGCTCGGGTGAGAGACCGGACGGCAGCCGGGTATGGTCCTGGAGGATGTAGAGCTGATATCCGGCCACTGAGAAGTAGCCGAGGACGAGCAGCGCCCGGCCGATGAACGCCCAGCGGAAGTCGTGATCGCGCAGCGCCCCGGTGAACGCGGCCAGTTGTCTCGCGAGCGGCAGCGGCGCCCTGGCGGGCCGGCGCTCCTCGCGGGTCGCCGCCGTGAAGATGACCGCCGCGCCCGCGAGGAGCGCACCGAAGATCAAGTAACCGGTGCGGTAGTGGTCGGAGAAGGCCGCGCCGAGCAGCGCGCCCACGACGGAGCCGAACGGCAGCCCGAGCCCGACGGCGGCCGACGCCTTTCCTCGCGCGGCCATCGGCACCCGGTCCGGCACGACCGAGGTGAGGGCGGCCTGATACACGTTGAGGACGGCCTGGCCCAGGCACCACACGATGGTGACCAGCAGGATCGTATGGACCGTGCCCAGCAGGAACATCACGGGCAGGGAGAGGAGTCCGCCGCCCAGGATCCAGGGGTTGCGGCGCCCCGAGCGGTCCGAGAGCGCCCCCGCCACGGGGTTGAACACGGTCGCGAAGATCGCGGAGACTCCCGAGACGAGCCCGAAGTCGGCGACCTTGTGCGCCGCGTCGATGTGCTCGATCTGGAGCGCGAGCAGCACACCGGGCACGCCGATGTAGAGCGCGTACATCGCGGTGTTGCCGAGCAGGAGCAGCGGCAGCAGCCCGCGTGCGGGGCGGGGGGCCGGAGCGGTGACGGGCGCGGGGATGCCGGTGCCCGGGGAGGAAAGAGCCACGCTGCCCTCCGAGAGGGGATGAGGCGGACGAGGGTGCACGAGCGGGCGCGGTGCGGCGCCCCGAACGGCCGGAACACCTGGATCCGGGTGTCCGGGACCGTCTGGTGACACCACGGGCCGGACGGGTCCGACGGTGTGGTGACACGTGTCAGTTGCTCGTGTAAGCACTGTGTAGCATCGAATTCACGCCATCCGCTAGACCCTGGCCCGTACCCGTCTGGAAAGATGCCGAGCGCGATGAGCCAGACACCCAAGCAGCCTGCCGACCGTCCCGTCCCGACCAGCGCCGATGTGGCCCGCCTGGCCGGGGTCTCCCGGGCGACCGTCAGCTACGTGCTCAACAACACCTCGGCCGTGCGGATCAGCGAACCGACCCGGATCAAGGTCCGCGCCGCCGCCGAGGAGCTGGGGTACGTGCCGCACGCCGCGGCGCGCAGCCTGCGCGCCGGGCACACCCGGATCGTGCTGCTGCCCACCGCGCACATCCCGGTGGGCCCGCTCTACAGCCGCTTCTTCAACGAGCTCCAGTGGGAGCTGCGCCGGCTCGACTACACGGTGGTCCAGTACGGAAGCCTGGGCCTCGGCGCCGACGAGGCGGCCCGCGCCTGGGCCGAGCTGCGGCCCGTCGCCGTGGTCTCCCTCGGCGAGATCGCGCTCACCCCGCAGGGCGTCCAGCTCCTCAAGCGCTCCGGCGCCCGCGCGGTCATCACGCTGGGCCCGCAGCGCGTCGAGGGCGCGCACGCGCTCGTCATGGACCAGCGCGAGATCGGCGAGCGCGCCGTCGGCCATCTGCGCGACCGCGGCCGGCGCCGCATCGGCGTCCTGATGCCCGCCGAACCCGGCCTGGAACTCTTCTCCACGCCGCGCCTGGCCGGTGCCCGCAAGGCCGTGCACGGCACCGATGCCGCGGTCGAGCCCGTGACGATGGCGTACACGGAGGAGTCGGCGGCCGAACTGGCGGGCCGCTGGCGGGAGTCGGGCCTTGACGCGGTGTTCGCCTACAACGACGAGTACGCGATGCTCCTGATGCGCGCCCTCCAGGACGCTGACATCGATGTCCCGGGCGAGGCCGCCGTGATCGGCGCCGACGATCTCCTCCTCGGCCGGCTGCTGCGCCCCCGCCTCAGCACCGTCCACGTCGAGATGGTGACCGGCCGCCACCTGGCCGAACTGGTCGACCGGGTGGTGCGCGACCCCGACGGCGCGCCCGAACGCCACGACCTGATGGGCGCCCGCGCGCTGCCGCGCGAATCGAGC
Organism: Streptomyces sp. NBC_00083; assembly: GCF_026343295.1. Classification (GTDB taxonomy): domain Bacteria; phylum Actinomycetota; class Actinomycetes; order Streptomycetales; family Streptomycetaceae; genus Streptomyces. The sequence goes on from NZ_JAPELY010000003.1 coordinate 710,518, forward strand.
TGAAGCCGGATGGTGCAGGGACGGCGTGCGAGCGGCGCTCCGCATGTCTAGCGTCGGAGCATGAGCAACCAACCGCACTACGCGAGCCGGCACCCGCGGCGCTTCGAGATCCTGCTGGTGCCCGAACACGTCGAGGACCGGGGGAGGGCCTCCGTCGCGGACAGCGCCGTACGGTCCGCCGTCGTCGAGGCGACCGGCGAGACGGGCGTCTCGGGATACCCGCGCTACGCCGGCCACGGCATCGAGGCCGAGATCGACTCCGCCACGCACGCGGTGGAGGCGCTGCTCGTCGACGGCTCCGAGCTCGACATCGGCCTGACCGCGGTGGTCAGGGAGGTGCCGGGGTCCGCGCGCGCCTGAACCCGGTCTTCGGGGGCCCGTTGACAGCGGGCGGCGGGGAGCAGAGACTCGGGCGCGACCATTCATGAACATCACTTCACTGGGCGAACGGGACGCCGTCGTGGCGGCCCGGCAGCGGTGGAGAGATCCGTGGGAGAGACCCGATGAGCATCCGCGACGTGTACATCGTCGACGCCGTCCGCACCCCGATCGGCAAGTTCGGGGGTGCGCTCGCCTCCGTGCGGCCCGACGACCTCGCCGCGCACGTGGTGAAGGCGCTGGTGGACCGTGCGCCGGAGCTCGACCCGGCCCGCATCGACGACGTGTACTTCGGCGACGCGAACGGCGCGGGGGAGGACAACCGCGACGTGGCCCGCATGGCGGTGCTCCTGGCCGGGCTGCCCGTCTCGGTGCCCGGCGTCACCGTCAACCGCCTCTGCGGCTCCGGCCTCGAAGCCGTGATCCAGGCGGCGCGCGCCATCGCCGTCGGCGACGCTTCGATCGCGGTGGCGGGCGGCGTCGAGTCGATGTCCCGCGCCCCCTTCGTGGTCCAGAAGCCCGAGCGCGCCTTCCCCGCCGGTCACCAGCAGATGTACTCGACCACCCTCGGCTGGCGCATGACCAACCCGAAGATGCCCGCCGAGTGGACCGTCGCCCTCGGTGAGGGCGCCGAACTCATCGCCGACAAGCACCACATCACCCGCGAGCAGCAGGACGCGTTCGCCCTCGACAGCCACCGCAAGGCCGCCGAAGCCTGGGCCAAGGGTCTCTACGACGGCGAGGTCGTCCCGTACGACGGTGTCGGGCTGACGCGCGACGAGTGCATCCGCGAGTCCTCGACCCTGGAGGCGCTCGCCCGGCTCAAGCCCGCCTTCCGCGCGGACGGTTCGGTGACCGCGGGCAACGCGTCACCGCTCAACGACGGAGCCGCGGCCCTGCTCCTGGTCGACGAGGAGGGGCTGCGCGCCACCGGCCGGGAGCCGCTGGCCCGGATCCGCAGCTCCGCCGTGACCGGCATCGAACCGCAGCTCTTCGGGCTCGGCCCCGTCGAAGCCGTCCGCAAGGCGCTCGCCAAGGCGGGCAGGGACTTCGGCGACCTCACCACCTTCGAGCTGAACGAGGCGTTCGCGGCCCAGTCCCTCGGTTGCCTCGCCGCCTGGCCCGGCCTCGACCCCGCCGTCGTCAACCCGCGCGGCGGCGCCATCGCCATCGGCCACCCCCTCGGCGCCTCCGGCGCCCGGCTGGCCGGGGCCGTCGCCCACCAGCTCGCCGCCGCCGGTTCCGGCACCGGGCTCGCCGCCCTGTGCATCGGCGTGGGCCAGGGCCTCGCCCTCGTCCTGGAACGCTGAACAGGCGTGTGCCGTACGTGACATGAGGGGTCGGGCCGACGCGACCCGGTCATAGGCGCGTGGGTGCACGCCGAACCCCGACTGCCGATCTCCGACTGCCGCACCCCGACTGCTCGACCCCCGGACGTGGCAGCCCGCACCGCTCTCCGGGTGCGAGCGGGAGGTCGTGGAGCCCGCCACCGGGCAATCGCTCGGCGTCGTGAACCTCGCCGCGGACAAGGACGTCGCGGTGGCGGCCGTGTGCGCGGCGGCTGCGCAGACCGCCTGGGCGCGCACCCCGCACATCGCGCGCGCGGCGGTCCTGCGCTGGGCCGGCGCCGTCCGGACGGCGTGACCCCAGTCGCGGGCAGCGGACACCGGTCGGGCATCCTGAGGCCGTGCACTCGGTTGTCTCCGGCTTCCTGCCCATCTGGATCATCACCGCGTTCGGCTGGGCCGCCGGACGGTTCGACCTGCTGGGCGACCAGGCCCAACACGTGCTGGGCCGCTTCGCGTTCACCTTCGCCATGCCCTCGCTGCTCTTCCTGACGATGGCGAAGTCACGGCCCGGCGAGCTGGCCCAGCCGGGCGTCGCGGTCTTCGCCCTCGCCCTGGTCGCGGTCTTCGCGGCGGGGCTCGTGGCGAGCGCGCGGCTGTACCGGCGCAAGAAGGCCGAGCAGGCGATCGGAGCGATGGCCGCCTCCTACGTCAACTCGGCGAACCTCGGCATCCCGGTCGCGGTGCACGTCCTGCACGACACCTCGTTCATCGTGGCGGCGGCCCTCTTCCAGATGCTGTTCATCACCCCCGTGATCCTGGTGCTCATAGAGCTCGACGTACGCCAGGACACGGGCAGGCCCTGGCTGCGCATCCTCCAACTCCCCGTCCGCAACCCGGTGGTGGGGGCCTCCATCGCCGGTGTGGCGGTCGCCGCGCTCGGCTGGAAGCTGCCCGACGAGGTGACCTCGCCGCTCACCATCCTCGGCGGCGGCGCCGTCCCGGCCGCCCTGTTCGCGCTCGGCATGTCCCTGACCACACGCACCGCGGCCGACCCGGGGGAGCGCGCCGAGCGCACGCTGCTCGTCACGCTGAAGACCGCCGTCCAGCCGCTGCTCGCCTACGCTCTCGGGAAGTGGGTGTTCGACCTCGACGGGCACGAGCTGTTCGCGGTGGTGCTCTGCTCCGGGCTGCCCACGGCGCAGAACGCGTTCATCTTCGCCTCCGAGTACCGGCTCGACACCGCGCTGCCCCGCGACACCGTGCTGCTCTCGACGCTGCTGTCGATGGCGTCCCTCTCCCTGATCGCGGTCCTCCTCGGCTGAGGACCGGGTCCGCGGGTCAGCAGGGCTGACGCCAGACGTCCAGCTTGAGGTTCTTGCGCATCGAGGAGAGCCCCAGTTTGTCGGACTCGGCGCAGAAGTCCTTGGTGGGCAGCTCGTACTCGACGTGGAACACCGCCTTGTCCGCCTTCACGAACGGCGTGAGCTGGGCGCACTCCTCGTACTGTGCACACTGCTCGTTGACCGCGAACTCGAAGTCACCCACCAGCTGCGGGATCTGCTGGAGATCGTTCTTCAGCCCCACCGCGAGGCCCCGCGCATGCGCGATCGTGGAGAGCATGCGGTTGTACGCGAGCTGGTCGGCGGCGGTGAGCGGGAAGCCCGTCTTGTTGATGTAGCCGTCCATCAGATCCGGCTCGACCCCGTCGAAGCCCTTCTCCTTGCACATGTCGAAGCGGCGCTCCATCAGCGGCCGCAACACGTCGATGCGCCGGATGTCGAGCCAGCGCTCGCCGTCCCACCCGTTGTTCTCACCTCGCACCGCGGCGGGGAAGTCCTCCTTGTCGGGCCGGAAGTTCTCCCAGGCGCCGGCGTTGATGTAGCAGATCGCCTTGCGGCCCCGCTTGTGCAGCTCGGCGACGTCGGCCGCGGTGTTCTCGAAGCCGTCGATGTCGTACACCGGCACATCGGGACCCTCCTTCACCCGGCCGTTGAGCTGCCACTGCCAGGCGGTGCCGGGCCGGGGCTGCCAGATCCGGGCCCCGGCCGGGCCGCTTCCCGAAGGCGACGGGGAGGCGGGCGACGGCGACGCGCCGGATCTGCTGGGCGAAGGCGAGGCGGGGGAGGAGGCGGAGTGGGAGGGGGCGGGCGCGCTCGCTGTCGGCGTGGGCTCGTCGGGGCCGTCCGCGTCGTCGTCGGAGGCGCCCGACGAGCAGGCCGTGGCGAGGAGCAGTAGGGCGGCGACGGCGGCGAGGTGCGCCGTCCAGGGGCGGGCCGGGGTGCGGTTCATGGTGTCTTTCCGGGAAGCACGGGCGGCAGCGCCGCCCACGGATTGGGCAACTCGCGCCCGACCACACAGCACACACCCGCGCCCCGCTCACCCGTCGTGCGCAGGGCGAGCGCGAGAAACGCGTCGGGCACGCCGTACACCAGGTGGCACAGGCGCTCCGGCGGCTGCCGGTCGGCCCAGCCGGGCCTGGTGAAGGTGGACACATAGGTCGACCAGTGTCCCTCGAAGGTGACGATCAGATCGGCGACCTTCAGATACTCGGGCGCGGGGTGCACACCCGGGTTGAGGACCAGGCTCGTCCCGCCCGCCCGGCGCGCGGCCCGTGCCACACGGCGCACGAACGGCAGCCCGGTCCGGTCGGCGGGGGCCCGGTCCAGGAAGAAGCCGTCCGCGCCGTACCACGCGCGGTGGCGCTCGATGTCCCGCACCACGGCGTCCGCGGGGCGGGCGCCGTAGTCGAGATCGACGTAGCCGAGCACCCGGACACCGGCCGCGCGCAGCGCCTCGACCGGGCCGGTGAAGGCCGGGTCGGGGAACTCGCCCGGCCCGTCCGCCGCGTTGAGCACCACCCCGTAGAGATCGGCCGCCGCCTCGGCGAGCCGCCGCCAGGCGTCCGGGTCCTCGGCGGGGTGGACATAGAGCGGAACCAGCAGCATCAGTGCACCGGTTCCCGGTCGGGCTCGGCGCGTACGGCCGTCCACAGCGCGGACACCGAATCGGCGAGCGAGTGCCGGGGGGACCAGCCGAGCGCGGCGCGCGCCGCGCTGGGATCGGAGCACTGCCACGGCACGTCCGCGGACCGGACCGAGCCTTCGGCGTCCTCCTCGATCCGGCCCTCGAACCCCGCGACACGGACCAGCTCGTGCACCAACTCCCGTACCGGCACGGCCTGTCCGGTGGCGATGTTGAGCACGGGAGGCAGCCGGGTGCCGCCGGTCGCGGCGAGGACCGCGGCGTGTGCGACGTCCCGCACGTCGACGAAGTCGCGGTGCGCGGAGAGATCACCGAGCCGCACCACGGAGTGCGGATCGAGGTCGAGCAGCCGCCGGGCGAGCCGGCCCGGCAGCCCCGCGGCCGGCGCGCCGGGACCGACCGGGTTGGTGATCCGCAGCACCACCGCGTCGAGACCCGACGAGGTGACGGCCACCGTGCCGGCCAGTTTGGTCGCGCCGTACAGCGTGGTGGGGCGCGCCGCCCACTGCTCGGTGACGCGCTCGCCGATCCCGGTCGGCCCGTACTCGGCGGCCGAACCGAGGTGGACGAGGCGCGCGCCGGGCGCGGCCTCGCGCAGCGCCGCACAGAGCACGGCGGGCGCCCGGACGTTGACGTCGGCCAGCGCCACCGGCTGCGGGCCCACCGCCCCCGCGCAGTTGATGACGGCGTCGGGGGCGAACGCGAAGAGCCGTTCGGCGAGCGGGCCCGGGGTGACGGTGGCGAGGTCCACCGTCAGATCGGCGGAGGGCCCCCGCCCCCCGGCGACGAACTGCACGCCGGGCAGGGCGCGCAGCTCCCGGGCGACATGGCCGCCCAGGTAGCCGCTGTGACCCAGTACGAGGATGCGCATGGGACGGTCAGGCCCCCTTGAGCAACAGGGAGCGGTGGGTGGTGAACTCGGCGTTGGCCCGGTCGTAGTCGTCCGGGCGCCCGATGTCGAGCCAGTAGCCCTCGAACGCGTAGGCGTGCGGCGGGGTTTCGGCCTTGAGCAGGTCGAGGACGAGCTCGTCGAAGCCCAGCGGGAGGCCCTCGGTGTAGTCGGCCAGCGTGCTGAGGGACAGGCCGTACACCCCCATCGACACGCGGTAGTCCATGCTCGGCTTCTCGGTGAACGCCACCACCTTGGTGTCGACGGTGGTCAGCACCCCGAAGTCGATGTGGACCTTGCGGGCGTAGGTGGCGATGGTCAGCGGCGCGCCGCTGGTGCGGTGCTGGTTGAGCACGTCCGCGTAGTCGAGGTCCGTGAGGATGTCCCCGTTCATGACGAGGAAGGACTCCGGGAGCCGGTCGCGCATGGTGAGCAGCGGGCCGATGGTGCCGAGCGGGCTCTCCTCGGTGCTGTAGTCGATCTTCAGACCCCAGCGGTCACCGTCGCCCACATAGGCCCGGATGATCTGGCCCAGGTGACCGATGGCGATGGTGCAGCTGGTGAACCCGGCGGCCGCGAGCTGCCGCAGCACGATCTCCAGGATCGCGTGCTGGTCGCCGATCGGGACCAGCGGCTTGGGCAGCGCCGTGGTGTACGGCCGCAGCCGGACGCCCTTGCCTCCGGCGAGTATCACTGCGTGCATGGGAGCCTCCCTGAGAGTGGGGACTGCAGAGTCAGATGTTGTAGATGCCGGTCTTGTAGCGCGCGAGGTTGCCCGGGTCGCGGAAGAACTCCGCGGTCCGCTCCAGGCCCGACTCCAGGCCGAACCCCGGCTGCCAGCCGGTGGCTTCGGTCAGCCGGCTCGCGTCCGCCACCAGGCGCATCACTTCGGAGTTGGCCGGTCTGATGCGCTGCTCGTCCTCGCGGACGTCGAGCTCGGCGCCCATCACCTTGCCGATGAGCCGCACCAGGTCCCCGACCGATATCTCGGTGCCGGTCCCGGCGTTGAACGTCCGCCCCACCACTCGCTCGGCGGGCGCGGTGCCCACCGCGAGGAAGGCCCGCGCGGTGTCGGCGGCGAAGGTGAAGTCACGGGTCGGGCGCAGATCGCCGAGGGTGATCGTGCGCGATCCGGACGCGACCTGGCCGATGACGGTGGGGATCACCGCACGCATCGACTGGCGCGGCCCGTAGGTGTTGAACGGGCGCAGCGTCACCACGGGTGTGGCGAAGCTCGCGAAGTAGCTGTCCGCGAGCCGGTCCCCGCCGGCCTTCGAAGCGGCGTACGGGGACTGGGTGTTGATGGGGTGGTCCTCGGTGATGGGCACGGTCTGCGCGGTGCCGTACGTCTCGCTGGTCGAGGTGTGCACCAGGCGCGGCGTCTCCAGGGCCCGCACCGCCTCCAGGACGTTGAGGGTGCCCGTGACGTTGGTGTCCACGTAGCTGTGCGGGGCCTGGTAGGAGTACGGGATCGCGATGAGCGCCGCCAAGTGGTAGACGGCTTCCGCCCCTTCGACCAGGCCGCGCACCGAGCCCGGGTCGCGGACGTCGCCGAGGACGATGTCCACCTGGTCGAGGACGTCCGCGGAGAGCGTCTCCAGCCAGCCGTAGGACGAGAACGAGTTGTACTGGGCCATCGCGCGCACGCGGTGGCCGGAGGCGACGAGGGCCTCGGTGAGGTGGGAGCCGATGAAGCCTTCGGCTCCGGTGACGGCGACAAGCGGTGCGGAGGTCAACTGCCGCTCCTCTCAAGGTGGTTCGGTACGTACGGTGATCATTCAGGTGCGGTCTGTGAGGCTCGTGGTGCGGCTGGTGCGCCGGCCGGAGCCGTGGTGCGTGGGTCAGGAGTGCGCGGTCGGCCGTCCGAGCAGGTGCAGGGTGCTGCCCGTCAGGACCAGGGCCGCGGCCGTACAGCAGAGGTACTGGGTGAGCAGGCCGGGCAGGGGCGCCATCAGGCCGGCCGAGGCGACCCCGGCCGCCGCCGCCAGACTCACGGCGGCCGGCAGCCAGGCGATGCCGAACGCCTGGAGCAGCAGCGCCGTCCAGAGCAGCGCGGCGAGCGCGAGCAGCGGCGCGGGCTCGGCGCCCGTCAGCAGCGCCGCAGGGAACAGCGGAAGCAGATAGACGGCAAGGCAGCCTCCCAGTACGGCGGCCGAGCGCCACCGGAACGCGGCAGGGGTCGCCGTTGCCCGCAGCGCCGCGACCGACATGCCGCGGTAGCGGTAGAGCAGCCATTCGGCGGGGCCCATGCTGAGCGTCAGCGCGATCACGGCGAGCGGATGGCGCTGCCCGGCGAAGGCCACGAGCACCCCGGCGGCCAGCCCGAACAGACCGTAGGGCAGGGACGCCACGAGCCGCGGGGTCACCGGCGCCGTCGCCGCGGGAAGCTTCAGCGTCTCCCGCAGGCAGTGGACGACGGCCCCGACCACCAGGGCAAGGGTCAGCACGCTGATCCCGATCCGCAGCGGCACGCCCGGCTCCTTGAACGGCAGCGCCGCCGCCCCCGCCATCAGCGGGGCGAGCGCCCCCAGCAGGAGCCGCTCGCGCGCCAGCACCAGCAGGATCCCGGCCGCCGCGAGATAGCAGGACTGGCCGGCCACGAAGAACGCCGCGGGAGTCGGCCCCACGATCGCCAGGCCCGTGCCGAAGGCGAGCAGCGCGCCGAGCGGAGCGCCCGCCCGCAGCGTGCGGGCCGCCTCGGCCCGGCCCGAGGCCATCCGCAGATAGGCACGGTGGCCGAGCCCCTGCCCCCAGGCCCACGAGATCAGGCCCGCCACGACCAGGGCGAGCACCGCCCGGTCGCTCTGCCACAGCCGGGCGGTCAGCGGATAGGCGAGCCCGGGAAGCGCGAACAGGGCGCCGCGCAGCCCGCAGCGCACCGGATCGGGCTTCCAGGGATCGGCGGCCGCCGGCGGTTCCGGGAAGCTGCGCGGCACCCGCGTGTACAGGTCCTCCGCGAGCGAGAACAGATTGCCGTGCCCGTACTCGTCCGCGATCTGTTGGGCCGTCAGGCCCTCCGATTCGAGCAGCGCGGCCACCTCGTAGGCGTGCACCGCCGGCCCTATCTGCTCGGCCAGTTGAGCCGCGAGCCGGTCGACCGCGGCGTCCTTGCCCCAGCGCGCGGAGCGCCGGCCCGGCAGACGCAGCGTCATCGTGGACTCTTTGGCGAGCCGGAGCATCAGCGTGTCGTCGCGGCCGTCGGGCGGCTCCAGACGGATGGGCCCGCTCACCCCGCCACCCGCACCGGCTCGTCGGCCGGCGTCCCCGCCCGCACCAGGCGCAGCGCCATGGTGGCGTCCGCGCTGTCCTTGCTCCGCCGCGCCGGGACGACCCCGCCGCGAACGGACAGTTCGAGATAGATCGCGCGGAAGGTGTCGACGGTCTGGCGCAGCGTGAACTGCTCGACGACGCGCAGCCGGGCCGCTTCCCCCATCGCCGCGCGCCGCACCGGGTCGCCCAGGAGCTCCAGGGCGGCCGCCGCCATCGCGTCCGGGTCGCGCGGCGGCACCACGAGACCGGCCTCGCCGACCGCCTCGCGCACCCCGCCCACATCCGTGGAGACGGTGGCCCGGCCGCAGCTCATCGCCTCGATGAGGGTGAAGGGGAAGCCCTCGCTGATGCTGGAGAGCATCACGACGTTGCCCGCGGCGTAGGCGTCCCTGATGTCCTCGACCCGGCCCTCGAAGGTGACCGCGTCGCCCTGGCCGAGCGAGTCGGCGAGCGCCTCGCACCGCTCGCGGTAGGCCTCTCCGCCGCGCGGCGTGCCGCCGAACAGACGCAGGGTGGCCGCGGGGAGCTCGGCGCGCACCTTGGCGAAGGAGCGGATGAGGGTCTCCAGGTCCTTGATGGGGTCGACCCGCCCGGCCCAGCTCAGCGTCGGCGCGGTGGGCTCCGGTCCGGCGGGCGGGAACGCCGCCGGGTCGACCCCGTTGTAGACGGTGCGTATGAGCTGGGGATCGGCCCCGCCCTGCTCCTCCCACAGCCGGTTGTACTGGTTGCCCGGCGTGATCAGCGCGGCCCGCCGGTACGTTTCCTCGGCGAGCAGCCGGAAGAACCCGAGCAGCACCGCCTTGACCGGCCAGCGGTACGGGGCGGCCCGGTAGCCGAGATAGCGCTCGCGCAGATAGACCCCGTGTTCGGTCAACAGCAGCGGCACGCCGTGCAGTTCGGCGCCGACGAGCCCCGGCAGCACGGCCACTCCGCCGCTGACGGCGTGGGACACGCCCTGGCTCGGCGGGGTCGCGGCGAGCGGCCGCAGCGCGTGCTCCAGGAGCCCGGTCGCGGTGACCGCGTCGTGCAGGGTGGGCCGGGCCTCGCGCACGGCGAGCCCCGGCCGGTTCCAGACCTCGGTCAGGACCCGTATCGCCGCGTCGCCACGGAGTGCGGGGCTGAGCTGCCCGTCCCGTGCGGCGCGGGCCATCTCGTAGAGCGCCGGCCCGAATCCGTCCTCCGCGGACGGGTCGAGCAGGGCGGTCAGAAAGCGTTCGTACGCCGTCATGAGGCGCCGTTCCTGTCGGCCGCGCGGGGCCGAGCCTCCGGGGGGCGGGCCCCACATGGGGACCGAGACGGCCTCGGAGGCGTGCGGCGGGAGGTCCCAGACGGTGGCTTCCCGTCCGGTGCCGGTGACCGCGATGATGTCGAAATCGATGTCGGGCATTCCGGTGACGAGCTGGTCGCACCAGACGCTCACCCCGCCGTGGCTGTGCGGATAGGTGCCCTCGGTGAGCAGGGTGACCCGCGCAGCGCCGGAGCGCGGCGCGCGGTGTGGTACGTGCATGCGTGCGCTCCGCGGCTGAAGAGAGCGGTGGGTGGTGAAGTAGGCCCGGCGGCCCGCCGCCGCGGTGGCGGCGAGCGTTCGGGGTGGTGGCGGACCGGCGTCAGCGCCGCCCGGCGCTGTAGGGAACCGGCTTGGTGACACCGGCGGGGACCGGCGTGCGCGGTGCGGTCGACGACGTCGCGCGGCCGGCGGACGACGCGGGACGGGCCTGCGGCGCGAGCGCCTTGGCGGGAGCCGGCGCGAGGGTCAGGGCGACGCTGCTCTGCCCGGACTGCGGCGACACCCAGCCCGACACGCTGCCCGCGTAGGCCTGGCCGAACGCCGTGGTGCCACCGGTCAGGACCTGCTGGGTACCGCCCGGCATCGTCGCGGTGACGGCCACGCCCGCGGGGGCCTGCACGGTCACGCTGTCGCCGATCCGGTACGCGGTGACCTGGCCGGCCTTCACCGCGGTGTTCCAGGCACCCCGGCTGCGCAGTTCGGCGCCGATGTCCTTCATCCGCAGGTTCACCAGCGGGGCACTGGCCGCGTACAGCGTCTTGTACTGGTCGAGCACTCCGTCGAGGACGGGGTAGCCGATGCGGTCCTCGGCGAGGTTCGACTGGTGGATGAAGTGCGGCCTGGGGTCGTTGCCCAGGACGTGGCCGAGGGCGGTCTGCGTCTCCAGGGGCACGATGTACCCGGAGTATCCGGTGGCCGCGTCGAGCGGCGCCGGCAGACACGTGGTGTTCGGCAGGTCGTCGCAGAGGCCGCTGCCGCCCTGCGTGCGGCTGGTGTAGATCCAGTTGTACTCGTCGACCTGCTCGGCGACGTGGCCCGCGTTGTAGAAGATGTTGATGGGGTAGCGGGCGACGGTCTGCGCGGGGCCGACCTGGCGCTGGACCGGGTCGCGCGACATGTCGGCGCCGAGCCAGTCGATATGGTTGGCGCTCAGCGCCGGAGCCAGATACGGGTTGTCCTGCGGCTGCTGCGGCAGGAGCTTCATCCCGGAGTGCTCGCCGGTGATCAGCTCATCGGGTTCGGTGGGCAGCCCGACGCCCTGCGCCCACTGCTGGTTGTCCGATATCTCCTTGGATATCTCGGCCTGGCTCACGTACTTGGTGGAGCCGTTCGGGTTGGTGGCGCACTTCCAGGGGACGACCGTGACGTTCTGCTCGCACCCGAGGAACGCGTGGTCGTAGGTGTGGTTGATCCAGCGGAAGTCGTTCTTGTCGGCCACGAACTGGTCGGCGAGCTCGTCGACGCCGTCGTGGTTCTCGCGGTACTCGACGCTGCCGCCGCCGTTGTAGGCGAGGTCGAGCGTGAAGCGGCGGTCCTTCTCCCAGGCGACGGCGTTCTGCACGTCCGCCGGAGTCATCCGGATCGAGTCCTCGACGCCCTGTCCGGGCGGGCAGTCCACATCGCCCGGCGTGCAGTTGAGGTTCGGGTCCCACCGGTCGTCCCCGGCGAAGACGTCGTCCACGTGGACCGCGAAGTAGTTGCGCGAGGCGCCGAGCCGCACGTTCTGCGTCATCCAGTCGACGATGCCGCGGGCGAGGAGCTTGAACTGCTCCTGATACTGGTTGTACGCGAACGTGACGACCAGCTCGCGGCGCCCGTCGTGGCGGTACTCGCCGACGAGGCTGCCGTTGCCGCTCCTGCCGGGGATGGGCGCCTCGACGTAGGTCGTGAAGTCCGCCCCCGCGGCGGGCTGGGCGATGAAGGCGTAACTCTCGCTCACCGTGGGCGAGTTGTCCTCGAAGGGGACGCTCGCATTGAGGTAGCCGAACGGGCCGGTGGCGCGCCCGGCGGTGGTCACCTGGGCCTTGAGGCCGTCCACGGATCCGCTGTAGCCGCTGGTGGCGGCCGGCTGCAGACCCACCTGGGGACGCGCGTAGGTGTAGGCGTCGACCTGGGGTATCGCATACGTCTTCTCGTACGCGGAGAGCGCGGTCATCTCGGCGGAACCGGCCGGGAAGGGGTTGTCGTTCGGCAGCACCACGGCCTGGAACTTGGCCCGGGGCGCACCGCCCACGGTGTCCGCGAGGAACGCCGCGTCGATCACCGGCCGGCCCGACTGCTGCAGGTCGACCACCGTGTACGGGGTGCCCTCGCCGTCCAGCTCGGCGGTGATGGCCGCGGTGGCCGGGCCGCCGTCGGAGACGACGAGGACCCTGAGGTCGATGCGCGGCGTGGGCGTCGCCGAGTACGCCGAAGTGGCCGGTAATCCCATGGCGAGCAGCACGGTGCCAACGGCGAGGCCGATGGTGCGTCTGCGCAGTGTGTTCCGCTTCACGCGGTGAAGTCCCCTCCCCTGGAGGTCCGTTCGGCTCTCCCCTGCCTGCCCGGACCCCGCCCACGGCGTAACGGCCGCGCCCCGATGAGGAGGGCGCCCCGTTCCGCTCTGACGCGTCACATAGTGCGGGTCTTCGAGGAGTTTTCGAGTGGCTACTGTGAAACATGACGAAAAATTGTGTACGTCGTGATGGGGCGCAGGCGGGTGCACGACCCCTGGGGAGCGCCGATCGGCGAACGCGCCGGGTCGCGCCGGGCCCGTAAAACCTGAGCGGCTCCGTGCGGCAAACGCTTTCGGTGCAGGGGGCGCACGCGGGCGCAAACCACCAATGGTCCAGACAACCAGGCGATCCGGGACGTATCCGGTTTTCGGCCACGCGAGCGAAACATTCACGCGATTCCGGGCCCCGTGCGATTGTTTTCGGACATACGAAACCGGCCGACCCGGGGGGATGGGCCGACCGGTGTTCGCGGGCCGCCGCCAACGGCGGCCGTCCAAGGGCTAGTGCGCGCCCGCCGGGGCGGGAGTGGCGCAGTTGACCCGCATCGTCGGGGAGTTGAAGACGCCGTCCTTGTGGCTCTGGCTGTCGTTGTACTCGTAGTAGACGTACGAGTAGAACGCGATATTGCCGTTGCAGCCGGAGTCCGCCGCCACCTGCACCGGGATGGTGACGGTGCGGCTGGTGCCCGGCGCGACCGGCACGGAGTAGTTGACGCCGATCGTGGTGGTGCCGGTCCCGGTGCAGGTCACACCCGTGCCGGAACACGAGGCGAGCGAGTACTTGAGATCGGGGCGCTGGGTGGTCGCCCAGGTGGGCTGCACCGACTGGTAGACGAACCACACGTCGGTCGTCTGGTTGTTCGTGAACGTCATGCTCAGGTTGACCGTGCTGCCGGGCGTCGCCGCCGTCTGGTCGGCACTGAAGCTCACATCGGGGGTGTCGGCGCTTGCGGACTGGCTCACGCCGAACAGGGCGAGGGAGGAGGCGAGGGCCGCGGCGAGGCTGAAACGCCTCAGGTGTGTGATTCGCATGAGGACGGAGAGTAGGAGGAAGAACACGCAACGTCCGCCGGATCGCCACAGTGTGGAGAACCCGTGGCTCGAACCCTGTGGCTGTGAACTCGCTGTGGAATGGCGCCCGTTGGCCTCTTGACCGAACGAGCCGCGCAGCCCGGAGCGCCGGCCCCACTCGCCCGGCACGAACAGCTGACCGATAACCGACCCTGCCCGCCGCCGTCAGTAATGGCGCATTCCGCTCCGGCCACGACAAAGGCCCCCTCCCGGGACGGGGAGGGGGCCGCGTGGACGTGGGGGAGGCGCGCGACGCGCCTCCTGCCGGGCGGGAGAACCCTACTTCTGCTGCTCGGCCTTCTGCTGCTCGGCCTCGACCGACTTGCGGACCTCGTCCATGTCCAGCGCGCGGGCCTGGCCGATGACGTCCTCAAGAGCCGCCTCGGGCAGCGCGCCCGGCTGCGAGAAGACCGCCACGTTGTCACGGACGATCATCAGCGTGGGGATCGACCGGATGTCGAAGGCCTGCGCCAGCTCCTGCTGGGCCTCCGTGTCGACCTTCGCGAAGACCAGGTCCTCGTGGCGCTCGGACGCGGCGTCGTACACCGGGGCGAACTGCCGGCACGGGCCGCACCAGGAAGCCCAGAAGTCGATCAGCACGAACCCGTTGCCGGACACGACCGAGTCGAAGTTGTCCTTGGTCAGCTCGACAGTCGCCATTACCTGCACCTCTTCCCGGCCCCCGGGGGTGGGGCCGCCTCGCACAACCGCGTGCTCAGCCGCGGTATTCCTTCCTTGGCGGGTGCCCCTGTGGCCACGGAGTACACCGCACACCAGACTGGGCCCATGACGGAAGCAGAGGAATACGACGTGGTGGTCCTGGGCGCGGGCCCGGTCGGCGAGAACGTGGCGGACCGGGTGCGCGCGGCCGGCCTGAGCTGTGCGGTGGTGGAGAGCGAGCTGGTCGGCGGCGAGTGCTCGTACTGGGCCTGCATGCCGAGCAAGGCGCTGCTCCGCCCCGTCGTCGCCCGCGCCGAGGCGCGCAGGGTGCCGGGGCTGCGCCAGGCGGTGCAGGGCCCGCTCGACGCCGAGGCCGTCCTCGCCCACCGGGACGAGTACACCTCGCACTGGAAGGACGACGGCCAGGTCGCATGGCTCGACGGCATCGGCGTCCACCTCTACCGCGGCCACGGGCGCCTGTACGGCACCCGCAAGGTCAGCGTCACCAGCCCCGAGGGCGAGCACCACGTGCTCACCGCCCGGCACGCCGTGGCCGTGTGCACCGGCAGCCGCGCCCAGCTGCCCGACCTGCCGGGCCTCGCCGATGTACGGCCCTGGACCAGCCGCGAGGCCACCAGCGCCCAGCGGGTGCCGGACCGCCTCGTCGTGGTCGGCGGGGGAGTGGTGGCCGTCGAGATGGCCACCGCCTGGCAGGCGCTCGGCGCCCGCGTCACCGTGCTGGTGCGCGGCGGGGGCCTGCTGGAGAAGATGGAGCCCTTCGCCGGCGAGCTGGTGGCCGACGCGCTGCGCGAAGCCGGCGCCGAGGTGCGTACGCACACCTCCGTCACGGACGTCGTCCGCAACGCGGCGACCGGCGCCGTGACGGTGTCGGTGCGCGGACCCGAGGGCGACGCACGCCTGGAGGCCGACGAGATCCTCTTCGCCACCGGCCGCGCACCCCGCACCGACGACATCGGCCTGGACACCATCGGACTCGACCCCGGCTCGTGGCTGCCCGTCGACGACTCCTGCCGCGTCGAGGGCAGCGAATGGCTGTACGCGGTGGGCGACGTCAACCACCGCGCGCTCCTGACCCACCAGGGCAAGTACCAGGCCAGGATCTCCGGCGCGGCCATCGCCGCCCGCGCCGCGGGCACCCCGGTCCTGGAGAGCGACCCCTGGGGCGCGCACACCGCCACCGCCGACCACGCGGCCGTCCCGCAGGTGGTCTTCACCGACCCGGAGGCCGCGTCGGCGGGCCTCACCCTCGCCGAGGCACAGGCCACCGGCCGCCGGGTGCGGGCCGTCGACTACGACATGAGCGGCGTGGCGGGCGCGGGCCTGTACGCCGACGGATACAAGGGCATGGCCCGCATGGTCGTCGACGAGGACCGGGGCGTCCTGCTCGGCGTCACCTTCGTCGGGCCCGGCGTGGGCGAGCTGATCCACTCGGCGACGGTCGCCATCGCGGGCGAGGTCCCGCTGGAGCGCCTGTGGCACGCGGTCCCCTCGTACCCGACGATCAGCGAGGTGTGGCTGCGCCTCCTGGAGACGTACCGGGGCTGAGGCCGTGCGCGGCGCTACACCGCGAACGCGTCGACGCCGGTGAGCCCGGCCGACAGCGTCCACAGCCGGGCGGCCTGCGCGGGATCGCTCGCGTGCGGGCCGACGCCGCTGGTGAGGACGGAGCGGTCGAGCTCGCCGTCGGCGGCGCCGCCCGGCACCGGGGCCGCGGCGGGCTCCGCGATGTCGCAGTCCTCGCAGTAGACGCCGCCCAGGCCGGCGAGGCGCGGGGAGGTCGCCGCCCACACCTGGGTGGCGGCGCCCTGCTGCGGGGTCTTGAAGTCGGGCGACCAGGTGCCCTCGGCGTCGACCCAGCCCGCCGCGATCCGCTCCTCGTCACAGACGTGGCGCACCAGCGCGGTGTTGATCTCCCCGGGGTGCAGCGAGAAGGCCCGCACCCCGACGTCGCGGCCGAGGACGTCCAGATGCAGGGCGAACAGCGCGTTGGCGGTCTTCGCCTGGCCGTACGCCGTCCACTTGTCGTAGCCCTGCTCGAAGTGCGGGTCGTCCCAGCGGACCGGGCTGAGCTGGTGGCCGCGCGAGGAGACCGCGACGACCCGGGCGCCGCCGTCCGCGGTGAGGGCCGGCCACAACCGGTTGGCCAGGGCGAAGTGGCCGAGGTGGTTGGTCGCGAACTGGGCTTCCCAGCCCGGACCCACCCGGGTCTCGGGGCAGGCCATGACTCCGGCGCTGTTGATCAGGACGTCGATGCCGCGGCCCGAGGCGAGGAACCGGCCGGCGAAGGCCTGGACGCTGTCGAGGTCGGACAGGTCGAGCGCTTCGACCTCCACACCGGGCAGCCCCGCCACCGCGGCCTCCGCCACGTCGAGCCGCCTGGAGGGGACCACGACGCGGGCGCCCGCGCCGACGAGGGCGCGGGTCGTCTCCAGGCCGATGCCCGAATAGCCGCCGGTGACGACGGCGAGTCTCCCGGTCAGATCGATCCCCGCGAGGACATCGGCCGCGGTGCTCCGCGCCCCGAATCCGGAGCCGATCGCGCGCTGGGGGGTGTGCTGTCGCGAAGAATTCATGGTGCCGACGCTACGAGCTGGAGCGCGCTCTCAGTCAACTCCCTTCCCTCGTACGGCCCATGGGGTCAGCCGCTCTCCAGGCCGTCCTCCGCCTCCGGGCTCCGCCCGCGCTCGGTGGAGCGCGGCCGCGCGGCGGCGGGGTCGTCCGCGACGGGCCGCCACACACGGGGTCGGCGGCGCTGGACGAGGGCGGCGATCAGGCCCGCGACCATGCCGGTGATCATCGGCTCGCCGTGTCCGTCGCCGAGCAGCAGCAGGACCGCGCCGTCGACGACGATCGCGGCAGCCATCAGATAGTGGCGCCGGCAGGGACGGGTGAGCAGGGCGAGCCCCACGATGCTGGTGGCGAGCCGGAAGGTCAGGCCGGAGTTCCCGCCTCCGGGCGGCCCGTGGACGAGGAACGTGTCGACGCTGAACACCAGCATGAGCGCGGGGACGAACGCCAGCAGCATGCGCGTCCCCCACACCCGTTCGGCGGCGAAGCCGAAGAGGGCCAGGATGAACAGATTGAACGCGGTTCCGCCGACCCCGCCGTCCTGCACCATGAACGAGGTGTACACCCGCCACCACTGGCCGTGGTCGATGATCTGGTCCGAGTCGCGGTGCAGCACGTCGTAGATGACCGGGAACGCGAACTGGAGCAGCGAGGGGATCGCCACGATCAGCCAGAGCCCGATCGCCACCCAGGGTGGCTCGCGCCGGCTGAACCTGTGCTGGGGCAGACCGTCCATGACCTTCATGACCAGGACGATCATCACGACGTACAGAACGGGCGAGACAATATGGTCGGTCATGATCCTTATCTACCCCGTGACCGTCCTGCCCCGACATCACCACGCGGTATCGGCCACGCCCCCTCACCCCCCGGACGCCTGCTGCGGTGCGGGGAGTTGACGCTCAACGCCCCGGCGGGACCGCCGAATTCGTCCTGATTCCACCGCAAGACCGAGCGTGACGGCGACCGACGCCACCGCCATGACCGCCATCCCGGCCCCGGCCGAGCGGCCCTGCGCGACCGCCCCGGCCAACGCGGCGCCCACGCCCTGGCAGGCGAGCATCCCGGACGAATGCAGCCCGAGCGCCTGCCCCATCACGTCGACCGGGACCAGCCCCACGAGCCGCTCCTGCTGGAGCAGGCCGGCCGCGTAGCCGAGGGAGCCGATGAACAGCGCCACGACGGCGACCGGCAGCGGCGGACGCAGGGCGAGCAGCGGATAGGGGGCCGCGAGCAGCAGCAGGAGCGGTACGGGGAGCAGGCGCCGCAGCCGCACGCTCAGGAACCGCCCCGCGACGGTGTCCCCGGCCAGCATGCCGAGGGCCGAGGCCGCGAAGAGCTGCCCCGCGTGGCCCGGCGCGTACGGAACGAACAGCGACTCGCACCCGACGATCAGACCGTTGGGGACCCACAGCGCCAGATAGAGCAGACGCCGTGAACGCGAGCTCCACAGAAGCGAGTTGACGCGCCGGGTCTCACCGATCGAGGCGCGCCCCACGGCTCTCGGCTTCCGGCGGCGCAGCCCCGTCAGTGCGACCGCCGCAGCCGTCGCGTACAGGCCCGCGGCCCCCAGCAGGGTCCCGCGCGGGCTCACCGCGCCGACCAGGACGCCGCCGACGGCGAACCCGCAGATCTGCACGGTGCCGGCGCCCATGCCGAGCACCGAGCGGCCCAGGACGTAGTGCTCCCTCGGCAGGATCTCGCCGAGCAGCCCGTAGCGCACCCCGCCACCGACCGAGGCGGCGAGGCCCTGGCAGAGCAGGACGGCGAAGACGGCACCGAGAGGCAGACCCGGCACGGCGAGCACGGCGGTGCCCACGGCGAAGAACAGCGCGAGCGCGGCCGTCGCGGCGCGCGGCGGGAGCCGGTCGGCCGCCGACATCAACAGGACCGCCCCGGCCACCTGCGTGAGGGAGGCGCCGAACATGCTGAGCGCGGCGAGGAACGGCGAGGCGGTGGCCGCGTAGACGAGCGTGGCGAGCGCCAGAGAGCTGACCGTCGCCGCGGCGACCTGCAGGGTGGCGACCAGGAGGAAGGGCGTGAACTCCGGTGTGTCACGGAGCTTTTGACGGGGAGGCATGCCGGGGAGTCTCGATGGCCGCTGCGCGCGGACGTTACTGTTGCGCGGGGAGGCGAAACCATGGGGTGGTGGCAGGTCGGCGCAGACACCCTGGCCGGCAGCCGGTTCGTCGTGTCACCCCTGGCCGAGACCACCGCGAGCCTCTTCGCGCTGCTCGCGCCGGCAGCAGCCCACCCCGGTGAACGCACCTGGCTCGCCGCCCAACTGCCCGCATTCCGGGCGCGGTTGACCAACGACCCGGTCACGGCACGGTTGATGGACACGGTACGCACCGCCCGCTGGACCGCCGACTATCTCGTGCCCACACCCACGGGTGCCGCGGAGCGCTCCTTCCACGAGGAGCTGGCGGAGATCCGCGCCACCCCGACGGCGACCGTCCACGCGGACCTGGCCGAGACGACCGGTCGCCCGCTGCCCGCCGCGCTGCTCCGCTGCGACCTGCAGGACCGCACGGCCGACCTGCTCGACTGGGTGTGGGAGCACGCGGTCCGGCCGGACTGGCCGCGGCGGCGCCGGGTCATGGAGGCGGACATCATCGCGCGGACCGAGCGGCTGGGCCGGGGCGGCTGGGCCGCGGTCCTCGACG
This sequence comes from Streptomyces sp. NBC_00083, assembly GCF_026343295.1. Classification (GTDB taxonomy): domain Bacteria; phylum Actinomycetota; class Actinomycetes; order Streptomycetales; family Streptomycetaceae; genus Streptomyces. The sequence goes on from NZ_JAPELY010000003.1 coordinate 730,094, forward strand.
ACATGCGCCCCGGAATGCGCTGGCTCGGTGAGAGCAGGCTCCAGATCACCGTGGACGACTGCGCGCCGCGGGACATCTCGGCGGCCCGGCTGCTGTTCCTGCCCGTCACGCCGCGGCACCGCTGGGTCACCTGGGACGACCAGGACCACTACGCCGTCGTGTACACCTGCAACGGAGCGCTCGCCGACGCGGGCCGGGCGCCGGCCCCCGAGGCCCTGGGCGCGCTGCTCGGACCGGCCCGCGCGCGGGTGCTCGTCCTGCTGGGCGCCCCGATGAGCACCACCCACCTGGTGGCCGCGACGGGCCAAGGACTCGGCTCGGTGGGCCGTCATCTGAAGGTCCTCCTGGACGCCGGGCTCGTGGGGCGGCGCCGGGCGGGGCGCTCGGTCCTCTACTTCCGGGGCCCGGCGGGGGACGTGCTCGTCGCGGCGACCGGGGGGCGGGAACAAGGGCGGCCGATCGCCCCGCCCCCGCCTGAGTAATACTCGCCCCATGACTTCACGCGTTACGGGTACGGGCCGCGAGGTGCGGGTGCGCCGGGCGGTCGCTCGGGATGCCAAGCGGCTGACGCGCCTGGTCCGCACGTCGAGCGCCTACGAGGGTCCGTACGCGCCGATGATCGCCGGGTACCGGGTCGGCCCGGATTACATCGAGGCCCACCGGGTCTTCGTGGCGCTCGGACCGGACGACCGGGTGCTCGGCTTCCACGCGCTGATCCTGAGCCCGCCGGAGCTGGACCTGATGTTCGTCGCGGACGCCGCCCAGGGGCTCGGCGTCGGCCGCCTCCTCATCGCCCATATGAGGGGCGAGGCGCGCGCCGCCGGAATCGACAGGGTGCGGATCGTGTCGCACCCGCCGGCCGAAGGCTTCTATCTCGGTGTGGGCGCGCGGCGGACCGGCACGGTTCGGGCCCGCCCGCCCGCGGTGATGTGGGACCGTCCCGAGCTCGAACTCCCCACGGAACAGCGGTAGTTGCAGCATCCCGTGCGGTTGTGCCCGCTGATGGCGCTCTCTCGGTGCCGCCCACCGGAGCGGGGGCGGCGGCGCTCCCCGCCGACGGAGCCGCGCACGTGAGCATCCGTCACTTCGCGGGGAGCGCCACGCGTCGGTGGCGCGCGGAGCGGGTCATCCGGTCGCTCCACACCGGTCGAGATGTCTGATAAGCGCGCTTATGTTGTGAATCGGCATGGCGGGCCTCCTCGGCCGCCGCCCGCGGAGGGGAAACGCCTTCGCGCGAGGGGCCGCGAGGTCCCCGTACGGCCGAAAGAGGGCGACATGGCGGACAGGGCGGGACGGTCGGTGGACGGCGGGGTTCGACAGGACGGAAGCGGTCCTGGGGCTGGGGCCACCGCTGTGGGGGGAGCGACCGGCCGGCGGCGCCGGATGCCGTGGAAGCCCCGGAGCCAGTTGACGCCGCATCAGCTCAAGCGGCGCGGGCTGGCCACCCGTGGAGCGCTCGCGGTGTGTCTGCTGTGCGTGGGGACCGTCGGCTACTCGGTGGGGGAGGCGCTCACCTATCCCGGCGACGACAGCACGGCGGCCCGGCTCGCCGGATGGGCCCGCGAGCACGAGATGGGTCCGGTCGTCGACAAGCTGGAGAACCTCCAGTACGACCTCGACCCGCCGCAGGTCGGCGGCGACCTGCCGAGCGCGGCGCTGGCCCGCATGAAGGCGACGGCCCCGGCCGTGCCGATCAGCCACCGGGACGTACCCCTGCGCGCCCCGATGCGGCCCCTGGTCACCCCCGGCCTGCCCGGAGAGGGGGTGTGGCGCGTCCTGAGCGTCGCGCACGGAGAGCCCGTGGTGCAGGGCACCTACGTACGCCCCGACGGCGACCACACCTCCTACCAGGCGGCCGTCGCCTGGATCAGCGGCAAGAAGGCGCGCTTCGAACTGCACCCCGGAGTGCGCGAGCCCGGCGGCTCCTTCGACGTGCCGCCCACCATCCCCCAGGGCGGCCGCACCGGTCTGCTCGCCACCTGGAACGGCGGCTTCAAGGTCACCGACGGCGGCTCGCGAGGTGGCTTCTTCCTCCATGGCGACACGGCCGGCCAACTGCGCGACGGTGCGGCGTCGGAGGTCTTCTACAAGGACGGTTCGATCAAGATCGGCCAGTGGGGACGCGATGTGGGAATGTCGCGCGATGTGGCCGGTGTGCGCCAGTGTCTGGAGCTCATGGTCGACAACGGCCAGGTCGTCCCGGACATCGACGTCGACTCCAAGTGGGGAGCCACCGACCAGAGCCGGATGTTCGTGGAGCGCTCGGGCGTCGGGGTGACCGCGCAGGGCGACGTCATCATGGTCGTCGGCCAGGCCCTGACCGCCCGTACCCTGGCCGAGCTCATGCGGCAGGCGGGCGCCGTGCGCGCGATGCCGCTCGACATGAACCGCGCCTGGCCCTCCTTCATGAGTTACGACGGCGCGAAGAACCCGGCCGACCCGGAGCCCACCAACATCCTCGACTTCGACAACCCGCCGGAGCGCTACTACAACCAGGCCACGCGGGACTTCGTGGCCGTCTACGCGAAATGAGCGCGGGCCGCACGCCATCCGCACCCTACTTGCGTTGATACGCAAATAAGGTCTAGGGTCGGCGTCGGCGGAACGGCCGGGGGCCTTGCCCCTGAGAGGGCCCCTCAGGGGCCCCTGGGAGCCGCCGAAGGACAGAAGACGCACGAGAGACGGACGAGAGAGGGAGGGGGTGAGGGCATGCAGCGAAGTCGCGGACGCGCCGGCCGGCACCGGCCGAGCGACCCCTTGCCCCCGTCCCCCCGCCCCACCGGCCCCCGGTAGCGCTCCTCGGCGCGCCGCCGGGCGGCCGGCGCGTCCGGCCGGAACTCCGGCCGGGTGAGAGGAGTTCCCATGACCGCCCTCACCACCGTCGACTTCGCCCTGCGCCTCACCGTCGGTGTCGGCTGCGGCGCCCTCATAGGTGTCGAGCGGCAGTGGCGCGCCCGCACCGCCGGGCTGCGCACCAACGCCCTCGTCGCCGCGGGCGCCACCCTGTTCGTCCTCTACAGCGAGGCCGTCGGCGACGAGACGAGCCCCACCCGGGTCGCCTCGTACGTCGTCTCCGGCATCGGATTCCTCGGCGCCGGCGTCATCATGCGCGACGGAGCCTCCGTCCGCGGCCTCAACACCGCGGCCACCCTGTGGTGTTCGGCCGCGCTGGGAGTGCTCGCGGCATCGGGCCGGCTCGACCTCGCACTGCTCGGCACCGTCACCGTCCTCGGCGTCCACCTGCTGCTGCGGCCGGCCGCGCGGCTCATCGACCGCGCCCCGCAGCACGACCCGGAGGCGTCCGACGGTTCCTGCGGCGAGACCAGCCGCGCCGATGAGCCCGACGCGGGAGGGGCGCCGGCCCGCGTGCGCGCGACGGTCCCGTGCGACCGGGCCGCCGCGCACCGAGCGGGAGCTAGGTCGTCGGCACGCCCACCTGGGACCAGGCCTTGAGCACCGCCTGGATCTCGTCGCCGTCGCCGAACAGACCGCGCGCGGTCTTCGCCGTCAGCCGGGCGAAGTCGGCGAACTGGGCGTCCGTGCCCAGCTCGCCGCCGGTGAGCGTGGCGTACCAGATCCGCCCGGCCCGCTCCCACGCGTTGCCGCCGAGCGCGGTGGCGGCGAGGTAGAAGGCGTGGTTGGGGATGCCCGAGTTGATGTGCACCCCGCCGTTGTCGCGGCTCGTGCGTACGTAGTCGGCCATCACGGCCGGCTGGGGGTCCTTGCCGAGCTGAGGATCGTCGTACGCCGTGCCCGGCGCCTTCATCGAGCGCAGCGCCTCGCCGTGGATGCGGGGCCCGAGCAGCCCGGCGCCGATGAGCCAGTCCGCCTGGTCGGTGCTCTGGCCGAGCGCGTACTGCTTGATGAGCGAGCCGAACACGTCGGAGACGGACTCGTTGAGCGCGCCCGACTGGCCGAAGTAGTCGAGGTTGGCCGTGTACTGCGTGACCCCGTGCGTCAGTTCGTGGCCGATGACGTCGACCGGCAGCGTGAAGTCGAGGAAGAGCTCGCCGTCGCCGTCGCCGAACACCATCTGATCGCCGTTCCAGAACGCGTTGTCGTACCCCTCGCCGTAGTGCACGGACGCGAGCAGGGGCAGCCCGGAGTCGTCGATGGAGTGGCGCCCGTACGCCTTCAGATACAACTCGAACGTGGCACCCAGCCCGGCGTGCGCGCGGTTGACGGTGGCGTCGGACGAGGGCTGGTCGCTCTCGGTGTGCACCTCGGTGCCCGGAAGCGTCTCCTGGTGCCCGGCGTCGTAGATGGTGCGCCGGGGCTTGTCGGACGGGGTGCCGGTGGGGGCGGCGGTGGCACGGACCGTGGTGATCCGGCGCTGGGTGCGCAGCTGGGCGTCGTGCTGCAGGGTGCGGCGGGCGGGCCCGTACACCGCGGGGTCCTCGTGCTGGGCGAGCCGGTCGAGGACGTGGGGAGGCACGACGGCGCAGAAAACGGCGGGATTGTTCATGGGCAGCAATGTGGCACAGAGTGATGGAACTGTCACTGCCCGCAGTCGAGTTGGCTGGAATGCGCTGCCCGAAGGATGCCCCTCGCGGGGGAGGGGCATCCGTGCTATTCGGTCCCGGCCCGCAGGGGCGTCGTCCTGGGTGCGTCCGGCGTCAGGGGGTGAGCGCCCCTCGGCCACGGCCCCTTTGCGTGCGGGCGCCCTTCAGTCGCGGTGAACGGGGCCCGGAGGGGACGGCTTCACTGCGGGAACTGGCCCGCCAGGGCGGCGGCGACGCGCAGATACGGCGCCGCGTCATCCGGGCGGCCCTGGCGCTCCAGGGTGCGGCCCAGCATGAGCGCCGCGTAGTGCTCCACCGGGTCGCGGTCGAGCACGGCCCGCAACTCCGCCTCGGCCTTGGTGAGTCGAGCGGAGTGGTAGTAGGCGCGGGCGAGCAGCAGGCGCGGGGCCACCTGCTCGGGCGCCTCGGCGACGAGGCCGGTGAGGATGGCCGCGGCGGTGACATACTCCTTGGCCTCGAAGAACAGGCCGGCCCGCGCCCAGCGCTCGGCGGGGGTGCCGAACTCGTAGTAGCTGTCGGTGTGTTCACTGCGTACCGCGCTCATGGCACTTCCCGTCCGAGGGCCCCGCTCCGGGGCCGTACGGAGTGCTCAACACCGGAATGTGGTTGAACATTCCACTAGTGCTGAGGGGGTGCGGCGGGAGAGTAGGTTGACCGCATGAGCAATCTCGATCGCCGGCCCACGCTGTCCGTCTGCGGCGGACGCGGCTTCGTCGTGGCGGAACCGGTGCGTGAGCTTCTGTCACCCCGCACCGTGCGGCTCGGCGAGTCCACCGAAGTGCGGCGGCTGCTGCCGAACCTCGGCCGGCGGATGGTCGGCGCGTGGGCCTTCGTCGACCACTACGGGCCGGACGACATCGCCGACGAAGCGGGCATGCAGGTCGCGCCGCACCCCCACATGGGTCTGCAGACCGTCAGCTGGCTGCACCAGGGGGAGGTGCTGCACCGGGACAGCCTGGGCAGCCTCCAGACCGTACGCCCCCGGGAGCTCGGCCTGATGACCTCCGGCCGCGCCATCAGCCACTCGGAGGAGACGCCCAGGTCGCACAGCCGGTTCCTGGAGGGGGCCCAGCTGTGGGTCGCCCTGCCCGACGCCCACCGCGACGTCGAGCCGCACTTCCAGCACCACGCCGACCTGCCCCACGCCACCGCGCCGGGCGTTGACGCCACGGTCATCCTCGGCGAACTCGACGGCGCGCTCTCGCCGGGCTCCACCTACACCCCGATCGTCGGCGCCGACCTGGCCCTCGCGGCGGGCGCCGACGCGAGGCTCCCGCTGAACCCGGACTTCGAGTACGCGGTCCTCGCGATGTCGGGCGAGGCCCACGTGGACGACGTCCCGGTCCTCCCCGGCTCGATGCTCTACCTCGGCTGCGGCCGCACCGAACTCCCCGTACGCGCGGACTCCGACGCGGCGGTCATGCTGCTCGGCGGCGAGCCGTTCGAGGAGGAGATCCTCATGTGGTGGAACTTCATCGGCCGCACCAACGAGGAGATCCAGCAGGCCCGTTCGGAGTGGATGACGGGCTCGCGCTTCGGTGAGGTGAAGGGATACGACGGCCCCCCGATCCCGGCGCCGGCACTCCCGCCGGTGCCGCTGAAGCCGCGGGGGCGCGTGCGCTGAGCTGCGGCGAACCCGGCCGCAAGTTTTGGCTACGGGCTCCGTATGGCGGGGAGGTACCCCCTGCGGCGGCGCACAGTTGCTGAGGCGCCTGTGACCCCGCCGCCGGGGGCTGGCCTGTCGTCGCAAGTTCGGGCTTCTGCGGCAGGGTTCGGCCCGAATGCTGACTCAATGCCGACTTTCCTGACGTGCCGTCACGTATGCCTCTCATGGCTCGCGGGTCACGGCTCCGCTGCTCGTGCGGTTTGCCACCGATCTGACACACGCCCGGCAAGGAGTAGTTCGGGCAGGAGGTTCGCCGGTGCATTGCCATGTGCCCAGACGGGTGATCGAACCCGTCTCGCGAGGAGTTGCCTTGTAGGGATCCCACACACCGAAGGATCCCTGAGGCGCGGGTGGGCGGCCTCAGAGAACCCACCCGGCCTGGCAGACTCCGCAAGAACGCAATATGTGTCGTAGATGCGCACCAGCAGCACTTTCTTCGTCTTCTGGTGGTACACGACTGAACATGTCTTTGACCTGCGACGACGGGCGAGCTCGTAGCTGCGTTTGGGGCGGGATATGGAGCGCGCCCAATACCTACTCCACCTCAGTTACGCCGCAGCGCAGCACGCAGGCTGACAGTCTGGTCGCGGGTTGCGCGGCTGCGGTGTTGGAGGTTGCTGTCGTGGTGATGCCTTTCGATGTGGCGGGCGGGAGATGGCGGTGGAGCTATAGGGATGCGGTAGACCCCTGGGTCTCGGTGAACGGGGATCCACCGGTCTGTCCACCCCGCACCTCAGCCATCTGAGCCGGGTGTTAGCCACGGGGCGCCGAGATATCGGCAGTCGGTGGCGGCGGCTGACTCGCCGGCGCCAGGCCCTGCTCGCCCTGGCCCATCTGCGATGTGGCGACATGTATGCGCAGCTCGCGGCCGGCTTCGGCATTGCCTCCGTGTACCGCTATACGCGAAGCGCTCGACGTTCTGGCCGCGCTCGCGCTCAACGACGCTATGGTGACGACCCGTTCGAAGGCAACGTGATCCGCGTTGGCACCGCGTGCTGCCGATCGATCCGCTGCGTCGGCAAGCGCCCATGGCCACGCTCAAGAACTGGCGCCTCCTGCGCACGTTGCGCTGCAGCATTCACCGCACCACCGCGATCGCCAAGGCCGTGCGCGCTCTTCACTCCGCGGCCGCGCCAGGATGAAACACCTCCCCCAGCGAGCCTCAACAGTGGGCGCAGTCCCGGAAATCCGTCAGGAGTGCACCAGAGAAAGCGGTTCCTGGAACCTTACCGGGCACGACACATATACGTACACCACGGCTGCTGGCACCGCCTTCTGGCGGGCGATACGAGCGCGGCAATCGCAGGCGCGCCAGGCGCCAGGGGCTATCACGCTCCCGCTACGTCGGAAGCCTGCGTACTTGTACAGGAGCGGCCCGCCCTGCACTGCTATTTGGCCCGGTCACTTCCTCGTCGGACAGGTAGCGGTAGAGCCACTCGGCAAATCCCATGTCGTATTCGTAGAAGTCATCGTCGTCGCCGACATGAACGATGAGCAAGGGTTCATCGTTCGGCCTGGCTAGCAGAAAAAGATACTCACCTCCACTCGTGGAAGCCAGCGGGATTAGGCCACCACTGCCAAACGAAAATCTGGCCGCGTCCAGAGAGGGGGCAGTGACCTCTTCCCATTGGCATTCATTGAATACGTCCACGGTTTCTTTCATCCACCGCGAAAGATTCCACGAGTCAAACCCGGGGTGATACAAATAAAGGCGATTGTCGATCTCTGCAGGGGCGAACTTTTCGATGAGCTCCTTATATTCCGCCGGAAGGCTGAGTGAATATTCGGCTTCGATTTCGCCCCACCTGTCGGGGCAGGGGCGGGGATCTCCATCCCAGCCGAGGAGTCGACATACCCGCGTTAGATAGTTACTCATTTCGCCTCTCTAAATCTTCCGGCAGTTCGGAGTTCCGGTTACTCGACCGCCAGTCGGGCTTTGATGCACGACACAGTGCTTGGAGATGTTGTCCTCAATGATATTGATGTTGTATTCGATAGAGGACGGGATTCCGGAGTGGGAGCGCGGTCAGCCCTTTGAGCGCGAGCGGGAAACGCCACTCGGCAGGCGCGTCCATGTCGTAGGCGATCTGCATCATGGGGTCACTGTTCGCATAGTCTCCGAAAGAAATCGGCGACTTCGTCGCGGCCGGCGCCCACCCCTGGTCCGACGCAGACATCACGCGTGGACCGTCCGAAATGCACCAGCCGCGTATCCACCTCTTTCCACTGACTGCCGTCCTGATAGTTGACGGGCTCGTCAAAGAAACGAGTGGTGCTTATGCCATCCGCGTTGAAATAGGTGCGGGCCTGCTTGGCGTGCTCGTCAACCAGTTCCTTGCTCGTCTTCTCATCGAAACCGGGCACCGGTGAGTTGTCAGGTTCCTTGACGGGCTCCGCCGTTCCAGCCGCCGGCTGTGCAGGCTTCACATCCAGGGGTGAATTGACCGACGTACCCGCCGCGTCACGCGGCAGTTCGCCAGGGGCCTTCAGAGGCCCACTGTTACCGCCCGACGCCTGGGCGGTAGTCGCTTCCGCGGACACCTCGTGCCCCCGCCCGGCAGCGGAACCCCAGCCCTGGCGCGGGAGTTCGCCCGCCAGGGCCGCCTTGTCGGACTGCAGAGCAAGTGCCGCTTGCTCCGTGCCGGCCAACACAGCCAGCAAGAAGGCAACACAAAGCACCAACGGACGCGCAGGGCGCACAGGGATCCCCCACCAGGAAACACTCAAAGAGAATGACAGCAAGGAGGTATGTACATGCCAACACAGAGAACATACAAGTTGAGCACAGAAACCTGAAGGGGAAGGCCGTTTCGCTGGACCGAGGGGATCGAAACGCTCGGCACCAGAAAAAGGCCCCAGCTGCATCACCAACTCGCTTGCAATAGAGCGCATTTGAAGGTTGCATCCGGCACGGAGGCGGCGGGCGCGCCGCAACCCTCCCTGGAACACGATTTGCCACATATCGCCACTTGCCGCACACAAATATGTAGGCGAGTTCGGGCCATTCCCGTGTGCGCAGCACGCCCCCTCGCGCCTGCTCGGCAAGTCCGCGGCCCGGCGATGGGTTGTATGCGGCACATCGAAGACCGGAGGTGCCATGGTGGCGGTCCACAGCCGTGACCGCCAGGGGGTTACCCGGACCCCGAAACCATCGCCGCCCTGAGGGGCGGATCGCAGGGCGCCGTCAGCAGGCCGACCCCAGGGTGCAGCTGCCTTCGGGCGGCGTCGGTGCCCGACACCTGGGCGCCGGGCGGGGATACCGCGCGGGCACACGGCACAGTAAGAGCACATCGCGTCTGAGGGAGGAACGTGTGCTCGGTCTGGAGCTTGTCGTGCTGTTGGGGGCCGCCGTGCTGGTCGGCTCCGCCCTCGGCGACCGGCTGCGCATCGCACCGCCCGTGGTCCTCATGGTCATGGGCGTACTGATCGGGCTGATCCCCGCGCTCCGGAAGGTGGAACTGCCGTCCGAAGTGGTGTTGTTGCTGTTCCTGCCCGCGTTGCTGGCCTGGGAGAGCCTCAATACGTCCCTGCGCGAGATCCGCCGCCACCTCACCGATGTCGCGCTGGCGGCCACCGTGCTGGTCATCGCCTCGGCGGCGTCCGTGGCCTGCGTCGCGCACGGGCTCGGGATCGGCTGGGGCCCGGCCTGGGTGCTGGGCGCGGCCGTCGCGCCCACCGACGCGACCGCGGTCAATGTCGTGGCCAGGCTCCTGCCGCGCCGGGACATCACCCTGCTGCGCGCCGAAAGCCTCCTCAACGACGGTACGGCGCTGGTCGTCTACGGCATCGCGGTCGGCGTGACCGTCGGCACCGAGCACATCACCGCTCCGCACGTCGGATGGCTGTTCGTCCTCGGATACGGCGGCGGGGCGCTGATCGGCCTCGTCACGGGCACGGTGGTGCAGTGGCTCAGGGCCCGGATGGCGCAGACCGACGCGTTGCGCGGCCAGGTGCTCCTGCTGCTCGCCCCGTTCTCCGCGTATCTGCTCGCCGAGGACATCGACGCCTCGGGCGTGGTCGCCGTCGTGGTGTGCGGCCTCATGCTCAGCCAGAGCGGGCCGCGCACCGTACGGGCCGAAGTGCGGGTCCAGGCGCAGAACTTCTGGACGGTCGCCACCTACCTCCTCAACGGCTCCCTGTTCGTCCTGATCGGCGTCGAACTCGACTACTCGGTCCGCATGATGGGCGACGCCGAGATCCCGCGCGCGCTCGCCACCGCGTTCGCCGTGGCCGGCACGCTCGTCGCCGTCCGCTTCGCCTACTACTTCGGGGTCGCCGCGTTCTTCCGGACCGTGCGTCGGAGCAGTACCCGCGCCTCCGGTACGACGTACTCGGGCCGGCGCCTCACCGTCAGCGCCCTGTCCGGCTTCCGTGGTTCGATCTCGCTCGCCGCGGTGCTCGGTGTCCCCGCCCACCTCGACAGCGGCGCGGCCTTCCCGTCCCGGCAGCCGATCGTCTTCGTCACCGGCGTGGTGATCGTGGTGACGATGGCGCAGGCGCTGGTCCTGCCGTGGGTGGTGCGCTGGGCGCGGATCCCGCACGACCGGACCGTCGCCCGGGAGGAGTGGCTCGCCGAGTCGGCGGCGCTCCAGTCCGCGCTCGCGGCCCTGCCGGAGCTGGCCGCCCGCCTGGAGACGGCGCCCACCGTGCGCGAGACGGTGCTGCGCTCCCACCAGCTGCGCGCGGACGCGGTGGCGCAGCGCTGTGCCGTCGTCCCGGACGATCCCGAGGAGCGGGCCGTGCACCCGGTGCGTCTCACCGACGACCACGCGGCCCTCAGCCTCGCCCTCCTCGCCGAGCGGCGGGCGGTCGTCATCCGGCTGCGGGACACCGGGGACATCGACGACACGGTACTGCGCCGCCTCCAGGGGCGGCTCGACAGCGAGGAACTCCACCTGTTGGGGCACGCTCCGGTGGGGGAGTGAGCGCGACACCCGCAGTGTCATGTGAGCCACGTCACGTTACCGGCAGTATCTGAAACGCCGTGTCGCAGGTAAATTACGAGAACGCGCAGGGATGTCACCACGAGTCCTGGCAAGCGCGGCGCCCCGAGTGGCGGCGGGCCCCGAGGCCCCGCCCGCAGGTGTCCACGAGCGAGAGCGAGGGTCTCCGCGATGGAGCAGCAGCACGTCGACGTCCTGGTGATCGGTGCCGGGATATCCGGCATCAGCGCCGCCCGGCACATCCTGCGGGACAACCCCGCAGCCTCGGTCGTCGTTCTCGAACGGCGCGCCCGGGTCGGCGGCACCTGGGACCTGTTCCGCTATCCCGGCATTCGCTCCGACTCCGACATGGCCACCTTCGGCTTCGGCTTCCGCCCCTGGCGCCAGGCCCGCATCCTCGCCGGTGGCGCCGACATCCGGCAGTACGTCGAGGACGCCGCCGCCGACGCGGGCGTGCTCGAACGCATCCGCTTCGGCCGCCGCGCCCTCAGCGCCGACTTCTCGGGCGCCGACGGCCGGTGGACGGTCGACGTCGAGGACGAGACCAGCGGCGAGCGCGAGTCGTACAGCGCGGGCTACCTCGTCGGCGCGACCGGCTACTACGACTACGACGAGCCCTACCGCCCGGAGTTCCCCGGCGAGGCCGACTTCGAGGGCACGCTCGTCCACCCGCAGCACTGGCCCGAGGACCTCGACCACACCGGCAAGCGCGTGGTCGTCATCGGCTCGGGCGCCACCGCCATCACCCTGCTCCCCGCGCTCGCCCACGCCGCCGCGAGCGTCACCATGCTCCAGCGCTCGCCCACGTACATCCTCGCCCTGCCCGAGGTCGACCCGGTCACCTCCCTTCTGCAGAAATTGCGCGCACCGGCCCGGCTGACCCACCGGATCGCCCGCACCCGCAACATCGCGCTGCAGCGCGGGAGTTACGCCTTCTGTCGCGCGTACCCCCGGCTCGCCCGCGCGGCGCTCCTCGGCCTCGTACGGGTCCGGGCCGGCAGGAACGTCGACATGCGCCACTTCAGCCCCCGCTACAACCCCTGGGACCAGCGGCTCTGCGTCGTTCCCGGCGGTGATCTGTTCAAGGTGCTGAAGAGCGGCAGGGCCGCCATCGCGACCGACCGCATCGAGACGTTCACCGCCGACGGCATCCGGTTGGAGTCCGGTCAGGAACTGAAGGCGGACATCGTCGTCACCGCCACCGGTCTGCGTGTCCGCCTCCTCGGCGGCATGGTGCTCACCGTCGACGGCGACCCGGTGGACGTCACCGGCCGCGTGCTCTACAAGGCCGTCCTGCTGGAGGGCGTGCCCAACCTTTCCCTCATCATCGGCTACACCAACGCCTCCTGGACCCTGAAGGCGGACCTGGCGGCCGGCTACACCGCCCGCCTGCTCGCGCACATGCGGCGCCACGGACACGACATCGCCACCCCCGTGGCCGACGAAGGCGACCGCTCGGAGTACTCCGTCATGGGCGAGGCGCTGACCTCCGGCTACATCGCCCGAGCCGACAAAGCCATGCCGCGCCAGGGCACCCGAGCCCCGTGGCGGCTGTGGAACAACTACTACCGCGACCGCGCCATGCTGCGCGGCGCCCCCATCGAAGACGCCCGGCTGCGCTTCGCCAAGGCCGGCCGTTCCCGCGCGCACACGCCGTCCGGCGCCCAGGAACCGACCCGCGCCGCCTGACCGTCCGGCCGCCGCCCCGCCCCTTCCCGCCCAGCGCACCCCCGCCCGCCGCCTCCCGCAGGGGCGGCCCCACCCGACAAGCGAGGACGAAGATGACCGCGCACCTCACCAGGAAGGCCTACGACGAGCGCCTGCGGACCCTGTCCGAGGGCTCCGTCACCGTCCACTTCAACGCCTTCACCGACATCCCGTGGGACGACCCCGAGTTCGCCGTGGACACGAGCGACCCGCGCTGGGTCCTCACCTCGGCGGACGCGCTCGGCGCCCACCCCTGGTACCAGGAGCAGTCGCTGGAGACCCGGATCCGTATCGGGATCTGGCGCTGGGCGGTGATCGCCAAGGTGGGCATGCAGTTCGAGAACCTGCTGATGCGCGGCGCCCTGGACTACGTCTACCAACTGGACAACCAGGACCGGGAGTTCAGGTATCTCACGCACGAGATCACCGAAGAGACCCACCACACCCAGATGTTCCAGGAGCTGGTCAACCGCACCGGCGTCGACACCGCGGGCGGCAAGCGCTGGTTCCGCCGGCTCAGCCGGGTCCTGCCGCTGCTGGGCTCCCTCTACCCGGAGGCGTTCTTCACCGGCATCCTCGCCGGCGAGGAACCCATCGACCATCTGCAGAAGGCGGCCCTGCGCAGCGGCGAGGCGGTGCACCCCCTGCCGCAGCGGATCATGCAGATCCACATAGCGGAGGAGGCCCGCCACATCTCCTTCGCGCACGAATTCCTGCGCCTGCGCGTCCCGCGCTTCGGCAGGGCCCGCCGCGGCGCGCTGTCCGTGCTCTTCCCGGTGATCATGCGGAGCCTGTGCGACGTCATCATGATCCCCGACCGGAAGTCCGCCGCAGAGGTCGGCATCCCCGCGTGGGTGCTCAAGGACGTCTTCTGGAAGTCCGAGGCGGGCCGCAGGACGCTCCACGCGCTCTTCTCCGACGTGCGGATGCTCGCCGAGGACATCGGCCTGATGAACAAGGCGTCCCGGCCGCTGTGGCGGGCCCTGCGCATCGACGGCCGCCCCGCGCGCTTCCGCGGCGAGCCCGTCCCCCTCACCGACTGAAGCCCCGCCCCCCGGGGGCTCCGCAGTCGTCGCCCCGCCCCTTCCCGAGTGCCCGAACGGAGACCGGCCCGCCGTGCCGTACGTCGTCACCCGATCCTGCTGCGCCGACGCGTCCTGCGTGCTGGCCTGTCCCGTCAACTGCATCCACCCCGCGCCCGGCGAACCGGGCTTCGGGAGCACGGAGATGCTGTACGTCGATCCGCGCACCTGCGTCGACTGCGGCGCCTGCACGACCGCCTGCCCCGTGGACGCGCTGAAGCCCCACACCGCCCTCGGCGCGGCGGAGTTGCCGTTCCTGGAGCTGAACGCCGCGTACTACAAGGAGAACGCGCACGCCGACCGCGCCCCCATGTACGTCGTGCCGCCACAACGCCGCGTCTCCCAGGGCGAGTTGTCCGTCGCGGTCGTCGGCGCCGGGCCCGCCGGACTGTTCGCCGCCGACGAACTGCTGCGGCACCCCGGCGTACGCGTGACCGTCTACGACCGCCTGCCGACCCCGTACGGTCTCGTGCGGGCCGGTGTCGCGCCGGACCACCAGGACACCAAGCGGGTCACGGAGCTGTTCCGGGCCATCGAGTCGCAGGACGCCTTCAGCTACCGCCTCGGGGTCGAGGTCGGCACCGACATCACCCACGCCGACCTGGCGCGCGCCCACCACGCGGTGCTCTACGCGGTCGGCGCCGCGGCCGACAGGCGCCTCGGCATCCAGGGCGAGGACCTGCCCGGCAGCGGCTGCGCGACGGACTTCGTCGCCTGGTACAACGGCCATCCCGACCGCGCGCACGACGTCTACGACCTCGGCTGTGAACGCGCCGTCGTCATCGGCAACGGCAATGTCGCCCTCGACGTCGCCCGCATCCTCACCGCCGACCCCGACGCCCTCGCCCGCACCGACATCTCCGACCGCGCGCTCGCCGCGCTGCGCACCAGCGAGATCCGCGAGGTCGTCCTCCTCGGCCGCCGCGGACCCGCGCAGGCCGCGTTCACCGTGCCCGAACTCCTGGCGCTCGGCGCGCTCGAAGACGTGGACGTGTGCGTCGAGGGCCCGCCCGAACTCCTGGCGCCCGACGGCACCGACCGGACACGGCTCCTGGCGGAGCTGGCGGCCCGCACGCCCGTCGAGGGGCGCCGCCGCATCGTGCTGCGCTTCCTCACCGGGCCGGTACGGATCACCGGCGACGCCTGCGTACGCGCCCTCGACGTCACCACGACCATGCTGGTGACCGACGCCGACGGCGCCGTCCGCGCGCGGCCCACCGGCGACATCCACACCCTGCAGACCGGGCTCGTCCTGCGCTCCGTCGGCTACCGGGCCCGCCCCGTCCCCGGCCTGCCCTTCGACGAGGACACCGCGACGGTCCCGCACGCGTCGGGGCGCGTCGAGCCGGGCGTCTACGTCGCGGGATGGATCAAGCGGGGCCCCACCGGCTTCATCGGGACCAACAAGACCTGCGCCCAGGAGACGGTCGCATCGCTCCTGGACGACTTCGCGGCCGGGCGCCTCACCCGGCCGGGGCCCGCCGCGCCCATGGCGGGGAACGCCCTGGGCCTGGAGGACTGGCGGGCCATCGACCGCGCGGAGCGAGCGAGCGGCGAGGCGCAGGGCCGTCCCCGCGTCAAGTTCACCGACAGGGAGTCCCTGCACCGCGCGGCGGCGCGGCCCGGGGCGCCGGTACGCGGTTGACGGCTGCCGGGCCGGACACCGCCGGGCCGGATCCTCGCCGGTGGCGGGGGAGCCCGGTCGGTGCCGGTGGCGGGCGACCCGTCAATACCAGTGGCTGGGGAGCCCCGTCAGTGCCGCTCCAGGTCCGACACGCGCTGCTGGGGCGACAGTTCCACGCCCAGTTCCCGCAGCGTGGCGTCGAGGATCGCCCAGACCGAGCGGCACAGCATCGCGCGCAACTCCTCCTCGGACTGCTCGCGCCGCTCGTCGCGCACCCACTGGTTGACCGACGTGTCCACGAAACCCACGATGCCCACCGCGACCGAACGGATCGGCGCCTGCGGCACCCCGAGCGCCTTGAGCACGTCCCCGAAGCGGTCGCTCAGCATCAGGGCGATGGCCGTCTTGGTGTCCGCGACCAGCGAGCCGTCACCCATGGCGTGCTCCGCCACGCCCATGTAGGCGTACAGACGCGGGTGTTGGGCCACCCAGTCCAGGTGCGCGCCCACCACCCGGTGCACGGCGTCCTGCACGGTCCCCTCGAAGGTGAGGGTGGGCTCCATCCGCCGCATGAACGACTCCACCACCCGCCGGCGGATCAACTCGTCCAGCGTGGCGCGGTCCTTGAAGTGCCGGTACAGCACCGACCGCGGCAGCCCCACCCGCTCGGCGAGCCGCTGCACGCGAAAGCGCGTGCCCTCCTCCTCGATGAGCGCGACGGCCGCGTCGACCAGGTCCATCTGACGCTGCGCCTTGTGCTGGTCCCACCGGGTGGAGCGTCCGTCGATCTGCGGCTCTCCGCCGGTTCTGTCCGCCACCTGGTCAGGATATCGGATCGGCTCCGCGCGACCGCCGGGCCGGACGGTGCCCGGAGCGGTCCCGACGATCTACGCTCGGCCCATGAGTCGTTGGCAGGAACTGACCGGTGGAACCTCCGGAGGCGAGTACGCCGCGCGCTTCGAGGCGCTGGCCCGCAGCGGGAAGGACGTGCACGGCGAGGCGGCGTTCTGCGCCGCGCTGGTGGCTCCGGGCGCCCGGATCCTCGACGCCGGATGCGGCACCGGGCGGGTCATGATCCGCCTCGCCGAGCTCGGGTACGAGTGCGTCGGCGTCGATCTGGACGCCTCCATGCTGGACGTGGCGCGGGAACGGGCGCCCGGCCTGCCCTGGTTCCGGGCCGATCTGGCCGCCTTCGATCCGGTGGCGCTCGGCATCCCCGCGGATTTCGACCTCGTTGTCGCCGCCGGGAACGTCCTGCCGCTGGTCACCCCGGGCACAGAGGCCGCGGTGGTGCGGCGCCTGACGGCGGCCCTGCGTCCGGGTGGCCTGCTCGTCGCCGGATTCGGCCTCGACGCCGCCCACCTGCCCGTGCCGCCGGTCCTCGGCCTCGCGGAGTACGACACCCATTGCGCCGCCGCCGGCCTCACCCCCGTCGCCCGCTTCGCCACCTGGGACGCGGACCCCTACGACAACGACGGCTACGCCGTCAGCGTCCACCGCACCGAGCCCTGACCCGGAAGCGGGCCGGCTGCTGCTGATGCCCCGGGCGTCCTGGCGGGCCATGATGGGCGGGCCCGCGACTGCAGCGCCGACTGATGCCCGAGCTCATGGTCGGGCTGACCTGTGGCAAGTCGTCGTGGCCGGCTTTTTCTCGGGGGAGGATCCTGGCGGGAGTTGAGGGTCATCCTTGGCGGTCGGGGAGCATGCTGAGGGCTTGGGAGCGCTGCGCGACGAGGCCGTGGTAGGTGCCGTCGCGTTCGGCCCAGCGGTGCGTGAGGACGCCCTTCACGAGGATTTCTTGTGGTGTGGGGTCCTGTGAGAGCAGGTGCATGACCTCGGTGGCGAAGTCGTCGAGGGGCAGTGCCTGCGGGTTGACCTCGTGCTGGTCCGCTGTGGCGACGGCCGGGGGGACGAGTTCGACGACGCCGACACCGGTGCCGTCGAGTTGGGCGCGCAGCGCCTCGGTGTAGGCGTGCACGGCGGCTTTGGAGGCGGCGTAGCTGGGCATCGGCGGGAACGGCAGGAAGGCGATGCCGGAGGTGACGGTGATGAAGGTGCCGGCGCGGCGCTGGGTCAGGTGGGGCGTGAAGGCATCGATGACTCGGATGGTGCCCAGGAGGTTGGTGTCGATCGTCGTCTCGGCCGTTTCGAAGTGCGCGGGGTCGCGCAGGTCTTCCAGGAGCATGACGCCCGACATCGTCACCACGGTGTCCAGGCCAGGGTGCCGGGCAAGTACGGCGGCACGGGCAGATGTGACGGAGGCGCGGTCGGTGACGTCGAGGGCGAACGTGGTGAACCCTTCTTCGGCGAGTTCCGAGAGCGCGCAGGGGTTGCGGCCGCCGATGGCCACGGTGCTGCCCGCCGCGGCGAACCGGCGGGCCAGCTCGCGCCCGATACCGGAGGTTCCACCGGCAATGAACACGGTGCGGTTGGAGAGGTCCACGAGATCGTCCTTCAGTCCAGGGCGCCGTCGGCCCTCAGGCTCGCGGCGCAGACGGTGCTGCTCGCTGTCTCAGTGAGAACAGCGCTGTCGCAGTCTTGAGGGCATTCGCCGGGCGTGGCAGGGCCCCCGTCCTGCCTGGTCCTGGCAGGGCCCCCTCTGCGGCATGTGCACCGCATTACGGTGTCGGTATGAAAGACGAGGAATCCGGCAACCGGCTCGGCAGCTACCTGCGCGCCCGACGTGAGCTGGTCTCCCCGGCGCAGGCCGGACTTCCGCCCGGCGGCAATCGACGCGTGCCGGGCCTGCGCCGTGAGGAGGTCGCCCTGCTCGCCGGGATCAGCCCCGACTACTACCTGCGTCTGGAACGAGGGCGCGACAAGAACCCCTCGTCGCAGGTCCTGGAATCACTGGCGCGCGTCCTGCAGCTCGATGCCCTCGAGCGGATGTATCTGCTCGGCCTCACGGCGGCACGCCCCAGGACGCCGCGCCGCAAGCGGTCCGAGCACGTACCGGCACGGGTGCACCAGCTCCTCGCCCACCTGCAGATTCCCGCGTTCGTCGAAGGGCGCGCGTTCGATGTCCTGGCCTCCAACCCCGCGGCCCTCGCGCTCTCTCCTCGGCTGCGGCCCGGCCAGAACCGGCTGCGTTCCCTCCTCCTCGATCCCGAGGAACAGGCCTTCCAACAGGACTGGACGAAGGCCACAGCCGACTCCGTCGCCGCCCTGCGCACCACCATCGGGGACGACACCGACGACCCCCGGTTCGTCGAACTCGTCGGAGAACTCGCACTGTCCAGTCAGCGGTTCCGCACCCTGTGGGCACGCCACGACGTCCGCAGTCTCGACGGGGGCAGCACCACCGTCCGCCACCCCGTCGTCGGTGAACTCCGTCTCCACCGCGACAAACTCCCCGTCGACGACGTCATCCTCGTCGTCTACTACCCCGACAAGGACAGCGACAGCGACGAGAAGCTGCGGCTCCTCGCCGCCCTTTCGGACGCCGAGCCCATCGGCACGGCGCACGACAGGAGTGCTGCTCCCGCCGGTTGACGGTCTGCCACCGTGCACGGGTCACCCGTGAAGGGCGCGGATTCAGAGGGAACTCAGAGGTTTGGGTGACTGGTGCGGACGGGCGGATCGCGCCCATCATCGCTTGTCGTGCTCATGCAGGAAGTCGCGGCCGATCGTTGAGGCTTCCCGAAACCGAGGAGTAACCCCCCATGAACTTCTCGCACCAATCGACGTTACCCACCGCCGGGCCCGTGGTGCAGGCGGTCTTTCGCCTGATAACAGGCTTCCTCTTCGCCTGCCATGGCGCCGCGTCCTTGTTCGGTGTCCTCGGAGGCGCTCACGGCGGCGGCGCGGAGCCCGCACTGCAGTGGCCCGGGTGGTGGGCCGCGCTCATTGAGCTGGTCGGTGGAATCCTGGTGGCCCTGGGCCTGTTCACCCGGATCGCCGCAGTCATCTGCTCGGGCTCCATGGCCTACGCCTACTTCAGCGTGCACCAGGCCAACGGGCTGCTCCCGATCAACAACGGGGGCGAGCCCGCCGTCCAGTTCTGCTGGGCGTTCCTCCTGATCGCCTGCCTCGGTCCCGGCGCGTACGCGGTCGGGAGTCTGTGGAAGCACGGCCCGGCCGCGGACGTGGGCGACCGGCCGGCGCCCGTGTCCATGTCCTAGGCGCCGACAGCCGTGTGCGATCGGCCGGGGGCCCGCCCCGGCCGACCGCAGGACGTCCGGGACGGCCTGCGGCATGACCCCCCGCTCCACAAGGGCGGCCGGTTCACCATCGACGCGTTCCCGGGGGTGCCCGGCCCCGGCGGGGACCGCGCCGGTGGGGCAGGCCGCGTTCGCGGTTGCGCCGAACTGGGGCCGAACCGCGCCGACTTGGCTTCGGGGGCGGGCAAAGATCATGCCCAGGTCTACCGGGTGTCACCCGGGCCCAGCATCATCGCGCGTATGACCCTCGCCACCGGCGCGCCCCCGCCCGTGCACCGCACGCCCCTGACGCTCGCACGGCGGTTCCTCACCGGCGGTGTGATCGGGGTGTCCCTCGGTGCGCTTGTCGTGGGCGGGGTCATCGGGAACACGCCCCTGTTCGTCGCGGGGCTGGTGCTGCCTGTGGTCTACGGGGTGGTGTTCTTCGTGGCCGGCATGCCGAGGCGCGTCCGGGAGGCGGCGATCGCGCCCCGTACGGCGCTCGCGTTGATCGAGACCCTGACGGCTGTCGGGGGCGAGTCGAGTGACGTGTCGGTGCGGTTCGAGCTGACCGTCGTGCCGGACGACGGGCCGGCGTACCGGGTCGAGATCATGCAGGAGATCAACCTGGTGGAGCTTCCCGACTACCGCCCGCGCGGCATCGTGGTGGTCCACTACCCGGCCGACCGGCCGTGGCGGGTGCGGATCGTCAAGCGGCCGACGCCGGAGTGGGAGGAGCGGGCGGCTTCGGCCCGCCTCGACTCGATGCCGGGGGCGGCCCGGGTGGCGGCGCCACCGGAGGGCTGCGCCGTCGGTGTCGCCCTGCTCGCCGGCCTGCTGCTCGGCGCGGCCGCCGTGGTCCTGCTGTTCCGCGCGGACCTCTTCCACCGGGACGACACGGCGAAGCCGCCTTCGGCCGCGAAGCCGTCCGTCTCCTCCACATCGTCGACCACGACGGTGTCGTCGGCGTCCGCCACGGTCGCCCTGGGACCGGGCCAGTCCTTTCTCGACGCGGGCGAGCTGGAACGGGCCGTCGCCCCACTCGACCGAGGTGAGGACACACGTCAGGCACTCACGGTCGTCGTGCAGGAACGCCTGCTGTCGGTCATGTTCTCGCCAGCCCGTACGGGGGCTCCTGGAGTGGACCCCCGTGCGCTGCCCTACGGCCGATTCCCCGCCCTGGTCGAGGAGGCGAGGACGACGCTCGGCGTGAGCTCCCCCAGTACTTGGCAGATCATCGTCGACCGTCTCACCGGCTCCCTCGCCATCAGGGTCGCCGTGACCGGCCCCGAGGGCACGGCCTCCCTGGAGGCGGACGCGCAGGGCAGGGTGGTGCGTCGTACACCCGCGCGGTGAGACGAGCCGGCCATCCCGCGACTGCACGCGGGCCGTCGTGGACCCCTCCCGGTGAGGCCGGCCGCTAAATTCTTTCTCGGATATCCGCCGGCGATGTAGAAAACGCCCGGCGTGCTTCTACCTATGCGTGAGAGCCCCCCCCCGGGGCAGCCACGACGAACGAGGAGCAGGACCATGAAGTA
The DNA here is from genome assembly GCF_026343295.1 of Streptomyces sp. NBC_00083. GTDB lineage: Bacteria > Actinomycetota > Actinomycetes > Streptomycetales > Streptomycetaceae > Streptomyces. The sequence goes on from NZ_JAPELY010000003.1 coordinate 751,316, forward strand.
CATGCTGCTGATGCAGTTCAGCGAGAAGAACGTCGACTTCCCCAAGCTCGACGAGTGGAAGCCCGAGGAGATCCAGGCCCACATCCAGTTCATGAAGCAGACCAATGCCGGCCTCGCCACCGCCGGTGAGCTGGTCGACGCGCAGGGTCTGGCCATGCCGGAGACCGCCCGGATCGTGCGCTCCCACAGCGGCGGCGCGCCCGTCGTCACCGAGGGCCCGTTCCCGGAGTCCAAGGAGTGGGTGGCCGGCTGGTGGATCGTGGACTGCGACACCGAGCAGCGGGCGATCGAGATCGCCGCCACCGTCTCCGCCGCCCCCGGCCCGGGTGGCCGTCCGCTCAACATGCCGATCGAGGTGCGGCAGGTCATGGCGGCTCCGCCCACCGAGCTGTAGGAACACCCCTGTGCCGACCTTCGAGCCAGCCCACGACGACCTGCTGCGTACGCTCGCGCCGCAGGTCGTCGCCCTGCTCACCCGACGCTGGGGGGACTTCACCGCCGCCGAGGACGCCGTGCAGGAGGCCCTGCTCGACGCGGCCACACAGTGGCCGGCCCAGGGTGTGCCGAGCAACCCGCGCGGCTGGCTGGTTCAGGTGGCGAGCCGCCGCATGACCGAGCAGGTCCGCAGCGAGCAGGCCCGCCGTCGGCGCGAGGAACTGGTGGCCGGGCAGGTCCCGGCCGACCGGCGGTCCGCCCCCGGCGTCGACGCCGGGGACGAGAGCGCGCGCGACGACACCCTCACCCTGCTGTTCCTGTGCTGCCACCCCGTGCTGTCGCCGGCCTCGGCGATCGCGCTCACCCTGCGCTCGGTCGGCGGCCTGACCACCGGCGAGATCGCCCGTGCGTTCCTCGTCCCCGAGGCGACCATGGGGCAGCGGATCAGCCGGGCCAAGCAGCGGATCAAGGCATCCGGGGTGCCGCTCCGGATGCCGGACGCCGCGGAGTGGCCGGCCCGGCTCGACGCGGTACTGCACGTCCTCTACCTGATCTTCAACGAGGGGTACGCCAGCAGCGCCGGCCCCGAACTGCGGCGCGTCGAACTCTCGCAGGAGGCGATCCGCCTCACCCGAGCCGTCCACACGCTGCTGCCGGACGATGCCGAAGTGACCGGTCTGCTCGCGCTGATGCTGCTCACGGAGGCGCGTGGGCCTGCCCGCACCGGCCCGGACGGCGAACTCGTGCCGCTCGCCGAGCAGGACCGCAGCCGCTGGGACGCCTCCGCGATCACCGAGGGCGTCGCACTGATCACCGCCGCCCTCCCACGCGGCCCGGTCGGCCCGTACCAGGTGCAGGCGGCCATCGCGGCCGTCCACGACGAGGCATCCACCGCCGCACAGACGGACTGGCCGCAGATCCTCGCCCTGTACGGGGTGCTCGCCCGCATCTCCGACAACCCGCTGATCACCCTGAACCGCGCGGTCGCCACCGCGATGGTGGACGGCCCCACCGCCGGCCTCGCCCTCCTCGCCGACCCGCCGCCCGCACTCGCGGGCCACCACCGGCTGTTCGCCGTCCGGGGCCATCTGCACGAACTCGCCGGAGACCCCGAGTCCGCCGTCGCCGACTACCGCACCGCCGCCCACCGCACCGCCAGCCTCCCGGAGCGGCACCACCTCAGCCTGCGCGCCGCCCGACTGGCCGAGCGCACGGGAAACTGATCCGCCGGACGCCCGACGAACCGTATGCCGTGCAGGAGGCCGCGGTGTCATCGGGGCTGAACGAGCAGAACGGTATCCATGACGGTTTCCACACAGCGGAGTCCGAACGGCACGGGCGCCCCGAACTCCGCTGTGTCCGAGCCCCGTTGGCGGCCCCGCGAAATGGCCCTTGACCAGGCACGTTCCCCGGGCGATAGTGGCGCGCCGAACCCATTCGCGCGGCTCGGCTGATTCATCAGGGGTGGGAAAACCATGCAGGCCGAGCACCACGAGGTCATGTCCGCGTACGCGGTATCGGAACGGCACCTCCGGGCGGGACGGCTCGCTGACGCCCGGCGCGCCGCACGGGACGCGCTGACGGCCGAGGGGCCCGACGTCCGACTGTTCCTGATCCTCGGCCGGGCCCATGCCGCCGAGAACGAGGACGACCACGACGACCGGGCGGAGGCCGCCTACCGCGAGGGTCTCGAAGCCTTCCCGGACGACCTCGACCTCCTTGCCGCGTACGCCGAACTGTGCCTCGCCGCCGACTACATGGACCACCCGGCCCGCCATCGCCGCGGCCCCGAACTCGCCGCACGCATACGTGAGTTGGCGCCCGGGTCGCCGCAGGCCCGGAGGGCGGAGCGCAACGGGACGGGGCCGCGGGGGCCGAAGCCGCCGTCGGCGTCGCGGACACAGCTGCACGACGCCCGCCTGGTGCTCGCGGCCGTCGGCGACCCCGCCTCCGCCGCCGCGCGGGCCGGGGACCAGGCCGGGGCCTGCCCCGAGGACGACCGTCTCGCGGTGCTCGCGGAAACCCTCGCCGCGCTCGCCCGCCCCGGCCGCGCGCCGTTGCGCTGGATGGTGCGGGCACCCCTGGCCACAGCGCTCCCGCGTACGGCCTGGTGCATCGCGGTGCTCCTCGCGGTCCCCGCGCTGCACCTCCCCTCGTGGTCGAGGCTCGCGGCCTTCGCGCCGCTCTCGGTGACCTTCATGCTCAACGCCCTGCTGCGGCGGGCCCGCGCCCGTGCGGCGGCCCGCCCGTCGGCGCCCCCCGCCGACACCGCCGCCCCGGCTTTCCCGCCCCTGCCGCCGGTCCCCGCGTACAACAAGCGCGAGCTGATCACGGGCGCCGTGATTCTCGTCGCCGTCGTCGCGACGGGCGTGGTCTCGGGCGTCTGGAGCTACCGGCAGTACGCGGCGTACCCGCGCTACACGGTGTCGGCCCCCGACCGGTTGCAGGGCATGCCGCGCCAGGACACGAGCCCGGCCCTGGCCCGCATCGAGAGCGCGATCTCACCGGACCTGAGGGGCGTGGCCGGCCGGACGTTCGCCTACGTCTACGGGCCCGACCCCGACCAGCCCTCGCTCCTGATGTGGGGCGCGACGGGCGACTTCCACGACGCGCCCGCCGACGCCCCGGCCACCATCCAGGAAGCCTTGGAAACGGCCGGACACCCGGCGCGAGCCGCCTGGCTCGCCGAACCCGGCGGGCTCGGCGGGGCGATGCGCTGTGTCTCGTACGAGGTGGGCGACGTCCCCATGGTGAACTGCGCCTGGGTCGACAAGGGCAGCATGGGTTCCGTGTACTTCGCCGACGAGAGCCAGACCCGCGACGCGTCGGCGAGGCTCGCCAGGTCGGCGCGGGAGGCCGTCATGCACCGGGGGACGTGACCGGGCCCGCCGGGCCCCGTCCGGCGCCGCCCGAAGGCGGTGGGCCACCAAGGACGCCTCCGACGGTGACCGGGTTCGTGTCGCCTCACGCCCCGGTTTCTTCCGCGAGCCAGGCGAAGACCGACTCCGTACGCGGGACGGGGAACCCGCTCCGGTCGGGAAGGCAGCCCAACGCGCCATAGCGACCTGGGTACTTGGCCGCGGTCGCCCGCTTCCGCCGACAGGAAACCACCCCAACTCCCGGCACATGAGGGGCCGATGGGCGGTCAGGGCGCTGGGGAGGAACGGCGCCCCGCGCTCCACCGCCGAAGCGACGGACCGTCGTGGGGGGACCGGCGGGGTGGGGCTCGCGTCAGGTGCTTCGGGAAAAGGTGCACGGACGTAGCGCGAGTCGGAGCATGGAAGGTGGTCGTGTCTTTCTGGCCCCATGGCTCCCGGCTCCGGAGGCATCCATGACCGACACACGCGAACGGTCGGAAGGGTCCGCGGCGTCACTGCCGTCGCCCCTGCGCCCCAGAAGTGTTCTTCTGGGGTTCGCCCCGTGGATCATCTTCGACGTCATCGCGGGTCCCAGCACCTGGAAACTGGCCGCTTTCACCGCGTTCGTCGCGGCTCTGGTGTTCAGCGTGCCCGACTTCCGGGACCACAGGGTCAAGCTCCTCGACGCGGTCGGCATCCTGTTCTTCGGGGTGGTCGCACTGCTCGGCTGCTTCCTCGATCGGCACGACCTCATCTGGCTGGAGACCTATGCCCAGGTGCTGTCCAGCGGCGTTCTGGCCCTGATCGCACTGGTGTCGCTGGTCACGGTTCCTTTCACCGAGCAGTACGCGCGTGAATCCGTTCCGAGGGAATTCTGGAAGAATCCGCGCTTCCGGCGCACCAACCGCATCATCACGGCAGCATGGGCCGTGGTCTTCGTGGCCACGGCATTGCTGGGGCTCGCCGCTCTTCACACGAAGAGCATGGGTGACTGGTACAACTGGGTCATCCCCGTCATTCTGCTGGTGCTCGCCATCAAGTTCACGAAGTGGTATCCGGCACAGGTGCGGGCCCAGGGGGAGCGCGCGGGCGGGGTGCGGTGAGCGTAGGGGTCTCATGACCGGCCGGACCGCGTGCCGCCAGGCGTTACGCGGCTGGCACAGCGGCCTCGTCGAGGTGAGCTGCCGCCGTCCGCCACGCCGAGGTCACCGCGCTCCGGGCCCGCTCCGTGCGCGCGGCACACTGGCCGGTGAGCGTCAGGGGCGCGCCCACGTGGACGTGGAGTCGCGGCCGGCGTACGGGTGCGCTGACCAATCCCGCGAGCTGTTTCGTGGCGCCGCCCGAGCTGATCCGCCGAGCCCCGGCCTGGCCGACGGGCACCACGGGGGCACCGGTGCGTTCGGCGAGCCGCGCCAGGCCGCTGCGGAAGGTCCCGGGCGCGGCCTCCGCGGCGTCCCGACGCTTGGGAAGCCCTCCCTCGGCGTAGATGAGGAGCATCTTTCCCCGCTCCAGGGCCTCGGCCGCCGCGTCCAGCGCGTCACCGGCTCGCCGGTCCCCGCGGATGACGGGGACGTGTCCCTCCCGGGCGAGGAGGCGGCCGAGCACCGGGACCCGCCACAGGCCGGCAGCGGCCATGACCACCGGTTCGGCGCCGAGGCGGCGGAGTGCGGCGAGGACGATGGCGGGGTCCGCGAGCGAGGAGTGGTTGGCGAGGATGATGCTGCCCGGTGCCAGCGCGGCGCGCGGGTCGGCTGTCACCGACAGGCGGCCGACGGCGGGGACGAGAAGGTCGGCGATGCGGCTGAGCATGAAGGGTCTCCCGGCTTCGACGTGGCGACCTTCATCATCGGTGGCCGCCGCGCGCCGGGCATGAGTCGCCGTACTCATCTCTGCTCCGCCTCGGGCGTAGGTGTATTCGGCTTCCGCCCCGTGCGGACCACATGGCTCAATCCCTCGACCCCGGTGGGTGCTTGAGCGTAAAGCTCCCATGGCGGTGTGCCGGCCGTCGGCAGCAGGCCGCACGGGCGTCCGGGCGTCCGGGTGGGCGACGGCCGCCGCCGAACGCGGGACGCTCATAGGTGCCCGGTGAACACCCTTACGCATTAAGGGAGTTGTCGCAGAAGTCCGGGCAGGGGCGCGAGTCGATTCCGCGCGGAAACAGTTCGCCGCGGTTCTGTTAATTTTTGCCGCCCGCAGTGGCCTTGTCATGGCCGCGTCCAGCTAGGAGGGTTCTCCTGCGGTTACGGATCCCCCACCCCCCACCCGTAACCGCACTTACCCCCCACACCCCCCACACGCCGCCATGGCGGCTGCTCAAAAACAGGAGACAAGGTGCTTCGTCTACGCGCGATTTTGGCATCGGGTGCGGCAACAGCGGCTCTGGTCATGGCCGCTGGAGCCGTGCCGGCGCACGGCGCCTCCGGGGCCGACGCCTCCCCGGCCACCGGCGGGCAGTACCAGAAGGACATGGTGCACGCACTCGCCGGTTCGCTCGGCATCAGCGATGACGCCGCCGTACGCAGGCTGGACTCGCAGGCCCATCAGCAGGCCGTACTCGCCGCGCTGCGCGGTCCGGACGCCGACCCCCGCGGTGCCTGGTTCGACAGCGCCGGCAGACTCACCCTGAACGTGGCCGACGCCCAGGCCGCCCACCGCGTCGCAGCCGCCGGGCTCAAGGCCCGTATATCCGCGCACACTTCGGACGAGCTGGACCGCGTCAAGGCCGAGCTGGACCGGGCCGCCGCGCACGGTGTGCCGGCCGGGGTGCGCGGCTGGGGCGTCGATCCCGCGGTGAACAAGGTAGTGGTCCAGGTGGGCGACAAGGTGACGGAGGCCGACCAGGCGTTCCTCAGGGAGGCCGAGTCGTACGGGTCTGCCGTCGCCGTCCGGAGCGGCGACGGCAAGGCCGTCTCCATGGCCACGGCCATCTACCCCGGCAGCCGCATGGACTACGGCAACCACTACTGCTCGGTCGGCTTCGGCGCCCAGGACTCCTCCGGCCGGCAGGTCCTGGTCACCGCCGGACACTGCGTCGAGACCTCGCCCGATCTCTACTACGACGGCACGCACTTCGCCAAGGGCACCACCACCCGGTTCCACCACGGCCGGGACAGCGTCGACATGGGCCTGGCCTCCGTCGACAACGGAACCACCATCACCCCGCAGATCGGCACGTGGGGCAACGGCTCCAACGTCGCCGTCTCGGGCAGCCGACGGGCTCCGGCCGGCTCCGACGTCTGCAAGTCCGGCGCCACCTCGCACTGGACCTGCGGTTCCATCACGTCCTACAACTACTCGGTGACGTACACCGATCCGGGCCAGCCCGCCACGCTGGTGACCAACGTCGGTCTGAGCGATGTGTGTGACCTCGGCGGTGACAGCGGCGGCCCCTGGGTCTCCGGCAACCAGGGCCAGGGCATGACCTCCGGCGGACAGACCGACAACCAGTGTGACGGCGTCTACGGACAGGGCGTCTCGTACTTCGAGCCGCTCTCCGACGCCCTCCAGTACTACGGCCTGACCCTCAACACCGCCTGACCGGCGCACGCACGCGGTCCGTCGCGGCGACGCCTGCTCGGCCGCCGCCCCGGGCCGGTGGCCCACCCGTACCATCCGACGGGTGAGCCACGAGAGCGGGGCCGCCGCACCCACCACACGCGGCGGCCCCGCCGGACCCCGCCACTCCTCGTCGCCGGGAGCACCCATGAACCACCCGGAGCAGCCGTCGGCGGCGGGCCGTCCCGCGCCGGCGCCGCAGCGACCCGAGGGCGTCGCAGACGGGGAGTCCGCGGCCAGGACCACGTTCGGCGAGGCGCTTCACGAAGCGCTCAAGGCGGGCGGTCTGTCGCTCCAGCGCCTCCACCACCACCTCGGCGAACGCGGCATCTCGGTGAGCCCGGTGACGCTCAGCCACTGGCAGCGCGGGCGCAGCCAGCCCGAACGCGAGCAGTCGCTGCAGGCGGTGGCCGCGATCGAGGTCATCCTCGGCCTGCCGCAGGGCGCGCTGCAGACCCTGCTGACCGCCCGCCGCCCGCGGGGCAGGGCGCTGGCGGTGCGGAGCCCGGTGCCCGAGGCGCTCTCCCGCGTTCTGAGCCCGGGTGCGCCCCTGGAGGTGGCCCTCGGCGCCGACGCGTACCGCTTCAACGAGGACCTGGTCACCCTGTCCGTACAGGAGACGCTGACCCTCGACGACCAGGGGTGCATCGCGCGCTACACGGTGAACCATGTCGTACGCGCCCTGCGCGACGGTGTCCGCCATCTGACGGCCCATCACAACTTCGACGATCCGGACACCCCCTCGGTGCAGGTCGCCGTCAACTGCGGCCGCCTGGAGGCGCTTCGCTTCCGTCAGGAGGTGCGTTCCGCGATCTTCGACATCGGGTTCGGCCGGACCCTGCGACGCGGAGAGACCGCCATCATCGACTACACCCTCGACATCGGGCCGCGCTGGCGCTCCTCCGACCACCACGAACGCACTCTGCCCGTGCCCGTGCGGCACTATCTGCTGCACATCTTCTTCCACCCGAGACACCTGCCGTCGTCCATACACGGCTACTACCGGCAGAGCTCGGAACGCGCGGCCCAGGACATCAGACCGCTCTCCCTGGACGCGTCCCACAGCGTGCACATCATGCCCGCGAAGTGCCAGGCCGGGATCTACGGCATCGCCTGGAAGCGGCACGCGCTGCCCGCCGCGGCAGCGTGGCCCCCGTGCCAGGCATGAAACCCGGCCGCGGCCCACAGGCGTACGGATGCGGACCCTGGCGACCGCGCCCCCGCGCTCGCGCAGTAGATTCCAGCGGGTGTTTGACTATGTCGCGCGCACCCTCGCCGCCTACGAGCAGAGCGTTCCGAAGTACGAAGCCGCCACCAGGGACATGGTCCCGGATGTGGAGCTGGACGCCTTCACCGCACTGCTGCCCGACCCCTCGGGGCCGGTCCTGGACGCGGGCTGCGCCTTCGGCCGCGACACGGCCCTGCTCGCGGCACGGGGCGTCGCCGTCACGGGCATCGACCTGAGCGAGCCCTTCCTCGCTCGGGCCAGGGAGCTCCACCCCGGCCTCGCCTTTCGCCGCATGGACGTGTGCCGCCTCGACTTCGACGACGCGAGCTTCGCCGGCGTGTGGTGCCAGGCCACGCTGCTCCACCTGAAAGACGAGCACGTGAAGGGGGCCCTGGCCGAGTTCCGCCGGGTGCTGCGCCTCGGCGGGGCCCTGTTCGTCAGCTTCAAGGAGGGAGAGGGCGAGGAGGAGATCGTCGAGCCGTTCAGCGCCGACGCGGCGCGCTTCTTCCGCTATCAGAGCGTGCAGCGCGTCCACCGGCTCCTGGAGACGGCCGGCTTCGACCGGCCCGACGTGCGCGTGGTCAACGAACGCGCGCGTTACGGGGCGGGCCACCGCGACCTCACCTGGCTGACCGCGTACGGCCGCGCCACCTGAGCCGCACGGCCACGCCTGCTCCGCAGGGCCGCCACACCCCGGTGCTGCCGGTGGCAGCGATCGATGCGCATGCCTTCTCGGGGGAGGCTTCGTCTGAGAGCGGATTCAGAGGAAACTCAGAGGCCGGCCCCGCCCCGTCCCGGCCTGCTCCGGGAGATCCTGAAGGAATCATGGACGAGCCCCGTACCAATCCGCTGCTGTACCGCCCGGACGGAGAACCCGTGCGGGTCCTCGTCGTCGACGACGAGCCCGACGTCACCGATGTGCTGGCCGGGGTCATGGGCGGCGAGGGGTGGCAGGTCCGCACCGCAGCCGACGGCGCGAGCGCCCTGGAGGCCGCCCGCGCGTTCCGCCCCGACGCGGTGGTCCTCGACTGGATGCTGCCCGATCTGGACGGGCTGCAGGTCCTGCGTGCGCTGCGGCGCGAGACGCCACACGTGTGCGTCCTGTTCCTCACCGCACGCGACGCCGTGGAGGACCGCATCGCCGGCATCACCGCGGGCGGCGACGACTACGTCACCAAGCCCTACAGCCTGGAGGAGGTCCTTGCGCGGCTGCGGGGGCTGCTGAGACGGGCCGGCATGACCGCGCAGGCGGGCACGGACCGGCTCACCGTGGGAGACCTCACGATGGACGAGGAGGCGCGCGAGGTCCGGCGGGCCGGGGTCGCGGTCGAGCTGTCCCGCACCGAGTTCGAGCTCCTGCGGTTCCTGATGCGCAACCCGCGCCGGGTGCTGTCCAAGGCCCAGATCCTCGACCGCGTCTGGGCCTACGACTTCGGCGGCCGTGCCCATGTCGTCGAGCTGTACATCAGCTACCTGCGCAAGAAGATCGACGCCGGCCGTACGCCGATGATCCACACGGTGCGCGGCGTCGGCTACGTGCTCAAGCCGGACGCGCCGTGAGACGCCCCCTGCCCCGCACGTTGCGCGGCCAGCTCACCGCCGGGCTCGTCGCCCTGCTCGCCCTCGCCTGCCTCGCCGTAGGCATCACCACGGCTCTCGCCCTGCGCGGCTTCCTGGTGGGGCGCCTCGACGAACAGCTCTCCGCCTCCGGCGGCCGGTTCGCCGCCAGCCTGGAACACGAGGCCGAGCCGGACGCGGACAACCGGCCCGACACCCGCGGTCAGGCCGAACGGACCTTCGGCGCACGCCTGTTGAACGGCGCAACCACTCAGGCCGCCGTGGTCCACGAGGCCACCGTGCGCACGGTCCAGCTCACCCCGGCGGACCGCCGGGCCCTCGCGGGCGTCCCCATGGACGGCAGCGGACACGGCATCCGCCTCTCCGCCCTGGGCGCGTACCGGGTCACGGCGGTCGAGGGCGACGACCAGGACGTCATGATCACCGGCCTGCCCCTGCACCCCGTCGAAGAGACCGTGCACCGCCTCGAAGCGGTCGAAGCCGCGCTGTTCGGCGCGGCCCTCCTGGTCACCGGTGTCGCGGGCGCCCTGTGGGTGCGCATCTCGCTGCGCCCGCTGCAAAAGGTCACCGAACGGGCGGCGGAGGTGGCCGGGCTCCCGCTGGCCAGCGGTGAGATCGCCATGCCCGGCCCCCTTCCCGACACCGATCCCCGTACCGAGGTCGGACGGCTCGGCTCCGCCCTCAACCACATGCTGGGCCACGTCGAGGACGCCCTCACCCGCCGCCACACCAGTGAGGAACGGCTCCGCCACTTCGCCGCCGACGCCAGCCACGAACTGCGCACCCCCGTGGCCAACATCCGGGGCCACGCCGAACTCGCCCTGCGCCACCGCGGCGCGGTCCCCGCCGAGGTCCGGCACGCCCTGGAACGCATCGGCAGCGAATCGCGGCGCATGACCCGGCTCGTCGACGACCTGCTCCTCCTGGCGCGTCTGGACGCGGGGCGCCCCCTCGAACACGAGCCGCTCGACCTGACCCTGCTGATCCTCGACGCGGCGGACGACGCGCGTGCGGCGGGCCCCGGACACCGCTGGCTCCTGGACCTTCCCGAAGAGCCGGTCACCGTCACCGGCGACGCCCACCGCCTCCAGCAGGCCATCGGCAACCTCCTGGCCAACGCCCGCACCCACACCCCGCCCGGCACCGATGTGACCGTCACCCTCACCGGCGGTGAGAACGAGGTGCGGGTGGACGTGGACGACAACGGGCCGGGCATCCCCGAAGATCTCCTGCCGGAGGTGTTCGGCCGCTTCGTCCGCGCCGACCACGCCCGCTCCCGCAGCACCGGGAGCACCGGCCTCGGGCTCGCCATCGTCCATGCCGTGGTCGCCGCCCACGGCGGGACCGCCTCCGTCACCAGCGTCCCGGGGCACACCACCTTCCGGATCACGCTCCCCGGCCGAGCGTCGACAGGAGGATCGTCTACAGTGCTGTAGACATTGGCTCGGGGGGCCAGCCGTCCCGGGGTACCCGGACGCCGACGTCCACCCGCACGCCAGCATCGGCGGTACGGCGCCCTTCCGGCGCCGGGAGGGCGGACGTACATGACCGGGGCGGACAGCAGGACAGTGACACGGCGGAGTCCGGACGTGCCACAGCAGGGTACGCACCGCGCCCGGCCAGGAGCGGCTCTCTCGAAGGTTCCCGAGGTCACCGCCCTGTTCTGGACGGTGAAGATCCTCACGACCGGTATGGGGGAGACGGCGTCCGACTTCCTGGCCCGGGTCCTCGGCCCGGTCCCGGCCGGCTGCCTCGGACTGGCCGGCCTGGCGTCGCTGCTGGTCCTGCAATTCCGTTCGGCGCGCTACCGGCCGTGGCTCTATTGGTCGGCGATCGTCATGGTCAGCGTGTTCGGCACGATGGCAGCGGACGTCGTGCACGTCGTCGTCGGCATCCCGTACGCGGTGTCAGCCGTGGGCTTCGCCCTCGCCCTGGCCGCCGTCCTGACCTTCTGGTACGCCTGTGAGCGGACGCTGTCCATCCACAGCATCCACACCACCCGCCGGGAGGCGTTCTACTGGGCGACGGTGCTCATCACCTTCGCCCTGGGCACCGCGGTGGGCGACCTCACGGCCGGGACCCTGAAGCTGGGCTACCTGCCCTCGGGGTTCCTTTTCGCCGCCCTGATCGTGCTGCCCGTGCTGGGCCGCCGCTTCCTCGGGCTGAACGCGGTGGCCGCGTTCTGGGCCTCGTACATCCTCACCCGGCCGCTCGGCGCCTCCTTCGCGGACTGGATGGGAGTCCCCGTCACGCGCGGCGGGCTCGGCTGGGGGACCGGGCCGGTCACCCTCGCCCTGCTGGTCCCGATCGCCGCGCTCATCGGATACCTCCAGGTGAGCCGCGCCGACACCCCCGTGTCGCCGGTCTCGCCGGTGCCCGCCGGACGGGCCGGCTGAGCCACCCGGGACCGGCGGCCGGGGCGTCGCCGCGGGGATGCCGCCCCGGCCCGGGGCGGCGGGAGCGCGCGGACGCTTTCAGCACCCCGCGCCCACCGGATCCGTCGCCGGATGTGCCCGCGTACCACCTTGCCCGGCAAGTGAGTTCGCGCGCCCCCCGGGCCCTTGCGTACACCTTCCGCCACGGAGCAGACGCATCAGTGGCACGGGCAGCCGAGACGTGTGACAGCACGGGATGCGACCCGCCCATGGAGCCCCGCCGCGCGGGCGGGCTCCTCGGGCGGACCCCGCACAGAGCTCCCCGGAGGAACGCAAGGACAGAGAGGACTTCCCCCATGGACGAGCGGACCGCCCCGGGCCGACCCACGGCGACGGAGCCGGACGACGACCTGACATCTCTGCCCACCGAGGGCAACCTGGCGCTCGTCGAGGGCCTGCGCGCCCTCGGCGTGCGGATGTACGCCGGTGTGAACGGCGGCGGAATCCTGAACGTCACCAAGCACCTGGCCCCCTACCGGCCGCCGGGTACGGACCGCCCTGCCGCCGACGGCGGACCGAGCCTCTTCACGGTGGGCGAGTACACCGCCGGTTTCACCCCGCTCGGCCACTTCCTGGCGACGGGCGAAGTGAGCGCCTGCGTCACCACGACGGGAGCCGCGACGAAGCTCGCGGCCAGCGGCATGTCGGATGCCGTCTACCACTCCATCCCCGCCGTGTACGTGGTCGCCCTCAACCCGACGAGCAGTGCCGGACTCGCACCGCTCCAGGACGTCGCGCGGACCGGGACGAACATCGTCGGTCAACTGCGCGCCGAATTCGGCGAGTCGCTGCTGGTCCTGGAGGAACCCGGTGACCTCGCCCCTGTCCTGCGAAGGACGGCCGAGCTGCTCGCCGAGTCCCGGCCCGTGGTCATCGCCTTCCGTCCCGACGCCCTCAGTGCGGAAGTACCCGCACCCCGCGCCGCCTTACGAGCGGCGCGCCCCGTACCGGAGCGGCCCGTCGAAGGGCTGGACGCCGTCGCGGCGGACTTCCGCTCCACCGTCAGGGGCAAACGGGTCGTCCTCCTCGCGACCGACGAGGCCGCGCGCGACAGCGGGCTGCCCCACCTGACCGGCCGTTTGTCGGAGGCACTCGGCGCACCGACACTCTGGACGGTCAACGGCGCCGCTGCCGTGGCCGCCGACGATCCGTACGGCAGGGGACACATCGGCTTCGGCGGCAACGACAGGGCGCGGGAACTGTGGGACTCCCTCGGCCCCGACGACATCCTGGTGACGCTCGGGTTCGAGCCGGGCGAGTACATCCTCAACCTTGCCGACGTGCCCGCCGGAACCGTCTACCACCTCACCGACCTGGAGCAGCCGTACGGCAGCCGGGACGGGTCCTTCGCGCACCGCTGCGCAGGCCGGTACGTACGCGTCAAGGCGCCGCTGCGGGCCGGGATCGCGGCCCTGCTGGCATCGGGAGCCGCGCCCGCCAGGCAGCCGGTTCTCGACGGGCCGCTCAACCGGGATCCCTACCCGCCCAACACACGGCAGGGCAGCGTCGATCTAGCTGCCCTGCTGGAGGGCATGCACCGGCGCTGGCGGAAACCGACCCTGCTGTTCGACGACGTCTGCCTGGCCTACAAGGACCGCCAGTTCGTCACCCAGCGCTCGCATCCCGGCCTGCGCGCCTACTCCGCCTACCAGGGATCCGCGATGGGGGGAGCCTTCGGACTGGCGGTCGGAGCCAAGCTCGCCGACCCGCGCCTGCCCGTGTTCTGCCTCTCCGGAGACGGCTGCTACCGGCTGTACGCGGGGACGATGCCCGAGTGCGCGGAGCTGGGCATCCGCCTGTTCCTCCTCAACAACGGTTCGTACGCGATGGTCGACCAGGTCCTCGACCGGACGGACACCGAGCTGGCGGACGAGCGCCACCACGGACGGCTGGCCCCGTGCGACTTCGTGGCGGCGGCCGAGGCGCACGGCTGGCAGGCGCGGCGGATGCGCCCCGACCTCGCCGACCTCGACGACGTCATGGACGCCTGCTACCGCCCCGGCACCCCCTCGTTGCTGGTGGAGGTCCCCGTAGACCCGGACCAGGTGCTCGGGTCGAACCCGCGCATCGACAACCTGGGCGACGACTCCTCGTCGTAACGCCCGTCGCCGGTGCCATGCCCCAGGCCGGCGCACCCACAGGCCCGCCTCCCCGGCCTCCACGTCCACGAGAAGGACCCCACGGCATCGGAGCCCCCCCCATGACGCCACCTGCCGAAGCCCCGCTCCTCGACCCCGCACTGCCTGCCTGCGACCTCCAGGCCGACTTCCCCTTCGACTACGCCCGTTACCTCGCGTCGGGCGCCCCCATGGGCCGGCTGCCCGGCCACCGCGCGGGGGCCCGCGTCGCGGTCATCGGCTGCGGCGGCGCGGGGCTCACCGCGGCGTACGAACTGATGCGCGCGGGATGCCGTCCCGTGCTCTACGAAGCCGAACGCGACCCGGCGGGCCCCGGCGGGGTGCGGCTCGGCGGGCGCATGTACTCGGTACGCCTGGACCGGGCCGACAGCGCGGTCGCCGAACTGGGCTGTATGCGGTTCCCGGAGTCCGCCCGGCTGCTGCGCCACTACGCCGCCGAGTTCGGCCTGCGCTGGCGGCCCAGCCGGGACAACTACACCCCGCACACCCCGTCGACCGTGCTGGAGGTGGACGGCCGGCGCTACCGGGCCAGGCGGCTCGGCGATCTCTACCCGCAGAACCCGGAGATGGCGGCGGCCCACCGCGGCTGGCTGGCGGCGCTGCACCGCGTCGGCGTCGACGACCTGCGCCGGGCCACCGCCGCGCGCGACCTCGGCGAACTGCGGCGGCTGTGGGCGCGGATCGTCCAGCGGTACGAGACGTGGAGCTTCTACCGCTTCCTGCGCGACGAGGAGGGTGCGGGACTCAGCCACGGACAGGCGGCGCTGCTCGGCACCATGGGCATCGGCGCCGCCCAGTGGGACAGCTTCTTCGACCTGAGCATGCTGGAGATCCTGCGGCTTGTCCTCACCACCGAGGGCAGCCCCCTGTACTACCCGCAGGAGGGCATCTCCGCCCTCGCGGACGGCTTCTGGACCCGCCGCACCGACACCCGTGCCGCGGGCCCGCGCAGCCTGGCCGATCTGCACCACGGACGCCCGCGCCGCGCCGTCACCGCGCTGGAGGTCCCCGACGACCCCGCACGCGGGGTGTGCGTACACGACGAGGACGGCCGCGCGGAGTGGTACGCCGCAGCCGTGTTCACCCCGCAACTCCACCTGCTGCAGACGACGGTCGCCCTGCGCGGCGCCGACGGCGGCGGCTCCCCGTTCGGGCCGCGCCTGTGGCGGGCCGTACGGCGGCTCAGCTACTGGCAGTCGGCCAAGACCGCCCTGCTGACGGAGGAACCCTTCTGGCAGGGCACCACCATGGACGGGGTCACCCTCACCGACCGGCTTCCACGAGCCGCGTACACCGTCGACTACGGGCCGCCCCACGCCCCCGGAGGCCGCCGGGCGGTCCTCGAACTCAGCTACACCTGGGGCCAGGACGCCATGAAGGTGGCCGCCTCACCCCTGGAGGAGCGGCTGCGGCTCTTCCTGGACGATCTGGGCCGCATCCATCCCGACGTGGCCGGTGAACTGCGCCGGCAGGCCGACCGGGGCCGGGCGGTCACCATCTCCTGGGAGAACCAGCGCAACTTCCGTGGCCTCAGCCGCTTCTCGCGGCCAGGGGAGTACACCTACCAGCGTGATCTGTTCAGCCACTTCATGAAGGACTTCTCGGGCACGGCGGCCGTCCCGGGAGAAGCACCGAACGCGCTCTTCCTGGCCGGTGACGACACCGCCTGGTCCGCGGGGTGGCTCGACCACGCCCTCGCCTCCGGCATCAACGCGGCCTGGGGCGTCCTGCGCCTGCTCGGTGCGGACACCGACCCCGACCGCCCGGGGCCGGGGGACATGTGGCTGTCCCAGTACGCCGCCGCCCCGTGACGGCACCGCGCCTCCCGCGCGTCGTCCCCCAGGGAAGAAAACGAGGCCGCCCCGTGTCCGAACCCCTGCTGCTCACCTCCGCCCGGCTCTGGGACGGCACGGCCGCCACCTCCCGGGCGCACACCGGAGTGCTGGTGGAGGGCGACCGCATCACCGCGGTCGACGCCCGCGCCCCCGGCCGCGGTACGCGCACCCTCGACCTGGGAAACCGCACCCTGCTCCCGGGCCTGATCGACGCCCATGTCCACCTCAGCTCCGTCCCGCCCACCACGATCTCCGACGCCGTCAGCCTCCAAGTGCTCGCCTCGCTGCGCCCGTTGCGCCACCTGCTCGACGCCGGCTTCACCACGGTGCGCGATCTGGGTGGCGCGCTGGAGGAGCCCCTGGTGATCCATCTGCGGGACGCCATCGAGGCACACCTGCTGAGCGGACCTCGGATCCGGTCGGCGCCGCACATCATCTCCTCGCGTTCCGGACACGGCGACCACTCCCCACAGGCACTGCCCAGCAACGCCCACGAGGTCGGCGCGGTGGCCGACGGCGTCGACGAGGTGCGCCGCCGGGTGCGGATGGACGCCCGGCACGGCGCCGACTGGATCAAATTCGCGGCGACGGGCGGTCTCTCCAGCCCGAGCGACTCACCGGAGTGCCCCACCTACAGCCAGCAGGAGATGGACGCCCTCGTCGAGACGGCGAGCGACCTCGGACTGCCCTGCGCCACGCACGCGTTCTCCGACGAGGGCATCGACCGCGCACTGCTCGCAGGGGTGCGTTCCATCGAACACGCCTGCCTCGCCTCGGCCGCCTGCCTCGCCCGCATAGGCCTCAGCGGAACCGTCCTCGTCCCGACGCTGTACGTCATCGAGAACCTCCTCGACCACCTTGACGACGAATCCTTCTGGGCGGCCCAGCAGGAGGACGTGCGCGCCAAGGTCGAGCGTCACGCACCCACCCTGCGCGGCCACAGCCGTCGGGTCGCGGCCGCGGCCGCCGCCGGTGTGACGCTGGCCTTCGGCACGGACGCGGGGATGTTCCCGCACGCCGACAACTGGCGGGAGTTCCGCTCCCTCACCCGCGCCGGTCTCTCCCCCGACGCGGCGCTCCGAGCGGCCACCAGCACGGCCGCCGACCTCCTGGGGCGCAAGGATCTCGGCAGGATCGCGCCGGGCTGCACCGCCGACCTGATCGCGGTGCCCGAGGATCCGCTCCGCGACATCGAGGCTCTGTCGGCGGTCGACTTCGTGATGCGGGAGGGCGCGATCCACCGGTCGCCCGGGACCGCGCCCATCCGGCCGGACGACGCCTCCAGCAGCCAGGCACCGGCCCGAACGGGCTCAGCCGACGGAGCAGCCAAGAACCTCCGATGCGGCTCCTGAGGCGGTCCGCACCGGCGACCCTGCGTCACAACTCGGCAACACCCCGGCCCGCAGGGCGAGATGGGCGGTCTCATGGCTCCCTCACCACTTGGGGGACCCATGAACCACACCCGCACCACCGCCCTTGTCGCGCTCGCCGCGACCGGCCTGCTCCTCGCCGGCTGCTCCAGCAGCGACCCGACACCGGCCAAGCCCGCCGACGCGGCCGACCCCGGAACCGGCAGCGCGACCGTCGCCGCAGGCAGGGCCGACGCCACCGAAGCCTTCGCCACCATCGCGGGCAGCGTGAAGAGCGCCAAGCTGAGCGGCACCGTGACGGCCGAGAACGACGGCAATCACCTGCTCGGCAGGCCCGGCCAGTACACGTCGAAGATCACGTTCACCGACCGTCGCATCAAGTCCGCCGACACACAGGGCCTTGAGCCCGGCGACGTCGGATACGGCGGCTCCGTCGAGACCTTCGCCAACCCCGACGACGCGGCGACCCGCGCCACGTACATCCAGGCCGTTACCAAGAACATCCCGGCCCTGATCGAATACGACTTCGTCCACGGCACCAACGTCATCCGCGTCAGCCACTTCCTCACTCCCGTGCAGGCCAAGGAGTACGACGCCGCCGGCGGCACCCTCCGCTAGACACGACCGCCCCTCTCACCGCAGCGCGTGCCCGGCCACCACCTGCCGGGGCGTGAAGTGCACGCGGCGTCCCGTGTGGTCGTCGTCGCCGGAGGCGCCGGGGCTGAGCCATTCGAGGTCGGCGCGGCCGGAGAGGTGCAGGGTGCGGCCGGTGGTGAAGTCGCAGAAGAGCAGGGCCGCCGAGGGGTCGACGGCGATGTTGCCGAGCGTGTTGAACATGTTGTTGCCCCAGTAGTCCGGCCACCACAGCCGCCCGTTGTCGACGCGGACGAATCCCGGCGGCCCGCCCCGGTGCGAGGCGTCGTTGCCGCGGGTGGGGTGCGCGCTGCCGATCAGGAAGGTGTCGGAGCGGCGGATGAGCGCGGCATCGTCGTCCGTGACGCCGCTTCCGCGGCGCACCGCGTCCGCATCCGGGCGGCTGTCCGCGGCGGGGAGGACGTGCCGGCTCTGGATGTACTGCGGGCAGTTCCCGTAGGCCTGCTCCACGTCGACCCCCAGCTCCCCGCCGCCGACGCCGGCCAGCGTTCCATTGACGCGCAGCCGCCTGCGGATGGCGAAGTCGACCACGATGAGCCCGACCGCCTGGCCCGCCCGCAGGCGCCGCAGCGGATCCCCCTCGGCCGGAACCGCCCGTACCCGGAGGCGGGCGGGGGAGGCCACGTGCAGGAATCCGGGCGGGCCGACGAGCGGGGAGATCCACAGCGCCCCGTCCTCGTCGCGGGCGGTGACGGCCGCGAAGGTCCGGTCCGCGAGGAAGCGCGCCACGCCGCCGCCCAGCTCCGCGGGCGCCATCATGCCCGTGAGCCGGGCCGCCTCCTCCTCCGTGCCGGCCCGGCGCTGCACGGCCAGCTCGCCCTCGTGAAAGCCGGGCAGGGTGCCGCGTCCGAAGTGAGTCATCACTGTTCCTTCCGCATAGGGCGGGCGGTACCGCCCGGGGGCCGAGGGCGGACGGGGGAGTGACCGCCGGTCCGGCCCCCGGTCGGGGGGTGGGCCGGGCCGGCGGGGAGGAGGTCGGGTTCGTTCTGCCGGTTAGGAGACAAGTCATCCGTTAGAAAAAGCCTGCCACGCCGGAGGCGACCTGTCAACGGATGAACCTGCCTGCAACCGTTGGAAGTGGGGGTAGCCTCGGGCGCATGGACACCAACGCACCGGTGCTCGGGGAGCCGCTCCCCGTAGAGCTGATGAACACCGTCTGGGCCGACAGGGAAGGCGTGTACGACGCGCTGCGCGACGCCGACGGCGTCAGGGCGTGGCTCCGCTCCGTTGCGTCCCGTACGGAACTGATGCCGCGCGACGGCCTCGATGGCCTCGGCGCGGCGGAGCTCGACCGGCTCGGCGTGCGGCTGATCGGGCTGCGTGACGCCCTGCGCCGCCTCGCGGCCGAGGCCACCGAGGATCCGCGCCCGGTGGCCGCGGCGGACGCCGGCGAACTCGGGTCCGCCGTGGCCACGCTCAACGAGGCGGCCGGCCACACGCCCCACTGGTCGGAGCTGGCCTGGACGCCGGGCCGACCGCCCGCGCGGCACCTGCGGGCCGGTGGCCTCCCGGGCGCCGCCGTGGTCTCGGCCATCGCGGAGGACGCCATCGTCCTGTTCGGTGAGGACGCGGGCCGCCGGCTGCGCGCGTGCCTGGCGCCGGGCTGTGTCCTGTACTTCGTCAAACGGCACCCCCGCAGGGAGTGGTGCTCGGCGGCGTGCGGCAACCGGGCGCGCTCCGCCCGCCATTACGAACGACACCGCCGCACGGATTGACGTCCGTGACGCCGCGCCCGTCAACCGGCCCGGAATACCGGTTGGTTGAGGGGCGCCGTTGCGAGGGTGCCCACGGAGACCCTCCTCGCTCCCTCCATGGGTCGGACAACCTTCGTCGACCGGCCGGCGGCCGAGGGCGCCCGCGTACCCGGCTGGGAGCCGGACATCCCCCACCTTTCGCGGGACCTGATCTCCAAGTACGTCGCGGATCTGCGGACGCAACGCCTTCTGCGGCCGGTGCGGCCGGACCGGGCGCGCAGTCGCGGCCCCGCCGCTCAGGACGTGCACGGGACGGCCGACGGCGCGAAGCTGGAGGTGGGCCCTGCGCGGCACGGCCGCCTCCGCCCCGATCGCCGTCGTGCGCCGGAAGGAGATCTCCATGGACGGAGCACCGGATCCCCTCGGCGCGGGACGGTACGGGACGGGACTCTTCACGCCCGATGCCACGGGCGAGGGAGAGCGCATCGACTACGGCGCCCTCGCCTACGACGCGGTGAGCCGGGCCCGGCTGACCGCCCTCGGCGTGGGCCCGGGGTGGCGCTGCCTCGAAGTGGGCGCCGGAACGGGAACGATCAGCCGCTGGCTGGCCGAGGACGTCGGGGCCGCGGACGTGCTGGCGCTGGACCGCGACCCCAGGTTCGTGCGCACCCGCCCCGGCGGGGTGGTGCGCACGATGACCGCGGACATCACCGATCCGACGCTGGCGCCGGGCCGGTTCGACCTCGTCCACTGCCGGTTCGTCCTCATGCACCTGCCCGAACACGCGGAGGTCCTGCGCCGCCTGGCCGGCTGGGTGGCACCCGGCGGCCGGCTGGTGGTCGGCGACGCCGTCGACCTGACCACGGACCGGTCGCCGAGCAGCCCCTACCAGCGGGCCATGACGGCCATGTGGCAGGTGCTGCGCGAACGGATCGGCACGGACATCACCTGGGTGACCCGCTATCCGCAGCTCCTGCGCGAACTGGGGCTGCTGGACGTCGGTGCGGAGATCGTGGTGCCGCCGCTGACCGTCGACGCCCCCATCACGGCCTTCTGGAAGACCACATGGTCCGGCATGCGGGACGCTCTCGAAGCCAGTCCGCTCCTTGCGGACGGTGAACTCGACGCCGCCCTGGCCGAGTTGGCCTCGCCCTCCCTCGCCGCCCTGTCGCCCGGCATGATCACCGCGTGGGGCCGACGCCCGTAGCCCGGCCCCCTGTGGCGGTCAGCGTGCTGCCCCGGCGAGGGCGGTCCGTGCGAGGTCGCGCAGCCAGGCGTGTGCGGGGTCGGTGTCGTAGCGCTGGTGCCACGACAAGTACACCCGGGCGGCGGGCAGTTCGAACGGCAGCGGGAGGAGCGCAAGGCCGAGGTCCGTGGCCGCTGCGCGCGTCGTCGATTCGGGGGCGGTGACCAGGAGGTCGGAGTCGCGCACGAAGGCCAGGCCCGCCGCTTCGGTCGGCGCGGTCGCCACCACGCGCCGCGTGCGTCCGAGCCGCGCCAGGGCGCCGTCGAGTGCGCTCTCGAACCGTCCCCGCCTGGAGATG
Source organism: Streptomyces sp. NBC_00083 (assembly GCF_026343295.1). Lineage (GTDB taxonomy): Bacteria > Actinomycetota > Actinomycetes > Streptomycetales > Streptomycetaceae > Streptomyces. Next base: position 772,640 of record NZ_JAPELY010000003.1, read on the forward strand.
GTGAGGTGGTCGGCGTCGGCGTACCGGGCGAGGGTGAGGGATCCGTCCCGGGCGAGCGGATGGCCGTGCCGTACGACGACGATGTGACCGGTCTCGGCGACGAGCTCGCCGCGCACATCGGACCGGCCCGGATGGTCGGCGTTCGCTTCGAGGTCGACTTCGCCGCGGCGCAACTCAGGTGTGTCGACGCTCGATTCGGCGAGGAAGCGCAGCCGTACGCCGGGGGCCTGCTCGCGCACCGCCGCGAGGAGCGCGGGACCGCCCAGCGCGACGAGCGAATCGTGCCAGCGCAGGGTGAACGTCCGCTCCAGCGTGGCGAGATCGAGCTCGCGGCTCGGCGCCAGCACGCCCTGGACCTGCTGGAGCAGCTCATGGACCTGCGCGCGAATGGCCAGGGCGTACGGGGTCGGGGTCATGGTGCGCCCGGTGCGCACCAGGATCTGATCTCCCGTCGTCCTGCGGATCCGGCCGAGGCTCCGGCTCATGGCGGGAGCCGTCACGTGCAGACGCGCGGCGGCACCGGCCACGCTTCCCTCGTCGAGGAGCGCGTCGAGGGCGGCGAGGAGGTTCAAATCCAGTTGCATGGGAGTCACTTTACGCGTGCCTGACATGCAGTTGTGGTTAATGCTCCGCACCCCTACCTTCGAGATGCGGGACAACGCGGAACAGCAACTCCGGCCCCGCCCGCACCACTTACCCCAACCCCTCTGCCGCTATGGGAGTTCTGCCATGTCCGACTCGCTCCAGAGCACAGCCGATGCCGCCACTTCCGTACTCACCGACGCGCCCTTTGACGCCGATCTGCTGGCGCAGACGGTGACGGCCGTGGAAGCGGGCGGCGCGGCGCTGCGCGACCGGTTCGGCGGCGTGGTCCGCCACCGGACGCGCGAAGAGCTGATGGACGCGCTCGCCGCCAACGACGACGCGGTCCTCGACGTCCTGCGTCCGCGCCTCACCGCGCTGCGCCCCGGCGCCGGTTGGGTCGAGGAGGAGCTCGCGGGCGGGGCGCTGCCCGCCGGTGAGTGGTGGGTCGTCGACCCGGCCGAGGGCAACGTCAACCACCTGCACGCTCTGCCGGACTGGGCGGTCACCGCGACCCTCGTACGCGAGAACCAGCCGGTGCTCACCGTCGTCCACCTGCCGTTGACCGGCGAGACCTACACCGCGCTCGCGGGCGGCGGCGCCTACCTCGACGGCCGGCCGCTGCACGTGTCCGACACCGCGGACCTCGGCCTCTCCATCGTCGCCACGAGCCAGGCCAGGCCCGACGAGGCCGAAGCCGTCACGCGGCGCATCGGCTCCTCGATCACGGCCATGCTGCTCGACGCTCTCGTGGTGCGGACGTCGGTCCCCGCCACCCTGCACCTGGTGAACGTGGCCGCCGGACGGATCGACGCCTTCTGGCAGTTCGCCGGCGCCCGTGCGGACCTGCTGCCCGGCGCGCTGCTCGTCCAGGAGGCCGGCGGGCGCGTCTCCGACGCCGAGGGCCGGCCGTGGACGACACAGAGCGACAGCATGCTGGCCGCCGCGCCCGGTGTGCACGCCGACGCCGTCGCCACGCTTTCGCGCTGACCGCCTCCGCGCCCTCGATACCCCACGACTGAGACCCAGTAGTACCGAAAGGACCAGCTATGACCATGATCGCTGTACTCGGAAACGGCCGCGTGGGCGGTGGCCTGTCCGCGGCCCTCACCCGGGCCGGGCACCAGGTGACCGTCGCGGACCGCTCGCCGGGCGCCGCGGCCGACGCCGCCGGGGCCGCGCAGATCGTCATCAACGCGACGCCGGGCGCAGGCTCCCTGGAACGGCTCGCCGCCCTGCGCGAGGAGCTCGCGGGAAAGATCCTCGTGGACGTGTCCAATGCCACCGCGGACGGCCCGGACGGCCTCCCCACCGACCTGCTCTATCCGGGCTCGAGCCTCGCGGAACAGCTCCAACGGGCGCTCCCCGACACGCGGGTGGTGAAGACCCTCAACACCATGCTGTTCACGGTGATGACCGCCCCCACGACCCTGACCCAGCCGCCCACCGCCTTCCTCTCCGGCCAGGACGCGGAGGCGAAGCAGACGGTCCACGGCCTCCTCCAGGACCTGGGCTGGCCGCGGGACTGGGTCACGGACCTCGGCGGAATAGAAACGGCGCGAGCGGTGGAGGCGGCTGTCCTGTTCGTCCCGCATGTGATCCGCTCCAGCGGATTCGCGCCCTTCGCCGTGTCGATCGCCCGCTGAGGGGTGCTCGCCCCGGGCCGGGTGGTCTCGCGCTCGCGGTACGCGCCCTAGCCGGCAGCCTGCGCCGCGGACGAGGCGGTGGCCGGCGCGCGGTGGGCACTGCCGCGCCAGGTGGAGATGGACAGGGCGAGCATCCAGTAGCTGAAGATCGCGCCCATGAGGGCGGTGGTGCCCCATCCGTTCGCGGCGTAGAAGTGTGCGGGATCGTTGCCGAAGAACAGGGACGGTACGAAGGCCAGGTTGACGCCTGCCAGGGCGAGGGCGGAGCGGCCGGTCCAGCGGGGCAGCATGCCGGTCCGGGTGATCGCGTAGCCCATTGCGGTCAGGAAGAGCGCCAGCATGAGGCGGCCGATGGACCCGTACAGGATGTAGGTGCCGCTGACGGTGACGGTCGGGTCGATGGGATGGTCGGCGGCGATGACCGCGCCCGCTTCGAGCCCGCTCGACACCAGGGTGACCGTCGCGTAGACGAGCCCCGAGGCGAAGGCCAGGGTGCCGGCCCATTCGTACGCGGGGCTGGTCCTCTTGACCGCTTCCCGGAAGGCGGTGGTGAAGACGATCAGGAAGGCCAGCGCGAGAATTCCGATCAGGAGGCGTGCGAGGACGTTCGCGTCCGGTGGCGGGCCGTCGTAGAGGAAGTACAGCGGCACTTCCACGATGAAGGCGACTGCGGTCAGGATGCCGGCCAGGCCCATCAGGCGCCTCGCTCCACGGTGGTCCATGGTTTCCCCCTGGGTGGTGTGGTGGGTGTTCGTCCAGGTGGAGTCTGAACCCCGCGGGCGGCCGCCGTCGCTGGGCCTGAACACCCGAACCGGGGTGGCCCTGGCGACACCCACCGAGGGCGGCGGAGCGGAATCCGGCGGTGTCGGGGGCTTCGTCAGATCAGGGACGTCAGATGATCCGCGAATCCGCCGTGGGCGCGGCCCTGGAGGCGGGGTGAGGTGAGGACGGGGCAGGCCGCAGTGGCGAGTACGCGGTGCCCACCTTCGCGCAGGGCCGCGATGAGGGCCTGGTCCTCACCCACCGGAAGGGGTGGAAAGCCCCCCACTGCCAGATAGGCGGCCGCGGTGACGCCCAGGTTGGCCCCGTGGACATGCGGGTGGTGCCACGTGCCGTGCGTCGGCCGCGTCGCCTCGTAACGGGCGCGGTGCAGCTGCGTGAGGGGGGACGTCGAGGGCAGTGCGACCGTGCCCACGACCGCCTCCCATCCCTCCCGCGCGTGAGCGAGTTGGTGGGCCAGCCACCGCGGCGGCACTTCGCTGTCCGCGTCGGTGGTGGCGATCCAGACGTGCTCGGTCGCCGCGCCGAGTACGCGCAGCGCGTGCGCGGCACCGGCCGCGCGGGCCAGCCCGGGGTTCCGTACGTCGCGCGTGACGACCGTGGCTCCCGCCGCACGGGCTGTGCGGGCGGTACGGTCCCGGCACGCGTCCGCGACGACCACGGTCAGGACGCGTACCTGCGCAAGAGCGGGGTGTCCGCCGGCGGTGCGGACGGCGTGGAGGGCGGCCGGCAGGAGCGCTTCCTCGTCGTGGGCCGGGACGACGACAGCGACGGCGTCGATCCTCACGCCAGGCCCTCCCGCTCCGCCGGCGTCGCGGGCCGGCTTCCGTCGGCGTTCGGGCGTTGGTGGATCTGCAGGACGAAGTCGTCCTCCCGGTGGTCGGTCAGCAGGTGAAGGCCCGGCACACGCGCCAGCGCCTCGGCGATGTCGCTCCCGGTCGTGAGGTGCTCCGCGACGGGGTGGTTCCAGTGCACGGTGGCCAGGGTGCCGCCGGGCTCCAGGGAAGCGACCGCCCGGTCCAGGAGCGCGTGCAGCGTCGCTTCGTCGAGGTAGTAGAGCAGCTCGGACAGTACGATCAAGTCGAAGGATCCCTCGGGCCATTCACCGGGGACGGTCATGTGCCGCACACTCACGTGCGGGTGGGTGCGGGTGCGCCGCCGGGCAGTGGCGACCGCTTCCGGTACGCGGTCGCACGCCAGCACCGCGTCGCAGCGCACGGCCAGACGGCGCGTCAACTCTCCTACCGAGCAAGCGGGTTCGAAGGCGCGGCGGTAGCGCTCGCGGGGCAGCGCGGCGACGGTCAGGTCGTACTTGCGTCGCTCGTACCAGCGCTCCGCCAGGTGCCAGGGGTCCTTGGCGGCGCGGTACATGGCATCGAAGTACGAGGCCGGCGTGGAGTCGCCGCTCGTGTCCGGAGTGGGACGGCTGCTCGTGCCGGGCGTGGTGTGGCCGCTCATGTGAAGAACACCTCGATGTCCCGCAGGTGGTGGGCGAGTTCCTCCGGGGGCAGGACCGCCGCGTCGGCGGGGTCCGGCCCCAGGGGGTGGATCTGCGAGGCGAACTCCTCGACCGCCCGGCGCTTCAGTTCCACGATCTCCACGGGAAGACGCACCGCGGCGGCGGCGCCCCACGGCACCCGGGGGTCGGCCGGACGCGCCCAGTGCCAGGTCCACACCGGATACGACCAGCAGTCGACGGACGCGGAACGGGCCGCCTGTGCCGCGGACCGGCCGGCCGCCTCGTGATCGCTGTGCACGTCCCCCGTCCACGGCGCCAGGCAGAGCCGGGCCCCTTCGAGCAGGGGCTTCAGCGCCGCCGCCACGTCGTGTTCGTGCAGGGCGACCCGGGTGTCCGCCACGCGCAGGCGGAGCACCTCGGTGCCGGGCGCGCCGAGGGCGGTCAGTGCGCGGCGGAGCTCTTCGGCCCGGATGTCGGCCAGTTCGGCGGGAGTGACGCGGGTGCTGCCGGGGTGGGAGCCCTCGCCGTCGGTCACCGACACCACGGTGAGGTGGAGCCCGGCCCGCGCCATGAGGGCGAGGGTGCCGCCCGCTCCCAGGACCTCGTCGTCCGGATGGGCCGCTACGACGACGACCCGGCCGCGCTCGGGCAGGGCCGCCGGCGGGAGGGCGTCGAGCCCCCTCCAGGCACGCCACTCCCGCTCCGGGGTGCCGGGCGCCTGGATCGGGTCGGCGGGCGGGGCCGCTTCTCCTCCGGTCACTTCTGCCCCGCTTCCGCGATCAGCCGGCCCAGTTCGGCGAGATTGCGCTCGCCGTGGTGCTGGCGGATGTAGACGGTGAGGTCCGCCGCGTGCCGGGTGTGGGAAGGGTTGTGGCACAGCGGCTCGGCGCCGGTGGCCCGGCCCACGTGGGTGAGGACGTCGGCGCAGACCGACTCGACGAACCCGCGCACCCGCAGGCTCCGTAGCCGAGCCGTTCCCTCGGTGTCGGCGGGGTCCCGGTCGATCTCCGTGGCGGCCCGGTCCAGGACCGCGCCCGCAGCGTGCAGCCGCATGTCCACCGCGCCGAGGTGGGCGTCGGTGAGCGGGTCCGCCCCGCGGCGTCCCGCCGTTTCGCCGAGTACGCGCGCCACGGCCAGGGCCCCGCCGTACCAGCAGGCAGCGACCCCGATGCCGCCGTGCTGGAAGCCGGGCCGGTTCACGTACCCCTCCACACCGCCGACCGGCACCGCCGGCACCTCGGTGAACGTCACGTCGGCACTGTCGCTCGCGGCCATGCCCAGCGCCTGCCAGCTCCCCTCGACGGGCCGGCAGCTCCCCGCGCGGGGACCGCGGGCCCCGTCCTGGCCCGCGCCCGCGTCCGCGCTCACACCCGTGCCCGTGCCCGTGGCGACGGCGAAGAGGCGCCTGCCGTCCTCGGTCCCGGCGGTCACCAGCGCGTGGGTGCAGCTGTGCGCTCCCGAGCAGTACCGCTTGAGTCCATTGACCACCCAGCCGTGCTCGCCGCGTGTCGCCGTGAGCCCCTGGCCGGGCGGCTCGGCCGCCCAGACGCCCCACCGCTCGCCGGGCCGGACGGCGGGGCCCTCCAGCTCGGCCAGGATCGCGACCGCATCCACATGGCCTTCGACCAGGCGGACCAACGAAAGGTCCCGTTCCGCCAGGCGGGTCAGGGCGGCGAAGCGCTCGGAGGTCCGGCCGCCGCCGGGCAGAGGGACGTCCAGGGCGCCCGAGTCGATCTCGGCGACGCATCGTGCGAACTCCGCGGCGGTCTCCTGGACCTCGCGCGTCCACGCGGAGCCGGCGGGGTCACCGGGGGCGCCCGGTCCGGGCCCGTGGCCCGGACTCCGCGGGCCCGGGTGCACGTCGTACGCGGTGGTTCCCTGCATCTGCGCTGCTCCTTACCCAGGGCGGTTACCCGGCTTCTCGGGAGCCCGCCCGCCGGGCGCCCGAGAAGGCGTATGCCTCCGATGTGCGCCGGTATGCGCGTCACCGTGGCCCCGGCGCCGGGCGTGCTCCGGCCGACCCGAGGCCCTCCTCGCGTCGGCGGCGCCGCGCCCTGACGTCCCATCCTCGCCATGAGGGGGCCCGTGCGCATCACGGGCCGCGCACGGGGGCGGTGGTCCGGGCACGGTGGGGCGGCCGGTCGCGGCAGCCCGCACGCCCCGCACCCCCGGTCGTGACCGGCTAGGCCGGTTTGCCCGGCTGATCGTGGGTCGAGCAGTGGATGCCGCCGCCGCCCGACGCGATGGTGTCGATCCGCACCATCACGACGTCACGCTTGGGGAAGTGCTCCTGAAGGATGCCCTTCGTCCGGTCGTCGGCCTGGGCGTCGCCGAAGCGGGGCATGAACACGGAGTCGTTGGCGACGTAGAAGTTCGCATAGGTGGAGACGAAGTCGTCGCCCCGGCCGGTGATCTTGTCGAGGTCGGGCTGCGGCAGGTCGATCACCTCAAGTCGCTTGCCCCGGGCGTCCGTTGCCTGCTTGAGGACGGTCCTGGCCTGGTCCGCGGACCGGGACCAGACGTCCGGCGGGCCTCCCGGGAAGGCCCGGTCGACCAGCACCACACCCGGCGCCGTGAAGCGGGCGATGCTGTCGACGTGTGCGTCGGTGATGTCCTTGCCCCGCACTCCGGCGAGCCAGAGGACCTTCTTCACGCCGAGGCAGCTCTTGAGTTCGGCCTCGATCTGGTCGCGGGACTTGCCCGGGTTGCGGTTCTTGTTGACCACCGAGCTCTCGGTGACCATCAAGGTGCCCTCGCCGTCGGTCTCGAAGGACCCGCCCTCGGCGACCAGCGGCGCTTTCGCGCGCGCGATGCCGTACTTCGCGAGCAGCAGACGCCCGACCTGCGCGTCGTTGGTGTGAACCTGCTTGTTGCCCCAGCCGCTGAAGTTGAAGTCGACGCCCAGGGTGTGGCCGCCCTCCTCCACGAACACCGGCACGGTGTCGCGGGCCCACAGGTCGTCGACGGCCAGCTCGATGACCTCGACCTGGGAGCCGCACGCCTTCTGCGCCGCCGCCCGCTGGTCGGGCCTCGCCATCAGCACCACCGGCTCGTACTCGGCGACCGCCCGTGCCACCCGCGCGATGTCCGCGCGTACGGAAGGGAGCTGTTCACCCCATACGGAGTCGAGCGCGGGCCACGACATGAACGTCCGGGCGTGGCTGTCCCACTCGGCGCCGAAGTGGCGCCCCGACGTCGGCTCGCCCGCGGCGGCCGGCGACGCGGAGGACGATCCCGCGGGGGAGCCGCCGGGGCTGCAGGCCGCGGAGGTGAGGGCGAGCGCGCCGATGCCGGCGAACGAGCGCAGCGCGGTGCGCCGGGACATGGGGGGAGGTGTCACGGAGGAACTCCTGCGTGGTGCTGGGTGGGTCGCCATTCGGGGCGTGGGGAAGCGGGCGCGTACGAAGGACGGACGGCCGTGCAGAACCCGGAACGAGGTCCCTTGGGAGGAAAGTAACCGAGGGTGTTTTTCTTTTGCCGCACCTGGGGCGTACGTGCGTGTTGGGGCCGGCGCACGGCGGACCCGGGCTGGGGCGGGGGCTGCTGCATCGCGGGCTGGGTGATCGAGCGGACGCCTGCGTGACCTCCACTCTGGCACTGACTGAAAATTCAGTCAAATGGGAGGGAGTGGTGATCGGCCCGGGGGGGGATCGCCGGCCCCCGGGTCACGGTGGGCCCGGCTCCGCTTCCTCGGTCACGGGGTGGCGAGGAGCTCGCGCTCCAGGGCCTCCGCCACGTGCGTCCTTGCCTCCTGCGTGGTGACGAGCCGGGCGAGCCAACGGCCGCTCAGCCCTTCGATGAGGGCGGTCAGGCGGATCGCCGCGGCCCGCGAGTCGACGCTCGCCGCGATGGTGCCGTCGTCCTGGCCGTCGGCGATCAGCTCGGCGACATCGACGAGCCAGCGCTCGGTCAACGCGGTGAGCATGGGCCTGAGCCCTTCGTCGAAGGTGGCCGCCGCGCGCACCTCGGCCCACACGGCGGAGTTCTCCCGCACCGCCGCGTCGTCCTGGAACTCCGCGGTCAGGAGGCGGAGCAGCAGTTCACGGGCGGGGGAGTCGTCGTCCTCCGCGATGCCCGCGTAGTCCTCGGCGCGCTCGTTGACGTATTCGAGCGCGCTGGTGACCAGGCCCGCACGATCGCGGAAGTGGTAGTAGATCAGCGTCTTGGAGACGCCCGCCTCGGCGGCGACGTCCTCCACCCGCAGCCCTCGGACGCCCCGCAGGGCTATCACTCGGCAGGTCGCTTCCAGCAGCTTGGCGCGTCGAGTACTCACGTTCGTACAGTAACCAGTCAACAGCGGTGCGCTCGCCGGTGTGCGCGCGACGGGCCGCGGTCAGGTGCGGTTCAGCCGCTCCAGCTCGGCGGCGACCGCTTCGAGCAGCAGGGTCCGGGCGTGTGCCAGGGGAAGGATGCCGCTGAGCCAGCGCATGCTGAGGCCCTCCAGGAGGGCGGTGAGCCGCTCGGCGGCCGCGGCGAGACCCGCGGCGGGGGACATGGGGCTGACCCGGCCGAGCAGTTCGGCGATCTCCTGCACCCAGATCAACGTGGCCTTGGCGAGGTCCTCGCGCAGTTCGGGATCGAAGACGGCGTTCGCCCGCAGCTCGCCCCAGGCCGTGCTGTTCTCCCGGACCACGGGATCGTCCTGCAGTTCCAGGAGGAGGGTCTGCTCCAGCTCCCGGCGCGGATCGAGGGGTTCGGCCTGCGCCTCGCGCTCGTTGGTGTAGCGCTCGGCGCGGTCACTGATGAACTCCAGGGTGCGGCGCAGGATGCCGGCCCGGTCCTTGAAGTGGTAGTAGATCAGCGCGGTGGACACCCCGGCCTCGGCGGCCAGCTCCTCCACCCGCAGTCCCCGCACCCCGCGCCGGGCGATGACCCGCGCGGCGGCTTCCATGATCGCTGTTCTACGGTCACCCACGGTTCCCCACCCTAACTGTCGCGCGGCGCGGTGTTTCCGTCCGGGTTTCCTGGCGTCCGATCTCTTGACTGAATTTTCAGTCAGTGAGATGTTCAGGCCACGACATGTTCAGGCCACGCGCCGCCACCCGCGAAGGAGTCGGCCCGCCGTGAAAGAGGTCTCCCTCATGCCCATCGCCACCCCCTCCCCGGAACTCGGTCCGGCCGCCCCCGGGGAGCCGCGCCCATGCAGCTGACCCCCACGGAACGCGACCGGCTCCTGCTGTTCGGCGCCGCCGAACTGGCCCGAGCGCGCCGGGCCCGGGGGCGGCGTCTGAACGTGCCGGAGGCGACCGCCCTCATCGCCGACACGGTGTGCGAGGCGGCCCGCGACGGTGCCCGTCTCGCCGAGGCCGTGGCGGCGGCCCGCAAGGTCCTCGGGCCCGAGGACGTCCTGCCCGGCGTGCCCGATGTCGTTACGGAGATCCATGTGGAGGCGGTGTTCGACGACGGCAGCAGACTGGCCGTGGTCGGCGACCCCTTCGGCGGCGGAGGCCTCGGCGCGCTCGCCCCCGGGGCGGTCCTGCCCGGTGCCGGGGAGGTGCCCGGTCCGGAGCCGGTGTGCGTGCTGGCGGTCCGCAACACCGCGCCGGTCCCGATCTCCGTCACCTCGCACTTCCACTTCTTCGAAAGCAATCCTCGCCTCGCGTTCGACCGGGCCGCCGCCTACGGGATGCGGCTCGCCGAGCCGGCCGGATCGTCCACGCGGTTCGCACCGGGCCACTCCTGCGCGGTCGCGCTCGTGCCCATCGGCGGTGACCGCGTGGTGATCGGTTTCGCCGGTCTGGTCGACGGGCCGCTGGATGCGCCCGGCGCGAAGGAGGAGGCGCTGCGCAGAGCTGCGGCCTGCGGCTACCTCGGTGTGAGTGGCGCAACCGGCGGGGCCAGTACCACCGGCGGGACCAGTACCACGGGCGGGACCGGTGGCACCGGCGCGTCCGATACCACCGAGGCGGCCGGCGGGGCCGCCGCGACCGGGGCGGCGGGCACGGCAAACAGGTCCGTCGCCCAGGACGGCCACGACCAGGAGGCGGCACAGTGAACAGCTCTGTCGACGCGTCGGCCTACGCGGCTGTGCACGGGCCGCGAGCCGGGGACCGGGTGCGGCTCGGGGACACCGGGCTCGTGATCCGGGTCGAGTCCGACTCGCAGGCGCCGGGTGATGAGTTCCTGGCGGGGTTCGGCAAGACGGCCCGCGACGGGCTGCATCTGAAGGCCGCCGCGGTGCGCGAGACGTGCGACGTCGTCATCAGCAACGTCCTGGTGATCGACGCCGCGGCGGGGATCCGTAAGACGTCCATCGGCATCCGCGAGGGACGGATCTGCTCGGTCGGCCGGGCCGGCAACCCCGACACCCTGGCCGGTGTCGACGTGGTGGTCGGCACCGGCACGACGATCGTCTCCGGTGAGGGCCTCATCGCCACGGCCGGAGCTGTCGACACCCATGTGCACCTGCTGTCACCCCGGATCATGGAGGCGTCGCTGTCCTCAGGGGTGACCACGGTCATCGGCCAGGAGTTCGGCCCGGTCTGGGGCGTCGGCGTCAACTCCCCGTGGGCGCTGCGCCACGCGTTCAACGCCTTCGACGCGTGGCCGGTCAACATCGGCTTCCTGGGCCGGGGTTCGTCGTCGGGCGGGGCTCCGCTGGTGGAGGCGCTGGCGGAGGGCGGGGCGTGCGGGTTCAAGGTCCACGAGGACATGGGCGCGCATACGCGTGCGCTGGACACGGCGTTGCGGGTGGCGGAGGAGTACGACGTCCAAGTCGCCCTGCACAGCGACGGGTTGAACGAGTGCCTGACCGTCGAGGACACCCTGAAGGTCCTGGAAGGCCGCACGATCCACGCCTTCCACATCGAGGGCTGCGGCGGCGGTCACGTCCCGAACGTCCTGAAGATGGCGGGCGTGCCCAACGTCATCGGCTCGTCGACCAATCCGACGCTGCCGTTCGGGCGGGACGCGGTCGCCGAGCACTACGGCATGATCGTCTCGGTCCATGACCTGAAGACGGATCTGCCGGGTGACGCGGCGATGGCCCGTGACCGGATCCGGGCGGGGACGATGGGTGCCGAGGACGTGCTGCACGACCTGGGCGCGATCGGTATCACCTCCTCCGACGCGCAGGGCATGGGCCGCGCGGGCGAGACCGTGCGCCGTACGTTCGCGATGGCGGGGAAGATGAAGGCCGAGCTGGGCCCCCTGGAGGGCGACGGGCCCGACGACGACAACGCGCGCGTCCTGCGCTACATCGCCAAGCTGACCATCAACCCCGCCATCGCCCACGGCCTCTCCCACGAGATCGGCTCCATCGAGCCCGGCAAGATGGCCGACATCGTGCTGTGGCGCCCGGCCTACTTCGGTGCCAAGCCGCAGATGGTCCTCAAATCCGGATTCCCCGCCTGGGGCGTCACCGGCGACCCCAACGCCGCGACCGATCGCTGTGAACCCCTGGTGCTCGGGCCGCTGTTCGGTGGCCATGGCGCCACGGCCGCCGACCTGTCCGTGGCGTTCGTCAGCCGGGCCGCGGCCGAGTCCGGCTCCTTCGGGCGACCGTACGACGCGCTCGCGACACGGCGCCGACGGGTAGCGGTCCGCGGCACCCGCGGCATCGGCCCCGCCGATCTGGTGAACAACGTCCGCCTCGGTGAGGTGCAGGTAGGCGCGGACACCGGTCTCGTGACCCTGGACGGAGTTCCGATCAGGTCGGAGCCCGCCCAGGAGGTGGCGCTGAGCCGCCTGTACTTCCTGTAACCCGACGACCGGACGGCCCGACGACCGGACGGCCCGAGATCCTTCGGCCGATTATCTTGACTGAATTTTCAGTTCAGTGGAGTATTCCGGGCACGCCAGCAGCTCGTGCCCGCTTTTCACGTCTTTGCGAAGACCTGACGAAGAGAGTTGTGATGACCTTCCGTATGCCCGCCGAGTGGACCGAGCACGAGCGCTGCCTGATGGCCTGGCCCACCCGGTCCGATCTGTGGGGCGCCGCCCTGGCGCAGGCCAAGCAGGAGTACGCCCAAGTGGCCCGCGCCATCGCAGAGTTCGAGCCGGTGACCATGGTGGCGCCGCCCGGCCACGGCGGCGAGGCCCGTACGCGGTGCGGCGAGGGCGTCGACGTCATCGAACTGCCCCTGGACGACTCGTGGTTCAGGGACTCGGCGCCGATCTTCGTACGGGACACCGAGGGCCGGCGCGCCGGCGTCGACTTCCGCTTCAACGCCTGGGGCGGCAAGCACCACCCGTACGACGCCGACGACCGGCTCGGCGCACTGCTTCTGGACCACCTCGGCGAGAGCGCGATCCGCTCCGAGATGATCCTCGAAGGCGGCGCGATCACCGTGGACGGCGAAGGCACCCTGATCACCACCGAACAGTGCCTGCTCCACCCCAACCGCAATCCCGGCCTGAGCAGGGACGACATCGAGGAGGAGCTCAAGGCCCGGCTCGGCGTCACCAAGGTCGTCTGGCTACCGTACGGCGGGCTCCTCGACACCGAGACCGACGGCCACGTCGACGGCGTCTGCGCCTTCGCCGCCCCGGGCAGGGTCGTGGTCCAGCTCCCCGACGATCCCGAGCACCCCGACCACGCCCGGATGCGGGCCAACCGCGCGGTGCTCGAAGCCACCCCGGACGCCCGGGGCCGCACCCTGGAGATCATCGAGGTGCCGCAGAGCGCGTTCACCGAGGTCGACGGCGTCCCCGTCGAGGTCGGCTACCTCAACTTCTACGTCGCCAACGGCGGCGTGGTCGTCCCCGTGGCCGGTCTGCCGCAGGACGCGGAGGCGCTGGCCGTCATCGCCGCCGCCTTCCCCGACCGCAAGGTCGTCGGGGTGCCCACCCCGGCCCTGGCCTACGGAGGCGGTGGCATCCACTGCATCACCCAGCAGGTGCCGGCCGCGTCCCGGCGCGCCTGACCCTTCCGCCTCGCGCCGCCCCCGGGCCCGGCCTGTGACCGCCCAGGCCGGACCGGGCACCCCCGCTCCACCTTCATCGCGCCCGTACGGAGAGGAACCGCGCCGATGCCCACCCCACCACCCCGGCCGGGAGAACGCCGTCCCCACCGGCTCGTCCTGATCGCCGCGGCCGCCCTGTCCGGGGCGCTCCTGATCTCCGCCTGCGCGGGACCGCCCGGCACCAACTCCCCGGCCGCGGCGGCCGACTTCAAGCTCTCCGCCGGCACCCCGCCCGCCAAGGGCGACATCGACTCCTTCAGCTGGGCCCTGTACGCGGAGCCCCCGACGCTCGACTACATCTCCGCCTTCGACTATCCGCAGAACATGATCCTCTCCAATGTCTGCGAGAGCTTGATGCGCTGGACGCCCCAGCTCGGGACGGCGCCGGGCCTGGCCGAGAAGGCGGCCAACCCCGACCCGCTGACCTGGGTCTACGACCTGCGCCCCGGGGTGCGCTTCCACAACGGCTCCACCATGACCGCCGACGACGTCGTCTTCAGCCTCGGCCGGCAGATGAACCCGGACAACGGGGCGTCCTGGGCGCAGGTCTTCGAGAACGTCGGCTCGGTCGCCAGGACCGGTCCGCTCCAGGTCACCGTGAAACTGAAACGGCCCGACTCCCAGTTCCCCCAGTACATGGCGACCGCCGCGGGCGTCGTCGCTAGCCGGACCGGGGTCGAGGCGGCGGGCAAGGACTACGGCACCTCGGGCGGCCTCGACTGCACGGGACCCTACGAGCTCGGCAGATGGGAGAAGGGCCAGTCGATCGAGCTCGACCGGTTCACGGGGTACTGGGGTGCCAAGGCCAAGTCCGGCAAGGTGCTGTTCCGCTTCCTCACCGACTCCTCGGCGCGCACCAAGGCCATGCTCAACGGTGAGGTGGACGGCGGGTACCTCATCCCCACCGAGAGCTACGGCGCGCTGCGCTCCAGCGGCGTGGGCACCCTCTCCTTCGGCGAGGGCCTCAGCACCGACAACGTCAACGTGACCAACATGCACGGCGTGCTCGGCGACGTCCGCGTGCGGCGTGCCCTGTCGCTGGCCCTCGACCGTCGCGGCTTCGTCAAGACCGGCCTCGGAGGGGCAGGCACGGTCACCAACTCGCTGACCACGAGGGCTGCTTGGGCCGCCGCTCCGGAACAGGCGCGGCAGGCCGCGTTCGCGGGGCTTCCCTCCACCGAGCCGAACCTCGACGAAGCGAGAAAGCTCGTCAGGGAAGCCGGGGCCACCGGCAAGAAGGTCACCGTCGCGACCAGCTCGATCGGACAGGACGTGTCCCTGCTCGCCACGGCTCTCCAGGCCGCCGGCACCCAGATCGGACTTGACGTCCAGCTGAAGACGATCGCGCCCAACGCCTTCACGGCCCTGTTCACCGACCCCAAGGCGCGCGAAGGCATCGACCTCTTCCCGGAGACGTACTACGACTCCATCACCGACCCCCTCGACCTCCTCAGCAACTTCCGCACCGGCGCCTACCAGAACTACGCCGGATACAGCGACCCCGCCTACGACCGGCTCGTCGACCAGGCGCGCGCCGCCTACGACCCGGCCGCCCGGTTCGCCGTCGAGGCGAAGCTCCAGCAGAAGGCCGCCGAGCAGGTGCTGTGGATCCCGGTCGCCGAATGGCCCACCGCCGTGTTCCTCAACAAGCGGATCACCGGCGCCCCCACCACCATTTCCTACCTGTACTACCCCTGGGCCGCGGATGTGGGGGCCGCGCGGTGAACTTCCTCCGATTCGCCCTGCGCCGCGTCGCCGAAATGGCGGCCACCCTGCTCGCGGCCTCGTTCGTGATCTTCGGCGCGATGTATCTGGCGCCGGGCAGCCCGGCCAGCTTCCTCCTGTCCGGCCGCTCCGCCTCACCGTCCGCACTGGAGGCGGTCAACCGGCAGTACCACCTCGACGACCCGTTCGCCGTACGGTACTTCCGCTGGCTCGGACAGCTGCTGCACGGCGACTTCGGCCGCTCGATCACCTACCGCACCGATGTGTCGCGGCTGCTCGCCGACCGGCTTCCGAGCACCCTGCTCCTGGTCGCCATGGCGCTGCTCCTCGTCGTGGTCGTGGGTCTGGTGCTCGGCCGGATCGCCGCGGTGCGCGGCGGCGCCGTGGACTCGACGATCCTGGTCACCACCACCCTCGCCGTGGGGACGCCGTCCTTCGTCGCCGCCGTCCTGCTCCAGGGGATGTTCGCGGTGCGGCTGCACTGGTTCCCGGCCGGCGGCACCGGGAACGGGCTCGCGGGGATGGTCTGGCACCTGACCCTGCCCGCCGTCGCGCTCGCCCTGTACCTCATCGGCATGCTCGCCCGGGTCACCCGCAGCGCCATGGTCGAGGTCCTCGGGCAGGAGCATGTGACCGTCGCCCTCAGCAGAGGCGTGCCCCGGGGCAAGGTGATGGGCCGGCATGTCTTCCGCAACGCCCTCGGCACCGTCCTCACCACCGGCGGCCTCATCGTGTCCACGCTCCTGGTGTGCACCGTCCTCGTCGAGTCGGCGTTCGGCGTCGGCGGCATAGGCCAGCTCCTCGAACTGTCCATCACCACCAAGGACTTCCCCACCGTGCAGGCCATCTCGCTCACCATGGTCGGCCTGTTCATGGCGGTGAACCTCGCCGTCGACCTGGCCCACCCCCTGGTCGACCCGCGCATCGCCCTCGGCCCCCGGAGGTCCGCCGCATGAGCGTCGCCGTCCTGCGGCGCCCGGGTCCCTCCCGGCTCCGCGCCCCTCGTGCCCCCCTGTACCTGCTGTGCCTCGGCTTCGTCGTCCTCGTCGTCCTCGCGGCACTCCTCGCCCCCTGGATCTCGCCCGCCGACCCCAACGCCGTGGACCTCGGCAACGCGCTCGCGGGACCGTCCGCCGCCCACCCCTTCGGCGTCGACTCCTCCGGGCGCGACACCCTGGCCCGGCTGGTCACCGGCGCCCGCACCTCGCTCCTCGGGCCGCTCGGCGTGGTCGCCTTCTCCACCCTGGCCGGCGTGATCATCGGAACCACCGCCGCGTGGCGCGGCGGCTGGCTCGACTCCGTCCTCTCGCGCGGCACGGAGCTGGTCTTCGCGTTTCCCGGCATGCTCCTCGCGATCCTCATCGTCGCGGTGTACGGAGAGGGCCTCACCGCCCCGGTCGCCGCACTCGCCGTCGCCTACCTCCCCTACGTCAGCCGGCTCACCCGCTCCCTGGTGCTCGCCGAACGCGAACGCCCCTATGTGAAGGCCTACGTGGTGCAGGGCCACTCCGCCATAGGGATCTGCCTGCGGCACGTCCTGCCCAATGTCGGCCCCGTCGTCCTCGCCCAGTCCACCATCAACTTCGGGTACGCCCTCATCGACCTGGCCGGGCTCTCCTTCCTCGGCCTCGGCGTCCCCGCCCTCACGCCCGACTGGGGCCGCATGGTGCTCGACGGCCAGACCGCGATCCAGCGCGGCTACCCGCTCTCGGCGATCTGGCCGTGCGTCGCGATCGTGCTCACCGTCGTCGCGTTCAACGTCGTCGGCGAGCACTGGGCCGACCGCGTCGCCAGGAGGAACCCATGAACACCCGTACAAAACAAGGTACTTGGGCATCCGAAGGGCCCGCCGCCGCACCGCCCGTGCTCGACGTACGAGGGCTGAGGCTGCGCCTTGCGCACACCGCGCGGCCCGTACTCGACGGTGTCGACCTCACCGTGTCCGCGGGGGAGACCGTCGCCCTGGTCGGCGAATCGGGCTCCGGCAAGACCCTCACCTCGCGCAGCGTGCTGCGCCTCCTACCTCCCGGCGCCACCGCGCAGGGCGTCGTCGAGGTCGCGGGCGAGGACGTGCTCACCATGAGCGCCAAGCGGCTGCGCGCGCTGCGCACCGGCACGGCCGCCATGATCTTCCAGGACCCCCGCGCGGCCATCAACCCGCTGCGCCGGATCGGTGACTTCCTCACCGAGAGCCTGCGCCTCACCACCCGGACCTCCGCCGAGGAGGCCGAACGCAGGGCGGGCGAGCTGCTCGTCGCGGTCGGTCTCCCTCCGGAGATCATGCGGCGCTACCCCGGGCAGCTCTCCGGCGGCATGCTCCAACGCGTCATGATCGCCGCCGCGTTGATGGGGAACCCCGCTCTGCTCCTCGCCGATGAGGCCACCACCGCCCTGGACGTCACCACCCAGGCCGAGATCGTCGCACTCCTCGCGGACCTGCGGGACCGCTTCGGCACCGGGCTGCTCTTCGTCACGCATGACCTCGGCCTCGCCGCGGCCATCAGCGACCGGGTGTACGTGATGTACGCCGGCCGGATCGTCGAGTCGGGCCCCGTCGACGCCCTGTTCGCCCGCCCGCGGCACCCGTACACGGCGGCCCTGCTCGCGGCCACCCCGCGACTCGACGCGCCGCGGGGCCGGCTGAACGCCATCGATGGTCAACCACCCGATCTGCTGGCCGAGTTGACGGGGTGTCCGTTCGCGCCGCGGTGTGCCCACGCCAGCGCGCTCTGTGCGGAACGGGCGCCCGAGGACCGGTCGGTCACGGACGACCCGGCCGGGCGGGAACACCGTGTCGCCTGCCACCACAGCGACCGACTCGAGGGGAGCGCCGCCCATGGGTGAGACCGTGCTCCAGGTGAGCGGCCTGCACCGCCGCTACGGAACCGTCCGGGCCGTCGACGACGTGTCGTTCACCCTCGCCAGGGGCGGCTCGCTCGGCATCGTCGGCGAGTCCGGCTCCGGCAAGACCACCACGGCCCGGATCGTGGTGGGCCTGGAATCCGCGGACGCGGGCCAGGTACGGATGCGTGGCGTCGAACGCACGGGCCGGGTGCGCGGCAGGACGGCCCGGCTCGCACGGGCCCGCGACGTACAGATGGTCTTCCAGGACCCCTTCCTCTCCCTCGATCCACGGCTGAGCGTGGCGGCCGGACTGCGCGAAACCCTGCGCCTCCACTTCCCCGGCGCCGACCACACCCGCCGTATCGCCGAACTCCTCGACCAGGTCGGCCTCGGCGCGCGGACCCACGACGCGCTGCCCCGGCAGCTCTCGGGCGGGCAGCGCCAGCGCGTCGCCATCGCCCGCGCGCTCGCCGTGGAGCCCGCCGTGCTCGTCCTGGACGAGGCCGTGGCGGCCCTGGACGTGTCGGTGCAGGCCCAGATCCTCAACCTGCTGGCCGACATCCGCGCGGAGACCGGCGTCGGCTATCTGTTCATCACCCACGACCTCGGGGTGGTGCGCTGCGTCACCGATGACGTGATCGTCATGCGGCAGGGCCGGATCGTCGAAGAGGGCAGCACGGCGCAGGTCCTCGCGCAGCCTCAACACCCCTACACCCGGCTCCTCCTGGAGTCCGTGCCGCGCCCCGGCTGGGACCCCCACGCCATCACGGCCGCCCGCAGGGCCCTGGACCCCGCCCCGGCGCACCCCGACCGCACCACCAGGCAGAGCACCGCACACCACTGATGGGAGATCAACGATGAACGACCACTCCGCATCACCCACCCCCACCCCCCGCCACCTCGGCAGGCGGGGCTTCCTCGCCGCCACCGGCGTCGCGGCGGCCGGCGCGGCCTGGGCGGTCACCGGGGGCGGCAGGGCGCACGCCGCTCCGGCCCCGGCTGCCGCGGGCTTCGCCGTGCCCGTCGACACCGTTCCGCACACCCGCACCTGGATGGCCTGGCCCGACAGCAGCGCCATCTGGGGCCGTCAACTGGCGGGCGTCCAGGCCAACATCGCGCTCATCGCCAAGACCATCGCCCGATACGAACCCGTCACGCTCTGCGCCAACCCGGCGAGCGTCGCGAAGGCGCGCAGCGCGTGCGGCTCCGGGGTCACCGTGATCGACTCGATCCCGGTCGACGACTGCTGGATGCGCGACACGGGACCGGTCTTCCGTACCGACGGGGCCGGCGGCCTGGACTCCGTCGGCCTCAACTTCAACGGCTGGGGCAACAAGCAGACCCACGCCAAGGACGCCCTCGTCGCCCAGCGCATAGCGGCGAGCCTCGGAGTCGCGTTCACCGCGGCGGGACTCGTCGGCGAGGGAGGGGCGGTGGAGACGGACGGGAACGGCACCCTCATGGCGACGCGCAGCAGTCTCGTCAACACCAACCGCAACCCCAAGCTCAAGGAGGCCCAGATCGAAGCGGCACTGTGCGACGCGTTCGGCGCGGACCAGGTGATCTGGTTCAACGGGGTCACCGGCCGCGACATCACCGACGACCATGTGGACGCCACCTCCCGCTTCCTCGGGGCCGGCGCCGGCCTCGTCCAGATGCCCCTGGCCTCGGACAACGACGCCTGGTCCAAGGACGCCCGTCAGCAGTACCAGATCCTCTCGGCGGCCAGGGACGCCGACGGCACCCCGATCGGCGTCACCCAGATCCAGGGCCCCGACTACAACCGCATCCGGTCGAGCGACCCCGACTTCGTGGCCGCGTACGCCAACTACTACGTGTGCAACGGTGCGGTGATCTCCGCCCAGTTCGGCGACGCCCGCGCCGATTCCGCGGCCAGGGCGAGCCTTCAACGGCTCTTCCCGGGCCGGGTGGTGGAACAGCTCAACATCGACAGCCTCGGCGCGGGCGGCGGTGGCATCCACTGCGTCACCCAGCAGCAGCCCCGAGTCTGACCTCGGTCTTTCGGTCGATGCGGGCCCTCGGCACGCCGGGGCCAAGGGCCCGTCGATCGAGGACCAGTGGCGATCGGGCGCCGCCGGAGCGTGGACCAGGCTGGGGTGTGCCGCCGGACGACACGCTGCCGACGGCGTTCCGCTTCCGCACCCCGACTTCGAGAGGTTCCTCCCTTGATGTTCTCCCGGCCGACCCGCACCCCGCGTCCCCGCGTGGCTGCCGCCGCGATCGTCACCGCCGCCGTAGCGGGCGTGTCCCTCGCCGTGGCCTCCCCGGCCTCCGCCGCGTACGGCCCCGACTACGGCGACGGGTGGGTCAACGGCTACACCGGCAACTACAGCGACAACTGGACGAAGAACTACAACAAGGACTACGGCGACGCCTGGACGCCGCGCGTGCCGGCCCAGAACCGGGCCGACGTCGCCCTCTCCGCGTCCGGGCCCGCGCACATCGACCACGGCCAGGAGCAGCTGTGGACGGTGCGGATCACCAACACCGGCAAGTCCACGGCCCACGGGGTGCGTTCGGTCACCACGATGCCCAACGGCATCGAGCACCGCGCCCACCGCGTCGTCGAGGGCTCCGCCCAGGCGGTCCTCGGCGGCGACGGCAGCGTCGTGGCGACGATCGGCGCCCTGAAGCCGGGCGAGACCGTACGCCTGCAGATAGCGGGCCGTGGGCCCTCGCACGGCGGCGGCACGGTGCAGCTCGTCACCAAGGTGACCACCACGTCGCCGGAGAAGAGCACCTCCAACAACACCGCCGCGGTGCGGACCCGCATCGCCTGAGTGACGGCGGGCGCGGGGCCCGGAAGGCCCCGCGCCCTTCGGCCGTGGCCGCCCGGTCCAACCGGTCGGTCCGGGCGGGGGAGCGATGATTTCCGGGCTCGGCGGCGGTCGTTAGGAAGGAGAGCGAAAGGAGATCCACCATGCCCACGCCCGGATCCGCCCAGCACCCCGCCACCGAACTCGACTCCCGGTACAGCTCCGCCCTCAACCCCCGCCCCGGGGCCGCGGGGGCCGTCGCCACGGAGTGGGCCGAGGCCCAGCGGCGGATGGAGGACGCCGAGATCTTCTGGGTGTCCACGGTCCGCCCCGACGGCCGGCTCCACGTCACGCCGGTCATCGCCGCCTGGCACGACGGGAACCTGTACTTCTCCACCGGCCCCGGCGAGCAGAAGGCGAAGAACCTCGCCCACGACCGTCACTGCGCCCTGACCACCGGCAACAACTCCCTCACCGAAGGGCTCGACCTCGTGATCGAGGGCACGGCCGGTGCCGTGACCGATCCGGCGCTCATCGAGGAGGTGATCGCCGCGTACGAGACGAAGTACGGGGCGCACATCACCGCGCCCGACGGCACCTTCCACGGCCTCGGCGACGGCTTCCGCACGGGGAACGTGGCGGTGTTCGCGGTCGCCCCGGACACGGCGTACGGCTTCGGCCGCGACGGCGGGGCCTTCACCCACACGCGCTGGACGTTCTGACCGTCACGGGACGGCGCGCAGGAGCACCAGGGATCCGTTGTAGGTCGACCGGTGGCGCAGATGGCCGAAGGCCTCGTCCCAGGCGCCGGAGCCCAGGGCGCGCCGCAGCGAGGTGTCGAACGCGAGCCGAGCGGCGTCGTCGATGAAGCTCCACGCCGAGCAGGCCTGGCGGGCGGCGGGGTCGAGGAGCATCTCGGGGCGGCCGTAGTACGCCTCGTTGAATCCGTCGGTGCAGTCCAGCGGGATGGGAACGATCTGCGCGGTCACCGTGCCGCCGAGCGCGTCGCCGAGCTGGTCGAGCGGGGGGTAGCGACGCACCTCGGTCTCCAGGACCTCGGGGGCGTACTCGTAGAGCCAGAAGTTGCGCACGCGCGCCGGGTCGCAGGTCAGGACGGCGACCGGGCCGCGCGTGACGCGCCGCATCTCGCGCAGGCCGGCCGCCGCGTCGGACCACTGATGGACGCTGAAGAGGGTCATCGCGGCGTCGAACCGGCCGTCGGCGAAGGGGAGGTCCTCGGCGACGGCGTCGATGGCCGTCGACAGCTCGGCCGGCCGCTGGGCGCGCATGGCGAGGGACGGCTCCACCGCGGTCGTCTCATGTGCCGCGTTCTCGTACGAGCCGGTGCCCGCGCCGACGTTGAGCACGGTCCGCGCACCGCCGAGGGCCTGCGCGATGACGCGGGCGATCCGCTCGTCCGGGCGCCGGTAGGAGCGGTATCCGGGCGCCAGGGTGCCGTAATCGACATCGCCGGCGCCCGCGCCGTACGTACGCATGACCATGGGTGACCTCGCCTCGTGGGCCTGCTGTGGGCCGGGAGCGGTACCTCCGCGTCCCGGGCGACGCCTATCATCTTGCATCTGCGAGGCCGGATCGCATAGACGGTTCGCCCATGCTTGTCCCATCCGCCAAAAAGCGCCGCAGCTGCGCTGGTGCGTTTGGAGGTTGTGGGGCTAGGGGTGCTCGTCCTCCTGGTAGGAGTGGCGCTGCCCGGACCAGGGGTCGGCGATGTTGTGATAGCCGCGTTCTTCCCAGAAGCCGCGCCGGTCCCGCGTCATGTACTCGATGCCGCGCAGCCACTTGGGGCCCTTGTATCCGAAGAGGTGCGGCACCACCAGGCGCAGCGGGAAGCCGTGTTCCGCGGTGAGCGGCTCATGGTTGTGGTGCGTGGCCATGAGGGTGGTGTCGGCGGTGAAGTCCGCGAGCCGGAGGTTGGCGCTGTAGCCGTACTCGGCCCAGGCCATGACGTGGGACACGCCGGCGGCGGGCGGCGCGAGGGCGAGCAGGGCGCCGGCGGGCACGCCGAAGAACGTGTGGCCGACGGTGCTGGTGCCCGACGCGCAGTGCAGGTCCGCCTCCACGGTGGTCCTGGGCATGGCGCAGACCTCGTCGAAGGACCAGGAGCGGGTGCGCCCGTCGGCCGTGGCGCCGAAGACCTGAAGGGTCCACCGGTCGGGACGGAACCGGGGAACGGGCCCGTAGTGGGAGATCGGCCACCCTTTGGCCAGGCGCTGTCCCGGCGGCAGCATGCCGTACTCCATGAGGCGGCCTCACCCTTCGCGTCGACGCAGATGCAAGGGGAAAGCCTAGGTCAGTGCGGCAGGTGCGTGCCGCCGCCGTCGTCGTGCGGGTCCGCGGCCGGCGGCCTGGTCCGCCGCCGTCGCGGAATATGTATGACCGCGAGCGGAGGATTTGCCGCGCGGTGCGGGGAGTGTTTGTGCGGCGCCCGGCGGAGCGGGGTTATTTTCCGTAGGTCACCCGTCGCGCCGTGCTACTGTCGATCTCAGTTGCGGTAGTGGCTCCCGAAATCTTGAAGCTTTTTCGTCGGATTGTCCGGCGTTGGCCACCTCCAATCCCTCGGAGCGTGGCGCCGATCGCGGACATTCCGCGCCATCGTGCCACCCGCGGGACAACGGACGCCGCGCAAGCCGGTCTCCGAGGTGGGCGCTCTTACGGAGTCGCACCGGTCGTGTCGCCGTATGGAATTCGGCATTCGCGCCCTTGCGTCCGCCCTTTCGGAATCCGATTGCGTTCCCTTTCGAATTCGCAGCACGCCGTAAACGCTCATTGTCCTCGTATGCCATTCGGTTCGTTCTTGTGATTCCCCGCGCTGTTCTTTCGCTGCGGGAATTCCTTGATGCGCGCCGTGTCGCCGTATGGCCCTGTGGCCGTATCAAGGAAGGTTCTCGATGAACCCCACGCGTACCAACAGCCGTTCCACCCGCTCACGCCGGACCGAGGGTGCCCCCGCCTTCGCCTCCGGCGGCGGCCCGCGCCGAGGAGCGCGCTTCGGCGCGTCCGCCCCGGCGCGGTCCGGTGGCCGCCGGCCCGCCGCGGTCCAGGGCGAGTTCGCCCTGCCCAAGACGATCACCCCCGCGCTGCCCGCGGTCGAGGCGTTCGCCGACCTCGACATGCCCGCCGCCCTGCTGGCCGCGCTGACCGCGCAAGGTGTGAGCGTGCCGTTCCCGATCCAGGGAGCGACCCTGCCCAACACCCTCGCCGGCCGCGACGCCCTGGGGCGCGGCCGCACCGGCTCCGGCAAGACCCTCGCCTTCGGCCTCGCCCTGCTGGCCCGCACCGCGGGACAGCGCGCCGAGCCCCGCCAGCCGCTGGCCCTGGTCCTCGTACCGACGCGCGAACTCGCCCAGCAGGTGACCGACGCGCTCACCCCCTATGCCCGCGCCGTGAGGCTGCGCCTGGCCACCGTCGTCGGCGGCATGTCGATCGGCAGGCAGGCCAACATGCTGCGCGGCGGCTCCGAAGTCGTCGTCGCGACGCCGGGCCGGCTCAAGGACCTCATCGACCGCGGCGACTGCCGGCTGAACCAGGTGGCGATCACCGTCCTCGACGAGGCCGACCAGATGGCCGACATGGGCTTCATGCCGCAGGTCACCGCACTCCTGGACCAGGTGCGCCCCGAGGGGCAGCGGATGCTGTTCTCCGCCACCCTCGACCGCAACGTCGACCTCCTGGTCCGGCGCTACCTCGTCGACCCGGTCGTCCACTCCGTCGACCCGTCCGCAGGCGCGGTCACCACGATGGAGCACCACGTCCTGCACGTCCACGGCGCCGACAAGCACCGGACGACGACGCACATCGCGGCACGCGACGGCCGCGTCATCATGTTCCTGGACACCAAGCACGCCGTCGACCGGCTGACACAGGACCTCCTGAACAGCGGGGTCCGCGCCGCGGCCCTGCACGGTGGGAAGTCACAGCCCCAACGCACCCGCACCCTGGCCCAGTTCAAGACCGGGCACGTCACCGTGCTCGTGGCCACCAACGTCGCCGCGCGCGGCATCCACGTCGACAACCTCGACCTCGTCGTCAACGTCGACCCGCCGACCGACCACAAGGACTACCTGCACCGCGGTGGCCGCACCGCGCGGGCCGGTGAGTCCGGCAGCGTCGTCACCCTGGTCACCCCCCAGCAGCGCCGCGACATGGGCCGCCTCATGGCGGCCGCCGGGATCGTGCCCCAGACCACCCAGGTCCGCTCCGGCGACGAGGCGCTCACCCGGATCACCGGCGCGCAGGCCCCGTCCGGCGTGCCCGTGACGATCGCCGCGCCCGCCGTCGAGCGGCGCCAGCGGAGCGCGACGTCCTCGCGCGGCCGTCGCAGCCCCGCCGCCGCGGCCCGGCGTGTGAGCGCCCGCCAGACCTCCTTCGGCGCCGTGGCGTAGGTACGTCGCCGGGCGCCGTGATCGGCGCCGCTGTGAAGAGGTGAGGGTCCGACCGCGAACATGCCGGTCGGGCCCTCATCGCGTCATGAGACCCGGCGGGGGAGCCCGGTCCCCTTGCCGGCGCCGCCTTCCCCGTCCACCCTGTGGGCACCACAGTGGCGGATCTTGTCCTGAGGCCCCGGATAACCGCAGGTCAGCGACGTGAGGCGCGGGCGCGAGGTGGCGCAATACTGTGGCAACACCATGGGGCGCGCCCGGCCGGTACGTTCCCTGCCATGCCAGCAGAACCCGCCCCCGCCTCGCTTCCGGTCGCCGCCGCGCGCCGTCGGCGGCTGCGCGCCGACCAGGCACGGCAGCTCGCCGACCTGCTGCGCCACCAGATCCTCACGGGCGGCTTCCCCGGCGGTGTGCTCCCCCTGGAACACGCCATCGCCGCCGACTACAGGGCGAGCCGCAACACCGTCCGCCAGGCCCTGGACATGCTCCGCGACGAGCAGCTGGTCGACCGGCAGCCCGGCGTCGGCACCGTGGTGGTCTGCGAGAAGAAGTACCCGCACGGCCTCGACCGGTTGCAGGGGCTTGCCGAGACCCTGCGCGAGCACGGCAGGGTCACCAACGAGGTGCGCACCGTCGGACCGGTCCGCGCCCCGAGCCCGGTGGCACACCGGCTCGGGCTGCCCGAACAGAGCGATGTGCTCTGTATCGAGCGGCTGCGCCGCCTGAACGGGCTTCCGCTCTCCCTCGACCTGTCCTATCTGCCGATGGACGTGGGCGGTGAGCTGCTCGGCTGCGACCTGGAGAACACCGACGTCTTCCGTCTCGTGGAGTCCCTGACCGGCGGCCCGCTGGGCCATGCCGAGGTGACCCTGGAGGCGGTCAACGCCGACGCGCACTCGGCCGCGGTGCTCCAAGTGCCGCGCGGGGCAGCCCTGTTGATGCTGGAACGGCTCACCCACCTGGCCGACGGGCGGCCCGTGGACCTGGAGTTCATCCGCTTCCGCGGCGACCGCATCAGCATGAGCGGCGTACTGCGTCGCTCGCTCTGAGCGCCCCCGCCCCCGCCCCCGCCCTCCCCTTCCCCTCCCCTTTCCCCCTCCCCGTTCCCGCCGTTTTCCACCGCCTGGAGACAGTCATGCCTCTCGTCCCGCACCGCACCGACGTGCCCGTGACCATCGACGAGTCCAAGTGCATCGACGGCTGCACGCTCTGCGTCGATATGTGTCCCCTCGACTCCCTCGCGATCCGGGAGGACAACGGCAAGGCGTACATGCACGTCGACGAGTGCTGGTACTGCGGCCCCTGCGCCGCCCGGTGTCCCACCGGCGCGGTCACCGTCAACATGCCCTATCTGCTCCGTTGAAAGGCCCAACCAGCATGCTCAGCAAGCGAGTCGCACCGCTGCTCGCCCTTGCCCTCGCCCTGCCGCTGGCCACCGGGTGCGGCGGCGCGGCCGGGGCCGACAGCGGCGGGGCGAAGTCGGTCACGGTCACCGTCGGCTACCAGTCCAAGACCATCAACACCGTCACCGCCGGCACCCTGCTGCGCTCCCTCGGCTACTTCGAGGAGGAGCTCGCCGCCCAGGGACGCAAGGACGGCATCGCCTACCACGTGAAGTGGCAGGACTACGCCACCGGTGCCCCCATCACCGCCCAGATGACCGCGGGGAAGATCGACATCGGGTCGATGGGTGACTTCCCCCTGCTCATCAACGCGGCCCGCGGCAAGGAGCTCAAGCAGCCGACGAAGCTCGTCTCCGTCACCGGCTACAACCTGCGCGGCGGCCTCAACACCGTTGTGGTCGCGCCCGGTTCGCCGCTGAAGACCCTGGGCGACCTGCGCGGCAGGAAAGTGTCCACCAGCGTCGGATCCGCCGCCGACGGCACGCTCGTCCGTGCCCTCCAGCAGGCGGGCATCGACCCGGACAAGGGCATCCACAAGCTCAACCAGCAGCCGAGCGTCGGAGCTTCCGCGCTCGCCGCCGGCAGTGTCGACGCGCTCTCGCAGTTCGTCGCGTGGCCGGGGCAACTGGCCTTCGAGGGCAAGGGCAACGCCCTCTACGACGGAGCCCAGTTGAACCTGCCGACCTTTCACGGCGTCACCGTGCGCGCCAAGTTCGCCAAGGACCACGCGGCGGTCCTCGACGCCTTCCTCGTGGCCCAGCGCCGCGCCACCGACTATCTGCGCGCCAAGCCGGTGGCCGCCGCGGAATCGGTGGCCAAGGAGACGGGGCTCCCCGCCGAAGTGGTCTACCTCTACAACGGTGCCGACGGCATCGCGACGTTCGACCCGGCCCTGCGCCCCGAACTGATCGCCGCGCTCAAGCGGGACGTGCCGGTCCTCAAGGCCGAGAAGCTCGTCGACGACGTCGACGTGGACGCCTTCGTCGATCCGGCGCCGCTCCGGCGCGCCGTGCGGGCGGCCGCCTACCCGCAGGCACCCGCGGCCAGGCCCGAACTGTGGCTCAAGGGCCAGGACACGACCCGCTCCTTCGACAGCGCCAACGCCCTGCTCGCAGCGGTCAAGGCCGCCAAGGGCGCCGACGTCCGGGCCGCGTACGTGCCCGACGCCGTCACCGGCACGCTCTGGCTCGCCAACCGGGCGGTGTGGGTGGCGGACGGGGCGGAGCTGCGCGCCTTCGTCACCCCCGCGGGCGCCCAGGCGTACGTCGCCCAGCACCCCGCCGCGCGGACCGTCGACTACGCGCACGCACTGGAGCTGGCCTCATGAGCGCGGGACGCTGGCTGGTGCGGGCCGCCTCGCTCGCCGCGGCGCTCGCGCTGTGGCAGCTCCTCACCTCGCTCGACGTCGACCTGTGGCTGCGCTTCTCGCAGTTCCCCACCGTCGGCGAGGTGGCCGCCGCCTTCACCGACCGGGCCGCGACGGCCGCATACTGGCAGGACCTCGGGTACAGCCTGCGCCGGATCGCGGTCGGCTTCCTGCTCGCCGCGGTCCTTGGCGTGGCGACCGGCACCGCCGTGGCCCGCTCGCGGTGGGCCGCGGACCTGCTGGGCCCGCTCATCGAGGTGGTCCGGCCGGTGCCCGCCATCGCCCTGGTGCCGATCGCGATCCTGCTGCTCCCCACCAACGAGCAGGGCATCGTGTTCATCACCTTCACCGCCGCCTTCTTCCCCGTGGTCGTCTCGACGCGGCACGCGGTGCGCGCGCTCAGCCCGGTATGGGAGGAGGCGGTGCTCACCATGGGCGGCGGCCGGCTCCGCGTGCTGTTCTCGGTGGTGCTGCCGGGCGCGCTGCCCGGCATCTTCGGCGGACTGTCGGTGGGCGTCGGCGTCTCGTGGATCTGTGTGATCTCCGCCGAGATGATCTCGGGGGAGTACGGGGTGGGCTACCGCACCTGGCAGGCGTACACCGTCGTCGACTACCCGGGCGTGTTCGTCGGCATGGTCACCATCGGTGCGCTCGGCTGGCTGACCTCGACGGCCGTGGAGCTCATCGGACGCCGGGCCACCGCCTGGCTGCCCCGCCCGGCCGGCGCCGGCCGGGTCACCCGCCGCACCACGACGGCCGCACGCCCGAAGCATCAGGCCGCCGCCCCCGTACCCGTGAAGGAGCCGGTCGCATGAGCACCACCACGACGCCGCCCGCCACGACCACCCCGACCGGCGCCGAACTCGTCTTGGAAGACGTGCAGTTGGGGCACCCCGACGGGCCCCCTGTGCTCGGCACGCTCGATCTGCGGGTGGCGCCGGGGGAGGTGCTGACCGTGGTCGGGCCCTCCGGCTGCGGCAAGTCCACCCTGCTGCGCACCCTCGCCGGACTGCTGCCCGCCCTCGGCGGCCGGATCAGCCAGGACGGGCGGCCGGTCACCCGCCCCGACGCCGACCGCGCCCTGGTCTTCCAGCACGACGCCCTGCTGCCCTGGCGGACCGTGCGCGCCAACATCGAGCTGCCGTCCGCGATCCGGGGGGTCCCGAAGGACGAGCGGCGCCGCGCGTCGGCCGAGTGGCTGGAGCGCATCCAGCTGTCCGGGCACGCCGCCAAGCTGCCGCACCAGCTCTCCGGAGGTCAGCGCCAACGCGTCCAGCTGGCGCGGGCGTTGGCGGGGCGGCCCCGCGCCGTCCTGATGGACGAGCCGTTCGGCGCGCTCGACGCGCACACCCGGTCCGGGATGCAGGACCTGCTCGTGGACATCCTCGGCGCGTCCGGCGCCACCGTCATCTTCGTCACCCACGACGTGGACGAGGCCCTCCACCTCGGTGACCGGGTCGCCCTGCTCGCCGCGGGCCAGGTGCTGACGGTCCCGCACCCGCGGCAGCGGGACGCGGCCGGGGCCTCCGCCACGACGGCGCTGCGCCGCCGCATCCTCGCCTCCCTCTGAAAGGCCCCCCGTGGAAACCCCTTCGACGACCGCCCCCGCCCTCGCCGACGCCACCGAGTTCGCCTGCGACGTGCTCGTCATCGGCGGCGGCACCGCCGGCACCATGGCGGCGCTCACCGCCGCCGGACGCGGCGCCAACGTCCTGCTCCTGGAGAAGGCGCACGTGCGGCACTCCGGCGCGCTCGCCATGGGCATGGACGGGGTCAACAACGCGATCATCCCGGGCCGCGCCGAACCCGACGACTACGTCGCCGAGATCACCCGCGCCAACGACGGCGTCGTCGACCAGTCCACCGTGCGCCAGACCGCGACCCGCGGCTTCGCCATGGTCAAGCGCCTGGAGTCGTACGGGGTCAAGTTCGAGAAGGACGAGCACGGCGAGTACGCGGTCCGACAGGTCCACCGCTCGGGCTCGTACGTGCTGCCCATGCCCGAGGGCAAGGACGTCAAGAAGGTGCTGTACCGGCAGTTGAGGCGCCGCGAGATGCGCGAGCGGATCCGCATCGAGAACCGGGTGATGCCGGTACGGGTCCTCACGGCCGGCGGCCGGGCGGTCGGCGCCGCCGGATTCAACACGCGCACCGGCGAGTTCGTCACGGTGCGGGCGGGCGCCGTCATCCTGGCCACCGGCCCGTGCGGCCGGCTCGGCCTGCCCGCGTCCGGCTACCTCTACGGAACGTACGAGAACCCGACCAACGCGGGTGACGGCTACGCCATGGCCTACCACGCCGGGGCCGCGCTCACCGGCATCGAGTGCTTCCAGATCAACCCGCTGATCAAGGACTACAACGGGCCGGCCTGCGCGTATGTGGCCAACCCGTTCGGCGGCTACCAGGTCAACCGGCACGGCGAACGGTTCGTCGAGTCGGACTACTGGTCGGGGCAGATGATGGCCGAGTTCTCCGCCGAACTCGCCTCCGACCGGGCGCCGGTGTACCTCAAGCTCAGCCATCTGCCCGAGGAGACCATCGGCGCCGTCGAGTCGATCCTGCACACCACGGAACGGCCCACCCGGGGCACCTTCCACCAGGGCCGCGGCCACGACTACCGCACCCACGACATCGAGATGCACATCTCGGAGATCGGACTGTGCGGCGGACACTCCGCGTCGGGCGTCCGCGTCGACGCGCACGCCCGGACCACCGTGCCCGGCCTGTACGCGGCCGGCGACCTCGCCTGCGTACCGCACAACTACATGATCGGCGCGTTCGTCTACGGCGACCTGGCCGGCGAGGACGCCTCCCGGTTCCCCTGCTACGAAGGGGAGTTGCCCACCGACCAGGTCGCCGCGGCGCACGAGCTGATCTACCGGCCGCTGCGCCACCCGGACGGGCCGCCGCAGCCCCAGGTGGAGTACAAGCTCCGCCGGTTCGTCAACGACTACGTCGCACCGCCGAAGACCGGCGCCAAACTCTCCCTCGCGGTCGAGGCCTTCGACCGGATGGGCGGGGAGATCGCCGCGATGGGGGCGCGCACCCCGCACGAGCTGATGCGCTGCGCCGAGGTGAGCTTCATCCGGGACTGCGCCGAGATGGCCGCCCGCTCCTCGCTCGCCAGGACCGAGTCCCGCTGGGGCCTCTACCACCAGCGCCTGGACCATCCGGAGCAGGACGACGCGGGCTGGCTGCACCATCTCGATCTGCGTAAGTCCCCCTCCGGGGCGATGGAGTTCACCGCCCGGCCGGTCGAGCCGTACGTCGTCCCCGTTCCCGAGTTCACCCCGGTCGGCGGGCCTGAGCGGCCGCTCGGCGAGGTCGCGCTCGTGCCCGTCGCCACGGCAGGACCGCGCGAGACCGCCCCGGCGGCGAGGACGGCGCCGACGGCCGGCGCGGGGGGCGCGGACGCCGCCCCGGCGGCGCCCGCCGAACCTCCGGCCCCGCTCCCGGCGTCGGCGCCCAGCCCGGCCCTGCTGCGGCTGCTCGCCCTCGCCGAGGAATCCCCCGATCTGGCGACGCTCGACCCCTACCTCGCCGACGCCGACCCCGCGGTGCGCGCGACAGCCGTCACCGTGCTCGGCGAGACCGTACCGTCCGGCGCCGGGATCGCGCTGGCCACACGACTGCGCGACGGCTCGCCTCCCGTACGGTCCGCCGCCGCGGCCGTCCTGCGCGAACTGGTCGAAGTGCTGCCGGCCGAGGCCGCGTTGGGGGCCGCGCTGCGCGAGGCGCTCGACGTGCCCGACCCCGCCGTGCGCACCGCGGCCCTCGAAGTGCTGCGGGCGCTGCGGCTCGGCGACGCGCCGGTGTACGCGGCCCTGCTCGCCGACGCCGACATCGAGGTACGCATCCACGCGGTGCGGGGCCTGGTGGCGGTGGACGCCGTCGCCGAGCTCTCCCGGGCCGCGGCCGACGCCGCGCGCGAGGTGAGGGTGGCGGTGGCCCGGGGTGTCGCGGCCCTGCGCCGACCGGCGCCCGGGACGCTCGACCCGCTCCTGGTCGACAGTGACCCGCTGGTCAGAGGGGCGGCGCTCGCCGCACTCGCGGCGACCGGCTGCCCGCCCGCGTACGCGGAACCCGCCGCCGCCGCGCTCGCCGACCCGGCCTGGCAGGTCAGGGCGGGAGCCGCCGCTGCCCTGAAGGCGGCCGCGCCCGACGAGGCCGTCCCCGCCCTGGCCAAGGCGCTCGCCGACGCCAACGCGGACGTCCGCAAGGCCGCCGTCCTGTCCCTGCTGGCCCACCGCGCCCACCCCGATGCGCGCGGCGCGCTGGCGACCGCCACCACCGACCCGGACGCCGACGTCCGAGCGTACGCCGGGCGCGCCTGACGAGGCGGCACCCGGGCGGGGCCCCTGGGGGTCCGGCCGGACGCGCGGCGAGGCTCCTCGCATCCGTGTCCACCGGGCGCACGACGCCCGGCAGCACCGCGGCAACTCGCCTTCTCCCGGCGCTCCTTCTCCCGGAAGGCATGGGCAGGGCAAAGCCTTCCGGGAGATGTTGATCCACGGCTCGGCGGACTCGACACTGTGTCCCGGCGCACCCGGAACGGGGCGTGTGACCAAGGAGAGCGCAGGACATGAACAGACCGATACCGGGCACCGTCGAAGTCTCGGTGCGCCACATCCTCAGCGACCGTACGACCGGCTTCCTCGTCCGGACCCGCAGGATCACCTGGCGGGACAACGTGTACCGGGTGCGCCGCCCGGCGACGGGCACGGAGAGCGTCGAGCTGACCTGCCCGGTGTGCGACGCCTCCCTGCTCGCGGAGGTGCGCACCGAGACCCGTGCGCGGCGGACCGGCGTCGTCCTGCTGGTCCTCGCCGCCCTGAGCGCCGTCGTCTTCTTCGTGGCGTTCGGCTACGCGATCCACGAGGGCGGCCGCACCCTGCCGGAGGGCCAGTCGCTCCCGGTCCTGTTCCCGATCGCCGTCGCCGCGATCGCCGTGACGTTCGTCGCCGCTCCCACCTTCTTCTTCCGGGGGCGCCGCCACAACGGCGTCTCCTTGCTGGACGCCCCCAAACCGCGGCGTCTGCACCGCATCGTGCCGGTGCGCGGCTGAGTGACGGCCCGGCACCGTCCGCGGGCGTTCAGGCCCCGGACTCCTCCCGCCCGCTCCGGCGGACCACGAGCACGGCCCGGTCGTCGACGTGCCCCGTCATCGAGTCGGTCTGCGCCATGAGGACGTCGGCGATCTCGGCGAGGGGCGCCTCGCGGCGGCGGGCGGTGGCCTCGCAGATGACGGCGAGGCCGGCGTCGATCGGCAGCCGAGGGCCCTCCACCAGGCCGTCCGTGACGAGAGCGAGCAGGTCACCGGGGGCCATCTCCAGCGCGTGCACCGGAAAGCGGCTGCCCGGGACCACCCCGAGCGGCGGGCCGCCCGGGTACTCGCGCACCTGGGCGCCGTCCCCCGTCGAGTGCACCAGCGGTACGTGCCCGGCGCGCGCGGTCACGACCCGCCCGTCGGGGGTGAGCAGGGCGTACAGACAGGTCGCGAAGACCGGCATCCGCATCTGGAGCATCAGGTCGTTGGTGCGGGCCAGCACCTGGTCCGGGGCCGGCTCCTGCCAGGCGTACGCGTGCATCGCGGTGCGCACCTGCCCCATCAGCGCGGCGGCCTGCACATTGTGTCCCTGGACGTCGCCGATGATGCACGCGGTGCCGCCGTCCGGCAGGGCGATCACGTCGTACCAGTCGCCGCCGACGTCCAGCCCCTCGTGCGCGGGGCTGTAGCGCGCCTCGATCTCGTACCCCACGACGGCCGGCAGCGTGGCGGGCAGCAGATCGCGCTGCACGGTGCCGGCCAATTCGGTGCGGGCCGACTGCAGCCGGATGCGCTCCCACGCCTGCCCCGCGACGTCGGCCATGACGCCGACGAGGGTGCGCTCCTGATTCGAGAGGTCGTGCGGCCGGTCGAAGGTCACGACCCAGCCGCCGAGCGGTGCGGCGCCCTGGCCGCGCAGGGGGATCATCACGAACGACTCGGCGGAGGTGGCGTCCAGCAGACCGTGTGCCTGCGGCCACGACCGCCGGTAGTCCTCGCGGGTCGCGATGAACTGCGGCGTCCCGGTGCGGATGGCCTCGGTCAGGGGCTTGGGCGCGTCCAGCGGCAGGCCGTGCAGGGAGCGGGCGAGCGCGGGATCGATCCCGGCGCCGAACGTGACCCGCAGCCTCTCGTCCTCCACGAACGCCAGCAGGGTGCCGGTGCCGCCGAACGCGGGCGCCACCTTGTTGAGGATCGCGGCCGTCAGCTCGTCCTCCGTGGCGGCGGCCACGAACGCGGCGGCCAGCTCCTGTACGAGGTCGCCGCGCCGCCGTGCGTCGGCGTGCGCCTTGACGAGCGTCTGGTGGCGTTCCACGGCCGCCGTGGTGTTCGTGGTCGTTCCCACGACGCGCCGCCCCCCGTCGAAGCCGAAGCGGACGAGGCGGGCGAGGGTGCGCAGCCAGTTCAGGCGGCCGTGCTCGTCGGCCATGCGGAAGTCGACGTCCACCCGCTGGGCGTGGCCCCTGCGCAGCGCCCAGAAAGCGGCCTCCACCCGGCTCACGTCCTGCGCGCACACCAGGCCGAGCAGCGCGTCGAGGGACATCGTGTCGCCGGGGCCCATGCCGTTGTACAGGCGCTCACCGTCGAGCCAGCTGAACGCGTCCGCCTCCTCGTCGTAGACCCACAGCGAGTGGTCGGCGAGGACGGTCATGGAGCGCAGCGCCTCCCAGTGCAGCCACTCGCCCTCTTCCTCCTCCTCGATCTCCACCAGCACGGCGGGATCGCCGTCGCAGCGGTCGATGCGGCGCGCCGACGTCATGCAGATGACCGCGCCGCCGGGGTGGGCGTACTCGATCGGCTGGCGGAAGACGCGGCCTCCGCCGTGCAGGGCGTCCAGGAGCAGCTGGCGCGAGATGGACACGCTGGTCGGTGCCAGGAGGTCGGTGAAGGACCACCGCGGCGTCGCGTCGCCGAGCAGGGCGGCGCGGGCCCGCGGACTCGCCTGGACGAGCTCCGCGGCCCCGGCGGGCTCGGCGGCGGGTGCGACCAGCATCCACATGCCGTCGGCGCGCGGCGCGGCGGGGCGGAGGCAGGCGTGAGGGGCGGTGTCTTCGCGCATGGACATCGATCTCGATAGCGACGGGATGGGGCGGGCCTTCCTGCGGGCGGGTCTTCCATCCCAGCCGACCCGGGAAGCCCCCGCCGCCCGCGAAAGTCATCTGCTGCGGGACGAAGGTCCCCTACGACCCGTCACCTCGCGGACCCGCCCGCCGCGGGACGTGTCTACCGGCGTCCTGAGTCGGGCCCGCAGGAGGCGGCGGCTTCGAGGGTGGGATGCAGGGTGAAGAACTGGTCCGTGCCGGTGACGTGCAGCAGGCGCAGCAGGCTCTCGGAGGGGGCGGCGATGCTCAACGCGGTGGCGGCGTGCACATGGAGCAGGACGTTGAGTGCGGAGGAGTCGCAGAACGTGATGCGTGAGGCTTCCAGAATCACGTGCCGGTGCCGGCCGGCGGCTTCCTCGAGGGCGTCCTTGAGCGGGCCGAGCGTGTCGAGGTCGAGGTCACCCGTGGCCTCGATCGCCCAGGCGTCGTGCAGCGGGTACTGCGCGCCGAGCACTCCGGCCGGCGGCACGGCTGCCCCGTGGTCCGCTCCGTGTTCTGTCGTCATGCGGAGAGTATGCCCACCTCCGGCTCCCGTGGTCCGCATCGGTGTGCGCGTGCGCGCATCACAACATGGCTGCGGGGCCCCTTTGTTGGGTTCTGGGCCGATTGCCGTCCCCGGCTCCGTCGTGGGCCTCGTCCCCGGCCCGCTCTCCGGCCTCCGGATGTTCCGTCCGGCA
This sequence comes from Streptomyces sp. NBC_00083, assembly GCF_026343295.1. Lineage (GTDB taxonomy): Bacteria > Actinomycetota > Actinomycetes > Streptomycetales > Streptomycetaceae > Streptomyces. The sequence continues at coordinate 808,351 of NZ_JAPELY010000003.1, forward strand.
CCCGCCGCGAACCCCGCCGGGCCGTCCGGCGGCTGCGGTTCGGCTAGGCTCGGCATTCTGCGTACATCCCGCCCCTGGGCGGCCGGCGGCCGGAAGGGGGCCAGGTGAGAGCGGCGCGGGCGTTGGCGACACTGGACGAGGTCGAGCTCGGGGACCACGTCTGCTGGCGCATGCGGCCGGCCGGCGAGTCCCTGGCCGATGCGCGGGCGTTCGTGGCGGACGGAGCCCTGTACGGAGACAAGATCGTGGTCGTCGGCTCCGCCGGCGCCATCGCGCGGATGCCCCGGGACGCCCGGCCCAGCGCGTCCGTCGTGCTCGACGTCCCGGGCGCCGCCGACTCCGACTTCGTGCTGGCGGCGGTGCGCCGCGAGGCACGTACGGCGGTACGCGAGGGGTTCCGCTCCGTCCGCGTCCTCAACGAGAGGACGGCGCCGAAAGCGGTCCCCGGCGCCCGGGAGGAGCTGCTCGCCCAGGAGCTCAAGCTCGACCAGTTCGCGTCGGAGAGCGGCGCGATCGTGGTCTGCGCGGTGAGGCCCTCCGAGTGGGACGCGCCTACGCTGGAACACATGGGATGTGTGCACCCGCACGAGGTGGGCATGCGTGCTGAACACCCGGCGTTCCGCATGTTCAGCACGGGTGCCGACAGCTGGAGCGTGGACGGTGTGATCGACTCGGAGTGTGCGCCGGTGTTCAACGCGGCGGTACGGGCGGCCGCGCTGCGCGCCCCCACGGTGACGCTGCGTTTCGACACCCTCGACATGATCGACGCGGCGGGCATGCACGCCCTGGTGGACGCGGCCCGGACGCTGCCGGACCGGCGCGTCCTCGTGGAGGGCGCCAATGAGACCGTCCGCCTGTGCTGGGAACTGGCCGGTTACGCGACGGCCGACGTTTCGGTGGTGATGGGCGCATGAGCGGCACTCCGTCCCCGACGACGTCCGAGCCGGCGGGCACGCCCGACGCGCCCGAGCCCGGGTTCCGCCACGAGCTGTACCCCTACCGCGGTGACGCGCAGTTCCTCTCCGGCACCCAGGGCTTCATCCGCGAGGCCCTGGAGGCGGGGGAGGCCGTCGTCGTCGCCGTCCCCGCGGAGAAGGCGTCGCTCCTGCGCGAGGAGTTCCCCGACGAGTCCGCCGTCACCTTCGTGGAGACCTCGACGGTCGGCGCGAGCCCCGGCCGGCTCGTCGCGGCCTGGACGGCCTGGATGAGCGAGCGCGGCGAGGGCGGCAGGCCGGTGCGCGGCATCGGCGAGACGGCCTGGCGCCAGGCGCGCAGCGCGGCCCACCTGTCCGAGCTCCGCTACCACGAATGGCTCCTCAACCGGGCCTTCGCGCGCAGCCAGGCCTGGTCGATGCTGTGCCCCTACGACGCCGCCGACGAGGACCAGAGCGCCCTGGACTCCGTCTCGCGCTGCCACCCGCTGATCCACCAGGACGGGCGGTCCATGAACAACGAGGGCTACCTCGGCGCCGAGGAGTACGTCTTCGACGCGCTCGGCGACCCCTGCGACCCGCACCAGGAACTGACCTACACCAGCGGCGACCTGTCCGCGATCCGGTCCAAGGTGTCCCAGTGCGCGACCGACGCGGGGGTCCCCGACGACCGGCTGCCGAAACTCGCGGTGGCCGTCACCGAGATCGCCACGAACAGCATCCGCCACGGCGGCGGACAGGGCACCCTGCGCACCTGGGCGGAGCCCGCGACGTTCCTCTGCGAGTTCCGGGACGGCGGCTACATCTCCGACGTCATGGCGGGCCGCACCCGCCCGAAGGCGGACCAGTTGGGCGGCCGCGGCCTGTGGCTCGCCCATCAGCTCTGCGACCTGGTCGAGATCCGCTCGACCCCCGACCAGGGCACCACCATCCGGCTGCACATGGACATCCCGCAGTAGGACGGCCCCGGTCGCAGCGGATCGCCCGGCTCACCGGGGCGACAGCACGATCCGGACCACGTAGGGCAGCACCTCGTCCAGGCGCGCGTCGTGGTCGAGCAGCACCGCGGCCGGTGTGAGGCCCTGGGAGCGCAGCGCGTCCAAGGGGTGGGACCACTGCGGGCGGGCGGACCGGCGCGCGGTGGTGTCCTCCTGGGCGCCGGTGATCGGCGGGATCGTATGCAGACCCGAACTGCCGCCCGGCCGTGCGGTGTTGAGGCACAGCGCGCGTTCGGAGGCGGTGCGGACGGCCGCCGCCAGAGTCGGGCCCGTCGCGACGACGGTGTCCGGCGCCGCATCCGCCCGCCCGCCCGCGACCGTCGCCCTGTCCGGGACGAGCCGCACCGCGCAGGCGGGCAGCGACAGCAGGCCCGACAGGTCGTGCGCGACGGGCTCGCCCCTTGTCCGCAGCGCGCGCAGCAGGGCCTGGGGCACGGCCCTGGCCGGCTCCGCGTCGCGCACCGGCGGCGCGGCCGGCCCGCCCGCCTCGCCCCCGAGCCCGACGCGGTGCGGACGCAGCCGGGGCACCCGGGTGCCGGGCCGCGCGAGGCGTTCGGCGATGAGCGCTTCGCAGTGCGCCGCCAGGCCCGATTCGAGGGCGCCAAGCCAGGTGAGACCGGCCGCGACACCCACCCGGTCGCCGGCCGGTGCGCCCGGCGCCCGGCGCAGCGCGCCCGTCACCAGGTCGAGCGCCCAGGCCTCGGGCGCCGGGCCGCGCGCCGCGTACGCGGCGAGTCCGGTCAGCGCCGTCCCGACGTCCGCTCCGGCGGACAGGACGCCCGGCAGCGCGCGGGCGGCCCGGTCGAGCAGCGCGCTCCCGTCGAGCGCCGGACCGCCGGCCCGGGACACGAACGCGGCCCGAGCCTCGGTCTCGGTCGCGGCGAGGGCCGGCTCATCGATGCTCATCTCGGGTTGTTCCTCTTCCAGATCGTTCGGCGCGTGTCCGTGTCCGTGCACGTGGCCCGGTGGAATTCCTGGGGGCCATCGAAGCGAGTGGGGATATTCACCGGATACACGCCCGATCTCGGCCGTACGCGGTCGGCGGCTCGCGGCGGCCGGCAGTGGTGCGCCCCACCGCCGGCCGTGGCCCGTGGCCCGCGGGTTCAGAAGGCCGAGAGCACCAGGCGGCAGGAGTCGCTGCGGTACCCCACGCGTTCGAAGGCCGCGGCCATCGGCGTGTTCGTCATGTCGGTGTCGGCCCTGACGCGCTCGGGGCCGGTCTCGGCCGCCAGGATCCGGGTGATCTCCCCGAGGATCTCGTCCGCGTACCCACGGCCACGGTGCTCGGGCAGGACGCCCAAGTACCCGACCACGGGGCAGGCGTGGTTGCGTGAGGGGAGTCCGAAGCCCACCAGGCCGCCCTCGGGGGTCCACGCGGTCCGCCACCAGGACCGGTCGCCGGGCATGCTGTCGCGGTAGAACGCCACGTCGTCGCGGGCCTGGGTGCGGGCGCCGACGCGTTCGGCCTCCTTGCGGGACGTGGCGTCGAGGCTGTCCGCGAGGACCCGGTGGAACAGGTCGACGAAGACCTCGTCGTCGGGTTCGGCACGGAACACCAGCCGCCCGGACGGTTCGGGGAGGCCGGCCGCGGGCGTCCACTCGTATCGCAGCCGCTCCAGGCTCGCCGGAAGCCCGGCGCGCCGGGCCGCTTCCTGCCGCCAGGTCACCGCCGCGACGGTGTCGGGCCGGCCGCGCCAGTCGGAGGGCAGGAAGAGGTGGTACTCCGGCGCCGTCGCGGCACCGGCCGCGGCGTACGCCTCGTGTGCGGCGGTCAGCAGCCGGGCGGCGAGGGCCGTGCGGTCGGCGTCCGGCACCGACGCGTGCACGAACAGCCCGTCCAGGGCGCCGGGTTGGGCATCGTCGGGGCCGCCCCACCAGACGGCGAGCGCGAGCGGGGTACGGCCGGGTCCGTCGTCCGCGATCCACGTCCAGGCGTGACGGTACTCACCGGAGGAGACGCGGGCCGTATAGGTGTCGGCCGTCATGCCGGCGGCGGGGTCGGTGACGATGAGCGGAAGGAAACGGTCGAGGTCCGCTGCGGTGGTGGGGCGGAAGATCACGGTGCCTCCGGGGCGGTGACGTGGGGTCGGTGGAACGGGAGCCGGCGAAGTGGGGCCGTACCCCGTACTGGTCGGGCAGGTGCGTCCCCGCTGAACGTATGCCGGATGGTCCCTCTACGACGACGGCTGGTCGGCGTGCGGGCGGGCGCGGAGTTCGGGACGCGCCCCACGCGTTCATGCGGCGGGCCGTGTGCCGCCCGCTTCGGGTTCGAGCCGGTCGGACGGCGGCCGCGGCGACTTCGCGGCGTACGGCGTGTCGGGCGCGGGCGGCGTGTCCGCGTCGGGCGGCGCTGCCAGGGCCGTGACGGTGTGGCGGCGGCCCGTGAGGGCGATGAGGGCCAGCGCCAGGCCCGTGCAGCACAACAACAGCGCACTGCCCCGGTCGCGGGCCGTGGTGAGGAGCCGGCCGACCGTGGAGGCGAGCGGGCCGCCCGCGTCCACCAGCGGGCCGCAGACCTGCGAGGCGAGCGGGCCGGCCAGCAGGAAGCCCAGCATGGTGCCGCCCTGCGTGAACATGCGGCGCAGCGCGAAGACCCGCCCCTGGGCCTCGGCGGCCACCGCGGACTGCCACAGCACCTGGGCGCAGCCGGTGACCACCGGCAGCCCGAGGAAGAACGTGAAGGCGGCTCCCGCGAGCAGCCCCGGGCGCGGGTGGAGACCCGCGAGCAGGACCGCGCCCCCGCTGAGGACGGTGGCCGAGGTGATCCAGAGCATCGGCCTGCGCGGAAGCCGGCAGATGGACATGGCGACACTGCTGACCGCGAGGCCCAGCCCCCCGCAGGTGCTGACCAGGGCGACCGCCGCGTTCTGTTGGGCCGGCGGGGTGCTGGAGAGGACCAGCGGCAGCAGCAGGGCGGTCGCGGTCGCCTCCGCCGCGTTGAACACCGTCACCACGCGCAGGAGATGACGAAGGCCCGGTTGCGCCGTGAGCAGCCGCCGCCCCTCGCTCAACTCGCGGCGCCATCCCCGGCGTTGACCCGAGCGTCCCCGGTTGCCGTCCAGGCCGGGCGGCTCGGGGAAGTGGGCGGCCAGCACGGTGAACAGGCCCAGCGCGAACGAGGCGACGTCGACGACGAGGACGGCGCGCAGCCCGCCCACGCCGAGCAGCGTGGCGGCGAGCATCGGGCCGAGGAGCTGCGCCACGGCCAGCGCGGTCTGCGTCATCGCACCGGCCCTGCCCCGCTGTTCGGGCCGGACCATGCCGGTGACGGCCGCCGCGAGGGCGGGCCACTGGAAGGCCGCGCAGCACGACTCCAGGACGGTGACGGCGTACACCTGCCAGACGGCGAGGTGTCCGGTCGACTGGGAGAGGGCCATGGCCACGGCCGCGATCATGGCCGCCGCGTCCGCGCAGAGCAGCACGGTGCGGCGCCGGTACCGGTCGACCAGGACTCCGGCGGCGGGCGCGGCCAGCATGCCCGGCGCGAAGCCCAGCAGCAGGCCGGTGGCGAACTGCGTGACGGAACCGGTCTGTTGGTAGATCCACAGGCCGAGCGCGAAGCCGGAGATGCTGGAGCCGAGCGCGGTGATCAGCCGGCCCGCGCAGACGAGGAGGAAGGTGGTCATGACGCCTCTGGGCGGTGTCGGACGACCCGGGCGGACGAGCGGCGGCCGGTGACACCCCGCCGGTCGGCGGGTTCGGCTGAGAGGGGCGGGCCCATGGGGCGGCTCCGTTCGGTGGCGGGACGGGGGAGGGGGGGAAGGGCACATCAACTGGCGTTCGCGGAAGCTGATGTGGGGGCGACGGTGCGGCCGTGCGGCGGGCCGGCCGCACCGGCCGGGGTGTTCCTCAGCGCAGGTGGGAGGCGAGCACCGGGCCGATCAGAGTCAGCGCCTCGGGCGTGGTGAAGCGGCTGTGCGGGATGTCCAGCGGATGGTTCTCCACCGGGCCGTCCACGTGCTCGCTCCACAGCTCCGCCAGCGGCACGCCGTCGGCGCCCCGGCCCGGCAGGGCCTCGAAGAAGAGCACCCGGCCCCGGTAGCGGCCCGGCCGCTCGCCCTGGGCCAGCGCGAGGTTGTTGGCCGTCACCCGCACCAGCCGCCCGAGCGCTTCCGGGTCGAGGCCGCCCAGCACGCTGCCGCGCTCCCGCAACAGCTCCAGTACGGCGTCGGCCGTGGGCAGCCCGTGGCCGAGGGCCGCGCCCGGGTCCGCCGGGACGGCTGCCGCGAGCTCGTCGAGGTCGAGGCCGTCCAGGGCGAGCGAGAGGATCTCCGCGTCGCTGGGCCGCCCCGCGTGCCGGAACCGGCCGGTGGGGTGAGAGTCGAGCATCGCGAGCAGCGCCACCTCCTCGCCCGCCGCCTGGATCTGCCGCGCCATCTCGTGTGCCACCGTGCCGCCGAACGACCAGCCGAGCAGGTGGTACGGGCCGTGCGGCTGCACCTCGCGGACCAGCCGCAGATAGTCGGCGGTCATCTCGGCCACGCTGCCCGGCAGTTCACCGTCGCCGTCGAGGCCGCGGGCCTGCAGCGCGAAGAGCGGACGGTCACGGTCGAGGTGGCGTGCGAGCCCGGAGTAGCACCAGCCGAGGCCGCCGCCCGGGTGCACGGCGAACAGCGGCGGGCGCGATCCGCCGGTGCGCAGCGGCAGCAGCCGGCCGAGTCCCCCGTCGTCCAGCGCCCCGCCGTCCGCGCCGATCCGCTCGGCGAGCAGGGCCACCGTCGGCGTCTCGAACAGGGCCCGCAGACCGACCTGGACGTTCAGCTCCGCACGGATCCTGGCGGTCAGCCGCGCGGCGAGCAGCGAATGCCCGCCCAGATCGAAGAAGTTGTCGTCGATGCCGACGCCCTCGACGGACAGGGTGGTCGCGAACAGGTCGCACAGGACGTGTTCGTGCGGGGTGCGCGGTGCTCGCGCCGCCGGGGTGCGGCCGGCGGTGGGCGCGGGCAGCGCCCGGCGGTCGAGCTTGCCGTTGGGGGTGAGCGGCAGCGCGTCGAGCAGCACCGTGCCGGACGGGACGAGGTGGGCGGGGAGGTGGGCGACGGCGTGGGCGCGCAGCTCGGCCGGATCGGGGGCCGCACCGGGGGCCGGCACGAGGTAGGCGACGAGCCGCTGGTCGCCGGGGTGGTCCTCGCGGAGCAGGACGGCGGCCTGCGCGATGTCGGGACGGTTGGTGAAGTGCGTTTCGATCTCGGCGGGTTCGACGCGGAAGCCGCGCAGCTTGAACTGGTCGTCGGTGCGGCCGAGGAATTCGAGCCGCCCCGCGCCCTGGTCGTCGTACTGCCAGCGGCCGAGGTCACCGCTGCGGTACATCCGCGCGCCGGGCTCGCCGAAGGGGTCGGGAAGGAACCGCTCGGCGGTCAGGCCCGGCCGGCCCAGGTAGCCGCGGGTCACCAGGGCGCCCGCGATGAACAGCTCGCCTCCGACACCGATCGGAAGGGCCCGCAGTGCCTCGTCGAGGACGTACATCCGCGTGTTCCAGACCGGTGTGCCGATGGTGATCACGCCGGAGGGCGCGGTGTCACCGGGCTCGATGCGGAACTCGGTGCAGCCCACCGTGGTCTCGGTGGGACCGTACTCGTTGATCACCGTGGTGCCCGGGTGCCGGCCGCGCCACTCGTCGAGGACCTCGCCCATCAGGGACTCGCCGCCGAGCACCAGCTGCTCGCTGGGGGAGAAGCGCTCGGGCAGCGCGGTCAGCAGGGCCAGGTGGCTGGGGGTCGCCTTGACGAAGGTCGGCCGTTCGAACTCCCGGGCCGTGGGCGCCTGGTCGTCGAGTTCGATGAGCTGGACGGACCCGCCGCTGGTGAGCGGGGCGAAGAGGCCGGTGACGGTGAGGTCGAAGGAGACCGGCGAGTGGACGAGCGCTCGCCCCGCCACGCCGGCGTAGGCCTCGCGGGCCCAGGCCAGGTAGGCGTCGAGGGAGTGGTGCTCGACCACGACGCCCTTGGGGCGGCCGGTGGAGCCGGAGGTGTAGATCACATAGGCGGGGTTGCGCGGTGACAGGGGAGCCGAGCGGTCGGCGTCGGTGAGGTCGTGCGCCGGAAGGGCGGCCAGCTCGGCGACCGTGCCGGGCGCGTCGAGCAGCAGGCGCGGATGGCCCGTGGCGGGCAGAAGGGCGGCCGCATCCGTGGTGGTGAGCACGCACAGCGGGCCGGCGTCGGCCAGGGTGTAGGCGATCCGCTCGCCCGGGTGGGTGAGGTCGACCGGCAGGTAGGCCGCGCCGGACTTGAGCACCGCGAGCACGGCCACCAGGGTTTCGACGGAGCGCGGCACGGCCAGCGCGACGAGCAGTTCGGGTCCGGCTCCCTGGGCCACCAGATGACGGGCCAACCGGTTGGCGTCGGCGTCCAGTTGGGCGTAGGTGAGGGTGTCGGCGCCGCAGGAGACGGCGGTGGCGTGCGGGGTGCGGGCGACCTGAGCGGCGAACAGCTCCGGCAGGCAGAGGCCGGGCAGCGCGCGGGTCGGGCCGCTCCAGTCGGAGAACAGCACCTGGCGCTCGTGGGCGTCCAGCAGGTCGGTGTTGTGGATGGAGGTGTCGGGGTGCTCGGCGGCGGCGTCCAGGATCCGCAGGAACTGGGCCGCGAGCCGCTCCACCGTGGCCGGCTCGAACAGGTCGGCCGCGTACTCCACGGTGACGGTGAGACCGCCGGGGGAGCCGTCCTCGGCGTGGTGTTCCGTGACCGTGAACGACAGGTCGAACTTCGCGGCCCCCTCGAACTCCACGTCAGCGGCGGCCGGTTCGGGCCCGGTCGCGCCGGGCGTGTTGTTGAGGGTGAGGGCGGTCTGGAAGAGGGGGTGGCGGTGCGGGGAGCGGCTGGGGTTGACGGCCTCGACGAGCCGCTCGAAGGGGAGGTCCTGGTGGGCGAGGGCGGTGAGGCCCACGTCGCGGGTGCGGTGCAGGAGCTGGGTGTGGGTCGGGTTGCCGCCGGTGTCGGTGCGCAGGACCAGGGTGTTGACGAAGAACCCGACCAGGCCGTCCAGCTCCGGTACGGTGCGCCCGGCGGTCGGGGTGCCGATCGGCACGTCGCTGCCCGCGCCGTTCCGGGTGAGCAGGGTGGCGAGCGCGGCGTGCAGGGAGTGGAACAGCGTGGCCTGATGCGTACGGGCGTGCGCCACCAGCGCGCGGTGTACGGCCGGGCCGGTGCGCACCGTGTGGTTGCGCGCGCGGTGGGTGGGGTGGGCCGGTCGCGGGTGGTCGGCGGGGAGGGCGATCTCCTCGGGGAGCCCGGCGAGGACACCGCTCCAGTGCGTGAGCTGATCGTGCAGGGGCGTGCCGGGGGTGTCGGCGTCTCCGAGGTGGCGCCGCTGCCACAGGGCGTAGTCGGCGTACTGGACGGGCAGCGCCGCCCAGTCCGGCGCCTGCCCCCGCACCCGGGCGTGATAGGCGGTGGTGAGGTCCTCGCTGAGCGGACGCATCGACAGTCCGTCACCGGCGATGTGGTGCAGCACCAGGACCAGCAGGTGATCCCGCGGTGCGAGGGTGAACAGGGCCGCACGCAGCGGGAGTTCGGCGGTCAGGTCGAAGGGGCGGGCGCACAGGGCGCCGATGTCGTCACGGGCCCCGGCCTCGTCGGTCTGCGTCACGGCCAGCGGCACCAGGCCCGCGGCGGCCGGCCTGATCTCCTGGCACGGCTCGCCGTCTTGCGCGGGGAACACGGTCCGCAGCGTCTCGTGCCGCGCGACCACGTCGTCCACGGCCCCGCGCAGCGCGGCCGTGTCGACCGCCTCGGTCAGGCGCAGCACCACCGGGATGTTGTACGAGGCGCGCTCGGTCTCGTCCATGCGGTTGAGGAACCAGAGGCGGGCCTGCGCCGAGGAGAGCGGGACGCGGTCCGGCCGGGGCTCGGCGCGTACCAGCGGCGGCAGGGCGACGGCCGGGCGGGCGCCGTCCAGACGCTCGGCGAGCGCCGCGACGGTGGGCGCCTCGAAGAGGTCTCGTACGCCGATGTCCGCGTGCAGCTCGGCCCGTACCGCGGCGACCAGGCGCATCGCGAGCAGCGAGTGGCCGCCGCGTTCGAAGAAGTTGTCGTCGATGCCGACGCGGTCGGTGGAGAGGGCCGAGGCGAAGAGCCCGCACAGCGCTTCCTCGAAGGGGGTGCGGGGGGCTCGGGCGGGCGCGTCGGACGCGCTGTGCGCGTCGGGCGCCGGCAGGGCGCGCCGGTCGAGCTTGCCGTTGGCGGTGAGCGGCAGCGTGTCCAGGAGGACGACGGCGGACGGGACGAGATGGGCGGGCAGGCGGGCCGCGGCGTGCGCGCGCAGCTCGGCCGGGCCGGGGAGCACGGACGCGTCGGCCGTGTCGGCCGTGTCGGCCGGAACCAGGTAGGCCACCAGACGCTGGTCGCCCGGGTGGTCCTCGCGCAGCAGCACGGCGGCCTGGCCGATGCCGGGGAGGGCCGCGAAATGGGCCTCGATCTCGGCGGGTTCGATCCGGAAGCCGCGCAGCTTGATCTGGTCGTCGGTGCGGCCGAGGAATTCGAGGTGCGCCCCGCCCCGCTCGTCGTGGCGGCGGCGGCCGAGGTCACCGGTGCGGTACATCCGGGCGCCCGGCTCGCCGAACGGATCCGGCAGGAAACGCTCGGCGGTCGCGGCGGGACGGCCCAGATATCCGCGGGCGACGCCGGCGCCGCCGATGTACAGCTCGCCCGGGACCCCGGTCGGCAGCTGACGCAGTCCGGCGTCCAGCACCTGGACCCGCATGTTGTCCAGGGGGCGGCCGATCGGCACGGTGCTGCCGAGCGGGTCGCCGGCCTCGATGGGGTGCCGGGTCGCGAAGACGGTGGTCTCGGTCGGGCCGTAGCCGTCGACCACCCGCAGCCCCGGATGGGCGGCCAGTACGCGGCGCACGGCGGTCGCCGGGACCACGTCGCCGCCGGTCATGACCTCCCGCACGCCGGCGAGGCTCTGCGGCGCGGCCTCGGCGAGCAGCCGGAACAGGCCCGCCGTCAGCCACAGCGCGGTGACGCGGTGGTCGGCGATCAGGCGTCCGACGGCCGCGACGTCCAGAGCGCCGGCCGGTGCGACCACCACCTCGCCGCCGTTGAGCAGCGGCACCCACAGCTCGTAGGTGGCCGCGTCGAAGGCGTGCGGGGAGTGGAACAGGACCCGCTCGTGGTGACCGTCCCCGCGCCACCAGCGGTCGGCGGCCAGGGCGGCCACGTCGGCGTGGGTGACCGCCACGCCCTTGGGGCGGCCGGTCGAGCCGGAGGTGTACATCACGTAGGCGAGCCGGTCCTGCTGTACGGCGGGGACGGGCGGGGCGGGTGTGGCGGGCAGGGGCGCCGAGACGTCCACCACGCGGACGCCCGCCGCGGCCCGGTCCCGCACGAACGGCAGGTCGCGGGTGGCGGCGTCCACCAGGAGCAGCTCCGCGCCGGTGTCCTCCAGGACCAGCGCCATCCGCTCGGCGGGCCAGCTCTCGCTCAGCGGCACGTACGCGCCGCCGGCCCGCACCACGGCGAGGGTGGAGACCACGAGGGCGGCCGAGCGCTCCTGGAGGAGCGCGATCCGGCGTTCCCCGCCCGCGCCGAGCGCCACCAGATGACGGGCCAACCGATCCGACCGGGAGGCGAGTTGGGCGTAGGTGAGGGTGTCGGCGCCGCAGGTGACGGCGGCGGCGTGCGGGGTGCGGGCCACCTGCGCGGCGAACAGCTCCGGCAGAGCGGCATCCGGCAGCGGGTGCACGGCGCCGCGGGCGAGGGCCGCGACCTGTGCCCGGCCGCTCTCGCCGAGGAGATCGGCGGTGCCGATCGGGACGTCGGGGTGGTGGGCGGCGTGGCGCAGGGCGCGCTGGAACTGCTCCGCGAGCCCTTCGGCGGTGGCGGCCTCGAAGAGGTCGGCGGCGTACTCGACGGTGACGGTGAGACCGCCGGGGGAGCCGTCCTCGGCGTGGTGCTCGGTGACCGTGAAGGACAGGTCGAACTTGGCGGCGCTCTCGAAGTCCATGTCCTGGGCGTCGGGCTGCCCCGGCGCGTCGGTGGCGGTGTTGAGGGTGAGGGCGGTCTGGAAGAGGGGGTGGCGGTGGGGTGCGCGCGCGGGGTTGAGCGCCTCGACGAGCCGCTCGAAGGGGAGGTCCTGGTGGCTGAGGGCGGTGAGGCCCACGTCGCGGGTGCGGTGCAGGAGCTGGGTGTGGGTCGGGTTGCCGCCGGTGTCGGTGCGCAGGACGAGCGTGTTGACGAAGAACCCGATGAGGTCGTCGAGTTCGGGGTGGGTGCGGCCCGCGGTGGGGGTGCCGATGGGCAGGTCGGTTCCGGCGCCGTTGCGGGTCAGGAGGGTGGCGAGGGTGGCGTGCAGGGTGTGGAAGAGCGTGGCCTGGTGGGCACGGGCGTGGATGGCGAGCCGGCGGTGGGTGGCCGCGTCGGTGTGGGACGTGTGGCGGGCGGCGCGGTGGGTCGGGGCGGCGGGCCGCGGGTGGTCGGCGGGCAGCGGGATCTCGTCGGGGAGGCCGGCGAGGTGCGCGGTCCAGTGGGTGAGCTGGTCGTGCAGCGGCGTACCGGGGGTGTCGGTGTCGCCGAGGTGCTGGTGCTGCCAGAGGGTGTGGTCGGCGTACTGGACGGGCAGCGGGCTCCACTCGGGCGCACGGCCGGCGGCCCGTGCGTGGTAGGCGGCGGTGAGGTCACGCGTCAGGGGCCGCATGGACCAGCCGTCGCCGACGATGTGGTGCAGCACCAGAACGAGCCGGTGCTCGTCCGGCGCGAGGGTGAACAGGGCCGCGCGCAGCGGTAGTTCGGTGGTCAGGTCGAAGGGCCTCGCACACAGCTCGGTAATCCGGGAGCGGGCTCCGGCCTCGTCCGTGACGGCCACGGTCAGGGGCACCGGGCCGGGGCCGGCCGGGAGGATGTGCTGGCGGGGCTCGCCGCCGGTCTCGGGGAACAGCGTGCGGAGCGTCTCGTGCCGCTCGACCACGTCGTCGAGCGCGGCCCGCAGGGCGCCGGTGTCCAGCGCCCCGGTCAGCCGCAGCACGACGGGCATCGTGTAGGCGCCGGCCCCGCTCTCCATGCGGTTGAGGAACCAGAGACGGGCCTGGGCGAAGGAGAGCGGGATGCGGTCCGGCCGGGGCGCCGCGACCACCAGGGGCGGCAGCGAGGCCGCGGGGCGGGCCTGTTCCAGGCGGGCGGCCAGAGCCGCGACGGTGGGCGTCTCGAAGACGTCGCGCACGCTGGTCGCGGTGCCGAGTCCGGTGCGGACGGCCGCGGCCAGGCGCATCGCGAGCAGGGAGTGCCCGCCGAGATCGAAGAAGCTCTCGTCGATGCCCGGTTCGCGGTCGGTGCCGAGGACATCGGCGAAGATCCGGCACAGCGCGGCTTCCCGCTCGTCGCGCGGGGCCCGCCCGCTCGGGCCCTCCTCGCGCCGCGGCGCGGGCAGCGCCCGCCGGTCGAGCTTGCCGTTGGCGGTGATGGGGAGCGCGTCGAGCACCACCAGGGCGGACGGCACCATGTAGCCGGGAAGCGACGCCATCAACTCGGCGCGCAGGGCGCCCACGTCGGGCTCCGTGCCGGGAGAGGCAACGACGTAGCCCACCAGGTCGCGCTGGGCCGGACGGTCCTCGCGCACCACCGCGGCGGCGGCGGACACCGACGGCAGGGCGGCCAACGCCGCCTCCACCTCGCCGAGTTCGATCCGGAAGCCGCGGATCTTCACCTGGTCGTCGAGCCGCCCGAGGAACTCGATCGCGCCGTCCGGCAGCCGCCGCGCCAGGTCGCCGGTGCGGTAGAGCCGGTCGCCCGGCCCGCCGAACGGGTCGGGGACGAACCGCTCGGCCGTGAGACCCGGGCGGCCCAGATAGCCGCGGGTCACCTGGGCGCCGCCGATGAACAGCTCACCCGGCACCCCGACCGGCACCGGCTCGCCGCCGCCGTCCAGGACGTACGCCCGGACGTTGCCCAGCGGCCGGCCGATCGGCACGGTCGCCGTGGCGGCGAGCCGGTCGGCCCGCGGGCGGTGGGTGGTCACGCCGACGGTGGTCTCCGTCGGCCCGTAGTGGTTGAGGACCTCGCACCCGGCCCGGCCGAGCAGCTCGCGCACCCAGGAGCTGGTCGAGCCCTCGCCGCCGAGGATCAGGCCCCGCCGGGGCAGCACCCGGTGTTCGGCGCCGGGCCCTTCGAGGGCCGCCAGGTGCGAGGGGCTGATCTTCAGGTAGTCGACCGTGTGCTCCGCGAAGTAGGCCGCGAGCAGCTGCCCGTCCGACGCGGTGTCGGCGTCCACCATGTGCAGGGTGCCACCGCCCAGGAGCGCCGACGAGAGCACGGTGACGCACGAGTCGAACGTGAACGGCTGCACCATGGCGTAGCCGGCCCCGTCCGCCAGATCCAGCGCGGACACCACCGCGGTGCGGTAGTTGAGCAGCTGGCGGTGCTCGACCACCACGCCCTTGGGCCGCCCGGTCGAGCCGGAGGTGAACAGGACGTACGCCGCCCGGCCCGGGTCGACCCTCACATCGGGCGCGGTGTCGGGGAGCGCGCCGAGGCCGGCCTCGTCCACCACCACCGCCCGCACACCCTCGGGCAGCAGCCCGGCCGACGACGCGCGCGTGATCACCACGGGGGCGCCGGTGTCGGCGAGCATCATCGCCATCCGCTCCCGCGGCTGCGCCGGATCGATCGGGACGTAGCAGCCGCCCGCCTTCAGGACGGCCAGCAGCGCGACCACGGTCCAGGCCCCGCGCTCCAGGCAGATCCCGACCGGGGTCTCCGCGGCGACGCCCAGTCCGCGCAGATGGTGGGCGAACCGGTTGGCGAGCCGGTCGAGGTCTCCGTAGCGGTACGTGCCGTCGGCGCCGACCACCGCGACGGCCCCCGGCGTCCGCGCGGCCTGCTCGGCGAAGCGGCCGTGGAAGGTGCCGGCCGGCACCGGCAGGGCCGTGGCGTTCCAGGTGTCGAGGACGAGGGCGCGCTCGGCGGGCGGCAGCAGCGGCAGCCGGCCGACCGGCCGGTGCGGGCCGGCCGAGGCCTCACGCAGCACGGTGGCGTAGTGGGCGAGCATCCGCTCGGCGGAACGCTCCTCGTAGCGGTCGGCGCGGTGGACCAGGGTCAGCGTCAGGGTGGTTCCGTCGTCCGAGACGGTGAAGGTCAGATCGCGCTTGGCGTCGACGGGCCCGGCCCCGTCCAGCGGGGACAGCGTCAACTCCTCGTCCTGGGAAGGCGTTTGAGCGGTGCCGGGCGTGCCCGTCGGGCCGCCGGGGGCGCTCTGGTCGAGGACCAGCATGGTGCGGGCGAGGCCGTCCGGGGAGCCGGCCCGCAGCTGCGCCGCCAACTGCTCGAACGGCACCTCCTGGTGCTGGAAGTCGCGGCGGGTCGCCTCGGTGACCCGGTCGAGCAGCTCGGCGAAGGTCGGCTCGCCCGTCAGGTCGCCGCGCAGCAGCAGCGTGTTGACGAAGCAGCCGATGAGGCCTTCGAGTTCGGTGCGTTCCCGGCCGCCGACCGGCGTGGCGACCACCGGGTCCGTGCCGCCGCCGTAGCGGTGCAACAGCACCTGGAGGGCCGCGAGCGCCACCGTGAAGAGCGTGGTGCGGTGCCCCGCGGCCAGCGCCCGCAGCCCGGCCGTGACATCGGCGGGCAGCTCCAGGGTGTGGGAGCCCGCGCCGGCGCCGCCCTCGGGCCGTCCCGTCGCGGTGGCCGGGGGAGGGGTGTCGTTCAGGCCGGAGAGCCGCTCCTGCCAGTACCGCAGGCTCTCCTGGTGGGCGGCGCCCTCCAGACGGCCGCGCTGCCAGGCGGCGAAGTCGCCGTACTGCACCGCCAACGGCTCCGGCGCCTGCGGCCCGTCCGCCGCCCGGTAGGCCGCCGAGACCTCGGCGAGCAGAACGTTCACCGACCAGGCGTCAGCCACGATGTGATGAGCCGTCAGTGCCAGGACGTGTTCGCGCTCCGAGGCGCGCAGCAGTACGGCACGGAGCAGCGGCCCGGACGCCAGGTCGAACGGGGTGCGGGCCTCGTCGGCCAGCCGCTCGCGCACCCGCGCCTCGGCCTCGTCCGGCGTCAGACCCGTGAGGTCCACGACCGGCAGGCCGAACTCGGCCTCGTCATGGACGAGTTGGGAGGGAAGGCCGTCCGTGCCCGCGGCGAAGGTGGTGCGCAGCACCTCGTGCCGGGCGATCACCGTCCGGAACGCCAGGGACAGCCGCTCGGTGTCCAGCGGCCCCGAACAGGCCACCGCCATCGGCACGTTGTACGCCGCCGACTCCGGAGCCAGCTGCTGTGCCAGCCAGATCTGCTCCTGCGTGAACGAGAGCGGCACCGGCGCCCCCGCGGCGCGGCGCGGCACCCCCTGGGCGGGCCCGGCCGGGCGCCGGGCCGTCCGCTCGCGCAGCCGGGCCTCCAGCCTGGCCCGCTGTTCGGGCGACAGGCCGGCGATACGGCGGGCGGTGTCGGCGGCGGTGGCGTCGGCGGCGGTGTGGGTGGTGCTCACGGTGCTCTCCCCGGAGAAGGTCAGGCGGGCCCGAAGGCGGGTCGTGGAATGCGGAGCCGGGCCGGCGGTCGGGGCCGGCGGGCCGCGGTCAGAACAGGACGCGGGAGCCGGCCGTGGCTCGGGCGTCACGGGACTTGCGCAGATCGCGGGCGACGTTGACCCGCTTGAGCCAGCGGTCCGTGCCGTCGAAGCGCGCCGCGAAGGAGCTACGGCCGTGCACCGCGCGGTAGTTGTCGACGAAGACGATCTCGCCGGGCGCGAGCGCGGCACCGCCCAGACGGCGGTCGATCTCGTCCGAGAGGCGCTGGAGGGCGCTTCGGGCCTCGGGGTCGAGCCGGTCCAGATCCATGAAGTACGGGTCGAGGCAGAGGTACGGGTCGCCCGGCGACCCGAAGAGCACCGGCACCGGCGCCGCGTCCTCCAGCATGCGCTTGAGCCGCTCGTACGCCGCGTCCAGGAGCCGTGTACCGCCCGCGAGCGGCCGCCCGGGGCCGCTGTCGAGCATCTGCAGGTGCGAGTTGTCGGGCAGCATGTAGAAACGCGGCTCCGCGAGGATCCGGCGGTCCTCGGCGGAGATCTCCAGGTCCTGCGCACCCACGAACGTGGTCGGCACCCGGTCCGGGTTGCGCAGGCAGAGCAGGCCCACGTAGTCGCCCCGGTAGGGGTGGAAGGCGTCCTCGACGTGCCAGAAGATGGTCTGGTTGCTGCCGGTGCCGATCTGCTCGTCCTCGTGGCCCTTGACCGGCAGGACGTCGTGCACCAGATACCCGTCCTGCTGGGTGGCCCAGGCGACCGGCTCGCCGAGCAGTGCCCCGCACAGCAGCACGAACATCTCCTCCCGGAGGGCCGGCGAGATCCCCTCGCGGTGGCGCCAGTGCGTCGGCGTGGCACCGATCCGGTCCTGGTCGACGCGGTAGCCCGAGACCACGCAGGCACCGGCCGGTTCGTGCAGCCGGAAGTCGGTCAGGAAGCGGCGCAGCGCGAGGGGCAAGCGGTGGGACTGGACGGTCAGTTCGTCCTGGAAGGCCTGGTCCTCGACGTCGGCGTACCGGTCGGCAAGCTCGTCGAGAAGGACGGCGATCGCGTCGGCGTCGGCGGCGTCGAGTGTGAGGGTGTGCATCGGACGGGTCACCTCGGGGTCGGGGTTTGCGGAGGGTTCGGTGGGGCGGCGCGGGGTCAGCCGGCCGCGGGCAGCAGGGCCCCGAGCCGGTCGAGGCCCGCGGCCAGCTCGTCGTGGGCGCCGCCGAAGCCGAGCCGGATGTGGCGCGGGGCGCCGAAACAGGAACCGGGCACGACCAGCACGCCGTGCTCGCGGTCGAGCCGGTCGGCGAACGCGGTCACGTCCGCCACCGTGGTCAGCTCGGGGAAGACGGTGACTCCGCCGGCCGGCTCATCGCAGACCACCCGGTCGCGATGGCGGGCCAGCCAGGCGCCGAGCACCGCGCGGTTGGCGGCGGCCTGCGCGAGGCGGGGGCGCAGCAGTTCGTCGGCGTGCCGCACGGCGTGCGTGGCGACCGCCTCCACCAGCGGCGAGAGCGCGAGGCTGGTGTAGTCGCGGCGGCGCACACAGCCGGCGAGCACTTCGGGCGCGGCCAGCGCCCAGCCCACCCGCAGCCCCGGCAGCCCGTACGCCTTGGACAGGGTGCCGAAGGAGATCGCCCTGGCGTAGCGGAGCGTCGGGTCGGGCAGCGGCGCACGGTCGTACACCAGGTCCCGGAACGCGTTGTCCCAGGCGAGCCACGTCCCGTACCGGGCGCAGGCGTCGATGACGGCGCTCTGCTGGGCCTCGGTGACGGTGGCGCCGGTCGGGTTGTGCGGGAAGTTGAGCACCACCATGGCGGTGTCCGGGCCTATCAGCGCGAGCAGCTCGTCCTCGTTGGTGACCACGCCGTCCTGGGTGCGCATCGCCCACGGGACGATCCGGCAGCCGAGCGACGCCGCCACCTCGACCAGCGCGTGATAGGCCGGGGCCTGCACCACGATCTCGTCGCCTGGCTTCAGCAGCGCGTGCATCACCAGGTAGATCGCCTCGCTGGAGCCCTGGGTCGCCATCACCGAGCCGGGGTCGGTGCCGTGCCGCTCGGCGAGGGCGGCGCGCAGCGGTTCGGCGCCCAGCGAGTGGCTGTCGCGGAACATGATGGAGCCGAGCGAGGCGGCGCCGGTGCCGGCCAGGGCGAGGACCTGGTCGACGGTGTAGTTCTCGACACCGCTGCTGCTGATGTCGTACGTGGTGGTGAAGTACCGCTCGCGGAGCCAGTCCTCCAGCAGGGCCGGGGCGATGGGCATGGGGTTCCTCCTGCGGCCGGGGCACGGCCTGTCGGGATGGTGGGTGGGGTCGGGCGGCGGTGCGCCGGACGTCGGAGCGGGCCCGGTCAGGGAGCGGTGGTCCCGGCGGCGCCGTCCTCCGCCTCCAGTTCGGCGAGCAGCAGCGCGAGGTCGTCCGGGTCGGTGGCCTCGGCCTGGAACTGCACGATGCGCAGGGCCAGTTCGGCCACGGTGGGTGCCTCGTAGAAGACCCGCAGCGGCACCTCGACCTGACAGGCGTCGAGCACCCGGGCGGCGAACCGGGTGGCGAGGAGCGAGTGCAGGCCCAGGTCGAAGAGGTTGTCGTGGACGCCGACCGACGGCAGGCCGAGCAGCTCGCCGGCGAGCTCCGCCATCTCCTTCTCCATCGGCGTGCGCGGGGCCACCGCCGCGCCGTGGGCCAGATCGGCGCGGCCCGGCCGTGGCAGCGCGCCGCGGTCGAGCTTGCCGTTGCCGTTCAGGGGAAGCGCGGGCAGCAGCACGATCGCGGCCGGCACCAGATAGGCGGGCAGCCGTTCGCGGAGCGCGGCCCGCAGCTCGAAGACGTCGGGAGCCGCGCCGGGCGCGGCCACCACATAGCCGACGAGCTGCTTCTCGCCCGGCTCGTCCGCACGGACCACCACCGCGGCGGCCCCGACCTCGGGCCGCTCGGCGAGCCGCGCCTCCACCTCGCCGGGCTCGATCCGGTGGCCCCGGATCTTGACCTGCTGGTCGGCGCGGCCGATGAACTCCACGGTCCCGTCGGCCCGGTGGCGTGCCAGGTCGCCGGTGCGGTACAGCCGGGAGCCCGGCTCGCCGAACGGATCGGGCACGAACCGCTCGGCGGTCAGGTCCGGGCGGCCCAGATAGCCGCGGGCGAGTCCCGCGCCGCCCAGGTGCAGCTCGCCCGGGGTACCGATGGGCACGGGCCGGCCGGCCGGGTCGAGCAGGTAGAGGCGGGTGTTGGCCAGGGGGCGGCCGATCGGCAGACCCTCGCCGCCCACCGCCCCGTCCTCCACGCGCAAGGTGGTCGATGTGCAGGTCACCTCGGTCAGCCCGTACACATGCACCAGCGGCACCCCGTACCGCTGCCAGGCCGCGAGCCGGTCGCGGCGCACCCGCTCCCCGCCCATCGCCACGAACCGGAGCGTGTCCGGCAACTCGCTTGCCGTGCGCTCCAGTTGGACGACCCAGTCGTGCCAGTACGCGGTGGTCAGTTCGAGGCCGGTGATCCTGTGCTCGGCCAGATAGCCGGTCAGATCGACACCGCGGGCCAGCAGCCGGGGGCCGGGGAGCACCACCGTGGCGCCCGCCGCCAGCGCCGGGAACACCTCTTCGAGCAGGACGTCGAAGCCGGTCGAGGCCAGCTGCAGGAAGCGGTCTCCGGGGGCCAGACGGAACTCCTCGGCCATCGTCCGCGTGAAGTTCACCAGGCCCCGGTGGGTGAACATCGACCCCTTCGGCGTGCCGGTGGTGCCGGAGGTGAAGAAGACGCAGGCCAGCGCGTCCGGTTCGGTCGCGCCGGGCGGCGCCGAAGCCGCCGGGGGCGCGTCGTCCGGCGCGTCGATCGGCGCCACCGCGACCCCGTCGAAGAGGGGCCCCGCCGTGCCGTCGTCGGTGAGTACCAGCTGCGCGCCGGACAGTTCGAGGAGCAGCCGCAGCCGCTGTTCGGGCAGTTCGGGGTCGAGCGTGGCGAACGCCGCGCCCGCCTTCATCACCCCGAGCAGGGCGGTGACCAGGAGCGGAGTGGGAGCCGCGTGCACCGCCACCACGCTCTGCGCGCCGACGCCGAGCGCGCGCAGCCGGGCGGCGCACCGCTCGGCCGCGGCTTCGAGTGCGGCGTAACTGGTGGCGCGTCCCTCGTGTTCGAGCGCCGGGGCGTCGGGGGTACGGGCGGCGGCCGCTGCGACCAGGTCGTGCAGGCCGCCGGGCGGGACCGGGCGGGCGGTGTCGTTCCAGTCGGTCACCACGGTGCGGTGCTCGTCGGCGTCGAGCAGGGCGAGCCGGGACAGCGCCGTCCCCGGCGCGTCGGCCGCGGCCGAGAGCAGCACGCCGAAGCGGTGCGCGAGGCGGGCGACGCTCTCCTCGCCGAACAGGTCCGTGGCGTACTCCACCGAGAAGGCGAGGCTCCCGTTCCGCTCGACGGCGGTGAACATCAGGTCCATCAGGCAGGACCCGGTCCGCGCGTCGAGCGGCTCGACCCGCAGGGAGTCGAAGCCGACCCGGGGCGGCCGTGCGCTCTGCAGCGTCAGCATGGTCTGGAACACCGGGTGCCGCGCCGGGTCGCGCTCGGCGCCGACGGCGTCGACGACCTGCTCGAACGGCACGTCCTGGCACTCGAAGTCGGCGAGGGTGCCGCTGCGGACGCGGGCCAGCAGCTCGGTGAAGGCCGGGTCGCCCGACAGGTCGCCGCGCAGGGCCAGCGTGTTGACGAAGCAGCCGACCAGGCCGTCGAGTTCGCGCTGTCCGCGCCCGGCGACCGGCGTGCCGACCAGCACCTCGGTGGCGCCGGAGAGCCGGCCGAGCAGGGCCTGGTAACCGGCGAGGAGCACCATGAACAGGGTGGCGCCGTGGTCGGCGCCCAGCGCGCGCAGCCGCCCCGTCAGCTCGGCGGACAGGGTGAACTCGTGGACCGCTCCGGCCAGGCTCGGGGTGGCGGGGCGCGGCCGGTCGGCCGGCAGGTCGAGGACGGGCAGCGGGCCGGCCAGCCGGTCGCGCCAGTGGTCGAGCTGCTCCGTCCAGCGGCCCTCGGCGGCCCGGTCGGCCTGCCAGCGGGCGTAGTCGGCGTACTGCACCGGCAGCGCCGGCAGGTCCCGCCCGTCGTACAGCGCGCCCAGGTCCTCGACGAGGACGCCCATCGACCAGCCGTCGAGCGCGATGTGGTGGATCACCAGCACCAGGACGTGTTCGTCCGGGTCCGTGCGCAGCAGCAGGGCGCGCAGCGGCGCCTCGGCCGCGAGGTCGAACGGACGCGCCACGAAGGCGTCGACCACCGTCTCGACCCGCTCGCCGTCCGCGAGCTCCCGCACCGTCAACGGGGCCTCGCCGCACGGCAGTACGCGCTGCTCCGGCGCGCCGTCGCCCTCGGCCACGACGGTGCGCAGCACCTCGTGCCGGTCCATCAGGGCACGCAGCGCCGCGGCGAGCGCCGCCGGATCGAGCGCGCCGCCGATCCGTACCGCGGTCGGTACGTGGTAGGCGGGACTGCCCGGGGCGAAGCGGTCGAACAGCCACATCCGCTGCTGGGCGAAGGAGAGCGGAAGGGGGCCCGAGCGGTCCGCCGGGGTGACCGGCGGCAGCGGCGCGCACCCCGTGGCGCTCCCGCCGTCGAGGAGCAGCCCCTCGATCAGCTCGGCCTGCGCCGCCACCGTGGTCGCGGCGAACACCTCACGCAGCCGCACCTCCACGCCGAACTCCGCGCGCACCGCGCTGACCAGCCTGTTGGCCAGCAGCGAGTGCCCTCCGACGGCGAAGAAGTCGTCCAGGACGCCGACCTCGGGGAGGTCGAGGAGCCGCTGCCAGATCGCGGCGACCGCGGCCTCACGGGCGGTGCGCGGCGCGACACGGGCCGCCGGGGCGCCCTGCGCGGCGGGCGTGGGCAACGCGCTCCGGTCCACCTTGCCGTTGGGGGAGAGCGGCAGGGCCGTCAGCTCCGTCCACAGCGCGGGCACCATGTGGGCGGGGAGCCGCTCGCGCAGCCAGGCCGCGAGGTCGGCGCCGGAAACCGGTGCGGTGGTGACCGGGATCGCGGAGGCCGTGGTGGCGGCCGGTACCCAGTACGCCGCGAGGCGCCGGTCGCCCGGCCCGGCCTCGTGGGCCACCACGATCGCCTCGGCCACCGACGGATGCGTGAGCAGGACGCCGGTGACCTCGCCCGGCTCGACCCGGAACCCCCGGATCTTGACCTGGTGGTCGGCGCGGCCGAGCAGTTCGAGCTCGCCGTCGGGCCGGCGCAGCGCCAGGTCGCCGGTGCGGTAGAGACGCTCGCCGGGTACCCGGCCGTAGGGGTGCGGCACGAAACGTTCGGCGGTCAGACCCGGGCGGCCCAGGTAGCCGCGGGCCAGGCCCTCGCCCGCCACGCAGAGCTCGCCCGGCACCCCGGCCGGCACGGCGCGCAGCAGCCGGTCCAGGACGAGGAGCCGCTGGTTGAGCAGGGGACGGCCGTAGGGCAGCGGGCCGGGTCCGGCGTCCTCGGGCACCGGGTACTCGTTGTTGCAGAACGCGGCCTCGGCCACGCCGGCCGAGTTGACCACCCGGCAGCCGGGCGCGGCGGCCCGCAGCCGGGGCGGCAGCGCGGGCGGCAGCACGTCACCGCCGACCAGCGCGGCGCGCAGGGTGTCCAGGGCCAGGTCGTGCTCCTCGGCGGCGGCCAGCATCGCCTCGGTCCCGGCCGGCCCCATCGACCAGACGGTCACCCGGTGCCGTCCGATCAGCTCGGCCCAGTGCCGCGGATCGCGGGCGGCGTCCTGCGCGGGAAAGACGACGGCGGCGCCCACCACGAGCGGGGCGAGGCAGTCGTGCACGGCCGGGTCGAAGCTCGGCGAGTGCAGCGCGATCATCCGGTCGCCGGGGCCGAATCCGTGCGAACGGGCAAGCCCGGCAAAGGTGTTGACGATGGCGCGGTGGCTCACGGCCACGCCCTTGGGGCGCCCGGTGGAGCCGGAGGTGTAGACGAGATAGGCCAGATTGGCCTCGCCCGCGCCGTTGCCCTCACCGGCGCCGTT
Organism: Streptomyces sp. NBC_00083; assembly: GCF_026343295.1. Classification (GTDB taxonomy): domain Bacteria; phylum Actinomycetota; class Actinomycetes; order Streptomycetales; family Streptomycetaceae; genus Streptomyces. The sequence continues at coordinate 831,688 of NZ_JAPELY010000003.1, forward strand.
GCCTTCACCGGTGCCGGTGGTCTCGCCGTCGGCGCGGCCGAACTCCGGACCGTCGGCGGCGATCTCCTCGACCAGCAGCACCTCGGTGCCGGCCGGGAGCGCGCCCGCCGTCGACGCGTTGGCGAGGACCACGGCCGGCCGGGCGTCGGCGAGCATGAAGGCGAGCCGGTCGGCCGGGTAGGCCGGGTCGAGCCCGAGGAAGGCGCCGCCGGCCCGCAGGGTGCCCAGCATGGCCGCGCTGAGCCCGGCCCCGCGCTCCAGGCACAGGGCCACCGGCACATCGGGACCCACACCGGCCTCTCGCAGCCGGTGGGCGATGCGCGCCGCCCAGGCGTCGAGCGCCGCGTAGCCGAGGGGGCCCGCCGCGTCGAGCACCGCGACCGCGTCGGGCGTACGGGCCGCCTGCCGCGCGAACAGCTCGTCCACCCGCAGCCCCGCCGGGAACGCGCCGTCGGTGTCGTTCCAGCCGTGCAGCTCCCGCTCCAGCTCGGCGTCGGTGAGCAGCGGCAGTTCGGAGAAGCGGGTGCCGGGGGCGCGGACGGCCGCGCCGAGCAGCGTCGTCCAGTGGCCGAGCAGCCGGGCCACCGTCGAGGCGTCGAACAGGTCGCGGGCGAACTCGGCGAAGCCGGTGAAGCAGCCGTCCTCCTCGGCCAGTTGGAGATCGAGGTCCATGTGGGCGCTGTCCCGGGCCACGTCCACCGGCTCGACGGCCAGGCCGGCCAGGGCGGGCGTGGTGGCCGGCGCGTTCTGCAGGACGAAGCCGACCTGGGCGAGCGGATTGCGCGACAGGTCGCGACTGGGCGCCAGCTCCTCGACCAGCCGGTCGAAGGGCAGCTCCTGGTGGTCGAAGGCGTCGAGCGCGGTGCCCCGCACCCGCTCGACGAGCTCGGTGAAGCTCGGGTCGCCGGCCAGTGATGTGCGCAGGAGCACCGTGTTGACGAGCGAGCCCACGAGGAGTTCGGTGCCCGGGGCGCGGGTGGCGGGGCCGGTCGCCACCACCACCTCCTCGGCGCCCGCGTGCCGGGCGAGCACCGCCTGGAAGGCGGCGAGGAGCACCATGAACGGGGTCGCCCCGGTGGACGCGGCGACGTCGCGCACCGCCTGCGAGACCCCCGCGTCCAGGCGCACCGGCACGCTCGCGCCGCGGAAGGTGCGGACCGCCCCGCGCGTCCGGTCGGCCGGAAGCTCCAACGCCTGCGGAGCGCCGTCCAGTTGAGCGCGCCAGTAGTCGAGCAGCCGCCCGTCGAGACCGCCGTCGAGCACGGCCTGGCGGGCGGCCACATGGTCGGCGTAGCGCTCGGTCAGGCCGGGCAGCCGGACCGGGCGCCCTTCGACGAGGGCGGCGTAGCACTCGGAGAGTTCGGACATCAGCAGACCGAAGGACCACCGGTCCACCACGATGTGGTGCAGCGCCACGAGCAGGACGTGGTCCCGCGGTCCGAGCGCGATCAGCTCGGCCCGCATCAGCGGCCCCTTGGCCAGGTCGAAGGGCTGCTCGGCGAGGCGGCCCGCCAGTTCGCGGAGTTCCTCGTCGCCCGCGCCGTGCGCCTCGGTGATCCCCAGTGCGAAGGCGCGGCGCGGCAGCACCAGTTGGACCGGGACGCCGTCGCGGGCCGGGAAGACGGTGCGCAGCGCCTCGTGCCGGTCCACGAGGAGCTGGAAGGCGTCGCCGAGCCGCTCGGTGGCGAGCGGCCCGCGCAGCCGGAGCGCGGCGGCGGTGTTGTAGACGCCGCTGGGGCCTTCGAGACGGTCGGTCAGCCAGAACCGGCGCTGGGCGGCGGAGGTGGGCAGCACCTCGGCGGTGCGGGGGCCGGTGGCCACGGGGCGCTCCTTCACGGGGACGGGGACGGGGTCGGGGTCGGGGGTGGGATCGGGGACGGGGGCGGAGTGCGGAACGGCGGACGCGGCGGAGGTCACAGCTCGCCGCCCATCAGCGCGGCCAGCTCCTCGGCGGACAGGTCGTCGAACCCGGCGCCATCGGCGGGTACCGCCTCGCGCACCGGCGCCGGCGTGGCGTCGGGCGCCTCGGCGGCCGGGGCGCGGCGCACCGCGTCGGCGAACGCGGCGAGCACGGGTGCCTCGAACAGGGCCCGTACCGGCAGCTCACGGCCGAGCGACTCGCGTACCGCCGCCGTCACCTGCACGGCGAGCAGCGAGTGGCCGCCGAGGTGGAAGAAGTCGTCGGCCAGGCCGATCCGGGCCACGCCGAGCACGGTGCTCCAGATCTCGGCGAGCGCCCGCTCGGTGTCGTCGCGCGGGGCGAGCAGCGCGGTGGAGCCGGCCGACCAGTCCGGCGCGGGCAGCGCCGCGCGGTCGAGCTTGCCGTTGGCGGTCAGCGGCAGCGCGTCGAGCGTCACGAACGCCTCCGGCACCATGTACTCCGGCAGCCGCTCCCGCAGATGGGCGCGGAGCCGGGGCACCAGGGTGCGGGCGGTCCGGCCGCGGTGCGGGTCGTTGGCCCAGTGCGGCCACGGCAGGTCCGCGCACCGCCCGGCGGGGGCCGGCGCCGTCGCCGGGTCCGCGCCGAGCGGGCGGAGCGCGGCGTCGAAACGGCCGAGCGGGTCGCCGGCCGCCCAGCTGAGCGCCACGGCGTGGCCGAGCCCGGCGGCCGTCTCCCGTACGTCCTGCGGGTCGAGCGCGCCGGCCGGGTGCGCACCGTCGTCCGCCGCGCGGGTCCCGTCGTCGCCGAGCCGTGCGGCGGTCACCGCGTCGGCGTGCACCCGGGCGTTGGGGATGCCGGTGACGACCACGGGGGAGCCGTCGAGCAGGCTCCGCAGCTCGCCGCCCTCCCAGGCGACCGTGCGCACCGGTGCGGACGCGGCGGGAGCGGATCCGCCGTCCAGGTGCAGCACCACGTCGTAGCGGTAGCGCGTCATCTCGTTGCGGTCGCGCCCCGGCTTGGGCAGCACCTCCACCCGGCCGATGCGCGGGATCTCCTGGCGCAGCGCCTCGAAGAAGCGCGGGTCGAGTAGCAGCTCGTTCTCCTGCCGAACGGCCTGACGCACCTGACGGGCCAGCTCGGCGTCGTCGGCGCCCGGGGGGAGGGTCTCCTTGAGCACCGAGACGTGGAAGGCGTCGAGCAGTGCCCGGTGCCGTACGTCACCGACCACGATCCGCCCGCCCGGGGCGAGCAGCGCGGCGGCCTTGGTGAGCACCTCCACCAAGTAGCCCGCACTGGGCAGGTACTGGGTCACCGAGTTCACGAGGACGGTGTCGTACGCCTCGCCCTTGAGGTCGTCCAGCTGGTGTCCGGGCCGGTGCAGCAGCCGTACGTGCTCCCAGTGGGGCGGCAGATGACGGCGCACGTGGGCGATGGCGCTGGTCGACAGGTCGAGCCCCGTGTACCGCTCGCAGTCGCCGGCCAGCCGGAACAGGAGCAGACCGGTGCCGCTGCCGATCTCCAGGACCCGGCGCGGGCCCGTGCTCCGCACCAGGGCGACGGTGTCCTCCACCCAGCGGCGCATCTCGTCGGCGGGGATGGGCTCACCGGTGTAACTGCTCGTCCAGCCACGGATGTTGAACGCCGGGTCGGCGCCGCCGACCTGCTCGTACTGCTCGTAGGCCGTGTCGAAGACGGTGCGCCACTGGGTGACCTGCTCGGCGTCGGCGGCACGGGCCCGGACGGGAGCCGCCGCGCCGTCGGCGTCCGCGTCGGGAACCAGGTAGGCGACGAGGCCGGTGCCGCCGTCCGGGGTCTCGCGGGGCAGCACCGCCGCGTGCCGCACGCCCGGATGGGCGCCGAGTTCCGCCTCGATCTCGCCCGGCTCCACCCGGTGCCCGCGCACCTTGACCTGCTGGTCGATCCGGCCCAGGTATTCCAGGGTCCCGTCGGGCAGTCGGCGGGCCAGGTCGCCGCTGCGGTACAGGCGCTCGCCGTCGCCGAGCGGCGCGGGTACGAAGCGTTCGGCGGTCAGCCCGGGGCGGCCCAGATAGCCGCGGGCGAGCCCCGGCCCGCCGACGCACAGTTCGCCGGGGACGCCGGTCGGCACCGGTTCGCCGCGCCGGTCCAGGAGGTGCACCGCCAGATCGGCGAGGGGGCGGCCGATCACGCTGCCGGGCGCGGCCAGATCGCCCGCGGTGAGGGTGTGCGCGGTGACGTGCACGGTGGTCTCGGTGATGCCGTACATGTTGACCAGGCGCGGGCCCTCGGGGTGCCGCTCCGCCCAGTCGCGCAGCGCGCCCGGCTCCAGGGCCTCGCCGCCGAACACCACGTGCCGCAGCGCGAGCGGACGGAGCGACGCCGAGGCGGCGGCCGCCGCCTCGGCGTCGGCGAACTGGCGGAACGCGGTGGGTGTCTGGCTGAGCACCGTGACGCCCTCCTCGCACACCAGCGCGTGGCAGGCGGCCGGGGTGCGCCGGGCCTCCTGCGGTACCACGGCGATCCGCCCGCCGTGCAGCAGCGCGCCCCAGATCTCCCAGACCGAGAAGTCGAACGCCGCCGAGTGGTAGAGCGACCACACGTCGTCCGGGCCGAACGCCACGTCGGACGAGGCCGCTTCGAAGAGCCGCAGCACATTGGCGTGGGTGAGCAGCGCCCCCTTGGGGCGCCCGGTGGTGCCGGAGGTGTAGATCACGTACGCCAGATGGTCCGGGCCCAGCGGGGCCGGCTCCAAGGGCTCGTCGGACAGCGGCTGTTCCACCGCGACGACGGGCAGGGCGCCGGCGAGCCCGGCGTGCTCCGCGTCGGCGACCAGGACCGTCGCGCCGCAGTCGGCCAGTGTGAAGGCGAGGCGCTCGGCGGGGTGACGCGGGTCGAGCGGTACGTACGCGCCGCCGCTCTTCACGATCGCCAGGATGCCGGTGACCAGCCGCACCGACGGCTCGACACAGAGCGCCACCCGGCTCTCCGGGCCCGCGCCGAGCTCGCGCAGCCGCCGGGCCAGCGCGTCGGAACGGCGGTCGAGTTCGGCATAGCTCAGCCGCTCGGGGCCGCAGCCCACCGCGATCGCCTCGGGCCGCAGCCGGACCTGCTCGGCGAAGGCCGCCGCGAGGCTGCTCGCCCGCGGGGCGGTCGTGCCGCGGGCCGCGCCCGCGGCTAGTTCCGCCCGGCGCTCGGCCCCGCTCAGCAGCGGGAGCGCGTCGAGCCGGGTCGCCGGGGCGTCGACCGCCGCCGCGAGCAGGTGCAGCCACTGGCCGATGAACCGGCGCACGGTGTGCTCGTCGTACAGCTCGGTGCTGTAGTCGGCGAGCCCCGTCAGACCCTCGGGCGCCTCGGTGACCTGGAGGTGCAGATCGAACTTGGCGGTGCCGGTGTCGACCGCGGCCACCTCCATCCGCAGGCCCGGCAGCTCGATCCGGGTCTCCGGGGTGTTCTGCAGGACCAGCAGCAGATTGGCGAACGGGGTGCGCCCGCCCGCGTCGCGGTCCGGACGCGCCTCCTCCACGATCCGCTCGAACGGAACGTTCTGATGGGCGTACGCGGCGAGCGCCGACTCCCTCACCCGGCCCAGGAGTTCCGTGAAGGTCGGATTGCCGCCCAGGTCCGCGCGGAGCGGCAGCATGTTGACGAAGAATCCGATCAGGCCCTCGGTCTGCGGGTGGTTGCGGTTGGCGACCGGCGAGCCGACCACCAGATCGCTCTGTCCGCTCCACCGCTGTGCCACGGCCATGAACCCGGCGAGCAGCGCCATGTACAAGGTGGCGTCGTGCTCGCGGGCCAGCGCGGTCAGGCGGGCCGCAAGGTCCCCTTCGAGCCGCCAGGGGAAGCAGGCACCGGCGAAGCTCTGCTGCGCGGTGCGCGGACGGTCGGTGGGCAGGTCCACGATGCTGGGCGCGCCGGCCAGCCGCTCCCGCCAGTGGGCCAGCTGCGACTCCAGCGCGTCGCCCGAGACCCGCTCGTGCTGCCAGAGCGCGAAGTCGGCGTACTGGACCGGCAGTTCGGGAAGCTCGGCGGCCTCCGCGCGGTAGTGGTGGGCCATCTCGCGCACCAGGATGTCCAGGGACCAGCCGTCCGCCACGATGTGGTGGATGGCGAGCAGCAGCAGATGCTCGTCGTCCGCCAGCCTGACCAGGGCGGCGCGCAGCAGCGGCCCGGCGCCGAGGTCGAAGGGGCGGCGGCTCTCCTGCTCCGTCAGGCCGGCCAGCGCGGACTCGCGGGCGTCGTCGGCCAGGGCGGACAGATCGGTGAGCGCCAGGGTGACCGTGACGCGGTCGTGCACGATCTGCTCGGCCCGGCCGTCCTCCGCGTGGAAGGTGGTGCGCAGCGCCTCGTGCCGGGCCACGACGCGATTGAGCGCCCCTTCGAGCGCGGGGGCGTCGAGGCCGCCGGTCAGCCGCACGGTGCAGGCGATGCTGTACAGCGGGCTGGGGCCCGCGAACTGCTCGACGAACCACAGGCGTTGCTGCGCGAACGACAGCGGCAGGTGCGTTCCCGCGGGGCGGCGGGCGATCAGGTCGGCGGCGTCGGGGCGGGTCAGGCCCTGCTCCTTGAGCAGCTTGGCGAGCAGGCGGCGCTTGTCGGAGGAGAGCGCGGTGCGCTGGGGTGACTGGCTCATTGGGTGATCCCGGGGCGTGGGTGGCGTGGGCGTGGGTCAGGCCGGCAGGTGGTGCGGCAGCGGGAACTCCCGGCAGAGCCGGGCGACTTCGCCGCGTACCTCGTCGCGGACGGCCGGATCGAGGGCGAACTCGCGCTCCCCGCACGGCGTCACCGCGGTGAGCACCCGGTCGACCAGAGCGGCGCAGCGGCGCATCTCGGCCGGCCCCATGGCGCGCAGGGCGAGCGTGTTGGTGCCGAAGCGGACACCGCTGGTGACCCGCGGGCCGTGCGGGTCGCCCGGTATGCGGTTGCGGTTGACCACGATCCGGCAGTCCGCGAGCGCGGACTCGGCGATCGCGCCGGTCAGGCCGCGCCGCCCGACGTCGAGGAGCACCATGTGGTTGTCGGTGCCGCCGGTGACCAGCGTGTGACCGAGGCCGGCGAAGGCACTCGCCAGCTCGCGGGCGCCGGACACGACCCGGCCCGCCAGGGCGCGGAACTCCGGCTGGGCGGCGATGTCGAAGGCGCGCGCCTTGGCGGCCACCGCACCCAGGTCGGGGGTGCCCTGGAGGAACGGGAAGGTGCCGTGCGCGACGGCCCGGCTGAGCGTGCGCCGGGTGCCGGGCAGCGCCGTGTCGGCGTCCCTGCCCAGCAGGATGAGACCGCCGCGCGGCCCGTACAGCTGCTTGTAGGTGCTGGTGGTGGTGGCGTGCGCGTGGTCGACCGGGCTCGGATGGAGGCCCGCCGCGACCAGCCCCGCGATGTGCGAGATGTCGGCGAGCAGATACGCGCCGACCTCGTCGGCGATGCGCCGGAACCGGGCGAAGTCCACCGTGCGCGGGTAGGCGCTGGCGCCGCACACGATCACCTTGGGCCGGTGCTCGCGCGCCAGCTCGGCCACCTGCCCGTAGTCGAGCAGTCCCTCCGCGTCGGTGCCGTAGCCGACCGCCCGGAAGAACTGGCCCGACACCGAGGCCGTCGAGCCGTGCGTCAGGTGACCGCCCGCGCTCAGCTCCATGCCGAGCAGGGTGTCGCCTGGCTTCATCAGGGTGCACAGCACGATCTGGTTGGCGGTGCTGCCCGAGTGCGGCTGCACATTGGCGTACTGGGCGCCGAACAGCGAGCGGGCCCGCGCCACCGCGAGGCGCTCGACCTCGTCGACCACCTCGCAGCCCGCGTGGTAGCGGGCCCCGGGGTAGCCCTCGGTGGTGACGTTGGAGATGGTCGCGCCGGTGCAGGCGAGCACCGACGGGTCGGCGCTGCTGGAGGCGGCCACCATGGCCAGGGTCTCGTTCTGCCGGACGTGCTCGCGCTCCAGGAGGCCGGACAGGAGCGGGTCGGCGGCGGCGAGGCGGTGCGCGCCCAGGCCCGCGTAGCCGGCCAGGACGCCGGAGCTCGTGGTGGTGGTCATGCGACGCCCTCCTCGTGGGCGACGAGCAGCCCGTGGGCGGTCTCGTCGGTCATCTCCAGCACTTCCGCGGCGATGTGGGCCACCGCCGCGACATCGGTGCCCGCCTCGCGGCCCCGGGCGGTGAGCCGCACCGCCTGTTCGGCGAGGGTGGGCGCCTCGAACAGGTCGCGCAGCGGCAGCTCCACGCCGAAGGTCTCGAGCAGCGCCGAGGCGAGCCGGGTGGCGAGCAGCGAGTGGCCGCCGAGCGCGAAGAAGTCGTCGCCCGCGCCTACTTGGTCGATGTCGAGCAGTTCGGCCCAGAGCGCGGCCAGGACGCGTTCGACGTCGTCACGGGGGGCCACGTACGTCGCGCCCTCCCGGTCGGCCCGTCCGTCGGGCTCGGGCAGCGCGGAGCGGTCCACCTTGCCGTTGGGCGACAGCGGCAGCGCGTCGAGGGTGACGAAGACCGCCGGGACCATGTAGTCGGGCAGCTCCGCCTTGAGCAGGGCCCGCAGCTCGGCCGCGGCCGGCGCCGCCCCGGCTTCCCCTGCGGGCACCACGTAGCCGACCAGGCGCCGCTCGTCGCCGCTGCCGCGCGCCGTCACCACGGCGCGCTCGACGCCCGGGTGGCGGCGCAGCACCGCTTCGATCTCGTCCAGTTCGATCCGCAGGCCGCGCACCTTGACCTGGTGGTCGAGGCGGCCGATGAGTTCGATCACGCCGTCGGCGCGGGTGCGGGCCAGATCGCCGGTGCGGTAGAGGCGCGCGCCGGCCGGCACGGGGCCGTGGCCGGCCGCCGGGTGCGGCCGGTAGCGGTCGGCGGTCAGCCCCGGTCGGCGCAGATAGCCCCGGGTCAACCCCGTTCCCGCCAGGCACAGTTCACCGGGCACCCCGACCGGCGCGGGTTCGAGCGCGGGCGTGAGGATCACGGCCTGCTGGTTCACCATCGGGCGGCCGTACGGAATGCTCGTCCAGGCCGGGTCGGTCTCGACGACCGGGAACGTGATGGAGTGGATGGACGCCTCGGTGGCGCCGCCGAGCGCGATGAACGCCAGGCCCGGCGCGATCCTGCGGAACCGGTCCGGCAGCCCGACGGGGATCCAGTCCCCGCCGAAGAAGGCCGCCCTGAGCTTCGGCAGCCGCACGCCGCGTTCCTCGCCGGCCCGTACGAAGGCGTCGGCCAGGGCGGGCGCCGAGTTCCACACGGTCACCCGGTGGCGGCGCACCAGGTCGACCCAGTGGTGCGGGTCGCGCGCCCGGTCCGGGTGCGGCACGACCACCGCGCCGCCGGCCGCCAGGATGCCGAGCGTCTCGTAGACGAACATGTCGAAGCTGGGCGACGACAGACCGAGCACCCGGTCGCCGGGTCCGACGCCGTACGTGCCGTTGAGGTCGAGCAGGTTGTTGACGACACCCCGGTGCGGCACGGCGATGCCCTTGGGCGTGCCGGTGGAGCCCGACGTGTAGATGACGTACGCCAGATGGTCCGGGTCCACCGCGACCGGGCGCCGCCGCGCGGCAGGCCATTGCCCAGCGTCGTCCACGTCGAGCCGCTCGGCCGCGCTCGCGGGCAGCAGCCCGGCCAGGGCGCGCTCGGTGAGCACCACCTGCGGCGCCGCGTCCTGCAGCATGAAGGCGAGGCGCTGCGCGGGATAGGCCGGGTCGAGCGGCAGATAGGCGCCGCCGGCCTTGAGTACGCCGAGCACCGCGGCCACCAGGGCCGGACCCTTGGCGAGGCAGAGGCCGACGAGGGTATCGGGCCCCACCCCCGACTCGGTGAGCCGGGCGGCGATGCGCTCGGCCAGCGCGTCGAGATCCGCGTAGCTCAGCCCGCCGGCGTGGCCGACGACGGCCGGTTCGTCGGGGCGCAGGGCGAGCTGCTCCTCGAAGAGCTCGTGCAGGCAGGACCCGGCCGCCGGGTAGGCGTGCGCCGTGTCGTTCCACTCCACCAGCGCCCGGTGCCGCTCCGGCCCGGTGAGCATCTCCAGCGCCGAGAGCCGGGTGTCGGGCGCGGCGACGGCGGCGGCCAGCAGGGTGCGCCAGTGGCCGAGGAGCCGCTCGACGGTGGCCGCGTCGAAGAGATCGCTCGCGTACTCGACCGTGCCGGTGAACGCGCCGTCCACATCGCGCAGTTGAAGGTTGAGGTCGACCTGGGCGCCGCCCCGCGGCACCTCCCGCACGGTCACCTCGAGTCCGGGCAGGACGGGGGCGGCCAGCGGCGCGTTCTGCACCAGGAGCAACGACTGCACCAGCGGGTTGTGGCTGAGCGCCGGGCCCGTCGCCCGCTCGGGGAGCATCTGCTCGAACGGCAGGGCCTGATGCTCGAAAGCGGCCAGGGACGCGGCGCGGACCCGGTGCAGCAGCTCGGTGAAGGACGGGTCACCGGCCAGCGAGGTGCGCACCGGAAGGACGTTGATGAAGCACCCGATCAGGGCCTCCGCCTCCGCCGGGCGCACCGCCGCACCGGTGCCGACGACGATGTCCTCGCCGCCGCTGTGGCGGGCCAGTACCGCCTGGAACGCGGCGAGCAGCACCATGAACGGGGTGACTCCGGCCCGCAGGCCCAGCGCCCGCACCCCGGTGGACAGCTCGGCCGCAAGCGCCACCGGCAGGGCGGCCCCGCGCAGCGACTGCACCGCCGGGCGGGAGCGGTCGCAGGGCAGTTCGAGGAGTTCGGGTGCCCCGGCCAGCGCCTGGCGCCAGTACGCCCGGCCCGGCTCGTCGCCCGCCGCGAGCGTCTCGGCCTCCCAGACCGCGAAGTCGCCGTACTGGACCGGAAGTTCGGGAAGGCCGGCGGCCCGGCCGGCGTAGCCCTTGGCCAGCTCGGCGAGGAGGATGCCGATCGACCACATGTCGGCGACCAGGTGATGCAGGGTGACCGCGAGGACGTGCCGCCCCGGTGCGAGCCGGTGCAGCACCACCCGCACCAGGGGGCCCCGGGCGAGGTCGAAGGGGCGTGCCGCGTCGGCGGCCAGCACACCGTCCAGCTCCTCGGCGGTGGTGGCGCGGGTCTCCCACTCGAACGACGCCTCGCCGTCGACCAGTTGCATCAGCTCGCCGTCCACCTGCTCGAAGCGGGTGCGCAGCGACTCGTGCCGGGCGACGAGCCCGTCCAGTGCGGCCCGGAGCGCGGCGGTGTCGAGGGGGCCGTCCAGGTGCAGGGCGAACGGCAGGTGGTAGGCGCTGGTCTCCGGGATCAACCGCTCCACCAGCCAGATCCGGCGCTGGGCCGAGGAGGCGGGAAACGCGTACTGCTGCATGGTCTTCTCTGCTCTCTGCCGACCCGACGGGTCGGAGGCGAAGTCGGGAACGGTGTCCGCTCCGGCGAAGGTGTTCGTCTGCGCCAAGCGGCTTGTTCCGTACGGGAGGTGGGCCTCGGCCTCGGAGGCCGTCATGCGCGGGTCACCAGATGGGCGGCGTCCTGGACGCCGAGACCGGCCGGGACCCGCAGATCGGGCACGACCGCGACGGGCGGACGGCCACCCGCGCGGCGGGCCCGGCCGCCACCGGTGATGTGCAGCAGCACGGTCTCCCGCGGCCGGATCCGTCCGGCGGCGACCGCCCGGCGCAGCCCGGCCAGGGCCACCGCCGCGGCGGGCTCGATGTCGATGCCCTCCACGTCGGCGAAGAGCCGTCCGGCGGCCGACGCCTCGGAGCTGTCCGCCGTGCACAGCTCCCCACCGCTCTCGGCGAGGACGTCGCGCACCCCGCCGGCCACCGCGTAGGGCGGCCTGCGGGTGGTCAGCTCCTGGGCGTACGCCGCGGCCACCGCTGCCCGCGCCTCCTGGCCCGAGCCGATGACGGGCTCGGCCAGGCCGTCGCGCCAGGCGTGGAACATCGGCGCGAAGGCGGCATTTTGACAGAGCGTCAGGCGGGGAAGTCCGCCGGACCGGGCTGCCCCGCCGTCGGTCCGGCCGGGCAGCGTCGCCGTACGGTCCCACAGCGCACCGCTGCCCGCGGCCGGCCACCGCGCCCCCTGCATGCCGCTCGCCAGCAGCCGCCGGGCCGCCTCGTGCGCGGCGATCGCGCCGGCTCCGCTGCCCACCGCCTGCACATAGTGGTCGGGCAGCCGCCCGATCGTCTCCGCGGCGTTCAGGAGCGCCGTGCCGAGACCGTCGCGCCGGGCCACGTTGCGGGTGCCGCCCTCGGCCTGGAAACCCGGCCGGGCGGCGATCGCGTCGGCCACCTCGATCGCGTCACCGTAGTCGCCGGCCACCGTCACCAGCCGGACGCAGTCCGCCCGTTCACCGGCGGCCGCCAGCGCGGGCAGCGCCGTCTCCGGCACCACCAGGACGCACTCCACGCCCTGACGCGAACAGGCCCGCAGGAAGGCCGCCGCGGTGTTCCCCGCCGAGGCGACCACCAGCACCGGCGGCCGCTCGGGCAGCCGGGCCAGCACCGCCTGCGCCTCCAGCTCCTTGAAGCTGCCGGTGACCAGGTCCGCACCACGCTCGGGCCAGTACCCGCTGAAGGCGACCCACAGTTCGCTCAGGCCCAGCACACGGCCGAGGCGCTCGGCGCGGTAGGTGGCGCCGCCGCTGCCGCGGGGCAGCTCCCGGCCGCCGACCGGAAGCCAGCAGCGGTAGCGGAACGGGCCGCCACCGGGACCGGGGGTGAACGCGGTGGCGTACTCGGTGCGCAGCAGAGCCGGCCGGTGGGCGACGGCGCAGTCGAGGCGCACCCCGTCGTCCTGGTAGCCCTCCCCGCACACCGGACATCGCAGCAGGTACGGGCGGCCCGCCGGGACGGGCACGGTGCCCGCCGCCGGCCGGTCGGCCGGAAGGAGCGGGGCGGACGTCATCGTCCCTCCCCGGCGGCCGTGCTCGCTCCGGTGACCGGGCCGGCGTCCGCGCCGGTGAGGGCCGGGCGCAGCGCGCCGTCCGGCCCGCGGCCCACGGCGTAGCGGGCCCGGTCGACCCGGACCAGGGCGGGCCGGACGGCCGGGGCGGTGGAGGCCGGCCCAGCGGCGGCCGCGTCCACCAGCGTGGCCACGGCGGCCACCGTGAGCCGCTCGAACAGCCGGTGCAGGGGCGGCGCCGCGCCGAACTCGGCGCGGACGCGCTCCGCGAAGCGGGCGAGGAGCAGCGAGTGGGCGCCGCGCACGAAGAGGTCCTCGTGCCGGCCGATCCGCTCGACCTCCAGCAACTCGGCGAGGAGGGCGGCGACGCGCCGCTCGGTCGCCCCGACCGGCTCTTCGGTCACCTCGTCGGAACCGGCGGCAAGCGGCGCGGGCAGCGCCCGCCGGTCCACCTTGGCGTTGGCGGTCAGCGGCAGTTCGTCCAGCGTGATGAGGAGCGACGGCACGGCGTAGCCGGGCAGGGTGCGCCCGAGGTGCTCGCGCAGCTCGCCCGGTGCAGCCGGCGTCTCCCGCTGTTCCACGTACCCGACGAGCCGGGCCCGCGCGCCCTCGCCGTCCACCACGACCGCCGCCCGGCGCACCGAGGGCAGCCGCTCGAGCGCGGTCTCGATCTCGCCCAGCTCGATGCGGTGTCCGTGCAGCTTGACCTGGGTGTCGGCGCGGCCGACGAAGAGCAGCGCGCCGTCCGGACCGCGCCGCACCAGGTCACCCGTGCGGTAGAGCCGCGCGCCGGGGACCGGGCCGAACGGGTCGGGTACGAAGCGCTCGGCGGTCAGGCCGGGCCGCCCCAGATAACCGTGGGCGAGGCCGTCCCCGCCGATGAGCAGCTCGCCGGTGATCCCGGAGGGGACCGGCCCCATGTGCGAATCGACCAGCAGGAGACGGGTGTTGGCGATCGCGGAGCCCAGCGGCAGCTCGGCGCCCGCCGTGGTCAGCTCGCCGCGCGCGGACCAGACGGTGGTCTCGGTCGGGCCGTACACCTGCCACAGCCGTACGCCGCGGGACAGGAGCTCCGCGGCCAGCTCGCGCGGCAGCCGTTCGCCGCCGCACAGCGCGGTCAGGCCGGGGGTGCCGGACCAGCCCGCGTCGAGGAGCAACTGCCAGGTCACCGGGGTGGCCTGGAGGTGGCTGACCCCGCCGGTGTCCAGGCAGCCGCGCAACCGCGAACCGTCGCCGGCGGTCGCCGCGTCGGCCAGGTGCACGGTCGCGCCGCGGACCAGGGGCAGGAAGTACTCGAGCGCGGCGATGTCGAAGGCGGGCGTCGTGACGGAGAGCCAGCCCGCGCCGGGTGCGAGCGGAAGGTCGCGCTCGAAGGAGACCAGCAGGTTCGCCAGCGCCCGGTGCGGCACCACCACCCCCTTGGGGCGGCCGGTCGAGCCGGAGGTGTGCAGCACGTACGCGGGGGACTCCGGGGCGATCGGGGTGGAGCCGGCGCGCTCGGCCTCGCCGATCGAGTCCAGCGCGAGCACCGTCCAGTCACCGGCCGGTACGGCCTCGGCCGGAAGGTCGGTGAGGACCACCGAGGCGGCCCCGTCGGCGAGCACGAGAGCGAGGCGCTCCGCCGGGTGTCCCGGGTCCAGCGGCAGGTACGCGGCACCGGACTTGAGCACCCCGAGCAGCGCGGCCGGCAGCCGCGGGGTGCGCGGCAGCAGGACGGCGACGTGGTCGCCCGGCCCGACACCCAGGGCGCGCAGACGGGCCGCGACACCGTCGGCCAGCCGGTCGAGCGTGCCGTAGTCCAGCTGCTCGCCGCCGGCGGGGCCGGCGGCGCGGACCGCGACGGCCAGCGGTGTGCGGGCGGCCTGCGCCTCGAAGCGGCGCACCACACCGTCGGCCGGATCGTAGGCGAGCGCGGTGTCGTTGCCTTCGGCGAGCACGGCCTGACGCTCGGCCGGCGCCAGCAGCGGCAGCGCGCCGGCCGGGCGGGCGGGGTCGGCCGCGATCTCCGCGAGCAGGGTGACGAAGCGGGCGGCGAAGTGCTCGGCGGTCGCCGGGAGATAGCGGTCGGTGTCGTAGCGCACCGACCCGGCGAGGCCGCCGTCGGCCGCCCCCAGCGTGAGCTGGAGGTCGAACTGGCTGCCGCCGACGGGCAGCGCCAGCGTCGAGCAGGCGAGGGCGCCGAGCGTGAACGGGACGCCGTCGCGCCCGGTGGCCATCGCCACCAGCGCCTCGGCATGCTCCCCCGGCGCCTGCTGAAGGCTGAACAGGCTGCGCACCAGCGGCCGTCCGCCCTGATCACGGTCCGGGCGGATCAGCTCGATCAGCGCCGGGAACGGTATGTCGGCGCCGTCCAGAGCCGTGCGCGCGCTGTCCCGGACGCGGCCGAGGAGCGCGCTGAACGGCTCGTCCTGCTCGATCGCGGTGCGCAGCGGCACGGTGTTGACCAGGCAGCCGACGGTGGCGGCGAACGCGGCGTCCGCGCGGCCGTGGGTGGGGGTGCCGACGACCACGTCCGACTCGCCGGTACTGCGGGCCAGGAGCAGCTGGAAGGCGGCGAGCAGCACCGCGTAGAGCGTGCTCCCCTCGCGCCGGGCCAGCGCCGTCAGGGCTTCGGTGACGGCCGGGCCCACGGTCAGCGGCACCGCGGCGCCGCGCAGTCGCTGACGCTCGGGACGCGGCAGGTCGGCGGGGAGCGAGGTACCGGCCCGCACGCCGGTCAACTCCGCTTCCCACTGCGCCAGTTGACGCTTGCCGGTCTCGGTGGTCGTCAGCTCGCCCTGGCGGCGGGCGAACGCGGCGAACGGGGTGGCGCCCTCCGCGGCGACAGGGGCCGGCTCACCCTTCAGCGCCGCGGTGTAGGCGCCGGCCAGTTCGTCGAGGAGCAGCGAGAGCGACCACAGGTCGGCCACCAGGTGGTGGGCGGTGAGGACCAGCCGGTGGCCGTCCGGCGCGCCGGTGAACAGCCGCGCCCGCAACAGCGGCCCGGCCTCCAGGTCGAAGGGCTCCTCGGCGGCCTCCGTCATCAGGGCGGCCAGCTCGGCGGCGTTCAGGACGGACACGTCGACCTGGCCGAAGGCGGGCGCGAGCGCCGCGTGCACCCGCTGCACCGGACCTGATCCGGTCCGGGGGAAGGTGGTGCGCAGCACCGCGTGCCGCTCCGCCAGACCCGCCAGCGCGGTCCGCAGGGCGGCCGCGTCGAGGGCGCCGTGCACGCGGAACGCGGCGGAGACCAGATAGGCGGGGCTCTCCGGGGCGACCTGGTGCAGGAACCACAGGGCGGCCTGGTTGGGGGAGAGCGGATGGTCGCCGGGCCTGGATTCTTCGGCCGTCGCCGCACCGGCCGGTGCTGCTCCCGGACTCTGTGCTGCGGTCCCGAAACGCTCGGCGAGCAGCTCGGCGAGGCCGGCCAGGTCGAGGGCGAGCGCCTCGGTGAGCGCCAGGTCGACGCCGAGCGCGGTGTGCAGCTCGTGCCGCAGCCGGACCGCGCCGAGCGAGTCGAGACCCAGTTCGGCGAGCCGGTGCTCGGGCGCCAACTCCTCGGCGCTCGTGCCGAGCCGGGCGGCGAGCAGCGCGCGCAGCGCGGCCAGCAGCAGCGCCGGGCGCTCCGCGGGATCCGCCGAGCGCAGCGCCCCGGCGTCCAGGACCACCGGCCGTTCGGCGACGGCGCCCTGCGGACGGCCGCTGTGCGCCAGCGCCGTGAGGTCCCCCGCGAGGTAGGAGGCGGCGCACACATGGCGCTGCACCTTGCCGCTGGAGGTGCGCGGCAGCGTCGCCGCGCGGATCAGCACCACCGCCGCGGGCCGCACCCCGTGCGCGTCGGCGACGGCCTCGCGCACCGCGCGGGCCAGCGCCGCCAGATCACCGTCCTGGTGGTCGCGCGACACCTCCTGCACGATCACCAGCTCGTCCGCACCGGCCAGTTCGGCCTGGACGGCGGCCCCGTAGTTGGCGCGGAGCGCGGGGTGGACACCGGAGACGGTCTGCTCGATGTCCTGCGGGTAGTGGTTGCGGCCGCGGACGATGATCAGGTCCTTGAGCCGCCCCGTGACGTACAGCTCGCCGTCGTGCAGCAGGCCCAGGTCGCCCGTGCGCAGGAACGCGGGGCCGTCCCCGGCGCTCCCGTCGACGGAGCCCCCCGCGCCGGCCCCGTCGTCCGCGAGCCGGGCGCCGAAGGTGGCCGCGCTGTGCTCGGGCCGGTTCCAGTAGCCCTGGGCGACGCTCGGCCCGGCCAGCCAGATCTCGCCGATCGCCCCCGCCGCCACCGGCCGCCGGGTCACCGGGTCGACGATTTCGAGGCGCTGGGAGTCGTCGGGGCGCCCGCTGCTGACCAGCTCGGTGGTCCCCTCGACCGCGTCGGCCACCCCGGCGAGCAGCGCGTTCGACGCCCGGTGGCGGGCCGGGGCGGTGCCGTGCGGCTTGCACGAGACGATGAGCGTGGCCTCGGCGAGGCCGTAGCACGGTGTGAAGGCCTCCGCCCGGAAGCCGGCCGGCGCATACGCGTCGGCGAACCGGCGGAAGGTCTCGGCGCGCACCGGCTCGGCGCCGTTGAACGCCACCTCCCAGCTGCTCAGGTCGAGGCCGGCGAGCACCTCGGGGGTGGCCAGATCGGCGCACAGGTCGTACGCGAAGTTGGGGCCGCCGCTCACCGTGGCCCGGCTGCGGCTGATCTCGCGCAGCCAGCGCAGCGGGTCCTGCGCGAAGGCGGTGGGCGCCATCAGGGAGCAGGAACCGGCGTAGTACAGCGGCTGGAGCATGCCGCCGATCAGGCCCATGTCGTGGAAGAGCGGCAGCCAGGACATCCCGCGGGTGGCGGACGTGGTGCGGAACGCACGTTGGATCAGCGCCGAGTTGTGCAGCAGATTGCCGTGGGTCAGCACCACGCCGCGCGGCGCCGAGGTGGAGCCGGAGGTGTACTGGAGGAACGCCACCGTGTCCGCGCCGACCCGGGGGCGCTCCCAGTGCCGCGCCTCCTCCTCGGGCACCCGGTCCGTCGCGAGCAGCCGCAGCACGTCCATCACCGCGCCGTCCGGGTCACCGGGCAGCAGCCGTTCGCGGACCGCGGCGGTGGTCAGCGCCACCGTCGCCCCGCAGTCCGCGACGATGTCGACCAGCCGCTCCAGGGAACGCGGCCGGCGGTTGGGCGGGTAGACCGGCACCGCGACGGCCCGCGCGTACAGGCAGCCGACGAAGGAGACCACGTAGTCGAGGCCCGGGGGCTGGAGCAGCAGCACCGGGGAGTCGGTCAGACCGCGGCGCTGCAGTTCGGCGGCGAGCGCCCTGGCCCGCCGGTCGAGCTGCCCGTAAGTCAGCCGCTCGGCCGGAGCGTCCTCCCTTCCGGAGAACTCGAAGGCCGTACGGTCCGGATCCGCCGCCGCGGTGGCGGCGATCGCCGAGATCCAGTCCTGATGCTCAAGTCGCGGGTCCACGCGTTGTTTCCCTCACCGTTCGGTGTCCGATGCCGTTGTTCCTGCCGCCGCCGTCACCCGGGGCGCCCCCGCCGCTCACGGCGGTGCTGCTCGTGCCGCGCACACGGCCGCCGTGCTCAGCCGGCGGTCGGCACCGCGCCGGCCTCGGCGGCCTGCCGCTCCATCGCCCGGCGCAGGCTCAGCGGCCGCATGTCGGTCCACACCTCGTCGATGTGGGCCAGGCACACCGCCTTCTCGCCCCGGGGGCCCTGGGCGCGCCACCCGGCGGGCAGCTCCCGGTCGGCGGGCCAGATCGAGTACTGCTCCTCGTGGTTGACCACGACCTGGTAGACGGTGGTGTCCTCGCTGCTCATCACTGCGCTCCGATTCGCTGGATGGTTGGTGGCGGCCGTGTTCGGTGCCGCCGTGCGGGCGGGCCGTGGGGCCGGCCGCTCTGTCGTCGATCCTTCCGCCCGGCCCTGACCGCGCCCTTGATCCGTCCTGACCCGCGCCTTGGGGGTACCTGGGTGCGTGCTGGCCCGGTCCTGTGCGGGTGCGGACGGCCTCCCGGCGTCCCGCCTGCGCCGCACTGACGGCTCACTGAACGCCGGCTGAAGCCCCGGTCGGGGGGCGCGTCGGGCGGGGCGGGTCAGCCGAGGGCGGGGAAGAGGCGGGCCTCCGCGGCCTCGCGCAGATACGAGGCGCCGTCGGTGCCCCCGGTGCCGCGCACCGTGCCGATGACCTTCATCGTGATACCCCAGTGGGTACGCTTCATCGCCCCCCACGCCGCGTCCAACTCGCGCATGGCCACCAGGAGTTCGGCGTCGGGATCTCCGCCGCGCCCAAGTGCGACGTACAGCGTCGGGCAGGACCGTTCGACGGTCCGGTAGGTCCGGGACTGGACCGCGCTGCGCCCGTCGGTGTTGGCCCGTATCACCGCGAAGGCGTCCTTCGGCATGGTGGTCAGCACCCGGAACACCCCGGATGTCCCGGTCACGTGCCGCGTCGCCTCGTCGAGCAGCTTGCGCGCCAGATCGGCCCGGCCCACGGCCACCGCCTCGGTCGCCGCCCGCACGGCCCTGGCGACGGCCGCGAAGACCGCCTCGAAGATCTGGATGACACGGATGAACATCTGCTCGTCGTGGCAGCGCGTGGTGGGCGTCAGCGTCAGCTCGACCGCCCGCAGCACCTCGGCCGTGACCGTGCCCCGCGCAGCCGAGACGGCTTCGGCGCCCGCCCGCACCAGGGCGGCCGGCCCGTCCGTCGCGTCCGGGGCGCGCGCCGGCCCGGCCGCGGAGGTGAGGCAGGCCGCCGCGACGAGGGCACGCAGCGCCGCCCTGGCCCGGGGCCGGCCGGCCGGGGCGCCGGCCAGGGCCGCCGTCTCGGTCTCCACGACGTCGGCGAGCAGCGCGGTGATCACCTGGTCCGTGCTCGCGCCGGCCTCGGCCAGGGACGTGTAGACCGGGAGTCCCGCATAGCTGTCGTAGTCCCCGTGTCGGCCGTCCACCACCTGGGGCAGCCAGTCCGTCAGGAGCCGCGCCGCACCGTCCGCGCCCTCGGCGGGACGAGGACCGGCCGAGCGCAGCGCGGTCAGCAACTCCTCGCCGACCGCGTTCTTGCCGACGGTCCGGTAGTGGCCCAGCACCGCGCGGTACGGGAAACACGCGGGTTCCCGGCCCGCGCCGTGCCAGTGCGCCAGTGCGCGCAACGCGCGGTGCGGGGTCAGGTCGTCGGGCTCCGGCCGGGCCGCGGTGAGGCTGGGTCCGCCGATGCCGGGTGTGCCGGCCGGATCGTCTGCGGGTGTGTCCGTGCGGACGGCGGGCGCGGGCCCGGCGCCCAGGGCGGGGGAGAGTGCTGCGGTCACGGTCGCTCCGTTGGGGTGTGCGGCCGGGCCGGGGGACGGCCCGGGGGGTTCACGGGCAGGACGGCGCAGCCCGGCCGGCGCGGACCCCAGGGGGGCCGCGCCGGCCAGGCTGCGGGTCGCAGGATCAGGCGTCGCGCGCGGCCGGGTCGGCCAGGACGTAGCCGTCGCCCGCCCGGTGGGCGCGCGAGCGGCGCAGGTCGGCGAGGACGAACGTGCGCTGCAGCCAGCGGTCGGTGCCGTCGAAACGCGGGCTGAACGCGGTCCGTCCGTGCACGGTGATCCGGTTGTCGACGATCGCCAGGTCGCCGGGTTCGAGACGGGCCGTGCGCGCGGTGCGCTCGAAGAGCCGCCGCAACTCCTCCAGAGCCGCCGCGGCCCGTTCGGTGAGCGGCTCGGTCGCTGCCATGTCGACCCGCAGGTCCGGGTCGTCGTGGGCGCCGGTCAGCACCGGATGCGGCTCGGCGGAGCCGGCGGCCGAGCCGAACGACGGCGGCGGCGCGGTACGGAACTCCGGCCGGTGCAGCGCCGCCCGGGTCGCGTCGTCGAGCAGCGGCAGCACCTCGCGCACGCAGGACGTGCGCAGCCCGGCGAGCCCGCCCGGATCGGCGCGCAGGCACAGCAGCATGACGAAGTCGGGGCGGTGCGGGTGGAAGGCGTTCTCGTTGTGGAAGGTGAGCAGCACCGAGCCCGCGTTGCCCTGGAAGTCCTCCCGGCCGGGCACCGGGACGACGTCCTGCACCAGCGCGCCGGTCTTCTCCGGGCGGAACGCGGCGGGATCGCCGAGCCCGCACGCGGCGAGCATCAGCACCGCCGCCGGCACCCGGGCGGTGCGCTGCACCGAGCCGTCCGCCAGGGGAGTGGCGCCGAGGGCGTCCCCGGTGACGGGCAGTCCGCGCACCAGGAGGGCGCCGCCGGGCCCGGGATCGCGGCGGAAGGAGCGCAGGGTGCGGCGCAGACGGGCGGGGAGTTCCTCCCAGCGGTCCCGGGCGGACGCCACCCAGGCGGGCTCGTCGACCCGCGCGTCGGGCCCCGCGCCGAGGAGCGCGGCGACCCGCTCGGTGGCGGTGGTCTCGGCCCCGGTCAGGACCAGGTCCGGAGTCGTTGTGTCGATGTCCAGTGAAACCGGCACGGCTGCCAGCCTTTCTCGAAACGGTCGGGCCGTCGGGCCGGGGGCGGCCGGACGGTCGGGGCGGTCAGCGCGGGCCGGCCGCGTCGAGCTGCCGGGCGAGGGCGGTCCACAGGCTGCCGACGGTCTCGAAGGCCTCCGGTCCCAACTCCTCGTCAGGAATGGCGACTTGGTAGGCGTCCTCCAGGCGGATGAGCAGCTCGACGACGGCCATCGAGTCGAGGCCCGCGCCCCGAAGGCCGCGGTCGGCGCGGAGCGGAAGCTCCGCGCCGAGCCGGGGCAGCAGGGTGGTCAGGACGGACTCGTACCGGTCGTCCCAATGCTGTTGTGTGATCACGGTGTTCAGCTCCTCGTGGTGCGACCGGCGCGGTCGCGGTGGTGGTCGGTGGAGTGGGCGCCCTCGGTCTCGGCGCGGGGACGGGCGGGAAGCGGCTCGCGGGTGAGGGCCAGCCGGTCGGCGCCGACCACCCGGCCGCCGCGCACGGTGACTTCGGCGGGCGCGGGCCGGCTGAGGAAGCCGAGCAGGCTCGCGGTCGCCCCGTACGCGCCGACGTTGGGCACCGCCAGCAGGGCTCCGGGCCGCGGCGGTACGGATTCGGTGGCCCGGCTGATCACATCGGCGGGGGTGCAGAGCGGGCCGACCAGCGTCACCCGGCGGGTGGGGGCAGGCTCGGGAGCGAGACCCGGGCCGGATTCGGGTTCGGGTTCGGGGAGGGGATCAGGGCCGGTGATCCGCAGCGGCTCGGCGCGCAGCGAGGGCAGCCGGCCCACACCGGAGAGCCCGCCGAGGTGGTTGATCCCGCTGTCGAGGATGCCGAACGTGGTGCCGCGGCTCTCCTTGACCTCCGTGACGGTGCAGATGAGCCGCCCGCTGTCACCGACCAGATACCGCCCGGACTCGAAGGACGGCTCCAACCGCCCCCGCCAGCCCGGCAGATGCTCGTCGAGCGCCGCCGTCAGCGGCTCGCGCAGCTCGTGATAGCGCGGCCGCCCGCCCGGCGCGGCGTACGGACAGGCGAAACCGCCGCCGAGGTCGAGCATGCGCAGCGGCAGCCCCCAGTGGGCTTCGAGGGCGGCCGCGGTACGGATCGAGGCGACCGCCTCCGCGAGCAGGCCCTGAGGATCGGCGGCATTGGTGAGCGGGAAGAAGTGCAGACCCCACAACTCCGTTCCCTCGACGACGAGATGGGAGATGTCCGGCAGGGTGTCCGTGATGTCGTGGCCGAACTGCGAGGCCCCGCCGGTCATCCGCAGACCGACGCCCGCGCCTGCGCCCGCCCCGTTGACCCGCAGCAGACAGCGCGCGGTCACCCCCAGGGCGCTCGCCTGCGCGCCGACCCGGCGCAGGTCGGCGGGCGACTCGACCGAGAAGGTGCGCACCCCGGCGGCCAGCGCCTCGCGCACCTCCCCGGCCGTCTTGCCGGGCCCGCCGTAGAGGCAGTCCGCACCCTCGAAACCCGCCGCGAGGGCCGAGGCGAGCTCACCGGTCGAGCAGATCTCCGGCAGACAGCCTGCGAGCCGCAGGGTGCGGACGAGTTCGGGGTGCGGGTTCGCCTTGAGCGAGTAGTACAGGCGGGACCCGTCGGGCAGCGCCGCGCGCAGATCTGCGGCGGCCGCCTCGACCCGGCCCAGGTCGTACACGTACAACGGGCTGCCGTAGCGACGCACCAACTCGGCGGCGAGCAGGTCCTCGGCGGGCGGCGGCTCCGCACGGACCGCCGGCGCAGGGGCCGGTCCCGTGGGGGAGGGGTCAGTGCGCATCGGTGTCCAGGGCCTTCCGGTCGATCTTGCCGTTGGGGGTGAGGGGCATCCGGGCGATCACCCGGCAGACGGCCGGCACCTTCGCCGGTTCGAGGCGTTGCCCGACGCCCTCGATCACGTGCTCCGCGGTCAGCCCGGCGTCGCCGGTGACGACCAGGCGCAGATCGAGCCCGTCCCGCGGCGCCAGCGCCGCGGCGGCCCGCACGCCCGGCACGTCCAGGGCGGCGGCCTCGATCTCCGGCGTCCCCATCCGTACGCCGCGCCGCTTGAACTGGTCGTCCAGGCGGCCCGAGAAGTAGAGGTGGCCCTCGGCGTCGAGCCGGCCGTGGTCGCCGGTGTGCAGCCGCGTCCGTCCGGTGTCCGGGTCCGGCCGGAAGCGGCGCGCGGTCGGTTCGGGCGCGTTCCAGTACCCGGCCATCACATGCGGCCCGCCGACGACGATCTCGCCCACCTCGCCCGGCGGCAGCGCGCGGCCCGCGGCGTCGAGCACCTCGACCGTCGTGCCGTCGAGGGGCCGGCCCACCGAGCCGGGACGGACGAGGTCGGAGTCCGGCTCCGCGATCGTGACCCGCTTGCACTCGGTGATCCCGTACATCGCGACCACCGCCGCGCCCGGGAACCCGGCGCGCAGCGCTCCGGCGACCGAACCCGCCAGCGCCGCACCGGTGTTGGTGAAGAGCCGCACATGGCCGGGCGGCGCGCCACGGGCCGCGAGCCGGCACAGCATCTCGGCCAGCGAGGGCACCACGGGCACCACGGTGGCCCGGCACCGGCGCAGCACGCTCATGGCCCGCACCGGCGCCGACGCGTCCGCCAGGACCAGCTCGGACCCGCCGATCGCGGCCAGCAGCACCTGGTAGAGGCCGTAGTCGAAGGAGAGCGGCAGCGCGGCGAGCACCACGTCGTCGGGCCGGTAGCCGAGACGGCGGGCGATCGCGCGGGCGGCGAACACGACCTGACGCTGGGTGCACACCACGCCCTTGGGCGCGGAGGTGCTGCCCGAGGTGTAGAGCAGCTGGGCGATCGCGTCGGGAGCGGGGCGGCGCGGCGGGCCGGCAGGCCCTGCCCCGCGGTCCAGGAGCTCGGCGGGCGTGGCGGTCCGGGCGCCGCTCACGGCGACCGCCTCGCACACCGGCGCCGTCTCGGACGGGTCGAGGACCACCACCGCGGGCGCCGCGTCCGCGAGCACCCCGCGCAGCACGAACGCCTTCATCTCCGGGTTCAGCGGCACCACGACGGCGCCCGCGCGCAGCACCCCGTAGTACAGCGCGACGAACTCCCGGCGGTTCCCCAGCCGCAGCACCACCCGGTCGCCCGGCACGACGCCCCCGGCGCGGCTCAGCCCGTCGGCCACCGCCCTGCTGGCATCGGCCAGTTCGGCGTAGCTCCAGGCCCCGTCACCGTCCCGGACGGCGGCGGCATCCGGGCGGGCGGCGGCGGTCGCGTCCAGCAGATCGACGATGAGCGTGCCGTCGAGCGGTGTGCTCCCGGGCAGGCCCCCGTCCGGGAGCGGTGTGCTCGCGGACAGCCCCCCGTCCGCGAGGAGGCCGGCGGGCGGGCGGGCACTCGCGGTGGCTTCCGCGGACACCGGGCCGCTCACGCGTACCACCCCGACGCGTCGGTGATCTCCACGACCGCGCTGGTGCAGCTGTAGCCGGTGCCGCCACCGACCAGCAGCACCCGGTCGCCCTCGCCGACCTCGCCGGTTTCGAGGAGTTCGTTCAGGCCGGCGAAGTGGTCCCCCGCACCCAGGTGCCCCACCTCGCGGCAGAACTCCCAGTTGGAGACCTTCTCCTCCAGGCCCAGCTGGTGTTCGAGCTGCCAGCGCATCCGCTGCCGGCCGGTGGCGTTGAGCACCACCCGGTCGATCCGCTCCATCGGAGTGCCGGCGTCGGCCAGCGCGACGCGGATCGACTCGGCCGCCACCTCGGCGGTACGCACCGTCGCGGTCCGCAGATTGCGTTCCGCGCGGAAGTACTCCTCGGCGCGCGCCGCCAGGTCCACCGGCCGGGCCGCCAGCTCGGGACCCGAGCGGAATCCGGCGCCGCGCGCCAGGCCTTCGAGGGAGTTGTCGACCCGGGTCGCGGTCGCCAGCAGCCGGGCGGCCGCGCCCTCGGCCGAAGCGCTCAGGACCAGCGCGGTGCCGCCGTCGCCGTAGACCATGCCCCGCTCGGCCCGCCACCGGTCGAAGGCGGGCGGCGTGAACCGGTCGGCCGTGGTGAGCAGCACCGCCTCGTCCCCGCCGGGCCGCCCCGCACCGAGCTGCCGTGCGGCGAGTTCGAGACCGGCAAGGCCGGCGTTGCACTGCTGCAGCAGGTCGAAGGCGGGCACGGACGAGCCCACCGTGTGCTGTGCCACATATGCGGCGCCCGGCCACAACTCGGCGCCCTGGAACCACAGATAGCTGTGGAAGACGGTGCCCACCCGCTCCGCCGCCCGCCCGGCCCGCCGCAAGGCGGTGCGGGCCGCGCGCACCGCCATCTCGGGCGCGGCCAGATCGTCCGCTCCGCCGGCCGTGGCCGAGCTGACCGAGTGGATCTGGTTGACGGCGTGCTCGTCGGCGTCGTACGCACCGTCCGCGACCGCCCGCGCGGCCTCCGCCCGGTCCGCGAGCCAGACACCCGTGCCGGCCAGATACACCTGCTCCCAGCGCATGTCTCTCCGATCTCCGGCCCCGTGGCAGGACGCCCGGGGTGACTTTCGGTCACGAGCCTGCCGTCCGCCTCCTGCCGCGCGGTTGTCCCGCACTGGCCGCCGCACGGTGCTGCTCTGGGCTCCGGCCTGCCGCCCACGGGCCGCGCGCTGACACCCCGCTGACGCCCCGCCGACCGGGGGCCCGAGCCGGTCTGACGTACGACTGAACTCCCTCTGGTGCCACGCCGGCGCGCGGCGTCGCTGCCGGGCCCCACGCGACGGTGCCCGGCCCCCGCGGTTGAGCGGGGGCCGGGCACCGGAGCCGCCGGCCGGGACCGGCCTCAGGGGGTGAGGCGCAGGCGGTCGCGGGCCGCCCTGTCCACCGCCGCCGTGCCGTACGGCCACGGCAGGCTGCCGCCGTCGGCCCAGAGCCCGGTCTGGTCGGTGTACGTGTCCGCGGTGGCGTGGCCGGACGCACCGGTCAGATTGATCCAGCGGGAACGCTCGAAGTCGGCCATGTCCACCACCATGCGCATCGACGGCACCCAGATGACGTCGAAGCCCTTCTGCGGGTCCCAACCGTTGGCCATCACCGTGTCGGTGCCGCCGCCGACGCCGATCGGGTCCGCGTTGAGGAGCCACTGCAAGGGGGCGGGGCCGCCGGTGCCCAGGGTGGCGTTCTGCAGCGTCAGGGTGTGCAGCGCGCCCCAGCGCCACTTCGCCGGATCGTCTCCGAGCCGCTTGCGCAGATCGGCGGAGGCCTTCTCCATCGCCTGGCGCAGCATCGCGTCACGGCCGTGCACGGAGGGGTCGGTGGCACTGGTCCACCACGGGCTGTCCGGCTCGTCGAGCAGCGCGCGCACCACGTCGAACCAGCGCCCACCGCCGTCGGGGTAGGCGTAGCTCTTGACCCCGGCCTTCGTCAGGCGGTCGGTGAACGCCTCCTTCAGCAACTCGGCCCAGACCGCGTTGAAGTAGGCGGCCGGAGCGGAGTCCGCGCCCTGGGTGAAGTCCCAGCCGCGCAGCAGGTTCTGGGCCGGTGCGGCGTCCTTGCCGACCGCGACCCGCAGCAGCTGGGGCGCCAGCGTGGCGGCATTGCCGTTCCACGTGTCCTGGGTGATCCGTTCCATCGCCGCGACGTCCAGCTTGCCGGCCGCCTTGATGAGGTCGATGATCCGTGTGCTCCGGTATCCGGTGCCCCAGTCGCTGCCAATCAGATGCGGGTAGTCGGGGCCGACGACCGCGTTGTTGGCGGTCACGATGTAGCCCTCGGGCGGGTTGAAGCTCGTGGGCAGCTGGTCGAAGGGGAGGTATCCGGTCCAGTCGTACGCCCCGGTCCAGCCCGGCACCGGGCGGCGGCCGTCGCCTGCCTTGCGTACGGGGATGCGGCCCGGCGTCTGGTAGCCGATGTTCCCGGCCCGGTCCGCGTAGATCATGTTCTGCACGGGGGAGGCGAAGGCGGCGGCAGCGGCGCGGAAGTCGTTCCAGTCCTTGGCCCGGTCGAGGGCGAAGAGGGCGTTCATGGTGGGCGCGGGGTCGAGCGCGGTCCACCGCATGGCCACCGCGTAACCGTCCCGGGCGCCGTGCGGCGGCACGTCCGGTTCCTTGCCGTCGTCGGCCACCTCGTCGGCCGACTTGAGCACATCGGATATGAGGGGGCCGTGCTGGGTCGAGCGGACGGTCAGCTCCACGGGGCGCCCGCCCGCCACCTTGATCGTCTCCTTGCGGACGGTGAGGGGGAGTTGCTCATTCTTGTACGCGTATCCGGAGCCGCTGACCTTCTCCACGAAGAGGTCGGAGTCGGCGGCGCCCAGATCGGTGAACCCCCAGGAGATGTCGGCGTTGTGGCCGATCACCACGCCGGGCATGCCGGCGAACGTGAAGCCGGTGACGTCGTAGGGGCATTCCGGCCCGGTCCGCGTGCAGTGCAGGCCGACTTGGTACCAGATGCCCGGCAGCGAGGGCGTCAGGTGCGGGTCGTTCTCCAGGAGCGGCTTGCCGGTGGTGGTCCGACTGCCGGACACCACCCAGGAGTTGGAGCCGATGCCGGTGCCCTGCGGGCCGAGGACGGCGGCCAGTACCGTACGCACCCCGGCGCTGTCGGCCAGCGCGGCGGAGGCGGCGGCGGGGACGACGGGAGCGGGCTCGCCGGGTGCGGCCTGCGCGGCGGGCGCCGGGGGTGCCGGGGCCTGCGGCAGCGTCTGCGCCTCGGGCGCGTTGGCGGGTGCCCGGTCGGGGACGATCGGCGCCCAGCGCTGATAGTCGTAACCGGGAGAGAGCGCGTCCGCCGTCCCGGCCGGCAGCCGGGCCGCCAGCATCGAGTGCTGGAACTGGTCGATCATGCCGGTGTTGAGGTTCCACGCCATCGTCTTCAGCCAGGACACCGAATCGGCCGGCGTCCACGGCTCGGGCCGGTAGTCGCCGGAGACGAAACCGAGGACCGGGTACTCCACCGACAGTTCGGCGCCCTGGTGATGGGCGAGATAGGCGTTCACGCCGTCGGAGAAGGCCCGCAGGTACCGCTGCGTCTCGGGCGACAGCAGGGTCACCTCCTGCTCGGCCACCCGGTACCAGCCGAAGGTGCGCGCCACTTTGTCGGTCTGCACCTGGCTCGGCCCGAACATCTCGGAGAGCCGGCCGGAGGTGACGTGCCGCTGGGTGTCCATCTGCCAGAACCGGTCCTGGGCCTGGGCGTAACCCTCGGCCATGAACAGGTCGTGCGAGGTGGCCGCGTAGATCTGCGGGATGCCGGACGCGTCCCGGACGATCCGGGCCTCGCCGTCCAGGCCCGGCACACCGGTGCTGCCGGACAGTTGGGGCAGCGAGCGGTGGACCGTCCAGTACGCGTACCCCGCGAGCGATCCGGTGGCCAGCAGGACCAGGGCGGTGAGGGCGACCGCGGTGCGCTTGACGATCCGCAGCACGCGCCGGCGCCGGGAGCGCGGCGCGGTCCCGGACGCCGGGGCGCCGGGGCCGGTGGCGAGGGTCTCGGCGCCGGAGGCCGGCACGGAGTTCTCCTCGGCGTGCGGGCCGGGGCCGGCCGGGGACGCGGGGTCCTCCTCCGGGGCCGGGGTGGGACGGGGTTCGTCCGGTGGCGACGTATCGGTCTGGACTGTCATGGGGCGGTGCTTCCTTGGTCGGCGGGGGTGCGGGATTCGAGGGTCGTCAGGGTCGGGGGGATTGCGGCCATGGCGACGGCCGCCGTGTGCGCGCGAGAACGCGACGCACGACGGCGGTGGCGGGGCCGGCGGACGAGAGGGCGTGGGGCGAGGGGATGAGTGGGGCGAGCGGGGTGAGAGGGATGAGGCGTGCGAGCCTGGCGAGAGCGGTGCTCTCGTGCTCAAGAGGCCTGTGGGCAGAGCGGGTTGAAGAGCGAGCCGGGGTTCGGGCGGCGGCGCGGGGCCGTCGGGTCAGCGGGCCAGGCGGCGGCCCGCCGAGTCGGACCAGGGGCCACCTGCGGCCGTGGACGGGGCGGCTCCGGTGGCCGGCGCCGCGCCGACCAGGGTCAGCCGGGGCCGGCCGGGGACGGGTTCCGGGCCGTGGGCCGCAGCGGGTGCGCCGCCGGACCCGTCGTCCCCCGGACCGGCATGGCCCGCGGAGTGGCTCCCGGGGCGAGCCCCGAAGTACCCCCCGGCCCGGTGGACCGACGCGTGGTGCCCCGACGCGTCCTGGCCCGGCTCGTTGCGGCCCCGCTCGTCGTGACGCGGCTCGTCGTGGTGCGGCGCCGCGCCGGACGGCCCCGGCGGTACGAGACGTGCGAGCGGGTCGGGGCGTCCGGCGAGGATCGCCTCCTCGATCCGACGCAGTTCCGGTCCGGGCAGCAGACCCAGGTTCTCCGTCAGTGTGTGCCGGGCGCGCTGGTAGGCGGCCAGCGCGTCGGCCTGCCGGCTGCCGCGGTAGAGCGCGACCATCAGCAGGGCCCAGAGCCGTTCACGGTAGGGGTGTTCGGTGGTGAGGACCATCAGATGCGGTACCAGGCGTGCGTGGCCGCCGAGGGCGAGCGCCAGTTCGGCGTGCTCCTCGACGGCCGCGAGGCGCAGCTCGGCGAGGCGGGCGCGCTCGACGTCGAGCAGCGGACCGCTCACACCGGTCAGGGCGGGACCGGGCCAGGAATCCAGCGCGGCGGCCAACGTTCCCTCCGCCGACTCCAGTTGGCCGGACGTACGCAGTGCCCGCGCGTCGGCCGTCGCCTGCTCGAACCGGCCGAGGTCGCAGCTTCGGGGGCTGACGGAGAGCCGGTAGGACGCGCCGACCCGGGTGAGTACCTCGCTGGCGGCGCGCGGCGCGCGGTCGGGCTCGAAGAGCCTGCGCAGCTTGGAGATGTAGGCCTGCACCAGGTTGGCGCCGTCCAGCACGGCGGTGTCGCCCCAGATCCCGTCGATCAGATGGTCGCGGCCGACGGGGGAGCCGGCGCGCAGCAGCAGGACGGCGAGCAGGGCGCGCTGCCGGGGTGCGCCGAGGGGCAGTTCGACGCCGTCCCGCCATCCCCGGACCTCCCCCAGCACTTCGAAGCTGAGGCCTGTCGGCAGGTCGGTGGAGGAGGAGAAGGAGGTGGAGGAGGAGAGGGGGGTGGTCATGCGAACCTCCGCCGAGCCGGGCCCCGTCGCGTGACGGCTCGGGCGCAGTTGTGGGCGTACGGAGCGGGGTCGTGGCCGACCCGCGCCGGGACGGTGCGGAGCGCGGTCCGGACGGTCCGGGTGGTGCGGGTGGTGGTGCCGGTCCGGGGGCGCCGGTCATGCGCCCCCGACACCGGTGCAATCAGGTCGAGTTGTCGCCGCGCGGCAGCACCCGAGTGGCCGGTCGTCGCCGGGCCGTTGTGCCCGTGCCGGAGTCCGGGCGGGCGGCCGGAGCCGGATACCGGTTCGCCACCGTCCATGTCACTCCCTGGTTCGCTTGCGTCGCGACGCGGGCCGGGGTCGGCCACCGTCTGACAGGGAATGCTGCACGGGAGGCATATACGTGGGATCCTCAAGCCCGCCGGGCCCGGACGAGCGGCCTCCTATCCGGCATATATCCGCCGTAGATCGGTGGGCGCGAAGGTGGTCACCGAGCAGCCGAGAACCTCACGACGGACACCGGCTCTCCCCGTACTCAGAAACGATCCACGGAGCGGACGGCACCTCATGAAGCGATCCATCAAGTCCCTGATCCTGCGCAAGGCCGCGGTTGTGATCACCGCGGCGTGCGCCGCCTCGCTGGTCTCGGTGGCCGTCTCCCACGACGCGACGCCGGCGTCGGGAAGCACCGTGAGCGTCCGGGCGGGCGGCCCGTCCAACCCGGAGGAGTGGAACAGCCAGGGCTGAACCACCGCACGCCACCGGCGTGTTCGGAGACCGAGCGGTCCGGTGTCCCCCCGGCGCCGGGCCGCTCACCCCTCCGCGGCCCCCACGAGACCGCCGAGCGATCGCACCAGCGACTCGGCCTGGTCCGCGTCGGGCAGGCCGAGCCCCGTGAACACGTCGTGGGCCTGGCCCGCGCGGGCCAGGGCCGTCGCGCCGTCGCCGGTCTCCGCCAGCGCGCGGGCCAGCGCCAGCAGACAGTGCCCGCGCTCGCGCTGGGAGCCCAACTCCTCGCTCAGGGACAGTGCTTGCTCGGCCTCCACCAGCGCCTCGTCGTGCCGGCCCAGGTCGCGCAGGCTCTCGGAGAGCCGGAACCTCGCCTGGGTCTCCCGGCCCAGCAGCCGGGCCGAGGCGCAGATGTCCAGGCACGCGGTGTAGCTCACCACGGCGTCGGCGGGCCGCCCCAGTTCGTGCAGCGCCATCGCGTGGACGTACCAGGCGTAGGAGGTTCCGTGCGGATCCCGTACGGTGCGCAGCCGGTCGAGGACGCTCTCGCACGCGCGCACCGCCTCGGCGGGGCGGCCGCTGCGCAGCCGGGCCTGGGCGGCGTTGAGGACGGTGATGAGCTCGCCCGAGCGGTGGCCGAGCTCGCGGGCCAGTTCGGTGGCGCGGTCGTAGAAGTCCACGGCGTCCGAGAAGCGCCGCTGCCACTGGGCGATCAGGCCGCGGTCGTTGAGGATCTGCTGCAGGATGACCTCGTCGCCCGCCCGCTGGCAGGCCTCGGTCGCCAGCCGGGTGTGCAGCTCGGCCTCGGCCAGCTGGGTGTACTGGACCGCGGCGTTGCCGCAGACGAAACGGGCCCGCGCCTCGGCCTGGTCGTCGCCGTGGGCGGCGGCGGTGTCGGCCACCTTGCGTGCGGCGGCGGCCAGTTGGAGGTAGGGGATGTCCCGCCCGAACGGACTGAGGGCGACCAGCAGATCGCCCGCGGTCCGCAGCAGCCCGGGGTCGGCGCCCGCCGGGCACTGGGCGGCGAGGGCCGCCGCGTTGACGGCGCAGTCGAATTCGGCCGCCACCCAGGCGCGTGCCTCGGCCAGCGTGGCGAAATGCGGACCCGACTCGGGTCTGCCGCCGAGGATCGCGCCGACGGGATCGCCGGGCACCATCGCCTGGAAAGCCGAGCACGCCCCGTCGAGGAGGTGGTCCAGGAGCCGCCCCAGGGCCGCCGCCGCGTCGTCGCCCTCCGCCGGCTCGGACCCCGGCCGGTCGGCCACCACGAGCTGCAGCGCGAAGGAACGCACCAGGTCGTGGTAGCGGTAGCGGCCCGGCAGGGGCGCCTCCAGCATGGCCGCGTCGACCAGCGACTCCAGGAGCTCTTCGGCGTCGTACTCGTCCAGACCGAGCGCCGCCGCCGCCGCGGCCGTTCCGATGCCCTGGCGCGCGACCGGGGCGAGCAGCCGGAACACCCGGGCCTGCGGGCGGGGAAGCTGGCGGTAGCCGAGTTCGAAGGCGGCGGCCACGCCCAGGTCTCCGGCCCGCAGCTCACCGATGCGCAGCCGTTCGTCGGCGAGGCGGCCGGTCATGGTCGCCACCCGCCACCGGGGCCGGGCCGCGAGCCGCGCCGCCACGATGCGCACGGCGAGGGGGAGGTGGCCGCAGAGGCAGACCAGTTCGGCGGCGGCCTCGGGTTCCGCAACGATGCGCTCGGCTCCGACGATCGCCCGCAGCAGGGCGATCGCCTCCTGTGTGTCGAACACGTCCAGATCGCTCTGGACGGTGGTGGAGAGCCCGGCGAGCATGGCCCTGCTGGTGATGATCACGCCGCAGTCCGCGGAGCCGGGCAGCAGCGGTCTGATCTGCGCGGGGTCGCGGGCGTTGTCGAGCACGACCAGGATGCGGCGCCCGTCGAGCGCCGTACGGAAGAGCAGGGCGCGGTCCTCGGTGGAGGCGGGCAGGCCCTGCCCGGGGATCCCCAGAGCGGTCAGGAAGCTGCCGAGGACGGCGCCGGGGTCGGCGGGCTCCAGGCCGTTGCCGCGCAGATCGGCGTAGAGCTGGCCGCCGGGGAAGTCCGGCTTGGCCAGGTGGGCGACCTGGAGGGCGAGGGTGCTCTTGCCGATGCCTCCCATGCCGGTGACGGACACCACCGTGAGGGAGGGGCGGGCGGGGGAGGTGAGGGCCCGGTACAGGGCCTGGACCTGGCCGGTGCGGCCTATGAAGTCGGAGATGTCGGCCGGGAGCTGCGCCGGTCTGGTCGGCACCGGCGTCTCGGCGGAGTGCGGCGCGGCGCTGCCGGGGGCGGGCGCGGGAGCCGCGGCGAGGCCGGCTTCCGGCTCCTGCCCGCCGTCCGCGCGGCCCATCAGCAGCGGATCGTTGGCGAGGATGCGTTCGTGCAGGGCGCTCAGTTCGGGGCCCGGGTCGATGCCCAGTTCCTCGGCGAGGATCCGGCGGGCCCGGCCGAACACGGCGAGCGCGTCGGCCTGGCGCCCCGCCACGTACAGGGCACGCATCAAGAAGCCGTACGGCCGCTCCTGGAGCGGGTTCTCCTGGGTGAAGCCGATGAGGTCCGGGATGACGAGCGCGAACCGGCCCTGCCGCAGGTCGTGCGCGAACCGCTCCTCCAGGAGCGCGAGCCGCAGCGCGCCCAGCCGGGAGCGCTGCTGTTCGGCGAAGGGCCCCGGCACGCCGGCCAGGGGCTCGCCGCGCCACAGCCCGAGGCACTCGCCGAGCAGCCGGCCGCACTCCTCCTCGTGGCCTGCGGTCCGCGCCCTGGCCGCCGCCGCCGCGAGTTCCTCGGCGTGCAGGGCGTCCACCGAGCTGGACGGTACGAGCAGTTGGTAGCCGTCGCGCAGCGACACGAGGACCTTGGGGGCCGAGCGGTCCTCCTCGACGATCCCGCGCAGCCGCCAGGCGTAGGTGCGCAGGCTCGACAGGGCGGACTCCGGCGCCTGTTCGCCCCAGACGGCGGCGATCAGCTCGTGGGCCGGCACGGCGCGGCCGGCCCGCAGCAGCAGCGCGGCCAGGAGCGCCTGCTGCTGCGGCGATCCGGTGGGCAGGACGCCACCTTCCCGTACGGCTCGCACGGCTCCGAGCACGGTGAACCGGATGGCCTCCCCCATGGATCCGCTTTCCTTCCCCTCGGTCACGCTGGTCGTGCCGCCTCCATGGAGCGCCCCCACACCCCTGACGAGCAGGTCTCGATTATCACATCGAGCGGCGGGATGTCCTTACTTGTCGGAACCGGTCTGCCCGAACGACCCCCGCGCGAAGGACGTTCGGGCAGGAGAATCCCCGGCGACCCGCGGCCCCGCCCGGCGGATTCGCGGGACGGCGCGAGCCGCTCCTCGCCGGCCGTCAGCGGCCCCGCGCCCGTGACGGCGGCGAACGGCAAGGAGGCGGCACCCGCGGCGATGAAGGCGCTGTCGAGCCCGGAATCCCGAGAGTTTCCGGCCGCCCCATGAGACACTCTGGTCCATCGCATGTCATGTACCGGACAGTCGCGTGCCGCACACCCCCGCGGCGCGCACGACGTTGGGGGAGTACGCCATGGACCGATCCACATCCCGGGGCCTGAGCCGGGTGAGCCTCGCACTGGGCGCGGCCCTGGTGTCGACCGCGCTCTGCGCCACGGTGAGCGCGGCGGCACCCATCGGCGCCGCCGGCCGCACCGGGAGCGGCACGGCTGCGTCCGCGACCGCCCAACGCGCGTGCCCCGTCGTCTACTTCGACCTCGGCGAGACACTGGTGCACACGGCCGACGACGGCAGCACCGGCTACCAGCCGGGCGCCGCCGCCTACCTCCGGGCCCTGCGCGCGCACCACATCACGATCGGCCTGATCACCAACGTCCCGCCCTC
The DNA here is from genome assembly GCF_026343295.1 of Streptomyces sp. NBC_00083. GTDB lineage: Bacteria > Actinomycetota > Actinomycetes > Streptomycetales > Streptomycetaceae > Streptomyces. The sequence goes on from NZ_JAPELY010000003.1 coordinate 866,271, forward strand.
CTGGGGCGCGACCGACGCCGAGCGTGCCGCCCGCCTGAAGAAGGAGGTCGACGCCACCTGGCGGGGCCCCACGCCCTTCGCCTGGCAGGACTTCGGCGACCGGATCCTCACGCCGCGCACCGATGCCGAGCGCAAACCGGCGCCCGTCCTGTGGCAGCGCGCCAAGGCCGCGTCGGGGCACTGCGTGCTCGTCTACCAGGCCGAGACGGCCGAAGAGGTCCAGGTCGCGGCCTCCCTCGGCTATGTGCCCTACCAGGTGGACCAGCCCCACCTGCCCGCGTTCCTGCCCGTACGGCTGGTCGAACTCCTCGGCCGTCTGTCGCGCGGCTGAACCGCCGGTCCGCTACGCGGCCGACGGCGGCCCGCGACGTACACCGTCCGCGGAGCCGACCGGGTCGCCGCTCTGCTGCCCGCCCCCGGCGCCCGCTCCGGGCCCGCGGGCGGCCCGGCCCGCCGACGGCCCGGCCGCGGCGTGTTCGCGCTTCACCACGCCGGTGTGCAGCAGCAGTTGAACGACGCCGAGCAGCACCGCCGTCGCCACCGCGCTGTGCAGCAACAAGGTGTCCAGATGCCCGGCCGAGACATAGGCACCCACCGCGATCGCGGCCAGGGCGCACACCGCGCGGTCCACGATGCTCTCGATCGACAGCAGCGTGGCGCGCGGGGCGTCGGCGGGCACCGCGTCGTTCACCAGCTTGCGCTGGACCGGATAGACGAAACCGGTCGCGGCGGCGAACAGGCACAGCAGCACGACGACGCTCCAGGGCCCGCCCACCGCCATCGCCGCCAGAGTGCCCGCGAGCGCCAGGCTCAGGACCGACACCCACGCGACCGGCGTGAGCCGGCGGCTCAGCCACTGCGGGCGGGCCGAGGCCACCGCCTCCGCCACCGTCATCGCGGCCAGCACGCCACCGCTCGACCCCTCCCCGATGCCGTGGTCGAGGAGGATCGGCTGGAACAGGTTGACCTGGCAGATCCGCGACAGCGTGAACACCGCCACGCCCTGCACCATCACCAGACCCAGCCACCGCGACGAGGCCACACAGCGCAGCGCGGCCCCCGCGTCCCGCAGGAACGCGCCGCGCCCGCCGCCCGCCCGCGGCGCGCGGTCCGCGCCCGCCGCCCTGGGCAACGCCAGCGCGCAGACGAGCGAGCCCCCCGCGCTCGCGGCACTCAACACGTACGGCGCCGTGTGCGCCACCGCCATCAGCGGCCCGACCAGCGGCCAGCACACCACCTTCGCCGCGAGCCCCAGAGCACGCGCCGTGCCCTCCGCGTTCAGATAGTGCGCGTCGCACTTCTCGGCCCGCAGCCCGTCGTACAGATAGGCACTGGCCGCGCCCGAGGTGAGCGAACGGCCCAGGGCGATCGCGAGGAAGTGGAGCAGGAACCCGCCGTACGAGGCGCTGACCACCGGAGCCAGGTTGGCCGCCGTCATCACCACGGCGCCCGCCCGCAGACAGTTGCGGGCACCGATCCGGTCCGCGATCAGCCCGGTCGGGATCTCGAACAGACAGAACGCCACGTAGTAGATGCTCTGGATGCCGAAGATCTGCCCGTCGGAGAGCCCGGCCGTCTTCTGGTACTCGTAGAAGACCGGCATCCACCACAGCAGGTTGAACAGCAGCTGGAAGCCGTAGTTGAGCCGGATGATCCGCCGGGCCCGGTCCGTCAGAGGGGCGCCCGCCTTCCCGCCGGGCCGCCGCGCGAGACGCGGGCTCACAGCGCGTACGGGCGGATCTGGACCAGCCGGAAGTCGCCCCGCTCGGTCATCAGCCACTCGATGTCCAGCGGCCGGTCCACATCGGACCCGCTGAAGTGCGACTGCAGGAGCCGCCCCGTCAGGGACAGATCGGCGAGGCGGGCACGGGTGGCGGCGGGAAGCCCGTCGCCCCACGAGCCGAGCGCGACGGTACGACCGCCGCCCTCCACCACGTTGTACAGGTACTGCTGCGGCAGGACCGAGCCGTCGACGACCTGCTCCGGCGAGCCGGGGGAGCAGTTGAGGTAGACGTTGCGGAAGTCGGCCCTGCGCGTCGGGTCGCACGTCACCAGGACACCGCCGAGCGAAGCCGGCACGTACTCCTGGATGATCACACCCATGTAGGTGTCGTCGAGGGAGATCCCCACCTGGTGGCGCAGCCGCACACTGCGCGGCGACACCAGGGAGGCCCACACCTGGCGTACGGCGTCCAGGAGTTCACCGGTGCCGTGCACGGTGGTGACGGAGTCGTAGACCCCGGCCGCGGAGAACCCCGGAAGGTCCTCGGCGTTGGACGAGGAGCGCACCACGAGTCGCCCGCACTCGCCCGGCGGCGTGGGGAAGGCCTGGCTGATCTGCCGGGTCACGGAGTCGGGCACCGGCGTGTGCCGGATCAGCTGCTGGAGCTGGAGACAGAGCGAGTCCAGGACGTCGGCCGCATCCAGTTCGAGTGCCATCTTCAGCTTGCCGATGCCCTGCTGCAGCGCCGGCGACGAGGCGAGGAAGTGCTGCTGGAGCGAGAAGGGGAGCGCGACGCCCTCCGGGGCGCCGACCGTCGAGGCCACGAAGCCGGCCGCACGCGAACGGAGTTCGGCGGCGGTCGGGTCCGTGAGGCCGAGCCGGGCGGCGAGATGACCGTAGAGGTCCTCGCGTGGCGGCCGGGGCCGGCCGTAGAAGGCGGTCAGATCGGCCGTGCGGCTGTCCAGGACGTGGTGCAGCTCGCCCAGGTTGGCCGCCTTGGTGCCGTACCGGTCGCTGTCGGCGGCGCGCAGCCGGTGCAGGGACAGCACCGGGGCGTCCTCGAGCAGCGGGGGTTCGAGCCGGATGCGCTGCTGATGCCAGGCCGGCGCCCGCAACTCCGGCTCCCCGTCGAGGAGTTCGAGGGAGATCTCCTCCTCGCCCACCCGGTAGCGCACCCACGCGCCGTCCAGGCCGTCCTTCTCGACGAGCTCCTCCAGATCACGCACGATCGCATTGGGTATGCCCCAGCCGGAGGCCAGCACATTGGTGTGCGAAAGCGGCGTGATCGGCGCGGTGTTGACGAACCCGGCCACCCGGGGCACGTCGTCGGGCAGGCACGGCATGGCCACGATGTCCGCCCAGCCGAGCCCGGCCTCCGCGGCCGCGTACTGCGCCCCCGTCCGGAAGTACCGCAGCCGCCCGGTCGCCTCACCCGGATTGAGGGGGGTCCGCACGCGCGAGCCGAAGAGCTCATGGCTCAGGATGCGCGGCACCCGCAGCTCACTGATCGCGGCCAGCTCCTCCTCCTGCCCGTGGTTGGCCGGCTTGAGCAGCACCGGCAGCCGACCGTCGACCCGCTCCCGCACGAACGCGTAGAAGAACGCCAGGAGTTCACCGTTCATGGTGTCGGCCTCGGTCGTCTCCAGCACCAGGAAGGTGCGCTCGCGGCCCTCCGCGTCCTCGTCGGTGTGCAGGGACAGCACCCCGAGCAGGAAGCGGCGCGCCGGATCCATGTACACGGAGGCGTTGAACGCGTCCAGATCCGCGTCGAGTTCGGCGAGGCTCATGCCGAGGACGCGGGTGGCTATGTAGTTGACGTGAAAGGGGTGCGCCGCCGTGTCGAGCAGATGCCACGTGTTCTCGGCCCGGTCGACGACGACCTTCAGGTACGGATGGCCGGCGAGCACACCCGACAGGGTGCGGAACAGCGGCAGCGAGAGGTTCTCGCCGACGACCGTACGGTCCGTGGCCGGCTCGGCGGCGCCGGCGAACAACTGGGCGGTCATGCGGAGACCTCCTCGGGCGTGGCGACGGGCAGGACGCGGGGCAGCGCGTCCACCAGCGTCTCGAAGTCACGCAGCACGGTGCGCGCGTCGGTGGCCGACAGCAGACACAGCGCGGCCATGGTGTTGGCGCCGCCGGCCGGGTCGTAGACCGGAACGACACCGCCGTCGGCGAGCGAACTCTCCGCGACCACCGACAGCTCACTGCCCCGGCTGAGCAGCACCTCCTTCGCGACGGCCGGGAAGTCCCACACCCTGCGGTCCCGCCAGGCCTCGCCCCGACCGTCGACCGCGAGCACCACGAGCGAACCCGCCGCGCCGCGCGCGTGGGCCGCAGTGAGGGCCCGCTCGGGCCACTGGACCGTACGGCCCAGAAGCTGGTCCACGAGCATGCCGACGAGGTCCAGCCCGAAGACATCCTCGATCTGCGGCACCGTCATCGCCCCACCGAACCGGGCCGCCGTCTCGATCAGCCACATGCTGCCGTCCGCGCCCAGCTTGATCTCGGTGTGCGTCCCGCAGTCCCGCAGACCGAGCGCGTCGACGGCCTCGCGGGCCAGCGCCACCACCCGCTCCTGGGCCTGCGAGGACAGCAGGGCCGGGGTGATCCCGGCCCGCTCGGTGAACGGCTCGACCGTGGGCATCCGGCCGCTGAGACAGACCGGGTGGAACACACCGTCCGCCACGACACCCTCGACGCTGACGTAGTCGCCCCAGCCCGGCTCGTCGAACCAGTCGGCGGCCGTGCCCGTCACGATCTCCTCGACCACGAAGTCGCCCTGCGCCCGCGCCACATGAAGCTCCGCATACCCCAACTGTGCGGATTCGGCCATCACTTCGCGAGAGCGACGCCACGCACCGGCCACCTCGTGCGGAGCCCGGATGATCTGGTGCGCGGTGGAACCGGCACTCCAGGCCGCCTTGAGAAGCAGCGGGAAGCGCAGCACGCCGGCCGCCTCGCGCAGATCCGCCTCCGAGGCGACCGCACGGAACTCGGGCTGCGACAGACCGCGCTCCCGCCAGGTACGGCGCATCAGGCGCTTGTCACGCGCCAACGACGCCGCGGCACCCGCCCCCGCCAGGCCGAGCTCCTCACACGCCTCGGCCACCGCGACGACCGCGTACTCGGAGAAGGTGAGCACCGCCTCCGCGCCCACGGCCTTGGCCCGCGTGACGATCAGGGACACCAGGTCGGAGCGCTCGGCGTCATCGGGCGTCACGACCGACGCGCACAGTCTCCGGGCGGAACCCGCCACCGAGGGAGGAAGAGCGCTGAGCGCCAGCAGGTGCACCTGAGCCCGCGCGGCCGTCCTGGACAGGACGTGACCGAGCGGCGGACCACCCTTGGCATGCACTAACAGCACCTTGCTCACTGAAGTTCGTCTCCATTCATCCGTGTTGATCGCGTGATGTGCCGCGTGCCGTACGCGCCGCACATGGCGGCCTGTGCGTCGTACGTGTCGTCGTATGCGCCGGCGTGGGGGCCGGTGATGCGCATCGGGTGCGGGGAACACCCCGGCGTATGTGTCGGAGCGTGGTCACCCGCACACTCAAGGGGACCACGCGACAGACGCCCGCAATGCCACCAAGGACGCCTGCCGTTCAGGCAAATGCCTGAGTCGCAGGCCGCGTTGGCGACCGCGAACGTTTTCCGAGCACCCGCATCCGGCCACCATTCGGCCGAGAACCGAGCATGCGCGGGACCGGGACGGGATACCCATCGCCCTGTGACAGTGCGTCAGCCGATTGCGTACGGATTGCCTACGGACGGAGAGACCGCTGTGAACGACTCCAGCTTCAAAGCACTGCTCGAAGACCTTCCCGTCTTCTGGTGGGAGGTCGACGAGCCGTGGCAGGTACGCGAGCGGGGAGGCGGCGCCTTCGCCGACACGGGCACCGCGCAACGCTTCCTCGACCGGATGCGCCAAGAACTCGCCGGCCCCGGACACCCACCCCGGGACGGCCGCTGGCAGGCCAGGTTCGACGGACGCACCTTCGACGTCAGCCGGCACCTCGACGAGAACGCCACCGCCGGCCGCACCCGCGGGCTCGCCGTCGAGGTCGACGCCCACCCCGAAGCACCCCGCCGGTACGCCGCCTTCGCCGACCTCGTCGACCTGGCCCCCGCGGCCGCCTTCATCCGCGACCGCCACGGCCGCTACCTGTGGGCCAACCACGCCTACGCGCACCTCTACGGCACCGTCCCCGAGGACGTCGTCGGCAAATTCATCGAAGACCTCGACGCCCCCGCCGAATCCGCCCAGTTCCGCGCCCTCGACCAGGAGATCCTCACCCGGGGCACCCCGGTGCGCCACACCCTCGACTACCGGCGCCCCGACGGCAGCGCCGGCCAGGCCGTCGGCCACCGCTTCCCCGTCAGGGAGAACGCGCACACCTGCGTCGCCGGGATCTACGTGGACATCACCGACCACCTGCGCGCCACCGTCCAGCGCCAGGAGGCCGAGGACAGCCTCCAGGCCCTCCGCGACCACAGCGGCCTGCCCTGCGCCCTGCTCTCCACCAACGGGCGGGTGGTCGAGGCGAGTTCGGCAGCCGCCGAACTGTTCCAGCTCAGCCTGCCCGACCTGGTCGGCCGCCGCGCCCACACCCTGCTCGCCCCCGAGCCCGGCCTCGACCGGCTGCACCGCAGGTGGAACGGGCTGATAGCGCGCCGCACCAGACGCGTCGAGACCTACGCCGTGCTCATCGACGCCCACGGACGCCAGCGCCGCGCCCAGCTCCACCTCACGACGGTGGGCCACTCCACGGCCCGCGCCCGCCATGTCTGGGCGGTGATCACCCACCAGAGCCTCGCCCACGAGGCCCACCCCTCCCTCACGGCGGCGCAGGTCCGCATCCTCTCCCTGCTCGCGGAGGGCAGCAGCAACGGTGACATCGCCACCTCCCTGAACCTGTCCCGGCAGACCGTCGACTACCACCTGAGCCGGCTGCGCGACCTGCTGGGCGCCGCGACCCGCCCCGCCCTCGTGGCCCGCGCCTACGTCCTCGGGATCCTCGCCCCCCGGGCCTGGCCCCCGCGCTCGGCGACGGCGGCCCATCCGCTGAGCACCGCCTGACCCCGACGGCGGCGCCGGCGCCCCCATGGGGGTTCCCGCTGATGAGAAGGGGCACTCGGAGGGCATCAACCGGATAGGGGAGATGCCATGTTGGCCATAGGCGCGGCAGTTCTGTTCGTGATCGCGTTCCTCATCAACGCTGCGGACATGTCGACCAACCACGTGTTCACGTCCACGAACGTCATGCTGCTCGGGCTGGCCGCGCTGGCCCTCCACGTGGCGGGCATCGGCGCCGGCTGGTCCGGGCGCCGCCGACGCTGAGCCGGACCACCCGACGATCCGCCCACCCCGAGGGCGGCGCCCGTCCCTCCCCGAGGGCCCCGGGCGCCGCCCTCGCCCGTTCTTTCCGCGTATGACATGTCCCCCGCACTTGTAGCCGTTCCGGGATTGGACAGAGCGGAGAAGTACGCAGGAAAGAGGGGGGTCGCATTTCTGGGGGCGCGCGTGGTTTAACTCGCAACTGCTTCATGCTCCCGCGCGCCCGAGCAACACCCGTATTCCGTCGGGGCATCGGTGATAAAACTGTCGTTGTCCAACTCGTCGGACGGTGTTAAAAACAGAAAGGTGGAGTCATGATTGAAAACGTCAAGCGGGCGATCGCTCTCGGTGCTGCCACGGCCGCACTCGCCGGAGGAGTGGCTTTCTCCTCGGTCGGTGCAGCTGAGGCGGCGCCCCAGCACACGGTCGCGGCCGCGGCTCACGGCAAGGAGAAGTGCCACGTGGTCAAGGGGTACTGGACCAAGACCTGGCACAAGGCCACCCGCGACCGGCACGGCAAGGTGCACCCGGGGTACTGGACCAAGACCTGGCACAAGGCGCACAAGGTCTGCCATCGTTAATCCCGCCCGGCTCGCGCAAAAAGTTGGCGAGCCGCCGCTCAAGAGCTCATAAAAAACGGCACGGCGTCACCCGTCGGAAAAACCGACGGGCGGCGCCGCGCCGTTTTGTTTGCGTATATTTCTGTGAATTGACTGTGGGTGGATCGGTCCGCGGGAGGGGGTGGCATTCAATGGGGCCGAGGGGCGGTTATTCCAGAGCTTGACCTTTTGTTCTGGAGCTTGTTCTGCAACCGTTCAAGGAAATGCCGCGTCCAGAAAGGACGCTCGTCGGCCCGCCCGAGAAAAGGGACAACGGCCGGGAGCCGCGCGGTCGCGAAGGGGGCACCCGGGGGCGCACGGTGCCATGCGCCCCCGGACCGACCCGGTCCCTATTGTTACGACAGCTTGATAAGCCTATTGTAACTATCCATGGATCACGTCATACCTCCCACGGACAAGGCGCAGGACGCACGGGGCGCCGGGGGCACCGACGACCCCGGCGAAGTGGCGGCGACGCTCCGACTGGCCGTGGGCCGGATCGCCCGGAAACTGCGGCGTACACACGCCGTCGGCGACACCACACTGTCCGAGGTGTCCGTCCTGGCCCGCCTGGAGCGGGACGGACCGGACTCACCGGGAGCGCTCGCGGAACTGGAACGCGTCAGGCCCCAGGCCATGGCCACCACCCTGGCCGCCCTCGAACAGCGCGGACTCGTCAACCGGGAGCCCGACCCGTCCGACCGCCGCCGAGTCGTGATGACGGTGACCGAAGCCGGACGCACGGTCATCCTGGACCGACGGTCGGAGTCCGTACGCGGTCTCGCCCACGCGATCGAGGACGAACTCACCCCCGCCGAACGGCGCCAACTCGTCGACGCCCTCTCCCTGCTCGAACGACTGGCGGAACGACTGTGAGCGCCAAGGGGCCCACGCCCGACGGCCCCCCGCCCAACAGCCCCGCAGGCAGGGCTACTTCCGGTGCCCGCACGGGCATGAGCACCCCACCCCCCAGAGAACGCGACGACCGCTCCAAGGGCGACCGCTCCCAGGACGACCGCTACAAATGGGTCGCCCTCTCCAACACCACCCTCGGCGTACTCATCGCCACGATCGACGGCTCGATCGTGATCATCTCCCTCCCCGCCATCTTCCGAGGCATCGGACTCGACCCCCTCGCACCGGGCAACATCGGCTACCTGCTCTGGATGATCCTCGGCTACCTCCTCGTCTCCGCCGTACTCGTCGTCTCCCTCGGACGCCTCGGCGACATGTTCGGCCGAGTCCGCATGTACAACATGGGCTTCGCGGTCTTCGCCTGCGCATCCCTCGCCCTCTCCCTCGACCCCTTCAAGGGCGGCAGCGGCGCACTCTGGCTGATCGGCTTCCGCATCGTCCAAGCCGTCGGCGGATCGATGCTCACAGCGAACTCGGCCGCCATCCTCACCGACGCCTTCCCGACCCGGCAACGCGGCATGGCACTCGGCATCAACCAAATCACCGCCCTGGCAGGCCAGTTCCTCGGCCTCATCGTCGGCGGCCTCCTCGCCACCATCGACTGGCGGGCCGTCTTCTGGGTCAGCGTCCCCATCGGCGTGATCGGCACCATCTGGTCCTACCGCAGCCTGCGCGAGACCGGCAGCCGCAGGCCCGGCCGGATCGACTGGATCGGCAACCTCACCTTCACCGCAGGAGCAGGTGCCCTGCTGGCATCCATCACCTACGGAATCCAGCCCTACGGCGGCCACTCGACGGGCTGGACCAACCCCCTCGTCCTCGGCGGACTCGGCACCGGCCTCCTGCTCCTCATCATCTTCTGCATCGTGGAGACCCGCATCGCCGAACCGATGTTCCGCCTCTCGCTCTTCCGCAACCGGGCCTTCGCCGCCGGCAACATGGCGGCACTGCTCACCGCGATCGCACGGGGCGGCATGCAGTTCATGCTGATCATCTGGCTCCAGGGCATCTGGCTGCCCCTGCACGGCTACGACTTCGAGCGCACACCCCTATGGGCCGGCATCTTCATGCTGCCGCTCACCCTCGGCTTCCTCATAGCCGGGCCCGTCTCGGGCTACCTCTCGGACCGCTTCGGGGCACGGCTCTTCTCCACGAGCGGGCTGCTCCTGGTCGCCTGTTCCTTCCTCGGACTCCTCGCCCTGCCCGTCGACTTCTCGTACCCGATGTTCGCCGGACTGCTGCTCCTCAGCGGGATCGGCCAGGGCATGTTCTCGGCACCCAACACCTCCGCGATCATGGGCAGCGTCGCGCCGGAACAGCGCGGAGTGGCATCGGGAATGCGCTCGACGTTCCAGAACTCGGGCACCGCCCTGTCGATGGGCCTCTCCTTCTCGCTGATGATCGTCGGGCTCGCCGGATCGCTGCCGCACGCCCTCACCGGCGGACTCCAGGCACAGGGCGTCCCGACGGGCACGGCGGAACAGGTCGCGGGTCTGCCCCCGGTCAGCACCCTGTTCGCCACGTTCCTCGGCAACAACCCGATCAGTCATCTGCTGGCGCCCAGCGGGGTGTTGGACACCCTGCCCGCGCATAACGTCGCCGTCCTCACCGGCCACAGCTTCTTCCCCGAACTGGTCTCGGGCCCCTTCCACGACGGCCTCGTCACGGTGTTCGGCGTGGCCACGGCCATGTCCCTGGTCGCGGCCCTCGCATCGGCACTGCGAGGACGGCGCCCCGCCTCCTAGGGAACCCGCCTCCCAGGAGGCCCGCCTCCCAGGAGGCCCGCCTCCCAGGAGGCCCGCCTCCCAGGGGAACCGCCCCCTGGGAGGCCCGAGTTGTACCCCAAGGAGGGATCTGTTCCCGACTCCCCGGGGCGGCCGTCGGGCTCGCCTTGCGTCCGCCGTCCGACCGGATGTAGACCCGTCATCATGTTGCCCGAAATCACGTTCCGCAGTTCCGGCATGCCGCCCGCCCAGCGGTTCGAGCGCTGGCGGGACCTGATGTCGCAGACACACGCGCCCATGGACATGAGCAGCGAACACGCCGACGACTTCTGGGTCAACCAGCGGAACATCCTCCTGGACGACGTAGCGGTGTACCCCATGGAATGCCACCCGCTCACCTTCCGCCGCACGGCGCGGCTGATCAAGAAGTCCGACCCGGAGGCCTACCACCTCTCGTACGTGGTCCGCGGCTCGGGCGCGATCACCCTGGGCAAGGAGACGGTGGTCCACACCGCGGGGCACTTCCACACCAGCGACACCTCCCGCTCCTTCGACCTGAGCACCGGCAGCGACCCCGTCGAGATCGTCGGCGTCGAGATCCCGAAGGCGCTCCTCCCGCTGCCGAGGGCGGCGGCCGACCGGGTCATCGGCCGGAAGATGTCGGCCTCGAACGGCATGGGCGCCCTGTTGGCCACGTTCCTGGGCCAACTGGCCCGGGACAGCCGTTCCTACCAGCCGGCCGACGGCCCGCGTCTGAGGACGGTGCTGGCCGACCTGGTCGGCGCGCTCTTCTCCGGCGCCCTCGACGACGACCGGTCCCTGACACCGGAATCCCACCGCAGGGCCCTGACCCTGCGCATCAAGGCCTTCATCCGGAACAACTCCGACGATCCCCGCCTCGACGTCGCGTCGATCGCCGCCGCCCATCACATCTCGGTCAGCTACCTCCACCGTCTCTTCCAGTACGAGGGCGACGGCACGACGGTCGCGGGCTACCTCCACAAGCATCGGCTCGCGCAGGCCCGCCGGGACCTGGCCGACCCGGCGAGCAGTGGCGTCCCCGTCCATGTCATCTCGGCCCGGCGGGGATTCGCCCATCCGGCGACGTTCAGCCGGGCGTTCCGCGACGCCTACGGCACGACCCCGACGGCGCTCCGCCGACAGTCCCTCGGCCTCCCGGTCTGACAAGGCGCGGGACGACCGCCAGCCGTCAGCCGTCGCTGGCCTACAGCCAAAGCGAACGGTCACCTGACAAATGTCAGTTACTGACTGTCAGTTACTGACTGACGGCTGACGGCTGACAGTCGTCAGCGTTCCATAGCCCAGGTCGGGAGCCAGACGGGCCCTTCGGGCTTCGGGAGGGTCGCGAGGTGGTCGATGATCCCGCGCAGCCCCGGGTGGGGATTGGTCCGGGGCAGGAGGAGCGAGAGCGGATAGGCGATGGCGGGGTTCACCAGGGGGATGCGGCGCAGATCGTAGGTGGCCGGCCAGATGTAACGGTCGCGCGCCCCCACCAGGGTCGCCACGTCCGCCGACTCCGCGAGGGTGTCGAGGAGTACCTCGTCGCCGAAGTGCGGGCCGGCCGCGTCGATGCGCAGATCGAAGGCGGCGGCGAGCTGGTCGTAGAACTCCGCCCATTCGCTGAGCGGCGCGATGCCCGGCACCCAGATCCGGTGCCCGCGCAGTTGCTCCGGGGTCAGCCGCCGCGCAGAGGCGAGCGGATGGCTGGGGCCGACGAGCAGTTCCAGGGGGGAGTGGAACGCCGGGATCATGCGCACATCGGGCGGGAGCAGCGCCGGGTCGGTGACGGACCGGAACGAGGCATCGACGTCGCCCGCCTCGACGGCGGCGACCGCCGCGCGAGGATCGTCGACGCGGAGGGTCACCACGTCGAGATCGGTCCCGGGCCGCGAGCGCCAGTACGCGTGCAGGACCACGGCCTGGGCGCTGCGCCGGCCGAGTACGTCGACGCGGAGGGCACGGGAGCCCGGCCTGACCGCGGCGACGGCCCGCTCCACACCGGCGACGACGGCCCGCGCGTGAGGGAGGAACGCCTGGCCGTCGAGGGTCAGCTCGACTCCCCGGGGGGTCCGTGCGAACAGGCGCACCTCCAGGGTGCGCTCCAGCGCGGCGATCCGCTTCGAGACCGCCTGCTGAGTCACGCCCAGCTCGCCGGCCGCATGGTGAAACTGCCCGAGCTCCGCCGCCCGGACGAACGATCGCAACGCCTCGGTGTCCACCCGGCCACTCTAGACGCGCCCAACCATGGGTTGTGACGGACGCGGTCCCGGTTGTCGGACGTGAGCGTCACGAGGCGGTGTCCCAGCCGCGCCCCGCCCTGCCCGAAACCACCGGTTGTTCACCCATACCGGGGACGACCGCGGCGCGGGGCCTGACCGGAGTCACCCGGGACAGTCGCAGGGGCCGCCTGCCGTGAGCCGGGCGGAGGGGGAGCGGCGGCCAGGTCGACCGGCCGGGCCGACGGCCAGGGCCCTGGGCGAGGGTCCCGGAAGGGGCCCCCGCCGCCGCGACCGGCCGGGTCCGCCGCCCCGGCCGGGTCCGCCGCCCCGGCCGTGGCCCCGAACGAGTGGACTCGCCGCACCGGGGTTCACCGCGAACGCCCCGCACGGCGTCCCGTGGTCATGCTGCGTTCCGACCCGCGACTGTGATCGTGCCCGTGACTGAAAGAGGCGTTCCCATGCGTCGTATCCCTCGCCGCCGGCTGCTCGCCTCCACGCTGTTGGTGGCATCCGTGCTGGCCCCGACGACGCCGGCTTCCGCCACGCCCGGCCACACCGCGATCGCCGCGACCGGGCACCACCAGGACGACCACGGACACGGCGGCCTCGGCACGGAGCTGACCGCCCGCCTGGACAAGGCGATCGCGCAGGTCAGGCGGCAGGCGAACATCCCGGGTGCCATCGTCGGGCTGTGGATGCCGGGCAAGGGCAGCTACGTACGCGCAACCGGCGTCGCCAATACCGCCACCCACCAGCGGATGGCCGTCGACTCCTACGTACGGATCGGCAGCGAGACCAAGACCTTCACGGTCACCGCGCTGCTCCAGCTCGTGGACGAGCACCGCGTCCGGCTCGACGACCCGATCGCCAAGTACCTCCGCGGCGTCCCGAACGGCAGCCGGATCACGCTGCGCCACCTCGCCGAGATGCGCAGCGGTCTCTTCCCGTACAGCTCGGACCCGGACTTCATCAACGAGCTGCTCAGCAACCCGGAGCGCTCGTTCACGCCGCAGGAAGTGCTTGCGTACGGCTACAAGCACGACAACACGGCGGCGCCGGGACAGCAGTTCCAGTACTCCAACACCAACCTCATCCTCCTGGGCCAGGTGATCGAGAAGGTCACCGGTCACCGGCTCGCCGATGTCATCCACCACCGGGTCCTCGGCCCGTCGCACCTGAACAACACGCTCTTCCCGCGCGGCGCCGAGTTCCCCATGCCCCACCCGCGCGGCTACACCGACCAGACGCTCAGCGGTGACGTCGCCGACGCCACCGACTGGAACCCCAGCTGGGGCTGGGCGGCCGGCGCGATGATCTCGGACCTGCACGACCTGCACCACTGGGCGAAGACGGTGGCGACCGGGGAACTGCTCAGCCGCCACACCCAGCAGGAGCGGCTCAAGACGCTGCCGACCGGCTTCCCCGGCACCACCTACGGTCTCGGGATCCTGGAGACCAACGGCTGGATCGGCCACAACGGCTCCATCCCTGGCTACGAGACCGTGACGGTGTACCTGCCCGAGCAGAAGGCCACCCTCGTCGTCATGATCAACACGGACATCACGGTCCAGGGCCAGGAGCCGTCCACGCTGCTCGCCCGCGCGATCACCCAGGTCGTCACCCCGGACCACGTCTATGACGGCGCGGTCGTGGAGAACTAGGCCGGATCGTCCGGATCGCTTGCGCCGGCCGGGGCCTGCGTGACCCTGGTGTAAGAACGGCGTCGCTGGGAACCGGGAGGGCGGTGGACCACCTCACCCGCCCCACACCCCCGGGAGCAGCAGCATGAACCCTCGACGTAGTCGCTTCGGAGGCCGTACCGCACTCGTCACGGGGTCCTCGCGCGGCCTCGGCCTGCTCATCGCCCGGGAGCTGGCCGCGCGGGGCTGTCGCGTCATGCTCTGCGCCCGCGACGGGGCGGAGCTCGCCGCCGCGGAGCGGACCCTGCGGGCCACCGGGGCCGATGTCGCCTCCGTCGCCTGCGACATCACCGACGCCGACGCGCCCCAGCGGCTGCTCGACGCCGTCCACGAACGGTTCGGGCGCTTGGACCTGCTCGTCAACAACGCCGGGATCATCCAGGTGGGCCCCATGGAGGCCTTCGGGGAGGAGGACTTCCGCGAGGCCATGGACACGATGTGCTTCGCCCCCCTGCGGATCGCCCTGGCGGCGCTGCCCGACCTCCGCGAGAGCGGGCAGGGTTCGCTGGTCACCATCGCGTCGATCGGCGGCCGGATCGCCGCCCCGCACCTGCTGCCGTACGTCACGGCGAAATTCGCCGTGGCCGGGTTCTCGCAGGGGCTGCGCGCCGAGCTCGCGGGCTCCGGCGTCAGCGTGACCACGGTGTTCCCGGGCCTCATGCGCACCGGCTCGCACACCGCGGCCCGCTTCCACGGCCGGCCGGGTGCGGAGTACGGCTGGTTCGGCGCGGCGGCCACCCTGCCCCTGCTCTCCATGGACGCCGAGCGCGCCGCCAGGGCCGTGGTGCGCGCCGCCGAACGCGGTAGGCCCGAGCTCGTCCTCACCCCGGCCGCCAAGGTCGCCGTACGCCTCCAGGGACTGGCGCCCACCTCCATGACCCGCCTCCTCTCGGTGACGGACCGCGTGCTGCCCGGGGCCGGGGACCGCCCACGGCGTGACGTACCCGGCGCCGAGGCGGCCGGACAGTCCCGGCTTCCGCGCTGGGTGACGACGCTGGGCGACCGCGCGGGCCGGCGATGGGGCGAACCCCGCCCCCACAACTAGCCATACTCGTACGTCAGTTGACCCGCGGGGTGTCGCGTCGGCACGTCAGCGGGCGAGGAACCCGAGGATCGCCGCGGCGAGTTCGGCAGGCGCGTCCAGGGCGATGAGGTGGGCCGCGGTGGGGAACTCGACCAGGGCGGCCCCCGGTATCCCGGCGGCGTACCGGCGGGCGATCTCCTGGAAGTCGGCGACGTCGAGGCGCCCGATCCCCACCAGGGTGGGAACGGCGAGGGTGGCGAGATCGCCCCGGGCGCCGCCCTGGGAGTGCTCGTCGACGACGCCCTGGTTCACCAGCGACGTGCGTATCGGAGCGCGGAGCCCGTCGGCGAGCCCCGGGGCGACGTCCGCCCAGTCGCGGTCCGGGCCGCGCAGCCACATGTCGAGGTTCACGTCGACCGCGGTGTCGAGGTCACCTGCGGCCAGGGCCGCCGTCTCGGCCTCGTCGTACGCGATCATCTCCGCCGACCAGTCGTATCCCGGCCACGGCGGCGCGAGCAGCGTCAGCGACCGTACGTGCTCCGGGTGGGCCAGGGCGAAGTCGGCGGCGACCCGGCCGCCCCAGGACGCGCCGATGAGGTCCACGGGTCCGAGCCCGAGGTGGCCGAGGAGGCGCCGCAGATCCTCGGTCTCGGTGAACGCCCCGGTCGGCGGCGCGGATACGCCGAATCCGCGCAGGTCGTACCGGATGACGGTGTGCAGCTCCGCGAGGGCGGGCACCACGGCGTCCCACATGTGGTGGTCGGCGACGCCCGCGTGCACGAGCACGACGGGCGAGCCTTCGCCGGTGACGGTGTAAGCGAGATGGCCGAGATCGTCGGCAAGGGTGAGCATCCGAGGATGATCGCAGGTCACGATGGCCGAAGCCATCGCATTGAGGGGGCAGGCGGAGGGTGCGACCCACCGCCGCGGCGGGGGGAGTTGTGGCGCGTGCGCCACGGCCCTCGAAGCCGAGCCGACCGGGGCGTCAGGTCCAGAGCCCCAGGACCTGACGCCTCAGGCCCCTTCGGTCGTGTCGGTCGTGTCGGCCACGGTCGCGACGACCGGCGTACCCGCCTCGACGGTACGGCTCACGGTGCAGAGCCGGTCGTGCGAGGTCTTCACGGCCCGGGGCAGGATCGCGCGGGCACGGTCGCCCGACGGGCCGTCCGGGAAGGCGGCGGTGAAGGTGACCACGAGGTCCGACATCCGGTTGCCGTCCTCGTCCTCGACCTTGTGGCCGGTCACGGTGAGGGAGAAGACGGTCGGTTCGGTGTGGCGGCTCGTGGCGACCTCCACGTCGGCCGCGCTGCAACCGCCGATCGCCGCGAGAAAGAGCTCGACGGGCGTGAAGTCGGTGCCCGAGCCGGTGCCGAAGGTCACCGTCCCTCCGCGTGAGTTGGTCGCGGTGAACAGGCCGGGGCCGGCCCGCTCGATACTGACGGAACGCAGCGAGTTGTCGGTCATGGCGACGACGGTAACGCCACGCCCGGCGAACCGTCCGCATGCCGCGCCCGCCCCGCGCCCGCCGGGCGGCCCCGGCCCATGACCGGAGGGCGTGCCCGGCTCCTGACCGGAAGGCGCGACGACCGGCCGTCGCACGCATGCCGGACCTCCGGCCGGCTCGTGTGCCGAGGGGGTGTCACCTCCCCGGTGTAGGGTCCGCGCATTCCCGGCCGCGCGATGGGTACGCCCACTCCCGTACGCGGTTCCACGGAAGTGGACGACGAACGAAGGGTGTTGGACGTGATCCGAAAGCTTCAGGCCGTCGCGTTGGACTGTGCCGATCCGGCACGGCTGGCCGAGTTCTACGCGGAGCTGCTCGGCGGCCGTGTGGTGGCCGACCCGGACGATCCCGGCTGGGTCGAGGTGCACGGGTTCGAAGGGACGCCGATCGCCTGTCAGCGCGTGGACGGATACGCGCCGCCCGAGTGGCCGGGGCAGCAGCGCCCGCAACAGCTCCACCTGGACTTCGACGTGGACGACCTCGACGGCGAGGAGAAGCGGGCGCTGGCCCTCGGCGCGACCGTCCTCGAGCGGACCGACCAGCTCCACGCGGACGCCAACTGGCGGGTCTACGCGGACCCGGCGGGCCACCCGTTCTGCCTCTGCTTCCACTGAGCCTCAGCCGACGGTCACCGCGTCGCCCACCCTGACGGTGCCCGGCTCCAGGACGTCCAAGTACACGCCGAGGCAGGACAGCCGGCCCAGGGTGAGGACGGGAACACGGTGCTCGCGGGCGACCGCCCGGGTGATGCCCGGGTCGGCGGGCAGGTCGTGGTGGGCCAGGGACGGCACCACGCACCGGGGCGTGGGCACGGTCACCCGGAACAGGACCTCCCCGACGCGCACGGTCCGGCCCACCCACGCGTCCTCGGGGAAGCCCGGCCCGCCGGGTACGTCGGCCACCAGGTTGGGGCGGAAGCGGCGGGCGTCGAAATCACCGGCGGGGTGCGCGGCCCGGAGCCGTTCCAGGGACGCGGTGGTCACCAGGTGGGCCATCCCGAAGTCGAAGAAGCTGCCCGCCGCGACCCCTCCGGCCGTGACGCTCGTCCCGGTCGCGTCGACGTACGCCTCCTCGCGCACGACGTCCGGCACTCCGCCCTCGTACTCCGGGACCGCGCGCTCCAGAGTGGCCTTCAGCGGCGGGCGGTCCGACAGCGTCACCTCGCGGCCCAGCAACGTCGAGAGCCGCAGGTCGAGTTCGGCGTCGCCCGCGTGCAGGGTCGTGCCGTCCGGCAGCTCCACGCGGGGCGCGCCCGCTCCGTCCCAGCTGCTGCGGCAGGCCAGCAACCCGCCCCATTTGCGCGGGTGTTTGACGCTGCCCACCGCGCCGGTCGCGTCGAGCACGGCGTACGCGCGATCCCCGGCCAGGCCGTGTTCGGTGACCCGCATCTCACGTCCGGCCTCACCGAGCATGGACTTGACCGGGTATCGGCGCAACGCCGTGACGGTTCCCATGTGTTGATCATGCGGTTGATGCGCCGGAGGGGGCAAGGGCCGCCCATCGCCCATCGAAACCCTTGCCGGGGACGGGAATTGCCCACTTTCGAGGGACAGTACGGATCGTCGTGACGTCGCTACGATCGGCGGCACTCCAGGGGGCCATGAAATTTCAGCGGCGGGGGAACGTCTCCGTCCGGGGCCCGCGGTGAGGTGCACGGGGCGCGGCGCCAACCGGGGAGCCGCGCGGCTCGGGTCAAGGAAGGCGGCAGACGATGACGGACTACGACAACGGTGTACGGGCCGACGCGATCGCGGGTGCGACATGGGTGAAGGCGACGGCGAGCGACGCCTACAACGACTGCGTTGAAATTGCGCGGCTGTCCCGGGGCGAGGTGGCGGTGCGCAACTCCCGCTTCCCCGAGGGACCCGCGTTGATCTTCACCTCCTCCGAACTGGCGGCCTTCCTCGACGGGGCGCGCAACGGGGAGTTCGACGGCATGGTTGGCTGAAATGCCGTAGCCGCGGGTTGTGGTGGCCACCGTGGTTCCTCAGGATGGGGCGCGTACCGGCGAGGGTCGCCGTGCGCTGGAGGAGTCAGGGTGGCCGCACGCGTGCTTGATCCGGTTCCGGACGAGGGGGCTGAAGACCGCCTCTCGGGTGTGGCGCCGCCGGCACGGGTGCTGGGTCTGCGGCTGAGCGCGATGCGGGCCGCGGCCAACCTGCTCGGCAAGGACGTGGTGGCCGCCGGGGCGATCAGCTCGGCGTCGATGCTCAGCCGGTACGAGACCGGCAGCAGGGACGTCAAGCCGGACCTCGCGACGGTCCTGCGGCTCGCCGAGCTCTACGGCCACGCCGACAAGGAGTCGCTGCGGACGCTCACGCGCCTGGTGGACGACACGCAGCAGCGCCGCTGGTGGACGGATTACAGCGACGTGGTCGACGCGTCCTTGAGCCAGCTGATGATCGTCGAGAGCGCCGCAAAGGAGATCCGTACCTACTCCGGATCCCTGGTGCCCGGCCTGCTGCAGACCCCCGAGTACGCCCGCGCCATCATGCGGGTGCCCTACACGGGCAGGCCCGACCATCCCGCGATCAAGCGGCGGTGGGAGGTGCGGCGCCGGCGCCAGGAGGTCCTGGAGCCGCCCGACGCACCCGACTACTCGGCCGTGATCGCCGAATCGGTGCTCCGCGCGTGGGTCGGCGGACGCAAGGTGATGCGGGGGCAGTTGCGGCACTTGTTCAACCTCGCGGAGAACAGCGACCGGGTGCACATCCGGATCTTCACCGACCGTGCGTGGGAGAAGGTGTGCCCGCTGACGGTCGCGATGACCGTCTTCAAGTTCCCGGCGCCGGGCGATCCCGATTTGGTGTACCGGGAGGGGATGAACAGCGGCGGAGCCTGGCTGAGCGAGGCCGCCGACGTCGACCTGCACGCCGCCTCGATGCTGGAGCTGATCCAGCACAGCCTCGGCAAGGAGGAGACGCTGACGCTGCTGGACCGGCTCATCACGGGCTTCGCCGACGCGCCCCCGGGCTAGCCGCGGGCTGCGGACCCGTTCCGTACGACCTTGGCGACGCCGCCGTACTCGATCCATTCCTGGGTGGCCTGACGCGGCGCGATGTCGGTGTCCGGATACCAGGTGGACACCTCGACGGGCCGGTCGGCCTTCTGCAGGGCGAGGCCGTCGAAGTACCGTCCGACCTCTGCGGTGGAGCGCACCCGGCCCCATGTGCCGCCGGTGGTCTGCCGCATGAACTCCGTGACGCTGTCCCGGAGTTGAGCGTTGTCGCTGGTGAGCTGGGAGACGATCAGACAGCTCCCGTCGGGCAGCCGGTCGGCGACGTCCTTGACCAGCTGCCAGGGGTCGTCGTCGTCCGGGATGCAGTGCAGGACCGACACGAACAGGGCTGCCACCGGCTCGCCGTCCTCCAGCAGCCGACGCACCTCGGGGCGCTCGAAGTTCCCCTCGACGTCCCGCATGTCGGCTTCGATCACGGCGGTGGTCTTCAGGTCCTCGGCGAGCATGAGGCGGCCGTGCGCGTGCACGAGCGGGTCGTTGTCGATGTAGACGACCTGGGCGCCGGGCTGGCTCTCCTGCGCGACCTGGTGGACGTTGGGGCGGGTGGGCAGGCCGGACCCGTGGTCGAGGAAGCGGCGGATTCCGCACTCCTGGGCGAGGTAGCGCACCGACCGTACGAGAAAGGCCCGGTTGATGAGGGCCAACTCCCTTGTGCTGGGCGCCATTTCGAGGAGAGTTCGGCAGGCGGCCCGGTCGGACGCATAGTTGTCGGTCCCGTTGATGAGGAAGTCGTACATGCGCGCCACGCTGGGTGTGCTGACGTCGATGGAAATGGCTCTCTCCCTCTTCAGGCGCGGCCCGCTCAACCGGGCTGCGGTCGCTGCCGGTCGACAGGAGAGACATGCTAGGAGCGAGGGCGTGCGCCGACCAGTGCGCTCGGGGGTGACACGGGCGCACGGGGGAGCAAACCGGACGCCGCGCAACGTGGTGCGAACGGAACCGGCATGCACCCGGTCGGGACCGGTCAGGGCCTCTCGCCGCGGCCCGCTTCCCGCAGGGAGCTTCCGGGACGGGACGTGAGGAGACGGATCGCGCCGCCGAGCCCGACGGCGAACCGCGGCGCGTCCATCCCCATCACGGACGCCGCCTCGGCCACGGGCAGCCCCAGCCGGTAGCGCAGCACCAGCATGTCCGTCTCGTCCGGCGTCAACAGGCCCGCCGACCGCGGGGGTTGGGCGGTGTCGGCTATCCGGCTGCGGACCAGCGACCAGCAGGCCGCGGCTGGTGATGCCTCCCGCAGTACGAGGTGCCAACGCTCGGCGACGCCCTCCAGGGCGGCGCGGACGGTGAGGTCGGCCGCCTCGGGGCTGTGCAGCCGGACCCGCGCGTAGCGCACGTAGACGCCCTCGTACCGCATGCGGAACGCGTCGTAGGCGACCCGCGGGGCGTTCGCCGATCCGGGCGGCGGGCCCTGGAGGCGGGGCCTGAGGATGGTCGCACCCGCGGTGCGGGGCGCAACGGTTCGGCGTCCGGAGGGCGGGTGGGGTAAGTGGCCCGACGGCATCGGGACTCCTCGCGTCAGCGGCGGACATGAGCAACCGGTCCGGCCCGCCCGGCGGTCCCGGCGCGAGAACCGCGACGGTCAACGGCCGTGCGGGGACGGCACATTGACCGAAAACCGCGGGCGGGCGAACACCGCGCCCACCCCGCGGACCGCCAGGGACATCAGGCGGCCGCTGGGCGGCGCACGGGGTACTGCGAGCGCCCTACAGGCGTGTGACGCGCAGATAGGAGACCATCGTCCGGTCCGCCCAGGCCGCCGGGGCGGCCATCATCAGGGCCTCCGGCGGCAGGCCCTTCCACACCACTCCCGCCACCGTCGCGGTCACCAGGACCGAGGCCCAGCGGGCCGAGACGGCGAGGACGCCGACCACGGCGGTTTGGGCGATCACCTGCAGCGGAATGCTAAGGTCGGGCCGCTCCGGAAGCAGCGCGGCGACCTTCCGGTAGACGCGGTCAAGCACGTCGTCCTCCTAGAGATGGAAGCGTGGGAACGGACGCGTCAGGGCTTCGAGTCAGGCGACCAACCCCTCGGAGCCCTTACTCATGTCCGGGCACCGAACACAACCAGCACCGGGCCGGCCCCGCCATCGCGGGAAATCCCTGAAAACGCAACGGGCACTCCCACGCCACCTCAGCCCCATCGCCCCGTACCGCCACCATGCAGTCGTCGGCGTTCGGCATGCGTCTCAGCTGATCGGCAAGCGATCGCGATCGGTCAAGTACGGGCATGATGCCCGACGGTGAGGGCGGGCGCCCCTGCAAGCCGGTCGCCACGCACGCGCCCCCAAACAACCCGAACGTATGAACATGGAACAGCGTCACCCATCGTGCTCGCAATTTCATGGGGGAAGCCGCCCGAAGCGGTTGAGGGCGGCGTGGTGGGATCGTCACGCTCGCTTCGCCGGAGAACCCTGCGGCCGGCGCACACCGGCGCGCTGGGCGGAGACCGAAAGGGTGCCGAGGTATTCGGCCAGGGCCGCTTCGGTGCCGGCCAGCGGGAACCGGGCGCCGAGCTGACCGTCCGGCCGGATGACGAACCCGGTCGGGCCCTCCGGACGGTACAGCCGGGCGAACTCGCCCGCCGCGTCCAGATATCCGGGCACCGTCAGACGGGAGAGGTCACCGAGGGCGGGAGCGCCGCCGTCCGCCGCGGAGGCCGCCTCCCGGGCGACGACGGCGACCGTCCGCGTCACGACCGAGGTGCGGCAGGTCCCGGACGGCCCGGCGGAGACCTCGCCCGTGGCCGTCGTGGCTGCCGATGCGGTCGCGACGGCTTCGGCGGCCTCCGCCGGGGCCGCCATGTCGTCGGGGTCGCTGAGGTAGAGAACCACGACGTGGCCCGGACAGCCACGCAGGACGTCGAGCAGCCGCAGCCGGTACGCGGCCAGGGGCGGCGCGGCCAGCCCGCCGCAGTCCGGGGCGCGGTCACCGGGCTGGGGCGCGTCGGCCGGACCGTACGGCTTGGTACCGAGCGGGCCGTCACGGTAGCCAACCAACAGCTGGGCCTCGCCGATCATCTGGCGCTTCGGGTCGCCGTCGTCGTCATGGCCGCTGGTGGAGGAGTGCCGTACGGTCGTCCGGCCCACGACCTCCTCGCCCACCGGCCGCCGCTCGGCGTCATAGCTCGTGAGCAGGGCCGGGCCCGCCACGCCCCGCACGACCAGGGCGACCTTCCAGGCCAGATTGCAGGCGTCCTGGATGCCGGTGTTCATGCCCTGCGCGCCGGTGGGCGGATGGATGTGGGCCGCGTCGCCGGCGACGAAGACCCGTCCCTCGCCGTAGCGGTCGACGATGCGGTGGCTGATGCGGAAGACCGACGACCAGCGCAGGTCGGAGAGGGCCGCGGGGGCCGGCGCGAGCCGGTCGACGACGGCCTTAATGTCGGACAGCTCCGGGACCCTGGGGCCTCCCAGGCCGTGCGCCACCTTGTCGGCGGCGGGCACCGCGGCCGTCCCCGCCGTGGCCCCGGCGGGGACCGGGGCGGCGGGCCGAAGGGCGGTGCCGCGGCTGTCGAGCTCGTCGGAGAACCCGGCGGGCGTCAGCATCGACAGGCGGTAGCGACTGGCGCCGGGCAGCGGCACACACACCAGCGCGTCGTCGATGGAACCGTCGGCGGCGCGATGGGTGCAGCGCACGCTGTGGCCGCGCGGCATGTCCCAGTCCACTTCGACATCGGCCAGCATGTACTCCGCCGGGAGCGCCCCTCCTTCGAAGGACAGCCCCAGCCCCTTGCGCACGGTGCTGTGCGCGCCGTCGCATCCGATGAGGTAGCCCACCCTGAGCTGCTCCTGGGCCCCGGAGGCCGAGGTCAGACATGCGGTCACCCCGTCCGCGTCCTGCTCGAAGGAGGTGAGCTCCGTGCCCCGCTCGACCTGCGTGCCGAGATCCGCCAGATACTCCTCCAGGAGGCGTTCGGTCTCGTACTGGGGCAACGCGGCGAAACCGTACGGGACTTCGGGCGGCAGTTCGAGCGCGATCCGGAACTGCTCGACGCCGTTGACGTACGCCAGTTGGCCGCGCAGCGGAACCGCGGCCTCCAGGACATCGCGGATCAGGCCCATGCGGTCCCATATCTCCAGCGTGCGGGGCTGGATGCCCACGGCTTTGGCGTAGGGGAGGCGGGCCGGCAGCCGGTCGACGATGCGGCTGCGCACCCGGTGCCTGGCCAGTTCGGCCGCCGCGCTCAGACCCACCGGGCCCGAGCCCACGATCAGTACGTCGGTGGTGTCGGTGTGTGCCACGGGTACCTCCCGGCCCGTCGGGCCCCCGGACGCGATCCGCCTCCCATTGTCACCCCGCCCGACCAGCCCGTCGAGACGAACCGGACACCGCGAGGTCGGGCCGCATGGCGGGGGTTCCCTGCTCCTGCGTCCGCCGCATGGGATGCGTCACAGGGGCAGGTCAGCCCTCGATGCTTTCCCTGTACCGCCCCGGGGTGACCCCGAACTCGCGCTTGAAGGCGTGCGAGAAGGCGAAGGGGGTCGCGTAGCCGACCCGGCGGGCGACGGCGGCCAACGGATCGGGAGTGTCGCGGAGCAGGGCGGCGGCGAGGGTGAGGCGCCACCAGGTGAGGTAGGTCATCGGAGGGCTGCCGACCAGGGCGGTGAACCGGCGGGCGAGAGTGGGCCGGGAGACGCCCGCCTCGGCAGCCAGCCGGGCGATGGTCCAGGGAGCGGCCGGGTCCGAGTGCAGCGCCCTCAGGGCGGCGGCGGTCACCGGGTCGCTCAGCACGGCAGGCCATATACCGGCGGTGCTCTCGGACATCCAGGAACGGATCATGTAGACGAGGAACAGGTCGAGCAGGCTGGGCACCGCGATGCATGATCCGGGCCGTTGTGCGTCGAGCTCACGGCCGAGGAGATCGATCGCGGCGTGGAGTTCGGGATGGCTGCCCACGCGGTTCGGCAGATGGAGGACCTGCGGCAGCTCCGCCATGAGCGGGTGTACGCGGCTGCGATCGAGCCGGTACGTCCCGCAGAGTACCTCGACCTCCCCGCGCCCGCCCGGGAGTTCGCGAGGCGGTGCCTCGTTCAGTCGGCGCTCGAACGGCACTGCTCGCTTCACCGCCGCCGCATCGGGCGGCGAGTCGGCGAGTACGTGCCCTGTGCCGTGGGGCAACAGCACCGCGTCTCCGGCGCTGAGGGAGACAGGGGCGCCGCCGTCGGGCAGCAGCCAGCAGCCGCCCTTGAGTACGACGTGGAACCCCGCGCCGTCGTAGGCAGGGAGCCGGGCGCACCAACTCCCCGTCATGCGGACCCGGTTGGAAGAGGGGCGCCCGGTGCGTACGGCTGCGATCGCGTCACTCAGGACATCCATCGGCTCAGCGTATCTCCGCCCGCATCGACGTGAGACGAACGCGTATGTGCATGAGCCGGATACACATGGAGAGGCTCTGACCATTCTTCCTAGGGTCGAGTCCATGAGCAGCGAGAGCGTGCAGAGCATGGTGTTGGGGGATGTCGAGGTCATCCGGATCGTCGAGTGGCAGGCACCGTACGCGCCTGCCCGTGACCTGGTTCCGGAGTCGGACGCCGAGGCATGGCAGGACAACGAGGACTGGCTGGCGCCGCACCACTGGGACCCGGCCACTGACAGGGCCGTGGTCGCTCTGCAGAGCTGGGCCCTGCGCAGCGGTGGGCGAACCATCCTGGTCGACACCCCGGTGGGCAACGGGCGCGAGCGGCCCGGCTCACCTCAGTTCCACCACTGGCAGGGCGACTTCCTCGGGCTGCTCGCCCAGGCCGGCATCGCCCCGGGGGACGTGGACGTCGTCGTCAACACTCATCTGCACGGCGATCACGTGGGCTGGAACACGGCCGGGACCGAGGGAGAGTGGCTGCCGACGTTCCCGCATGCCCAGTACCTCATTCCGGCCGCCGACAACTTCCACTTCGGGCCCGACAACGCGTACGGGAACGGCCTGAGAGAGGACGACCGTCTGATCTACGAGGACAGCATCGCGCCCGTCCACCGCGCAGGACAAGCCGTGCTGTGGGACGGCACCCACCGCATCGACGATCACCTCACCCTGGAGTCGGCACCCGGCCACACTCCGGGATCGTCAGTGCTCCGGCTCGCGTCGGGGACCGACCGGGCTGTGTTCGTCGGCGATCTGCTGCACAGCCCGGTGCAGATCCTGCAACCCTGCTGGAACAGTTGCTTCTGTCTCGACGCCGCACTGGCCGCGGCCAGCCGCCGTCGGATTCTGGAGCGGGCCGCCGCCACCCGGGAGCTGGTGGTTCCTGCACATTTCGGCGGAGCCGGCGCGGTGGAAGTCCGCAAGGAGGGCGACGGGTTCACCCTCGGGCGATGGGCGGCGCACCGGGCGCACGTGGTTCGGGGCTCCGCCCACCACGACCGTCCGCGCAGCGCCTGAACAGGCCGTAGAGCCGTCCGGCGGGTCCAGTCACTTGACCCGCCGGACATCCCCAAGCCGACCGGGGCGTCAGTCGCCCCGGGTGCGGAACGTTCTCAGGATGTGCTCCGCGGCGGATGTGGCCGTCAACTCGCCCTCTCTCACCCGCTGTTCGAGTTCGGGGGTCACGGCGCGGACGGCGGGGTCGGAGCGCAGGCGGCCGAGGAGTTCGTCGCGGACCATCGTCCACGTCCAGTCGACCTGCTGGTCGCGGCGCTTGGCGGCCAGGCGGCCCGTGGAGTCGAGCAGGGTGCGGTGCTGTTCGAGGCGTTCCCACACGGTGTCTAGGCCGGTGGACTCGCGCGCGCTGCAGCTCAGGACCGGCGGCGCCCAGAACGCCTCCGGGCCGTGCATCAGGCGCAGCGCCCCCGCCAGCTCCCGTGCGGCGGACTGTGCGTCACGCTCGTGCGGGCCGTCCGCCTTGTTGACGGCGATCACGTCGGCCAGCTCCAGGACGCCCTTCTTGATCCCCTGGAGCTGGTCGCCGGTGCGGGCCAGCGTCAGGAGCAGGAACGAGTCGACCATGTTGGCCACCGCGGTCTCCGACTGGCCGACGCCGACCGTCTCCACCAGGACCACGTCGTAGCCCGCCGCCTCCATCACCACGATCGACTCGCGGGTCGCCTTGGCGACCCCGCCGAGCGTGCCCGCGGTGGGGGAGGGGCGTACGAACGCCGCCGGGTCGACCGCGAGCCGCTCCATCCGGGTCTTGTCGCCGAGGATCGAGCCGCCCGTACGGCTGGACGACGGGTCCACCGCGAGGACCGCCACCCGGTGCCCGGCGGAGGTGAGCTGGGTGCCGAACGCGTCGATGAACGTCGACTTGCCGACACCGGGCACGCCGCTGACCCCGATCCGGCGCGCCCGGCCGCTGTGCGGCAGAAGCGCGGTCAGCAGCTCCTGTGCCATCGCGCGGTGGCGCGGATGGGTGGACTCGACGAGCGTGATGGCGCGCGCGATGAGCGCCCGCTTCCCGTCGAGCACACCCTTCACATAGGCGTCGACATCGATCACAGGTCGTGCCCGAGATCGGCCGCCAGGCGGCGCACCAGGTCGTGGGCCGCGTCCGGGATCACCGTCCCGGGCGGGAACACGGCCGCCGCGCCCATGTCAAGCAGCGTCGGCACGTCCTGTGGCGGGATCACACCGCCCACCACGACCATGATGTCCTCGCGCCCCTCCGCGGCGAGCTGCTCGCGCAGCGCCGGTACGAGGGTGAGGTGGCCGGCCGCCAGGGAGGAGACCCCCACGATGTGGACGTCCGCCTCCACGGCCTGGCGGGCGACCTCGGCGGGCGTCTGGAACAGCGGGCCGACGTCCACGTCGAAGCCCAGGTCGGCGAAGGCCGTGGCGATCACCTTTTGGCCCCGGTCGTGGCCGTCCTGGCCCATCTTGGCGACCAGGATGCGCGGACGGCGGCCCTCGGCCTCCTCGAAGTCGGACACCAGGGTGCGGGTGCGCTCCACGGCGGGGGACTCGCCTGCTTCGTTGCGGTACACACCGGAGATCGTACGGATCTGGCTCGCGTGCCGGCCGTACACCTTCTCCAGGGCGTCGGAGATCTCGCCGACCGTGGCCATGGCGCGGGCCGCGTTCACGGCGAGCTCCAGCAGGTTGCCCTCGCCGCCGGCCGCCCGGGTCAGCGCGTCGAGCGCGTCCTGGCAGGCCCGCTCGTCGCGCTCGGCCCGCAGCCTGCGCAGCTTCTCGATCTGCTGGGCGCGCACGGAGGAGTTGTCGACGGCGCGCACGTCGATCTGCTCGTCGCTCTCCACGCGGTACTTGTTGACGCCGATGACGGGTTGGCGCCCGGAGTCGATGCGGGCCTGCGTGCGCGCCGCCGCCTCCTCGATACGGAGCTTGGGGATGCCCGCGTCGATGGCCTTGGCCATGCCGCCCGCCCGCTCGACCTCCTCGATGTGCTGCCAGGCACGGCGGGCCAGGTCGTGGGTGAGCTTCTCGACGTAGGCGCTGCCGCCCCAGGGGTCGATGACCCGGGTCGTGCCCGACTCCTGCTGCAGCAGGAGCTGGGTGTTGCGGGCGATGCGCGCCGAGAAGTCGGTGGGCAGCGCGAGCGCCTCGTCGAGCGCGTTGGTGTGCAGCGACTGGGTGTGCCCCTGCGTCGCCGCCATCGCCTCCACACACGTACGCGTCACGTTGTTGAACACGTCCTGGGCCGTCAGCGACCAGCCGGACGTCTGCGAATGGGTGCGCAGGGAGAGCGACTTGGTGTTCTGCGGGTCGAACTGCTTCACCAGTTTCGCCCACAGCAGCCGGGCCGCCCGCAGCTTGGCGACCTCCATGAAGAAGTTCATGCCGATCGCCCAGAAGAAGGAGAGCCGGGGCGCGAACGCGTCCACGTCCAGCCCCGCCTCGCGCCCCGCCCGGATGTACTCCACGCCGTCGGCGAGGGTGTACGCCAGCTCCAGGTCGGCCGTGGCACCGGCCTCCTGGATGTGGTAGCCGGAAATGGAGATCGAGTTGTAGCGCGGCATCCGCTGCGAGGTGTAGGCGAAGATGTCGGAGATGATCCGCATCGACGGCTTCGGCGGATAGATGTAGGTGTTGCGGACCATGAACTCCTTGAGGATGTCGTTCTGAATGGTCCCGGCGAGCTTCTCGGGCGGCACCCCCTGCTCCTCCGCCGCCACGATGTACAGCGCGAGCACCGGAAGCACGGCGCCGTTCATCGTCATCGACACGGTCATCTTGTCCAGCGGGATGCCGTCGAAGAGCTGCCGCATGTCGTAGAGGGAGTCGATGGCCACGCCCGCCATGCCCACGTCACCCGTCACCCTGGGGTGGTCGCTGTCGTAGCCCCGGTGGGTCGGCAGGTCGAAGGCGACCGACAGACCCTTCTGGCCGGCCGCGAGGTTGCGGCGGTAGAACGCGTTGGACTCCTCGGCGGTCGAGAACCCCGCGTACTGGCGGATCGTCCAGGGCTGGTTGACGTACATGGTCGGGTACGGGCCGCGCAGATAGGGGGCGACCCCGGGGTAGGTGCCGAGGAAGTCCAGGTCCGCCACGTCACGGCCGGTGTAGAGCGGCTTGACCGCGATGCCCTCGGGGGTCTCCCACAGGGGTACGTCGCCGCCGGCCGCGGCCCGTGCCGCGTCGCTCCACTCCTCGGCGCCGCCGTCCGCGGCCGGGGTTCCCAGCTCGATCCCGGAGAAGTCGGGGATTCCCATCAGGACACTCCCATGCGGTCGAGGGTGGCGGTGAGCACGGCGACGGCGTCGCAGCCCGCGAAGACGTAGGAGTCGACCCCGGTGTACTGCCCGGGGCGGCCGGCGAGGAAGACGTGCCGGGCGCCGGCTGCGCCGAGGGACCGGGCGGTGTTCTCCGCCTGCTCCTCGTACACGGCGTCGCTGGAGCACAGACAGGCCTCCGTCGCGCCGCTCTCCTCGAACGTGCCCTCCGTGACCGCCTCGATGCCGCCCGCCTGGAACAGGTTGGCCGCGAAGCCGGCGCGCCCGGTGTGGGCGGCGGCGGGGCCGAGCGTGGCGAGGAAGATCCGCGGCCTGGCCCCGGTCGCCGCGAGGTGGGCGTCCGAGCGGGCGCGCAGCGCCTCGTACGCCTCGTCGCGCCGCACGCGGGGCAGCCCGCCCGACGGGGGGACCGGCTGCGGCTCGCGCTCCACCGGGCGCTCACCGAGATGCGGGAACTCGCTGACCCCGGTGATGGGTTCGCGCCGCTTGGCCAGGCGCGTGCCGCGCTCGCGCCAGGTCGCGGCCAGATCCTCGGCGAGCCGGCCCGATCCCAGGGCCGCTGCCTGGCCGCCGAGCCCTTCGATCTGCTGGAAGAACTCCCAGCCCGCGTGGGCGAGTTCATCGGTCAGCCGCTCCACGTACCAGGAACCGCCCGCGGGGTCGATGACCCGGGACAGGTGCGACTCCTCGATCAGGATCGTCGAGGTGTTGCGGGCGATGCGGCGCGCGAAGGCGTCCGGAAGGCCGAGCGCGTGGTCGAAGGGGAGCACGGTGACGGCGTCGGCGCCGCCCACCCCGGCCGCGAGGGTGGCGAGCGTGGTGCGGAGCATGTTCACCCAGGGGTCGCGGCGCGACATCATCACCGGCGACGTCACGGCGTGCTGCACCTGGGCGCCGGCCTGCGGCGCCCCGCACACCTCGGCGACCCGCGCCCACAGCCGGCGCGCCGCCCGCAGCTTGGCGATCGTCAGGAACTGGTCGGCGCTCGCCGCGTACCTGAACTCCAGCTGCGCACAGGCCTGTTCGACGCTCAGGCCCGCTTCGGTGAGCTCGCGCAGATAGGCGACACCCGTCGAGAGCGACGCGCCCAGCTCCTGCGCGGCCGAACCGCCGGCCTCGTGGTACGGCAGCGCGTCCACGGTCAGCGCGCGAAGCCCCGGGTACTCCTCGGCGCACCGCAGGGCGAGCGCCGCGGCGGACGCGAACTCCAACTCCTCGCCCGTACGCGCCTGGTGACCCAGCGGGTCGGCGCCGAGACTGCCGCGCGCCGCGTCCTTGGCGACGCCGCGCTCCTCGTACAGCCGGAACAACTCCCGTGCCGCGGCGCCGACATCGCGCCCCGCGTCGAGAACGACGGGCGCCAGGTCGAGATAGACGCCGTCGAGGACCCGGCCGAGCGAGTCGACGGGGAAACCGCCCTCGCCGAGCACCAGCCACAGCGAGGTGACGCCGTTCTCGAGGTCCGCGAGCACCGTGGCGCCGTCACCGACCGTGTGCCGCTGGCGTACGTCCCAGCCGCCCGCGGTGTTGCCCTCGGCTCGGCTCCCTCGCACGAAGGGCGCGAATCCGGGGAAACCGGGGTCGGGCGCGGTGGTGTGCGCGGTGTACAGGGGGCGGGTGCGCAACCCGTCCTCCAACGCGGTGGACAGGGCGTCCTCCGCTGCCACGCCGGAAGCTTCCTTGCCCGACTTGCGCAGAACACCAGCCACGAGGCTGTGCCACTGCTCAAGGGTCGCGTCAGGGAACTCGGCGGCCAGAGAGAGCCCGTCGTCAGGCAGGACCGTCATGCTCGGATGCTAGGGCAGTTCTTCAAAGGAGCAGCAGAGGGATCGGCTGTGACCTTGACCTCTTTGCCGCCGTGACCTCGGCATCTACGGACAGCGCGGCGGCCGGACCGCGCTCTGCGTCCGGCGGCCCGCGGACTGTGCCGCCGAGTCACAGGCCACGACAGGCGCAGCGAACGGACCCCGCACGCGAGGAACCGCCCGCCGCCCGCATGATCGGTACGCTGGCGTCCCGGACCACAACGTCGGTTCGGGGAGGGGGAGTTGTGACCAACGTTGTAGTGCGGGCGCTCGACGCGCTCCTGCCGGGCGGCGCGACGGGCGGAGATCGCCACCGCCGGTCGGGGGGAGCACATCGAGGTGCGTGACGCCGGCCACTGCATTCATCGGAGTCGGCCGGACGTCGTCGTCCAGGCCGTGCTCGGGGTCGTCGAGCGGGTGCGGATCGGGTGATCGGCGGGGGTATTCGGGGGTTTCGGCTCGCCCGTGCGGAGGTCATTTCGGACTTCGTGGGAGCAAGGGCGGCGTGACGTGGCCGTAGGTGGGGTACTGCGTTGCCCTGTCAGGCCGAGCGACCATACTGGTCGGGCCCCGATCACCCACAGAACGAATCCATGGCCAAAAACAGCAGTTCCTCGACCACCGTCCCCGACACCGCGTGGCTGGGGCGCGGGCGCCACCTCGGGCCCGAGCCCGAGCTCGACGTCCGGCGCAACCTGATCGCCCTCCAGGCGGCCGGGGTGCTCGACGACTTCCTGGACCTCGACCCCGTCGAGGCGGCCCGCTCCACCGTCCTGCACCCGCTGGACGAGTCCGCCGACCCCGGCCCCACGGCCCGCCGCGTCTTCGAGGCCCGCTGGCGCGCCGACGGCGACGTCGTGGTGCGCGCGCAGCTCACCACGTACGACCCCGAGTCGCGGCGCAAGGACGGGGAGGGCGTCACCTGGGTCCTGGCCGCCGAGGCCGAGCGGCCGTGGGACGTGCACTGGCTCTCGCCCGCGACCATGTTCTGGCCCGACAGCGACCGCGTCGCCTGGGACCACGACACCGTCGCCGGCCTGCGCCTGCGCACCACGAACCACCTGCCGAAGGACGACGACGAGCTGCGCCACCTGCTGCGCGACTGCACCCGGCAGAGCTGGTTCATCCACGTCGTGGTGCACGAGGCGATGACTCCGGACGCGAAGGGGCAGCAGCCCGTCTCGACGTTCCTGCCGCCGAGCCTGCGACACCGGGTGATCGAACACCGGGGCACTCCGGAGCAGGCGCAGATCGCCGACTTCGCCATGAAGCGCGAGCTGAACGTGCGGATGCCGCGCGGGGGCGGAGTGGTCCTGCCCACCGTGCCGCCGAGCCCCGGCTACGACGGCGAGGCCTTCACGGTGCGCACCGTCTTCCTCGACGGGTCGCAGCCCACCGAACTCCTCGACAGGATCAAGGAGTTCGCCGCCCTGCCGCGCCCGCTGCCCGCCGACGCCGAGCGTGCCCTGACCAGGCTGCGCCAGGGCTGGCACCTGCTCACGCCGGACGAGGAACTGGTGCACGCGCAGGGCATGGTCGTGAAGTACGCCGAGGCGCTGGACGCGATGACGAAGTCGCGCGACCTGTACCGCGAAGCCGCCGAAGCGGCCCAGGCGGCGCTGGCCGAGACGAGCGGCGGCGACGGCGTACCGCGGGTGCCCGTGCCCCGGCCGGCGAAGGCGGACGGATCACCCCTGACCGCCCTCACCAAGGCCTTCGGCCGGTTCAGGGACCCCAACAAGTAGGTGTCCCGGTCCGGGGCCCTCGTCGCCGGGGCTCTCTCGACGACGCGCCGCCCCCGGACGAGGGGGCGGCGACGATGCCCACACGAACAGCCGCCCGTCAGTGGCTTCCGGTGAGTTCTCCGCTGAGCGTCTCGTGGATGCGCGCGCTGGGCTGGTTCAGGCCGACGATCTCCACCGACTTGCCGCGCTGGGCGTACTTCGTCTCGATGGCGTCGAGCGCGGCCACGGACGACGCGTCCCAGATGTGGGTGCCGGAGAGGTCGACCACGACCCGGTCGGGGTCGGTGGCGTACGCGAACCGCGTGACGAGGTCGTTGGAGGAGGCGAAAAAGAGTTCGCCGGTGACGCGGTAGACCACCCGCGTGCCGTCCGGGTCGACGACGGACGTGACGTCCGCGAGGTGGGCGACGCGCTTGGCGAAGATCACCATCGCCGTGATCGTGCCCACGACGACACCGATCGCCAGGTTGTGCGTGGCGACGACGACGGCGACGGTCAGCACCATGACGGCGATCTCCCCGGCCGGCATCCGCCGGAGCGTCCTGGGCGCGATGGAGTGCCAGTCGAACGTCGTGAACGACACCATCACCATCACCGCGACGAGCGCGGCCATCGGAATGTCGGAGACGACCGGCCCGAACACGATGCACAGCACCATCAGGAACGCGCCCGCGAGGAACGTGGACAGCCGTGTACGCGCACCGGAGACCCGTACGTTGATCATGGTCTGGCCGATCATCGCGCAGCCGCCCATGCCGCCGAAGAAGCCGGTCACGATGTTGGCGATGCCCTGGCCGATGGACTCGCGGGTCTTGCTGGAGCGGGTGTCCGTGATCTCGTCCACCAGCTTCGCCGTCATCAGCGACTCCATCAGGCCGACCAGGGCCATGGCGATCGCGTACGGGGCGACGGTGGTGAGGGTGTCGAGCGTGAACGGTACGTCGGGCAGGCCGGGCACGGGCAGCGCGGAGGGCAGAGCGCCCTTGTCCCCGACGGTGGGCACGGCGATGGCGGCGGCGACCGTGACGACGGTGAGGATCACGATGGAGACCAGCGGCGCCGGGATCGTCCGGGTGACCTTCGGGAAGAACACCATCAGGGCGAGGCCGACGACGATCAGCGGGTAGACCGCCCAGGGCACGTCGTGCATCTCGGGCACCTGCGCCATGAAGATGAGGATGGCGAGCGCGTTGACGAAGCCGACCATCACCGAGCGCGGCACGAACCGCATCAGCCGGGCCACCCCGAGCGCCCCGAGCACGATCTGGAAGACACCGGCCAGGATCACCGCGGCCACCAGATAACCGAAGCCGTGCTCTCGGTTGAGCGGAGCCGTGACGAGGGCCACGGCGCCGGTCGCGGCCGAGATCATGGCGCGCCGGCCGCCGACGACGGAGATGGTGACGGCCATCGTGAACGAGGCGAACAGACCGATCGCCGGATCGACGCCGACGATGATCGAGAACGAGATCGCCTCGGGGATCAGCGCGAGCCCCACCACGAGACCGGCCAGGATCTCGGTGCGCCACACCCGGGGATCGTGGAGCCAGTCGGGCCTGAGGCCGCGCAGCCGGGCGGCCGGGGACAGTGCGGACGTCGTCAAGACAGGTACCTGTCGTGCTCGGGCACGCCGGGCACCGGCCGGAACGTGCGAGAAGGCGCGGGGCGGCCGGGTGGCCGTTCGCGGGGCCCGCGCGCGGCGGGCGAGAGGTCTTCGGAGGACCCGGGACGGGGCGGCGCGTGGACGCACGGCCGGTCAAGGGTGCTCGGCGCCGCTCAGCGGCGAGGATTCACGGGCCGGGGTTCACGGCGGGCAGGTGGCGGCGCGGGACACCACGGGCATGCGCACGCTCTCTCCTGCGGGCTCGGTCTTCCGGGCTTCCGTCGTCCGTCGCAGGGGACGGCATCGGCCCCGGCGCGAGCGACGACCGACCAGGGAAGCGGTCGGCCGTCCAAAGGGGCCCGGCACGGCCGGCCCCGACCCGCCAACTCTACCCGACCCCCTTGAGCGGGTACGGGGGCCGAGCGCGGCCGGTGGCCGGGGCCGAGGGGTGCGCGCACCCGGGCGGCGGGACGCCGACGCGTCGGAGGGCCGGGCGGATCCGGAGAGGCACGCACTGCGCCGTGACGGCCGGGCGGGAGCTGGCCGGGCTACGGCCGGGCGGCGGGCGGGCCGGTATCCGGGGCCGGGTGTGCCAGGCCCCCCGTGCGCGCCGTCGGCGCCTACGCGTCGTAGCTCGTGCCCGCCTTCCCGCCCGACCGGGCGTGCCGGTCGAGGGCTTGCCAGACGCGGTCGCGGAGCACCGGCATCTCGGTGAAGCGGACGCCCGTCGCGTCGCGCAGTGCGTTGGCGAACGCGGGGGCCACCGGGTTGAAGGGGCTCTCGCTCATCGACTTCGCTCCGAGCGGGCCGATCGAGTCGTTGGTGTCCGTGAAGTGGACCTCCGTGCGCGGGACATCGGCGTACTGCGGCAGGCGGTAGCGGCGGAACGCGGCCGTGGTGACCGCGCCGCGCTCGTCGACGCGTACCGTCTCGAAGAGCGTCGCGCCCAGCGCCTGGGCGACCCCGCCCTCGACCTGTCCGCGGCACTGCATCGGGTTCATGACCTTGCCGGCGTCGGCGGCGTGCACACTGCGCAGGATGCGGATCTCGCCGGTCCCGGGGTCGACCGCGAGGCGGAACCACTGGGCGTTGAACGCGATCGAGCGGGGTGTGCCGCCGAAGTGGCCGTCCACGGCGAGCTCGTCCTGCGCGCCGGCCGCGACGGCCGCCTCGTGGAGCTCCTTCAGGGTCACCACCCGGCCCGCGCAGTCGAAGGCCTCCGCCCCGAGCACGCACAGGTGCCGGGCCACCCCGGTGTGGCGGGCGGCGAAGGTCTGGAGGCGCTCGGCCAGCGAGGTGGCGGCGAGCAGGACCGCCTTGCCCGCCACGACCGTGCCCGCGGAGCCGAACGCGCCGGTGTCGTGGCGTACGACGTCCGTATCGGACTGACGCACCGTCAGGCGGTCCACGGTGGTGTTCAGAGCGCCCGCGGCGATCTGCTGGTGGACGGTGGTGGTGCCGTTGCCGAACTCCGCGGTGCCCACGGCGATGTCGTACGTGCCGTCCGACAGCAGGGTCACGCGGGCGTCGGCGTAGTGGCCGCCCGGCGGACTCGTCGCGATCATCGCCATCGCCGTGCCCTGCCCCACCAGCCACCCTTCGGGCGCCTGCTCGGCGCTGGTGTCCTCGGCGATGGCCCTGCGGACCACGTCCAGACACTGGTCGAGCCCGTACGAGGCGATGAAGAGGTCTTCCTCCTCCTCGCCGAGGGGGCTGTGCAGGTGCTCGCCGGGCCCGACGATGTTCTTCTCGCGGATGGTCAGCGGGTCCATGCCGAGCCGGTGGGCCAGCTCGTCCATCACCGATTCGACGGCGAAGGTGACCTGGCCGAGGCCGTAGCCGCGGAAGGCTCCCGAGGGGACCACGTTGGTGTAGACCGAGTAGGCGTCGACCTTCTTGTGGGGCGCGCGGTAGACGGCGAACGACTCGCCCACGCTGTGGAACATCACGCCGGGGCCGTGGTTGCCGTACGCGCCGGTGTTGGAGACCACCCGCATCTGGATCGCCGTCAGGGTCCCGTCGGCACGGGCGCCCATCTTGATCCCGATGGTGAACGGGTGGCGGGTGGTCGCCCCGAAGAACTGCTCGGCCCGCGTGAACTCCAGCTTCACCGGGCGGCGCAGCTTCAGGACGGCCAGCGCGACGATGTCCTCGGTCAGCATCTCCTGCTTGCCGCCGAAGCCGCCGCCGACCCGTCCCGCCACGACCCTGACCTCGTCCTCGGGCAGCTCGTACAGGGCGCATAGGGCGCGGCGCGTCAGGAACGGCGTCTGGGTGGAGGAGCGCACGGTCAGGCGCTCCCCGCTGCCGTCCTCCTTCGGCTCGAACCAGGCGACACAGCCGTGCGTCTCCAGGCTGGCGTGCTGGACGCGCTGGGTGCGGAAGGTGTTCTCGTAGACCACGTCGGCCTCAGCGAAACCGTCCTCGACACAGCCGATCTCGCCGTGCACCTCACCGGCGACGTTGTTCTCCACCCGCGCGATCCGCATCTCGGGCCCCTTGCCGGCGTGGACGACCGGGGCGCCGGGCGCCATCGCCTCATCGGGATCGATGACGTACGGCAGCTCCTCGTAGACCACCTCGATCCGGCGGCAGCCCTCCTCGGCGGCCTGCTCGCTCTCGGCGACCACCGCGGCCACGCGCTGCCCCACGAAGCGGACGACGTCGTCCAGGACGCGTGTGTCGTCCGGGTCCTCGCCGGGGTGTTCGTGGCGGGCCGAGGAGTACAGGGTGCCGGGCGAGTCGTGGTGGGTGAGGACCGCGTGCACCCCGGGCACCCGCAGCGCCTCCGTGGTGTCGATGGAGACGATCCGCGCGTGCGGATGGGGGGAGCGCAGGAGCTTCATGTGGAGCAGGCCCGGCACCTCGACGTCGAAGGTGTAGCGCGCGGTGCCGGTCACGACGAGGGGGCCCGCCGGAGCCCCCGGACTCCTGCCGACCGCCTTGCCCGCACAGGGCCGTTCGGTGTGCCGCACGCCGCGCACCGAGTCCTCGATGGCGCGGTATCCGGTGCACCGGCAGATGTTGCCCTTGAACGCGCGGGGCAGGTCGGCCAGCTTCCCGTCGTCGTGCGGGGTGCCCTGCTCGGCTTCGAGGGCGGCCGTCGTCATCAGGAACCCGGCGGTGCAGAACCCGCACTGGAATCCCTGCGCGTCGAGGAACTTCCGCTGTACGGGGTGGAGTTCACCCTCCGGTGAGGCGAGGCCCTCGACCGTCGTCACGCTGCGGCCCTCGGCCCGTACCGCCGGATACAGACAGCTGTGGACCGGCTCACCGTCCACGTGGACGGTGCACGCCCCGCAGTCGCCGCCGTCGCAGCCCTTCTTCACGCCGAACCAGCCGCGCTCGCGCAGATACGTCCGCAGGCACTGGCCGGCCCGCGGCTCGGCCTCGAAGTGCTGCTTGTTGACCTCGATGCCGAAGCTCATCGCACACCGCCCTCGGAAGGGCGGGTCAGTTCGATGCGGACTTCCTCGGCGAGGCGCAGCGCCATGTGCCGCCGCCACTGAGGCAGTCCGTGGATGTCGTCGTACCAGTCCTCGTCGGCGATGTGCGTGTAGATCGCCCGCTGGAGCTCGCCCCGCTCGGGCGGGAGCGGGAACCAGAAGCGGAACGGGCGGACGGTCGCCGCGCTGACCGTCACCGCCATCGAGCCGTCCGCCGCGTCGAGCGTCCCGATGACCAGGGCGCCCGAGCGGCCGAGCCCGTACAGCGACGCCTGCCGGAAGGCCGTGCGGCAGGCGAGGGCACGTGCGGGGAGCGTGACCGAGCGGAGCAGTTCGCCCTCGCCGAGGTCCTTGACGCCCGCGCCCCGGATGAAGTCGACGACCCGCACGTCGCGCACGGCACCCGCCTGCGACTGGAGCAGGCAGTTGCCGTCGAGTGCGGCGGCCAGGGAGATGACGGGCCCGGCAGGGAGCCCGTTGCACAGGTTCCCGCCGACGGTGGCCATGTTCCAGATCTTGAACGAGGCGAGGAAGGCGCGGCAGCACTGCTCGAAGAGGGGCGCGGACGCCACGGGCAGCGCCCGCCCGAACCGGTAGAGCTGGGCGATGGTGCAGGTGGCCGCGATCTTCAGCGAGCCGTCCGCGCCCAGGGTCAGCGGATCCCAGCCCATCCGGCTCAGATCCACGAGACGCCGCAGATGCGGCTGCGGCTCGGAGAACAGATACGTGCCCCCGCCGAGCCACGCGTCTCCCGTCTGCCAGGGTTCACGGAGCCGCGCGTCCCGTACGTCCATCACGGTGTTCAGATCCATGTCTCTCCACGCCCTTCGACCACTGCATCCAGGCCAGTGAAGCCCGGAGCGAGGCCGAAAACGACTGGTTCGGCGCACGGAAAACAGCGGCGCGGGGGCATGCGCATTGGATGATTCACCAGGTGGTGCCCGGCCCGGGGGTCAGCCCCGCGGGCCGGCGGTGCGGGCTTCGGCGGCGCTCTTCAGGTCCCGCAGCCAGGCGTCGAGGCCCGTGCGGAGGATGTCGGTGGCTGCGGGCACGTTGGCGTCGACCTGCGGGCCGGTGTGGGTCTCCTCGGTGCGTACGAGGACGCCGCCCCTGACCTTGGTGAAGTTCCATACGTGGACGCCGTCGATGTGCAGCCCCTCGCCGGTCGCGGGCCCCGTCCAGCGGATGCAGGAGCCGCGCTCCACCTGCCGGACGGTGGAGGTGATGTCCAACTCGGTGGCCGGGGTCGACGGGTTGGGCGGCACCGGGGTCGTCCAGTGGAACGCGGACCCCGCGCGGAAGGGGCCGTGGTCGAGGCGTTCCGCGGTCGAGACGGCGCCCTGCCAGGACGGCCAGCGAGCGACGTCGGTCTGCAGCTTCCAGATGGTGCCGAGGGACGCGTGGATGACGGTCTCGGTGCGGTAGCGGACGTGGGCGCCGGGGTCGACGCCCTGGCCGCGGCAGGTGAGCGGCTCGGCCGGGCGGGAGGAGGCCGCCCCTGCGGGCGCCACGGCCGTGGCGAGGAGCCCGGCGACGAGCGGGAGGGTGACGAGCGCGGCCCGGGTGCCGTTGCCGCGCGGGGTGAACAGGGACATGGGGAGCTCCTTCGAGAGAGGGTGTCTTCGGGTGCGTGTTATGTGGCTTGCCGTTCGTTAGAAGTTATAACGCTCGCGAAAACGGCTCGTCAAGAGGGTTCGTGATAGCCTCTAACTAACAATCTTCCTTATAGCGCACCGGGGGAAGGAGGGGGTGACACCGCATGGCGCGACCCGATATGAACCCGCTCGGCGCGGCGCCCGGCCGGCCCGTCGGCGCGCACGTGCCGCGCTCGCCGCGCGAGCGCTACCGCGAGCAGGTGCGCGAGGAGATCAAGCGGTACGCGTGGGAGCAGATCGCCACCGCAGGGGCCGGGGCGCTCTCGCTCAACGCCATCGCCAAGCGGATGGGCCTGAGCGGGCCGGCTCTCTACCGCTACTTCGCCGGCCGTGACGAACTGATCGCCGAACTCGTCGACGACGCATACCGCGGCCTCGCCGACGCGCTGAGCGCGCCCTCGGGCCCCGGCGCGGACCTCGCCGCCCTCGCCCGGACCCTGCGCGGCTGGGCCCTCGACGACCCGCACCGCTACCTCCTCGTGTGCGGCACCCCGGTCCCGGGGCGCCCGTCGCCCGCTGCCACCGCGATCGCCGACATCGTCATGGCCCCGCTGCTGGAGGCCTGCGAGGCGGAGCCGTCCCGTACGCCCCTGACCGCCCAGGCCGCCCGCCGTCGGGCGCTGACCGTCTGGACCCGGCTGCACGGCGTCCTGTCCCTGGAAGTCGCCGGCCACTTCGCGGGCATGGGATTCGACCCCGCGCGCGTCTACGAAGCCGAGCTGCGGCAACTGCTCGCCGAGAGCGCCGACTTGCCTGCCCCCTGAGTCAGTTGAGCGGACGCGCGACGGCTCGGGCCAGGGCGGACCGGCAGGCCCGCAGGGCAGGGTGGGCACTGCTACCGCGGCGTACGACGGTGAAGACGCGGCGGATGCCCCGCCCGTGGGGGAGCGGATGGAGCGGGACGGTCGGCCGGCGGCCGCTCCAGACCAGCTCGGGCAGGAACGCCGCCGCGTGCCGCTGCTCGACCAGGCGGAGGTGGAGCAGGAGATCGGGGCTCTCGAACCGTACGTCGGGTTCGAACCCGGCATCGCGGCACAGGGCCGTCGCCCAGCGCCGGGCGGTGGTCCCCTCGGGCTCCATGACCCATGGATGACGGGCGAGTCGGCGCAGCGCGGCGGCCGGATCCCCGCGTGTCGACGGGTCGGCCGCGTTCGGGGACGCGAGGTGCAGCGCGTCGTCGAGCAGGTCCTCCTCTTCGAGGTCCGCCGGGCGCGGGGCGGGGTCCCCCGGGTACTCCTCGGCGACCACCAGGTCGAAGTCGCGTGCCTGGAGGGCGGGGAGCGCGCTCTCCGGCTCCAACTGGGTGACATGGACGCGGAGTTGTGGATGACGGTCGCGCAGCAGGCCGAGCGCGGTGGGTACCAGCGCGAGGGCCGCCGTCTGGAACGAGGCGATGCGCAGGGTGCCGGTGAGGTCGGCGAGGGAGGTGGCGATCTCCGCCTCCGCGCGGTCCAGCCGTTCCAGGACCGCCTCGGTGTGGCCGACGAGGATCTCCGCCTGCTCCGTCAGGCGCACGCGCCTGCCGACCCGTTCGAGGAGCGGCACCCCGACCTCCGCCTCCAGTTGAGAGAGCTGCTGGGAGACGGAGGACGGGGCGTAGGACAGGGCGGCGGCGACTGCCGCGAGCGTGCCGCGGTACTTGAGCTCGCGCAGGAGGCGCAGTCGGTGCAGATCGAACATGGGCGGCCCGCTCCACTCGCCGTCGCGGGGCGCCGGCCGTTGTCGATCCCGTCGAATCGTCCGACGAGTATAGGTCGGAAACATGAGCTGGACCGAAGCACCGTGCGGGCCGCACCCTGGGCAGGTGCCTCAGAACACCGCATCCCTTCGCGCCCTGCCCCTGCCCTGGTCCGCCCGCACCGGTGCCCGAACCTGGCGGTGCGGACCCGCACCGGCGGAGGTGCGTGACTTCCACGCCGCGCTGCCCGGCTACGCCGCAACTCCGCTTGTTGAACTCCCCTCCCTCGCAGCCGAGTTGGGGCTCGGGCGGGTCTTCGTCAAGGATGAGTCGTCGCGTCTCGGGCTGCCCGCGTTCAAGGTGCTGGGGGCGTCGTGGGCGGTGCGGCGCGTCCTCGCCGAGCGGGACGCGAGCGGCGAAGGGGAGGGCCCGGTCACGCTGGTGACCGCCACCGACGGCAACCACGGCCGCGCCGTGGCCCGCGTGGCCCGGCTGCTCGGCCAGAACGCCCGCGTCTTCGTGCCGCGCGGTGTCCATCCGCGGGCGGTCTCCGCCATCGCATCGGAGGGCGCTTCGGTCACCGAGGTGGCCGGTCCCTACGACGACGCGGTACGCCTCGCGGCGCAGGCCGCCGCGGAGCCCGGCGCGGTCCTGGTCCAGGACACGGCCTGGCCCGGCTACGAGCGGATCCCGGGGTGGATCGTCGAGGGCTACTCCACGCTCTGCACCGAGATCGACGAGCAGCTGGCCGCGCGGGGGGCCGGCGCGGGGCCCGACCTGGTCGCCGTGCCGGTGGGTGTGGGCTCGCTGGCCCAAGCCGTCGTGACGCACTACCGCAGCCGCCCTTCCGGGCACGCTCCGGCGCTGCTCTCGGTCGAACCCGAGGCCGCGGCCTGCGTCCTGCGGAGCCTCACGCGGGGGGCACCCGTCAGCGTCACCACGGGCGACACCGCCATGGCCGGACTCAACTGCGGTACCCCGTCCAGCATCGCCTGGCCCTACCTGCGCGACGGCCTGGACGCCGCGGTCGCCGTCTCCGACGCCGCCGCCTCCCGCGCGACGACTCGCCTCGCGTCCCACGGAGTCTCCTCCGGCCCGTGCGGCGCCGCGGCCCTCGCCGGCCTCGAAGCCGCACTCACCGGGCCGGGCGCGGACGAACGCCGCGCGGTGTTGGGGCTCGGGCCGTCGTCGGTGGTCGTACTCCTGAGTACGGAGGGGGTTGCGGCGAATCCGGGTGCGGTGGAAGGGAGTTGACGACGTGCTCGGGGCCGGGGGCGTGGCCTCGGTGGCGGCGTGTCGATGGCGACCGGGGCGGGTCGCGGCCGGAGCGGCGGGATTGCAGGCACCCGGTCGACGCACCGGCAGGGCGCTGCGGCGGGTGGCGCCGCCGGGGGTTGGGTGCGGACCGTGCTGGGCTGGTCGCGCAGTTCCCCGCGCCCCTGGGTGGGGTGCCCTGGGCTCTGGGCGGCATGCCCGGCCGAGGCGGCCTCGGCGGGCTGGCGGCGTTGCGGCGTTGGGGAGTTCGAGGACGAGCGCCTTTGCAGCCGGGCAGGGGGTCCGGGGCGGAGCCCCAGGGGGCCGTTCTCAGGGTGCGGATCGTGCGTGCCTGGTCGCGCAGTTCCCCGCGCCCCCAAACCAGTTGGTGCCGGACGGTGTGGATGGCTCCTGCCCGGCTGGCGCGAGGCGTCCCGCCGGGCCGGCGCCGCACCAGCCGGACGGTGTGGGTAGCGTCTGTCCGTCTGGTGCAGGGGGGCGTTCGCGAAGTGGAGGGCGTTTCCTTCTAGGGGCGACACCCTAGGCTTTGGTCCGGTATCGACCCCCGACCCAGGAGCGCCCACCGTGTTCGACCCCGCACCGGAACTCCCCTACCCCGACGCCCACCGCCCGGACGCCGCGCCCGCGCCGCACGCGCTGCTCGCGCCCGTCCTCGGCTTCCTGGGCACCTGGTACGGCACCGGCGAGGGCGGCTACCCGACGCTCGACGGGGACTTCGCCTACGCGCAGGAAGTCACCTTCACCCACGACGGCCGTCCGTTCCTGCACTACCAGGCGCGGGCCTGGCTCATCGGTGAGGACGGCGCGCCCCTGCGCCCGTCGGCGCGTGAGAGCGGCTGGTGGCGGCTCCAGGCCGACGGACGAGTGGAGGCCCTCATCACCCAGCCCACCGGCATCGCGGAGATCGCGGTCGGCGAGGCGAGCGGCACGTCGGTGGAGTTCACCACCCGCGAGGTGGCCCTCACCCCGACCGCGAAGGAGGTCGACGCCACCCGCCGCCGCTACGAGCTGACCGACGACACCACGCTGACCTTCACGCACGACCTGGCCGCGATCGGCCGCCCCCTCCAGCACCACCTCACGGCGGTCCTGCGCCGGACCTCGCTCAGCAGGGAGTCGAAGGGCCGCTCTGACGGGTGATGTTGTCGGCCGACATCCACCCCATGGTGTTCGAACCCGACAGCCGCACATAAATCCATCTGTTGCCATAGGCGTTGCTCACATAGCAGTGGTACCAGAGCTTCGTTCCGGACTTGACCGCCGAGACCGCCGGGCACACCTGGTACGGCCCGGTCTCCAGGTGGTAGTCCCCGGCCATGTACGCGTACGAGCCCGGAGCCGGGTCCCGGTGGCTCCAGCCGTCACAACTCGTCGACACCGAACCGGGTTTGCCCGACGCCGCTCCGGACGCCGGTTTCGATGCCGATGGCTTCGCGCTGCTGCCGGGCGGTGTGCTCGGCTTCGCCGTGGAGCCCGGCCGGTGCGAGCCGGAGGCCGACGGCGTGGCGGGGGAGGCCGCGGATGCCGTGGCACCCGGGGTGATGTCCTCGCCGAGCGGGAGGTCGGCCTGGTTCGCATCGTCACCGGCCACCGGAGTGCTGCTCGCCGATCCGGGCGATGCCAGTGCACCTGAGCCCGTGGGAGTGCCCGCTCCCTCGGCGTCGTGGCCGGTGGCGAGGGCGTACGTGATCCCGCCCCCGGCAAGCACCACGGCGGCCGCCGCGGCGACGACGGCCGTACGACGAGAGCGTCGCCGCCGGTTCGCCGTACGGAGCCCAGCCGGCACGGTGCCCGGCGGCACGGACGGCACGTCGTGGCCGGCCTGCGCCTGTTGCGGGTACGCCGTGCCGCCGGGCACCGGAGCCGGCACCGAACCCGCTACCGGCGTCGCGACCGGCACCGGCGTGGCAGGCGGAGGTGGCCCGAAGGAGCCCTCCCGGCCGCTCGCCGCCAC
The DNA here is from genome assembly GCF_026343295.1 of Streptomyces sp. NBC_00083. Classification (GTDB taxonomy): domain Bacteria; phylum Actinomycetota; class Actinomycetes; order Streptomycetales; family Streptomycetaceae; genus Streptomyces. The sequence goes on from NZ_JAPELY010000003.1 coordinate 910,842, forward strand.
CCGTTCCAGCATCCGGCGCGCCTCATCGGCGGTCGGCCGGTGCTCCGGTTCCTTCGCCATGAACGCTTCGAGGACCGGCGTCAGCGCCCCCGCCCGCCGCGCCGGCGGGAGCGGATCGGTGACGATCGCCGACAGCGTGGACCACACCGATGTCCGGCGGAACGGCGGTGTGCCTTCGACCGCCGCGTACAGCGCCATGCCGAGCGACCAGATGTCGGACGCGGGCCCCGGCTCCCGGCCCTGAGCGCGTTCGGGAGGAAGGAAGTCGAGCGAGCCGACCAGCTCACCGCTGCGGGTCAGCTTGGCCATGGCCTCGTCGCCGGTGGCCTCCATGGTGGCGATGCCGAAGTCGGTGAGCACCACGCGCCCGCCGCGCTCCAGCAGGATGTTGCCCGGCTTCACGTCCCGGTGCAGCACTCCGGCCCGATGGGCGGCGTCGAGCGCGTCCATCACCTGGGCGCCGATCGCCGCGGCCTCGCGCGGATCGAGCGCGCCGCGCTCGGCAAGCACGTCGTCGAGCGAGGGGCCGTCGACAAGTTCCATCACGATGACCGGGAGGCCGTCCTGCTCGGTCACGTCGTGCACCGTGACCACACCGCTGTGTCTGATCCGGGCCGCGGCCTGCGCCTCCCGGCGCATCCGCGCCCGCAGATCGGCGAGTTCGGGCGCGGAGACGTCGGTGTAGGCGCGGAGGATCTTGACGGCGACCTCCCGGTCGAGCAACTCGTCGACGGCCTTGGCGACGACGCCCATGCCGCCGCGCCCGATCGTCGAGGTCACCCGGTAGCGCCCTCCCAGCAGTCTGCCGCTCACTCCACCGTCGTTGTTCGCTTCCCCCGCTGACACCGCACGCTCCGTTCCCCGGCGGCCGCCCTTACACGGCCCGCGGCCCCAGAGTAGACGTACGGTCGTACGCTCCCACCAGCGCCTATGGGGGCTGGTCCCGGACGCGCGCCCATGGCATCCGTCCCCACGTGCGACCGTCAAAACACCCTGCACCGGGCCGTGTTGCCCCGTCGGCCTTCCACGGGGCGTCCCGGATGTTCCGTTGGCGCCGACGAGTCGGCCGATCCGTACGCGAAGACCCTCGGACGGGCCGGATGTGCCGACCCGCTCGCCCTTCTGACCTGTGGGGATCGACATCCGTGGAGGCGGCGCGAGACGAGGTCACCGCGCGCCACGAGGTCTCCCGCTCCCCATTCCCGTCCGCCGATCCGGGGTTTGGCTCTGGCCTTGGTGGCTACCCGGTGTGATGAGTCCTTCCTGGGCTACCCCTCGCGAGACTGACGAGAAGAGGACAGGCCTGACATGAACAATCGCATGGGATTGGGGCTCGCGGTGGGCGCGGGCTATCTGCTGGGACGTACGAAGAAGGCGAAGCTGGCCTTCGGCATCGGCACCTTGGTCATGGGCAAGCGCCTGCAACTGAACCCACGGGCCATCGCGGACTTCGCCGCGGCGCAACTGTCGGCGAACCCGCAGTTCAAGGAGATCGGTGACCAGCTGAAGGGGGATCTGCGCGGCGTCGGCAAGGCCGCGACCGGCGCGATCCTCAACCGGCAGCTCGAAGGCCTGGCCGACCGGCTGCACGACCGCACGCTCGGTGTGCAGGACCGCATGTCCGGCGTGATCTCCGGCGAGACCCTTTCGCGGGACGACGAGGACGAAGAGGGCGAAGAGGAGGAGGGTGTGGACGAGGAGTCCGACGGCGGGGACGACGCTCCCGCCAAGTCGTCTTCGCGTTCCTCCTCCCGGTCGTCCTCCGGGCGGTCGGCTTCGGGCCGCTCGTCCTCGGGGCGCTCGTCGTCCCGGTCGTCCGGCAGCGGGACGGCGTCCAAGTCCCGCTCCGCGGGCGGTACGGCCGCCAAGTCGGCGTCGTCCAAGGCCTCCACGGCCAAGAAGACGGCGAAGACCGCCACGCAGCGCACGGCGAAGCGCGCCCCGGCCAAGAAGACCGCGAGCCGTCGCACCGGCAAGGGTGGTGACGACCGTGGCTGAGTCGAAGAACCCGCTGGTCAACAACCCCGCGGCCGACCGTCTCAAGTCCGAGCTCCAGTCCTATCTGCTGGCCAAGGGCGAGAGCCTCCTCGTGGGCGTGGGGCACAAACTGGGCGAGAGCACCGGCAAGCTCAACGACATAGCCGAGGGCCGCAGCCCCGGTTTCGCCAAGCTGGCCCTGGACGGCGGCCGCAAGATCGCCGAGGGCAAGAGCCCCGTGCGTACGGCGGTGGAGCTGGGTGCCTCGCACCTCAAGGAGAACGCCAAGGAGATGTTCAAGGGGCTCGGAGGACGCAAGAAGGGCGGCGCGGGGCGCAAGCCCACCGTCATCATGGAATCCGTGGACGTGGGCGTTCCGGTGCGTGACGCCTACGACCAGTGGACCCAGTTCCAGTCGTTCTCCTCCTTCGCCAAGGGCGTCAAGAGCGCGACCGTCGCAGACGACACGACATCCGACTGGAAGGTCAAGGTCTTCTGGTCCAGCCGGAGTTGGAAGGCGCACACCACCGAGCAGCTGCCGGACGCGCGCATCGCCTGGACGACCGAGGGCGCCAAGGGCACCGTCAAGGGCGTCGTCACCTTCCACCCGCTGGGCGAGAACCTCACCCGGGTGCTCCTCGTCATGGAGTACTACCCGAAGGGGCTCTTCGAGAAGACCGGCAACATCTGGCGCGCCCAGGGCCGCCGTGCCCGGCTCGACCTCAAGAACTTCGCGCGCCACATCTCGATGCTCGGCGAGGCCGACGGAGGCTGGCGCGGCGAGATCCGGGACGGCGAGGTCGTGGTCAGCCACGACGACGCGGTCGCCGAGGAGGAAGAGGAGCGGGACGCGCAGGAGTCCGGGTCGCGGGAGGACCGGGACGAGGACGACCCCGAGCAGGACGAGGAAGGCGCGGACGAGCCCGAGAACGAGGCGGAGGCCGACCCCGACGAGCTCGAAGAGGAGGAGGCCGAGGGCGAGCCCGTCCAGGAGTACGACGAGGACGAGGCGGACCCCGACGCCGAGGCCGACGACGGTGCCTACGAGGGCGAGTACGAGGACGAGGACGAAGCGCCCGCCGAGGACGAGGAGCCCGTCGAAGGCGAATACGAGGACGAGGACGAGGTCGAGGACGAGGGTGCCGCGGACGAGGAGGCCGAGGAAGAGGCCGACGACCCCGAGGAGGCGTCGTCCGCCCGCAAGCGCCGCGCCTACGCGGGCAGCCGCAGCCGCCGGTGACCCGCCGTGTGTGATCTCCCCGGGGGCGGCTCGTCCCGCCCCCGGGGACCGTTGACTTTCGAGGTGTGCCGGACGCCGGGCCGCGGAGGCAGGGAAGAGTGACCGTGAACAAGAAGGACCGCAAGACCCGGCTGACCGTCCTGGTGGCGCTGGGGGCCAACCTCCTCATCGCCGCCGCGAAGGCGGGCGCCGGAGTGCTGGCCGGTTCGCCCGCACTGCTCTCGGAGGCGGCGCACTCCGTGGCCGACAGCATGAACGAGGTGTTCCTGCTCGCCGCGTTGCGGCGCAGCCGGCGCCCCGCCGATCAGCGCCACCCCTTCGGCTACGGCAAGGAGCGCTACTTCTGGTCGCTGCTCGCCGCCGTCGGGATCTTCGTCATGGGAGGCTGCTTCTCCTTCCTCCAGGGCGTCGAGGCGCTGGGCTCCCACGAACAGGAGTCCACCGGCGGCTACATCGCGGGACTGTCCGTCCTGGGCGTCGCCCTCCTGGCCGAGGGCGGATCGCTGTTGCGCGCCCTGTACCAAGTACGGGGGCAGAAGGGCGGCATCGGCGGCGACCCGGCCCTGCGCACGGTCATCGCCGAGGACGGCACCGCGGTGCTCGGTGTGCTGCTCGCCGGGGCGGGCATGGCGCTGCACATGGTCACGGGCGAGGTGGTCTGGGAGGCGTCCGCATCGCTCGCCATCGGACTGCTGCTCGTGTACGTGGCGTACCGCCTGGGCAAGGAGGCCCGCGACCAGCTCATCGGCGAAGCCGTCGACCCGGAGCTGCGGCGCCGCATCCGGAGCCTGCTCGACGAGCAGCCCGAGATCGACAATGTGGCCGACCTGCTGACGATGCGGCTGGGCCTCGACTCGACGCTGGTCGCCGCCAGGATCGACCTGCGGCCCGGCCTCGACAGCGAGGAGGTCGAGGTGGTTTCCGAGCGCATCAAGGCAGCCGTGGCCGGGGAGTGGCCCGAGGCGGACCATGTGTTCCTCGACATCACGGACGCGCCGCCGGAAGGACGGCCCGCGCCCGCCGCACGGGACAACACCTCGGCCTGACGCCTGACGCCTGACGCCTGACGCCTGACGCCTGACGCCTGACGCCTGACGCACGCAGGGCATACACAGGCCACGGCATACACACATGGGTCGCACACATGACGATGCCCGGCCGCTCGGGACGGCCGGGCATCGCGTATGGGGGCGACCATATGGCGGGACCACATGGCGGGATGCGGACGACGGGCGACGTCGTGCTTCGTGCTCGGTGCCTGTCGGCGTTCGGTGCCCGTCGGCCGCCAAGTTCCCGGGTGCCCCCGGCCCTCTTCCCTACACTCCGAGGAGCCCGCACAGCGTTTCTTTCAGCCGTTCGGGCTACCCGGCGCGTACCCGGTGGCACGCCCGTGGCGGGCCGGACAGAGTGTGCGGACCACGAGGTGAGGGGATGCAGCAGGTGAGTGCCCAGGGGAGTGCCATGGACGATTTCCTCGACCGCCTCGACTACCCGATGTACGTCGTGACGGCGGTGGCGGGGCAGCAGCGGGCCGGGTGCCTGGTGGGGTTCGCTTCGCAGTGCTCGATGGTGCCGGTGCGGTTCATGGTGTGGTTGTCCACCGCCAACAGGACGTATCGCGTGGCGCGTTCCGCCGATGTCCTCGCGGTGCATCAGCTGGGCCGCGCCCAGTACGACCTGGCGGAGCACTTCGGGGGCCTGACCGGCGACGACGTCGACAAGTTCGCCGGCATCCGTTGCCACGAGGGCCCCGCAGGAACCGTCCTCCTCGACGACGCCCCGGCGTGGTTCGTGGGCCGGGTGGAAGGACATCTGGAGGGCGGCGACCACGTCGGCTTCCTGCTCAGCCCCCTGGAGGCCTCGGACGCCCAACTACCGCTACCCGGCGGTGAGTTGTTCCGTCTGAGCGACAGCGAGGGCATCGAAGCCGGGCACCCGGTGCAGGACGCCTGACCGGCGCCCCCTCCCCGTGGGGCGGGTCAGACCGAGCGGGTCTTCGCCAGGAGTTCGCCGATCTCCGCCGCCGTGCCGGTCTCACCGAGGCGGGGGAAGATCCGCTCGACGCTGTTCTGGTGCGCGTCCGCCCGCAGGTCGGTCATGGCGTCGGTGGCCAGGGTGACGTGGTAGCCGTGCTCGTGTGCGGCGCGCGCGGTCGACTCCACGCCGATGCTGGTGGCGACGCCGGTGAGCACGATCTGGGTGATGCCGCGGCGGCGGAGCTGGAGGTCGAGATCGGTGCCGTAGAAGGCGCCCCAGTTGCGCTTGGTGACCGAGATGTCCTCGGGGTGCCCGGCCAACTCGTCGACGATGACGTCCCAGCCCTCGGGCGGCGTGCCCCGCCCGTTGCTCGTCTCCGTACGGCCCGGGGCCAGGTCGGAGCCGTCGGGGGCGAACGAGACGCGGACCAGCACGACGGGGAGCCCGTGCGAGCGGAAGGACTCGGCGAGTTCGGCCGAGCGGGCCACGACGTCGGAGGTCGGGTACGGCTGGGTGGGGGAGGCCACGATGCCGCGCTGGAGGTCGATGACGACGAGGGCCGTGCGCGGGTCGAGTGTGGTGAGAGCCATGGTGGTGCCTTTCTTGCCTACTGGCCTTGTGTACCGGCCGAGTTGACCGGTAGCGCCGAGTGGTGCGGCCGGCCGGCTGTGTGCGAGGGGTGGGCGGGCGCGCCCGGACGGGCGGCCCGACCGGGCCCCGGGGGCGGGATCAGGGTTGGGCGAGTCTCTCCAGGAGGGTCATCGCCTCGGCGATGGTGGCGCGCTCGTCCTGCGTGTAGCGCTCCTGGAACGCCTGCGTGAGCCACTCGGCGCGCGCCTGACGATTGCCCTCGGCGCGTTCGCGCCCCGCCTCGGTCAAGGTGACCAGCTGGCGGCGGCCGTCCTCGGGGTCCGGGCTGCGCTGGATCAGACCCTGCTGGTCGAGCGCGGCGAGGGTCGCGGCCATCGACTGGGGGCGCACCCCCTCGGTGGCCGCGAGGGCGCTGGCCGAAGCCGCGCCGCCCTTGTCGATCAGGGTCAGCGCGGAGACCTGCGAAGGCGTGAGGTCCTGGACGTCCGCGACCTCCCGGAGCCTGCGCCGCAGCCGGCTGAACACCACGCGAAGGTCGCGTGCGACGCGGACGGCGGACGCGGAGACGCCTTCGGGGGTGTCGGTCATGCCGCCACCGTAAAGTCTTCAGTTGAAACTGTCCAGTTTCGACTGAACGAATTGTGCTCCCGCCGAGACCTCGCCACCGAAGCGGCTCACATCCAGGTGCCGCCGTCGAATCCGTTCACGCCGTGCCGTCGCCGCCCGATCTGCGGGATCCGGGTGGCCACACCACGTCGACCGGCACCCCGGCCGCCCGCGCCTCGGCGACCAGGTCCGCGGTCCCGCCGCCGCGGCCGGTCGGAGCGCCGCCGTCCCACACGGCCACCAGGCGGTCGGCTCCCTCGATCAGTCGCCGGTTCGCCGCCTCGTAGGCGGCGCGCCCCGCGTGGTCGTACGGCATGACCGCCACCTCGTCGGCCGCGGCGCACAGCGCGTCGAACCGTGCCAGATCGGCCGCGCCCACCTCCGCCTCGCGGTAGTCGCGGGACGGAATGACCGCGCAGAGCCGGCCGTCCAGATCCAGCACCTCCTGGGCGAAGAGGGTGTCGGCTCCGGGCGCCAGGCAGGACCGCCCCACAAGACCGGGGGTGCACGCGCCGAGGATCTCGCGCAGCGCGGCGCGGACCGGCCCGACACTGTCAGGGGTGAGGTCCATGTGGCCGGTGACGGCGATCGTGGGCACGTGACACCTTCCTTGCGGTCGCGGCAGGTCGACGGTAGAGCCGGGTGCGGTCGGGCGGAGCGCCGGTCGGGGGTCCGGCGCCGGGCGTCACACCGCGAGGCCCACGCATCCCAGGAGGTAGGTGGTGGCGAAGATGGCGGGGATCCAGCGCTCGACATGGGTCAGCGGCAGATAGGTGTTCCAGTTCCGGCCCTCCTGGAGCGCCTGCCACTCGGCTGCCTTGAAGGCGCGGGCCGGGAGGCGTTCCTCCAGAGCGGCGATCACCTGGAACTTGCCGTTGTTCAGCTGCTGGTAGGAGCGGAGAGTGAACCACCAGGCCGTGCACAGGGAGAGCAGCACGAGCAGCCCGCCGACCAGGAGCACCACGGAGGGCCGCGTTCGGTGGGGCTGTGACAGCCAGACGCCGAGGAAGGCGAGCAGGCCGCTGTGGAGGGTCACGAAGAAGGTGTTGGCCAGGTTGCGGCGGGCACTGACCCGGTCGGCCATCTCGACGCACAGCTTGTACTGCTCGAAGACGGCCGCGTTGTAGGTCGCCCCCTCCGCGCCGTAGTCGGACGCCGTGACGCCCGCGTTCCACAGGGTTTCACTGATCTCGGCCATGACGGCATCATGCCCCAACGACCCTTGCCCGGCGCATGACTTGACCAACCGGACTCCGATGTCGAGCACCTGACTGACGAGGCGTCAGAAGGGAGGCGCGGACTCGGGGTGCCCCTACGCGAAGTGCCGCCGACCGGCTGCGGGGCAGCTGATCGGCGGCACTCTCGTACGGGGTGGCACTCGTCCGCGAGCGGCGAGGCCGGGCGGCGCCGGGGCGCCGGGCGGGTCAGGAGCGGGGGCTGCGGGGCTCCTCGGCCTGCTGCGCGTCCTTCTCCTTCTGCTTCTCCTTGATGCGGACCGTCTCCTTGCGGACCTCGGCCTGCGTGGCGCGCTCCTTCTGGAGCCACTCCGGGTTCTCCTGCTTCAGGGCGTCGATCTGCTCCGTGGTGAGCGCCTCGGTGACCCCGCCGCGCGCGAGACCCGCGATGGAGACGCCGAGCTTGGCCGCGACCACCGGGCGGGGGTGCGGGCCGGTGCGTCGCAGGTCCTGCAGCCACTGGGGCGGCTCGGCCTGCAGCGCGTTGAACTCGGTGCGCGAGACCACACCCTCCTGGAACTCGGCGGGGGTGGCTTCGAGGTACACACCCAGCTTCTTCGCCGCGGTGGCGGGCTTCATCGTCTGGGTGGTCTGGTGCGACGTCATGGAGTCAAGAGTAGCGAGCGTGTGCGATCCCGCCGACCACGACCGGTAACCTGGCGGGGTGACAGGCTCGGAAGAACCCCCATCGTTCCGGCTCGCCTACGTTCCGGGTGTGACGCCGAGCAAGTGGGTGCGGATCTGGAACGAGCGGCTGCCCGACGTGCCCCTGACGCTGACGACGGTGACCGCCGCCGAGGCGCCCGCCCTGCTGCGCGGCCGCGAGGCCGACGCCGGCTTCGTACGGCTGCCGATCGACCGTACGGGTCTCAGCGCCATCCCGCTCTACACCGAGACGACGGTCGTCGTGGTCCCCAAGGACCACCTCTTCGCGGCGGTCGAGGAGGTGTCCGCGGCGGAGCTGGCCGACGAGATCGTGCTGCACCCCCTCGACGACACCCTCGACTGGGAGACCCCGCCCGGCCGGCCCGCCTTCGAGCGCCCCGCCACCACGGAGGACGCCGTCGAGCTGGTGGCGGCCGGGGTGGGGGTGCTCGTCGTGCCGCAGTCGCTCGCGCGTCTGTACCACCGCAAGGACCTCACCTACCGGACGGTCACCGGTGTCCCGGAGTCGCGGGTCGCGCTGTCGTGGGCGGAGGAGGAGGTCGCGCCCGACCTGGTGGAGGAGTTCATCGGCATCGTCCGCGGCCGTACCGTGAACAGCTCCCGCGGCCGTACGCCGACACCGCCCCAGCCCAAGCAGAAGCGGGCCGACAAGGGCGGGGCTCCGCGCAAGACGGCGGGCAAGCCCGGCGGGAAGAACCCGCGCGGCGGCTCCGGCGCGCCGAAGAGCGGCGCCAAGCGCGGCAAGCCGCGCGGCCGCAAGTAGCCGGTTTCCCCCGACGCCTCAGCCCTCGGCGGGCTGGGCCCGTACGTGCATGCGCTCGCCCTGGGCCCCGTACAGGGAGAGGAACTCCACGGGCCGCTCGCCCGCGTTGGCGACGCCGTGCGGGGTCCGCGTGTCGAATTCGGCGGCCTCGCCCGCGGTGAGGATCAGGTCGTGGTCGGCGAGCGCGAGCCACAGCCGCCCCGACAGGACGTACAGCCACTCGTACCCCTCGTGCACGTTCAGCTCGGGCCGTACGTCCTTGGCGGTCTTCCGGGGCGGGACGATCTGCTTGTACGCGTGCAGCCCGCCGAGGTGGCGGGTGAGCGGCACGAAGGTCTGGCCGTGGCGCGTGAAGGGCTGCGGGTGGATGCGGGGGTCGCCCGTGGTCGGCGCGCCGACCAGCTCGTCGAGCTGCACCCGGTACTCCCTGGCGAGCGGCAGCAGCAGTTCCAGAGTGGGTTTGCGCTGCCCCGACTCCAGGCGGGAGAGCGTGCTCAGTGAGATCCCGGTCGCCTCGCCGACCTGGGCGAGCGTGGTGCCGCGCGCCTGGCGCAGGGCGCGCAGCCGCGGTCCCACTCCGGAGAGGACATCGGTGAGGTCGTCTTCTGGAGGCATGACTCCATTTGCCGTATCGGCAAGAGGTTTTGTCAACCTGGCGGGTCCGGGCGCAGCATCGCGGCATTGGAGGTGTCGCAGATGAACGAGCGAACGGAACACGCGATGAACAGCACTCCCGGTGACGGCCGCCCGACGACGTACGACGTGGTGGTGATCGGGGGCGGCGCCGCCGGACTGAGCGGGGCGCTCACCCTGGGCAGGGCCCGGCGCTCGGTCCTGGTGGTCGACGCGGGGCAGCCCCGCAACGCCCCGGCCCACGGCGTGCACGCCTACCTCGGCCACGAGGGCACCCCGCCCGGCGAACTGCTCGCCACGGGGCGGGCCGAAGTGCGGCGCTACGGAGGGGAGTTCAGGGCCGGCCGGGCGACCGGCGCCGAGCGCGTCGGGGACGGCTTCCGGGTCACCCTCGCCGACGGGGAACGGCTGCGCGCCCGCCGGCTCCTGGTGACCACCGGCCTCGTCGACGAGCTTCCGGACGTACCCGGGCTCGCGGAGCTGTGGGGCAGCGACGTACTGCACTGTCCGTACTGCCACGGCTGGGAGGTGCGGGACCAGGCCATCGGCGTCCTCGGCACCGGGCCGCTCGCCGTGCACCAGGCTCTGCTGTGGCGGCAGTGGAGCGCCGACGTCACCCTCTTCCTGCACACGATGGACGAGCCGGACGAGCAGCAGTACGAGGAGCTGGCCGCCCGGGGTGTCGGTGTGGTGACCGGCGAGGTCGCCGCACTGGAGACGCGCGACGGACGTCTGCACGGCGTACGTCTGGCGAGCGGAGAGTTGATGATGCGTCAGGCGCTGGCGGTGGCAACGAAGTTGGTGCCGAGAGCCGGGGTTCTCGCCCCGCTCGGACTCGAACCCGTGGACCTGGAGATCGCCGGCGCCGTCGTCGGCGCGCACATCGCCGCCGACCCGTTCGGCGCCACCGAAGTGCCCGGCGTGTGGGTGGCCGGCAACGTCGCCAGCCCGATGGACCAGGTCGTCGCGGCGGCGGCGGCCGGGGTGCGGGCCGGGGCCGCCCTCAACGCGGACCTCGTCGCGGAAGAGACGCGCCGGGCCGTCGAGGCGCGCAGGGAGCCCTTCTCCGCCCAAATGGAGCGCGAAGTCTGCGAGGTGGTCCTGGGGGAGCGGCGGCACGGCCTGTAGGGCGGCCGCCGGGGGTGGAAGCTCTCGTTCATGAGTGCGTCTTGAGCCAGAAGTTACTCCCAGGTATCTAGTGACTTATCACGCCCGCGCCAGTAGAACCTGTTCTCACTCCGTCGAGAGTGAGGAATGTCACATGAGTGACACTACCATGCACCATTCGGGTTCCCAGGGTGTTTCCAGGCGAAGATTCATTGCTGGAACAGGTTCTATTCTCGGGGCGGCGGCCCTCGTCGGACACGGCACCGCCGCCCAGGCGCGCGCCTTCGCCCCGACCGCCGCCATCGGGGACGGCGCCCACGTCCCGGCCCTCGTGATCGGCACCGGATACGGCGGCTCGGTCACGGCGCTGCGCCTGGCCCAGGCCGGCGTCGACGTGCAGATGATCGAGATGGGCATGGCGTGGGACACGCCCGGCTCGGACGGCAAGATCTTCTGCAACACCACGTCGCCGGACTACCGCTCCTACTGGCTGCGCACCAAGACCAAGCAGCCGCTGAGCAACTTCTTCGGCATCCCGATCGACCGGACCATCCCGCGCTACACCGGGATCCTGGACGCCGAGGACTTCAGCGGGATCACCGTCTACCAGGGCCGCGGCGTCGGCGGCGGCTCGCTCGTCAACGGCGGCATGGCGGTCACGCCCAAGCGGGAGAACTTCGGCGCCATCCTCCCGTCGGTCAACCCCGACGAGATGTACAACACCTACTATCCGCGCGCCAACGCGGGGCTCGGCTCGGGACTCATCGACCCCGCCTGGTTCGACACGGTGGACTGCTACCAGTTCGCCCGCGTGGGCCGCAAGCAGGCCCAGCGCTCCGGCTTCCCCTTCGAGTTCGTCCCCGACGTGTACGACTGGGACTACATGAAGCAGGAGTCGGCCGGAACCGTCCCCAAGTCGGCCGTCGCGGGCGAGATCCTGTACGGCAACAACTACGGCAAGAAGTCGCTCCAGAAGACCTATCTGGCGCAGGCGAAGTCGACCGGCAGGGTCACCATCTCCCCGCTGCACAGGGTCACTTCGGTCTCCCCGGCCTCGGGCGGCTCCTACACCGTCGTCATCGAGCAGCTGAACACCAACGGCGACGTCACGGCCACCAAGTCCGTCACCGCGGACAAGGTGTTCTTCGCGGCCGGCAGCGTCGGCACCAGCAAGCTCCTGGTCAAGCTGAAGGCCACCGGCGCCCTGCCCAACCTCAACGGCGAGGTCGGCCGCGGCTGGGGCGACAACGGCAACGTCATGTGCGGGCGCGCCAACTACCTGTGGGATCCCACCGGCAAGGTGCAGGCGTCCATCCCGTGCGGCGGCATCGACAACTGGAACGCGGGCGGCGCCTTCGCCGAGGTGGCACCGCTGCCCACCGGCATCGAGACGTACGCCTCGTTCTACCTGTCGATCACCAAGAACCCCAACCGCGGCACGTTCTCCTGGAACCCCGTGGCCGGCCGCGTCGACCTGGACTGGCAGACCGCCTGGAAGCAGGCGTCCATCGACATGGCCAAGACGATCTTCGACAAGATCAACGCGACGGAGGGGACAATCTACCGCACCGACCTGTTCGGCGTCTACAAGATCTGGAACGATACCCTCACCTACCACCCGCTGGGCGGTGCCGTCCTCAACAAGGCGACCGACAACTACGGCCGTCTGCAAGGGTATCCGGGCCTGTACGTCATCGACGGCTCGCTGATCCCGGGCAATACCAGCGTCAATCCGTTCGTCACCATCACGGCGCTCGCCGAACGGAACATCGAGAAGATCATCGCCGCCGATCTCGCATGACGGCGGAACGCGGGGCCGCCCGGAACGCCGGGCGGCCCCGTCGTCACGCGGTGGGAAGGACGCACACCGAGTCGAGGCCGAGCACATGGTTGAGCCGGCCGAACGCCAGCCAGGAGCCGATGCTCATGCTCAGCTCCACGATCTCGATCTGGCTGTAGTGCGCGGTCATCCGCTCCCAGAACTCCTCGTCGAGCCCGTGGTGGTCCAGGGCGTACCGCTCGGCGTACTCGGCGGCGAGCCGCGTACGGTCGTCGAAGGCGTCCGTGGTGCGCCACTCGGTGACCGCGTCGGCGAAGGACTCCTCGACCTTCTCGCCGTCCCGGTCGGTCCTCCAGTCGAGACAGAACTGGCACCCGTTGATCTGCGCGATCCGCAGCCGCGCCGCCTCGAACTCCCGCAGCCCCAGGGTGGTGTGGGCGTAGACGGAGAGGGAGAAGTTGGCGGCGGCCATGCCGATGCCGGGCACCATGTCGCCCCATACGTACCCGATCGGCTCCTGGCCCTCGGGGATGTCGATCCTCATCGTTGTTTCCTTCCGAGTCTGCCGACTGCCGGGCGCAGCGGGACGTCGAGCGCGTCGTAGAGTCCGGGTTCCGCCGCCGCCAGCCAGTCGACGGCGTTCACCAGACGGCCGACCGCGGTGGCGTTGCCGCCCGCCGACCGGTTCGCGCCCTCGTCGGTCGCCTCCACCGTGACCTCGATGCGCGGCCGCCCCTCGATCACGACGCGGTGCGCCCCGTCTCCGCCGTCGGGGGGCACCGGCCAGTCGGGGGCGCACGAGGGGTGGATGCGGGTGACGTGCTCGATGACGATGCGCGGCTCACCCTCGACGATGCCCTGCACCTCGAACCGCACCGCACCCTGGGTGCCGGCCTCGAACGTGCCCATCGTCCGGGTGCTCACCGTCCCGTCGAGCGGACGGCGCTCCATGGTCTCGCGGATGTCGTCGAGCTCGACGCCCAACGCCCGTGCCATGAGCCTGAGTTGACCGCCCCACACCATGGTCGGGATGGAGGGGGCGAGCATGAGGGGCTCGTACTCCATCGGCTGGCCCATGCCGATCAGGAAGCGGACCGACTCCTCCTGCTCGTAGGTGGAGTAGTCGAAGATCTCCTGGCAGCGGATCGCGTCCACGGTGGTGCCGAGGCCGCTGATGAGCAGCGGCAGAACGTCGTTGCCCCACCCCGGGTCGACGCCCGAGACGAACAGGGACCCGCCGCCCTCCGTGACGGCGGCGAGCACCGGGTCGCGGAACTCGGGCGGCGCACTGCGCTGGTCGTAGAGCGGATACAGCGCGGGCGTCACGACCACGGCGCCCGCGCGGATCGCCCGGCACACGTCGGCGAGGGCCTCGTCGGGGCGGATGTCGCCGGACGCCGCGTACACCACGGCGCGGGGCCGCCCGGCCAGGGCGGCCTCGATGTCGTCGCTCGCCGCGACGCCCAACACGGCGTCCAGGCCCGCCAGTTCACCCGCGTCACGGCCCACCTTGGCCGGGTCGTGGACGAGCACGGCCGCGAGTCGCAGCGCGGGATGGGCCTCGACGGCGCGTATCGCCGCACGGCCGACATTGCCGGTACCCCAGACAACCGTGGGAATCATGCGCGGAGGGTAGCGAGACGGCCCAGAGGTTCCTAGAGCCGTGCCCGGAAAAGATGGTGCGGGCGCGGGCCTTCTCGGCGGGCCGCTACGGCGCGGTCCGGTGCCGGGGCGCTGCCTGGTGGGAGTGGCCCGAGGGCCGTGTCACGGCGGGGGCCGCGGGGGCCGCGGGGGCCGCGGGGGCTGCGGGGGCAGGGGTGGGGAGGCGGACCTGGGTCAGGTGGGCGAAGACGACGAGGTTGCTCTCGTACCCCGTCTTGGGAGTGAAGCGGCCTCCGCAGGTGATGAGCCGCAGCTCGGGGCGGCTCGCCGGCCCGTACACCTCCTGGTCGGGGAAGTGCGCCTTGTCGTACGTCGTGACCCGGTCGACGGTGTAGACGGCGACCTTGCCGTCGGCGCGGCGCGCCTCCACCAGACGGCCGGGGCGCAGCGCCCGCAGCTCCGCGAAGACGGCGGCCCCGGTCTTGGTGTCGCGGTGGCCGACCGCGACGGCGGTGCCCGACTCGCCCGGTGACGGCCCCTGCCGGTACCAGCCCACCAGCTTCGGGTTGTCCAGCGGGGGCGTGGTGAGGTGGTGCTGGGCGTCCAGGCCCAGGTCGACGACCGGCGCCGTGATGCCGAGATGAGGGATCGCCAGCGAGACCGCGGGGGACGGCGGCAGCGGCCGCGGCGGCGGAGCCGTCGGCCGCGGGGACGCCGCGCCCCGGCTGTCGCCCGCCGGGGCGGCGGCCACCTCGGAGTCCATCGGCCCGGCGGCGGACAGCGCGGCGGACTCGTCGTCCTGGGCCCACCAGACGCCGCCCACCACCAGGGACACGGCCAGGGCCGCCGTCCTCGTCAGGCGGTAGGCGCGCGTCCGGCGACGGGCGATGGGGGCGCGTCTACGCTGCGCCATCGGGGCGACGGCGCAGGCGGCGGATGTAGAGCACCCCGGCGACCGCGACGAGACCCACGCCCGCCACGGCCCCTGCCTGGGGGATGCTCGGAGTGTCGGCGAGCCCGCCGCCGCCGGCCGGCACGCCGCCGTGCGGTGCGCCAGGGTTGCCGATCACCGCGGCCCGCGGCGCCGAGGCCGGGCACTCGACCTTGAACACCTTCTGCTTGCCGGCGCCCTTGCCGCCCACGATGTTCCAGGTGAGCTTGTACTGCCCGTTGGGCAGCGTGAGCGGCGTGGTGTGCCCGGTGCCCGTGGTGAGCTGGACGGTGCCCGAGAGGGAGGGGCCACCGGCCCTGTCGGGCTGGGTGTTGACGTTCCAGGTGATGGCCTGGGCGGTGTCGAAGTTGAACGCGTCGAGGTAGAAGTTGCAGACCTTCGGCTCGTCGCGCGGGTCGGTGAAGGGCGTCCCCATCGCGTGGAGCTTGATGTCGCCGTTGTCGCCGGGCGCGGCGACGGCGGCCGGAGCCGCGGTGAGCGCGGTCGCCGCGAGGGTGAGCGCCGCGACGGCGGTGAGCCTCGTGCGGGTGCGGGTGCGGGTGCGGGCGTGAAGTGCTGGGGCAGGCATGAACGTTCCTCTGGTTGGGATGATTGTCATACAAGTCGGACCTGTGCCTGACTCTCTTTCACGTCCCCGCGCCCGCGTGCGGCCACCGGACCGCGACACGCACCGAAGATCACCCGACCGCCCCAACGCCGGCGTGGCCCGACCCCTTCGGGGAGGCGGGGAACGGGGGAGGAGGGGAGGGGGTGCGTGCCGGGGTGTACGGAGATGCCGGAGCGGGGTGTCGCGGTCGCCGGCGCGAGGTAGTCGCGCCCCCGTCGAGGCCATCCGTGCATCGTCCGAAATCCCTAACATCCCACCGGAGTTGGGGCGTACTTGCATGACCCGGGGGCGTTCGGACGCGTCGTACCCGTTTGGTGGGGACGGCGTTCTTGCCCGGCCCCGCGCGGTGCGCGAGCGTGCTGTGCCATGGACCGTGACCCCATCGCCTCCGCCCTCACGCTCTCCCGCCGCCAACTCCTCGCCGCCGCGACCGCAGCCGGGGCCGTCACCGCCGTCGGTGCCGCGCCCGCTCGGGCGGCGACGCGCCCCGGGCGGCCCTCGCTCTCCTTCACCGCCGCCACCAACGGCGCGGCGAGCCTCTCACCCGACGGCGGGCATCTGATCGCGGAGGTTCAGGACGTCCTGTGGTCGCTGCCCCGGGCCGGCGGCCCGGCCGAGCCGCTCACCCCCGCCGGACTCGAACCCACCCGGCCCGTCCACTCCCCGGACGGCACGCTCGTCGCGTTCTGCGCCTACCAGGGCGGCGGCTACCACATCTGGACCATGCGGCCCGACGGCTCCGAGGTGCGGCGGCGCACCGACGGTCCCTGGGACGACCGCGGCCCGGCCTGGTCGCCCGACGGCACCAGGATCGTCTTCGCCTCCGAACGCGGCGGCGACCCGGTGGCGGGCAGCGCGTCCCGCATCCACGTACTCGACCTGCGCTCCGGCGGGTTGAGCCGCATCACCGGCCTCCCCGGCCAGGACGGGCCGCTCCAGGACGGCGCGTGGGAGGACTTCGACCCCACCTGGTCACCCGACGGGCGACGGATCCTGTTCGTCCGCGCGCGGGCCGTCACCACCCCGTTCGGCAGCCTCGGCGTGGAGGCCAGGACCGTCGCCGCCGTTCCCGCCACCGGCGCCGGCGCCGTCGCCCTCGTCCACACCGAGACCGAGACCGCTCAGGTCATGACGCCCGCCCTCGCTCCCGACGGCCGTCGCCTCGCCTATCTGCGCACCACCTCGGCGCCCGGCGCCTCCTGCGTCCTGGTCGTCGACGGCGCGGCCGTCCCGGTGGCCGGCGACATCGCGCCGATGCCACCGCGCTGGACGGCCGGCGGAGAGCTTCTCCTCACCCTGGACGGCCGGTTCACGCTGGTGCACCCGGACCGCCCGGCGCGGACCGAACCCATCCCGTTCGCCGGCACGCTGCCCGTCGACCGACCGCGCTACCGGGTCAAGTCGTACGACCTCGGCGAGGAGCGGGTGCGCCCGGTACGCGGCATCCACCTGCCCGCGCTCTCCCCGGACGGCCACCGCATCGCGTTCGCCGCCCTCAACTCGCTCTGGATCGCGGATACTTCAGGCTCACGGCCACCGCGACGGCTGCACCAGGCGCCCGTCACCCGCTATCTGCTCGGCCCGGTCTGGGCGCGCGACGGCCGCTCCCTCGTGTACGCCGACGACCGCGACGGGCTGCTCGGCGTCTACCGGCGCGATCTCGCCACCGGCGCGGAGAGTGCCCTCGCCACGGGCGGCCGGGTGCACCCCGCGCTCTCGCCCGACGGCACCCGGCTCGCCGCCCTCGACATGACCGGCCGGCTCATGGTGCGCGATCTCGCGAGCGGCACCGAGCGCGCCGTGGCAACCCCGCTCGGCGGCGGCGGCCTGCCGGGGCGGCCGAGCTGGTCGCCCGACGGCCGCTACCTCGCCCTGTGCGACCGCAACCGCCTCAACCTGCGCTTCCGCGAGGGCTACAACGTCATCCGGGTCGTCGACACCACCACCGGCGCCGACCGGCTGCACGCCGTCGCCCCGCACGTCTCCATCGCCGACCGCTACGGCTCGGGGCCCGTCTGGTCGCCCGACGGACGGTGGATGGCGGTCGTCGTCGAGTCCGCCCTGTGGCTGCTGCCCGTCGCCCCCGACGGCACCCCGCAGGGCCCGCCGCGCGCCCTCACCACCGAACCCGCCGACCACCCCTCCTGGTCCGGCGACTCCATGACGCTGCTCTATCTGTCCGGCGCCCGGCTGCGGCTCATCGGTGTCGGCGGAGGCGCCGCGCGGACCGTGCGGCTCGCCCTCGACCAGCGCAGGCCCGCGCCCGCCGACACCGTCGTGCACGCCGGACGGCTCTGGGACGGGACCGGGGAGACGGCGCGTGACGAGGTGGACATCGTGGTGCGGGCCGGACGCATCGCCTCGGTCGAACCGCACCGCAGGCGCGCCGCCCAGCGGACCGTCGACGCCTCCGACAAGACCGTCGTGCCCGGCCTGTGGGACGCCCACACCCACCCGTGGCAGAGCACCTACGGCGCACGTCAGACCGTGGGCCAGCTCACCTACGGCATCACCACCGCCGTCTCCCTCGGCGGCTTCGCCCACGAACAGGCCCGCGTCCGCGAGGCGGTGGCCACCGGGCAGCTCGCCGGGCCGCGCCTGCTGACCACCGGTGAACTGCTCGACGGGTCCCGCGTCGCGTACAGCATGGGGCGCGCCCACCGCACCGAGGCGGGCCTCGCGCGCTCGCTGGAACGAGGCGTCGCACTCGACTGGGACTTCGTCAAAACCTATGTGAGAGCGCCCAGTTGGCTCATGAAGGAGGCGGCCCGCTTCGCGCACGAACGTCTCGGCGTGCGCTCGGGCAGCCACCTCGTCTCGCCCGGCGTCGAGGTCGGACAGGACCTGACGACCCATCTCCTGGCCACCCAGCGCGCCGAGTTCGGCCATGCCACGACCGCGACGGGGCGCGCCTACGAGGACGTCGTCGAGATCTACACGGCGCGCGGCGTCGACTTCGCCCTCATCATGACGCCGTTCACCTCCGCGCCCCTGCTCGGAGCCGACCCCGGACTCGCCGACGACCCCCGGGTCACCGTCGTGATGCCGCCCTGGGACACGGCGGCCGTACGGAAGGCGGCGACCGAGCCGCCCACCGACGCCCAACTGGCCGCCCTGCGCACGGAGACCGACGTCTACCGCCGAGTCCTCGACGGAGGCGGTCTCATCGCCCTCGGCACGGACCAGCCGCTCGTGCCCGTCGGGCTCTCCCTCCACCTCGGGCTGCGCGCCCTGCACCGCGGCGGGCTCTCCCCGGCGGCGGCCCTGCGCACCGCGACCGTCCATCCCGCCCGGCTCTTCGGCCTCGACAAGGACCTCGGCACCGTGGAGCGCGGCAAGCTCGCCGACCTCACCCTCGTCGACGGCGACCCGCTCGCCGACTTCGACTCCCTGGTGCGCACCACCGCCGTGCTCCGGGCCGGCACGCTCCACACGACCGCCGACCTGGTCGCCGCGTTCGAGCCGCACGAGCGTCATGCGGCGGCCACGAGCGAGGACTGGCTGGAGGTGGGCCGCCTGATGCGACGCGACGGCTGCTGCGACGGCGCGACCTGACAGGGGCGGGGCCGGGCCGCCCGTGCGGCCCGGCTCCGCAGAACCGGCGGTGCCCCGCGGTCAGCCGAGGGCGCCGAGCCCCTTGGCGAGGTCGTCGCCGTTCATGACCGGCATCAGATCGATCCTGGCGCCGAAGTCCTGCATGAACGGCTCGGCGATCTTCGGGATCTCGGAGGAGTCGGCCATGTCGAAGATGATGAGCGCCGTACGACGGCCGTCCTCCGCGGTGAAGTACGCCGCCTCCGGGCGGATGGTCTCCATGATGGACTGCATCGACTTGGTCATCGTGCCGTCGCGGATGGACTCGTTGGTCTTCTCGGTGTCGAGCTGTGCCTTCAGCAGTACGCGCACACCACTCACCTCTTCCCGGCCGGGCGGGTGCGCTCGACGTACCGGTGGGTCCCGGCCGCGCTCCCTTCCAGCCTCTCCCTTTTGTCCCGGTACCACAATCGCTGCCCCGAACAGCCCACCAGGACGCGCGGCCGGTCCGGGCAACGGGCTCCAATGGACGGGTGACCGCGCCCCCCGACGACTGCCTCGCGCGCAATGACTGGATCTGCGGCGCCTATCTGTCGAGCCGTCGGCAGATCCTCTGGGACGCCGTCGTCCAGCACCTCCAGCTCACCGCGGTGTCCGTCCTGATCGGCCTCGTCATCGCCGTGCCCCTGGCCGTCGCCGCGCGCCGCTGGCGATGGGCCGCGGGACCCGTGCTCGCGGTGACCACGATCCTCTACACCATCCCCTCCCTCGCCATGTTCTCGCTGCTGCTCCCGGTGTACGGGCTCTCCGCCTCCATCGTCATCGCGGGCCTCGTCCTCTACTCCCTGACGCTGCTCGTACGGAACATCCTCGCCGGGCTGCGCGCCGTCCCCGAGGACACCCGGCAGGCGGCCCGCGGCATGGGCTACGGCCCGGTACGGCTGCTCCTCGCCGTGGAGCTGCCGCTCGCCGTGCCGGCCGCGATGGCCGGGCTGCGCATCGCCACCGTCTCCGCGGTGTCCCTGGTGACGGTCGGCGCCATCGTCGGCTACGGAGGACTCGGCAACCTGATCTACGCCGGGATGAACACCTACTTCAAGGCGCAGGTGCTCACCGCCTCCGTGCTGTGCGTGGTCATCGCCGTCGCCGCCGACCTGGTGCTGCTCGGGATCCAGCGGCTGCTCACACCCTGGACGAGGGCGGTGCCGTCATGAACACACTCTCCGAGACATGGTCGTGGCTCACCTCCGCCGCACACTGGTCGGGCGAGAACGGGATCTGGAACCGCCTCGTCCAGCACCTCTGGCTCACCGCGCTCTGCCTCGTCCTCAGCTGCCTCATCGCGCTGCCCGTCGCCCTGGTCCTCGGCCACCTCGGCAAGGGCGGGACGCTCGCCGTCAACATCTCCAACGTGGGCCGCGCCGTACCCACCTTCGCCGTCCTGGTGCTGCTCCTGCTGACCCCGATCGGCGCGTACGGCGAGTGGCCGACCATCATCGCGCTGATCCTCTTCGCCGTGCCGCCGCTGCTGACCAACGCCTATGTCGGCATGCGCGAGGTCGACCGCGACGTGGTGCGCGCGGCCCGGGGGATGGGCATGACCGGCCGCCAGCTCCTGTTCCGGGTCGAGCTGCCGCTCGCCCTGCCGCTCATCCTCACCGGCGTACGCATCGCGGCCGTCCAGCTCGTCGCGACCGCCACCCTCGCCGCACTGGCCGGCGGCGGGGGGCTCGGCCGGATCATCACCGCGGGGTTCAACCTGGCCTCCACTCCCCAAGTCGTCGCCGGCGCCGTGCTCGTGGCGGTGTTCGCGCTGGTCGTCGAGGGCATCTTCGAGGCGGTGCAGCGCTTCGCGCCGCAGTGGGCCAGAGGCGGCTTCGAGTGAGGCCGCGCCTGCCGGCCGCCGCGCTCGCCCTGATCGCGGCCACCGCCTGCACCACCGGGCCGAGCCTGGAGAAGCAGGGCTCGGTCACCGCGCCTCCCGGCGACAGCAAACACTTGACGATCGGCTCCGCCGGCTTCACCGAAAGCGACCTCCTGGCCCAGATGTACGCCCTGCTCCTCGACAAGGCCGGCTACAGCACGAAGATCCTCTCGGTCACCAACCGGGAGATCTACGAACCCGCCCTGGAGAGCGGCCAGATCGACGTGGTGGCCGAGTACGCGGCGACCTTCGCGGACTGGCTCAACGCCAAGGCCAACGGCGCCGACGCCAAGCCCGTCGGCTCACCCGATCTGAACCGCACCATGACGGCCCTGCGCTCCCTGGCCACCCCGCGCGGCCTGACGGTCCTCGACCCGGGCAGGGCGGTCGACCAGAACGCCTTCGCGGTCGCCCGGTCCTACGCGCGCGAACACCGGCTCAAGACCCTCAGCGAGCTGGGCGCGTCGAAGCTGCCGGTACGGCTCGCGGCGGGCGACGAGTGCGTCCAACGCCCCTACTGTGAACCGGGGTTGAAGAAGACCTACGGCATCGACATCACCGCGGTCGACCCGAAGGGCGTCGGCACCACCCAGTCCAAGCAGGCCGTCCAGAGCGGCCAGGACCAGATGGTCCTGACCACCACGACGGACGCCACCCTCGGCGCCTTCGGCCTGGTGCTGCTCGCCGACGACAAGCACCTGCAGAACGCGGACTACATCGTGCCGGTGGTCAACCGCTCGCGGGCGGGCAGCAAGGGCGTGACGGACGCCCTGGACAAGCTCAACACCGTACTCACCACCGCCGACCTCGCCTCGCTCAACGAACAGGTGGACAGCTGGCGCCGGCTGCCCGAGGACGTGGCGAGGAACTACCTGAAGTCCAAGCACCTGATCTGATGGCGCCCGCCCCGGCGGGCGAGGCGGCGTCCCTAGCGCTTGAGGAAGTCGAGCACCCCCTGCGCGGTGGGCGCGTCGGTCAGGAGGTCGTTGTGGGCCAGGCAGCCGGCGTCGGTGTTGACGGCGCCGGACAGCGGCACACTGCTGTTGGGCAGGATGAAGCCGTCGCAGTCCGACCAGAACGTGGCGTACTCGGTGGCTCCCGGCGTCTCGTCGCCGCTCGCCAGGTGGCTCTCCACGTACGAGTTCGGCGTCATGTCCCGGCAGCCCTGGTCCCAGATCGCGCACGCCCACGCGAGGCTCGTGCCGTGGTTGGGGCCGCCGAGCGACACCAGGTGCCGCACCACGTCGGAGCCGCCGCCGAACTTCGTGTACCACCGGGTGGGCAGACTGCCCTGGCTGTGCGCGACGATGTCCACCTGCGCCGAGCCGGTCTGGGCGCGCACCGAGTCGATGTACGCGGCGAGTTGACCGGACAGGACCTCGTTGGTCGACCGGCTGGAGTCGTAGCCCCAGGCGAAAAGATCACCCGCCGGGTACCCGGCCTGCTCGAACCGGTCCTTCATGGTGCCCCACACCCCCGGGTCGGCGTTGCGGCCGTGCACGAACACGACCGGGACGGGGCCGGGGGCGGGCGCCGCGTCGGCGGCGGGAGCGAGGGCGATCGTGCCGGCGAGCAGAGCGAGCGCGGTGGCGGCGGTGGCGAGGCGCATGGCGGCTCCAGCGGGGATGGGTGCGGGGAGCCCCGACGGGGCGTTCCGAGCGGGGCTACCGGATGGTAACCACGAGCACCACGAAACGTAAGAGACGGGCGGGCCCAACTTTCGTCGCGGGGCGGGGTGTTGACGCGGCCCGGTGACCCTCCGCCGCGCGGCGCGTCCCGCCCTCCCTCACGTGGCGCGCGGCGCTCCTACACGTCGGCGACCGAGTCGAAGTCGACCTCCGCGCGCTGCACGCCCAGCGCGTCCGCGTCCACCGAACGCCGCAGCGCCTCGTGCAGCTTCGCGGGGGTCAGGACACCCACGAAGCGCGCGCCGTCCACCACCGCCACCCACCCCGCGTCGTACTGCAGCATCTCGCTGAACGCCTGCTTGAGCGGGGCGCCGACCGGGACCCAGGCCTCCATCCGCCGGGCCAGATCGGCGACCGACCCCGACCCGGCGAGCGAGAGCTCCTCCGCGGCGACCCAGCCGTGCAGCTCGCCCCCTTCGTTGAGCACCACGGCCCAGCGCGCGTCCTCGCCGCGCAGCCGGGCCGCGGCGGCCTGAGCGGTCTCGTCCAGGCGAACCACCGGCGGCTGCTCCAGGTCGTCGGGCTCCACCGTCGTGACCGAGAGCCGCTTCAACCCCCGGTCGGCGCCGACGAATTGGGCCACGTAGGAGGTGGCGGGAGCGCCCAGGACCGATGCGGGGGTGTCGAACTGCTCGATGCGCCCCGACCCGTACACCGCCATGCGGTCGCCCATCCGCACCGCCTCCTCGATGTCGTGGGTGACGAGGAGCACCGTCTTGCGCACCGTCGCCTGGAGGCTCAGGAACTCGTTCTGGAGCCGCTCGCGCACCACGGGGTCGACCGCGCCGAACGGCTCGTCCATCAGGAGGACCGGCGGGTCCGCGGCCAAGGCCCTGGCCACCCCCACGCGCTGGCGCTGGCCGCCGGAGAGCTGCGCCGGGTAGCGCGCCCCGTACGTCGACGGGTCGAGCCCCACCAGGTCGAGCAGCTCCGCCGCCCGCGCCCGCGCCTTCTCCCGCTTCCAGCCGACCAGTGCCGGGACGGTCGCCGTGTTGTCGAGGACGGTGCGGTGCGGGAAGAGCCCGACCTGCTGGATCACGTAACCGATCCGGCGGCGCAGCTTCACCGGGTCGAGCGAGGCGATGTCCTCACCGTCGACGAGGATGCGGCCCGACGTGGGCTCGATGAGCCGGTTCACCATCATCATCGTGGTCGTCTTGCCGCAGCCGGACGGGCCGACGAGGGTGACCAGTTCGCCCTCCGCCACCTCGAACGACAGGTCGTCGACGGCGCGGGTGCCGTCCGGATAGACCTTGCTGACCTGCTCGAACCGGATCATGGATCCACGCTAGGAGCCCCCGGCCCCGCGCGCACTCGGGCCGGGCCGGGGGAGTGGGCCCCACGGCTCAGGGAGCGCCGGGCAGCAGCACGCGGAACACGGCGCCCTCGCCGGGCGCGGTCTCCAGCTCCACCCGGCCCGTGTGGGCCTGCACGAGGGCGGAGGCGATGGCGAGGCCGAGGCCCGCGCCGCCGCCCGTCTGCCGGCTGCGGGAGGCGTCCACCCGGTAGAACCGCTCGAAGACGCGGGCCGCCTGCTCCGGCGCGAGCCCCGGCCCCGCGTCGGCGACCTCGATGACGCCGTGCCCGTCGCGGGCCCCCACGCCGATGCGTACGGGAGAACCGGACGGGGTGTGGGCGACGGCGTTCCCGACGAGGTTGGCGACGACCTGCCGCAGCCGCGCCTCGTCACCGAGCACCGGGGCCGGTCCCGGCGGGCCCTCGCCGCCCGGCCCGGTCAGGGTCACCTCGCGCGTGGGGTCCAGCGCCCGCGTGTCGTGCAGGGCGTCCACCGCGAGGGTGCGCAGATCCATCGGCGCGAGCTGGAGCGGGCGCTGCTCGTCCATGCGGACCAGCGTGAGCAGATCCTCCACCAGACCGCCCAGGCGCACCGCCTCGCTCTCGATGCGGGCCATCGTGCGCTTCACGTCGGCCTCGTCGGGGAGCGCGCCCATCCGGTACAGCTCGGCGAAGCCCCGGATACCGGCGAGCGGCGTGCGCAGTTCGTGGCTGGCGTCCGCGACGAAACGCCGCATCTGCTCCTCCGACTCGGCGCGCGCCGCGAACGCCGATTCGAGCTGCGCGAGCATCCCGTTGAGGGCACTGGTGAGCCGGCCGGCCTCGGTACGCGGCGAGGCGTCCGGCATGCGGTGCGACAGCGGGCGGCCCGCGGCGATCTCCACGGCGGTCGCCTCGATGCGGCGCAGCGGACGTAGCCCCGCCCGGACCGCGAACCAGCCCGCCACGCCGAGCAGCAGCGCCACGACGACGCCGATGATCTGGAACGCCGTGGCGAGGTGGTCGACCGTGGAGGAGACCTCCTCCAACGGGGCGGCCACGACCACCCCGGCAGGCAGCGCGGGATCGCCGCCGTCCACCGGCACGATCAGCATCCGCCAGCTGCCGCCGCCGTGATCACTGGCCACCTCGAACGGCTTGCCGAGGCGCGCCCGCAGGTCCGCCGCGTCCATCGCCGGCCACAGCGGCCGGGGGTCGCCCGCGGCGACGGGCTGGCGGAACTGTTCGGTGACCTTCCCGTCGTCGGCGGCGAAGGCGATCACGTACTGGCTGGGGAGCCAGGCCCGGCCGCCCCCCGTACGGCCGGGCCTGGGTGTGGGGGTGCCCTCGACGCCGACCCGGTGCGCCACCGAGTCGCCGAACCGGTTCAGCTGCTGGTCCACCCGCTGGACCAGCTGGGCACGTACTGAACTGAGCACGACGGTGTCGCTCACCGTCAGGCCGAGCGCCACCAGCGCCATGGCCAGCAGCACGAGACGCGAGCGCAGCGACAGGGCGGCGAACCGGCGCGGCAGCCACCCGAGCCGCGCCCGCAGATGTCTCAGCATCGGGCGGAACACCTCAGGACTGGGGGCGGCGCAGCACATAGCCGATGCCGCGCACGGTGTGGATGAGCTTGGGCGCGCCGTCCGCCCCGGAGTCCACCTTGCGGCGCACGTAGGAGATGTACGACTCGACGATGCTGAGGTCACCGCCGAAGTCGTACGCCCACACATGGTCGAGGATCTGCGGCTTGGACACGACACGGTCGGCGTTGGCCATCAGATAGGCGAGCAGCTTGAACTCGGTGGGGGAGAGCGACACGGGCCGGCCGGACCGCAGCACCTGGTGGCCCACCGGGTCGAGTTCGAGGTCGCCCGCCACGAGCCGGCCCTCGCCGCTCGGACCGCCGGTGCGGCGCAGGATGGCGCGGATCCGGGCGATCAGCTCCTCCAGGCTGAACGGCTTGGTGACGTAGTCGTCGCCGCCCGCCGTCAGGCCGCTGATCTTGTCGTCGACGCCGTCCTTCGCGGTGAGGAAGAGCACCGGGAGGTGGTCGGGGCCCGATCCGCCCCCGGCCTCCTCACGGAGCCGGCGCACCACCGCGAAGCCCGTCATGTCGGGCAGCATCACATCGAGCACCACCAGGTCGGGGCGCTCCTTGGCGACGGCGGCCAGCGCGTCGGCGCCGGTCGCCGCCGAGACGACCTTGAAGCCGACGAAGCGCAGCGAGGCCGACAGCAGCTCCCTGATGTTGGGCTCGTCGTCGACGACGAGCAGGCTCGCCTCGGGCGCGGCCGCGTCGGTCGGGGCCATCGGTTTCCTCCTCGTGGCGGCGTGGGTGATGGGCGCCGGTCAGCCCCGGCCCCCGCCGAAACCGCTCGCGCCGCCTTGGGTGACGGTGGTCGCCGCGACGTCCCCTGAGGCATTCTGGCTGCCGCGGACGGTGACCGTCTGGCCGGGCTGGAGATCGGAGACCTTGCCGGACTTGGACTCGGTGACCTGGGTGGTGCCCGCCGTGGTGACCTTGACGACGTTGCCCTGGGTGTCGGTGACGTAGAGGGTGCTGCCATCGACGAGCTTCACCGTACCGATGGTCAGCCCGCCCCCCGCGCCCGCCCCCGCGCCACTGCCCTGGCGTTGACCGCTCTGACCGCTCTGACCGCTCTGACCGGCGCCGAAGCCCTGCCGCTGGCCCGCCCCCGCGGCGCCGGAGCGGGCGGTTCCGGCCGCGGCCGGGGTGCGCTGCGTACCCGACGCGGTCTGGTCCTGACCCTTCTCCACCAAAGCGCCGCCCGCGAAGGCGACCCCCGCGATCAGGCCGCCGGACAGCAGCAGCGTCAGCCAGGGCAGCCGTGGCCGCGGCGGAGCACTGAGCTCGGCCGAGATGTCCCGGGTGTCCGGCGGTTCGGCGAGGATGTCCTCCGGGCTTGCTGCCGCCGTGGGGCGGGCGCTCTCCACAATCTCGGCGTTGCCGAACATGTCCTCTCCCTGTTCGTACATGGGGTTCATTCGTGACGCAGCGCTTCGATCGGGCGCAGACTCGCGGCGCGGTTGGCCGGGTAGCCGCCGAAGAACAGACCGATCGCCACGGCGATGGCGAACGCGCCGACGACGGATTCCGGGATGATCACCGGCTTGATGCCGGCGATGGTGAAGTGCGAGCCGACCAGGCCCGCCGCGACACCGAGCCCGCCGCCGATCAGCGAGAGCAGCGTCGACTCGGCGAGGAACTGGCCGAGGATGACGCCGCGCGGCGCCCCGATCGCCTTGCGGATGCCGATCTCGCGGGTCCGCTCGGTGACCGTCACCAGCATGATGTTGGTGATGCCGATCCCGCCGACGAGCAGGGAGATCGCCGCCACCGCGCCGAGCAGCACCGTGAACGTCTTGTTGGTGTCGGCCTGCGTGGTGAGCAGGGAGGCCTGGCTGCTGACCCGGAAGTCCAGCGCCGTCGGGTCCTTGAGGCCGTGCCGGCCCATGAGGACCGAGGTGATCTCGCTCTGCGCCGCCGTGGTCGCGTCGGCCGACTTGGCCTCGACGAGGATCTGACCGAGGGAGCCGAAGCCGGTGAAGGCGTTCTGCACGGTCGGCAGCGGCGCCACCACCACGTCGTCCGGGTCCTGGAAGCCGGTGCCCCCCTTGGTGGCGAGGACGCCGACCACCGTGAACGGTGTACCGCCCAGGGTCATCTTCTTCCCGACCGGGTCGGCCGTGCCGAACACGTCGGTCGCCGTGGTCGAGCCGATCACGGCCACCTTGCGCGAGCCGAGCACGTCGTCGGAGCTGAAGTAGTCGCCCTTGGCCACCTTGCTGTTGGACGCCTTGAAGTACGCCGGGTAGGTGCCGACGACCTGGCTGACGGTGTGGGACGTCCCGTCGTGCAGGGCGGTCTGCGAGGTGGTGGTCTCCGGCGCGACCGACTCGACGTGCGGAGCCGACGCCGGGTCGGCGAGCGCCCTCGCGTCGTCCACGGTCAGCGGTTTGGTGACGGTGGCCGAACGGGAGCCGCCGAAGCCGCCGCCCGACGACACGGTGAGCGCGTTGGTGCCGAGCTTCTCGATCGAGTCCTTCACGGACTGCGACGAACCGTTGCCCACCGCGAGGAGCACGATGACCGCGGCCACGCCGATGAGGACTCCGAGCATGGTCAGCGCGGAGCGCACCTTGTTCGCCGCGAGCCCGCCGAAGGCGAAGCGCAGCGTCTCGAACGGGTTCACCGGCCGCCTCCGACCAGCGAGCCCGCCGCACGCATGGCGGGCGGGGGGCCGTCCACGGAGGCCTGCCGCACGTCCTCGACGATCCTTCCGTCGACGAGCCGTACGACCCGCTTGGCGTGCCGGGCCACCTCGTCCTCGTGCGTGATCAGGACGACGGTGCGGCCCGCCGCGTTCAGCCGGTCCACGACGGCGAGCACCTCCTCGGTGCTGTGGCTGTCGAGGTTGCCCGTCGGCTCGTCCGCGAGCAGCATCGCGGGCGCGGTGACCAGGGCGCGGGCCACGGCCACCCGCTGCTGCTGACCGCCGGACAGCTCATTGGGACGGTGGTCCATCCGGTCGGCGAGCCCGACCAGGGTGAGCGCGGCCTCGGCACGCCTGCGCCGCTCGGCCGGCTTCACCCCCGCGTACGCCAGCGGGAGCTCGACCTGGGCGAGCGCGGGGGTGCGCGGCACCAGGTTGAACGACTGGAACACGAAGCCGATCTTCCGGTTGCGTACGAGGGAGAGCTGGCGCTCGTCGAGCCCGCCGACGTCGATGCCGTCCAGGAGATAGCGTCCGGAGGTCGGCACGTCGAGGCAGCCCAGGATGTTCATCAGGGTCGACTTGCCGGAGCCGGAACTTCCCATCACGGCCACGAAGTCGCCCTGCTCCACGACCAGTTCGACCCCGAGGGCCGCCCCGCTCGCCGGGTCGACCGGACCGCTCAGCGCGTGGACGGCCGCGTCACCGTGACCGTACGTCTTGATCAGCGAGCGCACCTCGATCACCGGGGCCGGGGCCCAGGGGCCCGCGTCCTCCGTCTCGGGCAGCGTCGCGGTCCTGCGCGGCCACCGGGGCGGCGTCATCCGCGGCCACCCCCGCCGCCACCGCCGGCACGGAAGCCGCCGCCGGCCCCGCCGCCGGTCCCGCCTCCGCCGGTACCACCGCCGCGGGTGCGCGCGCCGCCACCGCCGAGACCACCGGGGAAGGCGCCGCTGGGGAATCCACCGCTGCCCGTCGCGGACACGCTGGCCAGCTGGACCTTCTCGCCCTCGCTCAGACCACTGAGGATCTGGTCGGAGCTGTCGCCCTCGAGGCCCACCGTGACGGGGGTCCGCTCGGTGGCGCCGTCCGCCTTGACCACCGTCACGGTGCGGTTGGCGCCGGTGCCGCTCACCGCGGCGGTCGGCACCGACAGGGCGCCGGACGCCTCGCCCGTGACGACCTGGATGCTCGCGCTGAGCCCGGTGCGCAGGTCGGTGGTGGGGCTGGTAATGGCCAGGGTGGCCGCGTACTGCACGGCGCTCCCGGAGCTGCTGTTGCCACCCCCGCCGGAGCCGGAGCCGCTGCTGACCGGCAGCGAACTCACCGAAAGAACCTTGGCGTTGAGGGTGCGGCCCGCCTCCGCGTTGAGCGTGACCGTGGCGGCCTGGCCCGGCTTCAGCTTGAGCGCGTCGGCCTCGGAGAAGTTGGCGCTGACCTGCATCCCGGACGGGTTGGTGAGGACGACGAAGCCGGACAGGGCCGACGACGAGGTCGAACTGGCGCTGCCCGAGCCGGAGTTGGAGCCGCCGCCCGAGGCGCCGCTGCCGCCGCTCGTGGTGCTCCCGCCGGTCCCGGAGACGGTGTCGCCCTTCTTCGCGGACACCGAGGCCACGGTGCCGGAGACCGGAGCCCTCAGGGTGGTTCCGTCCACCGACCGCTGTGCGGCGTCCACCGCGTTCTGCGCCTGGGTCAGCTGGGCCTCGGCCTGGGCGAGCTGGGCGGGATCGACCGTCGGGGACGCGGCGGGCGCGGGGGCGGAGCCGGCCGCGCCGCGCGTCGAGCTGCCCGAACCGGTGGCGTTGCTCGAACTCGCCTGTCCCTCCTGCACCTTGGTGAGGTTGGCCTGCGCGGCGGTCAGGGACGCCTCGTCCTGCGCGAGGGTCTCCCTGGCCGCGGTGGCGTCCACCTTGCCGAGCACCTGGCCCGCGGTGACCTTGTCGCCCGGCTTGACGTCGACCGCGGTGAGCTTGCCGCCGGTGGTGAAGTTCACCCCGGCGTCGCTCGGCGAGGCGAGGGATCCCGAGCCGGACACGGTGGCGAGGACCGTTCCCTTGGTGACCGTCACGCTCTTCGCGTCGCTCCGTGCGGGAGCGCTGTCGTGGCTGGTCACCGCCGCGTAGGCGCCGCCGGCACCCGCGAGGACGGCCACACCGAGCACCGAGTTGATCAGGACGGCTTTGCGCCGTCGTGGGAGCACCTTCATGGGGCCGGATCCTGGCCGCCCGCACTTTGGAACCCCTGGGAGCTTCCTGGGAGTTCCCTGGGAGCGCCGGGACCCCCGGATCTTCGCATTCGGGTACGCACCGTACGTAACGGGCCGCTACCCGTGCCTCCTGGGCCCCGCGCGGGGCCGGGCGCTCAGGAAACTCCCAGTCCTTCCCCCGGAGGCACCCACCCCGGTGCGGTTCAGTCATGGGTCGCCGACGGCGTACGCACTCCAGCGGGGCCGTCGTCCGCCCAACGCACCGAGGAGACACCGGACATGACCTGGACCAAGCGCAGGACCGCCACCGCGCGCACCGCGCTCGCCGTGCGGGCCGCCGTCTCCACGGCCACGCTCGCGGCGTGCGGGCTGCTGCTCGTGGCGTGTTCGTCCTCGGCGTCGTCCTCCGCGGCGGCGTCGGGACCGGCGTCGGCGTCATCGTCCGCTTCGTCGGCCACGGGCAAGGGGATGGACGCCTACCGGCAGTGCCTCGCGCAGCACGGGGTGACGATGGCGCCGCGGCCCGCGGGCAGCGGCCGGCCCGGCGGGTGGCCCAGCGGCCGGCCCAGCGGGCGGCCCTCGGGTGGTGCCCGGCACTCCGGAGGGGGTGGCGGTGGTGGCGGCTTCGGCGGCTTCGGCGGCGGGGCCTCCGCAGACCCGGCGCAGCGTCAGGCGGCGCAGGCGTGTGCGAGTCTGCGTCCGCAGTTCGGAGGGCGGGGCGCGGGTGGTGACAGCACCGCGATGAAGGCGTTCACGAGTTGCCTCAAGGACCACGGGGTGGTCCTTCCCTCGGCGTCGCCGGGGGCCGGGGGCGGGATGCGCGGGCTCAACACGGCGGATCCCAAGACGGCGGGGGCGCTGGGCATCTGCAAGACGCTCCTGCCCCAGCGCACCCCGAACCCGTCCTCCACGCCGACGCCCTGACGGCGCCGCACCCCTTGGCAGGGCGCTGGGCCGTGGCCACCTCGGCCTGCCCGGCGCTCGGGGGAGCCCCAGGGCGTCCCGCTTTCGCCTGCGGACCGTGCCCGCCTCCCGCGCAGTTCCCCGCGCCCCTAGGTGGGTCGGCGTTGGCGGGGTGCCCAGTCCCGGCACCCTCAGCCCGTCCGGCGTTTGAGGACGAGCGCCCTTGAGGCGCGACACTGGGTCTGGGGCGGAGCCCCAGTGGCCCCGGTCTTCATCTGCGGATCGTGCTCGCTTCTCGCGCAGTTCCCCGCGCCCCTAGGTGGGTGGATCTTGGCAGGGTGCCGATCCTGAGCATCTTCAGCCCGTCCGGCCGGGGCACTCAGACGTGGGGGCGGTGGCCCCGTTCCTGGCTGGGGAAGGACTGGTCCGCCCCGGGCAACGTCGGCTTCGGCAAAGTCGCCACCTCCCGCTTCGCCTCCGCCAACTGCTCCGCCGTGTCGTCCGGCAGCCGAGGCGCCGGCGCCCCCGCCGCGCTGAACCGGAACGCCGACGTCAGGTCGCCGAACGTCCGGCGCCGCCACTCGCTGATGTTCGGCTCCTTGACCCCGGTGAACTGCTCCAGGAAGCGCAGCGCAGACGTGTGGTCGAAGGCCTCGCTCGCCACCCAGCCCCCCACCGTCCACGGCGAGATGATGATGGCCGGCACCCGGAACCCGCCGCCGATGGGCAGCCCGCCGACGAACTCGTCCGCGGTGCCCGCCTTCGGGGTGGGCGGCGCCACATGGTCGAACAGGCCGTCGTTCTCGTCGTAGTTGAGGACGAACGCCGTCTTCGCCCACACCTTCGGATTCGACGCGATCGCCTCGATCTTGCTCGCCACGAAGTCGGCGCCCGCGGCAGGCAGATAGTCGGGGTGCTCCGACTGGTGGCTCGTCGGCACGATCCAGGAGACCGTCGGGAGCCGGTCGGCCCGCGCGTCGTCCTCGAAGGTGCCCACGGGCTGCGGACGCACCCCCCGCTCGTACAGCGGCGAGCCCGCCTTGGCGTCGCGGAAGCTCTGGAACTGCTCCAGCAGGTTGCAGCCGTAGTCGTCGTCCTGCTGGTAGACCTTCCAGCTCACCCCCGCCGCCTGCAGCCGCTCCGCGTACGTCGTCCACCGGTACGGGCTGGGCGCGGCGTTGCTGATCACCGGTCCGCCCCTGGTGCCGGACGGGTCGATGGTTCCGGTCATCCAGTAGAGGCGGTTGGGCCAGGTCGGGCCGAGGACCGAGCTGTAGTAGTTGTCGCAGATCGTGAAGGTCTCCGCGAGCGCGAACTGGAACGGGATGTCCTCGCGCGTGTAATAGCCCATCACATAGGGCCCGTTGACGCCGTCCGCCTTGCGGTGCGCGGGCAGCCACTGGTCCATTTTGCCGCCGTTCCACGCCTGGTGCTGCACGGCCCAGGCATGGCTGGTGGAGGGGATGGCCTGCGCGCTCGTGCTGTGGGTGTCCAGGCGGAACGGCAGCAGGTAGCCCTTGGGGTTCACCGAGTCGGGCTGGTAGAACACCGACCGCCCGTTCGCAAGCTTGAGGGCCTGGGGGTCGCTGAACCCGCGGACGCCGGAGAGCGTGCCGAAGTAGTGGTCGAAGGACCGGTTCTCCTGCATCAGCATGACAACGTGCTCCACGTCGCGCAGCGAGCCACGGCGCGGCGCCCCCGCCGCGACGGCCTTCTGCACGCTGGGTGGCAGCAGGGAGAGCGCCGCCGCGCCTCCGAGTGCTCCGGCTGCCGAACCCAGGAGTCTGCGTCGTGTCAACTCGGCCATGAACGCCCCTTCCAGAGCTGTCGGTTGAGACCAGTGACGTGGACCTGCCAGTCAGTCTTGCGCTGTCCGATGTGGCGCGGTGGAGGGACCGATGAACACGAGCCCAACGAAGAGCAAGGGCTTCCCAAACCCCTGAGCCGGAGCCTCACGCGGCCCGTACGGCACCACCTCACGCAGGGGTGCGCCGTACGGAGAAGTCCCTTAGTCTCGACAGACCTGACGGGCAGTCAGCATAGGGAAGAGGAGGGGTGATGATCGACATCCTGGACCGGCGGGTCGCCGACGGCGAGGAGCGCATCAGGCTCGACGTCACCGCATCCGGCATCGGCGTCCTCACCCTGTGCCGGCCGGAGAAGCTCAACGGGTGGAGCTGGGAGTCCAGCCGGCAACTGGGCCTGCTCGCCGACCGCATCCGCTTCGACGATTCGGTCAGGGCCGTGCTGTTGCGGGCCGAGGGCCGCGCCTTCTGCGCCGGGATCGACGTCAGCGCCCCGGGGGGCGCCATCACCGGCCGCTCCCCGGCCGACCGCACCCACCAGTACTACGAAGGCATCCGCTGGGTCCACGAGCGCTTCGCCGCCTTCGCGCGGCTGCCCCAGCCGGTGATCGCCGCCGTGCAGGGCTACTGTCTCGGCTTCGGCTTCGAACTCGCCCTGATGGCCGACATCAGGATCGCCGCCGAGGACGCCGTGTTCGCGCTGCCCGAGACCGGCATCGGGGTGGCCGTCGACGCCGGCGGGGACCTGCGGATCGCGCGCGACGCCGGTGCGGGATGGGCCAAGCTGCTCGCCCTCACCGGACGCCGCATCGACGCGGCCACCGCCGAGCGCATCGGCCTGCTCCAACAGGTGCTGCCCCCGGCCGAGTTGGCAAAGGGCGCGCTGGCGGTGGCGACCGAGATCGCGGCCAACGCGCCGCTCGCCGTACGCGCCGTCAAGCGCGACATCGACGCCTTCGCCGACGCGGGTCTGGCCGAGGCCCTCGACCGTACGGCCCTCGCGGCGGCCCTCACCCTCACCTCCGAGGACGCCCGCGAGGGCTATGCGGCGAAGGCCGCCAGGCGCCCGCCCGCCTTCGAAGGGAGATGAGGCACCGGCGCCGCGCCGGCCGACTGCCCGGTACCGGGCTACGCGCCGAAGGGGCCGCGCCCCAGCTGCTCCCGCACGCTGCTCACCGGGGGCGCCACCAGCGCCCGCCGCTGCCAGTTCGCCCCGTCGACCACCAGGGTGTGTCCGCTGATGAAACGGGCGTACGGTGAGGAGAGGAAGGTGGCGGCCCAGCCGAGTTCGCGGGGCAGCCCGACTCTCAACGCAGGCTGCCGCAGGGGGAGTTCGCCGCTGTCCTCGGCCCGGCCGAGGCTCGCGCGGATCGACTCCGGGAGGTCCGGATGCGGCATCAGTCCCGGGACCAGACCGTTGACCTGGATGCCGTAGGGGCCCCACTCCACGGCGAGCGTCTCCACCAGGTTGCGTACCCCCGCCTTGGCCGCCGCCGAGTGGGCATGGCCCGGCCCGCCGGTCCAGGCGTACGAGGCCCCGATGCTGACCACCGACCCCGGGGTGCCGGCCGCGAGGTGGCGGCGGGCGAACTCGCGGGTCATGAACCAGGTGCCGGTGAGGGTGATGTCGAGGACCGCCCGCCAGGCGTTGGGCGACAGGTCCTCGGCGGGGGAGGGGAAGTTGGCGGCGGCGTTGTTCACCAGCACGGCCGGGAGGCCCAGCGTCGCCTCCGCCGCGTCGAAGACCTCGGCGATCCGTTCCGGCTCCCTGATGTCGCACACCGCGCACGCCACGCGGCCGCCGAGCCGAGCCAGCTCGCGCTCGGCGGCCCTGAGCCGGTCCGCGGAGCGCCCCACGATCATGAGATCGGCCCCGAGCCGCGCGAACTCGGCCGCCATCGCCTTCCCCAGCCCCGACCCGCCCCCGGTGACCAGCACCACGCTGCCCGCGTACGTCCCCGGCGGCAGCGCGCACGCACCGAGCGGTGGCGGCGCGGGAAGCCCCGGGTGCGCGGGGCGCGGCGGAGGTGCGGCGGCATCGGTCATGCCGCATCCCTACCGGCTGCCGCCGCACATCACCATGCCCGTGCGACCCCTTCTTGCCCGCGCCGGGGGCTCGGGGCGAGCCGCCCTTCCCGCTCGGTACCGGGCACCCCGTCCGATTTCGGACAGGTGATTCCCCTGCGGCAAGCGACCGCTTAGTATGCTCGCGAGCACAGGAACGTACTCAGCGGTACGCAGCCGTATCGCGCCCGGCGTGTGGAGGCCCACGAATGCAGGCATGGCGAGTGCACGAGAACGGCGAGCCGGGCGAGGTGATGCGGCTCGAAGAGATCGACCGGCCCGTGCCGGGCCCTGGACAGGTGCTCCTCCGGGTGCGCGCCGCCAACATCAACTTCCCGGACGCGCTGCTCTGCCGCGGCCAGTACCAGATCCGACCCCCGCTGCCGTTCACGCCCGGCGTCGAGATCTGCGGAGAGACCGAGGACGGCCGCCGGGTGATCGCCAACCCGGCGCTCCCCAACGGTGGGCTCGCCGAGTACGTCGTCGCCGACGAGGCGGCCCTGCTGCCCGCGCCCGACGCGCTCGACGACGCCGAGGCGGCCGCCCTGCACATCGGCTACCAGACCGGCGTCTTCGGACTGCACCGCCGCGCGCACCTCCAGGAGGGCGAGACGCTGCTCGTGCACGCCGCGGCCGGGGGAGTGGGCAGCGCGGCCGTGCAGCTCGGCAAGGCCGCGGGGGCCCGCGTCATCGGCGTCGTCGGCGGGCCGGAAAAAGCGGCTGTGGCACGGGAGTTGGGCTGCGATCTGGTCATCGACCGGCGCGCGGACGACATCGTGGCCGCCGTGAAGGAAGCCACCGGCGGGCGCGGCGCCGATGTCATCTACGACCCGGTCGGCGGTGACGCGTACGCCAAGTCCGCCAAGTGCGTCGCCTTCGAGGGGCGCATCGTGATCGTCGGCTTCGCCAGCGGCTCCGTTCCGGCGCCCGCGCTCAACCACGCCCTCGTCAAGAACTACTCGATCGTCGGGCTGCACTGGGGCCTGTACGCGCAGAAGGACCCGGCCTCCATCGCCCGCTGCCACGAGCAGCTCACCCGGCTCGCCGCCGACGGCGCGATCAAGCCGCTCATCAGCGAGCGCGTCCCGCTCAAGGACGCCGCCGCCGCGGTGCAGCGCGTCGCCGACGGCACGACCACCGGCCGTGTGGTCGTCCTCACGGACGGAGCCGCCCGATGACCGACGCCGCCGAACTGCGCACCCGTACGCGCGAGTTGCTCGCCGCACACCCGCCCGCCGCCACCGACCCCCTCGACTTCCTCAAGGCCCGCTTCGATGCCGGGTTGGCCTGGGTGCACTACCCCGTGGGCCTCGGCGGCCTCGCCGCGCCGCGCTCCCTGCAACCCGTCGTCGACGCCGAACTCGCGGCGGCCGGGGCGCCCGACAACGACCCGCGCCGGATCGGCATCGGCCTCGGCATGGCCGCGCCGACCGTCCTGAAGTACGGCACCGACGAGCAGAAGCGGCGCTTCCTGCGGCCCCTGTGGGTGGGCGAGGAGGTCTGGTGCCAGCTCTTCAGCGAGCCGGGCGCGGGCTCAGACCTCGCGGCGCTCGGCACCCGTGCGGTGCGCGACGGCGACGACTGGGTGGTCGACGGGCAGAAGGTGTGGACCTCCAGCGCCCACCTCGCCCGCTGGGCCATCCTCATCGCCCGCACCGACCCCGGACTGCCCAAGCACCAGGGCATCAGCTACTTCATCTGCGACATGACCGACCCCGGCGTCGAGGTGCGGCCCCTGCGGCAGATCACCGGCGAGGCCGAGTTCAACGAGGTGTTCCTCACCGGGGTGCGCATCCCCGACGCGCACCGGCTCGGCGAGGTGGGTGAGGGCTGGAAGGTCGCCCAGACCACCCTCATGAACGAGCGGGTCTCCATCGGCGGCATGCGCATCCCCCGCGAGGGCGGCATGATCGGCCCGGTCGCCCGCACCTGGCGCGAACGCCCCGAACTGCGCACCCACGACCTGCACCAGCGGCTGCTCACCCTGTGGGTCGAGGCCGAGGTCGCCCGGCTCACCGGCGAGCGGCTGCGCCAGCAGCTCGTCGCGGGCCAGCCGGGACCCGAGGGCTCCGGCATGAAGCTCGCCTTCGCCCGCCTCAACCAGGAGATCAGCGGCCTGGAGGTCGAACTGCTCGGCTCCGAGGGCCTGTTGTACGCGGACTGGACGATGCGCCGGCCCGAGATGGTCGACTTCACCGGACGCGACGCCGGCTACCGCTACCTGCGCTCGAAGGGCAACTCCATCGAGGGCGGCACGAGCGAAGTGCTCCTGAACATCGTCGCCGAACGCGTCCTCGGGCTGCCCGCCGAGCCGCGCAACGACAAGGACGTCGCCTGGAAGGACCTGACCCGATGAAAGCGCAGACAGCGCAGACCGCCGAAGAAGCCACCGTGGACCTGCTGTACTCCGAGGCCGAGGACGATCTCAGGGCGGCCGTACGCTCCCTGCTCACCGACCGCGCCGACACCCCGGCCGCGCTCGCCCGCGCCGAGTCGGACGCCCCGTACGACCCCGATCTGTGGCGCTCGCTCGGCGCGCGGATGGAGCTCGCGGGCCTGCTCGTGCCCGAGAAGCTCGGCGGCCAGGGCGCTTCGCACCGGGAGGCCGCGGTGGTCCTGGAGGAGATCGGCCGGGCCGTGGCGCCGGTCCCGTTCCTCACGAGCGCCGTGATCGCCACCGAGACGCTGCTCGCCGTGGCTGCCGAGAGCGCCGAAGTGGGCACGCTGGTACGGGAGTTGGCGTCCGGTCACCGGACCGCCGCCCTCGTCGTGCCGTTCTCGGCGGGCCCGGATTCGGTGCGGCTGCCCGCGGCGCTCACCGGGACGGTCTCCGCCGTCGCGGACGCTGCGACCGCCGATGTGCTGCTCGTGCCGACGGCTCAGGGCCTGTACGCGCTGGACGCCGCGGACGTCACGGCCACCCCGCTCACGCCGCTCGACCTGACCCGCCCGCTCGCCGCCGTCACCCTCGACGGCGCGAACGGCACGCTGCTGGCCGGCCCGGACGCCACGCGGGCCGCCGTGCGCCGCGGCCTGCTCGCCGGAGCCGGACTCCTCGCCTCCGAGCAGCTCGGGGTCGCCGAATGGTGCCTGACCGAGACGGTGGCGTACACCCGCGAGCGCAAGCAGTTCAACCGGCCGGTCGGGTCCTTCCAGGCGCTCAAGCACCGCATGGCCCAGCTCTGGCTGGAGGTCGTATCGGCGCGTGCCGCCGCCCGCAACGCCGCCGACACGCTGGCGACCGGCAGCCCCGAGGTGCCGCTCGCGGTGGCCGTAGCCCAGGCGTACTGCGCCCGGGTCGCCGTGCACGCCGCCGAGGAGTGCGTGCAGCTGCACGGCGGCATCGGCATGACCTGGGAGCACCCGGCGCACCTGTACCTGAAGCGCGCCAAGTCGGCCCAGATCGCGCTGGGGCCGGCGGGTGAGCACCGGTCGGCCATCGCCGCGCTGATGGACCTGACCGCGCCCTGACGGCCCCGCCCGCACCACCCGGCCCCGGCCCGCGCGGCCGGGGCCGTCGTGCTCCGCGCCCCGCCCAGCCCCGCGGGGCGAGGGCGTTTCGGCTGTTTTGTCGGCCGCGGGCCGTGGGCCCTTCCCGCGCAGTTCCCCGCGCCACTGACCGGGCTCTCCTGCGCGGAGCTTGAGGGCGAGCGGATCGCGGGCTGTTGTCGTCTGCGGGCCGTGGACGCGTCTCGCGCAGTCCCCCGCGCCCCTGGCGGGTCCGGCTGTGCGGTGCTTCGGCCGAGCCGGGTGCGCCCCGGCCTGGTGGAGCTCTCCCGGGGCGCGGGGAACTGCGCGGAGGGTGCTCGGGGTTTCGGGCGGGGTACATGCACCGCAGCCCACCCCGTACGCTCGTGGCGATACCGAGACGGAACGTTCCTTCACCCCCGACTTCCGACATTCCGCCGGAGGCAGCCGCGCCGGGGTACGACGGCCGCCCGCCACCACGCCCACCGGGAGGACCGCCGCAGTGCTCGAACTCAGCAACATCACCGCCGGATACGAGCGGGACAAGCCCGTCGTGCGCGACATGAGCCTCGTCGTGGCCCGCGGCGAGGCCGTCGGCCTGCTCGGCCCCCGCGGGTGCGGCAAGTCCACGCTCGCCCGCGTCGCCGCCCTGCTCCACCGCCCCGACGCCGGCACGGTCGTCATCGGCGGCACCCCCGTCGTCACCGACCCCCGCCACCGCGTACCCCGCGCCCTGCGCACCACGGTGGGCTTCGTCCTCCCCGCACCCGGCCGCTCCGGCGGCCCCGCACTGCGCCTGCGCGACCTGATCGCCGAGCCGCTGAAGGCGTCGGGCCGGCGGATCGAGATCCGTGAGCGCGTCGACGAACTGGCCCACGCCGTCGGCCTGGGCGGCGACCTCCTCACCCGCGACACCCGCGAGGTCGGCGACGGCCCGCTCCAACGCGCCCTCCTCGCCCGCGCCCTGGTGCTCCGCCCGCGCCTGCTCATCTGCGACGAGATGACCGCGCTGATGGACTCCGAGACCACGGACGCCCTCATCGCGGCGGTGTGCGACTACCGGCGCGCATCCGGGGCCTCCCTGCTCGCCGTCGGGGACGACCCGGCCCTGCTCGCCACCTGGTGCGACCGCACGGTCACCTGGAACGCGCCCACCACCACCCCGCTCGCACACACTCCGTAACGGGTAACGCGCAGTCAACACCCGTACGGCGGACACGTCTTGAGGCGGCGGGCGGCGCCTCCTCCGCCACACTGACGCCCGAAGACCGCCATCCCGGCGCGGTGGAGGAGGCTCGTCATGGCTGTTTCGATCTCGGTGGTGCTGTTGCTGCTGGTCCTCGCGGTGATCTTTCTTCGGAGCGGAGGACTCAAGCTGTCGCACGCCGTGGTCTGCGCGCTGCTCGGCTTCTTCCTGGCGAGCACCAGCGTGGCGCCGACGATCCTGGACGGCGTCAACGCCACGGCGGGTGTGGTCGGTAGCCTGAAACCATGACCGAGGCCCGCCGGAAGATCACCGACGAGGAGCGCCGCGCCCGCCTGGGCGCACGCCACTTGCTCGCGCCCACCGCTCGCGCGAGCACCCCGGAGGCGGTCGCCGAGGCGCTGCTCGGGCTGCACGCCACCGACCCCGCCTCGGTGTACCTCTCCGTGGCCGCCCGGCTCCAGGACCCGTCCGTGACGGAGCTGGAGCGTGCGCTCTACGAGGACCACACGCTGGTGCGGATGCTGTGCATGCGGCGCACCATGTTCGTGGTGCCGCGCGAGCTCGCTCCCGTCGTGGACGCCTCGACCGCCCGCGCCGTGGCGGCCCGCGAACGCCGCAATCTGGCCAAGGTCATCCAGGAACAGCTCGGTTTCGACGAGCGCTGGTTCGCCGCGACCGAGGCCGCGGTGGTGGCGGCGCTGCAGCGACGGGGCGAGGCGACGGCGTCCCAAATTGCCTCCGACGTACCCGACTTGACGTCGAAGATCGTGCAGGCCGCGGGCAAGCCGTACGAGGCGAGGCCCCGCATCACCAGCCGCTTCCTCGGGGTGATGGCCGCCGAGGGCCGCATCCGGCGCGGCCGGCCGCTCGGCACCTGGGCCTCCAGCCAGTACCGCTGGATCCCCGCCGAGCCCCACCCCGACCTGCCCGTCGACGAGGCGAAGGCACGGCTGGCCGCCCGCTACCTGGAGGCGTTCGGCCCCGCCACCACCGAGGACGTCACGTGGTGGACGGGGTGGACGCT
The DNA here is from genome assembly GCF_026343295.1 of Streptomyces sp. NBC_00083. Lineage (GTDB taxonomy): Bacteria > Actinomycetota > Actinomycetes > Streptomycetales > Streptomycetaceae > Streptomyces. The sequence goes on from NZ_JAPELY010000003.1 coordinate 951,917, forward strand.
CACCGACACCCGCAAGGCGCTCGCCCGCACGGAGGCCGTGGAGGTCGACCTCGACCACGGCCCCGGCCACGCCCTGCCCGCCCACCTCGACGCCCCCGCCGAGCCCGAACCCTGGGTCGCGCTGCTCCCCGCGCTCGACCCCACCCCCATGGGCTGGCGCGACCGCGACTGGTACTTCGACGCGGGCCACAGGTCCGAACTGTTCGACACCAACGGCAACATCGGGCCCAGCGTGTGGTGCGACGGGCGTGTCGTGGGCGGCTGGGCCCAGCGGTCCGAAGGCGAGATCGTCACGGAACTCCTGACCCCCCGGGGCGTCGGGCGTGAGGCCCTCGCCGCGATCGCCGACGAGGCCGCCCGGCTGGCCGCGTTCTTCGCCGACGTACGCGTCAAGCCGAGCTTCCGCACTCCGCTGGAGCGCCGGCTCACGCGATGACGGCGCCCAACCGGGCTGCGGCGCCGCTGTGTTGCGTACGCGTGACACGAAGATGAAACACCCTCACTTTCCATGGACACTTCGGGCGGCCGGCCCTAACGTCCGGTGGCGGCGCGACGACTGTCGTATGTACGCACACCAAGGAGCCGCATGGACCGCAGAGCGCTCGCCCGCGCACTGGCCCTCACTCTCGCCGTCACCGCGAGCACCCTCCTCGGCCCGGCCGGCGTCCGGGCCGCCGAGATACCCAAGGCGCCCGGCCACCGGCTGGTGAGTTCGTACGAGGGCGCCCCCGCAACCGCGCGTCCCGTCCCCGCGCCGGCCCCCGCCCAGAACCCATTCATGGCGCCCAACGGCCGCAACGGGATGCACGGCGACTCCTGGGGGAGCGGAACCCATCCGTACTCCGGGCCGCTCGGCCGCGACCCGCAGGTCACCAGCGAGCAGATCGCCCCGCTGGGCGGCGAATGCGCGACCGCCACCTTCGACGCGGCGGGGCGCCTCCTCACCGTCTGCGGCACCTTCCAGGGCTTCAAGCTGAAGCTCCTCGACCCGCACTCCCTGGCCACCCTCGCCGAGTACCAGCTCCCGCAGCGCTCCTCCACCGTCGAGGCGATCACCCGGCTCGACTTCGAAAGAATCTTCAAGGACACCTCGGGCGGCGCCTACTTCTACCTCGACGACCAGGACCGGGTGGTCCTCGCCGACTCCCGTCATCACATCCTGCGCCTCGCCCACCATCAGGCGGCCGACGGCAGCTGGTCGTTCGCCGTCGACGACGACTGGGACCTGAGCGGTGTCGTCCCGCACGACTGCGTCAGCTGGACCAACCTCTTCCCCAGCGGCACCTGCGATCCCGTGACGTCCGTGATGCCCGACTGGCAGGGGCGCATCTGGTGGGTGACCAGGCTCGGCCGTGTCGGCACGGTCGACCCGGCGACCGGAGCCGTCCACTCCACACAGCTGGCGGGGGAGGAGATCCAGAACTCCTTCTCGGTGGCCGAGGACGGCGTCTCCATCGTCTCCGACCACGCCCTCTACAGCTTCCGGGCCGCCGCCGACGGCACGCCCGTCGTGGAGTGGCGCCAGAGCTACGACCGGGGAACCGGCACCAAGCCCGGCTCCGTGAACCAGGGTTCGGGCACCACCCCCGACCTGTTCGGCGACGGCTATGTGGCGATCACCGACAACGCCGACGACCGGATGGACGTGGTGGTCTACCGGCGCGGCGACGACGTGCCGGACGGGCGGCGCGAGGTGTGCCGGATCCCGGTCTTCGGGTCCGGAGCGTCGACCACCGACAACTCCCTGATCAGCTGGGGCAACAGCCTGATCGTCGAGAACAACTACGGCTACGAGAACCTCACGTCGCTCACCTTCGGCCGCAGTGTCGTCGGCGGCGCCACCAGGATCGACGTACGCGCGGACGGCAGCGGCTGCGACACGGTGTGGCAGAGCGCGGTCCGCTCGCCGTCCGTCGTGCCGAAGCTGTCCACGGCCAACGGGCTCGTCTACTTCTACGAGAAGGAGCCCAACGCGCTCGGCATCGACGCCTGGTACCTGACCGCCGTGGACTTCCGTAGCGGCGCCGTCCGCTGGAAGAAGCTCACCGGCACCGGCCCCGCCTACGACAACAACTGGGCGCCGATCACGATCGGGCCCGACGGCACCGCGTACATCGGTGTGTTCAACGGCATCGTGGCCGTGCGCGACCGGGTCTGAGGCCCGAGCGGCGGCGGGTTCAGAGCAGGCGCGACCGGATGAGGAACCGCACCCCTTCCGGCGCCTCCAGGGAGAACCCGCTGCCGCGGCCCTCCACCACGTCGACGATCAGGCGGGTGTGGCGCCACAGCTCGTGCTGGCTCGTCGACATCCAGAACGGGATGCCCTCCTCGACGCCCTCCACCGTCAGGGAGGCCAGCAGCACGTCCGAGTTGCCGGTGCGGAACTCGCCGCGTGGATAGCACATGGGGGCGCTGCCGTCGCAGCAGCCGCCGGACTGGTGGAACATCAGGGGGCCGTGGGCCGCCCGTAGTCTGCGGAGCAACTCGCCTGCGGCCGGGGTGAGTTCGACCGGCGGTGCGGCGGCCGGCGGCTCCGGGTGCTGCGCGGGTGTCATCTCTCCTCGCTCCTCCGGTCCGCGCGGCGGCCCCCGGTGGGCGGCGCCGCGCGGATCCGGCCCGGCTCAGCTCACCACGCGGGTGGTTGCGAGCGGGTTGCGAGCTCCGTCAGACGAGGTCCATCGCGGCGACCTCGTCGGGGCTGCCGTAGCTGACCGGCCCCTGGAAGCGCCGCCGGGCGGTGGCGAACCACCAGACGGTGGCGATGAGCAGCACCGCGCCGAGCGCGATCGGCGCGTAGTTGAACGAGTCCGCGGTGATGGGGGAGACCTGCGGCAGCATGAACAGGATGCTGCTGAGCACGATCCACACCACGGCCACCGCCGCGACCGGCCTGCCGTAGCGGCCCAGGTTCCACGGGCCGGGCTGGAAGTCGTTCAGGCGCAGCCGCAGGAAGATGGGCACGCCGTACGCCAGGTACAGGCCGACCACGTTGACGCTGACGATGGCGGTGAACGCCGTGTGCGACCACCAGCCCGGGATGATCAGCACGAGCGCGCAGGCGGCGGCGAGCCATACGGCCTTCACGGGCGTGCGCGTGCGCAGCGACACCGAGTGCCACAGGCGGGAGCCGGGCATCGCGCCGTCCCGCGAGAAGGCGAAGATCTGGCGGGTGTTGCTGGTCATGTTGGCCAGACCGCAGAACAGCATGGCGCCGATGACGATCAGCAGGAGCAGCTTGGCCATGCCGAGGCCCAGCGCGTCCACGAGGATCTGCACCGGAGGCGCCGACGCGGCGATCTCGCCGGCGTAGTCGCGGATGGAGTACACCAGGGCGAGCATGAGGACGAGGCCGGCGAGAGCGGAGTAGAGGATCGCCCGCATGATGCCCTTGGGCGTGTTGACGGTGGCCTTCACCGTCTCCTCCGACATGTGGAAGCTGCCGTCGAAGCCCGTGAACGTCCAGCTGGTGACGAGCAGGCCGAGCATCGCGGCGTAGAACCCGTTGCTGAAGCCGGTGCTGTTGACGAAGTGCGTGGCGAACGAGACGGGCTGGTGCGAGCTGGGCTTCACGGCCAGCGCCACGACGATCACCACCATGCCGACGAGCAGCCACCACACGGAGATCCGGTTGACCACGGCGACCAGCTGCACGGTGTAGGTGTTGGCGAGCGCCTGGAGCAGCAGGATCGCCGTCGCGATGCCGACCGTCTGCTGGGGTGTCCCCTCGTACGAGGGCCACTGCATGGAGATGAACGCCTGGATGAAGGTGGCGGCGGCGTAGTTGGTGGCGGCGGTGCCGCCCACCTGGCCGACGAAGTTGAGCCATCCCGTGTACCAGGACCAGGCGCCGCGGTGCCGCTTGGCGAGCTTGCCGGCCGAGAAGTACAGGGCCCCGCTCGTGGGGTACGCGGAGGCGATCTCGCCCATCGCCGCGCCCACGAACAGCACCATGACGGAGACGCCGATCCAGCCGAAGACGAGAATCCTCGGGCCGCCCGCTCCCATTCCGAAGCCAAATGCGGAGAATATGCCGGAAATAATGTTGATGATGGTGAAGGATATGGCGAAATTGTCGAAGGCGTGGAATCTACGGGTCAGTTTCCGTGGATATCCCATCGCGTGCAGTGTGGCATCGTCGTCGAGGGTGGACGACGACGGAACGGGCCGGCTCGACGGACGAGCGGGGGACATGCGCTCGGACACAGGAGCAACCTTTCCTCGGGAATGAAAAGACGCGTGGTCTCGCGGGCGGGACGTGCACGCCGGCCGTGATCAGGTCGGCGCGGGGGTCGGGAGGCCGCAGGACCTCCTGGCCCGGGTGAGCTGCTCCCCGGGCTCGCCGAACATGCTCCACGGCATGCGTGAGGCGTAGGGGCCCATGGCCGTAAGGACTTCCCGTGCCTCGAATTCGCGCTTCGCCATGAACAGCGCGTGCGCCAGATACGCCAGGTCGAGGACGGGTGTGAACCGGTAACTGGCCGCATGGGGAAACCAGTTGTGGTAAATGCCCAAGGTGGTGGTGGCCCATTGCGGCTGCTGCCAGGTCTCGTTGGCGAGCAGCGCGTTCGGGTCGTAGTCCTCCACGAGTGCGACCAGCGGCAGCAGACGCAGCGCCGACGTCGCCGGCGCCCGGTGGCTGAGGAAGGAGGCGACGTCCCAGCGGGCGCTCGCGGAACCGCCGTAGCGGGTGAAGAAGCAGGCGAGGAAGCGGTGATGGGCCTCGCGGTGCCAGGGGTCGAGCCGCAGTACGTGCGCGAACATCTGCCAGGGCCCGGCCGGCGCGGTCAGCAGCCCCCGGGGCGCGGCGTCACGGGGTCCGTCGATGCGGGCGAGGGCCAGTTGGGCCGCCCACGGGGTGGGATCGTTGGGCAGCAGCCGGGCCGCCCGGACACAGGCCGCCTGCGCTATGCGCAGCAGTGCGTCGGAGCGTGCGTCGCCGGCGTCGGCCGTGCGCAGCGCGCGGATCATCGCCACGCGCGCCGCCAACAGGGCTGCCTCCGGGCCGGGTTCCTCGGCGAGCCAGCGCTCCGCGAGGTCCGAGTCGGCCGCCTCCGAGGCGAGCACGAGGGAGCGGTGGGCCCTCAACTCGTAGTCCCCACGCGTCTCTTGGAGCACGTTGTGGGCGCCCAGGTAGCGCCCGGCCCGCACATCCGTGCACGCCCGCGCCAGCTCGCGATCGTCGGCCGCCGGATGCCACACGTAGTGTCCCTCGAACGAGCCGGCAGCCACGATCCTCCCCCTGTGTCCCCGCGGACGACACCCCGCGCCCTACGAATCCCAGCCATAGGGAATTGAGCCGGAGCCCGAGCCTGTACGCAGGTTCACCGACAGCGACCCACACCTTACTCATCCTTTAGGCCCATCGAAACTCGTCGCCCGGAATATCTGGTTCCGTGCCCTTTGGTGATGTCGGGCGCAGCTCATAAAGTCATTGACTTCGAGTCGATTTTCGGCCACACATTCCCGCTCGTGGCTCGACAGCGCCCGTATTCGGCATATTCGGCACGGCGGTCCGCACGTCCCTCCCGCGTCCTCGGCGGGCACGCCGCGCCGGGGTGCGGGCCCTCCTGGCGCGGCGACAAAAGTCCAAGTCCGGCCGACGGTTGTCCGTGGACGCCGCCCGGCACGGTGCACAGACTGCGCAGCACGCGGGCGTCCTCCTCGCCGGCGCGCCGTTCCCCGCTCCCACATCCGTGGGCCGTCACAGCGTCACAGAAGGAGCGCCCGTGTCCTCCCCCACCTTCAGAGCAGTCGCCGCGGCCGTCGGAGCCGCGGCCCTGGCCCTGGCCGCCGCGGTGGCTCCGCCCGCCGCGGCCGCGCCCCCGGCCGCGACGTACACCATCGGCGTCGGATCGCCCGTGCCGTACACCCACCCCACGGACACGCCCGCCTCGGCCTACACCGACAAGGACGGCACCTTCTACTTCCAGCAGTCGGCCGCCCTGTACGGGGCGAAGGACCCCCGGTACTGGGACTTCTTCACCGGCACCGACATGGACAGCGCCTCCCGGTCGAGCGCCGTCAGCGACGCGGTGAACCCCGCCAACCCCTCCGACAAGAACAACGACACGACCTGGCGCTGCAACAACAGCCCCACCGGTGTCGAGGCGAGCAATGCCGTCGGCAACGCGGGGTACTCGCAGAAGAACTACTGCGACCTCTCCGGAATGTGGGTCGACCCGGACACCGGCGACTGGTACGGGCTCGTCCACAACGAGTTCACCCCGGCGCCGTTCTCCGACGGCATCCACTTCGACGCGATCGACTACGCGGTCTCGAAGGACCAGGGCCGCACCTGGACCATCAAGGACCACGCCATCACCTCGCCGTACAGCACCAAGCGCGGCGACACCACGCAGTTCCCGAACGAGACGTACTCCTACGGGGACGGCGACCAGCGGCTCTTCGTCGACACGGCGTCGGGCTACTTCTACGTCTACTACGGCTCGCGCATCGTCGCGAAGGGCGGGAACTGGCAGGACAGCCTCGCGCACGTCGCCCGCGCCCCCATCTCTTCGAAGATGGCGCGCGGTTCCTGGCAGAAGTGGTACGACGGGCACTGGTCGCAGCCGGGCGTGGGCGGCCTGGAGAGCAACATGGTGCCGGTCGACGCCGCCGGCTCCACCGGGTACACACCGGTCGCGGGCGACTACGACCCGGCCCACGCCGGCACGGTGGCCCAGCAGATCGCGGCGGGTCAACTGCCTCCCAAATCACCGCTGTTCGTCATGAACATCACCTACAACGCCTACCTGGGCCTCTACATCGGAGAGCCCGAGGCGGTGAACGGAACGGCGCCGCAGCGCATCTACGCCACCGACGACCTCACGAGCCAGAAGTGGCACCTGCTGGGTGACACCGGCGGTTACACCAACAACTCGTGGTACCGCTGGTTCCTCGACGGCGCCAACCGCACCAACTCCACCATCGTCGGCAAGACCTTCAGGTCGTACTGCTCCATCGAATGCCACGGCGGCTCCGACGGTGAGTACGTGGACATCACGGTGGACACCTCCGCGCCCGCCGCGCCCCCGGTCGACGTCACCAAGAGCTACCGCATCGGCAGCGGCGACGGCCGGGTCCTCGCGCAGGCCGCCGACGGGGCATCGGTCACCTCCCTCGCGGCGCCCACCGGGTCCGCCGGGGAGTCCTGGGTGTTCACCGCCGACGGCGACGGCTCGTACCGCATCGCTGCCGCGGCCGGCGGCAAGCTCCTCGGCGTCCCCGCCACCTCCAAGGCCGGGCGGGCCTGGGGCGCGAAGCCCGTGCTGGCCGCCGCAGGGGCGGGCGGCCCCACGGTGGGACAGCAGTGGTTCGTCGTGCCCGTCGCATCCACCGGCTCCTACCGGCTGGTGAACCGCTACAGCGGGCTCGTGCTCGGCCTGTCCGCGAAGGCCGGCCGGCCCGCCGAGACCACCCCCACCCGGAGCTGGAGCGACACCACGGGCAGCGCGGTCGGCGGCGCGCGCACCGCCGCCGAGCAGACGCTCGCGCTCACCGCCACCGGCCCGGCCACCGGCGGGTCCCCCGACGGCACCCACACCCTCACGGCCTCGGGCAAGGCCCTCGACGACCCGGGCCACTCGACGGAGCAGGGGACCCAGCTGATCACCTGGAGCCCGAACGCGGGCGCCAACCAGAACTGGGTCCTCACCCGGCAGCCCGACGGCAGCTACCAGCTCGTCAACGGCGAGTCGAAGCTCTGCGCCGATGTGACCGCGAGCTCACGCTCCGCCGGAGCCGCGGTGATCCAGTGGGCCTGCACCGGAGGCGCCAACCAGCACTGGACGGTGACCGCCACGGCCGACGGCCGCTACACCATCGCGTCGAAGGTCAGCGGGCTGCTCCTCACGACCGCCTCGACGGGCGACGGAGCACTGGTCACCCAGCAGCCCGACACGGGCTCCGCGCTGCAGCGCTGGACCCTCGGCTGAGGCCCCGGGGCCCGGCCGCCGCGCGGAGCGCCGCTGCGGCCGGACCCCACCCTCCCACCCGGCGTTTCCCTCAAGGTGGACCGCTTGAACGATCAAAAGTCGCGCGGGTTAGCATATGAGCGCCGCCTAGCTCGAAAGATGAACCCGTGACTGTCAATGACGACTCGTTCACCAACTGGAAAAACCGCGAGGAAATCGCGGAGTCGATGATCCCCATCATCGGGAAGCTGCACCGGGAGCGGGACGTCACGATCCTGCTGCACAGCCGCTCCTTGGTGAACAAGTCGGTGGTCAGCCTCCTGAAGACCCACCGATTCGCCCGGCAGATAGCCGGGGAGGAGCTCTCGGTCACCGAGACGCTGCCCTTCCTCCAGGCGCTGACCACCCTCGATCTCGGCCCCTCCCAGATCGACATCGGCATGCTCGCCGCCACCTACAAGGCGGACGACCGCGGCCTCTCGGTCGAGGAGTTCACCGCCGACGCCGTCATCGGCGCGACCGGCGACAACAAGATCGAGCGCCGCGAGGGCCGCGACGTCGTCCTGTACGGCTTCGGCCGCATCGGCCGCCTCGTCGCCCGGCTGCTGATCGAGAAGGCCGGCTCGGGCAACGGCCTGCGGCTGCGCGCCATCGTCGTGCGGGGCGGCGGCGATGCCGACCTCGTCAAGCGGGCCTCGCTGCTGCGGCGCGACTCCATCCACGGCCAGTTCCAGGGCACCATCACGGTGGACGAGGCGACGAACACGATCGTCGCCAACGGCAACACCATCAAGGTGATCTACGCGAACGACCCGTCCGAGGTCGACTACACGGCGTACGGCATCAAGGACGCCATCCTCATCGACAACACGGGCAAGTGGCGCGACCGCGAGGGCCTGTCGAACCACCTGCGCCCCGGCATCGACAAGGTCGTCCTGACGGCCCCCGGCAAGGGCGACGTCCCCAACATCGTCCACGGCGTCAACCACGACACCATCAAGCCGGACGAGCAGATCCTGTCCTGCGCCTCCTGCACCACCAACGCGATCGTCCCGCCGCTGAAGGCGATGGCCGACGAGTACGGCGTGCTGCGCGGCCACGTGGAGACCGTCCACTCGTTCACCAACGACCAGAACCTCCTGGACAACTACCACAAGGCCGACCGCCGTGGCCGCTCCGCGCCGCTGAACATGGTCATCACCGAGACCGGTGCCGCCTCGGCCGTCGCCAAGGCGCTGCCCGACCTCAAGGCGCCGATCACCGGCAGCTCGATCCGGGTGCCCGTGCCGGACGTGTCGATCGCCATCCTGAGCCTGCGCCTGGGCCGCGAGACCACCCGCGAAGAGGTCCTCGACCACCTCCGCGACGTGTCGCTGCACTCGCCGCTGAAGCGCCAGATCGACTTCACGACCGCGCCCGACGCCGTCTCCATGGACTTCGTCGGCTCGCGCCACTCCTCGATCGTCGACGCAGGCGCCACCAAGGTCGACGGCGACAACGCGATCCTCTACCTCTGGTACGACAACGAGTTCGGCTACTCCTGCCAGGTCATCCGCGTCGTCCAGCACGTCTCCGGCGTCGAGTACCCGACCTACCCGGTGCCGGCGCTCTGACCTGAGCGGCCCACCGGCCCGAAGAGCAACCGGATGCGACGGCATCCGGTTGCCCTTCCGTCGTACCGGCCGGTCCGGCGGGCCCGCTCGCCCGATGCCGCCTATCGTGAAGAGCACAAGATCCGAAGCGGCGTCGCGCGGGCAGGTGCATGGTGAACGGGTCCGGCATCCACTACGAGGCGGTGTTCCGGGCCCTGCCCGCCCCGGTGGCCCTGCTCACCACCGACCTCGTCTACGCCGACGTCAACGTCGCCTTCACCGCGCTGACGGGCCGGTCGCGCGAACAGCTCGTCGGCAAGTACATCTTCGACGTCTTCCCCGACAACCCCGGCGACGCGGACGCGAGCGGGATGCGCAACCTCGAAGCGTCGCTGCGCCGGGTGGCGGCCACCGGTGAGCGCGACACCATGGCGCTGCAGCGCTACGACGTGGAGGACCCCACAGGCTCCGGGGTGTGGGAGGAGCGGTACTGGAGCCCCGTCAACACCCCCGTGCTGGGGCCCGGCGGCGAGGTGGCCCTGATCCTGCACCGGGTGGAGGAGGTCACCGAGCTGATCCGCGGCCGGGCCGCCGCGGCGGGCGGGGACCGGGCCAGGGTCCTGGAGGCCGAGCTGTACAGCAGGGCGCGTGAGCTGCAGGAAGTGAACGAGCGGCTGCGCCAGTCGCACGCGAGGGAACACGAGGTCGCCCTGTCGTTGCAGGCCGCGATGCTGCCCGCGCCCGTTCCCCTGGGGCGGCGCAACGCCGCCGTGCGCTACCGGCCGGCCGTCGGCGCCCTGAACGTGTGCGGCGACTGGTACGACCTGGCCGAACTGCCCGACGACCGGCTCGCCGTCGCCGTCGGTGACGTGGTCGGGCACGGGCTCGCCGCCGCCGGGGTCATGGGGCAGCTGCGGAGCGCCCTGAGCGCGGCCTCCCGGGTGGCGCAGGGGCCGGGCCGCGCCCTCGACGTGCTCGGCCTGTACGCGCGCTCGGTGGAGGGCGCCGAGTCGAGCACCGCGTTCCTGGCCGTCGTGGACTGGGCCGACCGGACCGTCGCGTACAGCAGTGCGGGCCATCCGCCCGCGGCGCTCGTGCATCCGGACGCGACGGTGGAGTTCCTCGACGGGGCGACCGACCCTCCGCTCGGGGCCCGCCCCGAACATGTCGACCGGCCGCAGGCCACGGCCGCCTTCACGGCGGGGGCGAGTCTCGTCCTCTACACCGACGGGCTCGTCGAACGCCGCGACGAGGACATCGAGACCAGCCTCCAGCGGCTCGCCGGCTCGCTCACCCGCCATCACGGCGCGGGTCCGGAGCTCCTCGCCGACGCCGTGCTCGCCGACCTGCTCCCGACCGGGGGCGCCACCGACGACACGGCCCTGATCGTCATCGGCCTCTGACCGGCCGTGGGCCCCTCACCTCGCGCGCGCCCCGGGGACCGTGCCGCTCAGTGGCGGTCGGGTCCCCGGGGCGCCTCTTGTGCGACGGATGGAGTGCATCCGCTCCGGGCCGTTACCAGTAGTGCCGCCGTCCACCGACCGCGTGACCCACGGCTCCCAGGATCCACAGGATGACGCCCAGGACGACGAGGATGACGCCGATGGTCCACAGGATGGATATGCCGGCCACGAAGCCGACAACCAGCAGGATGACTCCGAGGACGATCATGATGTCCTCCGCTCTCGTGGAAGGGTTCCCGCTCTTGTACCAGAGTAGGTCCGTGTGGCCGATCGGGGACCTTTCCCGCACGAGATGGGCCTTCCCGGGGCCCCGGGGGCCGGGCGGGGCCGTCTAGGCGTTGGTCAGGCGGAGCTGGACGTCGACCTCCTGGTCGCCGGCCGACGTGCCCGCGGCCTCCACCGTGAAGGCGGCGGCCAGCGTCTTGCGCAGCCGGTCCACCGCCACCGGGCCGCCCTGGAGGTCGGCGGTGACGGGTCCCGCGAGGAGCACCCCCGCCACCTCGCCGGGGGCGTGGTCGACGCAGAAGCTGCCGGTCCAGGCCGCGGGCTGCGGGCTCTCGTCGCGATGGGGCACGACGCCTTCGCGGTCGGAGGTGAAGTGCGAGCCGAGGACCTCGAAGACGGCGTCGGCGTCGGCCGCGGAGCACTCGCCGAGCATGACGTGCACCAGGTCGGGGGAGTCGGCTCCGTTGTCGGGGGCGGCCGGGGAAGATGTGTCGTTCACGCTGTTCTCCGTGCTCGTTGATGTCCGGGTTCCGGCCTTCCGGTGGTCCGGGCCGGCGGATGTGGGCTCAGGTCCGGCAGAGGCAGAAGGGGTGGCCCGCCGGGTCCGCGTACACCCGGTAGCCGCGCTTGCCGCCGCCGTCGTCGAGATCGAGCGGGGTCGCTCCCAGGGAGAGGACCTGCTGCTCGGCCGCGTCGATGTCCTGGACGTCGAAGTCCAGGTGCAGCTGCTGGGAGTTGCGGTCGCCGCGCGGCCACTCCGGCGGTGTCAGGCCCGGCGCGCGCTGGAAGGCGACGCGGTGGCCGCCGGGTGCGTACAGGTCGTACCAGTCGTCGCCGTTGCTCGTCACCTCCCCGCCGAGGACCGCGGCGTAGAACGCGGCCAGCGCCTCGGGGTCGGGGCAGTCCAGGGCCACGAGGCTGTACGTCGCGATGGCCATGCCGGTCTCCTCCATGTCGTAACGTCCGGTGGCGTACGCGGTGAGATGCCGTACGCCGTGTGCGGTCAGAGCTCGCGCAGCGCGGGCAGCAGCTTCTTCTCGGCCCAGTCGATGAAGGGGCGCTGGTGTTCCCCGCCGATCTGGACGAGGGCGATCTCGGTGAACCCGGCCTCGGCGTAGGGGCGTACGGCCTCGACGAACGCGGAGACGTCGTCGCCGCACGGGATGGCGTCCGCCACGTCCGCACGGGTCACGAAGCTCGTCGCGCCCTCGAAGCCGGAGGGGCCCGGGAGTTCGGAGTTGACCGGCCAGCCGCCCATCGCCCAGCGGAACTGGTCGTGGGCGCGGGCGATCGCCGCGTCCCGGTCGGTGTCGAAGCAGACGGGCAGCTGTCCGACGCGGGGCTTGCCCCGGCCGCCGTGCCGCTCGAAGGAGTCGATGAGCTCCTTCTTCGGCTCGGTGGCGATCACGAGATCGGCGAGCCGGCCCGCCAGTTCGCAGGAGCGCTCGCCCGACACCGCGATGCCGATCGGCGGCAGCTCGTCGGGCAGGTCCCACAGGCGGGCGTCGCTCACGTCGAAGTACGTGCCCTGGTGGTTGACGTTGCCGCCGTCGAAGAGCGCCCGGATGATGTCGACGGCCTCCTCCAGCATGCCGAGGCGCACCTTCGGGGCGGGCCAACCGGCGCCCGTCACATGCTCGTTGAGGTTCTCGCCGGAACCGAGGCCCAGGCGGAACCGCCCTTCGGACAGGAGCTGCATCGTGGCGGCCTTCTGTGCCACGACCGCCGGGTGGTAGCGGACCGTGGGGCAGGTCACGTACGTCATGAGGGGGATCCGGCTGGTGGCCTGCGCCGCCGCGCCGAGCACGCTCCACGCGTAGGGGGCGTGTCCCTGCGACTTCAGCCACGGGAAGTAGTGGTCGGAGGTGACGGAGAAGTCGAAGCCGGCGCGCTCGGCCGCGACCACGTCGTCGACGAGGGCGCGGGGGCCCGCCTGCTCTGTCATCATCGTGTAGCCGATTTGCACCATATGTCACCCTTTTCCGATCCGCTGCGGCCAAAACCTCCGCCCCCGCCGCGTACGGCCGCCGGCTCGCCGCGTACCCGCCGGCGCGGGACGTACGCGGCCAGGATGCCCCCCGTGGACGACTTCCGCCCGACATGTTTCGACCGCGCTCTCCGGGCAACCCGGTCCAGGCAGACCCGTCTCCCGTGCAAGGAGTTGTCGTGGTCCTCATAGCCGTTTTCCTGCCCGCGCTGATGCTGATGGTCCTCGTGGCGCTCGCCAGGTACGAAGAGCTCATGCTGGGCGGGGACGAACCCGCGGAGACACCGAACGGCCGCCATCTGGTCGCGGTGCCCGACCTCCCGGAGGCCGGGACGCCGGAGCCGGACCGGGTGCGGCCGTACGGGGCCGCCGTCGCGCAGGACCGGCCTGCGGCGTAGGGCACGAGCCGCCCGCGGATGTCGGGCGCGGCGGATCACGGCATGATCGGCAGTGGAGCGGAACCCGAGACGGAACCCGAGCACGGAACGAAAGGCCTTGACGCATGGCACGTGCGGCCCTGTTCGACGTCGACGGAACCCTCGTCGACACCAACCATCTGCACGTGGTCACCTGGTGGGAGGCGTTCCACCAGGCAGGGCACGACGTGACGATGCACGACATCCACCGCGCCGTCGGCCTCGGCTCCGACGACCTCATCGGGCACCTGCTCGGCGACGACCGGGACAAGGACCAGGACGACACCCTGAGCGCCGCCCACACCGCCCTGTACGGGACCTACTTCGAGCGCCTGCCCTCCCTCGACGGCGCCCGCCGCCTCCTGCGCGAACTCGCCGGGCGGGGATGGCGCGTCGTGCTGGCCACATCGGCGGGCGGGCCCGAACTGAAGGCGCTGCGGCGCGCCATCGACGCCGACGACGTCATCGCGGGCGTCGCGAGCGCCGACGACGTCAGCGCCGGCAAGCCCGCCCCCGAGCCCGTCGAGCGGGCCCTGGAACTGGCCGAGGCCAAGGCCGCCGAGGCGGTGTTCGTGGGGGACACGGTCTGGGACATGAAGGCGGCGACGGCGGCCGGTGTACGCGCCGTCGCGCTGCTCGCCGGCGGGATCGCCCGCGCGGACCTGGAGGAGGCCGGCGCGCTGGCCGTGTACGGGGACCCGGCGGAGCTCCTGTCCCGCCTGGACACCAGCATCTTCGCCCAGATGGAACGCGAGGACTGAGCGCGAGGACTGGGCACGAGGACCCTGCACGAGGACTGGATACGAGGACTCAGTACGCCGTACGCGTGTGACCGTACGGAGCGCCGAAGGGCGCCTGCCGGGGGAGTGGTCCCCGGACAGGCGCCCTTCGGCGCTCCGCGTGCGGCGGGCCGCTCAGTCGTCCGACGCCTCTTCCTGCGCCTCCTCGCTCGGCGACAGCGCGTCTCCGGCCTCGCCGTCGTGCTCGTCCTCGCGCCCCGCCCGCCTGGGGTCGCGCGTCTCCGCGTCCTCGAACTCCTTGAGGACCTCGTCGAGCGCCGTGTCCGGGTGGGACTCGGAGGAGCCGGTGTCCTGCTGGTGCGGGTGGGTCATGTCACTCCCGTGGTCGGTGCGTTGCTGCGGTGACGCTGTGGTGCGCGGGGTTCCCCGGACCGCGTCCGGTTCAGCCGAGCTGCGGCAGCACCTTGGTGCGGTAGAAGTCGAAGAACCCCTGCTGGTCCTTGCCGATCTGGTTGATGTAGACGGTGTCGAACCCCGCATCCACATACCCCTTGACCGCCGCCACATGAGCGTCCGGATCAGGTCCGCAGGTGACGTTCGCGCGGACCCGCTCCGGTGTGACCAGCTCGGAGGCCTGCTCGAAGTGGGCCGGAGTCGGCAGGATCTGCGCCAGCTCGCCGGGCAGCTGCTCATTGGGCCACAGCCGGTGCGCGGTGCGCAGCGCCTCGTCCTCGTCCGTGTCCCAGCACACCTTGAGCCCGGCCATCACCGGCTTGCTGCCGCCGCCGCTGCGCCGGAACCGCTCGATCGACGCGGCATCGGGCGCCATGGTGATGAAGCCGTCCCCGATCCGTCCCGCGACCTCCGCGGCGAGCGGCCCGAAGGCCGAGACGTCGATGGGCACCGGCTCGTCGGGCACTGTGTAGAGCCGGGCGTTCTCCACCGTGTAGTGCTTGCCGTGGTGGCTGACCTGTTCGCCGGTGAAGAGCTGGCGCATCACCCGGACGGCTTCCTCCAGCATCTCCAGACGTACCGCGGCCTCCGGCCAGGGGTCGCCCAGGATGTGCTCGTTGAGGGCCTCACCGCTGCCGATGCCCAGCCGGAAGCGCCCGTCGAGCTGGACCGCGCTGGTCGCCGCCGCCTGGGCGACGACGGCCGGGTGCATCCGCGTGATCGGGCACGTCACGGCGGTCTCCACCGGGAGCGAGACCGCCTGCGAGAGCGCCCCGATCACCGACCAGACGAACGGGCTCTGCCCCTGCTCGCCGTTCCACGGGTGGTAGTGGTCGGAGATCCACAGCGAGGTGAATCCGGCCTGCTCGGCCATCCGGGCCTGCTCCACCAGCTCGGCTGGGGTGTGCTCCTCGCTGGAGAGGAAATAGCCGTACTCCGTCATCGGGGACTCCTCAAGGGGTGGCGGACGCGACGCATCTCCGTCCGGGTGGCCGGTGTACGCGCGGGGAAACCGCCCCGGGGCCACGACTTCGGCGGCGCGCGGGGCCCGTCCCTCGTCACCCTAGGCGCGGCCCACCCCCGCCGCACGTGCGACAAGGGGGTGAGGGCCGAGTGGCGGGGGCGGTCCACCTCGGGTAGCCGTAGGGAGGGTGTGGGCACCCGGCTCACGGGTACTCGCGGGACGCGTGGGAGCGACGGCGACTACGGAAAGTGGAGTGATGCACATGCCCGACAGCGCCGCTTCGGCCGGCCGTGGAGCGGATGTGCGAAGGGCAGCGGTGGACTCGGACCACTCGTCTCCCGGCGGGACCGATCTCGACGCCCCCGCCCTCGAACGCGCTCTGCGTGCGCGCGTCGACGGCGAAGTCCGGTTCGACGCGGGCAGCCGGGCGGCCTACAGCACCGACGGCTCCAACTACCGGCAGGTCCCGATCGGCGTCGTGGTGCCGCGCTCGGTCGACGCCGCCGTCGAGGCGGTCGCGGTGTGCGCCGAGTTCGGCGCGCCCGTCCTGTCGCGCGGGGGAGGCACGAGCCTGGCGGGCCAGTGCACCAACACGGCGGTCGTCATCGACTGGACCAAGTACTGCCACACCCTGGTCTCGGTCGACCCGGTCGCGCGCACCTGTGTCGTGGAACCCGGCCTCGTCCTCGAGGAACTCAACCGCCAACTCGCCCCGCACCAGCTCAAGTTCGGCCCCAAGCCCTCGACCCACAGTCATTGCGCGCTCGGCGGGATGATCGGGAACAACTCCTGCGGAGCCTCCGCCCAGGCCTACGGCAAGACCGTCGACAACGTACGCCGCCTCGAAGTGCTCACCTACGACGGCACCCGGATGTGGGTCGGCCCCACCAGCGCCGAGGAGTTCGAGGCCGTCGTCGCCGAGGGAGGCCGGCGCGCCGAGATCTACCAGGGACTCAAGGACATCATCGACCGCAACCTGGCGGAGATCAGGCACGGCTACCCCAAGATCCCCCGCCGCGTCTCCGGCTACAACCTGGACTCGCTGCTGCCGGAGAACGACTTCGACCTGGCGCGCGCCCTGGTCGGCAGCGAAGGCACCCTCGTGACGGTGCTCCACGCCGAACTCGACCTCGTGCCCGTACCGCCCAACGACGCGATCCTCGTCCTCGGCTACCCCGACATCTGCGCCGCCGCCGACGACGTGCCCCGCCTCCTGGAACACAGCTCACCGGCCCAACTGGAAGCCCTGGACGGGCGGATGGCGCAGCTCATGCGCGAGGAGCACGCCTACCTCGCCTCCCTTGAGAACTTCCCCGAGGGCGAGAGCTGGCTGCTCGTGCAGTTCACCGGCGACAGCCAGGACGACGTCGACGGACAGGCCCAGGCCCTGCTGCGGGCGCTCGGCCGCAACGAGAAGGACCCCTCGGTGGCGTTCTCCGACGACACCGCGCGCGAGCAGGAGATGCTCAAAGCCCGCGAGGCCGGGCTCGGCGTGACCGCCCGGCCGCCCGACGAACGCGAGACGTGGGAGGGCTGGGAGGACTCCGCGGTGCCGCCCGAGCGCCTCGGCGACTATCTGCGCTCCCTCAAGGCGCTGTTCGAGGAGTTCGACTACGACCACCCCTCGCTGTACGGCCACTTCGGCCAGGGCTGTGTGCACACCCGGATCCCGTTCGGCCTGAAGACCGCCGAAGGGGTGGCCGACTTCCGCCGATTCCTGTTCCGGGCGGCCGACCTGGTGGCGTCCTTCGGGGGTTCGCTGTCGGGGGAGCACGGCGACGGGCAGGGCCGGGGCGAGCTGCTGGTCCGCATGTTCGGCGAGCCGCTGGTCACCGCGTTCGGCGAGGTCAAAGCGGTGTTCGACCCCACCGGGCGGATGAACCCGGGCAAGGTGGTGGACCCGTACCGCACCGACGAGAACCTGCGGCTCGGCCCGCTCTGGCGGCCCCGGCCGCTCGACACCCACTTCGCCTACCCGCACGACAAGGGATCCTTCAACCAGGCCGTGCTGCGCTGCGTGGGCATCGGCAACTGCCGCACCCACTCCGGCGGCGTGATGTGCCCCTCCTACCGCGCCACCGGCGAGGAGGAGCACTCCACGCGCGGCCGCTCCCGGCTCCTGTTCGAGATGTTCGACGGCCACGCCGACTCGGCGGTCACCGACGGCTGGCGCTCCACCGCCGTCCACGACGCCCTCGACCTGTGCCTGGCCTGCAAGGGCTGCAAGTCGGACTGCCCGACCGGCGTCGACATGGCCACCTACAAGGCCGAGTTCCTCGCCCACCACTACGCCGGCCGCCCGCGCCCCGCCGCCCACTACTCGATGGGCTGGCTGCCGCTGTGGGCCCGCCTCTCCCGGCTCGCGCCCCGCGCCGTCAACGCGCTGGCGCGGGCCCCCTTCGTCGCCCGGCTCGGCAAACAGCTCGCCGGAGTGGCCCCCGAGCGCGAGGCGCCGGCCTTCGCCGAGGAGTCGTTCACCCAGTGGTGGGCCGGGCGCGGCCTGCCCGAACCCGATCCGGCCGACGCGCGGACCGTCGTCGTGTGGCCCGACACGTTCTCCACGTACTTCCACCCCGAGGTCGCCAAGTCGGCCGTACGGGTCCTGGAGAGCGCCGGATTCCACGTGGCCGTACCGGACCGGGCCGTCTGCTGCGGCCTCACCTGGATCTCCACCGGCCAGCTCACCACCGCCCAGCGCGTCCTGCGCCGCACCCTCGACGTCCTGCGGCCGTGGATCGAGGCCGGCACGCCCGTCGTCGGCCTGGAACCGTCGTGCACCGCCGTCTTCCGGGCCGACGCGCCCGAGCTGATGCCGGACGACGAGGACGTCAAGCGCCTCGCCCAGCAGTTCAAGACCTTGGCCGAGTTCCTGCTGCACCACGCGCCCGAGGGGTGGAAGCCTCCAACTCTGGCGCGCACGGCGCTCGTTCAGACCCACTGCCACCAGCACGCCGTCCTGAAGGACGACGCCGACCGCGAACTGATGCGCCGCATGGGCCTGGACGCGGACGTCCTCGACGAGGGCTGCTGCGGGCTCGCCGGCAACTTCGGGTTCGAGCGGGGCCACTACGACCTGTCCATGAAGATCGGCGAACAGGGCGTGCTGCCCGCCGTGCGGGGCGCCGCACCCAGCACCCTCGTCGTCGCCGACGGATTCAGCTGCCGCACCCAGATCGAGCAGGGCAACACCGGGCGCCGCGCCCTGCACCTCGCCGAAGCGCTGGCCCTGGGACTCGACGGGCCGCTGCCCGCCGACCATCCCGAGAAGCTCATCGCGCGCCCCGAACCCTCGCACCGGGACGCGGCCCTGGCCACCGCCACCGCGGGCCTCGCGCTCGGCGGCGGCATGGCCGCCCTCTACGCCTGGACCCGCCGTCGCCGCAGGTGACGCCGCGCCGCCCCGAGCGCCCCCACACACCACCCGACCGTGCAAGGCATCGCGAAAGGCAGCCCCCGTGTCCATCAAAGTCTCCGACTACGTCCTGAAGCGCCTGAGCGAGTGGGACGTCGAGCACGTCTTCGCCTACCCCGGCGACGGCATCAACGGCCTGCTCGCCGCCTGGGGGCGCGCCGAGAACAAGCCCCGGTTCATCCAGGCCCGGCACGAGGAGATGGCCGCCTTCGAAGCGGTCGGCTACGCCAAGTTCTCCGGCAAGGTCGGCGTCTGCGCGGCGACCTCGGGGCCGGGCGCGATCCACCTGCTCAACGGCCTGTACGACGCCAAGCTCGACCACGTGCCGGTCGTGGCGATCGTCGGCCAGACCAACCGCAGCGCCATGGGCGGCTCCTACCAGCAGGAAGTCGACCTCCTCAGCCTCTACAAGGACGTGGCCGGCGCGTACTGCGAGATGGTCACCGTCCCCGAGCAGCTGCCCAACGTCATCGACCGTGCGATGCGCGTCGCCCGCGCCCAGCGCACGGTGACCGCCGTCATCATCCCGGCCGACGTGCAGGAGCTCGACTACTCGCCGCCGCAGCACGCCTTCAAGATGGTCCCCTCCAGCCTGGGCATGGCCTCCTACGCCCCGGTCCCGGCGGACGACGACATCGCCCGCGCCGCCGAGGTGCTCAACGCCGGCGAGAAGGTCGCCATCCTCATCGGCCAGGGCGCCCGCAGCGCCCGCGCCGAGGTCGAGAAGATCGCCGACGTGCTCGGCGCGGGCGTCGCCAAGGCCCTGCTCGGCAAGGACGCGCTCCCCGACGACCTGCCGTACGTGACCGGCTCCATCGGCCTGCTCGGCACCCGCCCCAGCTACGAGATGATGCAGGACTGCGACACCCTGCTCGTCATCGGATCGAGCTTCCCCTACACCCAGTTCATGCCCGAACTCGACCAGGCCCGCGCGGTGCAGATCGACATCGACCCCCAGATGATCGGCCTGCGCTACCCCTTCGAGGTCAACCTGGTCGGCGACTCCGCCGGTACCCTCCAGCGCCTCCTGCCGCTCCTCAAGCGCAAGCAGCACGGCAAGTGGCGCAAGAAGATCGAGAAGGACACCGCGCGCTGGTGGGAGGTGATGGAGCGGCGCGCCGCGGTGGACGCCGACCCCATCAACCCCGAGCACGTGGTGCACGCACTCGACGCGCTGCTCCCCGACAACGTGATCCTGGCCGCCGACTCCGGCTCCGCCGCCAACTGGTACGCCCGCCACCTGCGGATGCGCGGCTCGATGCGGGGCTCGCTCTCCGGCACCCTCGCCACCATGGGGCCCGGCGTGCCGTATGTGATCGGCGCCAAGTTCGCCCACCCCGACCGCCCCGCCATCGCCATCGTCGGCGACGGAGCCATGCAGATGAACGGGCTCGCCGAACTGATCACGGCGGGCAAGTACTGGCAGGAGTGGAGCAACCCCAGCCTCATCGTCGCGGTCCTCAACAACCAGGACCTCAACCAGGTCACCTGGGAGATGCGCGCCATGTCGGGCGCCCCGCAGTTCCTGCCGTCGCAGTCCCTGCCGGACGTCGCCTACGCCGACTTCGCGCGCTCGATCGGCCTCGACGGCGTACGCGTGGAGAAGCCGGACGAGGTCGAGGGTGCCTGGCGGCAGGCGCTCGCCGCCGACCGGCCCTTCGTCATCGACTTCCGCACCGATCCGGCCGTGCCGCCGATCCCGCCGCACGCCTCCCTCGACCAGATCGAGGCCGCCGCCGCCTCCGTCCTCAAGGGCGACAGCGACCGCACCGGCATGATCCGCCAGGGCCTCAAGGCCAAGGTGCAGGAAATGCTCCCCGGCACCCGCCACCGCGACGGCGGCGACGCGTGACGACACCCGCGGCGCCCGGCGCCGGGCCGTCGGTCGACGGGGTGGAGGCGGCCGTGTACACACTGGCCACCGACGCCCCCGAGGCCGACGGCACCCTGGAGTGGGACCGGACCACCCTCGTCGTGGTCCACGTCCGCTCCGGCACCACCACCGGCCTCGGCTACGCCTACGGCGCGCCCGAGACCGCGGCGTACGTCCGCGGCCATCTGGCGCCCGTGGTCACCGGGCGCCGCGCCCTCGACGTGCCGGGCGCCAACGAGGCGATGACCCGCGCGGTCCGCAACGACGGCCGCCCCGGCCTGGTCGCCGGCGCGATCTCCGCCGTGGACATCGCCCTGTGGGACCTCAAGGCCCGGCTGCTCGGCGTTCCGCTGACCGGCCTGCTCGGCCAGGCCCGGACCGACGTGCCGGTCTACGGGAGCGGCGGGTTCACCACCTACGACGACCTGCGTCAGGACCGGCAGCTGCGGCACTGGGCCGAGGAGCGGGGCATCCCCCGGGTCAAGATCAAGATCGGTGAGTCGTGGGGCGGCGCGGAGCACCGCGACCGGGAGCGGATCGCCAAGGCCCGCGCCTCCATCGGCGACACCACCGAGCTGTACGTCGACGCCAACGGCGGCTACACCGTCAAACAGGCCGTGCGCCTGGCCCGCTTCCTCGACGACCACGGCGTCACCTGGTTCGAGGAGCCCGTCTCCTCCGACGACCTCGACGGTCTCGCCCGCGTCAGGTCCGCGAGCGCCGTCGACGTGGCCGCCGGCGAATACGGCTACACCCTCGCCTACTTCGGGCACATGCTCCGGGCCGGCGCGGTCGACTGCCTCCAGGCCGACGCGACCCGCTGCGGCGGACTCACCGTCTGGCTGCGGGCCGCCGCACTCGCCGAGGCGTTCGGCACGCAGATCTCCGGGCACTGCGCCCCGCACGCCCATGCCGCCGTCGCCGCGGCCGTGCCCAACCTGCGCCATCTGGAGTGGTTCCACGACCACGCCCGCATCGAATCCCTGTGGTTCGACGGCGCCCTCGACCCCGAGGGCGGCCACATCACCCCGGGCGCCGACGGCGCGCCGGGCCACGGACTGACGTTCAAGGCCACCGACGCCGAGCCCCACCGCGCCGGCTGACCCGGGCGGCGGCACCCTGCCGCCGCCCACCGCCGCGACCCGAAAGGAAGGCCATGCCCGAGACCGTCGTCATCACCGGAGCGAGCGCCGGCATCGGCCGCGCCACCGCCCGGCTCTTCGCCGAGCGAGGTGCCCACATCGCCCTGCTCGCCCGCGGCGAGGCCGGGCTCGACGCGGCCGCCGCGGAGGTCGAGGAACTCGGCGGGCGGGCCCTGGCCATCCCCGTCGACGTGGCCGACCCCGACCAGGTCGAGAAGGCAGCCGACGCGGCGGAGGCGGCCTTCGGCCCGATCGACGTGTGGGTCAACGTGGCCTTCACCTCGGTGTTCGCGCCGTTCGACGAGATCTCCGCGGACGAGTTCCGGCGGGTCACCGACGTCAGCTACCTCGGCTTCGTCCACGGCACACACACCGCACTGGCCCGCATGCTTCCCCGCGACCGGGGAACGATCGTGCAAGTCGGCTCCGCGCTCGGAGAGCGGTCCATTCCGCTGCAGTCCGCGTACTGCGGGGCCAAACACGCCGTGAACGGGTTCACCTCGTCCGTGCGCACCGAACTCCTCCACAACAAGAGCCATGTACGCATCACCGTCGTCCAGATGCCGGCCGTCAACACGCCCCAGTTCTCCTGGGTGCGGTCGCGGCTTCCCGGGCATCCACAACCCGTACCGCCGATCTACCAGCCGGAAGTCGCCGCGCGCGCCGTGCTGTTCGCCGCCGACCACCCCCGGCGCAAGCAGTACTACGTCGGCGCGTCCACGGTCGCCACCGTGTGGGCCAACCGCTTCGTGCCGGCCCTCCTCGACCGCTACCTCGCCCGGACCGGATACGGCTCGCAGCAGGCCGAGGACATGGCGCCGGAGACGGCGCGCGGCAACCTGTGGCAGCCCCTCGACAGGACGGCGGACGGCGACCACGGCGCGCACGGTGTCTTCGACGACCGGGCCCGTTCCCGTTCGTACCAGGCGATGACGGCGCACCACCCCGTCCTGGCCACCGGCACCGCCCTGGGCGCGCTGGCCGCAGCGGGATGGGCGGCGCGCCGCTACCTCAAGAAGACATGAACGCCTGCCCCATGAAGCCGCAGGACCCGCAGGACAGGAACCCCACCGCGAACGGCGCGGTGCACTCAGAAAGGAGCGACACCATGAAGGTGGCATTTCTCGTGGCGACGGAGGGCATCGAGCAGGTCGAACTGACCGAGCCCTGGAAGGCCGTGAAGGACGCGGGCCACACCCCGGAACTGGTCTCCACCGACTCGGGGCACGTCCAGGCCCTCAACCACCTGGACAAGGCCGACACGTTCCCGGTGGACCGCACGGTGAGCCAGGCCCGGCCGGACGACTACGACGCCCTGGTGCTGCCGGGCGGCGTCGCCAACCCCGACGCGCTGCGCATGGACGAGGACGCCGTCGCCTTCGCGAAGGGCTTCTTCGACCTGGGCAAGCCCGTGGCCGCGATCTGCCACGCGCCGTGGACGCTCGTCGAGGCGGGAGTCCTGGGCGGCCGCACCCTCACCTCATGGCCCAGCCTGCGCACCGACATCGCCAACGCGGGCGGCACCTGGGTCGACGAGCAGGTCAAGGTGTGCACCGGCGGCCCCAACACCCTGATCACCAGCCGCAAGCCGGACGACCTCAAGGCGTTCTGCGAGACCCTGATCGCTGAACTCGCGGCCTGACGCCCGCGGCGGCCGGCTCCGGGTACGGGGAATGCACCCCGCGCGGGGTGCATTCCCCGTACCCCGCCGAGAGCGTCAGGCGTCGCTGAGGCACCACTGCGCGGGGTGCGGGGCGAGCCCGTGGGCCGGAGTGTCCAGGGGCGGCAGCGCGGACACGCTCACGGTGGTGCTCAGGGTCGGCGTCGGCGGCAGCGGGCGCAGCGGGCGGAGCGCCTGGGGCTGGGCGGTGAGCGTGAACCAGACGACTTTGCCGTCGGGCGTCGGCTGGGTGCCCCAGCTGTCGCTGAGGTGGGCGATGAGGGCGAGGCCGCGACCGCGCTCCGCGAAGGGTTGCGGCCCTTGCAGTCGGGGCAGACGCGGATCGCCGTCCGCCACGGACGCGGCAAACTGCCCACGCGCCCACCGCAGTTCGAGCACACAGGGCCGGTCGCCCTCGGTATGCCGGTGGACGTTGGTGAGGAGTTCGCACACGCCGAGGCTGACGGGCTGGAGGATGTTCTCCAACCGCCAGTGGCGCAGATGAGCGGCGACGATGCGACGGACCTGCGGTATGCGGTCCGGCGTGGCGTGCAGGCTCAGGGTGTACTGGCGGGGACTGTCGTTGCTTACCACTACGGCTCCCTTGTCGGCGGGAGTGGCTCGCCGGCCACTCCCGCGTCCGCAACCACGCAAGGACTACTAAAAGTAGCCAGGTGAGCACAGCGCGGATTCCTCCAGCATGACCCGTACGGCGGCATCCGCAACACGAGCCGCCCCCGCCCCGGCGGGAACGGGGCGGGGGCGGCGCCGTCGGCCCGGCGCCTCCCGGCCCCGCGTGGCCGACGGGCACCGGCCGCCCGGCGGCGCGATAGTGGAAACGACCATGACCGGTGTGTCACTCACCCGGAACCACCTGGATACACCTGGAAACGAGGCCCTTCGTGACGCCCCCATCGACAGACTCCACCGCCCGACTCGGCTCAGGCGAGCCGGTGTTCGGCGCACCGTGCTGGGTGAGCCTGATGGCTCGGGATCTGGGTGCCGCGTTGGATTTCTATGGTGGGGTGTTCGGCTGGACGTTCCGGTCGGGTGGGTTGGGTGAGGAGTTTCGTATTGCGTCGTCGGGTGGGGTGCCGGTGGCGGGGATCGGTGCGTTGGCTCCGGCGTTGCAGGTGGCGGTGGCGTGGACGCCGTATTTCGCGGTGGAGGACGCGGATGTGACGGCGGCGCGGATCCGGGAGCGGGGCGGGACGGTGGCGGTGGGTCCGGTGGCGTTGCATACGGGGCGGGGTGCGTTGGCGGCGGATCGTGAGGGGGCGGTGTTCGGGTTGTGGCAGGGTCCGTTGGTGTCGCAGTGGGAGATGTGGCGGGACACGGCTCCGGCGTGGACGCGGTTGCGGACGCGGGACGCGTTCGATGCGGCGATCTTCTACGGTGAGGTCCTGGACTGGGCGTGTGAGCGGCCGGGGTGCTGCGATGTGCGCTACGAGCACGACGAGGTGGTGCTGCGCCATGGCGGGCATGTGGTGGCGCGGCTGACGTCGGGTGCGGTGGAGGCGGCTCCGGATCCGAGTCTGCGGCCGCACTGGCACACCCACTTCACGGTGAAGGATCCCGTCGCGGTGGCCGACACCGCCCGTGACCACGGGGCCACCGTCCTCGCCGACGGTACCTCGCCCACCGGCCCCTGGGTCCGCGTCAGCGACCCCGACGGCGCCACCTTCACCCTCACCACCCCCAGCTGACCCACCCTCCACCCACAACCCGCCCCGCATGCGATCGGTCCGCCCCCGTGCGTGCGTTGCGCTCACCGGCCCGGCGGGGCACGATGCCCGGGGCGGGACCGGGTGCCCGCGCGTGTGGAGGTGGCGTCGATGTGCCGTCTGTTCGGACTGAGCAGTGCCCCGCGACGGAGCCGGGCGACCTTCTGGCTGCTCGACGCCCCCGACAGCCTCACCACGCAGAGCCACCGCGATCCCGACGGGACGGGGCTCGGCTACTTCGACGCCGACGGCGCGCCCCAGGTGCGCAAGGCGCCCGACGCCGCGTACGAGGACCGTGACTTCGCCCGCGAGGCGCGCCGGATCAGCTCGGCGACGTTCCTCGCCCACATCAGGCTCGCCTCGACCGGCAGCCTCACCGACGCCAACACCCACCCCTTCCAGCAGGACGGCCGGCTCTTCGCCCACAACGGGGTCATCGAGGACCTGCCGGCCCTGGAGGCCCACCTAGGCGCCGACATGGGGCTGGTGCGCGGCGACACGGACTCCGAGCGGTTCTTCGCCCTCGTCACCCGTGAAATCAGGGACGCGGGCGGTGACATCGGCCGGGGCATCGAGCGCGCCGCCCGCTGGGCCGCCGCCCATCTGCCGGTCTACTCCCTCAACTTCGTCCTGATCACCGCGGACGAACTGTGGGCCCTGCGCTACCCCGCCACCCACGAGCTGTACGTACTGGAACGTGAGGCGGGCGGCCCGCACGGAGGTCGCCACCTCGACCACAGCGGCACCGCCGGCCGGATGCGCGTGCATTCAGGGGACCTCGCCGACGCCCCGGCGTGCGTCGTGGCGAGTGAACCCATGGACGAGCACCCCGACTGGCGCCTGATGGAGCCCGGGACGCTGCTCCACGTCGCGTCCGACGGCCGGACCGAGCAGCGGCCGGCCGTGCCGGACCCGCCCGCCCGGCCGCTCGACCTGAGCGACCTGTCCGACCGAGCCGCCCACTCGCAGACGGCGGGCGGCTGAGGGCGGTCGGCTGCGCCCGTCCCGATCGCCGAGCGGGGTGAGCCGCTACGCGCGGTCCTCCGGGTCGGACCGCTGCGCCGATGTGTGCGCCGCGTCCGGCGTCTGCCAGGACTCCGAGCGGGGCTGCGGCTCCCGGGGAGGCATCGGCTTGCGCGCCGCGCGCCGGCTGCCGAACCAGAACGTGCCGAGCAGGACGGCGACGATGACGATGCCCACGCCGGTGAAGAGAAAGGCCGTCGAACCGGCGGCCAGGACCTGCGAAGAAGCGAAGGTGTTCATGCCGGAGCGCCTACCCGGCGGCGCGCGGGTGATGACACGGGGGCCCGGGGGACTTCACCGGAGCGCCCCCGCTAAGGGCCCCCCGCGAAGGACCTCCGCCCCGCGGAACGCCGTTGCTCCGGGCGCGGTCGGCCTCTACCCCGAGTTATCACTGTGCGTGACGCTTCGGGATGCGGGCGTGGCCGGTCGCTGTTTGGCTTGGGTCAGCTGGACCCCACCCACGTATCAGGAGTGATCATGAGCGTCGCAGACGAGTTCGCCGCCCGTGCCCGGCAGATGCGCCAGAAGGCCGAGGAGCTTCAGCAGGCCGCGGAGCGTGCCGCCGACCCCGAGGAGGCCCGGCGCCTGAAGGACAAGGCCCAGCACCTTCAGGAGCAGAGCCGGATGGCGTCCGAAGGCCGCGGCATCGACCCCATGTGAGCGTGCCCCCGTGCCACGACGGTCCCTCGCGCCCCCAGAGCGTACGAGGGGCCGTCGTGCGTGCCGGTACGACCGGTCCGCTCAGCCGGTGAGGATGCCGGGCAGCGCCAGGCCCCCGAGCAAGGCCGTGCCCACCAGCAACCACGCGACGTAGTCGCCGATGTGACCGGAGTGCAGCCGGCGCAGCGGCTCCGTCCAGGCGTACGGTTCCCGGCGGGCCGGGCCGCGCACCGCGGCCCCCGCGAGCCCCACGGCGAGCGCGGTCGAGGCGAGGCCGAGGAGCAGACCGGGCAGGGTCCAGTGCGGCGCGTGCGCCCGAGTGGCGTCGAAGGCGCGACCCACCGCCGCGGCCACAGCGGGAACCAGCCCCACCGCGAGGGCCCCCGCCAGGAGCGCGGCCGGCACCGCGGTCATCGTGACCGGCACCCGGCCGATCGGGCCGTCGGTCTCCGGTTCCTCGTCGTCGCCGCTCGTCTCGTACCCGGGGTCGCCCAGGGGCCGCGGGCCGAGCCCGAGGAAGACGCGGGCCGCGACCCGCAGCGCGGCGCCCGCGGTGACCGCGGAGACGGCGACGAACAGCACGGTGAAGCCACCGCCCGCCGACTCCTCGGCGAGGGACTTGCCGAGCCCCGTACCGAAGGGCGGCAGGCCCGCGAGAGCGAGCGCGCCCACGGTGAAGAGCGTTGCCACCACCGGCAACTTCCGCGCCCTGCCGTGCAGTTCGTGCTCGTCCACGCTTCCGTAGCGGTCGAGCAGGATCCCGGTGCAGGCGAAGAGCGCCGCCTTGACGCCCGCGTGCCCGAGGACGTAGAGCGCCACACCATCGGTCGCCTCGGGCCTCAGGAGTCCGATGCCGACGAGGAAGAGCCCGGTGTGCGCGACGGTCGAATAGGCGAGGAGCCGTTTGATGTGGCGCTGCTGCCAGCACATGAGGGCGCCGACGAGGGCGGTGAGGACGCCGAGCACCACCAGGGCCCGCTCGGCGTCCGGTGCCGGCACGCCGCCGGGCCCCGCGAACACCGTCTCGTACACCCGCCATGTCCCGTACAGGCCGAGTTCGACCATGACCCCGGACAGCAGCATGCAAACGGGCGTGGGCGCCACCGCGTGGGCGTCCGGCAGCCAGAAGTGGAACGGCAGGGCCGCCGCCTTGACCAGGAGACCCGTCAGGACCAGGGCGAACGCGGCGAGGACCAGCGCGTCGGGCCCGCCCCGCGCGTCGAGGTGCTGCCCGATCTGGCGCATCCCCAGCTCGCCGGTGCGCGCGTACAGGAGCACGATCCCGGTCAGTGTGGCGTACGCGCCGAGGGAGTTGAGCACCCCGAAGGTGAGCGCGCCCTGGACGGCCTTCGCCTCCTCGACGCGGTAGCCGGTCAGGGCGTACGCCACGACGCTCATCAGCTCGAAGAAGACGAACGCGTTGAACAGGTCGCCGGTGAGCGCGAATCCGCACATGCCGGCCTGGAAGAGCAGCACCAGAGCCGGGAACGATCCGGCATGCCGTTGCGGGGGTTCGTCGAAGTACCGCCAGGAGTAGACCAGGACGGCGACGACCAGGACGGAGACCAGCGCGGCGAGCCCGGTGCCCGGACCGTCACCGACCAGGACGATGCCCACCCCCTCGCCCCCCTCGGGGTGCCATCCGCCGACCCACTCCACGGCGGTGGGCGAGGCGTGCACGAGGAGCGTGAGCGCCAGCCCGGCCGTCGCGGCGGACACGGCGCAGGCGATCAGCTCGGCCGCGATGCGGGGGAGGCGGCGCCCGGCCACGACGAGGGCGGCGGCGCCGAGCAGCGGCAGGGCCACGACCAGGGGCAGGAGGTGGTTCATCCGCGCAGCTCGGACAGTTCGTCGGGGTTCACCGTGCCGTGCCGTTTGGCGACCTGTATCACCAGGGCGAGCAGCAGGGCCGTGACCGTGGCGCCCACCACGACATCGGTGAGCGCGAGGGCCTGCACGACGGGGTCCACGAGCGGTCGTGACCCCGGCTCGATGTCGGAGAAGACGGGAGCGGTGCCGCCGTCCCGGTAGCCCACGGCCAGCAGCAGGACATACGTAGAGGACTGACACACCGTCAAACAGCCGACGGCGTGCACCAGATGGCGACTGGTGGCCAGGCCGTAGCAGCCCACCAGGAAGATCCATCCGGCGACGAAATACGGCACTGCCGACATCACTGTGACCCCACACCCCCGCTCATGATCCGTCCTTGCCCTGTGCCGTGCCGGAGTCCTCGATCTCGACGGCCTGGTCGAGGAAGTGGGCGAGCAGCACCACCACGGCGCTCGCGACCTCCATGCCGACCGCCGCGTTGAGCAGCGGCACCGTGCCGCCCGACGCCAGCGTGTTGAACGTCCCGTACGGAAGGAGGGTGTTGGCGAGGAACGCCGAGCCCTGGACCATCGCGGCGACACCGATGACGAGGTAGGCGCCCTCGCCCGCCGCGTCGCCCACCTCGTAGATGCCGACCGGCCGGATCCGTTCCAGGGCGCGGTAGTCGGCCCCGATGTAGAGCAGATGCAGCGCGGTCGCCACGACCACCCCGCCCTGGAAGCCGCCGCCGGGGCTGAGCTGCCCGTGTGCGACGACGTACAGACCGGTGAGGAGCGCGACGGGCAGCATGATCAGCGCGTAGCGCCGTACGGCGGGCGCGACCCTCTCCGGGGCGGGCGCGACTTCCCGCTCGTCACGGGTCTGACGCAGCAGCACCACCGTGCCGAGCACCGCCGCGAACAGGATGCTCTCCTCGCCCAGGGTGTCGAAGGCCCGCAGATCGAAGTTGACGGAGGAGATGACGTTGGCGGTGTGCCGCGAGAGCGCCGCGGCCACGGCGCGCTCCCCGTAGGGGTGGCTCGCGCCGCCGAAGCGCGGCAGCCGCAGATACGCCGCGACGAACAGCGCGGCGACACCGAGGCCGCCCGTCGCGAGCACCCACAGGCGCATCCGGCGGCTCACCGCTCACCGTCCTCGCGCCGTCCGCGCCGCCGCACCTTGCGGACGGACAACAGGATGAGCAGCGGGGTGAGGGCCGAACCCACCGCCAGCTGCGAGAGCCCCACGTCGGGTGCCTGGAACACGGTGAACAGCACGGCGAGAGCCAGCCCGAGCACGGCGAGCACCAACGCCTGGCGGGCCGGATCGCGCACCAGCACGGCCGCCGTCGCCGAGGCGGCGACCAGCAGGAGCGAGACCAGGATCAGGGCGTCGGTCACTGTCCGCCGCCCCCGTCCGGCGCGGGGAAGCCACCCGACAGGGCGCGGGAGGCGATCACGTTCCCGGCGACGAGCAGCACCCCGGTCAGGACCAGCTTCACCGTCGCGCGGCCCGGACCGGTGGCCGCGCACGCCGCCACCACGACCACCACGGTGGCCGAAGCGGCGAGCACCGTCAGGAGATCGGAGTGCGGCGGATCACCCTCCAGGTCATCGGCGAGCAGCCGGGCGTACACCAGCGTGCCCGCGGGGCCGAGCACGGCGAGGACGAGCGCGAGATCGACGTACGACGGCCGGGAGTAGGCCTGGGCGAGCAGCAGCATGACCAGACACACCACCGAGGTGCCGAAGTTCTGCGCCACGACACGGCGGTCGAGCGGACCGGTCGACACCCCCCACACCACGGGCCCGAACCCGGCGGCGAGCACGGCGGTCGCGGCCACGAGCCAGCCGTTCACCAGCCGCTCGTCGCCCGGCGCGCCGCCGCAGCGGCGACCGCGGCCAGTAGCGCGGCCGATGCTCCGACCAGCCATTCCAGGGCGCTGACCGTGCTGATGAGGACGAGCCATCCGCCCGTCAGGACCACCCACCATGCGAGCACTTCCGCGGTCACGGCCGCTGCGCGTCCCATCCCTGCATCACCTCGACACCCGACCCGTCATCAGCGCTTCGGCCCATTGAGGGCCCGTTCCCGACTCGCCCGTGGCCCGCTCGTGGCCCGTTCATGAAAGCACCGCCGGCCGGCGCTCCGACGACGGCGCGCTGTGCCGGGGCCGTCGGGGAGCACCCCGTGAACACCCCTGTGGGGAACGGCCCTTCCGGGCTCGACCAGTACCCGGAAGATCACACGTCAATCACCCGACGGGGTGGAAGAGCGCCACCGCGGTCGGCACCCGCCCTCGCCCCTCACCATCGGCGTGCCGCCGGACCTCAGCCGGATGGCGGGCACCGGGACCGGCAGACAAGGCCGGGCGAGCGATACCTGGCTAGGGTCGAAGCGGAACACCTGACCGGACCGACGCCTAAAGGGACCGGCTCCGGCGGCCTCGAAGAGGGGTACTGGCAGATGCACGCATCGCAGGCCTGCGCCTCACCCGCGCCCGGCGGACCGAGGGACCGCGGTGACCACGGCCCGGCCTGACGACGGCGGCCCCGAGCCCGCCGAGCGGTCCTCCGTGGGCCCGGCGGGCGCACGGGGCGGGCGTGCCGCACGAAGAGTCGTGGTGGGCGGACGCTCGTGGATCGCCGTCGGCTTCGGGCTCGGCCTCGGCGCGACGCTGGCGTGGCTGACGGTCCAGACCGTCCTGGAGGTCGGCAGCCTCCTGACGCTCCTGCTGCTCGCGGTGTTCATCGCGCTCGCACTCGAACCCGTCGTCGCCTGGCTCACCCGGCACCGGGTGCGCCGGGTCGGGGCCGTGCTCGTCGTCCTGGTCGCCCTGCTCGGGCTGTTCGCCGGGTTCCTCGCGCTGGTCGTCCCGCCGGTGAGCGACGAGGTCAACGCCCTGGTCAAGGCGGTGCCCGGCTGGCTGCGCGAAGTACACGACCACAACTCGACGCTCGGCAGGTTCGAGGACCGCTACCACGTCCTCGACAAGATCAAGCAGCAGTTCTCGTCCGGCGGGGCAGCCGGCCTCGCGGGCGGGCTGCTCGGCGCGGGCCGGGTCGTGGTGGGCGCGGTGACCTCGGCGGTCGTCGTCATGGTCGTCACGGTGTACGTGATGGCCTTCCTGCCGTCCCTCAAGCGGTTCTGCCTGCGCTTCGTCGCGGCCAGCAGACGCCCGCACACCCAGGAGGTGACCGACGAGATCCTCAACCGGGTGGGCCGGTACATGCTCGGCAACGTCGTCACCTCGGTGATCGCGGGTCTCGCCTCGTTCCTGTGGTGCGTGGCCCTCGGCGTGCCCTATCCCGCGGCGCTCGGCGTCTTCATCGCCCTGATGGACCTCATCCCCATCGTGGGCACCACCATCGGCGGCTTCGTCGTCAGCCTCGTGGCGCTGTCGGTCTCGCTGCCCGTCGCCCTCGCCACGGCCGGCTTCTACGTCGCCTTCCGCGTCGCCGAGGACTACCTGATCGTGCCGCGCGTGATGCGGTTCGCCGTCGACGTCCACCCGCTGGTCACGGTCGTGGGCGTGCTGCTCGGCGGCGCGCTGCTCGGCATCGTCGGCGCCCTGGTCGCGATCCCGGTCGCCGTCGCGATCGGGCTGATCCTGGACGAGCACGTCTTCTCCCGTACCGACGCGTCCTGAGCGCGACGACGGGCGTCCGGCACCCCGGGGCGGCGGACGGCGAGGGCGGACGGCGAGGGCGGGCGGGGAGTGCTCAGATCCGCTGGTCGCTGTAGCCGCACACCCACGCGAGCCCGTCGTGCACACCGCGGGTGAAGTCCCGGGCGCCCCGCTGCGTGGTGGGGTCTTCGAGCTGGACCACGGCCGCGTCCACCTCGGCGGTGAGCAGGCGCAGATCGGGGACGTGGTGCCGGGCGGAGGAGCCCGTGACGGGGGCGCGGGGGGCGCGGCCGGTCGCCCAGTTGTACGCGGCGGCCACCCCGAGGGCGAACTGCGCGGGTGTCTGGGAGCGTGCGTTCAGATACTTGAGCGCCAGGTCCACATCGGTGCGGTGCCGCACGCCGATCATCGTGCTCCCGCCGTCTCGTACCGCCCGGCCCTCCGGGGTGGTCCCGTTCTCGGGTGCGGTCACATCACTCACCTCTGCATGCCGTACGTCGCCGCTCTCGGGGCCTCTCTGGACGAGTACCCGCTGCACGGCGGTATCGACATGTCCTTTTCGCAGTGGTACGGGCGGCGACCTGGCCGGAGCGGCCGCGTGAGCCTTCACTAACCTGGCCGCATGACGATGCGCGAGACGGCCCCGGTGAGTGTGGACGCGATGATCGAGGACCTCAGGACCCTCGTGGAGGTGGAGTCGCCCTCGCGCGATCTCGTCGCCCTCAAGGCGTCGGCCGAGGCCGTCGCCGCGGTCATCGAGAATCGCCTCGGCGGCCGTGCGGTGCTGGTGGAGAGCGAGGCCGGGCCGCACGTCCACTGGTCGGGCGGGGGCGAGCCCGCGGTGCTGATCCTCGGCCACCACGACACGGTCTTCCCGCTCGGCACCCTGGCGCGCCGCCCGTTCGGGGTCGCGGACGGGCACGTGAGCGGACCGGGCGTCTTCGACATGCTGGGCGGGCTCGTCCAGGCCATTCACGGAGTGGCGGCCCTGGCGGACCGCTCGGGCGTCGAGATCCTGGTGACCGCCGACGAGGAGGTCGGCTCCCGCGCCTCACGCGCGCTCATCGAGGAACGGGCCCTGGCCTGCGGGGCGGTCCTGGTCGCCGAGGGCGCGGCCGACGGGGGAGGCGTCAAGACCGGGCGCAAGGGCTGCGGCACGTTCCAGGTCTTCGTCGAGGGCCGGGCCTCGCACGCCGGTCTCGAGCCGGAGGCCGGGGTGAACGCCCTGGTCGAGGCGGCGCACCAGGTCCTGGACATCGTGGCGCTCGGCCGGTCGGAGCTCGGCACGACGGTCACCCCGACCGTCGCGTCGGCCGGCACCCTGGACAACGTCGTGCCGGCCGGAGCCACCGTCGTCGTGGACGTACGGGTCGAGTCGGCCGAGGAGAAGGAGCGGATCGAAGCCGCCTTCGCCGCGCTGACCCCGCACCTCGACGGGGCGAGGATCAGGGTCGAGGGGGAGGTGGGGCGGCCTCCGATGCCCCGGTCCGCGTCCGCCACGCTGTTCGCGATGGCCGAGCGGCTGGTTCCCGGTCTCGAAGGCAGGGCGGTCGGGGGCGGAAGCGACGGCAACTTCACCGCGGCCCTGGGCGTGGCGACCCTCGACGGGCTCGGGGCGGTCGGCGGCGGCGCCCATGCCGACCACGAATACGTGGTGGTGGACACCATGGCCGGGCGGGCGAACCTGGTGGCCGGACTTGTCCGGGCCCTCCAGGACCCGGCACGGAAGGTGTAGCCACGGCGGCCGGGTTCTGCCGGCCGGGCCGCTAGACGGAGGGTCTGATGCCGAGATCGGCGTCGGCGCCCTCGGCGAGCGTACGGGGGAGTGCGTCGAGCATGGTGAACGCGGTGTCGAGGCGGACGATCCTCAGCACCTGCGCGATGCGCGGAGCGCCGCGTATGAGCCGCAGCGACCCGCCCCGCCGCGCCACCTGGTCGCGTACCGCGAGGAGCAGCCGGATGCCGCCGGCGTCGAGAAAGGTCACCGCCCGCAGATCCAGGATCGCTTCGGTGGCTTCCCGGCACACCAGGGCGTGGATGCGCGGGCCCAGTTCGCCCTGGGCCAGCATGTCCAGCTCGCCGTGCAGTTCGATGATGATGGTGCCGCCCACGGTGCGCGCCCGCAGCCAGAAGGCGAGTTCGTCTGCGCCCACGTCGTGCCTGCCTGTCTCTTGAGCCCCGGTGCTTGAACGGCGTCAGCATCCGAAGGATTTTCACTCTCCGTGACCCTCGCGCGGGGCGCGAAGTGGGGGCGTGTGGAAAACCCCCTGGTAGTCCTCATGCCCCGATGATCTGAGGATCTCACGTCTGTGACGTTCCGTAATGGTGCGAGTTTCGGACAAGGTGACGGCGGCGGGCCCGCGGCCAAGGCGTCGATGACGAGGGCACTGTCACCCTCCGCCTCTGGCCGGATCGGGTCGCCGCGCGCGTCCTCCCGGACGGCGCGCCGGGGCTACGGTCCGCCGAGCAACGTCGCTCCGGCGCCGTCGAGCACCGAGACGATGCGTTCCCAGGACGCCAAGTCCCTTTCCACGGCAGGCAGTTCGCTCCCTTCTCCGGCTCCCCACGCGGTCGCGACGGAGACGGGATCGGCCCCCGAGACGGCGGCTTCGGCGAGAGCGGCCGCGCCGACCGCCACGAGTTCGGTGCCGGCCGGGACGACGAGGGGGCGCCCGGACAGGCGGCGCACCGTCTCGACCCAGGTGCGCCCCCTGGCGCCGCCGCCGATGAGGCGCAGCGGCCGGGCCGCGACCTCGGGGGCCGCGGGGTCGAGCCCGCAGGCACGCAGGACCTCGTCCAGGGCGCGCAGGACGGTGACGACGGCGCCCTCGTAGGCGGCGCCGAGGAGCTGCTGCCGCGTGGTGGCGTGGCGCAGGCCGGTGAGGAGCCCCGAGGCGGCCGGAAGGTCCGGGGTGCGCTCGCCGTCGAGGTAGGGCAGCAGGACCGCCTCGCCGCCCGGCGCCGCGTCGTCCCGGTCGAGGCCGAGCAGCCCGGCGATGCGGTCGACGGCGAGCGTGCAGTTCAGGGTGCAGGCCAGGGGCAGATGGGTGCCGTCGGCGGCGGCGAAGCCGCTCAGGGCCGGGTCGGCGGGGCGGTTGCGGGTCGCGGCGAAGACCGTGCCCGAGGTGCCGAGGCTGAGCACGGGGTGGTCCAGGAGTCCGGCGCCGCCCAGCCCGAGCCCCACGGCGGCGCTCATGTTGTCACCGGTGCCCGCGGCCACCGCGACGCCGGGCGGCAGCCCGAGGGCGTCGGCGGCGGAAGCGGTGAGAGCTCCGACGCGGGTGGCGCCGGTATCGGCCACCGTGGGCAACAACTCCGCTTCCAGGCCCAGGAGTTGGAGGATCTCGCGGTCGTACGCACCGGTGGCCGTGGAGTACCAGCCGGTGCCCGACGCGTCACCGGGGTCGGTCACGGCGACACCGGCGAGCCGTTCGGTGAGGAAGTCGTGCGGCAGCCGGACGGCCGCGCAGCGCCCGGCCGTCGCCCGCTCGTTCTCGCGCAGCCACTCCCATTTGGCGGCGGTCACCGCGGCGACGGGCACCGATCCGGTGCGCTCGGTCCAGGCGCGCGGGCCGCCGAGCCTCCCGGTGAGCGCCGTGGCCTGCGGGGCGGAGCGGGTGTCGTTCCAGAGCAGGGCGGGCCGCAGCGGCCGCCCGTCCCGGTCCAGGACCACGAGGCCGTGCTGCTGCCCGGCGACCGCGATGCCGCGCACGGCGGACGCCGGGACGCCCGACTCCTCCAGCCCCGTCGTGACGGCCTCGCACAGGGCCCGCCACCACTCCTCGGGATCGCTCTCCCGGGCGCCGCCGGAGCCGGTGACGCGGTGCGGGGCGCGTGCGACAGCGAGCGTCCTGCCGGTGGCGGCGTCGGCGAACAGGGCTTTGGTGGACTGGGTGGAACTGTCCACACCGATGACGACCGGGTCGTGCGGCATCCGGGGCACCTCTCCTGCGGCTTGCCATTTGCAATCGGGGGCGACAAAAAGGGCTCGACCAACCTAGGCGACAGGACGGGGTTACGGAAGCCGCCACGATCGTGCAGTATTTGGTGGACCCCTATTTGGTAACTCAGCAAACAAATGGCTCCGGCGATCGTCGGACAGGCCCGCACGAAGGCGGCGACGAGCATGACCCAGCGCTTCACCCCGACCCCTGACGACAAGTTCTCCTTCGGGCTGTGGACCGTGGGCTGGCAGGGGCGCGACCCGTTCGGCGACGCCACCCGGCCGCCCCTCGACCCCGTCGAGTCCGTGCGCCGCCTGGCCGACCTCGGCGCGTACGGCGTCACCTTCCACGACGACGACCTGATCCCGTCCGGCGCCCCGGACACGGAGCGCGCAGCACGCGTCAAGCGTTTCCGGCAGGCCCTCGACGCCACCGGCATGGCCGTGCCGATGGCCACCACCAACCTCTTCACCCATCCGGTCTTCAAGGACGGGGCGTTCACCGCCAACGACCGCGACATCCGCCGGTACGCGCTGCGCAAGACCCTGCGCAACATCGACCTGGCCGTCGAGCTCGGCGCCCGCACCTATGTCGCCTGGGGCGGCCGCGAGGGCGCCGAGACCGGCGCGGCCAAGGACGTACGCGTCGCTCTCGACCGGATGAAGGAGGCGTTCGACCTGCTCGGCCAGTACGTCACCGAGCAGGGCTACGATCTGCGCTTCGCCGTGGAGCCCAAGCCCAACGAGCCGCGCGGCGACATCCTGCTGCCCACCATCGGCCATGCCCTCGCCTTCATCGAGCGCCTGGAACGGCCCGAACTGTTCGGCGTCAACCCCGAGACCGGGCACGAGCAGATGGCCGGCCTCAACTTCACCCACGGCATCGCCCAGGCCCTGTGGGCGGGCAAGCTCTTCCACATCGACCTCAACGGCCAGTCCGGCATCAAGTACGACCAGGACCTGCGCTTCGGGTCGGGCAATCTGCGCGACGCGTTCTGGCTGGTGGACCTCCTGGAATCCTCCGACTACACCGGCCCCCGGCACTTCGACTTCAAGCCGCCGCGCACCGAGGACATCGCGGGCGTCTGGGCGTCGGCGGCCGGCAACATGCGCAACTACCTGATCCTGAAAGAGCGTTCGGCCGCGTTCCGTGCCGACCCCGAGGTACGCGAGGCGCTGCGCGCCGCCCGCCTGGACGACCTCGCCCGGTCCACCGCCGAGGACGGCCTCGCGGGGCTGCTCGGCGACCGTACCGCCTTCGAGGAGTTCGACGTCGAGGCGGCGGGGGAGCGGGGCATGGCCTTCGAGCACCTCGACCAGCTGGCCCTGGACCATCTGCTCGGCGCGCGCTGAACTCCCCGCTCCGGAAAGGGCGTTGAACGGATCCGGGCGGCCCCGGGGCCGGGGCGGGGCCGGAAGGACGACCGGGTGTCAGAGCCCGCCGGTGAAGTCCCACGTCGCGATGGACCGGTAGCGGATCGGCCCCGGGCCCCGGGCGACATTGCTCGCGACGAGATGCAGCCGTGCGGCGGGCCACGAACCGCCGGTGAACCCGGCGAGTCCCCCGGCCGCCTCCAGCACACTGGACACGTCGTCGCGGCGCGCGCGGGCGAGGGTCAGATGGGGCCGGAAGCGACGGTCCTCGAAGACGACGCCGCACTCCTTGACGACATCGCGGACATCGGCGGTGAGCCGGTGCAGCTCCTCGACCT
Source organism: Streptomyces sp. NBC_00083 (assembly GCF_026343295.1). Taxonomy (GTDB): domain Bacteria; phylum Actinomycetota; class Actinomycetes; order Streptomycetales; family Streptomycetaceae; genus Streptomyces. The sequence goes on from NZ_JAPELY010000003.1 coordinate 990,259, forward strand.
CGCCCTCGATGCCGCTCCACAGCACCCGCTCGTCGAAGTGGCCGCCGCCGCGCAGCGACAGCCGCAGCGGGCGCCGGGACCGCGCCAGCCCGGCGAGCGGCGGGCGCAGGAGCGGGGTGGTCGTGGCCGGGAGTTCACCGAGGAACGCCAGGGTGATGTGCCAGTCCTCGATGCGGTTCCAGCGCAGCCGCGGATACGCCTCGTACGCCGGCCCCAGCGCCCTGGCCAGCTCGTCCTTCGCCTCGTCGGGCGGGGCGAGCGCTATGAAGACGCGGACGGTCGGCGGCTGATTCTCTTCGGTCACGTAGCACTTCGTACACCACGGGCCGCCCGAACCGCGGCAGGCCCCCTCCCTTACGGTACGCAGGGGGCGCAGCCCGTACCGGGCGGGGCCGGGACGGGACCGCCGCACGAGCACAGACCGTAGACGAGGGAGCTTCATGTCCGCCGTGTTCCGACAGCCGGGTGTCGTCCTGGCCGACCATCTCTTCCAGGTGCCGCTGGACCACGACGTGCCGGGGGGCGAGCAGATCGAGGTGTACGCCCGCGAGGTCGTCGCCGCCGGGAAGGAGAACGCCGAACTTCCCTGGCTGCTCTACCTCCAGGGCGGCCCCGGCGGACGTGTGGGCAGGCCGCTGGGCCGGGACGGCTGGCTCGACCGGGCCCTGGAGGACTACCGGGTCCTCCTCCTCGACCAGCGCGGCACCGGACGCTCCACCCCGGCCAACCGCCAGACCCTGCCCCAGCGCGGCGACGCGGCCCAACAGGCCGCCTACCTCTGCCACTTCCGCGCCGACTCGATCGTCCGCGACGCCGAACTGATCCGGCGCCGGCTCCTCGGCGACCAGGGGCGATGGACCCTGCTCGGGCAGAGCTTCGGCGGCTTCTGCACGCTCACCTACCTCTCGCTCGCCCCCGAGGGGCTGCGCGAGGCGCTGGTCACCGGCGGCCTCGCGGGCCTGCGCAGCAGCGCGGCGGACGTGTACCGGGCGGCCTACCCCCGGGTCGCCCGCAAGAACGCCGCGCACTACGCGCGCTACCCGCAGGACGTCGAGGCGGCCCGGCGGGTGGCCGAGCACCTGCTCGCCGCGCCCGCCCGGCTGCCCGACGGCGGCACCCTGACCGTCGAAGCCTTCCAGGCGCTCGGTCTGATGCTCGGCTCCGGCAACGGCTCCGACCTCCTGCACTACCTGCTGGAGGACGCCTGGGTCCACGGCGCCGCGGGACCCGAACTCTCCGACACCTTCCTGGCGGGCGCCCAGTCGAAGCTCTCGTTCGCCGACGGCCCGCTCTACGCCGTGCTGCACGAATCCATCTACGGCCAGCGGTCGGTGGACCCGGGGCCGACCGGCTGGGCCGCCGAGCGGGTACGCGCCGAGTTCCCCGGCTTCGACGCGGCCAAGGCCCTGGCGGACGGCGCGCCCGTGCGGTTCACCGGCGAGATGATCTACCCCTGGATGTTCGACACCGACCCCGCGCTGCGCCCGCTGCGCGAGACGGCCGACCTCCTCGCCCGGCGCAGGGACTGGCCCGACCTGTACGACCACGACGCCCTCGCGGCCAACCGGGTTCCGGTGTTCGCCGCCGTCTACCACGACGACATGTACGTCGACACCGCAGACTCCCTCGCCACCGCCGACGCCGTGGGCGGGCTGCGGGCCTGGGTCACCAACGAGTGGGAGCACGACGGTCTCAAGGTCAGCGGCGGACGGGTGCTCGACCGCCTGATCGACATGGCCCGCGGCCGGGTGTAGCGCGCCGGCCCGCAGGGGTACGGGGGCGGCCCGCAGGGGTACGACCGCCGCGGCAGCGGCGTCCCGGGGGCGTTGTCAGTGGTGCCCGGCAGGATGTTCGACATGACGACACTTGCTGGATCTGCTGGAGTCCTCGCGGACGACGCTGCCTACGCCGCGGCGGTCGAGACCGCGGTCGCGGCCGCGGGTGCCTACTACGCCACGGGCGAGAGCGCGTTGGACGACGACGCGTACGACCGCCTGGTGCGCGCGGTCGCGGCGTACGAAGCGGCCCACCCGGACCGGGTGCTGCCGGATTCCCCGAGCGGCAAGGTGGCGGGCGGCGCCGCGGTGGGCGACGTACCGCACACGGTGGCGATGCTGTCCCTGGACAACGTGTTCTCCCCGGAGGAGTTCATCACCTGGACCGCCTCCGTGGAGCGCCGCACCGGGCGGCCGGTCGCCGGGTGGAGCGTGGAGCCGAAGCTCGACGGCCTCGCCATGGCCGCCCGCTACCGGGACGGGCGCCTGGTCCAGCTGGTCACCCGCGGCGACGGCAGCGCAGGTGAGGACGTGTCGCATGCCATCGGCGCGATCCGGGGGCTGCCCGAGTCGCTCGCCGAGCCCGTCACCCTCGAAGTGCGGGGTGAAGTCCTCATGACCACCGAGCAGTTCGAGCAGGCCAACGCGGTGCGGGTCGCCCATGGTGGCGCTCCGTTCGTCAACCCGCGCAACGGGGCGGCCGGTTCGCTGCGCGCCAAGGACCGCGCGTACACGGTGGAGATGACCTTCTTCTGCTACGGCGCCCTGCCGCTGCCCGCCACCTCGCAGGAACTGGCCGCCCAGCTGCGGGAGTCCACCCACACCGAGATCCTCGCCCGCGCGGCGGCGCTCGGCGTGCACACCGCCGCGGACACGGCCGTGCCGCCGCGCACGGCCGCCACCGCGCAGGAGGCGCTGGAGCGGGTGGCGGAGATCGCCGGGCTGCGGGCCGAGCTGCCCTTCGGGATCGACGGGGTCGTCATCAAGGCCGACAGCGCGGCCGACCAGCGCGACGCCGGGTCCGGTTCCCGCGCGCCGCGCTGGGCCATCGCCTTCAAGCTGCCCGCGGTGGAGAAGGTGACCACCCTGCTCGCCGTGGAGTGGAACGTGGGCCGCACCGGGATCATCGCGCCGCGCGCGGTGCTCGAACCCGTCCGGATCGACGGGAGCACCGTCACCTACGCGACGCTCCACAACCCCGCCGACATCACCCGACGCGACCTGCGCGTCGGTGACCGGGTGATGGTCTACAAGGCGGGCGACATCATTCCCCGCGTCGAAGCCCCCGTCGCGCATCTGCGGACCGGTGCGGAACAGCCGATTGCCTTCCCCGACGTGTGCCCGCAGTGCGGATCGGAGATCGATACGAGTGAGCAGCGCTGGCGCTGTGTGCGGGGCCGCGCCTGCCATGTGGTCGCCTCGATCTCGTACGCCGTCGGCCGCGATCAGCTCGACATCGAGGGCCTGGGTGCGACCCGGGTCGTCCAGCTCGTCGACGCGGGCCTCGCCGCCGATGTGGCCGACCTCTTCACCCTGACCCGTGAGCACCTCCTGTCCCTGGAGCGCATGGGCGAGACCAGCACCGACAACCTCCTGGCCGCCATCGGCGCCGCCAAGGACCGGCCGCTGTCCCGGGTGCTGGCCGCGCTGGGGGTGCGGGGCACCGGACGTTCCATATCGCGCCGTCTCGCCCGGCACTTCGCCACCATGGCCGAGCTGTGCTCCGCCGATGCCGAGGCGATCCAGCGGGTCGACGGCATCGGCGCGGAGAAGGCGCGGGTGATCGTGGACGAACTCGCCGAACTCGGCCCGCTGATAGCCAAGTTGACGGCCGCCGGGGTCAACATGACCGAGCCCGGTGCGACCCCGCCCGCGATCGACGGCGCACAGGCCGAACCGGCCGGCGACGGGGGCCCGCTCACCGGCAGGACGGTCGTCGTCACCGGCGCCATGACCGGCAGCCTGGAGAAGCTGTCGCGCAACCAGATGAACGAGCTCATCGAACGCGCCGGCGGCAAGGCGTCGTCCGGCGTCTCCAAGCGGACCACGCTCGTCGTGGCCGGTGAGGGCGCGGGCTCCAAGCGCGCCAAGGCCGAGGACCTGGGCGTGCCCCTCATGACCCCGGAGGAGTTCGCCGGCCTGGTCGCGGAGTACGTCGACGGGGAGTAGCCGAGGCCGGGGCTCAGCGGCGCAGGAGGGTGGCCTGGTGGTGCATGTGGGACAGCTTCTCGGGGTTGCGTACCGCGTAGATCCCGGTGACCAGGCCCTCGTCGATGCGCAGCGCCACGACGGTGTCGACATCGCCGTCGAGGTGCACGACCAGCGCCGGCCAGCCGTTGACCTGGGCCGGCCGCAGCGACGACGTGGCGATCCTGCCCAGACCGTGGGCCAGCAGGCGGGCCACCTTGTCCGCTCCGACCACCGGCCGCAGCACCGCTTGCCTGATCCCGCCGCCGTCGCCGAGGAGGACGACATCGGGCGACAGGATGTCCAACAGGCCCTGGAGGTCACCCGTGTCGGTGGCCCGCTGGAACGCGGTGAGCGCGTCCTTGGTCTCGGAGGCGGACACGGCGCCGCGCGGCCGCCGCGCCGTGACGTGCGCCCGCGCCCGGTGCGCGACCTGGCGGACCGCCGCCGGGCTCTTGTCGACGGCCCGCGCGATCTCCTCGTACTCCAGGGCGAACACGTCACGCAGCACGAACACCGCCCGCTCGGTCGGCGTGAGCGTCTCCATCACCAGCAGCATCGCCATCGAGACGCTGTCGGCCAGCTCGACGTCGTCGGCCACGTCCGGTGCGGTGAGCAGCGGCTCGGGCAGCCAGGTGCCGACGTAGGACTCCTTGCGGCGGCCGAGCGTGCGCAGCCGGCTCAGCGCCTGCCGCGTGGTGATCCGGACCAGATAGGCGCGCCGGTCCCGTACCTCGGCGAGATCGACCCCGGACCACCGCAGCCACGTCTCCTGGAGGACGTCCTCGGCGTCGGCGGCCGAGCCGAGCATCTCGTAGGCCACCGTGAACAGCAGATTGCGGTGGGCCACGAACGCCTCGGTCGCAGGGCCGGCGCCGGCTCCGACGCTGTCGCCGCCGCCGGTGCTGTTGCTGTCGCCCGGGACGGCCTGCCCGGCCGACTCCGCGGCGCTCTCACTGTGCTCGCTGTTCACCGGTTGCTCCTCGCCTGTCGCTCTCCCCTGTAACGCCCACCAGACGCCGCTCGCCGGTGCTCTGTGACATCCGTGAGCTGTGGTTCACGTCACATCGTGGGCCTGTCACAGCGATCGGGGCGTCGGCATCTTGTGTTCGTCCAGCGCAACGCTATGAGCTGCTACGAGTAAGGACGAGATCATGGACGCGCGATTCAACCTTTTCGAGAACGAGATCGCCGCGAAGTTCACCAAGCGCTTCGCCAACGCGAGCATGGTGATCCAGCAGTCGCCCCTGCCGGCCTCGACCCAGGAGCTGGTCTCCCTGCGGGCCAGCCAGATCAACGGCTGCGGCTGGTGCATCGACATGCACACCAAGGAGGCGTCGGCCGCGGGTGAGACGGCGGTGCGGCTCCACCTGGTCGCCGCCTGGCGCGAGTCGACGGTGTTCAGCGAGGCCGAGCAGGCCGCGCTCGCCCTCGCCGAGGAGGGCACCCGGCTCGCGGACGCGCACCAGGGCGTCTCGGACGAGACCTGGGCGCAGGTGCGCAAGCACTACGACGACGACCAGATCGCCGCCCTGGTCTGCCTGGTGGCCCTGATCAACGCGGCCAACCGGCTGGCCGTGATCGTGCACCAGCGCGGAGGTTCGTACGAGGCCGGTGCCTTCGCGGCGGCGCTCAACTGACCGGTGGCGTCCCCCTTCCGCACCGGGGTGCGGGTGGTCCGGAGGGGGAGGGCGGGCGCGGCAGGCCTCCGCCCGGCCCCCGTACCGGGCCGCGCGCCCCCGGCCCGTTCCCGGTCGCACGCACCCGGCCCGGCTCGTGGGCACGGGGGGTGTCACCCCGTGGGCAGGCCGATCTGCTCGCGTTCCAGGGCGGAGCGCAGCTGGGCGAGGGCGCCTGCGACGGCCGGGCCCGCGGGGCCGTCGAGGGCGCCCGCTGTCAGCTCGGCCAGCGTCTGGGTGAACGTCACCTCCGCGGCCTCGGTGAGCCGCAGGCCGTCGTCGGTCAGGTGCAGGAGCGACGAACGGCGGTCCGAGGGGTGGGGCCGCCGCTCGGCCCACCCCTGCTTCTCCAGGCGGTCGACCCCCTTGCTGCTCGCCCCGATCCCGATGGCGAACTCGACGGCGAGCTCCGCCACCCGCGAGCCGGGGTGTTCGCGCAGGAAGCGCAGGAACTCGAACTGCGACGCGACGATCCCGTGGGCCTCGCGAAGGCGGTCGTTGAGCGCGTTGTAGAGACGGGTCTCGCAGCGGACGAGATCGGCGAAGAGGGCCGGGAGGTCGAGTTCCCCGTCGCTTGACTTGGATGCCATGGCATATATTCTAACCTAGATTCCTGGGCATATATTTCCTTGGCATGCACTTGTGATGGAGGCGACCATGAGCAGGCAACAGCGCGCGGAACTCGACGCGATGATCCGGCGTTCGCAGCGGGACGCGTCGGCGGAGGCCGGTGCGTCCGACGGGCCTCCGTCGGTGGAGCGGCTCCGGGCCGGGTTCCGGGCGATGATGGCGGAGATGATCGTCCCGTCGGGGATACGCACCCGCCCCACGACGCTCGGGTCCCGCCCCGCGCTGCTCGTCGAGCCGTCCGGTGCGCCGGAACCCGGGACGATCCTCTATTTCCACGGCGGCTCCTATGTGGTCGGCTCGCCGCGGACGGCGCTGTCGCTGACCGGGAACCTGGTGAGCCGCACCGGGGTCAGGGCGCTCTCGCTCGACTACCGGCTCGCGCCCGAGCATCCGTTCCCCGCAGCGATCGAGGACGCGCTCGACGCGTACCGCGCCCTCCTGGACGGCGGCGAGGACCCGTCGGCCATCGTGTTCGCCGGGGACTCCGCGGGCGGCGGTCTCGCCGTCACCACCTGCCTGGCCGCCCGCGACGCCGGGCTGCCGTTGCCCTCCGCGATCGTCACGTTCTCCGCGGGGCTCGACATGACCCGCACCGGGCCCAGCATGGACGACAAGGCCGACGTCGACCCGTACCTCACCCGCGAGGGCCTCCTGCACACCGGGGCCATGTACCTCGCGGGCCAGGACCCGTGGCAGCCGCTGTTGAGCCCCGCCGTCCTCGCCGACCTGACCGGATTCCCGCCGATGCTCCTGCAGTCGGGCAGCAACGAGATCGTCCTGGACGACTCCACCCGTCTGGCCGCGCGGGCGCGGGAAGCCGCAGTGGACGTCGTCCTCGACGTGGTCGCCGACGTCCCGCACGTCTTCCAGGCCTTCGCCGGGGTCCTGGAAGAGGCCGACGACGCGCTGGACCGCGCGGCGCTCTTCCTCAGCCGGCGCATCCGCGCCCGGGACGCGGTGCCCGCGAGGCAGGGCTGAGGACGGCGGAGGGCGCGCCGGCCTTCCGCCCCTCACGCGCGTCGGGCACGCCCGGACGCCGCCGAGGGCCGGACGGCAGGGGCGCCCACCGCCTGGCCCCCAACTGCACGGTGGTGTCAGCCCGTCGGGGGAGAAGGGGGCTGCCCCCATGGATCGGGCGGCCCGCAGCGGCGACGCTCGAACCATGCCCCGTACGCATGTGACCAACGGACTCCTGCGGACCGCGAGCGCCGCGGCGCACCTGCGGCTCTTCGTCCTGGCCGGGATCGTCACCGTCCTGGCGACCCGCGCCTTCCTCGCCGCGACCGGCTACCCCAAGCTCGGGGGAGGGGCGGGAACCAGCAGGCTGCACATCTCGCACATGCTGTGGGGCGGGCTGCTGATGCTGGCGGGGCTCCTGGTCATGCTCGTCTTCACCGGAGTCGCCTCCCGGCAGCGCGGCGCGCTCGTCGGCGGTGTCGGCTTCGGCCTCTTCATCGACGAGGTCGGCAAACAGGTCGCCGATGTCGGCTACTTCTACCGGCCGGCCGCCGGGATCATCTATCTGACGTTCGCCGCGCTGACCGGCCTCGTCTGGTGGGTGGCGCGCCGCACGCGTACGGACCGGGAGCGGGCCCCCGGCGCGCTCGGCTCGGCCGCCGCCGCGGACATCGCGCTGCACGGCGTCCTGTGCGGTCTCACCCCGCGCGAACGGCAGGAGGCGCTGCGCCGTCTGCGCGGCACGGGCGCCCCGGCCGGCGAGGTGGAGGCGGCTCTGGCGGCCCTCATCGAAGCGGTCCCGGACGCTCCGGCCCCGCGACCCGGCCCGCACCACGAGGCGGTCCGACGGGCCCGCGCATGGCTGGGCACCCGGGTGTCGGGACGCCGGGAGCTCGTCCGGATCGCGGCGTGGGGCACGACGCTCCAGGCGGCGCTCCTGCTCGTCGCGGTCGCCGTCGACGGCCTCACGGGCGCGCTCGCCCACGAGACGGAGTGGACCTCCATCGCCGGCGCCCTGGCGTGCTCGCTCGCTTCCCTCGTGCTCGCCCTGCGCGGCACGGCCCTGCTGGGCCGCGACCAGGACAGCGCCCTGCGCACCCTGCGCGCCGCGCTCCTGGTGGACCTGCTCCTCGGCCAGGCCTTCAAGTTCACGCTCAACCAGTTCTCCGCGGTGACGGACTGGCTGATCAGCCTCGCCCTGCTGTACGTCCTGACGGCGCAGGCGGCGTGCCGGGACACGGCGGCGCCGACCGCCCGGCGGCGTTCCGGCGACGGCCCGCCCAGTAGGAGCCCCAAATCAGACCGGACGCCCACGCCGGCTGCCGCACAGCCCCGAGGGGGCCGCACTCCGCACCCCACGGCTTGACGTCCATGACGGGTGTGCCGACGACCGGGGCCGGCCCACGGCACGGAGGCCGAGCCCGGCGCGTTCGACAACATGAACGGCGGACTGTGTTCGGCCCCACCGGGCCGGCGCAAGGTCACCGTCTCTGCTGATCGCAGAACCTGCTCCGCGCAGTGTCGACCGTTCCCGCCCCTGTCGACCCGCTCGGCCCAGCGCCGCCTGCCCAGAGACCGTGCACATGACGCGCTCACCCTCCTCGCCCGCGCCCCGCACGCACCGGCCTGCGCCACCCCGGTCGTCGTCGTACTGCACCACCCCGCGCCGGAAAGCCTCATCCCGCTCCTCGCGGGCGCCTGCGTACTGCTCGTCCTCGGCGAGTACGCGGCCTCGCGCATCCGGCGCGACGCCCCCAAGTACCCCGCCTATGGGTGGTAGTTCGGTGGCAGCCACACCAACGGCCGGTGCCCGGCGCCCCCTGAGGGGTGCCGGGCACCGGTCATCTCACGACGTGCGGGTCGAGGAGCTCCGCTCGGCTCAGCGGTGGCGCCACGTCTTGGTGTCGACGATGTGCTTGTGGTGGTCGCGCAGGACCGCGGTGTCCATGTGGTTGTCCCACACGTAGTCGCGCCGGTCCTGGAAGACGTCGCGCCCGGTGTTGTGGCCCTTGCCGGTGTGGACCCGCACCGACTGGTGGCCGCCGAGGCGCAGGTCGTGGAAGGTGTACGTCTGGTGGTGGCGGCCGGTCAGGGTCCACCCCTTGAGGTTCACGCTGCCGCGGCCGGTGTTGGTGACCGTGACCCACTCGGCGTTGAGGCTCTTCTGCGAGCGGTCGTCACGCCCGGGGCTGTCGTACTGGATGGCGCCCAGGACGACGGGCGAGTGCGGAGCCGGGCGGGCCGCCGCGGTGGCGGGAACGGCTGCCGCGGTGGCGAGGCCCGCGGCGGCCAGGGCGAGTGCGGCGACGCGGCGGATGGAACGAGGAGACATGTGAACCCCTAATTCGCGGCGCCCTCAACACGAGCGTGAGGGTGCCGAATCGTGCGGATGCCCGGCGCTGGTTCGGCCGGACGCGCACACTCTGGCCTGCGACGGTGCGAGCGCGGCGGAGAAACTCCACACGTGACCAGATACAGAATCTGACACACCCTCAATACCAACGGCGCACACGCCCCGGCGCGTGCAACGTCCCTGCGCTCCCCGGGTCAGGCGTCCTGAGTCCTCATGTGCAGCCGCAGCGTGAGGCCCGCGGTGTCGGTGCGGAGTTCCACCAGGTCGCAGAGCTGGTGGATCATCCACAGGCCGCGGCCGCCCCGGCTGGACGCCAGGGGCGGGCAGTGGCGGCCCGCCAGCAGATCGGTGAGGCGGCCGCCGTCGCGGATCTCCGCCACCGCCGTGCCGGAGCCGGTGCGCCACAGCCGCAGGGTGCCGCTCCCGCCGCCGTGGGCAAGGGAGTTGGCGGCGGCCTCGTTGACGGCGATGACGAAGTCTCCGCGCCGGTGGGGAGCGAGGGCCGTGCCCCGGACCCAGGCGTCCGCCCGCTCCCGCACCTGCCGCAACTGGCCGCCCGCGTACGCCAGTCGCACCTCGGCCGCGGCGGGCTCGGGCAGGGGCAGGTCGAGGCCGGCGCACACGGCGGCGGGGTCCGTGTACGCGGAGCTGGTCCGGGCCCGGCCGTCCTCGATCAGCGCCGGATGCGTGCGCCGGGCGTCCGCGATCACCGCCGGGGGCAGCGCCTCGATGTCGTACGGGCACAGGACGGTGGCCCGGCGGCCCCTGAACGCGGTGTTGACGAGGGCTTCGTGGCGGACCGCCTCGACGGTCTCGGCCGGCGGCCGGCCCGGCCAGATCGATTCGCCGACGATCCGGGCGGGCCGCCCCGGGTGCCGGTCGGCGAAGCTCCCCAGCGCCGAGAGGACGCGGCCGGGGTTGCGGCCCAGCTCCGTCATGTCGGCGAAGGAGACGGCGGCGGCGTCCGTGCCGAGCGCCTGGCGCAGGGCGTCGAGGCGCGGCTGCGGCACGGCGACGAGCACCGGCTCCTCCACCTTCAGCGCGTCCCGCACGAATCCGGCCGTCTCCCGTACGTACGCGTCGAGGGCCCGGTAGAACAGCGCGGGATGCTGGAACTCCCCCGTCTCCGGCGGGAGCGCGAAGGCGCCGGTCATGCGCGCACCCCCGGCACGGCGCACGCGCCGGGGGAGAGGTGCGTCACGCCGGGCGGCGCAGGGAGCCGCGCGCCAGGGACGTCGGATGCGGGCACGAGGTCCCCTTCTTCGCGGCGCCGGCTCGGGTGGTGAACGCCCCCGAGCCTACCGGTCCGGCTCCCACGGCCCCGGACTCCGCCTGGTCACGGGAGTTCGGCCGGTCGGGTCCGAGGCGTCCGGGCGGTGGGATAACCTCCTCGGCGGTGCGTGTACGTGCGGTGGGGATCTCGTGAGGGTCTTCGTGGCGCGGCGCCCCACCGACTGGGCGGGAGTGACGGGTCGTGGGCCCGGCGAAGGTGACGGAGGCGATGGTCGATGGCCGGCTCGGCTAAATCCAGCATTGCTCAGCAGCGGACATCCGCGGGGGCTGCCTCCGCCCAGGTCGGCGAATCGGAGCTGCGGCAGCTCCTCGCCGGTCTGACCGCGGTGCGCGACGGCGACTTCGGGACGAGGCTGCCGGGTGAGGCCGACGGTCTGCTCGGTGAGATCGCCACGGTCTTCAACGGGATGGTCGACCAGCTCTCGCTGTTCACGTCGGAGGTCACCCGGGTCGCCCGCGAGGTCGGCACCGAGGGCCGGCTCGGCGGCCAGGCCGAGGTGCCCTCGGTCTCCGGTACGTGGAAGGACCTGACCGACTCCGTCAACGCGATGGCGGGCAACCTCACCAGCCAGGTGCGCGACATCGCGCAGGTGGCCACGGCGGTGGCGCGGGGCGACCTGTCGCAGAAGATCGATGTGGCGGCCCGCGGCGAGATCCTGGAGCTGAAGAACACCGTCAACACGATGGTCGACCAGCTCTCCGCGTTCGCCGACGAAGTCACCCGCGTAGCCCGGGAGGTCGGCAGCGAGGGACGGCTCGGCGGCCAGGCGCAGGTGCCCGGCGTCGGCGGCACCTGGCGCGACCTGACCGACTCGGTCAACTTCATGGCGGGCAACCTGACCGACCAGGTGCGCAACATCGCCCAGGTGACCACCGCGGTGGCGCGCGGCGACCTGTCGCAGAAGATCACCGTCGACGCCCGGGGCGAGATCCTGGAGTTGAAGAACACCGTCAACACGATGGTCGACCAGCTCTCGGCGTTCGCCGACGAGGTGACGCGCATGGCGCGGGAGGTCGGCACCGAGGGGATCCTCGGCGGGCAGGCCGATGTGAAGGGCGTCTCCGGCACCTGGCGCGACCTGACCGACTCGGTCAACTTCATGGCGGGCAACCTCACGGCCCAGGTCCGTTCCATCGCTCAGGTCGCCACCGCCGTCGCCAAGGGCGACCTGTCGCAGAAGATCACGGTCACCGCGCGCGGCGAGGTCCTCGAACTGAAGGACACCATCAACACGATGGTCGACCAGCTCTCCTCGTTCGCGGGGGAGGTGACCCGGGTGGCACGCGAGGTCGGCACCGAAGGGCGGCTCGGCGGTCAGGCCGACGTACGGGACGTGTCGGGCACCTGGCGCGACCTCACCGAGTCGGTCAACGTCATGGCCGACAACCTCACCGCGCAGGTCCGGTCGATCGCCGAGGTGACGACGGCGGTCGCCAAGGGCGACCTCTCGCAGAAGATCCGGGTGGACGCCCGGGGCGAGATCCTGGAACTCAAGGAGACCATCAACACGATGGTCGACCAGCTCGGCGCGTTCGCCGACGAAGTGACCCGGGTGGCGCGCGAGGTCGGCACCGAGGGCAACCTCGGCGGCCAGGCCACCGTGCGGGGCGTGTCCGGCACGTGGAAGGACCTCACCGACAACGTCAACGTGATGGCGTCCAACCTCACCGGCCAGGTCCGCTCGATCGCCCAGGTCGCCACCGCCGTCGCCAAGGGCGACCTCTCGCAGAAGATCAACGTGGAGGCGAAGGGCGAGGTCGCCGCGCTCGCCGGGGTCATCAACACGATGGTCGACACCCTGTCCGCCTTCGCGGACGAAGTGACCCGGGTGGCGCGCGAAGTGGGCACCGAGGGCACGCTCGGCGGCCAGGCCCGCGTCCCCAACGTCGCGGGGACCTGGAAGGACCTCACCGACAACGTCAACTTCATGGCCCACAACCTGACCAGCCAGGTCCGCAACATCGCCCAGGTCACCACCGCCGTCGCCCAGGGCGACCTGACCCGCAAGATCGACGTGGACGCGCGGGGCGAGATCCTGGAGCTCAAGACGACCATCAACACGATGGTCGACCAGCTCTCCTCGTTCGCCGCCGAAGTCACCCGCGTCGCCCGCGAGGTCGGCAGCGAGGGACGGCTCGGCGGCCAGGCCGAGGTCGAGGGCGTCTCCGGAACCTGGAAGCGCCTCACCGAGAACGTCAACGAACTCGCCGGCAACCTGACCCGCCAGGTCCGTGCCATCGCCGAGGTCACCGGGGCCGTCGCCGAGGGCGACCTCACGCGCTCGATCACCGTCGACGCCTCCGGCGAGGTCGCCGACCTCAAGGACAACATCAACTTCATGGTGGAGTCGCTGCGCGAGACCACCCGGGCCAACGAGGAACAGGACTGGCTCAAGTCCAACCTCGCGCGGATCTCCGGCCTCATGCAGGGCCGCCGGGACCTCGCGGTCGTCGCCGAACTCATCATGGACGAGCTCACCCCGCTGGTCTCCGCACAGTACGGCGCCTTCTACCTCGCCGAGGAGACCGGCGAGGGCGTCTACCTCAACCTGGTCGGCTCCTACGCGCGCCCCGACACCACCCTCGGATTCCGCTTCCGGCTCGGCGAGTCCTTCGTCGGCCAGGCGGCCCGCAGCAAGCGCACCATCGCCGTCGACAACCTCCCGCCCGGGTACGTGACGGTCTCCTCGGGACTCGGCAGCACCGAGCCCGTCTGCCTGATGGTGCTGCCCATCGTGGTCGAGGAGCAGGTGCTCGGCGTCATCGAACTCGCCACCGTGCACGCCTTCACGCCCATCCACCGCGACTTCCTCGAACAGCTCATGGAAGCGATCGGCGTCAACGTCAACACCATCACCGCCAACGCCCGCACCGACGAGCTGCTCGGCGAGTCGCAGCGCCTCACCGCCGAACTCCAGGTCCGCTCGCAGGAGTTGCAGTCCCGACAGGAGGAACTGCAGTCCTCCAACGCCGAGTTGGAGGAGAAGGCGGAGCTCCTCGTCGCGCAGAACCGTGACATCGAGACCAAGAACCTGGAGATCGAGCGGGCCCGCCAGGAGCTGGAGGACCGCGCCCACCAGCTGTCGCTGGCCTCGAAGTACAAGTCCGAGTTCCTCGCCAACATGAGCCACGAGCTGCGTACCCCGCTCAACAGCCTGCTCATCCTGGCCCAGTTGCTCGCCCAGAACCCCAGCCGCAACCTCACCGCCAAGCAGGTCGAGTACGCCGGCATCATCCACTCGGCCGGCTCCGACCTGCTCCAGCTCATCAACGACATCCTCGATCTGTCCAAGGTCGAGGCCGGCAAGATGGACGTCAGTCCCGAGCGGATCTCGCTGCGCAAGCTCCTCGACTACATCGAGGTCACCTTCCGGCCGGTCACCAGCCAGAAGAGCCTGACCTTCACGGTGAAGACCCCCGCCACCCTGCCCACCGAGCTGCTCACCGACGACTACCGGCTGCGCCAGGTGCTGCGCAACCTGCTCTCCAACGCGGTCAAGTTCACCGAGAAGGGCGGCGTGGAGCTGCGCATCGAGGTGCTCGCCGAACAACTCGCACCGGAGGCCGCGCGGCGCGGCGGCCCGGTCATCGCCTTCCACGTCGCGGACACCGGCATCGGCATCGCGCCGCAGCACCTGGAGACCGTCTTCGGCGCCTTCCAGCAGGCCGACGGGACGACGAGCCGCAAGTACGGCGGCACCGGGCTCGGGCTCTCCATCAGCCGGGAGATCGCGTTCCTGCTGGGCGGCGCCATCACCGCCGAGAGCACCCTGGGACAGGGCAGCACCTTCACCCTGTACCTGCCGGTCGCCCGGCCCGACTACGCGGAGTTCACCGTGCAGCCGGGCCGCCCGGCGCTCCCGGCGGCCGAGCCGCTGGAGGAGCCCGTCGACGAGCCCGACCAGCGCCACTCGATCCTGCCGGCCCCCGAACCCGTACAGCCCAAGCGGCTGTTGGTGGTGGAGGAGCGTTCGCGCGGGCTGCTCTCGCTCGTCGCCGAGAGCGCCGTCGGTGATCTGGCCGCGCACCCCACCCTCGGTGACCCGCGCGGGCCCGTGGAGATCACCGCGGCGGTCGGCGTCCACGAGGCGGCCGAGGCGCTGGCCGCGGCCCCCTGCCACTGCGTCGTCCTCGAACTCGACCTGCCGGAGGACGCGGCGCTCAGGTTCCTGGAGGACATGGCCCGCGACTCGGCGCTGCGCGGCGTCCCCGTGCTCGCCCACAACAACCGCCGCCTCGGCACGGACCAGGAGCGGATCCTGCAGAAGCGCGCGGCCACCCAGCCGTTGGAGCTGATCTCCAGCCTCGACGAGCTGCGCGAGCGCATCGCCCTGCACCTGAGCGCGGACCAGCCCGGCGACGTACTGCCGCTGGTCCGGGCGGACGAGCCGGTCGAGGTCAGCCAGCACGCCGACAAGTCGCTCGCCGGACGCACCGTGCTCGTCGTCGACGACGACGACCGCAACCTGTACGCCATCACCGGCATCCTGGAGGTGCACGGCATGACGGTGCTCCAGGCCGAGAACGGCCGGATCGCCCTCGACACGCTGACCGCGCACCCGGCGATCGACCTGATCCTGATGGACGTGATGATGCCGGAGATGGACGGCTACGCGGCCACCGCCGCGATCCGCGCCATGCCCGACCACGTCGACCTGCCGATCATCGCCGTCACCGCCAAGGCGATGATCGGCGACCGGGAGAAGAGCCTGGCCTCCGGGGCCAGCGACTACGTCACCAAGCCCGTGGACGCGGGGGAGTTGATGGCGAGGATCAAGCGGCAGCTCAACCCCTGACGGCCGCCCGCCCCCGCCACTGCCACGCCCCGATCCGTCTCCTGACGTGAGGAGAGAGCTTGTGTCCACGTCCCACCAGCCCGGCGATGAGCCCGGCAGCGGCCTGCCTCTCCAGTCGGGCCCGCCGCCCGAGCAGGGCCTGCCCCTTCAGCCGGGCCCTCCCGCCGAGCCGGGCCCGCTTCCGGCCCGGCCGGCGGGCTCCCGTGCCGCCCTGCGGGACGCCGACGGCGCGCGCGGCCCGCAATCCGCGGACGTCGCGACCGACCTCCCGGCGGACCTCCCGGCGGACTTCCCGGCGGACTTCCCGACGGAGGAGGGGAGCGCCGTGGGGCGGCTCGCCGACACCGTCCAGCGCCTGCAGGACCAACTCCAGCGCGCGCAGGCCGAGTCCGAGGGGCGCGCCCTCGTCGACCTCGCGAGCGGCATCCTCGTCGAGCGCCTGACGTGCAGCCCGGTCGAGGCTGCGGCGCAGCTGGACAGCCTGGCCGCGCAGGCCGGCCTCTCCACGCTGGAACTCGCCGCCGACCTCGTCAACCAGGCGACCCGCGACAAGATCGCCGATGTCGCGCGTGACTTCGTCACCGAGACGGCCCAGCCGCCCGGCGCGTCCGTGGGCCTGCGGCTGCGCAGCGCCGAGGCGGGCGCCCTCGCCGCCGGAGACGCCCAGGCCGTGGCGCAGTCGATCCTCCAGCACGCCCTCGAACCGCTGGGCGCCGTCGCCGTCGCCATCTGGGCCGCCCACGCCGACCAGTCCCTCACCCTGGCCGGCAGCGCCGGTTTCTCCGAGGAGGAGCCGGCCCGCTGGCGGCATGTGCCGCCCGGTGTCCCCACGCCCGCCCGGCACGCCCTCGGCAACCGGGCCGCCACGCACTACGACATGCTCGGCGAAGCCGCCCTGCCGTCCATCGGGCTCCAGGAGCTGAGCGGGGGACGCATGACGGTCCCGGCCGGCACGGGCGGCCGCATCATCGGCGTCCTGGAGATCTGCTGGCGCGACCGGCTGCCCGAGCGCTCGCAGTCCATCGACCGGCAGGTGGAGGTCCTGGCCGAGCTGTGCGCGATCGCCCTGGAGAGCCACCCCGTCTGCGACCCGGACCGCCCCTCGCGGCGGCCCGCCGACCCGAGGCTGGCCGAACTCCTCGACCTCACCGACGGACTCCACGACCCGTGCCTGGTCCTCGAACCGCTCCTCGACGTGGCGGACACCCCCGCCGACTTCCTGATCCGGCACGTCAACCCGAGCTTCGTCGACTTCGCGGGCCGGCCGCGGAACACGATCGCGGGATCCCGGCTGCTCGACGCCTACCCGCTGGCCGCCGGCGCCGACGGCCTCTTCGAGAAGGTGGAGCACGTCCTGGCCACCGGCGAGCCGTTCCGCGCGGAGCGCATGCGGCTCGCCGCCGTGGTCGACACCGTCGCCCTCACCACGCAGGCCCAGGTCAGCATCAGCCGCCAGGGCGCCCACGTCCTCGTGGTGTGGCGGTTCGACGACGGCGCCCCCAAGGTCGCCAGCCTGCTCCAGCACGCCCAACGCCTGGGCCGCATCGGAGGGTTCGAGGAGAACCTGGTCTCCGGCGAGATCGCCTGGAACGACTCCCTCTTCGAGCTCCACGGCCTTCCGCCCACCGCCGAACCCGTCCCCCTGGAGCAGCTCGCGGCCCACGTCCACCCCGACGACGCCCACTCCATCGGCCGGTTCCTGCGGTCCCTGCTCCACCACCAGCGGCCCGCCTCCACCGCCTTCCGGCTCCAGCGCGCCGACAGCGTGGCCCGGCACATCCGCGTCGTCGCCGAACCCGTACTCGACGAGAACACCCGGGTCGTCGCGGTGCGCGGCGCCTACCAGGACGTCTCCGCCCAGCACTGGACCGAGGTCGCCCTCGCGGCCACCCGGGACCAGCTCGCCCAGAGCCAGCAGGAGACCGCCGAACGCAACCGCCTCGCCCTCCGGTTGCAGCAGGCCATCATGCCGCCGAGCCACGACCCGGTGGACCTGCACAACCTGAGCGTGGCCGTCCGGTACCGCCCCGCCGAGAAGGACCACCTCGTCGGCGGCGACTGGTACGACGCGGCGGCGCTGCCCTCCGGTCAGGTCCTGCTGTGCGTGGGCGACGTCGCCGGGCACGGCATCGAGGCCGCCACCGGCATGGTCGCGCTGCGCAACGCCCTGCGCGGCCTCGCCACCACCGGGGCCGGGCCCGCCCAGCTCCTCGCCTGGCTCAACACCGTCACCCACCACCTCACCGACAACGTCACGGCGACCGCGGTCTGCGGCCTGTACGACCCCGTCTCGCGCGCGCTCCGCTGGGCCAGGGCCGGCCATCTCCCGCCGGTCCTCGTCCGGGACGGCAAGGCGGGCGCGCTGCCCCAGCTCCGCGGGATCCTCCTCGGCGCCACGGGCCAGGCCCAGTACGAGGAGGGCCGGACGCAGCTGGAGACCGGCGACACCCTGATGATGTACACCGACGGCCTGATCGAGCGCCGCGACCGCTCCGTGCAGGACTCCCTGGACAACCTCCTCCAAGTAGCCCAGAGCGCACGGCAGTTGGGCCGCGGCACCCAGCTGGAGAACCAGCTCGACCACCTGCTGCGGTACACCAACGCGGACACGGACGACGACACGTGCCTCATCGGCGTCACGGTGCGCTAGCCGCCCCGCGTCCGACGGGGAGCGGCCCGCGCAGGACATGAAGCGGCCCCGCGCGTCCGAGGGGGGAGAGGACGGCGGGGCCGCGGGCCCTGGGCCGGGCGGGGGGAGGCCCGGCCCCGAGGGGGCATACGCAGCGGGTGCCCCCGTCGCGCACGTCCATGCGTGTGACCTGCGTTACAGGGCGGCGCGTTCCGGGTTCGCCGTGCTTCAGGGGGTCATGCGCCCCGCGCCTGCTCGAAACGGGCCCGGCCCTCGGCGAGGTCCACGATCGGCTCGGGGTAGTCGAGCGCCGCCCGGTCCGACTCGTCCATCTTCCACGGCTCGTGGATGAACTTGCGCTCCACGTCGGCGAGTTCGGGCACCCAGCGGCGCACGTACGCGCCCTGCGGGTCGAAGCGCTTGCCCTGGACCACCGGATTGAGGACCCGGTTGGGCCGGGTGTCGGTGCCGGTTCCGGCCACCCACTGCCAGTTGAGCTGGTTGTTGGCGAGGTCGCCGTCGACCAGGAGCTCCAGGAAGTGGCGGGCGCCGATCCGCCAGTCCGTGTAGAGCGTCTTGGTGAGGAAGCTCCCCACCAGCATCCGGCCCCGGTTGTGCATCCAGCCCTCGTGGGCGAGCTGCCGCATCGCCGCGTCCACCAGGGGATAGCCGGTGCGCCCCCGCCGCCACGCCTCGACCTCGCGCCGGTCCGAGCGCCACCGGTCACCGCGGGCACGGTAGTCCTCGCCCGCCGCCTTCGGACGGGCCGCCAGCACCTGATGGTGGAAGTCCCGCCAGGCCAGCTGACGGACGAACGCCTCCGCCCCGGAGGACCCCTCGCGCCGCGCCAGGTGGACCAGTTCGGTCGCGGAGAGCGCGCCGAAGTGGAGGTAGGGCGAGAGGCGCGAGGTGGCGTCGCCCGCCAGGTCGTCGTGCCCGTCCTCGTACCCGGCGACGCCCCCGGAGAGCCACTGCCGCATCCGTTTCCTGCCCGCCGTCTCGCCGCCCTCCATCACGCCCGGCGACACCCCGTCCCCGGCGCGCCGCGGCAGGGTGCCGGCCGCGATCCGGGGCAGGGAGACCGTGCGCGGCGTCGGGGCGAGTTCCCGTACCCGCGCGTCGGCCCAGCGCCGGAAGTACGGCGTGAACACCGTGTAGTGGTCGCCGCCCGACGGGGTGACGTCGCCCGGCGGCAGCACCGTCACCACCGCGTCGTGCACGGACAGGGCGCAGCCGATCCCGTCGAGCGCGGTACGCAGCCGCTCCTCGCGCCGCGCGGCGTACCGGCTCACGCCGCCCGCGACGTGCACCCGCTCCGCGCCCACCGCCGTCACGACGGAGCAGACCTCGCTCACGACGTCGCCGGAGCGCACCACCAGATGTCCGCCGCGCTCGCGCAGCCCTGCGTCCAGATCGGCCAGGCAGTCGGCGAGGAACGCCCGGCGGTTGGGGGCGTCGAAGCCGGCCGCCCGCACCCCGTCGTCGTCCACGAACAGCGGCACGACCCGATCGGCCTCGCGCACCGCCGCCGACAGCACCGGATTGTCGTGCAACCGCAGATCGGACGTGAACAGGACTACGGACACCGACACGGGACGAGCTCCTCGGATGGGGTGGATCGGGGTGTGGTTCGGGGACGCGCCCCGGGCAGTCGGACGGTGGGTCAGGGGAGGGGCGCCCCCATGGCTCGATCCTCCTCGACACGGGACGTCCCACCGCTCATTCGGCGCGGGCGTGGCGAGGGATTGGTCCGGTCTCCGCGCGAGCACCCGGTTGGGCGCTATGTGACCGTTTGGGCTCGGCGCACCGGGATACCCGGCGCGAGAGTGGCCTTCGGCGCGCGTGGCCGCGGAAGGCGCGCCCGGACCGCGGCGGCCCCGCGCCCCGCACCGGCAACCCCCATCGCATCCGTCAACCGGTCCGCCCGCCGGGCCGTCGACCACAAGGAGTGACATGCAACGCGAAGCCGCGCTGGAACTCGCCGACCTGGGGCAGCAGCTGAGGGTGGACGCCGTGCGCGCGGCCGCCGCGGCGAACTCCGGACATCCCACGTCGTCCATGTCCGCAGCCGACCTGGCGGCGGTCCTGCTCGCCGGCCATCTGCGCTACGACTTCGACCACCCCGAGCACCCCGGCAACGACCGGTTCGTCCTCTCCAAGGGCCACGCCTCCCCGCTCCTGTACGCGATGTACCGGGCGGCGGGCGTCATCGACGACGAGGAGCTGCTGACCTTCCGCCGTCGTGACAGCCGCATGGAGGGCCACCCCACGCCGCGCCTGCCCTGGGTGGACGTCGCCACCGGCTCGCTCGGACAGGGGCTCCCGGTGGGCGTCGGCATGGCGCTGGCGGGCAAGCGGCTGGAGCACGCCCCGTACCGCGTGTGGGTGCTGTCCGGCGACAGCGAGATGGCCGAGGGCTCCGTCTGGGAGGCGGCCGAGCACGCGGCGTACGAGAACCTCGACAACCTCACGCTGATCATCGACGTGAACCGGCTCGGCCAGCGCGGCCCCACCCGGCACGGCTGGGACCTCGACGCGTACGCACGCCGCCTGAAGGCCTTCGGCTGGCACACCATCGAGATCGACGGGCACGACATCGACGCGGTGGACGCGGCGTTCGCCGAGGCGTCGGCCACGACCTCGCAGCCCACCGCCATCA
This sequence comes from Streptomyces sp. NBC_00083, assembly GCF_026343295.1. GTDB lineage: Bacteria > Actinomycetota > Actinomycetes > Streptomycetales > Streptomycetaceae > Streptomyces. The sequence continues at coordinate 1,011,217 of NZ_JAPELY010000003.1, forward strand.
TCGCGCACACCATGAAGGGCCGCGGGGTCGCGGAGGTCGAGGACCGCGAGGGCCACCACGGAAAGCCGCTGCCCGACGCCGACGCCGCCATCGAGGAGCTGGGCGGACCCCGCTTCGTCCGTGTCGAGGTCTCCTCGCCGCCCTCCGTCCCCGCCCGGCGCGACGCCGGCACCGGCCACCTCGACCTGCCGCGCTTCGACGTCGGCGACTCGGTGGCCACCCGCGACGCCTTCGGCCAGGCGCTCGCCGCGCTCGGCTCCGCCCGCGAGGACGTGGTCGCCCTCGACGGCGAGGTCGGCGACTCCACGCGCACGGAGTTCTTCGGCAAGGCCCACCCCGAGCGGTACTTCGAGTGCTACATCGCCGAGCAGCAGCTCGTCGCCGCCGCCGTCGGTCTCCAGACCAGGGGCTATGTCCCCTACGCCTCGACGTTCGCCGCCTTCCTGACCCGCGCCCACGACTTCGTGCGGATGGCCGCCGTCAGCCAGGCCGGGATCAACCTCGTCGGTTCGCACGCCGGGGTCTCCATCGGCCAGGACGGCCCCTCGCAGATGGGCCTCGAAGACCTGGCGATGTTCCGCTCGGTGCACGGCAGCACGGTGCTCTACCCGTGCGACGCCAACCAGACCGCGCAGCTCGTCGCCGCGATGGCCGACCTGCCGGGGGTGCGCTATCTGCGCACCGGCCGGGGCGAGGCGCCCGTCATCTACGGCCCCGACGAGCGGTTCGCACCCGGCGGGTCCAAGGTCCTGCGCTCGGGCGACCAGGACCGGGTGACCGTCGTGGCCGCGGGCGTCACGGTCCACGAGGCGCTGCGCGCGGGCGACCTGCTCGAACGGGAGGGCATCGCCGTGCGGATCATCGACCTGTACTCGGTGAAGCCCGTCGACACCGACACCCTCCAGGCGGCGGCCGAGGCGACGGGCTGCCTCGTCACGGTGGAGGACCACCGCGTGCAGGGCGGCATCGGCGACGCGGTGGCCGAGGCGTTCGCCGACGGACGTCCGGTCCCGCGCCTGGTCCGGCTCGGCGTGCAGACCATGCCCGCGTCGGCGAGCCCCGAGGAGCAGCTGCGGCTGGCCGGCATCGACGCCGAGTCCATCGCCGCGGCCGTACGGCTCCTCGTGGAACGCGTCGTCGTGCCCTGAGCCGACAGACGCGCACGCAGGGGGCGCGGCTCGCGCAACACCGGTGGCACACCGGATACCGCGATGTGCGGACCCCGGGTGCCACGGTGTACCCCGTCGACAGCGTGCCCGGGTGCCCGGCGCAGGAGCCGGGCACCGCCGGGGCGCGCGCACACAGAAAGCGGGTGTCCGGTGGCCTCAGGAAACGAGACGGAGCACGACGGCGGGGGACCCCTGACGTGTCTGGTGACCGGTGCCACGGGCTACATCGGCGGCCGGCTCGTGCCCCAGCTCCTGAAGGCCGGGCACCGGGTGCGCTGCCTCGCGCGCTCCCCCGAGAAGCTGCGCGACCAGCCGTGGGCGGACCGCGTCGAGGTGGTACGGGGCGATGTCACCGACCCGGAGTCCGTGGCCGGCGCGCTGCGCGGCACCGACATTGCGTACTACCTGGTGCACGCCCTCGGCACCGGATCGGGCTTCGAGAAGACCGACCGCGACGCCGCCCGCACCTTCGCCGCCGGCGCGGCCGACGCGGGCGTCCGCCGTATCGTCTACCTCGGCGGACTCACCCCGGTGGACGTGCCGGTACGTGAGCTGTCGCCACACCTGCGCTCCCGCGCCGAAGTGGGCGAGATCTTCCTGGCCGGCGCGGTACCCGCCGTCGTGCTGCGCGCCGCCGTCGTCATCGGCTCCGGCTCGGCCTCGTTCGAAATGCTGCGCTACCTGACCGAGCGCCTCCCGGTCATGGTGACCCCCAGCTGGGTCGGCACCCGCATCCAGCCCATCGCCATCCGCGACGTGCTGCGCTACCTGGTCGCGAGCGCCGGCATGCCGCGCGAGGTCGACCGGGCCTTCGACATCGGCGGACCCGACATCATGACCTACCGCGACATGATGGAGCGGTACGCCAAGGTCGCCGGCCTGCCCCACCGCCTGATCCTGCCGGTCCCGATGCTCAGCCCACGGCTCTCCAGCCACTGGATCGGCCTGGTCACCCCGGTGCCCCGCGCCATCGCCCGGCCCCTCGCGGAGTCCCTGCGCCACGAGGTGGTCTGCGGCGAACACGACATCGCGCGGTACGTGCCCGACGAGCAGGGCGCCCCGCTCGGCTTCGACGACGCCCTCGAACTGGCCCTGCGCCGCGTCCGCGAGGCCCAGGTCGACACGCGCTGGTCCAACGCCGCCCTGCCCGGCGCGCCCAGCGACCCGCTGCCCACCGACCCGGACTGGGCGGGCGGCAGCCTCTACACCGACGAGCGGGAGCGCACGGTGAACGCGCCGCCCGCCGTGCTGTGGCGCGTGGTGGAAGGCATCGGGGGCGAGAACGGCTGGTACTCCTTCCCGCTGGCCTGGGCGATCCGGGGCTGGCTCGACCGGCTCGCCGGGGGCGTCGGCCTGCGGCGCGGCCGGCGCGACGCGCACCGGCTGCGCGTCGGCGACTCGCTGGACTTCTGGCGGGTCGAGGAGATCATCCCCGGCCGGCTGCTGCGCCTGCGCGCGGAGATGCGGCTGCCGGGCCTGGCCTGGCTGGAGATGCGTACGGAACCGGACGGGCAGGGACGCAGCCACTACCGGCAGAAGGCGATCTTCCATCCGCGCGGGCTGCTCGGGCACGCCTACTGGTGGAGCGTCTCCCCGTTCCACGCGATCGTCTTCGGCGGCATGGCCCGCAACATGGCCAAGGCCGCGGAGGCGCAGCCCGACCCGGGGCCGGGGACGCCCGGGTAACGCGCCGTTCCGTGGGCGGCGGGCCCGGCCCGCCGCGAGAACCGGCCGAATCGAGACGGGGGGTGTACATGTTCCGTCCCGGGGATTACGGGCAGGAGCACCACACACAGAAACCGAGACGCACCTGACCAAGGGCCGATCATCTGGGGGTTCCGCACATGGCTCGCCCGCCTGCCAACACCGGTACCGGCAGTCCTCCGCCGGGTCTCGAACCAGCCGACACGGGCCCGGCGACGGCCGCCCAGGCACGTGACACCGCTCGCGCGTTCCTCGCCGCACTCGTGCCCAGGCCGTCGAACGAGAGCATCGAGAACGCCGTGCTCATCGTCTCCGAACTCGTCACCAACGCCCTGCGTCACGCGGGCCGGGCCACCTCGCTCGACCTGGCGGCCGACCCCAGCACGCTGCGCGTCAGCGTCCGCGACCCCAGCCCCGTACCGCCCCGCGAACGCACCCCGGACCTGCGCGGGTACGAGGGAGGGTTCGGCTGGCTGCTGGTCCGCTACCTCGCCAAGAGCGTGGCCGTCACCCCGGCCGCCGACGGCGGCAAGAACGTCTGCGTCGCCCTGCCGCGCTGACGCCGCAGCGGGCCGAACGCGCCGGGCGGGCGCCGGTCCCGGACCGGCTGCTTCGGCCAGTTGAGGGTCGGAGTGCATGTTCCGTGTGACCGGGGGCAGGCGCTTGCTTCGACGGACATAGTTTTGGCGACTAGGGAGGTTGTCCTCATGGCAGCGGCGCAAGTGACGGTACGCGAGCGGACGGACCGGCCGGCGGCCAAGACCATGGACCCCGGTGTGGGGGAGCTGCCGTGGGTCGAGGACGCGGGGAAGGTGGCGCCGAAGGACGCCCGTGAGCTGTCGAAGGTCTTCTTCGAACGGCTCCAGGTGCTCGAAGAGGGCACCGCCGAATACCAGTACGCGCGCAACACGCTCATCGAGATGAACCTGTCGTTGGTGCGCTTCGCCGCGGGCCGCTTCCGCAACCGCGGCAGCGGCGAGATGGAAGACGTGATCCAGGTCGGCACCATCGGCCTGATCAAGGCGATCGACCGGTTCGAACTGTCGCGCGAGGTCGAGTTCACCTCGTTCGCCGTCCCCTACATCGTGGGCGAGATCAAGCGGTTCTTCCGGGACACCACCTGGGCGGTGCACGTGCCCCGGCGTCTTCAGGAGCTGCGCGTCGACATCGCCAAGGCCAAGGAGCGGCTCGCCGTCGACCTCGACCGCGACCCGACCGTCCGGGAGCTCGCCGCCCACCTGGACCGTGACGAGGAAGAGGTCGTCGAAGGGCTCGTCGCCGCCAACGGGTACACCGCGGGCTCGCTCGACATGTCCGCCGACTCCGAGGACGCGGGCGGCGCCGCCGGAAACCGCAGCCGCACGCTCGTCGACTTCCTCGGCGAGGACGACCCGGGCATGGAGAAGGTCGAGAACCTCCAGTCCCTGGCGCCTCTGATGGGGGACCTGAGCGAGCGCGAGCGCAGGATCGTGAGCATGCGGTTCGGTCTCGAGATGACGCAGTCCGAGATCGGAGCGGAGCTCGGCGTCTCACAGATGCAGGTCTCCCGCCTGCTGTCGCGCATCCTGACCAAGCTGCGCGCCGGCATGGCCGACGACCTCACCGTACGCACCTGAGGGTCCGCGGCACCCGGCCGCACGCGGTACTCGCGGCGGGACCCCGATGCGGGCCGGGGTCCCGCCGCCGCTCGACGAATTCCTGGAAGCCGACGCCTGCCCGAGCCGCATGCTGGAGGCGATCCTTGAATTCCCTGCGCGAGACCGTGTTCATGAACCTGGAGGCCGACGGGGCGGAGCGCGTCCCCGTGGTCACCCGGCTCACCTACACGGCCGACGACCCGTTCGCGGTCGGCCTCTGCTTCGAGCTGCAGGAGGACATCGCCGTCGTGTGGACGATCGAGCGGGACCTGCTGGCCCAGGGCCTGCACCGCGCGATGGGCGACGGTGACGTACGCGTGGCTCCCCAGGTCGTCGAGGGACGCCGTGAGGCGCGCATCGAACTCGCGGGCTGCGGTCTCGACGGGTCCTGGGGGTGCGCGGTGTTCTCGGCGTGGGAGCCCGCCCTGCGCACGTTCCTGGAGAAGACCTACGAGATCGTCCCGCCCGGCCGGGAAGAGGTCGACGTGGACGCCTTCCTCGCCGAGATCCTCACCGCGGGCTGAACCCGTTCGTTTGAAACCGGGTGGAGCGGCCAGGCGTATGGATGTCGACGTAATGGATCCCTCGTCCTCCTCTACGTCGCCGATACATCGATACGTCGTACATACGTCATCGATCCCCAGCGATCCACGGTGGAGGCGCAGCACATATGTCTGCCGACAAGAAGGCCAAGGCGAAGACCGAGCAGGCCAAGGGCAAGGCCAAGGAAGCGCTCGGCCGTATGACGGGCAATGAGCGGCTCACCGCCGAGGGCCGCATCGACCAGGTCAAGGGTGAAACCCGCGAGGAGAAGGAGAAGGCCAACGAGGCCTTCAGGCGCTGACCCGCGGCCGGCCGGGATAGCGCGCGACAGCGCGGCCCCGGCGCGGACGACGCGGCTGGAGCCCGCCGCCACAACGAACGGAAGGGATGTCCCTGTCATGAACAGCGGTCTCGATCTCTGGGGTTTCAAGGACACCAGTGGCCACCTTGCCGGGGTGGATCTGCGCGGCTGGAAGGTGGAGGCGGCCGACGGGTCGATCGGCAAGGTCGACAGCCACTCCGACGAGGTGGGCTCGGCGCACCTCGTGGTGGACACCGGGCCGTGGATCTTCGGCAAGCGGGTGCTGCTGCCCGCGGGCACCGTGACCCGCCTGGACCCGGACGACAAGAGGATCCATATCGCCCTCACCCGGGACCAGGTCAAGGACTCGCCGGAGTTCGAACCGGCCACCCACCTCGACGACCCCACGTACCGCGACATCATCGGCCGGTACTACGGCGGTCCCCTTCCGTAAACCCTCTCGTCCCCGGAATCCGAATGGGAGTGAAGCAGTGTCTGTCGTGAAGAGTTCGCTGTCCGATGCGCAGCTGAAGGTCGTCGGTTCGGCCCTGCAGGGTGCGCTGGTCGATCTGGTGGATCTGTCGCTCGCGGCCAAGCAGGTGCACTGGAACGTGGTCGGTCCGCGGTTCCGTTCGGTGCACCTTCAGCTCGACGACGTGGTGGCCACGGCGCGGCAGTATTCGGACACGGTCGCGGAGCGCGCCGCCGCGCTGGGCGTGAACCCGGACGGGCGTGCGGCCACGGTCGCGGGCGACAGTGCGCTGGGGACGGTGCCGGAGGGCTGGATCAAGGACTCCGAGGCGGTGGAGATCCTGGTCGTGGCGCTCGGCAGGGTCGTGGAGCGGATGCGCGAGCGCATCGCGGCGACCGACGAGCCGGACCCGGTCAGCCAGGACCTCCTGATCGCCCTCACCGCCGAGCTGGAGAAGCACGCCTGGATGTTCCAGGCCGAGAACAGCTGACGCCGCGCGCGTCACACGGAGCGGGGCGGCCCACGCGGGCCGCCCCGCTCTCGTCCGCCCGCCGTCGTCCGCCCGCTCCCGTCCGCTCGGCGACCGGCCGAACACAGCGGGCGGCACGGTGCGCGGGATGTGAGACTGCCTCACAAGGAGGTGGTCGGGCATGGGCTCGGAGGACACCTGGGACTCCGGTTGCGGCGAGCGGCTGCTGGAGGACCTGCTCGCCCAGGCGCACAGCGCGACCCCGATGGACCTCCCCGTCCTGGTCAACCGATGCGCCGAGGCCTTCGGTCTCGGGGAGGTCGTCATCTACCTGACCGACCTTCAGCAGCGCAGTCTCGTCGGGCTCACCGACGGCCTCGCGACCCTGGACATCGACGCGTCCGTCGCCGGCTGGTGCTACCGGACCGTCTCCCTGCGCATCGAGGATGTCGAGGCCGGCATTCTGTGCCTGTGGCTTCCCGTGGTGGACGGAGCCGAACGGCTCGGCGTCCTCGGCGTGCGCACCCGCTCCGTGGACGCCGTACGCCTGCGCCGCTGCCGCATGCTGACCGGCATCGTCGCGATGGCCATCACCTCCAAGCGCGCCTACAGCGACAGCTTCGCCCGCCGCGCTCGGGCCGAACGCATGCAGCTGCCCGCCGAGATGCTCCGGGCCTTCCTCCCCCCGCGCACCATCGGCAACGCGCACGTCGTCTCCACCGCCGTCCTGGAGCCGGCGTACGAGATCGGCGGTGACGCCTTCGACCACTCGCTCACCCAGTCCACCCTCCACGCGGCGATCCTCGACGCCATGGGCCACGACCTCGCCTCGGGCCTGACGACCTCCGTCGCCCTCGCCGGGTGCCGCAACGCGCGCCGGGCCGGGGCGGGCCTGCTCGACCTCGTCGAGACCATCGACCAGGCGCTCGCCCAGTGGCTGCCCGACAAGTACTGCACCGGCATCCTCACCCAGCTCGACCTCGCCTCGGGGCTGTTCAGCTGGTGCAACTGCGGGCATCCGCCGCCGGTCCTGATCCGCGACGGGCGCGTCGTCGCGGGAGCGCTCGAACGCACCCCCCAGCCGCCCATGGGCCTGCCCGCGAGGTTCAGCGATGACCCGCGTGCCGTCCACGAACTGAAGCTGGAACCCGGCGACCGCGTCCTCCTCTACACCGACGGCGTCACCGAGGCCCGCACCGTGGGCGGCGGCGAATTCGGCATGGACCGCTTCACGGACTCCATCATCCTGGCCACCGCGTCCGGTGAACTGGCCGCCGAGTCGTTGCGCCGCCTCATCCACGCCATCCTCGACACCGAGGACAGCGACCTGCGCGACGACGCCACCATGCTCCTCATCGAATGGTGGCCGCCCACGACCAAGCCGGGCGAGGGCGCCGCACGCCGGGCCTGAACGCACCTGGTCACCAAGGGGCCGGAGGCCGGCCGCCCGCGCGCCGCGCGAAGGACGTCCGCTTCGTGCCGGGGCGATAGGACGGCTGACGGCGGGGCAGTAGGGGATGCATGGATACGAACCAGACACACGCCGATGCCTCGAACAACGTCCCGCTGAGCGCCGTCGCGCTCGTGTGCACCCTGTCCCCGTCCCCGGCCGAATCCAGCTCCCAGCTGCTGGCCGAGCAGACCATGAAGTCGCTCGCGGAGCACGGCGTGACGGGCAAGGTGATCCGCGTCGTCGACCATGAGGTGAAGCCGGGCGTGGAGACCGACATGGGGGACGGCGACGCCTGGCCCGAGATCCGCGACAGCGTGCTCGGCGCGGACATCCTGGTGATCTCCACACCGATCTGGCTCGGCCACCCCTCCAGCGTCGCCCAGAAGGTCATGGAGCGCCTCAACGCGGAGATCTCGCAGACCGACGACGAAGGACGGCCGCTCGTCTACGGCAAGGTCGCCGCCGTATGCGTGGTGGGCAACGAGGACGGCGCGCACAAGGTCAGCGCCGACATCTTCCAGGGACTCAACGACGTCGGCTTCACGCTGGCACCCGGCGCGGTCACCTACTGGGTCGGTGAGGCCATGCAGGGTACGGACTACCGCGATCTCCCCAGCACCCCCAAGACCACGGCGGGCACCACCGCCACCCTCGCCGCCAACGCGAGCCACCTCGCACGGCGCCTCAAGGCGGCCCCGTACCCGGCCTCTTGACCCCCGGGGCCGGGCCCGACCCGCTCCGCGGCCCCGCGAGTCGCCCGCCGCGTCCGTCACGCTGAGTGATCTGGACGGGCGGGCGTCCGCGTGCCGACCTACGATGATCCGCGTTGAGCGAAGTCCGGACGGGCGCCCCCCCCACGCGCCGTCCGAACGCCTACGTGGCCCCTCATCAGGTCCACGGACACGTGGAGGTCCCCCATGCGATTCACCCACACCTGCGCAACCGCTGCCGCCGTCACCGCGCTGGCCCTCACCGGCGCCGCGCCCGCGTTCGCCGCCGCCAGCCCCTCCGGCAGCCCTTCCGCCACCGCCGACGCGGTGTTCCTGCAGGCGATCCACCAGGCCAACCTCGCCGAGATCGCCGCGGGCAAGGACGCACGCACCCATGCCAACGGCGCCTGTGTGAAGCAGGTCGCCGATGTCATCGTGCGTGATCACACCACGCTGGACGCCAAGGGCGCTGCCCTGGCCAAGAGCAAGAGCATCACGCTGCCGAACGAACCCAGCACGGCCCAGCAGAAGAGCCTGACCGCGCTGAAACCCATGAACGGCACCAAGCAGTACGACGTCGCGTGGCTGAAGGTGCAGAGCAGCGGCCATCAGCAGGCGCTCGCGCTGATCGACAAGGAGCTGAAGTCCGGCACGGACAGCCAGATCAAGGCGGCCGCCAAGGCCGCCCGGCCCATCGTGGCCGGGCACCTGAAGATGGTCGAGGGCGGCGTGTGCCGCGCCCCGGCGTCGGCCTCGCCGAGCGCCTCGCCCCAGCGGTGACACAACGCGGCCGCCCCTCGACTCCGCCGTGCGATACGGGAGTCGGGGGGCGGCCGTGGTGGTGCCGGGTCCGTTACCGGACCGGGACCGGCAGCGCCAGGTCCACGGTCACCGGGCCCTCGCCGCCGTGGTGCGTGGCCGCCGACGCCAGCGGCGCGTGGCCCGAGGCGGTCGCGGCCAGGACGTACGCGCCACCCTGCGGGACCGGCACCGCGTAGCGGCCGCTCTCGTCGGTGTGCGCGGAGCCCGCCTGACGGCCGTGACGGTCGATGAGGGTGACCTTGGCGCGGGCCACGGGCGCGCCGGACGCGCCGACGACCTGTCCGTGGAAGGCGGCGAGTGCCTCGGTGACGCGCTCCAGGACCGCGTCCTCCTCACTGCTGGCCCGCAGCTGCGGCTTGGCGGCGGGACGGCCCTTGGGCAGGAAGGCGGCGAGCGCCAGACCGCCGGCCACGGCGACCGTGGCGATCAGGAACGAGACGCGGAAGCCGTGCATCGTGGGGAGCGCGACCGTCCCGAAGGTCTGCGACGTGTTGGCGAGCACCATGCCGATGACGGCGCTGGACACCGAGGTGCCGATGGAGCGCATCAGGGTGTTGAGGCCGTTGGCCGCACCCGTCTCGGACGGGTCGACCGCGCCGATGATCAGGGCCGGAAGCGAGGAGTAGGCGAGGCCGATGCCCGCGCCGACGATCACCGAGATGACGATGGTCTGCCAGGCCTCGCTCATGAGGCCGAGCCCCGCCCCGTACCCGATCGCGATGATCAGCATGCCGAGGATCAGGGTGGTCTTCGGGCCGTACTTGGCGGAGAGACGGGCGTAGACGGGCGCGGTCAGCATCATTGTCAGGCCGAGCGGCGCCACGCACAGGCCGGCCACGACCATCGACTGGCCGAGGCCGTACCCGGTGGCGGAGGGCAGCTGGAGCAGCTGGGGCAGGACGAGCGAGATGGCGTAGAAGGCGACGCCGACCATGGTCGAGGCGAGGTTGGTGAGCAGGACCTCGCGGCGGGCGCTGGTGCGCAGGTTCACGAGCGGCGCCTTGAGGCGCAGCTCCATCACGCCCCACAGGACGAGGACGACGACGGCCGCGCCCAGCAGGCCGAGCGTGGTGGTGGAGCCCCAGCCCCAGTCGCTGCCCTTGGTGATGGGGAGCAGCAGCAGGACGAGTCCCGCGGAGAGACCGACCGCGCCGAGCACGTCGAACGTGCCGGTCGCCTTGACCTCGCTCTCCGGTACGAACAGGAGGGTGAGCGCGATGGCCACCGCGCCCAGGCCGGCCGAGCCGAAGAACAGCGCGTGCCAGTCGGTGTGCTGGGCGACCAGGGCGGCGAGCGGCAGTGCGAGCCCGCCGCCAACGCCTATGGAGGAGCTCATCAGAGCCATCGCGGAGCCGAGCTTCTCGCGGGGCAGCTGGTCGCGCATCAGGCCGATGCCGAGCGGAATGGCGCCCATGGCGAAGCCCTGGAGGGCGCGGCCGGCGATCATCACGAGGAGCTGGCTGGTGAAGCCGGCGATGAGCGAGCCGACCACCATGATGGCGAGGCTGGCCAGGAGCATGCGGCGCTTGCCGTACAGGTCGCCGAGCCGGCCCATGATCGGGGTGGCCACGGCGCCGGCGAGCAGGGTCGAGGTCATGACCCAGGTGGCGTTGGAGGGGGAGGTGCTGAGCAGGACCGGCAGGTCCTTGATGACCGGCACGAGCAGCGTCTGCATCACGGCGACCGTGATGCCGGCGAAGGCGAGGACGGGGACGACACCGCGGGTGCCGCGGGACGCGGCCTGCTGGTGAGGTGTCGGCTGGGACATTGCGGGGCCTCCGGAGGCGTGGAGTGGTCGGCGGCGGCACCCGCGAGGGGGTACGTGCGGCATAAACCCGTTTCCCCAGGCGACTATTCCGTAGGCGTCCGATAAGTGCCGTACGGGCGCGAATCTTGACCTGGATGGGAAACGCTTGACCTTTCCATTGCCTGCGGAGTCGCCCGCACGGTCAGCCGGCGACGGTGACGTCCTCGTGCGGGCCGGCGTCGTCCGCCCCCGCGGGGACGGGCGGGGCGGTCGGCGCTGCCGCCCCGGAGCCGAGGGGCCCGGTGACGGCGGCGCGGCGGCGTGCCAGGTGGCCGATCAGGACGGTCGCCACGCCGACGGTCCCCGCGAGCGCGGGCCAGTACACGTAACGGAAGTTGGACTGCGGCGCCGTCGGCAGGTAGGCCAGGATGTACAGGGCCGAACTGGCCCCGAGCAGCCGGAGTTCCCTGGAGTAGGGGCCGGCCCACCGGCGGCGCAGCGCGAACACCAGGGAGAGGGCGAACCAGAACCAGCCCTGGAAGAGCATCGGCACGTCGCGCACGAAGCCCAACACGTAGTCGCGCACGGTGGACATGAGGGTCTGGTTGACCGGCGCGCTCTTGAGGGCGTCGAGCCTGGTCGTGGAGCCGTCGTAGAACGGCAGGTTGCCCTGGAAGAGCAGCTTGGAGAACACCCGGGCCCGGTAGGCGATGTAGCCCTGCCAGTGTCCCGGCATCTGCTGGGTCCACATCCGGGTGAGCACGTCGGCGTTGCGCCCGAGTTCGGTGACGCCGAGGGAGGGGTTCCTCGGGTAGCAGTTGAAGTACACGTCGGCCGGGACGTGCCGCCTCGCGCAGACCGCCGTCGCGGTGACCAGACGGGCCCGGAAGTCGGCGCTCGCACCGGCCTTCTCGGCGGCGGGGCCGATCTGCGCCGCGGTCAGCACATGGGTGAGGTCGTCCAGCGGGATCTGCGCGTACTGACGGGTCGCCACCGGGTCGGTGGCCTCCGACACGCCGACGCTGCACACCGCCGTGGTCACGAGCAGGATCCCCGACGCGGCCAGCCAGCGCCGACGCCCGGGGGACGGCCACACCGCGAGCACCAGCAGCACGAAGACGGGGATCACGGCGGGCAGGCCGTTCTTGCGGACCAGGACGGCGTAGGCGAGGAACAGCACGCCCAGGACCAGCAGCGCCCAGCGCGCCCCGGCCCGGCCGGGCGGCAGTTCACGTGCCGTGAGCGCCACCGCGACCGCCGCGAGCAGGGCGTACGCCATGTGGACGTCCTTCCACACCACACCCGTGAAGGTCAGGATCTGCGGGGTGAGCCCGACGGCGAGCATCGCCAGGGAGAGGCCGCGGCTACCGGTCCTGCGCCACACCAGCCGGGCGAGGACCCAGAGCGTCGCCCACAGCACGGCGCTCTGCAGCGCCGCCATGGCGGAGATGGCGCCGGTCGTGTGGATGAGGATCCGCCACAGCAGGGCCATGACCGGCGGATGCCAGTCGGTCACCGGCCGCTCGCCCAGAGCCTGTTGCAACTGGTCGGCGCTGTCCTGGCTCAGATACCCCGGGTGGAAGACGGCGTTCACGGCCAGGGCGCAGAGTGCGGCGACGGCGCCGAGGCACCACGGCCAGAGCGACCCGCGCCGCCAGGCGCCGTTCAGGTCCTTCGTCCATCTGCTGACGGTTGCGGGCACGGGGGCGGGGTCCTTTCCGGCGGGCGTGAAGACCAGGGTGCGGTACGCGACGAAGCGCAGCACCGTTGCCGCCGCCCAGCCGACGAGCCGGGCCGCGTTGTCGCTCAACGGTGAACCGAGACCGAGGAGTTCACGCGAGACGAACACGGGAACGGCCGTCACCGCCATGCCCGCGAGGTTGATGGCAACGAACCACGCCACCTCGCGACGGTCGACCGCGCCACGCCGGTCCCGGTAGGTCCAATGGCGATTGCCGAACCAACTCACCGCCATCGCCAGCAGGGTGGCCACCACGGAGGCGAGAGCGGGCGTCGCCCTCATGATGCCACCGCCGGCGGAGGGCGGTCCGAGAATCAGCAGATTGAAACTCGCCGTCTCCACCACGAATGCGACAGCGCCGACGACACCGAAGGCCGCGACCTCCCGCCAGATCCTCCGCACCCATTCGGATACGACTCGCCTCAAATCCGTGAGTTGCAGCATGACTAGAACGTAAAGGTAAGGAAGCTCAATGAACAAGCTGAGGTACGATCTGCTCACTCAGCGCCCAGAAGCATTGGATTTTTTCACATAATGAGGGTCCTCTGATGAATCCGGCGATTGTGTGTGTCATTCCCTGTTACAACGAGGAAGCCGCGATCGGAAAGGTCGTCCGCGACCTTCGGGCCAGCCTTCCCGAGGCGGTCATCTTCGTATATGACAATGCCTCGACGGACAACACCGTCGCCGAGGCCCTCACGGCCGGCGCCCTGGTGCGCCACGAGCCGCGCAAGGGCAAGGGCAATGTGATCCGCCGCGCCTTCGCCGACATCGAGGCCGACGCACTCCTCATCATCGACGGGGACGACACCTACGACGCCTCGCGCGCCCGCGAAATGGTGGACCTGCTCTTCGAAGGGCCCTACGACCAAGTGGTCGGCGCCCGCCGCGAAATCGTCGAGACCGCCTACCGGGCCGGCCACGCCGTCGGGAACCGGCTGCTCACCGGCACGGTGCGCTCCCTGTTCGGCAACGACGTCAGCGACATGCTCAGCGGCTACCGCGTCTTCTCGCGCCGCTATGTCAAGTCCTTCCCCGCCCTGTCGCGGGAGTTCGAGACCGAGACCGAGATGACGGTGCACGCCCTCAGTCTGCGCCTTCCCACCGCCGAGATGGAGGTCGACTTCAAGGACCGGCCGGCCGGAAGCGTCAGCAAACTGCGCACCTACCGGGACGGCTGGCGCATTCTGAAACTCATTCTGGGCCTCGCCCGCCGTCAGCGCCCCTCGCAATTCCACGCCGCCATCGCCGCATTGCTGACCCTGGTCTCGCTGATCCTCGGCCTGCCGCTGGTCACCGAATTCGTCAGGACCGGCGCCGTGCCCCGCCTGCCGACCGCCGTGCTCGCTGCCGCGATCATGATCATCGCTGTCCTTGTGCTGATGGTCGGATACATCCTGGAGTCCTTCATGCACATGCGACAGGAGCAGGCCCGGCTGGCCCATCTGAGATATCCGGCGCCCACCCGCGGCGCGGACTTCGTACCGGAATTGCTGCGCGACTCGGCCGCCGGTTCCTGAACGTGCCCACCCGGGCGGCCCATTCCGGATGCGTAGCCGCCCTTCGGCGCAATTGCGCCCCCATTCCGGCCGAACGGAACCGGGTCTCTAGGGTGGTTCGGCATGGAGCCACGTTTTCGCAGCGGTGACGTCATCGCCAGAAGAGAGATCCTCGACGGACGCGAGTGGATGGTCTACCCCCTGCGCGTCGTCGCCGACGACGGGGTGCTGCTCGCCGCCTACCTCGCGACGGGCACGCCGATCACCTTCGGCGGCGGCACCTTCACCTGGGGCCCGCACCCCTGGGTCCACTTCGACCACACCTGGCAGTCGGACGGAGTGCTCCAGCTCCAGCGGGCCGGCGACGGCTACTCCGTATGGGCCCGGTTCAGGGGCGGCGATCTCCAGGACTGGTACGTCAACTTCCAGGAGCCGCTGCGCCGTACGGCCGACGGCTTCGACACGCTCGACCAGGAACTCGACCTCGTGATCGCCGCCGACGGCTCCTCCTGGACGTGGAAGGACGTCGACCACTTCGAGGAGCGGGTGCGGGCCGGCGGCTTCGGGCCGGGCGAGGCGGAGGCGGTGCGCGCGGCCGCCGCCGAGGTCATGGAGCGGATCGAGAACGACGGCCGATGGTGGGAGCAGTGGCGCGACTGGCGCCCGGCGCCGGGATCCTTCGAGGTGCCGGGGCCCGTCGCCCTCACCGCATCACCCTCCCCGCAGGCCGCGCGCCGCGCGGACCGCTGAACGCTGAGCCCTCAACTCAGCCCCGGAAAGGGAGAGTTGAGGGCCGGGGAGTGCCTCAGTGGACGTATGCGCTCCGGCCCTCCTCGCTCCGCTCCGCGTGCTCGCTCCGCTCCTCGTGCGGCCGCGCCCGGTCGTGGCCGGGTGTGCGGGCCGCGCGGGTCGGCCACCAGATGGCGCGGCCGATCAGCGCGGTGAGCGCGGGCACCAGCACGATGGACAGGACGAACGCGGCGAGCAGGATGCCGAGACCGGTCGCGAAGCCGATCTGCTGGGTGGACGGCGACGGGGTGACCGCGAGACTGCCGAACGAGGCGGCGAGCACGATGCCGGCCGTCGCGATGGCCGGGGCGGTGTGCCGCACCGCGCGGGCGACGGCGGCCCTGGCCGGACCCGGGCGGGCCATCTCCTCGCGTATGCGGTCGCTGATGAGGATGTTGTAGTCGGTACCGAGGGCGACGACGAACAGGAACAGGACCAGCGGCAGGACGAAGTTGACGCCCGGCTTGTCGAGCAGGTGCTGGAAGAAGAGGGCGGAGGCGCCGAGGGTGGCGGCGAAACCGAGCCCCACCGAGATCATGAGGACGACCGGGGCGAGCAGGCTGCGCAGCAGAATGAGCAGGATCAGAGCGATGAGCGCCGCCGCGACCGGGAAGACCGTCCGCAGGTCGTGGTCGACCGCGGTGGAGATGTCCGCGAAGATCGCGGCGGTCCCCCCGACATGCGCGCGCGTCCCCGGGGGAGTGTGGCCGGCGACGGCGGTGCGTACGGGACCCGAGACCAGATCGCGGGCGGCGGCGCTCTGCGTGTCGGCCGTGAGGTAGACGTCGATGCGGGCCGCCGTGCGGTCGCCGTTGAGGACGGTCGCGCCGACCTTGCCCACCCCGTCGACCTTCGTCAGCGCCGCGGGCAGCGCGTCGAGCGAACGGGCGGTCAGCGTGCGGCCCGGCTCGGCCGTTACGTACACGGTGGTCGGATCGGACACCCCGGCCGGCAGGCTGCGCCGGATCTCGGCGGCCGTCGCCGCGGCCGCCGTGTCGTTGTCCCCGGCCGACTGCGAGAAGTCCATGCGGATGCCGGCGAGCCCGGCCGCGAGCGCCCCGAGCAGCGCCACCGACGCCACGACCATGGTCAACGGCCTGCGCGCGACCAGCTCCCCGACGCGGGCGGCGAGGCCGGGGCGCGGCTCACGTGTGAGGGAGCGGGAGGGCCAGAACATCTTGCGCCCGGTCACCGCCAGGAGCGCCGGCATCAGCGTGAGGCTCGCGAACAGCATGACGAGGACCGACACGGCGATCGCCGGACCCAGGACGCGGAACTGCCCGAAGGTGGCGACACCCAGCGTGGCGAACGCCGCCACGATGGTCAGGGCCGCCGAGGTGATCGCGGTGCCGACCCGAGCGCTGACATCGGCCGCCACGGCCCGTGCGTGGGCGTCGGGGCGGGCCCGCAACTGCTCCCGGAAGCGGAACAGCAGGAAGAGGAAGTAGTCGATGCCGACCCCGAGCAGCACCACACTGATCATGCTCGGAGTGGAGGCGTCGAGCTTGACCCCGGTGAGCATCGCGGTGCCCGCGACCGCGCCGGTCGCCGCCCCGCTGATGAGGCTGACCGCGATCAGCGGCACGAACGCGGCCAGCACGCTGCGGAACACCAGAACGTTGATCACCATGATCAGGAGCACCATGACGGCGCCGACCACCTTGGACGTGGTCTCCTGCGCCTCCTGGGTGTCCGCCTGATCGGCCAGGCCACCGGTGAACCCGGTCCGCATCCCGTCCTCGGCGAACGCGCCCCTGGCCGTGTCGCGGAAGGCCCGGTACAGGTCGTGCATCCCGGGGTCCATGGAGTTCCCGGTCAGCTGCACGTTGAGGAGTTCGAACCCGCGGTCGGGCGCCACCATCACCGGCGCGACGCGGGGAGTCTGCGAGTGGTCCTCCGCCAGGAACGACGTCTCGTCGTCCTTGGCCGGAGGCATCGTCACGCGTCGCGCACTCAGCTCCTTCGCCGTCGAGGCGATGCGCTGCTCATCGGCCCGGCCGAGGGGGCTGCCGTCCTGCCGGGCGACGAGCACGGTCACCGCGTTGGCGTCCGGCTTCGCCCCGAACTTCTCCTCGGCGACCTTCAGGGCCGCGGCCGAGTCGTACGTCGGGGGAAGGAAGTCGCCGCTCTGCGTCTGCGTGACGCGGAAGATCAGCATCTGGGCGACGAAGAGAAGCGAGAAACCCACCACCGCCCACAGGGCGACGACCTTCCACGGGTTGCGGGTGGAGAACTGCGTCAGAGCACGGATCACGGAGTCCTCCGACGACGGGCAGGGTGCGGTGTGTTCGGCATGCACCCAGCTCACCAGCGAGAACGGCCGCAATCGTCCGAGCGTGGAAGGAGAACGCGTCTGGGAGCGGGGGCCGGGACGCGGCCGCTCTGGGACCTGGCTCCCAGAGGGAGAACCCGACCGCCCGACGTCGGACCGCACCCGCGTGCGATGCGAAACTGAACCCCTGAGCAGCCAGCCAGCCAGCCAGCCAGCAGTCAGACAGCCGTGGCGCACCGCCCGGCGGGAGAGGGGACACCCATGGTGACGACGCGCCCCGGCCCCGGTGCCACCGGCACCCGGCCGGCCGACGACGCGCTGCCATGGTCGCGCAACGACGCCCTGGTGACGATCGGGGTCGCCGCCCTCGACCTCATCGGGTTCAGTCTCACCAGCCAGTCCGAGCTGGGACACGTCTCCGTCGGCGGCTGTCTGCTCGTCGTGGCGATCGCGCTGCCCCTGCTCGCGCGGCGCCGCGCCCCGGTGCCGGCGCTCGCCGCGATCGTCGCCCTCGGCCTCGTCCTGAACCTGACCGTGTCGATCACCCAGCACTTCACCGCCGCGGTCGTCGTCGGGCTCTACACCGTCGTACGGTCCTGCCGGCCGGCCGTGGTGACGGCGTCGCTCCTCGGCGTGCTGCTGCTCCTTTCCGACCCGGCGTCCTGGCCGCGGCCCTCGCTCATGGACGGCCTCAGCAACATCGCCGCCGCGGTGATCGTGGTGGTCGCCGCCGTCGAAGTGGGACGCTGGCAGCGCGACGCCGAGGCCCGGCGCCGAGGACTCGCCGACCGTGCCGTGGCCGCCGAACGGCGGCGCATCGCACGGGAGTTGCACGACATCGTGGCCCACCACATCACCACCATGCAGCTGATGGCGGGCGGCGCCCGCGCCAACCTCGCCCGCGACCCGGAGGTGGCGAGGGAGGCCCTGCTGACCCTGGAGGGCTCCGGACGCACCGCCCTGCACGAGATGCGCCAGCTCCTCGACGTCCTGAGGGCGGGCGACGACGTCGAGGACGAGCCGACCCAGCCCCAGCCCGGAGTGGACGACCTGGAGCGGATCGTCGCCGAGTCCTGCCGCGCCGGACTGCCCACCGCCCTCGCCGTGCGGGGTGAGAAGCGCCCGCTGCCGCCCAGCGTCGGCCTCACCGTGTTCCGGATCGTTCAGGAGTCCCTGACCAACGCCCGCAAGCACGCCGGCACGGCCCGCGCCGAGGTGCGGCTCACCTACGAGCCGCGCGCGGTGTCGGTGGAGGTGTCGGACGACGGCACCGGCGCCGGACCCGCGCGGACCGGCGGCGGCACGGGCTCCGGCTACGGCCTGATGGGCATGCGGGAGCGCGCGGTGCTGCATGGCGGCACCTTGGAGGCCGGGCCCCTGGACGGGGCGGGATTCCGGGTGGCGGCCACCCTCCCGCTGGCCGTGGGACAGGGAGCGCTGTGATGGACGGAACGGACACCGGACGGGCCGTCACGGTCCTCATCGTGGACGACCAGCCCCTGGTACGGCGCGGGCTCGCCCTGATCCTCGCCCCGGAACCCGACCTCGACGTGGTGGGCGAGGCCGGCGACGGCGAGGAGGCCGTGGCCCTCGCCCACCGGCTGCGCCCCGACGTCGTCGTGATGGACATCCGCATGCCCGTCCTGGACGGCGTCGCCGCCACCGCCAGACTCGCCCAGGAGCTTCCCGGCTGCCGGGTCCTGGCACTCAGCACCTTCGACATGGACGAGTACGTGGTGGCGGCGCTGCGCGCGGGCGCCTGCGGGTTCCTGCCGAAGGACGTGTCGCCCGAGGACCTCGTGGCCGCGGTCCGCGTGGTGCACAGCGGTGAGGCGGCCGTCGCCCCCCGCCTCCTGACCCGTCTGATCTCCACCTTCGTCAGGGCCCCGTTCCGCCCGGACCTGCCCAGCACCCACCCCGCCGACCTCACGCCGCGGGAGGCGGAGGTGTGGCGGCTGATCGCGACCGGCCGCGACAACACGGAGATCGCGGAGGTCATGGGCGTCAGCGGGTCGACGGTGAAGAACCACATCACCAGCCTGTTCGGCAAGCTCAAGGTGCGCGACCGGGCCCAGGCGGTGATCGCGGCGTACGAGGCCGGTGCGGTCGAGGTCGGTCTCGGCCGCGACGCGTGAGAGCCCGCGCGGACCTCACGCTCCCGCACCCGGCATCGGATCAGGCCGCCCGGCCGGCCCGCTCGCGGTGCGCCCGGATGAGTTCGGCGTACCGGTGCCCGCTGCCCTTGATGGTGCGGGCCTGCGTGGCGTAGTCGACGTGGACGAGACCGAAGCGCTTGTCGTAGCCGTACGCCCACTCGAAGTTGTCGAGCAGGGACCACGCGAAGTAGCCGGCGAGCGGGGCGCCCTTGCGGGCGGCGGAGGCGCAGGCGGCGAGGTGGCGCTCCAGATAGTCCTGCCGCTCGGGGTCCTCGATGCCCCCGTCGGCGCGGACCGTGTCGGGGTAGGCGGAGCCGTTCTCGGTGACGTAGATCTTCCGGGCGCCGTAGTCGTCGGTGAGGCGGAGCAGCAGGCTTTCGATGCCGTCGGCGTCGATCTCCCAGTCCATGCCCGTGCGCGGCACGCCGTCGCGGCGCACGGAACGGACGTACGGGGCGGGGCCTTCGGGGTCCGCGGTGACGTACGCCGGGAAGTAGTAGTTGAGCCCGAGCCAGTCCAGCGGGGCGGCCATCGTCGTCAAGTCGCCCGGCCGCTCGGGGAGTTCGACGCCGTACACCTCGCGCATGTCGGCGGGGAAGCCGCGGCCGTGGACGGGGTCGAGCCACCAGCGGTTGGTGTGGCCGTCCATCCGCCGGGCGGCGGCCACGTCCTTGGGCCGGTCGGTCGCCGCGTGCACGGGGGAGAGGTTGTTGACGATGCCGATCTGGGCGCCCGGGGCCGCGGCGCGGACGGCCTGGACCGCGAGGCCGTGGGCGAGGAGCAGGTGGTAGGAGGAGCGGACCGCCGCCGTCAGGTCGGTGAGACCCGGCGCCATCCGGCCCTCCAGGTGGCCGATCCAGGCCGAGCAGAGCGGTTCGTTGAGAGTGGCCCAGTGGGAGACCCGGTCGCCGAGGCGCTCGGCCACGGCCGAGGCGTACGCGGCGAAGTGCTCGGCCGTCGCGCGCTCGGGCCAGCCCCCGCGGTCCTGGAGGGTCTGCGGCAGGTCCCAGTGGTACAGCGTCGCGGAGGGGGTGATGCCCGCGGCGAGCAGTCCGTCGATCAGCCGGTCGTAGAAGTCGAGGCCCTTCGGGTTGACGGACCCGTCGCCACCGGGCACGACGCGGGGCCACGCGATCGACAACCGGTAGGCGTCCACGCCCAGTTGGCGCATCAGATCGATGTCCTGCGGCCAGCGGTGGTAGTGGTCGCAGGCGATGTCTCCGTGGTCGTCGTTGTCGATCTTCCCCGGGGTGTGGGAGAAGGTGTCCCAGATGGACGGCGTGCGGCCGTCCTCGTCGACGGCCCCCTCGATCTGGTACGCCGAGGTGGCCGTGCCCCACAGGAAGTCGTGCGGAAGAGCGGCGAAGTCGATCGGTGCGGACACGGAAGTCCCTTTCATCGTACGGGAGTTGACGGTCACTTGACGGCGCCCGCCGTGAGACCGGTGACGAGGTAGCGCTGGAGCAGCAGGAAGCCCGCGACCACGGGGACACTGACGACGAGCGACGCGGCCATGATCTGGTTCCAGTACACGTCGTTGAGGGTGGAGTAGCCCTGCAGCCCCACCGCGAGGGTGCGGGTGGCGTCGTTGGTCATGACGGACGCGAAGAGCACCTCGCCCCAGGCGGTCATGAAGGCGTAGACGGCGACGGCGACGATGCCGGGGATCGCGGCCGGCACCACCACCCGGAACAGTGCGCCGAGCGGCCCGCAGCCGTCCACGAGCGCCGCCTCGTCCAGATCGCGCGGCACCGAGTCGAAGTAGCCGATCAGCATCCAGATGGAGAACGGCAGCGAGAAGGTGAGGTACGTCAGGATCAGCCCGCCGCGCGAGCCGAACAGGGCGATGCCGGTGGCGTTCCCGATGTTGACGTACAGCAGGAACAGCGGCAGCAGGAACAGGATGCCCGGGAACATCTGCGTGGACAGCACGGTGATCGTGAAGACCCGCTTGCCGCGGAAGGAGTAGCGGCTGACCGCGTATGCCGCGAAGACCGCGATGGCCACCGAGCAGACCGTGGCGGTACCCGCGACGACCAGCGAGTTCATGAAGTACTTCGCGAGCGGCACCGTCGACCAGATGTCGATGTAGGGGCGGATCGTGAGCCCGCTCGGCAGCCAGCGGAACTTGCCCGACACGTCCTGGAGCGGCTTGAGCGAGCTGGACACCATGACGTACACGGGCAGCAGCACGAAGCCGGTGAGCACGGTGAGGAAGATGCGCCGCGACCACAGGAACGACCGCGGCGGGGCCATCGGCGACGGGGGAGTGCGGTGCTGCGGCCGGGGCGCCGCGACGGTGCTAGGCATCGGCCGTCTTCCTTCCTCGGGAGGTCACCAGGAGATAGGCGCCCGTCACGACCAGCAGGAAGAGCAGCAGCAGGACGCTCATGGCGGAGCCGGTGCCGAAGTTCCAGGTGACGAACGACGCCTGGTAGATGTGGATGGAGATGAGGTCGGCGGCCTCCGGAGCCGACTTGCCGAACAGGACGTACGGCGTGTTGAAGTCGTTGAACGTCCACAGGAAGAGCACCAGGACGAGCACCTGGTTGACCGGGCGGAGCGACGGCAGGGTGATGCGGCGGATCTGCTGCCACAGGCCCGCCCCGTCCAGGGCGGCGGCCTCGTACAGCTCGCGCGGGATGTTCTGGAGCCCGGCCATCACGATGAGGAAGGCGAACGGCCAGCCCTTCCACACCGACACGACGAGCAGGGCGTAGAAGCTGTTGTCGCCGAGGAGCCAGAACGACGGCTTGTCGGTGAGGTGCAGCTGGTCGTGCAGGACGTGGTTCACCAGGCCGTTGTCGTGCTGGAACATGAACGCCCAGGTGATGACGGCCGCGTACACCGGCAGCGCGTACGGCACGAGGAAGATCGCCCGCAGCAGGCCCCGGCCGCGGAAGGTGTCCTGCATGTAGACGGCGGCCGACGTGCCGATCAGCCAGCACAGGCCGACGGAGAGCAGGGTGAAGGCCACGGTGACGAGGAAGGAGTGCAGCAGGGCCTCGCCGACCGGTCCGTCGAAGTCCACCGACAGCTTGTAGTTGCCGAGGCCGGACCAGGGGGCGGTGCCCCAGTCGCGGATGTAGAACTGGGTGAGCTCCTTGAAGCTCATGGCGATGCCGATGACCATCGGCACCAGGTGGACGAGGAGTTCGAGGAGCAGGGCGGGCAGCAGGAGCAGATACGGCAGTCCGATGCGCCGGATCCGCCCGGGGCGGCGCGGGCCGCGCGTCGCCCCGGGGGAGTCCTCGGGCGCCGTGCGGGGGCCGGCTTCGGGGGCTGTGGTCGTCATGACGGTGTCCGGGCTCACTTCGCGGGCATCTGCTGCTCGGCCTTCCGCAGCCGGGCCTTCACCGAGTCGGTGGTCACCGCGCGGCCGGCCGCCGCGTCGGCGAACAGGTCCTTGACCGCCGTGCCGACGGCCGTCTCGAACTGCGACTCGTCCGGCACCTGGGGCAGCGCCTGCGCGCTGGAGGCGAGGGTCTGGCGGAGCACCGCCGTGGCCTGGGAGTTGAACGCCGGGTCCGACTGGGCGGCCTTGACCGGAGGGATGGAGCCGTAGGCGGTGTTGAGGATCTTCTGCTCGGCGTCGCTCGTCATGAACTTCACGAACTGGGCGGCGCCGTCGAGGTTGTGGGTGCTCTTGAAGACCGCCATGTTGATGCCGGCCACCATGGAGTTGGTCTGCGCACCGGCCCCGGGCGCGCCGGACTGCACGGGTGCGGCGGTCACGCCCCACTCGGAGTCCTTCATGCCGAGCGACTTGAAGGTGGCCGACGCGGTCTGCCACAGCACCATCGCCGTCTTGCCCTTCGCGAAGTCGCTCAGGGACTGGTTCTGGGCGTACTCGGCGTTGCTGTCGCTGACGATCTTGTCCTTGGCCATCAGGTCGACGTACTGCTTGACCGCGGCGACCGCGCCGTCGCTGGTGAAGCTCGGCTTGCCGTCCGCGGTGAAGAAGTCCGCGCCGTGCTGCTTGGCGAGGACGAAGACCTGGTGGATGTTGTTGGACAGGTTCGACCCCTCGGCGCCGAGGCCGTTCTTGCCCTTCGCCTCGATCTTCTTCCCGTCGGCGACGAGTTCGTCCCAGGTGGTGGGGGGCTTGGCTATGCCGGCATCGGCGAGGGCCTGCTTGTTGTAGTACAGCGCGTACGACATCGAGTACAGGGGTACGGCGGCCGGGTCCTTGCCCTGGGCGCCGGTGGAGCCGAGGGCGGAGTCGACGAAGCGGTCCTTGCCGCCGATCTTGGCGAAGTTGGCCGCGTCCCAGGGGAGCAGGGCGCCGGTCGCCTGGAGCGAGGCGCTCCACGTGTTGCCGATGTTCAGGACGTCGGGGCCCTGGCCGGAGGTGGTCGCGGTCAGGATCCGGTTCAGCAGATCCGACCAGGGCACGACCTCCAGCTTCACCTTGATGCCGGTCTGCTTCTCGAACTTGTCGAGCTCGGGCCGCAGGACCTTCTCGTCGACGGAGATGCTGGCGCCCTGGTTGGAGGCCCAGTAAGTGAGCGTCTTGGGCGAGTCGTTGGACCCGCCGCCGGTGGACGATCCGCCGCCGCAGGCCGTGGCCGCGAGGGCGAGAGAGAGGGTGGCGGCGCCTACGGCCGCGGCTCTGATGGTGCGCATGGCCTGGTGGTCCCTTTCCGGGAGTCGAGAGTGGGGGTGCCTGCGAGGGGGACAGGGCTTAATTTAAGACGTGAGTTAAGCGGCGTCGTGAGTGGGGCGTCAAGGGGTAATGCAGGGTGTCTCATCCAACGAACTCACGCCGTGCCGCGGCGAGATGCCCGCCCGGGGCAGGCTTGCTGGGGCTCCGCCCCAGACCCCGTTCGCGCCTTGAGGGCGCTCGTCCTCAATCGCCGGACAGGCTGAGGTGGCCCGGGATGGGCATGCCGCCCAGGCCGACCCCGCTAGGGGCGCGGGGAACTGCGCGGGAAGCGACCACGGTCCGCAGCCGAAGGCGGGGTTGCTGGGGCTCGGCCCCAGACCCCGTGTCGCGCCTTGAGGGCGCTCGTCCTCAATCGCCGGACAGGCTGAGGTGGCCCGGGATGGGCATGCCGCCAAGGCCCACCCACCCAGGGGCGCGGGGAACTGCGCGAGACGCGACCACGGTCCGCAGCCGAAGGCGGGGCTGCCCCGCCAGCGGCGGGCCCGGCACGGGAAGGCCGCCCGGGGTGGCGGAAACCCGCTAAGCCGTTTCGCGTACGACCAGTTCGGGGTCGAACACGACCGACGTCGGATCCGTACGCCGCCCCCGGACGTGCTCGTCGAGCAACCGAGCCATCTCCCCCGCCATCGCCTCCACCGGCTGCCGCACCGTCGTCAACGGTGGACGGCACGCCGTGGCGATCCCGGAGTCGTCGAAGCCGATCACCGCGACATCGTCCGGAACCCGCCGCCCGCGCTCGCGCAGCAGCTGGCAGGCGCCCTGCGCCATCAGGTCGTTCGCCGCGAACAGGCCGTCCACGTCCGGGAGTTCGTCCAGCAGGCGCGCCATCGCGGCGACCCCGCTGTCCAGGGTGAATCCGCCCTCGACGACCGGCACGTAGGGATGGCCGTTGCGGGCCATGGTGTCGCGGAAGCCCGCGAGCCGCTCCTGGCTCGCGCTCACCGCGAGCGGCCCCGCCACCGTGGCGGGCCGCCGGCAGCCGCGTGCCAGGAGCCGCTCCGCCGCGAGCCGCCCCCCGTCGCGGTGGTCCAGATCCACATAGCTCAGCGGCACCGGCCGCGTCGGACGGGCGAACAGCACCGCGGGCAGCTTCGCCGCGGCCAGAAGCGTGGGGAGGGGATCGTCGGCGTGGGTCGAGACGATGAGCGCACCGTCCGCGCGGCCCTGCCGCAGATACGTGAGCACCTCGTCGCGGTCCTCGGCCGACTCGGCGAACATCAGCACCGGATGCATCGAGCGCGGACGCAGAAAGCCGACCACACCGGCGACCACCCTGCCGAAGAACGGGTCGGCGAAGACTCGCGCGGCGAACGCCTCCTGGCTCTCGCCCGGCCCGCTGCCCGCCCCCGAGACCACCAGGGCGATCGTCTCCGCGCGCCGCGTCACCAGCGACCGCGCGGCCCGGTTGGGCGCGTAGCCCGTCCGCGCGATCGCGCGCTGAACCATCTCCTGGATCGCCGGGTCCACATTGCGGACGCCGTTCACGACCCGGGAAACGGTCGCACGGGAGACGCCTGCCTCGCGGGCGACATCCTCCAGGGTGGGGGCCTGCCTGCTCATGCCCGCACCCTAACGGCCCGCCGGGGACACGGCATAGAGCGCTCTCCTCGCCCCGCGGCGGACGGGGAGCGGCGCGGAGCGGCGGGGGAGGGCCGGCGCGTGTGCGGGGGGTGGCCCGAGCGGCCGCGTCGGCGGACGGCGGGACGGCCGGGCCGGACGGGTCGGGCGGTGGCTGACGCACGCGGTCGGCTGCGAGGTCCTGCCGCGGCGCTCCGGCCGCGGCGCCCGGTCCCGGGAGGACGAACCCCCGGTCAGCCGTTTCGTCGTGGCGCACCACGACCGTGACCGGACCGACTGGAACCTGCTGGTGGGTGACCGGCTGCGCCAGGCCGAGGGGCTTTGACCGGCCGCCCGGCCCGGCCCGCTCACTCCACCGCCCGCACCTCCAGGATGTGCTCCAGCGGCGCATCGCCCGCCGAACGGCCCGCCAGTACCCGGCACGGCCCCGGTTCCACACGCCATCCACCGCCTTCCTCGTCCCAGTGCCGCAGCAGCCGCCCCGGCACCTCCACCCGCGCCGTCACCGTTTCCCCCGGGCCGGCACACACCGCGACATGCCCCGCGAACCACCGCTCGGGGTGCTCCACCGGGGAGCCGGGCCGTGCCAGGTACACCTGGACGACCTCGCGTCCCGTGCGCGTTCCGGTGTTGCGCAGCCGTACGCGTACGGTGAACGGGTCGCCCGCGCGCACCGCGTCCGGTCCCGTCAACTGCTCGTACGACCACGTCGTATAGCCCAGCCCGTGTCCGAACCAGTACGCCGGCGTCCCGGCCGACCGGAGCCAGCCGCGGTGCCCGACGTGGATCCCCTCGCTGTAGGCGAGCCGTCCGTCGGCGGGGAGCGTGTCGGTGACGGGGGCGTCCGCGAGCACCGCCGGCCATGTGGTGGGCAGGCGCCCGCCGGGCTCCGCGCGGCCGAACAGGACGTCGGCCAGGCCCGTGCCGCCCTCCTGCCCGGGGAACCAGGACAGGAGCAGCGCCCCGACCTCGTCCCGCCAGGGCATCTCCACCGGTCCGCCGCTGTTGACGACGACGACCGTGCGGGCGTTGGCGCCGGCCACCTCCCGTACCAGGGCGTCCTGTTCGGGCCCGAGCGCGAGGCTCTCGCGGTCGCGGCCCTCGCACTCGTCGTACTCCGTCGTGCCGACGACCACGACCGCCACATCGGCGCGGCGCGCGGCGCGGCCGGCCGCGGCGACGGCCGCCGCCGGGTCCGGGACGGGCGGCGCGGCGCTGACGATCATCGCGCGACCGCTGCCGGGCGCCAGCTCGCGCCGTGCGACGAGCACCGGAGTGCTGCCCGCCGCCAGACGCACGGCAGCGGTGTGCAGCGGCGGGGTGACGTGGACGAGAGCCGGGTCGTCCGTCTCCCGGGCGAAGTCGCCCGCCAGGACGTCCCTGCCGTCCAGGCGCAGGCTCATGCGGCCGAACCCCGCGATGCCCAGGGTCCAGAGGCCCGTCTCGGACGGATGCAGCCGGGCGCTGATCTCCACGGTGTGCGCCCCGGCCGGCACCGGAGGCTCCAACTGCCGTGCACAGGAACGTAGTTCGGTGTGGAGCTCGCGCCCGCCCGCGTCCAGGACGCGCAGCAGGACTCCGGGCGCCCCGGAGTCCGGAGCGGTGCACCAGGTGTCGTCGAGGGCGGGCGGCGGTCCGGCCGGAGTGGGGCCGGGCACGTGCACGACCTTCGCGCGGCCCCGCAGCCGGGCCCGGATCCCGTCCAGGACGCCGACCTCGGCGTGCGGGAACACTCCGGCGCTGCCGCCGCCCTGGGTGCGGGTCCTGGCGGCGTGCGCGCCGATGACCGCGACCGTCGCCAGGCCGTCGGCGTCCAGCGGCAGGACACCGCGGTTGGCGAGCAGGACGGTGCCCGCCGCCGCGGCACGGCGCAGCAGCGCCCGCGTCCGCCCCGGACGCAGGCCCGCCCGCGCGCGGGCGCGGGGCGCGCCGAGCGCGCCGAGCCAGTGCGACAGCCGCAGCAAACGACGCACCTTCTCGTCCACGGCCTCCAGGGCGATCTCCCCCGCCTCGACCGCGCGCACCAGCGCCTCGCCCCACACCCCCTCGGGCCCCGGCATCACCAGGTCGAGTCCGGCGCGCGCGGTCGGCCGCAGCGCGCGCACCGCCCCCCAGTCCGAGACGACGACGCCGTCGAAGCCCCACGCCTCCCGCAGCACGCCGTCGAGGAGCGGACTCGCCGTGGCGGTCGTGCCGTTGACCGCGTTGTAGCCGGCCATGACCAGTCGGACACCGGCCGCCACGGCCGCCTCGAACGGGGCGAGGTACACCTCGTGCAGGGCGCGCTCGCCGACCCGTACGTCCACCGTCAGGCGCTCGGTCTCTGAGTCGTTGGCCACGAAATGCTTGGCCGTGGCCGCCACCCCGTGCGCCTGGATGCCGCGGACCAGGGCGGCGCCGATGCGGCCGGTCAGCTCCGGGTCCTCCGAGAAGCACTCGAAGTGCCGGCCGCCCAGCGGGCTGCGGTGCAGGTTGAGGTTGGGCGCGAGGACCACGTGCACGCCCTTGCGCCGCGCCTCGAGGGCGAGGAGCGAGCCGAGCCGCTCGACGAGGGACTCGTCCCACGTGGCGGCGAGCGCTGTCGCCGAGGGCAGCAGGACGGCGGTGTGCCGTTCGTCCCACGACGGGCCGCGCACACCGGCCGGCCCGTCCGACATCACCCACGGCCGCAGCTCGACCGCCGGCTCCGCCGCCGTGCTCCAGGTGTCGGCCCCCGTGAGCAGCCCGGCCTTGGCCCGCAGCGTGAGTTTGTCCATCAGCCGGTCGAGCTCGTCGTCGTTCATCCCCGCCCCCTCGTCCTTCACCCTGCACCCGCTCCCTGATGGACCGTCAGTTGTAGACGCCGAAGGAGTACAGCGAGTAGCCGTACCCGGTGCCGCGCGCCGTCCCGTCGACCCGCACGTAGCGGCCCGTACCGCTGACGTCGAAGTCGTCCACCCCGCCGTTGCCGTCGGTGACGGTCCGCACCGTCCGCCAGCTCTGGCCGTCGTCCGACGTCTGGATCGTGTACGCCTTGGCGTACGAGGCCTCCCACACCAGCTGCACGTGCCGGAAGGACGTACGGGTGCCGAGGTCGACCTGGAGCCACTGCGGGTCGCTCCAGTCACTTGCCCAGCGGGTGGTGGGGTTGCCGTCCACCGCGTTGGCCGCCGTGCACGGGCAGTCGCCGTAACTCGCCTGGAAGGACGAGGCGGTGGCGGGCTTGCCGCGCGCGATGTCGGTCCCGTTCACCACGGGCGGCACGACCTTCAGGGAGCGGGTCTCCACGCCCACGTTGCCGTGGCCGTCGGTCGCCTTGACGTAGACCTTCCACGCGCCGGGCCGGTCGGGCGCCGTGAACTTCAGCCGACCGCCGCCCAGATCGGTGAAGGGCAGCGAGACCAGCTGCTTGCTGCCGTCGAGGTAGTTGCTGTTGTCGAGCACCTCGTAGGTGATCGGGTCACCATTGGGGTCCGTGGCCCGCACGTCCAGGACGGCGTCGCGGCCGGCCTGCACGTTCGCGGAGCCGCCCTCGACGTCCAGGGCGGAGATGACGGGCGGCGTGTTGTCGTGCGAGGTGTCCTTGCCGTAGGACCGCTTCACCGCGTAGTACGACAGCCGCTTCTGCCCGGCGGGCAGCAGGTTGAACCAGATGCCGCCGAAGTCGTACTCCGTCCCGTAGTGGAACATCGTCGCGCCCAGCGCCACCCCCTTGTGCCCGGTGACACAGCCCCACGCCTTGGTGTAGCCGTCGGCCTTGGCCTGGTCGCTCGGCTCCTGCGGCACCCCGTTGGCGTCGTCGGGCACCTCCCACTCGCCGGCGGGACCGGTCTCCGTGATGATGTACGGCTTGGTGTAACCACCTTGCTGCCAGGCCGACTTGACGTCGCAGACCGCGTTGTAGGAGTTGACCGCGTACAGATCCAGGTCGGGGGCGTTCTTCTTGTAGTAGGGCCACGCACCGACCCAGGCGTCGGTCGAGGTGACCGGGTGGTTCGGATCGATGCTGTGGATCTTCTTGGTGATGTCATTGACGAGCGTGGTGTACGCGTCGCGCTGGCGCTCCAGCTCGTCGCCGCTGTAACAGTTCTGGAGACCGAGCACCGACTCGTTGCCGACGTCCCACATCAGGACCCCGGGATTGTCCTTGTAGGTCTGCACCCACTTCGGGAACTCGTCGAGCACCTGGTTCTTGTACGTGGTGTCGGTCAGGTAGTTGACGCAGCCACCCGATCCCGGTCCGCCGCCGGGCTGGAGCCAGAACCCGGCGATGACCTTGATGCCGTGCGCGGCGGCCGAGTCGAAGAGCGGCTTGCTCGACGCGTCCGTGCCCCAGGTCCGTATGGTGTTGACGCCCATGGACTGGAGATCGGGCAGGTACTTGTCGGCGTCGGCGACGGAGGGCCCCCAGGTCAGGCCCTTGATCTGGTACGGCTGCCCGTCCACGGACAACTGCCAGTTGCCCTGGGCGCCGGTCACCTTGGCGACGCTTCCTGCGGCGTGGGCCGTGGCCGCGGGCAGGGCGGCGAGCATCCCGACGGTCAGGGCGCCGGCTGCCAGCGGCGCCAGCAGGCGGCGGGATCGGATACGCGGTGGTGGGGTCACGGTGTCCTCTTCTGTGGGGAGTGTGGCCGGCCCGGCCGTGGCGGGACGGTGAGCGGCCGGGCCGGCCGGAACGGGAAGGGGCGGCGGGGGCGCCGCTCCCTCAGGGGAGCCGGTAGTTCGCGTCCAGGGCCGCGCCCGCCTCGGGGTGCGTCTGGTCGTAGCCGCGCGCGTCGCACTGCAGACCGCCGACGACACAGTGGTCGACCAGGGCCTTCAGGGTGGCGTCGTCCCACGCGTTGAAGAAGTCGTAGTGGAACGAGTAGCTCGGCCCGCTCGCGAGCTTCGCCCGGGAGAGGTCACCGTTGACCGGGAACGCCATCTTGAACTCGATCATCGGCAGGGCCACCGGGTGGTCGGCCGGGCAGACGTTGTCGTTGGTGCCGGGCTTGACCACGGGGTAGGCCATGTGCGCCTTGTGGTCGGGGGTGTCGAGGTACTTGCCGTCCCAGCAACTGGGCGCCTGGAAGCGGATGTTGAGCTGGACGTCGGCCCGGCTCGGGCAGTCGGTGGGGAAGGCGACGTTGAAGAAACTGTCGCCGCACTCCCAGCCCTCGACGAATCCGGGGTGGTGGCGGAACTCGTCGGCCGACTGCATCGGGTTGGCGACCACGAACCGCAGGCCCTTGGGGAAGGGCCGGACACTCGTGTAGTCGGTCACGCCCGCCTTGTAGTAGATCGTCTGGGGCCCGACCGGAAGGATCTTCTGGTCGCCGTTGAACAGCGACGGCATCCAGTAGCCGGACTTGTCGCCGGGCGCCTTGCAGGTGGTGCCGCCCGCGTCCAGGGAGGCCGTGGTGCTGTTGGCGTTGGTGGTGGTGTTGCCCATGAACGTGTGGTCGTGGGACTTGCCCGGCTGCTGCGGGTAGACGATCGGGTCGTCCGGCGCGGTGTGCGTCACCGAACAGTTGGCCTGGAACTCGTGGAAGTACCGGTGGGGCGGATCCTGCGTGGACGGGGAGACGCCGGTGACCGGGGGGTTCGCCGGGATGTAGCCGTCGCCGTCGGGGTCGTCCCCCGAAGTGGCGGTGGACGCGGCCATGGTCATGGCCATGGTGTGCGCGGTGTGACCGGTCGCGAGCGGCGCCGTGGCCGCGCCGGCCGGTGCGGGCGTGCCGGCGCTCATGGCGACGCCGCCGAGCCCGAGCGTGGTCAGCAGCATGGCGCCGGCGATCAGGGTGCCGGAGAGGAGACGCGATCTCCGTGGCATGAAGTCCTCCTGGAGATGACGGAGTTGGGGGAGCGGGGAGAGGAGGGTGCGGCCGGGACCGCCGGTGGCGCGGTTCCCCGGGGCCCGTGAGCGGGACCGGGTTCCCCGGGCCGTGCGGGCACCGGCCGGACGCTGAACCGTGGTCGAAAGCTGGGAGACTCACTGGGAGAGCGCTCTCCCAGTGCTGGAGTCTCCGGGCGCCGACGCGGCAGTGTCAAGGGGCGTGACGGGAGAACCCGGGGCTGCGGAGGGGTCCGCATGGCGGCCGCAACGACGCACTGAGGAAGGCGAGTTGATGCGTTCCCGCCCTCGGACCCCCGCTCACCAGGCATGTGACGACATGTGAACGCAAACCCCGGGGATTTCTGCCGGAACCCTTGACGTTGAGTTCACCGGGATGAAGCATTCCCCGGCGAGAGAGCGCTCCCCCGCCCCCCTTCGTTCACCTCTTGAACCAGGAGAGTCTCCCCATGCCCCCAGTTCCGCCCGACGCCCCGACCGGACGCCCCTCCTCCATGGCCCGCCGCACCGTGCTCGGCGCCGCCGCCGCGGTGGCGGCCTCGGCCCCCCTCCTGACGGGTCTGGCGACGCCCGCCGCGGCATCGCCCACGTCCGCCGTTCCCAGCAGTCCCGGCCTGCTGCCGGGAGGCGGCGACCTCGGCCCCAACGTGGTGGTCTTCGACCCCGCCACGCCGGGCATCCAGGCCAAGCTGGACCAGGTCTTCCACCAGCAGGAGTCGGCGCAGTTCGGCACCGGCCGCTACGCGTTCCTGTTCAAGCCCGGCACGTACAACGGCCTCAACGCGCAGATCGGCTTCTACACCTCGATAGCGGGCCTGGGGCTCTCCCCGGACGACACGACGATCAACGGTGACGTCACGGTCGACGCGGGCTGGGCCAACGGCAACGCGACCCAGAACTTCTGGCGTTCCGCGGAGAACCTGGCGCTCGTCCCGGTCAGCGGCACCGACCGCTGGGCCGTGGCGCAGGCCGCGCCGTTCCGCCGCATGCACGTACGCGGCGGCCTCAACCTGGCTCCGGCCGGCTACGGCTGGGCCAGCGGCGGCTACATCGCCGACAGCCGCATCGACGGCCAGGTCGGGCCGTACTCGCAGCAGCAGTGGTACACGCGCGACAGTGTGATCGGCGGCTGGGTCAACGCGGTGTGGAACATGGTGTTCTCCGGCGTGCAGGGCGCCCCCGCCCAGAGCTTCCCCAACCCGCCGTACACCACGCTCGACACGACACCGGTCTCGCGCGAGAAGCCCTTCCTGTACCTCAACGGGAGCGAATACCGCGTCTTCCTGCCCGAGAAGCGGACCAACGCACGCGGGGTCACCTGGGGCAACGGCACACCGCGCGGCACCTCACTGTCGCTGTCCCAGTTCTACGTGGCCAAGCCCGGGGTGAGTGCGGCCACCCTCAACCAGGCCCTCGCGCAGGGGCTCCACCTGCTCCTGACCCCGGGCATCTATTACGTCGACCAGCCGCTCCAGATCAACCGGGCCAACACCGTGGTCCTCGGCCTCGGTTACGCGACCATCGTGCCCGACAACGGCGTCACCGCGATGCGGGTCGCCGACGTGGACGGCGTCCGGCTCGCGGGCTTCCTCATCGACGCGGGGCCGGTCAACTCCGCGACCCTGCTGGAGGTCGGTCCGACCGGCGCGTCACGCGACCACTCCGCCAACCCGACCACCGTGCAGGACGTGTTCGTACGCATCGGAGGCGCGGGCGCCGGCAAGGCCACCACGAGCATGGTCATCAACAACCGCAACACCATCGTCGACCACACCTGGATCTGGCGCGCCGACCACGGCACGGGCGTCGGCTGGGACACCAACCGGGCCGACTACGGCATCGTCGTCAACGGTGACGACGTGCTCTGCACCGGCCTGTTCGTGGAGCACTTCAACAAGTACGACGTGCAGTGGTTCGGCCAGCGGGGCCGCACCGTCTTCTTCCAGAACGAGAAGGCGTACGACGCGCCGAACCAGGCCGCCGTCCAGGACGGAAACGTCAAGGGCTACGCCGCGTACAAGGTCGGCCCCAACGTCACCACGCACGAGGCGTGGGGCCTGGGCAGCTACTGCAACTACACCGCGGACACGGGCATCGTCCAGCACCACGGCTTCGCCGCGCCCAACACCGCGGGCGTGAAGTTCCACGGGGTCCTGGTGGTCTCCCTGGGCGGCAACGGCCAGTACGAACACGTCATCAACGAAGCGGGCTCCCCGACCTCGGGAACCTCGACGGTCCCGTCCACGGTGGTCTCCTACCCCTGACCCCCTGACCCCCTGACCCCCTGACCCCCTGACCCCCTGCCTCACCGGGCTTCCCTTCGGGGGAGGGAAGCCCGGTGAGGCAGGGCGCCGTCGTCCAGCTGCCCGTTCCGGTTCCGTCTACCCCGGCCTCGTCGCGTCAGCGGTCCTCGGTCCGGCCGAAGCGCAGGTAGGCCACCAGCCGAACACGTTTCCGCACGCGCAGATCGCCAGCCACACGCGCGGCGGGTACTGGCGCGTGTGCGGATGGCGGGCGATGTCGACCATGCAGATGACGGCCGGGAGGACGGCGATCAGGGGGACTATCGCCATCCACGGCGTGGGCGCCCCCGCGACGGCGAGGGAGTCGGCCGACATGGGCGGTCCCCTCCGGACGAGGGGAGTGGGGGGAGGTGAGGAGTCTCGGCGTCGTGAGCCGATGCACCGTCAGGCGCCGCTCCGGTTAAGGGATTTCCTCCGAGATGACGACGAGGCCCGCCACCTTCTCGTCCGCGTCGAAGGACACCCGCGCCTTCATGTCCCCCGCCTCGTACCGCAGGGGAATGTCGACGACCGTGTAGTCCCCGATGCGGCGGACGAACGGGTCGTCGTCGCCGAAGCCCTCGAACGCGCCGACCGTCCCCGCGACGGCGGCCAGGCCGTTGGCCCGCACCTCGTCGGTGAACGCGGCCAGGACCTCCGCGTTGAACGTGGGCCGTGCCGCGTCCATCCGGCCCTCCAGGACATCCGTGACGATCTGGAGGGCACGCTCGGATGCGTCCGTCATGCGCACTGTCTTGTCCATGGGTTCTCCGGTCCGGGGGTCGATGGGCTTGCCGAAGCGCTGGAACGCTGCCTGGCGGGTGACCCCCAGCAGGTCTCCCAGCTCCTGCCAGGTATGACCCGCGTCCCGCGACTGCTGCACACAGAGCTTCAGGACCTGCTCGGCCAGGGAGTCGACGTGCTGGGCGCGCCGGACGAGGTCGAGATAGGCCGGGGAGGTCAACGGGCTCGCCGAGGCGGCGAGTACCGAGGCCTGCTCGGCGAGCAGGGCGCTGAGGGCGGCGAGGGACGGAGGGGTATCGGTCACATGTAAAGAGTGTCTTTACGCGGCGACGGTGTCAAGTGATCCTTTACGCGCGGCCGCCCCGCCCCGCGCAGTGGCGGGGCGGGGCGGGGGGAAGCGGCGGCTAAGGGGGCCGGGGTCAGAGCGTGTCGCCCGGTTCCGGCGGCAGCTGGTCCTCGGGCACGACGTGGACCGCCGCCTCCTCGGCGCCCGCCGCCCCCGCGTCGATGCCCTCGTCGGACGCGACGAGCTGCTTCGTGGTGTCGGCGCGGACCCCCTCGTCCGGCGCCACCAGGCGCCCGGCCCGCTCCGCGCCCGACTCGGGGTCGAGCGGCTCGCCCTCGCCGTAGGGCAGATCGCCGATCTCGTCGCCCGCGGGCGGCTCCGCGTCCGGAACCTCCTGGCTCAGCCGTTCGTCGAGGGACTCTCCCTCGTGCTGCTCGGCCGCCGTGACGCCCGTCTTCGTGACACCCAGGGGCTTCTCGGGCGGCGAGTACCCCTCGTCGAGCATGTCGTCATAGGTGCGCTCGTCGATCGCGTCCTGGAGGTCGAGCGGAGCGGCGTCCTGCTGCTCCTCGTTGCCGTCGGTGGGCTGATAGACGTCGTCCGCCATGCCGTCGTCGCTCATGACTTACCTCGTGGTTCCGTGGGTCGGTTCGATGCGGTCCGCGCGGGCGCCCGACAGCCGGGACATGCCGTATTCGTACGCTTTCCGCGCTTTCCGCTCCGGTCCCTGCCAGTGCCCGTGCCGCGCCCTCCCAAACGGGAACGACACGATCTTCCGGGCCGCGTCGCGGTGCCCGGACGGGTGAGCCGTGTCTCACCTGGACGGTGCCGCTTGTCTATGCAACTCGTTGCATAGAAGGATTCGGGTATGGCGCTTGAGCACGCGATTCTCGTCTCGCTGTTGGAGAAGCCGGGCTCCGGCTATGAGCTGGCCCGGCGGTTCGACCGGTCCATCGGCTACTTCTGGGCCGCGACCCATCAGCAGATCTACCGCGTCCTCAAGCGCATGGAGGGCGACGGCTGGATCGACGTCCGCGAGGTGGCGCAGGACAACCGGCCGGACAAGAAGGAGTACTCCGTGGCGGCGCCCGGCCGCGACGCCCTCGGGCGGTGGCTGCACGAGCCGATCGAGCCGGAGAGCGTCCGGCACGAGCTCGCCGTCAAGATCCGCGGAGCCGCCTTCGACGACCCGGCCGCGCTCCTTCGCGAGGTGGAGCGGCACCGCAGGGCCCATGCCGACCGGCTCGCACGCTATCTCGCGGGCGAGCGACGCGACTTCACCGAGGCCGAGGCTCCCGAACCCCCGGACGCGGGGCGGGAGTTGCAGCACGTCGTCCTGCGCGGCGGCATCGCGTACGAGCGGATGACGCTCACCTGGCTCGACGACGTCATCGCCACCCTGCACCGGCTCGGCGCCGGTCACTGATCCACGGCCGGCGGCCCGCGACCGGTGCCGGCCGCGAAGCCCGCACGCGTCCGTTCCGATGCGCGCCGCCCCCGAACCCGTCCGCTCCACGAGCACCTTCTCCCCAACTTCCCTAGCCGGAAAGGCAAATGACCGTGGCCGACCCGCTGCTGTTCAACCCGCGCACCTACGACCCGACGCACTTCGACCCCGAGACCCGCAGGCTGCTGCGCGCGACCATCGACTGGTTCGAGGAGCGCGGCAAGCGCCGGCTGATCGAGGACTACCGCACCCGTGCCTGGCTCGCGGACTTCCTCGCGTTCTCCGCCAAGGAAGGGCTCTTCGCGACCTTCCTCACCCCGGCGTCCGCCGCCGGGCAGGGGCAGGACGACAAGCGCTGGGACACCGCCCGGATCGCCGCGCTCAACGAGATCTTCGGCTTCTACGGGCTCGACTACTGGTACGCCTGGCAGGTCACCATCCTCGGGCTCGGCCCGGTCTGGCAGAGCGACAACGCCGAGGCCCGCGCCCGCGCCGCCGAACTCCTCGACCAGGGCGAGGTGTTCGCCTTCGGACTCTCCGAGAAGACCCACGGCGCCGACATCTACTCCACCGACATGCTCCTCGAACCCGACGGTGACGGCGGCTTCCTGGCCACCGGCTCCAAGTACTACATCGGCAACGGCAACGCGGCGGGCCTGGTCTCCGTCTTCGGCCGCCGCACCGATGTCGAGGGCCCCGACGGCTACGTCTTCTTCGCCGCCGACAGCCGCCACGAGGCGTACCACCTGGTGAAGAACGTCGTGGACTCCTCCAAGTACGTCAGCGAGTTCCGCCTGGCGCAGTACCCGGTCGGTCCCGGTGACATCCTGCACACCGGCCGTGCCGCCTTCGACGCCGCCCTCAACACGGTCAACGTCGGCAAGTTCAACCTGTGCACCGCCTCGATCGGCATCTGCGAACACGCCATGTACGAGGCCGTCACGCACGCCCACCACCGGGTCCTCTACGGCCGCCCCGTCACCGCCTTCCCGCACGTGCGCCGCGAGTTGACCGATGCCTATGTACGCCTCGTCGGGATGAAGCTGTTCAGCGACCGCGCCGTCGACTACTTCCGCTCGGCCGGCCCCGACGACCGCCGCTACCTCCTCTTCAACCCGATGACGAAGATGAAGGTGACCACGGAGGGCGAGAAGGTCATCGACCTGATGTGGGACGTGATCGCCGCCAAGGGCTTCGAGAAGGACAACTACTTCGCGCAGGCGGCCGTCGAGATCCGCGGGCTGCCCAAGCTGGAGGGCACCGTCCACGTCAACCTGGCGCTCATCCTGAAGTTCATGGGCAACCACCTCCTCGGCCCGGTCGAGTACGCACCCGTGCCGAGCCGCCTCGACGCCGCCGACGACGCGTTCCTGTTCCGCCAGGGGCCCGCGCGGGGCCTGGGTGCCATCCGTTTCCACGACTGGCGCACCGCCTTCGACGCCTTCGCCGATGTGCCCAACGTGGCGCGCTTCCGCGAGCAGGCGGACGCCCTGTGCGCGTTCGTCACCACCGCGGCGCCCGACGAGGAGCAGAGCCGCGACCTCGACCTCCTGCTCGCCGTCGGCCAGCTGTTCGCGCTGGTCGTGCACGGCCAACTGATCCTGGAGCAGGCGCACTTGACCGGCCTTGAGCAGGACGTGCTCGACGAGCTCTTCGCCGTGCTCGTACGCGACTTCTCGGCGCACGCCGTCGAGCTGCACGGCAAGGACTCCGCCACCGAGGCCCAGCAGGGCTGGGCGCTGGGCGCGGTGCGGCGTCCCGTGGTCGACGAGGAGCGCTCGGCCCGCGTGTGGCAGCGCGTCGAGGCGCTGGCGGGTGCGTACGAGATGGCGCCGTAACACCCTCCGTGGCACCCGGGCGCGGTTTTCCGCCGCCCCGGTCGACGCGAACAGAAGCTGGGCCCCGGTCGTCGACGCGACCGGGGCCCAGCTGTTTCCAGCCAATCACCGTGACGGATGGAACCCTTCCGCGGGAGGGCGGGTCGGGAGCGCCGGACCGTGCCGGGGGCCCCCGGGCGGCTCGGTGCACGGACCGGTGGGTCACGGCCGGGCCGGGCGCCGGGGACCGGTGTGCTTCGCCGGTGGGAATGTGCATATGCCAGGCGGCGTGCACGAACAGATGTGTGGGGCCCGGGTGTTCGCCCGAGCGAAGCGGAAGGCGGCGGCGCCCCGGTGGCTCCCCGTGCGGGGCGACGGCGGCACCGCCTCCCCGGCCTCTCGGGCGGGGGCGATCCCTCGCGAGGGGCGCGTACGCCAGGAAGCAATCGGTTTCTTTGCCGGGTGCTTACCGAGTTCGATTCCGGCCTCGGCGACCCACCTCTTGTGGCTCCGGCCGACGCCTGGTTAGGCTCCCGCTCGTTTCGATTCCTGCACATTTTCTTCGCAACCTGACCAACTGTGGGGTGGCTGTGCGTGAAACGGATTCCCCTGCGTCTCCGGGGACATCTGCGGCGCCGGCGGGGCTCTGATGAGCCCCGGCCTCGCCACCGCCGGGCGTGCTGCGCGCCGCCCTGTGCCGCGTGACGTCCGCCTCTTCTGGTGGGCGAACGCATCCGACGCGCTGGGCACCCAGGCGTCCGGAGTCGTGCTGCCCCTGCTGCTCCTCGGCCTCGGCCACTCCGCCGCGGTGGTGGGTCTCGTCGCGGGGGTGTCCACCGCGGCCGGGCTGCTCCTCGCCCCCCTGGCGGCGGTTCCGGCCGACCGGGGTGCGCGCAAGCCGGTGATGTTCTGGTCCGCCACGGTCTCCGCGCTCGCCATGGCCGGCGTCGCCGCGGCCGCCGCCGTGGGCAACCCGCCCCTCACCCTGCTACTCGGCGCGGTCCTGGTGGAGCGCTTCTCGACGGCCGTGTACGAGGCCGCCGCGGCCGGCACCGTGGCCATGATCGCCCCGCCCGCCGACTGCCCCCGCGTGGTGGCCGGGCTGTCGGCGGGCGAACAGGGCGCACTGATCCTGGGCCCCGCGCTGGGCGGCGCGCTCTACCAAGTGGCCCGCGCCCTGCCCTTCCTCGCGGACGCCGTGACGTATGCCGTCGCCGCCGGATGCGTACGAGCACTGGAGTCGGACCTGCGGCCCGGAACCCGCGCTGCCGCGCGGGCGACGACCTCGGGCATCGAGGGTCGCAAATCCGCCGATGCCGCCATCCCCAACTCCCCTCACAACAGCGGCGGTTCGCGGTCCGCCGCCCCCGAAGAGGCCCCGGTCGCCCCGGCTTCGCCCGCCGCCGGACCCGACGGCACCGGGACCCGCCGGCCGGGCCGCGTGTCCCGTGTCCGAGCGGAGCTCGGCGCAGGCCTCGCCCTCGTCCGCACCTCGCCCACGCTGCGCCTCGTCGTCATCTGGACCGCCACCGTCAACGGAGTGATCGTCGCCCTCTACTACGGCGCCGTCTTCACCCTCCAGAAGAGCGGCCACGGCGGCTGGCCGATGGGACTCGTCCTCGCGCTCTCCGGGGCCGCCGGGCTCGCCGGATCGCTCGCCGCGCCGCGCATCGCCGGCCGGTTCGACGCCGCGCGGCTCCTGGTGACGATCACCTGGCTGCTCGTCCCGCTCGCGGCCGGGCTCGCCACGGCCGAAGGGCCCTGGACGTACGGGGCGCTGTTCGGGGCGTTCTGCCTGCTGATGCCGCTCGTCGGCGTCGTACTCCAGTCCCGCGCCCTGCAGGAGACCCCGCCGGGCCTCCAGGCCCGCACGGGCGCGGTCCTCTCCAGCACCGTCGGCGGGTCGGCCGCGCTCGCGCCGGTGCTGGCCGGCGTGGCCGTGACCCGCGCGGGGACCGCCGCGCCCGCCGTGGTCTGCGCGGGTGCGCTGGCCGTGCTGGCCTGGTGGACGACCGTCGTGCGGGCCCGGCTGTCGGGGGCGATCGCATGACCGGGCGCTACCAGGTCTACCGGGCCGCGCTCCCCGAGGTGTGCGCCGCCGATCCCACCCGGATGGTGTTCACCGCCGACGCCGACGGCCGGTGCGAGGTGTTCACCTGGGACGCGGCCGAGCTGCGGGCCCGCCGGGTCACCGACCGCCCGCGCGGCACGCTGCACGGCGCGATCGACCACGACGGCAACGTGTGGTGGTTCGACGAGGACGAGCACGGCACCGGACGCTGGCGGTTCCAGCCGTTCGCCGGGGGACCCGACCTGCCCGGCCTCCTCGGCGTACCCGAAGGGGAGCCGCGCGGTCTCGCCGTCAGCGACGACGCGTTCGTCGCCATGGGCCTGGGGGATCCCCGGTCGACCACCGTGCACGCCGGCCCGCGCGGCGCGACGGGCCGCGAAGTGACGCGCGTCGACGGTCACGCCACCCTGTCCGGGATCACCCGCGACGGACGCCTCCTGTCGCTCAGCGCCGCCGCCGGCTCGGCGCGGGCGGTGACCGTGCTCGCCGCCGACGGCACCCTGCGGGCGGTCCTCGCCGGTGACGGCCCGCACGGCCGCCTCTGGTCGCTGGGCTTCGCCCCCGTCACCGACCGCGTCGAGCTCCTGCTGGTCCGCGAGAGCAACAACCGCTACGCGCTGGCCAGTTGGAGCCCCGACGGCGGGACCGTCACCCACTCCTGGTGCACCTTCGACACCGAGATCACCGCACACTGGCACCCCGACGGGCACTCGGTCCTCGTCCGCCAGGACCGGTACGGCCGCAGCACCCTGCACCGCGTACACCTGGCCGAGCGCACCGTCCGACCCGTACCGACCCCGCGCGGCACCCTGCTCGACGCCGCGCCCCGCACCGGCGACGACGTGCACTACCTCTGGACGGACACGGCGACCTCGCCCCGCATCGTCTCCACCGCCGGCACCGCGTTACCGCCCGGCCACGGCATCGACGCCCACGTGCCCGGCGAGCACCGGGACTTATGGACGGCGGGCCCCGACGGCCCGGTGCACTCGCTGCTCAGCCTGCCCGACGGGCACAGCCACCCGGTCCCCGCGGTGTTCCTGGTGCACGGCGGCCCCGCCGACCACGACCGGGACGCCTACGACGGAGTGGTCCACTCCCTCGTCGCCTCCGGATTCGCCGTCGTCCGCGTCAACTACCGCGGCTCCACCGGATACGGCCCGCGCTGGCGGCGCGCGTTCGGCGAAGGCGTCGGCCTCACCCAGATCGCCGACCTCGCCTCGGTCCGCGCCGACCTCGTCGAGCGCGGTGTCGTCCGCGCCGACGCGACCGGCCTGTGGGGCACCTCCTGGGGCGGCTACCTGGTGCTGCTCGCCCTCGGTGTGCAGCCCGAGCTGTGGCAGGCGGGCGTGGCCGTCAAACCGGTCGCCGACTGCGCGGCGGCCCACCGCACCACCACCCCCGCCCTGCGCGCCCTGGACGAGCGGCTGTTCGGCGGCACCCCCGACGAGGTGCCCGAACGGTACGAGCGGAGCTCACCCCTCCACTACGCCGCCGCCGTCCGGGCCCCGCTGCTGGTCGTCGCCGCGAGCCGGGACGTCAAGTGTCCGCCCGGCCAGGTGCGCGACTACCTCACCGCCCTGCACCACGCGGGCGTACGGCACGAGTCGATGTGGCTGGACACCGGCCACGACGGCTACGAAGCCGACGACCACGTGGCCGTACTGCGCCGTGCCGTGGTCTTCCTCGACCGCGAACTGCGCCGGCGGCGGCCCCGTGCCGCCGCCCCCATGACTCCCCGCTCCGACCGGGCCGGGGACAACGGACGGGTGTACTTGCCGGCGTCCGCCGGACAAGGCACCAGCCACACAGAGAGGAGTTCCTGTCATGCAGAAGGACATCATCCACAATGACCCGCTCGCGGGTGACGAGGAAAACCGCAAGCCGGGCATCGGCATCACGGTGACGGTTCCGTTCCGCAACGCCGAAGACGGCGACGAGGACTGATCCTCGTGTGCCGGCCCGGCGGTTCGCCGCCGGGCCGGCACAGCTTCGGCCCCTTGGCCCCCGGCCCCTTGGCCCCCGTCCCGTCACGTCTCCGCACCCACCGAGGAGCCGACATGCGTGTCCTGCTGGTCAATATGCCCTGGTCGCCGATCGACCTTCCCTCGCTCGCCCTCGGAATTCTCAAACGGAGCGTGGACGAACGAGTGCCCGGCGCCCGCGCCGAGGTCCTGCACGCCAATCTGGAATACACCGACTGGATCACCAAGCGCACCGAATTCACCGCCG
The DNA here is from genome assembly GCF_026343295.1 of Streptomyces sp. NBC_00083. Classification (GTDB taxonomy): domain Bacteria; phylum Actinomycetota; class Actinomycetes; order Streptomycetales; family Streptomycetaceae; genus Streptomyces. Next base: position 1,053,636 of record NZ_JAPELY010000003.1, read on the forward strand.
AGGACTACGAGTACTACGCGCTCTCCTCCTATTTCATGGGCTGCGGCGACTGGGTGTTCTCCTCCGCCCTCTACGACGACCCCACGTGGCGCGACGAGGAGTTCGCTGCCGCGATGAAGGGCAAACTCCGCAAGTCCCGGCTGCACATGTCGCAGGAACTCCACCGCCAGGCACCGGAGTTCGTCGAGATGATCGCCCGGCAGATCGTGGAGTACGCACCCGACGTCGTCGGCTTCACCTCCACCTTCCAGCAGAACACCGCGGCCCTCGCCGCCGCCAAGCACGTCAAGCGTCTCGCCCCCCACATCGTGACCGTCATGGGCGGCGCCAACTGCGACGGCGAACAGGGCGAGGCCGTCCACCGCAACTTCCCGTTCGTGGACCACGTCATCCGCGGCGAGGGCGAGGCCGCGTTCCCGCAGCTCCTGACCGCCATCGCCGAAGGCGCCGGGGGCGACGAACTGGCCACCGTGCCGGGCCTGTGCCACCGCGACGCCGAGGGCAAGAGCATCGTCAACCCGATGGCGACGAGCCCGCTGCCGCCCGCCACCATCCTCGCCCCCGACTACAGCGGCTACTTCGAGCGCCTCGCCGCCTCGGTGGCCCGCAACTGGGCCGAGCCCAAACTCGTCGTCGAGGGAGCACGCGGCTGCTGGTGGGGCGAGAAGCACCACTGCACGTTCTGCGGTCTCAACGGCTCGTTCATGCAGTTCCGCTCCAAGAGCCCCGACACCTTCTTTGAAGAGATCATGGAACTGGCCCGCAAACACCGGGTCCTCGACATGTACCTCGTCGACAACATCCTCGACATGGGCTACCTCACCACTGTGCTGCCCCGCATCATGGAGAGCGGCTACGACCTCAGGATGCACATCGAGATCAAGGCCAACATGCGCCGCAGTCAGCTGCGCACCCTCGCCGAAGCCGGACTCATCTACGTGCAGCCCGGCATCGAGAGCCTCAACAACCGGGTGCTCGACCTGATGGACAAGGGCGTCAGCGGCTGCCAGAACGTGCGCATGCTCCGCGACGGAGCCGAGACCGGCCTCTCCGTCGCCTGGAACTACCTGCACGGCTTCCCCGGCGAGACGGCCGAGGACTACGACCCCGTCATCGCGCAGATCCCCGCACTGGAACACCTCGACCCGCCCGTCGACCTGTCCGCGCGCATCGCGATCGAGCGCTTCAGCCCCTACTTCAACCGGCCCGAACTCGGCTTCGACGGGCTGCGCCCCGAAGAGCACTACCGCTTCACCTACGACCTGCCCGAGTCCGAGCTCTACGACCTGGCGTACGTCTTCGAAGCGCCGCAGCGCGGCATCGGCGAGCCCACCGTCGGCGCGCTCAACAAGGCGCTCGACGCCTGGAAGAAGCAGCACGCCGACGCCCGGCTCACCCACGCCGACCTGGGCGACCGCATCGTCCTGGTGAGCCGGCGGCGCGCCTTCGCCTGGCGGGTGATGGAGCTGACCGACCCGTTCGAACTCGCCGTCTTCCGCCTCCTCGACCAGCCGCACGCGACGGCCGCGCTCACCCGCAAGGCGGCGGCCCGCGCCAAGGGCGCCGCGCGCGACGAGCAGGAGGTGCAGCGACTTCTGGACACCTGGGTCGAACTCGGCCTCGTCTTCACCGACGGCGGCCAGTACGTCCACATCGCGCCCTCCGCCGTCAACGAGGACCTGCTGCGCCTGGACTTCATGCGCCACGCGCAGGCCGCGCTCGACGCCGAAGCGAACCCCGACGCCGCAGGAGACGCCGACGCCGCAGCACAGCCCGCCCGGCCCGAGCCCGTCAGTGTCTGACCCGCGCGTCGTCGAGCCGCGCGTGTCCGGCACAGGAGCAGGAGGACAAGACCGATGAGCACCGCCCTCACCACCGCCACCGAGGCCCTCACGGTCTCCGCGTGGCGCGACTACGACCCCGAAGCGCGCGCCCTGCCCGGCATGTTCCTCGGCGACATCGAACTGGCCGGCCCCATGGGCGAGGAGAGCGACCGGCTGTGGGAGTCCGGCGTCCGCAGCGTCCGGCTGCACGACCCCGTCGACCTCGCCGATCTCACCGCCCCGGGCGCCGCCGACCGTGCCGTACGCCTGCTGAGTCTGGTGCGCGATCTCACGGCACGGGCCGTCCTCGTCGAGTGGAAGCTGCGCCTGGACCCGTCGGCGCCCGACGACACCTGGCGCGCCCTCAGCCATCTCCAGCCGCCCGCCGCCCTGCACGGCGCCGCCGACGCGGCCGCCGACCTGCGCCGCTGGCGCGAAGGGCACTACCTCTGCAAGTGCCTGTGGCGGCAGGGCCCCGGCTTCGTCCAGATCCGCGACCGCCGCTGGGGCGACCTGCGCCGCTTCACCGCCGAGGAGCCCGAGTACCAGCAGGTCATCGCGGACCTGACCTACGGCGCCCCCGCGGCATCGGTCCCGGCCGCCGTGCTCGCCGACTTCCTGGAGGAACGACTGGCGCTCCAGGTCGGCGACCTCGCGTGGTGGCTGCCGTACCGCGTGAGCCGCTGGATCCAGGAGGCCATGGCGATCTGACGGCCGAAGGCCGCTGACCAGCCCCGTCCGGCCGGTCACACCCGGGGCGCGGCGCATGACCCGTACAGGTGGTTTGCGCCCGCTTCGGGAGTGCCGCCGTCCGTGCCCGCAGGATGCTGGCCGCCTATCGGTCGGGCTCGTGGAGCGGCGTGGAGATGGTCATGGCGAACGGCACTGTCCTGCTGGCCCTGCGGGAGGACGCCCTCGGCGGCGGAGTCGACACGGAACAACTGCGCCGGATCGGCAAGGAGTTGGAGAACCGGGGGCTCGACGTCCGGTGGGCGCGGACCGCCGAAGGGGCCCGCGCCGCGCTGCGGACCGAGGCGGGCCTGACCGCGGCCATGGTGGCGTGGGACCTGCCGTCGGAGCGCGGCGGGACCGCCGTGACCGGCGCCCCGGACGGCGGAGACGGCACGGAGGCGGGGGGCGCCGCCGTGCTGCGGCAGATCTCCCGCCGGTTCAAGGACCTGCCGGTCTTCGTCGTCATGGCCGAGGACTCCGACCACGGCCTCGACCGGCTGCCGCTGTGGGTCGCCGAAACCGTCGTCGGATACGTCTGGCCGCTGGAGGACACCCCCTCGTTCATCGCCGGCCGCGTGGCCCACACCGCGCACGGCTACCAGGACGCCCTGCTGCCCCCGTTCTTCAAGGCGCTCCGGCGGTTCGACGACGCCCACGAATACTCCTGGCACACCCCCGCGCACTCCGGCGGCGTCGCATTCCTCAAATCCCCGGTGGGCCGGGCGTTCTTCGACTACTACGGTGAACGGCTCTTCCGTACCGATCTCTCCATCTCCGTAGGGGAGTTGGGCTCCCTCTTCGAGCACAGCGGCCCCATCGGCGACGCGGAGCGCAACGCCGCGCGGATCTTCGGCTCCGACCGCACCTACTTCGTCCTGCACGGCGACTCCACCGCCGACCGCATAGTCGGCCACTACTGCGTGACCTCCGACGAGATCGCCCTGGTCGACCGCAACTGCCACAAGTCCGTCCTGCACGGCCTCGTGATCTCCGGCGCCCGGCCGGTCTACCTCGTGCCGACCCGCAACGGCTACGGGCTGGCCGGCCCGCTCCCCGCCACCCAGACCGCGCCCGACGCGGTGGCCGCCCGGATCGCCGCCCACCCCCTGACACCGGGCGCGGTCTCACCCCGTCCCCAGTACGCGGTGATCACCAACTCCACCTACGACGGCCTGTGTTACGACACGGTGAGCACCGCACGAGCCCTCGCCCCCAGCACCCCGCGGCTCCACTTCGACGAGGCGTGGTTCGCCTACGCACGCTTCCACCCCCTCTACGCCGGCCGCTACGGGATGGCCGTGGGTCCCGATACCTTCGAGGGCGAGGACCGGCCTACCGTCTTCTCCACCCAGTCCACGCACAAGCTCCTCGCCGCACTGTCCCAGGCGGCCATGGTCCACGTACGGTCCTCGCCGCGCGCCCCCGTCGAACACGACCGGTTCAACGAGGCGTTCATGATGCACGGCACCACATCGGCGCTGTACCCGGCCATCGCCTCCCTCGACGTCGCCGCCGCGATGATGGACGGCCCGCAGGGGGAGTGGCTGATCAACGAGGCCGTCACCGAGGCCGTCCGGTTCCGGCAGGCCGTCGTGCGCACCGGACGCCGCATCGCCGACGCGGGTGACCGGCCCGCCTGGTTCTTCGGCGTCTGGCAGCCCGACACGGTCCCCGAGCCGGCCACCGGGGCCCGTACGCCCTTCGCGGACGCGTCCCCGGTGCTCCTGGCCACCGACCCGCACTGCTGGGAGCTCGATCCCGACGCCGACTGGCACGGCTTCTCGGGCCTGAGCCGGGGCCAGTGCATGCTCGACCCTATCAAGGTGACGCTGACCTGCCCCGGCGTCACGGCGGCCGGCGCGAGCGAACCGTGGGGCATCCCGGCCCGCATCCTCACCGCCTACCTCGCGGAGCGGGGCATCGTGGTGGAGAAGACGGACACGTACACCACGCTCATCCTCTTCTCCATGGGCATCACCAAGGGCAAGTGGGGCACGCTGATGGACGCGTTGATGGACTTCAAGGCGCTCCACGACGCCGAGACCCCGCTGCGGCAGGTGCTGCCCCGACTGGTCGAGAGCCACCCCCGGCGCTACGGCGACACCACCCTGCGCGGCCTGTGCCAGGACATGCACGAACACCTCACGCACGCCGACCTGATCGACGCCCTGGACACCGCCTTCCGCGACCTGCCCCACCCCGTCGTCCCGCCGCAGCGCTGCTACCAGCAGCTCATCCGGGGCGGCACCGAACGCCTCCGCCTGGCCGAGGCACCCGGCCGGGTGGCCGCCGCCATGGTCACCGTCACCCCGCCCGGCATCCCCGTCCTCATGCCCGGAGAGGCCCTGGGCGCCCCCGACGGCCCGGTCCTGCGCTACCTCGGCGCCCTGGAATCCTTCGACCGCGCCTTCCCCGGCTTCCACAGCGAGGCACACGGCGCGGTCATCGACCCGGACACCGGCGACTACCTCATCGAATGCGTACGAGAGGGGGCTTGAGGAGGACGAGCCGGCGTGCGGCCAGCCGGCCACGCGTGCGGGTCGACCCGGTCGCGTTCGGCCTCTCCGCCCGCTCCCTTCCGGCTCACGTCGGGGGTCGGTGCTGCACGTGGATGCGGACCAACGCCGAGGCCAGGCGCGGGAGTTCGTCGGCGGGGACGAGGCGTGCCAGGCCCTCGGCGGTGCCGGGAAGGCCCAGCGCGGCGGCGGCATCCCGTGCCCGGTCGTCGAAGAACGGCCGGAGTTCCGGCCAGAGGCCCTGCGCCTCGCGGCAGAAGATCCCCGCCCCGACGGGGCCGATCCGCGGCACCTCCTGAAGCAGCTCGCGTACGGCCCCCGGGTCGCCGTTCGCCTCGTCCCGCAGACGGCGCAGATCTCCGCGCCAGCGTCGCTGGACGACGGCGGCCCCCTCCAGCAGGGCCGTGGCGGTGCTCTCGTCATAGCGGCGGTAGTGCGCCCGGCCCAGGGCGTCCACGATCGTCTGCCACGGTGTGTCCGCCATGGCCCGAGGGGTGCGCAGCCGGGTGCGGAACAGTTCGCGTGCGGCGTCGGTAGCGATGTCCGCCTTGATCCGCGTCGAGCACAGGACGGCCAGGACCAGGAGTTGGTAGAGCGGGGACGGCTTGTCGCGCAGGGTGATGCCGGCCTCCTCGGCGTAGCTCCGTCCGTGCTCGCGCAGCAGCCCGGCCAGCGTGTCCTCGGTGGTCATCAGAGTCTCGCTCCTCGGGTGGGCAGGTCTCGGCGGTCGCTCCAGAACATAACCGCCGGGCCCCGCGACATCGCTGAGCCCCGGCCGTGCGCTGCGGGGCGCCGCCTGCCTCCGGAATCCGCGCGGACCCCGCGGCCCGCAGTGCGCCCGCGGGCGGCTAGCCCTGTGCCGTGGGGCGTACCACGATGTCGCCCACGTCGACGGTGGCCGGCTGCTCGATCGCGAAGGTGATGGCGCGGGCGATGGCCTCCGGCGGGATCGCGATCTTCGTCATGCTGTCGAGGATCTCGCTCTTCATCTCCGGCGCCATCGAGTCCGCGAACTCGGTGCGCGTCACACCCGGCGAGACGACCGTCACGCGCAGGTTGCCGCCGGCCTCCTGGCGCAGCCCCTCCGAGAGGGTGCGTACGGCGTTCTTCGTCGCGGCGTACACGGACTGGGTCGGCACGATGCGCAGCCCCGCCGTGGAGACGGTGTTGACGAAGTGCCCGAACCCTTGCCTGCGGAACACGGGCAGCGCGGCGGCGATCCCGTACAGGACGCCCTTGAAATTGACGTCGATCATCTCCTCCCAGTCCTCGACGCGCAGCTCGTCGAGGGGGGAGATCGGGCCGACGCCGGCGTTGCTGACCAGGACGTCGAGCCTGCCGTACCGGTCGCAGGCCAGGTCGACCAGGCCGTCGAGGTCCTGACGGCGTTTGACGTCCGTGGGGGCGTACGCGGCCCGGCCGCCGGCCTTCTCGATGCGGGCGGCCAGCGCTGCGAGGCGGTCGGGGCGGCGCGCGCCGAGCACCACCGTCGCGCCCCGCTCGGCGAGCAGCAGGGCCGTGGCCGCGCCGATCCCGCTGCTGGCGCCCGTGATCGCGACGACCTTGCCCTCGATTTCCGACATGGTGGATCCTCCCGGAGAAGAGATGGGTGCGGCGCATGCTCTACGGTGAAACCGGAGGCGCCGCCGGTTGGCTCCACACTAAGTGGAGGAGCCTCCACTTAGCAATGAGGGCGAGGGAGTGGGTCGTCGATGGCACAGGACACGGGGCGCCCGTTGAGGGCGGACGCGCAACGCAACAGGGACAAGATCCTCGCGGCCGCGGTGCGGGTGTTCACGGAGCAGGGGCTCGACGCCCACTACGAGCGCATCGCCAAGGAGGCGGGGGTCGGCACCGGCACCCTGTACCGGAACTTCCCGACCCGGGAGACGCTGATCGAGGCGGCCTACCGCAACGAGGTGGCCCGGCTGTGCGACGCCGTGCCCGGCCTCCTGGCCGCGCAGCCGCCGCGCGAGGCGCTGCGCATCTGGATGGGCCACTTCATCGATTACGCCACGGCGAAACTCGGCATGGCCGAGGCGCTCCGGGCCGTCGTCGCCTCGGGGAGCGACCCCTACGGGCACAGCCGCGAGATGATCCAGGCGGCCATCACCACGCTCATGGAGGCCGGTGTCACGGCCGGGGACCTCCGCTCCGACATCCGCCCCAGCGACATGTTCGCCGCCCTCGCCGGGATCGCCCTCACGTCGGCGGCCGCCGACCAGCGAGGCCAGGCCGAGCGACTGCTCGGTCTCACCCTCGACGGGCTGACCCCGCATCGGGACTGACCCCGCATCGGGGCTGACCCCGCCACGGCCCTGATACGTCCGCGCCCTGTGGGCGCCGCCCCCAGAGGGGTGCGGCGCCACACAGGGCGATGTCGCGACGGGCGCGGTTCACACCTCCAGGTCGGCCTCGATCTTCTTGAGCTGGTGGCGCGCCATGGCGAGGTTGGAGCGCTCCTTGTCGAGGGCCAGGTACAGGAAGAGTCCGTTGTGGTTGCGCCCCGTCAGGAGCCGGATCAGGTGGTACTGCGTGCCCAGCGTGATCAGGATGTCCTCGATCTCGTCCTTCAGGCCCAGCAGTTCCATGGTGCGCACCTTCGCCCGCACCACGTCGGTGTTGCCCGCGGCGGCCACCGCGAGGTCGAGTTCCTTGCCGCCGCCCAGCGTGCCGAGGGCCATGCCACTGCTGTAGTCGACGAGGGCCACACCGATGGTCCCGTCGATGCTGGTCATCGTTTCCTTGAGCGCGGCTTCCGTGTTGGCCATGGGATTCGTGCTTCCTTTCCGCTGTTTTCCGTCCGATGTGTTCCCCGGCCGGTCGGCACGGGGACGGGTGGGAGTCATGGGGTCTCCAGTCGGCCGAGGCTGCCGTCGACCAGGTCGCCGATCCGGGCGCCCGCCCGGCGTGCTTCGAGATGCAGCCGCCCCACGTTGATGCGGGGCTGGGCGAGGAGGGTGAGCACGGCGGACGAGCCCGCCGCGTAGGTGGCCACATAGCCGTCGTCGCCGCGCAACAGAAGCTCGCGGAAGGCGCCTTGGCCCGCGGTGTCGGTGAGCCGCTGGGCGACGCCGAGGGCCGCCGCGGTCAGCGCCGCGAGCGGCTCGGCCTCGTCCGTGGCGTCCTGCGCGAGCACCAGGCCGTCGACGCTGGCCGCCATCGCCCCGCTGAGCTGAGGCAACCGGACCCGCAGTCTGTGCAGTTCGGCGAGGACCTCCGCCTCTGCCGCCATCATCTGTCTCCTTTCGGCGCCGCGCTGCCTGCGCACGCGGATCACAGCGTGGCCTCCAGGCCGTCACGCAGCCTGCGCAGCAGAGCCACGTCCGCGACGGACTCCGCTTCCGTCGACGCCAGCGCCAGCGCCACCGGGGGCGGCACGTCCTGCCGCGGCGGCGCCGCGAGCGAGGTCTCGATGGCACCGCACGCCGCGAGACGGCGTACGTCGACCAAGGTGTGGAACGCCGGGCGGCCGAGCAGCCGCGCGATGTCCTGCGGCGTACGGACACCGTCGGCCAGCGCGAGCAGCGCCCGCTGGCGCGCGGTGACCGGCGCCCCGCCCAGTCCCGGCGTGGTCACCACCGGAGCGGTGTCGACCTCCGGGTGCGGCCAGAGCCGGAAGAGCAACTCCCGGCGCCGGGCGGCCTCGCGCGCCACCGAGCACGCCGGCACCGGCCGCACCGGACCGATCCAGTGCGCCACCCCGTAGCGGAACCGGGTGGGTCCGCTGCCGGGGGAGAGCGTGAAGAACGCCGCGTCGAACAGGGCGCCCAGGTGGCACAGTTCCAGCTCGCCGCCGGTGACCTGCCCGCTGTCGACCAGGAACCGGCCCACCGCGCCGCGCGCCCCCGCCTGGTCGATGGCCCACTGCCACCCCTCGGGGCGCAGCCTGCCGCTCACCGTGAGCAGGACGTCGATGCCGGGCGCCGCCGGACTCTCGGCGTGCACCACCTGGCCGTCGACGAGGTAGAGCGTGCCGCTGTCGCGCAGCAGCGCCCCGGTCGCCCGCTCGGCCACCAACCTGCTGAGCATCGGCGAGAGTTGACGTTCGTCGGTGGGGGGCGCCATGCGGATCACACCAGCACCAATCGCTCGGCGAGATCGCGCAGCCGCAGCCGGGCGAGGGCCAGGTTGCCCAGCTCGCGGTCGAGCCACAAGTACAGGAAGATGCTGCTGTCGTACGCCGTCCGTACGAAGCGCAGCAGGTGGTAGCCGCCCTGTGCCGTCACGAGCACGTCCTCCAGGAGCTCCTCCGCTGCGTCCCCCGATCCCGGTGCGAAGACGGGGTGTTCGACGGCGCTCCGCGCGAACTCGGCGGCCTCCGCGGCGGCCGCCTCGTGATCACCGCCCGGCGAATCGCCGATGGTGCCGAGAGCGAGCCCGCTGGTCCAGTCGACGAGAGCTGCCCCGAGCGCGCCGGGCAGCCGCATCGTCTCCAGCAGGCACTCGTCGATTCCGGGCACGCGGAGATCCCCTCCTTGGCGTCACGTGATGACAGATCGCCGCGGCACGACTCCGTTGCCGCAGTGACGGAGAAGTTACGCCCCGTGTCGCGAGAAGGAGGAACTTCTGGCATTTTCCAGTGGAACATGCCGCCGATGGCTACGATCCGCGCCGCGCGCGGTGCCGAGGGGCGCCCTGGAAGCGATCAAGTGCCGTGTGTGGGAACGGCATTCAGCCATTGAGCCATGGATGACCGGCCGCCGTCAGGCGGATCCGCGGGTCCCCGCGACGGGTTCGCCGGTTCGTCGGCCCCGGCGGTGTGCGGTCATGAGGACGGGTTCGGCCGCCCACAGCATGAACCGTTCGACCCGCGTCACCTCGTGTTCAGGTACGGGCGGCGACCGGAAGAGCCGAACGTGCCAACTGCGCCTCAACGGCGGCTGGTTCGGCTATCCCGCCGTCGCGCGGCCCGAATCCGAACAGAGCATGGGCAAATTTCGGCCGCCGAGCGATCCTCTCCGCTCCGAACCGCTCAGACGTGAACTGTCCCGGGCTCACGTGTTCATGACCGCTGCCGAGCCCGGACACGGAACCCACATTGACGATGCATCCCTGGCTGCCGCGGAGATGGGGCAGCGCCGCGCGGGAGGCGAAGAAGACGCCGTCCACATCAACGGCGAGGACATGGCGCCATGTTGCGGTGTCCATCTGCTCGACGGTGCCCGGCACGGCGACGCCGGCATTGTTGACCAGGACGTCCAGCCGGCCGTACTCCTCGGCGACGTCCAGGATCAGCGAGGTGATCGACGCTTCGTCCATCACTCCCCTTCGGTCGCTGGTGTGCGAAGTCCGGGCTGCCCCGCTCATCCGGGGTGCGACGCGCAAGGGTGCGCCTGGCGAAGGGGCACCGTGGTGTGCTGTCAAAGTGAGATCTCCGGCAGGATGGGAGCGGTGCACCATATTCTGTGCGGGCTCGCCGCCAATCCCGCTCTTCCGTCCCACCTGGTCGACCGGCTGATAGCCGTCGCGGACGGCGACCTGGCCCCGGCGCTGGCCGCTCGCGAGGACCTCAGCCGTGCGCAGGCGCGGGCGCTGGCCGCGCGCGGTGAGGAGTGCGCCGTACAGCTCGCGCACGCAGGCCGACTCGCCGTCGAGGACATCGACTCCGTAGCGCACCCCGATGTGGCTCTCGCCCTGCTGGACAACGGCGTTGGCGCCCCGGAGTGGGCGCGACGGCTCGTCGTGGAACCGGATGCGGAGCGCCGAGAGCGGCTGGCCGCCTGTCCGGACCTTCCGTCCGACGTGACGGAGAGGCTCGCCGCGGACCCCGTCGTGACGGTCGTGGCGGAACTCGCGCTCTGGAGCAGGGCATCGGACGTCGTCGCGGAGCTGGTCCGGCATCCGCACACCGCGGTGCGTCGTGCGGCGGCAGCCAATGAGGCGACCCCTCCGGACCTGCTCGCGGCGCTCCTCACCGACGGCGGAGTGCCGCCCGCCGCGCGGTGCGAGGTCTGCGAGCGCGAGCAGATTCCGTTCGTGCACGACCGCCATTGCCCGCGGCTCGACTGCACGCTGCCCGGCGGCGCCCGATGCGACGGCACCCACGAGTCGGCCGCGCACGCCGTCCACGCGGCGGCCCTGGGCAACCCCGCCACACCCGCCGGAGCCGTCGCCCCCTTCGCCGACCACGACTCGATGGTGCTCCGCTGGACCGTCGCCCGACGCCCGGGTCTGCCGAGCGAGGTGTACGAGCGGCTCGCCGCCGACCCCGTCCCCGGTGTGCGCGCCGACCTGGCGGAGAACCCCGCCGTCGGCGAGCAGGTGCTTCGCGCCCTGGGCGCCGATCAGGACAGCGACGTACGCCGCCGCGTCGCCCGCAATCCGTCGGTACCACTCGACGTACTGAGCGATCTCGCCGCAGCCATGAGGAAGGGGGGCGCACCGCTGCCGCGCATCGACGCGGCGACGCCCACCGAGACGGAGCGCCTGGCTCGATCGCCGCTCCCCGCCGTCAGGGCGCTGGTGGCGCGGCGGCGTGACCTGCCGGCCGCACTCCGCGACGCCCTCGCGGCCGACTCCGACGCGGGCGTGGTCGCCGCCGTCGCCCCGCACCCCGGGCTGCGCCCGGCGCAACTGCGCGCGATCCTCGACCGGCACGGCGTCCGGGTCGCGGCCCAGGTGGCGGCCAACCCGGACATCACGTCGGAACTCCTCGACGACCTCGCCGGCCGGCGACCCCCGGCACGCAAGGCGCTCCGCGCGATCGCCGGGCATCCCCGTGCGACGCCGGCCGCGCTGCTCGTCTGCCTCTCCGACGAACGGGCCAGGCGCACGGCCGCCGGGCACCCCGCGCTGCCGCCCGGGGCCATCTCCCATCTGCTGACCGACGACGACTGGCAGGTGGTCGAGGCAGCCGCAGCCAACCCATCCCTGCCGGGCGACGTGATGGCCGCGATGGCCAAGGCGGCGTCCATGCCCGATGAAGACATCAGGAGACGATGACGACGGTGACGGCCGATGCAGACCCGACGAAGACGACGACGCGCAGGTGACGCTCTTCGCCGCACCGCTCAGTGGCCGAAGCCGAGCCACCGATCGGAGACGCCCGTCAGGTCGAGGCTCGCGGACCAGAGGCGGGTCGCCACGGACAGGTCGGTCATGTGGGGGAGCGCGGGTTCGCACCGTGGTGTCCCCTTCAGGCCGAACACCCTGGGTCCCCACAGCTCGCCGCCCCGCACCTCCGGGTCGAGGACGGCGCGCACGATCGGCCAGGCCCCGGCGTCCTTGCCCTGCACCACGAGTCCGGCCGGCGCGGAGCGGAGCCGTTCGCGGGGTGTGGTGACGTGGACCGGAGGGCGTGAGGGGGTGAGGGAGTCGAGGGCGCCACCGGGGTGGGCGACCACGCTGAGCACCGTGCTGCCGACGGCGCGCAGACGCCGGTCCAGTTCGAAGGCGAACGACATCTGCGCCAGCTTGGAGCGGCCGTAGGTGCGCTTGGGCCGGTAGTCGCGGGTCGACTGGAGGTCGTCGAGGTCGAGACGCTCGGACCGCGCCGCGAAGCTCCCCACCGTCACGACGCGGGCCGCCGGAGCCGCGCACAGGAGCGGGGCGAGCCACCGGGTGAGCGCGAAGTGCCCCAGGTGGTTGGTGGCGAACATCAGCTCGTGGCCGTCTCCGGACTCCCTGCGCGGCGGGTCGTCGAGAGCGATCCCCGCGTTGTGGACGACGGCGTCGAGGTGACCGAGACCGAGCGTGTCCACGGACGTCTTGAGGGAGGTCAGGTCGGCCAGGTCGAGGCGGAGGTGCCGTACGTCCGCGCCGGGGACCCGCGAGCGGATCGAGCCGGCGGCGGCGTCCGCCTTCGCCGGGTCCCTGCTGCCGAGCACGACGACGGCGCCCGTGGCGGCGAGCTGCTCCGCGACGAAGTAGCCGATTCCGGCGTTGCCACCGGTGACCAGGACGGCTTTACCCACCGCGGACGGCAGGTGCCGGACGTCCCACGGCCGGGTTCGAGGGGAGGGGTTGGACATGATGACGGGCTCCTTGTGCCGGGACTGAGAGCTCGGGGTGCGTGGTGCGGCCGAGCACTCGTTCACGGTGTCAGCCCGTCCCGATACGGCACCGACAGACCGACGCCGCCACCGACAGGTCCCCGACAGGGGCCCGGCGATCGGGTGGTGACCGGCTGGGGGTGGGGCGCCGTATCGTGCACGGATGATCGTGATGCCGGAGGAGTTCACGCGGACCACCATCGCGCGGGAGGGGCGGGCCGGGTCCGTGTGGGTCGATGAACTTCCTTTCCTGGTTGAGGAGTTGCTCGCGCGGTGGGGGTGTGTGCCGGACGGGCCGGTCATGCACGGCGGTGTGGGCGTGGTCGTGCCCGTGCGGCGCGGGGCGGGTGAGGGCGCCGTGCTCAAGGTGTCGTTCCCGCACCCCGGCAACGTGCACGAGCCGGACGCCTTCGCGGTGTGGGGCGGGCGCGGGGCGGTGCGGCTTCTGGAGCGCCGCGACGAGCGGTTCGCGATGCTGCTGGAGCGGGTCCGGGCGTCGACCCTCGCGGAGGTCGAGGACGGCGACGTGGTGGTGAGGGTCGCCGGGCGGCTCAACCGTCGGCTCGCCGTCCCCGCTCCGACCGGGCTGCCCCGGCTGCGGGAACAGGCCGACGCCCGCGCGGAGCAGCTGCGCGAGAACGCGGGGAAGGTGGCGCACGGCTTGTCGCGCGCCACCCTGGACGCGGCCTTCGCGACCCTCGCCGAACTGGGCCGGGACCAGCCGGACACCCTCATCCACGGCGACCTCCACGCCCGCAACATCCTGCGCGCCGACCGTGAGCCGTGGCTGGCGGTCGACCCCAAGGGGTATGTCGGGGACCCCGCATACGACGGCGGCACCCTGCTCAAGTCGCGGGCGCTGACCCTCATGGGGGCGGACCACCTCGGCAAGGCGGTCGATCGCATCCTGGACGTGTTCTCCGAGGCGGCGGAGCTCGACCGGGAACGCGTCCGGCGGTGGGCCCAGTTCCACGCCGTGGAGGCCTCGCTCTGGGGCCGGCTGAACGGGTTCCGGGTCGCACGCGGCGGGCTCCTGCTGGACCGGATCACGCAGTTCGCCGAACAGCTGGCCGAGTTGCTCACGGAGAACGGCCGACGTCCGGTGTGAGCCCGCGTGGCGGGTCGACGATCCAGCCAACCAGCCCATGCAGTACGGAAGTTGACGGCATAGGTCATCGGATCCCGGTGGTCGCAGGGGGCGGAGCCGGCCGGATTCGAACCGGCGTCCTCGCGGTTTTGGAGACCGCGCGCGTCGACCTCTGCGCTACGGCCCCGCCCGTCCCGGCATCGTATGGGAGGGTGCCGGCGGGGAGGGGGAGCGGGGGTCGCGCGGCCAAACACCCGCCCGTGTCACGCCGTTGGTGAAGCCATCACCATGCGGGTGATGTCCACGCGCGACTTGGCGCCCAGCTTCCGGTAGGCGCGGGTGAGGGCCGCCTCCACCGTCTTCACACTGACGACGAGGCCGGCCGCGATCTCGCGGTTGGTGGCGCCCTGCGCGACACGGGCGACGACGCTGCGCTCCGTCGACGTGAGGCGGTCCGACCACGAGCCGCCCTCGGGCTCGGGCCCACGGGTGGGGCCGTCGGCCGCGCGGTCGCGTTCGGCCCGCGTCATGGCGACCCAGGGCCGGGCATCGGCCATCGTGAAGATGCGCAGGGCCGAGGCGAAGGCTGCGCGGGCGGCGGCCTCGTCGCCGAGAAGGCGCCGCACCCGGCCCAGCGCCGCCCTGGTACGGGCCTCCTCCAATGGGTAGCCGATGGCCCGCTGGCGCATCGCCGTGTGCTCCAACGCGGCCGCCGCGCGGGCGGGTTCACCGCGCGCCACATTGATCGCCGCGCCCGCCCTGTCCAAAGTGGCGAGGACCCCCGGGCGGCCGAGCCGCTCGGCCTGGCGGCGTCCCGCGCCGAGAACGGCTGCCGCCTCGTCCGGCGCGCCGGTGGCCGCCAACGCCTCCGCGAGGTCGGCGTGCCACCGCCGTGTCGCCGGGTCCTGCTGACCCTGCGCCGTCTCCAACGCGCCCGTACGCGAGAGGAGTTCGGCGGCCCTCTCGTGCTGGCCGGCGAACAACCTGATCCGTCCCGCGGCATGCAGGGCGCGCGGCAGGAAGAGCCGGTCGTTGTCGTCCTCGCTGTGCCGTTCCGCCGCCTCGGCCGCCGAGAGCGCCTGGCCCAGGCTGCCGCCGGCCGTCTCGGCGAGCGCGACCGCGTACCAGGCGGGCCCCTGGCTCAGCCCGGCCTCCTCGGTGATCCGCAGGCTCTGCCGGGCGATGGTGAGGGCGGGCCGACATCGTCCACGTTCGATCTCGACCTGCGCGAGACCGATGAGGCACTGGCTCAGGCTGTCGGCCGAGCCCCGCTGCCGCAGCCGGTACACGAGGGTGCGCAGCTCGGTTCTGGCCTCGTCCAGCTCGTCGCGGACCAGGTGGAAGCGGTGTTTGAGGTAGAGCGGCCCGTTGTGATGGGTCATGGCGTGCACGTCGTGCGGTGCGGTGAGCGCGGCGGCGAGGGTCGCCTCGGCCTGCGGCAGCCCGAGGAAGAGTTCGAGGGCCGCCTGCTGGGTCAGTGCCATGACTTCGGTGCGCCGGTCCCCGGTGCGCGCGGCGAGCCCGGCGGCCCGCACGGCGTGGTCGTGGGCGCGTGCCGCGGAGCCGCCTACCATCCACGCGCGCCAGCTCATCCGGTAGTGCAACTGGGCCAGCAGCTCGGGGTCGCCCCCGGCGTCGCGTACCGCCTCCGGGAAGACGTCCGCTATCTCGGCCATCGCCTGCCCGCAGGAGTCGATCACCACGTTCCAGGCGCGGACGCGGTCGGCGGGCCGGCGGGCGTCGCCCAGGACCTCGTGCCCGAGGTGCCGGGCGAAACCGAGGTCGCCGGCCTCGATGGCGTCCTCCGCGGCGGTGAGCCTGCGCTCGATGTCGATGGCGCTCTGCCCGGCGGGCGTGTACTCGGCGGCCAGCTGGCCCAGGCGTGCGGCCGTCCTCGGGGCGCCCCGGCGCCGCGCCGCCGTGGCCGCGGCGGCGAGCCGGCCCGCGACGACCGGGTCGGGTCCGGCGGTGAGCCGGGCGATGTGGTGGGCGCGCTCGACGGGGTCGTCGGAGGCGTCGGCGAGCGCCCGGTGGGCCTCCACCACACTCTCGTACGGGGTCTCCGCCCGCAGCACCAGCGGCGTCAGCGGATCCAGGAACCTGATCGTCGCGTGGTCCGAGGAGGAAGGGCCGCCGACCAGCCCGTGCCGTGCGCAGATCTCGAGGTCGGACGGGGCGTGGTGGCAGCCCGCGCGCCGCAGCAACCGCACCGTGGGGCGCACGGCGACGGCCGCGACGACGAGCGTGCGGCGGGCACGGGCGGGCAGAGCGCCGATCCGGTCGAGGATCGGCCGGCGCAGACAGTGCGGTACGGGGAGCGGCTCGGCGGGGTCGGGCAGGTCGGCGCCGTCGCTCCGGACGCGCTCGTCGAGGGCGGCACTGAGCTCCAGGGCCGTGCGGGGATTGCCGCCGCTCGCCTCGTGCAGGCGGGCGACCAGCCGTCCGGGCCAGGAGGGGTGGTCGTGCCGAGCCAGGAGCTCGCCGGTCTCGTGGGCGGTCATGGGCGGGACCAGGATCCGGCGGACCGGGTGCGGGCACAGCTCCAGCGCGTCGTCCAGCGCACCGCCGGGGCCGCTCGCGGCGCCGGTGCCGTCCGCGCCACGACGGGAGCCGGACGCGCCACCAAAGCCCGGTGCGTCGCCGGAACCCGGTGCGCGGTCGGAGTCGCCCCGGCCCGCCAGGACCGGGCCGGGCCCTTCCTCGGAGCGTACGGTGACCAGTACCGCCATGCCCGAATCGGCCCTCGGCGCAAGGTACTTGAGGATGTCCGCCGTGGGGCGGTCGAGCCACTGGGCGTCGTCGACGACCAGCAGGACCGGACCGGCACCGCACAGTCCGGTGAGAACCTTGCGGACGGCGATCCGCAGGACCAGCGCGTCGCGCCCGCCGCCCGGACCCCGCTCGGTGCCCCCGCCGCTCGGCACGGGCTGCGCGCTGCGGAGCAGGGCTTGCTCCAGGACCGCCCGCTCGTGCGGGGCCAGCACGGCGAAGGCGTGGTCGCCGAGGTCGGTCAGGAGGTCGATGAGCCCGAGGAACGGGGTGCCCTCTTCGGCGGGGGAGGGCGAGCAGCGCAGGATCCGGTGGCCCCGGCCCCTCAACTCGGCGACGAGGTGCGCCGCCAGCGTGGTCCGGCCGCTACCGGCGGGGCCCGTGAGCAGGACACCGCCGCCGCGCGACAGATGGGTGCGTGCGGTCTCGGTGACCGCGGTGCGCTCGACGGCGCGGGGCCGGGGGCTCGTCGGCAGGGTGGTCGGCTCGGTCGTCACAAGCCCTCCCGGACACAGCCTCGTTCACGCCGGTGACATCGGGCGTGAACCCGCCATTCGTGGTGCCGCGCCGAATGTAGGACCGCGCGAGACGAAAGGTCAAGACCAATCGAAGATCTGGCGGCGGCCCGCACGGCGTCCGGCGACCGGCCGCGGGCATGACGGACCGGGCCGCCGGTCCGAAGACCAACGGCCCGCCCTGTCAATCGAGTTGCGGTTGTTCAGCCAGTGGCGCGGGGTGGCCCGGTCAGCAGGCGCCCGCGTCCTTCCAGACGGCCCAGGAACCGGGCGCGCCCGGCTCGGCGCCGGTCGAGTACCACTGGGACGACCACTTGTGGCCGTTGTACGCGACCTGGTCACCCGGCTGGTAGCTGGTGCTCGCGCTCCAGGCCGGGAGGTTGCCGCAGCCCTGCGGCGGGGTGCCGCCGCCGCTGATGGTCCAGGTGAAGGAGGCCGTGCCGGTGGCGTTGTCGGTGTTCTTCGCCGTGACGGTCACGGAGTAGGTGCCGGCCGTGGTCGGCGTGCCCGAGATGAGGCCGGTGGAAGAGCTGATCGACAGACCGGCGGGCAGGCCGGTCGCACTGTAGGTGAGCGTCTCGCCTCCGGGGTCGCTCGCCTGGATCTGCAGGGAGGCCGCGGTGCCCACCGTGCCGCTCTGACTGCCGGGGCTGGTCACCGAGGGTGCGCCCGGCTGGCTGTTGCAGCTGCCGGGAACGGGGTCGGCGCCGGTGACGCTGACGGCGGCCCAGGCCGCGTCGATGGTGTTGTACTCGGCGCAGTGCGTGCCGTACAGGTCGGCGGCGGCCTTCAGCGAGTCGGTGCGCGCCTGGTGGTAGTTCTCGCTGCTGTTGGCGTAGGAGGCCAGCGCCTTGTACCAGATCTTGGCGGCCTTGTCGTTGCCGATGCCGGTGACCGTGGAGCTGTTGCAGGTCGGGCTGTTGCCGTACCCGTGGTCGCCGCTGCCGACGGCGGCGAGGAAGAACCAGTGGTTCAGCGGGCCCATCGAGTAGTGCGGGTCGAGGCCGCCGTTGCTGCTGTTCCAGCAGTTGGGCGACGAGCCGTCGAGGGACGGGTTGTACATGTAGCGCAGCGGCTTGTTGTCGCCGTTGATGTTGATGAGTTCGCCCATGGTGTAGTCGGGCTTGTCGACGGGGTTGTTGGCGTAGAACTCGACCATCGTTCCGAAGATGTCGCTGGTGCCTTCGTTCATGCCGCCGGTCTCGCCGGTCTCGTCCCAGCCGGTGAGGGCGCCGCTCACGCCGTGGCTCATCTCGTGGCCCGCGACGTCGAGTTCGACCAGCGGGCGCGCGTTGCCCTGCCCGTCGCCGTACGTCATCTGCGTGCCGTCCCAGAAGGCGTTGACGTACGCGCTGCCGTAGTGCGTGCGCGACGGGACGCCCCGGCCGTCACCGAAGATGCCGTTGCGGCCCTGGACGTTCTTGTAGTAGTCGAACGTCTCCGCCGCGCCGTAGTGCGCGTCGGCGCCTGCGGACGCGGGGTCGCTGGTGGAGCCGTTGCCGAAGGTGCCGCTGGTGCTGGTGAAGACCGAACCGGTGCCGCTGGTCGCGTGGTTCAGGTTGGTGGTGTACCCGTTGCCGTGCGAGGGGTCCTGCATGGAGTAGCCGCTGCCGCTCTGGGTGACGTCGAGCGAGACGCGGCCGCTGTAGATCGACTGTCCGGTGCCGGCGACCGTCGGTGCGGCGGCCTTCGCCGCCGCACCGACCTTCGAGGTGCCGGCGTTCGCGGCCCCCTCGGCCGCGAACGTGCTCACCTCGTCACTGGTCCGTACGACCTTGCCGGTACGGGCGTCCACCAGGACATGAAGGCGGCTCGGGGTCCGGTCCTGGCGCACACCGCTGATGACGGTCTCCCACACCAGGGTGGCGTCGCTGCCGGCCAGCTGCACCGCGAGGTGCGGGGCGGAGACGGAACCGACGCTGCCCCTGAACGCGGAGCGGGACACCTTCGCCGCGTCGGCCGAGGCCAGTCGGGGCTGGGTGGAGACCGCCCCCGAGCTCTGTGAAGCCGTGGCGAGCGACTGGTACGCGCCGTCCTTCTTCAGCTGCACGATGACGTCGCCACCGTAAGCGGGAAGCCCCTTGTACGTGCGGTCGAAGCGGACGGCGGCGGAACCGTCGCGGTCGACGACCAGGTTGCGGACCGTGAACGCGTCCCCGTCGGCCTTGTGGGCGGCCCCGGCGTGCGCCGCGAGCGCCTTCTGCGCGGCGTCCACGACACGGCTGCGGACGGCCGGAGCGGGCTCGGCGGTGTAGGGCGCCGCGGCGAAGGCTCCGGGCCCGGCGGGCGTGGGATGCGGCTGCGGGACCGGTGCCGCAGTGGCGGCGGGCAGGGCGATGGCGGACGCGGACACGCAGGCCAGCGCGGCCGTCAAGAGTCTCCCGGCTCTTCGTATCTCCATAGGAGTGGGGGTTCCTTTCGCGTCGTGCACGGGGGAGGCCGCCGCTGGTGGGCAGAGCGCGTGAGGAAGGCGGCGGACACGTGCGGGGGGTGCGGACGGCGCGGCTCGTGAGGGAAGCGGCACCGACGCACGAGTGTCCGCACCCGTGGAGGCGCCGGCCAGGCACTCCGCGAAGGGCGAGGGGTTTCCCTATCCGGCGCGGGGGGCGAGAAGTGCCGGGCGAGAGAAGAGCCGGGCGCGCGAGAAAAGCCCTGCCGTGTGGAGACGCGCCGACAACTCGGCGCTACGGCAGGGCAGTTCGTCCCAGGGACGCCGGAACACGGCGCCGGGACGCGGAGATTCGGCGGCTCGGAGGCCTAGAAGTCGTCCGAGGACGGCAGCGCTTCGGCGATGAGGCGGGTGGCGAAGTCCTGGTCGTCGGTGATGCGGTTGATGTGCTCCGCCAGGAGGAAGGCGGTGGCCTCCAGCGGGGTCATCTCCGCGTCCGTCCAGTCCCCGTACTGCATGCGCCACAGGTTGGGGCTCAGGCCGGTGCTCGCGGCGATCACCAGGGCGGCCATGGTGGGAATGGCCTCGGGCCGGATGCTCTTGGGCATCATCCGCATCGACGCCACGAGGTTGGGCACGACGTACTCGATGACGTCCTTGTCGTGCTCCTCGTGAGCCTGGCGCAGCCAGGTCATGAACATGTAGATCAGGGTGCAGGTGCCGTCCAGCACGTCATCGACGGCCTCCGGGCCGAGCGAGGCGTTGAACTGCTGTGTCAGCGCCCGCTGTTGGGCATCGCCGCCGGCCGTGCCGCTGTGAATTCCCTTGAGCCGGGAGTCGACCATCATCAGCGCCGTGCCCACGTCGCCCGCGGGAGCGTTCTGGGGGCCGTAGCGAGACAGCACAGGAATCCTCCTCCGTACGGACCGCGCCGAGCAGCGGCGTGTTCGTACCGTAGAGGATCGGTATGGCCGGGGTCCGACGAACGGGGTGAAGAGACTGCCCCCGGGGTACGCGAAGCGGCACGCGATGCCGACCGAAAGTGAGCACCCCACCGTGAGCGACCGCAGGCCCGAGGGGCCGGGAGACGCCGGAGCGCCCGTGCCCGAGCCCATACCGCGCGATCTGCCGGACCAGCAGGCCGGTGCCGAGGGCGACCCCCTGGACGCCGCCGACCATGGCGGGAAGGACCGGAGCCAGGAGCACCCCGATCCCGAGATCCCCGACACCGACGAGGCGGGCACCGGCCGCCGTGGCGCCCCGCACTCGGGCAGCAAGCGGCCCGGCCACCCCGTACCGGACGAACCGACCGGGTGAGCGGCCGGGTGAGCGGCCGAACGTGCTGCCACGCCGGGCCGCGCGCCCGGTGAACACGCGTCGCCGCCTGCCGTCCCGGATCACCAGGGACGGCAGGCGGCGACGGTCGGTCAACCGCGGCCGGGTCAGCGGCGACCCTTGTCGCCCCGGTCGCCCCGGCCCTCACCGCGACGGCGCTCGTCCTTGGTCGCGTCGTCGTACTGGATCTGCTCCTTGCGGACGGTGTCGGTCACCTCGCGCTGCTCGGTGACCTTCTCCGTCTCCAGGCGCACCCGCTCCACCGGAACGGCCTCCTTGCGCACCACGGGGCGCTCGGCGTGCAGGGTGACCTCGGTCTCGGCCTCGCCGATGTCGGCACGCGCCCGGTCGCCCTCACGGATCGGCTCCCGCACGACCCGGACCTCTTCGTGGCTGACCGGAACGGTCGTCGACACGTCCTCGGTCACGACGACCTTGCGCAGTCGCGCCCGGCCCACCTGCTCGTTCTCGGTGCCGACCCGCAGCCGCTCCTCGGAGCGGACGATGGCCTCGTCGTCCTTGGCGTACCGACCGTGCACGTCGGTGCCGGTCGCGTTCCCGGGCACGTCGACGCTGCCGGCCGCCCCGCCGGGGCCCGGCGTGCGCGTGCCGTGACCGTCGACGCCGTAGTGACGGTAGAGCTCGCGCTCCGCGTCCACGTCGAGGTGCTCCTCGGCGTCCATGCGCGGGGCGTCCTTCACCATGCTCTTGGCGTACGCGACGTGGAGGGCCTCGCCGTCCTGGCGGGCGCCCGCCAGCGGTACGAAGGACTCCTTGGTGCCGAACAGACCCGTCTTGACCGTCACCCATTCCGGGCGGCCCGAGTCGTCGGCGAGGTAGACCTGTTCGACACCGCCGATCTTCTCTCCGTCGGGGTCGTAGGCCACGAGACCCTTGAGCCCCTCGGGGCGGTTGAACATGTCACCAGTGCTCATGCGGATCACTCCTGACTGTCGGGGGGAGCGGGCGGCATCCGGATGCGAAGCCGTGTCCCTGCCTCCAACCCCGCCACAACCGGCCCGTCCCAGCTACCGCAACCGCGCGGCTGAAACCCGCCGACACCCGCTCCACGCCGTGGCTGGGCCCCTCCAGGGGCGATGCGCGCATTACGCCGACCGGGTGAGCAGAGCTTCATCCCCCGCATCCCGGGCACGCGACCTGCATGACGCTCGCAATGCTTTCGCTGCCGCCACTCATCATGGCCGTCATCCTCACCTTCGGCTTCGGCCACACCGCCCGCCCCCGCCACGGACGCCGCCGCAGCCACTGACGCAGCCCGCCGATGCCGGCCGCTGACCGCCCGGCCCGCGGGTCAGGGGCGCCGCGTGCCGGCCGAGTGCGCCGGGTCCGCCTTCTCCCACGGTCGCACGCCGAGTTTCCCGGTGGTTCCGAGGTCCAGGTTCGGGGTCACCGTGACCGGCTCGGCGCCGGCCTTCGCCCGGACCCGTACATATGGCACGTTCACCGCCGGGCCGGCTTCGGTGGTGTTGCGCCACACCAGCGAGGAGTGCGCCGACTCGCCGGGCTTGAGCGTGACGCGCCGCGGCTTCTCGTCCGGCCCGGCGCCGGTGGTGATCTCGCCACTGCCCGCAAGGATCCGGATGCCGTGGACCGTCTTCAGATCGGTGTCCAGCAGCTCAAGGAGCGGATAGCCCTCGACCGTGTAGTCGCGCGTGCCGCAGTTGTCCAGATGCAGCCCCACGATGCGCAGCCCCATGGCCGCGTCGCCGTCGTCGGCGCCGACCCGGATGCCCGAAGCGGGGCAGGCGCCGGACGCGGCCGGTGCCTCGCCCGCGGGCACCTTCGTCACCTTCAGGACCTTGGCGCGCGTCACCCGCGGTGTCGACGGCGGCAGATGCCCGGCCCGCACCGAGCCGCTCATCGTCTTCCCCGGGCCGACATCGCGCACGGTCGCGGTCCCGCTGGCCATGGCGCCCCCGTCGCTGCTCAGGAACGAGACGATGACGGTGTAAGTCAGGCTCTGGGACGCCGTGTTGGTGACCTCGAAGGCGGCGGCGATCCCCGAGTCCCCGGTGGGATCCTCGACGAGGTCGTTCCTGTACGGCGGGCCGTCGACGGAGGCGGAACGGCCGGAGTCCGGGGTGGGGGATTCCTGCGGCAGGGTCAGCTTGGTGATGCGTACGCCGTCCTTGCCGGGATCGTCGATCCCCGTACGGGGCGACGGGGCGGAGGCGCCCGTGCCTCCGGCGCCGGCGTGCTCCGTTCCGCACGCCGTGAGCAGGAGGGCGGTCGCCGCGAGAGCGGGCACGAGGGAAGGGCGTATGTGCATGGGGCCACCTCATCATGAGGTGTGCCGTGAGCGTGTGGTGGAGGCCATACCTCCGCCCGCGGAAGCGTCCGACGGCCGCTCTTCCTGAAGGTGATGCCGAGATCAACTCGGTCTCCACGCACCGCAATTCGATCACGCCAAGACGGTGCCGCCGGGGCGGGGTGATCCGCCCCCATGAGGCACCGCGATTCTCGTTTGCCCGGTTGTGACGGATTTATGACATTGGGTCACGGCGTCGGCGGGGAGGTAGGAGGGTGACCAAGGATTCCGCGGGCCCCTCATGGGGCCGCCGAACAGGATGGGAGTACGCGTGATGCGTATCGTCCGGAAGATCGCCGCCACTGCCACCGCCGTCGTGCTGGCCGGTGTCGTGGGTGGGGGAGTGGCGCAGGCGTCACCCTCTGCCGTCGGGGCGCTCGGCGCCCACGCGCCCTCCGCATGCCGCCCGGCGAACCACATGGCGAAGATCTCCGCCGCCCCCGCCTCCTCGGGGCACCGGCACTACCGTGTCACCCTGACCGCGGCTCGCGGATACGAGTCGTGCAGGCTGGCCGGGTCGCCGACCGATGTGCGGTTCTACCACCACGGCGCGGCGGACAAGGTCACCGCCGGGCGGTACGGCGCGCAGAACAAGGCGGTGACCTTCGGCCCGGGACACCCGGTCCACTTCGACATCCAGGTGCCCAACGGCAAGCGCGGCGCACGGGCCGACGAGGCGGCCTTCACGCTCAGGGCGCCGGGCGGCGTGATCCCGGGGAAGTCGACGGCGCACGGCCAGCTCACCGTCAGCGCGGGCACGGTCATCGGCCCGGTCCAGGCCGGCGCCTGACCGGGGTACATGCCGCGTTGCTGCCGGCTCAAGTGCCTGGGGGCGCTGCCTATGGCGGCGCCCCCAGGCGTGGTTGGCACGGCATATAGCGGCATATAGGGGGCGCCCGCCACGGGCGGACGGCGGGGATGCGCCGCAGGGATGGCGCCCGCCACGGGCGGGACGGCTGCGTATGTGGTGGGCCGCTATGTGGCCTGACAACGCGAGCGGTTACGACGCGGCCCACGAGGCGCGGCCGCCCACCTGGCCGCGTACGGCACCCCTGGCCGCGTACGGCACCTCTGGCGGTGTACGAAACCTGACTACGTCTGACACCCCTGGTCCGTAACGCCCTTGTACGGCAGGCCTGTTGAGTAGGCTGAAGGCTGTGCTGACCTCAATCGGCCCCGCCCGGCTCGTCGTGGTGCGCGGCAACAGTGCGAGTGGCAAGAGCAGCGTCGCCGCCGAGCTGCGCGCGCGGTACGGCCAGGGCCTGGCCCTGGTCGGGCAGGACAACCTGCGGAAGGTCGTCCTGCGCGAGCGCGATGTCGCGGGCGGCGCCAACATCGGCCTGATCGACCTGACCGTGCGCCACGCACTTGAGCACGGGTTCCACACTGTGCTCGAAGGCATCCTCTGCACTCAGCACTACGGCGACATGCTCAAGGGCCTGCTCGCCGACTACACAGCTCGCGCCCACTGCTTCTACCTTGACGTGCCCTTCGAGGAAACCCTGACCCGGCACGCCACCAAGCCCATCGCGCACGAGGTGAGCGAACAGGAGCTGCGGGAGTGGTACCAGGCGCTGGACCTCCTGCCCGGAGGCACCGAAACGGTGGTCCCCGCCTCCAGTTCCCTGGACGCGACCGTGAGCCTGATCATGCGCGAGACCGGCCTGGACCGCCCTCCCCCGCCGTCCCCCTGTGGACCCCGCCTATAGGGTCGGGCGATGGTGGATGTGCGGGCGATGACCGAGGACGATGTCGAGGCCGTGTCCGGGGTGAGGGTGCGTGGCTGGCAGGCGGCGTATGCGGGGCTTGTCCCGCAGCCGTATCTGGATGGCATGACTGTCGAGGATGACGCGCGCCGGCGCCGCGCCTGGATGTCGGACCCCCGCAGGCGGGGGACCGACCTGGTGGCCGATAACGGCGCCGGTGCGGTGGGCTGGGTGAGTGTCGGGCCCTACCGAGGCGCTATACCCGGGGCACGCGTGGGCGAGGTGTACGCCCTCTACGTACGACCGGACCTGATCGGACAGGGCGTCGGCCGTGCCCTCCTGGACGCGGCCCACATCTCCGCGAAAGCGCAGGGGTTCGACTCCGTAGCCCTGTGGGTGCTCGGCGGGAACGAGCGGGCCCGCAGGTTCTACGAGCGAGCCGGGTACGTGGCCGACGGCGCCGAGCAGAGCGACACGTACGACGAGGTGGTGCTGACCGAACTCCGGTACACGCGCTGCGTGTAGGGGCGCACCACATGGGGCGGGCAGACGTAAGAGCCGCCACTGTGTGGTGTTGCGTAACCGTCGGGGACCCGACGGCTGCTGCTCGCCTGCGGCACCGCGTACTTCCGGGACGTGGAGGATGCCGCCGACAGGGGCCGACGGCGGCATCCTCGATCGGGTCGGCCATGTCCCCTGTCGTGCCGAACCCGATCGTGCACCGGAGCGTGTGTCGTGGGAGACCGCTCCGGTGCGCGGGTGCTCTTCCCCCGTTTGTCTGGTTGAGCACCGTGAGGCCAGTTCAGCGCCATGGCGCCGAGGGAGGCAAGCGGCAGCCCGGCGGGGGCCGTCGGTGTTCCACTCACCGAGATGGTGACGGGTGGAGTGTTCCGTCGGCCGGGATGGGCGTGGGTCTCAGCAGCCCCCTATGGGCGCGCGACACATAGGGGCTGGCTGGAGTGTGGGGGAGGAGCTCAGCTCGGCGAACCGGCCGTCTCGCGGGCCGTGTTGTTGTGCCAGGCGATGGTGGCGGCCTCGATGGCCAGCGAGAGGATCTCGGGGTCCGAGGGGTCGTTGTCCAGGTGACGGAACTCCCTCCCCAGCGTGATGGCGAGACGCTCTTCGAGCCCCAGCCCCGGATAGCGCTTCTCGCCGATGAGGTGCTGCGCCGCCGTGGCCGGCGTGAAACCCCGTGCATGGAGGTCGCGGGCCTGCTCGGCGAGGTCGGTGAGGTAGTGGATGTACGAACGCAGGCCGTCCTGGTCGAGGATGGGGCCGTGGCCGGGCACGATGTGCTCGGGGTCGAGGGCCAGGATCTCGTGGCACGCCGTGACGACGTTGGCGAGGGGGCCCGCCCAGTGACAGGGGTGGTCCCCGGCGAACACGATGTCGCCGGCGAAGACGACGCGCTGCTGGGGCAGGTGCGCGATCAAGTCGCCCACCGTGTGCGCCGGCGCGGTCTGGTGCAGCTCGACGAGTATCTCCCCGACCTGGACGTCGAGGCGCCCTTCGAAGGTGTCGGTCGGGGGCGTCACGGTGATCCCGCTGAAGTCGAACGCCCCGAAGTGGCGCCGGAAGTACCATCCCAGCGGCTGATCGGGGTCGGTCTCCTCGACGAGGGCGCGGAGCTGCTCCGGCGTCGGTTCGAGACACTGGTGCTCAAGGGTGCGATGCGTGGAGATGATCCGCGCGCCGGTGACCCGCTGGTTGCCCCAACTGTGGTCGCCGTTGCCGTGAGTGGTGAACACCGTGCCGATGTGGGCGTCCGGGGCGACCTCGCGTGCCGCGGCGAGGAAGGCGTCGGTCAGGTCCAGGGCGTACGGGGTGTCGAGGAGCGCGGCCTCGCGGCCGGAGCTGATCAGCCCGCAGTTGGCAAGGCCCCACCGGTCCGCTCCGTCGGGAGCCCAGACGTGTACTCCGGGGGCTATGGGAATGAGTCGCGGTGTGGAGGTCATGGTCACGTAATCTAGCCGGGGCGGTGACCGCAGCGACAAGCGCCGGGGTTGATGGGGTCAACAGGGCGTACTGGGACGCGAGTTCATCCAGGCGGTAGCTCGGAGGCAGGGCGGAAGGGGCGGCGGAGTCGCGTGCGTCGACGGGGCGAGTTCTCCATGTACAGACACTTCAGTTCAGGTGCGACCATGTCCCCGATCGACATACAGGAACAGGACACATGGGAACGCGGCACATAGGTACGCGGCACATAGGTACGCGACATACAGGAACGCGACATACCTGAAGTT
The DNA here is from genome assembly GCF_026343295.1 of Streptomyces sp. NBC_00083. Lineage (GTDB taxonomy): Bacteria > Actinomycetota > Actinomycetes > Streptomycetales > Streptomycetaceae > Streptomyces. Next base: position 1,081,074 of record NZ_JAPELY010000003.1, read on the forward strand.
CACCTTCCGGAAAATGATGGGCCTGGCATAGACCAAGTCCCCTTGGCGAGAATCACCCTGGGCTCCGTCGTGTTGTGGGAGACGCGAAGGGCCTCGACCATGAGGGGGAGTTCTCGATGGCGCAGCCTGCCGCTGTCATGTCGCCACCGGAGGGGAACGGCAGTGCCGTCGCCCGCACCATCGCCGTACTGAGAGCGGTACGCGTGCTGGGACCGGGCACACATCCACTGGCCGACATCGCCACCCTCGCGGGACTTCCCCGCGCCACCACACACCGGTACCTGCGAGCATTGGTGGACGCGGGAGAGGTCGAAACCCGGGGATGCCGGGGGCGCTACGCCCTCAGCGCCGGGCACGAGTTCGGACCGGCCGCCACCGCCAGACCCGCGCCACCCATGGGGCAGACCTCGCCCGCCATCCGCGCCGAACTGGTTGCCCTTCAGGCGCGTACCGGCCAGATCGCCATGATCTACGTTCCGCTCCTGGTGGGGCCACCTGTACGGATCTGCGCGGAGCATGTCCTGGGCGCTCACGGCAGTGAACTCGCCGCCGCGTCAAGGGAGTCGGTCCAACGGCTGTGGCGTGCGCCGTTGGAAGCCGATGCCTCCGGGCTCGCGATCATGGCCGCTCTCGGCGACGGCCCCCGCACCGGCGGCGCCTTGGGCCGCATCCGCGAGGACGGCTTCGCGGTGGGGCCCTCGCCCCTCGAGAATCGTGATGCGATCGCGGTGGCCGTATGGAAGGGCCCGGCGGTCGCCGGAGCCGTGGCCCTGCTCGCATCGCGGAACCAGATGCGCGGGACCGCCACGCGCAACCGCTACATCCACAGTGTCCTGGATTGCGCCGCCGCGATGAGCGGGCACCTGACGCGCCGGGGTACGCGCCCCTGAGCGAAGCGCGCCCGCCGTTGTGCCGCCGTGGACGGTGTCCCGCCGGCGGTGGTCAACGGTGCCCCTCTCCATGGCGTACGGTGGTGTCTACCGACGCGGGGTGGAGCAGCTCGGTAGCTCGCTGGGCTCATAACCCAGAGGTCGCAGGTTCAAATCCTGTCCCCGCTACTGCGCATGTACGTGAAGGCCCGGATCCCCCGCGGATCCGGGCCTTCACGTATGTCCGCCACTGCTGTGCGCCGAGCGGACCCGACACCGCCCCGCCCCTGCCCCCCCGGCGCATTTCCCGCCTCGGTCCCCGCAAAGGCCTCGCGACGCGATGTCGAACCGTGCGTTCCATTTCGCCTTGCCCCCACCCTTGACGCCGGTTCGTCGGCCTCCCCATACTGGCGGCCAAATCGATTTGGCCGATCGTGTGTGGCTCCCGTCCGGGCCGGTCCACGGCTGAATTCCGCGCTCGCGAACCGAACGGAGCTCGCACGTGTCACGTCCCCGCCGCTCCCCGTCCGCCGCCCCCGAACCAGTCAGAGACGTAGTCCGAATACCTCTGCCCGCGTCCGCCACCGAAACGGGCGACGGCTCTCCCGGCGACGGCTGTCCCGGATCCGGCTCTCCCGGTCCCGACTCGCCCACCTCCGCCTCGCCCCACCCCGTCGACGAGTCCCGCCCGCTGGGGCGGATCCTGCTCTTCGGTCTGCAACACGTGCTGGTCATGGCGGCCACCCCCATCTCCGCCATCTTTCTGATGAGCGCCACCCTGCGCCTGAACGCGGGGCTGACCGTCGATCTGCTCTCCGCCGCCTTCGTGCTGTCCGGCATCGGATCGCTGATCCAATCTCTCGGGATCTGGAAGTTCGGGCCGAGGCTGCCCTTCGTGATGCTGCCGGGCGGCGCACCACTGATCCTCTTCCTGGCCATCGCCGACGAGCACGGCCTGCGTGTCGCAGCGGGCGCGGTCATCCTCACCGCCGTCTTCACCTTCGCCGTACTCCCGCTCTTCGCACGGCTGTTGAAGTACTTCCCGCCCCTCGTCATCGGCACGATGATCGTGATCGTCGGCGTCAACCTGGTGAAGGTGGGAGCTGTCCTCGTCACGGGGCGGCCCGGCGAGCACGGCTTCGCCGACCCCGGCAACATCGGGCTCGCCATGGCGACCATCGGGTTCACGGTCGTGAGCCACCTGCTCTTCCGGGGCGTACTGCGCCAACTCTCCGTCATGCTCGGCCTCATCGCCGGTACGGTGCTCGCGCTGCTCCTCGGCGATGTGAGCCTCGGCCACCTCGGCGAGGGCGGGTGGATCGACATGCCGCGCCTCATGCCGTTCGGTACGCCCACGTTCGACGTCCTGGCAGCCCTGCCGCTCATGCTCTACAGCCTGGCCTCCATGGCGGAGGCCACCGGCCAGACCGTCATCAACGCGGAGGCGGTCGGCAAGGAGATCGACCAACGCGTGGCCGTGCCCAGGACGATCCGCGGCGACGCCCTCGTCTCGGCGCTCGGCGGGCTGTTCGGGATGCCGCTGATGGTGACGAGCGGCGAGAACATCGGCATCGTCCGCGTCACCGGCGTCCGCAGCCGGTACGTCACGGCGGCCGCCGGTGTCGTCCTCATCGTCATCGGGTTCCTCGCACCCGTGACCCGCGCCATCAGCGTCGTGCCCGCCCCGGTCGTCGGGGGCACCGCGATGGTCGTCTTCGCGGTGATCACGGTGCTCGGCGTGCAGATGCTCGCCCGCTGCGACCTCGACCGGCACACCAACACGTTCATCTGCGCAGTCGCCCTCGCGCTCGGCCTGCTGCCCATCCTCGTGCCCAACGTCTACCAGGGGTTCCCCTCGACCGCCCGCATCCTTCTCGAAAGCGGCGTCGCGGTCGGGGCGTTCGTCGCCGCCGCCCTCAACATCCTGTTCCACCACGCCGTCCCGGCCCTCGCCGCCCGCTTCTCCGTACGCTCCGCACTACGCACCGAAGGCAACCGATGAACCAGCTCACCCAGGAGCGGCTGCGTATGCGCGGCCCCCTGCTCCTCATCCCCGACGCCGTCCTGCTGCCGGAAGGAGTCATGGAGCTGTACGCGGTGGTCGTCTCCGGCGGCTCGTTCGAGGCGGTGGGGCCGACCGAGGAGGTGGAGCGCGCGTATCCGCACCTCCAGGCGCTGCGTCTGCCGGGCCACCTGCTCATGCCGGGCTTCGTCGACAGCCACCACCACCTCACCCAGAGCTTCGGTGCGGCCCTCGCCTTCGGGGAGCCGTCGGAGATCTTCCGCCGCGTATGGGTGCCGCTCGAAGGCGCACTGGACGAGGAGGCGGCCTATGTGGCGGCCAAGCTCGCCGCGCTGGAGTCCCTGCGCGGAGGCTTCACGACCGTCACGGACGCCGGGACGCGCGCCGATGTGGACACCGACATCGTCGCCTGCGCGGCGCGGGACGCCGGGATCCGCTGCGTCCTCGGGCTGATCTGCGACGACGCCGGGCCGGACACGGACTCCGCCGGCGTCCTTGAGCGAGCCGAGAAGCACCTGGCCGCCTACACCCACGACCCGCTCATCCACCCCTCCCTCGCGATCTCCATTCCCGAGGCCGCCACCAATGCCACCCTGCACGCGACGGGCCGCCTCGCCGCCGAGGCCAAGGCGGTGGTCCAGATGCATGTCAATGAGCACCTCGCCGCGATCGAACGTTCCTTGCTGCGGCACGGACTTCGGCCTCTGGAGCACCTCGACAGCGTCGACGCGCTCGGCCCCCACCTGCTGGCCGCCCACACCACCCTGCTCGCGCCGCGCGAGGTGTCGCTCCTCGCGGACACCGGAACCGCCATCAGTTACAACCCGGTTGCCAGCGCGTGGAAGGGGAACGCGGTAGCACCCGCGACCGTGCTCGCCGAGCGCGGAGTCCGCTTCGGGATCGGCACGGACGGCACCCGTGGTGACGGGTTCCGGCTCGCCGACGCCGCCGAGTCCGCCCAACGTCTCGCGTACGGGCTGACCACCGGTGACTCCTCCTGCGGGGCCGGCTGGACCTGGCTCGAGCACGCCACCGCCGGGGGAGCCGACGCGGTCGGCCTCGGCGGGCACACCGGCACCATCGCCCCCGGAATGGCGGCCGACTTCCTCCTCGTGGACGTGTCCACCCCCGAACTCGCCCTGTCCTGGGACCTGCCGTGGGAATTGGTACGCCGCGGCAACCGCGACCAGATCAACGCCGTGTTCGTGGCCGGCCGGCTACGACTGTGGCACGGGTGGCCCACCGACTGGGACGGCCCCGAACTGGTGCGCCGGGCGGCGGCCCTGGCCCGGACCGCCGTGGCACGAGCACCCATCACCCGCGCGCACCCCACATCCACGGCGGCACGGAGAACGGCCACACGGGGAATCGCCACACGGGGAACCGCCACACGTGGCGCGGCCACACAGCGTGAACCCACACGGCCAGAGCCCACACAGGTGGAGCCGACACACAGGACGTACGGGGTGCCCGCACAGAGCACAGCCACCCCGGTCGAAGCCACACAGGCCCCGACCACACAGGTCCCGACCACACAGGCTCCGACCACACAAAGCGCCCCCACACGTAGCACCCCCACACAAAGCACCACCGCACAGAACCACCCCCCTGCACGGAACCGGAGCACAGCACAGTGACCACTCAAACCCTGGTGATCCTCGCCATCACCGTGGGGATCGCCGCATTCGTCCAGGGCGGCAGCGGGCTGGGCTTCGCGCTGGTGGTCGCCCCGGTGGCCGGCATCATCGATCCCTCGCTCCTGCCCGTCTTCGTCCTCGCGTCGATGATTCCGCTCAACCTGTACGTCGCCTGGCGCGAGCGCGGCTCGCTCGATCTGCGCGGGGCCCGGTGGATCGCCGCGGCCCGGCTGGCCGCGACACCGGGCGGGCTCGCGCTGCTGTGGCTCATCCCGGACCGCAGCATCGGACTCTTCGTCGGCGGCGCCACCGTCCTCGCGGCGCTGGTCAGCCTGGCCGCACCCGCCTTCGCACCCGGCCGGGTCGCGTACCTCGGCGCGGGCCTGGTCACCGGGCTCACGGAGACGGCGACCGGGGTCGGCGGGCCCCCGCTCGCGCTGGTCTATCAGCACCGGCCGCCCGCGGAGCTGCGCTCCACCGTCGCCGCCTGCTTCCTCGTGGGTGAAGTGGCGTCACTGGCGCTGCTGTTCGCCACCGGACAGGGTCGCGTCGCCGATCTGGGCTGGGCGGCGGCGCTGCTCCCGGCGATCGCCGTCGGCGCATGGCTGAGCCGGGTGGTGCATCAGCGGATCGACGCCCGCAGGATGCGCCTGTTCGTGCTCGTCTTCGCGCTGGTCTCCGGCACCGTCCTCATCGCCGGGGCCTGAGCGAGGAAGCACGCGCAATCAGGGTGGGCGCGGGCGCCGCGGCCGGGGCGGGTGCGGCCGCGGCGCCGCGCAACCCGGCGAGCAACAGTTCCACCGCGTCGGACGCCGCCCGGTCCAGATGCAGGTCGACGGCGGTGAGGGGCGGCTGGCAGGTGCGGGCGCGCAGCCCGTCGTACCGGGTGGCGACCATGACGTCGTCCGGGATGGAGCGCCCGCTGTCCTGGAGGGCACGGACCGCCCCGACCGCGAACGCGTCGACCAGCGCGCACACCGCGTCGATCTCGGGATGCGCGGCGAGCAGCGCCGTACAGCGTTCGTACGCCTCCTCCTCGCCACCCGTCTCGGGCCACGCCTCGACGAGGGGCGCCCACTGGTACTCGGCGGCGATGCGTTCGTACGCGGCACGGGCATCGACCGACGAGTGCCGCGAGCCCGAACCGACAATGAGCGCCGGGTGCTTGGCCCCCTGCTCGCGCAGATGCGTGAGCAGCACGGTCACCACCTCGTCGCCCCACAGGTCCACGAACGGCGCCTCGTCGTCCGCCGCGACCGGCCGGCCGAGCGCCACGTACGGCAGCCCCCGGCCCCGGAGTTGGGCGACCGCGGCATCATCGACGTCGGGCTCGACCACGATGGCGCCGTCGATGTCGAGGGAGTAGAGCGCGGAGTCGGACTGCACGGGCGGCACGAGCACCAGCGCGTAGTCGTGGACGAGCGCGCTCTCGGCCGCGGCGGCGGCCACCTCCATGTAGAACCCGAGCCTCGACGGGCCGCCGGCCACCGCGAACGGCATGGACGACACCAGCGCGATGGCCTTCGCCTGGCCCGTACGCAGCCGCTGCGCCCGCAAGTTGGGCCGGTACCCCAGCTCCAGGGCGACCTGCTTGATCCGCTCCCGGGTACGGGGGTCCACCTTGCCCAGGCCGTTGAGCGCGTGCGAGACGGTCGTGCGCGACACCCCCGCGACGCGCGCCACATCGGCGATCGTCGGAGGTTTGGTACCGGAGGGGGAACCGGAAGCGGGCATCTGCGCAAGCACTCCTCTGTTCGGGCGGCCAACGGGGCAGGGCCCATCTTCGCCGACGCGCACGACGCCGGGGGACGCGGGGATGGGCGGACGGCGGACCCCGAGCGGAAGAGCGGCGACCGCCGTCCGCCACCGATACGGGTGCGGGGTGCTCGGCCTACCGAGCCCGGGGCGCCGTCATCCGGCGTACGGTCTCGACGACCGCGGCCCGCTGACGGGACCGGGCCGGCGACTCGGGGCCGCCCGCCGATGACGAGGCCGAGTGTGCCGATGGCGCCGGTGACTGCGCCGTATCCGCCAAGCCGCCCGCGGCCGTGAACCAGGCCTGGGCCAGCGCGAGCGTCAGGTTCAGGATGTCGGCGGGGTCCAGGGCGGAATCGACGTGCCCTCGCTCCTGCGCCGCGCCCAGGGCGTCGAGCTTGCCCTCCCAGGAGGCGACCGCCTCGGGATGGACGGGGCCCGGCCGCTCCAGCTGCTTCCAGGTGACTAGACGCACCAGGTCGGGGCGGGCCACGAGGTGGTCGAACAGAGCGCCCGCGTACGCCGGCAGGTTGTCGACGTCGAACGGGACCGCTTCGGTGCCCTCGGCCATGCAGCGCTCGATGACCAGGTCGAACAGCTGCTCCTTGTTGCCGAAGTACACATAGATGAGCCGCTTGTTGGCCCCGGCCGAGGCCGCGATGCGGTCCACGCGAGCGCCGGCGAGGCCGTGCTCCGCGAACTCACTGAAGGCGGCGTCCATCAGCCGGGCCTTGGTCGCGTTCGAGTCTCCTGCCATGGGAGGAGCGTACAGGTAACTAACCGGTTATTGACAAGCCCGGGAGTCTGTCGCATGGTGGAACTAACCAGTTAGTTACAGGGTCGCGGTTTCAAGTTTGGGTTCAGGATCAGGTTCCGGTAATCGGCTCCGGCTCTGGCCTTGGCCTCCTGGCCACCACGACCTCACCGATGCAGGAGCACACCATGAAATACCGCGCACTGGGCACCCAGGGCCTGACCGTCAGCGGCCAGGGTCTGGGATGCATGGGCATGAGCGCCTTCTACGGCGCCACGGACGAGGCCGAGTCCCTCGCCACGCTCGACCGGGCCCTGGAGCTGGGCGTCACGATGCTGGACACGGCCGAGAGCTACGGTCCCTTCCGCAACGAGCAGCTGCTCGGCAAGGCCCTGGCGGGCCGCAGGGACCGGGTCGTCCTCGCCACCAAGACCGGCATCGAGATCACCGACGACGGTGAGCCGCGTGGCCACAACGGCCGCCCCGCATACATCCGCCACTCGCTGGAGCGTTCGCTGCGCCACCTGCGCACGGACCACGTCGACCTCTACTACCTGCACCGTGTCGACCCGCAGGTCCCGATCGAGGAGACGGTCGGAGCCATGGGGGAGCTGGTCGCGGAGGGCAAGGTCAAGGCCATCGGACTGAGTGAGGCGGCGCCCGCCACCATCCGTCGCGCCCACGCCGTCCATCCCGTCTCGGCCGTACAGACGGAGTACTCGCTCTTCGAGCGGGGCGTCGAACGTGACGGCGTCGTCGACACACTGAACGACCTGGGTATCGGCCTGGTCGCGTACTCCCCGCTGGGCCGAGGCTTCCTCTCGGGCGCGATCACCAGCCCCGAGGACTTCGCCGCGGACGACTTCCGACGCACCGACCCCCGCTTCCAGGGCCGCAATTTCGCGCGCAACCTCGATGTCGTCCGCGAGGTCGGACGGCTCGCGGAGGCCAAGGGAGTCACCGCCTCGCAGCTCGCCCTGGCGTGGGTCATGCACCAGGGAGCCGTGCCGATCCCGGGCACGAAGCGCCGCCGCTACCTCGAGGAGAACGTCGCGGCCACGGAGATCACCGTCACCGCCGAGGACCTAGCGGCGATCGAGGCCGTCGCCCCACAGGGCATCGCAGCGGGCGACCGCTATGCCCCCGAGCTCATGTCCACGCTCAACGGCTGACACCGCCGCCGCGGCCGTTTCGCCGGGGCGAGGCGTCCTTCGTCGACCATCGACTGCACGAGGGTGTGGTCGTGCGTGATCTGACACGGGCTCCCCGTCGCGCAGCAGATAGACGCGGGGATCGCCGATGTGGACGAGAGCCAGCTGCGAGCCGGTCCACAGCATGGCGGTGGGCGTCTTGGCCGCCTCGCCGGGGAGGGGCTGTCATCGCGGGAAGCGCTGTCGCCGGAGACGACGCCGTGCATCCGCCCGCTTGGCCTACTCGATCGCGTCGTGGAGCAGAGGCAGAAGACTGCCGGCCGGGCGGGCGGGCGCTGAAGGCGCGGTGAGGCCAGGCGCGCCGCCCTCGGGTGCGGTGACACAACCCGAGCGGGTTAATAGATGGGCTAAATAATGGGGTAAGGGCCTGCTAGTGTCGCAGGCGGAGGTAGAGACACATGGCGTCCGAGGAAGAGCTGTTCGCGAACATCGACGCGTTGCTGGAGGCGGAGCCTGAGCTTCCGCTCCCGGTGGAGCGGGCCCGTTTGCGTGAAGCGGCCGGGATCACGCAGGGGCGCATGGCGAAGGCCCTGGGCGTGACCGAGCAGTCGGTGAAGAACTACGAGAACGGCCGCTCCGAGCCCCGGGGCGCCCGACTCGCCGCGTACCAGCGGCTGTTGAAGGGGTGGGCGGAGAAGTACCCGGCGCCCGGCCCCACTTCGGCGGTGCGAGGCGGCTCGGTTGCGCCGACTGTCGCGGTCGTACCAGGTGTCTCGGCCGAGCCCGGCACCTTGAGCCCCCCGGGTGGCTTGAGCGCCCCCGACGTCTCGGGCGCAGCCGCCCCGTTCGGCGCCCCCGGCGCCTCCCGCACCCCCGGCGCGCCCGGCACCGCCCCGGCCGGCGTGCCCCGACCGGCGCCGGAGGCCGTCAGTGGTCCGTCCGCGGTGCCGAAGCCGGCGGCGCCAGGCGCATCCGGCGAGTCCTCCGCATCCCGCGCCGTCGTGTCCCCGGTGCCGGCTGTCGCCCGTACCGTCCCGTCGCGGCGTACCTCCGTGGTGAGCAGGGCGGCCACGAAGCCGGCCGTCGACCCGCGCTTTCCGCACGGGCCCCTGGCCGTCCTCGACGGCGACGGCTGCGCCTACGGCGTCGACGGGATCGTGCTGGACTGTCCGGCCACCACTGTCGTGGAGTTGGTGGAGTGGACGCTGCGCGAAGCCGGCCTCGGCGCGCCCAAGCTGCACCGGCACGGCAAGGACGGCGACCCGCTCGTCGTGCTCACCGCCCCGGCCGCCGTGAAGCTCGGACTGCCGGAGGTTCTGGAGGACCGCCGCGGTCTGCGTCTGGGCGCGGACCACCCCGTCATCAAGCAGATCAGCAAGGCGAAGTGGCAGCTCACCCAGCGCGGATTCGGGCCGTGGGCGCGGGTCTACCGCAAGGCCCAGGGCGCGCAACGGCACTGCGTACAGCTCGCCGTCCTGCCCTGGGGCGCCCTCGACGACCGCTCCTGGCCCGGTGTTGCGGAGATGGACCCCGCTGATGTCGCCCAAGTCCTCGGCATCTACGCCCAGCGCGTCATCACCCCCCGCGGCGGCACCGCGGTCAACGGCCTCGAGCTGATGACCGCGTTGCGCCCGCCCACGCGCCCGGTGCGCGACCAGGAGACGGGCAACTGGGTCAGCGGGCCCAACCCCGGCAGTCTCGGGACGGAGCCGATGGACCCGGCACCGCCGGAGGGGCAGCCCGAACACCCCGCCGTCTTCAACTCCGGCTGGCGGGGCGGCTTCCTGCACGAGGAGGCGTACCAATGGGTGCGGTCGGTGGACCTGCTCACCGATGAGGAGTGCCACCTGCCGTTCGTGGTCGGCCTCGACCTCAACACCGCGTTCCTCGCGGCAGCCGCGCGGCTCACGGTCGGCCTCTCCGAGCCGGTGTACTTCGCCGGGCCCAGGTTCAACCCCAAGATCCCCGGGTCCTGGCTGGTCGACCTCAGCCATGTGGAGATCGACCCGCGCCTGCCGTCGCCGTTCACGCCGAGCGGCGAGCGCCCCACGGGGCCGGCCTGGTACCAGACGCACACCGTGGCGTACGCCCAGGAACTCGGCTTCAACGTCGAGCCGTTGGAGGCGTATCTGCGCCGCGAGACCGGCGCGTACCTGGACCCCTGGCACGACCGGCTCAGGTCCGCCTACGTCGACACCCTCGCCGACCTCGGCGTCACCAAGGAACTCTCGGACGTGGAGTTCCTCGCGGCGATGGAGCGCCACAAGGACATCGACCCGGCACTGACGGCCGTGCTCGCCGCGATCAAGGGCACCATCAAGGGCGGCATCGGCAAGCTCTTCGAGAACCCGCAGGGCAAGGGCTACAAGGCGGGCGATCCGTGGCCCGCGATGCTGCGTCCCACGTGGCGCCCCGACATCCGCGCCGCCGTCATCAGCAAGGCGCGGGTCAACATGCACCGCAAGCTGGTGAACATGGCGAAGATGACGGGGCTGTACCCGCTGGCGGTGCTGTCCGACTGCGTCGTCTACCCCTCGCCGGGCCCCGGCCCGCTGGACTTTTTGCCGTACGCGGCCTCGGGCAAGCCGCAACCGGGCGGGTTCCGCCTCGGCCCCTCGCCGGGCCTGGCGAAGCTGGAGGGCGTTCAGTCGCTGCTGTGGGCGGTCGACCTCATGGAGAAGGGGCTGAACCCGGCCCGGCACATCAAGGGCGGCGACGCCGTCCTGGACGAGGGGGAGTAGGCCGTGGGGGAGATCGAGGACGCGATCGAACGCGCCGACCGGGAGGCGTTCACGCGCGAGCCGCCGAAAACGCTGAAGGGCCAAGTCGGTTACCTGATCAAGCAGTTGGGCAGCGCGAAGGCGGTCGCGCAGGAGATCGGCGTCACCGCCGACTCCGTCAACCGCTACCGCCGCGGTGCGCGCAGACACGCCCGCGCCGACGTCGCGGCGAAGATCGACGAGGCGGTACGAGCCCGCTGGCAGCCGTTGGTGCGCAAGCGCCGCCGACGGCAAGCGGCGGCCACCGGCGGAATCACCGTGGAGACGCGGGCCCGTTTCGGCTACACGGCGCCGGTCGGCACCACCGACGACGGCCGCTTCCGCCGCCTCACCGTGCACCTCCCCCCGGCCTACGCGCAGCGCCTCTTCGACGCACGCGCCGCCGGCGCCGGCGACCGGGAAATGCGCGGGATCATCGCCGAGGGGTTCAAGGACATCTACTTCCAGGACGGCGGGGGCCGCGCGCCGGGCCTCTCCGACGTGGAGATCAACGACATCGACTACCTCGACCTGGATTTCTGAGCCGCGGACAATCGCGGCATCGGATGTGCCCGTCCGGTCAGCACATGCTGTCCGCCCGTACCTTGCGCCAGCGGCTCCCTGTCGCGTATTCAGGGAAGTTGACGATCTCGCGCCAGCAGAGGGGCTCCCGTGCACGATCAGGAGAAGGCCGGCTCCCACGCCGGAGCGGGCAACAGCCGTATGCCTGCCCGTCGGCCCGCATCCGCTCCGCCTGCGGAGCACGGGCTGCTCGGCCTGCAGGCTTCTGCGGGCAACGCCGCGGTCGTCCAGATGCTCCGCGGCGCCGACCACACCTGGGCCCGGGAACAGCACGAGCACGGCGCCGGCTGCGGCCACCAGGAGATCGCGTCCTCGCCCGCACCGGTGCAGCGTTCCGCCGTCCACGACGTGCTCCGCAGCGCCGGAAAGCCCCTCGGTGAGCCAGTGCGCCAGGAAATGGAGGCTCGGCTCGGCGCGGACTTCTCCGACGTGCGCGTCCACGACGACAGCGCCGCCCGTGCGTCGGCCACCGAGGTGGGCGCACGCGCCTACACGTCCGGCAGCCATGTCGTCGTCGGCGCCGACGGTGGGGACAAGCACACCCTCGCTCATGAATTGACCCATGTCATCCAGCAGCGTCAGGGCCCTGTGGCCGGTACGGACATGGGCAACGGACTCCGCGTCTCCGACGCTTCCGACAGGTTCGAACGCGCCGCGGAGGTCAACGCGCAGCGCGTCATGCAGGCACCGCTCGATGTGCAAACTGCCGCGGGGCCACGGACTGCCCCGGCCACCGGTGCCGCCCACGAGGGTCGCGACGGCCCGTTCGCCGTACAGACCGCGCCCGCCAACGGGAAGAGCGCTCCGCCGCGCGTACCGAAAAAGCCCGAGAACCTGAGGGCCGGCGGGGCCACGCAGACCTCCGGCGCCGACCGGACCGACTCGGCCGGGCATACGTCGGCCGCTGCGGAGCCCGAGCAGGCACAGTCCGACGCCCCCACGCACGGGTACACGCTCGCCGGATCGGCCGGCCTGGTCTTCTTCCGGGCCGATGGGCGCACTCCCGACGTCATCCGGCAGGCGAACGGGATGAGGTCCCGCAACAGCACGTCCGTCGCGACCGAACTCGCCCTGTTCCTCGAGGATCCGATCGCCTACGCCCGAGCCCATGTCAGCAGCCCCAAGCCGACCTTGGTCTCCACGGCGCTGGACGAGGACTGCGGCGGATACGCCAGCAACGACCGGCACCTCTACCAGATCCAGGTCAGCGGCTGGCACAGATTCGCCGCGCCGCCCGCACGGAGCAAGATCCTGACCAAGCCGACGGTCTACGCCAACAGCACGTCCCTGGAGACCGCGACAGCGGCCGTCATCGGTCCCGTCGGCCCCACCCAGGAGATGGACTTCATCGGGGGAATCCCCCTGGCGGCCATCACCGGCTGCCGCCGGCCGGGGGAGAGCGGCTTCAGCGCGCTCTGACGCCGGCGACGGGGAGTGCCTGCCCCGGGGGTGGGCCCGTCACTGCCCCCGTCATGCCCCCGCCGCCCTCAGCAGACGAGCGTTCCTGGGAGAACCCGCGCGCCGGCTCCACGCGTGCTGAAGCAGAGGGCACCGTGAGCATCCGGGGCGTCAGAGCGCGGCCAGCCGGTCCACCAGCAGGTTCAGCCTCTGCTCCGTGTCCTCCGGAGGCAGCCGGCCCGCCCTGGTCAGGGTCGCGAGGCCGTGCAGGGATGCCCAGAACACCTCGGTGAACAGCCCGGGGTGGACGCCTTCCCCCGCCACCTCGCCGAGGCACTCGAGCAGCGCGGCGAACGCGTCCTTGAGCGGTTCCGGGGTGTCCTCGCGCGCGTACGCAAGGCCGCCGTCGAGCTGGAACAGGGCGTCGTAGACCGCGGGGTTGCGTGCGGCGAAGTCGAGGTAGCCGCGCGCCAGGACGGTGACCCGGGCTCGGGGCCCGTCCGCGTCGGCGGCCGCCGCTCGCAGGGCCGCGGCCATCTCGGCGGCGCCTTCCAGGGCGACCGCGCCGATGATCTCGCGCTTGCCGCGGAAATGGCTGTAGAGGACGGGCTGGCTGTACTCGATGCGCTCGGCGAGCCGCCGGGTGGTGACCGCGTCCCAGCCCTGCTGCTCGGCGAGTTCGCGGGCCGTGGCCACGATGAGGCGCTCACGGTCCGCCCGTTCGCGCTGCTTGCGTTCCTGTACCGACATAGAGCGACCCTAGCACTGCTAGACAACCGAGCGGCAGTAGGTCTAGCGTTGACTCATCACCTAGCGGCGCTAGATCCCGGAGGGGTCATCATGCTCGACGCACTCAAGGTCCTCACCACCGTCGTCCTCGGAGTCATGGTGGGGGTGGAGTTCTCCGTCGCCTTCGTCATCAACCCGATCCTCAACGGACTCCCCGGCGACAACGGCCTGCGCGGCCGCACCCACGGAGCCCGCATGCTCGGCGCCGTGATGCCGTTCTGGTACATCGGCTCGCTCGTGCTCAGCGCGGTCTGGGCGGTCGCCGGATGGCACCACCACGGTGCCGTCCTCGTCGTCACCGCCGCGGCGCTCCTGATCCTGAGCGTGATCATGTCGATCGCACTGCTCGTCCCGATCAACAACCAGAGCAAGGGGTGGACCACCGAGAACCTGCCCGAGGACTGGAAGGAGCAGATGGGCCGCTGGGACCGCTTCCACTACGTCCGCGTCGCCATCATCGTCGCCGCCTTCGCCGTGCTGGCCGCCGCGCTCGTCTGAACCCCGCGGACGGGGCACGCGGAGCGAGCCCGCGGCCCGGCCCGCGCGCGGCGCGTCCGGCCGGGGCGGCCGCCGCCCCGGCAATTCCGTGGAACCCGACTCCGACCGATCCCGCTGCCCTCACACTGGCCGCATGTCCGCGCTGTGGAGCCTGCTCGCCGCCCCCGCCGGGGCCGCCGTGACGACCCTGCTCGGTGTCTTCGCCGGAAGCGCGGTCAGCAGGAGGACACAGGACCGGCACTGGGCCCGGGAGCAGCTGACGGCAGCGTGCGTACGCGTGCTGCGCGAGTCGTCCGGGCTGCTCGTGAGCCTGAGCGAGGCGGAAACGGCTCGTCCGCGCTCCATCCCCCAAGGCGTCGTCCGCCGGACCGCCATCGACTGGCGGCCGTGGAACGAGGCCCTCAGCATGGTGAACCTCGTCGCCGACCCGGACATCACGGAAGCCGCACATGCTCTGGACGAACAGATGTGGCGGCTCCACACCAAGATCAAGCGTGGCCTGACCCCCGAGGAGGAGTGGTTGGTGCTGCGGTCGTATGTGGAGTCGGCGCAGAACGACTTCATCGTCACCGCGCGCCGCCGGCTCTCACCCGCCGGAGGTACGCTGCGCCGCTTCTCCGGGCGGCCGGCCCCCGATGATCCGGTGTGGACCGAGTGACCGCTCCCCGCGCTCGAGGCCGCCCCGCGGGCGAACGGGACCCGCGGCCGAGCGAAGCTGCACGCCACCGCCCGGCCCCGCCCAGCCGTCGACGGCGATTGCACCGCCCGGCCCCCGCGCGCCGCACATGGGCGCCAGGGGCCGGGCCCGACGGGCTCAGCCCCGCCGGTTCTCGAAGCTCTGCCGCAGCGAGTCGAGGATGCCGGCGGCCTCGGGCAGGTCCGCCCCGCGGGCCCGGACCGCCGCCGCCCCCAGTCGGCCGAGGCCGTCGCCCTCGATCAGCGCGGCGAAGCGTACGGCTTCCGCGCGCGGAGCCTCGGCGTGCTCCCCGCCCCGCTCGTAGACGGTGATGGCGCTCTCCGCCTCCGGTTTCCCGGCGGGGCACGGGACCGGTGCCGATGGGGATGCCAGGGCGCCGGCTCGCACGACCACGTCCGTTTCAGGCCTGGGGGAAGGCCATGACCGCCAGGGGCTGGGTGGTGGGGTGCGGGGAGCCGCCCGCCGGCTCCAGGGTGATGCCCATGCCGGAGGCCTGGTCGACGGGCCCGGTCAGCAGAACCGCCTCGGTGGTCCGGGCGGGATCCATCAGCCCGGCCGATCGCATGGTGCCCGCGTCGTCGAACCAGAGCTGGTAGACCTTGCCGGCGGGGGGCTGGGCGAGCCCCGAGGCGAGGAAGACGGCTTGATTGCGGCTGCGGGCGATGACGAGGGTGCCGTTGGCGCCGCCGGTGACGTGCCCGGTGGTGGCCTTGGCGTCCGGTGCCGCGAGGACATCCGTCAGCTGCCGGTACTGCTGTTGTGCGCTGCTCGCCCGGTCCCGCGCCGAGTCCGCCTGCTGGTGCTGCCACACGGCGACCCCGCCGAGCCCGACGGCCGCGGCCAGGCACGCGGCGAGGACGAATCTGCTCAGCGCGCGGCCCCGGCCGGTCCGGGACGTGGAAGGAGCGAGCGGCCCGGTGCGCGGCGCGTCCTGCCGTACGGTGCTGATCCTGCGCAGCACGTCCGCCTTGAGCGCCGCCGGAGGTGTGGCGGTCATGGCGAGCCCCAAACGCCCTGCGGTGGCGGTCAGTTCGTGGACCTCGCGGGTGCAGGACTCGCACGCGGCGAGGTGACGCTCGAACTCCTCGCGCTCGTCGTCGAGGAGCGCGTGCACGGCGTACGCACCGGTCAGTGTGTGCAGGTCGGCGCCGATCATGCGGTCACCCCCAGGCAGTCGCGCAACCGGATCAGTCCGTCGCGCAGGCGGGTCTTGATGGTGCCGAGCGGCACCGACAGCAGCTCGCTGACTTCGCGGTAGGTCAGCCCCCGGTAGTAGGCGAGCGCGACGGACTCCCGCTGCAACTCGGTCAGGGCCCGCAGACAGCGCCGTACCGACTCGCGCTCGAGCCGGGTCTCCACTTCGTCGCTCACCTCGTCGAAGTCCGGGGTCCGGGCGAGCAGCGCCGCCTTGTTCTCCCGCTCCGCCGAGGCCTGCGCCGAGCGGACCCGGTCCACGGCCCGGCGGTGCGCGAGGGTCATCACCCAGTTCATGACGCCGCCCCGCTCGGATTCGTACCGGGCGGCGGTGCGCCACACGTCGACGAGCACCTCCTGTGCCACCTCCTCGGACTGGGCCGGATCACGCAGGACGCTGCGCACCAGGCCGAAGACGGGTCCGATGACCGCGTCGTACACCGAGGAGAACGCCTGCTCGTCGCCACGCGCGGTCCTGGCCAGGAGCTCGGCCAAGTCGGGGCCCGCCTGGCGTGCCCCGCTGATGTGCACGGTTTCTTTCACCCGCTGATCCTCCCGGCGGTTCATGGTCATGAGGGTGATTCGGAGCCGGAGCGTCGGCGGATTGCCGCACGCACCAAGTTTCCCGGCCCCGATGTCGAACGCCTGCCCGCACGGGTGGGGGAGCGCAACTCTTTCGGGTGAGCGGCCAATCCCGGAGCCGGACGGCTCCGAATAGGACCCGTGATCAAATTCCCGGGCGGAGGCGTCCGCCTTCCGCTCGCCGCACTGTCCGGACTGCTGGCCGGCTTCGCCGCCCTGGCCGTCGCGGAGCTGGTCTCCGCCGCGGTCCGGCCCGAATCCGGCCCGGTGATCGCCGTGGGTGGCGCGGCCATCGACCGCACGCCACCCGCCCTGAAGGACTGGGCGGTCCGCCACTTCGGGACCGACGACAAGCTCGTGCTCCAGCTCGGCATCCTCGCCGTCCTGGCCCTGCTGGCCCTCCTCCTCGGCGTACTGGCGCTGCGCTTCCGGCGTGCCGGAGCCGCCGGGGTGCTCCTGTTCGGAGTGGTGGGCGCGCTGGCCGCGACCGGCCGTCCCGATTCGGCGAGCACGGCCGACGCGCTGCCGTCCGTGGCGGGCGCTCTCGCCGGGGCGGGACTGCTGTATCTGCTCATCGGGCGCCTCTCCCTGCGGCCCGCGAGCGCGCCGGACGCCGCGGCCCCCGGCCTCGTCGTCCCCGGCCAGGTCTCGGGCCCGCCCGCCCGGCGGCCGGACGGCTGGGACCGGCGCGGTTTCGTGATCACCGCGAGCGCGGCAGCCGCCGCGTCCGCGGGCGCCGGACTCCTGGGGCGGTCCCTGAACACCGCGAACGGTCAGGGGGCGGTAGCCGCGCGCGGCAAGGTGACGCTCCCGAGGCCCGTCTCGACGGCCCGGCCGATCCCGCCCGGGGCGGTCCTTCACACCCCGGGCATCAGCTCGTTCATCACGCCCAACGGCGACTTCTACCGGGTCGACACCGCGCTGGTCGTCCCCAAGGTCGACGCCGGCACCTGGCGGATGAAGATCCACGGCAAGGGAGTGTCCCGGCCGGTGACGCTGACGTTCCAGGACCTCCTGGAGCGCGAACTCGTCGAGCGGGACATCACGTTGACCTGCGTGTCCAACGAGGTCGGCGGCCCTTACGCGGGGAACGCGCGCTGGATCGGGGTGCCGCTGGCCGGCCTGCTCAAGGAAGCGGGGGTGCGGCCGCCGTCGCGGGGCGGCCCGGCCGATCAGCTGGTGGCGCGCTCGGTGGACGGCATGACGATCGGCACGCCGGTCGAGGACCTCATGGACGGCCGTGACGCGCTGCTCGCTGTCGGCATGAACGGCCGGCCGCTCCCGTTCGTGCATGGATTCCCGGTCCGCATGGTCGTGCCGGGTCTCTACGGCTACGTCTCGGCGTGCAAGTGGATCCAGGACCTCGAACTGACCACGTTCGCCGACTACGACGCGTACTGGGTCAAGCGGTCCTGGGCGCGGCAGGCGCCGATCAAGACCGAGTCCCGCATCGACACTCCGAAACCGTTCGCCCGCCCGAAGGCCGGGACGGTGATGATCGCCGGGGTGGCCTGGGCACAGCACCGGGGGATCGACCGGGTCGAGGTGCGCGTCGACGACGGCCCCTGGACGCGGGCCGACCTCGCCGCGGAGGACACCTCCGACACCTGGCGTCAGTGGTCCCTGCCCTGGAAGGCGAATCCCGGAAACCACACGCTGACGGTCCGGGCCACCGACCGTACCGGGACGGTGCAGACGGAACAGCGCACGCCGACCATCCCGGACGGCGCGAGCGGCCGGCACTCGGTGGTGATCACCGTGGACTGACCCACCGTCGCCGCTCCCGACCACGCCGGCCTGCGCCTGCGCAGGCCTCTCACCAAGTGGGCCGCCGGTCGTGCAGGCCGCCCGCCGACAAGACAACCCCACCACCCCGGGGCATCGAAGCGCCCCTTGTCCACAGGAGAAGTCATGAACAACACCCTGCGTTTCCGTCGTACCGCGCTCGCCGTCGCCACGGCCGCCGTTCTGCCGCTCGCACTGAGTGCCTGTGGAAGCGACGACAGCAAGAAGGACACCTCCGCATCGTCGTCGGAGGCCTCCGCGCCCTCGGGTGCGCAGGCTTCGGCCGGTGGCGACGCATCGACCATGGACAAGCCGTTCGGTGCCGCGTGCGCGTCGGTGCCGAAGGACGGCGCCGGCTCGTTCGACGGCATGGCCAAGGACCCGGTCGCCACGGCCGCTTCCCACAACCCGGCGCTCTCCACGCTGGTCGCCGCAGTGAAGAAGGCGGGCCTGGTCGACACCCTCAACAACGCGCAGAACATCACGGTGTTCGCGCCGACCAACGACGCCTTCGCGAAGATCCCGAAGGCCGACCTGGACAAGGTGCTCAACGACAAGGCCACGCTGACCAAGATCCTCACGTACCACGTGGTGGGTCAGAAGGTCACGCCCCAGCAGCTGGGGAGCGGCTCCTTCGACACCCTGGAGAAGGGCAAGATCACCACGTCCGGCTCGGGCACCGCGTACAAGGTCAATGACTCCGCGAACGTGGTCTGCGGCAACGTGCCCACCGCCAACGCCACGGTCTACATCATCGACACCGTCCTGATGCCCAAGTAGTCGCGACGGAAGTGTGTGGGCTCCCCACATGGGCGGAGCCCACACACTTCGCCCCACTCCTACGGAGCCGCTCTCATCCCGCGCCGTTCTCCCCGCGCACGGCACTCAGCCCGTGCTGCTCTCCA
Source organism: Streptomyces sp. NBC_00083 (assembly GCF_026343295.1). Taxonomy (GTDB): domain Bacteria; phylum Actinomycetota; class Actinomycetes; order Streptomycetales; family Streptomycetaceae; genus Streptomyces. The sequence continues at coordinate 1,100,452 of NZ_JAPELY010000003.1, forward strand.
GCTCCCGCTTGAGGTTGCGCAGGGTCGTGCTGATGTTGCGGGCCTGGAAGGCGGCGAACGTACTGCCGGAGGTGGCGACGCGGTCGAAGACGTTGGCCACGAAATCGGGCCACTTCCTGCGGTCGTCGGTCCAGGTTTCCGTGACCCGGGTGCCGCCCTCGACCGGTTCGAACCGGTACTCCCAGGTGGCGATCGGGCCACGGACCCGCGGGCGGCTGAGCCCGATGGCGTGGACGCGGAACGCGAAGCGGCGCCCGGGGTCGGCCGCGGTGACCGTGCACTTGGTCACCCAGCGGAACGCGCCCCGCTTGTTGCGCCCGACGAAGACCGTGCCGACCGCAGCGGCTCCCTCACCCGTCGCGCCCGCCGTACCGAGGTTCTCCGGGCTCCACCGCCCCATGTCGGACGGACGGCTCACGGCCCGGTACGCCACCTCCGGCGTGACGCCGACGACCACGCTGTCACTCACTGTGCAGACCCGTCCCATGCCGCTCGCTCCCTCTCGTCGCACCGGTGAAGCTACTGCCCGGTACTGATCCTGGCACGCGAGCTCCCAGCCCCCTCCCACCGGGCTGACTCAGGTGGTCCTTCAGGACCCTCCGCTCAGTGGGGCCCGGCCGTACGGGGCCCGAGCTCGCGTGCCGTCGCGAGCAGCGCGGAGACGTGAGGCGGCGTCGCGGAGACGTGGGGTGGCGTCGGTGTGCGGGGGAGGGCCAGGACCCACTCGGTGGGAGGGGCGTCCGTGATGGGGAGAAGGGTGACACCGGGATAGCGGTAGTAGCGGACCACATGTGCGTTGAGCGGACACACGGCGCGACCGCTCGCGACAAGAGCGAGGATCTCGTGGAACGTCTCCGCCCGTGGCCCGCGGTGGACGGGATGCCCGAGGGGTGTCCGCTCGGGGCACATGGCGGCGAACCATGTCTTGGGCACGCGGGTTCCGGGATCGATGACGGTACGGCCGGCGAGGTCCTCCATGGTGACGTGGGTGCGCGCAGCGAGGTCGGATCCATCGGCGACGGCCAGTACGCGCCCTTCGCGGAACACGACGGGGCCGGGCTCCAGGTGTGGCTGTGGCACCGGAAGCCACAGGAGCTGCAGGTCCACCTCGCGGGAGAGGACGAGCGCCGCGGGGTCGCTGAAGTGGAACTCGACGAACTCCACGTCACAGCCGGGGTGTTGGTCGCGGTAGGCCCGCACGAGCCACTCGATCTCCGAAGGCAGCGCGCCCATGACGCCGAGCCGTACCACTCCGGCCGCGCCCCTGGCGGTCTCCGTCGCGTGGGCGAGCGCCGTGCGGATGGCCTCGTACGCCGGAAGCAGGTCGTCCCGCAGCTGCTTGCCGAGCACGGTGAGCGCGACCGCACGGGTGCTGCGGTCGAACAGGGCGCCGCCCAGCCTGCGTTCCTGCTGGGCGACGGACTGACTCACCCGCGCCTGGGAGAGATGGAGCCGCTGCGCCGTCCGGCCGAAATGCAGTTCGTCGGCGAGGGTCAGGAAGATCTCGATGTCCCGCAGTTCCATGGTGCCGCCCCGCCGCCGATCACTTGCGCTTATGACTGTAGCTCGCGATGTGTCGTTGATCGAAGGGCCGCTCTCTCACAGACTTGACCCCTGCCGTCCCCGACACCAGACCGCCCCGCCCTCAGATCAACAGCCGCCCCGCCGCCAGGCGAACAGCCACCCCCCCGACGAAGGGACGATCCGTCCGATGCCCACGCCCGCCGATCCCGCCGATCCCACCGTTCTGCACCCCATGCCCGGCCAGCCCCGCGTGGTGCTCCTGAAGCCGCTGGTGAACTCCCCGTTGATCGAGGTCGGAGAGTTCTCGTACTACGACGACCCGGACGGTGCGACCGCCTTCGAGGCACGCAACGTGCTCTACCACTATGGGCCCGAGCGGCTCGTCATCGGGAAGTTCTGCGCGCTGGGCACCGGCGTACGGTTCCTCATGAACGGTGCCAACCACCGCATGGACGGCCCCTCCACCTTCCCCTTCCCCACCATGGGCGGCTCATGGGCCGACCACTTCGACCTCCTCACCGGCCTGCCCAACCGTGGGGACACGGTGGTCGGCAACGACGTGTGGTTCGGCTTCGATACGACCGTCATGCCGGGTGTACGCATCGGACACGGCGCGATCATCGCGGCGGGCTCCGTGGTCACGACGGACGTCCCCGACTACGGCGTCGTAGGCGGCAACCCCGCCCGCCTGATCCGCACCCGCTACAACGAACGGGACACCGCCCGGCTCTTGGCGGTGGCCTGGTGGGACTGGCCCATCGAGACCATCACGGAGCATGTGCGCACCATCATGTCGGGCAGCGTGGAGGACCTGGTGAGGGCAGCGCCGCACCTCTGAGGTGCCGGGGCCGCAGGAAGGCGCGTAACACCCCGCAGACCCGACCGCCCCGCCCCGGCGCGAGACCTCTCGCGCAGCGATCAGGACAGCTACGACATCGCGTTGCGCCGCGACCGAGCTGTCCCCGCCCCAACCCGGAAGCATCGAGGGGGCCTTCGCCGAAACGGGCCTCGGGCTCGCCCCCGCCCCCTTGCGCGGGGCCCGCGCGGGCCCCGGCGCCCGCAGGGCCGGAGCCGCCCCTGCCGCCGACCGCACCCGGCTGCAAGGCGCGTACCTGCACGTCCCCGTCGTCGAGGCGTTCGACGCGATGCTCAACGTGCCGTTCTCCACGGTCGTCCCCGGGCCGATGCACCCGCCGGCCGCCCCCGAGTCGGCCCACTCGCAGGCTGCCGATCCGTGACGCGAGACATAGGGGGCGCTCGGCGTGAGAGTGCGCCGACGAATGCCTCACCTCGGGATGATCGAGGGCTTATCGAGGGATATCGATCGCCCCGACCGGGCAGAGTCGCATCGTGCTCTCCAATGCCCTCGCGCGGTGGCGCGAGCGTCTGCCCCGAACCCGCCCCGGCCTCCGCTCCCGACTCCGTCTCCGCGCGGGTGACGCCCCCGTCGTGTTCACCGCCGACTTCGCCTCGCGTACGCAGTGGGTCGCGGGCCGCTCGTCGGCGTATCCGGACGGCGGCCCCGTCAACCCCGGTGACAACAAACTGGATTACCTGGTCGAGGACCCCGCGTACAGCCGCAGTGGAGCGTTCCGGGCCACGCGTAACCCCAACAGCACCTGGAACACAGGGCTGTTGACCACGGAAGGCAGCTCCGAGGGGTTCATGGTCCGCACGGGAGACGTGCTGGAGGCTCATGTGCGGCTGCCCGTCGCGGTGGGCGCGTGGCCCGCCATCTGGACATGGCGGGACGGCGGCCAGGAGATCGACATCTTCGAGTACCACCCCGACAACCCGGATCTCCTGGAGCTGACCAACCATGTCCATGGGGGCCAGTTCTACTTCCGCGGTGCCGCGGTCGCCCCCGGCGCGGAGCTCGACCTGCGAGTCCGGTTCGGTGCCCGGTCCGTCACCTGGTGGGTGAACGGCGTGCGGGTCTTCGGCGACCGCGCGGGCGTGGGGCGCAACTGGCGCGCCTACCTCATCGTGAACCTGTCCGTCAGCGCGGGCCGCTACCACCCGGAGCCGCCGCCGGACGTGACCGAGATGACGTACGAAGTGTCGGCCTTGAAGATCCACCGCCGATGACGTGTGCCGTGCCCCGCCCATGAGGCGCGCCGCACACCGGCGACGCTGTACCCGCACGCCGCCGATGCGGCCCGCGTACCGACTCAGGTGGCGCGGCGGATGAGGAGGACGTGGTCGGTGACTTCGGCGGTCCGTCCGTCCGGCCCGGTCGCCATCCGCCGGAGCGCGTCGGCCCGTTCGACCGTCCAACCCTGCGGCTCCAGACCGATACCGGCCGCGACCTCGCGCGCGCTCGGGTAGTGGAAGGCGGGATCCTGATTCCACGACCAGGGCGCGGTCGAACCGTGGTCGACGACCAGCAGCCGGCCGCCCGGCCGCAGCGCGTGCGCCGCCGTTCGCAGGACGGCCGCCCGGTCGAACTCCTTCGGCGTGTGGAGGTAGTGGGCGCAGACGAGGTCGAACTCGCCCGGCGGGAACGAGGCCTGCAAGTCGGCTTGGAGTGAGGTGAGTCGGCGCTCCACCTCATGAGCGCGAGCCAGAGCTGCGAGCCGTTCGACCGCCACCGCCGAGATGTCGGCGGCCGTGACCCGCCAGCCCCGGCGGGCTAGCCACAGCGCGTCCCCGCCATTGCCGCAACCAAGGTCGAGCGCGTCGCCGGGCAGCAGGCTCGCCGCCGCTTCGGTGAGGCGCACGTTCGGCTGAGGGCTGTCGGCCGCAGGCCGCGCCGCGTAGACGCCGTCCCAGAACGTGGTCGCATCGCTGGTGCTCATCGGGTCCCCTTGCGTCGGAACGCGCTCAGTGTCGAAACGCGCTCGGTCTCCGAACGCGCCCGGATCGGCACGCGCTCGGTTTCGGAATGCGTTCAGTCTTGCCAGGCGCAGCACGGTCGGCACGGAATCTTGCGGTTCCGGCAAGATGGCACGACGGACCGAGACGACGCGATGGACCGTTGGGCGTGATGGATCAACCGAGCAAGAAGCACCCGAAGACCGACGAGGAAGTACTGGACGCGGTGGGACCACGCCTTCGCGCCCTGCGCCGGGCGCGCGGCATCACCCTCGCCGGCCTCGCGGCGACGACCGGCGTATCGGAGAGCACGCTGTCCCGGCTGGAGAGCGGGTTGCGCCGCCCGAGCCTCGAACTGCTGCTGCCGCTGGCCCGTACCTATGACGTGCCGTTGGACGACCTCGTCGGCGCGCCCCACACCGGCGACCCCCGGATCCACCTCAAGCCGGTCAGTCGCTTCGGTATGACGTTCGTGCCCCTGGCCCGACGGCCCGGCGGGGTGCACGCGTTCAAGATGATCATCCCCGCCCGGCGGGAGCCGCTCGAACCGATCCCGCAGACGCACGACGGCTTCGAATGGCTCTACGTACTGAGCGGGCGCCTCCGGCTCGTCACCGGCGAACGCGATCTGACCCTGCCGCCCGGCGAGGCCATCGAGTTCGACACGGCGCTGCCCCACTGGCTGGGCAGCGCCGACGGCGGCGCGGTCGAACTGCTCATCCTGTTCGGATTGCAAGGACTGCGCGCGCACGTACGGAGCGACCCGAAGGAGCCGCCCCGGGGCGAAGTCCGCCCGTAGACATGCGCGCGGCCGGGCAGCGCGAGCGGTCCGCCGCCGCGTGCGGCCGGTCCTCGTGCGCGGTCCGCCTTCGGGTGCGTCTTCGTGGCCCGGTCCTCGTGGGCGGCCCGCCTTCCCGTGCGGGCCATGGGGGAGAGGACTTTCGGAACGGCAACCGCGCCTCCGCCCTCAGCGGGCTGCCTCGCTCCGCGCCCCCATCGACCGGCCGCCCCGGCCGCCCCGGCCGCCTGAGGGCAGGCCGGTATTAAAGACTTCCCCGTCAGGGGGTATCTTGCATTGCATGGAACCAGGTGATTCGACCAAGCAGGCTCGGGCCGCCGCCCAACTGCGCAAGGGCGTCCTGGAGTACTGCGTACTCGCCCTGATGCGGGACCGGCCCCGCTACGGCGTGGAACTCCTGCACGCCCTGGAGGAATCCGGTGCCCTCGCCACCAGCCAGGGCACGGTCTACCCGCTGCTCTCCCGGCTCCGCCGCGACGACCTGGTCACCACCGCATGGCAGGAGTCCACCTCCGGACCGCCCCGGCGCTACTACGCGCTCACCGACACCGGCCGGGCCGCGCTCGATGAGTTCACCCGTGTCTGGCCCGGATTCCGCAACGCCGTCGACGCCTTCCTGACCACCCCGCCACCCCCCACCGGAGACGACGCATGAAGACCTCGACCGACCTCGTACGCGACTACCTCTCGGCCGTGGAGCGCGAAAGCTCCGCCCTGCCCGCCGACCGCCGCCAGGAACTCCTCGCGGACCTCGCCGAACACATCGAGGTGGCGCGCGCCGAGCGGCCCGACACCGCCACCGGCGAGATCCTCGCGGAGCTGGGCGATCCCCGGACGATCGCGGCGACGGCTCTCGCCGAGTCCGTGGGGGCGGCCGCCTGGGCCCCGCCCGCGGACTCCGCCCCTACCCAAGGCCGGCGCGGCAAGGTGCATCCCCTGGTCCCGCTCCTCATGCTCACCCTGTCGCTGCCGTTCATGATGGTCTTCCCCGACCTTCCCGGGCCCCTGATCGGCGTCCTGTTCCGTATCGCGGGCGCGGTGCTCCTGTGCACCTCCGTGCACTGGACCGCCGTCCAGAAGACCACCGGCGTCCTGCTCACCGCCGTGGTGCCGAGCGCCGTGATAGCCACCTGGAACCTGTCGGGCGCCCCGTCCGGCACCCCGGCCCTCGTGGCCAACCTGGTGACGCTCGCCCTCCTCGCCTGCACGGCGACCTGGCTCTGGCGGGTCCGCCGCGCCTGATTTTACGAAGGAACGTGCATGTTCCCGGCCAGTTGGGTAGGCGGTGACTGCTGGGTCGGAGGAGGGCCAGGACGCCTGGGGAGGTCGACGGGCCCTCCCATCCAGCACACTCCTCACGCGCGCCCGATATGGGCTGCTGCCACCTCGACGAACCCCGGCTGTGCGCAGTCGCCATGTCTCGACCCATGTCGCGCGGGTCGGAGCCGGTATGTCGCGTGTGTCCACCCTATGATCGGCGATCGTGGCGCACACGTTCGAGGAACTCGTCGAGATGCAGCGTACGGTCGATGCGGCGCACGCCCAGGCGGAGCAGCTGCGGAGCCAGTACGGGCCGCCGGGCACCCGCCCCTGGTCGGGCCGGCAGACGCAGACGTACGAGACCGCGTGGCGCGCATGGCGCGACCTGGCCCGTGACATGCAGAGCGCCGTCACCACGTACGCGACGGACCACGGCGAACCCCGGCAGGACCTCGAAGCCCGGGTGAGGGCGGCGGCTGGGCACACGAAGTAGACGGGGAATTGCCGCTGGGGCGCTCCCGTGCGCCACACCGGCGTTCTGCCACCGATGCCGGAAGACGCTGCCTGGCGTCGTCCGGGCCGCTGAGCAACGCCGAGCGCCGATGGTGCGGGCCGTGCCAGGATGCTCGGCATGTCTGCTCGTGCACTGAGCTTCGGGGCCGTAGCAGGAGCCTACGAGAGGTTCCGGCCGGGGTATCCCGACGAGCTCCTCGACCTGGTGATGACGTACGCGGGCCGGCCGATGGGCTCGGCCCTGGAAATCGGCGCCGGGACGGGCAAGGCGACCCGGCTGTTCGCCGCGCACGGGATCGCGGTCACCGCGACGGAGCCGGACCCCGCCATGCTCGCCGAACTCGTCAAGTCCGTGCCGCAGAAGGTGAGGACGGTGCGGGCCGCGTTCGAGGATCTGCGCCTGGACGAGACCCATGGACTGGTCTACGCGGCGGCGGCCCTGCACTGGACGCGCCCGGAGGGCCGATGGCCTCGGGTGGCCGCGCTCCTGGAACCGGAGGGCGTGTTCGCCTCCTTCGGAGGAGCGGTGCGCTTGGCCGATCCAGCGGTCGAGGAATCGGTGCGGGCGGCGCGGGCGCCCTTCCTGGACGACGACGACATCCCCTCTCCCGACGGAACCGCGCCGGATGAGGAGGTGCAGTGGCCGGGCACGGAACTGCAGCGTTCGCCCCTCTTCACCGACGTACGGCAGACCGTCATCGAGCGGCGCCTGAGGATGAGCGCCCCCGACTACTTGGGCCACCTGTCGACGGTCTCGGCCTACCTCCAACTGGCGCCGGAAAAGCGCGAGTTGACGTACGCCGTGATCGGGCGGGTGCTGCCCGGGATGGTCGAGATCAACGCCGACATCGTCGTCCACCTCGCACGTCGGCATCCCGGCTAGGGGGGCGGCAGATATCTGCGGATCACGCGGCGCTCCGCCCTGCGTGCCGGCGCGATAGCCATGGCACAGCCGCCGAGGTGGGACCAACTGGGCTATCTGCGGGCGCGTTCCGTGGCGAACCCGGCCTTGACCAGGCACATCCCGTGGCCGGTCCACCGCGCGCAAAAGGCTCAGGCCGAGCGGGGCGACCCGGGTGCCTGGCCCACGCCGGGCCTCGTCCAACTCGTCGAAGGAGACCCGCTGGTCGCGGTGAGGCGTCGCAGGCAGGCGTGCGCCGGCGGCCCCCAGGTGGCCTTGCCGCCCGGCCGGCCGTGGACTCCTGCCTCGCCGATCGCCATGCAGGCGAGCGCCTTGAGCAGTGCCCACCCACGCGCCCGGCGAAGGGTCGCCGGGTCAGGGGCCGGCTGGTAGACGGTGTGGAAGCGGTCCACGGCGCCGTCCGGCAGCAGGTGCCACGCCGCGGCGAGGTCGCACGCCGGATCGCCCGCGAAGAGATCGCCGAAGTCGATCACACCGCAGAAAGTGCCGTCCGCGGTAAGGACGTTGGCGGGATGCAGATCACCGTGGAGCCAGAGCTCCGGGCCCGTCCAGCCGGGCGCGCTGACGGCGTCGTCCCAGACGGCGCGGACGGCGTCCGGGTCGGGAATCAGGCCCAGGTCGGCGGCCGAGGCCAGCCGCTGCTCGAACCCGTCGGCGTGGGCGGTGAGCGGGCCCCCGCGATCGCGGCCGGCGGGCGCCCCTTCCGGCGCGGGCCGGTGAAGCGCGGTCAGGAAGGCGGCCAAGGAGTCCGCCGCTTCGGCGCGCGTCGCGGGGCAGCGGTCTGCGGGCGCTCCCGGCACCCACGTGGTGACGATCCAGGGCCGCGGAAACCGCTCGGAGGGCTCGCCGAGGCGCTGCGGGACCGGCACCGGCAAGGGAAGGCGGGGGGCCAGGACGGGTAGCCACGCGTACTCCTTGCGCAGCAGCGCGTCCGCGGACAGCGTCGCCCACGGCAGCCGGACGGCGAGGTCGTCGCCGAGCCGCCACAGCTGGTTGTCCCAGCCATGTGCGCCGAGCGTCAGAGGAAGATCGGCCAAGTCCGGGTGCTGGTCGCGCAGCAGATCCCGGATCAGTTGCGCGGTGATCTCGATCTCGGTGAGGGCCATGCCCAGCCACGCTAGCCGATGGGCCCCGACCACATGGGTGACCTGGCTCACGTGTGGTCGTTCAGCGACGACTGGCGGGCCATGGATGTCTCACATCGCCAGGGCGCTCAGGTCAGGGGCAGGATGCCGGGCAGGGCAGGGCAGGGCGGGGCGGGGCGGAGGGCGGGGGCGCCGAGCGGCGGGCTCCGACCAAGTCGGCGAAGGCACGCGCCAGCGGAGTCAGCGCTTCCCATCGGCGTACCGCCCAGCCGACGGGAAGCGGCGGAAGGTCCGGCAGCGGCAGGAACCGCAACGGGCCGGCGGTGGTATCGCCCAGCCCCTGGCCGGGAAGATCGGGAACGACCGCGTGTCCCACCCCCAGGCCGGCGAGCAGGATGGCGGTGTCCCAGTCGGCGACGGCGGTGTCCGACGTGAGGTGGACACCGAGCCGCGCCAAGGCCGTGTCGACATGGGTGCGGGAGGAGGAGTTCTCCGGAAACCGGATGTGCTGGATGCCGGAGAGGTCGTCGGGCGTGATCCGTGTCCGGCCGGCGAGCGGATCGTCGGCCCGTACCGCGAGCACCCAGGGCAGCTCCACGACCGGGCGCTGCTCGATGCCCCGCACCGGCTTGCCGATGGTGACCCAGGCCAGGTCGACGGCGCCCTCGGCGAGCGCCTCGAAACATCTCCCGCTCGATGTCTCGGTCCGGAACTCCAGGACGGCCCCCGAATGCTCCGCCCGGAAGGTCACGACGGCATCGGACATGAAGTGACGCACCGATGTGGCGCCGGTCGTGACGCGCACCGACCCGGTCTCGCCGCGGGCGAGTTCCCCGAGCCGACGCAACGCGAGGTCGAGGCCGGTGATCCCTTCGGCCGCGGCCTTCTGGAGGACGCGTCCCTCGGGAGTGGGTACGACACCGCGAGGCCGACGTTCCAACAGCCGTACCCCTGTTGCCCGTTCGAGTCGTTTCACATGCTGGCTGACCGCGGACTGGGTGCAGGACAGATCCCGGGCGACGGCACTCAGACTGCCGGCGCGGCACACCGCCACGAATATGCGGAGGTCGTCGAAGGTCATGGGCATACGGCCACGATAGGTCCGCCCCACAGTGAAGGAATCTCTTGGGTGTGCGTTAGGAAACCCGAGGATTGACTTGCCCTTTGCCGCTGGCCAGGATCGTCTCGGGCCCAAGGCGGCAACCCGTCCCGTCGCTCGCACCGGTTCCGGACACGGGCGGGACGACGGGGTGGGTGCCGACCCCATAGGGATGGTGCCTCCATAGGGATGGTGCCCATAGGGGGTGTGCCCATGGGGGTTGTGCCGGCCCCGGCCCCAGAAAGAAGGGAGAAGACCTATGCAGGAGCGAGACCCCATGACCTCCCCCTCAACGACGGCCGCCGACTCCGCACGCATTCCGTCGTCCGGCGTGAAGGTGGCAGTGCTCGGTCCCGGCGGGATCGGCGGCCTGCTCGCCGCGCTCCTCTCGCGGGCCGGACACCGCGTGATCTGCATCGCCGGGGAAGCGACCGCCGAAGCCCTGCGGCACGACGGGATCCGTGTACGCAGTGAGCAGTTCGGCGACTTCACCGCCGGGGTCGAGGCGGACACGGCGCTGCGTGAGCCCGTCGACCTGTGCCTGGTGACGGTCAAGCAGAACGCACTCGACGCGGCACTCGACCGCACCCCGCCCCACTTCCTCGACGGCGGGATCGTCCTGCCCCTGCTCAACGGCATCGAGCACATGAGTACCCTGCGGGCCCACTACGGTGCGGAAGGTGTGGTCGCGGGTGTGATCCGCGTGGAGTCCACCCGCATCGCCCCCGGCGTCATCGAACACGGCAGCCCGTTCCTGGACATCGACCTCGCGCCCACCGGCGCGACGGAAGCGGTCGCTCCGCTCGCCGCCCTGCTGAACGCGGTCGGTGCGAACACGCGTGTCGTCGGAGGCGAAACCGCCGTCCTCTGGGGCAAGTTGGCCTTCCTGGCCCCTTTCGCGCTGCTCACCACACGCTACCGGCTGCCGATCGGTGCGATCAGGACCGAACGACGCCAGGAGCTGGAAGCTTTGGTCGAGGAGACCGTCGCGGTCAGCAGTGCAGCAGGCGGCCCCGGGGACGCGGCCCATGTGCTGTCGCGCTACGACGCCTTCCCACCCGGCAGCAAGTCGTCGATGCTGCGCGACGCGGAAGCGGGCCGACCGTTGGAACTCGACGCGATCGGTGGAGCTTTGCTGCGGGCGGGAGAACGGCTGGGAATCCCGACGCCGCTCACGACCCGCCTCATGAGCGAGCTCCGGGCCGACTGACGATCAGGCCGGATCGGCTGGCGCGGCGGCCGAACGCGACACGTCGCTGCGCCCCCTCCGACGCGCTCAATGGCACCGATGGCTGCCGCTGTAGCAGGGGGTGTAGTGGGGGTCCGGCTTGGGTGGCGGGTCCGGGTGTGCCTGGTGGTAGCTGTGCTGAGCGAGGACCAGCATGAGGGCGACCGCACCGGCGGCGAGGAACTGCAGGACCGCTGTGCAGGGGGCCAGGCAGACCGTCGCGATGATGGCCAGCAGCACGATCGCGGCCAGAAAGTATTCCAACCACCTGATCGAGGCCAGATCCGACGCCGCGGTGTTGGTCTGTCTGCCCTCGGCAGCCCAGGCCTCCATGGAGTCGACGAACACCTTTCTCACGCCGAGCAGGATTTCGGTCAGGAGCAGCAGCATCGCGGCGGCGATGTCGGTGCCGAGCGAAGTCTTCTTCGACCAGGGCCGGCGTCTGCGTCGGCGAGGCAGGAGTTCGGGGCGCGCCTGTGTCATGGGGCGCACCCTGCCAGAGCGACGGAGGGCGTGCCTGAGTATCCGTACTCAGTCCCTTGCGCGACACGGTTCCGCACGCCGTGAACGGCCTGCCGGGGTGAACTCAGGTGGGAGGGGCCGACCTTGGGCCATACGGCCCGGGTCGACCCCGGACATCCTGGCCCACATCTCCGCGCAACTCCGCTTGTCAGCGGGTGTGGTCAGCGGGTGTGATGGCGAATGGTGCGCTGGCCAGGAACCCTGGACAAGCGGCGGTTGGGGCGATGGGGAAACGGGTTCCGCTTGGCGGGCGCCGAAGGCGCGAGCGCGAGCAGGAGCACGAAAGTGATGACCGCGACGATGATGAGCGCCGTAACGAGCGTCATGTTGCTTCCTTCCGTCGATTACTGACGGGCTCTCACTACACCTGGTAACCAATATTGCGCGACGCAAACACGGTGCGTATACGTTTCTTCGACGTGGGTGGTGGGCGGTGCGTGACAATGTTCGATCGGCCTTTTCCACCGAACCCACGCTCCGCTCGCTGCTCAAGGATTCGGAGGTGCATTGGACGGGGGCGTGACGGACGGCGCCCAGATCGGTCCAGCGCCTGGCGCATGGCCGAGGCGTGCAGGGGGCGGACGTGGGTGCCGTCGCGGGCTTCAGGCGGGAACGAGGCTGTCGTCGTGCGGGCGCACACCGGCCAGCTGGTGGTGGGCGGCGCGGAGAGCGGCGTCTACGTCGCGGGTCCCGGTCAGCACACACAGGGTGTAGGCGGTGTCGTCCATCCGCCGGCGGACCTCGGCAGAGCCGTTCTCGGTGTGCAGGATGCGCAGCACGTCGTACTGGTCCATCAGGTTCCGCAGGACCGCGGGGTGGGCCATGAGCATCTGGTGTCGTCCTCCGGTTCACATCACATGGGCATGGTGCCGACCTGCCGACAATCCGTCCCTCTGCCACCACATGGGTACCTCGCGTGGACGGGTGGGAGCGTGGGCCGAACGGGACGACACTCTGGGCTCGGCCGGTGGACGGAGCCTGGAGCATCGCCGCACTGGGGGCTCCGGCGTGGGGCCGACCCGCGTGGGCCGGAGGCTGGAGGGGGTGCGGATGCCCGGATAAAGAATCCATAAACAGAGGCATCGAGGGTGTGTGAGTCGGCATGCGCGGGGCATGCGATGGCTCGGAGGTTGATAACTATGGTTCCCCTGCTTCTCGTTCTTCTGCTGGCTCTGATCCTTTTCGGCGCGGGCTTCGCGCTCAAGGCACTGTGGTGGATCGCGGTGATTGTGCTGGTCGTGTGGCTGGTCGGTTTCATCGCCCGTCCCAAGGGGGGTAGCGGCCGCTGGTATCGCTGGTAGCCGCAACTCTTTTCAATATGTGGGCTCCACACCGCGGAAAGCGGTGTGGAGCCCACACGTATGCCCACGCATATGAGGTCCCCCGGATGGGACTGTATGGCTGGGCCCACACCCATGCGGGCCCAGCCATGGGCAGTTGCGATCGTGCTTCTCGGGGTACGCGAGTGTGCAGTGGCCGTGGCGACGGCCTGCTCGCAAGGGAAACCGCGCCTCCACCAGGCCGCCGCCACGGCCCGCGATGCTTGCCGCTTCCCGGCATGGGCCGCATGGAGTGCGCGGGTGACCTCATGAACTGCGTAAGTCGGTCGACGCCTGGCCAACATGTCGAAATCGGAGCCGCTGCTCCGGCGTCGCTCTGATCCCGAGTCAGCAATGCGCCCGGTGTTCTCGGACTTCGGGGTCCGAATTCATAGCCGCCAATGGGTCGTTCGCGTCGGTCAACCTCCGCCGCCATGCGATCAAAAGCAGCGTGCTGACCGGAACTCTGGACCGTGCGGTGTTAATCCGTGCTGCCGGACCGCTGCGCCACGCGGTAGTGGAGATACACGACTTGAGAGCTGAAGGTGCGGGTCTCCACGAGGTCGAGGTCGACGTGCTGCGCGTGCTGAGCGAAGAACGGGATGCCGCCGCCGACCAACACCGGGTAGACCCGGATCCGGTACTCGTCGATCAGACCGAGGCCCGCTGCCTCGGCGGCGAGGGACGCGCCGCCGATCGCGATGCTGCCTTCGCCGGGTTCGGCTCGCAGCCTCGCGATCTCCTCCGCCAGGCCGCCGGAAGCCAGCCGTGTGTCGCTGCCCTGGACCGCCGAGAGGGTAGTGGAGAACACCACCTTCGGGAGCGCTTTCCAGAGCACGGCCCACTCCAGCAAGGCGTCGTCCGGCGCAGGATCCTGGTCGGCGGTCTCCCAGTACAGCATCGTCTCGTAGAGTCGCCGTCCCATGAGGTGGACGCCGACTTCCCGGATCTCATCGGTGACGAGACGGAAGATCTCCTCGTCGGGCGCCGCCCAGTCGAAGTCGCCAGTCGGCCCGACGATGTAGCCGTCGAGCGAGATGCCCATCGAATAGCTCACGCTGCGCATGGCACGTCCTCCTCGGTCATGTCTTCGACGGTACGGGCGCCCAGCGCTCAGTGAGTTCCCTTCCTTGTATACGGGCGGGTGAGGTCACGCGAAGGGCGTACGACTCACAGCGGCTGGCCGCTCGCGCTGTCTGCCCGCCTGGTCGGGGCGTGGGCTGAAGGCGTACGCGTCCGGCTCGTGGAAATCCGGTGGTCGGCCCGCGCCATGAGGGCGCAAGATGGCGCATGACTTTGCCCACCCCCGTACTGCTTACCGATCGCCTGCGGCTGCGCCCCTTCACCGAGAACGACGCAGGCCCCCTCTTCGCGCTGCACAGCAACAGCTATGTGATGCGCTACTGGGACTCCCCGCCGTGGACCGAGCCGGCCCGCGCCAAGCCCTTCATCGCGACGTGCCGGAAGATGGCGGACGAAGGCACGGGGGCGCGGGTGGCCATCGACCGCGCCTCTGACGGGGCCTTCATCGGCTGGTGCGGTCTGACCGGATGGAACCCGGTCTTCCGCAGCGCGTCCTTGGGCTACGTCTTCGATGAGGCGGCATGGGGCCACGGCTACGCGACGGAGGCCGCGCACGCCTTGCTGCGATGGGCCTTCGACGCGCTGGACCTGAACCGGGTCCAGGCCGAGACCGATACGCGCAACGTGGCCTCTGCCCGGGTGCTGGAGAAGGTCGGCTTCGTGCGCGAAGGGACGCTGCGGGAGGACTGTGTCGTGAACGGCGAGGTATCGGACTCGTGGGTGTTCGGCCTCATCAGGCGAGAGTGGCAGCGTTGTCCCTGAACGCCGAGCGGCCCCGCTGACCGCTCACGGCGGGGACCCGCCGAACCCCTCGAATCCCAGTTCCACCGCGCTGCAGAAGTCCAGGCTCTCGCGGTCGAGCCCGAGCGCGTCGAAGAGGGCGCCCAGGGCCATGTCGACGTCATTGACCGAGCGGCTCACCCAGACGAACGTGGCGGGGTCCACCGCCCCCACGAACGTGCTCAGTGCAAAGTCGAACCGGCTGATTCTGAACATGGCGACATCGACGTCGCCGAGGTCTTCCCACCCCCGTTCGACGCCCAGGCGCAGCTGGCCCGCCAGTGCGTCGAGCGGTGGCTTCACCATGCCGGCCAGGTGGAAGGAGCCGGCTGCGTACGTCCACATGCTCTGCTGGAACGCCGGATTGCGCTTCTCGCCCTGGTACGACGGAGCCGCCTCCCACTCCGGCTCCGGCCCCGGAACCTCGATCTCTGCCACGCCGGTCTCCCCGCCTGATCACCACAGCCGAACCTGCCGCTCACCGTAACCGACAACGCGATCAGGTCTCATGCCGCTCGTCAGTAAGTACGTTTGCCGATCATGAGTTCGCATAAATCGAGTCCCTGTATCCTTGGTCGCGTCCGTTCGTGATGGGATTCGACGTGATGCGGATCCGAGGAGAGAAGGAGGTGAGGTTGATGACCGTGCTCGTGGCCACCACGTACAGCGTCCGGGTCTCCCTCACGTCCCGGGCAGTGGCCTGACCTCGTTCTGTCCGTCCTCGCTGGGAGCGTGAGCTCGCGAGGCCATACGAACACCACTCCGGAACGGATCCTCATTCACCATGAGCAACATGTGGACCACGCGCGCCGAGGTGCGCGCAGACATTCCCGCCCTTCGCGAGATCACCCGCGCCGCCTTCGGCACCGACGCGGAGGCCGACCTGGTCGACGCCCTGCGAGCCGACCCGGAGGCATGGATCGAGGGGCTCTCCCTCGTCTCCACCGACGCGAGCGACCGTCCCATCGGCCACGCGCTGCTCACCCGCTGCCACATCGGCAGCGTCCCGGCGCTGTGCCTGGCGCCGTGTTCCGTCCGGCCCGACCGGCAGAGAAGCGGTGCCGGCTCCGCTGCCGTCCGCGCTGCCCTCGCGGCGGCCAAGGACATGGGTGAGCGGTACGTGGTCGTGCTGGGGCACCCGGACTACTACCCCCGGTTCGGGTTCACCCGCGCTTCCGTCCACGGCATCGGCCTGAGCATCGACGTTCCGGACGAGGCCCTGATGGCGCTCGCCCTCGACGCCGGCCACCCGCTGCCCGGCGGAACCGTGCACTACGCCGCACCATTCGGCATCTGATCCACCCCGCGGTGCGGGACACGCCACGCGTCCCGCACCGCGGCCTTTTCCCGCCGCGTTGCGCCGAGCACGACGCAGCGGGCTTCGTTTCCCGCAGCCCCCGGGGCTGGGGGAGCGATCCTCGGCTCGGGGTCAGCGCAGGCGGCGCAGGAAGACGTCGCTGACGCCGTTGGTGTCCTTGGGGACGAGATTGTCCGCCGTGCTGTCGAACACCGCCGTGCGCCCGGCCAAGTCAACGCTGAAACTCAGCGTGAAAGCGTTGGCCTGCGCTCCGTCGGACGCGACGTTCACGCGCTCTACCCTGCCGGTACGCAGATCACGTACGAAGAGGTCCTCGCTGCCGTTGGTGTCGCCCGGAACCAGGTTGGAAGCGGCGGAGGTGAAGAATGCCTTCCGGTTGTCTGCGCTCATGGCGATGTGGCCGTAGGACAAGTCGTTGGCTTCCGTACCGTCCGCGGCCACACTCAACCGCCGGGCGACGCCCGTGTGCAGGTCCGTGGCGAAGGCGTCCGTGGTGCCGTTGGTGTCGCCGGCGACTATGTCGCTGTTGAGGCTCATGAACAGCGCGTACCGCCCGTCGGGGCTCAGGCCGATATCGGTGATGACCGCCACCTGCGAGCCTGCGCGAGTGTGGGCGGCCAACTGAGTGCGGCCGGTGCGCATGTCGTGTGCATAGAACACCTGGGCCCGGGGCCGCGCCAGAGCATCGCCATCGGTGTCCGTCCGAGGGACCAGATTGGAAGCCCTGCTCTTGAACCCGACCCGACTGCCGTCCGCGCTGATCACAGGAGAGATGGAATAGGCGTCTGCCTGGGTGCCGTCGGAGGCGACGCTGACGCGTGTGACGGTCCCGCGCCACATGTCTTTCACAAACACGTCCTGCGCATCATTGGTGTCCCCGGGCACCAGGTCGCTGCGCGTGGAGAGGAAGGCGACGAAGCGGCCGTTGGCGCTGATCGACGGTTCGCCGTCCGCGACTTGTTCCTGCGGCCGGTGCCCGATGAGGAGTTCCGTGTGTCGTGTCCAGCGGTCGCGAACGTACACCTCGGTGCTGCCGGTCGGGTTGCCGCCGGGCACGAGGTTCGTCGCGTCAGAGGTGAAGACGACGTACCGACCGTTGCCGCTGACTGCGGCGTCCCCGGAGGATCCGTCGGCGGGGGTTCCGTCGGGGGCCGTGTTGACCCGTTCGACCTTCCCGGTGCGTAACTCCTTGAGGAAAGAGCCGCCTTTCCGGGTGTCGCCGGGTATCAGGTTGTCGGCCTGCGAGCCGAAGATGAGGAAGCGGCCGTCACCGCTGAGCGCCCCCTGCCCCGACTCGCCGTTCGCCTCCGTGCCGTCGGTGGCGACGCTGATCCGCTCGGTGCGTTCCCGGTGTCCCTCCGCTGAAGCGAACGCCGACGGCGCCGCTGTTGTGCAGGCTACGAAGACCGCCGCCACGACGGCTGTACGTCTGAACTGGCGCATGCAACTCCCCTTGCTGAAGCGCTGGATGGTGCCCGATCGAGCCGGTGGCAGCCAACCGCGAGGCGCAGCGCGCGTCAATGGGGGACGGCCCCGCTCCGGTGTGCGTCGGCCGGCGCCGTCCCGTGCCGTCCAGAACGCAAAAGCGAGGCTGGCCGAGAGCGTGCCGTTGCTCCCTTCGTGGTCCAGGCGTTGCTGCTGCCGCTCGTGCCGGCGGGTAC
Source organism: Streptomyces sp. NBC_00083 (assembly GCF_026343295.1). Classification (GTDB taxonomy): domain Bacteria; phylum Actinomycetota; class Actinomycetes; order Streptomycetales; family Streptomycetaceae; genus Streptomyces. The sequence goes on from NZ_JAPELY010000003.1 coordinate 1,118,379, forward strand.
GTCGATCGGCATGCTCATCCTCGTCACGGACCGGTCCTCGGGCGATCGCCGGTAGGCGGGGAGACGCTCGCACCGCGCGAGCGCGCGACGCGGAATCCAACGTCGTCGACCTGGAACGTGGGGTGGCTGCGGCGTCGCGCGGAGGCTCGGCAGCTCCAGTGTTCGTCGAACCAGCCTCCGCCGCGTAGCACCCGGTAGGCGCCGTAGACCTCGGCGTCGTAGACGTCCCAGCACCAGTCCCAGACGTTGCCGAGCATGTCGTACAGCCCCCACGGGTTGGGTCGCTTGCCACCCACCGCGTGGACCTGTGCGTCCGAGGTGTCTCGGTACCAGGCGATCTCGTCCAGGGGCCCGTAGCGGGGTCCTGTCGTGCCGGCACGACAGGCGTGCTCCCACTCGGCTTCGGTCGGCAGCCGGTATCCGTCGGCGGACGCATCCCATCCGATGTCCTCACCGTTGCTGTGAAGGGCATAGGCAGGCGCGAGTCCCTCGCGTTGGGACAGGGCGTTGCAGAAGCGGACCGCGTCCCACCAGGAAACGCTCTCAACGGGCAACGCCTCTCCCGTGGCGGCGCTCGGTCGCTCGCCCGTGACCGATGCGTACAGGGCCTGGCTGACGGGGAACGCGGCCAGCTCGTAGGGCGCGAGCTCGACCGACCAGCTGCGCCGCGTCCGCCGGTCGGACAGGGATACCTGTCCCGCCGGGATGGCGATCATCTCTACCCGGGTTCCATCCATGGGGCGTGCATCCATGGGCAGATGATCGCATCGAGGCGCGTACCGGACGATCACGTGGCCGGCTTGCCCTACGCCGGATTTGCAGCGGGGCCAGGCAAGTAACTGGCCTTCCCCGCAGCAGAGTTCACGTCGAATTATCAATGACTAGTATCCGGCGGCTCGGAGGTTCGGTTGCGGAGGTGCTGCTGCCGGTGCCGGTGCCGGTGCCGGTGGCGGGACATGAGCGGATGCCGCGCCGGCTCAGCCGACGCGGCATCTGTTCGTGGTGGGCGGTTACTTGCGGGGGCCGCCGTGGCGCCGTACCCATGGGCCGTCGGCTCCTCGGTGGAGCGGGGTCCGAACCGGAGCAGGGGCGAATCCTGTCACGCCGAACCGGCTACGGGAGCGAGCGGGGGAGGACCGGTGACGCCTCCAGGGGGCGGGGCGACCGGCCGGGCTTCCGCCTTCTCGCCTGCCTTCTCCTCCGCGTTCGCGTCCGTGGGGCGCCGGGCCCCCATGGCTACCGGCCGTACGGTCCTGGTGGACGTGGCCGCCGACGGAGGGACGCCGGTTGTCCCGCTCGAACGGTCGGCCGTGGCGCTGAGGAGCACGGCGTGCCGGGCCGGCCGACTCTTCGGCTCGACCCCCACGGCCGCGGTGCTGTCCGCAGCGGGGTGGCTCCGTCCGGGCGGGGGAGTGCCGGTGGTGGTGCCGCCACCCATGGCGGGGATGGTGTGCATGGGTCTCACCGGGGGCGGAGCAGACATGTGCTGTCCCCACACGCCGGCGGAACCGGCCGGGCGCGGACGATCCGCGGGCGCCCGGCCCCCAGCCGCCGGACCTTGTGACGCAGGGATCCATGGCACTGGAATCCATGTCCTCGCGCCCTATGACGTCGGGCCCACGATGGCCGGGTCGCCCCCCGCCGGATCTCCGGGGCGCCCACACGGGGGCCGAGCCCGGGAACGCCGGACTATGGGCGTCGCCAACGTCGCCGCCGAACCGGCGGACACGGGACCGGTTGCCGGAACCGCTGCTGTGATGGGCGACGAGGAGGTGTTCGGGTGGTGTGTACGGCTGCTGCCGACCACCCCGGTGACGGGTGCTGCCGCCGAGGAAACCGGATCCGGGGCGTTCGGGGCGGGATTCGGGCCGTGCGAATCGGCCCCGGCCCTGGGCACTCATGGCGTGGGGGCTGCGGACCGTAGAGCCTTCGTCGAAGTCGTGACGAGGGCCGACAGGGCGGGCGGAGCCGCGCCCGGGGAGGCGCTTGAACTGGTTTGAGGATTCGGGACGCATGATGCGACCACCTTTCAGTAGAGAATCACGATCGTTTCGCGATAGCTCAACGATATATCGCTAAGACTCCTCGGTCAACCCTCGGCTCGGTGGGGGGTGTCCCGCCTTGGTCCACCTAGTCCTTGTCCTGGGCGCGCCAGAAGGACCGTCGACGCATGAACAGGCCGCCGGGCACGGCTTCGTCTGGCCAGGTCGGCCGTGGGCCCGGCGCAGTCAAGGTGGGACTCGGCACCGTGCGGGGCAGGCTCCAACTCCCTTGATCGGGCTGCAACTACCCGCTGCTGGCCGGCGCCTCGCAGCCTCCACCGGGTGGCCAGGGCCTGGGCGGGGCCCGTGCCTCGCCGCACGAGCGGTGCCCCGCCGATCGCGACGGCGTCGCCCCGATGTCGCCGAGCCCCCTGTTAGCGTCCTCCGGTGATCACTCTCGGGGAACCCGCATTCTTCACGCGCCTGCGCGACGCGCGAAGGGTGCTCATCGCCGGCGCGGGCGGCGGCTTCGACGTGTATGCCGGGCTGCCGCTCGCGCTCGCCCTGCAGTCGGAGGGCAAGGAGGTGCACCTCGCCAACCTGTCCTTCGCCGACCTGTACGGCCTGGACAGTGAGGTGTGGGTAGACCTGGATGTCGCGGCCGTCACGCCCGACACCCCGCTGCGCGGCGACTATTTCCCCGAGCGGACGCTCGCCCAATGGCTCGCGACGCAAGGTCTGCCGTCGACCGTGTACGCGTTCCCGAGTATCGGGGTCGCTCCGCTACGGGCGGCCTATCGCGCGCTCATCGCGCATCTCGGTGGCGTCGACGCGGTCGTGTTGGTGGACGGCGGGACCGACATCCTGATGCGAGGCGACGAAAACGGCCTCGGTACTCCTGAGGAGGACATGGCGAGCCTGGGTGCCGTGAGCGGGCTCGACGAGGTCCCGCACCGGCTGGTGGCCTGCCTCGGCTTCGGAGTGGACGCGTATCACGGCGTGAACCACTCGCTCGTCCTGGAGAACCTGGCCGCTCTGGACCGGGACGGCGCCTACCTCGGCGCGTTCTCGCTGCTGGGGGCGGCGCGGGAGGGTGCGCTGTATCTCGACGCGGTCGCACACGCCCATTGCCACACCGTGAGCCACCCGAGCATCGTGAACGGATCCGTCGCCGCCGCTGTGCGCGGTGACTTCGGCGACGTCCGGTTCACGGAGAGGACCAGGGGCGGCGAGCTGTTCGTCAACCCGCTCATGGCCCTGTACTTCTGCGTGGACCTGCCCGGACTGGCCGCACGCAACCTCTACCTCGACCTGCTGGAGCAAACGTTTCTGATGCGGCAGGTGAGTTCCGTGATCGAGGAGTTCCGCACCACGCTGCCCCGTCAGCGCCCGCCGCGCACCTTCCCGCACTGAGCCTCGTCCTGTTCGCGCGGACTCGTAGTCACCATGGTGGCGCCGTCACATGTGTGTGGGCTCCCCACCGGAGAAACAAAAGGCGGGGAGCCCACAGGTCCAGCTTGTTTGCCGGTGTCTACCAGCGGTACCAGCGGCCGCTTCCTCCCTTGGGACGGGCGATGAAGCCGACGAGCCAGACGACGAGCACGATGATCGCGATCCACCACAGCGCCTTCAGCGCGAAGCCCGCGCCGAAGAGGATCAGGGCCAGAAGGAGAACGAGAAGCAGGGGAACCATAGTTATCAACCTCCGAGCCACCGGATGCCCCGCCGTGGCCCGTCCACACAGCCCGGATGCCACTGTTTACAGAATTCTTAGGCGGGCATCTGCCCTTGCCGTTCTCCCGCCGGGACCCACCGCCCTACTCGGACGCGCCCGCTCCCGCACGAGCGGGCCGAGCGCCGCCCGTGCTGCGAGCGCCCCCATTGCGCCGCCTTGATGTCCCGGCCTCCGGGGTATGTCCTGCGTGCCGTGAGTCTTGTGGCGAGCATGGCGGGCCCTGCCCTGGACGCCGACCCGCTGCGCCGCACGTCCTCCGGGCACGTCGCCCCCTGTGCCCGCCCCCGTTCCGTACGAGCACGCCCACCAGACCGCCATCGACAGCGAGGACCGACAGCGAGGACCGACAGCGAGGACCGACAGCGAGGACGACAGCGAGGACCGACGCCGAGCGCCGACGCCGAGGACCTCATCGACGACCGGCACCGACTCAGAGACCGACTCCGAGACCCAGGACCGACACCGAGGAGTAGCCGCCATGGTCGGCACGTCGAGCAAGGTTCCCGGGCCCGCTTCGGTGCGAGGCGTGCCGAGCAAGGGCAAGCACGGTGGTCGCGCCGATACGTCTTCGTCCCAGGGTGTGGCGTGCGGCACCGTCGCGAGGACATTACGGCTCGTGCCGTGGCGGCTGGGCCACGAGCTGTGGGTGAGCTGGCGGTTCGTCAGGAATGATGTGTGGTCCGGGTTTTGTCCAGGTGTCTTGATGACCCTCGGGGTGGCGGTCCACTACCACCTCCCGGCCGCTCGCTTCGTCGGCGTCGCCGCGAGTTCCCTCGCCTACTTCTGGCTCTACCTCTACACCTTCTGCCTCACCAACCAACTGGCGGGTCTGCGCGAGGACCAGCTCAACAAGCCCTTCCGCCCGTTGGTGACCGGCGAGGCCAGCCGGCGGGCCACCGTGTGGCGCGCCGTAGTCACCTTCACGGCGTTTCCCTTGGTGGGATGGGCACTTGGGGTGTGGCAGTGGGCCCTGATCTGGGAAGCCGTGACGCTGCTGCACAACCTGGGTGGCGCTCGGCACTGGGTCGTCAAGAACGCCGTCATCAGCCTCGGCATCCCGCTCATGCTCGGCCCGGCCTGGCAGATGGTTGCCCCACTCGGCGACGAGGCCTGGCGGTGGATGGTGACCCTGGCCGTGTCGGCCTTCGTCTTGATCCCCGTCCAGGATCTGCGCGATCTGCACGGCGACGCGGCCACCGGCCGCATGACGTTTCCTCTCGCCTTCGGTGAGCCCTTCGCCCGCACGTTCCTCTGCGTGGGATTCGGTCTCCTCCCGTTCGTGGACCACTTCTTGATCATCCGCGCATCCCCTGACGACCCGAAGGCATGGATCGCCGAAGCGGCGACCGCAGTGCTCTGCTGGGTCATCGCATGGCGCGTGCCGCGACGCATCAACTCGGCCTACGATCACCGCACTTACCGCTGGTTCGAGTATTGGTACGCGGCCATCGTGCTGGCCGCCTTCATCACGCTGTGACCGTAATCCAGGGCCACGACCAGGGAGAGCAGAGCCGTGACACGTGACCGCCGCCCGCCCGGTGGGGTTCCGACCGCGCCGGGCGCCGTGCCCCTGCTGGGGCACACCCCGCGTCTGCTGTCCGGCTTCCTGCCCTGGCTGGTTCAGTGCCTGGACGGGGACCCGGTCCAGCGGTTGAAGGTGGGCGCGCGCCCCGCCTACCTGATCTGCTGCCCCGAGCTGGTGCACACCCTCCTCGTCTCACGCGACTACGACAAGGGCGGGCCCCTCATCGACCGGGGCCGTGACCTCCTGGGCAACGGCCTGGGAACCGCCACCGATGCCAACCACCTGCGCCAACGCCGCCTCGTTCAGCCTGCGTTCACCGCCGCCCGCATGGACGGATACGCCACCGTGATGGGCAAGGAGGCGGAAACACTCGCCGAGTCCTGGCACGCCGGCCAGGAGATCGACCTCCTGGCCGACCTGACCACCACCACCATGCGCGTCCTCATCCGAGCCCTGCTGCCCACCATCGACCCGCAGCAAGCGAACGAACTCGCCTCACACATTAGGGTGTTGATCGCCGGAGTCTTCGTCCGTGCGGCCATCCCCTACCCATGGGTCCACCAGCTGCCCACCGCGGGCAACCGGCGTTTCAACCACGCCCGTGACGCGGCGCGGGCCGCCGCGGACCAGGTGGTCGCCGCGGCACGCAGGTCCCCTTCCGCAGGTGGGGCCCTGGCCACGCTGATGGCGACGCCGGACGACGCCGCCGACCCGGCGTTCACCGACGAGGAACTCCGCGACCAGGTGATCACGCTGCTGGTCGCCGGGGCGGAGACCCTGGCCGCCACCGTGGCATGGCTCCTCCACCTCCTGGCGCGGCACCCGCACGTCGAGACCCGGCTCCGCACCGAACTGGAAGACACCCTGGCGGGCGCCACGGCCACCGCGGCCGACCTGCCGGCGCTCCCGTACACCCGGAACGTCCTGCTCGAAGTGCTGCGCCTGTACCCGCCGGCGCCCATGCTGACCCGCGTGAGCACGACCGAGGTCACCCTCGGTGGTTACCCCTTCCCCGCGGGCACCGACTTCTTCTTCAGCGCCTACCAACTCCACCACGGTCCGAGCTTCCCGAACCCCGAGCGTTTCGATCCGGCTCGCTGGGACGCCCCGCCCACCTCCGAGACCCGTCACGCCTACATCCCGGTCAGCGCCGGACGCCGCAAATGTCTGGGCGACACCTTCGCGCTGGCCGAGGGCGTCATCCTGATCAGCGCCATCGCCTCCCGCTGGCAACTGCGCCCGGCCCCGAAGAGCCGCGTACGCCCCCATGCCCGGCTCGCACTCGCACCGGCGGGTCTGCGCATGATCACGGAGCCGGTCCGGGGGCATCACGAACCTGCTCACCCAGGGCGAGCGAGTCGAGTGCTTCCGCAACGCCGCTCGGTGTTGTAGGCGAGGCAACACCCACGCGCCCGGTCCCGATGGCGAGTCGACTCTGTCGAGGCGATTCTCCAGCCGTCCGCCCGGCGCGGCGGACGGACCGCAGCGGGGGCGGCGTCGCGGCTCATGGCTGGACCCGCACCCGGGCGAGTTCCTTGAGGGCCATCCGAGCCGCGGGGGTTCCCGCCGGGGTCTGCCAGTAGGGGTGACCGGCGATGCGCCGGGAGAGTTCCTGAAGGCGCCGACGGTGCGCGGCAGTGCTGACGGCGGGCGCTGCGGTGGCGAGCTCCCAGTACGTGGCGTACCAGGCGGTCTGAGCCTCCACAAGATCGCTGGGGAAGGGGGCGGGGTTCATGACTTAATTAGATCGCATGTTCGATTTCTGAGGCAAAGCGATACGCGCGCCACGTGGTGAGGCGTGACTGGGCGCTGTCCTGGGGCATGGGGGATCCCGCATGGAAGGTTCACCCCGTACACCGGCCGTCGCCGTCGAGCCGCGCGTGGTGTGGTCACACCACTGCATGCCCGGTGTTCTCGTGGCGCCGCCCGCCGTCGTGGGCGGAGGTGGCCGCTCGGCCGCGAGGTCAGACGCGGAGCAGGTCGGTGGATACGGACCAGAGGCGCTTGGCGACGGCGGGATCGAGTGCCCATTCCTTGACGCCGTGCGGATGCCGCGCGAGGTCGGCGTCGTTCGGCACCGTGTAGGCCTCCTGCGCGTCATCGAGGTAGTGGCCTCCGGAGTGGGCGAACTGCGGGGCGACGGCCGCGACCATCGTGGTGGCGGCTCCCTGCTCGACCGTTTTGTACCTGAATACTCCGGCGGCCTCGGCCGCGTCGAGCGATTGCTTCTGCCGCACCGTGAAGTTCCGCTGCAGACCCGTCGCGACACCGCCGGGGTTCACCGCGTTGGCGACAATGCCGTCGGACGCCCACCGGCGGGTCGCCTCAACGGCGAACAGGGAGTTCGCCGTCTTCGACTGGGCGTAGGCGATCTGCGGGTCGTAGCTGCGCCGCTCGAAGTGAAGGTCGTCGAAATCGATGCCGGAACGCATGTGCGCCGTCGAGCTGACCGAGACGATCCGTGCCCCGGCGCGGTCGGACGCCCCGAGGGCCAGGGCGTCGTGCAGGCCCATGGCGAGCGCGAGGTGCCCCAGATGGTTGGTCGCGAACTGCAACTCCCAGCCCTCGCGGGTTCGTTCGAGACCACCGGTGACCACGCCCGCGTTGTTGACCAACAGGTGAAGTGGGCCGCGCCACGCGGCCACGAACGACGCGACGGAGGCTCTGTCGGCGAGGTCCAGCCGGACGGTTCGGGGCCGGACCGCCCCTGTCGAGCTCGCGATCGATCCAGCGACGGCGTCACCCGCAGCCGTGTTCCGCACGGCGAGCGTCACCTGCGCCCCGGCTGCGGTCAGCGCGCGAGCCGTCTCGATCCCGATTCCGGAGGAAGCTCCCGTCACGATCGCGCGGATACCGGTGAGGTCGAGGCCCCGCACCACATCGGCCGCCGTGCTGGATGAGGTGAAGGAGGTGGAGAGGGGTTCAGAAGCGTGCATGCAGCAAAGCTATACATGGTGGACTGAACTTGTATAGCTAGGATCCTGCTCCTATGCTCGCCCCATGAGCAGCCCCGAGGCCGGCCCGGCCGGCCCCCTGACGTCGCCCATCATCGATACCGACCGTCGGACCACGGTTCTGGACTCCGCGCTCGCGACGTTCGCCCGATTCGGCTACCGGAAGACCTCGATGGAGGAAGTGGCGCGGGCCGCGCACATCTCCCGCCCCGGGCTCTACTTCCTCTTCTCCTCGAAGGAGGCTCTGTTCCGTGCGGCCGCGACCCAGGCATTGGAACGCGACCTTGCAGTGGTCGAAGACGTCTTGGCCGACGCCGACCGTCCCCTTCCGGAGCGCCTCGTCGAAGCCTTCGACCAGTGGGCGGGCCGCTACGTCGGCCCGCTCGCGCGCGACGTCACCGTCGTCATCGCCGACAACCCCCACCTCCTCGGAGAGATCGCGCAGACCGCTCCTCGACGCTTCGAAGAGCTGATCACGGACGCGATCGCCGCCGCGTCAGGACACGAGACGGCCGCCCCGGTCGCGCAGACGATGATCAGCACCTCGATCGGCCTCAAGCACCAGGCCGCAACACGGGAGGCCTACCTCGAACGTCTGAAGGTCGCCATCAGACTCCTGGTGCGCTGAAGACACGCGGCGTGCCGCTTGTGCCCGGAGCCGGCACCTTCAGCCCTCGCGTACCTGCCTCAAGCGGCCGCGGCAGGGACGATGCGAGCGCCTCCGGCGAAGTGGGACCGAGCCACCTGGTCGAGACGGAAGGCCCCGCCCGGCGCGACGCGAGACGGTGAGAATCCGATAGCGCGGATGACGCCGAGTGGGACTCCATGCTACCAGGTCCACCTTGCCATCGCGTCGGTCCGGCCGTTCTCGTCGATGCCGATCAGATGGGCTGACTCGGGGCCCGTGCGCGAGCCATGGTCGAGCGGTATGGCAAAGCGGTGTTCTCCGAAGTCCACCGCGAGAAGGCGATCCGGAATCAGCTGGTAGTCGTCGACGATCTTGCCGATGTAGTAGCGCATGAGCTCCGGCGACCCTCGCCCCGGGAAGCGCCATCCCTGGCAGCCGTACCGTCCGAAGGGATCGCTCAGGGCCCGCAGGACCGGTCCGTCGAAGTGCAACTCGACGTAACCGCGCGCAAAACACACAGCGCTCACCTCCCGGCCCATCAGCAGCCGGAGCGGGTCACCCGAGTCATCGACGGTCTCCACAGGCTCATGCTGCCAGAAGCCTTGGTCGATCCGCCCTTGTGAACGTCGTGGATCGGGGCAGGGGCAAGCCGGCTCCTCATGGGCGTCGCGGCTTACGGAGGCCCCACTGCGGTCGTCCATCCGCCGCCCAAGCGCGTGATGCGACCAGAGGATGACTGCTCGTCACCCCATGAACTGACAGCAATGGCAGGCTACTTACCCCTCTCGGGCGACGATCCGGCGACTCGGACCGGCAAGGATGGAGTCATCAAACGGAGGTGCGAGCGGTTCACGCATCGACGCCTTCGATGTCTGCCTCGATCTGTTGGAGTGCCCAGTGACAGCCACCGTTCTTCGCATCACCGCCGCGCTTGCCACCCTCGCCACCGCGGCTGCGCTGACCTCCGTCTCCGCCGCATCGGCGAGGGAAGACAGACCGCAGTACGCGAGTGTGACCGGATCCGCCCGATTCACGCTTCCGTACGTCAAGGACAACGACATCCGCACCTTCACCTTCGACGCCCACGCCGTTCCCTACAGCGAGCCCCTGCCCGACGTCCCCACCGGGCTGCCCACGGACGCCCGCGGCACCGTCAAGGTGTCGCACTACTCGGCTGAGCGCGACATCACCTACACCGAGGAGGGGAAGGTGGACTGCCTGGTCACCTCGCCGCACACGGCGACCTTGACGGCCGTCATCACCAAGGTCAGCCCTGGCGGCCCGCCCGACGTCGGCAAGCGGATCGGGTTCAGCGTGTACGACGGTGGCTCGGACGCCGGCCACAGCAAGGACCGCGTCGGGTTCTCGTGGAACGGGGTCAACCTGTTGCCCGGCAAGGGGGCGAAGAGCACCCCGGAAGCCGAGGTCGGCACCTGCATGGCCCCCGCGCCGTACGCCCCCGTCGCCAAGGGCGGCTACACGGTCCACCACGCCGACCTCCTGCCGCCGCCCGCGGCTGCCCAGCCGGCTCGGTGAGGCAGGGTACGCAGGCCATGACGTCATGTTGCGACGCCCCCCGGCGGTGCACCCGTTCGGGACGCACCTCCTGCCCGAGGGCCGGGGCGGTAGTCGGCGCGCTGACACGCTGACGACGGCCGATGGAATTGCCCGGCCCCTTCGGTAGAAGGTGTCAAGTACTGGCGCCGCCCGGGAAGGGGCCCGCACCACGGCCGCCGCGGGCTGCCCCGGACGGTCTGCGCGCGGGCGTCTCCGCGCGAACTGATGGCGGAGGGCGTCGCCGAGGACATCGACCTCGCGCTCGACGAGTACGTCGACCCTGTTCGCGACGCCGCCGATCTGGTTCACGATTTCACCGTTTCGGTCCGCGGCGCCACCAAGCCGAGCGGCCGGCTGTTCGTCGGCCGCTCGAAGTCGGCGTGAGGCGCCGCCGGCCGGAGCCTACGGGATGGTGTGGCCCGCCGCGCTGAAGAGGCGGTACCACTCCTCCCGGGTGAGCGGGATCTCCGAGCCCGCCGCGGACTCGGCGACCCGGCCCGGGTTGGTGGTGCCGAGTACCACCTGCATGTTCGCGGGATGGCGCGTGATCCACGCGACGGCGATGCCTGTCGGAGTCACCCCGTACTTCGCCGCCAGTTCGTCCAGGACGGTGTTCAGTTCCGCGTAGTGCTCGACGTCGCCGATGAAGACGCCGTCGAAGAAGCCCTTCTGGAACGGTGACCATGCCTGAAGGGTCATGCCGTTCACCCGTGAGTAGTCGAGCAGCCCGTTGTCCCGGTCGAGCGACTGGTCGAGTCCGGCCATGTTGGCCGCGATCCCCGACGCGATCAACGGGCAGTGAGTAATACTCAGTTGGACCTGGTTGGCCACCAAGGGGCGCCGCACGGCGGTCTTGAGGAGTTCGATCTGGCCCGGGGTGTGGTTGGAGACCCCGAAGTTCACGACCTTGCCCGCCGCGTGGAGCTCGTCGAAGGCCGCCGCCACCTCTTCGGGCTCGACGAGGGTGTCCGGACGGTGCAGCAGCAGCATGTCGAGGTAGTCGGTGCCGAGTGCCGCGAGCGACTCGTCGACGGTGCGCACGATGTGCTCTCGGGAGAAGTCGAAGAAGCCGGACCGGATACCGACCTTGCTCTGGATGACGATCGACTCGCGCTCGGTGGCCGAGAGTTTGACGGCCTGCCCGAAACGCTCCTCGCATGCGTGGCGCGTGGGCCCGTAGATGTCGGCGTGGTCAAAGGTGTTCACGCCGGCATCCCGGGCGCTCCCGTAAAGCGTACGGATGTCCTCGTCGTCGAGTTCGGCGATGCGCATCAGTCCCAGGACGACGTTGGACGCTCGCAGTTCGGTCTGGGGGAAGGCGATGGTCTTCATGGGGACCATCCTGTCCGACTCGCTCCGTCCTTGCCTCCCGCCTGGGCGCTGAACAATCGCAGAGACGGCGCCTTGGACGGATAGTCCAGATCTGGATAACATGTCTAGGTGTGCGGTCGTACGGGGGCCGTCGGGGTCATGGTTCGCCGGACCATGACATGGCCAGGGACGGTGTGGGTGTGGGAATGAGCGAGCACGAGGACGACGGCGGCATCGACGCGGCCGAAGGCCCGGCCGGTACGGACGAGCACCTCATCGGCGAGGCCGAGAAGATCGCTGTCGCGCTGGGCCGCATGTTCCCCGGGCTGTGCGAAGTGGTGCTGCACGACCTGCGGGACCCGCGGCACGCGATCCGGGCGATCGAGAACAACCTGTCGGGCCGCAGCGTCGGAGACTCGGCTACGGAACTCGGCCTCGCGCGCATCGAGGACCCCGGCTACCCCAGCGTGATCCAGAACTATCCGAACCGGTTCCCCGACGGCCGCCCGGCCAAGAGCACGTCCATCGGCATCAAGAACGCGGCCGGCCAGTACATCGCGGCGCTCTGCCTGAACCTCGACGTCTCGGTGCTGTCACCGATGACACTCGCGCTCTCGAACCTCGTGGCCACCGAGGCCGAGCACCGCGAGCAGCCCCTGGAGACCCTGCGCGGCCGCAACGCGCGCGCATTGCGTCAGGCGGTGGAGGCGATGGCCGCGGAACGCGGGGCGAACCCCCGGTCGCTGGGACGGGAGGACAAGAAGGCGCTGGTGCGCCGACTCCACGAGGACGGGCATTTCGACTCGCGTGACGCCGCCCAGACCATCGCCGACCTCCTCGGCGTCTCCCGGGCGACCGTCTACAACTACGTGAAGCAAGGGGGCATTTGATGACTGCCGCAGGACCGACCCAAGATCCCGTGGCCGCACCCGCGCCCGCGCCCGGATCCGCCCCCGCCTCCGATGGGCCGCTTGCCGCCCGCCGTCTGCTGTACCTCACCGAGGAGCAGACCGCCGCGTACGTGGACGAGGAGCTGGCCCTGGAGGCGGCCCGTGCGGCCTTCGCCGCGACCGTGGACAGCGAGGTGTTCACCAGCCTCGCCGTACACGGATCCGACCCCCGCAACCGGTTCACCCTGAAACCGTCCGCGTCCGCGACCCACGCCGGGGTGAAGATCGGCACGTACTGGCCGGACAACGAGGAACACGGCCTGCCGCGCCACCACTCCACCCTGCTTCTGCTGGACCAGACGGTCGGCAGGATCGCGGCGGTCCTGGAGGTGGGCACCGCGAACGCCTACCGCACCGCCGCGGCCGACGCGCTCGCCGTCGATCTGCTCGCGCGTGCCGACGCCACCACGCTGGCCGTCTTCGGCACCGGCCACCAGGCGGCGTACGAGGTGGCGGCCGTCAGCCGCGTCAGGGCCATCGGCGAGGTCCTGGTCGTGGGACGCACCGTCGAGCGCGCCGAGCGGATGGCCGCGGCGCTGGTGGCCCAAGGGCACAACGCCCGTGCCGCGGGAGCCGAGGAGGCCTGCGGCCGGGCCGATGTGATCGTCACCGCCACCACCGCCCGCGCCGACACACCGCCGCTGTTCGAGGCCGCGTGGGTCCGCCCCGGTACGCACCTGTCGTGCATGGGCGCGGACGCACCGGGCAAGCGAGAGCTTCCGCCCCAACTCTTCGACCGCGCCCGCGTCTTCTGCGACCTTCCCGAGCAGGCCCGCCGCATGGGCGAGAGCCAGCACGCGCCGGACGGCACGGTCCTCACCCCGCTCGGCGATGTGCTCACCCACCGCGCCGCGGGACGCGCGGACGCCGACGACATCACGGTCTTCGACAGCTCCGGAATCGGCCTCCAGGACCTGTACTTGGGCCTCGCACTCCTGAAGAAGATGGACATCTCCCTGTGAACACCCCCGCCGACGCAACCTCGGGCAACTCCCCTCAAAAGCACGGTAGTTCAAGCACATCCGACGGTCGTCGTACCCTCGCCGACCTCGACACCCCCTTCGTCGTCGTCGACGTGTCCAAGGTGCGGCGGAACATCGCCAGGCTCGCAACGCACGCCGGAGCACTGGGCGTTGCGCTGCGGCCCCATGTGAAGACGGCCAAGAGCCTCGACGTCGCCGCCCTGCTCCATGACGGCGCGCTCGGCCCCGTCACCGTCTCCACCCTTGCGGAAGCGGAGGCGTTCGCCGACGGCGGCTACACCGACATCACCTACGCCGTCGGCATCGACCCCCACAAGCTCCCGCGCGTCCTCGCACTGCTGCACCGCGGGGTCACCCTGAGCGTCCTGCTCGACAGCACCGAACAGGCGGAACACGTCGCCGACGCGTCCCGCGCGGCGGGCGTTCCCATCCCCGCCCTGATCGAGATCGACTGCGACGGCCACCGCGGCGGCGTGACACCCGACGCACCCGAACTCGTCCGGATCGGCCGCGTTCTGCACGCCGCGCACTGTCCGACCGGCGTGCTGACCCACGCGGGGGAGTCGTACTTCGCCTACACCGACGAGGAGCTGCGGCGGGCGGCGAAGAACGAACGGGACTGCGCCGTCGACGCCGCGGAGCGGCTGCGCGCGGCCGGCCTGCCCGTGACCACCGTCAGCGTCGGCTCCACCCCCACCGCCCACGCCGCGGACGACCTCACCGGCGTCACCGAGCTGCGCGCCGGCAACTACGTCTTCTTCGACCTCGTGATGGCCGGGATCGGGGTCTGCAGCGTGGACGACCTGGCCCTGTCGGTCGTCGTCACCGTCATCGGACACCGCCCCGAACGCGGATGGATCATGACCGACGGCGGCTGGATGGCGATGTCCCGCGACCGCGGCACCTCCGTCCAGGCACAGGACCAGGGGTACGGTCTCGTGACCGACCTGGCCGGAAACCTCGTCCCCGGGCTGGTCATGACCGCCGCCAGCCAGGAGCACGGCACCCTCACCGCCCGCGACGGAGCCCCCCTGCCCGAGCTGCCCATCGGCACCCGACTGCGCATCCTGCCCAACCACGCCTGCGCCACCGCAGCCCAGCACCGCGGCTACCACGTCGTCGACAGCACCCGCACCGCCCTCGCCGTACCGGAGATCCAGGACTACTGGGAGCGCGTGACCGGCTGGTGACTGGGCGTGCACCACTCGAATCAGTGCGGTAAGGCCGGGTCGGCCGAGGACGAAAGGGCTGCGGCCGGCTGATGACGCCCCTTGTAGGCCCAGTACGCGTGTATGCGGTGGTCCTCCACCTCCTCGAAGCCGACCGGAAGTTCACCGACCCGGCTCCAGGCTTCTTCGGTGCGGTGGTCGTCGCGGCGGGCGAGGGCGTAGACGATTTCCAGACGCAGGAGCTGATCGTCCTCGTCCAGCAGGGACACGAGGGCGCCCGTTACGGCGGCCGTGCGGTCCTTGGTGGAGCCCAACGCGACGCCGGCCCGTCTCCGGACACCGGGGTCGGGATCCTGGACGAGGGCCAGTAGGGCTCGGCGGAACTCCGCTGTGAAGTGCGAGGCCAACTCGGCGGTGGTGGAGCACCGCACCTCGGGGTCGGGATCGCGTGACAGCGCGAGCAGCGTGGCGGCGACGGCGTCGCCGGGCGGGAAGTCCCGTCCGTACAGGGACGGTGCCCCGCGGCAGAACAGTCCGGGCACCTGGCGGCGCACCCGTGGGTCGGGGTGGTCGACGTACAGCAGCCCGATGGCCTCCTGGTCGGGGTACTCGTCGTCGCCGTACACGTCCAAGAGCCGGGCGAGCACCATGCCGTCCGCCTCCTCGCGGACCCATTCGGCGAGGAACGCGGCGTCGTCCCGGGTGTCTCGGTGGTGGAACCAGTGCGTCCGATGAGCGCGGCTCCACACGACATCGGCGAGAAGGATTCGGTGGACCGGATCGGGGTGATCCCGAAGGGCCTTCAGGTCGGACCAGTCCTGCGGACCGCGGCGGGCGCCCAGGGTGTGCTGGGAGGCGGACCAGTTGGCATGGAGCCCGTCCGGCCGGTGGTACGGAGCGGCCCGTGCGACCAGCTCAGCCGTCTGCGTCACGATGCCGAACTGTTGCTCAAGGTCGGTGAGGATCGCGATGTGGCCGGCGCGGACCGTGTGACCTGCGAGGCTCACCTCCTCGATGTCGGCGTACTCCTCACGGATGAGACGGTGCGTGGCCGCGCCCTCGGCTCCGGTGCGCCGGCGCAGTTCGTTCTCGGCGCCTGCCTCGCACCAGTGCCGCGCGAGGTCGAGCAGGCGCCGGCGATCGGTTTCGGAGAACCGCGGCGGTGTCTCGGCGCGGAGCAAGGAGCTGACGAGGGCGGGTGAGCCGAGGTCGACGGCGCGCAGCAGCGGTGTCGTACCGTCCGGCAGGGTCGCACCGGGGTCGGCACCGCCTTGTGTCAGAGCCTCGGCGCTCTGGTGGTCGAACCCCGCCACAGCGGTGCACAGCAGAGGGAGGCCGTCGGGGGTCCGGGCGTTCGGGTCGGCGCCGTCGCGCAGGAGATGTCTGACCGACTCGTTGTCCTGCGCGTACAGGGCCGCCACGAGCTGGTCGGTCCGTTCTGGTCGCGATGCCATAGCCATCTGCCCCCCCCCGGGATGATCCTCGGCCCCGACCCTAGCCGGGCCGGAAGCGGCGGGTACCGGGATTTCGAGGCACTATCGAAGCTTGGGGGCGGGCGGTGCGGAGTCCGGTCTCCGACTTCTGAAGAGAACCGATAGGGCAGTGCTCAGGACGGGTAGGCAGCATCCATGATCACTATTGGGGTCGAAGAGGAGTACCTGCTGCTGGACCCGGTCACCGGGCACCCTGTGCCGATGTCCGAGGAGGTACGCCGGTCCGCGGGGCTCGGGGAGCTGGCCGAGGAGGGGGAGGTCCAGCCGGAACTGCTGCAGGCCCAGGTGGAGGTCGCCACCCCGGTGTGTGAGGAGCTGACGGAGGCGGCCGGCCATCTGTTGCGGCTGCGTCATGCGCTCAGCACCGCCGCCGAGCGCTCCGGCTGCCGGCTCGCCGCCACCGGGGCCGCGCCGGTGACGGGGCCGCTGGTGCCCGTAACGGGCGAGCGCCGCTATCTGCAACTGCACGATCAGGGCGGCCGTCTGGCCGAGGACCTGCTCATCAACGGGATGCACGTACATGTCGGGATGCCGGACCGGGAGACCGGGGTGGCGGTGCTGAACCGGATCCGCCTGTGGCTGCCCACGCTCCTCGCGATGTCCGCGAACTCGCCGTTCTGGGAAGGCCAGGACACCGCGTTCGCGAGCTGGCGCACGCCGGTCTTCAGCCGGTGGGCGGTCAGCGGGCCGCCGCCGTACTTCGCGGGCCTCAGCGACTACGAGCAGCGCATCGAGGCGCTGATCGTGTCCGAGACCATCGCCGACACCGGACAGCTGTACTGGCAGGCCCGGCTCTCCGAGCGCTTCCCCACGCTCGAGGTGCGCTGCATGGACGTGCAACTGCGCGTCGACGACGCCGTCATGCTCGCCGGCGTCGTCCGCGCCCTTGCCGCGACCGCGCTGCGCGAACACAAGGACGCCACCCCCGAGCCCCAGTGCCAGCCCGAACTCCTCCAGGCCGCGATGTGGCACGCCGCCCGCCACGGTCTCAACACCACGCTCCTGGACCCCGAGGGCCGGCCCCACGCCGCAGGCGACGTCCTGTACCAACTCGCCGAACACATCAGGCAGGCCCTCGACGAACACGGCGACACCCGTCACGTCGAGCCCCTCGTCCACCGCCTCCTGCGCGAGGGCACCGGAGCCGACCGGCAACGCCACGTCCTGGGACGTGGCGGCATGGCCGGGCTGGTGGACTTCATCACGGAGGAGACCGCCGTCGGAACGGGGCCGGAGGACGACTGAGCAACCCGGCCCACTGCCTCGCGGGACCGCCGACCATGCGCAGTGGTCGGCGGCCCACGGCGCCCCGGCCCCGACGCGGGATGCGCCGGGGCCGTTTCCTACGTGAAGAGGCGGTCGGCTGCGGTGGCCATGCGGTGGGTGGAGCTGTGCTTGCCCACCCAGTCGCGGATGAGGCCGATGGCGTTGGCGCACTTCCAGTTGTCGTCGTACTCGCGCACACCGGTGAACGCGCCGTAGCCCGCGATGATCCCGTCCACCTTGGCGTCACCCAGCAGCTTGTCCACGTACCAGGGGTCGTTGTACGTGGTCGTCCACGACAACGTTGCCGCGAGCCGCTTGGCGGAGCGGTCCCCGGCGCCCTTCTTCAGCTCAGCGCACGTCTTGCGGTCGGGTTCCGTGCAGTTGCCGAACCCGTTGGTGATGTCGGTGTCGCCGTAGTCCATCACCCGGCGGCCGTTGGGGAAGCCGGAGCCGGACCGGTTGAACGCGCCCATGACCTGGTCACGGGTCCCGGTCGTCGTGATGCCCTCCAGCGGGCCGAGCTTGCCCTGCAGGCTCTGCCAGCCCCTGCCCCCGACGTCCGGGGTGCTGCCGCCGTGGTACTCGTAGAACCCGTACAGCACCTGGATTCCGGCGGCGGTGAGCCGCTGCGCCTTGTCGCGCAGGCCGGCGACGCTGCACGCCCGGTTGGGCGCCTCGCCGCAGTAGTTGGGGTCCTTGATGTCCAGCCAGACCAGCGCCAGCCGGCGACCCGCCTTGGCGTTGGAGACGATCCGGTCGATCATGCTGTCGAAGCTCGGGCCGTGGCGGGTCTCGCCCGCCGAGGAGCAGTCGTGGTAGGCGCGCCATTCGTTCGGGTTGTACCAGGAGCAGACATCGATCTCGATGCCGTTGGCGCCGTGCTTGAGCGCGGCGTCGACGCCGTCCAGGGTGTCGACGCGGTGCGCGATCGCGTAGATGGCGTGCCGCTGGTCGGCTGCCGACGCCGGCGACGCCGTGCCGAGGGTGCCGACACCGGCGATCGCGCACAGCGCGGCCAACAGCGCCAGCAGCCCCCGCAGGCCGGTGCTCTTGTGAAGGTGAGCGGTCAAGAAACGTACTCCTTCGTACGGTGGTGTGTGTCCCCCGTCGACAGGGCGCCCGGTGTGCCGTGCCGCACAGCTAGATGAGGCATGTGCGTCGTGCGTTGCTCGGGTGGTGGCACACATCTGCTCGGCAACGGCCTTTGGCTGAAAGCCAGTTGGGTGGCGTGGCGGGTTCAGTCGGGGGCAGGGGCCCGCGCCCGCCGTACGGGTTTCATGAGCGGCTCGACGCCGGCTTCATGCCCCGGATCTACTCAGGAGCCGTACCGGCCGAAGCCCGAGGTGCGCCATTGCCGGCCGTCGGGCAGGATCGCGAAGGCCTCGTAGCCGTCCAGCGCTTCCAGCCACTCCCGGGCGCCGTGGCCCCGGGCGAACGCGGCCGTGGCGAAGGTGTCGGTCATCGTCAGGCGCGGACCGACCACGGTGAGGGAGGCCAGGGTGGTGACGGGCGTGCCGGTGTGCGGGTCGAGGATGTGTGCGCCGCGCTCGGCCGTGCCCGAGGTGGCGATGGCCAGATCGTGGGGGGCGGTGACGACGGTGGCGAGAGTCCCGGGGCGCAGCGGGTGGGCGATGCCGACACGCCACGGGATGGAGTCGGCCGCCCGGCCGCGCAGTTGGAGGTCGCCGCCGCCGTTGACGCAGGTGTTGTGTGCGCCTGCCTCGTACAGGAGCTGCGACGCGGCTTCCGTGGCCCAGCCTTTGACGAGTCCGGACGGGTCGAGGGTGTCGGCGGGGACGATGCTGAAATAGCCCTCGCTGTCGTGGACCGCCCGCGCGCACAGGGACAGGACCTCATGGACCTCCGGCGGACAATCGGCGAGGCGGATCTCGCCACGGTCGAGACGGCTGATGTGGCTGTCGGGCCGGTAGGTGGAGAAGACGGCGTCGACCCGGTGCAGGTGGCGCACGGCTCGTGCGAGGGCGCGGTGGACGGCGGGGGTGGGCCGGTCGCGGATGTCGAAGGAGAACACGGTGCCCATGACGTGTTCCGCGTGGCGCAGGCCCTCGCTCGGGCGCGGCGGTTGCCCGGGGTGCGCCGGATGCGTCCCCCGGCTCGTACGGGCCCCGAACGGTCCCTGGTCCCTGCGGGTCGTGTCACGCACCGGCTTTGTCCAGCGCGCTCTGCAGGGACTCGATGTAGCCCTCGCTCGTGTAGCTCGCGCCCGACACGGCGTCGATCTGCGCGTTCTGCGCACCGAGCGCCTCCTCGGTGAGGCGGGGCACGGCGCGGGCCGCGATCTCCTGGTCGCGGCCCCGCTCGGACGGGACCTGGAGCACATGGACGGCGGTGAGGCGCCCCTTGGCGAGCGTGACGGACACCTGCACCGGGCCGTACCGGGTGTCGATGACGTCACCGGTGAAGTCCCCCGTACGCGCGCCGGCGGCCTGCGTGCCGGACGCCGAGGCGGCCGGTCTGGGTGCCGAAACGACGGGCGGGTGGCTCTGGTGGGGCTTGAGCGCAAGCAGCATGACGATGCCCGCGGCGGTCGACAGGGTGGTGACGGCGACTCGGCGCACGACACATCTCCTCGGGTTTCGGGTAGCGGTCAGAACGCGAAGGACTCGTGGTGGACGCGGCGGCGTGGCACCCCCGCGTCGCTCAGGGCGCGCAACGCCGCTTCGGTCATGCCGGGCGGCCCGCACAGGTACACGTCCCGGTCCCGGAGGTCGGGTACGTACCGGAGCAGCGCCGCCGCCGTCAGGGGCAGGCAATGGGTGGCCGGCTCGTCGACCGAGTAGAGGACGCGGGCGCCGCGGGCGGCAGCGAGGGCGTCCAGTTCGCCGCGCAGCGCGAGATCCTCGGGGCGGCGGGCGCGGTAGATGAGGGTGACGTCACCGGGCAGCGTCTCCAGGAGGGCACGCAGCGGGGTGATGCCGACGCCTCCGCCCAGGAGCAGCGTCTTGCTCGTGGTGCGGCGCGCCGCGGTGAACCCGCCGTAGGGGCCTTCGGCCCAGACGCGGGTGCCGGGCGCGAGCCGGGCGAGGGCGGCGCTGTGGTCGCCGACGGCTTTGACGGTGATGCGCAGGAAGCGGGGGTGGGCGGGGGCGGAGAGCGAATACGGGTTGGCGGCCCACCACAGCCCCGGCGTGAGGAAGCGCCAGCGGAAGAACTGCCCCGGCGCGGCGCCGAGTTCATCGAGGTGTTCCCCCGTGAGGTACACGGACACGACACCGGGCGACTCGGGGCGGACCTCGGTGACCCGCAGGCGATGGCGTATTCCGCGGCGCACGGGGACGACGAACCGGAACCACACGAGCAGCGCGGCCACGCCGAAATACAGGGCGTACCAGGCGAGCTGGGCGGAACGGTTGCCGACGAAGTCTGCGCCGTTGGAGAGCTGGTGGCCGAAGACCAGGAAGACCGCGAGGTAGGTCGCGAAGTGGAGGTAGTGCCAGGTCTCGTAGCGCAGTCTGCTGCGGGCGGCGCGCGCGGAGACGATGCCGGTGCCCACCAGGAGGAGGAATCCGGCGGTGCCCTTGAGGAGGTCCGGATAGTGCAGGACGAGCGTCGTGGTCTGGCTCACCACGTTCACGTGTGCCGCGACGGCGTAGCCCCAGATGATCAGCAGGGTGTGGGCGAGGGCGAGCGAGAGGGTGTAGCGGCCGCCCATGGCGTGCCAGCGTGCCAGCCGGTCGGTGCCCACACCCCGGTCCAGGAGCGGGATGCGGGCCATCAGGGCCAGCAGTACCGCGCAGGCGTACCCGGCGAGCAGGCCGCTGATGCGGCCACCGTCCGTCAGCCACCCCGCCACGCCGACGACCGATGTGGTGTCGCTCCACCACAGGCCGACCACCCCGGTGGCTCCGCCCCACACCACGGTCAGAGCGGCCACGGGTATCCAGGCGCTGCCCCGCGGCGCGGCGTGCGGGAGGCGCGTCACGGAGCGGGTGTCGTAGGTGCCGGCAGCCATGTGGCCCCTTCCCGGGGAACGGCTCCCTGGGGGCCGCCACCCTGTCGGATGATGAGCGGCCAGCTTCACACCGGTACCTCTGCGTTTCCTCTGAAAGAGGTGACCGGCGCCCGATCCACAGGTAATGCAGAGGAAACGAAGAGCCTCGCCCCCGGATGGGTCAATGGCAGGGCATGCCGGACGCCCTGCGGTCGTATAGGTGGCCACACCGTCTATTGATGGGAGATCGCATATGAAGATCCGCACTCTTGCCGTGATGGCGTGCCTGGTGGCCGGCGCGACGCTGGGCGGCGCCGGTACGGCCATGGCCGACTCGCACGCGGAGGGCGCCGCCATCGGCTCCCCGGGCGTCGGCTCGGGCAACGTGATCCAGGTTCCGATTCACATTCCGGTCAACTTCTGCGGCAACACGATCGGTGCAGCCGCGGCGCTGAACCCGGCTTTCGGCAACACCTGCGTCAACAGCTGACAGCGGGATGAAGGGGGCGGGCCGTCTGGCGACGGCCCGCCCGGCCGGG
Organism: Streptomyces sp. NBC_00083; assembly: GCF_026343295.1. Taxonomy (GTDB): domain Bacteria; phylum Actinomycetota; class Actinomycetes; order Streptomycetales; family Streptomycetaceae; genus Streptomyces. Next base: position 1,140,423 of record NZ_JAPELY010000003.1, read on the forward strand.
GAGGCCCGGGGCAACCCCCCGGGCCTCCCCGGCCGTCCTCTGTCAGGCTCAGGGCTGGATGTTCTCCAGGTCCTCCAACAGGCTCGGATGCTTCGGTTCCCAGCCGAGGCGCTGCCGGGTGTGGGCGCTCGACGAGGGCTGGTCGCTCGCGAAGATCGGGCCGATGGGGCCGTACGTCTGCGACGGCACCGGCTCGACCGGCAGGCCGAGACGGCGGCCGATGACCGCGGCGATGTCCCGCACCTGGTCCCCCTCGTCCGCGACGGCGTGCCACACGGTCCCGGCGTCCGCGCCCTCCAGGGCGAGCCGGAACAGCACCGCCGCGTCGAGCGCGTGGACGGCCGGCCAGCGCTGTGTGCCGTCGCCCGGGTAGCCGGACACCCCGGTCCTGCGCGCGATGTCCGTCAGGAGGCCCGCGAACCCGCCCGCGCCCTGGTTGTGCACCGTGCGCGGCAGCCGCACCGCCGTACTCCGTACTCCGCGTGCGGCAAGATCCAGGACCGCCATGACGGCGCGGCTGCGACCGCCGACCGGCCCGTCGGTCGGCAGCGGGTCGGCCTCGGTGGAGACCCGGCCCGGCGCGTGCGGCGTACCCGATACGGTCACGAACGGGCGCTCGCTGCCGACGAGTTCATCGCCGAGGGCCGCGAGGGCGGCGCTCTCCTCGGCGACGTTCTTCGCCAGGGCCTCGGGGCTGCTGAAGTCATTGCCGAAGGCCAGGTGAACGACCCCGTCGGCCCGAGCGGCACCGGCCCGGAGGACGTCCAGATCGGTGAGGGCTCCGCGGAGCGGTTCGGCCCCGGCCGCCTCGGCGGCGAGCGCGGAGGCGTCGGAACGGGCGAGCGCGAGGACGGTATGGCCGTTGCCGAGGAGTTCGGCGACGACGGCGGATCCGATCAGACCGGTGGCACCGGTGACGAAAACACGCATGAAAATCCTCCACCAAGTGATGGGACTCTTGTCCCATCACGGTAGCAGGGTGACGGGACAAGAGTCCCATCGCCTATGCTGGCCCCATGGGTAGGTGGGAACCGGGCGCGCGCGAGCGCCTCGTCGTGGCAGCGGTCGACCTGTTCACGGAGCAGGGGTACGACGCCACGACCGTCGCGCAGATCGTCGAGCGCGCCGGGGTCACCAAGAGCACCTTCTTCCGGCACTTCCCCGACAAGCGCGAGCTGCTCGTGGCCGGGCAGGAGACGCTGAGCCGGCTGCTGTCCGAGGGGATCGCCGAGGCCCCCGGCGGTGCCACACCGCTGGAGGCGGTCGCCGCCGGTCTCGAACGGGCGTCGAGCGCGATGGGCCCGATGAACCGCGAGCTCGCTCCGCGCGTCAAGGCGGCCATCGCCGCCTGCAGCGAACTCCAGGAGCGTGACGCGCTCAAGACCATCAGCCTCGCCGCCGCGATGACGGCGGCCCTGGTCGCGCGCGGCCTGCCCGACCCCACCGCGGCCCTCGCGAGCGAGCTGGGCGTCCTCGCCTTCAAGCGCGGGTTCGCCCAGTGGTCCGACGGAGACCGCGACGGCGACGACGAACTCGCCGGCTACGTCCTGGCCGCGCTGGACGAGCTGCGCGCGGTCAGCGCCTCGCTGGGCTGACCGGGCCGGCGCCCGGCCCCGGCCGGTCCCGGCTCGACGGCCTCAGGGCGCGCCGGGCATCTGAGCGACGGCCGGGCGGACCGCGATCCACGACGGGGCGCGGGCGCGGATGCCCCGCCTTTCCCGTGCGCCCACGTACCGTCAAGTCACGTGCACGCCGCAGCCGTTGCCCGGATACGTTCACCGCGCGCCCACACGGGAAGACGGACCGAGTGATGTCGTCGTCGGGAGCCGTCACCGGACCAACCGCCGGATCAGTCACCTGAACAGGAGAGCACGTCCATGCGTCTCTACGCCCAGACCCCAGCGCGCCGAAGCCGTCAGCTCTTCGCGGATCTGATCGCCCTGTTCCTGATCGCGGTCACCGTGTCGTTCGCCCTGGTCGTACGCGACGCGATCCTGACCCTGGCCGAGCCGGGGCGGAAGGCGCAGAGCGCGGGTGACAGCCTCGCCTCCAGTCTCGACGACGCCGGCAACGCGGCATCGAAAGTCCCGTTCGTGGGTGGCTCGTTGAAGAAGCCGCTCCAGTCCGCGGCCCACGCCGGCACCAGTCTCTCCGACGCCGGTCAGTCGCTGCAGGACACCGTGGGGCACGTGGCGACGCTGACCACGATCGCTCTGATCGTGCTTCCGACCGCCGTCATCCCGATGCTGTGGCTCGTTCCGAGGGCGCGATGGATCCGGCGCACCGCCACCACCCGCCGGCTTCTGGACGCTCCCGGCGGCGCGGACCTCCTGGCGCTGCGGGCGCTCACCGGACCCCAGCGGCCGCTGTCCGCGCTCCCCACGCCGCCGGGCGGCCTGGCCGATGCCTGGCGCCGCGGAGACCCCGACGTGATCGCCGACCTCGCGGCACTGACGCTGCGCCGGGTGGGCCTTCGTCCGTGACGCAAGATCCTCGGCTCGGCCCCGTCCGGCCCGGACCGTATGCGTCCGGGACGGGCGGGGCCGGGCTCTCGGTGGCTCAGCGCAGGCCGGCGAACAGGTCGTTCTCGGGGAGCTCCGCGCCGGTGGTGTCCTGGACGCGTACGAAGGTCTCCACGCCCATCAGCTCCGTGAACCGTTCCACGCCCATCCGCAGGAAGAAGATGTTCTCGCCCTGGCTCGCGTGTGCGGCCAGCGCGTCGAACTTCTGGGCGCCGAAGGGCGAGGTGTCCACCCAGGTGGTGATCTCCTCGTCCGGGAGCCCGATCTTCGCCATCGCGGCGGCCTCGGCGGGGTCCGGCTCCGGGGCGTCCGGGTGGAACTCGCGCATGACCTCGCCGAACCGCTGCATCATCGTGCGGGGCGCCGTCGTCCAGTACACCTTCGGCGTCTGCTCGATCATGGCCAGCGCCGCCATCGTGATGCGGTTCGCCTGGATGTGGTCCGGGTGCCCGTAGAAGCCGTTCTCGTCATAGGTGACGACCACATCGGGTTCGTAGCGGCGCATGAGTTCCGCGAGGCGCGCGGCGCCCTCCTCCACGGGCGTCCGCCAGAACGACCCGGGGGCGTCGTTGGTGGACCAGCCCATCATCCCGGAGTCGGCGTAGTCCAGCATCTCCAAGTGACTGACCTTCAGGACGGCGCAGCTCGCCTTGAGTTCATCCCGTCGCATCGAAGCGATGGCCGCCGGGTCGTGCCCGGGGTCGCCCGGCTTCACCCCGCCGGGCCCGTCGCCGCATCCTCCGTCGGTACATGTCACGAGGACCGTGCGAATTCCCTCTGCCGCGTAGCGGGCGAGAACTCCACCCGTGCTCGTGGCCTCGTCATCGGGGTGGGCGTGCACAGCCATGATGGTCAAAGGCCGATCGGTCATGACGTATTTCTCCTGTATCAAAGGGTTTCCAGGGGTTTCAGCTCTATATCCACCTGGGCGGACCCCGCCGGAGCGGGCTCAGTCGTCCTCACCCATTCTTACTGGAAGCGCCACGGTCACGCGGTGGCAACGCCTGCCCGACGGACGTGATCCGCCGTCGCCGTCGAGGATCACGGTCCTCTCCCCGGTCTCGTCGCCGCAGGGGTCAGGCGAAAAGCGACGGATCGTGATCGTCGGCCGGTTCGGCGCACTGCTCGCCGAAGAGCAGGGTGGTGCAGGGCCCGCCGTCGCCGGTGTACGCGTGGTGGCGGATCGGGTCGAGGGGAATGCTGACCTGCCCGCTCAAAGGAGGCGGGGTCGGCTGCGCGAGTTCCGCCTCGACCCGGGTGATCCGGGTGATGATGTCGTCGCTGGTCACGGGCGTTCTCCCTCGGTAGCGGGCGGGCCTGTCGTTCCTACCCGTTCGTTACCCGTTCTCTCACGAGTCGGTCGTCGAAGAGGAAGCCGGCCCGGTGGGCACCGCGCCGCGCGAGCCGGCGTTCCGCGGCCGCGGCGGCGCGCGCCGGGGCGCCAGGGCGGCGGCGGCCTGTCGTAGGGTGCGATGCATGAGCCCAAAAGTCGCTACCAACACCCCTGTCGAACTGGACCAGTTGCTGGAATTCATCCGCCCGCGGCACCGCGCCATCCTGCTGACCCGACGCGCCGACGGCAGCCCGCAGGGCTCGCCGCTCACCTGCGGCGTCGATGACGCGGGCCGCCTGGTCATGTCCACGTACCCCGAGCGCGCCAAGACGCGCAACGCGCGCCGGGAGCAGCGCGTGAGCGTCATCGTCCTCTCGGACGAGTGGAACGGGCCGTGGGTCCAGGTGGACGGCGAGGCCGAAGTCATCGACCCGCCGGATTCGGTCGAGCCGCTCGTGGACTACTTCCGCAGCATCAGCGGCGAGCACCCGGACTGGGCGGAGTACCGCGCGGCGATGGTGAAGCAGGGCAAGTCCCTGATCCGTGTCACGCCGGTCCGCTGGGGCCCGGTGGCGACGGGCGGCTTCCCGGCCTCGCTCGCGCAGGAGTAGGAGCCCTTCGGACCGGCCCCGAGCCCGGCCCGGCGTACGGCGCCGGGCCCGGCGATCGGGCAACGCCGTCGGGGTGCCGCCGCGTCGGGGGCCGTCCGTCGGGGGCTCTCGTGTTTTGATGCGGGAATGGAGACGTGGCCTGGTCGTCCTTATCCGCTCGGTGCCGTCCACGACGGCGCCGGAACCAATTTCGCCCTCTTCTCCGAGGTCGCCGAAAGGGTGGAGCTCTGCCTCTTCGACGACGCAGGTGAGGAGCGGCGCGTGCCGCTCACCGATGCCGACGGGTCGGTGTGGCACGCGTACCTGCCGGGGGTCGGCCCAGGCCAGCGGTACGGCTACCGGGTGCACGGACCGTTCCGGCCCTCCGAGGGACTGCGCTGCGACCCGGCGAAACTACTGCTCGATCCGTACGCCACCGCCGTGGACGGACAGCTCGACGGTGATCCCTCGCTACTGACCGCCGACCCCGAGAACCCCGAGACGCCCAACGGTCTGGACAGCGCCGGGCACGGAATGTTCGGCGTCGTCACGGACCGGAGCTTCGACTGGGAGGGTGACCGGCGTCCGGGCCACCCGTACCACGAGTCGGTGATCTACGAGGCGCACGTCCGCGGCCTGACGATGCGTCACCCGAGCGTGCCGAAGGAGCTGCGCGGCACCTACGCGGGGCTCGCGCATCCGGAGGTCATCGAACACCTCAAGGAACTCGGCGTCACCGCCGTGGAGTTGATGCCGGTACACCAGTTCACCCAGGACGGCTTCCTCGTCGACCGCGGACTGTCGAACTACTGGGGCTACAACACCATCGGGTTCTTCGCGCCGCACAACGGCTTCGCGGCCGGCGGCACCCGCGGCCAACAGGTCGTCGAGTTCAAGGAGATGGTGAAGGCCCTGCACGCCGCCGGGATCGAGGTGATCCTCGACGTGGTGTTCAACCACACCGCGGAGGGCAACGACCAGGGCCCCACCCTGTCGTTCCGCGGCATCGACAACGCGGCCTACTACCGCCTCGTCGACGACGACCCGGCCCACTACTTCGACACCACCGGCACCGGCAACTCCCTGCTGATGCGGCACCCCAACGTCCTGCAGCTCATCATGGACTCGCTGCGCTACTGGGTGACCGAGATGCGCGTGGACGGCTTCCGCTTCGACCTCGCCGCCACCCTGGCACGGCAGTTCCACGAGGTGGACCGCCTCTCGGCCTTCTTCGACCTGGTCCAGCAGGACCCGGTGATCAGCCAGGTCAAGCTGATCGCCGAACCGTGGGACATCGGTGACGGCGGCTACCAGGTCGGCAACTTCCCCGCCCTGTGGTCGGAGTGGAACGGCCACTACCGCGACACCGTACGCGGTTTCTGGCGGGGCGAGGACGACACCCTCGCCGACTTCGCGTCCCGGCTCACCGGCTCGTCCGACCTCTATCAGCACGACCGGCGACGGCCCCGCGCGAGTGTGAACTTCGTGGTGGCGCACGACGGTTTCACGCTGCGCGACCTCGTCTCGTACGACAGCAAACACAACGAGGCCAACGGCGAGGACGGCCGCGACGGCGCCGACGACAACCGGTCCTGGAACTGCGGAGCCGAGGGCGAGACCGACGACCCCGGCGTACGCGAACTGCGGCTGCGCCAGCAGCGCAACCTGCTCGCCACCCTCCTGCTCTCGCAAGGCGTGCCCATGCTCGCCCACGGCGACGAACTGGGCCGCACCCAGGGCGGCAACAACAACGCCTACTGCCAGGACAACGAAATCTCCTGGATGGACTGGGAGTTGGACGAGGAACGCCGGGGCCTGCTCGACTTCGCCCGGCGCGTGGTGGCGCTGCGCCACGCACACCCCGGGCTGCGTCGCCGGCACTTCCCCGTGGGCCCCACGCCCGACACGCCACCGGAGCGGGCCGAGGTGGTCTGGCTGCGGCCCGACGCGTCGCAGATGGGCGACGAGGACTGGAAGCGCGGCGACGCGCACGCCCTCGCCGTGTACCTGAGCGCGGACGGGCTGATGGAACGCGACGCGCGGGGCCGCCCCCTCACCGACGACACGTTCCTGCTGCTGTTCAACAGCTATCGGGAGCCCATCGACTTCCGTCTGCCCACGGCGGCGTTCGGCGAGGAATGGCAACTGGTGCTGGACACCGCGGACCCGACGGTGGACGGCGACGGCGACGGGGGCGGGGCCCGAGCCGCGGTCTTCGAGGCGGAGGCCGAGTTCCCGATGGAGGCACACAGCCTGCGCGTGCTGAAGCGGGAGCGAAGGGCCTGATCAGGCCCTCTGTGCCTCACGTGGGTGATTTCCAGGGGCGGAGTTACGCTGAAATGAGCTGAGGCCCCTGGACATCACCTTGGGAGGGCCTGTGAGTGCTAGGACGCAGCCAGGCTTCGACCCCACCCGCGTTCCGCATCTGCTCGGGTCGTTCGCACCGGTGACAGAAGAGGTCGACGCCATCGACCTGGAGGTGACCGGGGACATCCCGTCCTCGCTGGACGGCCTGTACGTCCGCAACGGGCCCAATCCCCGCTTCACCCCGATCGGGTCGTACCTCTACCCGATCGACGGCGACGGCATGCTGCACGGCGTCTGGCTCTCCGAGGGGCGGGCCCGCTACCGCAACCGCTTCGTCCGCACTCCGGGGCTGCTGGCCGAGGAACGCGTCGGCCACGCCCTGTGGGGCGGCCTGGAGTCGTTCGTTCTGCCCGGCCCCGACGTCGTCGGGCCCGAACTGGCCAACGAGTTCAAGGACCTTCCCGACATCAACGTCGTCAGCCACGCCGGCCGTCTGATGGCGCTCGCGGAGTCGGCGTGCCCGTTCCGGATGGACGACGAGCTGGAGACGGTCGGCCGGGAGGATTTCGGGGGCGCTCTGCCCGTGGGCATCACGGCCCACCCCAAGATCGATCCCGTCACCGGCGAGATGGTGGTGTTCTGCTACGCGCTCGAAGCCCCGTACCTGACGTGGTCGATCATCGATCCCACGGGTGTCGTCATCCGGAAGGCCACACCCGTCGAGGGCGTCGACGAGCCGATGATGATCCACGACATGGCGCTGACCAAGCGGTACATCGTCCTCGTGCTCTCCCCGGTCTTCATCGACCTCGAAGGGGCGATGTCCGGGGGCTCCTTCCTCGCCTGGCGCCCCGAGCGCGGGACACGCGTCGCGCTGATCCCGCGCGACGGCGGCCGGGTGCGGTGGGCGTCGGACGAGGCGTTCTGGCTGTGGCACACGGTGAACGCGTACGACGACGGGCCCGAGGGCGAGGGCGACGTCGTCCTCGAATACGTGCAGTGGAGCCGTCTGACGGTGGGCAGCGCTTCCGCGGCGTCCTCGGCGGATCCCGTGCGGTGCAACCTGGTGCGGGCTCGTATCGACCCGGTCGCGGGCCGCATGGCCCGCACCGACATCGACGACGCCCGGGTGGAACTGCCCCGCATCGACGACCGGCGCATCGGCCGGCGCCACCGGTTCCTCGCACTGGCTGCCCGGGTCGAGGGCCCGGACCTGCTGCCGGGGGAGTTCAACGCCCTGCGCTGGTACGACACCGAGACCAACACCGCGAGCGTCTGGCCCGCCGGGGACCTGTCGGTGGGGGAGCCGGTCTTCGCGCCCGAGCCCGGCCGCCCGTCCGACGAGCGCGGCCACTGGCTGACGTTCGCGACCGACCGCACGGACGGGACGAGCTGGTTCCTCGTCATCCCGGCCGAGGACCCCGCGTCCGGGCCCGTCGCGCGGGTCCGCATTCCGGTCCGCGTCCCCCTCGGCCTGCACGGCTCCTGGCTGCCCACGTGAACGGACCGGCCGGCTCGGAGTTTCGTGAACCACGTGTGGGCGAGCCTGAGGTTCATATCGCCAACTCGGCTGTCTGTAGGGCACCTTGAGATCCTGGGCGGTCTCTTGCGATCACTACCGTGCGGTGCCGGGATGTTGGCCTGGGGCGGAGTGTGATCGAGTGTGACGTGCGAGTCGGGCGAACAAGGGAGACATGGGCTGTGATCAACGAGTGGTACGTCCTCATCGAGGAGGACACCATGATCGGTGAGAACGCCGACGGGGTGCATCTGAGGCTGCACCGGTGGATGCTCGTGGGCACGCACCGCATCGGCCAGGACCGGGCCGAGGCGGTCGCCATGGCCGAGGACGCCGCGCTGCGCTACATACCGCGGGTACTGGCCCGGCACGCCCGGCCCGGCGACGAGCCGGGCCGGGAGGCTTTCCTCGCCCAGGACGGCACCTGGGTCGTCCTGGTGCGACAGCGCCGGCGCGAGTGCCATTTCCGGGTGACCGCGGCCCGGCTGATGCACTCCCGTACGGAGGAGGAGGCGCGGGCGAAGAGCCTCAAGGAGAAGCTGCGCAGTGCGCTGGACGGTCCGGCTCCGCTGCCGCAGCCCTGGGCGCCCGGCCGGTAGGAGCCCTGGGTCAGTCAGCGCGCAAGTGCGGTCGAGCCCGTCCAGCCGGCCAGGAGATCGAGTGCCTGGCGCGCGGATGAGTCGGGCTCGGGGGAGTAGATGGTGATACGGAGCCCGGGGTCGGCGGCCAGATCGAGGGCCTCATAGGGCAGGGCCAGGTCCCCGACGAGCGGGTGGTGGAGTCGTTTCACGCCGGAGCGCTGGAACTTCACGTCGTGCCGGGCCCAGCGCCGGGCGAACTCGTCGCTCTTCGTGGACAGTTCGCCGATCAGCTCCATCAGCCCCCTGTCCTGCGGCGAGCGGCCGGTCTCGGTGCGCAGGAAGGCGACCGAGTCGTCGGCGGCCTTCTCCCACTCGGGCCAGAAATCGGCGGACCCAGGATCGAGGAAAACGAACCGCGCGGTGTTGACCGGGCCGCGCTGTGCGAACAACGGGGAATCGTAGACCGGGGCGTAGAGAGCCCGGCCGAGTGCGTTGGCGGCGAGGATGTCGTAGCGCCCGTTGCGGATGTAGGCCGGCAGGTCGGTCATCGCGTCGAGCATCCGCAGAACCACCGGTCGGATCCGCCCCGTCGCGGCGGTGGGCCGATGCCCGGACGCAGTGGCCGCGCGGGCCAGGTCGTAGAGGTAGGCCCGCTCGGCCTCGTCGAGCTGAAGCGCGCGGGACAAGGAGTCCAGCACCGAGTCCGAGGCGCCGCGCAGGTTCCCGCGCTCCAGGCGGATGTAGTAGTCGATGCTCATCCCGGCCAGCAGGGCCACCTCCTCCCGGCGCAACCCGGTCACCCGTCGATGGCCGCCGAAGACGGGCAGCCCCGCCCGCTGCGGCGTGAGGCGGGCGCGACGGGTGCTGAGGAACTTCCGCACCTCGTCGGTCCGCTCATGCCTCTCGCTGTCGCTCACCTCACCACCGTAGGTCGTGCGGCGCTGGGCTGGGAGGTACTGCCGTTACCCGGAAGAGAGGTCACTCCCACCCGCGCACGCATACGGGTTCCATGACAGGGACGCAGCAAGGCAGAGCGCCCTCACACCGGCCCTGCCGAGCACCCGGCGCGTCACCCCGCACGACCACATGGAAAGGCGTCACGGTGGACAACCCCTACACAACACACGCGGAACGTTTCGATCTGAGCGGAAAGCGCGCGCTCGTCACCGGCGGCACCAGAGGCATCGGGATGATGATCGCGCGTGGCCTTCTCCAGGCGGGCGTCCGCGTGGTCATCAGCTCACGCGACGCAGGAGCGTGCACTCGGGCGCAGGAAGAGCTGTCCGCGTTCGGTGAGGTGCGGGCCATCCCCGCCGACCTGTCCCGCCACGGTGAGTGCCGGCGGCTGTCCGATCTTGTCGCCGCCGACTCGGAGCGCCTCGACATCCTCGTCAACAACGCGGGCGCCATGTGGGACGAACCGCTGGCGACGTTCCCGGACGCGGCCTGGGACACGGTCGTCGACCTCAATCTGAAGGCACCGTTCTGGCTGGTCCAGGCGCTGCTGCCCGCTCTCCGCAGGGCGGGCACCGCCGACGATCCCGCGCGGATCATCAACATCGGCAGCATCGCCGCCATCCACATCCCCCAGCGGCCCAACTACTCGTACTCCAGCAGCAAGGCCGCACTGCACCAACTCACCAGAGTGCTCGCCAAGGAGCTGGGGCCGCAGCACGTCACCGTGAACGCCGTGGCTCCGGGACCTTTCCCGTCGACGATGATGGCCGCGACGCTCGATGAGTTCGGCGAGGCGATCGTGGCGTCGGCCCCACTGCGCCGGATCGGCCGCGACGACGACATGGCGGGTGTCGCCGTGTTCCTCGCGAGCCGGGCAGGCGCCTATGTGACGGGCGCCGTGATCCCCGTCGACGGTGGCATCGCCACAACCGCGTAGGCGGCCCGCCCCCTCCCGTGGTCGGCGCACTAGGCTCGGATCCCGTACGAGACGCCGCACCATCCCACGGGGGAACACATGACGATGCACCGTCCCGGCCAGCCCGGCGACCTGCCGGAGGCCGAACTGCTCTGGGCGCGCTGGGGACTTCTCGCGGTCCTGGAGGCGTCGGCCGAGGAGGAGGAGCTGGCCTTCGTGCACCGCACGGGCCACTGGATCGACGGCGGCGGCCTCCACCTCGACGACTGCGGCACCACGTGCTGGACGTTGGAGAGGCTGGGCCAGGGGCGCTTCGTGCTCTACGGGGAGGACGAGTCCAGCGGCGTCAAATGGCACAAGCCGTCCATCGACATGCTGGCCGGCGCACCGGACTGGCTCCCGCTCGACACACTCCGCCACCTGATCGACGGGTACGAGCTGGGCTGCGTGTACTGGTACGAGAACGGCGCCTGGGCACGTGCCCCGTACCCCGACAGCCTCGACGACGACGGCCTGGACTGCGGCATGAGCCGGTTCGTCGACCGCTCCGACGTGCTGGACGCCCTCGACCTCGGTCAGGACGCGCCGGTAGGCCCGGAGGAGATCCTGGACCACGCCGAACGCCGCGAGCTGACGCCGGGGCTCCTGGAGTCCCTGGTCGCGGGGTCCGAGTACGACCACTGGGAACTCCCCGTCATGCTGCGGGCGCTGCACGGCACGGGCCTGGCCGGCACGGGCGTTTCGGTGCCTGACGGAGCGTCAAGTACCCCTGTGGGAGGGTGAGTTGTGTTAGCCCGACGATCCACCGCATGGCTCCGGCTATTCGGCGGGCTGTTCGTCGGGCGAGCGTCGATCCTCGCGCGGTGGCGTGCCGGAGCCGCCGGCCAAGCCGTCGCCCATCAGCAGGGCGAAGACGAGGATGACGATCGAGGCGCCGAGCGCCGTGCCGGCCCATCCGGCCCGCTGAGTCCTCGCGGAGCCACAGGCCAGCGCCTCGTTCCTGTCCCTGAAGTCGCCGAGTACGTCGTCTCCCGAGGGTATGAGGACTGATCCGCAGGTCACGTTCGTGGTGGAGGTCGGGTAGCCGGCGTCGAGGCCCTGGACCGACTTCGACACGGGCAGGAGGGCGAGGGCGATCGCGGTCATAGCGGCGAGCAGGGCCAGGGTCGCTCCCGCTTTCACGACCGTGGGCAGCATGCCCAACGAGCCTGCTGTCGGCGGAGTGTCGTTCTCTGTGCCGGCCACTGTCGTCCCCCATGCATCCGCGCCGTTGACGGCGCAACGGTAGCCGGTGCTGCCGGTCGGCCTCCGCACGGGGCACGAAGCTGCCCGGGTCCCCTGCTCGGCGCCCCACGGCGCGTTCCGGGGTGACGTCTCCTGCGGTCTTCATGGCGGGATTTCGGCAGGTCTCAGGCGGGGCTTCGGTGACGTGCCGTCAAGCGCCCTGGGGGTCATGCCGCTGGTCTCCAGGACCGACCGCCCCCGCATTCGGCCGGTCCTGCTCCGTGAACCAGTGCCCGCGAACGGCATCCGTGGGCCGGGGCGCGCCGAGGAGGTCGCGGCCCCAGAGCGCCAGCGCTTCGACGACGCCCCGCAGCGCCAGGCCGGGCTCGGTGAGCGTGTACACCATCCCGCCGGCGGGCCGCTCCAGTGGGCGGCGCTCGACCAGGCCGTCGGCCTGCAGCTGTTTGAGGCGCGCGGCCAGGATGTCGGTGGAGACACCCGGCAGGTCCGCGTGCAGGTCGGTGTAGCGCCGCGGGCCGTTCAGCAGCTCACGGACGATCAGGAGGCTCCAGCGTTCCCCCACCGCGTCCAAGGCGCGAGCGACCGCGCAGTACTGGTCGTAACTCCGCTGTGGCATGGGGGCCAGCATAACCGAGGGTTGGACTTTCCAAGTTGGTACTTGGTAGAACAAAGCAATCACGGGTGCGGGCAAGGGCGACAGCTACGGTCGGGGAGGCCACAGATGGAGTTTCGGCAGTCCAGCAAGGTGAGGGACGTCTGCTACGAGATCCGCGGCCCGGTGGTCGACCAGGCCAACGCCCTTGAGGAGGCGGGGCACAGCGTGCTCAGGCTGAACACGGGCAACCCCGCGCCGTTCGGCTTCGAGGCGCCGGAGGAGATCGTCCAGGACATCATCCGCAACCTGCCCCGGGCCCATGGCTACAGCGATGCCCGCGGCATCCTCCCCGCCCGGCGCGCGGTGGTCCAGTACTACCAGCAGCGCGGCGTCGCGGGTGTGACGGTCGATGACGTCTACCTCGGCAACGGCGCGTCCGAGCTGATCCAGATGGCCGTGCAGGCCCTTGTCGACGACCGCGACGAAGTACTGGTCCCGGCCCCCGACTTCCCGCTGTGGACCGCCGTGGTCCGCCTCGCGGGCGGCCGGGCCGTGCACTACATGTGCGACGAGGAGGCGGACTGGTACCCCGACCTCGACGACATCGCCTCGAAGATCACGGACCGGACCAAGGCCATCGTCGTCATCAACCCCAACAACCCGACCGGCGCGGTCTATTCGAAGGAACTCCTCGAAGGCATCCTCGGACTCGCCCGCCGGCACGGGCTCATGGTGCTCGCCGACGAGATCTACGACAAGATCCTCTACGACGGCACCGAGCACCACTGCCTCGCCGCACTCGCCGAGGACGTGCTGACCCTCACCTTCAACGGCTTGTCCAAGTCCTACCGGGTGGCCGGGTTCCGCAGCGGCTGGCTGGTCGCCTCCGGGCCGAAGGAGCTGGCCAAGGACTACCTGGAAGGACTGACCACGCTGGCCGGGATGCGGCTGTGCCCGAACGTCCCGGGGCAGTACGCCATCCAGGCCGCGCTCGGCGGGCACCAGTCGATCCACGACCTCACGCTGCCCACCGGCAGGCTCACCGAGCAGCGCGACGTCGCCTGGCGGGCACTGAACGACATCCCGGGCGTGAGCTGCGTCAAACCCAAGGGCGCGCTGTACGCCTTCGCCCGGCTCGACCCGGCCGTGCACAAAATCGTCGACGACAAGCGCTTCGTGCTGGACCTGCTGCTGCGCGAGAAGATCCAGGTCGTCCAGGGCACCGGCTTCAACTGGCCCCGCCCCGACCACTTCCGCTTCGTCACCCTCCCGCGCTCGGACGACCTGGAGACCGCGATCAACCGCATCGGCCGCTTCCTCGCCACGTATCGGCAGTAGCCGGTAGCCGGGATTCGACGACCACCAGCTGATCGGAGTGCACGACATGGACCGCGCATGGCTCTTCTCGCTCATACCGCTGTGCATCGGAGCGGGCTTCCTCTGCGCCGGCGTCCACGGCCTCCGCCGCCTCGGCGCGCTGCGCCGCGACGGGCGTACCGCGGTGGGGCGCGTCGTGCGTCACGACACCAGGCGGGGTGACGAGGGAGCTGCGTACCATCACCCCGTCGTGGCGTGGACGACCCACGACGGCCGCGCGTGCACGTACCCCTCCGCGTTCGGCCGGAGCACGATCCTGCGCGGTTTCGGCGTCGGTCACTCTGTCACGGTCCTGTACGACGAGAGGAACCCGCGCCGGTTCGTGATCCATGGCTGGGATTCGAAGGCGTTCTACGTGCTGTTCACGGTCATGGGGGCGGTCCTGACTACCGGCACGACGGCGGTGGTGGTTGCCGTGCTGGTCGGGGTCTGACCGCTTCGACGCGGGTGAAGCTCTTCTCTGGCTCTCCCCATGTCCATGTTCTCCCCATGTCCCGGCTTGGCGCGCCTGCAGCGCCCGATGCTGTGCTAGCCGCCTGGCCGGGCTGGAGGGGCGGGCGGGACTCACGAGGAGATGGGGAGACGCACGGTGATAAGACGCGCAGCACGATGGGCCGTTGCCGGAGTGGCCGCGGTGACCTTAGCGGCGACCGCGCAGGCGGCGGCGCCGGCCTTCGCGGACCCGGCTCCGCAGCTGGATCTGAAGGTGCTCCTGATCGGGGACGGGCCGGCCGACCCGACCACGGTGGCGTGGCAGCACGCGCTGGACACCGAAGGCGTGGCGTACACGCTGGTGAACGCCACCGGGGACCTCGGCAGCGAGACGGTGTCGCTGCCGTCGCTGTCCAGCGGCACGCACGGCTATTACAACGGTGTGGTGTTCGCGGACTCGCCGGCCTGGTTCGGCGCCGGGCAGCTGACGGATCTGGACCGTTACGAGGCCGGCTTCGGGATACGGCAGGTGGACGGGTACGTGTATCCGTCGGCCTCGGTGGGCCTGACGGCCGGTGACTCCGGCGCGATGAGCGGCACCGCGCAGCTGACGGCCGCCGGTCTCGCCGGGCTGCCGGAGCTGAAGGGCCCGGTGCCGTTCGAGGCCGGATCCTACGGATACCCGGCCACGCCGGTCGCGGGCGCGCCCGTCACCCCGTGGCTGCAGGACGCGGCAGGCCGGACGCTGGCCGCCGTCTATCAGCACCCGGCCACCGACGCGCAGGCAGGCGTCGCCGAGCTGGCGCTGACCTTCAACTACAACTCCACCGAACTTCCCTGGCTGCTGCTCGCACCGGGATTGATCAACTGGGTTACTCAGAACACCCACTTGGGCCTGTACCGCAACTACTTCGGCCAGGACGTCGACGACCTGTTCATCGCCGACAACGAGTGGAGCAACAAGTACCAGTGCACCCCGGCGGCCACCGAGCCGAACGACGTGCTGTGCCCGCCGGGCGTGGGCGGCAATGCCGCAGACGCGCCGCCGGACACCCAGATGAGCGCCGCGGACGTGGACTACGTGGCCAACTGGCAGAAGCAGACCGGCATCAAGCTGGAGTTCGCGTTCAACGCCATCGGCGCGTGCACCGCGCCCACCGCGAGCGCGACGTCCGGCGCGAACTGCTCGGGCAGCACCACGGTGAACGGCACCACCTACACCGACCCGGGGCAGACGGTCGACGCCGACTATCCGAATGACGCCGCGTTCGTCAACGAAATGCTCAAGCAGCAGGGCCAGTTCAACTGGATCACGCACACCTGGTCCCACATGTTCCTGGGCTGCACCGTCGCGGCCCCGCAGCCCGCGAACGCGCCCACGGCGGGCACCGGCGGGTCCCTGAGTGCCGGCGGGTACAGCTACGAGATCACCGCCGCCACCGCCTACGGCGAGTCGGAACCCTCGACCCCGCAGCAGGTCACCGTCGCGGCGAACGGATCGGTCGCGCTGTCCTGGCCGGACGCGCCCAACGGGGGCGGCCCGAGCCTGGCGAAGCTGGAGTCGCAGTACTCCGGCGGCACCGGCTTCTGGGGCTACGACATCTACCGCGCGCCCGCCGGCTCCACCAGCTTCGGCCTGATCGGCCAGGTCAAGGAGGACCCGACCGGCGCGGCCACGGCCTACTCGTACACCGACACCGGCGCCACGAGCCCGGCCGGCGGCCCCGGCAGCACCGCCGACTACCCGACCGCGACCGACCCCGGCATCGGCTGCGCGAACGCCGCCGGCTGGGTGCCCGCGACCAGCGCCACGCCCGACTCCAGCATCGAGCAGGAGATCGGCCTGGACGACGCCTTCGCGGCCAACAACGGCCTCACCAACTTCAGCACGCACTCCGTCGTCACCGGCGAGCACTCCGGCCTGGAGAACCCCAACATCCCGCGGGCCTTCGCCGACACCGGAGTCACGGTCTTCGGCGCCGACGCCTCGCGCCAGCCGCAGTCGTACGCCATCACCGGCACCAGCGCGACCGGCGCCGCCAACACGGCTTCCTCCGCGCCCCGTTACCCCAGCAACATCTACTACAACGCGGCCAACTGGCCCGACGAGCTCAACGAGTACAACACCGCCTACGTCGCCGCCGGGTCCCCGGTCGGCGACAGCCAGTACCCCGGCGAGACCGGCAAGTGCGTCGGCACGCCGTCCACCACCTGCACCACCACCCCCGCGAGCGAGGCCACGGTGCTGGCCTCCGAGTCGCGGATCATGCTCGGCCACGTCCTGTCCGACGACCCGCGCATGAACTACGCCCACCAGGCCAACCTGGTCGGTCCGGCCACCAAGACCGTGAACGGCACCACCTCGGACTACGGCTACACCCTGCTGACCCTGCTGAGCAACATGCAGGCGCAGTACGCGAGTTGGTCGACGACACCTCTGGTCCAGATGACTGACGCCGGCCAGTCCCAGGTACTCGCCGAGTCCGCTGCGTGGACCGCCGCGAAGAACGCGGGCACGGTCACCGCCTCCGTGCAGAACGGCTCCGTCGTGATCGGCAACTCCGGCGGATCCGCGGTATCGGTGCCGGTCACCGTCCCGGACGGCAGCACCCTGAACGGCGCCGCCTTCGGCGAGTCGTACGGCGGTACACGGTCGGCGTGGACCCCGGTGGGCGCCGGGTCCACGATCACCATCACCGTCCCGTCGTCGGGCGGCCCCGTCGGTACCGCACCGGCCGTCACCGGCCCGACCTCCGCGTCGGCCGTCACCGGCACCGCCTTCACCGCCACCATCACCACCACCGGCGCCCCGGCCCCCGCCCTGACGGAGTCCGGGAACCTGCCGGCCGGGGTCACCTTCAAGGACAACGGCGACGGCACGGCAACGGTCTCCGGCACACCGGCGGCCGGGAGCGGCGGCAGCTATCCGCTGACCATCACCGCCACCAACAGCGCGGGCAAGGCCACCGGCCCGTTGACGATCACCGTCAGCCAGCCCCCAGCCATCACCAGCAAGGCGAGCGCCACCGCCCGGCTGCTGACCCCCTTCACCTTCAACGTCACCACCACGGGCGTCCCGAAGGCGGTCCTCAGCGAATCCGGCGCCCTGCCCCTCGGGTTCAGGTTCACCCCCACGAGCAACGGCACCGCCACCATCACCGGCACCGCCCTGCTCCCGGGCATCTACCACCTGACCCTCACCGCCAAGAACAGTGCGGGCACCACCACACAGCCCTTCACCCTCACCTTGACGCTGTGAGCGCCTGACCCTGTGAGGGCGCGTGACACGCTCCGCGCGCACCTCGCTGACATACCTGCCAAGTCGAGATCCGAAGAAGGGAGCCCCCGCTCGCTGAGCCCGAGCGGGGGCGGCCCGGTGGCTTTCCGGGCGGACCGGGCGGCCGTGCCATGCGGGTGGAAATCGGCCACGCGTGCGCCCCGCTTCTGGCTACCGAGCCCCGCTCGGCGGGATGTTGGGCGCATGAACCGTGTTCGCGTCGCTGCGACCGTCCTTCTGCTCACGCTCCTTCTGTGCACCGCCCCACCCGCCCTCTCGGCGCAGGCCACCGCGCCGGCCGATGCGGGCGCCACGGAGCGCATCGCCCCGGGGATCGAGTACCGGGCGTTCGACCTGCCCACTCCGCACGGACCGATCCGCATCCATCTGCTGACCGTCCACCTCCAGCACCCCGGTGTGCGGGCCGGCCTCCTGTATCCCGGTGCTGTCGCCGACCGGGCACCCGTCTCCGTCATGGCCGACCGTCAGGGGGCCGCCGCCGCGGTCAACGGGGACTTCTTCAACATCACCGAGGGTCAGCACCCCGGCGTCCCCGCCACGGGAGCGGCCTCGGGAGCCGCCGTGCTCGACGGCCGCGCACTGAAGGCGGCGGTCCCCGAAGGCCAGCGCTTCGGCGGCGCGCTGCCCCCGGGCGACAGCGGTGAAGACGTCGTCGGTGTCGGTGTCGACGGCAGGGCCCGCACCGCACGGCTCACCCTGCGAGGCCACCTCCGCACCCCGCACGCGACCCTGCCCGTGCGCGGCCTCAACCAGTACGCCCTCCCCGAAGGGGCGATCGGCCTGTTCACCCACCAGTGGGGGAGTACGTCACGCGCCCGCGCCGTCTGCGGCACCGACCGCGACCGGGCAGCCCCCTGCACCCACGACACCTTCGAGTTGACGATCCGTCAGGGACGCGTCCAGCGCACCAGCACAAGCCCCGGCAGCGGGCCGATCCCGCCCGGAACCATCGTCGCCCTGGGCCGTGAGGGCGGCGCACAGGCCCTGCGCTCCCTCGCCGCGGGCACCCGGGTCGACGTCGGCTACCGCCTCGCGTCCACCAGCCAGGTGCCGTTCACCTTCGCCCTGGGCGCCTACCGCGTGCTCGGACACGGCCGGCCACTGCCCGGCCTGGACGCCACAACTGCCGCACCCCGCACCGCTGTCGGTCTCGCCGGCCACGGCCACGTGATGCGGCTGGTCGCCACCGACGGACGGGAATCGACGGCGACCGGCCTCACCCTCGCCGAACTCGCCCGTCTCCTGCGCTCCCTCGACTGCGACGAGGGTGTCTACGTCGACGGAGGAGCGTCCACGACGCTCGTCACCCGCGACCCCGCCACCGGGCGCGCGGTCGTACGCAACACCCTCGACCAGGGCCAGGAACGCCGGGTACCCAACGGCATCGCCCTCTTCAGCCCCTGACCGCTGAAGTCACCGACGTCCTTGCACGGCGATGCGTGGTTCAACGGGGCCGGGAAAAGAGTGCGGCCCGGGTGCGCGATGGTTCCCGCACCCGGGCCGTGTCCCGTTGCCGCTGTGTACCGGCAATGAGGCCGGGGGCCGTCAGCCGCCGCTCTTGCGGCGGAACGACTTCTGGCTCGACGCCGGGCCGTGCGCGCCACGGACCTTCGACGTGGCGGAGTCCGAGCCGTGGGCACCGGCATCCGCCTGGGTGCCGCGCTTGCGCGCCAGCGCCTCGCGGAACTGACGCTTCAGGTCGTACTGACCGTCGGCGTCCGGAGCGATGGCGGTGCCTTCGGGCTCGGCCGGCCCGGACGTCGGGGCAGCGCCCTCGGGCTCCGTCGGCTCCGAACCTTCTTGTGAGGCGTTCTCTGCGGTCATGGGGACCTCCTGGGTTCGGGGAGTGCAACGTGCAGCTTGTCATGCCGGACGCTGTTCGCGGCACCGGCTTTCAAGCAGCCCCCGCCAGGCGGTTCCGCCGTCGCGGCGGAACCCGCCGAGACCTTGGGCGGGCGAGCCCCCGACGTACGGATGCAGATGCCTCCCTCGAACGGGCCGAGCGCTCCGGGCGCCTCCATACGCGGCGCTGATGGCTGCCATCGGATCCACCTGTTGGACGGATGGATCAAGCGGCCGGAGGATGGGGGCATGACGACGACGAAGACCGCGCGAGAACTTGCCGAGGCCTACTTCACCGCCTGGGAGACGGGCGACTTCGAGACCCTGAGGGCCCTCCTGGCCCGGGACATCGACTTCGTCGGACCGCTCGGCACGGCTTCCGGCGTGGAGGAGGCGCTCGCCGGGCTGAAGGGGCTGGGCCGTGTGCTGGAGAAGATCGACGTGAGGGCGCGGGTGGCGGAGGACCCTGACGTGATCACCTGGTTCGACCTCTACACGAGCGTCGCGCCGCCGACGCCCACGGCGAACTGGATGCACACGGAGGACGGGCACATCACCCGGATCCGGGTGGCCTTCGACCCGCGTGAGCTCGTCGCGGGATTCGAGCGGAGCGCCTGACCGGCGGCGTCGGCAGGGCGACCCCGGATCCGCTCAGCCCCCGTGCGCGGTGAGGACGTACCCCTCGGGACCCTCGAAGGAGAACTTCGGGCCGAAGGGGCTTTCCGCCAGGGGCTCGACGATCTTGATGCCTGCGGCAACGAGCTGGTCGTGCAGCCCCTGAGCGTCGGGGGTCGGGAACCAGAGGACCATGCCGAGACCCGGCCGGCTCGTGTCGTCGAGGTCGACACCCGGGAGCAGGGCGCGGATGGCGAACGTCGGCCGGGTGTCGAACACGACCGCGTGCGGGGGTGAGACCTCGGCTCGCCGCAGCCCCAGGTGCTGTTCGCAGAAGGCCGCCGCAGCCTCCACGTCACGGACCTGCAGGGCGATGAAGTCGGGACCGTCGATGGCGACAGGCATGGGTTTCCTCACGTTTCGCGGTTTTGATGTCAGGACTTTGACATAGAGCCTAGGCTGCGGCTTCACCTATGTCAAAATGCTGACATGAACGAGAGCCTGGAAGGCCTGCCGACCGAACCGCGCCGCCCGGCGGACGACGACGTCACCCACCACGTGGGATACCTGCTCAAACGGGCCCAGGCCGCGCTGCGCGGCGCGATGGACAAGGTCCTGCGCGAGCACGGGCTGACCGTGCCGCAGTACTCCACCCTCGAACTCCTGGCTCAGAACCCCGGCATGTCGAACGCCGAACTCGCGCGCGCGACCTTCGTCACCCGGCAGTCCGGGAACGTCGTCCTGCGGGGCCTGCAGGACGCGGGGCTGATCATCCGCCCCGCCACCGCCGACCACGGACGGGCCCTCCCCGCACGCCTCAC
The DNA here is from genome assembly GCF_026343295.1 of Streptomyces sp. NBC_00083. GTDB lineage: Bacteria > Actinomycetota > Actinomycetes > Streptomycetales > Streptomycetaceae > Streptomyces. Next base: position 1,161,373 of record NZ_JAPELY010000003.1, read on the forward strand.
CGAGGAGGGGCGGACACGTCTTGCCGCGGTCCAGGCCGCCGTCTACGCCATCGAACACCGCATGGTCGAGTCCATCCCGCCCCGGCGACTCGCGGCGCTCCTCGCCGATCTCGACCGGATCGCGACAACCCTGGAAGCCTGACGCGGCGAGCCCGCCCCGAAGGACCGGCCGCCGGACAACTCGCCGCCGGCTCAGTGGACGGCGCCGAGCGTCCTTCCCGTACTGAGCGCGGCGCTGAGCTGCGCCGACTGGTTCCGGGCCGCCTTCACGGCGAGGGTCGTCCCGGTGGCATCCGCGCGCACCTGGCCCGTCACGGTGATCCGGGTGACCGCTCGGCTTCCGGCGGCGAGGAGGTACGGGGTGCCCGAGGGGGCGTTCCAGCGGGTGTCGGCGAGGATGTGCTGGTTGAAGCGGCTGCAGTAGGAGCTGTCGCGGGCGTCGGCGATCAGGGTGCCGGGCTCCCGAACCGGCGTCGCGGGCGGCTGGAACCGTACGAAGGCCCGGCCCGGCCCGTTCCAGGTGTCGGCCCTGGAACACAGCCACTCGGCCTGACCCGCGCCCTCGGGCAACTGCTGCTCCGCGAACACCCAGTTGTTCACCGCCCGTACGCCGCTCCCCGCGGCGGATCGCAACGTGCAGGCCGTGTGGGCCCAGCTCACCAGCGCCGCCGTGCTCGTGGCTTCGCGGGGCTGGCGGGCCGGAGCGCCGCTGCCGGGCGGTGGGGTGTAGGTGAGGTGGACAGGGGACAGGGCGCCCAGATCGGTGAGCAGAAACGCGTGCTTCTCGGCGATGCGCTCGGACGAACGCAGCTGCAGCGCGGGCCAGTTGGAGCAGGGTCCGCTGAGGCCGGGGCGCGCCACGGCGTCGCTGACACCGTCGTCACCGATGTGGAGCGGGCGGGCCGGGGTGTCGGGTGCGAGCAGGTCGCGGGTGGTCGATTCGGCGACCCAGGGGGCGAGCAGGAAGCGCGTCCGGTTCGCGGTCCGGCTGAGGGCGAGGGCGGCCCCTGTCGTGACATCGGAGTTGTCGGCGCGGGACAAGGTCAGCTCGGCGGCCCCGCCCGCCGTCTCCGCGTAGCGCACGACCCGCCCGCCGTCGTACAGCAGGACGATGTCGGTGTCGTCCACCCGCCCCGCGTACAGGAGTTGGGGCGCAGCGGATGCGGGCCCGGTGGCGGTCCGCGGTGCGGCCGACACGTGGACACCCGGTCCCGGTCGTGCCCAGGCCGCCAGCGCGCGGCCCAGCAGCGCGGTGTCGCCGGTGAGGCTGCCGCGGGCGGGCCAGACCGTGAAGTCGATGCGTGAGCTCGACTGCCAGGCGGCGGCCGGGGCGCGCACCAGCGACGCGGGGTCGGTCGGCGCGGCCGCCGCGGCGGAACGCCCGGCGGGATCGGGCGCCGCCGGGTCCTTGCCGCTCTGGCCCACGGTCAGCATGAGCGCCACCAGCAGGGCGGCGACCGCGCCCCAGCGCCGCCAATGGCGACGGCGCAGCAGATCCGTGGGCCGCGCCTGCACGGTGCACGGGTCGAACTCGACGGAGTCGAGCAGCGCCCCCGCCCTCGTCCCGTCGTGCGGGCCGAGTTCCTCCGCAGCGCGCAGCGCGTCCTGCGGATCCCGGACCCCGGCCGCCGCCAGGAGCTCCGCGGCGGCGTCGGGCGCGTACCCCTCCAGATGCCGCAGCACGAACGCAGCGCGGACCTCGGCGGGTACGGTCGCCAGCTGCTGCTCCAGGGCGAGTTCGTCAGCGCCGCCGATCCGGGGCGTCAGCCGCAGCCCCCAGACCGCGGGCAGCGCCGGACGCAGGGCCCTGCGCCAGCGGGCGGCCCCGGGCTCGTAGGAGAGGGCTGCGCCGATCACGCGCCGCAGGATCCAGCCGAGTACCGGAGCCCGGTCACCGTGCTGCGCCGGTACCCGGCCGGGTTTGATCGGCCCCGGCCGGGCGGGCAGCGCACCCTGCACCACGCCGTGCGCGGCGAGCACGCGCCCGTGCCGGCCGAGCCGAGGGGGGAGGATGAGGTAGGCCAGCCGGACGAGCCTGGGGTAGTGCTCGACAAGCGTCGCCTCCGCCTGGCCGAGTCCGGGCACCGGACCGGCGGGACGGGGATGACGCTCGCGTTGGGGAGCTGGCATGGTGGGGCACCTTCTCCGGGGCGGTCGTTGGTTCGATGCCCTACAAACGAGCGAATCGGATGACAGTCACATCGCGTGTGGTGCAGGGGGCGCGCGAGTGCGTCCGGGGCGCCTTTCGCGCCCCGCGCATCCTTCCTGGGCGCTCGCTCGTTTCCCCTGCCATGAAAGAGTGCGCTCATCCGATCAAAGGCCCACGCCTGACGAAGCGTTGTGCCGTCCCGTCGACGGACACGGACACGGACAGGGACGCGGACGCGGAGACCCGGCGGCATGAGGGCCTGCCGCTCACGGAGACGCGGGCGCCGCGCGTGCCGACCGGTACGGAGGCGAGCTTCAACCGGTGGTGCACGGTGCTGTTCTGACAGCCGTGTGAGCGGCGACGTCTGCTCGGGCGTCGCGGTCGAGGACGCCGGCCACGGCCAAGCGTCCCAGCGGACCCGCCGTCGCCCCGGGCCGGGCGGCCCGCTGCACCTCGCCCGATGCGGGCCCGGCCGGGCATCCGTACCGGCACGTCGGCGGCGTCCTGCGCCCCCATCGCGACGGCGCCGGATTCACTCGAACAGCGTCCAGGAGGGGCGCCGGCCCCGCGGGGGTGGTGCTGTGGAGTGCTCTCCCCTGTAGGAGGACTGCCATGTACGAGATGCATGTCGGCACGGCCGTTTCCGGCACCCGCCGGGTGTGGCACGTCGTCGCCCACGACCAGCGGGCCACCCTGTGCGGTCAACCCGTCGACCCCGCCGAGGACACCCAGACCGACCACCACTGCCTGCCCTGCATGACGGCCTTCCAGCGCCTCATGCAAACGGTCGAGCCCGCCTGACGCGCCTGGGCGCACGGCCGGCCTTTCGTCAGTCGGCATCCGGTCGGTCGGAGCCGTGGCGCCCTGCGAGGTGTGCGGCGGGGAAGAGCGAGAGGACCGTCGTCCCCTCGTGGACGCGGAACGTGGCGGAGTCCCTGGCCGCCAGGGCGTCCTCCAGACGGGGGCGGTACAGCGGGTGCAGTCGTGCGAGTGCGTCCTCCACGTCCGTCCACTCGGCGGCGCTGGACTCCGCTGTCGGGCCGGGCTCTCCCGACACGGCCGTCGCGATGAAGATGCCCGCGAGGATGCCCCGGCTCACATGCTGGTAGACCCCCACCAGGCCGTGGACTTCGACGTGAACCCCGGTCTCCTCGTACGTCTCGCGCACCGCGGCATCATGGAAGGCCTCCCCGGGGTCCACCAACCCGCCGGGCAGCTCCCAGCGTTCCGGGGAGCGGCGGCGGCCCACGAGAACCTGCCCCAGGTCGTTGAACGCGACACACGTGGCCCCGAGGACGTACGAACGTGACGTCCGGGCGTGCGCGGGCGCCTGCCGGTCAGCCACGTTCCTGCCCCTTGCGAAACACCAGAAGGTACCGCCAGAAAAGAAGCCGTCGGATGTGGCTGCCCGGCAGGAACTCGGCGCTGCCCGCGCGGACCTCTGCCAGCGACATCAGCGGGGCCATCACCGGAGCGGTGGCCCGATCGGCAGCAGGAGCGGAAGAAGCGGAAGAAGCGGAAGAAGCGGAAGAAGCGGAGAAGCGCGGCCTTGCAGGGCCGGCCGGGTCGGCGCGTCTGCCCTGCCACTTCTCCCGGGCGTAAATGACCGCGCGCCAGGCGGCGTTGACCGGAACGGCCAGCAGACCCGTTGCGTGGTCTCGTACCGTCGTCGCCCGGTAGCAGCCGAGGATGACCAGCACACCGTCCTCGGTCAGCGCCGCGCGCAGCTTCCGTACCGTCTCGAAGGGGACGTGGTGAATGCTGGCCAGGCAGGCGATGTAGTCGTAGCTCCCCGGCGGCAGTCGCAGATGGCCGATGTCCACCTGCTCGAAGGAGACGCGCGCAGAGGAATCGAGCGTGGACGTCTGCTCGCGTGCGGCCGTGATGACGTCCCTGTCCGCGTCGATGGCATGCACGTCGATGCCTCGACGGGCCAGCGTCCGCGCGAACTCCCCCGTCCCGCAGCCCACATCGAGCGCAGTGCGGCACGCCGGGGGGAGTTCGCGCAGTAAGAGGCGATGGTAATGATTGTTGTGGTTGAACGGCACGCCGTCATCATGGCACGGGTTCATCCGCCGAATCGGGCAGCGATGGCCGGGTTCCACGGCGCGAGAGGGGACCCGGCCTGCGGTGCAGGACGGCGACGGCCAGCCATCCGGCGCCGAGCAGCTGCCCGGTGAGCACATCGACGCCGAAGTGCACACCGAGCAGGACCCTGCTCCACGAGACGAGTTCGGCGCACAACCCCGTCAGTGCGAGGATCAGCGCCGACACCGCCGGCGGAGTCCGGGAGCCGACGTAGAGCGCGGCCAGCAGGAAGCCGGTCGTCACGCCGACCGCGTGGCCGCTGGGAAAGCTGAATCCGGCGGCCTGCACCGAGGCGCAGGGCAGGGAAGGGCGCGGCCGTTCGGCCCACCCCTTGACCAGGTCGCAGCTCACCGTGGCGGCGTACGGCACGACCAGGAGGACGACCGCGGCCGTGACGTTCCGCCGGATCAGCGCGAAGCACGCCGATCCGGCGGCGACGAGGGTCACGGGCCACGGGTTGCCCCACGAGGTGAGGACCTCCAGCCAACGGACGAGGGACGTACGGCCGGCCGTCCAGGAGCACAGCGCCCCGCTCAGCCGCTGGTCCCACCCGAACGTGACGAGAACGAGCAGCAGACCGGCATGGGCCGCCGTCCACCACCCGAACCACATCGGCCACCCGGGCGGGCCCCCGGCGAGGGGTCGGATCACGCGGGGCTTGCGGTGCTCGCGATGTGGTCGAGGAGGCCGCGGGGGGTGCGGATGGTGCGCAGCGTGCTGTCCTCTATCCGACAGCCGAACTCGTCCTCGACACGGCTCATGATTTCGATCTGGTTGAGCGAGTCGATGTCCAGATCACCGAAGCTGACGTCGAGTTGGCCGGGGGAGAAGGCGTTCCCGGTGATCTCCTCCATCAGCGGTGCGAGGACGGCGATGAACTCCTGCTCGGTCATGGGAGTGGTCCCTTCCGTAATGGTTGTTCCCGTGATGGCTGTTCGTCGGTTCTGGTCGCGAGGTCGCGGCGCCGGTAGCGGGCCCGCCAGTGCATGCGGGTGCCGGTCAGGCCCCAGACCGCGCCGGCGAATACGGCGAGTACCGCCGCGTCGGCGAGGGCCCGGACACCGTCGGGGCTGGTAAGGGAGTGGCGCAGGCTGTCGGCCGCGTAGACCGCGGGATTGAGGTGGCCGATCTGGACGAGCACGCCGGGGAGCATGTCCGGCGGGACGGCTACCGGGCCCGCGGCCATCATCAGGAGCGTGCTGGCCAGGCTCAGCGAGGAGGCCTGCTCGATGGTTCCCGATCTGCTGCCGATGAACGCCCCGAGTCCGGCCGAGGGAAGCAGGGCGAACAGGAGGCACAGGGGAGCCAGCGGTGAGACGGTGAGCCGCACGTCGAGCAGGGCCGAGCCGAGCAACAGGGTGACCGCCACGGCGGGCACCGAGAGGATCGAGAAGGCCGCGAGCGTGGCCAGGATGAGTGCTTCGCGTCGTACGGGCAGGGCGGCGTAGTACTCGAAGGCGCCGTTGCCGCGCATGAACGCGAAGTTGCTGGCGATCCGGTTCTGCGTCTCGAAGAGGATGGCCATGGTGACGCTGCCGGTCAGCACGTACTCGGTCGCCGCAGGACCGGAACTCCTGGCGAACAGGCCCAGCGCCGCGATACTGACCAGCGGGGCGAGCATGCCCGTGAGCACCATCTGGGGCCATGACCAGCGCCAGTTCGTGAGCTGGATCCGGAACAGGTCCCAGACCTGTCCCGCGAAGCCCAGCCCGAGCCTTTCGTCACGCGTAGCTGACATAGACGTCTTCCAGGGTCGCGGTGTGCAGGGTGAACGCGGGGAAGACGGTGAGATCCACGTCCTTGGTGAGGCTGGGGAGGTCGGCGGAGTCGACCAGCGCGACGACCTTGCCGCGATGCTCGGACTGCACGCGCACGTAGTCAGGCAGACCGTGCCTCTGCGTGTCGCCGAGGGTGATCGACAGGCGTATCTGCGATCGCAGCAGGGAGGACTTCAGCTCCGCGGGAGCGCCGAGCGCGACGAGACGGCCCTCCTTGAGGATGCCGACGCGCTCGATCACCTGCTCCGCCTCGACGGCGTTGTGCGTGATGAGGATGATCGTGCGACCGTCACGCTGGTTGAGCTCCCGGAACAACTGCCACATCTGGCGGCGCCGCGACGGGTCCAGCTCGTTGGTGGGCTCGTCGAGGATGAGCACGGGCGGCGCTCCGACCAGCGTCACCGCGATCTGCAGCAGACGCCGTTCTCCCCCGGAGAGCTGACGGGCCACCTTGCCGGCCAGATGTGTCAGGTCGAGGAGCTCCAGCATGGTGTCGCGCTCACGGCGCGCCGCCTTCGCGGAGACACCGCGCAGATGCGCACTGAAATACAGGGCCTCCTTGACCGTCAGGGAGTTGAGGGCGAAAGCGGACTGCGGCATGTAGCCGACCGTGGAGGCCGTGAAGCGAGGGTGGGTGAAGACGTCGCGCCCCAGCAGCCGCACCGTCCCCCGATCCGGGCGGACCAGCCCGGTCATCTGCTTGACCAAGGTCGTCTTCCCGGCGCCGTTGCTGCCGAGCAGCCCGAAGAACTCGCCTTGCCGGATGCGGAAGGAGATGTCCGCGTTGGCCGGCCCGGCCGTCCCGCCGAACCGCTTGCACAGGCCCTCGACCTCGTACGCGTACGGCGGGCTGTCCGGGGCGTCGCGCGGTGTGGTGTGCGGCACGGTCATGCACCCCGCGTCGCGTGACGCCAGATGCGGCGGACCACGGCCGCCGCACCCGTGATGTCCTCGGGGGGAGGTACGAGGGGTGCCGCGGGCCCGAAGTGGCGGTAGAAGCCGCTCATGGCCGGGTCGCTGGGAAGATAGCCGTGCGAGGCGGACGCCACGCGCTCCGTCGGCGTCGCGTCGTCGTACTGGAACTCGATGTGCGGGCCGCAGCTCACCGTGAGGCGGCCGAGGCGCGCGCTGCCCACCGGCAGCTTCAGCTGTTCCTGGTCGGACGGGGTGAGGACCCGGACGGACGGGTCGAGCGCGCGCAGGGCACGGTCGAGGCCCGCTCTCTCGGCCGGCGCGAGCGGTGAATCGGCGTACAGATAGGCGCTGTTGCTGTCGCCCTGGAACACCATGCGGTCTGCGAGGCCGAGGTCCCCGAGCAGATGGTTGGGGCGCAGGTGGGTCTCGACGTAGTCGATGCCGTGGTCGGAGAAGAGCAGGAAGTCCGCACTCCCGCCGACGGCCCCGGCGAGCCGTGTCACGCACGCGTCGATCCTGGCGTACACGTCGAGGATCTGCTGCCACGCCCGCATCCGCTCGTCGGCGCCGCCTCGGACCGCGTGCCAGTACAGGAACTCCTGGGCGTGATCGGCCTGGTTGAAGCGTACGAACAGCACGTCGGGGTCGTGTTGCTCCAGGACGTCGAGCGCGGCCTGTTCCACCCACTCGGCGCGCGGCGACTCGTGGAAGGCGTGGTGCGGATTGGCGGTGTAGTCGACGTGCAGGGACGCGGGCCCCTGGCCGGAGCGCGTCGACAGGTCGATCCCGCCGAATCCCAGGGTGAGCACGGCGGTTCCCAGGCCCACCTCGATCCGGCCGGCCGTCACCCGGCGGCAGGTCAGCGCCACGGAGACGGAACCGGAAGGCACGGGGATGTCCAGCCGGGTGGGGCGGGAGCCGTCGACCGTGATGCCGGGCCGGCTGTCGTTGCCGATGCCGATGGCGGCTCTGGTCCCGCCGTCGCCGGCGAGGACGCTCCGCACGGTGATCGTCCCCGTGCGTTCGTCGAGCCGGAGGCACAACGCGATGCCGTGGCCGAGGTAGGAGAGCGTCACCCTTCCCACGGCCACTCCGTCGGCCGGGGGCGCCAGCGGGACGGACAGGTCGCGGGCTGGGGCGTACAGGCAGTAACAGGCGGGGAACGCCTGCCGGGCGGTGCGCGAGAAGGTCTGGGGGAAGTGGACCGCGGCCGCCGTCGCGCCCTGCCGAGCGAACCAGTCGAGCAGGCCGGGAGCCGTCAGAGAGCTCGCCTCATAGGGGTGGAACGAGGCGAGCGGGTCGTCCGCGCGGCGCCGGATGTCCGCGACGGCCTCCCGCTCCCAGAACCGGTTCCCCACGATGCCGTGCCCCCGCGGATGAGTGCCGGTGAGGAAGGACGCGTGCGAAGGCGCCGTCGACGAGGGGTAGATGCTGCGCAGTTCGTGCACGCCGCTCCCCGGCAGGCCGGGCAGCACCCGGCCCAGATCGAAGAAGTCGTGCTCGCGGACGATCGTGGGCAGACCACCGTCGACACAGATGACGACCAGACGACGACGCCCCCTCATGAGCTCGGCCACCGGGTGCCCGCGGGATTCCGGTCCGTCGGCGGCGACAGGACGCCGGACGCGTTGTGCTGGTGGAGCAGCCACGCGCCCCCGGGATGGGCCGGGCGGTACTGCCAGTGGGTGATCCCGGCGTGTGCCGTCAGCAGCTCGACCCTGCCCGCCCCGCCGCACAGGAGCTCGTTGACGGCGTCGAAGAAGCCGCTGTGGGTGACCAGCACGATCCGCTGGTCCTGCGCGGCCCGATGGCAGAGCTCGCTCATGCAGGTGGCGACGCGGGTCATGAAGGCATGCCACGACTCGGCGCCCGGGGGCGGCGGATGGAGCCGGTCCTCCCGCGGGTTGGGCAGACGTTCACCGTCGAGCGAGGCCCACACGATCTCGTTGAGCCGGGGGTCCTCCCGCACGGCGAGGCCGGTGTGCTCCGCGACGATGTCCGCGGTCAGCCGCGCGCGGGGCAGCACACTGGTCCGGATCTCGGTCGGGCGCCGCTCCGCCAGCCAATGAGCGGCGGCGCGGGCCTGGCGGCGTCCGGCACCGGTCAGGAGAGTGCCGTGCGGATCGTGCTGTCCCGCACGGTCCTCGGCGTGACGCAGTAGGTAGAGGTCCATGTCACTCCAGTGAGGCGGGGACACTGGTGTGCCAGTTCCACGCGGTACGGACGATGTGGTCGAGGTCGTGTTCCGCACGCCAACCGAACCGGCTCAGCGCCAGCCCGGGGTCGGCCCAGGACAGGCCCGGGTCTCCGGGGCGGCGCGGCGCCACGGACGTCGGGGTCTCCTTTCCGGAGACGGCGTCGAGGGCGTCGATCAGTTCGCGCACGCTGACGGGCCGGCCACGGCCCAGGTTCACCGGCCCGCACCGGCGGGCGTCCCGCAGGCCCTCCAGCACCCGCACGTGGGCCCGCGCCAGGTCCTCGACATGGACGTAGTCGCGCAGCGCCGTTCCGTCGCTCGTCGGGTAGTCGTCGCCGAAGATCCGCAGGGTGGGGCCGAGACCCAGAGTGGCCCGTACGGCCACGGGCAGGAGCTGGGTGGCGAGAGGTCCCGCGCGCTCCCCGAGCGACGCGTCGTCGGCGGCGCCCACCGCGTTGAAGTACCGCAGATTCGCGTAGCGCATCCCGGTGGTCCCCGCGTAGGAGGCGATCATGCGCTCGGACAGATACTTCGTCTCTCCGTACGGACTCTCCGGCCGCACGGGCGCCGTCTCGTCCACCGGGCAGATCTGCGGGGTTCCGTACACGGCGCAGGACGACGAGAAGACGAACCTCTCCACACCCGTACGCGCGCACAGGGCGAGCACGTTCTGCGTCCCCGTGACGTTGACGGCGAAGTACGCGCTGATGTCACGCAGCGACTCCTCGGAGGATTTCAGGGCCGCGAAGTGGATCACGGCCTCGGGGCGGAACTCCGTGAAGAGCGGAGTCATGCTCGCGATGTCGCGGATGTCCGCCACCAGCAGCCGGCCACCCCGGACGGCTTCGCGGCGGCCCGTGCTGAGGTTGTCGACGACCACGACGTCGTGGCCGGCCGCCAGGAGGCGCCGCACGGTGAAGGAGCCCACATATCCGGCGCCGCCCGTCACGAGGACTCTCATCGCGCATCGCCTCCGTCGAGGTCCGCCGTCGTGGCGGCACGGAGTTCCCGGCCGACGGCGAACGCCTCGGCCGCCTCCACACCCACCTGTGTGCCCCGGTAGGCGGCCAGGGTCCGCACGGCCGTCAGGGACCGTGGGTGCGGCGCGTCGTAGACCTCGTAGGGGTAGGCCGCGAGGGCGCGGCACTTGGCTTCGACGTGCCCGGTGACGTCGTAGAACACGGTGGGAACGAACGGCGCCACCAGGCCCGTCTGCTGCTCCGTCGACGACAGCACCTCGAAGTGCAGTACCTGCCGGACGGAACCGGAACCGAGGATCCGGGTGCCGTACCCCACCGCCTGGGCGACGCTGCGGTGGTCCGCGTGGATGTCACCGGGGTGGTGCGTGAAGACGACCTCGGCCGCCGCCTCACGCACGACCCGGCCGACGGCGTCGACGACCTGCCGTTGCGGAAGGTCGGCCAGCAGGCGCCCGTCGGCGGCCAGACCGCCGAACGACACCTCGCTCGCGCCGAGTTCCTTGGCAGCCGCCCGGCAGCGTTCCCGTGCCTCCTGCATCGTGACGCCCGAGTGCCGCAGGGAGACGCCCTCGGCGAGGACGTGGATCCGTACGTCGGCGCCCTGCCGGCTCAACGCCGACACCGTGGCACCGGCACCGAGGACCTCGTCGTCCGGGTGCGCGGCGAGAACGAGAACCTTCACGCCTCCTCCGGAGCGGGCCCTCGTCCGCCCGGGGTGCCGGCGGCGGGTGCCGGTTCACGCCCCGGCCGGATCAGGGCACCCATGGCGTAGAGGCGACGCGCCAGGACACCGGGATCCCCATCGGTCAGTTTGAGCAGCAGGCGGGGATCGCCGGCCTCGGCCGCGGCGCGGACGGCGTCGTAGGCGTCGCTGCCCAGCTCCATGATGTGCGACGTACGCGGTACGAAGACGAAGCCGCCCTCCGCCTCCCCGCGCAGCCGCACGTCGTCCCACGCGACCTCGTCGAGGACCGGCTCCGGGCCGAACCGGTCGAGGACCAGGAGGTCGAGACGGTGCACCAGGTACTCCACGCGTCGAACCGCACGGTGACCACCGCGGATCGACTCGGCTGCGGCGGCACCGAGGGTCCGGGCGAACGCGCGGTCGCCCACGAGCCGTTGCATCGCCTGCCGCAGGTCCTCGTCGTCGACGGCCAGCAGACCGTGCCGCTCGTCCTCCACGAACTCCGGGATGCCGCCCTGGGCCGAGGCGATGACCGGACGGCCCGCGGCCATGGCCTCCTTCAGTGCCAGCGGGCCCGTCTCGGGAACCGTACTGGCGAGGACCACGGCGTCACTGGCGGCGATGACGGGGGCCACGTCGTCGAGGTGCCCGACGAACCGGACCCGGTCGGCGACACCCCGCTCGACGGCCTGGTCGCGCAGGTCCGTCTCCAGCGGTCCGTCCCCGGCGATCACCAGCAGCGGCGTCGGCGCCCCCTGCGGCAGTTCGATGTCGGCAAAGGCGTCGATCACCCGGTCGACACCCTTCTCCCATGCCAGCCGGGACAGCACAAGGAACACGAACTGCCCCTCGTCCGCGCCGAGTTCACGGCGCGCGGCGTTCCGGTCCGCGGCGTCCAGCGCCGAAAGCAGCTGTTCGCCCACGCCACTGGTGAGCAGCTCGACCTGCCCGTCCACCAGGACGCCGGCGTCCATCAAGGGCTCGAACTGCCGCTTGCGCTGCTCACGCGATGTGGCGAACACGAGGTCCACACCGCTGAACAGCCCCCGTACCTCGTCGGTGGTTCCCAGCGGGAAGGCCGAGTGACGGAAGAGGACGACAGCGGCATCGTGCGCACCGAGCGACCGCGCCCGGTGCACGGCGGCGGCGTCCGCCCGGCCGGTCACACAGACGATACGAGGGCGACGGCGCCGCAGCGCCTCCTGTACGGCCTCGACCGCGCCGCCCTCGGCGAAGACCGGCACACCCACGCTCAGGACGCCGTCGGCCCGGCACTGCCGCAGCATGGCCCCGCCGTCCTCCGCGAGGACGGTGACCGAGTGGCCCGACCGCGCAAGACCGACCGCCATGTCGTGCATGTAGCGGTGTTTGCCGCCCCAGACCTGATCGGAGACAGTAAGGACGATCTCCATTAGTTCCGAACACCCCTCCCGAAGATTCCCGGGCACGAGCCGGGGATGGTCCACAGAGCACTGAACGCGCGCAGGGCCGCCACACGGGCATGGCCGACACCGCCGAGCACCGCGTACGTCATTCCGCTGGCCCGTGCTTCGCGCAGACACTCCTCGATGAGCACCGTCGCGAGCGACAGGTCCCGGCCACGTGCCTCGGGCACGAGGGCGATCGTCGAGAGCATCCCGAGCCGCGCGGTGTCGTAGGCGAGGAAGCCGAGCAGCCGGTCCTTCGGCGGCAGCTCCTTGTCGCGGTCGACCACGATGACGGACGAGATCGGATCCCGCGAGAACGACCGGTGGATCTCACTCGCCCAGCCGCCGCCGAAGGTCTCCCTGAGCCAGTCGACGATCAGCAGTTGCTCGCCGGCTTCCGGACGGCGCACCCACAGGTCCCGGCCGTTGACGGTCAGGGAGACCGGAGTCGAGCTCGGTTGCCACGTCCGGAAGTCGATGAAGAGATCCGCCCATTCCAGGCTCTTGTCATCCCGGGCCACCGCGCTCGTGAGCCGAGTGGAATCGGGGATCCACCACGACGCCTGCCGCAGCTCCGGCGGGAACCGGTCCGCGTGTTCACCGATCTCCAGCAGCGCGTAGGCGTATCCGAGCCACTGGAGTCGCTCCAGCGCCAGATGGATGAGGAGCCAGTGCACCTGGGCGCGGTCCGCCGGCGCGACCGCGGCCGTCAGCTCACAGCCGCCGACCGTGCCGGGGCCCTGACGGTTGATGCCGCACCGGCCCAGAAGTGCCCCGCTCCGGCGCAGTTCCACGAAGGACTCCGCCCGGGGCCCCACGGCCGCCTCGAACCGGGGGAGAGCGGGAGCCGGATCCTGTACACCCGGAGCGGCGGCCGGCGCGTCGAGCAGAGGGTGGGACGGACCCATGTCGTACAGCCGGATCAATGCTTCCCTGGCCATGGCTACCTCACCTCCGCACCCTCGAAGATCTGCCGGTCCAGGAGCGAGGTGAGCACCGGCCCCTCCGACGTGTCACCGGAGGCGAAGTCCCAGAAGATCTCACGCAGCCGGTCCTCGGTGAACTCCTCCTGTTCTTGGGCGAGTTGGGACTGGCCCTGCGCCCAGATCTCGTGCAGGGCGGCGTCCTTGGTGTTTCCCAGGGGCGCGGCGCTGTAGAGACGGCTCATGGTCACGTCGCCCGTCGCGGAGATCGCGACGCTGCTGTCACGCACCAGATAGGGGAAGATCACGACGTCCTGGAAGGGGCGCAGCGTCTCGCCCGGCACCAAGTAGGGGGCGTTGAGGTTCAGATCGAAGTCCGTGGCCGGTACGTCCCGCTTGAACGCGGCCACTTGGCGGTGGACCGCCATGGTCTCCTCCTCGGTGAGGAGCAGCCGGTTGCGGCCTCCGCGGCCGTGCGCACGGACCAGGATCAGATCCTGACGCCGAAAGCCCTGAGCACGCAGGTAGTGCGCGAGGTCGAACACATTGTGCTGGTTGGTCTTCATGACCGTGGTCAGCACCTTGAAACTGCGGACCCGGTCGCGCAGGTAGATCGAGTTGTCCACGACGGTGTCGAACACGTCCATGAGCCTGACCGCGGCGAACGTCTCCCGTGTGCCGTCCATGCTGACCCGGATGGACGAGATTCCGCTGTCCACGATGCGGTCCAGCTGCTCGCGGGTGTGGGCCGCCGCGTTGGTGATGAGGGTGACCGTCGAATGGCGCAATTTCGGGACGACGTCAAGGAGCTGCCAGAATCCCTTGCGGATCGTCGGTTCCCCGCCGGTCAAGGTGATCTCGAACGTTCCCATCCGGTCCAGTTGCAGCATGATGTCCTGCAACTGCTCGATCGACAGCATTTTGCGGCGGATGTGGACCGGTATTTCCCCGGTGTTCGTGCGGCAGTGGATGCAGCGCAGATCGCATGCGTAGGTGACATCGAGACTGGCGCGTACAGGTGCGGTGTATCCGGCCATCAGTCGGCCCCCTCCTCTTGGAAGATGCGCTGGAGTACGTCGTCCGGGCCCCGGGACTGCCACCAGGCAAGGGTCAGACGAATGCCTTCTTCGAGGCCGGTCCCGAGGGGCCGTGCGCCCAAGTGCCGCGTTTGCAGTGCGGTGTTCGCCCGGAACTCCGCGATCTCATTCGGCCGCGGCCGCCTCTCGGCGATCCCGGCGCCCGGGGAGGCGGACTGAAGGATCCGTACGACGTCATTGACGGAAAAGGAGTGGCCGGAACCGAAGTTGACGACCCGGGGGAGCGGCCGGCCGGCCAACGCGACCAGCTTGTCCACGACATCCGGGATGTAGGTGAAGTCGCGGCGCTGTTCGCCGTCGCCCTCGACCGGCAGCTCGTTTCTGGCCAGGAGGTTCGCGCAGAGCCGCGGGATCAGCGCATCGGGCCGCTCGCCCGGACCGTAGACGTTGAAGAACCGGACGATCCCCACCTCGGGTGCGCCACAAGCGCGCTGGTGGGCGCCGGTCACCATCTCCAGGCCGACTTTGCTCGCGGCGTAGGGCGAGCGTGGGGACAGGGGGCTGGTCTCGGGCGTCGGCAGCACGTCGGCCTGGCCGTAGACCTCGCACGTGCTCCCCACGACCACCTTCCCCACACCCGTGCTCGTGCAGAGGGCGAGCAAATGTCGGCCGGAATCCAGGTTGTCGAGATAAGCGAGTGGCTGCTTGAAGGAGCGAGGAACGCTCTTGTGTGACGCGAGGTGATAAACGAGTCGTACGTCGAGAAGGTCCCTCTCGTCCAACTCCAGGACGGGTTTTTCCAGGAACTTGCCCGTGCCCTCCGGCGGGATCATCGGGGGCACGCGAAGGTCGTCCAGAACGGTGACGTCCTCCCCGGATGCGGCAAGCGCGCGGGCAAGATGACCACCGATGAATCCGGCGCCTC
Source organism: Streptomyces sp. NBC_00083 (assembly GCF_026343295.1). Lineage (GTDB taxonomy): Bacteria > Actinomycetota > Actinomycetes > Streptomycetales > Streptomycetaceae > Streptomyces. Next base: position 1,176,477 of record NZ_JAPELY010000003.1, read on the forward strand.
CGGTGATGAGGATCCGGCCTTTCGAAGAAGTTCTTTGCATGCCAATACCTCGGCATCCCCGCTAGTGGACCAATTCGTGAATGGGCCTGTCGGCAGGAGCGTTGAGGGCCTGCATGAGATCGGCACGAAACCCATCTGGCCCGTGACAGCGACACCTTAGGCCGCCGCTGTGGACGCCCGGGTGTGACTCGGTTCACGTTTGGACCAACTCAGGCTTATCGCCTCAGCTGAAAACCCCAGGCGAGAACGGCAAGGGGAGGGCCCTCATCCGGATTTACGCGCGCCGTGAGCGATGTTTACTCTGTCTCGAACCGGGCGGCGAATGGCTGGCTGTTTTCCTCAACCTAGATCAATTCGACTCAAACCGGTGGGTACTTTTGTTGACTTCGGTCGAGGGCTGCGGACAGCGCGGGGTGCCGGTTTCCCGACGGGCGGCGCGGGCCGCCGAAGTGGGTTCGACCGGTGCGCTAGCGGCGGACCGCCGAGATCAGACCGCCGGGCTGTTCCTCGCGCCGCGGCGGGGTGCTGAGGGGTCGGCCGTACGCGGCGGCACGCTCGCGCAACGTGTAGCTGCCGGCATCCCAGCCGTGCCCCGCCAACCAGCCCACCGGGTCGTCGGGCATCTCCGACACCCACAGGGACGCCGCCGACCCCGGCGCGGCATCCGCGCCGAAGCGCTCGATCACACCGCGCGAGCCCAACGTCAGTCCCATCCGACTGCCTGACGCCGACAGTTCGCCGATGCGGGCGAGCAGCAGCTCCACGGCGTCCTCGGGCAGATAGATCAGGAGTCCTTCGGCGATCCACGCGGTCGGCAGGGTCGGGTCGTGCCCCGCGGCCGCCAGTGCGCCCGGCCAGTCCTCCCGCAGATCCACCGCGACGGTGATCCGCTCGCAGCGAGCGACAGCACTCTCCTGGCGCAGCACCGAAGCCTTGAACTCCAACGGCTCGGCGGTGTCGACCTCGAAGAGCCGGGTGCCCTCGGGCCAGTCCAGCCGGAAGGCCCGGCTGTCCATGCCGGCGCCGAGCAGCACCACCTGCCGGACCCCGGACGCGGAGGCCTGCCGCAACAGGTCGTCGAGGAACTTCGTCCGGATGACGATGGAGAAGGCCACGGCCAGCCGGCGGCGTCGCGCGGCCTCGTCAGCGGGCTGCGACGCCGAGGAGGGCCACAGGCCGCCCGCGGAGGCGAAGGCCTGGGCCAGCGGGTCGCGGAACAGCGCGTCCTCCCGCTCGCTCTCCAGCGCCCGGACCCGAGCCACCCCCACCGCCGTGGCCCACACGCCGGACGGCTGCACCCGCTCCTGGTCATCAGTCACCGCGTCAGCGTAGGGGATCGAGGATGCCCGGCGGATCGAGGGGGCGGGTGGGCAGGATGGCCGGATGAAGACGAGCGGCAAGGGTCATGACGGCGGGAGCGGCGCCGACGGCGGGACCGTCCCGTACGTGCGGTTCCAGTCGCCGCACCGGAACGGACGAGGTCACTTCACCGGCGTGTTCGGGCTCGTCAACAATCTGGCGCGGGAAGGAAGACTGTCGGCCGAGGAGGAGGCCTTCCGCCGCACCAACAACGCTTGGTACGACGCCGCGTACACCGACCCCTCGACGGTCGACCCCTCTGTCTACGACGACGCGGTCAACCCTGGCGCCGCGGCATGGTTCAAGCCGTCGGCCACCCACCTCCTCGTCCGGGTCCCGGGATATCTGTCGATACTGGCGGCCCACGGCGTCGACTGCCTGGCACTGTCGTCCGCCGACCCCGGGCGGGTCATCTACGAGGATGACGTACAAGTCGTGGTCATTCCACACGAGTTGAGCGGTCCGGGGTCGGCGGCCCCACGCGGCTGACGGAGGAGAGGGGTGCCGTACGGCTCGCAGTCCGACATCCAGGCGGCGCCGCCCGACACCCCCGGACCCGCCCCAGCAGGACGCCCGGCCACGCCACAGTCGGGCCCCGGCCGACTGTGGCGTACAGGGTGCGACGGCCCCCGGACGGATGGACGGATGGCGCCGACTCAGGCCGTCGTTCCGCCTGTGTCCACCGACGGGGGCGGCGTGTGGCGGGGCCAGGGCGCGCCCGCCTGTTCGGAGGCGGCAGCCCGCAGCGCTTCGGCCAGGGAACTCCCTGGATACGTGCCGAACTCCTGGTACTTCCAGCGGTAGTGCCAGGACCAGTAACTGACCACGCGCCGTTCCGTCCGGGCGAAGAACGCGGGATTCCGAACGATGAAGTCTCCATAGAGACGGCGCTGGACCGAGTCCTGAACTCTGAGTCCGGGCAGCCCGCCGTAGATGGCTTCGAGGATCTCCACCACGTATTCGCCGACCAGCTGCACGACGAACGGGACCACCCACGCCTCGTCCAGCTTCACGATCTGTTCAAGGTGGCGTTGACGGACCCGGCCGTCGCTGTGCCGGGAGTACAAGCAGTGCAGGACCACCTGCTGGACGTCGGACAGTGAACCCACCACGTCGGCGTCCGGCTCATTGCGGTCGATCCGCAGGGGGATGGTGACGGTCTCCCCCTCCACCTCGACCTGGAACGGGTTCGCCGGTGCGCATGTGCCATCCGGTACGAGCGCCAGCACACGCTTCACATCACCCGCGAGCCGCGACGGGAACGCCCTCACCAAGGGATCGGTGCTGTTCGACGGCGCCCATGACTTCTCCACGGTACGAGCGTAAGGGCCGGCTCATCCACTCGGTGCACCGCAGCCGGCCGGACCGCGATCGGGCTCACCTTTTGCGTCCGGCCGGAAAGTCGGCAAGGGGCCACCAGGCGTTGCTTGTTGAGGCGCCTGGCTGCGAGGTCCGGCCCAGTATGAGGTTGCCGCCGTCATTGAACGGCTGTGGCCATCACTCTTCCCGGCAGGCTTGTCGCGCCTCGGCAAGCCGGTTGCTGCGGTCGATCGCCGCCATGTGTGTCTCGGCCCAGACCCGCAGGGAGGAGAGCGGCTCTTCGAGGGACAGGCCCAGCTCGGTGAGCCGGTAGTGGACCGCGGGCGGCACGGTGGCTTCCACACGGCGTACGACCAGGCCGTCACGCACCAGGCTCTGCAGCGTGACGGACAGCATCTTCTGCGAGACGCCCGGAACACGACGTCGAAGTTCCGCGAACCGGAGTTCACCGGGCTCCGCCTCGGCCAACACCTTGACCACTATCGACGTCCACTTGGTGCCGATGCGGTCGAGCAACTGGCGGGTCGGACAGAGCGGGTCGAGGACGTCACCGCGCTCGCCGACCCGGCCACGCGGTTCGTCGGACGGCGCACTGTGCTCGGTGGACCGCCCACTGGTCTCGGCGGAGCGCCCACCGCGCTCGGCGGGCATCGACGTGGTCACCCGGAGCTCACCACCTGAGGGGAAAGTGCCGTCTTGGAGCGACCAGGCTAGTTCCCTAGCGTGACCCTGTCACCATTCCTCACCTCCCTGGAGTTCCTCCATGCCCGAACTGCGACGAGTCGCCGTCAACGGTGTCGAACTCAACGTCGCCCTCGCGGGATCCGGCCCGCCTGTCCTGCTGCTGCACGGCTTCCCCCACACATGGGAGGTGTGGACGGACGTCATGGCTGACCTGTCCGACCGGTACCGCGTCATCGCCCCTGACCTGCGCGGTTTCGGTGCGAGCAGCCCGGCCGTGTCCGGATATGACGCCGGAACCCTGGCCGAGGACGCGGCGGCGCTACTCTCCGAGCTGGGCGTGTCCTCGGTATCGGTAGCGGGCATCGACGCCGGTGCCCCAGCAGCCCTTCTCCTCGCCCTGCGCCACCCCGGCCTCGTTCGCCGCCTGGTCGTCATGGAGGCTGTGCTCGGCGGTCTCCCGGGCGCCGAGGATTTCCTCGCCGACGGACCACCGTGGTGGTTCGGCTTCCACACCGCCGCGCCAGGCCTCGCGGAGACGGTGCTGGAGGGCAACGAGGCCGCCTACGTCGACTGGTTCCTGCACACCGGCACACTCGGCGATGGAGCACCCCGCGCCATCCGGGACGCCTTTGTCCGCGCATACACGGGCAGCGGTGCATTGAGCCGCGCGTTCTCGTACTACCGGGCCCTGCCCGAAAGCGCGCTGCAGATCGGGCAGGCCGTCGCCACCACCCGCCTGACGATGCCAACGATGGCGGTGGGTGCCCAGCCCGTCGGTTCGGCGTTGGAGCGTCAACTACGCCCCATCGCCGATGACTTCACCGGACATGTCATCAAGGAGTGCGGCCACATCATCCCGCTCCACCGACCGCACGCCCTGCTCGCGCTGTTGGAGCCGTTCCTGGCCGGCCCGGCCGGTCTGGCACGCAGGGCGTAACGACGTCAATGGCCGAGTTGCTGCCGGCAGGCGCGGACAATGGACGGATCGAGGCCGGTGCCCTGGGCCCAGGAGCACACCACCCGTGGGTTGTAGCCGGGTTGGGGGGTGGGGCGACGCGGATGGGGGTGGGTGGTGAGGGAGGGGCGATGGGCGGTTGACGGGTGGTCGGCGGCACCGCTGGTGTCGCGGTGATGTCGAGCCCTGGCCTCGTGTTGTGGCGGTTCGGGGGTGGGTCGGGGCTGGTCTGCCGAGCCGGTGCCTGCGGCATCGGATGCGGGGGCCGGGTCGTAGGCGGGTTCCAGGGCTTCGCGGGCGGGTGGCTGGACGGGGCGGGGCCACATCGAGTCGGCGGCCGCGGGAACGGTGTGGCTTCCGTCGGGAGCAAGCTGGCGTGCGGGCACTGCCGGCCGTGGGGTCACGGAAACGCAGGCGGTACTGGTCAGCACGGCCAGCATGACGAGGGGCATGCGGGGGATGCGCATCACGGGCCGCTGGGGGCGAGCTCTTCCTTGGCTGTGGAGACCGAGTGCCGATCCACCCAGCCGTCCACCCCGGAGCCCTTCATCGTGATGTGCGCCCAGTTCACGTCACGCGAGTAGCCGTGAAAGCGGCACTTTTGGTCGAGGCGGCCGACCCCTGCCTTGGGCGCTGTCTTCGACGGCGTGTGGCGGATGACGGCGGTGCCGACCGAGATGCGGCACGGCTCCTCCCCGGGGGAGGCAGCAGCCGCCGACCCCGTCAGCGCGAGAGCAGCAGTGCTCAGCACGCCCACAATTCCCCACGTCGGTCTGGGCGTTGTGCGCACGGGCATCCTCCAAAGATCGCGAGTACAGGAGGACCTTCGTAGCGAGGGTGCTGGGGCGAAGTCGAGCTGGGAGGAGGCCCGTTCACCCCTGCGGATGGAAACTGCCATCATCACACCGGGCGAGGTGGTCGCCTCCTCGACGGCGGCAGCGGCAGGCACGTGGCACCCTCGCCGGCGCGTCCTCCTAGGTGCTCGCTGTCGGCGCGGCGCGTGGTGCCTGCGTCACGACTTCGTCAGGCGCAGAGGTAGCGAAAGGAGGCCGCGGTGGCGGGGGTTGACTTGCCATCTTGGCTCGTGGTCGTCGCTCAGGCGCAGGCCCGGATAGCGGTTCAGTAGCTGAGTGAACGCGATTTCGGCCTGGAGCCGGGCCAGCGGCGCGCCGAGGCAGTGGTGGATGCCGTGGCCGAAGGCGAGGTGTTTGGCGGCGTCCTCGCGACGGAAGTCGAACCGGTCGGGGTCGGGAAACACCTGCGGGTCGCGGTTGGCGCCGAGCAACGAGATCTGTACGAACTCCCCCTCGTCGAGGGTTACCTCGCCGACCTCGACCGGCTCGGCGGCGTACCGCAGCGAGGCGAGGGCCGACGGGGACTCGTACCGCAGGATCTCCTCCACCGCGCCTGGCATGAGCGTCATATCGGCGCGCAGGGCGGCGAGTTGCTCGGGGTGGGTCAGCAGGGTGTGGATGCCGTTGGCGATGAGGTTGACCGTGGTCTGATGGCCCGCGATCACCAACAGGAAGGCCATGGACGTGATCTCGTCCTCACTGAGCGCCTCCTCTCCCTCCGCGCGAGCCTCGACCAGCGCGGACAGCAGCCCGTCGTCGGGGTTTTCGCGCTTGAGGGCGAGCAGTGCCCGGAGGTAGGTCAGCATGGAGTCGGCGGTGAACACCGACACCTCGCCGTCGCCCTGGCCGCCGTCGAGGGTGTTGCCGCGGACCTGGAGGGTCTCGTGGTCGGCGTCCGAGGCGCCGAAGAGGTCGAACACCACGGCCAGCGGCAGCGGCAGCGCGAACTCGCTGATCAACTCGACTTCGTCCCGCCCCTCCCACGCGTCCAGAAGCCCCGACACATGGGCCTCGACGGCAGGGCGCAGGGCCGCCGTGCGGCGCTGCGTGAACGCTTTCTGGACGAGCTTGCGCAGCCGGGTGTGGTGCGGCGGATCCGTGTTCAGCATGTGGCTGAACAGAGCGCTGCCGGGGCCCTGGGTGAGTCCCACATGGCGGCCGAACCTCTCCACGGCCCCGTCCTTGGACAGCCGGGGATCGGCCAGGAGTTCCTTCGCGTCGGCGTACGAGGTGACGACCCACCCCTCGACCGGGATCGGGCCCGGATAGCGGGCCCGGCGTGCTCCGCCCGCTTCGCGCCATGCGCGGTAGGTGGCATGGGGGTGGTCGAAGAACTCCGGATCGACGATCTGCGTGGCGGGGTCGGCGGGTGTCGCGATCTCAGACATGGCGGACCTTGCTCTTATGGCCGATGTGAACGGTCTTCACGCCGAGCAGCCCCACCAGCGGTACGTCGGCGGTGCGCTGGCCCGGAGCCACCACAAGACCGGTGCGACGTATGTGGTCCAGGAGGAGTTCGGCCAGGGGCATCACCATGTGGCGGCCCCAGCAGCGCTCCGAGACATGACCGAACGGCATGTAGCCGGAGGTGTTGTCCGGGTCGAGTCCGGCCCAGCGTCCGGGCCGGAACTCGTTCGGCGCGTCCCACAGGGCGGGGTCGCGGTGGGTGAGGAGCGGCAGCATCAGCAGGTCGTCCCCCTGCCCGATGCGGCCGTCGATCGCCGGGTACTCCGGTGACCGGTTGCGCAGCAGGTTCCACGAGGGGGGCAGGAGCCGCATCGCCTCGTACAGGATGTCGCGGTTGGACGCGTCGTCGTCGAAGGGTGAGCCGAGCCAGAGGGCGTTGGCGACGAGGGTGGAGACCGTGAAGCAGACCGGTGCGGCAGCGCGCCGGTAGATTCCCATCGCATAGCGCCGGTCGTCGTAGGTGCGCGCCTCGGCGAACAGGTTGGCCAAATGCGTCAGTTGGGGCCCGGGGGCAGGTCGGCGGGGGAGGGCGGCCCCGGCCACGATGGTGCTCCAGGTGAGCCTGGGGTCGATCTCCAGCGTGCGGGACATGAGGATCCGCAGGCGGTACGGGTCGTCGCGCAGCACGAGGTCGCTCAGGAACCGGTGCCCGGTGATGGGCCAGGGCCCGGACAGATCGGTCGACTCCGGCAGCGGGTCGGGCTGTTCGAGCGCCGCACGGACGTCCTTGCCGACCGTGCGCATCACCGAAGACGCCTCCGCCTTGGAGATCGACCGGCCGTGCAGCGGCTTGAAGGTGGGCCGTTCCGTCTCGGTCGCCCGTCTGGCGGCCAGGATGCGGTCGGAGAGTTCCGCGCCGGCGATGCCGATGGTGTCGGGTTCGAGGCGGACGAGGTCCTTCCCGAGGTGTTCGTCGAGCAGGGCCTGGAGACGAGGAGCGAGCACCGTGGTGCGGCGGCGGGTGCGGGGCGTGGCGTAGGGCATACGGAGAGCTCCGGAAATGAAAATGCGGAGGGCCCGCACACGCGACTGACCGAAATTCAGTCGGCCTGCCTCGTGTGCGGGCCCAGGATTGGCCTTCGGTTTAGTACCAGAAGTACCAGGCAGCCTGCTTCAGGCTCGGCTGGCTCTTCTTGGCACGCAGGGCGGCAATAATCTTCGACATGATTAGTCCCTTCCTCTCGCTGATAACCGGATGTGAACCGCCGGACGGAGACCTTCCATTCACACACCTGGGGTGTGTTCATTTTCAATCACCGGCCGTTGAGGGAGAGTGAAGCGGGCCGTCGTGAGCGTTGTCAATGGTTCCGCCTTTCTTCTTCCCTGTGAGTCCTGGCGTTCACGTCGGGCCGCTCGAAACATTCATTCTGGCGGCGCGGAAGAACAGTGCCCGAACGGTCATAGGGGATTGCCCGGAAATACCTTTCGACGCCCGTGACGGGCCTGCTAAATAGGGAGATCGGGAAAATCCGCGGTCCCCGGGTGTCCGCAGAAGGCCCCGGCACGAGACCCTGGCGGTGCGTCAGCTCAGACGCGCCGCACCTTCCCCGCAGGCCTCGGCGTGCGCCGTGGTCGATTGCGAACCGGTGCGAGCGGGTGCTCCCGCGTGCCGGATTCAGGGCGTGTCCGATGTCATGAGGTCGAGGCATTCGAGCGCGCGGACCGGTCGATGAGAGCGTCGACCAGTGACGGACGCGGCGAGCGGCTACATGCTGCGCGCGCCCACCGGGAATGCGGTGGACGGTGATCACTACCCCTCGCTACCCTCAGCACGCTGCATAGAAGTGCCAGATTCAGGAGCTTTCAGGTGACACCGCATTCCCTCGCGTTCTACCTGGACGTGATCACCTCCGGGACCGTCCTCGGGGCGAAGCCCACGAGCAGTCCGGACGAGGTCACCGCCATCCTGGGCTCCGATTACAGCGAGAACTCATTCGACGACCACAGCATGTGGCGTGACTACGGAATGGCCGAGTTCTTCTGGTGCCGTGAATCGCTGGAGCACCCCTGGGCGGGGCATCACTTCACTCTCCAGGTCCACCGGCTCTCCTGGAGTGGCGGCGTGGTCAACACCTCCATTCGCAAACGGTTCGGCCGCTTCGACCGGCATCTTCGCTTCGACAAACTGGAACGACTACTGGCCAGGCGGGGCGTGCACATGGAGGATGTTCCGGACGTCAATGCACCTGAGTACAGCTTGCATTGGCAACCGGCCGCCCAGGTGGCCGTCATGGTGAGCCGGGCTCCCGAGAATTGGGCGAGCCGACGTGGCAATGCGCGCTCAGGCGACGTGCACGCCATTTACTCGCCCATGAGCGCCGAGACAGTGGCCTGGCACAGGACGCGCTACGGCACCCGGCCTGAATAACCCACCCGCGGCGAACCTGCTCCCGCGTGCCCGCCCGCGGACGGATGGCGCTAACTGATTCCCGGATGCCACCCCAAGGCCTCCGGGGCTGCTCACAGGCTGAGGGCGTACGTGACAACGCCGTGCGATCCGAGCTGGGTGTCAGCCGGCGACCCCGGGCACCACCAGGCCGGTTTCGTACGCGATCACCACCGCGTGCGTCCGGTTCTGCGCACCGAGCTTGGTCAGGACGTTCCCGACGTGTGTCTTCACCGTCTCCAGGCTCACCCTGCACGACTCCGCGATGTCCGGGTTGGACAGGCCCGTCGCCATCAGGCGCAGCACCTCCTCCTCGCGGCCCGTCAGCGCGGCCAGTGGCAGCGCCTCGGCGGAACCTCGTGGGCGGGCGGTGACCAACTGGCGCAGGGCCGCCGGGAAGAGGATCGCCTCGCCCGCGGCGACGACCCGGACCGCGTCCGCGATCTTGGGGACGGGGAGGCGCTTGAGTACGAAGCCGCTCGCCCCGGCGCCGAGCGCGGCGGTGACGTGGCCGTCGTTCTCGAACGTGGTGATCACGACGACCTTGGGTGGGTCGGCCGACTCGGCGAGTAGCTGCCGGGTGGCCTCGATGCCGTTGCGGCGCGGCATCCGCACGTCCATCAGGACCACGTCCGGCCCCAACTGCCGTGCCTGCTCCACTGCTTCGATGCCATCGGCGGCCTCCCCGACCACGGCGATCCCGGGCTGCAGGGAGAGCAACGTTCGCAGACCGCTGCGGGTCACCGCGTCGTCGTCCGCGATCAGGAGTGTGGTGCGGGCGGGCGCGGCGGATGCGTCCGGCGTGAAGGGGGCAGGGATCGCGGCTGCGCTCGCGTCGCGGCCGGTCGCGACCCCTGCGCTCGCTTGTGAGCCGATCATGCGGGCAAGCGTATCGGGAGCCGAACGGCGAGGCGCCAGTGCTCCGGTCCGTGCGGGCCGGCCTCGATCTCGCCGTGCAGGAGCCGTACACGCTCGAAGAGGCCGGACAGGCCGTGCCCGGACGTCGGGAAGGGAGCCTGCCTCACCCCGCTTCCCTTCCCGCCTGCGGTTCCGGTCCCGTTGACCACCTCAAGCTCCAGCGAGCCGGGCGTGGCCGCGACCTTGACCTTGATCGGACCGCCCGCTCCGTGCCGCAGCGCGTTCGTCAGGCCTTCCTGCAGGATCCGGTAAGCCGCCCGGGAGAGCGTCCCCTGCACCTGCGCACAGTCGCCCGTCAGCTCCGGCTCGACCACCGCGCCCGCGTACCGCAGCCGGTCGAACAGCTCGGGCAGGTCGGCCAGGGCACGGGCCGGCGCCCTTCCGGCCTGCTCCTCGCGCAACATGCCCAGCACATAGTCCAGGTCCTCAAGGGCGGCCCGGGTCGACTCCTCGATGCTGCGGAGGGCGGCGCGCGCCGCGACTGGGTCGGCGCCGAGCAACTCGCCCGCCACCGCCGCCTGAATCGTGGCGGCCGTCAGGGTGTGCCCGATCGAGTCGTGCAACTCGTGGGCGAGACGGTTACGTTCGGCAAGGGCCCGCTCCCGCTCGGCCGCCAGCGCGAGCCGCTCGGCCGACGAGGGGCCGAGCAGCCTGGGCGCCAGCCACCGCAGGGCGTACGTCACTGCCCCGCACAGGGCCGCCGCCAGGAGCAGGCAGCAGAGCGCCACCACCCAGCTCTGCCGGCCGCTGTCCGCCCGCAGCGTCCAGCCGTGCACACTCACCCCGGCCTCCGCGCCGGCCCAGCCACCGGTCAGGAGCAGCCCCGCGACGACCAGCAGAACGCTCAGCTGCGCCCCGGCCCACCCCAGCGCCACGTGCGACAGGAGCCAGAGCGGGGTCCGCAGGCGGTCGGCCCCCGACGCCGGTGAAGCAGCCGCCCCGTCACCGGGCGGGCCCGAACGTCGACGCCCGCCCACGGGGTCCGGCAGCGGCACCGCGAGCATCCGCCGTGCGCAGGCGACGAGTACCCGCCGCGTGGTACGAGCCAGCCCGAGCGCACCGATCAGTACCGACCAGACCAGCGCGGTGAGAGCGAACCGCACTCCCACGGGAGCCGACGGCCACGCGATCGCCGGAAGGGCGGCGAAAGGCAGCAAGGGGAGGCTCGCCAGTGCGCCGCAGTAGGCGAAGAGCGCACCTGAATACGTGGAGCCGCGCAGCAGCGGCCGGATTCCTCTGAACATGGCCGGACAAGTATGACCGGACGGCACATCGGTGGCCTCCCCCGATCGGGGGAGCGGATTCTCCCGCCTTCCCGCGATGTGGGGGCGGGGCCCGAACACCAGAATCGGTGTCTCACCAGATGCCAGGACGGAAGGACGGGCCGATGAACGCCCCGGATATCGAGACGCCGCAGAACCGCACGGCGTCAGCACAGGACCAGACCCCATGGAATCGGACGGTACCGAACAGGAGGGCAGCGAACAGGACGGCAGTGAACGGGATGGCGCCGCCGGGAGTGTCGGCGAGCGGAAGCGGGAGCGGCTCCGCACGGCCGAAGAACGGTCTTGCCACGGCTGCCATGAGCCTGGGCATCATCGGCCTGTGCACCTCGGTCGTCTTCATCGGCGGTCCGCTCGCCGTGATCGGCCTGATCCTGGGGATCGCCGCGCTGATCTCGGCCAGGCGGACCGGCGTCGGCCGGGGCAAGGCCGTCGCCGCCGTGGTGACGTCGGCCCTCGCGATCGTGGTGTCAGGAGCGATCGCCGTCTTCATGATCTGGTACGCCAACAAGACGCAGGAGTGCTACCAACCCGACAGTTTCCACCAGTACACGGAGTGCGTACGCGAGCACATCAAGGCAAGTTGAACTGGCTTGGTGGGCAGGTCAATTGGTCGCTCGGGGGTCAGTCGGCGGGGAAGTACGACGGTGTGCGGACGCGCATCGTGGTGGCGAGTTCGCGGAGAACGGAGTCGCTCACCGGGGGAGTGGTCGCCTGGATGACCGCGACGGCGTCGCCGACTCGCGTGAAGTACTCGACGTACTGATAGTTCGCCGATCGCCACACTCCAGGAGCCACCTGGGGGCAGGCGGGCGACGGCAGCGGGTAGACGCTGGTCAGCGCGGTGCAGTGGGCGGGCGGGGTGAACCCCGGCTGCACGGGCCCGACGATCACCTGGATCTCCTGATGGAGCTCGTCCATGGTGTTCGCACCCCTGCGCAGGCTTTCGGGCGTGAGCCGGTAGAAGAAGGTTCGGGTGCCGTCGTTGCCCGAACCGGTGGTCCCGACGCCATTCATGTAATAGCCGTCGGGCAGATCGGGCCCGAGGAGGGGGACGTGTGCGGCGGCCAGTTCGCTGTCCTGGCTGTTCCGGGTGGCCTGCGCGGAAGCAAGAGTTCCGAGTGGCATCAGCAGAACCAGGCCGAAGGCCACGACCGCTCGCGACCACAGCGGCCTGCGCGACTGGGTGAACCAAGCGGCGAGGCCGAACGCGCCGACGTAGATGGCGAATTGAAGGAAGAAGGTGCCGTCGTAGGCCCACCTGGCCATGGCGGTGTCCAGCAGACGTACCAGCTGGTTCCGGTGCCGAGCAGGCCGGTGAGCCAAGCCGGCCGGACCCGGACGACGCGCAGGGCGGCCCACGAGAAGAGGAAGTGCAGAGGCGGCACGGTGTACGACCACAGGACGGCGAAGCCGAGGCAGCCGTACCCGGCGCGCTTCGGCAGGTACCGGAGTCCAGCATGAGCCACGTCGACAGTGTGGACACCGTCACGGTGGCCAGCCCGACTCCGGCCGCCCGCGCCGCACGTACCGCATACCGTGACCGTCCGAGGGCCGGCGGTTCTTCCAGCACGCCGTTCATCGTGTCCTCCCCCGATTCGTACGAGATCTTGGGGAACACGCTGTCGGGTTTTCGGGGCGCTGTACAGGCACCGGCCGTGTGGGTGGAACAGGGCGCCCGGTCGGACAGAGTCAGTGCTCCTTGAGGAGCGCGCAGGCGAAGTCCTCCTGGACCGTGCGGAGTCGGGCCAGCAGGGCGGGTTTGTTGCCCTTGCTGGTCTGGGTGTTGATGGAGAACGTGAGGGAGCGGGTGCCGTCGGGGGTGGTGGCGGCGAGCTGCGTATAGCCGGGGAAGTTGCCGGTGTGACCGTAGAGGACGCCACAGCGGGTGGTGTACTGGAAGATCGCGAGCCCCGCGGCGTTGGTGCCCGGCCCCGCGGGTTCAGAGGAGTCGCCCGGACGGAAGGTGAGCTGCTCCTTGCGGGTCTTCTCCGTCAGCAGGGCGGGCCCCCCGTAGGCGCGGATGAAGCGGCCCAGTTCCTGCGGCGTGGAGATGATGCCGCCGGACGCCCAGACCCCGGAGGCGCTGAGGGCCTCGCTGATGTCCTCCGCTTCGGCGGGCGGGACGATGTCGTAGCCGTGCAGGTACGGGCGGGGGAGGCGGTAGCCCCGGGGCAGGCTGGTCCGGCGCAGGCCGAGGGGGCGCTGGACGAGGTCCGTGAGGAGGTCCTCGTAGCGACGCCCGGTGACGGCCTCGGCCATGAGGGCGACGGCGATGTTGTCGGAGTTGGAGTACTCGTACAGGGTGCCCGGGTGGAATCGCAGTGGTTCGGCCGCGACATAGTCGAGGAGGGTGTGCGGGTCGAACTCGTGGTGGGGGTCGCTCTGGAGGATGTTCAGGAATACGGGGTCGGCCGAGTAGTCGGGCAGGCCGCTGGTGTGCTGGAGGAGCTGGCGCAGGGTCACCGGGTGCCAGTCGGCGGGCTGGTCGGGCAGTCGTTCGCCGATGGTGTCGTCGAGGGAGAGGAGCTTCTCGTCGACGAGCCGGAGTGCCACCGCCCCGCTGAACGCCTTGGAGATGCTGGCGATGCGCATGTGGTCGTCCGGGTTCGGCGGTCGTCCCGTGGTGATGTCTCCGACACCGGAGGTGTACACCTGTGTCCGGCCGGCCCGGGTGAGGACGGCGATCGCCCCGGGAGGACCGTCGTCCTGGGCGACGAGCCGGTCGAGCCGCTCTTGGAGGCGGTCGTCGTGGCCCGGGTGGCCGCCTGTGGCGCCGGGGCCCGAGTCGGCCGCCTGCGCGGGTGGGAGGAGCGCGCCGAGCGCGGCGGCGGTGAGGGCGGCGGCGGACAGGCCGATGCGGAAGCGGCGTACGGGGGTGGGCACGGGTGTCTCCCGGTGTGGCGGCGGAGTGGACCGGCGGCCATGCGGGCTCTGCCGGCACCGCCTGCTTAGCAGCGGTGCGCGGGTGGGAGGGGTCGCGGCGCACGCGGCTGGTCCGGTCGGCGGACACGCGGATCCCCCGCATGGGGCTGCCGCCGAGCGTGGTGGGGGCAGGCCGTCGCGGCCCTGTGGACCCACGGGCCCGCGCCTGACTGCGGAGGCGCGGGCGCGGGTGCGGCTCCGTGGCCCGGTCCACAACCGGTGGTGGGGTAACGCCGTTGCGTCCGGCGGACGGAGCCGATGAGTGGCTCCTGGTCCTGCTGAGCGTTGGCTCGCTCGCGGTGCGCCTTCCTCAGGTGGGTGGGGGAGGGGTGAGGCGCGCCGCGAACGTGATGATGTCGTCGTCCGGTTCGGTTCCGAAGGTGTCCAGGAGTTTGGTGCACAGGGCATCGGGGTCTTCGGGGCCGGCCACCGCCGTGGCGGCCAGGAGGTCGAGGCGTTCGTCCAGGGGGTCGTCACGGGTCTCGATGAGCCCGTCGGTGATCATGAGCAGTCGGCTGCCCGCTTCGACGGCGTACTCGGTCGCGACGGGCTGGGGCAGGCCGATTCCCAGCAGCGGCCCGTGGGGGGTGAGGTAGCGCGGCGCGGTGTCGCCGGTCAGGAGCAGGGGCGGGAGATGGCCGGCGTTCGCGATGTGCAGGCGGGTGTTGCCCGGCTCGATCAGCGCGATGCACACGGTCGCGGTCCAGCCGGGCTGGTGCAGACGCAGGAGGTGGTCGAGATGTTCCAGCAGGACGTGCGGGGGATGGTCCTGGGCGGCGTAGGCACGCAGGGCGTGGCGGAGCGCGCCCATGACCATCGCGGCCTGCAGCGAGTGGCCGACGACGTCGCCGACCGCCAGGAGGAGTCCTCGGGGGGTGCTGACGGCCTCGTAGAAGTCGCCGCCGATCTCGGCCGTGGTGGCGGCGGGAAGGTAGCGGACGGAGAGTTCGGCGCCGTCGACCTGCGGCAGGGTGGTGGGCAGGAACGTGCGCTGCAGGGTCAGGGCGAGTTCGTGCTCCTGGCTGTAGCGCTCCACGACGTCCTTGTGCTCGACGGTGAGTTCCGCGTACATCGCCATCACACCGGCGTTGGTCTCGGTCAGTTCCTCGTTGAGGCGTTCCAACTCGTCACGCTGGGCGTGCGCTTCCTGAAGGGAGGCGATCAGGTCGCGGGTCTGGGCCCGGAGGTCGTCGATCGCGCTCGTCGGGCTCGCGGACTCCAGCAGACCCCGCAACTGCTCCAGGTCCAGGTCCCGGGCCGCGAGTTCGGGGATCGCGAAGACGATCTCGATCCGGCCCGCGCGCGTGGGCGTGCCGGCCGGCGCGGGCTCGTAACGGGTCTGCGGCAGCAGGCGGGTGACGGCCGTCAGCGACTCCGGGCTCGGCGCACGGTCGTCGTTCCACTGCAGGACGGTCCGCAGTGCGGCGGGTTCCTGCTGTACGTCGAAGACCGCGGTCATCACCGCGGGGCGCAGCAGGTCCCGGCCCAGTTCGCTGACCGCGGTGGCCAGGCGTACCTGATCGCGCGGGTCCAGGCCGACGGCTTCGGTCAGGGTCTTGACATGGCGGCGCAGCGCGAACACGTCGTGCTCGGTCCTCAGCGCCGTGACCAGGACCGGAAGGGGGCTGCGCCGGCGGGCGGCGGGCGTCTTCACCGGCCCGCCCTGGCAATCACCACGCTGGCGTCGTCGCGGCGGGTGCCGGCCTGGCGCAGCAGACCGGTCGCGATCACCGCGGGCGGGTGATGCAACAGGCCGACCAGGTCGGCCGCGCTCCAGCGTTCGCTCAGCCCGTCGGAATGCATGACGAGCACTCCTCCCGGCGGCAACTGGTTCTCGTAGGTGCGTAGTTGACGGATCTGGTGACCGACGATGCCGGGGTGCGACAACAGGGTGGTGCGGTTGGTCGGGCTGACCAGGGCGGCGGTGATGTTCCCGATGCCGCAGAGCAGCACCCGCCCGTCCTGCTCCAGACGGGCGATGGCCACGGCGGCGCCGCGGGTTCCGCGCAGCGCCCGGTGCACTTCCTCCATCACCTGCTCCGGCATGCGGCCGGCCGCGGCACGGAAGGCCTGGACGGCGCTCTGTGCGGCCAGGGCGGCCAGCGGGCCGTGGC
Organism: Streptomyces sp. NBC_00083; assembly: GCF_026343295.1. Classification (GTDB taxonomy): domain Bacteria; phylum Actinomycetota; class Actinomycetes; order Streptomycetales; family Streptomycetaceae; genus Streptomyces. Next base: position 1,192,742 of record NZ_JAPELY010000003.1, read on the forward strand.
CCAGTCCGTCACAGGACATGATCAGCATGCCCTCACCGTGCCCCGGCGCCGCGGCACGCACGGGAGTTGCCCGGCCCGTCCGGTACGGCCGGACATCCACGTTGGTGCGGGGGGCCGAGCCGGCCGGCCGCGTCGCGTGGGAGCGCGGATTGGTCAGCGCCGCCCAGTCGGGACGCGCCTGACCGGAGGGACGCGGGATGACCGCCTCGTCGCGCTGGGGCGCGACTGCGGGTATCTGCGCACTGTCGGTGCGAGCGGCCCAGGCGTCACCGCAGATCTGCTCACCGCTGATCGGCCGGGTGATGCCTTCGACGACCGGCTCACGGACGACCGCCGACTGCGCGGGACGTGGCCAGAAGCGGGCGAGCTGAATGGTGCCGTTGCCGGGCTGCGAGTGCAGGGAAAAGCTGTCGGCGAGGCGCTGCACCGCGCCCAGGCCGATGCCCAAGGTGCCGCTGGTCGACATCCCGTCCCGCAGGGCGGCCGGAATGTCCGCCATGCCGGGGCCGCCGTCCACGGAGATGACCTCGACCCCGGCCAGAACGTCCGTTCCGGGCGCGGCGTGGGTGCGCACCACGCGCAGCAGCAGCGAGCCGTCGACGGCGTGCTTGGTGAGGTTGCCGGCCAATTCGGCTACGGCCAGGACCAGTTGGGCGGTGCGCTGTTCGTCCAGGCCGATCCGCCGGCCCAGCGCGGCGGCAGCCCCGCGGGCGGCTTCCGGCTGGCCGCGGAACCAGGCCACGTCCTCGCAGTCCACCAGCATGGGTGAACCGGTGGTCATCAGCGGCCCCACTTGGTGATGGTGACCGTGGTGCCCTCACCAGGAGTGGTGTCCAGGGCGAAGTCGTCGACCAGGCGTTTGGCCCCGGACAGGCCGAGCCCCATGCCGTTGCCCGAGGTCCAGCCATCGGTCAGCGCGAGGTTCACGTCCGGTATGCCCGGTCCGTGATCGATGAAGACCAGGCGTACCCCGCGCCGTCCCCGCTCTTCCACCAGGAAGGAGGTCATGGTGCCCCCGCCGCCGTGGATGAGGGTGTTGCGGGCCAGTTCACTTGCGGCGGTGATGAGCTTGGTCTGCTCCACCAGGGAGAGCCGGCACTGCTGGGCCAGCGCCCGTACTTGCTGACGGGCCTGCACCACACCGGCGGTCGTGGCGATCTCCAGTACCTCCGGGGTACGGGAGGCGCTGCTCATGCGTCGGCCGCGGCATCCGGCACGGTGCCCTCGAACGCGTGCCTGTCGTGGGCTTCTTCCAGGATCCGCAACCCCTTGTCCAAGCTCAGGGCTGTCCGCACGCCGCCGAGGGAGAGGCCCAGTTCGACCAGGGTGATGGCGACCGCGGGGCGCATGCCCACCACGACGGTCTGCGCGTCCAGCAGCCGGGACAGCGAGGCGATGGTGGCCAGCATCCGCCCGACGAAGGAGTCGACGATCTCCACGGCGGTGATGTCGATCACCACTCCGTGCGCCCCGCAGTCCACGACCGCCGCGGCCAGGTCGTCCTGGAGCTGCAGCACGTCCTGGTCGTCCAGGTCGGTCTGGATGGAGACCAGCAGGACCTGCCGGATCCTCAGAATCGGAATCCGTTCGCTCACCGGAGACCGGCCTGCGGCGCCGTGCGGGAGATCGTGGTGCCGGAGCGGCGCAGCGCGTGGCGCAGGGCGTCGCCGAGGGTGGCCTTCGTGACGATGTCCCCGAAGTCGATGCCCAGCGCGACAATGGTCTGCGCGATCTGCGGACGGATGCCGGAGATCGTGCACTCGGCCCCCATCAGCCGGGCCGCCACCACCGTCTTCAGGAGGTGCTGGGCGACTTCGGTGTCCACCGCCGGCACACCGGTGATGTCGATGATGGCCTGCTCGGACCCGGTGTCGATGAGCTCCTGGAGCATCTTCTCCATGACCACCATGGTCCGCGCCGAGTCCAGCGTGCCGACCAGGGGAACGCCGATCACGCCCTCCCACAGCCGCACCACAGGAGTGGACAGCTCAAGGAGCTGCTCGGCCTGCGCGGAGATCAGCTCCTCGCGGGTACGGGCGTAGACGTCGATCGTGAACAGGCCGAGCGTGTCCAGCAGACCCGCGAACTCCAGGTACGCCTCTACGTCATTGTCCTGACCGGTGAGCGACGACTCCAGGACCTTCTTGAGCGCGAAGACGCTCGTAGCGGTCTCGGTGGGCGAGAAGCCCTGCATGGCCCGGTTGCGGGACAGCTCGGTCAGCAGCGCCCGCACCTCGCCGAACGCCTCGTCGTGCCCGTCCACGCTTCCCTCGCCGAGAGCGGCGACCAGAGCGGTGTAGATCTCCTGCGATTCACGCTCGACCTCGGCGCGGGCCACTCGGCCGCCCAGCGAGCCGGTCACCAGCTCCGACCACTCCGCGGCGAGGTTCTCGCCGCGGACGGAAAGCAGACCGATCAAGCGCTCCGAAACGTTCTTGCCTGGCATGGGGTCCCCTCCGTAAAAGGGATCAAGCGACCCCACCGAAACTCTAAGCCATGCGGGTGAGGGTGACGACGGCTCAGTAACCGGGGCGGGGCAGGCCGGGGTCGGCACCACCGGTGCCGGGCTTCAGCCGAGGGCTTGGCGGAGGGTCGCGTGGCAGTCGATGACCGTGTCGACGCCGACGATGCTGATGGTGCGCATCACGGATTCACCGGGCGCGGCCAGGCGAAGCCAGCCTCCGGCCTCGCTCAGCGAACGGTGCGCCGAGAGGAAGATGTTGATGCCGCTGGAGTCCATGAAGGTGACCTTGCGCAGGTCGACCACGATGCGCGGGCACGTCATGCCGGAGGCGTCCAGGGCCTGACGAAGTGTGTCACCCGTGTGGTCGTCGATCTCTCCGGCCAGGGACAGAACGCGGATGCCGTCGGTGGCTGTGGTCACGACCGACAGCGGACCCGGCCTCTCGAGGTGTTCAGCGCCCGTCATTTTTCCCTCAGACATGCCGTGATACTGGCACACTTGGCCCCTCGTGCGCCCCACTACTCGGGATCACGCGAACGACGCCGGTCCGGGTGGGGCCCGGCTGAGGATGGCAAGGCGTAGCCCACACTTGCGCGGGTAGGTGGGGGAGTTGTGAACAGGGGACGAGTGGGGGCCGTGATGAAGCCAGACCCGGCGCCGGCAGGCGGCGTGGTGCCGGACCGGCCGGCCATACAGACCAGCGTCACCCTGGTGGGCGACGGCACGGACATCGCCCATGGCCGCCATCTGGCCGTCGGCTTTCTCACACAGGTGCAGGCCGAGCACGGCCTGTCCGTCTCGCAACGCGCCATGGATCTGACCCAGTTGGTCGTGAGCGAGCTGGTCACCAACGCGCGCAAGTACGCTCCGGGCCCCATCCTGCTGGACCTTCGCATCGCCGACGGCTTGATCGAAGTCGGTGTCTGGGACTCCGACCCGGTCCTGCCGATCGCGCGAGCCGCGAACGCCGGCCGGGTCGGCCAGCACGGACTGGAGATCGTCATGGCCGTCGCGCGGGACTTCGAGGCGCAACGCGAGGATGCCGGCAAGCGCATCACGGCCCGTATCGCACTCACCGACGACCCGGGCGGCATCACCGCTGAGCGGCGGACCTCGTAGGACGACCGTCCTCGGCCGCACCGGTCCGGCGCCCGCTCGAACGGGGAACACCGGGAGCAGCACCTTCCGGGGCCCCGCGGCTCGCCTCCGCGAAGCGGCAACTGCGGCCGCACGCAGCGGAATCGATATCTCCCGACAGGGTTGTGGTGGCCGTGTCAGGATGGCGGCCATGACGACGTGCCGAAAGGCTCATGCCGCGTAGACGGCCGAGTGTGCTGCGCACGCAGCAGTGGAAGCCCCCTTGTTCGTTCCGGTGGGCCGCGCCCTGGTGGACGGCGGAGCGGCAGCCTTTGCCGTGGCCGACGCGTCTCGATGGCCTCTCGCCGCGGACGGTGTCCGCGATTCACCGGGTGGAGACGAGGCGTTGGGGCGAGGGGGGTCTCGGGCCAGGGGTGACCGAGGCGGCTCTGCGCTCCTGTCGAGGATTCCTCGCCCGTCCTGGCCGCTACCTGTACCTGCTCAGATCCCGCTGTCCTTGCGACGGTTGCGAGGCGGAGACCGATGTGACCCGTGCGCGCGACCTGCTTGAGCTGCTCCTGCCCACCCTGCCGTTCAAGGCCCGCCGGGAACTGGAAGCGCTGCTGGCCACCCTGGACGCCGAACTGTGGCGCAGGACCCTTCCGGACCCACACGCCGGCCGGCGGCCCTGGCGTGGGGACCAGTGGTGGCACTGCAGGCTCTACGACGAAACCAGCCACCACTGGACGTAACGAGGTGGGCCGATGCCAGGACCTGCTTCTGAGCCGGTGGACCTCCGAGCAGCACATGGCGGTCCGGCGCGGCTTGCCGCCGGACCGCCCGGCGTACGAGGTGGCGGGCGCTGGCTCGGTTCAGCTCCAGGTGCGGCTGCACAGCACGAGGCGGTAGCCGTCCGGGTCCGCGACCGTCACGCCGTGTTCGTCCCAGTACGGGTTGTGCGCGGTGACGCGGGTCCCGCCGCACGCGATCAGCCGCTCGACCTGCTGGTCGTCGACGGGCGCGCCGAGGTAGACCACGAACAGGTCGTCGACGGTCGGGGTCGGTTCGAGCGGGTGCTCCGGGTCGTTCGTCAGCTCGAAGTGCCAGCGGCCACCGGGCGGCCCGACCATGACGAGGTCGTGCTCGCCCGGAACGCGCTCGGTGGTGCGCCACAGGACGTCGAGGCCCAGGCCGTCCACGTAGAAGCGTTCGGCGGCGGCGAGGTCCCGCGAGGGGCGGGCGACCCGCACATGGGTTGCGGAGTCGATCATGCCGAGGCCTCCAGGGCGGCGCGCCATGCGGGGCTGTCCACGTAGTGGTTGTCGTAGCGCTGTGCCGACTCGGCGATCTCGCTCGGGTCGGCCTCGCCGCGCATGACCCGGCCGAGCAGGCGCAGGTAGTCGAAGCGGCCCATGCCCGGCGTGAACACGAACAGCACGTCCGCCTCGCAGCCGGGGGCCGCGGCGAAAGCGTGCGGGGTGTGCGGCGGCACGGCCAGGAAGTCGCCCGACTCCAGGACGGTGACCTCCTCGCCGAGCAGCACCTGCAGCGACCCGCTGATCACGAAGAACAGCTCCGTCGCCTTGGTGTGGAAGTGCGCGGGCGCGCCCACGGCTCCCTTGGCGAACGACGAACGGTAGCTGGTGAATCCGTCGGCCGTGTCATCCGAGTCGGCGAACAGGCGCATCACGCTGCTGGGGTCCGCACACGTCTCGGCCTCTGCGTGACGGGTCAGCACCGGCGGGAAGGGGGCGGCGGCCGGCGAAGGTGTCTCCTGGGTGGTCATGGCTCGACCTTACGATCTTGAGCGTCCACCCCACCAGGCCATTTATGCCTCGAAATCCTGGGCCAATTGCCTCGTTCCACGCCGCCTGCGGACCGCTCGGTCAGTACTCCTGGAACGTACTGCGGTACGCACGGGGCGAGACCTCCGCAGCGCGGAGGCGCCGGCGCATCCGGCGTACGGAGGGGGGCGGGGGCCTTCGCATTGGTCGCTCCCCTTGCTCGTCTTCCTTCGAATGAGGAGGTCTTCGGGCCCTCCGCCCTGCCCGTTAATGGGTACGAACAGTAGCAATCCGTCATATTCGGGCACATATGTCGTGAGGCGGCCCACAGGACCTAGGTCACATACGAGCGGGCCTAGTGGCCCTCGCCGGGTCTCGGCCGGGCCTGGTCACCCGCTCATGCCTTGCGCGGACCGGGTCGGGCGTGAGGCGCCGTACCGCCTTGCTGCGAAGTGCGTTAGTAGAAGGGGGGCGTTGCCAGGCCGTCCGGTGGTCGGTAGAACTGGATGAGTCGCCAGGCGGTACGGGTGCTTCACCCGAGCTTCACCCGCCGCAGACGAACCCCTCCCCCTCGTGTGAGTGGCTCAGGCATGCCCCGGCATGCGGCGACCGCCCCTGTTCCCTTCGGAAGGTCTCTTTGTGTCCAACGCAGTCATCCGCCGCATCGCCGTCTCCAAGAAGGCCCTCGCGGGCGCCGTCGTCGCCGTAGGTGCCGCCGGTTCGCTGTTCGCCACGGTTCCCGCCCAGGCGGCCCCGGCCAACGCCAAGGCGATCGCCCAGCAGATGATCAAGGACCCGGCGCAGTTCGCGGCCTTCAGCAAGATCGTCTCCCAGGAGAGTGGCTGGAGCCACACCGCCACGAACTCCTCCTCCGGTGCTTACGGCCTGGTCCAGGCGCTGCCCGCGTCGAAGATGGCGTCCGCCGGCGCGGACTGGAAGACCAACCCGGCCACGCAGATCAAGTGGGGTCTGGACTACATGAACTCCCGTTACGGCAGCCCGGTCGGCGCCTGGAACTTCTGGCAGGCCCACCACTGGTACTGAGCCGCCACGAGCTGACTCAGACAGCCGAATCCGAGATGCCCGTCGCTGAAGCGGCGGGCATCTCGGCGTGCCCGGCCGGCCCGGGGTGGTGACGCCGGCGGGCGGGGGAGCCGCCGTCGAAGGGGGAGAGGGCGTCCGGGCGGGCGTCAGCCGTCGAGTGGTCCCCCGCCGGGCGTTCCCGTGTCCTGTCTCACATGGAGCACGGGCCGGCGTCCCAGGCGTCGTGCCGCTCAGGAGTGGGGCGCCACTTCGGTGATCTTCCCGCTCCGGTCGATCGTGTGCGTCTCCCAGTACGTGTCCCACTTGTCTCCCACGTGCTCCGGCACCTTGTCCTTGGGATAGCGGACGTAGCCCTGGGGCGGCTCCTGCTGCTTGTCCACGCATGCCTTGCCCGTCGAGCCCACGTTCAGGACGGGGTATTCGCCGCCGCCGCAGATCGCGTCCTGCGTCGAGCATCCAGTGAGGGACAGGAGCACGAGCGAGGCGCCGGCCACCCAGACCGGCAGCCGCCCGAGGCGCCCGGCGCCGGACGGAACCTTGACTGCGCGGGTCGAACGCGGGAACTGGCGCACGGTGACCTCCAGGTGAGTAGTGGCTTGTACCGACCCTGCCCAGAATGCGGCAACCCGATCACGGCAGGACGCCAGAGCGGGGCTCGCCGGGTGCGAACGTGGCTTCGCCGATGCGGCGCGCGCTCGCCGTCGCGGTTCCGCTCCCGTTACGGCGTGGGATGACGATTGATCGACAAAGAAAGTCCGGTCCGGCACCAGTCCATCGGCCGCCGGGCTCCGAATCACCCATAGGCCGGTGCTGCTGCCGCGTAGGGGAGTGAGGGCCCGTATCCGGCAGCGGCCCAGCCCATTCGCGTATGACTGAGGGCGGCCATGACCTTGGCCGCCCTCAGCCGCGTGTGCGGCTCTGTGCCCGAGGCGGGGAGAAGAGCCCGCGGCCCGCTCTAGCCGAAGGTGAAGGCGTAGCCCTGGACTCCCGGAGCGACGCGGAGTTCGAGCTTCGCCTGGGCGGCGTGGGCGTCGTTGACGAGTGCGTAAAGGGACGGTGTCCCGTGCACCTGGATCGTCTTGGTCACCCTGCCGTTGACGAGGACCGTCACGGGGCCGTCCCCGCCGAGGACCAGATTGACGTTCTTCGCCCGGTAGGTGAAGGCCAGCCGCGCGTTCACGCCTGCGGTGAAGTGGTCGTACCCGGCGGTCCAAGTGCCGTCCAGGGAGAGGCTGTTGAGAGGTACGGCGGCCGGGAAGTGGTAGGCGGTCGGCTTGTCGTCGACGAGCGGGGTTCCGACGTAACCGCGGATGCGCAGGTTGCTCAGATACGTCTCCGGAGTGCGGTCCGCGGTCAGGACGTCGGCCTTCTGGCCGGTCTTCGGCGGAAGCTGGACCGTGGGATCGGCCTTCTTCAGGAGCGTACGGATCAGGTTCTCGGTCTGGTCGTACTGGCCCTCGCCGAACTTGAAGTAGCGGACCGTTCCGTCGGAGTCGATGAGGTACTTGGCGGGCCAGAAGCGGTTGCGGTAGTTGTCCCAGGTGGTCAGCTTGTTGTCCAGGGCCACCGGATAGGTCACGCCCAGCTTCTTGGCCTGGCTGGCCACATTGCCCGCGTCCTTCTCGAAGGGGAACTCCGGCGAGTGGACCCCGATCACTTCGAGGCCGTACGCCTTGTACGTGGCGTTCCACGCCTCGATGTGCGGCAGACTGCGCTGGCAGTTGATGCAGGAGTAGGTCCAGAAGTCGATCAGTACGACCTTGCCGTGCTGGGCCGCGAGGTCGACGGGCGCTCCGCCGGGGGTGTTGAGCCACTTGGCGATGCCGTCGATGGCGGGGGCCTTGCCGCAGGAGCGGAGTTCGTCGACGCCGTCCTCGCAGCGGGACAGCTCCTTGTTGGAGTTGTCGTACAGACCGGACAACTGCTGGCGGGCCGCGTCGCTGTCCTCGATCTTCTTCTGCGCCGCGGACGTGTAGTCGGGCAGCGCACGCTGGATGGCGTCCGTGACGTTGAACGCCAGCGCGAACGCGAGGGCGACCATCAGCACCCCGGCACCGATGCGGAGCTTGCGGGCCCGGGTGCGGAACGCGGCGACGCGCTCCGCCACGCGGCGCCCCGCCAGAGCGAAGGCGAGCAGCGGAACAGCCGTTCCGACGGCGAACGACAGCGTCAGGGCCACGATCTCACCGCTGATCTGCCCGCGGGCCCCGGCCACCGTGATCGCCGCCAGCACCGGACCGGCACACGGCACGTACAGCAGGCCCAGCCCGAGGCCGAGCACGAACGCGCTGCCTTCCTTGTTGACCTGTCGCTGGGGGAGACGGGCGAACGGCTTCTCCAGGAGGCGTTCGACAGGCGGGAAGACGAGCCCGAACCCGATGAGCACCAGCAGGGCCAGGCCGATGTAGCGCAGGATGTCCTGCGGCAGCCCGAGGGCCGACAGCAGGGTCACACCCAGCAGCGTGAAGAAGCTGAAGCTGAGCACCAGACCGGCGACGACGGCGTAGGGGCGGCGATTACGTGCCTGCCGTGCCTTCCCGGTGTCCTTTGCGGGACGAGCCCGGGTGTCCGTTCCGGGCCCGCCCGCGAGGAACACGACGGGCAGCACCGGCAGGATGCAGGGCGACACCGCTGTGATGAGCCCTCCCAGGAGTCCGATCAGGATCAGTACCAGCATCACAGCCCGCTCTCGGGGAACGAAGGCGCCTGCGGCCTCCTGTCCCTGGTGGTTCGTCACCAAGGCGCGCAGGGATTGCTCTCCGGGCCGTCGGCCTGCGGCCCAGGGGCCCGCGGTCGACAGGAGGGGGTTTCGGGGGGAGATAATGGGAGCGCAGAACGCGCCGGTTTCCCTCACGTGGCGCATGGATGAGGAGTGCCCCTACGGGGTGTGTCCCCCACGCTTTCCGGCAGCACGTCAGAGCCCCGACAGGGGGCTGACCCCAGGGACGGGCACGGTTCCCGTCCCTGCCAGCCACGAAGGGGAAATCAAGTGACTTCCACCCGTACACTCCGTGCCGGCGTGTGGGCCGCAGCGCTCACACTGCCGCTTTCGGTGGCGCTCCTGGCCCCATCGGCCCACGCCGTGGACTCGGCCGCGCAGCCCTTCGGATCCGGATGCTCGTCCGTTCCGAAGGAGGGCGCCGGCAGCTTCTCGGGCATGGCCAAGGACCCGGTCGCCACGGCCGCCTCCAACAACCCCGCACTGTCCACCCTAGTGACGGCGGTCAAGAAGGCCGGCCTCGTCGACACGTTGAACAGCGCCAAGAACATCACGGTGTTCGCGCCGACCAACGCGGCGTTCGCGAAGGTTCCCAAGGCCACCCTCGACAAGGTTCTGGCCAACAAGGCGGATCTGACGAAGATCCTCACCTACCACGTGGTCGGCCAGAAGCTCACCCCGAGCCAGCTCGGCAACGGTTCCTTCACCACCCTGGAGAAGGGCAAGCTCACCACGAGCGGATCCGGCACCGCGTACAAGGTCAACAAGACCGCGACCGTGGTCTGCGGCAATGTGCCGACCGCCAACGCCACCGTCTACATCATCGACAGCGTCCTCATGCCCCCCGACATGGCGGGTCCCGCGAAGTAGCCGACCCTTCGCCGAGCGTGCCCATCCGCCACCGTCACGCGGTCCCGCGGGTGGGCGCGCGCATGGCCGCCGTCAGTCAGCCGGTGGCGGGGTCGTCGGCCGATCTGATCATGTCCGCGACGATGTCGGCGATCGTACGGTGCCAGAGGCCCGAGTGGCGCACCATGGCGTGGTCGCTCCCGCGGATCAGCACGATGTCCGCGCGGGCCTGCGCGGCCCGTGCTCGGCGGACGTAGTCGACGGACGCGTCGGCACTGGTCACCGTGTCGCGGTCGCCGTGCAGCACAACGGCCCGTTTTCCCCGGAGGTGCTCGGTCGGCTCGTCCGCCGGGAGCCACGGTGCCAGGGCCACCACCCCGCTGACGTTCGGATGGGCTGCCGCGCGCAGAGCCGCTCTGCCGCCCATGGAGTGGCCGATGAGGACGACGGGAACGGGCCCGGCCAGTTCGCCGAGTTCCCCCAGCGCGTGACAGGCGTCCTGGAGCGGGTCCTCCTGGTTCCATCCCCTGTGCCGGTACCGAACCTGGCCGAGGACGGTCTCGTCCAGACGGACGGCCGAGGCCGCGGCCCGCAGCACGGGGCGCATGCGCAGGGCCGCCAGATGCCAGGGCCGCGATGCCTGATAGCTGTCCGCGCGGCCTCCGTGCAGAGTGATGACGGCGACCCGCGCCTGAGGAGGCAGATGGCGGACCCACAGGGATGACGCGGCCGACCACTCGGTTGTGCCTGCTGACATGCATGACCTCCGTCTTCGGGGCGGGCGCCCGCGCGCCCCGGGCCCCATACGCCGGATTCGGAGCCGCAGGGCCGGCGGCTTGGTCTGCTCCGGCGCGCGGAAGAAGCGTGCGCCCGTGCCCGCGCGCCCACGCCCGCGCCCGTGCCCCAGTGTCCGTGATCCTGCCTGACGATGCGTCGCCGCACGCGGGCCGGACGGCTGCGGGCGCTGTGCCAAGTGATCGGCGAAGTCACCAATCCGCGGCGGCGCCGGCACCGAACTGTCTGTGTGAGGGATGAGGAGAAGGATCAGCGACTGATACAGCCGGAGCCGCCGGATCCCGCGGAGAGGCAGGTCGCCCCGGCGCGCCCCGCGCGCGAGGGCGGGCGCGGCACGCGCGCGGGCACCGGCCGCCCGCCCGACCGCGAGAACCGCCGGGCGGCGGGCTCCGAGCACCCGCGCCGTACCGCCGTCATCGGCAGCGGGGTCGCGGGGCTGACCGCCGCGTACGTCTTGGGCAGGGCCCATGAGGTGACCCTGTACGAAGCCGACGGCCGCCTGGGCGGCCACGCCCACACCCACGACCTGACCGCGCCCGACGGCCGCACGCACCGCGTCGACTCCGGCTTCATCGTGCACAACCGGCGCACCTACCCGCACCTGCTGCGACTCCTGCGCGAACTCGGCGTCGCCACGCAGGAGTCGGAGATGAGCATGTCCGTACGGTGTGAGGGATGCGGCCTGGAGTACGCCGGCTCCCGCGGCCCGCGCGGACTGCTCGCCCAGCCGCGCAACGCACTCCGTGGACCGTATCTGCGCATGCTCGCCGAGGTGCCGCGCTTCCACCGGGCGGCCCGCCGCCTGCTCGCGCAGGACAGGAGCGACGACGACCTGCGCACGCTCGGCGAGTTCCTCGACGCGTCGGGCTTCTCGCCGTACTTCCGGGCCCACTTCATGACACCGGTGGTGTCCGCCGTGTGGTCCTGCGACGCGGAGACGGCCCTCCGATATCCGGCGGCCTACCTGTTCCGTTTCCTCGCCCACCACGGACTGCTGTCGGTGGGCGGCTCGCCGGTGTGGCGGACCGTGACGGGCGGCTCGGGAACGTACGTCGAGCGGATCGTCGCCGGCCTGGGCGACGTGCGCGCCGGCACTCCCGTACGGTCCGTGCTCCGGCACGCCGACCACGCGGAGGTGACGGCGGCGGACGGGAGCACCGCCTCCTACGACCACGTCGTCCTGGCCGCGCACCCCGATCAGACCCTGCGGCTGCTCGCGGACGCGACCCCGGCCGAGAAGGAGGTCCTCGGCGCCTTCCGGTACTCCCCGAACACCACCCTGCTCCACACCGACACCTCCCTCCTGCCGCACGCGAGCGGGGCCCGCGCCGCCTGGAACTACCTGATGCCGAACTGCGCGGCCGGCGCCGACCGGGTGCGGGTGAGCTACGACATGAACCGGCTGCAGCGCATCGACGCCGAGCAGACGTACGTCGTCACCCTCGGCGGGCAGGACCGCATCGACCCCGCCCAGGTGCTCGCCCGCATGACCTACGAACATCCCGTGTACACACCCGAGTCGGTCGCCGCCCAGCGCCGACTGCCCCAACTGAACACGTCCGTCACGGCGTTCGCGGGCGCCTACCACGGCTGGGGCTTCCACGAGGACGGCTGCCGGTCGGGCGTCGAGGCCGCCGCGGCGCTGGGGGTGAGGTGGTGACCACCGCGTCCGGCCGGAAGCCGGCACGGCCGGGGCCACCCGCCCTCTACCCGTGCACGGTCAGTCACGTACGCCGCGCACCCGTGCGCTACACCCTGCGGCACCGGACCTACCTGTGGCTGGTCGACCTCGACCGACTGCCCGTGCTGCCGCGCCCACTCCGTCCGCTCGCCCGCTTCCTCGCCCGCGACCACTTCACGGGGCGTGCCCCTTCGCTCCGGGCCGCGCTCGACGGGTTCCTCGCCGAACACGGCATCGACCTGCGGGGCGGCCGTGCGCTGATGCTCGGCAATGCCCGGGTCCTCGGCTACGTCTTCAACCCGCTGACGCTGTACTGGTGTTACGGCCCGGACGACGCCCTGCGCTGTGTGGTGGCCGAGGTGCACAACACCTACGGCGAGCGCCACGCCTACCTGCTGCACACCGACGCGGCGGGCACCGCGACGGTGGACAAGGACTTCTACGTGTCACCGTTCCACCCGGTGGACGGCCACTACGAGATGCGGCTCCCGCCGCCCGGTGAGCGCCTGCAGCTGTCGGTGCGGCTGCACCGGCCGGCCGGCCCGCCCTTCACCGCCGCCGTGCACGGCAGGCGCCGCGCGGCGACCCTCCCCGTGCTGGTGCGCCTGTCCCTGCGTCACCCCTGGTCGACCCTGATGGTGTCGGCCGCCATCCGCTTCCACGGCATCCGCCTGTTCCTGCGGGGCCTGCCCGTGCAGCCACGTCCGGGCCGCCGTACCCAGGAGAGTGCGTCATGACCCAAGTCGAACCCCGTCCCTCCGGCCGCCACCGCACGAGCGGCCGGCGAACCTTCCCCGGGGACACCGGCCGCTGGCCCGATGTGGCCGCGGTCCCGAGGGCGTCCTGGCCGGTGCGGGCCGTCACCGCATCGATCCTGGCCCGCGCCCTGCGACGGCTGCCGCTGCGGGTGCGGCACGCCGACGGCACCGTCCTTGGCCGGGGCGGTCCCCTGATGGACGTGCGCGACCCCAAGGCGTTCCACGCCCGCATCGGCACCCGCGGGCTCATCGGATTCGGTGAGTCGTACATGGCCGGCGAGTGGGAGGCCCCCGATCTGGTCGGCGCGCTCACCGTGCTCGCCGCAGAGGCGTCCGATCTGATCCCGGCCCGCCTGCAGCGGCTGCGTCGCCTGTGGGCACAGCGGCAGCCCCACACACAGCGCAACACCCTGGACGGGTCGCGCACCAACATCAGCCGTCACTACGACCTGTCCAACGACCTGTTCGCCCTGTTCCTGGACGAGACCCTCACCTACTCCGGGGCCGTCTTCCGCGGTTTTCCCGCGGACGGATCACAACTGGCCACCGCGCAGCAGCGCAAGATCGACCGCCTGCTCGACCTCGCCGACGTCCGGGAAGGCACCCGCCTCCTGGAAATCGGAACGGGCTGGGGCGAGCTGGCACTGCGGGCCGCCGCCCGCGGCGCACAGGTCACCTCACTCACCCTGTCCCGGGAACAGCGCGAACTCGCCCTGGAGCGCGTACGCCGCGCCGGGTACGCCGACCGCGTCTCGGTCGACCTGTGCGACTACCGCGAAGCGCACGGCACCTACGACGCGGTGGTCAGCGTCGAGATGATCGAGGCCGTGGGCGCGGAGTTCTGGCCCGTGTACTTCCGCACCCTCGACGAGCGTCTGGCGCCGGGGGGCCGGGTGGCCCTGCAGGCCATCACCATGCCGCACGAGCGGATGCTGGCCAGTCGGCACACCCACACCTGGATCCAGAAGTACGTCTTCCCCGGTGGCCTGATCCCTTCCACACGCGCCATCGAGGACGCCGTCCGCGAGCACACGGGTCTTTCGATGGCGGCCCGGGACGGCTTCGGCGCGCACTACGCCGAGACCCTGCGCCTGTGGCGGGAGCGCTTCACCGGACGCGCCGACGAGGCCGCCGCCCTCGGCTTCGACGAGACGTTCCGCCGTCTGTGGACCTTCTACCTCGCCTACTCCGAGGCCGGATTCCGCTCCGGATACCTCGACGTCCATCAGTACCTGTTCACCAAGGAGGCATCGGCCCGATGACCACCGTCCGAACTCCGGTCCGCTCCGGTGCCGCTCAGCGACTCGCGGCGCTCGCCGAAGACGCGCTGGGCGGCCCGCTCCCGGTGGCGCTCCGCGCCTGGGACGGCAGCGAAACCGGCGCCGCCGACGCTCCCGTGGTCGTCGTACGCTCCCGGCGTGCGCTGCGCCGCCTGCTGTGGCAGCCCGGTGAACTCGGCCTCGCCCAGGCCTATGTCACCGGCGAGCTGGACGTGGAAGGCGATCTGGCGGAGGGACTGCGCGCGATGTGGTCCGCCGTGCGCGCGCGGGGTCTGCACGCGCCCCGGCTCTCGGCGGCCGACCGGACGCGCGCACTGGTCGAAGCCGTCCGGCTCGGCGCCGTGGGCCCGCGCCCCGCCGCGCCGGCCACCCAGGCACGCCTGCGCGGCGGGTTGCACAGCAGGGCCCGGGACCGTGCGGCCATCAGCCACCACTACGACCTGTCGAACGACTTCTACCGTCTCCTCCTCGACGACACCATGGCCTACTCCTGCGGCTACTGGACGGGGGAGGATCCCGCCGTGGGCCCGGCCGACGCCCAGCGGGCCAAACTGGAGCTGGTCTGCCGCAAGCTCGGCCTCATCCCCGGGGCACGGCTGCTCGACATCGGCTGCGGCTGGGGCTCGCTCACCCTGTACGCCGCCGAGCGGCACGAGGCGCGGGTCACCGCCGTCACCCTCGCCAAGGAGCAGGCCGCGTACGTGCGGGAACAGGTGCGGGAACGGGGCATCGAGGACCGGGTGGAGGTTCTGTGCCAGGACTACCGGGACATCACCGGCGGCGTCTACGACGCCGTGGCCACCATCGAGATGGGCGAGCACGTCGGCGACGACGAGTACCCCGCCTTCGCCGCATCCCTGTGCCGGCTGGTCCGCCCGCGGGGGCGCGTACTGGTCCAGCAGATGTCCCGCGGTGCGACCGCACCCGGCGGCGGCGCGTTCATCGAGGCGTACATCGCCCCCGACATGCACATGCGGCCGATGGGCGAAACCGTCGGGCTGCTGGAGGCGGCCGGCCTTGAGGTCCGGTCCGTGGAGTCGCTGCGCGAACACTATGTGCGCACCATCGACGCCTGGCACCGCACGCTGGAGGAACGCTGGGCGGACTTCGTCCGGCTGGTCGGCGAGGAGACGGCCCGCGTGTGGCGGCTGTACCTGGTCGGCGGGGCCATCGCCTTCGAGGAACGGCGCATGGGCGTGGACCAGTTCCTCGCCGTACGACCCGGGGCGACGGGTGACAGCGGCCTGACCCGGACGGAGACCGCCGACTGGTACCGGCACCTGGAGGAGCGATGAACCACTTCGCCTGGGACGCCTTCGCGGTGGGGCTCCGCTGGGCCGCGGCGACGGCCGCGGCCGTCATGCTCGTCACCTTCGCGATCGCCCTCGCCAAAGGCGTGCACCGCGTGGTCGACGCCGCCTGGGGCGCGGCCTTCGCCGCGGTGTCCGTGGTCGTCCTCGCCGCGTCCGCCGGAGAGGGCGACCTGGGCAGGCGCCTGCTGGTCACCGGCCTCACCGCCGTGTGGGGGCTGCGGCTGGCCGTCCACATCGCGCGACGCGGCCGCGGCCACGGCGAGGACCCGCGCTACGAGGCGATGCTGACCCGCGCCCCGGGCAACCGCAACCTGTACGCCCTGCGCATGATCTACCTGCTGCAGGGCGCCCTGGTGTGGCTGGTGTCCCTGCCCGTGCAGGCGGCGCAGTACGCGTCGGCGCCCCTGTCCGTGGCGGCGTGGGCCGGCACGGGACTCTGGGCGGTCGGGCTCTTCTTCGAGTCGGTCGGCGACGCCCAGCTGTCCCGCTTCAAGGCGGATCCGGCCAACCGTGGGCGCATCATGGACCGGGGCCTGTGGAGTCTGACGCGGCACCCCAACTACTTCGGGGACTTCTGCGTCTGGTGGGGACTGTTCCTCGTCGCGTGCGACGGCGGGTGGCGGCCCGCGGCGGTCTCGGTCGTCTCACCGCTGGTGATGAGCGTGCTCCTGATCAACGGCAGCGGGAAGCGGCTGCTGGAGCGGCACATGGCGGGCCGCCCCGGCTGGGACGCGTACGTGGCACGCACCAGCGCCTTCTTCCCGTGGCCGCCGCGCTGAGGCCTGCCCACGAGGGGGCGCCGGCTCCTCGGACCGGCCCGCCCGGCTACGGGCGGTCCGTCCGGGGGGCGGCGTGGGCGAGGAGGGTCTCCGCGGCGATGCGGGCGTGCCGGCCGTACTCCGGCTCGTTCAGCACCATGGCGCGGCTGGCGGCGCCATCCGCAAGGGTCACCAACTGCTCGGCCAACGCGGCGGGTTGGGCGTATCCCAGCTCCGCCAGGAGCGTGGTGACCAGCTGGGCCATCAGGAGTTTCTGCTCGCGGGCGAAGGCGTGGATCGGGTCCTGGGGGTCGGGGAACTCCGCCGCGGCGTCGATGAACGGGCATCCCCGGACCGGAGCCGCCTTGGCGGCGGGTGGGTCGAACAGCCGGAGAATCCGCTCGCGAGGATCGAGCTCCGCACGGGTGAGCACGCTCTCCAGGGTGTTCCCCGACGTGGTGAGCGCCCGCAGGTAGGCGATGACGAGGTCGCTCTTGGTCCGGAAGTGGGCGTAGAGGGTGCGCTTGGATACCGGCGCCGCCTCCGCGATCTGCTCCATGCCGGTGGCGGTGATCCCCTGGTCCGCGAACAGCCCGGTCGCGGCGGCCAGGATGCGCTCCCGCCCGCCCCGCCCCGGCCGTCGCGCCGGCTGCGCGGGGTCGTGCACTTCCGTCTCGTGTGCCGCACTCATGCGGTAAGTATACGACCGCGTTTACTTCCGATGAGGTGTGTGGGTAGAGTCGCATCCGTTCAAGTAAACGATGGCGTTTACCTCGATGAGGTTGCGCAGGGCGAGGAGTGCTCCATGGGCGGGTCCGGTCACATCGAACTGAGTGGGTACGCGGAGCGGTTGATCCGCGGTCGCCGCGCCGTGCGGGCTTTCCGGCCCGACGCCGTCGCCCCGGAGACGATGCGCGCGATCTTCTCGCTGGCCGGTGCCGCGCCCTCCAACTCCAACACGCAGCCGTGGCGGGTGGAGGTGGTCAGCGGCGGGCGCCGCGACCGTCTGGCAGACGCCCTGCGGGCGGCCCACGCAGCACGTCGTACCTCCGCCGACTTCCCCTACCGCGACGACATGTACGCACCCGTACAGCAGGAACGGCGTGCAGACTTCGGCACCCGGCTCTACGGGGCGCTGGGAATCGGCCGTGACGACACCGCGGCACGCCTCGCCTACGACGCCGAGAGCCTGGGGTTCTACGGGGCGCCGCACGTCGCGTTCCTCTTCGTCTCCTCGGGCCGCGCCGACGCCCGGCCGGCCGCGGACGTCGGCGCCTATATGCAGACTCTGCTGCTGGCGATGGCCGCCTACGGCGTGGACAGCTGTCCGCAGGGGCTGCTGAGCTTCTACGCCGACACCGTGCGCGGCGAACTCGGCGTCAGCGAGGGGAAATTGCTGGTCGGGGTCGCGTTCGGCTACGCCGACGACGCCGCACCGGTGAACCGGGTCAGCGCCGGACGCGCGGAGCTTGCGGCGACGACGACGTTCCACGCCTAGCCGGCGGGTGTCACGGGAAGCCCTCACGGAGCCCAGGTGCCCTCGGTGGGTCGGGCAAGTGCGCCGGGTGGAAAGAAGCCGATCAGGCCGCGGGCACGCTCGGGCGCGGCGTGGCCGCGGCGAAGGAGGTCGGCGGCGGCCTGCGGGTTTCCGGGCCGGTATCGCGAGGCAGGAGGCGAACGGTCCCGTGCGGTCGGGGTCAGGTGCGGCGGGCCGCCCACACGGTGCGCTCGGTGCGTACGGCGAGGTCCTTGCGGTGCAGAAGGCTGTTCGGGTTGTCGGTGTCCAGGAGTTCGTCGAGTGCGGTCAGGTCCTCGGCACTGAGAGCGGGAGCGGCGACGCCGCGTATGCGCTGCATGCTGCCGTGGGCGTAGCGTCCGATCGCGTCGCTGCGTGCACCGTCGATGTCGACGGAGATGGTGCGCTCGTCCTCGACGGCGAAACCGGCCGCCGTCAGCATCGGGCCCCAGTCGGCGCCGCGGTGCGGAACGTGCTCGGCGTGGAAGGCGTCGGTCGCGGCATGGGCGCGCTCTTCTAGGCCGGGCCGGTTCGCCGGAGCGCCGGCGGGCAGGAAGCGGGGGAAGCCCGCGAGCTCGACGACGGCGAACAGCCCCCCGGGGGCCAGCAGTTCACGGACGCGGGCCAGCGTGCGGTCGGGGTGGGCCATGTGGTGCATCGAGGCCGAGGCCCACACCAGATCCGGCCTTCCGAGGTCCGGCCAGCGGTCGCTGTCGAGATCGGCCTGCACGGTCCGGACACGGCCCTCGACATCGCGGGCGCACGCCTTCTCGCGCAGGAGCCTGAGGTGCTCCGCGGAGGTGTCGACGGCCGTGACGTGTGCGTCGGGGAAGCGCTCAAGGAGCGCGAAGGTCCCCGCGCCGGTGCCGCAGCCCAGGTCCACGATCTGGTGCGGCTCGCCCTTCAGCGGCAGCCAGGCGGTGATGGAGGCTATGTGTTCGGAAAGCACCTCGGCATCCAGATCCAGGATCTCGGCCTGGCCGGCGTCACTGTGCTCGTCGTGACTGTGCTCGGGGTGCGTGCCATGGCTGTGCTCGGGGTGCTCGGGGCCTTGGCCATGGCTGGGGGTGTGCTCGTGCGCTTGGGTCATGGCACCACCGTAACCAGCTCATGCGTGTAACGCGTGACAGCTTGCGCGATAGGCAAGAAACTCATGCCGTGCGCTGCTCCGCACGCAAGGTCACCGGACCCCCGAGCCCCGGCGCGCCTATGCGAAGGGGCTCTCGACGCCTCCGCAATCGGCTTCGCCGCCGACGGCGCCGCCGTCGTTCTGGTGGCCCCGGCGGGCGTCGCGATCGAAGATGCCCATGATCTCGCACGGCCCGCCATCGGCGCCGATGGCGTGGGGCATCATCGTGGGAAATTCCGCGGCCTGGTTGGTCTCGATGCGAAGGCGCCGGTGGCCGAGCATGAGGACGGCGGTACCGGACAGCACCACGAGCCACTCGCGGCCGGGGTGGGCGCGCATGCGGGCGGGGTTGTCGGGCGGCGGGTCGGTCATCCGCTGACGCATCACGCTCATGCCGGGCTCGCCCTTCATGGGCCAGCGCATCAGGCCGTGGGCGGCGTCGATCATCGGGCTGATGACGACGTTGTCGGCGGCGTTCTCCACGAGCTGGTCCAGCGTGGTGTCGAGCGCGCGGGCGAGGGTGACCAGCTGGTCCAGGGCGAGACGTCGCTGACCGTTCTCGATGCGGCTCAGCGAGGACTGGCTGAGGTTGGCCCGCGTGGCCAGTTCCTCCAGGGACCAGCCCTGTGCGACGCGCAGAGCGCGGATCCGTGTGCGTACGAGACTGTCCAGCTGCCCGTCGTCTTGCGTCATGGGCGAGATGGTATGTCCTGGATCGAACAGAGCTGTCTCAGCCGCCGCCCTTGATCGGCTGGAGATCGATGCACGCGGAGTTGGCCGGCACATCCCTCGACTGGGGGCCGCCCTTGATGCGCACCTGCGCGCCGAGCCGCACCGCGTCGTACACCGCCTTCCCCGAGGCCGGTGTGACGCCGACGGCCCCCAGGATGTGGTCCTCGCCGACGTCGGGAAGGTCGGACGGGGTCAACTCGAAGAACAGCAGGCGCTGTTGATGCGCCTGGTCGGTGAAGGTGACGGCCCAGTTCCGCGGGCCCTTCCGCCCCACACCGATGGCATTGGGGGCCAGGTTCACGACGGGGTACTTCGCCGTGACCGTGACCGCGTTCTCGCCGAGCGGGCAGTGCGGGGCCGGACCGCTGATGGCGTAACTCCGCCCCTCGACGGTCAGGGTGTGGGCGTCCAGGTCGATCAGCACCTGCTGGACGGACGCACGGGACGGGGCGGGCGGGGAGGCGGCGGGCCGGGGCGCGGGGGAGCGAAGGGTGCCGGAGGCGAGGGTGAGGACGGCCGCCCCCGTGAGTCCGGCGGTGGTGAGCAGGGCGCGCCGGGTCCGGCGGCGGCGTACCGCGCGGCTCCTGACCGCCGCTCCGGAAGCCGGGGCCCGGACCGCGCCCTGTGCCGCCAGGCCGTGGAGCCGGTCGGAGAGCTCCGTCTCGGTCAGGCCGGGAGCCGGCGGGCGATCAGACACAGGATTCCTCCGTGGGGTGGGGTTCCTCGCTCATCAGGTGCGGGGCGAGGGCCGAACGGCCGCGTGACAGGCGCGCCTTGACGGTGCCGGTAGGCGCGCCGGTCTCCGCGGCTATCTGCTCCACGCTCAGATCACACAGGTGGTGCAGCACGATCGCGGTGCGCTGCACCTCGGGGAGATGGCGCAGCGCGGCCACCAACGCCACGTGGTCGGGGCCCGGTTCGGGCATGGTCCGCGGCGTGGACTCGCCGCGGACCAGCTCCCACCAGTGGCGCGTGCGCCGCCAGCGGCTCATCGCCAGGCGATGGGCCACGGTGCGCAGCCAGGCCTCGGGGGCCCGGTCGCCGGACAGGACCGAGGCGCGCCGGTCCCAGGCGCGGACGAACGCCTCCTGGACGACGTCCTGTGCTTCGGCGTGGTCGCCGGTGAGGGCGTACAGCTGGCCGACCAGACGCGGATAGGCGGCCGCGTAGAAGAGGTCGAACTCGTCCTCGGTCACGCTGTCGTGCTCTCTTCTCGCGGTGCTCTGCGAACGGGGCTTCTTACGGTGTTCTGCGAACGGGGTGCGGCGGGGCGCAGGACATCATGCGGTCGCGCTCTCCCCGGCGGCACTGTGCTTGAGCCACTGCTCCCAGCTCAGGTTCCAGTCGCCGTAGCCGTTGCCGGTCGCGACGATGTCCTTCTTGCCCCCCGTGACGGTCACGACGTCGCCGGCCCGGACCTGATCGTAGAACTTCCGCGCCGTTCCGTCCGTGGCGAGGCCGACACATCCGTGGGTGACGTTGTGGTGCCCGGCCTCGGTGTCGGCCCGGTCGTTCTGGTGGACGTACGTGCCCGACGTCGTCAGGTGCACGGCCCAGTAGTAGTCGCCGTTGTACGCGTCGCCGAGGCCCACGGTGCGCGAGTCCATGTGCACCTTGGGAGCCTTGTCCATGACCACCATGGTTCCGTTCCAGGTGTCCAGGCCGGGTCGCCCGGTGGTGACGGGGATGCGCGTGGTCTTGCCGTCGGTGCGCACGGTCATCATGTGGGCGTCCACGTCGACGGAGGCGATCAGCGATCTGCCGACGGTGAACTGGCGGACGGCGTGGGAGCCGAGGTGCAGGGTGACTTCGGTGCCGGGCTGCCAGTAGGTGGTCTTCGGGCGGAAGTCGACACGCTGACCGTCCCGGAGGTTCTGGTCCTTCACCCAGCTCCAGGCGCCGGCCGTACCGGTGGAGGTCTGCACCCGCAGCCAACTCTCCACAGCCTTGCGGTCGTCGGCGCGCACCGGGGTGGTGAACGTGACCGAAATCGGCATCCCCACGCCGACCGTCTGCCCGTCGGCTATGTGCACCTGAGCCTTCGCGAGCACCGCGGGCTCGGGCGGGCCCGTGGGCGAGGGCGAGCCGGTGCCCGTACCGGCGCCGTCCTTGGCGTTCGCGGGCGCCGCCGCGGAAGCCGCGGCGCCGGGTGCGTCGGCGGCGCCACCGGAACCGGAACCGGCCGAGCAGCCGACGACCGGGAGCAGAGCGAAACAGACGGTGACGGCGGCGCCGAGCCGGCCGGCGGTCCAGCCGGCTGAACGGTGCTGGTGCATGGAGTCCCCCCAGGTGAAATGCTGTGTCGCCTCCTATACGCCTGGGCGGAGCGCACGGTTGCACCTGGTCCGAACTTTTCTGCGAACGGGTTCGGAAGCGCCCATCGGGACCGGTTTTCCGGGCCCCCTCCGGCCATCGCGAGGCGCCGTCGATCGGTGCCACGGTGACGAGGACCGGCAGGCCGAGAAGTGCGACCCTGAGGATCTTGTCCACCGTGTCGCACGCATGCAGATGCCGCGGATGGAAGATGCGGTGGAGCACGCTGAAGACGAGCCAGGTTGAAGCGGTGATCTGAACGACCGCTCCGTTCCGTGCGTAGCGGATGGCGAGCACGGCAAGGGCTGCCAGCGCGAGGAACATGGCGCCGTCGTCCTTGACGAGATACATGCTGCACGGGCCGGCCTGCGGCAGCCAACTGAGCCCGGATACGGGGAAGTTCGCATACCAGCTCTCGGGGTCGAAGTAGGCCCTGACGAGACAGAGGGCTGATGCGTGACGGGCCCCCCTGACCTCGCCGGACCCGAGATGCGCGCCCAGCGCACGGCACGCTGATGTCATGGTGCAGGGGGAGGCGCGGAACCCGAATGCGCCCTCTCTCGTCGCACTTGTCCGCGCCGGCGTCCGCTTCGAGCGCGGGATACTGATCGGACGTTCCGACCAGGAGGCAGCGTGATCGCCCTCGCGCCCGAAACCATCCACACCGATCGGCTGATCCTGATTCCCTTGCGGGTCGAGCACGCCGACGAGATGCTCACGGTGCTGTCCGACCCCGGCCTGCACCTCTTCACCGGCGGCACCCCGGACACCGCCCGGGACCTGCGCGCCCGCTACGCACGCTGGGTGGCCGGGTCGTCCCGCCCCGGTGAATCCTGGTGCAACTGGGTCGTTCAACTCCGTGACGGCGCCTGCCTGACCGGCTATGTCCAGGCGACGGTCACTGTCGATGAGCACGGTGCCGCCGCGGAGATCGCCTGGGTGACAGGCACTCCCTGGCAGGGGCGCGGCATCGCCACCGAGGCTGCCCGAGGACTCGTCGCGTGGCTCAGGACACACGCGGTGGACACGGTCGTCGCCCACATCCACCCCGACCACGGGGCATCCACCGCCGTCGCCGCCGCAGCCGGCCTCACCCCCACCGGCCAGTGGCACGACGGAGAGATCGAATGGCAGCTGACCATCAGCTGACCCGACACATCCGTTGGCCGCAACTGACGACTGTCAGCGACTATCAGGACGCGCGCCGCGCCTCGGGTCGGCCACGTTCACCCGAGGAGCCGCCGGGCTACGGCTTCTTGGGGACGGCGGCGGGCGATGCTCCTACGGGCGGCTTGGCGACGAGGGGTGTCGGCGTGGCTGGAGGGGCCTGCTGGACGTCCGCCGTCCTCACATACGCGATGCGGTGGTTGAAGCGGATGGGGTAGAAGGTCTGGGCGCCCCTGACGAGAGTGCCGAGCGCGGGGCCGCCGTAGTAGTAGTCGCCCGCGACCGGCTCTCCGATGGCGAGATAGGCCTGACCGGCGGGGATGGTGTACTTCGTCAGCGGGGTGTTGTTGCTGCTCTGGACCGGTACACCAGTGCCCGCGTACGCCGCGTCCTCGGGGTAGGCGCGCCCGTAGACCTGGACCGCCGTGGTGCCCTTCGCCTTCAGGACGACGGCGGTCGAGGGGGTCGAGGGGGTCAGGACGGAGGTGAAACGGCCGCCCGGATTGTGGAACCAGGCCTTGCGGCCGCCGTACCAGATCGCGGTCCAGTCGCCGCTCGCGTCGGCGACGACGTACCGGGTCCCGGTGATCACCTTGTCGCCCCAGGTCGCGCCGTGGTTCCACACGGCTTTCGGCATGTACGGGTCGGTGAGGGGCGTGGTTGCCGCGGCGGTCGCGTAGAGGTACCCGAAGTTCGCGGGCCGTGGCGCGACGTCCTTGCCGCCGTACGTCAGCGGCGGCTGGTTCGCCTGGGTGAAGGGCAGGACGACCGTGACGACCTGGCCCGCCTGCGGCATCTGGGCCGCGCCGGCGGTGGCTGCGGGCGCGCCGAGCAGAGACATGTAGTGGTTCCAGTCCCAGAAGGGGCCCGGGTCCCAGTGCATCGTGGCCACCCGGCCGTCGAGGATGCCGGGCACCTCGTCGTGGCCGAAGACGTGGTCGCGGTCGAGCGGAATCGAGAACCGCTGGGCCAGGTACTTGACGAGCGCGGCCGACGTTTCGTACAGCTGCTCCCCGAACCAGCTGCCGTCCTCGATGGCGTAGCCCACGTGCTCGATGCCGAGCGAGTGCATGTTCACGGTCTTGTTGTCGGAGTGGTAGGACTCGTCCTTCGTCGCCACCATCTGCGTGACGTGGCTGCCGTCGCCCTTGACGATGTAGTGGGCACTCGCCTCGTTCTCCGGATTCTGGAATTCGGAGACCGTGCCGTCGTAGCTGCCCTCGGTGTCGTGGATGACGATCCGTCGGATGCCGAACCCGTCGGCCGGCCGGGTGGCGACGTTGTAGTTGGCCGGGTCGGCCGGCTTGAAGTCGCAGGACAGGGCGGCCGGGCACTCGGCCGCCGAGGCGGTGGTCGCCAGGGGCGGCGCGGCGGTCCTCACCCGCGGATCGGCGGGCAGTGCGAGGCGCTGGCCGTGTGAGGTGACGCGGCTCTCGCCCGAGCGCACCGAGTCGAAGACGCGACGGGCGAAGGCGTCGGCGTCCCGCGCGTCCGAGGCCTGGCTGTAGCGGGCCACCGCCGGGTACCAGGATCCCGGTTCTGCGGGCAGGGAGCCGGTGGCCGCACGCTGGTAGTGCGCGAGGAGCGCGGCGCCGGCCCGGATGTTCTGCCGGGTGTCGGTACGCACCGCGTCCACCGGTTCGCCGATGAGCCACGCGGCCTCGTCGAGGGTGTGCAGCCGTGGGTCGTCGGTGTTGAGGGCGGCCGGGGCGCGGCGGGCGGCGGAGCTCTCCGGCACCGCCGGGTCGCCGCGCATGTGGTGGTGCGGCGGGCGTTCGTGGTCGCTGGACCGCGCGGTGTCGCCGGGCACGACCCGGGTCAGGCCCATGACGTTGTACGCGCCCGTAGTGCTGGGCCTGCCGTCGTGGTCCTCCCAGCGCGTCTGGTGGAAGGAGACCGCCATCAGGACGCTCTGCGGAACCTTGAACTCGCGTGCCGCGTGGGCGAATTGGGCCTGCAGGGTCGTGTCTGCGCCCCTTGTGCTGCTCACTGCGGCGGCAAAGGATCCGGTCCGCCCGGGAGGTGCGCCCAGCCGTGCGACCCCCCGTTGACTGCCGGTCAGGTCGGTGGCGCGGGCGGACCGTGCGCTTATCGCGGCGGCACCGGACGCCTGGCCGGGCAGCGCGGCACAGAGCAGCGCGGTGGAAAGGGCCAGGGACGCGAGACGCCCACGGCGCGCGACAGCAGGAGGAAGCAGACGAAAGGGACGCACAGGCGCAGAAGGTAACACCCTCCGCAGCGTCCGAGCTGAGCGGCGCGTGGAGCAATCGTGGCGTTCGCGAGGGCTCAGGCGTGCAGCGTCCGCGACAGTGCGTCGATGGTCACGCCTACGGCAGCCCGGAGCTGCGCCGGACTCGTCCCCGCTCTGCTCATGACGGCCAGCGACTGGTTCACGGCCGCCACGTGTACGGCGAAGGCGTCGGCGTCCCGGTCCGTCAGCGAGCCTGCCCTGAGCGCGGCGCGAAGGCGCCGGAGCTGCAGTCCGAGTGCCTCCTTGGCGTGTGCTCCGACACGTGGACTCAGCGCGGAAATGGCCATGACCGACTGGGCGATCAGGCAGCCATCGGGCAGCGCGGGATCGGCGATGCGTTTCAGGGTGACGTCGAAGAACGCGCGAACGGCGGCGACCGGTTCCGAGGCTGAGCACGACAGGGCGGCGTCGTACTTCTGGCCGTAGCGCACGGCGTAGCGATCGAGGCAGTGGAGGAAGAGCTTGTCCTTGTCGCCGAAGGAGGAGTAGAGGGAGCTGCGGTTCAGGCCCGTCGCCCTGGACAGGTCGTCCAATGACGTGTCGGCGTAGCCGTCGCGCCAGAACTGGATCATCGCGGCGTCGAGCGCCGTATCCACGTCGAACTGCTTCTTGCCTGCCACGCGGGACTTCCTCGCCGGTACGTCGATGGGTTCGGGCTGGTGCGCATCATCCTATCTTGAACTGATCGGTTCAAGATGCGTTAGTCTTCGAGCGCGGTCATGGCCCGGCATTCCCGCACCGCACGCCCGAGCCGCGGACGCGCCCCGCGGGCTCGGTCACCGCTGTCGGCCGCACCGTCTCAGCCGCGCACCCCACCTCGACGGAGGATCCCGTGACCGCCCCATCAGCCACCACGCCGCATGCCTGCGAGACTCCCTGCGCAACCAACCCCATCCGTGACCTGCCCCTGCAGCACCTCGCCGGATTCACGCACCGCTGGGTCGACGCCGACGGCATCCGCCTTCACGCCGTCGAAGGCGGCCTGCCGACCGGTCCGGCCGTCGTCCTCCTCGCCGGATTCCCGCAAACCTGGTGGGCCTGGCGCAAGGTGATGCCCAGCCTCGCCCGCCGGTTCCGCGTCATCGCCATCGACTTGCCGGGTCAGGGCCACTCCGAGCGTCCGGACCGCAGCTACGAGACGCATACGGTCGCCGCGCACGTCCACACCGCCGTGAAGGCTCTCGGAGTGTCGACTTACACCCTGGTGGCGCACGACATCGGGGCCTGGGTCGCCTTCTCGCTCGCCCTCACCTTCGAGAGCCACCTGCGCGGGCTCGCCCTGCTCGACGCCGGCATTCCCGGTATCACTCTCCCGGAGTCGATTCCCACGGACCCGGATCGGGCCTGGAAGACCTGGCATTTCGCGTTCCACCTGGTGCCCGACCTGCCCGAAACGCTCCTTGTCGGCCGTGAACGCGAGTACGTCGGCTGGTTCTTGAGGGCGAAGGCCCTCTCTCCCGACAAGTTCGACGACGCCGAGCTCGACCACTACGCCGCGTCCGTTGCCGCGGACGGAGGCCTGCGCGCGTCCCTCGCGTACTACCGGGACGCGGCGGAGTCGGCGCGCAAGAATCGCGACGCTCTCAAGCGCCGGCACCTGACCGTCCCCGTCCTCGGAATCTCCAGCAGCCACGGGTCGGTTCCGGACATGGCCGCCTCCATCGGCCCTTGGGCCGACAACACCACCGGAATCGTCGTGCCCGACGCCGGCCACTTCATCCCGGACGAGCAGCCCGAAGCCGTCACTGCCGCGATAACGGCCTTCATCGCCGACCGCGGCTGACACCCGACGAGCCCGGCCGGTCACGCCGTCCGGCGCCACGCCATTTCACGCGCGACGACCTGCTCGTGGCGTGACGGGCCGCCGGTAGCGAGGGGCGACCGGCCCCGTCGCGTGCAGCCGGCCGCGGGCGTGGCGGCCGCTGGTACCTTCGCCAGTTGCCCCGTTCACCGTGGCGTGGCGCGCGCCACGGCGGGTACGGGCACTTCGGCCGCCGCCCTACGAAGAGAGAGTTCTGTGCCCGACCCCTCCCCGAGTCCCAGCGGACGACGTGTCCGCGCCACCGCCATGGTGAAGCAGCTCCGTGGTGATCTGCGTGCGACAGGGGTGGCGGTGTGGGACGACAACGTGTCCGACTACGCGGCCGCGTTGACCTACTACGCCGTCCTGGCGCTGGTGCCCGCGCTGCTCGTCACCGTCTCCGTCATCGGCCTGGCCGCTCCACAGGCGACGGACCGGTTGATCGACGACCTCACGTCGTACGCCCCGGCCCAGTCCGCCAGCGCCCTGCGCGGCGCGCTGCGTGAGATGACGACCGCGCAATCCGGCGTGTGGGTGCTGGTCGTGACGGGCACGGGGAGCGCCCTGTGGTCGGCGGCGAGTTACCTGGCTGTCTTCCGCCGCGCACTGCACGCCATGCATCGCCGGGCGGACAGCAGGCCTGCCCTGCGGACCGCGCACACCATCGTGGCCACCGCACTGGTTCTGCTCGCCCTGCTCCTCACGGGCTCGGCCGCGATCGTGCTCTCGGGCCCCCTCGACCGCAGGGCGGCAGCGCTGCTCGGCCTCGACAGTCTGGGCACCTGGTCCATGCTGCGGTGGCCGATCATGCTGGGGGTCGTCACGGTCCTGGTGCTCGTGCTCTTCCGTACCGGCCCGTCCGAGGCCCGTGGTGTGCGTCGAGGTCTGCCAGGTGGCGTGCTCGCGGTCCTGCTCTGGTGCGCCGCATCGGCCGGATTCACGCTCTACGCCGACCACTTCGCCTCGTACACCCGCCTGTACGGTTCGTTGGCCGGCGTCGTGGTGTTCCTCATCTGGCTGTGGTTCACCAACCTGTCACTGCTCGCGGGGGCCCAGTTCAACGCCGTGCGCTGCCGCGATCGGGCGTGCTGAGGCCACGATCGCACGTGTCCGTCCCTCGGTCGGTGAGTGGGCCCCACCCCCGCGCGCGGCAGACTACTGGGCCCAGGCGCGCTCCAGTTGGGTGCGGAAGGTGGCGGGCTCGCGCCCGATCAGCTTGGCCAGGGCCGGGTCGACGGTGGTGAACTCGCCGTTGCGCGCCGCGCTGAAGATGCTCAGTATCAGGTCGGCGATCGGGGCCGGGGCGCCGTGCGCCAGGGTCTGCTCGCGGAAGGCGTCATCGGGGACGACGGTGCGGGTGACGGGCCGTCCGGTGGTCCGGGACGCGAGGTCGGCGACGGCGTCGAAGTCGAGGGTCGCCGAGGCGGTGAGCGGCGGGGTGGGCCCCTCGAAGCGGGCCGCGCCGGTGAGGATCGCCGCGGTGGCTTCGGCCAGGTCGTCGTGGCCGGTCCAGGCGACGGGGCCGTCGGCGGGGAGGGCGATGTCGCCGGTGTGGCGGGCGGGCTCCAGGAACTGCAGGGCGCTGGAGGCGTAGAAGCCGTTGCGCAGCGCGGTCCAGGGCAGGCCGGTGGCGCGCAGCAGGTCTTCGGTCCGGGCGTGGTCGCGGCAGGCCTGGAAGCGGGAGTCGTGGGCGGCGCCCATCTGGCTGGTGTAGAGGATGCGGCCGACCCCGGCCCGCACGGCGGCGTCGATGGCGGTGCGGTGGCCGTCGACGCACTCCTGGCCCGCGCGGTCGAGGGAGACGAGGAGCAGGTGCTCGGCGCCCTCGAAGGAGTGCGCCAGTGAGGCGGGGTCGTCGAAGCTGCCCTGCCGGACGCGGACGCCGCGGTCCGCGAGGTCCTTGGCCTTGCGGGGGTCGCGGACGCTGACGCCGACGCGGTCGGCGGGGACGCGCTCCAGGAGGTGCTCGACGGTACGACGGCCGAGCTTTCCGGTGGCTCCGGTGACGATGATCATGGGGTTCTCCTGAGGCTGTTTCCAGTGGAATCGCTTCAACGGTAACACTGGAAATCACAGTGGAAGCAAAACCTCGCTATCATCGATTCATGACCACGCGCGACTCACCCGACAGCCCTCGGCGCCGCATCGTCGAGGCCGCCGTCGAGCTGCTGGAGAAGGGCGGCCCCGAGGCGGTGAGCACCCGCGCGGTCGCCGCCGCGGCCGGAATGCAGCCACCGGCGATCTACCGCCTCTTCGGCGACAAGGAAGGCCTTCTCGAGGCCGTCGCCGAACACGGCTACGCGCAGTTCCTGGAGACGAAGCGGGCCCAGTTCGACCCCGCATCGCAGGATCCGGTGGAAGAGCTGCGCCAAGGCTGGGGCATGGTGGTCGAGTTCGGGGTCACGCGTCCCGAGTTGTTCGCCGTGATGAACCGCGCGGCGGCCCGTGGGCAGGACGCGGCGCACCGCGCGGGCCTGGAGATCCTCTACCGGCGGGTGCGCCGGCTGGCGGCCGGGGGCTGGCTGCGGGTCGACGAGGAGCTGGCCGCCCAGATCATCCAGGCAACCGGCCAGGGGGCTGTCCTCACCTGGCACGCCACCCCGGCGGAGCGCCGCGATCCGGCGCTGCTGACCGTCCTGCGCGAATCCATGGTCGCGGCGGTCACCCGCGCCGAGCCGGCTGTCCCCGCCGCGGAGTCCGCTCCCGCCGCCGCGGCCCGCGCGCTGCGCGCCGCCCTCCCCGACGAAGCCGATGTCCTGAGCGGCGCCGAGCTGTGCCTGCTGCGCGAGTGGCTCACGCGCCTGGCCGCGCACGGTGATGCGCCGCATGCCTGATCGTGCGTCAGGCGCCCCGTATTCAGCGTGTCCGCGACCGGGCGGCTCCGGCGATCGCACTCAGGGGGCGTCGCCCGGCCTCAGGAGAGCCGCGCTTCGGGAGCGAAGGCGGGCAGTTTCTCAAGACTGCTGCGCACCGCCTCGGTGCCGTACTCGAACATCTGCCGCTCGTAGTCGTCGACCGCGCCGAGCAGCTCCCGGCGGCCTTCGTCGGCCTCGATCAGATGGCGGCGCAGCAGGTCGGCATCGCGCAGTGCGGTGTTCGCGCCGTTGCCACCGGTCGGGGAGGTGGCGTGGATCGCGTCGCCGA
Organism: Streptomyces sp. NBC_00083; assembly: GCF_026343295.1. Taxonomy (GTDB): domain Bacteria; phylum Actinomycetota; class Actinomycetes; order Streptomycetales; family Streptomycetaceae; genus Streptomyces. Next base: position 1,223,317 of record NZ_JAPELY010000003.1, read on the forward strand.
GCAGCGTGACCGGCCCGGAGGCCCAGCGCTCACCGGGTTTGACCACCCGGATGGACAGCAGCGTGCTGTTGTCCGGGTCGGCCTGCTCGATCAGTGCGCGCAGCTGCGGGTGCCACCCTTCCATCCTGGACAGCACGGCGTCCTGCGCCGTCAGGTCCTCAGGTGAGCCGTTCGACGGAAGGATCATGGCCCAGCGTACGTAGTCGCCGATGTCGGGCAGCGTGACATCGGGAGCCAGCTTCTCGGCGGCCTGCTTCGGCGGGGTACGGAAGCGCATCGCGCCGAGCAGCAGGCTGACACCGTCGCCCGTGATCTTCGAGCCGTACGCCTTGGACAGGCCGGTGAACTCGTCGGTCAGCGGGGTGCGGCCGATCACGAACCGGACGCCGGTGTCGGTGGGGGCGGTCCGGGGCGAGAGGACCCCGCGGACCGCGGAGGTGACGCCGTCCGCGCCGACCAGCAGGTCGGCGGTGGCCGGATCGCGGCGGGCGAAGCGGGCCTGAACCTTGCCGTCCGGCCTCACGTCGTAGCCGGTCAGCGCCGCATCGGTGTGCACGGTGAGGCCCGTCAGCAGCAGGTGCCGCAGCACCTGCCGGTCGACCACGATGCCGGTCCGGCCGGCGCCGAGCCTGCCGACCTCGTTCAGCTGCGGATCCAGGATCAGCTGTTCGGCGGAGGCGTCCATGACGATCTCGTCCAGCAGTGGATGCCAGCGCGGCGGCAGGCAGTCCCGGACCGCCTGGAATCCGGTCGGGTTCAGCACGAGCCGGTAGCCCTGGAAGCGTGCGGCGATCCCCGGGTCGCGCTCGAAGACGTCGGCCGCTATTCCGGCACCGCGCAGACCCTGCGCGAGGGCAAGCCCGCCGAGACCGGCTCCGATGATGGCAACGCGCATCAAAAACACCTCCGAGAGAGTGGAACGACTCTGAACGAACTTAGTTCGTTGTCGACGAACTAAGTTCTACGAGCTGAACCTGGTGCCTGTCAAGATGCGAGGCTCGGCACGCGCCGGCGGGGATCAAACCGGTCAGGGACCGCGGCCCATCGACCCGCCCGCATGCGACAGGGCGCGCCCCGTCTCGCGACGGGACGCGCCCTGTGATGCTCGGTCCGGCCCGGCGTGGGTCCGGAACGAGGCGGCCTCAGTGGGAGTCGTGGCCCATCCAGCCCATGTGGCCCATCCACTCGGAGTGCTTGCAGGCGCTGCCGTACGCCGCGTGCCCGTCGCCCGCCGCGGCGAACGTGCCGCAGCTGCTGGTCCTGCCACCGGACTGGTGGTCGTCGTCCCGGTCGTGGGCGAGCGCGGTGCCGGTGCTGCCGAGGATCGCGGTGACGGCCAGAACGCCGGCGGCGAGGGAGGTACGCATACGCATGACTACTCCTGTTCGAGCGGGTGGATGAAGAACAGGGTGACTGTCCCCGGCGCCCGGCCGCGGCAAAACCGGTATCACCCGACCGCCGACGCGGCCTCGATGCCGGATCACACCCGCGGCCGACTGCCGCCACGGGCGGCGGGCAGCAGACCCCGGCTCACCACAGATGCCGTGTTCGGACGAGAGCTGGGTTTCCGGGCGCGGCACGTACCCGCCGATGCGGCCGGACCCTCGCGCCGTCGTCAGGAGCGCGCGAGCCGGGCCGCGAGATAGGGCGCGGTGGCGCTGCGGCGGGACTTCGCCACCTTGGCAGGCGGGCCCGACGCGACCACCCGTCCGCCCGCGTCGCCACCGCCCGGCCCGAGGTCGACGACCCAGTCGGCGGTGGCGATCGTGTCCAGGTCGTGCTCGACGAGGACCACCGTGTTGCCGGAGTCGACGAGTCGGTGCAACTGTCGCAGCAGCAGCGCGATGTCGGCGGGGTGCAGCCCGGCCGTCGGCTCGTCGAGCAGGTAGAGCGCGTGACCGCGTCGGGCTCGCTGCAGTTCGGTGGCCAGCTTGATGCGTTGCGCCTCGCCGCCGCTGAGCTCCGTCGCGGGCTGGCCCAGCCGCAGGTATCCCAGCCCGACCTCACGCAACGTCTCCAGACTGCGGGCGGCGGCCGGGACGGCGGACAGGAACGTCGCGGCCGCGTCGACGGACAGCGCGAGCACCTCCGCGATGTTCTTGCCGCGGTAGGTGATGTCCAGTGTTTCGGCGTTGTACCGGGCACCCCGGCAGGCCGGGCACGGCGCGTACGTACCGGGCAGGAAGAGCAGCTCCACCGCCACGAATCCTTCGCCCTGGCAGGTCTCGCACCGTCCCTCGGGCACGTTGAAGGAGAACCGCCCGGCCGAGTAGCCGCGCGCCCTGGCCTCGTCCGTCGTCGCGTACACCTTGCGCACCGCGTCGAACATCCCCGTGTACGTGGCCAGGTTGGACCGGGGAGTGCGGCCGATGGGCCGCTGGTCGACCAGGACCAGCCGGTCGAACGACTCGACACCCGACGCCTCCCCGACGCCGGCCTCCAGCCGCGCCGCGTCGGGCCCCTCCGGGTCCTGGGGTTCCTCGGGTCCGAGGCCGAGGTGCTCGCGGACGACCTCGGCGAGCACCTGCGTCACCAGAGTCGACTTTCCGGAACCGGACACACCCGTCACCGCCGTCAGCACGCCGAGCGGTACATCGACGGACACGTCGCGCAGATTGTGACGGGAGACGCCACGCAGCCGCAGCCAGCCGTGCGGTGTCCGCGGGCGGTGATCGAGCCGCTCGGCACGCCCGAACAGGTACTGGCTCGTGGCCGACTCCCCGACCTTCCGGAGCCCGGCGACCGGACCGCTGTACAGCACGCGTCCGCCGCCCTCGCCCGCTCCGGGGCCGATGTCGACCACCCAGTCCGCGCGGCGTACGACGTCCATGTCGTGCTCCACGACGAACAGCGAGTTGCCCGCCGCCTTGAGGCGGTCCAGCACGTCGAGGAGCGGTTCCGCGTCGGCCGGGTGCAGACCCGCGGAGGGTTCGTCGAGTACGTAGACGACGCCGAACAGCCCCGAGCGCAGCTGCGTGGCGATGCGCAGGCGCTGCGCCTCGCCGGGCGACAGGGTCGTCGAGCGGCGTCCGAGGCTGAGGTATCCGAGGCCCAGGTCGAGCAGTACATCGACCCGCGCCACCAGATCGGCGCAGATCCGGACCGCGACCTCGGTCGTTTCACCGGACCGGGCGGTCGCCGTGGTGGCGTCGGCCCTGGACCGGCCGGCGACGGGCCGCAGCAGCGCGACGACCTTGGCGAGCGGCAGCGCGTTGATCTCGGCGATGGAACGTCCGGCGAAGGTCACGGCGAGCGCTTCGGGCCGCAGCCCGCTGCCGAGACATTCGGGGCAGGACACACTCCTGACGAACCGGAGCGCCCGTTCGCGCATCCGCTCGCTCTTGGAGTCGGCGAGGACGTGCATGACGTGCTTGCGGGCGCTCCAGAACGTGCCCTGGTAGCCGTAGTCGACGCGCTCCTCCTCCGGCTCGATGTACACGGAGGGCTGCTCGTCCGTGTACAGCAGCCAGTCCCGGTCCTTCTTCCTGAGCCTGCGCCACGGCCGGTCGATGTCGATCCCGAGACCGTTGACGACACTGCGCAGATTGGCGCCCTGCCAGGCGCCAGGCCAGGCGGCGATCGCCCCGTCGCGGATGCTCAGCGAGGGGTCCGGGACCAGCAGGTCCTCGGCTACGTCGTGCACGAGACCCAACCCGTGGCAGTGCGGGCAGGCGCCCGCCGCGGTGTTGGGCGAGAACGATTCGGCTTCCAGGCGCTCGGCCCCGGGCGGGTAGGTCCCGGCGCGCGAGTACAGCATGCGCAGCAGATTGGAGAGCGTGGTGAGGGTGCCGACCGTGGAGCGCGAGCTGGGCGACCCGCGTCGCTGCTGAAGGGCTACGGCGGGGGGCAGCCCGGTGATCTCCTGCACGTGCGGTGCGCCGACCTGCTGCAACAGCCTCCGGGCGTACGGTGCCACGGACTCGAAGTAGCGCCGCTGGGCCTCGGCGTAGAGCGTGCCGAACGCGAGCGAGGACTTGCCCGAACCGGAAACGCCGGTGAAGGCGACCATCGCGTCCCGTGGCACGTCGACATCGATGGTCCGCAGGTTGTTCTCGCTGGCGCCACGGACCTGCACGAAGGCGTTGCTCGCGTCCTTGCTCACCCTTCCTGACTACCTGATCGCGCCGAGAACCGCGCGATCAGGCGCCGTCACCGACCCCGTGGGGATCTCGCGCCATCACAGAGGGTGAGCCGGGGTGCCGGGTCGGCGCCCGCGGCCCACTGTGGAGTGCATGAGCAGCGAGCCGATCGTCGTGCACCGGATCCAGGGGGAGGGCGGGCGGCGGGTCACGGTCCGGGGCCGTATCCAGGGCATCGTGTACAGCGACTCCGACCTGATCGAGGTGCTGCGGATCGTGGGCGTGACCGACCCGGAGTCCACGGTGGCGTCCTCGTCTCCCTTGCTGGAGTGGCGCGACGCGCCGCCCCACGACTACGGCCTCGGCCCAGGCGAAGCGGCCCCCCGCCCCGCCCCCCGGCGCTGAGGCCGACGACACGAGCGTCCGCTGTCCGGAGCGCGATCCGCTGTCATCTCATTCCCGTTCCGCCGCCCCTCGGTCAAGGGCCGTCCCCCGGTCAAGGGCGGCCGTGACGGCTGCCACGAGACGGTCTCCCGCGCGGTCGACGCTGCCGTTCTGCGCGCAGATCTGGGCGCCTTCCAGGAGGAAGGTGATCTCCGCGGAGACGTCGTCGGGCGAGTGGGCACCCGCCCTCGCGCACATGGCCGTGAGGCGGCGGCGCTGCTGGGCCTTGTGGTCCGCGATCAGCCGGCGGGCGGGATGGCCGGGGTCGGTCAGGCCGGCGATGGAGTTCACGAAGGGGCAGCCCCTTTCGGTGATGTCCGGCAGCCCCTCGGCGACGAAGCGGGCCATGCCCAGTACCTCGGCCCGGCCGTCCCCGGCGTGCTCGGCCTCCACCCGGTCGAAGGCGGCCCCGTACTGCGCGGCGACGATCCTGAGCCACTCCTCGATCAGCACGTCCTTGGTGGCGAAATGGCGGTAGAGGGCCATCTTCGTCGTCTTCGCCCGTTCGGCGATGGCCTGCACTCCGACCGCCCTGACGCCCTCGCGGAGGAAGAGTTCCTCGGCTGCGTCGAGGATGCGCTCGCGCGGGGGCAGTTGCGCGACCCTCGAATCCCGGCCCGGCCTGGGGGAGTTGCTGGTCATGGTGTGCCTCGCTTCGTCGCGTTGGCCCGCGTTCCGGATCATGCTACGTTACCGGCCAGCCCCAAACGATACCGATCGGTATCGCATGGGACCGACTGGAAACGAAGGTGGAACTCCGTGGAGCTGCACGAATACACCCAGTACGACGCGATGGGACTGGCCGATCTCGTCGCCCGGGGCGAGGTGACCGCGGCGGAGCTCACCGGCGCGGCCCTGGCCGCGATGACGGCCGTGAATCCGCGGATCAACGCCGTCGTGGAGAGCTGGCCGGCCGAGGACGCCCCGGTTCCGGGCAGCACCCCGCTCGCGGGCGTGCCGTTTCTCATCAAGGACCTCGCCGTGTCCATGAAGGGCAAGCGAGTCGAGTCGGGCAGCCGCCTCGCCGCGGGCAACGTGGCGGGGCAGGACTCCTTCCTGATGCGGAGGTTCCGCCGCGCAGGCCTGGTGACGCTGGGCCGCACGGGCACGCCCGAGTTCGCCTTCAGCACCACCACGGAGCCGCTCCTGTACGGCGCCACCCGCAACCCCTGGGATCCCACCCGGACACCCGGCGGCTCCAGCGGCGGCTCGGCCGCGGCCGTGGCGTCCGGCATCACCCCTCTCGCGCACGCCACCGACGCGGCCGGATCGATACGCGTGCCCGCCGCCGGCACCGGGCTGTTCGGGCTCAAGCCCACGCGGGGCCGGGTCTCCCTGGGGCCCGAGGCCGACGAGGTATTCAACGGCCTCGCGGTCCACGGCGGCCTCAGCCGGACCGTACGCGACAGTGCGGCCCTGCTCGACCTGATCCAGGGCCCGGAGAGCGGCGACCCCTACTTCGCCGAACGCCCGCGCCGCCCGTACCTCGACGAGATCACCAGGTCACCCGGCCGCCTCCGCGTCGGCCTGGTCACCACCCCCTGGAGCGGCCGCGCCGTGGAACCGGCCGTGCACGAGGCGACCCTGGCCGCCGCCCGGCTGCTGGAGTCGCTCGGCCACACGATCGAGGTCACCACCGTGGAACTCGGCGTGAGCTGGGAGGAGTTCGTCCTCGCCAACGCCCGCCTGTGGTGCGCCAACCTGGCGCAGTGGATCGACGCCCTCGCCGGGGCGTCCGGCCGGCCGGTGGACGAGACCACCGTCGAACCCGAGATGCTCGCGAGCAACGCCTGGGGACTGAAGGTCAGCGGCGCGGAGTTCGTGGACGCCCTCGCCGTACGCAACCGGGTCGCCCGCGCGATCGGCGCCCACTTCGAGACCTGGGACGCCCTGGTGACGCCCACACTGCCCGAAGTCCCGGTGGCCCTCGGCACCTACGGCAGGGGAGCGGAGCACGCCGACGGGCTTGGCTGGGTGGAGCACCTGTTCCACCGCTCCCCGTTCACCGCGGCCTTCAACGTCGCCGGCACGCCCGCGATGTCGGTACCGCTCGGCTCCGACCCGGACACCGGCATGCCGATCGGCATCCAGTTCGCCGCGGGCTACGGACGCGAGGACCTGCTCTTCCGTCTCGCCGCCCAACTGGAACAGGCCGCACCTTGGGCGCACCGGAGGCCCGCGGTGTGGGCGGGCGGGGACACCGCGTGCGCCGGGGAGCGCCCCTAGCAAATCCTGTCCCTGCCGAACCGGACCGTGACCGCATCCGATTGCCGGCCGACGTCCCAGGAGCAGGTCGGCCCCGTGCAGTCGCAGCGGCCCATCCGCAGGGGCCGGCGCGACGGCCGGGCGCACGAGCCGCGAGGTCAGCAGGCCTTCGCGCCCGTAAGCCCGAACCGTCTGCGCGCCTAGGCCACATCTAGGACGCATGCAGGGCAGGCCGAGGGCCCGACTCCGTAGCTTCTCCTGCGGAACGGTCAGTCATGATGAGAGAAGGACGAAGCATGAAGATGCGGCTGAAGGCCTCGCTCGGCGTAGCGGTTGCCGCCGGAGCACTACTGGTCGGCGCCACCAGCCCGGCGAGCGCCTCGGTGCACATGGACTTCGTGTTCATCCAGAGCGGTCACGACGCCTACGGCCTGTACAACAACTACAACAGCTACGAGCTCCGCTCGACGCTGACCCAGAAGCCGACCAGCCCGTCCATCAACACCTGGAGCATCATCTCCGTCGCTCCCGACACCGGCTATCCGAACGTCGTGATCCGGAACAGCGCCACGAACCGGTGCATGCGCGCCATGAGTTCCAGCTCGGTCCAGATGAAGTCGTGCAACTCCTCTGACCCGAACGAGATCTGGGCGATGACGAACAGCCCGGTGGGCACCCAGTTCTTCAACTTCGCCGTGCGCTCCTGCCTCGACGAAGGCAACGGCGGGAGCCCGTACCTCTTCCACGAAGAGGGCTGCAACAGCGGCAACCCGTACCAGGGCTGGATCTTGCGCTAGGCACGGACCCCGCCGGAGTGACACAACCCTGAGAGGTTGTGCGGAATGCGGAGGAGGGGCTCAAGGGCGGCGAGGGCCGCCCGGCCGGCCTCACCTCCGCGCCGACCCGAAGTCAGGGTGACGACGGTGGGGTCAGGGGCTCCCGCCGGTTCATGTCGCCGATCGCCTGCCACAGGGGCAAGGCCCGCTCGCGGTGTCGGCGTGCCAGGTCGTGGAAGCCCGCCGCCGCGTCCAGATCGCCGATCAGCTCCCAGCACGCGGCTTCGTCCTGACGGTCCCCGTGCCGGTGGAACAGGCCGGCCGCGCGTTCAAGAGCCGGGACCGCCCGGTCCCGCTCGGACCGGCCGGCGTAGACGCGGCCGACCTCCAGCAGCGCGTACGCGGCGCACCGCTCGTCACCGAGTTCCTCGAAGGTGGCCAGCGCCCGCCACAGACAGCGGAGCGCCTCGTCGGGGTCACCGCGCAGATCGTGCAGCCGACTGTATCGGCGCAGCACGACCGCCACGCGATGCTCGTCGTCGAGTGCCTCGGCCAGGCGCAGGGCGCCGGCGAACCAGGTCTCTGCCTCGTCGATCCGACCCTGCATGAGCTTCATCACGGCCATGGAGCACGACAGTTGCGCCTCGATGTGGCCGTCGCCCTCGCCGACCGCGATGGCCAGTGCCTGCTCGATGCGGTCGAGGGCTTCGTCGTCCCTGCCCTGGACCCGGCTGACCGTGCTGAGCATGGCTACCGACAACGCCTCACCGCGCTTGTCCCCACCGTCCCGGCACAGCTCGACGGACGATTCCAGCGCGACGGTGGCCCGCTCGAACTCGTCTGCGTATATGTGCAGTTGGGCCAGTCCGCGCAGGAGGACCGAAGCGCCGCGCGCATTGCCGACGGCTTCGGCCGCGTCCAGCGCGAGCCGGTGTCCGTGCTGCCAGTCCTGGTACAGGCAGCGGTGGTCGTAGTAGGTGGAGGCGCCGGCCGCCAGCTCCCAGGCAAGCTCGTCCAGGTGCCAGTCCACGGCCAGCTTCACCACGCCGAGCAGGTTGTCGCGCTCCGCGTCGAACCAGCCGAACGGATCGGCGAGCAGCCGGTCCACGACCGCGTCCGGCAGCGACCGGCGCGGCGCCGAACCTGGCGCGGCGGTCAGGAGCCCGGCCGGCAGCCGATCCGTGGCGCGCCCGATCAGCTCAAGCCAGACCGACAGGACCCGGACGATGGCGTCCCGCTTGTCCGTCGCGGGCAACGGGGCGGCGAGCTCCACGGCGCACGTCCTGATGAGGTCGTGCAGGCGGTAACGCGGCTCGCCGTTGGCGTCGGTGGCGGTCAGCCGCACCAGGCTGGCGTCGACGAGAACGTCCAGCACCTCATGGGCGTCCGCGCGGTCCAGCAGCGGGCCGACGACCCAGCCGGGCAGGGTGTACGCGCCCAGCAGGCCCAGGAGGCTCAGCGCACGCACCGCGTCGGCCGGCAGCAATCGCAGGCTCAGCTCGACGCTGGCCCGCACGCTCAGGTCTCCGATCCTCAGCTCGGCCAGCCGCTGCGACTCGTCCTCGATCCGTTCCCGCAGCACCCGCAGCGACCAGGCGGGTCGCCCCGTGAGCTTGCCGCTGGCGATCCGGATCGCCAGCGGCAGGTTTCCGCAGCAGCCGAGGATCGCGTCGGCCTCCTCCGGCTCCCGTTCGACGCGTGGGCGCCCCACGATCCTGGTGAACATCTCCCGTGCCTCTGCCCGGCTCAGCACGTCCAGGTCGATGTGGTGGGCTCCCGGCAGCTGTGTCAGGAGCGTGCGGCTGGTGATCAGGACGGCGCAGCCGTCGGCTCCCGGCAGCAGGGGCAGCACCTGGTCGGCCTGACCGGCGTCGTCCAGGACCACGAGCATGCGACGCTCCACCAGCAACGATCGGTAGAGCGCGGCCCGCTCGTACAGACCGCTCGGGATCGCGCTGCCGACTATCGAGAGCGCACGAAGTGCCTCGGCCAGCATCAGCCCCGGATCTCGCGGCTCGTCCGATGTCGCCGCGAGGTCGAGGTACAGCTGCCCGTCGGGGAAGTGCCCGCTCGCGAGCCGGGCGGCGTGTGTCACCAAGGAGGACTTGCCGACGCCCGGACCGCCCACGACGACGACCACGGGGGAGCGGTAGGACGCCGGTCCGTCGAGCAGTCCGGCGATCTCGGACAGGGCCGCGTCCCGGCCCACGAAGTCGGGCACGTCGAGGGGCAATTGACGTACGGGCATGGGCATGCCGGATCCCGCGATCGCAAGGACGCGACCCTTCGGCCGCGCCTCCAGGGGCGGCCGATCCAGGTCCGGTAACGCGAGGGCGGGATCCGCCGCCAGGATGCGCTGATGCAGTGCTCGGAGTGGTGGGGTCGGATCGACGCCGAGTTCGTCGGCCAGCGTCCGGCGCAGCCGCTCATAGGCCTGCAACGCCTCGCCCTGGCGCCCGCATCGGTAGAGGGCGACTATGGTCTGCTCCGCCACGTCCTCGTCGAAGGGATGCTCGCGGAGCAGGGCGGTGAGCTCGTCGATGACTTCGCGGTGGCGCCCGAGGCTGATTTCGATGCTCAAGCACTGTTTGTGCGTGGCGGCCCGTTGCTCGTTCAGGCGTGCTGCGTCGATTTCCAGGGCCCGACTGGGAACGTCCATCAGGGCGCGTCCGTGCCAGCAGCCGAGTGCCTTCCGCAGCGCGGCAGCCGTCTCGTGCGGAGCGCTGAGCCGCGCGGCGAGGGCGCGCTCGTGCGCGAACTCCAGCACGTCGAGCTGGTCCGGGGCCAGGTGGATCTCGTAGCCACCGCGGCGTGTGCTGACCAAGGAGCCGGGTGCCCCACAGCCGACGAGGTTGCGGCGCAGCCCTGAGACGGCGTCCTGGACCTGACGGACCGCCGTAGCGGGGACTTTCTCGTCCCACATCACGGCGACGAGCCGTTCCACGGCAACGGTGTTGTTCGCGTCGACCAGGAGTGCCGCCAGCATCTTCGCCTGCCGCGGCCCGTTGAACGGGACGTCGCGCCCGGCTATCCGGGCACGCAACGGCCCCAGTAATTCAAATTTCATCTTCCCCCCGGCGCGTGACCATTGACGCCCATCCCCGGCCTGACCTCGCTTGAAACGAATCTAGGACGGCCATAGGAGGCATGTCCATAGGGCCTTTCACAGGGTGCATCAAAGGCGATCGGGGCAGGCGAAGCGCCCCAACTGACCCATAACGTAAACGGAATTCCCCCTGTTCGACCAACATCGGAATAGCAGGCTGCATTCAGCTATTGCGAACGAGAGGCGACCCCTCGCGGAGTGTGTGCTGCCGAGGGCCGCGCCTGGCGGGGCGATGACGGCGCCCGCTGGTAGCGCACTGGGCTGGTGCTGCCTCGTGGCACGATCTGAGCGGGCGCGAGCGATGGTGGCAGGACCGGTCGGACATCCCGCTCAAGTGCGTGGAGGGCAGGGCGCTGTCCTGCGGAACATGTGATGACTAGGATCCGGCGGGGTGTCGGTCCCTTGCTGGTCAGTGCCGGTACATGGGCGGGCGGGGCAGTGATGGCGGTGCGGATCCGGTGCTTGCCGCAGCGGATGGCGAACGGAGGGCCCCGTGGAGGGTCGACGGCTGCATGGGGGTCTCGCGGCAGCGGTGGCTCTGCTTCTCGCGGTATCCGCTGCCATGCTTCTGGGCAGGTCGTGGAGCGCCTGCGATGTGGGAGTGAACAACGCGGCCAACAGTGGTTACCTGCCGTGGCTGTTCATCCCGGGCCTCTGGACGGTCTTGTTGCTGGTCTGGGTTGCGGTGGGGGCCGTTGTGGGGAACCGTTCCCTTCTCCACGCCTGCGCCCTCACCGTGGCGCTCCTGGGTGTCGTCTGGTGCGTCATCTCGGTCTTCTGGGAGGGCGCCATCACACCGTCGTGCCCCAGCGGCGTGCCCTCGTGGTGGCCGAGTCTCATCCCTGCCCCGGGGTTCTGAGAGATCGGTCGCGGTAGTTCACGGCTTGCGCCAGCTGGCTGAACTGGACAGCCCGACAGCCACATGTCGAGGGCGCGCGATATCGCTGGGGAACGCGCACCGCCGCCCCCGGGCCGGCAGCAGCGTGCCCGCCGAGCCGAGGCGGCGTCGGCCCCGCCGGGCTCGCTTCAGTCGGCTGCTCTGCCCGGCCACCTCGTGAAGCGCCGCAGGCCTCTTCGGCTGCGCTTGAGCGGCGTGTCCTCCGGGGCAGCAGGGCTCTCAGCCGCGGTGAGCGCCGCAGCCGGACGCTCCGCCGGGGCTTCCACGTAGTGGGTGCCCCGTTCGAGCCGGTTCCGCACCGCCAGTGCCATGGTCTGATGGGCCTGATGCTGTACGAGGCCCGCCGCGGACAACCGGTCCCACATGTACAGCAGTTCCTGCCCTCGGGCCGCCACCTGGGACGCGTCCTCAAGTCGTTGCCACGCCGCGGTGGCGCGGGCCACCTCGGGCGCGGCCCGGTCGAGGTCGGTGCGGCACCGGATGCGCGCGACGGTGAGCGCGAGGACGGTCGAGACCGTGTAGTCGCCGCGCAGGAACGCCATGTAGGCCTCGATCGCCCGCGCTTCGAGCGAGAGGTCGTCCTCCACGCCCCTACGGAGCGTCAGGTGCTCACGCAGAGCGCTGGCCAGGACGAACGCGGCGTGCAGCTCCTCGCGTTGCGCGTGCTGGATGATCCGCTCGACGCGGGCGAGCGGAGGGAACGCCTGCTCCTCCGCGTCGGTGCGCTCGCGGCCGGGCGGCAGGTCCTCCTCGTCGGCGATCGTGTAGCTGGAGCCGTCCGGGTGCACCCGAAGCCGCGCCACCTGCTGCACGGTGCGGTCGACTACGGTCGCCGCCACCGGAGCCCCCAGAGTGCGGGCGAACATGGCCACGGCGTCGAGGATCGCCTCATTGGGCGGCCTGGTGCCGCCCATCGTCAGCAGATGGCCGTTGACCACCGTCGATCCGTCCTCGGCGACGTACGCGTCCAGGCGGATCAACGGTTGCGCGCTGAGCGCAGGCAGGTTCCCGTCGTCACGGGATACAGGCAAGTGGGACATTTCCGCTCAGCCTCCGGGTCGGACCACGCCGAGGATCGGCATGGATGCGGCCGGTGCGGTCGTGATCGTACGCCCAGGCCGTGGAGCGTGGACGATCTGTCCACCTCCGATGTACATGCCCACATGCGTGGCATCGTGGAAGTAGATGATCAGGTCCCCGGGTTGGGCGGAAGAGAGGCTGACGTGGCGCAGTCCCTGCCACTGAGCCTGTGAGGTGCGGGGTATCGGGTGTCCGGCATGGGCCCACGCCACGGAGGTGAGCCCCGAGCAGTCGTACGACGAGGGACCCACGTCACCCCACCCGTACGGTTTGCCGATCTGAGCCATGGCGAAGGAGACGGCCTGTCCGGCACTGCCGCTCACGGCCGGGCCGCCGCCCGAAGGTCCGCCCCCCGGGCCGCCCTTGTTGGCGGGCCCGCCGTCCGAACCGGAGCCAGGCCACTTGGACTTGGCCTCGTCTGCCTTCTGCTTCTCCAACTGGGCCAGCCCGTCGACCTGTTCGGACTTCAGCCCCGCCTCGATCCGCTCGGCGTCGGCGATCCTGTTCTGGATCTTCTCCTTCGCGTCGGCCTTGTCCGCGAGGGTCTTCTTGAGCTCCCGCAGGTTGTTCGTCGCGGCCTCGGTCTGCCGGTCCAGCTCCGCGCGGGCTGTCTTCTGGCTCTCGTAGATGTTCGCGAGGGTGTCACTGGTCCGGCCGGCCTGTGCGGCGTCGGAGAGTGCGTTCTCGGGATGGTCGCTGAGGATCAACTGGAAGCCCGCGGAGCTGAAGTAGTCCCCGCGGTACTGCGCTCGGGCCGCGGCCCCCGCGAGGCCGTGCAGGGCGTCCACCCGGCCTTGGGTGTGGGCGAGGTCACCCTGGAGGGAGGTCAGCCGCTTCGTCTGCTCGGTGGCCTTCTCGTTGGCGGCGTCGTACGCCTCGGTCGCCACCTCTGCCTCCCGGTAGAGGCCGTCGAGCTGGCTACGGATCTGTTCCAGGGGCCCGCCGGCGGTCGGTCCGGGGTCGTTGGGAGCCGCGTAACTCAGGCCCGGTATGAGGGTGATCGCACTGACAAAGGCTGTCAGAGCGACCCGGCTTCGCAGCTGTCTACCGCCGGTCGACACGTTCATCAGCGCCACTTTCAGGAGGCCGGGTACGAGAGTTCGGATCGCGACCTACCGTCATGGTGGTCAAGTCGGGTCATACGGAGATCCGTTCGACCCACGAGCACACTATCCTCACACGATCGGTAGATCCTGGTATCCCCAGGTGTGTCAACGTGTACGCGGCCGATTCTTCGGCCACAGTTGGCCGATTCTCGTCGGGGCTCGGGGCTCGGGGCTCGGGGCTCGGGGCTCGGGGCTCGGGGCTCGGCTCCTTGGCTTGGGCGCGGCGGCAGATAGGCGGTGGGATGGCCTGGAGCCGCTCCCCGCGATGACGGCATGTTCGTAGGGTTCCGGCATGGCGGATGACGAGCGTGAGCAGGCCGTGCAGGCTGCTGTCGATGGAGAGATGCGACTTCTCGATCCTGAGGTGAGAGCTGTCCGGGCCCGGGTCCTGGAACTCCTCGACCCGGAATTCATCGAGTTCGGAGCTTCTGGACGCCGGTGGGATGTGGAGTCGGTCCTCGCCGTGACAAGTGGTGGTTCGGTGTCCGCGGAGACTCCGGTCAAGGTCACTGACATGTCCGGCGCGGTCCTGGCCCCGGGTGTCGTTCATCTGACGTACTTCGCCGACCATCAGGGCCGTCGGACATGGCGGAGCTCATTGTGGCGCCTGACGGAGACGGGCTGGCGGATGTACTTCCACCAGGGCACTGTGACGGGTTGATGGTCGGCGCCCAGTGGTGGCGAGCCGGTAGATCCGCACCCTGGCCCTGCAGAAGGCCACGTCAACCGGCTCTGTCAGTGCGGCTCGGCGGCTCCGCCGGGGCCGTGGCGTCGGTCGGCCAGGGCTGTGATGCCTGCTGTGGCCGCGGTGGCGAGATCGGTGAGCACACGGTCGTCGACGGGCAGCCGCATGATGTACAGGGCGGATGCCAGGGTGCCGAGCGCCACCAGGTGGGCCATGGCGGGGTCGACGGTCCCGGCCAGCTCCCGGCGGGCCACGGCCTGTTCGATGATGTCGGCGAAGATGGCCTGTTCGGCGGCCAGGAAGGTGTCCTGGAACCGCGCCTCCAGCCCGGGGTTGACGGCGATCTCGCCGATCAGGGCCGGTGCGAGTTGCCGGGCCGCCGGGCCGGCCATGCGGATGTGGAACGCCCGGAGTAGCCCCAGCAGGTCCCCGTGCAAGGAGCCGGTGCCGGCCAACGGCGGCAGCTCCTGCTCGTACATGGTGGCGGCGAACGCCATCTCGGCCTTGGACGTGTAGCGGCGGTAGATCGCCGCCTTGCCCACCCCTGCGCGTGCCGCGACCTGATCGACGGTCAGCGCCGGGTATCCGACTTCATCGATCAACTCACGCGTGGTCTCAAGGATCTTGTCATCCACGCGGCTGTCTCGGGGGCGTCCGCCCCGTTGCCTTGTCGCCGTCATGCCTGCAGTATACGGAACTAGCGTTTCGGAACGACAGTCTCGCAACTGTGGTTCCAGGGACCGCTGGACCTCGCTGCGCAGAGACAACCGGCAGGAAGTCGCACCACGTGACTTCGCGACAGAAACGGAGAACTCGGGTGATCAAGTGGGCTGGCTGGATCATCACGTTATTCGGAGCCGCGCACACGCTCCTTGCCCTGACGCTGGACAAAGCTGCACGCCACGCTGGGACTTGGTTCAGCGGCGGACTGCGGAACGAAGACCTTGCCGACATGAGCCCGGCGGGCAGCGCGTACTGGCTGAGCCTGGAAAGCTTCGGCCCGCCACTCATCCTGGTCGGCCTTTTGGTGCTGTGGCTGGACCGCCGCGGCGTGACTCCGCCGACGTTCATCGCCTGGACACTGGGGGCCTGGACCGCTGTCGACGCAGTCGTCCTGCCGTTCACGCCCTGGCCGCTCATCGCCCTCGCGTGCACCCTCCTGCTGATCGGAACCCGCCGGGCCCGCCGCAGCACGCCCTGCCCGGAGCCGGGCGTCCACGAGCCCGACCACAACTCACGGTCGTGACAGGCGGCACGCCGGGATGAGCCGTACAGCAGGTACGGCCACCCCAGCCCGCTCCGGGTGACCCAGCCCGGCGCGATCCGCTTGGCGGGGAGCCCGCGCTCCTGAACGGCGGTCGGGCCCAGCCTCGCGAGAGCGGGGAGCAGCGAGGGTCCTGGAGTCGGGCCCACTTGGCGGGGTCGGGTCGGGGCATGGGCCATCTCATGCAGGCTTGCCTGAACTGGCGATTGTTGTGGCTTGCGGAAGTCGCCTCGGACCTCTGCCTCGCGTTCGGCTCTTGCTGTCGTGAGTGAGGCGCTTGACCCTCACGTGACGTCAGGCTGCATAGTCGGTGGCGTGGAGGATCACTGGACCGTGGGACGCGTAGCCGAATTGGCCGGGGTGAGCGTTCGCACGCTGCACCACTACGACGAGATCGGGCTCGTACATCCGTCGGCGCGGACCGCGGCCGGGTACCGGGCCTACTCGGCAAGCGACGTGGAGCGGCTCAGGGAGGCGCTGGCCTACCGGCGGCTGGGCTTCGGCCTGCGAGAGGTGGCGGACTTGGTCGGCGACCCGGCCACCGACGCGGTCGCGCACCTACGCCGAATGCGCGACCTGCTGCAGGAGCGGCGTGACCGCACTGACGCCATGCTCGCGGCCATCGACAGGGAACTCACGACACGGGCGAAGGGACAGAAGGTGACACCGGAGGAGCAATTGGAGATGCTCGGTGCACGGCTGTACGACGCGATCGGCGGCGCTTACACCGCGACACGGCATACCGAGCCGCGGATCGCCGCGCAGATCTGGGACGCGCTCGGGGACGCGCGGACGGTGCTGAACGTCGGGGCCGGCACCGGCTCCTACGAGCCTGCTGATCGCGACGTGACCGCGGTCGAGCCATCGGCTGTCATGCGGGGGCAGCGGCCTGCCGGCTCGGCGCCGTGCGTGGCCGCCGCCGCGGAGAGCCTGCCGTTCGAGGACCGGTCCTTCGATGTCGCGATGGCCGTTTCCACCGTTCACCACTGGGGGGACCCGATAGCGGGGCTGCGCGAGATGCGGCGCGTCGCCCGCCGCGTGGTGGTGCTCACCTTCGACACCGACGAGCTGGGATGGCAGAACCGGTTCTGGCTCACCCGTGATTACCTGCCCGAGTTCGCCGCCGTCCTCGAAGATTTTCCCTCGCTTGCCGGGATGGCCGAGGCGATCGGCGCCCGCGCTGAGCCGGTGCCGATCCCCTGGGACTGCGCTGACGGCCTGTTCGAGGCGTACTGGCGCCGACCGGAAGCGTATTTGGAGGATCATGTGCGCCGTGCGATGTCGGTGTGGACGAGGGTCGGGCCGAAGGCCGAGCAGCGGGCGGTCCGAAGTCTCAGCGCCGACCTGGACTCCGGCCGGTGGGCCGAGCGCAACAGGGATCTCGCCGAACGCGACGCGGCAGACCTCGGCCTCCGCCTGCTCACAGTCTGAACGGACGCCGTCCGCGGTCCTCGAACCGGCATCCGCCAGGTCAAAGGTGACGCGTTCCTCCTGCCGGGCCGGGATGCGCCATGGCCACCTGACGTCCACCGCGTCGGGCGCGGTGCTGCAACCAGCTGTCACGCCGGGCTCCAGGAGACCACCGGGCCGAGGTTCGGCCAGCCGCGGTCGCTAGGGTGTCGCAATGATTCTGCACCGGGGGAGGGTGCGCCTCGCGGCGCACGCAGGGGTTGCCGTACTAGTGCTTGCGGTGTCGGCCTGCGGCACGCGTACGGCCGGCTCGCCGCCCGGCGTGGGCGGGGCGGGGGCCGACAAGCTGGGGTTCGAGCGCTACGCCAACAGTGTGCAGTGGCCCGGATCCAAGGACGAGGACTACGTCGCGCCGGGCGAGGGGTTGCAGCTCCTCGCCCCTCAGGGGAGCTGCGTACTGGGCATCGGCACGTATGCCAACGGCTACGGGTACGTGCCCGTCAACTGGTCCGGCAACGCGGACTGCACCAAGCTCACGCTGCACCCCGACCCCGCCGGTTCACCCAAGGACGAATCCGACGTGCCGAACTCGATGCGGCACGGCGCTCCGGGCGGCGGAGTGCCGGCCCAGGCGGTGGTCGAATGGGGCGACGGGTCGCAGTTCTTCGTATCCAGCGTGGTCCGTCTCCGCGAACGGGACGGCCAGGTGCGGCAGTTGGCGGATCTCAAGTTGCCTTGGGCCGTCAAGGAGTCGGACACCTCGGACCGCGGGACGGTCGGCTCGGCGGTCCGCAGCGGGAGCCGGCTCCTCATCGGAGGCAGCGAGACCGTCTCGGGCGCCACCGGGCCCTTCATGTACGCCTCCGACGACCGCGGTGCCACCGTGCACCGGGTGACATTGCCGGGAGAGACGGGCCGCGGGAGCCGGGCCCCGGTCGGGCCGATGGCGGCCGAAGGCCGGGAGGTGATCGCTGTGGGCAGCTACTCCTCGAACGCCTTCACCCAGGAGACCACCGGCACTCTGGTGGTCTGGCACTCCACCGACAGCGGAGCGCACTGGACCAGCGCGACCGTGAAGGGACTGCCGATGGGCACGAGAATGCGCGGCGCGTTCCGGGCCGCTGGACGTTGGTTCGCCGTGGGGGACACCTCGGGGGCTCCCACGAAGCCCGATGTGCCCGTGCTCCTCACCAGCACCGATGGCGCCACCTGGACGGAGACGGACACCACGGCAATGGGTGCCGGTGGCGTCGTCGCGGCGACCGTCGACGCCCAGGGGCTCCCGATCATGGTGGGTAGCCTGCGGGTGCCGGGGAAGTCCCCGCAGGACCCGGCGACGTACTGCGGTGCGGTCTGGACCGGCGATGGAACCCCGGCAGGGTGGCAGCGCGGCGAACTCGGCTGCCACTCCCAGCCGCCCGCCGCCGTAACGACCTTGGCGAACGGAACGGTGGTCATCGCCGGGAACAGCGACTTGTGGATGCGGCACTGAAAGGGGCTGCCGGGTCGGTTCCGAAAGACTCGGTCCGCTGCCGCCGGCGGGAAGCCAACTAGCCGCACAGGTAAGCCAGTTCGAGGAACTGCCGAATCCGTCAGCCGAGCGGAGGCGTTCATCGTCCATCTTCAACTGGATGACGTCGTCGCTGGCGAGTCCGCCTATGAACCAGGGAGCGTTGTCCAACCGTACGGGTTCCGTCGAGGAAGTCCATGGCCCACAGACTCTCCACGCGCTCGTGTCCGGCGGCCAGCGGTCCTCGTCAACCTCCAGGCCGGGTTGGTGCGTTCGTTCGTTTCTCCCATTGAGGAGGACCGTGCTGGCTGTTGCGGAGCGCATTCCGCAGGGCGGGACAGGGCGGTCACAGATCACGGCGTCATCCGGCCCTCTGCCGACGATCTCGATGTCAGGAACTCGGTGCTCCGTCTGAGCTGCCAGGAGCCGGCGCTCGGCATTGTTCGACTTCGGTCAGGTACTCGCTCATCGCATCACGGTTGCGGATGAGTACGTTGATCCGCTCGGTGAGGCTGTCCCGCTCGGCGGCCAGCAAAGCCAGCATCTCCGGTGTGGCATCGGGAAAGTGGATCGAGCGAGGCTTGTCCAGGCACGGAAGGATCTGCTTGATGATGCGAGTGGGAAGCCCCGCATTCAGCAGGCCACGAATTTGGTTGACCCGGTCCACGTAGCGGTCGTCGTACTCCCGGTACCCGTTCGTGCCGCGGTCCGGGACAATCAGGCCTTGCTCCTCGTAGTAGCGGAGCAGCCGACGGGACGCGCCCGTCAGTCGCGCCAATTCACCGATCCTCACACCTGCCGAAACTACTTGCCGCGCCTCGACTTGACCATCACATCTATGTGAAGGTTTCAAGCTTCTGTCCATGACCACCACGTCTTGTGACACTCAGCCTCGTACGCGACAGGCCGGCCTGCCCTGGTCGGCGTTGTTGGCACTCGGAACTGCTGTTTTCATCACGAGCTTGACGGAGACTCTGCCCGCCGGTGTGCTACCCGAAATGTCGGCCTCATTGAGCGTCGGTTCAGGTGCAGCCGGCCAAGCCGTCACCGTTTACGCGGCCGGTACAGCGCTGACCGCAATCCCGCTCGCCACGGTCACGGCACCCGTGCCGCGGAAACCGCTCCTGCTCGGCGCCATGGCCGTCTTCCTTGTGGCCAACACGCTGACTGCCGCAGCACCGGGGTACATCGCCCTGCTTGCGGGACGGTTCCTGGCCGGCGTCGCCGCCGGCCTGGCGTGGGCGATCCTCGCGGGCTACAGCCGTCGTATCGCACCCGCCGGGTTGGAAGGCCGCGCCATCGCAGTGGCGATGACCGGTATCCCCGTGGCGCTGTCCTTGGGAGTCCCGGCCGGCACGCTGATCGGTGAACAGGTGGGATGGCGGGCAGCCTTTGGCGCTGTCTCGCTGGTCACACTTGCAGTCATCGGCTGGATCAGCGTGTCAGTCCCCGGAGTTGGGCAGCCCCTCATCCAACAGGTCGACGTGGACCCCTCGGACGCGGCATCAGAACCAGCGAAGTCGACAGTGCGACAGACGCTGGCGGCACCCGGCGTCGCGGCGATCATGGCAACGGTATCGACGTTCGTTCTCGGGCACACGATCATCTACGCCTACATCGCTCCCTACCTGCAGCACGCGGGGCTTGCTCCATCGACCGGCGCTGTTCTCCTGGCTTTCGGTGCCGCATGCCTGGCGAGTATTTGGTGCGTCGGACGGTACGCAGATCGCCGGCTGCGGAATCTGATGGTCACCTGCACGCTGCTGTTCAGTATCGCCACCGCAGCTCTGGCCGTCACCGCAACGCATCCGATCGTTTGGGGCGCCACTGTTCTTTGGGGCCTGGGGTGGGGCGGTGCCCCGTCCTTGCTGCAAACCGCGGCTGGACAAGCCGGCATGCGGCGCGGCAACGCTGTCGCTGACACCGCCCAAGCCGTCCTCGTCACCCTCTGGAACGCCGCGATGGCCCTTGGTGGAATCATCGGCGGTCTTGTACTGCACAGTTCGGGCGTCACAGCGGTCGCCTCGTCGGCCGCCGCCCTTGGGGCAATCAGCCTGCTTATCGTCGCCGGGGCCCGACGCCACGCATTCCCCAACACGCAGGCCACGCCATGACCCATGCCAACGCACCCCTGGGGTTGAAGGACGCCGGCGTCAGGTCAGCCGTTGCCGCACTCGGTCCATGGCGCGCACCGCCGCAGGGGCAGCCGCCTCCTTCGCGGACAGGGCGTTCGGTGCGATTCCGGTGCGGGGGATCTCGTTGATTGAGCTTCCCCGGGACGAATGACGCCGACACCGCGCCGCTGGCCGGCCTCCCGTTCGCGATGCCGAGACCGGGCACTGGTGAGCCCTGGAGCGGCAGGTCCGGCTCCTGGCCCTCGTCTCCACCGCCGCTGCGATCCAGCGGCGGTCACACAGTCGTGTGAACGGAGAGGGCCCCAGGCCCTATGCGTGCTGCAGACCGCGATGGAGATCTGGCACAGGACGGGCAGTCGGTGACTTGTCTTCGTCACGAATCCCCGCACGCGTTCACACAGGGAAACCTCTCGCTCCGGCCTCGTGCATGAGCTGGGCCGACTCTGCCGGGTCTTGTAAGTAGGGTGCGAGCAGGCGCAGGTAGTACGCCTGCGATTCCAGCGATTTATCCATGTTGCGAAGGTTGTTGGCGGCAGTGGTCACGACGTTGCGATGCCCCAGCCCCGCAGCGAAGACCAGGGTCGACAGGGATGCACTGTATTTGATCCCCTCCCACACAGTCGCTACTTCGGTGGTGAGGCCATGGGGCATGGGGTCGTAGTAGACGATGATCTGTTGCTGATCGCGGGTGTGCTGGCCACGGGTGTAGGTCACCGTGTGCAGGATGCCCACCTCGGCAAGGGGGCGGTCGAAGCCGAGTTCGTCTGTGAGGAACGCGAGTGCGTCGCGGACCGCGGACTCGAACTCTGTGTGGACGCTGCCTTTGCGCTTGCCCATCTTCCGCCTCCTTATTGGCCTGATGGGGTTGTCTCAGGGCTCGCGTTCGGCTGGGACAACGAGCCAGTAGCCCCGTTCCGGGGCCAGTTCCAACTAGGGTTCCGCTTCTTCCCTTTGATAGAAATCCCGGCCGCCGTTGAACGCGCTTGACCTGTAACCCGGGCGGGACTGGCGGCCGGTACGCAGGTCGATACGAAGGCAATCCAGGATGGCGCGACGGAAGCGTCGGCGCTGGGCGGGGCTGGAGGCATGCGGGGAAGCGGGGGAGGGCCGCGAAGATTGGCACTGTGGTCTCCTCCGGGCAGCACGACGGAAGGCACTCAGCGCTTGATCCGGTGCGGATGCACCACCGGTTCGCCGCAATCCGGCCGCCCGGCTGGGCCTTGTCCGGCCGATCATGAGCCTGCTGCATTCGAACGGTTTGGAGTGTCTGCCACCGACTCTCCGATCGCGCTACATCTGGCCGGTCTGGCGTGAGCGCCGGGTCTGAGGACACGCCAAGTGTGCGAAGCCCCAGTCAGCATGTGACCGGGGCGTCGGGTGTCGTGCGGGATTCAGCGACGGCGCTGGTAAGCGTCGCTGGCTGTGGGCGGCGCGTTGTGCATGGCCCACGAGTTGAAGGAGACGCGGTCGTGTGCTGCTTGCATACGGGCCTCCTGCTCGATCCGGAGCCCCTCAGCAGTCTCCGTCTGGTTCCAGCTACGGCGCAGAAGCGTGACGACCAACACCAGAGCCAGCCCACTCATGCCCCCGAACAGCACTATGAACGCCATTGATACCTCCCCGTATTGACGTGATTCAAGTATGTGTGCGGCCGTTGAAAGTGGCTATGGCTTGGCAGGCCGATCAGGTGACTGGTTTATGACCGGGGTGTTGGTGCCGTCATGGGGAAAAGCGATCTCACGCACGCAGCCGGATCTGGTCGGCCGGCAGGACCTGGGAGCATCTGCTCCAGCAAGTCCGGGCCGAAGCCGACGTGGCGGGTGAGCTTGGCTGAGGTATTTCGGTGGACTCCACGATCGTCCGCGCCCACCAGCACGCGGCCGACGCCCGCACCGATCCGCCGCCCCTGCCTCACCGGCAAGATCCACCTGAGCGCCGGAGGGCGCTGCCGCCCGCTGCCTCTGATCATCAAGCCGGGCAGCGGGCCGACTGCGTCCAGTTCGTGCCGGTGCTGGAGAAGAGCCGGGTCCCCCGCACATCAACAGTCTGAAGAACTCCCGTGCCGACGCGATGCGCTGCGACAAGCGCGGCTACGATTTTCTTGGAACTGTCACTGCTGCTGTCCTGACCATCTGGATGAGGTCATGAATCGAGGTGCTGGTCGTCAGCCTCGGACGAAACCGATTCGGTGCCGGGCGGCCAGCGATAGCCGGCGTCATGCAGCTTGCTCAGCGCCGAGTGATCGTTGGAGACCAGCACCTGGGCCAGCCGGGCTGCCGCGCTTACTACGGCCGGCCAACCCGGAGAGTCCATGTAGACCTCGTCGCGGGCAGCGGCGCCGACCGATCGTTGAACCGCGCTGTAGGCAGCACCAAGACGCGCCATCAGCTCGACTTCCTCCTCACTGCGAAGACACTGCCCCAGCCAGGGCAGCGGATCGCTCGCATCGCAGAAATCGTCGAAGAGCACGTGCACGGTGTGGTCGAGGTCCTCGAACTGATCCGGATCGAGCCAAACCTCCCGCTGCCATGTCGGGCTGGCCAGGGCCACGACCGCGGGCACGACGTGGAGGCGGTAGTAGGGCAGCGCAATACCGTGATCAATCACGAGGCAAGGGTACGGACCCCATGATCGGCCGGACAGCGCCCAGTTGAGGTGGGAAGGGGGCGATCGGATGGCGGGTCCTCGGCTGTCGCCGGTGCCGGCCGTCGGACTGATCGGGCTGAACTGACCCAGCGGCTCAACGGTGTGCCCGTGTGGGCGCCACCGCGGCCGGGGTAACAGGCCTCCGCACGCGGGGAGTTCGGATGATGTCTGGCGATGTCGCCGAGCTGCCGAGCTGCATCTGCGCGGGCCGCGTGGCGCCGCCCAGATGACGAGGCGCGGTCACCTGGCCTTGGGGCGGAGGCTCACCGAACGGTGACAGCGCCGACGGTGGGCCGCGGTAACACCGGGACGTCCTCACCCCGATGCGGGGATGGCGTGACCTGCTGGCCGGGCCGAACGTTCATGAGCTGTGAAAATTCCCCGCATCCCCAGTACCTGTCGCCGTCCGGCCGTGACTGTCCTGGCGTCAGCCGCGGTCTTCCTCGCGGTCCTCCCGGCCGCTCAGGCCGCTCACGCACCGCAGGCCGGTGGCGTAGACGTAGCAGTCTCCTACGAGGCTCCGCACCTCAATGACGACGGCAGCCACGTCACTTGGCACTGGAAGCTCACCAACACCGGCACCAAGACCGCGCGCAAAATCACCCTCACCCACACGCTGAATCCGCCCCTCAACCATGTCGAAGCCAGCGCGCCCTGCCAGAACACGGGCACCAGCATCCGCTGCGCATACGACTCGATTCCCGCCGGCGCAACGCGAGAGGGAACGGTCGAGGCCGACGTTCCGGCTGACCTGTCCGGCACCCTGCACATCAACGGACGCGTCACCAGCCAGAGCGGCACATAGCCATCGCTCGCGCTTCACTATGCCGGCCACCCTCGGCTCTGCAGGGCACTCGCAAGCCCTCGGCCGAGCCGGGGCACCGGCCGCGTGCTGATGGCGGCAGGTAGGTCGTGCAACACCGGTTCCGGCACAGCCCACTGGGTTGCGGAGCGTGTATTCGCTCACCTGCGCTGGTCGACCACCTGTGGGTCCGTTGGGAGTTCCGCGACGACATCCTCATGGACTGCGCATTCCTGACCCTCGGGTGTGCCCTGATCTGCTGCGGGAGTTCTTGGTGGTCACGCCTGGTGGTTGTCGTAGTGCTCCTGATGGGCGAGGAGTTCGTCTCCGTGCCGGCCGAACCAGCGGATCAGATCGGTGAGCGGTCCAGCCAGGCCAACACCGAGTTCCGTCAGGCTGTAGGTGACCTGGGGCGGGTTGGTGGGCGCGACATGGCGGGCGACAAGCCCGGCCCTGGCCAGTGCTTTGAGGTTCTGCGACAACATCTTCTGGCTGATGCCACCGACGCGCCCATGGAGTTGTGCGAAGCGGTGCGGGCCGGCGACGAGGGCCGAGATGATCAGTGTCGCCCACCGGCTCGTCGTCTGGTCCATGATCGGCCTGAGGAGGCACTTGCTGTCGAAGGTGTCATGCGCCAGAAGCCTGGCAGCCGTCGCGACCTGCTCTGTTTCCAACATGACAGGAGCTTACAAAAAAGTACCTACTTCCCCACAGTGAGTACCTTTCCTACGGTGATCTTCGGAAGCACCTATCTCCGAGGAGCCACTGTGAGCAGCAACAACGTACATACGGCAATCGTCACGGGCGCTTCGAAGGGTCTGGGCGCGGGAATCGCCAAGGCTCTGGCCGAGACCGGCGCAGCGGTCGTGGTGAACTACCGGGGGGATGTGGAGGGCGCAGAGCGGGTAGTTGCGGACATCGTCGCCAAGGGCGGCCGGGCGACCGCGGTTCAGGGCGACGTGGCCAGCGGTGACGATGTGCGCCGTCTCTTCGACCGGGCGCGCGAGGTGTACGGCCCGGTCGACGTGCTCGTCAACAATGCGGCTGTCGCCACGTTCGCGCCGCTGTCGGGCATCACCGAGGACGAGTTCCACCGCGAGATGACCACGAACCTGCTGGGCACGATCCTGACCACCCAGGCACTGGCCTCACAGGACGACATCAACGCCGCGTCCATCATCAACGTTTCGACTGCTGGTACGGTCACCCATCCTCCGTACACCTCGCTCTACGTTGCGTCCAAGAGCGCTGTGAACGCCTTCACCATCGTTGCGGCCAAGGAGCTCGGCCCGCGCGGCATCCGTGTCAATGCGATCATGCCCGGACCGTCGGACACCGAAGGGTCCAGGGCCATGGGGTACGTCGGGTCGGAGCTGGAGGCACAGGGGATCGCCGCCACCCCCCTGGGTCGTACCGGGACCCCCGACGACTACGGACCGCTCGTGGCGTTCCTGGCTTCCGACGACGCGCGCTGGATCACCGGGGACGTCATTCTCGCCTCCGGCGGCATGCGCTGACGCTCAGATCGGCGTCGATCTCGGTGCCATGAGCACTGGGAAGCAACGCCGGATCCGCTGCGCAGGACGAAGACTTCGCCCACCAGTGGGCGAAGCCGGGGATCGGTGTCAACGGACGCGGCTGGAAATCGCTGCGGCATCCCGTCGCCGGTGCGATCCAACGAGGCAGACGCTCGGACACGCGTGGCTGCTCTGTTACGCCACCGGGCTACGGCAGCTCATGACGCACCAGGGCACGCGCGAACGGTTCACCGGTTTTTCGTGCGTATGCCATTCGCTCGCGCACCTCGCCGAGTGTGCGCGGGCGATAGCCAGGGCCACCACAGCAACTCTTGTGGAAGCGGACGCCGGCATTCAAGAGGACCGACAGGGTCCGCCAGGCAGCAGTGTTGCGTCGCCGCGGTGCTGCGAAGGCGGAGCCCACATGGATCAACGGCTCGGCACAGCGCGGGCAGAGCCGGTCGTGGTCACCTGGGTAAGGCTGCTTGTAGGAGGCCCGACACGGCAGGCAGACATAGGAGGTCTTCGCGTGGGCCATGCTGGTCAGAGTACGGCCCGTCCGGTGTGAACTCGACCGGGTTTTCGTGACATTCAGCAAGATCGAAGGGACCGAACCTGGAGCAAGACTCCGACCAGGCGCGCGGATTGCCAGATGGCGGCCCGCAGTTGCGGAGTTACCTCGTCGACGTGTTGCTCAATCGAGGTGATCGGCGCCGCGACATCCGTGGTCTACCGCCGCCCTGGCGGCACTCCTCCGGGCTGCCCGGCGGGCAAGGAGCACGGCGTGGCCTGGCCGTGGTGCACGGCTACTGGTCGCGGATGAAGGCCGCACGCACCGCGCACCCGGGCGGGGCGGTCGGGGGCTCATTCGGGTGCGGCCCGTCTGCTGGGCCGGGGATCGATCGAGACCGCGCGGAGCTGTTGGCGTGAGCCGCTCAGGCGGGGCGGTCGGCCGTCCGGGCGAGCTCCACGAGTTCTGCGACAGGTCTTCCGGTGTGCAGGGCGAGGGTCTGCGCGATGAGGTCGGTGAGGTCGGGCCAAGGCATGTTGCCGTGCGCGTTGTACAGCGCGACCAGGCCGTGCAGAGCGGTCCAGAGCAGCAGGCCGGCCTGCCACTCCTGCTCGGGGCCGCGATGGTCCCGGTGTTCCGGCCCGTCCTGCTGGGCGCCGGCCAGCGAAGCGACGACGGATCCGAGCAGTTCCTCGCCCGCGCCGTGTGCGTTCGTGGGCACCAGCTCGTCGGGCATTCCGCCGCCGAAGAGCGTGCGGTACGGCCCGGGATGATCGACTCCCCAGTGCACGTAGGCGGCGCACCGGGCGGCCAGGTCGGCCAGGGGCCCCTCGGTGCCGTCCGCCGCCGTGCGCATGACCGCCGCGAGTTCGTCGTAGCGCAGCCGCAGCACATGCTGGACGAGCGCGCCGAGGTCCGGGAAGTGCCCGTAGATGCTCGCGGGGGCGACGCCGACCTCGCGGGCCACCTGCCGGAGAGTGAGCGTCTCGGGCCGTTCGAGCGTGGCCAGCAGCCGGGCGGCGGCCTCCACCAATTCGGTCTTGAGGACCTGCCCCTGTCCCCGTGGATTCCGTCGGCGTCGGCGGGGGACGGCCTCTTCGCTGCTCACAGGCGTACTCCCGGCGTTCGGCAACAGTCGTTCACTGTACCGCCGCCCGAGCGCCCGACTTCAACTCCCTCACCTCCGACCCCGTGTCTTGACACCGCTTACCAACACTTGTTCACTTACGTAACCAACAGATGTTCAGTTACTCGGGAGCAAGCATGCGCATCGCCGTACTCGGGGCGACCGGCAGGGTCGGCCGCCTCGTCGTCGAGCAAGCCCTTCAGCGCGGACACGAGGTCGTCGCGCTGGTCCGCCGACCGGAGACCCGCCCGATGTCCGATCAGTCGGCTGTCGAGATCCGCCGGGCCGACGTCACTGCCCCCGGCGAGTTCCCGGACCTGACCGACGTCGACGTGGTGGTCTCCGCGCTCGGCCGTGGCAAAGACGACGGCCAGGGAACGCTCGTCGCCGGCGCGCGGGTCCTCGCCGACGTCCCGGTACGCACGCTGTGGCTCGGCGCGCTCGGTTCCGGCTCCTCCGTCGGCGCCGGCGGCGGGATCTACCAGTGGGTCATGAAGGCCTTCGTCGGCGAGGAGCTGGCGGAGAAGGCCGCCGCGGACTCGATCGCCCTCGACGGCGGCGCTACCGTCTTCCACGCCCCCGACCTGTGGGCCGGCGGCGTCAGCACCGGGCGGCGCAACATCCCGCTGGAGGACTACGCCAAGCCCGTCCTGCCGCCGCACGCCTCCCGAGCCACCGTCGCGGCGCTGATGCTCGACGAGGCCGAGCGGCCGACCCGCGCAGCGGGGATCCTCGTCCCGGTGGGACGCGTCTGATGCGCGGGTACGTCGCCATCGAGGAAGCCATCGCGATCCCGGGCCTGGCCGACCGGCGGCCTCCGTCGCCGATACCGGACAACATCGATCCCGCCTTCCTCGCGGACATGGCCGCCCGGCTGCCCGACGTCACGCGGCTACGGCTGCCCGACATGGATGCCAACGGCATCGCAATGCAGGTGCTCTCCCTCACCGTCCCCGGCATCGAAGCGGAAGCCGATCCGGCCCGCGCGGTGGACGACGCCCGGTACGTCAACGACCACCTCGCCGAGATCGTCGACGCCCACCCCGGCCGGTTCGCCGCCTTCGCGGCGCTTCCGCTCCAGGACCCGGCCGCCGCCGTCACGGAGCTGCGCCGAACCGTCGAACGCCTCGGGTTCAAGGGGGTCCTCGTCAACGACCACATCCAGGGCCGGTACCTCGACGACCCGGCATTCGACCCGGTCTGGGCCGTGCTGAGCGAACTCGGCGTACCGCTGTACCTGCACCCCGGGATGCCGCCCGCGGACCGCTGGCGCGTGCTCGACGCCCATCCCGAGCTGGACGGCGCGTTGTGGAGCTGGCAGGCGGCCACCGGCGGGCACGCCATGCGGGTGATCATGTCCGGGGTGTTCGACCGGCATCCGGAGGCGACGATGATCCTCGGGCACGCCGGCGAGTTCCTCCCCTTCCAGCTCTCCCGCTTCGACTCGCGCTACGCGACTCTCACGGTGCCGCACCCGCTGCGGCGCAAGCCGTCCGCGTACTTCGGGACGAACGTGCTCGCCACGACCAGTGGGGTGTTGTCACCGGCCGCGATCGAAGCGCTCGTGCACGTGCTCGGAGCGGACAGCGTGCTGTTCGCCGTCGACTACCCCTATGAGAAAACAGATGAGGCAGTCGCCGCCCTGGAGCGGACCCGCCTTCCGGACGTCGACAAGCGGAAGATCGCCTCCGGCAACGCCCGTAGGCTCCTACGCCTTTGACCGTCCACCGGCGCCAACTGCCGGGCGGGCTGCGGTTGGACGTGGGGATCCGCGAGATCGCGGAAGCCGCGACATCTCCACCACCACGCTCTGTGATCACGTGTGCCTTCGACCTCCTCGACGAGGGCTGGCGCACCTTCACCTCGAGCAGGTGAACCTGTTAGCTGTGGGCGGGGCGCCGGTGACCGTGTGCACCACCTCAGGCTCCGGCTGCGGACGCGGCACGCAGAGGTGACCGTGGGGTTGCGGCCTGTGCATGGGCTCGGCGGGCAGGCCTCCGTGCCGGCCGCGAAGCCGGCTTGTTCCCCGACATCCCGCGGTAGTGGGCGGCGCCGGGCCGCCGGCCCCGATGGGCGCGCGGCGGCCCACACAACCGCTGGGCCCACCGAGCAGCCGGGATCCGTTGCGAGCGCATGGCGCCCGGCGCATCGGGCACGCGCCTGGCCAGGACACATCCGCAAGAGTCAGGAGACCCTGTGATCCGCAACGCCTTGACCTGCGACCGTGACGGCTGCCTCGCCCTTTACCTGGAGCCCGCGGAGGCGGAGAGCGCGTCGTTCGAGAGCGTGGCGCTGGAGGCCGGCTGGGTCGTGCGTCCGGCGGCCGCGGTCCTGCCGGGCTACCCGGCCGCGCCCGACGTCCTCGCACACCTCTGTCCTGCCTGCGCGGCCGGACGCGGGCCCGTCCGCGAACGCGGAACATGTCCCGCGTGCAGCGGCTCCACCGACGACCTTGAGGCCGGCTCCACCTGCCGCTACTGCCGGCACGTCGCCCCCAAGCTGGCCGACAAATGGTGTTGACCCCGGGCGGTGATCCGGGCTGCGCAGTCTTGGTCAGCCGCGCCCCTGCCAACGCGGGAACGGGAGCTGTGCCGGCGATCGTGGCGAAGGGCCGCCTACGGCTGGACCGTTGAACCGGTCGGCCCTTCTGCATGGCAGGGTCCGGCGTCGGGCGGTGCCGGAGCGCATCGAGCCTCTCCCACAACGCCACTTGAGACAAGGCCTTTGCACGGGACCAGGAGGCTTCCCGCTTCCTGGTCCGGCGCTATACGCCGGTGGTGCCATCGACGCGTTCCCGGACCAGGTCGGCGTGGCCGTTGTGGCGGGCGTATTCCTCGAGCATGTGGACGTAGATCCAGCGCAGGCTGACGTCCTGCTCCATGAAGCGCCCCGTATCGGTCAGAGCGCGGTCGGCGCAGTTCTCACGGGCGCGGGCGATCTCCGCGTGCCAGGTGGCGAGGGCGTCGCTCAGGGTCGCGCCTTCAGCCACGTCGAAACCACCGTCGGGACCGACCGGTTCGGCCTGCGGGGCGTAGATGGGCGGAGCCTGTTCTCCGGCGAACACGCGGCGGAACCAGCTCCGCTCCACCTCCGCCATGTGCTGGACCAGGCCGGTCAACGTGAAGCCGGACGGCGGCACGGACGCGACCGCGGCCTGTTCATCGTCCAGCCCCTCGCACTTCATGGCCAGTGTGGTGCGGTGAAAGTCGAGCCAGCTTTCCAACGTGGTGCGCTCGTCGGCGTTCAGGGGCGGCATGGGGCGATCGATGGCACTCATCGCTTGATTATCGCCAGTATCCAAACCCGTCGACAGGCGGGGCCTCATCGCCGGGCGAAGGGTGAACGTCGCCTGATGCGGCACCAGTCCGGGCCGGGCTCAGCTGACCAGTTGCGTCAGATGATGCGTCGCTATATACCTAGGGAAACATGTAGTAAGTTTATCTAGCGATAGGCAATGCTGTGACTGCGCCGATGCGAGCTCTCCGCGAACGCCGTTGGCTCCTGCCCGGATTGCTCCTTGTCGTCTGGCTGGTGATCGGCGGGGGGCTCGGCCCGTTTGCCGGAAAGCTCGGGCAGGTCGCCAGTAATGACGGCGCGTCGTTCCTGCCGCAGAGTGCGGAATCGACGCAAGTCCTGTCTCTGCAAAGGGAGATGGACGCACGGGAGGCCCTTCCGCTGGTGATCGTGTGGAGCGCGGCTCCTGCGCCGCTGCCCGCGGGCACGATGGGCGCGGCACGCAAGGCGCTGGGGCAGATGGCGGGCAGTCCCGCGCTGGCCGGAGCCCCCAGCCCGGTGGTCACTTCGGACGACAGGCAGGCGCTTCAGGCGGTGCTGCCGCTGCGCGCCGATCTGGGTACGGACTTGCGAGGGGCCGTCGACTCTCTGCGTTCCGCCGCGCACGTCGCGGGTGTCACCGTGTTCCTGGCGGGCCCGGCCGCCAGCCAGGCCGATCTGGGCGATGCCTTCTCCGGTATCGACGGCCTGCTGCTGGGTGTGGCGCTCGGCGTGGTCCTCGTCATCCTGCTGGCCGTGTACCGCAGTGTGCTCCTGCCCTTCCTGGTCATCCTCAGTGCCGTGTTCGCACTGGGCCTGGCCAGCGGCATCGTCTACGCCCTCGCCCAGCACGGGGTGGTACGAATCGACGGTCAGGTCCAGGGCATCTTGTCGATCCTGGTCATCGGCGCGGCCACCGACTACGCCCTGCTGCTCAGCGCACGATTCCGCGAAGAGCTGACGCACACGCCCAACCGTTTCGATGCGATGCGCACGGCATGGCGCCGGTCTGTGGAGCCCGTTGCGGCGAGTGCGACGACCGTGGCCCTGGGCCTGCTCGCGCTGCTGCTCAGCGACCTGGCGAACAATCAGGCGCTCGGCCCGGTCGGCGCGATCGGGGTTGCCTGCGCCGCACTGGCGGCCCTGACGTTCCTGCCCGCCGTCCTGGTCCTGCTGGGCCCCGGAGCCTATTGGCCCGCCCGGCCCCGATCGGGACAGAGCGCCAGTTCCGGTCTCTGGGAGAGGGTTTCCAGGCTGATCGCGCGCAGCCCGCGCAAGGTGTGGGGCTGGTCGTTGGCAGCACTCCTCGCTGCATCGTGCGCGCTCCCGCTGTTCTCCGCGCGGGGGCTGCCCCTGGAGGAGACGTTCATCCATTCGGAACCTTCGGTCACCGCGCAGCGGGTCCTCGACAGCCACTTCCCCGCAGGCCAGGGCGACCCCGCCGTCGTCCTCACCGACGTCGCACAAGCGGATCGGGTGCTGGCCGTCGTCCGTGCGACTCCTGGCGTCGCCAACGTCTCCCGCACACCGCACACGACCCCTGATCGACGGACCGCCCTGAACGCCGTCCTGGCCGCCCCGTCCGACAGCCGGGCCGCTCAGCAGACCATCGTGCGACTGCGGGAGGCCGTGCACCGGGTGCCGGGAGCCCACGCGCTGGTCGGCGGCCGCACCGCGCAACAGCTCGACACCCAGGACACTGCCGCCCGCGACCGGCTGATCATCATCCCCGTCGTACTCGCCATCATCACTCTGATCCTCGTCCTGCTGCTGCGGGCCCTCACCGCACCCCTGTTGCTGATCGCGACCGTGATCCTCAACTTCACCGCCACCCTGGGCGTCAGCGCACTGGTCTTCCCCCACCTGTTCGGCCTGGACGGAGCGGACGCCTCGGTGCCGCTGTACGGGTTCGTCTTCCTCGTGGCGCTCGGCGTCGACTACAACATCTTCCTCATGACCAGGGTCCGCGAAGAATCCCGGACACACGGCACTCGGGCAGGGGTACTGCGGGGCCTGAGTACCACGGGAGGAGTCATCACCTCTGCCGGCGTCGTACTGGCCGCCACCTTCTCCGCGCTGGGAGTGATCCCCTTGGCGTTCCTGCTGCAGATCGCCTTCATCGTCGCCTTCGGTGTCCTGCTTGACACCGTGGTGGTCCGCTCACTTCTGGTCCCAGGACTCGTCTACGACCTGGGCAGCCGCGTGTGGTGGCCCAGCCGCCTCAGCCGCGCGCAGCCTCGCCCACCGGCTGCACCGGAGCGCGATCGAACTAGGGAACAATAGGCACGCGAGAGCAGACACGGGCCCCGACCGGCGGCTCTGGACAGTCGAGTCGACAGAAGGGCGGCGTTGAAGATGGCCGACGCAGCCACCGGCGCGGAGCGTACGAGCACGCCCCCGGAGGGACCCCAGATCGGAGGGCCGGCGTCCTGGGCCCTGCGCCAAGTACTGCTGGCCAACCGGGACGCCGAACTCGCCCTCGCCCGCCACCTGGGCCTCGGTCCCAACGACGTCACCGCCATGGAACACCTCCTGGCGGCCCCGGACGGACTCGGGCCCATCGATATCGCCCACCGCCTCGGAATCCGCTCCGCCTCGGCGACCGTCCTGGTCGACAGACTCCAGGAAGCGGGCCACGTCACCCGCGCCCCCCACCACACCGACCGGCGCCGCACCGTCGTCAAGCCCACCCCGCGGGCCCGCGACGAGATCATCGCTGCCCTCACACCGCTGATCGGTGCCGTGGAGAACGCCGCCTCAGCGCTGAGCGAAGACGAACTGGCCACAGTGGTCAACTTCCTGAACCAGGCAGCCGCCCACATCAAGGAACAGGCAGAGCGCCTCGAATCACCCCCTCGACGGTGACGCGTCCCTAGCAAAGTTGTAGGCGCTGAAGACCGAGGGCGTCTGAACCAGCGCACACGCGGTGCGCAGGCTGCATGAGGGGGCCTGCGCTGGGACATGGCGATGCACGATTGCGTGGAACTCGGGTCCTGTCGAAGGCCCTGCTCCCCAATCGTGTCCCGCTGTCCTGACAGTGCTGGGAGGTTGGGTCACAGACCAAGCGCACGACGCTCGTGGTGAGGTGACGCCAAGAGCTTCCGAGTGCGCGAACTGCCAAGGAACGGTCGCGCAACGAGGCTTTAGGCGTCGCTCAGTAGACCTCACCGAGGGAACGCAAAAAGGCGCAGGCTCGATCGCGAGTGACCGGCAGTCCCCTGTCCGTCGGCTAGAAGAGGCCACTGCGCATGTGGTGCGTGAGGTTCTCGAGGATCTCGCGCAGCCACGGGCTGCGGACGGTCGGCAGCCGGACCAGCGTGCGCCGGAACACTTCCAAATCGGCCCGGAACAGGTGACGGGGACGCGGCGCGGGCGGGTCGAAGTCGTCACGGAGGGCGCCGACGGGCAGGGCGCCCGACGCGGGGACGGGCAGGACTGGCTTGGGGAAGGCCAGCCACAGCCACACCCCGAACGGCAGCGGCACCAGGTACGGCGTCGGCTCGGCCGGGGCCCAGGTCTTCCCGGTCTGAGGATGGGCCGGCACGAGGAGGATGGAGATGTCTTCGCTGGGAGCAGGCAGTCCCGGTCCGGCCAGGACGGCGCACAGCGCGGGTGGGCCCGCGGGCAACAGGGCGTCGAGCGCGCGTTGGAAGACCTCCCCGACCAAGCCGTCCGGGACGACCACCGGTACGCCCTCCGAAGCTGCCAGCAGGTGGGCGAGCGCCCGGCCGGCAGCCGCCTCCCACTGCGGGCTCCACGACCACCAGTAGTTCGACCAGAGGCCCGCCGTCATCCGCGACCCCCATGTGGCAATCGGCTCGAACGGCGGCGTGCCCTCCCCTTCCGCCATCAGCTCAGACCAGGAAAGCGGCAAGGCACCGGCGCCGTCGACGGGAAGGCGGCGTACAGCGTTCGGTGCGAGCCACATCGCCTGCCATAGCGAGCAGTCGTCGATCCGACTGGCCACGGGCAAGGCACACTCCCCGCAGGCCGCGTTGGGGCCGTCGGAACCGTCGAGGCCGCAGCAGTAGCCGCCTGCGCGTTCTTCCGGGATCAGCACCGTTCCGCTGGCGTCACCTGGCGCGATGACGATCGCGCCACGCTCGCCGTCGGAGAGGGCGTAGACCGGCGCATGGACACCGCGGGCGGCCGCCTCGTCCGGATGGATCTCCTCCCACCTCCGCCACGGCGGCCCCCAGGGCTCCGGGTCCACGGCGAACGTGCCCGACTCCATGAGCACCGGGAGCTGGACCCCGTTCCCGTACTTCTGATGAGCGTGGACCGGCAGCGCGACCTGAGACAGAGGGATGGTCAACCTGGCACCACAGCCAGCACACACGAAAACGAACAATCATCCTCCGTAAGCGAAACGGGCCCATCGTCGCAGCTCAGCGCCGGACCAGCCAATGTGTTTTTCATCCGCTGCGCGAGCCCGCCGAAGAGCTGCCCGTTCTGCGATTCTGGTCCAACGCCTGTGGAACTCTCACGCTCTGCAACCGTCGGGGCTGGGGCCCTTGGTGACTCGTTGACGGACCTTTTTGGGATCATCCCTGCATGGACTTCGACCTCGCCCCGTCAATCGGCGTTGACCCGTTGCGGATCGGTATGACTCGGTACTCGGCCAACACGGCGCTGGAATCGCTCCGCGACCTCACCGCGGTATCGGAGTCCGACCGGCCGGGTCAGCACGTCTTCCGGCCCAGTGGATTGATGATCAGCATTCACTGCACGCGAGACATGCTCGAAGCCATTGAGCTTGGGCGGCCGTCCACTTCGACAGACCGAGTCTTCTTCAGGGGCTTGGACGTGTTCGCGATCCCGGCCCGCGAGCTGGTGCACCGGATGGGCGAGTACACCTCGATCGAAGCAGACCCCGACGACCCAGCATCCTTCATCGCCTCTGACCTGCTCCTGAGCTTCTGGCGCCCTTTCGCAGCCGACGACGAACCCGAGGAAGAACAGGGCTACTACTTCAACTCGGTCCTGCTGGCCCGGCCTGGCTACTACGACACCCCTGCTCAGGCTGCGGAGCGGCTCCGACAGGACTCATGACGGGCCCGTCAGGATGCCATCAGGACTCGTTTCCGCAAGAGGCTGAAGCCGGCCCGCCCGTACATCTGGCGCTTGATCATTTTGATCCGGTTGACGTGGCCCTCGACGACGCCGGAGCTCCAGGGCAGTCTTAGGTCGGCGGTGACGGCGGCGAGGCCGTTGACGAACGTGTGGAGGCTAGGCAGGTCGTTGGCGCGAACCGTCTTGATCCACTGCGGTAGCTGGTCACCCTGGAGCTGAGTGAGCATCTTGCCGAACGCGCGGACGTGCCTAGTGAGGGCATCGAGTTCGGGGCAGCCGACGAGGACGGATGTCAGCTTCTGGCGCTCGCTATCCGGCAGGGTGTCGGGGCGAGTCAGGATCCAGCCGGTGACCGTACGTGGGGATGGCGGACGGGCTGCCGTGGGGCCGGGGACGTGCGAAGCCGCTGGAGGTAGGCGCGTACGGCTCCATAGCCGCCCGTGTAGCCGTGGGTCTTGATCTCTTCCCAGCGGGTCCAGGCGTTCGTGCAGCCCTCGACCCATCGCTCGTGCGGGTACGGCTTGAAGTCGTCGAGCTTGGTCCTGCGGTTCTGCCGCTGGCCCTGGAACAGCTCTTCCGGCCTCGCCGCGTCCGCCAGCCCCTGGACGGTGCGGTAGGTC
This sequence comes from Streptomyces sp. NBC_00083, assembly GCF_026343295.1. GTDB lineage: Bacteria > Actinomycetota > Actinomycetes > Streptomycetales > Streptomycetaceae > Streptomyces. Next base: position 1,259,583 of record NZ_JAPELY010000003.1, read on the forward strand.
ATGTCGAGCTGTCGCTGGATCGAGCGTCGGCTGTGACCGGCGGCCAGCAGCGTGTGGACGGCTGCGTGCTTGGCGCGGGTGCGGTCGGCGCACCGGTGTCCGGTGGGCCATGGCGACCCGCTCTCGGCCGGTGCCCGTGCCGAAGCCTTCTCCGGCACCGACTCGACGAAGGTCAGGCGGAGGCACGAACGGTGCGGGGAGACGCACCGTTCGGCCGCCTCGCCAAGGTTGCGCCACGGGTGGAACCGGTCGGCGACTTGGACCGCGGTCGGAGCCCCGATCCTGGCGCCTTCGGCGAAGAACGGGGCTCGATCACGGCAGACGACCTCGATCCCCGGGTGCTCGGCCAGCCAGGCCGCGACAGGGCCTGCCTCGCGGTCCGGCAGCAGGTCCACCGGCCTGCGCGTCTCGATGTCGACCAGCACGGTCACGTAGACACCACGTCACAGGGAGTAGGCGCATCGCAAAAGTTGGACCAGACTCCATTTTCGAACAAGGCCACCGCCGGGAAATCGGGCGCGCGATCGCCTGGTGTCACGCCCGCCGCAAGGCACGAGACGACGGGTGAAATCGCACGCCGCGCGGATACCTGTGGCCTACGCCCTGCTCTGCCGAGCCGGCTGTCACTCTCGCAGTTCATCTGGCCGGCCTCGGCCACTCCCCGTCCGGTTCCCTCGCGGACCTCGCACTTTCACAGCTTTCATCGCCGCTAACAGGCCGGCTTCTGGGCCTGCTGGAGACGCCTTGAACCGGGCGGTGCGACAAGACCTCGGTCGACCTCACGAGGATTCTCACCCCGGAAGCTGTCCGTGGTGAAGACGTGCCGAGCACTGTTCTCGCCCGGCCGCGGTCGTCGGCGTGATCGCGGCGCGGCGGACGCCGCGTCCTGCTGGCATGACTTGAGACGGCTTCTCGCCACAGGGCGGCCGATGAGTTTGTGGCTTCCGGCCGGTCCAAACGTGAAACACCCAAAGAAGGGACATCGCCATGTCGGAGCTTCTGGTCGATTTCATCACGTCTCTCGACGGCTATGCGGCAGCAGAGGGATGGCCTGGATTCTGGGGTCTTGAAGGCCCGGAGTACCTGGCATGGCTCGGCGAGCAGCCGGAGGTCACCTACCTGATGGGAGCGAACACCTACCGTCTGATGTCGGGCTTTGCCGGAGGTGAGGTTCCGGGTGGGCAGGACGAGTTCAGGCCCGAGGAGGAGGCGTCCGTCGACCAGCTCACGCACGCGTCCAAGGTGGTGTTCTCGTCCTCTCTCAAGGAGCCATTGGCGTGGGCCAACTCCACGCTCGTCCGCGAGGACGCTGTCGATGCGGTCCGCGCCATGAAGTCCACGGGCTCGGGGCTCCTCAGCACGATCGGAAGCCTCAGCCTGTGCCGGTCCCTGCTGCGTGCCGGACTCGTCGACCGCTTCCGGGTGGTGATGTTCCCGGTGATCACCGGGGCCACGGGTGAAGAACGCATTTACGACGGCTATCCGGACATTGCCCTTGAGATGATCGACCACCGCACCTTCGACGGCCGCATTCAGCTGGTCGAGTACAAGCCCCGCATCCTTGAGCACCCGCCGCTCGGCGGCTCTGCCTGACGACGCCCCGCCCCACGTCCGCCGCCCTGGACGGCCGACGCCGACGAACGCCGATCCGATCCGCGGCCGCCGGTGGCTGACAACCGCCGCATGTGCGGGGCGGTGCGGGACGGCGTGCCTGTTGGTTGATGGATGAAGTGACCTGATGGATGGCCGGGGTTGAGGGGAGTGCGGACACCTCACCCCGGTCCGGGTGTCAGTGCCCGCGTCTAGGGTGCCGGGCATGATCACACTCACTGTCGACGAGTCGTGGGACCGCATCGAGAACTGGCTCGCGCGTCACGCCCCTGTCACTTACGAGCTGCTGCGACCACCGGCACTCCTGGCGGACATCGCGGCGGCCGAGCTCCGGCTGGGGGTTGCTTTTCCGCCCGACCTGAGGGAGTCGCTGCTGCGGCACGACGGTGTGGAGCTCCAGGACGGGACGCTCCGGCTCGATTACTACGGACCGCTGTCCGCAGTCGAGGAGATCGTCCGGAGCGCAGAGTTTTTGCGTGAGGTCGGGGAGGACGTCGCCGAGGAGGAGGACGAGCTCCATGAGGAGGAGCGCGACGAGTACGCGTACTGGCCGCACGAACGACTGCTGATCACCCTGGGCATCGGATGGCAGTCTTCGGACGGACTCTTCCAGGTCACCCGCCCCGGCCCACACCACGGGCGTATAGGCAGGTACTTCGACGAATCGGGCTCGGCCTTCACCCCTTGGTCGGGACTGCGGCACGTCCTCTCCGACTTCGCCACGGCCCTGGACAACGGCCTGCCCTTCGACGGGCGGATGCCCCTGGCCCACGAGGGCCGGCTGATCTGGGACGCTGGCGGGACGGTCATCGCCGACCCGACCTCCGCCCTGGACGTCGCCGCCAGAGTCCCCGAGCCGCAGGTCCCAGCCGCAGCCGAGCCGGCCCCGCCCGTCCCGCGGCCCGACGGGACCTACGCCACCATCACCTTCGGCAGCGGCGGATTCTTCGGATCCGAGCCCGCGCCGCTCGTACAGCCGGACGTCGTGTTCGTGGCGGGCATCGACCCAGGGGAGTTGCTGGACCGGCTGGGCGCGCTGCCTGCGACCGCCGGGCCGCGCAGCCGCGAGCAGGCGCGGTTGTCCGCGGATTCGCCGTGGGCCGCGCACCGCCCGCTGGTCCGGGCCGGGTCCTGCGGGGACGGGTGGTCGTACGCCACGCAGGAGGGCGGTGACGCCCAGTTCGGCCGTCCCGAGGTACTGGCACGGCTGTCCCGCGGAACCCGGGTGGTGCGGCTCGTGAAGCAGGGACGCGAGGTGTGCGTGAGCGTCGTGGAGGACGGCAGGGAGCGGCCGGAGGCGGGCCACCGGATCGAATCGCCGCGCGAGGACTACGTGACCGAGCCCGATGGCCAGCCTGTGCTCGGGCCCGGCGGACAGCAATGGCAGCGCATCGGTGTCGACCCCTGGCCCGGCTCGACGGCCGCCTACGCGCGGCTGCTGGCAGGTCTGACGGTGGAGCACGGCATCGGCTGGGATCCGGCGGACGACGCGGAGGTGCCGCTGGCCAGCGCGCTGCTGCTGCCGGTCCTCGACGAGGTTCCGGAAGTGCGCCATCCCGTCACCGTCGTACGCGACTTCGACCTCGGCGCCCTCGTGGAGCGCACCCCGCCGGAGCGGTTGCGTTCCGCGGTGGCGGCGCAGCTCGCACGGCTGGCGTCAGAGACCGGAATCGACGGCTATCCGGAGATCGCTCGGGCGCTTGAGCAGGCCGGACGGGGCGAGCCGGTGGATCTGACGGCTGACGGGGCCCTCGACCTGCGGATGCGGACCATCGGGGCGGAGACCCGGGCCGTCCGCGGACTGCTCGACGCGACTGACCACCGGCCAGACCCGGCCCCCGTCACCGAGGCCGACCTCGCGGCGTGGCAGGGACGGGACGCGGCCGCCGGGGCCCTGCGCCAGTACCTACTGCTGCCCCTGCCCGCAGCGGCGCGAACGGTCCTGAGCCTGCGCAGGTCCGTCCACTGGCGCGACGAGCTGGCGGCTGACCTGTCCGACTAGCCAGGCGACGCAAACCCCTATCGCTTCGTGGGGGCTGATCGGCACCCGCCACCCGGCACCCGACACGCTGAACTGGGTTGACCAGGTGGCTGGTTGAGGCCGACGGGCGGTCGGGGGCCTACGAATCGGCCGGTGTCGCCGGCGGGTTGTGCTGGATGGGCGATGGACGGTTATGCGCACCGCGACGACGCCGTGGAGTCGCACCCGGTGAGCGAGGCCGGTACGCGCGTCCCGGGCCCCGGCTGCAGGCCCGGCAACCCTTCCCCTATGCAGTCCAACGAGGACGGCAGCACACCTAACACAGGCGGCAGTCAGTACAGCGGCAGATCCCTCTGGACGACGGCCCCCATTTCCCTAAGGCTGGTTTATAAACTAGCCTTAGCTTATGAGTGGCGAGCAGAGCACCGAAGCGATCGCGATCGCCCTGCTGACGAGCGTGGGTGCGCTGCTGAGGCGGGCGCAGCAGACGCGGGCCGAGGGTGAGCTGACACTGCCCGAGCGGACCGCACTGTCGCTCCTTGACAGAGAGGGGCCGGCTGCCTCGTCCGCGCTGGCGCGGAAGGTGCAGATCACCGCGCAGGCGATGGGGGCAACGCTCAGCGGGCTCCAAGTCCGCGGTCTCGTAGAGCGGACCCCGGACCCTCAGGACGGGCGGCGCGTGCTCCTGTCGCTGACGGATGCGGGCCGCCAGGCGCTGGTGGACAAGCGCGGCGCCCGCCTGGAGCAGATCACCCACGCGCTCGCGGACGGTTTCACTCCGGTGGAACTCGAGCAGCTCGCGGTAGCCGCGCCGCTGCTCGCGCGCCTGGCCCGGAAGATCTGAGCCCGCGAGTCCGGTCGATGGTCGCCCAGGACGCCGCCACCGGCCGACGAATGACGTATTGCATGTGCACCTGGACGGCCGCAGAAAGCGAGTTTCATGATGAGCGGGACGCCTGCAGAGGATCGTACTGATCCACTGGCCATGAAGATCGCCATCGCGTTCATCGTCGGGGCGCTCGCGGTGGTCTTCGACGCGACGCGGACGAAGAGGCACATCGGTGGGCAACGCCAGGACGAAAGAACCGGTCTGAGGCGCTCTCTGGCCCCGCGGAAACGTGCCTTCCCGCAGTGATGCGACCGGCACTTCCCCTCTGCCGCCCCTGCCCCAGGGCGGGGCGGCACTCTCGAAGCCCCTCCGAAGGAGAAACCCCAGCATGTCTGTGACGACGATCGACCCCAGGTGCGCGCTGGTGGTGATCGACCTTCAGGAGGGCATCGTCTCGGTGCTCTCCGGCCACCCCACCGCCGACGCCGTCAAGCAGGCCGCACACCTGGCGGCCGGGTACCGCCGGCACGGCCTGCCCGTAGTCCTGGTCAACGTCATCGCGTCGGCCCCCGGGCGTACCGAGGCGGGACGAGGAGGAGGCGGCGGATCCCTTCCGGACGGCTGGGCCGACCTCATCGGGGACCTCGACGTCCAGGCGACCGACCACCTGATCACCAAGCGGCGGCGCAGCGCGTTCCACGACACCGGGCTCGACACCCTCCTGCGGGACCTGGGCGTCACCCAGGTCGTCCTCGCCGGCATCTCCACCAGTGCGGGCGTCGAGTCCACGGCCCGCTCGGCCCACGACTACGGCTACCACGTGGTATTGGCCACCGACGCCATGACTGACCGCGACGACGTCGCGCACCGCCACAGCACCGAGCGGGTATTCCCGAAGCTCGGCGAAACGGACACCACCGCGAACATCCTCGACATGCTGGAGGCCACACGATGACCCTGCTCGGACGACTCCTGAAGAACCGCCGCTCGGGCGATACGCACGCGGCGTGGAACCTGCCCAACCTTCAGGGCCCTCAACTGCTGGAAGTCAGCAGCACGCACTTCGACCACGGCGACAAGATGCCCCCGGCGCACCACGCCAAGAACGTGGGCGGCCAGAACCTCTCCCCGCACCTCGCGTGGAGTACCCCGCCGACCGGCACCGCGCAGCTCCTCCTCGTCGTCGAGGACACCGACGTTCCTACGCCACGGCCCGCCGTGCACTGCGTTGCCCTGATCGACCCGGCGGTCCACGAACTGCAACCCGGCGCCCTCGCAGCCGAACAACCCGCCCCCGGCGTCACGGTATTGCGCTCCTTCATCGGGCGCGGCTACAAGGGGCCCTCACCCATCAAGGGCCACGGGCCGCACCAGTACTCCTTCCAGCTCTTCGCCCTGGCCGCCCCGCTCGGCGCGGCTCCCGACGGCACCGCTCCGGACCGGGCGAGGCCCCGCGCCCTGCTGTCGTCCGTCACCGCACCCGTCCTCGCCCGAGGCCGACTCATCGGGACCGTAGAGCGCTGACAGCCCGCGCCGTGGGTCCGCACGTCACTAGAGGGCCCCGGACCGCAGATTCGCCCCGGGCCTCGCTGCCTGGTCACTGTGCTCGGTCGGCGCGGGTGTGTTCGTCGTCGTAGAGGAGTTGGGCGGAGGGGGTGCGTGGGCTCTGGCGGTCTGGGGTGGTGTAGGCGAAGTTGAGGACGGTGCGGCGGATGCCGGGGCGGGTCAAGGGGCTGACGCGGTGGGCGGTGGTGTCGGAGCGCAGGAGGTAGGCGTCGCCTGCGTGGTGATGGCGCCGGTGCACGGGGAGGTCGGCCGGCAGCGGCAGGGTGGTGGTGTGGGGCGTGTATTCGAGGAGGCCGCCGTCGCGGGGGTCGGTCGGCGCCTCGATGAAGAGGACGAGGGCGTAGGGGTAGTCGTCCGTGTGCTCGCCGTGGGTGTCGCCCGGGTGGTGGAGGATGTTCACGACGTGCCGCTCGGTCACTTCGTGTACGGGAACGACGGGTCGTCCGGTGACTGTGCGGAGCAGGTTGATCAGGTCGGGCTGTTGGTAGAGCCCGGAGACGAGCGGGGAGTGGGCGTTCAGGGCGGGCCCGCCGATGGTGGTCATGTGGCGGGGCGAGCCTCCCATGCATTCCATCGTGAAGTCCCGTCGTCTGGTGTCGGCTTCCAGCCCTGCGAGTTCCGTCAGGAGCCGGTCCAGTACGTGTTGGGGGATCAGTCCTGGCAGCGGGAGGTAGCTGTCCGCGGCGAAGCGGTCTGGTGTGTCGGCAGGGAGGTCGGGACAGGAAATCACGGTGGCCGCCCGGGTTCGGACGTGGCCCGCGATACGTTTCCCGGCCGCGTCGGTGTAGGTGGGAGTGAGGAAGTGCTTGGGCACGGTGGTCTACCGCAGGTGAGCGGGCCACGGTCGGCGCAGCGCCGAAGTGTCACCTGCCCGGCTGGCTCGCGTCACCACACTTCGCCGGCCCCGTGGCCCGGGATACGAAGGGCCGGGGGAGCTCCGTCGGCCGCCGCTCCGACAGGGGAGGGGCGCGGGTGATGTCATCGTCGGTCCGACGGATGCCCGTGGCGCCGCCGGGCGGGATACCGGCGGCGCCACGGGTGCCGGGTCAGGCGAAGTAGGTGGTGAACTCGGCCAGGGTGATCCGGCGGTCGCCGTCGGTGTCGGCTTCCTTGACGAAGTCGGCGAGCTTGGTGCCCTGGATGGTCCCTTCGTTGGCCTGACCGTAATCCCGCAGTTCCCGCAGACGGATTTCCCCGTCCCCGTCGGTGTCGATCTTCTTGAAGAGGTCCTGGACCTCGGTGTCGGCGAGCTTGCCCATGGCTGTTCCTTCGGTCGGTGGTCGCGTGTCGGGCCGGGCTGTACTGCTGCGGCGGACTGCCGCACCGTTGTGTCGGCGTGGTCCGGATCAGTGCGGGACCGAGTTGCCTTTCGTCCCCCCGCCGGCCCTCGGTCGTATGGGGGTCCTTCCTGCGGACGCTAGTGGCACGACCCGGCCGATACCAGCTCAGGTCGGGCTGTTTCACCCGATAGGTATGGGTACGGGACGCCCTTCGGTTGGATGCTGCCATCGAGGAGGGTTTCCCGGGATACGCGTGCGGCCACCGCTACGGCGCTCTCATGGAGCAATGCGTCCTGCGCGCTTACATGCCGCCCACTACGAGGCGATGCGTGGGCAGTTGCTTCCGCCGCCGAGACCAGCCACCGCGACGGACTGCACCGCAAACCACACACAGCCCGGCCGACAAGGATGATGCCCTGCCCTCTCGCGAGGCGGTGTCCGGTGTGCCGACCCCGGCGGCGCGCCAGGCACCGGTCATGCTCGCCTTACGGACCCGACCGTGCCGCCGCCAGCCACCCCGCAGAGGAGAGCCCCGGTCCATGAACAGGCGCCCCGACCCGAACAGCCCCACACGGATCCACGAGGTCCACGAGCAGGTGCTCGCTTACTGGAACAACCCCGAAGGACTGTGGCGCATCCAGGTCGGGGCGCGGGTCGTGGCGCGGATCTTTGAGGACCCCGCACCGCTGTCCCGCGCCGAGATCAACGAGCTGTGCGCGGACCTTCTGCAACCGGGGCAGGACGCCGTGGACCGCTTGGCGCGCACCGGCTTCCACCTGGAGCATGATGCCCGGGGCGACGTGATCGGCATGGCGTTCAGTCCCACTCCCGGCTCCGGTGGCACCTACGTCACCGATCTGTCCGAGCGGCGCCTGTACGCCTGGTGTGCGGAGGACACGATGCTGTTCTCGATCGTGATGGGGCGGCGTACGGATGTCATCGCGGTGTGCCCGGTCACGCGTCAGATCATCACCGCCACGGTCGATCCGGTGAAGGGTCTGGAGAACCTGGTTCCCGCCACCGCACAGATGACCTTGGCCCCGATCCACGGGAACGACCTGCGCACCGAGTTCTGCGACCGGGTCAGCTTCACCGCGGACGAGGGCGCGGCCCGGCAACTGGCCGGCAACGACCCGGAGGTGGTCTACATGAGCGCGCAGGAGGGCTTCGCCGTCGCCAAGTCCCTGGCAGACATGTTCTAGGGCCTCACGTCCCGCGACTCCGGCCGTGGCTCCCGCGAAGCGATGCCGCGCCCCTCACCCGAGCAGCCTGTTCGTTCTACCAAGGGCTCTGTTTGCCGAGAGATCTGGACGGTCAGTTCTCGGCGGAGGTCGCGTTCGAAGGCGGGAGATGCTCGGAGAGCCGGGCCGGGGTCAGCCCGATGTGCTGGGCGGGACGGCTTGGGTGGGGTGCTGCAGGTGTCGAACTGCCCGGCCGGTCAGGGGCAGGCAGATCAGCTGTGCCGCTGAGAAGCCGATGCGTTCCGCGTGGTCGCGTGTTCGGACGAGGAGCTTCACGCCGGTGGGTGCGCGCCGGCCGCGGACCGTCAGGCAGCACAGGCCGCCTCCCTCAAGTGCCCTGGTGTGCCGGACGGGGGCGTACACGGCGTAGATCGTCAGTAGTTCTCGCACGATGGCAGCTGCCGCGGTGCGGGCGAAGCGCTCGGCAGGACACTTGCGCCGTCCTTGGCCGAAGCCCACGAACCCGGTTCCGGGACGGTCGCGCTGTTGCCATCTCTCGGGCATGAACGCGTCCGCCTCGGGGTGGCCCATGCGCTGGTGACGGCCTATGTCGAACAGGAGTTGGGTCCCGCGGGGGACTGTCACCGTCGGGCTCAGGGGGATGTCGTCCACCACGAGTCGCTGGATCGTGGCGTGCAAGGGGTAGAGCCGCAGTGCCTCCGTCAGGACGTCGTCGAGGTAGCGGGGGTCGTCCCGGATGATCCGCTCGACGGCATGGGGATGCGCGGAGGCCGCGAGCACGGTGTGGCAGACGCTTTCGGAGAGCTGGATGACTCCGGTGTGGAAGAACACCCCCTGGAGGTGCTTCGCCCGGGACATCGTGTCCAGGGTGCTGTCACGGCCGAACACTTCGGGGCAGCCGTCGCGGTCGCGCACCTCGGCTCGTACGGCATTGAGGAGCCGCAGCCGGACCTCGATGGTCCTTGCGTGCCGAAGGCCCTTGGAACTCCTCATCGAATCGCGGGCGGAACGACAGATCAGTGCGATCTGCTCCCGCGTCGGAGTGGACTTGAACGCCAGCTCGAACATGAGCCGTGCGGACATCGGGACGGCGAGATCCATGAGACGCAGTACGCGGCTGGTGGAACCGGCGGGCCAGGCGTCGTCGAGAACGAGGCGGACGGACCTGCGGGCCATCGCGTCCACGTCCTCGCGCGGCACGGCGAGAGCCCGGTACGTGGCTCTGGACGATTCCGCGTAGCGGGGATGGTCGGTGTCGATGTTCTCCTGGTGCTCGTCGGCGGGCCGGTGGAAGTACAGGATGGCTCGTCGCGCGTGGGTCCGTCCCCGGTGGCTCGCGGACTCGTGGGCGAAGAGGGCTTCCAGCAGGTTCCCATGGATGTCGTGATCGGGGAGCCGTCTGGGCGGAAGGCCGGGCGGCTCGTCGTCCTTGGTGAGCAAGTGGAATCTGTAGGCGGCTGCCAGACGTGGGCAGGCGGTGAGAGCGGTCACCACCGTGGCGGCGAACACGGCCGGGACGATCAGCAGCACGATCAGGCAGACGCTCATGTGGGCTCCGTCGATGGGACTCGGCTTCGCACCGGGCCTTTCTGTCCCGCGGGGCGGGTGCGCAAACGCCTCGCTGTGCGCGCCCCGTCCGCCGGCCGGCGCTGCCGAGATCGGTCCAGCCCGGCGGTGTCAGCCCGTTCGCGTGCGCCGTTCGAGCGCATTGCTCCGGCCTCACCTGCGGCTTTCCGGCGGCGTCGTGCAGGGCCGGCCGCCGCCGGTGTCCGAACCGATCTGCCGGCGGACCTGTTCCTTGCGGACCTTGCCGAGGGCGGTACGGGGCAGTTCCGGCACGAGGGCCAGCCGCACCGGCAGATAGAACTCGGTCATGCTCCTGGCCCGCAGAAAGGAACGGATGCCATCGAGGGTGAGCGGCGTGCCGCGTGGGACCACGACGGCACAGGCGACCTCATGACCCTGGGCGTCGGGCACACCGACGATGACGGCCTCGGCGATACCGGGGTGGTCGAGCAGCTCGCTCTCCACTTCGGCCACCGGGATCACATAGCCCCATCCGATGCGGTCGGCGGCGCGCGAGAGGTAGCGCAGACCGCCCTCGGCATCGGTCGCCACCAGGTCCCCGGTGTCGTACCAGCCCTCGTCGTGCGCCGGACTCCACAGCTCACGCGAGGTGCGCAGGTCGAACATGGCGCGGCACAGTCCGGGCCCGCGTACGTGCAGGAGCCCGGCCCCGGGATCGTCCGTCTCGGTCAGCCGGAGCCGCGTACCCCTCACGGGGCGGCCGAGGCCGCGACCGGCAGACGCCGACGCGTCCTGCGGGCTGGTCGCCATCACCGTGCCCGCCTCTGTCATGCCGTAGAACCTGACCAGCCGTGGGCACAGGAATCTGCGCACACGCGCGGCGACAGGCTCGGGCAGCGGCGCGGCCACGCTGGTCACCTGCCGCAGTTCGCCCAGGTCACGCGGCTTGGCCCGCTGCGCGTCGACCAGCTCGCCCAAGGTGCGCGGCGCCGCGAGGAGGCAGTTCACACGGTGCCGGGCCAGCAGATCCAACCAGACCGCGGTGTCGTGGGTGTCGGTGAACACCGAGGGGCGTCCGGTGGCGAGCGGGGACAGCAGGTTGAAGATGAGTCCGATGGCATGCGTCAAGGTGGAAGCGGCGGCCGTGACGGCGTTCTGCGGCAGGTGCGGCAGCGCCGCCCGGAGAGCGGCATATCTGGTGTTGTGCGTGTGCAGAACGGCCTTGGCCCGACCGGTGGTTCCCGAGGTGCACAGCACCTGGCACACCGAGTCGGCATGCACGGCCGGCCGTTCGGCCACGGACAGCGGAACGGCCAGGTCGGCATCGAGCAGCAGCTCGCCGAGGCGCAGGACACTCGCGTCCGCACAGCCATCGGTCGCGTCGTGGTCGGATGCGATGAAGAGGCGGGCCCGCGTGCCGGTCATCATGATCTCCCGCTCGCGCGCACCGGTGCCCGGCGGCAGCGAGAGCGCCACCGCTCCCACTCGGACGCACGCCAGCCACAGGGCTCCGGACTCCCACCAGTTCGGCAGCTGCCAGGCCACCACGTCACCCGGGCGCACTCCTCGCGTCCGGAGAACCGCCGCGAACTGCTCGACGTGACGGGCGAGTTCGCCGAACGTGACCGTCACGGACCCGCCAAGGAGCGTACGGACGTTGATGTACGCGGGCTGGTCGGCCGCGGTGCGGGCAAGCGCGTGGAGATCGTCCACGAAGGTCCCGTGCCGCCACTGGCCTTGCGCGTAATAGGTGGCGGACTGGGTGGGGAGCGCCGGCAGAGAGCCGATCGACAAGGGTGTGATCGACTCGGAGGCGATGATCGGTTCGGTCATGGGGGGCTCCGAGAGGTACGGCGAGCAGAAATGCACGTATGGGCTGGTCAGAAGGTGTGTCGCACGGGAGTCGCGGTGCTGCGGCGCCAAGGGCAGGCGCGAGGGCTTCAGGGGCGGAGCTTGTCGACCGCGCGGGCCACGATGTCGCAGGCTTCGTCCTGGTGGGCGCGCCAGTGCGGCTCGTACGTGCCGCCGGGGGAGGGGGCGGCCCCTCCGGTGAAGACGGCCAACGCGCGCTCACCGGGGCGGATCACGCCGTGTTCGATCGCGTCGAGCGTCCCGGCGAGCGAGTAGAGGCCGGCCCGTTCGCGCGGGGTGCCGTCGGGTTCGAGGGCGACGGCGATCCCGGCCTCGCGAAGCAAGTCGGCTGCGTGCGGCTCCAGTTGAAGGTAGCGACTGTTGGTGAGGGCGCGGACGGTTCCGTGGCTGTACGCGCACAACTCGCGCATGCGCCGGACAAGATCCTCGGTGAGGCTCTGCCGGAACAGCGTGGGTTCGAGCACCGGGACGCCGCTGGCCTCGGCCCCGTCCGACCCGCCGCGGGAACCTGTCGTCTCACCGCTCAGGGCACGCACGTACGGAGTGACCGCCTCCTGCTGCACACCGAGGAAGCGAGGCACGGGAACGGACCGCGTACGGCCTCGCAGTTCGCGCAGCCCCGCGTAGTAGCCGAGCGGACCGTATCCGCTGGACAGGGCCTGCACATGCCAGTCCCACCGCGTTCCCAGTTCGGTCGCGGCGTCGTGCAGGAAGTAGGCGCGGAGCTTGTTCGCCTCGTCCTGGTCGGCCGGGTGCGGCACGACGGGGAGCGCCAAAGTCTCGGCACACGTCGCGAGGATGGCCTTGATCCGCTGCTCGGGCGCGTCGACTTCGACGAACTGCACGGCACCGCTCTCCGCGAGCCGGGGCACGATACGGCGACGGGAGGCCGGCGGATGGAGGATCACCGCACGCAGCCCCGTGTGCGCCGCGTACGCGGCAAGGGCGTTGGCCGTGTTCCCGGAACTCTGCGCCAGCACCAGCGGCTGCTCCTGGCGCAAACACCTGGCGACGGCCAGACAGATCAGCCAGGACTTGAAGGTGCCGGTGGCGTTCGCCGTCGACAGATCCAGTACGTCGGTGAAAACGCCGCCCTGGGGCGGTAGCCGCACGATGCGTCCGCTCTCCAGGAGGCTCGCCCGGCGGATCTCCCGGCGGCCGGCCGAAAGATGGGCGGCGTAGCGCCACACGACATCGTCCTGCGCATAGATCTGCATGGGCGCCTCCGGTCCGTTTCACGATTGCGTGACGCTGCCGTCGGTCAGCTCTGCCGTCGGTCAGTTCTGCGGTCGGTCAGTTCGGTGGCTGTTCAGCGAGGCGTGGTGAGGTACTCGCGCAGCCAGTCGCCCCAGCGCACCGGAGGGTGGACGGTGCGTCCGATGGGCGGCGGGAACGCCTCGATGAGGGCGTCGTGGTCGGCGCCGCTCACATAGAGCAGGGACACCAGGTCCTCATCGGGGGCGGCGGCGGGCGGCGGGGCGACCCGGTGTCGGCAGGCCACCCACCGGTCTCCCGTCCACCGGGCCAGCAGTTCGCCGACGTTGACCGCGAGGGATCCGGAAACGAACGGGGCATCCGCCCAGCCTCCCTCGGCCGTGCGGAGCTGAAGGCCGCCCAGCCCCCTCTCGCGGTCGAGGACGGTCAGCGCGCCGAAATCGCTGTGCTCACCCAGCCGTGGACGGTCCGCTGCCGCCGTGCCCAGGTGACGCAGCGAGGGGTACCACTTGAGCGCGCCGACCTGGGTGGGGTCCCGCCGCAGCGAGGTGAAGTGATCGACGCGCGCGCCGAGAGCGTGGGCGCACAGCTCCAGGAGTTCATCGCTGAGCCGCCGCATCGCCCGGAGGTAGGCGTCGGCGGCCTCTGCCAGCCGTGGAACCTCCGCGGGCCAGCGCTGCGAGCGTCGCTGGTCGAGCTCGGGCGAGCCCGTGGAACCGCCGGCCCTGAAAGTGAACGCCTCTTTGAGGTCGGTCGGCCCGCCCCGCGCGATGGCGAGCCCGGCCGACCATCCGCTGCCGCCGCTGGCGGCCCGGTAGCCGCCCTTGACCTGCTCGGGAAGGGCGAAGAACTCCCTCGCGAGCAACCGCAGTTCAGCAAGTACATCGGTCGGCACACCGTGCCCGGTGATCAGGCAGAAGCCATTCGAGACGAACGCGCTGTCCAGCCGGCGGGCCACCTCGTTCCGTCCGTCGGGCCCGCCGTCGCGCCAGGGTGCCAAGTCGATGATCACGGCGGCGTCTTCGGCGGTGAGCGGGGCGGCAGTGGTCATGGTCGTCCTCACGCGCGCGGTCGGTCGGCCGCGCTGATGCTCTTGGGTGGTTTGGGTGGTTGCCGCCCATCCAATCGGCCGACGTTCCTTCACGACGACATCGCCGGACCAGGCTCACCTGCATGAGTGATCATCAGCGCGCCACATGCGCCATCGGCCACTTCCACCTCGACGATGGGGGGTGCGGGGCGACTCCCGAGGCCCCGACGCCCCGGCTTGTCGGCTCCCCGGCCTATCGGCTCGCTGACTCCTCGGCCCCGGTGGTCCCGGGCGAGTCCCGCAGGAGATCCCCCAGCAGCCGCGGGTCGCCCGCGGGGACCCCACAGCAGAAAGGAGCACCGGAGCATGGGCAGCGACAGCAGCGGCTTGGAGCGCGGAGGCGCCGACCGGATCGCGCAGTTCGCCAGGCAGGAGATCGGGCCCTATCTGGCCGACCACCCGGAGGACCGCTACCCCCTGCCGCTGGTCCAACGGCTGGCTGCCCTCGGCGTCTTCGGCGCCACCGTGCCCACCCAGTGCGGGGGAGACGGCTGGAGCCGACAGGACGTCGCCCGTATCGGATACGAACTGGGCCGCGGCTGGCAGCCGTTGGCCGGTCTCGTCGGCACTCACCTCAAGCTCTGCCGTCAAGTGCTGGAACACGGCACCGTCCAGCAACGCGCACAGCTGCTCGGCCCGATGGCCCGTGGCGAGACGGTTTTCGCTCGGGCCTATCACGAGCAGGGCGTCGCTCACCCCGCCGCATTGACGACCCGCGTCACCCGCCGCGGTCTGGTGGCAGTGCTCAACGGGCGCAAGAGCTGGGTGACCAACGCGCGCCACGCCGACCGGGTGCTGGCGTTGGCCCGGAGCGGTGACGCCACCGTGGGCGTCCTGGTGGACCCCGCACGCCCCGGTGTGACGGTCGGGCCTGAGCTGCCGAGGCCCGGTCTGCTCGGCGTCTCGCTCGCCGAAATCACCTTCAGCGACTACGAGTTCGAGCCCGACGAGGCCACGTTGGGCGGGTGGGGCCACGACCTGACGGATTCCCTGCTCTCCCATGACCTGACCAGCTACACGGCTCGGGCCGTGGGGTCGGCCGATGCCGTGCTCGACCATGCGGTGCGCTTCGTGCGGGAAGGCTGGGCCCACCGCTCGGCGGACGCCCGCGGCGCGATGCGGCTGCGGTTGGGTGAGATGGCGACGAAGGTCGCCGTGATGCGCACGATCTGGCACGCGCTGCTCGATTCGCGCCGGCCCGGCGACGAGGCGGCATCTACGGCACCTCATCCGCCCATGACCTCCGCAGCGGCCAAGGTGTTCTGCACCAGCACGCTTCAGGACGTGGTGAGGGAGGCGGCGTTGCTCTGTGGGGGAGCTGGATACGCGGCCCCCGAACAGGCCTTGGGACGGCACTATCGCGACGCGCTGGCGCTGCCGATCATCGGGTCCCCCAACGACGTACTCCTGTCCGGGCTCGGGGAGCGGGAGCTGAGCCGCCCGGCCGGGGAGTCTCCAGAGTCCGGTCATCGCGCCGAGACCGAGACGAGTCCAGTCGCTGGCTGCCGCGCCGGTGCCGAAACCGTGCGGTGACCCGTACCGGCTTTCTTGTGCCGCGGGTTCAGTCTCCGGCCTCCATCGAGTAGCACGGCGGCCTTCGACCGCGAGAGGGGGACGACGCAGGACCCGCGATTGACGGTTGAGGCGAACACAACGTGATGGCGCAGCGGTGCGATGACCGTTTGGTGCGGCGTATCGCGGACATGTGTGTCGGGCATCGTCTGAGGAAGGTCTGCCATGACACCCCCGTACACCGCACCTGTCGAACCCGTCATACCCGCAGAAACGACTCCCGTGCTGCCCCGGCCGGAGCCCGGCGAGGGCACCACACGCGAGCCCGGCTCCGTCCTGGACGACCGCGCCCGGCGTACGAGACGCAGACTGGAGCGGCTCATAGGGATCGCGGCGACCGAAGGCAACGCGCTGGTCCCGCTGCGCAACGGCGATGAGATCTTCACGGCCATGCTGGACGCGATCCGCTCCGCCCGGCACACGGTCGACATGATGACTTTCGTCTACTGGAAGGGTGAGATCGCGCAGACCTTCGCGGACGCCTTGGCCGAGCAGGCGCGGCGTGGGGTGCGGGTGCGGCTGCTCCTGGACGGGTTCGGCAGCCGGCTCATCGAGAAGGGCCAGCTGGAGTCGATGGAGCGGGCCGGCGTGCGGGTCGCCTGGTTCCGCAAGCCCCTCTACCTGTCGCCGTTGAAGCAGAACCACCGGTGCCACCGCAAGGTCCTCGTGGTCGACGAGGAGACGGCGTTCACCGGTGGTGTGGGCATCGCTGAGGAGTGGTGTGGCGATGCGCGCAACCCGAGTGAATGGCGCGATACGCATGTCCAGGTGCGCGGCCCGGCGGTGGACGGCCTTGCTGCCGCCTTCGCACAGAACTGGGCCGAGTGCCACGAAGAGCTCTTCGACGACCGCGACAGGTTCGTCACCCACGTCCCAGAAGGTGACGCCGTCGTGCAGGTGGTGCGCGGCTCGGCCAGTCTCGGCTGGCAGGACATGCAGACGCTGTTCCGGGTCGTGATCGAGTCGGCGGAAGAGCGAATCCGGCTGGCCACTGCTTACTTCGCGCCGGATGCATACTTCGTCGAGCTGCTGTGCGCCGCCGCGCGCCGGGGAGTGGAGGTCGAGATCCTGCTGCCGGGCCCGCACACCGACAAACGGGTCTGTCAACTGGCAGGTCAGCGCTACTACGAGGAGCTCACCGCCTGCGGAGTGAAGATCTTCCAGTACCGGCCGACGATGCTCCACACCAAGGTCGTCACGGTCGACCGGACCACAGCTCTGGTCGGCTCGACGAACTTCAACCGCCGCTCCCTGGATCACGACGAAGAAGTCATGCTGGCCGTACTCGACCAGGCTTTCACGGCGACACTGGATCGCCATTTCGCCGAGGACCTGGAACGCAGCGAGCTCATCGAGGGCGGTCGCTGGATGCGTCGTTCGCTCCTTCAGCGGGCCAGGGAGGCTGCGGTCCTGCCGATCCGCCGCTTCCTCTGAACCCGGAAGGCTGGGGATCGCCGGTGGTGCTTTTGGGCCAGGTTGGCTTGCAGATGGCTTGGTTGGGATGTGAGCGGGAGTTCATTCTCGATACATGACAGTCGAGGCGGTTCTCGCGATGATCAGCGGGTTGGGGGGTGCCGGCCTCGGGGCCGGCGGTGCACTGTGGGTGCAGCGGGCGAAGCGCAGGGACGACGCCGTTGCGGCAACCATTGCCGCCCAGCGCGCTGAGGGCGCCGCGGCCGCGGCCGCCGATCGGATTCGGGCTGAGGCAGCTGCCGCCGCGCGCAAGGCTGAGCAGGAACTGGTCTTGGAGACGGTGGCGACCGCACGTGTCGCGGCGCGGGTCTGGTGGACCAGTGCGCAGGGCATGCTCGCCGGCATCGCGGCGGGACGGGAAGTCGACGTCGAGCAGTACCGGGCCGAGAGCCGGGCCGAGCTGAGGGAGTTCACCGAGGCGCTCTACCGCCTGGCAGGGCGAGATGCAGCCGACCGCTCCGTGGACGGCCGATACCAGCGGGCGTTCGCGGACCTGCTGACTGCGTCGTCCCAGCACATCATCGACGCCGCCCACCGCCATGCTCGACAGCCTCTGACGAACGAAGAGACCGCTGTGCTGCTGCGTGAGGCAGAGGAGGCACACAGTGCGATTGCCGCCTACCTGCTGGAAAGAACAGGGTCCATAACGGGGCGACAGGTCGGTGTGGTCTTCGCGTATCCAGCGCGCAGGGGCCCGTGACAGATACGGCCAACGACAACGTCGACACCTACACCGGTCCCTCCGGCGTTCCGGACTGCACCTGGGGCAAGTCCAACCGGTCCACGACCATCGCGGGCCGTTCCTCCTACGCCAAGGAGGAGAAGGGCAGCAGCCGAGCCAGGGAGACGGTAACGGGGGCTCGGTGGCCGGAGGGCTCAGCCGCGTACGGTGACACCCAGCCGGTCCGCCACGGCGGTGAGGGCCGCGCCGAGCGGGAGAGCGACGCGCGAGACCGCGTGCTGGTCGCCCCGGGTCGGGTCCCGGTTGATGATCAGCACGGGTCGCCCGGCCTCGGCCGCCTGGCGGACGAAGCGGAGGCCGGACATCACTGTCAGGGAAGAGCCCAGGACCAGCAGCGCGGACGCCTCGCGGACCATCGCGCGGCAGCGTTCGACCCGCTGAGGCGGAACGGTCTCGCCGAAGAACACCACGTCCGGCTTGAGGATGCCGTCGCACACCGCGCAGGACACCACGCGGAAGTCCTGGACCTGCTCGTCGGTCAGATCGGCGTCGCCGTCCGGGTTGATGGCCGCTGCCACCGGCTCGAAGCCGGGGTTGGCCTCCTCCAGCCTCGTTGCCAGTGCGCGGCGCGGGCTGAAGGCGCCGCAGGACAGGCACACGACCCGGTCGAGGCTGCCGTGGAGCTCCACGACGTCCTCGCTGCCCGCGGCCTGGTGCAGGCCGTCGACGTTCTGGGTCATCACACCCGAGAGCAGGCCGTGTCGTGCGAAGGCCGCCACGGCCCGGTGCCCGGTGTTGGGGCGCGCCTGGCCGAAGGTGCGCCAGCCGAGGTGGCTGCGGGCCCAGTACCGGCGCCGGGCCTGGGCGCTCGCGGTGAAGTCCTGGTAGGTCATCGGGGTGTGCCGGCTCAGGCTCCCGCCCTCGCCGCGGTAGTCGGGGATGCCCGACTCCGTCGAGAGGCCCGCCCCGCTGAGCACCAGCACGCCTCCGCTGCTCAGCGCATCGGTGACCGGCCCCAGATCCGTGGTGCCCGGCGAGAGCTCCCCGGTGGGGGTCCAGCTGAGAGTGGGACGCATACGCATGCCCCCCAGGGTACGGAACGGGCCGCCGTCGCTGGGGGCACGCGTGGGCGGCACCGCGGTGACCAGGGACGATCGATCGCTGCTAGGCGTTGCTGAGCGCGACGTCTCAGGTCCGGTCCGAGGGGCGCAGCCGGCTTCCTGCGGGTGCAGTCGGACCATGTCGGTCGCTCCACGGTCAATCGTGCTCACGAGCACGCGCCCGCGCCCGAAAAAAGAGGAGGACACCGGCGAGGGACGACCTGGAGGATCCGGCCCACGGGGCGGCTGCCCAGCAGCTCAGCCGGTCCCGCTGCGGGCTGACCACCAAGGTTCATCCGGCCTGCGACGACCAGGGCCCGCCTTCGGCGATCCTCGTCACGCCGGGCAACGCCTACGACCCCACCGACTTCGATGCGGTCCCGGATGACCTGCCTCCTGCGAGTGCCCAGGACCGGTGTCGGGCGGCCGAACCGATGGCCCGTCGCGGTCATCACCGGCAAGGCGTACTCGTCACGGACGATCCAGCGGACTGCGCTCAACCCGTTGCCGAGATCCCTCACCTCCGCCCCGGCAAGAACAGCCGGGACGGCGCTGAGCCCGTCCGTCCGGAACTGCCCTCGGTCCGGGCGCGGGCCCATCGGTAGTCGGCCGTGCAGGACCAGCGCGTCGTTGTCCTCGTCCCCTGTTGTGCCTCCCGTGTCGATGAGCAGCGCAACAGTCCTGTCCAACTCTCGCCGAATCAGCCCCAGAACCGCATCGGGGGCCGGCTCACGCTCCTCCCACGCCCAGCTTCCGCAGCCCGTCCCCGCGTTGGGCCGGCACCGGCCGCCGGAACCGCGTCCGGGGCCGCCGACCCCGCTCTTTATGCATGGAAGACCGGTTGTTACCGTGCACCCGTGCCTCCCTCCTCGCGTGACACACCAGAAGGCGCCGGCTGGGGGAAGTCCCAACTCGGCGCGTACAGACGGCTGATGCCCGCCCGGGTGGACAAGGTCTCGTGGCTGGACCCCAGGACGCTGTGGCGCGCCCGCAACGGAGTCCTCGCCTCCTGGTTCGGGGACCCGACGGGCCGCACCCGCAGTCGCTGGGTAGAGCGGGCCGTCGCCGCGGGCGCACCCACCGACGCGGTCGTCCGCCGCACGGACGCCGACCACTTCTCGTTCATGGTCCTCGGTGACACCGGTGAAGGCGACGACCCTCAATATGCCGTGGTCCCGGGCTTCCTGAAAGTCAGTCAAGGCACGGATTTCGCCGTGATCGCCAGCGACGTGATCTACCCGGTGGGCAGCACCGACGACTACGGCACGAAGTTCTTTCGCCCCTACCAGGACTACCCGGCGCCCATCTACGCGATACCGGGCAACCACGACTGGTACGAGGGGCTGCAAGGCTTCATGCGGGTCTTCTGTGAGGTACCGCCGCTGCCGCCCGAGGCGCGACCCCGCCCTCTGACGCGGGCCTGGTTCCGCTCGCTGCTCTGGCACACTCCGCACAGCACCGACGAGCATCGTCTCGCCGAGGCACGGGCGTTGCGCTCGGATCCGTCCCAACAGGCCGTCCAGCCGGGCCCGTACTGGACCATCGACGCCGGACCGATACGCATCATCGGCATCGACACGGGTCTGCTGGGCACCATCGACGCCGAACAAGGTCGCTGGCTGCGCGAGGTGTCACGCGGCGACCGGCCCAAGATCCTGGTGACCGGGTCCCCGCTGTACGTGGACGGCGAGCACCACCCGTGCGCCATCGACGGCGGCGGCACGGTGGACGCCATCGTGCGCGACCCTGAGCACCACTACATCGCGGCGATCGGCGGCGACATACACAATTACCAGCGGTATCCGGTACGGGTGGATGGCGGACGCACGATCCAGTACGTCGTCGCCGGTGGCGGCGGGGCGTTCATGCACGCCACGCACACGGTCCCGCGGGTCTCCGTAGCCGACGTCACGGAGAACGAGTTCCGCTGCTATCCGCTGCGCGGCGACTCGCTGGCCTTCTACAGCAGGCTGTACGGGCGCCGGCTGCGGATGCCCCGCTTCTTCACGCTGACCGAGGCCGAGGCCATGGCGGTGATCGCCGAACGGCTCGGCGTCCCGCCGACCCGCGCGCAGGGGGAGCCCGTTCGTGTCACCCGGCGCATCCGCCTGGTCGCCAGTCTCCTCGGCGCCGGCCGCCGTCCCGACCGCAACGCGCACTTCCGGCTGCCGGTACGCAGGATCTACACGCGGCTCTTCTCACCGAGTTCGGCCACGTACAGCCCGCCGTTCTTCAAGTGCTTTCTGCGGCTGGACGTCACGCCGGCCGCGGTCCGTCTGCGCTGCCACTCGGCGACCGGGACTCTCGACCATGAGATCGATCCGCCGGTCGAGGACGAGGTCACCATCCCCCTGTCTTGACGCCGGGCAGGCAGGGGACCGGTCGCGGCAGCAGGAGTGCCGCCCCCGGTCGTGTCCTTCGCGGTCCCGCACGAGGATCGCGGGGCTCCCGGGCACGGCATGGCCGCGCCCCCTGTCCGCTGTCACACCACTGCCGGAAGCGGGCCCAGGCCCCGCCCCGCCGCCAGGGCGAGCCCGCGAGTCCCGCAGATCGATCACGAATCGCTATCCGGCCCGGCGGAAGTCGTCCGCGTGCTCTTCCGCCCATGAGCGGAACGTGCGTGCCGGCGCTCCGGTGACTTCTTCCACCGTGGATGTGATCAGGTTCGATTCCGGTCGGGTGTCAGCACTGGCCAACAGAGCCTCGACGAGAGCGGGTGGCCTGCCGTCGGCGAGCATCTGCTGACGTGCCACCTCTACCGAGACCCTCTCGAAGCGCGTCGGGTGACCGATCGCTTCCCCGATCGCGTGCACCTGCTCGGCCCTGCTGAGTACCTGCGGGCCGGTCAGGATGTGTTTCATACCCGCATGCCCGTCATCGACCAGTGCGCGTACCGCCACGGCCGCGATGTCGCGCTCGTGGACCACTGCCGTGGCGGCGATGTCCGGACCGCGAACTACATGCGTGGTGCGGATCTGCTCGGCCCACCCTCGCGTGTTGGAGGCGATGGTGTTCGACCGCAAGAAGGTCCACTCCATGCCAGATCTTTCGATCAGGCGCTCCAGGTCGGCGTGGAGCTGGTTGATCGGGTCGGTCTGACGTTCGGCGTCTTCGTTCACCCCCGACGACGAGAGGTAGACGATGCGGCGGGCATGCTGTGCGATGACCTTCAATACGGCGGGGGCGCGCTCGGCCGTGAGGAACGGCCAGATCAAGAACAGCGTGTCGCTCCCGGCCAGCGCCGCCCTCAGCGTGTCCGGCTGGGCCAGGTCCCCGCCCACGACCTTGACGCCCTGCGGTAGCGCGGCCGACTCGGGGGCACGCGCCAACGCACGTACGGCGGTACCTGCGGCCAGGAGTTGGCCGACTACGTGTCGGCCGACATTGCCGGTCGCGCCCGTCACAAGAATCTCATTCATGATCAGGTCAGCCTCGGCCGTACCCCGGCTATTCCGAGGCGGCCGCGAGGTCCCCATGGAGCGGCCTAGCTGCTGCCGCAGCCGCCCAGGGGTCGAGGAGTACGACGCCGTGGCGGTCGAGTTGAACGAGATGGGCGACGACGACTGCGCGCTCCGCACGGCGATGCCGGCTCAAGCCGCGATGCCGGCTTCGGGTTGGAGCGCGGGGCCGAGCAGGAGGCCCCCGTCCAGGACGAATTCCGAGCCCGTAGCGAAGGACGCTTCCTGGGAAGTGATGAAGAGCAACAGGCGCGTGATGTCGGAGGGTTCGGCGAGGCGGGGGATGGCGAAGGGGTCGGGCGAGTAGAAGTCGGCGATGGCCGGCTGGCCCGCGACGGTGGGTTCGTTGATCAGCGGTGTAGAGACGACGCCGGGGTGGATGGAGTTGACCCGGATGTTGTCCCGCCCCAGCTCCAGCGCGGCCGTCTTGGTCAGCCCGCGCACGGCCCACTTGCTGGCGGTGTAGGGGGCGTAGAAGGCCGTGCCGACGTGGGCCATGGTCGAGGCGATGTTGACGATGGTCCCGCCACCGCCCCTGCGCATCGACGGAGCCACTGCCCTGATGCCGAGGAACTGGCCGGTGACGTTGACGCTGAAGGTGTGCTCCCAGTTGCGGAGTTCGGTGTGCTCGATAGGGGCAGCCGGGTTCTGGACTCCCGCGTTGTTCACCAGGATGGTGACTGGTCCGAAGTGTCCTTCGACTTCCCGCACCAGGGCCGCCCAGTCGTCCTCGTCGGCGACATCCAGGGGAACAGACAGAGCACGTTCGCCGAGCTGGGCGGCGAGATCGCGGCCGGCGTCGTCGTCGCGGCCGGCGATGACGACGTTCGCTCCCTCGGCGTGGTAGCCCCGCACATGACTGCTGCCCATACCCCCGCTGCCGCCGGTGACGACGACGGTCTGGCCCTCAAAGCGTTCCATGGTGCTTCCTTCCAGGCTTGCACAGCTCACGTAGTGGTGAGCCGAGTGACTCACCTCCTCGCTCAAGGTAGGAGCAGGACGAGAGGTGAGTCAAGTGACTCACCTCGGATGGAGGGGCATACTGGAGGGCATGACGGCACAGCCTTCGGAATACCACCGGCGCGTGGCAGCGCAGAAGCGGACGTCCATCATCGAGGCGGCGACGAAGCTGTTCCTCGACTCCGGCTACGACGGCACCTCGCTGGCCCGCATCGCGGAGGCGGCCGGAGTATCGAGGGCGACTCTCTTCAAGCAGTTCACCACCAAGGCGGCCCTGTTCGAGGCGATCGTCACCGAATACTGGAACGTCGACGACGAGGAGGCGCCCCTCCCGGAGCCCGGGAATCTGCGCGCGGGGCTTGAGACCATCGGACGCCGATACGTGGCCCTGCTCACCCAGCCCGGCATGGCCGCCCTGTTCCGCATCGTCATCGCCGAGGTACCGCGCTTCCCCGAGCTCGGCGAGACCCAGTTCAAGCTCGGCAAGATGCCCTACTTCGAATCGGTCCGCCGCTACCTGGCAGCGGAGAACGCCGCTGGTACAGCCCGGCTCGACGACGCGGAGATGGCGGCGACCCAATTCCTCGGGATGATCTCCAACTACGTGTTCTGGCCGCGGATGCTGCTCGCACGCTGGGAGCCCGACGACACCGCCATCACCAACGCGGTCGACCAAGCGGTGCAGACCATGCTCGCCCGATATTGCGCGCCGGTGGCCGACGGGGTGCGAGCGCAGGACGCCCCGGTGTGACGGCACGGCGACCGCGACCCTGTGCGTCCCGCTACGCGGTCACGCTGCCGCCGTCAGCAGGGGAGTTGACTGCCCTGCCTGCACGAAGCCGCTGGGCGGCACCAGAGCGCCACGAAGCCGAGCGGCGCTGCCCGCCGCTGGCGCGCACAGGCCCTGTCGGCGGTGCGGCGTTGTGCAGCGGCTCCACCACGCCCGTGGAGTCGGCCAACACCGAGCCCGGCCTCGAAGGGGACTCGCGGGCGACGCGGTGATGGCTCTCGGTTCGGTCACAGGTAGGTAGCCCGAGGACGCTCTGTGGAAGGTTCTGGAACCGCGCGGCCGTCCGGGCCGCAGTACCCGTGACCTACGCCGGTAAACGTGAATTGATGGCCACCGGCGATGGGCTGCGGCCATGACGCGACACCGCAGGTTGACCGCGGCAGGTCCGGAGCGCAACGCCCGTCCGTAGCAAGGTCGTTGCAGGGCCGGGGCTCGTCGGTGCCTGTCCTGCCCGCCCTGATTCTTGTCCTGGGCGGGCAGGACACGGCCGGGCTATGCCAGGGGCTGGGGCTTGATCATGGCGAAGGGGGCGCCCTGGGGGTCGGCGACGACTGCCATGCGGCCGGCCATCATGTCGAAGGCCGGCGCGATCACGGTGCCGCCGCGCTTGACGAGAGTGTCCAGGGTGGAGTCGGTGTCGTCGACGGCGAAGTAGGCCAGCCAGTGCGCAGGGGTGCCGGGCGGGTCGTTGTCGAGCAGGGTGACGCCGCCGACCGCACGGCCGCCGACCCGCATTTCCCAGTAGGAGTCGGCGCCGTCCAGCGGTTCGATCTCGATGCCGAACGCCTCGCCGTAGAAGGCGGTGGCGGCAGGCACATCGCTGGTGTGGAGCTCGTTCCAGACCAGGGCCCCGGTCTCGTTGACGACCTGGGCGCCGAAGAACTCGCCGGGCTGCCAGATGCCGAACACCGCGCCCTGCGGGTCGGCGGCGACCAGCATCCGGCCCAGGTTGCCGACGTCCATGGTCGGGACCATCAGAGTGCCGCCGGCGGAGACGATGGCCTCCTGGGTGGCCTGGGCGTCGGTGCTGGCCAGGTAGTTGGTCCAGACGGTCGGTGCCTCCGGCATCCCCTCGGCTGCCATGGTCGGGCCGATGCCGGCCACCGCTCGGCCGTGGAGCTCGCAGACCGCGTATCCGCCGAACTCGGCCGGGCCGGGCTTTCCCTGCCAGCCGAACAGGTCGCGGTAGAAGTCCAACGCGGCCTGCTGGTCCTTGGCCATCAGGTCGACCCAGCACGGAGTGCCGGTCGCGTACGGGGAGGTGACTTCGGGCATGTTTCGCCCTTTCTCGTGAGGTCTCACGTCACCCTTTCGTCGTGGCACGGTGGCGTGCTCCTCGACACGCCGGGGTTGCAGGTGAGCACGCATGGTCCGTGTTGACCCCGGTGCGGGGCAACGACGTTCTCCGGCCGGAGGAGCCCGCAGGGGTCATGCCGCCACCGTGCTGGGCTCCTCGGCGGCGGGCTCCTCGAGGGTGTGGGAGTTGGTGAGGCTCAGCGCGCCGCCCGCCGCGACGAGTCCGACGACGACGGCCAGGAGGGCGTAGGTGATCCGCTCGCCGTGGAAGAACGACGCGACAAGGCCGCTGTCCCATGTTCCGGCGGGCAGTTGGGTGGTGACCAGGGCGGCGATGAGCGTGCCCACCACGGCGGTGCCCACGCTGGAACCGACTTCCTGGGCAGTGTCGTTGAGGGCCGCGCCGAGCGAGGTGCGGTTGCTGGGCATGGCGTCGACGAGTGCTACGGCGCAGATCGTCATGACGGTACGCAGTCCTACGGTCATGAGCACCATGCAGGCCGCGATGGCGGTGTATCCATGGTCGACGCCCCAGGAGAGGCCGGCCAGCGCCCCTGCCAGGCAGGCTGCGCCGACGAGGCAGGCGATGCGGTGACCGAACCGGCGCGCGAGCCACTCGGACAGCGGGGTCGCGGTGAGCATGGTCACGATGATCGGCAGGTTCGCCAGGCCGGCCCGCACGGGGCTCCACCCGTAGGCGTACTGGAAGTGCAGGATCAGTCCGAACATGACGCTGGCCATCGCGATGGACGTCCCGATCTGCGCGATGACGGCCCCGCGCACGGTGCCGTGGGCGAACACCTTGAGGTCCAGCATCGGTGCCGGGCTGCGGCGTTCGTGCCGTACGAACGCGACCGCGGCGGCGACAGCGCCGGTGATCGACGCGAGGGTGATCGCGGACAGCCAGCCGTGTTCGACACCGCTGGTCAGGGAGTAGCAGGCGAGTCCGATGGCGGCGACGCTCAGGACGGCGCCCGGCAGGTCGAGCGCGTCCTTGGTGAGGTCCTGTGGCTGGTCGGCCGGGACGCCGAGCCGGACACCGATGCAGGCGATCAGCGCGATCGGGGCGTTGACGAGCAGCAGCCACTCCCACCGTACGTGGGCCAGTGCGGTGCCACCGAGCAGCGGTCCGAGTACGAATCCGGACATGCCGACGATGATCATCACCGTCATGGCGCGCATCCGCAGGGCCTTGTCGTCGAACAGGCGGAAGACGAGTGAGTTCGTGATCGGGGCCATCGCGGCCGCGGCTATGCCGAGCGCGGCCCGCAGGGCGATGAGCTCGCCCGCCGTGCTGACCAGGGCGACGCACAGACTCAGCGAGCCGAACACGGCGAGTCCGATCAGGAGCACCCGGCGGCGTCCGAACCGGTCGGCCATCGATCCGGCGGTGAGCAGCAGGCCGCCGAAGGTCAGCGAGTAGGCACCGGTCACCCACTGGAGTGCGGTGGTTCCGCTGCCGAGGTCGCGGCCGATGGTGGGCAGGGCGATCGACAGCAGCGTGTTGTCGACCATCTCGACGAAGAAGGCCAGGCAGAGGGCGGCCAGGGGAATCCACGCCGCGCGCAGGGAGGGGTAGGCCCGGGAGGCGGTTGGGGGCGGGGCTGTGGTCATGGCGAGTCCTCTCGATCGAACGTCGTTCGGCTATCGAACGGCGTACGATGAGCTACGATAGAACACAGTTCGATACGGTGCAAAGGGCGAGGGAGAAGCGATGGCCGGCCAGCAGGAACGCTCCCGAGGCGGACGCCGACGCGCCTCACATTCGATGGAGTCCGTGCTCTCCGAAGCGGTGGCCCTGCTCGATGAGGCCGGGGCACCCGCTCTGACGTTCCGGGCACTCGCGCAGCGTCTCGGGGGCGGCGTCGCCAGCATCTACTGGTACGTGGCGAGCAAGGACGAACTCCTCGACCGCGCCACCGACCACGTCATGGCTACGGCCCTGGCCGAGATCGAGGCACTTCCGCGCACCGACGACCCGATCGACGACCTCCGCGCGATGGCCCTGACCCTGTTCGACGCGATCGTGCAACGGCCATGGCTGGGCGCCTACTTCATGCGCAACACCGATGTGCAGGGCAATACCCTGCGCGTGTACGAGAGGCTCGGCGAACAGACCCTCCGGCTGAAGCTCACCGCGCGCCAGCGGTTCCACGCGGTGTCCGCGGTGACCGGGGTCGTCGTCGGCTCAGCCGTGGACCTGGGGCAGGAACCACCCCAGGAGGTCCTCGACGGCGCCGTGAACCGCGAAGAGTTCCTCGGACGCTACGCCGCGGCCTGGCGAGAGCTCGACCCCGAGGACTTCCCCTTCGTGCACGAGATCATCGACGAGTTCGACGGGCACGACGACATCGTCCAGTTCCGCGCCGCGCTGGACCTGACCCTCACGGGCCTGCGCCTGCAGGCCGGAGCCTGAGCCGGTCCCTTTATCCATTCGCGGGTCCTGATGGTGGCATCACCGCAGTGCGACCTTCTGCCCGATGGACTGCTCGCGGGCGGAGGCGACGACGAGGGCCGTGGCCGCGGCGTCCTGCGCTGCCACGCCGACCGACTTGTAGAGGGTGATCTGGTCCGGTGTGGTGCGTCCCGGTCTGCTGCCGGAGATGAGTTCGCCCAGTTCGGCGTGGATGTGCTCGGCTGTGATGAGGCCGTTCCGGATCGGCATGAGCAGGTCATTGCTGCCCGCGGGAAACGGTGCGAGCACGGCCTGACGCGATTCGACGCACACCAGGGCCTCTGTGACCGTGGCGTCGTCGATCTCGCGGCCGGCCGGGTTGTATCCCACGGATGTGATGTGCACACCGGGTGTCAGCCAGGAACGGCGGATCACGGGTTCGACGGCGTGCGTCGTCGCGGCGGCGATGTCCGCTCCGTCGAGCGCCGCAGCGTAGCTGGACACCGCCTGGACCTCGGCATCCAGGACGGCTGAGAGCTCCGCGGCCAGGACAGCGGCTTTCGCCGGATCGCGGCCCGCGACGCGGACCTGCTCGATCGGGCGGACCCGGCAGATCGCGCGGGCGTGGGCCCCTGCCTGCACGCCGGTGCCCAGCACGGCCAGCACCTTCGCGTCCTCACGGGCCAGCAGCCGCGCCGACAACGCCGAGCAGGCGCCGGTGCGTGCCGCGGTGATGGCGGCACCGTCCAACAGTGCGGCGGGCTCTCCGGTGTCCGGATCGAACGCCACGATCAGCGCCTGATGTGTAGGCAACCGTGTCCCGTCGTTGTGCGGGAAGAGGGACACCAGCTTGGTCATCAGCACTTCGGCCGACGGCAGGAAGCCCGGCATGGCCGCCAGGAATCCATCGTGTTCGGGCACCAGGGCGGCGACGCGGTCGGGAACCGAGGCGCGGCCCGCACTGAGGTCCTCCATCGCCGGGGCCAGAGCATCGATCAGCGAGTGCATGTCGAGCAGGGCCTCGACCTGCGAACGGCCCAGAACAAGCACGTGCCTCAACCTCCCGATGCCGAACGTCCGGCCGACGACCGCACAGCCAAAGCGTCAACCGCAGCACCCCCATGCGCCCGGCTACGACACGCTGTTGCTCGTGGGCGCGCGCATCCGCACGCGCCTGAGCGCATCAGCGTGTAGCCGACAGGTGGTGTCCCGCGCACGCGCCCTCGGGGATCGCGGCCTGCGGGTCGCTCTCCCCGGCCTGGTGCACTCGCTCGTAGTTCTCACTCACATGTGGCCATCACCGTGGCAGCGATCGGGATAGGCGCCGTCTCGGCCGCGCCCGCGCCCGCGTCCGAGGTGGGGATCGGCGACGTCCTGTCTACGTTGTGGACATCCCCGTCGGGAGCTCTCCCAACCAGTACGGCGTTGCAGACTTCCGCCTCCGGGCCCGGCCGAGGTGTGCTTCCCTCACTCTTCGGTGGGTCGTAGTGGGCATCCTGTTCCGACGCGTTTGGTGAGTTCGGCTCGTAGGGCCGTGAGTTCGGTCATGCGTGCGTCGACGACCTGGATCTTTTCCTCGAACAGCGCGGACAACGCCTCGGCGCTGTCGGGCGCTTCGCGGAGTGTTTCGCCGGTGCGCGCGATCTCCGCCAGCGAGAAGCCGAGCGTCTGTGCGGTACGTACGTAGTGCAGCCACATCACGGTCTCGGGTGGGAAGTCGCGGTATCCGTTGGCCAGACGCTGACCGGAGACCAGGCCGATCTTCTCGTAGAACCGGATGGTGTCCTTGGTTGTCCCTGTCTGAGCGGCCAGCTCTCCGATGCGCATGGCGTCCCCTCGTCGAGATCTTGGGCTTGACCTTGGACCGTACTCCACTGTTTAGCGTGAGGTGTTGCTGCCCACCGGACAGACAGGAGCCTCACCGTGTTCCAACGTTTCGCCCCCGCACGCCCCGCCTACCTTCGTGTCGTTCGTGCGAATGCCTGGTACGACCTCATCGTCACGGCTGGTTTCACCACGCCGTGGACTCTTGCGCTGGTGCATGACGGCCTGTCCTGGATCGGTGACTATCTCGGGCTGGGCGTTACGCCCGAACTCGACCCGATGCAGACCCTGTACGCGAATCTGATGGGTTCGGTCGTAATCGTCTGGGCGACCTTGCGGGTGGTCAGACCGCTTGCGGTGCACGGACTGTTCGACGGCATCGCGCGCGCCTTGTTCGCGACATGGATGGCGTACGCCCTGGCTCAAGGCGTCCCGCAGTGGCTGTGGCTGTTCCTCGTGGTCGAGGCGGCACTCGCCGTCGTCGAGCTCGGACCTTGGCTGCTGCACCGCGACAGCCGGTCGACGGACGGCCGCTCCGGGACGGTTGACGGCCGTCTCCTCGGCTCGGCGCGTCATTGACGACGAGCCAGTGGCCCGCCGTCAGGGCTGCGCTGGGGGCCGCCAGTCGCTCTCGTGGTGGCGAAAGGCGCCGGCGCCGACGATCCGGTTGCGGGCGAGGTCTGTTGGGGCGGATTCCTCACTGAAGCCGGTTTGCTCACATGAGACGGAGGACTGCCCTCATGGACATGTACGGACGCCTCCGGTTCGCCTAGCGTGGAAGGTGACTGGCGGAACGGTTCGGACCGGGTGCTACGCCCGGCTACCGACCTCACTACAGAGAGCGGCAGCATCATGGGTTTCGATCGGAAGAACGAGCGTGGCGAGCGGCAAGGAACAGCTCTGCCACCTCGGACCTCAGCAACCCAGAGCGGCAATGCGGCGCCCTTCTTGGAGAATCGTCAGGTCACGCAGGCGTCCGTCCAAGCCGTGCAGCGCATGGCTGGGAACGCTGCCGCCACCGCATATGTGCAGCGGGCCACCGACGAGGAGCGTGCCAAGGCCGACGCTCGGCGGAAGCGTTGGGCCGAGCGCGACACCGGACGCGGCGGTGCCCAGCAAGCAGAGAGCTTCACCACGCGCGAAACCCCGTTCGGCCCGTACAACGAGCGTCCCGGACGCGGCGGGGCTCCGTACATCACCACCAACATGGATCAGTATCCGGGAACCCAGGCGACCGACGGCCGCTACGTCCGTGAGGAAGAGAGCCAGTTCAACGGCCTGATCCCCGCTCTCGACGCCGAGCAATTCCTCCCCCTCGTCAAAGCGCTGAAGGGGCGGGAGCTGAGCAAGGAGGAGATTGAGGATCTGAGCGACGACCAGTGCCGGGCCGCGGCGATGCTCATGGGAATCGCCAACGCCGAGGCGGTTCGTGAGCCGGGAGCGCTCAAGCACATACGCAGCGCGCTCCGGCGGCAGGCCAACCCGTCTCATGAGGCACCGGAGTTCCTCAACGACTACCCCCAGGGACGCGTCGGTGGTGCCAAGCATGAGGCCCGCGTCCGGTCGGGCCGGAGGCGGGCCACGCCCGAGGTCGACACCATCAATGAAGCGTCGTCGTCGTCGGACGAGAACATGTGAGTCTCCGGCCGGCCCTCGCCGAGACATACGAACGGAGCCTCGAAGACGCAGCGCTGCGTCCACTCCTCCTTGGGAGCGAGACACCGAGGAGGGTGGGCACGGCCTTGGCCGCGTTAACCCAGCAATCTCCGATCGTGCTCCCTGCGCGGGCCAGTCCGAGCAGGCCGGCAAAGGTGGCGTGGCGACGCGTCATGCCGGATTTCTCCTGATCCCGATGGGTGGGGGAGCGGGCGCGGCCGGTTCTCTGCCGATGCTGCGGCCGCCCGGTGTTACCCCCGTCCCGACCTGTGCGGTCGGGACGGGGCTCGCGCTATGCGGCCAGCCGGCGAGCGGCGGATGCCGAGGGCGCGACGTAGCAGCTGGGATCAACGGGGGTGCCGTCGAAGCGCTCGATGCAGCAGCCGAACTTGTTGGATGCTGGCGCAGCACACTCGTTCCGTTGCTGTCGTATTCCTGGCCAAGTGAACGTCCGCCAGACGCGCCTCGTGCGTGCCCCTGGCCGTCAGAATCGGCTGGTTGAGAGAGAGTCCTGTGCGGGAGGCTGCATGCGTGATCGAGCGAGAGGCCGCCGTTCAGGCCGTCGAGGATCAGCTGGAGCGAGACTATCAGCAGTGGCGGGCTGCGGGCGTGGACGCGATGCGGATGGCCGTGTCCGACGTCGAGGAGCACGAGCTGGTGTGGATCGTCTGCTGGACATCCGAGGAGTTCGTACGCACCCGGAACCCGGAGTTCATGCTGGCCGGTAACGGGCCTTACCTGGTCGACCGTGTCGACGGGGGACTGCACCAGATCGGTGTCGTCTCCGCGGTAACCGGGGAGTGGGAGGCCGACTATCGAGCCCGAATACGTGGGCTGCCGGTGCGCACCGCAGTAGACGACCTACACGATGCAGTGTGCGAAGTCGCCGCCG
Source organism: Streptomyces sp. NBC_00083 (assembly GCF_026343295.1). Classification (GTDB taxonomy): domain Bacteria; phylum Actinomycetota; class Actinomycetes; order Streptomycetales; family Streptomycetaceae; genus Streptomyces. The sequence goes on from NZ_JAPELY010000003.1 coordinate 1,291,854, forward strand.
CGCGCGGGCGCATGCACGCTGCGCGGACACTGCGCTAGAGGCTGCCGATGTTCTCGCCTGTCTAATTCGGCGCCATGTGGTGCTCCTGCGGATACGCCACGACGTGATCTGCGCAAACGTTGGCCATTTTGACTCGGAGGCGAATCCTTAACGGTGATCTTCCGAGAATCGAGAGCTGACGGGAGACTTGCCGAGCTCGTTGCCGGCGCTGGGGTGACTGGCTGAGTAGAGCGAAGGGCAGGCCTGTTCCGCGCCCTTCGCGCCACGGTCTCCCCGGCGATCCGCGTTTTACCTGGCTTCGGCGATGGCGTTGGCCCGGCGACGACATCCTCCGCCTGCGGGCAGTACGAGGGATGCCACCCTGGTCCTCGCACACGCCCGATCACGTCTCCGCGAGAAAGGGAGCCCCGCCATGACTGCCAAGCCCTTCGAAGTCAGCGTTTCCGAAGGCGAGATCGCGGACCTCCGCGCCCGGTTGAGCCGGACCCGGTGGCCCGACCCCGAGCCCGTGGACGATTGGTCTCAGGGGGTGCCCCTGGCCTATGCGAAAGAGCTCTGCCGAAGCTGGGCCGAGGACTACGACTTCGGGTTCGCCGCGCGCCTGAACCGCTTCCCGCAGTACCGCGACACGGTCGATGGGCTGGGTATCCACTTCCTGCACGTCCGATCGCCGGAGCGGGATGCGCTCCCGCTGGTGCTCACGCACGGGTGGCCGGGCTCCGTACTCGAATTCCTGGAGGTCCTCGGCCCGCTGACCGACCCCCGTGCGTACGGCGGCGACCCGGCGGACGCGTTCCACGTGGTCGCGCCGTCCCTGCCCGGGTACGGCTGGAGCGACAAGCCGTCCACGACCGGGTGGGGAGTCGAGCGCACTGCTCGCGCCTGGGACACGCTGATGGTCTCGCTGGGCTACGACCGCTACGGCGCGCAGGGCGGCGACTGGGGTTCGGCGGTCTCCGGAGCGCTGGGGGAGGTGGCGCCCGAGCGGGTTGCCGGCGTGCATCTGAACCTGGGTTCCGTGGCGGCCGGCACCTTCGACGACCCGACGCCCTCGGAACTCGCGAACCTGGAGGCCGAGAAGGAGTTCCAGCGAACCGGTCGGGGCTACTCGGGGCAACAGGCCACCCGGCCGCAGACCCTTGGCTACGGGCTCACCGACTCCCCGGCCGGCCAGGCCGCCTGGATCGCCGAGAAGTACTGGGCGTGGACGGACAACAGGGGCTACCCCGAGGGCGCGTTGTCGCGACAGACGATCCTCGACGAGATCTCGGTCTACTGGTTCACCGCGTCGGCCACGTCATCGGCGCGCCTGTACTGGGAGAGCTTCGCGTCGTTCCGCGACAAGGTCACGGCGCCCTCCGGGCTGTCGGTCTACCCACGCGACATCACTCGCCCTTCCCGGCGGGAGGCCGAACGGCGGTTCACCGACCTGCGCTGGTTCGAGGAACTGCCGCGAGGTGGTCATTTCGCCGCGCTGGAGCAGCCGGAATCGCTGGTCGAGCAGGTCCGCGGGTTCTTCCGCCTCGTCCGGTGACCACTCGCCCCGCCTTATCCGCTGACCACCCGCCCCGCCGCGTCCGCTGACCACCCGCTCCGCGGCGACGGCGAAGAGACGGACCCGGGCGGTGCACGCGGCAGGGGTGCGCAGGAATAGCGGCTCTCGCCGCACCCGGCCGGGGGGTCTCCCGGAGGCGGCCCGGCAGCCGGCGCGGGGCGAGGCCTGGGCTCAGCCGAGTCGAGGCGAGGGCTTCCGCGACGGGCCGGGCCCTTCGCGGCGGGGCACGAGGAGCCCGGCCTCCGCGTCCCGTTCGGCCGCGGCCCGCTCCGCCGCTCGGCGAGGGAGGCGGGCGTCCGTAGCGTGGGCGGGCTCTGGGCAGGGACGGACGGGTTTGCTAGCTTCGGGCCATGGTTCCTCAGGCCGAGAACTTCGCGTCGCGTCGCTATGTCGACCTGCGACGCCAGGGCACGGCCACCTGTCGCACCGGCTGAGGCGGCCGGGAGCAGCGAGTCCGGTTCCGCCGAGTACGAGACGGCGCGGTGTCGGACCAGCTCCCCGAGGAAGTACGCATGTCCCCTTCAGCAGCCCCCCTTTCCCTGTCCGACCCACCTGCCGTCCCAGCGGCGCACCGGGCCGCGGACGGTGCCCGGCGCCGGACCAGCGCCAGTGCGGTCCTGCGCTCCGTGCTCGAACACGGCCCCGTCGCCCGCAGCACCATCGCCCGCCTGACCGGCCTCTCCCCGGCATCGGTGACCGACCACTGCGCACGGCTGGACACGCTCGGCCTGATCCATGAGGCCGCCGCGCCCCCGCGGTCGAAAGGGGCGGGGCGCCCTCATGTGCCGATCGATCTGGACGCGGACCGGTTCGTGGTCGGCGGGGTGCACGTGGCAGTGCCCTACACCAGCGTCGCCCTGCTCGACCTGCGCGGACGCGTGGTCGCCGAGCGGCGCCTCGGACATGACGAGGGAACCGAGCCCGAACGTGTCCTCGTCAACGCCGCCGGGGCGCTCGGCGTGCTGCTCGGCGAGGCCGACGCCGACGGCCGCACTACGCTCGGCGTAGGGGTGGCGGCCGGCGGCTGGGTGGACCGGGATTCCGGCACCATCGTGGAGCACGCCCTGCTCGGCTGGCGGGACGTCGCCGTACGCGACACCCTCCGCGAGCGCATCGGCCTGCCGGTCCAAGTCGACGGCCACGCACGGGCGTTGGTGAACGCGGAGCGGCTGTTCGGGCGGGCCCGGGGGAGCCGCAGCATGCTGCACCTCTTCGTCGGCAACGTGGTGGACGCCGCCTTCGCCACCCACGACGAAGTGCACCACGGCCCCCGCTCGCAGGCGGGCGCCATCGCCCACCTGCCGCTCGCCGGGGCGACGGAGCCCTGCGAGTGCGGTCAAGTGGGCTGCTTGCAGGCGGAGTTGAGCGAGCGCACGCTGTGCCGCAGGGCGCGCGAACAGCAGGTCATCCACACGGCGAACCCCATCCATGTGGTGCGCGCGGCGGCCGACGGCGACCCCGTCGCCGTACGCCTCCTCGTGGAGCGGGCCAGGATGGTCGGGCGCGCGGCCCGGCTGCTCCTCGACGTCCTCAACCCGGAGACCGTCGTCGTCACCGAAGTCGGTGTGATGCACCGGCAGGACTGCCTCACCGCGCTGCGCGAGGCGGTGGGGCGCCGGGACGCGCTGGTCGTGCCGAGCAGTTTCCCGGGCTCGGTCCTCGCCGTGGCGGGCGGTTCCGTGGCGCTCGACGTGCTGTTCCGGGATCCGCTGAGCATGCTGAACAGGCCGACCGAGAAGCGTGTCGAATCCAATTAATTCAGAAACTCCGAATATTGACAGGGATTGCGGGCGGAAGCGAGGATTCTCGGCATGAGCAGCGCGCAGGAATTCTCCCCGGTGGTCAACCGGTCGCGGCAGGTCCGCGACCGGGGCGCCGGTGGCGCGCCGACACCCTCGCGGTCCGTTCTCCTGACCAGGTGCCGTGTCATCGACCTGATGCGGATCGGCCGCACCCTGTGTTGCTGATGTCCCGCTGAGATCAGGACTGTTGACGTTGACGTGCCGACGGAGCGACCGGCGCCGGTGACGGCGATCGGGCGCCGGCGGAGGGTATACGGCCGAAGCGCAGGCCCGGCCGGGCCGCACAGGCTCGCCGGCCGCGTCCACGTGCTGCGGTTCCGGCCTCTCGACGCTGTCGCCTGCCCCTGCTGACGGCAGGCCCCGGAACGCATTCCTGTTCCGCGTCTGTGCCCAGCTCTCCTTTCGTGCTCGTTCGTTCTTCCCTGGCTCCCTTTCCGGCCCGCACTGCCCGCGCGCAATTCCGTGCGCCTTTCTTCCTCCTGCCATCACGGAGTTTCTCCATGCCCCCAGTTTCTTCGGCCGTGCCCGGTGTCGACCGGCGGCTGTTCCTGTCCTCACTGCTCGGCGTCGCCGCCGCTGCCGGACTCAGCGGCTGCGCGGGCGCCCAGGCCGCCGGCACCGTGGCCAAAGGGGCCGTGTCCGCCCCGCTGTCCACCACCGTTCCGGCCGGGACCCGACTGAAGATCGCCTCGTACCAGGGTGTCCAGCAACTCCAGTTCAGACTGGCCGGGCTGGGCGACCTGCCGTTCACCGTGTCGGACTGGGTGAACACCGGTGCCGGCCCCGATGTCATCAACGCCTTCCGCGCCAACTCCCTCGACGTCGCCAACAACGCGGGGATCCCGTCGATCCAAGCGCACTTCCAGGGGTACGACGCGAAGATCGTCGCGATCGACATCACCCGCAAGCCGAGCTACGTCTTCGCCACCAAGCCCGGCAGCGACATCAAGGACGTCCAGGGGTTCAAGGGCAGGAAACTGGCCTTCTCGCAGGGGCAGGCGCAGGGCGTCGTCCTGCTGCGGGCCCTGAAGCAGGCCGGGCTGACGCACGACGACGTCACCCTCGTACCGCTGACGAGCAATCAGTTCTTCACCGCGCTCCAGGCCGGACAGGTCGACATCGCCCCGCTCGCCAACAGCCAGGCCCCCGCCTACCTCAAGCAGTACGGGCCCAAGGGTGCGCACGCCATCTCGACCGATGTGGTCGACCTGCTCAACCTGCTGTGGGCGCCCACCACCGTGCTCGCCGATCCGGCGAAGGCGGCCGCGATCGCCGCGTACGTCCCCCGCTGGGCCAAGGGGCAGGTGTGGGCGTACGAGCACCCCGACGCCTGGAACGAGGAGTTCTACGTCAAGACGCAGAACCTCACGCTCGCGCAGGCCCGGTCGATCACCGCCCTCGCCAACAAGCCGCTCTTTCCGCCCAGTTGGGACGAGGCGATCAGGTGGGAGCAGGAGACCGCGGACCTCCTGGCCGAGGGCGGCTTCGTGAAGAAGTTCCGGGTCGACTCGCTCTTCGACCGACGCTTCGAGGGTCTCGCGGCCCAGGCCGTCGCGGCCGAGTACCAGAGGTGACGGCCATGACCACCACCGCGACCACGCCCCTGGTGCCCCCGCCCGTCGAGACGCCGGCCGCCCTCCGCACGCCGAGGCGCCGTGCGCTCGCGCCCGGCAAACGGCTGCCCGCCTCACGGCTGATCGGCCCCGGCCTCGTCCTCGTCCTGTGGGCCGCCGCGTCCGCCGCCGGACAGCTGGATCCCGCCGCGATCCCGGCACCCTGGACGGTGCTGCGCACGGCGGGTCAGCTGTGGAGCGACGGCACCCTGTCCACCGACGTGCTCACCTCCCTGGAACGCGCCGCGTACGGGTTCGCCCTCGGGCTCACCGCCGGAGTGGTCCTCGCGCTCGCGGCCGGGCTCAGCCGGGTCGGCGAGGCGCTGATCGACGGGACGGTCCAGCTCAACCGGGCGATCCCCACCCTCGGCCTGATCCCGCTGTTCATCCTCTGGCTCGGCATCGGCGAGACCTTCAAGATCGCGATCATCGCCATCGTCGTCTACATCCCGATCTATCTGAACCTGCACGCCGCCCTGTCCGGCATCGACCACCGCTTCGTCGAACTCGCCGAAGTCCAGGGCCTGTCCAGGGTCCGTTTCATCCGGCAGATCGTCGTCCCCGGCGCGCTGCCCGGCTTCTTCGTGGGACTCCGGCTCGGGGTGACCGGGTCCTGGCTCTCGCTGGTCGTCCTGGAGCAGATCAACGCCACCAGCGGCCTCGGCTATCTGATGTTCCAGGCCCAGAACTACGGCCGCACCGACATCATCCTCGTCGGTCTGCTCATCTACGGCGTCTTCGGCCTCGTCTCCGACAGCGTGGTCCGCCTCGTCGAACGGAGGGTCCTTTCATGGCGACGCACCCTGAGCAACTGACCACGATCCAGGCCCCGGCGGTCCGGCTCGCCGGGCTCACCCGGTCCTTCGACGGCCGCACCGTCCTCGACGGCATCGACCTCGACATCCCGGCCGGCCAGTTCACGGCCCTGCTCGGCCACAGCGGCTCCGGCAAGAGCACCCTGCTGCGCGCCATCGCCGGACTCGACCACCAGGTGACCGGAAGCGGTGAACTGGACGCCCCCGAACGGGTGTCGGTGGTCTTCCAGGACTCCCGGCTGCTGCCCTGGCGCCGCGTCCTCGACAACGTCCTCCTCGGCGCGGACGGCAAGGAAGCCGCCGAGCGGGGCCGTGCCGCCCTCGCCGAGGTCGGTCTCGCGGGGCGCGAACGGGCCTGGCCCAACGAGCTGTCCGGCGGCGAGGCCCAACGCGCCGCACTGGCCCGCTCCCTGGTCCGCCGGCCCGAACTGCTCCTCGCCGACGAGCCGTTCGGCGCCCTGGACGCCCTCACCCGCATCCGTATGCACGCCCTCCTGCGCGAGCTGTGGCAGCGCCACCGGCCCTCGGTCCTGCTCGTCACGCACGACGTCGACGAGGCCATCGTGCTGGCCGACCGGGTCCTCGTGCTCGACCGGGGCCGCATCGGCGTCGACCTCACCATCGACCGCCCGCACCCGCGCTCGTACCGCGATCCGCACCTGGGCGAGTACCGCGAGCGCCTGCTCGCCGCGCTCGGCGTGACCGCACACGAGGAGCGCCACCAAGAACACGCCCACCACCAGATCCAGGACCGGACCCACCACCGGACCGAGAACCCGTCCCAGGACCAGGAGGCCCTCCAGTGACCCCGCGCCGGCTCCACCTCAACGCGTTCCTCATGAGCACGGGACACCACGAGGCGTCCTGGCGGCTGCCCGAGAGCGACCCGTACGCGAGCGTCGACCTCGCCCACTACCGCGAGCTCGCCCGCATCGCCGAACGCGGCACCTTCGACTCGCTGTTCCTCGCCGACGGGCCCGTCCTGTTCAGCCACGTCGGCCAGCGCCCCGCCGGCGTCCTGGAACCGCTGACCCTGCTGACCGCGCTGGCCGCGGCGACCGAGCACATCGGTCTGATCGCCACCGCCTCCACCTCGTACAACTCGCCCTACAACCTGGCCCGACGGCTGGCCTCGCTCGACCACATCAGCGGTGGCCGGGCGGGCTGGAACATCGTCACCACGGCGGGCGCCGAAGCGGCCCGCAACTTCGGGCTCGACGACGAACCCGCCCACGCCACCCGGTACGAGCGCGCCGCCGAATTCCTCGACGTGGCGCTGGGACTCTGGGACAGCTGGGAGGACGACGTCGTCGTCGCGGACAAGGCGGCCGGTGTCTGGGGCGACGACACGAAGATCCATCCGCCGCGCCACCAGGGGACGTACTTCAGCGTCGAGGGGGCGCTGAACGTCCCCCGGAGCCCGCAGGGCTACCCCCTGCTCGTCCAGGCGGGCTCCTCGCAGGACGGCAAGCGGTTCGCGGCCCGGTACGCGGAAGCCGTCTTCACCGCGCAGCAGACGCTGGAGGACGCGCAAGCCTTCTACGCCGACCTCAAATCCCGGGCCCGTGCGGCAGGACGCGACCCGGAGCACCTCAAGATCCTGCCCGGCATCGTGCCGGTCATCGGCTCCACCGAGGCCGAGGCCCGCGCCCACGAGCGGCTCCTGGACGACCACATCGTGCCCGAGCACGGTCTCCACCGCCTCGAACGGCTGCTCCACCTGGAGCCGGGTGTCCTCCGGCTGGATGCCCAACTGCCCGAGGATCTGCCGCCCGAGAGCGCCATCGAGGGCGCCAAGAGCCGCTACACGCTGATCGTGGAGCTCGCCCGGCGCGAACGGCTCACCGTCCGCGAACTGATCGGGCGCCTCGGCGGCGGGCGCGGCCATCTCACCTTCGCCGGCACGCCCGAGCAGGTGGCCGACGCGATCGAGAGCTGGTTCACGCTGGGCGCCGCCGACGGCTTCAACATCATGCCCGCCGTGCTGCCGTCCGGCCTCGAACTCTTCGTCGAGCACGTCGTGCCGATCCTGCGCGAGCGGGGCCTGTTCCGCACGGAGTACGGCCCCCGGGGCACCCTGCGCGACCGCTACGGCCTGCCCCGCCCCGCCAACCAGCACACCGTCCCGGCCCTCAGCCGGGTCTGACCACCACCGAAGGGAACCCGCACATGTCCGGCATCGAAATCCGCAAGGTCACCGCGCACATCGGCGCCCAGGTGTCCGGCGTCGACATATCCAGGCCGCTCGCCGAAGAGAGCGTGACCGCCCTGCGCGCCGCCCTCAACGAGCACAAGGCCCTGGTCTTCGACGACGTCCACCTCGACGACGAGGGCCAGCAGGCCTTCGCCCGCCACTTCGGCGACCTCACCACCGCCCACCCCACGGTCGCCGCCGTCAGCGACGCGCCGAACGTGCTCCCGGTGGACAGCGAGCGCGGCCGCGCCAACCACTGGCACACCGACGTCACCTTCGTCCTCAACCCGCCGCAGGCCAGCACCCTGCGCAGCATCACGATCCCGCCGTACGGAGGCGAGACGCTGATCGCCAACTCGGCGTCCGCGTACCGAAGTCTGCCCCAGCCGCTGCGCCAGCTCGCCGACACGCTGTGGGCCGAGCACACCAACGACTACGACTACGCGGTCCCGGAGGAGGACGTCGACGACCGGAAGGCCGAACAGCGCGCCCAGTTCACCTCGATCGCGTTCCGCACGGCCCACCCGGTGGTGCGCGTCCACCCCCTGACCGGCGAACGCGGCCTGTTCATCGGCGGGTTCGCCCAGCGGATCGTCGGGCTCTCGGTCGCCGAGTCCCGCAAGATCCTCGACCTGCTCCAGGCGTACGTCGTCCGGCCGGAGAACATCCTGCGCTGGCGCTGGTCCCCCAACCAGCTTGTCCTCTTCGACAACCGGATCACCCAGCACTACGCCATCGACAACTACGACGACCAGCCGCGCCGCCTGAACCGCGTGACGGTCGCCGGAGACGTGCCGGTCGGCACCGAGGGCAAGGAGAGCTACTCGATCACGGGGGACGCCTCGCACTACACGTCGGTCGCATCGGTGTAGCCGGCGCAGCCCCCCGGGCCCTGCGCCGGGGCGGTTCACGGGAGGAGCGGCTCCAGCCAAGGAGCCCCGGCCGCCACCCGCCAGGCCGGCACCCGCACCGTGCGGGCCACCGTTGCCGGCTTCGCGCCGCGGCCGCCGGAAGGGAGGCCGGGCAGGAGGTCGGCACGGGCCTGGGTGAGGCGCAGGTGGCGGGCCGGGTCCTGGCCGGGGGGCGGGCCCGTGTCGATGAGTACCGCCGTGTTCTCGCCCTCCACCGTGAACAGGAGGTCCACCGGGTGGCCGCCCACGACCGCCGCCCGTTCCAGGTCGGTGATGCCACGGGTGGCGAGGTACTCCTGGAGCCGGTCGGCGAGCTCCTCGCGGATTGCGGGCGGGGTCCGGGGAGCGGCGGCCGGGTCCGCGTCCGCGCTGCCCGAACCCAGCACCGTCGAGCGGTCCGCGAGCACCGCGGGAAGCCCGGCCCGCGCCTGCCAGAAGCGATGGCTTCCCACGGTGATCAGCGGCGACTTGGCCCGGGTGACCGCCGGCGCGATCATCCATGACTGGTCAACTCGCCTCCTGCAGCTGTGGGCACGCAACCTGCGGCGCTCCTCGATGGTGTACCCCTCCACGATGGCGGCGGGAGTACCGATTCAGCGCCGGGATGCCGCCGTGACGCCGACCCAAGAGCAGAGCCACCGCCCGGACCATCCGCCGAAAACGTCGCCCCCCGCCCAAGCGGCCCGTCGAAGCTCCCCGACGCCGGCGCGGTCGCGACCAAGTCGCGGATGCGGGCGGTCATCAGGAACCGGCGCGCAGCGTCCTGGGTGCTGGAGAACGCGCCGTGGTCCCTGGCCAAAGCGGGCCGCCACGTCCTGGGTCAGCTCAAGGCCTGGCACTACCAGCCGGCCCCGGACCTCGCCGCATGCCTGACCGGGATCGCCGAACTCCCGGCGCGCACGGCCCTCGCCGACGGAGGCCGGCGCATCAGCCTCCACCTCGCCGACCAGGATCATCAAGCCCTCGTCATGGGCTCGGTGCGAGCAGCTGGGGCGTCGCTCATGCGCGTCCCGTCACTCACGCCGTCGCCCCGCCCAGGGCAGTGCCTCCGACTCTTGCGGCGGGGGCGGGTGGCCCTTCGCCCCCGCGAGGCCCGGAACTCGGCGGGGGGATACTTTAGGTGGAGGCAGAGTGCCGGCCGGGTCCGAGTTCCGGGTGGGCTTCGAGAAGTCGGTCGGAGGCCGCCTGGCGCCAGGAGTCCTCCAAGATGTCGCGCAGCTCACCCAGTCCCTCCAGCGCGGCCAGCCGTACTCTCACCCAGGACGATCCTGCTTCGTGCGTGGGCACCCAGAACTTCTCCGGTTCCGCAGCGATCAGTTCGGCCCGTTCGTGGCGGGGGCAGCGCACGGCGAACGAGGTCTGTTCATCCGGCACGGTGATGAACATCCTCCCGGCCACCCGGAAGGTCGGCATGCTCCACGCCTCCTTCTCCACGGTCTCGGGAAGGGAGAGGGCCATGCGCCGGACATCCTGGGCGGTTGGTGTGTGCGTCACGACGACCACGGTAATGAACCCTCGATCGCCGACAGACGAAGGGGGATCCTTCAGGCCGGGAAGTTCACGCGGCCGCCCTTGGGGGTGGAAAGGAGTGCAACGATGAATGACGCCAACAACCCTCTGCACCAGATGCATTGACCACGCGCGCTGCTGACGGTGGGCAGGGGCGCCCTTCGCCTCTGCGATCGTGGTCAGGGTGATGTTGGCGCGAACTGAGCCGCACGCGCATCACCTCACCCGCTGGGACAGCTGCCGAGCACGGGTCGGCAACCCCTGCCTCGTACTCGCCCGTTCCCTGTCAGCCAGCGGCTCATCGGCCATCGCCTTCGGCAAGGACCATGCGAGGGATTGATCCCGAGTCAGCTGAAGGTGCGCCGGTAGGTCTGCGGGCTGACACCCGTGGTGCGCTTGAAGCGGTCGCGGAAGGTGGTGGGCGAGCCGAATCCGACCTGGCGGCCGATGCGCTCGATGGAGTGCTCGGTGGTCTCCAGGAGGTGCTGCGCCTGGCGGATGCGGGCCCGGTGGAGCCACTGCAGGGGAGTGGTGCCGGTCTGGTTGCGGAAGCGTCGGATCAGCGTGCGGGTGCTGGTTCCGCACTGCGCGGCGATATCGGCCAGGGCGAGGTCGCGGGCGAGGTTTTCCCGCAGCCATACCAACAGTGTCTCCAACTCGGAACCCTGCTGGGCGAGGGAGTGGTCGTGGACGATGAACTGCGCCTGTCCGCCTTCGCGTTCGAGTGGCATCACGGACAGGCGGGCGGCGTCGGCGGCGACCGCCGAGCCGTAGTCACGGCGGATCATGTGCAGGCACAGGTCCATGCCGGCGGCCGCGCCTGCCGAGGTGAGGAACTGGCCGTTGTCGACGTAGAGCACGTCCGCGTCGACGTTGACGTTCGGGTAGAGGGCGGCCAGCAGGTCTGCTGCGCGCCAGTGAGTGGTGACGCGCAGCCCGTCGAGAAGACCGGTGGCCGCGAGGGGGAACGTGCCCACGCACAGCGAGGCGATCCGCGTTCCGGACGCGGCTGCTGTCCGCAGGGCATCGAATGCGGCGGGTGGGAGCGGGGCCGTAGGGTCGGCGATCCCCGGCACGATGATGGTGTCGGCGTCCTTCAGACCCTCCAGGTTCCACGGCGCGCGCAGGGTGAATGCCCCGGCGTCGATCTCGTCGCGTTCTGCGCACACCCGTAGCTGATAGCCGGGCCGCCCGTCGGGCAGGCGGGTCCGGGTGAAGACCTCGATCGGCGTGGACAGGTCGAACGGGATCACCTGGTCCAACGCGAGAACGGCGACGGTGTGCATGGCGGGAACCTACCTGTCCGAACACTGGTGAGCGCGGGCCGATATGCCCATGTGCCCAGGTGACGCCAGTTTCTCCGCTGGCTGGAGGGGATGGCAATTTTCCGTTGAAGTATGTCACTCCTGCCACTGGGCGATGAGGCGGGCGGCCGGTTGACTTCACCACGACACAGCAAACCCGCTCCCGGAGGTCCGCCCCATGCACGTCCAGATCGCCCTGTTCGACGGGTTCGATCCGCTCGATGTCATCGCCCCCTACGAGGTCCTGTACGCCGGCGGCATGGCCACGGAGGGTGCGGTGCACGTGGAACTGGCCTCCGCGGAGGGGCCTCGCGAGGTGATCAGCGGCACCGGAGGCCTCGTACTGCGCGCCACCGCTGCCCTCGACCCGGAACGGGCGGACATGTTCCTGGTGCCCGGCGCCTCCGGCCGCGTCGGTGAGCCCGGCGAGGAGCCGGAGGAGGCGGGGAACGGCGCGTGGAAGCAGGACGAATTCATCCCGGTGCTGCTCGGCCGTACGCTGACCACAGAGCTGCCCGCGCTCCTGCGACGCGCGATGGACGCCCCGGACATGACCGTGGCCACGGTCTGCGGCGGCTCGCTCGTCCTGGCCATGGCCGGCTTGCTGGAGGGGCGATATGCCACCACACACCACATGGGCCTGGACCTGCTCGACGCCACCGGAGCACACGCGGTACGCGCCCGTGTCGTCGATGACGGCGATCTGATCACTGGTGCGGGCGTCACGTCCGGACTCGACCTTGGCCTGTACCTGTTGGAGCGAGAGGCCGGCCCGCGCATCGCGCATGCCGTCGAGGAACTCTTCGCCCATGAGCGGCGCGGCACCGTCTGGCGCGCCAAGGGCCCTGCTCCCGCCGCCCTTTGACCCCCCGGCCCGCATCCACCGCCGCAGACCGCCCCGCACACCTGCGGCACATCGCAAGAGAGAGCACCACCATGTCCGTTGAAGGAACCTGGAATCTGTCCGTTTCCACCCCCATCGGCAAGATCAAGGCCGGGTTGGAACTGCGCAGGAAGGAAGACGGCACCTTGACCGGCTTCGCTCACGGAACCGGTGAGGAGGTGCCGCTCAGCGACCTCGCCCTTCACGGCAACCGGCTCACCTGGAAGCAGGCCATCACCAAGCCGATGCGGCTCAACCTGGCCTTCGACGTGACCGTTGACGGCGACACGCTCAAGGGCACTTCCAAGGCCGGCCGCCTTCCGGCCTCGAAGGTCATCGGCGAGCGCCGCCCGGCCGTGGACCACCAGGCATGACCAAGATCCTGTTGTCCGTGCACGTGCTGGCCGCCATTCTGGCCGTCGGTCCCGTCGCCGTCGCCGCGAGCATGTTCCCCGCGACGCTGCGACGCACCGCTGGCGACCGGGACGGCGCCCGCTCGATCCTGGGGACCCTGCACCGCATCTGCAGGATCTACTCCGGCATCGGTGTCGCGGTCCCCGTCTTCGGCTTCGCCACAGCCAGCAGCCTCGGTGTCCTCGGCGACGCCTGGCTGATCACCTCTATCCTGCTGACCACGGCGGCCGCCGGCGTCCTGATCCTGGCGATCCTGCCCGGCCAGGACCGCGTCCTGACGGACATGGTGAGCCCGGGTGCTACGCCGGCGCCGGCCGCGACTACGGGCCGTCTCGCCATGACCACCGGCATTTTCAACCTCCTCTGGGCGACGGTCACCGTCCTGATGATCATCCGCCCCGGCTCCACCACGGGGGCATGACCATGCCCCTGAGACCTCCGCCCCATCTGCGCATCGCGGCCCACGCCGAGCTGATCTCCCTGATCGTGATGCTGACCAATTTGTTCACCGTCCACCTGGGGCCCGTCTCGTCCCTGATGGGCCCCACCCACGGCTGCGCCTACCTGTTCGTCGTCATCACGACCTGGCGCCTCAAGCAGACCCCGGCGGCCCCCAAGGTCCTGTCCCTCATTCCCGGGGTCGGCGGGCTGCTCGCGCTGCGACAGCTCGACCGCGGAGATCCGGCCCGCCCCCAGGAGGAAGAAGTCATCCCCTCATGAACCTCGCCGGCCGCTCGCAGATGGCCGCCGGATTCCTCACCCAGCTCGCAGGCGACGGCATCGGGGTCCGCTAGGCCGGCTCCCTGCCCGCCGACCAGGTCAACCCAGCCGCCGTCGAAGTCATGCGGCAGATCGCATCGGCATCGCCGGCCAGAAACTGAAAGCCCGCACCGCCGAGGCCGGCCTGGCATCCGACTGCGTCATCACCATGAGCTGCGGCGACGCCAGCCCAATCGTCCCCGGCAAGCAGTACCTCGACGGGCAGCTCGAAGACCCTGCGGTGAGGGGCGTCGAGGCTGTCCGTCACATCCGCGACGAGATTTCGACGGCAAGGACGGCCACGACGCCGAGGACGTGGAAGATCTGCTGCTTGAACGGGGGCTCGGCGGTCTCGACGGAGGAGTCGCTTTCGGAGTCCTCGTCGGGGTGCGGTGCGTGGGCCGAGTCGTCCGCAGTGCCGACGACCGAGCTTCGCCTGGCGATGGCTTGCCGAATCAGTGTTCCCTTTGTTGCAGTTGGTGAGCTAGTGTCCCGGGACGCAAGGATTGCTAGGGGGACACCGTATGTATGCCGTTGATGCTGTGGCCCGCCCCGGTCGCCCGCCCGGAATCCGTACCGGACCCAATGGACTCACCACCCGCCAGACCGCGATCGTCGAATTCATCCAGGCAGAGGTCGCCCGGCAGGGATACCCGCCGTCCATGCGCGAGATCGGCCGGGCCGTCAAACTCAAGAGCACCTCGTCAGTCGCGCACCAGATGATGGTCCTGGAGAGCAAGGGCATCCTGTACCGCGATCCGCACCGTCCGCGCGCCTACCGCGTCCGGCATCGCTGGAGAGAGCACCCTTCTCCAGAATCTCCCGTCGGCGCAGTGGGCGTGGTCCAGGTCCCGCTCGTCGGCCGGATCGCCGCCGGCGCCCCGATCCTCGCCGAGGAATCCGTTGAGGACGTCTACGCCCTGCCACGTCACCTGGTAGGCGACGGGGAGCTGTTCGCCCTGAAGGTGGTCGGCCAGAGCATGGTGGACGCGGCCATCTGCGACGGCGACACCGTCGTCGTCCGCCGTCAGCAGACCGCTGAGCCCGGGGACATCGTCGCCGCCCTGCTGGAAGGCGAAGCCACCGTGAAACGGTTCCAGCGCGATGAGGCCGGCCACGCCTGGCTGATCCCGCACAACGCCGAGTTCGAGCCCCTGCCCGCCGATGAGGCGGACATCATCGGCAAGGTCGTAACCGTCCTACGCGCCCTCTGACATTCGCGAGAACCTGCCGCCGCAGACCGGTCTTGCCATGGTGGCCGAAGCGTAGGGACAGGAATTCCCCCCAGGTTGCGAGGGTGTTGGGGTCGCCCTGCCGCAAGGGGGCCCGTATGTCCCGGCGTTGGTATTCCTGGGCCTGGGGATTTTCGGGCAGCGTGACCTTTGGATTCTCAAGAAGAGGGGAGTTTCGGCCGAAGGGCGATGCGGAGGAACGAGCTGGAACGCCGGCATTTCCTCAATCGACGTCGGCTACCGCGACGAAGGAGGGGAACGGCACTACGTCGTGGTGACTGCCGAGGACCTCGGACTCGTGGACGGTGAGCCCATCGTCCGAGTTGTCTATGACCCACGCAAACCGGCCGGGCGACGACCGAGAAGATCCTGGAAGAGTCGCTGTGGAGGAGCACGGAGGGGTATCTGATGATCGTGGGCGTGGGCGTGGGCGTAGCAGCCGTAGTGACCCTTGGCTTGAGCGTCCTGTCCTGACTCACTCGAGCGGGTGAGGGTCCGTGAATCAGGTCTGATGCAAACCCCTGCTCAAGTACCGCGACTCATTCATCGACAGCACCTCGAGCTCGGCTCCCAGCTGCTCGCGGCCGCTCGTCTCAGGCAGGCCGCTCGCACCCTGGGCGAGCGGGCCGGTCTCCAGGGGCAGTTGTCCGCTGCTGGGGTGGGCGCGGGTCTTGTGGTGCAGTTCGGTGAGCTGGAGCAGCACGTCCCACCGCGAAGTCTGGCGGGCGACGGGGAGAGGGCGCCGATCAGGGCCAAGCGCTGGGCTGTGGCAGCGTGGGGCGGCCCCGCTGCCACAGGTCCGCGACCTATCCGTAGGGCTGGCCGGCGGCCATGCGGCTGGCCTCGTCCTCGCGGATGCCCCTGACTGCGAACAGCGTCAATCGCCCGCCGAACCGGCCATCGTGGTCGGTGCGTTCGATGCGATAGCTGGTGTGGGAGTGGTCGTTGTCCGCGCGACTGCAGGGCGGGCACAGCGACCGCGACCGCGTGTGCCCGGCAGAAGCCGTAGGCCACGAATGACCCGACCGGCCACCCCTGGGCCAGGACGGCGGGGGAGTAGCCGTGGGATCCGGCCTCCTGCTCGAACCATGCTTGGGAAGGCTGGAGCGGCGCACAGGCTTCATGCCGCGTGCCAGCGGTTGCGCCCGTCGGAGCCGGGCCCGCAGACCATGGGGGTCCCGGCCGTGGTGACGCCGGTGGCTCCGGCCGGGGAACAGAACGAACCGGGGTGTACGGTCCCGGCGCTGCCGCCACCGGAACCGCCGGATGTGGAGGCGGAGCCCCCGGAAGTGGTCGATGAGCCGCCGGATGTTGAGGTGGAGCCAGCCGAGGTGGACGACGAGCCGCCGGATGTGGAAGTGGCGCCAGCCGAGGTGGACGACGAGCCACCGGACCTGGACGTCGAACCGCCCGTCGAGGACGAGGAACCGCCGCCTGATGTACCGCTGTTGTGGTCGGAGCCGTCGTCGGCCTTCCGGGAGGGGTCGTTGGCCGGCACCTTGTAGGTGGTGTTCTTCGCCTTCGGGCACTGCTGGACGTTGTCGGCATCGGTCCACCGGCCCAGGTCGAGAGTGACCGGAGTGGTGGACGTGACCTTGGTCCGGTCGCCGGGGGACTGGAAGCAGACCCGCCACTCGTCGCCGTGCTCCGCGGCTTCCTCGGCGGTCGGGGCGTCCACGTCGAGGTAGACATCGTCGAGCCGCACGCTGCCGAGGTCGATGCCGGCCTGCTTGAGTTCCTTGGAGGCGGCGTTGTAGGTGGCGCCGACCACGTTCGGCATCGTCGGCCATGGGAGCGGGTCGCCGTCCTTGCGGGGGCACGGCTCACCGCTCTTCACCGCCGCGAAGTCGATGTTCTTCGCAGGGGCGTCGACCTTCTGGAAGCACACCGTCCACCCGGACTCCACGATGACCGCGCGATGCTCCGCTGCGGCGTCGTGCCGAGTGGGCGTGAACCCGGCTGCACGGGCCAGCTTCTCGGCTTGGTCGAGTGGCTTGGAGGTGTAGTCGGCGGCCTTGAGGAGCTGTGCGGACGCCGGGGAGGAGCTGGCCGTGACACCGTGGCCGCCCTTGTCGTGCGCCTTGGCGTCCGTCTTGTGGGCCGCGCTGTCGAGCTGCCCGCCCAGCCCCGCGCCGAGCGTCAGAAGCACGAACGCGCCGAACGTCGCCCCGAGTTTGGCGAACCAGCGCCATCGCGGCAACACCCATACCGCCACCATGGCGGCGATCATGACGAGGAATCCGAACCCGAAGCTGAACGCGGCTACGAGAGCGACGAAGGCGAGGATGCCGAGTACGGCCGGGGTGGTCTTCCACCACGGACGTGCCGCGGGCGGGGTGGTGTAAGGGTTCACGTGCTGCTCTCGCTCCTCTGTCGGAACAACCTGGGGTGGACGCCGCGCCTTCGCCGTCGCGCGCCGCACGCGCGGCGCGCTCGCGGCGATGGCGCATGCAGAGGGTGACGGTCCGACTGCGCAAAAGGTTGCACGCTCGGCGTGGAGAGGCGGGGCTGCGAGCCTCGTAGGCGGCAGGTCTCGGGCCATTGCGGCGTCGTCGCGACCGTGGCGGGACACGGGCGGCGACGGGCGGGCGCGGGCCGGGGAGGTGCGCACGGCCGACCCGACGGGGGAGACGGGCCGGCCGTGCGCGGCTTGGGGGCTGCGGTCGCCGCCGCGACGGAGGAAGGTCGCGCTGGCGGAGCCGCGCTCAGCTCATCTGGCGAAAGCTCTCGATCAGGCGGCCGAGATGGCGGCCCGACACCTCCAGCGGCTCACTGCTCCGGCTCACCTGCGAGGTCAGCTCGGCGCCCTCGAGCGTGCTGATCACGGTGTGGGCCAGAGCGTGTGCGTCCTCGTCGCTGAAGGCCGCGCCCCGCAGCCTGTCGAAGACCACGGTGTGCCAGCGCGTGAAGGCCTCGGCGGCCGCCGCCCGGATGTCGGGCAGGCGTTCCGACGCGCCGAGGGCGGTGGTGGTGATGGGGCAGCCGTCGCGCCAGTCCGAGGCGCGCAGTCCCTCGGCGAGCCTGCGGGTCAGGAGGACGATCGCCTCGGCCGGGTCGTCCTCGTCGTCGAACGCGGCGGTGAGCACCTCGACGAAGTCCAGGTCGCCCCGGTGGATCGCGGCGATGGCCAACTCCTGCTTACCACCCGGGAAGAAGTGGTATACCGAGCCGAGCGTCGCCTCCGCGTCGGTGGCGATCTGCTTGATCCCCGTGCCGTCGTACCCCTGCCGCTGCATGAGCCGGGAGGCGGCCTGAAGGATGCGTTCACGGGTGGCGGTGACGCCCTCGCCGTTCGAGGAATGCTGCTCCGCTCCCGCAGGGTTCTTCTTCACAACGGCACCCTACCAGATAGAGCGCTCGTTCTAGTAGGTGGGCGATGCGGCGAAGGCGCCGGCGGAAGCGGAGCAGGGCGATCGGGGCCCAGGTCACAGGCGGGGGAAGCGGGGAGGCGGGGTGTCCCTCTCCCGTGCCGCACGCGCCGACCGGCCCAGGGCCCGGATGAGGTCGCGCGGCCGGCACGCGGAGCCGGGAAACCCCCGGCCCTCCAGCGCGGTCAGCGCCGCGCACTCGATGAGAAGGGTGAGCGCCACCGTCTCGTACTCGGGCGGCAACCCGTCGCCTTCCACGACCGCACGTCGGTTGCTGGGCAGGCCGGCGGCGAGATCCAGCGCTTGCAGCAGCAGCGCGCGGCCGCGCACTGCCAGCGCGGACCGCACCTCCACGCGCCCGCGATCGCGCGGAGCGAGCACCGTGGGCAGCGCGGCCTCGTACGAGCGAAGCAGCGCGGCCGCGAAGGGATCGGACAGGCCCTCATCACGCGGGGCGCGTCTCACTCCCGCATGCGGTGCCGAGAACCTTGCCCGCGCCAGACCGATGTTCAGCGCTTCCATGAAGGTGCGGCCGACGGCCGATTCCGGTTCGATTTCGGTGGCCATGAGAGCTCACCGGGAAGCGGCGAAGATCTGCTGGAATCTCCCGTTGAAGAACAACAGGCCGGACTCGTCGGCGGATGCGCTGGCGTTGACCACCTGACCGATGAATATGGAGTGGTCACCCACGTCATGGGATTCCGAGAACTCGCATTCGAGCCATGCGACCGCGCCCAGGAGGAGCGGTGCACCGGTGGTGGGGCCGGGCTGCCAGCGCACGCCCTCGAACTGCTCGGGCCCCAGAGGCCTCTCCTTGTCGGCGAAGTACCGTGCCGTGCGCTCCTGTTCCGCGCCCAGCACCGAAACGCCGAAGCGCCCCGCCGACACGATCGACTGGTGCATGACCGCACTGTGGGAGACGCAGCACAGTACGGTCGGCGGGTCGAGCGACACCGAGGTGAACGCATTGGCCGTCATTCCGTGGATGTGCTCGCCGCCGACACTGAGCACCACGACACCCGTTGCGAAGCGGGACATTGTTTCGCGTAGTACCGACGGCGCGATCTGCACTCGGTCGGTGGTCTCGCGTGCGGATACAGAACTCATGCCGGACCCTTCGGAAGATTCTTGGGACTGAACATAGGCTTGGGGATTCTGCGGACACCCATCACGAAGTAACTGGGTGTCGAATGACCGAGGCGGTAAAGCGCCGTGCCGTGGGCGCTGTTGTCCAGCGCCGACCCGGTGCCCCGACCGGGCGGCCCTTTCGGCGCCGCCCGGTCGGTCCGGTCAAGGGGCGGCGGGGAAATGCCCAGTACGCACGAAGAACCGTACGTATGTGTCGAACAACTCCTCGGTCAGCGGCGGGCATTCGATCCCACTGCCGGCCAGTTGCGCCTCGGTCTCCGTGGTGTCCATCGGGGGATAGAAGGCGTCCGTGTCGCCGGTCATCATCTCGAAGGCGTGCAGCAGGGGCGCCATCGCGTTGCCGGGGTCCTCCTGCACCACATCGCGCCAGGTGTCCCAGTCCACCTCGCGCAAGGAGTATCCGAGCGTACGCAGCCGCTGTACGCACGCCTTGAGGCTCAGCGCGCTGGGATTGAACAGGTGGAAGGTGCCGCCAGCGGCACCGGACCGTCGCGAGAGGCCGAGGACGGCCGCGCTCACGTAGTCGACCGGCAGCAGGTGGAAGCGGCCGCCGACATCGGCCGGCACGGCCCCCGCCTGAATCAGGCCCTTCATGCTCAGCCAGACGAAGTCACTGGTCTGGCAGGCGCCGTTGACCTGGTCGCCGGAGATCACATCGACCCGGTACACGGACACGGGCAGGCCGCGGTCCCGGGCGATACCGATGAGCTGCTCCGCCACCCACTTGCTCTGCAGGTAACCGCTGGGCAGACGCTCGGGGGGACCCGTCGGGTCGGTCACCTTCAGCGGCACCCCCGGGGTCACCGCGCTCTCGAAGACCCCGACGGTCGACAAGTAGTGCACCGGCACGGTGCGGTGGCGCGCTGCGAGGCGCAGCACCGTCTCGGTGCCGACGACGTTGGCGTCCCTCAGCGTGCTGTACGGATGCAGCCAGTGCACCTGGGCGCCGTTGTGGTAGACGACGTCGACGGTCTCGGCGAGCCGGTCGAAGTCCTGCTCACTCAGACCGAGCCGGGGCTGCGCCAGGTCACCGACGACGACGGAGAGCCGGTCGGGGTCCATCTGCTCCCACACGCCGTAGCGTTCCAGGTTCTCCTTGAGCCGCGCACGGGCGACGTTGTGATCGGCACCCCGGACCAGGCAGTGCACCGTCGCCCGGGTCGAGCGCATCAGATCCCGCAGCAGGAACGCGCCGAGGAACCCGCTGGCCCCGGTGAGCAGGACCTGGTCCGGATCGTCGACGACCCGGACGACGTCGGCCGCCGGCCGGAGGTCTCCCGCCAGTCGTACGTCGGCGGCGAAGTCGGGCACCTGGGGCCCGAGCGCCCCGCCCGCGGCAGGTTCACCGGTCAGCTCACTCAGCAGATAGCCCGCGAGCGCCGCGGGAGTGGGATGGTCGAACACCACCGTCGCGGGCAGCCGGAACCCCGCGAGCACATTGAGGTGGTTGCGCAGCTCCACCGCGGTCAGAGAGTCGATGCCCAGTTTGAGGAACGGCTCGCTGTCCTTGATCCCATCGGCGCCGCCATGGCCGAGGACCACGGCGATCGCTTCCTTCACGGTCTCGGTCACCAGACGCAGCCGCTCGCTCTCGTCGAGCTTGGCGAGGCGCTCGGCGATCGGCTCCGCGGCGGTCCGCGCGCCCTGTGCCGAACGACGCCGGGGACCGCGCACCAGCTCCCGCAGGAGAGGGGGAGCCTCGTCGAGTTCGCGTACGGCGGTGAGGTTCACGGGGGTGGCGACCACGGTGGGCCGGTCCAGGGCGAGCGCCAAGTCGAGGACTGCGGTGCCGGTCTCCGGTGTGACGGGCAGGAACCCGCTGCGGGCGATGCGTTGGAGGTCGGTCTCGTCCAGCCCCCCCGACATGCCGCCGTCCTGCGACCAGAGCCCCCAGGCGATCGAGGTCGCCGCGAGACCCTGAGCGGACCGGTGCTCGGCCAGAGCGTCCAGGAAGGAGTTGGCCGCGGCGTAGGTCGACTGACCGGGGCCGCCCACCACTGCGGCGATCGAGGAGAACAGAACGAAGGCCGCGAGGTCCGCCCCGCGGACCAGCTCGTGAAGATGCCAGGCGGCGTCCGCCTTCGGCCGCAGTACGGCGGAGAGCCGCTCGGGGGTCTGCGACCCGACCAGCCCGTCGTCCAGGACGCCGGCGGCGTGCAGCACGGCCGTCAGCGGATGGCGCTCGGGTATCCCGTCCAGGAGCGCGGCCACGTCGTCGCGCTCCGCCACGTCGCAGGCGGCGATGGTGACCTCGGCGCCGAGCTCCGTCAGCTCTGCGACCAACTCGCGTGCTCCTGGCGCCTGTTCACCGCTCCGGCTGGTGAGCAGCAGATGGCGGACACCGTGCACACGCACCAAATGACGGGCGAACAGTGCACCGAGAGAGCCGGTGCCGCCCGTGATGAGAACCGTGCCCTCGCTGTTCCAGCGGGGCGCGGCGGCCATGCCCGCGGCGGGCGCGAGCCGGCGCAGACGGGGCACGAACAACTGCCCCGCGCGCAAGGCCGACTGCGGTTCACCGGCGCCGATGACCGCATCAGGCACCGTCCAGGCATCGCCATCACCGTCCACGTATGCGTCGGTGTCGATCAGCAGGATCGTGCCGGGTGCCTCCGACTGCACGGACCGCAGCAGACCCCACACGGCCGCGGCGCTCGGATCGGCGCTCTCGCCCGTACGGACGCTCAGGGCGCCCCGGGTCACCACGACGAGCGGCACGTCGGCGAGCCGGTCGTCCGCGAGCCAGCCCCGGACCAGTCGCAGCAGACGCAGCGTGGCGTCGTGCGCGGCGGCGGCCAGGTCCTCGCCGGCCGGGGTGGGGACGGACACGGCGACGGCGTCGAGGGGTGCGCCGGACGCGACCGCCGTCGCGACATCGGCCACCGTGTCGAAGCGCCGCGCACCGGGCAGGTCGCCGTCCAGGACGCCCCAGCGCACCGGCGCCTCGCGAGGCGCCACGGGCAACGCCACCCAGTCGACGTGGAAGAGGTGATCGGTGGTGCGTGCCGCGGCCCCCGCGACTTCTGCGGCACCCAACCGCCGCAAACGCACCGAGTCGATCGTCGCGACGGGCAGACCCGCCGCGTCGGCCACCCGCACCGCGGGCCGGCCGTCGTCGGCGGCGAGGGCCAGCCGCACCCGCAGCGCGGACGCGCCACTCGCGTGCAGACGCACGCCGTGCCACTCCGACACCATCGCTGCTCCCTGCTCGCCCTGCGGCGCGCCCTCCGCGGAGGTGGGCAGTGCCGCACGCAGGGCCGCATCGAGCAGCGCCGGGTGCAGCAGGTAGGCCGCTGCGTCCTCCTGCTCGCCCGGTGCCACTTCGGCGAACACCTCGTCGCCCCGCCGCCATACGGCCCCGAGGGTCTGGAACGCGGGACCGTACTGGACGCCCGAGCGGGCGAGTCCCGCGTACACCTCCGCCGGATCGACGGGCTGTGCGCCTGCGGGCGGCCACGCACCCACCTCGGCCGGGCTGTCCCCGGCGCGTACGCTCAACGTCCCGTGGGCGTGTGCCGTCCACAGCACCTCGCCCTCGTCCGGTCGCGCGTGCACGGTGACGGACCGCCGCCCCGCCGCGTCGGGTGCGCCCACGGCGACCTGGATCTGCACACCACCGTGCCGGTCGAGGACGAGGGGAGCCTCCGTCACCAACTCGTCCAGGCTGGTGGCGCCGACCTCGTCGCCGGCGCGTACCGCCAGTTCCAGCAGCGCCGACGCGGGCACGACCACCGCGTCACCAACTCGGTGGTCCGCCAGCCAGGGGTGTGTACGCAGCGAGATCCGGCTGGTGAACAGGGCCCCGTCGTCGCCGGCCACGGAGATCGCCGCACCCAGTAGGGGATGCCCGCCCGGCCTGAGCCCGAGCTTCGCGGGGTCGGCGTTCCCCGTCGCGGCCTGGACCCAGTACCGCTTGCGTTGGAAGGGATAGGTGGGGAGGTCGGTGTGGCGGGCGTCGGTGTTCTGGAGGCAGGCGGCCCAGTCGACGGAGCCGCCTTGGTTGTGGATGTGGGCCAGTGCGGTCAGGAGGCTTTCCACCTGTGACTTGTCGCGGTGCTGGGTGGCGGCGGCAATGAGGTGGGGCCGGTCGAGGGTGTCGCGGGTGAGGGCGGTGAGGGTGGCGTCGGGGCCGATCTCGATGTAGGTGGTGACGCCGTTGTGTTCGAGGGTGTGAAGGGCGTCCGCGAAGCGGACGGTGCCGCGGAGTTGGTCGGCCCAGTAGTCGGGGGCGCGGAAGCGGTCGTCGGCGAGGTGTCCGGTGAGAGTGGAGACGAGGGGGATGGCCGGGGGTTGGTAGGTGAGGTGGGCGGCGGATCGCCGGAATTCGTCGAGGATGGGGTCCATGTGGGGGGAGTGGAAGGCGTGGCTGACGTTGAGGCGGGTGGTCTTGTGGCCTTGGGCTCGTAGCTGTTGGGCTATTTCTTCGGCTGTGTCGGTGTCGCCGGATATGACGGTGGAGTTGGGTGTGTTGAGGGCGGCGATGGTGACGTTGGGGTGGTGGGTGAGGTGGGGGGTGATGTCATGTTCGCCGGCCTGGATGGCGATCATGGTGCCGCCGGTGGGGGCGGTTTGCATGAGGCGGGCGCGGGTGGTGATGAGGTGGGCGGCGTCGGTGAGGGTGAGGGTGCCGGCGATGTGGGCGGCGGTGATTTCGCCGATGGAGTGGCCGGTGACGTAGTCGGGTTGTATGCCGAGGGTGGTGAGGAGGTGGTAGAGGGCTGTTTCGTGGGCGAAGAGGGCGGGTTGGGTGTGGGCGGTGTCGTTGAGGTGGCGGCCCGTTTCGATGGTGGTTTTGACGGGTTGGGTGAGGTGGGGGTCGAGGGCGGCGGCTGCCTTGTCGAAGGCGGTGCGGTAGGCGGGGAAGGTGTCGTACAACTCCTGTCCCATGCCGAGGCGTTGAGATCCCTGGCCGGTGAAGAGGAAGGCGGTACGGCCGCTGGTGCGTCGGCCCACGGTCAGTCGCGGGTGTGCCGTGTCCGCGGCCAGGGCCCGCAGAGCGGACAGCAGTTCGCCGCGGTCGCCCGTCGTGATGGTCGCCCGGTGGTCGTGGTGGGTGCGGGTGGTGGCGAGGGAGTGGGCGAGGTCGGTGTCTGTGGTCTCGGGGTGGGTGTCCAGGTGGGTGATGAGGCGTTCGGCCTGGGCGCGCAGGGCGGATTCGCTCTTGGCCGAGAGAGTGAAGGGCAGCACGGGCAGCCGGGCCGGGGCGTCGACGGCCGCGACGGCCGCGGTGCTCGTGGCGGCGGCGTCCGGTGCTGTGCTGCCTGCCTCGGCGGTGGCCGGCGTGGCGCTGCCCGCCCCGGTGATGTCCGCTGCGTCGGCGTCGGGTGTGCCAGGGCCGGGAGCGTCGGTGGCGGGCGCTTCCTCCAGGATCACGTGCGCGTTCGTACCGCTCACACCGAACGCGGAGACGGCGGCACGTCGCGGCTCCTCCTTGTCCGGCCATTTGCGTTCCTCGGTGAGGAGTTCGACGGCGCCGGTGTCCCAGTCGATCATGGGTGAGGGCTCGTCGACGTGGAGTGTCTTGGGCAGGACACCGTGTCGCATCGCCTGCACCATCTTGATGACCCCGCCGACCCCCGCGGCCGCGACGGTGTGTCCGATGTTGGATTTCAATGAGCCGAGGTAGAGGGGGTGTTGGTGGGGGCGGTTGTGGCCGTAGGTGGCGAGGAGTGCTTGGGCTTCGATGGGGTCGCCGAGGCGGGTGCCGGTGCCGTGGGCTTCGACGGCGTCGATGTCGTGGGTGGTGAGGTGGGCGTCGGCGAGGGCTTGGCGGATGACGCGTTCTTGTGAGGGGCCGTTGGGGGCGGTGAGGCCGTTGCTTGCGCCGTCCTGGTTGACGGCGGAGCCGCGTAGGACGGCGAGGACGGTGTGGCCGTTGGCGCGGGCGTCGGAGAGGCGCTCGACCAGGAGGAGGCCGACGCCCTCGGACCAGGACGTGCCGTCGGCGGCCGCCGCGAACGACTTGATCCGACCGTCGGGCGCGAGACCGCTCTGACGGGAGAAATCGACGAACCCGCTCGGGGTCGCCGTCACGGTCACCCCGCCCGCGAGTGCGAGGTCGCACTCGCCGCGACGCAGCGCGCCGGCGGCGAGATGCAGGGCGACGAGCGACGACGAGCAGGCCGTGTCCACCGAGATCGCCGGACCCTCGAAACCGAAGGTGTAGGAGATGCGGCCCGAAGCGATACTGCTCAGCTTGCTGGTGAGCAGATACCCCTCGAACTCCTCGGGTCCTTCGAGCCCCAGGTAACTCTGCTCCACCACGCCCGCGTACACCCCGGTGCGGCTGCCCCGCAGGGTGTCGGGGTCGATGCCGGCCCGCTCGAAGGTCTCCCACGCCGTTTCGAGCAGCAGCCGCTGCTGCGGGTCCATCGCCTGGGCCTCACGCGGCGAGATGGCGAAGAACTCCGCGTCGAAGAGGTCCGCGTCGTGCAGGAACCCGCCCTCACGCGTGTACGAGGTGCCGGGCTTGCTCGGATCGGGGTCGTAGAGTCCGTCCAGGTCCCAACCGCGGTTGTCCGGAAAGGGCGTGATGGCGTCCACGCCGTCGGTCACCAGCTGCCACAGGTCCTCGGGTGAGGCCACCCCGCCCGGGAACCGGCAGGCCATCGAGACGATGGCGATCGGATCGGTGGATGCACCTTCCAGCTCCGTGATCCGTTCCTTGGCCTTGTGGAGATCGGCGGTCACCCGCCGGAGGTATGCGACGAGCTTCTCTTCATTGGACATACAGGATCTGTTTCTCCTAGAGCGGCAACGAGGGACGGGCTCGGTCAGGGGGTGGACTCGCCGAACTGTGAGTCGATGAAGCTGAAGAGCTCGTCCGCCGAAGCCGACGAGAGAGCATCGACCGTGTCCGCGTCCGTAGGCGTGTTCAGCTTGGCCACGAGGGCCTGCAGTCGGGACGCGATCTCGGTCCGTTCCGCCGGGTCCTGCGGGGACGCGGCCAACGCCCCTTCCAGCCGCTCCAGGTCGGCGAGGATCCCCGGGGCCGCGGCGTCGAGCCTGGCTTCCACCTGCCGCAGCACCTGATCGGCGAGGGCCGCGGGTGTGGGGTGGTCGAAGACCGTGGTCGCGGGCAGCCGGATGCCGGTGGCCGCGTTGAGCCGGTTGCGCAGCTCGACGCCGGTCATGGAGTCGAGGCCCAGCTCCTGGAAGGAACGCTCCGCGGGCACGGTGTCACCGGACGCGTGGCCCAGCACGGCCGCCAGTTCCGTGCGCACCAGGAGCAGCGCCCACCGCTCCCGCTCCACGGGGGAGAGGGCGGCCAGTTGCTGCGCCGTCGAATCCTGTGCGGACGTCGAGGCAAGGGCCGTGGGCCGGGCGGGGCCGGCGCCGGCCACGGTGCGCAGGAGGCGCGGCACTCCGTCCGCGGTGCCGAGCAGACCGGCCCGGTTCAGCGGGGTGGCGACCAGCGCCACCGCGTCCGTGCCGAGCGCCCGGTCGAACAGGGCGAGCCCCTGCGAACGCGTCGTGAGGTGGAAGCCGCTGCGGACGAAACGTTCGACGTCCTTGGCGTCGAGGCCGCGGTTGATCCCGCCGACGAGCCCGTCACCGGTCTTGTCGTCGGTCGCCTCCGGCTGCCACAGACCCCAAGCGAGGGAACGGGCGTGCTTGCCCTCGGCCCGCCGACGATGAGCGAGCGCGTCCAGGAAGGCGTTGGCCGCCGCGTAGTTGGACTGGCCGGGTCCGCCGAAGACGCCCACGGTGGAGGAGAACAGCACGAACGCGTCCAGGTCCATGGTCCGCGTCAGCTCATGCAGGTTCCAGGCCCCGTCCGCCTTGGGACGCAGTACCGCGTCGAGCCGCGCCGGGGTCAGCGCCCCGACCAGGCCGTTGTCGAGCACTCCTGCGGCATGCACCACACCGGAAAGCCGTCGGCCGGCCGGAAGGTCCGCGAGGAGTGCGGCGAGCGCGTCCCGGTCCGCCACGTCGCAGGCGGCGATGGTGACCTCGGCACCGAGCCACTTGAGGTCACGCGTCAACTCGGCTGCTCCCTCGGCCTGTTCACCCGAGCGGCTGACGAGGAGAAGGTGCCGTACGCCGTGGGCGGTGACCAGGTGCTGGGCGAGGAGCGCACCGAGCGTGCCGGTGCCGCCGGTGATCAAAACGGTTCCGTCGGCGAGTCCGGGCGGTGCGAGGTCCGGCTCGGCGGCCCCCTCGGCCGCAGCGGCCGGTGACAGCCGGGGCGTCAGCAACACACCGCCTCGCAGGGCGACTTCGGGCTCCTCGGTGGCCAGGACGGCCGCCAGCCCCTCGGCCGTGACCTCGCCGTCGCCGTCGCTGTCGACGAGCACGATCCGTCCCGGCGCCTCGGAGCGAGCGGACCGCACCAGACCCCACAGGGCGGCGGCCGACGGGTTCGGCACGTCCGAGTCGGACGCCGCCACCGCCCCCCGGGTCACGACGACGAGTGCGAGGTCCAGGAGTCGCTCGTCGGACTGCCATGCTTGGAGCACGGCGAGCACGCGTGCCGCTTCCTCGTGTACGGCGGCCGCCGGCCGCGCGGGCTCGGTCGCCGGCAACGCAAGCACCACCGCGTCGCAGCGGTGGGCGGCGGCAGCGATCGCTTCGACGCTGCCGAACGCCTCGACGCCCGGTGCTCCTTCGAGACCGGTGAGCGTCCTGTCCTGCGCAGTGTCCGCGCCGTCCCAGCCGAGTACGGACCAGCGCACCGCCGGCACCTCTCCCGGCTCGGCCGCGGGGACCCACTCGACGCGGAAGAGCGCGTCGGCCGTTGTGCCGGCGTCGGCGGTGAACCGCTCAGCGGCGACGTCCTGATACTCGATCGAGTCGACCGTGACGACCGGCTGACCAGCACCGTCAGTGAGGTGGAGGGTGACGGTGTCCGCATCTCGCTCGACGACCCGGGCCTGTACGGTGACGGCTCCGACGGCGTGGAGCCGCACCCCACGCCAGTCGGCGGGCACCCGCACCGTTCCCTCTGCGCCGCTGCGCAGCGGCAGCGCCGCGTCGAGCAGATACGGATGAATCCCGTAGCGTGCGGCCTCGTCGGTCAGTTCCTCCGGCAGCCGGATCGCGACCCCCTTGCCGGCGTCGGATGGTGGCTCGGGCCGACGGCTCGTCGCGTCCGCCGGCAGGCAGACCCCCTCGGCGTGCAAGGTCCACGGCGCTTGCGTGACACCGTCCGGCCGTGTGGACACGCTCACCTCGGGACGGCCCGTGCCGTCGAGCGCACCGACCCGCACCTGCAACTCCACTTCACCCTGGGGCGGGAGCACCAGAGGTTCGCGCAGGACGAACTCGTCCAGACCCGGGGAGCCGATGTTGTCGCAGGCTCGAACCGCGAGTTCGACGAGCGCCGCGGCGGACACCACGGCGGAACCGGCCACGTCGTGAACGACGAGTGTGGGGTGGAGTGCCAGGGAGACGCGGCTGGTGAGCACGGTCTCGGAGGAGTGGGCGAGCGGCTGCGGGACGCCGAGCAGCGGATGCCCGCTTTCCCTCGTCCGCACGGGCGCGGCGGCGGTGGACGCCTCGAGCCAGTACCGCTCGTTCTGGAACGCGTAGGTGGGCAGGTCCGTGGGGTGGGGAGTTGGCTCGTGGTGTGTGGTCGGCCAGTTGATGGTGGTGCGGTGGGTGTGGAGGGTGGCGAGGGTGGTGAGGAGGGTGGTTGCTTGGGATTTGTCTCTGCGTTGGGTGTTGAGGACGAGTGCGTTCTGGGGTTGGTCGAGGGTGTCGCGGGTGAGGGTGGTGAGGGTGGCGTCGGGGCCGATTTCGATGTAGGTGGTGACGCCGTTGTGTTCGAGGGTGCGGACGGCGTCGGCGAAGCGGACGGGCAGGCGTATCTGCTGGACCCAGTAGTCGGGCGTGGACCACTGGTCGGTGACAAGGGCGCCGGTGACGGTGGAGATGGCGGGGGTGTGGGGTGTGTGGAAGGTGAGGCCGGCGAGGGCGGTGTGGAATTCGTCGAGGACGGGGTCCATGTGGGGGGAGTGGAAGGCGTGGCTGACGTTGAGGCGGGTGGTTTTGTGGCCTTGGGCTCGTAGGCGTTCGGCTATGTCTTCTGCGGTTTGGGTGTCGCCGGATATGACGGTGGTGTGGGGTGTGTTGAGGGCGGCGATGGTGACGCCGGGGTGGTCGGTGAGGTGGGGGGTCACGTCGTCTTCGCCGGCCTGGATGGCGATCATGGTGCCGCCGGTGGGGGCGGTTTGCATGAGGCGGGCGCGGGTGGTGATGAGGTGGGCGGCGTCGGTGAGGGTGAGGGTGCCGGAGATGTGGGCGGCGGTGATTTCGCCGATGGAGTGGCCGGTGACGTAGTCGGGTTGTATGCCGAGGGTGGTGAGGAGGTGGTAGAGGGCTGTTTCGTGGGCGAAGAGGGCGGGTTGGGTGTGGGCGGTGTCGTTGAGGTGGGTGCCGGTCTGGATGGTGGTCTTGACGGGCTGGGTGAGGTGGGGGTCGAGGGCTGCTGCCGCCTTGTCGAAGGCGGTGCGGTAGGCGGGAAAGGCCTTGTACAACTCCTGTCCCATACCGAGGCGTTGGGCGCCCTGGCCGGTGAAGAGGAACGCGGTTTTGCCGGGGGTGACCGTTCCGGTGGTGAGGGTGGGCGCGGGAGTGCCGGTGGTGAGGGCGGTGAGGCCGTCGCGTAGTCCTGGCAGGTCGGGGGCGAGGATCACGGCCCGGTGATGGTGGTGGGTGCGGGTGGTGGCGAGGGAGTGGGCGAGGTCGGTGTCGGTGGTCTCGGGGTGGGTGTCGAGGTGGGTGATGAGGCGTTCGGCCTGGGCGCGTAGGGCGGATTCGCTCTTGGCCGAGAGAGTGTAGGGCAGGACGGGGAGTCGGATCGGGGCGTCGACGGACGCAAGGATCACAGCGTCCGGTGCGGTGCCGCCCGTCTCAGTGGTGGCCGGCGTGGCGCTCCCCGCCTCGATGGTCTCCGGCGCGGTGCGCACTGGAGCGTCGGTGGCGGGCGCTTCCTCCAGGATCACGTGCGCGTTCGTACCGCCGAACCCGAAGGACGACACCGCGGTCCGGCGCGCGTGTCCGGTCTCGGGCCATTTGCGTTCCTCGGTGAGGAGTTCGACGGCGCCGGTGTCCCAGTCGATCATGGGTGAGGGCTCGTCGACGTGGAGTGTCTTGGGCAGGACACCGTGTCGCATCGCCTGCACCATCTTGATGACGCCACCCACACCGGACGCGGCCTGCGCATGCCCGATGTTGGATTTCAATGAGCCGAGGTAGAGGGGGTGTTGGTGGGGGCGGTTGTGGCCGTAGGTGGCGAGGAGTGCTTGGGCTTCGATGGGGTCGCCGAGGCGGGTGCCGGTGCCGTGGGCTTCGACGGCGTCGATGTCGTGGGTGGTGAGGTGGGCGTCGGCGAGGGCTTGGCGGATGACGCGTTCTTGTGAGGGGCCGTTGGGGGCGGTGAGGCCGTTGCTTGCGCCGTCCTGGTTGACGGCTGAGCCGCGTAGGACGGCGAGGACGGTGTGGCCGTTGGCGCGGGCGTCGGAGAGGCGCTCGACCAGGAGGAGGCCGACGCCCTCGGACCAGGACGTGCCGTCGGCGGCCGCCGCGAACGACTTGATCCGACCGTCCGCCGCCAGCCCGCGCAGCCGGGAGAACTCGACGAAGGCGACCGGCGTGGACATCACCGTCGCGCCGCCCGCGAGTGCGAGGTCGCACTCGCCGCGACGCAGCGCGCCGGCCGCCAGGTGCAGGGCGACGAGCGACGACGAGCAGGCCGTGTCCACCGAGATCGCCGGACCCTCGAAACCGTACGTGTAGGAGATGCGGCCCGAGGCGATGCTGCCGGCGCTCCCGCTGAACAAATAGCCCTCCGCGTTCTCGGCGGGCAGCCCCGGGCGCGATCCGTAGTCGTTGTACATCAGGCCGGTGAAGACCCCGGTGCGGCTGCCCCGCAGGGAGTGGGGATCGATGCCGGCCCGCTCGAAACTTTCCCACGCCGTCTGCAACAGCAGGCGCTGCTGTGGGTCGGTCGTCACGGCCTCGCGCGGCGACATCCCGAAGAACTCCGCGTCGAACAGGTCCGCGTCATGCAGGAACCCGCCCATCCGGCTGTAACTGGTCCCGGTCCGCTCCGGATCCGCGTCATAGAGGGCCTCCAGGTCCCAACCGCGGTTGTCCGGAAAGGGCGTGACGGCGTCCACGCCGTCGGTCACCAGCTGCCACAGGTCCTCGGGCGAGGCCACCCCGCCCGGGAACCGGCAGGCCATCGAGACGATGGCGATCGGCTCGTGCTGCCGGTCCTCGACCTCGTTCAGCCTGGCGCGTGCATCACGGGCATCCGCGATGGCGCGCTTGAGATAGTCGCGGAGTTTTTCTTCGCCCGCCATGTGCTCAGCTCCCCGGTGTTTTTCCAAATGGGCATGCAATTTCAATTAATTACAGATCGGGTTGTCGATCGTAACGGCGCCCCGGCACGTGCCGGTAATTGAGTGGGCTCCCGGGCGAGTGGCCGAAGTGTTACTTCGCGATGGATGCTCGATGGCCTGCGCCCCGCCGCGCCGCACTAGGGTCTACCTGGATTTTCTTAGCCGATTGGCCTGGCCATCCGTCAGACCAATCATTCGGGTGGAAAAAGGAGAATGTTCACCGTGGCGCAACTGACCAGTGATGTCGAGGAACACACCGCGCTCTATGTCGAGGCCTTCAACGCGGGTGACGTGGACGCCGTCAACGCGATGTACACCGATGAGGCCGTCGCGGTCTGGGAGCCGGGTTTCCCGCTCACCGGCCAGGCGCGCATCGACTCGGTGCGGGAGTTCCTTGCCAACGGGCCGAAGATGACGGCCGTTCCGCAGCAGTCCTATGTGACCGGCGACACCGCGCTGCTCATCGTGGACTGGACCATCGACACGAAGGATGAGAACGGTGCCCCCGAGCGCCTGTCCGGTGTCGGTGTCGACGTGCTGCGCAAGGGGACGGACGGTAACTGGCGTTACGCCATCGACGACCCGTACGGCGAGAAGTAGGACCGGCAACGCGCCGGTAATCCCCGGGCCGCGGCGGTGGACGGTCACGTCTGCGCCGCCCCGCACCCACACCCACGTCAACGAAGAAACTGGGGGTTTCCCACTCCATGGCCATCACCGTCGACCTCGACCTCGACAACCCGGACCTGACCGACGACACCGACCTGCAGAACGAGATCTTCCTTCAGGTGTTCAACTCCGGTGACGGCGAGCTGTTCGACAAGCTCTACCGCGCGGACGCGATCTCCAACTTCTCGGGAACGCCCCTGACCGGCGCCGACCGGCTGGCGTTCTTCAAGGAGTTCCTCTCCACCAAGCCGGTCCTGAAGGCGGAGGTCACCCACTCCTACGTCGCGGGCGATGTGGCCCTGATCGGCGTGCAGTTCGTCATCGACGGCACGGACGGGGAGGGCAAGCCCCTGCACATCGAGGGCAACTGCACCGACGTGCTGCGCCGCGGCGACGACGGCCGCTGGCTCATGGCCGTCGACCGCCCGGTCGCGGGCAGCCTGCTCCCCGAGTAGGCTCCGCGCCCCACATCCGCAAGGCCATTTCCTCCCCGTGCACGCCCCCTTCGGGCACGGGGAGGAATTGTGTTTCGGGCTCGGTGAGCGGCGCATTGCCGGTAAATGGGTGCCAGGTTGAGCGAGACGCCTAGGGTGAAACGCGTCCCTGGCACGCCGCATCGGCACACCTTGATTCAGGGAAATCGCATCGGAGGAAGAATGGTTCAGCACGACAATGATGCCCAGGGCGTTCTGGATGCCGTGAAGGAGGCAATACCCACGCTGCGTCACAATGGTGCCCAGACCGAGAAGCAGCGGTGGCTCGTCGAGGAGAACATCAACCTTCTGGAGAAGGCCGGGGTGTTCCGCATGGCTGTCCCCGAGCGTTTCGGTGGGCTCGACCTGCCGGCTGAGCAGCAGGCGGTGATCCTGGCCGAGATCGCCCGCGGCTGTGGCTCGACCGGCTGGGTCTCCATGGTGTGGGTGTCCACCGCGTGGATCGCCTCCCTGTACCCGGACAAGGCGCAGGAAGAGGTCTTCGCCGACGGTTCGGTCCGCATCTCTGGCGGCTTCACCCCCAGCGGTACCCTCGTCCCGACCGAGGGCGGATATCGCCTCAGTGGTTCCTGGCGGTTCAACACCGGTGTGCCCGGCGCCCGTTGGAACGTGCACGCCGCGATGGTCGAGCACCCGGACGGCCGGCACGAGGAGCTCTTCGCTCTCGTACCGACCGAGGACATCACCGTCGCTGATGACTGGGACGTGTTCGGTGCCGCCGGCACCGGCAGCGCCACCTCGACGGCGGACGACGTGTTCGTTCCGGCTCACCGCGTGGTGGGCGTCGAGGTGTACGACGCCTCCACCGGCAACCGCTGGAACGCCGACGTCAAGGGCCGCAACTACAACCTCACCAGCTACATTTTGGCGACCTGCGCCCCTGTCTACCTGGGCATCGCGAAGGCAGCTCTGGAACTGTTCATCGAGCGCCTCCCCGGCAAGGGGATCACGTACACGAGCTGGACCGAGCAGAAGGAACATCCCTACACCCAGATCCAGCTCGCGCACGCGGCGAACAAGATCGCCGCGTGCGAGGCGCTCTCCGGGGACTGGCTCCGGGTGATGCAGGGCCGCGCCGGCCTCGGCGAGAAGATGACCGTGGAGGAGAAGGCGGCCGTCCGCGGACAGGTCGGCTACGTAGTGCAGGCCACCAAGGAAGCGGTGGAGACGCTCTACAACATCAGCTCGGCCTCGACCATCGTGCGCAGCAATCACTTCCAGCGCGCTTTCCGGGACATCGAGGCGCTCTCCCTGCACGGTCTGCTGACGCCGGTCAGCTCGCTGGAGGCCCACGGCCGCGTCCTGCTGGGCCTCGAGCCGGGCACCGACTACATCTAACCGACCCTCTTCCTGCCACGTTCCGGGAGGCGCACCATGACTACAGCGCAACAGGCACCGACGCTGTTCGACTCCGCGTACTACCAGGATCCGTACTCGGTGTACGACTGGCTGCGCGTCCACGACCCGATCCACGAGTTCCGTTTTCCCGTCGGCGATGTGCCGATGGTCTTCCTGTCCCGTTACGACGACGTCAAGGCGTTGCTGAGCGACAGACGCTTCAGCAACGACGGAGACGTGTGGGGGAGCGAGGAGTTCAAGAAGTCGGGCATGATCTTCGGCGCCGACACGCTGATTGGGCGCATTCTCACCGTGCTCGATCCGCCGGACCACACCCGGGTGCGCAAGCTGGCGATGGGGGCCTTCACCCCGCGTCGGGCCGCGGCGTGGCAGGAGCCGGTCGAGCGGATCGTGAACGAGGCGCTCGACGACCTCGCGAAGTCGCAGAACCCCGATGTGATGGACTACGCGAGCAAGATCCCCGCGGATGTCACGGGCGCGATCCTGGGGTTCCCGCTCGATCGCTTCGCCGACATGCTGCACGCCATCGAGCGCGCCTTCCACGCGGATCCGTCCAACCCCGACAACGAGGCCGAGGTCGCGGCGGCGTTCGACGAGATCGTCGTCTACGGGCGCGAACTGATCGTGGAGAAGCGGCGCAACCCGGGTGACGACCTCACCTCCGTCTTCATCCAGGCGCGTGACGGTGAGGACCGGCTCACCGAGGACGAACTCGTGTCCATGGTCGCCCTGATGATCATGGCGGGCATCGACACCACGAGGAACCTGATCGGTGCCGCCGTGCTGGGTCTGCTCGACCATCCGGACCAGCGGCGACTGCTCGTCGAGCACCCCGAGCACACTCCCACTGCCATCGAGGAATTCTTGCGCTACGACGGCGCGTTCTGCGTCGGACTGTTCCGTCTGGCCAAGGAGGATCTGGAGATCGGTGGCGTGTCGATTCCCGCCGGCACGCCGGTGGTCGCCGGCCTGCAGTCCGCGAACCACGACCCCGAGAAGTTCACGGACCCGCGGCGTCTGGACATCACCCGCAACGGGCAGCGCCACCTGGCCCTCGGCCACGGGCTGCACAACTGCATGGGGGCGGCCCTGGCCCGCCTGGAGACCGGTGTCGCGGTGCCCGCACTGCTCAACCGGTTCCCGGACCTGCGCCTCTCGGTTCCCCGCGAGGAGATCCTGTTCGAGGAGAACTGGCTGTTGCGCAGCCTGCCGTCGCTGCCGGTCGCGCTGTGACAGGCGCGAGGAACGGAGGTGGAGAGCGCGTATGACCAAGCGGATTCTGACCATCGACACAGGGGCCTGCACCGGCGCGGGCACGTGTGAGGCGATGCACCCCCAGCTGTTCAAGGTGGGTGTCGAGGGCTACGCGGTGCCCCTGAAGCGGGAACTCGTGGACCCCGTCGACATCGAGGACGCGAGCAGCGTGCTCGACGTCTGCCCCACCGAGGCGATTCGGCTGGCCGCCGAGGGGTGAACCGAAACGCTAGTTGAGGGCAGCCACGCCAGCCGAGGGGCCCACCCCAGATCCGCCCGGGACCGTGCCATGGTCCCGGGCGGATCTGTGTCCGGCACCCTCCCGGGTGCGGGTGCGCATCGGCGAGGACATGGGGGCTCGACGTGGCAGGGCGGGCCCAACAAGGCGGCAGGGCGGGCCCAACAAGAAGGAGGGGCGCCGTAGGGCGCCCCTCCTCGTTACCGGAACCGCTCGCGTTACTTCTTCTTCAGCAGCTCGACCAGGCTGGAGAAGCTGTCGTCCGCGTGGCCGGCCTCCACACCGCGACGGAAGAACTCGACGACGCCGGCCTGGAAGCTGGTGTCCACGCCCGCATCGCCGAGGGTGTGCATGACGTGCTCGACGGAGGCCAGGCCCATGGCGAGCCGGTCGACGTCGCCGGCGTGGTTGCCGCTGTCGATGCGCTCGGCGTAGAAGCCGAGGAAGTGCGGCATCGCCGTCATGGTGGCGTTCGCGTGCGCCAGGATGTCCGCGGCCTTGAGCCCGTTGGCGTCGGCGACGGCGATGGCCTGCCAGTAGCTGACCATCGACGGCCAGAACATGGCCATACCGATCTGGTACATCAGCGCAGCGATGCCGGGCTCCTCGCCGCGGTAGTCGGCGGTGGTGAGTACCTCAAGGACGGCCTTGTGCTTGTCGAACGCCGCAGTGGGGCCGCTGTAGAAGGTGTAGGACTCGGACTGGCCGATGCCCGCCGGCGGAACGGTGACCCCACCGGTGATGTGCACGCCGCCGCGCTCGGTGATCCAGCGCGAGCCGGCCCGCGTCTTCTCCGGAGTGTCCGAGCTGAGGTTGACGAAGACATGGCCGCTCAGGACATCGGCGGCGGGTTCGAGGACGGCGTACATCGCCTCGTAGTCGGTGAGGCTCAGGATGATGAGTTCATTGGCCTGGACGGCGTCC
The DNA here is from genome assembly GCF_026343295.1 of Streptomyces sp. NBC_00083. Taxonomy (GTDB): domain Bacteria; phylum Actinomycetota; class Actinomycetes; order Streptomycetales; family Streptomycetaceae; genus Streptomyces. The sequence goes on from NZ_JAPELY010000003.1 coordinate 1,328,647, forward strand.
TGAACGCTCTTGGCGAGCACGGCGCCTCGGGCGACCAGGGCATCGGCCCGGGAGGCCGTGCGGTTCCAGACGGTGACCTCGTGGCCCGCGTCGAGGAAGGCGTTGACCATGGCCTGCCCCATGGGGCCGATTCCGATGACGGTGACGGGCTGCTTGCTGCTCATGAGCGAAAGGCCTCCGGGTATGCAAACTCTAGAACGAGCGCTCTAATTGGCGCATGAGGGAAACCTAGCACACCTCTGGGACGAACGCTCTAATTAGTCGGTCTCTGGCAGACTGCGGCCATGGCCAGTGATCTTCTTTTAGGAAAAGTCGTCCTCGTCACGGGGGCAAGCAGCGGTATCGGTGCGGCTGCGGCGAAGGAGTTCGCCAAGGAAGGCGCGGCGGTCGTGTTGACCGCCCGCAGGGAGGCTCGTCTGGCGGCCCTCGTCGACGAGCTCGAGCAGGGGGGAGCGCGAGCGGCCTACGTGGTCGGTGACGTCTCGGTCGGCGAAGACGCGGCCAGGGTGGTGAAGTTCGCCGTGACCCACTTCGGACGTCTCGACGCGGCGTTCAACAACGCGGGGATCGGCGGCGACCGCACACCGCTGCATCTCATGCAGGACGACGTCTACGACACCATCATGGATGTCAACGTCCGCGGTGTCTTCAACTGCCTGCGCCACGAGATAGCCGCGATGCTGGAGACCGGCGGAGGCTCGATCGTCAACAACAGCAGCGTGGGCGGCCTGGTGGCCATCCCGACGGCCGCGCCCTATATCGCCTCCAAGCACGCGGTGATCGGCTTCACCAGGGCAGCGGCCGACGAGTACGCGAAGCAGGGCATCCGGGTCAACGCGGTGGCCCCCGGTACGACCCGCAGTGAGATCACCGCCGACTGGTTCGCGCGCAACCCCGGGATCGAGGCGTTCGCCAACTCGGTCACACCCCAGGGCCGTACGGCGGAACCGGAGGAGATCGCGGCGGCCGCCGCATGGCTGCTCAGCGACCGGTGCCCGTTCCTCACCGGCACCGTGTTGCCGGTGGACGGAGGCTTCGTCAACCAGTGAACCTGTGTGCCCGGGGCCGTCACCGGCCGCGGGCACACAGGCTTTTCCGCCCACAGGGGTTCTCAGTGTGTCCCGCCGTCGAAGTCGACCACGGCCACGGTCTCCCCGCCCTGGGTGGCGACAACCCGGACGCTCGACCCGTTCTGTGCGTGCGTCGGGAGCGGCATGGCCTCGATCAGGCACGGCCGGTCGAACTCCACGTACCGGTCGAACCGGCTGTCGACGCGGATGGCATGGAGAGGGAGGGGCGCCGAGAAGGCGTACGCGGCCTGATGGGCCGCCTCCACCAGGACGAGGCCTGGAACGTGGTCGACCGGGTGGTCGAAGAGCAGGGTGTTGCTCACATCGTTGCGCAACAGCCAGGAATGGTCCCGGTCGCCGGGAGCGAGGACGACGTCGCCCGCCGCGACGCGGCCGACCCGAGCCGGCGTGACCGGTGCCGGTACCGGCCACTCCGCCCAGTCGACGGCGATGTGGTCACCGCGTAAGCGGCGGTACGCCGCCGGCGAGATCCAGCCGAACCGGGAGTCGGCCCTGGCCACGGTGATTCCCTCGCGCGCCAAGTGGAACCGCATGTGCAGGCTGCTGGGGGTGCGCCGGCCAGGGTTCGGGTCGGATACGTCGATGGTGATGCGGAGCGCCGTCGCCTCGTCGCGCGGCGCCCGGAATCCTGGACTGATCCTGAAACGCAGTGCGTTGAGGACGGTCTGGTGCTCCAGGGGCACGCCGTACTCGCCATGGGCGACGACCAGGCCGCTCTGCCGGACGGCCTGGGCGAGGATGCGGGGATCGTAGGGCAGGTAGGTGCTCAGGGTCTTCGGCCAGACGGCATCGACGCCGAACTGATGGGCTCCGGTGCGCTCCCAGCCTGTGACCAGGATGGATTCGCTCCGTCTGAGATGTGTATAGGCGGCGAGCGGTGCGGACGGGTGCGGAGCGGCTAACGCCTGATGGAGCGTCAGAGGACGTGAGGCAACGGCTGTTTCGGACAAGGCCCCCCCTGTCTTCGAGACTGATGTCACGCGCGTGTCGCGTGGCGCCAAATTACCGGCTAGCCGGTCTGTTTTCGGCGTCAGGTCAATGTGAGCTTAAGCACGGGTAATGAATGTGTAATGAGCGGGTCATGGCGACACCGTGCCCCGTCGGCGCCATGGGGCACTCGACGGGGCACGGTGGAGCGGGACGGATCCGGACAGGTGAGGGCCGCGCGCTTCGGTTCCGGGTTCAGGCCAGGACTGCGGCCTTCTGTGCCGCGTACAGGCCGCTCTCGACCGCGCCCTCGATGAAGGCGCCGTTCCAGCCGCTCGCGATGTCGCTGCCCGCGAAGACGATGCGCCCGAACGGCTCATGTATCGCGGGCAGTTGCTGAAGCAGCTGTCCGGGCCGGCGCAGGCCCCAGCCGCCACGGGCGTAGCGGTCGTCGCCCCAGGCCTGGGCCTTGTGTGCGACGACGGTGGCGCCCGGAGCGTACTTCCGCAGGGCGGCCTGAACGGCGGCCTTGTTCGACGCGTCGAGGGAGGGGCCCGCGAATCCGATCATCAGCCGCCCTCCGCCCGGCAGTTGCTTCTGCGGGATCACCAGCGGCATGGCGGACGACTCGGGCCCCTGGCCGTAGACCGCGTCGACGTTGCCGCTGACCTGCATCCATATCTTCGTCGCCGGGTTGACGCCGGCGCCCTTCTTGGCCGTGTCGGCGAACACCGCCGGCAGGCCCGGGTTGAAGGTGATGGTCTTCCACATGTTCACGGGGACGGCCACAACGACGGTGCCCGCCTTGTAGACCCGGCCGCTGGTGAGCTTCACCTCGGCACCGGCGGAGGTGTCGGTGATCGAGGCGACCGTCGAGTTGAGGACGACCTGGGCTCCCGACGCCGAGAGCATCTTCTCCAGCAGGGCCGTCATGCCGCCGTTCGGCTTGTAGGCGGTCTGACGGTTCCAGCCGTCCATGGTCCAGCCGCCCAGCGCCCACCACTGCGCCATCGAGGTCAGGGCGCCGCGCGTGTTGTCGCCGCCGGCGAACGTGGCGCTGTATCCGGCGATCCACTGCTTGTCCACGGCGGACAGCTCGCTGAGCTGGCCGAGCCGGTCCGCGAAGGACAGGGGGTCGACCGCCTGCAGGAGATCCTTGCGGAACAACGGCTCGTTGGGGCGCTCGAAGTACTGCTCGGAGCCGGCGAAGAACTTCGTGAACAGCTCGCCCATGCGCGCGTTGGCCTCGGTCGGGGCCAGGGCCTGGAAGCCGTTCGTCGCGGGCATGACCCAGCTGGTCGGCGCTATGTCCTCGTGGCTCGTGATGCCGTAGCGCTGCAGCTCGGCGGCGACCAGGTGGTGGTCGGGGCTGAGCCAGCCGCCGCCGAGCTCTATCTGCTCGCCCGCCAGCGAGTCCGTCCAAATGCGGCCGCCGATCCGGTTTCGGGCCTCCAGGACCACGACGCTCAGGCCCCGCGCCCTCAGCTCGCGGGCGGCCGTGCCGCCCGCATAGCCCGCGCCGACGACGACGGCGTCCGTGGTGACGGTCTCCGCGGCCCGGGCGGTTCCGCGTGCGGTCGCGCCGATCGCCCCGGCCAGCGCCGTCGCCCCGGCCGCTTGGAGCAGCGAGCGGCGTCCCAGCGGTGAAGCTGCGTATCGGCGAGTGGCTGACGGTCGAGAACTCATCTACGTATCTTTTCTGTTGGTCTCGGGACGCGCGGGACACCCCTCGTCCTCCGTCGAGCAGGGCGAGCGGCTTGTACTGGCCAGCAGCAGCTAACCGGACGGCCGGAAGTCGCCGGTCACGGCGAGGTAATTGGAAGGTTTGGTTCTGCTCGGCCCGGCTTCAGGGGGCGCATGTCGGCCAGCTGGGCACGACGAGAGTCGCGGCGTCATCAATGAGCTGATATAGAAGACCGGTTGTCCGGTCGGTATCACTCATCAGTCTGAGATTTCCACACCGGCGAGGGGTGGATGTGGCGGAGGCGGAACATGGCAAGGCAGGAACGTGCTCTTCGCACGCGCAGGATGATCCTGGAGACCGCCGCTGAGATGTTCAACGAACTCGGATACGACGCGACCACGATCGGTACGCTCATCGAGCGCGTCCAGATCACCCGCGGTGGCCTGTACTTCCACTTCACGTCGAAGGAAGAGTTGGCGCGTGCCGTGCTCGACGAGGCCGTGACCCTGGAAGGCGCCGCACCGCAGGCGTTCAAGCTGCAGGAATGGGTGGATCTCGCACTGCTGCTCGCGCACCGCGTACCGCGGGAGCCGGTGCTCAGGGCGTCGATCCGGTTGTCCGTCGATTCCAAGGCGCGCACCATGTTCGGCACCCGCTGGCCCGATTGGATCGCCGTGGGGACCGAGCTGCTCGGCGAGGCGAAGGAGCGGGGCGAACTGCTGCCGCACGTCGATCCGGAAGAGGTGGGCAGGCTGCTCGTCGGCGCGTGGACCGGGGTGCAGCTGGTCACCGAGGCGCTGTCGGGACGGGATCTGTCCCAGGAGATCTCCGGCCTGTTCGCGCTGCTGCTTCCCAGCATCGCCAGCGCCTCCGTCCTGGCGAAGCTGGACATCTCTCCGTACCGCGCCGAGCGGCTTCTCCGGGAGAAGAAGGCCGAGGCCGCCCAAGAGTTCGCCCCGGCCGCCCAGTAGGGCCCCCAGCGTCCCTCCGGCGGAGCGTGAGCGCCCGCTGGCCGGATCGACCCTGTGAGCATCCTGTATAAATGAACCGAACGGACGTCCTTTTTTGAACTAAGTGCCGTGCGGTGGGGGTGGGTTGCCCGGCTGCGGTGTCTCGGGGGGGCCATGGGTCAGCACGTTCGGCACGTCGACGCCGCACGCGAGCGGCAGCCGGAGGCGCCGTTCGAAGAAATCATGTGCGACCCCGAACTCTTCGTCTCGCTGCGGCGTGCGGGCCAGCGCCTCAAGGCACAGCAGTACGTCCGCGGACTGCTGGCCCTGCCGGGGCGCAAGACACTGCGCAACATCGCCACTCAGTTCGGCGGGGATGCGGCCGAGCAGAGCGTGCATCACTTCATCAGCGCCTCGCCGTGGGAGTGGATGCCGCTCAGGGGGGCCCTCGCCCGGCAGGTCCGGCGCACCCTCTCCCCGGAGGCCTGGGTCGTCAGGCCCGTCGTGATCCCGAAGGTCGGCGCCCATTCCATTGGTGTCGACCAGCAGTTCCTGCCGAGCCTGGGGCGCAGCCTCAACGGCCAGTACGCGCTGGGTACATGGCTGGCGTCGCCGCGTTCGGCGGTGCCTGTCGACTGGCGGTTGCGGCTGGCGGGCCGCTGGCTCGAAGAGCCGCTTCGGCAGCGGGTCGGCATCCCCGCCGGCCTCTCGGCGGGCACCTTGGAGGGCTTGGTGCGGGCCTCGGTGGCACGGCTCACGGACGTTCTCGGCTCGGATGCCGCTCCCGTGGTGGTGGACGTCGCCGGTATCGACTCCGTGGCGCTCGCCGGGGATCTGTCGGCGATGGGCGTCCCGTTTCTCGCACGGGTGTCCTCGGACACCCCGCTGCGCCTGGACCGCGGCAGGCTGCCGCGGTACGGCGACCGCGGCAGGACCGCGGGGGAGCTTGCCGCATCGCTGGCCGGACTGCGGCGGCAGGTGAACCCGGGTGACGGCACCGTGACGGGGGTGGCCGTGCCCGTGGCGGTGCCGCATCCGGGTGCGCGGACCGGGGAGCTGCTGCTGGTGGGGGAGTGGCGGGCCGGCGCATCATCCGCGACGGGCGCTGCCCTGTGGCTGACCAACCTCGAAGGGCCCTCCCTGGCCGAGCTGTTGCGCCTGACCCGGCTGCGGTCCGTCGTGGCCCGCGACTTCGCCACCGTGTCGGAGCGCGTGGGAGCGATGGACTTCGCGGGGCGGTCGTACCCCGGCTGGCACCGTCACATCACGCTCGCCTCCATCGCCCATTACTTTCTCGTCCGGCAGCCGGACGTGGTGGTCGACCAGGTCAAGCAGCGGTCCAGCGCGCAGGGTGATGTGGACCACAGGAACCGACCTACCGTCCGGTAACCTGACACTCTCCCCCTGCGCCGGGCGACCCGGGCGGCCATCGCTCCCTAATCTCAGGACCAACACACGAGCATCGTCGGTGACACTGGCGCGAGGGCGCCGGAACGGGAGCGTGCGCAGTGCAGTTCAATCTCATCGGTTCCTTCGAGATCGTGACCGACGACGGCCGAACGCACGCCCCGAAGGCATCGAAAATCTGTCAGATGCTCGCGGTGCTGGCGTTCCAGCCGCGCGAGGCAGTCGCGTCGGGGGTGCTCATCGAGGAACTCTGGGGCGATGCCGCGCCGAACAGCGCGATCAGGACCCTGCAGACGCACGTCTACCACGCACGCAGGATGCTGGACGAGGTGCAGGCGGGCGACGCCCCGCGGCGCCTGCTGCTCACCCAGGCTCCCGGCTACCGGCTCGACATCGCGGACGACGAGGTCGACATCCATGTCTTCGAGCGGCAAGTGCGCCGCGCACAGACGGAGTTGGCCGCAGGATCGCCCGAGAGAGCGGCACAGCACCTCGACCGGGCGCGCCGATTATGGCGTGGCCCGGTACTGAGCAACGTACCCGTCGCGTCGGTGCTCAACGGGCGCATGGCCCACCTGGACGAGCTGCGTATCCGTGCCCTCGAACTGCGGGTGGAGATCGAGAACCGCCTCGGGCGGTACCGGGAGCTGCTCCCCGAATTGCGGGCCCTGGTCAATGACCACCCGCTGCACGAGTGGTTCCACGGCCAGCTCATCTCGGCTCTGCACCGCGCCGGCCGGCGCGGTGAAGCATTGCAGGCCTACCAGAACCTGTACGACGTTCTCGACCGTGAGCTGGGTCTGGAACCCTCCGCCGAGATCCAGCGGTTGCAGGCCGAGGTCCTCGGGACCAACACGCTGGACGCGGCACGGCTGAGGCCCCGTCACGACACGGGACTGCGCACGGCTGTCACCCCTTTGTGGGCGTCGGGCGTGGCCAGCTGACGCCTTGAATCGTGGGCGCCCCCGATGCACAGGGGTTCCACTGCTGCCGTCGAATCCGTTGTCGAGGGGTCCTGGCCCGCCAGAGGCGGGCCAGGACCCCTCTCGTATGTCACTCCATGTCGTCGAGGAGAGCGAAGAGTTCCTCGTCGCTCGCCGAGTCGAGACTCATCTCCTCGGTTCCGCCGGCGGCTGTGCCGTCGGCCAGGTGCAGGAGTTCACGCAGCCTTTCCGCCACCTGCTTCCGGGCCCCGTCGTCCGGGGCCAGCGCCCCGATCAGGGACTGTGCGCGCTCCAGATCCGCGAGGAGCGGCTCGGCGCCCGCCGCGGCGTCGGGTGTCCGGGCGACCGTGATCTGTCCGGCGAGGAAGGCGGCGAGCGCGACCGGGCTCGGGTAGTCGAAGACCAGCGTGGTGGGCAGTCGCAGGCCCGTCGCCGCGTTCAGCTTGTTGCGGAGTTCGACGGCGGTGAGGGAGTCGAAGCCCAGTTCCTGGAAGGACCGGTCGGCCGGGATCGTGGCGTGTCCGTCATGGCCGAGGACATCGGCCACCTGCGCCAGGACCACGTCGGCCAGCGCTTCCTCCCGTCCGCTCGCGTCGAGCGCGGCCAGACGCCGGGACAGGCCCGACGCTCCCTCGCCCCCTGCGTCCGCCCCGGAGAGCGCCGCCCTGCGACGGCGTGCGGCCGGCACCAGGGCCCGCAGGAGCGGGTGGGCCCCGTCGCCCTGGCGGCGCAGCGTACCGGTGTCGATGCCGCTCGCCGCGAACAGCGGCCGTCCGTCCGCGACCGCCCCGTCGAACAGGCCCATCGCCTGTTGTGACGTCAGCGGTGACAGGCCGAGGCGGGCCAGGCGCCGCAGGTCCGTCTCGCTCAACCCGCCGCTGATCGTGCTCGACTGCGACCACAGGCCCCACGCCAGCGACGTACCCGCGAGCCCCAGAGACCTCCGGTGCGCGGCCAAGGCGTCCAGAAACGTGTTGCCCGCCGCGTAGTTGGCCTGCCCGGCATTGCCGATAAGACCCGCGATGGAGGAGTACACGACGAATGCCGAGAGATCCAGGTCCCGCGTCAGCTCGTGCAGGTTCCAGGCCGCGTCGATCTTCGGGCGCACCACCGCGTCGAGCCGCTCCGGTGTCAGATCGCCCACCACGGTGTCGTCCAGGACACCGGCCGTGTGGACGACCGACCGCAGCGGGAACTCGTCGGGCACCGCCGCCAGCGCCGCGGCCAGCGCCTCCCGGTCCGCCGCGTCGCAGGCCGCGAACTCGACCGTGGCACCCGACTCCTCCAGCTCGGTCCTGAGTTCGGCCGCACCCGGAGCCCGTTCGCCGCGACGGCTCAGCAGCAGCAGGCGGCGTGCCCCGTGCTCGGCCACGAGGTGACGGGCGAGCACCTGGCCCAGCGTGCCCGTGGCGCCGGTGATCAGCACCGTACCGTCGTCCCACCGCGGAACGCGGTTGTCCGCGGCCCCGCTACCCGTTCCCTCCGAGGAACGGGCGAGGCGGGGAGTGAAGGCCCGGCCGGCACGCAGGGCGAGCTGCGGCTCGCCCGTCCTCGCCGCGGAGGGCACGCGCCACGCCTGCTCCACGTCGTCGAGGTCGATGAGGACGATACGGCCCGGGTTCTCGGTCTGTGCGACCCGCAGCAGCCCCCACACCCCGGCGTGCACCAGGTCCGGCACGTCCTCGGTGGGGCCGGCCGCCACGGCGCCCCGCGTCACGACCACGAGCCGCGCGTCGGCCAGCCGGTCGTCGGCCAGGAAGGCCTGCACCCGCTCCAGGACCCGGATCAGCTCCACACGCGCCAGACTTGCGATGCCCGTGCCGACGGAGACACCACTGGCCGACGCCAGCGACCACAGCACGGTACGCGCCTCCGCCTTCGCCACCCCGTCCAGATCCGGGTACGACACCACGGTGGCATCGGGCCAGGCGCCCAGCGCGACGAGGTCCGGCTCCGCCCCCTCGACCACATCCTCGATCTCGGACCAGGCCACCGGGAACAGCGCCTCCGGCCCCGTCTCCGCGGCCGCCCGAAGGGCCTCCCGGGACAGCGGTCGCAGCGACAGCGAGCCCACGGACGCCACCGGTGCTCCCGAACCGTCAGCCACCGTCAGCGACACGTCGTCCCCTCCCGGGCCGCCGGGGTAGGCGATCCGGACCCGCAGGACGGTCGCCCCCACGGCGTGAACCCGTACGTCCGACCACGCGAACGGCAGCAACTCCGCGCCGGACTCCGCCGCGACACCCGGCAGCAGCGGGTGCAGTGCGGCGTCCAGGAGCGCGGGATGCAGCAGGAACGCACCGGCGTCATCGGCCAGGTGATCCGGCAGGACCACCTCGGCGAAGACCTCGGCCGCGGCGCTCCAGACCCGGCGCAGCCCCTGGAAGGCGGGGCCGTAGACGTAGTCCCGCCCTGCCAGGCGCTCGTACACATCCGTGAGGTCGACCTCCGTCGCACCCGGCGGAGGCCACTGCGTCAGGCCGGTGCCGACGTCGTCGGACCCGGCAGGGGCCAGTGCGCCGTGGGCGTGAAGAACCCAGTCGCCGTCGCCGACGCGGGCGTGGATCTCGACCGAGCGCGTGCCGCCACCGTCGGGCGCACCGACGGTCACCTGCACCTGGGCACCGCCGGCGGCCGGCAGCACCAGCGGCGCCGACAGCGTCAGCTCCGCCACGCGCTCCGCCCCCGCCTGATCACCGGCGCGCGCCGCCAGCTCCAGCAGGCCGGTCGCGGGCAGCAGCACCGTGCCCGCGACGGCGTGTTCCGCCAGCCACGGATGGGTCCGCAGAGAGAGACGGCCGGTGAAGACCAGCTCGTCGCGGCCCGCCATGCTCACGGCGGCCCCCAGGAACGGGTGGCCCACCGCGTCGAGCCCCAAGTCGGAGGCGTTCGCGGCGGGGGCCGGTGTGTCGAGCCAGTGGCGCCGACGCTGGAACGCGTAGCTGGGCAGCTCCACCCGGCGGGCACCGGGCAGCGTGGCCGTCCAGTCGGGACCGGCGCCGTTCAGGTGGAGCAGCGAGAGCGCGCCCACCGCGGTCTCGGCCTCCGGCCTGCCCTTGCGCAGGGCGGGGGCCAAGACCTCGGCATCGGTGTCGAGGGAGCCCTGCACCAGTGCGGTCAGGACACCGTCGGGGCCGAGCTCGACGAAACGGGTGACGCCCTCGGCCTCCAGGTAGCGCACCCCGTCGTGGAAGCGGACCGCTTCACGGATGTGCCGCACCCAGTAGTCGGGCGAGGTCAGCTCCTCGTCGGTGGCCAGCGTGCCGGTCACGTTGGAGACGATCGGGATGCCCGGCGCGCGGAACGTCAGGCCGGCCGCCACCGCGCGGAACTCCTCCAGCACCTCGTCCATATGGGCGGAGTGGAAGGCGTGACTCACCACGAGCCGTTTGGTCCGCGCTCCCCTGTCCCGCCAGCGGGCGGCGATCTCGTCGACGGCGTCGGCGTCCCCCGACACCACCACCGAACGGGGGCCGTTGACCCCCGCGACGTCCACGCTCCCGGCCCCCGCGGGACGGGCGTCGAGCGCCGCGCGCACCTCCGCCTCGGTGGCTTCGATCGCCACCATCGCACCCCCCTCCGGTGCGGCCTGCATCAGCCGGCCGCGCTCGGCGACCAGCACCGCCGCATCCGGAAGGGACAGGACCCCCGCGACATGTGCGGCGGTGATCTCCCCGATGGAGTGACCGAGCAGGAAGTCCGGGCGCAGGCCGTGCTGTTCGAACCATCGGAACAGCGCCACCTCGACGGCGAACAGGGCCGCCTGGGTGAACATCGTCTGGTCCATCAGCGCTGCGCTAGAGGAGCTCTCGGGGGCGAAGAGTACGGACTTGAGGGGACGCACGAGCTCGGCGTCCAGATGCTCCGCCACCTCGTCGAGGGCCCGCGCGAACGCCGGTGACGACGCGTACAACTCCCGTCCCATATTAATGCGTTGGCTGCCCTGGCCGGTGAAGAGGAACGCGGTCCTCCCGCTCGCGGCGCGGCCGCGCAGCACGTCGGCGGACGAACCGCCCCGGGCCAGGGTGTCGAGTCCGGCCAGCAGCGTGTCCCGGTCGGAGCCCACCACGGCGGCGCCGTACGCGAGCGAGGCCCGGCTCCCGGCGAGGGAGAACGCGACGTCGTCGACGGCGAGTTCGGGGTGTTCGGACACGTGCGTGTGCAGGCGGCGGGCCTGCGCGCGCAGGGAGTCCTCACCACGAGCGGTCACGATCCACGGCACCACGCCGTGGCCGCCCCCGGTGCCGGTGCCGGTGCCCTGCGCGGCGGGCACCGGCGGTTCCTCGATGATGACGTGGGCGTTGGTGCCGCTGATACCGAAGGAGGAGACCCCCGCCCGGCGCGGACGGTCCGAGGCCGGCCAGGCGCGGGCCTCGGTGAGCAGCTCCACCGCGCCCGACTCCCAGTCGATGTGCCCGGACGGCTCGTCCACGTGCAGCGTGCGCGGCAGCTCCTCGTGGCGCATCGCCTGGATCATCTTGATGATGCCGCCCACACCGGCCGCCGCTTGGGCGTGGCCGATGTTGGACTTGAGTGAGCCGAGCCACACCGGGCCCGCCCCGTCCCGGCGGTCCTGCCCGTAGGTGTTCAGCAGGGCCTGCGCCTCGATCGGGTCGCCCAGCGTCGTGCCCGTGCCGTGCGCCTCCACCGCGTCCACGTCCGCGGCGGTCAGCCGGGCGTTCTCCAGTGCCTGCCGGATCACCCGCTCCTGCGCCGGGCCGTTCGGGGCGGTCAGGCCGTTGGACGCGCCGTCCTGATTGACCGCGCTGCCCCGCACCACGGCGAGGACCGTGTGCCCGTTGCGGCGGGCGTCCGACAAGCGCTCCACCAGGAGCAGCCCGACGCCCTCGGACCAGCCGGTGCCGTCCGCCGACGCGGCGAACGCCTTGCACCGGCCGTCGGCAGACAGGCCGCGCTGGCGTGAGAACTCCACGAAGGTGGTCGGCTGCGCCATGACCGTGACGCCGCCCGCGAGCGCGAGATCGCATTCGCCGGAGCGCAGCGCGTTGGCCGCCAGGTGCAGGGCCACCAGCGACGACGAGCACGCCGTGTCCACCGTCATCGCGGGGCCCTCGAGCCCGTAGGTGTAGGCCACGCGGCCCGACAGGACGCTGGAGAGGTTGCCCGCGAGCAGGAAACCCTCGAACTCGCCCGGCGCCGCGTTGGCGCGGACCGGGTAGTCGTCGTACATGGCCCCGGTGAAGACACCGGTGCTGGTGCCGCGCAGCACCGCGGGATCGATGCCGGCGTTTTCGAACGTCTCCCAGGCGGTCTCGAGGAGCAGCCGCTGCTGCGGGTCGGTGGCGGTCGCCTCGCGCGGGGAAATGCCGAAGAACTCCGCGTCGAAGAGGTCGGCGTCGTGCAGGAAGCCACCGTGCCGGGTGTAGCTCGTACCGGCTCGCTCCGGGTCCGGGTCGTACAGCCCCTCCAGGTCCCAGCCGCGGTTCGAGGGGAATGCGCTCACCGCGTCCACGCCGTCGGCGACCAGTCGCCACAGCTGCTCGGGAGAGGCCACCCCTCCCGGGTACCGGCAGGCCATGCCCACGATCGCGATCGGTTCGTCCGCCGCGCTCCTGCGTGGGGCGCGGGTGGCGACGGGAGCCTTCTCCTCGGCGATCCGGCCGAGCAGATGGGTGGCGACCGCGTTCGGCGCGGGATGGTCGAAGACGAGGGTGGTGGGCAGGCGCAGGCCGGTCGCCGTGTTCAGCTGGTTGCGCAGTTCGACGGCGGCCATGGAGTCGAAGCCGATGTCGTTGAAGGCGCGGTCGGGGGCGACGGACGCCGCGCCCGAGTGGCCGAGTACGGCGGCGACCTTGCCGCGCACCAGGTCGAGGACGGCCTCGTGCCGCTTGTCGGCGGGCAGCGCGGCGATCTGCCGCGCCCACGCCGAACTCCGGCCCGAGCCCGCCGAGCCCCGCGCGGCCCGGCGGGTACGGGCCGGGAGCAGATCGCGGAAGAGCGCGTGCTGCTCGGTGCCGGCCATGCGGGCGGGGCGCAGGGTCACCGGGGCGAGCAGGGGGGCGGTGCGGGTGAGGGCCGCGTCGAACAGGGCGAGGCCCTGCTCCGGGGCGAGCGGGGGCATACCGGCCCGCTCCCAGCGGGCGACGTCGGTGGCGGTCAGCCGTGCGCCCATGCCCTGGCCCGCGTCCCACAGACCCCAGGCGAGCGACACACCGGCCAGCCCCTGGGCCCTGCGGTGTGCGGCCAAGGCGTCCAAGTACGTATTGGCCGCCGCGTAGTTGGCCTGCCCCGCGGTTCCGGTGAGACCCGATACGGAGGAGAACAGGACGAAGGCCGACAGGTCCAGACCGACCGTGAGGTCGTGCAGGTGGCGGGCGGCGTCGGCCTTCGGGCCGAGAACCGTGCCGAGGCGCTCGGGGGTGAGCGCCAGGACCGTCGCGTCGTCGAGGACGCCGGCCGTGTGCACCACGCCGGTCAGGGGGTGCGCCGCGGGAACCGTGTCCAGGAGTGTGGCCAGGGCGTCCCGGTCGGACACGTCGACCGCCTCGATGCGCACCTCGGCACCCAACTCGGCCAGCTCGGAGGCGAGTTCGGCGGCGCCGGGCGCCGTACCACCTCTGCGGCTGGTGAGCAGCAGCCGGCGCACGCCGTGCGAGGAGACCAGGTGGCGGGCGAAGAGCGCGCCGAGTCCGCCGGTGCCGCCGGTGACGAGCACGGTGCCGTCCGGACCGAACGCGGTGCGGGGCGTCGAGGCGTCGACCCCCGAGGCCACCGGGACGAGCCGGGGTGCGAGCAACTCCCCCTTTCTTACCGCGAGTTGGGGCTCGTCCGCGGCCAAAGCCGCCCGCAGGCCGGCCTGGTCCGCGGCGTCGTCCAGGTCGACGAGGACCAGCCTCCCCGGGTGCTCGGACTGTGCGGACCGGACCAGGCCCCACACCGGCGCCGAACCGAGATCGGTGACGTCCTCGCCGGGCCGGGTGGCCACCGCGCCCGATGTCACCACGGCCATACGGGAGTCGGCGAACCGCTCGTCGGCCAGGAAGTCCTGCACCAGACTCAGCACCCGACGGGTCGCCGCGTGCGGTCCCTCGGCGGAGGGTGTGGCAGGGCGGACGACGAGCACGGCGGCCGGGTCGACGCCGGTGAGTGTCTCCCCGATGTCGGTCAGCGTGAGGTCGGTCTCCGGCCGCGGCGCGGAGACGACCGGCCAGCGCACCTCGTAGAGCGCGTCGGCGGCGGCCCGTCGCGCGGCACCGGCCAGCCGCTCCTTGGCCACGGGGCGCAGGGTCAGCGACGCGATGTCGGCGACGGGCGCACCGGTGCCGTCGGCGAGGGTCAGGCTGAACGTGTCCGACCCCCGCGGGCTGATCCGGACACGCAGTTCGGCGGCTCCGCCGGCGTGCAGGGTGACTCCGGAGATCGCGAACGGCAGTCGGATGGTGTCGGGTTCGGCGTCGACGGCCGCAGCCAGAACGAGAGGATGCAGCGCCGCGTCGAGGAGCGCGGGATGCAGCCCGTAGGAGCCGGCGGCCTCGGTGAGCGCGGCCGGCAGCCGGATCTCGGCGTAGCGGTCGTCACCGGCGCGCCACAGCCCCGCCAGGCCCTGGAAGGCCGGTCCGTAGGTGTAGCCGAGGGCGTCCAGGCGCTCGTACGCGTCCTCGATCGGCTCGGGCACGGCGTCGGCGGGCGGCCACTCGGTCAGCGGGTCGTGCTCGCGGTCGGCGGGGGCCGCCGGGGCGAGGCTGCCGGAGGCGTGCCGGGTCCACTGGCGGCTCTGCTCGCCCTCGGTGTCGTGCCCCGCGTGGATCGTGAAGGGGCGGGCGCCGCCGTGATCGGCCGCGCCCACGGTCACCTGGACGCGTGCGGCCTCGCCGTCGGCGAGTGCGAGGGGCGCTTCGAGGGCGAGATCTGCCACGTGCGGCAGCCCCAGGTGGTCGGCGGCGGCGACGGCGAGTTCCAGGAAGGCGGTGGCGGGCAGCAGCACGGTGGTGCCGATGGTGTGGTCCGCGAGCCACCCCTGTCCGGCGAGCGAGATCCGTCCGGCCAGGACGGTGTCCTCATGTTCGGCGAGGTCCACGGCGGTGGCGAGCAGCGGATGACCGGCGGCGTCGAGCCCGAGGTCGCGGGCGTTCGTCGACGGCTGCGGGGCCAGCCAGTAGTGCTCGCGTGTGAACGTGTACGTGGGGAGGTCGACGTGGGCCGTACCGGGGAACAGCGCCGTCGCGTCCAGCGGGGCGCCCGCTGCGTGGGCGCGGGCGATGCCCCGGACCAGGGTGTCGGCCTCGGGCCTGCCCGAGCGCAGCAGCGGGACGGCGCTGTCGTTCCCCAGAGCACTGTTCGCCAGGGCGCTGAGGACGGCGTCGGGCCCGACCTCGACGAGGACCGTGGCGTGCTGCCGGGCGAGTTCGCGGACGGCGTCGAGGAAGCGGACGGTGGCGCGGACCTGGCCGCTCCAGTACTCCGGCGACATGAGTTCTTCGGCGTCGGCGAGCAGCCCGGTGACGGTCGACACCAGCGGGATCGCCGGCGGGTGGAACGTGATGCCCGCGGCGATCTCGCGGAAGGCGTCGAGAACACCGTCCATGTGGGGCGAGTGGAAGGCATGGCTGACGGTGAGGCGCGTGGTCTTGCGGCCGCGCGCGCTCCAGACGGCGGCGATCTCCTCGGCGGCGCCGGCGTCGCCCGAGATCACGACCGAGCGGGGGCCGTTCACGGCGGCGATGCTCACGGCCCGCTCATGACCGGCGAGCGTCACGAGGACCTCGTCCTCATCGGCCTGCAGGGCGATCATCGCGCCGCCGGGCGGGGCCGACTGCATCAGCCGGGCGCGGGCGGCGACCAGGGTCGCGGCGTCGGCGAGCGAGAAGACGCCCGCCACATGGGCCGCGGCCAACTCGCCGATCGAGTGCCCGGCCAGCAGGTCCGGGGCCAGGCCGTGGTGGGCCAGGAGCCGGAACAGGGCGACCTCGACGGCGAACAGGGCGGGCTGGGTGTACGCGGTGCGATGGATCAGTGCGGCGTCGGGGCCCTCCGGGTCCGCGAAGAGCACATCGCGCAGCGACCGCTCCAGCTTGCCGTCGAAGGACTGGCACACCTCGTCGAGGGCAGCGGCGAAGACCGGCTGGGTCGCGTACAACTCCCGTCCCATGCCGAGGCGTTGAGCGCCCTGGCCGGTGAAGAGGAAAGCGGTACGGCCCGCGGCCGCGGCGCTCGCGGTGATCACGTCGGGGTGCCCCTCGCCCGAAGCGAGGGCGCCGAGCGCGGCGAGCCGGTCTTCGGCGCGGGCGCCGAAGACCGCGGCCCGCTCGTCGAACCGGGTACGGGCGACGGCCAGGCTCCTGCCTACGGATGCGAGGTCGGCGTCGCCGGCGAGGGACGCGCGGAGCCGGGCCGCCTGCGCGCGCAGGGCCTGTCCGGTGCGCGCGGACACGATCCAGGGAGCCGGGAGGCCGGTCGTGTCGGAGGCCTCGGTGTCCGCCGCGGGTTGCGGGGCGGCGGGGGCCCGGTCGGCCGGGTCGAACTCGACGACCACGTGCGCGTTGGTACCGCTGATTCCGAAGGAGGAGACGGCGGCGCGGCGAGGCCGCTCGGTCGCCGGCCAGGGCCTGCTCTCGGTGAGCAGTTCGACGGCGCCCGCCGTCCAGTCCACGTGCGTGGTCGGCTCCCCGACGTGCAGGGTCTTCGGCAGCACGCCGTGCCGCATGGCCTGCACCATTTTGATGACGCCGCCGACGCCCGCGGCGGCCTGGGCGTGGCCGATGTTCGACTTGAGCGAGCCCAGGTACACCGGGTCGCGGTCCGCGCGGCCGGTCCCGTACGTCGCCATCAGGGCGTCGGCCTCGATGGGGTCGCCGAGGACGGTGCCGGTGCCGTGGGCCTCGACCGCGTCGATGTCGGCGGGTGCGAGCCGGGAGTCGGCGAGCGCCTGCCGGATCACCTGCTGCTGGGCGACGCCGCTGGGCGCCGTCAGGCCGTTGCTCGCGCCGTCCTGATTGATGGCGGAGCCACGCAGCACGGCCAGGACGGTGTGCCCGTTGCGGCGCGCGTCCGAGAGGCGCTCCAGGAGGAGCAGGCCGACGCCCTCGGACCAGCCGGTGCCGTCGGCGTCGGCGGCGAACGACTTGCAGCGGCCGTCGGGAGCGAGGCCCCGCTGCCGGGAGAACTCCACGAACATGCCGGGGGACGACATGACGGTCGCGCCGCCGGCCAGCGCCAGGTTCGTCTCGCCGCTGCGCAGAGAACGGATCGCCAGATGCAGCGCGACGAGCGACGACGAGCAGGCCGTGTCGGCGGTCACCGCGGGGCCGAGCAGCCCCAGTTGGTAGGCGATGCGACCGGACAGGACGCTGGTGGTGGAACCGGTCAGGACATGGCCGTGCACGGACGGCGGGGCGTCCTGCATCCGGGGCCCGTACTCCAGGGCAGTGGCACCGACGAACACCCCGGTGCGGCTGCCGCGCAGCGCTTGTGGCAGCAGGCCCGCACGCTCCACGGCCTCCCAGGACGTTTCGAGGAGCAGCCGCTGCTGCGGGTCCATGGCGAGGGCCTCGCGCGGGGAGATCCCGAAGAAGGCGGGGTCGAACTCGCCCGCGTCGTGCAGGAATCCGCCGTGCCGCACCGAGCTCTTGCCCTGGCGCTCGGGATCCGGGTCGTACAGGTCCTCGGCCCAGCCGCGGTTCGTCGGGAACGCGGTGATCGCGTCTCCGCCTTCGGACACCAGCCGCCACAAGTCCTCGGGAGAGGCGATGCCGCCCGGGAAGCGGCAGGCCATGGAGATGACGGCTATGGGCTCGCCGTCCTCGCCCGGCGTGGCCGCGACGTCGTCACCCGCGGTGTCCGCGCCGAGCAGCTCGGACTCCACGAACCGGACGAGGGCCTCCGGTGTGGAGTGGTCGAAGAGCAGCCCCACGGGCAGCGGGAGCCCGGTCGCCGCGGCGAGCGCGGTGCGCAGTTCGGTGGACATCAGCGAACTGAAGCCCAGCTTCTGGAACGGAGTGTGCCGCTCGATCCGCTCATCGGCCCCGTACTCGAGCACGGCGGCGATGTGTGTGTCGACCAGCTCGGTCACGGCCTGCCTGCGCGCCGCACCGGACAAGGCGGCCAGGCGTGCGCCGAGTTCACCGCGAGGGTCGAGCGCGGGCGCGTCCCCGTTGCCGGCGGCCGCCGCGGCAGCGGTGCCCGTGGCACCCAGGCTGGACAGGGGCCGGCGAGTACGGGCGGTGCCGTCGAGCCAGTACCGCTTGCGTTGGAAGGCGTAGGTGGGGAGGTCGACGCGGTGAGGGGCCGACTCCGCAGGGAGAGCGGGCCAGTTGATGGTGGTGCCGTGGGCGTGGAGGGTGGCGAGGGCGTTGAGGAGGGTGAGGGTTTCGGGCTTGTCCTTGCGCTGGGTGGCGACCGTTTGCTTGCCCGTGGGGTTGGCGAGGGTGGTGGCGGCCAGGGGAGCGCAGACGGCGTCCGGGCCGATTTCGAGGTAGGTGGTGACGCCGTTGTGTTCGAGGGTGTGGATGGCGTCGGTGAAGCGGACGGGCCGGCGTATTTGCTGGACCCAGTAGTCGGGTGTGGACCATTGGTCGGTGACGAGGGCGCCGGTGACGGTGGAGATGGCGGGGGTGTGGGGTGTGTGGAAGGTGAGGCCGGCGAGGGCGGTGTGGAACTCGTCGAGGACGGGGTCCATGTGGGGGGAGTGGAAGGCGTGGCTGACGTTGAGGCGGGTGGTTTTGTGGCCCTGGGCCCGTAGGCGTTCGGCTATGTCTTGCGCGGCTTGGGCGTCGCCGGATATGACGGTGGAGTTGGGTGTGTTGAGGGCGGCGATGGTGACGTTGGGGTGGTGGGTGAGGTGGGGGGTGATGTCGTGTTCGGTGGCTTGTATGGCGATCATGGTGCCGCCGGTGGGGGCGGTTTGCATGAGGCGGGCCCGGGTGGTGACGAGGTGGGCGGCGTCGGTGAGGGTGAGGGTGCCGGCGATGTGGGCGGCGGTGATTTCGCCGATGGAGTGGCCGGTGACGTAGTCGGGTTGTATGCCGAGGGTGGTGAGGAGGTGGTAGAGGGCTGTTTCGTGGGCGAAGAGGGCGGGTTGGGTGTGGGCGGTGTCGTTGAGGTGGCGGCCGGTTTCGATGGTGGTTTTGACGGGTTGGGTGAGGTGGGGGTCGAGGGCGGCGGCTGCTTGGTCGAAGGCGGTGCGGTAGGCGGGGAAGGTGTTGTACAACTCTTGTCCCATGCCGAGGCGTTGGGAGCCTTGGCCGGTGAAGAGGAACGCGGTTTTGCCGGGGGTGACCGTTCCGGTGGTGAGGGTGGGCGCGGGAGTGCCGGCGGTGAGGGCGGTGAGGCCGTCGAGGAGGCCCGGCAGGTCCCGGGCGAGGATCACGCCACGGTGGTCGTGGTGGGTGCGGGTGGCGGCCAGGGAATGGGCGACGTCTGCCGGGGCCGCCTCGAATGCGGCGTCCGATACGAACGAGTGCAGCCGCTCGGCCTGCGCGCGCAGCGCTTCCCGGCTTGCGCCGGACACCACGAACGGCAGAACCGCCGACGCGGTCCCGCCCGGTCGCTCCTCGGCCCCGCGCTCCACGGCCGGCGCCTCGGCGACGACGACATGGGCGTTGGTGCCGCCCATGCCGAACGAACTGACACCCGCCACCAACGGACGGTCCGGGCGCGGCCACCGCGTCAACTCCCGCTGTACGGACAGGCCCAGCTCCGCCAGGGGGATCTCCGGGTTCGGCGTACGGAAGTTGAGACTGGCGGGGAGCCGGCGGTGGTGGATGCTCAGCAGCGTCTTGATGAGTCCGACGATGCCCGCCGCGCCCTCCAGATGCCCGATGTTGGTCTTGACGGAGCCGACGCGCAGCTCCTGTCCCGGCTCCCGGCCCGTGCCCAGCGCGACGCCGAGGGCGGCCGCCTCGATGGGGTCGCCCACGGGCGTCCCGGTGCCGTGCAACTCCACGTACTGCACCGCGTCGGCGGGCACGGCGGCCCGCTCGCGCGCGGTGCGCAGCACCTGCTCCTGGGCGTCCCGGCTGGGTAGGGTCAAGCCGTCCGTGGCACCGTCGTTGTTGACGGCGGAGCCGCGGATGACCCCGTAGACCCGATCACCGTCGGCGACCGCCGCGCGCAGTGGCTTGAGGACGACGACACCGCTGCCCTCCCCGGGCACGAAGCCGTTGGCGCGGGCGTCGAACGTGTACGTCACGCCGTCCGGGGACAGGGCGCCGAACCGCTGCTCGGTGACGGTGTTCTCGGCGAGCAGGTTGAGGTTCACACCGGCGGCGACGGCTGCCGTGGACTCGCCGTGGCGCAGGCTCTCGCACGCCAGGTGCACGGCGACGAGCGACGAGGACTGGGCGGAGTCCACGGTCAGGCTCGGTCCGCGCAGCCCCAGCAGGTGCGAGACGCGGTTGGCTATGACACCGCGGTTCACACCCGTCATGGTGTGCTGCGCGATGGCCTCGGCCCCGTGCTGGTACAGCAGGTTGGTGTAGTCGTCGCGCAACGTACCGACGAACACGGCGGTGGGACTGCCGCGCAGCGAGTCCGGCACGATGCCCGCGTCCTCCAGTGCCTCCCAGGCCAGTTCAAGGACGAGCCGCTGCTGGGGGTCCATCGCGGCGGCCTCGCGCGGCGACAAGGAGAAGAACGCGGCGTCGAAGTCCGCCACGCCGTCGAGGAATCCACCCCGGGTGACGGCGGAAGTGGATTCCTCGCCCCACCGGTCGGCCGGGACGTCCGTGATGGCGCTTGTGCCGTCTCTCAGCAGGTTCCAGAACGCGCTGAGCCCGTCGGCCCCGGGAAGCCGGCAGGCCATCCCGACGACGGCGATCGGCTCGTCCCGCTCGATGGATGTTTCGACGGCCGTAGGAGCGTGCTCACTCGTCATGAACTTCGGCTGACCTTTCACCAGTGCATTCCCCATGAGTCAGGACGTGCTGTGGAGGCGTATTGCGGAGATTCCAGCAGGAGATGCGAAGCTACCCCGGCTCGCGAAGGAGCTTTCCAACGCCTGGGCACGGAGCGGTAATCGGCGTCAGGAAGGGATTGCCAGCCGCTGCGAATCCTGCGCGCGCAGAATGCCGCACACATCGGTGAGTCCCCGCTCCAGGCGGTCGATCTCCTCGTCCGTGATCAGGATTGAGGGCTCAAAACGCAGTGTGTTCACCGCGCTGGCGGTGGGGAACGTGCGAATTCCATGGGCGTGCAGAAGATGCCCGGCCAGGAAATAGCCGAACAGGCCCGAGCCGGCCGCGCCGCGGATCACCTCGTCCGTGGCGCCGGACTGGTCCTTGAACTCGAAGCCCTGCATCAGTCCGCGGCCCCGCACGTCCTCGACCACGTCGGGGAAGGCGGTCCGCACCCTGTCGAGCATGGCCGCGAGGGCGGCGCCGCGCTCTGCCGCCCGCTGATAGGCGCGGCCGCCGTCGGCCTCCAGCAACTCAAGTACTTTCAGGCCCAGATGGCAGGAGAAGCTGTCCTTGGCGAACGTCGAGCTGTGCACCAGCTCGAACTGGGCCCGGTAGCGGGCCGTGCGCACCAGCATCACGGAGGCCTTGGCTATGCCGCCGCCCAGAGACTTGGCGAGCGCGTAGTAGTCGCCGCGCAGGCCCACCAGGGAGCTGGCGAGCAGGGCGCCGGTGCGGCCCATGCCGCTCTGGATCTCGTCGATGACCAGCGGGCAGTCCGCCGCGTCGGCGAACTCCTGGATGTGGCCCGCGAATTCCGCGGACAGGGGCCTGATGCCGCCCTCGCCCTGGACGGGTTCGAGGAGGAACGCGCAGAACACCGGCGCGGGGCTCTCGGCGATCCGCACGTCGGCGCCGTCGAGGACGAGCCGCAGCAGGTCGGCGCGCTCGTCTTCGAGGATCTCCTTGAGTACGTCGGGCCGGTCCTGCGGCACGAAGCGGGCGTGCGCGCCGAGCGCCGCGAACGGCGCCCGGTAGCCCTCGTTGTGCGTCAGCTGGACGCTGCCCATCAGCTTGCCGTGGAAGCCGCCCTCCAGGGCGAGCAGCACGGGGGCGTGCGCGCTCAGCGCCTCGTTCCGGCGGGTGACCTCGGCGATGACGTCCTCCAGTGCCGAGCCGCGCGGGAGCCCCAGGCGCTCGCACACCGAGTCGGCCACGGCCACCGGCCGCGCGGCGGCGGCGGTACGGATCTCCTCGACCCCGGCCGCGATCTCCTCCAAGGCCTCGGCCAGCCTCAGCACCCGGTCCAACTCGGCGTGCTTGACGGCCGCTTCCACAGCCTCGGCGCCGCTGTTGGCGAAGGTGGCGTAATAGGGCTCGTCGGTGCCCGTCTCCCGGTGGATGATCCGGTTCAGCTCGGCGGCGAGCCGATTGGCGTACGGGTGGGACGAGAACTGCGCGTGGATCGGCGACTGCGCGGCGAGCAGCCGCTGGGCCTCGGCCACGATCTCGGGGTGATTGTGCCCGAACATCAGCGACCCGTATCCGCCCGCGAAGTCGAGGACGGGGAGCTCCTGCCCGTCGTCGCCCAGCCGGTACAGCGTGTTTCCCGCACCGCGTACGTATTCGACATCGAGGCCCGCCGCGGCCAGCACCGCGAGGAGATGGGGTTCGGCGAGTTCGGGTGCGGCCGGTCCTGCATTCATGTGTCGCTCCTTGTCGTGCGCGGAAAAGCCTCCTGGAACGGGAGACTTCCTGGAACTCTCCATCCTGTTCCGCGCGCCGCGGCCGCCGGTCATGCGAAAGTCATTCGGGCCGCCACGGCGACGGGGTGGGCCTCCGGTTACCGGATGATGGACGTTCGGCCGGTGAGGACGTGCCGCGCCGGAATCCGGCGCGGCACGGGGAAGTGGCGTCCGGTTATCCGGCGACGTTCTGCGAACCTTGGCTGCGCGCGGCCAACAGCAGGAATTCCACCAGCTGTTCATTGGTGATGCGCTCGGGCCGGTCTAGGGTCACCGTGGTGACACGGCTCTTGCCGCCGGCCCAGGACGGCCGTAGCGCCAGCAGCTCGGGCCCGGCGCAGGCGACCACGAACAGGGGCCCGGCCCCGGCCGACTCCGCGAGCTCGCCCACGGCGTCCAGCGCCATGTCGGTGGCGTGGTGCAGATCGTCGACACACAGCACCAGGGGGCGCCGCTGCGCCGCCTCCTGGAAGAACTCCCGCCACGCGTCCAGCACTTCACCCGGGCACATCTCGCCGAAGGCGGCCTCCACGCCGCTGAGCGCGACCAGCGGGCGCAGCCGCTCCAGCCGCAGGTGCGCCGTCTCCTCGGACGGGTAAAGCGCCCGCACCTCGCGTTCGAGGGCGGACTGCGCCGTGGCCTCGTCGGCGCCGGGCCGGATGCCGCAGTACGAAGCGAGGAGCCGGCCCGCCACCAGCAGCGGTGACGCGGCGCCGTCCTCGGGCACGTCCGCGGTCAGCACCAGCGGCGCGTCCGGCCGGGCCGCGGCCCAGCGCCCGAAGTCGGTGAGCAGACGGCTCTTTCCGGTGCCGGCCTCGCCGAGCACCGTGACCAGGTGGGGCACCGCGCGCTGCAGCGTGCGCTTCATCAGACCGCGCAGGACGTCGAGTTCCACGGACCGCTCCGCGGAGTCGGGCTCGTCTGCGCCGAGGGAGCGCAAGCCCAGGGCCTGCCAGCTCCCGGCGGGATCCGCACAGCGGAGGTAGTCGATGCCGTGCTCACTGGCGCGGCGGACGGCGTCACTGACCCGCACCTCGCTCGCGGGGACCCCCGAGAGCAGTGCCTGCGACTCGTCGAGGACCGCGCCGATCACGGTCGGCGGCCCGCCCCGGTCGCACGCGCGCAGCAGTACCTCGCCCATGGTCACCGCCGCGTGCACGGTGGACCGGTCCGTGTCCGCGCCCGATTGCGCCGGGACGTCGAGCACGTCGCGGATGGCGAGGGCCGCGAGGACAGCCTGGTGGGGGGCGTCGCGCCGGCCGTCGAGTCCGAACAGGGCCAGACAGACCGAGCCGATGGTGGCGGTCACGGTTCCCCCGTGCCGCTCGACCTGTTCGCGGACGAGCAGGGCGGCGCCGGCGAGCAGATCGACGTGCTCCTGATCGGTGCCGCCGAGAGACGGCGCGAGCCGGTGGCGCACGCACAGGACGCCGACCTGACGTCGTTCGACGCCCACCGGCCGCTCCGCCGTGGCGGCTGCGGGACCGGGCGCGGGCGCAGGCCCGCGGGTGCCGGCCGCCGGGCGGCGGCCCCCGGCGGCGGCACCCGTATCGGCGGGGGTGCCGGCGGAGATAGCGTCGGCGGCGGGCGATCTGTGTGAGGTGAGGGGAGCCTGTGGTTCCCGCGCACGGTCCAGGGCGAGTGCGGGGTCCTGGGTGAGGATCAGTTGTTGCAGCCGCTGCAGTGCCTGCCCCGGTTCCAGACCCAGGCTCTCCACGAGCACCGCCCGGACACGGCTGAAGACGGTCAGCGCGTCCGCCTGCCGCCCACAGCGGTACAGGGCCAGCATCAGCTGGCCGCACGAGCGTTCCCTGAGCGGCTCGGCCCGCACCATGGTTTCCAGCTCCGCGAGAACCTCATGGTGGCGCCCGCACGCCAGCTGTGCCTCGAAGTAGTCCTCCAGGACGTCGAGCCGGGTGTTCTGCACGGCGACGAGTTCGGGCCATTCCACGCCCGTCTCGACCAGGTCGGCGAGAGCGGGCCCGCGCCACAGCGCCAGGGCATCGCGCAGCAGGGGCGCCGCCGCCTCCGGAGCTCCGGAGGCGAGCCTGTCGCGGCCCTGGCCGACCCAGGTGTGGAACAGGTGCAGATCCACCTGCTCGGGGTCGACGCGCATGACATAGCCGGGTGGTTGGGTCAGCAGCGCCGCCCGAGCCGTCGGCGCCTGAGCTCCCGCACCACGCCCGGGAGTCAGGGCACCGCGCAGCCCGTAGACCGCGTTCTGCAGGATTTTGCGGGCCGTCACAGGGGCGTCGTCGACGCCCCACAGGGCGTTCAGGAGCTGACTGGTGGCCACTACCTTGTTTGCCTGGAGCAGCAGAAAGCCGAGCGTCGCCCTCTGCTTGGTGCCGCCCAGCACCACGGTCCTGCCCTCGTCCATGACTTCCATCGGACCCAGCAATCGGAACTGCATCGCATCCCCCCACCCGGCACCCCGTGCCGCTGACCGACACCACGCGTCCGGCGAACACGTGGCGTTGTGCGTACCCCCGAGATTCAGTCACCAGGGTGCTGGCAGGTGGTCCAAGCGTGCACAAATCTCGCACAAGCAGTCTCAGCGAGCGGATGCCGAGCGGGTGGCGGGCCGCGGATGCCCGGAGACGCTGCCGACGACGCCCGGCGCCCGCACGGCGTTCGCGGCACCGCGGGTCAGGGCGACGGCGGTCAGCAGAATGCCGTCGCGGTGCAGCCAGCCGCCGTCGAAGCCCCGGATGCGGCGGCCGCCCACCTCCGGCCCGTCCACGAGCAGGCGCGCGTGGAAGGTGCCCAGGTCCGGATCGACGGTGACGACGGCCTCGTCGAAGTCGAGCCGACGGCCGGTCAGCGGAAACCAGGCCTTGTACACGCTCTCCTTGGCACTGAACACGAGCCGGTCCCAGCAGACCTCCGGCCTGCGCACCCGCAGCGCCGCCAGCCACGCCCGCTCCTGCGGGACGGTCACCAGGTCGAGGGTTCCGATCCCCTCGATCGGCAGATGGGGCTCGGCGTCGATCCCGATCGCGGCGAAGTCACCGCCGTACGCCACCGCGGCCGCCCGGTACCCCGCGCAGTGCGTCATGCTGCCGACCACACCGCCCGGCCAGACGGGTGCCCCCAGCGGGCCGGGCAGGATCGGCGACGGTGCGATCCGCAGCTCCGCGAGGGCTTGCCGGGCGAGAACACGTACGGTGGTGAACTCCCGCCGCCGTCTGGGCACGGCGTCCGCCACCAGCCGCTCCTCGGCCTCGTACGGGCCCACCCCTTCGACGACGTCGTCGTGGAAGGCCTCGGCGACCGCCATGGGCGCGGTGAGCAGCTGCTCGATCACGTGCCTGCTCCAGCGTCCTCAATGGTCCTCGGCGGCCCGTGATGCCCTGCGGACACCGGGCGCACGGAAGGAGTGGTCGTACGGGACGAACGGCGGGGCGACGCCGACGGGACCGCGGTCGGTCTCCCGGGCGTCGCGACGCCGCGGTTACCGAGCGCGCCCGGCGGACGAGGCGGCCGCCACCCAGGAATCGTCTGCGCCCAGCAGGTCGTCGGCGACGGTCCTCGCGATCGCGGGCACCTGCGCGTCGAGGTAGAAGTGCCCGCCGGGGAAGACGTCGACAGTGGTGCGGGCCGTGGTGAAGTCCCGCCAGGCGGACGCCTGCGCCACATTCACCACCGGGTCGCTGTCACCGACCAGCACGCGGAACGGTACGGACAGCGGTTCGCTCTCCCGCCATGTGTAGGACCCCAGCGCACCGTAGTCGGCCCGCAGCGCGGGCATGACCATGTCCCGCAGCTCCGGGTCGTCCAGGACGGCGGACGCGGTACCGCCGAGCCGGCGCACGGCCGCGAGCACCTCGGCATCCGTGCAGAGCCGGTCGTTCGGGTCGCGTTCACCCGTCGGTGCGCCCCTGGCCGACAGGAACAGCCTCGACGGACCGCCGAGCTCGCGGTCCCTCAGGCGCCGGGCGGTCTCGTAAGCCAGTACCGCGCCCATGCTGTGCCCGAAGAACGCGTAGGGGCCGCGGAGTTCACGGTGGACCGAGGCGGTGAGGATGTCGGCCAGCCGCCCGATGTCGTCGACGGGCCGCTCCCGCCTGCGGTCCTGGCGCCCGGGATACTGCACGGCAAGGACGTCGATGCCGGGCGCGAGCGCGCGGGACAGCGGCACGTACGCACTGGCGGCACCGCCGGCGTGCGGGAAGCACACCAGCGTGACGCGGTGGGGGGAGGCGGACCCTCCATCGAGGGAAGCGAACCTGCGAAACCACTCGCCACTCACGTCAACTCCCCATCATCGACGTCGGCCGCCGCGCGGCCTCGGTCCTCGGCTCCTGAACACCCCCATGGTCGTGACCGCTGCTCAAAGCGTGGCCAAAGGGCACACAAAGCACCTGCCCGCACGGCTCGTGGAGGGCGGCCGAGCGTCCGGCACACGCGCCCCGCGGCCACGGATCACGCGGCGTCCACGCAGGACCGCGGCACGTCCATGTGGCCCTGGTCCTCCGGGCATTCGTCACCGGTGCAGTCGGCTTCCGGTGAACTGCCGCCGGGGCGGAGCTCCGCCCTGGCGGTTTCGGCCGCGAGCTGCGGCAGCGTCAGTCGCCAGAAGCGGGTGACGGCTTCGCCCGCATCCCAGTCCACGCCCGTGCGGGTCAAGGCGTCGAGTCCCGCGACCATGGCCGCGATGGCGAACACGGCATCCTCGATCGCCACATCGGCTCCGAGTCCTCCCTGGTCCCTCGCCACGGTCAGCATCAGCTGGATCCAGTCCTGCCACTGCTCCCACAGCTTGACGTCGCTCTGCCACGTGGCGTCGTTGCCCAGGCTGAAGCCGGCGCGCAGCACCGGGTCGTACCGCAGACAGCGCGCGAGCGCGTGCGAGGTGTCGACGAGGAGCTGCAGCGGGGCGGGGTGTCGCAGCGGCACCCGTCCGGTGATGTGCAACAGGGCCTGCGCTGCAGCCAGTTCGACCGCCTGGCCGAGGGCCCGCTTGTTCTTGAAGTGGAAGTGCAGAGCTCCGTTGCTCACCCCGGCGCGTGAACTGATCGTGGCGATGGACGCTTCCGCGTATCCGGAATGGTCGAAGATCTCGGCGGCTGAACGGATCAGTTCCTGGCGTGTGCGAACGGCACGGTACTGCCTGGCCATATGCGCTCCGATAAGGGTGCGGGTGTTTCTTCTGCGCACGAGAACATGCCACAAGTGCGACCAGACCTGACGGCCCGTCGGTCATGGTCGACGCAAAGCGCCGGGCCCGGCGGCCGATTCGCGGCCTTGTGTCCGTTCCGGTTGCGGGGCCTCCGCGGCGACGCGTGGTGCTCCTCGGTGGCACGCTCCGTCACGGATCATGCCCCACGGAAGGTCGACGCGGCGCCGGACGGGTGTGAGAAGGGCCTGATTGTGTCCTTTCCCCATGGCCCGCTCGTGCCGGCGGTACGCCGGGGAGGTGGACGAAAGAGGGCCCGGAACCCCGGCAGGCCCTTGCCCGGACGGGGCACCGTCCAGCTAGGCACCGACACCTCCGCCCCCGGCAGCGCAGCCCGCACGCCCGGATCCCCGCACCGCAGAACCCCGCGGAGAGCGCCCCGCAGCGCTGACGCCGACGGGGCCGCCCCGCTCGGCGCCGCCTTCCCGGAGAGAATCTGCACCGTGACGCAGATGCGGGAGAACCGTACGCAGGGGCTGCTCACCGCCGTCGAGGGCGTTCAAGCGGTCGGCCGCATCGACTACTTCACGCTCGACGCCGAGCCCGGGGCGCTCGTCGCGGTGCACACCCTGGTCGAGCCCGGCCACGAGGGCAAGGGCATCCGGGCACCCTGGTGCCGGAGCTCTACGCCATGGCGGCACGGGAGGGCGTGTCGGTCGTGCCGCCCTGCCCGTACGCCGCGTCCTGGGCCGAGCGCCACCCGGAGGAGGCTGCCGTCCGCGCCGTCCGCGCCGTCCGCGCCGTGACCGAGGCGGCCCGGACGCGGCTCGCGGCGGAGCCCGAGCGCTGGTGACAACGCTCGCGCTGCTGCACACCTCGTCCGAGCACGTTCCGGCCTTCGACGCCTGTGCCCCGACGAAGCTGCCGGCCTCGCAATGCGCCACCTAGTGCACCGCCAACTGCTCGACAAGGCAAGGGAGTCGGGACCGGACGTGGTGGCCGGGGCAGTCCGCACCGTCCTGGCCGACGACGCGGTGGCCCGGGGCGCGGACGCGGTCCTGTGCACCTGCTCCACGATCGGCGGCGCAGTCGCCGAGGCGGCTTCGTCCCCGCTCGGCGTCCCGGTGCTGCGCGTCAACCGGCGGATGGTCGCGGCCACGGCCGCACACGGCCGCCGGATCGCGGTGGCGGCCACGGTCGAGTCGACCCTGGATCCGACGGCGAGGCTGATCCGCGAGGAGGAGGCGGCCTGTGAGCTGGGCGGCGTCGGCTCGGTGGGAGGTGCGGTCGGCGAGGCCGGACCGGTCCCAGGGCAGGACACGGTCCGCCGGGGCACTGCGAAAGACGCGGACCCGCGGCGCCGAAGCTGCCCGCGCCGAACGATTGGGTTCCGCCGAGGGAGCGGGCCCCGAGGCCCAGGCTCGGCCCCGCCCCACGAGGACTTCCACGCCAACGAGCTCGCAGGCTACGACGCGGTCGGCAACACGACCTCGGTCGCCACCACCGGCACCGGCGACTCCACGACCAGCTCGACCTACAACCCCTCCACGCCCACCTGTGGCGGCTTCACCGGCCAGCGCTGCACGATCAAGGACGCCCGGGGCAAGGTCACGAGCTTCACCTACGACGACCACGGCAACCTGACCAAGTCCGCACCACCCGCCCCCCAGGGCGCCACGACCGCGACCTACGACGCACTCGGGCGGCCCAGGACGGTCACCGACGGCCGAGGGGTGACCTCCACGTACACGTACGACAACCTCGACCAGGTCTGCAAGGTGACCACGAGCGGCGGCCTGACGGTCTCGTACGTCTACGACCTGGACGGCAACCTCACCCAGCGCACCGACCAGACCGGCACGGTCAAGCACGCCTACGACGGCCTCGGCCGCGAAACCGTCCGTACCCTCCAGGACAACTCCCAGTCGGTACTGACCTACACCCCGGACGGCGACGTCGACACCTACCAGGACCCCGCCGGCACCACCGACTACACCTGGGACGACGCCGACCGCCTCCACACCCTCAAGGCCCCCGACGGCCAGACCACGACCTACGACTACGACGCCAACGACCACCGCACCACGACCACCTACCCCGGCAACACGGTGCAGAGCGTGACCCTGGACGCCGACGGGAAACCGAAAGCCATCAAGGCGACCTCGCCCAAGGGCACCCTCGTCGACCTGGCCTACAGCTACACCTACCGCCCCGCCGGAGCGTCCGCGGACAAGAACGGCGTCAAGATCTACACCCGCACCGACAACCTCGACGCCACCCACCGCAAGACCACCTATACCTACGACAGCGCAGGGCGCCTCTCCGCGGCCCAGGACACCCACAGCAGCGGCGGCGACACGAGCTGGGTCCACTACTGCCTGGATGAGGCGGGCAACCTCCTCGCCAGGCCCACGTCACCGCCGCCCACCTGCCCCGCGATCGGCCTCGGCTACAACGACCCGGGCCAGCTCGTCACCCGCGGCGGTTCCCCGGCCGGCTGGTCCTACGACGCCAACGGCAACGAAACCGCCGCCAACCCCGGCGACGGCCCCGCCCGCACGAACGAAGCGTGGAACGACTTCGGCCAGCAGACCTCGATCACAGCCGGATCGACCACGTATCCGATCGAGAACGCCGACACGGGTAACACGGAACGCATCCGGATCGGTGACACCTGGTTCCACCAGACCCAGACCGGACTCGCCGCCTCCACAACCGGCGACGAGGACACGGGATTTGTCCGCGAACCGGCGGGAACCCTCAACTCCATGACGAGGGACGGCAAGAGCTACTACTACCTCACCGACGCCACCGGAAACGTCCTGGGCCTGACCGACTCGGCCGGAACCCGCGTCAACAGCTACACCTACACCCCCACAGGCCAAGCACGCACCACCACCGAGCAGACACCCCAGCCCTACCGCTACGCCGGCACCTACCTCGACCCCACCGGCCTCTACAAAATGGGCGCCCGCTCCTACGACCCCAACCTCGCCCGCTTCACCACCACCGACCCGTCGGGCCAGGAAACCAACCCCTACCTCTACGCCGCAGGCGATCCGGTGAACAACAGCGACCCCACCGGGCTGAGCTTCTGGAGCAGCGTGCGGAAGATCGGATTCGCATCGATAGGCGGTGCGATAGGGGGGGCTGTTACCGGGGCAATAGCCGGGTGTGTAGTTGGAGCTGAAATCGGTTGCTTGCCCACCGCACTGGTAGGCGCATTCGGCGGCGGCACTGCTGGCGCCGCCACCAAGGGCTACCTGGAATATCAAGGACAGTGATTGATATGCGAGATCGCATCAATGGCAACGCCGTGCTTGCCATCAGCCTCGGTCTTTTCATAGTGACCTTCTTCACTCTAGGGCCAGACCTAACCGGCATGAACGCGAGTACTGTCGGATGGATCCTCGCGTGGGCCGTGGGCTGCAGCGTTCTCGCCATCATCGCTGTATGGGCCTATTCTGCGGCCACGCGAAAATAGGAGAGCGGCCCGCGAGTTCGCCTGCCACCGCCTGAATCTTGCAGGCAATGCACGGGAGTTCGACAAGAGGCGCCCCCGTCGTCGGCCCGCGGCCGACGTCGGGGGCGCGTTGCGTTGTCAGCGTCCTAGAGATTGTCCCGTCACGCCGAGCCGGAGCGGGTCCCCACACGCGGTGTGGGCGCCGATCGAGGCGCGGACCGGAGCCTGTCGGAAACGGTGGAGGCCATCGCGGCGAGGGCCAGTATCACCGTCTTGGACCTGTATTCGCCCGCCGCGCTCCCGGTGGCCTGTGCGGCGGGGTGGCAGCTACGCCCCTTGGGCACCCCCATGATCGCGTGGGTGGCTGTACGTATAGACACAGCGAACTACACCCCCACACTGAACACATGACTCTGAAGAGGGCACGGCCCGTCTTAAGAGGTCATCTCGATTGGTGAGCGGCGTGCGGGTGACCCGACGGACTAGGCCTCTCGGCGTTGGTGCGACGATGCGGAGATACGCGAGGAGAATGAACTGATCAACGTCGACGCTCCTGCGTGGCCGCTCCTTCTTCAGGAGCTGTTCGGCCCCGACGTACCAGTTGAGGTGCTGCCCGGCGATCCCGTGGCAGGCCGAGCCTCCCTGCTGCAACTACAGGTCTCCGCCCGGTCGAATTTGGGCGGCGTCGTACTGAACTGCGGCGGTCTGCTCGTGGACGATGGGTGGCCGCGGATCTTCGGCAACCCGAGCGGCGCCGGACTTTCAGGACTGGCCGAGGTCAACGAGATGCCGTCGACATTCGATCCTGCGTGGCGCCCTGGTGCTGGTCTCGTGGTTGCGCACGACGTGCTGGGCGGGGGCTTCGCCCTCAACGGGGGCAACCCCGGTGGGGCCGGTCGACCCGCCTTCGATCGGGAGGCGTACAAGCACCGGAACGTCGTGGAACGCTGCTTCAACCGGCTCAAACAGTTCCGGGCCGTCGCCACGCGGTTCGATAAACTCGCCATCCGTTACCAGGCGGGGCTGGAACTGTGCTCGCTCATCTTGTGGCTACGCGATCTGGTGCCGTGACCAGCGGGCGAACAGACGCCGTCGCCTGCGAGGTTGAGTCGTGAACGCCGTCCGTGGGACACCCAGCGCTCCAAGCCGTGACATGAGCTGAACCTCTTGCTGTGACGTGACAGCGATCCACAGGGCTGTGCCCGTGTCGCTGGCGCTGAAGATCTCCTGACCCTGGCGCCACGCCTCTGCATGAATCGTGAAAGGAGCCAAGGCCAGAAGCACGTCGAACTCGGCGTCGTCGCGGACAGCGACGTCAATTCCCATCCCGGGATCGTCCTTCGCCGACCGTACGCCCTCGGCCGACTGGCTCTTGGCCATCGACAACGCATGCTCGTACGCGTCCACCACGTCTCGTGGCCATGGGACATCGCTGTAAGCATCGACGTGAGCGGTCTCGATACTGTCCCGCAGGACACGAAGCGCCTCACGGTGAGCGCTAACCACATCTACAGCCTCCAGATCATTTCGGAGGAACAGCTCTCGACGTGGTTCATTGGCTTCGCTGATCACGCTGCTCAGCCTCTCACGCGCCAGTGTCGTCCGTATGAAGAGCCCGCTCTTCGCCGCCGTGACTACCGCCGCAGTCACATGCCTGCCGACTTCGGCCACAGCTTGATCATTGTCAGACAGCCCCTAGGCGGGCGACCTGGAACTCGCCAGGTTGGTAGCCGACCTCCCTTCCTGGATCGGCAGCAGCGCGCCGAGCCCCACCAGCCCCGGCGCACACTGGCTGGGGTGACCGCAACCCCTCCACGACTCTGACGGCGGCAGTGAACGGCGCCAACTCCACCGTCAAAATCCCGCCGTTGACCACTCGGCTACCGCCCACAGGCTGCCAGACGCCCGCCAGGCGCGCTCGGCGAATGCGGCTAAGGCCGGAATCGATCCTCAAAGCCGTCGACGCGCGGCCCGAGCAGTCCGAGGTTCCCTGACCGGGGCCGGCGAGCAGGACCAGCAGCCTGCGAGAGCAACGTCCGGGTCATTGATCCCGGCCCTACGCGCAGGTCTCACCGTTCAGAGTCTGGGCACGCATACAAGTGGGGACGGGGTCCTTTCGACGGTTCGTGCACCGCGGGTTGTCATTGCTGGACATGGAAAGGAACGTCATGGGCGTCTTCAGGTGGATCCACAACCGGACCGAACAAAAGATGGAAGAGGCACGCGTGAAGGCGTACGAGCAGGCTATCGCCCGAGGCGCCACCGAGGCAGAGGCAAACGCCGCAGGTGAACGGGCCGCGAAGCGTCGCCGGAGGATTCGGCGGGCCAATTTGTCGTGAGTAGCCTTCAGCAGCCGCGCGTGGGCAGGAAATGAGGGGCCCGTAGGCGGGGCGGGTCCGCTCCCCGCACACGACGGGCGCGCCCGACGTCGGCGTTAGACGGAAGCCTCGGAGTGCGGGGTTCGTGACCCCGCGCCCACCTTAAAGGGGGGCTTCTCGTTACGCCAAGTTGGCGTCGCGACGGAACAGACAGCGCCTCTGGACGGCGATGGTAGCGAGGCGGCCACACAGCGTTCCGGTGTACCGCGACCCGGCGACCGGCGTCGTCCTGGCGGAGGCTCGGGTCGCCGTTCCTCGCCGCCGGTAGGCCCTCGGACACCTGCGGCAATATCGATCCGTGTTGCAGACCTAACCTGCGATGAAAGCGCTGGGTGCCTACCAAGGGTTCCTGTTGCATCAGCGCGTTGCAGTTGTCCCCAGCACAAGGCCCCGGGAATCACATGATTCCCGGGGCCTGTGTGCTCTTCGCTTGACCGTCAGGTCCAACGACCGGCAGCGCCCTGTGTTACGCCCACGGCACGCCCAGCTCCGCCAGGGCGTCTGACGCGGGCGCCTGGCTCACGGAGGCCACCCTGACCGGCGCGCTGTACGACTTCGCCTACGTCGACTGCCGTCCGGGGAAGTACCTCCGGCTGGATGACCTTCTCCAGCTCCTGGCGCCCGGCGCGCAGTACGTGGTGGACGACATGCTTCCGCAGGCCACATGGCCGGACGACCACCAGCCGCGCGTGGACGGCTTCTTCGAGCGGCTGCCCTCAGTCTCCAACTTGCGTGCCATGCCGCGGCGCTTGCGGAGGCGGCTTGCCGACCCGGCTGGTCTGGATGGCCGGTGGGGTTGCCGGAACGGCGGGTGAGGCTTCCGCAATGGCTGACGACCGCCCGGCCTTCTCGTCGTTCGGGCGTGGTGGCATGAGGTGGAATGCGGGGGCGGCGACGCCGATCGCGCCGGACACTTCATGAGTTCAGAACGCGTCTTCGTCGTCGCCGTTGCGGGGTGCTCTGTCCTGTCGGCTACGCGGTCTTGGTGGGGGGTGGCGCGACGAGTTCGATTTCGAAGTGGTCGGTGTTTTCGAGGTAGGCGGCGTGTTGCTGGGGGCCAGCGGCGTGGGGGTGGCGGTCGGGGAAGAGGAGGGTCCAGCCGTTGTCCTGGGCTTTGTTGGTGAGGAGGTCGACGTGGTGGGGGGTGTCGATGTGGAAGGCGAGGTGGTTGAGGCCGGGGGCGAGGCGGTCGTGGCGGGTGTGGGTGAGGGCGGGTGACTGTTCGAAGACGAGGTAGGTGGGGCCGAGTTTCCAGCTGCGGCCGTGTTCCCAGTTCTGGTGGAGGGTGTAGCCGAGGTCTTCCAGGAGCCACTGCCAGTCGTTGATGGCGCGGGTGAGATCGGGGACCCAGATCTCGACGTGATGCAGTGTGCCGGTGGCAGGCGTGTCCATGTCTGTCACGGAGAGTGTGCTCCTTGGGTGAGTTGGGGGCGGCATCCTATACCGGATGGGGAGGGTTTCTACCAGGCTGCACTGCCGGTCATATGCCGTTCAGTTACGGACAGTTGACGGAAATGGGACTCGCCCGCTGTGCCGATCCGCTATCACGGAGGAGAGGGTCGTGTCCGTGCTCGCGCGGCAGCCGCTGGGCGGCGTTCATGTCGTGGAGGTGGAGAAGGGGGGCGAGGATGGCGGTGTTCGTGATCTCCGCCGACACTGCGTCGGGCTCCCTCACGGTGACGGAGAAGGTCGGCCCGTCCTCCTATCGGCGGCCCGTATCGGTGGTGACCGGGCGGGGACCGCTCGGGGTGGCCCAGTGCGGCCCCGGCGGGATGCTGTTCGTGGCGCTCGCGGTCTGCGACGAGGTGTTCTCGGTCGACGTGGCGACGGGCCAGGTGGTCGGCAGGATCCGGGTGGGCTGGGCGCCGCGCAGCCTCACACCGGTCCCCGGCACCCCTTACCTGCTGGTCGCAAACGCGGGTTCGGACACCGTGTCGGTGATCGACACCGGAGAAGGCCGAGTGACGACTTCGATCAAAGTGGGGCGGGAGCCGGGCGCGATGGCAGTGAGCGCTGATGGGCGCACCGCGCTGGTGTGTGAGCGGGGAGAGGGCACGGTGGGGGCTCTGGACCTGTCACCGCTGGTGAAGGGCCGCCCCGCGCGGATCTCCCTGCGCTGGCGGACCGGACTCGGTCCCCATCCGCACGTTCAGCCGCGGGCTGTCGCGCTGTGCGGGGGAGGGGCAGTCGTGGCGTGTGCTCGCCGCGACGCTCTGCCGGTTCTGAACGTCGACGACGGCGTGCTGGTCGCGGACGTGGCGCTGCCCGTGCCGGGTTCGGCCCCGGTCGGTGTCGCGGTGACCGGCGGGGACGGCTTCGCCCTGGTGGCGTTGGAGCGTGCCGGGCTGCTCGCGGTGGTGGATCTGCTGGACTGGCGCGTCACCCGTCAGATACGTATCGGGCCGGGGCCCCGGCACCTCGCGATCGATGCGGATGACGGGACGGTGTACTGCACTCTCGCACCGGACAGCCGTCTGGCCGTGCTGCACCTGGACGGTGTGGACTTGTCCACCACCGACGGTGAGCCGCAGTTCGACACCCTGGCGACCGGGACCCGTCCCAGCGCCGTCGCGGTCGTCCGCATCAACGAGCTCGCGCTGAACGGGACCTGACGGCAGACGGGGGAGTTGCGGTCCGGCCACAGGAGTGGCCGGTGCCCGGCGGGACCACACGGCTCGCGCCGGCCCGCCCAGAGCTGGGCTCGGGGTGCGGCGCGGCTGTGGGCTTATCCAGCAATTGCACGTCGGAAGGCCGAGGTTCATGTCTCCCACCAACGTCCTGTCTGGTGGCCGTGGCCGGTCGGCTCCCGGGCCCCGGGCGCTGGCCGCCCTGCTCGGCACGACCCGCTCGCAGGTCCTGCGACAGGTCGCGAACAGAGCCCCTGCCACAACGAATGAGATCGTGGCAGCTCTTGAGGTCGGTGCGGCCACGGTGTCGCACCACACTGGCGTCCTGAGCCGCTCGGGACTGATTGCCACACGACGCGACGGCGCCAGCGTCCGCCACACCCTCACTCCCTTAGGCCGCAGCCTTCTGGATGCTCACGGCCTGCCTGCCGCACCTTCCACGCCCTCCAGCCCGTGAGCTCTCCCCCGTCGGCATCCCGGCGGGGAGAGAGCGCCCGCGCACGCCCCCGACTTCTCGTCCCGTCCCCTTTACTGGCGGGGAGCGTGGGGCCGGTGACGGCCCGGTGACTGCGGTGTGCAACCCAGTGGCCCGGCCTTGAAGAGCAGACCAACTGCCGCGAAAGCGTGAGGGTGTGCAGTTAGTGCGTGCGCTCTTTTTGAGCAGGATCGAAAAGATTGCCAGGCCATGAATTCCAGGAAACACTGAGGGCTGCCCGCCCAGAGAGCCCTCTGCAATTCACCGTGAAATCCACTGATTTACTGTGGGGGTTACCACGTCATGCCGGTATACGAGACAGCCCGCACACCACCCCTGCTCCAGAGCTCGGACGAGGTCAGCACCACGACGCGAGCGATGGTGTCGCAGCTGTTCACGACACCGGTGGCCCGCGTGCGGTGCCCGTTCGCCGACGACGTCAACCCGCCGCTCGCCGCCGCTGTGAGCCAGCGGGAGGCGGGACGGGTGAAGGACTTCGGCTACAAGCGGGAGACGGCTGGGGAGTTCACCGCCTGGGGCGGCATTGAGGCCGCGCGGGTGAGCCGCTGGGTGTGCTCGGTCGCCGGCAAGTTCGTCGAGGCCCTGACCGGCATGACCCTGACCAAGGCATTCACGCATTCCCTGGCCCGGGAAGGCGAGCAGCTTGCCGGCGAGGCGTCCGTGTCGGTGGGGGTGACGCGCAGCTGGGCCTCTCTCTACCGGGAGGGTGATCTGCACGAGCCGCACTTCCATCCCAACACGGCGCTCTCCGCGGTCTACTACGTGGTCGCGCCCGGGGCGTGTGAGATCGATCTGCTCGACCCGCGGCCCGCGGTCGACTACTACGACCCGGGGATCTGTCTGGCGGGGGAGAGCCACCGGGTCCGTCTCGCCTGCACACCGGGAGAGCTGATTGTCTTTCCCGGCTGGCTCAAGCACTCAGTACCCCCCTTCACGGGCGAGGAGAAGCGTATCTCCATTGCCTGGAACCTGAACTATTTCACCGGCTGACCAAGCACTCCTGTCGGCCTGCATGTTCACCCGCGGACCGGAAAAGACCTGTCCCACTTTCTTGGTCTGCTGTCCCCTCGAAAGAAAAGGAAAACGTCGCCATGCGTAATATCCAGTTCTTCTCGACCGACACCGACGACGGAGTTGTTTCGGTGGTCGCCAAGACCGGCCCGGGCGAGCACCGCACCGTCAAGCAGATCCCGGTCGGCAACGCCCCGCGCGGCGGGGTGAAGTTCACCAAGGACGGTCGCGGCTTCGTCTGCAACACCTCCCAGAACACCATCTCGGAGATCGACGCGGTCGCCCTGAACGAGGTCCGCCGGATCGAGGTCGGCCACGGACCGCGCGGCCAGGGCCTGATCCCGGGCGACAGGTACCTGCTGGTCTCCAACTCCGGCTCCAACACCATCTCGGTCGTCGACCTCGAACTCAACGTCGAGGTCCACCAGATCCCCACCGGCCGCGATCCCCGCCACATGGGCATCAGCAAGGACGGCACCCTCGCCTACGTCTGCATCTGGGGCGGCGGCTACGTCAGCAAGCTCGACATCTCCGCGCTGGCCGACGGCAACCCGCTGGGCGTCACCGAACTCGCGCAGATCCCCGTCGACCGCGAGGCCCACCCCTACAGCCTGGGCATCGACCCCTCCGGCCGGCGGGTGTTCGTCGCCAACACCCAGGCTGACTACACCACCGTCATCGACACCGCAACCGACCAGACCCACCGCGTGGACGTCGCCTCCACCGGCGGCCGCGGCGTCGCCTTCACTCCCGACGGCCGCCACGCGCTCGTCACGGTCGAGAACTCCTCCACCATCGCCGTCATCGACGTCGACACCCTCGCCGTGACCCGCCAGATCCCCACCGGATCCGGACCGCGCGGCCTGGTCGTCGACCCCGGTGACCAGACCGTCTACGTCACCAACTTCGCCCGCGCCGGCATGATGGCCGCCCACCCCAACTTCGCCCCCAACAGCCTCACCATGGTCGACCTCACCTCCGCGCCGCTGGACCGCGACGAAGGCACCTTCACCTACGAGGAGATCACCGTGGGCTACGGCCCCTGCTCCGTCGTCATGTTCGACCTCGACACCCTTTCCGAGCCCGAGCGCCTGCGCCGCCTCAACCGCGCCGACACCAGCGCCTGACCCAGCCGGGCCTGGGAAAGCGCGGCCTTCCCCGCGCTTTCCCAGGCCCCTTCGCCGTCACGGGGCCCGGCCGGCCGCAGGGCCCGCTACGGCACCCAATCCCTGAACCCCCTGTGTTTTCTCGTCCGGGAGCAGACCACATTGGCCGAGGTCACCTTTCACCCGCTCCATCCCTGGACGCTGCTGCCCGAGAAGCCGAAGGCCGACCGGGCCGGTGCCCGCGCAGAACGCGACGCCTACCAGGACTCGTTCCGCTACCTGCGCATCCCCCGCCTGCCCGCGGACTGCCCTCCCTGGGTACTGGGCCAGGAGCTGGGCTGGTCGCTGCGCTCTCCGCTCACTGTCACGATGCGGCCCCTGGAGGACATTGGCCTCGCCGTCCCCGACGCCGAAGACCCCCAGCAGGTCGGCCGCCGCCTCGGGGGCCAGCGCATGTTCCAGCGCGGCAAGGACTGGATCGCCACCGGGCATGCCTCCTGGCTCCACCTCGGCGACTACCGCACGTCCACCGGCGGTTGGGAAGGCATGTTCATCCCGAACGGGCAGGGCACCGTGGAATGGCGCCTGGGCTTTGCCGCCCACATCCCGCAGGGCACCTTCCTCATGGTTATGCCCCCGCCCAGCCCCCACCCGTCGGGCCTGAGCGTGCCGCTCGGCGTGATCCCCGCCAAGGCCGTCAACGCGATGGCCGAGAGAGGAGGCATGAGCATCGCCGTCCAGCCCGACCATCCCGTCCCCATCCACCGCGGACAGGAGATCGCCCGGATCGTGCTCCTGCACCCCGACTCCCTGCGCGCCACCGCACACCCCACCCCCACCGCATCACAGACCGCCCCGCCCCGGGCTGCCGCCGCAGCACACGACACGCCCGCGACACCGAACGCACCGGGGGAGACGCGGTGACCGCCTCCAGCACGCCCACCGGGAAAGAACCCAGCAGCAGCGCGGAACGCACCAGCACACTGCGCCTGTTGACCGGCCGGCCCGTGCGCGGACTGCTCACGATCGCCTTCCTGACCCGCACCACCGCGGCGACCCTGCCCGTACTGCTGCTCCTGGCCCTCGCAGACGCCCACGGCTACGCCCGAGCCGCGACCGTCGGCGGCACCTACACCCTGGTCCTGGCCCTCTGCGCCCCGCTGCGCGGCCGTCTCCTCGACCGCTGCGGCCCGCGCACGCTGCTGGCGATGGCCAGCGCCACCACCCTCCTGCTCGCTCTGGTCGTCGCCAGCATCCACTACACCTGGCCCTGGCCCACCACCCTCCCGCTGGTCATCGCCGCCACCCTCACCAGCCCCCCGCTCAACTCCGCCCTGCGCAGCTCCTGGCGGCGCCTGGCCGCAGGGGAGGCCCAGCTGAAGGCCGTCCACAGCGCGGACAGCGTGCTCGAGGAAGCCGGCTTCGTCCTGGCCCCCCTGATTGCTGGAGCCGCCCTCGTCCTGCTCGGCCCCCGCCACGGCTACGAGACGGCGGCCGCCGGCTTCGTCGCCGTCATGGCCCTCTACCTCGCCGCAGCCCACCGCCACCACCTCACCCCCACACGCACACCGGCGACAGCCGCTGCACCGCGAAACCGCGGGCGACGCTGGCTCGGGCCACTTGCCCTGCCCGGCATGCCGGCCATCCTGCTGCCGCTCCTGATCATGGGCGCCCTGTTCGGCGGCACCGGCATCCTGGTCCCCGCCTACACCCAGCACGAACACGCCACCAACTGGCTCGGCCCCCTCCTCGCCGCGACCAGCACAGGCGGCCTCCTCGGCGGTATCGCCTACGCAGCCCTGCCCTGGCGCAGCGACCTGTGGCACAAGTACAGGATCCTCACCCTCGGCCTCACCACACCCGTACTCCTCCTCTTCCTCGCCCGCCCCCTCTGGCTCCTCGCCACCCTCCTCATGATCGCGGGCGTGTTCGTCACTCCGCTGTTCATCAACGCCTTCCTGCTGACCGACGCCACCGCCACCGACGACATGCGCATCGAGGCAAACACCTGGATCGGCGCCACCGCCGACGTCGCCAACGGCATCATGGCCACCATCACCGGAACCCTCGTCCAAGCACAGAAATGGGACACCGCCCTGCTCACCCTCACCTGCTGCGCCGCCACAGGAGCCGCCGCAACCCTCCTCCAGATGAGCCTGCACCGCGCCAGGCCCGCTGGGTCCGACGCTGAGGAGGGAGAGACGGCACCGGTCGCAACAGCCCAGCCCACTAGTGCCGTTGACGCCCGGCCTGCCCAGGCCCCGGCAGTGTCGGGTGCGACAGACCACCACCCATGACAGGAACGGCAGGCGTGAGCGCTTCACCCCGACCCGAGGTCGAACTCTCCCTGACACAGGCCCGGAGCGTCGCGGTGGCCGCGGTCTTCCCGCCCGGCGACCGCGCTGACGTCCCCTCGGTACTGGGGCACCTGCATGCGGTGCAGCTCGACAGCATCAGCGTCCTGGCCCGCGCCCACCAACTCACCCTCGCCACCCGCATCCCCCACGCCACCACCGGTGACGTCGACGCCGCCCTCAACTCCGGCAGCCCGCCCGCAGCGTTCGTGTATCCCGCCCACGCGCTGAGCCTGGTGCCCCTCGCCGACTGGCCGCTGTGGGCGTTCAGACGCCGCCATACCCGCACCCGCCCCCAGTACCCCGATACCCGGCAGCGCGCAGCGCTCATCGCCCGCATCCGCGCCGACGGGCCCCTGCCGCTGCGCAGCTTGCGCACCGAGCAGACCATCACCACCGGC
Organism: Streptomyces sp. NBC_00083; assembly: GCF_026343295.1. Classification (GTDB taxonomy): domain Bacteria; phylum Actinomycetota; class Actinomycetes; order Streptomycetales; family Streptomycetaceae; genus Streptomyces. Next base: position 1,370,200 of record NZ_JAPELY010000003.1, read on the forward strand.
TGGGGCTGGGGACCTACGAAGGCCGCCCTCGAGTTCATGGTCTGGGCCGGCGACCTCGCCTGCACCCGCTACACCTCGGGCCAACGCCTCTTCGACCTCCCCGAACGCTGCATCCCCCGCCAACTGCTCGACGACAGCCTGGACGACGGCATCTGCCTCACACGGCTCCTCGAGCACGCCGCAACAACCCTCGGACTGGGCACCGTCGACGACTATGCCGACTACCTCCGCATCCGCCCCGCGACCGCCGAACGCCTGCTGCCACGTACGGCGCTCACCCCGGTCACCGTCCAAGGCTGGGGCTCCGCCTGGGCCCACCCCGCCGCGCTCGGCCGCCCCGAAGCCGCGCTCTGGGCGCCGGTCTTCGTCGGCCCGTTCGACAACCTCATCTGGCACCGCCCCCGCGTCCAGCGGCTCTTCGGCTTCACCCAGGTCTTTGAGGCGTATAAACCCGCGGCCCGGCGTGCACATGGCTACTACGTCTGCCCCCTCCTGGCCGACGGCCGTCTCATCGCCCGGGCCGACCTCGCCTCCACTTCTGCCGGCCTCACCATCCACCAAGCCTCGTTCGAACCGCACGCAGGACCCGAGACTGCCGCGCACTTCGCCAGTGCCTGCCGCACCCTGGCCACCACCACGGGCACGCACCGCATCAGCATCGAGGCCGACGCCGCCGACCCTCCCACAACAGCCGCATTGCGCAAAGCGCTGCGGTAGGCAGGGTCGAGCAGGCCACCGGATGCCGACGCGAGACCGAGAGGCAGCTGCACCGGCTCGTCCAGCAGCGCGCTAAGGACGGGGTCCTGACGGCCCGACAGGCGGAGTACCTCGACCATGGTCGGCAGATCCGCAACGGGATGGCGCACGGCCGGACCACGCACGCGGTGATGCCGCCGGCCATGGCCGTGCCGATGGTCACGACGTCGTTCGCGATCGTCTCCGAGCTCTGCCAGGCGGCGCCCGCCGGGTGATCACGGGTCGGTAACGGTGATCGGTGGAGCGTCACACCGTTGGATTTCGCGAGCTCGCGCCGAAAGCGGAGGACAAGCGGCGCCGTGCTGCTGAGCGGGAGGCGCAGCGCCCGGTGTGCTCACAGTGCGGGCGGAAGTTCTCCGACGATCGCTGGGAGGAGATCACCGTGCACCGGACCACCGTCCGGGCAGGGGACAAGACGGTGTGCGGGCCGTGCCGGGCCGACGACGTCACCCGCCGCGAGGCCGACGCGAGCCGCCCGCCGCGAGGCCGACGCGCCGCCGGAGCCCGACGACGACCCCGAGCCGGACCGGCGACGCAGCTGGTTCCGCCTGCGGACCTGACCCGTGCATGTCCAACGCTCGGCCTTCGCCAGTGCGGCTCCGTGGGGTTTCCACCAAGGTCTCGTGGGGGTCAGTGGCCGCGCTGATAGTGCAGGAGCCTGGACTGGACTTGGTCGATGGGCAATGCCAGGGCGGCTGCGATCTCTTCCCAGGACCTGCCGTCTTCCTGACACTCCTGTTCGCTCAACACCTGGTACGCCGTGGCTTGGCGGACTTCCTTGAGCTGCCGATCCAGGCGTTCCACGACCTTCAGGACGGTGAGGGGCTCATCAACTGAGAGGTTGTCCAGCTGCCTGACCAACTTGGTGACACGCTTGTCCAGCTTGTCGGGTACCTCGGCGGATGCGGCCTCTACCTGCTCCAGGTGAGCGTTCCAGTCCCGTTTGCAGTCACCGGTCGGCGGCTCCTCCACCCAGTTTTCGCCGTCGGTCGTTGCCCAGGACAGCGGATAGCGGGTTTCTCCGCGCCAGCCACAGGAGCAGGCCCCTCGTAATGCCGATGCCTGGGGGTTGCTGTACATGCCGTCATAGTCCTGCCATCGATACGACTGATGCATGTAGGCCCCGCTACCGGCATCGAAGATGGCTGGACCTGGCTCGGTCCCGTCCTCGAGCAGCACTCCCGATCGCCCTTGGTGCGACAGTCCGAATTTCCGACTAGTCCATTCCCAGTTCGTTCCCATGGTCCCTCCCGACCTCGGCATACGGTCACGAAGCCGTCACCGACATCGGCAGCATGCCGGACCGAGCGCGTACACGAAGCCCTTCTGACGAAAACGGCCAAGCCTGTACATCGGAGGACCTTGCCCTCGCCCTCCAGCCGACCGGGCACGCCCGAGCGGTCGTCCCCGACATCGGACGCCACGCCACCACCCTGCCCAAGAGCGACGGCCGCAGCGCCTTCGCCGAAGTCGTCCTCCGCGAAGCCGACAGCCGCCTATCCGCGGCTCTTCAGCGACATGCGCGGCCGCGGCCAGCGCCAGGCAGGCCTCGCCCGCACACCCTGCCCCCCTCACCAACTGCGCCCGGCCCTCTGCTTAGCTGGCTGGCGCCCGGCGGGCATGGCCTGGGTGCTGCTGGCGCGGCTGGCTGTGTCGTGGCCATGCCGGGGTTTTCTACGCGGGCGCCCGGCATGATCGAGCCTGGTCGCCGGTCGACTCCCGGGTTAGTCCTGCGGCCGGCACGCCTGACATGGCTCGATGCCCGGCTCGGTCATGGATCTGCGCCTCCATGGCGTTGAGGTAGCCGATCTCCTTGGCATAGAGGCCGCGGTTGGCCCGGTGGAGGAGGGCGACGCCGCCGTCGGCGCGGGAGGGCTGCAGTTTCCACGACACTTCGATGCGCCGCTTCTTGTCCCGCTCGCGCCAGCGCTCCTGCTCGGCCTCGAGCTGGCGGATCACGGCGCGAGTGCGTTCCAGTTGGTGCGCCTGGTATTCCTCCACGACACGGAGTTTGGCGAGGCGGGACAGTTCGGACGGCGGCGGGTCATACATGCTCAGCGCCTGCCGGCCGCTTCCACTTGCTCACGGCAGGCGGGACGACATCAACTGCTCTGAGGATCCGATCGGGGACAGGTGGTCTGCGAGGCCACCAAAGAGCCCTGAAGTTCCGGTCATGGGACGTCCATGGGCGGGCAAGGATTGCGCACGTCGCCTGTTGTTCACCGCGAGGCTCTACCCGCATAGATCCGGGGACTGGTGTCATGCCGTCAGACGCCCGGTATCCATGGCCGGGCCTGGATTCGACGGAGCCCCCACATGCCTTCGACTCACCGACTCGCGTCCGCTTTCGGGGCGTTCACGCTCGCCGCCGGCGCCGTGAGCGCCGGCACGGCCAGCGCTCACGCCACCACGTCCATCACCCCGGCCCCGGCTGCGGTCGCCGCGTCGTGTTCGCAGTCGTACCTGCCGCTGCCGGACCCGGTCTGTCAGCCGGGTGCGTTCAATCCGGATGTCACGCAGGCCACGATCGGGTCGACGATCTGCGTATCGGGCTGGACGTCCACGGTGCGTCCGCCGACGTCGTACACGAATCCGTTGAAGGTGCAGCAGATCGCGGCGTACGGGTACAGCGACACCAGTACCGCCGACTATGAGGAGGACCATCTCGTTCCCCTCGAGCTCGGGGGCGCGCCGCGGGATCCGAAGAACCTGTGGCCCGAGCCGCGGTACAGCACGGGCGGGAAGACCGCGGGGAACAAGGACACCGTCGAGAACCGCCTCAAGACCGCCGTCTGCAACGGCCAGGTCCCCCTCGACGACGCACGCCACGCGATCGCGACCGACTGGACCACCGCACTCGCAGCCGTCGGCCTGAACTGACCCGGCAGCCGACGGTAGGTCTGTGGCGGTGTCGACCCGGACGGCATCTGGTCTCGAGGCCATGCGCGCAGGTCGACCGTGACGCTCTTGCCCGGGGCGGGCCGCCCGCGAGGAAGAGCAATGCCGCGTCCTGGCTGGGTTCCTAGACGTCCGGGACGCGGCCGGCGGGGGAGTGCCGTCGTGGCGCGAGCCGGGCATCAGGCGAGGGCCCCAGTTGTTGGCGGCGTGGAAATACCCCTGCCCGGTTCGACCTGCGCCTTCTACGCTGTGTCGCATGTCGAGGCCGAAGCTCCATCATTACGTGCCGCGGGCCTACCTTGCGCGGTTCGGCAGCGATGAGCAGGTCCGGGTCCGGCGTCGACGCCCGGCGAAGACACACCTGGCCCACGTGAAGAACATCGCGGCGGAATCCCACTTCCACGATCTTCAACGACGATGGCACGCGCTCGACCGAGGTCGAGACAGAGCTCGGCAAGCTGGAGGCTCAGGGGCTCGCCGTCCTGCGACGGATCGACGAGACGAACGTGGCGCCCGATGCCGGGTCTCGTGACCGTGACCTGCTGTCTGTCTACTTGGCTGTGCAGGCGACGAGGACTCCCCGGCAGCGGACCGCGTTCCAGTTCTCGGCCGGCGTGAGTGCCTATGCCGCGGGCCGGGAGGTTGACCGGGCCTTGGTGGCGGACTACCTCACGCACCGGCACCTCGGCACCGTCCCCAGCCCGCGGGAGGCGGGAGCGGCCTGGGTCTTTTACCAGGTCTCCCGCGCGGAGACGGGCGGCGATGTCACTCCCCATGAGGCCGTCGTGCTGCCTCTGCAGATGGTGACGGCGTGCATCCCGCATATGCGCGACCGTCACTGGCGCCTGGAGACGAGCCGCAAGCCGAACTTTCTGACGTCGGATGCCCCTCTGGTGCTCTGGAAGCCGCACACAGCTGGCGACGCCTACCGCGGCTTCGGCGTGGAGAACGCACTGGAGATCAGGTTCCCCGTCAGCCCCACTTGCCAACTGGTGCTGACGCACGGAAGTGGAACGTCATCAGTGGAGGTCAAGCTCAGCCGGGTTTCCCAGTGCAACCAGGATCTCGCCGACACCTGCGACAGAACGATGGTGGGGCATCCTGAACGCCACGTGGCGCTAGACCGGGTTGAACTGGCGCGCCAAGGGCCGACGTTGCGTTTCGACTTGGCGCCAGGCGTCCGGCGGGCCCTCGACGGCACGGAAGAGCCCACCGAAGGTGAGATCCTGCACCTGTGGATCACACGCCGCTGAGGTGACACGGCAGAGGCGGGCTGTGGAGAGGGGCGCGGCCGTCGAAGGGGATGTCGAAGGCGGGCAGGACGGTCTTCCAGCGCATGGCCCAGCGGGCTTGGTCCTTTCCGGTCGGGCTCATGACCCGCCGCCTGGCCCGCGACTACCGAAGTGCCAGCCAGCTCATGAAGTGAGACACGCGTCGCGGTGCTCTGTCGGTGAGGTGGCGCGCCCAGAGATGGGCGCGGTGGGTTTGACAGAAGGACAGCGATAGAAGGACGACTCAGGAGGCGGACGGCTCGATCTCCCCCGCAAAGACGATGACCTGGTCGATGAGGCTCCGCCGCAGATGGACGATGTCCGTTCCCGCCAGGCGGGGGCCTCCATCCGGCATGGTGAAGACCCACTGGTACCGGGCCCACTCGTCAGGCATGTCCACCGCTGAGCAGCGCACCATAGTGCCAGTCCCCGCCGGGTGGCGCCGGATGTCCAGCACGAACCGCTCGACCGCCGCGATTCCTTCACTGCGGCCCAACGGCCCCCAGAAGATCACGTCTGAGGTCAAGGCCTGGGAGAGCAGGGCAGTCACATAGCTGTCGTCCGAGGCGTTGAACGCGGAGATGAACGTGTCGATCGCGGAGCGTGCCATCTCTTCCTGCATGCCCCAGTAATACCAGCCGTTGCGCGTGCGCTCGTCCCGCGAGCCGCCTTTCGATCACGGTGGACCATGCCGGTCACAGCCCTAGACAGCTACTCAAGTCGTCAACCAGGCTCCCGGTCAGGAGAGTTGGAGTTCCACTCCTCTCCGATCGACCGGATCAGGGCCGGGTACACGCCGACGTACCGGAAGGGTTTGATGGCCGCCATGTACAGGGTGCCGAGGAGTCCGTTCGGCTTCACCAGGACGGCCATCTGGCCGTGATAGGCGCCGGATTCGTCCGGTACCCAGCCGATGTGCAGCAGCGCGTGCACCGTCTTGTTGGCCATCTCGGCCGCCCACTCGTCGTGCGTCTGGTAGACGGAAGTGAACGGAGCCGACTGGAACGCGGGCCCCTGCGGCCCCTCGCGGAGGTCCTCCGGAAGCCGGTCGCGCAGGGTGGGCACCCGGGTGCCCACCCCCTCGTCGGGCTTGTCCCAGCCGAGCAGTCTGCCGAGCTTCCAGCGGGCCGTGAACAGGAAGCGCTGCACGCGGGAGGAGTCGCGCGGGTCATTGTCGCTCGTGAACTGGCGTACCAGGCGGTCGAGTTCGTCCGGGCCTCCCGGCGTCGGCAGCGCCCACACGTCCTCAACTGTGAAGTCGTCCGCGATCTCGTGGATCCGCCAGGGGCGGGACGTGTGGGCGGTAGCGGGGAGTTTCATGAACGGACCCCTGTCTATACGATGCCGTATAGATAGAGGCTAGCATCGTCTATACGGCACCGTATAGGTGATGGTCGGTGCGAGGGGAGAAGCAGCGTGGGCGCGACTCGCACGCCGCGTGGCAGGTGGATCGAGGAGGGGCTGCGGGCGCTGTCCGCTGGTGGCCCGGAGGCGGTCCGGATCGAGTTGCTGGCTCAGGCCCTCGGTGTCAGCAAGGGCGGTTTCTACGGCTACTTCAGAAACCGGGGCGCACTGCTCACCGAGATGCTCGACACATGGGAGCGCGAGGTGTCCGAAGCGGTCATCGAGCGGGTCGAGAGCGGCGGGGGAGACGCCAGGGTCAAGCTGGAGCGGCTGTTCTCCATCGCCATGGCCGGGCAGGGGCCGGCGACGGGCGTCGTGGCCGAGCTCGCGATCCGGGACTGGGCCCGGCGTGACGACGACGTCGCCCAGCGGCTGCAGCGGGTCGACAACCGGCGGATGGAGTTCCTGCGCTCGCTGTTCGGTGCCATCTGTGCCGACGAGGGCGAGGTCGAGGCCCGTTCGATGCTCACCTTCTCGCTGCGGATCGGCGAGCAATTCATCGCCGCCGAACATGCCGGCCGTAGCCGAGCGGAGGTCATGGCGCTGACCAGGCAATGGCTCCTGAGGTAGCCGCCTCCACTGAACAGAGAGCGCCAACAGGATTTGGGCATCGGGTTGTTGGTGCTCCACGACAGCTCGAGCCCTGTGATCGGGGGCGCGGACCGCAGGTCACCGGCGTGGGGGTGGCGGTCGGGGAAGAGGAGGGTCCAGCCGTTGTCCTGGGCTTTGTTGGTGAGGAGGTCGACGTGGTGGGGGGTGTCGATGTGGGTTGGGCTGAGCGTCGCAGGCCGTGGCCGGTGGCCGGGCTGCCACGGCGGGGCCGGTCCGCCCGCGTGCCGTGCCCTTGTCCGCGGTGTGCGTGGCTTGGGCCGTTGGCCTGTGGATGCTTTCAGTGGTCGCGCTGATACGGCTGGGAGGGGTTTTCGGGCTCGGGGCGTTCCAGGCGGTAGCCGTGGCCTCTCAGGGTGATGATCTGCGGGAGCGTGGCCGGGGAGGTGGCGCGGTCGGCGGCTTCGGCGAGGCGGCGGCGCAGTGCGGCCATGGTGACGTCGAGGGTTTTGGTCGGGCCGAACCAGTTCTCGTCCCAGACGTCGGCCATGAGGGTTTCGCGGGAGACTGCGGTTCCCGCGTCGCGGGCGAGTGCGGTGAGGAGTTCGAACTCTTTTGGGCGCAGGGTCACTTCGTGGCCTTGGAGTGTGCAGCGCCGTGCGGCGGTGTCGACGAGGAGGTCGCCGAGGCGGATCGGTTCCCGCGGGGGTGTGGTCGGCGTGCGCCGTCGCAGGTGTGCGCGGAGCCGGGCGAGCAGGACGGTCAGGCTGAAGGGCTTGACCAGGTAGTCGTCGGCTCCGGCGTCGAGTCCGGCGACGATGTCGATGTCGTCGGTGCGGGCGGTGAGGATGACGATGAGTAGATCGGGGTGTTGGGTGCGGAGCCGGCGTGCGACGTCGAGGCCGTCCATGTCGGGCAGGCCCAGGTCGAGGAGGACGGCCTCGTAAGGGGTGCCCTTTGATGCGGTGAGTGCACTGGCGCCGGTCCGGCTCCAGGTCGGCAGGTAGTTGTTGCTGCGGAGCCCCGTGTCGAGGTGGCGGCCGATGGTGGCGTCGTCCTCGACGATCAGAACGCGGGTGCGGGGCGTGGCGGCGGGCTGGTGCATGGGGTGCAGGGTAGGGGGTGGTGGGGTCACAGGTCGCGGAGTTCCTCGACGGCGGGTCGGCTCGTGCCACGGGCCGCGTTGAGGCCGGCAGCGATGACTGCCGCCGCGGCGCACAGGGCGGTGAGTGCCAGGTAGGTGCCGGGGACGGCGAGTGTGTCCGGTGGTGAGTCGAACACCCCGGTGAGTACCCTGACCAGCATCTCGGACAGGGCCCAGCCGATGAGGGTGCCGGCTGTGAGGCCGGCTGTTGCCACGATGAGTGCTTCGGTGAGGACCATGCCTCGCAGCTGGCGGGGTGTGGCGCCGAGCACGGTGGTGATGGCGAAGGTGCGGCGGCGTTCGGCCAGACCCAGCGCGAGGACGATTCCGCCGGCTCCGGCCGACAGGACGACGGCGAAGGCCAGTTCGATCCGGGTGAGTCCGGAGAGGTCGACCGAGGTGAGGCTGGAGCCGACGCGGTTGCGGGTCTGGGTGAGGTCGGTGACGGTCGCGGTGGTGCCGAGCCGGTCGTGTACGCGGGCGGCGACGGCCTTCTGCTGCGTACCCCCGGTGTCGAGGAGGAACGCGCCGACGGCGTCACTGCCGGTGACCCGGGCGAGGTAGGAGGCGTTGGCGACGAAGAAGCTGTCCTTGGGGGCGGTAGGGAACTCTTTGACGATTCCGGCGTAGTGGAACGGCACGGTCCGCAGGGCCTTGGTGCGGTTGTCCTGCACCTTGAGGTTGAGGGTGTCACCGGGGGACAGCTGGAAGTCGGCCACGGTCTCGGCGCTCACCAGCAGCGAATCGGGGTGCTGGGCGAGCCGGTTCATCAGGGTGCGGGCGCTGCCGCCGGAGAAGTAGGCGTCCTGCAGGGCGGTGGCGCCGGTGATGGTGTCGGGGCGTACGCCGTACAGGTCCTGGAGGTCGGTACCGATGTAGGCGAACCGGTGCTGGACCGGCTCCACATGGCGGACCCCGGGTACGGAGAGCGAGCCGGCGGCGCTCGGTGACACGTGCGCGCCGGGTGGTTCGGTGACGGTGACGTCGGCGCCGTTGGTCAACTGGGCGTCCGCCTCGGCCTGTTGCCGGTAGGTGGCGTTGAAGACGGCGGTGGACAGGGCGAAGGACACGGCGAGGGCGAGCAGCACGATCGAGCGGGCCAGGGGGCGTCGGCGCCGGCACAGAGTGGCCGCCGTGGCCCCGGACAGGGTGCCGGCCAGCGGCCGGGACACGCGGGCCAGGAGAGGGCGGCCGTGGGCGAGGCCGAGCAGGCACAGCCGCCACAGGAGGAGACCGGCGCCCGTCCACAGCAAGGCCGGACCGAGGAAGGCCCAGTACGACACGGAGATGCTCGCCACGCCTTCCGGGGCGAGGACGAGGGCGTACTGGTTGCCCGACGAGGCGCGGAAGACGAACCAGGAAGCGATCAGCAGGGCGAAATCGAGACCGATGCGGCGCCACCAGGCCGAACCGGTCCTGCGGGCCGGCCTGCGGACGTCCGCGACCGTGACGGCGCGGAGATCTCGCAGGGCAGGAGCGAGGACGGCCGCGGTGGCGACCGCGAGACCGAGTGCCACCGACAGCGCGGACCACAGGAGGGTCGCGCCTGCGCCGGCTCCGAACGAGGCGTTCCCGAAGGCGATCCGTCCCGCCAGCGCCGCGACGGCGAGCCCGAGCAGCCCGCCTGTGATGCCCGTCAGGCCAGCTTCGAGGACGGCCAGGCGCGCGATCCGGCCCGGCCGCAGCCCCCGGATGCGCAGCAGACTTTGTTCCTGACGGCGCCGTTCGCCGCCCGCGGCGGCGACCGCGGCGGTCAGCGCGGCGGCGAGCAGGGCCCCGGGCACTCCGAGGAACAGGAACAGCAGCTGCGCGTACAGGGCGTCCTGGCGAGCGGCATCAAGAGCCGCGCCGAGGTTGTCGCCGACCGCCGCGCCGCCAGAGGTACGGGCCTCCACATGGTGGGCGGCCCGGGTCACCGTGGTGAACGCGGCAGCCGGGTCGGCCGGCAGGCGGCCGTCCCGTGCCACGTGGATCTGGGTGGTGACAGCCACCGGGCCCTGCGCCGACGGCGCCGTCAGCGACGAGAACAGCGCGGCGGGCAGCAGGACCACGTTGTCGGGCGGTGCCGAGGGCTGGGACTGGCTCGGCGCGCCCACCGTCTGGAACAGGGAGTCGGCCTGCGGCAGATCGACGACACCATCGATGCGTACCGGGTGCGCCGTGGCCCCGGGCAGCGTGATCCGGATCGTGTCGCCGGGGGCGGCGTGGAGGTTGGAAGCGGTCTGCTGGGCCAGCAGAACTCCTGAGGTCTTCCCGGTCAATTGGCGGATCGCGTCGGGAAACAGCGTCCGGTACTGAGCGGGGAGGCCGAGGACCATGCCGGGGCCGGTGGTCTGTGTCGTCCCGGCGGCGGTCGCGGTGAAGGCCGAACTGCGGGCGAAGCCGACCGGGACGGCCGCGCGCACTCCGGGGGTGGTCCGCACGTCCGCCAGGATCGCGTGCGGATCGGCCCCGCCGCGTACCTCGACCTGCCAGTCCACGGCCACGGAACGCACGGCACGCTGCGTCATGGTGGCCTGCGACGCGGTGAGGAACGAGCCGAGTGCGGCAATGAGGGAGACGGCCAGCGCGATGCCGGCGACCGTCGCGAGCAGCCGTCCTGCCCGGTGGCGGACGAGTCCGAAGGTCCATGTGCCGATCATGGCGACTCCTCGGTGGCGAGCAGCCGTCCGTCGTGCATGGGACGGCGCTGGATCAGCCGCTCCGCGACGGACGGATCATGGGTGGTGACGACCAGAGCGGCGCCGATCCGGTCCGCGGCGGCCAGCAACGCGTCCAGTACGCGCTGCCCGGTGGCGTGGTCGAGCTGCCCGGTGGGCTCATCGGCGAGGATGACCCTGGGCGCCTGCGCCAGCACCCGCGCGACGGCGGCTCGTTGCCCCTGTCCGCCGGAGAGTTCCTCCGGAAGCCGGCCGGCCAGCGCGGCGGCGCCGACCAGTGCCAGCGCCGCTTCGGCGGCCTGCCGGGCACGCTCCTCGGGCATCCCGGCCAGGACGAGGGGCAGCGCGGTGTTCTCGACGACGTCCAGGGACGGGATGAGGCTGTTGCCCTGGAACACGAGGCCGATGTCGTGAGGACCGTTCGCGGCGGGCCAGGAAACGACCCCGCTGGTGGGGCGTTCCAGACCGGCCATCAGATGGAGCAGGGTCGACTTCCCCGACCCCGAAGGCCCGGTGACGGCGAGCCGGTCGCCGGCCCGGACCTGGCAGGACGAGCCGTGCACCGCCACCACCGCGTTGGGGCCGCGGCCGAAGGTCCGGGCCACGTCCCGGCAGTCGATCAGCAGGTCAGCGGAGGCCATCACGGACTCTCCCGTCCGCCATGGTGATCACCCGGTCGGCGACGCGCACCGCCTCGGCGCTGTGCGTGACGACCAGCACCCCGCATCCGTCGTCGGCACGGCTGCGCAGCAGTTCCAGAACAAGCCGCTCGCTACCGCCGTCGAGCTCACCCGTCGGCTCATCCGCCAGCAGCACCTCCGGAGAGTTGGCCAGCGCGACGGCCAGTCCCGCTCTGGCGAGCTCACCGCCGGACAGCTCTCGCGGCAGCGCCCTTGCCCGCCCTGCCAGGCCGACCTGTTCCAGCAGCTCCCCCACAGCGACCGCATGGTGTGCGCGGACCGCGCTGCGGGCCAGCCGCACGTTGTCCGTCACGCTGAGATGGGCCACCAGATTGTTCGACTGGAGCAGCACCCCGATACCGTGCGCCCGCAATCGGGCCCGCTCCAACTCCGGCCGGTGGCTGATCCGCACGCCACCGACGCGTACGTCACCTCCCGACGGGTCGTCGAGACCGGCCAGGCACCCCAGCAAGGTGGACTTACCCGCTCCCGACGGGCCGACGACGGCGACGGTCTCGCCCCGCCTGACGTGCAACGAGACACCCCGCAACGCCAGCGTCTCCTCCTCGCCCGCCCGGAAGAACCGGTAGAGCTCCCGGGCCTCAAGGGCCGCCGCTGCAGCGCTCACCGCTGTCACCGCCAGGCAAAGGAGTCGGTGACCAGGCGCCACGGGTCGACGTTGTCGGCGTGCACCGGCCCGGACAGCGTGAGGTCCACCTCATGGCCCTGGCGGAAGAACGTGTACCGCTCGTACGCGTCCCGCACCACTTTGCCGGTGACCGCGTCGGGCGATGAATCACCCTGATAGGTGAGCAGTACGGCACTGCCGCCGCGCCGGGACACCTGGGATGCGACGGGTGCGGAGAAGTGCGCCACCCGATGCCGCAGCCCGGGCACGGAATGTACGGTCACCGACCGCGCGGTGGGAGCGGTGATCGAGGCAGCGGTCGCGATCTCGATGCGATTCAGCTTGTCCGTGAACACCGTGGTGCCGCCCGGAGCGGACTGGGCCCACCCCTCGGGCACCTTCAAGGTGAAACCACCGCCGGCCGGGCGGAAAACGACGAACGCCTGGTTGTCGGGGATGTCACCGGCCGGATTCGAGTCGGCCGGCGCCGACAGACGGCTGCGCACCGCGCTCACCGAAGTGCCGGGCCCCGAGGCATGGCCCGAACCGGAGCCCGAACAGCCGGCACTCACCGCTGCGGTGAGCACACAGCCGACAACAACAAGGGTGCGTACGCGCTTCATGGCACTGCCCTTCTCGGACTTCGGACCCCGCAGAACCGCTTAGGGGCCCCGGGACGGCCGGTCATGCCAGCAACGCTAGGGAGCCGACGGTTAACGCCCCGCCCAATGAGGGTTAGACGACGGCAAAGCCGCGAGGCGAGACCCGGCGGACGCGCCGGGACCCCTCACCATGAAGGAATGAGACAGCGTGTGGTGCGGGTGGCCGTGACAGCGGTGCTCATCGCCCTGGTCCTGCTGGCCGTCCCTCTGGGTCTCGCGATCAGGTCCTCCTTCTTCGCCGACGAGCGCGACGCCCTCGAACGCGCAGCGCTCGCCGGTGCCGTCCGCGTCAGCCCGGACTTCGCCACCGGCGACCCGGTGGAACTGCCCGCGGCCGCGGCGGGCCAACAGCTGGGTCTCTACGGCCCCGGCCCGCGCCTCAAGGGCGGCTCCGGGCCGCCGAGCGGGGATCAGGCGGTGCGGCAGGCCCTCGCCACGGCAGAGGTGAGGTCGCGGACCGGGACCAACCTGGTCGTCGCCGTACCCGTCTCGCACAACGAGCGGGTCATCGGTGTCGTCCGCGCCTCGACAGCCACCCAGGACATCTGGCGACGCATCCTCGCCGGCTGGGGAGCACTGCTCGCCGTCGCCCTGATCGCACTGGCCGTGGCCATACTCGTCGCCCGCCGCCAGGCACGCGCGCTCACCGCACCTCTGGAAGACCTCTCACGTCAGTGCCGAGCCGTCACCGACGGCGACCTGACCGCCCGCGCCCGGCCCAGCCCCATCGCCGAGATCGACCAAGTCGCGCACACGCACAACGACATGCTGCACAGCCTCACCGAACTCCTGCAACACGAGAAGAACTTCACCGCCAACGCCTCCCACCAGCTGCGCACACCGCTGACAGGCCTGCAACTCACCCTGGAATCGGCCCTCGCCCAAGACGGCGACTCCCGGCTGCGCCCCGCCATCGAGGAGGCCCTGGCATCCACCCGCCACCTCCACCGGACCGTGGAAGACGTCCTCCGCCTGACCAGAACCCCCCGCCACCACACGGCAGCCACCGCCCGCGAATCGGTGGGCCGGGTCCTCGATGACGTCACGAGCCGCTGGCACGGCCTCTTCGCCGGTGACGGCCGACGCCTCGCGATCTCCGCACCCGACGCCACCACCGACGCGCTCATCGCCGGCAGGGCTGTCACCCAGATCCTCGACATCCTGCTCGAGAACGCCCGGCTCCATGGCCGAGGGGCGGTGGAGGTGACGGTACGGGACTTCGACGACACTCTCGCCTTCGACGTCGGCGACGAGGGAACGCTGGAGGAGGCCCCCGCTCAGCTGTTCACACGGGGCCATACGACCGGCCCCGGCGAAGGCATCGGCCTGTCGCTCGCCCAGGACCTCGCGGGCACCCTGGACGGCAGACTCTCGCTGGTTTCGTACGCACCCACCCGCTTCACCCTGCTCGTCCCCCTGGGCCACCCCGGCGGCGTGACGGGGGAGAACTCTCCCCCCTTCGATTGATCACGATGTGGTTACGGCGGAGAGGTTTTCCGAGGCTGGCGTCACACGAAGCCCGAATTCCGCGCCGATAGAAGGTGAATGGCGGGATAGGTCTCGCCCCACCTTCAGGAGCACCCTGTGGCGAGCACCGCAGACGAGCCCGAGCAGACCCTTGACCAGCCCGGCATGGCCCCCTCCGTGGACCCCTCCATCGCCCCCTCCGCGCCACGCACTCAGCGACCGGGCGTTTTGGCAGGTCAGGCCCGGCGGACAGGGGGTCGGCGCAGCGTCGACAACCCTCATGTAGATGTAGCAAGGAGCCCTGAGCACCGGAGGACTGCGACCGGACCTCGACGCCGGGAGTTGCTGCAAGCGCTGGGGATCTTCCAGCGGGCTACGCCCGACCAGTTGTGGAAGCTGACCCGTCCGGGCAACAAGCACGACAAGCTCGTGCGGGACAACCTCCTGGATCTGGAGGACCACCACATGGTGAGGCCCGAACTGGTGAGGGACGACCAGCGACAGGTGTGGGTGCTGACCAAGCGAGGCCACGGCGAGGCGAAGCAGCTGCTGGAGCCGAAGGGCATACGGGTCTCTGCGCTGCGCGAGAAGAAGTACCACCCGGTGACCGGGAAGCTGCTCGGTGCCGGCTACGACGACCACGCCGCGGCGGTCACCTCGACCGCCGCCGAACTGCACGTCGCGGGCATCGGTCACCGGCTCGGCTTCCAGACGGAGATCGCGCACCGGCTCGGCAACGGCTACGTGCAGCGGGCGGACCTGGTGGTGCGGGCGCCGGAGGCCGGGGTGCCGGTGATGCTGCTGGAGATCGACCGCCGCAGCGAGGACGCGCACGACCTGGTCGTCAAACTGCAGCGGTATTGGGAGTGGGGCCGGCTGCTCCCGAAGGACGCGGCCAAGCGCACCGTGGACCTGGTCCGCTCCCGGCCGGACGCGATCGAGCACGTCGACCACGACAAGCGGCTGTGGCGCAGGTTCTACCCGCCGACCGGCCGGGAGGGCCTGGTCCCGCTGGCGTTCGTGTTCGCGGACACCACCGAGGAGAAGGTCGACAACGCGGTCGCCGTGCTCGAGGAGGACGGCCGCCGCTACTGGGCGCCGCGCCGGTACGACTCCCTCTACGAAAAGGCCATCACCGCGCTCGACTACCGCCAGGCGGTGCCCGTCGTCGTCACCACCCTGGAGCAGCTCCAGGAGCACGGCGCGGGCGCGGCGGTGTGGCGGCGGCTGGGACGGACGGGCGAGCAGACGCTGACCGCCGCGCTCGACAACCCCGACGGCCACTACCTCTACCGCGCCCAGGAGGCCCGCGCCGACGCGGAGGACAAGCGGCGCCGTGCCGCTGAGCGGGAGGCGCAGCGCCCGGTGTGCACGCGGTGCGGGCGGAAGTTCTCCGACGAGCGCTGGGAGGAGATCACCGTGCACCGGACCGCCGTTCGGGCGGGGGACAAGTCGGTGTGCGGGCCGTGCCGGGCCGAAGACGTCGCCCGGCAGGAGGCCGCCGCCGAAGCTGCCCGCCTTGCGGCCGCCGCGCCGCCGGAGCCCGAGGACGACCAGGAGCCGAACCGGGTCCGCGGCTGGCTCCGCCGGCGGACCTGACCCGGGCAAGCCACCCCGCCGGGCCGGGCGTGAGCGTGAGTGCCCCGCCCGGCGGGACCACCCGGGAAGTCGCGGCGCCGCCGTGCGGGAGGGGACAGCCTGAGCCCGGCTGTACGCCGGTGCCGGGCCGTAGACAGGGTTCATGAGACGCAACAGAGAAGAGACCGCGCCGGATCCGGCGGGCGACCTGTGGCACGCCCTGGTCCAGCTTCACCACACCCATCCCGACGCGGTGGGCCGCGTCGGGCCGCTCGCCCGTCCGGCCGGGCTGCTGACCTTCACCGCCGCCGCCGACACGATCCTCGCAGCCCGCGTGCAGCTGACCGGCGCGGAGACGATGCGCGAAGTGAACGACACCCTCCGCGCGATGACCGAGAACCTTCCCCACGCTCACTTCACCGGCCCCGGCGTCGCCCTGGAAATCACGCTCAGCAGACGGCAGGAGCTCCCGATCCACACCGCGCACATCACCGGGCTCACCCGGCTCTTCCAGGACGCCACCTACAGCATCAGCCCCCGCGACGATGCCGGGAGCGGCTACTGCTTCCACTGCGACGGAACCGGGCTCGCCCGCTCCCTGTGGGAGCCAGCTGGTTGTTGACGAGGCGGCTTGCTCACTCGCACAGCACGCGCGGGGCCGCCGGGGACTTCGCCCATTCGAGGGAACCGGCGGCTGGTGGCTTCGGCCGATGGGGCTGCGCCGGTTAGCATCCTGCCCGGCTAGTGCGTACTGCCGATCACCGCCCGCTTCCGGAGCCACGCCACCGGACGTGGGGGTCAAGGTCCTGCGGGGCCCGCTCCTTCCCGTTCTGCGTTCCGTCGTGTCCACGGCAGTCGTACGAGCCGGAGTCGGGGGCGTGGCCCGGCCCGGCAGAGGAGTACGTCATGCCGAAGAACCAGTCCACCGCCGCGCAGTCCGCCCGCCGGGCGAGCCAGGCCGGGGGCAAGTACACCGAAGCCCTGCGTCGCGCGACCAGCGATACGCCGCCCGCACCGCACGTCCTGCGGTTCCTGGCGGAGCGCTCGGGCCACCTCTACCACCTGGTCGGCGGGATCGCGGCGGCCTGGGCGCACAACGGACAGCGGGTCCTGCTCCTCGAGGAAGCCGAGGACTACTGGCGCTGGACCATGCGGCCCCGCAGTCGGGGCCGCCGCAAGAAGGAGACCGGGCCGGCCACCCCGCCCGAGCCGACGACCAGCACGCTGTGGGCCTCGCCGGACGGCCTCGGTCGCCTGACACGCCACACCTGCATGTGGCAGGTCCGCCACCCCTCGCAGGAGAGCGACCGCGGCTTGCCCCGCACCGACCGCAGTCCGCTTGCGGCAGCGGTGGCCGACGCCCAAGACGCCTACGACGCGATCGTCCTTTTGCCGACGAACTGGTACTACCCCGACCGTGAGAACGCGACGGCGCACGTCGTTCTCGGGGAGATCGACATCTTCCCGAACACCGACTGCAGGACCGCGCTGCCCGGTCCCGGTGGCGAAGAGACGGGCGTGCCGCTGAGCCCCGAGCAGAGCGCGGCGGTTCTGCGCGAGCGATGTCTGGGATTCCTCTTCGGATCCCCGCACCTCCCCATCGCCCTGGACGGGGTGATCTGGCAGACGAACGGCGAGCCGCCCGTCGACGCGGCCTACCTGGCTGGCGTCGACCAGGACATGGACCGCGCCGGACTCCGTCCTCTGGGCTGGACGTTCGCCGGGCACTGGTCTATCCCGCACAAGCAGCTGCCCGAGCCCGACCAGATGAAGGACCCCGACTTCGTCCAGCAGTACCAGCCCATCGCCAGACTCCTGCGCACGGCGCTGAACGCCCGCCCCGTCGGCAGAAACTGACTCCAGAGGGCTGGCCCCGCGCCCCGGCCCGTGGGCCAGCCCGCCGAAGTTCTCGTTCCTCTTGACCGGGAGTGCCGGTGCGCGGGACGGTCAGTTACGCAACTCTCCGCAACTGGCTTTCTCCGGAGGCGATCATGGCGTTACTTTTCTTCGGCACGGACCCGAACTCGGGCGGTGGGAACTGCCCGGCGGTGTGGGTGGACACCGACACCGCGCAGGGGCCGGAACTGGTTCTGCAGGGCAAGTTCGCCGACGCGGCGACCCGGGCCAAGTGCAGCCAGGACAGCCCGCCGGCGGATGACGAGGGAGTTATCCGGCTCTCCGCGCGGATGATCGACCAGATCAGGAAGGCGTGCGATGCCGCAGAAGCCGCCGGCACCCAGCTTTGAGGACCTGCTCGACTCCGCCCAGCGGCACGCTCTGCACCTGGAGCTACGTGACGCCTACGCCGTGGGGGAGGAGCGGGAGGTCTACGACATCTTCCAGAAGGACGGGAGCGTGCCTGCGGACGACTCGGCGTACTGGAGCGGGTGGCTGCCGCTGGTGGAGCGGACCGTAGCCCGCGGGGTGAAGGTGCTGCGGGCCCGCATCGTGTCCGAGCCCGTCACCGACTACATCCGCTTCGAGCACGCCATCACCGACGCCAACCTGCGCGCCGGGGAGGATGTCCGCTGGCTGTCCCGCCGCCGCGCCTCCACCCTTGCGCTGCCGGGCAACGACTTCTGGCTCATCGACGACCGGGTCGTGCGGTGGAACATCTTCTCCGGCGACGGCGAGGCCCTGGAGCCCGACCACACCGAGGACCCGCAGGCCATCAAGCTGTGCGCGGAGGCGTTCCGCTCGGTGTGGGACCTGGCCACCCCGCACGCCGACTACCGCATCTGACCCACGCACAACCAAGGGCCGCCATCTCATGACGACCACCTCTCCATCGTCCAGCGCCCAGTCGGCCCGCGAGGCGCTCGCCGTGCGGCTCACGCACCTGCGCAAGGACGCCGGCCTCACCGGGAAGGAGCTCTCCGCCCGGTGCGGCTGGCACCCCGCGAAGACCACCCGCATCCAGAAGGGTGCGGCCCTGCCCTCGGACGCCGACATCCGGACCTGGTGTTCGGCGTGCGGCGCGGATGACCAGGCGCAGGACCTCATCGCTACCGCCCGCGCCGTCGACTCGATGTACATGGAATGGCGCCGCCTCCACCAGGGCGGCATGCGCCAGGTCCAGCAGGACTGGTACGACCTGCACGCCCAGACCCGCATCTGCCGCGTCTACCTCTCCAACGTGCCCCCGGGCTTCCTCCAGACCCCGGCGTTCGCGACCGCCCTCATGCACCAGATCACCCGCTTCCAGGGCACACCGAACGACGTCGCCGAAGCCGTCGCCGCCCGCGTCGCCCGCTCTCGCTTCCTCTACGAGGGCGGCCACCGCTACGTGGTCCTCATGGAGGAGTCGGTCCTGCGCTTCCGCACCGCCGAACCCGAGGCGATGCGCGGGCAGCTGCGCCACCTCCTGACGGTGATGCCGCTCGCCTCCCTCTCGTTGGGGATCATCCCGTTCACCGCGCAGCGCACCGTGTGGCCGCTGGAGGCGTTCTACGTCCACGACGACACCAGCGCCGTGGTGGAGACGCTGACGGCGGAGATCAAGGTGACCCAGCCGCGCGAGATCGCCGACTACATGAAGGCGTTCACCGGCCTCGCGGAGATGGCCGTCTACGGCGACGCGGCCCGCGCCCTGATCCGGGCCGCGATCGACGCCCTGGAGTGAAGCAGCCGCAATTACCCGCAATCTCGTTGAGGCCATCCGCCGACGCTGCGTAGCGTCGAAGTCACCGACGGACCACCAGCCGGAGAGGCGGGGCCGCATGCGCGCACACCACGACACCACCGCCCCGGCCCCGGAGGGCCGCGGCCTCCAGCCGCCCGCCTACGGCGTTCCCTCCCCGGCCCTGCTGGCCCGCGCGGACCGCGGCTTCGCCCGGTTCCTCGCCCAGCAGAGCGAGGACCAGGACGACGGGGACGGCTGCGGCAAGGACACCCAGCGGTGACCGCCGGCCACCCGCGCGATGACGCTCCAGCAGCGAGGCCCGCCATGCACACCAGCACCCACACCGTCCTGTACGACCCCGACGGGCTGATTGAGGCGGAGCTCCCACTCGACCGCGAGCCGTACGAGTGCCTCGTCACGGCAGTCCTCGCCTGGACCGGCGAGGACACGCTCGCCGAACGCGACTACGAGCAGATCGCCCTTCAGCTGACCGGCCACGCCCGCGCCGTCGCCTCCGACGTACGGCGCCGCGCCGACCAGATGCCCAAGAGCAGCGGGCGCCGGGCGCTCGCCGACGTCGTTCTGCGCGAGGCGGAAGGCCGACTGTCCGCGACGATCGAGGGCACCGTGCACTGCGTACAGAACCGCGCCCGCCTGGTCCGCGCCCTCTACGAACGGCTGGACCGGCTGGAGGCAGCCCTCGCCCCGGACAGGGCTGCACCGACCGTCGGCTGACCCGCGCTTCCAAGGCGGACAGAGGCTGGTCCGTCTCATCGAATTGGCACACCTTCGGTGAGACGGGTCGGCTGCGCATCTATACCGAGAAGATCAACTGTGGGCCTGGCATCACTCCTGGGCGGAGGCGGTCAGCTCCATCATCGCCTGGGCGTAGGTTGCGCCGTCAATTTCCTCTTCGTCGTACTGGCGCATCAGCTCGTCGATCTTGGCCTTCAGCTCTGTCCGGTCCATCGTGATCTCCCAACATGTCAGTGCTGCAAGGTGGGGACAGTAGCGCGACTACCGCACGGACGCCGCTTTCCTCTGAAAGTGCGACGGTCCGTCCGCTAACGTCGGCTGTCGCGGTGCCACGGAGCCCGCGACGACAAGTTCCGGGGGGACTTTCCATGGGCATCGACTTTTCCACTTTCGGCTCGGGGCCTGCACCGACGCCCACTGACCCTCGGGTCCTGTTCGACGCGCTGCCCGACCGCGCCGCCCGTTACGAGTTCCTGCGCGATCCTCAGGGGCAAGTCCTGCAGACGTGGTACGACCGGCGGTCGCAGAAGGATCTGGTCATCAAGCTCAACACCGGCGGAGGCAAGACGGTGGTGGGTCTGCTGATCTGCCAGTCGAGCCTCAATGAGGGGGAGGGCCCGGTGCTGTATCTGGCCCCCGACCCCTACCTGGCCTCGCAGGCGATGGAGCAGGCTGGCGAACTCGGCATTGACGTGACCGACGACCCGCGCTCCACACGCTTCACCAGCGGTGAAGCCATCTGCGTACTCAGCCTCCACCGGTTCGTCAACGGCAAGAGCGTCTTTGGCCTTCAAGGCGACGGACGACCGGTCGTCGACGTCGGCACGATCGTCATCGATGATGCGCACGCGGCGCTCGCCACGGTGAAGGAGAAATTCACCCTGACGCTCTCCCGTGACCGGCACGAGAAGACGTTCACCGAACTACTTGACCTGTTCGCTGACGACCTGCGCCAGCAGTCGGAGATCGCCTACCAGGGCCTGACCACTCAGGACTCCTCAGCTGTAGCTCCGGTGCCATTTTGGGCCTGGACCCGCCGCAATACCGATGTCACTGCGGCTCTGAACAAGCTGCGCGACGACGAGGATCTCCAGTGGTCGTGGCCGCTGGTCAAGGATGTCCTCCCGATTTGCCGTGCCGTCTTCACTGCCGACAGGCTCGAGATCCAGCCTCCGTACCCGCCGATCAGCAAGATTGCCAGCTTCGCTCGCGCACGCCGGCGCGTGCATCTGACCGCCACGCTGGCCGACGACAGCGTGCTGGTCACCGACTTCGCGGCCGATCCCGAAACGGTGGGGAGCCCTATCACGCCGGCAAGCGCCGGGTATCTCGGTGACCGACTGATCCTTGCGCCCCAGGACATCAGCGCTTCGATCAAGGAGCCCGCGGTCCGTGACATGGCCGCCAAGCTCGCTGAGCGGGTCAACGTCGTCGTCCTGGTCCCCTCTCACCACAAAGCCGGTGCATGGGCGCAGCACGCACAGATCACCGCATCAAAGTCCGACGAGATCGGAGCCGCGGTTGCCAAGCTCCGCAAGGGCCACGTCGGTCTCGTGGTCCTGGTGAACCAGTACGACGGGATCGACCTGCCCCGCAAAGCCTGCGAAGTCCTGGTCATGGACGGACTTCCGCAGGCATACGGCGGCCTGACCCGCCGTGAGGCGATCGCGCTCGGCGACTCCGACGAGATGGTCAACCGTCAGTTGCAACGCCTTGAACAGGGCATGGGCCGGGGGGTTCGCTCAGCCAACGACCACTGCGTCGTCCTGCTGCTGGGACCGCACCTGTCCCAGCTCATCGCTTCACCCCGCTACCGCTCGCGGTTCAGCCCCGCCACCCGAGCACAGATCGACTTCTCCCGTCAGGTGGCAGCCAGGCTGGCCGGCCAGCCGCTGGAGCAGATCGAAAGCGTGATCGCACAGGTTCTGGGTCGCGACCCGAACTGGGTGACTGCCGCCCGCGGCGCGCTCGCCGAAGTCACCTATCCCCAAAGCACCGTCTCCCCAGGTGCGGCCCCTGCCCGTCGCGCCTTCGACCAGGCATCGCTTGGCCAGTACGCACAAGCCGTCCAGCACATGAGCGAAGCCGTTGCCGCAGCGACCGGTGAGACCGAGCGAGGATTCCTTCAAGAACAGCTCGCCGCCTACCAGCACTTCATTGACGAGCCCAAGGCCCAGCAGACCCTGGTCAAGGCACTCACCTACAACCCCGCAATCCTCCGGCCCATCGCCGGCGTCAATCCCACCAAGATCAAACCAACGGACACGCAGGCGGTCCTTGCCGCCGGCTACCTCGCCAACACCTACGCCGACCGCAACGACTTCCTGGTAGGCATTGACGTCCTGCTCGACGAACTCGTCTACCGACCGGACCAGAAGCAGGTTCCAGTCTTCGAACGAGCCCTGGAACGTCTGGGCTATCACCTCGGATTCGAAGCACAGCGGCCCGAGCGCGCCACCGGCAACGGCCCTGACGTCCTGTGGGCCACCGGCGGACTCAAATACCTGGTGCTTGAAGCCAAATCAGGAGCCAGCACCGACAAGATCTGGCGAAGCGACGTCGCCCAGCTGGCACACTCCATGAGCTGGTTCCAGGACACCTACGACCAGACCTGCAGCGCCACTCCCGTGCTCCTGCACCGCGTCAACACTCTCGAGTACAACGCGGCGGCACCTCCCGGCACGCGCATCATCACCAGCGGCACCATGACTCAGCTGGCTGATGCAGTACGCAAAGTGATGGTGGCGCTCGCGGATGCAGGGGCATGGAGCGACCCTGAGGCGGTGGCGAAGCAGTACCAAGCCCACCGCCTCCTAGGAGAAGGCATCGCGCAGCGGTTCAGCGTTACTCCTCGCTGACCTCCTGCACCAGGTTCACGGCGGCCCCAACCCATGATCTGGGCCCGACGTGAACCTGGACGGTTGCGGGTCACGTCTGCAATGCGGCCGATCATCTGGACCTGAGCCAGTAGTCTCCGGCCATGGGAGATGCGGTTAAACCGGAAACGCTCCGCTCCGCCATAGCCAGCGCTGTAGCCGAGCTGAAGTCCTACGAGGTTCCGGCTGAATGTGTGCGCCTGGGGCTCGCGCCGGGCGAAGAAGGCGATGCCTTCAAGAGCAAGTTCCGCTACGTGCTCACACGCCTGCGACCGCTGGCCGTGCCAGAACTGGCCGCCGTAGCCCGCAAGGTGGTCGACGAGTACGACGTTCCAGAACTGGAGCAGATCCTCGCGTCGCTGGGCATGACCGGAGTCGACGGCGAGTTCAAGAACCTGATCTTCGCGGCCAACGGCCCCAAGCCCGACATCGTTCTGCGCGACGCCGTCAGCAACCGCTTGGAAATCGTCCGCAACGCCGAATACTGCCTGACCTACACCCGGCCTCTCGACGCCACCGGCCTGTCGTGGGCCGCCCTCGTCGACTGGTGGCAACGGACGCATCCTGGCGGAACCAGCGACCAGCTTTCTACCTCCCAGGCCCTGTGTGCACGGCTTGCGGAGTCACTCGCCTCCCCACCGGAGGAGATCCTGTTCCACACCTACGCGGCGTTGTACTTCCGCGAGGGAGGACACGCACTGCCCGCCCTGATCCCACAGGTGTACCTCCACTACGACCCCTACACGGCCAAGCACCGCGCCGCGCCGGGCCCCCTCGCTCGGCAGCGCATGGACTTCCTCCTGCTGCTGCCGAACAGGGTGCGCGTCGTCCTGGAGGTCGATGGCCAACAGCACTACTCAGCCGACGGCAAGGCGAGCCCGCAGCTCTACGCCCAGATGGTGTCGGAGGACCGGCAGCTGAGCCTTTCCGGCTACGACGTCTACCGCTTCGGCGGCCACGAGCTGGACCGGGACAACGGCCGGCGCATCGTCGCAGCCTTCTTCCGGGAGCTCTTCCAGCGTTACGACATCCCCCTGCCGCCCTCAGTCACCGGCTGATAGCCGGCAACGCAGTCAGGCCGCAGAGGGAGAACATGCTGGCCTGTGCGCTCCTCACGCACGGGCCGGGACCGTGCTCGCCCAGTGCATGCCGAGCTTGGCGAGTGCGTCGAGTTGGTCGGCGTCCAGCCGCTCCCGCCGGCTCTTGGTGTTGGAGAGCCATACGCCCAGCTTCACGACCACCGGCTCGGCCTCACCGTCGGCTGCGACCTCCTCGCTGTGCGCGCGGGGCACCGGCCGGTCCGCGCCTTCCCGCTCCACCCACTGCGCAAGGGCCGCCAGGCCTCGTTGGAATGCCTGCTGCGCCTTGCTCGGGCCCTTCGCCGGATCGTGCGCGCTGCGGGGTGCCGGGAGACGGCAGCGCTCGGGAGGCGCCCTTGATGCCCAGCGCGGTCGAGTCGCTCCTGCTGCTCGGGCATCAGCTGTGTCCAGGTTCCTGGTTCCTGCTGGCGCCAGCGCCATCGTCCGATGTCGTCACTGTCGAAGAGCACGCCCGGCGCGATGTAGGGCAGGGCCCCGTCGGCGTCGACCAGGTCGGCGAGCACCCGGTAGTGACGCTGCCAGTCCAGCGGCCACGGGCAGTCCCAGTCCGGGTCGATGGCCGTCAGCTGTGCCGCGCGCTCCGCCGCCCGGTCCGGGTCCTTCCCGAGGCCGCCCTTGCGGCGGAGGTTGGCGAGGTGCTGGCCGACGGGCACCATCGCCTCGCCCTCGCCCCACACCGCGTCCTGACGGGGCGCGAGGTGCCCGGTGGCCCGGCGGTAGGACCGGAGCGCGGCGAGCTTGCTCTCCCACGCCTCCTCGCCCGGCTCCCACACCATCCCGGCCTCCGGGGCGTCCAGCAGCGTCTTGCGCCGCTCCTCCAGCTCACCCGCCCGCAGCGCCTTCCGCTGCTGATGCACCCATCGACCAAGCGGAAACGACTTCGTGACCCCCACTTCGACCTCGACGTCGTAGGGCACGGCGTGCACGCCGGTGATCTCGTTCTCCGCGCGCCACCGGATCAGCGCCTGATATCCCTCCAGCCACACCAAGGACTCCGGCCGGTAGACCCGGGTCCGCAGGAACGCCGCGATCGTCGCCGCGTCGCGCGGGCTGGAGAAGTGGAGCAGGGCCGCTTCGGCGGCGGCCTGTGTGTCGTCGTCCTCCTCCTGGTCCTCGCCGTCGCCCGCGCCGCCGGCCCCGACGATCTGCCCGTCCTCGTCACGCTTGACGTGCACCTTGCGCTTGCCGCTCGTGAGCGCACGGGAAGCGAGCTGCTCAACAAGTCGATCATCATGCGAGCGCAGGCCCTGGAGGACAGCAACAAGGGGGCGAAACGAGGCGCTGGCGACCATGTCGGTGGGGTCCTCGTTGGGCTCCAGGAACACCGGAACGATGATCCGCGCCACCTTCGTGGAGCCGTCGCGGTTCAACCTGAGCGCGCGGCCGATGTTCTGCACGATCTCCACCTGGGAGCCGCGGGTGTCCGCGAAGCAGATCGAGTCGACTCCCCGCTCGCCGGTGATGTCCACGCCCTCCCCGAGAACGCGAACGCTGGCGAGGAACGCCCGGTGCACCCGGTGCCCGGCCGCGTCGATGCCGTTGGCGAACTGGCGCAGCGCTTCTCGGCGTTCGGCTACGAGGTGGTCGCCGCACAGCCACGCCGACCAGACCCGGTCCGGAGGTACGTGGCGGCCAGCCTCCAGCTCGTAGAACTCCGCGTCGATGGATGACGCGGGGAGCTTGTCGGCGGCGGCCAGATCGGCGTCGGAGGCGTCGTTCAGGTACAGCGCGGCAGCCGTCTCTGGCAGCTTGTCAGCGAACGCGCGGGCCTCTTCAACCTTCTGGTGGAACGTCATGACCGTACGCAGGTTGTACGCCGCCGCGTGCTCCAGGAGCGCGGTCTGCAACAGGGCCAGGCGCCGGCCCCGCTGCGCCTCCTCCGACTCCCCGAGAACCGGCGAGGGATCGCGAATCTCCAGCACGTCGATCTCGAATCCGGCAAGGATTTCCCGCTCGATGGCCTCGCTCAGACCGAGCTCTGCGAGCCACGCGCCGTAGGTTCCCTCCGGGTCGTCCGACATGGTCGCGATCTCCGCCTCCTGGCCGTCCGCGCCCTTCTGCGGGCGGGCCGCGGCGAGGATGCGCGGGGTGGCGGTGAGGTAGAGCCGGAAGTCCGCCGGGATACGGGCGTTGTCGTGGATCGCAGCCCACGGACGACCAAGATCACCAGCGGTTCCATGTGCCTCATCCACGATCGCGAGGTCGAAGCCGTCCATGCGCTGCCCGTAGAGGCGCTCCCCGCCCGCCAGAGCGGCCTCCAGCGGCCCGCGAACCCTCCGCTGGCCCTCGGGTGCGTCGATGTCCTCCCGGTCCACGAGAGAGGCGTACGTGGCGAACACGATGACGGGCCCGTGCCCGGCCCACAGAGCGAGCTGGATCGGGTTCGTGGTGGTGCGCACACCCAGCTCGTTCAGCACCGCGTCGTTCTCCAGCGAGCACACCGCGACCATCGGGGCCCGGTGGCCCACCAGGCGCCACGCCTGGGCGGTCTGCGCGAGCAGGTCCAGGGTCGGCACGGTCACGAGGATCCGGCCGTCCGCGAAGCTCTCCAGCGCGCACGCGGCGGCCGTGATCGTCTTACCCGAACCGGTCGCTGACACGATCGTGCCCCGGGCCCCCTGCGGGGGCACAGATGACCTTGCAGGGAATCCCACCCACTTCCTAAACGCGGACCGCTGATCTACCTGGTGTTCCTTGAGCCGAATCGCTGACATTCCGTGCCTCCCCTGGAGTTGAATTCCTGCGGTCTTTCAGAGGGCCGCGTGCGGAATGCAGGCCGCGCCCATGTCGTTCCAGATCGACGCATCCGCCCTGTGCCAGCCGCCGGGCTTTCCGTCCTTGAAGGGCGGCTTGTCGTCCGGGTCGTAGTGACCGGCATCGAGCGTGCAGACGACGTAGTCCCCATCGCTGTTGACCGTCCGGGCCGTGCACAGACCGCCGGCCTCGCCCAGCGCCTCCAGGACCTGGCGGTGCCTGGTGGTGTGCGGGTACGTGGCCGGCAGTACGGCTTCCCGGACGTACCGCTCCAGCCGCACCAGGTCGGCGCGCTCACGCCGCCTCACGTCCGCGATGTGTACGGCCAGTTCAGCGGCCCCGGCCGACCGGCCGCCGCGCCGGGACCACTCCCGGTCCGCGATGCCCACCAGGGCCTCGCTCACGGCCATCACGCCCTTGTCCCAGCCGTCCTCGAACTCAGGGCCACGAGGGCGCGGCGCCATGCCGTCCAGCTCCACCACCTGGCACTGCGCCCCGGCGACCGCCCCGGCCTCCAGCGCGGCCACCAGGTCGTCAGCCTCGCTCGCGGACACGCCCTGCGCCTCCAGGAGAGCGAACAGCTTCAACCGGGCGTTCACGGCCGCCGTCTGGTACTGCGTCACCCGGCGCAGAGAATCGCTGCTCAGCGCGGGATCAGGTCCGGTAGATTCGTGGTGACCGGTCATCTGCGGTCGTTCCTCTCGGAATTCCGGGGAAGTTCCCGGGTGGTTGGGGGGTGTCCCGTGTTTCCGCCAACGGTACATGCTGCATCAACCCGATGCACGCGGTACACTAGAACCCACACGAACGAGCGACCCCCATCTCGTAGCCAGCCCGGCCCGCGCCAGCGGGCCCCAAGGGACTGGAGGCGCAGCCGGAAGGACCGTCAGGCGGGGGAGCGCAGCGGAGCCGCCGGCCAGAACCGGAGCGAAGCGAAGGACTGGCAGCAGGACGAAGTCCCGCCGATCCAGAAGCGCAGCGGACGGATCGTCAACCGAGACTGCGCAGCAGTCTGGTTGAGCAGGATGCGCAGCATCCCGCCAGCGCTCCCGCGGAGCGGAGCGCAACCACCGCGCGCAGCGCGGTGGTTC
>NZ_JAPELY010000006.1 GCF_026343295.1 Streptomyces sp. NBC_00083
GGACCGGGCGGCGAAGCGCGCGCAGCAGCTCACCGAGATCGACCCGGACTGGGACTGCCCGTGGCCGCTGAACTGGCAGCGGCACTACCGGGTGCTCGCCGATCTGGTCGACGCCGACGGCGTGCTGCCCTACATCGCGGGCGGCGTCATGCACGACGGCGATGACATCGGCACCTGGAGGTGGCGTCAGCAGGAGCCGGGTACCTGGGCGCAGCTCCTGCCCGAGCAGCGCGAGCGGCTGACCGCCCTGGGCATCCGCGGCGCCACCCTCCCCCTGACCGCTGCCGCCCCGGCGGAGCTCCCCGCAGCGCCGGCCGACGCGGCCAAGGGCCCGAAGAAGGCCGGGAGCAAGGCGGAGGCGGCCTTCCAGCGGGGCCTGGCGGCTCTGGCGCAGTGGGTGGAGCGGGAAGGCGCGGACCGGCCCGTGCCGCGCGGGCACAGCGAGACGATCGTGGTCGACGGCGAGGCGGAGCCGGTGACCGTGAAGCTGGGCGTGTGGAATTCGAACGTCAAATCGAGGCGGGACAAGCTCAGCGCCGACCAGCTCGCCGCCCTCGCCGCGCTGGGCGTCGACTGGGCAGGAGCGGTCCGGGTCGCCCAGGACGCTCCGGCGCAGCCCGCCGCCGTGCAGGCCGCACCGCCTCAGCGTGACCACCACGATGAGTGCGACAAGACGCTCTACGCGGGCGGTACATGTACCTGTGACCTCATCGAGCAGTACGGGCCGCCCTCTGAACGCGACGGCTACTGACCGCTCCCCCGCCACCGACCGGACCCCGGGCCTGCCAAGGTCCGGGGTCTCGTGCGTCGGCAGGCCGGCTGTTCGGCGTCGGATGCCCGCGAGGACCTGCAACGCAGGGTGAAACGCAACGGGCCACCCCGGCTTCCTTCGGGCGTTCCCGCAGGTCAGATGTGAAACGCGGGGCCCGTTGCACCCGTGTTGCGCGGTGGTGTTTCACCGGGTGTTGCGGCTGGGAGCGGGCGAAGGGGCGCGGTTCAGACCCCGCTCGGTGCGACGCTCTCCGGGGCGGGTGCGGCCTCCAGGCGGTCCAGCCGTTCGTAGAGGGCGCGCACGAGGCGGGCGCGGTTCTGGACGCAGCGCACGGTGCCCTCCAGCGGCGCGGACAGCCGGCCTTCCGCCTCGCGCAGGACGACGTCGGCGAGCGCCCGGCGTCCGCTGCTCTTGGGCAGCTGGTCGGCGCGGCGGCGGACGTCGGAGGCGACGGCGCGGGCGTGGCCGGTCAGCTGGAGGCCGATCTGCTCGTAGTCGCGTTCGGCGAGCGTGTCCTCGCCGGTCCACGCGAGGACGGCCTTGACGAGGCTCTCGTACGGTTCGCGGTCGAGCGGGAGCTCCGCCTCGATCAGCCCGTCGGGGTCGTACAGGACCGTGTGGCTGCTGGTGTGCATGGCGGGCCTCGCTGCTGGGGCGTCTTCGCGCGGGTGGCCGGCGGTCACCGCTGGGTGTCCTCGCCGCCGTCGGCCCCGTCGTCCTGGTCCTCGTTCTGCTGGGCGAGGAACCGGGCGAAGCCGCGGTCCGCGCGGGCCAGCAGGGCCGGGGAGGGAACGCCGTAGGCGGGCGGCTGGAGGCCGCGGCCCTCCGGGGCCGGGGCGGTGGAGTCGGTGTGTGCACGCATGGGGACCCGCCTCTCCGGCTGGTGGTCCGTCGGTGCCGTCGACGCTACGCAGCTACGGGCGGCGCCCTCAACGAAGTTGCGGAGAATTGCGGAGGTTCACTCCAGGGCGTCGATCGCGGCCCGGATGAGCGTGCGGGCCCCGTCTCCGTACGCGGCCATCTCCGCGAGGCCGGTGAACGCCTTGGCGTAGTCGGCGAGCTCGCGCGGCTGCTTCACCTTGATCTCAGCCGTCAGGGTCTCCACCACGACCTGGGTGTCGTCGTGGAGGTAGAACGCCTCCAGCGGCCACACGGTGCGCTGCGCGGTGAACGGGATGATCCCGAGCGAGACGGAGGCGAGCGGCATCACGGCCAGGAGGTGGCGCAGCTGCCCGCGCATGGCGTCGGGGTCGGCGGTGCGGTAGCGCAGGACGGATTCCTCCATGAGGACGACGTAGCGGTGGCCGCCCTCGTAGAGGAACCGGGAGCGGGCGACCCGGGCGGCGACGGCTTCGGCGACGTCGTTCGGCGTGCCCTGGAAGGTCGTGATCTGCCCCATGAGGGCGGTGGCGAACGCCGGGGTCTGGAAGAAGCCCGGCGGGACGTTGGAGACGTAGACCCGGCAGACGCGGGTCTGCTCGTGCAGGGCGTACCAGCCCTCTTGGACGGTACGCATCCCGTTGCGGTGCAGGCGGCGCCACTCCAGGTACATGGAGTCGACGGCGCGGGCGGTGGCGATCAGGTCCTCGGTCTGGTCGTCGGCGCCGCACGCCGCACACCAGGTGCGGATGTCCGCGTCCGAGGGCGGGGCCTCGCCCTTCTGGATCCTGGTCGTCTTCGCCGGATGCCAGCCGCACCGGGCGGAGAGTTCCTTCCCGGTGAGGCCGGCGTCCCTGCGCAGGTGCTGCAGCCGCACGGCGAGCGCCTCGCGGGCTGCTTGTGCGCTGGAGGATGGAGAGGCGGTCATGTGGCTGCTCAGGGGCCTAGACGGTGTACTTCTCGTGCGGGATGCCGCGCTCCCAGACCGTCTCGAACGCCGACGCGCACAGGCTCACCGCGGCCGGGTCCTCGGTGAGTTCACAGCCGGGGTCGACCCAGTCGCCGTCGCCGCTGAAGAAGTGGAACATCACCAGGCGGTCGTCGATCAGCCAGAAGTCGTTGCCCGGCAGGGCGATGTCCGAGGCGTTGCGGCGGGGCAGCCAGCGGACCTGTTCGCCGGCGCCCACGTTCAGCACGGTGGCGGCGTGCTCCCACCGGATGTAGTCGGTGACCGGCTCGGAGACGATCCGGGCGCGCCGCATCACCACTCCCCTGGCCAGGGTCTCCCTGACCAGTCCGAGCCACTCGGGCCACCAGCGGGCCGTGGGGTCCAGGTCGATCTGACCGGTCCGGGCGAACAGCTCGATCTCTTCGGCCTCATCGCCGACGCCGTAGCGGTCGCGCATCTCCAGGTGCACCGCGCTGTGCTGAGCGCCCCTCAGCAGTTCAGCGAAGTCCGGCACGCTGCTCTGCGACATTGCACGCCTCCCTCAGAATCGCCGCCATCCGGACGGGGATACGGATCACCGTCTCGTGCGGCGGGATGCCCGCCGCGTGGCCGGGCACCCACTCGGTCCCGCCGACCATCGCCTTCAACAACGCTTCGGCTTCCTCGCCTTGAAGGATCAGGTCGGCGCTCTCTTCTTCCACCCACACCGTCGGCGATCCACCGCCTCCGGTGTTCGGGTCGATCCCGACGAACCGTAACGTCATGGCGCTCTCCCGTGTCGAGTCGGTTGCGCTTAGTTGCGCCGACCGTCCCGCGCCCCGGCCCCCTCGGTCAAGACCAGGGCCGGATCTGTCCCCCGTACGGTCAGCAGCGCGCCGAAAGCGACAGCCGGGTGGGCCGGACGGGTGGCCGACGGGTCCACGGCGTGCCGGGGCCGGCGGGCTGCCGGTTGTGCCGTTCAGCGGACCGATCGGCCCGCGCACGGGGTCACGTCTGCGAGGCACAGCATGGGACGTCACAAGCAGCACAAGCCACGCCGCTCACGGGGCGAGAGCGACCGCCCGGCCACGGAGTGGTTCGGCACCGCGTTCCACTCCACCGAGGGGATGCAGCACCTGGACGTTCGCCAGTCCGGCAACGGCATCCTGATCACCTCCTCCCCTGCCGAGATCGACGGCGTTCCGGCAGCCTGGCCGCTGCGCCTGCGCAACGACGTCGACGGCGGGCTGAACGAGGTGGGCGCGGCCCTCGCGGCCGGGCGCGGCCACGTCTTCGGTGTGACCGAGAGCCCCGGCCACAAGACTGTCCTGGCGTTCATGCCCGACCACCCGGAGGAAGGCGTCGGCACGCTGGCCCGGGTCCGCACCCCTGAGGACCCGGACGGCGACGTCGTCTTCGAGCGGAGCGCGGAACGGCCGATGGGCCTGTGGGCGGAAGCCGGGGAGAGCCTCCTGCGGATCGTGCCGGTGCTCGGTCCGGACGCACCGCCGGCGGACGACCTCGAGGACTGCCGCCTGTGCCCTGGCTGCTACCGGCCCGTCTACGAGAGCTCTTCCTCGCACACCCTGATCGGCGCCGGTCCGATGCCGGTGATGGGGCTGTGCAGGCTGTGCGCCGAAGGCACCACGCTGCGCTCGCTGCGCCAGGCCGACGTGCCCGTCGACCCGCAGCAGCGCGTCGTCCTGGAGACCGTGGCCGCCGCCATGGCGTAGCCGGGCCGCCCCGGGCAAGCCCTCCCGCACCGAAGGGCTTGCCCGGCTCGGACGTCAGCGGCCGGCGGGCTCGGGGTAGCGCTCGCGGCGAACGTACGGGTCGTCGACGCCGATCTCGTACCAGGGATCGCCCCGCTGGAGCCTGGGCAGGGTGTTCACCCACACCGCCACGGCGATGCCCTCCACGTCGGCGGCGAGCGCCTGGAGGCGGTTGTCGAGGAGGTGCTCCGCCTTTCCTGCCAAGACGACATGCAGCCGCGGGAAGGTCTTCGAGCGGGTGTAGCGGTGGCGCTGCCAGAACGGGAACGTGCCGCCGATCGTGCCGCGGGCGCCTTCCCAGACGCGGTGCCCGGCGTAGCGCTCGTAGTCCCAGACCTCACGTGCGAGCCGGGCCTGGGGCATGGTGCCGTTGTCGAGCTCGAAGAGGCGCACCTCGCTGGTCTTGGTCGGCCACGCGAGGACGGCGTCGGTGTTGAAGCTGAGGCCGGTCTCCTTGATGGCGTGGTTGACCTCCACCTGCCAGCCGGTCAGATGGTCCCGGCCGCCGAAGGCGAGGATCGTGTCCGTCACCGCGACCCCGTGCGGACCGAACCCGGCCTTCACCGCCTTCGCTCCGGTGCCGGCCTTCGGTCGGAGAGGCAGCTCGTTGCCGTCAGCCAGAGCCTTCTGCCCCGCCACCGTCAGGTTCCAGATCGGATGCTTTCCCGCCTTGCCGTTCGTCTCCGCCAGCCCGAGCTCCGCCAGCTTCTTCATCGCCCTGCGCACGTACGACCGACCATCCGCATCCTCCGCCGTGATCACCGAAGCCATCTGCCGAACCGTCGCTATCCGCACACACCCCAGCATCCGCAGCGCATCGGCCCGCACCTTCCCGGCCGTGGGAGTGGACTTCTTCCCCTTCGCCGACGTCTCAGGGAAAGGGAGAGAGGTGTCGGCGTGCTGGAGGGCACCCTGACGGGCGGTGTGAGCTGCGGTGATGGGCACGACGTTGGAATCGTTCGCGGCACCGTTCACGGCACTGGATTCCGGGTCGCCCGGAAGGTGCTCAGCACCCCTTGTCCAGGTCGGGCGCGGCTCCGGGTCGGGCTGCCGGGCGCTGTTGTTGTACGTCATGACGTGGCTCCTCACGCAGGTGGCGCGGGGGTCCGGATGGAATCCCCCCTCACTTGCTAGAGGTGTCGAGAAAGCCAACGGTGTGACGAATCACTGATCACCGTTACCGAGCTGTGATCATCCGGTGGGCGCCGCGCAGAGCTCGGAGACGATCGCGAACGAGGTCGTCACCATCGGCACCGACATGGCCGGCGGCATCACAGCGTGCGCGGTGTGGCCGTGCACCAGACGGTTGCGGATCTTACGGCCGTCATCAAGGTACTCCGCCTGCCGGGCGGTCAGGATGCCCGCGTTGGCACCCTGCTTGATGAGCTGGTGCAGCGGCTTCTTGCCCGCGTCCGGGATCCGGTCGCGCAGCACGATCTCCACCGCGATCAGGGAGTGCATGACCGCCACGGTGGAGAACTCGTAGCAGTAGTACGACTGGCGCAGCAGCTCGCGGGCCGTACGCAGGACCGTCGCCGCAGCCTCGGGCACACCGTCGGGCACGACCAGGTCCTCAACGAGGTCGTGCATGTCGGCGTAGCCGGTGACGAAGTAGTGGGCCCGGTCGTCCGGGACCGGGAACGGCAGCCGCTGCGTGGTCATCCCCGCAGTCTCCCAGCGGCATGTCCCAGGCGGCAGCGCCTTTTCCCAGGTCGTCGCGCAGCGTGCCGGGACGGAGATTTCTCCCCCATCGAAATGGGCGGTATGTCGCACGTAGCCAACGTGGTCAAGGGAAAACGCGGCGCGGTGGCTACGAGGCAGTGCTCACCGTCGGTGCCCGGACTCTGTCCACAGGGCCGCAATTAGAGGCTCCTCTTGAGGCCGCCGCGATCAGCGTGGCGGGCCATCGATGAGGAGTTGTCATGCAGCAGAACCCCGCCGATGCATTGTTCGAGCCGCTGACCGAGGAAGCAGTGGCGAGTGCCTTCAGGTATCTCCGGGCGATCCAGGCCGGTGACGCCCGGATAGCCGGCGAGCTCATCTTCGCCGAACCGCACATGTCAGCCCTCCTCACCGGCATCGCCGAAGGGATCGTCGAGGCAGGCACCTCTCTGCCCGGCCCGGACGACGACGCACCGACATGGGACTCCTTCGCCCTGGAGGCTCTCGGCAAGGTCTTCCTGTACGGCCTGTGCAACTGGCAGCAGGCCGGACCGGACGCCGCCCCGGGCATCGCCCAGACGATCCTCGTCTTCATCGCGGAGGTCCTCGTCGAACGCGAAAGCCGCGACAACATCGCCCACGCCCTGAACACCTACGAGTCGTGCGCGAGGGGCCGCCTGCTCCTGGACGCGCGGGCCGGCATCGTCCGCGGCCTGCCCGGTGGACACCACCGCCCCGTGACGCGCGCCAGGTGAGCCCCGCGCTCACCGCCCCGCGCCTCCCCCGCCAGCAATCACATCCTGCGGCCCTCCGATCAGCGAGACGGCCCGTACATGAGGAGCCACCTATGCCCGACACCACCACCATGCCGCTCGCCCCGATGACCCCGCACGCGGCCATCAGCGCCTTCAACTACCTCCGGGCCGTCCAGGCCGACGACGTCGACGCGGCCCGCGAGTTCGCCGGCGCCGAACCGCGGATGCCCGAGCTGCTCGTCGACGTCGTCACCCGGATCGTCGTCCCGGTCACCGCGCTGCCCGGTCCGCAGGCGGGCGAGCCGTGCGCGGACACGTTCGCCCTGGAGGCCCTCGGGCGCGTCTTCGTGACCTCGCTGCGGGTCTGGGCGCAGGCCGGGCCGGACGCGGCGGAGGGCATCGCCCGCGCGGTCATCGACTTCGCCGCGCAGTTCCTCACCGAGGACCACGAGGACGTCGCCGATGTCCTGCGCCAGCTGGAGGCCGTCGGCGTGGGCCAGGCCCTCGATGCGCACCCCGCACCGGCCGGTGCGCACCCGGTGCGCCTCACCGCCGTGTAGTGCGCACCGGGCCCGCCGGTGGTGCGCATCCGGTGCGCGCGCCACCGGGGGGAGGCGCGCGCGATGCGCACCGTGGACCGCGCCGCGCGCATCCGGTGCGCGCACCTCCCCGGAGGTGCGGTGCTCCGTGCGCACCGTGCATCGCGCCGCGCGCATCCGGTGCACCGCACCTCCCGGACGGTGCGGTGCACCCCGCGCGCCGCGCGGATCGAGTGCGCGCATCCGTCACGGTTCGCCGTCCGCAGGCGGGAGCGGGCTCCTATATCACACAGCCCCTTGACTTTTGTCTGATCGAAAGCCGAGACCGGCTCTGACAAGGGGAAACGCTCCGCTATCCAACGTGGTCAAGGGGAAACGTGCGCCCGCCCCGACCTGGACAAGGGGTCACCGACCTCCCGCCTGGAGGTGGACAAGGGGTCGGGCCCGCCGATGCGTACGACCCGGGCGGTGCGCACCGGGTGGAGTCCGGAGCATCGGGTGCCCGACATCGTGGTGCGCGCGAGAGTGCCCGGCATCGTCGACCGGTGCGCGCGATCCGGGCGGTGCGCACCGGGTGCGGTGCGGAGCATCGGGTGCCGGACATCGTGGTGCGCGCGAGAGTGCCGGGCATCGTCGCGAGGCGCACCGGGTGCGGTGGCGGACATCGTGGTGCGCACCAGAGTGGCGTCCATCGTCATCCGGTGCGCACCACGGTGGAGTCCACTGGGTGGGCTCCACTGAGTGGACGCCACTGAGTGGGCTCCACCCGGTGGCGTGCATCGCCACCGGGTGCAGGACATCGTGAGTTCCACTCGGTGGACGATGCCGGGCATCGTCACCGCAGCCAGGCGTTGGAGTGCCGTACTCGGGACAGGGCGCGGGCATCGCGGCGCGCGGCCGCGTTGCCGATCCGGCTCTGCCGGGAGCGGGGCCGGCGCGACTCCCCGGCGGCGAGGCGGCGCTTGGCGGCGTCCTGGAGCCGCTCCCGCTGATCGTCCAGCTGCTTCTTCTTGGCTGCCTTCGACTTCGGTGTCCGGGGCCGCTTCCAGATCGGTTGCCAGCCCGCGGGCTTCTCGGGCTCGGGCTCCTGGTCCTCATCGAGCGCGGCGGCTATCTCCTCACTGGCTGCGCGGGCTCGGGCGAGGACGTCCTTCGGCTCCGGGATCTCGGGGGTCTCCGGTGTGGTCATGCGAGTCCTCCTGTGGGTGTCCGGCCAGGCGTCGGCTGCACGCCGGGCGGCGGGGTGTGTGACGGTGCCGGCGGGGTGGGCCGCTGCCGGGCGGCGTGGGCGGCGGCGCGGGCGGCGGCGCGCTCCCGGACTGTGTCCTGGAGCTTGGCGGCCATCTGGGCGACGGCCTCGATCGTGGAGCGGGTCTGCTCCAGCGCGGCAGCCTCGGTTCCTTGCTGCTGCTCCTGGGCGCGGTTGGCCTCCCGGTCCGGGCGCAACGGAAGCAGGCCGGACCTCGAGGTGCCGGGCACGGCGACGGTGTGCGGGCGGGCTCGGGAGCCCAGGCGCTCCGCACGGCGCGCCGCGTGCATCCGGGCCTTCAACGCGTCGGCGGCGAGGCGGGCCCGCGCGTAGAGAGGAAGCGTCCGGTTGCGGGTCAGCGGGCGCAGCACGGCCTGGTCGCTGGTGTCGCGCGGGTACAGGGCGTGCAGGTCGGCGGTCATCATCAGGCCCCGGGCGACGGGGCGGGTGTAGTCGTCGACCACGGTCTGCACGATCGTCTCGTCCAGGCCCGGCTGGTGGGGTCGGCCGCGCAGGACGTAGGAGAGGTAGCGGCGCGCTTCGGCGAGCAGGTGGTGGCGTTTGAACGCCCCGCGCATCACGTACACCACGGCGACGACGTCGACGGCCGCCAGGGCGACGTCGATGACCGGCCGCACCCGCGCCCACACCGCGGCGGCCGCCGCTCGCGCCCGCTGCGCCAGCCGGTTGATGACGTCGGCGCCGAAGGCGTCGATGGCCGACTCCCGCCACCGCTGGCGCAGTTCGGACAGCGGCCGTGGCTCCTTGCGCTTGGGCGGGCGTGTCCGGTCGGCGGCCCGGCAGGCCAGCCCGTAGGCGGCTTTCTCCCCCGGCTCGTGCCCGTGCTCTTCCACGTACTCGGCTGTGAGGACGAACATCGCTTCCTCGATCTGCTGACGGCGCGTGGACTGCCAGCCGATGAGCCGCTGGTCGATGCCCGCGATCTCCATGACGGGACGGCGGCCGGGTGTCACCTCGCGCGGCTCCCAGGCCCACCCGAGCCGGGCGGACACCTCTTCCATGAAGAACAGGAGGTACAGGGTGTCGGCGGCGACGATATGCGACAGCAGCGTGTCCGCCGACAGGTTGCCCCACGTGCCCTTGGCGTCCGGCCGGCGGGCGCGGATCGACACCACCGCATGATCGTGCAGCAGCGGCTTCGATTCCTCAGCTCTGGACTCGTAGTGCCGGAACACTGCGACGATCAGCCCGTCGCGGACCGGTGTGCGGTGCTTGCCGCCGCTCCCCGACCGGATCTGCGCGACCGACTCCCCCAGCCACTCCAGCGTCTTGTCCACGGCGATGTCCTGGCACAGCTCCAGCACCCGCCGTTCTTCGTCACCCATCAGCGCCCACGCGATGTGCGCCGTCGGCGGCGGCCGGAACACCAGGTCCATGCCCAGCCAGGGGACGCGTTCCTTGGCCTTCTCCGTCTTCGGCGACCGGTTGTGCTCGATGGGCCTGCCCAGCACGCCCGCCCGCCGGGCCTTCGCCGGATCGTCGCCCGCCTCCAGGCGCTCGCGCTCGATCCGGTCGGCGTCCGGGTGCCGGCCTTCCCCCAGGAGCAGTTCGGCCTGCCGCTCGCTCACCACGTCCCCGGCCGTGAGGCCGACCGCCTCCAGGCCCCGGCCCCGCCAGATCCCGGGCGGGACGCCGGCCTCGTCCTGGGCGTCGCGCAGCGCCGTGCCTGCGGGGCGGTGGCCGTCACCGACCATCACGCCGCGGAAGAGGTAGCGCACTCCGTCACCCGGACGGAGCGCCGATTTGCTGATCACCGGGCCATGGAACACCGGTCATGACCTGCATAAAAGCGCGATCCGGGGTCCTTCCCGCCGGGCGGGAGGCCATCACCAAGTCTTTACCGGAGCGCCCGCCAGGCGGGCTGTCCCGGCAGCCCGAGACGGTAAGCCGCCGACGTGTGCACAGTCCGCCCCATGTTGAACGAACTGATCCACGCAGACCTCTGCCCGCTGTGCCGTCGCCCGCTCACGCGCCGCCCAAGGGTCGTCGTCCGCTCGGCTGGCGTGCCGTACCCCACACGGACCGACTACCTGCCCCACTGCACCCGCTGCACCAACGACCCGGTCATCGAGCAGAAGTGGAACGACCTGATGAACGGCCGCGACGGGAGCTGACGGCGGCCGTGCGAATGCTGCGCACCGACAGCACCACCCACTACGACATCCGCCTCCAGCCGACTCCCACGCCATCCAACGCGCACCAGCGCACCACTCCCCGGACCGTCCACCACCGCTGAGCACACCACGTCACCGACGCCCTTCAACACGAACAGCCACCACCGCCCCCGGCCGACCGGCCGGGGGCTTCGTGCGTCCTGGAGGTTCACCGTGCCCACGTACGAGACCCTGCCGCGCTTCGCCGCCGACCTGGACCGCCTCACCCCGGAACAGCGCCGCAAGTTCCGCCAGACCGTGGCGGCCTTCGTCGAGGATCTGCGCGCCGGAGGACGGTTCCGCGCCGGCCTTCGCGTCAAGCGCGTTCAACGGGCGACCGGGATCTACGAGCTCACCTGGTCCATGGGCACCGGCCCCGCAGGACGCGCCACGTGGCAATACGGACCGGCACGTCGCCCCGACACCCCGCACGTGATCTGGCGTCGCATCGGCACCCACGACATCCTCACCGGGCCCTGACGGCTTCGGGAACGCGGAAGGCCGGCCCCGGTGGTCTGGGGCCGGCCTTCGTCATCGACCTCGGAGGTCACTCCGCCTTCGGGAGCCTGATCGCCACCGCCCTGTCGATCTGCTGGAGCAGCGAGCCGATCTCCTGGATGAGCGGGACGGCGATGTCCGGCTGCGCTTCGACGGCCCGGCGTGCTGCCGACTTGTTCACCTTCTTCGCCGCCTCCTGGAGGGAGGCGAGGGTGTTCTGCAGTCGCTCGATGTCCTTCGTCGCAAGGGGGTCCGCCTTGCTATTGCTGGGCTTCTGGCTCGACTCCCCATTTGGGGAGTCGTCACCGAGCGAGCTGATGTCGGGGACACCATCGTTCTTCTCGTCGGCGTCGGACTTCTTCTCCGGCGCCTCCAGGAGCTCGCGGACGCGACGGCCGACGTCAGCGGGCTTGGCGTCCTTCGGGAGGAAGCCGAGGTCGCCCACCACCTTCTCCACGAGCTCCCCTGTGACACGGGGGCTGCATCGGGCGATGGTGTCGTAGACCGTGATCGCGACCTTGTCGTTCGTCTGCCGACGCAGCTCGGTCATCGCGCGGACGTGGGACTCCGGCGGCTTGTGCCCGAGGTTGGCGAGCGCTTCACCGACGCGCCATTCGTCGATGAGCCGGTAGAGCTGGGATTCGGAGACCTCCCAGGTGTCCCAGACCCATGCCGCGTAGTTGGGGTTCTCCTCGCGGTGGAGCTTGGCCACGCTCATGGTCTCGAACGACTTGCCCGCGATCCAGAAGGCGTTGCGGAGGTTGTCGACCCCGGCCTTGCAGGCTTCGAGGTCCGCGCGCTCCTGGTCGGACAGCTCGTCTTCGCTGTGAGGCTGGTACGGCGCGGGGATCAAGGCGAGGGAGGTGCCGGGCAGTGGTTTGACCACCACGCTCGCCGCACCGGCCGCTGCCGCCAGACCTCCACCGAAGAGGCCGCCTGCGCCCTGGCCTTGCTGGGCTTCTTCGTCGACGTCGAACAGGCCCATCAGGCCCTCCTCCTGGTGTGGTCGAAGATTTCCTGGTTCAGCTCCCGCATCTCCTTGGCCAGCGGGATGATCGTGTCCGGGACGACGTCGGCCGATGTGGCGCGGCCGGCCTTCACGTCGTAGGTGGTCGCGGTCGTCGGGAGCAGGTCGGCGTACTCGCCGAACAGCAGGCCCTTCTTGCGGGCGTTGCGGGCGGGCACCTCTCGGTAGCCCACGATCGTCTCCAGGATCGGCGTGCCCTCGCCCAGAGCCGTGCGGATGTCTTCGTAGACGGCCGCGTGCATCAGCGTCGCCGCGCGGTTCGAGCCGTAGAGGAAGGCGCCGGCCATCTGGAGGTGAGGGTTCACCTGGGTCTTCACCAGCTTGAAGTTCTTGCTGATGCGCTCCATGCCGCGGACCGAGGAATCGTCGGAGCGGGTGGGCACGATGAGGTACTTCGCGGCGGCGAGCACCAGCTGCTCCAGGGAGTCCTTCTCCGGGGCGCTGTCGAAGATGATGCGGTCGTAGAGAGCCGCGATCGGGGCCAGGGCCTGCGCGAGCGACATGACGACGCCTGCACCTTCCTGGAGCGTGCGCAGCATCAGGAGTCCGTCGATCTCCCCGACCTTGGGCCCGCCAGGCATCACGTCCAGGTTCGGGCGTACTTCCCGGATCGGCCGGAGCGGGGTGCGATCGTGTATGGCGCTGTAGAGGCCCTCACCGTCTATGACGGACGGGCCCTCCGGGTGGATTCCGCGGTTGAACCGCTTGATGCCGAGGTCGTCGTCATCCTGCCCGGTCACGCAGATGAGGAGGGTCCGCTCCCCGGCAGCCGCGGATTCGCCGGCGAGGTGCGCGGCCACCGTGCTCTTGCCGACGCCGCCCTTCCCTGTGCCGACGACGGTACTTCCCTCGGGGGGTTCGATCGGCTGCGCTGCGCTTGGGTTCAGCACGGGGGGTGCCCTTCCTTGTTACTCATGCGTGGGCCGCACCGTGCGCGGCAGGGGCATCTTGGCACACCCAGAACCCTTGCCAGGACTGGCTTGCGAGCGTCGCTCCCCATTTGGGGAGTCCATTTCCGGGCTCATGATCCATCGAGTGCCGGACGGCGCGGAGTTGACGGCTCTGCCTCCAGAAACGAAAAAAGCCCTGCCTCCGGCACGGGGCCGGAGGCAGGGCTTCGGGTGGAGCAGGGGTCAGGTCGCCCAGGTCGCGGGCGCACCGTCTTCGTCGGGGTTGGGGAGGCCGGCGGCGGTCGCCGGGGCGGCGGGGTGTCGCAGGGCGGTGATCGGGATGGCTCCGGGCTCGGTGCTGGGTGCCCAGACCATGCGCCAGGTGTCGTCCCACTCGCATCCGCAGCCGTGTTCGGGGTGCGGGTGCCGTAAGAAGGCGCCGTGGGTGTGGACGGCGCGCGGGATGCGGGGGATGAGGACCGCCGGGTCGTCGCCGGGGTAGAGATGCAGGTTCCGCCAGCCGTGGGTCCGGGACATGTACGCGGCGGCGGCCTCGATGGCGTCGGCCCACCGCTGGTGCCCGAGGACCAGGAAGCCGACCGGGTAAAGGTCATCGTCGGCTCCGTCGATCCCGGCGACGAACAGGCCCTGGTGGGCGATGAACCCGTGGTCGGCCGCGCCGTCGGCGCAGGGCGTCCAGAGCTGTTCGGCGGGGTGCGTGGTGCCGTCGTCGCTCTCGCTGGTCTCGATCTCGTACAGGGCCGGGGTGGTCATGCGCTCACCCCCGCGACGGCGGCGTCCAGGAGCGCGACGGCGTCGGCCTCGTACGGGTCGACGAACAGCTGATGGTCGCTGACGTCGAACGGCGCGTACCGCGCGGAGACGCGGAAGCCGGGCACCGCGGTGGTCTCCCGGCCCTCCAGCGTGGCGGTGAGCCGGTCGTAGTCCTGCTGAGCGTGCCGGGTCTGGGTGTACGGCCCGAGGCGCAGCAGGGTGTAGCCGTCGAGGCTGTCGTCGCGCTTGCGGGCCTCGATGTAGAGGGCGTAGTGCGCGAGCTCCATGCCGACGTCGTCGGGCAGGGAGAGGTTCGCGGCGGCGTGGGTGAGCATCGCGTAGCCGGGCTGCCAGACACCGAGGATCGCGCTGGTGTCGCAGCGGAGCCAGCCGCGTTCGGTGTAGCCGAGCCGGCGGCCGTGGAGGTAGCCCGCGGCGTGCGGGGTGTCGGGGTGGACCAGGGCCACGGCGATCATCTCGGGGCCGTGGTCGTCGCCGGGCCGGGTGTGCGCGCGCTCCACGAACGGGCCGACCCGCACGGCGATGTCCTGGGAGCCGCCGGGCGTCCAGGGCTGCGGGTTGCGTACGGCGGTGAGCATCGCGCGGAACTGGTCGACGACGGCCTGGTCCTCGGGGGAGAGGGCGCCGGGGGCGGTCCCGCAGCGGCGGAAGGTGGGGCGCTTCATCGGGTGGGCTCCTGTTCGGGGGTGCGGTTGGCCGTCGACGGGGCGGGGCTCAGGTAGCGGGCGGCGGTGTTCACGAACTGGTCGTGCGCGACCTTCGCGGCCTCGCGGGCGGCGGTGAGGTCTTCGGTGGTGGCGTACGCGTCCCGGATCGCGTAGGTGAGCGTGATCATGCGGTCGGCGGCGGCGCGCACGGCCTGGTCCTCGAAGAGGACGCGCAGGGCGACCAGCGGGCGGGTGACCGCGCTGCGGGTCATGTGGCTCTCGCCGCGCAGGGTCTCGATCCGCTCGGAGCTGG
Organism: Streptomyces sp. NBC_00083; assembly: GCF_026343295.1. GTDB lineage: Bacteria > Actinomycetota > Actinomycetes > Streptomycetales > Streptomycetaceae > Streptomyces. Next base: position 14,901 of record NZ_JAPELY010000006.1, read on the forward strand.
CGCCCGTGAGGACGGCGTCGCCGCGCCTCCACATCGCCGTGCGGTGGTCGCTGGCGGCGCAGGCCAGCGCGGTGACGGCTTCCAGCCGGTCGCGGCGGATCGCCTCGCCGTGGCTGACGCGCACCGACCGTTCGGCGGCGCGCTCCGCGAAGCGACCGCTGACGATCGCGCCCAGCAGGGTGGCGACGATGGTGAGTGCGGCGGTGATGAGGGTGGCTAACACGCGGGGCCTCTCGGTGTGCTGATGGGTGGTGAGAACGGGGAAGCGCCGCACCCCGGCCTTCCGGTCGGGGTGCGGCGCTTCGGGGCTCGCTGCGGTGTGGCTCAGGAGGTCGTGGCCGCGCGGAGGATGTCGGCGTGGTCGAACGCAAGTCGTTCCGGCAGGGCGTCCAGGGGCCACCAGCGGGCGGTGCGGGCGTCGTCCCCGGCGGCGATGGGAGTGCCGGCGGGGACGACGGCGAGGTAGGCATCGGTGCTGTACCTGCCGCGCGGGTCGCGGCCCGGCTGGTCCCAGGTGCCGATCGTGCGCAGCTGGTCGGGGTCGACGCGGACTCCGGTCTCCTCCAGGAGTTCCCGGGCGGCCGCCATGCGGCTGGTCTCTCCTTCGTCCTGGTGGCCACCCGGCAAAGCCCAGGCGCCCTCGAACGGCGGCCAGTCGCGCTCGATCAGCAGGACGTTGCCGTCGAGAGTCAGGGCGACCACGTCGGCGGTGTAGCGGGTGGTCTCGGTCTCGGTCATGTGTACCTCTCGGTGAAGTGGATCAGTGGGTGGTGGTGTCGGTGACCACGAGGAACTGGTCGGTGCGGAGGTCCATCACGACCTCCGCCTGCGTGCCCTGAGCGCGCTGGGCAGCGGCGTACGCTTCGGCCGGCCAGGAGCCGCGGGGGCCTCCGGCGGGGAAGCGCTCCAGGACGGTGCGGGAGGGCGCGACGGTGGCCATCAGGCGTCACCGCCGTTCACGCGCTCGTCGATGTCGATGAGGGTGGCGATGGCGTCGGGGTTGTCGGCCAGGCCGACCCACCGGCCGCTCGCGGTGAAGACGGGGACCTGGTCGTGGTCTCCGTCGAAGATGACGACGTAGTCGGCGTACCTGTCGATGACCATGTCGCTCAGGACCGGGATGAGCGCGGTGTCCAGGACCTCCAGGCCGTCGACGGTGAGGTGGGCGTCCTCGCCGGGCGCCTGCGGCTGGACCAGGGTGCCGGTGACGCGCAGCAGGTCGCCGGGCTGTATGCCGGTGAGCAGCGCGTGGGTGATCCGGGGGTCGCCGCTGATGCAGGAGACGACCGTGTCGGGCGCGTCGTCGGCGAGGGTGTCGATGTCGGCGGGCCGGACGATCAGGTCGAAGGTGGCGGTGTCCGAGCGGCGGCCGGGAGTGGGGATGGCGTCGACCCAGCCGTCGACGGCGCAGTGCTTGGTGTCCATCAGTTGGCCTCCGCCAGGGTCTTGGTGGAGCGGGAGCGGGGTCGGGGGGTGCGCTGCGCGAGCACCAGGAGCTCGCAGTTGCGCTTCTGCTCAGCGGGCGTGAGCGGCCGGGCCTTCGCGGTGCCGTGGCGGTGCCAGAGCGGAGAGGCCGGCGGTTCGGGGTAGGCGAGCGTGTGGTCGACGTCGCGGTCGGTGCTGCTCATGGGGACCTCCGGGGGGAGGGGTCAGGCGTGGGTGGCGCGCTTGGTGCTCTTGGACTGGGTGTCGGAGGCGAACCTGCCGAGGCGGGCCTCAACGGGGTTCGCGGCGATCCAGTCCTCAGCGCACGCCTTGTGGACGGGCTCCCCGGCGTGGGAGCGCATCGGCGTGGGCTTGTCGCACAGCACGCAGGGGCGGTCCTGCCAGCGGTCGTAGTGCTGGCTGTCGCGCCATTCGAGGAGCGTGCCGGGAGCCGGGACCAGGCCCGGCTCGAACGGCTTCTTCTTGTCTCCGGTGCGGGTCACGGCCGGAAGTCGGGCAGCTGCTGGAACACGCGCTCCAGCAGGTCCGGGGTCGGCTTCCACGGCACGACCTGCCCGCGCGCGGGGACGGGCAGGGGCAATTCCTGGACGTCGGCGAGCACCAGGTGCCAGGAGTCCGGGTGCGCCCACTGCGAGCAGAGCGGCGCTCCCTCGAGGTCCTGGTGGCAGTCGGTGATCCGGGCGACGCCGACGACCGCTCCGGTGACCAGCTGGCGGTCGCGGATCGTGCGGCCGATCAGCGGGACGCGCAGGGCGGGCCGGTCGACGGCCTGGCTCGTGTGCAGCAGCACCCAGCCGGTCCGCCACCGGGCGGGCCGGTTCTCCACCGTCTTGGCTCCGGCGAGGATGCAGGCCGCGTACGGCTGCCGGATGCTGATGCCGCGGATCCAGTCGCCCTCGGGCAGGGTCGCGATGCTCATGCGGCCCGCCCCCACACGGCCGTACCCGGACGCCCGGCCCGGCGGCCGTTGATGGACGGCACGGTGACGTGCTGCGCCGTCGCGAAGGCCGCGCGGCCGGAGTGCTTGCCGTCATAGAGGGCGGCATCGGCGGCCCTCTGGAGCACGGTCAGGTCGCGGGAGCCGACCGAGGCCGGGGCCGCGGCGCCGACCGAGGCGGCGACGTCGACGGTGCGGCCGTCGTCCAGGGTGACCGGGGTGTGCAGCATCCGGACCAGCTGCTCCAGGCGGTGCGCGCGACGGTCGGAGGTCAGCTCCAGGACCACGGCGAACTCATCGCCCCCGAGCCTGCCCACGGACGCGCGCGGGCCCGCCCAGGCGGTGAGCCGGGCTCCGATCGCGGCGAGGACCGTGTCCCCGGCCGCATGGCCCATGCCGTCATTGATCTGCTTGAAGTGGTCGGCGTCGACCATGACCACGGTCACCTTGTCGCCGTGGCGGACCAGGAGCCGGCGGGCACGGGCGGTGTAGGCGTCGCGGCGCAGCAGGCCGGTCAGCGGGTCCTTCCGGGTGGCCGCGAGTTTGCGGTGCAGCGCCAGGGCGTGCACGGTCCAGCCGGTGAGCGGCAGGGCGGCGGTGGTGATCAGGAGGGTGCGCGGGCCGATCCGGCCCTGTACGCGCAGAACGGAGTCCATACTGAGGATCTCCCTCTCGTCTCGTACGGGTTGGGTGGGCCCGGGGCAGCCGTCGAAGCCGCCAAGCAGAGCGGCTGTCCCGGGGCAGAGCTACATCTCGAAGGGCTTGGAGTTGAGCCAGCTGTACGGGCTCCTCCAGGGGCCGGCCGTCGCGGCGGGCCAGTCGAGCTCCCAGCCGGGCCGGTATCCACAGGCGCACCAGCCGCCCGGACCTCCGTGGGGAATCTCGCGTCCGGCTTCGGCTGCGGCGCGCGCCGCGTCGTAGACCTCGTGCGCGGCCTTCACGGCGGCGCTGCGGCTGTCCGCCCAGCCGGTGAAGACGTGCACGCCTTCCAGGCCGGGTGTCTCGGTGCTCCGTATAGGGACGTCGACCTCGTAGTACGGGGGCTGGGTCATGACGTCCATCTCCTCTCGTGATCGCGGCGGTTGAGGGACCACCGCGACCGCCCCGGTCCCGGCGGTGAGCCGGGGCCGGGGCAGCACGGAGGTCCGTCAGCCTCGGATCGCTTCGAGGGCCTGCTCTTCGAGGTCGGCGCGCCCGTCGGGGTCGTCGTCCTGGTCGTCGTCGTTGTTCGGGCCGTGGACGGTGCAGACGATGTCCTCGTCGTCGTCCAGGTCGCCGTTCAGCGCGCGGAACAGGCAGGTGACGCTGTAGGCGGGCACCCAGGCGTAGCCGGTGCATTCGTCGTCGTCCGGGCACGGCACCATCACGTCGAACCCGACGTCGCCCTCACCGTCCACGTCGGTGCGCAGGGCGAGGGTGAGGTACATCTGACCGAGGCGGATCTCCGCGACGCGGTCGCCGCCGGCGACGTTCGAGCCGGGCTTCCACCGCCACAGCGGCAGGATCTCCTCGCCGAAGGTCCGGCGTACGAGGTTCAGTTCGCCCAGGCCGTCGCTGCCGTCCAGTCCGAGGTCGGCTTGCCGCGTCCCGCTCAGGCGCTCCAGGAACGGCAGCAGCCGGTAGAGGCTGTCGGAGAAGACGACCTCGGGGAAGCCCTCCGCCTTGAGGGTCCGATGGGAGTCGACCATGTCCTGGCGCTGCTTGACGACTACGTCCTCCGGCACCGTGCGGTTGGCCGGCCTCGGGCCCTGCCGCTCGATGCAGACGCTGCCGGGCGTGGTGACCATGACCGCGATGGGAAGCATGTCGTGCCGCTTGGCGGCGGCGACCAGCGGCTCCCTGGCTGCTGCCGTGACGTTGGTCGCGTCGACGACGGTGAACAGCCGGCGGCGCATCCTCGCCTCCAGGAGCAGGTGCAGGGCTGCGACCGCGTCGCCGGTCGCGTCCTGGTCGCCCGCGTCGTCGCTGACGACCTCGCGCAGCGCGTCCAGGGACAGGACCTGAGAGGCGGGCCAGGTGCGCGCGATCGTGGACTTCCCGGCGCCGGACGGGCCGATGAGGACCACGAGGCTGTGCTCGGGCATCTCCGGGTAGATCAGCTCGGTCATGCGAGATCTCCTTGCGGGTGAGGGTGCCGGGCAGCCCGGATGAGGCGCTGCCCGGCGTGGGAGGTGAGCAGTACGGCGGCTTCGCGCAGCGCCGTCAGCGGACGATCATGTGGTTGGGGTGGCCGTTGTTCATGTGGTCCACGCACTGCGGGCAGTCCTCGCGCGGACCGAGCCCGGCGTGGGCCTGGCGGCTGGCGTACGCGTGGTGCCAGCACTGCGTGCACTGACCCCGGGGCGGGTTCTCCGCCTTGGTGTTCGCCATCAGCGCTCTCCCTGCGGTTGGAGGGAGCGGGCCGCCCAGATGAGGCGCATCCCGGCGTTGTCGGTGATCAGGGCGGCGGCTTCGTGCAGCGGGCAGGAGGCGTCACCGTCGCGGTCGGGCTCGATCTGCTCAGCCCTGCGGGCGGCGGCGGTGACCAGCTGCGCGAGGAACGGGATGAAGCCGCCGGGCGGGTCGGTGTCCTCGATGAGCTCGCGCAGGATCGCGGCGAGCTCCTCCTGGTCGACGTCGTCGGCGCTGAGGTCGTCCTCGATCTGCTGGAGGGCCAGGGAGGCGATGCCGACGGCGGCGCGGACGCGTTCGATGCGGGTGCGGGTCACCGGCGGGCGCCGGGGCGGGTGGTGAGCCAGACGGTGACGGCGGCCGCGCCGACGCCGATCGCGCGGTGCAGTGCGGCGTCCAGCTCCATCCACGAACTGCCGGGCCCGGTGAGCTCCTTGGTGACCGTGCCTTCGTCGTCGAGGCGGACCGCCTGGCAGTGCTCGATGTACCCGGTCTTCCGGGTCTTCTTCGCCAGCCACAGCAGAGCGGCCCCACGGTCGATCGCCGCGTGCGTCCCAGCGTTGATGGCGGCGCCGGCGAGCAGCGCGGCCGGTGTGACGCGGTAGCCGAACGCGCGGGTGATCGCGACGGTCGCCCCGAGCTGCACGGCGGTGTACGAGGCGACGTGACAGGCCACGGCACGCCTGCCGAGCGCGCTGGTGGTCATCGTCGGGCGGGTGGAGTCCGGCGTGGCCGGGGAGCCGTCGGCGTGGACCAGGTCCTCGCCGTACATCCGCTTCCGGGAAGCCGTTTTCGAGCCCTGGACCCAGTGGTCACAGGCGGGGTGCAGCTCGCCGAAGGTCGCCAGCAGGGTGCCGAAGAGGGCCAGGCGCTCGGTGGTGAGGGTCAGTCGGGGCATGCTGGGGTTCTCCTGATCTCGAATCTCGGGTGAAGGGAGCGGGGCGGCCGGCCTCCTTGCCGATGCTGCGGTCGCCCCGGTGTGCCGCTCCGCCCCCGGCCTGCGTGGCCGGGGGCGGAGTTCGTACGTCAAGGCCGGCCGAAGGGCTGGACGGTGAAGCGGGTGCCCTGCCCGGAGCTGGTGGGCGTCGCGGTGAGGAAGCCGGGCTCCGTCTGCGCGAGGGACGCCAGCAGCGCCTTGATCCAGTCGGTGGAGCGCTGGACGTCGACGCGCAGCGCGTTGAAGTCGGCGAGGTGCACCGGACGCGGCGCCGTGCCGTACCGGTGGCGCCACAGCCGGGAGCGGATCAGTTCGACGGCCTCGGGGTCGTCGGGCCGGGCGGGCACGCCGCGCGGCATCGACCGGCAGGCCGTGGCGTGCGCGTTGGCCGCCTTGGCGGCCTCCGCCTCCGACATCGGGTTGTGGCCGGCGTTCTGGTCCGCGCGGTAGGTGCAGCCCAGGCAGGCCGCGGCGTAGTGCGCGGTGCTCCGGTCGGCGTCGGCGGTGTAGACAAGGACGGTCGCGCCCTCCAGCGCCCGGTAGCGCTGGGAGACGAGCGTGCCCTCCGGCGTCCACGTCTCCGGCTCGGGAACAGGGGCGGGGGCGGTGCGGGTGAACAGCGACACGGTGACTCTCCTTCGAGGGGTTCGTTGATCAGGCGGCGAGCCGGTGGATGACCGGGGCCGTGGACGCGAAGTAGGTGTCGGGGCTGGGCTCGTATCCCCTGGCGCAGGGGTCGCAGCAGCCCTGGGTGCGCAGCGGGAGGCAGAAGTAGTAGCGCCTGCGGCATTCCGGGCACGTGGACCTCGCGGCCATCGCCCGGTCCAGCGCCCATTCCTGCGCCATCGTCGGCACACGTTTCGGCCGGGCGAGCGCCACGTCGTACAGCCAGCCCCTGGTGGGGTGGTTGCACGAGATGTCGGGGCGGAACGCGCAGTACTTGCAGCGCAGGATGGCGACCGGGCCGTGCCCGCCGGGGCTCAGGCCCTGCTCGCGCAGTTGCCTGCGGGTGACAAGGCCCTCGGGGCAGGAGCGCCGGTCGAACTCCTCCAGCGTCGCGGTGCTGCGCGGCACCTTCTTGACCTCGCGGCGTCGGCCCTTCTTCCGAGGGCGGGGCATCACCGGCTCCAGGTACCGGGGAGCCGGTGGGGGCGGTGTGGGTAGCGGGGGCCGGGGCGCTGCGGGCGGGGCCGGCCGATCCGGCGGCGCGGGCGGGGAATGAGCACGAGCGGTTCCTCCTGGTGTCGGTGGACAGCAAGCGCCGCGCCCCGCCGACGTCGTGCTGTCGGCGGGGCGCGAGGTGGCCGGTCGGCCTGTCCAGCCCTCGCCCACCCAGGAGCGGGTGGGCGAGGACCAGGCGGAGCGACCGGAGGTCAGTCCCGGAACGGGCAGCCGCTGTGCGGGTGCTGTTCGGCGGCCGGGGCCGGGGGCTGGACGGGGACGTGGATCTCGGGCTTGACCGTGACCTTCGCGGGGCGTCCGGCGACGACGCGGCGGCGCAAGGTCAGGCCGCGCATCGCGAACGCGGACAGGAACGTCCAGGCGAGGACGGCGAGCCCGGCCGCGACGGTGCGGCTGGCCTCCGGGGTGGTCGTCCAGACCATGAACACGGTGGCCGCGCCCCACGCGGTCCACATCGCGCGCACCCCGTTGTTCCGGGAGAGGTAGCCGAGGACCAGGCCGACGATGCCGGTGAGCAGCCACAGCGTGTAGACGGTGGAGCCTTCGACGGCGAGGCCGGCGGAGTGCTGCGCGATGTACGTGCGCACCGGCTGGTCGACGACGGCGGCCACGCCGCTGGAGGTGTCGACGCCGACCTGCACCTTGGGCACGGCGGTGAGCAGCTGGTGCAGCGCCTGGAGGACGACTTCGCCGGCGGCCTTGGCCATCAGCACGACGAAGGACACCCCGGCGACCATCAGCACGGCGCGGATCCAGGGGGCCATGTACCGCGGGCCGTCCTCGGGAGCGCGGAGGACGTCCTGCCACATCTCGTAGAGGACGCCGTCGACGTCCCAGGCCCGGTTCCACCCGTCGCGCAGCCGCTCGCGCAGCGCGGCGAACCGCGGCGGCTTGGGCGGCGCCTTCGGGAACGGGACGGGGAGGTAGGTGAGCTCCTGGCGGTTCTGGCCGGGGGTGTTGTCGTTGGACGGCACGGGGCAACTCCAAGGTGTCGATGCGGTGTTCACGGAGCGTGCGAGTGGGACAAGCTGTGTGCGACAGGACTGGAGAGGGAGGCGGCTGCGATGGGGTGGTTCACCCGCGATGAGCCGGAAGAGGTCGTCTTCGAAGAGGTCGTGGACACGGACGGGACGATCTGGCCCGCGTTCACCGACGACGACGGTGTGCTGTGGATCGACGTGGAAGAGGACGTCGAGGTGACGATCAACGGGGCGATCGTCGGCGGTCAGATCCGGGGTGCCGAGGTCGACGGCGACGGCCGGATCTGGATCGACTACGACTGACCGCGAGGCCGGACGGCCTGTCCCGCACCCGAAGCCCGGCACGAGTGGCGGGTTGTCGGATACGAGGCAGGGCGCCCGGAGTTCAGCGGACGTCGTTGCGGGTGCGGGAGAACATCCCGCGCTGGTTGCTGGTGTTGTTGATCTGCGTGTTCTGCACGACGGGCGCCTCGTACACGTTGTTCGTGACGGCGCTGCGGGCCTTGTTGATCGCGCCGCCAATCGCGGTGGCGACCATGGCGACGCCCGCAAACGGCAGGGTGACCATGAGGACGCCGTAGAGCGTGACGGAGGCCAGGCCCTGGAGCACGAGCCAGGCCCCGCAGCCAACCCCGGTGATGCCAGCGCCGACGCCGATGGAGGCCACCGCGATCCCGGCCGCCCACGCGGGCACGATCCGCTTGTCGTCCTGATGGACGGGCGGGGTGTCGCCGTACGCCGGGACCTCGGATTCGTCGCGGAACGACGTCGGGAACTGCCGCACGGGCGGCGTCTCGGTCTGGAAGGACCGCGTGATGATCCGCTCGGCTTCGGCCCTGGCTTCGGCGTCGGTGAGCGGGCGGGTGATGTGGTCGAACTCCACGGTGATCTCCAGTTCGGGGCAGACGCGGGGCGCCCTCCCCGCCGGATTGGCGGGGAGGGCGCAGGGGGTGGGGGAGCGGGCGGGGCTACTGCTGGTCGGCGGCGTCCTCGAGCGCGGCCGCCGTCGGGTACTGCCAGTGCGGCAGCGGCCGGCGGCCCTCGGAGCGGACCACCAGGCCGTTACGGCGGCCGGTGCGCAGCAGCTCGTTGACGAGCGCGCGGGCCTCGGGGCTGGCCGCCAGGACGTCGGCGGCGTCGTCGACCAGGAGCACCAGGGGGCGGTTCATCGTCGTGTCCTCCTTCTCGTTTCGGCGGGTTGGGCGGGCTGGTCAGAAGCTGCTGATCCATCCGGTGACGGAGGAGACGGCGCTGGTGATCGTGGGGGCGATGCCGGTGCTGGCGAGGAAGAAGCCGAACAGGGCGACGGCGATGCCCGGCATGATCCGCTGGTAGCCGGTGCGCACGAGGATGAAGACGATGATGCCGAGGAGCAGGACCAGGGAGATCGACAGGGCCACGGGTATCGGTTTCCTTCGGTGAGTGGGTGGTGGGTGCGGGTCAGCTGTCGGCGAGCTGCCAGTGGCCGCGCTTGCGCGAGATGGCCAGGCCCTTCGCCTTGAGCTGGGTGCAGGCGTTGCTGACGCTGGAGGGCTGGAAGCCGGGCAGCGCGGCGCGCAGGTCCTTGAGCTGCTGGGGCCCGTCGGCGAGCAGTTCGAGGATCTGGTCCTGGAGGCCGGGCTCCTCACCGAGGTCGGGACCGCTGTCCCCGAACGGGATGCCGAACGGCGCGTCGAACGGTGCGGGTGCCTCGTCGGCGTCGGCGTCGGCGTCGGCGGCCGGGGGGCCGGCCGTGGGCTTGCTGCCGGGTGCGTCGGAGAACGCCTGGGCGAGGGTCTCGCAGTCGGCGTACGGGTTGGTGTGCCGCACGCCGTAGATCGCGGCCCCGGCCTGCGCGGCCTTGGCCTCGCCCTCGGTCAGTCCGTTCGCCGGTTCGTCGCCGTACAGGGCGATCAGGTCGGGGTAGACGCCGTCGACCTTCTTCGCGAAGAACGTGCGCATGAACTTGGCGCGCCCGTCGAGGAACATGTACGCCATGCCCGCGGTGGACTCGCCGTCCTCGTCGTCCTTGCCGGAGAACAGGGCTTCGATCTGCCCGTCCTCGTAGATCCGGGCGGGGATGTTCTCCATCTGGAAGCCGGTCGGGGCGATGCCGTCCAGGCCCATCTCCTTGGTGGAGGAGGAGGCGGTGCGCATGAGGAACAGGGCACCGACCTTGCCCTGCTGGCGGATCGCGTCGTCGTCGCCAAGGTCCTTGAGGTGCAGGGACTGCACGGCGAGCCGGATGCCGATGCCGACCTTGCGGCCGGTCTTCTGGATGTCGGCGATGAGGTAGGCGGTGGCCTTGCGCATCGCTTCGTCCGGGTGGGACAGCAGCCGGTTGATCTCGTCCAGCGTGATGTTGATGAGCGGCCACGGCCGCCCGAGGGCGAAGTCCCCGCGGCCCATCGCGTTGCTGACGTGCTCGCGGTACTTCATGACCGCGTGCGCGGCCGTGAGCATCAGCAGCGTTTCCACCGGGCCCTTGGCGAACCAGTCGACCCGGCCTTCCGCCTCGGGCAGCGACATGCCGCCCTGGACGTCGCCGACCCAGGAGACGACGCCGGAGCGCTTCTCCGAGGCGAGGATCAGGTTCTGCAGGACGGACTTGCCCGCGCCGGTGACGCCGGCGGTGATGCCGCGCAGTGCGCCCAGTTCGGGGTCCCACAGCCGCATCCGGGCGGGCTTGCCGTCGTGGCAGACGCCGATGGTGATACGGCCCTTGGAGTCCATCGTCAGGTCTTCGACGGTGGCCTTGCGGACCTTCATCAGCGGGTTCGTCTTGTAGATGGAGACGACGCCCTGTCGGATGCCGTCGGTCTCGATGACCAGCCGGGAGGGGTCGTCGATGCCGAACGCGGAGCAGATCGCCCGGTGCGGCAGGTGGATCTCCTTTCCCGGCGGGGCGGCGACATGCAGCACGATGCGGTGCGGTTCGGCCCGGTAGTTGACCAGGTCGACGCCGGGGGCGGCCTTGCCCGGGGCGGAGACCGCGCTATCCCACAGGCCCCGGATGCCTTCGGCTACAGCCTCAACGTCCTCGGAGGTGGGGCGGGCGACCAGCCGCATCCGGCCGGGCCCGGAGCCCTGCACCGGGCGGATCTTGACGGTGCCGACCGGGAAGTCGAACGCGGCGGCCAGCTGCACCTCGGTGAAGGTGGGCACCGCCTTCCCGGCCTGGGCGACGACGACGGCCTCGAAGTCGGGCCGGTCCGCGCGGAACGGCGCGATGGACACCAGGCGGGTGCCGTCGCCGGTGGCCTGCGCCCATTTCGCGGCGAGGAACTCGGTGTACGTCAGCTCCCGGGCGGGGCCGGTCTGCGCCTGGTGCTCGGTGAGCTCCAGGACCAGGCCGGCGCTGCGGGTGAGCGGCGCCATCCAGCCCATCAGGGACGCCCACGCGGCGGGGGCGACGACTTCCCACCAGTTGAAGCCGGGGGTGATCAGGTTCGCCACGTAGGTGCCGGCGGCCGTCAGGAACGGGATGGCCCGCTGCGCCCGGGTCAGCATGCCGAGGCCCTGGTCGGGGTCCTTGGTCTTCGCGTACAGCCAGGCGAGGGTGCCCAGTCCGATGCCGCCGGAGGCGAGGTAGGACCAGGCGCTGTCGTCTAGCTGGGGGCCGACGGCCATTCCGGCGGCGGCGAGGGCGTAGGAGGTGCGTTCGGCCAGGACGCGCCGGTAGATGACGTGGCTCGGGACGCTCTTGGTGGTGTCGGCGGTCGGCGCCGCCTGGTCGATGGTGCTCAACACAGCCTCCGTTCGAGGGCAGGGGCAGCAGGGGCCGCGCCTGGTGTGGGCGCGGTCCCTGCTGCGGTGGGGGTGGGGTGGGTCAGCTGCGGCGGCCGGAGCGCCGGTAGAAGCCGGGCTTGGCCTGCCGGACTCCGGAGCCGTTGGAGGCTTCGTAGCCGGGGCGGTACTCCCGCTCGTGCGCGCCGTTGAAGCCGCGGGCGTCGGTGTCGACGGCGTCGGCGGCGTTGACCATCTCGCCGGATGCCTCCGCGACGCCGGTGAGGGCGGTGGAGGTGTCCTCGATCATCGAGGTGAACTGGGGCTCGACTTCGGCCTGGCCGCACATCTCCGACAGGCGCATGGCCGCATTCGCGTTGGCCTGCATGTGGGAGCGGAGCAGGTGCATGCCCTCCTTGAGGAAGAGGGCGGAGGCGGCGAGCTTGGCGGTCCGGCCCGCGAGGGCGAGGAAGCCGTTGCCGTTGCTGGCGCCGCCGCCGGTGCTGGCGACGCCGTTGTTCATGCCCGGAATGGCGGGGAGGTTGTCGCTCACGTGCTGATCTCCTCTCAGTTCTCGTTGTGGACGCGGGCGGCGGGCACGAGCAGGCCGGCGTCCTCGGTCGCCTGCACCAGGGGCCGGTAGGCGTCGAACATCGCGTTCTCCGCGCTCTCGGAGAGCTCCGCGGCCGTCAGGGACTTGATGGCCATCTCGTCGGCCTTGCGGGCCAGGAGCTCCATGGACTCCGCCAGCTTCGCCATCGCGGCGCCGGTCAGGCGCCCGATGACGTTGTGCGTGGAGCGCAGGTCGGCGGCGAGTTCGTCCAGCTCGTACCGGATCTGCCGCGCCTTCACGGAGAGCTTGTTGCAGGTCTCGTGCGCCTTGAACGACTGCGCGGTGAGTTCCTCGAGGACGTCGAGCGTGTCGTCGAGGGTGACCTCGGTCTCGTGCTGCGCGTCCATGTCCGCGACGCTGCCGCTGCCCCACTTCGTCAGCCAGGCGTCACTCACGCTGTTCTCCTTCGTGCTCGGGGGACCGGCAGCGGGAGTGCCCGCGCCGGACGTGGACGGGCCGGACCCCGGGGAGTCGGCCCGCTCAACCGTGATCGGATCAGCCGGAGCGGACACCGCTGTCGCCATGCCCATCGCCTCGAACGGCGACAGGCGCGGCGCGCCGGTGCCCGGCACCGTGCCGCCGCCCGGCGGGGCCGGGGCTGCACCGGCCCCGGCGACCGCAGCGGCCGGGGCCGGTGCAGCTGCCGGAGGACCGGTCGGTCCCGGAGGCGTGGGCGGTGTGGTCGTGCCGGTCGTCGGCGCCGGGAGGGGCGCGGGGACCGTGGTGGTCCGCATCCGGGCGCGCTTGCGGGCCCGTGCCTTGGCCGTGGACCAGGGCGTGCGGCGGGTCGGCGCCGTCGCGGCCGGGCCGGCCGGTGCCTTCGCGGCGGGCCCGGCGGGCGTGGTGCTGCCGGGCTTGGGGGTCTTGGTCTTCGGGCCGGTCTTCTTCTTCGGCTTCCTGACCTTGACCTTGGTGACGACCGGCGGGCCCATCTTTTTGCGGCGGCGCCTGAGCCGCTTCTCAGCGGTCTCGTGCACCGCCTCGCCGAAGGTGGTCCGGCCCCGGGCCGCGGACTTCATCGCCCCGAGGACCTTTCGGCTGTACTCCTTGCGGAAGCGCCGGCACTTGCGGCAGCGGCAGTCCTGCTTCACCGACGACGCGAACGTGCCGTGCGCGATGCCCGGAGTGAGCGTGAGCTTCTTGCCCTTGCGGGACTTCCCGCCCGGGGTCTTGGGCACCGAGGCCGGGCCGGTCCCGCCCTTGCCGGAGCGGGTCTTGCCCTTCCCGCGCTTGCTGCCGGGTGCCGTGGTGCCCGCGCCGCTGCTGCCCTTCCCCTTCGGCTTCGTCTTGGGGCCGGTGCCGGAGGTGGTGGTGCCGGGCTTCTTGCGCAGGATCCCGGACGGGCCGGTCGTACCGCGCGGCGACTTCTTCGTCCCGCCCTTCGGGCCGGTCCCCGTGCCCTTGCCGGTGCCGGGGCCCGTCGTCTTGCCGGTTCCCGTTCCGGAGCCCGGTCCGCGCTTCTTGGCCGGACCGCCGGACGAACCGCCGGCCCCGGCCCCGGTGCTGCCGGGGCCACGCTTGCGGTTCGTGGTGGAGCCGCCGCCGGAGGAGCCGGACCCGCCGCCGCTGCCGGGGCCGCGGTTCTTCCTGCCGCCTCCGCCGCCGCTGGAGCCTCCCGAACCGCCCGATCCACCGGACGATCCGGGACCGCGGTTCTTCTTGAGGCTGTGGCCGCCACCCTGCGAGTTGCGCTTGAGCGGGGTGATCCCGGAGCCGTTCTTGGGCGAGGTGGTGCGGCCTCCGCCGCCGCCCGAGCCGGAGCCCGGACCGCGTCCGCGCCCGCCGCCCGAGCCGCCGCCGGAACCGCTGGGCGACCGGGTCGATGACCCGCCGCGCCCCCGGCCTCCCGAGCCGCTGAACGACCCGCTGCCGCCTCGCCCGGACCTGCCCGGACCAGCGCCGCCGGAGCGGCCTCCCGGGCCGCCAGGACCGCGCTGGAGGGACTTGCGGCCGTACTCGTGGCTGGGCTGCACCTGCTTCTTCGAACCGCCCCCGGAGGAGCCGTCCTTGGCCGTGCTCGCGGTCTTCGCGACCGCCTCACGCTGCTCCCGGTTGGCCCGGCCCGTCGCGACGGCGGAGTGGATGCCGCGCATGGCCGCCAGCGACACCGCGAGGATCGCCGCCAGGGACAGCGAGCCCAGGCGCGGCGCGGCGGCCGGCTGCCCGGCCTCGGACCGGAACGTCGCCGGGACCATCGCGCCCGCCGGAGCGGGGGCCGTGGTGGTCCCCGAGTCGGCGGTGAATGGGGCCCCGAGACCGGGTTCAGGCAGGGCCGCGATCGTGTCCAGAGGAGAGGTTCGCGTCGCGGGTGCAAACGCTTCGGGGGCGTCTGCGGGTACCGGGGAGACGTCGGCGGGGGCCGCGAACGGCACGTCGGCCGGGGCCGGACCGGGCGTCTCCGCAGGGGGCTCAGCAGGGGCCGTGTAGCCCACGCGGGGGAAGTGGATCAAGTTGTTGGGGCCGTCGTCGTCGGCCATGACGTCTCCCTCTCGGAGTTGACAGACGGTCACCGCCTGGGGCACCCTCGCGCGCGCACGACACGCGCGCGCCTTGGGGTGCTCCAGGCGGTGGGGAGGAGGCGGTGAAGAAGAAGAACTTCGTCACCCTCCGTTGTTCTTGTAGAAGTCGTGCAGCGTGGCGGTGAGCTTGCGCCACACGTCCGGCTTGCCGTCGCGTTCGGCCTGGCGGGCCAGGGTCCGGCACGCGTCGTACCAGACCCCGGCCCGCTCCTTCTCGGTCTCCGCCTCCGCGATCCGCCCGTTCCAGTGCTTCGCACGGTTTTGCGTCTGCCGAGGCGTCGTCACCCCTGCTCTCCCTTCGCGAAGTAGTCGTTGATCGAGCTGGTCGGCCGCTCACCACCGGCCGCCATCGGCCACTGGTTCCAGGGGTTGTCCGGGGCCACGAACTCCGCCGGCCTCGCCTGCGGGACCGCGCCCGGGGCCTGCTCCTGGGGGGTGTTGAGCGCGGTCACCGTCTTGTTCAGCGAGCTCGCGACGGCCGCGCCGACGGCGGCCTGGCGGCCGTTCTT
Source organism: Streptomyces sp. NBC_00083 (assembly GCF_026343295.1). Classification (GTDB taxonomy): domain Bacteria; phylum Actinomycetota; class Actinomycetes; order Streptomycetales; family Streptomycetaceae; genus Streptomyces. The sequence continues at coordinate 30,120 of NZ_JAPELY010000006.1, forward strand.
GCGCTCCAGCTTCTTGGCCTCCGCGACCGCCCGGCGCTGCGGGAGCTCCAGGACCTCGTTGACGTAAGTCGCGTACAGGGCCTCCGCCTTGCTCGCGGCCTCGCCGGACGCCTTCTGCATGGCCCTGAGCTGCCGCGACACCTTCCAGGCGCGCAGCTTCTTGGCCATCCAGCGGTCGCCCTCGATCGGCGTCTGCTCCAGGCGCCGGCGCACGATGTCGGCGATCTGCCCGTACTGCTGGGCATCGCGAACGTGCTGGTCGCGGACGGTGGCGGTGAAGGCCCGAAGGCCCTCATCCGTGAACAGTGCGTTGATATCCATGAGGTGGGGATCTCCTTCTCGGGGCGGGGGCGATCTGGGAGGCTTTGTCGTGGCGTTTCGGCGCCTTCACCGCGCTCCCGAGGCGCTGACTTCGTCTCGGGGGCCGGTGGAACCGTCGAACTCGCGGTTCGTGCAGGTCACTGCTCCGGGCGGTATCCGCCGGCGAGCAGCTCGGCTGCCTCCTGGCGGTACTCGGAGGCGGTGCCGGGGGAGGTGACCGCCAGCTCGTGCTGGATGTCGGCCAGCGGCAGCCGGTCGGCGTCGCCACCGGCCGCGAGGATCATCCGGGCGACCCTGCGGACCGCCCGCTCGCGCGGCTTGAGCTTCGCGACGTCCTCGGCTTCGACCGCGCGCCGCTCGATTTCGGCAGCGGCCCGACGCGTTTCGGCAGCAGCCCGCTCGACTTCGGCGGCCTCCTTCTGGGAGCGCGCGATGTCGGCGAGAGCGTCCGCCTGGCGGCGGTCCTCCTCAGCCTTCTTGCGGTTGGCTTCGGCAGTGGCGCGCCGCGTTTCGGCAGCAACCCGCTCCGTTTCGGCAGCGACCCGATCGGCTTCGGCAGCGGCCTTGCGGGCTTCGGCGATGGTCCGGGTCTCGACCGCCTGGGCCTCAGCCGCGGCGACCCGGTCGGCCTCCGCCGCGAGCTTCCGCTTCTCGGCTGCCTGGCGCTCCAGCTCGGCTGCGCGCAGGTCCGCTTCCGCCTCAGCCTCGCGCTCCTGGGCCTCCTTGCGCGCCGCCTCCGCCTCGCGGGTGCGGGCTTCGGCGATCACCGCGTTGTCGAGGGCCTGTTCCTCCAGCTCAGCGGCCCGCTCTGCGGCGCTGACCTGGGCACGAGCGTGAGCGCGGGCCTGGCCGGTCTGGCCGTCGATCTCGGCACGGACCGTCTCCACCTCGCCCTTGGCGCGCAGGCGCTCGGACTCGGCCTTGGACTGGGCGACCTCGCTGCGGGTCTCCGCGTCCAGGCGCCGCCGCTCGGCTTCCTCCTCACGCTCCTGAGCTGCCCGTTCCTGCTCATCGGGCATGGCCAGGGCCTGGGCGACGGTGTAGCCGTACGGGGCCATCTTCATCGGCAGCAGCTCATCCTCGCTGGCCTTGGAGATGTCACCGCCCTCGTACTTGCGCTTGAGCCACTGCTCGTAGGCGATGAGCTCCTGGTCGCGGCGGATCATCTCCGGGTAGGAGGTGACGCCCCACAGCCGCATCCGGCGGAAGATCCGGGCCGTCGCGACGGGGGCGAGCACCCACCGCAGCCACGGGATCGAGTCGCGTTCGGCCTGGTCGGGCCGGACGATGCGGTCGATCGCGGTACGCCCGAGCTCCACCACCGTGATGAAGAGGATCGGGACGACGCCGTGGGCGCCGGCGGCGACGTAGTCCAGCAGCTTCCAGGCCCCTTCCGGGGCGCCGGAGGCGGCGTTGAGGACGACTGTCGCGCTGGTCAGCAGCCACACCGGGTAGCGAATCCAGCTGATGGGGCGCTTGAGCCAGGCCATCAGGAGGTCGACGGCGATCATGACCATGATGCCGACGTCGACGCCGACCGCGAACAGCTGGCCCTTGCCGAGCGACTCGAAGCGGAGCTGCTCGAACGCGAAGACCGCGACGTGCTCGAAGGAGAGGTACAGGCCGATGCCCGCGAGCACGAGCGCGGCGATCACGATCGCACCGGCCGCCCACTTCTGAGTTCCGGTCAGCGGGCCCGGGGAGTGCTTCGTTCCGGTTCCGCTTTCCGTCTCCGAAACGAACTCAGCCGCGTCCGAAACGGTGCTGGGTGTCTGCGAAACCGGCGTGGACGTTCCCGAAACGGCGGCCGGTGAAGCCGAGTCGGAGTCGGGTTCAGCCGCGGTGCGCGGCCAGTCGGTGATGGTCATGAGTGCCTCCGGAGGGGGTCGTTCAGGGCGTACGCGAAACGGCGGGGGCTGCTCCCGAAACGCGGTGAGGCGTTCCCGAAGCGGCTCTTGGTGCGGATGGTTGCTTGCGAACCGGACACCGGCTCTACCCGCTCCGGGCGCGCGAAAAGGCCGGCTGCCCGGGGGGCGGGCGGCCGTACTCGCGAAGTGCTGCGGGGCGGTCTCGAAACTGGGAACGGCTCCCGCCGGGCGGGCGCGAAGTCAGCTCGTGTGGAGCTGCGCGCCGTGGCGCCGGAGGTCGTCGGTGGTGATGCCGTAGATCCGGCACTTGTCGATCAGCGGCTTGAGCGCGGTGCCGCCGGCGAGCGCCTCGGGCGATCCCACGCCGAACAGCTTCTCGGTGTTCAGCAGGTCGTTGATCGCGGTCGCGGTGCGGGCGGCGTGCCGCTCGACACGGCCCTCGCCCACCCACTCCTCCGCGATGACGTGGAGGGTGGTGCGCCAGCTGCCGTTGTAGTCGTCGGGGTCGATCGGCGGGATGTCGCTGCCGAAGATCGCGAACGCGGCGGCCTTGGCGGCGGCTTCCGTGCCGGGCTGGAGCGGGGTGATCGTCGTGGCCATGGGGGCTCCCTCGACTGTCGGTCCGGGCTGTCCGGCTCCCCGTCACCGCCCGTCCCGGCCGCCGTGGTGCAGCGGTCGGTGCGAGCGGATCAGGCAACCGTCAGAACGGATCAGGCAGAACGACGGCGGGCGGCCCGGCGCTTCATGCGGCGGCGCTCGGGCTCGGACAGCCCGCCCCACACACCGGCGGTCTCGCCGCGCTCCAGGGCGCCCTGGAGGCAGCTCTCCATCAGCGGGCAGCGGCGGCAGACAGCCTTGGCTTCCTCGACCTGGAGCAGGGCCGGGCCCGTGTCGCCGATCGGGAAGAACAGCTCGGGGTCTTCGTTCTCGCACGCCGGGCGGGGCCGGGCAGGTGCGACGGCGGTGGAGACGGCGCCGTAGTACGGGGTGCGTACGATGGAGCGGTTCATCAGGGCCTCCCAGAAGGTCCAGTGCAGGAGATAGCCCCGGGGCGGCCACCCTGGGGCTGTTCTGTGTCGGCGGCCGTACGGCCGGAGCGGGGGAGCTCCCGGCGCTCTCCGCCGGCCCCGGCCGGGAAGGCACGGGGACGACGGGCAGGGCCGGGGTCAGCGCTGCTGGTTGGACTGCCGGATGTTCATCGGCGGTTGGCTTCCGACCGCTGGTTCTGCTCTCGGTTCTTCTGCGAGAGCGCCTCGCGTTCGGCGTCGGTGAGGCTGGTGATCACGCCGCCACCTCCCAACCGGCCTGCGCCAGGGTCAGGTTGAGCAGGAGCGCCAGGGCGACGTCGACGCGGGCGGCGTCCTCGGGCTCGTAGCCCTTGGAGTCGTCCTCGCGCTCGATGTCGTCGATGACTCCGGCCCGCGGCTGCGCCGTGGTGCGTGTCATGCTGTGCTGCATCAGGTCCTCCAGTCAGGTCCTGGACAGCTCCCGGGCCGCAATCCCAAGGGCTGTCGCGATCACTCCCCAATTGGGGAGCTGACTGCTTGTACGAGCAGCCAAGGCCCCGGCCGCCCCTCTGCGGGGTGGCCGGGGCCTTGGTCGTTCGTCCAGAGCGGATCAGCTCGCGCGGCGCTGGGGGTGCAGCGCCTTGAGCGGGACCGGCGGTGCGCCCAGCGGCGCTTCACCGTCCGGCAGCTGCGCGCGCCGGGTGTCGGCGTCGCGAACCGCGGACTCGGTCGACGCCCACTTCATCTCGCGCAGCAGCCACAGGGGCCGGCCGTCGCCGGAGTCGTCGTCCGCCGTCGCCGTCTGCTTCTGCGCGGCGATCTGGCTGACGGCCGGGGCGAGCGCGACCTTCGGCTTGCGCAGCACCGTGGTCTTGCGGCGGTGAACGGTCTCCGAGTTGCCGTCCTCGAGGCGCTCCTGCCACTTCTTGACCGTCATGTCGATGGTGACCAGGCGGTTGCTGCCCAGGCGGCAGCGGACGGACGCGTCCTTGTTCGCGAGGCCGGTGTCGTGCGGTACGACCTTGGGCTTCCGGGTCTGGAGGCCGGTGATCGGCACCCACGTCTTGCAGTCGGGGCAGATCAGCGACGCGCAGGCCGGGCGCAGGTCGTACTGGTGGGGCTTGAGGGTGGAGATGACGAGCGCCGGGCGGGCGTTGACGGTGCGGGAGCGGGTCCGGCTCCGGCGGGTGCGGGCGGGGCGCTCAATGGTGGAAGCAGACATCTGAACTCCTCATGGACGGAGTGGCAGGGAGCGCGTCGCGAATGTGCTCTCTGCCCTCCAGGCCGCACGGCACGAGGCCGGCGTCCCGCAGGACAGACAGCGCACAGCGCTGCGACGTGCACGCAGTTGTCGCGGCCGTCAGGCTCCGGAGGAGTTCGATGGTGCTCTCACGCCCTCGGATCCCAGCGAGCTGAGGAGGGCTACTCCGGCCGACCCCGAAGGGCGGACGACTACTGCGGTCTTGCTGCTGGTGATGCGCCCAGATGTGCAGGAACAACACCGGCTACACCCTGCAAGCGGCTACTCACCGCTCGCTGGTGCATCTCGATAGAACCTCACTATTGGGCCCCGGTCAACCTGTCTAGCTAAGTAGTTTCCATCACCGCACCTGACCTGCGGTTTTATGGAGCCACTTAAACCGTGTCGCGTCTCGGCTTTCGAGAAACAACTAGACATGCAATGCTGTGCGGACCGGGCAGCGAGATCCACTGGCTGCCACGACGTGTACGGAGAGGGGGAGCAGTGGCCACCAAGCAGAAGGAGCCGGGGAAGGTCGAACGGATCGCATCCGAGATCCGGGACAAGATCGAGCGAGGCGCACTCGCACCTGGGTCGCGCCTGCCTGGCGTGCCTCAGCTCCAGAAGGAACACGGCGTCGCCTACCAGACCGCGCGCGACATCTACGGACTGCTCGAAGATGAAGGTCTGGTCTTCTCTCGCCGGGGCAAGGGCACCTACGTGTCCCTGGTGATCGGCAAGATCGTCTCGGATCGCACCCAGCGCTACCTGCCGACGCTGCGAGAGGCCGGCGGAGCCGTTGGAGCCTTCGAGGCTGAGATGCGGTCGATGGGCTTCGAGAACAAGGACCCGGTCGTCACGATCGCCAAGGACGTGCCGCCGAAGAAGGTCGCTGAGCTCTACGGGATGCACCACCGCGCGAAGACCCTCAAGCGTGAGCGGATCATGCGGGTGGGGCTCCCAGGCAACGATGAGGCCCTGGAAGTCGTCCAAGTGGCCACGAGCTGGTTCCCGCCGGACGTCGTTGACGCCTGCCCCGTGCTCGCGGAGAACAACACGGGCACCGGAGGCAGCAAGTCGCGGATGGCTGAGGCCGGCTTCAGACAGGTGCGGCTGCGCGAGGAGATCGAAGTTCGCTCGCCCACTCCGGAAGAGGCCGATGCCCTCGGCATTCCTGTTGAGCGAGCCGTACTGGAGATCACCCACAAGGGACTGACTGCCGAAGGCCGGATCGTAGAGATCTGCCTGCACGTCCTGCCGCGCTCCAAGTGGCGGTTGGCCTACGAGTGGGTCATCGACACCCCGGGAACCGGCTGACCAGCACGGAACACACAAACGTCCATCAAGACACGAGCAAGGAGCATTCAGCACATGGCTAGCAACCGAATCGACGACAGCGGCGTGGTCCTGCGGGACGCGCGCACCCGGTACACCACCGACCAGCGAGAGGAGAACGGCGCGCACGGTGCGTTCGACGCCGAACTGCGCCGGTCGGGCCGCGCTCCGCGGACCGAGGTCTCCGTCAGCCGCGCCACGGCGCCGGCGGATGTCGCTCAGCTCCTGGGCGTCGACGGCGAGGTCGTCGTGCGGGCTCGGGAGATGTTCGATGGTGAGCGCGTCATTCAGCTCGTCACGACGTACATCCCGGTCGACGTCGCAGAGGCCGCAGGCATCGAGCAGGCGGACACCGGCGTCGGCGGCATCATCAGCCGCATGAAGGAGGCCGGGTTCGACCAGGGCTCCAGCGCGGTCGAGGATGTCGAACTCCGTCCCGCCACCTCGGAGGAGGCGGCTCGGCTCGGTCTGCCCGAGGGAGCGGACGTGCTGACCATCAACCACATCGGTGCCGCTGACGGCCGCGTGGTCGAGGTGACCCAGCACGTCCTGGGCAAGGGCTGGAAGCTGCGCTACGCCGCCCCGCTCGCCTGACGAAGCATCCCGGGCGTCCCGGCACAGCCGGGGCGCCCGCCTCGCTGACACCCCTGAGTCCCTGGAGACCGATCCCCACATGAGCACCGAGAAGCGGCTCAGCGCCCCCGAGCTGGTGGACGAGATCCGCAGTTCCCTCGCCGTGACGACCGGGTGGATCCCCATGCTCTCGGGCCTGGGCGGTCCGACCGGCGTCTCCGATGAGGCGTCCCTCTCCGAAGTAGCACAGACCCTGCGCGAGTTCGCCGACGCGCCGACCATGCCCTCCGCCGTGGCGCAGCAGCTGCGCAGGGCCTCCGAGTCGGCAACCGCGGCGGTCGCGGCAGACGACGTCACGGCATACGGCCACTTGGGAGCGGCGTACGCGTACCTGGTCCAAGCCCGCCGTGTAGCCAGCGACGACGCGACCAGCTGATCCCCAATTCCGAAAGCACCGTGAAGGAGGAGCCGTGAAGAACCCGTTGCGCTCATCTTTCGCGGCTGTCGTACGGGCCTCAGCATGTGCCGTGCGCCTCCCCCTGGGACGTGGATCGACTCGTGTGAACGGCACACACCGTGCGCCCCTTGAGACGCTGCGCAAAGTGACGACTGGTGGTGACATCCGGAATGTCACCGCCACTTGTCACCTCCGCGCGATCAAGGGGCCGTGCGATGCTCGGCCGCAGAAGGGCCGGCCTCCGCTCGGGCATCACCCTGTCGGGCAGGCCGCGCCGCTGGACCGTACGGGGAAGGGGAACGGCGATGGATGAGCGTCCCGACTGGGCACGTCGGATGGTTGAGGAGCGCGCGGCGCGCGACTGGTCTCAGGTCGACGCGGTCCGCGCACTGATGGTCCGGCTCCCCGACGACCAGGTCGTGAGCGAGCAGGACTTGCTCCGGCAGTGGAAGCGCTGGGAGGCCGGGGACGCGCAGCCGGTGAAGTACAGGTCCGCCATCGCCCAGACCTTCAACACGACGACCGGCGCGTTCTTCCCCGAGCGCAGCCGCCGTGACGGTCGGGCGGAAATCTTGCAGGTCAGCGGTATGGACACCGTCGACATCATCGCCCGGCTGCGCGCCTCGGATGTGGATGTCGCGACGCTGGACGCGCTGCGGATCACAGCGGACCGGCTGTGCTGCGAGTACGCGTACCTGCCCGCCGACCAGTTGCTCCTGGAGGGCAAGGCGTGGCTCGCCCGCGTCGTCGGCCTCCAGCACCAGCGGGTCAGCCTGGCGCAGCACCGCGAGATCATCGCGCTCGCCGGGAAGCTGTCGCTCCTGGTGGGCTGCGTCGAGTACGACTCCGGCCGCCCCCGCGATGCGGAGGCCACACGCCAGGCCGCGCTGATGCTCGGTCAGGAGGCCGGGGAGCTGAGCGTGCAGGGCTGGGCGCACGAGATGAGGGCGTGGTTCGCGCTGACCCGGGGCGACTACCGCGGCGTCATCGCGGCCGCGGAGGCCGGCATCGCCGTGGCGCCGACCGAGAGCGTTGCCGCGCAGCTGTACGCGCAGAAAGCCAAGGCGTGGGCGCGGCTGGGCGACCGGTCGCAGACCGAAGTCGCGCTCGACAAGGGACGCCAGATCCTCGAACTCCAGCCGTACCCCGAGAACATCGAGAACCATTTCGTGGTCGACCCCGCGAAATACGACTTCTACCGCATGGACGCGCTTAGGAAGTCGGGCGAGAACCGGCTCGCGGAGCAACTGGCCAATGAGGTCATCCGGGCGGGCACGGATTTTGACGGGACGGAACGGTCACCCATGCGGATCGCGGAGGCCCGCGTCACGCTCGGCGTGGTCGCCGCGCGCGAGGGGGACCTGGACACCGCGCTCGCCTACGGGGAGCGGGCCTTGACCGGGGAGCGGAAGTCGTTGCCGTCGCTCGCGATGGTGGCCGCCGACCTCGGGCAGGCCCTCCAGACGCACTACGGACACGCCTCCGAGGCGCAGGAGTTCGTCACCCATCTTCGCGAACTGCGGGGTGGCCAATGAGCTTCCCGTTCGGCGGGCAACTTTCCGATTACGTACCGCGTCGCGGTCTCGGCATTCCGGGCCTCTCGGACTCTGCACGAATTCGCCCCGCAAATATGTCGGGTCGTGCAGTTAGGCTGTGCCCAGCAGTGATCCAAAACGACGAGCACCCCGCGACCGGGCCTGGTCTACGGGGTGGCTCGAACGGGGCAACGCTCCGTTGGCGACGCACCTGGAATGGAGGTGATCGCGGGATGAAGGCTACCCGCACGCGCGGAACTACACGCGCCGCTACGCCGTTGATCTTCTGCGATCACGCCATCCGGACTGCGTCCGCGCATGCTGACGCCAGCCTCCGTGTTCAGGGGGTTGGGATGACCTAGCCGGCCATCAGCCGCGCGCGCCAACAGAAGGTGGACTCGCAATCCCCTTCGGCCTCGCGCGGCCCGTCTACCGCCTGGATTCGCAACCCAGGTCGGTCGCTCAGATCTCGGTTCGCAGCCGACTCTGAGCCGCGGCTTATCAAGCCGCTGCATTCCCACCGGCCCCTCATCAGGGCCGCCATTGCAAGACCCGCGGGCCCCCAGCAAGGGGCTTCGCGGCTCCGTCGGTTTCGAGGCCCCAGCAAGGGCTTCGAAACACCAGTTCGAAAACCCGCAACGAAAGGAGATCCGCCGCTGGCCTTCGTACTCAGCCCGCTCCTCACGGAGGGGGCTCCCACACATCCACACGAACCACCGAGTCGCGCTCCCGGCAGGGGGCCCGTCTGCGTTGATCCATATGAAGGCTGGTATCGCCATAGTGCACGAGCACCGCAGGTCTTGTCAGGTCGACCACGACCAGGCCAGTACCCCCTCTGGGGTGATTGCCGCAGGTTGTGGTGTCCCCTCTGACGGGATTGTGACGTACATCACACCCCTCGACTGTCACACGGATGCCGCCGGGTCGGCGGTCCGCCCGGCCTCGGGAGTCCCGGAAACGAGGTCGGCCGCCGCGCTGATCCACCCCGCCCGGGACGTCATCCACAACTTCGTCGACGACGTCCTCGAGGGGGCCGTCCCGTGTGGCGGGACGGGTTCGAAGGTTGTTGCCCGCCGTGCGGGAGCGATGGGGGTGATCGGGGCTCACCGGACTCTGTCCACAGGGCTCCCGTTGCAGGCTCGGCGGGTGGATCACGAAACAGCAGTTCCGGCGGCTCCGGGCGGGGGTGTCCGCTTTGGCGCATACACCAGCCTGATGACGACACAGACGACCTCGGTCCTCGCGATGACCGCCGCTCCGGTCGTGGCGGTGGGCCGATGAGCACCGTGGCGGCACCGGCCGCCGTGCTCCCGCGCCCGCGTACGCACTTCGCCGGCGGGGCCTCGCGCCGTCGGCTGCGGTCGGTCCCGGCGCAGGCCGGTCCGGTCGCGCGGCTGAAGCTGGGCAACCCGCTCCAGCTGTCGAAGACAATGCGGGCCCGGCTGCTCGCGGCGGTGCGCGCGCTGGTGACGTCCCCGGCGCTGGCCGGTGCGTCGGACGGGACTCGGCTGGCGTCGGTCGTGCTGACCGCGAAGGCGGATGCGCGCAAGGACTTCGAGACGTCGATCTGGGCGGAGGAGCTCGGGCGGTGGCTGGGGGTCTCCCAGTCGACGGTCGCGCACACCGTGCTGCCCGAGCTGCGCGGCGCGGGGTTCCTCGGCTCGAACGTCGCGACGAACGCCATCGGGTGGGCGACGGGCCTGGAGTGCTGGGTGATCCCGATGTACCGGGCGCAGCAGGCCGGCGACCGGCGGCACGCCCTGGCGCTGTCGCGCTCGGAGCTGGCGGTGCTGCTGAGCCTGATCACCGTGCTGTTCGGTCCGGGGTGGGAGCCGAAGGACAAGCCGCCGATCCCGGCCGGGCTGCTCGCCGGGCGTACGGGCCGGGGGGCTGCGACGGACCGGCTCGGGCTGCTGCTGATGGTGCTGACGACGGGTTCGGCGGGCTGGCTGCAGCTGTGCCCGGGGTCAGTCGACACCGACCGGGGCCGTCCGGCGGCGACGGTCGCGCGGCTGCTGGGCTGCACGGCGGCGGCCGGGGCGAAGGTGCTGGGGCGCCTCCAGGAGCACGGCGTCGCGGACGTGGTGCGCAAGGAGACCGGCTCGGGCCTGAACGCGCAGTCGCGGGTGCGCCTGGTGCCGGTCGCCAAGGCCCACGGTGTGGCCGTACGGGAGGCCCGCCGGGTCGCGGATTCCGTGTTTTCAGACCTCGCCGGTACTGCATCCGGAGATCTTGAGTCCGGCGAGACGGGCGAGACCCTTGTGGCGACTGGGATCGAGGGGGCCGGGCAGGACGGGATCGGTGGATCGGCAGACCTCGCCGCTACTGCACAGCACCACGCTCTCCACGCTTCTGGGGTTACTCCTGGTGGGTCTCTCGCGCTCTCTGGTGGCTTTTCCGGCGAAGGCCGTGGTGGGAACCACGGTCTGCCGGACCGCGCGTGCGAGCGCGAGGACGGCGGCCCGCTCCGCGGGGAACAGCCGAAGAAGTCCCCGGTCGTCGAAGGCATCAAGGGCAGCGGCGGGCCGGTGGCCGATGCTCCGGTGCGGGCCGTGGACGGTGCGGGCCAGGGCAGGCAGCAGCGGGGGAGGGTGGCTCTGCCGTCGGAGGATCTGCGGGCCGTCCTGGCTCCGGTCGACCTGGTGTGGGCGCGCCTGGAGCGTCCGGCCGCCCGGAAGCTGGTGGAGGCCGCAGCCCGTGGCGAGCTGGCCCGGGTGGTCGGGTTCGCCGGCCGTACGGACGCTCCGCAGATCCTCGCCGACCGCCTCGCCCGGCGCCTGGAGGACCAGATGCGGCTGTACGGGCCGATCAAGGACCCGGTGGGCTGGCTGATCGGCCTGGCCCTGCCCCAGCGTCAGCGGTGCGGCGACGTCCGGTGCGACGACCGGGTGCTGCTCGACTCCGGGCAGGACTGCCCGCGCTGCGAGGAAAAGCAGGCCGACCGCCGCGACCAGCGCCGTGCGGTCGCGGCCGCCGTCGACGCCGCGATGCCGCACGCCTCCGAGACCGAGCGCCGTACGGCGACCGCGCAGCAGCTGCACCAGGACGTCACCGCCCAGGCGTGGATCCGCGAGCACCGGTGGGCACAGGTCCGCGAGCAGCAGGCCGCCGCAGCTCAGGCCCGTGCCGAAGCCGCGGCCGCGCAGCAGGCCGTCGACGTCCCGGCCGCGCCGATGGCGCCGGTCGTGCTGCCCGCGCCGCGTCCGCTTGCCGCACCGGACCCGGTCGACGGCGACGACCAGGAGCAGGAGCTCGTCCTCGAGGACCTGACCCGTGAGCAGGTCCGGGCCTGGCGGGTGCGGGGGTTGAAGGACCACAGCGTCGTCCTCGACCACATCGACCAGTACGGCGAACCGTCGGCCCGGCGTCTGTTCAGCAACCAGGTGGTCGACCAGGCGCAGCACCACTCCCGGCTCGGGCACCTGGACCTCGGCTACGCGACCTGGGGGCAGGCATGAGCGAGGGCGAGGTGTCCGGGGTCGACCTGGCCCGGGTCGCGCTGCGGGCCGCGATGGAGCAGGCCCGGAAGAACGGCGCCGGCCAGAAGGCGAAGAAGAAACCGCGGGCCCGCGCGGCGGTGCGGCGCGACGGGCGTGAGCCGTTGGGCCTGGGCGCGGCGATCGGTGCGCTGGTCACCGAGCGGGCGTGGGAGCTCCCGGCCGCCGGCGCGACGCTGCGGGAGCGGTGGGCGGCCATCGCCCCCGAGCTCGCCGGGCACGTCGCCGCCGTGGCGTACGACCCGGACTCCGGACAGCTCACGGTGTGCCCGGAGTCGTCGGCGTGGGCGACGAAGGCCCGCCTGGAGCAGACCCGCGTCATCGCGGCCGCCAACAAGGCGGCGGGCCGCACCGTCGTACGTGCCCTGCGGGTCCTGGCGCCCGGTGCCGTCCCCGCGCCCGGTCCGGCCGATGTCGCTGCGGCAGATCCGGTCCCGGCCGCGCCCACCGGTCCGGCGAAGTCCAGGGAGACGGCGTGTGAGGGCTACCGCCGCGCGCTCGCCGCGCACCAGGAGGTCGCCGTGCCGTCCCGGGTCGACCCGGGGATCGCGGAGGCGGTGGAGCGGCAGAACCGGGCGATGCGCGAGCTGTCCCGCAGGGCGTTCCCCGAAGCCGACGTCGTCGCGGACGATGCGACGGCCCCGATCGCGGCGGCTCGTGCCCAGCGACGTCACCAGGCCGACGTCTCCCACGCTGCGGCTCTGCGTCGGGCACGAGCGGAGCGCGCGGCGAGGGAGGCCGGGACCGCGGCCGTGCTGCCGCAGCCGGCTCGGCTCCAGGAGTCGGCGTGAACGGAATTGACTGGATCTCCTCCCTGCTCTGCTGGTCAAGGGTCACCATCGTCGAATGGACACTCAACCGGCCCGCTACTACGCCTACTTCACCGACGCCGACGCAGCTGAGGGCGAAGACGACGAACTGGAGGTGCTGGTCGAATCCTGGGACGCGGACGGCAGGGCCCTCATCCTGGACCAGGCGGAAGGCCGCCTCGTGGTCGCCAAGGACCGGCCGGGCTTCCTTCGGGTGGAGCGATACAACCAGCCACAGGTCCGCGGCGTACTGCCGGGCGGGAACTGGAGGCTACGGGCGAAGGAGGGGCCGTCGTCCCACAGCCGCGTCGGCTCCCCGGTCATCGCGTTCCTCGTCTACGACGGGTACGTCCGGCCCGTCACGAACCTTCCCTCCCCCAACGGGAGGTGGACGACCACGTCGGCGCGGTACGACCTCTTCCAGTCGGACTGACCAGCCTTCCAACCTGACCGCGGCGCCCTTGCTCAGCAGGGGCGCCGCGCGTCGTTTCCACCCTCCGAACGCGCACCGTACGGTATTCGTACGGCGAAGGTACGCGATCCTTACGGTTCATGGGGTAGAGTGTGGGTCAGGAGGTGTTCCATGTCCGAGATGTTCGATGCGGTCGACGCGCTGGTCGCGTCCCGTTCTGCTCTGCCGTCGGCGGAGGAGCGCAAGCGGCTGCGGGTCGCCCATGGCCTGACGCTGGACGATGTCGCCGGTGCTCTCCATGTGCGGCGGGCGACGGTGTCCGCCTGGGAGTCGACGAAGAAGCCGACCGAGCCGCGCGGCCCGGAGCGTGAGGCGTACGCGCGCCTGCTCAAGCAGCTCGCGGAGCTCTACCCGGCCCCGGTGCCCGCCACATTCACCGGCGCGCCCGACCCGGCGGAAGCCCGTCCTCTGTCCACAGGTTCGGCGTCCGAGGCTGCGGTCATGACTGCAACCGAGAACACCCAGACCCCCGCCCCGGCCCCCGTCGCCGCTGCTCCAGCCGCCGCGTCCCGCCCGGCGAGCACCACCAGGCCGTCGACGTCCCGCCGCCCCGGCGCGAAGAAGGCGGCCCCGGCCGGAACCCCGGCGGGCGACACCGACCCGCGGTTCGAGAACGGTCCGCTGGCGGTCGTCGACGTCGAGGACGGGAAGGTGCTGGCGTACTGCACCGGCGGCCTGGTCCTGGACGTGCCCGCCAAGTCCCTGCCGTCCCTGGTGGACTGGACGCTCAAGGAGGCGAAGCTCGGCCAGCCGAAGCTGTCCGGCCCGGGACGGCCCGCCGACCCGCTGCTCGTGCTCACCGAGGCCGCCCTGGAGCGCTACGGCCTCCCGGTCTCGTTCACGGCGGAGGAGAAGGACGCCGGTCGGATCCCGGAGAGCCACAAGGTCATCAAGCAGCTGGTGCGCGCCGACTGGAAGCTCACCAAGAGGGGCTTCGGGCCGTGGGCGCGGATCTACCGTCCGGCCAAGGGCTCGGACCGCCAGTGCGTGCAGCTGTGCATCCCGTCGTGGAACGCGCTGGACGCCCGGTTCTGGGGCGACGCCGCGCAGCTTCCGCCGGCGGAGCTCGCCCGCGTCCTGGGCGTCTACGCGTCGCGGGTGATGACGCCGCGCGGCTCCACCGCCGTCACCGGCCTGGAGCTGATGACCGCGCTGCACCCGCCGACCCACGCCGTGCGGGATGAGGAGACCGGTGTCCTGCGGCAGGCGGAGACCAAGACGCCCGGGTCGCTGGGCAGCGACCCGGTGGACTGCGCGCCGTGCGAGGCCCCGGACGGGCACCCGGTGGTCACTGCGCTGGATCTGCCGCGCTTCCACGTGCGGGGACCGGCGGAGAAGCTGTTCGAGGAGGCGTACGACTGGGCGCGGCCGATGACCGATGCCGAGTGCACCCTGCGCTACCTGGTCGGCCTGGACGTGAACATGGCCTTCGCCGCCGGCGCGAACGGGCTGAACGTCGGCCTCGGCGAGCCGACGCACGTCAAGGGCCTCGCGTTCGACCCGAAGCTGCCCGGCTCGTGGCTGGTCGATCTGTCCCACGTCGACCTGTCGCGGGTGAAGGTCGGCAAGGAGTGGGTGGAGCTGGACGGCTCGCTGCTGCCCTCCCCGTTCACGCCGAAGGGCGACCGGCCCACGGGCCCGGCCTGGTACGCGACGCCGACCGTCGCGTACGCCCAGGAGCTCGGCTACGACGTCGCGCCGATCGAGGCGTGGGTGCGGTACGACAACGGCCGCTACCTGGACGGCTGGTACGGGCGGCTGCGTGACGCCTACCTGGCGACGATGGCCGACCTCGGGGTCGACGCCGACCTGTCGCCGGAGGACTTCCTCGCGGCGATGGACGGCTACAAGGAGCGCGACCCGGAGCTGACGATCGTCGTCTCGGCGATCAAGGCGACGGTCAAGGGCGGCCTGGGCAAGCTGCGCGAGCGGCCCCGGGGCGAGGGCTGGCGGCCGGGCGAGCGGTGGCGGGCCCTGGAGCGCCCCACGTGGCGGCCGGACATCCGGGCGGCGGTCATCTCCCGCACCCGGATCAACCTCCACCGCAAGATCGTCAAGCACGCGGCGTTCACCGGGCAGTACCCGATCGCGATCCTGTCCGACTGCGTCGTCTACGCCGCGAACGGACCGAGCCCGCTGGACTTCCTGCCCTACCGGGAGGGCAGGCCGCTGCCCGGCGGGTTCAAGCTCGGCATCAACCCCGGCCTGGTCAAGCACGAGGGCACCCAGTCGGTCCTGTGGGGCGAGGAGGTCCGGGACAAGTTCAACGCGCCGGAGCTCAACCTCGCCCGGTCCATCAAGGACGGCACCGTCACCGACGCCGACAACGGCGAGTAGGGGAGTACGCAGGCGATGAGCATGTTCGGGGACGGCCTGGACAAGGCGGTGCAGAAGGCGTTCACCCGCCCGGCACCCAAGTCCGCGGGCCCGCAGATGCGGTACATGGTCAAGCAGCTCGGTGGCACGAAGGCGGTCGCCGAACTGCTCGGCATGTCCCAGCGGCAGGTGGAGCGGTACGTGGCGGGCAAGGCGAAGAGGCCGCGCGCCGACCTCGCCGCGCGCCTGGAGCGCGAGGTGACCAAGCGGTGGCAGCCGCAGATCAGGGCCAAGGCCCGCGAGAAGGCGGCGACGACCGGCGGCATCGTGATCGACGCCCGCGCCCGCATGGGCTACACCGCGCCGATCGGCTCCACGGACCAGGACCGCATCCGGCACCTGACCGTCGCCCTGCCGCCCGTCTACGCCGCCCGCCTTTTCGACGCACAGGCCGCCGGCGCCAGTGACGACCGCCTGCGGGAGATCGCGGCCGAAGCACTCAAGGAGGTGTACTTCCAGGACGGCGGCCGCCGCGCCGGAAGCCTGGACGAAGTCCGCATGCTCGATGTCGAACACCTGGAGTTCGACCTGTAGCAGCCGCGCCCCGAACAGGCTGCGAGCCCGGACCAACTGGTCCGGGCTCGCTCGCGTATCCGCCAGGGTCGACTCAGCGGGGCAGCGGCAGGACGTCCTGGATGACCAGCTGCCGCCCGTACGGCGTGGCCATGGGCTTCATCTGGACGCCGGTGCGCAGCGGCTTCACCGAAAAGCGGAAGCCCTTGGTCGGGCCGTGGCAGATGAACCCCGTGGGCGTGGGAATCCCGATGCCGTCCGGGGACACCGTGAAGCCCAGCCCGGCGTAGAAGTCCGTCAGCTCCGGCTCGTGCGTGACGAGCAGTACGGCACTGCCCAGCTTCCCGGCCGAATGTGAACTGACTGCACGTTCCGCGTCGGTGACCAGGGCACGCGCGATCCCCTTGCCGCGCCACTGGTCGACGACGGCGAGGGAGTCCAGGCAGCCGACCAGACCAGCGATGATGTGCGCGTTGGGCGAGCCGATGAGCATGGGATGGGTGAAGGCCCACGTGGCCGGCAGCGCAAGCATGCCGCCGACCAGCGCGCCGGACGACGTCTCCTCCACCACCCGCGCGTACGTCTGCAGCCCTGGGTCCAGGCTCTGATTGATCACCTCGGACAGCGCTCGCCAGGAGCCGTCGGGGTTGTCCGGATCAGCCAGCCGGATCACCGGCTCCAGCGCGGCCCGGTCGGTGCGGGCCGCGTCCCTGAGCACGACGCCGTCCGGCAGTTCCGGAGCCCTCACCGGAAGAATCTCTCCCGGCTGCGCCCCGGCTCGGTGGCCGGCCGCCCCGGAGTACATGCGCTCGCCCAGTACGACGCCCGAGATCTGATGCTCCGCCTCGCGGCGCGCCGGGTTCCCTGACCGCCGGGCACCCTTGCGTGCCCCGTTCCGTTTCCCCACGGTGTCCCTCCCCTTGTCACCGGCAACCTCCCCTGCTGGGCCCCCTGCATAACACCCGGCGCTGACAGCCGACTTGGCGACGGGAGCGCGGCCGTTGTCCACAGGCGGATCGTGGTCCCTGGAGGTATGAGCGATCACGAGCAGCAGCAGCCGGCCCCGCGCCGCGGCAAGGTCCTGGAGGCCCTCGCGCGGGCGGAGCGGAAGGTCTTCACCCGGCCCGCGCCGAAGTCAGCAAATGCACAGGTGAAATTCCTTCTCACGCGGGCGAAGGGGTCGACCAAGGCCCTGGCGGAGCGCCTGGGCGTCTCGCGCCGGACGGTGGAGCGCTACCGGTCCGGGAAGCTGACGAACCCGCAGAAGCGGCTCCAGGCCGCCCTGGTGGAGGAGACGGAATCCGAGTGGCAACCGCAGGTCAGGGCGCAAGCGCGCGCGCAGGCGTCCACCTCCAGGGGGATGATGGTGGAGGTGACGGCGTACTTCGGATTCACCTGCACGGGCAGCTCGGACGATGGCCGTGAGCGGCAGATCACCACGGACATCTCGCCCACGTACGTGAAGCAGATCCTGGAGCTTCAGGAGGCCGGTGCGACGGAGGAGGATCTGCATCCGATCGTCGCGGAGGCCATCACGGAGTCGTATTTCACGGAATGGGGCACACGGGCCGATGGCCTCCGCGCGGACTTCACGTCAGTGTCGTCAATTTCTTTCCGGTTCTGACCCGCCGGAATTCTGAGCCTGCTATAAACCAGATCTGCGGGCCGCCGTACAGCGCTCTGGCGGCGGCCCGCACCGAATCCGCACGATGAATGCGAGACCGAAGATGACCCGGTTCTGGCCGCCCGGCGAGAGCACCAGCCGACCGCTCGCCCCGCGCGTCGCCGCGCCCCGTGAGCCGGTCGACCCGGCCCGGATCGGCCGCCGTGTTGTACGGCGCCGGGCGAAGGGCATGGACGCCGACGCCATCGCGGCGGCCCTCGAGGACGCACGCTTCCACGCCCGGCAGGCGTCCCGGCACGAGGACCTGGCCGACGACGCCCGCGGCCCGGCGGAGCTCACGGAGTGGGAACGCATCGACCAGCTGCTCGCCGCCGCGCCCGCGGGCACCGTCTACGACCCGGACGTCGACGACGTCGTCCAGGCCGAGCTCACCGCCGAAGCCGCGGCCGCCGCCGCCCGGGAAGCTGACCTGCGCGAAGCAATGCGGATCGCGGCCCGCGCCGACGAGCTCCAGGCGCTGCGCGAGCTCGGCACCCTGGAGCAGACCGAGCCCCGTACCGGTGACGAAGCCGTCCGTGACGAGCTGACCCGGCGAGCCGGCGGGTACGTCCAGGCCGACGTCGACGCCTGGCTCGCCCACGCCCTGGCCGCACACCTCGGGCACTACCGCGACCCCGCCGCCCGCGAGGAAGCCGCCGGCCTTCTCACGCCACCGGTCCTCGCGCACGCCGCGCTGCTCGCCGAACTCGCCCGCCTGGTCCCCGGCGCCGACGTCAACGAGCTGGCGTTCGCGGCCCGGCTCGCCGCCACCGAGCCCGAAGCCGCCGGCGCGCTCGCCGCGTTCCTCACCCGCGTCGAAGGAACGCCACCGAGCCGACCGCCTGCGGGCCCAGACCCGGTGTCACGCTGACAGAAAGTGACTGTCACGCTCCCTCGCGATGTCAGATCTTACGTGTCACGCTGCCTCGAATCTGTCCCTGTTTGTCCGTTTCTCGGGGGTGTAGGGCTCTCCAGAGGACGTTTTCGGGGGTGGAGCGTGACACTCAAGATTGGACCTCACGCGCACTTGTGAGTAATACGGAGCGTAGTTACGGGCCGGGTTCCGGCGGAGTGCTCCCGGGCCCGCCTGCCCAGCGATACCTTGGTGAGAGAAGCCAGTTCTGCCCTCTGGAGTCCTCGATGAGCGAACAGCCGGCCCCCGCCGACACCACTGTCCGGCAGCAGCTGGAGCCCGCCGCCGCCGACGGACTGCGCGCGTACGCGGCCCGGACCCGCGAGAGCGCCGACCAGCTCGCCGCCGTCCTGGAGGACATCGCCGCCAACGGCCTGCCCGCGGTGGAGGACTGCACGCCGTGGGAGGACCTGCGCGAGGCTCACCTCGCCCGGCTCGCCGCCCAGCGCCCGGCCGTCGCCTGATGCCCGCACCGCACGGCCCGCGCCGCGCCCGGATCGCGTTCTCCGACTCCGCCGCCAAGCAGCTGGACGCCATCACCAGCGAAGCCGAGCTGCACGCCCTGGACCGCGCCCTGGTCGTCATCTCCGTCGACCCCGACGCCGGCGAACTCCTCCCCGGCGACAGCACCGGCCCGCGGCTGCGCCAGTACGTTGACGACGTCGAACGCGTCCGGCTCGTGTACTGGGTGACCGCGTTGAAGACCGTCGTCGTGGTCGCCTTCATCGAGGTCTGACCCGCGACGTCCGGGACCAGGCCGACCGGCTGCTGCTCGCCGGAGTCGACGAGGCCGGCGCCGACCACGAGGACGGTCAGCAGCGGATCGGCGTCTTCGTCGTTTGGTGAGGGATCGGGTCCGCCGGTTGGTGAGGGATCGCTCGCGTAAGAGGAATACCTAGGACTGACTGACCAGATGACGAGCGCGCTCTCCGCACCCGCCGTAGGCGAGATACCGGTGGTAGAGGCTGCGCAAGACCTCGCTGACGCGGATGTTCGGTTGGCGGTTCTGGTGGGTGCGCAGCATTCGCACGGTCGGGCGGAGCTCACCAGCGCGCCCGTAGCGCCACGGCTCACATGATCCTTCCCGGCGCTGTGCGGCCTCCTGCGCCGCTCTGAGCGGTTCCGGGCTCCCGTACAACGATCACGGGCCTCTCGGGCTCTCACAGCGGCGTACAGCGCTTCGCGGCGTCGGGTGTCTCCGCGGTTCGGCTCCTGCGCCGGTGATCTCGTCTCCCGGCCGCGAGCTCTGCTCTCAGGGGGGAGAGTTCAACCCGCACGTAGGTACTACAACTACTTACCTACATTGGGGTGCAAGAGACGGCCCGGCCCGGCCCCGCTTGGGCGGCCCCGCCGGCCTCCTGGCGCGGGGCCCCGATGTGGACCTCCAGCACCACCCAGACCCTTGCACCCTTCTGCTTGCTGCACGAGCTGCTGCTCCTGGTGGTGAAGGGTGCAAGGGCAGCACAGGGGTGCAAGACCGGGTGCTGCCCCGGCCGCCCGGCTCGCGGTGCAGCACTTGCCCGACCCAGACGGCACACGGGTGCTGCACGGGTAGCAAGGCCGGCCTCACCAGGTGCAGCAACAGCGCAGCAGTCCGGCCCGGCCGTCGGCGGTTGTTCTGCTGCTCCAGAACAAGCCGGTTCACCTGGTGCTACCACCTACTCGCTGCGGGCCGTCCGGCGCGGACCGCGCGGTGGCTCGCGTTTGTTCTGCTCCTCCAGAACAACCCGGTTTAGCTAGTGCTACCGGCTCGGTGGAGGGCATGAAGAAGGCGCCGCACTCCTGGTGCGGCGCCTGGGACCTTCGGTGGGACGGTTCAGCCGGTGGCGGCCAGGTTGGCCATCTGGGCGGCGAACCGGGCCCGTCGCTGCTCGGTGAAGCGGCCGGGTTCGGCGGCCTTGATCTCCGGGACCTTCATGACGGGGGAGGACACCTTGCCGCCGGTCAGCAGCGGGTGGAGCTGGTAGAGCCCGTCTTCCAGGCTCCAGGCGAGTCCGCACTCGCGTAGCTCCTTGAAGCCGCGGTTCACCGTCGGCTTGCTCGCGCCCAGCTCGCGCGCCATCTCGTTCTGGCTGATCGAGGCGGTGCCGTTCTCCGGGTCGCTGAGGTACAGCAGCTCGTCCAGGACGCGGCGGCCGGCGGTGGAGACGTCGACCAGGGCCAGGAGGCGCAGCACGGCACGGGGAATCGTGACAGGGGCCTCTGTGGGAGGGCTGGGGACGTAAGAGCTGCTCACGGAGCCTCACCACTTCCGATCAGGTCGACGTGTAACGAGGATATGCCGCGCGAGGTCATGCGCTGGCCTTGCGGACCGGCCGCCTCTGGCGCAGCGTCACAACCTTCTCCTTGCGGCGGGCGGACTCCACGGCCTTCTTCTCCACCTCGCGCGCCTGGCGCCACTCGGTGGGGTAGTCGGAGTGCGGGATGAGGCAGGACGGGCCCTCCGCGCTGTTCCAGAGCGCCTGCCACTTCTCCTGCTCGCCCGAGGTGCCGGCCACCGTCAGCCACGGGTTCAGCTGAAGCACGCCGCGCTTGGCGGTCCGCATCCAGCCGATGTGCGCGAAGAACTGGCTGGCCTCGTTCACCGAGGCCGCCGACAGGTTGCACCGGGCCTGGAGGTCGCGCTGGTTGGTCTTCACGAAGCCGCGGGCGGCAGCCCGGGTCTGGTCGTCGGCGCGGTTGGCGTTCTGCAGCGCCACGAGCTTGCACCAGACCTGGAACCAGCTCCCGGGCATCTTGAGACTGCCGAGCACGTCCATCAGCAGCCGGGCGTCCAGCACGTAGCCGCTGCACTCCGCGCTCGCGGCGAACTCCCGGCCCTTGATCTTCTCCACGCCCAGGATCAAGCCGCCCTTGCCGTCCGACCGCGCAACCACGCGCTCGCCGGGGCGGACGATCGGCAGCTGTTCCATCAGCACAGTCCTCCAGAGATGATCAACGTTTCAGCCTGCACGGTAGCACTAGGTAAACCGGCTTGTTCTAGAGGGGCAGAACAAACCGTGGCTCACAGTTACCTGATGACCCGTCAGGTTCGGGGCCCGTTTGTTCTGGATCTCCAGAACACCCAGGACGCGTTTGTTCTGGAAACCTAGAACAAACGGTTTCGCATCACCGCAGGTCAGAGCCGGTTTCGGCGTGGAACGCTCTTATGTGTCACTAGAGCTCAACCACCACGCGAACCCCGGCCGACACGCCCCGGCGCGTACGGGGCAAGCAGCTGGCAGCGGCGGGCGTGTCGCCGTCGACAGCCACCGGATCGAGGGGGCCGGCCTCCGTGGCTGAGGCGGCTTCGCGTGCGGCACCGCGCCCTCGTGCGGGCCGTGGACGGCAGCAGCGGCTCTGAGTCTCGGGTGGTGCCGACCGTGACGTTCAAAAGCGAGGAAGCGTGGCCGGTGCCGGTGGACGGTTCCGCCGCCCGGCCCGGGGGGCCGTTCGGCTCCGGTACCTCCGCAGGCCGGAATTCGAGCTTTCCGATATCCGAGGTACCGTTCTGTGGCTCGGGTCCACGACTTCGCAATTCGTTATTCCTCGCGTGAGTGGTGGGAAACGAATTCAGGCGCTGACCTTGAATCAAAAGCCGCGCCCCGTCCGGGTGGTTGGGGGGTGTCCCGTGTTTCCGCCAACGGTACATGCTGCATCAACCCGATGCACGCGGTACACTAGAACCCACACGAACGAGCGACCCCCATCTCGTAGCCAGCCCGGCCCGCGCCAGCGGGCCCCAAGGGACTGGAGGCGCAGCCGGAAGGACCGTCAGGCGGGGGAGCGCAGCGGACCCGCCGGGAGCGCCCAGCGCTCCCCAACTCCCGTACTGGAGGCCCCACTAGCCGCACCCACGGACCCGATCGGCCCGGCCGCGCACCGCGCGGCCAGCCGGGCGCGCAGCGGCCGGCCCCACTGCCTCCAGGAGCGCAGCGGAGGGAGGCGCCCACGCTCCGCGTGGGCGAAGGGAGCGCAGCGACTGCGCCCCTTGCACATCGCGCAGCGATGTGGTAC